>NZ_SRRU01000009.1 GCF_004784465.1 Streptomyces griseoluteus | reverse complement strand
ATCGCCACATCGGCCTTCCACACACATCGCACTCCACGGGCGGATACTCACACGCTTCCGTGTGCGGCCCCAACCCGCTGACACGGCGCGACTTATCAAACACCCCCGACGGGACAAAACGCTCTTTCAGTTCCAGGCGGTCCTGGACGCCATCCGCGTGCCGCGGATTGGGCCGGGCGGCCCGCGATCCCGGCCGGACACGGTTCGCGCCGACCGAGCCTACGGCTCCCGCGCGAACCGCGCCTACCTGCGCGGACGCTGTGCGCGGTGCACCATCCCGGAGGCCGCCCGGCGAAGTTCCACAAGGACGACTACAAACAACTGCACGCCGTCAAGTGCGGGATCAACCGGCTGAAACGCCATCGCGCGGTCGCCACGAGGCACGACGAACCTCCGGCGCCGGTGATGAGGCTCTATGAATGCCCCACCAGCTGCTGCTTGGCCGCGGAGGCTCTGTCAGTGCCTGCTGCCATCCTTCTTCGGTGATCAGTGAGTACGAGAAGCTGCTGGCGGGGCTGGACGATGAGAAGGTTGCAGGTTCGAATCCTGCCGAGTGCACAGCTGACCAGAGGCCCTAAGGATCACTCCTTAGGGCCGCCTCAGTCGGCGCGTAGTGCTCCGTCCGGGTCCGTTGAAGAAGCGGGGATACCTGCGCCGGGCCAGAGGGTGCGCGTCAGACGGTCGCGGCCAGCCAGCCGATGGTTTCGGTGGTGTGCTTGCCGTCGCTCTTGGTGGCGCCGGCGTACACCTCGTTGAGACGGATGAGGAAGCCTGTGTTGGTGACGTCGTGGACGCGGATGCCCGGCGTCTCCGGACCGTTGAAGGTCTGGGTCAACGGGAAGACGACGACGTTGGACCCCGGCGGGAACGGGCTGGGGAACGTGACGCGCGTGAAGGTCGAGGTGTTACCGCCGCTCGTCTCGATGGGGTCGTCGGACCTCAGGTCGACCTTGCCGGTCTGGATGAAGCTCATGGTCGGATTCCTTCATGTGAGGGGTACGTTGCCTGGCCGTTTTCGGCGGCCGACGGGAGGCTTGTCACTAGACCGGCCCCCTATGCCGAAGTCCCGCGAACGAGTGATCGCATTTCGGACAGCAGCTGACCGTGCGCTTCCTGACGTAGCTCGGCTCCATAAAACGATTTCCGCATCCTCAACCGGGGCTTTCCCACCGCCCTAATCACCCTGCAGGGCGCACGCCGCGATGAGCGGGATCGCGGCTCCGGTCGGCAGCCAGCGGGGGATGCGCCGGCCTCGTACTGCCGGACCCCCAGAGCGAGCAGAGGCACGCCGACGACGCCGACGGCATAACTCGGTGGCGCCGAAAGGCAGTTACCCGCCAGCATGCAGCCCATGACTGAGCAGCCCGCGCGATGGACCGAGGCGACCGTCTACCCCGACATGTGGACCGATCCGGACAACGACCCTCGTGAAGGACCGAGCCCGGAGGGCGAGTTGGCGACTCTCCAGGACTATCTGTCCAGCTACCGCCTCACCCTGCGGATGAAGTGCGAGGGCCTGGAGCCGGCGCAGCTCGCGCTCCGGTCGGTTCCGCCCTCGACCATGTCGCTTCTCGGGCTCGTCCGGCATCTCGCCGAGGTTGAGCGGGACTGGCGGAACTGGATCAGTGAGGGTGAGCCGCTGCCGAAGCTGTACGGGGTGCGGGACGCGGACTTCGAGGGTGCCGTCGGCGAACAGGCCGTGGTGGAGCAGGCGTTCCACGACTTGGAACGGGAACAGGCGGCCACGGACGCCGCGTTGGCCGAGCACGCCGATCTGGGAGCGCGTGTCGGCAAGGAGAACATCGCCGTGCGGGAGCTGTTGGTGCACCGCGTCGAGGAGTACGCGCGTCACTGCGGGCACGCCGATCTGTTGCGGGAGCGGATCGACGGGAGGGTGGGACAGTGAAGCCGCCACCCTGTAATCTCCCCCACGTGAACACCGGATCGGCGTCGAGCCACGCACAGGACGGTCAGCCGGTGGACGGCTGACTGCCCGGGGGCCTCCGGGACGCGCGTATGTCATCGCGTCCGAGTCAGAGCCCACCGTGAGGTCAGTATGTCCGTAACGTTCAACCACACCATCATCGCCGCCAAGGACCGTGAGGAATCGGCCCGGTTCTTCCGGGAGTTGCTGGAGGTGCCGGAGGCGCCGTCCTGGGGGCCGTTCGTGAATGTGCAGCTCAGTGATGGGGTGCTGCTCCAGTTCGCCGAGCCGCCGGTCGACATCCAGATGCAGCACTACGCGTTCCTCGTCGACGACGAGCTGTTCGACCGGGCCTACCGGCGGCTCCAGGACGGCGGGGTCGTGCACTGGGCCGATCCGCAGATGCGGCGGCCCGGCGAGATCAACCATGAGCACGGCGGGCGGGGTGTGTACTTGAAGGACCCCGCCGGCCATGCGATCGAGCTGATCACCCGGCCGTACCTGTAGCGAGCCGGCCGGGCACCCCCCGCGAAAGGCGCGGGGTGCCCGGCCACACCGTCACTGCCGGTACGACCCCACCTGCCGCACCGTCACCCGGTCCAGCTTCACCGAGCCCTCCTCGGCGAACACCCGCACCCCGTCGGAGGCGGGGTCGGGGAACATCAGGTCGGTGATGGTCGCCTCGCCGTCGCCCCCGTACACCTCGACCGAGGACCAGTCGACGAGTATCCGGAGCCGGACCTTCCCGTCGTGCGGCTTCAGCGGGGCCCGCTGCACTCCGGGGAACGACGGACTGAAGTCCGTCACCCCGGAGTGGGTGCGGTCGACATACATCTCGCCGGCCGTGCGGTCGTAGCCGACGACCGTCTCCTCTCCCCCGCTTCCCGTGCGGACCTTGAGGCCGAAGCGGGCGGCGTCGCGGACGGAGAAGGTGGCCTCGATGTCGAGGGCGTTGCCCTTGGCGGGGAGCGGGCGGGAGGTGCTGATGAGGGTGAGGCCGGTCGTCGTGGTCGGCTGTCGCCACAGGGTGGAGAGCGCCGGCACCGGTTCGCTCATCAGGCGGGCGCGGCCGTCGACGGTGCGGAGGGTCAGGCGGCGGGGGACCGTCTGGGCGCTGCGCCAGGGGGTGGTGGGGGTGGCGCCGGCGTAGTCGAGGCCGGCCATCCAGCCGATCATGTACCGCTGGCCGTCAGGAGCGTCGTTCCAGGTCACGGCCGCGTAGTGGTCCTTGCCGTAGTCGACCCAGGAGGCGCGGTCGACGGCGGATCGGGCGGGGGCCCGGGCCGCCGTGAAGCTGTCGGCGAGGATGTGGCCCCAGCCGCCGGTGTTGCGGTCGACCAGTTGGATGCGCGCGGTGCGGCCCTGGTAGGGGCGCAGGTCGAAGGAGGCCCAGTCCATTGCCTCGCTGTCGGGGCCGGTGACACTGCGGACGGTCTGGCCGTCGATGACCATGTTGACGGCCGTCTCCTGGGTGAGGGGCTCGGCGCGGGTGTCGGAGAGGACCAGGTGGTCGACGTTGAGATGGCCCCAGCGGCCGGTGTTGTCGTCCACGATCCGGATGCGGGCCCGTTTGCCTCTGAGGTCGCGGACGTCCCAGGATGCCCAGTCGAGCGCTTCGGCGTCGCGGCCGGTGGTGGTGCGTACCGTGCGGCCGTCCACGACGAGTTCGACGGCGGTGCGGTTGGCGGAGGCGGCGGAGTGGTTGCCGCCGCCGACGAGGAAGTCCAGGTAGTCCCTGTCGAGGGTGAACTCGGGTGAGGTGAGCGTGCCGGTGGCGGTGTCGCCGCCGCGGTAGGTGTTGACCAGGCCGTCGCCGAGCCAGCCGGAGACCTGCTGCTGATCGGGGAGGGTGCCGGTGGCCGGCGCGGTGCCGAAGGCGTCGCCGGTGGCGGTCCAGTCGCCGTACGTGCCGCCCTCGAAGTCGGCGAGGACGGTGCCCTCGGGGGTGGGTCCGCGGTCCACGGCGGTGCCGGGTTCGTGCGGGTGGCGGCCGCCGCCGACCTTGAAGTTGAGATACGGGGTGCTCACCGTGAAGCCGGGTGAGGTGAGGGTGCCGGTGCTCGGGTCGCCGCCGTGGAAGCTGTTGGCCAGGCCCTTGCCGTCGAACCCGGTGACCGTCTGCTGGCCGTCCACCGCCCCGGACGCCGGTCCGCCGCCGAAGGCCGTGCCGGTGGCCGTCCAGTCACCGAACCCGGCCCCCTCGAAGTCCTGGACCACGGTGCCGGACGGCGGGGTGTAGCTGCCGTCGTCGTCCGGGGTGAACCGGGTGCCGTCGAAGTCACCGGTGAAGTACTGGGTGCCCGAACCGCCGGCTACCGCACCGGGGTTGACGTTGGTGACCAGGACCCACTTCACCTGGCGCGGGTTGCCGTCGACGGCGAGGGGGAAGAGGTCCGGGCACTCCCAGACGCCGCCGGTCGCGCCCGCCGGGCCGAAGTCGCTCAGCAGCTTCCAGTCCTTGAGGTTCTTGGAGGTGTAGAAGCGGACCTTGTGCTCGGTGGGCAGCGCGACCGTCATCAGCCAGCTCTTGGTCGGCGCGTACCACTGGACCTTGGGGTCGCGGAACTCGGTGGAGCCGATGTCCAGTACGGGGTTGCCCTGGTACTTGGTCCAGGTGCGGCCGCGGTCGGTGCTGTAGGCGAGGGATTGGGCCTGCTTGCCGCCGCTCTTGAAGGCACTGGTGTAGACGGCGACCATCGGCGGGTTGCCCGGCGTGCCGAAGCCGCTGGTGTTGTTCCGGTCGATCACCGCGCTGCCGGAGAACACCATCTCCTTGTCGTCGTGGGAGAGGGCGAGCGGGAGCTGTTTCCAGTGCACGAGGTCGGTGCTCACCGCGTGGCCCCAGGACATGTCGCCCCAGGAATTGCCGTTGGGGTTGTACTGGTAGAAGAGGTGGTATTCGCCCTGGTAGTACACGAGACCGTTGGGGTCGTTCATCCAGTTCCGCTCGGGGGTGAAGTGGAACTGGGGGCGGTAGGTCTCGGTGTAGGGCGGTGTGTCGGCGGCGGCCGCCGGCGGGGTGAGCGAGGTGGCCGCCAGGGCGCAGGCGGACAGTGCCGCCGCGATCAGCCAGGCGCGGGCGTGCCGCGCTCCACGTACGGAGCTCATGACATCTCCTGTGCTGCGGTCGGCCCCGCGGCGGAGCGTGACGCGCGGGGCGCACGGGTCCGGGAGGAGGTGGGCGGGCCGCCGGTGCCGTCGTCACTGGCGTCGGCGGGAGATGTCATCGTTGACTCATGTCATCGATGACAGCGAGCGGGTGCGTCGATGATGCGGCAGGGACAGGGGCGCGTCAACGGTTCGCGCGCAGGCGTTGGTTGGCCGGTTCAGGGCGAGCGGCAGAAGCCGCTTACGTTGCCGATTTGTGACAGGTCCAGGGCATTGACGGCGCCCCGAGGGGCCGTCCATAGTCCTCGCCATGCCGTGTCAACGATGACATAAGTCAACGATGACACCTCGGGACGGCATGCTCCGATGCCGGCCGCGCCGCTCGCAATCCCGCAGGAGTCGTTCATGTCTCGCAATCCTCGCCCGCACCTGTCCCTGCTGAGAGTCGCCGCGTGTACGGGCGCCCTGGCCCTGGCCCTCACGGCGTGCGGCTCCGGCTCCGGGTCGGAGTCGGCCAAGTCGGGTTCGGGCGGCGTCAAGGTCGGGCTGATCACCAAGACCGACACCAACCCGTTCTTCGTGAAGATGAAGGAGGGCGCGGAGCGGTCGGCCAAGGAGAATGGCGCCCAACTCCTCACGGCCGCAGGCAAGTTCGATGGGGACAACGCCGGTCAGGTCACCGCGATCGAGAACATGGTGGCGTCCGGGGTGAAAGGCATCCTGATCACGCCGAGCGACTCCAAGGCGATCGTGCCCGCCCTGGCGAAGGCCCGCGCCAAGGGCGTACTGGTGATCGCGCTGGACACGCCGACCGAGCCGCAGAGCGCGGTGGACGCGCTGTTCGCCACGGACAACCTCAAGGCGGGCGAGCTGATCGGCGAGTACGCCAAGGCCGCCATGAAGGGCAAGAAGGCGAAGATCGCCACGCTCGACCTGGCGCCGGGCGTCTCGGTGGGCGTACAGCGGCACGACGGGTTCCTCAAGGGCTTCGGCGTCGGCGCCAAGGACCCCTCCGTGGTCTGCTCCCAGGACACCGCCGGTGACCAGACCAAGGGACAGACGGCGATGGAGAACTGCCTCCAGAAGGAACCGGGCATCAACGTCGTCTACACGATCAACGAGCCCGCCGCACTGGGTGCTTACACCGCGCTGAAGGCGAAGGGCCGGGAGAAGGACGTACTGATCGTCTCCGTGGACGGCGGCTGCACCGGCACCAAGGCGGTCAAGGACGGCAAGATCGCGGCGACTTCGCAGCAGTACCCGCTCAAGATGGCCGCCGAGGGCGTGAAGGCGGTGGTGTCGTACGCCAAGGACGGGAAGAAGGCGTCCGGTTACACCGACACCGGCGTCACCCTGATCACCGACAAGGCGCAGGCCGGGGTTGATGCGAAGGACACCGCGTACGGCCTGGACAACTGCTGGGGCTGAGCCCCGGTTCCCCCGACCGGGCGGCCGGCCCGGCCACTCCCCCGCCGGTCCGGCCGCCCCCCTTCCCTCGCGTCCCCTGAACAACTCGACTTCCGGCAAGCCCTTTTCGACAAGGACGTCGTATGACCGCCACGACCACGCCGTACGCCGGGCTCACCACGCCGAGCACGGCGCGCCGACTGCTCACGGCTCCCACCACCGGTCCCCTGGCCGCCCTCCTGATCGCCTGTGTCTTCTTCTCCTTCTCCACCGACCAGTTCCTGACCGGCGGCAACTTCTCGCTGATCGTGCAACAGGTCATGGTCGTGGGCACGCTCGCCATCGGGCAGACCCTGATCATCCTGACGGCGGGGATCGACCTGTCGTGCGGGGCGGTGATGGCTTTCGGCAGCATCATGATGGCGCGGATGGCGGCCGAGGGCTCACTGCCGCCGCTGCTCGCCATCGGTCTGGGGCTGCTGGTGTGCGCCGGATTCGGGCTGCTGAACGGGGTGTTGACGGAGAAGATCCCGCTGCCCCCGTTCATCGTCACCCTCGGCATGCTGAACGTGGCGTTCGCGCTGACCCACATCTACTCCAAGGAGCAGACGGTCACCGAGCTGCCCGGCCCGCTCACCGCGCTCGGCGGCACCTTCCCGCTCGGCCACACCGACATCACCTACGGATCGCTGGTCACCATCGCCCTGTTCCTGCTGTTCGCCTACGCGCTGAGCGGCACCGGCTGGGGCCGGCACGTGTACGCGCTCGGCAACAGTGTGGAGGCGGCCCGGCTGAACGGCGTCCGCACCTCCCGGCTCACCATCGGCGTGTACACGGTCGCCGGGCTGCTGTACGGGGTGGCCGCGCTGCTGCTCGTCTCCCGTACCGGCGTGGGTGATCCGCAGGCGGGGCAGACGGACAACCTCGACAGCATCACCGCCGTGGTCATCGGCGGGACCTCCCTGTTCGGCGGCCGCGGTTCGGTGCTGGGCACGTTCATCGGTGTGCTCATCGTCGGGGTGTTCCGCAACGGCCTCCAGCTGATGGGGGTCGCGTCCATCTACCAGACGCTGATCACCGGGGTCCTGGTGATCCTCGCGGTGACCGTCGACCAGATCTCCCGGAAGAAGGCCCGATGACCACCGCCGACTCTCCCACGCCCGTCCTCCAGGCCCGCGGTCTGGTCAAGCGCTACGGCCAGGTGACCGCCATCGACGGCGCCGACTTCGATCTGCTGCCCGGTGAGGTGCTGGCGGTGATCGGGGACAACGGCGCCGGGAAGACCAGCCTCATCAAGGCGCTGACCGGGGCGATCGTGCCGGACGCGGGCGAGATCCGGCTGAACGGCGAGCCGATCCGGTTCACCGGACCGCAGAGCGCCCGCGCGCACGGCATCGAGACGGTCCACCAGGATCTCGCGGTCGCCGCCTCGATGGACATCGCGTCCAACATGTTCCTGGGCCGGGAGCTGCGCCGGCCCGGCGTGCTGGGCAGTGTCTTCCGGATGCTGGACAAGAAGCGGATGCGGCAGGAGGCCGCCGAGCACATGGCCGATCTGAAGATCGGGCTGCGCTCGCTCACCCAGGCCGTGGAGACGCTCTCCGGCGGACAGCGGCAGGCGGTCGCGGTGGCGCGGTCGGTGGCCTGGGCACGCAGTGTCGTGGTGATGGACGAGCCGACGGCCGCGCTCGGTGTGAAGGAGTCCGGCCAGGTGCTCGACCTCATCCGGCGGGTCCGGGACAGGGGGCTGCCGGTGGTGCTGATCAGCCACAACATGCCGCACGTCTTCGAGATCGCGGACCGCATCCATGTGCACCGGCTGGGGCGGCGGGCGGCGGTGATCAAACCGTCGGAGTACTCGATGGCCGAGGTCGTCGCCATCATGACCGGGGCGCTCACGGTGGACGGGAGCGGAGGTACGGTCGTCGCGGACTCCGAGGCCGCGAAGGCCGCCGGGGTCCAGGCCACCTGACTTCCACGGCCCGGGAGTTCCCGGCCGGAGCCGACCAGCACAGGAGACATGTCCCGCATGGCCGCGAACCGCCGCCCCACCCTGGCCGATGTCGCCCGCGAGGTCGGGGTGAGCGCCAAGACGGTCTCCCGTGTCCTCAACGAGGACGGTCCCGCCTCGGCGCGGACCCGGGAGCAGGTGCTCGCGGCCGTGGCGCGGCTGGGCTTCCAGCCGAACCTGATGGCCCGCAACATCCGGGTGGGCGGCCCGGACACCACGATCGGGCTGGTCGTGCCCGACCTCGGCAACCCGTTCTTCGGGGCGGTGGCGGGCAGCATCGAGGACCGGGTGCGCGAGCGGGGGCTGACGCTGCTGATGGGGTCGTCGGCCGACGATCCGGACCGGGAGCGGGCGCTGACGGACAAGTTCCTGGCGCGCCGGGTCAGCATCCTGATGGTGGTGCCGTCGGTGGGTGCCGACCACGCCCATCTGCGGCAGCACCGGGCCGTGGGGCTGCCGGTGGTGTTCGTGGACCGGCCGGGCTCGGGGCTGGCGACGGACTGCGTGGTCAGCTCCAACCGTGAGGGCGCCCGCGCCGGGGTGACGCATCTGGTGGGGTACGGGCATCGCCGGATCGGGTTCGTCGGTGACCTGCCGACGCGGCTCTACACCCGGCGGGAGCGGCTGGCCGGCTACCGGGAGGCGCTGCGGGACGCGGGGCTGCCCGACGACCGGCTGCTGATCGCCAGCGCCCACGACCAGCACGACGCGGGCGCGGCGACGGCCCGGCTGCTCGCCCTCCCCGACCCGCCGACCGCGCTGTTCGCGGGCAACAACATCGTGGCCCTCGGCGTGGTGGCGGAACTGGCCCGCAGCGGGCGCAAGGACGTGGCGGTGGTCGCGTTCGACGACGTGGCACTCGCGGAGGCGCTGGAGCCCGCGCTGACGGTGGTGGCCCAGAACCCGGAGGAGATCGGCCGTACGGCGGCCACCACGGCCCTGGCCCGCCTCGACGGCGACCGCTCCCGCGCCCGTACGGTCACGGTGCCGACCCGGCTGATCGTGCGGGGGTCGGGCGAGCAGCGGGTCAGCGCGCCGGCTTGAGCAGATGCGGGGCGTGCCGGCGTACGGCCTCGCGGATCTGCCTCATCGACGGGTTGACCATCGCGTTGCCCGCCACGGTGACGGTCGGGACGGTCTCGTTGCCGTCGGCCACCATGCGGACGTACCCGGCCGCGTCGGGGTCGCGCCAGATGTTGACCTCGGTGCGCGGGAGCCGGGCCAGCCACAGGCGGAGCCGGAGTCTGATGCAGAACGGGCACAGCGGCCGCCAGTAGACGACCACGCCGTCCCGGTAGTCGGTCACGGTCTTCCCCTCGGTCGGCGTCGTTCGTTCCGAGCGTAGTGGAGGGCCCGCGCGGACATCGCGGGCCCTCCCGCCTTTCGGCTATGGCTAGTTGAAGCTGACGGTCACCGGTTGACGGACGCTCGTCCTTGGGGTGGTGATCGTCAGGGTGTGGGTCTCGGCGTCCCACTGCCAGGCGGAGGGGGCGAGGGGGGTGCCGTTGGAGGTGACGTGGGCCGGGGGCTTGGTGAGGCCCTGGAAGGTGACCGTCCACGTGCGGCGGCTCGGAAGGCCTTGGTAGGTGCCCCTGGTGGGGGCGATGCGCAGGGTGTGCCCCGTGTAGCTGACGCGGGTGGTGGCCGAGCGGTGCCGGGCGGGGGTGCTGACGCCGTCGTCCTCGTAGAGGGTGAAGGCGCCCGGTGCCCCGGTGGCGACGGTGAGGCCGGCCCGGTCCAGCGGGGTGCCGGAGTCGTGGGCGGCGTTGCCGGTGCGGGTGGCGACGATGCCGCCGGCGCGGACGAACACCGGCATGGTGTCCAGCGTGGTCGTCACGTCGTACGAGGTGCCGCCGGCGCCCGCGGTGTAGGTGCGGCCGGTGAAGTAGTCGGTCCAGGTGCCCTCGGGGAACCACACGGAGGTGGTGGTGCTGGTACCGGGCGTGGTGACCGGGGCCACCAGCAGGTCGGGCCCGTACAGGTACTCGCTGCCCGCCCTGGTGTAGGCGGCCTCGTCCTCGGGGTGGTCCAGGTAGAGCGGACGGACGATGGGGACGCCGGTGGTGGTGGCCTGCTGGGCGAGGGTGTACGTGTACGGGACGAGGGACTCGCGCAGCCGGAGGAACTTGGCGGCGGAGTCGCGGGCCGCGTCACCGTACTGCCAGGGCAGCCGGTCGCTGTGGTTGCTGTGCAGGCGGTCGATGGGCTGGAAGGTGCCGAACTGGACCCAGCGGGCGTACAGGTCGTCGGGCAGCTTGGTGGTGCGGTGGGTGCGGCCGTCGTCGGTGGTGTAGGTCTCGGCGCCGGGGATGCCGTGGCCGTCGTTGTGGCCGCCGATGTCGTGGCTGATGGCGGCCATGCCGGTGGCGGCGGACTCGCCCGGTGTGTAGCCGACCTCGGCGCTCAGGGTGCCCCAGGTGGAGGCGGTGTCGCCGGAGAAGTGGAGCGTGCTGCGCTTGTCGGCCCAGGGGCCGGTGGGCAGGCCGACGCCGCCGCTGTAGCCGCCCGCCTGGAGGGAGCCGTAGGCGCGGGAGAGCACGAAGGCACGCTCGGCGGTCTCGGCGGTCAGACCGGCGTACTTCTGGTTGATCCAGGCGTCCGGGGTGACACCGGGCTGGGAGGAGCGGGAGGCGTCGCAGCACCAGTCCAGCCACCAGAAGTCGTTCCCGGCGCGGTCGAAGGGCCGGTGCAGATCGAGGTACGCCTTGAGCTGGTCGGGGTCGCCGAAGTCGAAGGTACGGCACTCCGAGCCGGCCGAGCCCGCGCAACCGCCCTTGCTCAGCTTGCCCTTGGCGGTCTGCTGGGCCCCGGCGTACTGCGGGTCGGACTCCAGGATGCTGGGGTGCACGTTCAGGGTGTTGTGCAGGCCCTGCGCGGTCGACCAGTCGAAGAAGCCCTTGGGGTCGGGGTACTTGGCCGGATCGAAGTTCCAGCCGCTCCAGGTGTTGGGCGCCTTGAAGTCGGTGTCGGTGACGAGCACGTCCAGCGGGACGCCGGCCGCGCGGAAGGCGGGCAGGATGGTGTCCTGGTAGTCCTTGGCGGTGCGGTCGATGTACTCGGAGTACCAGACGCCGTAGGCCCAGCGGGGCAGCAGCGCGGGCGGGCCGGTCAGGGTGGCGAGGTCGGCGAGGCCCTGCTTGTAGTCGTGGCCGAAGCCGAAGAGGTAGCCGTCCTGGTAGGGCTTCCCGGCGTGTCCGGCGCGCGGGGTGGCCTTGCCGGTGCGGGCGTCGTAGACCGCGGAGGGCGTGTCGTCCAGCAGGTGCCAGCCGTCACGGTGCAGCAGGCCGGGGGTGGTGCGGGGGCTGGGGTCGTGGTCGCCGTCGAGTCCGTCGAGGCTGCGGCGGTAGCCGCCGAGGGCGAGGTGCGGCTCGGGCGCGGGGTCGGCCGTGGCGGTGACGCCGAGGGTGTCGACGTTGACGTGGCAGCTCGTGGCGTCGGGGCAGGCGAGGGTGATGTCGTTGGCGCCGGCCTTCAACACGACTGTGGTGGAGGCGGTCTGCCAGGAGTCCCAGTTGTCGGTGGGGTCCAGGGTGAGGGTCGCGGGGGTGCCGGTGCCGGGACGGACCTCCATGGTCCGCTTCTCGTGACGGCCGTCGCCGCCGGTGCCGTTGGCGTAGCGCAGGTGGAGGCGGTAGGTGCCGTCGCGGGGGACGTCGACCACGCGCCGGGTGAGGGAGGCGTCCTTGTTCAGCTCGGCGGCGAAGCCGTCGCCGGAGTTGCCCCGGTGGTCGGTGGCGATGACCGCGGAGCCCGCGAGGAGGCCGTCCTCGGCCTCGCAGCTCGTGCCGAACGCGCACGCGGGGACGGCCGTGCGGTCGCGCGCCGGGTAGCCGGCGCCCGGCTTCACCAGAGCCGCGCTGTCGATGTTGACGTTGCCGGAGTCGGCGGCGGTGCGCTGGAGCCGGACGGTGTGGGTCCCGGCGCCCAGCGTCAAGGGCAGTCGGGCCACACCCCAGGTGTTCCAGTCGGCGGTGGCCGGGAGGCTGAACGTCCTGTTCGCACCGCCGTCCACGCTGAGGCTGAGGGTGCGGGTCTCCCGGCGGCCGTCCGAGCCGACCGCGTTGGCATAGCGGACGGCGTAGTCGTAGGTGCCGGCCTCGGGTGAACGTACGTCCGTGGTCAGGGAGTTGTTCGTGACGTCGAAGCCCGCGAGGAAGCCCTTGCCGGTGTACCCGGTGTGGTCGGTGGCGACTCCGGGGCCGTCGTGGAGCTGGCCCTCGGCCTCGCACAGGGCGCCCACCGCGCAGTCGGGGCGCTGCCAGGGGCTCGCCTGCACCTGCTTCTGCCCGGCCTTCAGGCGCACGGTCAGATTCTCGGCGGTGAAGGGACCGGAGCCCACCTTGTAGCGCAGGGTCAGCGCGCTGGTGGTGACGGTGAGGACGCCGTCCTTGACGGAGGAGGTGTAGGCGGGCGGGGTGAAGGCGCTCCGGCCGATGGCGTTGAAGGTGGCGCTGTCCTCGAACTTGTCGTCCCCGGCGTACTCGGTACGGATCAGGGTCGGGGACAGCACCTGGAACCGGGCGCCGGACACGGTCACGGTGGCCGAGCGCGCCTTGGCGGCCGGGGTGGCGGCGTCGGCGCCGACGGGGGCGAGCGCGACGCCCGCGCAGGCCAGGACGAGGGCGATGACCGGTCCGCGCGGCGGGCGGAGGGTACGGGGGAAGGGTGGTCGCACGGCACGCTCCAGGGGGCGGTGGCGCTCTCGCGAGCGCGACGGACATGCGGAGACGACGGCAGCACAGGTGCGATACAACGTTGTAAACACGGCTCCCCGGCATGAGACCACGCTCCGCTTTCCGGTGTCCAGATCCGGAACGGACAGCGTTGTCAGAGTAGTTGGCGTGAAGCGGGCGCGACGCGTGTGCCGTCCGGTTCCGTCTGTGGCTGTTTTTGATGCTGTACAGCCCTCCCCCGCGGTGCTGTCGTGCAACTGACTGGGCCTGTTCAACGTTGGAGGACTCGCCATGCCGGTTCACAGACCCCGCTTCCTCGGCGCACTGCTGGCCCTCGCCCTCGCGCTCGGCGGAGTGCTCGCGCTCCCCTCCCCCGCCCACGCCGCGTCGGCCGTGTGCGCGCTGTCCTGCGACACCCTCGATCCTTCCAAGGCACGCCAGGAGTCGTTCCCGATGCCGGACCGGACGGTCAACGGCCGCCTGCTGAGGCTGCATGTCTCCGAGCCGGACAGCATGGCCTGGGCCAGCGTGGACCAGGGCAAGCAGGGTGACGCGGTGTGGCTGGACCGCTCCTGGGACCGGGGCGCGAGCTGGGACGGGCTGCTGGGCAAGGCGAGCATCCCCGCGTCGTGGACCGGCACCCGGACGCTGATGTACAACGTCACCGATCCCGTGGGCCACCGGCGCGGCTGGGTCCGGGCCTGTGCGGACGCGGCCGGGGTGACCTGCACGGACTGGTTCCGCCCCCGGGTGTGCGACGGCACCTCCTGCGACGGCGCCGACCCCGCCACGGCGGCCCGCGACGAGCGTCCGGTGCCCGCGACCACCCTGTACGGGCGCACCATCAGCCTGCACATGGACCAGGCCGACGGGCTGGCGTGGGGCGTGGTGGAGAACGGCGGCGCGGGCGACGAGATCTGGCTGGACCGCTCCTGGGACGAGGGCGCGAGCTGGCCGGAGGGCTCCTCGCTCGGCCGGACCAGCGTGCCCTCCGGGGCGTCGTCGACGCGCACGGCGATGTTCGCCACCCGGGACCCGCGCGGGCTGCTGTACGGCGGTGCCGTGCGCGCCTGCGGCCGCGAGTCCGCGCACCAGGACGGGAGCTGTACCGCCTGGGCGCGCCCGGCACCGACTCGGGCGCGGGGCGCGGCGGACGCCCTGATGGCGTCGTACCAGACCAACGAGGGCTGGTGGAGGAGCAGTTGGTGGAACTCGGCGGTGGCGCTGACCTCGGTCGTCGACTTCGCGCGGGCCACCGGGACGCACGACTACGACTGGGCGGTGGCGCGTACCTTCGAGCAGAACAAGGGGATCTTCCCGGCGGGCGGACGCTCTTCGGACCCGGTGGAGGGGCACTTCATCAGCCGGGCCGTGGACGACGCGGCGTGGTGGGGGGTCGCGTGGGTGGCGGCGTACGACCTCACGCACGAGCGGCGGTATCTGGACGAGGCGGTGACCATCACCGACTACGTGCGCGGGTTCTGGGACACCAACACCTGCGGGGGCGGGGTCTGGTGGAACCGGGAGCGCACCTACAAGAACGCGGTGACCAGCGGCCTGTATCTGTGGCTGACCTCGGCGCTGCACCAGCGGCTGACCGGGGACACCGTGTGGGGCGCGCGGGCGGTGACGGCCGGCGACTGGTATCTGGGCAGCGGGCTGATCAACAGCTCTGGGCTGGTGAACGACGGGCTCACCTCCGGGTGCGCCAACAACGGCCAGACAGTGTGGAGTTACAACCAGGGGCTGGCGATCGGCGGCTTCACCGAGCTGTGGCGTTCGACCGGCAGCAGCCGCTATCTCGATGCCGCGAAACGGCTGGCGGACGCGGCGCTTTCCTCTGCGGCGCTGACGCGTGACGGGGTGCTGACCGAGTCGTGCGATGTGGGCGGCGCGAGTTGCGACGACAACCAGAAGCAGTTCAAGGGCGTGTTCGTGCGGCATCTGGCGGATCTGGCGGCCGCCACCGGCTCGTCGGCCTACCGCGCGTATCTGGTGCGGCAGGCCGACTCGGTGTGGGCCAGGGACCGGGACCCGCTGAACCGGCTCGGCCAGCGCTGGGCCGGCGGGAGTCCGAACCAGGCGGACTGGCGGACCCAGGCGAGCGCGCTGGCGGCGCTGACCGCGGCCGGGTGAGTCCTGCGGGCTCCCGGGGGCGTTCAGCCGACCCGGCGCCGCCTGGCCAGCCAGGTCTGGGCGACGACGACGAGGACCAGGAACGCCCCGCTGACCACCTGCTGGTAGGCGGAGTCGAGGGAGCCGATCTGGTTGATGACGTTCTGGATGACCTTGAGCAGCAGCACGCCGACGAGGGAGCCGCTGACGTAGCCGAGGCCGCCGGTGAGCAGGGTGCCGCCGATGACGACGGCGGCGATGGCGTCCAGCTCCATGCCGTAGCCGAGGATGGTGACGCCGGAGGCGAGGTAGGCCGCGTTCAGCGCCCCGGCGAGGCCGGCCAGCAGCCCGGACAGGGTGTAGACGCTGATCTTGGTGCGGGCGACCGGGGCACCCATCAGCGCGGCCGCCTGCTCGTTGCCGCCGACGGCGTACACCCGCTGCCCGAATTGAGTGCTCCGCAGCAGCACGGCACCGCCCACGAACAGAACCGCCGTGATCCAGACGGGAGTTCCGATGCCGAGCGGCTTGCCCTGGCCGAGGGAGGCGAAGACGGAGTCCGGGTCGACGAGGAAGGTGTCGGCGCCCTCGTCGGTGATGGCCAGCATGAGCCCGCGCGCGGCCAGCATCGAGGCGAGGGTGACGATGAACGGCGCGAGCCCGGTGCGCGCCACAAGCAGCCCGTTGACGAGCCCGATCGCGGCGCACACCGCCAGCGGCAGCAGCAGCGCGACGACCGTGCCGTACTGGGAGCCCCAGGCGGCGAGGACTCCGCCGAGGACGAAGACGGAGCCGACGGAGAGGTCGATGCCGCCGCTGACGATGACGAAGGTCATGCCGAGGGCGACGGTGGCCAGGAACGACGACGAGATCGCGATGTTGCCGAGGTTGTCGCCGGTGGCGAAGGAGTCGAAGGACAGCGAGGCCACGGCGGCGAGGGCCACGAGGGCGACCAGGGCGCCGTGCCGCTGGGCGAGTGCGGCCACCCGGTCGCCGCGCCGGGCGGTGTCGCCGGGGGCGGGCGCGGTCCGTCCGGCGGCCGCGGGGTGTTCCTTGGTGCTGGGCATCACCGCTTCCCCCTCTCCCGTGCCGCGTACACCGCGAGCACGATCACCACGGCCTGGGCGATCTGGGTCCAGGACGAGGGCAGGTCGTGTTTGATGAGGGTGGCCGTCAGGAGCTGGATGAGGACGGCGCCGGCCACCGTGCCGCCGATGCGTACGCGTCCGCCGGTGAGCGGGGTGCCGCCGACGACGACGGCGGTGATGGCGGACAGTTCCATCAGGTTCCCCAGTGAGCTGGGGTCGCTGGCCTGGAGCCGGGCGGTGGCGAGGAATCCGGCGACGGCGGCGAGGACGCCCGAGCAGACGTAGACCGTGATCAGGACCCGGTGCACCGGGAGTCCGGCGAGCTGGGCGGCGGGGCGGCTGTCGCCGATGGCGAGGAGGCGGCGGCCGAAGGTGGTCCGGCGCACCACGAAGCCGACGATCAGGGCGAGGGCGGCCGCGATCAGCGCGAGGTAGGGGATGCCGGCCACGCTGCCGGAGCCGAGGGTGGCCATGGCGGGGTCGCGCACGTCCTTGAGCTGGGGCAGCAGTACCAGGGCGATGCCCCGGCCGCCGACCATGAGGGCGAGCGTGGCGACGATGGGCTGGACGCCGACGAACGCGATGAGCGAGCCGCCCGCCAGGCCGATGACGGCGCCGCCGATCAGCGCGGCCACCAGGGCGAGCCAGGGTCCGTAGCCGAGGTAGAGGGAGGTGACGGAGGTGGCCAAGGCCATCACGGCGCCGACGGAGAGGTCGATGCCCTCGGTGCCGATGGCCAGCGCCATGCCGAGGGCGACGATCAGCACCGGGGAGACCTGGACGGCCTGGGTGCGGAAGTTCTCGCCGGAGACGAAGTGGTCGGTGAAGAACACGTTGAACAGCAGCAGGACGGCGAGGCCCAGGTAGACGCCGTAGTTCTGGAGCCAGCCGACGACCGTGGACCGGTCGGGCAGCGTCCTGTTGTCCAGGGCGAGTTCAGTCATGGCGGGGCGTCTCCTCCTCGGCGGCCTCGGCGATGGCCCGCAGGAGCTGGTCGGCGCCGACCTCGTCCCCGGTCAGCTCGCCGACGACCGAGCCGTCCCGGAGCACCACCACCCGGTCGGACCCTTCGATGAGTTCCTCCACGTCGGAGGAGATCAGCAGCACGCCGAGGCCGTTCCCGGCGAGTTCGTCGATGAGTTTCTGCACCTCGGCCTT
Source organism: Streptomyces griseoluteus (assembly GCF_004784465.1). Classification (GTDB taxonomy): domain Bacteria; phylum Actinomycetota; class Actinomycetes; order Streptomycetales; family Streptomycetaceae; genus Streptomyces; species Streptomyces griseoluteus. The sequence continues at coordinate 400,957 of NZ_SRRU01000009.1, read as the reverse complement.
GGCGCCGACGTCGATGCCGCGCGTCGGCTCGTCCAGCAGCAGCACCTTGGGGTGCATGGCCAGCCAGCGGGCCAGCAGCACCTTCTGCTGGTTGCCGCCGGAGAGTTCGCCGACCTTCTGGTGGGGGCTCGCGGCCTTGATCCGCAAGCGTTTCATGAAGGTGTCGACCACGGCGTCGACACGGGCCTCGGAGACGAGCCCGAAGCGGGACATGCGGGGCAGTGCGGCGAGCGCGATGTTCTCCCGGACGGACAGTCCCGGCACGATCCCCTCGGACTTGCGGTCCTCGGGCAGCAGGCTGATCCCGGCCCGGATCGCGGCGGCCGCCGACCCGGTGCGTACCGGCCGCCCGTCCACGGTGACCTCTCCCCCGCCGAGCGGGAGGGCACCCGCGATGGCCTTGGCGGTCTCGGTACGCCCCGAGCCGAGCAGTCCGCCGAGTCCGACGACCTCACCGGGCCGGATGTCGAGCGAGACGTCGTGCAGTTGGTGGCGCCGGTCCAGGTTGCGCGCGCTGAGCACCGGTCGGGACCCGGCGTCGTGACTGCCGCTGAACTTGGTGACGCCCTCGGCGCGGACCTCGCTGGTCTCGCGGCCCAGCATCAGGGAGACCAGCTGCAGGCGGCCGGTCTCGGCGAGGGGGCCGGTGTGCACCAGGCGGCCGTCGCGGAGCACGGTGACCGTGTCGCAGATGGCGTACAGCTCGTCCATGCGGTGGCTGACGTAGAGCACGGCGATGCCCTGTTCGCGCAGGCGCCGGATGACGCCGAACAGGGTCTCCACCTCGCGGGGTTCGAGCGAGGAGGTGGGTTCGTCCATGACGACCACGCGGGCGTCCACCGAGACGGCGCGGGCGAGGGCGACCATCTGCTGCGCCCCGACGCCGAGTTCGCGCAACGGGCGGCGGACGTCGATGTGGACGCCGTACTCGGCCATGGTCTCCTTCGCCTCGCGGTGCATGCGGGCGAAGTCGATGAGGCCGAGACGGGTGCGGGGCTCGCGGCCGAGGAAGAGGTTGCGGGCCACGCTCATCAGGGGGATGAGGTTGACCTCCTGGTAGATCGTGGAGATACCGGCGTGCTGCGCGGCGAGGGGGGTCGGGAAGGTCACCGCCTCGCCCAGGTGGCGCAGTTCGCCCTCGTCGGGGCGGTACACCCCGGTGAGGACCTTGATCAGGGTGGACTTGCCCGCGCCGTTCTCGCCGACCAGGGCGTGGGTCTGGCCCGCCCGCAGGGTGAACGTCACGTCGTCCAGGGCCAGTACACCGGGGAAGCGCTTGGTCAGGCCGGTGACGGCGAGGACTTCGTCGGGTGGTGCGGTCACGGCTGCTCTCCATGGGGTCATGGGCGACGTGCCTGCTGGGGCGCCGAGAGCCTTGAGGAGGGGCTCTCGGCGCCCGGTCGAAGTGGGCGCTCAGTACGCCTTGTTCAGGTCGGCCTTGGCGTTCGCCCCGGTGTACTGGCTGTCCTGGATGACGATGTCCTCGCCGACCGGCTTGCCCTGGGTGAAGGAGTCCAGGGTGGCGAAGGCCAGCGGCCCGAAGCGCGGGTTGGACTCGATGACGGCGCTGATCCAGCCGTCCGCGATGCCCTGTACGGCGTTGCGGGTGCCGTCGATGGTCACGATCTTCACGGCGCCGGGCTTCTTGCCGGCGCCCTTGAGGGCGTTGACGGCGCCGAGGCCCATCTCGTCGTTCTCGGCGTAGATCGCCTTGATGCCGGGCTTGGACTGGATGAGCTGCTCGGTGACCGACTGGCCCTTCTCGCGGGTGAACTCGCCGGTCTGCTTGAAGACGATCTTGAGTCCGGGCGCCTTGGCCTTGACGCGGTCCTCGAAGCCCTTGGTCCGCTCGGTGGTGACGTTGTTCCCGGCCGCGCCGAGCAGGATGGCGATCTCGCCCTTGCCGCCGGTGGCCTCGATCAACTGGTCGGCCGCACGCCGCCCCTGGGCGACGAAGTCGGAGCCGATGAAGCTGACGTAGTCCTTGCAGGGGGCCGCGTTGATCTGCCGGTCGATGGTGATGATCGGAATCTTCTTGGCCTGGGCGGACCGGAGCACCGGCTCCCAGCCGTCGGAGTTCAGCGGGGCGATGACGAGGAGCTCGGCGCCCTTGGCGATGAGGTCCTGCACATCGCTGATCTGCTTGGAGAACTGCGACTGGGCGTTGGCGGTGAGCAGCTTGATGCCGCGCTTGGACGCCTCGGCCTTGATGGAGGCCGTTTCCGCGATGCGGAACGGGTTGGCCTCCTTCTCCGACTGGGAGAAGCCGACGACGGCGTTCTTCAGGTCGAGCTTGTCGGCGCCGTAGTCGCCGATGGCGCAGGTCTTGCCGCCGCCGCTCCCGGCGACCTGCTTGCCCGCGTCGCCCGAGCTGCTCGTCTGCGCGGGGGCGGAGTTGTCGCTCTCGGACTTGGTGCAGCCGGTGACGAGCGCCAGCCCGGCGACGAGCCCCAGGGCGAGGATGTTTCTGGTGGTGGTGCGGGAGTGCGGCTTCATGCGGATTACCCCACTTCGGGACTGCGGAAGGCCGTCCGGCCGTGACCAGATCAGGATGCTTTTTACATCGTTGGAAGTGCCGTGTAAACACCCCGTGCGGGACGACACCGAACCGGTATCAGTGCCAACTGGGGCCTGAACAAGGGGTTTTGCGCTGGTCAGAACGAGTGCGGGCGCCGCCCGAGGGTGCTCTCCCGCTCCACCAGGGTGAAGCCGGGCTGGAGGAGGCGGGCGGCCCGGGGAGCCTCATGGTTCTGGTCGCCCTTGAGCCGGCCGACGACGGACTCGACGGCGAGCCGGGCGATGGCCTCCTTGTCGGGCGAGACGGTGGTCAGGGTGACGGCGGCGTACCGGGACTCGGTGACGTCGTCGAAGCCGACCACCGCGATGTCCTCGGGAACCCTCAGGCCCCGCTCGAACATCACCCGCATCGCGCCCAGTGCGACCAGGTCGTTGTAGGCGAACACCCCGTCGGGGCGCTCCCCGGAGTCCAGCAGTGCGGCCATGGCGCGGGCACCGTCCTCGTGGCCCCAGCCGCTCGTGGTGGCGACCAGCCGGTCGTCCACCGCCACCCCGGAGGCGGCCAGTTCGGCCTGCCAGCCGATGAACCGCAGGTGGGCGGGCTGGTGCGAGTGGTCCCGGCGGGCCCCGAGGAAGGCGATGCGGCGCCGGCCGAGGGCGAGCAGATGGCGTACGGCGGCGCGGGCGGCGGCGATGTTGTCGATGACGATGTGGTCGTAGGGCAGGTCGTAGCGGCGCTCGCCGAGCAGGACCAGGGGCACGTCGTCCCGGCGGGCGGCGAGGTCCTCGGTCTCCAGTTCCAGCGGGCTGAGGATCAGGCCGTCCATGACCCGGGCGCGGAAGCCCTGGCAGACCAGGATCTCCTGTTCGCGCTGGCCCTGGGTGTGGTCGAGCAGGACGGTGTACTCGTGCTGGGCGGCGGCGTCGATGACGGCGCCGGCGAGTTCCGCGAAGTAGGAGTTGCCGAGTTCCGGTACGGCCAGGCCGATGATCCCGGTGCGGCCCTTGCGCAGGTGACGAGCGGTCAGATTCGGCCGGTAGCCCAGCTCGTCGATGGCCGACTGGACGCGGGCCCGCATGGCCGGGGTGACGTGCGGATAGTCGTTGACCACGTTCGAGACGGTCTTCACGGAGACCCCCGCACGTTCGGCCACGTCCTTCAGACTCACGCGCATCCTCAGTCCTCCCACGCCTCGTGTCAGACACCTGGACAGAGCGCAGGAGGCGTGTTCTCATGCCAACTGCCCTTGTTTCCAACGTTATACAAGATGTGCTGGAGCTCGGGCAGAGCACGCACCCGCAACTCCGTTCCCCCCGGAGGTACTCGTGCCACCATCCTCTCGCCGCAGGTTCCGCCCGCACCGCTGGCTGGCCTCCGCGTTCACCGCTCTGACGCTCGTGGTCTCGGGCGCCGCCGCCTCCCAGGCGTACCCGGCGTCCCCGGCCGCGCCGAAGGCCGACGCCCCGGCCGAGGCCCACGGTCTCAAGGGTGAGTACTACACCCAGTCGGCGTCCGGAGCCTTCGACTTCGCCACGCTGAAGGCGACCGCCTTCGACCCCTCGCTCGACTTCCCCGACCTCGAACCGCGCCTGAAGGCCCGCGCCGGGCAGCAGGACGACGTGAGCGTGCGCTGGACGGGCCGGCTCACCCCGGAGAAGACCGGCGCGCACACCTTCTCGATCACCGGCGACAACGGCTTCCGGCTGTGGGTCGACGGCAAGGTGGTCATCGACCACTGGGTGGACGACTGGGACCGTGAGCAGAACTCGGCGCCCGTCACCCTGGAGGCGGGCCACGCCTACGACATCAAGGTGGAGTACTTCGAGCACTACGGCGGCTCCAACCTGCATGTGCGCTGGACGCCGCCGGGCGGTGCCAAGGAGGCGATCCCGCAGTCGGCGTTCAGCCTGCCGGACGGGTTCACCTACAACGGCCCGCTGGACTCGGCGATCCAGCCGGACGGCAAGACCCTGGTGCTGGACTTCGCCCAGCAGCTGGGGGCGCCCCCGGCCGGGTTCGACGACCACCTCGACATCGATGTCGGCGGCTCCGCCTGGCCGCGCGGCACCGCGCACCTGGACGCCTCCGACCCGAGCAAGCTGATCGTCCCGCTGACGGAGCCGGTGGTCGGCGGCCACGGCGGCTACGCGGACCTGCGCTACGACGGCAAGGGCGGCCTGACCGGCACCGACGGCGTGGCGGTCGCCGACTTCTGGAGCACCGGCAGCAACCACTCCACGTACCAGCTCCGCACTCCCTGGGCCGACAAGGTGAGCCCCACCAACGCCCATCCGGAGTATCCGCGGCCGCAGCTGACCCGCGACAAGTGGAAGAACCTCAACGGCACCTGGGAGTTCGCGGGCGCCGAGGCGGGCGAGCAGCCGCCCACGGGCAAGAAGAAGCTGGGCGAGAAGATCCTGGTGCCCTACCCCGTCGAGTCCCAGCTCTCCGGGATCGAACGGCACGAGGACCGCATGTGGTACAAGCGGACCTTCACCGTGCCCGCCGACTGGCAGGTGCACGGCACACGCCGTCTCCAGCTCAACTTCGACGCGGTGGACTGGCAGGCCGTGGTGTACGTCAACGGCAAGAAGGTCGGTGAGCACAAGGGCGGTTACGACCGGTTCAGCCTGGACGTCACCGACGCGCTGAAGAAGAACGGCGGCCTCCAGGAGCTGATCGTCGGCGTCTACGACCCGACCGACTCGGCGAACGGCGAGAACCCGCCGATGGGCAAGCAGCGCCTCGACCCCAGCGGCATCTGGTACACGCCCAGCTCCGGCATCTGGCAGACGGTGTGGATGGAGCCGGTCGGCCGGGACCGCGCCGAGGATGTGAAGACCACCCCCGACCTGGCGAACCGCTCGGTGTCGGTGAGCGTGCGCGGGGTGCGGGACGGCGTGCCGGTCACGGCCGTCGCCTACGACGGCGACCGCGAGGTCGGCCGGGCGAGCGGCACCGGCGGCAAGGCGTTCTCGGTCCCGGTCCCCCGCCCGCACCTGTGGACCCCGGACGACCCGCACCTGTACCAGCTCAAGGTCACCGTCGGCCGGGGCAACGGCACCGACCGGGTGGGCAGCTACTTCGGGATGCGCTCGGTCGAGGTCAAGACGGTGAACGGCAAGCAGCGCACCCTGCTCAACGGCAAGCCGGTGTTCCTGATGGCCACGCTCGACCAGGGCTTCTGGCCGGACGGCCTGCACACCGCGCCGACCGACGACGCCCTCGCCTACGACCTGAAGGTGCACAAGCAGCTCGGCTACAACTCGGTGCGCAAGCACATCAAGGTGGAGCCGGACCGCTGGTACTACTGGGCGGACAAGCTGGGCCTCATGGTCTGGCAGGACATGCCGGCGATGAACACGGTCAACCCGTCGGCGACGGCCCGTACCGAGTACGAGCACGAGCTGAAGGAGATGATCCTCCAGCACGACAGCCATCCCTCGGTGGTCATGTGGGTCACCTTCAACGAGGGCTGGGGCCAGTACGACCAGGCGCGGATCGCGGACTACGCCAAGTCCCTCGACCCGACCCGGCTGGTCAACAACATGAGCGGCCTGAACTGCTGCGGCGCGGTGGACGGCGGCAACGGCGACATCGCCGACGCCCACGGCTACCCGAGCCCGCAGGTCCCGCAGGCGGACGGCCGCAGGGCCCTGGTCAGCGGCGAGTACGGCGGCCTCGGCCTGGGCGTTCCCGGACACGCCTTCCCGGTCCAGATGACCTACGTCGGCGTGACCCCGGAGACGTACACCGACGTCTACCTCGACCGCCTGAAGGAGGTCGAGCAGCTCGCGGCCTGCAAGGGCAGCAACGGCGCCGTGTACACCCAGATCACGGATGTCGAGGGCGAGTTGAACGGTCTGCTCACCTATGACCGCAAGGTCCTCAAGGCCGACACCAAGCGGCTGCACGCCGCGCACGAGGCGCTGATCAAGGGCGCCGAGAACGGCACGCTCACCTGCACCTCCTGATGTACCGCGCGGCCCGTCCCTCGTCGGGGCGGGCCGCGCGCCCCCATGCCGGACTCACCCCCAGGAGCGCCCGCATGTCCCTCGACCGACGTCACTTCCTGGCCGGCGGCGCGCTGGCGCTGGGTTCGGCCGCACTGTCCGGCCCCCTGGCGTACGCCGCCCCCGCCGCCCGCTCGCTCGCCCCGGCCGCCTTCACCCGGCTCGCGCCCGGCAGCATCACCGCGCGTGGCTGGCTGGCCGGCCAACTCAGGCTTCAGCTCGACGGGTTGTGCGGCCGTTACGACCAGCGGTCGCACTTCCTGGACTTCGACGCCTCCGGCTGGGTCCACCCCGAGAAGCCCGGCTGGGAGGAACTCCCGTACTGGCTAAGGGGCTTCGTTCCGCTCGCCATCGCCACCGGGGACGCCGACGCGCTGGGCAGGGCCCGCCGCTGGATCGACGCGGTTCTGGCCACCCAGCAGTCCGACGGGTTCTTCGGCCCGCGCGGCTTGCGCACCTCGCTGGACGGCGGACCCGACTTCTGGCCGTTCCTGCCGCTGCTGATGGCGCTGCGGACCTGGCAGGAGTACTCGGGCGACCAGCGGATCATCCCGTTCCTGACCCGTTTCCTGACCTTCATGAACGCCCAGGGCAAGGGTACCTTCGACCACAGTTGGATCGCCACCCGCTGGGGCGACGGTCTCGATGTCGCGCTGTGGCTGCACGACCGTACCGGCGACGCCTTCCTGCTGGACCTCGCCGACAAGATGCACACCTGGGGCGCCGACTGGACCGGCCCGCTGCCCACCCCGCACAACGTCAACATCGCCCAGGGCTTCAGGGAACCCGCCCAGTACGCCCGGCGTTCCGGGTCGGCCTCGGACACGGGTGCCACGTACCGCACGTACGACCAGGTGCTCGGTACCTACGGACAGTTCCCCGGTGGCGGGTTCGCCGGGGACGAGAATCTGCGGCCCGGTTTCGGTGATCCCCGGCAGGGCTTCGAGACGTGCGGGATCGTGGAGTTCATGGCCAGCCACGAGCTGCTCACGCGGGTCACCGGGGACCCGGTGTGGGCGGACCGCTGCGAGGAGCTGGCCTTCAACATGCTGCCCGCCGCGCTCGATCCGCAGGGCCGCGCGGTGCACTACATCACCAGCGCCAACAGCGTCGACCTGGACAACGCGGTGAAGACGCAGGGGCAGTTCCAGAACGGCTTCGCCATGCAGTCGTTCCAGCCGGGCGTCGACCAGTACCGCTGCTGTCCGCACAACTACGGCATGGGCTGGCCCTGTTTCACCGAGGAGCTGTGGCTCGCCACCCCGGACCAGGGTCTGGCGGCCGCACTTTACGCACCCTGCCGGGTGACGGCCACGGTGGCCGGGGGCACGCGGGTCACCGTCACCGAGGAGACCGACTACCCCTTCGGCGAGACGGTCCGGCTCACTCTGTCCACGCCCCGCCCGGTCCGCTTCCCGCTGCGCCTGCGGGTGCCCGGGTGGTGCGCGGACCCGGTGCTCACGGTCAACGGCCGGGCGGTGGCCGCACGTCCGGGCCCCGCGTTCGTCACCGTGGACCGCACCTGGGCGAACGGCGACGTCATCGCCCTGAAGCTCCCCCAGCGCACCACGGTACGCACCTGGGCGGGCGGCAAGAACGCGGTCAGCGTGGCACACGGCCCGCTGACGTACGCGCTGAGGATCGGTGAGCGGTACGTCCGGTACGCGGGGGACGACACCTTCCCCGAGTACGAGGTGCACGCCACCACCCCGTGGAACTACGGGCTGGTACCGGGCGCGGTGCCGGAGTTCGTCCGGTCGGGGGGCGCGGTCCCGGCCAACCCGTTCACCCTGGAGGGCACGCCCGTACGGCTGACGGCGCGGGCCCGCCGTATCGCCGAGTGGGTCGCGGACGACGAGCACGTGGTCGCGCCGCTCCAGCCGGGCCCGGCCCGGTCCGCCGCCCCCGTCGAGACGGTGACCCTGGTCCCGATGGGGGCGGCTCGGCTGCGGATCAGCAGCTTCCCCACCGCCGCGCCGGACGGCCGGCCGTGGACCCCGGAGCCGCCGTTCCGGCGGATACGGAACAAGCACAGCGGCAAGGTGCTCGCCGTGGACAACATGTCCACGGCCAACAGCGCCCGGGTGGTGCAGTACGACGACACGCCGACCGGCGACCACGCCTGGCAGTTGCTCGACCGGGGGGACGGCTGGTTCCTGGTCCGCAACGGTCACAGCGGCAAGGTGCTGGGCGTGGACGGCATGTCGACGGCCGACAGCGCGCTGGTCGTCCAGTACGAGGACAACGGCACGGACGACCATCTGTGGCGGCAGCTGGACAGCGGTGACGGCTGGTTCCGGCTCCAGAACAAGCACAGTGGCAAGGTGCTCGGCGTGGACAACATGTCCACGGCCAACAGCGCGCAGGTCGTGCAGTTCGCGGACAACGGCACCGACGACCATCTGTGGCGGATCGGCTAGCCGCCCCGAGTCGTCCCGGTCAGCTCGGCCGGGACGACTCCAGCAGGTCGCACTCGATGAAGGAGGGCGGGCTGGTGCACAGGGCCGCCATGCGCTCGGCGAAGGCACGGGCCCCAGGGTCGTGGCGGCTGCGGCCGGCCGCCTCCAGGGAGGCGAACTCCAGCACCTCGTAGTAGCGGTCGTCCTTGCTCTTGTCCTTGAGGACGGCCTGGTAGGTGGGGCCGTGCTGCATGCCCCCGAAACGCCGGTCGATGTCCGTCGCCAGGGTGCGCATCTCGTCGATGCGGTCGGTCTCGAAGGCGATGATCTGCACGAACTTCTCGGCCACGGTTCCTCCAGCCGGCCAGGGCGCCGCCACCGGTGCGGGGCGGCTCAGCACCCAACGAAACACGGCGGGTGACGGTCGGCAATTCGTCACGGTGCGTTCGCCGTACGGCGCGCGCGGCCGTATCCGGGCGTCGGCTCAGCCGGGCGGCGGGGGCGGTACGGCCGGCGTCCGGCTCAGCTCGGCGGTGAACTGGGCGCCGGTGAGCAGGGCGAGGTTGGACAGCCAGAGCCAGATCAGGAAGACGACCGAGCCCGCCAGCGATCCATAGAGTCGGCTGTAGCCCCCCAGTACCGAGGTGTAGAGCGCGAAGCCGCCCGACACCGTGATCCACAGCGTGGCGGCGAGCACTCCGCCGGGCAGGCTGTGGCTACGCCGCTTGGCCTGCACCGGGCCGGTGCGGAAGACGACCACGATCAGCACGACCGCGAGGACCAGCAGCAGGGGCCAGCGCAGCAGGCGCCACACCCAGGCGACCGTGGCGTCGAGGCCGAAGAAGCGCCCGGCGGTTTCGGCGACCGGCCCGGTGAGCAGCAGCACCAGGGCGCTGACCACGAGCAGGCCGAGCAGCCCCAGCGCGGTCAGCACGATCCGGTGGGCCTTGCGCAGGGGCGAACGGTGGTCCTCGACGCGGTGCATGCGGTGCAGCGAGCGGCGGAAGACCGCCAGATAGCTGGAGGCGGACCAGATGGCGCTGGCCGTCCCGACGACCAGCAGCGGCCAGATCGCGGCATCGGGGCGCAGCATGCGGCCCAGTACGTCGTGGAGTTCGCCGCCGGACTCGGCGGGGGCGTAGGCGGTGACCTGGGTGATGAACCGTTCCGCCGTGCCGGGGCTGATCAGCGCGAAGGCGATGACGGTGACCAGGAGGGCGGGCAGCACGGTCAGGATGGAGTAGTAGGTGAGGGCGGCCGCGTCGTCGGAGACGTCGTCGCGCCACATGGACAGCGGCGTGCGGCGCAGCGCCGGGCCCCAGTCGGCGGGGCGGGGCGGGGGCGGCCGGGTGGCGGCGGAGGCGTGTGGTTCAGCGGACATGCGATACCTGGTGGGACCGGGCGCTCAGGCGCACCCGGCCGTGGACGGGACAGGGGGCGGCGGCCGATTCGGCCCGGCCGAGGAGCCGGGTGACGCCGGGCAGCACGGCGTCGGGGGTGGTGTCGGGCTGGAGCCAGAGGTGCAGCCGTACGGTGATCCGGCCGCGTCCGGCGAGGACGCGGGCGCGGCAGCGGGCGACGCCGTCCAGGGCGGCCGCGTCGCGGGCGACGGCCTCCTCCAGGGCGCGGGCGCGCACGGTGGCGCCGGGTGCGGGGAGCGCGATCAGCGGACGTCCGCCGCCGTGGAACTGGCGGGCGCACCACAGGGCGCCGAGCGCGGTGGCGGCGACGGAGGCGGCCGGCACGGTGGGTGTCCACCAGCTCCGGCTGCGCAGGTCGAGGACGCGCGTGGGGCTCAGGAAGGTGACGTCGCCGGAGAGTTCCGGCCACCAGGCGGGCATCCGGGCGCCCAGGGCCGGGTCGGCGGTCGCCAGCCAGGTTCCGGCGGCCAGCACGGCCAGCCCGGTGGCGGCGAGGACGCAGCGGTTCAGGGCGGTGCGCATCAGCTCCCTCCGGCGGTCGCCACGGCTCCCAGGGGCGCCGGCACGGCCTCGGCCGGGGGCGGGGTCCATACCGGCAGCGGGCGGACGGCGACCCGCAGTCGCAGCGGGCGGCGCAGTCCGCACCCGGCGAGGGCGCGGCGCGCGGCGTCGGCGATCTGGTCCCGGACGGCGGTGCGGTCGCCGAAGGCGAGGGCGGCGCGCACGGTGGCGCTGCGGCGCCGGACCCGTACGGCGACGGTGTCGACGCCCTCGGTCCCGGCGGCCGCGTCCCGGAGCAGCGCGGCGACGGCTCCCCGGTCGACGGCGACCCGCGTGGCCGGTACCGGAAAGTGGGCGGTGAGCAGGCCGCGCCGGCCGGGGGTGACGGCGAGGACGATCAGCCAGACGCCGAGCAGGGCGCAGCCGAGGGCGGCGGCGGTGACCGGGGGTTCGCCGGGGCCGTGCACGTACAGCCAGTGCAGGGCGCCGGTGCGCCAGAGGGCGGCAGGGCGGTGTCCGGTGTGCACCAGGATCAGGTCGGTGGCGAGGGCGCCGCAGGTCAGGGTGGCGAGCAGGGTGAGCACGCCGAGGGGCAGCCTGCGCTGGGCCCACCAGCGGCGCGGGACCCGGCCGCGGAAGGGCGCGGGGGCGGTTTCCGGGGCGCCGTCCGGTTCCGTCGTCCGGTCCGGCGTCAGCGCCGTGACTCCGACGCGGGCCGGATGTACGTCCAGGCCGGTCAACTCCCCGGTGCGGGCGGTCACATGGTCCTGGACGCGGCGCACGGTGGGGGTGAGCGGCGCCGGGTAGGGCAGAGCGACGTCGACCGCGATCTCGGCCCGGCCGCCGCGTACGGCGGCCGAGGAGCCCGTCGCCCGCGCGGCGCGGCCGGGCAGCGCCTCGGTGACGGCGCGTCCGGCGATCCGGCGGACGGCACGGTCGGAGACCGTGGTGGTGCCGCGCCGCTCGGGGGCGCTCATCGGCGGCCCCGATCGAAGGCGTGCCGCAGGTCCCCGGCGCGTCCGCCCCGGTCGAACCAGTACCCGACGGCGTAGCCCACCGCGCCGAGCGCGGCCACGAGCAGGAACGCGCCGAAGCCGCCGAACCAGCCGGCGAACGCCAGCGCGATGCCGGCGATCAGCCCTACCAGCGCTCTGTCCATCTCTCCGTCCCCTTCTTCCCTGCTCTTCTTGCCCTGCTGCCCTGCTGTGCTCTGCCCGTCCAGGCCCGCGGCCCCGACTCAGGCCACGCGGGAGGTGGTCTCCGGGGCGCTGTCCTCGTCGTCGGGGAGGTGGACGTCGTTGATGGTGACGTTGACCTCGACGACCTCCAGGCCGGTGATCCGCTCGACGGCGTCGATGACGTTCTCCCGAACGTCACGGGCGAGGTCGGCGATCGGGACGCCGTCCTCCACGACCAGGTCGAGGTCGATGGCGGTCTGCCGCTCGCCCACCTCGACCTTGACGCCCCGGCCGACGTTGGAACGGCCGCCGGGGACGCGATCGCGGACGGCGCCGATGGTGCGGGAGAGGCCGCCGCCCATGGCGTGCACACCGGGGATCTCGCGCGCGGCCACTCCGGCGACCTTGACGACGACGGCATCGGCGATGGAGGTCCGGCCGCGCGTGGCGGCGGGCTCGTCGGCTCCGGTGGCGCCGCCCGCGAGGGCCGTGGTGGCCGGCGGCTGCTTCGCGGTGGGGCCCGCGGGGGCGGTGGGGGACGCGCTCTGGACGCTCATGACCAGGTCCTCTCGATGGGCCGTACTGCTGTTGTCGTTCCGTTGGACCCGGCCGGTCCACGAATGTGACGCGGATTCCCGGATTTTCTCCGCTGAAGCCCGTCCGCGCCCCGATGACGCGCCCCATGACCTGCATCCACCTGGGTTTCCGCGCCTGAAGTAGCCGATGAGGGGCACGGCAGCAAAGGGGCGCGGCGGAAATCCGCGTCCCAAAGCCGCCCTGGAGGTGTCGAAGGGGCAGGACGACGGAGAGGAGCCGCCCGGTGTCGGGGGTCCGCAGACAGATCGCGTTTCCGGGACCGGAACGCGCGCCCGACGCCGCCCCGTCACGGGTGTCGGGGGAAGCGCGCCCGGACGGCGGCCTGCTGACGGTGCGGGCGGCCGAGGGCGACGAGGAGGCGTTCGCGGTGCTGGTGCGCGAGCACGCCCCGGCGCTGGTCGGCCTCGCCACCCGGCTGCTGGGCGACCGCGCCGAGGCGGAGGACGCGGTGCAGGACGCCTTCATCAGCGCCTGGCGGAGGCTGCCGGAGTTCCGGCGGCAGTCGTCCTTCGGGACCTGGATGTACCGCATCGTCACCAACCGCTGCCTGAACGTCCTCCGGGCGCGCCGGCCGGTGACGTCGCTGGAGGCGGCCGGGGAGTTCGCCGCGCCGGAGCACGACTTCCCCGAGCGGCTCACCGAGGCGCGGGACGCGGTGCGCGGGATGCGCCGGGCGCTGGACGACCTCTCGGCGGAGCAGCGGGCCTGCTGGGTGCTGCGCGAACTGGACGGACATTCCTACGAGTTCATCGCGGAGACGGTCGGCATCAGCCAGGAGGCGGTGCGCGCCCGCGTCTTCCGCGCACGACGCTGTCTGACACGAGCACTGGGGGCCTGGCGATGACCACGCACACCGACCCGCCCGACCGGTACACCGGGCCCGACGGCGACGACGAACAGCTCGCCTGCGGACGGCTGCTGTCCGGCGTCTGGGACGGCTGGGAGCAGGCCGACCCCGACCCGCACCGCGCCACCTGCCCGTACTGCAAGGACGCCGTCCGGGAGCTGACGCTGCTGGAGTCGACCGTACGGGAGCTGCGCGAGGAGACCATCCCGGGGGAGACCGGCTACGACCCCTCCGCGCTGACCCGGCGCGTGATGGACGTGGTCCGGATGGAGCTGCGGCCCGGCCGCCCGGTGCCGCTCGGGGACGACGACGAGGACCTGTGGGTGATGGAGGCGGTCGCCGCGCGCACCCTGCGGGCCGCCGCCGAGACCGTCACCGGGGTCCGCGCGGGTTCCTGCCGGATCACCCCGCCGGACACGGGCCGGGGCGAGGTGACGGTGCGCCTGGAGGTGCACGCCCCGTTGGGTGTGCCACTGGAGGAGGTGGCCGAGGAGGTACGGCGCCGGGTGACCGGGGCGGCCCGGCTGCGGCTGGGGCTGCGGCCCGCGGCGGTGGACATCCGGATCGTCGACCTCGTGGACGGTCCGGCCGGATTCGAGGAAGGACCGGGCGATGACTGACCGCGCGCTGCGCACCACGCTCACCGAGGAGATCACGGCGGCCGTCGAGGCCGTGCCGGGGGTGGCGTTCCTGCGGCCGGGCCTCGGCGGGCGGCTGCGCTCGGCGCTGCCGCACGGCGCGAGCGCGGCCAACGGCGGCCGGGCGGTGCCCTCCGGGGTGCGGCTGAGCCGGCCGGACGAGGCGGGCCCGTGGCAGGTGGAGATCCATGTCGTGGCGCGCGGCCACGTCCGCACGCTGGACGTGGCCCGTGATGTCGCACGGGCCGTGGAAGTACGGCTGGCCGGGCTGCTGCCCGGCCGGGAGGCGCCGAAGGTCACCGTGACCGTCAGCGGGCTGGTCTGAGCCCGGAGCCGTCGTCGTTGTTCGTCCGGGTGACCAATCCGCGGCCGCTGTGGCCCCGGATTACGCGGGGACGACTTCCGCCGCCCCGGGCGGGAGCGCCGCCCCGGCGCAACGTGGGAGAGGACAGTTGTGAAGGAAGCCGTCTACATCGGCAGGAACCCGGCAGCGGAACCGGACTTGCAGCAGTTGCTGCACGAGGTGGCCCTCGGTGATCAGGAGGCGTTCGCCTCGGTCTACGACACCGTGGCCGGCCCGGTGCTCGGGGTCGTCCGGGCGGTCCTGCGCGACCTGGCCCAGTCGGAGGAGGTGGCCCAGGACGTGCTGGTGGAGGTGTGGCGCACGGCTCCGCGCTACCGGCCCGACCGGGGAACCGCGATCAACTGGATTCTGACGCTCGCGCACCGGCGCGCGGTCGACCGCGTCCGCTCGGTGGAGGCGGCCGCCGCCCGTGACACCAAGGCGGCGCTGCTGGACCGTACGCCGGAGTACGACGAGGTGACCGAACAGGTGGAGTCCCGGCTGGAGCAGGAGCAGGTGCGGCGCTGTCTGCGCACGCTGACCGACCTCCAGCGGCAGTCGGTGACGCTCGCCTATTACCGGGGGCTGACCTATCGGGAGGTCGCGGAGGCGCTCGCGCTGCCGCTCGGCACCGTCAAGACACGACTGCGCGACGGCCTCATCCGGCTGCGCGACTGCCTGGGGGTGACCGCGTGACCATGACCGATCCGCACACGCTGACGGGCGCCTACGCGCTGCACGCGCTGCCCGACGACGAACGCGCCGGCTTCGAGCGCCATCTCGCCGGCTGTCCGTCCTGCGCCCGCGAGGTGGAGGAGTTCGAGGCGGCCGCGGCCCGGCTGGCGCTGGCTTCGACCGTGCCGGTGCGCCCGGCGATGCGGGAGGAGGTGCTGCACCGCGTCGGCTCGGTGCGCCAGCTCACGCCCGGCACCACCCCGGTGGAGCGGGTGCGCCGGAGCAAGGCGCTCGGCGCGGCCCCGGCCCGCTGGGCGCTCGCCGCGTGCGTGGCGGCGGCGGCCGTGTTCGGCGGCACGGCGGTGTGGCAGTACGACCGCGCCCAGGACGCCCAGCAGCGGGCGGCGCGAGCGGAGCGGCAGGCGTCCGACCTGGCCGGGGTGCTGGCCGCGCCGGACGCCAAGTCACGCACGGTGAGAGTGGCCGGCGGCACCGGCACGGTGGTGGTCTCCGCCCAGCGTGACCGGGCGGTGTTCGTGTCGTCAAAGATGCCCGAGCCCCCGAAGGGCAAGGTGTACCAGCTCTGGTTCGACGACGGCGGCACGATGCGCGACGCCGGCCTGATGGACCCGGCACGCGCCAGCCAGTCGGTGCTGTTGAAGGGCCCGGTGGACGGCGCCTCGGGCGTCGGCGTGACGGTGGAACCGGCGGGCGGCTCGGCCAAGCCGACCAGCGCCCCGGTGACGGTGCTGAGCATGCCGTCGTAGCCGGAGACGCTGCGAAAGGACAGGAGGGGAGCCCCGGTGAGCCGGGGCTCCCCTCCTTCGTGGACCGGTGTCAGCGCGGGGGCAGTGGGAAGAAGCCGCTGGTGCGGGAGGCGTACTCCGCCCAGCCGGGGCGGCCGGCCATACGGCGCTCCAGCAGACGCTTGCCACTGCCGTTGATCAGCAGATAGCTCATCACCAGCGGTGAGAGGAACGAGACGACGGCGGGTGCGGGTCCGCCGTCGCAGGCGATGAGGAACAGGCCCCACCAGACGCAGAAGTCGCCGAAGTAGTTGGGGTGCCGGGTGTAGCGCCACAGACCCCGGTCCATGATGCGGCCTTCGTTGGCGGGGTCGGCCTTGAAGCGGGCCTTCTGGGCGTCGCCGACGGCCTCGAAGAAGATGCCGACCGCCCACAGGGCCGTCCCCAGCCAGGCGAGCACCGAGACCGGGCGGGTCGCGTACTGGGCGGCCTGCACCGGCAGGGAGACCAGCCAGACGAGGGCGCCCTGGAGCAGGTAGATCATGCGGAAGGCGTACAGGTTCCGGTTGCCGGACCCCTTGTCGAGCAGCTCCTCGTAGCGCGGGTCCTCGCCGTGACCCCGGCCGCGCCGCCCGATGTGGACGGCGAGCCGCAGGCCCCAGACGACGGTGAGGGCGGTGACGAGGGCCCGGCGGGCGAGGTCTCCCTCGCCCGCCGACGCGCCGAAGGTGGCCAGGGCGACCGCGGCGAAGGCGGCGCCCCAGGCGATGTCCACGATCCGGTGCATGCCCTTGCGTACGGCGACGGCGAAGGTGATCACCATGACGCCGAGCGCGGTGAGCGCCGCCCAGCCGAGGTTCGCGGCGAAGGCGCCCCAGGCGAAGCCGCTCACACCAGGTCCCGGTACCAGTCGGCGGCCTCGGAGAGGTCGAGCCCGCTGGCGCCCTTGCGGTCACGGCGTACGGAGAGGATCTGGTCGACGCCCATCCGCCCCTCCTCGAAGGCGAGCGCGCCACCGACCAGGTACAGCCGCCATACACGGGCGGTCTCGGTGCCGACCAGGGCGACGACCTCGTCCCAGCGGCGTTCCAGCGTCCGGTGCCAGGCGGCGACGGTGCGCACGTAGTGCTCGCGCATCGACTCCGTCGACCGCACCTCCAGACCTGCCGCCTCCAGGAGGGCGACGGTGTCGCCGAGGGGCCGCATGTGCATGTCGGGCGCGATGTACGCCTCGATGAACGCGCCGCCGCCCGGCGCGTTGGCGCCCCGCGACATCTGCTGCACCAGCACCCGGCCCTCGGGGCGCACCATGCGGTGCAGGGCGGCGGCGAAGGCGGGATACTCCTCGTCCCCGACGTGCTCCCCCATCTCGACGGTGGCGACCGCGTCGTAGGCGGAGCCGGTGATGTCCCGGTAGTCCTGGCACACCACCTCCACGAGGTGCTCGAGACCGCGCTCGCGGACCTGCTCGCGGACGTGGGCGGCCTGTTCGCGGGCCAGCGTGACGGCGGTGACCCGGGCCTTGTGCCGCCCGGCGGCGTACAGGGTGAGCGAGCCCCAGCCGCAGCCGATGTCGAGCAGCCGGGAGCCGGCGGTGAGGCCGAGCTTGCGGCAGATCAGCTCCAGCTTGGCGCGCTGGGCGTCGGCGGGGTCCATGTCCTCGGCGGTCCAGTAGCCGCAGGAGTAGGCCATGGTGTCGTCGAGGAGGAGGCGGTAGAAGTCGTTGGACAGGTCGTAGTGGTGGCTGATCGCGGCCCGGTCGCGGGCCTTGGTGTGCCGGTCGCCGCGCAGCCGGGCCTCGGTCGCGGGTGCGGGCAGGCGGGGCCCGACGACGCCGAGCCGCGCGGCCTCCCCGACCGCGCGGGCCCAGTCCGCCAGGGTGAGCCGGGGGGTGTGCGCGCCCCGCTCGCGCGCGGAGGTCCAGGCGGCGCGCAGCCCCTCGGCGAGGTCGCCCTCCACATCGAGTTCACCGGTGATGTACGCCTGGGCCAGGCCGAGTTCGCCGGGCTGCCAGAGCAGGCGGCGCAGCGCCCGGCGGGAGCTCAGGACGACGACGGGGGCGTCGGACGGGCCGGTCTCGCTTCCGTCCCACGCGCGCAGCCGGACCGGCAGCGGGGCCCCGAGCGCGTCTTCGACGAGCACGGCCAGCCGGTGTGCGGCGCCGGTCCGGACGGGGGTGCGGAGGTCGGTCATCGAGTGGGCTCCTTGGTGAGCAGGTACTGCTGGACGTCGAGGTAGCCGGAGCGGAATCCGGCCTCGGAGTAGGCGAGGTAGAAGGTCCACAGGCGGCGGAAGACATGGTCGAAGCCGAGGTCTTCGACGTCCTCGGCGCGCTCGGTGAACCGTTCGCGCCACAGCCGGAGGGTTTCGGCATAGTGCGCGCCGAAGGCGTCGCGCCGGGTGACGGCGAGCCGGGTGTGCTCCCGCACGGTCTGGTCGACGGCTTCGACGGAGGGCAGCAGGCCGCCGGGGAAGATGTACTTCTGAATCCAGGTGTGGGTGTCCCGGGAGGCGAGCATCCGGTCGTGCGGCATGGTGATGGCCTGCAGGGCGACCCGGCCGCCGGGGGCGAGGCGCTCGTCGAGGGTGCGGAAGTACACGGGCCAGAACTCGGCGCCGACCGCCTCGATCATCTCCACGCTGACGATGGCGTCGTAGGTGCCCTCGGCCTCGCGGTAGTCGCACAGTTCGATGGCGACCCGGTCGGCGAGGCCCGCCTGGTGCACGCGCCGCCGGGCGAGGTCGCGCTGCTCGCGGGAGAGGGTCAGCGAGGTGACGTGGGCGCCGCGGGCGGCGGCGCGCAGGGCGAGTTCGCCCCAGCCGGTGCCGATCTCCAGCAGCCGGGTGCCCTCGCCCACCTCCGCGAGGTCCAGCAGCCGGTCGATCTTGCGGTGCTGGGCGGCGGGGAGCAGGGCGTGCTCGGCGGGGAAGCCGCGGAAGACGGCGGAGGAATAGGTGAGGGTGTCGTCCAGGAAGAGCGCGAAGAGATCGTTGGAAAGGTCGTAGTGACGGCTGATGTTGTCGCGGGCGCCGGTCCGGGTGTTGCGCTGGGCGGCGGGCTGGCGCAGCGCCCACAGGCGGCGCAGCCGTTGCAGCGGGGCGGGGACGAGGTCGGCGGCGTGGGAGGCGAGCACGGTGAGCGCGCCGACCAGGTCGGGGGCGTCCCACTCCCCCGCCATGTACGACTCGCCGAACCCGATCAGGCCCGTCGTGCCGATGCGGGCGTGGAAGGCGTCCGCGTCCCGCACCTCTATGAGCGGTCCGCCCTGGCCCAGGACGGTGCCGTCGGGAAACCGTACCCGGAGCGGCAGCCCGCGCAGGGCGTGCCGTACGACGGCGGCGGCGACGGTACGCACCGGCCGGGACGCCTTGGGCACGGCGGCCACGTCGGGCCAGCGGCCGGCGTCCACCGGGGCCGGGACCGCTGCCGCGCCGGTCCTGGTCGTGGGGCGGGGGTGGGCTGTGGTCATGTCGCGTTCTCCGGGTCGTGGCGGACCTGGCGCGGCTGCACCGGCAGGCCCCTGAGGAACAGGCGGATGCCGTGGAAACGGATGGCGGCCGACACCGCGAGGGTCGACCAGGGGTGGCGCAGGGAGAGCCGGAGCAGCGCCCCCGGTGTGGCGGGACGGCGGGTGCCGTGGACGGCGGCGGTGAAGGGCGGGCTGCCCGGCCGGTCCAGCCGCAGGGAGAGCTGGAGGCGTTCGCCGGGCAGCGGGAGCCGCATGTGGTAGCGGCCGTCCACCGGATAGAAGGGCGAGACGTAGAACTCCTTGTCCACGTCAGCCCTGCCTGCCGCGTCGGTGTGCAGCAGGTAGGCGTGGCGGCCGCCGTAGGTGTTGTGGACCTCGGCCACCACACAGCGGGGGCGGCCGTCCGGGTCGTGGCACCAGTAGAGGGTGAGGGGGTTGAAGACGTGGCCGAGGACGCGCGCGTGGGTGAGCATCACGACGCGGCCCCCTTCGAGATCGATGCCGTGCTCGGCGAGGAAACCGTCGAGCGCGGCCCGGATCGAGAGGGCGCGGCCGGTGAAGTGGTCGCGGGCCCGGAACCTTGCCAACGGGCGGAGCAGCCGGGGCAGTTCCGGTATGTGGTCGGTGTCCACGAGCCACATGTAGGTGCGGTGGCGCAGGGCGTGGTGGACGGGCGCACGCCGGGTGTGCCGGACCACGCACGGGTAGAGGGCGGGCGTGGTCACCAGGTCACCCCCAGCGCCTTCGCGGCCGCGACCCCGCTGCGACAGCCGTCCTCGTGGAACCCCCAGCCGTGGTAGGCGCCGGCGAACGCGGTGACGGCAGTGGCGAGTTCGGGCAGCCGCTGCTGGGCCGCCACCGACTCAGGGGTGTAGACGGGGTGTTCGTAGTTCATCCGGGCCAGCACGCGCGAGGAGTCGACGCGGTCCTCGCCGCCGAGGGTGACGAGGTAGCGCCGGGAGGCGTCCAGACGCTGGAGCCGGTTCATGTCGTAGGTGACGCGTACCCGGTCCGAGCCCGCCGCGCAGTTCGGCATGAGGTAGTTCCAGGAGGCACGGGCGCCCGGCGCCCGGGGCAGCAGGGCTACGTCGGTGTGCAGCAGGGTGGTGTTGTGGGAGTAGCGGAAGGCGCCCAGCACCTCCTTCTCGTCGGCGGAGGCGTCCCCGAGCAGCCGGAGCGCCTGGTCGGGGTGGACGGCGACGACGACGTGGTCGTAGGAGTCGGTGGTGCCGTCCCCCGTGGTGATGTCGACGCCGTCGGCGTGGCGCAGGATGGTGCGGACCGGGGCGCTGGTGCGGACCTCCTGCACCTCGGCCGCGACCCGGTCGACGTAGCTGCGTGAACCGCCGGTCACGGTGCGCCACACGGGCGATCCGGTGACGGAGAGCATGCCGTGGTGGTCGAGGAAGCGGAAGAGGTAGGCGGCCGGGTAGTGCTGCGCGGTCTCGGCGTCGCAGGACCAGACGCAGGACACCAGCGGGGTCATGAAATGGGCCCGGAAGTACGGGGAGAAGCCCGCCCGGTCCATGAACTGGCCCAGCGTGAGCGTGGAGCGGCCGCCGTGCTGCAGCAGGGCGCGGGCGGCCCGGTGGAAGGCGGGGACCTCGGCGAGCATGCGCAGGTAGGGGGCGCGCAGCAGGTTGCGGGGCTGGGCGAGCAGGCCGCGGGCGCCGCGCGCACCGGCGTACTCCAGGCCGCAGCCTTCGCACCGCACCGACATGCTCATCTCCGACTCCTGCGTGGCTACGCCGAGTTCGCGGAAGAGGCGGAGCAGGTTCGGGTAGGTGCGCCGGTTGTGCACGATGAAGCCGGAGTCGACCCGGTGGATGCGGCCGTCCGGGGCCATGAGGTCGTGCGTGTGGGCGTGGCCGCCGAGGCGGTCGTCCGCCTCGTACAGGGTGATGTGGTGGGCCCGGCGCAGCACATGGGCGGCGGTGAGTCCGGCGACTCCGCTGCCCACGACGGCGGTTCGGCGCATCGTGCTTTCCCTTCGAGGGAGTGGGGCGGCAAGGGGGAAAGGGCTGCGCGCCCGCCCGCTCCGGTGACCCCGGAGCGGGCGGGCGCTGCCGGGTGGGTCAGCTCTTGGGCATCAGGACGGTGTCGATGATGTACACGTGGGCGTTGGCGGTCTTCACATTGCCGCAGACGACCTTCGAGGAATCGTTGACGGTGTACGACTCGCCCATGCCGGAGGTCGTGACCTTCGACTTCTCCAGCGTGTCGAAGGAGCCGTTCTCCAGGTCCTCCGGCGCGAGCTTCTGGCCGACGACGTGGTAGGTCAGGATCTTGGTGAGCTGGGCCTTGTCGGCGAGGACCTTGTCCAGCGTGGCCTTCGGGATCTTGCTGAAGGCGTCGTTGGTGGGCGCGAAGACCGTGATGTTCTGCGCGTTGTTGAG
Source organism: Streptomyces griseoluteus (assembly GCF_004784465.1). Taxonomy (GTDB): domain Bacteria; phylum Actinomycetota; class Actinomycetes; order Streptomycetales; family Streptomycetaceae; genus Streptomyces; species Streptomyces griseoluteus. The sequence goes on along the minus strand of NZ_SRRU01000009.1, from coordinate 379,215 downwards.
GGTGTCGACCAGACCGGCCTTCTTGACCGCGGCGACCAGCGTGGACAGCGCCGGGTTGTTCGAGGCGGCCGTGGCCACCGGGTCCTTGGCCATGCCGTCGAAGGAACCCGCGCCGCTCTTCGGCACCGAGGAACAGGCCGGGCCGAACGGCTGGTCCATGGAGGCGCCACCCATGCTCTCGCTCGCCTCGGGCGAGGAGGCGGCGGCCGCCGACGAGTCGGACTTCCCGCTGTCCTTGGCATCGCTGGAGGAGCAGGCGCTCAGGGCGAGGGGCAGCACCGCGGCGGCGGCGAGGGTGACGGCGGCACGGCGGGTACGGGTGGTGGTCATCATCTCTGCGTCATCTCCTGAGTGGCGTGCGACGGGGGCCGCGCCGAGGGTCGTAGCGGGAAAAGCCGATTCGGGGCGGAGGGGAAACATGCGGCGCCGGTGGAGTCGGGGCGGCTCGTGGCAGTCGGCGCCCCGACTCCTCCGAAGAGCGGTCCGCCCGGCGCGCCCAGTGCGAAGCGCGCCGGATCGGCCGGCGATCGGTGGTCCCGCTCTTCATCCCTCACACCGGGAATCCGGATCTGCCGCCGGAGCGGATTGGTCACTCCCCCGATCAGGTGAAATAAAGATCGAGACCCATCCGGCGAGCCTCCGGCCCCGGACATGAATCCCCGCTCCGGGGACCTGGGAGGCGCCCGCGGCCCGCCGCGCTTACGATCCCCACGTGGCAGACATTCCCGACAGCCTCATCGCCCTGGAGCGGTCCGCCGAGGTGGAACGGGCCAAGCTGGCCGGTCTCACCGGGAGCGAGTACGACGCCCAGCGGCGCCGCTGGCGCACGGCGTACGACGCCGTGCGCGCGGCCATCGCCGACCGGTCGGCCGCGACCGGCGAGGACCGCGGCGCGCTGGAGCGGTCGGTCCAGGAAGCGGTACGGCACGCCCAGGAGGACCCGGCGGTCGAGTAGCGCCCCCGTCCCGGAGCACTCCGGCATGCGGCGGCCGCGGTCCTGGGCCACGCTCGGGACATGACCCCGGAGACACCCGTCGTGATCTACCCGCCCGCCCCGGACGGCGGCAGGCGGGTGCGCGTCGGTGACCGGTTCGTCGGCATGGCCTACACCGTGCTGGACGTCGTGGAGTTCCTGCGCCGGGCCGGGCCCGAGGGCCTGGCCTCGGTGGAGGAGGCGGACGTCGTCGGCGCGGAGTGGGTCGAGTGGCAGGGCGCGGGTCCACGGGAGTGGCCCCGCTGAACAGGGGAACCCGGCCCCTCACCGGCGGCGAACTGCCGTACCGGCGGCCCGGATTGCTCGGGCAGAGACAGCCTGACCCAGATGAGAGCGCGAGCCGGAGCACCGTCGGGACACCGGCCCGTCAGGTCCGAACGCTACGAGGAGCGAGTGTCATGCCCAAGCAGATCGAGCACGTCATCCAGGACATCGAGGGCCGCACCGCGCTCGACGCCCTCACCGGTCCGGCCGCCGAGCTGGTGAACAAGGTGACGCAGCCGACCGGCGTCAAGAACGCGCTCTCCGGTACCTGGCTGGGCCACGCGCTGCACCCGGTGCTGACCGATGTGCCCATCGGTGCCTGGGGCATGGCCACCGTGCTGGACCTGACGGCGGGCGAGCGCGGCGCCGTGGCGGCGCGCAAACTCGTCGGCTTCGGCCTGCTCGCCGTGGTGCCGACGGCCGCGAGCGGCGCGTCCGACTGGGCCGACACCTTCGGCGGCCCCCAGCGGGTCGGCCTGGTGCACGGTCTGCTCAACAGCGCGGCGACCGTGCTCCAGGCCGCGTCCTGGGTGGCCCGGCTGACCGGCCGTCGGCGCGCCGGTGTGGTGCTGAGCGGGGTGGGCCTCGGCCTGACCGGCGCCTCGGCCTACCTGGGCGGGCACCTGTCGTATGTGAACGGCGTCGGCGTCAACCACACGGCGTTCGAGGAGCCGACCGGCGAATGGACGGACGTCGCGGCGCTGACCGCGCTGGAGGAGGACAAGCCGCTGCGGGTCGACGCGGGCGGTGTGCCGGTGGTGCTGGTGCGGCACGGCGGCACGGTGAACGCCCTCTCGGCGACCTGCACGCACGCCGGCGGCCCGCTGGACGAGGGCAAGGTCGACGCGGACGGCTGCCTGCACTGCCCCTGGCACGGCAGCGCGTTCCGGCTCTCCGACGGCGAGGTGACGCGGGGTCCGGCGACGGTCCCGCAGCCGGACTGGGACGTGAAGATCTCCCAGGATCGGGTGCTCGTGCGGGCCGCGAACGCCTGAACCGGCGGCACGGGCGGGTCGGGTGAGGCGGGCGCCGGGATGACGAACCGCATCCGCACGGTGGGACACTCCACGCGTGACTTCGACGAGCTGGTGACGATGCTGCGGAACCACGGCATCACCCATCTGGTCGACGTGCGCTCGTTCCCCTCCTCGCGGAAGTTCCCGCAGTGGAACCGGTCGGCCATCGAGGAGGCGCTGCCGCCCGGCATCGAGTACCGCTGGATTCCGCAACTGGGCGGACGGCGGCACACGCCCAGGGACGTGCCCAGTCCCAACGGCGCCTGGCGGGTGAAGGCTTTCCGGGACTACGCCGACCACATGGCCACGGACGAGTTCCGGGAGGGTCTGGACGAACTCCTGGAACTGGCCGAGCACGGCCGGCCCGCCATCATGTGCAGCGAGGCGGTGCCCTGGCGCTGCCACCGCAGGCTCATCACGGACGCGCTGCTGGCGGCGGGCGCGGACGTTGACCACATCATGTCGGCGACGAGCACCAAGCCGGCGTCGCTGAACGAGAACGCGCACGTCGAGGACGGGCGCCTCACCTACCCGCCACCGTCCGGGGAGTCCGACGGGTGCGAGGGGTCCGACGAGGCGGGACCGTGAGCCGGGGCACGGGCCGCCTGGAGCGGGTCTGGGAGTGGCTCGCCCTGCACAAGCTGATCCGGCGCGGCAAGGAGCTGGAACTGCTGCACCGGGCCATGGGGTTCGCCACCCTCGCACTGGTGACCCTGGCCCCGCTGCTGATCGTGGTCGCCGCCGCCGACCCCTTGGTGCGCGGCGGCTTCCCCTCCTGGCTGTCGGACGGCATGGGGCTGTCGGGCCGTTCCGCGAAGCTGCTCAACGAGGTGTTCAGCCCCCCGCGCGAGGTCATCGGCACCACCAGCGCGTGGAGCATCCTGATGCTCGCGGTGTTCGGGGTGTCCTTCGGCGGCAGTGTGCAGAACGCGTTCGAGCGCATCTGGGGGCTGCCCGCCGGGCGCTGGCACCGGGTGTGGCGGCAGGCGACCTGGTTGCTGGTACTGATGGCGTACCTGTACCAGGAGGTGCAGACCGGGACGACCGTGGAGGGGTTCTCCCGGACCTTCCTGACCACGGTGACCACGCTGTTCTTCTTCTGGTGGGGGCCGTGGTTCCTGCTGGGCGGCCAGGTCCGCTGGCGTGAACTGCTGCCGGGCGCGATCGCCAGCGTGGTGGGCCTGGCCGGGCTGCGCGCCTTCTCCACGCTGGTCTTCACCCCGCTGATCGTGACCAACGCGCTGAGCTATGGGGCGGTCGGCACCGTGCTGGTGGTGTCGTCCTGGCTGATCGGCGTGGGGTTCGTGGTGTACGGGGGCGCGCTGTTCGGCCGCTGGTTCACCGAGCATCACTGGGTGCCGTCGCACGATGACGATGACGATGACGGACGCGAGAGGCGCGAGGAGGGCGGCTGAGGGGGGGGCGGCCGGGCTCTGCGGTGGGCGTGAGCGGGCGGCGGGGGGAGCATGGAGGGGTACCGGTCCCGAGCTGTGGGGCGACGCCCGTACCGGTTGGGTGGAGGTGGCGGGATGGCAGTGGACTCCTTCCAGTCGGACGAGGAGCACGATGCCGAGGACCCCCGGCCGACGGGGCTGCTCGACCTGCTGAGTGTGGCCGCGGTCGTCTTGGACACGGCGGGGCGCATCGTCTTCTGGACCCCGCAGGCGGAGGATCTCTTCGGCTACTCCGCCGAGGAGGCGCTCGGTTCCGAGGCGGGCCGGCTGCTCGTCTCGCCGGGCCGGATCAAGTCGGCGGTACGGCTGTTCAGCGAGGTGCTGGCCACCGGCCAGGGCTGGGCGGGCGCCTTCCCGGTGCTGCACAAGGACGGCTCCAGCCGGCTGACCGAGTTCCGCACCATGCGGCTGCTCGACGACGAGGGCGATGTGTACGCGCTCGGCATCGCCGCCGACCGGGCCCTGCTCCAACGGGTGGAGACCGACCTCGCGCTGTGCGAGCGGCTGATCTACCAGTCCCCCATCGGGCTCGCCCTGCTGGACCCGGACCTGAAGTATCTGCTGGTCAACCCGGCGCTGGAGCGGATCGACGGCGTGCCGGCCGCCGAGCACGTGGGCCGGAGCCTGCGCGAGACGCTGCCGCTGACGGATGTGGAGACCGTGGAGTCGGCGCTGCGCCAGGTCCTCACCACCGGCACGCCGCTGCTGGACCAGTACCACGTGGGCCGGCCACGCAATGATCCCGGACAGCAGCACGCCTGGTCACTGTCCTTCTACCGGCTGGAGGACTCCAGCGGCCGGGTACTGGGCGCGGCCGCCTCCGTCGTGGACGTCACCGAGCGGCACCAGGCCGCCGCGGAGGCGGACCGGGCGCGCAGACGGCTGGCGGTCATCGCGGACGCCTCCGCGCGGATCGGCACCACCCTGGAGGTGGAGCGCACCGCCCGCGAGCTGGCCGAGGTGGCGGCGCCGGTGCTGGCTGACGTGGTCGCGGTGGACGTGCTGGACTCGGCGCTGGCCTGCCGCCGGACTCGCAGCCCGGAGCAAGGGCCCGAGCTGTTCCGGGCGCTCGCCCTGAAGGCGGCCCACCAGACCGTGGCGACCCGCGCCGCCGACCCGCCGGGCGACCTGGCCGCCTACGCCGGGGACCGGCTGGTGACGCTGTGCGTGCACACCGGGCGCCCGGTGCTGATCCCGCACGTGCAGGCCGCCGACCTGCCGCGGATCGCACGGGACGCGGACGGCGAGGCGCTGCTCGCGGAGGCGGGCGTGCACTCGTACCTGGCGGTGCCGCTGATCGCGCACGGCGAGGTGCTGGGCGCGCTGGACCTGAAGCGGACCCGCAATCCGCTGCCGTTCGACGAGGACGACGTGGTGCTGGCGGCCGAGATAGCGGGCCGGGCCGGGGTGGCGATCGACAACGCGCGCTGGTTCCAGAGCGTGCGCAACACCGCGCTCACGCTCCAGCGCAGCCTGCTGCCCGACCACTCCCTCCGCCACACCGGCCTGGAGGTGGCCTCCCGCTACGAGCCCGCGCAGGCCACCAGTGAAGTGGGCGGCGACTGGTACGACGTCATCCCGCTGGCCGACGACCGGACCGCCCTGGTGGTCGGCGACGTGATGGGCAACGGCATCGACGCGGCCGCCACCATGGGCCGGCTGCGCACCGCGACCTGCGCCTACGCCGACCTGGACCTGGCCCCGGGGGCGGTGCTCCGCCATTTGGACCGGATCACCTGCGACCTGGAGCACTACATCGTCACCTGTCTGTACGCGGTCTACGACCCCGCCACCAACCGGTGCACGGTCGCCAACGCCGGGCATCTGCCGCCCGCCCTGGTCCGGCCCGGCCGGCCCCCAGAGTTCCTGGACCTGCCGCCCGCCGCGCCGCTCGGGGTGGGCGGGGTCCCGTTCGACGCGGTCACCGTCCCGATGGAGCCCGGCGATCTGCTGGTGCTGTACACGGACGGGCTGGTGGAGACCCGGCAGCACGCCATCGACGACCGGCTGGAGACGCTGCTGTCCCTGCTGGGCGAGCCCGGCCCCTCGCTGGAGGAGGTCTGCGACCGGCTGGTGCACGGCCTGCGCCACCCCGACGACCACGACGACGTGGCCCTGCTGCTCGCGCGGGTGGTCGACCACCCGTAGCGCCGCCGCGTGGTGGGGTGCGGTGGGTGATGCGAGGCTGGGGGACACAGGTGTTGGAGGAGGGAATCCAGGAGGGCCGATGGGACGGGACGTCCCGGCGCTCGTCTTCACCCGCGAGGACCGCCGCCGGTACCGCATCAAGATGCAGGAGTGCCTCGACGCGTTCGCCCAGATGCTGCGCGAGTCACGGTTCGACAGCGACCGGCCCCGGGTCGGGCTGGAGATCGAGCTGAACCTCGTGGGCGCCGACGCCGAGCCCGCGATGCGCAACAGCGATGTGCTGGAGGCCATCGCGGACCCCTCCTGGGCGACCGAGCTGGGCCGGTTCAACCTGGAGATCAACGTGCCGCCGCGCCGGCTGACGGCGGGTGGCCCGGACGCCTGGGAGGTGGAGATCCGGGCGGCGCTCAACCACGCCGAGGACCGGGCCCGTACCGTCGGCGCGCGGCTGGTGATGGTCGGCATCCTGCCCACGCTGCGCCAGGCGGACATCGGGGTGGCCGCGCTGTCGGAGAACCCGCGCTACCGCCTGCTCAACGACCAGGTGTTCGCGGCGCGGGGCGAGGATCTGCGCCTCGAGGTGGACGGCGTGGACCGGCTGCGCTCCTACGCGGACACGATCACCCCGGAGGCGGCCTGCACCAGCACCCAGTTCCACCTCCAGGTCTCCCCCGAGGACTTCGCGGGCTACTGGAACGCGGCGCAGGCCATCGCGGGAGTGCAGGTGGCACTCGCGGCGAACTCCCCCTTCCTGTTCGGCAAGGAGCTGTGGCACGAGACCCGTATCCCGCTGTTCGAGCAGGCGACGGACACCCGGCCCGAGGAGATCAAGGTCCAGGGGGTGCGGCCGAGGGTGTGGTTCGGGGAGCGGTGGATCACCAGCGTCTTCGACCTGTTCGAGGAGAACCTGCGTTACTTCCCGGCCCTGCTTCCGCTGTGCGACGAGCAGGACCCGGCGGAGACGCTGGACCGGGGCGACATCCCGGAGCTGGCCGAGCTGACCCTGCACAACGGGACCATCTACCGCTGGAACCGCCCGGTGTACGCGGTGGCCGACGGGCGGCCGCACGTCCGGGTGGAGAACCGCGTGCTGCCGGCGGGCCCGACGGTCGCGGACACCCTCGCCAACGGTGCCTTCTACTACGGGCTGACGCGGGCCCTGGTGGAGGAGGACCGGCCGGTGTGGTCGCGGATGTCGTTCTCGGCGGCGGAGGAGAACCTGCACACCGCCGCCCGGCACGGCATCGAGGCGCTGCTGTACTGGCCCGGCATGGGCGAGGTGCCGGTGCCGGAACTGGTGTTGCGGCGGCTGCTGCCACTGGCGCACCGGGGTCTGGAGCTGTCCGGCATGGACGCGGCGTGGCGGGAGCCGCTGCTCGGCATCATCGAGCAGCGGTGTGTCACGGCCCGCAACGGCGCGGTGTGGCAGAAGGAGATGGTGCGCAAGCTGGAGGACACCACGCACACGAGCCGGCATGAGGCGCTGCGCCGGATGACGGAGCTGTACATGGACTACATGCACCTCAACGCCCCGGTGCACACCTGGCCGGTGGACTGAGGCGAGGCGTCGCGTCCGACGGTGTTCACCCGGGGAGTCGTCCCGGTCTGCGCTCAGCAGTTCGAGACGTACTGGAGAATGCGGCGAAGCCGGCAAGTGGCGCTGTTCAAGGGCGAGTTCACCGCGACCAGCGCCCACGGCGGCGCCGCCGTCAGGGGACTCTGACGGCGCCTGCCAGGCCCACATCCGCGCGTCCTCGCCCAGCCCACGTGAACTGCACGGGGACACGGCCCTGCGAGGCTCTGTCTACCGACAGGAAACCAACCCTGACCTGGGGCTTTGTCTCTTTCGAAGCTGTCAGGCCTTTTCCCGCTTACTCGGCGAAAAATCCCTGGAAAGTCCCTGGGACAGAGCTGAAAGTCCCTGAAAAGTCCCTGGTTCTGCGCGGCCCGACCAGCGCTCGCGCACCTCAGACGGGTGTCGCGGCACCTGCCTTCCGCCCCGCACCCGGAAGAAGTGTGCCCCAGGTACGCACCAAAGGGGCAACGAGTTGATCTTGCGGTCCTGACCGGCGTTCGGCTCGGTCGCTGCTGTCGGCGTCCTCGGCCTGCTCGACCTCGGCACCCTCAAGGGCCGGCGCATCGTCCTCGGCCGGACGTCGCAGCGACGAGCAGGCAGCCATCCGGGGATGTCCGGCCGACCCGGTGCCCCTTCGGGCTGCAGGGCGATCACCCGTGGCACCCGCTTCACACGAAGGAGACCAGCGTGCCCGATGAGCAGCTCTCGGACCGGGGAGCCTGGGTCGTCCTCGGCGGCGTCCACCTCCTCAACCGCACCGTGCCACGGCGACCAGACGAGCCGATACGGGTGCCACCACAGGAGGTATGCCGGCCGGCCACCACCATGATCGTCCGCTGGGACACGCTGGGGCCCTGCCCGGTCGAAGCGCTGCACCCCGGCGGCACCCGGCTCGGGGCGGCCAGGATCGACGGCGGTGAACTGTTCCCCGACGCCATCGCTGGCCCCGCCCTGCGCGGCCTGGTCGGCACCGAGGCCGCCCCCGGCCTGGTGCCGCTGTGCTACCTAGCCGAACATCCCGGCGGCGGCTACCACGCAGCCGGGTTCTGTGACGGGCGTCTCGGGCGTCGTCGGGGCGCGGGGCGGGATGTGGCCGCTCAGCCGTCCCAGGTCCAGTCGGCGACCTCGGGCAGGTCCATGCCGTGCTCCCGGATCCAGGCCTGATGGCGCTGGCGGGCGTCCACCATCCGCTGGCGTACGGCCGCCGCGCGAACCGCGAGGCCGGGGACGCGTTCGATGACGTCCATGACCAGGCGGTAGCGATCGAGGTCGTTACGGACCACCATGTCGAACGGGGTGGTCGTGGTGCCAATCTCCTTGTAGCCGCGCACGTGAAGGTTCTTGCGACCCGTGCGGCGGTAGGCCAGGCGGGGCCGCGGCAGCCCCACTCACATGAAGATGTACGCGCCTACTGCACGGTACGTGGAACGAGTTGTCGGAGGCGTGCTTCGACCTCGTGGCGGTTCAGGGAGTGGGTGCGGGCGTAGTGGGTCACTGCGGCCTGCACGGTCGCCGCGGCGTCCCGCCATACCTGGCGCTGCTGGTCCCGTTCGCGGTGGCCGTGGAGCTGCTGGAGATGGAGGCGGGCGTCGTCGGCGGCCTGCTGGAGCGTGATCAGTTCGCCGAGTGGTCCCGTCGTGCTGTCGGCCGCCTGCCAAGTGTGGTCTGCATGTTGCTCGGGGCCAGTGGGAGCGGTCTCGATGGCCGGTGCCGAGGGCTGAACCGGGATGTTGGGTTGAGACGGTGGGACTTGGACGGTGAGCGATGCAGGAGGCTTGCAGGTGGGGCGGTTGCAGCTCGCACCGCCCGCTTGGGTCGTTTCCCGTTCGGGCGGCAGGCGGGTGTCGTCGCTGTGAAGATCGTCCAGCCGGTCACGGTCGGTGCTGGTGACCCAGTAGCGGTGCACGGTGGTCCCGGCGCGGAACTGGATGGGGACGATGGTGCCGGCGGCGGTCTGGCGGACCATGTCGTCGAAGAGGACATGGCGGGGTTTGGGGGTGGCGTGGGCTTTGCCGCAGCGTCGGACGCCGTGGGGGCAGGGGTAGAGGGATCGGGTGTCGCAGTGCCAGAACTCAAGGGCGCGGAAGCCGGAGACGATGCGGAGGTCGCCGGTGCGGGTGATGACGTAGGCGGGAAGGTGGTCGCTGCGGGTCCAGTGGGTGTCGTTGCGCTGGGCGTAGGCGGCGCGGTCGGTGTGCCAGGCGGGGGTGATGCCGTTCTTGGTGGCCTTGGCGGCACGGGCACGGACGCCGCGTAGGCCGCTCTCGTCGATGGTGGACAGCTGTACTTCCCAGCCGATGCGACGGCCGTCGGCTCCTTCGACGAGAGTGTCGGTCTGGATCCAGCTGCGGCCTACCCGGGTGCGTACCTCGCTGTCGCCGCTGAAACCGCCTTCCTGTGCGGCACGCAGGATGCGTTCCTGGTAGGCCTTGTGCTCGTCGCTCATCGGGGCGGTGTGGCGTTCTTCGTCCTCGCGGCGTTCGTGCACGGCCTCGCGCCGACCGCCGCGCATCCTTAGGTGCATGGGAGCTTCGACGCCCATGTCGCGGCACACGCCTCCGCACTGCAGATCTCGCTCACTGACCGGCACTCCCAGGCGTCCGAAGAACCGGTCCGCCTTGTAGATGGTGTCCCACAGCTCGGGAAGTTCCGGGTGGTCCAAGTCCTCCCGGGTCAGGTCAAGCAGGATCCGCATGCTCTTGTGCCAGACGACGTTCGCCAACTCACACCGCCATCACCGTCGGAGGTCGTTGTATCGACGGTAAAGCCCGGCACTGACAATCCGGCAGGAGTCGGATCAGCCAAGCGAACCCGCCGTCAGACCGGCCTCCATTCGGAACAAGCCTCGGGCGCGGACTGCACCGATGTCCGATGCCCCCCACAAGGGAAAGCCACTGCACATCGACACCTGGTGAGGTGGAGCTCAACGACGACGCTGATGCCCGGCACTGTATGCCGCACATTCCCGTGCCCTCAGACGTCAGGCGGCGGGGAACTCGTGGGCGTGGCCGCCGCGCCACTCCACCCACTGCGGGTCGTCCAGGAGGGCGTCGGGTTTGACCACTCCGGTGCCCTCGAGGAACACGACCAAGTCGTGGTCGCTGTAGGCGGTGCCGAGGATCTCGTTCCGGTCATTGGTGTGCACGGTGACCTTCTGGCCGCCCGAGGGCGAGGGCCGGTGCACGACGATTGGCGCGCTGGTCACGCCTTCCAGCGTGCCCCGGGCGGGTCTGGGCGAGTCGGCCCAGGGGTGTCAAGGTGAGTCGCCAGACCAGTCCCAGCGGTTCCGCTGGCCGGGTCGCGGGTCGTACAGGGCGCGGCCGCCGGCGCCGAACTGCCCAAGCTCGGTCATCAGCGCGACGCCAGTCTGGATCTCGTCCGCTGTCCAGCCGGTGATGTCGAGCAGCAGCCCATCGAGCGGGCCACCGACCAGTTCAGCGTAGCCACAGTGCGGGAGCGGGCCCGGGTGGTCGTGGTCGGTGCCGTAGACCCGGCCGCGCAGCAGCTGCTCGTCATTACGGTCCATCCGTTCAGCCTGGCAGCCGCCACTGACAGCCCGGGTCACGCGAGGCCGTAGGCCGTCGTCTCGCACAGGCCGCCCAGACCGACAGAGGGGCGGCCTAGCGATCTTCGACGATGAAGCACGCTCGCTGGTAGAGCTCGTCAAACGTGATGATCTCAACGTCCTGGATAGATGTCCGGTAGAGCTCGAAGGAGTTGATCTTCTCCGGGTTTACACGGCCGTTGTGGGTGAACTCGCGGAGGCTCCCGATCACCACGACCTGCCGGGGCCGGGTGGTGGAGAGTTCGACGCCGGTCGGGGTGCCGTCGTCGTCGTGGATATGGGTGAGGAACTCTCGGGAGATGAGTTGCTGGGCCTTGCTCACGGTCTTCTGCACCTGCGCCACGCCGCCGCCCAGTTCTTTCGATGCCTGGTAGACGCCCCCGCGATACGGGGTCTTGGCGAGCAGCTCCGTTTCGTGTGTCTTGATTTCACAGAAGAGCATGCTGCTGATCAGGCCCTTGGAACGCATGATGGCGTCGATGCGTTTCCCGGCTCCGCCGAAGATGTCGGCACCGGTGGTGATGCGTTCCAGTTTGCCGTCGTCGATGGATTCACAGGCGATGAGGTTGAGTCCGTAGCCGAAGATCCACTGGTTCGCCTCGAAGAAGGCCTGCCAGACCGCCTCCGCCCCCCGCGTCGTTGCCAGGCTCTCCTCTTGCTGGAAGTAGTCCGAATCGGTCAACAGTCGCTCGAACCTCTGGAGCTGCTCCCTGCGGTTACTGATCAACCGGATGTCCTCCTCGGTGAGGCCGCCGCCGATCGCGGTCCTGACCGCACCGAGAACCATCGTCCGGTCCTGGCCGGTCAGCAGCTGGGTCAGCTGGGCCTCGTCTTCGGCCACGAGCTGGAAGGAGCCGCCGGGTGTGCTCAGGCCGGCGCAGCCCTGGAGGAAGTTGATGACCTTCCAGAAGTTCTCGTGGGCATCCCCGGTGTCGACGAGCGCCTTGACAGCCCGGGTGGCCCCGGTGTCGGGCACCGTATACGTGGCGGGGACCTCTCCCGCCTTCCTCTTATCCTTCTTCCACAATTTGATCCTCGGCGTGAAGGTGTCGCCCTTCTTGATGATGGTGACGCTGCACAGGGTGGCCACCCGGGGCCGGTCGTCGAGAACGAAGTCGTTGATCATCCGGCGTGCGCGGATGTCGTAGAGGTAGTGGAACCCGCTGCGGTCCTGCGAGGCGCGGATCTCCAGATCGGTGAAGTCCCTCTGGGTGACGTCGAACTCGGTAGTGGAGAAGAAGAGGCGGAGACCGCGAACGAGGGGGGTAGCGGGCGCCGCAGCCTCGGTCCGCCAGTCCGGGGAGATGTTAGGCAGCGGCCGGTTATCGCCTTCGACCACAAGGTTCTGGACGTCGGTGCGCCCGAGCTGGCTGAGCAGGGGCTGCAGTGTCCGCCAGATCAGCTCCTTCATCTCCGGGGTGCAGGTGGGCTGGAGTTCGCGCTCCACGGTCAGGACCCCTTCGTAGGTGTCCGCCGTCCAACCGTCACCGGGCATGGGGTGGAAGAAGCCGCCGTCGCGGCGCAGGGTCAGGACAGCCGTACGCAACAGGTCACACGCGGTCTCCTCGCCGGCACAGTCCAGGAGGCTGTAAGTCTGTCCTAGGACCAGGTCGAGCTTGCTCGAGTCGTCGTCGTTCAACGGCAGCGGGACCAGCGGTCCCGTGGGCGGAAGCCGGACCGGCATGTAGATAGGGCGGCCAGAGAGGAAGTCGTGTGGGCGTAGGCCCCATCCGTCCGGTGCCAGCAGCCGGTTGAGCTCCTCAACCTGCTTCGTTGCCTCCTCGACACCAGCCGCGACTTCGGGGTGAACGGTTCGTGCCAGGAAGGCGAGCAGTACCTCGTCCGGCCCATCGGATAGCCCCAATCGGGGGTCCTGGAAGATCCAGTCGTCGTCCAGGTCATAGTTGTTAATCCTGTGCTGCTGGATGTCAGCTCGGACAGTCGGGAGCCGGCTGTTCTCGGGGGCAGGTAGGTCCAGGTCGTAAAGGCTCTCCAGGAACGTGACCTCGTCCAGTTTCCCCCACCAGGGGCTCGGTATCTCGCGCAGGTAGGTGAAAATGTCGTACCGCGTCACCGCTGTGATCGATGGCTGCGGGTGTGCCGAGGCGGGGTCACTGGACGTCATGTGTCTCAGGATGAAGGGCAGGGCGACCAGGTACCGGCAGATCGAGATTTTTCCTCTCCGAGACGAGACGTCAGGCAGAGTGCCGCAGCATGACCGCGGACCGCGAGGCGCGCACATCCCCACCGCGGCCGGGCAGGACGGTTCTGCCCGGCCGTGGTCTCCGCTCGGACGTCAGCCGCGGAAGGGGAGAGCCAGGTGCCGTCGGCCTTCTGCTCGGGCACGGCCTGGTCGTGCTCCAGGTGCTCGTTCCCGGCCTGCTCGGCTGGGCGTTCGGCGGTGATCGCTCGCTGCTTGCAGTCGTCGCACAGGTGCGGGTGGGTCTCCCGTGGCGCGTCCTATCCGGCGGGCTCGATGGCCCTCCACCGTGCATCGGTGAACCGGGTGCCGCAGCCAGCGCACACGGGACGGCGGGCCTCCCGCTCGGCCGCGCAGCGCAGCTGCTCCTTGTACTCCCGTGCGCGGGCTGCGTACTCAGCTTGCTGGCGGGCGTCGTGAGCTTCGCGGCGCGAGTTGCCAGAGGGTTGTGAAAACGCCGCCCGCGCCCGTATCTCGCGATGACCTGCGGGTTTTCGGTCCTGCTCGGTGGCGGGCACCAAAGTGGGTTTCACAGTGGCGCCCCAATTGCGCACCACAGGAGGCCGGGTCGGCGTGCCCGGTGCTGGTCGGGCCCATGGTCGGGGCGGGCGCGCCGGGCGCCTGCCGGTGGTCAGTGCGTGGTCATCGCTGTGGCTCCTTCGTGTCGGGTGCCGCCCTTGGGTGGAGGGAATCGAGGAGCAGCGTGCTGGGGCCCCCTTGTCCGCGGTCTGACCGCGGACAGCAGCGGGCGCCGTCAAGGGGAAACGAAACGATGGTCCGGGCGGTAGCGGACCTGGACAAGGGGTCCAGGTTTGACCCTTGCACCCCCGATTCAGTGAGCCCATCGAGCATCTGTCGGCCGCCATGCCAGATGGCAAGCTGAGAGACTTTCCGCCAGTAGCGGTTCGAAATCATCCATAGCTTCGGAGATGCAGGTCAAAGCAGCGACGCAGATCTGATGGACGAGGGTTTCATCTCGCCGGGCGTCCGCGCTGGAGGCGACCATCTTGATGGTCGAAGTCTTGGTGGCTTCGTTGTAGGACCATACTCCGGCATGGGGAGACGTGTGTTGGAGCGACTGCGGGCGTCGGCGGTGGTAGTCCATGCTGCGGCGCTCGTCCAGCGCCTTGAACCGGGGATCCTGCTGCAGCATCGAGAGACGGGCAACCAGGTGCTTGAGTGGCTCAAGTCCACTTGCTTCGGCTGCTTGGGGCAGCTCTTTGGCCCACAGTTCGACGGTGAGCGACGAAGAGAACGTCGGCCACGCCGTCCACAAATCGGTGTTCGGCTCAAACCCCTTGGCCTTGCGATTCCTCTTTGAGGCGTTGATTACGGAGGCTGCTGACAGGCTGCAGAGTGCAGCACGCAGAACGAGATTGGCCAGACTGTGCGCGGCTCCCAACAGGAAGTGCGTGCTCATCTCGCATAGGGCTCGCACAGCCATACGTTGCGCGCTCTGGATGTCCTCAAGGTGTTGCGGGTCACGTTCGATGGCCGGGTCCTGGAAGCGCTGAGCGTCTTGCTCAGCAGCCCACGCCAGCGTCAACTGCTCCCCGATGCTGCCGGCGAGCCCATGTATTTCCACAACTCGGTTGATCAGCGGCCCCCTGCCACGCACATCAGCTGCCTCCAGGAGCGCCATGGACGCCACCACAGCAGTCTCTCCGCAGCTGCTGTGGCCCTGCCAGCGCATCGCAGTAGCTTCAACCGCGGGGCGCGGGTCAGTGGTTGCGGCTGTACCGTCCGCTCTCCGAGGGGCTGCGAAGGAAGAAAAGCTAAGGGCAGAGGTCCATTCTTCAGTCACGGAGGGATCGTAAACAGCCCGAACAAGGCAGGTGATGCCATTTCCAGATGCACCTCGACATCGGCTGCACTCAGTGGCAGGCCTCCCGGCCACGGTGCAGTCCGGGCTCCTGCGGGCGGTGCGCCCGCTGGTCGTCCTCGCGCACCGGATGCGCGTCGTCGGCATCGTCATGGTGCGCGTAGCGGTCCATCGTGGCGCGGGCCCGGTCGGCTGCCGCCGTGAAGGCGGCCCCGAGGTGACGCAGCCGCTCGGTGGTGAGATCGAGGGCTTCCACGTCGGTGCGGGACTTCCGCAGGGCCCGCAGCGTCGTCAGGTCCAGCCCCTCGCGTCGGCCGGGCTCCTGCTCCTGATCGTCGATCTCGGGGTCGGCCAGCTCGGGTGCGAGCAGATGCTCGGGCATCGCCGCCTGCTGGTGGGCGACGACGACGTACGCACGGCCCCGCACGGCGGTGGCGTGGCGGTGGTGGTGCGCAGCTTCTCGCGCACCACCACGCCGGCGAGGACGGCGCGCTCGTACTGGAGCGGGATGCGGGGGATCTCCCACTCCCCCGCATCCTGATCCGTGAGCCGGTGCGCGGTCAGCTCGCCGGGACTGGCTGTGGGTTGGCGGTCCAGGTTGGGCGCGGGGGTCGGAGGTCGGCGGCGGGCGGGGAGTTCGGACAGGGACCACCGGGCGGTGTAGGGGCGGTAGCCCGCCTCCAGACCGCGTACGGTCTTCGGCTCGCTGATATCCAGGCAGTGGCTGGAGATGACGGCCGCCACGATCTGGTCCTCCAGGCCGGGGCCGCGGCGGCGGCCGCGCAGGACGAGAGCGAGGTGGCGGCGAGCTTCGGCGAGCAGATGCTACATCTCCGCGTTGTTCAGCATCCGCCATTGCGATGAGTCCCGCCGGTTTTACGAACGCAAGCGAGCCGAAGGCAAGCGCCACATCCAGGCCGTCCTCGCTCTGGCCCGCCGCCGCGTCAACGTCCTCTGGGCCCTCCTCCGCGACGGACGGACCTACGAACTCGTGCCACCCACCGCTCTCGCGGCTTGACAGACCGCATTAGGAATCAGTCAAGAGCTGTGGATGGGACCTTTCGACGGGGTGATCTCAGCAGCCGCGAGCCGGGCGTTTTCGCGCACCTTCGAGGCGGTATTGGCGGACAACAGCGCGGCGGTAGCCCTCAGCGTGACAACATCAACGTATGGGCATCTTCAACTCTATCGCGCGTGGCCTCGGTAGCCTCCGCCCGCTGTCCGACGCGGAACTCGCAGACGAACGTGAGGCGCTGCGAGAGCGTTACGTATCCGCCGGGGATCTCAACGAAGCGGACAAACTGTACGACGAGCTGCACCGCTACGACGCAGAGATGATTCGCCGTGCAAACGAGGCCTATGCCCGCGAGAACCCGAACCCACCAGAGCCCAGGCATCGCGAGCACGGGTGGTACCTGCCGAACGACGACTAGGCGGGCGTCTGCAGGCGGAGAGTAGCGCTTCGCACGCAGTTCCGGCGAACTCGCTTACCGCACAAGGTCGTTGGGCGACAATCTCTGCATGCTGGCACCGATCCCCCCGCCTCCGCCGTCGCAGCGGAGCGTCATCATCAAGAAGCCCCGCAGCCTGGCCCGACGGCTCATGCAGGACGCCGGCAGCGGGCCGCTGCCCGTTTTTGCCCTACGCATCCAGGACCGCGCCCGCGCTACCGCCAATGACTTCCTTCGCGAGCACGGGTACCGTGAACATCGGCTCTACGTCCTGGAGATCGCCGGACACACACCCCGCATCAAGATCGGGTACAGCAGCGCTCCATGGGAACGCCTCACACGGCACATCGGGGAAGTCAATCGCTGGCAACACACGCTGATCCAGGCCCATTTCTCCGACGCTCTGCCCGACAAGGCCACGGCCAAGAGCGCCGAGCAGCAGGCGCACGCGTTTATGAGCAAGTTCTATGACTGCGTGCCGGGCTCTGCGGAGATGTTCGTTGGCAGTGACTTCCGCGCCGGGAAGACCTGCGTGGAGACTGCCGTGGCCTGTGCGTTGTGCGGACGGTCGGAGCAATTGTCAAGATCTGTGGATCGCTGAAGTTATGGCGCCACACACGCGAAGGCTGCCAAGCCCCCGAGCGCCTTCGGGGCGCGGTGGGGGTGGTGGTCAGCAGCAAGGTCCGGCATGGCGGTTCTCCTCGGCGAGGTCGGTGAAGGGGATGGGACAGCAGGCGCTGGACGCGCACACGGTCAGGTCGTCGCAGCCCGCCTCGACGGCGGCGGCCAGGGCGGTGCGGATGGTGGCCAGGTCGGCGATCTTCCGGTCGACCTCGGCGCGCTTGGCCGCAGCACGTTCCTGGAGCCCCGCCACGGAGCGGCCGTGGCGGTGGCGGCCGGCCTCCAGCAGCGTGAACCCGAGCCGCTGGGCCGCCTTGATCACCCGCAGCGCGGTCACCGCCTCCTCGCCGTACAGGCGGTGACCGCCATTGCTTCGTTCCGGCTCGGCCAGCAGGCCGCGCCGCTCGTAGTACCGCAGCGTCTGCACGTTCACCCCGGCCGCCTCGGCGACCTGCCCGCTGCGTAGGCCCGAGCTCACCGCCACTCCTGCGAGGCAGCGGTCCGCGCGGCTAGGGCGTCCAGGACCGCCTCGTGCGCCGGGTTCACTGAGATGTCCAGAGAGATCAAGTCCTCGCCCGGGGTGGCGGTGAAGGTGAAGAACGAGCAGCAGCCGCTCTCACGCTCCACCAAGGCACGGACCCGCTCCTCAACGCCCTCGCCATCCGCCAGGTCCGGCCGCAGCCGGAGCGGCTGCGGCCGGGACAGCGACGTCAGCCGCTCGGAGAACAGCGCATCCCACTCCGCGACCCGCAAGGGCCGCTCCTCGGTGGGCAGCGTGCAGGACTGCGACACCCAGGCCAGATCACTCATCGCACTCACTCCCGTCATCACGCCCCCGAGGGCGGGGGCACCTTCAACGGTTAAACCTGCACCTAAAGCTTGGCCCGCATCTGACCGGTTGGGGGCGCGGCGGCCAGACGCAGACGTTGGACACCGCCTCGCGTCAGCAGCATCCCGCTGCTGGTCACGAGGTCATGGGCGGCAAGGCCGATCCTCATGCCGGAGATTCGTCGGCCCTGCGTGCTCTCGACGATGGCCGGCCTGGTCGCCGCTCGCAGGACTTTCCAGATAAGGCGCGTCTCCTCGGTCAGGAGTTGATGTCTCTCCGGCCCGACCTCCTGCTCGAACCAGCGCACCGCGAGACGGCCGGCCTCGAAGACTTCGCCCTCGCCGTCCTGAAGGCGGCGTGAGCAAAGGAACTGCACGACGGCCGAGTGTCCGAGGTCGGATCTGGGGGCGACGGCGTCGTCCACCAGGACGTCCTCAGGTGCCCGGGCCTCGGTCGGCAGAAGCAGAAACGCTTGCCGACCGCCGCAGCTCAGGGCCTCACCGAGTGAGCGATGCAGATGCACCTGGTGAAGGCCCTTCGGGCCGGGGTGACTGCACAGCCAGCCGGAGCGCGGCAGGGCTTCGCTGATGCGCTGCCCAATGAGTTGCTCGTCTTGGGGCAGCGACCACACATCGGTCGTCTTCGTTCGGGAGCCAGGAGAAGCCACGCGCGAAGCATGGCAGAGAACGAGAACATTCCCGCGGGAGCGTCCGGGACCCCGCTGCCTGCCTCCGGACTCTGCTGGCCGATGCGAAGATCACGGGATGCCTCGTGTGATCACCGCATCGGAAGCCTCGTGGATACTCCCGTTCACGGGGCTAACTCCGCGGGAATTCCGCACGTTGCTCGTGACGCTGCGACGCGAGGGCGCCGATGGAGTACGTCCGGGACGCCCCTGGGGACTGTCGCTTGAGGACCGGGTTCTACTGGTGGCTGCCTAGGACGCCTCGGTGTTCAGCCGATCAGGGTTGTCTCCCCTGGTGTCCACCAAACTCCGTTAAGAAGTCATCTCATTTGGTGAGTCTGCGATAGCAGATGAGGGTGCAGGCGATGCTGGTGAAGGCGAGGAAGTGGTCTGCCTTGCGTTCGTAGCGGCGGTGGAGGCGGCGGCAGCCGGCGAGCCAGGACATGGTCCGCTCGATGGTCCAGCGATGTCGGCCGAGTCGCTGTGAGGTCTCGATGCCCTTGCGGGCGATGCGGTGCCGAATGCGTCGCTGGGACAGCCATTGTCGCAGGTGGCGGTAGTCGTAGCCCTTGTCTGCGTGGAGCTTGGCGGGCCTGCGTCGGCGAGGTCCTCGGCGGGACCGGATCGGCGGTATGCCTTTCACGAGCGGGATCAGGGCCTGGCTGTCGTGGACGTTGGCGCCCGAGATTCCGACGGACAGGGGCAGACCGGTCCGCTCGGTGATCAGGTGGATCTTCGAGCCGTACTTGCCCCGGTCGACAGGATTCGGGCCTGTCAGGTCCCCCTTTTCAGGGCCCGCATGTTCACCGAGTCGATCGCGCAGCAGGACCAGTCCAACTCGCCGCGGGAGCCGAGTTCGTCGAGGACCAGGCGGTGCAATTTGGCCCACACCCTGGCCTTCGTCCACTCGGTGAACCTGCGGTGAGCCGTCGCCCCGGACGGTCCGAACGACGCTGCGGGAAGCTGCTGCCACGTGCAGCCGGACGTCGCCACGAACACGATCGCCGCCAGCACCTCACGATCACCGTGGCGACGTCGGCCGCCACCCTGAGGCCGCGACGGCGCCTCCGGCACCACCCGCTGGAACAGCTCCCACAACTCGTCCGGCACCAGCCGCTCGACAATCCCCACCACGGCCAACAGCCTACCGACCCAAATGAGATGACGCCTAAGGCAACACCAGCCTATCCGGATGGCAAGGGCCGGGGCCGGCCCTTGCCACAACCCCGCGGTCACTTCTCCAGCAGGGTCACAGGGGCCTGAGGACGAGGAGGTGGCAGTCGAGGATCTGGCGGGCTTCCCTCCGGCGGGAGCGGCGGGGGTGCAGCAGGGCGACTCCGACGATGACGATGTACACGGTGATCCAGATGTGCAGGACGGCGATCAGGACCCAGAGCAAGGGCCCGGTGGTCGGGAGCAGGGCGGTCAGTGCAGTGAGCATGGTTCCTCCTAATGTGCCGCCGGGCCGTGCGCTGCGGCGGTTCGCCCAGGTCACCAGGCCCGGTGCGCCCGGCCCGGGTAAAGGTGGGGGGTTTCTAATTCCCGAAGGCGCGGCCTCTTCCGACGGAAGTAGGTAGGTTCGCGGCATGTCTTCTCCTGATCCGATCTCCGCTGATCAGCAGCTCGTCGAGCACGCGCGTCAGCACGGTTTCGTGGTGTCAGCGAAGCAGCTTGCGTCGTGGCGGCGGGCGGGGCTGTTGCCGGAACACACGAAGCGGGCGCTGGGCCGCGGGCGCGGGAGCACGTCGGTTCCGGACGACGAGGCATTCGGTCTGGTCGTGGCGCTCGCCCGGCTGGCGCGGAGGGGCGCTCGGCCCTCTCATGTGGCGCTGGCACTGTTCGGCGAAGGGCACCCGGTGCCGGAGGAGACCGTGCGGGACGCCTTCGGCAAGGCGGTCCGGGGCCTGGGCGCCGGGCTCGGCGAGGAAGGTCCGGAAGAGGGGGAGAACGAGGAGGAGTGGGCGGAGCGCGTCGCCGACGAGGTGGTCGCCTCGGGGCAGCGGGTGCGGCTCGTTCCCGCGCGGGTGCGTCGGATCGATGAGGGCATCGCCCGGTACATGCGTGACCGGGGGG
Source organism: Streptomyces griseoluteus (assembly GCF_004784465.1). Lineage (GTDB taxonomy): Bacteria > Actinomycetota > Actinomycetes > Streptomycetales > Streptomycetaceae > Streptomyces > Streptomyces griseoluteus. The sequence continues at coordinate 358,517 of NZ_SRRU01000009.1, read as the reverse complement.
TGGTGTGGCCCCCTCCCGAGCTGGCCGACCTGGACGCGAACCCGGAACCTCCGAGCCTGTCCGGCGGGGAGGTCACGGTTGCCGCGGTGACCACGGTGCTACGTGGAGGTGCCGCCGTGACGCCGCAGGGGATCGGTGACGTGCTGCGGGCCGTGCAGCCGACGGGGTGGGGCAACCCGGGGGCGTCACTGGCCGAGTACACGGTCGATGACATCCCTGATGCCGCCCAGGAGGTGTTCCTTCCGGACGGCGGGATGAGCACCGTTCCCGACGGTGACGTGCGCGGCGCCCTGCTGAGTCTGGCGGAGACGGCCACCCTGGAGGACCTGCGGGAAGCCTGGGAGGTGAGCGGGGCGACCCGCGAGTGGGCGCTGGACCTGTGCGCACGGGTCGAGGCGGAGCTCGAGGCCGGCGAGCTGGGCGACGCGGCCCTCGCCTGGCTGATGGGCAGGGCCTTCGTGTCGGGGCTGGTGCTGATGGCCCAGGTGGGAGACCGCCACTGGTCCCCCACAGACCGGGCGTCGGACTCCCTGATCCTGTTGATGATGCGGCGGTCGTTACGCGACCTCGACGGCAAAGTGCCGGACTGCCAATGGGAGCTGCTCGGATCCCCCGCCGTGCTGCCAGCCCCGCTGGTCCCGTTCCTCCAGCCGCGGCACGCCTCCGAGATCCAGTAGGAGAATCATGATCCAGAGCCCTCGTGAGACCGTGGCGGCGGCCATGGCCGAAATGGCGGTGCTGCGTGCTCTCCAAGTGGCCGGTCGGCGCTTGCTCGCGCGGCGGAGCCGGGCGGTACGGGGCCCTCTGCGGACCGTCCCTCCGTGGGAGCTGCATGTCCATCTGCCGGTTGGCGATACCGATCTGGCGCTGCTCCTGCGGGATGCGTGGGTCATCCCGGAGGCCGTCGGCCTGCCCTCGACCATGATCGAGGCACTGGATCAGCACGTGCGAATTCTGCTTGCCGCGGGGCTCGGGTACCGCCGGGACGACTTGTTCAAGACCTTGTCCCGTCTGCCGCTGGAACAGCTGGTACTCCCTTGGGACGCGCCTGCCGGGACGGACAAGGCTCATGTTCCGAGCAAGTGATCCGGTGGAGCTGAGGGCGGCAGGCGTCCTGCGGTACTGCACGGGTGAGACCGTCGAACCGTATGACCGCTGCCCTCGGTGCGGTGATTTCCACGAGGTACGCGCTGCCCCCGACGGGCGCTTCGACTTTATGTGCGGCGGTGATCGGGCAGTTGAGGTCACAAAGGTGACCAGCAGTGTGGCTGAGCGGAACCGGCGCTCCTGGGAGCCGTACCTCAAGAAGCGTGCGGTACCCGAGTTGAATCTGGGCTGGCACGTGGTGTTCGAGAGTACGGCGAAGGCAACCTACGGGGGCCGCAAGGGGAACCCTCGCTTCAGGGATGCCCTGACCGTCATCAGCCCGGCCCTGGCCGAGCTGGAACGGCGTGGTGTGCACCGCTTCACCCCTGGCACGGCCTGTATCGAGCATCAGTTCCACGAGGAGGCGTGCCCATACAGCGTCCTGGGCAGTGCCGGGGTGATCTCCGGCTGTTCCACGCCCAGCGACACGACTACCGGCTACATCAGCGCCGGCCTGCTGACGGGGTCCGACCAGATGCCGGCTTTCAACCCAGACCACTGGGCCGGGAAGGCCGAGAAGAACCGCCGCCAGGGAAAGCCCCCACCGCCCTCTCCCCTCCCGGAACCACTCCGGATGGGCCCGGTGCTGTGGTCGTTGGATCCGGACTTCCTCGCTTCACTGGAGAAGCGCCGGGCCGAGGACGAACAGAAATCGGCCGAGACGACGCGAGCCCTTTTCCCCGGTCGCCACACCGATGCTGAACTCGCAGAACTGGCCCGCCGGGACGTGAGCGAACGGATCAGCCTCGCACGATCCTGACCTGGCGGACCGCGCTCCCGGCGAACCCGCCGCCCATCGCTGACGCCGACGGCGGAACGGAACTGGTGGACTTGCTGGAAGTCGAGTTCGGGCTGCACGAGGACCTGGCCCTGAAGCTCAACGCGGCTTCCGTCCGACCGCGCCGCGAGGTGTTCTTGTGGCTCACCTGGATGCGTTCCTCGGCATGGCACCGCCTCGCCGCTCCAGGCCTGCTGCCCCCGCGGTCTCCGAACGTACCGGTCGGCATCACCGGCCTCTGGGTCGGCTGCCTGCTGGACCAGACCGAGGTCCTGCACTGGGACTACGACACCGGCTGGACGCGCCACCCGCTCCCGAACCCGCTGCCTGTACCCCGATTCCTCGGCTGCCCCTGACCAACGACAGGACAGCACAGAGGTATTTCGGCCCCCTCATGGGCCGAGGTCGGACTGTGAGGAGGACCCGCTTTCCGGCTATAGGCACGCTCCGCAGTTGTCTATGTTACTAGCCCTCGACTCCGCCAACCTCCGTTAAGGCGACCCCTACCGTAGCCCTCCTCTGCCAGGTACGAGGGGTACCGCCCCGGGCAGGGGGTGCCTTCAACTACAGCACGAACCCCCAACTGACCATTTTTTCGGTCGAATGTCAGTGGCGTGGAGGATGATGACCTTCATTGTGCTGTTTGGCCTGTGGGGGGACATGATGCACCTGAGTCACATCGCGGTGAGCGGATTCCGGGCGAGCGCGGAGGACGCGATGGTCTGCGACCTCCCCGGCCGCTTCAGCGTGCTGATCGGAGCCAACGGCGTGGGGAAGACGACCCTCACAGACGCGCTCTATCTGGCACATGCCGCCAGCCGCTTCCCGGTCCTGCCAAGGTTCGGTTCCGCCACGCTCGCGTCGGAGAGGGCCACGCGCACCATCAGCGTCGCCTACCTTCTCGGTAACAGCCTTGAAGAGGAAGGGCCTCTCGGACGCAGGCTTCACGAGGTCGACCACCTGCCACTGAGCCGCTTAGCCCAGAGCTGGGGTGTCACGCTGAGTCGCCGGCTCGGCGGGGTCGTCGCGAAGGTTGATGGCGCACACGGCAGATTGCTGGACCTGGACCCGTACAAGCTGATCTACCTACCGGCCTGGCGCCACCCGCTAGACGAACTGGCGCGCCGCGAGGCGCGGATCTTGGTGGAACTGCTCCGAGCCGAACAACAACGCCTGAACGGCACCCGGAATCTCGTGGGGCTCCGGGCACGGGCCTCCCAACTGCTTGAGGAGCTGGCCAAAGAGAGCATCATCGACGCCGTCGAGAAGAGGATCGGCGGATACCTCAAGGACTTGTCGGCCGGGGTGAGCCAGCAGTGGCCGTACATACGTGGCCAGGTCATCGACGACAGCTACCTGGCCCGCGTTCTGGAGGTCATGCTCGCCGTCATGGAGGGACGCAGGTTCGCCCGGCCCCTCGAAGTCTCCGGGCTGGGATACGTCAACCTGCTGCACATCGCCGTGACCCTGGCGGCGATACCAGACTCCGCCAAGACTCCCCAGAGCGAGGCCGGGCCTCCTCCGGACTCCCCCAATCAGCCGCCTCTCACAGAAGAGGAACAAATCCGGCAGGCGGCCCTGAACCTAGAACAGGCGCAGGCCGACGCCGATGCGGAGGAGGACTCCTTTTTCGGTACGAAGCCATTCCACGCGACGGTCGTCATTGAGGAACCCGAGGCCCACCTCCATCCGCAGTTGCAGCACGCTCTCGTCCGCTACCTGCGCAGGACCGTCAAGGAGCGGCCCGAGCTGCAGGTCGTCCTCTCCAGCCACGCATCCGATGTCATCACGGCCTGCGCCCCCGAGGAGCTCGTCGTCGTGCGCCGGACGGCACAGGGAAGGGTTTGCCGCGCTCTCGCCAAGGTTGTACCGGACAAGCACCGCGCTGTCACTCTGCGGAAGACACAGCTCCACCTGGACGCAAGCCGGTCCGCCGCGCTCTTCGCCGAGCGCCTGGTGTTGGTCGAGGGCGTCACCGACGCGGCCATCTTGCGGGAGTTCGGCAAGGTGTGGGCCAGCGCGGACGCGCGCAAGCACTCCTTTATCGACGCTCTCAGCATCGTGCCCATGGGCTGGAAGGTCGGGCAGTGGCCGGTGCGTCTGCTGGCGACCCGGGGCAGTGAGCTATGCAACAAACTGGCGGTCCTCGTCGACAGCGATCTTCCCTTCGACAGCGCAGAGCCCAGGAAGCCGAAATGGCTCTCCGAGCACGACCCATCGGTCGTCGACGCCTTCGTCAGCCACCCGACTCTGGAACCGTCCATCACTGAAGGCAACGAGCACTTGATCGCGGCCGCTTTGAAGGAGGTCAACCTGGAGGTGCCGGAGGTGACGGCCCAGTCCGTGCATGAGTTGTTCCGCAGCGCAAAGAAGGCCAAGGGCGACCAGCCCGCCGTCCCAGCGGGATCCGGTTCCAGCAAAAAGGGCGACTTCGCGCTGGCCTTTGCCGGTCTCCTCGCGAAGGCCAACGAGGTGGACTCCGAGATATGGGACCTCGTGGAGGCGCCGGCCCTTGCGACCGTGCCGGAGCACATGCGGCAGCTGTTCGAGTTCCTCTACGCACCCGACCCCACTGGAGAAGGCGACGCCTCTGGGTCGGAGAACGACCCTCTTGCGCCCCTCGACGAACCCGACTGGCTGGCGGTGGTCAAGGAGGAACGGGACAGGGACGACCAGGACGCTGGGAAAATCGAGGACTTCCACTGGCAGGGGTTCGAGGAGAAGGAGAGGGAAGAGGACAGCGACTGGGCCGAAGCAGCCGGGTACGAACCGTTCCCAGACACGCCGGAACCTGACGCACCGCCGTGGGAGGAACTGCTACTCCGGCGCCCTTCCCCCAGAGGGGCCTGGCCTACGTCCGCACCTCGAACGGGGGGCGCCGATGAATAACCGCCGGCCCCCCGGCGCCCCCGCCCTCACGATAGAGCAACTCCTCGTCGCCGCGAGCCCTCGCCGCCTCCTCTACGTGGAGGCGTTCCCGGGCTCAGGCAAGACGACCGTCGCGCACCAGCGCTTCGGTCTGCACCGCTTCGCGCGCGCGGCTGATCACCGGGCAGTCGTGGCGGTCAGCTTCACCCGTTCGGCCACCGAGGAGCTACGCAGCCGGGTGTCTCAGCAGTGGGGTCCGTCGGCGCTGGCATGGCCCCATCGCATCGTCACGCTCGACTCGGTCCTGAACGACCTGCTCACCCACCTTCTGCGGACCCAGGTCCTCCGGTGGCCGGGCGGCCATGAGGAACTGGAAGTGTTGGACGCATGGCCGCCCCATCTGCCTACCACTCGCACCAAAGTGAGACCCGCCCTCCGCCTCGTGGGCACCCAAGTCGCCACCGCCTATCCAGAGGAGAATGAGCCGAAGTACCACATTAGGCCGGTGGACTTCTCCTCCGCGATCGACGACGGGTGGTGCACTCACGACAACGTTCGTGAAGTCCTGCGCGACGCCTTGGGCAGCGAGGAGGTTCGCACGCGTGTGACGGCCTATTTCGCCACAGCGATCAGGTCCCTGCTCGTCGATGAGGTCTACGACGCGAATGATCTTGATGTGGAGATCATCCGTGTCGCCGTTGACGCGGGACTGGCCGTCACCTTGGTGGGAGACCCGTGGCAGGCTCTCTACGCCTTTCGCGGCGCCCGTCCGGAGAGCGTGCGCCAGCTCCTTAGGCAGCTGAAGTTCGAACGCGGCGAGCTCCGGACCACGTTCAGATGGCGCGACAGCGCGACCCAGACGTCACTGGCGCAGGGACTACGCCGCCGGGAGAGCACGACCCTCCCGGAGGGAACGGCGAGTGAGGTCGATGTCGTGCTCGCACGCAGGTGGCAGTCGCTGTGGGACTGCGACCCGCAAGTGCTTCCCCTGGCCGCCCGGTGGAAGGCGCCTATGGGGCCACTCCAGAAGGCCTTGTGCACCGCACTTCTGAACGAACTCACCCAGAAGGCCCTCGGCCTGCCAACCCTGTTTCTCCCGGAGGCATGGACCACCCTGGGCATCAAGGAGACCGACACGTTCGAGGAGCTCCGCCCCCACCTGCAGAGTGCACTGCAACGTCTGGCAGGCCAGGACGACATCACCGCGATCTGGACCTCCTTGGTGCGTACCGTGCTCGCCAAAACGCGCGTCGAACCGTCGGGGGGGACACGCGCGGACGCCCCGCACGGCTCTCGGCCACTTGCGCACGCGCTTGAACGTGGAACAAGAGCAACTGGTTCTCGGCATGACCTGTCACCAGGCGAAGGGCAGGGAATGGGACAGAGTCGGAGTGCGGCTGGAGCAGTCCGACGCGGCTGCGCTCCGCAAGGGCCTCGACTCATCCGACGAGGCACATCGCGCGCTCTACGTCGCGCTGACCCGGGCTCGACGCAGCACCCTGGCGGTGTAGCAATTCGTGAAAATGTTGCCCGTAGCGAGAGAGCCAGGCAACGTGCTTGTTACGCGGTTGGAGTCCCTGTGCGGATAGCTGGTTCCAGGTGTGGAGGTGCCGGGGCGCGCAACTGGGAAGGAGGACGGGGCGGGGCTTTGGCGGCACGCCTCCGATGACCATCCTGGTCAGCCGAGGAAGCTGAAACGAACTTGAGGGCTGTCGTTCTCAATGTTCGTGCCCACCAACCTCCGTTGCGACAACCCTCAGCTTGTGCGAATCCCTGCCCGGAGCGAGGGCCACTACCCGGCGGGGCGGTCAGGCCCCGTCACCACCGCCACCCACGCGAGTAGCCAACCCCGTGCTCGGTCCGAGCCGCGCCGAGTTCGGCTTCAGCCGGTGAGAAAAGTCGGCGGCCAACCGATCCCTTTCCTAAAGTACCTGCTGACGCCATCGACCCAGTGGGAGATACTGCGGAAGGTTCCGATCCGACGATCACGCTCTGAGCTGGGGGAAACAGTGGCGGGCGGGAACGATCCATACGCAGGTGAACTTGCGCGACAGGCCAGGGAACGGGAGAAGGCCAGGAGAGCCGCTGAGGCCGAGGCCAAGCGAAAGGCTCGAAAGGAGAAGCTCGCTTACGAGGCGGCCCGCGCTCAGGAAGCCGTCGACCGCACGAGCGTGGCCGAGTACGATGCCGAGCAACTGTCACAACTGCTCCGCACAGCTGTGCTGCACGAGCCGCCACTCACCTTCGAGCGGCTGAGGCGATGGGGAGCGTACGCCTGCGCCATCGCCCGATGGGAAAACAGGCCGATGTAGGTGACGACTGCGGTGACCGAGCAGGCTGCGACCCGTTCGTTGACGAACAGGTCGGGCTTGACCGTCCGGATGCGGGCCATCAGCCCTCCCGGTGAGCTCGACGGCGCTGGAGCCGCTGGCACCGGCCCCGCGTCGAGGCTGCTGGGATTCCGCTGCTGGGTGGGCGCATGTGATACTCCGTCTTCATGGACGGGGCTGCGCGGTTGTTGCCTGCAAGCTGGCCACGCGGCCCCGGATCATTGGGTGCCCTCGGCGAGGGCAGCCGACGGATGCCCGGGAGTTGGCGCTCCCGGGCATCGTCGTTTTGGCCCCACCCTGGCCTGGACCGTTTTCGTGGGTGGATGGCACGATGATCACACTAGACTGAGATGGGGCGCTACTGTCAACCAGGGAAGATGAAGGCAGGGCAGCCATTCACAGCAGTGGAAGTGACGCGACCGGAGGACGGCCACAATGGACCACGAGAACAACGCACCCGCGGCGCAGGCGGGCGGCGGGGCCACACTTGCCGGTCGCCTGGACCGGCTGTTCACCACCGTCCACCCGAAGGGACGCGGCCCGTACAGCTACGAGGAGGTGGCGTCAGGCATCCGCCGACAGGGCGGCCCGACCATCTCCGCGAGCTACATCTGGCAACTGAGAACCGGCGCCAAGGACAATCCGACCAAGCGCCACCTCGAGGCCCTTTCCACCTTCTTCGGCGTGAAGCCCGCCTACTTCTTCGACGACGACGAATCGGAGAAGATCGCCGCCGAACTCGACGCACTCGCCGCCATGCGCGATGCGGGCGTGAGATCAGTTGCCCTACGTGCGTCCGGACTCTCCGACAAGAGCCTCAAGATCATTTCAGAATTCATCGAGCGCGCTCGCGAACTCGAAGGCCTCGGGGTTCCCCACGGGGATTCGATCATCGATGTGAATTCCAGTGGCAAACATCACGATGGCGTGAACTGATGCCCCATTAGCAAGGATCCGTCGCCGGTCTTGCACATAATTGTCCGTATTTAGTCGGCGCAATCGACAGCCCCCCAGATGTGCGATCGGAAATGATCCATATACTCGCCACGGCATCGCGGCAGTGAGCCGCGCGTTCGAGAAGTGTCGGAGTCGGAGGGCAGATGAAGTCCGGTCGTTCGGGGCCTGCCCAAGATCAGGAAATCCGGCTCGCATCCGTCCTGGACGATCTCGACCTTCCGGACCCCTTCAAGATCGAGGAACTGCTCGCCCGCGTGTCCAAGAAGCGCGGCCGGCCTATCCACCTGCACACCTTCCCGGCGATCACCGGTGACGAACTGCCCTGCGGAGCCTGGCTCGCCACAGACAAGGCAGACCACATCCTCGTCGAGGACGCCACCAGTCCACTCCACCGGGACCACATCGTGTTGCACGAGGTCAGCCACATGCTCCTCAGGCACACCCCGCGCCAAACCCTCGGCCGAGCCTTCCACCACCTCGACCCCGACCTCGTGATGGGCGTCCTTGGCCGCACGAGCTACGAGACCGAGGAGGAGCGGAGCGCGGAGACGCTAGCCGGCCTCATCGCGACCCGCGCCGCTCTGCGTAGAACCAGCGACCGGCCCACCCCCAGCACCTTGCGTCGGCTCAATGCCGCGCTCAGCGACACCTGAGACTCCCCCACACATGATTGACGCGATACCCGCCGTCCTGCTCTGGGCCGTCACCCTCTGGCGTGCCCGCTCCGCCTTCCGCAGACCCCAACGACTCAGTCTCTGGCTGGCCTTCGCGGCACTCGCCGTGGCCATGACGGTCCGACCGGGCGCCATCGCATCGGCAGTCGACGAGCACCTGCACGTCACCAACCTGACGTTCCTGATCAAGCACATCTGCGGGACCGTCGCGGCGGCATCGGTCCTCACCTTCGTCGCCGACATGGCCGAGTCGAAGGCCGGGATACGCGTATCCCGGCTGCACAAGGCCGTGCCTGTCGTCGCGGTCGTCCTGCTGGCCGCCTGCTTCTTCGCCACGCCCCAGCCTCACGAGGCAGAGGACCTCCTGGCGGACTACGCCGACCACGCCACGATCCTCGCGTACGGCGTCGTATGGACCTCCTACCTCAGCGCCGCCCTGCTGAGTGCCACGCTGCTCTGCTTCCGCTGGGGGCGCCGCCCCGACAGCGGACTCGTCGGCCGAGGGCTGCTCCTCATCGGCACCGGCACCGCCGTCGGCCTCGTATACGCCCTCCACCGCGTCGCCGTGCTGTTCATCGACTACCTCGGCAACAGTCCGCGCGGTGAAAACGTCAACCACGCGCTCAGCACGGACCTGCTCTTCCTGGCCCTGCTGCTGATCGTGCTGGGCAGCACCCTCCCCGCCGCCCCACGCGTCTTGGCCCGCATCCGGGCCCACTGGCAGCTCGTCAGCCTCTATCCCCTGTGGCGCGCCCTCACCGACGCCGTCCCGGAGACCCGGCTCGACACCCCGCCGAGCCGCGCCGCCGACGCGGCCAACCCACTGCGTACGCACGACCGGCTGTACCGGCGCACCATCGAGATACGCGACTCGATCCTCACCCTCGCCGACCACGCGCCGGCAGAACTGCGCGGGCGCTCCTACGACCACGCCACCTCCCTCGGCTTCATCGGCGCCCACGCCGACATCACCACCGAAGCCTGCTGGCTCGCCGTCGCCCGTGAGGAACGGCTCCGCGGCGCGGCCACCGGCTCCGGCGAGCCCATGCCCCCGGCCAGCGGAGGTCGCGACCTCGCTACCGAGATCCGCGCCCTCATCACCCTCAGCACCGCCTACCGCTCCCGCGCCACGCAGGACTTCCTCCGCGCCCACCTTGAGGAGACACCGGCATGACCGCCACCACGCAGCTTCCGCCCACTGCCGCCGTTCCTGCCGAGCGGCGCTCCGCACGCCTCGTCACCGAGGTCCTGGCGCCTGCCAACCTGGTCGTCGGCGTCCTGCTGGTCATCGGCTGGCACTCCACCGACTCCCTTGCGGGTGCGGGCTGGGGTCTGCTGGCCGGCGCCTTCTGCGGCGGCCTGCCGATCGCCTACATCGTCGCCGGCGTCCGCCGTGGCCGCTGGACCGACAAGCACCTCAAGGTCCGTTCTCAGCGGTGGATACCGCTCTTCGTCACCCTCGGTTCCGTCCTCGTCGGCACGGGCCTGCTGCTAGCGCTCGACGCGCCCCGCGAGGTCGTCGCCCTGGTCGCCGCCATGATCGCCGGCCTGGTGCTGACCATGGCGGTCACCGTCTGGTGGAAAGTCAGCGTCCACACCGCCGTCGCCTCCGGCGTCGCCATCGTCATCACCGTCGCCTACGGCTGGTGGGCCGCCCTCCTCTTCCTCGGCGTCGCCGCCGTCGGCTGGTCCCGAGTCTCGCTGCGCGACCACACAACGGCACAGGTGATCGCGGGCACCATCCTGGGCGGCACGGCGGCAGCCGTGGTGTTCGCGGGACTGCGCTGACCCGTTCGCTCAGGTTCACCGCATCAGTTGACCAAGAAGTATCCGCCGGGTCAGTCAGCGGTTAGGCGCCGGCGCGTGGCGCCGGCGTCCGGATCACCCGGGCACGGCTGGGGTCGGAAACCGCCGGCCGCATCCTGCCGGGGTTCCCAGACAGGATCCGATGCATCGTCAGCTTCCTGCTGTCTCGGTTCGCTCTCGGCACGGGACGCCCGAGCGCCGTCAGCATCCTTCCCCTCGGACAGCGCCATCGAAGCTGCGGCCAGCACGATCCACGCGGCCTTGGCGCCGCGTTCCGTGACGTGGCCCCCCGCCTCTGTTGGTCGGTCCAGCGGTACACGAGGCCGAGAGTGGCGGACGGCGTGCTGATCGTCGGGCGGCGGACCCTCAAAGGTGGGTGTTCACGAGTGCCTCTGATCAGGTACGCGTGAAGCGCCTGAAGATCGCTTCCCGCGGCAAGGTTGATCGTTTCCCGCACGGGGTGTCAGCGAGGGGCCTCAGTCCCACCAGAAGTCCCAGTTGTGGACACCGGTGAGCCGCTCAGCGTACGCGGCCAGTGTGTACGGGCATCTGCCTTGCCAGATGTTGTCGGGGCAGAAGGCGAAGTGCTCGGCCGCGACCAGGAGGGCGTCCTCCTCAGTTGTGGGTGGGGCTGCGACGCTGAGATGCAGGGTGGAGAAGCCGACGGCGACCACACGGGCGCTGAACCGGTTCTCCCAGTCGCCGACGATCGCGGAGAACTTCGCCGTGTCGGTGTCATAGTTGGCGGGACCGGACCATCCTGCCGTTGTGAGGGCTTCTGCGCCGGATGCGGCGGTGACCAGCCCGAGACGCGACTTGGGGTGGTCGGAAAGGAACACCTCGGCATACTCGGCGGCCAGTTGGTCAGCGCTCAACACGGCTTCTCGGCTGGGTGCGCGTCCAGGCCAGCTTTGCTCGAAGGGGGCGGTGATGGCGAGGCGCCGATCAGCCGACAGCATGTCGTCGTCTTCGTCGACGGCGGTATACGTCGCCCACCACTCCGCGAGAAGGCCGGCTGGGTCGTGGCTCGCGGCAGCGGACATCTGTTCTGGAAAAACCTCGCCCGATCCCCAGGGGCGGAATTCAGCATCCTCGGGGTCGAGCGCGTCCAGCAGCAGGGGCCACCGGCCGGAGCCGCGGTGTTCGGCGTGCATCCGAGCCCACAGCCCGGCTGCGGCCGGCTCGTCGCTGAGCCATAGGGGTTGGGAATCTCCATCGCCTTCACTGGACGTGATCATCCGGCCGGACGGCATCACTGAGCGGATCCGATCACACCGTCACGGAACTGTTGGAAGGTGTGCCAGCCCGACGTCTGCCCCGGATTGATCAGGTCCCCTTCGGCGAGGTCGAGCCCCTTGCACCCCAGAGCCTCCGCAAGGCGGAAGACAGGTGCCAGCACGTCCTCGCCGGAGCCCCGAATGTGAAGCATGATCGAGTCCACCGGGTCTTCTGAGTCGATGCTTAGTTCGATGGACCAAGTGGGGCCGGACAGGTCGCCCCACGTGGGGTCCGAGAGATCAACTTCGGGAACGGCCTGGGTGACAGCCGCGAGCACCTCGCATTGCCGGCCGAGCGGTTCCGGCGAGTAGTCGTCGGGAAGCTCGTGCATCGAGGTGACCTCGTCGGGCAAGCGGAGGAGGAGCACATCCCAGCTCATGGTGGCCTTTCAGGTAGGACTCAAGTAGCGGTCGCGGTCGGTCAGATCAGGCTGAGCTGCTCTCCAGGAGGCTGAGGCAGGAGCACGCTCTGCAACTGGCGGACGTTCGCGCGCCAGGTGGCGCCACCCGACTCGCCCCACAGCCCCATCAGCTCGGACGGCTTGGTCATGACACGGTCGAGGGCCTGACGTGCCAGATCGCGCAGGCCGCTTAGATCAGGAAGGAGCTCTTCCGGCCCATAAACGGGATCAGCAGGCTCACCCCGGGGACACTGCGCCGCGACGAGGGCGGCCGCGGCCACAGCTACCTCTGCTTCAGGCGCTTCGAGGTAGTTCACGGTGTCGATCACACGGGTGAGAGCGCCGCGAACGATGCCCTCGCGTTCGCCTGCGGCAGCCTCGTCGAGGTCGCCACAGAAGTCCGCTGCGGTGTCGTTATCGAAGGGGCCGACGTCCCACGTGCCCATAGTCTCTCCCGATCACGGTGCTGATCGAGGAATCCTGACAGAGGCCACTGACAGCGGCCGCACGGGCCGGACCAGCGTGAAAGTACGCCGGGGTCGGGAACGGCTGCCGGACATCAGGGCCTGGACGAGATGTGGGTGATGGTGCGGTGACGGGCATCAGCGAGAACCACGTGAAGGTCCATTTCCGGCTGGAGGTGGGCGAGAATGGCTGGCCACCGACGAGTGTCGAGAGCCTGTGGGCGGTGGACCTTGGCGATGGAACGGTGCGGTTGGACAACACTCCGTGGTTCGTGCGCGGGGTCGCCAGTGGGGACATCATCCGGGTGGACGCCGACGATGACGGGTGCCGTGTTGGCGCTGATCGTCCCCCTCTGGTGTGCCACTCGCTCAGCCGCGGTTGCTGTCCGCCCATTCGTCGCTATTCCACATGACGGACATGGCTCCGATGGGTTCGAACCGGATCTGCGGGTCGTTGCTCTGGACCAAGCAGATCAGACGGCGGCGAAGTACGGCTGCCTGCCTGGCCTGGACGGCGATGATGTCCAGGACGACCTGGGCCGCCCTGGGGCAGGTCGTCGCGAACCGGTCGTAGTCGGTGAAGACGAGAGCCCGTCCGGCGCCCTCGGGAGCATCGTCGTAGCCGCCGTAACAGGCCATGTCGCCGAGGCAGTCGTTGAGCGCGTCCAGGTTGTGCCCGTAGTAGTCGGGGAAGTTTAGGGCCGCGGCCATGGCACGGTGCATGTCTCGCTCCGTGCTCCATTGGCCGGCCTCCAGACGGATAACGCGGAAGCCGTGGTCTTCGAGACGTTCGGTCGCCTGTGTGAGGAGACGCTTGCGCCAGAAAAGGGTAACGAAGGTGTTGATCATGTACTCGATGCCGGGAAGCCGAGTGGTCGCGGTGGCTTGCGCCGCTTCGCTCCTGTAGGCATCGAGGAGGCGGAAGAACTCTTCGACGGGGGTCGAGCCGTCGGGCATGTTGCGCTCGATGTCGGCTGCCCAGCCGAGCGGGCTGGTGCCGCCAAGGCGTGTCCCGAGCCACTGGCCGAATGCCCCACCGCGCCAGAAGTCGCAGGGGTCATCGATGGAATGCACGCCGAGGGCTACCTGGTAGCCGATCAGCATTGTCTGCAGATCGTGGAGTGAGCCGCCGCGTAGCCACGTGCCGGGCCGGAGACGTATCTGGTCCAGGAAGTCGTACACGTCCGTGCAGTCCCGCCAGTGCTTGGCCGTACGGCCCGGGACGTCCTCGATCGACATGTTCCGACCCTACGGTGCTAACGGGTGCTGTCGTCCGTGGGAGGGGCGTGAGCGCAAGGCGATCACACCGGGGTGTCCAGGATGAGGCCGAGTGCGAGCTGCGGATGGCGGCTGATGCGCTCACCGGCCTGCTGGTGCCCTGCGGGCTGGCGTCGGCTGGCGGCGACCAGAAGGCTGGCGGAGTGTCCGAAGATGCCTTCTTCAGAGCCTCCGCAGTAGTGCCAGCTCGATAAGTTCCATCAGGACCGGCACTGCCTCCACCTCACCTGGCAGGACGCCTACCGTCCCGAGCGGGCGAACATCGAGGATCTCAACGGCAGGGCCAAGAGCCACGCCATCGACATCTCCAACCCCACCGAGCGGATCGCCCACGGCCGGGTCGCGCAGACCATCCTCCTCGGGCTGATGATCTGCAGCATCAACCTGCACACCCTCTTCACCCGGCATCAGACCCCCGGAGCCCGAGCGACCGCGACCACTCATGAAGTCATCGCCTCCATCGCCGGACCCGCCGCGCAGCCACCCGACGTGTCCGGCCTGCCTCCACCCAACGGTTCGAAGACCCGCACGACCACCTGAGACCCCGGCACCACACACGGGGATCACGGCGCAAGGCAACCGCTCCCGGCACCGAACCCGTTCGGAAAACATCTCGAACAGACCCCGGAAACGCCGAGATCCCGCCCGATCCATCAGATCGGACGGGATCGAGTGAACTCTTCCTTAGCGAACTCAAGAACAGTCACAAAGGTGGCCGTCGGTGCCTCTGATGCTCATTGGTGTTTATGAGCGCCGGGATCTGGGCCAGTACATGGCGTCGTACGCGGGTGACTCGGGGGCGGGGCTGCTCAGGGTTGCAGCCTCTTCACCATGACGGCGTACACCGGGGAGTCTGCGAAGGGCTGCTGCTCGCCCACCTTCTCGTAGCCCCAAGTCTCGTACAGATCCTGCACCTTCGGGTGCGTCACGTCGACCAGGAGCACCGCTAGATCTTCGCTGCGTTCCTTCAGCAGGGCTTCGTGGAGCCGCTCCGAGATCCCCTGCTTCCGCCACCGCGGGCGCACCATGACCTCGGAGACGGCGTAGGTCGCGATGTGGCCGTTGTTCGGCGCGAACGCGGTGGAACGCCACCACTCACGACCTCGCTGGAGCGGGGCGCCGTACGCGAAGCCGGTCGGCTCGTCGCCGTCGAAAGCAACGACGCAGGAGAAGCCGTCCATCCCTGACCAGTGATCGACGAACCACGGGAACCGCTGGTTGAACTCGTCGTCCATCGCATCGGCGTAGGCGTCGGCGTGCACATCGATGAGCATCTGCCTGAAGTTCTCTGGGAGGCTTTCCTGTCCGTAATGCCGCAGCTCGATCACCCTGGTCACGCTCGACTCCATTCATCTCGCATTCGGTCTGCCCAGTCGCGGGCGTACGTCGTTGACGGCGCCAGCCGGAACAGGTCTCGGTGGAAGTCTCCGATCAAGGTGCGCATACGCCCAGGCAGTGGTGCGCCATCCATGATCGTGAAGACGGTGGCCGCGGTCGCCGTGGCCTGCTCCGGCTCTCCCTGGCGAAGTTGTGCCAGCCCGAGCTGGCAAGTCGCCAGCGCGCGGTTGCGCTGGAACTTCGCCGGGATCTTGGCCAGGGCTCGGTGCGCCATCGCCTCGGCTTCAGCGGGCTCCCCGTTGTGGTTGAGGATGATCGCGGCGAGGTGGTTGAGTTCGGCCGGCCCGTAGAACGCGGTCCATCGGGGACGCTCCTCCTCGGCCGCCTTCTGGAAGGACTCCTGTGCTGTGCCAAGAGCACGCCGAGCGGCCCGCAGATCGCCCAACGACGAGTGAGCCAGAGCGAGGCGGACGCGGCCCATGGAGCCGAAGAAGGGGTCCCTACGGGCGGCCGGGGAGGCGTTGGCCGCCTGCGCTGCCGCGAGCTGTTCCGGCCAGTTTTTGCGCTGATAGGCGAGCATGGCCATGTTGACCCACACACGCATGCCGGTGGGAGGGTCCTGCGAGAGGCCGGCGAACGTAGACGACTCATGCAGGTACGCCTGTGCCGTAGCCAGGTCGCGGAGGTCGATGCACGACCAGGCGGCGATGGTGGTGAACTCGGCCGCGAGTGAGTACAGGGCGCGGCGTACACGTTCGCTGGCGTTCCGCTGTTGAAGCTCCAGCACCTTGGCGCGAGCTTCGAGGGCTGCGGTCGCCAGGGAGGCGTGCCCTCCTTGTCGGTCGTCGGCCTCCACGAACTCGTTCATGCTGGCCGAGGCGCGGGCTACGTCCGTCATACCTACTGACCGACGCTGCTTGACGATTGGAACGGCTGCGGCTGCCGTTCCGGTGGTGGAAACGATGAAGTCGCGACGCCGCACGGGGCCCTCCGAAGGATGTTGCATGGAGCTGGGGGTGCTGAACCCTAAGTCCGCCACGGGGCAGCCGAACACACGCTCAAGTGCCGCGCAAGTGCGGCCGATTGGACGTCGACTTGATCCGTTGAGCAGGTTGCGGACCGTTCGGGAAGAGATTTCGCCGGGTCGGCCTGTGATCTCCTGCAGCGCAGCGTTCAGCCGGGCCGCCAACTCCTCCTGCGTGAGGCCAAGTTGAACTAATCGGCTCTGAAGGGCGAGATTCACTCCCATGCACCGAACGTAGTACCACCGTCACTCTGATGCCCAGACCCTAGGTAATGGGAACGCAAAGTCTTCCGGTTGGTCGGCGTGCACAAAACCGGGACTCTTCCTGTTGTGCTCCGCTCGTCACTCGTTGACTGGTCATCGGTCGCTGAGTCGAGTTCGGCACGGCGGCACGGAGGAAAGCCCGGCCCTGCCTCACTCGTCAGTGACCGGGCACCCCACGCCGGAGGGAAAGAGCTCGTGACCATGACCGTCGCTAAAACGAATGCGATCGGCGCCCCGGGCTACACCGCGGAGCTGCCCTGCGTCCGTGAGTCCGCGAGCCACGCCCGCGCTCTCGTCTCAAACGTGCTGGCGGCTTGGGGCATGGACGATGACATAGCCGACTGCGGACGAATCATCGTTACTGAACTGCTGGCCAACGCCGTCGAGCACACCGAGACCCCCGTCTCGAAGGTCACCATCGAGCGCCGGAGCAACGGCGCCGTCCGCATCGGAGTCTCCGACCGGTCGCACGGCGTCCCCCACCTGAAGACGGCAGCACTGAACGCTGAGAGTGGCCGGGGGCTGAGTCTGGTGGCGGGGATGAGTTCGCGGTGGGGCTACGACACATACCGGTGGGGCAAGGTCACCTGGGCTGTGATCGAGGCTTCGGCAGGGCGAGAGCGGTGAGCACCGCAGTGGCTCCGAAACGCCCGGCCGAGGAATGGACGCCACCGGTCGACGCAGACGGTTTACGGCTCGTGCTGGAGCGCTTCCGGGTCTGGCAACCGCTCGACATCGAGGACGTTTTGACGATCTCGACGCGGCGATCGGCAATCAGCCTCCGCCCGGTGCGACGACTGCCGCCCTGGTCGACCGTCTGCGCAACCACTTGAAGCAGCTCAGCGACATCACGGTGGCAGACAACGGATTCCCACCCACGGCTGAGATGACCCGACTCGTGGAGCGAGGGCTTCCTCTGCGGGAGGAGTACACACCGGCGGCCTATCGGCAGGCTGTCGGCCTCGCCCGCCGTCTCGCCTTCGTCACTGCCGACCTAATCGAAGAGTTGATTGAGGCCCGCTACATCAAGGGGACCGAGTGATGCACGCCTCCACCCGCTTGCGCGCCGCTCTGCGGTCTGGGCAGTCCGTACCGGCCCGCCGAGCCGGCCTCCACCGGCGTACGCCTCCCTACTCGCCGTCCATCACTTTCCTGTTGGTTCGCCGGCGAGAACGGAGAACGTTCGCCCATAGCCTCCCGGCCCAACCGACACGCGATGTCCACCTACCCCTGAACACGCACGACCGAAGGAACTCCATGACGAATACGACCGTCGAGCCCGCCGAGGCGACCCGTCTGCGGAACAAAGTGGTGGACGAGCTGTGCGCGGACGGCAACATCTCCTCCCCGGAGGTCGAAGCCGTGATGCGCAAGGTGCCCCGCCACGCGTTCATCCCCGACACCCCGCTCGACAAGGCGTACGACACGTACGTCGCCGTGATCACCAAGACCGACGAGCACGGTGTGCAGCTCAGCTCCGTCTCCGCCCCTCAGATCCAGGCCATGATGCTGGAGCAGGCCCAGGTGAAGCCCGGGATGCGAGTGCTGGAGATCGGCTCGGGCGGCCTGAACGCGGCATACCTCGCCGAACTCGTCGGCCCGGCCGGCGAAGTCATCACCGTGGACATCGACCCCTCCGTCACCGACCGCGCGTCGCGACTGCTGGAGGAGCACGGGTACGACAAGGTCCGCGTCCTCACCGCCGACGCGGCCGAACCCCTCCCCGTCGAGGAGATCGATGTCGTCCTGGTGACCGCCGGGGCCTGGGACATCGCCCCGGCGTGGATCGCACAGCTCAAGCAGGGCGGCCGACTCGTGGTGCCGCTGCGGATGCGTGGCCTGACCCGGTCGATCGCCTTCACCCAGGTCACGGGCGAGCACGGCCCCTACCTGGAGAGCGAGTCGGCGCGGATCTGCGGCTTCGTCCCGATGCAGGGCTCCACCGGGCACCGCGAAGAACTCCTCCTGGTCAACGGCACGCCGGAGATCGGGCTGAAGTTCGATGACGGTCTGCCAGCCGATCCGCACCGGCTGGACAACGCGGTCACGTTCCCGCGGCATGAGCTGTGGACCGGCGTCGTCATCGGCCTCTCGGAACTCATCGACACCCTTCAGATGGCGATGGCGATCAGCCTGCCCGGCTTCTGCACGATGGCGGTCGACGAGGGCCTGGACACGGGTTTGGTCGCCCCCGTGAACAAGCGGTTCTCCCTTGCCGCCGTCGAGGAGGACACCTTCGCCTACCTCGTCACCCGCCGCACCGAGGACAACAAGCGCATCGAGTACGGCGTGCACGCCCTCGGCCCGCACGCGAAGCAGCTCGCCGACAAGCTCGCCGACATGCTGCGCGATTGGGAGGCCAACCGACGCGGCGGCCCCAGCCCGGTGATCCGGGTCTATCCGGCCGGCACCCCCGATGACCAGATCCCGTCCGACCGGGTCATCGACAAGGTGTACAGCCGGATCTCGCTCTCCTGGCCGCCGGCGTAACGCCGGGAGCCAGGTCATCCCGCACCACCCCGACAGGAAGAAGGGCACATCATGACGAGCGCCACTCTCGCCCCGCCCCCGGTCACGCCGTCGGCGGACCTGGAAGACGACTTCGCCCCTCTGGACGTGAAGGTCGTCATCGCCGAGCACTCCTACGGCCACCTCATGTGCTCCACGGGCGACGGCTGCGGCACCACGTGCGCGACCGGTGCCTCCGCCTGCGGTTCCTTCACCGAGGACCCGGCCTGATCCAGGCCGACTCCTCACCTGTGGGCCGGGCGAAGCGCTTCGCCCGGCCCACAGGCCCCTCTCCCCTCCCGCGCCGTCTCATGGAAGGGCCTCATGGCTTCCCGAGCAGCCGCCGGATACCTGTGGCAAGGCGTTGCGATGCTGCGCGCCACCACCAGCCCCGGGCCGGCAGACATCCCCCGCACCCTCGACCTGGACAACGTGGCCGTCACCCGCGGATGGCTGAACCGCATCTGGCAGCGCGAGGACTTCCGCAGCGCGCTGGAGCTGGCCACCCCCGTCCTATCCGACGCCATCGAGGCAGCCATCCAGGGCCGGCAGACTGAGCCTCGCCACGTCCGCCGCACCGCGCTGTCGACCGTCTCCTACCTCCTTCGGTGGCAGCACCGACCGACCCCACTCGGCCTGTTCGCCGGCACCGCCCCGATGACCGTCGGGCCCCGTACGAGCGCGCGGTGGCGCGACAAGCACCGCGTGCTGATCCGGCCGGACTCCGAGTGGGTCACGGACCTGGTCCTTCGGCTCCAACGCACCCCCGCATTACTGAAGCGGCTTCCCCTCGTCGCCAACAACACCGCCCGCGCCCGCGGTGATCGGCTCGTGGCGCCGGGCCCGCCCTCCGACGGCCATGCCCTCCTCCTGGCCCCGGTCGAGATATCCGTCCGCAACGCCCGACCGGTGGCCGCCGCCCTGGACGCGGCCCGCGCCCTCATCCTCTACGGCGACCTCCACAGCCACCTGCGCGACCGCTTCTCACGGACCACCCCGGAGAAGATCGACGCACTGCTCAACAGCCTGGTCGAGCAGCAGTTCCTCGTCACTAGCCTCTGGGCGCCCATGACCACCGTGGACGCCTTCCAGCACCTGTGCCGCGAACTGGAACGGCACCAGGCGGACAGCGTCCCCGAGGTGCGGGACCTGGTCCACGCGCTGTACGCCCTGCGCGACGACCTGTCCGCCCACCAGCCGACGCTCTCCGACGCCAGCGTGAGTGCCATCGCCACGGGGATGCGCGCCCTCACCACCGTCACGCCGACACCGCTGCTCATTGACACCGCCCTCGACTGCGAGACCCAGCTCCCGCCGGCCGTGATCGCGGAAGCGCAGGCAGCCGTGTCGGCCCTCTACCGGACCACCCCACAGCCCTATGGCTACCAGCACTGGCGCGACTATCACCGCCGCTTGCGGGCCCGGTACGGCGTCGGCGCCCTGGTGCCGGTGATGGACCTGGTCGCCGACAGCGGTCTCGGGCTGCCCGCCGGATACGTCGGCTCCGAACGCGGTGCCGCCATGAAGGTACGCACCGACCGCGACGACCTGCTACTCGCGCTGATGCAGCAGGTCCTCCTCGACGGCCGCGACGAACTACGGCTGACCGACGACATGGTGCACGCATTGGAGAAGGCCGCCGGAACGGACGAGCGGCTGTTCGTGCCCCGAGTGGAGGCCGCCTTCGAGGTCCACTCCCCCAGCACCCGGGCGCTGTCCAACGGCACCTTCAACCTCCTGCTCACCGCGGCGCCCCGCCCCGGCAGCAGCATGGCGGGCCGGTTCGCCCACATCCTGCCGCCCGAGCATCAAGACGCCCTCGCCGCCACCTACAGCGGGGCACCGGACGGCCTGACGGCGCAGCTCGTGTTCCCGCCGCGCCGGCACCGCAACGAGAACGTCACCCGCACACCGCGACTCCTGCCGCACATCATCGAGCTGTCTGGCCACCAAGAGAGCCACGAGACAACAATCCGGCTGGCCGACATCGCCGTCACCGCCGACCCGCGCAGCTTCCACCTCGTGCAGCTTTCCACCGGGCGGCGCATCGACGTGCGGGTCCTGCACGCCCTGGAAGGCGGAACCCAGACCCCGCCGCTGGCACGGTTCCTCGCCGAGGTGGCACACGGGCGGTACGCCGCCTACAAGCCGTTCGACTTCGGCGCCGGCTCCCGGCTCCCGTTCCTCCCCCGGGTCCGCTACCGCCGCACCATCCTCACGCAAGCCCGATGGCTGCTGATGGCCGACGACCTGCCCGGCCGCAAAGCTCCGCGGCAGGAGTGGGAGGACGCCTTCACCACCTGGCGGGAGCGGCTGCGAGTCCCGATGCAGGTCGCCGTGATCGAGTACGACCAGCGCCTCCCCCTCGACCTGTCCCACCCGGTCCAACTACGGGTCCTACGTGCCCACCTCGACAACGCCCGGCGCGTGGAGCTGCGCGAGGTCCCGGACACAAACGCCCACGGCTGGATCGGGCGGGCACACGAGATCTGGCTCTCCCTGGGCCGGACCGAGCCGGACACCCCCTACGTGCCCCGGCCGCGCCTGGCGGCGACGGCAACCGGGAGACACTTCCCGGGGGCCGGCGGCGTCCTTCTCGCGCAGCTCCACGCCCATCCGCGCCGCTACGACGAGATCCTTAGCCACCACCTCCCCCACTTGCTCGCCGCGTTCGGAGACGAGCCGCCGACCTGGTGGTTCACCCGCCACCGAGAGATGGCCCGGCCGGACGCCGACCAGCACCTCGACCTCACCCTGCACCTGCCGCCAGACGCGCACGGGGCCGGCGCACGTCGCGTCCGCACCTGGGCGGACAGCCTGCACAGGACTGGTCTGGCGTCCGGTCTCGTCCTGGCCCCGTACCAGCCGCAGACCGGGCGCTTCGGCAGCGAGGCAACCATGGACACCGCACACCAGGTGTTCGCCGCGGACTCCGCCGCCGCTCTCGCGCAGATCCAGCTCACCGAGCGCACCGACGCCTTCGCCCCGCAGGCTCTCGCCGCCGCCAGCGCCCTGCGCCTCGTCACCCCTCTGGCACCGGACTCTGCGGCGGCCGAAGAGTGGCTGGTGCGCAACCTCCCCCAGGGCACCGGACGGTTAAGCCGGACCCTGCGCAGCCAGGTACTGGAACTTGCCTCGCAGAACGGTACCTACGCGCTCGCGGCCCTCCCCGGCGGCCCACAGGTCACCGAAGCGTGGCGGTCCCGCACCGCGGCCGTGCACACCTACCGGACGGTCTTGACCAGTGAGCGTGAGCCGCTCGACGTCGCCCGATCGCTGCTGCACCAGCACCACGTCCGGGCTCTGGGCGTCGATCCACGCGCCGAGGAAACCACGATCCGGCTCGTGCGAACGGCGGCCCGCCAGCACCGGATGGGGGCCCGATGACCACACTGGCTACCACCGCCGCAGCGTTCCTGAAGCAGTACACCGCTCATCTGGCAGAACCCCCTCCCCCGCCCCCGGAGGAGCCCTGGGCAGTGCAATCGCTCGCCGACGGCGCCGCCGGAATCAGCCTGCTGCACATCGAGACGGCCAGCCGGTACGGCGGTTCCTGGCTTTCCGCCCACCGGTGGATCACGAGCGCGGCGTCCAGGCCCATCAGCGCGGCCGACCAGACGGGCCTGTTCCTCGGCGCCCCGGCCGTCGGCTTCCTCCTTAGCGCCGTCCCTCCGGCCTACCAGCATCTGTACGCCTCAGCGCACACGATCCTGCACCAGCACATCACAGACCTCGCCAACCGCCGGGCGGACGCCGCGCTCGCCCGCATCGGCAGGGGGGACTTGCCGTCCTTCGCGGAGTACGACCTCTTCTACGGCCTCACGGGGATCGGCGCCTACCTCCTGCGCACCGAGCCCGAAGGCCCAGCCCTGCAGAGGATCTTGCAGTACCTCGTCGCCCTGACCCGGCCGCTCGCCCTCACCGGCCGGGGGCTTCCCGGCTGGTGGGTCCGTCACGACCCGGGGCGCGGCGAGTCCCCCCACTTCCCCGGCGGACACGGCAACTTCGGTGCCGCGCATGGCATTACCGGCCCGCTCCTCCTCCTGGCCCAGGCCATGCGCCACGGCATCACCGTCCATGGCCACCAGGACGCCATGTTCACCATCTGCGAGCACCTCGACGCCTGGTGCCAGCACGATGAATCCGGCCCTTGGTGGCCCGAACACATCTCGCGGCGCGATCTCGACCGCGGACACCCCCACCATGACGCCCCCACCCGTCCGAGCTGGTGCTACGGCACGACAGGCATCGCACGGGCCGGCCAGCTCGCGGGGATCGCCCTGCGCTCACCCACGCTCCAGAAGTTCTACGAGGACGCCCTGCACAGGGCTTTGTCGGATCCCGCGCAACTCGCCCTGGTCACCGACAACGGCCTCTGCCACGGATGGGCGGGCATCTATCAGACCGCTCACCGAGCAGCCGCAGACGCGCTCGACCCGCGGCTGCACAACCTCGCTAAACGCCTTGGTGACGCCCTCATCGCATCCGGCCAGCCCTGCCCCTCATCGGCTCCCGGCCTGATCAACGGCGCCGCCGGCACCGCGCTCGCCCTCACCACCTTCGCCTCTCAGCAGGCACCGACCACTGGATGGGACGCATGTCTCTTGATCAACTGACTGAGGCAACCGAGTCAAGCCCGACGCAGCACGCCGTCCTCGCCGTCCTCACCGGCCTGTCGCTCGCCGACGCATCCCAGCAGTACCGGATGGACCCCGTGGTCCTCTCCGACGCGATCGCTGTCTATGACCAGGCTGGCCGGGAAGCGCTGGCCCGCCACGCGGCCACCACCGACTGGTGGCAGACATACCTCCACTTCACCGACTGGCAGAACGCCGACACCACCTTCACCACGCACGTCCTGCCCATCCTGCGCGAAGCGGCCACCGACGGCTGGTGGTACACCAGAAAACACCCCTGCTGGCGTCTGCGCCTCCAGGTCCAGCCGGTAGGCGGCGCCAAGCCGGCCATCGGCGCCGGCTTCGACCGCCTCGTCTCCGACGGACACCTTCAGCGCTGGTGGCCCAGCATCTACGAACCCGAGACTCCTGCGTTTGGCGGGAAGACCAGCATGACGGCCGCGCACGCCCTGTTCGTCACCGACAGCCGCGAGATCCAGCAGTTGCGCCAGCGCCACGATCTCACCGTCGGGCCCAGGGAACTCTCCGTCCTGCTGTGCACGATCATGATGCGCGCCGCCCGGCTGGAGTGGTACGAGCAGGGCGATGTCTGGGACCGCGTCGTCACGACGGAACACCGCTCGGCCATCAGCGACGTTCCAGCGGAACGACTCGACGCCCGAGCCTGCGAGATCCGTACCCTCCTTCTCGCCGATAGCGACGCCCTGCTGCGCTACGGGGGGCCGCTGGAATCCGTTACCGAATGGGCCGCCGCGTTCCGTAGCGCCGGCCAAGCACTCGCCCACGGCGTCCAGAACGGGTCACTGGATCGCGGGCTGCGACAGGTGCTCAGCTACCACGTGATCTTCCATTGGAACCGGCTCGGATTTTCCATGCGCGGGCAGAGCATCCTGGCTTGGGCAGCGAGAGCTGCGATCCTGCACGGCGGCGACGGAGAATAGGGCCCATGCACAGGATTCCCATTGTCGACGGCAACATCCGCTGGCGGTGGCTGCAGCGCGGCGAACTCCCCGGGTACGGGGCGCAGGTCACCATCGCGCCGGGAGGAGAGACCACGTTGAGCCGGGACGGGTGGACTGCGACGTTCTGACGGCGCCGGTCTCCGGGCAGCCGGATACGGGCAGACTGAACCGGCGGACGAGGAAGAGAAGGGCACGGCATGGCCGAGCAGGACGAACCCCTGGAGAACTGGGCCGCCCGGCGGGACGCGCGGCGCCCCCGCGTCGGGGAGCAGCGTCCGGCGCCTCTCGCGGGCGAACTGCGGGGCGCGCACGTCGCCCCGGACGCGCCCCGCGGTGTCGAGGTGTGGGACGGGCAGGCGTGGGTGCCGTCCGGAGCGGCATTGGACCGTCACGCGGCGACCGCCGAAACCGGCGGGGACACGACGGCGCGAGCCGAGCGGGTACCGCTGCCAGTATTCGGGCGTCTCCCGGAGACGCCCGAGCCATACTGGCCGACGATCCTCGTCTTACAACTGCCGCTCCCCGGCCCTCCAGGCTGTTGGGACGCCAGGCTTGGCAGAAGTCCCACCACTCCTTTCAGTGGCTGGGTGGACGCAGGCCCCGGGCGTAGACGGAAATGCAGACAGGGCAGCACACCGGTTCCGCCACGCTCCGCAAGAGGCGCCTCATTGCGGTCCCCCACCGCCTGATCAACCCGCGGGTCACGCGGTCTCCAGGACAAGCCGCTCGTCATCACGGGCCACGACCGGCGTCGTGTCCCGGCCGACCAAGAACCGAGGGCGCGTGGGGTTGGCCGGAGCGTTGTTAACCGCGTTATAGGTGATCAGCAGCAACGCACGCCGGTCGGCGGAACGGTTGCTGGACGACGAATGGACGATGCTGGGGTGGAACGCGTGCAGGGAGCCCGCGCCACCCAGGATGGGGACCTTTCCCCGCTCCTCGAACATCCGCTCGGCACGCTCCGTGCTCACCGTGTAAGCGAGATCGTTGGAGACGTGCTTGCGCCAATCCGAGGTCCGCTCCGAGCGGTCGGGCAGGTCGAACAGGCCCAGGTCGTGCGAGCCGGGGATCACCATCAACGGGCCATTTTCCTCATGGACATCGTCCAGCGGGAGAGCGAAGTTGACGGCGTCGGGGCGAGGCATGCCGTCTTCCTCGCTCCAGAACGCGTAGTCCTGGTGCCACGGCCAGGCCGTGCCTTCGCGTGCCTGCTTCAGGTTGACCTTGAACTGGTAGACGTACACCGGGCCGCCGGTCAGAGTCTCGGCCAGTTCCACGAGCACCGGGTGGCTCACCAGGGCCCGGCACACGTCGTCGAACTCATGGCAGCCGTGTATGGCCCTTACGGTGTCCTTGTCCTTCTCGTGCACTACTTCGGGCCTGACCTGAGCGCTGATGCGGGCCACACGGCGGCGCAGCAGTTCGACGGAGTCCTCGGTGAAGCGGTAAGGCAGCGGGCAGTGCCCGTGCTTGTCATAGGCCGATTTCAACTCGGTCAGTGGCGTGCCCACGAGGGTGGAAACGGTCATGAAGGTACTCCTCTTTCGTTCGTCGGTTCCCAGATCTTGCGATGCTCGGGAGAGGTCGTCGGCGTCTTGCGACGGGCAGGATGAAGCAGGGTCATGGGACGGCGGGTGCGTGGGCGCGTGCCTCGTGCTGCCACAGCCGGGCGTAGCGTTCCTCCGCCATCAGTTCCTGGTGCGTGCCCGAGGCGACGATGCGACCGCTGTCAACGAGGACGACGCGGTCCGCTCGTGCCGCCGTGTCCGGGCGGTGGGCGACGATCAGCGCGGTGCGGCCGGCGCTGAGCCTGCCGATCGCATCCGACACGGCCCCCTCGGTGGCCGGGTCGAGGGCGGATGTCGCCTCGTCAAGGATGAGTACGTCCGGTGCGATCAGCTGGGCCCGGGCCAGGGCGATCAGCTGGCGTTCCCCCGCGGAGAGGCTCCGTCCGCCTTCGGTGACCGGGTGCGCGTAGCCGCCGGGCAGTCGGGAGAGCACGTCGTGCGCTCCGACCGCCCGAGCCGCGGCCTCGACCTCGGTGCCGCTCGCGTCGGGGCGGCCGTAGGCGATGGCTTCCCCGACCGTGCCCTCGTGCAGGTGGCTCTCCTGGGGGACGACGCCGAGGCGCTTCCGGTACGCGGTGCTGTCCAGCTCGCACACGTCGTACCCGTCCACGCGCACGGTGCCCGACGTCGCGTCGTAGTACCGCGCCACGAGCTTGACGAGGGTCGATTTACCCGCCCCTGTCGCACCGACCACCGCGAGGCACTGCCCCGCCGGGACGGTGAGGTCGATCCCCGCCACGGCGTCGCGGTGCGCGCCCCGGTAGCGGAAGCGGACGTCATGGAACTCGATGTGCCCGGCGAGTCGTTCCACCACGAGGGGCGTGGCCGCCTGCGAGGTGCCCGCCGGGTCGCGGAACAGCTCCTGGATGCGGCGGAAGCTGGTCGCTGACTGCTGATATCCGTCGAGGACCTGGGCCAGTTGCAGCAAGGCGGCGAAGAACGCCGACACGTACAGCAGCAGGACGACAAGGGTGCCCACCGAGACGGCGCCGTGCACCACGCGGCTCGCGCCGATTACCAGTACGCAGGAGGCGACCGCTTCGGGCAGGAACTCCACAAGTCCGAAGTACAGCGCCATGAGGCGCTGCGCTCTGAGACGGGCCGCGCGGTACACGTCAGCGTGCTGTCCGAAACGTGCGGCGTCGACGCCGGTACGGCCGAAGGACTGGGCCAGGCGCAGTCCTTCGGTGCTCTCGCGCAGCAGGGAGTTGACCACGCCGGCCTGCTCCCGCGCCGCGTCGTACGCTCTGGCCGAGGCGGGCCGGAACAGGAAGGTCACCAGCAGCAGGACCGGAACGGCCCCACACGCCACCAGGGCCAGCGGCCAGTCCAGGGAGAACAGCAGCACCAGCATGCCGAGCATCGACAGGACGCTGACGGCGGCTGTGGCGAAGCCGGTCTGCGCGAACGAGGCCACGGCCTCCACGTCGCTGGTCAGCCGGGTCATTGTCCGCCCGGCCGCCTCGCGTTCGTAGTACTGGAGGTCGAGCCGGTGCAGATGGGCGAAGGCCCGCAGCCTCAGGAAATAGCGGATGCGCTCGCCTGTGGCACCGTTGACGCGGATCTGCGCGAAACTGATCCCCCAGCCCACGACGACGACGGCACCGGCCGCCAGCGCCATGCCCAGGACGGTCCCCGTGGCCGCCTGCCGGACCCCGTCGTCGATCCCGCCCCGGATGAACAGCGGGAAGAAGACACCGCTCAGGGCGTCGAGCACCACCAGCAGTGCACCGACGGCGAGGGCCACCCTGAAGGGCCGCAGCAACTGGGCTGGGCCGTAGTCCGGTTCGGGCCGCAGGGCGGGGGCGACTGCCGCTCCGGTGAGCCCGGCCGGCGCGCGGGCCTCGGGGTGCGACGGCAGGGTGTCGCCGGGGGCTCCCGCGGCCACCGGCTCGGACTCCGCCGGCGACGGCACGGGGTCGGGAGTCGTCGGCATCGGTGCGGGCGCCGGCTCCTCCTGCTGCGCGAGCAGGACACGGTAGCGGGCGCAGCGGGCCATGAGCTCGCTGTGGGTCCCCACGTCCACGAGCCGCCCCTCGTCGAGCACGGCGACGCGGTCGGCCAACGCGATGCTGGAGCGGCGGCGCGCGACGAGCACGGTGGTACGGCCGCGGGTGACGTCCCGCAGCGCCTGGTGGATCTCGGCCTCGGTGTGCGGGTCCACCTGCGACGTGGCGTCGTCGAGCAGCAGGATACGAGGCTCGACGAGCAGCGCCCGGGCAAGCGCGAGGCGCTGTCGCTGGCCGCCGGACAGCGACAGCCCCCGCTCGCCGACGGGCGTGCCGTACCCTCCGGGCAGGGCCGACACGAACAGGTCGGCTCCCGCGGCACGAGCCGCCGCGCGCACCTCCTCGTCGCCAGCGTCGGGCCGGCCGTAGGCGATGTTCTCCCGGATGGTGCCGGAGAACAGGAAACTGTGCTCGGGCACCAGCCCGAACGCGGACCGCAGTGAGCCGAGGGTCAGGTCACGCACATCGGCGCCGCCGACCCGCACTGCTCCGCCCTGTACGTCGTAGAAACGCGTCAGCAGTGCCATCACCGTCGACTTGCCCGAACCTGCGGGGCCGATCAGGGCGAGGGTCTCCCCTGCCGTGACGCTCAACGTGAGCCCGTTCAGGACCGGCGCCCCGCAGCCGTAGCCGAAGGTCACGTCGTCCAGTTCGACGGTGGCCGGTGCCGACGGTGAGAGGGCGGCCGCGCCGGGTGCCTCGGTGACCAGGGCGCGGGTGTCGATGACCTCGAAGACCCGCGCGACGCTGGCACGCGCCTGGTGGACCCCGGTCACCAGGGCGGCGAGGCCGCGCATCGGCGCGACCATCTCGGCGAGGTAGGCGGAGAACGCGACGAGTGTGCCGACCGAGATGCTCCCTCGGGCCGCCATCCAACCACCGAGGGCCAGGACGCCGGCCTGCCCCAGCAGCGGCAGGCCCTGAAGGGTCGCACCGTACAGGCCGTTGAGCCGTACGATGCGGGAGCGGGCCGTGAACAGCCGGCGCGCGGCCGCCTCGAGGCGGCGTGTCTCGTAGGCCTCCTGCGCGAAACCCTTGACGACGTGGACGCCTGCGACGGAGGCGTCCACGACTCCGGCGACCACCGCCTCCTGCTGCTGCGCCTCGGTGGCCGCTCCGTACATGCGCCGGTCACTGTGCAGCGCGGTGAACAGCAGGAGCGGCAGCACCAGCAGCATGACCAGGGTCAGGGCGGGCGAGAGCACCACCATGACGCCCAACGCCAGGAGGAACATCAGCGCACCCGCGAGGACATGGGGCAAGAGCATCAACAGCCCTTGGACCATGGTCAGGTCGGAGATCGCCCTGCTGACGAGCTGCCCGGCGCGCAGCTCGTCCTGACGTACGCCGTCCAGCCGCGACAGGGTACGGAAGATGTCGTTGCGCAGCCCGTACTGCACGTCGTACGAGAGCCGGGCAGCTAGGTAGCGCCGCCCGGCGCCCGCCGCGAAGCGCACGACTCCGGTGGCCATCAATGCGATGACGCAGGGCAGGAGGCCCAGTTCGCGGGTGAGGACGACCCGGTCGACCACCGTGCGCTGGATCAGCGGCACCAGCAGCGCCGCTCCGGTGGCCAGCAGCGTGGCAGCGAGCGCGCCGGCGACCGTCGCGCGATGGCGCAGGCTGTAGGCCAGCAGCCGGCGCAGCCCTCGGTCCGCCGGCACGGGTGCGGCGTCGGGCCGCTCCTTCGCTCGGCTCATCACACCTGGTCCGTGATGAACGCGGCCAGCCTGTCCAGTCCCGTGTCAAGGGTGTCCGGGTCCAGCAGGCTGCAGGAAAGGCGCAGTTGACGCTCGCCGCCCACGCCGTCGTAGAAGTGGCGCATTGGCGTCCAGATCACGCCGTACGTGTGCGCCGAGAGCGCCAGGAGTTCGTCGGTGACGTCGAAGGGTACGGTCACCACGGCGAAGAAGCCTCCGGCCGGAGTGTTCCAGGTGACCCGCGGCACCGCATCGCGGCTCGGCCCGGTAAAGCGGCGCTCCAGCCCGTC
Source organism: Streptomyces griseoluteus (assembly GCF_004784465.1). GTDB lineage: Bacteria > Actinomycetota > Actinomycetes > Streptomycetales > Streptomycetaceae > Streptomyces > Streptomyces griseoluteus. Next base: position 328,238 of record NZ_SRRU01000009.1, on the reverse strand, counting down.
CAGCAACTGGGCCAGGTTGCGGGCGTAGGTGGCGATCTCGCGCTCGTTGGCGCGCAGCAGACTGTAGTCGTGCGCGATCAGCTTGCCGCCGATCACCGCTTGGGCGACGGGAGAAGTGTTGACCGTCAGCATGCTCTTGATCTTGGACAGTTCATCCGCGAACAAGGTTGGGTCGCCGCCCGCCGCGTCACCCACTAGTTGGTCCGCGACCGCGAACCCCACACGGGCGCCGGGCATGCCCGTCTTGGCGAACGAACCGAGATAGACCACTCTGCGGGTGGCGTCCAGCGACTTGAGCGTGGGCAGCCGCTCCCCCCGCGCGCGGAACACCCCGTACGGATTGTCCTCCAGCAACAGCAGGTCGAACTCGTCGGCGAGCCGCAGAAGCTCACGGCGTCGCGAGGTCGGCAGGCTCTTGCCCGCCGGGTTGGAGAAGTCGGGGACGAGGTAGAACGCGCGCGGTCGCAACCCCTCGCCGCGCACGCGCCGCACCACGGCGGTGAGGTCGTCCAGGTCGACGCCGTCGTCCCCGGAAGACACCGGCACGACCGGCATGTCCACCAGGCGTGCCGCCCCGGTGATGCCCACGTACGTCGGCGACACGGCCAGCAGGACGTCACGTTCGTCGCGGCGCAGCGCCCGCAGGGTGAGGACCATGGCCTCCTGGCAGCCCACGGTCACCACGATCGACTCGGGGTCGACGACGACATCCTCGTCGGCCGCCAGGTTGCGGGCGATCAGATCGTGGATGATGCCCTTAGTACGGCCGTACTGGAACAGGGCGCGCCGCACTTGTTCCTCGGTACGGCCCTCGGCCTCTGCGAGGTGGCGACAGTAGGTGTCCAGGTACTCATGGATCAGCGCCACGTCGAAGTTGGCCTCGTGCGGCCGGCCGGCGGCGAAGGAGATCGCCTCGGGGAACCGCTGGGCCACCTCGTTGAGGAAGTTCATCGACGACAGTGACGCGTCGGTCAGTGAGGAGTGCAGTTCGGCCGCGAACAGCTCCGGCGTCACCATCGCGGCCCCCTGCGCACCGAGGCCGAGGACAGCGGCACGTTCCCCGACACCACGGTCAGGCCCTTCGCCCAGGACACGTCCGCGCAACCCGACAGGGCCAGCGCGTCCTCCAGTTCGGCGCGCAGCAGTGACAGGACGCGCTCCACGCCGCGCTGCCCGTCGGCTGAGAGACCCCACAGGACGGGTCGGCCCGTCAGCACCGCCGTTGCCCCCAGCGCGAGCGCCTTGAGTACATCCGTTCCGCCGCGCACGCCGCCGTCGAGAAACACTTCCGTGCTGCCCTCGACGGCTGCGCACACGGCGGCCAGCGCGTTCAGGGCGGGCACCGCTCCGTCCAGCTGCCGGCCTCCGTGGTTGGACACCACGACGGCGTCGACGCCGAGTCCAGCGGCGCGCGCCGCGTCCTCGGGGTGCAGAACCCCCTTGAGGACGAGGGGCAGTTCGGTCTGCCCGCGCAGCCAGGCCACGTCGTTCCAGGTCAGGGTCGGGTCGAACGCCTCGCTGGTGTGCACCATCACCGCAGAGGTGTTGGCTTCGCCGCGACGTGCGGAACGGGTCGCGGTGGCGGGGAAGTTGGCCGCCACGATATCCGGCGGCAGGGTGAAGGCGTTGCGCATGTCCCGCAGCCGCCGCGCCATCCGCGGCACGTCCACCGTCAGGACGAGCGCCGTGCACCCCGCTGCCTCGGCGCGGTCGATCAGATCCGTCAGCAGCACACGGTCACGCAGCCAGTACAGCTGTAGCCACGTCCGCGAGCAGACCGCGGTGATCTCCTCCAGCGCGTACGTGCTCAGCATCCCCGCCACGTAGGGGACGCCAGCCGTCTCCGCCGCCTGTGCGGCGGCCGACTCGCCGTCGGGGTGGAACAGCCGCTGGTAGGCCATGGGCGCGATACCCACCGGCATGGCCGCCGGAGCGCCGAGGACCGTGGCCGCCGTACGGGTGCCGGAGACGTCCGCCAGGACCCGTGGCACGAGGAAGAGGTCGTCGAACGCGGCCCGGTTGGCGGCGAGCGTGGCCTCGGACCCGCTTCCGCCCTCCAGGAAGTCCCACACGCCCTGGGGCAGGACCGAAGCGGCCGCCCGTCGGGCGTCGGCGGAGGTCAGCCAGTGGGTGCTGCTCGGGAGGCGCGGCTGCTCGGCGCGCAGCGCGGTGTCGAGGGTGCTCACGCGTGGCCGCCTTCCTGGTCCGGACGGTCCTGTTCCTGGTCGCGGGCCACCGCCTCGTATAGGGCCTTGATGTTGCGCGAGCCGAAGGTCTTCGCGCCTAGTCGCTCGATGACCTCCCAGAAGAAGGTCCCGCGCGGGTGCGTCGACTTGGCGAAGATCTGAAAGAGCTGTCCGCCGTGGTCCTCGTCGGCCAGGATCCCCAGCTGTTGCAATTGCTCCACCGTGTAGGCCTTCGGCGAGAGCCGGTCACCGAGCATGTCGTAGTAGGCGCCGGGTGTGGAAAGGAAGCCGATACCGTGGCCCGTCAGGTCCGCCACCGTGCCGACGATGTCGCGGGCGGCCAGGGCGATGTGTTGGACACCCGCCCCGCCGTGATCCTTGAGGAACGCGTCGATCTGGCCCGGCTGGGCCGACAGGTCGGGTTCGAGGAAGGTGAAGGTCACGTCGCGGGCCGCGTTCTGCATGACCTTGGAGAGCATCGCCTGGGACCCGACCAGGACGCGCTCTTCGAATATCTCCCGGAAGCCGAGTGCCCGCCGGTAGAACTCTGCGGCCGGGAGGAGACCGTCGGCCGGCAGACACACCGCGAAGTGATCGATTCCGCGGATCACACCTCGCTCAGCGGTGGACGGAGCAGCCATGTCGCGTGCCGCCTCGAAGCCGGGGAGCAGGACGCCACGGGCGTCGGCTCCCGGCACGGACTGGACCAGGCGGTGCACGACGTCGCCGAAGCCGCCGATCACGGCGGTGGTCGCAACGACGTCGTCCGTCAAGTCCACCGGCTCCTCGACGACGGTGGCCCCGTTGGCCACGGCGTGGGTGAAGACCGCCCGTACGTCGTCGACGCGCAACGTGATCCCGCCGACGCCGTCACCGTGCCGGGTGACGTAGACGGCGGCCGGGTGCTCCTCCGCCACGCCCTGTGTCAGCACGATGACCGCGTCCCCCTGGCGCACCACCACGGATCGTCCGGGGCTTTCGTCGTCGAGGCCAGTGCCGCCGCAGACGCGGAAGCCGAACTCGTCCACCAGCGAGGCGGCATGGGCAGCCGCGTCCGCCACGAAGAACTCGACGTGATCGAGCCGTACGCCTTCCCCTGTAGGGCTGTATTGCATCCGTTCGCTCTCTTCTTCCTCTTGCTCCGGCAGGTGCCCGTGGCAAGCGCCAGGGCACGGGTCATGTCATCCATGAAGGACCGGGCGCTCGTCGCGCCCCGGGGGGGTGTCAGCCGCGCTTGCGGAGTTCCTGGGCGATCACCCTGGAGATCTCCCCGATCGGCCCGGCGGCCGTCATGTCGGTGTGCGCGCAGTCGACGTCGTAGTTCACCAGGGAGCCGCTCACATAGGGCTCCCACGCGGAGAAGTCGACCCCGGCGCTGTCGGCCGCCCGGTCGGCGGCCGCGGTGAAGAACACGACGTCGCCCTGGAAGACCGAGGGGGTGAACCGGCCCGCGAGCTGTGTCCCGTTCACACAGGCCGCCAGCAGTCCCGTCAGGGTCGTCTCGTCGAATCCGGCCAGCACCCCGCCCTGACCGCGCAACAGCGCGACTACCTCGGACAGCGACGGCTCGTAGCCCGGCTCCGCCGACGCGTCCACCAGGCCCATGCCCTCCAGCAGGCCGCGAAGGACCCGCCGTCCCGCTGCCTCCTGGCCGGCGACGGTGAGCGCCCCGACGGGCGCCGCCGCCGGGTAACCATCCAGCAGGGCGAGCAGCGACACCGTCTCGCCCTGCGCCTGCAGTGCGGTCGCCATGGCGTGAGCGATCACCGCTCCCAGCGACCAGCCCAGGATGCGATACGGGCCGGTGGGCTGCACGGTGCGGATGTGCGCCACATAGTCGGCGGCCATCTCCTCGATGCTGCCCGGGAGTTCGGCGGCCCCGGTGATGCCCCGCGCCTGAAGTCCGTAGACGGGCTGGTCGGGCTCCAGATGCGGGAGCATTCCCGCGTACGGCCAGCTCAGCCCACCGGCCGGATGCACGCAGAACAGGGGCGCGGGGCCGGGCCCCGCACCTCTGGCAGCCGCGCGCAGCGGCAGCAGCACCTGGAGGCCGTCATGACCACCCCCCGCCGTGCCGAAACGGTGGACCAGTTCCGCCACCGACGGCGCCTCGAACAGTGCGCGTACCGGGAGCTCCACACCGAAGACCGACCGGACCCGGCCGGCCAGACGCACCGCGGACAGCGAGTGGCCGCCCAGCGCGAAGAAACTGTCGTCGATTCCCACCGACGCGACCCCCAGCACCTCCGCGAACAGCCCGCACAGTGCCGCTTCCTGCGGATTGCGCGCGGCCCGGCCAGATGTCGCCCCGGCGCCAGGGTCCGGTGCGGGCAGCGCACCACGGTCCAGCTTCCCGTGCGGCCCCAGCGGCAGCGCGTCCAGCGCCACGAACACCGTCGGCACCATGAAGTCGGGCAGTGCCGTCAGGAGCGAGCGCCGCAGCTCCCCCGGGTCGACCGCCGCGCCCCGGGCCGCCACCACGTAGGCGACGAGCACCGCTTCACCCCGCCCGTTGTCCCGCACCGCGACCGCCGCGCCCTCGACCTCCGGCCGTGCGGCCAGTGCCGTCTCCACCTCACCCAGCTCGATGCGCAGACCGCGCAGTTTGACCTGGTCGTCGGCCCGCCTTACGAACTCCAGCTCACCGTCACGACGCCGTACGACATCGCCCGTGCGGTACATCCGGCCGCCGGCCGGGCCGTACGGATCGGCGACGAACCGCTCCGCCGTCAGACCGGGGCGCCCCGGGTAACCGCGGGCCACCTGGGGGCCCGCCACATACAGTTCGCCGGCCACCCCCTCCGGCACCGGCCGCAGACGACCGTCGAGCACATACGCCCGCATCCCCGGGACCGGCACTCCGAGCGGTACGACCGTGTCGCCGGACCCGCCGGTGACGGCGCCCGTCTCGTGGTGAGTGACCTGGACGGTCGTCTCGCTCGGGCCGTACAGGTTGACGCAGGGAACGCCCCAGACCCGGGCCACACGCTCGACGAGCCCGACCCGAGCCGCCTCACCGCCCAGGAACAACCGGCGCAGCGCCCAGGGCCCGCCGACCGCCTCCGCCGCGTCGCACACCCCGGGGACCAGGGAGGGCACCAGCTGGGCGACGGTCGTCCCGTTCTCGCTCATATAGGCCGCCAGCCGCTCCGGTTCCGCCGCCACCACGGCCGGGACCACCTGCACCGTGGCCCCGCACACCAGCGGCAGCCACAGCTCCCACACGGACGCGTCGAAGCTCGGCGACGTACGCGCGAGCACCTTGTCCCCGCCGTCGAGCGGATACTGCCGGGCCATCCAGGCCAGGTGCCCGCCGACGCCCCGCTGGGTGGTCATGACTCCCTTGGGCCGGCCGGTGGAACCCGATGTGTAGATCACATACGCCGGGTGGTCGCCGCTCGGCACCGCCCGCCGTTCGCCCTCATCCTCGGTGGCAGGCTCCCGCTCGGTGTCGGCAAGCCGCACCACCGTCACTTCCGAGTCCAGCCCTGCCGCCGAGGCCGCCGCACCATCGGTCAGCACCAGCGCCGGCTTCGCGTCGGACAGCAGCAGGGAGACCCGGTCAGCCGGATAGTCCGGGTCGACCGGAAGGTAAGCGCCGCCGGACTTGGCGACGGCGACCATCGCCACCAGCAGCTCCACGGACCGGGGCAGCAGCAGCGCGACCACCGACTCAGGACCCACACCTCGCCGCACCAGCAGCCGCGCCAGACGCTCGGCCCGGGCATCCAGTTCGGCGTACGTCAGCCGCACATCGTCGCCGACGGCCGCCACGGCGTCCGGCGTCCGGGCGACCTGCGCTTCGAACAGCTCGGCCGGCGTCGCGACCGGGCCCTCCACCGCCGGGACCGGTTCCCCGACGAGTTCTCTCCACTCATCCGCGGTGAGGAGGTCCGCGTCCCCGATCGGCTGGTCGGGATCGGCCACGAGGGCCGCGAGCAGGCGGGTCCACCGATCGCCGAGCCGGCGCACCGTGGCGGCGTCGAACAGGTCGGTGGCGAACTCCAGCCCGCCCGTGATACCGCCCGGCGCACCGTCTGACGCATGCCGCTCACGCAGCGCCAGCGACAGCTCGAACTTGGCCACGGCGGACCGTGCGGACTCACCAGCCGACGTCACCCCCGGGAGCCGCAGGTGGGCTTCGTCGTTGTTCTGGAGGGCGAGCATGACCTGGAAGAGCGGATGCCTGGACATCGAGCGCGCCGGGTTCAAGACCTCCACCAGGTGCTCGAACGGCACGTCCTGATGCGCGTACGCCGCGAGATCCGTCTCCCGGACCCGCCCGATCAGCTCACGGAACGTCGGATCACCTGACAGGTCCGTCCGCAGGACCAGCGTGTTGACGAAGAAACCGACCAGGTCGTCCAGCGCCTCATCCGTACGGCCGGCGATCGGCGAACCGATTGGAATGTCCTCACCCGCCCCCGAGCGCGACAACAGGATGGCGAACGCGGCCTGGAGCACCATGAACACGCTCGCACCCGACTCCCGCGCCAGCGCCACGAGTTGTGCGTGCACGTCCGGGACGATCTCCACCGGGACGGTGTCCCCACGGAATGTGGCCACCGCAGGCCTCGGCCGATCCGTCGGCAGCTCCAACTGCTCCGGCAGACCCGCCAGCGCATCCCGCCAGTAGGCGACCTGTCGGCTCAGCACACTCGCCGGATCGGACTCCTCACCGAGCAACTCCCGCTGCCACAGCGCGTAGTCCGCGTACTGAACCGCCAACGGCGCCCACTCCGGCGCGGCACCAGCGGCCCGCGCCTCGTACGCGGTCGTGATGTCCCGCGCCAGCGGCGCCATCGACCACCCGTCACCCGCGATGTGGTGCAGCACCACCAACAGGACACACGTCCCGTCCTCGTCGGCGAGGAGGGAGGCGCGCAGCGGGATCTCACACGTCAGGTCGAAACCGCGCGACGCCTCCTCGGTGAGCCTCTCCGCCAGCTCACGCGCCGAGTCCACCTCGGTCCAGAGGAGTTCGATCCACGCGTCCTCCACCTCCAGGATCTTCTGGTACGGAGCACCGTCAGCGCCTTCGGGGAAGACCGTGCGCAGCGACTCGTGCCGGTGGACGACGTCCCGAAGTGCCGCTTCCAGCGCGGAACGGTCGAGGGCGCCGCTCAGCCGCAGTGCGACGGGCAGGTTGTACGTGGACGCGCCCGTGCCCTCGAACCGGTTGAGGAACCACATCCGGAGCTGCGCGAAGGCCAGCCCCGGCCGCTCGGGCCGCTCCATCGGGGCGAGTGCCGCACGAGCCGCGCCCGCCGTGCCGAGGCACCTGGCGAGCTGGGCGACGGTGGGCGCCTCGAACAGCGCCCGCAGGGGCAGCTCGACCCCGAGCAGGGTGCGGACACGGCTCACCACGCGGGTGGCCAGCAGGGAGTGCCCGCCCAGGTCGAAGAACCCGTCGTCGACCCCCACCCGCTCCAGGCCCAGCACCTCGCGGAACACCGCGCACAGCACTTCCTCGTAGGGAGTGCGCGGCGCCCGCGAGGCGGTTTCCGAGGCATACTCCGGGGCGGGCAGCGCCCTGCGGTCGAGCTTCCGGTTGACCGTCAGCGGCAGATGGTCGAGGACCATCACAGCAGCGGGCACCATGAACTCCGGCAGGGACGCGCCGACGTACCGCCGCAGGGCGACCGGATCGGGCTCTCCGGCTCCGCTCCGACGCACGACATAGGCGACCAGCCGCTTGTCACCCGAGCGATCCTCAGACGCGATCACCGCCGCCTGAGCCACCTGGGGATGGTTGACGAGGGTCGCCTCCACCTCACCGAGCTCCACTCGGAAGCCACGGATCTTCACCTGGAAGTCCGCCCGCCCCAGGAGCTCCAGCGTCCCGTCGGCGTTCCAGCGGCCCACGTCACCGGTCCGGTACATCCGCTCACCGGTGATGCCGTAAGGGCTGGCGACGAACCGCTCCGCCGTCAGACCTGGACGATGGAGATAGCCACGCGCCAACTGGGCGCCCGCGAGGTACAACTCACCGGTCACTCCGACAGGTACGGGCTGGAGAGCACCGTCCAGGACGTACACCTGGGTGTTGTCCACCGGCGCACCGATCGACGGGGACACCGGCCAGTCCTCGGGTATGTCCCGCAGGGCGAATGCCGTGACGACGTGTGTCTCGGTGGGGCCGTAGTGATTGTGCAGTCGACGCCCGCCGGGCACCCCCGCGAAGAACTCCCGCACTCGCGCGTGCACGGCCAGGGATTCGCCCGCCTGCACCACGTCACGCAACTCGGGAAGCTGGAGCTTGAGTTCGGCGGTGGCTTCGGCGACAGCCTCGATCATCAGGTTGGGGGCGAAGAGTTCGTTCACCCGGTGTTGATCCAGCCAGAGCGCGAAGTCGGCGGGGTGGCGGCGTACTTCGTCGCGAGGAACGGCCAGGGTGCGTCCGGACCACAGGGTGGTGAACAGCTCCTGCGCCGCCACGTCGAAGCTGATCGACGTGAAGTTGGCCGTGACCACTCCGACACCGCCCGGGCGACTCCGCTCATGCCAGGCCAGCAGGCTGGTCATGGCGCCTGCCGGGAAGACAACGCCCTTCGGGCGCCCGGTGGAGCCGGAGGTGTAGATCAGGTAGACGGGATGCTCAGGCTGCAGACCGCGTACCTCGACCGGGCCAACCGGGGCCTCGGCCACGGTCCGACCGAAGCCGGGCTCATCGACGACGATCTTTTCGGCGGACACCTCGGCGGGAACAGCGCCCACCGTGTCCACGGCCGTGATCACGCAGACCGGATTGGCGTCCGCGAACATGTACGCGATCCGGTCCGCGGGATACTCCGGGTCCACCGGAAGATACGCCGCACCGGTCTTCACCACGGCCAACAACGCCACCGGCAACCACTCCGAGCGCGGCAACATCAACGCCACCGTCGACTCCGGCCCCGCACCCTTGCCCCGCAGCACATGCGCCAGACGATCCGAAACAGCATCCAACTCCGCATACGTCAGCCGAACATCCCCGAACACCACAGCCAACGCATCCGGACACCGCCCCACCCCACGCGCGAACAACTCCGGCAACGACACCCACGGCACCTCCACCGCCGTGGCATTAAAGTCCGACACCACCTCAACCCGCTCAGCCTCCGACAACAGCCGAGCAGAACTGACCCGCGCATCCGGCGACGACACCACATCGACCAACAGACGAACGAACCGCTCCACCAGACGCACGGCCGACACCCGGTCGAACAGGTCGGCCGCGAACTCCAGGACACCCGACAGCGCCGTCTCGACGCCGCCGTCCGGCCGGTGCTCGCTCAGGGTAAGGAACAGATCGAACTTGGCGGTGGTGCTCTCGTTTGCCTGCGCAGTCATCTCCAATGAGGACAGGCGAAGGTCTGCCTGGTCGTTGTTCTGGAGGGCGAGCATGACCTGGAAGAGCGGGTGCCGGGACATCGAGCGCGCCGGGTTCAGCATCTCCACCAGGTGCTCGAACGGCACGTCCTGATGCGCGTAGGCCGCAAGGTCTGTCTCCCTGACCCGCCCGATCAGCTCACGGAACGTCGGATCGCCGGAGACGTCCGTCCGCAGGACCAGCGTGTTGACGAAGAACCCGACCAGATCATCCAGCGCCTCATCCGTACGGCCGGCGATCGGCGAACCGATCGGAATGTCCTCACCCGCCCCCAACCGCGACAACAACACGGCGAACGCGGCCTGAAGCACCATGAACACACTCGCACCCGACTCGCCTGCCAGAGCGGCGATACGGGAGTGCAGTTCCGGGGCGATCTCCACCGGAACCGTGTCCCCACGGAACGTGGCCGCCGCCGGCCTCGGCCGATCCGTCGGCAGCTCCAACTGCTCCGGCAGACCGGCCAGCGCATCCCGCCAGTAGGCGACCTGTCGGCTCAGCACACTCTCCGGATCGGACTCCTCACCCAGCAACTCCCGCTGCCACAACGCGTAGTCGGCGTACTGCACAGGCAACGGCGCCCACTCCGGAGCACGACCAGCGACCCGCGCCTCATACGCGGTCGTGATGTCCCGCGCCAGCGGCGCCATCGACCAACCGTCACCCGCGATGTGGTGCAGCACCACCACAAGCACGTGGCTTTCCTTGTCGAGCTGGAAGAGAGCCGCACGCATAGGCAGTTCGCGGGTCAGGTCGAAGCCGCGGTCGGTGAACTCGGTGAGCAAACCGGCCAGCGACTCCTCCGTCGCCGAGGTCGTCTCGACCTCGACCAAGCCGGTCTTCGCCGGACGGATCTCCTGGAACGGAACTCCGTCCGCACCTTCCGGGAACACCGTCCGCAACGACTCGTGCCGCCCGACGACATCCTCCAACGCGGCAACCAGCGCCCCACGGTCCAGCACACCGTCCAACCGCAACACCACCGGCATGTTGTACAGCGCCGCCGACGCACCCTCGAACCGGTTCAGGAACCACATCCGACGCTGCGCGAACGACAACGGCACCGCCGCCGGCCGCACACCCGCGACAAGCGACGAACGCGCATCGTTCGCCTGTTGCACATGGACTGCCAGCTCGGCTACGGCAGGTGCCTCGAACAACGCGCGGAGAGGCAGTTCCACGCCCAGCACGGTACGGACACGGCTCACCACACGGGTGGCCAGCAGGGAGTGCCCGCCCAGATCGAAGAAGCTGTCGTCGATCCCGACCTTGTCCAGCCCCAGGACTTCACCGAAGACGGCGCACAGCACTTCCTCACCAGCGTTGCGCGGTGCGCGGAAGGCCGCCGTCGTCTCGAAGACCGGCGCGGGCAGCGCCCTGCGGTCGAGCTTGCCGTTGGGAGTCAGCGGGAGGCCGTCCAGGACGACCACGGCGGCTGGCACCATGAACTCCGGTAGGCATTCGCCGGCGTACCGCCGCAGCGCGACCGGATCGAGCTCTCCGGCTCCGTTGGGGGGAACGACGTAGGCGACCAGGCGCTTGTCACCCGGCCGGTCCTCACGCGCGATCACCGCTACGCGGCTCACCTGCGGATGGGCCGACAGAGCCGACTCCACCTCACCCAACTCGACGCGGAAGCCACGTATCTTGATCTGCTCGTCGGTGCGGCCCAGGAACTCCAGCACGCCGTCGGTCGAGCGGCGGCGGGCCAGGTCACCGGTCCTGTACATCCTCTCACCGGGTGCCCCGTACGGATCGGCCACAAAGCGCTCGCCCGTCAGACCGGGGCGACGCAGATAGCCGCGGGCCAGTCCCGCCCCCGCCAGGTACAGCTCACCTGTGACCCCGGCGGGCACCGGTCGCAGCGAGTGGTCGAGGACGTATGCGCGTGTCCGCTCCAACGGCCGTCCCAGTGGCACCGGACTGGTCACCTCCGCCGCGGACCGCCATACCGTGCTCGTCACGCAGAGGGTCGCCTCGGTCGGGCCATACAGCGTGCGCACCGTTGTGTCCGGGCACTGGTCCAGCACATGCCGCATCGCGTCCGCCGAGATCACGTCGCCGCCGGTGAGTATCTCGCGCGTACGGGCGAAGGCCGTGGTCAGATCCTCGGCCATGACGCGGAAGAGACCAGCCGTGATGTGGAGATGCGAGACGCCGTGCGACCGCACCAGGCGGTTCAGGTCGGCGGACTCCAGGGTGCCTTCGGGTGCCACCACGACGCGGGCGCCGTTCAGCAGGGGCACCCAGATCTCATACACGGAGATGTCGAAGGCGTGCGGGGCGTGCATCAGCACGCTGTCCCCGCGGCCCACGCCCCAGCCCGAGTCCACGACGAGATCCACGATGTTGCGGTGGGAGACCGCCACGCCCTTGGGCACGCCCGTGGAACCGGATGTGTACATCACGTACGCCAGCGCGTCCGGGAGCACGGCCACCTCGGGGACGGCGGAAGTGGCAGCCGTGGCGGTGTCGCCTACGACGAGCACCGCGACGCCCTTGTCCTGCTGCTCGGCGGTCACGGCGTGTCCCGCGAACGCGGCATCCGTCAGCAGGACGGGCGAACCGGCTTCTTCCAGCACCGCCCGCATGCGGGCGACCGGGTACCCCGTATGCAGGGGTACGTACGTGCCGCCGGCACGGAGCACCGCGAGCAGCGCCGCGATCAGGTCCGCCGAGCGCTCCATGAGCACGGCGACCGGAGTCTCCGCGGTGACACCGAGTGTGACCAGATACTCGGCCAATGCCCGTGAGCGGGAATCGAGTTCGGCGAACGTCCACCGGACGTCACCGCACTCGACGGCCACCGCGTCTGGCGTACGGGCCGCGATGGCCGCGAACATCGCCGGAAGGGTGGCCGGTGCCGCGTCGATCGCCGGAGTTTCGTCTGTCGGCCGGTCGGGGCCCTGCCAGGTGACGAGGAGCTGGTGACGCTCCGGCTCTGAGAGAAGGTCCAGTTCCGCCAGTCGTGCGTCCGGGTCACTCAGGGCGTGCGCGAGGAGAATGCCGTACCGCTCGGCCATACGCTCCACGGTGGCGCGGTCGAACAGATCCGTCGCGTACTCGAAGAGTCCCGACAACCCGGCCGCCTCGCCGTCCACCGTGTGACGCTCGGAGACATTGACGGTGAGGTCGAAACGAGCGGCGGGAACACCGGCCGCCTCGTCGGCTCCCGCCGACACGGTGAGGCCGGGCAGGCTCAGCTGGGCCGCGTCATTGTTCTGGAGGGCCAGCATGACCTGGAAGAGCGGATGCCGTGACATCGAGCGTGCCGGGTTCAGCATCTCCACCAGGTGCTCGAACGGCACGTCCTGATGCGCGTACGCCGCCAGATCCGTCTCCCGCACCCGCCCGATCAACTCACGGAACGTCGGATCACCTGACAGGTCCGTCCGTAGGACCAGCGTGTTGACGAAGAAACCGACCAGATCATCCAGCGCCTCATCCGTACGGCCGGCGATCGGCGAACCGATCGGAATGTCCTCACCCGCCCCCAACCGCGACAAGAGGGCGGCGAAAGCGGCCTGGAGCACCATGAACACACTCGCACCCGACTCCCGCGCCAACGCGGTCAGGCGGTCGTGCGTCGGCGCGTCCACCGTGAACGGGACGGCGTCGCCTCGATGGGAGGCAACGGCAGGGCGCGGCCGGTCCGTCGGGAGCTCCAGCTCGTCCGGTACGCCGTCCAGGGCCGCGCGCCAGTAAGCGAGTTGGCGCGAGGCCAGACTGTCCGCATCGTCCTCGCTGCCCAGCAGGTCGCGCTGCCAGAGGCTGAAGTCGGCGTACTGGACCGGCAGCGGCGCCCAGTCGGGGACACGGCCTTCGGCTCGTGCCTCGTACGCTGTCGCGATGTCCCGCGCGAGCGGCGCCATCGACCAGCCGTCGCCGACAATGTGGTGCAGCACAACGACGAGGACGTGCGAGGTCGTGTCCATGGCCAAAAGCCGCGCGCGCAACGGGATTTCGGTCGGCAGGTCGAATCCGTCGCGGACGAGTGTCGCGAGGCGCTCCGCCAACTCCGCTGCTGCGATGTCCTCCACCTCAAGTCCTGTCACCTGCGGTTCATCGGAGGCGAGGATGCACTGGAAGGGCTCGCCGACGGAGTCCTCCGGGAAGAGCGTGCGGAGACTCTCGTGCCGCAGGACCACGTCCTGAAAGGCGGCCTGGAGCCCGGCACGGTCGAGGGCACCGGTCAGACGAAGCACGATCGGCATGTTGTACGTCGATGCCGTCGCGCCTTCGAGGCGGTTGAGGAACCACAGGCGCCGCTGCGCGAACGACAGCGGGACCCGCGTCGGTCGCTCACCGGCGACAAGAGAGGCGCGAGCCGTTGCCGCCGTGTTGATGTGCTCGGCGAGTTGGGCGACGGTGGGTGCCTCGAACAGCGTGCGAAGTGGCACCTCGATCCCGAGGGCGGTCCGGATACGGCTGACCACGCGGGTGGCCAGCAGCGAGTGCCCGCCCAGGTCGAAGAAGCTGTCGTCGATCCCGACCGTCTCCAGCCCCAGGATCTCACCGAAGATCGCGCACAGCGTCTCCTCGCGGGAATCGCGCGGCGCCCGTGCTTCGGCAGCGGAACCCAGGTAATCAGGTGTGGGGAGGGCGTGGCGGTCGAGCTTGCGGTTGACGGTGAGGGGGAAAGCATCCAACGTCATCACGGTGGCCGGGACCATGAACTCCGGCAGTTGCGCGGACACGAACCGGCGTATGTCTGCCGGGACCACGGTCTCGCCGGAGGCCGGGACGACGTAGGCGACCAGGCGCCGGTCCCCCGGACGATCCTCGCGCACCAGCACTGCCGCCTGAGCGACCTGCGGATGAGCGGCGACCGCGGCCTCGACCTCACCCAGCTCGATACGGAAGCCCCGCAGCTTCACCTGGTCATCCGCTCGGCCCACGTACTCCAGGTTTCCGTCCGGACGCCAGCGGGCCAGATCGCCCGTCCGGTACATCCGCTCACCCGGTGCTCCATAGGGGCTGGCGACGAACCGCTCCCCGGTCAGGCCGGGACGGTTGAGGTAGCCTCGCGCCAGCTGCACGCCCGCGAGATACAGCTCACCCGTCACTCCTGGCGGAACCAGCCGCAGATTCGCGTCCAGCACATAAGCCTGGGTGTTCCACAAGGGCCGCCCGATCGGCGGTACCCCCACCACACCGCCCACCAGCGGAGCACTCGCCGTCGAGGCCACTGTCGCCTCGGTCGGCCCGTACACATTCACCAACCGCCGGCCCACAGCCCATCGCGCCGCCACATCCGGCGCACACGCCTCACCCGCGACAACCACCGTGACCGACGCCGGGAGACCGCCCTCCGCTTCCAGCACCGGCAACACCGCCGGCGGCAACGTCACATGCGTAACCCCCGACCCCACCACCAGCTCCACCAACCGCGGACCCGGCACCAACTCCTCACCCGAACCCACCACCAACGCCGCGCCCGCCAACCACGCGGGCCAAATATCCGCCACCGCCGCATCAAAACTCGGCGACGCAAACTGCAACAACCGACTCCCCGCCGACACCCCCAACCGCGCAATATGATCCGCAGCCAAATTCGGTACACCCCGATGCGACACCACCACACCCTTAGGACGCCCCGAAGAACCCGACGTATAAATCACATACGCCGCACCATCCACCGACAGCCGCTCACCAACCGAAAGGTTCCCGGAAGAAAGTCCGACAGCCTCACCTATTTTGACCCGGGGGGAATCTGAAGGAATCACGGACATGGTGCTGTCGTCCACCAGCGCCAGAACAGGAGCAGCATCCCGGAACATGTACGCGATCCGCTCCGCCGGATACTCCGGATCAACCGGCATATACGCGCCACCGGCCTTCAACACCGCCAGCATTGCCACCAGCAGATCTACCGACCGCGGCAACACCAACGCCACAACCGATTCCCCACCCACACCACGCCCCACCAACAAACGCGCCAGACGATTCGCCCGCGCATTCAACTCCCCATACGAAACCGACTCACCCCCACACACAACTGCCGCAGCATCCGGATCACACACCACCTGACGCTCAAACAACACAGGCAACGGAGCCACCACCACATCCGACTCCACCCCCTGCCACCCCGACAACAAATCCCGCCGCTCCCCCACCGACAGAATCTCCACCCCACCGATCACCTGATCGGGATCGGCCACCACACTTGCCAGCAGTCGGCGCAGGTAAACGACAAACGACTCGACCGTTGAGTGATCGAAAAGATCAGCCGCGAACTCGAATACGCCCGACAATCCCGCAGGAGAACCGTCCGCCGAGACGCGTTCCCGCATGCCGAGAGAGAGGTCGAACTTCGCCGTTTCGGTATGCGTCGATTCATCGGCCAGTGTCAGCCCTGGCAAAGTCAGTTCGGCCTGAGGGTTGTTCTGCAGGATCAGGGACACCTGGATGAGCGGGTGGCGAGAGAGCGAGCGCGCGGGATTCAACACCTCGACCAGGTGCTCGAACGGCACGTCCTGGTGGGCGTAGGCCGCAAGGTCCGTCTCGCGTACACGCGCGATCAGCTCGCGGAACGTGGGATCGCCGGACAGGTCGGTGCGCAGGACGAGCGTGTTCACGAAGAACCCGACCAGATCGTCCAACGCCTCATCTGTACGGCCGGCGATAGGCGATCCCATCGCGATGTCCGTTCCGGAGCCCATGCGTGACAACAGCGTGGCCAGCGCGGCCTGGAGCACCATGAACAGGCTCGCACCCGACTCGCGTGCCAGGTTCAGAAGTCCGGCGTGGGTATCGGCATCCATATCGAAGGGAACGGTGCCGCCCTGGTACGAGGCGACGGCGGGACGCGGTCGGTCCCAAGGGAGTTCGAGCTGCTCCGGCAGACCGGCAAGGGTCTGCGTCCAGTACACCACCTGTCGGTTCAGCACACTTCCAGCGTCCGAATCGTCGCCGAGGGCCGTCTGCTGCCAGAGGGTGTAGTCGGCGTACTGGACAGCCAGCGGCGCCCAGTCCGGGAGACGACCCTCGGTGCGCGCCGCGTACGCGGTGGCAATGTCCCGCGCGAGCGGCGCCATCGACCAGCCGTCGCCTGCGATGTGGTGCAGCACGACCACCAGGACGTGCGAGGTGGCATCAACCCTGAGCAGTCGTGCGCGGAGCGGAGACTCGACGATCAGGTCGAAGCCCCGCCGGGCCAGGTCAGCGGCAAGAGCCCGTACCTCACCGTCGGCAGCATTCACGATGTCCAGCCCGGCCCACGCCTCGTCCACCCCGACGACCTTCTGGTATGGCGTGCCGTCGGCGCTCTCGGGGTAGATGGTGCGTAGGGATTCGTGGCGTTCGATGACGTCCCGGAGGGCTGCTTCCAGGGCGGTGTGGTCGAGTGCGCCGGTGAGGCGCAGGGCGATGGGCAGGTTGTACGTCGCTGCCTCGGCGCCTTCGAAACGGTTGAGGAACCACAGCCGCCGCTGCGCGAACGACAGCGGGATCTGCGCAGGCCGCTCCTGAACAGCCCGCAGAGCCGTACGAGCCGACCCCGCACCCTCGATCGACTCGGCGAGTTGGGCGACGGTCGGCGTCTCGAAGACTGCACGCAGGGGCAGCTCAACGCCGAGGGTGGTGCGGATGCGGCTGATGACACGGGTGGCGAGGAGAGAGTGTCCGCCGAGGTCGAAGAAGCTGTCGTCGATCCCGACCCTGTCCAGACCCAGCACCTCGGCGAAGACCGCGCACAGCAATTCCTCACGTGGCGTGCGCGGAGCGCGGGAGGTGGCTGCCGCTGTGTATTCGGGGGCGGGAAGCGCGCGCCGGTCAAGCTTGCCGTTCGCCGTCACCGGCAGTGAGTCCAGCACGACCACCGCAGCCGGGACCATGAACTCCGGCAGAACTTCGCCGACGTAGCGCCGCAGCGCGATCGGATCCGGTTCCTCTGCACGACTCGCCGGTACGACGTATCCGACCAGCCGTTTGTCCCCTGGCTGGTCCTCCCGTGCGATCACCGCGACCTGAGCCACCTGCGGGTGCGCGGCGAGAGCGGTCTCGACCTCACCGAGTTCGACTCGGAAGCCGCGGATCTTCACCTGGAAGTCCGCCCGCCCCAAAAACTCCACCGTGCCGTCGGCATTCCAGCGGGCGACATCACCCGTGCGGTACATCCGCTCACCCGCAGCCCCGAACGGGCTGGCCACGAAGCGCTCCGCTGTAAGCCCGGGACGGTTCAGATAGCCCCGCGCGAGCTGCACACCCGCCAGATACAGCTCACCGGTCACCCCCACCGGTACCGGCTGAAGCCGGTCGTCCAGGACGTAGACCTGGCTGTTGGCCACCGGCCGGCCGATCGAGGGAAACACCGGCCACGACCCGGGATCGCCTTCCAGCGTCAGCGCTGTGATCACATGCGTCTCGGTCGGCCCGTAATAGTTGTGCAGACGCCGCCCCGGCACCGAAGCGAAGAACTCCCGCACCCGCTCATGCACCGCCAGCGCCTCACCCGCCTGCGCCACATCACACAACGCCGGCACAACCACACCCAGCTCCGCGGCCGCCTCCGCAACCGCCTCCACCATCGGCATCGGCGCGAACAACTCACCCACACCGTGCGCCTCGAACCAGCGCACCAACTCCACCGGATGACGCCGCACCTCATCCCCCGGCACCACCAACGTCTTGCCCTGCCACAACGCCGAGAACAACTCCTGCGCCGCCGCATCAAAACTCAACGCCGCGAACTGACCCGTCCGCACCCCACCACCAGCAGGCATCACCCCCGCATGCCACACCAGCAAATTCACCAACGCACCCGCAGGAAACACCACACCCTTCGGACGCCCCGTCGAACCCGACGTATAAATCACATACACCGGATGCTCAGGCCGCAGACCACCCACCCCGACCGGACCAGCCGGCACCCCGGCAAGAACCTCCCCGAAACCGGCCGCGTCAACAACAATCCGCTCAGCCGATGCCCCCTCCGGCACCTGCCCGACGGTCGCGCTGACAGCCATAACGCACACCGGCTCCGCATCCGCGAACATGTACGCGATCCGGTCCGCGGGATACTCCGGGTCCACCGGAAGATACGCCGCACCGGTCTTCACCACAGCCAGCAACGCAATGGGCAACCACTCCGAGCGCGGCAGCATCAACGCCACCGTCGACTCCGGCCCCGCACCCTTGCCACGCAACACATGCGCCAGACGATCCGAAACAGCATCCAACTCCGCATACGTCAGCCGCACATCACCGAACACCACAGCCAACGCATCCGGACACCGCCCCACCCCACGCGCGAACAACTCCGGCAACGACACCCACGGCACCTCCACCGCCGTGTCATTGAACCCCCGGACCAACTCCGCACGCTCACCCACCGACAACAGCCGAGCAGAACTGACCCGCGCATCCGGCGACGACACCACGCCACCCAACACGCGGACGAACCGCTCGGCCAGCCGCTCGGCCGAAGCCCTGTCGAACAGGTCGACCGCAAACTCCAGGTGCCCCTCCAACCCGAGCATCCGACCATCTACGCCGAACCGCTCACCTACGGAGAGCAACAGATCGAACTTGGACGTCTGCGTCCCCAGCTGCTCGACCCCCAACTCCAACCCCGGAAGGCGAAGGTCTGCCTGCTCGTTGTTCTGGAGGACGAGCATGACCTGGAAGAGCGGATGCCGTGACATCGAGCGCGCCGGGTTCAGCACCTCCACCAAGTGCTCGAACGGCACATCCTGATGCGCGTAGGCCGCCAGGTCCGTCTCCCTGACCCGCCCGATCAGCTCACGGAACGTCGGATCACCCGACACGTCCGTCCGCAAAACCAGCGTGTTCACGAAGAACCCGACCAGATCATCCAGCGCCTCATCCATACGGCCGGCGATCGGCGAACCGATCGCAATGTCCTCACCCGCCCCCAACCGCGACAACAACACGGCGAACGCGGCCTGAAGCACCATGAACACACTCGCACCCGACTCCCGCGCCAACCCCACGAGACCCGCATGCAGCTCCGGACCGATCTCCACCGCAACCGTGTCCCCACGGAACGTGGCCACCGCCGGCCTCGCCCGATCCGTCGGCAGCTCCAACTGCTCCGGCACACCCGCCAACGCGCGCGTCCAGAACCCCACCTGCCGACTCAGCACACTTTCCTGATCGGACTCCTCACCCAACAACTCCCGCTGCCACAAGGCGTAGTCCGCGTACTGCACCGGCAGCGGCGCCCACTCCGGCGCGTTGCCAGCGATCCGCGCCTCGTAGGCGGTAGCCACATCACGGACCAGAGGTGCCATCGACCAACCGTCACCGGCAATGTGGTGGAGAACGAGCACCAAGACGTTCGACGTCTCGTCCTGGCTGAAGAGCCGTGCCCTCAAGGGAACTTCGGTGGCCAAGTCAAAGCCACGGGTGGTGAACTCAGTCATGACGCGCCGCAGGCCGGCGTCGGCGGCGGTGGCCGTCGTCAGTGCCGGCGCTACCGCGTGCGTGGGCAGGATCTTTTGGTACGGCTGGCCGGACGCGTCCTCCGGGTACACGGTTCGCAGGGACTCGTGGCGATCGATAACGTCTGCCAACGCCGCTGCCAGCGCCTGCTGGTCCAGCGTGCCGTCGAGCCACAAGGCGAAGGCGACGTTGTAGGTGGAGGCGTCGGTGCCCTCCAGCCGATTGAGGAACCACATGCGCCGCTGAGCGAATGACAACGGCACGGCCGCCGGCCGCTCCACAGCCGACACCCCGGCCCGCGCACCCTCGGCACGATCGATCCACTCCGCCAGCAACGCCACAGACGGTGCCTCGAACACTGCCCGCAGTGGCAGTTCCACGCCGAGCACCGCGCGTACGCGGCTGACGACACGAGTCGCTGACAACGAGTGGCCGCCCAGATCGAAGAAGTTCTCCTCGACCCCGACCCGTTCCGCACCTAGGACCTGAGCGAACACTCCGCACAGCACGTCCTCCCGTACCGTGCGCGCCGCACGCGTGAGCGTTGCGGCACCGAACTCCGGCACTGGCAGCGCACGCCGGTCCACCTTGCCGTTGGCCGTCAGCGGGAGCGCGTCCAACACGGACACCACCGACGGCATCATGAACTCGGGCAGGCGCTCCCTCAGGGCTCGACGCAGTTCGGAGCCGTCGATCTCGGTGCCGGGGGCTGGGACGACATAGGCGATGAGGTGAGTGTCGCCGTGCCGCTCGTGCGGCATGACGAAGGCCCGGGCCACACCGTCGTGTGTCGTGAGAGTGGCCTCGACTTCGCCGAGTTCGACACGGAAGCCGCGGATCTTCACCTGGGAGTCGACGCGTCCGAGGAACTCGACGGTGCCATCGGCGCGCCAGCGGGCCAAGTCGCCGGTGCGGTACATGCGTTCGCCCGGGTTGCCGTGGGGGTTCGCGACGAAGCGCTCGGCGGTCAGGGCGGGGCGGTCCAGATAGCCACGGGCCAGCTGTATCCCCGCAAGGTAAAGTTCCCCGGCCACGCCCACCGGGACGGGCCGCAGACGGCGATCCAGGATGTAGACCCGGGTATTGGCGACGGGGCGGCCTATCGGCGCGCTCCCGGTCTCAACGCTGTCCCGGCACTCCCAGGCGGTCACGTCCACCGCGGCCTCGGTGGGACCGTACAGGTTGACGAGCCGGGTGGTGCCGAAGGCGGTGCGAAAGGCTGCGGCGAGGGGTAGCGGCAGGGCCTCACCACTGCAGAACACGGTGCGTACGGTTTCCGCACAGCGGGCGGCAGTGGGCTCCGCCAGGAACACGGCGAGCATCGACGGCACGAAGTGCAGGGTGGTGATCCGCTCGGTGCGGATCAGCTCCGCGAGGTACGCGGGGTCCCGGTGTCCGCCGGCCCTCGCCAGGACCAGGGTCGCTCCGACCCGCAGTGGCCAGAAGAACTCCCACACCGAGACATCGAAGCCCGCCGGGGTCTTCTGCAGGACGCGGTCTCCGGGGCCTTGCGGATGGTCGGCCTGCATCCAGGCCAGCCGGTTGTCGACAGCCGCGTGTGTCACAACGACGCCCTTGGGACGCCCTGTGGAGCCGGAGGTGTGGATGACGTAGGCGGGGTGGGAGGGCGACAGCGGTGCGGTGCGGTCGGCGTCGGTCAGATCGGTGTCGGGGCCGGTGAGCAGGGCCGCACGTACGCCGGGATCGTCGAGGAGGATGTGGCGGGTGCCGTCCGGCAGCAGGCCCGCTGTGGCGTCGCAGGCCATCACGCTGACAGGGTCGGCGTCGGCGAGGATGCCGCGCAGGCGGTCGGCCGGATAGTCCGGGTCCAGCGGGAGGTAGGCCGCTCCCGCCTTCACCACCGCGTACATGGCGACGACGAGGTCCACGGACCGGTGCAGCGCGAGTCCCACCGTGCGCTCGGGGCCGGCGCCGTGCTCGACGAGCAGCCGGGCGAGCCGGTTCGCACGGCTGTTGAGTTCCGCGTAGGAGAGCCGGGTGTCGTCGTACACGACGGCGGTGGCGTCGGGGGTGCGCGCTGCCTGCCGTTCGAAGGCCGCGGTCAGCACGGGCAGAGTGTCGGCGGCATGGTCGGTCGCCGTGTCGTTCCACTCGTGCAGAATGCGGCGGCGGTCGTCGTCCGACAGGACATCGACGTGCCCGGCCTGAGTCTGCGGATCGCTGAGCAGCAGGAGAAGCACGCGCTGGAACCGCTCCAGGTGCAGGGCGACTTCTTCGGCCGTGTGCCTGGCTGTGTTGCCGTCGAGGTCGATGCGCAGGCCGCTCTCACCGGCGCGGTCGTACACCGCGAAGGCGAGGTCGTCCACCGGGCCGTTTGCGAGGTTGCTCATCGTGGCTCGGTGGCCACCGAAGGACAGGCCGTCGTCGAAGGGCATGACGTTGACCATGGGTCCGAAGAAGTGACCTCTGCCGAAGCCGGCTCCGGTGTCGCGCACCATGTCCTCGTGGCGGTAGCGCTGGTGGCGCAGTGCCGCTTTCATCTCGCGTGCCGTCTCGGTGATGGTCTGCCGGAACGTGTGGTGCGCGGGCACGGGCACGCGCAGGGGTACGACATTGGAGAGCATGCCGGGGGTGCGGCGTGACACCGGGCTCGTGCGGGCTGCGACGGGCAGGCTGAGGAGGACGTCGGAGGAGCCGGTCAGGCTCTGGAAGTAGACGGCGGTGGCGGCGGTGAGGACGACTGACCAGTGGGTCCTGGCTTCGCGCGCGATGGAGCGCAGCGTCTCACCGATGCTGGTCGGCAGGTGGGCGGTGATCCGTACGGTGGCGGGCAAGGGAGATCCCTCCGGTCCGACGGTCCTGGCCCTGGGCGGGGTGCACGCGGGTGCCGCTGGTTCATGGTCCGCGAGGCGGGACGACCAGTACGCACGGTCCTGTTCGAAGGCGTCGGAAGCCCGATAGGCGCGCTCCTCGCTCAGGAGGTCCGCGAGGGAACCGAAGGGGGTGTCGCTCGGGGTGGTGCCGGCGATCAGTGCGTTATAGATGTCAGCGAGGCGGCGGGTGAACAGGGCGCCGCCGTAGCCGTCCACGGCCACGTGGTGGGCGCGTTGGTACCACAAATGGTGGTCCTCGGCGAGTTTGAGCAGGAGGAAGGCGTACTGGCAGTCACCCTTCAGAAGGTCGAGTCTACGGGCCAGGTCCGCTTGGATGATCGACTCGGCGGCGTTGTCGGGCGACGGTTCCCCGGAAAAATCGTGGAACACCAGGCCCGAGCCGCGCTCAGGCAGGAGGGTTTGACGGACCTCCCCTTCTTCTTCGGTGTAGGAGACTCGGAACGTCTCCATTTCCGCCAGAAGTTGGTTTATGGACAGCCGGAAGACTGCCACGTCCACGGGGCCATGAATCTCGACGCATTGCGCCACGTTGTACTCGAGATCCGTGACGCTGATTTGATGGGCGAACCATATGCCCGACTGAGCAGCGGACAGCGGCCAGGACACACGAGTACCAGACACCTGAAGTCTTCCCCTGAAATGAACGAAACTCCCAGGCATCTGTGGTCAGCGGCCCTGGGCTACGGATCTGATCGTCGAAAGAAGCCGGCCGCGTCTGTGCTCGGTCCCCCAGCCTCAGCAGTTGTCGTCCGGCTCAGGAGCCGGACGACATGGCTTCACGGAGGCTTCTGGGCCGCATATCGACCCAATGGGCATCGATGTACTCGACGCACTCCTGACGGGGGGACGCCTCGAGCACGATCCGCCACCCGGCGGGCACCTCAATGTTGCTGGGCCATAGGGAGTACTGGTCCTCATCGTTGATCAGGACCAGATACGTTCCGTCTGCGTCCTCGAACGGGTTCGTCATGCCGCAACCTTGTTCTTCCGATGTCGGTGGATCCGGCGACAGGGCGCGGCAGGGGTACTGACAACACCGTGAGACAGGTGTCCGATCAACACATCAACCAGGACACATCCGTCCCGATTCCCCCGCAGACGAAGCTCCGTCGACTCCCGCGTAGGGACTCCGGACAGTCTTGACTACTTAGGCGATGATCGTAAGGATGGCCATCCGCTTCGTCAAGGACGTATGTTCCACGTAAGTTCGTTCACCACAAAACAAGTTGACAAACCATCAGGAACACAAAAGCACCGTCTGACCGGGTCACAGGAACGCCGGCGGATCCGGGTGCGAACGCGCGAGGAACAGGAGGAAGAGCGGGGTGGACATACCAGGTACTCCGCTGGCGCAACGTCAGAGTGATCCCCCTCCCTACGGAGCCCGCACGTCGACCGATGACTTGCGTGCCCGTTGGATTCGCCATTACCGTCCCTCGCCAGCGCACGCGAAGGTGCGTCTGGTCTGCTTTCCACCGGCCGGCTCGGCCGCCAGCTTCTTCCGCTCGTGGCCCGGGGCGGTCCCCACCGAGATCGACGTGGTAGCCGTCCAGTACCCGGGCCGGCAGGAGCGTTTGGGGGAGCCACCTGCCCGCTCCATGGGCCAACTCGCCGACTCGGCAGTTGACGCCCTCCTGCCACTTGCCGACCGGCCGTTGGCCTTCTTCGGGCACAGCATGGGAGCTTTGGTGGCCTTCGAGGTCGCCACGCGGTTGCAGACCGCACATGGAATCCCGGGGATCCCGCTGTTTCTGGCCGCGTGCAAAGCACCACACCGGGTACAGCCCCTGGACATCGACTGCGACGACGACCAAGCCGTGATGCTGAGGATGGAAGCACTGGAAAGCCCGGACAGGCATGTGCTTGCCGATCCCGAACTCCGTGAGCTTGCCATGCCCGCGGTCCGGGCGGACTTCGGGATATGCAAGACATACCGTCGATCTGAACGGCCCGAAGCTCTCGACACCACCGCTGCCTTCTACCGCGGCTCCTCCGACCCGGGCACCGATGGCGGTGACGTGAATAGCTGGTCGGAAGTGATCCGCGAGGGCGTGTCCGAAGCGGTGCTGCCGGGCGGGCACTTCTTCGTCATCCAGCACGAGCGCCTGCTCGCCCAGGACATAATCCGGCGTCTTTATCGCTTGCTGCCTAGCTGACCCTGGGCGCGTGCGAATGCACCTGATCCGTAAACAGCGGCACTGGGTGCGCTCTGAATTCCTACTCGAGGACGAGGAAACATTCGCGGTGGTTACCCCAGACGATCTCTTGGGCGCCCTGGACAGTACAGCTGTCACCGACTCATTCGCTTTGTATAACATAGCAACGTCCCATTCTCCCAGATCAGCCGTGATTCGCGCAGCCGCGTTACGGGGCGAGATCAGGCTTATCGCGTCGAGCGCCGCGCTGGCGGTATCGTCCGCCATGCGCGACTGCTGGGACTACGAATGCGTCGAACAGCACACAAAGCTGCCGGCCAGAGAATTGCGCTCGTTTCACGAACAAGGCGGCTTCGAGCTGTCGCCGTCCTCGGTGACCGAGACCATCGCTGCAGGCCAGTCCTACGCGAAGTGCACCGACCACCGATTGGTCGGCGCCGAAGTCCTTGCCTCTTGTTCATCCATCCTGCTCGCCGAATCACTGGGCGCGCCGCTACTCTCCACAGGTCGCGGCGCCTATTGCTACGGACCCAAATCATCCGCCGACGACCACATATTGCACGTGGTCTGACCTTCGACTTACGGGCGAAGTTGCCGATATCGGCCTCTGTGAGTATGTATCGGCGGGACCAGAGCGGCTCACTGGCCGAGCAAGTTCAACCGCGCCTGACGGCTGGGGTTGTCCCTGTTGGTGCCTGCCCGGCGAGAGGGCCACTGCCCAACCGGGGTGGCATCCCGCGACCCTCGGCTCCTTCGTTCGGGACGTAAAAGTCGCGCGGTTAAGACCGTGTCCTACATGGTCAGTTTGAGGAGTCGTTTGTAGCAGCGGAGGGCTGCGGCCAGTCCGAGAAAGGCCAGGTAGTTGCCTGGTTTCCGCTCGTAGCGGTGGTTGAGTCGGCGGTAGCCGGTCAGCCAGGACATGGTGCGTTCGATGACCCACCTTCGGCGCCCGAGTCACTCGCTGGACTCGACTCCCTTGCGGGCGATGCGGACGCCGATGTGCTTGCCCTATAGCCATCGCCGCGGGTGAGGCACGTCGTACGCCTAATGGGCAGTGAAGCGGGGCACCGCCAGGCCCACCCCGGCCCGTCGAGGCCCTGAAAGAGACTGCGGGCCCCGCTTCAGCAAGCGCCATACATCGTGGTGGTGATCGGTGCCGGGAAGCCGCAGAGTACGCCTGGGCCCTCGAGCCGTTGGACAAGCGCCGGCCCCGGCACCGTTCACCACCACGAGACCGAACGCAACTACCGCATCCAGTCCGACGATCGGATCGTTGAAATCCGTGGTCCGAGCCGCCTGCGGGGATCACCTCTTACAAACCCTGGAGCCCTCGAGCTCCTGAGCAGACCGAGGGCCCCGCGGGCCGCTGGGGTCACGAACGGCTAATCGGATGCTGGGCCATCGAGCCCTTCCATTAGGGAGACGCGTGCCCCCGCACGGCTGCGACCAGCAGCAACAAGCCCCTGACCGAGAGGACGAAAACGACACGATGACCGTCACCTGCGGGATCGACTGGGCCAGCGACCACCACGACGTCGCCCTGGTCGACCACGAGGGAACCTTGTTAGCCCGGGCCCGGATCACCGACGACGCTACGGGCTTGCAACAGCTCTTGGACCTTCTCACCACCCACGGCGACAGCGAGGACGACCCGATCCCGGTGGCGATCGAAACCTCCCGCGGCCTGCTCGTGGCCTGCCTTCGAGCCACCAAGCGTCCCATCTACGCGATCAACCCGATGGCAGCTGCTCGCTATCGCGACCGGCGCGCGGTCGCCCGCAAGAAGTCCGACCACCTCGACGCCATGGTGCTGGCGAACATCCTGCGCACCGACAGGGCCGCCCACCGACCGCTGCCCGACGACAGCGAACTCGCCCAGGCCCTCGCCGTCCTGGCCCGAGCCCAGCAGGACGCCGTCTGGGACCGCACTCAGGCCGGCAACAAACTCCGCTCCCACCTGCGCGAATATTTCCCTGGCTTCCTCGCGGCTTTCCAGCCCCGACGCGAAGGACTGTGCGCGAAGGCAGCCCGCGTCGTACTGGCCGCCGCGCCCACCCCGGAACAGGCCGCCAAGCTCACCCGCACCCAACTGTGCTCGCTCCTGAAGAAGGCCGGCCGCCAGCGGCATCGAGGCGGAAGCCGAACGGCTCCGCCAGGCCCTCCGGGTTCCGCAGATGCGGCAGCTTCCGCAAGTCGAACAGGCCATGGGCCGCCAGGCCATCGCTCTGCTGAGACAGCTCGACGCCGCCTGCACCAGCGCAGACGATCTGACCGCTGCTGCGGTGGAGTCTTTTGAAGCACACCCGGACGCCGAGATCATCACCAGCTTTCCAGGGCTCGGGTCTCTCACCGGCGCCCGGGTGCTCGCCGAGATCGGCGACGACCGATCCCGCTTCACCGACGCGAAAGGACTCAAAGCCTTCGCCGGGGCCGCACCGGTCACCCGGGCGTCCGGCAGAAGCCTCGCGGTCATGGCCCGCCGGGTCAAGAACCAGCGTCTGGCCTCGGTCGGCTACGTCTGGGCCTTCGCCGCACTGACCGCCTCACCAGGCGCCCGCGCCCACTACGACCGCCGACGGGCCGACGGAGACCGCCACACCGCTGCCCAGCGCAACCTCTTCAACCGCATGCTCGGCTGCCTGCACCACTGCCTCACCAAACGAACCCACTACGACGAAGCTACCGCTTTCCCCGTCCCACAAGCCCCTCAACTCTCCGTTGCTGCTTGACAGATCAACCGCATCGGATGTCTTGTCCGCATGAAGACGCCCGGGCTTGGAATCGGTCACGTGGGCTTCGTGTCCCATGTGGAAATGGGACAGCATCGGCTTCAGGACCTGGCTCTCGTGGGTGTTGGCGGCGGAGACTCCGACGCGCAGAGGCAGTCCGTTCGCGTCGGACAGGACGTGCATCTTGGAACCGGAACCGGCCTTACCCCGGTCCACGGGGCTCGGACCTGCAAGTTCGCCCCCTTTTTTAGCGCGGACGTGAGCGGAGTCGAGGACAGCGCGCGACAGGTCGACGAGGTTCTGGCCGTCCAAGAGCTCGAGCACCTTCTGGTGCAGTCGTCCCCACACCCCGGCGCGGGACCAGATGAGAAACCGGCGGTGCGCGGTCGACTTTGACGCCCCAAAGCACGGCGGCAACGCCCGCCAGGCACAGCCGCTGACCAGCACATAGATGATCGCGGCGAACACCGCCTCGTCATCGATGTTCGCGACCCCGCCACCCTGCGGCCGCACCCGCGCCAGCGGCAACAATGGCCTGGCGATCTCCCACAGCCATCCGGCACGATCCATCCCCACCGCCCACTCCCCATAACCAGTCGAACGACCAACTGACCATGGAGGCACGGTCTTACTGATCGTTTCAGAATGAAGTTCCTTGTGGGCCTTGGCAGTTGAATGGTGTGTCGGCAGTATCTGTTGGGTGTCTGCTGATCTTGTGCCTGATGACCTGTGGGAACGTGTGGCTCCGCTACTGCCGGCTCGTCCGGCGAGGCGGTATCGGTATCCCGGGCGGTTGCCGGCGGACGACCGGGCTGCGCTGCGGGGCATCGTTTACGTGCTGTGCAAGAGCGTGAGCTGGCGAGATGTTCCGGCTGACCAGGTGTACGGGCGCTGGACCCCAACCGTGTGGGTGCCCTTCTTCACGTCGCCGGTCTCGTCGACAACCAGGACCGCGGCATCGTCATACAGGTGCTCGACGAGGTATTCGCGCACGTCATCACGGACGCCATCGGCATACCAGACTGCCCGGCACGGCAGATGCTGCATGCCGTGCGGGCTGCTCTCACCGGCCCACTCCGCTATCGTCCAGCAGTTCTTGCGCGGCAGGTCAGACAGTAGGTCCAGCGCCAACCGCTTGGCCCGCAGCCGTGGTTCGACCCGGGCGAACCGGCCCGCGATCCGGCTCACTGCCGCCTCGAACGCCTCCCGCTGGCGGACGGGATCTATGCTGTGACCTGCGGCCACCGTCTCATCGTTACTCCACACAAGTCAGGACGATCAACGGTGGCCGCATCCGTCTCCGCACCGCCGCACTGTGGCTGAGGGCTCTACTTAGCTTGACCAACCGCAACGCTCAACAGCACAGGCCGACGGACCTACGGTGCCGACAGTGCTGTGCGCTCGGCTTTCTCCAGCCAGTCGGTGTACCAGCGGGCGAACGTCACCGGCGTACCGTCGTCGTCGAGCAGCGGGGCGAGGTCGACGTCGTCCACCCGGCAGTCGGACCAGATCGTGCCACGGTGGCTGCCGCTGATGATCAGCCACTCTCTCTGCGCGCAGCCCAGGTGGGAGATCACGATGGCGCCGGCAGTGCGCTCCGGGGCGAACATGATGACCTCCCACCGCTCGTCCCACGCCTCGATGGCGTCGTCGAAGTCCTCAATGTCGTCGAAGTCCTCTTCCTCGGGGCGTTGGGCACGAAGCTCGTCGAGCAGCTTCGGGTCCGGGCCTTGGTCGGGAGACGGCTCGGCAAGCCTCGACAGGTCGGCCAGGTCCGCGCCGTCGCCTTCCCAACGCCAGCGGCCTTGTACGCGCCGAACCGGGAACAGGCCGTAGGCGGGGCCGGCGCCACCCGCGCCAACGTGTAGCAGGAAGGCCCGGTACTCCTCTGGCAGCCGCACGCCCGTCTGAGCCTCGAGTTCGGCAAGCTCGCCGTGGGTACGCGGGTCCTCCACGATCCATCTGTGCCCCAATGCCCCGAACACCTTGCTGCCGGAAGGCCCTGCACCTGCCGCGCCGACCCGCTGACGCACGCCCACCCACCCACCACTGATCAGTCATGGTCAGACCGTACGTGCAAGCCACCGACACCTGGGTTGCGGGACCCACTGCCGCCGTCCCGACGGGCCCAGGAACGGCCCGACGCCCCAAGCCCCTCGACACAACACGCACATCGGCCAACTGAGGCCCTCGGTGGCTAACCAGCGCACTCAGTCACACCCACCAGCCGACATCACCCAGGCGAGACAGCTGGGACTGGCCCAGCTCCTGGCCGAGGACCCGTTCCTGGGATCCTGCCGACCAGAGCGCGGTGCAGAGGCGGAGGCGCCCCCAGGGAGATCGCCCCTCCCTCTTAATGGGGGCTGCTCGCCGCCAAATCATTGAGGACAGCGTTGACCGTGGACCAACAAAGGTCGGCTGTATCGAAGTCTGCACTGTGCTTGGCTCGTTTCTCCGCGAGAGGATGAACTAGGTTGCGGTAGGTCCGCAGCAGGTCCGAGGCCATTTTCGCGTCCTGGTCGATCCAGAGATTGGTGTGGGCGTGCTGGATGAGGTCTTGCAGGCGGGTATCGCGGGCGGCCCTTGGCAACGGCACAGTTGCGGACCTGACGTCGGCCGCGTGGACGAGGACGCCTTCGAGGAGGCTTCCGAGCATGATGACTGCGGAGGTGTAGGCGCCGTGTTCTTGGCAAATACGGGCTTCGTCGAGGCGTAGCTGAACGGCGCGGGCCAGGTCCGGGTCGGAGACGATGTCGGTGATGGCCACCTTCAGTTCTACGCGCTGGGGGCGAGGGGGTTCGTCGAGGTCGTACTCGATGAGGAAGGGCTGCCCCTTCCGGTAGTCGATGCGGAGGCCTTCGAGGGCGAGGACTTCCTGAAGGCGCTGGATGACGGCGTCGTAGTCGGCAGGTTGTTGTTGGTATTCCCGTCGGTTGGCCAGGCGCAGGATGACGCGCTCGGTGTCTCCTGTCTGGTCTTCCTGCCGTTCGCACAGGATGGTGTGGACCCAGCGGTGGCGAGGGCTTCCGTCGTGGTCGGGGACGTCTTCCCAGCCGGCCCGGCGGAGGAATGGAGCCAGTTCCCAGCCCGCTCGGCGTTTCATACCCGGCTCGTCACCGCAGACCATGGCGGCCAGTTCTTCGAGGGTGCTGTCGTCGAAGTTGTCCATGTCAGTGTTCCTCGCTGTCTTCGTCCGGCTCGCCGTCGTAGGGGTCCGCGTCTTCGTCGGGTTCGGCCTCGGCCAGGCCGACGGGAGCCCAGGGCATGTCAGTCGGCACATCATCGATGGATGACTCGCGGACCGGGCGGGGATGGATGCCCAGCTCGGTCAGGCGTTCCCACAGCGGTTCCAATGCCTCGTCTGGTGAGAGGGCGAAGGCGCTGCTGCGAATGCGCCAGAACGTCCAGCCAGCGCGGCGAAGCTCCCGCTCGCGCTCGGCGTCGTCGTGGATCTGCTTCGGGGTGGAGTGGTGAGGGCTTCCGTCGCACTCCACTGCGAGACGTCCGTGACCTCCGGTGACCACGAGGTCGATGCGTTTTCCGTTGACTTCCCACTGGGGCACCACGTCGTAGCCGCGTTCCTTGATGCGCAGGAAGACACGCTGCTCGAAGAGCGAGTCGAAGGGCTCGCAGTGTCGGTCTGCGCTGACGTAGGCGGGCTGGTATGGGTGTGTGTAGGGCGGTGGCGGGCTCACCATGTAGGTGAGCAGGGAGCGCCTCAGGTCTTTGCTGCTGAGCTGGTCGACGGTCAGGGAATGGAAGAGCCACATCTGGTCGCGGGCCCGGCTGGCGGCCACGTTGAAGCGTCGTTCATTGTTGCGGCCGGTCGCGGCGATGACGTTGGCTCCGTCGACGACCATCGACAGGAGGATGACGTCGCGCTGGCCTCCCTGGAACTGCTCCGGTGTGCCGACGAGGATGCTGTGGCGTTCGCGTGCCGACACGTCTATGCGCTGGTCGACGAGGTCCTGTACCAGTCGTGTCTGGTCGCCGTGGCGCAGGATGATCACGCCGATACTGCGGTCTGCGTAGGCAGGGTCCTGGGTGAGGCGGTGCAGTTCGTTGACGACGGCCTCCGCCTCCGGCCGGTTGATGAGTTTGCCACGGCGTCCTTCGCAGTGCCCTTCGGGCACATGGACGACGTTCAGCGGCGGGAGGCGGTCGGAGCCATGCTGGCGCAGCAGGACCAGCTGGTTGTCGGGATAGAACTGCATGGAGGACCATTTGATGATCTCCGGCATGCACCGGAAGTGCTCGGTGAGACGGATCACTTCAGTGAAGCGGGACTGCAGCAGTTCGTACAGGTTGGACTTGGGGTCGAAGCCTTCGCGCTGCCAGGGTTCGAGGTCGGCCATGCGCTCGTCGAAGATTTGGGTGATCCGGTCATGCTTGCTGCCGCTGTAGAACGGGGCGCATTGCCGGTCGTCGCCGACGACGATGATGCGGGGTGCGAGCCAGAGCAACAGCAGCCCGTCCAAGCCCACCTGGCTTGCTTCATCGACGATGACGACGTCGAAGGAGTCCGGCTCTGGACTGATCGTTTCCGCTACCTGGTTCAGCGGCATGATCCACGCTGGTACCGCTCCTTGCGCTGTCTGCATGGCTGAGCGCGCGTGACGCTGGTGGCGTTTACCGTATTCGGTGGTTCCCTGGCCTGCGTTGGCCACGGCGCTGGCGTACGCAGCCAGGGCCTGTTTGTGTTTGGTGGTCATGCGGCTGACGCAATGGAAAGCTGCGCGGTCGCAAACCATCTGTTCCACCAGGTCGTGCAGCCGGCCTTGGATCTGAGCCAGTTCGCCTTCGAGTTGCTCTTCGCGTCCTGGGAGCAGGTGGGTGTCGAGGAACTCCTGCGCCTGCCGCCACGCCCAGGCCTGGGGCAGCACGGCGAACCGGAAGCGCCAGTGCGGGGCGAGGGGATCGCCGGCGAAGTCCTTGGCTAGTTCGGGGTGGGTCTCGGCAAGGCACTCGAAGAGTTTCCCGGTCTCGCGCCGATCTGCCTCACGCTGGTAAGCCGTAGCCAGTGCCTCCACCGCCTGCGCGTAGGCCTGCGCGTCACGGGCCGTTGCTGCATCCGCCGCGCGCTGCAGCTCTTCCACGCCATGCGGGTGAGGCGGCGGAAGGCACTTGAGGAGCTCTTCGAAGCGTTGTGTTGCGGTCCTGATGTGCAGGAGTCGACGGGCCTGGGCCGTGGCCTGGCGGATGTCGCGCCACTGCTCGGCGGTGGTGACCGGTGTCGGGATTCCGTCGGCCAGCAGGGTTGCGTGGACCTGGCGGATGACCTCCACGCAGGTGTCGATGGCTTGCAGGATGACGGCCCTGTCCAGGAGCTCGGACGTCATCAGTTCGGCGGTGTCCTGTCCGACGGCCGATCCGACGCCGGTCCACCGGCCGCGCAGGGTGCGGGCGTGGGCACGCATCTCCAGTTGCCGTACGACCGCGGTGATGTGCTCTCGGCTGGCTGGCGCCATGCCTTCTACCCGGCACTGTTCCAAGAGGAATCGGGCTTGCTTGACGACGGCTGGCCGGGGCCATCGCGTGTTCAGTTTTCCGGTGCGCAGGAGGTGTTGCTCCAGATTGCGGCCCACGATCAGGAGCTCCTTCTCCTCGCTTTCGGACAGGCGGGGGATCTCCACTTCCAGGAAGGAGGCCGCGGCTATCTCATCGTGGGTCTGCTGTGCACGCTGTGAGGCGTTTCGGATGCTGTCCCACAGCTGCTGCCATCGCTGGGCTATGCCGTCCTGCAGCGCACGCGTGGACCAGATATCCGCCTGCCAGGAGGTGGGGTCTGCGGACAACCCGACCCTCTGCAGGGCCTGCTGAGCTCGGTCCAGGAGCGCTTCCAGTACCAGGAGCCGCGCGTCACCGTGGTCCGCCAGTTCCTGCGCCAGCGGTGTGACCGGCTCGCGGCCGACTGCTTGCTCCGCTCCCTGAAGTTCCGTGATGCAGCGGGAAACCTCCATCGGATCCGGCAGCGTTGCCGGGTCCGGGCAGTACTGGATGCGGGCGTCGAGGATTCCGGGGCCGTGCTGGGCAACGAGCAGCCACAGTCGCTCAGCTTCGTCCGTGGTCAGGGGCGGGACCTGTGGGGCCTGGACATCCAGGGGCGGCAGCCACTGATATTCAGCTGCACCGTGTTCCACTGCCTGCACGATGTCGTCGAGCCGCCCTCGGTAGCCCGGCGCGATCTCGGGGTGCTCGTACCACTCGACCTCGCGTACCTGACGCAGGCGGTCTTGGAGTTTGGCCTGCTCTGCCATGAGCTGGTGCCGCTGCGTCTGCTGGTCGTCAATGCGCTGTTGGAGCCGAGCAAGGTTCGTTGTCGCGTTCAGGTGGGCCAATGCTCCCAGCGACTGGCTCAGATCGGAGTTACCGCCCTGCCACTGATCGCCTTGGATCACGCACATGCTGCGCAGCTTGGACGGCAGCTGGTCGCGCAGCACGTTCAGAGCTTGGCTCTTCGCGCTGGTGACCAGGACTCGCTTGCCGTCCGCGAGGAGTGCGGCGATCAAGTTGCTGATGGTGTGTGTCTTTCCGGTGCCCGGCGGCCCTTGGACCACGACACTGGTGTCGTGCTGCAGCCGGTCCAGGACATCGCGCTGGGCAGCGTTGGTGACCATCGGGAACAGCGGATCCGGTCCCAGTGCTGGCGGCACGGAGCCATTCCTGCTCCCCCAGGCCGTCCGGTGCTCCGGTTCAAGGTCATACAGCAGCTGCGCCAGTCCCAAAGGCGCTTGTGCTCCGGGACGTTTCAGCGCCCGGGCGATGCTCTCGTAGAAGCCGAGGACGGAGCGCTGGCTGTGTTCGCGCAGGACGAGGGCGGGCGCGAGATGCAGGGACCGCGTCTGGGGTTCAGCGGTGAGGTCGGGGTGCTGGCCGGTGGGGTCGAACGGGAGCACGCGGTCGACTCCGAAAGCCCGCTGCGCCCACGAGCGCACGGCCTGTGCCGCCCGGTCCGACAGCGGGTGGAAGGGGACGTCCTCGACAGCGGAGCGCACGACCCCCAGCAACTCCGACGTGTAGCCGTCGGACTCGCTGAGGAAGTCGGTGTCTTCCAGACGGCCGGGGTGCTCGGGCACCAGAGAAACGGTCACGTTGATCGATGCCGGTTCAACGGTGAGAGTCACCGGTGTTGTCACGATGTGCCGGCGGACCCGGGCCGAGGGACGACCGGCTCCGAGTTGCAAGAGACCTACGGCCAGGACTACTTCGAAGGTGTCACTGTCCTGCTCGATCTTCTTGGCCATCCGGTACAGCTGCTGGTGCAGTCGCCGCTGCGGCTCGGCCGCCAGCTCTTCTTGCGACCATCGCATCCACTTGCCGGCCCACGTCTCGTACGCTTTACGTTCTTCGGAGCTGCCGCTCTCCAGTGCCAGCTGGTTCTCGTCCAGAACCACCTGCCCCTCGGCCATTTGAGGTTCATTCTGTGGAGTGTCGATCAGGCCGGGAGGTTGCGGTCCGGCGGTGGCGGCGGCCTCGGCGGAGACCCTGCCATGCAGGATCGCCGGCAGCCGCGGTGCCTCTTGGGGCGGACGGTGCTTGACCACCATGATGCGAGGATCAGCGTCCGCAGCACGGCGCACGGTCCCATCGGGAGCGTCCGCGAGCCACACCGTTTCCGGGTACTTGGCACAGTCGCGGATGGTCTTGGAGATGGCGCCCCGCACCAGCTCCTGCAGACAGTCGATCAAGACGCGAGTGTCGCGGACGGCTTTGGGATCGCTGCCATCTCGTACCGCTGGGCGGGCCATCACATCCCCCAAACGCCTGCCACTATGGCAAGCTTTTCAGGATCCATGGCCGCTGCACACCAGGCAAGGGGCTTTACGGTCTCGGTGTACTCCCGATCACGGAAGTAGCACCTGCTGAGTGACGTGACTGCCTCTTCCGAGGCGGTTGAAGAGCTCCGGCCTGCCGAATTGTCGGCGAACGTGCTGGACGAGCAATTGATCGGACAGTTGGTCGACCGGCCCGCGCGAGCGGCCTGCAGTTGACCGGTGAGGGCGGCATGCTGCAGCAACTGACCAAGCGCGTGCTGGAGTCCGCGCTCGAAGGCGAGATCACGGACCACCTCGGCTATGAGAAGCACGACCCGGCCGGTTCCAGCAGCGGCAACAGCCGCAACGAGGCCGGTCCAGGACCGTGGTGACCGACGTCGGGCCGGTGGAGGTCACGGTGTCACGTGACCGAGACGGCAGCTTCGCGCCGCAGATCGTCAAGAAGCAGCAGCGGCGGCTGACCGGCGTAAACGAGATGGTCCTGTCGCTGTCCGCGTGCGGCCTGACGCACGGTGACATCTCCGCCAACCTGGCCGAGGTCTATAGCGCGAGCGTGTCCAAGCAGACCATCTCGACCATCACCGACAAGGGCATGGACGGGTGGCATAACCGGCCATTGGACCTGGTCTATCCGGTGATCTTCATCGACTGCGTGCACGTGAAGGTGCGTGACGGGCAGGTGGCGAACCGGCCGATCTACGTCGTCCTGGCGTTCACGGTGGAGAGCACCCGACTTCCTCGGACTGTGGGCCGGCGACGGCAGCGAGGGCGCCAAGTACTGGCTCCAGGTCCTGACTGAGATCAAGAAACGCGGCGTCGAGGACATGTGCATGGTCGTCTGCGACGGGCTCAAGGGCCTGCCCGACTCAATCTCGGCCGTCTGGCACTAGGCAGTCACCCACGCGGTTATCAGGCCGCTGCCGCTTCACCCAGCCCTGGGCTCAAGGCAGTTCGCCTACGGCAGACACCCATGACTTGAGGCCGCGTGAACACCATGCCAACGTACGGATGCGGGCAAAGCCGCAGCTCAACGAGAGGATCATTCAACGCCATAGACTGCCGAGTCCGAGATCGACAGTTCCACCTCAGCCTCTCCCCTGAGGGAGCGAATCCGCTCATTACCAGAATCTCCCGGCTACACCAAGCCCAAGCTTATCCGGATCGTGGCTTCATCAACGTTGCTCAGCTTGGAGGCCGCAGATTCACGACCAGATCGCACCCACACATGAAGCCGCCTTCTTGAATCTGAACAAGGCGGCCGAATACTTGGGCATTTCGTCGAACACCCTGTATGTCTGGCGTCACCGACGACAGGGCCCGCCGAGCTTCCGAATGGGCCGACGCGTCATGTACAGGATCTCAGCGCTGAATGAGTGGGTCATAGCGCAGGAGCAGGCAGATTCACGTTCCAACACTGCTCTCAATCCTCTCACCCACAAACGCCGATGAACCACTCCATACACGCTCCTTGAGCGCTCCCCACGGACCCGAAAGCGGTGCGTCGATCACTCGGAGTGCCAG
This sequence comes from Streptomyces griseoluteus, assembly GCF_004784465.1. Taxonomy (GTDB): domain Bacteria; phylum Actinomycetota; class Actinomycetes; order Streptomycetales; family Streptomycetaceae; genus Streptomyces; species Streptomyces griseoluteus. The sequence continues at coordinate 291,240 of NZ_SRRU01000009.1, read as the reverse complement.
CACGTGGATACCCACACCTAGGACCACACCCAACTGAGTTCATAGGAGAACAATCCCTTGGCGGGGTACATAGAAGACCGTTGGCTCAAGAAGAAGCCCAACAGGGACACCGGCAAGCGGGAGCGAACTGCCCTGTGGGGCCAGGGCAAGCGCTATCGAGTGAAGGGCATTCCGGGTGTCCGGGACCGCTCGTTCGAGACGAGCGAGGACGCGAAGCAGTGGCTCGCCAAGGCGCAGACCGACACCACGCGTGGTGAATTCGTCGACCCCCGTGACGGCGCGATTCCCCTCGCCCAGTACATCGAGAAGCACTGGTGGCCGAGCCGATCGGACGAACCGTCGACCGCCGCCCCCATGCGCAGCAAGATCTGGAACCACATCATCCCGTTCCTGGGCGCAACGGCACTCCGGGACATCGACGCTGCCGTGCTACGCGCTTGGAAGACCCAGTTGTTGACACGGGTCGAGTCGTCCACGGCCCAGGTCATCTGGATCCACCTCTCCACGATCCTCGAAGCCGCCGTCGACGACGGCCGCCTCGTCAAGAACCCCTGCAAGGCCAGCCGGACTGTCAAGGCCCCCAAACCTGCGAAGAGGAAGGCCAAAGCATGGACCAGGCCGACCGTGGATGCCGTCCGGGCGGGCCTCCACGATCGATACCGCATCGCGGTGGACCTCGGCGTCGGACTCGGCCTACGCCAAGGCGAGGCCTTCGGCCTCGGCGAGGACGACTTGGACTTCGATGCCGGTGTCGTACACGTCCGCCGACAGCTGCGGTGGGACTCCAAGGGAAGGCCGTACTTCTGCCTGCCCAAGGGCGGCAAGACGCGAGAGGTTCCCCTCTCCCCCAACCTCGCCAGGCGTGTCCAGGACCACCTGCACCGCTTCCCTTCGGTCGCCTGCACGCTCCCGTGGCGCAACCCTGAACCGCCGACGACCGAGTTGGAAGCGCGACAGCGCAAACCGATCAGCGTCCGGCTGGTCCTGATCACTTCGCAGGAGAATCGAATCAACTACTCGAAGTGGAACGAGCTGAGCTGGCGGCCCGCGCTCGGGGCGGCCGGCGTCGTGAAGAAGGTCGGCGAGGAAGCCAAGACGTACGGAGGCCGCAGCCGTCGGTACGAACTCTCCCGCGAGGACATGTTCCACGTCCTCCGACACACGTACGCGAGTACCCAGCTTGAGGCCGGCGAGTCGATCATGAGCGTGTCAGCGTGGCTCGGGCACGCCTCTCCGCAGACCACGCTGACCCACTACGCTCACTTCATGCCCGGGGCGGGCAAGCGGGGCCTCGCCGCCATGGACGAGTGGTTCGGTCAAGATCCACAACCGAATGTCCCTGAGAAGTCCCTGGGCGCCTCACAGGCTCAGAGCACGCCACGAAGTCGCAGGTGAGAGCGGCAATCGCGCACGCCGACAACATGTACATGGACTACATGCACCTCAACGCCCCGGTGCACACCTGGCCGGTGGACTGAGCGGGTTCCGGTGCGTCAGGCCCCGGCCTTCTGCTCGTCGGCTCCCTCCTCCTCGGCGGTGGCACCCAGGGGCTGAGCGGTGAGTCCGTAGTCCGGGCGGCGGACGACGAGTCTGCTCACCCTGTACGACATCTCCGAGGTCTCCCGGCGGGGCGGCGGATGGTAGCGCCCGCCGCACACGGACAGGTTGACGATGAGGTAGGCGTGCCAGTTGCGCCCGGTGCCGCGCTGGTCGGCGAAGACCCGTCTGCCGTTTACCCACCAGACCACCGAGCGGGCGCCGAACTCGGTGCGCAGATCGGCCCAGGCGCCGGGGCTGATCATGTCGTCGCGGAAGTAGCGGTTGCTGCCGCGTACGTGGTTGGTGAACTCCAGCAGGTCGGGGTTGTCGGGGTGGTACTCGAAGACGTCGACCTCCTGGCCGCCGTCCCGCCAGGTCCAGATGGCGGGCCAGGCGCCGATCTCGCGGGGCAGCCGGACGCGCGCCTCCAGGATGTCGCCGGTGCGGACCTCGAAGCCGTCCTGGCTTCCCTCGGTGGTGAGCAGTCCGGTGTTCCACCGGCCGTCCGGTCTGCGCCTGGCCCGGAAGACGCCCGAGCGGCTGAAGGCGGGGTCGGCCACCAGATGGTCGAGTTTGTCGTCGCCCGGATTCACCGGGCCGCCGTCGGGATAGGCCCAGGACCGGCCCGCCACCCACTGCCGTTCGGACGTGAAGTCGGCGGTGAACACCACGTCGGGAGCGGCGGCGGACCGCGGACCGGGGAGGGGGCTGCCCGGATTCGGTTCGTGCATGCCCGTTTTCTCTCCGTCCAGTGACGCGCCATGCACCCGGACCCGGACATCAGCACAGAAAGTACCCGAACGAGTGAATACGGGCCGGGGCTTCCGCCAGGGCCTCGCGCGGACGGGTGCGCCCGGCGCGGTCCAGCGGCGCGCGGGGCAGGGCTTTCGTAGGCTTTTCATGGCCTTTACGCAGGCGGGAGAAATCAGTGATCGAACTGGCCGCGGCCTTCGCCGTCGCGGGTGCCGCGAGCAACGCCATGGGTACGGCGTTCCAGCGCAAGGCGGCCTCCGCCAGCGAGCGCGGCGGCGTGAAGCTTCTGGCGGAGCTGGTGCGCCGTCCGGCGTGGGTGCTGGGCATGGCCGGGGTGATCGGTGCCGCGGTGTTCCAGAGCCTGGCGCTGGTCAACGGGCCGCTGGCGCTGGTGCAGCCGCTGTTCATCCTGGAGCTGCCGTTCGCGCTGCTGATCGTCGGCCCGCTGCTGCACCGGCACCTCCCCCGCTACGGCTGGTGGGGGGTCGGCGGGGTGGTGGTGGGCCTGGCCGTGCTGCTGGCGGCGGCCGCGCCGCACGGGGCCGGTAACCAGGCGCCGCTCACCCGCTGGGTGCCGGCGCTGGTGGTGGGCGTGGGGGCGGTCGTGGTGGTCACGCTGCTGGCCCGGCACGAGCGCCCGGCGACCGGTCGCGCCGCCCTGCTGGCCTCGGGCTCGGCGATCGCCAACGCGCTGACGGCGGCTCTGCTGAAGTCGGCCACGGGCACGTTCGCGGACGAGGGGTTCCTCGCGTTCATGACGGCCTGGCAGACGTACGGGTTCGCGCTGGCGGGCACGGCGGCGGTGCTGCTGCTGGAGAACGCGCTCCAGGCGGGTCCACTGGCCGCCGCCCAGCCGGCGCTGACCATCGGGGACGCGGTGGTCAGCCTGGCCCTGGGCGTCTTCCTCTTCCACGAGCGCATCCGCACCGGCTGGTGGCTGGTGCCGGAGGCGCTGGGGGCGCTCTTCATCGTCGGCGGTGTGCTGGTGCTGAGCCGGGCGGTGCAGAACCTCATCGAGCGGCCGCCGCCCGGCTCGGACGACTGAGCCCTCACGCGAACGCTGAGCGGGAACGCCCTGCGAGTCTCCCTGGAGCCTTCCGCACGGCCGGCCCTGGGCCAGGACGACCAGGTGCTGTGACGGTCAGGCTCCGGGGTAGGCACGCACTGCTGAAACTCCACGCTGCGGGCGCGTCATGCGTCCCGGTGTGCGAGTACCTCTGGGCGACCGCGCCGGCGGCGATTGCGCTACGGCGTCACAGGGACCTCACCTGTTCCTCTTGCCGAAGAGGAACAGAGCGGCCCCTACCAGCACGATGAATCCGAGGGTGAAGAAGAGCGCTGATCGTCCATCCTGCAGCAACGGCGGGGCAGAAAGAGACCCCATCAATCTTGCCCCTTCCTGTTGCTGATCAGCCCCGCAGGCAGGCAAAGGGCACCACCCACAAGGAGCAGCCATCCGAGTGCTCCTGCCGGGCCGCGGGAAGAGATGGCCAGAAGAAGTGCGCCGCAGACGAGAGCCAGCGTGCCGAAGAGCAGAATCTGAGTCCCTCTTCCTGACCTGATCATCTCATTCTCTCCGTTCGATAGGTCCGGGTGCCGGCGCAGGGCAATGCCGGCGCCGGCACCCGCGATTCACCCGTCAGCTTTTGTAGGTGGCACCGATGTAGCCGCCCGCAGCCGCGCCGATAGCCATGCAGTAGGGCAGCGCGGGGACGGCACCCGGTCCGGTGAACGCCGCGGCCCCAGCTTCGCAGAGGCCTGTGATTCCGATGTCCGCGATCATGCCCGCGGTGGCCTTCTCGGCTGCTCCCGTTCCGCCGGTGAATCCTTCGTAGAGGATGGTCGCGATGCCGAGTCCGTCCCCGATGCCGCCCAGGCTGAGCAGGCCGTCGGGGTCGATACGGTTGACGGGGTCACCTTCGGCGTAGAGGTAGGGATTCTGTTCCTGGCCGGAGGGGTCGGGCTGGGTGAAGCGGCCGATGTTGGCGTCGTAATAGCGGGCCTGAAGGTGGTAAAGCCCGGTGGGGTCCTGGTAGTTGCCGGCGAATCGGTACGGCTGAGCGACCAGTTCGGTGGACTGAGCCAGGATGCGGACACCGCGGGGGCTGTAGGTGTAGGAGTCGACCTTGTTGCCGTCGATGTCGGCCAGGGCGACGACCGAGCCGAGAGCGTCGGTGAGGTAGAAGTACGTCTTGCCCCCGGTAGCCATGGAATTCAGCGTGCCCCCGGGTTCCCGGTTGAACCCCATGTCCGTGCCGGCGGTGGTCTTGGCGGACAGGCCGAGCGGACCGTTGTGGAAGACGGTGTCGCCGAGCTTGACGCGCTCGCTCTGGTCGGTCGAGCCGTACTGCCCCGCGTACGTCTTGCCGTTGACCGTGATCGCCGACAGCTGGGAGTGGTCGGTCCACGTCTCGCCGGTGCGGGTGTAGTCGGGCGTCGAGTCGGCGGCGGTCTCGTTGCCGATCTGGTCGTAGGACCAGGTGCCGGTCGAGGTGGACTTGCCGGTCATCTGCTGGGCGTCGTTGATCGTGTACGTGGTGCCGCGCGGGCAGCCCGGGTCGGTGCCCTGGGAGGTGAGGTTGCCGGCGAGGTCGTAGCAGTACTGCCAGGAGTCGGCGATCGTGCCGTTCTTCTCCTCCTTGGCGTAGGAGAAGCGTCCCGCGCTGTCATAGCTGTACGTGCGCTTCAGTCCGGAGACGTTGTCGGTGGAGGTGCGGATCTTGCTGCCGTCCGTGGCCGCGTTGGCGCCGTAGCCGTAGGTGTAGGCGAGGTCGACCAGCGTGCCCTGGGGCGAGGTCGCCTTGATGGACTTGGGGCGGTTGGACTTGTCCGGGTCGACCTTCTGCACCGTGCCGCCGGGGTAGGTGGTGGTGATGCGGACGTCGTTGTTGTTGTAGCCGTAGGTCGTGGTCCTGCCCTGCTGGTCCTTGAGCTGGTGGAGCTTGTTGACCTCGTTCCAGGTGAAGTCGATCGTCCCGGACGGGTCCGTGTAGTAGTCGACGTTGCCCGCCGGCGTGTAGGCCAGCAACGTCTGCGAACCGTCCTGGAGGTGGCGGACCGTCTCACGCTGGAGCGGGTCGAACTCGTAGGAGATCGTGCCGGTGCCGTCGCTGCGCTGACGGAGGTTGCCGTCGCCGTCGTACCAGTACTCGACGCGCGCCTTGTTGGTCGTGTCGACGATGCGGATGCGGTCACGGTTGTCGTACGTGTAGGAGACGGTCACGCCGCGGGCGTCGGTGACGGTCTTCGTGCGGCCGAGATCGTCCGAGGTGTAGGTGGTCCTGTTCAGTGGGGCGGGCGGGGTGACGGTGTCGAGGTTGCCCTTGCCGTCGTAGTGGAAGTCGGTGGTGACCGTCTTCGTCGACGACATCTTCGTCTGCTGCTTGCAGCGCTGGCCCTCGAAGCCACCGCAGGTCGGGGTCGACTTGTTGTACGTGTAGGTGACGCTGCCACCGCCGGTGCCGGTCTGGGCCACGGACGTGGTGTTGCCGACCGTGTCGTAGCCGAAGTCCGTCTTCTCGCCGTCCGGGTTGGTGGAGTCCGTGGGGACGTCACCGCCGGCGATGGTCTGCCAGTGGTTGGTCGTCGTGCCGCCCGTGGGCAGCGTCACGGTTTCGAGGTTGTTGCGGGTATTGAAGCCGTACTCGGTCACGTTGCCCGGCGTGCTGCCCGACCCCATCGCGTCCGTCGCGCTGTCGATGTTGTGGTTCACGTCGAACTTCGTGGAGCGCTTGCGGCCCTTGGCGTCCGTGACTTCGGAGACTTCACCGTCGGAGTTGTGCTTGTAGCCGGTGGCGTGGGTCTCGGGGTCGGTCACCTTCGTCGTGCCCGCGTCGGCCGGTGAGGTCGTGTCGTAGAGGTACGTCCAGGTCGGACCGGTGTGCCCGGAGCCGTTCAGTCCCGTGGCTCGCAGCATGGAGGTGACCCGGTTGGCGTCGTCGTAGGTGAAGACCGTGACCCGCCCCTCGGGCGTGGTGATCTTCGAGACGCGTCCGGAGGAGTCGTAGCCGAAAACGGTCGTCTTGCCTTCGGTGTCCGTGGTCTTCCAGAGGTTCCCGGACGGGTCGAGGTCGAAGACGGCGGTGCGACCGGTGTGGTCCTTGGCCTGCCACTGCGAGGCATTCGTCTTGAGGAGATCCACCCACCGGCCCGAGCGGGTCTCGGTCAGCTTGAAGCCCTTGTGCTCGCCGCTCTCGTCGTGCTGGGTGACGGTGATCGAGCCCTTGTTGCGGTCGGTGACCTTCGTCAGGGTCCCGTTCGCGTCGTAGGCGTCCTTCGAGCCGGACTTCCAGTTCGTCAGCGTGTACGTGCCGTCGCTGTTCTTCTTCAGCTCCTGCGAGTAGCCCTTCGGTGTGGTGAAGGAGCCGTCGCTGTTCTTGGTGAACCGGACGGTGGCGCCGCTGGAGTCGTAGAAGACCGCCTCGCTGCTGCCGAGGGAGAGGTAGCGCTCGTACTGCTGCCACCACCGCTGCGAGACCTTCCCCCACGGGGCGTCCAGGGAGTTGTAGGTGCGCGCGAGCGTGAGGCGCTGCCCGACGCCGGCGATGTCGAAGTCGGTCCCGGTGAGCATCAGGTTGCCGGTCGAGTAGTCGATCCGCGCAGTGAGTGCGTCCGTGATCGCGAAGTCGGTGATGCGGTGCCAGGGCACGTCCCCCTGTCCCTCCGGCACCATGCTCAAGATGCCCGCTTCCTCAGCGGCGGCGAGGGGTGCGGTGCCGGACCGGGTCGTCTTGACGGCGTGTTCCTTCTGCTCCTTGCGCCAGGCGACCAGCCCCTTCGAGGGCTGCCGCTCCGGTCGTGTGGCTACCGGCTTGGTGGAGCCGACCTTCACCTCCGGCATGGTGAACCGGGGCGCGCCCTTGCCCCAGACCGAGACCGGCTTGCTGGCGTCCGCGGCCGCGCCGGCGGCGGGCAGGAGTGACAGTGCGAGTGCACTCGTAGTGACAACCGCCGCGGCGGCGAGGTGTGTTGCTCTCTTGCGGGCACGCCAAAAGGGCGCGCCGAAGACACGTGAATGCACGACTTCCCCCCACAGGAAGATGAGCCACGGCGACCCCAGCGGTCACGGGCGACCCACAACCTGTCACAGAAACCGCACAGGAATTCGGGTGCTGCCCACAAAGTCCCCCTCCACGCGGGCAGGAATCAGCCCCTCCCCTTACGACCGGTCAGGCCCCTGCGAGCGGAAGCGTCGCGGACCCGCCAGGAAAGCGAAGTGTTCTTCCTGTCATTCCGCCCATCGCATGCGGCCGGAATGTTGCCCCGCAGCAATCGTCCACTCCTCACGAACAGGGCGAGGCGCACTCGTTGTACGGGGATCGAGCAGCTGCTGGCTCACCTTGCGCGAGGCCCCGGTCGTCACCGTCACAGGACGTCCGAGGGAGGCTCAGGGCAGAGGGGGCGGGACGCGGAGTCCATCGCTCAGCCGAGCCTCGGACTCCTCAGCGCAGCCCGGATCGCTCCGCCCAGGAGCCTGAGCCCGCCGCCAGGTGTCTCCTGCCGGCCGTCCGGCGGGTAGTGGAGCGGGTCGGAGCCGGGGGATGGCGCTGACTGGTGGTGTGCGGGGGCGATGACGCCGACCAGGACGCCGGTGAGGTCGTCGGCGTCGCGCGCGAGCTCCCGGGCGACCGCGCCCTGAACGGCGACGACGACCGGGTCGTCAAAGGGGTGGACCCGCCCCTCGTCCCCCAGCGGCGCCGCCGGCGCGAAGGCCTCGGCCGTGCCATCGGTCAGCCGCACCGGCCCCCGCGCCCGGACGTCACAGGTCGTTTTCCGTGGACCTCCCGGTAGGGGAGGCCACCGTCGGCGGGGGCCGGCGAACCTTCGGCGCGACGGGAAGCCCTTACCAGCACCGTGCGTCTGAACTTTTTCGCACACTTGCTCACCGCGGTCGAAATAAAAGGCAGGAACGGACGTCTGGTCGCACATTCTTTGAACGCACTCCCCCGCTACCCCCGTACCAGAGGGAAAGGTGAGAGACAGGGCTTCAGCGAGGGATGACCATGGGCAAGGCGCACGTCTCCGCACACGGGTTGATCGCCGGGCGCTACCGGATCCTCGAGGTCGTCCACAGCGAGACGAACTGCGTCTGCTGGTACGGCGAGGACGTCGAGGCGGAGCGCCCCCGTCTGCTGACGCAGGTCGGTCTCCCGGAAGGTACCGACGAGGACACCGCCCGCCGCATCACCGCTCGCGTCCTGCGGAGGTCGGAGACCATGGGCCTGCTGCGGCCGGGCCGGGTCGCCACGGTCGTCGACGCGGTCACCGAGGCCGGCACGCTGTGGACGGTCACCGAGTGGATCGACGGCACGCCGCTGGGCGAACTCATCACCAAGAAGGGCGTGTTCTCGTACGTACGCACCGCCCGCATCGGGCTGGAACTGCTCGACGTACTGGAAGCCGCGCACGCCGAGGGCATCACCCACGGCGAGTTCAGCCCCGGCCAGGTGTTCCTGCGCGCGGAGGGCGGTGTCGTGGTGGCCGGTTACGGCTTGGTGGGCGCGACCCTGGCGCCGCGGCTCACCGCACCGTCGTACGCCTCCCCGGAGCAGGCCCGGGACGAGCGTGTCGGCCCGGCGACCGATCTGTGGGCGCTCGGCGCGGTCCTGTACACGATGGTCGAGGGCCGCCCACCGTTCCGCGACCGGGGCCTCTTCGAGGCCACGCTGAGGAGCGTGGACCGGCTGCCGTTACGCAACCCGCTGCGGGCCGGGCCGCTCGCCCAGGCCGTGCAGGGTCTGCTCCGCAAGGACGCGCGGGAGCGGCTCTCCGCCCCCGTGGTCCGTGACGCGCTCGCCCGCGCCCTCAGGGAGGATCCCGGCACGGTCGGCGCGGCGCCGCCAAGGCCCCGGTTGCGCGGCGTCTGCACCGCGGCCCGGCACGCGGGCCGGTCCTGGAGCCGGCGCACCCTGGCCGCGGGCACGGCCATGGCCGTCGTCACCATCGGTCTCGCCGTCCTGGCCGCGACGCACCGGCTGCCCGGCACCGGCTCCGGGGGCTCCTCCGCCGCCGGCACGGCGAACCGGCCTCCCGCCTCCGTCACCGCCTCACCGCCGGGCGGGAGCGCTGGGGGCGGTCCGTCGCGGCCGTCCGCGACCGCCACGCCGCCGGCTCTGCCGTCCGGCTACCACCTGTACCGGGCCCCGGAGGGGTTCTCCGTCGCCCTTCCCGCGGACTGGTCGCGGCTGCGCACCACGCGGGTGCCGGGTCCGGCCTACCGCGTGACGTTCGGCGCGAGCGGTGACGCGCGCTCCCTCGCGGTCACCTACAGCGAGCGCGTCGGGCCGGACCCGGTCGCCGTGTGGCGGGACGAGGTCGAGCCCGGCCTGAAGCGGACGGGCGGGTACCGGCGGGTCGGTGAGATCCGGGCGACGACGTACCAGGGACGCAGAGCCGCCGACATGGACTGGCTCTCCGGGACGGGTGAGGACCGGGTGCGCACCTTCGGCCGCGGCTTGCTCCTCGGTGGGCGGCGCAGCTTCTCCCTGCGGTGGACGACCCCGGCCGCCGACTTCGGCGCGGCGGTGAACCGCAAGGCACTGGAGGTGTTCCTCACGACGTTCCGGCCAGGGCTGCGCTGATCCGCCATGTTCGGCTGCTTCCGGTGGGTCGCCTGCGACCATTGCTTTCCGTGGCTGCGCTCTCAGGGGCCGCGCGCCGTGTGCGGGGCGGAAGCCGGATGAACTGACTCCTCACCCGTTTGCGGACCGGGAAAGCGCAGGGCACACATCCGGGGGGCGGACTGAGAACCCACACCGACGGGCATAAAGCCGCAGGTGGGGCTGGCTGTGAAGGCGCGGGAAGGCCGCGCGGGCACCGGATGCCGCGCACCCGGCATCCGGCACGGGCGGGGCGGGGTGGAGGTGACCGCCACGCGCGTGGGTCAAACTGAGACCCCGGCCCGATTCCGGCGGGCCGGGGCTTCACAGTATGGGCTCGGCTACGGCCTAGTAGTCGTCGTGGTGACGCTTGACCACCCGGAAGCTGGCCACCACACCCTTGTCGATGTCGAGGCCCTCGACGCAGCCCGGCTTCACGCCGTAGCTGGAGCTGTGCGGGCCGACGGTGGCGATGGGAGCGCCGTTGTCGCAGACGGCCCCGCGGAAGACCTCGACACCCTTGCGGGTTTCGTTGCGGATGTTCAGGCTCTTCGCGCCCAGGCCGCTGACCACGGTGATGCAGTCACCGGGGTGGGCGGAGTAGGACCGCTCGTTGATCTGGATGCGGCCCTTGTAGTCGCCCTTGCCCTCGTTGTCGTCGTCGTCCCGGTCGTTGCCCTTGCCCTCGTTCCCCTCGTTGCCCTTGCTGTTGTTGCCCTCGTTGCCCTTGCTGTTCCCGCCCTGCCCACTGCCGCCGGTTGCGGCGGCAACGGCGGCAACGGCGGCCGGGGCCTCCTGGGGCGCCGAAGCGGAAGCGGCCGAGGCGTACGTGATACCGGTCGCGGCCAAAGCCGCGGCAGCCGACACAGCAGTGGTGATCACGGTCGTACGAAGCTTCATCTCACGATCTCCTGTCGCACTGAGGGGCGCCGGCCCGTCGGACCGGCTCGTGGATGAACCTACCTACAGCCGACATGACCGGCATATCGGAAGTTGGGGACGCAGCTCCGAACAGGGTATTCTCGGGTTATTTGCCATGAACTGACGAGACATCAAATAAGGTAGTCAAAAAGCTGATTGACATACTATTAGGCTTTCCGGGTGACATTCTGATGCCTCCTCACTCCCGTGATTACGGCGCGTCGCTGCGGACCCGATGAACTGAGCCGTGCTAGGCAGGGCCGCGCCGGGGCCCGCCGACGGGCCGCACAGACCGGCAGGAGATCGGGCAGGTGCGCCGCGGGCGGCCGTCCGGCGGCTGTGCGGATCTGTGGGTCGGCGGGCGGGTTTGCGGTGTGCGGCGCCGTCTTCGGTGCCGCAGGACGTCCGCTGTCCGTCGCCCAGCGGTTCCTGCATGCGGGAGGGTGACGGCCTCGATGAATGCCTCACTGGCCATGCGAATCCGCATACGCCCGCTGGGTGACTCGTGCAGATGCCTCTGTAGGTCCTCCGGCCGGACCGAGCCGCCCAAGCCCAGCCCGATAAATGGCCGGGTCAGGCGGCCTCGTGGCGGGCCGGCGATGTCCTGGCTCGAAGAATCGGGTCGTGGCGCAGGCGTAGGAAGGTGACGAGCAGAGCGAGCGCCTGCACCACGGCGCACGCCCCGATGAGCCCGTCCAGGTACGGCGGCGGAGTGAGGGCGAGCAACACGCCCGCGACGGGGAAGGGCAGCAGCAGGAACAGGACGGTCAGGGACAGGGTCGTGCCGAAGGCCGCAGGTGGGATGACCTGTGAACGCAGGGTGCGCAGGACGACGGTAAGTCCTCCGTCGGCGGCCATGAAGAGGGCCACGAGGGTCACGTAGCCGGGGTAGGAGAGGGCCTGCGGCACGGCAAGGCAGGCGGCAGCCGCGACGGATGCGCTGATGACACCGATCCCCCACAGGCCGAGCCGGTCAAGGCCCGCCCGGCAGCAGGCGACCACGGCCAAGGTGAGAACAGCGGCGATGGACCAGAGCGCGCCGGCGGCGGCCGGGGAGCGGCCAAAGCGGTCCTCCACGAGGACGGGGCTGGCCGATTGCAGCAGTCCGAGCATGAGGTTGGAGCAGGCCAGCCCGGCCACCAGCCGTCGCAGGGACGGCAGCGAGCGCAGGGTCTGCCACCCTTCCCGCAGGCCGCCGCCCGGCGCCGGTCCACCGTGACGTGCGGCACGCAGAGGGGTGGGCGGTGTCTGCAGCGCGAGTGCGGCGGACACGAAAGACAGCACGCTCAGGCACGCCAGCATGAGAGTCGGGCCGGTGAGCAGCAGAAGGCCGCCCAGAGCCGGGCCGATGACGGTGGCTGTCTGGTCGATGCCGATCAGCACCGACTGCACCTTGTGGGCCTGCCTGTCGGTGCGGCGGCTGACGATGGCGCCGACCGCCTCGTTGGCGATGAAGCTGAACTGTGTCAGCGCCCCCGTCACGGCGGCCAGTGCCATGACGGTGACGGTCTCGACCGTACCCGGCGGCAGTGCGATCAGTGCGGCAGCGGCGCCCGCCACCAGCAGGGCGCGGGCGAACGAGGCGAGGAAGGACACGATCGCCGCGCCACTGCGGTCCACCAGGGCGCCCGCGAAGCCGAACGCGGCCACCCGAGGTATCCACTCCAGTGCGAAGGCCAGGCCCGTCAGAGACGCGGAGCCGGTGGTGGCCAGCACGACGAGAGGCATGGCGTAGGTCGACATGGAGTAGGCGAGGCCATCGCAGACGCGTGGTGCGTAGATCTGCCGGAACAGGCTGCCTGTGGGGACGGCAGCGTGCCGGCCGGCCGGCTGGGCCTCGTGCGAGGGGACGGTCAAGGCGTGGGGGCTTTCACTGGGCGGGCGTGGACGGACGGCTGGGGCGTCGTCCGCTGCTCACGCTGAGGAGAGCGTCGACGTCACAGTCCCCCCAACCATGGGCACGGCATAACGGTGCGCTGCGAGGTCAACACGGGCGGGCCCCCACCTGGGGGGCGTAAACGAGCCCGCACCTGTCTTGGCATCGCCCGCAACTCCCTTGGAATGCAAGCAGCGTGATCCGTCAGGAGTCACTGTGTTCAGCGCCTTCCGGGATGTGCGCGTTACGGGTGGCGGAACACCTTCACAAGATCACCACTGAACCGGAATCCCCTACTTCACATGTGGTCGCATGCTGGGTGCGCAAGCCTCCCAACGGGCGGCCAAGTCATAGTGGTGACCCACCCACCGGCCGGTCAGCACCGTCAGACCGCGCGACCACGGGACGGCCGCTAGCGCTAAGAGCGCACGACCAGGCGCGGGGAGCGATGGGTGCGCCAGGCGCCGGCCGGGCCGGTGGCGGCGACGTCGCCGGGCAGTGTGCGCCGCTTTGCACACGTTCGACGGCCACCATGGCGGCCGGCAGTCGGCATGTCTCTGCGCCCGCGCTGGGCCGTCGGGGGTCGACGGGCGGTGCCGCGCAGCTCCCGGACGACCCATTGGCTGGTGCGCCGCCTGAGTCGCCGAGGCGTCCGCATCTCCGAGGTAGCGGGGGGCGGGCGGAGGCTTCGCGAGGAGGAGGGGACGCCCGGTCGGCACGCCGGGGCATGTCCGGCTCCCGCGCGCGCGGGCGACAGACGTGTGCAGCGGCCCCGCAGACAGGAGGAGCAGGGTTCCACTGCTGGGCCTGCGGGGCCGGTGCATGACTCACCTACCCTGCGGTGCGTCCGATACGCCCGATCCCTCCCAACTGCTCGTACAGGCGGGTCCCTTACGCGAGTGGGGCCCGGCCGTATTCGGCCGGACCCCATCACCTCGCGTGTGGCGCGTTCCTCGCGCCTGGTGTGTGTTCTGTCGTCTACCAGCGGTACCAGCGACCCTTGCGGCCGCCGAGGTCCGCGGCGCGGACGACGAAGCCCAGCAGACATACGACGAGCACGGTGTAGGCCGTGCCATTCGACTGCGAGGAGCATCGGTCTCGGGGTTGCAGTTGCCGTTGCGGCAGCTTCTACCGTCCTGGACAGGGCCGGAGAGACCGGCCCGGCGACACATGTGCGAGGGAGACGGTGATGGACTGGCCGATCGCGGAGGTCGCACGGATGTCCGGCGTGACCGCCCGAACCCTGCGGCACTACGACGAGATCGGCCTGCTCCCGCCCGCCCGGATCGGAACCAACGGCCACCGCTACTACAGGGAGCTCCAGCTGCTGCGGCTGCAGCAGATCCTCGTCCTTCGGGCCCTGGGCCTGGGGCTGCCCGAGATCGGCCGGATCCTGGCCGAACAGGTCGACGAGTTGGAAGCCCTGCGCGGCCACCACCGGCGGCTGCTCGCCGAACGCGACCGCCTCGACGCCCTGGCCGGCACCGTCTCGCGCACGATCGCCGAACTGGAACAGTCCAGGAAGGACGGCAGAGCCATGACCATCAACCGACCGGAGAACCTGTTCGAGGGCGTGACGCCTGCCCAGTACCAGGAGACCCTGCGCGACTTCCCCGAGCACGCCCAGGCGGTGGCCCGCCGGGTCGCCGGGATGAGCCGCACGACGTCGAGGCCGGGCAGCGCGAGCGCACGGCACAGATGGTCCGGCTGGCCGAGCTCATGGCCGCTGGACACCGTGTCGACGCCGAGCCGGTGCAGTCCGAGATCGACGCCCAGTACCGGACCCTGACCGCGCTCCGCACCGTGACCGTCGACGAGTACCGGGCCATGGGTCGCTCCTGCGTGGACAACGACGCCTGGCGCGCCGCGTACGAAGCGATCGCCCCGGGTCTGGCTGCGTACCAGCGCGATGCCATCGAGGTTTACGCCACCACCCGGCTGAGCTGAACACACACAGCAACGGGTCCCGGCGTGCGTTCACTGCGGGCCGGGCACGGCGCTCCGCAGCCTGCACCGAAAAAGCGGCAGTCCCGGCCGGCATGCCGGCCGGGACTGCCGCGAAAGGGTCGTGATCGTGAAGGGCGGTCGCCTACGCGGCGAAAGGCTCTGCAGGGCTTCAGCCGAACGATCGTCCCTGCAGGCAATAAATGAGGCCCGGGGACACTGTCCCCTTCACCATCACGCCCTGTTCAACCACACCGACCCGGCGGGCATTCCCGATGCGGCAGGAGATATCGCGCGGCCCAGCACGACTCATGCGCGCCACCTCTTATAGCGACGTCGGCTGCGAGCGCAGCAGCCGGCTTCTTGCCTGCGCGGCCGAAGCGGGCAGGCCAGAGGCTTCCCCCGAGCACCCTCATCGGGTCGATGACGTTCGTCGCCTTCGGCGGCTCCTCCCCGCCCCTGAGGCCCTTGGCCCTTGGCCTTGACCAGCCCCTCCCAGAACCGTCGATACGGTACGGCTCCGGATGCGCTACGGGTGCAGGACGATCTTTCCCACGTGCGCCCTGCGGGCGAGTTCGTCCTGCGCCTGAGCAGCCTGATCCAGTGGGAACCTCGCCGCGACAACGGGCTGGATCTCCCCCTGACGCGCAAGGTCCATGAGGAGGTCGAAGTGCGTGGGTGTGTGCATCGCGGAGCCGATGATCTGCGCATTGTGCAGGTAGAGACGGCGCGCATCAAAGGTCACGGTGTAGCCGCCGAGTGCGCCGGCGATGACCCACCGGCCGCCCTCGCGCAGTAGCGGCAGCCCCTCGCTCAGCAGATCCCCGGCGACGACGTCGAGTGCGACATCGATGCCGTCCGGGGCGGCAGCGCGGATCTGCTCGGCAACGTCTCGTGCGCGGTCGACGACTTCGTGCGCGCCGGCCTCGCGTACCGCATCGATCTTGGATTCGCTGCTGATGGCGAGCACCCGCGCGCCGCGCGCACGGGCGATCTGCACCAGCGCGATGCCGACACCGCCGGAGGCTCCGGAAACCATGACGGTCTCTCCCTCCTGCAGCCGGCCCCGCTCGATCATGCCCAGCGCCGTGCCGTAGGCGGTCGGCAACGTCGCGAGCTGCTCGTCCGAGAGCGGGGAGGTTGTCACGTCATGTACACGCTCCGCCGACGCGGTCACGTACTCGGCGTAACCGCCGTCGCGTTCGCTCCCCATCAGGCCCACGGGGTTCGCATCCGGTCCCTCGGCGTCGTAGATGGCGGGGTCGACGACCACTCGGCGACCGACGAGGCACTGGTCCACGTCGCCGCCGACCGCCACGACCCGGCCGGCCACGTCGGCGCCCTGGGTGCGCGGGAAGGCGACGGGGCCTCGCCAGCCCGACAGTGCTTCCGGGTCTCCGGGGCGGCCATAGGCGCCCTCCCGGGTCCACAGGTCGGTGTTGTTCAGCGCCGCCGCGCTGACCTGGACCAGTACCTCTCCGGCCTGCGGAGTGGGCACGGCCACTTCCGTCACCTCGAGAACCTCCGGACCTCCGTGCTCTGCGATCCGCACCGCGCGCATGGTCTCGGGCACGCCCATCACATGAACCTCCTCCAAGGTATACTGATCTGTGAACATAGGCTCCGCTACACCGATCAGTGAAGGGCGTCCGGTGCAGGAAGCGCGGACCATGACACCGGCCGGCCGCCGCATCGTCGCGGCGGCCGAGGAACTGTTCTACAACCGCGGCATCACAGCGGTCGGCGTGGATCTGATCGCGGAGCAGTCAGGCGTGACCAAGCGAACCCTGTACAACCAGTTCGGTTCGAAGGACCGCCTCGTGGCGACCTACCTGGCGGAACGTGACCAGCGCTGGCGGTCACTGGTCCGCTCCACCGTCGACAGGTGCGAGCGGCGCGTCGAGGCCGTCACCGCACCCTTCGACGCGCTGCGGACCTGGAGCAAGACCAATACCCGCGGGTGTGCGTTCATCAACGCGCTGGCCGAACTCCCCGACCCGTCACATCCCGCGCACCGCATCGCCGCGAACCAGAAGCTCTGGCTGCTGAACCTGTTCAAGGAGCTCGCCGTCGCAGCCGACTGCTCGGACCCCGCCACCCTCGCCACCCAACTCTTCGTGCTGCACGAAGGCGCTCTCGCCACCCAGCCGCTCCCGATCGACACTCTCTCGGAAACCGCCGACCTGGCACGAGCCCTGGTGCGAGCCAGTGAACACCCCCGCCGGTAAGACGGCGTCAGCCGAAGTCGAGCGCCTGCTGTCCGGTCAACGGTCCGCGTAGGATCACCACTCGAGGGGTGGTGGGCGTGTTCATGAGGAACGACCGATGGTTCTTGGCGATCGCTGCGGCGCTGCTGCTGGCCGGCTGTGGCGGTGGCACGCAGATCGACACCGGGAACGGCAAGGCGGTGGCCCTCACAAAGGAACAAGTACAAAAGACGTTGCCGGATGGCGGGGCCATGACGGGCTGGAAGGCTTCCACCCGACCCTCGGCCGTAAAGATGGACAAGCTCTACCGTTCAGCGGCCTGCCCCATCAAAGACAACGCGGGCTGCGAGAACTCCCGCTTCTACGGCACCTCGGCCTTCCGACGCGACGACAGCACCGCCGTGGCCACCTTCCTGATCGTCGCCTACGACAGCGAACGGGCCGCCGGCGAGGCGTACGACGTGCTCTGGAACTACTACGGCAAGAGGACGGGACAGCGGGCCAGGACCTTCAGCCTCGGCCCGGTCGGTGAGAAACGCGACGCCCGGATCGGCGCCTTCGGCTTCCACGGCGAGCCCGGCACCATCACCCAGGCCCGGGTCGGCACGACACTGCTGTGGACGATGACGGATTCAACGAACAAGGACAAAAAAGACGCCGTCACCGAGGACAGTGCCCGGGACCTGGCCACGGTGCTCGCCGAACGGGCCCGCCAAGCCCAGAACGGTGACACGCCTTCCGCCACACTCTGACCGCCCCACGGGGGCGACCGGCACCGCCTCGTGAAGAAGCCGCGGGGCTTTTCCGGACGGCAGGCTACCGATGGCGCCGGTCAGGGCAGCGTCCAGAACCGGACCGTGACGAGGTAGAAGACGACGACCCAGAAGGCCATCGCCACCGCGACGATACCGAGACCACGGAGCTTGGCCCTGGCCGGTTCGTCCCGTGCCGGCCGCAGCCATCGCCCGAGCAACGGGTTCACGTAGTAGGGCATGGTCAGGAAGCTCATGAGGAAACTCGACAGCAGGTTGCCCACGAGCAGGCCGATCCAGAGCGGCATGTGCAGCGGGGACAGAGCAAGCGTCAGCAGCACGACAGTCGGGTACAGGCCGACCCAGACCGCGAGGGAGGTCCTGGTCTCGGAGGGTGGCGGCGGTGCCTCCTTGCCGTTGCCCTCGAAGGCGAACCAACTGCCGAACGAGTTGTCGATCGTATGCAGGTGGAAGTCGCTGAACTTCTCGCCCTCGGCCAGGATCCTCTGCCGTTGGGGCGACGTCAGCCACGCGTCGAGGTGTTCCGCGCTGTCGTAGCGGTACAGCGTGGTCCATTCCTCCTGAAGCCCCTCGATGGGGCGGAAGAGCTCGGTCCCGCGAAACCCCTCGAACTTGCTCTCCTCCTGGACCATGTCGTGCTGCCAGGCGAGGAAGTCGTCGACCTGGTTCGGCGAGACGCGGTGAGTGACCACCACGGTGACCAGCGGATCCAGTGACTGGGTGCCGCTGCTGACCACCTGCTGGGTCGCTGGACCGTCGAAGTACTTGGCGCCCACGTCGAGATACGTCTGCCTGGTCGCGCTGTTGATCCACGCCTGCAGATGTGACACCGAGTCGAACCGGTACACGACGACCCAGTCGGACTGCAGCGCCGTCGGCGGGGAGACCTCGGCGCCGAGGAAACCGGGGTAGTAGGCGGCCGCGGCGTTGAGATCCTCCTGCCATGACTCGAACTCCCGCTCCATGCCGGGCAGGACCTTCTGGCCGATGATCGCCGTCGCCACAGCGGCTACGTTCTTGTCGGTGTTCATGGTGGTTCAACCCGTCGCCACCGACTGCTCCGCGGAGAGTCGGCCGTAAATGCGTTCCGGAGTCAGCGGCAGCGCACGGTAGCGGACACCCGTGGCGTCATGTACCGCGTTCGCGAGCGCGGGAGCCACCGGATTGATGCAGCACTCCGCCATCCCCTTCGCCCGCAGGGGCCCGGCCGAATCCGCCGAGCCCACCAGGAGGACCTCGGTACGGGGGCAGTCCGCATAGGTGGGGATGCGGTAGTTCCGGAGGTTCGGGTTGACCATGACGCCGTTGCCGTCGACCTGATGGTTCTCGGTCAGCGCGAAGCCGATTCCCTGGGCGACACCGCCCTCCACCTGTCCCCGGACCTGCGCCGGGTTGATGATCACCCCGGCGTCGGCCGCCTGCACGCTGAACAGGATCCGTATCTCACCCGTCACACGGTGCACCGCGACCCGGAACCCCTGCGTGTTGGAGGTGACACTGCGGGGTGAGCCGTATGCCTTGCGGGCGGCGGTGAAGCGGATTCCACGCCTCCGGGCCAGCGCGACAAGTCCGGCCAGCGACACCCGCCGGTCCCCGCAGACGACACCGTCGTCGTCCATCGTGCACATCACGACATGGATGTCCGTGTACGCGGCGGCGAATTGCAGAATGCGGTCGCGCACGGCATTGGCCGCTCGCAGGACCGCGTTGCCCGCCACGAAGAGGCCCGCGCTGGCGAAGGCACCGGTGTCGAATCCCGTGCGGTCGGTGTCGGACTGCACCAGACGGATCCGTGACGGTGTCGTACCCAGCTGGTTGGCTGCGATCTGGACATGGGCCGTGGAGGTTCCCTCCCCGAACTCGGGGGTTCCGACGGCCAGTTCGTAGATGAGATCGTCGCCCAGCGTGACCCATGCCTCGGAGAGGTGGTCCGTCGGGGGCGCGGTCTCGTGCAGGGAACTGGCCACGCCGGCTCCGACGAGCCACTCGGGGCCGGGGGGCGGCTGGTCGGCCGTACGAGCCAGGGCGTCGCCCACCAGGTCGATGCACCGGCCGAGGCCGTCCTCCGTGAAGATCACGTCGTCGGGGCCCTCGTGCATCGCGAGCAGGGGCTCACCCGGCCGCACGATGTTGCGCCGGCGCAGTTCGAGCGGGTCGATGTGCAGGGCGCGGGCCAGTTCGTCCATCGCCGACTCCACGGCGAAGGCCGGCTGCGTCATGCCGTAACCGCGCAGCGCCCCGCTCGGCACGGTGTTCGTGTAGACGGAGTACGCGTCGTACTTCTTGTTGGGGCAGCGGTAGATCATGACGGCGGCTCCGCCCGCGTACAGCGTTTCGCCGCCGTGGTTCCCGTAGGCACCGGTGTTCGACACGTTGCGTACCTGGAAGGCGGTGAGCGTTCCGTCGGCCTTCGCGCCGAGCTTGACCGTCAGGCTCATCGGATGCCGCGGCGAGGCCGTGGTGAACTCCTCCTCACGGGTGTACTCGAAACAGGTGGGCCGTCCGGTGTCCAGGGTGGCCAGCGCGACCAGGTCCTCCGCGATCACCTCCTGCTTGCCGCCGAATCCGCCGCCGACGCGCTTGCAGAACACCCTCACCTGGTCCGGGCGCAGCGCGAACAGGTACTCCAGCTTGACTTTCGCGATCGACGGTGACTGGGAACTGGTGCGGACGTTCAGTCGACCGTCCTCCATCCAGGCGATCGAACCGTGGGTCTCCAGATGTGCGTGCTGCACCCGCGGGGAGGAGTACGTGCCTTCGTGGATCACGTCCGCCGCGGCGAACCCCGCGTCGACGTCACCGATGTGCGAGTGGAGTTCGACCAGGATGTTGTGGCCGGGGTCGCGGACGAACGGATCGTGCGAGCCGTGCAGCTGGGGTGCGCCGTCGGCCATCGCCGCCTCCGGGTCGAACACCGCCGGCAGTTCCTCGTACTCGACCGCGAGACGCCGGCAGCCCTCCTCCGCCGCCCCGATCGTGTCGGCCAGGACCGCGGCGACGCGCTGACCGGCGAAGCGGACCGTGTCGTCGAGGATGTAGGTGTCGTCCGGGTCGACCAGGTGGTCGGTGTGGATCGCCGTGGTGAAGCGTCTGCGGGGTACGTCTTCCCAGGTGTAGACCCGATGCACGCCGGGCACCGCGAGGGCGGCGCTCTTGTCGATCGAGAGGATCCGGGCGTGGGCGTGGGGCGAGTGCAGCACCTTGAGGTGCAGCATGCCGTCGATCCGCGTGTCCATGGTGAACTTGGCGTGACCGGTCACCACGTCATGGCCCGCGGGCGCGCCGACGCTCCTCCCGACAGCCTTGCCCGGTGCTGCCGTCTCCACCGCACTGACGCCCTTCACGGCGTCCTCGATCGCCCGGTAGCCGGTACAGCGGCAGAGGTTCCCCTTCAACGCCCGTGGCAGATCCGCCTTCTGATCCTCGGTGAAGGTCGCCGACGTCATGATCATCCCTGCGGTGCAGAAACCGCACTGGAACCCCGGGGCGTCCTCGAACTGCCGCTGCATGGGATGCGGGGCGCCTGGTCGCCCGAGGCCCTCGATCGTGGTCACCTCACGGCCGTTCGCACGGAAGGCGGGGGTGATGCAGCTGTGTACCGGTACGCCGTCCAGCCACACCGTGCAGGCGCCGCAGTCGCCCGCGTCACACCCCTTCTTGACGCCGAAGTGGCCGAGTGCACGCAGGAACGTGCGCAGACACTGGCCCGGGGCCGGTTCCCGGTCGAATCTCCGGCCGTTCACGATGTAGGTCATGGCAGGTCCCCAGCCATGAGTTCGCGGCGGATCTCTTCGGCGAAGTGCCGTGACAGGTGCAGACGGTGGTCGGGGGTCCCGTTGGGATCGGCGAACCAGACGTCGGCGGGCACGGCGTCGATGCGCTGCCGCAGGGTTCGGGCATCGGGCAGTGACACGAAGGCGGTGCGGAGCGGCCGTGTGGTGCCGGCGGTGACGGTGAGCAGCAGGTCGTTCGCTCCCGGACGTTGCGTGCCGACGAGGAACACCGTCGAGCGGCCGAGCCGGGTGAGCGTGAAGCGACGGTGCGCGGTGCGTTTGCGCAGCGCGTACTCCGGAATGGTGATGCGCCGGAGGATCTCCCCGGGGGCGAGAATGTTGCGGTGGTCGCCCGTGACGAAATCGAGGGCGTCGACGAAGCGTACGGAGCCGTCGGGCGCCCAGAGCTCGTACCGCGCCTCGAGCGCGACCGTCAACGTGATCATCGGGCCGGCGGGCAAGGACATGCAGATGTTTCCGCCGACGGTCGCCGCGTTCCAGACCTTGAACGAGGACAGGAATGCCTCGCAGCTCTTCCGGAAGAGAATTCCGGCGGTCCAGGTCTCCGGCCACGGAAAGGTGTAGAGGTCGCGGATGGTGCAGGTGGCGCTGATCTCCAGACCCTCGTCCGTCGGAACAAGAGGCTCCCAGCGCAACGCCGTGAGGTCGATCAGCCGTCGCAGGTCCGGCTGTTCGGTGGAATAGAGCCATGTTCCGCCTGCGAGCCAGGCGTCGCCCTCATGCCAGTCCATGCCTGGCTGCTCGGACGGCTGCCGGATTACTTCGGTGATGGTGTTGAGGTCCATGAACCGACCTACGGGAGAACGGGCCTACGGGAAGGCAACCGTCCCCTGGGGCTGTTGGCATGGATTTCCCGCTGACCGAGCAGGTACCACCGTGCCGCACCGTCGGGCGGCCGAGCCGCGAGGGGACGGCGGGCGCCCACAGTTCAGCCTCAGTTTATCGCAGCATGCGGATGACGCCCGGCCAAGGACAGCTGAGAGTGACCGACACGCTCCGGAAAGTCACACCGAGGCTCTTGCGCCGCACTGACCCTGCAGGGAGGGGGCCGCCATCGAGGGCGCGACCGCCGGCGCCCCCCACGAAGCCGTGCCGGGCTCGGCCAGCCCGCGTCCCGGCTCCCTTTCCCGGCTGGTGCGACCGGCCGTGGCTGCATAGCGTGATCACATGACCACAGAAATGACCCGGCCCGCTCTCGACGACCGGCGGTGGAAAGCGCTCGGGGTCTGTCTGACCGCGGGATTCATCTCGCTGCTCGACGTCTCGATCGTGAACGTGGCGCTGCCTTCCATGGAGCGCGGGCTCGGTGCCTCCGAAGCCACCCAGTCCTGGGTGGTGTCCGGGTACGCCCTCGCTTTCGGGCTCGCGCTGGCACCGGCCGGACGACTGGGTGACCTGCGGGGCCGTCGCCAGGCGTTGTTGTTCGGACTCGCCGTGTTCACGGCCGCGTCGGTGGCGTGCGGCCTCGCCGCCGGCCCCACCTGGCTGGTGGTGTGCCGGCTGATCCAGGGTGCGGCCGCCGGTGTGGTCGCACCGCAGACCTCGGGGCTGATCCAGCAGATGTTCCAGGGTGCCGAGCGAGCCCGGGCGTTCGGCTTCCACGGCAGCGTCGTCGCCGTGTCCACCGCGGTGGGCCCGCTGGCGGGCGGACTGCTGATCCACGCGTTCGGCACGGCCGACGGATGGCGGTGGGTGTTCTTCGTCAACGTGCCGATCGGGGTGGCGGCCCTGGTCGCGGGGAACCGGCTGCTGCCCCGTCTCCCGGTGCCGGACGTCCGACGGGAGAAGTTCGACCCGTTCGGCGTACTGCTGCTCGGCGCGGGGGTACTCGCGCTGCTGCTGCCCCTGGTGCAGGAGCAGCAGTGGCAGGGCCGGGCGAAGTGGCTGCTGATTCCGGTGGCCGCAACGCTGCTCGGGGCCTTCTGGGTGTGGGAGAGGGCCCGGGGACGCCTCGGAAAGGCACCGCTGGTCGACCTCGGGCTGTTCTCCCTGCGCTCCTTCACGCTCGGCGCTCTGATCAGCCTCATGTTCTTCGCCGGGCTGACCACCATCTTCTTCGTCCTGTCACTGTTCCTGCAGAACACCGCGGGATACAGCGCGCTCGCCGCGGGTGTGACGATCCTGCCCTTCGCGGCCGCCTCGGCGGTCGGCGCGGCCATCGGGGGACGGCTGGTGATGCGCTACGGCCGCGGCCTGGTCGTCATCGGCCTGAGCGGGGTCGCTCTCGGATTGCTCGGGGTCGTCGTCGCCGTTCAGCTCGTGCCCGGCGACGGCGTGGGCTGGGCCATGGCGCTGCCGCTGGTCGTCGGGGGAATCGGGTCCGGACTCACGGTCTCGCCCAACACGACCCTCACGCTCACGCTCGTGCCGGTACGACGTGCCGGTGCGGCGGGCGGGGTGCTGCAGACCGGGCAGCGCATCGGATCGGCCGCCGGTATCGCCGTGGTCGGTTCCGTCTATTTCGCGCACGTCGCCAACCACGGCCGCTCCACGACAGCCCTTCAGCTGGGGTTGCTCACCGCCACGGCGATCATCCTCGTCGCCCTGGTCCTGGCGGTGGCCGACCTGCGCCAGCGCCGGGCGCATCCGGGGCGCGACGGCCTCGCGGCGGCCGTGCCGCGGGGCCTCGGGGAGAGCGGGGCCGGCGAGAAGGCGGGTCGCGGAGCCTGAGGCCGGGCGGGGACCGCAGAAGTGCGCCGCCCAGCCGCCCCGGGGAGAGGCGCCCCGGCCCAGGAGAATTGCCCGTCGAAGAAGCGCCCGTCGAAGAAGGAACCTGCCCCCCGAGTCGTCAGTCCCGTGCAGGCACCCTCCGGCTCCCGGAGCCGAGAGGGGCGCCGCGCGTCAACTCTTCGACGTGCAAGGCCGCCGGTGCGTTTCGAACAGAACCATCGAAATCTTCAACGCGGTCGAAATGGTCAAGGCCTGCATGAAGGGCATACCCATGAGCCACAGTGCCACCATCATGGCGGTGAGGACCAGGAACACCGGCAGCAGCATGGTGTCCTTCACGGCGGAACGCAGTGCGCCTGCGAGCGTTCGGGGTTGATCCGCCGTATCGATCGCGCTGACGCGGATCTCTTCTTCGTCCAGCTGAGGCATTCTGGTTCCTTCCCGCGTTGTCGTTTCCGCTAGCGAGCCTAGGTACGGCCGGATCGGGCTGCCACCGCTGCTACTCCGACATCACCGGCACACAACTGATGATGAGAACCCGGAGGCACGCGGGCGGCGTCCGCGGCGAACCCGCGCGTCGGCCGTGCGGCTCGGTGGGAGGAGCCGCACGGCCGATGTCCGTCCGAGCGCCGAGCGGGCCGGGCAGCGTCCCTCCGCGGCACTCGCGCAAGAGGTACGAGGACCGCCGCCAGGCGGGCTCAGGCCGGCGCGAGGGCGGGCAGGAGACGCAGGGCGTTCCCGCGGTTGATGTGACCGCGCTCCTGGTCGCCGAGGGCGGGATCCCTGTCCAGAGCGGGAGTTGTCACCTCGGCGACCACGCGGGTGGGGGTCGGCGGCCAGTCGCTGCCGTAGAGGATGCGGGAGGAACCCGCGGCGGCCAGGAGAGTGGGGGTGGCCGACGGGGACATGGGTGCGGCCGTGTCGTAGTAGAAGCGGTGCAGGTAGTCGCGGACGCGGCCGGGGTCGACGGCGGGGACGAGCTGGCGCCCGAAGACCTCGATCCGGCTCGCGATGTAGGGGAGGTACCCGCCGCCGTGCGGGAGGATGAACGTGAGCCGCGGGAAACGGTCCAGCGTGCCGTTCATGATCAGGCTCAGTGCGGCGCGGGTCGTGTCCATGAGGAAGTCGCACACGAACGGCGGTACACCCTCGGGGGCGCCGGAGATGTTCACCTGCATGGGGTGCGTGCTGATCACAGCGGCGCGTTCGTCGAGCTCCGCCATGATCGGGTCGAGTTCGGGGTCGCCCAGATACGTGCTGCCCGTGCTGGTGCGCGCACTGACGCCCACCGCGCCGAGCTGGTCCATCCCGTGGGTGACGGACCAGCGGGAGAGTTCGGCGTCGTCGAGGAAGACGGGTGCGAAGAAGGCGAAGCGGCCGGGGTGCCGGACGGTCAGGTCGCCGGCGGCGTCGAGGGCGACCCGCGTGCTCTCCTTGCGTGTCGCGGCGTCCTGGAAGCGTCCCAGCATGGCGACGGTGAGGATGCTGGTGCGCGTGCCGGTCCGATCCATCAGGTCCAGGGCGGTGGCCTCGTCCCACCGGGTCCACGGCGGCAGTTTGTCACGGTCCGCGATCCCGTTCGCCTCGGCCCACCGCACCCATTCGGGGGCGGTGTAGTGGTGGTGGACGTCTATTCGTTCGTGCCGGGCGTCGTCGGCGCCCAGTGCGGTGCCCAGGCCTATGTCGCCCGGAGCGTGCAGGTCGGTGGTCTCGGCGGCTTGAGACATGGATGGGCTCCTGGTGGTGGAACGGTTCGAGGGCGTGTGAGACGGGATCAGCGGCTGAGGAGGCCTTGCAGAACGTGCGTCAACTCGTCCTCAGGGTTCGCGGGAAGGCCGCCGGCGCGCCAGGCGACCATTCCGTCGGGGCGCACGAGCACAGCGCCCTGCGGGGTGACGCCGTGCGTGGCGGCCCAGTCCTCGGCACCGGCGTCGAGGGCGGGCGAGGTGTCGAGGTCGAAGTCCGGGCCGGCGCCGGCCCGGTAGGGCACCAGGGGGACGCCGAGCTTGGCCGCCGCGGCGTGGGCGGCCGACGGCCAGGGCCCGTCCGCAAGTCCGCAGAGCAGGACGAAGGACCGCTCGTACAGGTCGATGGTCGACTTGGTGTCCCCGTTGTGCACGACGGTCATGTGCGGGGCGCGGGTGCCGGGGTCGGCCTGGAGGCGGAGCGTTTCCGGGATGGTCGGCGCTTCGGTGTCCGCGCCGGACACGGCCGTGGAGAGGTAGCGGTAGCCGAGGGCCACGGTCATCAGGTCCGTGCTCTGGTTCGCGCCCTGCGCGGCGGCGTAACCGGGGTGCTCCTCGCGTGCCGCCTGCTCGATGGCCCGGGCGATCGTGGCCAGGGCGACCGGGCGCCGTTCGTTCTCGTAGGTGTCCAGCAGGCCCTCTCCCCCCCAGCCGTGCAGTACCGCGGTGAGCTTCCAGGCCAGGTTGTGGGCGTCCTGGATGCCCGTGTTGGATCCGAACGCACCGGTGGGGGGCATCTCATGGGCCGAGTCACCGACGAGGAAGACGCGGCCCTGCCGGTAGCGGTCGGCGACCCGGTCCGCCGCGTGCCACGGGGCACGCCCGGTGACCTCGACGTCCAGGTCCCGTACGCCGGCGGCGGCCCTGATGTGGTCGGCGATGCGCGTGTCGGTGAAGTGCTCGAGCGTCTGGCCGCGCTCGGGGAACCACGGGATGTGGAAGACCCACTTCTCCTCGTTGTCGACGGGCAGCAGGACCCCGTCGCCCTCGGTCCCGTTCAGGTAGCAGACGAGGAAGCGCTGATCGCCCACCACCCCGCTCAGGAGCTTGCTGCGGAAGGTGACGCTGACGTTGTGGAACAGATCGCCCCCTCCGCTCTGCCCAATGCCCAGCCGCTCGCGCACGGGGCTGCGCGGGCCGTCGGCCGCCAGGAGGTAGGCCGTGCGCATCGTGTACGTCCGGCCGCTCTCCCGTTCGCGCAGTTCGCACGTCACGCCGTCCCGGTCCTCGGTGAAGGAGACCAGCTCCGTACCGAAGCGCACGTCCCCGCCCAGTCGACGGGCGTGGTCCAGCAGGACCGGCTCCAGGTCGTTCTGGCTGCACGCGCACCGCAGGGTGGAGCACACGTCCTTCTCGGGGGGCTTCCCGCCGGTGAGCCGGGCCGAGAGCCATCGGCTCTGACCGCCCGACAGTTTGTCCGTCTGCATGATGCCGTGATTGCCGGACAGGTTGGCCGCGGCCTTTCTGATGTCCGGTTCCAGGCCGGCGGTGCGGAACAACTCCATCGTCCGCATGTTGTTCCCCCGGCCCCGGGGGTGCTCGGAAGTGGCGGCCCGGCGTTCGGCGACCATGTGGCTGACGCCCAGTCTTCCAAGAAACACCGACGCGGACAGTCCGACGAGCGAACCGCCCACGATCAGTACCGGCACCATTTCATTTTCGCGCGTGTCCACGGCCCGTCCTCCTTCATCGACGCAGCGGTAGTTCGGGCAGCGATTCGTATGCGTGGCGACCCTGGGTCCGAACCTGTCACAGGCCCCTGGGGTCGGCAATCGAGCCTTCCCCCGGACGGCGCAGTGCTTTTTCCGCTTCCCTGCCGTGCCGACGACACAGGTCCGCGTCAGGGTGAATCGCGTTTTCCGGTTCCGAGTGGCGTCAATGCATTCCAGCGTTGCAGCCGACCCGTGCCACCGTGGGAAGAGAAGAAGGGCCGTCGATGACTCAGATGCAGGAGCAGGAGACCGCGGAAGAGACAGCTCGGGCCGTGGACGCGGCATCCCGTGGTTGCCCGGAATACCGGGCCAACCCGCACCCCCTTTACCAGCACCTGCGGGAGAACGCGCCGGTCTGCCGCATCACCCCGCCGCACGGTGTGGACTCGTACCTGATCACCCGGTTCGAGGACGCGAAGGCCGCCCTGGCCGACCCGAGGATCAGCAAGGACATGTACGCGGCCATCGACGCCTACCGGTCCATCTTCGGCGACTCCTCCATCGCCCTGGACGACAACATGCTGTTCGCCGACCCGCCGAAGCACACGCGGCTGCGCCGGATCGTCAGCAAGGCCTTCGTCCCCCGCCGTATCGAGGCCCTGCGCCCGCGGATCCAGGAGATCACCGACGCGCTGCTCGACAAGTGCTCCACCCCGCAGCCCGTCGATCTCCTGTCGGCCTTCGCCTTCCCGCTGCCCCTCCAGGTGATCTGCGAACTGATCGGCGTCCCCGAGGAGGAGAGGCAGGAGGTCCAGCAGTGGTGCAGCGTCGTCGCGCGGACCGGTTTCAGCAAGAAGGACAAGGACCGGCTGGCCGAGGCGGAGAACACTCTGCGGGAGTACTTCGAGGTCCTGATCGCCCGTAAGCGCAAGGCCCCTGAGGACGACCTGCTCAGCGTCCTCATCCAGACGCGGGACGAACAGGAGTCGCTGACGGACGGTGAGTTGCTGTCCACGCTGTGGGTGCTGCTGTTCGCGGGCCACAAGACGACCGCGTACCTCATCGGCAACGCCGTCTACACCCTGCTCACCCATCCCGAGCAGCTCAGGCAGGTGATCGACTCACCTGACCTCCTCCCGAACGCGATCGAGGAGATCATCCGCTTCGAGGGCTCGGTCGAGAACGCGACCTTCCGCCACGCCCTCGAGGACATCACCATCGCGGGGACGCTCATTCCCAAGGGTTCGCTGGTGCAGATCGCGGTCACCTCGGCCAACCGGGACGCCGCTGCCTTCGAGAGCCCCGACACCTTCGACATCGCCCGGCCGGGTGTGCAGAGCAACCACCTGGGCTTCGGTACGGGGCCGCACTACTGCCTCGGCGCACCGCTGGCGAGGATGGAGATGCAGATCGCCCTGGCCTCGCTCTTCCGTCGCTTCCCGGAACTCTCCCTGGCCCTGCCGGCGGACAAGGCCCAGTGGCTCACCGTCCCCTTCCCCGCGTTCCGGGGCCTGACCGAGCTGCCCGTCGTCCTGGACCCCTCCCAGATGCTGGACGGCGTGGCCGAGATGGTCGACATCGCGTGACATCACGGGCGTAGCCCGCGACCCCGGCGAAGCGCGCCGCTGGTACGACCGGCGCGAAGCCGGGGTCGCGGCGCGTTCGAACGCCGTCCGTCCGCATCGGGCAGGGCCGGCGATGTCGCGGCTCGCGTCGACCGGCGTCCGGGACGCGGCCGCGAGGGACGCGGCGTTCACGTCCAGGCCGACGACGAACCGCATCGCCACCCTCGGTGCTGCAGGCCGGTGTCGCCCACGGGGGTCCTCACCGCGGGCGACAGGTGTGCCGGTGAACCGTCAGCCGTGCAGGGCCTTGCGGAGGGCGGCGCTGGTCCTGGCCACCGCGTCCTTCGCCGAGGGGGTGTCCCGGAGGGCGTTGAGCATCATGAAGTCGTGCACCGTTTCCGGGTAGTCGAGGTGCTCGACCGGGACCCCGGCGGCGCGCAGCTTGGCTGCGTAGGCCAGCGCACCGTCCCGCAGGACGTCGGAGTCGGTGACGACCAGGGCCGGGGGAAGCCCGCGGAGCTGCTGAGTGGTCGCCCTGTTGGGCGAGGCGAGGGGCTGCTCACGGTCGGCCGCGCTGGGGGCGTACTGGTCCCAGAAGTACTTCATGTTGGCCTTGGTGAGCCAGCAGTTCTCCGCGAAGCGCTGGTATGAGGCGGTGTTGAAGTTGGCGTCCGTGACCGGATACAGGAGCACCTGCTCGCGGAACTTCACGCCGCCGCGCTCCTTGGCCATCATGGTCACGGCGGCGGTCATGTCACCTCCGACCGAGTCACCGGCCACGGCCAGCCGCGTACGGTCGATGCCGATCTCCTGGCCGTGCTCGGCCACCCACTTCGAGGCCACGTACGCCTGCTCGATGGCGACGGGGTAGCGCGCCTCGGGAGACGGCGTGTAGTTGACGAAGACGACCGCCGCGTTGGCCCCGTCGGCGAGCTGGCGCACCAGGCGGTCGTGGGTCATCTCGTTGCCCAGCACCCAGCCGCCGCCGTGGATGTAGACGAGGCCCGGCAGGGTTCCCGTGGCGCCCTTGGGGCGCAGGATGGTCAGCGAGACCTCGCCGGTCGGGCCGCCCTTGATCGTCTTCTGTGTGACGTCCGCCGGGAGCTTCTCCACCGGGCCGGCCTGGAGCTTGTTCAGGACGTCACGCGCGGCCTTGGTGCTGAGCGTCGACAGCGGCGGCGGGTTCTGGGCGGCCAGCTCGTTCACGAAACCCTGGGTGATGCGGTCGAGCTTGACGGCTGGGTCGCCGCAGGGCACGTCCTTGCCACCGGCGGGGTCACCCCCCGCTATCGCTTGAAAGGGCAGGTTCGCCTTGGCCTGCGGGAGAGCGGAGTAGCCGGTCAGGGCCACGCCCGTCGCCAGTGCGGTGGCGACCCCGAGGACGATCCTGCGACGCTGTCGCCCGGAAGATGCCTGCATGAGTGTCTCCTTCGGGTGAACTTCGGCCCCCGGGACACACTCATCGAACATTCACCCCGACAGCCACTTCATGACGCCGGGCGAGTGAACGCACACACCTGGTGGGGTGACTACGAGCCAGTCATGGTTTGGCGAGCGCGCTCCTGGGCCCCCTCGACGAGCTCGATGTCGCCACACTCCGCTCCCCCTTCGTCCTGTCCGGCCGGCTCTACCGTTTCGGACTGGGGGGCCGCCAGGTGGTCACGAAGCGCTGGGAGGGTGCCGCCGCCTGCGCGCAAGTCGGCCGCCGCGCGCCGCCCTGAACGAAGGAGCCGAACGCTGTCCGGTCTGCCACCCCAACCCGTGCTCCCCGCACTCACCCTGCTTGAACCCGCTATTTTGAGTGGCCTTGACGGGCTCAAGGACTGCCTGGCCACCCATAGCGGGGATCAGCATCAAGTGGTAACGGTCGACCAACTCCGGCATCTACCCCGAAACATATGCGAACTGGTCGGAAAACCGTGCAGCAGTACCAGCGTCGGCATATCAGGCGCCCCTGCCTCGCGGTAGAAAGCGGACTCCGCAACCGACGTGTCCCCCAGGCCCATGCGGTAGACCGCAGCTAGCCTCAAAGAAGGTGACGGGCCTGGCCGATTACAGTCGCCTGGCCCGCGCTCCGTTCATGGGTGACTCGCAGACCCCATCATCCGGGAGGAACAGCCATGACCACACGTCCACCGGTGCCACCGTTCACACGGGAGACGGCGATCGAGAAGGTCCGGCTGGCAGAAGACGCTTGGAACTCACGCGATCCTGAGAAGGTGTCGCTGGGCTACACGGTGGACTCGCGCTGGCGCAATCGAGCGGAGTTCGTCAACGGACGCGAAGAGATCGTGGCCTTCCTGACCCGCAAGTGGCACCGCGAGCTGGACTATCGACTCATCAAGGAATTGTGGGCGTTCACCGGGAACCGGATCGCCGTGAGGTTCGCCTACGAATGCCACGACGACTCCGGCCAGTGGTACCGCTCGTACGGCAACGAGAATTGGGACTTCGGAGAGGACGGCCTGATGCGGGTCCGCCTCGCCTGTATCAACGATCTCCCGATTGCTGAATCCGACCGCAAGTACCACTGGCCCCTGGGCAGGCGTCCGGAGAACCACCCCGGCCTGAGCGATCTCGGGTTCTGACCATCACGCATCCTCGCCCTCTGCCCACCAGCGGCAGCGCCGGGGTCTTACAGACGGCCGTGACCTGCTGTCACTGACGGCCATCACGCCGACGGCAAGCACACCATCCACACGGCACAGAGCCAAACAGACTGATCCGATGAAGCCGGAGCGGCGCCCGACGCCTCAGCACCAGCCCCTGCTCCGGCACTGCGGACCGCGAGGTGTGGCCGTCGCCCGGGCACGGCCAGCAGACGCCATCCTCCTGCGACGCCGGGACGGATATCAAAGTGCGGCTCGCATGCCTTCGGCGGCACCGCCGCGGAGCACGGCCGCATTGGACGGCCGAACCGGGGAGGGCGTCAATGACCTCGTGCGCGGCGGGTGCGTACTTACCCCCAGGTTGTCTGCGCCCCCCTGGCGCGACGCCGTTGCACGCCCTCCGGCAGTTGTGAGGGAGTCGAGGCACCGGCCCAGTCCAGGCGCTCCGGGCAACCGGAGCGCGTATCCGTCAGCCGACCGACGTCGCCGAACCGTCTCACAGGGGGGAGCTTGTGCTGACGTCATGCCGGGCTTTTCATCCAGGCGATGAGCTGGGCCCACCGGCCGTCCTTGGTGTCCGGCCGGACCTGTGCCGGCCGCGTTGGAGGTGCCGGCTCCTGTGTGCGTGCACTCGTGCGCGCCGCGGGCTCGCACGAGCATCGCTGAAGTGTCGGCACGCCGTCGAGTACTTGCTCCACGTGTCTTCCGCAACCCTCGTAAGTCGCCTTCCGGCACGACCCGCAGACAGCACGTTGGCACATGGTTTCCTCCGTTGACGCCGACCTGATGTACGGCTCATTAATATCAACAGTTTCGTCACAACGGGATTTCACATCTCCCCCACAATGAATCTCCGAATGGACACGGTCTCCACGAATCAAGGGCATCCTTCGGCAACAGGCCCAGCCATGAGCGTGCGTCAGCCCCCGCACGACCAGGGACTTTTGACGCCCTTATCCAACTATGAGGGACAGAAAGGCCTGGGGTGCCGCATGACATATCTCACCCGGCGAGGTCGAACGGTAACGGTGACGGATGTCCCTGAGGTTGCTCGAGGCACCGGCACAGTGGTTCCATCACGCCCGGCCGAGTAATGAAGGGAAGCGTTCCGCATTGACAGGCCGTCACCGCCCCTTTCAGGGATCGTCGGCCTGGTGCGGTGAGGGCATGAAACCGAGAACGGGCAACCGCTCAGGCGAATGAGTGGTGTGCGCCGGTCAGAAGGGAGCAACGTGAGTTGCTCGCACGCCGCAGGCTGCCCCCTTTTCCCCTTGCTCAGATCCAGCTTGCAGGGGTGGCGCGACTACTACTGCGACAGCGAGGATCAGTGGCTCGGTTGCGCGCGCTACGAGATGTCGCTGACCGGGGAGCGTGTGCCGATCAGTCTGCTGCCCAACGGAGCCCGCGCGCGGCACCTCGATGACGCGTCCACCCACACGGGCCGGTCCGGCGTCGCCGGCCAAGAGCCCCGGCAGACCCCACCGGCCCAGCACCATCAATGGGCGTCTGAGGCCGCGTCCTGGTCGCAGCCCGAACCGGCTCGGCCGCCCCAGCCGTCAGGACCTGCGGCGATGCCAGAGACCGGTAGTGGGCTCGGGCCGGCATCCGCGCCGATCTCCGTCTCGGTCCACCGGCCGTCATCCCCTCAGTTTCCCCAGCCCCACGACGGCCCGTCCCGGCTCGCACCGCAAGGGAACCGCCCGAAGCGCGGCCTGTGGGCTCGATTCACCGAATGGATGGGAGGCCCCGCATGAGCGGCTACTGGCCCTGGTGGGCCGGCGCTGCCGGGCTCGCCTTGATCACCATCAACTACGCCCTCACCACGGACCGGTCCTTCGGGGTGTCGTCCGCGTGGGACCGCGTGCTGCACTGGCGCAGGGAGCGACGCCTGGAGGAGATGGACGCGGAGTTCGCCGACGACCGTGCCCTGGCGGAAGCCCTGGCCGCGGCTACGGCGGAGCACTTCGGCACCGGCCCGAGCGCGCCCGCAGTGCCGCCGGGTGCCTACGGGACGCCTCAGCCACTCGCATCGGATGCCGAGCCGACGGTGAGTGAGGACGCCCCGGTCGCCGACCCGGGTCCAGCTCCGTTGGTCACCCAGGCTGCCCTGCTGGTGTCGATCTTCCTCGGCGGGCTGATCGCCGCACTCACCTCGGGCCGGTTCCACCTCCGCTTCGACATGGGACCGGGCTTTCACGACCTGGTCACTGCCGATCCGATCACCATGGTCGTCCTGCTGTTCGTCGGAGGCGTGCTTGTCGGCTTCGGCACTCGGCTGGCCGGCGGATGCAGCTCCGGCCACGGACTCAACGGCTGCGGTCGTCTGCGCCCGGTCAGCCTCGTTGCGACCGCCGTGTTCTTCGGTACCGCCGTCGCGGTGTCGTTCCTGCTGTGGAAGGTGATCTGATGCGTACTCGGGGCGCGATTCTGCTGGCCAACATCATCACCGGCCTGGCTCTCGGCTTCACCGTCTCCAACATCGGCTTCGGCGACTACACCGAGCTGAACCGCATGTTCACCTTCCAGGACCTGCGCATGCTCCTCTCCTTCGCCGGCGCCGTCGTGATCATCGTGTGCGCGTT
The DNA here is from genome assembly GCF_004784465.1 of Streptomyces griseoluteus. Classification (GTDB taxonomy): domain Bacteria; phylum Actinomycetota; class Actinomycetes; order Streptomycetales; family Streptomycetaceae; genus Streptomyces; species Streptomyces griseoluteus. The sequence continues at coordinate 257,012 of NZ_SRRU01000009.1, read as the reverse complement.
CGCTCTGCTGCGAATCCGCCGTACCCCTGGGCGCATCCACGCCGGCGTGGTCCCGGGTGCTGTGCTGTTCGGCACGGGCTGGGCGATCTCCGGCGGGTGCCCGGCCATCCCGATCGTCCAAGTCGCCGGCGGATACCTCCCCGCCTTGGTCACCATCGTCGGCGTCACCGTCGGCATCAGGCTGTGCCGCTGGGCCAACGCCCGCTACTTCCACCTGGACCGCGGCTCCTGCGGCCTGTAACCAGGACGCCCGTCAACACTCCCCTGCTGGAGGGTCCGTGGGAGGCGGCGCACCGCGCCCCCTCCCACGGATGCCTCGGCCCGGCCCGAGTCAGCGGATCGCCGATCTGCCGCCGGCCGCACGGCCCATCACGTCCACGCCCGCCCCCGACCATCCCGGCTCGTGGGCCGGGCGGCCGGTGCGGCGCCGAATACCTGGAGGCGCGGGGACTGTTGTGCAGCGGACGGCACGGCTCAATCGTGGGAGTGCTGTTTCTTGCTCTTCCCTCGCCCCTGCTTGTCCCGGCTTTCGTGGTCCTGGTCGTCATCGCGGTTCCGCGGGGGCGGCACGGTGACGGCCGACGTGGCAGAGGATGCGGCCGACGGGGACGGTGTGCGTGTTGCTGGAGCGGAGGTGACCGCTGCCGGGGCGGCCGTTGCCGGGGCGGGCGACGAGGGGGCGTTCTCGCTGGATCGCATCGAGGCTCCCAGTGCTGCTGCGGCGGCGAAGAGCGCCAGGCCGATGCCGCAGAGCGTAGCTTGGGTGGCCAGTCTGCGGCGCCCGCGCGGGCGGGGGTGCGTCGCGCTCTGGGACGGAAGGGACCGCGGGCCGGGAGCGGGAGCCAGGGGCGGCGCAGGCGTGATCGTCGTGCTGCGAGGTGCCGGCCGGGTCGGTGTCCGGTGGGAGCCGGCGAGCCAGTAGGAAGCCTGCTCGGCTGTGGGCCGGTGGGCCGGGTCCTTGGCGAGCAGGAGCAGCACGTAGTCGGAGAGTTGCTGCGGTATCTGGGGGCGCAGCCGGTTGGGCGGTGCTGGAATGCCGTTGACGTGTTGCTGCACCACGGACAGTGAGGTGGCGCCGCGGAACGGGGGTTTGCCGGTGAGGAGTTCGTAGAGCACGCAGCCGAGGGAGTAGACGTCGGAGGCGGGCTGGGCGGGGCGCCCGAGGGCGCGTTCGGGGGCGAGGTAGTCGGCCGTGCCGAGGGTCTTCCCGGTGGCGGTGAGGGCACTGGCCGCTTCGTCGGCGAAGCGGGCGATCCCGAAGTCGGCGATCTTCGCTGTGCCGTGCTTGCTCAGCATCACGTTGGCGGGCTTGATGTCCCGGTGGATCACTGCACGCTGATGCGCCGCGGCCAGACCGGCTGCCACCTGAGCGGCGATTGCCGCCGCGCCCTGCGGGCTCAGCACACCACGCAAGGACCGTTCCTGTGCGAGAGTCCAGCCGTCGACGAGCTCCATGACGAGGTAGAACTGGTCATGGTGCGAGCCGAAGTCGTACATGCCGACGACGTTGGGGTGGTTGAGCCGGCCCGCGGTCTGCGCCTCCAGTCGAAAGCGTTCGGCTTCCGCGGCCGCCTGCGCGAACAGCAGTTTGATGGCCACGGGGCGTTCCAGGAGCTGGTCGGCGGCCCGCCACACCTCCCCCATCGCCCCGCGCCCCAGCCGTTCCTCCAACTGGTAGCGGTTGGCCAGCAGCCCTTGCATACACACCCCGATCACCACAACGTTCGCACTTCCACACCCCCCACGCATAAGGGCCGCAGGTGCCCGGCCGGCCGGTACTGCGGCCGAGCGCGGCGGCCCTCGACGGCACCCCATGCGGGGCAGGCAGACGACGGGGGACGTACCTGCCTGCCCTCGTACGCAGTTGCTCCCTCAAACGGGGAACAGCGAGCGTCACGGACCCTTGGGTCCACTCATACAGCGCCAAGAGCAGCGCTGGTGTCACAGTCCCGCACAGCGGCAGCGTGCCGGACGATTCGGACAAGCGAGAGCAAGGGCAGGCCCGGTTTACAGGGGGAAACCGGGCCTGCCCCTGAGGCGCCCGTATGTCTCCCCCCGGAGGCTGGGCACCCCATGACCCCGCCCAGGGGTCACTTAGATCAGCGTGCGACCCGACAGGAGTGTCACAGGGGGACGGGGATGATCGCGAGACCAGCACCTTCATGAAGATGCACGCCGAAAGTCGTCACACTTTGATCACCTACGACACATGAAGGCCACCGTCGGCAGCCGCAGGGCGGGCAACGATGACCACGGCGCCGGGCCCCCTCCCGGAAGACAGCACGGTAGGGATACCCGATCCGCGTACGGCTACTGCCGGCCCGCTCGCGCAAAAGTCCCGTGCGTCTTGTGCGCCTGTCCCGCTGCTACAGGGGGCGGTGGCCGGCGATGGCGCCGCCCGGGTCGTCCAGCAGGGCGATGCGGGCGGTGATGCGTTTGCCGACCGGTTCCCGCTGTGCTTCGAAGCTCTGGCAGACGGCCATGACGATCTCCAGCCCGTGCTGGCCCACCCGGCCGACGTCCGCGGCGCGGGCGACGGGCAGTACCGGGTCGGAGTCCCACACCGCGACCTCGACCGTGTCACCGGCGATCCGCACATCGAGCAGCACTGGGCCGGGAGCGTACTTGATGGCGTTGGTGACCAGCTCGCTGACCACCAGCTGGGTCAGATCCATGGCCCGCTGCGAGACGGGCAGGCCGTGGTCGGCCTGCACGCGGGCCAGGAAGTCGGCGGCCAGATGACGGGCCTGGGCAATGACCGTGCCGTCCCCGTCCAGGGCCGCGGTGGCGTGCAGGACCCGGTCGCCCGGCGTGGTGCCGTCCTCATCCACAGGCACTGCTTCCATCGTGACCACCTTCAATACCCCGTTCACGTTCGCGCGCTTACCCGCCCCAGCGAGAGTGATACACGATTCCCTTGTGTTGCCTGCGTCTCACCCGGGCATCACCCCGATCCCTACGGGGCAGCGGATTCCGGATGAAGACCTGGCTGTGCCAGGATCACCGACATGGCTGAGGAAGAAGTGGCGGACATCAACAAGGCTGTGCACCCGGAGCAGCTGTCAATCGAGGCCGCCACCACTGACGGCATCCACGTACTGACAGTGGCCGGAGAGATCGACCATCACACAGGTGACACGCTCGCCCACGCCCTGGACCTCGCCGGCACGCCCCGCCCCCGTGTCGTCGTGGACCTGCGCCAAGTGGCCTTCCTGGACTCCACTGGCATCAACATCCTCATCGCCGCCCACCGCGCCCTCACCGAGTCCGGCGGCTGGCTCCGCCTGGCAAGCCCGACAGGCGTGGTGCTGCGCACCCTGCAACTCGTCGGCCTCGACACCCTCATCGACTGCCACGAAACCCTCGATCAAGCGCTGGCCGACTGACCCCTCGCCGGCCGACCAAGACCGAGGGCGCCAGCTAGCACTGGATGGCCGCCCACGAGGCGCGGCTCGATCCCCAGAGGTACCAGACGGCCCTGGACTGCCTGCAGGAGCCGCGGGCCGCCCGGCCATGGGACCTGAAGAGCTCGCTGGAACCCGTTCGACTTCCAGCGTGACCCTTCGCAACGCCGGCGTCAGACGGCAGGCGTCGAACCGCTCCGCAGAAATTTGCAGCCTGACCATGCCGCCTACCGGCCGGCGGACGCCGGGCCGAGGCTGCCAGTGACCGGCTGGAGCGCATGCGGGTAACGGGCGCTGTCGGGAACGGAATTGAAGCCGGGCTGTCCCTGACGACAGGGATCAACGGCGCGGCCTTGTTGCTCGACGTGGTGGCGCGCCGCCCTCACTGGCCAGACCACGCACGCCTGGCGCGGGTGACCGCATGCGGCCCGCCAGCATGAGCGGGGGCGTGTGGCGTCACCCGGAGTTGTACCCCCACCGAGCCTGGCCGTCCCTGCCCATGAAGCACTTCGCCGGCCGCCCGTCGCCGGTCGTCGCGGTGGCGCCGACGGGAGCGCAGTACTGTCCGAACTGAACACCCACCCGGCCGCCGGTGGCGCTGCCGCCGTTCGAACCGCCGGTGCCGCCCGAGGTGCCGGAAGAACCGCCGCTGCCGGAACCCGTGCGGCTGGACGAGCCCCCACCGGTTCCGCCTCCCCCGCTGCCCCCGCCCGAGGTGCCGTAGGACGGCTGAGGACGAGGCTTGGGTTTCGGCTTCGGCTTCGGCTTCGGCACCGGGCTGGGGCTGGGTTCGGTGCAGGAGATGCCGGGACCGCTCAGCCACAGGTCGGGGCGCGTCGTGGTCGAGACCTCGCTGCCCGATTCCGGGTGCTGCCGGCACACCTGCCAGTCGTCCAGGTCCCGCGACCCGCCTTCGTTCAGGCGCTCGCCGGTGTGGGCGTGGAAGGCGTCGACGTCGTCGAGCCCCAGGTCAACGAGAGTGCGCGAGGCGGCGTCGAACCGCTCACCGACCAGGCCGGGCATCAGAATCCGGCGCGAGTCGTGCAGCCATGCCGGGCATGCCTCCCGTTCCGGCACCGCGTAGAGCGTCAGCGGGGAGAGGGACGGCCAGGCCGGCACGTTCGCGGACGGACTCTGGAAGCACACCCGCCAGCCCGGCGCGGTGGGCTTCACCGGCCGGTGGGCGGAGGAGGCGTCGGCGGCCGACACCTTCCTCCACCCGTCGAGACGCGCCTTCGCCACCGCCGAGGCGAGGAACGTCCCCTCGAAGTCGGGCACGTCCGCGGTGCGGTACGTCCGGTCCTGCGCCACGGCCTTCTCCCCGCCCGAGCCCGGGTTCAGTCCGGCGAGGGCGACCACGGCCGCGGCCGCGGCCACGGAGACAGGGTGCCTGCGCACCCACGTGGACAGCCGTCTGCCGCGGCCGGGGCGCAACGGCGAGCCGGGGGGCAGGAGCTGCCCGGCCGTGCCGAGGAGTTCTCCCTTCGGGTCCAGTTTCGAGCCGTGCAGCTTGTGCGGCTTGCCGTCGACCAGGACGTCGACCGAGCCGAACACGCCGTACGCGTGACGCAGGATCAGCAAAGGCGCGGGAATCCGGGCCACCTTCAGCGTCGGCAGACTTCTGACGAGGACGAGGCCGCAGGTGGTAAGCGCGGCGTAGCCCCAGCCGTCGTGGTACAGGGCCTTGACCACTTCGTCGGACATCAGCTCACCGAGGAGCGCCTTCGCACAGTCGTCGGGAAAGGAGATGCTCTCGCCGGCGGCGGCCCTGGCGGTGCGGTGGTCGTTCTTCAGAAGGCGCAGCACGGCGGTTTCGGACATGCACGGGATGTTAGCGGCCGTTGATCCACTACCGAACACCAGTACACAACCTGACCTGCTCCGCACCTTCACCCCGTCTTACCAGGCGCTTTCACCGACGGTGGGAGACGGGCCTCCGTCGGACCGCGCTCCGACCCCACCGCACAGGACGACTGTTTTCAGACAAAGGGTCGCCGACGGCCCCCAGGCCATCCACCCGCCCTCCTACTGCTCGCCTTCGCGCTGTCGGCGGGGCTGTCCGCCCCGGACGTGGTGCGGAGAAAGGCGTAGGTCTTCGCCTCGATGGTGAACGAAGACGCGGCCTTGACGTCCGGCCCGGTGATCACCGAACGCCACGGCTTCGACGGCTTCTTCGCGGTCACGGCGAAGTGGCGCGACGCGAAGTAGCTCTCGCTCGCCGGGTCCGCGAGGTCGGCGAGGTAGTGGCGGTGAGTTTCCTCCGCGGGGTGAGAGCAGGAGCGCTCGCCCCGACCGTCGAGGCGCCCTTGGCATCCGCGGGGTCAGCCTGAGCACTGGGCGCAGCGGTCGCCCCGACTGACGCCACCGCGGCCAGTGGGCTGGGAAGAACGCTCCCGGGTGGCCGCGTAATGATGATGCGTCAGGACGGGCTGTCTGGTTGCTCTGCTGTCTCGTCTGGAGGCGAGGGGGGCGGGGAGGGGGGAAACAAGTGGTCCTCGAACGCATCCAGCGCCAGCATCGTGAGCATGAGCAGAACCGGGACGAGCAGGGCTAACACGGCCATGACGCCTCCCGGTGGGGAAGGACGCGGCGGTTGTCGGTCCGCTTCCACAGTGGGCCGAACAGGGGACCGCCGCATGCCCGAAACGGCAAAATGTAGGCCACTCGGGTGAAATGCGCGGACGGATTCCATGCCTATGACGGTCTGCCGACCGCCGGCCCCTCTCGTCCAGTCGTGTTCACCGCTGCCTGTGTCGGCTGTGGCGTGCGAGGCCACGACGGCGGCTTGTCGCCTTCATGTGCCGGCGTCGCCGTCACTCCCCCGCCATGTGCAGGGCCGCCTCCCGCACGTGCGACCCGATTGACTCCGTCAGCGCCGGTGTGAGCCGTGCAGCACGCGGGAGCCTGCTGCGCCGTCCGCCGGGGATGGACGGAACCTGTGGCTGAAGTCCAGGGCGATGTCCAGAGCGAGGAAGTTCTGTCCGCTGTCCGTCCGGGCGCGCAGCAGGATCCGGTGCTCGGCCACCGGCACCGCTTCGGGGAGCTGAAGGTTCCATGTCTGCCGCCACGGTCCGGCAGCCGGCCTGAGGTCACCCGAGAGCCTCGCGCCAAGGCTCTCGAGCAGGCCGGGCAAGCTGTGGTTTCTCTCGAGCATCTTCACCGGCCCGAACTTCATGATCACGTTGCAGGTGACCCGGGTCAGGTCGACGGGCTCCTTGAGGTGGCCGTTCATCTCCCAGCAGACCTGGTGTCCCAGCCAGGGCAGCGCCGGCGTCAGCGTGACGGTGAGGCGGTCCAGGACGTAGGTGCCGTCGCTCACGTCTTCCACCAGGCGGATGCTCATGTCACTCCTCACCCGTTTGCGGACCGGGAAAGCGCCGGGCACACAGCCGGGGGCGGCGCACTGAGAACCCACGCCGACCGGCGTAAAGCCGCAGGTGGGGCTGGCTGTGAAGGCGCGGGGACGGCCGCGCGGACACCGGATGCCGTGCACCCGGCATGCGGCACCGGCAGGGCCGTGGGGGAGGTGACCGCCACTCACCTGGGTCAAACTGGGACCCCGGCCCGATTCCGGCGGGCCGGGGTCCCAGTAGGTGCTTGGCTATGGCCTAGTACTCGTCGTGGTGACGCTTGACCACCCGGAAGCTGGCCACTACACCGTTGTCGATGTCGATGCCCTCGGTCCAGCCCGGGCGTACGCCGTAGCTGGAGCTGTGCGGGCCGACGGTGGCGATGGGAGCGCCGTTGTCACAGACGACCCCACGGAAGACCTCAACGCCCTTGCGGCTCTCGTTGCGGATGTTCAGAGTCTTCGCGCCCAGGCCGCTGACCACGGTGATGCAGTCACCGGCGTGAGGGGAGTACGACCGCTCGTTGACCTGGATACGACCCTCGTAGCCGCGCTTGCCCTCGTTGTCGTCGTCGTCCCGGTCGTTGTCCTTGCCCTCGTTGCCCTTGCCCTCGTTGCCCTTACTGTTGTTGCCCTCGTCGCCCTTGCTGGTTCCGTTCTGCCCACTGCCGCCGGTTGCGGCGGCGACGACGGCCGGAGCCTCCTGGGGCGCCGAAGCGGAAGCGGTCGAGGCGTACGTGATACCGGTCGCGGCCAAAGCCGCGGCAGCCGACACAGCAGCGGTGATCACGGTCGAACGAAGCTCCATCTCACGATCTCCTGTCGCACAGAGGGGCGCCGGCTCGTCGAACCGGCTCGTGGATGAACTTACCTACGGCCGACATGACCGGCATATCGGAAGTTGGGGGTGCAGCTCCGAACAGGGCATTCTTGAGCGCTTTCCGCGATCTGACGGAACATCAAATCAAATAGCCAAAAAAGTGATTGACATACTATTAAGCTTTCTGGGTGACATTCTGACGCCTCTTCACTCCCGTAATTACGGCGCGTCGCTACGGACCCGCTGAACTGAGCCGTGTTAGAAGCGGGCGGCGCGGAGCCGGCTGCGCGGTACGGCGTCGGGGGCGCGCGGCGGATTTCCCAGCCTGTCACCGCAGTTGACTGAATGCCTGGTCGGCGTCGGCCACGGCCTCGGGGTGGACGTCGTGGGCAGCTCGACCGTCAGCGATCTTCTGCCAGTTGGTACGGGCGAGCACCCGTTGGACCGCGAGTACCTGGGCGGCCCGCAAGCGTGCCTGGATGCCTTCGCCGAGGGCGTCCGCGAGTGCTGCCTCGTCCTCCAGCTGGTACTGCGTGAGCCGGCCCGCCAGGGTCGGTGTGGTGAACACCAACCGATGGAACGCCACCACTTCGGGATGATCGTTCAGGCCGGTGACGGGCTCGTACCGATCGAGGCCGGCCCGGAAGTGCCGGTGCAGCGCCGTCACCGGCTTGATGCCGGACCTGCGGTCACGCACGACGCGTGCCGCCTCGCCCTGGTGGTCCGCAAACCGGTGCAGCACCAGATCTTCCTTGGTGGGGAAGTACCGAAAGAGGGTCGGCTTGGAGATTTCGGCCGCCGCGGCGATGTCGTTGACCGAGACGCGGTCGAAGCCGTGCTCCAGGAACAGCGAGACGGCCGCGTCGCCGATGGCGTCGCGCGTCCGCTCCTTCTTGCGGGCCCGCAGTCCCGTCGACTCGCTCATCTGACCAGCGTAACATTCGTTACCGGGTTGCTTTTTTAACCGAGTAACGTTTTTATGGGCGGCATGAATCAGCTGGACATTCCGCCCGTGCTCGTAACCGGGGCGACGGGCCGAGTCGGCCGCCTCGCCATCGACCAACTCCTCGACGCGGGCGTGCCGGTCCGCGCCCTCACCCATCGCTCCGGGACGGCAGTGACACTGCCGGCGAAGGTCGAGGTCTTCACCGGCGATCTCACCGTGCCCGAGTCGCTCGAACCGGCGTTGAGCGGCGCCGGTGCGGTCTTCCTCGTCTGGACCGCCCCGCCTCAGACCGCCGCGGCAGTCGTCGAGCGGCTCGCATCCCACGTGCGGCGGGTCGTCTTCCTCTCCTCCCCTCACCAGACGCCGCACCCCTTCTTCCAGCAGCCCAATCCCATGGCGGTGCTGCACGCCGACATCGAGCGGCTCATCGCGGCCACCGGACTCGAGTCGACGATCCTCCGGCCGGGGATGCTGGCGTCGAACACGCTGGCCTGGTGGGCACCCGCGATCCGGACCGGCAAGGTCGTTCGGTGGCCCTACGGCGCTGCCGAGACGGCACCGGTCGACGACCGCGACGTCGCAGCCGTCGCGGCGCGGACTCTCTATCAGGACGGATACGCCGGAGCCGACTACATCCTCACGGGCCCCGAATCGCTTACCCAGGCCGCGCAGGTAGACGTCATCGGTGACGCCCTGGACCGCCGTCTCGCATTCGAGGAGATGACGCCGGACGAGTTCCGAACCCTGTCGGAGGGCACGGCGCCCAGCTCGGTCGTCGACATGCTGCTCGCCGCGTGGGGCGCGGCGGTCGGACAGCCCGCGTACATCACCACTGCGGTGGCCGACATCCTCGGAACGGCACCGCGAACATTTCGCCAGTGGGCCGCCGACCACGCCACCGCGTTCACGGAGGGCCCGTAACCAACCACTCGTCGCTCTGCAACGGCTTGGGACCATCCCCGCAGGCGCGGCGGCGACTGGTGAGGGTCTGGGCGGGTCGTCACACGGGTTGGACTCGCTCCTGTGTCTCAGGGCGGCGGCCAAGGTGCCAGTGGCAGTCAGGCTGCCCAGCAGGACCAGCGTCACGCCGACCATGAACAGCCCGGTGGACGCCTTCGAGATCACCGAGCGATCGGTCCCGGCCATCCCTCGTCCGCGCCGGAGCCCGCTTCGAACGCAGCCACCTTCTATTGATCTTGGCAACTACCCCGCCGTCATCTGACGGGATGCGCGCGATGACGGGTGTGAGGGCTCGACCGCTTCCTCGGTACGCGGCCGGGCCCAGCGCATCAGCCGAACTGAGTCAGTCGGCCGCTTCGACGTAGGACGCCAGGTTGGCCAGCGAGGAAGCGATCCCGGCCTCGTGGTCCGCCTGGCTGATGCCTGGTGGCACGCCCGTGGCGGTGACGGTCACCTCGGTCCCCTCACCGGCGGCAGTGAGATGCCAAATCATCGTCATGGTGCCCGCGTACGACGGATCGTCGGCCTCGAACACCGCCCGCTGCACCACGCGCTCCGGTGGCACCAGGGCGGCAAACCCGACGTCGACGACATCCGTCGCATCCGACGTCTTGCCGGGGCTGTCGGCGGGGTCGAGATAGGTGAGGACCATCCGGAACCCGCCACCCGGCCGGGGATCCCACCGCTCGACCCGACCGCGCATGCCGTCCGGCGGCAGCCAGACCTCGAGGGAATCCCGGTCGAGGAGGGCTCCGTAGACGGTCGCCGGTGGTGCCGCGATCACCCGGCTGGCGCGGTCTGTCCTACCCATGGCCCGATTCTAGAACTGAGGTCCCGCCAGCCCATCCTTATCGACCAACCCGCCGAAGAAACCGTCCCCTTGAACCCCGCCGCCCCTACGGCCGCGACCGTGGCCTCGGCGTCCTTGCGGCTCCCGTCGGAGTGGTAGTTCACGACGACGTTCGCGCCGTGGCCGGCGAAGGTACGGCTGACGAGTCCGCCGAGATTCCTCGCCCCATCGCCGATGACGGCAACCTTGCCGGTGAGGGACTCAGTGTGGGGGCTCATGACGTCTCCCAGTGTGGTGACGCCTGCCCTGGCCGTGGTCACCCCGTCCCTGACCCGCCGCCGTCCTCGCTGTGCACAGTGGCGGGGAACCTCGCGGGCGTGACAGCGGCGGGGCTGATCCGCTTGCCCACCGGTTCGCGGTGAACAGCGACGCTCCGGCAGTCGGCCCGTCACGATCTCCGGCACCGTCCCGGTCAGGGTGGTCCGGTCAGCGCGTCCAGGCGGACGACGACCATGGCGATGTCGTCGTCTGCGCCGCTGGCGAGGTCCAGGCCGGCGAGGAGGGCGTCGGCGAGGTGTTCCGCACCGAACCCGGTGCAGGCGGAGAGCATGTCGGTCAGGCGGGTGAGGCCGGCGTCGATGTCTTCACCGCGGCGTTCGATCAGGCCGTCGGTGTAGAGGATGAGGGTGTCGTCCGGGGTGTAGGTGATGCTGGCCTGGGGGCGGGGGACGTGTTCGGGGCGGGCGCCCAGCGGTGGGTCGGTGGCCTGGTCGAGCAGGTCACAGGTGCCGTCAGCGTGCAGCAGGACGGGCGGGGGGTGACCGGCGCTGCTGTAGATGAGCAGATGGCTGCGGCAGTCGACGAGGACCTGGACGGCGGTGGCGGCCAGGGCTCCCTCGACCGAGCGGGCATACAGTCCCAGGACTTCCAGGGCCTGGGCGGGGCCGTGGACGGTGCGGGTGGCGGCGCTCAGCGCGCTGCGCAGCCTGCCCATGACGGTGGCGGCCATCAGCCCGTGGCCGACCACGTCGCCGACCGCGAGGGCGAAGCGGTCCGCGGGCAGGTCGACCGCGTCGTACCAGTCACCGCACACGTTCAGTGCTCCGGTCGCGGGCAGATAGCGCACGGCGACGCCCGGGTGCCGGGCCAGGTCAGGAGTGTGGAGCATGGTTTCCTGCAGGGCGACGGCGATGCGCCGTTCACGGGCGTGCGCCTGCCGCAGGTCCTCGTTCAGCCGCTGCAGCTGCCGTGCCCGGGCGTACAGCTCCGCTTCCATGGCCGCTTCCCGGCCGGGGCTGAACGACGGCGGGTACGCCGTGCGGCGGGCGCGCACGACGTCGGTCATGTCCTCGGACCGGTGGAGGATCCAGGCGACCTCGCCGTCCGGGCCGAGGACGGGCACGTTGATCGCGGTCCACCACCGCTCCTTGAACACCTCGGGGTTGCCGGCGACCGGGATGTCGTACCTCTGCAGCGCCATGTGATCGGTCTGGCCGCAGGACAGGACCCGGTGCAGCGACGCCTTCAGCGTCTCTGTCCCGTCGGCCTCCGGGTCGGCGGGGTTGTCGGGGAAGACGTCGAAGAGGTACTGCCCCACCAGCTCGGTCCGGCTGCGTCCTGTCACCTCGCAGAAGGCCGGGTTGGCAGCGGCGATCACCAGGTCCGTGCCCAGCATCAGGCACGGGCTCGGAAGGACGGCGAACACCGCCGCGTAGTCGATCTTCGGTACCGTCATAGGCGTGTCCCGGCGAGTTACTTCCTCTTCAATCTACGAACTGTCCTGCTCTCGCGCCCGCCGATCTTTTCGCTCCCTCAGAACGTCGCGGCGATGCAGTCGATGCCAGTCAGCTCCACGTCCAGGCGCGGGGCGCGGCGCCCCCCGGTCCTGGAAATACAGCTCCTTGGCGGCCTGCGCGAGGACCTCGTCGGGGCTCTCGCTGCTGCGCCCGTGCTGGGCAACCAGGACACAGCCGGCCCAGTGCGCGTCCAGGCGGATGGGTGAGCAGCCGCTCGCGCGCCTTGCCGCCTGACCGATGCGGCTCCGGATGCCGCTGGACGGGTTTCTTGCGGGCGCCGCGGCGGTAGCGGCGCCGTCCAGGGCCTTCCCGTTTGCGTCGCAGTGAGGGGAGTGGCCGTCGCGCCCCTCCCCTCACTGCGTGCCCGGTCCCCGCTCACGGTCACGCCTAGGGCGCCTCGTCCGCCGACAGGGCGGTGAGGGCGGCGTCCAGGTCGGGGAAGACAGGGAGCGCGGCCCCGCTCACCTCGATCATCAGTCGCATCAGCCGGTCGGCTCCGACGAGGCCGACGCGGCGGTACAGGCGGAACGCGATCAGGTGGTTCAGCAGCGCCGTGTTGGCGAAGGTCACTTGACGCAGGTCGAACACCACGGGCGTGACGCTGCACTGCAGCAACTCGTAGGTGACCCGTTCGACGACGTGGATGGAGTGAGCGTCGAAGTCGCCCCACAGCCTGATGACCCACACGGTCCGCACGGGGGCCGCGAGTGCTCGGGCCGCATGGCTGGAAGCCCACACCGGAGGATGCACGCTCCTCCTTCTAGGCCCGAGGACAAATAGTTGTCACCAGACAATCATGCCCGGCGCGTTCACGCGACCGACGAAGGCCACCACGGGGAGGTCGGCGTCCGGTGGACATGCCCTGAGCCATGCGTCCGTAGGGCCCTGGACGCGGAAACGCCGCGGTCTTCGGAACGCTGACCTGCGGTCTAGCCGGCCAGGTACACCCTCGGATCAGGAGGCGCCGTTCATGCTTCACCTAGGCGGCGGCGGTCTTCCTCGTCCCACTTCCGGGTGTCGCGGGGCTGGGTGTAGGGCTCGGCGTCCGGCGGCAGGCCGCCTGCGATGGCCCGCTGGCGTACGGTCTCGGCGTCGAACTCCAGGCCCAGCAGGATGGCCAGATTGGTGATCCACAGCCACACGAGGAAGACGATGACGCCGGCCATGGTGCCGTACGTCTTGTTGTAGGAGCCGAAGTTCGCGACGTAGAACGCGAACCCGGCCGAGGCGATCATCCAGATCACCAGGGCGAGGAAGCTGCCTGGGGTGATCCAGCGGAACCCCTTCACCTTCGCGTTGGGGCTCGCCCAGTACAGGATCGCGATCATGACGGTGACCAGGACCACCAGGACGGGCCACTTGGCGATCGACCACACGGTCAGCGCCATGTCCCCGATGCCCAGCGCCGTCCCGGCTCGGCGCGCCAGGCCGCCGGTGAACACCACGATCAGCGCGCTGGCCACGGCCAGCACCATCAGCACGACGGTCACGCCCAGCCGTACGGGGAGGAGCTTCCACACCGGGCGGCCCTCGGGTATGTCGTAGACGGCGTTCGCAGCGCGGATGAACGCCGCCACGTAGCCGGAGGCCGACCACACCGCCAGCACGATGCCGACGACGGCCATGAGGGAGCCGATGCCGGCGTTGCTCTGCAGCTGCTCCACGGCCCTCGTGATGATGTCCCGGGCCGAGCCGGGAGCAAGCTTTCTGATGTTGGCCAGGACCGCGTCGGTCGTGGACTTGCCGGTGATACCCAGCAGGGACACGAGCACCAGTAGCGCCGGGAACAACGACAGCACCCCGTAGTAGGTCAGGGCTGCCGCGCGATCGGTCAGCTCGTCGTCCTTGAACTCCCGCAGTGCTCCCTTGAGCACTCCGCCCCAGGCCCCCTTGGGCAGCTTGGCCGGCGTGTCCGGTGCCCGGCGCTCCACCTCGGGCCCGGGACCGACCTCTTCGGGCGCCGGCGCCTCCTCGCCGCGGTGGTGTGCTTTCCGCCCTGGAAGATGCAGCTTCGCCATACTTGCCGGGTAACCCGTCACGGCCCCGCCTAAGCCATCAGAGGCGTCTCAGGGTCGCTCAGGCGGTCAGAGCCTCACGGAGGGCTGGACAGGGGTTGATGATCTAGAACTGCGGCGTGCACCAGCACGGAAAACTGTGGACCGCCGCACGGAAGTCGCCGGGGACCACTCCATGCTCGCGGTCCAGGCCGCTCGTACATGCCGTTCAGCCGCACCGGGACCGTGGTCGAGGACTGCGCTGCGCAACGCGTTCCTCGACACCACCGCCGGCATCGAGCCTCCTCTCACAACGGTGATCGCCGAACGCCTGGACGGCACCGGAGCGCACACTGCCCGCGTCCTCGCGGCAAGCGTCGCCGCGGCGGTTCGCATCGCGCTGGAAGGCTGGCTCCGGCCGACCGGGAACGCAGAGGCGGCCGGGATCTCCGGCGCCGGAGGACTGGTGCGCCCATTACAGATCGAGGACCAGCTCGGTGGCCGGTGCGCTGCAGCAGACGAGGGTGGTGCCGGTTTCGGGCAGTTCGAGGGGTGGGGTGGTGTAGGTGATGTCACCTGCTACGACCTGGGTGACGCAGGTGTGGCAGACGCCAGTGCGGCAGGACCAGCGGGTGGGGATGTCGCAGGCTTCGGCGAGCTCGAGGAGGGAAGCGTATGCGGTCGACCATGGGGTGGTGACGCCGCTGCGAGCGAATGTGATGAGGGGGCCGGTGCCCGTGGGGCCGGCTGGCGGGTGCGGCCGGACGGCGGCTGTGGGCGCGATGCCAGGGTTGATGGCTGGGAGGGCGCTGAATTGTTCCGTGTGGATCCTGTCCGGGCTCAGCCCGCGACCGCGCAGGAAGCCGGCAACGTCCTCCATGAAGGCGACTGGTCCGCAGAGGTAGGCGTCCGCGTCGGCGGGGATGCCCAGGCCCGCGAGGGATGAGGCAGTAGGGCGGCCCTGGGTGATGGGAAACTTCTCGGGGCGTGGGGTTCCCGAGGTGTAGTAGATGTGCTCGTGGGCGTTGGGGAGTTGCTCCAGAAGCGTGTGGGCCTCGTCCGCGAAGACGTGGTGGGCGCGGTCGTGTGCGATGTGGATCCACCAGACAGGACGTGGATCTCCTCGGGCCGCCAGGTGGTGGAGCATGGCGAGCACCGGAGTGGCACCGATTCCCGCGGAGACGAGAGCGATCGGGCGGGTCCCTTCTTCCAGTACGAACGTTCCGCGAGGGCTGGCGACGCCCATCAGGTCCCCTGGACGAAGCCTGGCGTGGATGTAGCCGCTGACTTTCCCGTGGGGCTCGTGCTTGACGCTGATGCGGTAGGTGCCTTCTTCGGGAGTGGACGAGAGTGAGTAGCTGCGCACCGCGGGGGCGGCACCGGCGACGGGTAGGCGGAGCGACAGGTACTGGCCCGGGCGGGCCTCGGGGAGAGGTGTGCCGTCGGTGGTCCGGAGGTAGATCGACGAGACGCCGGGGGTCTCGCGGACGATGCGGGCGACGCGCATCGCTCTGAACCCGGGCCATCCCGGCGCCTCTTCGGGCTGCTGAGCGGCGGCGCGTTCACCGGGCCGTCCCGGTTCTCGTGCGGGCTCCCGGGCGGCGGCGAGTTCACGGAAGGACTGCTGCCATCCGGGGCTCAGGGCTGGAATGTTCAGGGCTTTGCGGAGCTTCGCGGGGTCGCGGTCGGGCAGGTAGAGCAGTGCGTCGGTGTCGGCGACGCTGAGTTCCTCCGGGCCCCTGCGGGTGAGGGTGATCTCGTCACCGGCCTGGACACGGCCTTCTGTCAGGACGCGCAGATAGAAGCCGGGGCGGTGGTGGGCGACCAGCAGGGAGGCCATGGCGGGCTCGCCCAGGCGCATGCCGACGCGGTAGCAGGTGACGCGGGGCTGGGTGACCTCGAATTCGGCTTCGCCGATGCGGTAGCGGTCGCCGATGCACACGTCGTCGTCGGCCAGTCCGTCGACGGTGAAGTTCTCCCCGAACATCCCGAAGGCCAGGTCGTCGCGACCGAGCTGCGTCCGCCAGTACTGGTAGGACTGCAGCTGGTAGACGAGGACGGCACGGATTTCGCCACCGTGCCCGCCCAGGTCTCCTTGGCCGTCTCCCTCGACATTGAGCCGCCGGACCATGCGGGGGCCCTGGGCGGGGGCCTTCCAGGCCCCGGTGCGGACGGTCCTTCCCTGCCAGGAGACATCCTTGGGCAGGCCTACGTTGACGGACAGCAGCGTCGCCATTGCGGACCTCCTGCGGGATGGTCGGCTGGGGCAGCCCCTCATGCGCTGTGATCTGTGCCTTGCGACCGATCCTAGTTCTGTGCTTGTGCCGCCGCGATTCCGTGATCATGGATCTGTCGGTGCCTGAGCCTCGCCACGTACCGGCGCTCCGGCTGATGACGCTCTTGAGCCGGTACTAACGCCGGGGCCGTCGTCCACCCGGTGGACGACGGCCCTTGCGTTTCAGGAGGACGCTCAGCGGTCCTGGTTCACCTTGGCCAGCGCCTTGGCGAGCCCGTTGGCCCAGAGCTGGTTGACGCGGGAACGCTCGGTGGCGTTCGGGTAGCGGTTGGTGCAGGAGGTGCCGGGGCCGCCGCCGGACATCAGCTCGCTGCACGGGCCGCTGTAGTGGTCGGGCAGGCCCAGCACGTGGCCGGTCTCGTGCGCGGTGACCCGGATCGAGTCGTACTGCTGGTTCTGCGCGTAGTCGAGGAAGACGTAGCCCCGGCCGTGGCCGTCGGTGGAGGCGTAGGAGCCGCGCGAGTCGTTGCCCTCGTAGTAGGAGAAGTTGCCGGTGCCGGTGGTCGAGGCGAGCTTGACGTTGGAGACCGAGCTGTTCCAGATGGAGGTGGAGCTCGATATCTGCGAGCGGAAGCTCGGCGCCTGGCTGGCGTTGTAGTAGACGGTGACGGCCTTGAGGCTCGGGTTCTCGGCCCGCTGCTCGGCGACCGACTTCAGCACCGCGTCGAAGAACGCCTTGGTGTTCGCCGCCTCCTGGGCCGAGCCGGTGTACCCGGCGTGCGGGGCGGCGACGGGGGCGGGCTGGGCGGAGGCGGGGGTGGCGGCGCCGAGCGCGGCGGCGGCCACGCCGAGACCGAGGGCGAGGAGGGATCTGACGGTCTTGGCGGACGTACGGGACGACGTCATGTGGGGTCCTCGTTTTCGTACGTGGGGGTGGCCGTCCGTATGGGGGTGAACGGCCGGTTGCCCCTGAGTCTCGGGCAGGCCAACGGCCTGCGGATGATGGCAAGTTGGGATAGCAGCGAGCTATCGGGGGCACCGCGTGCGGGCCCTGGGAACGCGACGGACCGCGGACCGTCGCGTGGGGGCGACGGTCCGCGGTCCGGGGTACGGCCTGGTGTGCCGAGGGGTCAGCGGGCCTGGTTCACCTTGGCCAGTGCCTTGGCGAAGCCGTTGGCCCAGAGCTGGTCGACGCGGGCGCGCTCGTTGGCGTCCGGGCTGGAGTTGGTGCAGGACGGGCCGGGGCCGCCGCCGGACATCAGCTCGCTGCACGGACCCTCGTAGTGGTCCGGCAGACCGAGCACATGCCCGGTCTCGTGCGTGACGACGCGGACCGAGTCGTACTGCTGGTTCTGCGCGTAGTCCAGGAAGACGTAGCCCCGGCCGTGGCCGTCGGTGGACGCGTAGGAGCCGCGTGAGTCGTTGCCCTCCCGGTAGGAGAAGTCGCCGGTGCCGGAGGTGGCGGACAGCTTCACGTTGGAGACGGAGCTGTTCCAGATCGAGGCGGCCCTCGATATCTGGGAGCTGAAGCTCGGCGCGGCTGACGGGTTGTAGGTGACGGTGACCGACTTCAGGCCCGGGTTCTCGGTCCGCTTCTCGGCGACCGACTTCAGGACCGCGTCGAAGAACGCCTGGTTGTCGGACGCCGCCTGGGCCGAGCCGGTGTATCCGGCGTGCGCGGCGACGGGAGCGGGCCGGGCGGACGCCGGGGCGGCGGCTCCGAACGTGGCGGCGGCCAGGCCGAGACCGAGGGCGACGATCATTCCGGTGCTCTTCGCGGGCATGCGGGAGGACGGCATGTGGGGGTGCTCCTCATTTCGGTGCGTGTGGGGGTGGCCCGTCGTTCGAGTGGGGGTGAACGACCGGCTGCTTCCGAGTCTTGGATAGATCAACAGGCTCCGGCTAATGGCAAGTTGCGGTAGCACCGGGCTATCACCGGCAACTCGTGGCAGTGCGCGGCGATTTATGCGTCTGGCGTGCGCATGCAAACCCGCCCTAGGCTCCCGTCATGGAGCTAGAGGTGAGGCACTTCCGGGTTCTGTGCGCCATCGCGGATGCGGGCAGCCTGCATCAGGCGGCGCGTGAACTCGGCCTGGCCCAGCCCTCGTTGAGCACCCAGCTGCGCCGGATCGAGAAGGCGCTGGGCGGCCCGCTCTTCACCCGCGGCCACACCGGCTGCCGCGCCACCCCGTTGGGCCGGCTGGTGCTGAGCCGGGCCCGGCCGCTGGTCGGGGAGCTCGAAGCCCTCGTCACCGAGGCCCGCGCGGCGGCCGCCCGCGCCTCGGCCGGGCCGCGGCTGCGGATCGGCGCCACCGCCAGCCGCGCCCTGCCGGGCTGGCTGCGCCGGCTGCGCTCCCGTGTCCCGGCGGCCGAGCCCTCGCTCCAGATGGACGCCTCCGCCAACGCGCTGCTGCGCCAGGTCGCCGAGGGCGCGCTGGAGCTGGCCTTCGTGCACGAGGTGGAGGGCAGTCCGCTGCGGGTCCCGCCGGGGCTGTGCCTACGGGTGCTGGTGGAGCGGGAGCCGCAGTTCGTCTCGCTGGCGGCCGACCATCCGGCGGCGGCCAGGAGCGAGGTGCGGCTGACCGAGCTGGCCGAGGAACGGTGGATGGTGGACTCCACGGTGGACGGCGAGTGGGACGCGATCTGCCGGGTGCTGCGCGAGGCCGGGATCGAGCCGGACCTGCTGCACGGCGACTACCTCACCGCGTACTCGCTGGCCGCCACGGGCGAGGTGGTCACGGTCAGCCAGCCCACCGCGCACCCCCGCTCCGACCTCGCCATCCGCCCCCTGCACGGCGACCCGATCGGGGTGCGGCTGCTGCTCGCGGCCCGCACCGAGACCGACCTCGACCGGGGCTTCGAGGAACTGGCCGACGCCTACTGGGAGGTGGCCCTCCAGGCCCCCGCGTACCGGGACTGGCTGGAGCGCGGCCCAGAGCCGCGTCCCGCCGACCTGTGCGGCACCGTCACCCGGACGGTGCCGGGGCCGGACGCAGGACCCGATCAGGTGCCGGACCCGAACGTCCGCGTGGTGTAGGCGCATTCGGTGTACACATAGCCCGATCTGAGCCGCGCGGTGTCGGAGGCGGGCGAGCCGGCACCGGCGCCCTGGGGCTGGTGCACGAAGTATGTGGTGCCGGTGGGCAGTTGGATCGTGCGCTGCGGGTAGTTCCGCCCGCTGTCGGAGCACGGCTTGAAGCCCGCCGTGATGGTCGCGGCGAGGGAGTACGCGGTGCAGCCGCCGCATGCCTTGAGGGTGAAGCTGCCGGTGACCGGGCCGGTGTAGAGCACGGTGATGTCGTGGGGGCTGTCGTTCTTCACCGTGACGGAGATGCTGCCGCCGGAGGCCGTGGTGGGCAGCTTCTTCCCGGCCGCCGGGAGGGTCTGGGCGACCTCGGCGGCTATGGCGATCTTCCTGGCCCTCTCCCGCTTCCCCCCGCCCTTGCTGTCCGAGACATAGCTCCGCATGCTCTGCCGCGCCCCGGCGAAGTCCCCGTCCTTGTACTGGTCCACCCCGCACTCGTAGGCGCCCGCGTCCCCGCCCCTCCCGGCGCGGGCGGCGACCGCCGTGAGGTCGGTGGAGGCGTTGCCGGCCGAGGCGGCGAGGTCGGTGAGCCGGGTGTCCAGGGTGTGCAGCCGGTCCACGGCGGTGCAGGGCGCGTTCCCGCCGACCCCCTGCTGCGCGGTCCGTACGGCCGCGTCGACGGCCGGCACCACCTTGGCGGCGGCCGGTGAGCCGGGGAAGTCGGCGAGCAGCTCGCGGAACCGGTCGACCCACGCCTCCCCGCCGTCGCCGAGGTCGGCCTTGCCGCACTCGTAGAGCGAGGTGGCCAGCCGGTCGTCGGGCCAGCGGGTGAGCGAGCCGAGCTGGTCGGCAGGCATGGTGCGCGGCACCGTACGGAGGAACTGGAGGGGCTCGACGGCCACGCAGTATTCACCCCGCCCGTACGCGGCGCCGACGCCGGCGTAGTAGGCGCGCATCCGGGCGGGGACGCGGTCGGCGGCGCGGGAGCCGGGGTGGTCGACCGCGAGGTCGCGGTAGACGGCGAGGGCCGAGCGGTAGTCGGCGCGGGAGGCGGCGAAGGTGTGCCGTCCGGCCGCCGCCACCAGGTCGTCGGCCTTCTGCAGCCGGCCGAGCAGCGCCTGCTGTTCGGCCTCCGCGCGGGCACCGTCGTACCAGAGCGCGCCGCCGGCCGGTACGGCGAGCAGCACCAGGCCCAGCACGAGGGCGAGGGGCGCGCCCAGGGACAGCGGGGTGCGCAGTCCCAGGCGGGCGCCGTGGGCCGCGGCGAGCAGCAGGACGACGAGGTAGCCGACCAGCACCCCGTCGGGCAGGCCGTCGGCGTCGGCGGGCAGCGCGGCGAAGAGGAGGACGGCGGTGGCGGCAAGGCACAGTGCCAGCGCGCTCCATCTTCGGAGCAGGGCATAACCGAGGCCGAGTCCGCTCAGGTTGAGGAGGGCCACCGCGGCGGCCCGCAGCGCGCTCGGCGGCGCGGGCGGTGGCCCGGACGGCATCGGCGGAACGGTGAACCCCTGGTACGGACCGAACGGCGCTTCCGGCATGTCGGCTCCCCCTGTCAACCGCCCCGCGCTCGCCATGAGTCTACGGCGCGTGTCGGGTGCACGACAGAGGGTGTGCGCGAAGGTGCGCACGCCGCGCGAGGGTGTGGGCGCCGGACGGCGCGCGGGCGCGTGAGCGCGGCTCACGTGAGACTGGATGCCGGACGACCGATCGGCGGGCCGGGAGGCGATGGGCGGGTGAACGCCGTCAATCCCACGGACAGCGCCTCCCTGCTGGCCGCCTTCGGCGCCCTGGGCGTGCTGGCGGTGACCTTCGCCGAGTCCGGGCTGCTGGTCGTCGGCTTCTTCCTGCCCGGTGACACGCTGCTGTTCCCCGCCGGGGTGCTCTGCGCGGTCCAGCACGGCGGGGAACAGCAGCCCCGGCTGGTCCTGTGGCAGGTCATGCTCTGCGCCGCCGTGGGCTCGGTGGTGGGCGCCCAGGTCGGCTTCCTCATCGGACGGCACGGCGGCCGGGCGCTGCTCACCCGCACCTCCAGCCACCGGGTCAGGGAGGGTGTGGAGCGGGCGGAACGCCTGCTGGCCCGGTACGGATACCGCAAGGCACTGGTCATCGGCCGGTTCGTACCCATGCTGCGCTCCGTGCTGCATCCCGCCGCCGGGGCGCTCGGGGTGCCGACGCGCGTCTTCACCGTCTGGCAGACGGTCGGTGGGGTGCTGTGGTCGCAGAGCCTCGTCCTGGCGGGCTGGGCGCTGGGCGCGTCGGTCGACCACGTCGACGACTACCTCCTCCCGCTGATCGCGCTGGTCGTCGCCGTCTCGCTGCTGCCGCTCCTGGTGGAAGTGGTCCGCTCCCGGCGCGGCCGGGGCCGACAGGGCCGTCGCGACACCGGCGACTGAGCGGCCCCCGCATCACCCGCCCGGCTCAACCGGGGTCCGCCTAAGGGGCGAGGGTTCGTGAGCGGTGTGACGGTGGTGGAGCACGGTGGGAGACATGGCCCCATGCACCGGCGGCGAGGAGGCGGCATGGCTGACACGGGAGGCGAGGGCGGCACCGCGTGCGTCGCCGCGCCCGGCCAGGACATCCCCGAGGCACTCTCCGGTGATCCGTTCACCCGGGTGGGCGCGGTCGCGGACGCCGTGCTGTACGAGGGCTACCTGCTCTATCCCTACCGGCGTTCCTCGGCGAAGAACCGGGTCCGCTGGCAGTTCGGGGTGCTGCTCCCCCGTACCTGGGTGGAGGCGGACGGCCCGGTCGCCGAGGGCATCTCCGGTTCGGCGGACTCCTGGTACCAGCGCACGGAGTGCCTGGTACGGGCGGCTCCGGACGCGGTGCTGCGGGTCCGGGTGCGCTACCTCCAGCTCCAGCGCAAGCAGGTGGAGGCGCCGGGCGAGGACGGGCGGTACCGGCCGGTGGAGTCGCTGCGCGGGGACGACGGCACGGCACATCTGAGCTTCGAGGAGGCGGTCCCGTACGAGAGGGACCTCGCGTGGCCGCTGGCGGAGCTGCTGCGCGGCCCCCGCACCGCCGAGGTCTCCGCGCCGGCGGCCGTCTACACCGAGGAACTGGGCGCCGGGCGGGTGGTGCGCCGCCGTGAGCACGTGCGGGCGCACACCACGGTCGCGGCCGAGAGGCTCGCGGACGGCCTGTACCGGCTGTGCGTGCGCACCGAGAACGCGGGTGAGGCGCCGGACGCCCGCGCCCCGCGCGCGGAGGCGCTGCGGCAGGCGCTGCTCGCCGCGCACACCCTGCTGGCCGGTGAGGGGCTGGAGTTCGTATCGCAGACCGACCCGCCGGCCGCGCTGCGGGACCGGGCGCGCGGCTGCCGCAGCGCCTTCACCTTCCCCGTGCTCGGCGGCCCGGCCGGGGAGAGCGCGGACGGCGCCACCGGGCCGGTACTGCTCTCGGCGCCGATCATCCTCCCCGACCATCCGCAGGTGGCGCCGGAGAGTCCGGGCGATCTGCACGACGCGGCGGAGATCGACGAGATCCTGACGCTGCGCACCATGCTGCTGACCGACGAGGAGAAGGCGGAGGCACGGGCCACCGACCCGCGCGCCGCCCGCATCCTCGACCGGGTCGACACGATGCCGCCCGAGGTGTTCGCCAACCTGCACGGCGCGATCCGCTCGCTGGCCCCGGCCGCAGAAGAGGCTTGTGAGGCGCGGCCCGCCTGGTGGCAGGAGGGCGGCGACGCCGGCCTCTCCCCCACGACCGACACCGTCACCGTGGACGGCGTCCCGCTCGGCACCGGCAGCCGGGTGCGGCTGAACCCCCGGCTGCGCGGGGCCGACGCTCAGGACATGTTCCTGGTCGGGCGGAGCGCCGAGGTGGCCGCGGTCTTCCACGACGTGGACGGCAGCGTGCACCTGGCGGTGACCGTCGACGACGACCCGGCGGCCGAACTGCACGGCTGGTACGGCCGCTTCCACTACTTCCGGCCCGACGAACTCGAGCCCCTCGGGGACGGCACCGAGCCGCCGCCCTGAGCCCCGCCGGACCCGAGCCCCGGACGCCCCCGACGGCGACACCCACTCCCCAGCGGCCGACCGACCGCAGCGAAGGCAGGCGACATGACCACCGAGAGCCACACCACCGCGGCCCGTGAACGCATCGAACGATCCGAGGAACACCGGGGGATAGACGAGATCACCATCCTGTGGATCTCGGAGGGGATGAGCTGCGACGGCGACACCGTCTCCCTGACGGCGGCGATGCAGCCCTCCATCGAGGACGTGGTGCTCGGCCTGATCCCCGGCCTTCCCAAGGTCAACCTGGTCAACAAGGTGCTCTCGCCGAGCCTGGGCGGCGAGGACTTCCTCGCCCCCTACCGGGCGGCGGCACGCGGCGAGCTGGGCACCCCGTTCATCCTCGTCATCGAGGGTTCGGTGCCCAATCAGGACATCATCGAGGGCGACGGCTTCTGGACGTCGTTCGGCAACGACCCGGTGACCGGACAGCCGCAGACCATCAACTGGTGGATCGACCAGCTCGCCCCGAAGGCGTGGGCGACGGTCGCGGCCGGCACCTGCGCCACCTACGGCGGCATCCACGGCATGGCCGGCAACCCGACCGGTTCCATGGGCCTCGGGGACTACCTGGGCTGGGACTACAAGTCGACGGCCGGGCTGCCCATCGTCAACGTGCCCGGCTGTCCGATCCAGCCGGAGAACTTCATGGAGACCCTGATCTGGGTGCTCCAGCACGCCGCCGGTGACGCGCCGCCGCCCCCGCTGGACCACATGCTGCGGCCGCAGTGGCTGTTCGGCAAGACCGTCCACGAGGGCTGCGACCGGGGCTCGTACTACGAGCAGGGCGACTTCGGCCTCGACTACAACTCCCCCAAGTGCCTGGTGAAGACCGGCTGCTGGGGGCCGGTGGTCAACTGCAACGTGCCCAAGCGCGGCTGGATGGCCGGCATCGGCGGCTGCCCGAACGTCGGCGGCATCTGCATCGGCTGCACCATGCCCGGTTTCCCGGACGCGTTCATGCCGTTCATGGACGAGCCCCCCGGCGGCACCCTGTCCTCCCTGGTCATCAAGCCGTACGGCGCGGTCGTGCGCCGGCTGCGCGGCATGACCAACGAGATGGTCAACCACGAGCCCAAATGGCGGCACAAGAAGTCCAAGCTCACCAGCGGTTACGACCCGTACTGGCGTCCCTGACGCCGGTCCGGCCACCGCAGCACCCCACCACCACCCGCACCACCCCGACAGCGAGGGGCAGTACCGCAGATGACGACCACCGAATCCCGGCCCACGGGGCGCAAACCCGCTCAGCTCGTGGACATGTCCTGGGACCCGATCACCAGGATCATCGGCAACCTGGGCATCTACACGAAGATCGACTTCGCCAACCGCGAGGTCGCCGAGTGCCACAGCACCTCGTCGCTGTTCCGCGGCTACTCGGTGTTCATGAAGGGCAAGGACCCGCGCGACGCCGGGTTCATCACCTCGCGCATCTGCGGTATCTGCGGGGACAACCACACCACCTGCTCCAACTACGCCCAGCAGATGGCGTACGGGATCAAGCCGCCGCCGATGGCCGAGTACATCACCAACCTCGGCGAGGCGGCCGAGTACATGTTCGACCACACGATCTTCCAGGACAACCTGGTGTTCGTGGACTTCTGCGAGGCCATGGTCAAGGCGACCAACCCCGGCCTGCTGGCCCGCGCCGAGCGCACCGACGCCCCGCGCGGGGAGATCCACGGCTTCCGGACCATCGCCGACATCATGAAGGCGTTCAACCCCTTCGAGGGCGAGGTCTACAAGGAGGCCCTCCGGGTCAGCCGGGTCACGCGGGAGATGTTCTGCCTGATGGAGGGGCGGCACGTGCACCCCTCCACGCTGTATCCGGGCGGGGTCGGCACCATGCCGCAGCCGAGCGTCTTCACCGACTATCTCAGCCGGCTGATGCACGTCATCGACTTCATCAAGAAGGCGGTGGCGATGAACGACGACGTCTTCGACTTCTTCTACGAGGCCCTGCCGGGCTACGAGGAGGTCGGACGCCGCCGCATCCTGCTGGGCTGCTGGGGCGCCTGGCAGGACCCCGCCGTCGTGGACTACCGCTACGCCTCGATGAACGAGTGGGGCAAGGCGATGCACGTGACGCCGGGCGTCATCGTCGACGGCCAGCTGGTCACCAACAACCTCATCGACATCAACCTCAACATGCGCATCATGCTGGGGAGTTCGTTCTACGACGACTGGGTCAACGAGCAGCCGTTCGTCACCCACGACCCGCTGGGCAACCCGGTCGACATGCGGCACCCGTGGAACCAGACGACCGTCCCGGTGCCGCAGAAGCGCGAGTTCGACGGGAACTACAGCTGGGTCATGAGCCCGCGCTGGTACCACAAGGAGACGGACAAGCACCTCGCCCTGGACACCGGCGGCGGCCCCCTCGCCCGCCTGTGGTCGACGGCGCTGAGCGGCCTGGTCGACACCCGGTACGTCAAGGCGGCGAACGGCAAGGTGCGCATCCAGCTCCCCAAGGGCGAGTCGCTCCCGGAGACCACACTGGAATGGTCCATCCCGAAGTGGAGCAACACCCTCGAACGCGACCGGGCGCGGCCCTACTTCGTGGCGTACGCGGCCGCGATGGCCCTGCAGTTCCTGGAGGAGTCCATGGAGCTGCTGCGGGCGGGCGAGACCAAGGTGTTCCAGGACTTCGAGGTACCGGACGAGGCCATCGGCTGCGGCTTCCACGAGGCCGTGCGCGGGGTCCTCTCGCACCACTTGGTGATCAAGGACAAGAAGATCGCCAACTACCACCCGTACCCGCCGACCCCGTGGAACGCGAGCCCCCGCGACATCTACGGCACCCCCGGCCCTTACGAGGACGCCGTCCAGGGCCAGCCCATCTTCGAGGAGAACGGGCCGGACGACTTCAAGGGCGTCGACATCATGCGCACCGTGCGCAGCTTCGACCCCTGTCTGCCGTGCGGCGTCCACATGTACATGGGCAAGGGCAAGACGCTGGACGTCGTGCACTCCCCCACCTACGGGGCCAGCCATGGCTGACGGCGCCCGGCTCGCCGGCCCGGCGGTCGAGGCCCGGCTCGCCCGGCTGGACGAGCTGCTGGAGCGACTGGAGTCCGGCAGTGGCCAACTGTCCGCCGAGGCACTTGAGTCGGTGGGCCTGCTGACCGAGGTGTACGGGGAGGCGCTGGCCCGGATGCTCGACGGGGCGGACGCCGCCCTGCTGGACCGGGTGGCCGGTGACGAGCTGCTGGCGCATCTGCTGGTGCTGCACTCCCTGCACCCCGAGCCGCCGGAGCGGCGGGCCGAGCGTGCGGTGGAGCGGCTGCGGCCCGCGGTGCGTGAGCGCGGCGGGGACCTTCAGTGGCTGGGCGTCGAGGGCGAGGTGGCCCGCGTGCGGGTCGACTCCGGCGGCGGTGGCTGCGGGTCGGGGTGCGGCGGAGGCGGCGGGGACGTCACCGAGGTGGTGCGGGCGACCGTACTGGCCGCGGCTCCGGAGCTGCGGGCGGTGGAGGCGGTCACGGCCGAGCGGGCGAAGCCGCCCGCGTTCGTGCCGCTGGCCACGCTGACCACGCGCCGGGCGGAGCGTCCGCAGGAGGCGCGGTGAGCGGGGCGCTGGCCCGGCTGATCCGCTCCGGCCCGGCCGGGGCGGGGCGGCCCGAGACGTGCGAGCTGTGTGCCGCGCCGGTGGCCGAGGAGCATCCGCATCTGTTCGAGACGGCGGCCGACGAGGTCCGCTGTGTCTGCGGTCCCTGCTCGGTGCTCTTCGCCGAACAGGGCTCGGGCGGCGGCCGGTACCGCTTGGTGCCCCGGCGGCGGGTGCGGCTGGCGCCGGTCGACACGGCGGCACTGGGGGTGCCGGTGGGTCTGGTGTTCTTCGTGCCGCGCGCCGACGGCACGGTGACCGCGCAGGGGCCGAGCCCCGCCGGGGCCATGCGGTGGGAGGTGGACTCCGACGCCTGGCAGGGGCTGGCCGCCGCGTGTCCGCCGCTCGCCTCCGTGGTACCCGACGTGGAGGCGCTGCTGGTCAACACGGTGCGCGGCCAGGAGGAGCACTGGATCGTGCCCGTCGACGACTGCTTCCGGATGGTGGCCCTGGTCCGCGCGGAGTGGGAGGGGCTGTCCGGTGGCGGCCGGGTGTGGCCGGCCGTCGAACGGTTCTTCGCGGAGCTCACCGAGCGTTCGTGAAGCCCAGAGATGCGTGAAGCCCAGAGAGGAGACGATCATGGGCAGGATCAGAGTGGGCCGCCCCCAGGTGAAGCCCGACACGCCGACACACGTGCCGGGCCTGCACGAGGGCAACAGGGGCCCCTATCAGGAGCAGGTAGGCCATCACGAGGACGGCACCGCCGACTCGCGCCGCTCCACGGGGATCCGTACCAGGCGGCACAACGCCATTCTCGACGTCATGCCGAACATCCCACCGGGATGAGAGGGCAGGAAGTGAGCGCCATGAAGATCGGAAAAGCCGCACGAGCCGTCGTCAAGACGGAGCGGACCCTGTGGACGGGGCGGCGGGTGCTCGTCGCCCAGGCCGCCGTGCTCGCCGGTCTGACCCTGCTGCTGGTCGTGAGCGAGGTCCCCGGCATCATCCGGGAGATCAAGATCTACCGGATGACCGGCGGCCGCCGCGCGCTCCGCCGGTACCCGTGAGGTCCCGGTGCACGAGCTGTCGATCGCGACCGCGATCGTGGAGCAGGCCGGGGAGATCGCCCGCGCGGACGGCGCCGGGGACGTCTCCTCGGTGACCGTGCGGGTGGGTGAGCTGGCGGGTGTGGTGCCGGACGCGCTGCACTTCGCCTTCGAGGTGGCCCGTGACGGCACCTCGCTCGCCCCGGCCCGGCTGGTGGTGGAGCAGGTGACGGCGGTGGCCTGGTGCGGCGGGTGCGCGGCGGAGTTCGCGGTGGGCATGCCGCCGTTCTTCTGGTGCCCCGCCTGCGACCGGCCGTCGCAGGACCTGCGCAGCGGACGGGAGTTGGAGATCACCGCCGTGGAGGCGGTGCCCTGACCCCCGGACGCGCGAACCGGCCCCGTCCCTTCCCGGACGGGGCCGGTTCGTGTGCTCAGCAGATGCGGGGAAGCTGCTCCCCGAGCGGCAGGTCGAGTACGCGGGTGCCGCCGAGCCCGGTGGCGACGGTGACCATGCCGGGGTGCTCGGCCACGCACTCCCCGATCAGCGCGGCCCCGGCGCCCTGCGGGTGGGCGCGCATCGCGGCGAGCACGGCGTCGGCGTGCTCGCGGGGTACGAAGGCGACGAGCCGGCCCTCGTTGGCGACGTAGAGCGGGTCCAGGCCCAGGAACCCGCAGGCGTTGGCCACCTCGTCCGGCACCGGAACGGCCCGCTCGGTGATCCGGACGCCGGTGCCGGAGGCGCGGGCGATCTCGTTCAGACTGGCGCCGAGGCCACCGCGGGTGGGGTCGCGCAGGACGTGCACGTCCTTGGTGACGGCGAGCATGGCCGTGACCAGACCGGCGAGCGGCGCGGTGTCGGAGGCGATCTCGACGCCGAACTCCAGCCCCTCCCGCACGCTCATCACCGCGACCCCGTGCAGCCCGATCGGCCCGCTGACGAGAACGGCGTCTCCGGGGCGGGCGCGCTGAGGACGGATGTCGACGCCGTCGGGTACGAGGCCGACGCCGGCGGTGGTGACGTAGACGCCGTCGCCGTGGCCGGACTCGACCACCTTGGTGTCGCCGGTGGCGACGGTGACGTCGGCGGCGCGGGCGGCGGCGCCCAGCGCGCGGGCGACGCGGTCGACGACGGTGAGTTCGACGCCCTCCTCCAGCACGAACGCCGTGGACAGGTAGGCGGGCCGCGCGCCGCTCATCGCCAGGTCGTTCACCGTGCCGTTGACGGCGAGGTCGCCCAGGCAGCCGCCGGGGAAGAACAGCGGGCGCACCACGTAGGAGTCGGTGGAGAACGCCAGCCGGGCGCCGCCGAGTTCGAGTACGGCGGAGTCGGCGAGCCCGGCGAGGGTGGGGTTGCCGTAGGCGGGGGCGAAGACCTGGTCGATCAGCTCGGCGGAGAGGGCGCCCCCTCCGCCGTGACCCATGACGACCACGCCCTGGTCGCGCAGCGGGGCGGGGCAGGTCCAGTTGGCGGGGTCGATCGCGGGGGCGTCGGTGAGGTCAGCCAACGGGGTTCATCTCCTTACGCGGAACGCGCGATCCGCGCGGCGCGGGGCCGCCTTCCATGCGGCGGTACAGGTAGTAGGCGGCGCAGGCGCCCTCGCTGGAGACCATGGTGGCGCCGAGCGGGGTGCGCGGGGTGCAGGCGGTGCCGAACGCCTCGCACTCGGTGGGCTTGATGAGTCCCTGGAGCACCTCTCCGGCCCGGCACACGGCGGGTTCCTCGGTGCGGATGCCGGTGACGTCGAAGCGGTGTTCGGCATCGTAGGCGCGGTACGCCTCGGCGAGACGCCAGCCACTGGCCGGGATGGGGCCGATGCCGCGCCAGTTGCGGTCGGTGACCTCGAAGACGTCCTCGATCATGCGCAGCGCGGCGGGGTTGCCCTCCTCGCGCACGGCACGGGGGTAGGCGTTCTCCACCCGGTGCTCTCCGCGCTCCAGTTGGTGCACGGCGCGGCGGATGCCCTCCAGGATGTCCAGCGGCTCGAACCCGGTGACCACCATCGGCACCCGGAACCGCTCGGCCAGCTCGGGGTACTCCGCGGTGCCCATCACGCTGCACACGTGTCCGGCCGCGAGGAAGCCCTGCACCCGGCACCCGGGGGCGGTCATGATGGCCTCGACCGCCGGGGGGACCCGGACGTGGGAGACCAGCAGGCTGAAGTTGTCCAGGCCGAGCCTGCGGGCCTGGTGGACGGCCATGGCGTTGGCGGGTGCGGTGGTCTCGAAGCCGATGGCGAAGAACACCACCTGCTTCTCGGGGTGCTTGCGGGCCAGTTCGAGCGCGTCGAGCGGGGAGTACACCACGCGTACGTCGCCGCCCTCGCCCTTGACCCGGAACAGGTCGCGGTCGGTGCCGGGTACCCGGAGCATGTCGCCGAAGGAGCAGAAGATCACGTCGGGGCGGGCGGCGACCGCGAGGGCCTTGTCGATGACGTCGAGCGGGGTGACGCACACCGGGCAGCCGGGCCCGTGAATCAACTCGACCTCCTCAGGCAGGAGTTGGTCGATGCCGTGGCGGATGATGGAGTGGGTCTGACCGCCGCACACCTCCATCAGGGCCCAGGGCCGGGTGACGGTGGCCCGGATCTCGTCCAGCAGGCGGCGCGCCAGCGCGGGGTCGTTGAACTCGTCGATGTACTTCACCGGTTCTCACTCCCGCTTCCCTGTCGCTCGGCCTGCTCCCAGGCGTCGCCGAACTCCTCTTCCAGCAGCCCGAGTTGTTCGAACAGCTCCAGCGAGGCACGGGCCGACTCCTCGTCGAGCTTCTGGAGGGCGAAGCCGACGTGCACGATGACGTACTCCCCCACCCGCACATCGGGCAGATACTCGAGACACGCCTGTTTCCGCACTCCGCCGAAGTCGACGAGCCCGGTGAGCGGGTCGGCGCCTTCGTCGATGGCGACGACCTTGCCGGGCACTGCAAGACACATGGGTCACTCCGTCTCGTCTGGGGTGGTCTGATGGCCGGGCCGGCGGATCAGCGGGCGCGGCCCGGCCGGGGCACGCGGGCCGCGACCATGAGCTGGCCGAGCGCGAGGCCGCCGTCGTTGGGCGGCACCCGGCCGTGCCGCAGGACGGTGAAGCCGTCGGCGGTGAGCCGGGCGGTGCTGTCCTCCTCCAGCAGGGCGTTGGCGAAGACCCCGCCGGTCAGGGCCACGGTGGTCAGGCCGCTGGCCTCGCGGGCCCGTCGGCACAGCCCGGCGACGGCTCCGGCGACGCCCCGGTGGAAGCGGGCGGCGAGCACGGGCGCGGGCACTCCCCGGCGCAGGTCGGCGAGGAGGGCGCGCAGCACCGGGGCCGGGTCGGCCCGCGGTCCGGGTGCGAAGCCGAAGGCGTACTCCCCGCTGTCCGCGTCCCGGGCTTCGAGCGCGAGGGCTTCCAGGGCGAGCGCGGCCTCGGCCTCGTGGCCGGCGCGGTGGCAGGCGCCGGTGAGGGAGGCCACGGCGTCGAAGAGGCGGCCCATGCTGCTGGTCGGCACGCAGGCGATGCGGTGGGTCAACTGACCGTGCAGCACGGCGCGTTCGGTGTCCGTGCAGGCGGCCACGCTGGGCAGGTCGGGCGCCCAGTCGATACCGGCCGCCCAGAGCCGGGCCAGCGCCTGCCGGCAGGGGTTGGCGACACCCGCGTCCCCGCCGGGCAGCGGGGCGGGGACGAGGTGGGCGAAACGGCGGTACGCGGAGTAGTCGGCGAGCAGGATCTCGCCGCCCCAGACGGTGCCGTCGTCGCCGTACCCCGTGCCGTCGAAGGCGACGCCGATGACGGGGGTGGAGCCGTCGAGGCCGTGTTCGGCCAGGGCGGACGCGATGTGGGCGTGGTGGTGCTGGACCAGCACCGGTGCGGGCAGCCCGGCCTCGGCGGCGCGGCGGCGGGCGTGGGCCGTCGACTGGTAGCCGGGGTGCCGGTCTGCGGCGATGAGGCGCGGGGTGACACCGGTCAGGGCGGCGAGGTGGGCCTCGGCGCGGCGGGCTGCGTCCAGGGTGGCGAGGTCGCCCATGTCCCCGATGTGCGGGCCGAACCACGCCTGGCCGCCCTCGCCGAGGCAGAGCGCGTTCTTCAGGTCGCCGCCGACGGCGAGGGCGGCCCCGACCGGCACCGGCAGGGTCAGGGGCCGGGGGACGTGTCCCCGTGAGCGGCGCAGCAGTTGGCGGGTGCCGTCGGCGCGTACGCGGAGCAGGGAGTCGTCGCAGGGGGCGGCGATGGCGCGGTCGTGGGTGAGCCAGGCGTCGGCCAGTCCGGCGAGCCGGATGAGTGCCTGGGCGTCGTCGGTGACGATGGGCTCGCCGGAGCGGTTGCCGCTGGTCATCACGAGGACGCGGGGTCCGGGCGGGTCGCCGGGCAGGCCGAACAGCAGGGTGTGCAGGGGGGTGTAGGGCAGCAGGACGCCGAGGTGCGGGCTGCCGGGTGCGATGCCGTCGGCGAGGCGGGGGCCGTCGCCGGGGGTACGGGCGCGCAGCAGGACGATGGGGCGTTCCGGGGCGGTGAGCGCGGCCCGCTCGGCGTCCGTGAGGTGGGCGACGCTCTCCGCGGTGGCGAGGTCGGCGCACATCACCGCGAACGCCTTGCTGCCGCGTTCCTTGCGGGCGCGCAGGGTGGCGACGGCGCGCGGGTCGGTGGCGTCGCAGGCCAGGTGGTAGCCGCCGAGGCCCTTGACGGCGACGATCCGGCCCTGGGCGAGCAGGGCCCGTGTCCGGGCGAGGGCCTCGGCGTCGCGGGCCGGGCGTGCTCCGGTGCCTTCGGCGGGGATGAGGCTCAGGCCGGGTCCGCAGTCGGGGCAGGCGACGGGCTGGGCGTGGAAGCGCCGGTCGAGCGGGTCGCCGTACTCGCGGGCGCAGGCGGGGCACATCGGGAAGCGGGCCATGGTGGTGGCCGCGCGGTCGTACGGCATCGCGGTGGCGATGGTGAAGCGGGGGCCGCAGTGGGTGCAGGTGACGAAGGGGTGCCGGTGGCGGCGGTCGGCGGGGTCCGCGAGTTCGCGCAGGCAGTCGGCGCAGGTGGCGGTGTCGGGCGGCAACTGGGTGCGGCCGGTGGTGTGTCGGGTGGCCCGGATGGTGAACGTCTCGCCCGAGCCGGTGGCGGGGAGGTCCTCGTGGCCGATGGCGGTGACGGAGGCGAGCGGAGGCGGGTGTTCGGCGAGCAGCTCGCAGAACCGCTCCACGTCGGGCAGCGGGCCCTCGACCTCGATGACGACGCCGTCGGCGGTGTTGCCGACGAACCCGGCGAGGGCGTACTCGGCGGCGAGCCGGTGCACATGGGGCCGGAAGCCGACGCCCTGCACCGTGCCCCGCACGGTGAGACGGCGGCGCGTCCGGCCCGTCGCGGGGGCCGTCATGCGAGGGGGGCTGCGGCCGGGTCGTGGTCGTGGCCGTGGCCGCCGTGGGAGTGGCCGTGCGGTCCGGGGGCCAGCGGCGGGCGGTGGGCGGGCGGTGCGTGGCGGACGGCGAGGGCCCGCTCCAGCAGGGCGTCGACGCCGTCGCCGCTGCGCGCGCAGGTCCGTACCGTCTCCACGCCGGGGTTGACCCGCTGGACATTGGCGCGGAAGGCGGCCTCGTCGAAACCGGCGGGGGCGGCGAGGTCGGTCTTGGTGATGGCGACCAGGTGGGCGGAGCCGAAGGCGGTGGGGTACTTCAGGGGCTTGTCCTCGCCCTCGGTGACGGCCATGAGGGCGATCCGCAGGGTCTCCCCGAGGTCGTAGGAGGCCGGGCAGACGAGGTTGCCGACGTTCTCCACGAACAGCACCTGGGTGTCGGCGGGGAGCCAGCCGTCGAGGCGGTCGCGGACCTGGCCGGCCTCCAGGTGGCACAGCCCGTCGGTGAGAAGCTGCTGGACGGGGGCGCCGGAGCGGGCGAGGCGCTGGGCGTCGTTCTCGGTGGCGAGGTCGGCGGTGAGCGCGGCCACGGGGACACCGCGCTGGACGGCTCGGGCCAGGACGCGGCCGAGGAGTTCGGTCTTGCCGCTGCCGGGGCTGGACAGCAGGTTGACCACGGTGACGCCCCGTTCGGTGAGGTCCTCACGCAGGCGGGCGGCGAGATCGTCGTTCTTGGCCAGGACGGCCTGCTTGACGTCGGACCGGCACATGGGCACAGCTCCTCGGGAAGATCGGGGGCCCGGGCCGTGCCGGGCACGGCCCAGGGGTCTCACCGATCTTCGGGTCCGCCCGCCCCGGGGCCGGGCAGCGCAGCCGCGTGCGGGGGCCCGGATTCCATCGGGCGGCCCAACGGGGGCGTGGGCGCGGCCGGGTCGGCCAGCAGGACCGGGATCAGGGTGTGCAGCGCGTCGACGGCCTGTCCGACGGCCTCGCGCACCGGTTCGCTGAGGCCGGGGGCGATGTCCTCGTCCGGGCTGGGCAGCACGGCGGGCTCGCAGGCGAGGACGAGGACGCGGGGCAGGGGTTCGTCGCCGAGGTGGGTGGCGAGGGCGAGCACCTTCTCCGGGTCCATGCCGTGCGCCTCGGGCACGACCGTGCCGTCCGGGGGCTCGGCCTCGACCAGGGAGAGCGTGCCGGGGCGCTGTCCCCGGGGCGCGGCGTCGACGAGTACGGCGGTGGCGCAGCCGCCGAGCAGGGCGTAGGCGAGGTCCATGCCCCGGATGCCGAAGTCCCTTACGTGGGCGCCGGCCGGCAGCGGGCGGTGTTCGAGGGCGCGGATGACCTCGGGGCCGAAGGCGTCGTCGCCGAGGAAGATGTTGCCGACCCCGGCCACCAGCAGGGGTTCGGGGGCGGTCATCGGACGTCTCCGGGGTGCAGGGGGCGGGTGGTGGCGGCGGGGACCTTGCGGACGAAGGCCGAGCGCAGGACGTGGTAGGGGGCGGCGGGGTCGGAGAAGATGGCGTGCATCCGGGCGAGTTCGTCGCGCCGGTGGTCGGCGAGGGGGCGTACGGCCTCGTCGGCGTGGCGGGTGGCGGCCTTGGCGGCGATCCGGTCGGCCAGGCCCGGAGCGGTGGCGAGTTCGGCCGCGAGTGCCTCGACGGTACCCGCGAACTCGCCGGGCTTGGCGGGCAGGAGACGGTCCACCAGGCCGAGCCGGACCCCTCGGGCGGCGCTCACCGGCAGCGCCTCGGTGGTGAGGCGGCGCGCGGTCTCGGGGCCGGTGCGGCGGGGCAGGGTGTAGGTCCAGAACTCGGAGCCGTACAGACCCATGCGCCGGTAGTGCGGGTTGAGGACGGCGCCGGTGCGGCACCACACCTCGTCGGCGGCGAGGGCGAGCATGGCGCCTCCGGCGGCCGCGTTGCCCGCGAGCGCGGCGATCACCAGCCGGTCGGTGGTGCGCAGGACGGCCTCCACCACGTCGTCCATGGCGTTGAGGTTGCGCCAGGACTCCTCGCCGGGGTCGGGGGCGCCCTCGATGACGTTGAGGTGGATGCCGTTGGAGAAGAAGTCGCGGGCGCCGCCGAGGACGAGCACCGAGGTCGGGCGGGTGAGGGCGTACCGGTAGGCGGCCAGGAGTCTGCGGCACTGGTCGGTGCTCATCGCGCCGCCGGGGAAGGAGAAGCTCACGAAGCCGGTGCTTCCCCGCTCGCGGTAGCGGACGTCGGCGAAGGTCCGCCGGTCGGCCGGGAGGTCGAGCGGGGCCGGGATCTCGGGCAGGGCGGGGGCGTGCGGGGCGGTCCAGGAGGCGAGGACGGTGGCGGCGGGGCGGCGGAAGGGCGCCGGGTCGCCGGAGTTCTTGCGGGGGCGCAGCTCGGGAATCCACACGGCGCCGTCTCGGGTGGCGCGGCAGACGGCTCCGGCGCGGGTGGCGAGGAGGTCGCCGGGGCGGCCGCGGAGCTGGTCCTCGGGGTGGCCGCCGTGCAGGAAGACCTCGCGGCCGTGGAGTTCGTCGAGCACACCTGGCTGGGAGTCGGCGCCGCGCAGCTTGCGCAGGACGGTCCGGGTGTCGTCCCGCTCCCAGTCGATGCGGCGCCGGTCCTGGCGGAAGTAGTCGCGCCAGACGACCTCGGGCCAGTCGCCGGTCTGCGGGCGGGGCTTGTGGTCGCCGTCGGCGTACCGGCGCACGGCCCGGTGCAGGGCGGTCATGGCGGCGTCGGCGGCCTCGTTGCGGTACAGGTCGCTCTTCCCGGCCTCCGGTACGGCGAAGGGCTCGTCGGCCCAGACGGCGCCCGCGTCCAGGCCGGCCTCGGCCTGGAGGACGGTGACGCCCCACTGGCCGGCCTCCCCGTCGAGGGCCCAGTCCAGCGAGGAGGGGCCCCGGTCCCCGGGCGGGCCGGGATGCACGATCAGGCAGGTGTGCTCCCGCCACACGTCCTCCGGGAGCGCGGTCTTCAACATGGGCGCGACGATCAGCTCGGGGCGTCTGTCGCGTACGGCGGTACGGACGGGGTCGGGACCGTGGGTGGCGAGTACGACGTCCACCTGGTGTCCTGCGTCCGAGAGTTCGGCGTAGGCGCGCTGGGTGAGGCTGTTGAACGCGCTGGCGACCAGCAAAATGTCCATGAGACCGTATATTCGTCCATGTTCCGGACGTCATGTAGGACCATCGGAACGTTTCCTCACCCTCTTGCGGCCGCTTCCGCCCGCACCGGGGCATTCCGGTCCGTTCGAGGCGAGCAGACGTTCGCTCTACGGTCGGGAGTTCGGATACGGGGCGCGGAGCAGGTGGGGACGTCCGTAGTCCACGCGGCCCAGTGGGCGTCACTCGGTGTCCGATTTGCCCGTAGCGTCGGAGGTGACCGGCGGTCGGCCCGGCGGGTGCGGAGGCGAGGCGGGCGCGTGGTGGGTGGTGACGGGCGGCGGACGGGGCGCGGGCGTTCCGGGCCGGGCGCGCGGGGCGCGGTGCCGGGCAGCCGTCCGGCGTACTCCGTGCGGCTGCCCTCGGTGACCCGGCCCGTACCCCGTACCCCGGTGGCCGAGCGGACCGTGGGGTGGCTGCGGATCGCGGCGGCGTACGCGTGGCGGCTCATCCTGGTCGGGATCGTCGCCTGGGGCATCTTCAGCGTGCTGGGCCGCTTCCAGCTCATCGCCGTGTCCCTGTTCCTGGCGCTGGTCGTCACCTCGGTGCTGCGGCCGCTCGCCGATGTGCTGGACCGGTTCATGCCCCGTCCGCTGAGCGTGGCCGTCGCGCTGATCGGCAGCATCCTGCTGGTGCTGGGGCTGCTGGCGCTGGTGGGCAACGCGGTGGCGGGCGAGGCGACCCGGCTGGGCGGGGAGTTCCAGGGCGGGGTACACCGGATCGAGGAGTGGTTGCGGCAGCCGCCGTTCCGGCTGAGTCCGGGGCGGTTGGCCGGGTTCCAGCAGGAGGTGACGGACTATCTCTCCCGGCACCGGTCCCGCCTGTTCAGCAGCGCGGTGTCCGGGCTCGGCCGGGTGGTGGAGGTGATCACGGGCGGGGCGCTGGCGCTGTTCGCCGCGGTCTTCTTCATCCACTCCGGGGAGAAGCTTTGGAGCTGGGTGAGCGTCCGGCTGCTCCCGAGCGGGGCCCGGCCGGCGTGGGAGCGGGCGGGCCGGGCCGCCTGGCGGACGTTCGCCGGGTACACGCGAGGCATCATCATCATCGCCGCGACCAACGCGATCCTGGTCGGCATCGTGCTGTTCGTCCTGCGGGTGCCGCTGGCGCTGCCGCTGACCCTGCTGGAGTTCTTCGCCGCGTTCGTCCCCCTGGTGGGCTCTCCGGTGGCGCTCGGCGTGGCGACGGTCGTGGCCCTGGCCGGGCGCGGCCCGCTGACGGCCGCCGCGGTACTGGTGCTCATCGTGGTCATCGGCCAGTTGGAGGGGCACGTCCTGCATCCGCTGGTGATGGGCTGGGCGGTGCGGCTGCATCCCCTGGTCGTCGCGGTCTCCGTGATCGCCGGCAGCATCGTGGCCGGAGTGATCGGCGCGGTGGTGGCGGTACCGTTCGTCTCGGTGGCGTGGGCGGTACTGAGCGCACTACGGGCTCCTCCCCCGCGTTAGCTCGCCCTGCCGCCCAGCGCGACGCTGGCCTCCACGGCGTGCACGTCCGCCAGGACGCGGCTGTCGGCGGCGTTCGAGGCGAGGGCGAGGAGAAAGGCCGGGTGGTCGCCGGCGACCACCGTCAGTTCCACGCGGGCGGTGCGGCCGTCGTGCGGGACGTCCAGGGCGACGGTGTGGGCGGGGTGGCCGCCCAGTTCGGTGCGGCGGGACTCGGTGAGGGTGGGGGCCGCGTCCGGGAAGAAGAACGCGGCGTTGGAGCGGGCGGCGCCCTCGGCGGTCCGGCGCAGTTCGGCGCTCGGTACGGGCCGCCCGGCCGCGCCGGTCAGCACGGTGGCGTCCTCGGCCGGAGCGGCCTCGGAGGCGCGGCTGATCCGGGAGGAGAACGCGCCGAGCAACTCCCGGTCCGCCGCCGGGTCGTGACGCCAGCCCTCGGGCACGGAGTAGGAGACGCCCGCGCGGGTGTCGGTCACGCGCGGGCGGTCGTCGTCGCCGGACCAGGCGAGCGCGGCCCCGCCGCACGCGACGGTCACGCCGAGCGCGGCCAGCCCCGCCCACAGCCGCGGTGCCGGAGTCTTCGGTGATGGCGTCATGCCTTCAGCCTGCCCGAAGAGCCGGAAGTACGCCTGAGTGCGGGTACTCGGAAGCCGCCGTCCTGAGTAGCGGCCCCGTCCGGGCTGAGTACACGCGCTCAAGT
Organism: Streptomyces griseoluteus; assembly: GCF_004784465.1. Classification (GTDB taxonomy): domain Bacteria; phylum Actinomycetota; class Actinomycetes; order Streptomycetales; family Streptomycetaceae; genus Streptomyces; species Streptomyces griseoluteus. The sequence continues at coordinate 218,503 of NZ_SRRU01000009.1, read as the reverse complement.
GCCCGGTGAAGGGCGGCCCGTAGCGTCGGTGGTGCCGGAGCGGCGGGAAGCAAGGGGTGGGGTCATGAGCGGGTACGAAGCAGGGGGGACGCGGCGGCGGGGGCCGTGGCCGGTCGCCTACGTGGTGGTCGTCGGCGTGCTGACCGCGGGCGGGGTGCTGGCGAACCTGCTGCTGTGCTACGCCGCCGTTTTCGCCACCGACGACTGCGGCGTCCACCGCCCGGCCCCGCTGCACTGCACCGGCGGCGGTCTGCTGCTGATGTGGGGGCTGCCGTGGGTGGGCCTGGTGTGGGCGGCGGGCGCGGCGCTCGCGGTCGCGGCCCGGCGGCGCGGGCTCTGGCCGTGGTGCGGGCTGCCGCTGGGGGCGCTGGTGTACGCGGGCGGACTGGTGCTGGCCTGGCAGGTGGTCGTCGCATGACGGTGCGCGGGCCGGCCCGTGGGCCGGGTCCCGCGCACGGTGGGCTGCGGGGGCGTCAGCCGTTGGCCAGTGCCCGCAGCCTGGTGAGCGAGCCGTTGAACTTGTCGTGGTCGCCCACCGTCTTGCCGGAGGAGGTGTACTGCCACATGGTGTGCGTGGACCAGCCGGCCGGCAGGGTGCCGGGGGTGGAGGCGTAGCGGGCGATCCACAGCGGGTTGGACGCGGCGAAGCCGGAGTAGTCGCCGGTGCAGTCCTTCCACCAGTTGGTGGCCGTGTAGATGACGGCGGAGCGGCCGGTGCGAGCCTGGTAGCGGTTCAGGAAGTCCCTGATCCAGCTCACCATCGCGCTCTTGGACTTGCCGTAGCAGGACGCCCCGTAGGGGTTCCACTCGATGTCCAGGACACCGGGCAGCGTCTTGCCGTCCTTGGACCAGCCGCCGCCGTGGTCGACGAAGTAGTCGGCCTGGGTCTTGCCGCTGCTGGTGTCGGGGGTGGCGAAATGGTACGAGCCCCGGATCATGCCCACGCTGTAGGGGCCGTCGTACTGCTGGGTGAAGTAGGGGTTCTGGTAGTACGTGCCCTCGGTCGCCTTGGTGTAGGCCCACTTGGTGCCCGCGCCCCACAGGGTGGACCAGGCGACGTTGCCCTGGTGGCTGGAGACGTCCACGCCTTCGGTGTGGGTCACCCGGAGGCCGGCGGACCGGTCCGCCGCCAGGGGCGCGCCCCCGTCGTGGGCGCGTACGCCCACGCCCATGTAGGCGCTGCCGCGCGGGGCGGTCGGCCCGCCGGAGTGGGGCACGGCGGCGGGGGGCGACAGGAACAGGAGGAGGCCGGTCAGGACGCCGGTGAGACCAAGGCGTGAGCTGCGGCCGCTGGGGAGGAGTATGTCGCTTAGCACGTCATCCATCTGACCCGCCATCGGGCCGTACCGCACGCGGGGTACCGCCGGGCGAAGGCGTCTCTTGGGCCATGCGGGTGGCCCGGCCGGGGAGCGCCCCGGCCGGGCCGGCGAGGGGCGGCGCGTCAGCCGTCGATGCGGTGCTGGGTCCAGAAGGAGGTGAGGTCGGTGCTGGTGGCGGCCTGGGCGGCGGCCTTGAACTCGGCCGTGGTGGACACGCCGTACCAGTGGGCGGCGGCGTAGTCCTTCAGCAGCTTGGCCATCGCGGTGTCACCGAGGACGCGGCGCAGGTCGTGCAGGGCGCACTTGCCGTAGCCGTAGACGACGGTGGAGTAGCGGGAGGAGTGGGCGTCCCAGTAGGCCATCGAGTTGGTGATCTTCTCGGCGCTGGAGGCCCAGGAGACGCTGCTCCAGCAGCCCGAGCCGGTCTTGCCCTGGGCGAGGTCGGTGGCGTAGTCGGTGAAGGACTCGTCCAGCCAGGGGGTGTTGTACTCGTCGTCGCCGACGATGCCGTACCACCACTGGTGGCCGATCTCGTGGGTGAGGGCGGTGGTGCTGACCAGGTCGAGGACGAAGCCGGGGTACTCCATGCCGCCGAACCAGAAGTTGTTGTCGATGACCGCGTCCAGTTCCCCGTAGGGGTACGCCCCGAAGCGGCCGGCGTGGGCGTCGACCGCGCTCTTGGCGGTGCTGAGCATCGACTGGGCGCTGGTGGAGCTGATGCCGGAGACGGAGTAGACGTTCACCGGGACCCCGCCGGGCGAGGTACCGGAGATCTTGCTGAAGGGCCCGGCGGCCCAGGCGAAGTCACGGACCTTGGACGCGGTGGCGGTGGTGACCGTACGGCCGCTGCTGCCTGGGGTGTCGGCGGAGGTGCCGGTGGCGGGGACCAGCAGGGTGCTGGGGTGATCGAGGGTGACCTTGAAGTCGGCGGCCAGCGAGTAGAAGGACTCGCCGTTGTTGGTGTACGGGTCCAGGTGCCAGCCGGAGCCGTCGCGGACCGCGAGGACGGGCAGCGCGTTGCCGATGAAGCTGAAGGCGCCGTCGTGGCCGAACCGGTCGGCACCGTCGGGCACGGTGATGCCAAGGTCGAAGCCGATCGTGGCGCTCTGTCCCTGGGCGAGCGGGGCCGGAAGCGTGATTTTCAGGGCGGTGCAGGCGACGGAGAGGTCGCCCGCCGTGCCCCCGGTGACGTTGCTGATCTTGATGGGCGGCGCCGAGCAGGTGCCGTGGTAGTTGTCCCACAGCCGGAGGTAGACCTCGCCGAGCGCGGTGGCGGAGGCGTTGGTGAAGGTGGCGCTCTGGTGGCCGTTCCAGACGGTGCCCGTGCTGTCGCTGCTGAGGCTGACGGTGTAGGCGGGCGCGGCCGGGGTGCGCACCGCGTCGGCCGGGGGCGGTGTGGTGCCGCCCGAGGTGTCGAGCGCGATGTCGTCCAGGACGAAGCTGGTCTGCAGGCTGGAGTCCTCGGTGCCGGTGAAGGCGAGGTTCACGGTCTGGCCCGCGTAGGAGGAGACGTCGATCGTCTTGCGGACGTAGCCGGAGGCCCGGTCGAGGTTGGAGTAGGTGGCGAGCGTGGTGGAGCCGACCTTGGCCGTGAGCTTGTCGTATGCCGTGGACGAGGTGGTCTCGGCGGTGTCGACGTGCAGGTAGAAGCTGAGCGTGGCGGTCGTGCAGCCGCCCGGCACGGTGACGCTCTGGGAGAGCGTGTCGGTGCGGGTGCGGCCGGTGCCGTCGAGCCAGGCGAACGAGGTGCCGCCGTGGGCGCTCTGGCCGGTGCGGCTGGTGATGAGCCCGGAGGGGGACTCGGTCCAGGGTGAAGTGCCGTTCTCGAAGCCGCCGTTGACGACCGACTGGGCCGGGGTGCACGCGGCGGCGGCCGAGGACTCGGGCTGGGCGGCGGTGGCGGGGAGGGCGAGGGCGATCAGGGCGGCGGCGGTGAACACGCCGGTGGCGAGCGCCCGGTGGGGGGTGGGTCTCACACGCTACTCCTTTGGCGGCGGCCGGGGTCCGGCCTGCTCGGTGGCCGGGCCGGGCGGGTTACGCCGGGGCGGCCGTGGGGCGGGGCTGCGCGAGCACTGCGCCACGCCCGTGCGGGCGTGGCTGCCGAAAGGGTGACAGATTTGACCAGGGCATGCCAGACGGTCGGCCGGGGCGCCGGTACCGCCGGGCGAGCGGCACCGGCGCCGGGCCGGATCAGGCCGTGCGCAGCTCCATGAACACCGCGCGCAGCCGGGTGCCGTCCGGGCCGGACCAGCCGGTCGCCACATGGCCGACCGCGCCCTCGGGACGGCCGGGTACCTCGGGGCCGGGGACCGGGCGCAGGACGCGGTGGACGTGCAGCACGGTGCCGTGGGGTGCGGGCAGGTCGGTGCCGTCCGCGTCGTCGACGGGGGCCGGGGTGTGGGCGGCCGACGGGAGGGGCTCGCCGGTGTGGGAGCGGGTGACCTCGTGGTCGGGGGTGTCGGTGATGCTCTGGGCCATGGCCTGCGCGGTGCCGCCGATCAGGGCGAGCAGTTCGGTGGTCAGCACCGGATCGTGGCAGCCGTCGTAGACCCACCGCTTGCCCAGGACGCCGTGTTCCGTGGTGCCGATCAGACCGTCCTCGGCACCGGCGAGAGGAGCGTCACGGTAGGTGAGCGGGACCAGGTAGGCGGTGGGTTCGGGGGTGGAGCGGTCGGTGACCACCATGAACTCGATGCCGACCTCGCCCGCCGGGTCGTCCAGCCGGAAGCCGCCGGTGCGCTCCAGCTCGGGCGTGCCCGAACCCCGGTACCAGGGGCGGCCGGGAAGCCAGGAGGTGAGGAGTTCGACCTTGGTCGGAGTGAGGGTGGTCTTGTGGATGACGGCCATCGAGCGGTGCCCCTCCTGCGTACGGTGACGGAACCTCTGGAGTCTTCCACACCGGACCTGGGACAACTGTGACCTGCGGTGCCGCAGTTGACGTGTTCCGGCTTCTGGTGGCGGGGGCCGCCCCGGAGGTATACAAGGCCGGTCGAGGGCGCGGGGAGCGCCGGGCCGGAACCGAGGGGGACGATCTCATGGCGCGTGACAAAGAGACGGCGAGACGGCGTCGGCGGGCCGGGCTGGGGGCGCTGCTCGGCGGCTGCGCGCTGGTCGCCGGTTCGGTGGTCCCGGCGGCGGCACAGCCCCATGGCCATGGCACGGAGTACGTGGCGCTGGGCGACTCGTACACCTCGGGCCCGCTGATACCGGGCCAGGTGGACGCCAACTGCGCCCGCTCGAACCGGAATTACCCCTCGCTGGTGGCCTCCGCGCGGCGGGTGGGCGCCTTCGAGGACGTGAGCTGTTCCGGCGCGACGACCGCCGAGATGTGGGCGGCGCAGGGCAGCAACGGTCCCCAGTTGGACGCGCTGAACCGGGACACCGACCTGGTCACCGTGCAGATCGGCGGCAACGACGTCGGCTTCGGCTCGATCATCGCCACCTGCGCCCGCCTCGGCGCGGCCGACCCGACGGGCAACCCGTGCGAGCGCTCGTACCGGGCGGCCGGATACGACGAGTTGACGGCTGCCGCCGCCCGTACGGCGCCCAAGGTGGACCGGGTGCTGCGGGCCGTCCACGCGCGGGCCCCGCACGCCCGCGTGCTGCTGGTCGGCTACCCCGACCTGCTGCCCGACGACGGCTCCGGCTGCTTCCCCACCGTGCCGTTCGCGCGCGGCGACTTCCCGTACCTGCGCGACACGGGGAAGCGGGTCAACCTGATGCTGCGCCTGGTCGCGGCCTGGAACGGGGTGGAGTACGTCGACACCTACGGACCCACGGTCGGGCACGACATGTGCAAGGCGCCCGGTGAGCGCTGGATCGAACCGCTCCGGCCGGCCTCCCCCGCCGCGCCCGCCCATCCCAACGCCCAGGGCGAGGCGGCGATGGCGCGCGCCGTGCTGGACAAGCTGGACCGGGGACACGGCCGGCGCTGACCGGCCGCGCCCCCGGACGGGGGCTCAGTCGCCGAGCGCCCCGAGGACGACGGCCTGGGCCTCCTCCTGCACCCGCGCGAGGTGGTCCGGGCCGAGGAACGACTCGGCGTACACCTTGTACACGTCCTCGGTGCCCGACGGGCGGGCGGCGAACCAGGCGTTGGCGGTGGTGACCTTGATGCCGCCGATGGGTGCGCCGTTGCCGGGCGCCTCGGTGAGGACGGCGGTGACCTCCTCGCCGGCCAGCGTGTCGGCGGTGACCTGGGCCGGGGACAGCTTGGCGAGCAGCGCCTTCTGCTCGCGGGTCGCCGGGGCGTCGATGCGGGCGTAGGCGGGCTCGCCGAAGCGCTCGGTGAGGCCGGCGTAGTGCTCGGAGGGGGTGCGGCCGGTGACGGCGGTGATCTCGGAGGCGAGGAGGGCGAGAAGGATGCCGTCCTTGTCGGTGGTCCACACCGAGCCGTCGCGGCGCAGGAAGGAGGCGCCCGCCGATTCCTCGCCGCCGAAGCCGAGGTCCCCGCTGAGCAGTCCGTCCACGAACCACTTGAAGCCGACCGGCACCTCGACGAGCCTGCGGCCCAGGTCGCCGGCGACCCGGTCGATCATCGTGGAGGACACCAGGGTCTTGCCGATCCCGGTCGCCTCCGGCCACTGGTCGCGGTGGCGGTAGAGGTAGTCGATGGCGACGGCGAGGTAGTGGTTGGGGTTCATCAGTCCGGCGTCCGGGGTGACGATGCCGTGCCGGTCGGCGTCCGCGTCGTTGCCGGTGGAGAGGGCGAACCGGTCGCGCTGCTCGATGAGCGAGGCCATGGCGTACGGCGAGGAGCAGTCCATACGGATCTTGCCGTCCCAGTCCAGCGTCATGAAGCGCCAGGTGGGGTCGGCGTGCGGGTTGACCACGGTCAGGTCGATGTCGTGCTCTTCGGCGATCCGGCCCCAGTAGCCGACGGACGCGCCGCCGAGCGGGTCGGCGCCGATGCGCAGGCCGGCGTCCCGGATCGCGGCCAGGTCCAGCACGCTGGGCAGGTCGCCGACGTAGGCGCCGAGAAAGTCGTACCGGCCGGTGGTGTCGGCGGCGAGCGCGCGGGCGTAGGGGACGCGGCGTACGTCCTTCAGGCCGCCCGCGATGATCTGGTTGGCGCGGTCCTGGATCCACGAGGTGGCGTCGGAGGGGGCGGGGCCGCCGCTCGGGGGGTTGTACTTGAAGCCGCCGTCGGCGGGCGGGTTGTGTGAGGGGGTCACGACCACGCCGTCCGCGAGGCCGGTCGTGCGGTCCCGGTTGTGGGCGAGGATGGCGTGCGAGACGGCCGGGGTGGGGGTGTAGCCGTCCGCGCTGTCGATGAGGACGGTGACGCCGTTGGCCGCGAACACCTCCAGCGCGGTGACCTTCGCGGGCTCGGACAGGGCGTGGGTGTCGGCGCCGAGGAACAGCGGGCCGTCGATGCCCTGGGCGGCGCGGTACTCGCAGATCGCCTGGCTGGTGGCGGCGATGTGGTCCTCGTTGAACGCGGCTGCCAGGGACGAGCCCCGGTGTCCCGAGGTGCCGAAGGCGACCCGCTGGGCGGGGTCGGCCAGGTCCGGGTGCAGGGCGTAGTACGCCGTGACCAGGCGGGCCACATCGACAAGGTCCTCCGGACCGGCCGGAAGGCCGGCTCGCTCGTGCGCCATGGGTCCGCTCCTCCGCATCGTTCTCTCTCGAAACGCTCAGGGCCATTTTGGCTTGTCAGGGCCCGTACCAGCGAACGGACCCACCCCAGCCGGCGTCCGCTGCCGCGTACACCGGGCACGCTCTGCTTCACCGGCGGGGAGCCCGCGTCCGAGTTCATCTGCCCCACCGGGCTCGTGTGCAAGCATGGCCGGGACGCGAGGGGCCGGAGGGGGAAGCGTGATAGGCGGGGATGCTCTGCTGCTGCGGCCCTGGCGGGCGGCGGACGCGGCGGAACTGGTGCTGGTGCAGCGGGGTGACGCCGCGCTACGGCGCTGGACGGGAGCGGCCGTGGACGACGAGGCGGCCGCGCTCGCGTGGATCGCCGAGCAGGCGCGGGGATGGGAGACGGGCGAGCGTATGGGGTTCGCCGTCGTGGCGGCCGACTCGCCCGGCACATCCGATTCCTTTCGCGGGGAAGGCGAGTTGCTGGGTCACATCGTGCTCAAGGACGTGTTCTCGGGGGACGGCCGGGCCGAGGTCGGCTACTGGACGGCCGCGCGGGCGCGGGGCCGGGGTGTGGCCCCGCGCGCGCTGACGGCGTTGACCGGGTGGGCCTTCGACCGGGGGCTGACCCGGCTGGAGCTGCTGCACCAGATGGACAACACGGCGTCCTGCCGGGTGGCTCTCAAGTGCGGCTACGAGCGGGCCGGGGTGCTGCCCGCCGCACCGCCCGAGTTTCCCCTCGACGGGTGCCTGCATGCCCGGCTTCGGGACGGTCAGGGGAGGATGGCGTCCACGTAGCCGCCGTCCACGCGGAGGGCTCCGCCGGTGGTGGCCGATGCCTGGGGGGAGCTGAGGTAGACGACCATGTTGGCGATCTCCTCGGGCTCGATCAGGCGCTGGATCAGGGACTGCGGGCGGTAGTCGCGCATGAAGACCCGCTGGGCCTCGTCCCAGGGCAGGTTCTTGTCCACGAGTTCGTAGACGAAGTCCTCCACGCCCGCGGTGTGGGTGGGGCCCGCGATGACGGAGTTGACGGTGACGCCGGTGCCCGCGGCCTTCTTGGCGAAGCCCCGGCTCACCGCGAGCAGGGCGGTCTTGGACATGCCGTACTGGATCATCTCGGCCGGGATGACGACGGCCGAGTCGCTGGCGATGTACAGCACGCGTCCCCAGCCGCGGTCGGTCATGCCGGGCAGGTAGAGCCGGGTGAGCCGGACGGCGGCGAGGACGTTGATCTCGAAGTAGCGCCGCCACTCGTCGTCGGTGAGTTCCAGCGGGTCGGCGGCGCCGAAGATGCCGAGGTTGTTGACCAGGATGTCCACCTCGGGCAGGTCGCGCAGCAACTGCTGGGCCCCTTCCTCCGTGGACACGTCGGCGGCGGCCGCGACGAACTCCGCGCCCGGGGCCTGGGTGGCGAACTCGGCGATGCTCGCGGAGACACGTTCCTTGTCGCGGCCGTTGACGGCGACGCGGGCACCGGCGCGGGCGAGGCCCAGCGCGATGGCCGCGCCGATGCCCTGCGTGGAGCCGGTGACCAGGGCGGTACGTCCGCTCAGATCGAGGTGCATGGTGCGGGGGTTCCTTCCGGTACGGGTGCGGCGGCTGCGCCCAGTGTGCGGGGGTGGGGCGCGGCGGGCGGAGAAGCGCCGTCCGCCCGCGTGTTCACCCCTCCCCAGCAGCCGCTTCCCCCGTATCCGGCCGGGAAGCCCCGGTGCCGGACCGTCAGTTCAGCTTGAACTTCTGGGCGGCGGACCCGTTGCAGTCCCAGATCCGCAGCCGGGTGCCGTTGGCGGTCGTGCCGTCGGGGGCGTCCAGGCAGCGGCCGGACTGGGGGTTGCGCAGCGAGCCGTCGGCCTGCTGCTCCCACTTCTGGCCCCCGGCCCCGTTGCAGTCCCACAGCTCGACCTGGGTGCCGCCCGCCGTGCCGTTGCCGTTGATGTCGAGGCAGCGGCCGAGGGTGGAGAGCGAGGAGTCGGAGCGGTGGAACCAGTGCTGGTCGACGGACCAGGTCTGGCAGTCCCAGAGCTGGACGGCGGCGCCGTTGACCCCGGTGTCGTCGGCGGCCACGTCGACGCACTTGCCGCCGGGCGCGGCGACCGGTGCTCCGCCGTTGACGGAGAACTTCTGGGCGGCGGAGCCGTTGCAGTCCCAGATCCGCAGCCGGGTGCCGTTGGCGGTCGTGCCGTTGGGCGCGTCCAGGCAGCGCCCGGACTGGGGGTTGCGGAGTGACCCGTCGGCCTGCTGGACCCACTTCTGGCCGCCCACCCCGTTGCAGTCCCACAGTTCGACCTCGGTGCCGTTGGCCGTGGAGTTGCCGTTGATGTCCAGGCAGCGGGAGATGGTGCCGAGGGAGGTGTCCGGGTTGTGGGTCCAGTGCTGGTCCTCGGCGTAGCTCTGGCAGTCCCAGAGCTGGACGGCGGCGCCGTTGACCCCGGTGTCGTCGGCGGCGACGTCCACGCACTTGCCGCCGGGGCCGGTGATGGTGGCCTGGGGGCCGTTGGGCACGTTGGTCTGGCCGGAGTAGCCGGCCGCGACGACGTTGGCCTGCACCGCGTTCTCGGCGGCGTCGGAGGGATAGCCGGAGACCATGGCGCCCTCGAAGAAGGTGCCCATGTTCCAGTTGCTGTTGTCCCCGCCCGTGCCGAGGATGATGCCGCCCTCCTGCTGCATGGGCCGGTAGCCGCCGCGCGAGGGCAGCGCGCCGTCCCACCAGGTGCTCAGGGAGCCGGTCTGGGAGTTTCCGCCCTTGAGGGCGTACCGGGTCTGGCCGTCGTTCTTCAGCACGGCGGTGACATAGGTGCTGCTGTTGCCCCGGTTGGCGGGGTTGGAGCCGTTGTCGCCCTGGAACATGCCGTTCTCCAGGTCGGCCTCGACCCAGGGGCCGTTGCCGGTGCAGGGGGCGAAGTAGCAGGTGGTGGCGATGGAGACGGCGTCCATGTGGCCGTTGCCGGTGTCGGCGGGGGTGCGCTCGGCGTTGCCGTAGTCGAAGCAGCAGGCGGAGCCGACGTGGGTGCCGCTGGCCACCATGTAGACGCCCTCGGGCTGTCCGTCGACCGCGACACCGGAGGCGGCGCCGTTGGAGCGGTAGCCGACGCCGGGCGAGATCCAGATGCCGTAGACCTTGTGGCCGCCCGCGGTGACGGCGAGTTCGCTCGCGTCGGCGGCGCGGTCGGCGCCCATTCCGGCGGTGCCGGCCGGGCCGGGGTCGAGGTCGTTGTGGCGGCTGGTCTGGTCGTAGATCTTCGTCATGCGACAGGTGGTGCCGCCGCAGAAGGTGTCCTGGCGGCCCGCGTCCGCGTATCCGCCGGTCGCCAGGAGGCCGATGTCGGTGGCGGCCCCGTCCGAGGCGCGGGTGACCCGGTACAGCGGGCCGTTGTAGCCGGCGAACAGCGCCCGGACGGTGCTGTGCGCGGCGACGCAGGGGGTGCCGGCGGCGGCGTAGATGTCACAGGGCGCCGAACCGGCGGCCCGGGCGGGCGCGCTCAGCCCGGCGAGGGCACCGAGCAGCAGGGCGAGCACGGACAGGACGGCCCCCAGGCGCCCGCGGAGACCTGGTAACACGGCTGATCTGAATGCGCGCATCGTCTGCTCCTTCGGCCGGCGGTGTGGTGGGGAGGCGGAGTCGGTGACTCCTCACGGCCGCTCGGGAACGTACGAAGCACGATCGAACACGTCAAGATTTGTTGCTTCAGACTTGCCCAGGCTTTTGCCTGTGTGGCGATTTGTTGCTTTGGGCGGGCCGAACGTCAGCTTCCGCCCAGCAGCCCCCGCATCGTCGCCAGGTCCGCGTCCTCCTGGGTTTCGCGGGTGCGGGGGCCGCAGGCGCGCAGCAGGCGGCTGAAGTCGGCGGCGGCGGCGTTGATGCGGGCACCGAGGCCCGCGCCGTCCTGGGTGCCGAAGTCGCTGGTGGCGGCGTAGACGGGGCGCGGGGAGACGATCGCGTGGAGGTAGGAGAACATCGGGCGCAGCGCGTGTTCGAGGACGAGGGAGTGCCGCTCGGTGCCGCCGCTGGCCGCGATGAGGACGGGCATGTCGGAGAGGGTCTCCTCGGGGAGCACGTCGAAGAACGACTTGAACAGACCGCTGAAGGACGCGTTGAAGGCGGGGGTCACCGCGATGACCCCGTCGGCCCCGGCGATGGTCTCGAAGGCCGTGTCCAGCGCCTCGCCGGTGAAGCCGGTGAGCATCGCGTCCATGATGGGGTGCGCCAGCGGGCGCAGTTCGACGAAGGACAGCTCCACCGGCTCGCCCTGCGCCTCGAGTTCACGGGTGACGGCCGCCGCCAGCCGGTCCGCGAGGAGCCGGGTGGAGGAGGGCTCGCGCAGTCCGCCCGAGATGATGGTGATCTTCATCGCGCCTCCGCGTCGCCTTCGTCGGTCGCGTCCTCGCGTGCGCGCAGCAGCGAGGCGTGGGTGGGGCCCGCCGGGGTGCCGGCGGGCCGGTCCTTGGCGAACTCCCGGCGGAGCACGGGGACGACCTCCTCGCCGAGCAGGTCGAGCTGTTCGAGGACGGTCTTCACCGGGAGCCCGGCGTGGTCGATGAGGAAGAGCTGACGCTGGTAGTCCCCCACGTACTCGCGGAAGCCCAGCGTCTTCTCGATCACCTCGGCCGGTGAGCCGACGGTGAGCGGGGTCTGCCGGGTGAACTCCTCCAGCGACGGCCCGTGTCCGTACACCGGGGCGTTGTCGAAGTAGGGACGGAACTCGTTGACCGCGTCCTGGCTGTTGGGCCGCATGAACACCTGTCCGCCGAGCCCCACGACCGCCTGCTCCGGGGTGCCGTGACCGTAGTGCGCGAACCGGCGCCGGTAGAGACTGACGAGCTCTCGGGTGTGGGAGGCCGGCCAGAAGATGTGGTTGGCGAAGAAGCCGTCCCCGAAGTAGGCGGCGAGTTCGGCGATCTCGGGGGTGCGGATGGAGGCGTGCCAGACGAAGGGCGGTATGTCGTCCAGCGGGCGCGGCGCCAGGGTGAAGCCCTGCAGCGCGCTGCGGAACTTGCCCTCCCAGTCGACGGTCTCCTCGCGCCACAGGCGGCGCAGCAGGCCGTAGTTCTCGACCGTGAGCGGGATGGCCTGGCGGATGTCCTGGCCGAACCAGGGATAGACCGGGCCGATGTTGCCCCGGCCCAGCATGACGTCGGTGCGGCCACCGGACAGGTGCTGGAGGACGCTGAAGTCCTCGGCGATCTTCACCGGGTCGTTGGTGGTGATCAGCGTGGTGGACGTGGAGAGGATGATCCGCTCGGTCTGCGCGGCGAGGTAGGCGAGCAGGGTGGTCGGCGAGGACGGCACGAAGGGCGGGTTGTGGTGCTCGCCGGTGGCGAAGACGTCCAGTCCGACCTCCTCCGCCTTGCGCGCGATCGCGACGGTCGCCCGGATGCGCTCGGCCTCGGTGGGGGTGTGGCCGGTGGCGGGGTCGGGGGTGACGTCCCCGACGGTGAAGATGCCGAACTGCATCCCGGCCGCGCCGGTCGCTTCCGTCGACGCCATGCTGGGCTCCTTCGGACGCTTCCGCGGAACTGGCGTACTGAGGCGGGGTGTCCCGTCACCCTGTCCCGTCATCGTGTCACGGCGGGTGCGATCCGGCACGGGCGGGAAGGAGGCGAGGCTGTGGGGCCCGTGGGAGAATCGGGGGGTATTGCGGCCGTACGACTGTCATGCCGGAATCAGGCGGTTCGAAGCCGGCATGACAGTCGTACGGCCGTCGAGAACACGTGGATCGATCCGCCGGGAGGCTCCCGTGAGCGAACGTCCCGAGGCGTGGCCGGTGCTGGACCACGCGGAACTGGGCCCCATGCTCGAGTATGTGAACCGGGTGGTTCAGGTCGCGGGCAAGTACTCGCTGGACGACCCCTTCGAGGTCGGCTGGGGCAACATCGTGCTTGAGGTCTCCCCGCGCGGGCTGCGCACACCGACCTTCCGGCGGGACGGGGCGACCTTCACGGTGCATTACCGGCTGCTCGACGGTGACGTGGTGATCGAGACCGAAGGCGCCGCGCGGACGCTGTCGCTGGGACGGACGTCGGTCGCCGACTTCTACGCCTCGTTCTGCGAGGCCGCGTCCGAGCTGGGCATTCCGCACCCCGGCAGCGCGCAGATCTGCGAGATCCCCGCCGCCCCGCCGCACTTCGAGGACGACCGGGTGGAGCGGGTGTGGGACGCGCACTCGGCGCGGCTGATCTGGGAGGCGTTCGACCGCGCCGCGGGCGGTCTGGAGGCGTGGCAGGCCCCGTTCCTCGGGCACCGGCCGCGCGTCGGCGTGATGTGGGGCGGGTTCGACCTGTCGGCGACCCGCTGGCGCCCGAAGCGGACGGACCCCGGTCCCGAGGGCCCGCCGTTCATGCGCAACGCCCAGTTGCACGAGTACGTCTCCGTGGGCTTCTCCTTCGACAACACCCACGGCGACGGCAGCAGCCCGCTGGACATCGGGATGTACGCCTACATCTGGCCGCAGCCGGACGGTCTCACCGGCCGGTCCTGGGGTGTCGAGGGCGCCGACTGGCACCCCGGCCTCGGGCTCGCGCTGCTGCCGTGGCAGAACCTGCGCCGGCTGCCGGACCCGCACGGGGCGATCGTCAGGTTCGGCGACGCCGTGTACGAGGCGGCCGTGCAGACCGCGGGCTGGCCGGACGACCTGGTCGAGCCGCGGGTCGACGGCTGGTACATGAGCGAGCACCAGCCCTCGGAGCACCCCGAGCACGTGGGGCATCGAGGCTGAGCGGACCGGGCCTCGCCGAGGATCGGCCGCGCTGAACCCCGGCGGCCGGGGGTTCGAGCCGCTGGCTCTGCCCGCAGTTCGTCGTACCTCTCAACGGTCGTCGGAACTGATCGAGCGGGACGCCTTCCTGCTCGGCTGGTACGGCGGTCTCCCGCTCCCCGCGATCGACCTGGACTCGGTGCGCTCGCCGGGCCTGCGGGCGATGATGGGGCCGCGCTCCAGGGCTAGTCTTCGACAACCGGGTGGACCTCAGGCGGCCTTCGGCGGCGCCCGCGTCACCGGCTGGCCCGCGTCGTCGGCGACGGAGGACTTCCCGCTGCTCACCGGCGCGGGCCGCCATCCGCACGGGCGGCCAGGCATCCGGGGCGCCTACTGGATGCCCGGCTCGGTCGGCCCCACCCAGTGGGCGGCGGCCCCGGCACCGGGCCCGCCGAGAAGTTCCGCGGCCTCCCCCACAACCACTCCCCCCGCTACCTCCCCAGCGTCCGCCTCACCCTGGACACCGGCACGGCCGCCCTGGTCACGGCCGCGCTCGCCCAACTGGACCCGGCGGCCGTGGCTGCACCGCGCCCGGCCGGCGACACCGGCCTCGCCGGAGAACCCGGTGGCGGTGACCCGTACCGTTCGGGGTGAACCGCGTTGATCGCGCGGCCGGTTCGGGCGGTCCCGCTGCGGGGTCGGTCGTGTTCTCATCGTCAGGAGGTCTCCCGGGTGACCAGTCGGCTGGTGCTCGTCCCGCCCGCCATCGGGCCCGCGCTGCGGGAGGCCCGGTTCTACGACGGGTCCTCGTCCATCGACGAGACCGGGGCCAACCGGGCGCGGGCGGTGGCGGGGGCGTTGCCGGAGGCGGCGCGGGTCGTGCTGTCCCCCGGTGCGCGCTGCCGGGACACGGCCCGGGCGCTGGGACTGCGGGGTGTCGTGGCGGCGGAGCTCGCACCGCTGGACGCCGGGCGGTGGCGCGGGCGCACGCTGGCCGAGGTCGGTGCTGCGGAGGGGGAAGCGGTGACCCGGTGGCTGGCCGACCCGGACTGCGCGGCGCCGGGCGGCGAGTCGGTGCGCCAGGTGTGCGCACGGGTGGGGCACTGGCTGGAGTCGGTGCCCGAGGGCCGCACGGTCGCCGTCGTGGAACCCGAGGTGGTGCGCGCGGCCGTCGTACACGCGCTGGGCCTGCCCGTCGGCACCTTCTGGCGGCTGGACGCGGCGCCGCTCACCGCGACGGAGCTGTCGGGGCGGGCCGGACGCTGGAACCTGCGGCTGGGGCGCGCGCTCGGCGGTGAGTAGCTGGGGCTGGGACTCGAAATGAGCTGGTCCCGGCCCAGTCGTGTGCCTCCGCGGTTCAGGCGGTGCCCGGCTCGGCGTTGATCCGGAAGGTGATCACGTCGACTTCGTCGGTCGCCGCCAGGTCCGGGTAGTGGCCCTTGAGGGCTTCCCGGAGTTCGGTTGCGGTGGTCAGCCCCTCGGCCCGGGCGTCCTGGTCGGTGAGGTCGCTGACCAGGCAGTGCCTGACGCCGGTCACCTCGGCGGGAAGGACGACTTCGGGGTCGCTCTCGAACACCAGCCGTGCCGGCCCGAGCCGGGCCGGGTCCCGGAAGCGGGTGGTCCTGGTCTTGGCGCCGGAGCGGACGTCTTCGAGGTAGCGGGGGTGGAACCGGATGACCGGGGGGCCGGCCGTCTCGGGGTCCTGGTAGAGCGAGGGGTCGAGACCGCTCATGCCCTCCGGGGTCCATCGCTGAGTCAGCGGCATCAGGTCGACGGCGAGAACGGACCTGGGCCCCTCGGGTGTGGGCACGATGACGCGCACGGTGGGGTAGTAGTCCACGAAGACCTGCCGATCGCGCCCGCACGGGCCGACGACCCCGCGCCCGTGGTTTCCCACGGCGACGATGCAGCGCATCTGGCGGGCGCCCTGGGCTCGTGCGGCTCCCAGAGCCACGAGTTCGGCGCAGGGTCCGCCGGTGAAGTGGTAGAGGTTCACGCCGGCGAACATCCGGTAGTCGGCGGCCATGACCGCGGCGCCCATCGTGTGGACCCCGTCCTCGTCGGGCCCGGCGTCGGTGTGCGCGTCTATGGTGCGGCGTGCCAGCTCCACGAGCTCACGCTCGTCGTCGTCGAGAGCTCGTGCGGATGACGGTACGTACACGTCTTCGGCCTTCCCCTTCTTCAGCGGTCGCCGAAGATCATTCCACGCCACGTGGGTGGTCCGGGTGAAAGGGGCCCCGGAAGATCTCCGGGACCCCTCTCGTCGGCACGTCCGGCTCAGTGGGAGGCGGCGACCGCCTGGCCCGTGCTGCGTGCCACCGCCGGGCGGGGGTTCAGCAGCCGCTCGGCCAACTCGCCGAACAGCAGGCCGAATCCGGCCCACAGCACCGTCTGGATGGCCAGAGCGGAGAGACGGAACCGCCACAGCAGGGTGGCCGGGAAGTGTTCCGGCACCTCGTTGACGACCGGCAGGAAGGCGTACGCCAGCCCGGTCAGCAGGGCGAAGGCGGCTACCGCGATCAGGGTCGCGTACCAGTTGCCCAGGCGTGGGGCGAGGCGTTTGCCCAGCAGGGTGGCGCCGACCGCCAGGAGCAGGCTGAGCAGCATCATCAGGAAGTACAGCGTGGTGCGCTTGCCGATGGTGTCGGCATCGCCTACCGAGGGCGGGTTGGCCGGGTACTTCAGGAACGGCACGACGTACACGGCGAGCAGCGCGGTGCCGGAGAGCAGCAGCGCGGTCGCGCGGGGGCCGAAGCGGCCGACGCGGCCGAGCGCGAAGCAGTAGGCGAGCGCGGCGATGCCGCCGAAGGCGACCCCGTAGACGAGGACGCCGGTGGCCAGTCCGGCGGTGGACTGGAGCGAGCGGGAGACCACTTCGACCTCGTGCTCGTGGGAGTGGTGGCCCTCGAAGTGGATGGCGCTGTCCACGTTGGGCTCGCCGAGGAAGTACGCGGCGATCAGGGCGAGCACGCCGGCGCCGAGGCCGGCGAGCATGCCCCGCACGAGGAGGTTTCTCACGGTTGCGGAGTTCATGGGTGCGCGGCGTCCCTCGCGTCAGTGGCAGGGGAAGCCGAGCAGGTGGCGGGCGTCGTGCACCCACTCGTGGACGTCCGTGCCGTTGAACACGGAGGTGGCGCCCTGCTCGGCGCCGACGAAGTACAGCAGGACCAGCATGAGGACGCCGAAGAAGACCGCCCAGGGCGCTATCTCCTTCAGCGGCAGCTTGGCGGGAACGGCGGGGTTTCCGGCTGTCGGCTGAGCGACGGACTGCGCCATGGCAGTACCTCCTCTGGGAGTTCGCGTCCCATCTCGGTGGTGCACAGGACGACGGCCACGGGTCTGACTCGCGCGGCCCCGTGAGGGACCGCGCACACAGTGGCGCGACCGTGCCGGTTTCTCACCGGCTTCCGTTTCGCCGTCGTCGATATCGCCCCGACGGTACCGCGTGCGCCCTGCCTGGCCAAGACCGCGCCCCAACGGGTGATCTTCCTCTCCCGAGGGGGGCGTCCTCGCGGCGTACGGATCAGAAGTCGCAGCCGGGACACATGGCCCTGGATGACACCGCGCGCCTGGCCCGGCGGCTCGTCGTCCCACAGGCAGGCGGTCAACCGGCCCATCGGCACCGGGGTGTTGGCCGACAGCAGCAGCGCCGCGAGCAGGCTGCGCCGGGGCCGAGCGGCAGCGGTCCCCGGCGCGTGTCGACGGAGACGGTGCCGAGCAGCCGGAACTCCACGGGGCATTCCTTCCGAGGCGGCCGGTGCGGGAGAAAACAGCAGCACATCGGCGGGGTTGCCCGGCGCCCCGCGATGGGTTCACGCCGACCTGTGCGTACCCTGCTGCCCGTGCCGTCCTCCCGTTTCCGCCGTGTCGCCGTCCTCGTCCTGGAGGGCGCCAAGCCGCTCGACGTGGGTATCCCGGCGCAGGTGTTCACGACCCGCGCGAGCATGCCGTACGAGGTGCGGGTGTGCGGAGCGGCGCCGGGTCTGGTGACGGGCGGCGACGGCCTGTCGTACCACGTGGCGCACGGCCTGGAGGCGCTGGAGTGGGCCGACGTGGTGTTCGTGCCGGGCTACCGGTTCCCGGACCGGGAGGACCCGCCGGAGCCGGTGGTGGCGGCGCTGGTCGCGGCGCACGAACGGGGTGCGCGGCTGGCGGCGATCTCGACGGGGGCGTTCGCCCTGGCGGCCACCGGTCTGCTGGACGGCAGACGGGCCACCACGCACTGGCACTACGCGCGCGCCCTGGCGGCCCGTCACCCGCTCATCCGGGTGGACGAGAACGTGCTGTTCGTGGACGAGGGCAGCGTGCTCACGTCGGCCGGGGCGGCCTCCGGCATCGACCTGTGCCTGCACATGCTGCGCGGCGAGTTGGGGGTGGCCGCCTCCAACCACGCGGCCCGGCGGCTGGTCGCGGCACCCTACCGCAGCGGAGGTCAGGCGCAGTACGTGCCGCGCAGTGTGCCGGAGCCGCTGGGCGAGCGGTTCGCCGCGACGCGGGAGTGGGCGCTGCACCGGCTCGGTGAGCCGCTGAGCCTCCAGTCGCTGGCCCGGCACGCCGCGGTGTCGCCGCGTACGTTCTCCCGGCGGTTCGCGGAGGACACCGGGTACACGCCGATGCAGTGGGTGACGCGGGCGCGGGTCGACCTGGCGCGCGAGCTGCTGGAGCGTTCGGAGCGGAGCGTGGAGCAGATCGCCGAGGAGGTCGGGCTCGGTACCGGCACCAACCTCCGGCTGCATTTCCAGCGCGTGCTCGGGACCACGCCGAGCGACTACCGGCGGACGTTCGCGCGGGGCGAGTAACTCTGGCGCGATTCTTGTGAACCATGGCGCTCCTGCCACTGCCGCGCCCGGCCCTTGTCCGCGAACCTGAGGGCGAACGGAAGGGACACCATTCATGACGCGCATCGCCATCAACGGATTCGGCCGCATCGGACGCAACGTGCTGCGGGCTCTGCTCGAACGCGACAGTGACCTCGAGGTCGTCGCGGTGAACGACCTCACCGAACCCGCGGGGCTGGCCCGGCTGCTGGCCTTCGACTCGACGGCCGGGCGGCTCGGCCGTCCGGTGGAGGTGGACGGCGACACCCTCGTGGTCGACGGCCGCCGCATCAAGGTGCTCGCCGAGCGCGAGCCGGCCCAGCTCCCCTGGGCCGAGCTGGACGTCGACATCGTGCTGGAGGCGACCGGCCGCTTCACCTCGGCGAAGGCCGCCCGCGCCCACCTCGACGCGGGTGCGAAGCGGGTGCTGGTGAGCGCCCCCTCGGACGGCGCCGACGTGACGCTGGCGTACGGGGTGAACAGCGACACCTACGACCCGGCGCTGCACACCATCGTGTCGAACGCCTCCTGCACGACCAACGCGCTGGCCCCGCTGGCCGCCGTGCTGGACGAACTGGCGGGCATCGAGCACGGGTTCATGACGACCGTGCACGCCTATACCCAGGAGCAGAACCTCCAGGACGGCCCGCACCGCGACCCCCGCCGGGCGCGCGCCGCCGGCGTGAACATCGTGCCCACGACCACGGGCGCGGCCAAGGCGATCGGTCTGGTGCTGCCGAACCTCGACGGCAAGCTGTCCGGCGACTCGATCCGGGTCCCGGTGCCGGTCGGCTCGATCGTCGAGCTGAACACCACGGTCGCCCGCGACGTCACCCGCGAGGAGGTGCTCGCCGCCTACCGCACGGCCGCCGAGGGCCCCCTCGCCGGTGTCCTGGAGTACTCCGAGGACCCCCTGGTCTCTTCCGACATCGTCGGCAACCCCGCCTCCTCCATCTTCGACTCGGCCCTCACCCGAGTCGACGGCCGTCACATCAAGGTCGTCGCCTGGTACGACAACGAGTGGGGCTTCTCCAACCGCGTGATCGACACGCTGGAGCTCCTCGCACGCTGATCAGCAAAATTCCGTGTGACGGTTCGGCACATGGGCGGCTCCAGGGCGTGCCCCGTGTTCCGGACCACCGGCAAGCCGGCGGCGTGCGCACAGGCCCTGCGCCTGCGCGTGCTGCCGGCGAGCGGACCCGTGGGTGAGTCACCCCGGTCCGGCTGACACTCAGTCTGGTCGGTGAGTGGCGTCCCGCAGGTACCGCAGCGCCGAGGCCGCCGCCCCCGCCCCGCACATGCCGTGGGCGCCCGGCCCCGGTGGGGTGGACGCCGAGCAGAGGTAGCGGCCGGGCAGGCCGGTCGAGTAGGGGTCGAGGGTGGGGCGGGGCCCCAGGACGAGTTGAGGGGCCGTCTTCGCGCCGGTGAGGATGTCACCGCCCGCGAAGTTGGCGTTGGCGGCGGCGAAACCGGCCGGGGTGGTGGCGCTCAGGCCCACGATCCGGTCTCGGGCACCGGGGGCGAACCGTTCGATCTGCCGCAGAATCGCCTCCGTGGCGTCCCCGGTGTAGCCGTACGGGACATGCGCGTAGGCCCAGACCGGGTGCACGTCGCCCACCGAGCGTCCGGGGTCGGCGAGGTACTGCTGGCCGACCAGGACGAACGGCCGCTCGGGCATGCGTCCGGCCGCGACGTCCCGCTCGGCCCGCGCGATCTCGGCGAGCGTGCCACCCAGGTGGACGGTGCCGGCGCGCCGGGCCTTCTCGTGGGTCCACGGAATTCCGCCCTCCACCGCCAGGTCGATCTTGAAGGCGCCTGGGCCCCGGCGGAACCGCCGGTAGGCGGACCGGGTCCGGACGGGCAGCCGGTCGCCGTAGATGGCCGCGGCCTGGCCGGGGTCGAGGTCGAGCAGCGTCACGTCGGCAGCCGGGATCTGGCGGTGGTCGGTGATGCGGACGTTCGTCTCGACGCGCCCGCCGTACTCCCGCAGCGCCTTCTCCAGCGCCCGGGCGATGGACTGCGAGCCCCCTTCGGCCACGGCCCAGCCGGCGGCGTGCCCGGAGACCAGGATGCCGAGGCCGATGGCCGAGGTGAGCGGGCGGCTCAGCGGACGGAAGGCATGGGCGGCGATCCCGGCCCAGAGCGCGCGGGTCTGCGGGGTACGGAAGAGGCGGGCCAGGGCGGCGGCGGGCAGGATGGTCGGCAGGCCGAAGCGGGCGAGCAGCAGCGGGTGGGAGGGGACGCGCAGCAGCGGGCCCATCACCTCGCCGGCGAGCGTGTCCCAGTGCCGTACCGAGGGCTCGATCAGCGCCCGGTAGCGGTCACCGTCGGGGCCGAGGAGGCGGGCGGTCTCCGCGACGGAACGCATCAGGACGCCCGCCGTGCCGTCGTCGAGGGGATGGACGCAGTCGACCTCGGGCAGGAGCCAGCGCAGTCCGTGCCGTTCCAGCTCCAGTGCGCGCAGGGCCGGTGAGCCGACGGCCATGGGGTGGATGGCCGAGCAGTGGTCGTGCAGCAGGCCGGGCAGCAGACCCTCGTAGCTGCGGGTGCCGCCCCCGACCTCGTCGGCGGCCTCCAGCAGCGTGACGTCGAGCCCCGCCTTGGCGAGGAGCGCGCCCGCGGCGAGCCCGTTGGGCCCGCCGCCGACGACTACGGCCGTGGCCCGCGGCCGCGTCGTGGATGTCATGGGACCGAGTCTGCCTTACCGACGCATGTCCCGAGTCCTCACCGGCAAGGCGGGCCCCCTCCGGCCGGAGGGGGCCCGTCGGTGTGCCGGCCTCCTTCTCGAAGTCGACGGTGCCCTTGCCGGTGCCGGGCGCGGCCCGCGTGGCGCGCCGCTTGGCCTCGTGGCACATGGTGGAGCAGTCGGCGCGTTGTCGGTGCCCGGCTCGCGCGCCACCAACTGGTAGAGAAAGGTGGCCTCGTTGCCGAGCCGACCGGAGGTGTGCAACGACGCCGTGCCGCGTTCTCCAGGCGGGAAGGAAAATCAAGCTCACAGGTGCGACCCCGTCAGGGGGCCGGAGTGACCGGTGCCGCCTCCTCGCGCCGCTGGGCCGAGAGCACCCGTTCCCGGCGGGCGACGACCAGCGCGGTGCCGGCGGCGCTCAGCGCGAAGGAGAGCAGAACCAGCCGGGGCCGCTCGAACCGGTAGCCGATCAGCCGGTCCAGGGAGTAACGGCCGGGACCGGTCAGGCCGATGCAGGTGGCGATGTAGCCGAGGTAGGCCGGGTACTCGTAGCCGCCCGCCGCGGCGAAGAATCCGTTGGGGCGGTGCACGGAGACGGCGCCGCCCATGCCCCCGGCCACGGCGGCACCGGCGGCGGGCGTGGCGAGACCGAGCGCGAGCAGGACCCCGCCGCCCAGCTCGGCCGACCCGGACGCGATGGCGCTCGCCTTGCCGGGGCGGAAGCCCATGGACTCCATGAACTTGCCCGTGCCCTCGATGCCTCCGCCGCCGAACCAGCCGAGCAGCTTCTGCGCGCCATGGGCGGCCAGTACGCCGCCGGTGCCCAGGCGTACGGCCAGCAGTCCGAGATCGTTGCGTCGGCCCATGGGGAGTCCTTCCGTCGGCGGAGCGGTCCGAACTGGGCAACACGCTAGCGACCATCGGGGCGGTACGCCCCCCGAAGGACGCCGGGGGCGCGCGGGCCACAGACCTCCGTCACCAAGAGGGCGCGGCCGCGGAGCCGGTGTCGCCCTGGGCACGCACTGGAGGGTCATCTGCGAGGTCCGGCACCTCGGGTCACCCGGAGCAGATGGCCGGTGTCGTGGCGGGACGTTTCGGCGTCCGCGATCTATCGTCGGCTTGCGTCCGCAGGCGGTGCGGTCCGGTGGCCGAACATGCTGGTACGGGCCCCTCGCCGCAGCCCGTTCGGCGGTTGCCGCCGTCTGCACCTCTTGGAGTGGTATGGCTTCCGGGATGCCCCCGCACGCGTCCGGACCGTGGGTCAGCGCGGCGCAGCTGCTGGGGCGGTGGAAGCTGTGGCTGATGCCCGCGGTGCTCAGCTCGCTGGTCGCGCTGGTGCTGTCCCTGCTGTACATGGGCGGCATCCTCACCCCGGAGGGCAGCCTGCACCGGATGCCGGTGGCTCTGGTGAACCTGGACGAGGGCAAGCCGCTGCCGGGCCAGAAGGCCAACGTGGGCACACAGGCCGCCCGTTCCATCCTCTCCTCCGGCTCCTCCGACGACCGGGTCCGCTGGCGCCTGATGTCACGGGCCAAGGCGCAGGACGAGCTGGCGTCGGGCCGGGTGTACGGCGCCCTGGTGATCCCGGCGGACTTCACGGCGACCGTGGGCGCGCTGGCCACCGCGGACGCCGAGTCCCGCCCGGAGCTGACCGTGCTGACCAACCCCGGCGTCGGCAGCCTGGCCTCCTCGCTGGCGGGGCGGATCACGCAGAGCGCGGCGCACCAGGTGTCGGTCTCGATCGGCAAGCAGTTGTCGGCGTCCCCCGAGGTGAAGCGGGCGAGCGCGGCGACCCGCGTGCTGCTCGCCGACCCGGTGGAGGTGCGGACCCAGGTGGGCCATCCCATCGGCGCCCACAGCGGGCTGGGGCTGAGCGCCTTCTACTACGCGCTGCTGCTGGTGCTGGCCGGGTTCATCGGCGGCAACATCATCCACAACGGCGTCGACAGCGGGCTCGGCTACGCCGACACGGAGATCGGCCCCTGGCACTCGCGGCGTCCGACGGTGCACATCGACCGGACCCAGACGCTGGTGCTGAAGATGGTGATGACGGCCGGCCTCTCACTGCTCACCACCTCGCTGATCATGCTGGCGACGATCGGCGTGCTGGGCATGGACGCCCCGCACGCCGGTCTGCTGTGGGTGTTCTCGTACTGCGCGACGCTGACGGTCGGGCTCGGGGTGCAGGCGATCAACGCGGCCTTCGGCAGCCTGGGCCAGCTCGTGTCGATGTTCGTCTTCATCGCGTTCGCGCTGCCGTCCTCCGGCGCAACCGTGCCGCTGGAGGCGGTGCCGGGGTTCTACCGGTTTCTCGGTGCCTTCGAGCCGATGCGCCAACTGACGGCGGGGGTACGGGCGATCCTCTACTTCGACGCCCGTGCCGACGCCGGGCTGGCGCGCGGCTGGGTGATGATCGCGATCGGCTTCGTGGTGGCCCTGGCGTTCGGCTTCGCGGCCACCCGCTACTACGATCGCCGGGGCCTGCACCGGATGGTGCCCCAGCCGGGCTGACCGCCCGCTACTCCGGAAGCGGCGGCGGACTCGTACGCGGGGGCGTGGGGTCGAGGTAGACGCGACTGACCGCCGGGATGAGGGTGCGCAGCCGGGTCTCCGCCTCCTCGCAGGCCCACTCGATCTCGGCGGAGGTGGAGACGTCGCGGAAGTCGACCTTGGCGGCGATGAGGATCTCCCCCGGCCCCTGCACCAGCGTGGTCAGCTCCATCACGTCCTGGACGGCGTCCACGGAGAGCAGTTCCCGGCGTACCGCCTCCCGCATCGGCTTGGGCAGGGCGCGGCCGACGAGGAGTTCGGTGTTGGCGCGGCCGAGGACGTAGGCCACGACGATGAGCAGCACACCGATGAGGACGGAAGCGATACCGTCGAAGATCCCGGAACCGGTGAGCTGGCCGCCCAGCAGACCGAGGGCGGCGAGCACCAGGCCGATGAGCGCGGCGGTGTCCTCCATGACGACGGCCTTCACGGCGGTGTCGGGGGTGTGCTGGAGATAGCGCAGGATCGGCACCCGGAAGTGCTCGGCCCGGCCGGTGGCCTGCCGCCAGCCGGTGCGCAGGGAGAGCCCCTCCAGTACGAAGGCGATGGCGAGCACGATGTAGGAGATCAGCGGGTCGCCGGGCTTCTCGACGTGGGTGAGGGCGTGGATGCCGTCGTACACGGCGAAGACGCCGCCGCCGACGAAGGTGGCGACGGAGGCGAGCAGCGCCCAGATGTACCGCTCGGGGCCGTAGCCGAAGGGGTGGTCCTCGTCGGCGGGTTTCCTGCTGCGCTTGAGGGCGACGAAGAGCAGGGCCTCGGTCATGGTGTCGGCGACCGAGTGCCCGGCCTCGGCGAGCATGGCGGTGGAGCCGCTGAGCACACCGGCGACGGCCTTGGCGAGCGCGACGCCGAAGTTCGCGGCGGCCGCCACGAGGACGGTGAAGGTCGACCCGCCCGCGCCGGGACCACCCGCCGAGCCCACGCGGTGGTCCAGGTAGGGGCCCCTGCCCGCGTTCGTCCCGCCTTCCGCTCCGGGTTCACCCTGTTCGCTCATATCCGGACAGTAACCCTCTTCCGTGATCTCGTGACCGGTCCAGGCAGTCGTGGACGACCTCGGGGGCGCCGAGGGTGAGGCCGGTGATCAGATGGCTCGCCCAGACGACCTCGACCACGGGCAGGTCGGCCGGCGGCGCCATGATCGGAGTCGGCATACGGACGGGGCCGGTCCTCCCCTGCCGAGGCCGGCACCGATCACCGCGATGGGACGGTCCTCGATGCCGGTCGGCGGGGTGAGCGTCATGGTCCGTCCTCGTGCTGGGAAGCCGTGCGCGGTCCACTCTCGGGCGCCCGCCGGGCACCGGCCAGCGCTGCCGCCCGTACGGGGGATCGGTTACCGCCCGGACCGGGCCGGGGACCGCGGCCGGACCTGAGGAGTCCGGGAACGGGACGGGCCCGGCCGCCCCGTGGTGGGGTGACCGGGCCCGGTACGGCCGTCGCTCAGGACTGGGGCCGCTTGCCGTGGTTGGCGCCGTTCTTGCGGCGGGCCTTCTTCTTCCGGCGTCGCTTCGAGGACATGCGGGCCTCCTTCTGGCGTGGTCGGACACGTTCGGTACGGGGACGGATGATCGCCTGCCCCGCGGTCCGGACACCATACATGCGGGTATGCCCCGCGAGCACAGTCGCCGGGCGCGCGCCCCGAGTCGCGCGCCGGGTCCGGGGCACGGACGATACGAGAGACCGAGAAAGGGGGCGCCGTCGCGCGCGCCCGCCGCCGGGACGAGGAGCATCCGCCGATGGCCGGAACCTGGGAAGCCGACACTCTGGTGATCTTCGGGGTGACCGGGGATCTCGCGCGGAAGATGACGTTTCCCGCGCTGTACAAGCTGGAGGGCCGGGGGCTGCTCAACTGCCCCGTGGTCGGTGTCGGCCGCCGCGAGATGAGCCACGAGGAGCTGGCCGACCTGGTCCGTACGGCGGTGGAGGGGGCGGAGGAGTCGGTCGACCGGGCGGTGCTGGAGCGGCTGACGGGCCGGATGGCCTATGTAGCCGGAGACCTCACCGTGTCCGAGACCTATGGGCGGCTCGCCCAGGAGCTGGGGCGCCGCAGGCGTCCGCTGTTCTATCTGGAGACCCCGCCCGCGCTGTTCGCGCCGATCGTGGACCAGCTCGCCTCCGCCCGGCTGCTGGGGCAGGCGCGGGTGGCGCTGGAGAAGCCCTTCGGGCACGACCTGGCATCGGCCCGCGCCCTGGACCGCAAGCTGACGGCGGTGCTGGACGAGAGCCAGATCCTCCGGGTCGACCACTTCCTGGGCAAGGAACCCGTCATCGAGCTGGAGTATCTGCGGTTCGCCAACTCCGCGCTGGCCGAGCTGTGGCACCGGGACAGCGTGGTGGCCATCCAGATCACGATGGCCGAGGAGTTCGGCGTCGAGGGCCGCGCCGGCTTCTACGAGCAGGTGGGGGCGCTGCGCGATGTGATCCAGAATCACCTGCTGCTGGTGCTGGCCCTGGTGGCGATGGACCCGCCGGTCGGGCCGAGCGCGACCGATCTGTGGGACAAGCGGATCGAGGTGCTGCGCGCGATGCCGGAGGCGGACGTGCACGCGTACGTGCGCGGCCAGTACATCGGCTACCAGCAACTGCCGGGCGTGGCGCCGGACTCGACCGTGGAGACGTACGCGGCGCTCCGGCTGGAGATCAACAACTGGCGGTGGGACGGCGTGCCGGTCTTCATCCGCGCGGGCAAACGGCTCCCGGTACGGGTGACCGAGGTACGGCTGATCCTGCGCGAGCCTCCCCGGCTCGGCTTCCTCCCCGACCCCGGCCAGGTCGCCGGCAACCAGATCGTGCTGCGCATCGACCCCGAGGCCGGCATGCGCCTCCAGCTCTCCGCCCTGGACGAGGAGTCGGCCTGGCGCCCGGTCCCCCTGGACACCATCTTCGCCCGCGAACTCGGCAAGCCCCTCGCCCCGTACGAGCGCCTCCTGTACGCGGCCCTGACCGGTGACGACAAGTACTTCGCACCGCAGCGCGCGGTCGAGGAGTGCTGGCGGATCATCCAGCCCCTCCTCACCTATCCCCCGCCGGTCCACCCGTACCCGCCCGGCTCCTGGGGCCCGCCCCAGGCGGACGCGCTGGTGGCGGGCAGCCCGCCGTGGCAGCGGCCCTGGGTTCCGTAGTCCCGCCCGCCCCACGGCTCGCCACCGCTGTGCTGGATGCGGTGCGGGAGCGCAACCAGGGTGCTGCTGTCCAGCACTTCCGTCCGTAGCACTGGAGCAGGAATGACCGGTGACCCCGAGCCGATCAGCGCCGAGGCACGCAAGGCGCTCGAGCAGGAACTGTCCGATCTGCACGAGGAGCGCAGGACGGTCGCCGCGACGCTGAAGGACTCCGACGAGGTCGGGGACCGTGCCGACCAGGCCGACGAGATCCAGCGGGCCGACCAGCTCCACCGGCTGGACGAGCGCATCGAACGGGCCGAGGACCGGCTGCGCCAGGCCGACATCGGGGGCCCGGTCCCCACCGACAAGGTCGGGGTGGGCACGACGGTCACCGTCCGGTTCGCGGACGGCACCACGGACACCCTGCACATCGGCGAGATCGCCGACGCCCGCGATCCGAAGCTGGTCACCTCCGACAGCCCGCTGGGCCGCGCGCTCCTCGGCCGCACCCCCGGCGACACCGTCAGCTACGAGGCGCCGAACGGCGAGACCACCGCGGTCGTGGTCTCCCTGGGCACGCCCGGCGACCAGGGCTGAGAACGGACGCACGCCTGGGCGGACCGGACTCGGGTGGCCGGTCCGCCCAGGCTTTACCGCGTGTCAGGCGTCGTAGTGGGACGGCGGGAAGGGGGTCTCCTGTTCGCGCTGCCGGCGCGTCAGGTCACCCGTCTCCACCTCGCCCCGTTCGACCTGACGGTCGATCTCGGCGGTCTCCTGCTCGTAGATCCGCTCCGGGCTCTCCTGCTCCCGGACCGGGAGGCCGACCTCACGCCGGTCCTCCTGAGCGCGTTCCTCGAGTTCGGCATCGTCCGGGCGGCGGGGCAGCCCACGCCCGTGGTCGCGGTCCGGGTCGCCCTCGACCTTCTTGTTGGACTTGTGGTGGTGCGCCATGGGCTTCTCCTTGCCGCCGTAAGTCCTACTTGACCCCGGCGTCCTTCGAGTCGGCCTTCTTCTTGCCGCCGGACGCGGTCTTCTTGGCCGCCGCCTTCTTCCCCGCGGACTCGTCGTCCTTCTGGGACTTCTTCTCGTCCGCCTTGCGCACGGTGACGTGCAGGGAGTCGTTCTGCACATCCGCGACGATGGTGTCCCCCGGATCGGCCTGGCCACTGAGCAGCAGCTCCGCGATGCGGTTGTCCAGCTCCGTCTGGATCGTGCGGCGCAGCGGACGCGCGCCGAACTCCGGCTGGTGGCCGTGGGCGATCAGCAGCTTCTTCGCCGCCTCGGTGACCTCCAGCTGCAACCCCTGCGCCCTCACCCGGCGCCGGCTCTGGTCCAGCAGGTGGTCCACGATCTGGGAGAGGTCGTCCTCGGTGAGGCCGTGGAAGATGATGATGTCGTCGATCCGGTTGAGGAACTCCGGCAGGAAGCGGCCGCGCAGCTCCTCCAGCAGTTCGTCCTTGATCTCGGACACGTCGCCCTGGTGCGCCAGGATCAGTTGGGCGCCGATGTTGGACGTCATGATGATGACGGTGTGCCGGAAGTCGACGGTGCGGCCCTGGCCGTCGGTCAGCCGGCCGTCGTCCAGGATCTGCAGCAGCGTGCTGAACACGTCCGGGTGCGCCTTCTCGATCTCGTCGAACAGCAACACGCTGTACGGCTGGCGGCGGACCTTCTCGGTGAGCTGTCCGGCCTCCTCGTAGCCGACGTATCCGGGAGGCGCGCCGACCAGGCGGGAGACGGTGTGCTTCTCCTGGAACTCGCTCATGTCGAAGCGGATCATGCGGTCCTCGTCGCCGAACAGCAGCTCGGCGAGGGCCTTGGCGAGTTCGGTCTTGCCGACACCGGTGGGACCGAGGAAGAGGAACGAGCCGACCGGGCGGTTCGGGTCGCCCATGCCCGCGCGGTTGCGGCGCACCGCCTGGGAGACGGCGGTGACGGCCTCGTTCTGCCCGACGATGCGGGCGTGCATCTCCTCCTCGAGGTTGAGCAGCCGCTCCTTCTCGCTGGCGGTGAGCTGCGAGACGGGGATGCCGGTCCGGCGGGAGACGATGTCGGCGATGTCGTTCGGGGTGACGGTGACGACGCCCTCGCGGCGCTCCTCGATGCCGGCGAGTTCGGCCTCGGCCTCCGCGATCTTCTTCTTGAGGTCGTTCGCCCTCTCGTAGTCCTGGCCGGACACGGCCTCGTCCAGCTCGCGCCGGAGCTTGGCGATCTTGTCCTCGCGGGCGACGACCTCGGTGGAGCGGGCCGCGCTGCGCAGCCGGACCCGCGCGCCGGCCTGGTCCATCAGGTCGATGGCCTTGTCCGGGAGGAAGCGGTCGGTGATGTAGCGGTCGGACAGCACGGCACAGGCTTCGAGCGCGGAGTCCTCGTAGCGGACCTGGTGGTGGGCCTCGTAGGCGTCGCGCAGCCCTTCGAGGATCACCACGGTCTCCTCGACGGTGGGCTCCGGCACCATGACGGGCTGGAAGCGTCGTTCGAGGGCGGCGTCCTTCTCGATGTACTTGCGGTACTCGTCGATCGTGGTCGCGCCCACGACGTGCAGCTCGCCGCGGGCGAGGGCGGGCTTGAGGATGTTGCCCGCGTCCATCGAGCCCTCGCCGGTGGCGCCGGCGCCGACGACGGTGTGCAGCTCGTCGATGAACAGGATGATCTCGCCCTCGGACGCCTGGACGTCCTCGATGACCTTCTTCAGCCGCTCCTCGAACTGGCCGCGGTACTGGGCGCCGGCCACCAGGCCGGACATGTCGAGGGCGACGACCCGCTTGTCCTTCAGGGTGTCGGGTACGTCCCCGATCACGATGCGCTGGGCGAGCCCCTCCACGATGGCGGTCTTGCCGACGCCGGGCTCACCTATGAGGACCGGGTTGTTCTTGGAGCGGCGGGAGAGAATCTCGACCGTCTGCTCGATCTCGTCCGCCCGTCCGACCACCGGGTCGAGCTTGCCCTGCTTGGCCTCCTCGGTGAGGTCGCGGCCGAACTCGTCCAGGGTGCTGGTGGGGCCGCCCCCCGGGCGGCCCTGGTCCTGGCGGGCGGGCTGTTCGGTGCGCGAGGCCAGCTTCCTTCCGTCGACGCCCTCGGCTGACAGCAGACGCCCGGCGCCGGAGTCGGCGTCCTCCAGCAGCGCGGCCAGGATGTGCTCCGGACCGATGTAGGAGTTACCGGCGGCCTGGGACTGGGCGAAGGCGTCGGCGAGGGTGCGCTTGGCGGCCGGGGTGAGCCCAGGCTCGGCGGACGGGGTGGCGGACTCGCCGGGCAGCACCTCACTGATCGTCTCGGCGAGCTTGTCGGGGTCGACCCCGGCCTGCGCGAGGATGCGGCGGCTGGGCTCGACCTTGGTCGCGGCCCACAGCAGGTGCTGGGTGTCGAGGTCGGAGGTACCGTCCTCCTCGGCCTTCTGCGCGGCCAGGTTGAGCAGTTCCTGCGAGGACTCCGTCAGCAGCCGGCCGATGGGAACTCGCTGCACAGCAGGGGGCGATGACGCCGGTGACATGCCGAAGAACCGGTTCAGCAGGTCGCTGAAAGGGTCGGAGGAACCGAACGGTGAACCGAACGACATCGACATGGCAGCTCCTGGTGCGCGACGGATCAGGTTCTCACTGAACCGCGATGTCCAGGGCCTCGCAACCCGAGGAAGCAAGCTCTCCCAAGGGATTTCCGGGCTTTCGCCACCCATTTGCCTGAGCCTCGCTGCCGCTGTCGAATGTGTTGTGCACACTCCTTTATATGCACGCGAGGAGAAGAGGAGTCCGGGCATGAGCGAACGTGCGGGCGTTGCGAGGTCGGCCTGGTGGGCCGGACACGATCCCGTGGTGGAACTCCAGCAGTTGTGGGGCGAGGTCAGCCGCCTGGTGGAGCAGTCCGCACAGCCGGCCGAGCCGGTCCGGCACTGGATGCCGCTGGTCGAGGAGGAGGACGCGGGCGACGCCTATCTGGTCCGCGCCGAATTGCCGGGCATTCCCCGCGAGAGCGTGAACATCGAGGTCGACGGCCGGGAACTGCACATTCACGGCTCGCTCGACGAGAGCACCGGCGGAAACGCCCTGCGCCGCAGGGAGGGCAGTTTCTCCTACGGGGTACGGGTCCCCGGTGACGTCAATGTCGAGGGCGTTCAGGCCGATCTCTCCGACGGTGTACTGACGGTCCGGCTGCCGAAATCCCAGACCGCTACTCGACGCTCGATCGAAATCGGTTCCTGAAAGCGCCGTACATACGAAATCGGCGGGCCCTCACGGAAAGGGCCGGCCGCTTTCGGCGTGACGTCCACGCGGCAGGCGTCACCATGACATTGACGTGACACTCCTGGCCGCTCCCCAGCCTGCCGCCGGGTGGTGGGAGGCCGCCCCGCCGCGGGCGGGGCGGGGCGACGGTCATGTGCCTGTACGGGGAACGTTCTGGGCGGGCTACCGCTCCGCGCGGCTCTCCGAGTGGTGGAACCCGGTCCCGGCCTGGTGGTCGCGGACCATCGGGTGCGGCTGGTCGCGCAGTTCGGGCAGCAGCCGGGCGAGGTCCTGGGCGAACAGGTCGGCGAGGTCGCGGGTGAAGCCGTTGCGGCACACCACCCGCAGCACGGCGAGGTCCTGGCGGTGGGGCGGGAAGGTGTACGCGGGCACCAGCCAGCCGGTCTCCCGCATCCGGCGGGAGATGTCGAAGACGTCGTAGGACGTGACGTGGTCGGCGGTGGTGAAGGCGAACACCGGCAGCTGGTCGCCGCGCGTGAGCAGCTTGAAGTCGCCCATGTCCTCGACCTTCCGGGCCAGCGACATGGCGACGTCACGGGTGGCCTGCTGGACCGCGCGGAAGCCTGCGCGGCCCAGGCGCAGGAAGGTGTAGTACTGCGCGACGACCTGGGAGCCGGGGCGGGAGAAGTTGAGGGCGAAGGTCGGCATGTCGCCGCCCAGGTAGTTGACCCGGAAGACCAGGTCCTCGGGCAGCGCCTCCTTGTCCCGCCACAGGGCCCAGCCGACGCCGGGGTAGACCAGCCCGTACTTGTGGCCGGAGGTGTTGATCGAGGCCACGCGCGGGAGCCGGAAGTCCCACTCCACGTCGGGGTCGAGGAACGGGGCGATCATCGCGCCGGACGCGCCGTCGACGTGGACCGGGATGTCGAGGCCGGTGCGCTCCTGGTAGGCGTCGAGGGCTGCGCAGAGCTGGGCGATGGGCTCATAGGAGCCGTCGAAGGTGGAGCCGAGGATGCCGACGACCCCGATGGTGTTCTCGTCGCACAGCTCGACCGCTTCGTGCGGGTCGAGGTGGAACCGGTCTCCCTCCATGGGGACTTGGCGGACCTCGACCTCCCAGTAGTTGCAGAACTTCTCCCAGCAGACCTGGGCGTTGATGCCGATGACCAGGTTGGGGCGGGCGCTGCCGGGATAGCGGTCGGCGTTGCGCTGGGTCCAGCGGCGCTTCATGGCGAGCCCGGCGAGCATGCACGCCTCGCTGGAGCCGGTGGTCGAACAGCCCACGGCCTGCGAGGGGTCGGGGGCGTTCCACAGGTCGGCGAGCATGGCCACACAGCGCCGCTCCAGCTCGGCGGTGCGCGGGTACTCGTCCTTGTCGATGATGTTCTTGTCGCGGGACTCCCCCATCAGCCGCCCGGCCTGGGGTTCCATCCAGGTGGTGACGAAGGTGGCGAGGTTGAGCCGGGCGTTGCCGTCGAGCATCAGCTCGTCGTGGACCACCTGATAGGCGGTGTCCGGGGCCAGCGGCAGTTCCGCCAGGCGGTGCTTGGGCGGCTCCTCGGTCATTTCCCTCACCGGGTTCGCCTGCCCGAAGAACGGGTTGAGGGCGAGGGCGGATTCGTCGAGGTGCTGCTGGGAAGTGCCGTGCGAGAGAGGCGACATGAGTGCTTCCTGGGTCCGATCAGCGTCCGCTGGCGAAGGGGTGGGGGGCTGAACGCACGGACGGCACCGGCCCTGAGAGAGGGCCGGTGCCGTCCGTTCAGGCGTTCGGGGTTTATGAGGCGTCGAGGGCTATGTTCCGCTCCCAGGCCGCGGAGCCTATGCCGACCACGCAGCTCAACTGGGCGTCGGGGTCGCGGTATCCGGTGGAGCGGCGCAGCGACTGCACGTCCTCCAGCAGGCCTCGTACGGTGTCCTCGCCGCCCTCGTCGATGGTGACCACGAGGAATACCGCCGCCCTGGCCGGAGGAGCGACGACAGGCTGCGTCTCGGTCATGGAAGCCTGCTTTCTGATCAGCTTGCGCGCGAGACGAACATAGACGCTCCGGGCGGCTTGTCGTGCGGATTCGCGCCGACGGCGCGGCCCGTTCACATCGGCCGCGCCGAATCCCGCGAATTCGCTGTCACGTGGCACGGGGACGGCGCGCGCGGAAGGGTTTGTGGAAGTAAAGCCGAGCCTTTGCGGCTCAGGAGGGACGAGCCGCTCCGGGGCGTCTGCGGCCCCGGCCGCGTCTGGCCCGGTCGTCGGCGAGCACGGCGCGGCTGAGCCGGCCCAGCAGGTCGTACGCGCGGTGCTCGGCGGCGGCGACGGCGGCGGGATCGACGCCGGTGGGACGCAGTTCGCCGCTCGCGGCCTCCTTCGCCTCGTACAGCTCGACGGCGGACGCGGCCAGCTGCACCTGGGCCGCCCGGCGCCGGGCGGCCGTGCTGTGCAGGGCCTGCTCGGCCTGGCCGGAGACGACCGTGCACAGGTGCAGCGCCTCCCGCATCCGGACGGCGGCCCGGCCGTGCACCAGGAGCAGGGCGCAGACCAGGCCGACGCTGATGCCGATGCCGCTGCCGATCACGCGGTCGTGCAGCAGCCGGGAGGCGGAGACCGGCGAGGAGAGTTCGCTCAGCAGCAGGGCGAGCGGGGTGAGGAAGACGACGCCGAGACCGTAGTTGCGGGCGACGACGTACTCCAGGAAGAACTCGAAGACGATGATCAGGCAGATGATCGCCACCGGGCCGGGGTGCAGGACGAGGACGGCGCTGGTCAGCAGCAGACCGATGGCGGTGCCCAGGGTGCGCTGCACGGCCCGCTGCATGGTGCTCCACACGTTGACGGAGTGCAGCACGGCGGCCGCGGAGATCGCGGCCCAGTAGCTGTGGCCGACGCCCAGGAAGAGGGCGGTCCCGCCCGCGGCGGCGGTGCCGACGAAGGTCCGTACGGCGGTCGGCAGGAAGGCGGCGGCCCGGCGGCGGCGCCGTCCGCGCGGCCTCGGCCGTTCGCCCTCGGGGTGCGCGGCCGGGGCCGGGGGCGCCGGCGGACGGGTCTCGGGCGGGGCAGGGACGACGGTGGCGGGCCGGGCGGGGGCGCTGTCGCCGGTGTGGGGCTCCAGCGGTTCACCGGGCAGCGGGAGCAGGGTGTGCCAGCGGCGGTCGGAGAGCATCCGCGCCTGTTCGCGCAGGCGCCGGGCCACGGCCTCGCCCTCGGCGTCGCGCCAGGTGTCGGTGGTCAGCAGGGCCCAGACATAGTCGGCGGAATAGCCGGTGGTGGCGGGGCGTCCGGGGGCCCGGCGGGTGAGGCCGAGGGCGCCGTCGCTGTCGTCGGGGTCGTCGAGCGCGTGGTGGGCGCGCAGGGCGGCGACGACGGCCTGGTGGCGGGCCTTGGAGGTCTCGATCGGCCCGGCGGCCTCCAGGGCGCGGGCGAAGCACTCCAGGGCGTCGGCGAGCGCGAGCCGCTGGAGCCGCTGCGGCTGGAGGGAGTTGGGCAGGCAGACCAGCCAGGCGACGGCCGCGCCGAGCGCGGTGAGCGCGGTGTGCGGCAGCACGTCGGTGAGGGCGGGCGTCCCCTCGGCGGTGACGGCGAAGGCGACCAGGATCAGTACGGCCCCGAGGCCCCGCAGCCCGCCGTAGTCACAGCCGAACTTGGCGAGTCCGGCGACCGCGGCCATGCCCACCACGGCGGCGAGCCCCTGGTTCCAGGGGCCGGAGGGGCCCACCCAGACGGCGAGCAGCGAGCCGAGCCCCACGGCGGCCGTCATCGCCAGGGCGACGAGCGCGAGCACCCACAGCCGGCTGCGGCGGCGCAGCGGGAGGCTGCGCTCGAAGGTGATGGTGAAGGCGCCGAGGGCCGGGAAGACGGCGAGGTTCGGGTGGCCGAGCAGCACCAGCGGCAGGGTGGGCAGCGCCATGGTGAGCGCGGCCCGCAGCGCGAAGGGCAGCGCCCCGCTGACCTCGGCCAGGGCGAATGAGCCGCGTGGCGAGAGAACACGGGCCAGTCCAGCGATGAGCTGAGAGGTGTTGCCGCGTTTCATAGATCACTAACTCTAGCAAATCGGGGAGGGTCAAGCGCCTTCACACATTTCACTCGGTGAATTGCACGGACAATTCCGAAGGGAAGTCCGGCACGGTGTGAATTCGCATACGGTCTTCACCCGGCGGAAGTGGCCCTCAGGCCCTCCGGGTCCGACCCGGAGGCCGTCGGCGGGCAGGGGCCCCGGCCGGGCGGGCCGCTGAGCCGATTGGCATTTCGGTCAGCGGTCGGGTACACCCATGACGTGCTGTTTCGCCAACTCGAATACCTCGTCGCTCTCTCGAGGGAGCACCATTTCGCCCGCGCCGCCCAGGCGTGCTCCGTCTCCCAGCCCGCGCTCTCCGAGGCGATCCGGAAGCTGGAGGACGAGCTTGACGTGCCGTTGGTCCGACGCGGCCGCAAGTACGAGGGGCTCACTCCCGAGGGCGAGCGCATCGTCGTGTGGGCGCAGCGGATTCTCGCGGACCGCGACGCGCTGCGGGACGAGGTCGGTGCCCTGCGCCGCGGGCTCAGCGGCCGGATGCGGATCGGCTCGGTGCCGACCGCGTCCGCGGCCGTCTCGCTGCTGACCGGTCCGTTCTGCACGGAGCATCCGCTGGTCACCGTGGAAGTGATAGCGGACCTCCAGTCCCAGGACATTCTCCGCCAGCTGCAGAATTTCGAGATCGACGCCGGAATCACGTATCTGCCGGAAGAACTCTCGGGGACTTTTCACGCCATTCCGCTCTATGAGGAACGTTATGTGCTGCTGATCACCGCGGCCGACGGTCTGGCGCACCGGTCGACGGCCACCTGGGCGGAGGCCGCCCGGCTCCCGCTGTGCCTGCTGAACGAGTCGATGCAGGGCCGGCGGGTGCTGGACGACGTGTTCGCCAAGGCCGGGGCGAAGCCGACGCCCCGGGTGGAGACCGACTCCGTCGCGGCGCTGTTCGCGCACGTCAGGACCGGCCGGTGGGCGAGCGTCGTCCCGCACGCCTGGCTGCACGTGTTCGGTGTGCCGCACGGCATGCGGGCGGTGCCGCTCGTGGAGCCGGACTGGACGGTGCCGGTGGGCCTGGTGACGACGTCCCAGCAGCCGGGGTCGGTGATGGCCCGCGCGCTGACCGAGGTCGCCACGGAGACGGACGTGGCCGGCGCCCTGGAGCGGCTGCCCGGTGGTCCCGCGCTGCCGCCGGCGTAGCGTCCGTGGCCGCGTCCGTTCAGGCGCGGCCACCGGGGCCGGTCAGGCGACGGGCTGCGGTTCGAGGCGTTCGGCGCCGGTGTAGACGTTCATCGAGTCGCCGCGCAGGAAGCCGACCAGGGTCAGACCGCTCTCGGCGGCGAGGTCGGCGGCGAGCGAGGACGGCGCGGAGACGGCGGCCAGCATCGGGATGCCGGCCATGACCGCCTTCTGCACCAGCTCGAACGAGGCCCGGCCGCTGACCATCAGCACGCAGCCGCGCAGCGGGAGCATCCCGGAGCGCAGGGCGTGTCCGACGACCTTGTCGACGGCGTTGTGGCGGCCCACGTCCTCGCGCAGGCAGAGCAGTTCGCCGTCGGCGGAGAAGAGCCCGGCCGCGTGCAGGCCGCCGGTGCTGTCGAACACCTTCTGCGCGGCGCGCAGCTTCTCGGGCAGGGTGGCCAGCATCTCCGGGCTCATGCGCAGCTCGTCGTCGGCGACGGACCAGGCGGCGACGGTGCGTACCGCGTCCAGGCTGGCCTTGCCGCACAGGCCGCAGGAGGACGTGGTGTAGAAATTGCGCTCCAGGGAGGCGTCGGGGGCATCGACGCCGGGGCCGAGGACGACGTCGACGACGTTGTAGGTGTTGCTGCCGTCGTCGGTGGCGCCCAGGCAGTAGCGGATGCCGGCCACATCGGTCTCGGCGTGCGCGACGCCCTCGCTGACCAGGAAGCCGGCGGCGAGGTCGAAGTCGTCGCCGGGGGTGCGCATGGTCACCGTGAGCGGGCGGCCGCCGACGCGGATCTCCATCGGCTCCTCGGCCGCCAGGGTGTCCGGGCGGTGCGAGGACGCGCCGTCGCGGATGCGGAGCACTCGACGCCGCACGGTCACTCGTCCCATGGTCTTCTTCCTCTCCTCGGGCTCCGGGCCGGGGGTTGTGGTCGCCGCTGGAGCCGGTGTGTGCCGGTGGGTGGGTTCGGCTTGTCGGGGGCGGCGGCCGGGCCAGGGCCCGGGCCCGCCGGGGTCGGCTCCTGTGGTGACGGCATGCAGCGGTGGCGTGGGAAATCCACTCTAGGTGACGCCGTGGCACGAGGAGAGGGCGGAAGTACTGACGTGGCGGCCCGGCCGGAGGGGCGGGCGCGGGGTGCGGGTGGCATCCGCGGATGACCCGGTCCCGCCGGGGAAGCGGGTACCGGGCCGTCCGCGGTACGCATCCCCTCCCGGACCGTCGGGAGGGGAGTCGGAGGGCGGATCAGCCGGCGAGGCCGGGGGCCGGGATACGGGACGGCTCCAGCCGGATCAGCACGCCCTTGGAGGTGGGGCAGTTGCTGATGTCGGCGACGCTGTCCAGCGGCACGAGCACGTTGGTCTCCGGGTAGTACGCGGCGGCGGAGCCGGGGCTCGTCGGGTAGGCGACGACCTTGAAGGACTCGGCGCGGCGCTCCTTGTCGGTCCACACGCTCACCAGGTCGACCATGTCGCCGTCGCGGAAGCCGAACTGCTCCAGGTCGGCCGGGTTGACCATGACGACACGGCGGGCGTTGTGGATGCCCCGGTAGCGGTCGTTGGGCGCGTACCAGATGGTGTTCCACTGGTCGTGCGAGCGCAGCGTCTGGAGCAGCAGGTGGCCGGCGGGCACGTGCGGCATCTCGAACCGGCTGGCCCAGAACTCGGCCTTGCCGCTCGGCGTCGGGAACGTGTCGCTGTTGACCGGGCTCGGCAGGTTGAAGCCTCCGGGCTGCCGGACGCGCTCGTTGAAGTTCTCGAAGCCGGGGACGACGCGCGAGATCCGGTCACGGATCCGGTCGTTGTCGGCCTCGAAGCTCTTCCACGGGATGCCGTACTTGTCGCCGAGGGTGGCGATCGCCAGGCGGCTGATGATGGCGACCTCGCTGAGCAGGTGCTTGGAGGCCGGGGGCAGCTTGCCGTGCGAGCGGTGGACGTCGCTCATCGAGTCCTCGACGGTGATCCACTGCTCGACACCGTTCTGCATGTCCCGGTCGCTGCGGCCCAGGGTGGGCAGGAGCAGCGCGGTGTCGCCGCAGACGGTGTGGGAGCGGTTGAGCTTGGTCGAGATGTGCGCGGTCAGCGAGCAGTTGCGCATGGCCTGCTCGGTGTACTCGCTGTCCGGGGTGGCGCGGACGAAGTTGCCGGCCACGCCGAGGAAGAACTTGGCCTTGCCCTCGTGCATCGCGCGGATGCCCTGCACGGCGTCGTAGCCGTGGTGGCGGGGCGGCTCGAAGCCGAACTCGCGGCCGAGCGCGTCCAGGAAGGCGTCGGACATCTGCTCCCAGACGCCCATGGTGCGGTCGCCCTGCACGTTGGAGTGGCCGCGGACGGGGCAGACACCGGCGCCGGGCTTGCCGATGTTTCCGCGCAGCATCAGGAAGTTGACGATCTCGCGGATGGTGGCGACACCGTGCTTCTGCTGGGTCACGCCCATCGCCCAGCAGACGATGGCGCTCCGGCTCCTCATGACCCGCTCGTGGACCTCCTTGATCTCGTCCAGCGTCAGGCCCGTGGCGAGGAGTATGTCGTCCCAGGAGATCTTGCGGACGCTCTCGGCGAACTCCCGGAAACCGCGGGAGTTCTTGTTGATCCACGCGTGGTCGAGCACGGTGCCCGGCGCGGCGTCCTCGGCGTCCAGCAGCAGCTTGTTGAGGCCCTGGAAGAGGGCCATGTCGCCGCCGGCGCGGATGTGCACGAACTGGTCGGCGATCTGGGTGCCGTTGCCGATCACACCGCGCGCCTTCTGCGGGTGCTTGAACCGCATCAGGCCGGCCTCGGGGAGGGTGTTGACCGCCACGACCTCGCCGCCGTTGCGCTTGGTCTCCTCCAGCGCGGCGAGCATGCGCGGGTGGTTGGTGCCGGGGTTCTGGCCGACCAGGAAGATCAGGTCGGAGTGGTGGATGTCGTCCAGCGAGACGCTGCCCTTGCCGATGCCGAGCGCGGCGCCCAGACCCCAGCCGGTGGACTCGTGGCACATGTTGGAGCAGTCCGGCAGGTTGTTGGTGCCGAACGCGCGGGAGAACAGCTGGAGGAGGAAGGCGGCCTCGTTGTTCAGGCGGCCCGAGACGTAGAACATCGCCTCGTCGGGCGAGGTGAGCTGCTTCAGCTCCTTCGCCAGCACCTCGAACGCCTTCTCCCAGGTGATGGGCTCGTAGTGGGTGGCGCCGGGCCACTTCGCCATGGGCTCGGTGAGCCGGCCCTGCTGGTTGAGCCAGTAGTCGGACTTCGAGTCGAGCTCGGCGATCGAGTACTGCTGGAAGAACTCCCGGGTGACGCGGCGCGAGGTGGCCTCGTCGTTGATGTGCTTGGCGCCGTTCTCGCAGTACTCGTTGAAGTGGCGCTTCTTGTCCTCGGGCCAGGCGCAGCCGGGGCAGTCGATGCCGTCGACCTGGTTGATGTTCAGCAGCGTGAGCATGGTGCGCCGCGGGGAAGTCTGACTGAGCGAGTACTCCAGCGCGTGCGTGACGGCCGGGACACCCGTCGCCCACGTCTTGGGAGGCGTGACCGTCAGTTCGTCGATCGGGTCCTCGATGCTGCTGCTCATGGTGTGTCTGCCTCTTTCGTGAATACGAATCCCGCCGAACGGCATTTTCTTTGGCTGCCGGAAGGAAAGTCAAAGAGGCCGTATCGATCGCGCGATAGGCACCGCTTATCTTCGGGTTCCGCTCACCTTTCGCAGCATTACATATTTCCCAGCACGGCTCTGACCAGGCGTGACGCCGACGAGGCAGGCACCCGTCGAGGCCAGGATAACTACGGCCTATTACCCGATCGACCGCCCCTCTTTGACTCGGGCGGCAAATTGCCCGACGCTGGCCGACGAACAGCACGCAAGAATCCAAATTCGGGAGAGAGCTGCCGTGTACCTGGCATTGGCCCCGGACACCATCGCGCGATGGCAGTTCGGGATGACCACCGTCTACCACTACCTGTTCGTGCCCCTCACCATCAGCCTGGTGGCGATCACGGCGGGCCTGGAGACGGCGTACGTCCGCACGGGCAGGACGAAGTACTTCCACGCCACCAAGTTCTGGGGCAAGCTCTTCCTGATCAACATCGCCATGGGTGTCGTCACCGGGCTGGTGCAGGAGTTCCAGTTCGGGATGAACTGGTCCGCCTACTCCCGCTTCGTGGGCGACGTCTTCGGCGCACCGCTCGCCCTGGAGGCCCTCC
This sequence comes from Streptomyces griseoluteus, assembly GCF_004784465.1. Lineage (GTDB taxonomy): Bacteria > Actinomycetota > Actinomycetes > Streptomycetales > Streptomycetaceae > Streptomyces > Streptomyces griseoluteus. The sequence continues at coordinate 178,209 of NZ_SRRU01000009.1, read as the reverse complement.
TGGCCTTCTTCTTCGAGTCCACCTTCATCGGACTGTGGATCTTCGGCTGGGACAAGCTGCCCAAGAAGGTCCACTGCGCGTGCATCTGGATGGTGTCCATCGGCACCATCCTGTCGACGTACTTCATCCTCGCCGCCAACTCCTTCATGCAGAACCCGGTCGGCTTCAGCCTCGACAAGACGGCCGGCAAGGCGCATCTGACGGACATCGGCGCGGTGCTGTTCCAGAAGCTCAACCTGGTGGTGGTCGCCCACACCCTGACGGCCGCGTTCCTCACCGGAGCCGCCTTCGTGATGGGCATCTCCGCCATCCACCTGTGGCGCGCGGCCCGGCTGCAGCGCCGGGGCCGGCCCACCGACCTCAAGCAGGTCGCGGCCATGCGGACCTCGCTGCGGCTCGGCCTGGTGCTGGCCGTGATCTTCGGTCTGGGCACCGCGATCAGCGGTGACAAGCTCGGCGAGGTGATGTTCGAGCAGCAGCCGATGAAGATGGCCGCCGCCGAGGCGCTGTGGGACAAGGAGGCACCGGCCCCCTTCTCCGCCTTCTCCGTGCCGGACACCGCCCAGCGGCGCAACAGCGTCGACATCCAAGTCCCCGGCCTGCTCTCCTTCCTGGCGCACAAGGACTTCCACTCGGCGGTACCCGGCATCGACGACACGGCCAGGGCCGAGGCGGCCGCGTACGGCGGTTCACCATCCGAGTACATCCCGAACGTCCCCATGACGTACTGGGGTTTCCGGGCGATGATCCTGTTCGGCATGACCTCCTTCAGCCTCGGCGCGGCCGGACTCTGGCTGACGCGGCGGAAGTTCTGGCTCGCCCCCGAGCACCGCACCGGCTCGTTCGACGTCCCCCGGCTGATGCTCACCAAGAACCGCGAGCTGGGCGCCATGGCGAGCGGGCTGGCCTGGCGGGCCGGCATCCTCACCCTGGCCTTCCCGGTGATCGCCAACTCCTTCGGCTGGATCTTCACCGCGATGGGCCGTCAGCCCTGGGCCGTCACCGGCCTGCTGCGCACCGTGGACGCGGTCTCCCCGAACGTCTCGCTCACCGAACAGCTCGTCACGCTCATCGGCTTCAGCCTGCTGTACATCGCGCTCGCCGTGGTCGAACTCAAGCTGCTGGTGAAGTACGCGGGCGGCGGACCGGTCACCTCCGAGCGGCCACCGCTCAGGGACATCAAGCTCGGCGGAGAGTCCACGCTCGAAGGCTCCCCGAGGGACGCCGACAAGCCGCTCGCCTTCGCCTACTGATCCGTTAGAGAGAGTCCGGAACCGTGCATCTCCATGACCTCTGGTTCGTCGTCATAGCCCTGCTGTGGGTCGGCTACTTCTTCCTGGAGGGCTTCGACTTCGGCGTGGGCATCCTGACCCGGGTGCTCGCCCGCGGGGAGACCGAGCGCCGCGTCCTGCTGAACACCATCGGCCCCGTCTGGGACGGCAACGAGGTCTGGCTGGTCACGGCGGCCGGCGCGACCTTCGCCGCCTTCCCCGACTGGTACGCCACGATGTTCAGCGGCTTCTACCTGCCGATGTTCGTCATCCTGCTCTGCCTGATCCTGCGCGGTGTCGCCTTCGAGTACCGGCACAAGCGCGACGGCGAGCGGTGGAAGCGCAACTGGGAGGCGATCGTCTTCGTCACCTCGCTGGTGCTGGCCTTCCTGTGGGGCGTGCTGTTCGCCGCCATGGTCCACGGCCTGCCGATCGGTGCCGACCACGAGTACCACGGCGGCCTCGCCGAACTGGTCCAGCCGTACGCGCTGCTGGGCGGCGTGACCACGACCGTGCTCTTCACCTTCCACGGCGCGGTGTTCGCCTCGCTGAAGACGGTGGGCAGCATCCGGCACCGGGCGCGGCACCTGGCGCAGACCGCCGGCGGGCTGACCGTCCTGCTGCTGCTGGCGTTCCTGACCTGGACCCAGGTCGGCACCGGCAATGTGCGCAGCCTGATCGCCGAGGCCGTGGCCGTGCTCGCGGTGCTGGTGTCGCTGGGCTTCAACTTCGGCGCCCGCGAGGGGCGGGCGTTCGTCGCCTCCGGGCTGAGCGTGGTGGCGTCCACCGCGATGCTCTTCCTCGCCCTGTTCCCGCAGGTGATGCCGTCCAGCCTGAACGCGGCCTGGAGCCTGACCGCGACCAACGCGGCCGCCGGCTCGTACACGCTGGGGATCATCACCTGGGTCGCCGGCTTCGCCACCCCGCTGGTGCTGCTCTACCAGGGCTGGACCTACTGGGTGTTCCGCAAGCGGATCGGCGTCCAGCACATCCCCGTCGCCGCCCACGCACCGGTCCACCGCGTAGCGCCGTGAACACCCGACGCGCCATGACGTGCCGCGCCCTGCGCCGTCTGACCCGAACCCGCGCCGAGCGCGCGGGCCGGGGGGCGGCGGCCGACGGCGTGGCGATGTCCCGGGGCCGGGCCGCCGACCGTGATGATCATCGGAGTGTGTCCCGGCCACGCCGGCGTCGCGGACGCGTCGCGCCGCGGACCCGCCTGGTGGAGCCGGGCGGCGTCCCCGGCGCCGGGCGGCCGGTGCGCACCGCACGTCCACCCCGAGCACGCCACCGCCGCCCGGTGCGGGCGGACCGCACACCGTACGACCGCCGACCGGCAGCACAGAAAGAAGGCAGGCCCGTGTCCCGACCGCTCACCGACCAGCACAGTGACACCGCCGCCCCGAAGCCGCTGGTGGACCGGTTCGGCCGCGTCCACACCGACCTCCGGCTGTCCCTGACCGACCGCTGCAATCTGCGCTGCACCTACTGCATGCCCGCCGAGGGGCTGGCCTGGCTGCCGAAGGACGAGTTGCTGAGCGACGACGAGATCGTCCGCCTGGTCGGCATCGCCACCGGCCGGCTGGGCATCAGCGAGGTCCGGCTGACCGGCGGGGAGCCCCTCGTGCGCCGGGGCCTGCCCGGTCTGATCGCCCGGCTGTCCGCGCTTCCGAAGGCGCCCGAGCTGTCCATCACGACCAACGGCATCGGGCTCGCCCGTACCGCCGTCGCGCTGCGCGAGGCCGGGCTCGGCCGGGTCAACGTCAGCCTGGACACCCTGCGCCCGGAGCGGTTCGCCGCCATCACCCGGCGCGACCGGCTGGCCGACGTGCTGGAGGGGCTGCGCGCGGCCCGCGCCGCCGGCCTCGACCCGGTCAAGGTCAACGCGGTGCCGGTGCGCGGGGTGAACGACGACGAGATCGCGGACCTGACGGCGTTCGCCGTGGAGAACGGCTACCGGATGCGGTTCATCGAGTCGATGCCGCTGGACGCCCAGGGTGCCTGGGAGCGGGAGAAGATGGTCACCGCCGCCGAGATCCTGGACCGGATCGGCGAGCGCTTCACCCTCACCCCCGTGCCTCGCGAGGACAACGCCCCGGCCGAGGAGTGGCGGATCGACGGCACGGACTCCCGGGTGGGTGTCATCGCCAGCGTCACCCGCCCGTTCTGCGGCAGCTGCGACCGGGTACGGCTGACCGCCGACGGGCAGTTGCGCAACTGCCTGTTCGCCACCAAGGAGTCCGACCTGCGCGCGCTGCTCCGCGCGGGCGCCGACGACGACGCGCTGGAGGCCGCCTGGCGCTCCTGCATCGCCGTCAAGGCCCCCGGTCACGCCATCGACAGCGAGGACTTCCGCCGTCCCGACCGGCCCATGTCGGCCATCGGCGGCTGAGACCCGTACCGACCCCACGAGTGAGGACCGACGAAGTGAACCGGATGCACGAATGGATCGCGGCGGCCAAGGCCGAGCTGGGCATCGACCTCGATGTCGACATCGCCGAGCTGCTGGACATGACCAAGGTGGTCGCGCACGAGGTGGCGCGGCCGGCCGCCCCGCTCACCTCCTTCCTGGTCGGCTACGCGGCCGCCCTGCGGGCCGGCGGCGCCGGTGCGGTGGCGGAGGCGAACCGGCGGGTGACCGGGCTGGCCGAGCAGTGGGCCGCCGAGCGTGAGAACGGCGCGGCGGCGCTGTGACCGGCCGCCCCGAGCACCACCCGTCCTGGCACCGGGCCCGCTCCCTGGCGCGCGCCGCCGCCGGGCCCGCGCTGCCCGGGGTGCCGCGCACCCTCGCGGACGCGCTCGGCCATGCCCTGGCCGAGCCGCTGACGGCGCTGACGGACCTGCCGCCGTTCGCCACCTCCGCCATGGACGGCTGGGCCGTGTCCGGGCCCGGCCCCTGGCAGTTGGGGGATCGGGGCGTGCTCGCCGGCGAGCGGCCGGAACCGCTCGCGGCCGGCACCGCCGTGCCGATCGCCACCGGCGCGCCGCTTCCGCCGGGGGCGAGCGCCGTACTGCGCCGCGAGCACGGCGAGGTGGAGCGGTCCACGAGCCTGCTCCGCCTCGCCGCCCCCGGCCCCCTGCCCGAGGGCTACGACGTGCGCCCGCGCGGGCAGGAGTGCGCGAGCGGTGAGCCGCTGCTCCCGGCGGGGACCAGCGTCACCCCGGCCGTGCTGGGCCTGGCGGCGGCGAGCGGCTACGACCGGCTGGTGGTGCACCGGCGCCCCAGCGTGGAGCTGTTCGTCCTGGGCGACGAGCTGCTGGACACCGGGGTGCCGCGCGGCGGCCGGGTCCGCGACGCGCTCAGCCCGCTGCTGCCGTCCTGGCTGGACGGTCTCGGCGCAGAGGTGATCGGCCGGCACCGGGTGGCGGACCGGCTGGCGGAGCTGCGCGAGGCCGTGGCCCACTCCCCCGCCGACGTGGTGATCACCACCGGCAGTACGGCGGCCGGGCCGGTGGACTTCCTGCACGAGACGCTGCGCCTGCTGGACGCCCCGCTGATCGTCGACTCCGTCTCGGTACGGCCGGGCCACCCGATGCTGCTGGCCGGGCTGCCCGCCACGGCGGACGGCCGCACCCGCCGCCTGGTCGGGCTGCCCGGCAACCCGCTGGCCGCCGTGGCCGGTACGGCCACCCTGGCCGCGCCCCTGCTGCGCGCGCTCGGCGGCCACGCCGACCCGGAGCCGCGCAGTGCCGTGACCGCCGAGGCGCTCCCCGGCCACCCTCACGACACCCGGCTGCTGCCGGTGCGTACGGCGGGCACCGGCGTGGCGCCGCTGCCGTACGACGGCCCGGCCATGCTGCGCGGGCTGGCCCTGGCCGACGCGCTGGCCGTGGTCCCGCCCGGCGGAGCCGCGGCCGGGGACACGGTGGAGCTGCTGCCGCTGCCCACCGGCTGACCCACCCTCCCACCTCAGACACGACCCACCGAGAAGGCGAAGGACATGGAGACGAAGACGGCATCCACCGGCACCATCCGCTACTGGGCCGCGGCCAAGGGCGCGGCCGGCACGGCGGAGGAGTCCTACCGGGCGGGGACCCTCGCCCAGGCACTGGAGCAGGCGCGGTCCCGCCACGCGGACGAGCCGCGCTTCGCGCAGGTGCTGGGGGTCTGCTCCTTCCTGGTCGACGGCGACCCGGTCGGCGTCCGCGACCACGCCTCGGTCACCCTGCGGCACGGCGCCGTGGTCGAGGTGCTCCCGCCCTTCGCCGGCGGCTGAGCAGCCCCGCGCCCGCCCACCTCCTTCCCCCCTCACCCGGAAACCGGATCACCCCATGTCGCACCCCACCCTGTTCCCCTCCCCCGTCCGCCTGCTCGGCCTGCGCGACACCCCGCTCTCCCTCGACGAGGTGTACGGCGCGGTCGGTGACGACGCGGCGGGCGGCACCGCCCTGTTCGTCGGCACGGTCCGCGACCACGACGGCGGCAAGCCCGTGTCGTCCCTGGAGTACAGCGCCCACCCCTCCGCCGAGGCGGAGCTGCGCCGGGTGGCCGAGGAGATCGCGGCCGAGTTCCCGGTGCGCGCGCTGGCCGCCGTCCACCGGACGGGTCTGCTGGCGATCGGGGATGTCGCGGTGATCACCGCGGTCTCCTGCCCGCACCGGGCGGAGGCGTTCGCCGCGTGCCGCAGGCTCATCGACACCCTCAAGCACGAGGTGCCGGTCTGGAAGCGGCAGATCTTCACGGACGGCGCCACGGAATGGGTCGGCGCCTGCTGATCAGCCGGTGACGACGCCCGCGACCAGGTTGATGGTGGTGGCCAGCACGCTGATGCCGAACAGGTACGACAGCAGACAGTGCCGGAGCGCCACCGACCGGATCAGCGGATGGGAGACGCTGGTGTCGGAGACCTGGTAGGTCATGCCGAGGTTGTAGCTGAAGTAGAAGAAGTCCGAATAGGCGGGCTTCAGCTCGGAGTTGAAGTCGATGCCGCCCCGGGCCGGGCCGTAGTACAGGTAGGCGTAGCGGGTGGTGTACATCAGGTGCAGCGCGGCCCAGGCCATGAGGACGCCGAGCAGCGCGATGGCCGCGGCGGCCCCGGTGTCGGCGCCGGAGCGGTGCGCGACCAGCATCAGCACGATGCCCCCGAGCCCGCACAGCGAGACGCCGACCACCACGAGTTCGTCCACGGCGGGCCGGAAGTCCTCACGGCGGGCGTCGGCGCGGGTGGTCTCGGCGTCCATGGGCCACAGCACGGTCCAGCCGGTGACCACGAAGACGGTGCCGACGGCGGCGATGCCGGACAGGATGGCCAGCGGCACCGGATGGCCGGTCAGCCCGACGACAAGGCCGACGACCGCTCCGACGACGAGTGAGCCGCCGAGCCTGGGAACCGCGGACACCGGCAGCCACACGCTCATACGGCCTCACCCTAGCCCCGTCCGCCGCTTCCGGCCCGGCAGATGACCGTCCTCCGTACACGGCCCGCCGCAAGCCGGTCAGGACTGCGGCGGGGCCAGGTGGTATACACCGAACATGCCCCCTTCGCGCCGTTCCTGCCCCGCCGGCGGTGGCGACGGGCGCCGGTGGGACACCTCCGGCGTCGGGCATGTGCTGTTCCCGCGCGGAGCGCTGGCCCTCCAGCGGGTCGACGGCGCGCTGCTGTTCGCGGTGCGCGCGGCCCTGGCCATGGCGCTCGCGGGCCTGCCGGCGGTGCTGGCCGGCCGTCCCGACCTCGCGGTGTACGGGATGCTCGGGGCGTTCACCACGACGTTCGGCCGGAATCTGCCCTACCGCCGCCGGGCGGGGGTGCTGGCGTGGGTCGCGCTCGCCATGACGGCCTGTGTGGGCCTCGGTTCGGCGCTGGCGTCGGTGGCGCATCCCTGGTCCAGCGTGGCCGGCGGGGCGGTGGTGGTCGTGGCGACGGCGCTGGTGGCGGGCGTGTGCAAGTACGTGTGCGACGCGACCGGGCTCGGCGGGCTGGGCGCGATCCTGCTGCTGTTCTCCTTCGCGGTGGCCGCCAACGCCACGACCACGCCCGGCCAGGTGCTCCCCCGCACGGGTATGGCCGCGGTGGGCTCGCTGTTGGCGTGGGCGCTGGCGCTGCTGGGCCGCCTGGTCCATCCCGACCGCCCGCAGCGCCTCGCGGTGGCGGCCGCGCTGCGCCGGCTCGCCGAGCTGCTGGACTCGGCGCGGGGCGGGTTGGGCCGGTCCCGGTACCGGGCGACGGCAGCGGTGCTCCAGGCGTACGACTCGCTCGGGCTCGCCCCGCCGACCACCTCCGAGCGGCCCGGTGAGGACAACACCTGTGTCCGGCTGACCGATCTGGCCTGGTCGCTGCTGATCGACTCCACGCGCGGCACGCCCGAGGACCCGCCGGAGCTGGCCCGGCTGCTGCGGACCCAGGCGGACATGCTGGCGGACCGGCACCAGCGCTGTCCGCAGGTGCTGGCCGGCCTGGCCGCGTACTCCTCGCTGCCTCCGGAGCCGGGCCGCCGCTTCTCGCCACGCGCGCCGGTGCCGGACGATCCGGAGGCGCGGCGGGCCTGGGTGCTGGTGCGGGGGCGGCCCGGCGGGCACAAGCCGGTGTCGGTGCTGCTGGTACCGGCGCTGCGGATGGTGGTGGGCACGCTGGTGGCGGGCGGTGCGGCGCTGGCGCTCGGTCTCGGCCATGGCTACTGGGCGGCGATCTCGGCGGCGGCCGTACTGCACTCGGTCAACGTCCGTACCACGGTCCAGCGAGCGGTGCAGCGCACCCTGGGTACGACGCTCGGCCTGGTCATCGCGCTCGGGGTGCTGGCCGGGCATCCGGCGCCGGTGCTGCTGGCGCTGGTGGTCGTGGCGCTGGAGTTCCTGTTGGAGTACGTCGTCGTGCGCAACTACGGCCTGGGCGTGGTCTTCCTGACCCCGCTGGCGCTGCTGCTGAGCGATCTGGCCGACCCGGAGTCGCCGGAGGAGCTGATCGTGGACCGGGCGCTCGGGTCGCTGCTGGGCATCGCCGTCGCGCTGGTGTGCGCGCTGCTGGTGGTGCACGACCGGGCGGCGGTACGGGTGGAGCGGGCGCTCTCGCAGTGCACCGAGGCGACCGAGCGGGCCGAGCGGGCGCTGGCCTCCCCTTCCGGGCCGGCGCCTCCGGTGATCCCGGTCCATCTCGCCGTCAGCGTCGTCGAGTTGCGCGAGGCGGACGACGCGGCGGCGGGCGAACTGCTGTCGGCGGGCATCGACCCGGCGGCCCTGGCAGCGGCCGAGCAGCGCGCGTATCTCCTGCTGGCGAGGCTTCTACGCCATTGATCCGGGCGGCAGTTGGACGTGCGCCTGCCGACGGCTTTCGCAACTCCCCTGGCATGGGGCGGGTGGCCACGAGGTGACGGCCGATCAGACCGGGCCGTGACCCTGGAGGTAGGTGCCGACGGCCGGTGGCAGCGCGTCCCGCTCGGCCTCCTCGAAGGCGACCCAGCGGATCTGCTCGGCCGGCAGCGAGGCCCCGCCGGAGGGCGAGTCGGTGAGCAACTGGCAGACCACGGCCGGGACGGCGTCCGGGGACTCACCGTCGGCCGGGCCGAGCGGTTCGGTGCCGTCGACGAGGTAGCCGGTGAGTTCGTAGACGACCCGCTCGGCCGTCGCGCCCGGTGTCTCGGCCGGTTCGGCGGTGCCGGCGGGCAGCGTCCAGGGGCCGCCGTCCCCCTGGGCCACCAGCAGCAGGCGTCCGTCGTACACCGCGACCGCCAGCACCCGGCCGCCGGCCTCCCGCTCGGAAGTCATCGCCCCGTCCCCTCCCCCGCGCGGCCGTCCGCACGCGCGTCGACCGCCCGGCCCGACGGTCGTTCCCTACCCCGCGGCGCGGGCGCGCATCCGGCGCAGTCAGGAGGTCCTGATCGCGGTGAGGAACTTCTGCGGGTCGGTGTCCACTTCGCCCTCGACCGTGGTGACCGGGATGTTCTGCTTGTCGTACCAGACGGCCGGGGTGCCGGGCAGGCCGAAGGTCTCGAAGGTGGAGATGGACTCCCCGGCCCAGGTCAGATACGTGCCGTCGGAGACCTTGCGGTCGAAGTCGGCCGAGCGCAGACCGTCCACGTCACTGGCGACCGACAGCAGCACCGCCCCTTGCGCGAACTTGTCCTCGGCGGGCGGGAAGGGCTGGTTGTCGAAGAGCGCGCCGAGGTACTCGATGAACTGCTTCTGCCCCTCGTCGCTCGCCGCGGCCAGCGCGCCGAGCGCCTTCTGGTCGCCGTTGCCGCCCACGGTGTCGTCCATCGTCCCGGCGAAGTGGAACTTCACCACGTACTTTCCGTCGTCGGCGCCCTTCCGGACGGCGTCCAGGAGCGTCTGGGCCAGGCGGGCGGAGGCACGGTCGCGCAACTCCAGGAAGACCTGGAGCACGTGCGGCGCGGACAGGTCGCCGTAGTACAGCGTGGTGCCTTCGTCGCCGGTCGTGTTCGCGGGAGTCATGTGTCGAGCTTGGCACAGATGAGCGTGGCGCACGAACGGTGCGGAAGGGGTCAGGCCGGGACGACACGACGCGGCTCGCGGGCGCAGTCTGGAGGGGTGGACTCATCACACAGCAGGGCTCCGGATCGCGGCCGTGGCCTGGACAGGGCCGTGCTCGACGCGCTCTTCGCCGACTCGCCGCACCCGCTGTACGTGCTCGACGGCACGCTGCGGCTGATCGGCTTCAACGAGGCGGCCGGGGACTTCGCCGTGCTGCCGCTGGGCGGCGCGCTCGGGCAGCCGCTGCGGCGCTGGGCGGCCGGTCTGCACCAGGAGCCGGTGGAGGCGATGCTGCACGAGGTGCTGGCCACCGGGGAGCCCCGCCGGGACGTGGAGGTGGCGGGCGGGGCCACGCCGGACGCGCCGGACCGGGTGCTGGCGCTCTCCGCGTTCCGGCTGCGGGACGCGGACGGGGGGCCGCCCGGGGTGGCGCTCAGCGTGGTGGATGCCACCGAGCGGCACCGGGCGCGGGTGCGGCTGAGCGTGCTGCGGGAGGCGAACGCCAGGATCGGCACCAGCCTGGACACGGTGCACACCGCGCAGGAACTCGCCGACATCGGCGTGCCGGACCTGGCCGACACCATCGTGGTGGACGTGCTGGACGCGGTGCTGCGGGGCGATGTGCCGCCGGTGGAGTCCCTGGGGCACGATCTGCTGCTGCGCTGTGCCGGGTTCCGGTCGGTGCGGGCGGCGAACGGGCACCGGTCGGGGGAGGTCGGCTGTGTGATGGAGCCGGGGCTCACCTCGCGGTACAAGGAGGTGCTGACCGGGGGGCGCCCGGTGCTGATCACCGAGCACGACACGGTGCCGGCCGGGTGCGGCGAGCAGGAGGCCGCGCAGGCGGACGGCGCGGACTCCAGGATGGCGGTGCCGCTGGCCGCGCGGGGCGGGGTGCTGGGCCTGGCGCGGTTCTACCGGGGCCGGGGCACCGCGCCGTTCACCGAGGACGACCTGCGCCTCGCCACCGAGCTGACGCGGCACACCGCGCTGTGCCTGGACAACGCCCGGCTGTACACGCGGGAGCGGTCGGTGGCCCGTATCCTCCAGCTCAGTCTGCGGCCGGCGCACGTTCCGGGGCACAGCGCGGTGGCCACCGCGCACAGCTATCTGCCGAGCAGCACCAGTGGCGACTGGTTCGACATCATCCCGCTGTCCGGGGCACGGGTGGGACTCGTCGTCGGAGAACCGCCCACGCGGGGCATCCGGGCGGCCGTCACCATGGGCGGTCTGCGGGCCGCCATCGGCGCGCTGGCCTCGCTCGACCTGACGCCCGAGGAACTGCTGGAGCGGCTGCACGACCTGGTGGGCCGGCTGGACGCGGAGGAGTCGCGGCACCCGGACGAGTCCCCGGACAGCCTGCGCGCGGGCACCTCGTGTCTGTACGCGGTCTACGACCCGGTGGCGCAGCGGTGCACGGTGGCCAGCGCGGGCCATCCGCCGCCCGCCGTGGCCCGGCCCGACGAGCCGGTGACCTTCGCGCAGGTCCCGGTCGGCCCGGCACTGGGCCGGGGCGCGCCCCGCTACCGCGCGGGGCACTTCGACGTGCCGGCGGGCACGCTGATGGTGCTGTGCAACCCGGTGCTGCTGCGGGACGCGAGCGCCGATTCCGGTGACCAACTGGCCCGGCTCAACAGCGCTTTGCAACCACGGGACCGCCCGCTGCCGGACATCTGCGACGCCCTGCTGCACGATCTGGCGCCGGACCATCCGGCCGACGACGGGGTACTGCTGGTCGCCCGCACCCTCGCCCTGGGCGCCGACAAGGTTGCCTCCTGGTCGCTGCCGAACGAGCCGCAGGCGGTGTCGCTGGCCCGCGAGCGCACCGAGGAACGGCTGAGGCACTGGTGTCTGGAGGATCTCGCGTTCACCGCGACCCTGGTGGTCAGCGAGCTGGTGACCAACGCGGTCCGCTACTCCACGGGGCCGATCCGGCTGCGGCTGGTCCGCGACCAGGCCCTGATCATCGAGGTCACCGACGACAGCAGCACCGCCCCGCAGCTGCGGCAGGCCGAGGACGACGACGAGCACGGGCGCGGACTGGCCATCACCGCCCAGCTCACCGAGCGCTGGGGCACCCGGCGGGAGCACCGGGGCAAGACCATCTGGGCCGAACTCCCCATCCACGACTGAGAGTTGAGGTGTGAAAGGGTGTGACGGGATCGGCCGCCGGGCGCCTTCCGTGACGGGTGCGGTGTGGTGGACACTGCGCTCCACGCATTCCCGCGCTCCCACCCCCCATCACAGCCGAGGGCCGCCTCCATGCCGACCGCTCCCCGTTCCCTGCGCCTGGCCGCCACCGCCGCCGGGCTGCTGCTCGCCTCCAGCATGACCATCACGGCACACGCCGCACCGGTACCGACACCGGCCCCGGTCGCGCACGCCGCGACGCGGGCGGCCGCCGACTGGTCGGCCCCGCTGTCGACGCAGGGCCGGTACATCGTGGACGGCCGGGGCGACCGGTTCCGGCTGAGGGCCGCCAACTGGGACGGCGCACAGGGTTCCTACAACGGCAGCGGCAGCGTGGACGACCCGGCCAGTCATCACGCGGGCCAGAACGCGCACGACATCCCGCTCGGCCTCGACCGGGTCCCGATCGCCCGGCTGCTCTCCGACTTCAGGGAGCTGGGCGTCAACACCATCCGGCTGCCGTTCTCCAACGAGCTGGTCCACCGCACGACACCCGTACCGGACGCGGCGGTCACGGCCAACCCGCAGTTGCGCGGCAAGACCCCGCTCCAGGTGTACGACGCGGTCGTGGAGGCGCTCAGCCAGGCCGGGTTCGCCGTCATCCTGAACAACCACACCAACACCTCCCGCTGGTGCTGCGGCATCGACGGCAACGAACGCTGGAACAGCAGCCAGTCCACGCAACAGTGGTTGGACGACTGGGTGTTCATGGCCCGCCGCTACGTCTTGGTGCCCGGCGTCGTCGGCGCCGACCTGTACAACGAGGTCCGCCGGGACATCCTGGACGACCCCAACTGGGGCCTGGGCGACGCCCACGACTGGTACGCGGCGGCCCAGACGGCCGGCGACCGCATCCTCACCGAGGCCAACCCCGCACTGCTCATCGTGATCGAGGGCATCAACTGGACCGGCGTCCCGGTCGACGGACTCCCGCACGGACGCCCGCAGCTGACCCCGGCCCGCACCCTCTCCCACACCCTGGTCGACTCCCACAAGCTGGTCTACTCGGCCCACTTCTACGGCTACACCGGCCCCCGGCACAGCGGCGCCACCGGCGTCGGCGAGACGCACGACGCCCGCTACCAGGACCTGTCCCGCGACGAGTTGAACGCGGCGCTCACCGACGAGGCGTTCTTCGTGGAGGAGTCCGGCCGCCATTACACCGCGCCGGTGTGGATCAGCGAGTTCGGCGCCGGGGCCGGGGAGACCAACCCGGCGACCCGCGCCTGGTTCGGCAACATCACCGACTACTTCACCGACCACGACGCCGACTTCGCGTACTGGCCGCTGGTCGGCTTCGACGGCCACGACGACTGGGCGCTGCTCCGCTACGACGAGAGCGGCCGCCGCTCCGGGCTCCTCGATTCCGGCGACTGGCGGGCCCCGGCCTGGCGCCACCTGATGGACACACCCGGGAAGACCGGGCCCGTCCCGGCGGCCGCCGTGTGGAAGATGCTGAACACCGACCACGGGGACGCGGTCGAGTCGCTGCGGGTGCGCAACACGGGCGACTGGGACTCGGGCGCGTACAAGGCGGCCTGCCCGGACGGGCTGCGGCTGACCGGGCTGAGCCACACGGGCGGGCGCGGGCTGTGCACGGACGCGGGGGCCGCCGGTCTCCGCGCGGCGGACGGTGCGCAGAGCGTCGTCAGGGACGAGCGGTTCGTCTCCGGTGGCGACTGGGCGTCCGGGTACACCAAGCTGCAGTGCCCGTCCGGCGCGTTCCTGATCGGCTACAGCCTGCGCGGCGAGCGGGTGTCGGCGGCGCTGTGCGCACCGGGCCGGCCGGCGCTCGGGGGCAGCGGGCGGACGGTGTGGTTCGACCGCTCGGACAACCGGCCCCCGGACGGCGCGGGCGGCGAGTTCGCCGAAGGGGCGTACAAGGGCCAGTGCGCGGTGAACGAGTACGCGGCCGGGATCGCCTTCACCACCCGCCTCGGCGCCCGGCAGGGCCCGGCGGCACTGCTGTGCCGGACCCTGCCGTAGCGGGGACTCAGCCGGGGTCGGTGACTTCGAAGGACAGGTCGTTGTCGACGGTGTAGTAGGGGCGGACGAGCCGGCTGCCATGGGGCGCGGCCGCGTACACGAAGGAGTGTTTGCGGTCCGCCACGTCGTCCAGGACGCGGCCCACCCGGACGGGGGCCGCGTCGGGGGTGGGCAGGACGTGGACGTCCCAGTAGCGGACGCCCCCGCCCGTGAGGTCCGCGTGGTCGACGGTGAACCGGAAACCCCGGCCGTCCGCGTCGACGCTCGGGCTTACGGTGCGCTCCTCGCGGCTGCGGCGCCCGCGCAGCCGTACGACGGCGTCCTCGCCCAGCTCCGTGCCGTGCAGGCGCGCGGTGACGGCGGTGGCCTTGTCGCCGACCTCGATCGGCCCGGCCTCCGCGTGCGCGGGGCGCAGCCAGGCCCGTACGGCGAGGAAGCCGTCCAGGGCCCGGTACGGGATGCGGACCGCCACCGGGGACGGCCGGTCGGCACGGGCGCCGTCGACGAGGACCCGCAGATCCAGCGGACCGGAGGTCAACTGCTGTGGCTCGGCGTCCGGTTCGCGCACCAGGAAGGCGTCCCAGCGGCCCTCCTCCAGCACGGGAAGCGGCTCCAGCACGGCGAGGGCCCGCCCGTCGCCCGCGTCTTCCAGCTGGAGCCGGCGTGCGGCGGGGTCGGGGACGCCCTTGCGGGGCCTGGCCTTCAGGAGCAGGTGCGCGGAGTCCGGCGCGGGGAGGGGGAGGCCGAAGGTGAGGCGGCCGTCGGCGTCCGCCACGCAGGTCACGCGGATGACGGAGTTCATCGCCGCCACCCCCGCACGGTGCGCACCGCACTGGCGGCGGCCGTGTAGGCCAGGTCGTGGGCACTCTGCTTGGCGGCCGTCAGCCGGCGGCGCCCGGAACCTGGTTCGCCGGGTGGCCGCCGGCCCGCCCGTTTGGCGGCGAGCGCGTGGGCCAGCAGGCGTTCGGCGCGGGCCACCACGGCCTCGGGCGCGTAGCGGCGGGCGTTCGCCAGGGCGGACTTGCCCATGGTGCGGCGCCGTTCGTCGTCGCGGACCAGGTCCAGCAGGGCCGCGCCGAAGGCGTCCGGGTCACCGACCGGCACGAGCCGTCCGTCGACACCGTCCTGGATGATCTCGCGGGGCCCGTGCGCGCAGTCGGTGCTGACGACGGGCAGTCCGCAGCGCATCGCCTCGACGATGGTCATGCCGAAGGGCTCGAAGGTGGAGGACGCGGTGGCGATGGACGCCTTGACCCACTCGGACTCCATCGGCACGGCGGCGCCCATCAGGAAGGCGTGGTCGCTGAGGCCGAGCCGCTGGATGAGGGCACGCAGCCGGTCGCGCTCCTCGCCTCTGCCGTAGATGCGCAGCCGCCAGTCGGGGTGGGCGGCGGCGACGTGCGCGAAGGCGCGGATCAGGGTGTCGTAGTCCTTCATCGGGACGAGCCGGCCCGCGGCGACGATCAGCCGGGAGTCGCCGCCGGCGGGCGGGAGTTCGGGGTCGGGCACGCTGTTGGGGAGGGCCTCGACACGGACGCCGGGCAGCCAGGTGCCGCGCCGGTAGGCGCGGGCGTCGGCGTCGGTGACGGTGGTGATCAGGTCGAGGTCCCGGTAGGCGCGGCGCAGTACGGTGCGCAGCCGGCGCGAGTGGTGGTCCCAGGTGAGGTGTTCCTGGCCGACACGGAGGACGCGGTCCGGTGCCTGGCGGGCGAGGTGGACGTTGAGGCCGGGGCGGGTGCCGATGACGACCTCGGCGTCGGTGCCGGCCAGGTGCGCGGCGATCCGCTCGTCGGTCAGCCTGCTGTACTCGCGGTGGCGTCCCTCGGCGGCCGGGAAGACCCGCGCGGGTTCGCGGTGCGCCGGGTGGTCCTGCTCCTCGCGCAGGTCGACCAGGGGCCGCAGCCGGACGCGGGGGTCCAGGGTGAGCGGGGGGCGTTCGCGGCTGCGGAGTACGGACACGATCTCCACGTCGTGCCGTTCGGCGAGCGCCCCGGCCAGGTTGAAGGTGGTGGTGATCGTCCCTCCGATCGCGTACGCGTTGTGGAGCAGGAAAGAGATCTTCATGCCGGTCCAGACCTTGTCGACACGGGCGCGGTTGCCAGACGTTACCGCTTCGTGTCCTCAAGACCGGGTGCAGGGGCCAGGACGGCCAGGTCGGCGGGGCGGACCCGGACGGTGACGGGGAGGGCGGCCTCCACCTCGCCGTCGGCCCCGTACGGCACGGGCCGGTCGGCCTCGATGCGCAGCTCACGGCCGCGCAGCACCCGCACCTCGGGGCGGCGGAGGTGGGCGCCGGTCTTCAGCTCGTTCATCAGGGTGAAGAAGAGGCGGCGCGGGGCCTCGCGGATCAGCACGATGTCCAGGAGGCCGTCGTCGAGTTCGGCGGCGGGGGCGATGGCGCGGCCGAAGCCGTAGTAGGGCGAGTTGGCGGCGACGACGGTGTAGCCGCGGTGGCGCTGTTCCTCGCCGTCGACGGTGATCCGGTAGTCGGCGGTGCGCCAGCCGGCCACGGCGCGCAGGCCGCCCGCGTAGTAGGAGGCGGCGCCGCGCAGCAGGCGGGACTGGTTGGCGTACCGGTTGGCGAGGGCGTCGACCCCGGCGTAGACGCTGCCGAGGACGACGGTGCGCGGGTGGACGGCGGACTCGACCTCGATGGTGTCGACGCGCCGGGGCTCGGCGTGCAGCAGGATCCCGGCGAGGGCCGCGGGGTCGGCGGGCAGGCGGAGGGCGCGGGCGAAGTCGTTGCCGCGTCCGGCGGGTACGAGCCCCAGCACGGCGCCGGTGCCGCTGAGCGCTCCCCCGATGCCGCCGGCCATGCCGTCGCCGCCGACGGCGAGGACGACCCGGCCGCTCTCCCCGGCACCCAGGGCGGTCTCGCGGGCGTGGGCGAGGCTGTGGCTGTACTCGGTCTCCAGGGCGGCGCCGGCCTCGCGGAGGTGCCGGGCCACCTGGAGCAGCGTGGCGGCCCCGGTGGAGGCGCCCGCGGTCGGGTTGACCACGGCGGTGAACTCTCGCATCGGTGTGCCTCCGGGCGCGGTCAGTCGGTGGGGAGCAGGACGCCGGGGTTGAGCAGCCCGGCGGGGTCGAGCCGGGCCTTGACGGCGCGCAGCGCGTCTACGGCGAGGGGCCCGGCCTCGCGTACGTACCAGTCGCGGTGGTCGGTGCCGACGCCGTGGTGGTGGGAGATGGTGCCGCCCGCCGCGAGCACGGCCTCGTTGGCCGCGTGCTTGGCGGGGGTCCAGTGGGTGACGGGGTCGTCGCCCTGGGCGCTGACGACGGTGAAGTAGAGGGAGGCGCCGTTCTCGTACACGTGGGAGATGTGGCACATCACCAGGGGCGGGGTGCCGGCGCCGGTGAGGGTGTCGGTGAGGGCGGTGCGTACGGCGGTGTACAGCTCGGGTATCCGGGACCAGAACGCGGCGGTCTCCAGGGTCTCGGCGAAGGCGCCGGCGTCGAGGAGGGCGTCGCGCAGGTAGGGCGCTTCGTAGCGGCCGTGGGCCCAGCGTTCGCCGGGTTCGGTGCCGACGAGGGTGCCGCCGCACTCCCGCAGGACGGCGGCCGCCTCCTCGCGGCGCCGGGCGGTGTCGGCGGGGGTGCCCTCGTAACCGGTGACGGCGAGGCAGCCGGTGCCGCCGTCGGCGAGGGCGGCACCGATGGCGTCGGGCTGGGCGAGGCCGACCAGGGTCTCGGTCTCGTCGGAGAGCCGGAGCACGGTGGGCCGGGGTCCGTCCTGGGCGAGCCTGCGCAGCGCGGCGGCGCCCTCGGCGAAGGTGGCGAACCGCCAGCCCTCGTACAGGCGTTGCTCGGGCCGGGGCCGTACCCGGACGGTGACGGAGGTGATGACGCCGAAGGCGCCCTCGGAGCCGAGGACTAGCTGGCGGAGGTCGGGTCCGGCGGCGGAGCGCGGGGCGCGGCCCGTTTCGACGGTGCCCTCGGGGGTGGCGAGGGTCAGGCCGAGGACCATCTCGTCGAAGCGGCCGTACCCGGCGGACGCCTGGCCGCTGGAGCGGGCGGCGGCGAAGCCCCCGACGGTGGCCCACTCGAAGGACTGCGGGAAGTGGCCGAGCGTGAAGCCGTGTGCGGCGAGCAGGGCTTCGGCCTGCGGGCCGCGCAGACCGGGCTGGAGGACGGCGGTGCGGGAGACCGGGTCGAGGTCGAGCAGGGCGTCCATCCGGCGCAGGTCGAGCGCGATGAACTCCCCGCGCTCGGGGGCGAGTCCGCCGACGACGCTGGTGCCGCCGCCGTACGGCACGACCGCCAACGCGTGCGCGGCGCAGGCCCGCAGCGCGGCGAGCACCTCCTCGTGGGAGGCCGGCAGGACGACGGCCTGCGGTACGTCGGTGACATCGCCCGCGCGAATGCGCAGCAGGTCGGGGGTGGACTTGCCCCGGATGTGCCGGACACGGCTCTCGGTGTCGGTGCGGACGTGGTCCGTCGAGCCCACCGCGTCGGCGAGATCCTTCAGGGCGGCCGGCGCGAGCATGGGCTCCGGCAGCACAAGGTCGCTGAACGCGACGGGAGTTGAAGGGCTCGGGCGGACGCCGAGCAGATCGTGCAGGAGTCCGGCCACCGCGTCGGGCAGGGGCGCCGCCTTCGCCGGGTCGCCCCAGCCGTTCCACAGCATGTCCATCGAACGGTCGTCCTCACCACGTCGGTTCGGTGTGTGCGGCGCCATCTCCCCCGGCCGCCGGGGCCGTTACACTGTTACACATGACGTCTATCCGTCACAACCGTTCGGACGCCGACACCGTGCTCGACGCGGTGCGCGACTGCGTCCTGGCCGTAGGTGTCCGCCGCACCACACTCGCCGACGTGGCCCGCCGCGCCGGGGTCTCCCGGATGACGCTGTACCGGCGCTGGCCCGATCTGCGCACGCTGGTGGGCGACTTGATGACCCGCGAGTGGCTCGCCGTGGCCACCCGCGCGATGCCCGGCGCGTCCGAGGGCCCGCACACCCGCGCCCGGCTCGTGACCGGACTGGTCGCGGGCGTCACCGAGTTCCGGGACCACCCCCTGTTCCACAAGATCCTGGACGTCGACCCCGAGCTGCTGCTCCCCTACGTCCTCGACCGGCGCGGCGCCACCCAGGAAGCCCTGCTGGCGCTCCTGACCGACGCGCTGCGCGAGGGCCACGCGGACGGCTCGGTGCGTGTGACGCACCCCGAACGCCAGGCCCGCGCCGTGCTGTTGCTGGTGCAGTCCTTCGCGCTGTCGCTGCGCACCATGACCGACGAGGACGACGCCGAGCTGGACGCCGCCGCCTTCCTGGGCGAGCTGCGCACCCTTCTGGAGAGGACCCTCACCCCATGAGCAACCGCGACCACGCCGACCGTACGGCGGCACCGGGTTCGTCGCTCGACGCCGCTCGCCGCACCCGCGAGCTGGCCAGGGCGGCCGGGGGCGGCACGGCCGACCTGCTGGTGGTGGGCCTCGGCGCCACGGGGGCGGGCGTCGCCCTGGACGCGGCGGCGCGTGGTCTGGACGTGGTCGCCGTCGACGCCCACGACCTGGCCTTCGGCACCTCCCGCTGGAGTTCCAAGCTGATCCACGGCGGCCTGCGCTATCTGGCGGCCGGGCAGTTCGACGTGGCGCACGAGAGCGCGGTGGAGCGGGGGGTGCTGATGACGCGTACGGCACCGCACCTGGTGGCCGCGCAGCCCTTCGTCCTGCCGCTGACCCCGCTGGTGTCGCGGGCCCAGGCGTCGCTGGCGTGGGCGGGCTTCCGGGCCGGGGACATGCTGCGCAGGGCCGCCCGCACCCCGCGCCAGGTACTGCCGGTGCCGCGCCGGCTGACGGCGGCGGAGGCCCGGCACCTGGCGCCCTCCGTGCGCGCGAGCGGGCTGCGCGGCGGCCTGCTGTCCTGGGACGGCAAGGTGACCGACGACGCCCGCCTGGTCACCGCCCTGGCCCGCACCGCCGCCGCGCACGGCGCGCGCGTCCTCACCCGCGTCCGCGCCCTGGAACTCGGCTCCACCGGCGCCCGCATCCGGGACGAACTCACCGGCGAGGAAGGGGAGATCCGGGCGCGTGCCGTGGTCAACGCGACCGGCGTGTGGGCCGGGGGCCTGGTCGAGGGCTTCCGCGTACGGCCCTCGCGCGGCACCCATCTCGTCCTGCGCTCCGAGCGCCTCGGCGCGCTCCCGGCCGGCCTGCACATACCGGTGCCCGGCGAGACCAACCGCTTCGTGCTGGTGCTCCCGCAGGGCGACGGCCGTACCTATGTGGGTCTCACGGACGAGCCGGTCGAGGGCGCGATCCCGGACGTGCCCGAGGTGCCGGAGACGGACATCGGCTTCCTGCTGGACGTGCTGGGCTCGGTGCTGGACGCGCCGGTGCGGCGGGACGAGGTGGACGGGGCCTTCGCCGGACTGCGTCCGCTGCTGGACACCTCCGTGCCGGGCGCCCCCGACTCGGTGCGCACCTCGGACATCTCGCGGCGGCACGCGGTGCTGACCTCGGCGGACGGGGTGGTCACCGTGGTCGGCGGCAAGCTCACGACGTACCGGCGGATGGCGCAGGACGCCGTGGACGCGGCCGTGGCCGTGCGCGGCCTGCCCTCGGCCCCCTCCCCCACCGCCACGCTCCCCCTGGTCGGCGCCGCCGCCCCGGACCGCCTGCGCGACCTGCCCGCCCCCGCCCGGCTGGTCCGCCGCTACGGCACCGAGGCCCCGGCCGTCCTCGCCCTGGCCGAGCGGGACCCGGCGCTCGCCGAGCCGGTGCTCCCCGGCCACCCGGTCACCCGCGCGGAACTCCTCTGGGCCGCCCGCCACGAGGGCGCGCTCGACCCGTCCGACCTCCTGGACCGCCGCACCCGCATCGGCCTCGTCCCGGAGGACCGCGCCGAGGCACTCGCGGTCGCCACCGAGATCCTTTTCCGGGCCACCCCATCGGGCGTCTGACCTGTTTCACCGCTTCCCACCAGGGGCATCCGTTGCGCGTGACGCCCCCCGGCTCCTCTGCCCCGCCTCCACCCGCGCGCGTCTCCGTCGACCTCCGCTTCGACGGCTGGATCACCGGTATCGGCACGGCCTCCGGCACCCGCCTGGTCCTGGGCCACTGGCCCCACACCCCCTTCGGCCCCTTCAGCGACGTGATGCTGGAACGCCCGGACGGCCACCGCACCTTGCTGGCGCCGACCGGGCAGGCGGCGGAGTTCATCGCGGGGACGTACGCGTTCGACGAAGTGCGGGTGGTGCCGGTGGGGGTGCGGATCGCCCGGGACCGCTGGAGGGTGACGTCCGGTGCGCTGCTCGACCTGTGCTTCACGGTCGGCCGCAGGGGCGCCCTGGGCACCCTGCTCCGGCTGGCGGCCCCGGTCACCTCCCGGCCCGCCTTCGCCGCCCTGACCGACCCGGTGGCCCGCCTGCTGATGGGCGTCCACACGCGGGGCTCCGCGGGCAACGGCCGGTACGAGTGGTACGGCGCCCGCGACCTGCACCGGCTCACGGCGGCGACGGCCACCTTCGAGGGCCGCGACCTGGGCCCCCTCGCCCCGGTGGACCCACCCGTACGCTTCGGCTTCGGCTCGACTCCGCGTATGCCGTGCCAGGTCAGGGTGACGACGACGGTGCGCGTCCCGAAACCGACGCGGTGACAGTGAGGCACGCGCGGCGGGGACCCACGGCGCCTGAGGCACCAGGCCCCACCGCTCTGCTTAACGTGGAACTCCCCGGAACTCCGCCTTCGCGATCGAGGCGCGCCCGACAGCCCGCGGCCCCGCAGCCGGGTGCGAGCTACAGCGTCCTCGGCGGACGCACCCGTACCCGCGCCCCCACCGCGACCACCAGCACGATCACGCAGGCCGTGAACACGATGCCCGCCCCCCGCACACCCAGACCGACCGTCAGCGCGCCCACGCCGACGACCGGGAGGGAGATGCCGAGGTAGGCGACGACGAAGAAGGCGGAGATGGTGGCGCCGCGGTGTTCCTCGGGGGCGGCCGCGCCGACCGCCGTGAGGCCCGCGCGGAAGGCCATGCCCTGGCCCGCGCCGCCGGTGAGAGCGCCGATGAGGAGGAGGGGGAGGGACTCCACCAACAGGGAGGTGCCGACCAGGACGAGGCCGGCGGCGAGTACGGCGCAGCCCCAGGGGAGGGCGGCGCGGGCGCCGATGCGGCCCATGAGGAGCTGGCCGCCGGTGGAGGCACAGAACACGCTGAAGACCACGGCGCCGGTCACCGCGAGGTTGTGCTCGCCGAGAGTCTCGGTGAGGAAGGCGGGCGCGACGGCCGTGAACAGGCCGAGCAGGGAGAACCCGGCGAACGCGGCCAGCGCGCAGGGCCCGAACACCCCATGCACCTCGGGCGGCACCCGCATGCCCTGCGGCCTGAGCGGTGGCCGGGCCCCCTCGTGGTGGACGGTCTCGGCGAGCAGCAGGGTGACCACGAGGGCGACGGCGAGCAGCGCGAGGTGGACGAGGAAGGGCAGGGTCAACGGCCGGGGCGCGTACTCGGCGAGCACCCCGGAGACCAGCGGCCCGAGGCCGAGCCCGCCCATGTTGGCCGCCGTCGCCGCGAGCGCGGCCCGTCCCCGGCGCCCGGGCGGCGCGAGGTCGAGGACGGCGGCCGTACCGGTGCCGCTGAACAGCCCCGCCGAGAACCCGGACAGCACCCGCCCGAGGCAGAGCAGCGGCAGCCCGCCCTCCAGCAGGAAACACACCGCGCTGAGGGCCGACAGCACCAGGGCGACGACCAGCACCGGCCGGCGTCCCAGCACGTCGGAGGCGCCGCCGGCGAGCAGCAGGGCGACGATGACGCCGACCGCGTAGACCGCGAACACCACGGTCACGATCAGCTCGGAGAACCCGATCCGCTCCCGGTACAGCCCGTACAACGGCGTGGGCAGCGTGGTGCCCATCATGCCCACGGCGAAGACGCCCGCCGCGCCTAGGTATCCGGGGCGCAGGCGCCGCCGGGAGGGGTCCGTGCCGGAGTCGATCACACCTCACCTTGGCACGTCGGCGCCGGTGGGGCGTGACGCGGACACGCCGGGGCATCGGGTGTGTCATGGACTCAAGCGTTCTGACACAGCGCGGCCGGGGGCAGGCCCGGCGAGCGGCCGACAGCCCGGCGATGACCGCGGCGGCGAAGGCGGGCTTCGTCGCCCGTGGACTCATCTACCTACTCGTGGGCGTCATCGCCCTTCAGATAGCCCTGGGCGGTGGCGGCGGCAAGAAGCAGGCCGACCGCGGCGGCGCCCTCTCCGAGCTGGCGGACAAGCCGTTCGGCGCCGTCATGCTGTGGATCCTCGGTGTCGCGCTGGCCGGCATGGCACTGTGGCGGCTGTCGGAGGCGGTGGTCGGCAGCGCCGGCCCGGACGGCACCAAGGCGTCGAAGCGGGCGATGTCCGCGGCGCGCGCGGTGTTCTACGCCTTCGTCTCCTACTCCGTGCTGTCCTACGCGGCCGGTCAGAAGGGCAGCGGCGGCGGCTCCTCGGACCAGCGGAGCGACGACGTCACCGCCATGGCGCTGAAGTGGCCCGGCGGCCAGTGGATCGTCGGGGCCGCCGGGCTCGTGGTGATCGGGGCGGGGGTGTACATCGCGGCCCGCGCGGTGATGCGGAAGTTCCGCAAGCATCTGCGCACCGGCGAGATGTCCCCCACCGTGCGGAAGATCGTCGACGTCCTCGGCGTGGGCGGCGGCGCGGCCCGCGGCATCGTCTTCGCCGTGGCCGGGGTGTTCGCCCTGATCGCGGCCGTCCAGCACGAGCCGGGCAAGGCCAAGGGCATGGACGACACCCTGCGTTCGTTCCGGGACCTGCCCGCCGGGCCCTGGCTGCTGGCGCTGATCGCGCTGGGCCTGGCCGCGTTCGGCGTCTTCTCCTGGTGCAACGCCCGCTGGCGCGAGGTGTGATCCTCCTGCCGACCACGGCAACGGCGCCCCGCCTCAGGTGAGGGCGCCGCCGTCCACCCGCAGGACCGCGCCGGTGACGAAGGATGCGCGGTCGCTCAGCAGCCAGGCCGCGGCCTCCGCGATCTCCTCGGGCCGCGCGTCCCGCCGCAGCGGGGTGTGCGCCTGGAGCCGCTCCTGAAGGCCGGGCGCCTTCTCCTCCCAGGCCCGCATCATCTCGGTGGCCGTGTTGCCGGGCGCGATGGCGTTGACCCGGATGCCCTCGGGGCCGTACGTGACGGCGGCCGACTCGGTGATGCTGTTCAGGGCCCGCTTCATCGCGCCGTAGCCCGGCAGTTCGGGGTTGCCGCGCAGGCTGCCGACGGAGGAGTTGTTGACGACGGCTCCGCTGCCGGAGGTGGCCCGGATGGCCGCGACCTCGGCGTTCATGGCCAGCCACTGCCCCTTGAGGTTGACGGTGTAGAGCCGGTCGAACTCGTCCTCTGACAGCTCGTCCAGCGGGCCGGGCGCCTGGTTGGCGGCCCCGTTGTTGAAGGCGATGTCGAGGCGTCCGTGGAGCTGTACGACGCGGTCGACGGCGGCGCGCACCGCGTTCCCGTCGGCCAGGTCGCAGACCACGTGGTCGGCGGTACCGCCCTCGGCCCGGATCTCCTCGGTGACCGCCTTGAGCTGGTCCTCACTGCGGGCGGCGAGCACGACCCGCGCCCCCTCGCGGGCGAAGAGCCGGGCCGCGGCGGCGCCGATCCCGCGTCCGGCGCCGGTGATGAAGGCGACCTTGCCGGGGAGCAGTCCGGTGGGGGCGGAAGTGTCTGTCGCTGTGGGGTTCATGTACTCGAGCCTGCGCCGCCCGGCCCCGCTCATCCAGGCACAGGCGGTACCTGGCTGGCGCCGCCGGTCCGGCGCAGACTGGACGCGTGGACCGAGACGAACTGGCGGCGTTTCTGCGCGACAGGCGCGAGCGGATCGGCCCGGCCGAGGTGGGTCTGCCCGCCGGACCGCGCCGCCGTACGCCGGGGCTGCGGCGCGAGGAGGTGGCGCAACTGGCGTTCATCTCCACCGAGTACTACACGCGGCTGGAGCAGGCGCGCGGCCCGCGCCCGTCCCGTGAGGTGCTGTCCGGGCTGGTCAGGGCGCTGCGTCTGACGGACGCCGAGCGCGACCACCTGCACCACCTGGCCGGGGCGCCCCCGGCCCCGCCGCCCGGCCCCCCGCGCGAGGTGCGGCAGAGCATCCTGGACCTGCTGTCCCGGCTGCCGGGGACGGCCGCCATCGTCACGTCGGCGATCGGCGAGGTGCTCGCCTGGAACGACCTGGCGGCGGCGCTGATGGAGGACTTCTCCGCGCTGTCGCGCCGCGACCGCAATCTGATCCGCCGCGTCTTCCTCGACTCGCACCAGGGCGGGTTGTACGGCGTCTCGGACGCGGCCGCGTTCGCCCGCGACTCGGCGCAGCGGCTGCGCGCCGCCTCCGCCCGCTACCCCGACTCCCCCGAGGTGACCGGCCTGGTGGCCGAACTCCTGGCGGGCAGCGATGAGTTCGCCCGGCTCTGGGAGGCGTACGAGGTCTCCGTGCTGCCGACCCTGGCCAAGACCTTCCACCACCCGGTGGTCGGCCCCCTGACCGTCAACTGCGACGTCCTGCACGTCCCGGACCGGGACCAGCGCCTCGTCCTCTACACCGCCACGCCCGGCTCGCCCTCGGAGGAGGCGCTCCGCCTGCTGTCGGTCGTGGGAACCCAGCGGATGGACGTGTAGCCCCGAGCGGCCGGACAAGGGGATGGTTCCGTGACATCCCTCACAGGCTGCGATGACCTACGGGTGTCCCTTAGTAGGTGATGAGCCGGGACGACAAGTGCGCTTTGTCCGTCTTGGCGGGTATTTGGATCACGCTGTCCCCCGAAGCGGGCGATCCACCCGCCCGAGAACCTCGCTTTCGCAAATCATGAGGGGTTCTGACGGCCCGGCAGCAGCGGACTGGAACCGCTGCTGCCGGGTCGGCACGCCCACGTGACCTTGGCAAGGGGCTCCTGGATCTACGAAGCGTGTTAGTACGACAGTCCCTTTGCATGCCTTGTGTGACCGTCCTAAGAATGGCGACTCGCAGGGCGTCTTTTGCTGTTCGGGAGGCGGGTTCCAGCAAGAGGAAGCCGCGCGGCGGCGCCCGGCGCCTACCGAATGAGGTTTCACGCATGGCAAAGCACCGTAAGGACCAGCAGTACCGGCGAGTGCTCATAGCCGCCGTCGCCGTGGGCGCGGTGGGCGTACCGACCGCCGCCGTGGCCTGCGTCGACTGGAAGGGCGACTCCGGCCGGCCGACCGAGGCCACCGCCTGGCAGAGCGACTCCGGCCGGCCGACCGAGGCCACCGCCTGGCACACCGGGCAGAGCCCCCGTCACACACCGCACCAGGTGCGGAAGCAGGCCGCCGCCCCCGCGACCCCCTCCGCTTCCCCGAGCCTCCGCACCGAGCACCGGCCCACTGCGGCGCCCGCCCACCACCGCGCCACGCGGCAGGCCCCCGAGGCGGCGAAGACCACGGCGGCCGCCCAGCCCGCCAAGCCGGCCACGGCCGAGCCCGCCGTCACCAAGGCGGCCTTCACGAAGCCCGTTCCGGCCCCGACCGTGCGCCAGGTCTCCACCGCGCCCCGCCCCGTGCAGACCGCCACCGCCGCCTCGCCCGGCACCCCGCAGCCCGCAGCGACCGCCTCCGGCGACGTGGCCCGAATCGTGGAACTGGTCAACGCCGAGCGCGCCAAGGCCGGCTGCTCCCCGGTCGCCCTCAACTCCACGCTGACCAAGGCCGCGCAGGACCACAGCGCCGACATGGCCGCGCACAACACCATGTCGCACACCGGCTCCGACGGCTCCGACCCCGGTTCGCGCATCACCGCGGCCGGCTACCAGTGGAGCACGTACGGCGAGAACGTCGCCTACGGCTACCCGACGCCCGAGCAGGTCATGGCCGGCTGGATGAACAGCCCCGGTCACCGGGCGAACATCCTCAACTGCTCCTTCAAGGAGATCGGCGTGGGCCTCGCCCAGCCCGGCAGCTACTGGACCCAGGACTTCGGCACCGCCCGGTAGCACCCCGGCGGCGTGGCGTCCCGCACGCGTGTCCGCCTCCCGGTGAGGATGGGGCGGTCGTGCGGGTCGGCTGGGAGGCGGGTGTCGGGATGACGGTGAGCCGTATCGGTCTGGTCGTGCACGCCGGGCGCCCGGCCGCCCTCGCCGCGGCGGACGCGGTGCGCGACTGGTGCGCCGGGCACGGCGTGGGCTGCGCCGACATCGACGTCTGGCAGGAGGGCGCCCGGCACAGCGCCCGCGAGGAGGTCGACAGCGCCGGCGACCCGGACCTCATCGTCACCCTGGGCGGCGACGGCACCTTCCTGCGCGGCGCCCGCCTGGCCGCGGAGAACGACGCCCTGGTGCTCGGCGTCGATCTCGGCCGCGTCGGCTTCCTCACCGAGGTACCCGCCCCGGACGTACGGGCCGCGCTGGACGCGGTGTACGAGGGACGGTACGAGGTGGAGAGCCGGATGCTGCTCACCATGCGCGCCTCCTGCCCGCTGGGCGTGCCCGCGCACATGGCGGACCTGGTGCGCTACGGGCGCGGCCCGATGCTGCCGCCGCCACGGGTACGCGGGGACTGCACCGTCGGGGACGACTGGGGCGTGGCCCTGAACGTCACCGCGCTGAACGACGTGGTCCTGGAGAAGCTGGCCCGGGACCGGCAGGTGTCGGTCGGCGTGTACATCGCCGGCCAGCTCCTCGCCTCGTACTCCGCCGACGCGCTGCTGGTGGCCACGCCGACCGGCTCGACCGCGTACAGCTTCGCCGCCGGGGGGCCGGTGGTCTCGCCGCGCATGGAGGGGCTGCTGTTCACGCCGGTCGCCCCGCACATGACGTTCAACCGCTCGGTGCTGGCGGCGCCGGACGAGCCGATCGCGTTCCGGGTGCTGGAGCGCTCCGGCCAGGCCGCGGTCAGTATCGACGGCCAGGTGCGGGGCGTGCTGAACCCGGGCGACTGGATCGGCGTGTACGCCTCCCCCCGGCGGCTGCGGGCGGTGCGGCTGGGCCCGATGGACTTCTACGGGCGGCTGCGGGAGCGGATGAACCTCACCGACGCCCCCGCGGCGGTCGCGGACGGCCAGGCGGCCCCGCTGTGGCCGGTACGCTCGGCGCCGCCCGGCGACCTCGAGCATCTGGCCCTGCCCGCGTCCCCCGACGAGCCCCGTCCCCACCACTGACCTGCGGAAATGTCGCCTGGCTCGAACCGGCTCGCAAGGATGTCCAGGTTTCCCGCTCCGGAGTGAGAATGTGTCCCGCATCGGGGCACAAGAAAAGCAGGTACTACTCCTACGGCTGGAGGCACACCATGCTCGCGATCGGCGTCATTCTTCTGATCATCGGCTTCCTCACCGGGATCTCGATCCTGTGGACGATCGGCATCATCCTCGCGGTGATCGGCGCCATCCTGTGGATTCTCGGCGCCACCGGTCACGCGGTCGCCGGTCGCCGGCACTACTGGTGACCCTTCTGTGGTGACCTCCCGGCCCCATCGGTCCCCCTGATGCACTCCGGTGCGCCAGGGGGACCGCTGATGTGGCGGAGCCCCGCATGCGGGACCCGTGCGGCTGCGGGAGGCTGACGGACACTGCTGGAGAAGGGACCCGCCATGACCTTCGACTCCGCGTCCGTCGAGCCCGTACCCCCGTCCTCCCCGCCTCCGCCGCCCGTGCGGCCATGGCTGGTCGAGGACCTGCCCGCGCTGGACCCCGACCCCTTCCTGGACTCGCTGCTGCGGGACGAGCCGGTCACGCGCATCCGGCTGCCCTACGGGGAGGGGCACGCGTGGCTGGTCACCCGCTACGAGGACGTCCGCTTCGTCACCTCCGACCCGCGCTTCTCCCGCGCGGAGCTGGTCGGCCGCTCGGTGACGACGATGGCACCGCAGACGGTGGCCTCGCAGACGGCCGGGCTCCAGTACCTCGACGCGCCCCGGCACACCGTGCTGCGCCGGGTCGTGGCGCGGGCGTTCACCGCGAAGAGCATGGCCCGGCTGCGCCCGCCCGCCGAGCGCACCGCCCGCGAGATGCTCCAGGGCATGCGGCGCGCGGGTGCTCCCGGCGATCTCATGGAGCACCTGTACACGCCGTTCCCGATCGCGGTGGTCTGCGCCTTCCTGGGCGCCGACGAGGACGACTGGCGCAACTGGGCCGGCAACTCGGAGGCGCTGCTGACCAAGGCGAACGCCAAGGAGCGCAACCAGGCGGCCCGCCAGGACACCCGGAGCCGGGTGGTCGCGCTGCTGGAGCGCCGCCGCACCGAGCCCCGCGAGGACCTGGCCGGAGTGCTGGCGGCGGCCGCGGCGAGCGGTGAGATCACCGAGGACGAGGCGATCTCGCTGGCCATGGCGGTGTACGTCAGCGGCGGGCACGCGGTACGCAACAACAGCGGCTCCATGATGTACGCCCTGCTCACCCACCCGGACCAGTTCGAGCGGCTGCGCCGGGAGCCTGAGCTGCTGCCGAAGGCGGTGGAGGAACTCTTCCGGTTCGTCCCGCACCGCAACGGCGTCGGCATCCCCCGTGTCGCCACCGAGGACGTGTGGATCGGCGGCCATCTGATCCACAAGGGGGACGTGGTCTACAACGCCTACGTCGCCGCCAACCGGGACCCGTCCGCCTTCCCCACCCCGGAGCTGCTGGACTTCGACCGCTCCGGCGCGGCGCACGTCGCCTTCGGGCACGGCCCGCACTTCTGCCTGGCCGCGCTGATGGCCAGGATGGAGGCCGAGGTACTGATCGAGGCCGTGATGACGGAGTTCCCGGAGCTGCGGCTCGCCGTCCCGGCCGAGGAGATCGAGTTCCAGCGGGACGGGCTGATTCGCGGTCCGAGAACACTGCCGGTGACCTGGTAGCACTCGTCGGGGTTTGCCCCTGCGTACGTGGGAGGTCCAGGTTAGGGTCAACATAGCTTGGTAGACGCTGCCTTGACGAGGCTGATGGTCATTTGCGGGTGCACATCCAACCCCGAGCACCCGCACATGGACCGTCCCGACGCGTCCGCCGTGCCGGGCTCCGGCGAACGTCACGTGCCGAGCGACGGTAGGTTGATCTACATGAGCGACAACGTGTACTTCGACATCACCATCAACGACGAGCCGGCGGGCCGGATCGTGTTCCGTCTCTTCGACGACGTCGTCCCCAAGACCGCCAAGAACTTCCGCGAGCTGGCCACCGGCCAGCACGGCTTCGGCTACGCCGGTTCCCCCTTCCACCGGGTCATCCCGCAGTTCATGCTCCAGGGCGGTGACTTCACCAACGGCAACGGCACCGGCGGCAAGAGCATCTACGGCGAGAAGTTCCCCGACGAGAACTTCAACCTCAAGCACGACCGGCCGTACCTGCTGAGCATGGCGAACGCGGGCCCGAACACCAACGGCTCCCAGTTCTTCGTGACCACGGTCGTCACCGACTGGCTGGACGGCAAGCACGTCGTCTTCGGCGAGGTCGTCGAGGGCCAGGACGTCGTGGACCGTATCGAGTCCCTCGGTACCGGCAGCGGCGCCCCGAAGGCCAAGGTCTCGGTCTCCGCGAGCGGCACCGTCTGATCCGCCCCGCCACTCGCCGTGCCCCCGCACTGGAAGGGGGCACGGCGGCCGGTGCCCGGCTCAGCCCGCGGTGAGTTCCGCGAAGCGCCGGGTGTCGATGTTCCCGCCCGAGGCGATGACGCCGACCCGCGGCGGAAGGTTCTCGACCCGCCCGGACAGCAGGGCCGCCAGCGGCGTGGCACCGCTCGGTTCGAGGACGATCCTCAGGCGTTCGAAGGCGAACCGCATGGCGTCGACGATCTCCTCGTCGCTGACCAGCGCGATGGCGTCGACCAGCCGCTGGTTGAGCGCGAAGGTGATCTCGCCGGGACTCGGCAGGACCTGCCCGTCGGCGATGGAGCGGGGCACCGGGATGGTGACGCGCTCCCCCGACTCCAGCGAGCGCTTGGTGTCGTCGCCCGCCTCCGGCTCCACGCCGATCATCCGCACCGCCGGGTGGAGGGACTTCGCCGCGACGGCGCTGCCCGCGATGAGCCCGCCACCGCCCACCGGAACCACCAGCGCGTCCAGCTCCCCGGTCTCCTCCAGCAGTTCCAGCGCGGCCGTGCCCTGCCCCGCGATGACGTCGAGGTGGTCGTAGGGCGGGATCAGCGCCAGCCCCCGGTCCTTCGCCAGGCCCTCGCCGAGGGCGGCGCGCTCCTCGGTGTAGCGGTCGTACGTGACCACTTCCGCGCCGTAGCCGAGGGTGGCCTCCATCTTGGAGCGGGGGGCGTCCTCGGGCATCAGGATGACGGCGGCGGTGCCCAGTTCCCGGGCGGCCAGCGCGACGGCCTGGGCGTGGTTGCCGGAGGAGAAGGCGGCGATGCCCTTGGCGAGCTGGTCCGGCGGCAGCTGCGCGGCGGCGTTGTAGGCCCCCCGGAACTTGAAGGCGCCGACCCGCTGGAAGTTCTCGCACTTGATGAACACCTCCGCCCCGACGCGGGCGTTCAGGGTGCGCGAGGTGAGGACGGGGGTCCGGTGCGCGACGCCCTCCAGGCGGGCGGCGGCCGCACGGACGTCGTCGATGGTGAGGTGCGGTTCGGCGGGCATACGGGTCCCCCAGGGAGTGGTGTGGGCTCTTACTTCGTGTAGTTGTAGACGGTCGCCCGGGAGACCCCGAGCAGGTCGGCGATGGTCCGGGCGGCGTCCCGCGAGTCGAACCAGCCCTCGCCGTGCAGCTGCCGTACCAGCTCGCGCTTGGCGTCCCGGCCCAGCGATCTCGGGGTGGCCCCGCGCCGCGCGGCCAGCTCCTCCACGGTCCCGCGCAGTTCCCGTGCGCGCCGGTCCCGCAGTGTTTCCAACGGCTCGGCGCCGTGTTCGGTGCCGGTGGCGACCAGGTTGGCCAGCGCGAGCGCGACCGGGGAGAGCACGGAGACGTCGAGGTTGAGGCAGAGCGCCGCGATGTACTCGCCCTCGCTGTTCCGGATGCCGATGGAGGTGCTCTTGGCGGGACGGCCGTCGGGGAAGCGGTTGGGGTAGTTCTGCACGACGTCCGGGTAGCGGGAGTCCGCGATGCGGGCCAGCCCCAGTTCGGTCGCGGGGTCGCCGGGGGCACGGCCGGAGAGGTTGTTCTCGATGACCCGGATCGCGTGCTCCGGGTCCCGCAGATCGTGCAGTACGACCTCGCACAGCCCCGGAAACATCCGCCCCAGCGCGACGGCGACCTTCTCGGCCTCGCCCAGCAGATGCTCGTCCTCGGAACCCACCGACACCGCCTCCGTAGCCGCTGGACGTGTTTTCCAGTTCTGGACGATACATCTACATCGAGCTCGGCACCAGGGCCGCGATTCGGCTGGCCGGGCGGGTGTGACCTGACACGTTCCAGCCCATTGACACCCAGGGCAGCACACCACCCACCTGGTGGGCCTGGGGAAGGGTAAGTTACCTGTCCGGGTCTCGCTATCGCCCTGGATCCGCAGCCTCGCACCGGCCATGTCCGAAGGGACTGCCGTCCGTGGAAACCCGACGCCTGCGCTGGGAAGAACTTCCCATAGCTGTCCGGACAGCGGTCC
The DNA here is from genome assembly GCF_004784465.1 of Streptomyces griseoluteus. Taxonomy (GTDB): domain Bacteria; phylum Actinomycetota; class Actinomycetes; order Streptomycetales; family Streptomycetaceae; genus Streptomyces; species Streptomyces griseoluteus. The sequence goes on along the minus strand of NZ_SRRU01000009.1, from coordinate 145,891 downwards.
AGGACCGGACCGGACCGGTGTTCGGCGCGCAGACCATGTCGGGCGGGAACAACAGTGCGCTGGCCGTGCGGCTGCACACTGCGTGGGGTGAGGTCTTCGTCAAAGGGCTTCCTCGTGCCCATCCGCAGGTCTGGGCGCAGCAGTGGGAGGCCGATCTGGGTGTCCAGGTGGCGCCGATCGGGCCCCGATTGCTGTGGCATGTGGAAGCCGGCGGGTGGAGCCTGCTCGGCTTCGAGTACATCACCGGACGGCAGGCCTGTTACGCGCCCGGCTCCCCGGACCTGCTCCTGCTGTCGCAGACCCTGACCGAACTCGCGGACCGGCCTCTTCCGGCTGTCGCACTCGAGCCTGTCGAATGGCGCTGGGCGGAGCACGTGGGCGATCCCGCGGCCTCGGAGCATTTCGCCGGTGACACGTTGGTGCACACGGACCTGAACCCGGCGAACGTCCTCATCACGCCGGAGCGGTCGTATCTGGTGGACTGGGCCTGGGCCGGCCGAGGTGCGGTCTGGCTCGACGCGGCCCTGGCCGTCATCTGGCTTCTCACCAATGAGCTGCACACCCCCGCCAGCGCGGAGGCGTGGGCCGCGAGCATGCCGGCCTGGCACCGGGCCCCCGCCCGGTCCCTGGACGTTTTCGCCGCGGCCAACGCGGCGAAGTGGAGTGCGATTGCCGAGCGCGAGGACTGGGCGCAGGGTCTGCGCCGGGCGGCCCGGGTGTGGGCCGCCCACCGCAGCCGCTGAGCAATCCGACGTTCCGCGCCGCCCAGCGGTCTCACGAAAGGCCGGAGGTGTGGAGCCACAGGTACGCCCGCACACGTCTCGCCCGTACCGGCTGCCGGACGATCGCCGGCCCTAGCGCTCCTTCGGGAGGCCCGGTACGGGACGAGGGGGTGCGGTCAGGTGCCGATGGTGACGGTGGCGTGGCCGGTGGCGACGGGCGGGTTGCCGATCTGGGCTTCGACGCGGACGGGACCGGTGGGGGCGCCGGACTCGACTTCCATCGCCGGGAAAATGGAAGCCCACTGCCTGGGCCTGAGGTTGAGGGCGGCGGCGCCCCGGACGGTCAGGGTGCGGTTGCCGTTGGAGCGTTCGGCGGTCAGCTCGATCTCGTCGCCGTGCTCACCGCGGTACATCCCCGTGGTGTCCTGACTGAACCACAGGCCCTCGGGCGCGGTCAGGGTGAGGTCCTGGGCACCGGTGGAGGTCGTTCCGGTGTTGGTGATCTTGAAGGAAACGGGGTAGACCCAGCGCTGGCCGGGCTTGACGTTGGCCTTGTGGAGCTGGGTCTGGACGATGCTGATGTTGACCTCGGCTGCGGTGCCGGTGACCTCTGCGCGGATCTGCACGGGGGGCCGTCGGCCGATGCTGGCCGAGCCGTCGCTGACCACACCGGGAACGGCATCGTCCTCGGCCTGCAGGTCGATGCCGTACAGGAGGGGCGCGTTGTCGGTGTCGGTGGTGTTCAGGTGCGGATTGTGGCGGATGACCAGGGTGCGGCCGTCGTCGCGGATGTCGTGCTTCAGCTCGCCGGTGACCGCGCCCATCGCGGTGTTGGGGTAGGTGTAGGTGGGCCGGCCGGTGAAGACGAACCCGGTGGGTGCACTCAGGCGCTGGTCGAGGTCGCCGGGGTTGACCGGCTGGCCGACGGGGGCGAGGAAGCGCAGGTGGAAGCGGGCGCTCTGGCCGGGGGCGGCTCTGGGAAGGTTGTCCTGGAAGACAATCAGCGCGTGCTCGCCGTCGACGGGTTCGGGGACGACGACGGTGACCGGCAGGACGGCGGTGTTGTCCTTGAGGTTGAGGTCGCCGCCGTACTGGATCTCCAGCGTCGACTCGTACACCCCGGGTGTGGCGTCGTCGGTGGCGCGGACGCGGAACACACCGTCGAGGGTCGCACCGTGGGGGGCGAGGTCGGTGCCGGCGAAGGTACGGGTCAGACGGCGGCCGTTGCTGTGCTGGGCGCATTCCAGACCGTCGGCCAGAGTGAGAACCACCGTGACGTCCTCGCCGCTGACAATGGCCGGACCCCGGTTGTGGATGCGGGCGCCGAGTTCGAACTCCTCGCCCCGGGGCGCGGTGACCGGCAGGACATATTTGCCGTACAGGTCGGCGACCGGCGGGGCCGGTGGCACCACGGCCGAAGCCCCGACCACCTTGTAGACGTAGTAGCTTCCCACGTCGCCGATGTACAGATCACCGGACGGAGCCACCGCCACCACGATGGGGCTGTAGAGGTGAGTGTTCATGGCCGGGGCGCCGTCGACCGCGGCCCCGGCCACGCCGTCGCCGGCCATGGTGGTGATGATGCCGTCGGGCGCCACCTTGCGGACACGGTGGTTGTCCCAGTCGGCGATGTAGAGATTCTCCGCCCCGTCCATGGCCACGAAGTAGGGCTTGTTGAGGGTCGTGGTGGTGGCGGGCACGCCGTCCCCGGAGTATCCCCTCGTGCCGTTGCCGGCGATCGTGCTGATCGTCCCGTCGGGCGTCACCCTGCGGACACGGTGGTTGGAGCAGTCGGCGATGTAGAGATTGCCGTCCTTGCCGACCGTCACCCCGGTCGGATCGTTGAGCTGGGCGGCGAAGGCAGGGCCCCCGTCGCCGGAATACCCGCCGATGCCGGTACCGGCCACCGTGGTGATCTTCCCCTCGGGCGCCACCTTGCGGACTCGGTGATTGCCCTGGTCGGCGATGTAGAGGTTGCCTGCGTCGTCCAACGCCAAGGACTGGGGCAAGTTGAGCTTGGCGGCAGAGGCAGGTCCGCCGTCGCCGGAGTATCCCCTGGGGCCGGCGCCGGCGACCGTGGTGATGGTGCCATCGGGCGCCACCATGCGGATCCGGTCGTTTCTCCGGTCGGCGATGTAGATGTTCCCCGCCTTGTCGATCACCGTGGCGTGCGGGCCGCTGAGCTTGGCGGCGGTGGCCCTCTCACCGTCACCGGAGTAGCCGTCGCTGCCGGTGCCGGCGATGGTGGTGATCTTCCCGTCGGGGGTCACCTTGCGGACGCGGTCGGTGCCGTACTCGCAGACGTAGACGTTTCCCGCCTCGTCCACCGTCACTCCCCAGGGAGTCCCGATCCTCGTACTGGTAGCCGGGACGTCGTCCGCTAGGAAACCGCTTTGGCCGTTGCCGGCGACCGTGATGATCGTGCCGGGAGTCGCTTGTGTCATGGCTGTTCCTTCTGTCGGCGGGATGCGGTGCCCCAACCGGTGTTCCGGTTCGGGCGGTCGTGCTTACGGAAAGAAGTGCGGCCGCGCGGTGTGCGACCTGGGCGGAGTCCGGAGAGAGGGCAGGCGTCAGCCGACTGACTGCGCGTCCGGTGCGGCAGCCCGGACCAGTGAGCTCACAGAACCTTCGCCCCGGCTTCGACCAAGTCCTGCGCATCCGGTCGCTGCGGTGCCGGCCGCTCTGGGACGATGAGAATCGGACGACCGGTCAGGAAAGCGCTGGGACGACGTCGGGGCAGCAGTTTGTACACCGAGACGCCGGCCATGAGCAGGGTGGTGGCCGCAACAACGGTGGCAAGGGTGTCGAAGCCGGTACGGCGCCGGCAGGCGAGCGCGGAGGCCCCGCCGGCTCCCAGGGCACTGGCCAGGGGCACGCCTGCGTACACCGCTCTCCCGTCTCCTGAGTTTGTTCACCCACGCAGCCGGCGGCGCGGTACGCGTACCGGCTCGCCACACCGTCTGGGACCGGGCCGGTCTGCTCATGTCGCGCACCAGCGCTCCTCGTGGCGCCGGGCCATATCCCACAGCGAACGCAGGTAGACGGCGTGCTGGAACATGTCGTAGGCCAGCTCGACAGCGAGCGTTCCCGCCAGCAGCTGGGACCTCCAGCCCGCGCCTCGGGCGGTCACCACCTTCTCCGCGACGAAGACCAGGCCGATCGCGACCCAGAACGGGGCGAACTCGGGTCGGCCGCGGGCCAGCATCCACACGGTGAAGGCGAGATACAGGCCGAGCGCCAGCACGGACAGGCCCATCAGCCCTTGGCGCACGATGTAGGGGGCAGTGACGCGGGTAAGGCCGTAATCGCGGAGGTTCTCCAGGGCGCCGCGCTGCCAGCGCATCCGCTGGTGCCACAGCTTCGGCAGGCTGGTCATGACCTCGGTGACCACCCGGCAGCCGGCCGGTGAGACGGTGCGGTAGCCCAGCGTGCGCACGGCCTTGGTGATCTCGTCGTCCTCCGTCAAGGAGGCCAGCGAGTAGTACGAGGAGCCGCCCCCGATGAGCCCGTCCAGGCGGGCCCGGCGGATCTGCCGCAGGGTCGCGGCCCGGAAGACGGTCGCGGTCCCGGTGAGGACATCGGCCCGGTAGTCCCGGCGGGCGATCTCGCGGGCGTAGCGCTGGAATTCGATGCGCTGCAGAGCGCCGAGGAGTCCGCCGCCCGGCTCGCCGTAGAAGATCGCGCCGACCGCCCCCACGTCTTCTGTCATGGCGTCCACGGCCTCGGCGAGGAAGGAGGGGACGAGGGTGGTGTCGGCGTCCTGGACCAGGACCAGGTCGTGGCCGGCCAGGCCCTGCAGGATCTGGTCGAGGGCCTGGTTGAGCGCGCCGGCCTTCTTGTGACGGTTCTTGAAGGACTCCACGACCTCGGCACCGGCTCGCCGGGCGACGTCCGCGGTGGCGTCGGTGCAGTTGTCGGCCACCACGACGATCCGCTCCGGCCGCCGGCTCTGCGCCCGTAAGGCCGTGAGCGCCGCACCGATGCGGTCCGCCTCGTTGTGTGCCGGGACCAGCGCGACCACCCGGGACGCGGACGCTGGGGACGCCACCGCCGTACTGCCGGGTAAAGATCGCACGCGGGCACGACGTGGGCTCTTCCTCATAACCGTGCTCCTGACCGCGCCCACGAAGCGCCGAGCGCACAAGGGAACTGGACCGTGCTCGTTCAATGTGAAAGGACTAGACCCCGCACCCTGCGCGCGGCACCAGGCCGCCGCCGGCATCCGTCCCCTCACCGGCACAGATGGCGAGAGAGCGCGGCGCAGCCCCGTCCCAGCTCATCGGACACCAGTAGCCCTTCCATCAGCCGCCCACGGGGAGCGACCTCCTCACCCGACCGGAGCAGGGGCGTGCAGAAGCCCAAGGACACTCTTCATTCGCTCCGGCGCACACCCCTGGCCGGTACGCGCCCAGCATCCGGGTGAATTCCCTGACTCTGCGCAGCCGGGGCAGTGAGCGTCGCCGGAATCCGGTCGGTCGGTATGACGTCCAGTCATCATGCCACCGATATGTCATGAATCATGGGACTTGCGGCCCGGGTGAGTGGCGCCCTCGCCCACTGCCGGGCGAGTCGGCACGCGGAGCCGCTACACCGTCGAACGGCCGCCAGGCGGTGCGCCGCTGGACTCGCTCACCCCGTCGGCGGGTCGGCTTCCGGCCGGGCGGCATCCGGCTGTATCCGAGGCCGGCCGCGCCGCTTCCTTAGCGGCGTGTTAGATCTGCGCGTCGTCCCTTGTCCGGGGCGGGCGCGCGGCGCATGCTCGGGCGGCATCCGGGTCCGGCGTCCCACGGCGGCGGGCCCCGTCCCCCCTCGTCTGGAGCCGCCATGTCCGCGTCCGCCGCACCGCCCACGGTGACCCCCGCCGCCCGCCGTTTCGCCCTGATCGGCGGTTCGCTGGGCAATCTCGTGGAGTGGTACGACTGGTTCGTCTACGCCAGCTTCGCGATCTACTTCGCGGACTCGTTCTTCCCCGGCGACAATCCGACGACCAAGCTGCTCAACACGGCCGGCATCTTCGCGGTCGGTTTCCTGATGCGTCCGGTCGGTGGCTGGGTGCTGGGGCGGGCGGCGGACCGGCACGGCCGCAAGAGCGCGCTGACCCTCACCGTCACCCTGATGTCGGTCGCGGCCCTGCTGATCGCCGTCGCGCCGACCTACGGCCAGGCGGGCTACTTCGGCGCGCTGGTGCTGCTGATGGCGCGGCTGCTCCAGGGGTTGAGCATCGGCGGTGAGTACGCGGCCAGCGCCACCTATCTGACCGAGGCGTCCGCCCGGAACCGGCGCGGGCTCGGCTCGTCCTTCCAGTACGTCTCCATGACCTGCGGGCAGTTGCTCGGTCTGGCGATCCTGATCACGATGCAGCACACCCTCACCACCGGGCAGTTGCAGAGCTGGGGCTGGCGGGTGCCGTTCGTGCTGGGCGCGGTGTTCGCGCTGGTGGTGTTCTGGCTGCGGCGGCGGCTCACGGAGACGGAGGCGTTCACCGAGGAGACGGGCGGCGGCTCCGACACCGCGCGCGGCTCGCTCAAGGCGCTGTGGGAGCACCGCCGGGAGGCCGGGCTGGTGATGGCGCTGACCCTGGGCGGCACGGTGGCCTACTACACCTACACCACCTATCTCACCAAGTATCTGATCGGCAGCGCGGGCATGGCCAAGTCGACGGCCACGCTGGTGAGTTTCACCGCGCTGGCGGTGTTCGCCGCGATCCAGCCACTGGCCGGGACACTCTCGGACCGGATCGGCCGCAGGCCGCTGCTGATCACCTTCGCGGTGGGGTGCACGGTCGGCACGTACCCGATCATGACGGCGCTGGGGTCGGCCCACTCGTACTGGTCGGCGCTGGGGCTGTCCCTGCTGGCGCTGGTGATCGTCACCGGGTACACCTCGATCAACGCGGCCGTGAAGGCGGAGCTGTTCCCGACGCGGGTGCGCGCGCTCGGTGTGGCCCTGCCGTACGCGCTGGCCAACGCCCTGTTCGGCGGGACGGCGGAGTATGTGGCGCTGTGGTTCAAGGACGCCGGCCACGAGAAGATGTTCTTCTGGTACGTCTCGGGGTGCGCGCTGGTCTCGCTGGTCACCTATGTGCTGATGCCGGACACCCGTGACGCGGCGCTGAGCCGGGCCGAGGCGGAGGCCGGCACCGGTGCCCGGCCCGCCCCCGCGGAGGCGGCCGGCTGACCCGGTGCCGTATCGGAAGCGGGCCGCCGCATAGGCTGCGGCCCAGGTCAGCACCCGGCACGAGGACTTCCCATGCACGCCCTGCTCGTCGAGGACGACGACCGGATGGCCCAGGCGCTCACCACCGCCCTGGCCCAGCGCGGCCACACCGTGCGCCGGGCCGCCCGCGCCCTGGACGCGCTCCGGCACGTGCGGGAGGCCGAGTTCGTGCTGCTGGACCTCGGCCTGCCCGACCTGGACGGGCTGGAACTGCTCAGGCGGCTGCGCACGGTGTGCGCGGCGCCCTTGATCGTGGTGACGGCCCGCTGCGAGGAACGGGACATCGTGCAGGCGCTCCGGGCGGGGGCGGACGACTACGTGGTCAAGCCGTTCCGGATGAACGAGCTGATGGCCCGCATCGACACCGTCCGCCGCCGCACCGGCGCCCTGGCCCCGCGCCCGGACGCCGGCCCCGGCCCGGTGCGCGCCGGAGACGTGGAGGTGGATCTCGCGGGCCGCACGGTCACCGTCGCGGGGACGGAAGTGCGGCTGACCCGGCGGGAGTTCGACGTGCTGGCGATGCTGGCGGCCCGCCCGGAGGAGGTGCACTCCCGGGAGGAGATCCTCGACCGCATCTGGGGTGACGCCTTCCTCGCCGCGTCCCGTTCGCTGGACGTGCATGTGGCCGGTATCCGGGCCAAGACCGGCCGGGCCGAACTGGTGCGTACGGTCCGGGGCTTCGGCTACCAACTGGGCCCGCGATGAGGCGCAGGCTGCTGGCGGTGCTGATGGTGCTGATGGGAGCGGCGGCCCTGCTGCTGTCCGTCCCGCTGGCCGAGTCGTACGCGGCCGGGCGCACCGAGCATCTGCTGCTCCGGCGCCGGGCGGACGCCGTACGGTTCGCCGACCTCGCGGACCGGGTCCGCTCCCCCGCCGACCGCACCGAACTGTCCACCGAGATCCGCCGGTACGCCGGGCTGTACAGCGCCTCCGTGGCGGTGTCGGACACCTCGGGCCGGACCGTCGCGCGGGCCGGGGCTCCGGTGCCGTCGGCGGCGGCACGGGAGGCGCTGGGGCGGGCGCTGACCGGCCGGTCCACCGAGCGTCTGCCGACAGTACGGCCGTGGGGTCCGCACCGGCTGGTGCTGGCCGAGCCGGTGGGCCGGGACGAGCGGGTGAGCGGGGCAGTCCTGATGGCCGTGCCGACGGGGGCCGCGCGCCGGGACGTGACCGTGCGCTGGCTGCTGATCGCCTGCGGAGCGCCGGCGGTCCTCGCGGCCGCGGGCCTGGTCGCGGCCGGGATCACCCGCTGGCTGATGCGTCCGGTTCAGGACCTCGACCGGGCGGTGGCGCGGCTGGCCTCGGGCCGGCTGGAGGCGCGGGCCGTTTCGGACACCGGACCGCCCGAACTCCGTAGCCTGCGCGAGCAGTTCAATGTCATGGCGGAGGCGGTCGCGGACTCGATCGGGCGGCAGCGGGCCTTTGTCGCGGACGCCTCGCACCAGTTGCGCAATCCGCTGGCCACGCTGGTGCTGCAACTGGAGAACGTCGAACCGCATCTGGCACCGGGACCGGGCCGCGAGGAGCACGCCCGCGCACTGGACGAGGCGGAGCGGCTGGCCGAACTCCTCGACGGACTGCTGGCGTTGGCGCGGGTGGAGTCGGGTTCGGCCGAGCGGGCCGAGCAGGATCTCTCCGGCGCGGTGGCGGCCCGGGCGGCGGCCTGGGAGCCGGTTTTCGACGCCTCGGAGCTGACGCTCACCGCTGCCGGGGTACCGCCCGGCCTGCGGGTGCGGGCGGTACCGGACGCGGTGGGGCGGGTGCTGGACGCGGTACTGGACAACGCGGTGAAATTCGTACCGGCCGGCGGGCGGGTGACCGTGTCGGCAACGGCCGTCGAGGGCGGCCAGGTCATGGTGCGGGTGGCCGACGACGGTCCCGGTGTCCCCGACGACCAACTGCCGCTGCTCACCCGGCGCTTCGTGCGGGCGCCCGAGCATCAGAATGTGCCCGGCACCGGCCTGGGTCTGGCCATCGCGGACGAGATCGCCCGGCTCAGCGGGGGACGGCTGGCCGCGCGGGCCGGGACTCCGCGCGGGCTGGTGGTGGAGCTGTGGCTGCCTGCTCAGCCGTACACGGACCGGTAGTAGGCCGTCGCTCCCGGATGCAGGGGGAGGTCGCCGGTGGCGACGGCGAAGCGGGGTTCCAGTCGCGCGCCCGCGGTGACCTCGCGCAGCAGGACCCGCCAGCGGTCGAACACCACCCGCAGGACGTCCCGCGCGTCCCGGTCCGGCACCTGGGGGCGGGCCAGCAGATAGTTGCCGACGCCGATGGTGGTGACCGGCGCGGTGAGCCCGTAGACCCCCGCCGGCAGGGTGACCGCCGAGTACACCGGGCCGTACTCGGCACGCAGCGCCGCCGCCTCGGCCTCCAACGGCAGGACCCGCAGCGGTAGTCGGCGGGTGAGCGCCGACAGGGCCGGGGTGGGGACCCCGCCCGCCCAGATCACGGCGTCCACCGTGCCCCGGCGCAGCGCGGCCACCGACTCGGCGAGCGCGAGCCGCTGTTCCCGTACCGCGCGCCCGCCCGTCAGCCCCGCCACCCGCAGCAGCCGCCCGGCGAGCACCTGGGCCCCCGAGCCGGTGGCGCCCGTGGCCACCGGGCGGCCCGCGAGGTCGGCCACGGAGCGCACCGGACCGTCGGCACGGGCCAGGAGGTGCGTGTAGTTGACGTAGAGGCGGGCGAGCGCCGTCACCCGGGCCGGGGCGGTGAAGGGCGCCGCTCCGTGCAGCGCCTGCTCGGCGGCGTCCGCCATGGCGAGAGCCAGGTCCGCCGAACCGGCCGCCAGTCGACGCAGGTTGTCCACGCTGGCGGCCGTACTCACCGGAGTGATGCGCGGGTGCGGCGGGGTGCGGGCGGCCTCGGCGGCGAGGGCGTGCCCGAAGGCGTGGTACGGCCCGCCGGGGGCGCCCGTGGCGAGGCTGAGCCGCCGGTGCGGGCCGTCCGCCTGGGCGCAGCCGGGCAGCGCGAGGGCCGGTCCGCCCAGCAGGGCGGAGCGCAGCAGCCCGCGTCGGCTGATCGGTCGGACGGTCACCGCGGCAGCGTAACGCCCCTGTGGAAAGCGCCCGGAGGGCGGCCGGGAGGTGGGCCACCGGCAATTGCCGCTATCGTTTGCGACCTCATCCCCCCGGCCCTGGAAGGATCTCGGCGTGGCATGGCAGGCACTGCGCTCGGCGCTGGAAGCGGTTTATCTGCGGCGGCTCAACCGCAAGCTGGAGGGCCTGCCCCGGCCCCGGCATGTGGCGATCATGCTGGACGGCAACCGGCGCTGGGCGCGCGGCGCGGGGCACACGGACGTCCGTGAGGGTTACCGGGTCGGCGGTGCGAAGGTCACGGACTTCCTGCACTGGTGCGCCGACGCCGAGATCAGCCACGTCACCCTGTGGATGCTCTCCGACGACAACCTGCACCGTCCGGCCGCAGAACTCGGCCCGCTGCTGGACATCATCGAGGAGACCGTGCGCCGAGTGTGCGCGACCGACGCGCCGTGGGAGATCGAGATCATCGGCGCGCTGGACCTGCTGCCGGGCGACACCGCGCGGGTGCTGAAGGAGGCCGCCGCCACGACGACCGGCCGGGGCGGCCTGAAGGTCGACGTGGCGGTCGGCTACGGCGGGCGCCGGGAGATCGTGGACGCGGTCCGGGCCGCCTTCGACAAGCACATCCGCGCCGGGGGCGACCCGCGCGACCTGGCCGCCGACTTCGACCTGGAGCACATCACCGACAACCTGTACTCCCCCGCCGGGCACGACACCGACTTCGTCATCCGCACCTCCGGCGAGCAGCGCCTCTCCGGGTTCCTGCTGTGGCAGTCGGCGTACGCGGAGGTGCACTTCGTGGACGTGCTGTGGCCCGCGTTCCGCCAGATCGACCTGCTGCGCGCCCTGCGCTCGTACGCGGCCCGCGAGCGGCGTTACGGGCGCTGAGCGGGCGTCAGTCCAGGCCGAGGCCCCGACGGCCGGTGGCGTTGAGGCGCGCGGCCGGGAAGCGGTCGGGCCAGGTGCGCTCGTAGTGCTCCTCGGGGAAGTCGGCCGGGCTGGAGCCGGTGAGGAACGCCTCGCGCACCGAGGAGGCGTACGCCTCGTTGCGCGGGCACCAGGGGGCGGCGGGGATGTACATGACGTTGCCCCAGCCGCGCTGGTCCCGGACCGGGGCCACGCTGTGGATCATGTCGCAGTGCCACCAGACGGAGTCTCCCGCGCGGACGTCGGGGATGCCGGTGAGCGCCCTCATGAGCAGCGGGTGCCACTTCTCGCTCGCGGGGAAGACCTGGTTGACGGTGACCCCGCACATGTCGTCCTCAGGGACGTCGGCCAGCAGCGGACGCAGCATCAGGTAGGCCATGGCCTCGGGGATCGGCACGGTGTGCAGGACGCCCTGGTCGTGGTCCATGTCGGACAGCGCGGTCCAGCCCTGGAAGGTGCGGAACGCCGAGCACATGGTGGAGCCGGGGTACTGCGGGCCTTCGGTGCGGTGGGCCGGGTCCCACGGGTCGTACTCCTCCACGGTGCCGTCGAAGAGGTGGCGGAACGCCCGCTGGTAGGCGCCTGTCATCCACAGGTCCAGGGTGCCGGGGTCGCAGTGGGTGCCCAGGCCGGCGGAGTCGGTGCCGGGCGGGCGGCGGCGGATGCGGTCGGGGTAGAGGGCGTCACGGTCGGGGTCGAACCACTGGACGCCGTCGGAGGTGTGCCGCCAGAAGGAGTTGAGGAAGGACTGCACGCGGGCCATGCGCTCGCTCTGCCGTGCCTCCATCTGCGCCGGGGACCAGTAGACGGGGTAGATCTCGGGCTTGGAGCCGACGCTGCCGAAGAAGTCGTCGCCGGGGCCGGTGTAGTTCTCGAAGAAACGGTTGCCCTCGACGTAGTCCACGATCCCGGCGTCCCAGGCGAGCGCCTGCTCGCGGGGGAAGTGGCCGCGTACGACGAGGCAGCCGCGGGCGGTGATGCGGGCCGACTGCTCGGGGGTGACAGTGCCGTTCTCGATGTCGGCGTAGTCGACGACCGGCCAGACGTCGTCACCGGCCGCCTCGATCTCCGCGACGCGGGCGGCCACTCGTCGCTCCACGGCGGCGAAGACCTCCTCGACGCCGCGGCCGGACGCCTCGACGCGGGTCCGGAGGGCGGCTTTGATCTCGCGGATCGCGGCGGGGAGGTCGGTGGGGACGGTTTCCCAGTGCGGCAGGTCGCTGCGGGTGAGGGTCATGGCGGCCCGGCTCCTTTGGTGAGGGCTCCTTACTAAATCCAAGGTAGGTGTGGCCGCCGTTTTGGGCAAGAGTCCTTACTAGGATTGCGCGCATGACACCCGCCAAGCCCTCGCTGGAGATGCTGCGCGCCCTCACGGACGAGAACGTGCTGCGCGCCCTCATGGCCGACCGGCGGCTGACCCGCGCGGAGATCGCGGCCCGCACCGGCATCTCCAAGCCGACCATCTCCGACGCCGTACAACGCCTCGCGGCCTCCGGTCTGGTGGTGGACACGGGCGAGCGCACGACGGGACGCGGCCGCTCGGGCTCGTACTACGCACTCGCACCGGGGCTCGGCACGGCACTGGTGGCGAGCATCTCGCCGCGCGGTGTGACGGCCGAGACGGTGGACGCGCTCGGCGACACCGTGGGGCGGGCTCACGCTGCCCTCAGTCGCAACGCGGGCGAGCACCAGGCCGCCAGGGCGCTGGCCGAGGCGGCGACCCGGCTCGAAGGCCCCTCGCGGCTCGCCGTCGTGAGCGCGGCCGACCCCGTCGACCGCGCGACCGGCCGCCTGGTCCGCCTGCCCGACGCCCCCTTCCTGGTCGGCGCCCTCGACCCCGCCGCTGTGCTCGCCCCCCATGTCACCGGCCCCGTCCTGGTCGACAACGACGTCAACTGGGCCGCCCGCGCCGAGCACCAGGCCGTGGGCGTCGGCGACTTCGTCTACGTCCACCTCGGCGAGGGCCTCGGCTGCGCCGTGGTCACCGACGGTGCCGTCCGCCGCGGCCACCGGGGTCTGGCCGGCGAGGTCGCCCACGTGCACACCACCGGCCCGGACGGCTCGGCCATGCCCCTGACGGAGGTCTTCGCCGCGCTCGGCCTACGCCGGCCCGACTCGACGGCCATCGACGTACAGGCCCTGGAGACGGCCATCACCTCCGACGCGGGTACGGCGGAGACGCTGGCGCGGGCGGTGGGCGGCGTGCTGAGCGCGGCCGTGGCCTTGGCGGACCCCGCCCTGATCGTGCTGGGCGGCGAGTGGGGACGCCTTCCGGCGATGCGGGCGGCGATCGACCACCAACTCGCGGCCGGCCCGCGCCCCGTCCCGGTGGTGGCGGCGACCGTCGACTCCCCGGAGCTGACGGCGGCGCGCGAGCGGGCGGTGGCGGAACTGAGGGAGCTGGTGGTGGGGGCCGCGCGTTGAGAACTGTTCCTCCGGGCGGTCGCCGCGTCCTGCCGGAGCTGACCGCTACGCGCGAGCGCGCGGACGGAAGCCGTGAGAACCGGCGGTGCGGGCAGGGTGGGGCCCCGACCGCCTGCTGAGGGCCGCGGTCGCGAGCGGTGGTGGAGCCGCACACTCGGGCCGTGCGGTGAAAATCCCTGGCCAGAGGCGGTCCGGCGTGCTGGGATTGCTCGATGGAGCGCGGGGTTGAGGTGGACCGGGGTGCGTACCCCGATGCGGTGACGCCCTGGGAAGAGCGGGCGTGGCGGGAAGCGGTCTTCGCGTGGGTCGAGGGGCGACTCGCGCGGTGCGGGCTGCGGGTGACGGGGGTGGCTCGGGTCCGGGTGCGGCCCTGGTCGGTGTTGATGCGGGTGCCGGTGGACGGGCCGGGCCCCGTGTGGTTCAAGGCCAATCCGCCCGGCAGCGCATTTGAGGGGCCGTTGACCGCTGCGTTGGCTCGGTGGGTGCCGGAGTCCGTGCTGCGGCCGCTGGCTGTGGACGGCGAGCGGGGGTGGTCGCTGTTGCCGGACGGCGGGCCGCTGTTCCGGGAGGCGGAGGCGGGGCCGCGGGCCTGGGAGGAGTTGCTCGGCGGGTACGCCCGGATGCAGCGCGCCCTGGTTCCGCGCGTCGGTGAGCTCGGCGCGCTCGGCGTACCGAGGCTTCGGGTGAGCGAAGTGCCCGCGTCCTTCGACCGGTTGCGGGACGGGAACGGCGCCCTGGAGCCCGGGCAGCGGGCGCGGCTCGACGCCCTGCGGCCCCGATTGCTCGGCTGGTGCGCGGAGTTGGACGCGATCGGTGTTCCCGACTCCCTCGACCACGCCGATCTGCACGAGGGCCAGCTCTTCCACCCGGCGCCGGGCCGGTTCACCTACTTCGACTGGGGAGACGCCATCGTCTCGCACCCCTTCGCCAGTCTGCGCATCCCGGCCCAGCGGGCGGCCGAGCGTTACGGGCCAGAGGTACTCCCCCGACTGCGGGACGCCTACCTGGACCCCTGGACGGACCTCGGGCTGTCGGCGGCGGAACTCCGCCGCGCTGCCCGACTCGCCTGGCGGCTGGGCGCGCTGGGCCGCGCCCGCGCCTGGACCAGGCTCTTCCCGTCCGCGACGGAACCGGTGAACGGCGTCCGCTCGCTGCTGGAGACCGGGGACGCTCCCCCGTTCTGAGCCCCGGAGGCCTCAGCCTCTGGGAGCCGAGCCGCCCGTGGCCCGGAGATGGTCGCGGCGGGCGTTGTTGTACGTGCGCAGATGGACCTTGGCCACGGCGCAGGCCGCGCCGTCGGCACGGCACTGGCGGCAGGTCCGTACGTGCTGCTCATAGGTGGTACGGGCGTTTTCCAACGCCTCATCGGCCATGGACATGGTCATCTCCGGAGGAGGCGCGCCCACGCGGACGGCGCCTGATTGACTGGTGAGTAACTTCCGGAGAAAGATCATCATGTTACTGCCGGTACTGGGAAACCAGGCCGCGTGAAGCCGAAAAGGGGGAGCCGCCCGCCGACGGCTCCCCCTCCTGCCTCCCCTTCCCGCGCCGGTGACGCGGGAGGGGTCAGGAACGGCGTGCGCGCGAGGCGTACACCGTCCCGGCTCCCACGGCCAGCACGAGCGCGGCCCCACCCGCGAGCATGCCGACCGGGGCACCCGCACCGGTCTCCGCCAGCGGCGGATTACCGCCGTTGGGCGAGGACTTGGGCGCGGGCGGACTGGACTGGGCCGGCGGCACGTCCGCGTCGGTGGACGGCGTCGCGCCGGGCTTCGGGCTCACCGGAGGCGTGGTGCCCTCGGCGGGCGCGCTCGGCTCGCTCCCGGCGGGCGGCGCGGAAGGCACCGGGCTCGCGGAGGTCTCCGGCGCGGACGGGCTCGGCGTGGCCGACTCCGGTGTACCGGCCTCGCACCGCTTGTCCCCGCCGTTCCAGGCGGCTATCAGGTGGTACGGCGTGAGGACGCCGGCACGCACGTCGGGCAGCGGGCCGTGGCCCTCGCCCTCCTTGCCGTCGTAGGCGGTGTCCTCGCCGTACAGGTCGATCTGCCCGAAGCAGGTCGGCGTCTTCACGCTGAGCTTCTGCCAGGTGCGGCCGTCGTCGTCCTTGCCCGCGACGTCCTTCGCGGTGAGGTGGACGGTGGCCTTGTCGACCATTTCCTGGTGGCCGGAGGACGCCCAGTTCGGGCCCTCGGTCGTGTACTCGGCCAGGGAGACGGGGTAGGTGCACCCCTCGCCGACGCTCTGGCCGGGCGCGAGGCGGACCTCGACGGTGCCGGGGACGGTGTCCCACTGATGAAAGCCGCCCTGCGAGGACCAGTCGGCGCCGACGACCTTGCCGTCGGCGTCGACCAGTCGGTACTGCACGGTGGCGGACGAGCAGGCGCCGCCCTCCTGGGCGTGGGCGGCGGTGGCGCCGAGCAGCGGCGCGGCGGTCGCCGCGAGGAAGGCCGCGGCGGCCGTGGCGAGAAATCTGGCTGGTTGCGAGCGTGCCAAGGTGAGCCTCTGTCCGTTCAAAGGTGTGGGAGGTGGCAGGGCGCGCGCGAACCGGCGCGCGGCGCCCCGTGTCCCTTCGCCCGCCCGAGGCGGAAGCGAGGACGGTCAGAGTCTTGTCGCCTTTACAACTCCCGTCAATTTTCCACGAGTTGAGCATCATCACAGTCGCTCCGGAACCGAATACGCAGGTCAGCACGGACGGCAGATTTCGGTACGGGACCCGACATCCCCGAATTGCACGGGTCGGCCCCGCCGGTCGCGGGCGGGGCCGAGGGCGGCTACTCCCCCGGCGCGAGGGTGGCCGCGAGCAGGCGTGCCGTCTCCTCGATCAGCGCCTCGTCCACGGGCGCGTCGGGCGCGGGCTTGGTGGACAGCACGCACAGCAGCAGCGGCGTGCCCTTGCCGGTCCAGGCCACACCGAGGTCGTTGGCGGTGGCGTAGGAACCGGTGCCGGTCTTGTCCGCGAGGACCCAGTCCGACGGGAGCCCGGCGCCGAACCGCCTGCCGCTGGTGGTGTTCCCGCGCAGCCAGCCGACGAGCTGCTCCCGGTCGCCGTCACTCAAGGCCCGCCCCAGGGTCAGTAGTTCGAAGGTACGGCCGAGGGCGCGGGGTGTGGTGGTGTCACGCGGATCACCGGGTACGGCGGTGTTCAGATCGGTCTCCCACCGGTCGAGCCGGCTCACCCGGTCGCCGAGGGAGCGGAAGAAGCGGGTGAGGCCGGCCGGTCCGCCGATCCTGCGGAGCATGAGGTTGCCCGCCGTGTTGTCGCTGTACTGGATGGCGGCCGCGCACACGTCGCCCAGCGCCATGCCGGTCTCTTGGTGGGCCTTGGACTGCTCGGAGTTGGACAGGATGTCCGCCGGCGGATAGTGGATCACCTCGCCGAGCGCGGCGCGGCCGCCGTGGTCGCGCAGGACCGCCGCGGCGGCGATGGCCTTGAACGTCGAGCACATGGCGAACGGCTCGTCGGCGCGGTACGCCACCGTGGCGCCGGTGCGGGTGTTGTGCGCGTACACACCGAGCCGTGCGCCGTACCGCTTCTCCAGCGCGGCCAGCCCGGGGCGCAGCGCGGCCGGGCCGTCCGGGGCGGCGAAGGCGGGGGCGGCGGAGGTCGCGGCGGCAGCGGCGGTGAGGGCGGTACCCGCGCGGAGCAGGGTGCGGCGCGGGACGGGGGTGGCACGGTTCATGTGCGGTTTCCTCCATGGGAGTCGGGCCGTCGGGCCAGTTGGATCACCGACGGGGTGACAGCGAAACAGCAGGACACCGCCCATGTCCAAGAGTGAACTTTGAACGCTCCATGACTTATTGATATGACTCCTGGATGGATCTGCTCGCGCATCTGGCGGCGTTCACCGCAACGGCCGAGGAGGTGAGCTTCTCGCGCGCGGCCGACCGGCTGGAGATCGCGCAGCCACTCCTCAGCCGCCGCATCAAGTCGCTGGAGGCGTATTTCGGCGGCCAGTTGTTCGACCGTTCCCGGCGCCAGGTCGCCGTGACGGAGTTCGGCACCTCGCTGCTCCCGTACGCACGCGACGTGCTGGAGCGCGCCGAACGGCTGGACCAGGCCGCCCGCTCGGCCCGCGCCGCGCGGACACGGGTCGTGGGCGTGCCCGCGCACTGCGCGCCGGTGGCCCTGGCGGGCGTACTCCGGGCGGGCACCGAGCACGGCACTACGCTGGCGGTGCGCGAACTCCCGCCACAGCAGAGGCAGTCGGGCCTCAGCGAGGGTTCGCTGGCCTACGCCCTGCTCCGCGTGGCCCCGGAGCGGGCCACACTCCGGGTCCCGCTCGGCCTGGCCGGGGCGCGGCAACTCGCCCGGCGCACCCTCCACCTGGAGGACCTCCGCCCGCCGCGAGGCGTGGCCGGGCTGCCGATCCTGGCCCTGGAGGAGGACGAACTGCCCTACGCACAGGACCGGTTGGCGCGGGCCGCCGCCCGTGCCGGGCTGCCCGAGACGCTTCTGCGACCGGCCGGCCCGGCCGCCGCCGCGCTGGCCGACACGCTGGCCGGGCGGGCGCGGCTGCTGTGCGCGGAGCCGTTCGCCCGGCAGCACGGCGCGAGCTGGACCCCGCTGGCCGACCCCTCCCTGCACCGGGGTTACGAGGTCGGCGCGAGCGAGTCCCACGGGGAGACGGGCGAGGTCCCGCAGTGGCTTGCGGAGGCCCTGGCGGAGGTGACGCGATGAAGACCGAGGTGGCGGACGGCATCGCCCGCGACTGGGACGCGCTCGGCGTCCGGGGTTCGTTCCTCGCCCGGAACATCGACACCGGCGAGGATCTGGGCTTCGCCGTGGACGTACCGGTACCGCTCGCCTCGGTGGTGAAGGTCCCGCTGGCTCTGGTCGTGCTGGACCGGATCGCGGCCGGGGAATTCGACCCTGCCCGGCCCGTGACCTACGTACCTCCCGCCGGGAGCCCTGGTCCGGCCGGGCTCGCGGCGTTCCGCCATCCGGCGACGCTGGCCGTCGGCGACCTGCTGCTGATGATGCTCTCGGTGAGCGACAACGCCGCCGCAGACCTCCTCCTCGACCTGGTCCCGGTACCGGAAGTGGACGAGCGGCTGCGCTCCTGGGACTGCCCGGACCTGCGGGTACGGCACCGGCTGCACCATATGTACGCCTGTGCCGCCGGAGCCTGCGGCAACGACTTCTCCCTCGCGCTGGAGCTGGCCGTACGCGACGAGCGCACCGGTCGGCACACCATCGAGACGCTGGACCCGGCGCACGCGAGCAGGGGGACGGCCGGGGCGCTGGTGTCCCTGCTGGAGCGGGTGTGGCGCGACGAGATCTCCGACCCGGCGGCGACGGCGGAGCTGCGCCGGCTCATGGGCTTCCAGGTCTTCGCCCACCGGATGGTGAGCGAGCTGCGCGCGGACTCGCTGCGGTACAGCGGGAAGACGGGCTCGTTCCTGCATCTGCGGCACGAGATCGGTGTGGTGGAGGCGGACTCCGGCGACCGGGTGGCGCTGGCGGCGCTGACCCGCGCGGACCGCAGGGCGTCCCTGGCGCCGGACATCGACCTGGCCATCGGGGTCGCGGCCCGGCGCGCGTTCGAGGCGCTGCGGAGTTGAGGCCGGGCGTCAGCCCCTGCCGCCGCTGAGCCGCCGCCACTCCGGGCCGACACGACTCCACTCCTCGTCCCAATCCGCGAGCCGGCGCCGGACGAGCGAGCCGCACGCCAGCCGTCCGCAGCCCCAGACGGCCGTGCTGGTGATCTGGGCGACGAGGACGCCGGTGAGCACGGTCTGGAGCATGGACTCGGCCAGGGAGGCGGGCGGCGGCACGGTGCGTCCGGTGCCGTCCGTCCAGAGGTCGACGGTGGTGCCGGCCGGGGCACCGGGGTTCACCTTGGCCTTGTCGGTGTGCACGGCGCCCCGGCCGTCGGTCCAGCGGGCCTTGGCCCACACCCGGTCGTCGTCGTAACCGCCGCGCGAGGGCGCGGTCTTCGGCGCCGGGCCGGTGAGGACCGCGCGCACCTCGTGCACCCGGTCGCGGCGCACGGCGAGCGCGGAGTCCACGGAACTCGCGGCCGCCCAGCCCGCGAGGGCACCGCCCATCACGACGAAGACCCAGGTGAGCAGCACGACCCACGCCTCGACGAGGTCGCCGTGCCTGCGCAGCGGATTGCGCCGCCAGCGCCAGAGTCGTATCGGGGTGATCGTTTCCGGAGGTGTCCGAGTCATCGGCAGCCGCCTCCTCTCGCCTGCCCACACCACCATCGTGCACCTGACCCGGCGCGCCCGCAGGACGGACGGCCGGGGCGGAAGAACCGCAGGCGGGAGGGGTACGGCGGACAAGGGGGCGCCCCCGAACCGGCCGGTCCGGGGGCGCCCTTCAGGTGCTGCGACTCAGGCGAGGTCGAAGCGGCCCAGGTTCATCACCTTGTGCCACGCGGCGGCGAAGTCCTTGACGAACTTCTCCTTGGCGTCGTCGGAGGCGTACACCTCGGCGACGGCGCGCAGCTCGGCGTTGGAGCCGAAGACCAGGTCGGCACGGGTGCCGGTCCACTTGGCCGCGCCGGTGGAGGCGTCGCGGCCCTCGAAGGTGGCCTGGTCCTCGGAGGTGGAGCTCCACGTGGTGCCGAGGTCCAGCAGGTTGACGAACCAGTCGTTCGTCAGCACGCCCGGCGTCTCGGTGAAGACGCCCAGGTCGGAGTCCTGGTAGTTGGCGCCCAGGACCCGCAGCCCGCCGATGAGGACGGTCAGCTCCGGGGAGGTGAGGGTCAGCAGGTTGGCGCGGTCGACGAGCGCGTACTCGGCGCGGCCGGGGTTGCTTCCCTTGCCGGAGTAGTTGCGGAAGCCGTCGGCGGCGGGCTTGAGCGCCTCGAACGACTCGACGTCGGTCTGCTCCTGGCTGGCGTCCACACGGCCCGGCGTGAAGGGCACGTCGACCGGGAAGCCGCCGTCCTTCGCGGCCTTCTCCACCGCGGCGTCGCCGCCGAGGACGATCAGGTCGGCCAGGGAGACGTGCTTGGCACCGGCGGAGGCGTTGAACTCCTCCTGGATGCCCTCGAGCGTGCGGAGCACCAGGGCGAGCTGGTCCGGGTCGTTGACCTCCCAGCCGCGCTGCGGCTCCAGGCGGATCCGGGCGCCGTCCGCACCGCCGCGCTTGTCACTGCCGCGGAAGGTGGACGCGGACGCCCACGCGGTGCTGACGAGCTGCGCCACGGTGAGACCGGAGTCGAGGATCTTGCCCTTGAGCGCGTCGGCGTCGGCCGCGTCGATCGGCTCGCCCACCGGCTGGGGCAGCGGGTCCTGCCAGAGCAGCGTCTCCTCGGGGACCTCGGGGCCGAGCAGCAGCGACTTCGGGCCCATGTCGCGGTGGGTCAGCTTGTACCAGGCACGGGCGAAGGCGTCCGCGAATTCCTCGGGGTTCTCGTAGAACCGGCGCGAGATCGGCTCGTAGATCGGGTCGAAGCGCAGCGACAGGTCCGTCGTGAGCATGTTCGGCGCGATCTTCTTGTCCGGGTCGAAGGCGCTGGGTACGGTGCCGTCGCCCGCGCCGTCCTTCGGCTTCCACTGCTTGGCGCCGGCGGGGCTCTCGGTCAGCTCCCACTCGTAGCCGAAGAGGGTGGCGAAGAAGTTGACGTCCCAGGTGATCGGGGTGGAGTTCCAGGTGACCTCCAGGCCCGAGGTGATGGTGTCGGGGCCCTTGCCGGTGCCGTAGCCGCTCTTCCAGCCGAGGCCCTGCTGCTCCATCGGGGCGTCCATCGGGTCGGGACCGACCTCGCTCGACGGGCCCGCGCCGTGGGTCTTGCCGAAGGTGTGACCGCCCGCGATCAGGGCGACGGTCTCCTCGTCGTTCATCGCCATGCGGCCGAAGGTCTCGCGGATGTCGCGGGCCGCGGCGACCGGGTCCGGGTTGCCGTTGGGACCCTCCGGGTTGACGTAGATCAGGCCCATCTGGACGGCCGCGAGGGGCTCCTCCAGCTCACGGTCACCGGTGTAGCGCTCGTCGCCGAGCCAGGTGGTCTCCGGACCCCAGTACACGTCGGCGTCGGGCTCCCAGGCGTCCACGCGGCCGCCGCCGAAGCCGAAGGTCTTGAAGCCCATGGTCTCCAGCGCGACATTGCCCGCGAGGATCATGAGGTCGGCCCAGGAAATGTTCTTGCCGTACTTCTTCTTCACCGGCCAGAGCAGCCGGCGGGCCTTGTCCAGGTTGGCGTTGTCCGGCCAGCTGTTGAGCGGGGCGAAGCGCTGCTGGCCGGTGCCGCCACCGCCGCGGCCGTCACGGGTGCGGTAGGTGCCGGCGCTGTGCCAGGCCATACGGATGATGAAGGGGCCGTAGTGCCCGAAGTCGGCGGGCCACCAGTCCTGGGACGTGGTGAGCACCTCGGCGAGATCGCGTTTCACGGCCGGCAGGTCGAGGCTCAGGAACGCCTCGGCGTAGTCGAAGTCCTCGCCCAGCGGGTTGGCGACGGGCGGGTTCTTCGCAAGGACCTTCAGGTTGAGCTGCTTGGGCCACCAGCGGTCGTTGCCACTGCCGAGGGCCGGGTGCAGGGAGGTGGTACTGGCACCGTGCGCGACGGGGCAGCCGCCGGTCTCCTCGGGCTTCGGGTCGGTGACGATCGCGTCTTCGTTGTGAGGCATGTCGATCCTTCCGGAAAGGGCGAGATAAAACGGCGCTAGGAGCTGCGGCCGGTCGAGCAGTCGGAGCAGACGCCCCAGTACACGACCTCGGCCTCGTCGAGGACGAAGCCCCGGTCGTCGGAGGCGGTCAGGCAGGGCGCGTGGCCCACCGCGCAGTCGACGTCGGCGACGGCACCGCACGACCGGCACACGGCGTGGTGGTGGTTGTCGCCGACGCGTCCCTCGAACCGGGCGGCGCTGCCGGCCGGCTCGATGCGGCGTATGAGACCCACGGCGGTGAGCGCGTGCAGGGCCTCGTAGACGGCCTGCACGGAGATGTGGCCCACTCGCTCACGGACCTGGGCGGCGATCGCCTCGGCACCGAGGTGGTCGCCCGCGCGGACGGTCTCCAGCAGCGCGACGCGGGCCGCCGTGACGCGGAGGCCCGCACCGCGCAGTTCCGCGGCGGCGGTGGTCGGAGGCTGGGATGCGGTCATGGAGGAACACTAGCGCCTTAAACACGAACGATTCAAGAAAACGAGAAGTACAAGTTTTTGCATTCTTTGGGTCGCCGATCGACAGCGGTGCGTATCGGCAATTGGGGTCGTACAGAACAAAACGGAACCCGCCGAGGTGGTGGTTCCCCGCTCGGGCGGCGCTCACTCGTCCGGGTGCTCCGGGCCGCCATCCGTGGGCAGGGGGACGCTCTCCCGTTCGGCAGCAGTGTGATGTTTCCGGCATGACGTGAATGTCAGGGCGCCGGAGGGCAGCAGTCCCCTTCATGCCCCACGCGATTCTCCAGCGGCAGGTGATCGGATGACCACGGCGACGACCCGGACACCCCGGACGCCGCCCCCACAGCCCGACGCGGCCGGCGCCCCCACCTCACCGGACGGCGTCAGACCCGCGCTGCCCTCGCTCACCGGACTGCGCTGGGTGGCGGCCCTGCTGGTCTTCGGACTGCACATCAACAACTTCGGCTACCTCGGCGGCCAGGCCGGGCGCCTGGTCTCCTGGGCCTTCACCCCCGGCGGCACCGGGGTGTCGTTCTTCTTCATCCTGTCGGGGTTCGTACTGACCTGGTCGGCCCGGCCCGGCGACCGGGCGCCCGGCTTCTGGCGGCGGCGGATCGCGCGGGTCTACCCGGTCCACCTGGCCACCGCCCTCCTCGCGGTCGCCATCGCCTTCGCCATGGGCAAGCCGGCCCTCCCGACCTGGAAGCAGACCGTGGCGAACGTGTCGCTGGTGCACTCCTGGTGGCAGCCCTGGTGGCAGACGCTCAACCCGGTGAGCTGGTCGCTGGCCTGCGAGGCGTTCTTCTACGCGCTCTTCCCGGCCCTCTTCTGGCTGCTGCGCCGCCTCGGCGCGCGCGGCACGCGAGTGCTCGGCGGCTGCGCGGCGGTGGTCGCGCTGGCCCTGGCCTGGGCGGACGCCCATCACTGGCTGAACCAGCCGATGTACTCGCTGCCCCTGGCCCGGCTGCCGGAGTTCGTGCTGGGCACGGTCACCGCGCGGCTGGTGCTGCTCGGCGGCTGGCGCGGCCCCGGCGTGGAGGGCTCGCTCGCCCTGGCCCTCCTCGGCTACTTCCTCGTCCCCCAGGTGGCGCCCGGTTACGCTGCCACGTCCTGCACCCTGACCGGGTTCACCCTGCTGATCCCGGCGGCGGCCGTGGCCGACCTGCGCGGACTGCCCACGCTGTGGCGGGGGCGGCGGCTGGTGCGGCTCGGGGAGCTGTCGTTCGCGTTCTACATGGTGCATCTGCTGGTGCTGCGCGCGGGCATCTCCGTCCTGGGCGACAAGCCGCGCTTCGGCGCCGTGGCCGGCATCGGCGTGACCGCGGCCGCGTTCACGATCTCGCTCGCGCTGTCCTGGGCGCTGTTCGAGGGTGTGGAACGCCCGGTCCGGCGCCTGCTGCTGCGGAGCGGCCGGACGAAGGGAGACCCCGCCCTCCAGAAGGAGCCGGTCACGGCCGACTGACCGGCGGCATGCGGGTGCCGGCCCCTCCAGGAGGAGCCGGCACCCTTCGCATGCGCCGTCAGGCGTTGGCGCAGATGTTGCCGAACGCGGGGTTCAGCAGACCCACGACGTCGATCGTGTTGCCGCACAGGTTGACCGGGAGCTCCACCGGGAGCTGGATGACGTTGCCGGAGCCGACGCCGGGGCTGTTGGCGGCGACACCGGTGGTCGGGTCCGGGTCGGCCGCCTGGGCCGCAGTGGCGCCGGAGAGGGCAAGGGCGCCCGCGAGAACGGCTGTCGCAGCAAGCTTGCGCATACGCATGAGTTGCCTCACTGAATCGAGGGTGGGGACCCCTCCATCACAGCGGCAGCCCGCGCGGTGCGCCCGCCGTGCTACTCCGTTCGGGCGGCAGAGCCCCCGGCCCGGGGGCCGTCCGAGGTGGGAGCGGCAGGCTCCCGGTGGGTGAAGTCGGCCCGGCCGCCCAGGGGTTACGTGGACGGCCGGCCGCTCGGACGCCTGACCGGGCCGGGGGCCGTGACGGAGGGCCGCGCGGCCCTCCGTGCACGCCACCCTAGGCGAGGCCCGCGAAGCCCGCCTGCCGGGCTCCGCGCACCCGTTCTACGGGAACTGCGTGATCTTGGACGGGACGGTGTCCGACCCCGAGGTGGGAGCCCCGGTGTTGTTGACGACGTGGGCGTACTGACCCTTGCCGCCGAGTGAGATCACCAGGATGTCGTGCAGCTTGACCCCGGAGTTCACCGGAACCTGGAACCCGTGCGCCTGGACGATGGAGGAGTCCGTGGTGAAGTTGCAGTAACTGCCCAGCCCCCATGCCTCGTGCGAGGTGACCGAGTCGGCGACCTTGTAGGCCGCGTAGCCGACGATGCCGTCATGGGTGATGGCGGCGGAGTTGGGCACGTCGTACGCCTTCTCGTTCTGGAAGAAGATCGTGCGCCCGCGCTGGCCGGCCCAGTACACGTCGTACTTGTTGTAGTGCTCGACGAACAGGCCGGTGGCCAGGACGTCGTTGCCGTTCACCCGCAGGCCGTAGTCGGCGCGGTTGGTGTCCCAGCCGACGCCGCTGCCGTGGTCGGCGCGCCACAGCCAGGTGTGGTCGATGATCACGTTGTTGCTGTTGACCACGACCGAGTTGGTGGCGAGGCCGGGTCCGGCACCGCCGATGCGGACGAACACGTCCTGCATGGTGGTGGGGTTGGCCGAGTGGTCGGCGGTGGAGCCGGCCGGGCCGATCCGCAGCAGGGTATCGGAGTTGGCGCTGCCCGCGTCGATGAGGAAGCCGGCGAGCCTGACGCCGTCCACGTCGGCCACGTGCATGGCGTCGACGCCGCCGTCCGGGACGATGGTGGCCAGACCCAGGCCGAGGACCACGGTGTTGGCGCGGGTGACCTCGATGGCCCGGTCCAGGTGGTAGACACCGGGCGTGAACAGCAGGTTGAGGCCCTGGGCGAGCGCGGTGTTGATGGTGGCCGCGGTCGCGCCGGGCTTGACCACGTAGAACTGGTCGAGCGGCAGCGAACTCCCCGCGTTGGCCGGCCAGGACACGCCGCGCGCGTTGGTGCGCTTGGCCGGCACGAACACCTTGTACGTGGAGCCGTCGAGGTAGAGGAACGGCTTCTCGCGGGACACCGGGGTGTTGTCCAGCGTGGTGTACGGGCCGCTGTCGAAGTTGGTCGCGGGCGCGCCC
Source organism: Streptomyces griseoluteus (assembly GCF_004784465.1). Taxonomy (GTDB): domain Bacteria; phylum Actinomycetota; class Actinomycetes; order Streptomycetales; family Streptomycetaceae; genus Streptomyces; species Streptomyces griseoluteus. The sequence goes on along the minus strand of NZ_SRRU01000009.1, from coordinate 120,343 downwards.
TGCACACCGCTGAAGACCATGTTCCACACGCCGTTGGTCCAGCCGCCCACCGAGCTGTCACGGGTGTACCACTGCTGCTGGGAGTACGGTCCCACCGTGCCGTCGATCTTCGAGTCGGCGATGTAGCCGCCGGACGCCCAGCCGTAGCCGTTGGGCGCGAGGTTGAGCCCGCCCTGGACGTGGATGCGGCGGAACGGCGCGGCCTGGGCGACGGCCCAGCGGTCGGTGCCGTTGACCGGGCGGATGGCGAGGTTCTCCGCCGAACGCCAGAAGTTCTGCGTGGCGTTGCCGTTGAACCAGCCCGCGTCGACGGTGATGTCACCGTTGATCTGCACGTCGTCGGGGTTGAGCCCGAGGCCGGAGACCGAGGTGTAGAAGCCGAGCTGGGCGTTGATGTTGTTGTACGTGCCCGGCTTCATCAGGAACTGGTAGCGGCCGGAGCCGAACTGGTTCGACTCCTGGCTGGCGAAGACACTGTCGAACTTCTGCTGGAGGTTCGGCGTGCTCGGGTCCACGACGATCACGTTCGGACCGAGGTCGCCGCCGCCCTGCACCGGCGGGACACCGGTGGTGCCGGTGTGCACGGCCATCTCCCACAGCGAGTAGCCGTAGGTGGTGGCTCGCGCGGTCCCGTTGATGCGGACGTACCGGCCGGACCCGCTCACCGCGTAGGAGGCGGTTCCGCCCGTGCCGCCGGTGACGGTCTTGAGCGTCGTCCAGTTGGTGCCGTCGGTCGAGCTCTGGAGCTGGAAGTCCTTGCCGTAGGCGGCTTCCCAGTTCAGGTCGATACCGCACAGGTCCTGCACCGAGCCGAGGTCGACGCGCAGCCACTGCGGGTCGGCGAACGCGCTGGACCAGCGGGTGCCCGTGTCGCCGTCGAAGGCGGCGGAGGCCGGGGTGCCCGCGCTCTCGGTGGACGAGGCGGTGGCGGGCCTCCCCTGCGCGGCGTTGGCGGTGTTGCAGCCGGCCTGGGCGGCGTCCGTCGCGGCGACGGCCGGGGGTTGGAGGGTGGGCAGGGCGAGCAGTGCTGCCGTGGCGGCGAGCGCTGTCCCCAGGGATCTCAGTCTCATTGCGGCTCCCTGCGACTGCGGGACCGGGAGACCGGCCCCTACTTAGTTCATGTTTTGATTTAAGGGATGAACCAATGGGGCGCAAGCCTTCGGAAGCCAAATCCTTCACGCACAAGGGCGTTCACACCCAGCGGCCGTTCACAACAGGGCGGGACTGTCCGGACCATGTGCTTTGGTCCCGACAGCCCCGCCCTGTACGGTCAGCGGCCCGGCCGCCCCTGGGTGCGTAGTTGCCCGACCGTCTTCAGCAACCGATCGGCGGGGGCCAGCAGTTGGGGATGGGCGAGCACGGTGTTGCGCAGTCCGCGCACCGGCCGGCGCCACACCCGCTGGGCCACGGAGACGGGGTGCGGGCGGGACGCGAAGCCCTCACCGACCCGGAGTTCCCGGGTCTTGAGCCAGTCCTTGTACTCCTTGTCGCCCCGCCCGAGGTCGACCAGGGTCACCCCGCTGCGGGCGGCACCCTCGGCCGTGCGCAAGTGCATCATCAACCCCGGTGAGTAGTAGTGCAGTTCGGGGTCGTAGGCGGTGAACCAGGCGGCCAGGACGGTGCTGGAGCGGGGCCCGAAGTGGGCGGCGACCGGGCGGTCGCCCGCGTACAGCACGGAGAGCACGCCGGTGAAGTGCTCCTCGCGGACGTGGAAGAGGTGGTTCACCAGGTCGACGATCCAGGGGCGGGAGAACCGGTCCATGCGGCCGGTGCGGCGGTACTGGGCCGACTTCCAGCGCATGAGGGTGCGCAGCACCTGCGGGTCACGCTCGTCGAAGACGAACCGCACCTCGCCGATGTCCCGGCCGAGCCGGCGCTCCTTCTTCAGGGTCGTCTTGGCGAGACCGGGGTAGGTGGCGCGCAGCCATTCCGGGTAGGTGCCGTCGCCGGGCTTCACGTCGATGACCGGCGAGGCGAAGGTGCCGGTGAGGTACGGGGCGAACGGCCGCTGCTCCTGCACCAGATGGTCGAACTCGAAGATGCTGAGCCCGCAGGCCCGCAGCAGTTCGGCCGCGTCCCAGGTGACACCGGGCCGGTGTACGAGCGCCTGGCAGTCGGAGAGTCCGAGCCCGATGGCCCGGCCGGTGCCGAGCGGCCCCCGCTCGTACGGGAGGAAGCCGACCGGCTCACCGCCCTCGCGCAGCACCGCGATGCGTACGCCGCCGCGATGGCGGCCGACTCCGATGGCGAACTCCGGCGCGAGGAAGGGGTTGGCGTACTCGGGTGACTCGTCCATCGCCCGGTGCCAGGCCCCGCGCAGCGCGGAGGTCAGTTCGCCGGGTCTGTGAATGGTGATCTCCACCGTGGTTCGCCCCGCCCTTCATGTGATCGTTCCCCCTCGCGCACCGCCGCTCAAACGTGGCGAAACAGTACGCACAGCGTCAAGGGTGCCTCAGAGGGCGGACGGTCCGCCACGGTTCCGCACAGATCGACGGGGTCGGCAAGTGCCTTGCCCAGAAGGGGCGTTCACTTACCGCCGGGTAAAGAGACGGTTTGGTCCGGTCCAAAGACGCGTATTGGACTAGACCAAGCTGCGCACCGTCCACGAGTCTGACACTCCCCCATCCCCCACCCTCTGGAGGCTCGTAGTGAGACGACTTCGGGCATGTCTGGGCGCGGCGGCCGCCGTCACGCTGGCCGCGGCCGGCACGACGGCACTGGTCGCGGGCAGCGCGTCCGGTGCCACGAGCGCACTGGACAACCGCTGGTACGCGGCGGCCCCGTATCTGATGCCGACGGACAACGACCCGCCGAACGCGGCCGCCATCATGGACGCGACCGGCCTCAAGGCGTTCCAGCTCGCGTTCGTGCTGGCGCCCGACGGCGGGGGCTGCTCGCCCACTTGGGGCGGCACCTCGCCGGTCTCCTCGGACACCGCCGTGCAGTCCGTCATCAACACCATCCGGTCCAAGGGCGGTGACGTCTCCATCTCGATCGGCGGGTACGGCGGCACCAAGCTGGGCCAGACCTGCGCCGACCCGGCCGCCACCGCGGCGGCCTACCAGCAGGTCATCACCAAGTACGGCCTGCACGCCATCGACTTCGACCTGGAGGAGCCGGAGTACGAGAACACCGCGGCCATCCGCAACGAGATCGGCGCGGCCAGGATCCTCCAGCAGAACAACCCCGGCCTGTACGTCTCGGTCACCACGGCCGGCACGGCGGACGGAACCGGCTGGTTCGGCAAGCAGATGCTGCTGGAGGCGAAGTCCCAGGGCTTCACCCCGAACAACTTCTCCATCATGCCCTTCGACGGCGGTTTCAACGGCGCGGCCAGCCAGACCAGCGCGCTGGCCAACTTCAACGGCATCCTGCGCTCCACCTTCGGCTGGGACGAGGCCACGGCGTACGCGCACGAGGGCTTCTCCGGGATGAACGGCCGCAGCGACACCGGGGAGTACTTCTCCCAGGCCGACTTCCAGACGGTGCTGGACTTCGCCACCGGCCACCACATGGACCGCTTCACCTTCTGGAGCCTGAACCGGGACCGCCAGTGCACCCCGGCCGACAACGGCGGCCGCACCTCGGGCACGTGCTCCAGCGTGGCGCAGAACGCCTGGGACTTCGCCAAGTTCTCGGTGAAGTTCGCCGGTGCCACCCCGCCGGACTCCACGCCCACGCCCACCCCGACCCCGACGCCCCCGAACCCCGGCAACTCCTGCAAGTCCGCGTGGAGTTCGTCGGCGGTGTACGTCAGCGGGGACGAGGTGTCCTACAACCACCACAACTGGAAGGCCAAGTGGTGGACCCAGAACGAGACCCCGAACGGCTCCGACTGGGGCCCGTGGCAGGACGAGGGCTCCTGCTGACGGCGCGACCCCTTGACGGGCTTGGACCGGACCTTTAGCTTCACGGGTCATCGATGTCCAAGGATGCGTTCGGTGTTCAGCATGCTGAACGCATCCGCCCGGCGGGAGGACCCCCCACATGATCCGTTCCCGGCTTCTCACGGCTGCGGCCGCGAGCCTCGCCCTCACCCTCGGCGCCTTCGGCGGCACCGCGCACGCGGCCGACCCGCACGTGGCGCCCGGTGGCAACTTCGACCTCTCGGTCTGGCAGCTCCAGGAGCCGGTCGGCTCCCCCGGCTCCCCCACCACGATCTCCTCGTCCCGGCTGCGCGGCGCGAACGGCTACCAGGACGCGTACTTCTACACCGACACCCGCGACGGCGCGATGACCTTCTGGGCGCCCGAGAAGGGCGTCACCACGCCGAACTCGAACTACGCCCGCTCCGAACTGCGCGAGATGAACCGCGACGGCGGCGCGGCCGACTGGGCGCTCGGCGGTACGCACCGGATGAACGCGACCCTCCGGGTGGTGTCGGTGACCAAGAACGTCTGCGTCGGACAGATCCACCTCGGCTCCGGCGGCTCCTCCACCAAGCCGCTGCTGGAGCTCTACTACCACGCGGACGGCGACATCGTCCTGGGCACCGAGAACTCCCCCTCCGGCGGCCAGACCCCGCACACGGTGGGCCATGTGTCCCTCGGCAAGACCTGGACCTACAGCATCGCCGTGACCGGCGGGAACACCATCGAGCTGACCGTCAACGGCAGCACCACGCGCTACCCGATCCCCTCGTCCTTCAACCCGTACAAGCAGTACTTCAAGGCCGGGTCCTACAACCAGTCCTCCTCGGACTCGACCACCAACGGCGCCCGCGTCGCGTTCTACGGGCTGACCGTGCAGCACGGCTGATCCGCGCTCCCACCTGCGCGAGTGGTGCATCCGGGCGAACGGTCGTAGCGTCGGCACACGGTCGGACACAGCACGACAGGTGGGAGCGACCATGCGCGGATCACTGGTGGGAACGACGGTCACCCTGGCTGCGGGAGCCCTGCTCACCGCGGCGATGACCACGGCGTCGGCCAGCCCGCCGACGGCCTCCGTGCCGCACCGGACCGCGCCCGTCCTCGTCGACTGCGAGTTCAAGAAGAACGTGCGGCCGGCCGACTTCATCCTGGCCTGCGGTGACGGCAACAGCAGGCTCATCGGACTCGCCTGGGTGAAGTGGGACTCGGAGTCGGCCTTGGCCGAGGGTGTGAACGTGGTCAACAACTGCGTCCCGTACTGCGCCAAGGGCGTTTTCCGCTCGTACCACGTGACCGTGCGCCTCGACCGTCCGGCCCAGTGGAAGAAGAACTCGGCCGTCAAGCGCTACACCCGGATGAGCGTGACGTACGACGACGCGCGCCCGAAGGGCTTCACGCAGACCATGGTCTATCCGCTCTGGAGCTGATCCCGCCCGTACGCCGTCCGCTCCGGCCCCGATGAGGGACCGGAGCGGACGCGCGCGGCTCAGGCCAGCTCGACCAGCAGGTCTCCGCCCTCCACCTGCTGGATGCGGTTGATCGCCAGCCGGGACACCCGGCCCGCCTTCGGCGCGGTGATCGTCGCCTCCATCTTCATCGCCTCGATGGTGGCCACGGTCTCCCCGGCCGCCACCTCGGCGCCCTCCTCCACCGCGAGCGTCACCACCCCGGCGAACGGCGCCGCCACATGGCCGGGGTTCGAGCGGTCGGCCTTCTCCGTCACCGGCACGTCGGTCGCTGCCGAGCGGTCGCGGACCTGGATCGGCCGGAGCTGGCCGTTGAGGGTGGACATCACCGTGCGCATACCGCGCTCGTCCGCCTCACCGATCGCCTGCAGCTCGATCAGCAGCCGCACACCGGGCTCCAGGTCGACGGCGTACTCCTTGGCCGGGCGCAGGCCGTAGAAGAACGACTTGCTGTCCAGGACGCTGGTGTCGCCGTAGGCCTGCCGGTGGGTGTCGAACTCGCCGGTCGGGCCGGGGAACAGCAGGCGGTTCAGCGTGGGCTTCGGGTCCTTCTCCAGCCCCTCGCGGTCCTCCGCGGACAGCTCCCGCACCGGCTTGGCCGCTGCGCGGCCGCGCAGCGCCTTGGTCCGGAACGGCTCCGGCCAGCCGCCGGGCGGGGTGCCCAGCTCGCCGCGGAGGAAGCCGATCACCGAGTCCGGGATGTCGAAGCGGTCCGGGTCGGCCTCGAAGTCGTCCGGCGAGACGCCCGCGCCGACCAGGTGCAGGGCGAGGTCGCCGACCACCTTGGAGGACGGGGTGACCTTGACCAGGCGGCCCAGGATGCGGTCGGCGGCCGCGTACATCGCCTCGATCTCCTCGAAGCGGTCGCCGAGGCCGAGCGCGACGGCCTGGGTGCGCAGGTTGGAGAGCTGGCCGCCGGGGATCTCGTGGTGGTAGACCCGGCCGGTCGGGGAGGCGAGGCCCGCCTCGAAGGGGGCGTAGACCTTGCGCACGCCCTCCCAGTACGGCTCCAGCTCCTCGACCGCGTGGAGGCTGAGGCCGGTGGGGCGCTCGGAGTGGTCGGTGGCGGCGACCAGGGCGGAGAGCGAGGGCTGCGAGGTCGTCCCGGCCATGGAGGCGACCGCGCCGTCCACCGCGTCGACGCCCGCCTGGATCGCGGCGAGGTAGGTGGCGAGCTGGCCGCCCGCGGTGTCGTGGGTGTGCAGATGCACCGGCAGCCCGAACTCGCCGCGCAGCGCGGTGACCAGCTTCGCGGCGGCGGGGGCCCGCAGCAGGCCGGCCATGTCCTTGATGGCGAGGACATGGGCGCCGGCCTCGACGATCCGCTCGGCCAGCCTCAGGTAGTAGTCGAGCGTGTAGAGCCGCTCGGCGGGGTCACTGAGGTCGGCGGTGTAGCAGAGCGCGACCTCGGCGACGGCGGTGCCGGTCTCGCGCACGGCGTCGATGGCGGGCCGCATCTGGTCGACGTCGTTCAGCGCGTCGAAGATGCGGAAGATGTCGACGCCGGTGGCGGCGGCCTCCCGCACGAAGGCGTCGGTGACCTCGGTGGGGTACGGGGTGTAGCCGACGGTGTTGCGGCCGCGCAGCAGCATCTGGAGGCAGATGTTGGGCACCGCCTCGCGCAGCGCGGCCAGCCGCTCCCACGGGTCCTCGGCGAGGAAGCGCAGGGCGACGTCGTAGGTGGCGCCGCCCCAGCACTCCAGGGAGAGCAGTTCGGGCAGGGTGCGGGCGACGACGGGGGCGACCGCGAGCAGGTCCTTGGTGCGCACGCGGGTGGCCAGCAGCGACTGGTGGGCGTCGCGGAAGGTGGTGTCGGTGACGCCGAGCGCCGGGGACTCGCGCAGTTCGCGGGCGAAGCCCTCGGGGCCGAGGTGGACCAGCCGCTGCCGGGAGCCCGCCGGGGGCTCGCCCGCCGGGAGCGCGGGCAACTTGGCCACGGGGTCCAGGAGTTCGGGCCGCTCGCCGTGCGGCTTGTTGACGGTGACGTCGGCCAGGTAGGTGAGCAGCTTGGTGCCCCGGTCGGCCGAGTGACGGGACGTCAGCAGGTGGGGGCGCTCCTCGATGAACGAGGTGGTGACGCGTCCGGCGCGGAAGTCGGGGTCGTCCAGCACGGCTTGCAGGAAGGGGATATTGGTGGCCACGCCCCGGATGCGGAACTCGGCCACCGCGCGCCGGGCGCGGCCCACGGCGGCCTGGAAGTCCCGTCCCCGGCAGGTGAGTTTGACCAGCATGGAGTCGAAGTGGGCGCTGATCTCGGTGCCGGCGTGGGTGGTTCCGCCGTCGAGCCGGATGCCGGAGCCGCCGGGCGAGCGGTACGCGCTGATCAGGCCGGTGTCCGGGCGGAACCCGTTGGCGGGGTCCTCGGTGGTGATCCGGCACTGGAGGGCGGCGCCGCGCAGGGTGATCCGGTCCTGGGAGAGCCCGAGGTCGGCCAGGGTCTCCCCGGCGGCGATGCGCATCTGGGCCTGGACGAGGTCGACGTCGGTGACCTCCTCGGTGACCGTGTGCTCGACCTGGATGCGGGGGTTCATCTCGATGAAGACGTGGTTGCCGTCCCGGTCGAGGAGGAACTCCACGGTGCCCGCGTTGCGGTAGCCGATCTCGCGGGCGAAGCGCACGGCGTCGGCGCAGATCCGGTCCCGCAGTCCGGGATCGAGGTTGGGCGCGGGCGCCAGCTCGATGACCTTCTGGTGGCGGCGCTGGAGCGAGCAGTCGCGCTCGTAGAGGTGGATCACGTTGCCCTCGCCGTCGGCGAGGATCTGCACCTCGATGTGGCGGGGGTCCACGACGGCCTTCTCCAGGAAGACGGTCGGGTCGCCGAAGGCGGACGCGGCCTCGCGGGAGGCGGCCTCGATGGACTCGCGGAGCTGGGTGGGCTCCTCGACCCGGCGCATGCCCCGGCCGCCGCCGCCCGCGACCGCCTTCACGAAGACGGGGAACCCGATGTCGTCGGCGGCGCGCACCAGTTCGTCCACGTCGTTGGAGGGCGCGGAGGAGCCGAGCACGGGCACCCCGGCCGCACGCGCGGCGGCGACCGCGCTGGCCTTGTTGCCGGTGAGTTCGAGGGTGTCGGCGCTGGGGCCGACGAAGGTGATCCCGGCCTCCTCGCAGGCGCGGGCCAGGTCGGGGTTCTCCGAGAGGAAGCCGTAGCCGGGGTACACGGCGTCGGCACCGGCGCGGCGGGCGGCGCTCACGATCTCGTCCACGGAGAGATAGGCGCGTACGGGGTGACCGGGCGCGCCGATCTCGTACGCCTCGTCGGCCTTGAGCCGGTGCAGCGAGTTGCGGTCCTCATGGGGGAAGACGGCCACCGTGCGCGCGCCGAGTTCGTAGCCCGCCCGGAACGCGCGGATGGCGATCTCTCCGCGGTTGGCTACCAGCACCTTACGGAACATCTGGGATTCCCTTCAGCCTGCCGGCGACGAACACCATGGTGTCAGCCACGTACTGCCCCCGTACTCCGCCGAAACACTAGGGGGTGCGCGCCCCGGTCGAAGTGCGAAAACCGTCACATTGACGTGCGCGCGTCGAGTCGGTGGGGAGTACGGGCGAGGCGCGGGGGGCCGGGACGGGAAGCCTGGACGGGACTGCGGGCGCGGGCATCGATCCGGCCCGGTTCCTTCGGGCGTACGGCAGGCGGAGGCGGCGTCCGCGCAGCAGGGCGAGGGCGATCGCGGCGGACACCGCGACGAGGTGCTCGCGGCCGGCGAGGTTGGGTACGGCGATGGACTCCCACACCATCGATCCGCCTGTCAGGGTGAAAACCACGGGGGCGCGCCGGACCACGGCCAGATAGGTGAACAGGCCCACCACGGCCGCCGAGGGGCCGGTGTCGAGGACGGCTCCGTACTCGGCGGGCAGCCCGATCCCCCACCGGCCGGGCCCCAGCTCGATCATCAGCCGGGCGGTGAGGGTGCCGGCCAGGGTGGTGACGTAGGCGATGGCCAGGGTGCGGGCGCGGCCGAGGACCAGTTCGGCCAGGGCGAAGGCCAGGAACAGCTGGGTGATGCCCGCCCACACCGGCAGGTCGAGCGCGGGGACGTACAGCGAGACGGGGGTGCGCAGCAGGGAGAGCCAGAGGGGGAGGTCGGCCGTGACGCCGCCGAGCCGCCGGACCCAGGTGGCGCCGGCGGGGTGCTGGGCCAGGTCGTGGAAGAGGATGACGCCGGACGCGGCCACGAAGGCGAGGAGCAGCCCGGACAGTCCGCGGTGCGCGAGGCGGCGTACCGGGTCCACCACGACGGCGTGCCATTCGCCGCGCAGGGTGCGGCCGGTGAACCGGGCCGCGCGCACGAGGAGGCTCCACGCCCCCGGTTCCCCCGCCACGTGCCGCTCCCCCTTCGCCGATGGCCCGCCCGGGCGGGCGGTCACAAGTCCAGCGGGCCCGGAACCGGGAGTCAAGATCCACGGCTTCGGTGGATAAGCCGCCGGCGCCCGGTTCGCGGCCAACACCACGATTTGAACGTCCACTTCATGGAAGGCCGCTGCTTTCTTTCCATTTTGATCATCAACTCTCGTATAGTGACCGCCGGTTCACCCAAGACGCTGTTTCTTGTCGTTTCTCGTCTCCCGACGCCCCCCGACTTCCGCGAGGACCAGACCGGACCGATGACCGCGCCCACGCCCCCCGGCGACCGCCCAGCCCTCCGTACACCGGCCCTCGCCCTGGCCGCGACCGCCGTCCTGTCGGCGCTCGCGCTCGGCGCGGCCGTGGCGGTGGCCCCCCATCCGGCGCGCAACGCGCTGCTGTGGGCCGGGGGTTCGGCGGCGGCCGTGCTCTGTGTCGCGGTGACCGTGGCCGCGCATGCCCGTAGTTCCGCCCGCCGGGCCCGGCTGCGGCTTGCGGGCGCGCTGGCCGACGTGGAACGGCTGGAGCGGCAGCGGACCTCGGCGACCGAGGAGACGCGCCGGGAGCAGCAGCGACTCATCGACGAACTGGCCGCACAGCGTGCCGAGTTCAGCGCCGAGCGGGCCCGCCTCGAGAAGGAGGGCGCACGCGAGGCGGACCGGCTGCGCCGCGAGGTGCTGCGACTCTCCGGCGAGCTGGAGAAGGCCCGGCGCGAGCGGGCGGCGGCCGTGTCGGCCACCTCCAACACCGCGGGCCGGATGCAGGCGCTGGCCACCGCCACCCTGGCCGACCTGCGGGCGATGGAGGAGCGGCACAGCGACGAGGACGTGCTCGCCGACCTGCTGCACCTGGACCACCGCACCGCGCAGGCGGGCCGGCTGGCGGACTCCATCGCCGTGCTGACCGGGGCGCGTTCGGGACGGCGATGGGCGCGGCCCATCGCGATGGAGTCCATCCTGCGCGGCGCCATGGGCCGGATCGGCGGCTACCGCCGGGTTCGGGTGCACTCCGTCAGCGAGGTCGCCGTCGCCGGGCACGCGGCCGAGGGCGTGATGCACGCGCTCGCCGAACTCCTGGACAACGCGACGAACTTCTCACCGCCCACCGCCGAGGTCCATGTCTATGTGGAGGAGGTCCCGGCCGGGGTCATCGTCTCCGTGGAGGACAGCGGACTGGTGATGGGCGACGTCCAACTCCGGCGCGCCGAGAAGGCGGTGACGGGTGACGTGTCCGGGCTGGGCGGTCTGACCGGTACCCGGCTGGGGCTCGCGGTGGTCGGCAGGCTGGCCCGGAAGTACGGGCTGAAGGTGTCGTTCCGGCCCTCGGCGCGCGGCGGCACCGGTGTGCTGATGCTCGTACCGCAGGAGATCCTCACCAGCCCGGCGCCCACGGCCCCGGCCGCCCCCGCGCCGGAGGCCGAGCGTACCGCCGCACCGCCCGCCCCGGTGCGCGAGGCCCCCGCGCCGCCCGCCGAGGAGGTGGGCGGTCTGCCCAAGCGCCGGCGCGGCCGGACGCTGGCCGAGGCCGAGCGGTCCCGGTCGGGCTCGCGGGACGACACCGGACGGCCCGCGCCCGGCCCCGACGAGGCCAAGGTACGCGCGGCCCGCTTCAGCAGCTTCCGCAACGCGGTACGCCCCGGTACGGCCCCCGAGGGCCAGGCACCGCACACCCGGCCCGGGGAACCGCGCGAAGGCGGCCCGGCCGGCACCCCCGCTGTCTCCCATCCCTCCACGCAACCGAACACGCACCTGGAAGGCGACACCACTTCATGACCGGCCCGACCACCGCGGACGACACGCTCACCTGGCTCCTCGAGGGCCTGCTGGAGAAGACTCCGGGCGCCCGGCACGCGCTCGTCCTCTCCCGCGACGGCCTCAAGCTGTGCCGTACCCCGGAGTTGTCCGTCGACCAGGCGGACCAGCTGGCCGCCATCGCCGCCGGCATCCAGTCGCTGTCGCACGGGGCGTCCGTGGAGTTCGGCGACGGCAGCGGCGGCGTCCGCTCGGCGATGGCCGAGTTCTACGGCGGGGTGCTGTTCATCGTGGAGGCCGGCGAGGGCGCCCACCTGGCCGTGGTGACCAGCGAGGACGCGGACCCCGGCGTGGTCGGCCACACGATGAGCGAACTGGTGGAGCAGCTCGGCGAGCACCTGACCGCGCCGCCCCGCTCCTCATGAGCCGTCCGGGCAGGGACGACGCTCCCGACCGTCTCTACACCATCACGCGGGGACGGATCGGGGCCGGCGCCGGCAGCCCGCTGGACCTGGTCACGCTGATCGTCGCCGAGTCGGCGGCGGCCACCGGCATGCAGTCCGAGCACGTGGCCATCCTGCGGCTGGCGGAGTTCCCCACCTCGGTGGTGGAGATCGCCGCCGAGCTGCGCCTGCCCGTCAGCATCACCAAGGTGCTGCTGTCCGACCTGCTGGCCACCGGCCACGTCAGTGCCCGTCATCCGCGCCGCCCCGCCATCACCGACCCCGACATCCTGGAGCAGGTGCTCGTTGGACTCCGCAATCTCTGACGCGCGCACCCCGTTGGGTGCCTCCGCCGACAACGGTCTGAAGATCGTCGTCGTGGGCGGCTTCGGCGTCGGCAAGACCACGCTGGTCCGCTCGGTCAGCGAGATCCGTCCCCTCAACACCGAGGAGACGATGACGCAGGCGGGCGAGTCGGTGGACGACATCGCGCACGTCGGCACCAAGACGGCCACCACCGTCGCCTTCGACTTCGGCCGCATCACGCTGGACGCGCACAACGTGCTGTATCTGTTCGGCGCGCCCGGCCAGGAGCGGTTCTGGTTCCTGTGGGACCGGCTGTTCTCCGGCACGCTCGGCGCGGTCGTCCTGGTCGACACCCGGCGCATCGACGACTCCTGGTACGCCATCGACCGCCTGGAACACCACGGCACGCCGTTCATCGTGGCCTGCAACGACTTCGGCGGCCCGGTGCGCGCGGGCGCGGACGTACGCGAGGCACTCGACCTCGACCCGGACGTGCCGCTCGTCGACTGCGACGCGCGGTCCCGCGAGTCGGCCAAGGAGGTCCTGATCACCCTGGTCCGCCATGTGCAGGCCCGGTACGCCACGGCCGCCGGGGTCAGAGGGGAACTGGTGTGATGTCCGAGGCCGTTCCGCTCGGCGGACCCCGCTTCCAGACCGAACCCGCCTGCCTGTACCGGGAGATGCGGCGCGACCACGGCTCGGTCGTCCCGGTGGAGCTGGACGGCGGCATCCCGGCCTGGCTGGTGCTGGGCTACCGCGAGCTGCATCAGGTGACCGGTGATCCGGTGCTGTTCAGCCGGGACTCCGAGCTGTGGAACCAGTGGGAGAACATCCCGGAGGACTGGCCGCTGCTGCCGATGATCGGGCACCGCCAGCCCTCCATCCTCTACACGGTCGGGGAACGGCACCGGCAGCGCGCCGCGATGATCAGCAACGCGCTGGAGTCGGTCGACCCCTTCGAACTCCGCCGCCAGGCCGAGCGGTTCGCGGACGAGCTGATCGACACCCTCTGCCTCTCCGGCGAGGCAGACCTGGTCGCCCAGTACTCCTCCCTGCTGCCGGTACGGGTCCTCGCGCACCTCTACGGCTTCCCGGACGACGAGGGGCCGGGGCTGGTCACCGCGCTCAACGACATGATCGACGGCCGGGAGCGGGCCCTGGCCGGGCAGTCCCATCTCGCCTCCTCCATGGCCCGGCTGGTCGCCGACCGTACCGAGAAGCCCGCCGACGACGTGGTCTCGCGGATGCTGGCGGACGACAGCGGATTCACGGGCGAGGAGATCGTCCAGGACCTGATGGTGATGATGGCGGCCGGGCACCAGCCGACCGCCGACTGGATCGGCAACTCGCTGCGGCTGATGCTGACCGACGACCGGTTCGCGGCCTCCCTGTTCGGCGGCCGCAACAGTGTCGCGGAGGCGATGAACGAGGTGCTCTGGGAGGACACGCCCACGCAGAACGTGGCGGGCCGCTGGGCCGCGCGCGACACCCACCTCGGCGGGCGCCGGGTCCGCGCCGGTGACCTGCTGCTGCTCGGTCTCCAGGGCGCCAACTCCGACCCCCAGGTGCGTACCGACGCCTCCGCGCTGACCGGCGGCAACAACGCCCACTTCTCCTTCGGGCACGGCGAGCACCGCTGCCCCTTCCCGGCGCAGGAGATCGCCGAGGTCATCGCGCGCACCGGCATCGAGGTCGTCCTCGACCGGCTGCCGGACATCGACCTGGCGGTGCCCGCCGGGTCCCTCACCCGCCGGCCCTCGCCGTGGCTGCGCGGGCTGACCGAGCTGCCCGTGCGGTTCACTTCGACCCCTGCCCTGGGAGGCACGTCACGATGACCACCGGTACCGGTATTGCCCGTATCGCCCTCGACCCCTTCGTCACCGACCTGGACGGCGAGAGCGCGGCCCTGCGCGCGGCCGGACCGCTGGCGGCCGTGGAACTGCCCGGCGGGGTGCCGGTGTGGGCCGTCACCCGGCACGCCGAGGCCAAGGCGCTGCTGACCGACCCGCGCCTGGTGAAGGACATCAATGTGTGGGGCGCCTGGCGGCGCGGCGAGATACCGGCGGACTGGCCGCTGATCGGCCTGGCCAATCCGGGCCGTTCGATGCTCACCGTGGACGGCGCGGACCACCGGCGGATGCGCACGCTGGTGGCGCAGGCGCTCACCCCGCGACGGGTGGAGCTGATGCGGGAGCGGATCGGCGAGCTCACCCGGGACCTGCTGGACGCGCTGCCCGCGGACGGCGGGGTGGTCGACCTGAAGGCGGCCTTCACCTACCCGCTGCCGATGTACGTGGTGGCCGAGCTGATGGGCATCGACGAGGCGCTGCTGCCCCGGCTGAAGGTGCTGTTCGAGAAGTTCTTCTCCACCCAGACCCCGCCCGCCGAGGTCGTCGCCACCCTGACCGAGCTGGCCGGGATGATGGCGGCGACCGTCGCGGCGAAGCGGGCCGAGCCGGGGGACGACCTCACCAGCGCGCTGATCCTCGCGTCGGCGGACGGCGACCACCTCACGGACGAGGAGATCGTCGCCACCCTCCAGTTGATGATCGCCGCCGGACACGAGACGACGATCTCCCTGATCGTCAACGCGGTCGTCAATCTCTCCACCCACCCCGAACAGCGGGAACTGGTGCTGTCCGGGAAGGCGGACTGGTCGGCGGTGGTCGAGGAGACGCTGCGCTGGTCCACCCCGACCTCGCACGTGCTGATCCGCTTCGCCACCGAGGACGTGCCGGTCGGCGACCGTGTGATCCCGGCCGGGGACGCGCTGATCGTGTCGTACGGCGCGCTCGGCCGGGACGAGGAGGCGCACGGGCCGAGCGCCGGGGAGTTCGACATCACGCGGGAGACCAGGAACCGGCACATCTCCTTCGGCCACGGCCCGCACGTCTGCCCCGGCGCCGCCCTGTCCCGCCTGGAGGCGGGGGTGGCGCTGCCCGCGCTGTACGCCCGTTTCCCGCACCTGGACCTGGCGGTCCCGGCGGCCGAGCTGCGCCACAAGCCGGTGGTCACGCAGAACGACCTGTTCGAGCTCCCGGTCCGCCTGAACGGGTGACTTGACTTCGAGCGCGCTTCAGCTCGTAGCGTCGCAGGTGCTCCGGTGCCCGGCGTCCCCCACGGGATGCCGGGTGGCCAGATCCGTCGCTAGATGGATGAAGGGGCCCGAAGTCGTCCGACGTGACGATCGAGCGCGTGCGAAAGGCTGGAACACCACATGCGACAGCGCAGTCTGCGTGACCTGCAAGTTTCCGCAATCGGTCTGGGCTGTATGGGAATGTCCGCTTTCTACGGGACGGCGGACCAGGACGAGGGCGTGGAGACCATCCGGCGCGCCCGTGAGCTGGGCATCGACTTCCTGGACACGGCCCAGATGTACGGGCCGCTGACCAACGAGTCCCTGGTCGGCGAGGCGATCCGGGGCCACCGCGACGAGTACGTGCTGGCCACCAAGTTCAACTACCGGATGGACGACGCGGTACCCGGCGACATGTCCAGCGTGGGCCGTCAGGACGGCTCGGCCGAGCATGTCCGGAGCTCGGTGGAGGGCTCGCTCCAGCGGCTCGGCACCGACCACATCGATCTGTACTACCAGCACCGGGTCGACCCGAACGTGCCGATCGAGGAGACGGTCGGCGCGCTGGCCGAGCTGGTCACCGAGGGCAAGATCGGGCACATCGGGCTGAGCGAGGCGAGCGCGGAGACGCTGCGCCGGGGCAACGCGGTCCACCCGATCACGGCCGTGCAGAGCGAGTACTCGTTGTGGTCGCGGGACGTGGAGGCGGAGGTGCTGCCGACCTGCCGCGAGCTGGGCATCGGCTTCGTCGCCTACTCCCCGCTGGGCCGCGGCTTCCTCGCCGGACGCTTCTCCTCCCCCGACGAGCTGGACGAGAACGACTACCGCCGCAACAGCCCCCGCTTCACCGACCAGCACCTGCAGGCCAACCTGCGCCTCGCGGCGAAGGTCAAGGAGATCGCCGAGAAGAAGGGCGTCACCCCCGCCCAGCTCGCCCTCGCCTGGGTCCTCGCCCAGGGCGACCACATCGTCCCCATCCCGGGCACCAAGCGCCGCTCCTACCTCGAACAGAACGCGGCCGCGGTCGACATCGTCCTCACCCCCGAGGAACTCTCGCAGATCGAAGCCGAGTTGCCCGAGGTCTCGGGCGAACGGTACGACGAGGCGGGGATGCGAGCCGTCAACCTCTGAGCCATGCCTCCCGGCCGGGACCCGCCTACGGCTTCGGGTCCCGGCCGGTGTGTCTCGCTAGCGGCCCATCATCCCGGCCGCCCGGCTGCCCCGGCGTGCGCCCGCTCGGTTGGCTGCGGTGGCCATGAGGGCGAGGCACAGGCCGACCGCTCCGGCGATGATGTTGCTGGTGATCGTGCGGGTGGTGCTGACGTTGCCCGCGACCACCCAGGGAGCGATGATCATCCAGATACCGATGAGGGCGGCGGCCCAGGCGCGGGCGTGGGTGCGCTCGTAGGCGTGGCCGAAGCCGCTCATCAGCAGGGCGTAGGCGACGCCCGCGATCAGGTTGTTCACCGCGAGGGTGGTGAAGCCGTTGAAGCCCACGATCCACGGGGAGGCCGCCATGTACAGCCCCGTGATCAGGGCCATCGCCTCGACGGCCTGGCCCTGCTGCGTCGCGGCCGCCCGCTCCGCGAGCACGAAGCGCTCCCGCATCTCCAGGACGTCCGGGTGCGTCTCCATCGTGGTGTGCATTCGTTCCGTCATGATCGCGCCTCCTGAGTAGGGGCTCCACGTCCTTATGTGGATTTTACGCGACCCGAGTACCCCCGAAAACACCCCATATCCGAGGAAACAGGACTCACTCCGCCGGCTTCAGATCCGTGATCTTTCGCGTCGTCAGGTCGGACTGGACGTCGATCCGGGTGACCTCCGGGTTCTTGCCGTCGCTCCAGGTCAGGGTGACCCTGCTGGTGGCGTGGCCCATGCCGGAGCCGGTGTAGGCGACCTTCCACTTCACCGGCACGTTCTGCGCGAAGAGGATGCCGTCGGCGTGGTTCTTCTTCTCCCAGGCGGTGACCTTCTTGCGGGCGGAGGCGGAGAGGTAGAAGTCGCGCAGCGCCTTGGCGCCGGCCCCGCTCGCCGGGTCCTCGGTGTCCCATACGGCGTCGATGTAGGCGCCGTAGAAGTCGGAGACCCGCTGGGTGACATTGCGCGGGTCGCCCTGGACGGAGGTCGCGGCGGCGGGCCGGGACGGGGTGGAGGCGGTGCCCGCGAGCGCCGGGGTGACGGCGGCCAGGGCGAGGCCCCCGGCAAGGGCGACGACGGTCAGCGGAGTCGTACGAATGCGGATGGACATGTGTCTCGATTCCCCGTATTCCACGCGACCGGGCCGATCCCGGTCGTTGACGGTGCCTAAGACCGCAATCATCGCGCCCCGGTTCCCGATTCCGGCGCTTTGGCTTCGCGGCGTCGCGCCCGCACCCGGCCGGCGTCGGGCCAGCGCACGTCGTAGGCCCAGCCGAGCCCCTCGAACCAGCGGATCAGGCGGGCGCTGGCGTCCAGTTGGCCGGTGAGGACACCATGCCGGGCGCTGGTCGGGTCCGCGTGGTGGAGGTTGTGCCAGGACTCGCCGAACGACAGCGGGGCCAGCCACCACACGTTGCCGGAGCGGTCCCGGCTGCGGAACGGGTGTGCACCGGTCGCGTGGCAGATGGAGTTGATGGACCAGGTCACATGGTGCACCAGGCAGATCCGCACCAGCCCGGCCCAGAAGAACGCCGTCGCCGCGCCCGCCCGGGTCCCGGTGATCAGCAGCCCGAGCAGGGCGGGCAGCGCCAGCGAGAGCACCACGAAGACCCCGAAGCCCCGCGAGACCAGCCGCAGTGCCGGGTCCCGTTCCAGGTCGGGCGCGTACTGGGCCGTGGAGGCGTGGCCGGTGTCGAAGAGCCAGCCGAGGTGGGCGTGGAACATGCCCTTGGCGAGCGCGCCCGGCGTGCGGCCGTACCGCCAGGGCGAGTGCGGGTCGCCGTCGCGGTCGGAGTACCGGTGGTGCTTGCGGTGGTCGGCGACCCAGGTGAACAGCGGCCCCTGCACGGCGAGGCTCCCCGCGACGGCGAGCGCGATCCGCAGCGGGCGGCGGGCCTTGAACGAGCCATGGGTGAAGTACCGGTGGAACCCGACGGTGATGCCGAGCCCGCTGACCAGGTAGAAGACGACGGCGAGCGCGACGTCGACCGGGCTGAGCCCGTTGCGCCAGGCCAGCGGGACGGCGGCGAGGAGCGCGAGGAAGGGGACGGCGACGAAGACCCCGATGAGGATCTGCTCGGCGTTCGGCCAGGACCACGTCCGGCCGAGGGGCGGTACGGCGTCCGGGATCTGCGGCGCTTCCGGGACTTCCGGCACGGGCGGGACCTTTCGGCTGGGCACCGGCGCTGGGTGGGCCCGGTGGGGAGGGACTACTCGGCGGCGGTGAGGGCCAGTACGGCGTTCTGGCCGCCGAAACCGAAGGAGCTGCTGATGGCGGCGCGCATCGGTGTGGGACGCGGGACCTTGGCGACGACGTCGAGGTCGATGGCCGGGTCCTGGGTGTGCAGGTTGGCGGTGGGCGGGATGAGCTGGTGGCGCAGGGTGAGGGCGGTGCAGGCGGCCTCGATGGCACCGGCGCCGCCGATGGCGTGCCCGATGGTGCCCTTGACGGCGGTCACCGGGGGCGGGCGGTGGAAGACCTGGTGGAGGGCGTTGTGCTCGGCGAGGTCGCCCTGGGGGGTGGAGGTGCCGTGCGCGTTGACGTGGTCGATGTCCTCGGGGGCGAGCCCGGCGTCGAGGAGGGCGCTGCGGATGGCGCGGGCGGCGCCGTCCCCGCCGGGGTGCGGGGAGGTGAAGTGGTGGGCGTCGCAGGAGGCGCCGTACCCGGCGACCAGGGCGGTGGGGCGCGCGGCGCGGGCGCGGGCGTCGGCGGTGCGTTCCAGGACGAGGACGGCGGCGCCCTCACCGAGCACGAAGCCGTCCCGGTCGCGGTCGAAGGGGCGGGACGCCTCGTGCGGGGCGTCGGCGCGGCGGGACAGGGCGCGCATCTGGGCGAAGCAGGCGGCGGTCATCGGCAGCCGGGCGGACTCGCTGCCGCCGGCCAGGACGAGGTCGCAGGCGCCGGAGAGCAGGAGGTCGCGGGCGAGACCGATGGCGCTGGTGCCGGAGGCGCAGGCGCAGGCGGTCGAGACGACCAGGTTGGGACCCGTGGCACCGAGGTCGAGGGCGATCTCGGCGGCTGCCATGTTGGGCACGCTGCGCGGCAGGGCGAGCGGGGAGACCCGGTCGGCGACGCGGGCGGCGAGCCGGTCGAACTCGGCCTGCCAGCCCTGCATGGAGCCGGTGCCGACGCCCATCACGATGCCGATGCGCGGGCCGTCCCAGTCGCCGGGGGTGAGCCCGGCGTCGGCCACGGCCTCGCGGGCGGCGAGCAGGGCGAAGGTGGTGAAACGGTCCAGCCGGCGGCTGAGCCGGTGCCCGAGCAGCCGGGGCGCGTCGAGGTCGGGCACCTGGCAGGAGAACGCCACGGGCAGGCCGTCGAGTCCGGGGTCGGCGGTGGCCGTGGAGGTCCCGGCGCACAGACCCTCCCAGGCGGCCGCCTGTCCGACGCCGGCCGGGGTGACCAGTCCGAGTCCGGTGACGGCCACGGGGGCGCGCCGGGTCGCTTGACCTGCGTTCACGAGCTGCATGAGCGGTGATTATCCGGACCTGTGGGGTACTCCCCCGGCCGCCACGACCCGTTCGGCCCAGGACGCCACGGGCTACCACCCGGATGCCCGATCGTCCTTGACGCGGCGCCTCATTCCCGGCCGGCGGCCGGGAGCACGGCGGGAGCGGCCGGCCGACGGCGGGGCCGGGACCGGCCGGGACCGCTCTGGCTGAGCAACGCCTCGGCCACGAAACGCAGTTGCCGGGCGGTCGTGCGGCACGCGGCGGCCTGGCGGGCGAGGGTGGGTCTGCCCCACTCCGGGGCGGCGACCCGGCTGTTCAGGGCGGCGGCGGTGGCGAGGAGGCGGCGGGCATAGTCGTCCATCAGGTCGGCGTCGGTGCGCAACTGGGCTATGCGGTCGAGGAGTTCGGCGGCGATCGGGTGGGCGGGCGTGGAGTGGCTCACCATGACGGCTCCCGGTGGCGGAGGTTCAGCGCGGCAGGACGGCGCCCGCGGCGCGGTGGACCATGAACTGCGGGCAGGCCACGACGAACAGCGGCCGGGCCGTGTCGATGCCGAGCCTGCGCAGCTGCCCGGCCATGGGTTCGGCGGCGGCGGTGTCCAGCCGCAGCCGCACCCCGGCCCCTGGGTGCAGCCGGGGGCGGCCGGAGGTGCGGATGGCGGTGCGTACGGTGCTGTCGCCGCGCCGCCCGTACAGCGCCCAGTCCGGCTCCGGGCAGCGCACGCCGGGTCCGAGGCGGCCGAGGACGGCGATGCCGAGTCCGGGCGCGCTGAGCCGGAGCCGGGGGCCGGTGAGGTGGACCTCCGCGGCGGCCCGTACCGCGGGCTGGCCCCACAGCTCGCGCGCGGCCACGCGGGCCTCCTCGGTGGTGACGGCGAGGGAGAGGACGTAGCGGCCGGTACGCCGCAGGTCGGCACGGCGCAGCAGGTCGGTGGCGAAGTCGGCCGGGCGGGGCCGCCACAGGTCGTCCACCGGCACGGACAGCGCGATCTCGGTGTACGGGCCGAGGGTGGAGCAGCGGTGTTCGTACAGTGAGAGCACGGCGAGGGTGCGCCGGCCGATCCCGCTGGGCCGCATCCAGGGCACGTCGGGCAGCAGGGCCCGCACGGCCTCGGTGCGGACGGGGAAGCAGAGGTGGGCGGCGGCCGAGTCCTGGTAGCGCACGGGCACGCCGACGGGGCCGGTGGTCGTCGGTATCGAGGAGGTCGGCAGGGTGAGGAAGGGGTGGCCCTCGGGCGGATGCGCCGGGTCCTTGAGCTGGTACGCCTGGCTGCGCACGACAGGGCCCCGGTACGGCGTGAGGGCCTCGTCGAGGTGGGCGCGGGCCTCGGGCGCGACGGTGCGCAGATGGCCGATGTACTCGCGCAGCAGGTGGGACTCCGGGAAGGCGCGGGTGGGCCCGGTGTAGCGGGCGTCGTACCGGCCCGGGTGGGCGGCGGCGGGGGCGGCGGCCGGGACGAGGTCGTGCTCGTTGATGACGTGGCCGACCCAGGTGCGGGGGTCGGCGGGGCGTCCGGCGGGGTCCGGAGCGCCGACCGCGATGACATGGGTGAGCCGGTAGGCGCGGCAGAACCCGGCGTCCCGCGCCAGGTTGAGCAGTGCGGTACCGCCCTCGCCGTGCCCGATCAGGGCGAGTTGGGCGCCGCGCGGGATGCCGTGCTCCTCGATCGCGGACCGCAGCGCGCGGGTGTACGGCGAGTCGGCGGTGAGCTGCTCCCGCCAGGCGCCGACGACATCGCGCGGAGAGCCGTGCCGGGGGCGGCCGGAACTGGTGCCGGGGGCCTGGACGACGTACCGGACCACACCGTCGGGGCCGCGCACGTTCTGCACGAGGACGCGGCCCTCGGGGGCGAGGATGTCGATGTTGCGGAGGAAGCCGAGGAGCGAGCCCTCGGTGGCGAGGCTCTGCCTCTCCCGGTCGGTGAGGTCGACGGCCTCGGCGGCGCGCCGGCCCCCGCCGGTCTCCGGTTCCGCGGGCGCGGGCGGCTCGGCGTCCAACAGGGCGCGTACGCGGAGGAGTTCATCCAGCACGGGGGTGAGCGCGGCAAGGGCGCGCTGGGCGCCGGGGTCCCGGAAGAGGGTGCGCAGGGCGCGTACGGCCTCGCGGTCGCCCCTGGTGCCGAGGGCCTCGGTGAGGCGGCGCATGCCGGGGTCGCGGGCCAGTTCGGGGTGGCCGGCGAGCACGGCGGCGACGCGCAGCCGCAGCGAGGTGACGGCCATCAGCGCGGCCAGGGGCTCTCCACCCCGGCGGGCGCCGAGCAGTCGCGCGATTCTTCTGCGCGCGGCCCCGGCCGGGGCGCCCAGGCCGCGCGGGTCCGTCAGGGCGCGCAGCAGCGCCCAGCGCGCCGTGAGTCCTGTACGGGGGTGGCGGGCGGCGCGTTTGTGGGGTGGGGCGAGCAGCGCGTCCGCGGTGCGTTCGGCGACGGCGCGTACGCCGTCGGCGACCTCGGCGACCTCGCGGGCGCCGTCGCGCAGGAGTTGCTCGGTGGTGCGCTGGCCGGCGTCCTGCCCGCCGGGCGCGGGCCGTCCGGGTGCGTGGCCGTCCGCTCGCATCCGACGCTCCCTCGATTCAGTCGACGTACGACGGGATGCGACCGCGTCCGGCGGGACGCGGCCTCGTGCCCATCGTCGGCCAGGGGTCCCGCGCCCGCACCTTCGTCCGGCCGGTGCCGGGTGTAGGGACCAGCGACTTTCCGGTCCGGCGCCGGGCGGAGCGGGACCGCGAGGGATGTGGGCGGGCGCCGCCGAACGGGCGACCCCCGGCGTCAGCCGGCCAGGCCCGCCGCGAGGACGGCGCCGAGTTCCCAGCACGCCTCGGTGTCGGCCCTGCCGGGCGCGCCGGTGACGGTGACGGGCTCGGCGGCGCGGCGCCAGCCGAGGCCGGTGGTGACGGCCTCGATGGCGCGGACGGCGCCGGTCACGTCGTTGCCCCCGTGCACCCAGTAACCGAAGGGGCGGCCGCGCGTGTCGTCCAGGCACGGGTAGTAGATCTGGTCGAAGAAATGCTTGAGGGCGCCGGACATGTAGCCGAGGTTGGCCGGGGTGCCGAGGAGATAGCCGTCGGCGGCCAGCACGTCGGAGGCGGTCGCGGCGAGGGCGGCGCGGCGGACGACACGGACGTCCTCGATCTCGGGCGCGGTGGCGCCGGACACGACGGCCTCGAAGAGTTCCTGGCAGTTCGGCGACGGCGTGTGGTGGATGATCAGCAAGGTGGGCACGCCCGCACCCTGCCCTGCCGGCGCTTCGGTCCGCAAACAGGGCTGCCCGGAGTGCGGGTATGGGTGCGACGATGCCGGGCAGCGGTAGGGAACGTGAGAGGAGCCGTCTTGGCAGAGGAAGAGCAGCGGGCACCGGCGGCGGTGGTGTTCGACACGCTGGGCATCGCCTACGAGCAGGCGTTCGCCGCCTCCGGGCCGCATCTGGCCTCGCTGAGCTGGCTGGTGGACCACCTGATGCCGGGCAGCCGGGTGCTGGACGTGGGCAGCGGCACCGGCCGGCCCACCGCCGAGGCCCTCGCGCGGGCCGGACACCGGGTGCTGGGCGTCGACGTGTCACCGGTGATGGTCGAGCTGGCCACGCGCCAGGTGCCGGACGCCGAGTTCCAGGTGGCTGACATCCGCGAACTGGAGCTGGCGGAGGGGTCGTTCGAAGCGGTCTGCGTGTACTTCTCGCTGCTCCAGATGTCCCGCGACGAACAGCGGGACGTCCTCACCTCGCTGGCGCGGGCGCTGCGGCCGGGCGGTCTCGCGGTGCTGGCCACGGTGCCGGTGGACGTGGCCGACGCGGAGACCGAGTTCATGGGGCAGCCGGTACGGGTGAGCAGCTTCTCCCCCGACGACTTCGCCCAACTGGTCACGGACGCGGGGTTCTCCGTGCTGTCCGAGGCGCACGCCACCTTCATGCCCGCCCACGCCGACGCCCGTCCGGAGCCGCATCTGTTCCTGTACTGCCGGCGTACGGCGCACTGAACCCCCGGTCCCCGCGAGGGAACCGGGGGCTCGGGGCTCAGTAGCGCAGACGCCGGGCGCGGAGCAGCATCACCAGGCCGGAGGCGGCCAGCAGCACGCCGAGGGCCGCGGGCCACAGGTTGGCTCCGGTCTCGGCGAGGCCGCCGTTGCCCACGGCCTGCGGCTCCAGGTTCGCGGGCGGCGGGGTGGTGACGGCGGCGGCCTGCGCCGGGACGGACTCGGAGACCTGGGGCGCGGCGGCGGTCGCCGGGGCGCTGGACTCGTCCCGCTTGGCGGTGCCGCCCTGGTTCTTGGTGGTGTTGGCCGGGGCGGTCGTGGCGTCGACGCGGGGGGCCTGGACAGGGCTGGACTGCGCGGGCTGCTCGGCCGGGGCGGTGTCGGCGGGCTGGCCGGGCGTGGCCGGCTGCTCGGGCCTGCCGGGCTGCTCCGACTGCGCCGGCTGGGACTCCGCGGGCTTCTCGGGCTCGGCGGTCGCACTCGGCTCCGCGGTGTTCTGACCGCCGCCGGGCTCCTCGCTCGGCTCGTCCGTCCCGCCCTTGCCGTCGTCGCCCTTGCCGTCGTCGCCGGGGCCGCAGTTCCGGCCGGAGTTGATGCAGTCGACCATCGTGCGCATCAGGCCCTCGTCGAAGACGTTGATGAAGTCGCCGTGGTCGGTGACCGGCTTGTGCTGCTGCTCCGGGAAGGAGTCGACCGCGAACAGCGGGGTGCTCTTACCGCCGTCGTTCAGGCTCGGCGCGTCCACGTCGTAGACGATCCGCTGGACGAGCTGCGGGATGGCCTTGAACCCCTCGGGGCAGTTGCCCTGGGCGTCGGCGAAGGCCACGTGGGTGCGGTGGTTGGCGCTGTCGGCGTTGCGGCCGTCCCAGCAGCTCTGGAAGTGGAAGCTGCGCACCACGTCGCTCCCCGACGGGCACAGCGGGTACTTGTCCTTGAGCTGCCGGTCCTCGAACCCGGTGCAGCTCCAGGAGGCGTTGGCGTTGGCGGGTCCGTTGACGAACGCCTTGGCGTCACCGGTGATGATGCGCAGCAGCCGCGGCATCTCGGTGACCTTGCCGCTCGGGCTGCCGACGAAGGTCAGGGTGACCTCCTTGGGCGTGACGATCTGACCCGCGTTGCCCTCGGTTCCGCCGCCCGGCGCCCCGGCGTCCCGCTCCTGCTTGCCGTTCTGCAGACGCAGCACCGGCCAGTAGTACGTGGACTTGTCGCCCTGGTCGGCGCAGCTCGTCCGGGCGTTGGCGAGGTCCTGGTCGCTGGCGAAGGCGGTGTTGGACTGGTTGCCGACGTAGTCGTGGAAGTGGTGGGCGCCGTTGGAGACACCGGGGGCCACGATCACGTTGTCCGAGTTGAACAGGCCGTTCTCGTTGACCCCGCACTCGGTGCGGAAGGTGCC
Source organism: Streptomyces griseoluteus (assembly GCF_004784465.1). GTDB lineage: Bacteria > Actinomycetota > Actinomycetes > Streptomycetales > Streptomycetaceae > Streptomyces > Streptomyces griseoluteus. Next base: position 95,131 of record NZ_SRRU01000009.1, on the reverse strand, counting down.
GCCGGGGGGCGCCTCGGGGGCGTTGGGCTGTACGGAGTTGATGTCCGCGTAGTCGGCGGCCACGGGACCGTTGCCACCCTGGCCGGTGCCGCCATTCTGGCCCTGGCCCTGGTTCTGGTCCCCGCCCTGGGAGGGTGCGGCGGACTCGCCACCGGGCGCCGCCTCGGCGGGGCGCAGGGTGCAGGGGGCGAGCGCGTCGAGCTGGTCGGGGCGGTTCCCGGCCCGGCCGATGGCGTCGGCGATACGACCCAGGGTCGCGGTCCGCTTGTCCTTCAGCGGGTTCATCACCGAGTCGTCGGCGGCCTCGGGGTCCTGCCGGAGCGCGTCCGCCGACTGCTGGAGCCGCTGGTACGCCTCCGCGATCTGCTGGTCCAGCTGGGCCAGTTCACGGTCGACGTCGCCGCGGGCCGCCTCCGGTACGTCGGTCAGCCGGGCGCCGACGTCGGGGCAGTCGATGGTGGCCATGCCGGCCGACCTGAGAGATGCGGCGGCCGCGTCGCCGGAGCCCTGTCCGCTCCAGCCGCCTTCGCTGGCCGACGCGTAGACGTTCGCCGCGACGAGGCCGCCGCCGCCGAGCATCAGCGCGACCGCCGCGAGGGTCACGCGTCGTGCGCCGGTCGGGCGCCTGCGCCTGTTCGGTTCCAAGATCGTCCCCTGCGAGTCGTGGTCGGTGGGGGCATGTGGCGCCCCACACCCATACGCGGGATGGCGCCGGTGTGTTCAGCCCGGCCCGGATTTCATGGCGAACTCTCAGAAAAATCGCGCCAGATGAGGCCTACGAGGTCACGCGCGCACCCGTACAGGGGAGTTGGCCGGGTGGGCGCCTAGTGTGCCCACCCGAACACGGCGGCGAACATCACAAATACGTATCGGACATTCCACCCGGTGACCTTCACACGAGTGACACAAGTTGGCTAGGTTGACCGCAGGCCGCCCGGCTCCCCGTCCCCAGGAGCCCGCAGCGGCGTCCGGTGCGGGAGATTCGACCGACTTCCGGGCGCGCCGGCCCAACTGCCCCGCGGGGCAAGGAAGGAGTCGTCTCCCATGGCGCCGGAGAGTCACGAAGAGGTTCGGCAGCGGATCGACTCCCTCTACGCACGGGCCGAGAACGCGACGGGCAACTACAACGCCACCCGCGCGATGGCCGCCGCCACCCGCAGGCGGGGCGTCCCGCTGGCCAAGCGCTCCGGCAGCCGTCCCGATCCCGCGCTCGACGCCGTGACCCGCCAGTGGTTCGACGCGGCCCGCGCCAAGGCCGGACCGACCGTGCCCGCCGCGCTCCCCGCCGACCGGATGCCCGACAACGGGCCTGCCGTGGAACGCACTTGGACCGCCGCCGAGCTGGGCCTGCCCAGCCCCGAGCCCGAGACGCCCGCCCTGCCCGCGGGTTCCTCACAGCGTCCGGTGGCCGAGCTGACCGGCGGCACGCCGTCCGCCCCGGCACTGGAGGCGGCGGGTACGACGGCCGCGCTGCCCCCGGCCGCGCCCGTGGCGGCGCTGCCGGCCGCGCCGGTGGCGCAACTGCCGGTGAGCGCGCCCCAGTCGACTCCCGCCGCCATGCCGGTCGGTGGACCGGTCCTCGGGGGCTCCGGCATGCCGGGCCTCTCGGCCGCTGCTGCGCCGACACCGCCCGGCGGTGCCCCTGGAGTGCTGCCGGTCCAGCCCGCCGCCCCCGGCCGCCGCTCCCCCGCAGACCTCAAGGCGGGCAACCGCCGCAAGCTCGCCTCCGCCAAGGACCTGCTGTCCCGCCACGCCTGGAACGCCGACCCGGCGCAGGCATGGGGCACCCCGCAGGCGGACGGCGCACAGACTGCCGCGCCGGGGATCGCCAGCTCCGGCGCGGCGCAGACACCGGCCGCCCCGACGGGCCAGTGGGCGGCACCGGCCTCCGTCACGGACACCGGCCCGCTGGCGTACCCGATGCCGGGGACGCTCGGCGACACCGGCTCGCTGCCCTATCCGATCCCCGGCCCGCTGAGCGACACCGGCGGTCTGAGCCACCCGATCCCCGGCTCGCTGACCGACACCGGCGGCCTGAGCTACCTGGCCCCGGCCCCGCAGACGGACACGGGCACCCTGCCGGCCGTGGACACCAGCGCGTTCGCGCCCGGCTACGGCACCGGCGCGTTCCCGGCGGCGGCCTCGCTGGCACCGACGTACGACACGGGGGCGTTCCCGGCGGTACCTCCGGTGGCCGAGGCGACTCCGGCCCCGACGTACGGGACGGGCGCGTTCCCGGGCGTAGCCCCGGCGGCCGAGGAGACCCCGGCCCCTGCGTACGGGACGGGCGCTTTCCCGGCGGCCCCCGCCTTCCAGCCCGCACCGCCCGCGGGCCCGGCCCCGGCGCCCGCCTTCCCGGCCACGGCCCCGGCCGCCCCAACAGCCCCCGAACCCGCACCGGTTCCCGCCTACCAGGCCACACCGCCTGCGATCCCCGCACCCGCCCCTGCCCCGGCGCCCGCTCTCCAGCCCGCGCCCCTGGCGGCCCCCACGCCCGCCCAAGCCCCCACCCCCACCGCCCGGGCCGGCACCTTCACCACCACCCCCCTCACCCCCCGCCCCACCACCGAATCCGCCCACGCCGTCCGTGCCGCCAAGGCCATCGCCTTCGCCGCCGCTCAGGTCGGCAAGCCCTGCGTCTGGGGCGCCACCGGCCCCGACTCGTTCGACTGCTCCAGCCTCACCCAGGGCGCCTGGCGCACGGCCGGGGTCGAGCTGCCGAGGGCGGCGCACGAGCAGGCGGCGGCCGGGACCGAGGTGGCGCTCACCACCGCGCTCCCCGGTGACCTGGTGCTCTTCTTCGAGGACGACCGGCACGTGGGCCTGTACGTCGGCAACGGCACGATGATCCACGCGCCGGGGCCGGGCGCGACCATCCGCGAGGAGTCGGTCTACGGCGCCGGGGAGGCCGCGATCCACCGGGTGATCAGGCCCGCCTAACACTCATAAAACCCGTTTATGAGCCCATAGACCGGACCCGTGTACAAACTTAGGGCTGCCTCAGCTTAGGCTTCCTGTTCGAGTCGCCTGTCCACGCTCGAAGGGAACCTGATCATGCCGCGCCCCCTGCGGGTAGCCATCGTCGGAGCCGGCCCCGCCGGGATCTACGCCGCCGATGCCCTGCTGAAGTCCGAGACGGCCGCCGATCCGGGCGTGTCCATCGACCTCTTCGAGCGGATGCCCGCCCCGTTCGGCCTGATCCGTTACGGCGTGGCGCCCGACCACCCGCGCATCAAGGGCATCATCACCGCCCTGCACCAGGTGCTCGACAAGCCGCAGATCCGTCTCTTCGGCAATGTCGACTACCCGCGCGACATCAACCTGGACGACCTGCGTGCCTTCTACGACGCGGTGATCTTCTCCACCGGCGCCATGGCCGACCGCGACATGTCGGTCCCCGGCATCGACCTGGACGGCTCCTACGGCGCCGCCGACTTCGTGTCCTGGTACGACGGCCACCCCGACGTACCGCGCACCTGGCCGCTGGAGGCCGAGAAGGTCGCCGTCCTCGGCGTCGGCAACGTCGCCCTGGACGTGGCCCGCATCCTCGCCAAGACGGCGGACGAGCTGCTGCCGACGGAGATCCCGCAGAACGTCTACGACGGTCTGAAGGCCAACAAGGCCCTCGAGGTCCACGTCTTCGGCCGCCGCGGCCCGGCGCAGGCGAAGTTCAGCCCGATGGAGCTGCGCGAGCTGGACCACTCCCCCAACATCGAGGTCATCGTCGACCCCGAGGACATCGACTACGACGCGGGCTCCATAGAGACCCGGCGCGGCAACAAGCAGGCCGACATGGTCGCCAAGACCCTTGAGAACTGGGCGATCCGCGACGTCGGCGACCGCCCGCACAAACTGTTCCTGCACTTCTTCGAGTCCCCGGCGGAGATCCTCGGCGAGAACGGCAAGGTCGTCGGCCTGCGCACCGAGCGCACCGCGCTGGACGGCACCGGCAACGTCAAGGGCACCGGCGAGTTCAAGGACTGGGATGTCCAGGCGGTCTACCGCGCGGTCGGCTACCTCTCGGAGAAGCTGCCCAAGCTGCCCTGGGACCTGGAGACGGGCACCGTCCCGGACAAGGGCGGCCGGGTCATCGAGGAGAGCGGCGCCCACCTGGCGTCGACGTACGTCACGGGCTGGATCAGGCGCGGCCCGGTCGGTCTGATCGGTCACACCAAGGGCGACGCCAACGAGACGGTGGCCAACCTGCTGGACGACCACGCCAACGGCCGGCTGCACACGCCGTCCGCGCCGGACCCGGAGGCCGTGTACGCCTTCCTGTCCGGGCGGGGAGTCCGCTTCACCACGTGGGACGGCTGGTACAAGCTGGACGCCGCGGAGCGCGCCCTCGGTGAGCCGCACGGCCGCGAACGCGTGAAGCTCGTGGAGCGCGAGGACATGCTCCGGGAGAGCGGCGCCTGATCCCGCGGTGCCCGCCTGCGGCTGAACGCCGACGAGACCCCGACGAGACCGGCACGCCCGCTCTCGTCGGGGTCTCTCGTACCCGGCGCGCACGAGGCGCACCACTGGCGCACGCGACGGCGCGCGACGCGCCGCCCCGGGACCCGGCGCCCCGATGGCGGGGCATACCGGTGATACTGGAACGCGCACCGGCCCCCACCAGCAGATTGGCCCATGTCGAACTCCGCCACCGACCGCGCCCCCGTCCCGCAGACGATCTGGGCGGCCCGCGGCCGTCACACCGGTCCCACCCCCGAGGACGTCGTACGCCGCACCCTGAGCGAGCGCCGGGCGAGTGGGGATCTCGACGACTTCTCGGAGCCGCCCGTCCCTGAGGGCTCCACCGACCGCGTCTTCGAGGCGCGCTGGCGCGCCGGGGGCACGATCACCGTCCGGGCCCGGCTCACGCTCGTCTCCGTGCCGGAGCGGCCGGGGCACGAGTGGACGCTCGTCGCGGAGGCCGAGCGGCTGTGGGAGGAGGCGTGGCCCTCACCGGCCACTCTGTTCTGGCCCGAGTCCGGCTCCGCGTCCGAGGACGGCGAGTGGGACCACCACCCGACCGTGCCGGGGCTGAGGTTCCGGCAGGTCAACGCGCTGCCGCTGGACGACAAGGAGATGCGCAGGCGACTGCGGGACTCGGCCCGTGAGGCGTGGTGCGTCAATCTGGTCGTCCACGAGGCGATGACCCCGGACGAGCGCGGCAGGCTGCCGCTGGCCAGGCTGCTGCCGCCGGGGCTGCGGCACCGGGTGATCGAGCACCGGGCCACTCCCCAGCAGTTCCGGGCGGTCAACTGGGCGCTGAAGGACCTCGGGGTGGAGGTGCCGCGCGGCGGTGCGGTACTGCTGCCCCCGGACCCGGCGCCCGCGGGGTACGACCGGCAGGCGTACGCCGTGCGCAGCGTCTTCCTGGACGGCTCCGAGCCGGCCGAGCTGGTCACGGCCCTGCGGGACTTCGTCGCGCTGTCGCGCCCGAGGCCGCGCGGGCTCGGTGAGGCGCTGGCCGGTCTCCGGGACAACTGGACGCTGATGACCGTGCAGGAGGAGCTGGAGCGGGAGCGGCGCCGGGTCGAGCGGTACCGGGAGGCGCTGGAGGCGATGACGAAGTCCCGGGATCTGTACCGCGAGGCCGCCGAGCAGGCCCACGAGGCGCTGGCCGCGTACCGCGACAGCCCGCTGCCCGTGCTGCCCGAGCAGCGGCCCTCGGCCCGCAACCAGTCGCCGTTGCAGCAGCTCACCCGGACGTTCGAGCGGCTGCGGCTCCCGGCGTGGGGGCAGCGGCCCGAAAACCCTGACAGCGCCCCTGAGACCGGCCCGGAGCGCGAGACCGAGGCCGGCGACCGGATGTGACCCGACGGCTGTCGGGCGCCACAGCGGGCAGAAGGAAGAGGGCGCGGGCGGGCCGCGCGTCGGGAGGGGACAGGGCGCATGGACAACTCCACGATCGTGCTGGTGGTCGCGGCCCTCGCGGCGGCGGTGGTGCTGGTGTTCGCCATCGTCCTGCTGGTGCGGCTGGTCAGGGCGCGGCGCTCGCTGCGGGACGCCGGGCTGCCGACCGGGCCGCGCTGGGTGTTCTGGGGCGCGGTCCTCTATCTGGTACTGCCGACCGATCTGCTCCCCGACCCGGTGTACCTGGACGACATCGGCGTCCTCCTGCTCGCCCTGCGCAGCATGCGCGCCGCGACACGCCCGCTGCCGGAGAAGCCCGGCGACTTCTGAGCTTCGGTGGCCGGAGGCGGTTCGGGTGATCCCGTACGGGTTTCCACCGACCGGGTGAGCGGAAAGGCGGCGCAGGTGAGCGCGGACGGGGCGCCGAAGGGCCCTTCACCTCGGGGTACGGCCTCGCCTGACGGAGCGCGGCAGTGTAGACATGGGCACATGGTGCGACTGCCCGGCCGACCCGATTCGCGGGCGCCCCGTTCGTTCGGGCACCCGCGCGCACCCATAGGCGCGCGGCATCCGGGCGGTGCCGGTGATGGCGGTCCGCCCGGCGTGCTGCGGGCCGCGGCGACGGGGCGCAGCGTGGCCGGGCAGGTGTTCCTGCTCCAAGTGGTGATCGTGCTGCTGCTGGTCGTGTCCGCCGTGGTGGCCCAGGTGCTCCAGGTACGGCACGACAGCGACCTGGAGGCCCGCAACCGTTCCCTGTCCGCAGCCGGTTCCTTCGCCAACGCCCCCGGTACGGCGGCCGCGCTGCGCACACCGGACCCGACGGCGATCCTCCAGCCGAGCGCGGAGGCGGCCCGCAAGGCGACCCACGTCGACTTCATCGTCGTGATGAACACCCGGGGCATCCGCTACACCCATCCCGATCCGGACCGGATCGGCAAGAAGTTCGTCGGCACGATCGGGCCCGCGCTGCGCGGGGGGACGGTGGTCGAGGAGCTGACCGGCACGATCGGCCCGCTCGTCCAGGTGGTCGTCCCGGTGCGGGACTCGGGCGGCAAGGTGGTGGGCCTGGTCTCGGCCGGTATCACCACCGCGCACGTCGGCGGCGCCGCCGACCAGCAGCTACCGCTCCTCCTCGCGGCGGCCGCGGCGGCGCTCGCGCTGGCCACGGCGGGCACCGCGCTGGTCAGCAGGCGCCTGCTGCGCCAGACCCACGGCCTCGGCCCCTATGAGATGACCCGGATGTACGAGCACCACGACGCGGTGCTGCACGCGGTCCGGGAGGGTGTGCTGATCGTGGGTGACGGCGGCAAGCTGCTGCTCGCCAACGACGAGGCGCACCGGCTGCTGGACCTGCCCGAGGACGCCGAGATGCGCAGCGTGCTGGACCTCGGCCTGGACGACGAGACGGCCGGGCTGCTCGCCTCGGGACGGGTCGCCACGGACGAGGTGCATCTGGTCAAGGACCGGCTGCTGGCCATCAACCAGCGGCCCACCGATCTGCGCGGCGGCCCGCCCGGCAGCGTCACCACGCTGCGCGACTCCACCGAGCTGCGCGCCCTGTCCGGCCGCGCCGAGGTGGCCCGCGAGCGGCTGAACATGCTGTACGACGCCGGAGTGGGGATCGGCACCAGCCTGGATGTGAGCCGTACGGCGGAGGAGCTGGCCGAGCTGGCGGTGCCCAGGTTCGCGGACTTCGTCACGGTGGACCTGTTCGAGCCGGTGCTCAAGGGCGAGGAGCCGAAGCCGGGCACCGAGCTGCGGCGGGCGGCGTTCAGCGGCATCCGCAAGGACGCGCCGCTGTATCCATTGGGTGAGCGCATCCGTTTCGTGCCGACCTCACCGCAGGCGCGCAGCCTGGCGACCGGGCAGTCCGTGGTGGAGCCGGACCTCAAGGACGCGCCGGGCTGGCAGGCGCAGGATCTGGAGCGGACCGAGCAGATCATCGAGTACGGCGTCCACTCGCTGATCACGGTGCCGCTGCGGACGGGCAATCTGGTGCTGGGGGTGGCGAACTTCTGGCGCTCGGAGAAGCCGCAGCCGTTCGACTCCGAGGATCTGGCGCTGGCCGAGGAGCTGGTGGCGCGGGCAGCGGTGTCCATCGACAACGCCCGCCGGTACACCCGCGAGCACAGCATGGCGGTGACCCTCCAGCGCAGCCTGCTGCCGCGCACCCTGCCCGCCCAGGACGCCCTGGAGATCTCCTACCGGTATCTGCCCGCGCAGTCCGGGGTGGGCGGCGACTGGTTCGACGTGCTGCCGCTGCCGGGCGCGCGGGTGGCGCTGGTGGTCGGTGACGTGGTCGGGCACGGGCTGCACGCGGCGGCGACGATGGGCCGGCTGCGTACGGCCGTGCACAATTTCTCCTCGCTCGACCTGCCCCCGGACGAACTGCTGGGCCTGCTGGACGAGCTGGTGGCCCGGCTCGACCAGGACGAGACGCCGGAGGACGGCGCGGCCGCCGTCACCGGCGCGACCTGTCTGTACGCGGTGTACGACCCGGCGTCCCGGCGCTGCACCATCGCGCGGGCCGGGCACCTGCCGCCCGCCCTGGTGCTGCCGGACGGCACGGTGGAGTTCCCGGACGTGCCGGCCGGTCCCCCGCTGGGGCTGGGCGGGCTGCCGTTCGAGACGGCCGATCTGGAGCTGCCGGAGGGCACCCGGCTGGTGCTGTACACCGACGGGCTGGTGGAGGACCGGGACCGGGACATCGACGAGGGGCTCGACCTGCTGGGCGACGCGCTGCGGCACGCCAGGGGCGCCTCGCCGGAGGAGACCTGCCGGACAGTCCTGGACCGGCTGCCGGTCCGGCCCACGGACGACGTGGCGCTGATCGTGGCCGAGACCCGCGTCCTGGGCGAGGACCAGGTCGCCCAGTGGGAGGTGCCCGCCGATCCGGCGGCCGTGTCGGAGATCCGCGCCAAGGTGACCCGTCAGCTCGCCGACTGGGACCTGGAGGAGCTGACCTTCACCACGGAGCTGATCCTCAGCGAGCTGGTCACCAACGCCATCCGCTACGGCCGTGGCCCCATCGGCGTACGTCTGCTGCGCGGCCGGTCCCTCATCTGCGAGGTCTCGGACGGCACCACCACCTCCCCGCACCTCCGCTACGCCGCCAGCACGGACGAGGGCGGCCGCGGCCTCTTCCTCGTGGCCCAGCTCTCCGACCGTTGGGGCACCCGCTACACCCCGACCGGCAAAATCATCTGGGCGGAACAGCCCCTGCCGTGATGTCTCGCTGGAGAGAGCGCCGCCAGGTCTGGCCGACCAGGTCGTGGCCGAAACTGTGGTGACGGTCCTCGGCCGTGAGCCGGAAGCCGTGGCGCTCGTAGAGGCGGCGGGCGGAGCCGAGGACGTCGTTGGTCCACAGGGTGATCGCCTCGTATCCGGCCTCGCGGGCGAAGGCCAGGCACTCCTCGATCAGCCGGGCGCCGACGCCGAGCCCGCGGGCCGCCGGGTCGACGAGGAGCAGGCGCAGCTTGGCGGTCCGGGCGTCCGCGCGCACGCAGAAGACACAGCCCGCCCGCCGCCCGTCCACCTCCGCGATCCAGGCCGCCTGCGGTCCGGGTTCCTTGCCGTCGGCGTAGTCGGCGGCGATCCGGCAGACCAGCGCCTCGAAGTCGGTGTCCCAGCCGAACTCGCGGTCGTAGAACTCGCCATGGGCCATGACCACCCAGCCCAGGTCGCCCGGCCGGTCCAGGGGCCGTACGACCGCCGTACGCTCCGTCATCGCGTCCTCCCGGAACCCTTCCGCATCACTGAAACGACTGTTTCAGTAGACTAGCCGCTGTGAGTCCCGCCGAGCCAGACCCCTCTCCCCGCCGCCGGGAACTGCTGGAGGCCGCGTACGCCTACGCGCTGCGCGGAGGCCTCGCGGAGCTGTCCCTGCGGCCGCTCGCGGAGGCCGTCGGATCCAGTCCGCGGGTGCTGCTCTATCTGTTCGGCAGCAAGGACGGGCTCATCCGCGCCCTGCTCGCCCGGGCGCGGGCCGACGAGCTGGCCGGGCTGCGGCGGATCACGGGCGCGCGGGAGGAGCCCCGGGGGCTGCGGCCGGTCGCGCTGGAGCTGTGGCGTTGGCTGTCCGACGACGCCCACCGGGGGCTGCTCACGCTGTGGGTGGAGAGCTACGCCCGTTCCCTCACCGACCCGGACGGCCCCTGGGGCGGCTTCGCGCGGGCCACGGTGCAGGACTGGCTGACGCTGCTCGCGGCCGCGCAGCCCGCCGCGTCGCGCGAGACCGGGGACGCCCGCGCGGAACGCACGCTGGTGCTCGCGGTGCTGCGGGGCGCGCTGCTGGACCTGCTCGCGACGGGCGACACCGGGCGCGTCACGGCCGCGGTCCACCGCCAACTGGCCTCGGCGGAAGGCTGATTCAGCCCAGCGCCTTGTCCAGGTTGAAGGCGGCGCTGATCAGGGCGAGGTGGGTGAACGCCTGGGGGAAGTTGCCCTGTTGTTCGCCGGTGCGGCCTATTTCCTCGGCGTAGAGGCCGAGATGGTTGGCGTAGGTGAGCATCTTCTCGAAGGCCAGGCGGGCTTCGTCGACGCGGCCGGCCCGGACCAGGGCCTCGACGTACCAGAAGGAGCAGATGGAGAAGGTGCCCTCGTCGCCGCGCAGGCCGTCGGGGCTGGCCTCGGGGTCGTAGCGGTAGACGAGGGAGTCGGAGACCAGGTCCTCGGTGAGGGCGTCGAGGGTGGAGAGCCACTTGGGGTCGGTCGGCGCGATGAACTTGGCGAGCGGCATCATCAGCAGGGACGCGTCCAGTACGTCGCTGTCCTCGCACTGGGTGAAGGCGCCCCGCTGCTCGGACCAGCCGCGGTCCATGATGCGGCGGTAGATGTCGTCGCGGGAACGGCGCCAGCGGGGCAGGTCGGCGGGCAGGCCGCGGCGGTTGGCGAGACGGATGGCGCGTTCGATGGCGACCCAGCACATCAGCCGGGAGTACAGGAAGTTCTTCCGGCCGCCCCGCGTCTCCCACACCCCCTCGTCCGGCTGGTCCCAGTGGTCGCACACCCAGTTCACCAGGTGGCACAAGTCGTCCCACTGCGCGCTGGAGATGGGCTGGGCCCATTTGTCGTAGAGGTAGATGGAGTCGATCAGGGCGCCGTAGATGTCGAGCTGGAGCTGCGAGGCGGCGGCGTTGCCCACGCGGACCGGGGCCGACCCCGAGTAGCCCTCCAGGTGCGCAAGTTCACTCTCGGGCAGCTCGGCCCGGCCGTCGATGCCGTACATGATCTGGAGCGGGCCCTCGACGGCTCCGTCGCCGGGGCTGATGTGGGTGGTGACGAAGCGCATGAACGCCTCGGCCTCGCCGGCGAAGCCGAGCCGGAGCAGGGCGTAGACGGCGAAGGCGGCGTCGCGGACCCAGACGTAGCGGTAGTCCCAGTTGCGCTCGCCGCCGAGCTGTTCGGGCAGGCTGGTGGTGGGGGCGGCGACGATGGCGCCGGTGGGGGCGTAGGTGAGCAGCTTCAGGGTGAGGGCGGAGCGGTGCACCATCTCGCGCCAGCGGCCCCGGTAGCGGGACTGCCCGAGCCAGCGGCGCCAGTAAGCGACGGTGGCGTTGAACTCGTGCTCGGCCTCGGCGTGCGCGCAGCCGCGCGGGGCGATCTCGCCGCTCGCCTGGTCCAGCGCGAACACCGCGCTCTCGCCCTCGCCGAGCTTGAACTCGGCCCGCGCGTCCCGGCCGTCGCATTCCATGGCCACGGTGGCGGTGAGTGCGAGAGCCCGCTCCCCGGCGTCGAACAGCAGCAGGCCCTCCACCTCGCGCAGGGTGTGCGGGTCGGCGCCGTACCCGAAGCGGGGCGCGACCAGGGCGCGGAACGGCACGGTGCCGCGTACGCAGATCACGCGGCGGATCAGCCGGTGCCGGCCCTCCTCGCCCAGGCGACCCGTGCCGACCGGCATGAAGTCCTGCACCTCGCCGACGCCCTCCTCGGTGAAGAAGCGGGTGATCAGCACGTTGGTGTCGGGGAAGTAGAACTGCTTGGTGTGCGCCGGGACGGAGGCCGCCAGCTCGAACCGGCCCCCGCGCTCGGCGTCCAGCAGCGCGGCGAACACGCTGGGGGCGTCGAAGGACGGGGTGCAGTACCAGTCGATGGTGCCGTTGCTGCCGACGAGCGCCACGCTGCGCAGGTCCCCGATGAGGCCGTGCTCGGCGATCGGCAGATAGCGGCGGCTCTGCCGGGTCTCCTGCTGGAAGGGCGTCTCGGCCATCGCTGCGGCCTCCCGAGGTGGTGTACGGCTGCCCGTCCAGCGTAGGCCGCTCGGGATGCGCGTGGGCGCCCGGCGGCCGATGGTGAGAGTGTGCCCCGTTCGGCGGCACCGGCACGGATGCGCCCATCCGGAGGAGGAGGCATCATGTCGAGTTCCACGCCCGAAGAGTCGCGGTCGATCGACGACCACTGCACTCCCGACGCCCTGCTGCACACCGCCCCGGCCAGGGACGTCACCCCGGAGGACCTGGTGATGGCGGCGGGCAGGGACGTCACCCCGAAGACCCTGGACTGGGCCCGCCGCAAGCTGGAGACGGAGGGCCCGGCGGCGATCGAGAAGCTCCTGCCCTAGCGGGAGCGCCCCTTGACACCTTTCACAGCGCCTTGCGGCGCATGAGGACGGCGAGGGTGAGCAGGCCGGGCGGCAGTGGCAGCCAGACGGTCAGCATGCGGTAGCCGAGCACGGCGGAGGCGGCCGTGGCGGCGGGGGCGCCGGACGTGGCGAGCGCGAGGACGAGCGCCGCGTCCAGCGAGCCGAGCCCGCCCGGCGTGGGCAGCAGGGCGGCGGCGCCGCTGGCGGCGAGGTACAACAGGGCCACCTCGGGCGCGGGCAGCGGCAGCGCGACAGCACGCCCCACCGCGACCAGCACCGCGCAGTGCAGCGCGGCGAAGCCGAGCGAGCCGCCCCACAGGGCCGCCGCCCGCCGCGGCCGCGCGTGCACGGCCCGTACGTCGGCCATCAGCGCGCTCAGCAGCCGGCGGCAGCGCGGCCACAGCGGCCCGGCGGCGACCGCCGCGATGAGCAGCGCCGCGCAGAGCACGCCGGTCAGCCAGACCAGCGGCACCTCGGGCACGCGCAGCAGGCCCGGACAGAACGGCACCAGCAGCGCGATCAGCAGCAGCTTCGACACGCCCCCGGCCCCGCCCTTGACGGCGAGGGCACCGGCGGAGCGGCCCATGGGCAGCCCGCAGCGCAGCAGGAACCGCAGGTTCACCGCCCCGGCACCGATCCCGGCGGGCAGCAGATGGTTGGCGGCGCAGGCGGCGAACTGGGCCGCGACGAGGCGTAAGCCGGGCAGCCGCTCCACGACGGCCCCCTGCTGGGCGAGCGCGGCCGCCGGCCAGGTGCCCACGGCCGCGACCGCCCCGACCGAGAGCCAGCCCTGGTCGGCCTCGGTGAGCCGCACCGCCCCGCCGCGCACGGTGGGCCAGTACCGCTGGGTGAGGTAGGCGAGGACGAGCAGGACGCAGACCAGCAGCCCCACCTGCCAGACCAGACCCCGCACGCGCGGCGCCGGACGGCCGGCCGGTACGGGGAGCACTTCGGGAGCGTCCTGCGTCATCGGCACCCCTCCCCCCTCCACGGAAGCACCCGTCGCCGGCGCCCGGGGAAACCGGACGCCACAGCGAAACCAAGGTCAAACTAACGCGGAACCACACCCCCCGCCGCGCAGGTACGGCCATACGGCGGTGGCCCGGCGCGGCGGGGGGACGCACCAGGTGACCGGCGGGCTCAGAGCCCCTTCGGCACCCGGTGCGGCGGCTGCTCGGGGGTGGGGCGCGGGGTGGGCGGGGGCACGGTCCGCACGGCGGGCTCGTCGGCCTCCAGCATGACGGTCTCCCCATGGTGCTCGATGATCAGCGGCGGTCCTTCCAGCAGCGTGTAGGTCGCCTTGTCCCCGCTGATCTCCACGCGCAGCCGCCGCCCCCGGAACTGCAGGTGGAAGGCGAGTTTGCGCAGCCGCTCGGGCAGCCGCGGCGCGAAGCTCATCCCGGCCGGGCCCGTCAGCACCCGCCGCATGCCGCCGAACCCGGCGACCAGCGCCATCCAGGTCCCGGCCAGCGAGGCGATGTGCAGTCCGTCGCGGGTGTTGTGCTCCAGGTCGTGCAGGTCCATCAGCGCCGCCTCGGTCGTGTAGGCGTAGGCGAGCCGCAGATGGCCCGCCTGGGCGGCGATGACGGCCTGGCAGCAGGCCGACAGGGAGGAGTCGCGGACGGTCAGCGGCTCGTAGTAGGCGAAGTTCCGGGCCACCTGCTCGTCGTCGAAGTAGGAGGAGCAGCTGTACATGGCCAGGACCAGGTCGGCCTGTTTGACGACCTGTTTGCGGTAGAGGTCGAAGTACGGGAAGTGCAGCAGCAGGGGGTACTGGTCGGGGCGGGTCCCGGCGAAGTCCCAGCGCTGGTAGCGGGTGAAGCCGGCGTTCTGCTCGTGGACGCCGAGTTCGTCGTTGTAGGGGATGTTCATCGCCTCGGCCGCGTCCCGCCAGGCCGCGCTCTCCTCCTCGTCGGTGCCGAGCCGCTGGGCCTCCTCGGGGTAGCGCTCCACGGCGTCGGCGGCCGCGAGCAGGTTCTGCCGCGCCATCAGATTGGTGTACGTGTTGTCGTCGGCGACCGCGCTGTACTCGTCGGGCCCGGTGACCCCGTCGATGTGGAAGGCGCCGCGGTGGTCGTGGTGGCCCAGCGAGCGCCACAGCCGGGCGGTCTCCACCAGCAGCTCCATGCCCACCTCGCGTTCGAAGCGCAGGTCACCGGTGGCCTCGACGTAGCGCACGACCGCGTCGGCGATGTCGGCGTTCACATGGAAGGCGGCGGTACCGGCGGGCCAGTAGGCGGAGCCCTCCGAGCCCTCGATGGTCCGCCAGGGGAAGGCGGCGCCGCCGAGCCCCAGCTGGGCCGCGCGTTCGCGGGCGGCGTCCAGGGTGTTGTGGCGCCAGCGCAGCGCCTCGGCGACGGCCCGTGGCGCGGTGTGGGTGAGCAGGGGCAGCACGAACATCTCGGTGTCCCAGAAGGCGTGCCCGTCGTACCCGGAGCCGGTGAGGCCCTTGGCGGGGATGGCGCGCTGCTCGGCGCGGGCGCCGGCCTGGAAGACGTGGAACAGGGCGAAGCGTACGGCCTGCTGGATCTCCTCGTCGCCGTGCACCTCGACGTCGGCGCGCGCCCAGAAGTCCGCGAGGGCCTCGCGCTGGGCGGCCAGGAGCCCTTCCCAGCCGTCGTGGGAGGCGGCGGCGAGGGCCGCGTCGACCTGGTCGGCCATGGCGGGCAGCGAGCGGGTGCCGGACCAGCCGTGCGCGACCAGCTTCTCCACCCGCAGGGTGTGTCCGGGCTCCAGTACGGAGGTGACGGTGAGCCGGGCGACGTCGATGCCGCTCTCGCTGCGGCTGGTGGTGCGGCCGGGCCCGGTGACGACGTGGTCGGCGCCGACCGCGACCCTGAGGCCGCTGCGCTTGGTGCGGTGCACCAGCCGCAGCCGCTCCCCCGAGGCGAAGCCGTCCTCCTGCTCCAGTGGCGAGCGCAGGCTCATCGCGGCACGCGGGTCGCCGTTGGGCTCGGGCAGGCTCTCGTTGGCGACCAGCTCGGACTGGATCACGACACGGCTGGGACGGCCCACGGCCTCCACCTCGTAGGCGATGGCGGCCACCGCGCGCTGGGTGAGGGAGACCAGCCGGGTGGAGCGCACCCGGACCGTGGAGCCGGCCGGGGAGGTCCACTCGCAGGTGCGTTCCAGCACCCCGCGCCGCATGTCGAGGACGCGTTCGTGGGAGATCAGGCGGCCGTAGCGCAGGTCGAAGGGTTCGTCGTCCACCAGCAGACGCAGGATCTTGCCGTTGGTGATGTCGATGACGCTCTGCCCGGACTCCGGGTAGCCGTAGCCGGCTTCCGCGTACGGCAGCGGGTGCACCTCGTGCACGCCGTTGAGATAGCTGCCGGGCAGGCCGTGCGGCTCGCCCTCGTCGAGGTTGCCGCGCCAGCCGACGTGCCCGTTGGACAGTGCGAACACCGACTCGCTCTGGGCGAGCACGTCCAGATCGAGGGTGGTCTCGCGCACGTGCCAGGGCTCGACCGTGTACGCCCGCTCAGTGATCACTGCGTCCCTCCCAGCTCGGCGAGGTCTTTCACGACGATATGCGCGCCGTGGGCGTACAGCGCGTCGGCCTGCCCCGTGCGGTCCAGCCCGACCACGTATCCGAAGCCTCCGGCGCGGCCCGCGTCCATCCCGGCGAGCGCGTCCTCGTAGACGGCGGCCCGCTCCGGGGGCACGCCGAGGTCCGCCGCGGCGGCCAGGAAGGTGTCGGGTTTCGGCTTGCCCGGCAGGTGCCGTTCGGCGGCCACCACCCCGTCGATCCGTACGTCGAAGAGGTCCTCGGCGTCGATCGAGCGGAGCACGTCCTGACAGTTGGCACTGGAGGAGACGATGGCGGTGGCCAGGCCGGCCGCGCGCACGGCGGCCAGATAGCGCAGTGTGCCCTCGTACGGCTCGACGCCGTCGGTGCGGATCTTCTCCAGAAGCAGCTCGTTCTTGCGGTTGCCGAGGCCCTGCACGGTGCCGGCGTCCGGCGGGTCGTCGGGGCCGCCCTCGGGGAGTTCGATCCCGCGGGACTTCAGGAAGGAGCGGACGCCGTCGGCGCGGGGGCGGCCGTCCACGTACTCGTCGTAGTCGGCGACCTCGTCGAACGGCCGCGCGTCCGGGCCCTCGTGGTCGCGGAGGAAGGCGTCGAAGGTCTCCTTCCAGGCGGCCGCGTGCACGACGGCCGTCTTGGTGACGACTCCGTCGAGGTCGAACAGGCACGCCTGGATGGTGTCGGGCAGTCCGAGCTGAGTCATACCCTGCTCCCTTCCCCGGATCGGGCGCGGCGATCACGCCGTTCCGAGCGGAAATGGGGGCGCCCGGCGGCCGCCCCGCGCACGCCCGGTGGCACACTTCGCTGCATGCCGCCGACCTTCGACGACCTTCTCCTCCGCGCCCGCAGCCTGGTCGAGGACGGACAGCGCGCGATCCTCGGTATCGCGGGCGGTCCCGGCGCGGGCAAGACGACCCTCGCCGGACACCTCGTCCGCGCCCTGAACGCGGACGGCCCGCCCTGGGTGGCGCACGTCCCGATGGACGGCTTCCACCTGGCCGACGCCGAACTGGACCGGCTGGGCCGCCGGGACCGCAAGGGCGCCCCGGACACCTTCGACGCGGCCGGGTACGCGGCGCTGCTGCGGCGGCTGCGCGAGACCCCCGCCGACGCGGACGAGGTGGTGTACGCGCCCGCCTTCGAGCGGGACCTGGAGCAGCCGGTGGCGGGCTCGATCCCGGTGCCGCCGTCGTCCCGGCTGGTGGTGACCGAGGGCAACTACCTTCTGCTGCGCGAGGGTTCATGGGCCGGGGTACGGCCGCTGCTGGACGAGGTCTGGTACTGCGAGGTCGACGAGCCGGAGCGGGTGCGGCGCCTGGTGGCCCGGCATGTGGAGTTCGGCAAGGAGCACACGGCGGCGGTGGCCTGGGTGCTCGGCACCGACCAGCGCAACGCCGATTTGATCGCCACCACGCGGGAGCGGGCGGACCTGGTGATACCGGCCTCGGCGCTGCCCGTACCCGGCCGGGGCTGAACCGGCGCCCGCCGGGGCCCGTATCCCACGGAGCGCGGCGGAGGGTCCGCCGAGGGGACCGGCGGGGGCGGTGGCACCGCCGGTCGCGGGAACGGTGTGCGGACACGGCCCCGACGAGGGCGGATCGGCACCGGGACCGGTGCGGCCCGTGCCACCGTGGGGCGGATGATGGCGAGCGAACACCTCGGGACCGGGACGATCCCCGCACCGGCGCCCCCGCTCCCCCGCCCCCGTGACCGCCGCCGGCTGGTGCCGCTGCTGGTGGCGCTGCTCCTGGCCCAGATGGCGGCCGCGATGGTCACCACGGCCGTCCGGCAGACGCCCACCATCGACGAGCCGGTGTACGTGGTCACCGCCGCCGACTACCTGCACGAGCACCGGCTGCGCTACAACCCCGAGCACCCGCCGCTCGGCAAGCTCCTGATCGCGGCCGGGATCGCGGTGGCCGACCCGCACTACGAGCCCGATTTCCCCGGCACCCAGAGCGAGGCGGGCCGCCATCTGCTGTACGGGTCGGGGAACGACCCCTGGCGGCTGATGCTGTGGGCGCGGCTGCCGGTGATCGCGCTGACACTGCTCGGCGGGCTGGTGGTGTTCGCCTTCGCACGGGACCTGGCCGGGAGGGCGGCCGGTCCGGTGGCCCTCGCGCTGTACGCCTTCTGCCCCGACGTCGTCGCGCACGGCTCGCTGGCCACGCTGGACCTCCCGATGACCGCCTTCCTGCTGACCTCCGTCTGGCTGGCCTGGCGGGCCCGGAACCGGCCCCGCCTGTACGTGCCGCTCGCCGGGGCGGCGCTGGGCGCGGCGGTGGCCACGAAGATGAGCGCGCTGCCCGCGATCCCGCTGCTGATGCTGCTGGCCGCCTGGTCGGTCCGGCACGCGCGAGCCGGTGCCGGACGGCGGCGCGGGGTGCTGGTGGCGCTCGGGGGCGCGGGCGTGGTGCTGGCGGTGACGCTGGCCGTCGTCTGGGCCACCTATCTGGTCGTCGACCCCCGGCTGGGGTTCGCGCCCGCCGAGCCGCTCCCGCCGCTGGCGGGCAAGCGGGCGCTGGTGAGCGGTCTGCTGCCGCTGCCTCCCGCCTACGGCGCCGGGCTGCGGGCGCAGTTCGCCATGGAGTACTACCCGTGGGAGGGCTTCCTGTTCGGCCGGGTGTACACCGGCGCCCTCTGGTACTACCTCCCCGTGGCCCTCCTGGTGAAGACCCCGCTCGGGCTCCTGGCCCTGGGCGCGGCCGGCGCCGTGACCGTCCTGGCGGTGCCCCGCCTGCGCGCCGCGGCCCCGTACCTGCTGCTGCCGCCCGCACTGCTGCTGGCGGTGGCGACGACGGGCGCGCGGGACTTCGGCACCCGGTACGCGCTGTTCGTGCCGGTGTTCCTGGCGCTGGCCGGCGGCTGTGTCACGCTCTGGCGGCGCCGGTGGGCCGAAGCGCTGGCCGGGGTGCTGGTGCTGTGGGTTGCGGTGAGTTCGCTGCGGACGTTCCCGTACTACCTGCCCTACGCCAACGAGGCGTTCGGCGGCCCCGCGCGCACGCACCGGCTGCTGCACGACTCCAACGTGGACTGGGGCCAGGACCTCGGCGCCCTCGCGCACCGGCTGCGGGAGCGGTACCCGGGCGAGCGGGTGTGGCTGGTCTACAAGGGCAGCGGGGTCCCGTCGTACTACGGCATCCACGCGGGCGCTCCGCTCTCGGTGCCGCCGGAGCGGGTGCGGGGGCTGCTGGTGGTGTCGGACTCGGCCGCCGCCAAGGCGCGGGGGCGGCTGGCGGAGCTGATCCGCACGAGCCGCCCGGTCGACGACGTGGGGCACTCGATCACGGTGTACCGGCGCTGACCCTCCCGGCCGACACGCGGGGCGACCAGCAGTGGTGAGCTATGTTGGCTCGTCGTGGGAGACAAAGTCGACGGTCCGGCGCCCTCGCCGCAACAGGCACGCGCCCAGGCATCAGCGATCACCTCGGGCGGCCCCGCCACGGGCGCCGAGGCCGCGCCGACCTCCCAGCTCCGGGCGCTGTTCGACGGGCCCCGGCTCTCCCCCGGACAGCGCCGGGTGGCGCAGTACCTGATCGAGCACCTCACCGAGGCCGCGTTCCTGTCCATCACCGAGCTGGCCGACCGGGCCGGGGTGAGCCAGCCCTCGGTGACCCGGTTCGCCTCCGCCGTGGGCTTCAGCGGGTACCCGGCGCTGCGGGAGCGGCTGCAGTCGATCGCGTTGGGCGCGCTGGCGGGCGGTCCGGGCGAGGAGGACCGGGCGAACGAGCTGCAGGCCGCCGTGGACGCGGAGATCCAGAACCTGGAGCATCTGCGCCGCGACCTGGCCGACCCCGAACGGGTGATCCGGGTGGGCCGCGAGCTGTCCCGCTCCACCCCGCTGACCGTGCTGGGGCTGCGCATCTCGGGGTCGCTGGCGGAGTACTTCGGGTACGCGGCCCGGCGCATCCACCCCGATGTGCGGCTGGTGACGCGGGGCGGCAGCGTGGCGTGCGACGCGCTGCTCCAGTCCCGTGAGGCGGGCGGCACCTGGGTGCTGGCGTTCGCCATGCCCCGGCACGCCCAGGAGACGCTCGCCGCGCTGCGGGTGGCGCGGGAGGCGGGGCTGAAGGTCGCGTTGATCACCGATCTCGCGCTGGGCCCGCTGGCGGAGGAGGCCGACGTCACCTTCGCCACCGGCACCGGCTCCCGGCTGGTCTTCGACTCCTACGCGGCCCCCGGTCTGCTGGCCGCCGCGCTGCTCCAGGCGATGACCGACGCCGACCCCGAGCGTACCCAGGCCCGCCTGGAGCAGTACGAGCAGGTCGCCGACCAGCAGCAGTTCTTCCTGCGGGACTGATCCCGCGCGGATCGGCCCCGCCCCGGCACGGATGAATGTTTTCATCCGTCTTGCAAAGCGGTTGGCATATATAAATACTGCTCACGGATTCCGTGGCGTCCCCGCCCGGCCCGCCGGGCCAGGGCCGCCCCCACCCGTCGGATCACCCTCTCCGGCGACGAGGCACACCGGAAGCGATGAGCATGCCGATCACCACCACGCGCATCAGCGGCGACTGGCCCTGCCAGGTCAAGCAGCCGGGCAGCTACGACTGGGAACGCTCGGCGGCCAAGTGGCTGCGCGAACTGATTCCGGCGCGCTACGCCAGCTATCCGGCGCTGATCAAGCACCCCGTCCTGCTGGCCCGGCACGCCGGGCTCCAGGTCCAGCAGGAGATCCGGGTGGCACGCACCGCGCTGCAGACCGCCCGCGCCGAACTGCCGATGCTCGGGCTGCCGGAGTCGGTCATCGAGCACACCATCAAGCTGTACGCCGCCGAGCTGCTCCAGCTCCAGCACATCGCGCGCAGCGTCCGCGCCGTCTCCGAGGCGCTGGGCACCCGTGGTACCGGCCGCTGACCCCGCTCCTCCTGCGGCCGGTCCCGCACCCGCCGCCCCGGACGGGAACGGCCGGGCCGGACAAGTGAGCGAACGGCCAGGGTGTGCCATGCTCGTCGCGTGACGAGCGAGCCCACCCCTTCCATGGAAAGCGGCTTCGGCGCCGATGTAGCGGCGCTGGCCAGAGTCGTGGCCCGACAGCGCGCCGAGATGGAGCGGCTGCGGGACCTCACCGCGTCCTCGGCGGTGCTGGAACGCGCCAAGGGTGCGCTGATGGCCCTCACCGGCCGGTCCGCCGACGCCGCTCACGAGGAACTGCTCGCCCGCGCCGAGGCCGGGCGCCGCACCCTGATCGAGGAGTGCTGGCTCACCCTGGGCACGCTGGAGCACCCGAAGTCGGGCGGCCCGGACGCGGACCCGGCCGGCGTGCTGGGGCCGGTGTCCGCCTCCCGCACGCCCGCGCCGACCGCGCCCGGCGACCTCGCGGACGTCCTGGCCGACCTGGGCCGGGCTCTGGTGCGGGTCGGCTCGCCGCAGGAGCTGGCCGGGTGCCTGCTGCGCCATCTCAGCCCGGACACGGGCGTCGACGCCGTCGTTCTGTACCAGCACCGGCCCGAGGACGGCCTCGACCTCATCGGGTACGCGGGCATCGACGCCGCCCTCTCCAGGCGCTGGCGCCATCTGCCCGACGTGAACAGGCTCGCCCCGCTGGACTGTCTGCGCACCGGCGCGCCGATCTGGCTGGAGAATTTCACCGAGGACCGGCGCCACTACGTGCTCCTGGACCCCTCGGAGCGGTGGCTGTCCCGGGCCTGGCTGCCGGTGCCGGGGGGGCACGGCTCGGGCGTGGCACTCGGCGTACTGCGAACTCAAGAGGGTCCGTTCGAGCCCCGCGAGCGTCAACTGCTGCTGGGCGCGGCCCGGTTGTGCGCGGGGCGGCTGCGGGCCTTCGATGCGGACCGGACCGGCGACGCGAGCGGCATCACCCCGCACGTGCAGAGGGTGCTCGACGCGCTGCCGGGTGCCACGATCCTGCTGCGCCCGCTGCGCGGCGCGTCCGGCGCGGTCGAGGACTACCGGATCGAGGCCGTGAGCCCGGAGGCGGTCGACGTGTTCGGCAACACCGGGCGCGACATGCTCGGCCGGCAGATCCTGGAGAGCTATCCCACTGTCGCGGGTGAGCAGTTGTGGCACGGCTATCTCACGGCGCTCACCACGGGCGTGCCCTTCGAGAGCGCGCCGTTCGCCTACCAGGACGTGGTGGACGGCGTACCGGTGACCGCCACCTACTCCGTGCGGGCGACGCCGCTGGGCGACGGGCTGCTGGTGACCTGGCTGCGGCTGGACCCGGTGGACCGGCAGGCGCAGCGGCTGTGGGACGTGCAGCGGCTGGGCAATCTGGGCTGGGCCAACTGGAACCTGGTCACCGGCGAGACCTCCTGGTCCGCGCAGACGTACGCCGTGCTCGGTCTCAACGCGGCGCGCGGGCCGGTGCCGCTGACGGAGCTGCCCGCGCTGGTGGTGCCGCAGGACGCGGCTCCGCTGCGCGCCGCGATCACCGAACTCGTCGACCATGCCCGCCCTTTCGACGTGCCCTTCCGTATCGACGCGCCGAGCGGGGTACGGCACCTGCGGATCGTCGCGGAGGCGGTGACCGAGCCGGACGGCACGCCCGCCGAGGTGCACGGCTTCGTGCAGGACCTCACCGCCCAGCGCAGCGCCGAACTCGCGCTGGTCGAGAGCGAGCGGGCGATGCTGCTCCAGCGCGGGGTGCTCCAGGCCGAGCGGGCGCTGGCCGACCGGCTGCAGCACGCGCTGCTGCCACTGCCGGCCGGCCCGGTCAGTCTGGCCGGGCTGCGGGTCGAAGTCGCCTATCTGCCCGCCCAGTCGGGCATCCAGGTCGGCGGTGACTGGTTCAGCGCGATCGAACTCTCCGACGACGCGGCCCTGTTCGTCGTCGGCGACGTGGCCGGGCA
The DNA here is from genome assembly GCF_004784465.1 of Streptomyces griseoluteus. Classification (GTDB taxonomy): domain Bacteria; phylum Actinomycetota; class Actinomycetes; order Streptomycetales; family Streptomycetaceae; genus Streptomyces; species Streptomyces griseoluteus. Next base: position 72,369 of record NZ_SRRU01000009.1, on the reverse strand, counting down.
CGGCATCGGAGCGGTGGCCACGATGGCTCAGCTCCGCTTCACCGCCAAGGGCATGGTGGGTACGGGCTCCTCGCTGACCGGGGCGCTGACCCGGCTGAACACCCTGCTGCTGCACTCACGGGACGGCCGGTCCACCGCCACCATGGTCCTCGCCCGCTACGACCCCACGACCCGCGTACTGGCCTGGGCCCAGGCCGGGCACCCGCCGCCGCTGCTGGTACGCGACGGCACGGCCCGCTTCCTCACCCGGCCCGTCGGCATGCTGCTCGGCGCGAGCGCGACCCCGGTGTACGACTCCGCCGAGGCCCGGCTGGAGCCCGGCGACCGGCTGCTGCTGTTCACCGACGGTCTGGTGGAACGCCCCGGCGAGGACGTCCTCACCGGCTTCGCCCGGCTCGCCGACACGGTCCTCACCAAGGGTGGCGACGGTCTGGACTCGTTGCTCACCTCGATGCTGGTGGACGAGCACCGCGACGACGTGTGCGTGGTGGACATCCGGTTCCCGGAGGAGTGAGGGCTCAGCCGGTGCGGGACTCAAGGTCTCGGCGGGTGTCGTCGCCGTAGACGCCGGTCTCGTCGCCCCGGATGCCGTACCAGAGCTGGAACCGGGCCACGGCTTCGGTGAGCGGGGCGTCGTAGGGGCCGGTGGCGGAACCGTCGCGGAAGACGTCGGGGATGCGGAGGAGGCGGCGGCGCAGCTCCGTGACCTCGGGGCCGGAGTCGCCCCGGCGGAGGGTGCCGGGGCCGTCGGGATCGGCGGCCGTGGCGGGGGCCGTGGTCGGGACCGGTGCGGGTGCGGGGCGCGCGGCGGACTCCTGACGGTCGGGAAGCAGGAGGGCGCAGCCGAAGCCGGCCAGGGCGGCTGCCGCCAGCGCCGGCGCGACGGCCCGGAGCCGCCGACGCGACCTCGGGGCCGCCGGGTCCTCGGCCGGGACCGGCGGCAGCTCCTCGGTGTCCTCCTCGGCGTCGGCGGGCGGCGTGGTGCGTGGCCCCTCCCCCGGTTCCGGCATCAGCTCGCGCATCAGCTCCGCGAGGGCGTCGGTGGGGCGGGCACGCAGGACGCGTACGGGTTCCACGACCCTTGCGGGGCGCGGGCGTCCGGGATCGGGGGCTGTCGGCACGCTGCTCTCCTTCCGTCCCTCGCCGGGAGATACGGAGCGCGGGGCGGCGCCGTTCAGCGGGCCCCCGTCACGCCGGGGCCAGGGCGCCCGCCAGCACGAAGCGGTTCAGGGACGCGGTGAACGTGCCCACGAACGCGTCCTGCTCCTCCTCGGGAAGGACGTCCAGGGAGAGATACGGGTTCAGGTCCTCCAGCTCGACCAGGAGCAGCTCGCCCTCCAGGGTGCGGCAGGCGTCGACGCGCTGGATGCCGTGGCCGAGGCCGTTCCAGTCGATGAAGCCGCGCGCGAACTCCAGGTCGGCGGCGGTCGCCCGGTACGGCTTCAGGTCCCAGCGGTCGCGGGGGTCGGGGGCGTAGAGGGCGTACTGGAAGTCGTCGTCCACGAAGTAGAAGGACACCTCGTGGACGAATTCGATGTGCGGCTGGACCAGGACCGAGCCGTCCGCCACCGGGGCCTCGGCCACGCGGCTCGCCGGGACGGTGCGCAGGCCGAGGGAGTCCGCGCCGTGGGTCGGCTTGACCACGTACCGGTCGGCCGCGGGCAGCCGGTGCAGGTCCTCGGCACGGTCGACGGTGGGGATGACCGGGAGTCCGGCCTCGGTGAGGTCGAGCAGATACCCCTTGCCGGCCATGTCGGCCTTGCCGGTCAGCGGGTTGTAGACGCGGGCGCCGGTCTCCAGGGCGCGGGCACGGAACGCCTCGTACTCGGCGTGATAGCCCAGCACGGGGCCGCTGTTGCGGACCACGACGGCGTCGAAGCCGTCCATCAGCGCGGCCGCGTCCATCGGGTGGCACAGGGCGAGGTCGAAGTGGTCGCGCAGCCGGGAGGTGAGGAAGACGTCCTCGTCGCCGTAGCGACGCCCGCGGGCCGGGTACGCCAGGTCGGTGACGTAGAGCAGGCGGGGGCGGGCGGAGGGCATACGGGATCTCCTCGTACGGGCCGGGTGCCGACAGGGTGGAGAAAGGTTACGTCGCAGCACGTGGACGATGATCGCCGGGCCCGCACGGAGCACTCGGTTCCCTCACCGGGCCCTGTCGGCTGCACTCAGTGCCACAGGTGGCCGCCGGGTGCTACGTTCCCGTCCATGAGCACCAGCAGTGCGGCGCCGCCCGCGAAGCCGCCGATGCGGGACGCCCTGGTGGCGGCCGCCTTCCAGCTCTTCCTGGAGCGTGGGTACGAGCAGACCACGGTGGACGACATCGTGGCGCTGGCGGAGGTCGGACGGCGGTCGTTCTTCCGCTACTTCCCCTCCAAGGAGGACGTGGTCTTCCCCGACCACGAGAGCTGCCTCGCCGACATGACCGCGTTCCTCGCGGCGGGCGAGAGCGACGAGGAGCCGGTGCGGCGGGTGTGCGACGCGGCCCGGCTGGTGCTGCGCATGTACGCGGAGAACCCGGCGTTCTCGGTACAGCGCTACCGGCTGACCCGCCGGGTGCCGGGGCTGCGGGCGTACGAGCTGTCGGTCGTCTGGCGTTACGAGCGGGCACTCGCCGCGTATCTGCGCGGGAGGTTCGCGGACCTGCCCGACGGCACGCTGCGCGCGGACGTGATCGCGGCCGCGGTGGTCGCCGCGCACAACAACGCCCTTCGCTCCTGGCTGCGTTCGGACGGCAAGGGGGACGCGGAGGCGGCCGTGGATCACGCGCTCGCCTGCGTGCAGACGGCGTTCGCCGACACGCCGGCCCGGCCCGCGCCGTCTCCCTTCCCGCCCGAGTCGCCGCGCCCCGACGACGTGGTGGTCCTGGTGGCCCGCCGGGACGCCCCGCTCTGGCAGGTGGTGCGGCAGTTCGAGGCGGCCCAGGGCGAGAGCCGCTAAATAAGGGTACGCAGTGCCTTTACGAGTGACACTGAGTGCCATACCCTGTCGCTCGTGCACGGTGGCACGGCATCGGGCACGAGCGGATTCCGGCCCAGTGCAGGGAGTTGACGAGCGTGTACCACCACTCAGCAGGAACGGCCCAGCCGGTGGCGGGCTCGGCGGGCCTCCTCACCGACCGCCCCGCCGACTCCATCGAGTACCAGCGCTGCGGCTGGTGCGGCACCGCGATGTACCACCGGCTCCTGTGTCCGGTCTGCCAGGGCAGCGACCTCCGCACCGAGCGCAGCGAGGGCATCGGCACGGTCCGCCACTCCACCACCGTCCACCGCAACACCCCCGCCGCCCGCAATGTCTCCCTCGTCGAACTCGCCGAGGGCTTCGTCGTACGCGGTCGCGTCATGGGCCCCCTGATCGGCATCCACAGCGGTGACCGGGTCCGCCTGTCGACGGCCGAGGACCCGGTCCGCGGCGAACCGGTCTTCCAGCTGCTGGACGAGTCGTGCCGGGCGTGGACCTGAGGCGGTCGGCCGGCTAGGCGGGAAACGTCACCCGGATTCCCACCGTGCCCTCGGTCCCCCGCCGCAGCCTGCTGCCCAGCAGGGTGAGGCGGCCCGCGATGCCGTACTTGCGGGCGATCAGGGTGCGGTAGCGGGCCGTGGTGGCGGGGTCGGCGATCTCGGCGTGCGCGGGGTGCGGGGCGCCGGTCGGGCGGCCGCGCATGTCGCAGGGGCCCACCAGGACGTCCGCGCGGCGGCGGATGCGCTTGACCTTGTAGCTGTCGGCGGCGGTCCAGACGCCGAGGGCGTCGCCGTCGGGGACGACCCAGACCGGGGTGGCCACCGGAGTGCCGTCCTTGCGGTAGCTGGTGACCAGCAGGTACTTGCCCGAGCCGAGCCGGGACACAAGCGCGTCGTCCATGGCTCCGAGTCTACGAGGGGGCCCGCCGGGGGCCGCGCGGACACTCCCGATGCCGCGGACCTGCGGCGCGGAGCAACTCCGGCGTCTAGATTGCGTCTTGACCGGTACCTCCCGCCCCAGGCACCCCAGGAGCTGACCCTCGTGACCGACAACCCGGCCGCCACCAACGACGTGGCCGCGTCCCTTCGCGCCCGCATCAACACCGGCCAGCCGCACACCGCCCGCATCTGGAACTACTGGCTCGGCGGCAAGGACAACTACGAGGTCGACCGCGCGGCCGGCGACCAGATCCGCCGGCTGCACCCCGGCATCGGGGAGTACGCCCGCCACGACCGCCTCTTCCTGGGCCGTGCCGTGCGTCATCTGGTCAACGACCTCGGCATCCGGCAGTTCCTGGACATCGGCACCGGCCTGCCCACCGCCGACAACACGCACGAGGTCGCGCAGAGCGTGGCCCCGGAGACGCGGGTCGTCTACGTCGACAACGACCCGCTGGTCCTCACCCACGCCCGCGCCCTGCTCACCAGCACCCCCGAGGGCCGTACGGACTACCTCGACGAGGATCTGCGCAACATCGACTCGATCTTCGAACACGCGGCGAAGACACTGGACTTCAGCCGGCCGGTGGCCCTGATGCTGCTCGGCGTGGTCATCTTCATCGGCGACGACGAGGACCCGTACCGCCTGGTACGGCAGTTGGTGGACCGGCTGCCGGCCGGGAGCTACCTGGTGCTGTCGCACACCGTCACCAGCCCCTCGATGCCGGACGTGGACGAGGCGGTGAAGTTCTGGAACGAGCACGGCACCCCCAAGCTCACCCAGCGCACCCCCGAGGACGTGACCCGCTTCTTCGACGGTCTGGAGCTGCTGGAGCCGGGCGTGGTGTCCTGCTCGCGCTGGCGTCCCGAGGGCGCCGGGGACACCGAGCCGGAGGAGGTCGCCATGTTCGGCGGGGTGGCCCGCAAGAACTGACCCCGCCGGCCGGGGAGATCGTGCCGTCCGGTGAACACTCCCGGCCCCGGTCCCGTACTGACGGGGGGCGCTCGCGACCGGAGGGCCCCGTGCCGCCGGTCCGGGCGGTGCGCGCTCGGGGTTCGGGAGTCTGGCATGAGGCACGCACGACGGCGGGTCGTCCGGCGAGTGACACGGCTGGCGGCGGTCGGCGGACTCCTCCTGGGAGGAGGGATGGTCGCGCAGGCGGCCATGGCGAGCGAGACCCCGGCAGCGCCGGCCACCACGTTCAGCGCGGCCGGTACGGCCGGGAGCAAGGGCGCGGCACTCGCGGAGCGGCTCGGCACGGCCCGCTCGGCGGGCAACTGGGTGGACGCGCAGAGCCGTCCGGTCGTCGCCGTGACCGACGAGCGGGCGGCCGCCGAGGTACGCGCGGCGGGAGCCCGGGCGAAGGTCGTCGGCCACAGCATGAACGAGCTGAAGTCGGCCACCGCCGCGCTGCGTTCGGCCCCGCGCGTGCCGGGCACCGCCTGGGCGGTGGACTACCGCACCAACCGGATCGTGGTGAGCGGGGACCGCACGGTGTCGTCCGGCGACTGGACGAAGATGACTCAAGTCGCCTCGCGCATCGGGGACTTCGTGACGATGCAGCGGACCGGGGGCAGGTTCACCACCCGGCTCAACGGCGCCCAGCCGATCCTCTCGACCGGCGGCCGCTGCTCGGCCGGGTTCAACGTGACCGACGGACAGCGGGACTTCATCCTCACCGCCGGGCACTGCGGGCCGACCGGCTCCATCTGGTTCGCGGACGGCCAGGGCACCCGGCAACTGGGCGCGACGGTCAACAGCAGCTTCCCCGGCGGCGACTTCTCCCTCGTCCAGTACGACACCGACAAGGCCGGTCCGGGCGCCGACGTGGTGGCGGTCGGCGGCGGCAAGGGCGTCCGCATCACCGGCGCGGGCGACGCGGCCGTGGGCCAGCGGGTGTTCCGCAGCGGCAGCACCAGCGGGCTGCGCGACGGCCAGGTGACCGCGCTCAACGCGACCGTGAACTACCCCGAGGGCACCGTCACCGGCCTGATCGAGACCGATGTCTGCGCCGAACCCGGTGACAGCGGCGGCCCGATGTTCTCCGAGGGTGTCGCCCTCGGCGTCACCTCGGGCGGCAACGGCGACTGCACCACCGGCGGTACGACCTTCTTCCAGCCGGTGACCAAGGCACTCACCGCGTTGAACGTCAAGCTCATCACCGCCACGCCTCCCTCCGGCGCCCAGAGCGCCGCCCCCACCCCCGCGACGGAGACGGGCCAGAGCGGGATGACGCCGAGCGCGGCCCGCCCCGGCTCCTCGGCCCCGGTGACCGGCGTGGACGGACAGACGCTGCTGGCCCGCCTCACCGACACCCGTAACGTCGGCCCCGGACTGCTGGTGATCGCGGGCAGTGTGATCGCGCTGGTCGCCACCCGGTACATCCGCGCCGAGCAGGACCGCAAGGCGTACCAGCGGTACTACTCGGCGACCTGGGGCTGACCCCTGGCCGAGGCAGGCGCGGCCAGGAAGGCGGGCACGGCAAACGAGGGCACCCGGTCACGGGTGCCCTCTGGGCGGTTCGACGGTGGCTCTGCGGGGTCCGGTCAGACCGGGCGGCGCGGCGTCGGGGCCGCGGCGGCCCACTCCATCACGAGGCGCTGGTACTCCGCGCGCTGCTCACTGGTCAGGATGCCGCCCGACCGGCGCCACAGGGCCCGGATCTCCTCGTTGACCTCCGCGGCCGAGCGCCCGCAGAAGGCTTCAGCAGTGGTGGACATGGTGTGAAGCATATGCCGGTCCCCGTGAAGGCGCCGTGAATAAGTACGAGCGATCCGGGCATTTCGGACCGTGTCGCTCATCACGTCAAGAAGCCGTGCGGAAGGGCGAGTTCGGTTCGGCCCGCCCGTCCGCACGCGGGCCGTGCTCAGGTACCGGGCTTGCGGCCGTAGACGAAGACGTCGTCGCCGTTCTTCAGGAGCGACCAGTACTTCTTCGCGTCCTTCGTGGTCATGTTCACACAGCCGTGGGAACCCGGCGGGTTCCACATGCTGAGACCGACGGAGTGGAACGCCTGGCCGCCGTCGAAGAACTGGCTGTAGGGCATCGGCACGTCGTAGAGGCTGGAGACGTGGTCGATGTCACGCCAGTAGACCTTCTTCAGGCCGGTGCGGGTCCCGTACTTGTCGCGTCCGGTGCGCACCGGGACGGGGCCGTAGACCAGCTTCTTGCCGTCCTGGACCCAGCTGAGCTGGAGGGTGAGGTTCACACAGGCGATGCGGCCCTTGTTCACCGGACACTTGCCGTCCTTGTTGGGGTTCTTCCCCACGGCCTTCTGCCGGTTCATGAGGTCCATCACACCCCAGGTGACGGGTCCGGCGTAGCCGATGTTGGGGGTGATGCCGTGCTTGTTCTGGAAGCTGCGGATGGCCGAGCAGTCCCCCGAGGACTGCTTGCCGTCCACCGTGCGGCCGAGGAACCGCTCGACCTGCTTCTGGTACGGGCCCGCCTTGGTGGTGCAGCTCGCGGCCTGGGCCGGAGTGGCGGTGACGGCGATGGCGAGCGGCGCGACCAGCGCGCCGACCCCGAGTGCGACGGCTCCCCGTCTGCGTATGTCCCCCATGGTCGGCCCCATCCCTTCTCCCCTGCGGGTCCCGGGGACACCCCCGGGTTCTCGGCCCCGGTGGTTCCTGGGGCTTACGGCCTACTAGACCGGCTCCTCGGCCGGATGGTTGTGTTTCCGGCATGCTGTGACGAAACGGTGAACTTCATCCCGGCCCGCCGCGGCTGCCGTCCATCGCGGTCCGGAACCCGGTGTGCACCGAGGTGAGGCCGCCGTCGACGACGAGGGTGGTGCCGGTGATCCAGGCGGCGTCGCGGGAGGCGAGGAAGGCGACGGCCGCCGCGATGTCCTCGGGCTCGCCGACCCGGCCGAGCGGATAGCAGTCGCGTACCGCGTCCAGGTCGTCGTCGCGGCCCTCCCAGGCGGAGGTGCGCACGGTGCCTGGCGCGACCAGGTTGACCCGGACCCCGCGGGCGGCCGAGCGGCCGGCGAGGGTGCGGGTGAGGGAGCCGAGGCCGGCCTTGGCGGCGCTGTAGGCGTGGTTGCCGAAGTCCATCAGGCCGTTGACCGAGCCGATGCTCACGATGGCGCCGCGTCCGGAGGCGGCGAGGTGGGGCAGCGCGGCCTGGCAGCAGCGGCGGACGCCGCCCAGGGTGATGTCGAGGTCACGGGCCCAGGACTCGTCCGGGTCGTCCTCGAACTTCGCGCCCGCGTCCGGTGAGCAGTGGGCGGCGCAGTTCACCAGCACGTCGAGCGAGCCGAAGGCGTCGACCGCGTGGGTCACGGCCGCCTCCACCGAGGCCCGGTCGGCCACGTCACACACCAACGCCCTGGCGGTGAGCCCCTGTTGGCGCAGCGAAGCGGCGGTCTGCTCGGCCTCCGGCGCGTCCTGGTCGGTGACCAGGACGCGGGCGCCCTCCTGGGCGAGGCGCCGGGCGACGGCCGCGCCGATGCCCCGGCCCGCGCCTGTGACGAGGGCCGCGTGGCCCGTGAAGCGATGGGTGAGATCGGTCATGGGCCGACGGTAGGGCAGCGGGGACCGCCGCGACAGAGGCTGTCCGGTCGCGGCGGTCCCCGCTCAGACGGTGCGGATCAGTGACCCCGCTCGATCCACTCCTGGAGGTGGCCCGACTCCTCGCCGATCGTCGTGGGGTCGCCGTGGCCGGTGAGCACCTTGGTCTCCGGGGGGAGGGTGAGCAGCCGGTCCCGGATCGAGTCGATGATCGTCGGGAAGTGCGAGTACGACCGCCCGGTGGCGCCGGGGCCGCCCTGGAAGAGGGTGTCGCCGCTGAACACCGCGCCGAGACCGGGGTCGTAGAGGCAGACGGCGCCGGGGGCGTGACCGGGCGTGTGCAGCACGGTCAGATCGGCTCCGGCGGTCTCCAGCACCTGGCCGTCGACCAGGTGCTCGTCGGGCTCGCGCTCGGGGTGGGTGAGCCGCCAGAGCGGCAGGTCGTCCGGGTGGAGCCAGATGGTGGCACCGGTCCGGTCGGCGAGGGCGGGGGCCGCGTTCACATGGTCGTTGTGCGCGTGGGTGCACACGATCGCGGTGAGCCGGCGGTCGCCCACGGCTTCGAGGATGGCCTCGGCGTCGTGCGCGGGGTCGATGACGACGGCCTCGTGGTCGTCGCCGACGATCCACACGTTGTTGTCGACGTCCCAGCTCCCCCCGTCGAGGGTGAACTGGCCGGAGGTGACGAGGCGTTCGATACGGGCGGTCATCAGAACTCCACCACCGATCGCAGCACGTCGCCGTGCTGCATCCGCTCGAACGCCTGCTCCACCTGGTCCAGTTGGATGGTCTCGGTGACGAACGCGTCGAGCGGCAGGCGCCCCTGGAGGTGCAGGTCGATCAGCATCGGGAAGTCCCGCGAGGGCAGACAGTCGCCGTACCAGGAGGACTTGAGGGAGCCGCCGCGGCCGAACACGTCCAGCAGGGGCAGTTCGAGCTTCATCTCCGGGGTGGGCACGCCGACCAGGACGACGGTGCCGGCCAGGTCTCGGGCGTAGAACGCCTGCCGGTAGGTCTCCGGGCGGCCGACCGCGTCGATCACCACGTCGGCCCCGAAGCCACCGGTGATTTCGCGGATCGCCTCGACCGGGTCGGTCTCCTTGGAGTTGACCGTGTGGGTTGCACCCAGCGTGCGCGCCTTCTGCAGCTTGCGGTCGTTGATGTCGACGGCGATGATCTTCACGGCCCCGGCCAGCACGGCCCCGGCGATGGCCGCGTCCCCGACGCCGCCGCAGCCGATGACGGCGACGGAGTCGCCCCGGCCGACGTTGCCGGTGTTGATGGCGGCGCCGATGCCCGCCATGACACCGCAGCCGAGCAGTCCGGCGACGGCCGGGGAGACCTTGGGGTCGACCTTGGTGCACTGGCCGGCCGCGACGAGCGTCTTCTCGGCGAAGGCGCCGATGCCGAGGGCGGGGGTGAGCTCCTGGCCGGTGGAGGCGATGGTCATCTTCTGCTTCGCGTTGTGGGTGTCGAAGCAGTACCAGGGACGCCCGCGCCGACAGGCCCGGCATTTACCGCACACCGCACGCCAGTTGAGGATCACGAAGTCACCGGGCGCGACATCGGTGACGCCCTCCCCCACCGACTCCACGACACCGGCGGCCTCGTGGCCGAGCAGGAAGGGGTAGTCGTCGGAGATGCCGCCCTGCTTGTAGTGCAGATCGGTGTGGCAGACCCCGCACGCCTGGATGTCCACGACGGCCTCGCCGGGGCCCGGATCGGGGATCACGATCGTCTCGATCCGGACCGGCTCGTCCTTCCCCGGTGCGACGACGCCGCGTACTTCCTGCGCCATGGTCAGGCCCCTTTCCGTCGGTGTTCCTATCCGTCCCGACCCTACGCCACCGGGGGCCTGCGGGAAGGCTCCGTGAGGGCGTGGACCAGCGGGTTTCCCGGCACGAGCGAGGGCCGCCCGGTCATGGACGGCCCTCACGGGTACGGCTGTTCAGCTCCGGCGCGGACCTAGGGCCTCTCGTTTGGATCTTGCCGGGCTCGCGGGGTCTGGCACCGCGCCTCGCGGCGTTGTCGTCGGTTGCCATGGCTCCGCCATGTCGCCCTCCTCCGCCTTGCGATGCACGGCACCAGACCCCGCTCCCTGATCCGGCCTGATCCAAACGAAAGACCCTAGAGGCCGGGGAGCACTCCGGTGACGGGGGCGGCGAGGTCGGTGAGCTGGTGCAGTTCGTTCAGCCGGTTCAGCTCGCTCACCTGGTTCAGGCCGCGCAACTGCTCGCCGACGCGCGGGACCTGGCTCTGGGCCTGGGGCGGGAGTTCGCTGAGGGCGACGTCGTCCAGCACGGTCATCGGGTTGAGCTGCCCGGTGGCCGGGGCGCTCGCGTCGGCCGCGTTCGCCAGGGGTGCGGCAAGGCCCGTGACACCGACGGCCAGACCGACGGCGGCGACGATGCGTCGTGTTGAGATCATGCCTTGAGCAACGTCCGTAACCACGTGCCGGACACGGGTGGTGGCCGTGGCTCACCCGACAGGCGGACCCGGTCCGCTTGCGTTTGCCGTCGCCGCCGGGGCGGAGGAGTCTCGGATGTGGGCCCCCGCGGTCCGCCGCCCGCCGGGCCGCGGGCGTACGAAGGAGGTCACCATGGGCAGCAAGAAGGATCCCGCCTTCACCACGGAGGCACTGCGCGAGGCCATCGAAGCGGACTCCGGAGACGGCCTGCTCGCGCTGTACGAGGACGACGCGCAGGTCCGAGTCATCGACCAAGCCGACCAGCCGAGCCACCCCAAGGTGCTGCGCGGCCGGGGCGAGATCGAGGAGATGCTCGCCGACATCTACAGCCGCGAGATGATCCACCGGCTCGATCAGTGCGTCATCGACGGCGACCACGCGGCGTTCACCGAGTCGTGCCAGTACCCCGACGGCAACAAGGTCTACGCCGAGTCGATGCTCACGCTGCGCGACGGCCGGATCTCGGACCAGATCCTCATCCAGGCATGGGACGAGTAGGCGCGAGGCTGGCGCGGGTCCAGGTCAGCTCCCGGCTGACCTGGACCTTCTCGGTCCGGCTGGAGACGGGCCCGCCGCCGGGCTCCCGGCGCTCCGTACTGCCCCGGCCGGCGCCGGCGGTGCTGCGGGCGGTGCGTCCGCGGCTGCCGCGCCGGCACCGGCGCCGGCACAGCTGAGCGGGTCAGGTGGTGAGGACCATCCGGAAGCGGGCCTTGCCCGAGAGCATCTTCTGGAAGGCGGAGTCGACGTCGTCCAGCGGCACGGTCTCGCTCATCGGACGGATGCCGTGCAGGACGCTGAACTCCATGGTGTCCTGCACGTCCTGGGAGGTGCCGGAGGGGTGGCCCTTGACCTCGCGGCCGGCCAGTAGGAGCTGGACCGGGCTGATGCCGATCGGTTCCATGGCGGCGCCGATGACGACGAGCTGGCCGCGCGGGGCGAGGCCGTCCACGGTGGCGGACATGGCGTCGGAGTTCCCGGCGGTGGCCAGCACCACCTTGGCACCGCCGAGCGCTTGAAGCGCCTCGGCGACTGCGGTCCCCGAGGTGCTGTCGATGTAGTGGTGCGCGCCCAGTTCCCGCGCGAAGTCCTCCTTCTCGGCGCCGCGCGCGATGGCGACGGTCTCGAACCCCATCGCGGCCGCGTACTGCACCCCGAGGTGCCCCAGCCCGCCGACCCCGAGAACCGCGACCAGGTCTCCACCGGGCCGGGCGTCGGTGCGCCGCAGGGCGTTGAAGGTGGTGACGCCCGCGCAGGCCATGGGCCCCGCGTCGACGGCGTCCAGTCCCTCGGGGATGCGGGCGAGCGCGTCGACGGGCACGATCACCTGCTCGGCGAAGCCGCCGTCGTAGGCCCAGCCGGGCACCTGGAGGCGGACGCAGGTGATGAAGTCGCCCTCGCGGCACGGCTTGCACCAGCCACAGCTCCCGCCGAACCAGCCGACCGCGACCCGGTCCCCGGCCTTCCAGTCCCGTTCCGCCGTGCCCTCCCCCAGCTCCGCGATCCGCCCGGCGATCTCGTGCCCGGCGACCTCGGGGAAGGAGATGCCCGGCAGCCCGCCCTCGACGAACATGGCGTCGCTGTGGCAGACCCCGCACGCCTCCACGGCGATCCGCACATGGCCGGGGCCCGGCTGCCGCACCTCTCGTTCGACCACCTCGAAGCCGCCGCCGGGTTCCGTCACCTGCGCCACTCGATAGGTACTCATACGCCTCTCCGGGGAACGTCCCACAGGCCCGCGCGGGCCCTCGCTCCAGCAGACCAGCAGTACCCCGATCGCGCGCGTCGACGCGGGGAGCCAGGGCTAGGGGAGGGTGTGCGTGGTGACGTCGGTCAGGGCGCCGTCCGCCACGCTGGCGGTCATGTATGTGGCGTGCGGCTGGCGTCGGCGGTCGGTCGGGGAGCCGGGGTTGAGCAGGCGGAGGCCGCCGGGGGCGGTGGTGTCCCAGGGAATGTGGCTGTGCCCGAAGACGAGGACGTCCAGGCCGGGGAAGCGCTCGGCGCAGCGGGCCTCGCGGCCTCGGGCGGGCCCGGTCTCGTGGACCACGCCGAAGCGCAGGCCGCCCAGCTCGGCGTACGCCACCTCGGGCAGCCGGGCGCGCAGGCCGTCGCCGTCGTTGTTGCCGTACACGCCGATCAGGCGGCGGCTCTGGGACTCCAGCAGGTCGAGGGTGGCGGTGTCCACCCAGTCGCCGGCGTGGAACACCACGTCCGCGTGCGGGAGTTCGGCGAGGAGACGGTCCGGGAGCCGCTTGGCCCGCTTCGGGAGGTGGGTGTCGGACATGAGAAGAAGGCGCACGTGCTCAGCGTAGGGAAGCGCAATGGACAGGTAAAACTGAACAGTTCGAACTGGACAGGCTGGGCTGAAGCTCCTTACGGTGGCGGGCATGGTCCACATCTCCGGTTCGGCCGCCCGCGCGGCACGCGAGCTGCGGGTGGTGTTCAGCCGGCTGCGGCGCCGTATCCGTGAGGTGGCGCGGGACGCCGATCTCACGCCCCCGCAGGAGTCCGCGCTCTCCCTGGTCGGCAAGCACGGCGCGGCCACGGCGAGCGCGCTCGCGGCGGCCGAGGGCGTCCGTCCGCAGTCCATGGCGGCCACGCTCGCCGCGCTGGACCAACAGGGGCTCATCCGCCGCGCCCCCGACCCGGACGACGGCCGCCGTCAGCTCGTCACCCTCACCGAGGCGGGCCGGGCCCGCGTGGAGGGCAACCGGCAACTGCGCGAGGAGTGGCTCGCCCGCGCCTTCCAGGACCGGTTCACCGAGGAGGAGCGGGAGACGGTGCTGACCGCGCTGGAGCTGCTGGAGCGGCTGTCCCGCCCCTGAACACCGGGCTCCTCCCCCGGCCCCCCACCCTTTTCGAAAGGCCGACGCATGTCCGTCACCACGCTCGACCCCCGTACCGCCCTCGTCGTGATCGACCTCCAGGCCGGCATCACCGCGATGCCCGTCCAGCCGCACAGCGCCGCCGACGTGGTGGCCCGCAGCGCCGAGCTCGCCGACGCCTTCCGCGCCCGTGATCTGCCCGTGGTGCTGGTCCGGGTCTCCTTCGCCGCCGACGGCGCGGACGCGGTGCCCGGCCGCACCGAGCGCCAGGCCCGGGGCCTGTCCTTCCCCGACGGCTGGGACGTGATCGTGGACGAGCTGACCGGGCACGCCGGGGACATTCTGGTCACCAAGCACAACTGGAGCGCCCTGTTCGGCACCGACCTGGAGGTGCAGCTCCGCCGCCGGGGCATCACGCAGATCGTGCTCACCGGCATCGCCACCAGCATCGGCGTGGAGTCCACCGCCCGTGACGCGTACGCGGCCGGCTACAACGTCACTCTGGCCACCGACGCCATGGCCGACGCCGACGCGGACGCGCACACCAACAGCGTCGAGCGGATCTTCCCCCGTCTCGGTGAGAGCGGTACGACGGCGGAGATCCTCGAACTGCTCGCCAAGACCCACGCCTGAGCACGCCCGGCGGGCCCGGCACCCACGGGGGTGCCGGGCCTTTCGCTCGCCGCCGTCCGGTCAGTCCCCGGCGGCCGCGGCGCGTTCCACCTCGGCCTCGACCTCGGCGCGGGACCGCCCGGTGTCACGGGCGTACTCGCTGAGCGCGGTCTGCACGTCGCGGGCCAGGTCGCGCCAGGCGCGCAGGGCGGTCTCGTACGTCCCGGACTGCGCGCCGGTCATCGCCCGCTCGGCCGGGGGGCCGTAGGTGTCCCGCAGTCCGTTCACGGTGGCGTGTGCCGCGGCCGCCGCGCGCTGCTTCTGAACCAGTTCTTCGAAGGTGTGTGCCACACCAACCGACCCTAGGCACGCCGGGCGAACCCGCCACTCGGGGCCGCCGTCCGCGCCGTCCGCCGGGTCCCGTCTCCCGGCGTCGTCGCCCGCCTCGTCGAGGTCTCTCATCCCCCACTCGCCCCTCACGCCTCGTTCGTCACCAGCTCCGCCCACACCTGCTTGCCGCCGCTGACCGGGACGGTCCCCCAGGCGTGCGAGACCGCCTCGACCAGCAGGATGCCCCGGCCGCCGGTGGCCTCCCAGCCGACGCTGGTCGGCTTGAGGGGTCCGCGCGGCGAGGAGTCGGTGACCGCGATGCGCAGCCGGTGCCCGACCAGGCTCAGGTCGAGCCGTACCTGCCCCTCGGTGTGCACGAGGGCGTTGGTGACCAGCTCGGACACCACCAGCAGGGCGGTGTCGGCGGTGTCCCTCGGCAGCTCCCAGGCGCGCAGGGTGCGGCGGACGAAGCGCCGGGCGTGCCGTACCGCCTCCGGGACCCGCCACACGCTCCAGCTCTCGCGGCGCGGGCGCACGGCCATGCCGTCGTAGCGGACCAGCAGCAGTGCCACGTCGTCGCCCCGGTGGGCGCCCGCGAGCAGGGCGTCGGCGGTCCGGCCGAGGTGGGCGGGGTCGGCGGCGGCGAGGTCGCGGGCGAGCCGGTCCATGCCGGTGTCGAGGTCGGTGCCGGACGACTCGACCAGGCCGTCGGTGGTGAGCGCGAGGACCGTGCCGGGCTTGAGTTTCAGCGGTGTCATCGGGTACTCCGCCCGGGTGAGGACCCCCAGCGGCGGTCCGCCCTCGGCCTCCACGATCTCGGTGCTGCCGTCCGGGTGGCGCAGCACCGGCTGCGGGTGCCCGGCGCGTGCGCAGAGGGCGGTGCCCTGCTCCATGTCGATGTCGACGTAGACGCAGGTGGCGAAGAGGTCGGTCTCCATGTCCAGGAGCAGCCGGTTGGCGTGGGCCACGACCACGTCAGGAGGGTGGCCCTCGGCGGCGTAGGCGCGCAGGGCGGTGCGCATCTGGCCCATCAGGGTGGCCGCGCCCGCGTTGTGGCCCTGGACGTCGCCGATGACGAAGGCCACGTGGTTGTCGGCGAGCGGGATCACGTCGTACCAGTCACCGCCGACCTCCAGGCCCTCGGTGGCGGGCAGGTACCGGGCGACGGCCTTGGCGCCGGGCAGCCGGGGCAGCCGGTGGGGCAGCAGGGTGCGCTGGAGCATGCCGACGAGTTCGTGCTCGGCGTCGAAGGCGTGGGCGCGGCGCAGGGCCTGCCCGGCGAGGGCGGCGCAGGCGGTGAGCAGGGCGCGTTCGTCGGGGGCGAACTCGTGCGGGCGGTCCCAGCCGATCAGGCAGGCCCCGGCCATCCGGCCGCCCGCGGGCAGCGGCAGCACCGCGAGGCCGCCGGGGCCGACTCCGGCGAGGCTCGGCTCCAGGGCGGAGCCGGCGGGCCAGATATGGGCGCGGCCGTCGCGCAGGGCGGCGGCGAGGGCGGGCATGGCGCGTACGGGGGCGTCGGGCCACTCCCCGCGCCACTCGCTCCGCCAGAGTTCGGGCCACGCCTCGGGTTCGGGCGGGTCGAGGACCGTGACGACGAGGCGGTCGTTCTCCAGTTCCGCCAGGGCGATGCGGTCGGCGCGCAGGGGCTTGCGCAGGGCGTCGACGACGGCGTGCCCCACGTCCTTGACGGTGCCCGCCGTGGCGAGGTCGGCGGCGAGGCGCTGGACGCGCGCCACGTCGGTGACGCCGGAGCGCAGCTTGGTGGCGTCCGCGACGGTGCCGGCCAGCCGGGCGGGCCTGCCCTCCCCGCCGGGCAGCAGCCGTCCGCGCAGCCGGAGCCAGCGGAGCGCCCCGGACGGCTGCCGGACGCGGAACTCCAATTCGCGCTCGTCCAGCGACATGTGGTCGGGCTCCACCACCGACATCAGCGCGGGCAGGTCCTCGGGCACCGTGAGCCCGAGGAGCGTCTCCACCTTGCCGTCGAATTCGTCGCGCCCTATCCCGAAGAGCCGCAGTATCTCGTCGCCGACCTCCACCCGCCCGGTGTCCATGGCGAGGCTGAAGGCGTCCGGGGCCGGTTAGTGGGAGTCGGCCGGGCCGGGCTCCGGGACGGCGACGGCGCGGACGATGAGTTCCAGCGCGGCCCTCTCCCCCGCGTCGAACCCCTCGGGCCGTTCCGCGACCGCCAGCAGCGAGCCGCCGCCCGGCCCGGCGAGGGGCAGGGCTGCGAGGGAGAAGTCGGGTGCCGGGGTGCGGCGGCCCTCGGCGCGGGCGGCCACTTCGCGGGGGCCGAGCCAGAGGGGGCGGCCGGTGCGGTGGGCCTCGGCGACCGGGGCACCGCCGTCGGCGGGGTAGCCGTCGCGCAGGCCGTACAGCGAGCCGGGCAGTCCGACGGACTCGGCCAGGCACAGCACGGCGGGGTCGTCACCGGGGGCGTACACGCCGGCGAACGAGGCACCGGCGAGCACGAGGGCCTGTTCCAGGACGCGGCGGAGCCGGTCGGAGGAGGCGGGCGCGGCCATGAGTGTGGCGAGGACGTGCTCGGCACGCCCGGCTCCCGTCCTGCGCACCGCAGCACCCTCACTCGCCACGTTGGCCATTACAGCGCGTGCGGGCGCGTGGCGCAGCCCCTGTGCACCGACCACGCGCGGTTTTTCCCTACCGCGCGATTGGCCCGAAAGCCTCGTGGGCACGCGTACCAGCCTTTTCCGCCGCCCGGCATGAGCGGTGTCCGGAGGGGGTACTCGGCGTACTCGCAGAAGTGGGACCCGTCCGCGGTCCGGGGCGCGAGGGCCGTACGAGGAGGTGGTCGGCGTGTCGGACACGCCGGACCCCCCGCGGGAGATCCCGGGGGCGGGGCAGCCGCCGCTGTCGGTCGCCCTGGCCGCGATGATGGAGGACGTGGGCGCGCACTCGGGCGCGGTCTACCTGCTGCGGCCCGATGTGCCGGTGCTGGAGATGGCGGTGATGGCGGGCCTGCCCAGGGCGTTCGCCGCGCCGTGGGAGCGGGTCGGGGTGAGCGCGCCGATCCCGGTCGCGCAGGCCGTGCGGCAGCGGCGGCTGGTGTGGGTGGGCGGCGGCGAGGAGATGGCGCGCCGTTTCCCGCGCATCGCGGTGGTGCTGCCGTACCCCTTCGCACTGGCGGCGCTGCCGCTGGCCACGGACGACGTCGTGCTCGGCTCGGTGTTCGTGACCTGGCCGGCCGGGCACGGCCCGGAGCTGACCGAGCGGGAGCGGACGCTGCTGGCGGCGGGGTGTGAGCGGCTGACCCGGGTGCTGGCGCGGGCGTCGGCCGAGAATCTGCCGCTGGGCTCCGAGCGGGATCTGGTGGCGACACCGGACGCGGCCGTCGTGGACACGCTGGAGCCGGTGGAGGCGGCGCGGATGGTGGCCCGGCTGCCGTACGGGCTGGTGTCGCTCGACCTCCACGGCCGGATCGGGCACGTCAACGCGGCCGCCGCCGAACTCCTCGGCCGTCCCGCCGCCGAACTGCTCGGCACACTGCCCTGGGTGTCGGTGCCGTGGCTCAACGACCCCCTGTACGAGGACCGTTACCGGGCCGCGCTGATCAGTCGCCGTCCGGCCTCCTTCGTGGCGCTGCGGCCGCCCGGCCACTGGCTGTCCTTTCGGCTCTATCCGGGCAGCACCGGGGTGAGCGTGCGCATCACGCGCGTCCGGGTGCTGACCGAGCGCACGGGTGTGCCGGCCGGGGCACGGCCGCACCGGCTGGTGACGATCTCGCGGCTGCTGAGCCTGACGGGGGCGCTGACCGAGGCGGTGGCGGTGGACGATCTGGTCCACCTGGTCGCGGACGAGGTGGGTCCGGCGGTCGGCAGTCACGCGCTGATGCTGCTCGCCGCCGAGGAGGGGCGGATGCGGGTGCTCGGGCACCGCGGCTATCCGGACGAGCGGGTGGCCGGGTGGTTCGACGGAATGCCGCTGAGCGAACGCACGCCGGGCACCCAGGCGTTGAGCAGTGGAGTGCCCGCGTTCTTCGAGTCGCTGGAGCAGTTGGAGCGGCTGTATCCCGTGCGACGGGAGTCCCGTGACGGCTTCGCGGCCTGGGCTTTCCTGCCGCTGGTCGCGTCCGGGCGCCGGGTGGGGACGTGTGTGCTGGCGTACGCGGAGCCGCGCTCCTTCCCCGCCGAGGAGCGGGCGGTGCTGACCAGCCTGGGCGGGCTGATCGCCCAGGCGCTGGAGCGGACGATGCTGTACGACGCCAAGCACCGGCTGGCGCACGGGCTCCAGGAGGCGCTGCTGCCGCACTCGCTGTCCCCGCCGCCCGGCATCGAGGCGGCCGCGCGCTATCTCCCGGCGACGCGGGGCATGGACATCGGCGGCGACTTCTACGACCTGGTGCCGACCCGGCCACGGGCGTCCGCGGTGATCGGTGACGTCCAGGGGCACAACGTGACGGCAGCGGCGCTGATGGGCCAGATCCGCACCGGTGTCCGCGCGTACAGCACGGTGGGGCAGGCACCGGGCGAGGTGATGGGCAGCATCAACCGGCTGCTGATCGACCTCGGTACCGAGCTGTTCGCCAGTTGCCTCTATCTCCGCCTCGACCCCGCGCACGGCCGGGCCGTGATGGCGCGGGCCGGTCATCCGCCGCCGCTGCTCAGACGTCCGGACGGGCGGGTACGGGTGCTGGACCTGGCCGGGGGCCCACTGCTCGGCATCGACTCGGAGGCGGCGTACCCGACGACGGAGGTGCCGCTGGCGCCGGGCTCGGTGCTCGCCCTTTATACGGACGGACTGGTGGAGTCGCCGGGTGTGGACATCGAGGACGCGCTGATCGACCTGGGCGCGCTGTTCTCCGAGGCGGGCGACGGTCCGCTGGAGGAGCTGGCGGACGCGCTGGTCCGGCACGGCACGGCGGGGCGGGACCGGGTGGACGACGTGGCGGTGCTGTTGCTCCGGGCGCAGGACAGGGGTTGAGCGTCCGGCGCGCAGAGGGTCCGGCCCTTCCGCCGAAGGGCCGGACCCGCTGGGTCAGTTGGAGGAGGTTCCGCCCTGCTGACGGTTGCGGTGGGGGTGCTTGGCGCCCTGCTCCTGGGCGGCTCCCGCACCCGCGCCGGCCTGGTCGTCGGCGCCGCCGATCTGGTCGCCGCCCGCCTGGTCCCCGGCACCGGCCTGGTCCCCGGCACCGGCCTGGTCTCCGGCACCGGCCTGGTCCCCGGCGCCCGCCTGGTCCCCGGCACCGGCCTGATCCCCGGCGCCCGCCTGGTCGCCCGCGCCCGCCTGGTCGCCACCGGCACCGGCACCCGCACCCGCGCCCCCGTCGCCGAGGGTGGCGCCCGTGGCCGCGAGGGCGGTGGTGACCGGCTGGAAGAAGGTCTCGCCGCCGCTGGTGCAGTCGCCGCTGCCGCCGGAGGTCAGGCCGATCGCCGCGCCCTCCTGGGTGAACAGCGAGCCGCCGCTGTCGCCGGGCTCGGCGCACACGTCGGTCTGGATGAGACCGGTGACGGTGTCGACCCCGTTGGGGTCGGTCTCGCTCTGGAAGTTGACGGTGGCGTCGAGGCCGGTGACCTGGCCGTCGTGGAGCCCGGTGGTGGAGCCCATCCGGAACACGGTCGAACCGACGGTGGCCTCGGCGGCCTGGGTGATCGCCACGACCTGGCCGTTGCCCGCGTTGACCTCGCTGGGCGCCTCGGTCGCCGGGTCGTCGTACTTGACGAGGGAGAAGTCGCCCTCGCCGGGGAAGGTGGCCTGGTCGACGGTGGCGATGGGCTGCCCGGTCTGCGAGTCGGACCACTGCTTGGCCGCGACCCCGCAGTGACCGGCGGTCAGGAAGGCGGGGCTGCCGTCGGAGGCGGTGACGTTGAAGCCGAGGGAGCAGCGGACGCCGCCGCCCTGCACCTGGGAGAAGATCGCGTCGCCGCCGGAGACGAAGGTCTTGAAGGTGCCGGCGGTCTTCTTCAGCGTGGCCGTGCCGGACCCGAGACCGGCGACGGTGGACTCCAGCCGGTCCCACTTGGCGCCGGTCACCGTGGAGTCGGCGCTGACGATCACCTTGTTGGTGCGCGGGTCGACGGCCCAGGCGGTACCGGGGATGGCCGCCTTGGTCCGCAGCGTCTTCGCGGCGGACTGGAGGTCGGCGGTGCTGTTCTCCACCTGCCGTACGACGGCGCCGGCACTCTTCGCACGTGCGACGGCCGCTCCGTCACCGACGGCGTTGACGACGAGCTGCTGCTTGGCGCTGTCGTAGTAGGAGCCGGCGAACTGGCCGCCGAGGGACTGCTTCAACTGGGCGGCGAGCGTGGTCGCGTCGGTGGCCTTGAGGGTCCTCGCGGTGCCCGTCGCGGCCGTGTCCTTGTCCTGGGACGCATTGGCGTTGGGCAGCAGCAGGGCCGCCGCTCCGAGCGCCGCGACACCGCCGACCGCTATCGCGGCCTTCCTCTTGGGCATGCGCTTGTGACTCAACTTCTCGACCTCCTGGGTGCGGGGGCCTGCCGCTGTCGGGCAGTTCGTAGGGGGTGCCGGCTGGCTACAGGTACGGGCGGTCCGCCCGGCGCGTTCAATCCCGATTGCCAACTTCGTTGTGCGGGTGGGGAATCAGCCACGCCCGTGCCTCATCTGACACACCGACACCTCGGTCACCCCTTGTCACGGGGAAGTCGCCCTGCGTCCAACACCGCTGGCGGAATCCCCGCTTCAGGGAATCTGCACATCCCGCACCCAGTCAGAGCACGGACCACGAGGTTTGCGCACCGGTCCGGGTGTCCCGGACACGCCTTTGGAGAGGTGTGCCGGATTCGCGTTACCGGCGGTAGTGGAGACGGTGCGACGACGGCGCGGGGAATGTGAAGGAGAACCGCTCACGGCGTGCGCTCCCCTGCACGAATGAACCCCACCCTGCGCCGAACTCGCTGGTGAGAGCGCTGAGTAAGTGGAATCGGACGCGGCGTGCGTGCTTTGATCCATCACAGCGCAGGAACCGCCCCAGGGCTGCCGGAGACGGCGGCCGGAAGGTCTGGAACTCCTCGCGGTCGCGGCCGTCATCTGTCCCCCAGAGGGGGCCGCTCCCCCCTTGTGAAGACCCATACGAAGGGAAGTTCCATCATGAACTCCACCCCCCGTGTCGAGACCGTCGAGATCTCGGACGCCGAGCTGGACAACGTTTCCGGCGGCCTGTCCGTGAACGCCCTCTCCACCGTGACCGGCGCCGTCAACGGCATCGCCCCGGTTTCCGGCCTGGTGGACACGGTCGTCGGCACCGTCGAGGGTGTCACCGGCCTCAACACGGCCCCGGTCACCGGCCTGGTCGCCGGTCTCTGACCGCACCTCGGTGTCACCGAGAGTCCCGGACCCCCTCGCGGGTCCGGGACTCTCGGGCGTCCCGAAACTCTTCCGTGCCGTCGTCTCTCCTCGGGTGAGGGAAGTTCCGTGCAGTTCCGCCAACAGGCCCTCGCCAAGCTCCAGTCGCCGGAGGATCTCGACCTCCCGGTGCGGCTGGCACGCCCGCAGGGGTGGCTCGTACTGGGCATCACCGTCGTCGTGATGGCGGCCGCCTCGGTGTGGGCGGTGACCGGTTCGGTCGCCTCCACCGTGAGCGCCCCGGCCATCCTCACGCACGGGCAGGGCAGTTACGTCCTCCAGAGCCCCGTGGCCGGTCAGGTCACCGGTGTGCTCGCCAAGCAGGGACAACGGCTGCCCGCCGACGCCCCCGTGCTCAAGGTCCGTACCGCGCAGGGCGATTCGGTTATCCGTACCGTCGCCGCGGGCCGGATCACCGCGCTGGCCGCGACCATCGGGCAGATCGTGCAGACCGGCGCCGACGTGGCCGCCGTGGAGAAGGTCGCGCACGACTCCGACCCGCTGTACGCGACGGTGTACGTCCCCGCCGAGAACGCGGCCTCGATCCCCGCGCACGCCACCGTGGACCTGACCGTGTCCTCCGTACCGGCCGAGCGTTACGGCGTGCTGCGCGGCAGGGTGAAGTCGGTGGACCGTACGGCGCAGAGCGCGCAGTCGATCGGCGCGTTCCTCGGCGACAGCCAGCTCGGCCGGCAGTTCACCAGCAAGGGCCGCCCGGTCGCCGTGCTCGTCACGCTCGACAAGTCGGCCTCCACGAGGAGCGGTTACCGCTGGTCGTCGGCGGGAGGGCCGCCGTTCGGGCTCGACTCCATGACCCTGGCCTCCGGTGCGGTCCATCTGAGCGACCAGCGCCCGATCGATTGGCTGCTTCCGTGACCGCCCCGACCGACACCGCGCAGGAGAACCGCGGCCGCAGACGGGCCGCCCCGGCCCGCCGCCCGGTACCCAAACCCCGTGGCGGCACGGTCCGTACGCCCACCGTGCTCCAGATGGAGGCCGTCGAGTGCGGCGCCGCCTCCCTCGCCATGGTGCTCGGCCACTACGGCCGCCATGTCCCGCTGGAGGAGCTCCGCATCGCCTGCGGTGTCTCCCGTGACGGCTCGCGCGCGAGCAACCTGCTGAAGGCCGCACGGAGTTACGGGCTGACCGCCAAGGGCATGCAGATGGACCTCGCGGCGCTCGCCGAGGTACGCGCCCCGGCCATCCTGTTCTGGGAGTTCAACCACTACGTCGTCTACGACGGCATGGGCCGCCGTTTCGGACGGCGCGGGGTGTACATCAACGACCCCGCCAAGGGCCGCCGGTTCGTGCCCATGGAGGAGTTCGACGGCAGCTTCACCGGTGTGGTGCTGGTGCTGGAGCCGGGCGACGGCTTCAGCAGGGGCGGCCGCAAGCCCGGTGTGCTCGGCGCGATGCCCGCCCGGCTGCGCGGCACGGCGGGCACCCTGCCCGCGGCGGTGCTGGCGAGCCTGCTGCTGGTCGCGGTGGGCGCGGCGGTGCCGGCGCTGAGCCGCACCTACATCGACATGTTCCTGATCGGCGGCCAGACCTCGCTGCTCGGCGTGCTGTTCGCGTCGATGGCGACCTGTGTGGCGCTGACCCTGGTGCTGACCTGGCTCCAGCAGGCCAACCTGCTGCACGGCCGGATCATCTCCTCCACCCTGTCCAGCGCCCGCTTCCTGCGCCATCTGCTGCGGCTGCCGGTCACCTTCTTCTCCCAGCGCTCCCCCGCCGACCTGGTACAGCGCCTGCAGTCGAACGACCAGGTCGCCGAGACCCTGGCCCGCGACCTCGCGGCGGCGGGCGTGGACGCGATCGTGGTCGTGCTGTACGCGGTCCTGCTGTACACCTACGACCCGCAGCTCACCTTCGTCGGCATCGGCGTGGCGCTGCTGAACATCGTGGCGATGCGGCTGGTGATCCGGCTGCGCGCGACCCGTACCGCGAAGCTGCGGGCGGACACCGCGCGGCTGACGAACACCTCCTACACCGGGCTCCAGCTCATCGAGACGATGAAGGCGACCGGCGGGGAGGACGGCTACTTCCGCAAGTGGGCGGGGCAGCACGCGGCGACGCTGGAGGAGCAGCAGAAGCTCGGGGTGCCGAGCGCCTGGCTGGGCGTCGTCGCGCCCACACTGGCCACCTTCAACAGCGCGCTGATCCTGTGGATCGGCGGTCTCAGGGCGGTCGAGGGGCACATCTCGGTCGGTCTGCTGGTGGCGTTCCAGGCGCTGGTGGCCCGCTTCACCGCGCCGCTCACCCGGCTCAACGGGGTGGCGGGCCGCATCCAGGACTTCGCGGCCGACGTGGCCCGGCTGAAGGACGTGGAGAACTTCCAGGCCGACCCGCTGTACGCGCGTCCCGGCGGCGCCGATTCCACCCGCAGGCTGCGCGGGCACGTGGAGCTGGAGGGCGTCACCTTCGGCTACAGCCCGCTGGACAAGCCGCTGCTGACGGACTTCGGCCTCACGGTGGGGCCGGGGCAGCAGGTGGCGCTGGTGGGCGGGTCGGGCAGCGGCAAGTCGACGGTGTCCCGGCTGATCTCGGGTCTGTACTCGCCCTGGGAGGGCGTGATCCGGATCGACGGCCGCAGGCTGGAGGACATCCCGCGCGGCGCGCTCGCCGCCTCGGTGTCCTTCGTCGACCAGGACGTGTTCCTCTTCGAGGGCTCCGTCCGCGACAACGTCGCGCTGTGGGACCCCTCGATCCGGGACGAGGCCGTGGAGGAGGCGCTGCGGGACGCGGCGCTGTACGACGTGGTGGCCCGCAGGCCCGGCGGGGTGCACAGCAAGGTCGAGCAGGACGGCCGCAACTTCTCCGGCGGCCAGCGCCAGCGGCTGGAGATCGCGCGGGCGCTGGTGCGCCGCCCCAGCATCCTGGTGCTGGACGAGGTGACCAGCGCGCTGGACGCGGAGACGGAGCTGACCGTGATGGACAACCTGCGCCGGCGCGGCTGCGCCTGCGTGGTGATCGCCCACCGGCTGTCCACGGTCCGCGACAGCGACGAGATCGTGGTGCTCCAGCACGGCACGGTCGTGGAGCGGGGCAGGCACGAGGAGCTGGTGGCGCGCGGTGGCGCGTACGCGGCGCTGGTCAGGGAGCGGTGAGATGACGTCCACGCACGACGGTGATCTGGTGCTGGGCGCCCTCGGCTCGCTGGGCAGGCGGGTCGACTGCGCCGGGCTGAACCGGCTGGATCTCGAGGGACCGCAGGTGCTCTGGCTGGTGGCGGCCGGCGCGCTCGACCTGTTCGCGGTGGACGCCGCCGAGCAGGGCCACTGGCACCACCTGGGCCGGGTGGAGGCGGGCACGCTGCTGCTCGGCCCGGTCGCCGGTCCCCAGCACACCCTGGTGGCCCGCCCGGTGCGGGACTGTGTGGTGCACCGGGTCGACCTGCGGGAGCTGTACCAGGGCGCGCAGACCGAGACCTGGTCCTACGACGAGTACGGCAACCCGCAGTACGTACCGCCGTCCTCCAGCCCACTCGAGTACGCCCTCGCGCTCGGCGTCGGCCGGGGTCTGTCGGTGCTGTTCCAGGCGCCGCTCGCCGAGGACCGGTCGGTGGCGCCCTCGGACGACGACGTGTTCTGGATGCAGGTGCCGCCGGGCAGCGTCCAGTACGGCTCGGTGTACGGCGCGGAGGCGGCGGCCGACCTGCTGATGGACCCGGGGCTGTGGCAGAGCCTGGTCGACCAGCAGTACCGGCTGCTGACCGCGCTGGACCGCTGGATCGAGCAGCTCGAGCGCACCCACGAGACGCGTGCGGCGGCCGGTATCAAGGCCGGGGAGGCGGTACGCGCCCAGGCCGACCAGACCTTGCTCGCCTCCATCGGCAAGCGCTCGGACCGGCGGACGACGGCGGCCGACGCGGACGCCGGGTACGCGGCCTGCAAGCTGGTCGCGCAGGCGGCCGGGATCACCCTGGCCGACCCGGCGCGCGGAATCGGCGAGAGCGAGCGGCTGGACCCGGTGGAGCGGGTGGCGCTGGCCTCGCGGGTCCGGGTCAGGGCGGTACGGCTGGAGGGCCGCTGGTGGCGGGAGAACGTGGGCCCGCTGGTCGGTCACCGGGCGCTGTCCGGCGCGCCGGTGGCGCTGCTGTGGCGCCGGGGCGGCTATGTGGCCGTACAGCCTGCGACCGGCCGGGAGACGCCGGTGGAGAAGGCGAACGCGGAGGAGTTCGAGCCGCGTGCGGTGATGTTCTACCGGCCGCTGCCCGATAAGCGGCTCGGCCCGCTGGGCCTGCTCCGGTTCAGCCTGGGCGGGACGCGGAACGACCTGCTGAACCTGCTGCTCGCGGGGCTGGTCACGGTGGCGATCGGCGCGCTGGTGCCCGTCGCCACGGGCAAGGTGCTCGGCGAGTACGTACCGCAGGCACGGGAGAACCTGATCGCGCAGGTGTGTCTCGCGGTGATGCTCAGCGGGGTGGTGTCGGCGGCGTTCACGCTGCTGGAGAACCTCACCATCCTGCGGCTGGAGGGGCGGATAGAGGGCTCGCTCCAGCCGGCGGTCTGGGACCGGCTGCTGCGGCTACCGACCCGGTTCTTCAGCGGGCGCTCCACCGGTGAGCTGGCGAGTGCCGCGATGGGCATCAGCTCGATCCGGCGGCTGCTGGCGGGCGTCGGCCCGGTGGTGGCGCAGTCGGTGACGATCGGCGCGATGAACGTCGGCCTGCTGCTCTACTACAGCGTGCCGATGGCGATGGCCGCGATCGCGATGCTCCTGGTGATCGGCGCCGTCTTCACGGGGCTCGGGCTGTGGCAGGTGCGCTGGCAGCGGCGTCTTGTGACGCTCGGCAACAAGCTGAACAACCAGGCGTTCCAGACCCTGCGCGGGCTGCCCAAGCTGCGGGTGGCGTCGGCCGAGAACTACGCCTACGCCGCCTGGGCCGGTGAGTTCGCGCGCAGCCGGGAGCTCCAGCAGAAGGTCGGCCGGATCAAGAACCTCAGCTCGGTGCTGGGCGCGGTGTATCTGCCGGTGTGCACGCTGGTGATGTTCATGCTGCTGGCGGGCCCGGCGAAGGGCGCGATGTCGGCGGCGTCGTTCCTCACCTTCAGCACGGCGGTGACGATGGTGCTGACCTCGGTCACCCAGTTGACCGGCGCCTTCGTGTCGGCGGTGGCGGCCCTCCCGCTGTTCGAGGAGCTGCGCCCGGTACTGGACGCCACCCCGGAGGTGCGGGCGGGCAGCACCCGGCCGGGCCCGCTGACCGGCGCGCTGGAGGCCCGGCGACTGTCCTTCCGGTACTCCGACGACGGCCCGCTGGTCCTGGACGACGTGTCCTTCGCGGTGCGGCCGGGCGAGTTCGTCGCGGTGGTCGGCCCGAGCGGCTGCGGCAAGTCCACCCTGCTGCGCCTGCTGATCGGCTTCGACAAGCCGGTCTCCGGCAGTGTGCTGTACGACGGCCAGGATCTCGGCGCGCTGGACCAGTCCGCGGTGCGGCGGCAGTGCGGGGTGGTGCTCCAGCACGCGCAGCCGTTCAACGGTTCCATCATGGACGTGGTCTGCGGCACCGAGCCGTACTCGCCGGAGGAGGTCATGGCGGCGATCGAGCTGGCGGGCCTGGCGGAGGACGTGCGGCGGATGCCGATGGGGCTGCACACGATCGTCGCCGGGAGCGGCGCGGTCTCCGGCGGGCAGCGCCAGCGGCTGATGATCGCCCAGGCCTTGATCCGCCGGCCGCGCATCCTCTTCTTCGACGAGGCGACCAGCGCCCTGGACAACGACACCCAGCGCACGGTCATCGAGTCCACCCGCAAGCTGAACGCCACCCGGGTGGTGATCGCCCACCGGCTGTCCACCGTGATGGACGCGGACCGGGTGGTGGTGATGGAGGACGGCAAGGTGATCCAGCAGGGCACTCCCGCCGAGCTCCTCGCCGACACCGGCGGCCGGCTGCACGAACTGGTGCGCAGGCAGCTCGCGTAGGGATGGAAGTGCCGCTTCCCGGCAAGGCCCCCCACGGGCCTGGCCGGGAAGCGGCTGTGGGTCCGGAAGGCGGCGGCCCCACTCCGCCTCAGCCTCCCGGCACGGGACCGCCGGTCGCTCCGCCCCAGGGGCCGCACTCCCCAGTTGCGAAACCGACCCTGCGGCACGGAGTCCGTGCGATCCCGGTCTAGAACGCGAAGACGCTGCTGCCGAGCGCGTCCTTCGCACAAGCGTTGCCGAACGTGCGCTCGTAGGCGACCCGTTGGCCCTGCCAGACACCCTGGACGGTGACGACCACGGGGTCGTACAGCCGGGTGCAGTGGACGTCGGCGCGGGCCTTGAGGGCGGTGAAGTCGCCGCCTATGCCGCGCAGTTCGGCACAGGCTTCCGCCGCGGCCGGGTGGGTGCCGGTGGCCGTCGGAGCGCAGCTCAGGGTGACGGCGCGCTCCGGGGTGACCGTGGTCGCGCTGTCGCCGTGGCCGGTGGTGAGGACCAGTGCCGAGGGCGCGTACAGGGAGGCAGGCGCGGCTACGGCGGAACCGGTCAGGGGTCCGCAGACGGCGGCGGCGGTGAGGCCGAGGGCCGCGGCCCAGCGCGCGGTGTTCCGCATGGTGTGCATCCTTCCGCTCGATTTTGAGGGTGCGCCGCCCGTTGCCCGGTGGGGCGCCGCGACGGCGAGCGCCACTCTGCCGAGTCCGCAGCCGGAACACACATCCCACCCATGACTTTCAGTAACATTGCGTATTGAAGCAGTGGCGCGAAGTCACGGAATTCGAACACGTCGGCCCCTCAACGCCGGGCTTTCCCCGCACGGGGACCGGCCCGATGGCCGGAACTCACCACCTGTGCAATCGGCCTGAAACATTCCGCTCGCCCGCGCCGGGGCCTCTTTCACGATCCGCCCGTGACACCTTCACGATTCCTCGCGTTCGCGCGGGTTTCTCCGGGCCCTCCTGATGGCCGAACCATCCACCGGAGCGGCCGAGGATGGATGAAACGTCCCCCGGGCCGCCGTGCCGATCCGGCCGTACGGTCGGCGAACCCCGTCTCAGGAGCCCCAGTTGACCTCACAGCACCCCGACTCCTCCGCCCCGGCGCCCTCGCTCACCGAGGTCGAGCCCTACGGAGTCGAGCGCATCCCCGACGCGGAGCGCACCGTTGCTGGGGGCGGTCACCTTCGCCGGTGACTTCGACCCGTCGTACGCGGGCTCGTTCCCCGCCTCGGCGGACGCCGCGACGCGGGCGACGTTCTGGCCGTCCTTCATCGGCGCGGCCCTGATCGTGCTGTCCAACCCGGGGTCGTAGATCCCGGCGGACGCCTCGCGCCGGCGGGTGGTCGGCGCCGCGTTCCTCTCCAGCTCGCCACCCTGCTCCCCTTCGTGTTCGGCCTGGCGACGGCGAGCATCATCGCCACCAAGGCCCCGAGGTACGTCGACCCGGCCGCGCCCGACTTCGTGGGCGGGCTACCGGCGGTCTCCCCGAGCTGCCGGACGCCCTCCAGGTCTTCAACCGCCGTCAGCGGGGCGGTCGTTACTGGTTGACCCGCGGATGGAACTGGCGCGGGACGACCGCGTGGTGGGTGTCGGCGGCCCTGGGCATCCTCTGCACCGACATCCCCGGCCAGTTCGTCGGCCCGCTGGGCGACCTGGCCGACGGGGTCGACATCAGCCTGCCGCTGTCGCTGGCCGTGGCGGCAGTGCTGTACCTCGCCCTGCTCTGGCTGTTCCCGGAACCGCGGGCCGCCTACGGGCCGGAGGGCGCGCACTGGGTGCGGACCAGGGACGACATCCCGGTGCCGGCGATCACGGAGGCACCGGTGCCCGCCGCCGTGTGACTCCGCCGACGGGCTCAGTCGGGCTTGCTCAGCAGCCGGGTCACCTCCTCCCCCGTTTCCGGGGTGAGGCGGCCCTCGCACTGCAGGCCGAGAGTGCGGGCCAGGTCCGCGCCCTGGAGATCGGCCAGGGCCTCCGCCAGCTCCGCGAAGGACGCCGCCGCCGTACGGCCGCGGACGACACCCGTCGCCACGGTGGCCGCGCCGACCAGCGCGGCGGGCCACCACCACACGGCAGGCAGCAGGTAGGCCAGGCCCCAGGCCGTGAGCCGGGCGGCGGTACTCAAGGCGGTACGCGCGGCGCCGAGTTCGGCGCGGGTGCTGTCGGGGGCGAGGAGCCAGAGGTGGGGCCAGGCGACGGTCAGGTCCAGGCGGTACGCCCGCCACACGCGCCGGTCCGGGGCCGTGACCCGGTCTCCGGTCCAGAAGGGGTGCCGCGGCGCCACGAGCCCGACCTCGTTGCGCCGGGCGTACCGCGCCTCCGCCTCCTCCACCAGGGCGTCCGCGTCGGCCGCACCGCCCAGCCGCGCCCGGCCGGCCGCCACCAGGGCCGTACGGTAGGCACCGTCGGCGGCCCGCCATGCGCGCACCCGGCGCTCCGTCAGCCACCGGGTCACCGGCCCGCGCGGACCCGTGAGCCAGACCCGCTCCACCAGCGCGCCCACCGCCTGGGCACCGGTTCCTGTCAGCGCGGCCCCGGCCAGCACGGCGACGGCGCACACCGCGAGCACACCCGCGCTGTGCGCGCCCGGTGCGGCGGCGAGGGCGTCGAGGCGCTCGCGCAGCCGCCCGGTGTCCCGCCAGTGCCGCTGGCCGAGGGTGACGGCGGTGGCCAGCGCGACGAGGTACACCAGGCCGGGAACGGCCAGCAGGGCGAGCCACCGTTCGGCCAGCTTGCCGCTGAGCGCGTTGAGGAAGGCGGTCACGGACGCAGCCTGATCTCCCGCAGCGGCCGCCCGAAGATCCGGCACTGGGCCGGGCTTTCGGGCTCGGGTGCCTCGACGCGGGCGCAGCCGCCGCCCGGACACGCCAGTACGCGCAGCAGCGGGTGCCCGGCGCCGGGGAACCGCTGATAGACGGGCGGGGTGTCGGTGCGGTACGAGCCGAGACCCGCGGTGAAGCCGGCGGCCAGCAGGAGGTCCTCCAACTCGTCGAAGGAGTCCTCCAGTTCCTCCGGCGGGCGTCCGCCGCGCACCTCGGTGGTGATGTGGTCGATCAACCGGCGCCCCTCGGGGCCGAGTCCGGGCGCCCGCCCGGCCAACCGGTGACAGAGGGCCGCCAGCCGCTCGTGGCCGGGGCCGCCGTCCCCGTCGTCGTCGAGCCCGCTCATCGTCGTACCTCCCTGGACCAGCCGACCGGCGACTCAGCATAACGAGGGCACGGGAGGGACCACTTGGGTAAAATCGGGCTCGGGACTCGAGAGTCCATGGCGTCACACACGGGGGCCGGTCATGTCGGACGCGCACGGAGCGGCTGGGCGCGCGCTCCGCCAAGTGGCGGCGCTCGTCGACGAGTTCAACAGGTCGGGTGACCGCCGTCCGCTGGACAGCGCGGTCGGGATCTGCCGGGCGGCCCTGCGCGCGGCGCCCCCCGAGGGAGCCGTCCCCACCGCGTGCCGGGCGGCACTGCGCAGCACCCTCGTGCTGCGCTGGTCGGCGTTCCGCGACCGGCGAGACCTGGACGAGTCGATCACCGAGGGACAGGCGCTCACGGCAGGCCCCGCTCCCGACGAGCAGGACTTCCGCCTCCTGGGCCGCATGCTGGCCGACCGCCATGAGCTCACCCGCGATCCGGCCGACCTGGCGGCGGGCATCACCGCCCTGCGCCGTGCCGCCGAGCTGCCCATGCACGGCTGGGACAACCGGCCCTTCATCCTCGACACCCTCGGCGGCCTGCTGGCCGAGCGCGGCGAGGCTACGGGCGACCCCGCCGACCTCGCGGAGGCGGAGCACCTGCGCCGGGTGGCCCTGGCCCTGCTGCCCGAGGACTCCCCGGAGCTGCCGACCGTACGCAACAACCTGGCGGCGAGCCTCCGCCACGCCGCCGAGCTGCACCGGGACCCCGCCCGGGCCCGCGAGGCCGTCGAGCTGCTGAACGCGGCCCTCGCGGACACCCCGGCGCCCCACCGCCCACAAGCCCTGCTCCACCTGGCCACGGCCTGCCGGACGAAGGCCGAACTCACCGGCGCCCCGGCCGACGTCGAAGCCATGGTCGCCGCCCACGACGCCGCCCTCGCCGCGGCCCCGAGGGGTCATCCCCTACGGGCGCCCGCCCTCAGCGGGCTGGGCGTGGCCCTCCGGCTGGCGGCCGAGCACACCGACGACACCGAGCCGCTGCGCGCGGCCGTGGCCCTGCTCGGCGAGGCCGTGGGGGAGACACCGGAGGGCAGCCGGGCCCGCCCGCACCGGCTCAACAGCCTCGGCAACGCCCTGCACCGGCTGGGCCAGCGCACCGGCGACGCGACTCTGCTGGACGAGTCCGTACGCGTTCTGCGCGCCGCCGTCGCGGAGCCGTCGCCGCAGGAGGAGGGCCACCTGGGCCGGGTGGCGAACCTCGCCCTGGCCCTGCGCGAGCGCTACCACCAGACCGGCGACCTGGAGACCCTGCGCGAGGCGGCCCACCTGGCCCGGCCGGCGCTGAACGCCCCCCGAACGGCCAGGGACTCCGACACCCAGCTCGCCAACCTCGGCGTGGTCCTCCAGACGTGGTACGACCGCACCGGCGACGCGGACGCCGCCGCCGAGGCCGTCGAGGCCGCCCGGCGCGTGCTGGCCCGCACTCCACCGGGCGGCGCGGAGCGGGCCATGCGACTGAACCACCTCGGCAACGCCCTCTTCCAGCGGTACCGGTCCGGCGGCGACCCGGCCGACCTCGCCGAGTCGGCCGCCATGCTGACCGAGGCCGTGGAGCGGACGGCGTACGGCACCTCGGCGCACGCCGACTATCTGCACAACCTGGGCCTGTCCCAGCTCACGGGCGCCCGCGCGGCCGGGGACCCGACGCTGCTGAACCAGGCGGTGACCACGCTCGGCCGGTCCGTGTGGGCGTCGGCCCCCGGCGCGGCCCCCACCGCCAACCGGCTCCAGTCGTACGCTTCCGCGCTGCGCGCCCTGCACGCGATGACCGAGGACCCGGCGGTGCTGCTCGCGGCGGAGGACGCCTACCGGCAGGTCGCCGGGATCACGGCGCTGCCCGCCGCGCAGCGCGTGCGGGCCGCGTACTCCTGGGGCATCGCGGCGGCGGACGCGGGCCGGTGGGAGCAGGCGCTCGACGGGTTCGAACTCGCCCTCGCCCTGCTGCCGTTCAGCATCGGCAGACGCCTCACCCGCGACGACCAGGAGCACGGGCTGACCAGTGTGCAGGGGCTCGCCGCGGACGCCGCCGCGTGCGCGGTGCACCTGGGCCGGCTCGACCAGGCGGTGCTGCTGCTGGAGCAGGGGCGCGGGGTGCTGCTCGGGCGGACCATCTCGGCCCGCGCCGAGCTGGAGCGGTTGCGTGAGGCGTATCCGGAAGCCGCCGACCGTTTCATGGAGCTGCGGGATCTCATCGACGCGCTGGACCCCGCCGAGCGGGACACCGACGAGCGGCACGTGCTCGCGGCCCGCTGGCAGGACCTGGTCACCGAGATCCGCACCCTGCCGGGCTTCGGCGACTTCCTGGACGGTCCGACGACCGCCGAGGTGCGGGCGTGTGCCGGGCGGGGGCCGGTGGTCCTGGTGTACGCGAGCCCCTATCGCAGCGACGCCTTGGTCCTGCTGCCGGGCCGGGTGCTGCCGGTCCCGCTGCCCGGCGCCGGACCTGCCGCCGTGGAGGCACAGGCGCGCCGGCTCGGCACCGCGCTCGCCGACGCGGCCGTACCGGACGGGGAGCGGGCCGCGCAGGAGACGGTCGCGGAGGTGCTCGCCTGGACGTGGGACCACGTCACCGGGCCGGTCCTCGACGCGCTGAGGCTGTCCGCCCCGCCGACGGACGGTGTCTGGCCGAGGCTGTGGTGGTCGCCGGGCGGCCCGCTGGCCGCGCTGCCGCTGCACGCGTCCGGTCACCACGGCGACCCGTCCCGTACGGTGCTGGACCGGGCGGTCTCCTCCTACACGCCGACCGTCCGTGCCCTGGCGTACGCCCGCGCCCGTGCGGCCGGCCCGCCTCCTGCCGGGCGCGTGCTCGCGGTGGTCGTGCCCGACGCGCCCGGCGCCCGCCGGCTCGGTGGGGTGCGCCGGGAGGTGCGGGAGCTGAGCGCACTGCTGCCGACGGAGGTGATCGCGGGCCCGCGTGCCACGTTCGCCGGGGTGATGGCGGCGCTGCCCGCCCATCCGTACGTCCACTTCGCCTGCCACGGGGTGAGCGAGCCGGACGACCCGTCCGGGGCCCGGCTTCTGGTGCACGACCACCAGGAAAACCCCCTGACGGTACGTCACATCTCGCGGCTGGAGCTGCCGGACGCCCGGCTCGCCGTGCTGTCCGCCTGCGAGACGGCGCGGGGCTCCGAGCGGCTGGCGGACGAGTCGATCCACATCACCTCGGCCTTCCAGACCGCCGGGTACCCGCACGCGATCGGCACCCTCTGGCCGGTGCACGACGCCGTCGCGGTACGCGTGACCCGGACCCTGTACGGCGGGATGCGCGGCGCCCTCTCCGCCTCGGCGGAGCTGGACGCGGCCCTCGCCCTGCACCACGCCGTACGGGAGTGCCGGGCGGCCTTCCCCGGCAGCCCCAGCCTGTGGGCCGCCCATGTGCACTCCGGGGCGTAGGGCCTCAGGAGCCGGACGAGAAGAGGAGGGGGTCAGGACATGACCCTCGGACGGCGCAGGAAACGCGGGGACGACGGTCGCCGGGAGACCCCCGGACCGGAACTGCCCCCGGCTGCGGACCTGGTCTTCACACTGCTGAACGACGACGGCACCGAGGAGGAGATCAGCCGCGTCGGCCTGCCCCCGCACGAGTTCTACGGCATGCGCGCCAACTCGGCCCGTCAGCGGCTCGGCCCCGAACACCCGGAAACACTGCGGGCGTTCCGCGACTACGCCCGTGTGCTGACCCACATGGAGGGTCGCCAGGAGGAGGCGCGCGAGCGGCTGATGTCCCTGGTGTACACCCAGTCCCGGACCCTCGGCTACGTCCACGAGGACACCCTGACGACCGCCGCCGACCTGGCCGGACTGATGCATGTGACGGGCGAGCTGGGCAAGTCGGAGGAGGTGTGGCGCAGCGTGTGGACGAGCCGGGCCGAACTCCTCGGGCCGGACCACCCGCACACCCTGGACAGCGCGTCCTGCCTGGCCTCGGTGCTGGAGGACCTGCGCCGCGAGCCGGAGGCGGCCGCCCTGCGCCGGGACGTGCTCGAACGCCGCAAGCGCCTGCTCGGTCCGGACGACCCGGTGGTCCTCTCCGCCACCAGCAGCCACGCGGCGGCCCTGGTCAAGGCCGGCCACTGGGCGGAGGCGGAACGCGAACTACGCTCCCTCGTCGCCAGGCTGGAGCGCCGGGGCCTCCAGGACGAGGACACCGGCCTGGCCGCCCGCGCCAACCTGGGCGCGGCCCTGTGCCGACTGGACCGCCTGGACGAGGCGGAGGCGGTGATGCGCTCGGTCCTCACCACCCAGCAGCGCACCAAGGGCGAATCCCACCCCGACACCCTCACCAGCCGCAACAACCTCGCCGCCGTCCTCCACGCCCGCGAGCACTACGCCGAAGCGGCCCGCACCCTCCGCGAAGTCCTCACCCTCACCACCCACCACAAGGGCGAATCCCACCCCGACACCCTCCACGCCCGCGACAACCTCGCCAACGTCCTGATCGACAACGGCGACCACGAGGAGGCCATCATCCTCCTCACCCGCTGCCATACGGACTACACCCGCACCTTCGGCCCCCACCACCCCCTGACCCGCACCACAGCGGAACGACTGGCCTGGCTGCGGGACAACCCGTCCTGAGCGTTGCCCTCCTGGCCCCTCCCACTGTTGGCTTGACCGGTCCTTCCCCCCGCACCCGAGGTCGTGCGCATGCTCTCGTCCCACCGTTCCGGTCTGCTCCGTCAACCCGACTTCCGGCGGCTGTTCGTGGCTACCGCGCTCGGACAGTTGGGGGATCGGGTCGTCTTCCTGACCTTGCCGTTGATCGCGATCGTCGCGTTGGACGTCGGGGAGTTACAGGTGGGGCTGCTCAGTACGACGTCCGTGGCGGGGTCGCTGTTGGTGGGGTTGCCGGCCGGGGCCTGGGTCGATCGGGTGCGGAAGCGGTCGGTGTTGGTGAGTACCGATCTGCTGCGGGGGTCGGTGCTGCTGTCGTTGCCGCTCGCCTGGTGGGCGGGGGTGCTGACGGTCTGGTGGCTGTATGCCGTGGCGTTGGCGCACGGGGTGCTGACCGTGTTCTTCGATGTGGCGTACGTGAGTTATCTGCCGCATCTGGTGGGGCGCGAGCATCTCCTGGAGGGGAACTCGCGGCTGTCGGCGGTCCGTTCGGTGACGAGTATCAGTGGGCCGGCGGTGGCGGGGCCGTTGGTCGGGTGGCTCGGGGCACCTGTCGCGGTGCTGGTGAGTTCGGCGGGGATGGCCGCCTCCGGGGTGCTCGCCGCGGGCATCCGCAAGCGGGAACCCCAACCCGAGCGCGGCGAGCGTCTCCGGCTGGGGCGGGACATCAAGGAGGGGCTGAGATTCGTCCTGCACCGGCCGGTGCTCCGCGCGACCGTACTGACGGACGGGGTGTTCAACACCTTCCTGGTGATGTATCAGACCATGCTGATGGTGTTCCTGGCGCGGGAGATCCACCTCGGGTCCTTCGGGATCGGCCTCGTCCTGTCGGGCATGGGATGCGGGAGTCTGCTGGGCGCGCTGCTGGCGGCCAGGGTGTCGGGGTGGCTCGGGCAGGGGCCGGTCATCTGGCTCGCACCGCTCGTGACCTGCCCGTTGACCGCCCTGATGGCTCTGGCGCAGCCCGGCTGGAGCGTTTGGGTGGCGGCGCTCGGGCTGGCCGCGCTGTCGCTGGGCGGGGTCGTTCGGATGGTGGCGCAGGCGAGTTTCCAGCAGGCGCTGACGCCGGACCGGCTCATGGGCCGGATGAGCGCGACCGCCAGGTTCGTCTCGTGGGGCGGCCTCGCCCTGGGTGGTGTGCTGGGCGGCGCCGCCGGGTCGCTCCTCGGCGCCCGGCTCACCCTCTGCGTGGGCGCGGCCGGGATGACCCTGAGCCTGCTGCCCGCGCTCCTCTCGCCCCTGCGCACTCTGCGCGAACTCCCCCGCGCCCAGGTGCACACCACCGACCGGGCTGCGGCTACACCCACCCCCTGAGGCACACTGAACTGAGCATGACACCCCAGCGAAAAGGAGCGGCGGCGTGGGTGCTCGGTGGGCCGACTTTCAGTACGAGATCTATCTGAACGGGATGAACGGGACAGTCCCCCGGCTGCCCACCGATCTGACCCGGCTCGAGGAGCTGGCGGAGCACCGGCTCGGGCCGGGCCCGGTCGGGTACGTCGCGGGGAGCGCCGGGAACGGCAGCACCGAGCGGGCCAATCGCACCGCGCTGGAGCGCCGCAGGATCGTACCGCGCATGCTGCGGGACGTCGAGGAACGCGACCTCTCCGTAAGGGTATTGGGCCGTACGCTGCCCGCGCCGCTGGCCCTCGCGCCCGTCGGCGTGCTGTCGATCATGCACCCGGACGCGGAGTGCGGGGCCGCGCGGGCCGCCGCCGCGCAGGGCGTGCCGTTCATCCTGTCGTCGGCGTCGAGCACGCCGATGGAGACCGTCGCGGAGGCGATGGGGGACGCCGAGCGGTGGTTCCAGCTCTACTGGGGCAGCGACCGCGAGGTGACCCGGAGCTTCCTGGGCCGGGCGCGGGCGGCCGGGTTCTCGGTGCTGGTCGTCACCCTGGACACCCCGCTGCTGTCCTGGCGCCCGCGCGATCTGGACCGGGCGTACCTGCCGTTCCTGCACGGCGTCGGCACCGCCAACTACTTCACCGACCCCGCCTTCCGGGCAGGGCTCGCCAAGCCGGTGGAGGAGGACCCGAACGCGGCCGTACTCCGCTTCCTCGGCCTCTTCGGGGACGCCGGGCACACCTGGCCGGACCTGGCGTTCCTGCGGGAGCACTGGGACGGCCCCATCGTCCTCAAGGGCATCCTGCACCCGGACGACGCCCGCGCGGCCGCCGACGCCGGAATGGACGGGGTCGTGGTCTCCAACCACGGCGGCCGCCAGGTCGCCGGCTCCGTCGCCGCCGCCGACGCCCTGCCGGGTGTCGTGGGTGCCGTCGGCGACCGGCTCGACGTGCTGTTCGACAGCGGCATCCGCACCGGCGACGACATCGCCAAGGCGCTCGCCCTGGGCGCCCGCGCGGTCCTGCTCGGCCGCCCCTACGCGTACGGGCTCGGGCTGGACGGCCAGGCGGGCGTCGAGCACGTCGTCCGCGGCATCCTCGCGGAACTCGACCTGACCCTGGCCCTCTCCGGCCACGCCTCCCCCGCCACCCTGAACCCGTCCGTCCTGACGGAGGAGTCGTAGGCCGCTTCCGTCCAGGCTCCGTGTGTCCATGCCATGATTTTCGGCATGAGCACGGAGACCGGCCACGCGGGGATCGTCCACTGGCGGCGCAGCATCTGGAACGGCACCCGGTGCCAGCCCGTACTGGCCACTCTGCGCCCCGGCGAGCTGCACCTGCGGGACCGTTCCCTCGGCAGCGTCCTGCGGGTGGACCCGCGCACGGTGACGGGCCGTCTCACCCGGCTCGGCACCCTCTTGCTGGCCGTCGACGGACGGCGCTGGGCCCTCGTAGGGCGGGGCGCCTCCGTGTCGCCCTCGCCGAGCGCCGAGCAGCACCGGGTCCTGGAGCAGGCCGGACCCGGAACAGCCGCGGCCGGCGGGTTGATGGACACGCTGCTCAACGACGGCGCCCTGGCGCTGATGCGTGACTGGCACACCCGGCTGGCCGACGCAGGGGCGCGGTTGCGCTGACCGGGAACACCGGGTGGACGCACGGGCACCGCTGTCGACGGAACGGCCGCCGGGGCGGCCGGGACCGCTCGGCGGGAACGTTCGCGCCGTCGCACGCCCCCCGAACAACGGCCCGCCCGCAAAGCCTCGTTGCGGAACAGCCCGCTGAAGTGCCGCCCGCCGGACGCCGTCACGGGTGGAGGGCGCACCGCCGTCCAGTCGTGCGCCGCGCGGACGGCGTCGGACGCCCCGGCGTCTCCGTGCACCGTCCGGCGCCCACCGGGCCGGGCGGACGACGGTCACCGTGGCAGCCGGGCTAGCAGAACGGCCGGGGACGGCGCAATCCCCCCGGTGCCGACTCGCCCGGGCCCCACTGTGGTGTCCCGCGCCATGGTGTCCGCACCGGCCCGACCTTACGGTTCCGGCACGCCCGGTGGGTTGGCGCTGCGTGAGGCGCCGCCGGTGCACCGGACGCCCCACGAAGGAGCCGCACATGACACCATCCTCGGGAAAGACTCCGCCTCGGGCTCCGCGGCGCCGTGGCGTGTTCCGCCTCGTCGCCGTCGTCCTCCTCGTCCTGGGCGCCGCCCTGGCCGGTCCCGCCCCGACCGCCCAGGCGTCCGTCTCGCTCACCCGGGTGACCGCCTTCGGGTCGAATCCCGGCGCGCTGACCATGTACACCTACCGTCCCGCGGGACTGCCGGCCGGGGCACCCGTCGTGCTCGCGCTGCACGGCTGCACACAGAGCGCACAGGTCTACGCGGACAACTCCGGACTGCCCCAGCTCGCCGACCGCGACAAGTTCCTGCTGGTGCTCGCGGAGACCACGTCGGCGAACAACCCGAACAAGTGCTTCAACTGGTTCCAGAGCACCGACAACCAGCGCGGCCAGGGTGAGGCCCTGTCCCTCCGGCAGATGGCCGGCCATGCCGTATCCGCCCTGGGCGCCGACCCCTCGCGGGTCTACGTGACAGGTCTGTCCGCAGGCGGGGCCATGACCGCGGTCATGCTGGCCACCTATCCGGACGTCTTCTCGGCGGGTGCGGTCGTCGCGGGTCTGCCCCACGACTGCACGAAGGACAACAGCCCCTACACCTGCATGAACCCCGGCGTGGACCTCAGTCCGGGTGAGTGGGCGAAGCGCGTGCGGGACGCCTTCCCGACGTACGCGGGGCCGTGGCCGCGGGTGGCCGTCTGGTACGGCGACCAGGACACGACGGTCGTGCCGCGCAACGCCACGGAACTGCGCGACCAGTGGACCGCGGTGCACGGCCTGTCCCAGACGCCCACCCGCACCTCCGCCATCGGTCCCGACTCCACCCAGCACGACGAGTACGTGGCCGCCGACGGCACGGTCGCGGTCGAGGTCAACCGTGTACCCGGCATCAACCACGGCACCCCGGTCGACCCTGGCTCCGGCGCCCAGCAGTGCGGCAGCACCGGCGCGCCGTACTTCCTCGACTCGATCTGCTCCAGCTACTGGATCGCCGCATTCTTCGGCCTGGCCGGCTCGGGCACGGTGCCCGGATCGCTGCCGGCGCCCACCGGGCTGGCGGTGACCGGGGCCACCACCACCAGCATCGGCCTGAGCTGGAACGCGGTCAGCGGCGCCACGGACTACGTCGTCCAGCGTGACGGAGGCCCGGTCGGCACGGCGAGCGGCACCTCGTACACGGACACCGGTCTGGCGCCGGGCACTTCGCACAGCTACACCGTCGCCGCGCGCGACGCCCACGGCGTGGCCGGAAGTCCCTCGGGGACGGTCACCGCGGCCACCACCGGCACGGCGGCCTCCTGCTGGACGGGCAGCAACTACGCTCACGTCCAGGCGGGACGGGCCACGACCGGCGGCGGCTACACCTACGCCAAGGGGTCGAACCAGAACATGGGCCTGTACAACACCTTCGTCACGCACACCCTGAAGGAGTCGCCGACGGGCTACTTCACCGTCGCCGACGGCGGTTGTCCCTGACCCCGGGCGGAACCGCCACCCCGCATCCGTGACGACGTCCCGCCCCCGTGGCCGGTGCCGTCCTGCGAAGCACCGCCGGGGCCCGCCGGCACACGTCCCTCACCACGCACCAACCCGGGGGACCCGCCCGGCGGACCGCGACGCGGCCGTGAGAGGCCGGTGTGACGCGAGCGCCTCCCGCGCCGTCCCTCCGGACGCGCCCGGCCCCGGATCAACCCCGGCCCATCACGACCGCGCCCCACCACCCGGCTCGGCCGTATCCGACTCCACACCGGAGGTCTCGCATGCCCCCCTCCCGCACCACCGTCCTCTCCCTCCGCGGCCGGCCCGCACGACGCCGAGGGCTCCTGGCTGCGCTGTCGCTCGCGGCCTCCGCCTCGCTTCTTCCGGTGCCGGCCACCGCGGCGGCTTCAGCCACGGGGGACGGCGCACCGGTGGGTCACTGCGCGGGCAGCGCCCTGCTGCGCGTACCGGGTGCCGCCCGCCAGCGGGCCGTCTGCCTCGACGGGCTGACCACGGCCACGACCGCGGCCTCCGGCTACACCGACCCCGCCGACTACGCCGGACTGACCCCCAGGGACCTGCCAACACCCACGGGCGTGCCCGGCATCCAGATCGACGGCTACTTCCCCGACACCTCGACCACCAACGCCAGCCACGGCTGGAACCACGACTCCCAGTTCGTCATCCGCCTTCCCGACCACTGGAACGGCGGACTCGTGGTCGCCGGCAGCCCCGGCAACCGGGAGCAGTACGCCAACGACAAGGCCGTCTCCGACTGGGTGCTCGCGCGCGGCTACGCCTACGCCGCCACCGACAAGGGCAACACCGGCCCCGCCTTCCACCGCGACGGCCGCCGGCCCGGCGACGCCATCGCCGAGTGGAACACGCGCCTCACCCAGCTCACGCGGGCCGCACGGCGGGTCGTCGCGGAGCGCTACCACCGGCCGCCGGTCCGCACCATCGCCACCGGACTGTCCAACGGCGGCTACCTCGTGCGCTGGCAGCTGGAGAACCACCCCGAGCTCTACGACGGCGGCGTCGACTGGGAAGGCACCCTCTGGCGTGCCGAGGGACCGCACCTGCTCACCTTCCTGCCGTCCGCCCTGCGGAACTACCCCCGGTACGCCGCCGGAGGACCCGGCGCGCAGACAGCCCTCGATGCCATGCACAAGGCCGGCTATCCGGCCGGCTCGGAGTTCCTGTGGCCCTCTCACCACGCGGTCTACTGGGATCTGACGCAGCGCGTCTACCGGGAGGAGATCGACCCCGGCTACGACGGCGCGACCGAGGCGGGAACGCCGTTCTGCGCGCCGGGCACCCCGGCGTGCGACGCCGACTACGACTGGACGACGCGGCCGCAGGCCGTGCACCGTGCCGTCGACCGCATCGCCCTGACCGGCCGCATCGGCAAACCCCTCATCACCCTTCAGGGCACCCTGGACGTGCTGCTGCCGATCAGTCAGGACTCCGACGTCTACGCCCGTATGGTCCACCGGGCCGGACGGGGCGCCCTGCTGCGCTACTACCGCATCGAGGACGGCACCCACACCGACGCTCTGGTGGACACCTTCCCGGACAAGCTCCGTCCTATGGTGCCGTGTCACCGTTCCGCCTTCACGGCGCTGGAGGGCTGGCTGACCGGAAGTCACCTTCCCCCGGGGGACCACACCGTGACCCGTCCGGCGGGAGCGGATCGCGCGACCCTGCTCACCGCCTGTCCGCTGGACCGCGAGAAGCGAAGCTGAACGGCACGGTCGCCGCTGTGTCCTCCCGCCTGGTCCGGTGGACTCGTCCACGGCCACGCACGGCACCTGACCACACGACGTGGTCCGAGAGCCCACACATACGGCCATCGGTGTAGTGGGCTCACACATAGATGTTCATGGCACACGGACTCTATGTTTCCGGCCATCACGCGTGTCGGCCGACGTGCCGTTCTGCTTCTCCGACCGGTGGCCTGCGCGCCTCCCGCCGCGCAGGCCACCTCGGAAGACGGCACTCGGCACCGATCGACACGTCCCCGCAAGTGAAACTGGTGACCCTGATGAACGACACCCAGACCGCCGGACGGGCCGACCGCGGCAGCTCCGGCGGCATAGCCCGGATCGTCGGCGCGAGCCTGATCGGCACCACCATCGAGTGGTACGACTTCTTCCTCTACGGCTCGGCGGCCGCGCTGGTGTTCAACACGCTCTTCTTCCCCACGAGCGACCCGCTCGTGGGGACGCTGATCGCCTTCATCACCTACGCGATCGGTTTCGCCGCCCGGCCGCTGGGCGGCGTCGTCTTCGGGCACTTCGGCGACAAGGTCGGACGCAGGAAGCTGCTCGTGGTCAGCCTGCTGATGATGGGGGGCGCCACGTTCGCCATGGGCCTGCTGCCCACCTATGACGCGATCGGCGTCGGCGCGCCGGTCCTGCTCACCCTGCTGCGTCTGGTCCAGGGCTTCGCGCTGGGCGGCGAGTGGGGCGGCGCGGTGCTGCTGGTCTCCGAGCACGGCGGCGACAAGCACCGCGGCTTCTGGGCCTCCTGGCCGCAGTCCGGGGCCCCCGGCGGCAACCTGCTGGCCACTGGCGTCCTGGCGCTGCTGGCAGCCGTCCAGTCCGACGAGGCGTTCCGGTCCTGGGGCTGGCGTGTTCCCTTCCTGCTCTCCGGTGTCCTGGTGATGATCGGGCTGTGGATCCGCGTCTCGGTCAGCGAGTCCCCGGTCTTCCTGGAGGCGCAGGCCAAAGCGGAAGCGGAGGCGGCGCGAGGCGTCAAGGAACAGCCCCCCGTCGTGGAGGTGTTCCGC
The DNA here is from genome assembly GCF_004784465.1 of Streptomyces griseoluteus. GTDB lineage: Bacteria > Actinomycetota > Actinomycetes > Streptomycetales > Streptomycetaceae > Streptomyces > Streptomyces griseoluteus. The sequence continues at coordinate 28,963 of NZ_SRRU01000009.1, read as the reverse complement.
AGGAGCTGGCGCGGAGTCCTCGGAGCCATCGGCACCCGCTTCGGGGAGAACATCTCCTACTACGTCATCACCTCCTTCGTCCTCGTCTACGTGACGCAGCACCTGGACCTGTCCAAGAGCGTCGCGCTGAACGCGGTCCTGATCGGTTCGGCCGTGCACTTCTTCGCCATCCCGCTGTGGGGGGCGCTGTCGGACCGCATCGGCCGCAGGCCGGTGACCCTGATCGGCTCGGCGGGCATGGCCGTGTGGGCGTTCGCCTTCTTCGGGCTGGTGGACACGAAGTCATTCGGAGTGATCACGCTGGCGGTCACCGTGGGACTGCTGCTGCACGGCGCTATGTACGGGCCGCAGGCCGCGTTCATCTCGGAGATGTTCGACACCAAGGTCCGCTATTCCGGCGCCTCGATGGGTTCCCAGCTCGCCTCCATCGTCGCCGGAGCGCTGGCTCCGATCATCGCGGTCGAGCTGCTCAAGGATTTCGGCAGCTCCACGCCGATCGCGCTCTACGTGTCCGGGGCGGCCGTGGTCACCACGATCACCGTGGCGGTCCTGAAGGAGACCCGTGGCCGTGATCTGAGCCATGTCGCAGCCGGCCCGGCGGCGGTACCCGCCGCGGCGGTGCCGGACCGGGCGGCCCAGGACGTCTGAGCCGCCTGTGCGACGGACCCTCCCGGCTCGGAAGGCGTCATGACGAAGCCAAGGCAACCGGCGACAACGCGGCGGGGCGCATGAAGGTGCGCTCGTGGCGCAGCACGCATCCGCTGTCCTCGCGGATGCTGTGCGCGTCGATGAACTCGGGGTCCCGGCCGAAGAGTTGCCGGTACTCGTCGATCAGGCCGGCCTCTCGGAGGTCTCCGCCGCCGACAGCGAGCCGGGGGTGGCCGACGGGGTGTCGGTCAGCCAGTGCTGGGCGGGGGAGCGATCGCGGAGCGAGACCACGATGTCGGCGCCGGGACGCGCGTCCGCCGCGGCCAGCGCGAGGGTCTCGTCCCAGCGGGGCAGCAGCTCGCCCCGCACCGTGAGGTCGTAGCGCACGTCCTCCCCCCGCTCGGTGCCCGCGTCGTCGCAGGTGCCGAGGATGACGACGGCGGCGTCGGCGTGGGAGTCGAGGCACAGCTCGGGGTCCGCCTGGCTGTGCAGGAGGCCGTCCGCGTCGTACGTCCACTGCTGGGTGACGGCGTCCGAGCACAGGGCCAGTGTCACCAGCCCGCCACGCTCCGGCTCGCCCTTGATGCCCAGGCACAGCGCGGCCCCCGCGTTGCGCAGCCGGATCGGCCGGCCGGCCACGGGCAGGGTGGCCGAGGCGGTCGCCGACGGCTCGGCGGTCCGGGGGTCGGCGGCGGGGGCGGCCCCGGCGGAGGCCACCGGGGTGCGGCCGCCCTCCGCCTCGGGCCAGACGGCGAAGGCCAGCCCGGTCGCCAGCAGCCCGGCCGAGACGACACCCGCCCCGGTACGCAGCGACCACCCGGTACCGCGCTGCCCCGCGGCCCGCTTGCCCGCCCGCCGCCGTCCGCCGGAACGCGGCACGCCGCTCGGAGCGGCGGCGGCCTGGCCCCGCCCCGGCCGGGAGTCGAGGTAGCGGCGGGCGCCCCAGCCGAGGACCGCCTCCGCGAGCAGCAGCCCGGCCCCGCTGTCGATCTGGCCGAGCTGTTCGGCGGCGTACCGGCAGTAGGAGCAGGCGTCCAAGTGCTGGCGGACATCGGGCAGTACGCCCCCGCCCCGGCGCACCGGCACATCGAGCAGCCGGTTGTAGTGGCGGCACTCCCCACTGGGCGCCAGCTCGCGGTGTGCGCGCAGCACACCCGCGCGCAGCTTCTCCCGGCTCTGTTCGAGCGCGGCGGCCGCGCCCACCGGGTCGACGCCGAGCAGCGCGGCGGGCACGGTGACGGGCTCGGCCTCGACCTCGGTGTGCCACAGGAGGCTCTGTTCCAGCCGGGGCAGCTGGTGGAAGGCGCGCTCGGCGAGGGTGCGGTTCTCCGGGGTGAGGGAGTTCGCGGCGCGCATCCCGCGTCCCCCGGCGGGCTTGGCGAGGCCGGGCAGGGCGGCGGTGAGGCGGTCGGTGGCCGCCCAGTCGAGGACGGTGTCCCGTACCGCCACCAGCAGCCGGGGCCGCAGCGCCTCCGCGGGCTCGCCGAGAGCGAGCCGGTCCAGGGCCTGGTGGAAGACGGCGGCGGTGACCATGTGGGCCAGCGGTCCCGGGCCGGCGAGGCAGATCACGGCGTAGTCGGCGGCGGGCTGCCAGTGCCGGGCCATCAGCAGGGCGGCGGACCGGGACGCCTCCGTGTCCGAACCGGCGCGCAGCGGCGCGGCCGTGGACTCGTCGGACTCCCCCGCCGCCGTGCCGGGCAGGTAGGGGGGAAGGGGAGGCTGAGGGGTGGTCACTGAGCGGTTTCCTTTGGCGCGTGCGGAGCGTGGGAGCGGTCCTCCGGGGTGCGCACGGAGTGAACGGGACCCACGGCTCCGCCCCGGCGTCCCCCGGCCCGGTGGCCCAACCGCCGAATCGGTTCCGGACTTCACCCCCCGCGCGGGAGTGTCAACCCTCGCACAACTTCTCCACACGCAACAAGGAGCGCGTCCCACATCACCGGATTTGCAGGGAAGTCGGGTTCTGTGCGCCCCGTGTGAAACTCGCGCACAGGACGGCCCGGCGCGCACCCTTCTCCCGCCACGCCGGCCCGGTGTGGACTGTGCCCGGCCCTCGCGAAGGCCCCCCCGGCCGATCGCCGTACGGCTTCCCCCGTCCGCCGGGGCGGTGTCAGATCCGCCAGGACCTCAGCCGTTCGGCCGCGCCGTACACGTCGGCGCGGCCGTCGGTCAGGTCGCGGACGAGGTCCACCAGGGCACCGTACGGCGGGTCGATGCCGGCGCCGCTGATGTGCAGGTAGGCGACGGCGGTGGCGCAGGCGAAGCGGGCGTTGGCCGCGGGGAGCGGGCGGAGCACGGCGAGGGTGTGCAGCAGGGCGGCAGCCCGCCAGGCGGGGTCGGAGTCGACGCCGAGCCGGGGCGGGTCGACGCGGTGCCGGGCGACGGCGGCGACCAGGGCGGAGAAGTCGTCCACCGAGGGCTGTTCGGGCAGGACGTCCTCATGACGCTGGAGCAGCCAGGGGACGTCGATGTGGATGAGGGGGGCCATCGCCGGTCAGGCGGCCTCGCCCCTGGCCGGAACGGCCTCGTCGTCGGGGAAGGCGGCGGCGAACTCCTCGGCGTGCGCGGTGAAGAAGGCCCGGAAGGTCTCCGCACCCTCCTTCAGCGCCCGGTGCCGGGCGATGTCCGCCGCGGCCGCCTCCCGCACCAGGGCCTTCATCGACGTACCGCGTTCCTTGGCGATCGCCCGCAAGTCCGCTAGTTCGCGCTCGCTGAACTCCACGTTGAGAGCTGGCATGCCCTCACGGTACCGCGAGGGTACTCACCCGTAAATCGAGCCAGATCAGCCGCGCACTCCCCCGGTACCCGGCGCCCCGGACACTTCGCCGGGCCGACACCAGCAGACGCGCCGCCCTCAGATCCATCACATATGAGCACAAAAAGTGTCTTATTTCCTACATGCATACACCTTCGCGGCGTACTCTCCTCCGCGTCCCGCTCGCTGCCGCGGGCGCGGGACTCCTGGCCGCCTGCTCCGACTCGGGCCCCCGGCCCCGGCCGGGACCGCGCGGCACGATGATGGCGGCGGGGAACTTCGTACCGCCGGGGCCCGCGGGTTACGTCGAACCCTCGGGTCCGGAGGTCCGTGCGGCCGAGCGGCGGCGCGGGTCGGGCCGGGTACGCATGGTCACGCTCACGGCCGGTGCGACCACGCTGGACCTGGGCGGCCGGTCGGTGCGCACCTGGGCCTACCAGGACGCGCTGCCCGGACCGCTGGTGCGGGCGACCGCCGGGGACGTGCTGAGCATCACGCTCGCCAACCGGCTGCCAGAGACCACCACGCTCCACTCGCACGGCGTCCGGCTGCGCTGCGACATGGACGGCACACCGGGCCTCACCCAGGACTCCATCCCGTCCGGGATGGACTTCAACTACCGCTTCACCGTCGCCCATCCCGGCACCTACCTGCTGCACAGCCACGTCGGCATGCAGCCGGACCGGGGCCTGTACGCGCCGCTCGTGGTGGACGACCCCAGGGAGCCGCTGAAGTACGACAAGGAGTGGGTGGTCGTCCTCGACGACTGGGTGGACGGCGTCGACGGCTCCACCCCGGAGAAGGTGCTGCAGCAGCTCAAGCCGGGGGGCGGCATGGCGATGATGGGCCCCGAGCGGCGCCCGACCGCCCACCCGCACGAGCCCCCGATGTCGGCCATGCCCAGCCCGCCGAAGAACACCGGCCCCAACCGGATGCTGCACGGGTCCCGGAGCCGCATCCTGGACGGGGTCGGCGGCAATGTCTCGTACCCGATCTACCTGATCAACGGGCGCCGGCCGGGCGCGCCGACCTCGTTCAAGTGCCGTCCCGGCGAGCGGGTGCGGCTGCGCATCATCAACGCGGGCTCGGACACCGCCTTCCGGGTGGCGCTCGGCGGCCACAGGCTGACGGTGACGCACACCGACGGCTACCCGGTCCAGCACCGGGAGACGGACGCGCTGCTGGTCGGCATGGCGGAGCGGTACGACGTGCTGATCACCGCCAAGGACGGGGTGTTCCCGCTGGTCGCGCTGGCCGAGGGCAAGAGCGGGCAGGCGCTCGCGGTGCTCCGTACGGACAACGGCAGAACCGTTCCACCTGCGGGTGTGAAGGTGCCGGAGCTGGACGGCGAGGTGCTTCCGGCGCGCCGTCTGGTGCCCGCCGACTCCGTCGCCCTTGACCACCGCGAGCCGGACCGCAAGATGCGCATCAAGGTCACCGGCACCATGGCGAGGTACGACTGGGGCTTCGACCACAAGCAGTACGACGTGCGTGAACGGCACGCGGTGCGGGCCGGGGAGCGGGTGCGGATGACCCTGATCAACGCCACCGACATGTGGCACCCGCTGCATCTGCACGGCCACACCTTCGCACTGACCGGCCTCGACGCGGTGGGCGCCCGCAAGGACACCGCCGTGGTGCTCCCCCACCGCAAGCTGGTCATCGACTTCGACGCCGACAACCCCGGTCTGTGGATGCTGCACTGCCACAACCAGTACCACTCGGAGAGCGGCATGATGACGGTGCTCGGCTACAAGAAGTGAGCCTCCCCCGACCCGCCCCGGTGGCGGGTCACTGGGCGCGCAGCCAGGGCCGTACCAGCCTACGGGCCTCGTGCAGCCGGGACTTCAGCGTGCCCAGCGGAATGCCCGCGCGTTCGGCGGCCTCGGCGTACTCCAGTTGGCACAGGTCGCGGTAGACCAGCGGGGCGACCAGGTGCGGGTGCTCGCGCTCCAGCCGGTCAAGCGCCTCCAGCAGATCGACCCGGGAGCCCGCGATGACGCTGGTGGTGCGCGGGTCGGCGGCCTCCGGCACCTCGGCGGGGGCCGGCTGTTCGGCGGCCCGCCGCTTCAGCTCGCGGTACTTCTGCCGGCAGCAGTTGGCGACGACCGTGTAGAGCCAGGTGCTGAAACGGCTGCGACCCTCGAAGCCACCGATGTGCCGGGCCACCTGGAGCAGTACGTCCTGGGCGGCCTCCTCGGCGTCCTCCCGGCAGGGCAGGAAGCGCCCGCAGCGGCGCACCACTTCCGGCCGCAGCCCGGCCAGCAGCCGGTCCAGGGCAGCCCGGTCGCCCGCGGCCGCCAGGCGGGCCAGCTCCTCGGCCGTCGCGGCGTCCGGCACGTCGGCTCTCCTCTCGGAGTCGATCTCGGGCCAGGCATGATAGTCGTATGCACCCCCCGGAGCGGATCGGCCGGTACCGCCTTCAACATCGCCTGGGCAGCGGGGCGTTCGCCACGGTGTGGCTCGCCCACGACGACGAACTGGACGCCCTGGTGGCGGTCAAGGTGCTCGCCGACAACTGGTCCCACCGCCTCGATGTGCGCGAGCGCTTCCTCGCCGAGGCGCGGCTGCTGCGCCGGGCGGGGTCCAGCCGGGTGGTGCAGGTCTACGACATCGGCGAACTGGACGACGGCAGGCCGTACTTCGTCATGGAGTACGCCGACGGAGGCACCCTCGCCGACCTGTGCGTCGACGGTCCCCCGCCGGTGTCCGAGGCGCTGGAGCTGACGGCGCTGGCCGCGCGGGGCGCCGCCGCGCTGCACGAGGCGGGGATCGTGCACCGGGACATCAAGCCGACCAACCTGCTGCTGCGCACCGCCCCGGACGGCGGGCGCCGGCTGTTGCTGGCCGACCTGGGGCTGGCCAAGTGCCTGGCGCAGGCGTCGGCGCTGACCCTCGCGGCGGGTTCGGCGGGCTACCAGCCCCCGGAGCAGGCCGAGCCGGGCGCCGGCATCGACGAACGCGCCGACGTCTACGGCCTGGGCGCGGTGGGCTACGAGCTGCTGACCGGGACCGTGCCGGGCCCGCCGGGCAGGGTGCTGCCGCCGAGCCGTCTGCGGCCGGACCTGGACCCCGCAGTGGAGCGGGCGGTGCTGCGGGCGCTGGAGCCGGACCGCGAGCGGCGCTGGCCCTCCGCGCGGGCGTTCGCCGACGAGCTGGACCGGCTGGCGGCGGCCCCTGCCCGGCCCAGGTGGTCCGGCGCGGTGCGGGGCAGGCGCGCGGTCCTCGTCATGGCGGCCGCGCTTGCCCTCGTGGCGGCCGGGAGCGTGGCGGCGCTGTTCCCGCACCGGCCCGCCGGGGGCGCCGGCGCGGCGCGGGTACGGGACGCCTCCGGCCGTATCGCCGTCGAGGTGCCCGCGGGCTGGGACCGGGAGCTGCGCGACTCCGGGTGGGACCCGCGCGTCCTCGGGCTGTCCGGCGGCAAGGAGCCGGGGCTGGTGGTCGCCGACGACCTGTCCCGCTGGTCCGACCTCGGGGAGCCGGTGAACGGGGTCTTCGTCGGCGTGGGCGAGGGGGATCTCACCGGCCGGGTGGGCGCCCTGGCGCACTCCGGCTGCCGGGGCGCGGACCGGCACGCGTTCACCGGGCCGGGATGGCGGGGCACGGTCCGGGTGTGGAGCGGCTGCGCGGGCGGGGGCTCGGTCACCGAGTCCGCGCTGCGCCCCTCGGACGGCGCGCACGGCCCGCAGGTGTACGTGCAGGTGCGCCAGCACGGCGGCCCGGACGCCACCGACGGCATACTCCGCTCGCTCCGGGTCACCTGATCGGGGGGAACCCTCGTCCGGCGTGGCGGGGAGGCCCCGTTGAGCGGAGACTTCTTCAGGCGCGGAAGTTTTTCTGCCTCGTCCCGAACTTTTCCGCCGCACGGCGCATCGGAAGCTGTGACGGCGCATCCGGCGCCGACGGCACGCGGACCTCGCGCGCCGTGGATTACAGGGAGGCTTGTGCGACATGGCGAACTCATCCCCGGCCAGGCGGTGCGGGACCCTGCTCGTGGGCTCCGCCGCCGTACTGGGCCTCCTGACCGCCTGCGGCAACGGTGACGTGGGCGCGGCCCCGGCGAAGACGGTGTCCGGCTCGGCGGCCCCCGCGACCGAGACGTCGGCCCCGGCCGAGTCCACCGGCTCGCCCGACGCGGCCGGCACCCCCTCGCCGGTGACCCAGAGCGGCGGCACCACGACCCCCAGCTCGGCGCCGGACACGGCGACGAAGACCGTCAGGCCCGACAGCGCCAGGAGCACCCGCTGCCACACCTCGGAGCTACGGGCCGCCGTGGGCCGGAACGATCCGGGCGCCGGGCAGGAGAACTTCCCCGTCGTCCTCACCAACAGGTCGCCCCGCACCTGCACCCTGCGCGGCTATCCGGGCGCGGCCTTCGTGAACGCCTCCGGCACCCAGCTCGGCCGCGACCCCGAGCGCACCCCGGGCTCCCCGGTGACGGTCACCCTCCGCCCCGGCCAGAGCGCCTGGGCCGGGCTGACCTTCTCCAACCCGCAGGTCAGCGGCGCGAAGTCGCAGAAGCCGACCTCGCTGGTGGTCACCCCGCCCGATGAGCGGGACCCGCTGAAGGTGACCTGGACGGGCGGTCCGGTACCGGTCTCCGGGAACTCCTCCTCGGTGCGCCTGACCGTCTTCGCCCCCGGTTCGGGCGCCTGACCGGGCCGGACGGCGCCGGGTCCCGGTCGGCCCGGCGCACCGGGGTCTGTTTTCATGAGCGGGCACATCACCACCGATCCGGAGGATCCCCCTGAACACCCCGCTCGCCGAGGCTCTGTCGGCCGTCCTGCTCGTCGCCGTGCTCGCCTGGGCGGTGGTACGGCCCTTCGGCTGGACCGAGGCCGTCCTCGCGGTGCCCGCCGCCGGGATCGCCATCCTCACCGGCGCCATCTCCCTGGACCACGCCCGCGACGAGGTGGCCCGGCTGGGCCCGGTGGTCGGATTCCTGGCCGCGGTGCTCGTACTGGCCCACTTCTGCGACGTGGAGGGCCTGTTCCGGGCCTGCGGGGCGTGGATGGCCCGCTGGTCGCGGGGGCGGCCGGTACGGCTGCTGACGGCGGTGTTCGCGCTGGCCTCGGTGATCACGGCCGTACTGAGCCTGGACGCGACGATCGTGCTGCTCACCCCGGTGGTGTTCGCCACGGCCGCCCGCTCCGGCGTCCGCCCCAAGCCGCACGTCTACGCGTGCACGCATCTGTCGAACACGGCGTCACTGCTGCTGCCGGTGTCCAATCTGACGAACCTGCTGGCCTTTACGGCGAGCGGGCTGTCCTTCACCCGGTTCGCCGCGCTGATGGCACTGCCCTGGCTGGCCGCGATCGGCGTGGAGTACGTGGTGTTCCGGCGCTTCTTCCGCCGCGATCTGTCGGCGGCGGCGCCGGCCGCGCGGGACACCGGCGAGGAGCCACCGATGCCGGTGTTCGCGCTGGTGACCGTCGGCTGCACCCTGGCCGGATTCGTGGTGACGTCGGCGTTCGGCGTCGATCCGGCGTGGGCGGCGGCGGCGGGCGCGCTGGTCATGGCCGGGCGGGCGGTGGTGCGGCGGCAGGCGACCCCGCTGTCCGTGGTGCGGGCGGCCGCGCCGCCGTTCCTGGCGTTCGTGCTGGCGCTGGGCGTGGTGGTGCGGGCGGTCGTGGACAACGGCCTCTCGGACGCGCTCGGGCATCTGCTGCCGTCCGGGAGCGGGCTGCTCGCGCTGCTGGGGATCGCCGCGCTGGCCGCCGTACTGGCCAACCTGATCAACAACCTGCCCGCCGTGCTGGTGCTGCTGCCGCTGGCCGCCCCCGGCGGGGCGGGTGCGGTGCTGGCGGTGCTGCTGGGCGTGAACATCGGCCCGAACCTCACCTACGCCGGTTCGCTGGCCACCCTGCTGTGGCGGCGGATCGTGCACCAGCACGACGAGGGCGTGGACCTCGGGGAGTTCACCCGGCTGGGCCTGATCGCCGTGCCCTCGGCGCTGGCGGTGTCGGTGGTGGCACTGTGGGGGGCGCTGCGGCTCATCTGACGGGTGGCGTGGACCGAGGAGGACATGGGATGCGTGCGGTCGTCTGGCTCGTCGAGGGCACCTGGCCCGCCTGTGTGGACGCCGTGCGCGTGCACGCCCCGCACGCCCGTGAGGTGGTGCTGCTGCATGTGTCGGGGCCAGAGGTGCCCGGTGTGGCGCACGGCGCGTTCGCGGGGCTGATGGGGCGCGGGCGGGCCTGGGAGACCGATCCGGGCGACCGTGTCGAGGCCCTCGGCGACGGCTCCGCGGCGGAGCTGCTGGACGCGGCCGCCGAACGCCTTGGCCGCCCCTGTGTGCGCGAGGAGCGCGCGGGCCGCCCGGAGCGCGAGGTGGTCGCGGCGGCCGAGGGCGCGGGCCTCCTCGTCCTCGCCCGCGACGGCGACCGTTCCCGCCTCGGCCCCCACAGCCTGGGCCCCGCCGCGCGCTTCGTCGTCGACCACGCGCCGTGCCCGGTCCTGCTGGTCTGGCCCGGACAGGCTCCCGGCCTGGGCACGATCCCACCCCCGCCGCACCACCGCTGAGGTGACGGTTCAGCGGTGCCGGCCCCCGTAGCCCCCGCCGCCGTAGCCGCCGCCCTCGTACCGGCGCCCGTCTCCCCCGCCGTCCCAGCCGCAGCGGTCCCGGTACGGGGGGCAGGTGTCGTCGGCCGACGCGCCGGGCGTGGGACTGGCGGAGGGCGTGGCCGTGGGCGTCGGGCTCGACGTCGGGCTCGCGGAGTTCGTGGTGGGGGCCGGCTTGGCCGGAGTGCGGTGAGCGGAGGCCGTCGGGCTGCCCTTGTCCCAGTTGACGACCTCCATCTGCGGGTCGTTGCGGGCGGTGTCCACGACCCAGCGCTGGACGGCGGTCTCGGCGCGGTTCTTCAGCACCAGCGCGCCGGAGCCGTCGGTGGCGGCCGGGGTGAGGGCGAGGTTCTGGTTCCAGCGGGGCACGAGGGTGCCCTGGAGGGTGAAGTCGTAGCGGATGAAGCGGCCGTCGGTGCCGGTGGCCGAACAGGGGGCGAGCCGGACCGAGTAGCCGAGGCGGGAGTCCAGGCAGAGGGCGGGCGCCGCGTCGCTGCGCAGGCGGCCGTCCGCCTCGTACCGCCAGCGCTGGCCGGGTGCCGTGGAGCAGGTGACGACCTCGGTCTCGGCGCCCTCGACGGCCTTCTTCCCGACGATGCCGACGCAGCGCCCGGAGGCGACGTTGTGCAGCCGGCCCCGGACGGTCGGCCGGTTGCCGTCCGCGCCCGCCCAGGACGGCTGCGGCGCGGGCCCGGAGGTGTCCGGCGCCGGGGAGGGGGTGGCGTCGTGGGCGGTGGTGGGGCCGTCGTCGGAGCCGAGCACCGACCACAGCACCAGGGGCAGCGCGACGAGGGCGCCGACGGTGGCGACGGCCAGCGAGACATTGCGGCGCCGGACCCGCCGGGCCGCGCGGTGGGCGGTACGGCTCACGGGAGCCCGGTCCGCCTCGGCGGGTGCCGGCGGGGGGACGAACTCCTCGCCGCCGGCGGGCAGGGGCGGCGCCGGTGCGGGCGGTGCGGCGCTGTCGTCGGCACGGGCGGCGAGGTAGGCGGCGGCGCCCCAGCCGAGCACGGCCTCGGCGAGCGCGAGGGGGAGTCCGTCGTGGAAGCGGGCGAGCTGGTCGGCGGTGCGGGCGCAGTGGCCGCAGCCGTCCAGGTGACCGCGCAGGTCCGGGTCCATGGCGAGTCCGCCGCCGCGCCGGAAGGTGACGTCCAGCATCCGCAAATAGCGTCCGCACTCGGCGTCGGGGGCGAGTTCGCGGTGGGTCTGCAGGCACTCCTCGCGCAACCGTTCGCGTGCGCGGACGAGTTCGACGGCCGTGCTCTCCTCGTCCAGCCCGAGCAGCGCGGCGGGCACGGCAAGGGGTTCGCCCTCGACCTCGGTGTGCCAGAGCACCGCGCGGGAGGGCTGGGGCAGCCGCTGGAAGGCGCGGGCCAGCAGCCGTCGGCCCGGCGGCGGGAGCAGCCGGCCGGCGACGCGCTCCCCGCTCGCCGGGTCGGGCCGCAGCGCGGGGTGCAGGAGTTCCTGGCGGCCGTCGGTGTCCCACTCGGCGGCGATGCGCCGTACGGTGACCAGCAGTTGGGGCCGCCAGGCGGCGGAAGGGCCGGCCTGGTGCAGCGACTCGCCGAACAGCCGGGTGAACGCGGCCGTGGTCAGCATGCCGGCCGCGCGGGGCCCGTCGGCGCACAGCCGGGCGTAGGCGAAGGCGGCGGCCCAGTGCCGGTCGAGGAGTTCGCCGACGGGGTGGAGGGCGGACGCCGATCCCGTCCACTTCTGGAGTTCCGCACTGAGTTCGCCGTCGGATATACCGAACGGCCCGACGGAATTCCGGGAATTCGACGGCCCTTCGCCCTTCACGCGCTGTTCCTCCAGAATCCACACGGAATCAGGTCTGTACCAGTCGGCAGGATGGCGGACGAGGTGATGTCAACTCCCTTTCGGGGAAGGGCGATCGCCTCCGTCACGAAGACGCACACTTTCGCACAGGGCGACAGGGCGGAACAAGGGATCTCCCGTCGGAGAACGGGTTCACGGGAGATCTTTGACTCGTATTCAGCAGAGGCGAAATCGTTGACGCACAAAGAAGGCTTGGACGGGCATTTCCGGGCACGGTCCGGGTACCAAGTTGACGTGCTCCGGGCCGCCGGGTTGGATCATCCGGGTGCCGACCGAGACGAGCCCGCGCGACGGGAGCCGAGCCGTCCTCCTCGCACTCGTGCTGCTCCTCACCGGGTGCGCCACCGGGAGCCCCGCACCCGCGGGCCCCCGACTACCGCCCGGGCACGCCGGGTTCGACTACCAGATCGGCGGTGCCTACCCCCCGCCCGCAGGCGTGCGTGTCGTCACCCGGGACCGCGCCGACTCCCCCGCCAAGGGGCTGTACAACGTCTGCTACGTCAATGCCTTCCAGGCCCAGCCGCAGGAGCGCGCCGACTGGCCGGCCGACCTGCTGCTGCGTGACCGCGCGGGCGAGGTCGTCATCGACGAGGACTGGGACGAGCCCCTGCTCGACATCGGCACTCCGGCCAAGCGGAAACGCATCGCCGACCGGGTGAACCGCTGGACCGACGGCTGCGCCGAGAAGGGCTACGACGCGATCGAGCCCGACAACTACGACAGCTACACCCGCTCCCACCGCCTGCTCACCGCCGCCGACGCGACCGCTTTCATGCGCCTGCTCACCCGACACGCGCACGCCCGCCACCTGGCCGTCGGCCAGAAGAACACTCCGGAGCTGGCCGGCCACCGCAAAAGCGCCGGTCTCGACTTCGCGGTGGCCGAGGAGTGCGGCCAGTACGACGAGTGCGAGACCTACGCCCGCGCCTTTGACGACCGGGTGCTGGACGTCGAGTACACCGACAGCGGCCTGCGCAAGGCCCTGGCCGGCTGGGGCTCGCGGCTCAGCATCGTCCGCCGCGACCTGGACGTCTCCACACCGGGCGAGGCGGGGTACGTACGCCGGACGGGCTGATGCCCTCAGGGCCGGTCCAGCAGCTCCAGCGCGCGTGTCCACGCGAACCCCTCCGGCACCCGTCCCTCGCCGAAGCGGACGCCGAGCCCGCGCAGCCGGGTCAGGCTCTCCTGGTAGGCGGGGTGGGCGGCCAGCGCCTCGCCCACGCTGGGCAGGACCGCGATCGGCACGCCGAGCCCCAGCGCCTCGCACAGGGTGCCGACGGCCAGGGTGTCCGCGATGCCCGCGGCCCACTTGTTGACGGTGTTGAAGGTCGCCGGGGCCACCACGACCGCGTCCGGCGGCGGGAAGGGGCGGGGGTCGGCCGGGGAGCGCCAGGCGGAGCGCACGGGACGCCCGGTGCGGGACTCGGTGCCGGGCGCGTCGAAGTAGCCGTTCATCGCCGCCGGGGTGGCGATCACGCCCACCTCCCAGCCCCGCTCCTGGGCCTCGGCGATCAGCGTGCCGACGCCGGAGGCGACCCCGGCCGCGCAGACGACGACGTAGAGAAAGGGTTTCCCGGCGAGTTCGGTCACCGGGAAACCCTATAAGTCCAACTGAGCGGCGGTCAGCTCTCGGTGACGGTGATCGCCCCCACCGGGCAGGCACGGGCCGCCTCCCGGAGCATGGGGCTGCCCGCCCCGTCCTCGGCGCCGGGCAGCAGCATGCTGTAGCCGTCGTCGTCCTGGGTGAAGACGCTCGGGGCAGCCAGGGTGCACTGGCCCGCGCCGATGCAGAGGTCCTTGTCGATCTCGATGTCGGTGTGCATGGGAGAAGCCTCTTACCAGGTCACGGGGAGTTCCAGCATCCCCTGGATCGTGTCGCCCGGCTTGAAGGGGATCTCTTCGGCCGGGACCGCGAGTCGCAGGCCGGGCAGCCGGGCGAAGAGGCTCCCGAGGGCGATCTCCAGTTCCGCGCGCGCCAGGTTCTGGCCGAGGCACTGGTGGATGCCGAACCCGAAGGCGACGTGATGGCGGGCGGAGCGGCCGAAGTCGAGGGCGTCGGGGTCGGGGTACACGGAGTCGTCGCGGTTGATCACCGAGGTGGAGAACATCACGCCCTCCCCGGCCCGGATGGTGACCCCCTCGATCTCGATGTCGTCCACGGCCACCCGGAGCAGGCCGTCGGCGATGGACAGCATCCGCATCAGCTCCTCGACGGCCGTGGGCAGCAGCGCGGGGTCGGCGCGCAGCTCGGCCAGCCGGTCGGGGTGCTGGAGCAGGGTGTAGGTGCCCAGCGAGATCATGTTGGCGGTGGTCTCGTGCCCGGCGACCAGCAGGATGACGGCGAGCGAGACGACCTCGGCCCGGTCCAGCGCGCCCTCGCTGAGCTGCTTGTGGACCAGGTCGTCCAGTACCCCCTCACCGGGCTCGGGGTGGCCGGCCTTGGCGTCGATGAGGCCGCCGAGGTAGGTCTCCAGCTCCTTGCGGGCGTTCTGGCTGTCGTCGGCCGTCGGTCCGCGCAGCAGCTTGCGGGACTGCTCCTCGAAGAACTCGTGGTCGGCGTACGGCACCCCGAGCAGGTCGCAGATGACCATGGACGGCACGGGCAGGGCGAAGGCCGACACCAGCTCGGCGCCGGGCCCTTGCTCGATCATCGCGTCCAGGAGGTCGTCGACGATTTTCTGGATGGCGGGCCGGAGGGCTGCGGCACGTTTGACCGTGAACGACGGGATCATCATCCGCCGCTGGATCTGGTGCTCCGGGTCGTCCAGGCCCAGCAGGGCGACCCGGCGGTCCCGTACGCCCGCGAACCGGGCGGTGGGGATGGGGAACTCGGGGCGGCGCCGGTCGCTGGAGAGCCGGGGGTCGGCGAGCAGCGCGCGGGCCGCGGAGTGCCCGCTGACGGCCCAGACCTCGCGGCCGTCGTACAGGGTGACGCGGGACACGGGCCGGCCCTCGCGCAGCGGGCCGTACCCGGTGGGCGGGTGGTAGGGACAGGTGCGGTCCTGCGGGAAGGCGACGGGATCGGCCGCCTTCGCCGGGCCGGTGGTGTCCGTCAGTTCCGTCATGGATGGACCTCGCAGACGAAGAAGTACCTCGAACCGATCTTCATTAGATGCCCGGGGCACCCATGGGGCGACGGCAAGTTCGGCCAGATCAGCGACCCGTCGGATCTGGCCGAAGAAGCGCGGCCGCCGGAGGTGTCCGGGCAGCGGAATCCGGTCGTCCGACGCACATCGGTCCTCCCAGTGTCGTCACGTACGCCCCTTTTCGGCCACCCGCGGCCAAAGACCGGCCGAGAGATCCGGCTATTCACCCGCGTGGCCCAGAGGATGCGCGGTACGGATGATTCCGGCGGCCCCCGGTGTTGCGGTGGACCGCAGGCGCGAAGCCGTCGGCAGAACGGAACACGACGAAGGGGAGAAGCCATGTCTCTCGAGGGCGAGTACGAGCCGAGCCCGGAGCAATGGGTACGCGATCAGGTCGAGCTGTACGAGAGCTCCGGCGGGAGGGAGGGGAACACGCTGCTCGACACCGGGCTGCCGGTGATCATCCTGACCACGCGCGGCAACCGCAGCGGCAAGCTCCGCAAGACGCCGCTGATGCGGGTGGAGCACGACGGGAAGTACGCGGTGGTCGCCTCCGTGGGCGGCGCCCCGAAGCACCCGGTCTGGTACTTCAACGTCAAGGCCGACCCGGCGGTCGAACTCCAGGACGGCCCTCAGAAGCGGGAGATGCGCGCCCGCGAGGTGAAGGGCGACGAGAAGGCGCAGTGGTGGGAGCGGGCCGTCGCGGCCTTCCCGCCCTATGCCGAGTACCAGGAGAAGACCGACCGGGAGATCCCGGTCTTCGTGCTGGAGCCGGCCGACGCGAGCTGAACGGCCGCCGGGGGACGGTTCACGCACCTTCCGCGTACGGCGGGTGTGAACCGTCCCCCGGAGGGCACGCGTAGGTCAGGCCCCGCCGCGCTCCCCCGTCGCGGCGGGGCTTTCATGTGCGGCGCGGTCGGTGTGGTCGTGGCCCGTGTGGTCGCGGTCGGTGACGTCGAGGAAGATCTGCCCGGCCTCCGGGAACATCTCGGCGACGGACCGCTTGATCCGGACGGCGACCTCCTCGACCTCCTCGCTGTCCATTCCCGGCACCAGGTCGATGCGCGCGGCCACGAGGGCGGAGTCGATGCCGGTCTTCATGGTGAACAGCGCCTCCACGCTGTCGATCTCCGGCTGGGCGCGCAGCAGTTCCCGTATCCGCCCGGTCAGCTCGGGGTCGGCTGCCTCGCCGATGAGCTGGTCGCGGGCGTCGCGGCCGAGCCGGTAGGCGACGTAGACCAGCAGGCCGCCGATCAGGATCGACGCGCAGCCCTCCCAGACGGCCTGACCGGTGAGCATGTGCAGCACCATGCCGATGGCGGCGAAGGTCACCCCGAGCACCGCGGTGCCGTCCTCGGCGAGCACGGTGCGCAGCGCGGGGTCCTGGACGTCACCGACGCCCTCGCCCTGCCGGTGCGCCTGGCGTACCGCCCGGATCAGGGACACCCCCTCGGCGACGAAGGCGACGCCGAGCACGACGAGGCCCGCTATGTAGCCGCTGAGCTTCTCCTCGGCTCCGCTCCTGATCGCCTCGAAGCCCTGGAAGAAGGAGAAGCAGCCGCCCATCACGAAGATGCCGACCGCCGCGAGCAGGGACCAGAAGAACCGTTCCTTGCCGTAGCCGAAGGGATGGCGGGCGTCCGGCGGCCGCCGGCTGCGGCTCAGGGCGGCCAGCAGGAACACCTCGTTCAGGCTGTCGGCCACGGAGTGCGCGGCCTCCGACAGCAGGGCGGGCGAGCCCGCGAAGATCCCCCCGACGGCCTTGGCCACCGCGATCACCAGGTTCGCGGCGAGTGCCACGAGGACGGTGACGCGGGTGTGTCCGTCGGACTTGGTGGCCTCCTGGCCGTCGCTGTGGCCGGTCGTCGTGTCCGGCTGCTTTTCCGAAGTAGCGCTCACCTGTCGGCGACTGCCCCCGGCGGGGAGGATCACACGGGCCCGGACGGGGGAGGTCGGGGGCTGTCCGGGGAGGACGCGGGCCCGGTGAGGAAGGAGTGTCACATGGCGAGGAAGAGCAAGAACATGAGCAAGATCAAGGCGCCCCTCCTGCACAAACCGGTGGGCTTCGCGCTGAGCTGGGCCGGCGGCGCGCTGGCCGGGCTGGCCTTCCGGAAGGCGTGGATGGTGATCCGGCACGAGGAGGAGGCACCCGACCCGCTGGACCCGGACCGCGGCTGGGGCGAGATCCTGCTGGCGGCCGCGGTGCAGGGCGCGATCTTTGCGGTGGCGCGCAGCGTGGTGGACCGTACGCGCGCCAAGGCGGTCGCCCGCTCCACGGGTACCTGGCCGCACCCGAACGCGGCTCCGGGCAAGCGCTGAACCACCCGGCCGCCAAGAGAGTCAGGGCAACGAGCCGATCACAAACACACAAATTCGAACCGGCTCCGTCAAACCCGAAGACATATGTCAAGCGAACATGCTCAAATTCCTCCTGTGGAGCTGGTCGCCACGCGGCGCGGTCCGTCGCGGGCGCGGGTGGGACGGGTGGGAGGTGGTGCCGTCGTGCGGGAGGAACCCGCCCCGCTCAGCCGGCATCTGCGGGTGCGCGAGGAGCACGGGCACACCGTGCTGGAGTTACGGGGTGAGATCGACATCGCCTCGGCGGCGGAGATCTCACCCCTGCTGGACCGGCTCACCGGCCGCGAGCGCGTCCAAGTGGTGCTGGATCTGCGCCCCGTGGAGTTCTTCGACTGCTCGGGCCTGCGCCTGGTCAGCCGGGCCCGGCGCCGCGTCCTGGAGCGCGGCGGCCGTCTCCATCTGGTCTGCGTGCACCCACTGACCCTGCGCGTCCTCCGGGTCACGGGCCTGAGCCGCGTCCTGCCCCCGCACCCCACGGTGGAGTCCGCGCTGCGGGTCCCGGACAACCCCTAGGAGACACCCCCTAGGCTTCCGCCGGCTGTTCGAACAGCGCGCTCACCGATTCCCCGTCGTGGATGCGCCGCATCGCCTCCGCCAGCGCCGGGGCGATGGACAGCACCCGGAGCTTGTCGGTGCGCTCGTCCTCCGGGACCGGCACGGTGTTGGTGCAGACGATCTCCAGCACGTCCGGCTGCTCCCCCAGCCGCTTCAGCGCTCCCGCCGCGAACAGACCGTGGGTGCAGGCGACCCGGATCGAGCGTGGACCCAACTCCCTCAGACGGTCCAGAAGTTCGAGCACCGTGCTGCCCTTGGCGATCTCGTCGTCCAGCACGATCACGTCCCGTCCGGCGATGTCGCCGATCACCGAGCTGATGCTGACCCGGTCGTCCGCGAACCGCTGCTTGGCGCCGGCCGCGACCCGGGCGCCCAGCCGCCGGGCGAAGGCGGCGGCCTCCTTGGCGTTGCCGAGGTCCGGGGAGACGACCGTGGTGCGCGAGAGGTCGTACTGCCGGAAGTGCGCGGCGAGCTCGCGCAGTGCGTGCAGATGGTCGACCGGCACCGAGAAGAAGCCGTGCACCTGCGGCGCGTGCAGGGTCATGGTGAGCACCCGGCTGGCGCCCGCCGCCACCAGCAGATCCGCCACCAGACGGCCGCCGAGCGAGATGCGGGGCGTGTCCTTCTTGTCCGAGCGGGCGTAGGAGTAGTGCGGCATGACGACGGTGATCCGGGCCGCCGAGGCGCCGCGGGCCGCGTCGCACATCATCAGCAGCTCCACCAGGTGCTCCTGCACCGGCCGTACCAGAGGCTGGATCAGGAACACGTCCCGCTCCCGGCAGTTGGCCCGCAGCTGGACCTCCAGGCAGTCGTTGGCGAACCTGCTGACCCGTGCCGGGCTGAGCGTGACGCCCAGGTGCGCACACACCTCCTCGGCCAGCCGGGGGTGGGCGCTGCCGCTGAAGACGGCGATGTCTCGCACGATCCGCTCCTCGCATGATCGGTACGGGCTGGGCGGCCATGCTACCGGCCGCCCCTCCCCCGGCCCGGACGCCGGGCGTGGCGGGTCTCGTACGGGAGCGGCAGGGGTACGTACGTCAGCGGTGGGGGATGGTCAACTCGATTGCCTGTTCGCTTTGTTGGCGGGCATCCGAGGAGGGGGAAGGGAGAACCGTGGACAAGACGACTACGGCCGGCAGGACGGCTCCGGTCCAGGAGCGGCCCCGGCGGACGCCGCTCTGGGTCAAGGTGCTGGCGGCCATCGCCCTGGTGCTGGTGCTGCTGTTCGCCGGGATACGACTGGCCGTGCTGCCCGGCATCAAGGACCTGTTCGGCACCGAGTCCCGCGACCGCTCGGGCCCGGCGCTGCTGCAGTCCATCCAGGACATGAGCCGCTACCAGGCCGCCTCGGGCAACTTCCAGGTCGTCGTGGACCTGGAGAAGAACGCCAAGTACCTGCCCGACGCGCTGCGCGGCACCCGCACCCTGTACGTCGGCGCGGGCACCGTGGACTCCTACGTGGACCTCGGCAAGGTCGGCGACAAGGACGTGACGGTCAACGAGGACCGCACCTCCGCCGTGCTGAGGCTGCCGCACGCGCAGCTCGGCAAGCCCGCGCTGGACCCGGACCGCTCCTACGCCGTCTCCAAGCAGCGCGGCCTGCTGGACCGGCTGGGCGATCTGTTCTCGGACAACCCCAACGGCGAGCAGGCGGTGCAGAAGCTGGCCGTCAAGCACATCGGCGAGGCAGCCCGGGACAGCGAGCTGACCGCACGCGCCGAGTCCAACACCACCGGCATGCTCCAGGGCCTGCTGCGCTCCCTCGGCTTCACGGACGTACGCGTCTCGTACGGCCCCTGACGTCTTGTCTTGCCCGGTCAGGCATCACCGGCCGCTTACCGGGCACTCGCTGCTTCTCACGGGGATGTTCACGACTGGAGGACCACCGCATGGCCCGTACCGCCCTACGCCTGCCGACCGTACTGCGCACCCCTTTGCGGCGGGGGCGCGTGGAGAAGACCGAGCCGGTCGCCGAGCCGGAGCCGGTGGTGACGGAGCCGGTGGTGGCGGAGCGCAAGCCGCTGCCGCTGCCGATCCGGCTGCCGATCATGCTGATCGCGTTCGTGTTCATGGTGGCCTTCGCCATCGCGCTGGCCAAGGTCACGCTGGAGCCGTCGCCCGCCTCGGAGGCACTGACGCACAGCAACTTGCGGCCGGGCAACTCCCTGAAGGCGTACTTCGATTACGGGACGGTGCACGACGCCCTGAAGCAGATCGGCGGCAACGTGCTGCTGGGCCTGCCGTTCGGCGTGCTGGTACCGGTGCTGGCTCCCCGCGCGCGGGGCATCCTGCAAGTCCTGTTCCTGACCGCACTGGTGATGCTGATGGTGGAGCTGACCCAGGGCGCGCTGATCACCGGGCGGGCCTTCGACATCGACGACGTCATCCTCAACACCGCGGGTGCGCTGCTGGGCTGGCTGCTGCTGGGACGCCGGCTGGGGCGGGCGGTGCATGCCCGGCGGCCCAAGGTCGTGCAGGACTGAGCGTCCTCCACCGGTTTGTCCGGCCGGCCGCTCACTGGTCTGTACCAACCTATTGACTGGCCCCGGTCCCGGTCTCTACAACAAGAGGCGTCACTCCCCCCATGTGAAACGGAGAGTCATGGCATCCCCACGCCTGCTCCGCAGATGCCTCCTTGCCGCTCTCTCCGCCGCGCTGGTCGGCGCGGCGGCCGTCGGTCCCGCGAGGGCCGAAACGGCCGCCGCCCCGGCCGTCGCGGCTGCGACGTTCTCGGACTCCTTCGACGGCCCGGCGGGCTCCGCCGTCGACGGCTCCAAGTGGACGCTGGAGACTGGAGACAACGTCAACAACCACGAGCGGCAGTACTACACCTCGGGCACCAAGAACGCGGCGCTGGACGGCCAGGGCCATCTGGTCATCACCGCGAAGCGGGAGAACCCGGCGAACTACCAGTGCTGGTACGGCAGTTGCCAGTACACCTCGGCCCGGCTGAACACCTCGGGCAAGTTCAACGCGCAGTACGGGCACGTCGAGGCCCGGATGAAGATCCCGCGCGGGCAGGGCATGTGGCCCGCGTTCTGGATGCTGGGCACGCCGGTGAACTGGCCGGACTCGGGCGAGATCGACGTGATGGAGAACGTCGGCTTCGAGCCCTCCACCGTGCACGGCACCATCCACGGCCCCGGCTACTCGGGCTCGGGCGGCATCGGCGCGGGCTACTCGCTGCCGAACGGGCAGGCCTTCGCCGATGCCTTCCACACCTACGCCGTCGACTGGGCGCCGGACTCCATCACCTGGACGGTGGACGGCAATGTCTACCAGCGGCGCACCCCGGCCGACCTGGGCGGCAAGACCTGGGTGTTCAACAAGCCGTTCTTCCTGATCCTGAACCTCGCGGTCGGCGGCTACTGGCCCGGCGACCCGGACGGCTCGACCCAGTTCCCGGCGCAGCTCGTCGTGGACTCGGTGTCGGTAACCACCAGCGGCGGCTCGACGGGCGGCAAGGCCATCCGGGGCCTGGCCGGCAAGTGCGTGGACGTGGCGGCGGCGAACTCCGCCAACGGCACCCCCGTACAGCTCTACGACTGCAACGGCTCTGCGGCCCAGCAGTGGACGGTCGGCTCGGACGGCACGATCCGCGCGCTCGGCAAGTGCCTGGACCTGAAGGACAACGGCACGGCGGACGGTACGCCCCTGCAACTGTGGGACTGCGCGGGCAGCCCCAACCAGAAGTGGGTGGTGTCCTCGGCCAACGACATCGTCAACCCGCAGGCCGACAAGTGCCTGGACGTGACGGGTGCCAACTCGGCCAACGGCACCCGGCTCCAGCTCTGGACCTGCAACGGCACCGCCGCCCAGAAGTGGACGGTGGGCTAGCTACCCCTTGCCTCGGCGGGTGCCGCCGCGCACCCGCCAGGTGAACTTGTCGCCGCCGACCCAGCGGACCACGTCCGGGTCGTCCAGGTCGTGGATGACGATGCCGCGGGCGGCGGCGGCCTCCAGCACTCCCGTGATGGACGTGACCTCGCCGATCACCTCACCGTCGATCTCCATGACCCGGAAGGGCGGCGAACCCGGCCCGCCCTCACACACCCCGAGCACCCGGATGCGCGGATTGGACATGTACGGAGCTGATTGTTCGGTCATACATCCGAGCGTAGAACGCGAGGCGCGGGGAAGGCGCGTCCGCACGGGCCGTCCGGGCCGCCACCGTGCGCGGACCGCCCCGGTGGGCAACCCTGGAGGTCCGTGCGGAGCCGGGAGGTGGACATGGAACCCGTCGCGGCGCTGGACCGGATCGCCTTTCTGCTGGAGCGCTCGCTCGCGCCCACCTACCGGGTGCGGGCGTTCCGTACGGCCGCGCGCGTACTGAAGGACCTTCCCGAGGACGAGATCGCCCGGCGGGTCTCCACGGGGACGCTCCAGACGCTGAAGGGGATCGGCCCGAAGACCGCGAAGGTGGTCGAGGAGGCGGTGGCCGGGGAGACGCCCGCCTATCTGCGCTCGCTGGAGGAGGACGCCGGGGGCCCGCTGACGGCGGACGGCGGCGAGGAGCTGCGGGCGCTGCTGCGCGGCGACTGCCACACCCACTCGGACTGGTCGGACGGCGGCAGCCCCATCGAGGAGATGGGCTGGGCGGCGGCCGGGCTGGGCCACGAGTGGACCGCGCTCACCGACCACTCCCCCCGCCTCACCGTGGCCCGCGGCCTCTCCCCCGAGCGGCTGCGCGAGCAGCTCGGCCTCGTCGAGGCGCTGAACGAGCGCTGGGCGCCGTTCCGGCTGCTCACCGGCATCGAGTGCGACATCCTGGACGACGGCTCGCTGGACCAGGAGCCGGAGCTGCTGGACCGGCTGGACGTCGTGGTGGTGTCGGTGCACTCCAAGCTGAAGATGGACGCGGCCGCGATGACCCGCCGGATGGTGGCCGCCGTGTCCGATCCGCACGCGGACGTGCTGGGCCACTGCACCGGCCGGCTGCTCACCGGGCGCGGGCGGCCCGAGTCGGCCTTCGACGCGGCCGAGGTGTTCGCCGCGTGCGCCGAGGCGGGCACCGCGGTGGAGATCAACAGCCGTCCGGAGCGGCTGGACCCGCCCAGACGCCTGCTGCGGGAGGCGGTGGACGCCGGGACACTGTTCTCGATCGACACCGACGCGCACGCGCCGGGCCAGCTGGACTGGCAGATCCTCGGCTGCGCCCGCGCCGAGGAGTGCGGGGTGCCCGCCGGGCGGGTGGTGAACACGTGGACGGCGGACGAGCTGCTGGACTGGACCCGCGAGGGGCGGGTACCGGCGTCCTGACCAGCCGTTCCTTCGCGTGACCCGGATCACCCCGCCGGGCGGGAACGCCACCGCCTCGTTGTCCGTTGAACCACACGTGGACGCGGGCCCGACCTGACCTGGACCCCGTCCGCTGATGGACCGCCCCGGTCGTGATTCCCCCGTCACGGCCGGGGCATCTTCGTGTCCGGGGTCAGCGCGGGGCGCGCTCGTCCAGTGCGGCCCGCCAGGCGGGGGAACGGTCCTCGGGCACCGGTTCGGCGCGGCGGCCGCCCCGGCTGAAGAAGTCGGCCAGGGGCAGGATGGCCGCGCCCACGGTGACCGCGTCCGGACCGAGCCGCCCCAGGTCGATGGTGACCCGGTCCGCCGGGTGCCTGAGCGCGTAGGTGGCCGCGTGCCGGCGTACGGCGGGCAGGAAGCGGGTGCCGAGCTGGAGTCCGGCCCAGCCGCCGATGAGGATGCGCTCGGGCTGGAAGAGGTTGATCAGGTCGGAGAGACCCGCGCCCAGGTACTCGGCGGTCTCCTCCAGCACCGCGAGCGCGACCGGGTCGGGCTCAGCGTCCCCGGCCGGGTAGGCGGCGGCGAGCATCGCGGTGAGCGCGGTCTCCTCGTCGGTGCCCTCGGGAGGGCGTCCGCCCTCCTCGCGCCACCGGGCCAGCAGCGACTCGGCGCCCGCGTACGCCTCCAGGCAGCCCGGCGCCCCGCAGCGGCAGCGGCGCCCGCGCACCCGTACCGTCAGATGCCCCCACTCCACCGCGCGGCCGTGCTCAACCTCGGGAGTGACCAGGCAGGCGCCGACACCGGAGCCGAAGAGGACCACCAGGGCGTTGCGGGCGCCGCGCCCGGCGCCGAACCACATCTCGGCCTGGCCGAGCGTCTTGGCGCCGTTGTCGATGAAGTACGGCACGCTCTCGGGGAGCCCGGAGGTCGCCCGGAGCAGCCGCTCCAGCGGGACGGCGTCCCAGCCGATGGTCTGGCCGTGCACCACGGCACCCCGGTCGGTGGTGTGCTCCACGATGCCGGGCACGCCCACCCCGACACCGAGCAGCCGCTCGGGTCGCGCGCCCTCGGCGGCCAGCACCTCGGCGACGCCGTCCCGGATGTGGCCGGTGATGTCGTCCACGTCGTAGCCGGGGCGGGTCAACGGGCGCTCGGCGCGGGCGAGTTCGGTGAGGGCGAGGTCGAACAGCTCGACGCGGACGCGGGTCTCGCCGACGTCCACGCCGATCATCTGGCCGCTGTGCGGGGCGACCCGGAGCAGGGTGCGGGGGCGGCCGCCGTCGGAGTCGACGCTGCCTGCCTCCTCCACCAGTCCGTCCGCGATCAGGTCCGCCACGACGTTGCTGACCGAACCGGAGCTGAGTCCGGTGGCCGGGCCCAGTTCGAAGCGGCTGAGGGGGCCGTCGAAGTACAGCCTGTGCAGCACGGCCGTGCGGTTGCCCCGCCTCAGATCGCGTACCGTGCGCCCGTTCCGCCCCGCCATGTGGCCCCTTCCGACCCGTGCCCGACCTGCAACATACCCTTCGTGACAGGCCGGACACGACTTCGCGCGCGCCCTTATTTCATGCTGTGAGATTTCCTGGGGGCGCCGGAGGGGCGGAGTGCGGCTCAGCCGGCCGCGTACACATCCTCCACATAGCGGCCGGCGCCCACCAGCTCGTCCAGCCAGCGCGTCGCCGCCGCCTCGTCCGCGCCGGGGGTGCGCTCGCGGTACAGGGTGCGGAACGCCTCGCGGACGCCGGGTGCCATGCGGGCGCCGTCGCCGCAGACGTACACCCGCGCCCCGGCACCGAGCAGCTCCCAGACCTCGTCGGCCTCGGCGGCGATCCGGTGCTGGACGAACTGTGCGCCGTCGACCGGGGCCGCGCTGAAGGCGGGGCGGAGCGAGACGGCTCCGGCGCTCTCGGCGGCGCCCAGTTCGGCCGCGTGCAGATAGTCGGCGTCGGGGTCGTCGCAGCCGAAGTAGAGCAGTGCGGGCGGGAGTTCGGCGCCCCGGGTGCGGGCGGCGGCCCGGTCCATGACCACGCCGCGGAACGGGGCGAGGCCGGTGCCGGCCGCGATCAGCACGACGGGGGCGGAGGTGTCGGTGCGGAACGCCTCCCGGCAGGGCTGGACGCGGGCGTACACCGTGTCGCCGGGCCGCACGCCCGCCAGGTGTCCCGAACCGGTGCCCCGGTAGCGGCCCTTGCCCGAGCGGGCGGGGGCGTCGAGCACGGAGACCATGAGGTCGGCGTGGCGCGGGTCGGCGGCCGGGGAGGAGGAGATGGAGTAGTGGCGCGGGCGCAGCGGGGTGAGCAGGTCGAGCAGGCGGGGCCAGTCGAGGGCCTCGCGCAGGGCGGGGTGGTCCTCCAGGAGTTCGAGGAGGGTGCGCGGGTCGTCGCCGGTGAGGGCGGCGAGGGCGGCTCGCTCGGGCGGGCAGGGGTTGGCGGCGGCGAGGAGTTCGCGCTGGCGCGCGGTGGGCCTCTCCTGCAACTCGACGTACCGGGTGAGGAGTTCGTGCACGGTGAGCGGGCGGTCCACGGCCAGGCCGTCGCGGCGCGGACGGGTGGCGCGGATGTCGAGCACGGTGTCGGGGTCGGCGCCGAGCGCGGTGAGGGCCCGCTGCACGGTCTCGGGGGCGTTGACCGGCAGCACGGTGAGGTGGTCGGCGGTGCGGTAGGTGACGCCGTCGGGCAGGGCGACGCGCAGGAACCGCTTGACGCGCGGGTGTCCGGGCGCGGTGAGGTCGTACGCCTCGGTGACGGTCATGGGGACCAGCTCGTGCCGCTCGGCGAGGGCGTCCAGCGGGCCGCCGGTCAGGGCGCGGACCTCGTAGGCGGTGTCGGGCTCGTCGGCCGGGGCGGTGGCGTCGGGGTCGCCGTACTCGGTGAGCAGGGCGGTGCGCAGCGCGGCGGTGTAGTCCCGGACGGCTCCGGTGAGGTCGCCGGAGGCGTCGGCGGCCGCGCGCGGGGTGAGCCGGGTGGCGCCCAGCTCGGCGAGGCGGGCGTCGACGCGGGTCGGCATGTGCTGGTAGGTGGCGGCCCAGTTGCGGTCGCCGACGCCGAGCACGGTGAAGGTGACGCCGGTGAGGTCGTGCTCGCCCTCCAGCCAGGCGGCGAAGGCGATCGCGTCGTCGGTGGGGCGGCCGTTGTAGGAGGCGGCGGTGATGACGACGGGCCGGTCGGTGGGCAGGCCGTCGGCGTACGCGTCCAGGGGGGCCACCTCGGTGGCGCAGCCGAGCGCGGCGGCCTCGTCCGCGAGCTGTCCGGCGAACTCGCGGCAGGTGCCGTAGTTGCTGCCGTGCAGGAACAGTGCGGCGGTGCCGGGGCGGACACGGGCGGGGAGCGCCCGGGCGTCGGTGTCCTCGGAGGCAGTCACGGCGGCGGCGCCGGGCAGCGGGGCGTGGACGCGGTCGGCGTCGGTGCGCGGGGTCAGGGTGAGGGTGAAGCCCTCGGGCTTGAGGGTGAGGGTCTCCTTGATGTCCAGCGTGTAGTCGGCGTGGTCGTGCAGCCGGTAGCGGTGGACCAGCATGGCAAGCAGCATGGTCGCCTCGTGCAGCGCGAACTGCCGTCCGATGCAGGCGCGTTCACCGGTACCGAAGGGCTTGAAGGCGTGTACCGGACGGGCCGCCTCGGCCTCGGCGGTGAAGCGGTCGGGGTCGAACAGCCCGGGGTTGTCACCCCAGACGGGCTGGCGGTGCAGCATCGGCACCAGCACGCTGACCGCCTGCCCGGCGCGCAGCGGCACCCGCCCGCCGAGCAGCGTGTCCTCGCGGGCCTCCCGGCTGAAGGCGGCGGCGGTCGGCCACAGCCGGAGCGCCTCGTTGAGCACCTGGCGGGTGTAGGTGAGCCTGCCGATGTCGTCGTACGACGGCTCGGGATCGGCGGTGTCGCCCCACAGGGCGTCGGCCTCGCGCTGGACCAGCCGGAGCACGGCGGGGTGCTTGGCCAGGTAGTACAGGGCGAAGGACATCGCGCCGGAGGTGGTCTCGTGGCCGGCGATGAGGAAGGTGATGACCTGGTTGCGGATGTTCGCGGTGTCCAGGGTGGTGCCGTCGGCGGGGTGCCGGGCGGTGAGCATCAGCCCGAGCAGGTCGGCGGCCTCGCTCTGGTCGGTGCCGGTGCGGGCGGCGATGACCTCGTCCACGACCCCGGCGAGGTAGTCGGCGTCCTTGCGGAAGGCGGCGTCGGCCGCGGTGTGGTCGCCGCCCGGCACACGGGCCAGGCGGGTCATGCTCCACTCCAGGCAGCGCACCATCGACTCGACGAAGGGGTGGGGCTCGGCCCGCTCGAAGGAGCCGAAGTCGTAGTCGAACCCGGCGAGGCCGATGGTGTCGAGCGTCATCCGGGTCATGTCGCCGGGTACGTCGACCGGCTGCCCGGCGCGGGCGGAGCGGTCCCATGCCTCGATGAGCCGCCGGGCCACCTTCAGCATCACCGGGTGGTAGGCGCGCATGGAGCCGAGCGCGAAGGCGGGCATCAGGATGTCGTGCGCCTTGGCCCAGTTCGGCTCGTCGTTGTACGCGGTGAACAGGCCGTCGGCGGCGAAGGCGCGCACGTTCTCCAGCGCGGGACCGATGTGCTTGGCGAACCGGTCCTCGTCGGCGAGGTCGGCGATCAGGTCGGCGTCGGCGACGAAGAGGGCGTCGCGCCCGTGCAGTCGGCGCACCAGGACCGGCCCGTGGGTCCGCATCAGCTCCATGACCTGCTGGATGGGGGTGCGGGTCGGCCCGGTGGCGGAGATGTCGACGACCGGCACGCCGGTGAGTGCGGGGGGCTCGGGGTGCGGTGCGGTGGGGGGCATGGCGGCGGCAACTGCCTTTCGCGGGGCGGGAACTGGCGTTTCGCGGGGCGGGAACTGGCGTTTCGCGTGGGGGGCTGGCGTCTTCCAGCGTGCTCCAGCGGCGGGGCGAGTCCGTACCGGGCCACTACACGAACGTGCAGTGGAAAGTGGGCGCGGCCCCTTGCGCACCGGCTCCGGGATTCCCCGTAAGTTGCCGCTGACCTGGGTTTTCGTCTTGGATGGTGGGGACGGTTCGGCACCTTGGGAGGCTGGCGTGGAGTGGGGGCCGGCGGATGCCGTGGTGTGGCGCAACCGGGCCCTGATGCTCTTCGACCGGGTCGCGGTGCCGGTCGCGGTCTGCGACGTGTACGGCAAGGTGGTGCTGGCCAACCCGGCGATGGCCGCCGAGTGCGGTACGTCACCCGGGCAGCTCCGCGGCCGTGACGTGCTGGAGCTGTTCCGCCCCGAGGAGGCCGGCCAGGTCGAGCGGATCGCCCAGGCGCTGCGGCTGCGGCACCGCTCCCGCTACCAGGTGTCGGTGAGCTGGAGCGCGCCCGGCGGCACGGAGCGGTACGGCGAGCTGACCGCCGACCCGGTGAGCGACTCCACCAACGAGACCCCGGCGCTGCTGGTGATGCTCCGGGTGCTCGGACAGAGCGAGCCGGAGCCCGCCGCCGAGCCCGCGTCCGTCACCCCGGTCGAGGGCGCTGTGCTGGCGCTGCTGGCCCGGGGCGCCACCACCGGCCGGGCCGCCCGCGAGCTGGGCCTGAGCCGGGACGGTGTCGCGTATCACCTGCGCCGCCTGTCCGCCCGCTGGCACGCGGCCAACCGCACCGAACTGGTCGCGCGCGCCTACGCCCTGGGGGTGCTCGCGCCCGGTGTGTGGCCGCCTCGGGTACGGGGTGCCGAGGCGGAGTAGGAACGGGGCGCCGAAAACCGCTTGGCCCGGCACGGCGGCGCTCTATACCCTCGTAAACCTAGACCCCCTAGGCTCATGGCTACAACAGAAGGACATTCCCGATGCGACCCCTCACCGAGCAGGACATCCGCGCCTCCTTCGTCAACTGCTCCAAGGGCGACGCCAAGCGGCTGGCCGTCCCCCGCGACCTGGCCGAACGCCCCTGGGACGACCTGGACTTCCTGGGCTGGCGCGATCCGGGCGCGCCCG
>NZ_SRRU01000008.1 GCF_004784465.1 Streptomyces griseoluteus | reverse complement strand
GACATCCGCGCCTCCTTCGTCAACTGCTCCAAGGGCGACGCCAAGCGGCTGGCCGTCCCCCGCGACCTGGCCGAACGCCCCTGGGACGACCTGGACTTCCTGGGCTGGCGCGATCCGGGCGCGCCCGGATCGCAGCTATCTGGTCCTCGAACGCGGCACGGCTGTGGTCGGCATCGCACTGCGCTATCCGACGGTCCGGCGCGGCTTCCAGCACCGCAGCATGTGCTCGGTGTGCCTGACGACCCATCGCGGCGGCGGGGTCTCGCTGATGACCGCCCGCAAGGCCG
The DNA here is from genome assembly GCF_004784465.1 of Streptomyces griseoluteus. Classification (GTDB taxonomy): domain Bacteria; phylum Actinomycetota; class Actinomycetes; order Streptomycetales; family Streptomycetaceae; genus Streptomyces; species Streptomyces griseoluteus. The sequence continues at coordinate 423,081 of NZ_SRRU01000008.1, read as the reverse complement.
GGGCGGCGGGCCGCGAGGGCAACTCCGTCGGCGTGTACATGTGCGCCGACCTGGCGTGTTCCCTGTATGTCCGGGGGAAGAAGGTGCCGGAGTCGGGGAGCAGGTTCGAGGAGAGCCTCACGACGGAGGAGCAGATCGCCCGCGCGGGCGGCAACCTCAACGCCTTCGTCGATCGCCTGTACGTCTGAGGGCTGCCCCCTTTCGCGTACATGGTGCTCGAACGGCCCCGTTCGGCACGGTTACGGAAAGGGAAGACGCCAAAGGATGCCAGACGTACGGAAGTGGATGGACGCGCAGCAGCGACGCAAGTGGGCCGACGCGCTGCGGCGCCTGGCCGCGCGCCGCCGGGAGCCGGTGGTCGTCCAGACACTGCGGTCGTCCGCCGCGGCCACGGTCGCCTATGTGATCGCGCTGCGGCTCAGCCCGGAACCGGCGCCGCTGACCGCGCCCCTGACGGCCCTGCTGGTCGTCCAGGTCACCTTCTTCGCCACCCTCACCAACGGCATCCGCCGGGTGAACTCCGTGGTGGCGGGCGTGCTGGTCGCCATCCTGTTCAGCCTCCTGATCGGCCTGACCTGGTGGAGCCTGGCCCTGCTGATAGTGGCCGCGCTGGGCGTGGGTCACCTGGTGCGCGTCGACGAGTACGTGCAAGAGGTGGCGATCAGCGCGATGCTCGTGCTCGGCGTCACCTCGGTCGGCTACACCGCGTGGGCACGGATCGTGGAGACCCTGATCGGCGCCATCGTCGGCATGGCCTGCAATCTGCTGCTGCCGCCCCCGGTGTGGGTGGACGCGGCCGGGCGGTCCATCGAGGGGCTGGCCCGCCGGCTGCGTCAGCTCATGCTCCGGATGGGTGAGGAGGCGGCGGGCTCCATCCCCTGGCAGCGGGCGGCCGAACGGCTGCACGAGGCACGCCGGCTGGACCACGACATCGTCCAGGTGGACGCGGCCCTGCGGCAGGCCGAGGAGAGCCTTCGGCTCAACCCCCGCGTCAAGGAGGGCCTGCTGCACCGGGTGGTGCTGCGCACCGGCCTGGACACCCTGGAGATCTGCACGGTCGTCCTGCGGGTGCTGGCCCGTTCCTTCACCGACCTGGCGAAGGAGCGCGGCCCCCAGGAGCTGTTCCCGCCGCCGATCGGACAGACCGTGGAACAGGTGCTGTCCGAGGTCGCGGACGCCGTGGTGAGCTTCGCGGTACTGGTGACCACCGACCTGAGCGCCAACGCCGAGTCGGCCGAGTCCCGGCTCACCGCGGAGCTGCACACGGCCGCCGCCACCCGCGATCGGCTCGCGGAGCAGCTCCTCGCGCACGTCGGGGAGGACCGCGAGGACTGGCAGTTGTTCGGTGCGATCCTCAGCGAGGTCAACCGGATCATCGACGAGCTGGACACCGAGCACCGCAGCCGCCGTCTGCTGGAGGAGCTGGACCGCGTCTCCCGCCAGCAGCGCGCGAAGATGCCCCGCGTGAACCGCCTGCGCCAGCGCCTGGGCGTACAGGAGGACCTCTGGCGGAACCGTGCGGGGGTCCCCGGGCGTTCTCGGTGACGGGACACCGGGCGCTACCGGTGCCGGAGCTTCGAGGGGGCGGGCCGATGGCCGAGCGGGCCGGGGTGCGGATCGACGGGAACACGCTGCGGCTGGGCGACGGGGTGGTGGTGCGGTTCGTGCGCACCCTGCGGCTGCCGGAGCGGGGTACGCATCCGCTGCCGCCGGGGCTGGGCGAGTTCCCGCTGCGCCGGGTGGCGGACTACGCCGACCGGGTGCCGGAGGCGTGGCGGGCGCGCGGCGGGGTGCTGCTGCCGATGTACCTGCGCGAGGCGATGTGGATCGGCTTCGCCGGGACGACGGAACCGGCCGCCCTCCAGGTCGGCGTCGGCAAGGTGTGCGCGGTCTCCGGCAAGCCCTGGCGGGGCGTGCTGGCGCGGGACCCGCAGAACTACGTCACGCTCCCCCGGCAGCCCTGGCTGGACGGCATCAACTCCGGCAGGGGCACCGTCCGCCAGTTCGTCGCCGTACCCGTCGGGCTCGGCGCGACCGTGGAGGGTCAGGTGACCGGTGAGGAGACCTGGGGCGGGGTGCAGTTGCAGGCGTTCGGGCTGCGCCCCGAGGTGCTGGAGCGGTGGCGGGAGGCCGAGCGCGCCAGGAGCGCGCCGCTCGCCGGGGGTTACGGCGCCGCCCCTGCCTTCGCCGCCCCGGCACCCGCTGGTCCCCCGCCCGCGGGCGCCGCTCCCCGGCAGGCGGCGGCGATGGGCCTGGGCGTGGGCGGCTCGATGCGCCAGGAGGTCTACCGGGACGAACGCCCCGCCTCCGACTGGTCCGACACCCCGGCCGGCCGGGTCTTCGTGCACCTGGTCACCCCGCCCGAGTGGCGTCGCATCACCGGCGAGGAGCCCCCGCCGTCCCCCGTGGACCGGGCCGCGTACACCAGGGCGGGCCTGCCGTGGTTCGAGCACTACGACGACGAGGCCGACGACCTCTCCCCCGCCGGCCCCCTGAAGCCGGTGCGCCCGGTGGGCGACTGGCTGGGCCCCGACCTGGATCCCTGGCAGCAGCCGGCGCCGGGGCAGGTGGTCCCGCTGAAGGACGCGCCGGGCAGGCCGGTGGCCGACGGGGACTGGTGACCACGCGCCCCGCCTTGCCTTCGGCGGCCGGTCCGCGACAGGCTGGCCGGGACCACGGTGACGGGTGACGGCTCAAGGGGCGGCATGGACAACGCGGTACGGGCGCGACGGGACGGCTGGAGCAGGCGGCGCTTCGTGGGCGCCGTGGCGGGCACGGCCGCCGTGGTGACGGTGCCCGCGCCCGCCGCGCCGCCCCCGGACCCCGCCCCGGTGCCCGTGCCCCACGGGCGGAAGGCCGCACCGGGGCCTCGCCCGTTGTACCTGGGCACCTACACCTCCGTCGAGGGCGGCGGCAAGGGCGTCTCCGTGGTCAGGTACGACCCGGTCTCGGGCGCGGTCACCGACGCGGAGCCGCTGGCCGAGATCCCGGACCCGTCGTACATCACCGTCCACCCGGACGGGCACACGCTGTACGCGGTGGACGAGCGCGAGGACGGCGCGGTGACCGCCGTACGGCTGGCGGACGGACACGTGCTGGGCAGCCGGAGCACGGGCGGTTCGGGGCCCTGTCATCTGTCGGTGCACCCGAGCGGGCGCTGGCTGCTGAGCGCGAACTACGGCTCGGGCAGTGTCGCCGTGCACCCCGTCGACGCCTCGGGCGCGCTCGGTGAGCGCACCGCGCTGGTCGCACACTCCAGCCCGGCCCCCGGACCGGGTCAACAGGGCCCGCACGCACACCAGTTCCTCACGAGCCCGGACGGCGGCCATGTACTCTCCGTCGACCTGGGCACCGACACCGTCTACACCTACCGGCTGGACACCGGGCACGGCACCCTGACCGAGGTGTCCCGGGCCCACACCCGGCCGGGCGCGGGCCCGCGCCATCTGACGTTCCATCCGAACGGGCGGTACGCCTACCTCGCCAACGAGGTGGACGACACGGTGGCCGTCTGCGCGTACGACCCGGCGACCGGGCGGCTGACCGTGGGTGAGCCGCAGTCCTCGGGGGCGGCCGGGGACGCCACCAACTACCCGGCGCAGTTCGTGGTGACGCCCGGCGGCGACTTCGCGTTCCTCGCCAACCGGGGGCACGACAGCGTCGCCCGGTACGCGGTCGAGGAGGGCGGCGCCCGGCTGCGGCTGCTGGACACGGTGCCGGTGGACGGGGACTTCCCCCGCCATCTGGCGCTCGCGCCGGACGGCCGGCTGCTGTTCACGGCGAACCAGCGCTCCGGCACGGTGAGCGTGTTCCACGTCGACACCGGTACCGGAGCGCTCAGCCGGGCGGGTGAGCCGTTCGCGTCACCGGTCGCCGTCTGCGCGGTGCCGCTGTAGGGCGCGCGGGCAGGCGGCGGTGCCGGCCTGGGCGAGCAGCGCGTGCAGGCGCTCGGTGAGCTGCGAGACGTCGTCGGCGGGCGCGTGGAACGCCAGCCGTACGTCGCCGTGCGCGCGGGTCCGCTCGATGCGCAGGGTGAGCCCGTGCCGGTCCACCGCGAGCGGAGCCACCCGGGTCACGGCGTGCAGGCTCTCCGGCCGGACCAGCCGGGTGAGCCGCTCGACGGCGTCCGGGTGGGAGTCGGCGAGGTGGGTGAGCAACTGTGCCTCGGCGGTGGCCAGCGGGTCGGGCCGGGCGGCCGCGTACTCCGCGGGGTCGATCAGTACGGCCCCGGACGGCCGGCGCAGCACCACGCGGGTGGGTGTGAACAGCAGCCGGGCGCCGCGCCGGGAGAACCAGCCGGCGAGCCACAGCCGGGCCCGGATGCGCCGGCGCACCGGTACGGGTGCCGCGTCGGCGAACTCCAGCACGGCGGTGGGCTCGCCGCGCGGGGCGCACAGCGCGGCGGCGGACAGCGCGCTGTCCTCGGGCACGTCGAGCAGCACCCGGCCGTCGCCGGTCACGGTGTGCGCGCCGGCGTACTCCTCGCGGGCGCCGTCCGCGGTCACCGCGCACGACCACGCGGTGGCGAGGACCGACCGCGCCCGCTCCGCCGCTGCGGGTTCTGCCGCCCAGTCCTGCGTGTCACCCATCCGAACCCTCCTTAGGTAAGCCTTGCCTAACCTATCGAAGATCCGGGTACATGCCAACCACGCCGCCCCGGTCGGGTGACACGCACGGAGTCGCGGAAACGTGCCCTCAGGCGATGGCGCCGAGCAGCGCCCGCGCGCACAGTTCGCGCACCTGGTCCCGGCCGGGCTCGCCCTCGCGCAGCCACTCCAGGCAGACGGCGGTGGTGAAGGCGAGCCAGCCGCGCACCGCCAACCGGGCCTGCGGGGAGCCCTCGAAGGCGGGCCCGAACTCGGGGTCGGCGGCCAGCGCGGCGAGGATCTGCCGCTCCTGCGCGGCCAACGCCCGCTGGTAGACCCGGCGTACGGCCTGGTCGCCGGCCGCGTCGGCACGGTGGAAGGCGCGGAAGCCGTGGGCGTGCGCCTCGACGTACCCGAGGTAGGCGTCCAGCCCGGCACCGAGCTGCTCGCGCACCGGCACGCCGGGCACCGCCGCGGTCATCCGGAGCATGCGCTCGCTCTCCCGCTCCACCACGGCGGCGAAGAAGTCCCGCTTCGTCGGGAAGTAGTGGTACAGCAGACCCCGCGAGACTCCGGCGATCTCGGCCACCCGCTCGATCCACACGTCGTCGTACGGGCTCTCGGAGAACAGGCGCGCCCCGACCGACAGGAGTTGCTCGCGGCGCTCCTCGGTGCTCAGTCGGCGCCGGGCGTGTTCCCCCTGGTTGGCGGCCATGCCGTCACCCTAGTGGACACGTTGCTTGACGTGGGTTCAGTAGGCGGACCAGACTGCCAGCGCTATTGAACTCACGTTCAACACGCGCAGTGGTGCACGGGCAACAGGCCACCGGATCAAGGGAGATCGCGTCATGGCCGAGACGACGGGGGCGGGACTACCCAAGGGGTTCCGCGGTGCCGAGCAGGGCTGGCCGGAGCTGGACCGCATCCCGCATCCGCCCCGCAGGCTGCCGTTGCTCGGGGACGTGCTGGGGGTCGACCGGCGCACCCCGCTCCAGGACTCGATGCGGCTCGCGCGCGAACTGGGCCCCATCTTCCGGCGCCGGGTGCTGAACCGGGAGTTCGTGTTCCTGTGGGGGGCGAAGCTGGCCGCGGACATGGCGGACGAGACCCGGTTCGCCAAGCACGTGGGTCTCGGGGTGGCCAACCTGCGCCCGGTCGCCGGGGACGGGCTGTTCACCGCGTACAACCACGAGCCCAACTGGCAGTTGGCGCACGATGTGCTCGCGCCCGGCTTCAGCCGGGAGGCGATGGCCGGGTACCACTCGATGATGCTGGCGGTCGCGGGCCGGCTGACCGGCCACTGGGACCGCGAACTGGCCGCCGGGCGCACGGTGGACGTGCCCGGCGACATGACCCGGCTGACGCTGGAGACCATCGCGCGCACCGGCTTCGGGCACGACTTCGGCTCGTTCGAACGTGACCGGCCGCACCCCTTCGTCACCGCCATGGTCGGCACCCTCGCCTACGCCCAGCGGCTCAACAGCCTGCCGATCCCCCCGGCGCTCCAGCGGAGGGCCGCCCGGCGCAACGCCGCCGACATCGCCTACCTGGACGACACGGTCGACGCCCTGGTGGCCGCCCGCCGGGCCTCGGGGCGCGGGGATGGCGACCTGCTGGACCGGATGCTGGAGACGGCCCACCCCGAGACCGGCGAGCGGCTGTCGGCGGAGAACGTCCGCAAGCAGGTCATCACGTTTCTGGTCGCGGGCCACGAGACCACCTCCGGCGCCCTCTCGTTCGCGCTGTACTACCTGGCCAGGCACCCCGAGGTCGCCGCCCGCGCCCGCGCCGAGGTGGACCGTGTCTGGGGCGACACCCCCGAGCCGGGCTACGACCAGGTGGCCCGGCTGCGCTATCTGCGCCGGGTGCTGGACGAGTCGCTGCGGCTGTGGCCGACCGCCCCCGCCTTCGCCCGCGAGGCCACCGAGGACACCGTGCTGGCCGGGGAGCACCCGATGCGCCGGGGCGGCTGGGCCCTGGTGCTCACGCCGATGCTGCACCGCGACCCCGAGGTGTGGGGCGAGGACGCCGAGCGGTTCGACCCCGACCGCTTCGACGCCAAGGCGGTACGGGCCCGGCCGCCGCACACCTTCAAGCCGTTCGGTACGGGCGCGCGGGCCTGCGTGGGGCGCCAGTTCGCCCTGCACGAGGCCACGTTGGTGCTCGGCCTGCTGCTGCGCCGCTACGAGCTGATCCCCGACCCCGGCTACCGCCTGAAGGTCACCGAGCGCCTGACGCTGATGCCGGACGGCCTGCGCCTGGGCCTGGACCGCCGGAAGGCCCCCGCCGCCGCACCGGCCGGCGCCCCCGAGCCGGACGCCGGTTCAGCGGGGCGCTGCCCAGTGCACGGGACGGACGAGTGAGCCCGGCAGCCGGGTACCGGCTCCCCCTCGGGCGGCGTTGACCTGAGGCTGGGTGAGGAAAAGCGCGCCGGTGAGGTCGGCCTCGGTCAGATCGGCGCCCCGGAGATCGGCGCCGATCAGGTCGGCGTGCCGCAGGTCGGCTCCGGTCAGGTCGGCCGCGATCAGGCAGGCGCCGCGCAGGCTGATCCCGCGCAGGTCGGCACCCCTGAGCTTCGCGCCCGCCAGGTCCGCGCCCCGCCGGTCCCGTCCCTTCTTCCGGCCTCTGCGGGCCGACTCCGAGACCTGAAGCAGGAGTTCGGCCACGTCGTGCCAGTGGGCCGCCGGGTCCAGCGTGGCCAGCTCCTCGGGCTTCTGTGCGGCAAGGCGCTCGGTCTCCTCCAGTGCGCGGCGCAGCTCCGGGTGGAGGGGCCGGGCGGCGTCGAGACCGAGCGCCTCGGTGAGGTACCAGAGCAGCTCGTGCAGGCGCCGGACCACCGGGAACACCTCGAACATCAGCCGGGCGTGCTTCTTGCCGCCCGTACGCCAGTCCCGGCCGCCGAAGGTGACCTGGGAGACGCGCTGGCCCGCGCCGAAGCAGTCGTACACCGTGCATCCGGCGTAGCCCTTGGCGCGCAGCTCGGTGTGGATGCCGCAGGCGTGGTCCTCGCGCAGGTTGCCGCAGGGCTTGCCGGCGGGCTTGTCGTGCGCGAAGTCGGCGGAGCGGGCGAAGGGCAGGGCCACGCAGCAGAGGCCGAAGCAGTTGGCGCAGTCGGCGCCGAGGAGAGGTATGTGATCAGGCATCGCGGCCAGGGTACGGGCTCTGGCTAGGCTGCCCTTGTCCGATCTTCGAGACCGAGGAGCCGCGATGCGTGTCGCCCTGTTCCTGACCTGTGTCAACGACACGCTCTACCCGGACACCGGCCGCGCCGTGGTGAGACTCCTCAACCGCCTCGGGGTCGACGTCGACTTCCCCCTGGCGCAGACCTGCTGCGGCCAGGCCCACTACAACACCGGCTACCGGCACGAGACGGAACCGCTGGCCCGGCACTTCGCGGAGGTCTTCGGGGAGTACGACGCGATCGTCACGCCCTCGGGTTCGTGCGCGGCGATGGTCCGGGAGCTGTACCCGAGGCTGGGCGAGCGGGCCCGGGCCGAGGGGCGTGGGGAGGCCCTGGCCGACGCGCTGGCGCCGGTGGTGCCGAAGACGTACGAGCTGACGGAGTTCCTGGTGGACGTGCTCGGCGTCACCGACGTCGGCGCCGTCTATCCGCACAAGGTCACCTACCACCCCACCTGTCACGGCCTGCGCGCGCTGGGGCTCGGTGACCGGCCGCGCCGGCTGCTGGAGGCGGTGCGGGGGCTGGAGCTGGTCGAACTGCCCGGCGCCGACGAGTGCTGCGGGTTCGGCGGCACCTTCGCGGTCAAGAACGCCGGGGTGTCGGCGGCGATGGGCGCGGACAAGATGCGCAACGCCGAGTCGACCGGCGCGGAGGTGCTGTGCGCGGCCGACAACTCGTGCCTGATGCACCTGGGTGGCACGATGAGCCGGGCGGGCTCTCCGGTGCGGCCGGTGCACATCGCGGAGATCCTGGCGAGCACGGAGGAGGAACCGGCCCGGTGAACGAGACCTTCGTAGGAATGCCCGCCTTCCCCGAGGCGGCACAAAAAGCGCTGGGCAACGGCACCCTGCGCGGCAATCTGCGGCACGCCACCCACACCATCCGTGCCAAGCGCGCGGCGGCCGTGGCGGAGGTGTCCGACTGGGCGGAGCTGCGCGAGGCGGGCAGCCGGATCAAGGAGCACACGCTCCGCCATCTCGACCGCTATCTGGAGCAGTTGGAGGAGTCGGTCACTGCCGCGGGCGGCACGGTCCACTGGGCGGCGGACGCGGCGGAGGCCAACCGGATCGTGACCCGGCTCGTGAAGGAAACGGGCGAGTCGGAGGTCGTGAAGGTCAAGTCGATGGCCACGCAGGAGATCGGGCTCAACGAGGCGCTGGAGGCGGCCGGCATCCGGGCCTACGAGACCGATCTCGCCGAGCTGATCGTGCAGTTGGGCGAGGACCGCCCCTCGCACATCCTGGTCCCGGCCATCCACCGCAACCGGGCCGAGATCCGGGACATCTTCCGTACCGCGATGGCCGGCTGGGGCCGCCCGGCGCCCGAGGGGCTGTCCGACAGCCCGGCCGAGCTGGCGGAGGCGGCCCGGCTGCATCTGCGGGAGAAGTTCCTGCGGGCCAGGGTGGGGGTGTCCGGGGCCAACTTCATGGTCGCGGAGACCGGCACCATGGTGGTGGTGGAGTCCGAGGGCAACGGGCGGATGTGCCTCACCCTGCCGGAGACCCTGATCTCGGTGGCCGGCCTCGAGAAGGTCGTCCCCACCTGGCGGGACCTGGAGGTCTTCCTCCAGACCCTGCCCCGCTCCTCCACGGCCGAGCGCATGAACCCGTACACCAGCATGTGGACCGGCACGACGGACGGGGACGGGCCGCGCGCCTTCCATCTGGTGCTGCTGGACAACGGCCGCACCGACACCCTCGCCGACGAGGTCGGCCGCCAGGCGCTGCGCTGCATCCGCTGCTCGGCCTGCCTGAACGTGTGCCCGGTGTACGAGCGCGCGGGCGGCCACGCCTACGGCTCGGTCTACCCCGGCCCCATCGGCGCCATCCTCAGCCCTCAACTGCGCGGCACGGCGAGCGAGATCGACGCCTCGCTGCCGTACGCGTCCTCGCTGTGCGGGGCCTGCTACGAGGTGTGCCCGGTCGCCATCGACATCCCCGAGGTGCTGGTCCGGCTGCGTGAGCGGGTCGTGGAGGGCGGCCCGGCGGTGCGCGAGGGCAACCGGGTGGTGCTGAGGCCGGCCAGGGGCCACGCGGCGGAACGGGCGGCCATGCGGGCGGCCCGCTGGATCTTCACCCACCCGGACGCGCTGCGCACCGGCCAGCGCCTCGCCTCCCGCGCCCGCCGCCTGCGCCCGCGCACCCTGCCGGGGCCCGGCGCGGCCTGGACCCGGACGCGCGATCTGCCGGAGGTTCCGGCCGAGCCGTTCCGGGACTGGTGGGAACGCACCCGAGGCGGCAAGGAGGAGACGAAGTGAGCGACCGGGAACGCGTCCTGGGCCGGGTCCGGCGCGCGCTGGCCGACGTACCCGAGGACGATACGCCGTACGACCGGGCGATCCCGCGCTCCTACGCCCGCGAGCACGGCGTGCGCAGCGCCGAGGAGACGGTGGAGCTGCTGGCGGAGAACCTGGCCGACTACCGGGCCGTGGTGCACCGGTGCGCGGAGGCGGAGCTGCCCGTGCTGATCGCCCGGCTGCTGGCGGCGCGGGGGGCCAAGTCGGTGCTCGTGCCGGACGGGCTCCCGTCGGCGTGGCTGGCGAACGCCGACCCGGTGCCCGTCCCCGACCGTGCGGAAAGCACCCCGTACGAGCTGGACGCCGTGGACAGTGTGGTGACCGGCTGCGCGGTGGCCGTCGCCGAGACCGGCACCCTCGTGCTGGACGGCGGCCCCGGTCAGGGGCGCCGCCGGATCACCCTCGTGCCCGACCACCACATCTGCGTGGTCCGCGTCCCCGAGCAGGTCGTGGCGTCCGTGCCGCAGGCCCTCGAACGCCTCTCCCCCACCCGCCCGTTGACCTGGATCTCGGGCCCCTCGGCCACCAGTGACATCGAGCTGAACCGGGTGGAGGGGGTGCACGGGCCGCGCACGCTGGAGGTCGTGTTCGCCGGGGTCATCCCTTCGGTCGGCGGGGCCGGGCGGCCGGAGGGGACCCCGGCTAGCGTGGGGGAATGATCCGGTTCGAGCAGGTCAGCAAGCGCTACCCGGACGGTACGACGGCCGTGGACGACCTCTCCTTCGAGGTGTCCGAGGGCGAACTCGTCACGCTGGTCGGCCCGTCGGGCTGCGGCAAGACGACCACCATGATGATGGTGAACCGGCTGATCGAGCCCACGGCGGGCCGGATCGTCGTGGACGGCGAGGACATCGCGGGAGTCGACCCGGTCCGGCTCCGCCGCCGGATCGGGTACGTCATCCAGCAGGTCGGCCTCTTCCCCCACCGCACGGTGCTGGACAACACCGCCACCGTGCCGTCCCTGCTCGGCTGGAAGCGGGCCAAGGCGCGGGCGCGCGCCGCCGAGCTGCTGGACCTCGTCGGGCTGGACCCCAGGACGTTCGGCGCCCGCTACCCCGAGCAGCTCTCCGGCGGCCAGCGGCAGCGCGTAGGAGTGGCGCGGGCGCTCGCCGCGGACCCGCCGGTGCTGCTGATGGACGAGCCGTTCGGCGCGGTCGACCCGGTGGTGCGCGAGCAGTTGCAGGACGAGTTCCTGCGCATGCAGCAGGCGGTGCGCAAGACGGTGCTGCTGGTCACGCACGACATCGAGGAGGCGGTCCGCCTCGGCGACCGGATCGCGGTGTACGGCCAGGGCCGCATCGAGCAGTTCGACACCCCCGGCGCGGTACTGGGCGTCCCCGCGACCCCGTACGTAGCCGGGTTCGTCGGCGCCGACCGGGGCCTGAAGCGGCTGTCGGTGACCGCGATCGAGCCGGACGACCTGGAACAGCCCCCGGTGGCCCGCCCGGACGAGCCCGCCGGGTCGGCGGCCCGGCGGCTGCGCGAGGAGGGTGCGCGCTGGGCGGTGGTCCTGGACGCGGACGGCGACCTGCACGGCTGGGTCGGCCTGGAGGAGCTGTCTGCGGGCGGCACGGTCGGCGAGCTGGCTCACCGGATGACGGCCTGGGTCCCGGTGGGTGCCCCGCTGAAGCAGGCGTTCGGCGTGATGCTCCAGTACGACGCCGGGTGGGTCGCGGTACTGGACGGCTCCCGCCTCCTGGGTGTCCTGACTCCGGCCAAGCTGCACGAGGCGCTGCGACGGTCGGTGGACGCGGACGTGCTGGGGGTGGCGCGGGGCCAGGTGCCGTTCGACTCCGTGTCGGACGCGTAGGTCACTTGATCAGGCCCTTGTCTTTCAGATAGGTGCGGGCGACGTCGGCGGGCAGTCGCCGCCAAGTGTCGACCTGCTGGTTCATGTCGGCGAGGTCCTTCGTGGTGAGGACGTCGTTGAGCTTGCCGAGCGCCTTGGCGACCCGCTCGCTGCCGGCGCGGGCGCGGTTGACGACGGGGACGATGTAGTCGGCGTTCTGGAGGTGCTTGTCGTCGGCGAGCAGGACCAGGCCGAAGGAGCCGAGGGTGGCGTCCGTGGTGGTGGTCAGCACCATCTGGTCTCGCCCGGACTGCACGGCCTGCTTGGCCGGGGTGGTGCCGACGCCCTTGGGATCGACGGCGGTGATGTCGATCCCGTACACCTTCTTCAGACCGGGCGCGCAGTACGGCCGCTTGACGCACTCGTCGCCCGCCGCGAGGCGCACCTTGAGTCCGGAGGCGCCGAGGTCGCTGAGGGTCTTGAGGTGGTGGCGGCGGGCGTAGGAGGCGCTGACCGCGAAGGCGTTCTGGTCGACGGCCCGGCCCGGCGGGAGCACGGTGAGTCCGCGCGGGGTGGCCAGGGCGCGCAGGTTCTTCATGGTCTCGGCGAGGTCGGGTGAGCCGGCCGGGGGCGCGTCGGCGCCGTGCGCCTTGGCGTTGAGCCAGTCGGCCAAGGTGGCGGCGTACTCGGGGGCGACATCGATCTGCCCGGACTCCAGGGCGGGTTCGTACAGCTCCCGGTTGGCGACGGTGATCACCGAGGTCTGGTATCCGGCCTGGCCGAGGAGCTGGGCGTAGAGCTGGGCGAGCAGGTCGCTCTCGGTGAAGCCGGCCGAGCCGATGACCAGGTGGTGGCTGTCGCCGGGCGGCGCGGTGACGGCGTCCCGGTTCTCCAGCGAGGGCCCGGAGGAGCAGCCGGCCAGGGTGAGGAGGGTGGCGGCGAGCACCGCGCGGGCCCTCACCGGCCGCCCCTCGCCCAGGCGGGCCCGAGCCGTTCCACGACCTCGAAGACGCCCTCGACGAGCAGGGCGAACACGGCGACGAGGATGGCGCCCGCGACGACCTGCGGGGTGCTGGCCAGGTTGAACCCGGCGGTGATGATCCGGCCGAGGCCGCCGCCGCCCGCGAGCGCGGCGATGGTGGCGGTGGCGACGAGCTGGACGGCGGCGATCCGCACCCCGTTGAGGATCATCGGCAGCGCGAGCGGCACCTCCACCCGGACCAGCGTCTGCCGCCCGGTCATCCCCATGCCGCGCGCGGCCTGCACCACGCCCCGGTCGACCTCGCGCATGCCGACATAGGCGTTGGTGAGCAGCGGCGGCACCGCGAACAGCACCAGGGCGACGACGGTGGGCCCCTCCCCCCATTTCCCGACCGGGGTCAGCAGGAGCAGCACCAGCACGGCGAAGGTGGGCACCGCCCGGCCGACGTTGGAGATGTTGACGGCCAGCGCGCCGCCCTTGCCGAGGTGCCCGAGGACCAGCGCGACGGGCAGCGCGATCAGGCAACTGACGATCAGGCAGACCACGGTGAGCAGCAGGTGTTGCAGCAGCCGGTGCCAGACGCCGTCGTCGCCGGACCAGTGGGCGGGGTCGGCGAGCCAGTCCCAGGTGGAGCCGAGCACGTTCATGTCCGGCCCTTCCTCGCCCACGGGGTGAGCAGCCACTGCACGCCCAGCAGGAGCAGGTCGGCGGCGACGGCGATGAGCACGCACAGCACGGAGGCGGTGAGGACCTGTGCCTTGAAGTAGGTGTTCATGCCCGCGTAGATCAGATTGCCGAGCCCGCCGAAGCCGACGATGGCGCCGATGGTGACCAGGGAGACGGCCGAGACGGTGGCGATGCGCAGTCCGGCCATCGCGGCGGGCAGCGCGAGCGGCAGCTCCACGGTGAGCAGCAGCCGTACGGGCCCGAAGCCGAGCCCGCGCGCGGCCTGCCGGGTCTCCTCGGGGACGGCGCGCAGTCCGGCGAGGATGTTCCGTACGAGCAGCGTGAGCGAGTACAGCACCAGCCCGGCGACGACGAGGGTGGCGGACAGCCCGTACACCGGGAGCAGCAGGGAGAACATGGCCAGGGACGGGATGGTGTAGAGCACGGTGGTGACGGCGAGCACCGGCCCCGCGGCCCACCCCCAGCGGCGGGCGAGCACGGCCAGCGGCAGCGCGACGGCGAGCCCGATCAGCACGGACAGCGCGGTCAGCTCAAGGTGCTGCCCGACCGCGTCGAGGAGGATCTGGCGGCGGCTGCTCAGATAGTCGCCGCAGATCCACTCGTTGCGCGCGAGGCAGTCGTCCGGGGCGGCGGTCACCCGTCCATTGCACCGGCCGGGGCAGCGGGTCGGCGCGTTGTGGTCGCCCGTACGGGGGCCGGAACGCCCCTTTTGGTATCACTTCTGGCAATCGAAGCGAGGAGTGTGGCGGCTGTGGAACGAATCGTCGTCGTCGGTGCCGGCCACATGGGGTCGGTCGTCGTACGGGGCCTGATGGACGGGATGCCGCAGGCCGAGGTGGTCGTCGTGGAACCTTCCGCGGAACACCGGGCCTCCCTGGACGGCCGCGCGGAAGTGACGGCGACGTACGAGCCCGGCCCGGACGACCTTCTCGTCCTCGCCATCCCGCCCCAGGCGTTCGACTCCTTCGCGGACGGCCTGCCGCAGGGCGCGTGCGCGCGGGCGACGGTCGTCTCGGTCATGGCGGGCGTACGTCTGGAGGCCCTCGCCTCCGCGCTCGGCACGGACACGGTCCTCCGCGCGATGCCGAACCTCGCCTCGCGGGTGGGCCAGAGCATGACGGTTCTCTGCCCCGGCGACCAGGTCCCCGCCGCAGTCGTGGACCGGGCCAAGGGCGCGCTGGCGGTGATCGGCAAGGTCCTGGTGGTGCGGGACGAGTCCCTCCTCGACCCGGCCACCGCGGTCGCGGGCAGCGGCCCCGCCCTGGTGGCGCACCTCGCCCAGTCCTTCACGGACTTCGCCCGCGCGGCGGGGTTCGACGCCGACGACGCCCTGCTGCTGACGAGCCAGATGCTGCGGGGGACGGCGGACCTCCTGTCGCAGCCGGGCGTGACCCCGGAATCCCTGTACCAACAGGCCGGCACCCCGAACGGTACGACCACGGAGGGCATCGCCACGCTGCGGGAGCATCGGGTGGGGGAATCGGTGCGGGCGGCGTTGGAGGCTACGACGGAAAGGGCGCGGGAGTTGGCGGGGTGAGGCGCGAATCGGGCGGCCTGCGGCAGAGCGCGTGGCCGGGTGAGGGGTACGACTCCGGCGGTCGGGGAAGCCACGGCGGAGAGGGCCGAGGTGCCGGCGGGGTCAGGGACTGGGCTCGGGCAGACACGGGACTCGGCTCGGGGCGCCCGCAGCTGACG
The DNA here is from genome assembly GCF_004784465.1 of Streptomyces griseoluteus. Lineage (GTDB taxonomy): Bacteria > Actinomycetota > Actinomycetes > Streptomycetales > Streptomycetaceae > Streptomyces > Streptomyces griseoluteus. The sequence goes on along the minus strand of NZ_SRRU01000008.1, from coordinate 407,865 downwards.
AACCGCCCGGGTGGAGGAGTCGTCCCCGTCGGCCTTTGAAGCCACGGTCCTAGGGGCCAGGGTGCTGGCGGGGTGAAGGACTCCGCCCCGGACACGCGGGCAAGGGGCGGCGACCGGACCAGGTGCGGGGCTCGGCCCAGCCGACGCCGGGAGCCACGGCTGAGAGGGGCCGGGAATGGACGAAGTGAGGGACTCGGTCCCGCCGCCGGGTGAGCGGAGCGCTAGGTTGGCCGTATGAGCAACCTTGACCTCGCGCCGGAGCCGAGCGCATGCGGTGGCCGTGGCTTTGTCGTCGCCGAGCCGGTCCGTGAGCTGCTGAGCCCTCGCAGGGTGAAGCTCGGGGAGTCCACCGAGGTCCGCCGGTTGCTGCCGAACCTGGGACGGCGGATGATCGGCGCGTGGGCTTTTGTAGATCATTATGGGCCTGACGACATCGCGGACGAGCCCGGCATGCAGGTGCCCCCGCACCCGCACATCGGCCTGCAGACGGTGAGCTGGCTGCACGAGGGCGAGGTGCTGCACCGGGACTCCACGGGCAGTCTGCAGACGATCCGCCCGCGCCAACTGGGCCTGATGACGGCGGGCCGGGCGATCAGCCACTCCGAGGAGAGCCCGAAGCCCCACGCGCGCTACCTGCACGGAGCCCAGTTGTGGGTGGCCCTCCCGGACGAACACCGCCACACCGACCCGCACTTCGAGTACCACGCGAACCTGCCGACGGTGACGGCCCCGGGACTGACGGCCACGGTGATCCTGGGCACCCTGGACGGCACGACGTCCCCCGGCACGACGTACACCCCTCTGCTCGGCGCCGACCTGACCCTCGCCGAGGGCACCCGAACCCACCTCCCCCTCGACCCCGACTTCGAGTACGGCGTCCTCTCGATGTCCGGCTCCGTCCACGTGGACGGCGTCCCCGTCACCCCGGGCTCCATGCTCTACCTCGGCTGCGGCCGCACGTCCCTCCCCCTCCACGCGGACTCCGACGCCTCGATCATGCTGCTGGGCGGGGAGCCGTTCGCGGAGGAGCTGATCATGTGGTGGAACTTCGTGGGGCGGACCCAGGAGGAGATCGAGGGGGCTCGGGAGGAGTGGATGAGGGGGTCGCGATTCGGGGAGGTGAAGGGGTACGAGGGGGACCGACTGCTCGCGCCTGAACTGCCGTCCGTGCCACTGAAGCCACGGGGTCGGGTGCGCTGAGCGCCACGCAGGCCCACGCTGCCAGCCCGACGGTGAACTGCGACTACGGCCCGGAGCTGCTGGACGCCGAGTTGCAGGCCTTCCGTGACGGGCGGAAACTGGTTGCATAGCGCGCGCATGGATCGCCCGTTGAAACCGGAAGCGTCCTCTCCCTCCGAGGAGATAACTTCGTGCTCGGCACAGCAGTTGGCCACCTTTGACATGAAGAAGTCCTCGCGCCACGGCATCTCACGGCGGACGCGCACGCTCTCCAGGTAGCTGATCCTGTCGACCCCCTTGCCGTGTGTCCGTACCCAGTATCGCGAGGGCCGCGCCTTATGTTTCGCCGCAGGCGCCGGCGGCTCGTACCACCACCTGACGGACCGGCAGCCCTGTTGTCCACGGGACTGCTTCAAGTGCGGACAGACGGGTCCGATGCCGGCACGCGAACCACCACCTGCGAAAGGCGCGAGCGTCGCGGATGAGGTGCGGTACCGCACCGATCGGAGCACATCCCATGACCGACGACATCCGAGGCTTCTCACCCAGGCCCATGGCCACGGCGCACTGTGCGATCGTGCCACCGCATCTGCTCAACCGGCTGGCCCGGGCAGAGGACCCGTCTCTGAACGAGCCTGCCCGCCGCACCCTCGCGCTCGACGCGGCACAGCGCGTCCAACGAAGGCTGACGGCCGAGATCGGCCCAACCGCCGCCCTGCCGAAGCGCGCCCCTGACCATCCCCTCCGCACCATCTGCGACGTCGAGCACCGGCGTGAGTTGCCCGGCAGGCGCATACGCGGAGAGGGTGAGGCCGACGCACCGGACACCTCGGTCAACCATGCCTACGACGGCCTTGGTGCCACGTTCGACTTCTATCTCCGGACGCTGTCCCGCTTGTCCATCGACGGGGCCGGCCTCCCGCTGAATGCCAGCGTTCACTTCCAGGAGGACTACGACAACGCCTTCTGGGACGGCGAGCAGATGGTCTTCGGGGACGGGGACGGGCACATCTTCGGTGACTTCACCCAGTCCCCCGATGTCATCGGCCATGAGCTCACCCACGGCGTCACCCAATACACCGCCAACCTGACCTACATGGGCCAGTCCGGAGCCCTGAACGAGCATCTGTCCGACGTATTCGGTTCGCTGGTCGAGCAGTACACCAAGGGCGAGACGACCGAGGAGGCGAACTGGCTGATCGGAGAGGAACTGCTGCGCCCCGGAGTTCAGGGCGTCGCGTTGCGCTCCATGAAGGCTCCTGGCACCGCGTACGACGACGATGAGCTCGGCAAGGATCCGCAGCCTGCCCACATGGACGACTTTGTGCGGACCTTCGCCGACAATGGGGGTGTACACATCAACTCGGGCATCCCCAACCACGCTCTCTACCTCGCCGCGACTCAGCTTGGCGGCCACGCCTGGGATGGCGCCGGCCGCATCTGGTACGACGTGCTCACCAGTGGCGAACTCGCCCGCGACGCCGACTTCACGTCCTTCGCACGGCTGACCGCGGACGCCGCCGACGCCTACGGTCCGCGGGAGCACGATGCGGTACTGCTGGCGTGGAACGCGGTTGGCGTACCCACGCACGAGCTGAGTCGGACAGTGTCCCACTGACGCTCACCGCATCGGTCCGCGGCCTCGGGAGCTGACCACGTGAAGGGCATCGGCGTCGACGCCGGCCGCAGCCGCAAGAGCCGGGGCCGGGCCCAGACGCACGCTCACGTCCTCACTGTCGGCTTTCCCGGTCCCGCAGCCATTGTCCGAACTCGGCGGCGACGATGCGTTCGTCATGCACGCCGGCTGCCTCGTCGGAGGCCAGCCAGACGATCGGCGGGCCCATCACCTCCGGACTCAGGAACCCCTGGCCCTCGGCGGCGACGTCCTGAGGCAGCATCCCGGTGACCGTCGCGCCTCCGGGCAGCAGCACGTTGACGGTGATGCCCGTGTCCCGCAGGTCGGCCGCCATGATCCGGGACAGCGCCTCACTGCCGGCACGCGACGGCCCGTAGGGAACGAAGCCGGCGCGTCGCATGGTCGAGTGATTCATCGAGATGTTGACGATGCGGCCACCGCCGGACGCCAGCATCCGTGGCGTGATCTCACGGGCGACCAGGAAGTAGCCGGTCAGGTTGGTGTCGATCACCGCGCGGAAGGCGTCGGGCGGTACCTCCCAGAAGCCCTGCGGCTGTGTCATGAAGCGCGGGTTGACCGTGCGCATGCCGATGCCGGCGTTGTTCACCAGCATGTCGATGCCGTCGAGCCGCGACCACGCTCGGTCGACGGCCGTGGCCACCGACGACTCGTCCCGCACGTCCATCTCGACGCCGATCGCCCCCGGCAGACCCGCGGCGACGGACTCCGCCCGCTCGGCGGAGCGCCCGGTCAGCGCGACGGTGGCTCCCGTCGCGGCCAGGGCGGAGGCCATGGCGAGTCCCAGTCCGCTCGTCCCGCCGGTCACCAGCACCTTCATCGGATTCACCTCTGTCCTGAGAACCGGCCTGGCCGGGTCATCGGTCGTGCTCACCGCCGCGTTCTCGGTCGCCGTTCGCGACCGTGGTTCTCGGCGGCAGGGCGTATCCGCGGGCGGAGTCCGTGTCCGGAACTCTAGGCGTTGGAGCGCACTTGAAGTCGAGTACGGGTGGCGCAGGCGTGCTGCTTGCGCACCTGCGCGTTTCCCTGCGACGGCCTGTGCCGCCGGGATCCCGTATTACCGGCCGGGCTGGAAGACGGCGCGTACGCAGCCGTCGAGCTTCTCCTTGAAGAGGTGGTATCCCTCAGGCCCGTCGTCGAGGGACATGATGTGGGTGGCCAGGTGGTCTGTCTTCAGCTCGCCCCTTTCCATGCGCTCCAGCAGCATGGGGATGTAGCGGTGGCCGTGCTGCTGGGCGCTGCGCAGGGTCAGGCCCTTGTTCATCACCGCGCCCAGCGGGAATTTGTCGACGAAGCCCGCGAAGACGCCGAGGATGAATATGCTGCCGCCCTTGCGGCACGCCAGGATGGCCTGGCGTACGGCGGCGGACCGGTCGGTCTGCAGGCGCAGCTGCTGTTTGGTCTGGTCGTAGAGATTCTGGGCTCCGGAGCTGTGGGCTTCCATGCCGACGGCCTCGATGCACACGTCCGGGCCGCGGCCGCCGCTCATCTCGCGAAGCTCGGCGTCGATGTCGGTCTTCTCGTAGTTCAGGGTCTCCGCACCGACGTGCCGGCGGGTCATGTCCAGGCGGTACTCGAGGCGGTCGATGGCGATGACCCGGTCGGCGCCGAGCAGTATCGCGGCCCGCGCGGCCATCTGGCCGACCGCTCCGCAGCCCCACACGGCGACCACGTCGCCCGGCTTCACCCCGCCGAGGTCGGCCCCCATCCACCCGGTCGGCGCCGAGTCGGAGGCGAACAGCGCCGTGGTGTCGTCCAGGGCGTCCGGTACCGGGAAGGCCCCTTGGTCGGCGTACGGGACGCGGATGTACTCGGCATGGCTGCCGGCGAACCCGCCCAGGGCGTGGGAGTAGCCGTAGCAGCCGCCTGGGGCTGAACCCCAGAGGTGCTCGGTGATGCCGGGATTGGTGTTGCCGTTGTCGCACAGGGAAAAGAGTCCCTCTTTGCAGTACCAGCAGCGGCCGCAGGAGATGAAGGAGCAGACCACCACGCGGTCGCCCGCCTTGTGCCGCTTCACCCGCGGTCCGGTCTCGACGACCTCGCCGATGAATTCGTGGCCGAGGATGTCGCCGGCCCGCATGAACGGGATGTACCCGCCGAGCAGGTGCAGGTCCGAGCCACAGGTCACGGTCTGCGACACCTTGACGATCGCGTCCTGCTCGTTGCGCATCGCGGGGTCGGGTATCTGTTCGACGGACAGGTCGTTGGTGCCCTGCCAGGTCAGTGCCTTCACAGCCGTCCCTCCCCCTGGGCCTTTTCGATCAATTTGTCCAGCGGGCGCCCGGTGACCGTGGGCCGGTTGGTCGACGGCCGGTCGGGGAGGAGGATTTCTCCCGTCTCGACCAGCGCCTTGGCATGCCGCAGCGCGGTCCGCAGTTCCTGGACCTTGTCGTGTCCGTTCGCCGACTCGGCGGTGTCGGGCTGGCCGGCATCCCCCTTGTGGTGCAGTCGGCAGGCCAGTTCCGTCCCGCGTTCCCCGGGGGCGGGGCGCAGCTGGGTGTCGATGGCGTCGCCGAGTCGGGCGAGCGGCTCCGGCAGTTTCCCGCCGGGCGCCACCTCCTCGGCGGACGCACACACTGTCATCACGTGCCACCGGTGCTCGGTCTCCCCGGCGTGGGAGGTTCTCGACCGGATGGCTTCGCCGGCGCGGCGGACCACTGAAACCGCGGCGTCCAGGGCCTCGGTCCCCATGCTGGCCACGGTGGAGACCGCGCCGCCTGCTGTGGGCTTCTTCACGACTTCGTTCCTTTCTGAACGGCGATGTCCCTGGCCGCTCCTACTCCCATGGGTCCGCGGGATGCCCTGCGGGCGCATGGGGGAAGCTCTCGCTGCCCAGCCAGGCGCCGGAGACCTGGCGATCGGCATGGGCGAACTGCTCGACGAGGGCGGCGCGGAAGGCCGGCGGGTCCGTAGGCGCTCGGCTCGAGGTGAACCGCCGTGCGCCCTACCGGTCCGGACGCCGTTCGCCGGCCGGCCAGGTCCTGAGCAGCAGGCGGACCGCGGCCCAGCGGGTCATTACTGTTGTGGCCGTTGCCGTGTCCGTTGGGATGCGGGACGGCTCCGGCACGCCTCTGCGGGCCGCTCACCCGGATCCGGTGGAACGGTGGTTCCGCCGCCGGCCCGCCAGGCGGAGCTTCGGCGCTCCGGCGGCGTACCGTCCGGGTCCCCGTCGGCCTCCGACGCGAAACAACCACGCACCGATCGAGCTGACCGTGCCTGGTTCAACCTCGTGGGCCGATCTGAACGACCCCCGTGTGCAGCCCGTACCACCGGCACACCGGCCAGTGGTGAGCGGCTGATGCGGGCCTGTTCGCACTTGGAGAAGGCGGCTGCCCGGATCACGTCCGGGCCGCACGTACACCATGTCTTCCTCGTCCAGAACCCCGGCATCGCGCAGCAACTCCGCCACGTCCAGCAGCCGTTACGCGATGCCGAGGACCTCGCCGTTCATGCGCACTGGCCGCCCGCCGGACTCGGCGGGCGGCCAGATGACAACTGGGAAGAAGACGGAGCGCCCGCCGCGGAGTGCCTGGCCGGGCCTCGGCCCACGGTCGAGGGGGCTGAGCACGCTCCTTGCGGCAGTAGCGGTCCCGCTCGCCCTCTGTCCGGTGCTGCCCGTCCGAGGGGCTCTGCCCCAGACCGACTCAGGCGGGAATGAGGCCGTGGGGGTCGATGATGAACTTGAGGGGCACTCCCGTGTCGAAGGTCGCGTAGGCCTCGGGGGCCTCGTCGAGGCTGATCACCTTCGTGTTGAGCATGGGGCTCAAGTAGGGCATGCGGTCCCACAGGATCGCCATCATCAGCTCGCGGTTGTAGTGCATGACCGGTGCCTGCCCGGCGGTGATCCGCGGCGACTTGATCCAGGCCTTGCCGAAGTCGATCGGGTACGTGCCCTCTTGCTCGGCCTTCGACTTCGCGAGCGGGTCGGGGCCGTAGACGCCGATGACTCCGGTGGCTCCGCCCGCGCGGGTGGCGTCGATCACCTGGTTGATGGCGTAGGCCGGGTCCATGTCCTCGGCCTGGGGGCCGAGGCCGTGTGCCTCGGTGCCGACGTAGTCGACTGCGCAGTCGACCCTGGGTTCGCCCAGGATGGCCTCGATCTGGTCGGTGAGCGCTGCGTCCTGGCTCAGGTCGATCGTCTCGCAGCCGTTGTTCTTCACCAGCTCCAGGCGGTCCTTGTTGTGGTCGCCGACGATGATGCAGGACGCCCCGAGGAGGCGCGCACATGCTGCGGCGCAGCGGCCGACCGGGCCGGCGCCGGCGATGTACACGGTCGAGCCCGTCTTGGCACCGCCCTCCATGAGACCGTGGAACGCGGTGGGCAGGATGTCCGAGAGCACCGCCAGCTCACGGATCTTCGCCATGGCCTGGTCCTTGTCCGGGAACTTCAGGAGCTGGAAGTCGGCGTACGGGACGAACATGTACTCGGCCTGGCCACCGTCGTAGTCGCCCAGGTTGAAGCCGTATGCTCCGCAGTCCACCTTGGGGTTGGTGGTCTCGCAGACGTCGGTCCGGCGCGCCCTGCAGTTGCGACATCGGCCGCAGGCGACGTTGAACGGGACGGAGACGAGGTCGCCCTCACTGAGGAACTCGACGTCGGGGCCGACCTCGATGACCTCCCCGGTGTTCTCGTGCCCCATCACCATTCCCTCGGGCACCGGGAAGGACCCGCGGTAGATGTGCAGGTCGCTACCGCAGATGTTGGTGGCGACGAGCCTGAGGATGACGCCATGCGGGGCGCTTTTCCCGTTCGGCATCTGAAGCTTCGGGAAGTCGCGGGACTCGACGCGCATGTCTTTCGGGGCGTGGAAGGTGACGGCGCGGTTGCTGCTTGCCATGACGATCTCCTCTGTTCATCCGGGGGACTCGCCCGCCGGAGTGCCGAGGTCATTTGGGTGGGATTTGTGACCCCAGTCACTCTCAACGTAGGGCGATAGCCAGCGCATGTGCCACCGCACACCGACTGTGCCCTGAGTGCCAACCCACCAACGCTGCGTGCAACGCTCCCGGCCAAGTACGCCATCTCCTGTCTGCGCAGGTCCGCGCGTTATTGGGTTTGCGGCACCACGGACGCGGCAGCGCCTGCTCCCCGAGAGCCCTCACCCGTCCAGTACGACGTTCGGGTGACCTCACGGTCCCGCGCGACGCAACGGTGATCTTCACCGGCGTCTCGGGGTCGGGCAGGCCTTCCCCCGCCCTCGGCACCCTCCGCACGGAGTCGCAGCGGCGCTACGGAGTCGGTGGCCCCGCATGCCTGACGGAGTGGGGGACGCGCTTCGCGAGGTGCCCGGTGCCGTAAGCGGTCCCTCGGCGTCAGCGAGGTGATACCGGGGACGCAGGCCCGCTCGATCAGCTTCACACGGCCGCCGTCCGGCTCAGTCCACCGCCTGACCAAGACGGGCATGCCCCTGCTCGGAGCCGATCCGGCTGAATGACGGCTCGATCGGCCCCAATAGGCTCACGCCACGTCCATTCCCAGTTCGGCTTCGGGGCGGCAGGTGGGGCACGGCTTGATGCCCGGCTCGACGAGGAGGGCGCGGGCTTCGTCGGCCCGGATTCTGCGCGGTGCGCCCCTGGCCTGCTCACAGCCGGCCGCGTGCACGACGATGTCGCCGGGGTCGTCCGGGGCGCGCATCATCTCGACCTCGTAGTCGCCCGCCCGCGCGGGCCGGGAGAGCCCGGTCGTGGGCAGAGGGCCACCGGCGCCCTTGGCTCGTCGCATCGAGCGCTGTCGCGGGGCAGGCCGTTCGGCTCGCGCGAGGGCCTGCCGCACCTCGTCACGCAGGAGGCTCAGGTACGTGGCGACCGTGGCGTTGTCCGCGATCTGCCGTTCCAGGTAGGCGAGGAGCACGCGGAGCCGGGGCGCGTCGTCAGGCAGCTCGGCCACGACGGGCACCACCGTGCAGAGCGGCCCACGCCCCGGTGCGGCCCTGCCAGTACGGATGCACCAGCACCTCGGCGGACAGGGCGAGCAGCCGACGCCTGAGCGCGGTGCTCGGCCGGCGACTGAGCCGCCGGTACACGGCGTGCCACTCCCGTATCGCGGCCAGGAGGTCATCAGGGAGAGTGCTCATACCGGCATTAGAGCACGTGTTCGATTTTCGACGCATCCCGGCTCCGGGTCCGCAATTCCGCGCGACTTGCCCGGCTGCGTGTGAACGCGCGGCCGGTTCCACCCTGTCGGACGGTTGTCGGTGACATGTCGGAGGCCAGTGGCAGCGTGGGCGCCGGGTTGCTCCGCCGGGAGCCGCCGTCGCACCTCACGGGAGTTCCCGCCATGTCTCAGATCCCTTCCGCCGCTGACCGCGTGTACCTGGTCACCGGCGGCAATGCGGGTATCGGGTATTTCACCGCCGAGCAGCTGGCCGGTACCGGCGCCACGGTGGTCCTGGGCAGCCGGAGTGCCGAGCGGGCCGAGGCCGCCATGGACGCGATCCGTGCGCGGGTGCCCGGTGCGCGGGTGCGTTCGGTGGGCCTGGACCTCGCCGACCTCGGCTCGCTGCGGGGAACCGCGGAATCCCTGGAGATCAAGCGCCTCGACGCGGTGGTCCACAACGCCGGCGTCCTCCACGAAGGGCTGGAGCGGAGGGAGACGCGGGACGGCAATGAGGTGCATTTCGGAACGAACCACCTCGGGCACTTCGCGCTCACCCACTGGCTGCTGCCGCTGCTGGAGGCCGCGCCGAGCGCCCGCATCGTGACCGTCGGCAGCTTCGCCGCCAAGTCCGAGCGGCTCGACCTGGACGATCTGCAGTCCCGGGCCGGCTACCGGGCCAAGCGCACCTACGGCCGGTCGAAGCTGGCCCAGATGTACTTCGGCGTGGAACTCGACCGCCGGCTGCGGGCCGCGGGCAGCACGGTGTCGAGCGTGGTGGTCCATCCAGGCGGTGCGCTGGACTCGCTCACCCCGTCACGGCCGCCGGTCCATGTACGGAAGGCCGGGACGGCGCTGCGCGGGGCGGCCGCCGCGCTTGTTCTCCAGGGCAAGCACGCGGGTGCCCGGCCCGCGGTCCGGGCGGTGCTCGACCCCCGGATCGCGGGGGGTGAGCTGTGGGGCCCGCGCGTCTTCGGACTGCGGGGCCGGCCGCACCGCGAGCGGCTGTGGGCTCAGCTGCAGGACGCCGAGACGGCACGCCGGCTGTGGGAGGCGAGCACGGAGCTGACCGGCGTCGCGCCTGCCGCCGCCATCTGAAGCACTCGCCAACTCAAGCGCTCGGTCACCCTCGGGACTCGGCGAGGGCGAGGGCGGCGACGGCCCCGAGCAGGATCACCGTGCCCGCGACAGTGGCCGTGGTGAGCTGCTCGCCAAGGAACAGCACGGCCAGGACAGCGGCGCTGACGGGTTCGAGGAGCATCATCACCGACGCGGTGGCGGCCCTGAGTACGGCGACGCCGGCGAAGTACAGCGGGTAGGCGAGCGCCGTGGTGACGGCGGCGATGTACAGCATCAGCAGCGCCGCCTCGGTGAAGTTTCCGCCCTGCGGGAGGAGACCCTCGTAAAGGGCCGGCGGCAGCATCAGGGCCGTGCCGATGAGGAAAGACCAGAGAGTCAGGGTGAGCGCGTCCTCGCCAGTGCCGTGCCGTCCGGTCCATCGGCCCAGCAGATTGGATACGGCGTATCCGGCGGCGGACAGCAGCGCCATCCCCACGCCTCCCAGGTGGACGACGCCCGGCTGGTTGCCCAGCACGAGCACGGTCAGTCCGGCCAGCGCGCCTGCGACGGCCAGCACTCCAGCGCGGCCGATGCGCTCGCCCAGGAACAGCCGCCCGCCGGCGGCCGTGAACACGGGTGCGGCGCCGAGCGTGACGATGGTGCCCACCGCCAGCCCGGTGTCCCGCACGGCGGCGAAGTAGGCGGTCTGGAACACGGCCAGCCCGGCTCCGGTGCCCATCAGCAGCAGCACCCGCCGCCCGGCAGGCTGCGGCGCGCGCGGCGCTTTGCGCGACGGGCGCAGCGCCCGGGCGGGCAGCAACAGCACCGCCCCGGCCAGGAAGCGCCAGAACGAGATGGCCATGGGCCCCAGGCCGCCGGCCCGGTAGATGACCTCCACGGCCGCGCCGGTTGTTCCCCAGGCGAGTCCGGCGAAAGCGAGAAAGGCGAAGCCGCGCCGTAGCGAGAGCGAGCCGGTCAGTGACCGGTTCCCGCCCCGGTCCGGCGCCTCCGCGTCGACGGCGAGGTCCTGCGAGGTCTGCATCCGCTCACCGTGCCCCCCGTCACGCGATACACAAAATGCATCCAACCCACCAGCTATACGCTGAGCGCATGGATGCACGCGGAGGACACGGCGCGGGGCTGGAGTTGAAGCACCTGCGCTGCCTGGTCACCATCGTCGACACCGGCAGCTTCACGGACGCCGCTCGGGAGCTGGGTGTCTCCCAGGCCGCGGTCTCCCGCACCCTGCTCTCCCTGGAGAAGACCTTGGGGGTGCGGCTGCTGCACCGCACCAGCCGCACCGTCGAGCCCACCAAGGCGGGTGTGCTGGTCCTCGCGCGAGCCCGTCCGCTCCTGGCCGGCGCGGACGAACTCGTCGCAGAGGCCGCCTCCGGCCACAGCCGCCTGCACATCGGTCACGCCTGGTCGGCCTTCGGGGGCCACACCACCGAGTTCCAGCGCCGCTGGCACCACGACCACCCCGGCATCGAGCTCCGGCTCGTCCGGCACAACTCCTCCACCGGCGGGCTGGCCGAAGGACTGTGCGACCTCGCGGTCATTCGCAGCTCCGTCGACCTCAAGCCCTGGTCGCATGCTTTCGTCGGCCACGAGGACCGCTACCTTGCCCTCGCCTCCGACGATCCCTGGGCCCGCCGCCGCAGCATCCGTCTGGCCGAAGTCGCCTCCCGCACCCTCGCCCTCGACCGTCGCACCGGCACCACCACCTTGAACCTGTGGCCCGAGGCCGAACGGCCGGCCGTCGAGCACGTCCACGACATCGACGACTGGCTCGCCGCCATTGCCTCCGGCCGCTGCGTCGGCGTCACCCCTCAGGCCACCGCGGCCCAGTACCGCCCCTCAGGCATCACCTACCGCCCCCTGCGTGACGCCGAGCCCGTCCCCGTCCACCTCATCTGGCGCCGGACGGACCCCCACCCCGCCACCCGCGCCGCCGTCGCCCTCGCCATCGACCTCTACCGCACAGATCGCCAAGCCCCGACACGCTCCCCCGGCGCCCCTGCGGGCCAGCGCCGGACACGGCGGGGAGGGCGCCCCGCCGCCGAAGGCCCCTCCCCGTGAAAAAGGCGAACAAAAACGCCGAGCGGTGCCCGGCGAACAGCTTCCCTCCGCGGCCACGCAACGTCGGAGCATCCCCGCGACACAAGTGCGTTGGGGTCGGCAGGCCACCGCGACGAACCCTCCCCGCGGACGTCAGGACTGCGGCCACATCATCCCCCTCGACCGCCCCGCCGAATTGTTCGCGCTCCTCGCTCCCTTCCTCTCCGCCGATCTGACGAAGTGACTGGAGCGGGGCAGGTCAGATGCGCGAGTTGCGCAGCGACTGCCACACGGCGCCGGAAAGCGCGCGCGTTGCCCGCGGGACCGACAGATGCTCATGCTCGCGGTACAGCGCCCAGTTGTACTTGACCAAGGACATCTTGTTGGAGGACAGCGATCCCGCCTGGTGGGCCCGGTACACCGCGAGCGGCTCGGTCAAGCCCCGGGCGTCCGCGCCGTCCCGCATGATCGACAGCCAGAGGGCGTAGTCCTGCCGCTTGCGCATCTCCGGCATCAGCCTGGTGCCCAGGGTGTTGCGGTCGTACATGGCGGTGAGAGCACCGATGTGGTCCCGAACCAGCATTGCGCGGTAGTCCACGCGCTCTCGCGCCCGGATCACCCGCCCGTTCGGAACCCAGTCGGTGCTCTCGCCGGCATGGTCCGCGTCCATCTTGAAGTACGAGGTGAAGGTCAGCGGTGCATCGCCTTCAGCCGCGAAGGCGAGCTGCTTCTCGGTCTTCTGCGGCAACCACATGTCGTCGGAGTCGAGGAAGGCGATGTAGTCCCCGCGGGCCCGCTCGATCGCGAGATTGCGGGCCCGGCCCGCCCCGCCCCGCTCGGGTGCCGACCGCGGCAGCACGCGCTCGTCCTGCGCGGCGAACTCGCGCAGCAGCTCCATCGAGCCGTCGGAGGACTGGTCGTCCGTGACCAACAGCTCCAGATCGCTGTGGGTCTGTGTGAGTACCGATCGGACGGCTGCGCCGAGGGTGGCCGCCGAGTTGTACACGGGCATCACGACAGACACCAAAGGCACAGCGCTTCTCCTTGCCGGAACGGGAACGACGGTCCATTCAAACACCGCGATCCCCGTGGACCCGCACGGCGGGGTGGGCGATCAGACCGTTCGCCGGGTCGCGCGCAGTACGACGTCGCTGACGTGGTGGGTGCTGGCGGCGCCGGCGGGCCGTGGCCGGGTTTCATGGATCTCGACCTGCCAGATGTCGGGCTCGGCGGTGAGCGCGGCGGCGATCTCGTCGACCCCGACGAACGCCGACGGGTCGTACATCCGGGTCTGGGTCGCCACGTCCACGGGGCCGCTCAGCGGGCTGAGGTCGTGGTGTACGACCAGGAGCGTGCCACCGGGGGCGACGGCGGCGAGCAGGCTGCGCAGACCGCGCTGGTCGGGCGTGCGCTTGAACGAGCCGTACTGCAGGGAGACCAGGTCGAAGGTCTCGGTGCCGAAGGGGGCGGGATCGCCCGCGTCGCCGCGTACGAGGCTGACGGCGAGCCCTCGGCGTTCGGCCTCGGCGCGGACCCGGGCGAGCGCGTTGCCGGAGATGTCGGTGGCGGTCACCTTCCAGCCCTGCTCGGCCAGCCAGAGGGCGTCGGCGCCCTCACCGGTGCCGACGTCCAGCGCGCGACCCGGGGACAGGGCGGTGGCCTCGTGGACGAGCGTGCCATTGGGGTTGCCGCTCCACGCGCGGTCGGAGCCCGCGTAGCGGTGGTCCCAGTCGGCCCGCTCGCCCGAGTGCCGTACGGCGGCGCGCAGGTCCTCCTCCGCGAGGCTGAAGGCGATCATGGCGCCGACCTGGCTTCCCTGGGCGGCCGAGGGCAGCACCTGCAGGCTGGGATCGGTGATGTTGCCGGCCGCGTAGATCCCCGGTACGGCGGTCTCGCCGCGCGGGTCGACCGCGAGGACGTCGCCGGCGCCGGTCGGGTGCGCGGTCGTGGTGAGCCCCACCCCGGCCAGCACGTCGGCGCGTGCCCGGAACCGCGAGCCGACCACGACGGCGTCGGCCTCGAGGACCCGGCCGTCACCGAGTTCGACGCCGGACACCCCGCCGTCCGGACCGGTGAGGACCCGGCCGGCTTCGGCGCGCTCGATGGTGACGCCGGAGGCGGCAAGGGCTTCGACAACTCCCTCGTCGAGCCCGGCCGGGTCGTGCAGTACGACGGTCAGCCGGTCGGTCAAGTGCCGGAACAGCGGGGTCGGGTGGAGGCCCAGGGGGTGGGTGACGATCTGCACCAGGCGCTGGTCGCGCACCTCGAAGCCGTGGCAGAACGGGCAGTGGATCACACCTCTCCCCCACCCCTCGGCGACACCGTCGATCGCGGGGAGCTCGTCCGACAGGCCGGTCGCGGCGAGGACGCGGCGGGCGACCAGCGTGTGCCCGCCCGTGAGGTCGAGCCGGAACCGGCCGTCGCCATGACGGTGCACTCCCAGGACCCGGCCGGACAGCACCTCCCCGCCGTACGCGCGTACCTCCTCGCGCCCGGCCTCCGTCAGCTCACCGGGCGCGACCCCTTCATGCCCCAGGTAGCCGTGCATGTGGGCGGCGGGGGCGTTGCGCGGGGTGCCGTCGTCGACCACGACGACGCCACGACGCTGGCGGGAGAGCTGCAGCGCGGCGGCGAGACCGGCGGCCGAACCACCGATCACGGCGACGTCGCAGTGCCGTTCCATCGTGGGGTGCTGGGGGTGACTCGCGTGCTCAGAGTGGGCTGACGGCCGGCTGTGTGTGGGATGGGTGCTCATGGACCCGACCGTACGACGTCCGGCGTTCTGCGCAAAGGTTCTTGCAGAATCAGCAAGGAATGCAAGGATGGGAGGGTGAACGGAGCAGCCGACATCGAAGCCCTGGCGCGGTCGCGCCTGCGCAGCCTGCGCACCACCCTGGGGTACTCCCTCGACGAGCTGGCCCAGCGGACCAACCTCAGTCCGTCGACCATCAGCCGGGTCGAGACGGGCAGACGCACGCTGAGCCTTGATGTGCTCGTACCGTTGGCCCATGCTCTCCAGGTGAGCCTCGACGTGCTCTTCGAGGTACCCACCGACGACGATGTCGTCATCCGCCCGGTCGCGCACAGCAGCGGCACCCGGACGACGTGGCCGCTGAGCCGTCCGGACGGCCGCATGGTCGCGGTGAAGATGCGCGTCGAGCCGTCCGAGGGGCGGCCCGGCCAACGGGTGCATCCGGGCCACGACTGGTTTCTCGTGCTCGAGGGACGCGTGCGGCTGTGGCTGGGCGAGCGGCAGATCGACGTCGACGCCGGAGAGGCGGCGGAGTTCGCGACGATGGTCCCGCACGCGATCACGGCGCTGGACGCTCCAGCCGAGCTGATCATGGTGTTCGACCGTGATGGGCAGCGGGCGCATGTGCACCAGTGAAGGAGGCGTGCGCCGCTTCGGGGGAGTTCGCGTCAGTCAGCGCACAGCCGGGGGCGCCTCGACGGAGACTGTTCCGTCGCGGTTCACCCCTGAAACGGCCACTTGGTTGTAGATGGTGCTGACCTTGCCAGCGAGGCACTCCAGGGGGAAGGAGACGTGGACGGGCCGCACGGCAACCTTCACGGTGCCCGCCCCTTGGCAGCGCACTGCGACGACCAGCGCGTCGCCCTTCTTGCCCCTGGCGAACCCGACCTCGGCGTTCCCCGTGGTCGCCTTCTGACGGCCGGCCAGCGTCTCGCCAGCGTCCAGCTCCGGCGGCTTCCGCACGGGAGGTTGCGTGGTGTTGGGCGCAGCGGCCGTCGCTGAGTGGGATGTCGTCGAAGCCCGGCCCGGATGTGGCCGCCAAGCCCAGCCGTTCAGCCGCACGAACTCGACGGTGTTCCGTCGATAGCCCGGAATCGGGCCGGCCGTTGGTGACGCTGCGCAGGTAACAGCCGGAGATGGGGCGCTGGGCGAAGTCGAACGTGGCACCCGGCTTCAGGTGCCAGATCTTGAAGTTCCTGTACGTCAGCGACTGGCCGGAGACCGCCCGCTCGGGCTGGTGGTCGGCGGGGACGACGTAGGCGTCGGCGCCGTAGAGCGTCGCCTTGCCCGCGCGTCGAGGTGGAGCGAGCCACTGCCTTCGTTCACGCCGACGCCCCACGCCTTGCCCCCTGCGGTCAGGCCCTCCTTGACCGCTCTCGCGGTGAAGGACATCAGGCGGCCCATCCGGTCGCGGGCGACGAAGTGGGAGTCGTCCGTGACCGCCGCCCGGTTCACCCGGATGGCAGTGCGTACATGCAGAGGCGGAGGGGCTGCACGAGTCTGAAGCCCTCCGGCTGCCACGAGGCGGCCTGCCGTCGAAGGAGCGTCATGCGAACATCTGGCAAGTCACGGCACCGCGCCCATGCGGTCCGCTGGGGTGCGGGCGCACTCGTCCTGGCGGGGACCGCCTCCGCCGTCGCGGTGATGGGGGCGTACGCGGGCGGACCGTCCGGCGGGGCCGGCGGAGAGAAGCCGACGATCGTGCTCGTGCACGGCGCCTTCGCTGACGCCTCGAGCTGGAACGGGGTGGTGGGCCCGCTCCAGAGAAGCGGCTACAAGGTGATCGCCGCGGCCAATCCGCTCCGCGGCATACCGCAGGACTCGACGTACGTCGCAAGCCTTCTGAAGAGCATCAAGGGGCCCATCGTCCTGGCCGGCCACTCCTACGGTGGCGAGGTCATCTCCCAGGCCGCCGCGGGGAACAGCAACGTCAAGGCGCTGGTGTACATCAACGCGATCATGCCTGACGTCGGCGAGTCCTCCAACAGTCTTTCGGCGAAGTTCCCGGCTCCGCCCCTCACGAAGGCCTTCAACCAGGTGCCCTTCCGCAACGGCGACGGGACCAGTGGCACGGACCTTTACGTGCAGACCGACAAGCTCCGCCAGGTCTTCGCCCAGGACCTGCCCGTCGCGCAGACGGATCTGCTGGGCGCCACCCAGCGGCCGATCGCGCTCTCCGCCTTCGCGGACAAGCTCACGGCAGCCGCCTGGCACGACAAGCCCGTCTACGTGCTGGTGGGCAAGCAGGACAGGTCCATCGACCCCGAGCTGGAGCGGTACGAGGCGAAGCGGGCGAAGGCCCGCAAGACGGTCGAGATCAACTCCTCACACGTCTCTCTGATTTCGCATCCGCAGGCGGTGAAGGACCTCATCGTCAACGCTGCCGAGGACTACGTCGGGAAGCGGTAGAGACCAGCCCCGCCTCGCCTTCGCACACCCGGGCCTGATCCCCGCGACGAGCCCGAGGAGTTGCCCGAGGCAGCGGCGCGTTCCGGGCCGCCCCCGAAGACCGGCGGCCCGGAGCACCTCGTCCGGCTGACAGGACTCGCATTGACGGTGTTGAGCACCCGTCGACGGTCGCTCCTCCCTCAAACCGGGTCAGCCACCGGGCATCAGCACGCTGTACGGAGCTTCGGTGTGTTCAACACCTTGCCCTGGCGGATTCGCTGCAGCCCTTTTCGGCGTCAACTCTTGACGACCCAGGTCTGGACCTTTAGGTTCCCGTTCGCCACAGCTTCATGAATGCACACGCAGTTCAGGTACTTGAACAACACTACCCCCCACCGACGGCCTCCCCTGAAAGGCTGTGAACCCCCATGCCCCCCATGCCCAGATCCGCCCTGCGCGGTGTGCTCGCTGCCGCGCTGCTCACCGCGTCGGCAGGCGCACTCACCGTGACCCCGGCCGCCGCGGCCACCGGCACCATCACCGGGCTCGGCGGCAAGTGCCTCGACGTGGCGGGAGCCAACTCCGCCAACGGCACGGCCGTCCAGCTCTACGACTGCAACGGCACCGCCGCCCAGCAGTGGACGGTCGGAAGCGACGGCACGGTCCGCGCGCTCGGCAAGTGCCTTGATGTGACCGGCAGTTCGACCGCCAACGGCGCAAGGCTCCAGCTGTGGGACTGCACCGGCGCCGCCAACCAGAAGTGGACCGTCTCCGCCGCCCGCGACCTCGTCGGTCAGCAGTCCGGCAAGTGCGCCGACGTCACCGGAAACACCTCGGCGAACGGCACGCCCGTTCAGATCTGGAGCTGCACCGGCGCCGCCAACCAGAAGTGGACCGCACCCACCGGCGGCGGCACGCCTCCCGCCGCGGCGCCGATGGCCGTCGCCCCGTACCTCTACAACGGCTGGGGCAGTCCGCCCAACCCGACCACCGTCATGAACGCCACCGGCGTCAAGTGGTTCACCCTCGCCTTCGTCCTCAGCAACGGCACCTGCAACCCGCAGTGGGACGGCGGCCGCCCGCTGACCGGTGGCGTCGACCAGCAGACGATCAACACCGTGCGGGGCGCGGGCGGCGACGTCATCCCCTCGTTCGGCGGTTACAGCGGCAACAAGCTGGAGAGCTCCTGCACCAGCGCCTCGGCACTGGCCGGCGCGTACCAGAAGGTCATCGACGCCTACCGGCTCAAGGCCATCGACATCGACATCGAGGCCGACGCGTACAGCAACGGCACCGTGCAGCAGCGCACCGTGGACGCGCTCAAGACGGTCAAGGCCAACAACCCGGGCATCAAGGTGTACGTCACCATTGGCACGGGTCAGTCCGGGCCCGACACGAGCCTGATCAACCGAGCCGCCAACTCCGGGCTCCAGGTGGACAGCTGGACCATCATGCCGTTCGACTTCGGCGGCGCGGGACAGAACATGGGGACGCTGACCACCAGGGCGGCCGAGGGCCTGAAGAACGCCCTCAAGAGCGCCTACGGCTACAACGACGACCAGGCATACCGGGGCATGGGCATCTCGTCCATGAACGGGATCACCGACGACAACGAGACCGTCACCCCAGCCGACTTCCAGACCATCCTCGGCTACGCGCAACAGCACCACCTCGCGCGCCTCACCTTCTGGTCGGCCAACCGCGACCGGCCCTGTTCCGGCGGTTACCCGAACGACGACACGTGCTCGGGCGTGGCCCAGAGCGCCTGGCAGTTCACCGGCATCTTCGCCAAGTACACCGGCTGACGACCCGCCTCAGGAGACTTCTGTGTTAAGAGCTCTCACCGTGGCCGTCCTCGTGGCCACGACCGCTGCCGGACTCCAGTCCGCCGCGCCGGCATCGGCGAGCGCGCGGACCGCGGCGGCCGCGGCGATCCCGACCGGTCCCACCACCGTGATCAACAAGGGCAGCGGCAAGTGCGCCGACGCCCGTGCGGCCGCGAGCGGCGACGGCACCGCCGTCCAGCAGTACGGCTGCAACGCCAGCCCCGCGCAGACCTGGCAGCTGGTTCCCACCAGCGGCGGCTACTACCGCGTCGACAGCGGCCTCGACGCCACCAAGGTCTGGGACGTCACCGACGTGTCCACCGCCGACTCGGCCGCGATCCAGCTGTGGACGTACTCCAGCGGCGCCAACCAGCAGTGGCTGCCGGTCGCCGAGGCGGACGGCTCGTACCACTTCGTCAACCGAAACAGCGGCAAATGCCTGGACGTGCCGGCCGCCTCCACCGCCGACAGCGTGCAGCTCGCCCAGTACACCTGCAACGGCACCGCCGCACAGTCCTTCACACTCGGCGGGGGCACGACCAACCCGCCCGGCACCCCGGACTTCGGCCCGAACGTGACGGTGTTCGACCCGTCGATGCCGGCCGCCGCCATCCAGGCGAAGCTGAACTCGGTCTTCGCCCAGCAGCAGACCAACCAGTTCGGCTCGGCCCGCCAGGCCCTGCTGTTCAAGCCGGGCACCTACAGCGCCGACGCCAACGTCGGCTTCTACACCCAGGTGGCCGGTCTCGGCCTCTCCCCGGACGACGTGACCATCAACGGCGCCGTGCACGCGGAGGCCGACTGGTTCCAGGGCAACGCCACGCAGAACTTCTGGCGCGCCGCCGAGAACCTGTCGGTCAACCCGGCCGGCGGCACGGACCGCTGGGCCGTCTCACAGGCCGCCCCGTACCGGCGCATGCACGTACGCGGCAACCTCGCGCTCGACGACGGCGGCTGGTCCAGCGGCGGTTTCATCTCCGACACCAAGGTGGACGGACAGATCCGTTCCGGCTCCCAGCAGCAGTTCCTCACCCGCAACTCCCAGATGGGCAGCTGGACGGGGTCCAACTGGAACATGGTCTTCGTCGGCGACCAGGGCGCGCCCGCCCAGTCCTTCCCGACGTACACCAATGTCGCGAGCAGCCCCACGATCCGCGAGAAGCCCTTCCTGTACGTGGACGCGGCCGGCGCCTACAAGGTGTTCGTGCCCGCGCTGCGCGCGAACGCGGTCGGCACGACCTGGAGCGGCAGGACGCCCGCGGGCACCTCACTGCCGCTCGATCAGTTCTTCATCGTCAAGCCCGGCGCCACCGCGGCCGACCTGAACGCGGCCCTGGCGGCCGGCAAGAACCTGCTGGTCACCCCCGGCGTCTACCATCTCGACCAGACGCTGAACATCACGCGCCCCGACACGGTCGTCCTCGGCATGGGCCTGGCCACCTTCGTCCCGGACGGCGGGATCACCGCGATCAGCACCGCCGACGTGGACGGCATCCAGCTGGCCGGCCTGCTGATCGACGCGGGCACCACCACCTCCCGGACGCTCGTGCGGATCGGCCCGGACGGCGCGGCCGCCGGCCACGCCGCCGACCCCGTCCAGCTGTCCGACTTCTTCATCCGGATCGGCGGCGCCACGGTCGGGAAGGCGACCGACTCCCTCGTCGTCAACAGCGCGAACACGATCATCGACCACACCTGGATCTGGCGTGCCGACCACGGCAACAGCGGCACGGTCGGCTGGACCACCAACACCGCGGACACCGGGCTCGTCGTCAACGGCGCCGATGTCACCGCGTACGGCCTGTTCGTCGAGCACTTCCAGAAGACCCAGGTCCTGTGGAACGGGAACGGCGGCAGAACGTACTTCTTCCAGAACGAGATGCCGTACGACCCGCCGAACCAGGCCTCCTGGATGAACGGCGGAGGCAAGGGCTATCCCGCGTACAAGGTCGCCACCTCCGTCACCCGTCATGAGGCGTGGGGGCTGGGCAGCTACTGCTACTTCAGCACCAACCCGGGCGTCGTCGCGGACCGGGCCTTCGAAGTGCCGAACACCTCCGGGGTCAGGTTCCACGACATGGTGACCGTCTCGCTGGGCGGCACCGGGACCATCAGCCACGTCATCAACAACGCCGGAGGGCCGTCCAACTCCGCGCACAACGTCGCCTACTTGACCAACTACCCGTAGACCGCAGGGAAGGACCGATCAGCGGATGCACACCATCAGCTCCCGATCCGGCAGCACCGGCCTGCGGGTTCTCCTCCTGCTCGCGGTCCTGCTCGGACTCGCCGCGCCACCTGCCGCGCACGCGCACACCGCGGCGGCGCCCTTCAAGGTGCTCGGTCTCTACAGCGGCACCTGGGACGCGGCACACATCGACTTCGAGAAGGAGGCGAACGACTGGCTGCCCAAGCAGGCCGCCGCGAACGGCTTCACCTACACCGCCAGCAACGACTGGAACCTGCTCGCCAACGGCGGCGTGCGCGCCTATCAGGTCGTCCTCTTCCTCGACGACCTCCCGCAGACCGCCGCCCAGCGCACCGGGTTCGAGCAGTACATGCGCGACGGCGGGGCCTGGATGGGATTCCACGTCTCCGCCTTCACCACGAACGCGGCCGGCTGGTCCTGGTACCACAACACCTTCCTGGGCAGCGGTGACTTCAAGTCCAACACCTGGGGTCCGACCTCCGCCGTCCTCAAGGTCGAAGACCGCTCCCACCCCTCCACCGTGAACCTGCCCGCCACCTTCACCTCGTCGGTCAGCGAGTGGTACAGCTGGTCCAACGATCTGCGGCAGAACCCGGACATCAAGGTCCTCGCCTCGGTCGACCCCAGCAGCTTCCCCCTGGGCACCGACCCCGGCCAGTCCTGGTACAGCGGCTATTACCCGATCCTGTGGACCAACACGAAGTACAGGATGCTGTACGCGAACTTCGGCCACAACGCGATGAACTACGCCACGAACACCCGTCTGTCGTCGACGTTCGCCAGCGCGACGCAGAACCGGTTCCT
This sequence comes from Streptomyces griseoluteus, assembly GCF_004784465.1. Taxonomy (GTDB): domain Bacteria; phylum Actinomycetota; class Actinomycetes; order Streptomycetales; family Streptomycetaceae; genus Streptomyces; species Streptomyces griseoluteus. The sequence continues at coordinate 385,842 of NZ_SRRU01000008.1, read as the reverse complement.
GCTGGACGGGCTGAAATGGCTCGGCGGCGCGGGCGGCACCACTCCGCCGGACGACACGCTCTCCGAGACATCCTGGTACTCGCTGCGCAACGTCGGCAACGGCACCTGCGTCGACGCCCGCGCGGCCGCCACGGCCAACGGGACCGCCATCCAGCAGTACGCCTGCAACGGCACCCAGGCGCAGCAGTTCCGGCTCGCCGGGACCGGCGACGGATACCGGCGCATCGGGGTGCGCCCCGCTCCGGACCAGGTCATCGACGTGACCGACGTCTCCACCGCCGACAACGCGCCGCTCCAGCTGTGGGCGTACGGGGGCGGGCTGAACCAGCAGTGGCTCCCTGTACGGGAGGCCGCCGGGCGGTACCACTTCACCGCCCGGCACAGCGGCAAGTGCCTCACAGCGGCGTCCGCCGCCACCAACAGCGCACAGCTCACCCAGCGCGCCTGCGACGGCTCCCCGGCTCAGAGCTTCGCGGCAGCCGCCGGCTGACCACACCGCATGCGGGACGGCCGACATGGGCGTCCCGCATGCGGTGCCTTCTTCTCACAGTCGGGGCGAAATAGTACGCGACTTCCGGTTCGCGCTTCATCCGGATGCTGTCGGCCGGGGCTCCGTTGTTGCCTCGCCGGACCATCCGGCCTGTTTGCGCCGCTCTCTTCGAGATGCACCCAACGCACCGAAATGCAACCGCTCCCCGGAGGCCATCTACCCAACGTTTACCGGGCAGTTGACCTCGGGTTTTCGTGGTAGCGTCCTTGTCCGAAGGGACAGAGCAAGCTGAAAGGGAAATCGTGAACACGGAGAAGATCGCCGCTCGCCGCCTCTCGCTGGAAGAGGTGACGCAGCTCGGCGTGAAGGACAAGCTCTTCGTTTCTGCCGACACGGCAGAACTCAAGCTTCCCGGCTGCTACGTCCCCGCTTTTCTGACCAAGTCCGGTGAGGATTTCGAGGGCGGTTCGATAAGGGCGAGAACCGTATTCCAGGAAGAGGTTTCCTGCCTTCCGGACGACGAGAACGAAGCCGGAATCTACGTGGCCGACGAGAACGGCTCGGAGACCATCGAGGTCCTCCAGTCCGCCGGCGTCGTGCTGGACCTGGCACTTTTCGTCCCCAGCGGGGACAAGGGGGCGCTTTCGGCCCTTTACGCCGCTGCCCGGCAGGCGTTCGGCGCCGACGTCGTGCAGATCTGGCGCCAGGGCCTCAAGGAGGTTCCCGACGTCAAGGTCGACATCTTCGAGGAGCAGATTCCCCGGGGACGCAAGGGGGGCGACAGCCCCAAGCGGGACCGTCGCGCCATCGACACCTACCCCACCCGTGCGGACTTCATCGAGTTCACTCCGGGGTGGAAGCCGGTCGTCGAGATTCACAAGCCGGTTGTCGACGACACCCCGACCATCTGAGGCGGCGTCACCTGGCGTTCCGGGCTTGAGAGAACGCCGATAACGCGTGCACCGAAAGCCCTCAGGGGCGGGGCGGGCCCCGGAGCATTTCCGGGGCCCGCGGGCCGTACTCGGTCAGACGACGGTGATGTTCTCCGCCTGGGGGCCCTTCTGGCCCTGGGTGACGTCGAACGTCACCTGCTGGCCCTCGAGGAGCTCGCGGAAGCCGGAAGAGTTGATGTTGGAGTAGTGCGCGAAGACGTCCGGGCCGCCGCCGTCCTGCGAGATGAAGCCGAAGCCCTTTTCGGCGTTGAACCACTTCACGGTACCGCTGGTCATGCTGAGCCTTCCGATCGAGACCGGGCCCGCACCGCGCGGACCCGAAGGTGATGCCCTGTTCCCGCAGCGCACAGCAGAACGCCCACGCCGGAGCGCGGGCGGGACACGGCATCTGTCGGCGACGCTACACGCCGGGACGGGCTCTCACCACTGGGCAACGACATACGCTCACCCGTCCGTCGGACTGTCGCTGGTGGCCGCGCGGATCGTCCTTGAGGGCCCGCCCGGTGGGCGGCCCCGGTCCGGCAGTCCTGCCGGCCGCAACCGCCCTTTCGGGCGGAGCACGTGTGCCCCGGGGCAGGTTCCTGAATCGCCCCTCGAATGAGGCCCCTTGGGGCCCGTCTCGTGGTGTCCCCCGGAGGACGGCACGGCGCGGGGGGCCCTGGGTCCGACACTCAGACGACCAGGACCCGGCGCCCACGTGTATGCCCCGCCCGGCTGTCGATGTGCGCCGCCGCGGCCTCCTCCAGCGGGTACGACTTCTCGACCGGGATGCGCAGTCTTCCCCGCGAAATCAGGTCGACGGCCTCCGCGAGCGCGTCCGGCATGCTCCCGGCCACCCCCGAGAACCGGACCCCGAGTTCCGGCGCGCCGAGGTCGGCAATGGAGAGCACCCTGCCCGGATCACCCGTCAGCTCGGTCAGTTCGCGGATCACGCCCGAACCGGCGAGGTCCAGCGCCGCGTCGACATGGCCGAGACTCCGCACCCGCTCCGTCCAGCCCTCGCCGTACGTGGTGGCGAGTGCGCCCAGGCTACGCAGGTAGTCCTGGTTCGCGGCCCCGGCCGTGCCGATCACCCTGATGCCTCGGTCGCGGGCGATCTGCAGCACCGCCGACCCCACTCCCCCGGACGCCCCGCTCACGAGCAGCATCTCCCCGGGCCGTACGCCGACCTCGCGCAGGACGCGCAGCGCGGTCTCCACCACGGAGGGGTACCCGGCCGCCTCCTCGAAGGTCAGCCCCTCGGGCATCCGGGCCCAGGCCGACAGCACGGCGAACTCGGCGTAGGTGTCGGCCCCTTCACCGAACACGCGGTCGCCGGCCTGGACCCCTTCGACGCCGTCGCCCACCTCGTCCACCACCCCGGCGGCGTCCAGCCCCACGCCGGAGGGCAGCTCGACCGGATGGGCCCCGAGGACCTGGCCCTCCCGGATCCTCCAGTCGACGGGGTTCACCCCGGCCGCCCGTACGGCTACGCGTACCTGTCCTGGGCCCGCGTGGGGCTCCTCGGCGTCCACGAGCCGCAGGACGTCCGGACCGCCGAACTCGGCAAAGCTCACTTTCCTCATGCCGCCGAACGTAACACTAACGGTTAGCTTTTTGGAACGGGTGTTATTTCGTAGCTGATAGCATTCAAGCCATGACCGTGCCGACCGGACGCCGCGAGCGCAAGAAGGCCGCGACTCGCCAGAAGATCGCCGACACCGCCCTGCGGCTCTTCCTGGCGCGCGGGTATGACGCGGTGGGCATCCGTGAGGTTGCCGCCGAGGCCGATGTGGCCGTGACCACGGTCTTCTCCCACTTCGCCGCCAAAGAGGCCCTGGTCTTCGAACTGGACGAGGACTTCGAGCAGCGCCTCGTACGGGCGGTCACCGACCGCGCCCCGCACGAGCCGCTCATCCCCGCGCTGCGCCAGGAGATCCACGCCCTGGTACGGCACTGCACGGGGGACGACGCCGCCCCGGTCTGGCGGATGATCGTCGCCTCGCCCGCCTTGCGGGAGTACGAGGAATCGATGCGGCTGCGCCACGCCGAGTCATTGGCGACCGCCATCGCCGCCGACCTCGGACTGCCTCCGGCGACGACGAGTTGCCGGACGATCGCGCGCTTCGTGATCGACGCCTACACGCTGGCCCGCGAAGCGGCCGAGCCGGAGGCCGCGGTGGACGAGATCTTCCAGATGATCGAGGCGGCATGGGCCGTAGCCCGCCCGGCCCAGGGCACCACGGGGCGCGGGACGGACCGCCGGTGAACCCGGACCTGTTCATCGCCGTCGGCGTCACCGTCGCCTGCCTCTCTCACCGATCGCTATGTTGAGGCCATGACCGGTGACTGGCGGATGGATCGGATCGGGGCCGCTCTCCGCGGTCGGAACCCGACCGTGCTGCGGCGGCTCGAGGCGGGGTTCGCGGTGATCGGCGACGTTCAGTTCTTGCCGGGTTACTCGGTTCTCCTCGTGGACGAGCCAGGTGTTCAGCGGCTGTCTGATCTGCCGAGGGCGAAGCGGCTGTCGTTTCTGTCCGACATGGACCGACTCGGCGAAGCCGTTGAGCGCGTCTGCCGACGCCTGGACCCCGACTTCCGCCGGGTCAACCTGGAGATTCTGGGAAACACGGACCCGTTCCTGCATGCCCACGTGTGGCCGAGGTTCGAGTGGGAGCCGGCCGAGTTGGTGGGGAAGCCCGTATGGCTGTATCCGCACGACCGGTGGAGTGATGCGGAGTTCAGGCTGGGGCCGCGGCATGACGTGTTGCGGGACACGCTCGGGAGCGAACTGGACTCGTTGCGTTCGACGGGCTGACGGCGGGGACGGCGGAGGCAGCTCAGGCCCCGACGGCAGACGGCACCGTCCTCCTCGTCGCGGGCGCCCTCACGAACGTCTGCGCGGCCAGGACCTCCCCCACCTGCGTCCAGCCGCCGCGGGCTGCTTGTCACGCACGACGGCGTCTCACCAGCCCTGCGGTACGTCCTCGCCGAGGTCGCGGCGGGGCCGGTGCTCGGAGGCGTCGGCGGGGGAGAAGCCGTGTTCGTCCGAAAAGCCGGCCTTCCCGGTGAACCGGCCCTCGCCGCCGTTGGGATTCCGCGCCTCGACGGTCGCGTACGGATCGTCCGTGCTCGCGCACGCGATGAGCTCGGCGGTCCCGTCCTTCAAGGCGTGGGCCTCACCGTCGGCGGACGGCGTCGTGGCGGTGGAACGGCTGCGTGGCCGCGCACGGTAGGCGCCCTCGTCGCCTGCACCGGTGCTCGCCCCCAGCTCGTACGGGTCGCCCATGCCCGGCACCGGCGAACTGTCGTGAGGCTGACCTGAAGCGCGGGCCATCGCCGACAGATAGTGGCCGAAGCCGCCGTGGGCGCGGGGGCGCAGGCGGGGGGAGGTCTGGACCGGGCAGGCGGCGGTGCGCAGGACACGGTGGCCGCATCGCTCCAGCGCGTGCACCAGGGCCCTGTCCTCTCCGGCGGTGAGCGGCGGGAAACCGCCGGCATCGAGGTAGGCGTCGGCGGCGAAGCCCAGGTTGGCGCCGTGCACATGGGGGTGGAGCCAGGGGATGCCCTTCGGCGGTCGCGTCTTCTCGTACAGCGCGAGGTGCGGCGCAGCCAGCGGCGAGGAGAGGGGGAGGGTCACGGTGCCCACGACGGCCTGCCAGCCTTCCCGCGCGTGGGCGAGCTGGTGGGCGAGCCAGCCGGACGGGACGACGCTGTCGGCGTCGGTCGTGGCGATCCACAGGGTGGAAGGTCTCGCGAAGCTCCGCTCGAGCGCGTGCCGGACCCCGGCCGCGCGGGCCCGGCCGGGGTTGCGGCAGTCGGTACGGACGACCAGGGCCCCGGCGTCCCGGGCCACTGCCTCCGTACGGTCGCGGCACGCGTCGGCCACCACCACCGTCAGCACCCTGACGGCGGCCAGACCGGGATGGCGTGCGGCGCGGGCGAGCGCCGCGAGGGCGGCCGGGAGCAGTCGCTCCTCGTCATGGGCGGGAATGACGACGGCGATGCTGTCCGCGCTCATGCGAGCCCTTCGCGAGCGGCGACACCGGGGGGCGTACGGCCGTCCGGGCCGGTGCGCTGGTGGACCTGGAGGACGAAGTCCTCCTCGCGGTGGTCGGCGAGCAGAGCGAGGCCCGGCTGCGCGTCGAGGCGGCGCGCGACACCGGTGCCGGTTCTCAGGTGCTCCGCCACCGGGTGGTTCCAGTGGACGGTGACCAGCGTGCCGGCCGGTTCCAGGGACTCCACCGCACGCTCCAGCAGCTGGTCCAGGGCGCTGTCGTCCAGGTAGTAGAGAAGCTCGGACAGCACGACGAGGTCGAACGAGCCGTCCGGCCACTCCTCGGGCACGAGCATCCGGCGCACCGAGACGTTGGGCAGGCCGGCGGTGCGCCGGCGGGCGGTCTCGACCGCCGACTCGACCCGGTCGCAGGCGAGTACGGCGTCGCAGCGTTCCGCCAGGCGGACGGTCAGCTCACCGACGGAGCAGCCCGGCTCGAACGCGCGCCGGTAGCGGGCCATCGGCAGGACGGCCACGGTGAGGTCGTACTTGCGCCGTTCGTACCACCGCTCGGCCAGCCGCCACGGGTCCCGGGCGGCTCGGTACATGCCGTCGAAGTACGCCTCGGGGGTACGGGGCCGGGTCATCCGAACACCACCTCCCAGCCGCGCAGATGGTGGGCCACCTCTTCCGGAGGCAGTACCGCGGCGTCCTGGGGGGCGTCACCGAGCGGCTGGATCTGGGTGACGAAGCGGTCGACCGCGGCCCGCTTGCGGGCCTGGACCTCGGGCGACAGGACGACTCGGGCGGCCCGCCGCCAGGGCACCCGGGCGTCTCCCGGCCGGGCCCAGTGCCACAGCCACACCGGGTACAGCCGGCACGGCACCGACGCCGCACGGGAGGCTGCCAGCGCGGCGCGCCCCGCCGCCTCGTGATCACCGTGCACGTCCCGCGTCCACGGCGCGAGGCAGAGCGCGGCGTCCGGCAGCAGGGCGGCCAGTTCGTCCGCCAGCCGGTGCTCGTGCCGGGCCACCTCGGTGTCGGGCAGCCGCAGCCGCACGACCTCCGCCTGTTCTGCCCCCAACTCCACCAGCGCATCGCGCAGTTCACGGGCTCGCAGCTCGGCGAGCCGGTCGGGGGTCACACGGGTGGAGCCGGGGTGCGATCCCTCTCCGTCGGTGACGGACACCACGGTCAACGCGACCCCGGCCGCCGCCAGCCGGGCGAGGGTTCCGCCCACGCCCAGCACCTCGTCGTCCGGGTGAGCCGCCACCACGACGACCCGCCCCTCGGTCGGCAGCGGGCATTCCGGCATCCGGTCCCAGCCGTCCCACGCGCGCCACTCCCGCTCGTCGGTGCCGGGGGCCTGGATCGGGTCGGCGTAGCCCTCGGCCGCGACGCTCATCGGTCGACTCCGTCACCGCGGCACACCAAGGCGCCCAGAGCGGCCAGATCCCGTTCGGCGTGGTGCTGGCGTACGTAGACGGCCAGGTCGGCCGCGGCCCGCGCGTGCCGCTCGTCATAGCACAGCGGCCCCGCGCCGGTCGCCCGGCCCACCCGGTCCAGCACCTCGGCGCACACCTCCGCCAGGAGTGCCCGTACCCGCAGGGCGCGCAGCCCGGCCGTACCGGCCTTGTCCTGTGGGTCGGCGTCGATCTCCTCGGCCGCCCGCGCCAGCGCCGCCCCGGCCGTGTGCAGCCGCAGGTCGACCGCGCCGGCGTGCGCGTCGGTGAACGGGTCGGCGCGCCGCCCGGCCCGCTCGAACAGGACGCGGGCCACGGCCTGGGCCCCGCCGTACCAGCAGGCCGCCACGCCCACGCCGCCGTGGTGGAAGCCGGGGCGGCGCAGGTACGCCTCCACACCGCCCACCGGGACGGCGGGAACCGCGGTGAAGCGCACGTCCGGGCTGTCGCTGCCGGCCATGCCGACCGCCTGCCACGTCCCGGGTACCGGCCGGCAACCGGGACCGTCCGCGGGCGCGGACCGCGCGTCACCGGGGATGCCGGTACGCACCGCGAAGAGCCGGCGCCCGTCGTCGGCGAGCGCGGTGACCAGGGCGTGCGTGCAGGTGTGCGCCCCGGAGCAGTACTGCTTGACCCCGTCGAGCACCCAGCCTTCCGCCGTACGGGTGGCGGTCAGTCCGGAACCGGGCGGTTCGGCCGCCCACACGCCCCAGTACTCGCCGGGGCGCACCGGCTCCCCCTCCAGGTCGGCGAGGATCGCCACGGCGTCCAGATGCCCTTCCGCCAGCCGGGCCGTGCACAGGTCCTCGCGCGCGAGCCCTGCCAGCGTGTCGAAGCGGGCGGCGGTACTGCCGCTGCCGGGCAGGGGACAGTCGGCCTTCCCGGCCGCCAGCGCGTCGGCGTAACAGACGAACGCCTCGGCGGGCGGGGGAAGCACATCGTGCATGAAGGGCACTCCTTGCTCGTTCGTCCTGTGCCGGAACCTTCGGGGACGACGATTTGATACTGCGTGGCGGCCGGTGAGGTCGCCAGTCGCGTCTCGGCGGGGCGAGGGGCGGGCCCGGCTGATGCGCGGACCCGCCCCTCGTCGCCGTCGATGCGGGCTCAGACCCGGCCGCGCCACTGGCCGGTCGCGGCGCCGCCCCGCTTCTCGATGAACTCCTTGAAGCGCTTCAGGTCACCGCTGGCCTGACGCTTGACGAAGCCCAGCTTGTCCCCGACCTTCTCGGTCAGGCTTTCCGGGGCGTAGTCGAGCTGGAGCATGACCTTGGTGGTGCCGTCGTCGATGCGGTGGAACGTGACGACTCCGGCCTGCCGGGCTTCCCCGCCGACGGTGGTCCAGGCGACCCGCTCATCGGGGATCTGCTCGGTGATCTCCGCGTCGAACTCCCGCTCCACTCCGTCGATGCGCGTCTTCCAGTGGGTGAGGGTGTCGGTGCGCTGCTCGATGCGCTCGACACCGTCCATGAACTGGGGAAAGTCCTCGAACTGGGTCCACTGGTTGTAGGCGTCCGTCACGGGGACGCGGACCTCGATGGACTCCTCCACCTTCGACATGCGCTCCTCCTTGGCGTGAGCTGGCCCTGGGGGCCGGTCGGGCTGACGTTGATCTCTTTCCTCTTGCCCGGATCGCGGCATGTAGTACTCGTAACATCGGTCCCGCCTCGCAGCGGCCGACCGGAATACCCCCAGGGGGTATGTTGTTCGTGTCGGTGACCTGACACGGCGAGAGGAGCCGGCGATGGACCACACCGCACACCAGCATCAGCAGGCGCACCCTGACTCGGGTGCCTCCTGGCGCACCGCCGCCCGCGCGACGCTGCACTGCCTGACGGGCTGCGCCATCGGCGAGGTCCTCGGCATGGTGATCGGCACCGCCGCGGGTCTGCACAACGCCGCCACGGTCGTCCTCTCCATCGCGCTGGCCTTCGTCTTCGGCTACGCGCTGACGATGCGGGGCGTGCTGCGCGCCGGCCTTCCGCTCCGCCAGGCCCTCAAGGTCGCCCTGGCCGCGGACACGGTGTCCATCGCCCTGATGGAACTGATCGACAACACCGTCATGGTGGGCGTCCCGGGGGCGATGGACGCAGGTCTGGCGCAGGCACTGTTCTGGGTCTCGCTGACGGCCTCACTGGCCGTCGCCTTCGTACTGACCACTCCCGTCAACCGCTGGATGATCACCCGCGGCAAAGGCCACGCCGTCGTACACCACCACCACTGACGAACGACCCTGGAGCCGAGCCGCAGAACTCGCTCCGACAGGGCCAACTCGACGGCGCCGGTGCGGTGGCGGACTAGGGTCGGCCGCGTGACTGAGCCCTCCTATCTGACCGCTGTCCGCGAGTCGTACGACACGGTCGCCGCCGATTACGTCGCACGCGTTCCGCCGCCCGCCGCGATGGACCCGCTGTCCCGAGCGATGCTGGCGGGGTTCGCCGAACTGGTGCGGGCGGCCGGTCCGGGGCCGGTCGCGGACCTGGGGTGCGGCCCCGGCCGGGTGACGGCGTATCTGGCCGGGCTGGGAGTGTCCGCCTTCGGCGTCGATCTGTCGCCGAGGATGGTCGAGTTGGCCCGGCACGCCTATCCGGACCTGCGGTTCAGCGAGGGCTCGATGACCGCGCTGGACACGGGGGACGACGAGCTGGGCGGCGTCCTGGCCTGGTACTCCACCCACCACACCCCTCCGCGGTGGCTGCCGGCGGTGTTCGCCGAGTTCCACCGCACGCTCGCGCCCGGCGGGTACCTGCTCTGGGGTGACTACGTCGGCGACGAGCGGCTGGCGCCGACCCGGGGTTACGGCCGTCCGGTGTCCTACGAGTCGTACCTCCTGCCCCTGGACCGCGTGGTCGGCCTGCTGGAGCAGGCCGGACTCGTCGTCACCGCGAGGGTGGAGCAGGAGCCCGGCGGACGAGTGAACCGACCGCACGCCTGCCTGCTGGCCCGCAAGCCGCCGAGGGCGGATGCCGCCACCTCAGTCGCCCGCCGTCAGGGAGCCGGGCCGCGATGACCGGCGGCCAACCGACCGCGAGTACGGCCGACTTCACGGTCGTCGCGTCGGCCAAGGGCACGTCATCCTCATCCGTTGCCGTCACTTGAGCGGGTCGTGTCCCCAGTTCATCAACGAGTAACGCCACTTGGTGTCGGAGACATCCCCGCTGGGACGCTGCTTGATGTGCCGGTGCACATAGCCGACGACCTTGCGCATGTGGGCGAGGTCGTCGTCGGAGAGGTCGCTCTTCCTGGTACGCAGCAGATCGACGATGCGGCGACCGGAGGCGTGCCCCACGCTCTCCCCGGCGTCGCCGCTGTGCTGCCCCGCCCCGTTCGACTCGTCGGTCCCCAGCCACTTCTCCAACTCGGCCGGCGTCATGTTCACCACCTCGTTGAACTCGGCGATGATGCTCTTCCTGTCGTCCTGCTCGTGGGCGGCCATGCCGGCATCCTTACGCGCGCCGAAAGGGGGCGCACGGCGGCGCCGCCGTACGTGCGACGCCACAAGCGCCCGGCGGCGGGCTCGACTGAGCCGGTCTTCGCCGCTTGGGCGCGGGCGGGTCTGATGGGGGCCACCGTGGAAGACATGGTGGCCGCCACCCTCGCGTGGGCCGCTTGCGCTCCGGCACTCAGAGCCACCCCGCTGCTGACTGATGCCGGTGCCAGGGTGTTCTTCAACGGGGGCACCCGAACGCGATACGCGCGGGGCCGGGACAGCCAGCCGGTCAGAGTCCGGATTCCGACGCTCCACAGGGGTCCGGGCGCGGCAGAGGCCGACGATCACGAGGTTCCCTCCCGTCCGTCCGGGGTGATCTTTCCCGGCACACGCGGTCACCTGGTGGAAATCGGGTACCCGGTGTGGATGCCGGGCCGGTGGCCGTCGCGAGCGGGTGCGGGCCGGGCAAAGTGGACAACAGGTGTGACGAGAGGATGTGCGTTCCATGCCCCCCACCGAAGCCCAAGACACGGCTCGTGCCGCCGTGTTCGATGTGGACGGCACTCTCGTGGACACCAACTACCTGCATGTGGCGGCGTGGTGGGAGGCGCTGCGGCAGGCGGGGCACGATGTGACGTCGCAGGCGATTCACCGGGCCATCGGTCTCGGTTCGAGTGATCTCGTGGCTCATCTGCTGGGCGCGGACCGGGCGCGTGAGGAGGCGGAGGCGCTCAGTGCCGCGCACCAGACGCTGTACGGGCAGTACTTCGGGCGGCTGACGGCGCTGCCGGAGGCCGGGCGGCTGCTGCGGCGGCTGGCGGACGACGGGTGGAAGGTCGTACTGGCCACGTCGGCGAGCGGTCAGGAGTTGTCCGCGCTGCGGACCGCGCTCGACGCCGACGAGGCGATCACCGGCATGGCGAGTGCCGACGACGTCTCCAAGGGCAAACCCGCCCCCGAGCCGGTCCAGCAGGCACTGGAGCTGGCCGGGGCGACACCGGAGCGATCGGTGTTCGTCGGGGACACCGTGTGGGACATGCAGGCGGGCACTCGGGCCGGGGTCACCTGCGTGGGGCTGCTGTGCGGCGGGATCCCCCGCGAGGACCTGGAGAAAGCCGGCGCGGACGTGCTGTACGACGCCCCGGACGCGCTGCTCGCCTCCCTCGCCCAGAGCCCGCTGGGGCGCTCCTGAAGCGCGTCACTCGTCGACCGCGCTCTCCGTACGTGCCACGGCCTGGCGGGCGGCGAGGTGGCCCGCGATCTTGAACGCCAGTTCGTGCGAGCCGAACGTATCGGCGCGGGCGCGGCGCAGAACCACCCGAGCGGCGACGACGACTCCGTGCTCGGGCAGGCGCAACTGCTCCTCGATCCCCAGGGCGGCAGCCGCGAAGAAGCGCGGCAGGGCATCGGCGGGCTCGTAGTCCACCGTGAGATCCCGGGCCACCTCGAAGACGAAACCCTCCTCCGCGGGTTCGAAGTCCACCTCGATCCCGGCGAACTGCGGCGCGCAGTTCTGCTTCTTGTGCAGTACCCGTACGCCACGGATCGGATACGGCGGGAAGCGGCGCGGCGCTGACGTCATGCCGGAACGCTACGCGCCCCCGGTGTGACGGCCGCCATCCGCATAACCGCCGTGCAGGGGGTATCCGGCCCACCTGGACGGATGTAGTGAGCAAGGGTTCGAGGCGAAGCGCATGGAGTGGTTGCGGAGCTGTACCGCGTGGGTGAAGCGGGCGTGGAGCACGCCGGGGCACGAGCGCAACACGGCGCTCCTGGTCGGCAAGAGCGCGCTGGCGGCGACGCTGGCGTGGTGGATCGCGTACGACCTGCTGAACGCGGCGTCGCCCGCCTTCGCACCCTTCTCCGCCGTGCTGATCATGAACGCCACGGTCTACAAGTCCGTCTGGCAGGCGCTTCGCTACACGGCCGCGGTCACCGTCGGCGTGGCCGTCCAGGCGGCCATCGGATTCCTCGCCGGGCCGGATCTGTTCGCCTTCGTCCTGGTCGCCGTGATCGCCCTGTGCATCGGCCGGTGGCCGGCCCTGGGCGAGCAACGCTCCCAGGTCGCCACCGCGGCCTTCTTCGCCTTCTCCACGTACGCCACCGCGACCACCACCGCCGACAAGGTGAACCAGCTCGGGCAGATCATCCTGCTCGTCCTCATCGGATGCGGGCTGGGCGTGCTCGTGAACCTGTGCGTCGCGCCCCCGCTGCGGTACCGCAGCGCCGAGCACGGCCTCCAGGTGCTGGCCGGGCGGATCGAGACCCTGCTGGACGACATGGCCGACGGCCTGGGCACCGGAGAGGTGGACTCGGACCGGGCCGCCAAGTGGCGCCGGGCCGGCGAGAGGGCGCAGCATGCGGTCGGGCAGGCCCGCGCGGGTCTGGACACGGCGGAGAGCAGCCTCCCCCTCAACCCCCGCCGCTTCCTGCCCGCCCACCGCGGCTACCTGGGCTTCGACCGCTACCGGCAGAGCGTCGACGCTCTGGAGCGGGCGGTCTACCAGCTCGGCTCACTGACCCGCAGCCTCGGCCGCTGGCGCGAGGCCGAGGACACGTACACCTACTCCCCCGCTCTCAAGGCGTACGCGGACTTCGCTGCCAGTCTGCGCGACATCGCGCACGTCATCGCCGAGCTCGACAGCGACGCCCTGGCCGAGCAGGCCCAGGAGATGTGCCGGCTCGCGACGATCGCCCACGAAGCCCTGCAGAAGGTGCTCGGCGCCGCCCGCGACAACGAGCTGCCGCTCTCGGACGCCTCGCGCCCCTACGGCGTCCTCGTCGTGGAGGCCACCCGGCTGATGGAGGAGTTCCAGAACACCTGCGACGCCCTCAAGGACACCGCTGCTGAGTCGTAGTTCTCACTCGGCCACGGCAGGCTCCCCGAAGGGGGCGGGGGTGTCGCGGACGCCCAGGCGCAGGTGCTCGACGTGGTAGAGGGCCTGGTCGAGGAGTTCGGCCACGTGGCTGTCGTAGAGCGAGTAGACGATGGAGCGGCCCTGGCGCTCGCCGGTGACCAGGCCGAGGTTGCGCAGCAGGCGGAGTTGGTGGGAGCAGGCCGAGGTCTCCATGCCGACGGCCTTGGCGAGGTCGCCGACCGCGCAGGGGCCCTCCTGGAGCCGGGCCAGGATGTGGAGCCGGGACGGGGTGGCGAGGGCCTGGAGGGTGGCGGCGACGTCGGCGGTGCCGACCGCGTCGAGGCGTTCGCGGGTGCTGGCACTGCTGCTGGTGACGCGTCCGTGGCCCATGCGTCCATCATAACGACGACACTTGAAGACATGTTCAATCGTTCCTGTACGGTGGGAGGGTAGTCCGTTCCGCCCGTGAAGGGTTGTTCTGTCGTGTCTTCTGTACTGGACCGTGCGTCCTCCGCTCCTGTCGCACCGGCAGCCGGCCGGCCCCGGCGCCGTACTCGTGTCCTGGCGTTGCCGGAGGCGCGCTGGGCTCTCGCGGCGCTGGTGCTGTTCCTCGTGGCGCTGCCGGTCCACCTGCTGCACGGCCCGGCGTGGCTGTGGGGGACGCTGTTCGCCGCGACCTATGTGACCGGGGGCTGGGAGCCGGGCTGGGCGGGGCTGAAGGCCCTCAAGGACCGGACGCTGGACGTGGACCTGCTGATGGTGGTGGCCGCTCTCGGGGCCGCCGCGATCGGGCAGGTCCTCGACGGTGCGCTGCTGATCGTCATCTTCGCCACCTCCGGAGCTCTGGAGGCGGTGGCCACGGCCCGCACCGCCGACTCGGTGCGTGGACTGCTCGATCTCGCCCCCGCCACCGCCACCCGGCTCCTGCCGGACGGCACGGAGGAGGCAGTCGACGCCGGGCACCTGACGGTCGGGGACACCGTCCTGGTCCGGCCCGGTGAGCGGGTCGGCGCGGACGGCCGGGTGATCGACGGTACGAGCGACGTGGACCAGGCGACCATCACCGGGGAACCGCTGCCGGTGGCGAAGCGGGTCGGGGACGAGGTGTTCGCCGGTACCGTCAACGGCACCGGCTCCCTGCGGGTCCGTGTCGAGCGGGACCCGTCGGACTCGGTGATCGCCCGGATCGTGAAGATGGTCGAGGAAGCCTCCGGGACCAAGGCGCCCACCCAGCTGTTCATCGAGAAGATCGAGCAGCGGTACTCGATCGGCATGGTGGCCGCGACCCTCGCCGTGTTCGCCGTGCCCCTCGCCTTCGGTGAGACCCTCCAGCCCGCGCTGCTGCGGGCGATGACCTTCATGATCGTCGCCTCACCGTGTGCGGTGGTCCTCTCCACCATGCCGCCGCTGCTGTCCGCGATCGCCAACGCCGGGCGCCACGGCGTGCTGGTCAAGTCGGCCGTGGTCATGGAACGCCTGGGCCAGATCGACGCCGTGGCGCTGGACAAGACCGGCACGCTGACCGAGGGCACCCCGCGCGTCACCGACATCCGCCCCCTGGCCGCCTCCGGGCTGACCGAGAAGGAACTGCTGCGGCTCGCGGCCGCCGCCGAACACCCCAGCGAGCATCCGCTGGCCCGCGCGATCGTGGACGCCGCCCGCGACCGACGGCTGCCGCTGCCGCCGGTGACGGACTTCGCCTCCACGCCCGGTACCGGGGTGCGCGCGAAGGTGGAGGGGCGCACGGTGGCGGTCGGCAGCCCGGCGCGCCTGCTCGACCGCACGAGCGCGACCGTGGCCGCACGCCTGGAGGAGCAGGGCCGTACGGCCGTACTGGTCACCGTCGACGGCACCCCCGTCGGCGTACTCGGTATCGCGGACCGGCTGCGGGATGAAGCCGGTGCCGCCGTCCACGCGCTGGTCCGACTGACCGCGTGTGCCCCCGTGTTGCTGACCGGCGACAACGAACCGGCCGCACGGGCCCTGGCCGCCGAGGTCGGCATCCCCGAGGTCCGCGCCGGGCTTCTCCCCCAGGAGAAGGCGGGCGCGGTGCAGGAGATGGCGCGGGCCGGCCGCAAGGTGCTGGTGGTCGGCGACGGCGTCAACGACGCTCCCGCGCTCGCCGCCGCCCATGCCGGCGTCGCCATGGGACGGGCCGGGTCCGACCTGGCGCTGGAGACCGCGGACGCCGTCGTCGTCCGCGACGAACTCGCCGCCATCCCCGCTGTCGTACGGCTCTCCCGCGCCGCCCGGCGCCTGGTGATCCAGAACTTGGTCATCGCCGCCGTGTTCATCACCGCCCTGGTGCTCTGGGACCTGGCCGGCACCCTTCCGCTCCCCCTCGGCGTGGCCGGACACGAAGGCTCCACCGTCATCGTCGGCCTCAACGGCCTGCGCCTGCTCCGCGAGGGGGCGTGGCCCCGGGACCACCCTGTGGATTCGGTCACTCGGGATCTTCGGTGAGGTCTATGCGCACGACATGGCGGGCACCGGTGATCCACCACCCGTGATCCTTGTGCGACTTGAGAAGAAGAGGGGTCGTCATGACCGGACAGCAGCAGCGTGACCACGCCGGGCAGGGCCAGGAGCACGAGTGGCCGGGCGTCACGGTCCACGAGGCGGACCCGGCGGCCGTGGAGGCCGACTTCTACCACGTACGCGAGACGGTCGGCCCCGAGGACCAGGAGCTGCTGGCGACGGTGCGGGACTGGGCGCGCAAGAACCTCGCTCCCATCGCGGACGACTACTGGGAGCGCGGCGAGTTCCCGCACGAGCTGATTCCGCAGTTGCCCGGACTCGGCATCGCGGGGCTCCAGTTCAAGGGTTACGGATCGCCCGGCCGGGGCGCCCTGGTGGCCGGGCTCGTGAGCATGGAGCTCTCCCGCGTCGACCCCTCGTTCGCCACGTTCCACGGCGTGCACAGCGGCCTCGGCATCGCCTCGGTCATGGAGTGCGGCTCCGAGGAGCAGAAGCAGCGGTGGATACCGGAGATGCTGCGCTGGGAGCGGCTGGCCGCGTTCGCCCTGACCGAGCCCGGCGTGGGCTCCGGCACCTCCCGCGGACTGACCACCACCGCCCGGCGCGAGGGCGACACCTGGGTGCTGAACGGGCGCAAGAAGTGGATCGGCAACGCCACCTTCGCCGACCTGGTGATCGTCTGGGCGAAGGACGAGGCCGACGGCGAGGTCAAGGGCTTCGTGGTGCAGCAGGGCGCGGAGGGCTTCACCCCGCACCGCATCGACGGCAAGGTCTCGCTGCGCACCGTGCAGAACGCCGAGATCGAGCTGCGCGACGTACGGGTGCCGGAGGCGGACCGGCTCCAGGAGGCGAACTCCTTCAGGGACACCGCGAAGGTGCTGCGCGCCACCCGGCTCGGGGTCTCCTGGAACGCGGTGGGCTGCGCCATGGGCGCGTACGAGGCCGCGCGCGCCTACACCCTGGAGCGCGAGCAGTTCGGCAAGCCGATCGCCGCCTTCCAACTGGTCCAGGACCAGCTCGCCCGCATGCTGGCCGACATCACCGCCTGCCAGACCATGAACGTACGGGCGGCGCAGCTCCAGGACGCCGGGCAGCTCACCGACCAGCAGGCGTCCATGGCGAAGATGTTCAGCACCACCCGCACCCGCGAGGTCGTCGCCCACGCCCGCGAACTCCTCGGCGGCAACGGCATCCTCCTGGACCACGAGGTCGCCCGCTTCTGGGCCGACGCCGAGGCCCTCTACTCCTACGAGGGCACCCGCGACATGAACTCCCTGATCGTGGGCCGGGCGGCGACGGGAATCAGCGCGTTCGTCTGACGCACCCCGCGGGCCGCAGCCTCCGCGGCCCGCGGAACAGACGGCGGCACATCCCGGGCCGATTCCCGCCAGCACATGGCCGTTGGCACTCCTACGCTGCGCCCATGTCACACCGCTTCGCCGACGTCATCGACCTCTACCTGCTGTCCGGCTCCGAGTTCACTCGCAGGCTACGCGCGGTACGGCCCGAGCAGTGGGCGGCACCGACGCCCTGCCCGGAATGGGACGTGCACAGCCTTGTCAACCCCATGACTCGGGGAAACCTCAGCTATGTCGCTCTGCTGAACGGCGGCTCGGCTGCCGAATTCCTCCGGCTCCGGGACAGGAATGCCCTGCACGGCGACCCGGTGTGTGCGTACGTCCGGTCGATGCGGGAGTGCGCTGCGGCGTTCGGGGCGCCGGGTGCCCTCGACCGGATACTTGACCATCCCCTCGGCCCGGTGACCGGAGAACAGGCCCTCGCCATTCGTACCACGGACGCGACCATTCACTCGTGGGACCTGGCAAGGGCGATCAATGCCCCGGAGCAACTCGATCCCGGCCTCGTCGCCTGGGTGGAGGACAACCTTGTCGATATCTATGCCGGCCTGGCGGAGTCGCCCGTGACCGTCGAAACCTCCCACCGTTTCTTCGCCGCTCCGACGGCACCGCCCCTCGCTGAGGAGTCGCGGCAGGCCAGGTTGTTGCGGCTGATGGGCCGCTGAGCGAAGAGGAACTCCGGCTCGCCCTCGATCGAACGACACAGGTGAGCAGCACGGCAGGAGGACAGGCGGGGGTGGAGAGCCTGCTGCAACGGGCTGGGCCGCTCGTCAGCAGCCGGTGCCCAGTGAGCTGAACTCCAGGCGGGTGTGGTCGTGCGCGGCGGAGGCGTCGCCGTAGGTCGTGCGGGTGACCCGGTACCAGAGGTCGTCGCGGGAGCGGTTGCCGCCGACGTCGTCCAGGCGTACGCACCAGCGCTCGGGCCTGGTCACGCGCCGGTACGTCTCGGTGCCCTGACGGACCTTTCGGCAGCGCTGGTAGTGCTCGGTGGTGTACCAGGTGCGTACGGAGCGCCGTTTGCCCGAGCCGGTGCGGCGGGTGTGGGTGACGCGGCGGGTCGCGTCGGTGCAGCGTCGTACCAGGTGCGGGCGGGTGGCCCTGGTGGTCACGGCGGAGACGTGCCGTACCTCGTCGCGCAGTCCGGACACGGTGTCCGGGGAGGGGGCGGGGGCGTCGTCCACGGTGCGGACGTGGTTCCCGGCGCTCGTGTGCGTTCCCCCGGCGCCGCCCGAGCAGCCGCCCACTCCCGCCATCACCAACGCGGTCACTCCGGCCACCGCAAGTCGCCTGCTGAACATCGTTCCCCCTTCGTGCACGGACGCGCAGCGTAGCCGACCGCCGTCCGCCCCCAGCGAGCGTCCCAGCCTGTCGGCGTACAACCAAAAGGACAGGTCAGCGGTCTCATGGGCGTCCGGCTGCCTGACCCCCCTTCTCCCCAGGAGCACCACGCGCCTCAAGCAGGTCTCGCTCGCGGCGGCGATATCCGTCGTCGCGGGGCTGACCACCGCCACCGTCGGTCTCACCGGTCCCCTCGCCCGGGCCGACGGCGCGAACGCGTTGCCCCTGTCGCACTACGCCCACATGGTGGTCGACGGTCCGGACCTGAGAGGGGCGGCGCTACTCCACCGCTCCGGTGCGGAACGGGTGGTCGCCGTCGTCGATCCGTAGCACGGTGGTCCCCGGCCAGCGACCGGGTGCGCCGTCTGGGCCGGGCGCTCCGTCCGGGGATACGTTCCGGGTGGGGCGCTCGGTCATGGGCCGGCCCTGTCCTACGCAGAGGGAGAAGGCAGCGTGGCGATTCAGCGGATGGACAATGTCGGCATCGTGGTGGCGGACATGGATGCCGCCGTCGCGTTCTTCATGGAACTCGGCATGGAACTGGAGGGCCGGGGGGAGGTGCGGGGCGGCTTCGCCGACCAGTGCACCGGACTCGACGGCGTCCACTGCGACATCGCGATGCTGCGGACCCCGGACGGCCACAGCCGGCTGGAGCTGGCGAAGTACCGCAGCCCCGAGGTGATCGAGGACGGCCCGCGCGACCGGCCGCACAACATCCTGGGCACGCACCGCGTCATGTTCGCCGTCGACGACATCGAGGACACCGTGGCCCGCCTGCGCCCGCACGGCGGCGAACTCGTGGGCGAGATCGCCCGGTTCGAGGACAGCTATCTGCTCTGCTACCTCCGGGGCCCGGAGGGGGTCATCGTCGGCCTGGCCGAGCAACTGGGCTGAGACCTCAGAACCTCGATGTCGCGGCAGAACCGGCGGTCCCGCTCGGCCAACGCCGTGCGTGGGCCGGCGGAGCGCAGGACGACGTCCAGGGCGCGGTCGGGGTCGGCGGCGTAGCAGTTGCTGAACCAGGCCATGTTGGCCTCGACCACAGCCCACTCGGCGCCGGACTCGGGGGCGGCCAGAAGGCCGACGTCCACCACCACCGCACTGGGCAGGCCGGCGCCGCACACCGAAAGGAGTTCGGCCGCGAACGCGCGGACGGCGGCTTCGTGCCGGTGGCCCTCCAGGGGCTCGGGGTCGAGGCGGCCGAAGGTGGTGTACTGCGAGCCCGTGCGGACCTCTCCGTCCAGGACGTACAGGCGGAACTCCGCCGCCCAGGTCACCACGTCGCTGATCAGCACGGGGGCGTCCGGGCCGGGCGGGAGGTCGGCGCCGGCGGGGTAGACGGCGGCCGGGAAGCTCTTCTCTCTCGGTGGCTTCACGAAGGCCGGCCGGGACAGGCGGCGCGCCTCGCTCAGAGTCGACATGGCGATGTGTCGTCCCGTGTACTCGTACGGCAAGGTCGCCAGCCAGGCGTCGGACGGTTCCAGGAGCGCGACCTCGAGGTCGTCCACGACGCGTGCCGCGAAGCCGGGGCCCCCGTAGTAGTGGGCGCCTCGCCTCCCCGTGGCGGCGCCCCCGAGTACCTCCACCTCCATCCCCCGCCGCCGCGCCGACGCCGAGAGCAGCTCCGACGTGGTGGTGTACTGCGGCGCCAACGCCAGAAACCCCTGCTTCTTCACGGTCGATGACGATGCCACCGACCCGGCCCGGCAGTCCACCGGCATATGGACGAGCGGGCGGGCGAGGGAGCACGCCCTCGCCCGCCCGGTGTCCGGTCAGCCGGTGTACGCCTCCACTTCGGAGAGCTGGGCCGCAGGCCAGCCCGTGTTGCCCGTGACGGTCACCCGGAGGTAGCGGGTCGCGGCGCCGCCGAGCGGGATGGTCGCCGTGTTCCCGCTGGACGGGTTGAAGGTGTAGCCCGCCGACGGCTTCAGCGTGGTGAAGGTGGAGTTGTCCGTGCTGCCGAGCACGCTCAGCGTCTGGGTGCGGGTGGCCCACGCCGTTGCCGGGGGCAGCTTGAGCACGACGCGCTTGACCGCTTGTGCCGCGCCGAGGTCGACGGTGAGGGACTGCGGGAAGGCGTTGTTGGCGCTCTCCCAGTAGGTGTTGGTGTCGCCGTCCACGGCCTTGGTCGCGGGGTAGACGTCGGTGTGGCTCGTCTCGGTGACCGGGCGGCCCTTGGCGAGGTTGAGGGTCGGGTCGGTCGGAGGATCGGTGGGCGGGGTGGTGGGGCCGCCGCCGGGCACTCCCCCGTTGGTCCACTTCGGGTCGGGCCAGGTGCCGGTGCAGGCGGGCGGGTCGGCGTACCAGCCGCTGTTGCCGGTGCCGCGGGTGATGACGAATCCGGAGCCCACGCAGTTGTGGATGGGATTGGACTGGGCGATGTGCGTGGCCGTGACGTTGGTGAACGAGGCGTTGCCGGGCGCCTGGATCTGGAGGGCGTAGGTGCCGGCGCCGTCGATCCGGACGTTCTCGAAGTGCAGCCCCTTCGTCGCGCCCTCGATGTTCATGATCGCGGCGTAGGAGCTGTCGAGGATCTCCGTGTCGGTGATGTTCACCGTGGCGTCCAGGGCTTCATTGAGCCCGCTGAACCAGACCGCGCCCACCCCGAACTGCCAGTTGTAGTCGTTGTTCCCGGCCCGGATCAGGGTGTTGCGGGCCGCTGTCGTGGTACCGGAGACGGCCGTACCCTGACCGGAGTTGACACCGGGATACCGGTTGGCCACGTGCAGACCGCCGCCGTTGGTGACGGTGTCGGCCATCACGTTGTCGGAGATGGTGATGTCCTTGCCGCCGTACGTGACGATGTTGTTGGCGAGGACGGGCAGGATCACCGTGTTGTAGGTGAACTTGTTCTTGACGTTCGGAATGTTCTCCGCCCACATGGCGAGTCCGTCGTCACCCGTGTTGCGGACGAACGTGTTGGTCACCGTGGAGTTGGTGACACCCATGTGGAAGTTCACGCCGTCCGCGGTCTGGTCCAGGATGCGGCTGTTCTTGATGGTGAGGTTGTCCATGGGGCCGTCCATCCAGGCCCCGCACTTGGTGTGCTGCAGCCACACGTTGTCGACGGTGGAGTTGGACAGCGCGCCCCCGATGGCGTTGACCTGGTCGTCGTCGACGCGCTCGCGGATGTCCCCGAGGATGGCGAAGTCCTTGAGCGTGACGTTCTTGCTGCCCCCCTGATTGGCGTACTTGCCGTACACGCCCACGGCCTTCGCCCGGTTCACCGGGTCGCGGCCGGTGAGGACGCTGTACCAGGGGCCGGCGCCCGCCAGGGTCACCTGGTCGACCACTATGTGGTCCCGCACCTGGAAAGTGCCCTGAGGTATGTAGACCGCCCTGCCCTGCGCCTTGCCCGCGTCGACCGCCGCCTGGATCTTGGCGGTGGAGTCGGCCGCGCCGGTCGGGTCGGCGCCGAAGTCGCTCACCACGTCCAGCGCGCCGGACGGCTTGCCGGTGGGCGCGGCCACCTGCTCGAAGTCGGCGAGGTCGATGGTGAACGTCGGCGAGGCGCTGGTGGACGACACCTGGAGGCGCACCTTGGTCCCGGCCGGCAGGGTCGAGCCGAGCAGGGTACGGGTCTCGTCGTAGAAGTGGTGGGGGTTGGAGTCGCCGGGGTTGTTGTTGAAGGGATAGCCCCCGTAGTACCAGCCGTACTTGGACGTCACCGGGACGGACTTGAGCTGAGTGCCGTCGATCTTCAGGTCGAGGCTCGCGTCGCGCCCGGTGCCGGCCGCGTTGTCGGGCAGCGAGTAGCGGAAGGACATCGCGTTGGCCGGCGCGGTCAGGGTGAACTCGACGTACTCGCCCGGCGCGTCCAGGGTCACCGCCTGCCGGCCGGACGCCTCGGAGGGGAGGTGGCCGTAGAGGCGGTCCGGTCCGATGAGGGTGCCGTTGGTCGCCGCGTACTCGGCCTCCTGTTCCTTGAACGGGACGGTCGCGCCCCGGCCGGATATGCCGACGGGGGACGGCGCGGGCACTCCGGCCGCGTGGGCTTCGGGCGCGAGCGCCACGGCGACGAGCGTGCCGGCCGCGGCCAGCGCCATGGACACGGTCGCCGCCAGGGCCCGGCGCAGGGATCTGCCGTTGGGGGGTGCAGTCATGGGTGTGCGTCCTCACGGCTCGTGGGGGTGAGCAGACGCAAGAAAGCTAGGAGCGCACGGAAATGAAGTCCATGAAGCTGCGCAAGATTGTTACAGGGCGATGCAGATTCTCGACTATCCACAGGCCGCCCAGGCCGTTGATCCACATGGCAGGATTGCCGAGCCGCGCGGGGCACGTCGTCCTGGCGCTGCTCAAGAGCGTCCTTGGAAGAAATCGGCTGGGTCCCAGGCATGACTGCTGAGTGGTACGTCCTCATCGAAGAGGACACGCGGGTGACGGAGTACGTCGATGGCAACCAACTGAAGCTGCACCGCTGGATGCTGACGGGCACCCATCACATCGAGGGCGACGAGGCGCAGGCCGTCGCCGCCGCCGAGGACGCGGCTCTGCACTACATACCTGACACCATCGCCCGGCACGCCAAGCCGGGGGACGAGCCGGCCCGGCACGCGCTGCTCGCCCAGGACGGGGCATGGGTGGTGATCGTGCGGCAGCGCCACCGCGAGGCCCGCATACGCGTGACGACGGCCCGTCTCATGCACTCACGGGAGGAGAAGGAGGCGCCGCCGAAAACCTTGAAGGAGTCCCTCCGAGGCGCTCTCCAGGCCCCGCCGCCCCTTCCGAAGCCGTGGGCGCCGCCCGGTCAGGCGTGAGGAGGCTCCTCACCTGAGCTGATCACCCGGTGATGCGCCGCGTGATCAGCTCAAGCAGCCGCAGGACCGCCGACCAGGTCCGGATGTCCGGCACCCCCGGCGCCTACCGCCAGCTCCTCGTCCCCCGCGGCTCCCAGCGGCCGGAGTGGCTCCCGGTCGCGTGACGGACCGCGCCGGGGCGGTATCCCCCGCCCCGGCGCGGTCGTCGGTGTGTCCCGGTCCTCGATGCTCAGCCGACGCCCACCGAGAAGTTGGTGACCGCCAGCCCCGCTCCGTTCTCCCAGGGTTCGAAGCCCGCCTGGACACTGGTGAGGTACCAGTCCCGGGTGGCCAGGCCCTGGGAGACGGTGTGGTCGATGAAGTGCTTGATGTCGAAGTCGAGGCGGGTCAGGGACGAGTGGGCGACGTACGAGATCACGTCGTTCTGGCCGTTGCTGCCCCGCCACACGTCCCAGGTCTGCCCGGCCAGGGACACGGTGCCGGTCGTGGAGCCGATCGGCTGGACAGGGCCGGTCCGGTTGAGCCAGATCATGATCTCGGTCTTGTTGACGCCGTCCCTCTTCGGCGTCGGGTCGAGCCAGATGTCGTAAGCGGCGTCGTACACCGCGTCGCCGACGTACTGGTAGGCGATGCGGGTCGGCACGCCGCCGATGTTCCCGATCCGCTTGGGGAGGTTCGTGCCTGGGGAACAGTTGGTGTAGTGGCAGCCCGCGAAGATCGAGGGGTACGACTTCGGGGCGCCGTTGGTGGGCACGGAGCCGTCGGCGCGGATGAGCCGGAAGCCGTCTCCGACCTGGGTCACGCACTGCGGGGCGGAGGTGCCCCAGGCGTTGTTCTGCACGACGTAGCCGCCGGGCGTGGTGACCGAGCCGAACTGGTCGCAGACCTGGGTGTCCGCGTAGGCGGAGCCGGTGGCGGTCGTGAGGGCGGTGACCGAACCGGCGGCCAGGAGGAGGGCGGCCGCGAGGGGGCGCGACTTGCGCGATTTGACGTGCACGGGAGATGTCCTTCCCTGCGTGCGTGCGGGTGGGGGGCGGCGGTCTACGGCTCGACGCCCCAGGCGAGCGTGCCGTTGACGTAGACGGTCACCTTGGGGGCGTCGGCGTAGGAAGTGCCGGTGCCCCGGCTGTAGTCGTCGGTCTCGTCGAAGTTCGACCAGTCCGCCTTGGCGAGCCTCAGTTGGAGATCACCGGTACTCGCGCCCGCGGCCAGCGAGCCGGAGGTGAAGGTGACGTCGAGGGTGTGGTCGGCCCCCGTGCGGGCCACCGGGAGCGTCGTGACAGCCGTCCTCACGGTGGAGCAGCCGGGCTGGGCGTAGTCGCACCACGTCTGGTAGCCGGCCGAGGCCGACTCGCCGGTGAACCAGTAGCGGACCGTCACCTTGTACAGATCGACGGCGCCGGAGCCAGAGTTGACGAGCTGGATGCCGGGCCTCATCTGGTTGTCGTTGGCCGAGGAGTCGTTGTTCTTGTACTGCGCCTTGAGCCCGGTCGACCCGCCTCCCCCGCCGGACGCCTTCGTGGTCGCGGAGACGGCCGCCGATGCCGCCGAGACGTTCCCGGCCGCGTCCCTGGCCTTGACGGTGTACGTGTAGGCGGTGGCGGCGGCCAGGCCCGTGTCGGTGTACGAGGTCCCGGTGACGCTGCCGGCCTTGGTGCCGGCACGGTAGACGTCGTACCCGGTCACCCCGGTGTTGTCGGTCGCCGCTCGCCAGGTGAGGGAGACGCTGTCGGCCGTGGTGGCGGAGACGGCGAGGCCGGTGGGCGCGGACGGCGCCTGCGTGTCGCTTCCGCCGCCCGAACCACCCACCGGGGGGTAGGCGTTGGCGAGCAACTGCCGGAACTCCGCCGAGAACCAGTGCCCGGCCAGCGGCGAGTCCGGCAGCGCCCCGGTCGGGTTGTTGCCGTTGCGTCCGTTCCCGGCGTAGGTCGGGTCGCACATCCGGTCGAAGCCCTTGCCCTCGTCGTTGTCGAGGGGCTGGCTGGCGCCGTCGGACTCGCCCGGCGGCTTGGCCCAGACATACGCGTCGATGCCCGTGTCGGGCGCGGTCGCCGGTCGTTCGCCCAGGCCCGCACCGCTCTGGTTGCACCAGTTCCCGGCATGGATGCGCCGGTCGATCCGGCCGCCGTCGACATAGGCGTCCACGCTGGTCGAGGGGCCGGGACCGGTCGGACGCGCGGAGCCGCCCCAGCCGTTGCGGGAGGTGTCGATCAGCATGCCGATGCCGTTGTCGAAGCCCTGGGCGACGAGCGCGGAACGCAGCCCCTGGGCGAACGTCGTCTCGTCGTCGTACTGGTTCCAGTCGATCCACTTCGACTGGCGCACGGTGGTGCCGTTGACCGTGTCGGTGATCTTGACGTAGGGCTCGCGGGTGGGCGAGTAATTGGCCGTGTTGACGATGAAGCCCGTCACGTCGCTCACCGTGGCGCCGCTGGTGGTGGCGGCCTTCTTGAACTCCTGCGCGGACGGGACCAGGTTGGAGTCCCAGCCGAGCCAGCCGTGGTGTCCGGCGTCGAGATAGTTGTAGGCGTTGGGCAGCGCCCCGAGCTTGTGCAGGGCGTAGCCGACGCCCTTCTCGTAGTTGCCGTTGGCCTTCATGGTGGCGCACTGGGGCGTGGAGCCCGCCGTACCGCCGGCGTTGGTGACCAGGTTGGGCAGCGAATCGGGTTCGATGAGGTTGACGATGCGCAGGCTCGCGTACGCCGGGTCGGCCAGGACGGCCGCGATCGGGTCGATGTAGTCGCTCTGGTAGCGGCCCAGGTCGTCGGGGCCCAGCTCACCGTTGGAGGCCAGGGCGGCGCAGTCCCGGCCCGGCAGGTCGTAGATCACGAGCTGAACGAGGTTGGCGCCCTGCGCCTTCGCCGCGTCGAGATGGGCCCTGAGGCCGCGGGCTTGCGAGGTGCCGCTGATCGCGGCGATGCGGTCCAGCCACACGAAGGTCGGCTGGTCCGACACCGCCGAACCACCGGGCTCCGCGGCGGCCTTGGCCGACCAGTCGGGGTTCACGTAGGGCTTGGCGCCCACGTAGGGATTGTCCAGCTTGGCGGCGGCGGAGGCGGGCTGGGGCACGGCGCTCAGGGAGAGCGCGCCGAGAAGTGCGGCGGCGGCCAGCACGGCCGCGCGTCTCGGCGCGTAAGGGTGTGCGGCTCTACGGGAGGACATGCGGGTCTCCTGAAGGTCACGGTGAGCGGGTGGGGGTACGGCATCGCGCTGACGGTGCACGGCCCTGGACCGTGCACCTACCTTGGGAGCGCTCCCACCGTGCGACCGTCACACACAGCTGTCAACACCTGGTGCTCGAACTCACCTCCAGAGAGGCTTACTTGGCGCTTTCTGCACACCCCCTTGAGAGGTGCGGATCAGGCGTCCAGATGGCCGAGCACCCGGCCCATCGCCTCCCGTACGGCGGCACGCGCCTCGGCGGTGTGGTCCAGCGTCTCGAAGCCGTGTCGGCAGTGCGGAGCGGCGATGACCTCCACCTCGGCGCCGCACTCACCGGCGGCGTCCAGGAAGCGCTCCACGGTCGCGTCGAGCATCGGGTCTTCCAGCCCGACGCGCGTGAGCACGACCGGCAGGTCCCCCGCACCGCGCACCGCTGCGACCGGACGGAACCGGTCGCCGTCCGTGCCGTGACCCGGAATCGGTTCCAGCAGTGGGTAGTTGGCCGCGAGGCACCGCAGCCACGGCGGCGGCGCGGACAGCCAGGGCGCCGCCAACGGGCCGCCGCCGGAGAAGAACCAGAGGGCCACCCGGTCACCGTCGACCCTGGGATGTGCGCGGACGAGATCGACCGCTGCGGCCACGTCCTCGGCGGCGCGTGCGAGGTCGTCCGGCGCGTGCAGCCGGTGGTCCAACGTGACGCCGACCGCTCCCAGCTGCGCGGCGAGTGCGGCGTACCCGGTGAAGGTCGGCCAGTCTCGCGGCGCCGGCCGGACACCGGGGGGCAGCGGGCCGCCGTGGACGAACACCACTGCGGGGCCGGCCTCGTGACCATCGGGCAGATACAGGTCGACGCACTCCCGGCGCTCCCGTGGCCGTTCCGGCACGTCCAGGACGAACGGCCGGAGATGGTGGGGTACATGGCCGGCAGGGAGTGCGAGGCTCTCCCCCTCACCCGCCGCCGCCTGCCGCAGGGCCTTGGCCAGCAGCTCCGGCTCGGACAGCATCGGCCAGTGGCCGGTGGGCACTTCGAGGAAGGTGTTGCCCGGCGCGGTGAGCAGGCTCAGACGCGGGACGCCCAGAGACGCCATCCAGCGCAGCCGGTCGATGGTCGAGCCGTCGGCCGCGCACAGGACGCCGGTCCTCGGGATGCGGGCGGCGCCCTCGGAGAGCCGTAGCGGCTGGGTGAGAGTGGCGGCGGCCTGCGGCAGGGCCCGCGCGGCGAGCTGGTCGAGCACGGCGGGGGTGAGCCCGTCGGTACTGCCCAGGCGGTGCCATTCCTCGCGTGCCGGCGGCGGCACCTCGGCAGCGCCGCTCGCGGGTCGGGGCAGGGCGGGGAGTACGTCGAGGGCGCTGTCGCCGTCCTCGGGCAGCCCGGCCGCGTCCAGGTGCACGACCCGGACCACCCGGTCCCGGCGCCGGTCGGCGGCGCCCAGAGCCGGGAGCAGTCCGTAGCCGTGCCCGACCAGCACCACGGGCTCACCCGCCGCGTCCACCTGGCGGATCACCTCCGCGATGTGCGCCTCCAGGTCGGCCGGGGCAACAGAACCGCCCCCGGAGAGCGTCGCGCAGAACACCCGCGCCCCCGCGCGCCGCAGCACCGCCGCCACCCGCGCCCACACCCAGTCCCCCGTGTGCGCCTCCGGCACCAGGACGAACGCGGCCTCGGCCCCTGTGTCCACTGTCATCCCCGACTCCTCCCACTGGAACGGCGCGACCCTGTCCCCGGCCGCGCGCCGCTACCGTAGGAACTCCCCCTGGAGGAGGTTCAAGGCGTGACCGGCAGTACTTCGTGGAGCATCGGGGAACTCGCCGCGCGGGCGGGCGTCACCGTGAAGACCGTCCGCTTCTACTCCGACCAGGGACTACTGCCCGAGACCGGCCGCAGCTCCGGAGGCCACCGCCGCTACGGTCCGGAAGCACTGGGCCGGCTGCGGATGATCCGCTCCCTGCGCACCCTCGACCTCCCCGTACCGGACGTGGGCCGGGCGCTGGAGCGGGACGACGCACTGGAGTCACTGGTCGCGGACCGCCTGCGCGAACTGCGGCCCCAGCTGACCTCGCTGCGCTGGCGGGAAGCCGCGCTCCACCTCCTCACGGACTGCTCGCCGGACGAGCGTGCCCGGCGGCTGGACCTCATCGGCGCCATGGGCCTCCCACCCGACACCGACGTCCTCGCCCGCTTCTGGCGCGGGTGGCTCTTCCCGGCCCGGCTGCCGGCCTCCCTGCTGGCCGGGATCGTCGACACCGCGGTACCCGCACCGTCCCACGACCCCACCCCGGCGCACGTACTGGCCTTCGGACGGTTGCGGGCGATCGTCACGGCGCCCTGCCCGCCGGGCCTCCTGGACCGGCCGCCCGCGCCGAAGCGGTTCGACGACGGCTTCCGTCCCGCCGTCCTCTACTCCGGGCTCAAGGAGGCGTACGACCTCGCCGCCCCCGAGCTGCGGGCCGGCCGGGCCCCGGCCGGGGGTGAGGCCCTGGACCGGTTCGTCGGGGCATGGGCGGAAGCCGGGGGCGCCCGTGACAGCGCGGCGTTCCGGCGACGCCTGACCGGCGTCCTGGCCGGCGAGCCCCGTCTCGACCACTACTGGGACGTCGTTTCCGAACTGGCGACCCCGCCCGGCGCCCCGCCGGAACCCACACCGGGCGCGGCCGAGGCGTGGCTGCGCGAGGCACTCGCCGGCACGGCCGGAGCCCCTGAAGAAGGCACCTGGATGCGATCGTGCTCGTATGAATGACCTCGGCGACGCCCACCTGCGCACCTGGGCGCTGCGCTTCATGACCCTCCTCGCGGCCGACCCCGAGGATCAGCTTGCGTGGCTGGGTGAGCAGGCGGTGGAGACGGGTTCCGTGGTCGAAGAGGCACTGCTGCTCTGCCGGACCTGGGAGGGGCTGGTGGAGCGCGGGGTGGGCGAGCCGGCAACCCTCCGCGACGCAGGGGCCATTGGGCGGCGGCTCGGTGACTTCGCGGACGCGCCCCACGCCGGGCTCTGGGCCGGTGAGCTGGCCGCGGAGCCGGTGTGGGGCGACGTACGTTCCCTTGCCCGCCAGTTCCTCGTCACGGAGCTGGGCGACTGGCGTCAGCCACTGCCACCCGCGGGTTCCTAGGGGCGCGGCTGGGGGGACGACGGGGCCTTGCGGTGCACGTCGCACTCCTTCTCCGTCAGGGGGCGCCGGTCCCCCGCGCGGCGGGAGCAGAGGACGGTGCGGTCGTAGTGGGCGCCGCCGGTGTTGGCGACGCGGACCAGGGAGATGGCGTAGTTGTCGCGGGTGCCGGGTTCGAGGCCCTGGTCGCGGGCGTTGTCCTGGGTGACGGCGGTGAAGTCGATGCGGCCGGTGGCGAGGTTGTCGATGTTGGTGCGCAGCAGGCCGGACCACGCCTCGGCCCGCCCGCGCGGCTGCCCGTCGCCGGTCGCGGCCCGGTAGAGCACCTCGGTGGCGTCGTGCATGAGCATCGTCTGTCCGTCGCTGAGCGCGCTGTCGGTCTGCGGGGTCGCCGCGCTCAGGCCGATGATCTTCTCCTGTTCGGGGCCGAGTTTGCGCAGGTTGTTGACGAAGATGGTGCCCTGGTTCTTGGTGCCGGGGGCGGTGAGGACCAGGTGGTAGAGGGTGACGTTGGCGGCGACGCTGCTGCGCTCGGAGTCGAAGCCCGCCTGGGAGAGGTCGTCCCCGGCGAGGACCGCGATCTGCTTGCCGTTGCAGCCGGGCTCGGAGGTGATGCCGTCCATCAGGGCGTTGACGTCCTCGGTGCGGCCCGCGAAGTAGACGACACGGGGTACCTCGCCTTCTTGGCAGATCTGGTCGACCTGGCGGCCGAGGACCGGGCGGCCGTTGCTCAGCTCGTACCGTTCGAGCCGGTCGACCCGGTAGCCGACGTCGGTCAGCATCCGGGCGCCGTGGTCCATCTGCTCACGGGTGTAGCGGTCATGGGTGACGGGACTGCGGCCGAGGACGACGGCGCGGCCGGCGGTGCCGTACCCGTGGGTGCCGGGGGCGCGCAACTGCTTGGCCAGCAGCCTGAGTTGCCGTACCTGCCACTGGTCCGTGGCGGCCAGGTTGAAGAAGTTGGGCTTGTCCAGCAGCCAGGTGCCGGAGTTGGTGCCGGAGACGACAGGGAGTTCGGCCTGGCGCAGGGTCTCCAGCACCTTGTCGGTGTCGGTCATGTCGCGGCCGATGCCGACCACGCCGACGATCGTACGGTCACGGCGTGCCACGTCCACGATCCGCTCGGCCATCGCGGCCTGACTGGCCATGTCCGTACCGCCGTTGGCGACCAGCAGGCGCAGTTTTACCGGCTGGGAGGCGTTGTTGGCGTGCTGGGCGATGTAGGCGCCGCGCAACTCCTCGAAGCCCTTGACCAGCTGGTCGTCGTTCTTGCCCTCCGGGTCGGGCCCGCTGAGTGGACCCGCGTAGACCAGCGTGACGTAACCGCTGTTGCCGATCGACTCGTTCTCCTCGCGGATCAGTTCCTGGAGCTGCCGCGCGACCGGGAAGGTGACCCCTCCCGTCGCCACGCCGACGCACTCGGGGCCCTTGCCACCCGGCGTCTCGACCCGGCGGGTGTCCTGGTTGGCGCCGCGCAGGTCGCTGGAGCAGTACTGGCTGGTCAGCCGGTGGTCGCGGACGCCGAGCCCGAGCCCGGTGGCCACGAGGACGAGGGCCAGCGCGGGCAGTGACCACAGCCAGGTCCAGCGGGGGCGCCCGGTGGACAGCCGGGAGCGGCGCGGGGAGCCGACGCCGAGGTCGGGGTGGAGCAGCAGCCCCTCCGGCAGCGGCACCCGCAGCACCCACGGCAGGGTCCTGCCCTCCAGACTGGGCGACTGGCTGACCCGGCGGGCGCGGTTCCAGCTCGCGTACCAGGCGGGCAGGTCGGCGCCCGAGCCGTTGAAATGGCTCGCGGCGGGCTCGGCCGCGTAGCTGCGCTGCAGCAGGGCGATGTCCTCGTGCCGGACGGCGGCGATGACGAGCAGTGGGTCGAGTTCGCTGCGGATGCTGCGGATGTCGCTGATGGCGCGCACGAGTTCGATCAGGCCGTTGTCGGGGGTGGCGTCGGGGAGGACGAGCACCGGCGGGGTGGGGCGCTTGCGTCCGCGCAGGTCCAGCGACCAGGCGCGGTGCGCGTCGCGCAGGTCCTCGCGCAGGGCGTGCACCCGCAACTGGAGGTGGCGGCGCTGGGCGTCCTCGTCGCCGCTGCCGGTGCGGTGCTCGTCGAGGAGGCCGCCGTCCTGGATGTCCCGTGCCACGGCGGCGACCCGCTGGCGTACCGCGCCGGGCGGCCAGAGCCGCAGCAGGCGCCAGGTGAGGCCCTCGCCGCGGTCGGCGCGCGGGCCCTGGTTGAGGTAGGTGGTGCTGAGGAACCAGCGGACCTCGCGGCGCAGCCCGAGGAACACCGGCGCGCGCCCCGGCAGGATGCTCAGGGCGAGCAGCGCGGCCATCACCACGGCGAGGAACAGCAGCGTCACGTACCAGGGCTTGTCGGTGATCAGTACCGCGACGACCGCGATGAGCAGGGCGGGGACGGTGCGGGAGGCGTCGGTGGCGGCGTCGCGCAGTCTGGCCGTCCACTGGATGCCGCCGGGCCGCCAGCCGGTGCGGTTCAGCCCGTGCAGCAGTTCGTCCGGTTCGGCGTCGGGGCCGGCCTCCCGCACGACGTTCTCTATGGCGAGGAGCAGTTCGCTGCGCGGGAAGGTGTACTGGCCGTACTGGCGTCTGCCGCCGCGCCAGGCGTGCGGCTCCACGTACGGCTCGCTCCCGGACCGGGCGGGCTTGCCGCCGAGCGCCTGGACGACCCGCAGGGCGCGCACCATGGGGCTGCCGCCGTCGGTGGGGCCGACGAGCGCGGACTGCCGGACGGCGGCGAACGGCACGCCCCTGGACCGGAGTTCCTGCCGCAGCTCGGCGAGGCTGCCGCGTACCGCCTCGTCGCCCTCCGGTGATCCGCCGTCCGCGTACAGCACGAATTCCGGCAGCGCCATGGGGCTGCGGCGCCGGAACGCCTGGAAGATCGCGTCCAGCATCTCGATGAGACGCGGGGTGGTCGCGTAGTGCCGTCGGCTGTCTGCGCTGCCCAGGCGGGTCACCAACTCATGCTCCTCACGGTCGACTTGGCACTCCTTTCGGACAAGGAGTGGTGTGAAGTCTGCCCAGCCGGTGCGCCGGGCGAGGGAGAGTGGCACAAATGTGACCAGCCCGCAGCGGGAGGGGCATCCGGGGCCAGGGTGCGCAGGTCGGCCATGCCGTCGTTCTCGCCGCTGTACAGGAAGGTCAGGGTGGAATTCCACCGGAGGTAGATCCCGCGAGCGCGGAAAGGGCGGGTGTCACGATTTCATACAGCCCTCGATGACGAATGGGCAACGATTCAGGAAAGGCCGGGCACGAAAGAACGGCGTGCGGCGGAACCTCGCACCTCATCGGTGCGGGTTCCGCCGCACGCCGTTCCTCCGGAACGCGCCGCGGATTCAGTCCTTGGCGGCGTCCTTCAGCTTCTCCTTGGCCTGGCGGGTGTCGCCCGTGGCCTGCTCGGCGCGGCCTTCGGCGGTCAGCTTCTCGTTGCCCGCCCCGCGGCCCGCGGCCTCCTTGACCTTGCCGCTCGCCTGCTCGGTCGTGGCCTTGGCCTTCTCGCTGGCGCTCATGCCGCCCACCTTTCGCTGTGCCGCTGTTGCCTGACGAGAGGGCGGATGACCGCGTCCGCCGCCCGTAAACCCGGTGAACCGGATGGAATTCATGTGTGTGTGCGGCGAGGATGCGGGCATTCGGCGGTCAGGAGGTTGATAAACATGGTTCCCCTGCTTCTGGTTCTTCTTCTGGCCCTGATTCTTTTCGGTGCGGGCTTCGCGCTCAAGGCACTGTGGTGGATCGCGGTGATCGTGCTCATCGTCTGGGTGCTCGGCTTCATCGTGCGCCCCGCCGGCAGTGGCGGCCGCAAGGGCCGTTGGTACCGCTGGTAAAAGCACGCCCTGTGCGATGAAGTGGCCCGGCCGGATTCGGCCGGGCCACTTCGCCGTGTCCGGGAACGGGCGTATCGCCGCGCTTGGTGGGGTACGGGGAGAACGTCGGCCCCACGGGGGACCGCAGTGGAACCCTGCACCTCCTGCTCCCGCGGGGCCGACCCGCGTCCACCGCACCTCCTCCCCCGGCGACGTCACCCCATTGGCCTGCATCGCGTGCGCCCGTCCCGGCCGCCCGCGAGTGTGGTGCGGGTGTCGTCGAGCCCGTGAGGGAGAGTCATGATCGTCAAGTTCCTGTACGACAAGGGTTTGCGCAGCGAGCACGCCAACAACGTCGCCTGCGCGGCCATCGGCCTGTCCATCGCGTCCTGGTTCGCCTCGCGCACGGTGGAGGGCAAGGGTCTGGACCGGGCCGACCGGTGGGGCATATTCGTCGCCACCTGGCCCGCCACCTGGTTCGGCCTCGGCCAGGCACTGAGCCAGTACGAGCGCACCGTCATCTCCTTCGGCCGCTAGCGGGACTTCCCCCGGTTCATGGACGGCGTCGGAGGGGCCGGCCGAGAAGGCGGGGGACAAGCTGGGCTTCGTCAAGCGCCCGGCCACCGGTGACGTGAAGCGGTTCAAGTCCTCCGAGTGAGGGGCGGACTCACGTGAGCCCGCCCCTCACTCTGAAAAGAGGTGGACCCGGTCCTGACCGGCCGGGTAGCTTGCAGTCGACCGTGACACCGCCCGAGGAGGTGAGACCCATGAACGCTGTATCGACGTGGGTGCTCCCCCTTTCGCGTCACGGCCGGCGACTGACGTAGGTGTCGCCGGGAGCGCCTCCACACCCTGGGCACTCCCGAAAGGCACCACCATGAACTCTCTGCGATTCACCGCCGAGTCGTCCTCGGACGGCATCCGCGAACGCGACTTCACCGTGGGCGACGTCCCCGGCGTCCTCTGGTCGCCCACCTCCGCCGGTCCGGCACCCCTGGTCCTGATGGGTCACGGCGGCGGCACGGCAAAGCGGCACCGCGCGATGGTGGGCCGTGCCCGCCTCCTCGTGACCCGGTGCGGCTTCCACGCAGCCGTCCTCGACGCGCCCGGCCATGGCGACCGGCCGCGTTCCGCGCGGGACGAGCAGGACGTCGCCGAGCTGCGCCGGGCCCAGGCGGCGGGCGCACCGGAGGCACCGGTCGTCGTCCCGTACAACGTCCGGCTGGCCGAGCAGGCCGTGCCCGAGTACCGGGCGACGCTCGACGCCCTCCAGGAGCTCCCGGAGGTCGGCACCGGCGGCCCGGTCGGCTACGCCGGCTTCGGTCTGGGCATGGCGATCGGGATGCCGCTGGTGGCGGCCGAGCCCAGGATCACCGCCGCGGTCTTCGGCATGACCTGGCCGGACGCCCTGTTCGAGGCGGCGAAGCGAATCACCGTGCCGGTCGAGTTCGCCATGCACTGGGACAGCGGGCGCATCCCGCGCGAGGCGAGCCTCGCCCTGTTCGACGCCTTCGCCTCGGCGGAGAAGTCGCTGCACGCCAACGCGGGTGAGCATGTCGCCTGGCAACTGGCCGAGGCCGACAGCGCGACCCGCTTCTTCGCCCGGCACCTCTCACCGGCCCGGCCGTGAAACGGCGGCGCCCGGCGTGCACACCGGGCGCCGCCGCACGGCACGTGCCTACCGGCTCGAACTCGACAGGTTCTCCTTGACCTTGGCGATGGCGAACCCCCAGCCCTGCTGGACGGTCGTCTTGCCGGGAACGGCGATCTCGTCCGGGTTGGTGAGGACGTCCAGCAGGACGGGACCCGGCTCGGCGAACGCGCGCTTCACCGCGTCGGTCAGGTCCTCGGGCCGGGTGACCCGGATGCCGGTGATGCCCAGGGCCTGGGCGACGGCCGCGAAGTCCGGGTTGTCGAGGACCGTGCCGAACTCCGGCAGCCCGGCCTGCTCCTGCTCCAGCTTGACCATGCCGAGGCGCTGGTTGTCGAAGACGACGAGCTTGACCGGCAGTTGTTCGGTACGGATGGTCATCAGGTCGCCCAGCAGCATGGACAGCCCGCCGTCGCCGCAGAAGGCGACGACCTGCCGGTCCTTGTCGAGCATCTGCGCGCCGATCGCCTGCGGCATGGCGTTGGCCATCGAGCCCAGGTTGTAGGAGCCGAGCAGACGGCGGTCGCCGCGCATCTCCACGAACCGGGACAGCCACACCGTGGCCATGCCGGTGTCGGAGGTGAAGATGGCGTCCTCGTCCGCGACGGCGTCCACGGCCGCGGCCAGCGCCTCGGGCCGCACGAGGTGCGAGCGGTTGTCGAACTTGGAGCGGACCTTGCCGATCAGCCCCCGGTCGTGGCCGGGCGAGGCGAGGTCCCGCTGGCCGTCCTGCCACTTGGTGAACTTCTCGCGCGCCGAGTCGAGATGGCCCCGGTCCGTGCGCTGCTGGACGCGCTCCAGCAGCCCGCGCACGGTCGGGCCGACGTCCGCCGCGAGTCCGACGTCCACCGGCACCCGGCGCCCGATGTGCTCGGCGACCCGGTCGATCTGGATCACCTTCTTCCCCTCCGGATACCAGTCGCGGTACGGGAAGTCGGTGCCGAGCAGTACCAGGGTGTCGGCGTCGTCCATCGCCTGGGCGGCGGCCGGGTTGCCGATGAGACCGGTCTGGCCGACCTGGTAGCAGTTGTCGCCCTCGAAGCCCTCCTTGGCCTTGAGGGTGATCACCGTCGGCGCGGCCAGCCGCTCGGCCAGGGCGAGCACCTCCTCCCGGCAGCCGCGCGCTCCCCGGCCGACGAGCAGGGTGACCTTGCCGCCGTCGTCGATCACGGAGGCGGCCTCGTCCAGCGCGGGGTCGTCCGGCCGGTTGGCGGAGCCGGTCAGCGAGAGCCGGACCGGCCGGTCGTCCGGCAGCTCCAGGTCGCCGACGTCACCCGGCACCGTGAGTACGGCGACCCCGCGCCGGCCGACGGCGGTGCGCACGGCGACCTCCAGCAGCGCGGGAAGCTGCGCGGGCGAGGTCACGGTGGCGCGGAAGACGGCGACGTCCTTGAAGAGCAGGTCGTTGTCGACCTCCTGGAAGTAGTCGGTGCCGATCTCCGCCTGCGGGACCTGGCCCGTGATGGCCAGGACCGGCGTGCCGCTCTTCGCGGCGTCGTACAGGCCGTTCAGCAGGTGGACCGAGCCGGGACCGACCGTGCCCATGCAGACCCCGAGCGTGTCGGTGAGCTGGGACTGGGCACCGGCCGCGAAGGCCGCCGCCTCCTCGTGGCGGCAGCCCACCCAGGACACGGCCTCGGAGGCGCGGATGGCGTCGGTGAACGGGTTGAGCGCGTCGCCGACGACGCCGAACACCTGGCGTACGCCGAGTTCCTCCAGCGTGTCGACGACGAGACGGGCGACGGTGCGGGCCATGGGGAGTGTCCTCTCCGCGGGCCCTTCGAGGCCCGCTGCTGCAATACGGCGGACGGTGTGCCGCCGTACCGGTACGGGTGCCTGCGGTTCAGCCGGTGAAACGGTCCGGGTCGGCCGCTTTCCAGTCGGCCGCCCAGTCGGCCGGGGGCCCGGAGGTCAGCTCGCCGGGGGCCAGCCAGTCGTAGAGCGCGGCGTAGGAGCGGAAGTCACCGGTCGGGGTGTCGCGGCGGCGCAGCATCTCCGGGCGCAGGTCCCTGGGGTCGGTGACGCCCATCGCGGCCATGATCTGCTGGGCGCTGCGGACGGTCGCCTCCTGGTAGCGGCGGACCCGGTCGGACTTGTCGGGGACGTCGAGGGCCCGGGCCCGGCGCGGGTCCTGGGTGGTGACGCCGGTCGGACAGCGGTTGGTGTGGCAGCGCTGGGCCTGGATGCAGCCGACGGCGAACATCATGCTGCGCGCCGCGTTGGTGTAGTCGGCACCCATGAGCAGCCGCTTGACCAGGTCCGAGCCGGTGGCGACCTTGCCGCTGGCGCCGACCCGGATGCGGTCGCGCAGCCCGGCGCCGGTCAGGGCGTTGTGGACGGTGATCAGCCCCTCGGTGAGCGGCATGCCGAGGTGGTCGGCGAACTCCAGCGGCGCGGCGCCCGTACCGCCCTCGGCGCCGTCGACCACGATGAAGTCGGGGGTGATGCCCTCGGCGAGCATCGCCTTGCAGACGGCGAGGAACTGGGTGCGCGAGCCGGGACAGAGCTTGAACCCGACCGGCTTGCCGCCCGCCAGCTCCCGCATCCTGGCCAGAAACCGGACCAGCTCGCGGGGGGTGTGGAACTCCCGGTGGTACGGGGGTGAGATCACCGTCTCTCCCTGCGGGACCCCGCGCACCTCGGCTATCTCGGCGTTGACCTTGTCGCCGGGCAGGACACCGCCGATACCGGGCTTGGCTCCCTGGGACAGCTTGAGCGAGACGCACTTGACGGCGGGGTGGGCCGCCTTCTCGGCGAACTGCTCGGCGTCGAAGCCGCCGTCCTTGGTCCGGCAGCCGAAATAACCGGTACCGATCTCCCACACCAGGTCGCCGCCGGGGCGCAGATGGTACTCGGAGAGGCCGCCCTCGCCGGTGTCGTGGGCGAAACCGCCGCGCGCCGCACCGGTGTTGAGGGCGAGGACCGCGTTGGCGGAGAGGGAACCGAAGCTCATGGCGGAGACGTTGAGCAGCGCCATGTCGTACGGCTGGGCGCAGTCGGGCCCGCCGATCCGGACCCGGGGCGGTGTGTCGGGGGTGTCGACGGGGGCCATCGACGGCACCAGGAACTCGTAGCCCCGCTGGTACATGTCGCGTTCGCTGCCGAAGGGCTCCTCGGCGTCGATGCCCTTGGCCCGCTCGTACACGATGCTGCGGGTGTCGCGGTCATAGGGGCGGCCGTCGTAGTTTCGCTCGACGAAGTACTGCTGGAGCTCCGGGCGGATCGCTTCGAGCAGGTAGCGGGCGTGGCCGATGACGGGGTAGTTGCGCGGCACCGTGTGGCCGCGCTGGAGCAGGTCGTAGCTGCCCAGCAGGCCCGGGGCCGCGAGGACGCATGCGGCGAACCACCACCAGGGGGACACGAGGACGGCGGCGGACACCGCGGCCGCCGCGCCGATCAGAAGGAGACCCACGGCTCCGAAACGCACCATGTGCTTCCCGATTACCGCTGCCGCGACGCTCATGCAGGGGCCGGGTAAGGAACGCACATGAGTTCGGCCCGGCCGTGCCGAGCAGCCGCTCGCTTCCTCGGCTGCTCGGCGCTGTGGCTTCAGCGTCTGCGGCCGCGGGTGCTCCAGCCGGCGCCGATGCCCGCGACATGCAGGGCCAGCAGGGCGAGGCCGATCAGCATGACGTTGGTCGAGCTGAAGGTGTCGTTGGTGGAGATGTCCGCCGCGTTGATCAGGAAGGCGATGAAGAACAGGACCGCCGAGATGATGGCCAGCACGATGTGCTCCCCTTCGGATGAGTGAGGTCTTGCGGAACACTGACCGGATGCCCGTGAAGGGGTGCGCCAGTCACCCTTTCACCGCCCGGCCTTCGTGCACGCTCCATTGCCCTGGTATTTCTGAGGGACCGTCAATCTTCGTCACCCGACGCCGTGTTCACCCTCGGAGGCGGGCTGGTGGGCTTCACGCCGTCCGATCACGCCGTCCACGGCCTGCACCGTAGGAACCAACCTTGTCGAAACTCTGTGGAGGTCCCCGGTCCTGCGGGCAGGAGTCGGTGTACCTGTTTCCGAATGGAGGGTGTGACGAGATGAGCGACCAGAACGAGAGCCCGGCGGACGTCGTGCGAGCGCTGTACGCCGCGCTCCGCGAGGGCGATGTCAAGGGCATCCTCGCCCGGCTGGCCCCCGACGTGATCGTCGACGAACCCAACCGGCTCCCCTACGGGGGTGTGCACCGGGGCCGCGAGGCGTTCGCGGAGGCCGTCCTGGGCGGGATGACGGCCCACGCGGACATGACGATCACCGGCGTGGACGTCTTCGAGGGCCCGGCCGGGATCATCGGCAGGCTCACCGGCACGCTGAGGGCCCGCTCGTCCGGCGAGGAGTACCCGCTGACCCTGGTCGAGATCCTCCGCGTCGAGGACGGCCTGGTGCAGGAGATCGACGTCTACACGAAGAACCCCGAGGGCGTGGCGGAGTTCTTCGTCCACGCGGAGTCCCATCACTCCGGATGATCGGCATCAAGCCGCGCCAGTCCCTCTTCCCACCGCCGTCGCCTCTCCTCCCCCGACTCCTCCCACCACGGCCTCCCCCAGCGCCACCTTGGCCTCCTGCACCCGCCCCCGCGCCACCCGTTCGGCCTCACCGTCCTCGGCGTCCCGCACCCCCCGCCGCCCCGCCATGAGATGCCGCCGCAGCCGAGCGGCGACGTCCTCCGGGATGCCGGGGTCCGTCGCCCGCCGGCGTCGGCCGTTGACGACGACGAAGTGCCCGTCAGGCGCTTCTCGCGCGGTTCCTCGGCCATGCGGCCGATTCTCACCGGCCGAGGGGGCGGGGGCGAGCACGCAGAGGGCGGGAGACGCGCGTCGCGTCTCCCGCCCTCTGCGTTCCCGTACCGCCCTGCAGGGCCGTCAGCGTTCCGGGGTGTCCTGCGGGCCCCTCGGGACCTCGCTGCCGCCGTAGGAGCGGCGGACCGCGTCGGCGGCCTTGTCGGTCTGGGCGTCGTACTTGTTGCCCGTACGCTCGTCGATCAGCCGTTCGGCACTCTCCACGCCCTTGTCGGCCTGGTCAGGGTGGCCCTTGGCCAGGTCCTTGGCCTTGTTCGCCAGATCCCCGAACTTGCTCATGGGAAGCCTCCCGTGGTTGGCGCGTACGTCGTTCCCGGCTACGCCTACCCGTCGACCACCCCCTGAATCAGGGCGCTTTGAACAGCGTGGGGAAGCGGGGCGCGAGCCAGGGCTTGCGGCCCCACGCGAGTACGCCGGCGCGCGCCATGGCCTGCCAGGGGCCCACGCGGCCCAGCGCGATGAGCAGGAAGGTGACCGGTTCGGTGAGGATGGTGCACTCGGAGCGCTCCGGCGGACCGGGGAGGACCTCGACGGCGCCCTCGGCGAAGGTGACCCCGAAGGTCTCGCCGCCCCGCACCCGCAGGGTGTAACGCGCCGTCAGCCCAGCCGGTGCGACCGCCACCCGCGGCATCGCCGTCTTCAGGAACGGCATGCACAGCCCCACCCGCGTCCGGTCGATCATGTGCGGCCGGCCCACCGCGCGCGCGAGGTCCCAGCCGTGCCCCAGCATGTGGGTCAGGAGGTACGAGGCGAGCACGTCCTTGGTCATGGGGCCCAGCGGGGTCACGAGCGTCCGGTCCGGGCCGGTCCCCTCCACCGCCGCCAGGAACGCCTCCGCCTGCTCCACGATCATCGCGGCCAGGGGTTCCGCCTCACGTTCCGGGAACTCGGTGAGGCTGCGCGCGTTGGCCGCGGCGAGGCTCTGCGGGGTGCCGTCGCCGTAGGGACGGTCCTGACCGGCGGCGAGATCGGCCATCAGGCCGCCTGCCAGGGCCAGATGGGCGGCGGTCTCCCCCACGGTCCACTCCAGCCCCGGTACGGGCGCGGCCGGGTCCGTCGCGCCGTCCAGCAGCGCGGCGATGGCCCGGGCCGTCTCCCGTATCGCCCGGCCGAGTCCCTCCGGCAGGGCGTCTCCGCTGTTCGTCTCCACGCCGCCCGCTCTCCTCAGGTCTGGATGATCACGCGGTACGAAACCAGACCTCCCTGTTCAGGACAAGGGGCGGGGCGCTCCGATCGCGCTGAGCCAGTCCTCGATGGTGACCACGTCCGCCCACTGCGGGAACAGCCGCTCGACGAGCATCCGGTGGACCTCCGGATCGGTGTCGAGACAGCCGTCCGCCAGGACGGTCACACCGAGGTCCAGATCGACCGCGTGCCACAGGGTGGACAGCACCACGGCGCTGGTGGCGATGCCGGTGAGTACGAGACTGTCGACGCCCCGAGCCCTGAGGACCAGATCGAGGTCACTCCCCGAGAACGCGCTCCCCCGCCGCTTGGTGACCACTACGTCCCCTTGCCGGGGCGCGATGTCGGGGTGGATCTCGGAGCCAGGAGCCCCCTCGGTGAACAGCCCGGCGCGCAGGACGCCGGCCATCACCTTGTTGCGCGGGCCGACCTCGGGGTCGCCGGGCCGCAGCCCCATCACGACGTAGATCACGGGAATGCCGGAGGCCCGCGCACCGTCGATCGCCCCGCGCAGGCGTGGCAGATAGCCGGAGCCGTCGTCGGCGAGGGCCACCACGTCCCGCTGGACGTCCATCACCAAAAGCGCACTGCTCGTCATGCCCGCCGTCCTCCGCAGTAAGGAGCCAAGATCGCTCATTGTCGCACCCGTCGATTACCGGCCGCGATGGGTCCCCACGCTGCGCCAATGGAGCTAATCGGGGCCCTTTCACCGATCTCTTCGGGGTGGCGGCACCGGATCACCCGCGAACGAGTCGAGCATCCATGGATTCGGGCGGTGCCGTGTCGGAGCGCGGGCGGCGGAACCGTCCCCACACGTGAGGTGAGGTAGTGCGTTTGTTCGGCCGGCAGTTCGTGGTGGCACGGTTTCCGGTGTTCGTCGTGGCCGCGTGGCTGGTGGTGGCGGTGTGCACGGCCGCCTTCCCCGGCCGGCTGGCATCGGAGGCGGCGCGGCGGCCGGCGATGACGCTGCCCGCGTCGGCGGAGTCGAGCCGGGTGGCCAAGGAGGCCGGTGGGCCGGCCGGTGGCCCACCGGTCGTGATCGTCTGGGAGGCCACCTCGGCCAAGCGGCTCAGCACAGAGGCAGCACAGCGGATCCTCGCCGGGCTGCCCCGCCCGGTCGGTTTCCCCGGCGCCGTGACCTCCTCGGCCAACGGCCGTTCCCTCGTCTGTGTCGTCACCCTCACCGCCGCGGACGACGCCGGGCTCGGCCTCTCCCTGCAGCGCGTGCGGAAAACCGCCGAGTCACTGCCGGACAGCAGGGTCCGGCTGGCGGGACCGGCAGCAGGGCAAGCCGACCTGGAGACCTCTTTCGCGGGCATCGACGGAAAGCTGCTGGTCATCGCGCTGGCCGCCGTCGCCGCCATCCTGTTCCTCGTCCACCGGAGCGTCCTGCTGCCCCTCGTGGTGGCCGCGTCCGGGGTCGTCGCGCTGACCCTGTGCAGTGCGGTGCTGTACGCGCTGCGGAGCTGGGGCGTGCTGACGGTCGACGGGCAGGTGCAGGGCATCCTCTCAGTACTGGTCATCGGAGCGACCACGGACTACGGCCTGCTCCTGCTGGCGCGGTACCACGAGCACGCCCCGGAGATGTCGGCTCCGGCGGCCATGCGGAGGGCGTGGCGGGCGAGTTGGGCGCCCATCGCGGCGAGCGCGGCGACGGTGGCCTGCGCCATGGTCGCCCTGCTCCTCAGCGCCCTCCCCGCCAACCACTCCCTGGCGCTCGCCGGTGCCGTGGCGATGTCCTGCTGCGTGCTGGCCGCGCTGACCTTCGTCCCGGCCGCCGTACTCCTCGGCCCGCGCGCGATGTTCTGGCCCCGGCGACCGCAGGACGGCCAGACCGGCGGGCGGGGCTGGTCCTTGGTCACGGCGGTGGTCGAGCGGCACGCGCGTCCGGTGTGGACGGTGGGCTGCGCGCTGCTCGCGGGCTGCGCCGCCCTGGCCGTACTGCTGGCTCCCGGCGGCCTTCCGCTGGGCGAGGCGCTCACAGCACGGGCACCCTCGGTAGGCGCCCAGTCGGCCTTGGCGGCGCACTTCCCGGCGGGCACGGGCAGCCCGGCCATCGTGGTGGCGGACTCCGAGGGCGCCGCAGGGATGCGACAGCGGGTGGAGGAGACACCGGGGGTCGCCCGCGCCGAGGTCATCGCCACCCGACCGCGTACGACGATCGCGGCCACCCTCGACAGCGCCCCGGACAGCGAGCGCGCCCAGGAGACGATCGGCCGTCTCCGCGCGGCCACGGGCGGCCGGGCCCGGGTGGGGGGTTATCCGGCGCAGGTCTACGACATGCAGCAGGCGGCCGAGCGGGACCGTACCCGCGTACTGCCCGCCGTCCTGGTGATCGTGCTGCTGCTCCTGCTGGGGCTGTTGCGGAGTCTGGCGCTGCCGGTCGTGCTCGTCGTCGTGGCCGTGGGCAACTTC
Source organism: Streptomyces griseoluteus (assembly GCF_004784465.1). Lineage (GTDB taxonomy): Bacteria > Actinomycetota > Actinomycetes > Streptomycetales > Streptomycetaceae > Streptomyces > Streptomyces griseoluteus. Next base: position 342,609 of record NZ_SRRU01000008.1, on the reverse strand, counting down.
CTCGCGGCGCTGGGTGTTTCAGCGGTGATCTTCGACGTCGCCTTCGGTTCGACCGCGACGGAGCCGTCCCTGGTGCTGTTCTCGTTCGTGTTCCTGATCGCGCTCGGGGTGGACTACAACATCTTCCTCATGCACCGCGTCCGCCGGGAGTCCCTGCTCGCGGGACAGCGCGTCGGCACGCTCCGGGGGCTGCGGGCCACGGGGAACGCCATCAGCTCGGCGGGGATCGTGCTCGCCGTCACCTTCGCCACCCTGACCGTGATGCCGCTGCGCTACCTCGCCCAGATCGGCGTCATCGTCGCGGTGGGCGTGCTGCTCGACACCCTGTTCGTCCGCCCGTTCCTCGTCCCGGCCTTCACCCTGGACATGGGCCCCTGGCTGTGGTGGCCGACGAAGCCACCGGCGGGCCCGCGCCTGGGCAGCGTGGGCGAGCAGCGGTCCCAGCCGGACATGGCGTCCGTCTGACAGCGGAACAGTGAGGCCGGCCCCCGCTCACGGGCCGGCCTCACCGCGTTCCGGATCAGTATCGGTAGCCCGAGTGCCACCAGTCGTTGCCCCACCAGCCGTCGTGCCAGTGGTTGTGCCAACGGTGGTACGAGTTGCCCCAGCCGTCGTGGCCATAGCGGTCGTGGTGACGGTGGTCGTAGCCGTAGCCGTAGCCATAGCGGTCATGGTGGCGGTGGTCGTAGCCGTAGCCGTAGCGGTCGTGGTGGCGGTTGTCGTAGCCGTGGTGGTCCGACCCCCGGTCGCCGTGGTGCTGGCTGTAGGAGGCCGGCGCCGACCCGGGCACGGACGCCGACGCGGTGCCCGCCGTCCCGATGGCGGCACCACCCGCCAGCATCGCTCCGGCCGCCGCGAGGACAGCGGCCCGCTTCACGTTGAGAGCGCGCATTGAGTACACCTCCCCTCAGGTCTCGAAGCGTTCATGTCCTTGATTCGGAGCGGGGGCTGCCACGGTTTGCCCCGTTTCGCACTTTCTGCCGAGGGCCGTCCGTTCCGCCGGACACCCATCCGAGGCGCACTCCGTGACGAATTACCTGAAAGGCCCCTGAAGGTGTTCGTCATGAAGCGCGATTCCTGCCGTCTCAGTTACGACTCCGCCGCCCCCGCGGACGCGGTGCGCGACGATCTGCGCGACCACCTGGCCCGCTGGCAGGCGGCGGAGTTCGCGGACGACGCCTCGGTGGTGGTCAGCGAACTGGTCTCCAACGCGTTGCGGCACGGCAGGCCGCCCGTCCGGGTGGCGTGCGCACTGCGACGGCGGTCCCCCGACGGGCCGGCGCTGCGCATCGAGGTGGCCGACGCGGGGCCGAGCTTCGACACCACCCTGGTCCGGGCCCGGTGGCGGCATCCGTCCTTCACGCTGGAGGAGTCCGGCCGGGGACTGTTCCTGGTCGACGCCCTGGCCAGCCGCTGGGGCGACGAGCCGACCCTTGACGGGCACACCGTCTGGGCCGTCCTGGACCCCCCGGACGGATAGCACTCGAACGGCGGCAGGCGGGCGCCCACCGGGCGCGGGGACGGCACCCGGCACCCAGGCTGGACAGGAAGGAGTGCCAGGACGAGGGGAGGAACGACAGCGATGCCCAGGGACAGGACCGCCGACGACCGCCGTCTCGACGGCTGGCTGACGGCGACCGCGCACGGCAGCGAGGAGGCGTTCACCCTGCTGTACGACAGCCTGTCCGGCTCCGTGCGAGGTCTGGCCCTGCGCGTGGTGCGCGACGCCTCGCAGGCGGAGGAGGTCGCGCAGGAGGTCATGCTGGAGGTCTGGCGTACGGCGCCCCGTTTCCGTCCCGAGCACGCTTCGGCCAAGGCCTGGGTGTTCGCCCTGGCACATCACCGCGCGGTCGACCGGGTCCGCTCGGCGCAGGCCGCGTCCGACCGGGACCGCCGGGTGGCCGAGGGCAACAGCGAGCGCCCGTTCGACATGGTGGCCGAGCTGGTGCAGGACCGCGACGAGCAGCGCAGGCTCTACCGCTGCCTGGCCGCGCTGTGCCGGAACCTGCGGGTGCCGCTGGTGCTGGCCTACTACGAGGGCCTGACGTACGACGAGGTCGCCCGCGCGCTGAGCAAGCCGCCCGGCACGGTGAAGACGCGGATGCGCACCGGGCTGCACCGGCTGCGGCAGTGTCTGGAGGCCGGCGAATGAGCGCGGCTCCCGGCGATCACGACGCGGTCGGCGCCTATGTGCTCGACGCCCTGCCCCCGGACGAACGGGCCGCCTTCGAGAACCACCTCGCGGCCTGCGCGGCCTGCCGGGAGGAGGCCGCGCAGCTCATGGAGGCGGTGGTCGGACTCGCCGAGGCCGTCTCACTGCCCCCGGACGACGCGGCCCGCACCCGCGTGCTGGCAGAGATCCGGAACATCCGGCAGGAGACCCCGCCGGCCCGGCCGAGCCGTGCCCAACGGCTGCTCCCCTGGGCGCTCGCCGCCTGCCTCGCGGCGGCCGTCGCCGGCGGATCGACCGCCTGGTGGCAGCACGAGGAGGCGCGGGAGGCCCGGCGCACGGCGCAGGAACAGGAGCGGCGTACCTCCTCGCTCGCCGAGGTGGTGACCGCCCCGGATGCCACCGTGCGCACCGGTGACCTGAGCAACGGCGGACGGGCGAGCGTGGTCATGTCCCGGCAGAAGCAGAAGGCGGCCTTCGTCGCCACCGGGCTGCCCGTCCTCGGCGAGGGGAAGGTGTACCAGCTCTGGTACGCCGACAACGGCACCACCTTCCGCTCCGGCGGCCTGCTCTCCGGCACGGGAGGCCGTCAGGGCCGGGTCCTGCTGGGCCCCCTCGGCCGGGCGACGGCCGTGGGGATCACGGTGGAGCCGGCGGGAGGGTCGAATCAGCCGACAACCACGCCGCTGGGGGTGGTTCAGCTCTGAGGCACGGCGTCGTGCCGGGCCGTACGACACCGAGCGAGTTTGACGAACAGGCCCCGCCGCGTGCCGACTTGGCAGGTGACGGCGATCCGGCGCCGTACCTCGTCGCGCGCGCTCCCCGGGCAGTCCTCATCGGTCGTGGTGAGGCAGCAACGGGCTGCCGGACGGTGGGAGTTGGTCAGGGGGTGGGGAGCCGCTTCGGGGCTCACTGCGCGGTCACGACGACGGAGTGCCAGCCGCTCGCGCCGTCGGGGATGGTCCGGGCGCGCTTCTCCGTCTGCACGCTTCCGGTGCGGTCGGTGGCGCGCACGGTGAGGGTGTGGGATCCCTTGGTCGCCTGCCAGGGGAAGGACCACTGGCGCCAGGTGTCGCGGGTGTCCTCGGCGGCGAGGTGGGCCTCCTGCCAGGGACCGTCGTCCACCCGGACCTCGACCTTGTCGATGCCCCGGTGCTGGGCCCAGGCGACCCCGGCCACCATCACGGTCCCGGACTTCGGCCGGGCGAACGGCTTGGGGGTGTCGATGCGGGACTGCGTCTTGACCGGCGCCTTCCGCGCCCAGCCTCGCTTGACCCAGTACGGGTCGTAGGAGTCGAACGTGGTGAGTTCGATGTCCTGGATCCACTTGCAGGCGGAGACGTACCCGTACAGGCCGGGCACGAGCATGCGTACCGGGAAGCCGTGCTCGAAGGGCAGCGGTTCGCCGTTCATGCCGACGGCGAGCATGGCGTCGCGGCCGTCCATGATGTCCTCGACGGGCGTGCCGATGGTCATGCCGTCCACCGAGCGGGCCACCAACTGGTCGGCCGGTCCACCGTGCGAGGGGGCCTTGACCCCGCATTCGGCGAGCAGGTCGGCCAGGCGGACGCCGGTCCAGCGGGCGTTGCCGGCGTACGGGCCGCCGACCTCGTTCGACACGCAGGTCAGGGTGATGTCGCGCTCGATCAGCCGTCGGCGCAGCAGATCGTCGAAGGTGAAGGTGGCCGGCCGGGTCACGCCCTTGCCGTGCACCCGGAGGTGCCAGGCGGTGGCGTCCACCTTGGGGACCACGAGGGCGGTGTCGACGCGGTAGAAGCTCTTGTTGGACGTGACGTAGGGGCTGACGCCCTCGACCCGCAGGGCCGTCCGCGCCGGTACCGGCCGTGCGGGCGAGCCGGGGCGGGGCAGGACGACCTGCTGGCGGGAGGCGACGGCGCCCCCCGCCCGGCTGCCGCTCAGCGTCCGGCCGACCCTGCCCACGACGGCGGACGCGGCGGCCGCGGAGGTGGCCGCGATGACGAAGCCCCGCCGGTCCCAGTCGCCGGGCTCGCTGTCAGCGACCGGTACGGGGGTGATGAGGCGTCCGGCCAGGAAGTGGAGCAGCAGCGTCCCGACGGCGGCCCCGATCAGGGACGGCAACGTGTCCGTGAAGCCTCGGGAGTCCGGGCGGGTGAGGGCGGCCACCGCGCCGATCACGCCGAAGAGGAGGACACCGGCGGCTCCGACGGCCCGGCGGCGCACCGCCGACGCGCCCAGGCCCAGGGCGAGCAGCGCGAGTACGGCGAGGATGCCGAGCTGCAGCACCAGCTTGTCGTCGGTGCCGAAGTGACGGATCGCCCAGTCCTTGACCGCCGCCGGGGTCTGGTCGATGGAGGCCCCGCCGACCACGACCACCGGGCTTGCCTGCGGCCGTACCCCCGCCGCCACCAGTTCGGCCACCGCCAGCGCGGCGAACCCGGCGAGCATGCCGCTCAGCGCGCCCAGCGCCGTCCGCGCCGGCCCCGGTGATCTCCTTGGGTCGCTCTGTTCCTCACTCACGCGGGGAATCCGGGGCCGGGGGCGGGGCCGGATTGGTGGCTTCCTCAGATCGGATGAAGACGCATCTCACACCAGTCCGGGGGGCGTTCGGCGACGGATCATCTGGGTGTCACCGCCTGACTGCCGAGGCGCTGTCAGCCGGTTCGGCCGCTGATGCCGGTTTCCGTTACGGCCGTTGCCGGGGTGCGCCGCGGGGGGCCGCCGCGCCGCTCCGGGCGCCAGGTGGTCACGAGGGCGGCGGCCAGCAGGAGTTCGGCGATGTCTCCGCCGTAGTACATGATCTCCGCGCCGCGCCGGACCTGGTCGATCGGCGCGTGGACGTCGGCGAAGAAGCCGCCGTACAGGGCCTGGGCGATCAGGGCGTGCGCTGCGATGGCGATGCCCAGGCAGGTGAGCCGGGCAGGTACGCCGGGGCGGCCGGGGGCGGGGTCGGGGCCCGCGATGGCGTGCGCGAACAGGCATCCGGAGAGCAGGAAGTGTGCCGCCATGAGCCAGTGCCCGGCGGGGTGGCTCATGGCGGTGTTGTACAGCGGGGTGAAGTACAGCACCGCCAGGCTGCCGGTGCTCAGCAGGAGCGCGCTGACCGGATGGACCGCGCACCGGACGGGCGGGCTGTGCAGGACGGCCGTGATCCGGCGGGCCCCGGCGGGTGGCAGCGCGCGCAACGCCAGCGTGACGGGGGCGGCCAGCACGAGCGCCAGCGGGGCGTACATGCCGATGAGCATGTGCTGGGCCATGTGCGCGGGGAAACCGGTGGGCGCCGGGGGCACCAGGGCGACGGCGAGGAGAGCCAGGCCGGTGACGAAGGAGATGGTGCGCCAAGCCGGCCAGTCCTGGGCGGGGTTGTGGCGTACGGCCCGTCGCACCGCGAGGTGGTGGAGCGCGGCGAGGGCCAGCAGGGCCAGGACGACCGTCACCGCCTGCGGCAGGACCGTGCCCGCTCCGTGGTGGTGTTCCGTCATGCGCCGCGCTCGGTCGCGGGGTCGTGGAAGCGGCCGCCGCGCCGGATCAGGTGGCCGGCGGCGATGAACAGCGCGCCGAGGACGAGGAAACCGGCGTCCCACCACGCCTGGTAGGGCCCGCCGTGCACATGGTGGATGCCGAGGATCTGGTGGTCGAGGACGCCCTCCACCAGGTTGAAGACGCCCCAGCCGGACAGCACCCACCCCCACAGCACCCGAGAGGTCCACACGGTGCGCCGGTCGTGGGTGACGCGGGAGTACAGGACGGCGAGGCCGAGCAGGACGGCGATCCAGCACAGGGCGTGGAAGACGCCGTCCCACACGGTGTTCATCTCCAGCCCGGACACCGTGTGCGGGTCGTAGTACTTGACGCCGATGCGGTCGTGGTTGGTGCTGGTCAGCATGTGGTGCCACTGGAGGAGCTGGTGCAGCAGGATGCCGTCGACGAATCCGCCGAGGCCGACGCCGAGCAGCAGTCCTGGCAGCCGCAGGCTCGCGGGTGCCGTGTCGGGCGGCCGTGCGGTTCCCGCTGTGGTGGCCATCGGCTGTGCTCCCTCCGGTGAGCGTGCGCTACGGTCCGTCCGCACACGGCTTTCCCACCGCGAGCGCGATCGACACCCGCTCCGCCGGCTTCCGTCCGGTCGGCTCCGCTCACCGCACGGGCGCCGCCTCGACCACGGGCCGCCCGCCGGGGCGCAGGGCGACGCGCTCGCCGCGTGCGCACGGTACGAGCCGTGCGCCGAGCCCGCGCTGCCGTACGGCGTGGAGGAAGTCGCTCAGCGGGGACTTCATGACGGTGTACTCCTCGTAGTGCACCGGCAGCACCCATTCCGGGTCCAGCCGTTGGGTGAAGCCGGCGCCCTGGGCTCCCGTCATGGTGACGAGGAAGCCGCCGGGGAGCGTGGTGCCGCCGAGGTGGAGGACGGCGAGGTCGAGGTCGGGGCAGCGGCGGGCGATGGCCGCGACGATCGGCGGGAAGGGCAGCGTGTCGCCGGAGAGGTAGAGGCGGAGCACGGGCGGGCCGCCGAGGGGGCCGAACTCGAGCAGGCTGCCCATGACCTGCGGCAGCAGGGGCCGGAGCGGGCCGCCCGCGTGCTGCCCCGGCAAGGAGGTGACGGTCACCTGGGTCTCGCGGCCGGTCACCGTACGGCTCTGCCAGGTCTCCAGCGCGGTGGCGTGCGGGAAGCCGTGCAGGCGGCGCAGTTTGCGGGCGGCCTGGGGTGTGGTGAGTACCGGGAGGCCCGAGTCGAGGCCGCGCCGCGCAACCCGGTCCCAGTGGTCTCCGTGCAGGTGGGACAGCACGATCGCGTCGATGCCGGCGGGCAGGTCGGCGACACCGAGGGTCGGCTCCAGCAGACGGCGGCTGACGAGGCCGTGCCCGAGGTAGGCGTACTGGCCGCGGTGGAGGAAGTTGGGGTCGGTCAGCAGGGTGACGTCGCCGTAGCGGATCAGGAGCGTGGCGTTGCCGATGAAGTGGCAGGTGACGGGTGGGTCCTGCGGGGTCGCGGTCATGTGCGCCTCCTCGGGTCGCCGGGGCCCCTGGGGACCGGGTGACCGGGCAGGCGCGGTCGAACCACGAACGGGCGGGCCGGCGTGAAACGGCGCTCGGCGCTATCGGCCCCTGGCCCCGACGACCTGCGCGAACATCTCCTCCATCGACGCCTGCGCGGGCCGGTACCGCACCCCCAGCTCGCGGCGGCTCTTGGTGGTGTCCACACGGAGGTCGTAGCCGATGTCGCGCCGTAGGTACCCGCGTTCGAGGCCCGCCGCCGGGGCCAGGGCGACCGCCAGGGGCTCGGGGAGGTCGCGGCGTGGCAGGGGGTAGGAGCCGTAGGCAGGGAGGAGGCGGCGGGCGAGGTCGACGTCGGTGGACTCGGCCGCGAGGAGGTGACGGCCCTCCGCGTCGGGGAGGAACGCGGCGGCCAGATGGGCGTAGGCGATCTCGCGTACGCCGACCACGGTCAGCGCGATGCGCGGGGCGCCGCAGCGCATCCGGCCGCTCGCCATCTGCCGCGCGATGGTGAAGCTCTCGCTGGTCGGCGCGGAGTTGAGGACTGGGCCGATGACCAGGCCGGGGTTGACGGTGACCAGCCGCCAGCGGTTCTGCTCCTGCGCGATCCGCCATGCCTCCAGCTTCGCCAGGGTCTTGGAGTAGCGGTAGGGCTCGCGGGTCAGGGAGGAGGTGGTGTTCCAGCTGCCCTCGGTCACGATCCGGCCGGGGTACATGAGTCAGGCAGCAAGTATGTGCACTGTCAACATGACCTCGGTTCCTACGGGGCCGCCGACACGCTGAACAGCGCCCGGACCGCCGCGCGGACCTGGGCGTCCACCACCTCCGGCGTCGAGGAGTCGAGCTTGCCGTCCAGGTGCAGGAAGGCCAGGCCGTGGACGAGTGCCCACACCGTGGTCGACAACGCGTCCGGGTCGACGCCGGGGAAGACCGCGTGTACGATGCCGCGGACGTACTCGGAGATGGCCGCGGTCGCCGCGACCCGCTCCTCACTGTTCGGATCGCACGGCTCCGCGAACATCACCCGGAACATCGCGGGCCGGTCCAGCGCGAAGCGCACGTAGGCGACGGCGACCGACGCGAGCTCGTCCGGGGTCCGGGGCTCGGGGTGGGCGGCGGCCAGGTGTTCGGCGAGTTCGCGGTACCCCTCGGCGGCCACCGCGGAGACCAGCGCGTCGCGGTCCGCGTAGTGACGGTAGGGGGCCGTGGCCGACACGCCCGCCCGCCGCGCCACCGCGCGCAGCGACAGCCCGGCGCTGCCGTCCTCCTCCAGCAGCTCCCGCGCGGCACGCAGGCAGGCCGCGCGCAGATCGCCGTGGTGATACGAGCTGCTCGCTTGAGGCATAGGTCACACTCCTTGAAGTTTACGGCGCTTACATTCCTGACCTAATGTGAACGCTGTACACATTGTAAGCGATGGAGATCGAGAGGGGAAAGCAGGATGACCAGCGAACTGTTCTGGCCGTTGTCCCTGCGCTCCGGGCAGGTACTGCGCAACCGGATCGCCAAAGCGGCCATGGAGGAGAACATGGCGGCCGACGGCCAGTTGCCCGGAGCCGAACTGCTCGGGCTGTACCGGCGCTGGGCCGGGGGCGGTGCCGGACTGCTCATCACGGGCAACGTCATGGTCCACGCCGAGGCGCTGACCGGTCCGGCCGGTGTCGTCCTCGACGAGGCCGCGCCGCTGGAGCCGTTCACCGAGTGGGCGAAGGCCGGCAAGGCGGGGGGCGGGGCGATCTGGATGCAGATCAACCACCCCGGCCGCCAGATCGGCTCCGAGATGCCCGGCGTCGTATGGGGTCCCTCCGCGGTCGGCGTCGACCTGGGCAAGCACAGCGGCCGCTTCGGCCGCCCGGTCGCCATGACCGCCCGGCAGATCGAGGAGACGGTCACCCGGTACGCGGTGACCGCGCAGCGCGCCGAGCAGGCCGGCTTCGACGGGGTCGAGGTGCACGCGGCGCACGGCTATCTGCTCTCGCAGTTCCTCTCCCCCCTGGTCAACAAGCGCACCGACCAGTGGGGCGGCTCGCTGGAGAACCGAGCCCGGATGCTGCTGGACGTGGTCCGCGCCGTACGGGCCGCCGTGTCGCCCTCCTTCGCGGTCGCGGTCAAGCTCAATTCGGCCGACTTCCAGCGCGGCGGCTTCGACGCGGACGACGCGCGCCAGGTGATCGAGATGCTCGCGCCGCTCGGTGTCGACCTGGTCGAGCTGTCCGGCGGCAGCTACGAGAGCCCGGCGATGTCCGGCCGGGCCGCCGACGCGCGCACGCAGGCGCGTGAGGCGTACTTCCTGGACCTGGCGAAGGACCTGGTCGGGTCCAGCCCGGTGCCGCTGATGCTGACCGGTGGCATCACCCGGCGCGAGACCGCCGAGCGCGTCCTCGACAGCGGGGTGGCGGTCATCGGGATGGGCACCGCCCTCGCGGTCACCCCCGACCTGCCGGAGCGCTGGCGCACCGGCGGCGAGGCCGAGCGGCAGCTCAGGCCGGTCACCTGGTCGGACAAGGCGCTCGCGTCGGCCGCGAGCATGGCGCAGGTCCGCCACCAGATGCGCCGGATCGCGCGCGGCAGCAGGCCCAAGCCGGGCACCCACCCGGCGGTCGCCCTCATCGCCGAGCGGCGCAAGCAGCGCCGGGCGCTGCGCCGCTACCGCGACTGGCTGGGCACGACGCGGGGCGCCGCGTAGCACGGGGCCGACAAGGCGCCCCAGGTACTCGGTACCTGGGGCGCCTCTTCGGTGGGACCTCCCACGACGCGGGCGGCGCGGCTCCATCGGGGAGCCGCGCCGCCTGCGTCCGGGTGTCTCAGCGGGAGCCGACCGCCTTCAGCACCTTCAGCGCGCCGGTCAGCAGCGCCGCCCAGGCCTCGGGCGGGATGCTCTTCGGCGGGGTGAACCCCTGGAGGCGCTGGTGGGCGACGTTCTGGGCCTCGGTGTACTTGAGGATGCCCTCGGCACCGTGACGCCGTCCGAGGCCGGAGTCCCCCATGCCGCCCATCGGCGCGTCGACGCTGCCCCACGCGGCGGCGAACGCCTCGTTGACGTTGACGGTGCCCGTGTGCAGCCGGGCCGCCACGGCGCGTCCCCGTGAGGCACTGCGGGACCAGACGCTCGCGTTGAGGCCGTACGGCGTGGCGTTGGCCCGCGCGATGGCCTCGCTGTCGTCGCGCACCGGGTGGACGGACACGACGGGCCCGAACGTCTCCTGCTCGTACAGCATCATGTCCGGGGTGACACCGGCGAGGATGGTCGGCTCGTAGAACAGCGGTCCCAGGTCCGGGCGCGCCCTGCCGCCCGCGAGGACCTTCGCCCCCTTGGCCACGGCGTCCTCGACGTGCTCGGTGACGGTCTTGAGCTGGGCGGCCGTGGTGAGGCTGCCGACGTCGCAGCTGAAGTCGTACGCGCCACCGACCTTGAGCCGCTCGGCGCGGGCGACGAAGGCGTCCACGAACTGGTCGTGCACCGAATCCGCCACGTACAGACGCTCGATGGAGACGCAGAGCTGCCCGGCCGAGGGGAAGCAGGCGGCGACGGCGCCGTCGGCGGCCTTCTCGATGTCGGCGTCGTCCAGGACCAGCATGGCGTTCTTGCCGCCGAGTTCCAGGGAGGAGCCGATGAGCCGCTCCCCCGCGTCCCGCGCGATCTTCCGGCCGCTGGCGGTGGAGCCGGTGAACATCATGTAGTCGGCGCCCGCCATCAGCGCGCCGCCGATGGAGCTGCCCCGCCCGATCACCATCTGCCAGACACCGGAGGGCAGTCCGGCCTCCCGCATCAGCTCCAGCGACCACAGCGCGGTGAGCGCGGTCTGGGTGTCGGGCTTCTGGACGACCGCGTTGCCGGCCATGAGCGCCGCGACGGCGTCGCCGGCGGCCATGCTCAGCGGGTAGTTCCAGGGCGAGACGACCGCCACGACGCCCTTGGGGTGTCGCAGCTCGGTGGTGTGGGTGAGCAGCGGGACCGCGCCCCGGCGCCGCTTGGGTGCCAGGTACCGGGAGCCGTTGCGGGCGTAATAGCGGGACACGACGGCGATGTCCACGACTTCGAGGAACGCGTCCCGGCGGGTCTTGCCGTTCTCGGCCTGCATCAGGTCCAGCGCCTCGTCCTGGCGGGCGAGCACGAGGTCGTGGAAGCGGAGCAGGATCTGCTTGCGGCGGCTCAGCGGGGTCGCGGCCCAGTTCCGTTGGGCGATCCGGGCGCGGGCGAAAGCGTCCTCGACGTCGCCGGGCGTGGAGACCGGCAGGTCGGCCAGGGGCGCGCCGGTGTAAGGGGCGGTGGTGGTCACGCGTACGGCGTCGGGCGCCGCGCTGACGCGTGCCGCCAGCCGCTCGATCCGGGCCGGCGTCAGGGACGCGGGCAGCGGGGCATGGGGGGCTGGGGCGGTGGTCATGGCGGGGCTCCTGTCTACCGGGTACGGACCGAGGTGGGGACCGGCATGTGCAGGGCGAGCTGCCCCTCGGTCACGACGTCGAACTGGATGGTCCGCATCGGCTTGAGGGAGCGCAGGTCGTCGGCCATGCGCCCCTCTCCGACCGTGAGCCGGAGGTCACGCGGGAGGAGCGCGGTACCGGCCGACAGCACGTTGGTCTGGCTCAGGGTGGAGTGCCAGGCGCCGTCGATCGAGGTGTACGAGCTGAGCGACGAGACGCGCTTGCCGCTGGGGTAGCTGTTCTGGGCCGGGGTGGGCGCGGAGAGCGCGAGGTCGACCCCGCCCGCGTCGTTGGCCACCCGCGCGGTGGTGCGGTGGGCGTCGATGCCGACGTCGAGGCCGGTCACCCACTTGGGGAAGCCGTAGCCGTCGTGGCCGCGCACCTGGGCGATCTCGGTGCTGACCGGGAGGGAGAGCACGTAGGAGTCGAGGTGCTCGTTCTTGAGCGCGGAGACGAGGTCGAAGAACCCCAGCTTGCCGTGGCGGGCGGGCTTCACCGCGATGCCGACGGCGGCCTCGGTGTAGAAGTCGATGTCGCACACGTCGTACCGGAAGAACATCGCGGAGACGAGGCCCAGTCCCGGCGCGACCTCCAGCGGGGCCAGTTCGCGGGGCAGCCGGGTGCGGATGGCGCGGGTGGGCGCGAGCATCGTGAGCCGGGCGGTGGAGATGCGGTAGTAGAAGTTCGGGGTGAGGGTCTCGCCGATGGGCGAGTCGACCTTGGTCTTGGGCAGCTTCCGGAAGAAGTCCACCCCGCTGACGCGGGGGTCGCGGGCGACCGCGTCGAGATCGGTGTCCATCCGGTACCGGTCGTACAGGCCCCCCTCGGGGACCGTGACCGAGCGGCCGCCGAGGTCGACCTGGACCGTTTCACGCGGGGACTGGGACGAGGGCATGACGCGGCTCCTGGCAACGCATGTTGACGGTGATTACATCAGCGTAGCCACCGATGTAAGCACCGTCAACACTCCGTCGGGCGGGCCGCCTCAGTCGTCCTCGTGCAGCGCCGATCCCAGGAAGTCGATGGCGATCTTGCGGGCGATGTTGGCCGCCCGGGTGTCGCGCAGGCTGTCCAGGAGCAGGAAGTCGTGGACCATGCCCGCGACCCGGACCGAGGTGACGTCGTTGCCCGCCTCGCGGAGCTTGTTGGCGTACTCCTCGCCCTCGTCGCGCAGCACGTCCGCCTCGTCGGTGATGACCAGTGTCGGCGGCAGACCCTTCAGCTCCTCCAGCGACGCCTGGAGCGGGGCGGCGTACTTCTCGGAGCGCTGGGACGGGTCGGAGGTGTAGGCGTCCCAGAACCACTTCATGCCGTCGCGGGTGAGGTAGTAGCCCTCGGCGAACTGCGCGTAGGACGGCGTGTCGAAGCCGGCGTCGGTCACCGGGTAGAGCAGGCACTGGGCCTTGAGGTCGATGCCGCCGCGGTCCTTGTTCATCAGCGCGAACACCGTCGACATGCAGCCGCCGACGGACTCGCCGGTGACGGCGATGTTCGAGGTGTCCATGTCGTGTTCCGCGCCGTGCTTGAGGACCCACTGGCCCACGGCGTAGTTCTGCTCGACCTGGGTCGGGTACTTCGCCTCCGGCGCGCGGTCGTACACCGGGAAGACGCCCACCGCGCCCGCGCCGACGGTGAGTTCGCGGAAGAGGCGGTCGTGGGTCTTGTCGTCGCCGAAGACCCAGCCGGCGCCGTGGATGTAGATCAGCACCGGCAGCGGGCCGGTGACGCCCTTGGGGCGGATGACGCGGGTGCGGACGGTGCCCCACTCGCCGGCGTCCACGTCGACCCACTCCTCGTCGACATCGGGACGGGGCACGCTGGTGTCGCTCTGCAGGTCCGCCAGGATGGCCCGCCCCTGTTCCGGCGGGACCTCGTAGATCCGGGGGTGCGGATCGGTCGCCTCGGCCAGCTCCTTCGCGGCCGGTTCGAGGTACGGGGTGACGGGCGGCGGGATTTCGGACATGGCCACTCCTAGGGCTGTTCCTTCGGGCACGCGAGGGCCCCGTCGCACGGCCGGTCCGGCCGTGCGCGGTGACGGCTACCCCAGTCGGGGATCACCCACGCAAGTGATCCCCCCCTGCCCATGTTTGGGGCCCCCGCCGGGGACCGCAACCGGCCACCAGGTGCCGCCCCGTCGCTCTCACCTGTGCGGGATGTCGCGCAGCCGAAGATCAAGTCGACGAGGGCGACGTCGAATCAGGCCAGGTTGCCGGCCTCGTGCCGGGCGCAGAAGGAGGGTCGTCCGTACACACCCGAGACGGGCGGGGTCAGGGCGGTGTGAGGGTGTCGAGTTGCGCGGCGAGGTCGGGGTGGGTGCCGGTCAGGTGGGGGCGGGTGTCGGTGAGGGGGCGGATGAGCTCGGCGGGGTCGTCGTGGGCGAGGGCCGCGTGGAGCCTGCTGAGCGGGGGGCGGGCCGCGGGGGGCAGGTCGGTGAGGGCCGCGATCTGGCCGGCGATGCGGCGCAGGTCGGCCGCATTGCGGCGGGCCCAGGTGGCGGTGGTGCGCTCGGCGGCGCGGCGTTCGCGGGTGGCCTGGACGCGTTGTTCGCCGGTGGTTCCGGCCGGACCGGGACGGCCGCGCAGGTAGCGGCGTTCGGCGGCCTGGCGGCTGGCGACGCCGAGGGGGTGGGCGAGGTCGGCCCAGCTGGCACCCGCCTGACGGGCGGTTTCGATCAGGCCGGTTTCCCATCCGGCGAGCTGCTCGCGTACCTGTCTCAGCAGCAGCAGAGAGGCCAGCGCCCGCTCCGGGCCGACGTCCTGCGTCTCGGCAGTGCCATGCACTTCGTGCCGGGCGGTCCGCAGGGCGTCGTCTATGGCGTCCAGGGCTGCCGCGGCGGCGAGGAACGACGCCGGGCTCGGTGTGTCGGCGCTGGACGATGCCGGCTGTTCGGTCTGGTTCATGGCCACCTCCCTCAATGTCATCGGTTGGACGACCCCGTGTTTGTCATCCATCGGATGACATGCTACAACGGTGTCAGTGAGGCGCATTGGCAGCCACTGCCGAGACCTTCCTGGAGGTGTTTTCCCATGTTGATGCGCACTGACCCGTTCCGTGAGCTGGACCGGCTGACCCAGCAGCTGCTGGGCCCCGCCACATGGTCCCGGCCGTCCCCGATGCCGATGGACGCCTACCGCGAGGGTGACGAGTACGTGGTGGCCTTCGACCTCCCCGGCGTCAGCCCCGAAGGCATCGACATCGACGTCGAACGCAACATGCTGACCGTGAAGGCCGAGCGCCGGCCCGTGGCGAAGGCCGACGACGTGCAGATGGAGCTGTCGGAACGGCCGCTGGGCGTCTTCTCCCGCCAGATCGTGCTCGCCGACACACTGGACACCGAGCACATCCAGGCCGACTACGACGCGGGCGTGCTCACCCTGCGCATCCCGATCGCCGAGCGCGCCAAGCCCCGCAAGGTCGCCATCGGCGTCGGAAGCGGCCGCAAGGAGATCTCCGGCTGAGCCGGACTCGACACGGGCTGAACAGCGGCGGACGGGCACCATCCGATCTCCCCCTCGCCCGTCCTCCGCTGCCCCAGCGAACCGAAGAAGGGCGGCGGCCGGCATGACTGTGCGGCGGGAAGCGTTCCTTGACCAGGTGAAAGAACGCGGCGAGTACGGCACCCCGCAGGAAGCCGAACGCGCGGCCCGCGTGGTGCTCGCCCTGCTGGGGGCACACCTGATCGGCGAGGTACGCGCCCAGCTGGCGGCGCGGCTGCCGGAGGGCTTCGCCCTGATCCTGCTCAACCCGCTGCAGAGCGCCGAGCCGCTGTCACCGGAGCGGTTCGTGCGTGCGACCGCGGCCTGGATCGAAGGAGCCACCGAACACACCGCCGCCTGGGACGTCAGTGCCGTCCTGTCCACGGTCGCCGACGCCGCCGACGACGACCTCCTCGAACAGATCCTGTTCCAGCTCCCCGCGGGCTACGACCTCCTCTTCGGCCGCCCCCAGGCCACCTGACCGCCCACCCCTGGTGACCGCGCACCGGCCACCCCGACCCTGGTGACAGAAAGGCAACCACCGCAGTGATGTCCGACCAGAGCGTGCCGTTTCAGCAGCCCTACGGCGGGGCGTACGAGCACTTGCTGGAAAAGGTCCGCTATGACGGTGCCTACCCCACCCGTGAGAGGGCCGAGGAAGCTGTCCGCCTCGTCCTCGCGGGACTGGGACGTCAGCTGACCGGCGACGAACGCGTCGAACTGGCCGCCCGGCTCCCCCTGGAAGCCGCACGCATCCTCACCGCCCAGATATCCGACACCCAGCCGCTGACCGGCTGGGCCTTCGTCAAGGACCTCGCCGCCCGCACCGGAGCATCTCTGGCCACCACCCGCTGGGACACCGGCTCCGTCTTCTGCGCCGTCGCCGCCTACGCGGGCCCCGACCTGCTGACCCGCATCCTTCACCAGCTTTCGCCGGGTTACGCGCTGCTGTTCGGCCACGCCGAACTCACCCCCGCCGCGTAGACGCGGCCGGAGCGGCAGAGGGGGGCACCGCCAGGGCACGCGACAAAAGCGGCACGCGCCCACCGTCCGGAGCCCCCTCGCCTGCGGCGACGTGTCGGGGCTCTTGAAACTCCTGACGGAATGATCTTTCGGGTCAGGAGTCGATCTCCCAGTGGAGGGCCCCAGCGTGGGCAAGAGGTTCCAATGCCTCGACGAAGGGCGCCTCATCCGCGCCAGGTGGGAGGTCCACGGCGAGATAGGTGCCCTGAAGCCACTCGCATGGCAGGCCGGCATCGACGGCTTTGCCGTGCAGGAGCTCATGTACCTGGTCTCGGTCCACGTGGTCCGCGACGAGTGCGACGCGAAGGGTCCGGTGACCGGACTTACGCAGGACCTTGTTCACCAGGTGATTGCTGTCGATGGTCACGACGTCGCGGTAGAAGATTCCGTAGGTGAAGAACGGCAGACAGGCCACCTCGAAGGTGTCCTCGGTGAGCCGGCGGGTCCACAACTGCTCGCGCCAGTCGTCCTGCGGGTCCGACAGGTCGGCGTGGATCATGTAGTTGGCCGGGCCCCGGCCGATCGGGTCCTCGTGCGTGATGATGATGATTGGGTGCCTCCTGGAGCTGGGTCCCGACTCCGAGATCCTGCAACAGTTGCCTCGGTCTTGATGAGGCGGGGCGCGTTCAGACATCGCTGGCAGATCAGTGCAGGTGGGCGAACGCACGCTCAACGACCCCCGCAGACAAGGGGTTTGACTACGTCCACCTGCGGAACGGCGTCTTAGCGGGCCCGGGCCGGACTGTTTGCCTCTGTGTGCGGGACCGCCGCCTCGTCGTACCGGCGCAGCACCAGTTCCGCCACTGACGGATGTGTGCCGAGAGGGGACGAGGTCCAGCGGGCGGGGGTTCGGGTCAGGGTGTGGGCGAAGTGGCCCGGGGCCAGGAGGTGGGTGGCGAGGGAGACGTCGGGGTGGCCGGTCGTGTGCCAGGCGGAGATCGCTTCGGTGGGGGTCGGGCCCTCGCCGGAGGCGTAGGCGACCGATACCGGGGCGTTCAGGTGGCGGGACAGGAGGCGGGCCGACTCCGTCGTGTCCGCTCTGGCGCGTGGGTCGGAGGAGCCGGTCGCGGCGAGGACCACGGGGGACGCGTCCGGTGGGCGGCCCGCTTCGCCCAGGCGGGACGCGAGGGCGTGGGCCAGCAGGGGGGACGGGCCCAGGGCCGGGGTGACCCGTACCTCGCCGGGGTCCGCGTCGGCGAGGAGGGCCGGGATGTCGGCGCGTACGTGGTAGCCGCTGGCCAGCAGGAGAGGAACGGCGATCACCGGGCCGGGGAGCGAGGACAGCGCCTCGGGCACCGAGGGTTCCACCAGGCCCAGCCAGGCCGGCTCGACCCGCAGGCCGGGGCGCAGGCGGCGGACCTCGTCCAGCAGGGCGAGTACCGTGCGGACGCCCTCCGGGTCGCGGGTGCCGTGGGCGACGGCCAGCAGGGTGGCGGTCACCGGGTGCCTCCGCCGGGCTCGGTCGCCAGGCGGTAGCCGCGCTTGGGGACCGTGCGGATCAGGCTCGCGTAGGGGCCGAGAGCCGCTCGCAGACGGGTCACCGCCGCCTCGACCGCGTGCTCGTCCGCACCCCGGCCCGGCCATACCCGGCGCAGCAGTTCGGGGCGGCCGACCACCCAGCCGGGGCGTTCGGCGAGGGCCCGGAGCACCCGTGCCGAGCCCGGTGTCAGCCATACCGCTTCCGCCGGGGCGTCGTCGCCCAGGAGCAGCGCGTTGCCCTGGAGGACCAGGGTCCGGTCGCCGGCCGGGACGAGGTGGCGGTCGCGGCCGGGGAGCGTGGCGGTGAGGAGGTGGACCATCGCTCCCAGTCTGCCTCGCTCGGGCCAGACGGGCCCGGCGTCCACCTCCAGCAGCGGGCGGGCGCACACCGCGCCGACGCACAGGGGGAGCACGTCCGTACGCAGCCGTTCGAGGACGGTCTCGTACTTGCCCGCCGCCTCCGCGTGCTCCAGGAAGGAGGTGATGGCCGGCGCGGAGGTGAACAGCAGCGCGTGCACCTCGCCGCGCGCCGTGGCCTCGGCCAGCCGGCGCACCGGCTCGGGGTCCCGGGGCGGCGCCCAGCGGTACACCGGGACCTCCACCACCTCCGCGCCCCGCTCCCGCAGCGCCGAGGCCAGCCCCGGCAGTGGCGCCCCGTGCTCCTGCACCGCGACCCGCCGCCCCCGCAGATCCCGCGCGAGCAGCCAGGTGCGCAGCTCGTCCACCGCCTCCGAGGCGGGCGAGTACGTCTCGGTCGTGCCGCAGGCCCGTACCGCGCCCGTCGCCTTCGGGCCGCGTGAGAGCACCTCGGCCTCGCGGCAGGCGGTGGTGAGGGCAGCGCCGTACCCCCAGCCCTCGGCGGCGCTCATCCAGCCGCGCCAGCCGACGCCGGTGGTCGCGACCACGTAGTCCAGCGGGGCCGCGAGGCACCGCTCGGTGGCCGCCCGCAGTGCCGCGTCGTCCTCCAGCGGCACGATGCGCAGCGCGGGCGCCTCCATCACCCGCGCCCCGCGCCGGCGCAGCAGCGCCGTCAGCTCCTCACGCCTGCGTGCCGCCGTGACACCGACCGTGAATCCGGTGAGTTCGGCGGCCGTCTCCCTGGTACCGGCCTTCATGCCCCGAGGCTGCGGGGACGTGATGTCACGGCCGTTGCCCGCCGGTCACGTCCCGGTTACCGCACCGGGCGTCCGTGTTACGGAAGATGTCCTCTCCCGCACACCGCTCCGCCGGGCCTGTGCGCGTTCCGTACCGCACGGGCAACGCGGCCGAGCTTCGGTGGAAACGGCGGCGGGCCAGCCTCGTTGCCATGACCGACACCCACTGCCCCTACTGCTCCCTCCAGTGCGGCATGCGCCTGACCCCGGGGCCCGCCGGAGAGGTGCCCGAGGTCACCGGACGCGACGAATTCCCGGTGAACCGGGGCGCGTTGTGCGGGAAGGGGCAGACTGCGGCCGCGTTGCTGGCACCCGGCGTACGACTGACCGCGCCCCTGGTGCGGGACGCGGACGGGCTGCGCGAGGCGTCGTGGGAAGAGGCGCTGGACCGGGTCGCCGGGGCGATGAAGGCCACTGCTGCGGCTCACGGGCCGGACGCGGTGGGGGTGTTCGGCGGTGGCGGCCTGACCAATGAAAAGGCGTACCTGCTCGGCAAGTTCGCCCGTGTCGCGCTGCGCACCCGCTCGATCGACTACAACGGCCGCTTCTGCATGTCCTCGGCTGCCGCCGCCTCCCGTGCCGCCTTCGGCCTGGACCGGGGTCTGCCCTTCCCGCTCGCGGACGTGGCCCGAACCGGCTGCCTGATCCTGGTCGGCGCCAACCCGGCCGAGACGATGCCGCCCGCCGTGCGTCACCTGCGCGAACTACGCGAGAACGGTGGCACTTTGGTCGTCGTCGACCCGCGCCGGACCCGTACCGCCGAACTGGCCGACCTCCACCTCCAGCCCCTCCCCGGCACCGACCTGGCCCTGGCGCTCGGGCTGCTCCATCTCGCCGTCGCCGAGGACCAGCTGGACGAGGAGTTCATCGCGAACCGCACGACCGGCTGGGCCGACGCCCGCGCCGCCGCCATGGCCCACTGGCCCGAGCGGGTGGAGGCGCTGACCGGTGTCCCCGTGGCCCGACTCCGGCAAGCGATGGCCCTGTTCACCCGCACCCCGCACGCCATGGTGCTCACCGCGCGCGGGCCCGAGCAGCAGAGCAAGGGAACCGCGACCGTCGGCGCCTGGATCGACCTGTGCCTGGCCACCGGCCGGGCCGGACGCCCGCTGAGCGGCTACGGGTGCCTCACCGGGCAGGGCAACGGCCAGGGCGGCCGCGAGCACGGGCAGAAGGCGGACCAGCTCCCCGGCTACCGCTCGCTGGAGGACCCCGAAGCGCGGGCACACATCGCGGCCCTCTGGGGCGTGGACCCCGGCGCCCTGCCGCACTCCGGGTCGTCGGCGTACGAGCTGCTGGACTCCCTCGGCCGGCCCGGCGGGGTCCGCACCCTGCTGGTCATGGGGTCCAACCCGGTCGTCTCCGCGCCGGACGCCGCCCGCATCACCCGGCGGCTGACCGCGCTGGACCACCTCGCGGTGTGCGACGTGGTGCTGTCCGAGACGGCCCTGCTGGCCGACGTGGTCCTGCCCGTGACCCAGTGGGCCGAGGAGACCGGCACCCTCACCAACCTGGAGGGCCGCGTCCTGCTCCGCCGTGCCGCCGTCACCCCGCCGGCCGGGGTCCGCAGCGACCTGGCCGTACTGCACGAGCTGGCCCGGCGGCTGGGCCACCTGACGGGGTTCCCCCAGGCCCCCGAGGAGGTATTCGCCGAGCTGCGCCGGGCCACCGCCGGGGCGCCCGCCGACTACTCCGGTATTTCCTACGACCGGATCGCGGCCGAGGACGGCGTCTTCTGGCCCTGCCCCTCCCCCGGGCACCCCGGCACCCTGCGCCTCTTCCTGGAGCGTTTCGCCCACCCCGACGGCCGCGCCCGCTTCACCGCGCCTTCCCACCGGCCCGCCGCCGAGGAGCCCGACGACGCGTATCCGCTGTACCTGACCACGGGACGGACCGTCGCCCACTACCAGAGCGGCGCGCAGACCCGCCGGGTGCCGGAGCTGACCGCCGCCGCGCCCGGTCCGTACGTGGAGCTGCATCCCGATCTGGCCGCTCAACTGGGCACTCGGGAGAACGAGTTGCTTACGGTCACCAGTCGCCGGGGCACCGTCACCGCCCCGGCCCGCCTCACCGCGGCCATCCGGCCGGACACGGTGTTCATGCCGTTCCACTGGCCCGGCGGGGGACGCGCGAACCTGCTCACCAACCCGGCGCTCGACCCGGTCTCCCGGATGCCGGAGTTCAAGGTGTGCGCGGTGCGGGTGGAGAAGGCGGTGCTCCCCCGGGTCTGCGCACCCGCCGAGCCGGTGGCGGTCGGCGCGTGAGGTCCCGTCGCATCGCCGTGGTCGGCGCCGGAATGGCCGCCGCACGCCTGGCCCAGCAGCTCCAGGCTCACGCCGGACGTACGGAGACGGTCCTGTACGGGGCCGAGCCGGAACCGCCGTACAACAGGGCGCTCCTGGCCGATGTCCTCGCCGGGCGGTACCGGACCGGCGCGCCGGCTCTGCCGACCGGGGACGCGCGCGTGCGTACCGGGACCGAGGTGGTGGCCGTCGACGTCCGGGGCCGGGTGCTCACGCTCGCCGACGGAAGCCGCGACACGTATGACGAACTGGTCCTGGCCACGGGTGCCGAGCCCGTACGGGCATGCGCGGAAGGTGCGCACACGCTGCGCTCCCTCGCCGATGTCGCCCGTATCTCCCGGCACGCCGACACCGCCGAGAAGGCCATGGTGATCGGCGGCGGCGTGCTGGGCGTCGGCACAGCCCGCGCCCTCGCCGCCCGAGGTCTGCCTGTGAACCTCGTTCACCAGGGCCCCCACCTGGTCGACCGCCACCTCGACAGCCAGGCCGGCAACGCCCTGCACACCACACTGGCCCGCCTCGGCGTCACCGTCCACCTCGCCTCCCCGCCGGGCGGCGGCGTCACACCGACGAGCGCCGACCTCGTCGTCGCCACCTGCGGAGTCCGCCCCCGCACCGCCCTCGCCCGCGCGGCCGGACTGCCCGTACGGCACGGCATCCTCGTCGACGACACCCTCGCCTGCGCTCCGCACACCTACGCCATCGGGGACTGCGCCGAGCACCGCACCGCGCCGTACGCCCTGGCCACGACCGCCTGGGAGCAGGCCGACGTGCTCGCCGCCCGCCTCTCCGGCGCCGACCCCAGGGCGCGCTACACCGGCTCCCGGCCCATGACCCGGCTCACCGCGGGCCCCGTGGAGTACGCCGCGTTCGGGGCGTGCGGTGACGCGGCCGAGGAGGGCGCCGACGTGCTGCGCATCGGGGACGCCACCCGGGGGGCCTACAAGAAGCTCGTGCTGCGCGGGGACCGGATCGTCGGCGCCATCCTCGTCGGCGATCTCGCCACCGCGGGCACCCTCACGCGTGCCTATCTCACCGGCCGGCCCGTCGGCCCCGACCCGTTGTCCCTGCTCACCGCCCCGCTGTCCGTCCGAGTGCCCGAGGAGTCCCGCCCATGACCGCCCCCACCACCCGGCCCCCGAAGGAGCTGGTGCTCGTCGGCCACGGCATGGTCGGCCAGCGCTTCCTGGAGGCGCTGTACGAGCAGCCCGGCGCCGGTGCCTGGCATGTCACCGTCCTCGCGGAGGAGCCCCGGCCCGCCTACGACCGCGTCCACCTGACGAGCTGGTTCTCCGGCACCACCGCCGAGGAACTGAGCCTGGTGTCCGACAAGTTCATGGAACGGCACGGCATCGCCCTCCACCTCGGTGACCCCGCGACCGCCGTCGATCGCAACACCCGCACCGTCACCAGCGCCTCCGGCCGCGTCCTGCGCTACGACGCGCTGGTCCTGGCCACCGGCTCGTACCCCTTCGTGCCGCCCGTGCCCGGCCACGACACCCCCGGCTGCCATGTGTACCGCACGCTCGAAGACGTCCGCGCCATCCGGGCGGAAGCGGCACAGGCCCGTACCGGGATCGTCGTCGGCGGCGGACTGCTCGGCCTGGAGGCGGCGGGTGCCCTGCGCGCCCTCGGACTGGACACGCACGTGGTGGAGTTCGCCCCGCGGCTGATGGCCCTCCAGGTGGACGAGGGCGGTGGGGCGGTACTGCGCCGCAAGATCGAGGAGCTGGGCGTGCGCGTGCACACCGGCGCGGGCACCTCCGCGGTAGAGGCGGGCCCCGACGGACGTGTCCGCGCGGCGCGGCTGTCGGACGGCACCGAACTCCCCGCGGATCTCGTGGTGTTCTCGGCCGGGGTCCGCGCCCGTGATCAACTGGCCCGCGACTGCGGCCTGCCCGTGGGCGAGCGCGGCGGCATCACCGTCGACACCGCCTGCCGTACCGCCGACCCGCGTGTGTGGGCCATCGGAGAATGCGCCCAGGCGGCGGACGGCCGGGTGTACGGCCTGGTCGCTCCCGGCTATGCGATGGCCGAGACCGCGGCCCGCCGACTGTGCCGGGGGGAAGCGGAGTTCACAGGCGCCGACCTCTCCACCAAGCTCAAGCTGCTCGGCGTCGACGTGGCCAGCTTCGGCGACCCGCACGGCACCGCCGAGGGAGCGCTCGACGTCACCTTCACCGACAGCCGCTCCGGCGTCTACAAGAAGCTCGTCATCGGTACCGACGGCTCCCTCCTGGGCGGTGTCCTGGTGGGCGACACCGAGGCGTACGGCGTACTCCGCCCCCTCGCACTCGCCGGACAGCCGCTGACCGTACCGCCGGAGCAGTTGGTACTGCCCGCCGCCCAAGGTGGCGACGTCACACCACGGCTGCCCGACAAGGCGGTGCTCTGCTCCTGCCACAACGTCACCGGCGGCGCCGTCCGCGCCGCCGTACGGGAACAGGGGCTCACCGGCATCGCTGAGGTCAAGAAGTGCACCAAGGCCGGTACCGGATGCGGCAGTTGTCTCAAAACCCTCTCCACCGTGGTCCGGGACGAACTCGCCGCCTCCGGCACCGAGGTCTCCCGCGACCTGTGTGAGCACTTCGCCCACACCCGCGCCGAGCTGTACGAGATCGTCCGCGTCCGGGGCATCACCGACTTCACCACGCTCGTCGACAGCCACGGCACCGGTGACGGCTGTGACGTCTGCAAGCCCGTGGTCGCCTCCATCCTGGCGAGCCTCGGCAACGGCCATGTCCTGGACGGCGAACAGGCGGCCCTCCAGGACACCA
The DNA here is from genome assembly GCF_004784465.1 of Streptomyces griseoluteus. Taxonomy (GTDB): domain Bacteria; phylum Actinomycetota; class Actinomycetes; order Streptomycetales; family Streptomycetaceae; genus Streptomyces; species Streptomyces griseoluteus. Next base: position 318,831 of record NZ_SRRU01000008.1, on the reverse strand, counting down.
ACGACCACCACCTCGCCAACCTCCAGCGCAACGGCTCCTATTCGGTCGTTCCGCGCGTCCCCGGCGGCGAGATCACCCCGGAGAAGCTCATCGTCATCGGTGAGGTGGCCCGCGACTTCGGCCTCTACACCAAGATCACCGGAGGCCAGCGCATCGATCTCTTCGGAGCCCGGGTCGACCAGCTCCCCGCCGTCTGGCGCCGCCTGGTCGACGCCGGCTTCGAGTCCGGGCACGCCTACGGCAAGTCGCTGCGCACCGTGAAGTCCTGCGTCGGGCAGACCTGGTGCCGGTACGGCGTGCAGGACTCCACCTCGCTCGCCATCGAGCTGGAACTGCGCTACCGGGGGCTGCGAGCCCCGCACAAACTGAAGTCCGCCGTCTCCGGGTGCGCCCGCGAGTGCGCGGAGGCCCGGTCCAAGGACTTCGGGATCATCGCCACCTCCGCCGGCTGGAACCTCTACGTCGGCGGCAACGGCGGCACCACCCCGCGCCACGCCGACCTGCTCGCCACCGACCTGGACAAGGCGACCCTCATCCGCACCATCGACCGGTTCCTGATGTTCTACATCCGCACCGCCGACCGGCTGGAACGCACCGCGCCCTGGCTGGAGCGCCTCGAAGGCGGCCTGGACCATCTGCGGGCGGTCGTGCTGGAGGACGCGCTGGGCATCGCGGCCGACCTCGACGCCCAGATGGCCCGCCATGTCTCCGGCTACGCGGACGAGTGGGCCGCCGTCCTGGACGACCCCGACCGGCTGCGCCGCTTCACCTCCTTCGCCAACGCCCCGGACGTACCCGACCCCACGGTCACCTTCGTCCCCGAGCGCGACCAGATACGCCCCGCCCGGCCCGGCGAGAACGGGCGTCCGCTGCGGGAGCTGGTCCTCGTCCCGGCCCAGGGGGCCGGCCGATGACGGACATCCTGGTCGAGGTCCGGCACGGCGCCCGCTGGGTGCCCGTCCTGAGATACGCCGACCTCGTCCCCGGCCGGGGCGTGGCCGTACTGCTCGGCGAGGAGCAGGTCGCCCTCTTCCGCGACCGGGAGGGCGCTCTGCACGCCGTGGGCAACCGTGATCCGTTCAGCGGCGCCCAGGTCATCTCCCGCGGCCTGCTCGGCAGCCGGGGCGCCACACGCGTCGTCGCCTCGCCGATGTACAAGCAGGTCTTCGACCTGAGCACCGGCACCTGTCTCGACGAGCCCACCGCCCCCGACGGCACGCCCGCCCGGCTGCCCGTGTGGCCGGTGCGCACCACTCCCCCGGAAGGCGGCCCCGCATGCCCGTGACCCACCCCACCGGTTCCCCCGACGTCCGGGAAGCCGCCCCGGCCCTGCGCCGGCTGCTCCCCGGCCGTCGCCGCGAACTCACCGACTGGCACCCCGAGGACCCCGCCTTCTGGCAGGCGGGCGGCGCCGGGATCGCCCGCCGCAACCTGCTGTGGTCCGTCGTCGCCGAGCACGTCGGCTTCTCGGTCTGGAGCCTGTGGTCCGTCCTCGTACTGTTCCTCGGCCCGGAGTACGGCGTCGACCCGGCCGGCAAGTTCCTGCTGACCGCACTGCCCACCGCGCTCGGCGCGCTGCTGCGGGTGCCGTACGCCCGTGCCGTCGCCGTCTTCGGCGGCCGTACCTGGACGGTGGTCAGCGCTCTGCTCCTGCTCGTCCCCACCGTGGCGACCGCCGTGGTCCTGGAGCCCGGCACCCCGTACGGCACCCTGCTGCTGACCGCCTGCCTGGCCGGGGTCGGCGGCGGCAACTTCGCCTCCTCGATGGCGAACATCAACGCGTACTACCCGCAGGCTCTCAAGGGCTGGGCCCTCGGCGTCAACGCGGGCGGCGGCAACCTCGGTGTCCCGGCGGTGCAGTTGGCGGGCCTCGCGGTCCTCGCCACGGTCGGCGCCGCGCATCCCCGGCTGCTGGTACTGCTCTACGTACCGCTCGTCGTCGCCGCCGCCGTGTGCGCCTACCTGCGGATGGACGACCTGCGCGTGCCCCGGCCGCCCGGCCGGTGGGGGGTGCTGCTCGGGTGGCGGCACACCTGGCTGATCTCGCTGTTGTACGTGGGCACGTTCGGCTCGTTCATCGGCTTCTCGTTCGCCTTCGGGCAGGTGCTCCAGGTGCAGTTCGCGGACGAGTTCGCCACTCCGGTCAGCGCCGCGTACCTGACCTTCCTGGGCCCGCTGCTCGGTTCGCTCGTGCGCCCGGTGGGTGGCCGGCTCGCCGACCGGTTCGGCGGGGCACGGGTGAGCCTGGCGGTCTTCGCCGCGATGGCGGGCGGCGCACTGCTGGCGCTGGCCGCCTCCCGCGCCCACTCCCTCCCGCTGTTCGTGACCGCGTTCACCGTGCTGTTCGTCCTCAGCGGCCTGGGCAACGGCTCGACCTACAAGATGATCCCGACCCTGTGCCGCACCACCCCCGACGGCGAGGCCCGCGCCTCGGCGTTGATCGGCTTCGCGGGCGCGGTCGGCGCCTTCGGCGGGGTGCTGGTCAACATCGCCTTCCGCGAGTCGTTCCTCGCGGTCGGGAACGGCGACGGGGCGTACGTCGCGTTCGTCGCCGCGTACGTGGTGTGCGCGGGCGTGACCTGGACGGCGTACGTGCGCCGGCCGGCCTGACAGGGACGCTCAGGAGAGCTCCTCCACCTCCGCCATGTCGAACGCCCCGAACCCGGCCGCGTCCGGTTCCCCGCCGAGCCGCTGCTCGGACCAGATCGTCTTGTCCTGCTGGCTGTGCCGGACGCCCCAGTGGGTGCTGAGGCACATGACGATGTACAGGCCACGCCCGCCCTCGTCGCTGTCACGGGCGTGGCGCAGGTGGGGGCTGGTGCTGTTGGCGTCGGTGACCTCGGTCAGCAGCCGGCCGCTGTCGTGGATGAGGCGCAGTTGGATGGGCCCGGCGCCGTAGCGGATGGCGTTGGTGACAAGTTCGCTGACGATCAGCCCCGTGGTGTAGGCCGCCCCCTCCAGGTGCCAGACGGCGAGCTGCTGGTCCACGAGCCGCCGTGCCGTGCTCACCACGGACGGCTCGGCGGGCAGCGTCCAGTCCGCGACGTTCTCCTTGGCCAGGGTGTGGGTGCGGGCGAGCAGGAGGACGGCGTCGTCGTCGCGGGAGGGCGCCATGCGGTACACGGCGTCGTCGCTCAGTTCCCGCAGGGGCCGCGCGGGCGAGGCGAGTGTCTGGGCGAGCCTGCGCCGGGCGGCGGCCGGGTCGTGGGCGTGGGCGCCGAGGAGGCCGTTGGTGTAGTGGGCGATCAGGGTCCCGGCGGGCAGGTCGATCAGGGCCGGGCTGAAGACCCGTCCGCCGCCCGCGCCCAGCGGTGGCCCGAGCGGTACGTCCACCTGGACCGGCGAGCCGGCGGGGTCGACGATCACCGGGGCCGGGTGTCCCGCCCGCACCATGGCGCAGCGGCGGGAGACGGGGTTGTAGACGGTGATGGCGCAGGTCGCCACATAGGCGTCCGAGGGTTCGGCGAGCTGTGAGGCGACCTCATCCAGGTGGGTCAGCAGCTCGTCGGTCTCCAGGTCGTTGAGCGCGAGGGTGCGCAGGGCGATACGGAGCTGGCCCATCGTGGCCGCCGCCTCGATGCCGTGCCCGGCGACATCGCCGACGACGAGGGCGACGCGCGCCCCGGAGAGGGGGATGACGTCGTACCAGTCGCCGCCCGCGCTCTCGGGCAGATACATGTGGGCGGTCTCCACCGCCGACAGGCGCGGAGTGGTGCTGGGCTGGAGCTTGCGCTGCAAGGTGGAGGCCACCATGTGCTCGCGGCGGTAGCTGCGCGCGTTGTCCAGGTGGGCGGCGGCGGTGGCGGCCGCCTGCCGGGCCACGTCGAGGTCTGCCTCCTCGAAGGGGTCGGTCCGGTGCCGGTACAGGGTGAGCAGGCCGAGCACGGTGTCCCGCACCCTGAGCGGTACGACGATCATGGAGCGCACGTTCGCCTTGAGCAGCGGCTCGAACATGTCCGGGTCGGCTGCCAGCCACGGCGCGTCCGGCGTCACCGCCACGATCCGGGCCTCGGTGTCGTTGAGGGCCTGCGTGTACGGCGTGGGGTAGGGGAAGGGACGGCTGTCCCCCTCCTTCCGGGCGGTGACGGCGTCCGCGGGGGCGAAGGAGATCCGGCGCAGCGGCACCCCGGACGACAGGGGGCCGGACGTGAGGCCGTCGTCCAGCAGGTCGACGCTCGCCCCGTCGGCGAACGCCGGGACCAGGCCCCGCACCAGCTCGTCGGCCGTGGTCCGCACGTCCAGCGTGGAACCGACGGTCGAGCGCACTCTGCTCAGGACGGCGAGCCGGTCGGCCGCGGCCTGCCTCTCGGTCACGTCCTCGACCACGGCCACCAGGCCGGAAGGGCCGCTGCCGGAGTCGGGCAACGGGAAGAGGGAGACCTCCACCGTGAGCGTCCGGTCCGGGTCGGACGGCGACTTCCCCCGGAGCAGCACGCGCCGCAGCGGCACGCCACTGGCCAGCACCTCGTCCATCAGGGACCTCAGCTCGGCCGCGTCCAGACCGGGTGCGAAATCCTCGACGTCATGCCCGACCACGTCCTCGGCGTCAAGCTTCCGCACCCCTCGTCCGGACGGGTTGTAGCGCTTGACCTTCCGCTCGGTGTCGAAGACGAACAGCCCTTGGGGAGAGTTGCCGAACAGCGCGTTCAGCACCGCGGCATCATCGAGGGGATCGCTCGCCACCGCAGGCTCCCTTCCCGGTCGTACCTCCTCACCTTCTCGCATCGACGGGGCCCAGCAACTCGACCGGCAAGCGGACGGAGCCGGGGCGCGGTGACCGGCATCGCCTTTCAGCGCACTCGTTCCGCCACGGTGACCGCTCGGCCGGTGCCCCGCCCGCTCCGGTCCGGCGTGCCGGACGTGGGTCGCGTCGACCGGCCCTGGGCGACGCGGGCCAGTGCGCCACAGGCGAGGCCGACGGCCGTGGTCCCGTCGAGGGGCGCGCCCTGCAGGCCCCGGGCCGCGAGCACGGAGACCGCCGGGACGAGGGCGAACAGGATCGACGCCCCCCGCGCTCCCCTGCTGCGCACGCGGGCCGCGTCGTCGACGCCCTCGACCGGCACATCACCTCCCTCGGCCCGAAGCAGGAGCCCACGCAGTGCGACGAGGAACGCTGGGTGTACGACACCGGGGAGAACGGCGACTGCTCGGTGGACGCGCTGATCAGCGACAACCCCGCCGACCTCGTCGCGGCCTTCCGGCAGTGGCCCACCGCGATGGCCTCCTTCGCCACCAAGTACGTCAACCGGGACCTGCTCACCCTGGACCCGCGCGGCTCCACCCGGATCCGCTTCTCGGTGATGCCGCCCGGCGACTCCCGGCTGCTGGACGTGCGGACCAGCCCGGTGGCCGAACGGATCGCCGCCGCCGGGGACTTCCTTGACGCGGGCTACGAGGTGCACTTCAATCTCTCCCCCGTCGTCCTGCGCCCCGGCTGGGAGGAGGACTGGGCGGAGCTGCTGCGCCACCTCGACGACGTACTGCCCGCGCGGGTGAAGGCGCAGGCGGCGGCCGAGGTCATCATGCTGACGCACAACCGCCGGCTCCACGACGTGAACCTGCGCTGGCACCCGCGCGCCGAGGACGTGCTGTGGCGTCCGGAGATCCAGCAGGCCAAGCGCTCGGAGAACGGGGCGCTGAACGTGCGGTACCGCAACGACGTCAAACGCGAGGGCGTGCGGCGGGTGACCGAGCTGGTCGCGGCGCACGCGCCCTGGCTGCGGGTGCGGTACGCCTTCTGAGTTGAATCGGTGTCAGGGAATCCATGGTCCCTGCACGGTGTTACCCGAGTCGGCCCGCGTCCGGCACGGCGGGCCGCCATGCCGACCCACGACCCATGGGAGCCCCGCGTGAGCGTCCTGTTCGAACCGCTGTCCCTCCGTTCGCTGACCGTGCGGAACCGTCTGTGGATGGCGCCGATGTGCCAGTACTCGGCCGCACCCGAGGGCCCGGAGACCGGCGCGCCGAACGACTGGCACTTCCAGCACCTCGCGGCACGCGCGGCGGGCGGCACCGGCCTGATCCTCACCGAGGCCACCGCCGTCAGTCCGGAGGGCCGCATCAGCCCGTACGACCTGGGGCTGTGGAACGACACCCAGCAGGCCGCGTTCGCCCGTATCACCCGCTTCCTCAAGTCCCAGGGCACCGTTCCCGGCATCCAGATCGCGCACGCCGGCCGCAAGGCGTCCACCGAGCGGACCTGGGTGGACCGGGGCGCCCCGATCGCCCCCGGTGACGGCTACGGCTGGCGGCCCGTGTCCGCCGGCGCGCTCCCCTTCGACGACGGGTACACCACCCCGGCCGAGCTGACCACCGCCCAGATCGACACGATCGTCGAGGAGTTCGCCGCCACCGCCCGGCGTGCGCTCGCGGCGGGCTTCGAGGTCGCCGAGATCCACGGTGCCCACGGCTACCTCGTCCACCAGTTCCTCTCCCCGTACGCCAACCACCGCACCGACGCCTACGGCGGCTCCTACGAGGGGCGGGCCCGGTTCGCGCTGCGGGTGGCGGAGGCGGTCCGCGAGGTGTGGCCGGACGAACTCCCCGTGTTCTTCCGGGTCTCGGCCACGGACTGGCTCACCGAGGACGAGAGCGACGACCGTACGGGCTGGACCGTGGACGACACCGTCCGGCTCGCCGCCGACCTCGGCCACCGGGGCATCGACCTGATCGACGTGTCCTCCGGCGGCATCGCGCCCCGCGCCCGCATCGAGACCGGCCCCGGTTACCAGGTGCCCTTCGCCGAGCGGGTGCGCCGTGAGACCGGCCTGCCGGTCGCCGCGGTGGGGCTCATCACGGAGGCGCGCCAGGCCGAGAAGATCGTCGCCGACGGCCAGGCCGACGCCGTCATGCTCGGCCGTGAGCTGCTCCGCGACCCCTACTTCGCGCTGCACGCCGCCCGTGAGCTCGGTGACGAGCCGTACGTCCCGCAGCCGTACCACCGGGCGTACTGACCGGGTTCCCAGGTCACTCCAACTCCAGCCGGACGGGCGCCTGTTCCGGCCGCGCGGGCAGTCTCAGCCCGTCGCGGCCGGGGGTCAGCGAGCCCAGGATGCTCGGATGGCGGGCGCCCGTGCTGACGGGGTCCGTTCCGGCGAGGCCGTGCAGGGTGAGGAAGCCCAGGACGGCGAAGGCGTACGCCTCCTTGGCGGCCGAGGGGAGGCCCAGGTCGTCGGAGACGCGCACCGGGATGCCGGGGAGCGCGGCGGCGAGGGCCCGCATGAGCGTGGGGTTCCGGGTGCCGCCGCCGGAGGCGATGACCTCGGTGGCGGACACCGACCGTACGGCGTCCGCGATCGTGCGGGCGGTCAGTTCGGTGAGGGTGGCGAGGACGTCCTCGGCGGAGACGTCGGCCGGCGAGTCGGCAGCCCGGGCCCGCAGATATCCGGGGTGGAACAGCTCCTTGCCCGTCGTCTTCGGCGCGGGGCGCGCGTAGTACGGGTCGGCCGACAGCCGCTCCAGCAGCGGCTCGTGCACCCGCCCCCGGGCGGCCAGCGCGCCGTCGGCGTCGTACGCCAGCCGGCCCCCGCTGGCCTCCCGCGCCGCCGCGTCCACCAGAGCGCATCCGGGTCCGGTGTCGAAGGCCGTCCCGTCCGGCGCGGTGAGGTTGGCGATGCCGCCGATGTTCAGCGCGACCGGCGTCCCCGGCCTGCCCCGCAGCCACAGCAGATCCACGAGGCTGACCAGCGGCGCGCCCTGACCGCCCGCGGCCACGTCACGGGGCCGGAAGTCGGCGACCACGGGCAGCCCGGTCGCCTCGGCGATCCAGGCGGGCTGCCCGAGCTGAAGGGTTCCGTGCACCCGGTCGCCGTCCACCCAGTGGTAGACCGTCTGCCCGTGCGAGGCGATCAACTCCGCTGCGTCACCGCACAGTTCGGAGTCGGCCCGAGCGGCCGCCGCCGCGAACGCCTGACCGATCCGGGTGTCCAGGCGGCACACGTCCGCCAGCGGGACCGCCGCCGGGGGCAGCGCACCGGCGAGCAGCTCCCGCAGGCCGGGATCGTACGGCTCGCTCACCATCCCGAGCGGCTTCAGGTGGAGCGTGTCCCCCGCGAGGCGCAACTCGGCGGCCGCCGCGTCAATGCCGTCGTACGACGTTCCCGACATCAGGCCGATCGCCAGCATCCGTCCCACCCGCCTTTCCCGCGATGCCGTTGAACGCGGTCTTCTTGAAGAGGGCGAGCATGCTCACCGCGCAGGCCGCCGCCGCGTAGTAGGCGGGTACGTCCACGTTCCCTGTCCGCTTCACCGCCTCCGTGATGATGAGCCCGGCGCAGCCCGAGAACACGGCATTGGACAGGGCGTAGGCGAGTCCGAGCCCCGTGCAGCGCACCCGCGTGGGGAACATCTCGGCGAGCAGGGCGGGGCCCGGTCCGGCCATCAGGCCCACGATCGCGCCGGCGAGCAGCACGGCCGGCCCCTTGAGCGAGGTCGAAGTGCCGGGGCTCTGCAGGAGGTCGAGCAGGGGCACCGCCAGCACCACGACCAGGCCCGCCCCCGTCAGCATCACCGGCCGGCGTCCGACCCGGTCGCTCAACAGGCCGGCCGGGATGATCGTGGCGGCGAACCCGAGGTTGGCCAGCACGGTCGCGGTGAGCGCCTCGCGGAAGGTCGCGTGCAGGGCCGTCTGGAGGTACGAGGGCAGCACGACGAGGAAGGCGTACCCGGCCGCCGCCCAGCCCATCACCCTTCCGGCACCCAGCACGATGGCCCATGCCACGTCCCGCGCGGGCAGGGTCTCGGCGGGCTCCTGTTCCCGGAAGGTCGGCGTCTCGTCCAGCCGCAACCGCAGCCAGAGCGCGCCCAGCCCCATCGGCAGCGCCAGCAGGAACGGCAACCGCCAGCCCCACGCGCTCAGTTGGTCCTCGCTCAGCAGGCTCGCCAGCACCGCCGCGACCCCCGCCCCGCCCAGCAGCCCGAGCGCCACGGTGAACGACTGCCACGCCCCGTACAGCCCCCGCCTGCCCGGCGGCGCGAACTCGGTCATCACGGCGACCGCGCCCCCGAACTCCCCTCCCGCGGAGAGCCCTTGCAGCACCCGGAGCAGGGTCAGCAGCCAGGGTGCCAGGGCGCCGGCCGTGGCGTAGGCCGGCAGCGCGCCGATCAGTGCCGTCGTCACCGTCATCAGCGAGATCACCAGGATCAGCACCGGCCGCCGCCCGATCCGGTCCCCGAGCCGGCCGAACAGGGCGGCGCCGACCGGGCGGAAGAAGAAGGCCAGCGCGAAGGAGGCGTACGTCTTGACCAGGCCCTCGACCGTGCCGCCGCCGGCCGGGGTGAAGAAGCGCTCCGCGATCACCGTGGCGAAGTAGCCGTAGACCCCGAACTCGTACCACTCGATGAAGTTGCCCACCGACCCGGCGACCAGCGCCCGCACGGACGGCCTGCGGCCGGCGTCCGTCCGCTCCTCGTGCTCCCTCTCCATGGCAACGCCCTCGTCCGTCGTCACTCCCTCGCGCCCGGCACCCGCCCGCACCACCGGCCACCCGTCAGGGCAATGGATGCCCGGCCGGGCCCGTGCCTACCCGGGGTCCCTGTTGAGCTGGTGGCGACGGGGCCGACCGAGTCAGCGCACGACCACCGTGTAGTCCCCCGCCGCCACCAGCTCCCCCACCACGGGCGCCCCCGGCACCTCCCCGGCCACGAGCAGCCCGCCCGAGGTCTGCGCGTCGGCGAGGAGGAGCCGGGTCAGCTCGTCGGTGTCTCCGAAGTCCGTGTACGGCGCGACCCAGTCGAGGTTCCGCCGTGTCCCGCCGCTGATGTAGCCCTCCCGCGCGGCCTCCTGCGCCCCGTCGAGGTACGGGACGGCGGCCGCCTCGATGACGGCGCTCACGCCCGAGGCACGGGCCAGCTTGTAGAGGTGGCCCAGCAGGCCGAAGCCGGTGACGTCGGTGGCGCAGACCGCGCCCGCCGCGAGCGCGGCCCGCGAGGCGTCCCGGTTGAGTGCGACCATGGTCTCGACCGCCTGCGGGAAGACCTCGCCGGTCGTCTTGTGCCGGTTGTTGAGCACCCCGAGGCCGAGCGGTTTGGTCAGCGACAGCGGCACTCCCGGCCGTCCGGCGTCGTTGCGCAGCAGGCGCTCCGGGTCGACGGTGCCGGTGACGGCCATGCCGTACTTCGGTTCCGGGTCGTCCACGCTGTGCCCGCCCGCCACCGCGCAGCCCGCCCGGGCGGCGACGTCCATGCCGCCGCGCAGCACCTCACGGGCGAGGTCGAACGGCAGCACGTCGCGCGGCCAGCACAGCAGGTTGACGGCGACGAGGGGCGTGCCGCCCATGGCGTAGACGTCGGAGAGGGCGTTGGCGGCGGCGATCCGGCCCCAGTCGTACGGGTCGTCGACCACGGGCGTGAAGAAGTCGGCGGTGGCGACGGCGGCGGGCAGACCGGGGCCACCGGGCAGCCGGACGACCGCCGCGTCGTCGCCGTGGTCGAGGCCGACGAGTAGCTCACCGGGGGCGTGGGCCAACGCCCCCTGAGGGACGAGCCCGGCGACCATCTCCTCCAGCTCGCCGGGCGGGATCTTGCAGGCGCAGCCGCCGCCGTGTGCGTACTGCGTGAGGCGTGGGGCTTCGGGTCCGCCCGCCGGTCCGGCATCGGTCCGCGTGTCCGTCATGGCTGTATCAGTCCTCGTGGGAAGGGTGGGTGCCGTGTGGCGCGTTGACTGTGGTGGGGAGGCGGCGGTTCCATGGCCGTACGGCCGCCGCATCTCCCAGACGGCCGGCGGGGAGGCGTAAGGGTGCCTGGTGGCCCTCCCGGTCTTCAAAACCGAGGTGTCCGAGCAACTCGGGCAGGTGGGTTCGATTCCCATCCGTCTCCGCCAACTCCTCTCGTCCGTCACCGTGCCCGGCAGCGGCGCAGCGTGCCGTCCAGTCGCTCGGTGCGGCCGTGCCGGTCCAGGTACTCCAGCAGCGGGACGGCCACCCGGCGGGTGGTGTCCAGCGCGCGGCGGGCCTGGCTGGTGGTGAAGGGCTGCTCCAGTTCCGCGAGGACGGCGGCGGCCTCGGCGTCCGCGCCGGGCAGCAGCACGATGTGCCGGTCGATCCGCAGCAGCGCCCCGGCCGCCTCGGCGGCAGCCAGCAGCTTGGCGTCCAGTCCGAGTTCCGCCAGCCGGTCGGCCTCGGGCGCGCGGAACGGCTGTCGGGCGAGGTCCGCGCGCACGGCCTCCACGGCCGCCGCGATCCGGGGCGGCAGGCTGGGCCCCGCCTGGCTGCCGTAGAGCCGGCCTTCGCTGTACCGCAGCTCGGCCGACTCCGCCGACAGCGCTTCTACGAGGCTTCGTTCGGGCAGGCCGAGCGCCTGGCGGGCTGCCTCCAGGGGCAGGCCGGGGTCCAGCGGGTGCCGGGCGGCATGCTCCTCGACCACCGTGCCGAGGCACTCGCCCAGTCTCGCCCAGTGGTCCGGGTCGGCCAGCCAGTCCCCGGTGACCGGTTCGGCGGGCGGGGTCACGCCCATGGCGAGCAGCTCGGAACGGCGGATCAGCCCGCGCCTGCGCAATTCCCCGGCGGCGTCCGCCTCCCGCAGCTCCTCGTCCCGCGCGGCGGCCGCCCCCCGCCGGGTGAGCCGGGGCGGGCGGACGTCGAGGACGGTGACGCCCGCCGGGATGCTGTGCCGGCCGGGGTCCCGCAGCAGCGCGCGGTCTCCGACACGCAGCGGCAAGCAGGTGCCGAGCCGCAGCCGCGCGGTGTCCTCTCCCAGCGGGCGGACGGTCACCGGAACGGCCGACGAGCCGACGTGCAGGGTGAGTTCGCGGGGCAGGTCGGAGGCCGGGTCGCCGCGGAGCCGTACGTCCACGGTGTCGGTGGTCAGCCAGCGGTCCGGCGTGAGCAGGGCGTCCCCCCGGCCCAGTGTCCCGGCGCCGGGCCCGCCGACGTTGACGGCCACCCTGGCCACCGCGCCGGCCTCCTGCCGGGGCTCCTTGAGACACTCCAGCCCGCGCACCCGCAACAAAGCTCCGTCGCGGGCGAGCCGGAGACGGTCACCGACGCGAAGGGTGCCCGCGCCGAGGGTGCCGGTCACGACCGTGCCATGGCCGCGCACGGTGAACGCCCGGTCCACCCACAGCCGTACGTCCGCCTCGCGGTCGGGCATCGGCAGCTCACCGGCGAGCCGGGCCAGCGCGTCGCGCAGGGTGTCGAGCCCCTGCCCGGTCACCGCGCTGACGTCGACGCTCGGCACCTTCCCGAGGGAGGACTCCCCGATCCGGGCCAGGGCCTCCGTGCGGACCGCGTCCGGGTCGGCCAGGTCGCTGCGGGTGACGGCGAGGACGCCGTGCCGTACGCCGAGCGCGTCGAGGATGGCGAGGTGCTCCTCGGACTGCTGCTGCCAGCCCTGGTCGGCGGCGACCACGAACAGGACAGCCGGGACGGGCCCGGCCCCGGCGAGCATGTTCCCGACGAGGCGTTCGTGTCCGGGGACGTCCACGAAGGCGATGTCCCCGGCTGCGGGCAGCCGGGTCCAGACGAAGCCGAGGTCGATCGTCATGCCCCGGCGCCGTTCCTCGGCCCAGCGGTCGGGCTCCATACCGGTCAGGGCGCGCAGCAGCGCGGACTTGCCGTGGTCGACGTGGCCCGCGGTGGCGATGACGTGCACGGTCAGCTCCCCGTCCCCGGCGCGACCCGGCGTACGGCCTCCGCCAGCTCGGCGTCGGCGGCCTCGGGTACGGCCCGCAGGTCCAGCAGGCAGCGGCCGTCCTCGACGCGGGCCATCACGGCGGGCTCGGTACCACGCAACCGGGCCGCGTAGGCGGCGGGCAGGGAGACGGCGGCGCTCGGCAGCGTCACCCCCGGCGCTCCGCCCCCGCCGACCACCGCCTCGGTGTCCACGGCCCGGCAGTCGATCCCATCGGCGAACAGCGTCCCGGCGAGCCTTTCCGCGCGCTCCCGGAGGGCCCGGGGGTCGGCCCGCAGCGCGCTCACGGTCGGGGGCAGCGGGCCGCGTACCGTCGCCTCCAGTGCGGCGAGGGTCAGTTTGTCGACCCGCAGGGCGCGGGCCAGCGGGTGCCGGGCCAGGGTCCGTACGAGGTCGGCGTTGCCCAGCAGCAGTCCGCACTGGGGGCCGCCGAGCAGCTTGTCGCCGCTGGCGGTGACCAGGGAGGCACCGGCGCGCAGCCGGCTCGTCGCGTCGGGCTCGTCGGGCAGCGCCGGTTCCGGGGTGAGCAGCCCCGAGCCGATGTCAGCGACCACCGGCACGCCGAGCTGGGCGAGTTCGGCGACGGAAGCCTCCCGGGTGAAGCCGGTGACACGGAAGTTGGAGGGGTGGACCTTCAGGATGCAGCCGGTGTCCGGGCCGACGGCGGCGGCGTAGTCGGCGGGGGTGGTGCGGTTGGTGGTGCCGACCTCGCGGAGCCGGGCGCCGGTGGAGACGAGCAGGTCGGGCAGGCGGAAGCCGTCCCCGATCTCCACCATCTCGCCCCGGCTGACGATGATCTCGCGGCCCCGCGCGAGCGCGGTGGCGGCCAGCACGAGTGCGGCCGCGCCGTTGTTGACGACGTGCGCGGCCTCGGCGGCCGGTACGGCCCGCAGCAGCGCGTCGAGGGCGGAACGGCCACGCCGGGCACGCACGCCGGTGCCGAGGTCGAGTTCCACGTCCGTGGTGCCGGAGGCGGCCAGTACGGCGTCCCGGGCGGCCTCGGAGAGCGCGGCGCGGCCCAGGTTGGTGTGGAGCAGGACGCCCGTCGCGTTGATGACGGGGCGCAGCGCGGAGGCGGTGGCGGGCAGCGCGGCCACCGCACGGTCGGCGATCTCGGCGACGGGCACCTCGCCGTTCCGCGCCTGGGCCTGCACGCCGGCGACCACGTCCTTGACCAGCCGTCGCCCGAGCCGCGCCGCCGCCGCGTCCAGCCGGGGGTCGGCCAGCAGCACATCGGTACGCGGCAGCCGCCGCCGCTCGTCCGCCGCCGGGGCGGCGGAAGCGTGCTCGCGGTCCATCTCGGGCCCCTCCTGTTCCGGCCGTGCCGACGACAAAGTCCCCTTTGCCAGGCTACGACCGGGTTCGGGTATGCACCGCCCGCGCCACACCGGAATACTCTGAGCGACGACGGCGTGGGACCTGATCGAGCGGCGGCCGGAAGCGGTACCCCAGCCTCAGCAAGTCGTGCCCGCGTTCGCGCAGGCGATGGAGTGGATCCAACTCGCGCACGCCGCTGTGCCATTGGCTCGGTACGTCCCTATGCTCGGCTCCCACCGGAGGCGCTTCGCGGAGCGCTTGTTGGAGCGAAGGAGCCGCACGTGCCCACTGCCGAGGTCAATGGCGCAGCGATCGCCTACACCGACACCGGCGCGCCTGCGGGCAGCCCGGACGCGCCGGCCGTCGTCTTCGGTCACGGGCTGCTGTTCAGCGGCTGGATGTTCCATCCGCAGATCGAGGTGCTCCGGGAGCGGTACCGCTGTGTGACCGTGGACTGGCGCGGCCAGGGCGACACCCCCGCGACGCCGTCCGGGTACGACATGGACACCCTGACCGCCGACGCCGTCGCCCTGATCGGACACCTCGGCCTCGGGCCGGTGCACTGGGTCGGTCTCTCCATGGGCGGCTTCGTCGGCCAGCGCATCGCGGCCCGGCACGGCGACCTCCTGCGCTCGCTCACGCTGTTGGACACGAGCGCGGACGGCGAGCCGTCGGACAAGGCGGCCGAGTACCGGCTGCTGGCGCGCGTCTACCGGTTCACCGGCGTCGGGCCGGTGCTGGGGAAGGTGAAGACCGCGATGTTCGGCCCCGGTTTCCTGGCCGACCCGGCGAGCAAGCCGGTGATCGACGAATGGGTACGCCGCCTGCGGCGCTGCGAGCGGGCCGGGATACGCCAGGCCGTGCTGGGAGTCATCGAACGGGAGCCCTGCCACGCCGAGTTGAGTCGCATCTCGCTACCCACGCTGGTCGCCGTCGGCGCCGACGACCTGGCCACTCCCCCCGCAGACGCGGAGCGCATCGCGGCCGCCGTCGAGGGGGCCCGGCTGGAGGTGGTGCCGGGGGCGGGGCACAGCAGCACACTGGAACAGCCCGCCGCGCTCACCGCGTTGATCGGCGACTTCCTGGCCTCGGTGGATGTCCGCCGCTGAGCGGGGCGGGGCGGCGCCCTCGCTCAAACCACTGAGCGCCGAACTCGCCCCGGCCGTGCTGGCGTTCGAGCTGGCGAACCGCGACTACTTCGCCGCCGCCGTCCCCGACCGGGGCGACGAGTACTTCGCCCGCTTCACCGACCGCTACACCGCCCTCCTCGCCGAACAGGCCGCCGGCGTCTGCGCCTTCTACCTGCTCGTCACCGGGACCGGCACGGTCCTTGGCCGCTTCAACCTCTACGACCTCGCCGACGGCACCGCCGAGGTCGGCTACCGGGTGGCGGAGCACGCCAGCGGGCGGGGCGTGGCGACCGCGGCCGTACGGGAGTTGTGCGCCCTGGCGTCGGGCAGACACGCCCTGCACACCCTCCGCGCGGCCGCCGCCCACGAGAACATCGCCTCTCAGCGCGTGCTGCTCAAGGCGGGGTTCGTCCGCACCGGTCCCGCCGGTCCGGCCGACCTCGGGGGCAGGTCGGGGAGTTGGTACCAACTCGACCTCTCCCACCGGCCCTGAGCACCGGGCGTCTCACCATCCCGTCAGCAGAAGGTGGTTGAGCAGCAGGGCCAGGATCACCTGGGCGGCGAGCCAGGCTCGGGGGCGGGGCAGCAGGGCGCACGCGGCCAGCAGCCACACCGCGAAGGGGAGCCAGATGCGTTCCGTCTCCGCCTTGCTCATGCCGGACACGTCCGCGATCAGCAGGGCGGCCAGGGCCGCGCAGACGATCAGGGCAAGGCGGGTGGCGGGGCGGTCGCCGCGGTGGACGAGGGAGCCCACGGTGCGCGGGAGGGCCGCTGCCGTCGCCGGGCCGGTGATGATCGCGGCGCAGGCGAGGTTGGCCCAGATCCAGTAGCTGTAGGGGCGCGTGCCGCCGACGCCCTGGTAGTAGCGGGTCACCAGCAGGTGGTATGCCGTCCACCAGTTGAAGCCGAGCAGGCCGAACACCACGGGGGTGACGGCCAGCCCGGCCAGGAAGGGCAGCACGAGCAGGGGGCGGGCCCGGAGGTCCGCGCGGGCGAGGACGAGTACCGCGAGGCCGATCAGGGCGATCAGGGTGAGGCCGTAGGAGAGATAGCCGGTCAGACCGGCCAGCAGACCGGAGGCGGCCGCCCACAGCAGTGAACGCCGGGTGAGGGCGAGCGCGAGGCAGGCCAGTGCCCAGGCGGCCACCGCGGCGAAGTAGGCGTCGGCCGAGGAGCCCATCCAGACCGCGGCCGGGGCGAACACCAGGAAGGGCGCCGCCCGCCGGGCGAGGCGCTCGTCCGCCAGCGCGCGTACGGCGACCAGCACCGCGGCGGAGGCGGACGCGCCCAGCACCACGCACCACATCCCGGCCCAGCCGCCCCCGCCCAGCCCGATCCGGTCCAGCAGGACGAAGGTGAGCGTGGCGGCGGGCGGATGGCCGGCGACATGGGCGGGCCAGTTGCCGGGGACGCCCGCGAGGATATGGCCGTCGAAGCCGCGCAGGGTGGCCGGGATGTCGTGGAAGCGGCCGATGACCTGGAGGTATTCGTTCGCGGTGGTGAGCCGGGTGGCGATGCCGTCGTGCCAGCCGTCGACCAGGGCGAGGGAGACGCTCCAGGCGGCGGACGCGGCCCAGGCCACCCAGGGCAGGGCCCGCCAGGGGAGCCGGGCGGCGAGCGTGGGACCGTACGCCACTGCGGCGGCCGCGAGGATCAGCGCGGCCGGGGTGCCGGGGCCGACGTGCGGGTCCCAGTCGGCGAAGAGCGGGGGCCAGTGCACGAACAGGGTGTGGTGGGCGTCCTGGATGTGACGGCCGACCAGGACGGCGGCGGTCACCAGCAGGACGGCTGCCGCCGCGGCGTACAGGTCACGGCGGGGGGTGTGGGGCTCGCGGGGGATCACATCGGCACGCTAGGCCGTAGGGGCGGCCCCGGTCCCCCTTCCGGGCCGGACGTCAGCGTTTCGTCATGGGTCGCGGGCCCGTTCCGGGGTGCTGCCGGGCCTACGGTCGGGGCATGCGCGACGATCCCCGGCTTCCCACCTCTTCCCACTTCTGGCGCAGCCCCTTGCGCGGCACCTGGTTCACGGCGGTGCTCGGGCTGGTGCTGCTCGGCGGCATCAGCGTGCTGTTCGTGACCGGCCTGGTGTCGTACGCCGCCTACAACCCGGACCTCTCACCGGTGAACGACACGACCCCGGACAAGGGGGTGCTCGGCTTCTACCTCTTCGACTGGCCGGCCGGGCCGTCCTGGCTGTACCGGCTGAGCCAGGGCGTCCACGTCACGCTGGGCGTGGTGCTGGTCCCGGTCCTGCTGGCCAAGCTGTGGTCCGTGGTGCCGAAGCTGTTCACGCTGCCGCCGGCCCGTTCGGTGGCGCACGCGCTGGAGCGGGTCTCGCTGCTGCTCCTGGTGGGTGGCGCGCTGTTCCAGTTCGTCACCGGGTTGCTCAACATCCAGCTGGAGTACGTCTTTCCCGGCTCCTTCTATCCCCTGCACTTCTACGGCGCCTGGGTGTTCATCGCCGCGTTCGTCGTCCATGCGGCGCTGCGGGCTCCGACGGCGGTGCGTGCCGTTCGCGCACGACGGCGAGACGAGGCGGAGTTGGAAGCGCCCCGACCTGCCCCGCCCACCGTCTCCCGGCGGGGCGCACTGTGGCTGGTCGGCGGGGGTTCGCTGCTGCTGTTCGTGACGACGGTGGGGCAGAGCCTCGGCGGGCCGCTGCGCCGTACCGCGCTGCTCGCTCCGCACGGCGGGGCCGATCCCGGTGGCGGCCCGAACGGTTTCCAGATCAACAAGACGGCCCGCTACGCCGGGATCACCGCCGCCGACACCCATCCGGACGCCTGGCGCCTTGTCCTCACCGGCCCGGCCGGCACGGTCCGGCTCAGCCGGGCCGAGCTGCTCCGTATGCCGCAGCACAGCTCGTCGCTGCCGATCGCCTGCGTCGAGGGGTGGTCCACGGCGGACCAGTGGTGGCGCGGGGTGCGGCTGCGCGACCTCGCCGCGCTCGCCGGCTACGAGGGCGGTCCGCCCGACGTGCTCGTGGAATCGCTCCAGCGGCACGGTGCTTTCCGGCGGGCGGCGTTGCGTGCCAACCAGGTGTCCGACCCGCGTTCCCTGCTCGCCCTGTACGTCAACGGCGAGGAGCTGTCCCCCGACCACGGCTATCCGGCGCGGATCATCGTGCCCGCCGCTCCCGGCGTCCACAACACCAAGTGGGTGGGCCGGCTGACCTTCGGAGATCTGTGATGCGCCTGCCGACCTTCCGTGTCCCGCTCGGCAGTCCGCTGCAACTGCTGTTGCTGGTCTGCTCGTTCGCGCTCGTCGCCTACGCCGGGGTACGGCTGCTCTCCGGCGACTGGCTGGGGGTGGTCCTCTGGTTCGTGGGGGCGGCGCTGCTGCACGACCTGGTGCTGCTGCCGCTCTACTCCGCGCTCGACCGCGCGCTGCGGGCCGGGACCGCCGCGCGGTGGACGCTGTACGTACGCGTGCCCGCCGTGCTGTCCGGGCTGACGCTCCTGGTGTGGTGCCCGCTGATCCTCGGCCTGTCGGCCGACCGCTACCGGTCGGCCACCGGGCTCGACCCGGACGTGTTCCTGCTCCGCTGGCTGCTCATCACGGCCGTCCTCTTCGGCGGCTCCGCCCTGCTGCTCGTCCTGCGGCTGCGCAGGGCCACGAAGCACCGCTCGCCGTCCGTCCACTGAACGGTCTCCGGCCAGCCCCCGCGCCGCGCGAGTTCCAGCAGCGCGGGGGTGCCGATGCGGGCCCAGGGGAACGGCTCGCCCACCGCTCCCCCGCCGTGCGTCACGTCCACCACGCATACCCGGGCCCGCTCGTCCACGTCTCCCGGCACCGTCTCGACGACCAACAGGCCGTCGCTACGCAGGAGTTCACGCATCCGGGCCAGCAGGGCGGTCACATCGCCGCCGATGCCCACATTGCCGTCCATGAGCAGCACCGTGCCCCAGCTTCCCTCGCCGGGCAGCGGGTCGAACACCGAGCGGTGCAGCGCCTGCCCACCGAGCGTGTGGGTACGGGCCACCGCTGCCTCGCTCACATCGACGCCCAGGGCGCTGCGGCCGCGCGCGGCGAGTTCGGCCACCAGCCGGCCGGGGCCGCAGCCCACGTCGAGCACGGTCCCTTCGCAGCGGTCCAGCACCGCCCGGTCCACGGCGTCGGCCGCCGCGCACCAGCGCTCCACGTCCAGCGGCAGCAGCCAGCCGTCGCCGCGCCGCAGGAACAGCGGGCCCCGGCCGGTGCGCAGCGCGGTGGCGTACGGGTCGGAGGCCGCCCAGGCGGGCGCGGTCGCGGTGCTCATGCTGCTCCGGAGTGGGTGAGGGCCGCCAGACGCGCGGCGAAGGCGGTGTCGGGGGCGAGGGCGGCCACGGCGCGGGCGTCGGCGGCGGTGTCGACGTCCCGCAGCCGGGGCAGCTCACGCACCCGCAGCCCGGCGGCGGCCAGCCGCTCACGCTGCACGCTCCCCGTCTCGGGCACGGACATCGGAACGCCCCGCAGCAGCCCGGGCTCGGGGCGGGCCAGGCCGAGGGCCCAGAAGCCGCCGTCCTCGGCCGGGCCGAAACGGGCGTCACAGTCGGTGAAGTCCAGGGTCAGCAGGTCGGAGGTGATCTGTGGGGTGTCCATGCCGACCAGCAGAGTGGGCCCGGTGCAGCGGGCGAAGGCGTCCGCCAGCCGTTCGTCGAGGCCGCCCCCGCACTGCGGGACGACCTCGAACCCGGCGGGCAGCCAGGGCCCCGGCCGCCCGTCCAGGACCAGTACCCGGCGTCTCGCGGGCGCGGCGGCCACCGCGCGGAGGGTGTCCGTGAGCGCGGCCTCGGCGAGCGCGGCGGCCTGCACGGGCGTGAACGGTGGGGTGAGGCGGGTCTTGACCCTGCCCGGCCGGGGTTCCTTGGCGATGACGAGGAGAGTGGTCATGGGCGTTCTCCAGGTACCGCAGCGCCGGGGGGCGGCCCTGCCTTCACCGGGTACCCCCCGTTGCCGTCCGCTCCCGCCGGTCCGGGGGCGTGTCCCGCAGGACCCGGCTCATGTCGCGTACCGCCTGCCAGGTGCCGCGCCAGGTGCCGGTGACCTTGGAGGCGCCGGAACGCGGCAGGTACGGCACGTCGTGCTCGACGACCCGCCAGCCGGCGTCGGCCGCGCGGACCACCATCTCCAGGGGGTAGCCGCTGCGCCGGTCGGTGAGACCGAGGGCGAGCAGCGGTGCGCGGCGGACCGCACGCAGCGGGCCGAGGTCGCGCAGGGTGAGTCCGGTGCGGCGGCGCAGCAGCAGGGAGAGCGCGAGGTTTCCCGCGCGGGCGTGCGCGGGCCAGCTCCCCCGCCCCTGCGGACGGCGCCGCCCGAGCACCATGTCGGCCCCGCCCGCGCGCACCTCCTCGACGAAGGGCACGAGCAGGCTCGGGTCGAGAGAGGCGTCGCAGTCGCAGAAGCAGACCAGGTCCGCGGTGGCGGCGAGCAGCCCGGCGTGGCAGGCGGCGCCGAAGCCGCGCCGCTCCTCGCGTACGACGGTCGCGCCCAGGGCGCTGGCGACCTCGGCGGAGCCGTCGGTGGAGCCGTTGTCCACGACGATGGCGCGCCAGCCCGCCGGGATGCGGGCCAGCACCCAGGGCAGCGCCTCTGCCTCGTCCAGGCAGGGCAGCACGACGTCCACGAGGGCAGCGGTGGGTGGGGGTGAGGTGGTCACGGCTTTCACCCTACGAAGCCGAACCGGGACGAACCGGACTTCCGCTCCTTACGAAACGCGGACGTCCGGCTGCCGTGGGGGCCGGGGCCCGGCCGGGGTGCCAGGCTGAGGGCATGCAGCAGCCGAACACAACCCCGTCCGCGGGCCGCGTACTGGTCGTGGACGACGACCCGACCGTCGCGGAGGTCGTCGCCGGGTACCTGGTCCGTGCCGGACACGCGGTGGACCGCGCCGCGGACGGCCCTTCCGCCCTCGCGTCCGCCGCCGGCCGGTGGCCCGACCTGGTGGTGCTCGACCTCATGCTGCCCGGCATGGACGGGCTGGAGGTGTGCGCCCGGCTGCGGGAGCGCGGCCCGGTGCCGGTCATCATGCTCACCGCCCGCGGTGACGAGGACGACCGTGTGCTCGGCCTGGAGGTCGGTGCGGACGACTACGTGACGAAGCCGTTCAGCCCGCGCGAGCTGGTGCTGCGCGTGGAGTCGGTACTGCGCCGCACCCGCCCCGCCGGCCGGGTGCCGGCCGCCCCCGGCCCGTTGGCGGCGGGGGGCCTGACGCTCGACACGGCGGCCCGTCGGGCCACCCGGAACGGCACCGAACTCGCCCTGACCCTGCGGGAGTTCGATCTGCTGGCATTTTTCCTGCGGCATCCGGGCCGTGCCTTCGGCCGCGAGGAGCTGATGCGGGAGGTGTGGGGCTGGGACTTCGGCGACCTGTCCACGGTGACCGTCCATGTCCGCCGGCTGCGCGGCAAGGTCGAGGAGGACCCGGCCCGGCCCCGGCTGATCCGTACCGTGTGGGGCGTCGGCTACCGCTTCGAACCGGACGCGGCCGCCGGGCCGGAGGAGGACCGACGTGCGTGACAACCTCCTCATCGCCCTGTACGCCTTCCTCGGTGCCGCCGCCTCCGGTCTGCTCGGCGCCGCCGTGCTGCGGCTGGTGCGGCGCCGCTCGCTGACCGCCTCGCTCACCGTCGTCGCGGGTGTCGGCGTGTTCGCCATGCTGGCGGGCACCATGGCGGTGGCCTGGGCGATGTTCCTGTCCCCGCACGACCTGCGGGTGGTGACCACGGTCGTCGCCATGGCGGCGGTCGTCTCGCTGGCGAGTGCGCTCCTCCTGGGCCGCCGGGTGGTCGCCCGCAGCCGGGAACTGACGGACGCGGCACGGCACTTCGGCGACGCGGGCGCCTTCTCCGCACCCGCCGCACCGGCCACCGCCGAACTGGACGCCCTGAGCCGGGAACTGGCCGCGACCAGCGGCCGGCTGGCCGCCTCCCGCGAGCGCGAACGCGCCCTGGAGGCGTCCCGGCGCGAGCTGGTCGCCTGGATCTCGCACGACCTGCGGACCCCGTTGGCCGGTCTGCGCGCCATGTCGGAGGCGCTGGAGGACGGGGTGGCCGCCGATCCGGCCCGCTATCTGCGGCAGATGCGCACCGAGGTGGAACGCCTCAACGGCATGGTCGGCGACCTCTTCGAACTCTCCCGCATCCACGCCGGGACGCTGCCCCTGAGCCCTTCGCGGATCTCGCTGTACGACCTGGTGGGCGACGCCCTCGCCGGGGTCGGCCCGCTCGCCCGCGAGCACGGCGTACGGCTGGTGGGCGACGGGGTGCGGCCGGTGCCGGTCGAGGTGGACGGCAAGGAGATGAGCCGGGTCATCGCCAACCTGCTGGTCAACGCCATCCGCCGGACCCCGGCCGACGGCACGGTCGCCGTCGCGGCCCGGCGGGCGCCGGAGGGCGTCGTGCTGTCGGTGACCGACGGCTGCGGCGGCATTCCGGAGGAGGACCTGCCCCGCGTCTTCGACACCGGCTGGCGCGGCACGGACGCGCGGACACCGCCGGCGGGCGCGGGGCTCGGGCTGGCGATCGTCCGGGGGATCGTGGAGGCGCACCAGGGGCGGGCGAGCGTGCGGAACATCCCCGGCGGCTGCCGCTTCGAGGTGACCCTGCCCGCCCCGGCCTCCTGACTCAGCCGGTCCCCGCGAAGTCCGCCATCCCGTCGGCGAAGGTGACCCCGGGCCGCCAGTGCAGCTCGGTGCGCAGCCGGGCGGAGTCCGCGGTGATGTGCCGCACGTCGCCGAGGCGGTACTCGCCGGTGACGACCGGCTCCGGGCCACCGTGCGCGGCGGCCAGCGCCCGGGCCAGCTCGCCGACCGTACGGGGCTCGCCGCTGCCGGTGTTGTACGCGGTGAGCACGCCTGGCCGGTCCGGCGCCGTGAGCGCGGCCAGGTTCGCCGCCGCCACGTCCCGTACGTGCACGAAGTCGCGCCGCTGGCCCCCGTCCTCGAACACCGTTGGCGCCTCGCCCCGTTCCAGCGCCGAGCGGAAGAACGCGGCGACTCCGGCGTACGGGGTGTCGCGGGGCATCCGGGGGCCGTACACGTTGTGGTAGCGCAGGGAGAGCGCGGTGCCGCCGGTGGCGCGGGCCCAGGCGGCGGCCAGGTGCTCCTGGGCCAGCTTGGTGGCGGCGTAGACGTTGCGCGGGTCGGCCGGGGCGTCCTCGCCCACCAGGCCGGGGACGAGCGCGGTGCCGCAGACGGGGCAGGGCGGCTCGAAGCGGCCTTCCTTCAGGTCGGCCTCGGCGCGCGGGCCCGGCCGTACGACCCCGTGGGCGGGGCACTCGTAGCGACCCTCGCCATACACCACCATGGACCCGGCCAGCACCAGCCGTGGCACGCCCGTCTCCGCCATCGCGGCCAGCAGGACGGCGGTGCCGAGGTCGTTGCGGGAGACGTACTCGGCCGCGTCGTCGACACCGTTGCCGAGGCCGACCATGGCGGCCTGGTGACACACGGCGTCCACCCCGGCGAGGGCGCGGGTGACCGCTTCCCGGTCCCGCACGTCCGCGGCGGGATCGTCGCGGACGTCGAAGACCACGGCCTCGTGCCCGGACGCCCGCAGCACGTCCACGACGTGCGACCCGATGAACCCGGCACCGCCGGTGACCAATACACGCATGGCCTTTAAGCTAGGCGCCCGGACGTCCGTTTCCCCGGTTCACCGCCCCGGCGTCACCACTCGGTAAGAACCCGTGCGCGGTCAGCCCTCGTCCCGGATCACGTGCACGGCCGCCTCCTCGGCGCCCGCCGCGCCCCCGTCGATACCGACGTCCTCCGCGACCTCCTCACTCACCGTGTCGGTGTGCGCGCCCTCGTCCGGGGCGACCAGGCGGCCCGCGCGGGCGTCGCCGACCTCCGGGTCGACCGGTTCGCCCTCCCCGCCGGGCAGGTCACCCACCCCGTCCCCGGCCGGCGCGGACACATCCGGCACCTCCTGCTCCAGCCGCTCGTCCAGCGTCTCCCCGTCATGCTGCTCGGCGGCCGTGGTTCCGTACTTGTTGACGCCCAGTGGCCGCTCGGGCGGGGAGTACCCCTCGTCGAGGATCTCGTCGTAGTCCCGCTCACCGACCGCGTCCTGCAGATCCAGCGGCGCGGCGTCCTCCTGCTCCTCATTGCCGCCGGTGGGCTGGTAGGCGTCGTCCGCCATCGGGGTCTCGTCACTCATGGTCGCCTCCTGGCGCTCGCGGTCAAGCGGTCCCGGTCCGCGTTTCCCGGAGGCGGCCGAATAATCCTGCCCACCCGCGAAACCCCTGCTCAGCTCGGGCGTCGCGCGCTATCTCGTGCGTCCGGCCTCTTGATCCACTGTGGTCGGCGAGGTGTTACGGCGGCTGCTCGACGGGAGGGGGAGCGGCTCGCCGCGCTCGCGGCTCTGATCGGGAGGGGCGCGGTGGTCGGGGCCGTTCGCGGTCGCGCGGTACCGGCCGTACCCGAGCCTGAGACGGAGAGCTGAACGGCCTTCCGTTCCGGGTCAGTCCGGCCAGGGCGACCTGACCTTCGACTGTTGCAAGTGGGGCCCATCGGTGTGCCATCCCTTCCCTCTCCCCTCCGCCACCGTCCGAACGGGCCGCTGCCCCGGCTGCCGCACGCGAACCGAGAAGGGTGGCATGGCACGGTTCGCGGGGAGCACGGCCCCCGAGCTGACGCTCCCTCCGACCGAGGTACTTCTGCAAACGCTCGGACTCACGTTGCGTGATGCGCCGAACCGGTGAAAAATCTTCTTGTAGCGGCTTTTGCACCGGACCTGTACGCGGAAGCAAGCCGTTGGACCACTCTCTAAAAGTTTTGTCCGCAACGGACGAAGCAGCACGACGTATATCCCGTCTGGACGCACGATGGCCAGAACCACTCGGCGACACGTCCTGCACATGGCCGGCGCATCCGCCCTGGCAGTAGCGCTCGGGTTGCCCGCAGCCCCCCTGATCCCCCTGCCGGCCTCTCAAGTCCCCAGCGAGGCCCAGGCGGACCAGCCTCGTCGGTCACCCCCCTCTTCACCCGCGCCTCCGTCACCGCGGCCCACTCCCCCATCGACGCCGGATGCTCCGTCGGACACGACGTCAACTCCTTCGTCGACGCCGAGCACTCCGCCCTCGACGACATCATCTCCGGGCGGGACTCCGAGTTCGACCGAGACCCCGCACCCGAGCAAGACGTCGGACACCGATGAGCCGTCCAGTCCCAGCGAAGGCGATACATCGGCGTCCCACGCCGAGACGCAGCAGAACGAAGACATCGATGAAGTGACGGGGGATCTGAACCAGAAGAAGGGGGAGGTTCCGGAGGAGTTGGCCCCCAGCCTGGGGCAACTGACCACTGCCCTACGGGCGGTAGAGGACCCGGGGACCTCGCCGCAGGAGCGTGACGGTGTCATCAGGACCGCGCGGGCTCTGAGCTCCACCCTGGACGTGATCGCCGATCCTGAGACACCTCAACCGCTGCGGAGACAGTTGACCGAGCTCGTGAAGCAGGTGACCGCCGTGCTGGACGCAGCGAACCAGTCAGGGACGTCGCCCGGGCAGCGGCGCACGTACACCCTGGTCGCGGAGAGGTCGGCATTGGCCCTGGGCGTGATCGGTGACCACAAGACGCCGCAGGGGCTGCGCGTACCGCTGAGCGGGACCGTGAACAACGTGACCACCGCCGTAACCCATGACCCTCCTGCAAAGACCTTGAAGCTCGCGAAGTCAGTGACTGCTTCGCTGGTCATCATCAGCGACCCGAACACTCCCGACAAGGAGCGGAAGGAGCTCGCGGAAACCACGCACGAGGCCAGTTCGTCCCTGGACGATCAGGGTGACTCGGACGAGCAGACCGAGCGCATGAAGAAGAAGCAGGAGGAAGCCGCCTCCGCGCAGGGCCTGCCGGACGAACCACTCCCGAAGGCGGCCGAAATCTGCACCAATGCCGTCTTCGATTCCGTCTCGGACGACACTCTGAACCGCGATCTCAAGAGCGTAGTACCAGCCAAGTGGAAATCCGAAGGCGTCAACGATTTCTGGAAATCGGACGCATCAGGGGACGACTCTCTTGATGTACTCGTCCAGTTGCTGAATGAGGAATCTGTCAACGCTCGACTGAAAATCAAACTTCTTATCCCCAAGCTCGCCGATGCCGTACCGGCGAGTGAACTCTTCGAGACCCTCGCCACTCCGGGGCTTCATTGCCTCCGGGTGGCCCTGCAACTCGATCAGGATTCCGGGGTCAAATCGGGTTCCTGGGTCAAGATGGCTAAGGAGATGGAATAGTCCTCAGCAACTCCGCCACGGACACCTCCGAATAGGCATAAACCGTGGATACGCCGAACCTGTCAACCTCTCTCGCTTCTTCGGCAGGATCACCCGCGGCCCCTCCTCCTTCGAAATCGTAAGTGGAAGAAATTGAGTATTTAGGGCCTTTTTTCGGCGACCATTCCGCCGTCACATAGCGTGGTTTGCGCGTCACGTTTATCAGGTTGTCGTTGTGACGCACCCGGCCGTGGTACCTGAGCGTTTCCCCGCACAACGACGGATGGCAGTAGTACGGGCTCGTCTTGATCCCCGAGGCGTGTGGTTCCGTCTTGATCCACGAGGCGTGTGGTTCGCTGAAATTCCCCACGTCGATCCGCCCTCGATCCTTCCTCATGTACGTGACCTGAAGGTCGACGCGCAGCAGGTCGTACCGGACCTTCTTGGGAATCTCAAACACATGCACCCGAGCGTCCTCCTGTCCACTGCCGAGAACTTCACCCGGCCGATAGAATCGCCCGCTGCTGATCCGCGTGTATTCCAGTTGATCGACGTGCAGTTCCGCTTCCTCTCTCGTCTCACTCTTCTCGAAGCTCTTCTTCCATTGCTGCTTCGCCAGGTTACCCTCCTCGGAATACTTGGCAGTTCTGCCGTACACGGTGAAGTCATTGATGACGACGTATACCGAGACCTCTCCAGTGTTCCGGACAGAGAGTTTCAATGGGACCTGGATGAAGGGACGTACGCGATCTTCCCGCGCCGTCCCAAATTCCGCCTTCAGCGCGAAACGCATAGGGGCAACTGCTGGTTGGTACATGGTTGAGTACGCCAGACTGAGAGCGGTCAGGAGGGCCGATACGAACACGCCGGCCGCGAATCGCTTGGGTTGCGGAACTCCCTTCCATGTTTTCTCCCGTACCAGCAGGACGAGGGCCCACACCGACCAGCACCAGAGAGGCATGAACGCCAGCATGTAGGGCGTGTACTCCCGCTCTTCGAGCCACATCAGAAGGAGAAGGCTGTCGGTACCGAGCGATATGAGGACACCGAGCAGGACGATCGCACCGGAGACTTTCGACTGCCGTCTTCCCCAGTAGTCGAGTACCGAGATCGCTGCCGCGACCTGTATCAGACTGGACAGGACGAAGAGGGCCCCGGTTATTCGTTGCGCGAAAGTCAGGGCGCCGGAGGCGTCCGGCCATCCGATGATTCCGTTGAGGACCGCGGACGCGACCAGTCCCAGCATCAGGAGGACGCTGGTCACACGCCTTCTCCAGACCCGGGCGGGCCAGGTACTGCTGTCGCCGCCGCGCCAGCACACCGACGCCGGATCCTCCATATCCACATCCGGGTACCCGAGGCGATCCAGCAGCTTTCGCAGCTCACGCAGCGACCAGGCAGTGCCCACGGTCTCCCCGCCGATGGTCACCCGGCGAAGGCCACGACCGTCCGGTGCCTCGACGACGACCCATGGACGGATGTTCATGAAGCCAAGCCTCGAACCGGAGGTGGAACCGCGCATGCGGGTGTGCTCCGGTTGGCCCCACGCGGACGGCCCCGTCTCCGGACACAGGCAGGACCGACCGGTAAAAGGATCACTTGAGGCGGCGTGGGGTGGGACGCTGATCCCAGCGGTAACCCGTCGCTTCGGCAGCGACCGCGGATGTCCGCGCCCACCACCGCACGACCGTTGCGCCACCCGTTCGGCGAGGGGAGCGAGGAGGGCCCCGTGACCCGGTACCGGGGCAGCCGTCCGCGCCGGTTCGCCCGTCCGGATCAATCCGACCGTCCGCACCATTACCGCCCCCCGCGCCGGGGCACAGCGGGACCATGGGTAACTACGACAAATCGATCACCGTGGCCGTCCCCGCGGACCGGCTCTTCGACTACCTCGCGGACGTGGAGAACCTCCCGTCCTACCTCCCCCGGCTGACCGCGGTCGAGCCGGAGGGCGGGGACCGGGTCACCGTCACCGCGCACATCGACCCGCCCGGCGAGCCGGAGCAGGACATCACCAGCGAGGCGTGGGTCCATGTGCTGGAGGACGGCAAGAGCCTGGAGTGGGGCGCGCCCGGCCCCGACGACTACCACGGCCGGCTGCACGTGGCCGCGGGCGACGAGGCGGGCAGCTCGCGGCTGACCGTCGAGCTGCACACCGACAACACCGAGGGCGAGCACGTCAGCCGCGGCCTGGAGGAAGCCCTGCACGGCATCAAGCGCGCCGCCGAGCGGTCCGCCCGCTAGCGCGCGGTCCCTCCCTTCCCCGGCGCCGGCAGGAAGCCCGTGCGCTGGAACCAGGTGAGGTAGCGGGCGAGCACCTCGTCCGTCAGGTCGGGCTGGTGGACTCCCAGGGTGTCCACCGCCTTGGCCGTCTGGTGGGAGTCGAAGCGCCGCCGGTCCATCGCCTCGTGCCGGGTCTGCGGCTCGTCCCCGAGGAAGAGCTGGGCCGCGTTGTCCGGGTCGGCGGCGACGCGGGCCTGCCACTCCTCGACGGGGACGGTGCTCAGCTCGTGGCCGAGCCGGGCGGCCGCCGCGAACACGCGGCCCAGGTCCGGGGCGTCCGGGTTGGTGAAGTGGTAGACCTCGCCGCCCGGCTGCACCGCCCCGGCGAGCGCCACGACCGCCCGGCTGACGTGGTCCACCGGCACCCAGTCGGTGGAGCCGTACGGCAGGTCGGGCACGGCCCCGGCCTGGAGGCAGCCCTTGATGAGCTGCCACAGCAGGTCCCGGTCCTGGCAGGCGCCGGTGGCGGTGTCGCCGCTGATCCGGCCGGGCCGGTGCACGGCGACCGGCAGACCCCGTTCGGCGGCGAGTCCGACCAGGCCCTCCGCGACCCACTTGCTGCGGGCGTACCCGTCGGGCAGGCCGGCCGGCGGCCCGGTCGGGGTGGACTCGGTGATGACGACCGGGTCGGGGCCGGTCGCCGGGGCGAACACGCTGGTGGTCGAGATGTAGTGCATACCCGGTGACGCCGAGTCGGCGAGCAGCCGCAGCAGTTCCTCCGTGCCCGCGACGTTGGGGGCGCGCAGATCCCCGTATCCCGCGGCGAAGTTGACGCGGGCTCCGTTGTGCAGGACCGGGCCGAGGCGGCGGAGCAGGGCGGTGCGGTCCTCCGGGGTCAGGCCGAGGCCGGGGGCGGCGAGGTCGCCCGGCACGGCGTTGATCAGGGTCTCGTAGCGGGGCTGCCAGAGGCCGTAGTGCTCCAGGTTGGCCCGCAGCCGCTCGGCCGCCCTCAGCGGGTCCTCGGCGCGGACCAGGCAGTCGACGGGGCCGTCGGTGCTCTCGATGAGGTCCCGCAGGAGGAACGCGCCCAGGAATCCGGAGGCACCGGTGAGCAGCGGGCGCGCGCCGGGACGGGCGCTCCTGCGGACGGTGGCCGTGATGTCCGGGGCGAGGCGGACCTCGGCGGCGAGGTCGGGTCCGCTGCCGTAGCCCCGCTCCCCCGGCGTGCGCTCGAGCAGGCGGGCGACGCCCTCCACGGTCGGCGCGGCGAAGAGGTCCCGCAGGGACAGGCGCCGGCCGTGGCGTTCCTCGATCCGCTGGGCGAGGTTGACGGCGAGCAGGGAGTGGCCGCCGAGGGCGAAGAAGTCGTCGTGGACGCCGACTTCGGGTACACCGAGGGTCTCCGCGAACGCCGCGCACAGCTCGCGTTCCAGGCGGGTGCGCGGGGCGGTGCCCTCGCCGGGCGCGGTGCGCTCGGGCGCGGGGAGGGCCTGCCGGTCGGTCTTGCCGTTGGGGGTGAGGGGCAGGGTGTCGAGCGTGAGGTAGGCGGCCGGGACCATGTGGTCCGGCAGCGTCTCGGCGAGCCGGGCGCGCAGTTCGGTGCCGTCGGGGACCCGCTGCCCGTCCTCCGCGACGGTGTAGGCGACCAGGCGCCGGTCGCCGGGCCGGTCCTCGCGGACCATCGCGCAGGCGGAACCGACACCGGGCAACGCGGTCAGGGCGGCCTCGATCTCGCCCAGCTCGATGCGGAACCCGCGCAGTTTGACCTGGTCGTCGACGCGCGAGACGTAGACGAGTTCGCCGTCGGCGGTCCAGCGGGCCAGGTCGCCGGTGCGGTACATCCGGCCGCCCGCGCGGTCGAAGGGGTCGGCGACGAACCGGCTCGCCGTCAGGGCGGCCCGTTCGTGGTAGCCACGGGCCAGGCTGGCGCCGGAGACGTACAACTCGCCGACCACGCCGGGCGGTACGGGGGCCAGCCGGTCGTCCAGGACGTGGACGCGGGTGCCGTCGACGGGGACGCCGATGGGCACGGTGCGGTCGGGGGCTAGAGGGCCGTCGGCGTGCTGGAAGGCGCTCATGGTGGCGCAGACGGTGGTCTCGGTGGGCCCGTACGCGTTGACCAGGTGCCGGTCGCGCGCCCAGGTGTGCACCAGGTGCGGCGGGCACGCCTCACCGGCGAGGGCGATGGTGGTGCCTTCGGGCAGCGAGCCGGGCGGCATCACGGCGAGCGCGGCGGGCGGCAGGGTGAGGTGGGTGACCCCGCGCTCCCGGACCGTGCCGGCGAGGGCCGGTCCGGGCAGCAGGGCGTCGCGCTCGTCGATCTCCAGGCAGGCCCCGGTGAACAGGCCCATGCACATCTCCCAGAACGCCGCGTCGAAACTGACGGAGGCGAGGTGCAACACCCGGTGGCCCGGCCCGACCCGCAGCCGCTCGGCATGGGTCCGGGCCAGGGCGCCGACTCCCTGGTGGGTGACGACGACGCCCTTGGGCAGACCGGTGGAGCCGGAGGTGTAGATGACGTACGCCGGGTGCGCCGGGTCGGGGTCACCGGGGGCGGGGGCGGACGCCGTGCCCTGCACGAGGTCCCCCACGTGGACGTACGGCAGCGGGAGCTCGGGCAGCCGCTCGCGCACCTCGGGGGTGGTCAGCAGCAGTCGCGGCCGTGAGTCCTCGACCATATGGGTGAGGCGCCGGGCCGGATAGTCGGGGTCCAGCGGTACGTACGCGGCCCCGGCCTTGAGGACGCCGAGCAGGGTGACCAGCAGCTCGCGGTTGCGGGGCAGCGCGACGGCGACCCGGTCCTCGGGGCCGATGCCGCGCGCGGTGAGCTCGGCGGCGACGGAGTCGGCGAGGGCGTCGAGTTCGCGGTAGGTGAGCGTGGTGGTGGCGTCACGGACCGCCGGGGCGTCCGGCGTGCCGCGTACCCAGCGCCTGAGGAGGGCGGGGACGCTCTGGGGCCGGTCCGCCTCGGGTCCGGTGCCCCAGGCGGTGACGCGGGCGCGGTCGGCGTCGGTGAGCACGTCGTAGGCGCGCAGCGGGCGGTCGGGGTCGGCGGTGACGGCGGTGAGCAGCCCGGCGAGGCGCTCGCCGAGGGCCTCCACGGTGGCCGTGTCGAAGAGTTCCGTCGCGTAGTCCAGGGCGGCCCGCATGGCGCCCGGTGCGCCCTGGTCGTCGTGGGTCTCGGTGAAGGTGAAGGACAGGTCGAACTTGCTGACCTCCAGCTCCACCGGGACCGGGCTCACGGTGAGGCCGGGCAGCTCGACCGGGGCGGCCGGGCTGTGGTTCTGGAGGACGAGCATGGTCTGGAACAGCGGGTGGTGGCTCTGCGAGCGGGCGGGGTTGAGGAGTTCGACCAGCCGCTCGAAGGGCAGGTCCTGGTGGGTGTAGGCGGAGAGGTCGAACTCCTTCACCCGGTCCAGGAGTTCACGGAAGGTGGGGTCGCCCGAGAGGTCGGTGCGCAGGACGAGGGTGTTGACGAAGAAGCCGACCAGATCGGTGGCCGCCTCGTCGGTGCGCCCGGCGACGGCGGTGCCGAGCGGGATGTCCTCGCCCGCGCCGTGCCGGGAGAGCAGCAGGGAGAGGGCGGCCTGGAGGACCATGAAGACGCTGCATCCGCTGGTGCGGGCGAGGTCCGCGATCCGGCGGGCGAGGTCGGCGTCCAGGGTGAAGTCGTGGGTGGCGCCGAGGTGTTGCGGTACGGCGGGGCGCGGCCGGTCCCACGGCAGTTCGATCAGCTCGGGCAGCCCGCTCAGCGCCCGCTTCCAGTGGTCGAGTTGGCCGGAGAGCACGCTGTCGGGGTCGTTCTCGTCCCCGAGGAGGGCCCGCTGCCAGAGCGCGTGGTCCACGTGGTCGACCGGCGGCGCGGTCCACACCGGGGGCTGACCGCCGACACGGGCGCGGTAGGCGGTGCCCAGGTCGCGGGTGAGGGGCGCGAGGGAGGAGCCGTCGGCGGCGATGTGGTGGACGACCAGGACCAGCACGTGCGAGTCGTCGGCGAGCCGCAACAACGTTGCCCAAAGAGGGAGTTCGGTCTCGATGTCGATGGCCTCGGCGGCGGTTTCCGCCACGGCCGCGTCGAGCCGGTCCTCGTCGGAGTCCCGGACGGTGAACGGCACGCTCGCCGCGCCCGGTTCGGTGATGTGCTGGTGCGGACCGTCCCCGTCGGCCGGGAAGAGGGTGCGCAGCGCGGAGTGCCGGGCCACCACGTCGTCCAGCGCGGCGCGCAGGGCCTCCCCGTCCAGCGGGCCGTCGAGGCGTACGGCGAAGGGGATGTTGTAGGTGGCGGAGGGGCCGTCGAGCCGGTGCAGGAACCACAGCCGCCGCTGGGCGTAGGAGAGCGGCAGCACCTCGGGGCGCGGCTGCGGGACCAGGGCGGGGCGGGCCGGGCGGTCGCCGTCGGCGAGGACGGCGGCGAAGGAGGCGACCGTCGGGTGCTCGAAGAGGGTACGGATCTCGGTCTCGGTGCCCAGCGCGGTACGGACGCGGCCCACCAGCCGGGTGGCGAGCAGGGAGTGGCCGCCCAGCGCGAAGAAGTCGTCGTCGACGCCGACATGGGGCACGCCCAGGACGTCCGCGAACAGTCCGGCGACGATCTCCTCGTGCGCCCCGCGCGGGGCGCGTCCCGCGGCGCCCGGTCCCGTACTCGTGGGCGCGGGCAGGGCGGCCCGGTCCACCTTGCCGTTGACGGTGAGCGGGAGTGCGTCGAGCGGCTGGATGGCGGACGGCACCATGTAGGAGGGCAGGTGGCGTCCGATGTGCGCGGCCAGCCTGCCGGGGTCCGCGGTGCGGCCGGGGGCGGGGACGACGTACGCGGTGAGGGTGCGGTCGCCGGGGAGGTCCTCGCGGACCAGGACGTAGGCGGCGCGCACGGACGGGTCGGTGCGCAGCACGCCCTCGATCTCGGCGGGCTCGATGCGGTGGCCGCGCAGCTTGATCTGCTGGTCGGCGCGGCTGACGTAGTGGATCAGGCCCTCGGTGTCCCGGCGCACCACGTCACCGGTGCGGTACATCCGGGTGCCGTCCCCCTCGAAGGGGTCGGCGACGAACCGGGTGGCGGTGAGGCCGGGGCGCCCGAGGTAGCCGCGCGCGACACCGGGGCCCGCGATGTACAGCTCTCCCTCGGCGCCGGGCGGCACCGGGCGCAGGGCCGCGTCCAGGACGTAGGCCCGCATGCCGTCCAGCGGGCGGCCGATCGGGGGCATGCCGGGCGGGGCGTCGGCCGGGACGCGGTGGAGGGTGGCGAAGGTCGTGGTCTCGGTGGGCCCGTAGGCGTTGAGGACGGCCGTGCCGGGGTGGGCGGTGGCCAACCGCTGGAGCACGCCGGGCGTGGCGGCCTCGCCGCCGGCGGCGGCCAGCCGGAGCAGGCCGAGGGCGCCGGGGTCGGTCTCGGCGATGACGTTGAACAGGGCGGTGGTCAGGAAGGCCGCCGTCACGCCGTGCCGGGCGACGAGGTCCCGGAGCGTCTCGGGCTGGAGCGTTCCCGGCGGGGCCACGACGACCCGGCCGCCGCTCAGCAGGGGCGCCCAGATCTCGAAGGTGGCCGCGTCGAAGACGTACGCCGAGTGCATCAGCACGGCGTCCGCGACCCCGTCGGCCCAGGTGCGGTCGGCGGCGAGAGCGGTGATGTCGGCGTGGGTGACGCCGACGGCCTTGGGCAGGCCGGTGGAGCCGGAGGTGAACATGACGTACGCCAGCCGGTCGCCGCCGGACACGGCGGGCAGCGGGCCGGGGGCGAAGGGACCGCCGCTGACGACGCGTCCGGCGGAGTCCACGGTGAGCACGGGGATGCCGAGTCCGCGCACCCAGGGGTTGTCCCGCGTGGTCCCGTCCACGACGAGGGCGCGCAGCGGGGCGGACTCGGTGACGCGGTCGAGGCGTTCGGCGGGCCAGCGCGGGTCCAGCGGGACGTACGCGGCGCCCGCGCGCAGAACGGCGAGGGCGGCGGTGACCTGGGCCGAGGAGCGGCCGAGCAGGATGCCGACCCCGTCCTCGGCGCCGGCCCCGGAGCCGGTCAGGGCCTTGGCCAGCGCGGTGGACACCTCCTGGAGCTGCCCGTAGGTCAGTTCCTCGCCCGCACCGGTGACGGCGATGGTGCCGGGGTGGTGCACGGCCTGCCGGGCCACCACGTCCGGCACGCTCAGGTTCCGTATGTTCAGCCGGAGTTCCGCGCCGCGTGCGGTCGCCAGCAGCCGCTCCCTCTCGCCCTCCAGAAGCAGCGGCAGGCTGCCGGCCGGTACGTCGAGGCCGTCCGCCATCCGGGTGAGCAGGCGGCGCATGCGCGCCACGGTCTGCTCGATCAGGGTGCGGTCGAGCAGTGCGGCGCGGTAGCCGAAGGTGACGCGGATGCTGTCCTCGCCGGGGGCGATGGTGAGGGTGAGCGGGTAGTGGGCGGCGTCGGTGCCCTCGATCCCGGCGACGGTCAGGCCGGCCATGCCCTGCTGGGCGGTGCGCAGTGCCTCGGCGTCGAGCGGGTAGTTCTCGAAGACGGCGAGGGTGTCGAAGAGCCGGTCCAGCCCGGCGGTCTCGCATATCTCGGTCAGCCCGGCGTACTGGTGGCCCAGCAGCCGGGCCTGCTCCTCCTGGAGCCGGGTGAGCAGCGCGGCCAGCGACTCGCCGGGCTCGGGGCGCAGCCGGACCGGGACGGTGTTGATGAACAGGCCGATCATCGTCTCGATGCCGGGGATCTCCGGCGGCCGCCCGGACACGGTGGTGCCGAACACCACGTCGGAGCGCCCGGTGAGGTGGGCCAGCACCAGGCCCCAGGCGCCCTGGACCAGGGTGTTGAGGGTGAGCCGGGAGGCGCGGGCCGTCTCGCGCAGCCGGTGTGTGGTGTCCCGGTCCAGCTCCAGCACGAGGGTCTCGGGGAGCTCGGCGGAGTCGGGCCCCTCCGGCGCGCCCCGCCCGGCGAGCAGGGTCGGCGTCTCCAGCCCCGCCAGCGCCTTGCGCCAGGTGTCCAGCGTGGCCGCCCGGTCCTGCGCGGCCAGCCAGGCGAGGTAGGTGCGGTACGGGGTGACGCGGGGCAGCGTGAGGTCGTCGCCCTGGCGGGCGTACAGCTCGAACAGCTCGCGGACCAGCAGGGGGACGGACCATCCGTCGAAGAGGAGGTGGTGGCTGGTCATCACCAGCCGGTACCGGCCGGGCCCGGTGTGGACGAGGGTGAACCGCATCAGGGGCGGTGTGGTGAGGTCGAACCGCCGGGTGCGGTCCTCGGCGAGGAACGTCTCCAGCGCCTCCGTGCCGTCGCCGCCGTCGGCCGGGGTGAGGTCCAGCTCCTCCAGCGGTACGGGCACCTGCGCCGCGACCGCCTGGACGGGCTGGTCCAGGTCCTCGTGGAGGAAGCCGACCCGGAGGTTGGCGTGGCGGCGCAGCAGGGTGCCGATGGCGGAGCGCAGGGCGAAGACGCTGACGGTGCCTTCGAGGTCGAACACGAACTGGGTGGTGTAGACGTCCACGGCCTGGGAGTCGTAGAGCGAGTGGAAGAGCATGCCCGCCTGCAACGGCGTCAAGGGCAGTACGTCCTCCAGCTGGAACCCGGTCACTTGCGTCCACCCCACTTGTTCTGAAGTCGGTCGATCTGGGCCTGGTCGAGGGAGACCAGGGGAAGGTCGGAGGGCGTGTAACCGCCCGCGTCGGGCTGTTCGGCGTGTTCGGCGACGGCGCGCAGGGCGCGGGCGAAGGCGTCGGCCAGGTCCGCCACGTCCTCCTCCTTCAGGAGGTCGCCGGGCCAGGCCCAGCGGGTGACGAGGACGGGTCCGTCGGGGCGGTCCTCGGTGTGGGCGTTGATGTCGACGACGTGGTGGACGGGCATGTCCGGGTCCTGGCTGCGCGGCTGGCCGCCGTCGGGCAGGACCTCCCAGTCGCCGCTGCTCTCGGCCGAACTCGCGTATCGGCCCAAGTAGTTGAAGCCGATCTGCGGAGCTTCGGCGGTGAGCCGGTCGCGGGTGGCGGGGTTGAGGTGCCGGAGCATGCCGTAGCCCACGCCGTGGTCGGGTATCGCCCGGAGCTGTTCCTTGATCTGCTTGACGGCGCGGTCGATCAGGGTCGCGTCGAAGCGTCCGGGGTCCTGGAGCCGGCCGGGTCCGGGATCGAGGCGCACCGGGTAGAGGCTGGTGAACCAGCCGACGGTGCGCGAGAGGTCGATGTGGTCGGCGAGCTGCTCCCGGCCGTGGCCCTCCAGGTCGACCAGGACGGCGGTGTCGTCCGTGCGGCCGGTGCCCCGGTCCTCGCGCCAGGCGCGGATCGCGAGGGCGAGCGCGGTGAGCAGCACGTCGTCCACCCCGGCGTGGAAGGCGGCCGGCGCGGTGGTGAGCAGCGGGCCGGTCCAGCGGGCGTCCAGCCGGGTGGTGATGGTCCGGGTGTGCTCGGCGGTGTCCCGCTCCGCGTCGAGCGGCCGGTGTCCGATGCGCGGGTCGGGGGTGTTCAGTACGCCTTCCCACAGCGGGAGTTCGCGTTCCCGTTCCGGCGTGCGGGCCTGGGCGGCGAGGAGGCGGGCCCAGCTCCGGTACGGCGTGGCGACGGACGGCAGCGGCGACGGCGTGCCGGTGACCGTCCGCCAGGCGGCGGCGAGGTCGGCGCCGAGCACCCGCCAGGAGACCGCGTCGACGGCCAGGTGGTGGACCACGGTCAGCAGTCGGCCGGGGGTGGCCGGGCCCGCGTCGCCCCAGACGGCCTCGATGACATGGCCGTCGGCGGGCCGCAGCCGGGCGCGGGCCTGTTCGCCCGCCCCGGCGAGCGCGGCGCTCGCGGCGGCCGCGTCCAGCCCGGTGATGTCGAGCCGGGTCAGGTGCTTGCGCGCCTGTACGGAGCCGGGCGGCTGCGCGTACAGGGACGGCTCCTCCTCGGTGGAGCGGGTGACCCGCATCCGGAGCATGTCGTGGTGGTCGATGAGGAGTTGGAGGGTGGCGACGAGGGATTCCTCGTCGGCGTCGGCCGGGGTGCGCAGGACGGCGGACTGGTTGTAGCCGTCCGTGGGGCCGGGCCGTTCCAGGAACCAGGCCGCGATCGGCGTGGGCGGCATCTCGCCGGTGCCCGCCTCGGCGGGTTCGGCGGAGTCCGCCGTCAGCACGGTGGCGACGGCCGCGATGGCCTCCGGCGTGCGGTGCACGAAGACGTCGCGCGGGGTGACGGCGAGCCCGGCCTGCCGGACCCGGCTGACGAGCTGGATGGAGAGGATGCTGTCGCCACCGAGCGCGAAGAAGTCGTCGTCGGTGCGGACCGTGGGCGCGCGCAGCACGGAGCCGAACACCTCGCACAGCAGGCGCTCCCGCTCGGTACGAGGCTCCCCGCCCGGCCGGGTTCCGGCGGTGCGGGCCGGCGCGGGCAGGGCACGCCGGTCGGTCTTGCCGTTGGCCATCAGCGGCAGCGCGTCCAGGCGCACGAAGACGGCGGGCGTCATGTACGGCGGCAGCACGTCGGCCAGCCCCCGGCGCAGCGCGTCGTCGGCCACGTCGGCCGCTCCCCCGCCGGGCACGACGTAGGCCACCAGCCGGCGTTCACCCGGCTGGTCCTCGCGTACGACGGCGCAGGCGGCGGTGATGCCGGGCAGGGCGGCGAGCGCGGTCTCGATCTCGCCGAGCTCGATGCGGAAGCCGTTCAGCTTGACCTGGTCGTCGGCGCGGGAGACGTAGGTGAGCAGGCCGTCCGCGTCGCGCCGGACGAGGTCGCCGGTGCGGTACATCCGGCTTCCGGCGGGCCCGTACGGGTCGGCGACGAAGCGGGTGGCGGTGAGCCCGGCCCGGCCCAGGTAACCGCGCGCCAGTCCGTCGCCGGCGATGTACAGCTCACCGGTGACACCGGGCGGCACGGGCTGGAGGCGGGCGTCGAGGACGTGGGCGCGGGTGTTGTCGACGGGGCGCCCGAGCGGCACGCTCCCCTCGGCGGTGTCGGTGTCGTCGTCGGTGTGGTGGTGGGCGGTGGCGTCGATGGTGGTCTCGGTGGGCCCGTACAGGTTGTGCGGCTCGGCCCGCCAGGCGTCCCGGACCCGCCGGGCCAGGGTGCGCGGCAGGGGTTCGCCGCCGCAGAGCACGGCCCGCAGCGTCGTCGGCGCTTCCTCGCCGGCCGTCTCGGTGAGCACCAGCGAGAGGTGCGTGGGCACGAACTGGGCGATGGTGACGCCCAGTTCACGTACCCGGCCGAGCAGCCCGGCGGGGTCGTGGTTGAGGGCGGCCGGTACCGGGCAGGTGGAGCCGCCGTGCAGCAGGGGCAGCCAGGTCTCCCACACCGAGGCGTCGAAGCTGGGCGAGGTCCGGGCGAGGACCCGGTCGGCGCCGGTGAGGGCGAGGTGCCCGGCCATCCACGCCATGTGGTTGGTGAGCGAGGCGTGAGTGACGACGACACCCTTGGGGCGCCCGGTGGAGCCCGAGGTGTAGATGACGTACGCCGCGTCGCGCGGGTCGGGCACGGTGGCGGGCGGCGCGGTGTGCCCGGTGGACCAGGCGGCCCGGTCGTCCAACGTGAGGATCGGAACGGCAAGTCGGCGGCCGCGGACGCGGGGGGCGTGGGTGAGCAGGAGGACCGGGCGGGCGTCGGACAGGGTGTAGGCGATGCGTGCCTCGGGGTGTTCCAGGTCGACGGGCAGATAGGCGGCCCCGGCCTTGGTGACGGCGAGCATCGCCACGACCTGGTCGGCGGTGCCCTCCAGGGCGAGGGCGACGAGGTCGCCCCGGCCGATGCCCCGGTCGCGCAGGTGGTGCGCGAGAGCGCCCGAGAGCTGGTCGAGTTCGGTGAAGGTGAGGGTGCGGTCGGCCCCGCGTACCGCGACGGCGTCCGGGGTGCGGGCGCACTGCGCGCGGAACGCCTCGGGTGCCGTACGCGCGGCCACCGGGCGGACCGGCCCGAGTGCCGCCCGCTCCAGCCGCTCCCGCTCGGACGCGCCCAGCACCTCGCTCTGGTGCACCCGCTGGCCGGGGTCGGCCGCGAGGGAGGCGAGGAGGCGGGTCAGCCGGTCGGCGAGGGCGTACGCGGTGGCGTGGTCGAACAGCTCGGTGGAGAACTCCAGCACCCCGTCGAGCCCGGTGGGGCGCCCTGCACTGTCTTCGGTCTCGGTGAAGGTGAAGGTCAGGTCGAACTTGCTGATGCCGGTGCGCACCGGCTGCTCGGAGACGGTGAGACCGGGCAGCTCGATGTCGGCGCCGGCCGTGTTCTGGAGTACCAGCATGGTCTGGAACAGCGGGTGATGGTTCTGCGCCCGCTCCGGGCTGAGGACGTCCACCAGCCGCTCGAAGGGCACGTCCTGGTGGTCGTAGGCGGCGAGGTCGAACTCCCGCACGCGGTCCAGCACTTCGTCGAAGGTGGGGTCGCCGGTGAGGTCGGTGCGCAGCACCAGGGTGTTGACGAAGAAGCCGACCAGGTCGTCCAGGGCCTCGTCGGTACGGCCGGCGACGGCGGTGCCGAGCGGGATGTCCTCCCCGGCGCCGTGCCGGGACAGCAGCACCGCGAGGGCGGCCTGCAGCACCATGAAGAGGCTGCACCCGCGGGCGCGGGCGAGCGCGGCGAGGGCCTGGTGGGTGCCGGCGTCCACGGGGAAGGCGAACGCGTCGCCCCGGTGCCCGGTGACCGCCGGGCGCGGCCGGTCGCCGGGCAGCTCCAGCAGCCCGGGCGCTCCGGCCAGCGCCTCACGCCAGTAGGCGAGTTGCCGGGCGGCCCGGCTGCCCGGGTCCTCCTCGTCGCCGAGCAGCTCGTGCTGCCACAGCGTGTAGTCGGCGTACTGGACGGCGAGGTCGGTCCAGCCCAGCTCCTCGTGCGCGAGCCGCGCCCGGTACGCCTCGCCGAGGTCGCGGGAGAGCGGGGCGAGGGACCAGCCGTCGCCCGCGATGTGGTGCAGGACCAGGACGAGGACGTGCGTCTCGGTGCCGAGCCGCACCAGCCGGGCCCGTACCGGTGCCTCGGCGCTCACGTCGAAGGCGTGGGCCACCTCGGCGGCGAGCACCTCGTCCAGGCGGGCCGGGTCGGTGTCGCGGGGGGTGAGGTCGAGGTCGGCGGTGCGGGCGTCCAGGATGAGCTGACGCGGCACGCCGTCGGTGTCGGGGAAGACGGTGCGCAGGCTCTCGTGGCGTTCGACCACGTCGGCCAGCGCGCTTTCCAGCGCGTCGGCGTCCAGCGGGCCGTCCAGGCGCAGCACGAGCGGGACGTTGTAGGTGTCGCTGGGCCCCTCGAACCGGTTGAGGAACCAGAGGCGGCGCTGCGCGAAGGACAGCGGCAGCGGCTCCGCCCGGTGCCCGGCCCGCCGCAGCGGCAGCCGCGCCGCCTCGGCACCGTCGAGCACGGTGGCCAGCGCGGCGGGCGCCGGATGCTCGAACAGGGTCTTGACGGGGACCTCCACGCCGAGCGCGGCCCGGATACGGGCGGTGAGCCGGGTGGCGAGCAGGGAGTGGCCGCCGAGGGCGAAGAAGTCGTCGTCGGGACCGACCGCGTCCAGGCCGAGCACGTCGGCGAAGAGTCCGCAGAGGATCTCCTCGCGTGCGGTACGGGCCGGGCGTCCGCTCACCGGCGCGTACTCGGGAACGGGCAGCGCGCGCCGGTCCACTTTGCCGTTGGGGGTGAGCGGGAGCGCGTCCAGCGTGACGAGGGCGCTGGGCACCATGTAGGCGGGCAGGGACCGGCCGACGGCGCGGGCGAGATCGGCCGGGTCGGGGGTGGCACCGCTCGCGGGGACCACGTAGGCGACGAGGCGGCGGTCGCCGGGTGTGTCCTCGCGGACCACGGCGAAGGCGTCCGCGACGCCCAGGCAGGAGGCGAGGGTGTTCTCGATCTCGCCCAGCTCGATCCGGTAGCCGCGCAGCTTCACCTGGCCGTCGGACCGGCCGACGTAGGCGATCTGCCCGTCCGGGGTCCAGCGGACCAGGTCGCCGGTGCGGTACATCCGGCCGCCCGCGGCGTCGAACGGGTCGGCGACGAAGCGGGTGGCCGTCAGGCCGGGGCGGCCCGTGTAGCCGCGCGCCACACCGTGTCCGGCGAGGTACAACTCGCCGACCACGCCCGGCGGTACGGGCCGCAGCGAGTCGTCCAGGACGTGCAGGCGCATGCCGTCCAGCGGGCGGCCGATGGGCGGCGGCCCGGCGGGCAGGTCGGCGGCCACCGGGTAGCGGGTGGCGAAGGTGGTGGTCTCGGTGGGGCCGTACACGTGCAGGACGCGGGTGTCGGGGGCGAGGGCCGCGACCCGCTGCATCGCGTCCGGGGAGGCCAGCTCACCGCCGGCACACACCAGCCGCAGACCGGTGAAGGCGCCGGGGTCGGTCTCGGCGATCACGTTGAACAGGGCGGTCGTCATGAAGACGGCCGTGGCCCCGTGGGTGTGCACCGCGTCGTCCAGCGCGCGGGCGTCCAGCACGCCCTCGGGCGCGACGACGATCCGGCCGCCGTGCAGCAGCGGGGTCCAGATCTCGAAGGTGGAGGCGTCGAAGACGTACGCCGAGTGCATCAGCACCGCGTCGGCGGCGCCCTCCCGCCAGGCGGAGTCGGCGGCCAGCGCGACCACGTCGGCGTGGCTGACGCCGACGCCCTTGGGCAGGCCGGTCGAGCCGGAGGTGAACATCACGTAGGCCAGCGCGGCGGGGTCCGGTACCGGCACCGGGCGGCCGGGCCGCTTCGGCGCGCCACGCAGGACCCGGCCGAGCCGGTCCAGGACGACGACCGGTGTCCGTCCGGCGGCCGCGCGCACCCAGGGTGAGCCGTGGGCGGCCTTGTCGACCAGGAGCACCTTCACGTCCGCGGCCCCGGCGACCTGGTCGAGCCGCTCCTCGGGCCAGCGGGCGTCGAGCGGGACATAGGCCCCGGCGGCGCGGACGGTGCCGAGGGAGGCGGTCACCACGGCCGGGGAGCGGCCGAGCAGTACGCCGACGCCGGTCTCGGGGCCGACGCCGAGGCCCGCGAGAGCGGCGGCGAGTTCGGCGGAGAGGCCGTCGAGTTCGGCGTAGGTGAGGGAGGTGTCGTCGGTGGTGACGGCCACCGCGTCCGGGGTGCGCGCGGCCTGGGCGGCGAACAGCGCCGGCAGGACCGCGGGCTCGTCGGTGGCGGGCAGGGCGCGGCCGGTGCCCCAGCGGGTGACGCTGGTGTGCTCGTCCGGTGTCATCAAGTCGTGTTCGGCGACCGGGCGTTCGGGCTCGGCGGCGACCCGCTCCAGCAGGCGCAGCAGCCGGGCGGTGAGGTTCTCGACCGTGCTCCGGTCGAACAGCGCCGTGGCGTACTCCACGCCGGCGCCGAGGCCGCCGTCCCGCTCCTCGGTGAAGGCGAAGGTGAGGTCGAACTTGCTCAGCCCGTTGTGCACGAGCCGGTCCTCGACGGTGAGGCCGAACAGGTCGGGTCGGACGCTGTCCTGGTTCTGCAGCACCACCATGGTCTGGAACAGCGGGTGGTGGTCACGGGCCCGGACCGGGTTGAGGTGCTCCACCAGCCGCTCGAAGGGCACGTCCTGGTTGGCGTAGGCGGCGAGGTCGAACTCCCTGACTCGCACGAGGAGTTCGCGGAAGGTGGGGCGTCCGGAGAGGTCGGTGCGCAGCACCAGGGTGTTGACGAAGAACCCGACCAGGTCCTCCAGCGCCTCGTCCGTGCGGCCCGCGACGGGCGAGCCGAGCGGGATGTCGTCGCCGGCTCCGTGCCGGTGGAGCAGGGTGGCCACGGCCGCCTGGAGCACCATGAAGAGGCTGCTGCCCGACTCCCTTGCCAGTCGCCCGAGTCGGATGTGCAGCTCGGCGGGCACCTCGAAGGTGTGGACGCCGCCCCGGGGGTCGACGGCGGCCGGGCGGGGCCGGTCCAGCGGGAGGTCGATCAGGCCGGGCATCCCGGCGAGCGCGGTGTTCCAGTGGTCGAGCTGTCCGCGCAGCACGCCGTCGTCCTCGGCGTCGCCCTCCCCGTCGCCGAGGAGAGCTCGCTGCCAGAGGGTGTAGTCGGCGTACTGGAGCGGGGTGCCGAGCGTGAGCCCCGGCTCGGCGCCTTCGAGGCGGGCCCGGTAGGCGGTGCCGAGGTGGCGGGCGAGCGGGGCGAGGGACCAGCCGTCACCGGCGATGTGGTGGACGACGAGGACCAGCACGTGGTGTTCGGGCGCCGAGCGCAACAGCAGGGCGCGCAGCGGCAGGTCGGCGGTGAC
This sequence comes from Streptomyces griseoluteus, assembly GCF_004784465.1. Classification (GTDB taxonomy): domain Bacteria; phylum Actinomycetota; class Actinomycetes; order Streptomycetales; family Streptomycetaceae; genus Streptomyces; species Streptomyces griseoluteus. Next base: position 275,256 of record NZ_SRRU01000008.1, on the reverse strand, counting down.
GTCGAACGTCTCCCGCACGGCGGCCAGCACGGTGGCGTCCCTGTCGGCGGGTGCCGTGCTCACCACGGGCAGCGCGGGCGTGGCCGCCTCGGCGGGCAGGATCGTCTGGTACGGCACGCCGTCCCGCTCGGGGAACACCGTGCGCAGCGCCTCGTGCCGCTCGATGACATCGCCGAGCGCGGCCCGGAGGGCGTCCGGATCGAGGGCGCCGTCGAGTTCGAGGACGAGCGGGATGTTGTACGTGGAGCTGGGGCCCTCCAGCCGGTTGAGGAACCAGAGCCGCAGCTGGGCGTAGGACAGCGGCAGCGGCTCGGGGCGGTGGGCGGCTGGCAGGACGGCGGGGCGGGCCCGGCCTGGCGTGTCCAGGGCGCGGGCGAGGCCGGCGACGGTCGGGTGCTCGAAGAGGGTGCGCACCGCGACCTCCGCCCCGAGGACGGCACGGATGCGGCTGACGACGCGCATGGCGAGCAGGGAGTGGCCGCCGAGCTCGAAGAAGCTCTCGTGCGGGCCGACGGCGGGGCGGTGCAGCACGTCGGCGAAGATCCCGGCGAGGAGTTCCTCCTGCGGGGTGCCCCGGCCTGGGGCCACCGACGTCCCGGCCTCCGGCTCGGGTTCGGGCAGCGCGCGCCGGTTCACCTTGCCGTTGGGCAGCAGCGGGAGTTCGTCCAGGACGACGACGGCGCCGGGCACCATGTAGTGCGGCAGCGTCTGGGCGAGGTCGTCGCGCAGGGTGAGGGCGCGCGGGGCGCCGTCGGCGGTGACGGCGTAGGCCACCAGCCGGCGGCTGCCGGGGGCGTCCTCGCGGATGACGGCGCAGGCCGAGGTGACGCCGGGACGGGCGAGAAGGGCGGCCTCGACCTCACCCAGCTCGATGCGGAAACCCCGCAGTTTGACCTGGTCGTCGGCGCGGGACACGTACTCGATCAGCCCGTGCCGGTTCCACCGCACGAGGTCGCCGGTGCGGTACATGCGGGCACCGTCGGTGCCGAAGGGGTCGGCGACGAAGCGTTCGGCGGTCAGGCCGGGGCGCCCCAGGTAGCCGCGCGCGAGGTTGGGCCCGGCGAGGTACAGCTCGCCGGTGACCCCGGTCGGTACGGGGCGCAGCCGGGTGTCGAGGACGTAGGCGCGCATGGTGTCGACGGGCCGGCCGATCGGCACGGTGTCCGCCGCGTGGCCCTCGGCGTCCTCGGGGACCCGGTGGGCGGTGGCGTCGATGGTCGCCTCGGTCGGGCCGTACAGGTTGTGCGCCTCGGCGTGCCAGGTGCGGGCGATGTCGTCGGCGAGGGCGCGGGGCAGCGGTTCGCCGCCGCACAGGACGGCGCGCAGCGCGGGCAGCGGTGCCGCGTCGGCGGCCTCGGCGAGGACGAGCGCGAGGTGCGAGGGCACGAACTGGGCGACGGTGACGCCGAACCGGCCCATCCAGCCGACCAGCGCCCGCGGGTCCTGGTTGGCCCCGTCGGGCAGCACGCACACCTCGGCGCCATTCATCAGCGGCAGCCACAGCTCCCACACGGAGGCGTCGAAGCTGGTGGAGGTACGGGCGAGAACCCGGTCGCCCCGCGTCAGCGAGAGGTGCCCCGCCATCCAGGCCATGTGGTTGGCGAGCGCGCCGTGCGGCACGGTCACGCCCTTCGGCCGGCCGGTGGAGCCGGAGGTGTAGATGACGTACGCCGGGTCGGCGGGGTGGATCGGCTGCCCGGAATCGCTTCTGCCCGGGACGCGTTGGTCCGGGTCGAGCCACGGTACGTCGGTGGGCGGGAGCGTCTCGTGGACGTCGCGTGTGGTGAGCAGCAGGACCGGGCGGGCGTCGGTGACCATGTGCCGGATGCGGGTGGCCGGGTAACGCGGGTCCACGGGCAGATAGGCGGCTCCGGCGCGCAGGACGGCCAGCATGGCGACGACGGAGGTGACGGACGGTGGCAGGGCGAGCGCGACCAGCGTCTCGCGCCCCGCGCCGCGCTCGCGCAGTAGGTGGGCCAACGCGTCGGCACGGCGGTCCAGTTCGGCGTAGGTGAGGCTGGTGTCGGCGTCCCGTACGGCGGTGGCGTCCGGGGTGCGCGCGGCCCACTCGCGGACCGCTTCCGGCGCGGTGAGCGCGGGGAGGGGACGCTGGGTGCCGTGGCCCTGGGCGAGGAGGCGGTCGCGTTCGCCGGGGCCGAGCGGGTCGAGGTCGCCGAGGCGCCGGTCGGGGTGGCGCACGGCCTCGGTGAGGACGCGGGCGAACCGGTCGCACAGGTCGCGGGCGGTGGCCTCGTCGAAGAGGTCGGTGGCGTACTCGAGGTAGCCGCCGATGCCCCGGGCGGGCTCGCTCCGGTCGGCGGAGGCCGCGTTCTCGGTGAGGGAGAAGGTCAGGTCGAACTTGCTGATCCCGGTGTGTCCGGAGCGGTCGCGGCTGGTGACGCCCGGCAGGTCGATCCGGGCCCGCTCCTGGCTCTGGAGGACCAGCATGGTCTGGAAGAGCGGGTGGTGGTCGCCGGAGCGCTCGGGGTTGACCGCCTCCACCAGCCGCTCGAACGGGATGTCCCCGTGGCTGAACGCGGCGAGGTCGAACTCCTTGACCCGGCCCAGGAGTTCCCGGAACGTCGGGTCACCGGAGAGGTCGGTGCGCAGCACGAGGGTGTTGACGAAGAAGCCCACCAGGTCGTCCAGCGCCTCGTCCGCGCGTCCGGCGACCGCCGTGCCGAGCGGGATGTCCTCGCCCGCGCCGTGGGCGCGCAGGGTCACGGCGAGGGCGGCCTGCAGCACCATGAACGGGGTGCAGCCGGCCGCGCGGGCCAGCCCGGTCAGCGCGGCGTGGGCAGCGGCGGGCAGCTCGAAGGGCACCGCCCCGCCCCGGTGGCTCGGAACGGCCGGGCGCGGCCGGTCCCACGGGAGTTCGAGCAGGTCGGGGGCGCCGTGCAGCGCCTCGCGCCAGAAGGCGAGCTGCCGCCCGGCGAGGCTGTCCGGGTCGCCGTCCTCGCCGAGCAACTCCCGCTGCCACAGGGCGTAGTCGGCGTACTGCACCCGCAGCGCGGGCCAGTCGGGCGTGTCCTCCCCCGCCAGCCGGGCCCGGTAGGCGGCGCCGACGTCCCGGCTCAGCGGGGCGAGGGACCAGCCGTCGGCGACGACATGGTGCGGGACCAGGACCAGGATGTGCCGGTCGGCACCGAGCCGCAGCAGCCCGGCACGGAAGGCGACACCCCCGGCCAGGTCGAAGGGGGCGCCGGACAGCCGGGCCACCGCCTCCTCGGCCCACACCTCGGCGTCCGCCCCGGCCGGGGGCTCCTCGACGGCGAGCGGGACCAGCTCGGCGGCGTGCGCGGCGTCCAGGACGACCTGCCGGGCCACCCCGTCCTCCTCCGCGAACACCGTGCGCAGGCTCTCGTGCCGGGCCACCACGTCGGCGAGGGCGCCGCGCAGTGCGTCGGTGTCCAGCGGGCCTTCGAGGTCGAGGACGAGCGGCACGTTGTAGGTGTCGCCGGAGTCCTCGGCCCGGTTGAGGAACCAGAGCCGCTGCTGCGCGAAGGACAGCGGCACCGTGTCGGGCCGGTCCCGCTGGCCGAGCGCGGGGCGTGCCGCGCCGGAGGTGTCGAGCACGGCGGCCAGCGAGGCGACCGTGGGGTGCTCGAAGAGGGTCCGCAGGTCGAGTTCGGCGCCGAGCGCGGTGCGGACCCGGCCGGTGAGGCGGGTGGCGAGCAGGGAGTGGCCGCCGAGGGCGAAGAAGTCGTCGTCCACGCCGACCGCGTCCACGCCGAGCACATCGGCGAACAGCCCCGCCAGCACCTCCTCGTGGGCGGTGCGCGGGGCACGCCCGGCGGCCGTGGCGGCGCGGGGCGCGGGCAGGGCACGGTGGTCGAGCTTGCCGTTGGCGTTCAGGGGCAGCGCGTCGAGCAGGACGAACGCGGACGGCACCATGTAGGCGGGCAGCGCCCGGCCCACGGTCCGGGCGAGCGCGGCGGCGTCCGTGGCGGTGCCGGGTTCGGGGACGACGTAGCCGACGAGGCGCGGGTCGCCGGGCACGTCCTCCCGGACCAGGACGCGGGCGGAGCGTACGGCGGGATCGGTGAGCAGGGTGTTCTCGATCTCGGCGGGCTCGATACGGAACCCGCGCAGCTTGACCTGTCCGTCGACGCGCCCGGCGTACTCGATGTCGCCGTCGGCGGTCCAGCGCGCGAGGTCGCCGGTGCGGTACATCCGGGCGCCGTCCGCGTCGTACGGGTCGGCCACGAACCGGGTGGCGGTGAGCCGGGCGCGGCCCAGGTAGCCGCGGGCCACGCCCCGGCCGCTGACGTACAGCTCGCCCACCACGCCGGGCGGCACCGGGCGCAGGCGGTCGTCGAGGACGTAGGCGTTCATGCCGTCCAGGGGGCGGCCGATCGGGGGCACGCCGCTCGGGCCGGCGGCCACCTGGTGGCGGGTGGCGAAGGTGGTGGTCTCGGTGGGGCCGTAGACGTTCAGCACGCGGGTGCCGGGGGCGGCCTCGGCGACCCGCTGGGTGAGGCCGGGGGCGGCCGCCTCGCCGCCGGTGGAGACCAGGCGGAGCCCGGCGAAGGCGGCCGGGTCGGTCTCGGCGACGAGGTTGAACAGCGAGGTCGTCAGGAACAGCGAGGTGACCCCGTACCGCTCCGTCATCTCCCTGAGCACGCGCGGCTCCAGGCCGCCGGGCGGGGCGACGACCACCCGGCCGCCGTTGAGGAGCGGCACCCAGATCTCGAAGGTGGAGGCGTCGAAGACGTAGGCGGAGTGCATCAGCACCGCGCCGGAGACGCCGTCCCGCCAGGCGGAGTCGGCGGCCAGCGCGAGCACGTCGTCGTGCGTGACGCCGACGCCCTTGGGGAGGCCGGTGGAGCCGGAGGTGAACATCACGTAGGCGAGGCGGTCACCCCGTTCCACCGCGCGCGGGGTACCAGGCTGTTCCGGGGCGCCGCGCAGAAGGGTGCCGCGCTCGTCCACGACGAGGACGGGGAGGGTGGCGGCCCGCTCCGTGACCCAGTCCGCTTCGGCGTTGGCCGCGTCCACGACCAGGGCGCGGACCCGGGCGGTCCCGGCGACGCGGTCCAGCCGGCCGGCGGGCCATGCGGCGTCCATCGGTACGTACGCGGCCCCGGCGCCCACGGCGCCGAGCGTGGCCGTCACCACGGCGGCCGAGCGGTCCACCAGAACCCCGACACCGTCCTCGGCGCCGACGCCCCAGCCGCTCAGCGCGCCGGCCAGCTCATCGGCCGCCTCCGCGAGCTCACTGTAGGTGAGGGTGTGCGCCCCCGCGACGACGGCCGGGGCGTCCGGGGTACGGCGGACCTGCGCGGCGAACGCCTGCGGGAGCGCGGTGTCCCCGGCGGGCAGTTCGGTCCCGCGTCCCTGGGCGAGCACCTCGGCGGTGGCGGTGTCGTCGAGCAACGGGATCTCGGCGAGCGGGGTTTCGGCGTCCGTCCCGGCCAGGGCCGTGAGGAAGGAGACGACGGCGTGCTGGTGCAGCCGGACGTCGTCCGGGTGGTACAGCTCCGGGTTGGTGTCGAAGCCGATCAGCGGCCCCTGCCCCTCGGAGCGTTCGGAGACGAAGAGGGACACGTCGTCCACCGGGCCGATGGACAGCAGCCGGGAAGTGGCGGTGCTGCCGCCGAATTCGAGGCCGTACTCGAAGCCCATGATGTTGACGACGACGTCGGTGAGACGGGCCCCGTCGTCGGCCATGTTCAGCTCGCGCGCGAGCTGTTCGCGGGAGAAGCGGCGGTGGCGCATCGCGCCGCGCATCTCGGCGGCGACCGCGCGGACCAGGGCGCCGACCGTCATGTCGGGGGTGACGGCCAGGCGCAGCGGCAGGATGTTGGAGGTCATGCCCATGATGTGGCGCAGCCCGGCGTGCCGGCCATGGGAGGCGAGGCCGACCCTGACGTCCCGCGTGCCGGTGACCCGGGCGACGTAGGCGGCGACGGCGCTGACCAGGACGGCGCTCCAGGTGGTGCGGCTGTCCCCGGCGAGACGGCGCAGCTCGTCCAGGACGGTGACGGGGAGGGTGTCGCCGGAGTGCAGCTCCACCGGCGCGTCGCAGGCGGCGCGCGGGGCCGGGGTATCGGTGCGGCGGCGGACGAGCGGGGCGGCGGCGCGGGTCCCGTCGTCGGAGGCGTCCCCGGCCGGGGTGGTGAAGCGGCCGGTCCAGTAGGCGCGGTCGGCCTCGGTGCGGCCGGAGGCGCGGTAGGCGGCCTCCTCGTCCACCAGGTCGCGCAGGGGCGCGGCGGTGATGTCGTCGGTGTTCTCGCCCCGTAGCGCACGGGTGTAGAGGTCGGCGACGGTGCGGGCGAAGAGGGCGCCGCTGAGACCGTCGACGGCGATGTGGTGGTAGCGGATGTACCAGAAGTGCAGCGTGGGGCTGAGCCGCAGCAGCGCGAAGTGGTGGCGCGGGGAGTCCAGTCGGTCGACGGTGGCCATGTCGTCGGCCATGTAACGTTCCGCCGCGGCGGTCGGGTCTCCCTCACCGCTCAGGTCTACTCGACGGAGCCGGCTCGGGGCGTCCGGTCCGGGGCGCACCACCCGCTGGCGAATCGTTTCACCGTCAGTGACGAACTCCAGGTGAAAGCTGTCGTGGAGGTACACCGCGCGGTCCACCGCGGCGGCGAATAAACCCTCGTCGAGGCCGCCACGGATCTCCAGGCATTCCCCGATGTTGTATTTGGGGCTGTCCGGATCGACCAGCTGCCCATACCACACACCCTGTTGCGCGGCGGTCAGTTCGAACGGTTCTTCGGGCGCCACTGAGAACGCGGCCGAGCGGTTTTCACGCATGCGGGATCAACCTTTGGGGAGAGGTTCCGGGGACGGTAAGGAAAGCCGGGGCATAACGAACGAGCGCACGGCGGCTCGCCCCACGGCTTTTCCGTGACGGTGAAAGGAAGAGAGTGCGTCTGCGAGATGTCGAACACGGCCGAGCCGATCCGCACTTCCGCTTACCGGCGCACGAGTGCCCGCCGCATCCACGCACGTCGACCCCGCGGCCGGGCGGGCCGCCGGGACCTCCGCGAGCGGGAACGGGAACCGGCGCGAGCGTCTCGCCCGCGGTGACGATCGTCCGGCGCGCCGACGCGACGGCCTCCCCGGGCGAGAGCGGCGCCCAGGGGGTCACATGGCGGCGAATGCCGTACGACCAGGCACGACACCCCGGACGGGCCGGGGTTCGCGGGCCGACCTATCCGTCGGCCGCCATCGCCCGCACCAGACTGGCGGGCCGCATGTCGGTCCACTGGGCCTCGATCGCGTCCAGGCACTCCTGGCGCGACCCCTCCGGGCCCTCGGCCCGCCAGCCGCCCGGCACGGCGAGCGTCGCCGGCCAGAGCGAGTACTGACCCTCTTCGTTCACGAGCACCAGGAACTTGCCCGATTCATCGTCGAAAGGATTGACCACGACGCCCCCCTTGGCGGCACGTACATCAGCTTGTTTTTCCGAGCCGCCGCGCATTCCGTTTCCGCGGCTCCCGGACTGCTTGCCCGATCCGCACAGTGCGTCAGATCGAACGAAGGAGCGAAGCGCTCCATCCCCGAGATGACAGTTCCCGTGCGGCCGGTCGGAACCAGACTGCCCGGACCCTGTTCATTCACACTCATCACACTAAGGGAAAGTCCACGATCGGAGGTACTCGTTCGATCGATTACCGATGGGTAATAGAGCGTGCAATAATCTCCTGCACTGCCTTTGGCATATGACCAACGGCATTCAGCATTCAGCATTTGGCCAACAGGCGCCCCGAGTATGCCGGTTCGGCCGCATATGACCCAGGTCGATCCGGCCGGTCCGGCGCATGTGCCACCGCGCTCTCACTTGAGCGCATACGACTCCGCACCACGCACCCGTGCGCCGACCGTGCGCCCCGTTTCCACCCGTGACGCCTCGCCGCACCGACCAGATCAGGACACGAGGGGCGAGGAACAGACCGTGCACCCCGCTTTCGGGACGACCGGTATCCGGCCAAGGTGCGCACCGGCCCCACTCGAAGCCTTAAGAGTCTGTCGTGGCTGACGGATGATCAATAACCTTACGGAACACGCCATTCCCGGTCTCGACGGAGCATCATGACCACTGCGGCACAGATACCCGACATCCTCTCCCCCGAGTTCGCGGCGGACCCGTACCCGGCCTACCGGCTGATGCGGGAGTCCGCGCCCCTCATCTGGCACGAGGCCACGCAGAGTTACATCATCTCGCGCTACGAAGACGTCGAACGTGTCTTCAAGGACAAGGACGGCGAGTTCACCACCGACAACTACGACTGGCAGATAGAGCCGGTCCACGGCAAGACCATCCTCCAGCTCAGCGGCCGTGAGCACGCGGTGCGCCGGGCCTTGGTCGCCCCTGCCTTCCGCGGCCGGGACCTCCAGGAGAAGTTCCTGCCCGTCATCGAGCGCAACTCGCGCGAACTGATCGACGCCTTCCGGCACTCCGGCTCCGCCGACCTGGTCACCGACTACGCCACCCGGTTCCCGGTCAACGTGATCGCGGACATGCTGGGCCTGGACAAGGACGACCACGCCCGCTTCCACCGCTGGTACACCGCCGTCATCGCCTTCCTCGGCAACCTGTCCGGCGACCAGGAGGTGGCCGCGGCCGGCGAGCGCACCCGCGTGGAGTTCGCGGAGTACATGCTGCCGATCATCCGCGAGCGCCGCGAGAACCTCGGCGACGACCTGCTGTCGGTGCTGTGCGCCGCCGAGGTCGACGGGGTACGGATGAGCGACGAGGACATCAAGGCGTTCTGCAGCCTGCTGCTCGCCGCCGGCGGTGAGACCACGGACAAGGCGATCGCCAGCATCTTCGCCAACCTGCTGAGCCACCCCGACCAGCTCGCCGCCGTCCGGGCCGACCACAGCCTCATCCCGCGGGCGTTCGCGGAGACCCTGCGCTTCACCCCGCCGGTGCACATGATCATGCGGCAGTCCGCGACAGAGGTGAAGCTCAGCGGCGGCACCGTCCCGGCCGGGGTCACCGTCACCTGCCTGATCGGCTCGGCCAACCGGGACGAGAACCGCTACCGCGAGCCGGACCGCTTCGACATCTTCCGCGAGGACCTCACCGCCACCAACGCCTTTTCCGCGGCCGCCGACCACCTGGCGTTCGCGCTGGGCCGGCACTTCTGCGTGGGCGCGCTCCTCGCCAAGGCGGAGGTCGAGATCGGCGTCGCCCAACTGCTGGACGCCATGCCGGACCTGCGCTTCGCCGACGGCTTCGACCCGGTCGAGCAGGGCGTGTTCACCCGCGGCCCCCAGGCTCTTCCGGTGCGGTTCACCCCCACCGCCTGACCAGCGGCCCGCTGGGCCCCCGGAGGAGGGGGCCCAGCGGGCCGCCGGCTATCCGTCGACCGGGGTGAACCGGACCGGCAGCGTGGTCAGCCCCCGCATCCAGATGGACGACCGCCAGGTCAGCGTGTGCGGGTCCACCGCGAGCACCAGGTCGGGCAGTCGCTCCAGCAGCGTCTCCACGGCGGTGCGCGCCATGACGTCCGCGAGCAGCGGCGCCGGGTACGGGCACCGGTGCTCGCCGTTGCTGAACGACAGGTGCGCGGCGTTCTCCGCGCCGACATGGCCCTCGGGCCAGAGACTCGGGTCGGTGTTGGCGGCGGCCAGCCCGAGGACCAGGCAGTCGCCGGCCCGGATCTGACGGCCGCCGAGCTGGGTGTCACGTACCGCCCAGCGGCCGATGAAGTTCTGGGTGGGCGTGTCGAGCCAGAGCACCTCGTTCAGCGCCTCGCCCACGCTGACCCGGCCGCCGGACACGCTGAGTTCGAACCGCTCGTCGGTGAGCAGCAGACGCAGCGCGTTGCAGATCCAGTTGGCGGTGGGCTGCTGCGCGGCCGCGATGACCGAGATCAGGTCCTGGACGATCTCCTGGTCGCTGAGCCCCGCCGGGTGCAGCACCATCCGCGAGGTGACGTCCTTGCCGGGGTCGGCCCGCTTGTCCTGGACCAGCCGCACCAGCCGCTCGCCCACGCGCCCGTAGGCCGCCACCGGGTCGTCGCCCTCGGCCGCGTCCAGGGAGATCCGCAGGTCGTCCACGAGCTGCTGGGTGTCGGCGCCGGAGACCGGCATACCGCACATCTGGACCACGGCCCGCATCGGCAGCGCGTGCGCGTACGACGACATCAGCTCGGCCTGGCCGCTGCCGGCGAACCGCGCGATCAGCTCGTCGGCGATCAGCTCGCAGTCGCGGGCCAGCTCGAACTGGTCCACCCCGGACAGCGCCTCGGTGATCACCCCGGCCCGCCGCCGGTGCTCCTCCCCCTCGGTGAACAACACCGAGGGCTGGTAGCCGACGAAGGGCATCAGCGGCCAGTCCGGCGGGATGTTGTCCCACTGGTTCCAGCGGCGCGAGTCCCGCGCGAACAGCTCGTCGTGGCTGGTGACCTGGGCGACCTCGTGGTAGCCGAGCACCAGCCAGGCCGGGATGTCGCCGTCCAGCAGGACGGGCGCGACAGCGCCGTGCTCGCGGCGCAACGCCCGGTACATCTGCGACGGCGTCTGCTGGTACTCCAGTCCCGCCAGGCGCACCGCGTCGGTGTGGGCGGGGCAGCCGGGCGGCGGGGCCTGGTGCGCGGAGAAGGGGCCGGGGTCGGTCACGGGGTCGCCTCCTGGGCCGTGGCCAGCGTGTACACATGGTCCACGAGAGTGATCAGCACGTCCTTGCCCGACTGCCTGACCCGTGCGTCGCAGTCGAGCATCGGCACGTGATCCGGGAGCGCGAGGGCCTGCCGGATCTCGTCCAGGGAGTGGTGGTTCGCGTCGTCGTCGAACCGGTTGACGGCCACCACGAAGGGCGTGCCGTGGTGTTCCAGCCGGTCTATCGCGTACCAGGAGTCGTCCATCCGGCGGGTGTCCACGAGGACGACGGCGCCGAGGGTGCCGGAGAAGAGCCGGTCCCACAGGAACCAGAAGCGCTTCTGGCCGGGCGCGCCGAACAGGTACAGCACCATGGTGTCGTTGAGGCTGATCCGGCCGAAGTCGAAGGCGACGGTGGTGGTCGACTTCGCGGCGACGCCGCTGGTCTCGTCGATGCCGACGCCGGCCTCCGTCATCACCTCCTCGGTGTTCAGCGGCCGGATCTCGCTCACGGAGCGGACCAGCGTGGTCTTGCCGACGCCGAAGCCGCCCACGACGACGATCTTCAGCCCGGTTTCCGCCGCGTCGGCCAGTGGCGTGCGGTGGGCGGGCAGCTCAGAGATTGCGGAGCCCATGGAGCACTTCCTTGAGAAGGGCGGGGTCGGGGAGCGAGGGGTTCACGGGTGGGTGGCGTGCGGTGATCCGGCCGGTGTCGAGCAGGTCGGCCAGCAGGATGCGGACGACCGTGATCGGCAGTTCCAGCTCGGCGGAGATCTCCACCACCGAGGTGGGGTGCCGGCACAGGGTCAGGATGCGGCTGTGCTCCGACTGCATGCCTGTGGTCGGCTGGCACTCCGCGACGATGAGCGTGACCAGGTCCAGGGTGTCGTCGACGCTGCTGCGCCCGTTCGTGACCGTGTAGAGCCGGTCGGGGGCACCGGTGTCCACCGGCTTGCGGGTCACGGCCGGGTACTCCCCTGGAACGGCTGCCTGGGCGCGGCCCGCAGATGCTCACCGATCTTGTCGACCAGCCCGGTCATCTCCTCGCCGAGGCGGCCGGGGTCGGCGTCCTCGGCGGCGACGACCGCCAGGTGCGCGCCCTCACCGGCGCCGACGATGCACAGCAGGCCGCCGTGGAAGGCGGTCATGGCGTGGAGCACGCCGCCGGAGCCGTCGCCGAACTCCACGGACGCGCCGTGGGACAGGGCCTGGAGGCCGGAGCAGATCGCGGCGAGCTGGTCGGCCTGATCCGCGGCCAGGTCGGGAGTCCAGCACAGCTTGAGGCCGTCGCGTGAGAGGACCAGGGCGTGCCGGGCACCGGGCGTCTGCTCCAGCAGGTTCTGCAGTAGCCAGACGAGGCTGTTGTCGGTGGTCTGCATGATGGGTGATGGGACGGTGGTGTCCGGCTGTTCGGTCACCGGCCCGTTCCTCCAATCTCATGGGCACGAGGGGGGCGTGGCTGCCGGGCGCGGGCCCGGCGGGGCTTGGGGGGTGCTTAACCGGCGGTCGGCGGCTCGGGGTCGGGGCGGCCGCCCAGGGTGTCGCCCGAGGACTTGCGCGAGCGGTGGAAGGCGCCGAAGCGGGAGCCGACGTCGTGCACGGGCCGCTTGCGGGGCGGGGCGGGCTCGCCGGCGGGGCGCTGGGCGCGCTCGGCGTCGCTCATGGTGCGGCCGGGCTTGCGGACGGGCAGGCCGTTCGGGGTGGCGGCGGCGGACGCGGCGGCGGGCGGCTCGTGCCGGGTCTGCTCGGGGACCCCCCGCAACTTCACGGGGGGATCGGGGCGGACGGACGCCTCGATGACGGGGGCCGGGGCGGGCGTCGGCGCTTCGGGCGCCGGGACCGGACGGACGGTGGCCGCCCGGGCCGCCTCCCGCTGCGCGGGCCACGGGTCGCGCTGCTGCGCGATGAGGTGCCGGGGCAGCAGGACGACCACGCCGGTGCCGCCGCGCGAGGAGGGGCGGTAGCTGACGTTGATCCGGTACTTGAGCGCGAGCAGTCCGACCACGGCGAGGCCCAGCCGGGTGCCCTGGAGGGAGGCGAGGTCGGCCATGCTGCCGGCCACCGCGCCCTCGGCGTGCCGCATGGCCGCCTCGGACATGGTCAGTCCGCTGTCCTCGACGGTGACGACGATCCCGGCCCGGTGCTCCTCGACGTAGACGTGCACCTCGTCGGTCGGCGGGGAGAAGTTGGCCGCGTTGTCGATCAGTTCGGCGAGGAGGTGCATCACGCCTTCGGCGGCGAATCCGGAGATCGCGGCCTGGGAGGTGAAGTGCAGCCGCACCCGCTGGTAGGCGGCGATACGGCCGATGGCGCCCCGGAGGATGCTCTCCATCCGGATCGGCTTGTTCCAGGTACGGCTGGTCTTGCCGCCCATGAGCAGCGCCAGCCGGTCGGCGATCAGCACGAGCTGGGAGGTCTTGTGGTCCAGCCGCATCAGATCACCGAGCATCTTGCCGTCGTGCTCGTCCTGCATCGCCCGCAGGTCGGCGAGCATGCTGACGGCCTTGGCCTGTACACGGCTGAGTGCCTTGGTGGAGGCGATCCGGGCACCGCCCGGGCACCGCCCGCGCGCCGCTCGCTGCGCGCCAGTTCGCGGACGACCAGCTCGGTCAGGTCGTGCATCAACGGCACCTGGGGAAGCGCGAGTTCACCGAGGACGGTGTCGGCCGAGCGGCCCTCGGCGAGCCGGGCGACGGCGGCGGGCAGCGTCTCCCGGCCGAGCCGGTCCACCTCGGCCAGCACCTCGTTGAGCGCCTCCTGGGTCTGCCGGGACTCCTCGCCGGCGGCGGCCGCGCGGCCCACGGCCTCCTCCAGGGCACCGGCGGAGAGCTGGGCGAGCCGGCGCAGGTTCTGGTCGTTGGGCGTCGACACGCCCGCGAGCGCGTCGGCGGCGCCGCTGCCGGCCAGCACCAGGTTGTACAGGGAGGGCAGCGTGACGTTGACCAAGTGGCTGGTCTGTGCGGCCGTCTGCTGTGCCTGCGCGCGGAGCCGGTCGTTCTCGGCGGCCTGGGTGGCGGCGGCCAGCCTGGCCCGGCGGACGAGGAGGTGTCCGACGAGCACCGCGACGGCGACGCACGCCCAGCCCGCGCCCGCCACGATCAGGGTCCATCTGCGGGTGCCGGTCGGCGCCGCGCCGACCGCGACGGCGACCGCCGCGGCGGTCACCGCCACCACGGCCGCGGGCACCGCCAACGAACTGCGCTGAGCGGCCGTCGAGCGGTGTTGAACGGACGGTGCAGGAACTGACATTCCGCGGTCCCTCGGTCTGCGAGCAGAAGAATCGGCGACCGATCGCCTCGATCGCGGGTCCGGAAGCGGCCGCCGCTGAGGAAGGCGATCTTCCATTCCGGTTACGCCCACATGCTAGTCACACCGGAGTGCACCAAGTTCCGAATGGCCCCTCCTGACCCCCCGGACCTGAAGTCGTCGTGAAGCAACCATTGCGACGAGGGGGCGTGATAGAGGACCCACCAGGCCGCACCGCTGCTGCCAGGCCCGGAAACACCCCATGCGCCCCCCATGCCCCGCCCCCCGGGTAGCGACCGCAAACCCCGAGAAGTCGTCAACCCCCACGGGAGGGACCCCTTTCCAGCCAACCGAACGCGCTCACCGGAAGAGTGGCGACGACACCGATCACCCAGATGGCCAGAAATGCGCTGGCCAGTACCAGACATCCGGCGGCCGCCAGGAAGCCCTTGACGTCCGCGTGCCCGGAGCTTTCCAGGTCCTCCGGGGACGCGGCCGGCGGCCAGGTCCTCGTCGCCTCGGGCGAGGGTGTCTCTCAGTGCCATGAGCTGATGATCGGCCGCGAAGTGGGCGGAGGCGAACGGGGTTTCACCCGAAGGGGGAATGTCGTCGCCAGGGGAGCGCGCTCAACGGCAGGTAGTGTCCGCTGCATTGCCCAATTTCGGGACATTCAAGGGAATTTCCTATAAGGGGCGAAGAATGAATAGTGGGGACGACCGCTTCATGGTGACTACCGGGATCGCCCGGCTGTGCGCGGTGCCCGGTCTCGCCGGGCCGGGCCGGCTCGGGCTGGTGACGAACCACAGCTGCGTGCTGCCCGACCTGAGCCCGACGGCACCCGCGTTGATGGAGGCCGGCGTGAACCTGGCCGCGCTGTTCGGCCCCGAGCACGGGCTGTACGGCACCGCCCAGGCGGGCGGCGGTGAGCCGGACGAGGCCGACCCGGCCACCGGGCTGCCGATCTACGACACGTACCGCCGCGAGGGTGATCGGCTCGACAAGGTGCTGATCAACAGCGGCGTGGACGCGCTGGTGTACGACCTCCAGGACGTCGGGGCGCGCTTCTACACCTACGTGTGGACGATGTTCGACCTGATGGCCTCGGCCGCGCGCACCGGCGTGCGGTTCGTGGTGGCCGACCGGCCCAATCCGCTCGGCGGGCTCGTCAGCGAGGGCCCGGTGCTCGATCCGGCGTTCGCGAGCTTCGTCGGCCGGGCGCCGGTGCCGATCCGGCACGGGCTGACCTGCGGGGAGCTCGCCTGGTGTCTCAACAGGTCGGCCGTGGCCGAAGTCGCCGGGCGGCAGGCCGACTTGACCGTGATCAAGGCCGCAGGCTGGCAGCGGAAGATGGACGCGGAGGCCACCGGCCTCCCCTGGATCGCGCCCTCGCCCAACATGCCGACGTACGCCACGGCCGTCGTCTACCCCGGCACCTGCCTCTTCGAGGGCACCAACGTCTCCGAGGGCAGGGGCACCACTCAGCCCTTCGAGACCGTCGGCGCCCCGTACATCGACGCCCGCTTCGCCCCCGCGCTCGCCGAACTCGGCCTGCCCGGCGTGCACTTCAGGGAGGTCCGCTACGTGCCGACCTTCGACAAGCACGCCGGCCGCCCCGTGCGCGGGGTCCACCTCCACGTCACGGACCGCGAGGCGTTCGCCCCCGTACGCACCGCCGTCGCCATGCTCGGCACGCTGCGGCGGCTGTACCCGGACGACTTCGCCTGGTCCGGCGACTTCATCGACCGCCTCTGGGGCTCCGACGAACTGCGGCGGACGGTCGACGCGGGCGAGGACCCGCTGCGGCTGTGCGAACCGCCCGCACCGCCCGGCCGGTGGGCCGGTGAGGACGTACTGCTCTACCCCTGAGACGGAAGGACGTCGATGACCGATCCCACGACGAGAGCCCGGACCGTGATCCGCGGGTTCCGGCCGGGTGACGGTCCGCCGCTGGTGGCGGCGTGGCGCCGGAGCGCGCCCGCCGACCCCGTCACCGCGGACCGCTTCCGCTCCCTGGTGCTGCTCGACGCCAACTTCGACCCGGCCGGCCTACGGGTCGCCGTGGAGGACGGCAAACTCGTCGGCGCGGCCTACGCCGTACGCCGGCTGACCCCGATGACCGGCACCGACCTGGAACCGGAACAGGGCTGGCTCCCCTTCTTCTTCGTCGACCCGGCCGCCCGCGGACGCGGCGTGGGCCGGGAACTGCTGACCGACGCCCTGGACTGGCTGCTCGCCCACGGCCGCACCCGCGTCGACTTCGCCCCGTACACCCCGAACTACTTCCTCCCCGGCCTGGACGCCGAGACGTACCCGGAGGCGGCCGGGTTGCTGGAGTCCCTGGACTTCCGCACCGTGGACGAGGCGGTGGCCATGGACCGCTCGCTGACCGACTACGCCCTGCCGACCGAGGTCGGCCGCCGGGCCGCCGAACTGACCGCGCTGGGCTATGCGTTCGGCTCCCCCACCGACGACGACCTGCCCGCACTTCTCGCCCTCGCCGCCGTCCACTTCGTCCCGGACTGGGCGCGCGCGATCCGGGAGTGCCTGCTGACCGGCGCCCCGCTGGACAGGATCGTGGTCGCACGGGACCCCTCGGGCCGGCTGGTGGGCTGGGCGATGCATGGCGCGTACGAGTCGGCGATCGAGCGGTTCGGCCCGTTCGGGGTGCTGGCCGAGATGCGCGGGACCGGACTGGGCAACGTGCTGCTGCACCTGGTCCTGGAGCGGATGCGGGCGCTGGGCGCGGGGTCGGCGTGGTTCCTGTGGACCGATCATCAGTCCGCAGCGGCCCGTCTGTACCGCCGGGCCGGGTTCGGCACCACGCGGGTGTTCCGGGTCCTGCGCCGGGAGGCCCTCCGGTGACCGGAGCACCGCACGGGCTGAGCCGCCGCCGTTTCACGCTCGCGGCAGCCCTGCTCGCGGCGGGCTGCGCCGCGCCGCACCAGGGCACCGGACGGCCCAACGACCCGATCGTCCTCACCCTGCTCTCCCACTACGCGAGCGGTGAGCTGAAGGCGGCCCTCCAGGGGCCGGTGGACGAGTGGAACGCCACGCACGACCGGGTCAAGGTGCGCACCAAGGCGGTGGAGTTCAACGACCTGCTGACCACGTTCATGGTCCGGCAGGCGGCCGGACAGGGCGCCGACATCCTCCAGCCGTACTGTCTGTGGAACGGCCAGCTCGTCCGCGCCGGCGTCCTGCGCCCCGCCCCGCCGGAGGACGCGGCGGAGATCACCCGCGGCTACGGCGCGGCGGCGGCCGGCTCCGCATCCGTCGGCGGCAAGGTCTACGGCTACCCCACCGAGGCGCAGACGTACGCCCTCTACTACAACAAGCGCCTGCTCCGGGAATCCGGCGTCACCCACCCCCCGCGCACCTGGCGGGAGCTGGAGGACACCGCGTACCGCACCACCCGGCGCGACCGGTACGGCAACACCCTGGTCCAGGGCTTCGGCCTCTCCACCTACGACGAATCCACCACCGTCGGCCAGACCCTCGCCCTGCTCAACGCGGCCGGGGGCACCTTCGTGTCCGGGGACGGCAGGCGCACCGCCATCGACTCAGCTGCCGGGCGGGCCGTGCTGGACCTGGAGCGCCGTCTGGTCAGCAGCGGGGCGAGCGAGCCCGGTGTCAACGTCTACAAGGCGTTCCAGTCCGGGCAGGTGGCGATGGTGATCAGCGCCGGATGGTGGACCGGCAGCCTGAAGGCCCAGATGGGCGACGCCTATCGGGACGTGGCCGTGGCCCCCGTGCCCGTACCGGAGCTGGGCGCCAAGCCCGCCACCCTCGCCACCGGGTTCATGCTGGGCGTCAACGCCTCCAGTCAGCACCCGCGTGAGGCCTGGGAGTTCCTTCGCTGGCTCAACACCGACCGGGTGGGCGTAGGCAAGGGCGCGACGGTGACTCGGATGAGCGCCCTCCAGGTGTCGGTGGGCTCGCTGACCGGCCGCGCCGACGACATGCGGACGCTGCTCGGCAAGGGCGGCGACCCCAACCTCCGCCCGTTCCTGGACGCCTTGGGGTACGCCGTGCCAGAGCCGAACGTGCCGGGCGCGCAGCAGGCCAAGTCGCTGCTGCGGAAGAACGTCGAGGCGCTGTGGACCGGTCAGCAGTCGGTGGACGAGTCGCTGCGCACCATCCGCCGCCAGGTCGACCGGGAGGTGTCGCGCTCATGGTGAACGCCCTGACCCCGGAGACGACCGCGCGGCCTCCGCGCCCGCGCTCCGCCGGCCCGGCCCGCACGGCCGTCGGCCCACGAGCGCGGGCCCGGCGCCATCAGGCGGTCGTCGCCTATCTGTTCCTGGCGCCGGTGCTGCTTTTCTTCGCCGTCTTCCTGATCCTGCCGCTCGGCTTCGCGCTGCTGCTGTCGATGTCCCACTGGGCCGGGTTCCACCTCGGCGACATCCAGCCGGCCGGCCTCGACAACTTCACGAGCCTGTTCGCCGGCGGCTCGACGTTCCTGACCCCGGTCCTCACCAACACCCTGCTGTTCGCGCTGGGCACGGTGGCCCTGGCGCTGGCGGGCTCGGTGCTGGTCGCCACCTGCGTCGACAACCTGCGCTTCCAGGGGCTCTGGCGCACCCTGTACCTGCTGCCGATCGTGACGACCGTGGTCGCCGTCGGCAATGTGTGGAAGTACATGTACGAGCCGGGCGGCCTGGTCAACGGCGCCCTGAACGCCGTCGGGCTCGACTCGGTGGCGTTCCTCCAGGACCCGGACACCGCGCTGCCCGCGGTGGTGGTCGTGCAGGCGTGGGCGTCGGTCGGCACGGCGATCCTCATCCTGACCGCCGGGCTGAAGTCCATCCCGGAGTCGTACTACGAGGCGGCCGCGCTGGACGGCGCCGGTCCGGTGACCGTCTTCTGGCGGATCACCCTGCCGCTGCTCCGGCCGGCGCTGCTGTTCGTGTGCGTCACGCAGTTCATCACCGGGCTCCAGTCCTTCGCGCTGATCATCGTGATGACCAGGGGCGGTCCCGGTGACGCGACCAACGTGGCGGCGCTGGAGATGTACCGGCAGGCGTTCTCCTACGGTGACTGGGGCACCGCGAGTGCCGCCGCCTTCGTGCTGTTCGTGGTGATCCTGCTGGTCACCCTGGCGCAGTTGTGGATCTTCCGGCGCAAGGGGGAGGACGCGTGATCCGCCGCCGTTTCCCGTGGCTGTCGTATCTGCTGGTCGTGACGGGCGCCGTGCTCACGGTGGTGCCGTTCCTGGACATGGTGATGACCTCGTTCAAGGGGCCGGGCGAGTCGGGCACGCTGCCGTACCGGTTCCTGCCCGAGGCGTTCGACCTGTCCAACTACCGGGCGGCGGTCGACCAGCTCGATCTGCCGGTGCTGTTCCGCAACAGCGTCGTCGCCACTACGGTGATCAACGCGTCGGTGCTGCTGACGTCCTCGCTCGCGGGCTACGCGCTGGCCAAACTCCGGTTCCCCGGGCGGGACTTCATCTTCCGGCTGGTGCTGTCGACGATGATGTTCCCGCCGTTCCTCTTCTTCGTCCCGCACTTCCTGATCCTGGTGCACTGGCCGCTGGCGGGCGGCAACGACCTGCTGGGGCGGGGCGGTGCCGGGCTGACCGTGAGCATCGTCGCGCTGGTGATGCCGTTCCTGGTCAACGGCTTCGGGATCTTCCTGATGCGTCAGTTCATGGTCTCGATCCCGGACGAGGTGCTGGAGGCCGCGCGGATCGACGGCGCCGGGGAGTTCGCGGTGTGGTGGCGGATCGTGGTGCCGCAGACCAGGCCGGTCATGGTGACGCTGGGGCTGCTGACGTTCGTGGACGCGTGGAACGAGTACATCTGGGCGCTGCTGGTGTCGACCGCCAACCCGGACGTGATGACGCTGCCGGTCGGCATCCAGATGCTCCAGGACTACGTCGACCCGACGCGCACGATGCCGATCGTGATGGCGGGCCTGGTGCTGAGCATCCTGCCGGTCCTGATGCTCTTCCTGCTCCTCCAGCGGCACTACGTACGCGGGATCATGCTCAGCGGCCTGAAGTGAGCGGCTCTCACAGGTCGATCATCCTGACCAGGAAGTAGCCGGCGACGAGCGCGCAGCCGAGGACGATCAGGGCCAGCCAGAGCCGGGGGTGCTCGAAGGGACCGCCGTCCGGCCGCTCGGGATGGGCCTCGGCGGTCGATCCCTCGACGGGCGGGGTCTCACCGGGCGGCGGCAGTGAGTCGGTCATGATCCACCTCCTGGCATCGGGTGACACATGCGGTACTTCGGTGCGGGGGCGCCGCTCGGATGCGGCTCCCCCGTCTCAGGAGGCCCCGGTGCCGAGCCCGCCGCCGCTCAGCAGCAGCGCCACGTCCAGCAACGCCACGGCGACCGCCGCCGCGAACGCGGCCCCTTCCCGGCGGCGGCCCAGCACTGTCCCGGCCACCGCGATCAGCCCGGCCCCGGCCAGCGCAGCCATCTGCCGGACGCCGGGCGGTCCGGCGGGCCCGAGCGCCAGCAGGGCGGACGCGGTGACCAGAGGCACCGGCAGCAGCAGCCGTACGCGGTCGGGGCCCAGCCGCTGCGGCCAGCCCCGCACCCCGGTCGCGAGGTCGCCCCGGATGTCCGGGAGCACATTGCCGAGGTGGGCGCCGACGCCCAGCAGGGCCCCGGCCGCGAGCACCCACCAGGCGGGCCACGGCCGCCCCGGCAGCCCCAGGGTGACGAACGCCGGGAGTGCGGCGAAGGCGACCGCGTAGGGCGCCCAGGACCAGCGGGTGGCCTTGAGCCGCAGGTCGTACGCCCACGCGGCCGCGACGGCGGTCAGATGCGCGGCGCCCGCCACCCACCCGCAGGCGAAGGAGAGCGGCACGCACAGAGCCAGCGCGGCCCAAGCCGCGGTCCACACTTTCCTGACCTCGATCGCGCCGTCCGCGACGGGCTTGCCCCGGCGGCCGGTGGCGATGTCCCGGCGCGCGTCGAAGGCGTCGTTGCACCAGCCGATGGAGAGCTGCCCGGTCAGCACGGCGCCGGTGGTGAGCAGGCAGCGGCCCGGCTCCTGACCGGCCGTCACGGCCAGTGCCGCCGTCAGCGCGGTGACCACCACCAGCGGACCGGGGTGGCAGGACCCGGCCAGCGCGGAGACCTTGCGGGCCGGGATCGTCGACTGCTCGGGGGTCACCACCCGGCGATCGTAGGGGCCCGCCTGCCGCGTCACGATCCGGAACGGCCGGACGGGCGATCTGTGGTGCCGGTTCGGCGGTGCAGGGAAGGGCTGCTGAGTCCCCCCGGATCGGTCGACGTACGGGAGCCTCATGACGCGGATCGCCGCCGTGCACGGTGCCCTCGCGCGGTACCGCTGCGCCCAGGCCGACATCACCGACATGGTGGCCCGCGCCTGTCTGCCCGAGGGAGCCGACCGCCGGGTACTGGACCGGCTGCACCGCAACGCCGGGGTCCGCGCCCGGCACATGACCCTGCCGCTCGACCGGTACGAGACGCTGGACGGCTTCGGCGCCGCGAACGATCTCTTCATCGCCACCGCCACCGACCTGGGTGCGCGCGTGATCCGGGAGGCGCTGCGCGGTGCCGGGCTGTCGGCGGGCGACGTGGACCTGCTGATCTTCACCTCGGTCACCGGGGTCGCCGTCCCGTCGGTCGACGCACGGGTGGCGGGCCGGCTCGGGCTGCGGCCGGACCTGCGGCGGATGCCGTTGTTCGGGCTGGGCTGTGCCGGGGGCGCGGCCGGGCTGGCGCGCGTGCACGACTTCCTGCTGGGGCGCCCCGACCAGGTGGCGGTGCTGCTCTCGGTCGAGCTGTGCTCGCTCACCTTCCAGCGCGGCGACGCCTCGACGGCCAACCTGGTCGCCACCGGCCTCTTCGGCGACGGCGCGACCGCGGTGGTGGCCTGCGGGGCGGAGCGCGGGGGCGCGTTCCCGGGCCCGGCGATCGTGGACTCCCGCAGCCGGCTGTACCCGGAGGCGGGCGGAGTGCTGGGCTGGGACATCGGGGACTCGGGCTTCAGGGTCGTCCTCGATCCGGACATCCCGCAGGTGCTCCGGCATCATCTGGCCGGCGACGTACGGGAGTTCCTCGCCGGCCACGGTCTGAAGCCGCAGGACGTGACGGCCTGGGTGTGCCACCCCGGCGGCCCCCGCATCCTGGACGCCGTCACCGAGGCACTCGACCTCCCCACCGAGGAACTCGCCCTCAGTCGGCGCCACTTGGCCGAGGCCGGCAACCTCTCCTCGTCCTCCGTGCTGCACGTCCTGCGCGACACCCTCGCCGAACGTCGCCCGCCTCCCGGCACTCCGGGTTTGCTGCTGGCCATCGGGCCGGGGCTGGCCTGCGAGTTGGTGCTGCTGAGCTGGTGAGCACGACAGGAGGACACATGATCTGGTACGCGCTGCTGGTCGCGGCCGTCGCGGGTGAGCGGGTGGGCGAACTCGTCGTGGCCCGGCGCAACGAGCGGTGGTGCAGGGCCCGTCGGGCGATCGTGGCGGGCGACGGGCACTATCCGGCGATGGTCGCCCTGCACGTGGGGCTGCTGGTGGGCTGCCCGCTCGAGGTGTGGCTCGGCGATCGGGCGTTCGTGCCCGCGCTGGGCCTGCCGATGCTGGCCGTGCTGGTGGGCGCGCAGGCGTTGCGCTGGTGGTGCATCGGGACGCTCGGGCCGCGCTGGAACACCCGCGTGATCGTCGTACCGGGCCTGCCGCTGGTGGCGCGGGGGCCGTACCGGCTGTTGCGGCACCCGAACTATGTGGCCGTGGTGGCCGAGGGGGTGGCGCTGCCGCTGGTGCACACCGCCTGGGTGACCGCCGTCGCCTTCACGGTGCTGAACGCCGCCGTACTGACCGTGCGCATCCGGTGCGAGAACCAGGCGCTGGCCGCCGCGGGGGCGGCGTGATCGACGTGCTGGTGGCCGGTGGTGGTCCGGCCGGTCTCGCGGCGGCCGTGCACGCCAGGCTGGCCGGGCTGACGGCGGTGGTGGTCGAGCCGCGCACCGCGCCCGTGGACAAGGCGTGCGGCGAGGGCGTCATGCCCGGCGGGGTCGCCTCGCTCAGGGCGCTCGGCGTGGAGCCTGCGGGCCGGGAGCTGCGCGGCATCCGTTACGTGGACGGCGTCCGGCGCGCCGAAGCCCCCTTCCGCGACCGGCCGGGGCTGGGCGTCCGCCGTACGACCCTGCACCGCGCCCTGCACGAGCGCGCCCTCGGCCTCGGCGTGCGGATCGTGCCCGGCAGGGTCGGCGAGGTGCGCCAGACGCGGGACGGCGTCACCGCCGCCGGGATCACGGCCCGCTGGCTGATCGCCGCCGACGGCCTGCACTCCCCCGTCCGCCGCCGCCTCGGCCTGGAGCTGCCCGGCGGCCCGCGCGGCCGGTACGGACTGCGCCGCCACTACCGCCTCGCCCCGTGGACGGACTTCGTGGAGGTCCACTGGTCCGGCCAGGGCGAGGCCTATGTGACCCCGGTCGCCGACGGCCTGGTCGGGGTCGCGGTGCTGAGCCGGGTCCGGCGCGGCTACGACGAGCATCTGGCCGGTTTCCCGGCGCTCACCGCCGCCCTGCGAGGGGCGCCCGCGACCGAGGTGCGCGGTGCCGGGCCGCTGCTCCAGCGGGTGCGGCGCCGGGTCGCGGGCCGGGTGCTGCTCGTCGGGGACGCGGCGGGCTATGTGGACGCGCTCACCGGGGAGGGCATCGCGCTCGCCCTGGCGACGGCCGAGGCCGCCGTAAGGTGTCTCGCGGCCGGGCGGCCCGAGCGGTACGAGCGGGAGTGGACGCTGGCCACGCGCCGCCACCGCCTGCTGACCAGGGCGTTGCTGGCCGTGAGCAGCCGTCCGGGCACCGCCCGGCTCGTCGTGCCGGTGGCGTCCCGGATGCCGCCGGTGTTCGCGGCGGCGGTGCACGCGCTGCGGTAGCGAAGGGCGGCTACTCGTCGTCCTCCGGCAGCCGTTCGCCCTCGGCCTGCGAGGGTGTGGTGCGCGGCACGTCGGGGTGGACGGCGCGGGTACGGCTTTCCTCCGGGTCCGGTTCCCGCTCGCCCTCTGCCTGGGACGGGGTCGGGGTCGGCTCGCTCATGTCCGGCCTCCTTGTCGGGGGTTCGATGGGTACGGGGTTCGCACGGGGCGGGTGGCGCCCACCCATGCGTGGTCGACGCTCCGGGAGAACAGCGCCACGGGCCGGCCGCGCGGCGCGGGCAGTCCGGCCGCCTTCGTGACCGTCTGCTCCAGTGTCTCCACCACGACCGCGGCAGGCGACCAGGGCTCGTGTCCCACGGGCGTCTCCCAGAGCAGGCCCAGCCGCCTGCTGTACGCCCGCCACCGCGAGGTCAGCCAGCCGTCCAGCTCCGTCGGCCCGGCGGGCGCGCCGGGCCGGACGACCAGGCGGTATCCGGCGTCGCCGGTGCGGCGCGCCCCGGTGTACGTGACCGTGTCCCCGCTGACGCGGACGCGCAGGTCGGCCAAGTGGTACGGAACGCCCAGCGCCCGGGCCGCCAGCAGCGGGGGGCAGGTCACGTCGAGGGAGAAGAACCACACGGCGTCCCCTCCCCGCACATAGGTCCGCAGGTTGGTCTCGGCGAAGGCCGGCAGCGCGGGCGCTCCGAGGACCCGGACGTCGGCCATGAGGAGCGGCGTCAGGGTGACCCACGCGGCGTCCTCGAACTCGTCGGCGACCAGCCCCTCGGGCAGCAGCGCCTGGACCGTCGCCGGCGCGTAGGCCCAGCTCAGGAAGGTCTGCGTCAGCCAGCGGGCCCGCAGGACCGGCACGCGGTTGGCCACCATGGACAGCGAGTCCCCCCGACGGGAGCACGGAAACGCCCTCGATCGGGGCCACCGTGTCCTCGGTCCGTTCAGGACCGGCCGATATGGGAACTGCTGGAGGTACGCGAGGCGCGCCCCGCACCGGCCCTTCACAGCGGAACTCGTACAGGAAGAGACCCGGCCATGAACGATCTCAAGCCTCTCGCCCTGGTCACGGGCGCGTCCAGCGGTATCGGCTTCGAGCTGGCCAAGCAGCTGGGCGAGCGCGGCTACGACCTGATCATCAACGCCGAGAACGACACCCGGCTGCGGCAGGCGGCCCAGGACATCCGGGCGGAGACCGGGGCGTCGGTGGAGCCGGTCCGGGCCGACCTGCGCCATTACGACCAGACGGAGGAGCTGTGGACGGCGGTCACCGCGACGGGCCGTCCCCTCGATGTCGCGGTGCTCAACGCGGGGGTGGGCCAGGGCGGCCCGTTCGCGGAGACCGACCTGGAGGACGAGCTGGAGATCGTCGACCTCAATGTGCGCTCGACCGTGCACCTGGGCAAGCGGGTGGTGCGCGAGATGGTGTCCCGGGGCCGGGGCCGCATCCTCGTCACCTCGTCCATCGCCTCTACGATGCCCGGCACCTTCCAGGCGGTGTACAACGCGTCGAAGTCGTTCGTGCAGTCCTTCGTCCAGGCCCTGCAGAGCGAGCTGAAGGACAGGGGCGTCACCCTGACCCTGCTGATGCCCGGCCCCACCGAGACTGAGTTCTTCCACCGCGCCGACATGGACGACACGCAGGTCGGCCAGCAGGAGAAGGACGACCCGGCCGAGGTCGCACGCGAGGGACTGGACGCCCTTTTCGAGGGCAAGGACAAAGTAATCGCGGGGTCCGCCAAGACGAAGGCGGAGGGTATGGCCGCCAAGGTGGTCCCCGACAAGCTCAAGGCCGAGGCCCATCGCAGGATGGCCGAGCCCGGCTCGGGCGCCGAATGACCGATTGGACACAGCGAAGAGGGCCGGTCCCCGGACCGGGCAGGGAGGACGGGCCGCGTGCGCAGCGTGGGAGTGGAGGAGGAGCTCCTCCTGGTGGACGCGGAGAGCGGCGAGCCGCGGGCCGTCGCGGCGGCGGTGCTGGCGCAGGCCGACAGGGCCGCCGGGGCTGACGAGGAGCAGGTCTTCGAGCCGGAGCTGCAACGCCAGCAGGTGGAGTTCGCCACCGCACCGCAGACCCGGGCCGACGAGCTGGCGGCGGAGATCCGCAGGTGCCGCGCCGAGGCGGGACTGCTCGCGGGGCGCACCGGCGCGGCGGTGGCCGCCCTCGCCACCTCTCCCCTGCCGGTCAGCCCGACGCTGACCCCGGACCGGCGATACCACTGGATGGCAGACCGCTACGGGCTGACGCTGTCGGACCAGCTCACCTGCGGGTGTCATGTGCACGTTTCGGTGGACTCCGACGAGGAGGGCGTGGCCGTACTGGACCGTATCCGCCCCTGGCTGCCGGTCCTGCTCGCCCTGAGCGCCAACTCCCCCTTCTGGCAGGGTCAGGACAGCTCCTACAACAGCTATCGCAGCCAGATGTGGGGACGCTGGCCCTCGGCCGGGCCGACGGACCTCTTCGGCTCCGCCGACCGGTACCACGAGCGGGTACGGGACATGATCGGCACCGGAGTGCTGCGGGACACCGGGATGATCTACTTCGACGCCCGGCTCTCCGCCCGGTACCCGACGGTCGAGATCCGGGTCGCCGACGTCTGCCTGGACCCGGACACCACGGTCCTGCTGGCCCTGCTGTGCCGCGCCCTCGTGGAGACGGCCGCCCGCGAGTGGCAGGCGGGCGAGCCCCCCGCCCGGCTCGACACCTCCCTGGTCCGGCTCGCCGCCTGGCAGGCCGCCCGCTACGGCCTGGAGGAGCACCTGCTGCACCCCCTCACCATGCGTCCCGCCCCGGCGGAGACGGTGGTGCGGGCGCTGTTCGACCACGTACGCGACGCCCTGGACGACCACGGCGACGCCAAGGGCGTCCAGGACACCCTCGCGGGTCTGCTGAAGCACGGCAACGGCGCGATGGTCCAGCGCGCGGTCCTGGCCCGCACGGACAGCCTCCGCGCGGTCGTCACCGAGTGCGTGCGCCGCACCGGCGAGGTATGACCCTCAGGCGGCGGTGACGAGGACGGCGGGCCGGTCCTCGGCCACCGGCACCGGCGCCGGGGCCCACCGGCCGCGCAGCAGATGGCCGGCGCCGACCGTGGCGGCGATGAGCAGTCCGCCCGCGACGAGGGCGCCCCGCGCACCGGCGTGCTGCATCAGCAGGCCCAGCACGGGCGGACCCGCGAGCCCCCAGAGCGTGGAGACGGTGCTCCAGACGCCGAGGACCCGGCCGCGCAGGTGGGGCGGCGGGTCGGTCTGGAGGACGGTGGTCCCGGCGGTGTCCGAGACCGACTCGACGACGGCCATGGGCAGCACGAGCACCAGCAGCACCGCGAGCGACGGCGCGAGTCCGGCGACCACCTGGAGCAGACCCCCGGTCGCCGCGAGCAGGCCGACCAGCCGGACCGACGGCTTGCGCAGCCGGGCGGCGAGCACCGCGCCGACGATGCCCCCGGCGGCGAGCACCGTGGAGACGGTGCCGAACGACCCGGCCCCGCCGGCGAGCGGCCCGGTGACCAGGACCGCCAGGGTGAGGGCGTAGTTGCGGCCGAACACCGCGCTGATCCCGGTGATGCCCGCGAGGGCGACCAGCCGCGGGCGGCGCGCGAAGAAGAGCAGTCCCTGCCGTGCGCTCATGTCCGGCGCGTCCTTCGAGGCGCGGTCCAGGGCGGCGGGCTCCGTGTGGCGCTGGGGGCGCAGGAAGGGGATCACGGCCGCGACGAACAGGAAGGACAGCGCGTTGGCCGCGTAGGCGGAGGCCGTCCCGAGCAGGCCGACGGTGACTCCGGCCAGCGCCGCGCCCGCGAGCCGTCCGGCGCTGTGCACGAGGGAGCCCACGCCGATGGCGGAGGGCACGTCCTCGGCGCGGACGAGGTCGTTGCCGAGCAGCGAGCAGGCCGGTCCGTCGACGGTGGCGACCAGACCGGTCACGGCGGCCAGCGCCATCAGCGCGGGCAGGTCGAGCCGGTCCGTGACGACGAGGAAGGCCGTGACGAGGGCGACGACACCGAGGAGCGCCTGGCTGACGGCGGCGGTCAGCTTGCGCGGCCACCGGTCGACGAAGGTGCCGCCCGCCAGGCCCATCAGCAGACCGGGGGCCGCCTGTACGGACATGGACAGGCCGGTCGCCGCGGCCGAGCCGGTGATCTGGAGCACCAGCAGGTTCTGGACCGTGAGCTGCATCCAGGTGCCGGTGTTGGAGACGAGGTGGGCGACGGACCACCATCGCATGCTGCGGTACTTCAGGGAACGCCAGGGTGAGGAGGCGTCGGTGAGCGCACGCGGGCGCGGGGCACCGGCGGAGGAGGAGGACATGGTGGCGTACCTGATGGGACAGGCCCGGTCGCGGTGACGCGCACGGGTATCGGCGGAGACGGCGGGGCCGCGGGCCCTCGTCGGCCTGCGCGGTCGTTCCGCCGAACTGTCGGCTGCCGCGGCGGGGGCCACCAGGGGACCTGCCCGGCCTGCGGCCCGACCATCCTGGCAGACCAGGACACCTCCCCCGGCCCGCCGCCGGTGACGTTCGCGTACGGTCGGCCACCGGACCCGCCTCTGCCTGCGCCTTCGTCCGTAAGGTGCGGTTCGTCACATAAGGCACCCCGGACACACGGGCACCTCCCGCGCGTCGGCGGACGCGGGGGAGGTCGCCGTGGGTGGTGCTGTTCTCGCGGAGCGAGTGTGTTCAGATCCGGCCCCGGGCCAGTCGGGTCAGGGGGCCCATCTGCGGCTTGGCCGTCGAGCGGCCTATCGCGAAGGCGGCTCCGGCGACGCCCGCCACACCGGCCGCGGCCGCGGCGGCGGCCGCCTTGCGGTGCTTGATGACCGTCCACGCGGTGCCCGCGACCTCGACGGCCTTGGCGGTGTTGGCCGCGACGACCTGCTGGCCGGTCTGCAGACCGGCGACGGCCGCGCGGCTCACACGCTGGGTGGTGTCACCGACCGACTGGGCGGTGGAGACCGTCGACTTCTTGGCCTCCTGCGCCGACTCCTTGGCGGTGCCGGCCGTCGCCCGCGCCGCGGCGGTACTGGACGAGGCGGCCTTCTTGGCACTCGCCGCGGTGGTGCTCCTGGTGTTCTTTTTGTCGTCAGTCATAGTGCCCTAGTGTCCTTTCCCCCGGCGCCAAAACAGGTTTTCGGAATTCACAGGTCTCGGGGCAGCAACGATCCCAACGGGCCGAGATCCAGGTTCAGTTCGTCCATTGTCAAGTTGTATCGCTCACACAGTTCTTCCATGCGTTCCTGGAGAATCATCAGCGTCATACCGATGCGTTCTTCCTGGTCGTCGTCGAGATCTCCCTGGTCCACCCGGTGAATGGCCGTGCGCTCCATGAGCTGGCGCAGCAATTCGACAATGGTGAGCACCAGCTTCATCAGATCCCGTTCCACCGTGTCGGGGTCCGTCCGCATATGGGCGGCCAGCGCGTTCGCGGGTGTTTCCGGCATCGTCAGATCTCCTCAAGCCTGCTCGGTGCGGCACGCGGCGGGATGATGGCGGGCCCCGGCGCGTCCCCCGTGATCGAGCGGATGACCGCGCGCAGGTTGATGTGCACCAGGTCGACGTCGGCGATGCTCAGCACGATGTCGCCGGTGAGCACCGCCCCGCCGTTCAGCAGCCGGTCCAGCAGGTCGATCAGGGCGACGGGTGGCTGGCCGACCGGCTCGGCGCCCTGTCCGTTCGCGGGCCGCATGCTCAACTCGCGACCCCGCCCGCGAAGGAGTACGGCGCCCAGGGCCCGGTCACCTCGATGGTGACACCGGGGAGGTCCGAGGCGAGCGCGCCCAGCTCGGTTCGGAACCGGTCCACGTGCTGCCGGGGCACGAGATACGCCTCGTTGGCCACGTTCTCGCCCCGGCCGGCCGACCATTCGCCCTGCTGGGGGCGGTGGACGGCACGGGCGGAGGCGAGCGCGGAAGCCACCTGGGCCGCCTGCTCCGCTGTGTCGCGGGCGGCGCCGTAGGTGTCCTGGGCGCGGCGGCGCTCGGCGCGGCGGCGCTGCAGATACGCACGGCCGGGGCTCGCGCCCGCCGGCTCGGGCTCCTCGGCGGGCGCGGCGGCGCGCGGCTCGGCGTACACCTTCAGCCCCAGTTCGACATGGCCGTCCAGGGTGCGCAGCAGTTCCTCGAAATAGGCGTGCTGCTCGTCGAGCATGGCGGCGACGCGCGTCTGGTCG
This sequence comes from Streptomyces griseoluteus, assembly GCF_004784465.1. Lineage (GTDB taxonomy): Bacteria > Actinomycetota > Actinomycetes > Streptomycetales > Streptomycetaceae > Streptomyces > Streptomyces griseoluteus. The sequence goes on along the minus strand of NZ_SRRU01000008.1, from coordinate 245,440 downwards.
CGGTAGACCGTGGCCAGGCGCATCGGGAGGACAGTGGCGGTGGCGAAGGCGGCGTCCACCACGGCGTGGTGGGCCCGCGCGATCGCCTCCAGCCTTTCCAGGTCCTCCAGTTGGGGTGCGAGGTGCTCCTCGGCGAACCGGTCGGCCGGAACGGCGGACACCAGGGCGGTGAGCCCCCGTGCGCCGCCGACCGTGCGTACGGTGCCGCCGTCGACCCCGGCGACCGGGGCCGTCCGGTCGAGGGCCAGGCCCCCGGGGCCGACGGCGTACACGTACTCCATCTCCGCTTCACTCACGGCCGGTCTCCTGTTCCGCGGGCTCCGGCCGGGCGGCCGCGTCGGCCTCCTGGCCGGCGGGCAGCTCGGCGGCGGCGCGCAGTCGGGCGATCTCGGCCCGCAGCCGCTCGTTCTCCTCGCTCAGCGCCGGGTCCGGCGCGGCGGGAGCGGTGGCGGACGGCTGCGCGCGGGAGGAGAGCGAGGGATCGTGCTCCCACCAGTCGATGCCCATTTCCTTCGCCTTGTCGACGGATGCGACGAGCAGGCGGAGTTTGATGGTCAGCAACTCTATGTCGAGCAGATTGATCTGGATGTCCCCCGCGATCACAATTCCCTTGTCGAGGACCCTCTCCAGAATGTCGGCCAGATTGGCGCTGCTTCCCTGCCCCGCGTAGGACGGCGCGGTGCGCGGAGGGCCCGGCATTCGACCGGCGAGTGAATCGGACACGTTCTCAACCCTGTCTTTCGGCTGGTTCCCGGATCAGGCGCTCGCGTCGGCGGTGCGCCGGCGCCGGGAGGACCGGGGAGCCGTCTCTTCGTCCGCCTCGGGCTCTTCCTCGGCCTCGTCGTAGGACTCCTCGTCCTCCGGCTCGTCGGCCTCGGCCTCGTACTCCTCGGCGTCCTCGGGCTCGACGTCGTCGTCGGCCTCGTCGAGGTACTCCTCCTCGCCGTCCTCGGCGGGCTCTTCGTCCTCGGCGGCCTCGTCGGTGAACTCGTCGTCCTCGAGGTCGTCCTCGTCGGAGTCGGCGTCGGCGTCGGCCGCGTCGGTGGGCTCGCCCTCGTCGCCCTCTTCCTCGGCGCGGGGCTCGTCCTGCTCCTCCTCGCCCTGTTCCGCCTCTTCCTGCTCGATGGCGTCCTCATGGCTGACGACCACGTCACCGTCGCGGATCTCGCCGCGCCAGCCGTCGGTCGCCTCGCCGCGCATCATGATGAACTTGCGGTAGAGCTTGAGGTCGAGCCGGGCCCGGCGGCCCTGGGCGCGCCAGATGTTGCCCGTCTTCTCGAACAGCCCCTTGGGGAAGTACTCGAGGACCAGCAGCACCTTGGTGAGGTTGTCGGTGATCGCGTGGAAGGTGACGACACCCTTGACGGTGCCCTTGGCCCCTTCCGTCGTCCAGGTGATCCGCTCGTCCGGCACCTGCTCGGTGACGTTCGCCTTCCAGCTCCGGGTGGACTTGGCGACCTTCACCTTCCAGTTGCTGGTGGTGTCGTCCGCCTTCTCCACGCTCACCACGCCCTTGGCGAAGGTGGAGAACTCCTGGAACTGGGTCCACTGGTCGTACGCCTCGCGCACCGGCACGCCGACTTCGATGTCCTCGACGATGGTCACGCTCTTGGACTTGCCGCCACCGGACTTGCGTCCCTTGCCGAACAGACCCTTGACCTTGTCCTTCACGGTGTCCTTCAGGTGGGAGGCGCCCGCCGACATGGCCGCCTGCGCCGGTGACTTGCCGTCGGCGAGCGCCTGCCCGCCCTTGGCGAGGCTCTTGAGCGGGCCGCCCTCGCCCGGCGTGCCGAGCTTGGTGACGCTCTCGCCGAGCTTGTGACCGAGCTGGCTGACGGTGTGCTCGGCGCGGGCGCGCAGATAGTTGCCCAGCGCTTCCTTCAGGCGGTCGGTCGACTCGTTGTGGACGACCTCGTCCTTGGCCTTGCTCAGTGCGGAATCAGCCATTGCCGTTACCGCCGCTCTTGCGCGTGGCGGAGGAGGCCCGCTTCTTGGCGGCCCCGCCGCTGCGGGAGGCGGCCGACTTCGCGGCGCCGGTGCTCTTGCGGGCAGCCGCGGTCTTGCGGCGCGTGCCCCCCGAGGCGGAGGAGCGCTGCTGCTTGGCGGGCTTCTCCTCCTCGTCGCCCTCCTCGTCCTCGGCCTCGTCGTCCTGTGGGCCGTCCAGCGCCTTGGTGCGCTGGGAGATGGAGTCGGCGAGCGAGTCGGCGAGGCCGGTGGCGCGCTTGGTCAGCGCCTCGGTCGCCGCGGCCTTCGTGGTCTCCACCAGCTCCTTGCGGACCTGGGCGTTGAGACCGGCGAGGGCGGGCGACTCGGCGATCAGCGTGCCGATGCGGCGCGGGTCGAGGTCGAGCTTCTTGCCGGCCAGGAACATGCCCAGGCCGATGGCCATCTTGGCCTTCTTGGTCCGCCCCAGTACATATCCGCCCACCAGGGCGGCGGCTATCTTGGCGTTCTTCGTCATTCGTTGAGTACCTCAGTCTCTGCGGGTTGTCGTGTGCGCGGTCTGGTCAGCGACCTCCTCCGTTCCCTCGCCGGTGGGCGTCGATCTCGTCCAGCCTGTCGAGCAGTTCGTCCTCGCGGCGGTCGTACTCCTCGTCGGAGATCTGGCCGCTGGTCAACGCCCGTTCGAGTTCGGCCAGTTCGCGCCGGACGGGTTCCGGGTCGTAGTACTCCTCCTCCGCGGCGGTCAGCACCTGGTCGATGACCCAGAGCGAGCCGCGCACGGGGGCGAGGGGAAAGGTCACGATGCCGGTGATGAGTCCCATTCCGGTGCTCCCTTCCGTCGTCGGCCGGGCGAGTGTGATCAGACGAAGCTGTACGGCGGCAGCGGCCCGGTGAGGGTGAAGGTGTACGCGTCCCCGCGCTGGTCCGACTCGCGCTCCACGGCCTGGACGAAGCTCTCCACCCCGTCCTCGGGGACGAGGAAGGACACGTTCAGGAAGTGCGTCGAGCTGGGTTCCCCCGCCGACAGACGGGTCGCCGCGGGCGCGAGCCGCTGGGAGAGCTCCTCGGCCTCCGCGCTGCTGCGGGCGGACACCTCGCGGGAGATCAGCTCACCGAGCGCGACCCGCTCGTCGTGCCCGCCGGACTGGTTCCGCGTGCGCTCGCGCAGCTCACGGACCTGCTCGGACTCGGCCACGATCTCGCGCAGCAGGTCGTCCTCCTCGCGGGAGACCTTGAGGTGGTACTCGACGTGGCCGTCCAGCTCCTCCAGGCGGGCGCGGTAGCGGTCGCTCTCGGCGTCGAGCGCGCTCGCCACCTGCTCGTCGTCGGGGGCGAGCAGTCCGAAGCGCATGGGGAGAGTGGCGCCGTCGCCCATCAGGACCTCCAGCACGCGCTGGTGGGCCTGCACATCGCGGCGCTTGGCCCGCAGGCCTTCCGGCGCATCGCTGACGACGGCGGTGAGGTCGCCGGTGCGGACGGTGCGCAGCGGTGCCGGGGTCTCGCCGACGCCGAAGACCTCTTCCAGGTGCAGCGGATGGTCGGCTCCGGTGATGCCGTAGACGTAGGTGGGCACGGATTACTCCCCGCGGTTCTGGCTGGACTGCCGGCTGGACGTGGACTTGCGCGCCGCGCGCTTACGGGGCTGCGGCTCCTCCTCCTCGGAGTCGTCGCGCTTGCTACCGAGCGACTCGGTGAACGCCTCGACGGCTCCGGTCAGTGCTCCTTTTGACTTTCCTTTCGCCCCGCTCTCCGTCATGTCGCCGACGAGGTCGGTGAGCTGGCTCGGCGCCTTGCGGCCGGCCTCCAGGTCGAGGCGGTTGCACGCCTCGGCGAAGCGCAGGTAGGTGTCGACGCTGGCGACGACCACCCGGACGTCGATCTTGAGTATCTCGATGCCGACGAGGGAGACGCGCACGAACGCGTCGATCACGAGCCCTCGGTCCAGGATGAGTTCCAGGACGTCGTAGAGATTGCCTCCACCGCCGCCGCTTCCGCCGGACTGGGTGCTGGACTGCTGTACGAGTGCCATGCTGACTTCTTTCCGTTGATCCGTTCAGGGCGCCGCGCGCTCGATCCGCTGCGGCCGCCCTCTGATTCAGCGGCGGTCGATCTGACCCCGGGCGTATCGGCGTACGCGCTCGTAGGCCATGAGCCGTCCCTGCTTGTCGAGTTCGACGCGGTAGGAGGCCATGACACTCATCGTGTCCGGCACCTTCTCGACCTCGACGACCTCGACGTCCGCCATCCAGCCGTCGTCGGTGGCCTTCACGGCCGAGACCGCGCTCACCTCACGCTGGAGCAGTCCGGCGAGCTGTGCGCCCGCCTGCCGCATCACGGTCGGCAGGTCCATGCGCTCGTCCGAATCCTGACCGCTCTTCTCGCTCTTGCTGTCTGTTCTGTCCACGATCCCCTCCCCTGAACGGGAGTCTTCGAGGAGGTCCTTCACCTGTCCTCTACGCCTTCCGCTTCGGTTGCCCGTGGGTCTCGCACATATGCGTGAGCGATCGAATCGAACGGCGGTGCTACTGGAGGGGAGCAGTTCAGGACGTGGCGAGGGACGCCAAGAAGCCGTCCAGCAAGGTGACTTGGGCGTCCTCAGGGAATCGGCCCGGATCGAAAAGAGCCTGCACGACGAGGCCGTGCGTGAACGCAACGGCGGTCGCGGCGAGTTGTTCCGGGTTCGCGTGCGCGGAAAGTTCGCCCAGCTCGCGCGCTGCTTCCAGGTGGGGGCGGAGCGAGGCCCGCAGCCGGGTGTACCGGTCCGCCTGCTGGGCGGCCAGCCCGTCGTCGGCGAGCGACAGGTCCCAGGAACTCACCCAGACCCGGTTGCGGGCGGTGTCCCCCGGTGTCAGCGGCAGGATGTCGAGCAGCATCGCCCGTACGGTGGCCAGGCCCGGTGCGGGGCGTTCGCGGCGCGGGCGCCCGGCGGTCCGGGTCTCCAGCAGGTCCAGGGCGTGGGTGATCAGGGCCCGCTTCGTCGGGAAGTAATGCATCAGCATCCCGGTGGAGACCCCCATCGCGGCGGCGACCGCCCGCAGGGTCAGCCCGCCGAACCCCTTGTCCGCGAGCACCTGCCACACGGCCCGGCTCACGTCCTCCCGACGGGCGTCATGATCTCCGGGCGCGGGCGGCATGCTGCTACCTTACGTACCGAACGCTTGTTACGTACTCCCCGCCCGGAGGTCACCGTGCACGAACGTGTACTGCGGGTCAGCGAGGCCCTGCGGGAACTCGGCAGCGACGCCGAAGTGGTCGAACTCCCCGACCCGGCGCCCACCGCGGCCACCGCGGCGGCCCAGGTCGGCTGCCCGGTGGGGGCGATCGCCAACAGCCTGGTCTTCTCCGTCGGCGGCGACCCGCTGCTCGTCCTCACCAGCGGTGCCCACCGCGTGGACACCCGGCGTCTCGCCGGTCTGCTGGGCGTGGCCCGCAAGCGAATCCGGCGCGCGGACCCGGCCTTCGTCCTCACGGCCACCGGCCAGGAGGTGGGCGGCGTGGCCCCGGTCGGCCATCCGCGGCCCGTACGCACCCTGATCGACGCGACCCTGGCCGAGCACGAGCACCTCTGGGCGGGCGCCGGAATGCCGCACACGGTGTTCCGGACGACCTTCCCGGAGCTGGTACGGATCACCGGCGGGGAGCCGGCCGAGGTCGCCGAGGCGTAGGTACGCCTCACTCCTCGATGACGGCCACCACGTCGAGTCCCGCGTTGCGGAGGATGCGCTGGACGGTCCGGCGGGGGCCGCGGATGGTGAGTTCGGCGGGTTCCGGCCGCAGGGTGGCTCCGCGCAGGAGGGCGAAGGCGCAGGCCAGGTCGATGCGGGTCACCCGGCTCATGTCGACGGTCCAGGCGGTGGCCGTGTGGAGTGGCGGGGAGCCGAGGACCTCCTCCAGATCACGCAGGGCTTCGGCGCCGATGTCCCCGGCCAGGATCAGCTCGGGCAGCCGGACGTCGGCGGCCGAGACCGTCAGGACAGGCCCGATGGGCGGCTCGAAGGGCGGTTCGGCTGCCATGGGGACCTCCTTCGCAGCGGGAGGCGGAACACTGCTCTGCCTCCCATGGTCCCTCAGCCCACCGGGTCCGTACACACGGCCGCCACATCATCGGTAGCGCTTCTTCACCCGCGCCACGCGTCCCCGTCACCACGGTGTGAGAACCGTCGCGCCCGAGAGGCTGAAATTTGCGTCCGACCTGCGGTGACGTGTTGGGGTGGCGTGATGCGCTCCTCCACTCGCATGGCGTCCCACCGCTCGACGAACGCCCAGGATCACGCCGTAGCCGGCGGCCCGTCCGCGGGCTGGACCGACCCTGGCGGGCAGCCTTCCGGTCGCCGCGGGCGCGGGCGGAGGCGCACCCGGCGGTTCAAGAATCTGCGGCGCCTGGTGAAGGCCGGGATCGCGGTCGCCGTGGCGCTGGCCTTCCTGGTACTGGGCGACCGGTTCGCGGTGCTGTTCGCGGAGCGCGAGACCGAGGACCAGTTGCAGAAGTCGCTGCGTCTGGAGGCGGCGCCGCAGGTCGAGATCGACGGCTTCCCGTTCCTGACCCAGGTGCTGGACAAGCGGATCGACACCGCGCACGTCACGGTCCCCGACCTCGCCGCCGACCGGGTGTCGCTGGCGCGGGTCCATGCCACCGCCCACGACGTACGGCTCGACGGCGAACTCCCCTCCCGCCTCAAGGGCGGCACCGTGCACTCCGTCGACGGCGACGTACTGCTCTCCTTCGAGGACCTCGACCGTGAACTGGGCGCGTCCCAGGTGCAGTTCAGCAAGCTGGGGCCTGGCGCGATCAAGGCGGACGGGCAGGTGCCGATCGGCGGGCAGCGGCTCGGGCTGCACGCGCAGGCGCGCATCGGGCGGTCCGGCGACCGCGGGGTCTCGACCGGCATCAGCCGGATGCGGCTCGACATCGGGGACGTGGCCGTCTTCCGGCCCGGCCGGAACGGAGGGCTCCGGCTCACGCCGAAGGCGGCGCGCGCGGTGGCGGAGCGGCGGGACAAAGTGCGCGCCATGCTGGCCGTGCCGGTGATCGCGGAGCGTGCCGGGATCGACCGGTCGCAGCTCCGCGATGCCATGCGCAGCGAGCCGGCCCTGGAGCGGCTCACCGGCACGCCGGGGTTCGTGGCCAAGCTGATGAAGGTCAACCTGTTCGACGTGGCCGCCGACCAGCCCGACCTGCCGGCCAAGCTCGGCGTCGATCCCCGGCTGATGGGTGCGGTCCGGGGTGTCACCGAGCCGCAGCTCGCGGATCGGCTCAATCTGTCCTTCGAGCTGCCGAGGACGCCCGGTGACATCCGTATCCAGCGCGTCACGGTGGAGCGGGACGGTATCCGGGCCCACCTCAGCGGCGGTGCGCTGGCGTTCGGCGACACGTCGAAGGCGCGGGCGGCGGGCGGACGCTGAAGTCAGGCGTCCGGCGCCTTGTCCGGCAGGTAGCTCGCCAGGCCCCGCAGGATGATCTCCAGGCCGATGTCGAACCGCTCGTCGGAGGAGTCGGACACCATCACGTCCGCGAGTGCGCGCAGGTGGGGGAAGTCCGCCGGGGGCAGGGAGGCGAAGTAGTTCTGCATCTCGCCGGCCATCTCGCGCCAGTCGGGGCGGGCCAGTGAGGAGTCGCCGTCGTCCGGCCGGGCGGCGGCCCGGTCCTGCCACATGCCCTCCTCCAGCACGAAGCCGTCGATGTAGGTGGAGATGAGGTCACCTGCCTCCGCCGCGATCCGGTCCGGCAGCCCGGCCGTGCGGAATATGGCGAGCAGCCCCTCCACGTGCGGCAGGAGTTCGGCCGTGAAGGGGACGTGGGCCATGGAGATCCGGGCGACGTCCCGGTGGGAGAGCAGGCGCTTGCGTCCCGCGTGCGCGTAGTCCCGGATCTGCTCGCGCCACCGCTCGGGGTCGGGCGCGGGCATCGTGAAGCCGTCGAAGAGCCGGGTGTACATCAGCTCCAGCAGGTCGTCCTTGGAGCTGACATAGGCGTAGAGCGCGGAGACGGTGACGCCCAGTTCGGCCGCCACCTGGCGCATGGAAAGCCCGTCGAGCCCCTGGCGGTCCAGCACGGTGAAGGCGGCCTCGACGATCCGCTCGCGCGACAGGGGGGTGCGCTGGGGTGCCGTCTGCGGACGGGCGGGACGCTCGCGTTCCCAGGGGGATGGCGGAGGGGGTGCGGGGTTGCCGGCGGCCGCGTCGCTCATAGGGACAGTCTAGGCCGTCGGAGAACAGTGTTCACGGCTGGTGAGCGGTGTGAGCGCCGGGCGCGCGTTTCCTGGAGCAGTTTCCACAGGGCACCCCGCGGCAGTGAACACGCGATATATCTTGTTCTCGGCGCTCCCCTTGCGCTATATCTTGATGAACAGCGTTCTTTGGGTGAGCACTGTTCTGCTACGGTGAACAGTGCTCTCCGGCTACGGCCCCTTCCGCGAGGAGTTTTCGATGTCCACCACCGGTGTCGCGTCCGCCGGGACGCCCACTGACTCACCAGCGCCCTACCGGTGGCGCTGGGCTGCGCTTTTCGTGATCCTCGCGGCCGAGGTGATGGACCTCCTGGACGCGGTGGTCACGAACATCGCGGGCCCGTCCATGCGCGCCGACCTGGGCGGCGGTGCCTCCACCCTCCAGTGGCTCGCCGCCGCGTACACGCTCTCGATGGCCGTCGGCCTGCTCACCGGCGGCCGCCTCGGCGACATCCACGGCCGCCGCACCATGTTCCTGGTCGGCGCCGCCGGTTTCACCGTGGGCTCGCTGCTCTGCGCGGTCTCGGTGTCGCCCGCGATGCTGATCGGCGCCCGGGTCATACAGGGGCTCTTCGGCGCGGTGATGCTGCCGCAGGGCCTCGGCATGATCAAGGAGATGTTCCCGCCGAAGGAGTCGCAGAAGGCGTTCGGCATGTTCGGCCCGGTCATGGGCCTGTCCGCCGTCTCCGGGCCGATCCTGGCGGGCTGGCTCGTGGACGCCGACTACCTCGGCACCGGCTGGCGCATGATCTTCCTGATCAACCTGCCGCTGGGCGCCGCCGCCCTGCTGGGTGCCGTGCGCTACCTGCCGAAGACCCGTTCCGAGAGCAAGCCCCGCCTCGACATCCCCGGCATGCTCCTGGTCTCCCTGGCCGCGCTGCTCCTCATCTTCCCACTGGTCCAGGGCCGTGAGTACGACTGGCCGGTATGGACCTTCGTGATGATGGCCGCCTCGGTCGTCGTCTTCGCCGCCTTCGCGGCGTACGAGGCGCGGCGCAGCCGGGCGGGCCTGGACCCGCTGGTGGTCGTCAGCCTGTTCCGCAAGCGCGGCTTCAGCGGCGGCATGATCCTCGGCCTGGTCTTCTTCTCGGCCATGCAGGGCTTCATGCTGGTCTTCAACCTGTACACCCAGATCGGTCTCGGTTACTCGCCGCTGAAGGCGGGCCTGGTGATGGTGCCCTGGTCGGGCGGCATGATCGTCGGCTTCGGGCTCGCCCAGGCGGTCACCCGTTTCGGCCGCGCCGTGCTCCAGGGCGGCGCGCTGGTCATGGCGCTCGGCGTGTTCACGGTCTGGCTGACCCTGGACCTCGCGGGCAGCGGTGTGGGCCCCTGGCAGCTCCTGCCCTCGCTGCTGGTGACGGGTATCGGGATGGGCCTGCTGATGGCGCCCTTCTTCGACATCGTGCTGGCCAGTGTCGAGCAGCACGAGACTGGTTCGGCGTCCGGCACCATGACGGCGGTCCAGCAGCTCGGCGGCGCCTTCGGCGTGGCCATCCTCGGCACCGTCTTCTTCGGCCTGCTGGGCGGCGGCATCGCCACCGCCGTCGACCACGACTCCGACGGTCTGCGCAGGCAGCTGACCGCCGCCCATGTCGCGCCGGCCGCCCAGGACCGGGTCGTGGCGGATCTGCGGAGCTGCGCCTCGGACCGTGCGGTCGCCAAGGACCCGGCGGCGACCCCGGCCTCCTGCACCACGCTGGAGAAGGACACCCGGTCGGTCGTCACCTCGCCGCAGGACGGCGCCCGGATACCGGCCGCGCTCCAGGCCACCGCCACGTCGGCGTTCGAGGGCGGCTTCGGCTCCGTCATGAAGACCGTGCTGTGGATCGTGGACGGGATGCTCGTCCTGACGTTCCTGCTCGCCTTCCTCCTGCCGCGCCAGGCGCGCCCCGGGGAATCCGCCGGGCACTGAGCGGGCGGACGGGCCGGGCATCCCCGGCGCGGGGGTGCCCGGCCCGTCCCGTACCGGGGAGGATGAGCCCGTGCTCACTTCGTACGCAGCTCACTTCGACACACCGGCCGGGTATCTCGACTTCGCGCGGTTCGGGCCGCCGTCGCGGGACGTGGTGGACGCCACCGCACGGGCCCTGGCGGAGTCCGCCCGTGCCGACCACACCACGGTGGACGGCCTGATGCGGGCGGAGATGACCGCGCGGGACACCGCCGGCCGCCTCGCGGGAACCGACGCCCGGCACACCGTGCTGCTGCCGAACGCGTCCACCGGCCTCTTCCACGCGGCGCTCGGCATCCGGGAGGGCACGGTCCTCGTCCCGCGCAGCGACTTCCCCGCCAACCACTACCCGTGGCGCCGCACAGCGGGACTCGGCCGGGTGACGCCCCGCTGGCTCGACCCCGAGCCCGGCGGCGGAGTGACCCCGGAGCTGGTCCGGGCCGCGCTGACCGAGGACGTCGTGGCGCTGTCGGTGAGCGCGGTGGACTTCCGCACCGGGTTCCGGGCGGATCTGGCGGGGCTGCGCGAGGCGATCGGGCCGGACCGGCTGCTGGTCGTGGACGCCATTCAGGCGTTCGGCGCGGCCGAGCTGCCCTGGGACGCGGCGGACGTGGTGGTGGCCGGCGGCCAGAAGTGGCTGCGCGCCGGGTGGGCGACCGGCTTCGCCACCCTGTCCGACCGCGCGCTGGAAACCCTGGAACCAGTGCTCACCGGCTGGACGGGCGTGGCGGAGGCCGGCCTCTTCGACGGCGCGGAACACCCGCCCGCCCCGGACGCGGGCCGCTGGTCCATCACCAACCTGAGCCCGGTGACGGCAGCCGCGTTCGCGGCCGCCCTGGACCTCGTGGAGCGGCACACCGTGGGCGCGATCGAGGCCGCGATCGCGGAGCGGGCCGGTGAGCTCACCGAGGTCGTCCGGACATACGGCGGGAGGGTCCTCTCCCCCACCGACCCGGCCCGGCGCGCGGGCATCCTCTCCTTCACCGTGCCGGACCGCGACCCGGCGCTCGTGGCGAAGGCGCTGCACGCCGAGGGCGTCACGCCGACGGTGCGCGCGGACTCACTGAGGTTCTCCCCGCACGCCTCGACCCCGCCCGAGGTGTGCGCCCAGGTCACCGCCGCCCTGTCGGCCCTCGGGGACTGACCGGGCCGGCAGGGCCGTGCCATGATTCCTACTCGGCAGTAGCTACATTCCCGGTAGGAGGCAGCGCAGTGGCCCGTGTGCTGAGTGTCAGCGACAGCATCGTCATCGACGTCTCGCCGGACGCCGCCTACCGGGCGGTGAGCGACCCTGGTGCCATGGGCCGCTGGAGCCCGGAGAACCTGGGCACCACCCCCGGCTCGGCGGCGGGGCCGGCCGAGGTGGGCACCAGCTTCGTCGGACGGAACAAGCGCGGACGCTTCCGCTGGGTGACCCGGTGCACGGTCACGGCGGCCGAGCCGGGCCGCCGCTTCGCCTTCCGGGTCCACGCCATCGGCGTCGGCCGCCCGCGCCTGCGCGGCCCGATCGCCACCTGGGAGTACCGCTTCGAGCCGGAGGGCGAGGGCACCCGCGTCACCGAGACCTGGACCGACGACCGCCGCACCTGGCCCGACTTCGTGGCCGGCGTCTTCGACCGGATCGTCACCTCGGGCAGCACCTTCCCCGACTTCCAGACCCGCAACATCCGCAGGACCCTGGCCAACCTCAAGCGGGAGCTGGAGCGGCAGCACGCGGCGTGAGCCGTCAGCGGCGGTGGTGGGAGTGGTTCTCCGGGTTGTCCTCCGGGGTCTGCCAGCCGACGCCCGACTGGTCCTGCGGGCCACGGCGGGTGTCGGCGCCGGGCGGCTGCGTGGACATGCGGCGCGAGCGCGCCCGTCGGCTGCCCAGCAGGAATCCGCCCAGCAGGATCACGGCGACGATCACGCCCACGGCTAGGAGCCAGAGTGCGGTCCTGCTGGACGCGGCGAGGAATTCAGCAGCGATGTTCATGCAGGGCGGTTACCCCCGCGCACGCGGAGAATCCCTCTTCACCGGCCCCGTCAGCCTCCTCCGCGTCCGCGCTGCACCGAACGGAGCACCACTGCCGGGACGGCCTGCACGGCAACACGTCCACATGCCCTTCCAGTCGTGTGAATAACTTGGCAATCGTGTGCGTGTATTCGCTGGTCAGGGGCAATCGGCGGTCAGGAGGTTACAACAATGGTTCCTTTGCTTCTGGTTCTTCTGCTGGCTCTCATCCTCTTCGGCGCGGGCTTCGCCCTGAAGGCGCTGTGGTGGATCGCGGTGATCGTCCTGGTCGTGTGGCTGGTCGGTTTCTTCGTGCGCCCCGCGGGCAGCGGTGGCCGTCGTGGCCGCTGGTACCGCTGGTAGGCGGAACGCACGCGCGCACCGCGGGACATGACGAGGGGCCCGGCCTTCCCACGGCCGGGCCCCTCGTCGTGCCCGGGGAGAGTCAGCGGGCGGTGAGCCGCGTCTCCGGCTCCTCGTTGCGCAGCCAGATGGTGCGCTGCGGGAAGGGAATGTCGATGCCGGCCGCGTCCAGCGCGTCCTTCACACGGCGGCGCAGCTCGCGGGTGACGCCCCACTGCTGGAGCGGGATCGTCTTCACGGCGAGGCGGACGACGACACCGTCCGCGTCCAGCGACTGCACACCCCACACGCTGGGGTCCTCCAGCAGTACGGCGGAGAAGGCCGGGTCCTGGCGCAGGCTGCGGCCGGCGTCCTCCAGCACCTGGTAGACGGTGTCGAGATTGGCGTCGTAGGCGACGGCGACGTCCAGGACGGCACGGGCCCAGTCCTGGCTGTCGTTGCGGACGCGGAGGACCTCGCCGTTGCGGATGTGCCACAGGCCGCCGTTGAGGTCACGGACGTGGGTGAGGCGCAGGCCGATGCGCTCGACCTCGCCGACGGCCTCGCCGAGGTCGACGGTGTCACCGACGCCGTACTGGTCCTCGACCATGATGAGCAGGCCGGAGAGGTAGTCGGCGACCAGGCTCTGCGCGCCGAAACCGATGGCGAGGCCGACCACTCCGGCACTGGCCAGCAGCGGCCCGAGGGCGATGCCGACCTGGTCGAGGATCATGGCCGTACCAAGCAGGGCCAGAACGATGGTGACGCCGCTGCTGAGCACCGAGCCGATGGTGCGGGCGCGCTGTTCGCGGCGCTGGGAGGAGCGGGTGCGGTCGCGCAGCAGGACGGCGGCCCCGCGCCCGACGCGGCGCGGCGGGCGGGACTCGTGGTCGTCGCCGGAGGGCTGCAGGATGTGCTGGACGACGCGGGTGATGGCGCGCTTGGCCACCCAGCGGATCACCGCCAGGACGACGACGATCAGGGCGATGCGCAAGGGGACCTCGACGAGTGCCGTGGTGTGCGCCTCCAGCCAGTTCGGCCAGGACGCGGCGAGATGCACGGCTCCGGACGCGCTGGGCGGTGGGGAAAGGTGCGGTGTCGGCACGACTACTCCGTATTCGACGACTTTCGGACTTGTCGGCCGCGTCTACCCTCGAACAAGTAAGACATGATCATCTGAGCTGCCCAGTTGGACCGGGTCCCCGGACACGCGTTGCCGGTACCGCCCCTTAAGGTGTCGTGTGCCCGTTCCTGGCCGGGCGTTCCTCGGGACCGCCGTCTTCCGGCCCGCCGACGGTCCGGCCACGGCAGGTGACCGTCACCCGTCCCGTCGCTCCCCCCACCCCCGGCGACCCACTGGAAAGAGCAGCCTCCGCCATGTTCACCGACACCCCCATCTTCAGCCGTCTCGTCGCCGAGCGCGGTGACGTCCCCGCCGAGGTGCGGGGCGAAGCCGACCGCATACACCGCGACCTGGCACGGGTGATGCCCCCGGGCACCGGTCTGCCCGGCGCCGGGTCGCACACGCCCGGCCCGATGGGACCGCCCCTCGGCCGCTGACCCTGTCACGCCCCTCTGCGCAGGCGCACCAGCGCGCTCGCGCAGTCGCCGTCCGGCAGGTCGGGGACGGGCAGACCGAAGCCCGTGAGGGTCGCCCCCGACCACCCCGAGACCGGCCGCCCGCCGGGCCAGCCTCAGCTGGCCCTCCTCGGTGGTCTCGAACCCCGTCGCCTCCCAGGAGTTGTAGAGGACGGGCCGCAACTCATCTGGCCGGGGCAGGACATGACGCCGGACGTAGCTGTGGAAGGCGCGGCCGACGGCACCGAAGCCGCCTGTGGCGTGCATGGCGCCGCTGACCGGCGTGACGTGCCGTCGGCCGGGGGCCAGGGCGATCCCGGCAGCCCCCTCGCGCCCCTCCCCCAGCACCACGCCCACCTCCCCGCCCACCGTGCGCCGCACGGTGAGACGCCAACTGCCGCTCGACGAAGCCCAGCCCGGCGATGACCGCCTCGACGGCCGTACGGGTCTCGGGGTGACGGCGCGCTTGCCCGACAGCACGTACGACACCGTGGCGGAGGAGACTCCGGCCGCACGGGCGACGTCCGCCACGGTGACCCGCTCCCGCACCACTTCCACCCCTTGCCGTCTCAGCGCTCCGCGGCCAGTTCCCGATTGAGGGCGCCTAGGAACTCGGCGACGGTTTCGAGCTGCTCCGGAGTGAAGCGGCGGCGGGCCGCCTCGGTGCCGCGGGCGAGGGGGGTGAAGTACTGGCGGGCGAGGGTACGGGCGGCGGGGTTGTAGTGCAGGTGGACCACGCGGCGGTCGGCGCTGTCACGGGCGCGGGTGACGTGGCCGGCACGTTCGAGGCGGTCCAGACACGCCGATACGGCGCCCGAGGTGAGGTTCAGGCGCTCACGCAGCCGGGAGGGGGTCATGGGCTCGCCGTCCAGGGCCGAGGCGTCCATGATCGCGGCGAGCGCGTGGACGTCCGTGGCGTGAAGGCCGTGCGCCTGGGCGAACGCGTGGGCGATGCGGTTTATCTCGCTGTTCAGGGTGCGCAGGAGGACGGCGTACCCCTGGAGGTCGCTGGGAGGACGCTCCTCCGGGCGTTCGGGCTGCATGTCTCCAAGGATATGATCTCCAGATCTCTCGATCATTGAGATACTTTACGGTTGAGGCACCTTGCCCGGCATCCGCCCACTCCTGCCTGGGGAGCGCATGAACCCCGTACGCCGACCGGTCCGCTGGCTGGTCCCCCTCGTCCTTGTCCTGGTCTGGCTCGCCCTCGGCGGGGCCTTCGGCTCCTACGCGGGCAAGCTGGGCGAGGTGTCGACCAACGACCAGACCGCTTTCCTGCCGCGCAGCGCGGAGTCCACCCGGACCCTCGCCCTCCAGAAGACCTTCGACCGGCAGGAGACGCTCCCCGCCGTGGTGGTCTGGACCGGCGAGGACGGCGGGAAGATCACCCCGCCCCAGCGCGAGGCGGCCACGCGGGCGCTGGCGTCGCTCGCCGGCGGCGACGGTGTGGTGGGCCGTCCGTCCCCCGCGCTCCCCGCCGAGGACGGGGCCGCGCTGGAGGGTGTGGTCCCGCTCAGCCCGGAACTGGGCGAGAAGGTCACCGATGTGGTGGACCGGGTCGAGCGGACGGCGGCGGGCGTGGCGGGCACACGTGCCCAGGTCGCCGGTCCGGCCGCCACCCAGGCCGATCTCACTCACGCGTTCGGCGGTATCGACGGCATCCTTCTGGGTGCGGCACTGGCGGCCGTGCTGGTGATCCTGCTGCTGGTGTACCGCAGTGTGCTGCTGCCGTTCGTCGTCATCGTCGGCGCGGTGTTCGCGCTCGGCATCGCCTGCGCCATCGTCTACGTCCTCGCCGATCACGGTGTCGTCCGGGTGGACGGGCAGGTGCAGGGCATCCTCTCGATCCTGGTGATCGGCGCGGCCACCGACTACGCCCTGCTGCTCACCGCCCGCTTCCGCGAGGAGCTGGCGCGGGGCGCCCGGCGGGCGGAGGCGGCGTGGGGCGCGCTGCGCAATTCGTTCGGCGCGATCACCGCCAGCGCGGCCACCGTCGCGCTCGGGTTGCTCGCGCTGCTGCTCAGCGACCTGACGAACAACCGGGCGCTGGGCCCGGTGGGCGCGATCGGCATCGGGTGCGCGGTGCTGTCCACACTCACCTTCCTGCCCGCGGTGCTCGCTCTGCTGGGCCACGCCGCGTTCTGGCCGGCCAAGCCCCGCCCGGCGGACGCGGCGACGGGCGGCCACGGCCTGTGGCGCCGGGTGGCGCACCGGGTCGACAGCAGCCCCCGGAAGGTGTGGCTGGCGACCTGTGCCGTGCTCGTCGTGGGCGCGGCGTTCTTCCCGGCGCTCAAGTCGAAGGGTGTCCCGCTGGACGAACTCTTCGTCAACGACGCCCCGTCCGTCTCCGCCCAGCAGACGCTCGGTCGGCACTTCCCGGGCGGCTCCGGCCAGCCCGTGGTCGTCATCGCGGACGCGGCCAAGGGCGCGGAGGTGGCCGCCGCGGCGGCGAAGACGCCCGGCGTGGCCTCGGCCGCCCCGCTGAGCGCGACCGGCAAGCCGGGCGGTACCCCTCGGGTGGTGGACGGACGCGTACGGGTCGACGCGACCCTGACCGACGCGCCGGACAGCGACGCGGCCAAGGCGACCGTCGAGCGGCTGCGCGACCGGCTGCACGCGCTGGACCCCGGCTCGCTGGTGGGCGGTCACAGCGCCCAGCAGTACGACACCGAGCGCACCGCCGAGCACGACCGGAACCTGATCGTCCCCGTCGTCCTGCTGATCATCCTGGTGATCCTGATCGCGCTGCTGCGCTGTCTGCTGCTGCCGGTGCTGCTGGTGGCGACGGTCGCGCTCAACTACCTGGCCACGCTGGGCATCGCGGGCCTGGTCTTCCGCCACGGCCTCGGTTTCTCCGACACGGACGCGTCGGTACCGCTGTACGGGTTCGTGTTCCTGGTCGCGCTCGGCGTGGACTACAACATCTTCCTGATGTCCCGCGTCCGCGAGGAGACCGTCCGCCATGGCACCCGGGAGGGCGTCCTGCGCGGTCTGATCGCCACGGGCGGCGTCATCACCTCGGCCGGCGTCGTCCTCGCCGCGACCTTCGCCGCGCTGATCGTCATTCCGTTGGCGTTCCTCGTCCAGATCGCCTTCATCGTCGCCTTCGGCGTCCTCCTCGACACCCTCGTCGTCCGCTCCCTCCTCGTCCCCGCCCTGGTCCGGGACATCGGCCCGGCGGTGTGGTGGCCGGGCAAGCTGTCCCGTGAGCAACGGGCCCCACAGGAACGGGAGTCGACGGAGGACCGCATCGAGCAGAAGCAGTAGCCCTCTCCGGCCGCGGCTACGCCGGATCCAGGCGTCTGCGGAGGAGGCAGAACTCGTTGTCCTCCGGGTCGAGCAGGACGTGCCAGGACTCCTCGCCGGTCTGGCCGATGTCGGCCGGGCGGGCGCCGAGGGCGAGGAGGCGGTCGAGTTCGGCGGGCTGGCCGCGGTCGGTGGGGCTGACGTCGATGTGGAGGCGGAGCTTGGCGGGGCGGGGGTCGGTGGTGGGGCTGAGGACGAGCGTGGGCTGCGGGCCGCCGAACCCGGCGCCGGGCGGGCCGATCTCGATGCTGCCGTCGTCCTCCCGGCCGAGTTCCACGTAGCCGAGGACGTCGCTCCAGAACGCGGCGAGCCGCTCCGGGTCGACGGCGTCGACGACCAGCTCACTGATGCGGCATGCCATGCGCGCCAGTGTACGGAGAACGGGCGAATCCGGTGGGCCGGAAGGAAGCCGGACGTGCCGTACCGGGGAGCCTTCCGGCATGACCCTCACCGCACACATCGACACCACGCGCCCGGTGGCCACGCTCATCAACGTGTTCACCGTCGCCCCGGACCGCCAGGTCGAGCTGATCGACCTCCTGTCCCGCGCCACGGAGGAGACGATGAAGTATCAGCCCGGCTTCATCTGCGCCAACTTCCACGCCTCCCTGGACGGCGAGAGTGTCGTCAACTACGCCCAGTGGGAGACCGAGGAGCACTACCGCGCGATGCTGGCCGACCCCGAGGCGAGGGTGCACATGGACAAGGCGGCCACCATCGCCACCCACGTCCAGCCCCGCCTCTTCCGCGTGGAGTCGGTCCACGCGAGCTGACGGACCCCAGCCTCAGACTCTCCTCAAGTCCCTTGGCAGCAGCGGTGCCTGACCGCCACGATCGGCCGTATGACAGGACTCACGGGACTCACCGGGGGCCGGGCCTTCGTCCTGCCGCTCAAGGACTCGGACGCGATTCTGGCGGCGCTGCGCCGAGCGCTGGCGGACGCGCCGCCGCAGGAGCGGCCGGGGCTGGAGCGGGCCGTCGCGCTCGTGGAAAGGCCGAGCCGGCCCTCCGCCTGCTGACGGCGGTGGAACTCCACAAGAAGGCGGTGGCTCACCCGGAGTGAGGGGCGTCCCCCAGTCCGAGTTCCCGCTCGCCCAGCGGGGCGAAGAACCGCTCCACATCGGTGACCTCCGCCAAAGTCGCGGGCGACCAGCGCGGCGAGCGGTCCTTGTCGATGATCTGGGCCCGGACGCCCTCGACCAGGTCGGGCGTGCTCAGGGCCGCGCAGGAGACGCGGTACTCCTGGTCGAGGACCTCCTCCAGGGACCCGAGCCGGCGGGCGCGGCGGAGGGCGGCCAGGGTGACCTTCAGCGCGGTGGGCGACCTGGTCAGCAGGGTGTCGGCGGCCGACTTGGCCTCGGGCGAGCCGTGCTCCCGCAGCCGGGCGATGATCTCCTCGACCGTGTCGGCTGCGTAGCAGGAGTCGATCCACTCCCGCCAGCCCGCCAGTTCACCCTCCGGCGCCGGACGCCCGTGCCGGGCGAGCGCCTCCGCCACGTCGAGCGCGTCGAGGCCGGCCACCAGGTCGGGAAGCGCGGCGGACGGTACGTAATGGTCGGCCAGCCCGCACAGCAGCGCGTCCCCCGCCCCGATCTGCGCGCCGGTGAGCGCGAGGTGGGTGCCCAGCTCGCCGGGAGCCCGTGACAGCAGGTAGGTGCCGCCCACGTCCGGGACGAACCCGATGCCGGTCTCGGGCATGGCGATCCGGGACCGCTCGGTGACGATCCGGACGCTGCCGTGCGCGGAGATGCCGACACCGCCGCCCATCACGATCCCGTCCATCACGGCCACGTACGCCTTGGGACAGCGGGCGATCCGCGCGTTGAGCCGGTACTCGTCCCGCCAGAACTCCGCCGAGGCGGTGCCGTCGCCGTCGCGGGCGTCGTCGTGGACGGCGCGGATGTCACCGCCCGCGCACAGCCCCCGCTCCCCCGCCCCGGTGACGACCACCGTCTTCACGGTCGGGTCCCGCTCCCATTCGGTGAGCGCTTCATCGATGAGCCGGACCATGTCGTGGTTCAGCGCGTTGAGCGCCTTGGGACGGTTCAGCGTGAGGTGGGCGGCCCGGCCGATGGTGTGCACCAGTACGGGAGCCTCGGCGCCGGTCATCCGATCGCCTCCAGCAGGCCGTGGGCCACGATGACGCGCATGATCTCGTTGGTTCCTTCCGGGTCCGGTGGACAAGCGGGACACCGACGATCTTGCCTCCGCGGGAGCCTCCGGCGACACCCCCACTTTGGTGGAATATTCAACAAAGACGGGATGCTGTACCCGCCGAAGGAGGTCTCAGGTGGACACCAAGTACTACGACCACGGCACCGCCGCCGAGCGCTGGGAGCGGGCGGGGATGTTCTTCGACGCCAAGGAATACACGAACGCGGCCCGTGTGCTCACCGGGCTGGTCGAGGAGGTCCCGGAGCAGACCGCGCCCCGGCTGCTGCTGGCCCGCGCCTACTACCACTCCGCCCAGCTCAGCCGCGCCGAGGCGGAGCTGCGGATCATCGTGGAGCGGGACCCGGTGGAGCACTACGCCCGGCTGATGCTGGGCCGCACCCTGGAGCGCCAGTCCCGTCACGAGGAGGCCGCGCCGCATCTGCGGATCGCCGCCGCCCTCGCGGGTGACTTCCCGCAGGAGTGAGCCCCCTGGGGGCGCGTCGGGTGAACGGCCGGTTTCGCACCGGACGTTGGTGCGGCGCGCCCCTCTTCCACGCAGGCCGGCGTGGCATCCTGGCGCGATGACACCTGTCAGTGATCACGCTCCCCTGGCCGAGCGGGTGACCGAACTCCTCGCGGCGGGCGGCCCGTTGCCCATCGTCGCGGCCGGGCACCCGGTGCTGCGCCGGCCGGCCGAGCCGTACGACGGCCAGCTCGCACCCGAGGTGCTCACCCGCTTCCTGGCGGCGCTGCGCGACACCATGCACGCGGCCCCCGGTGTGGGGCTCGCCGCGCCGCAGGTCGGGGTGGGGCTGCGGATCGCCGTGATCGAGGACCCGGCACCGGTTCCGGAGGAGATCGCGGTGGTCCGGGGCCGGGTGCCCCAGCCCTTCCGGGTGCTGGTCAACCCGTCGTACGAGCCGGAGGGCACCGACAGGGCGTCCTTCTTCGAGGGCTGCCTGAGCGTGCCTGGCTGGCAGGCCGTGGTGACCCGACCCGCACGGGTCCGGCTGCGCGGGCAGGACGAGCACGGGCGGGAACTGGACGAGGTGGTCGCCGGCTGGCCCGCCCGGATCGTGCAGCACGAGACGGACCATCTCGACGGCACCCTGTACCTCGACCGCGCCGAACTCCGCTCACTGTCGACCAACGAGGCGGTGGCGGCCCGCTGGGCGCAGCCCACACCGGAGGCCGCGGCCGAGGCACTGGGCTTCGAACTCCCCTGAGGGCAGCATCAGTTGTCCCGGTAAGCCTCCAGCAGCCGCAGCCACACCTCGCTCAGGGTCGGAAACGGCGGCACCACGTGCCACAGCCGGTCCAGCGGCACCTGACCGGCGACGGCGACGGTCGCCGAGTGGATCAGTTCCCCGACCCCCGGCCCGACGAAGGTGACCCCGCGCAGGATCTCCTCGTCCAGGTCGACCACCATGCGGGCGCGCCCCTTGTAGCCGTCGCCGTACAGGCTCGCCCCTCCGACCGAGCCGAAGTCGACGTCGACCGCGCGGACCCGGTGCCCGGCCTGCTCGGCCTCCGCGAGGGAGAGGCCGACGGCGGCGGCCTCCGGGTCGGTGAAGACGACCTGGGGCACGGCGTAGTGGTCGGCCGTGGCCACATTGGCTCCCCACGGGGCCTCGTCCAGCGGGGTGCCCGACGCGCGGGCCGCGATGACCGCGCCCACGATCCGGGCCTGGTACTTCCCTTGGTGGGTGAGGAGCGCCCGGTGGTTGACGTCACCGGCTCCGTAGAGCCAGTCGGTGCCGCGGACCAGGAGGGTGTCGTCCACTTCCAGCCAGGAGCCGGGTTCGAGGCCGACGGTGTCCAGGCCGATGTCGTCGGTCTGCGGGGCGCGGCCGGTGGCGAACAGGATCTCGTCGGCCTCGATGCGCGCGCCGTCGCCGGTGACGGCCACGACGGTGCCGTTCTCGCGGCTGACGGACTCGACGGAGGTGCCGGTGCGCACGTCCACGCCCGCCTCGGTGAGCGCCTGCGCGACCAGTTCCCCTGCGAACGGCTCCATCCGGCTGAGCAGGCCCTTGCCCCGGACCAGCAACGTGACCTGCGAGCCGAGCGCCTGCCAGGCGGTGGCCATCTCGGTGGCGACGACACCGCCGCCGACCACGATCAGCCGGCCCGGCACGGTCTGCGAGCTGGTCGCCTCCCGGCTGGTCCAGGGCCGTACTTCGTCGAGTCCGGGCAGGCCGGGTAGCTGGGCGCGGGTGCCGGTGGCGACGACCACCGCCTGCCGGGCGGTGAGCGTGGTGACCGTGCCGTCCTGGGCGGTGACCGTGACCGTGCGGGCGCCGGCGAGGCGGCCGTGGCCCCGGTGGAGCGCGATCCCGGCGCCCTCCAGCCAGTGCACCTGGCCGTCGTCCTTCCAGTGGGAGGCGAAGTCGTCGCGGCGGGCGAGCACCGCCCCGGCGTCGAGCGGGCCCTGGTTCGCGTGGGCCAGGCCGGGGAGGCGGCGGGCGTCGGCCTGGGCGATGACCGGCCTGAGCAGCGCCTTGCTGGGCATGCAGGCCCAGTACGAGCACTCGCCGCCCACCAGCTCGTTCTCCACGATCGCGGTGCTGAGCCCGGCCGCGTGCGCGCGGTCGGCGGCGTTCTCCCCCACGGGCCCGGCCCCGAGCACCACGACGTCGTACGCGATGGTTTCCGTTTCCGTCATGCGGCCAGTGTGGTGGGTGGGCGTCCCGGGGGCCACATGATCCGGGGCTCGGGAATGCCGAAAGGTTTCCTTGAGGGGAAGCTGTAGGGGACGGACGCAGGGAAGGCGGGGCACTACGGCCCGGAATAGGCACCGTGGCGGGCATGTTTCCGCCGGTGGCACTACCTCCACACCAGGAAGAGGGATCACACCATGAGCGGCACCGTGGAGCTGACCAAGGAGAACTTCGACCAGACGGTGGCGGACAACGAGTTCGTTCTCATCGACTTCTGGGCCGACTGGTGCGGACCGTGCAAGCAGTTCGCGCCGGTGTACGAGAAGGCGGCCGAGGAGAACCCCGACCTGGTGTTCGCCAAGGTCGACACCGAGGCCCAGCCGGAGCTGGCGCAGGCGTTCGGCATCCAGTCGATCCCCACGCTGATGATCGTCCGCGACCAGGTGGCGATCTTCGCGCAGCCGGGCGCGCTGCCCGAGCCCGCGCTCACTGACGTCATCGACCAGGCCCGCAAGCTGGACATGGACGAGGTCCGCAAGGACATCGCGGCCCAGGAAAGCCAGGGCCAGGGCCAGGGCCAGGGCCAGGGCCAGCAGTCCAGCGGCGAGTGACCTAGCTCGAAGCCCGGTGGATCAGCGTGGCGTCCAGCACGGTGCGGACCTCGGGTTCGGCGCCGGGCCGGCGTACGGCATGGTCGACCAGTTCGGCGAGTTCGCGGCCGGAGGGCAGTTCGAGGCGGACGGTGCTCAGCCGGGGTCGTAGCAGGCGGCCGAGCATCAGGTCGTCGGCGCCGACCACGGCGATGTCCGCCGGGACGCGCAGCCCCGCGTCCTGCAGGGCGCGCATCAGGAGCATCGCGTACTCGTCGTTGTGGGCGAAGACGGCGTCGAGGCCCAACTCGGGCAGACGGGCGGCCAGTTCACTGGCCGCCCGTTCCGTGTAGGCGAGGGGCAACCCGGTCACGGTCGCCTCGGTGCCATGGAGGGCGCGGCGAACGCCGTTGAGGCGGGGGTGGGAGTAGAACTCCAGGCCGGGTTCCTCGGGGAGGATCACCCCGATGCGGCGGCGGCCCCGGTCGTAGAGATGGGCGGCGGCGCGGTGGCCGACGACGGCGTGGTCCATGAGCAGGGCGTGCGCGCCCTCGACGCGCGCGGGGCCGAGGGTCACCACGGCGCGGGCACCGGCCCGCGTGAGCACCGCGACCCCGTGCGGGCCGAGCCCGGAGCCGGGGACGAGAACGGCGACGGGGCGTAACTCGGCCCAGGCCCGGGCGGCTTCGTCGCCCTGGCCGACGGCGCCGTGCTGGACGACGGTGTAGTCGAGCCGGCTCAAGGCGGCCTGGAGTTCGCCGAGGAAGCGGTGGTAGCGGGGGCCCACCGGGACGGCCGGGGCGGGCATCAGGACCATCCGGCTGTGTCCGGCGCGCAGGGTGCGGGCGGCGGCGTGGGGCACGTACCCGAGTTCTCGGGCGGCGGCATGGACGCGGCGGCGGGTGGGCTCGCTGATCCGTACGGCGTCGGTGTCGTTGAGGACGTAGGACACGGTCGCGCGCGAGACGCCCGCCAGGCGGGCCACGTCGGCGCTCGTGGGCGTGTTCGGTATCTGCACCATGACAGAGCGCATCCTGGCAGAGGCGGCGGGGGCGGCTTCGGGCGGGGCGAGGTCGTACAGGACTGGACGAAAGCACGGCGTGGGCCGACAGACATACGACGCGGTCTGACGAACACGTTCGCCACGAACTTGTTCGGAGCGAACATGTTCGTTACTGTCGCGCCATGACACCACCTCCTGCCGGCTCCCGCAGGGAGCGACCCGCGAAGCCCGCCCTCACCCGAGAGGGCATCGTGGCCGCCGCGCTGGCCGTCCTGCGCGCCGAGGGGCTGCGCAAGGTGACCATGCGGCGGCTGGCACAGGAACTCGACACCGGCCCGGCCTCGCTCTACGTCTACGTCCGCAACACCCACGAACTCCACGCGGCCGTGCTGGACGAACTGCTCGGCACCCTCCCGCCGGTCCCCGCCGAAGGCACGTGGCGGGAGCGCCTGGAGCACGTGCTCACGTCCTGTACGGCGATGCTGCTGGCCCACCCCGAGCTGGCGCGCTCCGCGCTGACCGCGCGGCCGAGCGGGCCGCACTACCTGAACCTGATCGAGACCCTGCTCGGACTGCTCGCCGAGGGCGGGGTACCGCGCGAGCGGGCGGCCTGGGGTGTCGACCTGCTGCTCCAGCACGCCACCGCGACCGCCGCCGAGCACGCCGGCGAGGAGCCGGCGGACGACTGGCAGAACCTGATCGGCACCTTGCGCGAGGTGTCCGAGCGGACCCATCCGCACATCGCGGGCAGCGCCGAGGTGCTGCTCTCGGGCACACCCGAGAACCGGCTCTCGTGGGCCTTCCAGACCCTGATCAACGGCATCGAGCGGACCGCGGTACCCGAATGAGCAACCAGGAGACCTCCATGACCGGAACCGCCGCCCCGCTCCCCCACCACCCGATAGCCGTGATCGGCGCCGGACTCGGCGGACTCACGCTCGCGCGGGTGCTGTACGCGCACGGCGTCGAGGCGGCGGTGTTCGACCTCGAGGCCTCGGCCAAGGCGCGGACACAGGGCGGGATGCTCGACATCCACGACGACACCGGGCAGGAGGCGCTGCGCGCGGCCGGGCTGCACGAGGAGTTCCTCGCACGGGTCCACGCCGGCGGCCAGGCCACCCGCGTCCTGGACCGGCACGCCGAGGTGCACTGGTCGCAGGCGGACGACGGCACGGGCGGCCGCCCAGAGATCGACCGGGGCGAACTACGCGCGCTGCTGCTGGAGTCACTGCCCGAGGGACTCGTCCGCTGGGGTGCCAAGGTGACCGGCGCCCGTGCGCTGGACGGCGGCCGGCACGAGGTGTCGCTCGCCGACGGCACCGTCTTCACCACCGGCCTGCTCATCGGCGCGGACGGCGCGTGGTCGCGGGTGCGGCCGCTGGTGTCGGACGCGGTGCCCGTCTACGCCGGGGTGTCCTTCGTCGAGGCGGACCTGCACTCGGCCGACAGCCGGCACCCGGTCGGCGCCCAAGTGGTCGGCGGCGGCATGCTGTTCGCCCTCGGCGCCGGCCGCGGCTTCCTGGCGCACCGGGAGCCGGACGGCAGCCTGCACGTGTACGCCGCCGTCGCGGCCCCGGAGACTTGGCTGGACGGCATCGACTTCACCGACACCGAGGCGGCCGCGCGGGCGGTGCTCAAGGAGTTCGACGGCTGGCACGAGGATCTGCGGGCCCTGGTCGCGGACGCCGACGCGCCCCTGGTTCCCCGGCGCATCCACGCCCTCCCGGTCGGCCACCGCTGGCCGCGCACGCCGGGCGTCACCCTCCTCGGCGACGCGGCCCACCTGATGTCCCCGTTCGCCGGCGAGGGCGCCAACCTGGCCCTGATCGACGGCGCCGACCTGGCCCGCGCCCTCCTCGCCCACCCCGGCGACACGGAGGCCGCGCTCGCCGCCTACGAGGAGCGGATGTTCCCGCGCGCCGAGCACTCGGCCGCGGACTCGGCCCTCATGGGCGGGATGCTGTTCCGGCCGGACGCGCCGGAGCGGCTGTCGGCGATGTTCGCGGGGCACCAGCCGTGGGCCGAGCAGCGGTGATCCGGTCGACCAGGTCGCACCAGCCCGCCTCCACCCGCGCCATCGGCATGCCGAGCTGGCGGGTCAGGTGGTGGATCAGGGCCGGGTCCAGGTAGGCCAGCAGGACCGGGACGAGGAGTTCGCAGTCCTCGCCCGGCAGCAGTTGGCGCAGCAGCACCAGCAGGTGGGCGCGCATGGCCTGGTTGGAGGGGTGCA
Organism: Streptomyces griseoluteus; assembly: GCF_004784465.1. Lineage (GTDB taxonomy): Bacteria > Actinomycetota > Actinomycetes > Streptomycetales > Streptomycetaceae > Streptomyces > Streptomyces griseoluteus. The sequence continues at coordinate 219,465 of NZ_SRRU01000008.1, read as the reverse complement.
GATGGCGCCGGGTGGGCTCGGGCAGCGCGGCCAGTTGCAGGTCGAGCTGGTCGGCACAGAGGTGCAGCACCGCGACGCCGAAGGCGTGCAGCCGCTCGCGCGGGGGTGCGCCGGGGCCCAGCGGGGGCGGGCCGGCGAGGAAGTCGGCCTGGAGCCGGGCGGAGGAGTGGTCCAGCAGGGCGGTGAGGAGCCCGGTGCGGTCGCCGAAGCGACGGAAGACGGTGCCCTTGCCCACCTTGGCCGCGGTGGCGACGGCCTCCATGGTCACCCCGGCCACGCCGTGCTCGGCGATCAGCCGGGTGGCGGCCTCCAGCAGCCGGGCCCGGTTGCGGGCGGCGTCGGCGCGCAGGCAGGGCTCCTCGGGGCCCGTGCCGACCTCCAGCAATCGGGGTGTGTCGACGGGCTCCTGAGGCTGCGGGCAGGGCGGCAGAGCGCTGGACATGAAGACAGCGTAAAGCATGGGGAACAAAACTGGACCCCGGTCCGGTTAGAGTGGTAGAAAAATAAACGGACCCCGGTCCGGATCCTTTCCAGTGTGTTTCACCACCCCTTGGAGTACCTCATGTCCGTTCGCATCCTCGCGCTCGTCGGTAGCCTCCGCGCCGGTTCGCACAACCGCCAGCTCGCCGAGGCGGCCGCCAAGCTCGCCCCCGAGGGCGCCGAGGTCGTGATCTACGAGGGCCTGGCCGACGTTCCGTTCTACAACGAGGACACCGACCTCGAGGGCCAGGTCCCGGCCGCCGCCGCCGAGCTGCGTGCCGCCGCCCAGGCCGCCGACGCGTTCCTCCTCTTCTCTCCCGAGTACAACGGCACGATGCCGGCCGTGCTGAAGAACGCCATCGACTGGCTGTCCCGCCCCTACGGCGCCGGCGCCTTCGGCGGCAAGCCCGTCGCCGTCATCGGCACCGCCTTCGGCCAGTACGGCGGCGTGTGGGCGCAGGACGACACCCGCAAGGCCGTGGGCATCGCGGGCGGCAAGGTGATCGAGGACATCAAGCTCTCCATCCCCGGCTCCCTGACCCGCTTCGCCGAGACCCACCCGTCCGACGACGCCGAGGTCGCCGGCCAGCTGACCGAGGTCGTCTCCCGCCTCCACGGCACCGTGGGCGACGTCATCGCCGCCTGACCTTTCGTAGGTGAGAGGGCCGGAGTCCACTGGACTCCGGCCCTCTCACGCGTGCGCTGGACCTACTTGGCGAACGCGTCCACACCCGTCAGCTCCGCCGACAGGGTCCACAGGCGGGCCGCCTGCTCGGGGTCGGTGGCCCAGTCCTTGACGCCGGCCCAGGTGCCGTCCGCCGGGGCGGGCTCGGCGATGTCGCAGTCCTCCAGGTACAGCCCGCCCAGGCCGTCGAGCCGGGGCGAGGTCGCGGCCCAGACCTGGGTGGCCGCGCCCTGCTCCGGGGTCTTGAAGCCGGCCGGGTTCAGCGGGTTGCCCTGCTCGTCGATCCAGCCGCGCTCGACCATCTCCTCCTTGGGCAGGTGCCGCTGGAGCGGGGTCATGATGCCGCCGGGGTGGAGCGAGAAGGCCCGGACACCGAAGTCCCGGCCCAGGGTGTCGAGCTGGAGGGCGAACAGCGCGTTGGCCGTCTTCGCCTGGCCGTACGCCTGCCACTTGTCGTAGCCCTCGGTCCACTGGACGTCGTCCCAGCGGACCGGCGAGAGGTGGTGGCCGCGCGAGGACACCGAGACGACGCGGGCACCCTCACCTGAGGCGAGCGCCGGCCAGAGCCGGTTGGCCAGGGCGTAGTGGCCGAGGTGGTTGGTGGCGAACTGCGTCTCCCAGCCGGGCCCGACCCGCGTCTCCGGGCAGGCCATGATCCCGGCGTTGCCGATGAGGAGGTCGATGCCGCGGCCGGACGCCAGGAACCGCTCGGCAAAGCCGCGCACGCTGTCCAGGTCGCCGAGGTCCAGCTCGTCCACCTCGACGTGTCCGATCCCGGCCAGCTCCCCTCGGGCGACTTCCGGACGCCGGGCCGGGACGACCACATGGGCTCCCGCCTCGGCCAGCGCGCGAGTGGTCTCCAGGCCGAGCCCCGAGTAGCCGCCGGTGACGATCGCCAGCCTGCCCGTGAGGTCGATGCCCCGCAGGACCTCGTCGGCGGTGCTGTCCGCGCCGAAACCCGAACCGATCTTGTGCTGTGCAGGAGTGCTCATGCCCAGAACGCTACGAATTGGAGTGCTCTCGAAGTCAAGCGGTGCACAAGGACGCGCCGGGAACCTGCGCCGGGACACCCGCGCACCGATCCTGGAGAGGTGAATCACCCGTGGGCGAGGGAAGGGGCACGATCATGACCATGGACCCGCCTCCGTTCGACCCGGAACTCGCCGCCGCTCTGGAACCGCTCAAGGACGACATGGAGCCGGGCCTGACCCCGGACGGCATCGAGGCGGCGCGGGAGAACGCCGCCATGGAGGTGTTCGGCTCGCTGGACCTCACCATGGACGGCGCCTTCGAGGTCGAGGACCGCGAGGTGCCGGGCCCACCGGGTGCCCCGGACGTCTCCCTGTACATCTGCCGCCCCGCCGCCACCACTTCCGGCGTCCGGCTGCCGGTGATCTACTACGTGCACGGCGGCGGCATGATCCTCGGCACCAACCGAGCGGGCGTGGACGCACCGCTGTCCCTCGCGCTGGATCTGGGCGGCGCGGTGGTCGTCTCCGTGGAGTACCGGCTCGCCCCCGAGCATCCGCATCCGGCGCCGGTGGAGGACGTGTACGCCGGGCTGCTGTGGACGGCGGAGCACGCGAAGGAGCTGGGCGGCGACCCGGAGCGGATCGTCCTCGCGGGCGCCAGCGCGGGCGGCGGCCTCGCGGCCGCCGTGGCCCTGATGCTGCGGGACCGCCAAGGGCCGCCCGTGCTCGGCCAGTTGCTCAGGTACCCGATGCTGGACGACCGCAACGACACGCCCTCCAGCCATCAGATGGCGGGCGTCGGCGTCTGGGACCGCACCGCCAACGAGACCGGCTGGAACGCCCTGCTGGGCGAGCGCCGGGGCGGCCCGGACGTCTCCCCGTACGCCGCCCCCGCCCGCGCCACCGATCTCGCCGGGCTGCCTCCGGCCTTCCTCGACGTGGGCTCGGCGGAGACGTTCCGGGACGAGGTGGTGGAGTACGCGTCCCGGATCTGGCGGAGCGGCGGAGTGGCCGAACTCCACGTCTGGCCGGGCGGGTTCCACGGTTTCGACGCCTTCGTGCCCGAGGCGGCCCTCTCGAAGGCGGCTCGCGCGGCCCAACTGGGCTGGCTGGAGCGGCTGCTCGCCGACCGGAAGGAATAAAGCCCGGCGCCCTGAGGGCCGTTGCCCGGCCGTTAGGGTGCACGGCGTGAGCACGTACAGCGAAGAGAACGTCCCCGGCCGCTTCGGCCCCCACGCCACCACCGAGGCCGACCCGCGCCAGGTCGGCCCGGTCGCCACGGAGTACACGCCCGAGCGTGACGGCGACCCCGATCCGGGCGAGATCGTCTGGACCTGGGTGCCGTTCGAGGAGAACGACGGCCGGGGCAAGGACCGCCCGGTGCTGGTCGTCGCGCGAGAGGCCGCCGGCACCTTCCTCGCCGTGCAACTGTCCAGCAAGGAGCACGACGGTGAGCGGGAGTGGGTGGCGATAGGCCAGGGCCCCTGGGACCGCACCGGCCGCAACTCCTGGGTGTCCGTGGAGCGGGTGCTGCGGCTGCACGACGACGGCATGCGCCGGGAGGCGTGCGCGCTGGACCGCATGCGTTTCAACCTCGTCCGGCAGCGGCTGTACGAGCGCTACGGCTGGACCTGACCGCTTCGCAGGGCCCGCCTCGGCCGGGGCGGGCCCTGCGCATGCTCGCGGCGGACTCACCCGGTCGGACCAAATCCGCCCGGACCGCCCCCGAGCCCTCCTGAGCTGCCCGAACCGCCCCCGCCCACCGCTCTCCCCGCCGTGCCCCCACGCGCCGACGGGGTAATGCTGGTGGGGTGCCGCGAAGGCGCCCGGAACCGGTCACAGCCGGTACGGGAGGAAACGCGCGAGGAGACGGAGATGAACGATCCCGGACGTCCCATTGGGCGGTCTTGTGCGATTCGGTGCGAGGGTCTTGGGTGGAATGCGTCTCTGCCCGGCACACGCCCGGCCGGGCTCCGTCGGCACGCTGGAATCCCAGGAGAACCCCGACATGTCTGACGCATCGAGTGGTGACTGTACGGAGCACCACTGCACGAAACACGACTGCACCCGGCACCGCGCGGCGGTCACCGAGGCGGAGGTGGACGCCCTGATCCGGGGCATCTGCTTCAAGACCGGCCCGCCCCGCACCCTCGGGGTGGAGGTGGAGTGGCTGGTCCGTGACCCGGAGCGGCCCTGGCTCCCCGTACCGCCCGAACGGCTCGAAGCGGCCCACGCGGCCGTGCGCACCGTCCCCCTGGACTCGCCGCTCACGGTCGAGCCCGGCGGCCAGTTGGAGCTCAGCTCGCTGCCCGCCGCCTCCCTGACGGAGTGCGTCACCTCCGTCTCCGCCGACCTGACCGCGGTCCGCAAGGTCCTCGCCGGGCACGGCCTCGCCCTCCTCGGCGTCGGCCACGATCCCTGGCAGGAGCCCCGCCGCTTCCTCCACGAACCCCGCTACGACGCCATGGAGGCGTGCCTGGACCGCACCGGACGGGCCGGCCGCCACATGATGTGCGCCTCGGCCTCCGTGCAGGTCTGCGTGGACGCCGGGTACGAGGAGCCGGGCCCGCTGGGCTACGAACGGCGCTGGTGGCTGGCGCACCAGCTCGGCGCCGTCCTGGTGGCCGCGTTCGCCAACTCCCCGCTGGCATCACGCCGGCCCACCGGCTGGTGCTCCACCCGGCAGCTCCACTGGATGGAGATCGGCCCCGGCCGGGCGGGGGCTCCCCCGACCGACGGCGAACCACGGGCCGACTGGGCCCGGCACGTGCTGGACTCCCCGGTGATGTGCGTCCGCCGCGAAGAGGGCCCCTGGGACGTGCCGGAGGGGCTGACCTTCCGCGAGTGGACCCGGTCGCGGGCCCCGCGCCCGCCCACCCGCGCGGATCTCGACTACCACCTGACCACTCTGTTCCCGCCGGTCAGGCCGCGCGGTCATCTGGAGCTGCGGATGATCGACGCGCAGCCCGGTGACGACGGCTGGATCGTGCCGCTCGCGGTGACGGCGGCCCTCTTCGACGACCCGGAGGCGGCCGAGGCCGCGCACCGGGCGGTGAAGCCGCTGACGGAGCGCACGCTGGACCGGCCCGCCCCGCACAATCCGCTGTGGTCGGACGCGGCCCGGCTCGGCCTGGCCGATCCAGGGCTGCGGGAGGCCGCCACCGCCTGCATCACGGCGGCGCTGGCGGCGCTGCCCCGGCTCGGTGCCACGCCCGAGGTGTCGGACGCGGTGGCGGGGTACCTGGACCGTTACGTCCTGCGGGGCCGCTGCCCGGCCGACGACCTGCTGGCCGGCGCCGGCGACACGGGCCCGCGCGCCCACGCGAGGAAGGACATCCGCTCATGACCGCCCAGGAGAGCGGGACGACGGCGGCCGGGACCGAGACGCTGCGCGAGCGGCTGCTCGCCTCGCTGGTCACCGCCCGCGACCGCACCACCCTGCTGACGAGCTGCGTCGGGGACCCGGACCTCACCGCCCAGCACTCCCCGCTGATGTCGCCCCTGGTCTGGGACCTCGCGCACATCGGCAACCAGGAGGAGTTGTGGCTGCTGCGCAACGTCGGCGGCCGGGAGGCGATGCGGCCCGACATCGACGTGCTGTACGACGCCTTCGAGCATCCGCGTTCCGAACGCCCCTCGCTGCCGCTGCTCTCGCCCGAGGAGGCGCGGAAGTACGCGGCCGAGGTGCGCGGGCGGGCGCTGGACCTGCTGGAGAGCGCCGACTTCGAGGGTGGCAGCCGGCTCACCGAGGCCGGGTTCGCCTTCGGGATGATCGCCCAGCACGAACAGCAGCACGACGAGACGATGCTGATCACCCATCAGCTCCGCACCGGCCCGGCCGCGCTGACCGCGCCCGCACACGAGCCGGTGCCGCCCTACACCGGGCCGGCCGAAGTCCTGGTCCCCGGCGGCCCGTTCACCATGGGCACCTCCACCGAACCCTGGGCACTGGACAACGAACGCCCGGCACACGTACGGGAGGTGGCGCCGTTCTGGATCGACACGGTGCCGGTGACGAACGCGGCCTACCAGGCGTTCATCGCGGACGGCGGCTACGAGACCGAGCGGTGGTGGACCCCGGAGGGCTGGGCGCACGTACGCCGCAACTCCCTCAAGGCGCCGCTGTACTGGCGCCGGGAGGGCAGCCAGTGGCTGCGGCGCCGGTTCGGGGTCACCGAGGTGGTGCCGCCCGCCGAGCCGGTGCTGCACGTGTGCTGGTACGAGGCGGACGCGTACGCCCGCTGGGCCGGGCGCAGGCTGCCCACCGAGGCGGAGTGGGAGAAGGCGGCCCGGCACGACCCGGTCACCGGTCGCTCCACCCGCTATCCGTGGGGTGACGCCGACCCGGGGCCGGAGCACGCCAACCTGGGCCAGCGGCACCTCTCCCCCGCCCCGGTCGGCAGCTACCCGGCCGGTCAGTCGCCGCTCGGGGTACGGCAGTTGATCGGGGATGTCTGGGAGTGGACGTCGAGCGACCTCGAACCGTATCCGGGGTTCGCCGCGTTTCCGTACCGGGAGTACTCGGAGGTGTTCTTCGGGCCGGAGTACAAGGTGCTGCGCGGCGGTTCGTTCGCCGTGGACGCGGTGGCCTGCCGGGGGACGTTCCGCAACTGGGACTACCCGATCCGGCGGCAGATCTTCGCCGGGTTCCGCACCGCCCGCTCGGAGTCCGCCTGATGTGCCGCCACCTGGCCTACCTGGGCCCCGACCGGCCGCTCAAGCACCTGCTCCTGGACCCGCCGCACAGCCTGTACCGGCAGTCCTGGGCGCCCCGGCGACAGCGCAACGGCACGGTGAACGCGGACGGGTTCGGGGTCGGCTGGTACGCGGACGGCGACCCGGTGCCGGCCCGCTACCGGCGCTCCGGACCGATCTGGGCGGACCAGTCTCTGCTGGACCTGGCCCGTGTGGTGCGCTCGGGCGCGGTGCTGGCCGCCGTGCGCGACGCCACGCTGACGGGGGCGGACGCGGAGGCCGCGGCGGCGCCGTTCGCGTCGGGGCGGTGGCTGTTCAGCCACAACGGGGCGGTCGCCGGCTGGCCCGACTCGGCCGCCCCGCTGGTCTCCCTGCTGCCCCCGGTCGATGTGCTGTCGCTCCAGGCGCGCACCGACTCGGCGTTCGTCTGGGCGCTGGTCCTGCACCGGCTCAGGTCGGGCGAGGCGCCGGAACACGCCCTCGCCGCGACGGTCCGCCAACTGGCCGCGGCCGCGCCCGCCTCCCGTCTCAACCTGCTGCTGACCGACGGCGAGACCGTCACCGCGACGGCCTGGGGCGACAGCCTCTGGTACCGCGCGGAGCCGGGACCCGCCGTGATCCTCGCCTCCGAGCCGTACGACGACGAACCGCTGTGGCGGGAGGTCCCCGACCGCACCGTGGTCACCGCGAGCCGTACCGAGGTGCGGCTCGCCCCCGTCGAGGACCTCGTGTCCGTGCCACCGAAGGAGCCCTGCACGTGAGCCTGCACGTGACCCGCACCCTCCGCGAGGACGCGACCGACGCCGCGCTGCGTGCCGACGTCCTCGACGGCCTGTCCACCGATCCCAAGACGCTGCCGCCCAAGTGGTTCTACGACGCGCGCGGCAGCGAGCTGTTCGAGCGGATCACGGAGCTGCCCGAGTACTACCCGACCCGTGCCGAGCGGGAGATCCTCCAGAACCGCTCCGGTGAGATCGCCGCGGCCAGCGGCGCCCGCACCCTGATCGAGCTGGGGTCGGGCTCCTCCACCAAGACCCGCCATCTGATCGACGCCCTGACCTCGCTGGAGGCGTACGTCCCGGTCGACGTCAGCGAGAGCGCGCTGGTGCAGGCGGGGCGGGCGCTCACCGGGGAGCGCCCCGGTCTCGCGGTGCACGCCCAGATCGCGGACTTCACCAAGCCGATGACGCTGCCGGGGACGCCCGGCCCCCGGCTGGTCGCCTTCCTCGGCGGCACGCTGGGCAACCTGCTGCCCGCCGAGCGGTCCGGCTTCCTGGACAGCGTGCGGGCCATGCTGGCGCCGGGCGACGGGCTGCTCCTCGGCACCGACCTGGTGAAGGACGAGGCGGTGCTGGTCCGGGCGTACGACGACGCGTCCGGGGTGACGGCCGCGTTCAACAAGAACGTCCTCAGCGTGATCGACCGCGAGCTGGGCGCCGACTTCGACCCGGACGCCTTCGACCATGTGGCCCGCTGGGACCCGGAGCGGGAGTGGATCGAGATGCGGCTGCGCTCGCGTACCGCGCAGACGGTGAAGATCCCGGCGCTCGGCATGGTCGTGGACTTCGCGGCCGGTGAGGAGATGCGCACCGAGGTCTCGGCGAAGTTCCGCCGGGAGGGAGTCGGCGCCGAACTGGACAAGGCGGGGCTGGAGTTGACCCACTGGTGGACCGACTCCGAGGACCGCTTCGCGCTGTCGCTCAGCGTGGCGCGCTGAGCTTCGGCGGGCTGAGGGCGGCTGTCTCCCCGCCCGGCGGGCGATCTCTCGCGCGCCGGGCGGGGATGCGGCACGGTGGATTACGGCGCGACAAACCGGACCGATCGGGCAGCCGGGCGCCGTCACCCTGCCGTACGGCGAAGAGGAGCACCCACCCATGTCGAACCACACCTACCGGGTCAGCGAGATCGTCGGCACCTCCACCGACGGTGTCGACCAGGCCATCCGCAATGCCATCGGCCGTGCCGACCAGACCCTGCGCAACCTGGACTGGTTCGAGGTCACACAGGTCCGGGGACAGATCGAGAACGGGCGGATCGAGAAGTACCAGGTGTGCCTGAAGGTGGGCTTCCGCCTGGAAGAGGTCTGAGACCTCCGAGACGGCCCAGACGCTGAGACGGCTGAGCCCTCCGGGCGCCGCCGCCGGCTCAGGTCCGGCCCTCCTGCTCCTGGGCCTGCTCCAGCGCGGCCGAGGACTCGGCCCAGCGGGCCCGTACGACGGCGAAGCCGGCCCGCTCGGCCGCGTCGCAGACCAGCTCGTCGTCGTCCACCACGACCAGTACCTCACGCCGCCGGGCGAGCCCGCGCAGGATCTCCAGCTTGGTGGTCCGGGCGGGCCTGCGGTCCTGGTCGGGCCGCATGCGCAGCTCACCGTCCGGGAGTCGGTGGAGGGCGAGCCAGCCGAGGGTGTCCCGGCGGCACCGCTCGGGACGCCCGGTGAGGTACACGAGGTCGCAGGTGCGGGCGGCGGTTCGGGCCATCGCCACCCCCTCGGCCAGCGGCGGGTCGAGGGGCGCGGCGGCGAAGAACCCGTCCCAGTCGCGCGGGTGCCGCTCCAGGAAGTGCTGCCGGTGCGCGGTCCCCGCGAGGGTGTTGTCGAGGTCGAAGACGGTCACCGGGCGTTCGCTGCTGTGTGCCACAGGCCCACTGTAGGGCGGCCGTGCCGGGCGCCGGGCGTTCAAGATGCGAAGCCGGGCAGGGCCGGTGACCCTGGGAGGGGAAGCCTCAAGCGACCAGGAGGGCTGCCATGTCCTTTATGGACAAGATCAAGGGAATGCTCAAGGGCCACGAAGACATGGCCGACAAGGGCATCGACAGGGGTGGCGACTACCTCGACCAGCGGACCGGTGACAAGCACCAGTCCCAGGTGGACACCGCCCAGGAGAAGCTCAGGGACCAGTTCGGCTCCCAGCAGCACCGCGACAACCCGCCGCGGTCCTAGGACCTCGCGGGGGCGGCCCGTACCGGTGCGATGCCGGGCGGAACTCTTTACCAGGCATACGTCCGCGTCCGGTTCGGAGCAGATCCGAGCCGGACGTGGTCGTGTGCGCGGCCGGCTGCGGGATCATGCATCGCATGATCAACACTTCACGCCGCGGTCTGCTGGCCGCCTTCGCCGTCACCGCCGCCTCTCTGCCCCTGGGTGCCCTGGCCACCACCCCCGCGCGGGCCGACGCCCTCCCGGCCCCCGTGGACCCGCTGCCCGCCCCGGCCGGGCTGACCTCGGCCCGCTCCTCGGTGACCCTGCCGCCGCTGGACGCCTCCTACTTCTCCCAGCTGACCCTCGCCGCGCCGCTCACCGCCACCGTGCTGCCCGGCACCCCGGCCCGCACCGAGATAACCAGCGGCGGCAGACGCGTCGCGCTGCTCACCCGGGGCGCGCGGACCGTGCTGGTGCCGGGCCCGCGAAGAACCTTCGCCGAGAACAAGCGGCCCTTCGTGGACGACTTCGGGCGCACCCTGCCGGACACCTCGCTCCCGGCCGCCGACCGCTCGTACTGGGGGACCTCTCCGGGCGGCGGGAGCTGGTCCACGCTGGGCCCGGCCGACACCGACTACTCGGTGCTGCCCGGCACCGGTGTCATCGCGCTGACCACCGACTACGCCAGCCGCCACGCGACGCTGCGGGACGACCGGATCACCGACGTGGACGTGCGCGCGACCGCCCGCTTCGACAAGGTGCCCACCGGCCAGGCGTGCTCCTACGCGCTGTCCTTCGGCTACCAGGACACCCACAACAACTACCGGGCCCGGCTGTCCTTCCTGACCAGCGGCGGGGTGGAGCTGCGCGTCGAGAAGGAGGTCACCGACACGGTGACCCAGCTCGTCACGGCCGCCACCCTCACAACCGGCGTCCCGGCGGGTACCGATTTCACGGTCCGGGTGCGGCGGGAGGGCACCCGGATCAGGGTCAAGGCGTGGCGTACGAGCACGGCGGAGCCCTCCGGCTGGGCGGTGGACGTCACGGACTCCACGTTCGGCGCGGGCCGGGTGGGCCTGCGGGCGCTGGCCAACCAGGGCTGCACCAACCTGCCGGTCAGACTTCAGGTGAGCCGCTTCGAGGTGGACGCCGCGAACTGGGACACCCCGCCGACCGTCACCCACGGCGACTGGGTGCGCGTGCTGCCGGAGCCCTTCGACGGCACCTGGACGGCCGACCTGGAGCGCACGGTGCGCGGCTGGGCCGGGTCGACGGCGCCGGACGTGCTCGCGTACGCGGCGATGTTCCTCGGCGGCGCTCCGGCGGTCACCGCCGGGGACGGGCCCGCGCTGGGCAAGCAGGTGCTGGGCGAGGCCGGTTACGGCTATCTGGACCCGCAGGGCTACCGCTACGAGGGCGCCGACTTCCACGAGTACATGAACGTGGGCTGGACCTTCCCCGACGGCACCTACACCGGACCGTCGAGCAAGCAGGCCGGCAATCTGGACTGCTCCGGTTACACGCGGATGGTGTACGGCTACCACATGGGCGTACCGCTGGCGGCGGGCGCGGACACCTCGGGGACGCGGATACCGCGCAAGTCGCGTGACATCGTCGACTACGCGCCCGGTGTCGTCGTCGACCGGACGAACGGCACCGCGCCGCCCGTGGCCGCGCTGCTCCAGCCCGGTGACCTGGTGCTGTTCAACGCCGACTCCAGCGACGACCACGCGACGGTCACCGTGGACCACGTCGGGATCTACCTCGGCCCGGACGCCGACGGCAAGCGCCGCTTCCTGTCCAGCCGGAAGACGGTGGACGGTCCCACCATGTCCGACCTCGGCGGCGCGTCCCTCCTGGACGGCACCGGCACCTACGCCACGTCCCTGCACACCGTGCGCCGCGTCTGACCCCCGAGACACAGCAGACGGGGCCGGGGATGAGCACCACTCCCGGCCCCGCCCGTCCGCCCCCTTCGGCGAACGTCTGCTGAGTTCCCTACCGCTTGCCCGCCTTGCGGGTCGCGCGCAGCCACTCCTTGTTCATTCCGGTGATGGAGAAGAGGGGGATGCCCTTGGGGCAGGCGGTGGCGCATTCGCCGGCCAGGGTGCAGCCGCCGAAGCCCTCCGCGTCCATCTGGGCCACCATGTCCAGCACCCGTGTCTCCCGCTCGGGCGCGCCCTGCGGGAGGACGTTGAGGTGGTTGACCTTGGCCGAGGTGAAGAGCATCGCGGCACCGTTGGGACAGGCGGCCACGCAGGCACCGCAGCCGATGCACTCCGCGTGCTCGAAGGCGAAGTCCGCGTCGGGCTTGGGCACCGGCGTCGCGTGCGCCTCCGGGGCGGCGCCCGTGGGGGCGGTGACATAGCCGCCGGCCTGGATGATCCGGTCGAAGGCGGACCGGTCCACCACCAGGTCCTTGATCACCGGGAAGGCGGCGGCCCGCCAGGGCTCGATGTCGATGGTGTCGCCGTCGCGGAAGGACCGCATGTGCAGCTGGCAGGTGGTGGTGCGCTCGGGTCCGTGGGCGTCGCCGTTGATGACGAGGCTGCACGCGCCGCAGATGCCCTCACGGCAGTCGTGGTCGAAGGCGACGGGGTCCTCGCCCTGAAGGATGAGCCGTTCGTTCAGGACGTCCAGCATCTCCAGGAAGGACATGTCGGGCGAGATGCCGTCCACCTCGTAGGTGGACATGGCGCCGTCGGTGTCGGCGTTCCGCTGGCGCCAGACGCGCAGGGTGAGCCTCATGCGTAGCTCCGCTGGGTGGGATGGACGTACTCGAAGACCAGGTCTTCCTTGTGCAGGACGGGGGCCTCACCGGTGGCGGTGAACTCCCAGGCGGCCGCGTAGCCGAACTCGTCGTCGCGGCGGGCCGCCTCTCCGTCCGGGGTCTGGGACTCCTCGCGGAAGTGGCCGCCGCAGGACTCGGCGCGGTGCAGGGCGTCGAGGCACATCAGCTCGGCCAGTTCGAGGTAGTCGACGATGCGGTTGGCCTTCTCCAGCGACTGGTTGAACTCCTCGCCGGTGCCGGGGACCTTGATCCGGCGCCAGAACTCCTCGCGGACGCGGGGGATCTCGGCGAGCGCCTTGCGCAGGCCCTCGGCGTTGCGGGCCATGCCGCAGAACTCCCACATCAGCTCGCCGAGTTCACGGTGGAAGGAGTCGGGGGTGCGGTCGCCGTCGACGGCGAGGAGCAGGTTGACCCGGTCCTCGGTCTCGGCCAGCACCTCCTGCACCTGGGGGTGTTCGTCGGTCAGCGGCTCCTGGTGCGGGTGGCGGGCCAGGTAGTCGTTGAGGGTGGCCGGCAGCACGAAGTAGCCGTCGGCCAGGCCCTGCATCAGCGCCGAGGCGCCGAGCCGGTTGGCCCCGTGGTCGGAGAAGTTGGCCTCCCCGATGGCGAAGAGACCGGGCACGGTGGTCTGGAGGTCGTAGTCGACCCAGAGCCCGCCCATCGTGTAGTGCACGGCGGGGTAGATCCGCATCGGCACCTCGTACGGGTCCTCGTCGGTGATCCGGTGGTACATGTCGAAGAGGTTGCCGTACTTCGCCTCGACCGCCTTGCGGCCCATGCGCGCGATGGCGTCGGAGAAGTCCAGGTAGACGCCCTGGCCGCCGGGTCCGACCCCGCGCCCTTCGTCGCAGACGTTCTTGGCGGCGCGGGAGGCGATGTCGCGCGGGACCAGGTTGCCGAAGGAGGGATAGATCCGCTCCAGGTAGTAGTCCCGCTCGTCCTCGGGGATCTCCTTGGGCGGACGGGTGTCGCCCTCCGCCTTCGGCACCCAGATACGGCCGTCGTTGCGCAGCGACTCGCTCATCAGGGTCAGCTTGGACTGGTGGTCGCCGGTGCGCGGGATGCAGGTGGGGTGGATCTGGGTGAAGCAGGGGTTGGCGAACAGCGCGCCGCGCCGGTGCGCCCGCCAGATGGCGGTGGCGTTGGAGTTCATGGCGTTGGTCGACAGATAGAAGACGTTGCCGTAGCCGCCGCTCGCCAGCACCACCGCGTCCGCGAAGTAGGTGTCGATCTTCCCGGTGATGAGGTCGCGGGCGACGATGCCGCGCGCCCGGCCGTCGACCACGATCAGGTCGAGCATCTCGGTGCGCGGGTGCATCTCCACGTTCCCGGCCGCGATCTGCCGGGACAGCGCCTGGTAGGCGCCGAGGAGCAGCTGCTGGCCGGTCTGGCCGCGGGCGTAGAAGGTGCGGGAGACCTGGACGCCGCCGAAGGAGCGGGTGTCCAGCAGTCCGCCGTACTCACGGGCGAAGGGCACGCCCTGGGCCACGCACTGGTCGATGATCTCCACCGAGATCTGCGCGAGTCGGTGCACGTTGGACTCGCGGGCGCGGAAGTCGCCGCCCTTGACGGTGTCGTAGAACAGCCGGTGCACGGAGTCGCCGTCGTTGCGGTAGTTCTTCGCCGCGTTGATGCCTCCCTGCGCCGCGATGGAGTGGGCGCGGCGCGGGGAGTCCTGGTAGCAGAACTGGACGACGTGGTAGCCCTGTTCGGCGAGCGTGGCGCCCGCGGAGCCGCCCGCGAGGCCGGTGCCGACGACGATGACGGTGTGCTTGCGCCGGTTGGCCGGGTTGACCAGCTTGGCCTCGAAGCGGCGGGTGTCCCAGCGCTCGTGGACCGGGCCGGAGGGGGCCTTGGTGTCGGCGACCGGGTCGCCGGTCGTGTAGTCGGTGTAGGTCATGGTCAGCTCACCACTTGGGTCATGACGCCCACGGGTACGGCGATGAAGCCGGCCGTGAGCAGCAGCGCGAGGACGTTGGCGGCGGTCTTCAGGACCCGCTCGCGGGTCCGGCCTCCGGCGCCGAGGGTCTGGGCGGCGCTCCAGAAGCCGTGCCGGATGTGCAGGCCGAGGGCGAGCATCGCCACGATGTAGATGACGTTGCCGTACCAGGTGGAGAAGGTGTCCACCACGTTCTGGTACGGGTGGCCCTCCTGGAAGCCGCCGGGGTGTGCGGTGCCGGTGGTCAGGTCCAGGAGGTGCCAGACGATGAAGAGGCCGAGGATGACGCCGCCCCAGCGCATGGTCCTCGTGGCGTAGCTGGTGCGCGCCTTCTTGTGCACGTACTTGCTGGGCCGGGCCTTGATGTCACGGCGGCTGAGCTGGTAGGCGGCGGTGGCGTGGGCGACCACGGCGGCGACCAGGACGACCCGGATGAGCCAGAGCGTCCACTCGTAGTGCATGAACGGCTCGCCGACCGTGCGCAGCCAGTGGGCGTAGCTGTTGAACTCGCCGGCCCCGAAGTAGATCTTCAGGTTCCCGATCATGTGCGCGACCAGGTACAGCAGCATCACGATGCCGCTGACGGCCATCACGGTCTTCTTGCCGACGGAGCTGTCCCAGACCGTGCGCGCCATCGACGGCCGTCGGTCCGTCCGCGTTGCCAGAGCCATGGACAGGACGTTACGACCGGGCAGGCCGATCGGTCCAAGACATGGATCGGCTGGTTTCCATAGTCTCTAGCTATCCTGGAGGTGTGCAGTTTCAGCAGCTCCAGTACTTCGTCGCCGTGGCCGAGACCCGGCACTTCACCCGTGCCGCCGAACAGGTCCATGTCGCCCAGCCCTCGCTCTCCCAGCAGATCCGGGCGCTGGAGCGGGAGCTGGGTGCGGACCTGTTCGTCCGGGCGCGCGGCAACATCGCGCTGACCGACGCGGGCGAGGCGCTGCTCCCGCTGGCCCGCCGCATCCTCGCGGACGCGGACACCGCCCGGCAGGAGGTGCAGGAACTGGTCCAGCTCCGGCGCGGCCGGGTGCGCCTCGGCGCCACCCCGAGCCTCTGCACGGGCCTGCTGCCGGACGTCCTCCGCGCCTTCCACGACCGCTACCCGGGCATCCAGCTACTGATCCAGGAGAGCGGCTCCCGAGACCTGGTCCGCGAACTCGCCCGCGGCGCGCTCGATCTCGCGCTGGTCGTCCTCCCCCTTCCCGCACCGGCGCCCGCGCTGACCACGGTCGAGCTGCTGCGCGAGGACCTGGTCGTGGTCTCCTCCCCCGACGCCCCCGCCCCCGGCGGCGGCCGCGGCTCCGTAGAGATCGCCGACCTCGAGAACGAACGCCTCGTGATGTTCCGCCACGGCTACGACCTCCGCGAACTCACCGTCAATGCGTGCCGCTCCGCCGGCTTCGAGCCGGAGTTCGCTGTCGAGGGGGGTGAGATGGACGCGGTCCTCGGCTTCGTCCGGGCGGGGCTGGGCGTGGCTGTCGTACCCCGGATGGTGGCGAGCCGTGCCGGGCGGGGACTTCGCGTGACCCCTCTTGCCCGCCCTGGCCTCTCCCGGACCATCGCGCTGGCCCACCGCAGCGATGTGGCTCCGCCTCGGGGGGCACGGGAGTTGCAGCGGATGCTGTTGGAGCGGTAGCACCCGCCCGTCTGCCTGGTGCTGTGGTTCGGCGGGTGCGGGTTCGCCGGGGCCGGTCGCGCGGTTCCGCGCGCCTGGCGGGGGTGCGGGCCGCTTTGCGGTCGCACCCCCCTGTCTCCGCTAACTCGTCGCGTCCGCCAACGCCAGGGTGTGGAGCTGTTCCGGGGGGCCCGGGCGGGCGTAGTACCAGCCCTGGGCGGTGTCGCAGCCGAGGAGGCGGAGCTGGTCGGCCTGGGCGCTGGTTTCCACGCCTTCCACCGTGACCGCGAGGTCGAGGCTGTGGGCGAGGGAGACGACGCCTTCGACGATCTTGAGGTCCACCGGGTCGGCGGGGTACTGCTGCATGCCCTGGGTGAAGGAGCGGTCGAGCTTGAGGACGCTGACCGGGAGGCGGCGGAGGTTGGCGAGGTTGGAGTAGCCGGTGCCGAAGTCGTCCAGGGCTATGTCGACGCCCATCTCGGCGAGCCGGCGCAGCGGCTTCAGGAGGCCGTCGTCGGCGCCGATCAGCGCGGACTCGGTGACCTCCAGGCACAGCGCGTCCGGGGTGACACCGGCGCGCTCCAGGATGTCGACGGTGTCCTGCACCAGGCCGGGGTGGGTGAGCTGGCACGGGGAGAGATTGACGTTGATCCGCAGCGGCCCGGCCGTCTTCTCCCGCCACGCACGGGCCTGCCGGATCGATTCCTCAAGGACCCACCGGCCCAGCGGCACGATCAGCCCGGTGTGCTCGGCGAGCGGGATGAAGCGGTCCGGCCCGAGCACCCCGTGCTGCGGGTGCAGCCAGCGGACCAGGGCCTCCGCTCCGCTCACGGTGCCGTCGCCGAGGTGGACCAGGGGCTGGTACTCGATGAAGAACTCGCCGCGTTCCAGCGCGCTCGGCAGCGCGGTGGTGAGCCCGTGCCGGGTGATCGCGCGGGCGTCCGCCTCGGGGTCGGCCAGCTCGGCCCGGTTGCCGCCCGCCGACTTGGCCCGGTACATCGTGATGTCGGCGCTGCGCAGCACCTCCGCCGCCGTACGCTCCCCCGCCGGGCCCTCCACGATGCCGAGGCTGCCGCGCACCAGGAGGTCGCGGCCGTCGATGCCGACCGGGGTGAGCAGGGCGTGGGTGATGCGTTCGGCCAGTTCCTCAACCCCGCGCTCGGTGTCGCGGCCGGTGGTGAGGGCCACGAACTCGTCGCCGCCGAGCCGGGCGACCATCTCGCCGGGCGCGGTGGTGCAGGACTGCAGCCGGTCCGCGACCTCCACCAGCAGCCGGTCGCCGGCCGCGTGGCCGAGGCTGTCGTTGATGGCCTTGAAGCCGTCGAGGTCGAGGTAGCACAGCCCGAAGCGCTGGCCCTCGCCCGCCGCGAGCGCCTTCTCCAGCCGCTCGAAGAACAGGGTCCGGTTGGGCAGCCCGGTCAGGGCGTCGTGCGTGGCCTCGTAGCGCAGCCGCAGATGGAGCAGCCGACGCTCGGTGGTGTCCTCCATCAGCGCCAGCTGGTACTGCGGGGCGCCGTCGGCGTCGCGGAGCAGGGAGACCGTGAGGTTGGTCCACAGCGCGGTGCCGTCGGTCCGGTGGAACGCCTTCTCCACGTGGTAGTGGTCGCGTTCGCCGCGGACGAGCTCCTCGTAGAGCCGCCAGGTCTGGGGCGCGTCCTCGGGGTGGGTCCAGTCCCGGACCTTCCGGCCGCGCATCGTGGTCTCGGAGACGCCGAACATGCGCTGGAGGGCGCCGTTGACCTGGAGGACGTTGCCGTCGAGGTCGGCGATGCCGATGCCGATCGCCGCCCCCTCGAACACCGCGCGGAAGCGGGCCTCGCTGGCGTGCAGCGCCTCGGCGACCACACCCTGGGCGCGGAGCGCGGCCTGCGCGATGCACTCCTGCTCGGCGCGGGTGCGCTCGCGCAGCGCCTGGGCGTACCCGGCGGCCATGGCGTGCTGCAACCGCGAGGAACGCATGCGGAGTTGATCCTGCGGGCTGTCGTCACCGCAGTACAGGACGAGATAGGCGTCGACGCAGTCCAGGGTGCGGGCGAGCACCTCGGGGTCGGTGCCGTGCGCCTCGACCAGCGCGGCGCCGACCGCCCGCGCCTCCCCGGCGTCGAAGCTTCTGGCCCTGAGCGCCCGGCTGAGGCGGTGGGCGAGGGGGAGCAGCAGCTCCTCGAACTCGGCGCGGGTGAGCGACGTGGAGGTGACGGGGTAGACGGCCCGGCTCCAGATCGTCGTCAGCCGCCGCACTCTGCCCTCCGGGCCGTCCGGCTCCGCGCTCACGCCGTACGCCCCACGCCGGCGAACCCGGAGAACGCGAAGTCGTCCTCGTCCTCCCGCGCCGACTCGGGCCGCCAGTTGGGGAGATGGACCAGGCCGGGGTCGAGCAGCTCGAAGCCGTCGAAGAAGCGGGCGATCTCGTCGCGCGGGCGCATCACCAGCGGGTTGCGGATGTCCCGGTACACGTCCACCGCGCCCTCGGCGCGCTCCTCGGGCAGTGGGATGCCCTCGTAGGAGGCGTGGGTGAGGATCAGCAGGCTGCCCGGCGCGAGCGCGGCCCGCAGTTCGGCCACCGCGCGGTGGGGTTCGTCGGCGTCCTCCAGGAAGTGCAGTACGGCCACCAGCAGCAGGGCCACCGGCCGGTCGAGGTCGATCAGCCGGGCCACCTCGGGGCTGGTCAGGATCTCCCGCGGCTTGCGCAGATCGGCGGCGACCACCCCGGCGTCCTCGTTCCCCGCGAGCACCGCCTCGCTGTGCGCGACGGCGACGGGATCATGGTCGACGTAGACGACGCGGGCGCCGGGCCGGGCGGCCTGGGCTATCTCGTGGACGTTGCCGAAGGTCGGGATGCCGGAGCCGACGTCGAGGTACTGGTCGATGCCCTGCTCGGCGGCGAACCGCACGGCCCGGCGCAGGAACGCCCGGTTGGCCTGCATGATCTTGGGCAGGCCGGGGAGGAACTCCATCGCCTTGCGGGCCGCTTCCCGGTCGACCTCGAAGTTGTGCGAACCGCCCAGGTAGTAGTCGTACATGCGCGAGACGCTCGGCACCGAGATGTCGATGCTCCGGGGGGCCCAGGCGGGGCGCTCCATGTATCACTCCAGGCGTAGGCGGCAGGGACGGGCGAGCCGGTGTTCGAGCTGAGGCTACTGATCGCCCGCCAAAGGGGCGACCCGAAACGGAAATTGACCATCCGTTCCCAGTCACCGCCTGCGGGAAGTACCCGTCCGACCCCGCTGGGTGACCGTCCGGGCGCACGGCACAGGGCCCGTCCCCTCCGCGTGACACGGACGGTACGGGCCCTGCGCCGGGCGGTGACCGCTACTGGGCGGGCGCGCCGATCGGCTTGCCCTCGGGCGAGACGGCGTACCAAGTACCGCCCACGCCTTGGCCGTTGGTGTCACCGGGGGCCTTGTCGCCGGTGAAGGTGTAGATGGGCCAGCAGTTGACCGACATCTGCTTCACGCCGTCGGGACGGGTGAAGGGCATCAGGCCCTTCTTCTTCACGCCCTGGGTGTCGTCGGCGCTCACCGGCGCGACCGCGGGCCACTTCTCCAGGCACGCCCCGGTGCAGTTGGAGACGGACTTGGGCCACGCCTTGTCCTTGAGGAAGCGGTAGACCGTGCGGCCGTTCTTGTCGACGACGATGTCACCGAGCTCGGGGTCCTTGCGGACGGAGAGGCCGGGCAGCGAAGTCAGCGACGCCTTCTTGCCGTTGGGGGCGAGCGCGAACCACTTGCCGCCCACACCCTGGCCGTTGACGTCGCCGGAGTTGAGGTCCTTGGCGTAGCGGTACGCGGGCCAGCCGCCGATGGTGAGCTGCTTGGTGCCGTCGGCGCGGGTGACCTCGCCCAGCATGGCCTTGTCGATACCGGCACCGGCGTTGGCGTCGTCGGCGGGGACCGGGGGCCAGGTGGTGGCGCAGTCGCCGTCGCAGTTGGTCTTCGGCGGCTCGGCCGTGTCCTTGTCGAAGCGGTACAGGGTGAGGCCGGACCCGTCGGTGAGCACGTTGCCGAGCTGCGGGTTGGTGGCCACCGTCAGCTTGCCCGCGGGGGCGGCGGCGGTCGGGGAGGCGCTGCTCTGGGCGCCGTCGGCGCCGTAGCCGTTGCCCGCGGTGACTCCGGTGCCGATACCGGCGGCGCTGGCCGACGCTCCCACGTTCTGGGCCGCCGCCGCCGGGGGCGTGACGTTGTCCTGACCGCACGCCGTCGTCAGCGCCAGCACCGAAGCGGCCGTGGCCACCAGTGCGGCGGTCCGCCAGGAGGTCTTCATCCTCAACTCCCCATTTTCGCCAGTTTGTTGCGGCGCTACTGAGTCACCGCACGGCCATGGGTACGGGGCGCGGGGGGCGGAGCGTTCAACGGGGCGGCGAAAAACTTTCGGCGGTGTGCGACGGGGCGTACCGAGGAGGTGGCGGTGCGTACGTGCGTACCCATGGGCCCGGCGGGGCCGCCCGGCGTGTCAAACCAGGTGGGGCGCGTTGTCCCTCCTTCGGATCAATTGCCGTACCAATGGCCGCGGGGGGCTTCGCGGGGCCTCCATGATCTCGCTCGTGCAAGGTCCCCGAACAACCCGATGTGCGGTCGCCACCAGGGCGTTGGCGCTGCTCGCGGTGGTGTGGAGCATGGTCGGCTGCCCGGTCGGCACGGCGTCGGCCGACGCCTGCGCCTACGCCTCCACGGGCCCGGACGGCACGGTGGCCGTGGCGGTGGCCGGAAACCACCATCCCGGCCCACCGCCCTGCCCTCCGCCGCCCCCGCCGCCGTGCCCGCCGACGCCCACGCCTGCCCCTACCCCGACTCCTACGCCCACTCCGACACCCCCACCCCCGCCCACACCCACCCCGACACCGACGCCGACTCCCACACCGACCCCCGCCCCTCCGCCGCCCGAACCGCAGCCGCCCAAGCCGCAGCCACGGCCGACGACACCCGCCCCCAAGCCGCCCGTCCGGCCGACGCCGCCACCACCGGCCCCACGCCCGGCACCGACACCACCGCCCCCGCCCGCCCCGGCACCCGAACCGCCGCCACCCCGGCCGGCGCCGAAACCGCCGAAGCCCACCCCCCGGCCGACCGTGACCCCGGTGAGCTATCCGGCGTACCACGCCCGTCCGGCGCGGCACATCGCCCGCTCCCACACCTCGCCGGTCCGCTACGTCCTGCTCGTCACCATCCCCGCCGTCGTCGCCGTCGCGGCGCTGCGCCCGCGGTGACGCGGCCACACCCACCCCTGGAGGTATCCGTTGTCGGATTGGCTCGTTCTCGTCCTGGCCATGCTGGGCGCCTGTGCCGTGGTGGTGCTGATCACCCTCGTCCGGCACCGGCGGGCCCCGGAGGACGAGGACCCCAGCGAGACGCCCGACGTCATCGAGTACATGACGATGTGGATCGGGGTGGTGTACGCCATCGTGCTGGGCCTGGCCATCGCGGGTGTCTGGGAGGCGCGCAGCGCGGCCGGGGACACCGTCCAGGCCGAGGCGCAGGCACTCCACGAGGTCTCCGAGCGCGTCCGGGTGTACCCGGCGGACGAGCGTGACCAGGTCCGCGCGGACGTCGACGCGTACGTCTCGTACGTCGTGAACACCGAGTGGAAGTCGATGACGGACAAGGGGGAGGTCACCGCGCGGGGTTCGCGGCTGCTGGACAAGGTGCGGCAGGACGTGACGGACTACCAGCCGCGCAGCGACTTCGAGGCGCAGGCGTACCAGCCGCTGGTGGACCAGGTGGCCGCGGCCGACCAGGCCCGCAACGCCCGCGCGGACTCCACCGGCCCGACCATGCCGCCCGTGGTGTGGTGGGGGCTGCTCGCCGGGGCGGTGATCACGGTGGGCATGGTGTTCGCCCTCCAGATCCGGCGTACCGCGCGGGAACTGGTCCTCGCGGGGCTGTTCTCGGCCACCATCGCGTTCATGCTGTTCCTGATCTGGGACTTCGACGCCCCCTTCAGCAGGGGCATCGCGGTGACGGCGGAGCCGTTCCTCACCCTGTTCCCGCACGTGTAGGACATGCCGAGACCCTCGTCCCGGCCCGGCGAGGGGTGGGGCGAGGGCCCGTGGAGGCGTGTCCCGCGCCGGCGAGGACGCGGGCCGGGCTCAGGCGCGCTTCTCGCCTCGGCGGCGCAGCCAGACGAGGCCGCCGCCGAGCGCCGCCGAGGCGACGAGTCCGCCGCCGATGGCCATGTCCGCGGGGGTGGCCCCGGTGGTGCTGCTGCCGCCGAGGCCGCCGTTGACACCGCCGATCACGGTGAAGGCGTTGGGGCGGGTCAGGGTGCGGCCGCCGCAGTCGACGGTGATGTCGTAGCGGCCGGGGCGGGCGTCGCGGTCGATGGTGACGGTGACGCGGGAGTTGTTGTTGCCGTTCGACTCCAGCCGGGCGGTGCGGAAGGCGCGCGAGAAGACGGTGCCGCCGCGGCAGCCCTCGACGGTGATGGTCAGCCGGCCGCCGGCGGGGAGGACGCCGGGGGTGGCGACGATGTTGCGGAGGTTGCCGTCGTTTCCGCCGCCGTGACCGCGGTGGCCGTGCCCATGGCCGTTGCCGAAGTTGCCGTTGTCGTTACCCCGGCCGTTCCCGTTACCGAAGTTGTCGTTACCCCGGCCGTTCCCGTTACCGAAGTTGTCGTTACCCCGGCCGTTCCCATTGCCGAAGTTGTCGTTACCCCGCCCGTTCCCGTTCCCGAAGTTGTCGTTACCCCGCCCGTTCCCGTTACCGAAGTTGTCGTTACCCCGCCCGTTCCCGTTACCGAAGTTGTCGTTACCCCGCCCGTTCCCGTTACCGAAGTTGTCGTTACCCCGGCCGTTGCCGAAGTTCCCGTGCCCGTTGCCGTTCCCGAAGTTCCCGTTGTTGTTGAAGTTTCCGTTCCCGTTGAAGTTCCCGTTGCCGTTGAAATTGCCGTTGCCGTTGAAGTTCCCGATGCCGTTGTTGAAGTTGCCGTTGAAGTTGCCGTTCCCGTTGAAGACCCCGACGTTCGGGCTGACGCCCGTGACGGTGGTGGTGCCGTTCCCGTTGCCCATGCCGTCCGCCACGGCGACGGGGGCGGCGAGACCGAGCACGGCGATCGCGGCGCACGTGGCCGCCAAGGCACGCTGGTTACGCATGTGTTCCTCCGCGAGAGGCACGCCGGGGCCGTTCCCCGGTCGATCGGCGAGAAAGCACCTCCCGACAGAACCCTCAGGCGCAAGGAACACGCCCGCATGTCGAGAATGGGCCGTCCTGGTGAGCACCCTTCCTGTCCGACAACCACACAATCGGATATCGCCGCAGGTCACACCCCGTCAGAAATTCTCTCCGCTCTGCAACTCGGATGGCGCACCGGAAAGCGGGGCCGCCACCCGTTCGCCCGCCGCCCCGTCGCCGCCCGTCCGCGCGGGACTTAGCGTTTTCCCATGCGCGACGGACGTGGTGACAGCCGCGTCGAGAGGGGATGGCGAATGTCTGCGTCCGAGCTGGCGGAGTGGAGCGAACGGGAGGAGCGGCGCAGGAGACGCGCCCCCTGGGGCGTACTGGCGCTCGTGCTGCTGACCGGTGTGGCGCTGATCCGGAACGGGTCCGGCGAGTTCGACGTGGGCCCCCCGCAACCCGCGGCGGCCGCTGCCCCGGCCCCAGACGCGAGGTCCGCACCGAGTGCCGAAGGACTCGCGCCCGCCTCGGCCCCGGTCGGCCTGTCGTTCTCCCCCGCCGACCGGGTCCGTATCCCGGCGATCCAGGTCGACGCCCCGGTCACCCCGGTGGGCCTGGACGCGGACGGGTGGGTCGGCGCGCCCCCGCCCGAGGACCCGAACCTGGCCGGCTGGTTCACCGGTGCGGTCTCCCCCGGCGAGAAGGGCACCTCGGTGATCGTCGGCCATGTCGACAACACCCGGGGTCCGGCCGTCTTCTACGGGCTCGGCGCGCTGAAGAAGGGCGACCGGATCGAGGTGGCCCGGCAGGACGGCCGGACCGCGGTGTTCGAGGTGTACGGGGTCGAGGTCTTCGAGAAGAGCAGGTTCCCCGGCGACCGCGTCTACGGCTCCAAGGGCACCCCGGAGCTGCGGGTGATCACCTGCGGTGGCGGCTTCTCCAAGCAGAACGGCTACGACGGCAACGTGGTCGTCTTCGCCCGCCTGGTCACGGGAGCCTGAGCCCCCGCGACCAGGCGGCGCGTGCACTAGGTCATGCGGCGGGGCGGGACGGTGAGGTGGTAGCCGTGGTCGAGCAGATAGGGCAGGTACTCGCGGATCGCGCGGACGCTCTGCGTCCGGTCGCCCCCGGCGTCGTGGGAGAGGATGACGACGCCGGGGGCGGCGCCGTGTTCCACCCGCTCGACGACCGTGCTCGTGCCGGGGGTCATCCAGTCGGTGGTGTCCACGGTCCAGGCCATCGGCTCCATGCCCATCTCGGCGCCCAACTGGAAGGTGGCCCTGTTCCAGGCGCCGTAGGGGGCGCGGAACCACTGCGGGCGGTCCCCGTAGGCGTCCTCGATGACATCGGATGTGCTCTCGATCTCGTCGCGGATGTCGCGCCGGGCCAACTCGGTCAGCAGCGGATGGCTCCAGGTGTGGTTGCCGACCACATGTCCCTCCTCGGCCATTCGGGCCAGGAGTTCCTTGTTGTCGACGGCCATCTCCCCGCACACGAAGAACATCGCGCGTACGTCGTACTTGGCGAGGGTGTCCAGGATGTGCGGGGTGTAGTCGGGGTGGGGGCCGTCGTCGAAGGTGAGCATCATGTTCCTGCCCTTGCCGCTGAGGCGCAGGATGGGCTGGTGACGCACCTTCAGCTTGCCGGGGGCGGTGCGCGGGCTGCCGGAGCCGATGAGCGGCTGGAGGCGGAACTCGGAGGGCTTGAGGGCCTGGCGGGCCTGGGGCCCGGCGAGACCGGCGGTGGTGCGGGCGGCCCGGTCGCCGCCGCCCGACATGAGGACTCCCCCGGCGCCCGCGGCGCCGAGGACGGCGGCCGAGCCGAGGAGCATCCGGCGCCGTGTGAACAACTGATCCTTCTCCATGAACCATCAGTCGCCCGCCGGCCCCGCGCCGCACCGCACCGACACCGGTGCGGCGGGTCCGGTCCACCCGGTCGGCCGAGTGACGGCGCGATTCCGAGGGCTCTCCTGCCCGTCCCCTGGACGGAACGGCGGCTTCCGATAGCCTCACCGCCGTGACGGAACAGCAGGCAGAGCACGAGCGGCACCGGTTCGAGCGGGGCACGGACGGTCCCAAGGTCATCGTCGTCGGCGTGGACGGCTCCGACTCCTCGCTGCGGGCGGCCGCCTACGCGGGCGGTCTGGCCCGCCGGCAGCGGGCGCTGCTGGCGGTGGTGTACGTGCAGCCGGTGCTGGCGGCCGGGGCGGCGCTCGGGGTGCCGGTGGCGCAGGCCACGGACGAGATCGCCGAGGACCTGATCGCGCAGATCTGGGAGGCGGCGGAGCGGGTGAAGGGGATATTCGAGGTGCGCTGGGAGTTCCACACCTTCCGCGGCGACCCC
Source organism: Streptomyces griseoluteus (assembly GCF_004784465.1). Lineage (GTDB taxonomy): Bacteria > Actinomycetota > Actinomycetes > Streptomycetales > Streptomycetaceae > Streptomyces > Streptomyces griseoluteus. Next base: position 193,919 of record NZ_SRRU01000008.1, on the reverse strand, counting down.
TTCAACGGCCTGGTCCAGGCGGCCGACGAGCTGAAGGCGGACGCGGTGGTGGTGGGCGCCTCGGAGCAGGCCGGACACCGGATCATCGGGTCGGTGGCGGTCCGGCTGGTGAAGGCGGGGCGCTGGCCGGTGACCGTCGTCCCCTAGCGAGGGGCCGCAGCATCGGCGCGGTCGCCAGGAGCAGCACCCCGGCCGCGGCGATGGCGGTGCGCGGGCCGGTGAGCGCGGCGAGCAGGCCCCACAGCGCGGTCAGCGCGGCCGTACCGGCCTTGGTGGTGACCGACCAGGCGGAGAGCGTACGGGCCACCCGGTCGTCCGGGGTGCGCTCCAGCCGCTCGGCGGCGAGCACCGGGTTGAACACGCCCGCGCAGGTGATCAGGCACAGCTCGACCGCCATGACGAGGACCAGGCCGGGCACACCGGGCCGGACGAACGCCAGCCCCACCGGCCAGCAGGCCCGCAGCACGCCCGAGGTGAGCAGCACGCGGCGCCTGCCGTACCGGGCGGCGAGGGGGCGGGCGAGCCGGGAGCCGAGAAGTCCGCCGAGGCAGGGCACGGCGAAGGCGAGGCCGTAACTCCAGGGCGCGAAGCCGAGCGGGCCCAGCATCAGGACGGCGAGCGGCGGGGCCTGGGCCATGATCAGGCCGTTCACCAGGACCGTGTTGAGGAACAGCGGGCGCAGCCCGGGGCTGGTGAGCAGGTGCCGCCAGCCGTCGAGCAGGTCGGCGGCGCGCGGGCGTGCCGGGTCGCGGGGCGGGCGTTCCGGGGCGGTCTCGGTGCCCTTGATGGCACGGATGCCGAGGGCGGACAGCAGGAAGCTCAGGGCGTTGGCGGCGACCGTCACCACGGGCCCGAACAGGCCGACGGCGGCACCGCCCAGCGGGGGGCCGAGCACGGTGGCGGTCCACGTGGTCGACTCGAACCTGCTGGTGGCGGTGAGCAGCCCGGCGCGCGGTACGAGGCTTTTCAGGTGGGCGCCGGAGGCCGCGGTGAAGGTGAGGTCGGCGGCGGCCACGACCATGGAGACGAGCAGGAGCTGGCCGAAGCCGAGCATCCCGAGGAAGTGGGCCGCCGGAACGGCGAGCAGGACGGCGCACCGGACCAGGTCCGCCATGATCATGACGGGTCGTTTGCGGCGGAACTCCATCCAGGGCCCGAGCGGCACCGCCAGCACCGCGCCCACGGCCGGTCCGGCGGACGCCAGCAGGGCCACCTGGGCGGCGCCCGCGTGCAGCACGAGAAGCGCGATCAGCGCGAAGGCGTCGAACGCCAGCCAGGTCCCGGCCGCGCTCACCGCGTACGCCGCCCACAGCCACCCGAACCGCGACCCCAGCTTCACTGCACAACCTCCCGTTGACCGAGGTCATGAAATCGGCCGCGACCCGACGGGAGCAAACAACCAAACCCCGCATCAGCACAACCAGTGGTTGTACGGCTACCCTGTCGGCCATGGACCTCCAGGCCGTACGCACCTTCGTCGCCGTGGCGGACGCGGGGCAGTTCCAGGAGGCGGCCGCCGTGCTCGCCGTCACGCAGCAGGCCGTCTCCAAACGGATCGCGGCGCTGGAGCGGGACCTCGGGGTGCGGCTGTTCACCCGGACCGCGCGGGGCGCCGAACCGACGCTGGACGGGCGGGCGTTCCTGCCGCACGCGCGGGCGCTGCTGCTGGCCGAGGAACGCGCGGCCGCCTCGGTCCGGCCGGGCCGCCGGGCGCTCCGGGTGGACGTGATCGGCCCGCGGGTCGCCCCGGCCGTCCTGCTGCGCGGCTTCCACGAGGCGCATCCGGGGGTGGAGCTGGACGTGGTCACGCTGTTCGACGCGGACACCGCCGTGGGCGCCGTACAGGCGGGCCGGGTCGACGCGACCTTCCGCGCGGTCGGCATGCCGGGGCGGCCGCTGCCCGGGAGCCTGGCGAGCGCCCGCGTACTGGACGAGCCGCTGCATCTGCTCACCGGCCCGGAGCACGCCCTCGCCGACGCGGACTCGGTGACCCCGGCCGAGCTGGCCGGGCACCGGATCTGGATGCCGAGCATCGTGGAGGGCGTCGAGTGGGCCGCGTACTACGCCTCGCTGGCGGCGGAGTTCGGGCTCACCATCGACTCGGCGGGCCCCAACTTCGGCAGCGCCGCGATGCTGGACCGGATCGCCGGGTCACCGGAGCTGGCGACCTTCATGGGTGAGCACCCCCGGCTCGCCTGGCCCGCCGGGCACGATCTGCGGCGAATTCCGGTAACCGGGCCGACGCCGGTCTATCCGCACTCCCTGATCTGGGACCGGGCCAACGCCCACCCGGCGCTGGCCGCCCTGCGTGCGCATCTGACCGGCGGCTCCGGGGCCCCGCGCGCCTCGGGCACCTGGGTCCCGGACTGGGCCGTGGCCTGAGGCGTCGTGCGTGGCGCCTTCCGAACCGGCCGCCCCTGAGCCATCATGATCCGCCGTCAGCCGTTTGCCGTCGGGGAAGAGGTGAGGCGTGTGGCCAAGATCCGTGCGGGTGAGGGGATTCTCCGTCGCAAACCCATTGAACACATAGAGGAGTCCGAGGCGGCCGAGGGCGCTCTGGAACGTTCGCTCGGCCTGTGGCAGCTCACCGCGATCGGGGTGGGCGGCATCATCGGCGCGGGCATCTTCACGCTCGCCGGCACGGTCGCCAACGGCAAGGCCGGGCCCGCCGTGGTGCTGTCGTTCCTGATCGCCGGTGTCGCGAGCGCCTGCGCGGCGCTGTCGTACGCCGAGTTCGCGGGCATGATCCCGAAGGCGGGGTCGGCGTACACCTACGGGTACGCGGTGCTGGGCGAGTTCGTGGGCTGGTTCATCGGCTGGGACCTGCTGCTGGAGTACACCGCGATCGTGGCGGTGGTCGCCATCGGCATCTCCGGCTACTTCGGCTTCCTGGTGGAGGAGGCGGGCGCGGACCTGCCCGCGTGGATGCTGGGCGCGCCCGGCACCGGCTCGGGGCACCGGGTCGATCTGTTCGCGGCGATCCTGTGCCTGCTGATCGCCTGGCTGCTGAACCTGGGCATGAAGAGCGCGGCCCGGTTCGAGACATTCGTGGTGGCGCTGAAGGTACTGGTGGTGCTGGTGGTGATTGCGGTGGGCCTCTTCCACATCAACACCGCGAACTACCACCCCTTCTTCCCCTTCGGCATCAGTGGCGTCTTCACCGGCGCGGCCACGGTGTTCTTCGCGGTGTTCGGCTACGACGCGATGTCGACGGCGGCCGAGGAGTCCAAGGACGCCCAGCGGCACATGCCGAAGGCGATCATCTACTCGCTGGTCATCTCGATGGTGCTGTACGTGGCGGCCTGCCTGGTGCTGACCGGCATGCAGAACTACAAGGACATCGACCCGGAGAGCGGCTTCTCCTCGGCCTTCAAGTCGGTGGGTCTCGGCGGACTGGCCGACGTGATCGCGGTGGGCGCGATCATCGGCATCCTCACCGTGATGTTCACCTTCATGCTGGGCGTGACCCGCGTCTGGTTCTCGATGGCCCGCGACGGACTGCTGCCGCACTGGTTCGCCAAGACGCACCCCACCCGGCACGTGCCGACCCGGGTGACCTGGATCGTGGGCGTCGGGGCGGCCGCCATCGCCGGGTTCGTGCCGATCGGCGAGGCGGCCGAGCTGACCAACATCGGCATCCTGCTGGCCTTCGTGGTGGTCTGTGTCGCGGTGATCGTGCTGCGCTACCGGCGGCCGGACCTGCCGCGCGGCTTCCGTACCCCGCTGATGCCGTTCATCCCGGCGCTCGGCGCGCTGTTCTCGCTCTGGCTGGTCACCTTCCTGGAGTGGCAGACCTGGGTGCGGTTCGCCGTCTGGTTCCTGATCGGCTGTGTCATCTACTTCGGCTACTCCTACCGGCACTCGGTTCTGGCCCGGCGGCCGCCCACCGAGTGATCACTGCCCCATGGTGAGCCCGGCCTTGGCCGCGCCCCGGCTCAGTACGGTGTTCCGTACCCGGTCACGGGTGGCGGCCAGGTCGGCGCCCGCGGCGATGGCGCGGTTCACGTCGATGGTCCGGCCGGCGTCGAGGTCGTACACCTGGGGCAGGAACTCGGCGCGGCGCACCTCCCAGCGGGCGCCGGGCTCGGCGGGCGGGGCGAAGGTGAAGCGGGCGAGGGTGGACTCGTTGCCGCGCCACTCCCCGGTGCCGGCGCCGCCGTCCGCGATCTGGTCGCCCATGCCGTACACCACCCAGACGCCGTTGACCTTCTCGTACGGCTGGGGCACATGCGCGTGGTCGCCGAGGACGAGGTCGATGTCGGGGCGCCCCCCGGTCTTGGCGGCCGTGAGCTGCTTGGCGAGGGTGATCTGCCCGGCGTCCGGGGCGTCCTGCCCGGCGGAGCCCCAGTTGACGGAGAGCACGACCACGTCGGCGCCCGCCTTCCGGGCGGCCCGCGCGGCGGCGGCGATCCGGCCCGCGTCGGCCGGGTCCACCGCGCCGGACTGGCCGGTGGTGTCGTAGGCGTACGACAGATGGGCGACCTTGGCGGTGCCGGCGCGCAGCAGGGTGACGGTGCGGGCCTCGGTGTCGGTGCGGGAGGTCCCGGCGTGCCGTACGCCCGCCTGGTCGAGGGCGTTCAGGGTGCGGGTGATCCCGGCGCCATCGGCCTGCGGGGAGGCGGTGGAGCAACTGTCGTAGCCGGTGGCGGCGAGGCCCTGGGCCAGTGCGGGCACCGCGGCGACGGCCGGGTCGCCGTCGGCGCCCTGGACCGGCTCCAGGTGACACAGCGCCAGGTCGGCGCCGGCCACGGCCGGGCGGGCCCCGGCGAGCATGGGGCGGAAGTCGTGCCCGCCGCCGGAGGCGTCGAAGCCCGCCCGGTCGGCGGCGGACGCGTACGGCTGCACGCCACCGGCGGCGATGAGGGTGAAGCCCTTCCCGGCGCCCGGCGCGGGCCGCCCGGCGCCGGATCCGGCCCGGTCCTGATGCTGGCAGGCGGCCACCGCCGCGAGCACGGCGGTCAGCGCGAGGGCCACCTGGTGCCTGCGTCCGATCATCAACTCACCCCAGGAGTGTCGGAGGGGACTTGTCGTATTGACAGACAAGCTCTGACGGGCATATGGGTATGAATCTGACCAGCCGCGCAAACAGCCCCTAGCCCATCCGGTGCTGCCGGGCCCCCAGGTGACCGTTCGTCCGACCGTTCACCGACTCCTGGCGACCGCCCGTCGCACCGGCGTGCGCGCGGGGTGCCGCCGGGGGGCGGGCTGCGCTGCCATACGGCCATGACGGCCGGGACCACTGCCCCAGGGACGACGACCGCCGAGCACGAACTCGCCGCGCTGACGCGGGAGCACGGGCGGCCCCTCTTCGCGTTGCTGCTGCGGCTGAGCGACGGGGACCGGCAGCGCGCCGAGGATCTGGTGCAGGAGACCCTCGTACGGGCCTGGCAGCATCCCGAGGCACTGCGTGCCGAGAACTTCGCCTCGGCCCGCCCCTGGCTGCTGACCGTCGCCCGGCGGCTGGCCATAGACGCCCGGCGGGCGCGGCGGGCGCGGCCGCCGGAGGTGGTGGACGAGGTGCCGGAGAACGCCCGCGTGACCGCCGACCACGCCGAGCGGGCCGCCGCCGCGCTCGATGTGCGCGAGGCTGTGAAGACACTCACTCCGCACCACCGTGACGTACTCGTACTCGTGTACTTCCGCGGGGCCAGCGTGGCGGAGGCCGCGGAGATCCTGGGCATTCCACCCGGTACCGTGAAGTCCCGCGCGTACTACGCACTGCGCGCCCTGCGCCAGGTTCTTCCGGGATACGCGACTGACCTGCGGTGAAACCGGGCGCCTGGTCAAGCCTCGGTAAAGCGCCTTGCCGTGGCCCCCGTCGGGGCCATGAGCTGTCCTCATCCGTGTCCCGGGCGGGGGCCGGGTTCGGGCGACGCGCACGCACCGGAGGAAGGCAGGCAGGGATGCTCCACAGAGGTCACGAGCACACGAGCGGCGCCGACGGCGGTGAACTCACCGTACCGATGGCCTGGTTCTACGCCGAGTACATCGCCGACGAGTTGCTGCGCACCGGCGATCTGATGCCACCGACGTCCTTCGAGTTCCGGGCGGGCCGGGACGCGCTGGCGCTCACCGTCTTCCTGTCCGACACCGAGGGGGAACTCTCCGGGGTCCGGGTCGTCTCGCAGCTGGAGACCTGGCTGTCGCTCACGGCGTACGACCAGCCGTGGCGGGAGTGGATCGGCGGCCGGATGGCCGAACTGACGGCACAGGCGGCCACGTCGGAGACTCCCGACCCGGACCTGGCGCTCGCGGGGGACGCCTGGCGCTGGCTGGAGGAGACCGAGCTGCTCGCGCCCGACCTGGACGCGGTGCCGGGCGGCGGCGCGGTCTGGGGCGAGGACGAGGGGCCGAAGGTGTGGACCCCGGCCTGGCGGCTCGGCCTGCCGCTCGGACACCTGGCCATCCATCTGTTCTGAGCCCGTTCCGACGCCGAACCCAGCACATTTTCCGGCCACTTGGAACTCGGACCAATCCGGGGCCCCGGCCGCTCCGAATCCCCATCGGGTTTCTGCGTGCGGCTTGAGTGAATCCGGCGTCCGGTGCGTACCAATGGGTGCACCGCGTAACCCCACCCGCACCCATAGGCACGAGGATTCGGCATGAGGTCCCTGGAAAGGCATCGCGCCGTCGGCGCGTACGCGCTCGGCGTGCTGGACGAGGCGGAGACCTTCCGCTTCGAGGACCACCTCGCCGAGTGCCCCCGGTGCGCGACCGACGCGGCCGAATTCGGCCCTACGGCACGGCAGTTGATGCTGTACCGGGAGGCCACGCCCGCCTTCGTGCCCGCGCTGGTCCAGCCCGGCCCCCGGTTGCTGGACCGGATGCTCGGCGAGATCACCGTACGCCACCGCGCCCGGCGCCGCAGAGTCCTCTACGGGCTCGCCGCCTCGGTGGTGCTGGCGGTCGCCGGCCCCGCGGTGATGGCCTTCGCCGGGCACGGGCAGCCCGCGTCCCACGTCACGGCGGCGACCGATCCGGATACCGGGGTGTGGGCGCGGGTCACCACCGAGGGCGAGCGCTGGGGCAGCGGGCTGCGGCTGGAGGTGCGGGACAGCGCCGGTCCGCACTCCTGCCGGCTGATCGTGGTCGGGCGGGACGGCTCGGAGCAGGTGGCGGGCGGGTGGACGGTCGGCGCGCACGACGAGGGCACCACCGCGACCACGGCCGGCTCCTCGCTCGACCCGGACGACATCGACCACTACGAGGTGCGCACGGACAAGGGCGAGCGGCTGGTGACCCTGCCCGCCCACTGACCGGCGCGGGTCACTTCAGCAGGCGGGACAGCCTGCGGTCGGCCAGCGGTTTGCCGCCGGTCTGGCAGGTGGGGCAGTACTGGAGCGAGGAGTCGCTGAAGGAGACCTCGCGGATGGTGTCCCCGCACACCGGGCAGGGCTCGCCGGTACGGCCGTGGACCCGCAGCCCGCTCTTCTTCTCCGCCTTCAGCCGCCCGGCCGCGATCCCCCGCGAGCGCTCGACCGCCTCGGTGAGGGTGGTGCGCAGGGCGGCGTGGAGGCGGGTGGTCTCCTCGGGGGTGAGGGAGGCGGCGAGCTTGTACGGGGACATCTTCGCCGCGTGCAGGATCTCGTCGCTGTAGGCGTTGCCGACCCCCGCGATCAGCGACTGGTCCCGCAGCGCGCCCTTGAGCCGGCGCCGCTCGCTCTTCAGCAGCCCCGCGAAGCGCTCCTCGTCGAAATCGTCGGCGAGCGGGTCGGGGCCCAGCCGGGCGATCCCCGGCACCTGGGCCGGGTCGCGCACCACGTACACCGCGAGCCGCTTCTGCGTGCCGGCCTCCGTCAGGTCGAAGCCCTCGCCGCTCTCCAGTGCCACCCTGAGCGCCAGCGGGCCCTTGCCGGGGCGCGGCGGGGCGTCCGGCACGCGGTCGCGCCAGTGCAGCCAGCCCGCGCGGGCCAGGTGGGTGACGAGATGCAGGCCGCCGTCGCTCTGCAGGTCCAGGAACTTGCCGTACCGGCGCACGGCCGTGATCTCCGTGCCCTCCAGGGCGGTGACCGGCGGGTCGTAGGTCTTCAGCACGCTGATGGCGAGCGGCTGCACGCGGGTCACCCGGCGTCCGGCCAGGTGCTCGGTGAGGAAGTCCTTCAGCGCTTCTACCTCGGGCAGTTCCGGCATGTGTCCAGGGTGCCACCGGTGGGCCGCGGTGACAGGCGGCGGTCAGCCGTCCGGGTTCGTCCGGAACTCGCACCACACGGCCTTGCCGCCGCCGCGCGCCTCCACGCCCCAGGCGTCGGCCAGCATGTCGACCAGGAGCAGCCCGCGTCCCGAGACGCCGTCGTCCCGCGGTTCGCGGCGGCGGGGCAGCGCGCTGGAGGAGTCCTCCACCTCGACGCGCAGCCGCCGCTCGCCGCCGGTCGTCAGGCGCAGGGTGACGGTCGCGGAGCCCTCGGTGTGCATCAGCGCGTTGGTGATCAGTTCGTCGGCGACGAGTTCGATCTCGTCGGCCCGCTCCCCGGCGCCCCAGGCCCGCACCTCGGCGCCGATGAGGTGCCGGGCGCGGGTGAGGGCATCGGGGTCGCCGGGGGCGACGTGCTGGCGGAGCCGGCCGCGCGCTCCGGGTTCCTCGGGCTCCCGGCGGCGCAGCAGGAGCAGGGCGACGTCGTCCTCGCCGCCGCGTTCCTCGGCCATCGCGATCAGGCGCCCGGCGAGTTCGCGTACGTCGTCCGGGCCCTCGGCGAAGATTTCCGCGAGGTCCCGCATGCCGTCGTCCAGGTCGGCGCCGGGCTGTTCGACCAGGCCGTCGGTGCACAGCAGCAGGGTGTGGCCGGGGTCCAGCTCCACGGTGGCGACGGGGTACTCCAGGCGGCCGAACTCGGCGGAGAGGCCGAGCGGGAGCCCGCCCTCCAGGTCCAGGCGCCGGGTGGTGCCGTCGGCGTCCCGGAGCAGGGGGTCGAGGTGGCCGGCGCGGACGACCTGGACGACCCCGGTGGAGAGGTCGGCCTGGGCGTAGAGGCAGGTGGCGAAGCGGTCGGTGTCCAGTTCGTCGAGGAAGAGGGAGGCGCGGGCCATGACGGTGGCCGGGGTGTGCCCCTCGGCGGCGTAGGCGCGCAGCACGATCCGGAGCTGGCCCATGACGGCGGCGGCATGGGTGTCGTGGCCCTGGACGTCTCCGATGACGGCGCCGACCCGGCCGCCGGGCAGCGGGATCAGGTCGTACCAGTCGCCGCCGATGTCCCGGCCGAGGGCGCCGGAGCGGTAGCGCACGGCCACGTCGGCGCCCCGCACGCTGGGGATGGTGCGGGGCAGCATCGCCTGCTGGAGGCTCTGGGCGAGGTCCTTCTCCTGCTCGTAGAGCATGGCGCGCTGGAGGCTCTGGGCGATGCTGCTGCCGAGGGCGACCAGTACCGCGCGTTCCTCGGCGGAGAAGCCACGCCGGTCGTTGTAGAGCAGGCCCATCGCGCCGAGCGGTCGGCCCTGGGCGATCAGCGGAAGGTAGGCGGCGGAGGTGATGTGCAGCTCGGTGATGTGCGGCCAGAGGATCGGGTACTCCGCGGCGAACTCCTCCGGCGATTCGATGAACCGGGGGACGAGGGTGCGCACGACCTCGCTCATCGGGTAGGGCTCGTCGATCCGGGTGATGCGGGTGCCGGGCACGAAGCTCTCCGTTGGGCCCTCCGCGACCAGCCGGATGCGCCCGGCCTCCACCAGGCCGATGACGACGCTGGCCGCGCCGAGGTGGCGGATGCCGTGGGTGTCCTTGAGGGCGTCGATGACGTCCTGGACGCTGCGGGCGTGGGCGAGCGCGGCGGAGACGGCCTCCACGATCCCGGCCTGCTGACGGAACGCCTCCTCCTGCGCGGTGCGCGGGGCCCGGGCCGGACTGTCCGCGAGTTCCCGGGTGGCGTCGCGGACGAGGCCGACGACCCGGTGCGGGCGGCCGGAGCCGTCGCGGCGGATGGCACCCTGGCTGTGCGCCCAGCGGATGGCGCCGTCGCGGCGGCGGATGCGGAAGTAGGCGCCGTAGGTCTCGCTGCCGTCCTTGATGGCGCGGGCGACCGCCGCGTCCAGCCGGGCCGCGTCCGGCGGGGGGACCCGGAGGGCCAGGGAGGTGGCCCGGCCGTCGTACTCGTCGGGGCGCAGGTCGAAGATCTCGTGAGCCCCCGCGTCCATGTGGAACAGGCCCGCGTCCAGGTCCCAGTCGAAGCTGCCCATGTGGTTGAGCGCCAGGATCGTGTCCAAGTCGGCGGGCCGGTTCTCCGGGAGTGACAGGGCACTCGCACCCCGATCAGCCATGGGGCCACCTTGCCAGCAAATGTCCGAATCTTCGAGCGGGGCGTGGCAGGGTGTGCCCGCCCGGCCCGTACGGGTTATGCGGGCGGGCGGCGCGGTACCCGGAAGGCCGGGCGGACGCGACGGGCGGGGAGCGGCCCCGGCCGGGCGGCCGCCGTGAAGGCAGGAGTGCGAGCGCGATGGAGTGGTTCACCGCCCCCGACTACTGGCTGAGCCGGCTGGTGCTCCAGCGCGGGCTCGCCGCGCTCTATCTGGTGGCGTTCCTGGTGGCGGTACGCCAGTTCCGGCCGCTGCTGGGCGAGCGCGGGCTGCTGCCCGTACCGCGTTATCTGGCGCGGGTGTCCTTCAAGGAGTCGCCCAGCCTGTTCCACGCCCACTACTCGGACCGCTTCTTCGCCGGGTGCGCCTGGGCGGGCTGCGCGGTGTCGGCGGCGCTGCTGGCGGGGGCGGACTCGTTGCTGCCGCTGTGGGCCGGGATTCTGCTGTGGCTGGTGCCGTGGGCGCTGTACCTGTCCATCGTGAACGTGGGGCAGACCTGGTACGCGTTCGGCTGGGAGACCCTGCTGCTGGAGGTCGGCTTCCTGGCGGCGTTCCTCGGCAACGACGAGGTGGCGCCGCCCGTGGTGGTGCTGTTCCTGCTGCGCTGGGTGCTGTTCCGGGTGGAGTTCGGCGCGGGGTTGATCAAGCTGCGCGGGGACGCCTGCTGGCGCAAGCTGACCTGTCTGGACTACCACCACGAGACCCAGCCGATGCCGGGCCCGCTGAGCTGGTTCTTCCACCACTTGCCCAAACCCTTGCACCGGGTGGAGGTGGCCGCCAACCACGTCACTCAACTCGTCGTCCCGGTGCTGCTGTTCACCCCGCAGCCGATCGCCTCGGCGGCCGCCGCGCTGATGATCGTGACCCAGCTGTGGCTGGTGCTCTCCGGGAACTTCGCCTGGCTGAACTGGATCACCATCGTGCTGGCCCTGTCCGCGCTCCGGCTCCCCGCCGAAGCGCCCGCCGTGCCCGCCGCGCCGCTCTGGTACGAGGTGCTGGTGCTCGCCCTCGGCGTGGTCCTGCTGGCGCTCAGCTCTCGCCCGGTGCTGAACATGGTCTCCAGGCGCCAGGTGATGAACCGCTCCTTCGACCCGCTGCGCCTGGTCAACACCTACGGGGCGTTCGGCAGCGTCAGCCGGCACCGCTACGAGGTGGTGATCGAGGGCACCGACGACGAGCGCCCGAGCGAGGACGGCGACTGGCGTGCGTACGAGTTCCGCGGCAAGCCCGGTGATCCCCGCCGCTGGCCGCGCCAGTACGCGCCCTACCATCTGCGGCTGGACTGGCTGATGTGGTTCGCCGCGCTGTCGCCCGCGTACGCCGGGGAGTGGTTCGGCAGGCTGGTGGAGAAGCTGCTGGAGGACGACCGCGACACCCTGCGCCTGCTGCGCAGCTCCCCCTTCCCGCCCGGCGCCCCGCCCCGCTTCATCCGGGCCCGCCTCTTCCGTTACCGCTTCACCACCTGGCGCGAGCTGCGCGAGACGGGCGCCTGCTGGGAGCGGACCTATGTACGGGACTTCCTGCGCCCGACCCGGCTCAGCGGCACCCGGTGAACCGTCCCCCTCTCGACGCCGGGCGCGGGAGCGGGCACAGTGCTGCCGTGCGCGGCGTCCGCGCGCCCGGAGTCCCCGAGGAGTGCACGTGAGTACGTGGGTCGGCCGTACGGCCGCCGAGATCGCCGCCGCCGTCCGCGAGAAGCGGGTCACGCCCCGGGAGGTGGTGGCGGAGCATCTCGCGCGGATCGCGGAGCTGGACGGGCGGGTCGGCGCGTTCCGCACCGTGCGCGCGGAAGCGGCCCTGGCGGAGGCGGACGAGGTCGGCGCCCGCCCGGACCTGGCCGAACTCCCCCTGGCGGGCGTGCCGGTGGCGGTGAAGGACAACCTCGGCGTACGCGGCGAGTCCACCCGCAACGGCTCCGCCGCGACCCCGGACAGCCCGGCCCCCGAGGACCATGTGACCGTGGCCCGGCTGCGCGCGGCGGGCGCCGTGGTGGTCGGTCTGACCAACGTGCCCGAGCTGTGCGTGTTCGGCACCACCGAGGGCGTGTACGGCACGGCCCGCAGCCCGTGGGACCTCACCCGCACGGCGGGCGGTTCGTCCGGGGGCAGCGCGGCGGCGGTCGCGGCGGGCCTGGTCCCGCTCGCGCTCGGCAACGACGGCATGGGCTCGCTGCGCATCCCGGCGGCCGCCTGCGGCCTGGTCACGCTGAAGCCGGGCCATGGCGTGGTCCCGGCGGGCATCGGCCACGGCGACTGGTTCGGCATGTCGGAGAACGGCCCGCTGGCCACCACCGTCGAGGACCTGCGCCTGATGCTCGCCGTCCTCGCGGAGACCGCGTTCCCGGCGCCCGGGGAGCGCACGCCCCGCCGTATCGCGGCCGCCGTACGCAGCCCGCTGGCCGGGGTCACGGTGAGCGAGCCGTTCCGCACGGCGGTCCGCGAGGCGGCGGGCCTGCTCAACGGCGCCGGGCACACCGTACGGCGGGCCGAGCCGCCCTACCCCCTCGACCTCGGCCTGACCGCCCTGCGGCACTGGACGGCCGGTACGGCGGTGGACTCGGCCGAGCTGGACCCGGCCCGGCTCGCCCCGCGCACCCGTACGCACGCGGCCGTCGGCCGGCGCTTCGTGCGCTCGGTCCGCACCGGCGACGCCCGCGACCGGCTCCGCGCCCGCCTGCTGCCGTTCCTCACCGAGTACGACGTACTGCTCACCCCGGCCCTGGCCCGCCGCTCGCCCGCCGCCGCGCCCTGGCACCAGCGGAGCTGGCTCGCCAACGTGGCGGTGAACACGGCCAGTTCACCTTTCACCCCGGTCTGGAACCTGACCGGCTGGCCCGCGATGTCGGTCCCCTTCGGCGCCCTGCCGACCGGCGCCCCGGCCGCGGTCCAGCTCGTGGGCCGCCCGGGCACGGAGGCGGACCTGCTGGCTGTGGCGGAGGACCTGGAGCGACTGCGTCCCTGGGCGCGTACGGCACCGCTGAGCTAGGGCCTTTCTTCCGGATCAGGCCGGCTCGGGTCGACGGTGCTTTCGGGCCGACCCGAGCGGAGTCTGGTGCGTGCAGCTGCAAGGCGGAGGAGGGAGTCCACGCGATGGGGGTGCCCCCGCGCGAGCGCAGCCGAGCGTGGGGGAGTCGGCGAGTGGCGACAACGCCGCTGGGGGTCCCCCCTGCTCGGAGAGCTTGGGGGAGTGCGTGCCAGACTCCCGCGACCCCGGCAAGATCCGGAAGACAGGCCCTAAAGCGCCTTGTGCATGATGTGCAGCCCGACCAGCCCGTCGCGGGGGTGGTCGAAGGCGTTCGGGACCGTGCCGAGGACGGTGAAGCCCAGGGAGGTCCAGAGGCGGACGGCGGGGTTGGTCTCGACGACGGCGTTGAAGACCATCGCGCGGTAGCCCCGGGCCTTCGCCTCGGCGAGGATGTGTTCGGCGAGCGCCCGGCCGGTGCCCCGTCCGGCGCGGTCGGGGTCGACCATGAAGCCGGCGTTGGCCACGTGCGCGGCGGGGCCGCCGTAGTTCGGGGTGAGGTAGGCCGAGCCGAGCAGGGTGCCCTCGGCGTCCTCGGCCACGTACACCCGCTTGGCGGGGCTCATCCAGAGGGCGCGGGCGGCTTCCTCGGGGGTGCCGGGGTCCCAGGTGTAGGTGTCACCGGCGGCGACGATGCGGTGCCAGACGGGCCAGATCCGGGGCCAGTCACCGGCCCCGGCTTCTCTGATCAGCATGGGCGTGAGTCTGTCACGCCCATGCGCCCGACGGTCGCGGGGGTGCGGAAGGGGTCAGTCCACGCTGGGCAGGATGTGGGGTTCCGCGAGGTCGTCCTCGTAGCCCGCCAGGCGGATCGGGGCGGAGCGAGCCCACACGTCCAGGCTGCCGAGTTCTCCGGGCCTGCGGCGGGAACGCTCCGTGCGTTCGTCGGGGCCCTGTTCGCTGGTCGTCTTCTCCGGTGTCACCGCGCACTCCTTATGTGTCGGATCACCCTGGGGGGCGTCCCGGACTTCCAGGTTAACCAAATGAGCGGACCCGCGCTCGATAGGGAGTGCAAACAAGACGTAACTTCCGCCCGCCCGCCGCCCCCTCAATCCCCCTTAATGTGGGGCCGTTTACCGCAAAGCGCATCCGTTGCGCGGGCCGTCGATTCACCCGCTCGGCCCAGCCATGCGTCTGCCCGGCCGAAGCCCCGTCATACGACGGCGCGGCACCGGACCGAGGTCCGGTGCCGCGCCGTCGGGTACGGGAGGGCGGTCGCGTCACCACTTGCCGGGCGCGTAGTCCTTCATGAAGACGCCGTACAGGTCCTCGCCATGCTCGCCGCGCACGATCGGGTCGTACACGCGGGCCGCGCCGTCGACCAGGTCCAGCGGGGCGTGGAAACCCGCCTCGGCCAGACGCAGCTTGTCGTAGTGCGGGCGCTCGTCGGTGATCCAGCCGGTGTCGACCGAGGTCATCAGGATGCGGTCGGTGTCGAACATCTCCTGGCCGCTGGTCCGGGTCACCATGTTCATCGCGGCCTTGGCCGCGTTGGTGTTGGGGTGGCCGGCGCCCTTGTAACCACGGGCGAATACGCCCTCCATGGCGGAGACGTTCACGACGTACGCCCGCCCCTTGGCAGCCTGCTTCGCGGCGGCGGCCATGGCCGGGCGGAGCTTGCTGATCAGGATGAACGGCGCCGTGTAGTTGCAGAGCTGGGTCTCCAGCAGCTCCACCGGGGAGATCTGCTCGATCGACTGCACCCAGGTGTTGGTGTCGACCACGTCGGGCAGCAGGCCGCCCGCGTCGATCGCGGTGCCGTCCAGGTGCCGGGCGACGCTGGCGTTGCCCGCGACCAGGGCCAGGTCGGCGACCTTCTGGGCCTCCAGGCCACTGCTGCCGACGGGCAGCGCGGCCAGGCCGTCGACCGCGCCGGAGTTGAAGGCGCCGATCACCTGGTGGGCGGGCAGCTCACCGGCGGGCAGCGGTGCGCTCTCGCCGTCGACCAGCGCGGCGTAGGCGGAGGGCAGCCGGCGTACGGTCTGCGTCGCGTTGTTGATCAGGATGTCCAGCGGGCCGGCCTCGGCGACCCGGTCCGCGAGAGCGACGGCCTGGGCCGGGTCGCGCAGGTCGATGCCGACGACCTCCAGGCGGTGCAGCCAGTCCGCGGAGTCCTCCATCGCCTTGAAGCGGCGGATGGCGTCCTTGGGGAACCGGGTGGTGATCGTGGTATGGGCGCCGTCGCGCAGCAGCATCAGCGCGATGTACATGCCGATCTTGGCGCGGCCGCCGGTGAGCAGGGCGCGCTTGCCGGTGAGGTCGGCGCGGGCCTCGCGGCGGGCACGGTTCTCGGCGGCGCAGCCCTGGCAGAGCTGGTGGTAGAAGTAGTCGACCTCGGTGTACCGCTGCTTGCAGATGTAGCAGGAGCGGGGGCGCTGGAGTATGCCCGCGATCCGGCCCGCCTCGATCTTGGAGGTGGGCAGGATGCCCTCGGTCTCGTCGTCGATGCGCTCGGCGGAGCCGGTGGCGGTGGCCTCGGTGACCGAGCGGTCGTGCGCGGTCTTGGCGGCCCGGCGCTCCTGGCGGCGGCGCTGCTTGACCGTGCGGTAGATGTGCGAGGTGGCCCGGCGGACCTGGATGGCGTCGGGGTGGTCGACGTCGATCCGGTCCAGCTCCTCCAGCACGCTGAGGCAGACGGCCAGGCGCTCCGGGTCGATACCGGGCCCGTAGACCATCTCGTCCGTGGACACCGCGTCCGTGGACGCCGCGCCGTCCTCTGTCACCGTCATCGCGCTGCCGCTTCCCTGATCACCCGCGCGGGGGCATGGGCGCGCCCGCTGTCGGCCGGGGAATTTTACGGAGCGCCCGGCCCCTGGACCAAACCCGCACCGGTGGCGGGCGGCCCGGGGACCGGGAACGGCCGAGGTCAGACCTCGCAGGCTGTGAGCAGGGTCTCCATCTCGGCGGTGAGCGCGCGGGCCAGAAGGTCGAGGTCGGGCACCGCGCGGGCGTCGGCCACGAGCCCGTAGTGGACGCGTCCCCGGTAGGTGGAGACGGCCACCGCGAGCGACTGGCCGGGGGCGAGCGGGGCGAGCGGGAAGACCTCGGCCAGCTCGTGCCCACCGAGCTTCAGGCCGATGCCGGGCAGCGGGACGCTGGTGACGAGGATGTCGAACCAGAGCCGCGCCGCCTGTCCGACCAGCGGCCCGCCGAGCCGGTGTCCGAGCGCCGGGACGTGGTCCGCGAGCAGGGCGACGGCACCGGCGCCCCGGTCGGAGCCGGCGTCCTTGTTGCGGACCATCCCGGCACGCACCGTCTCCAGCCGGGCCAGCGGGTCGGGGTCGCCGACGGGAAGCCGTAGCAGGTACCCGGAGAGCCGGTTGCCCTGTGGCTGGGCGGTGCGCGGGCGGCGCCGGGAGACCGGGATGAGGGCGCGCGGGGCGACGCCCTCGCTGCCGTCGCCGCGCTCGTCCAGCCAGCGGCGCAGGGCGCCCGCGACGACCGCGATCAGTACGTCGTTGACGGTGCCCCCGGCGCTCTTCCTGACCCGGTGCACGTCGTCGATGTCGAGCACGGCGCCGGCGGTGCGGCGGGTGCCGCTGGGGGCGGAGGTCAGGGCCGGAGCGGGGCTCATGCCGAGGGTCGAGCGGGCCAGCGAGGCGCCGATGTCCAGGGCCCGGCCCAGATCGGAGACTGCGCCCCTGACCAGGTCGGGGACGCGGCCGGGCAGCGCACGCACCTCGGAGAGCAGGCCGGGCCGGGACTCGGCGGGGCGCGGGGCGCGGTCGGGCAGGTCGACGGGGTCGAGCAGGGAGGCGGCCAGCTTCAGGGCGCGCAGGCCGTCGGCGAGGGCGTGGTGGAACTTGAACAGCACGGCGAAGGACACGCCGTCGGCGCCGGGCAGCACATGCGCCTCCCACGGCGGCCGTCCGCGCCGCAGCGGGCGCTGCATCAGCCGTCCCGCCATGCCGTGGAAGTCGTCGGTGGGGGCGTGCAGCCGTACGTGGTCCAGGGGGTCGAAGTCCGGGACGGGCTCGCGGGCGGCACCGCCGAAGGCGAGGGGCTGCCAGACGTCACGGATGCGCATGCGCAGGCCGGGGACGGCGGCGGCACGGGAGGCGAGCAGGTCGGCGGCGTGTGCCCCGGCGGTGGGTGACTGGGTGGCGAAGACGCCGAGCGCGCCGAGGTGCATGGGGTGCCGGGGGGACTCCATGTTCCAGAAGGCGAGGTCGAGCGGGGCGAGCGGATCGGAAGTCAAGGGCGTGCCTCGCGTCGTCGACGGGTGGGCTTTGTCCGAGTCAATCCCCGAACCCCGATTACGGTCAAGTGCTAGCAGGTCACTCACAGTTAACAAGGGATAAAGTCCCGCCCCCGGAGAGGGGCGGGACCCGGCAGACCCTCAGGTCACCTGAGTGCGGGGGGCGCCGCCCGGGGTCCGGTGCCCCACTCGGACGGGCGCGGGCCGACCGTGAACGCGAGCGTCCGCAGGGAGCGCAGGGCGCGGGTGGTCAGGTAGGTGCGGTCGTGCGCGGTGCGGTCGGTGCGGACGCCCTGGATGTAGCGGTCGGCCGCAGAGGTGCCGGGGGCGGTGACGGTGAGGCCGCCGGTGGGCCAGTAGCGGCGGTCGAGGGTGAGGTCGACGCGGTCGAAGACGGGGGTGGACAGTCCCCAGGTGTCGTAGCCGGGCTGGACCGGGAAGACGCCGATGGACGACAGCACGTTCCAGGCCGACATGGTGCCGAGGTCGTCGTTGCCGGTCATGCCGGTCGGGGTGTCGGTGAACAGGGTCAGCGCGGCGTGCACCACGTCGGTGGTCTTCCAGGGCTGGCCGGTGGAGAGGTAGGTGTAGGGCGCGATCAGGTCGGGCTCGTTCTGCGGGTTGTACTTGTCCGCGTTGTAGTAGTCGTACGCGTTTCCGTGCACCCACACCCGGCTGGCGGTCGTCACGGGGTCGGCGAGGAGCTTGTCGTAGGCGAAGAAGGAGTCCAGGCGGCGTACGGCCGCCTGCTTGCCGCCGATCAGGCCGATCATGCCGGGGAGGTCCTGGGGCACCAGCCACTGGTACTGCCAGGACGTGCCCTCGTGGAAGCCCACGCTCTTCGCCGGGTCGGCCGGTCCCGTGAAGGTGCCGGAGGCGTCGCGGGCGCGGAAGAAGCCGGTCGTGTGGTCGAAGACGTTGCGGTAGTTCCGGGACCGGGCCGTGTAGCGGGCGGCGTCGTCCGGGTGGCCGAGGGCGCGGGCCATCTGGGCGAGCATGGCGTCGGACAGGGCGTACTCCAGGGTGACGGAGGCGCCGAAGTGGTAGTCGGAGTCACCGGCCTTGGCGTACGGGCGGCCCTTGACGTACGGCGCGAACCCCTGGGCCAGGTACTCGGCGTTGGACTCCCGGCCGACGCCCGGATAGGCGGCGGGCGGGACGCCGTCGGCGTTCTTCCTCAGGGCCCGGTAGGCCCGGTCCTCGAAACCCTTCAGCAGGCCGAGGTGGAAGGCGGTGGTGAGGAAGGGGGTCACCGGGTCGCCGGTCATGATGTTGGTCTCGACCGGGCCGTAGCCCCACTTGGGCAGCCAGCCGCCGTCCTCGTCGATCCGTACCACCGAGCGGGCCATGTCGCGGGCCTCGCGCGGGGCGAGCAGGGCGAGGAGCTGGGCCTGGGTGCGGTAGGTGTCCCACAGGGACCAGTTCTGGTAGTAGGTGAAGCCCCGCGCGTGGTGCGGTTTCTGGTCCCAGCCCAGGTAGCGGCCGTCGGCGTCGCTGCCGATGTTGGGCGCGAGGAACGAACGGTACAGCGAGGAGTAGAAGGTGCGGCGCAGCGCCGGGTCGCCGCCGTGCGCCCGGACGGTCGAGAGCCGCCTCTCCCACGCCTCGCGGGCCCGCCGGCGCACGCGGTCGAAGGAAGTTGCGCCCTCGGCCCGGAGGTTTGCGGCGGCGCCGCGCGCGTCGACGTACGACAGCGCGGTGGTCGCCTCGACCGTGGGGTCCTTCGTGGTGTCGAACCGGACGTACGCCCCGCCCGTCCCGGTCCGCGCCCCGGCGGTGACCGCGCCGGAGTCCCAGGTGCCGTAGGCGGTGAAGGGACGGCTGAACCGGGTGACGGTGTACACGGTGTACGGGCCGGTGTCCCGGCAGAAGCCGTGGCCGGAGATCTTCGTGCGTACGGTGCGGTCGTCGAGGATCTCCACCTCGGCGCCGCCCGGCTTGTGCAGCGACTGGGCGGCGTTGAGCAGCACGTTGGCCTGCGTGGTGGCCGGGAAGGTGTAGCGCTGGACGCCCGTGCGGGCGGTGGCGGTGAGTTCGGCGCGGATGCCGGTGCCCAGACCGACGCGGTAGTAGCCGGGGCTCGCCTCCTCGTCGTCGTGGGAGAAGGCGGCGGCGTAGCGGGCGTTGTCGGTGACGGTGACCTCGCCGGTGGTGGGCAGCACCGGCAGGTCGCCGCCGATGCGGCAGCCGACGCCGGAGACGTGGAGCAGGGAGAAGCCGCGGATGTGGTCGTGGGTGTGGTCGTAGCCCGTTCTGTGCCCGGTGTCCGGGGAGAGCTGCACCATGCCGAACGGCACGGCGGCGCCGGGGAAGGTGTTGCCCTCGTTCTGGGTCCCGATGAACGGGTTGACCAGGTCGGTGAGGTGGCCGTCGGACGGTTCGGCGGCGCGGGCCGGGGTGGCGGCCAGCGCGGACGCTGCCATCACCCCGGCCAGGCAGAGCCGGGTGCGCCGGGTCCCTCTCATGTCGGATGACCTCCGCTGGTTCGACGTCGTTGCCTGCATCGTGCGGGGCGAACGGCGTGAACTCGGGCATCCGGGACGGTTCGAGGGCGGCGCGTCGCGGGGTCCGCCGGTTTCCGGCGGCGGGTCAGGTGACGAGCTGGCCCTTGCCCAGGGCGATCACCCCGCCCTGGGAGACGGTGTACAGCTCGGCGTCGCGGTCGGGGTTGACCCCGATGGTCGCGCCGGGCGGGACCTCGACGTTCTTGTCCAGCACCGCGCCCCGTACCACCGCGCCCCGGCCGACGCGCACGTTGTCGTGCAGCACCGAGCCCTGGACGACCGCGCCGGGGTCGACACGTACGCCGGGTGAGAGCACCGAGCGGCTGACCTGGCCGCGGATCAGGCAGCCGGCGCTGACGATGGAATCGCTGGCGATGCCGCCCGCGCTGAACCGGGCCGGGGAGAGCTGGTTGGCGTGGGTGTAGATGGGCCACTGGGTGTTGTACAGGTTGAACGCGGGCCGCTCGGCGATCAGGTCCATGTGGGACTCGTAGTACGCGTCGAGGGTGCCGACGTCCCGCCAGTAGCCCTGGTCGCGGGTGGTCTCGCCGGGGACGTGGTTGTCGTGGAAGTCGTAGAGCTGGGCCTCGCCGCGGCCGGTGAGCTGGGGGAGGATCGAGCCGCCCATGTCGTGCGCGGACTGCTCGTCCTCGGCGTCCCGCTGGAGGGCCTCGATGAGGACCTTGGTGGTGAAGATGTAGTTGCCCATGGAGGCGAAGACGCTGTTCGGGTCGTCGGGCAGACCGGGCGGGTCGGCGGGCTTCTCCAGGAAGCGCTGGACCATGCGGCCGTCCGAGCCCGGTGTGATCACGCCGAACGACGAGGACTCCGCCCGCGGCACTCTGATTCCGGCGACGGTGACGCCCGCGCCGCCCTCGATGTGCTGGCGGAGCATCTGCCGGGGGTCCATGCGGTAGACGTGGTCGGCACCGAACACCGCTACGTACTCGGGCTGTTCGTCGTGGACCAGGTTGAGCGACTGGAGGATGGCGTCGGCGCTGCCGAGGTACCAGCGCGGGCCGAGGCGCTGCTGGGCGGGGACGGGGGTGACGTAGTTGCCGAGCAGGCTGGACATCCGCCAGGTGGTGGTGATGTGCCGGTCCAGCGAGTGCGACTTGTACTGGGTGAGCACGCAGACGCGCAGCACGTCGGCGTTGACCAGGTTCGACAGCACGAAGTCGACCAGGCGGTAGGTGCCGCCGAAGGTGACCGCGGGTTTGGCCCGGTCCGTGGTGAGCGGCATCAGCCGCTTGCCCTCACCGCCGGCCAGCACGATCCCGAGAACCGAAGGACCTCCTCGGCGCATGGCGCCTCCCCTCCCCTTGGTTGATCCCACTGATGCCCTGGTGGGCGGCGGCTAAGCCTGCTTGCGGATCTCCTCGTACAGTCCCGCCGTGCGCCGGGCCACCGCGTCCCAGCCGAACTCCCCCACCGCGCGGGCCCGTCCCGCCTCACCCATCCGCCGCGCGGCCGCCGGGTCGGCGAGCACATCGTCGAGGGCGCGGGCGAGGTTCCCCTCGAAGTCGCCGTCGGTGTCGACGAGGAGGCCGGTGCGGCCGTGGTCGACGACCTCCGGGATGCCGCCGACGCGGGAGGCGACGACCGGGGTGCCGCAGGCCATGGCCTCCAGGTTGACGATGCCGAGCGGCTCGTAGACCGAGGGGCAGACGAACACGGTCGCATGGGTGAGGAGTTGGACGACTTCGGCGCGCGGCAGCATCTGCGGAATCCAGAACACCCCGGCCCGGACGGCGCTGAGTTCCTGGAAGCGGTCCCGGAACTCCCGGTCGATCTCCGGGGTGTCGGGGGCGCCGGCGCAGAGCACGACCTGGGTGTCCGGGCCGATCTCCCTGACGGCGCGCAGCAGTTGGGGCACGCCCTTCTGCCGGGTGATGCGGCCGAGGAACAGCACGTACGGCCGCTCCGGGTCGATGCCGTGCCGGCGCAGGGCGTCGGTGCCGGGGTCGGGTCGGTACAGGCGGGTGTCGATGCCGTTGTGCACGACGTGCACCCGGTCCGCGTCCAGCGCTGGGTAGCAGGCGAGGATGTCGTCGCGCATGGCGCCGGAGACGGCGATGACGGCGTCCGCCGACTCGATCGCGGTGCGCTCGGCCCAGCTCGACAGGGCGTAGCCGCCGCCCAGTTGCTCGGCCTTCCAGGGGCGCAGCGGCTCCAGCGAGTGCGCGGTGGTGACGTGCGGGATGCCGTACAGCAGCTTGGCGAGGTGGCCGGCGAGAGCCGCGTACCAGGTGTGGGAGTGGACGAGGTCGCTGCCCTGGAGGGTGGCGGCCATGGAGAGGTCCACGGAGAAGGTGCGCAGGGCGTCGTTGGAGCCGTCCAGCACGGGCCACGGGCGGTGCCGTACGACGCCGACGCCTCTGCCCTCGCCCCAGCAGTGCACCTCCAGGTCCACGAGCTCGGCCAGCTCGCGGGCGAGGAACTCCACATGGACGCCCGCACCGCCGTACACGTCCGGGGGGTACTCACGCGTCAGCAGTCCCACTCGCACCCGGTGACTCCCTGGGGTTCGGCGGCAGTTCCCTTCATGGTCACCCAGAAGCGGCGCGCGGGGAAGAGCCCGGCGGGCGGCTGAAGCAGCAGTCCCCGCAGACGCCTCCGCCGGGGACCCGGTAGTAGAGGCAGCAGCTCCGCCGGCGGAACCCGGTGCCCGAACGGGCTCCGGTGCCCCGCAACAGGGGGTGCGCGAAGAGGGCGCTGGTGAGGTGGGCCGCTCGGTGGGCCACATCCGGACGGGTGTTGAGCCGGGCCCACTGGTCCAGTTGCCGTGCCGCTCCGGCGAGGGCGGAGGCGGCGTTGCCCCACAGGAGGCCGGGGGCGACCCCGTACCGGCGGGTCAGGGTTTCCCCCAGGGGCCGCAGGTGGGCGTGGAGCACGGTGCCGGCGAGGGTGCCGGGGTCGCCGGGCAGCGGGCGGACCTCGGTCAGCCAGAGGTCGTCGGGGGCGGTCGCGGCGGCGTCCCAGCGCAGCAGGCGCGGGTCGAGGTCGGGCACCCGGCCGTACAGCGCGGCGCAGGCGAGCGCGGCCGACCAGAGGCGGGCGGCCAGCCCCTGCTGGGCCAGGGAGGCGCAGACGCGGGGCTCACGGACGCCGAGCCGGTCCGCGATCACGGCGACCCGGTCCGCGACGGCGTCGGGCTGAACAGCCGCCGGCCGGCCCGCGTATGTCTGGTCGAGAGGAGGTGCGCTCAGGTCTGCGGGACTGCCGGTACGCAGGACGAAGAAGCCGCCGAGCGGGCGCAACGCGGTCAGGCCGGGATCGAGTTCCACGGTCAGCACTTCTACCAGTCCCCCGGGATACGGACGTTCGGTCACCCGCCTTGGGGATGAGTGGGGCGCATTCGTACTCCATCGGCAGTAGGACTCATCGCGTGCTCAGGGACGACGACCAATCGGGCGTGAGCGGGCAGAGTATCCGGCATGGAAGCCGACCGTGCCCTGAGCCGGGCCCGCCTGCCGCGAGGGAGCCGCAGATGAGCGCCCTCGCGTTGTCCGTGCTGCTGTCCTTCGTCTCCGCCGTCGCGTACGCGGGCGGTGCCGTCGTGCAGGAGCGCGTCGCGGACTCCTGCTCCGGTGAGCGGTTCGCGCCGCTGCGCAGGCCGGGTTGGTGGGCGGCGCTGGGGCTGAACGGCCTCGGCGGGGTGCTGCATGTCGTGGCCCTGGCCTTCGGCCCGCTGAGCGTGGTCCAGCCGCTGGGCGCGCTGACCATCGTCTTCGCGCTGCCCATGGCGGCGCTGTTCGTCGGCCGGAGGGCAGGGGCGACCGCCTGGCGGGGCGCGGTGATGGCGACGGCCGGTCTCGCGGGCCTGCTCTCGCTGGTCGGTGCCTCCGACGCGGGCTCCCTGGGCCCGGCGCAGCGGACGGCGCTGGCGCTGGTGACGGGCGGTGCGATCGTCGCGCTGATGATGGCGGCACGGGCCGCGCACCGGCATCCGGCCGTGCGCAGCGTGCTGCTGGCGACCGGCGCGGGCGCCGCGTTCGGTATGTCGTCGGTGTTCACCAAGACGGTCGCCGTCGACTGGAGCGCGGGCGCCGGTCTCGCCGGGCTGCCGTCCCTCGCGGTGATCGCCGTCCTCTCGGCGGCCGGGGTGTTCCTCTCCCAGTCGGCCTACCGGGACGGCGGGCTCGCCGCACCCCTGGCCACGCTGACCGTGGTCAACCCGGTGCTGGCCGCCGTCGTCGGCATCGTCCTGTTCGGCGAGACCTTCCGTCACGGCACCACGGGCACTCTGCTGGCACTGGGCTGCGCGGTGGTGACGTGCGGCGGGCTGATCCTGCTGACGACGGAGCGGATGGGCGGCCCGGCCGCCCCCGAGGTGCCCGCCGCCCCCTCGGAGACCGCAGGCGTACCGGGTACGAGGTGGCCGGTGGACCCGGCCGCCCCGGTACTCACGTCCGTGGACGCCGACCCCGTACGGGAACGGGCCGGCGGGGACACCCCCGCCGACCCCCGCGCCCTGCCCGACGTCCCTCTGTGCGCCTGACCGTCAGAGCTGGGCGCCGTGCGCCCGGAGGTAGGCGACCGGGTCGACGTCGCTGCCGAAGCCGGGTCCGGTGCGCACCTCGAAGTGCAGGTGGGGACCGGTGACGTTGCCGGTCGCGCCGGACCGGCCGAGGCGCTGGCCGGCGCCGACGCTCTGCCCGGACCGCACGGAGATCGCGGAGAGGTGGGCGTACTGCGAGTAGCGGCCGTCGCTGTGCCGTACGACGACCTGATAGCCGTACGAACCACCCCACCCGGCCGAGACCACCAGGCCGTCGGAGATGGCATGGACGGAGGTGCCGGTGGGCACCAGGAAGTCGACGCCGGTGTGGTAGCCCTTCGACCAGTGCGAGCCGGCCGTGCGGTAGCTGGTGCCGATGGAGGCGTGCACCGGGGCGACGACGGTGTGGCCGGAGTGGCCCGAAGACGTCTTGTGCTCGGTGGCGGCCTTGCGCTGCGGCTTGGGCGCGGCCTTCTTCTCGGTCTTCCGCGGCTGCGTCCGGTGCTTGGGCGCGGCCGTGACGGGCGCCTTGGCGGCGCCGTGCAGGCTGAGCCGCTGGCCGGGGACGATCAGGTCGGGATCGGCGCCGATGACCGTGCGGTTGTCCTCGTACAGACCGCGCCAGCCCTCCCGCACGCGGTGCTCCCCGGCGATGCCGGACAGCGTGTCGCCGCGCACCACGGTGTACATCTCGGCGCGGCCGGCACGGGACTGCGGGGTGGTCTGCGGGCGTACGTCCTGGGCGGCGGCGGGTCTCGCCTGGCTCCTGGCCGATCTGGCCGGACGGCTCGGCGCGCTCTCGACGTGGGGCGCGTTCCCCCCGCGGGCGAGTCCGGCGCGCGGGCCGCAGGCGGGCCAGGCGCCGGGGCCCTGGCCGTCGAGGACCTTCTCGGCGACGGCGATCTGCTGCGCCCGCGTGGCCTGGTCGGCGCGGGGCGCGTACCGGGTGCCGCCGTACGCCTCCCAGGTGGAACGGGTGAACTGGAGGCCGCCGAAGTAGCCGTTGCCGGTGTTGATGCTCCAGTTGCCGCTGGACTCGCAGGCCGCGACCTTGTTCCAGGTGGAGGCGTCCGCCGCGTCCGCGGTGCCCGCCGCGACCAGCGGAATGGCGAGTCCGGCGCCGCCTGCGGTGACGGTGAGTGAGGCGCGGTTGATCCTGCTCGGCTGGTACCGGCGATGCCGGCCGCGTACGGCCATGGTCCGAAATCCCCTCGACATGCGTCAGGAGGGGCAAAAGTAAGCGCCGGGAACAGGCCAGGACAAGAGCGGAATCCGGCCTGTCATGCGTTCAAGTGGCCGGAGACGGGCGTTGGTTGAGGTCGCGGCTTTCCGGTACCCCGTGAAGTGAGCCGACAGGGGTACTGCGTCCGTACCCATGCCTGGCGAGCCGGATGTGCGCTCGCCGGGGCGGCGCGACAGGATGGGCCGCAGGGCCCCCACCGACGGAGCCGCAGCAACGACGCAGCTAGGGAGCAGGCGGTATGAGCAATCACGCGCAGATCGGCGTCACGGGCCTGGCGGTCATGGGCCGCAATCTCGCCCGGAACTTCGCGCGCAACGGCTATACGGTCGCCGTCCACAACCGCACGGCGTCGAAGACGCGCGAGCTGGTCGAGGAGTTCGGGGACGAGGGCGAGTTCGTCCCGGCCGAGACCGCCAAGGAGTTCGTGGCGGCGCTGGAGCGCCCGCGCCGCCTGGTGATCATGGTGAAGGCGGGTGAGCCGACGGACGCGGTGATCGAGGAGTTCGCGCCGCTGCTGGAGCCCGGCGACATGATCATCGACGGGGGCAACGCGCACTTCGCGGACACCCGGCGCCGCGAGCGGGAGCTGCGCGGACAGGGCATCCACTTCGTCGGCACCGGCATCTCCGGCGGCGAGGAGGGCGCGCTGCACGGGCCGAGCATCATGCCGGGCGGCTCGGTCGAGTCGTACGACTCGCTGGGGCCGATGCTGGAGAAGATCTCCGCGAAGGCCGACGACGGCGCGCCCTGCGTGACGCACGTGGGCCCCGACGGCGCCGGGCACTTCGTGAAGATGGTGCACAACGGCATCGAGTACGCCGACATGCAACTCATCGGCGAGGCCTACCAGTTGCTGCGCGATGTCGCCGGGTACTCGCCCGCCGAGATCGCGGACATCTTCCGCACCTGGAACCAGGGGCGACTGGACTCCTACCTGATCGAGATCACCGCCGAGGTGCTGTCCCACGTGGACGCGGAGACCGGCGAGCCGTTCGTGGACGTGGTGGTCGACCAGGCGGAGCAGAAGGGCACCGGGCGCTGGACGGTGCAGATCGCGCTCGACCTCGGCGTGCCGGTGTCCGGCATCGCTGAGGCAGTCTTCGCGCGGTCGCTGTCGGGCCACGCGGCGCTGCGGGAGGCTTCACGGGACCTCGCGGGGCCGAAGCCGACTCCGCTGAGCAAGGAGGAGGCCGCCGCCTTCGCGGACAAGGTGGAACAGGCGCTGTACGCCTCCAAGATCGTCTCCTACACCCAGGGCTTCCACGAGATCGCGGCCGGCAGCGCGGAGTACGACTGGGACATCGACCTCGGTGAGATCGCCGCGATCTGGCGCGGGGGCTGCATCATCCGGGCTGCCTTCCTCGACCGCATCCGGGCGGCGTACGACGCGCGTCCCGATCTGCCGAGCCTCCTCTCGGACGAGACCTTCGCCCGCGAGATCGCCGACGCGCAGGACGACTGGCGCGAGGTCCTGGTCGCCGCGACCCGCCAGGGGGTCCCGGCCCCCGGTTTCTCGGCGGCGCTCGCGTATTACGACGCCCTCCGCGCGGACCGCCTGCCGGCGGCTCTGACCCAGGGCCAGCGGGACTACTTCGGCGCGCACACCTACCGGCGGGTGGACAAGGAGGGGTCCTTCCACACGCTGTGGGGCGGGGGGCGCGAGGAGGTCTCGGCGTAGGCCTCCGGCGGATCGGCGCAGGTTGTCCGGCTGGGGCTGGGGTACGGTTCACCGGCCTGGGCGGGGCGCCTCGCTGGGAGGACAGGCGGCGCGGCTCCGGGCAGGAGCCGCGCCGCTGCCGTACGGGGACCGTGCGCCTCCGCGAGGCGCGGGGGGCCGACGCAGGCGACCGGGCTGGGAACCGGCGGGGGGGAACTGGGCCGACGAGCCACCCCCTACTAGCGCGGGCGCTCTTGCCGTGGCCACTGCGGATGCGTGGCGGGGGGCGAGTCGTCCTGGTGACGACGCATGCGTGGCGGAGCCGCGACGGGCCGGGGCCTCCCCCAGCCGTCGCGGCTCCGGTTGTTCGCCCGAGCGAGCGGGAGAGCCCGGCCGTCGGTCCCGATCGACGTCCGCCTCCTATCCCTCAGTGGCTCAGCGGGGGTCCCGGCTCCGGGCTCGGCACGGGCTCCGGGCCCGGTGGGATGGGCGACGGGGAGGGGCCGGGCGGGACCGGGCCGGGGGCCGGAGGCGGGGGGCCCGGTGCCGGAGGTGTGGGCTCGGGGGCCGGGTCCGGGGGTGGTACCGGCGTGGGGTACGGGTCCGGTGGGGTGGGGCCGGGCGCCGGGGGGACTGGGTCGGGATTCGGCTGGGTCATGACTGCCTCCGTGCGGTCGCCGGACTTCGTGGTGACCACCTCCCGACTACCCGCCGGGTCCCGCTCCACTCCCCCGCGATCAGCGGCGCACCCGCTCCTTCGCGGCGGCGACCAGCGCGGGATCGGCGGCAGGCGCCTCGTCGGGATGCCGCTCGGCCCAGGCGGCGACGTACGGACACAGCGGCACGACGGGCACGCCCTCCCGCCCGGCGAGCGCGTACAGCTCCCGGGCGAGCGCCCCCGCGATGCCCTTGCCCTCGTGGGCGGGCTCCACGAGGGTGTGGACGGGAACCAGGGCGCGCGCGGGCGAGTCGAGCACGAAGTACTCGATGTGCCCGACGACTTCGCCCCCGGCGACGGCCTCGAGCCGGCCCGCCGTCCGGTCGTCACGAATCTCCACACCGCTCATGGGCACGCACGCTCCTGGTCGTCGTCCACCCTCAGGCCGAAACGGCCTGCGGACTGCGCTGCTGGTCGGAACCGGGCACCGGCTCGGACGCGTCGGAGCCGAGGGCCACGATCCGGTTCCCCGCGTCCACGTGCACGACCCTGGGCTTCAGCTCGCGCGCCTCGGCATCGGAGACCTGAGCGTAACTGATGATGATCACCAGATCACCGGGCTGCACGAGATGCGCGGCCGCCCCGTTGATCCCGATCACGCCGGACCCGCGCTCGCCCTCGATGACGTAGGTCTCCAGCCGGGCGCCGTTGGTGATGTCCACGATGTGCACCAGCTCACCGGGCAGCAGATCGGCCGCCTCCAGCAGCTCGGCGTCGATGGTCACCGATCCCACGTAGTGCAGGTCGGCCTGGGTGACGGTGGCACGGTGGATCTTGGACTTGAACATTGTACGAAACACGAAGAAACTCCCGATTCGTCTGCTCCCTGCCTGCTATTGCAGGTCAAGGGCGGTCTTCGGAGATTACCTCGTTTCGCATGTCCGGTCAGCTGTCGCCAGGTGTTCGAGGACTCACACTGACCCGTTGCCGACTTTTCTGATGCCGCGCGAGAAGACGAGAGCGGCCAGGTCCTGGCCGCTCCGCAGCGGGCGGCCGAGAGGTGATTCGGCACGCTGGGGGCAGTCTCGGCGTTCGCAGGCGCGGCAGCCCATGCCGACGTGGGTGGCGGCGGAGACATCGTTGCGAGGCCGTCGGCGTAGATGAGGCGGTGGGGACCGGTGGATCTCCCAGCCGAGGCCGATGGCGAAGGTCTTTCCGGGTTCGCCCCAGCCGCCGCGGTGCCGGGTGAGGGCACGCCCGGCCCACAAGTAGCGATGTTCCTCGGGCCTTTCGGCGATCTGGACGTGGCTGCGGCCAGGGGCGGCTGGGTGGGCGGTCGGGCCCTGATCGGTCGATAGCCCGGGCTCTGACGTGTGCGTCGAGACCATGCCGACCAACCGCACCGTGCAGGCGGCGTCCACGTGCCCGCGGGTGCCGCGCCCACCTCCGTCCAGAAGGCCGCTCATCTGGTTGAGTTGGCAACGGTTCTGGGAATGCCGCTGCCGCACGGCCGGTTCACCGCAGCCAATGGGGAAGCAGCCGAAAGGTCCTGGACAAGGGCACGTTCGTCTTCGGAGGCCCAGACGCCGGAGGTTCCTGATGGCGGGCGTCAGCAGTCCTGGAAGCCACGGGCGATTCAAGTAGGCCAATTGCCCTTTCAGGCATTCCCGTCATGGATCCGCGCACCCAGATCCTCCGCCCACTCCAGTGCCCACGCCTTGAGTTCTTCGATCTGCCGGGAGGTGAGCCCGTACGCGGTGTAGTCCTCATCCTCGTACCAGTCCGCGCCGATAAGCCGGTCCCTGAGGTCTTCAAGGCTGAACTCGTCGTGGGCACGACGGCGGCCCAGGGATTCGAGGTCGGCGGTGGAGCGGTGGCGGGAGGCGGCTTGGACGTCGATGAGGTCACGGACGGTGCCGCGGTCGGCGAGGGCACGGACCTTGGTGCCGATCACGTCATCGAGGGAAAGAACAGGGCCGTAGGGGGTCTGAGCGGGAGGGGCCCAGAACGCCTCCTTGAGGACGTCGACCTCGCATTCCTCGCCGGTGTCCGGATCGGTGACGAGGAAACGGCCGCTGAGCGGATCGGTCTGGACGTGCGTGGTCCGCCATCCGCGCGCGCTGAGACCTGCTGTGAGTGAGGCGACGATCTCCCGCATCGGAGCGGGGTTCTCGGTGGCGACGTCGAGGTCGCGGCTGAAGCGTTCGACCAGGCCGTGGGCCTGCACGGCGTATCCGCCGGTGAGGACCAGAGGGTAGGGGGAGCCGAGGTCGAGGATGTCGGCGAGGAGACGCTCGTGGAGCGGAGTGAGCTTCACGCGGCGGTCGTGTCGGCCGGAGCGGTGCGGAGCAGCTCAGGGAAGGCGTCCTCCCAGACCTCGCGGATGTAGGGACTGACCAAGCGCCGCAGGACGGACCACTGCTCGGTGAGCAGCCGGTGGTGCAGGAGGGCCACCAGGTCCTCCTGCAGTCCTTCGGCGAGGACAGTCCGGTAGAGCGTCATGCGGGACTTCGGACGGTCCAGGCTGTAGCTCGTCCGCCCGGACCAGACGACGTGGAGCGGCAGCTCCACGTTGCCCTCGACGGGGCCGGCCAGCTCCTGCAAACGCTCGGGCAGTCGGCTGCGGTAGCGGTCCCGCAGCACCTCGGCGCGGGGAGCGGTGATCGTCGGGTCCATGCATCCAGTATCGCTGCTGGGAGGCGGCGGCATGGCGGATACAGGGCTCTTCTGTCGTACGGGTCGGGCGCCGCCCGCCCCTCCCTCGGACGCTCATCATGACCTACCCGTACAGCCCCCGGTGGCGTAGCAACCGGCTGCCCTGCCGACCTAGGACCAGCCCCGCTCGCGGGCGCGGGTGATCGTGGCACAGCAGGTCACGCGGAGGACCGCCGCAATGGAGTCGGCTGCCGCTTCCGTCTCGGCGTCGGGAATGACGACGGTCCCGAGGAGGCCCATGGCGCCGGCGCAATGGACGAGAGGGCACCCGGCGGGCGACGGTCAGGGCATCCCGCTCGCGATGTCGCTGACCGGCGGTAACCGTTGGCGACGTCACCCGGTTGCCGCCTCTGCTCGGCAGGATCCCGCGGGTAGCGGGGCCGGGCGGCCGCCCGTGCCAACGGCCTGATGCCCTGCTCACGGACCGCGGCTACGACCATCACGAGTACCGCCGTCTTGTGCGGGCTCTCGGCATCACACCGGTGATCGCCGAGCGGGGCGAGGACCAGAGCAGTGGCCTGGACGTCTTCCGGTGGGGGGTCGAGCGCACGATCGCCTCCATTTTCGGCACGACTTCCAGATAGTCCGTTTCTCCAGTCCTCCCTGCCGCGCATGTCGCGTTCCCATGTCGGAGAAGGAAACGGGAAACAGCATCGATCGTCTTGTCCGCCCCGGCCAGACTGCCGCACGCTACGTGCAGCGCCGACTCGGCCGATGGCGGGAGGGGTTGGAGGTTTCCGTGCCACAGCCGTCCACCGGGTTCGGCGAGGAGTTGAGGAAGCGGCGTCTGGAAGCAGGGCTCAGCCTCACTGCCCTGTCGGGCTCCGTGCACTACAGCAAGGCGCAGTTGAGCAAGGTGGAGCGGGGCCTGAAGACCCCCAGCCGTGACCTCGGCCGCCTGTGTGACGCCGCCCTCGGGGCCGGCGGGGCCCTGCTGTCCCTGCTCGTACCAGAGACCACCGACCCGCCCGTCGATCCGGCGCCAGGCTTTGTCCACGAGGAGGACTGGATCATGCAATTGTCGCCGGACGGCCCGAACACCTTCCAGCCCTTGAGTCGACGGGATGCCCTAGGCGCCGGTGCCGCTTCGCTGCTGGCGTGGCGGTCGGACAGCGCGGGCCCGGCCTCGCCGGCCGCGGGCGCGGAAATGGTGGAAGCCTCCCGCTCGCTGTTCACCCACTACCGCAGACTCGGCCAGACGGTGGCGCCCGGTCTACTCCTGCCCGTTCTGATCGCACAGACCCACACCCTGCGGGAACTGTCCGCCCACTATGACAGCGGCACCCGTCGCCACCTGCTGGCCCTTGGCTCCCGGTACGCCGAATACGTCGGCTGGCTGGTGCAGGAGACCGGGGACGAGCGGGCAGCTCTGTGGTGGACGCAGCGCGCGGTCGATCTGGCGGCCGCCGGCGGCGACCGGGCACTGGCGGGTTACGCGCTGGTCCGCCGGGCCCTGATCACGCTGTACCGGGACGACGCCGAGCAGACAGTCGCTCTGGCCCGTCGCGCGCAGAGCAGGGCCCTGCCCCCGCGGATACGCGGGCTCGCTGCACAGCGCGAAGCCCAGGGCCACGCCCTGGCGGGTGACCGCCGGTCCTGTCTGGACGCGCTGGACCGCGCGCGTGCGCTTCTTTCTCTCCGGGACGAAGGGACCGACGAGCCGGTGATCGGCACCATGCACCTTCCCGATCCGGTCGGCATGGTCACCGGCTGGTGCCTGGTCGATCTCGGGCAGCCGCGGGAGGCGAGCGAGGAACTGGACCGACAACTCGCCCTGGTCGGCGGGGACGCGGTTCGCACCCAGGTCAGGTACGGCGTCCGCCGCGCACTCGCCTACGCGTCGGCCGGCGAGATCGACCACGCCTGCGACCTGGCGGCGCCCCTGCTCGACGGAGTGGAGGCCGTGGGTTCCGCCACGGTCACGACCGACCTGAGACGGCTCGCCCGCGCCCTGGCGCGCCACGCGAACCATTCCTCCGTACGCCAGCTGGGACCGCGACTCGGCACGTTGTCGCGCCCCTCCACCATCTGAAGGAGTCACTGGCATGCCCCACGTGTTCATCAACTACCGCACCGGCGACGGCGAGCGGACCGCGGCCCTCCTCGACCAGGAGCTGTCACGTCGCTTCGGCCAGGACCGCGTTTTCCGCGCGTCCAGGTCCATCACCCCAGGGGACGCCTACCCCGAGGTTCTCCTGACCGCGTTACGCCACAGCTGCGTGCTGCTGGCCGTCGTAGGACCGGACTGGACGAACTTCCGCAGTCGGTTGCAAGATCCCGACGACTGGGTGCGCAAGGAGATCGAGGCCGCGTTCGAGTGCGGGCTCATCGTCGTTCCCGTGCTGGACGGCCGCAAGACCGACCGACTGAACAAATCGGCCATGCCCCCCGAGCTGGCGCGGCTCGCCGATCTGCAGTCCCTACCGTTCGACAGCACTCACGACACCGAGGCCGGCGTCCGGCGTATCGGTGATCTGGTCGCCGAGCTGGTGCCCGAGCTGCGGGACCTGATCGAGCCCGGCGAGCCGTCGCCGGCGTCGACCAGCGTGCACAACTCGATCGGGGACGTGAGTGGAACGTCCGTCCAAGCGGGCGACTTCAGCGGTGACGTCGGCGGCACGATCGTGAAGAACTCCCACGGCACGGTCCACACGGGCAGCGGCAGCATCTACAACAACTCACGCCATGTGTCGGGCGACCGCTACATCTCGGGCACCGGGACGACGTACACCGAGGGCGACCACCACGGGGACGTCCACCAGCGGTTCGGGGATCCGGAGCGGCCCCAGGACGACCGACAGTGAGCAGAGAACACACCACCCGGGTCGAGAGCACGCGGGGCGTCACCCACACGGGCGACGGCCACATCTACGTCAACCTCGGTTCCGCTGCCGACAAACCCCGAAAGCCGGTCTTCCGGCAGCTTCCCGATGATCAACTGCGCTGGATCCGAAGGGTGTTAGTCGCTCCGGTCAACATGGGAAGGGCACGCAACACGCTCGAGGAGACGGGCACCGTCATCCTCGACGGTGCTCCCGGCAGCGGCCGCTCGGCCACGGCTCGCGTACTGTTGCGCGAACACCACCGTCCCGACGGTGCCTTCCGCGAGCTCCTGCCCGCCGAGCGGGACGAGCTGCCGCTGTACGACGACCCGGCTTTCGTCGACCCGGGTGACCGGCTGCTGCTCGACCTGTCCACCGCGGAGGCCGGTCTGTGGCATGCGGCCCGGGTCGGCCTTCCCGCCCTGCGCCAGACGGTGCGCGAGCGGCGAGCCCATCTCGTCGTCGTCATGCCGCACGAAGGGACCCTCGATCCCGACCTGCAGCACTTCCGTGTCGAGACCGGACCGCCAGCTTTCCCCATGGAGGTTCTCAGACGACACCTGCGCGCCCACGGCGTGCCGTGCGAGCAGTTTCTCCGGAACGACGTCACTGTCGACGAGTTCCTGAGCGAACGCAAACCCATGCGGGAGATCGCCGACTTCGCCGACCGCATACGCCGTGCCCGCGAAACGGCCGGGCCCGGCGAGGGATTCCCCGAGTGGTGCGCGGCCGCGAAACGTGCGCGCGCCGGGCGCCGCGCCGAAGTCGCCGACCGCGTCGCCGGTTTACCCGACGCCTCCCAACGCGCCCTGATGGTCGCCGTGTCCATGCTCAACGGCGCGCACGCCGACGTCGTCCACTGGGCGGCCGCACTTCTGCTGAGCACGGTCGGGGCCCCTGAGGAGGAGACTCCGCTCCTCCAGCGCAAGGACCTCGCCCAGCGGCTGTCGGAGATCTCGGCCCGCCCTGGGCCGGACGGTCGCGTGCGGTTCACCGAGCTGGACTACGACTCCGCCGTCCGCGCCCACTTCTGGGACCACATGCCCGACCTGCGGCCGCACCTCGGCGCGTGGGCCGCGCGGGTCGTCGAGTCGAGCGACCCGCATCTCGTGCCGGACGTCCGCGACGGAGTGGTGGCCCGGCTGGCGGGTGAGTATCTGCGAACCGGGCGGCCCGACACGCTCGCCGCGCTCGCCGAACGGTGGGGCGCACAGGGAGCGGGCAGAGCCCGGTCGGAGGCCGCGGTCCAGGCGCTCACCTGCGGTCTCGCGGACCCCGCCCATGGCAGGGACTTCCGTGAGCGGATCTACCAGTGGTGCGCGTACCGCCGGCTGACCGGTGAGTTCGCCCAGGTGCTGGTCCAGGTCTGTGCCGACGTCCTCGCGCTGGACCATCCGGACCACGCCCTGATCCGGCTGCACCATCTCGCCCGGCGCGAGCGCGGCGCGGCCCATGCGCTGCAGGCCCTGTGCGACCTGGTGGCCGGCAGCCGACGGCTACGTCGAAGGCTGCTCGACCGGCTGGCACGCGGCGACCTCGCACCAACCGACCTGGCCATCTTTCTGCGCGTCAGCGATCCGGAGCCGCTCACGGACCGCTCCGTCACCACTCGCGCTCTGGTCGACGAGGACAGGGTACGACGCTCGCTGATCACGTGCTGGCGTGCCGTGCTGACCCACGCGGTGTCGCGGCCGGAAGGCCGACGCGTGGCACCACGGGCAGAGATACAGAGCTGGCTGCACTGGACGGCCGAGGGCGCCGGTGACCGGGGGGAGGTCCTCCTCGACCTGATGGTCGCTGCCGCCGACCGATGCGGGGAGGACCGGGGCGCGGCGTTCGCCGCGTTGTACGCGTCCGCACGCCAGGCGGAGTTCGCTTCTCCGGGCGTCGGCGCCCACTCCACCGAGACGACCGACCTGTTGCTCCACAAGATCGGCGTGGCACAGAACCTCGGTCCTGCCGCCCCGTCGGCATCGGCCAGAAGGGGGCGATCATGACGACCGCACGCAAGACGACGACCGTGTTCCTCACTGTTATGTGCGGCCTGCTGCTGACCATCGTCGGCTTGGTGCAGCGATGGCCCGGCTGGACCTGGCCGGTGCTGGCCGCGCTTCTTCTGGTGCTGCCCACGGTGACGTTCCGGGTGGCCTCGCAGCGCCGCGGCCCGGTGCCGGTCAGCTTCGAGGAGCAGCTCACGGCTGCCCCAGTGGAGCGAACCGAGTACCGCGTCAACCGAGTCGCGCTCCCGAGCCTCTGGGACGACTACCACTTCGTCTTCTCGGCGACCGTACGGTGGTGCTTCGCCGACGGTCCGGGGCGCGGCACGGTCGTCAACCCGGCCGGCCTCGCCGTCGACGCGGTCCTCAGCCGGGCCCGCGCGATTGCCGAGAAGCGGGAACCCGGCCACGCCTCGCTCCTTCAGCACGAACTCGGTGGCGCCCTCAGCCGCATGTGCCCGGATTCCACGGGCCACCTCCGGGCGATGGCCGAGGACATCAACCTCACGTTGCCCGACGAGGACCAGGAGCGTCTGGATCGGCTCGCCGGCGTGCGCAAGGACGAGGCGGTCTGGGAGCACCAGCGCAAGTACGAGCAGAGCAAGCGCCGGTATCTGGGCGAGGACGCCCTCAAGGACACCGGCAGCGCCGTCGTGTGGTGGCTCACCAGGAACGACGAGCACGTGGCGAAGACCGTGGCCGACCTCCCCTTGCTGGCGCAGCTGACCTCCGCTGCCAACGACACCGACGTCCCCGAGCGCCTGCTCGAGATGCTGCCGAACCGGCCAGGAGGACCCTGTACGCCGGACATCGGCACGGAGTCTGCCGATCTCCCAGCCCGTGAGCCCTCGGCTGCAGACCACCTGTCGGGGTTCTTCGAAGCTATGGGCTTCACGGAGGACGACGACCGGCGGGCGATGCTGGCCCGACAGTTCTCGCAGCTCGTCGAGCAGCACAACCGCCATGAGACAGCGGAGGACCTCCTACGCCGATTCGATCCGCCGAGACCTCCCGCTCCCGAGACCGGAGCGGAACCGGCGCCCGACCCCGGGCCGCCGGCCGACACGGTCTGACCGTCGATCGGGACATTTCATCCCTGCGCATCCAGGAGGACGCGATGGACGCAGAACTGGCCGCGATGGCGGCATCGGGGGCCACCACCCTGGTCTCCCTCATGGTCACCGATTCCTGGACTCACGCCCGCGCACTGATGGGCCGGTTCCTGGCACGTGCGGGCGCGGACACCGTCGCGATCACCGGCCTGGACGACGCGCGTGCGCGGCTGCTCCTCACGGGCACCACGGCGGACGAGCGCGCCGCGTCCGGCATCGCGGCCGAGTGGCAGACTCGTCTCTGCGGGCTGGTGGAAGCCGGGGTGCTCACCGGC
Organism: Streptomyces griseoluteus; assembly: GCF_004784465.1. Classification (GTDB taxonomy): domain Bacteria; phylum Actinomycetota; class Actinomycetes; order Streptomycetales; family Streptomycetaceae; genus Streptomyces; species Streptomyces griseoluteus. The sequence goes on along the minus strand of NZ_SRRU01000008.1, from coordinate 156,932 downwards.
GAGGAACTAAGTGCTCTCGGGGCGTCGCTGCGCCGACTGGCGGCCGCAGCGGGCCGCACAGCAACGGTGCACAACACCGTCTCCGGCGGCACCCAGCACGGCCCGATCGTCCAGGCCGGCACCGTCACCGGCCTGGCCTTCCCGCCAGATCCGTCCCCCCGCCGGGAATAGTCGCAGGGCGGGGCAGCAGGCTCCTGCCGCGGTGCAGGTCAGCAAGCCGAGTACCGTCCGGTCTGATGCTGATCTTGCGCTCCGCCGGCGGAAGGCTCCTGGCCCCTGCCGAGTCGGGCCTACGATGCCGCCGACCGCGAACCGGCCCGGTTTCCAGGAACGCAATCACCACGGGGTCGGCCGGGAACGAGGGCGCACGGCTCGCCGCGCAGCACATCACCGCCGCAGCCGGGGCGGTCAGCCGCCCACCCACGCCTGCCGCGCCGACGGGCATCTGGTCTCGACGCCTTGCTCCCGCTCAGCTCGTTCCTTCCCGCACCGACGCCGTCTGCTGCTGCGAGCGGCAGCCGCGTGACGGATTCGATCTGCGTCTTCTTGCCCGAAGTGGTGTTATCAAGGGTGTATGGAGGCATTCTCCGGACGCCCTCCGGGCCCGGGACGTCATCCGCCCGTCGGACGCTCGCGCAACGGTCGCGCTCGCCGGATCGACCTGCGCAGTGCGGCCGGTCAGGTGTTCCTCCTCCAGGTCGTCATCGTGGTCCTGCTGGTGGTGGCCGCGGTGGTGGGCATGGTGCTCCAGGCGGCGAGTGACGCTCTGCAGCAAGGGCGACGGGAGTCGGTCGTCGCGGCCCAGTCGTTCGCGAGTGCCCCTGGCGTGGCCGCGGCACTGCAGAGCCGAAACCCCTCAGCGGTGCTCCAGCCGCGGGCCGAGGCGGCGCGCAAGCGCACAGGCATGGATTTCATCGTCGTCCTGAGCACGAAGGGGATTCGTTACACGTACCCCTATCCGCGGGAGATCGGGAAGAAGTTCGTCGGCGATATCGCACCGGCGCTGAAGGGCCGTACCGTTGTCGAGCAGGTCGGTGGGCCGCCTGTTCCCGCGGGCCGGGGGACGGCCGTGCAGGCGGTGGTCCCGGTGACCGACTCGCGCGGCAAGGTGGTCGGCCTGGTCTCCGCCGGAATCACGGTCAAGAACGCGGCGGGGCTGTGGCTGCCGCAGCTGCCGATCATCTTGGCCAGCGGCGCGGTCGCGCTGGCGCTGGCCATCACGGGAATGACGCTGGTGTCCCGGCGGCTGCGGCGGCAGACCTACGGCCTGGCTCCGGTGGAGCTGGCACAGCTGTACGAGCACCACGACGCGGTCCTGCACGCCGTGCGGGAAGGGGTGCTGATCACCGACGCCGACGGACGGCTGCTGTTGGCGAACGACGAGGCGACGCGGCTTCTCGGACTGCCGGCTGACGTGCGGGGGCGCTCGGTGCGGGAGTTGGGACTGCCGGAGCCGGTCGTGAGCCTGCTGTCGTCGCGGGAGGAGGTCACCGACGAGGTGGTTCGCGCGGGGGACCGACTGCTGGCGGTGAACAAACGGCCGACGTACCCGCAGGGCGACCGGGGAGGCAGCGTGGTGACCCTCCGGGACACCACGGAGCTGGCGGAGATCTCGGGTCGGGCCGAGGTCTCGCGGGAGCGGCTGAAGCTGCTGTACGAGGCGGGGGTGCGGATCGGGACGACGCTGGATGTGAGGCGTACGGCCCAGGAGCTGGCCGACGTGGCGGCGCCACAGTTCGCCGACCTCGTGACGGTGGATCTGCTCGACACGGTGCTGCGGGGGTGGGAGCCGACGGCGGAGGGCTGGCGGCATCTGCGCCGGGCGGCGATCGGCGGCGAACCGCGGTCGATACCGGTATATCCGCTGGACGAAGTGATCGCGTTCTCGCCCCGCACCCCGCAGATGCGGACCCTGCAGGAGGGACGGGGGCTACTGGAGACGGACCTGCGCCGGTCAGAAGGCTGGTGGGAACAGGACCCGGAGCGCGCCTGGAAGGCCCTGGAGGGCGGGCTGCGGTCGCTGGTGGCCGTGCCGCTGCGGGCGCGGGGCATACCGCTGGGCGTGGCGAACTTCTACCGGATGGCGGATTCCCCCGCGTTCGAGCCGGAGGATCTCGCCTTCGCGGAGGAACTGGCCGTACGGGCGGCGGTAGCCATCGACAACGCGCGGCGGTTCACCCGGGAGCACACGATGGCGGTGGCGCTGCAGCGCAGTCTGCTGCCGCGTGGACAGCCTGAGCAGGACGCGCTGGAGGTGGCCTGGCGGTATCTGCCCTCGGAGGCGGGGGTGGGCGGGGACTGGTTCGACGTCATCCCGCTTCCGGGCGCGCGCGTGGCCCTGGTGATGGGTGACGTCGTCGGTCACGGGCTGCACGCGGCGGCGACGATGGGCCGGCTGCGCACCGCTGTGCACAACTTCTCCACCCTGGACCTGCCCGTGGACGAGGTGCTCGGGAACCTGGACGACCTGGTCGTGCGCATGGACAACGAGAAGAACATGGGTGATGCCGTGGATGGCCAGGAAGGGGAGGAGGTGACCGGAGCGACCTGTCTGTACGCGGTTTACGACCCGGTGGCGGGAACCTGCACGATGGCCCGTGCGGGACACCCGGAACCGGTGGTGGTGCGCCCGGACGGGACGGTCACCTGCCTCGGTGTGCCGGTCTCGGCGCCCCTCGGTCTGGGCGGCTACCCCTTCGAGAGCGTCGAGGTGTCCCTGCCGGAGGGTTCCCAACTGGTGCTGTACACCGACGGCCTGGTGGAGAACCGCACCCACGACTTCGACGTCGGGGTGGAGCGGCTGCGCCGGGCTTTGGACGGGTCCGGGAAACGCACTCCGGAGGAGACGTGTCAGGCGGTGATCGACGCGCTGAAGCCCTCACACCCCTCCGACGACATCGCGCTGCTGACGGCACGTACCCGGATGTTCCCGCCCTCGTGCGTGGCCGAGTGGGACGTGCCGCCCGATCCGGCGGTGGTGCCCTCGGTGCGGGCGCGCTGCAGGGAGACGTTGCGGGAGTGGGGGCTGGAGGAGACCGGATTCGCCACAGAGCTGATCGTCAGCGAGTTGGTCACGAACGCGATCCGGTACGGCTCGCCACCGGTCGGCGTGCGGCTGTTGCACGGACGCTGTCTGATCTGCGAGGTCTCGGACGGCAGCGGTACCTCGCCGCGCCTTCGGCGGGCGGAGACCACGGACGAAGGCGGGCGGGGGCTGTTTCTGGTGGCGCAGTTCGCGCAGCGGTGGGGAACGCGGTACACGACCCGCGGCAAGGTCATCTGGACGGAGCAGCCTCTTCACGACAGCGAATCCGCCGCCTCGGGCCCCGCACCGGTCGACTTCCTTCTCGACCAGTTCGACCTCGGCCAGTTCGATGATCCCGGTTTGTGAGCCGACGTCGACCGGCGGACCACCAGGTCGCGTACGTCGAGAACTTCAAGCCCTTGGCCGGTTGAACTTCCGCGCTGCCCGCATCAGCCCCAACGCGCCGTGATGGAACAGGTCGTCATAGTCCGGACCCCGATCCAGATACCGGGGAACCATCTTGTGCACGAGCCGCTGAATGTGCAGGACGAAGAGTCCCGTGCGCGGATACGGAGATCGTCGGCAGGCAGGCTGCGCAGCGTTTCGTCGTCGGCTTCCTCCACCGTAGTCCGGTCCGCCCCGGACCAGCACGGCAAGTCCGACCTCCGCCTCGGCGGTCAGCAGATGTGTGTCCGGCCGTCGCCGAAACCGGTCGCTCTCGAGGACAGCCATGGCAGCGGCCACAGCGGCCGTAAGGTCCCCGACGCCCCCGCCGATCGCCGCTTCCGGCAACGGGAAGGGAGCCGTCGGCGAGCCCCGCCGACTCGTATCCCTCGGGGTCGGCATACCGGTTCATCGGGGCGCTGACGGCGCCATTGAAGGGCCAGGCGGCATCACACACATTTTCCTCACCAGTTCGTGCAACCTTTTCCACATCTGGACTGTCACCACCTGCATGCACAGCCGCACCCCGGACGGGCAGCCCAAGCCTGGCCAGCTCCTCACGCAGCCGCTCCAGCTCGACGCCACCGAGCCCCGGCGCGCGAGCGTGCGCCACGCACACGGATTCCGGCACAGCGCCGTCGACCGTCGCACGCCGAAGCCGGGCCAGGAGCTCCGCCAGGGCGGGCCTTCAACCCCGGCCCACGATCACCCTCACCCCCCGAACCAGCCCCGGCCCCACTCCCGGACTCGACCCCGGACGAGCCCTCCGGCGTGCCATACCCTCCGACGGACTGGTACCTCCCAACGCCCCACGCCCACCCGGTAACACCGCCAGCACGTTGGTAACGCGTTGACAACGTCAACGGATTGACTCCTATCTAGATTCAACCTCCACGTGTACCGTGGCGGACGCCACACTCTCGCTCGGCCACGAGGAGCTGTGCGGCAATGCGTGCAGGGGGCACCTTCTGCTCCCAGGCCCCGATCGGGTGCGGGAACAAGACGGCGAAGGCGAGGGGGGCAGCGGTGAGTCAGGAGCTGCTGGGCGGCAGGTTCCGCATCGGGCATGTCATCGGCAAGGGCAACATGGGAGAGGTCCATCGGGCCGAGGATCTCCGGGCCGCCGAAGGCACTGCTGAGCGCACGGTCGCCGTCAAGACCATCCTGCGCCGCCGTACCGGTACCCGGATCGACACCGCCGCCGACCCCAAGGCCGCCGAACGCTTCGCCCGTGAAGTGCGCATCATGCGACGCCTCGACGACCCCAACCTCACCCGGATCGTCGACGGCGGGGTGGCGGAGGATCATGACGGTCTGCCCTACCTCGCCATGGAACTCCTGAACGGCGAGACGCTGCGCGATCTCCTAGGGGAGGAGCGGCAACTTCCCGTCACCTGGGCCGCGGCGATCGCCGCCCAGATCTCTTCCGGTCTCGCCGCCGCGCATGCCGCCGGTGTCGTCCACCGTGATCTCAAGCCCGCCAACGTCATGCTGACCCAGGGCGGCATCGTCAAGGTCCTCGACTTCGGTATGGGTCGCATCGTCGACGATCCGGACGAAGCGCGGCTGACGAGCACGGGCGTCAGCGTCGGCACCGCCCGCTACATGGCTCCGGAGCAGTTCGAGGCCAAGCAGGTCACGCAGGCCGCCGATCTGTACGCACTGGGCTGCGTGCTCTACGAAATGCTCGTGGGCGTACCCCCGTTCACTAGCGAGTCCCCTTTCGAGCTGGCCGCCAAGCACACCCGCGAAGAACCGACGTCCATCACCCTCATCCGGAGCGGGATTCCCACTGAGCTCATCCGGCTCGTCGACCGTCTTGTCGCCAAAGACCCGGCAGCCCGTCCCGCCGACGCGGTGACCGTACGCGACGCGCTCCTCCCCCTGGCCGGTCATGACGGCGACGTCTCGCCGCTGCCGCACTGGAGCGCCTTGGATCCGACCCGCCCTTTCCGCACCCCTGCCGCCCAGGCCCCCCCGCAGCGGGCCACTTCGGCGCCGAAGACGGTGGCTCCCGCCAACTCCGGCGCGGGCATGGACGTCTTCGGTGTCCACCGCACGCTCATCAAGGACTACCGCTCCTTCACCGAGGGCGGCACCGTCATCCGTGACGACCGCATCTCGGCGTTCGTAGAGGACGACCTCAACAACAAGTCGCAGTGGCCCGACCCCTGGCTGTCGCTGAACCCGTTCTTCCAGGGCGGCGGCACAGTGGTCGAACTCGCCGGCCAGAAGGTGCTCCACGACGAGTGCGCCCGTATCTTCCAGGCGAAGAAGACCGAGGGCGGCACGGTTCCCGACGGTCGCCCGCTGACACTCCACCAACATCAGCGTGAGGCCATCGACGCCGCCAAGTCGCGTGCCTCGTACGTGCTGACGACGGGTACCGGTTCCGGCAAGTCACTCGCCTACATCGTGCCGATCGTGAACAAGGTGCTTCACGACCGCGACGCCGAGGGCCCCAACACCGAGAAGCGGGTACGGGCGATCATCGTCTACCCGATGAACGCACTCGCCAACAGCCAGCTCAAGGAGCTGGAGAAGTATCTGCGCGACGGTTACGGCGCGGGACACGAGCCGGTGACCTTCGCCCGGTACACGGGCCAGGAGGACGATGAGAAGCGCAAGGAGATCCGCGACAACCCGCCGGACATCCTGCTCACCAACTACGTCATGCTCGAACTGATGCTGACCCGCCCCGCCGACAGGGCGATTCTCATCAAGATGGCGCGGGGGCTCGAGTTCCTCGTCTTCGACGAGCTGCACACCTATCGCGGTCGTCAGGGCGCCGACGTCGCCCTGCTGATCCGCCGGGTCCGCGAGGCCTGCCAGGCGCAGAACCTCCAGTGCATCGGCACCTCGGCCACCATGTCGACGGAGGGCACGCTCGACGACCAGAAGAACGTCGTGGCCGGAGTGGCGAGCACCCTGTTCGGTACGCCGGTGCGCCCCGAACACGTCATCGGCGAGACGCTGGTCCGCGCCACCCACGAATCACCCGATGCCGTCCCCGCCGAGCGTCTCAACTCCCCCGCAGCTCCTCGCGCCTACGACGATCTCGTACGCGACCCGTTGGCCCGCTGGATCGAATCGCGCTTCGGCCTGGCCACCGACGCGGCCACGGGGCGGCTGGTCCGCCAGCAGCCCACGAAGATCGAGGTGGCGGCGAAGGAGCTGCACGAGCAGTCCGGGGTCGCCGAGGAACAGTGCGCCGCCGCGATCCGCGCCACTCTGGAGGCCGGCTCTCAGGCCCGCCACCCGGTGACCGAGCGGCCGCTGTTCGCGTTCCGGCTGCACCAGTTCCTCTCCAAGGGCGACACCGTGTACGTCACCCTGGAGGACAAGCTCTCCCGCCACCTCACCCGCTCGTACCAGCTCGAACAGCCGGGAAGCAACGGCAAGTTGCTGATGCCGTTGGCGTTCTGCCGGGAGTGCGGCCAGGAGTATCTGACCGTGTGGCGCACCGAGAAGGACGGCGAGGTCCGGTACGAGGCGCGCCGGGACACGTCCGCGACGGGCGGCCGGCAGGGTGACGGCTACCTGTACGTCGACCACGAACGGGCGTGGCCCTCGAACATGCAGTACGCCGTGGACGATCGCCGTCTGCCCGAGTCCTGGCTGGAGCTGGACGACAAGGGACAGGAGGTCGTGAAGAAGCCGTACCGCGACCGCGTGCCGCGCGCCGTCACGGTGGATCCGTTCGGCCGCGAAGGGAGCGGCGAACTCCAGGCCGCGTTCATCCCCTCGCCCTTCCTCTTCTGCCTGCACTGCGGTGTCGCGTACGAGCAGACGCGCGGCCGGGACTTCGCGAAACTGGCGACGCTCGACCAGGAGGGCCGCTCCTCCGCGACCTCGCTGATCTCGGCGTCGGTGGTGCGGTCGCTGAAGTCGGTGCCGGAGGAAGTCCTCGACAAGGAGGCGCGCAAGCTCCTCACGTTCGTCGACAACCGGCAGGACGCGTCCCTCCAGGCGGGACACTTCAACGACTTCGTGCAGATCACGCAGTTGCGGGGGGCTCTGTACCGGGCGGCTCTGGACGCCGGTGAGGACGGCGTCCACCACGAGGACCTGGCTTCCGCGGTCACGAACGCACTCGCCATGGACCCGGCCGACTACACGGGTGAGAGTGATCTGCCTCCCTCCCTGGCCCGGAACGCCGCCAAAACCCTTCGCGACGTGATCGCGTTCCGGCTCTATCTGGACCTGGAGCGCGGCTGGCGCATCACGATGCCGAACCTGGAGCAGACCGGCCTGCTGGAGATCGGCTACGAGGACCTGGACTGGGTGGCGGCCGCACAGGACCGGTGGGCGGGCACGCACGAGGCGCTGCGTGACGCCGACCCGGCTCTGCGGGCCGAGGTCATGAAGGCGCTGCTCAACGAGATGCGGCGCTCCCTCGCCATCGACGTCTCGTACTTCCGAGACGACTTCGACTCGCTCCAGAGGGCAAGCGAGGAACGGCTGATCGACCCGTGGGTGCTGTCCGCCGCCGACAAACCGAAGGTCGGCACCGCCTATCCGCACCCCTCCCGGCCCGGCATGGACCGCTCGGCCCTGTTCCTCTCGGCCCGCGGCAAGTTCGGCAAGTACCTGCGGCGTGCGGACACCTCGTTCAAGAAGCTCGACCCTGCCGATCTCCAGCTCGTCATCGAGGAGTTGCTGAAGGTCCTGGCCAAGGCGGGCCTGGTGAAGGAGGTCACGGAGGCTCCGCAGCGCGCGGGCCGCTATCGCAGGTCCCCGGCCCCTACCGCGACCGGCTACCGGGTGGCCGCCCAGTCCCTCGTCTGGCGTGCGGGCAAGGGCGAGCGCGGCACACATGACCCGCTGACCCGCACCTACCAGAGCGGCGACGGTCCACGCGTCAACACCTTCTTCCGCGATCTGTACCGGGACGCGGCGGGCGCCCTGTCCGGCCTGTTCGCGCGCGAGCACACCGCACAGGTCTCGCCGGAGGAGCGGGAACAACGCGAAGAGGCCTTCCGCAAGGCCGAGCTGAAGCTGCTGTACTGCTCCCCGACGATGGAGCTGGGCGTCGACATCTCCCAGCTCAACGCGGTGATGATGCGCAACGTGCCGCCCACCCCCGCGAACTACGCGCAGCGCTCGGGCCGCGCGGGCCGCAGCGGCCAGCCCGCCCTCGTCACCACCTACTGCGCGACGGGCAACAGCCACGACCAGTACTACTTCCGCCGCTCGGAGCGCATGGTGGCGGGCGCCGTCGCTCCACCGCGCCTCGACCTCGCCAATGAGGACCTGGTCCTCTCCCATCTCCAGGGCATCTGGATCGCGGAGGCCGGCCTGAAACTGGGCCGCGCCCTCCCTGACGTGCTCGATGTGTCGTACCCGGAGACGGGCGAGCGCCCGAGCCCCGCTCTGCAACTGCTGCCGGACATCCTCGCGGCCTCCCTCGACGAGAGCGCGCAGCACCGCACGGTCGACGCGGCGCTGCGGGTGCTCGGCCCGCTGCTGCCGGAGTTCGCCGACACGACGTGGTGGCACGACGACTGGATACAGGACCGGGTCCGCACGGTCCCGGAGCGGTTCGACCGCGCCTTCGACCGCTGGCGGCAGCTCTTCCGCGCCGCCCTCGACGACCAGTACATCCAGAACAAGCGGCGCCTGGACTACAGCCTCACCGAGTCCGACCGCCTCCGGGCCAACGCCCGCCGCCGCGAGGCGGAGACGCAGCTGAACCTGCTGATGAACGAGAGCGTCGACAGCAAGTCGGTCCTCTCCGACTTCAACCCCTACCGCTACCTCGCCTCCGAGGGCTTCCTGCCCGGCTACAGCTTCCCGCGCCTGCCGCTGGCCGCGTACATCCCGACCATCGGCCGCCGCCGCGGGGACGGCGACTACCTCCAGCGGCCCCGCTTCCTCGCCATCCGTGAGTTCGGTCCCGGCGCCCTCATCTACCACGAGGGCGCCCGCTACCAGGTGACGCGGATTCAGCTGCCGCCGGACTCCTCCGGGGACCTGGCGACCAGCGAGGCCCGCCGCTGCGCGAAGTGCGGCTACCACCACGACCCGGCGGAGCGCCAGGACCGCTGCCAGATGTGCGACGAGCCGCTGGGCCCGGCGACGCACGGCCTGCTCCAGCTGCACACGGTGTACACCACGCGCCGGGAGCGGATCTCCTCCGACGAGGAAGAGCGGCGCCGCGCCGGATTCCGGCTGGAGACGTCGTACCGCTTCCAGGACCACGGCGCTCGCAAGGGCCGCCTCAACGCCTCCGTCGCGGACGCCTCCGGCGTGCCGCTCGCCGGCCTCGCCTACGGCGACTCGGCGACCATAAGGATCACCAACCTGGGCCGGGTCCGGGCCAAGAAGGACGAACCGGCGGGCTACTGGCTCGACCTGGCCGACGGCCGCTGGATGAACGACAAGGACGCCTCCGAGGCCTCCGGCGACTCCAGCGAGCTGCCGGTGGTCGACGAGGACGGCAAGGAGCGGCGCCGCAAGAAGCGGGTCATCCCCTACGTGGAGGACCGCCGCAACATCCTCGTCGTCACCCTCGACGAGCCGCTGCCCGAACCGGTCGCGCTGTCCCTCATGTACGCGCTGGAGCGGGGCATCGAGGCCGCGTTCGAGCTGGAGGACGCCGAACTGTCCAGCGAGCTGCTTCCGCCGGACGGCGGCCCGCGTGACCGGTTCCTGTTCACGGAGGCCGCCGAGGGCGGCGCGGGTGTGCTGCGCCGCCTCCAGGCGGAGCCGGATGCCCTGGCGAAGGCGGCCCGGTACGCGTTGCAGATCTGCCACTTCGCCGGGGACGGCACCGACCTCGGCGGCCCGCACCCGGACCGCCCCTGCGCGCTCGGCTGCTACGAGTGCCTGCTGACGTACGGCAACCAGCTCGACCACTCGCTGATCAGCCGCCACGCGGCGCGCGAACTGCTGGTGCGGCTGGCCTCGGCGATGGCGCGGCGCGAGGAGCGCGGGGAGTCGCGGACGGAGCAGTTCCGGCGACTGACCGAACAGGCTCCGGCGGCACCTACGGCTGTCGAGCCGTCGGCCGCCGCGGAACTGGTTGCGAACGGTGACTTCCTGGGCTGGGCCAAGACGCGGGGACTGCACCTGCCGGACGAGGCGAACCCCTTCCTCACCGAGGCGAATGCCATGCCCGACTTCGTCTACCGGCTCCCCGGCGGAAACGTGGCCGTTTTCGTCGACACGCCTGACAAGGAGCAGGACACCTTCCGGGACGAGGACGCCGAGGACCGTCTCTTCAACGCCAGTTGGGATGTCGTCCGCTTCCCGCATGGCGACGACTGGGACGCCATCGCCAGCGCCAACGCCCGCTACTTCGGCACGCCGACCGCCAACTGACGACCGCCTTCTCCTGAGGACTCAAGAACACACATGGCACTCACGTACTCAGCCGGCTCCCTGGTGAAGGCCCGCGGCCGCGAATGGGTGGTACTTCCCGAGAGCAAGCCCGACCTGCTCGTCCTGCGCCCGCTCGGCGGCTCGGACGACGACGTCGCCGCCGTGTTCCCGGCGTTCGAGACGGTCGAGGAGGCGCGGTTCGCTCCGCCGGAGCCGAGCGACCTCGGTGACCAGCGGGCGGCCGGCCTGCTGCGCACGGCCCTGCGGGTCGGCTTCCGCTCGGGCGCGGGCCCGTTCCGCTCACTGGCCGGCATCGCGGTGAAGCCGCGCGCGTACCAGCTCGTCCCGCTGCTGATGGCGCTGCGTCAGAAGACGGTCCGCATGCTGATCTCCGACGACGTCGGCATCGGCAAGACCGTCGAGGCGGGCCTGATCGCGAGCGAACTGCTCGCGCAGGGCGAGGCGTCGGGCCTGGCGGTGCTGTGCTCGCCCGCGCTGGCGGAGCAGTGGCAGCAGGAGCTGCGGAGCAAGTTCGGCATCGACGCGGAGCTGGTGCTGTCGTCGACGGTGACTCGCCTGGAGCGGGGCTTGGACCTGGGCCAGTCTCTCTTCGACCGCTACCCGAACGTCGTCGTCTCCACGGACTTCATCAAGTCCACCCGTCACCGCGACGACTTCGTACGGCACTGCCCCGACCTGGTGATCGTCGACGAGGCGCACACGTGTGTGGCCTCCGACGACGCCAAGACGGGCACGCAGAACCAGCTGCGCTACGAGCTGCTGCGGCGGGTCGCCGAGGACGCGGAACGACACCTGTTGCTGGTGACGGCGACCCCGCACAGCGGCAAGGAGTCCGCGTTCCGCAACCTGCTGGGCCTGGTCAAGCCCGACTTGGCGCACGTCGACCTGGAGTCGGAGCGGGGTCGGAAGCTGCTGGCCCAGCACTTCGTGGCCCGCAAGCGCGCGGACGTCCGCCAGTACCTCACCAAGGAGGACGGCCTGGCCGACGATTCCCTCGCGGAGCGTACCGCGTTCCCCTCGGACCGCTACTTCAAGGACGAGACGTACAAGCTGTCCCCGGAGTACCGGGCCCTGCTGGACGACGCGATCGCCTACGCGAGCGAGCGGGTGGAGGAGGCGGACGGCCGGGGCCGGAGGGAGGCCCGAATAGCGTGGTGGTCGGCGATCGCGCTGTTGCGCTCGCTGGTGTCGTCCCCGCGGGCGGCGGCGCAGACGCTGCGCACGAGGTCCGCGGCGGCGGTCGCGTCGTCGGCTGAGGAGGCCGACAAGCTGGGCGCTCCGCTGAACAGCGACGCGGCCGACAGCGACTCCATGGAGGGCATGGACGTAGCGCCGGGCGCGGAGATCGAGATCGACGACCCGCGCTCGCGCCTGGCCGAACTCGCCGACCGCGCGCAGGAGTTGGAGGGCCCCGCGCAGGACCTCAAGCTGAAGGCCCTGGTCAAGCACCTCAAGGGACTGTTGGCCGACGGCTACAACCCGATCGTCTTCTGCCGCTACATCCCCACGGCCAAGTACCTGGCCGAGCAGTTGGCCAACGACCCGGAGACAAAGAAGCGCGGCCCCCTGGGCGCGAAGACGGTCGTCAAGGCGGTCACGGGCGAACTGTCCCCGCAGCAGCGCATCGACAACATCGAGGCGCTGGCAACGGAGGCCGGCCAGGACGCCGCCGCGCGCCGAGTACTGATCGCCACCGACTGCCTGTCGGAGGGCGTGAACCTCCAGCACTACTTCGACGCCGTGGTCCACTACGACCTGGCGTGGAACCCCACCCGGCACGACCAGCGCGAGGGCCGCGTCGACCGCTACGGCCAGCGCCGCGACGAGGTCCGCGTCATCACCCTCTACGGCGACGACAACGGCATCGACGGCAAGGTCCTCGAAGTCCTCATCAAGAAGCACCGCCAGATCAAGAAGGACCTGGGCATCTCGGTGTCGATCCCGGACGAGCTGTCCACGGGCGTGACGGACGCGATCGTGGAGTGGCTGCTGATGCGCGGCCGCGAGAACGAGGACGCGCTGTTCAGCGCGGACGCGTTCAAGGTGAGCACGGCGAAGCTGGACAGCGACTGGAACTCGGCGGCAGAGCGGGAGAAGGCCTCGCGTTCGCGGTTCGCACAGCGCTCGATCCACCCGGAGGAGGTCGCCCGGGAGGTCGCCGCCATCCGGGACGCGCTGGGCGGTACGGGTGAGGTGAAGACGTTCGTACGGGAGGCGCTGGGCTCGCTGGGCGCGGTGCTGCGCGGAGCCGACGTGCAGGAAGACTTCACGGCCCAGGTGGGCGGTACGCCGGCGGGCCTGCGGGACGCGCTGGCGACGGCCGTAGGGGCTGAGGTGATCGAGCAGGACCGGCCGATCCCGTTCCGGACGGATCCGGCGGTGGCGCGGGGCGAGGCGGCGCTGGTGCGGACGGACCCGGTGGTGGGCGCGCTGGCGTCGCACGTCCTGAACGCGGCGCTGGACACCCAGGCGGACGGGGCCCGCCCGGCACGCCGCTGCGGTGTGGTGACCACGGACGCGGTGACGACGCGGACGACGCTGCTGCTGGTCCGCTACCGCTTCCACCTCACCCTGCCGTCACGGAGCGGCGAGAAGCAGCTGGTAGCGGAGGACGCGAGGCTGCTGGCCTTCGAGGGCTCCCCGAAGAACGCGGTGTGGCTGCCGCAGGAGCGCGCCACGGCCCTGCTGGACGCGACGGCGTCCGAGAACACGGACCCGCACTTCGGCGAGCGCATGATGAAGCGCATCCTCGACCAACTCCCGGAAGCGAACGGCTATCTGGAGACGTACGGCGAGGAACTGGCCGCCGAGCTGGACACCTCGCACCGCCGCGTGCGCCAGGCCTCCGGCGAGATCGTCCGGGGCCTGTCGGTGACCGCCCAGAAGCCGGCCGACGTCCTGGGCGCGTACCTCTACCTGCCCGCGAACCCTTCCGCTTCCTCCTCCACCCCTGCCGCTGTTTCTGGAGCGTCCGCCTGATGTCCGCCACGACCCGCAACCAGGTGTTCACCGCCGTCCACACGGTCGGAGGTCTGCTGCCGGCCGACATGCTGCTGCGCATCTCCGAGGGCAAGGACGTCCCGGGCTCGAAGCCCGCCGACTACGGCCTCCCGTCGTCCCGTTCGGTCCGGGACGAGGCGGAGCGCAGCTGGGAGTACCTGAAGCCGCTCTGGCGCGACGTGCGTAAGAACCTCCCAGAGGACCGGGCGACGGGCCTGCCCGCGACCGACCCCACCGGCCGTGCGGGAGCAGACTGGCTGGCGCCGCTGTGGCGGGAGCTGGGCTTCGGCCGGCTGAGTCCGATCGGCACGGAGGGCGTCACGGCGGACTCGGACGCGGAGAAGCGGTTCGAGGTCTCGCACCGCTGGCGGCACGCGCTCATCCACCAGGTGGCATGGAACGCCAACTTGGACAAGCGGCCGGGCGGCGCGGGTACGGTCCCGCCGCAGTCGATGCTCCAGGAGTGCCTGAACCGGACCGAGGTTCACCTGTGGGGCGTCCTGACCAACGGCCGCCAGGTCCGCCTGCTCCGGGACTCCAGCGCGCTGGCCACGGCGTCGTACGTCGAGTTCGACCTGGAGGCGATCTTCGACGGTGAGCTGTTCAGCGAGTTTGTGCTGCTGTACCGGCTGCTGCACGTGTCGCGCTTCGAGGTCGCGGAGGACGCGGCACCGTCGACGTGCTGGCTGGAGAAGTGGCGCACGGAGGCGATAGCCCAGGGCACCCGTGCCCTGGACCAGCTCAGGAAGGGCGTCCAGCGGGCGATCACGACTCTCGGCACGGGCTTCCTGAAGCACCCGGACAACCGGGAGCTGCGGGAGACCCTGGAGGTCAAGACCTTCCACTACGCGCTGCTGCGCCTGGTCTACCGGCTCCTGTTCCTGTTCGTGGCAGAGGACCGCGAGGTCCTGCTGTCCCCGTCGGCGGACGAGACGGCGAGGGATCGCTACGCCGCGTACTTCTCCTCGGCCCGCCTGCGCCGGCACGCCCAGCGCCGCCGGGGTACGGCCCATGGTGACCTGTACCAAGCGCTGCGCTTCGTCCTGTCGGGCCTGGGCAACGACGACGGCCTGCCGGAGCTGGGCCTGCCGGGCCTGGGCGGCATCTTCGACGACACGGAGGCGGACAAGCTCCTGCACCGCCTGTCGCTGTCGAACGAGCCGCTGCTGGAGGCGGTCCGTGCCCTGTCGATCGTGCGGGACACGAGCAGCAAGCGGAACCGGGTGGTCGACTACCGCCACCTGGACGCGGAGGAGCTGGGCTCGATCTACGAGTCCCTGCTGGAGCTGGTCCCGAAGCACAACGCGACGGAGCGTACTTTCGAGCTGGTGGAGCTAGCGGGCAACGCTCGTAAGACCACGGGCTCGTACTACACCCCGTCCTCGCTGATCGAGTGCCTGCTGGACTCGGCGCTGGACCCGGTGATCGACGACGCGGTGAAGCGCGGCGAAATCCGGGCAACGCGCTCGGGCCAGCCGGACGCGAGTGAGGCGATCGTCGAGGAACTGCTGAACCTGACGGTCTGCGACCCGGCCTGCGGCTCGGGCCACTTCCTGGTGGCTGCGGCTCGCCGCATCGCGAAGCGGGTGGCGGCGGTACGGGAGCAGAACCCGGAACCGACGATCGACGCGGTGCGCCACGCCCTGCACGAGGTCGTCGCGCGGTGCATCTACGGCGTGGACCTCAACCCGATGGCGGTCGAGCTGGCCAAGGTGTCGCTCTGGCTGGAGGCCCTGGAGCCGGGCAAGCCCCTGGGCTTCCTGGACGCCCACATCAAGCACGGCAACGCACTGATCGGAGCCACGCCGGCACTGCTGGCCAACGGCATACCCGACGACGCCTTCAAGCCGATCGAGGGCGACGACAAGAAGATCGCGTCGGCCATCAAGAAGCGGAACGCCAAGGAGCGCGGCGGCCAGCTCAGCTTCCACACCGAGGAACGCATCTGGGTCTCCAACGCCGCCTTCGCGGCGAGCCTGCGGGACATCACCTCGGCTCCGACCAACACCCTGCGCGACGTCCGTCTCCAGTCGAGCCGCTTCCGTGAGCTGGAGCAGTCGGCGGAGTATCTCCGGGCCCTGCACATCAGCGACGCCTGGTGCGCGGCTTTCGTCTGGCCCAAGTCACCGGGTGCGCCGACTCCGGTCACAGAGGGTGTCTTCCGTGACCTTCAGAGCGCGGGCGCGGGCATTCCGGCGAGCACGAACGACGAGGTCATCCGGCTTGCCCAGCAGTACAGGTTCTTTCACTGGCATCTGGAGTTTCCGGAGGTCTTCAGCGTCTCAGAGGCTGCGAACGGCGACGTTGATCCGTCGGTGGGATGGGATGGGGGCTTCTCGTGCGTGCTGGGGAACCCACCGTGGGAGCGCATCAAGTTGCAGGAGCAGGAATTCTTCGCCCAGCGTGACCCGGAGATCGCCAAGGCCGCGCATGCAGCTGCACGCAAGCGTCTCATCTCGGCCTTGCCGGAGACGAACCCAGACCTGTTCGCCGAGTTCACTGCGGCCAAGCGTCAATCCGAAGGCGAGAGCCAATTCCTACGCTTGTCGCTGCGCTACCCCCTCACCGGGCGGGGTGACATCAATACATACGCGGTCTTCGCCGAGACCGACCGCATGATGACGGGACCGCGTGGCCGAACGGGCGTCATCGTGCCCACGGGCATCGCAACGGACGCTACGACACAGTTCTTCTTCAAGGACCTGGTACAGAACGGGGCGATAACGGCCCTGTACGACTTCGAGAACGCGGCACCGCTCTTCTCTGGCGTTCACCGTTCTTTCAAGTTCAGCGTCCTCTCCCTCACTGGTCGCACCATGCATGAACCGGCTGCGCGGTTCGCCTTCTTCCTCCACGACCCATCAGAGCTGAACGACTCGAACAAGACGTTCACGCTCACTCCGGAGGAGATAACTCTCCTCAACCCCAACACGGGCACCTGCCCCGTCTTCCGCTCCCGCCGCGACGCCGAGATCATCCTCGGCATCTACCGCCGTGTTCCTGTTCTGATCAGGGAGGGCGACTCCGACGGTAACCCGTGGGGCGTGTCATTTATGCGTATGTTCGACTTGTCGAACGATTCGCACCTCTTCCGCACACGGGAGGATCTGCAGGCTACGGGATGGCTACTAAAGGGAAACATTTTCACCAACGGTGAACAGAGAATGCTCCCTCTGTACGAAGCCAAGATGGTCGACTTCTATAATCATCGCGCCGCCGATGTCGTGAAAAGTGAAACTGCAGCAAAGCGCCAGAACCAACCGGATTACCTTAGCTCAGCCGAGTGGGAAGCTCCGGATAGGTCTGCCATTCCCTATAGCTGGGTGACAGAACAAGAGGTCCGCGCCAGAGTCGCCACTAAGGGCTGGCGGGAAAGTTGGCATTTGGGCTGGCGAGATGTCACCAGCCCTACCAACGAGCGCACAGTCATAGTCAGCCTAGTGCCTGACTCGGCAGCCGCCAACAGCCTTCCAACGTCTCTCATAGCGCCGCACCTGGTAAGCCGCGTCGGTGAACTGGTAGCCAGCCTCAGCTCCTTCGCATTGGACTACGTTGCGAGACTGAAAGTCGGTGGCGTACACCTAAATTTCTTTCTCTGCAATCAGTTCCCAGTCCCTGCCCCACAACACACGGCAGGCCACCAAGCCTTCATCCGTTCACGTGTTCTGGAGCTGACTTACAGTAGCTACGACATGCAGCCTTTCGCCATCACGCTAGGTGACATGCGGTCTCCCTTCCGCTGGGACAGCGCCCGCCGCCAGGTGATCCAGGCAGAACTGAACGCCCTCTTCTTCCATCTGTATGGAATATCCCGCGATGACGCTGACTACATCCTCGATACCTTCCCCATCGTCCGCCGTAAGGACGAGGCCAAGTACGGCACCTACCGCACGAAGGAACTGATCTTGGCCGAGTACGACCGCATGGCCGCAGCCGGCGTCAGCCTCGAAAACCCCTTGGTGGACGGCGTGAACTACACCTCCACTCTCACCCCGCCCCCCGGCCACGGCCCCCGGCACCCCGCCTGAGCGCCCGGCAATCGCCGCGCGCACCCGACCACCCTCAACTGTGAGAAGCCACTTCAGGAGCGGGCAATGGACAACGCGATTCAGCTGATCAGTGACGGTGATGGGCTGGCGGTCATCGGCAATGCGACGGATGTCGAACGCTTCCTCCTCTCGGAAGGACTGCCGTCGAGGGACCTCGGTGTGCAACGGCTCAAGTCCGTCTTCAGCACCGGGGCCGCAGCCGCTCAGGCAGGTTCGGAGATTGTCGCCAACTCCGGTCGGTGGGTGAAGCTGACCAAGGAGTCCGCTGAGCGCGTCAAGCAGTTCGGGCTGATGAAAACCAAGACGCCAGGCATCAGCCACGCCATGGTAGGAAAACCCGGCTCTATCAAGAACTGGCTCCAGGTCGAGAAAGGGGCCGGCTCGTTCCTGACGAACCCGGCCCATCTGGCTGGCGCCGCCGGGATCATGGCGCAGCTGGCGATGCAGCAGACCATGGACGAGATCACCGACTATCTCGCGAGGATCGACGAGAAGGTCGACGACGTGCTCCGCGCTCAGAAGGACGCTGCGGTCGCCCGCATGATCGGGGCAGATCTCATCATCGAGGAGGCCATGACCATCCGGGAGCAGGTGGGCCGGGTCTCCGAGGTCACGTGGTCGAAGGTGCAGGCCGCACCAACGGCGATCGCAGACACCCAGGCGTATGCGGTGCGTCAACTGGACGCTCTCGCGGAGAAGCTGGAGGGCCAGACCAAGATCGGTGACCTCGCCACAACGGCCAAGGAGGTCGAGTCCAAGGCTCGGGAGTGGCTCGCTGTGCTTGCTCGTAGCTTCCAACTGCAGGACGCGTTCGCCGTGCTCGAACTCGATCGAGTGCTGGACACGACTCCGGACGAGCTGGACCGGCATCGCCTCGGGCTTCGGATTGCCCGACAGAAGCGGCTGGATGCCATCTCACGGAGCACCGAGCGTCTGGTAGCCAGGATGAACGCAGCTGCTGATGCGGCCAACGCGAAGGTGCTGCTGCACCCGACCAAGTCCCCGGCCGTAGTCCAGTCGACCAACCAAGTTGCAGCCGGCGTTCATGACTTCCACGGACGGCTCGGGATTGAGTCCGGTCGCCGGCCATCAGAGGCGAGGCGGTGGGTGCACGCGGCCACGGAGGTGAGGGACAAGGCACTCGAGACGGGAGCAAAAGGCGTCGATGCCGCCAGAAGCCTCGGCAACGAGACCCTAGATCGGGCCAACTCGGTCAAAGGCAAGCTCTCCAGCGAGATCGCCGAGCGAATGCGCCGTCGGCGCGGGGACGAGGAAGAACGCGGCGGGGAAAGCTGAGTGAGCGCTGCCCTTCAGCCGCGTGCGCAACTGAACTTCGTCGAGTACGACCGCGTGGCCGCAACAGGCGTCAGCCTCGAAAGCCCCTTGGCGGACAGCGAGAACTACGTCTCCACTCTCACCCCGCCCCGGGCCATGTCTCTCGACAGCCCACCTGACATCCCGACACACGCCGTACGACGGCAGGAGTAAGCTGCCCAGCCTGCTCCATAGCAGAGGAAATATACTTGAATCCGTACACCGCCCCACCGCCGTCCCGTCCTTGGTGGAAGACCACCCCGGCCGTGCTCGGCAGTCTGGTGCTGGTCGCCCTGCTCGGCGCGTTCAGCTTCCCCCTCGGCTTCATCGTGATGATCGCCGCCATAGTCGCGGTGTGGGTTCTGCCGCCCTGGCGCTGGTTCGCCAAACTCGGGGCGATGTTCGGAGCCTTCGTGCTTCTGACGGTCGGCGCAGGCCTGGGCGGGCAGCTCGACGACAGCGGGTCGGGCAAGTCCGACGCCAAAACGCGGAGCGCGGATGACGCAAGCGCCAAGGTCACGTCATCCCCGAGTTCCAAGGCTCCCGAGGTTCTGAAGGCCGCTGACTACACAGGCAAGTCGCTGGCCCTTGCCGAGACACAGGCCCGATCCGCGGGTTTCACCCCCAGTCACCATGACGCGGCACAGGACGACCGTACGATCATCATGCGGTCCGGATGGACGGTGTGCTTTCAGAAAGCCGACGGGACCGCGAAGACCATCGACTTCTCAGCCGTCAAGGCCGGCGAGCCGTGCCCCAAGAAGGACGGCGGTCCGGTCCCGTGGCCCACGATGCCGAACGTCCTCGGCACGACATACAACGGAGCAGTCAAGAACCTGAACCAGGCCGGTATCGACACCGACCGCATCACGCTCGATGACGTCTATCTTGACATCGACGCTCCCACCGCCGAGGAAGCCGCCGAGGACGGTGACGAGTGGCGGGTGTGCTTCCAGTCCCCCGCCAAGGGAGCCAAGGTGACCTCCGGCACCACGGTTCGCCTCGACCTGGGCGAGTGGTCCGACGTCGACCTCGTGCAGCACTGCCCGGCAGCGAAGGACACGACGTACAAGATTCCGGCCAACGACCCGGATTACGACAGTGACAACGGCGCCACCGGGAGCAGCGGGTCAGCAAGCGGCGGCTCCTCGTCATCGTCCGGCGGCTCCTCCGGCGGCGGCAGCGTCGGTGTCGTTCACCCTGGCTCGTTCTGTTCGCCGGCCGGGGCGACCGGCGTCACGAAGGCGGGAACCCGCATGATCTGTGGCCCGGGCTCCGACGGCCGAAACCGCTGGCATTCCTCCTGACCCGTACGTTCCCGGCCGGCCCCGCCTCCGCACCCCTCGTTGGAACGAGCCCTGACGGGCTCGGCGGGGCCGGTCGTTGCCCCACTGCACCGCACACCCGCCGCCCGGAGACCCGATGCCTCCATACGAGGAAGACACGCGCAAGGTCCAAACAGCAGTCATAGGCCGGCCCGGATCGGACTGGCCTGTGTTCCTGCCGTTCGACCACGACGACTACGACCGGTTCATGCAGGGTCGGAGCCGCGACGATTTCTACTGCGGCACCCTGCTGGGTGGCTGCGGCAAAAAGCTGACCGCGAAGAGGTACCTGCACAAGAAGTGCCACTTCGCGCACCGGCCGCCCGTGCACTGCCGTCGTACGCAAACCGGCGAGGACAGTGCCGACCACCTCTACATCGGTCAGGCGCTCCAGCGCTGGCTACGCCGACAGGGGCACCAGAAGGTCACGGTGTCGTACCCGGACCTCGGTTCGGGGCCGGGCGGAGCTGTAGAGGTCCGTTTCGGTTCCGGTACACGGCTCATCCGAGTGCAGATGGACCGCATGTCCCTCAAGCAGTGGGAAACGACCCGCGCTCAGTTCACCGGCGACAACATGCGCGTCCAGTGGGTTTACGGGCCGAACAGCGGGATCGCGCACAACGAGGTGAAGGCCCAGGGGCATGCCATTCGCTTCAGTTGCCGCACCGAAGGCGATACGCGCAAGGTTTATGTCGGCACTCAACACCCCGACCAAAGCGTCAAGTTGGTCACTCTGGACGAGTGCCACCTGACGGACGAGGGAATCGTCACTCCACACCTCACCAACGAAAGACCCATGGCCACAGACGTCGACACGGGCATGGACACGACGAACCAGCTCGCCTTTCCTCTCGTCCCCGGCCAACTCGCGTTCACCGCATCGGTCCCCGCCGAGGAACAGAACGTCACGGCACGCCGCCTCTACGAGGCGGACATCCAGCCCCTTGGGTCGGTGATGACCCGCATGCGGATCGCGCTGCCGCTCCATTCCGTGCCGCCCTCCCCTCACCGGCTCAATGTCATCGAGAGCACCGCTCACCTCATCCCCCTGACCGACTCCGGCACCGGACAACGGACCTGGTTCATCGAGACCGCCGGATTCTCCCCGCTTCCCGCCCAGAGCGATCCACGCTGGCCGGACCTGCGTCCCGCCCCCGAACCCGGGCGACTGCCGTCCCCGGCAAAGTCCGCAGCACCTGCCGAGGACGAGGCGCTGGTCGGGTTCCTGCGCGGCAAGCTCATGCAGATCGCTCGCTCGCGCGGTGTCATCAATTGGGAAACACTCATCCGTTACAAGGGGTACGCACCGGGAGACTTCACCCCGCAGGACCGTGTGCGACTCCTCGTGGCCGTGGACCGCCCCCGGACAAGCGGCAAGCCCGTGCTCTCCTCTTTGGTGAAACTGGCTAATCAAGCACCAGGACCCGTATCGCGCTTTGATGAAGTTCTTGCCGGCCTCGGCTGGGGAGCCGACCTCTTGCCGGAAGAGGTCCGCAGCATTTGGGCACACCAGCGGAAGACTGCGTATGACCTGGTGCGACAGGAAGCGCCGTCTGGGAACACCGCACCGCCCGGAGGCGCAACACCGGACGGCAGCGACCTGATCAGCCGGTTCCGCGCGGAACTGGAGCGGGTTGCGTTCCGACGGTCTCTCATAAACTGGTCGACCTTGGTGAAAGTGACAGGCGCCCGCTCAGGGGGAATCACGCCCAGCGCTCGCGTGCGACTCCTGGTGGCAGTGGACGGGTCGTACAGTCACGCACGTCCCGTTCTGTCCTCTCTGGTGAAGCTGGACGGCCAGGAGACCGGCCCTGCCCCGTTCTTCGGCCAAGTTCTCAGGGAACTGGGCTGGACTCCCGGCTCCACGCTGCGCTCCCCTGACGCAGCATGGCCGACCGAGCGTGACCGTGCGTACGCCCTCGTGGCCAAGGCAGTGTCCGCCTCAAAGAACCCCCCGCCACCGGTCAGGGCGGACCACGCTCTGTGGGCCAGACTGGGTATCAAGAGGAAAACCGTGGTGAAGGCCGTCCGGAGAGCACTCGTCTCGGCAGCGCAGCGCGGGGTGAGGGTCAGCTGGCAGACTCTGGCATCAGCAGCAGGCGTGAAGCCGGAAGCTCTCCCCGACCGCACACGTGCTTCGATCCTGATCGACGTAGATCGCGGCGCAGGTCAGGACGGCGTACTGCTCTCGTCCCTCGTGGTCTCTCCCGGGAACCTACCCGTCCCTTACTTCGCGGACATTCTGAAGTACTTGGGCCGCCCCTACTCGTCGTATCCGCTCGAACTCAGCCGCATCCGCAAGGTGGAGCAGGCCCGTGTCTTCGCCGCATACGAAGGGTCAGTGAACCGCGAGGAGGCGTAGGAGACCGCCGATCTATGTGTCACGGTGTCAGGGCTTGCGCTTCTGCCACCGTGACACGCCACCTCAGGCCCCCGCCGCGAAGTCCACGAAGTGTGCCCAGACGTCTCGCCTCACCGAGAAGTCGGGGCGCGTGACGTCTTTGGAGTCGCGTACGTATACGGCCTGTTCGGTGACGGCCACCTCCACGCAGCTGTCACCCTGAGTGCCGCTGTAGCTCGACTTGAACCAGGCGAGTTCGGTGCTGCTCATAGCTCTCCTCGCAGTCGCTCCAGCAGACCCCGCGAGTCTTTGGGGTTCAGGGCCTGCGAGCGCAGTGTGTCATAGCGGTGGTAGAGGAGACTCACGTCGTTCGGGCCGGAGATCAATCGGCCGTTCTGCTGCCCTTCCGAGTACGCCAACCGCCGATGCTCCGGGGTCTCCAGAAGCTGAAGAGGCCCATCCAGGCACCCATGGGACTCCGCGTCCACCGGCATGATTTGAAACGCCACGTTCCTCGGCTTGGTCAGCCTCAGGACGTGGTCCAGCAACCCCCGCGTCACCTCCGCACCACCGAGTCGCCGTCGGAAGACATGCTCCTCGACGATGAAGCTGAACGGGACGTTGGGCCGCTCGTCGAGCATCCGCTGTCGCTCCAGTCGAGCAGCGACCTGCGCCTCCAACTGCTCGTCCGACAGCGGGGGAACGCTGTTGCCGAAGACGGCACACACGTACCCCTCCGACTGCAACAACCCCGGCACCAACCGGCACTCATACGTGCACAAGCTCACCGCCCGTCGCTCCAGCCGAGCCCACTGCCGGAACCAGGCCGCCAGCCCCGCCTCCCCTCGCGTAAGGAAGCGCGCCGACCGCCGTAACGCCCCCGTATTCCCCAGCGCCTCCTCCGCGCGCTCCACGAACGACGCGTCCGGCATCCGCCGCCCCAGCTCCACCGACTCCACGGTGTGCTTGGAGAAGCGGACCAGCTCCCCGAACTGCACCCGGCTCAGCCCTGCGTGTTCGCGCAACGCCTGGACGACGGCCCCGAAGGTCCGCAGACTGTCCGAGGGGTCCGGTTCCCGCTCGGCCTCGCAGGCCGTGGCCGCTTCCGTGGCCGTCAGTTCGTCGCCCGCCCCCACGCCCGTCATACGCGGTCACCTCCGAATGCCTGCCCGCTCGGCCCTCGCCGTCGTCCCCATGGACAACACCCAGCGTGACGGGAGGTTTCGCGTACCGTCCACGGAATGTCCCCGTACGCTGACGCAGCGTACGGGCCGCGAAGCTGGATCACGCTCCCGCACGCCCGTCACCGTGGTCCCATGAACGCGACCACACCCCAGCTCCGGCCCATCGTCCGCAACTTCGCGCAGTGCCTGTCCTCCACCCGCCGGGGCGCCCGCCTCGCGCGCCTGCTCGCCTACGAACAGCTGCGGGCCTGGGAGGTGTCCCCCTCCGTCACCGAGTGCGCCGAGCAGATCGTGGCCGAACTCGCCGCGAACGCGGCCCTGCACGGACGCGTCCGGGGCCGCGACTTCCGCCTCACCCTCGTCCTCAACCACTTGGCCGCCGGTATCCTCCGGATCGCCGTCACCGACGCGCGCGGCGACCGGCTGCCCACCGCCGTCACCGACTTCGCGACAGCTCCGGACAGCGAGTCGGGCCGCGGTCTGCTCCTGGTCGCCGCCCTGGCGGACCGGTGGGGCGCGGAACCGTACCCGCCGGGCGGCAAGACCGTCTGGGCGGAACTCGACACCCTCGCCACTCAAGAACACCGGCCCGCGGGCGAAGGCGATTGAGGCCGATGCCGACACGCTGGACACGCACGGTTCCGCGGCCCCCTGCGTCGACAGAACCCCTGTGCGATAGAAATGACGTCCAACTGGTCTGCGGGAGCGGACCGTTCGCCGCGAGGGGGAAACGCGCGTGGGGATGCCACCGGACCTGAAGGTGATCGCCGAAGGCATGATCAAGGCGTCCATGGGCATGGTGGGGACGGTCATGGTCGGCACCCGTGACACCGCCATCGCGCTCTTTCACGAGCTGGACCGTCAGCACGGCATGGCGGGGGACGACGACGCGGGGCGGGCGTTCGCGAAGGTTTACAACTCCGCAGCGGCCACCACGCTCGACAAGATGGGCTTCAGCGCCTACGTGATGGGTGAGACCGGCAAGGGGCTGATGCGGAACGTCCGCGAGTTCATGGCACGCGAGAGCCACATCGTCTCGGCCATCCTGGAGAAGCAGGTCGACCTGACAGCAGGCATGGGCGATCCCGGAGCGGACTGCACGGAGAGCTTCCTGGGCCTCGGGCAGGAACTTCCGGAGGTCATCGGCGACACCGCCTGGTACGACCAGTACGCGCCCGCCGGTATGAGCGACCGCTTCCGTGGTTCGCCGGAGAAGCTGCGTGACGTGGCCGGCTCCTGGCGGGCGGGCGGCAAGATGATGCTGCGCTTCATGCACGATGCGCAGGCCTACGCGCACACCGCGGACAAGGCGCACTCCGGGGAGGCCGCGGACGCGTTCCGCCGCTACTTCGCAGGCTTCGTCGGTTTCGCCGAACCCCCGGACCAGGCCCAGCAGGACGAGACCTTGGTGGCCAACCTCGTGGCCGCGTGCACACAGCTCGCCAAGGCCTGCGACCAGTACGCCGACCACGTCGAGGCGGCCAAGCGGAAGATCATCCAGGACCGGACGGACCCGTTCCATGTCGACATGCCCTGGGACCAGCCGATGTTCGGCGGCAACGGCGACGACGGCGGACTGCTGGACGCCGTACTCGGCGACGTGTGGATCCACCGCCTCGGCAACGTCGCCCACGCCCTCGACGAGTCCGAGCGCCGGGTCAAACTCCCCCAGGGCTCGGACGACCCACCCGGGCTGCCATTCCCCCCTCTCCTGCCGGTGCCGGTGCCGGGCGGTGTGCCGCTACCGGTCTCCCTCGCCTCGTTCCGCGGGCAGGTACCGGGAGTCGTGCCGATGGCGAGCAGGGTCGACCCATCCATACCCGCGCAGGACCCCATCCCCCCGGAGCCCGGCACCACCCGTCTGCTCACGCCTACCGAGCGGCAACACTTCCGGACCTGGCTCAACTCGCTCAACACGGGCGGCTTCGCCGGAGGCGGTGGGGCCACGAATCCCAACAACGCCTACCAGCTGCGCGTGTCCGGCTACCCGGAGCGTGAGGTTCCCCTTGTCGGCCATCGGCGGGGTCTCATGGTGGACGGTATACGTCCGGTGGACGGCTACCTGGTGGAGGCCAAGCACGTACAGGACCCGAACTGCAAGAAGCGTAGCTTTCGCAGCATCGAGCGGGTCAATGAGACCCTGGCCAAGCCGGTGAAGGTGGACGCCAAGGGGAGACTGAAGTTCGACCCGATGATCGACGGCATGTACGGCGGTGACGAGCGGGAGCTGCGCCGGTACAAGAACGCGATGGCCAACCCCGCCAATTCGGAGATCCGTGGACTTGAGATCGCCACGAACGGCAAGGACAACGCCGCCTACTGGGAGTCGATGATCGCCATGAACGGTGTCAACGGCTCCGCGCGGTACGTACCCTGAGAGTGAAGGACTTCTGTGACAACCGAGTACGACCAGCGGTCGAACTTCGTCTTCGCTCCGCCCGTGGACAACCCGGCCGCCTGGCAGGCGAGCCTGGACACCTTCAGGAACGCGCTGGAGCGGGACTTCCCCGACGCCTTCCTCGAAGCCAGCACGTCCGCCATGCGCGGGTTCACGGTCCTGGACTTCGAGATCGAGGTGGCTCCCGACGTCTACATCACCGGCACGTCAGCCATGCCGGCCGCGGACTACGCCTACATCAGCATCATCGACGCGACAGCCGACGAAGCGGCCGCGTTCGCCCTATGGCTCCGTGACTCGTACGTCCCCTCACCCGCCAGTGTGCGTTTCATGAGCAGCTTCCTGATGGAGAACGGCGACGAGGTGTCGTGGCATCTCCCCGCGACAGGAGACGCCGCGGACATCGCTGCCGTGATGCGCGAGCACCTGGCGGCCGCCGGAGCCGAGTGACCGGGTTCCGGGGGACACGGGCCCGCCGCCGCGTTTACAGACCTTCGTTTGCTCGCTAAGAGGTTCCGAAGGGCGTCCGTCCTGAGTGTCTTCGCGTTGGCGTCAATGTCCGCCCGAGGGTGGGAGTCGGGCAGGTTCTCCGTCACAGTGGTCGTACTCGGTCCAGGGGAAAACCGTGGCGGTAAAGGAAGACCGATGACGGAACCGGCTCTGTTCGAACTGGACGCCGTCGTGGTCGGGCAGCCGAAGCGTTCACGGTGGCGCAGGTACGTGGACCCCGCCCTGGCCGTGTCCACCGTTGAGGGGATCCCGGTCGCCCAGGTCACGTACACCGACGACACGTACTCCGTCCTGACGAAGACCTCAGGTGAGTTGATACTTCGCATCGAGCGGTTAGGGCCGGCGAAGTTCCGCTTCACCGACGCCGCGGACCGGGAGGTAGGCACCGCTGGGGCCCGTGGGCTCATGAAAACGCGGCAGTTGATCCTCCAGACGGAGCAGGGGCGTCGGCTCCTTCTCACGCGGCCGGGTCTCGCGTATGTCGAATGGCATCTCACGGAGACCGATCCGGAAGGGGACCCGGCACCGGAGATCGGTCGAGTCACGGTGAGCACCATCGACGCGTGGATCGGGTTGCAGCAGTACGCCGTCCACATGAGTCCCCGCATGGATGCCTCGGAACGGCGAACCGTCGTCGCCTCGGTCGTCTGTCTGCAGTTGCGGCGGCGGCCTCCGGGTGCCGGCACAGCACCGGCATGAGAGGAGCCCTGGCGCTGCGGCCGGGAGAGCCCACCGGGTCGTGTCGGCTGTCAGCGCCTTCGCTGGAGTAAGGCCACTGAGAACTGCCGATGGGGGTCACCAGGTTCGTCCGACACGACCCACAGTGACATCACCGCACGGGGTCGCACGCCTACTCAGCTCCCGCCCACGGCACGGACGTCAACCCCTACCACCCTCATGGTGTCAGCGGCTGTTGGTCGCGTGGCCGCGACCGGCGGCCGAGCGGGACGAGAACGCCGCGGAGGCGATCGGGCGCCACGGCTGCCGGACCCGCCCGACCAGCGCGGCCCGACGCCAACCCCCTCCACGAGACGCGGGATGTGTGGGCCGCGTGACGGAAGCGCGAGCCAGGCGTGAAACGCCGCGCCGCCGCACGTGGAATTCGCCACAGCAGTCGAGCAAAGCGAAGAGCCGTAGAAGTGGGGCTCTCCCCCTACAGACGGCCAGTGCCAGTGGTCAGGCCGTCAAAGTGTCCTTCTGCAGGCCTTCCTCGACCTAGAGGGACCCTCCTCAACCTGTCCTATGATCG
Source organism: Streptomyces griseoluteus (assembly GCF_004784465.1). Taxonomy (GTDB): domain Bacteria; phylum Actinomycetota; class Actinomycetes; order Streptomycetales; family Streptomycetaceae; genus Streptomyces; species Streptomyces griseoluteus. The sequence goes on along the minus strand of NZ_SRRU01000008.1, from coordinate 128,749 downwards.
TTGAAAAGTTGACCTCATTACGCCTGCAACTGGTTCTGGGTAGATCTCGGCGGCCGCGCACATGGAAAGCGATGCGGCCCCGCGGCAGTGACACGGGATAAGAAAGGTGATCAACATGGCCCTCGGACTCCTCCGACGTCGGCGCTCCTGGAGCGCTGCCGATGCCACGCCGGGATTCTCGGTGCCGCTGCCGGCCGGCGCGGGCGCTTACGGCTGTGAGGTCGTCGATCCCATGGGGCAGCCCATGAGCGGCGCCGACGTCAGGGTGACCGCGCTGGACAGCCACCGCGTCACTGCCCGCGGCACCGCGGATCCGTACGGCCGGTTCATGGCGACGCTGCCTCCGGGTTCCTACAGCGTGATGGTCTCGGCGGAGGGACTGACCCCCGCCCGCAAGAACGTCGACATCGTCGCCGGAGTCGTCCTCCCCCCGGAGCACATCGCGCTGCTGCCCGCCCGACAGCTGCAACTCCCCTCGCCTGGAACCTGGTTGTTCGACCCTCCGCACACGGCGATCCGGTTCATCGCCAAGCACGTGGGGATGGCGCACGTCCACGGCCGCTTCACCCGCTTCGACGGAGGCATTCGGATCGCGCCGGATATGGCCGACTCCCAGGTCTCGGTGCGGATCGACGCCTCCAGCATCACCACGGGCAACAGGACCCGTGACAGCCACCTGCGTTCCGCGGACTTCCTCGACGTCGAGCACTACCCGTACATCGACTTCGTCAGCACCCGGTTCGTCTACCGCGGCGGTTCCAAGTGGACGCTGCACGGCACGCTCACCATGCACGGCACCAGCCGCTCCGTGGGCCTGGACACGACCTACCTCGGCACGGTGAACGGCGGGTACGACCAGGAACTGCGCTGCGCGGCCCTGGCGAAGGCGGAACTGCACCGCGAGGACTTCACCCTCAACTGGCGCTCGATGCTGGCCCGCGGCATCGCGGTCGTCGGACCGACCGTGCAGTTGGAGCTGGACGTCCAGGCCATGTACCGCACCCCTGAGACCCCGACGCCTCCGGAGTAGGCGACACGCCCGTCTTCCGGGCTTCCTCCCGGCCCGGGACGCCCGACCGCGGACGCTTCGGGCTAACCGGGCACGGGTGCCTCCCAGCGGTAGCCCTTGGCCGCCTCTCCGTAGGGGCGCAGCAGCGGCTCCACCTCCGCGCGCACCAAGTCGGCGTCGACCGGCGGCAGCGTCAGCCAGGCGCGGCGCATGCGGACGCTCCAGGTGGCAGAGTCGGGGAACACCGAGAGGCGGGGAACCAGGTCCCGCAGGACCAGACCCTCACGGAAGGGTGCCAGGCCGGAGACCTTCAGGCGGCAGCCCTCCGGGAAGGCCCGCTCACCGAAGACGACCGGCTCGTCCAGGGCCCGCACCGGGCCGGCGAGCGTGGCCCGGCCGATGACCCGCCCCAGGTCCCGCGTCGGATTCCGGAAGCAGCCCCGCGTGGTGTAGAGGAAGATCTCGTCGCCTTCGTCCAGCGTTCGTGCCGCCTTCGACCGGCCCGCCGGAAAAGCCATCCGTTGCTCGGTCACCACCCAGCTCAGGGCGGCCCGGTCTCCGATGATCAGCAGGTGCGAGGACGGCATACCGATCACGATAGTCGGGTGTGGACTCACTGCTCGACGGGCGAGGAGCCTCGCGCCGGAGACCCGTCCCGCATCCCATCAGTCCCGTCGTCCTACAGCCCCGCCCTCTCCAGCAGCACCGGCAACGCCTCGGGTTTCACCTTCTGCACCGGCCTCACCTGGCCGAGGCCCAGTTCCTCCCGGCCGACCGGGCTGGCGCACAGGGCGTCGGTCGCCTCCGGCAGCAGGGTCACCTCGACCCGGTACGCGAACTCCGCGTCCTCGGGATCCTCGTACGGCTCCTTGTCGACTTCGGCCAACGCTGCCACGGCCGACTCCGGTTGGCTGAAGAAGAACCACAGGCGGTCCCCGGGGCTCATACGGTTGCGCCGGCTGAGCCAGAGATCGAGCTCGGGTTCTTCGTGGGCGAGCCGGCGGATGGTCTCCTTGGTGGAGGGTTCCCCGTCCAACGTGTCCTTGTTCGGGTTGAGGATGTAGATCCAGTCCTCCACGGCTCCCCCATCGCCTGAGTCGCTGAGCTCCGCGGGTGCGGAGCTGGAGCTGCCTGCACCGGTCCATGGTGTCAGCCGACGCAGTCGGCCGTAGGCGAAGTACCGACATCGGGTGGCGTTTTCCGGGCTTCCGGCATCATGGCGTCATGACAGGTGGGGTGGATGTGGGTACGGCGGCGGGCCAGTTCGACCGGACGGCCGTCTCGGAGATGGAGTCGGCCGCCGAGGAGGAGCGCGAGCGGGTGCTCTCCCTCTTCCCGCTGGAGGAATGGAAGACACTGCCGCTCGAGCGCTACGCCCTCGGGCAGCCCTCGCCCTCCGGGTCTGATCCGACGTACTGCCGGGTGCTCGAGTTCCTCACTCCGCACCTGGGCAGCATCAAGGGCGGCAGCGCCGCGAAGCACATCATGTTCCGCCACCACTCGGGCGAGTGGCGCTTGGCAGCTCCTCTCCGTGGCATGGACCCGCAGGACGCCTGGAGGGAACTGCGGGCACAGTTCACGCAGGCTTTTGACGCTGTAGGGGCGGGCGACTTCGAGGCTCTGGACGACCTCGGCGCGCTGCGCTTCGGTCCGGCCTTGGTGACGAAGGCACTGGCGACCTACTTCCCTCAGCACTTCCTGCCCATATACGCAGGAGAGCACCTACGCCGATTCATCATCCGGTTGGGCGGTCCCGCCCAGGGGGACGCACCGGCCTGGCGAAGCAATCGGCGCCTGCTCGATCTCGTGCGGTCCCGTGCGGAGTTCGAGGGCTGGTCGGGGCAGGAGGTGATGCACTTCCTGTACGAACGGTTCGACCCGCGACCCCGCCAGCGCATCATCTGGAAGATCGCACCGGGCGAGCGGGGCAGGCTGTGGAACGAGTGCCGGGAGGGCGGGTTCATCTGCGTCGGCTGGGATGAACTCGGGGACCTGGCCCTTTACCAGAGCGACACGGATCTGAAGCAGGCGCTGGACACACACTGGCCCGGCAAGCGTGGGGGTAGTTTGACCCTGGCCCGTCGGCTGCTGGCCTTCCGCGACTTGGAAGAGGGCGACCGGATCGTGGCCAACAGAGGAGTGGACGAGGTCTTGGCCACGGGTACGGTCAGCGGGAGTTACCGCTTCGAGGACTTGGGCACTCGCGAGGAGTTCCAGCACGTCGTTCCCGTCGACTGGGATGTCTCCCACGCGCAGAGACTGTCCGAGCCTCAGCAGTGGCGGTCCACCTTTGCCAAGGTCGACCCCTCCCTCTTCGCAAGGATCACCAGCCATCGAGCTGACTCCGTGCCGAACAGGAATTCCGCGGAGTCAACCGCTCCCGTCGCCCTCCCCGAGGACGTTCAGGCAGTCCTGGACGCCCTCAAGCGCAAGGGGCAGGTCATCCTGCACGGGCCGCCCGGCACCGGCAAGACACGACTCGCCCTCGGCGCCGCCCTCGCTCTGGCCGGCCGCGCCGACGTACTCGACGGTTCGGCACCGGAGCGGCGTACGCAGGCGCAGGCCGAGGTGTTGAGTGGTGATCGGGTCCGGCTGGTCACATTCCATCCGTCTTACGGATATGAGGACTTCGTCGAGGGCTTCAAGCCGGACCTTGACGCAAAGGGCTCCGGACTGACCCTTGCCCTCGCGGACGGCTTGTTCCACACGCTCTGCAGCCGCGCCGCCGACCATCCCGGCCAGGACTTCCTCCTGATCATCGACGAGATCAACCGCGGCGACCTGCCGAGGATCTTCGGTGAACTGATCACGCTCCTCGAACTCGACAAGCGGAACCTGCCCGTCGACCTGCCAGTCAGCAAGCGCAGCTTCTCCGTGCCGCCGAACGTCCGCATCATCGGCACGATGAACACGGCGGACCGGAGCATCAGCCACCTGGACGCCGCGGTGCGCCGCCGCTTCGCCTTCCTGTCCGTGGGTCCCGACCCGGACGCCGTGTCAGGAACGGTCGGCCCGCTCGACCTGGCGGCCTTCTTCGAGGCCCTCAACAGCCGTATCGCGCACCACCTCGACTCCGATCACCAGATAGGACACGCCTACCTGATGCGCGACGGAGAGCCGATCGCCACCGAGGAGGACCTGGCCGCCGCCTTCCACCACGAGGTGGTGCCGCTCCTGGAGGACTACTGCCTGGGCCGGGCGGACCTGTTGCACCCCATCCTCGGCGACCTGGTCGACGCCGAGACCGGGCGTCCGCTCCTCATGCCCCCGCAGGATCTGGCGGACGCGTTGGCGACCGAATTCACCAGCGGCGCCACCGGCCCGGATGCCTGACCGCACGCCGGTCCAGCTCGGCGAGTACGAGTCGGCCCCGCTGGAGCCGGGGCAGCTCACTCGCCGGGACTTCGACCGTCTGCACGCCCTCCAGGCACGGGGCCATCTCACCCTGACCAGGGAGCGCACCGGGTGGCGGCTCAAGGCCGACGCGACCGTCGGAGTCCTGGTCCTGGACCGTGTCCGCGTGGTGATCTCACCCAAGTTCGCCATTCCCGGAGAGCAGCTCATGAGCTGGCTCGCCTACGCCCTCGGCACGCCCGTCCCGGCGACGGCCAGACGCTGGACCACCGGCCCCGAGGGATACGCCGACCTGGTCGCCGCCGCCCTGCTCGAAGAGTGCGAGCGGCTAGTGAGGGAGGGGCTGCGCCGGGACTACGTACGCCGCCGGAGTGTGGAACCGGTGCTCCGGGGGCGCCTGGACGTCGCCGCCCAGGCCACCCGCCGCTACGGGCAACTTGACCAGCTGCACGTCCGCACCTTCGACCGGGAGGCGGACATCTGGGACAACCGCGTTCTCGGGAGCGCGCTGAAGGCGGCCCTCGGTCTGACCGCCAGTCCTGGCCTGGCGCGCGCGCTGCACGGCGCCGCCGGCGCCTTCCCGCAGGCCCCGACCCCGGCCGCGGCACTCCGCGCACTGGACCGCACCCAATACACGCGCCTCAACGCCCGCTACCGCCCCGCCCACACCTGGGCCCGCCTGCTGCTGCGCGGGGGCGGTGTGACGGACCTGCTCACCGACCAGGGCACCACGGCGGACGGTCTTCTGCTCGCGATGCCCGCGCTCTGGGAAGCCGTCGTCCGCCGTCTCGGCACCGAGGCCGTCGTCCTGCACGGCGGCCACGCCGTACCCGGGGGGAGCGGCGCCGGCATCACCGTCCGCGGAGATCTGGGCAACGCCTCGGCCTTCCGGCCCGATCTCCTGCTCAGCCTTCCAGGAGTTCCCGGACGCGACACGGCATATCGCACACTGCTGCCCGTGGACGCCAAGTACAAGCGCTACGACCGCCACGGCGTGAGCGCGGCCGACGTCCACCAGCTCCTCACCTACGGGAGCGGCTACGCGTCCGCCGACGCCCCGACGGCCGTCATCGTCCATCCCCAGCCGGGCAGTCACGCCCAGCGCACACTCCAAGTGCGGTGCGCCAAAGGCCTGTTGGGCATCATCCGCGTCCTCGGTGTCAACACCCGCACGGCGCCCGAGCAGGCGACGGCCTGGATCGGCTCAGTACTGCGCTGACCATCACACGCCGGCCGGTCGGTGGCGGCCGCCGGGAGCGGTGAGGTGCCTGGACGGCCGACTCGGCAGACCTGCAAACCGAACGCATTTTCGCACCAGACAGGAAGCTAGAACACGTGTACACAATTCTACCGAGTATTAATTCGCAGAAGTCCGTTGACGACGCTAACAAGCTTCCGCCATGCTCGGATCGACAACGGCTCACCGTCCCCTCGCGCCGCCTTGGGCACGCCCGCCGCAGCCATCCACAGCGCCCAAGGAAGCCGAGCCATGAGCGACAACGCCAGCCTCCGTGACCTGCTCCTCGCCCGTCTGCCCGGATCAGGGCTCTCCGCCGAGGAACAGGCCCTGCTGCGCGATCTGCTGCCTGCCGCTCAGCCCCTGAGCGGTCGCCGTTCGGGGACCGTGTATATGCGGTCCATCACCGCCTCCGGATGGCGCGGTATCGGCCCCGCCGCCACTGTCCGGCTGAATCCTGGCCCCGGTCTGACGCTGGTGGCGGGCCGCAACGGCTCCGGCAAGTCGAGCTTCGCCGAGGCTGCGGAGATGGCCTTGACCGGCGACAACTTCCGCTGGCAGGGACGTACTCAGGTATGGAAGAAGGGCTGGCGCAACCTCCACGAGCACTCCTCCCCCGAGATCGCGGTGGAGCTCGTCTTCGACGCCGGCAGTGACGGAGAAGGCGCCAAGGAGCCCGTGACCGTACGCCGGATCTGGCACGGCGAAGGGCTTGAGGAGTCCCGCACTGTCGTGGAGGAGGCCGGGCAGACCACCGGCGAAGACGTGCACGATGTGATCGACGCCGAGCAACTGTCGCTGTACCGGCCGTTTCTCCCGTACACCCAGCTCGGTGCGGTGATCAACGGGCCGCTGACCGCCCTGCACGACGAGATCTCCCGGATCCTCGGCCTCGAGCTCCTCAGTGACACCGACGCGGCGGCGCGGGCTCGGGCCAAGTCCCTGACCGACACCGAGAGCGCCGCGAAGGCCCTCACCGCCACCGTGATCCAGGAGTTGTCGGAGGTGGACGACCCGCGCGCCAAAGAAGCGATCACGGCTCTTTCCGGCAGGAGCCCCGACCTGGACGCCATCCGGGTCCTGCTGCAGGGCCACGGCGCCGCCGACGAGGCGCACCTCGCCCGACTGCGTCGGCTGGCCGATCTCGAGCTCCCGGACCGTCCCTTGATCGCGAAGGCGGTGACCCGGCTTCGCTCGACGGCCGCCGTGGCCGACGACGCACGCCACGGGTCCGCCGAGGACGCCCGGCAGTTGGTCAAACTGCTCGACGCCGCGCTGGAACACCGCCGCCGCCATCCCGATGTCTCCCACTGCCCCGTATGCGGCACCACGGACCTCTTGGACCGCTCGTGGGCGGAACGGACCCGCGCGCAGGTCGAAAGGCTCCAGGTGGAGGCCGCCGAGGTCGAGGCGGCACACCGCGAACTCGTGAACGCGGTGCGGGAGGTGCACGACCTGATGCGTCCGGCCCCCGCCTGGCTCCAGGCCGACGAGTCCTCCCTGGCCGCGCTCTGGCGGGATCTGGTCGCCTGCCGCACGGTTCGTGACCCACGCGAGCTGGCCGACCGTGCGGAACGCGCCGAAGCAGTCCTCGGTGATGCCTGTGACCAGGTCCGTGAGGACGCCCGCCGACGCGTCACAGCGCAGGACGGCCGCTGGCAGCCCGTGGCCGCACGCCTGTCCGCATGGTTGGTGCAGGCGGAGGCCGCACAGGCGGCCAAACCCGCCCGCAAGCAAATCAAGGCCGTACGCGACTGGGTGCGGGCGCTCACCGACGAGTTGCGGGACGCCCGGTTCAAGCCGTTCGCCGACCAGTCCGGGCAGATCTGGCGGCTGTTGTGCGAGCGCAGCAGCGTGTCGCTGGGTGCCATCGGGCTCACGGGTGTCGGCCCGCAGCGGCAGGTCAGTCTCCCCGTCTCCGTGGACGATGCCGACGCGCCCGCCTTCGGCGTCATGAGCCAGGGCGAACTGCACTCACTCGCCCTCTCCCTGTTCATCCCGCGCGCCACCCACCAGGACAGTCCCTTCGGTTTCCTGGTCATCGACGACCCGGTGCAGTCCATGGACCCGGAGAAGGTCGACGGCCTCGCCAAAGTCCTCGACCTGTACGCGCAGCACCGGCAGGTCGTCGTCTTCACCCACGACACCCGGCTCGAAGAGGCCGTCCAACGCCTCGGTCTGCGGGCCACGGTTCTGCGGGTGTCCCGGCAGACCGACTCCGTCGTCCACGTCGCCTCCGTCAGCGACCCCGTGAGCCAGGCCCTGGCGGAGGCACGGGCCATCGCTCTCGATCCGCATCTGCCGCCTGAGGTCGCCGACCGGGTGCTGCCCTCGATGTGCCGTCTGGCGCTGGAGGCCGCCTACCAGGACACCGCGCGGCGTACCCTGCGCGAGGCCGGAGTCGGGCAACGCGACATCCAGGAGCGGGTCACCCGGCCAGGGCCCCTCACCGGCCTCGCGGCCCTCGCGATGGGCATGCGGGGCAACGCGGCGCGCGAGGTGCTGGACGCCGTCGCCCACGACCACGGCCCGTGGGCCCGTGAGTTGATCCAGGGGCTGAACCAGGCATCGCACCAGGCTCCGACCACGCCCATCGGTGATCGCCTGGCCCTGGTCGACCGTACGAAGCGGCTCGCCAAGGAGGTGCTGGCCCGGTGACCACCACCACGCGCTCCACCCGCGTTCTCCCCACGGACGAACTCCTGGCGGCCGCAGACCGGTTGCTCAATCCCTCGGACGAGACCGCGCTCTCCCCCGGTGTCCGGGCGCGCGCCGCGGCCACCCTTCTCCGGCTGGCCCTCGACGAGACCCTCGACGCCTTCTGGCGGGCGGTCAGCCCCCGTATGACCCGCAGCACCGGCCGCACCCGCATGCTCTGCCTGCAGTGGTACGTCAGCCCCTCCGTCGCGCGCCAGTGGTACACCGTCTGGTCCGGACTCAGCGCCGCCTGTCACTACCACACGTACGACCTGCCTCCGACCCCCGCCGAGGTACGGGCCTGGCACCAGGACGTGAGTGAACTGCTGCGCGTCCTGACCGCCGCCCGCGCCTGAACCACGCCGCCCCCGACACGTGAGGAACAGCACGATGGACGCCCGCCGCTACCGCATGGTGGTCACCAGCCGGACCGACTACGTGCGCACCGGTGCACTCGTCGACGAGCAACTGCGCCACTGGCTCGCCCAACCACCCAAGCGCTACAACGTCGACGCGTTCGCCGAGGGCCGCAATGAGATAGCCGGAGGAGTCACGCTCGACCACGACTCCGTCACAGGGGTCACCGGTGCCTACGGACGGTGGCGGCTCCGGGAGACCGCTCCCGGCGGCACCTGGCAGACCACCCTCGTGACGCGGCAGATCACCGACGGGCCGACCTGGGTCCAGCTCGACGTCGAGCACCTTCCCGACGACGCCGAGGCGGCCCCGGTGCCGGCCAAGACACCCCGGCTCGCGAAGCACCTGCTGGAGGCGCTCGACGCGCACGACGGCCTGGCAGACGTGACGGCCATGCCCCAAGTCGTCGAGGCCGAGGATGTCGAGGCGGTCATCGACGAACTGTGCGACGCCGACCGGCGCCTCCCCGTCGTCATGGCGAGCACGCCGTACGACGCCGACTTCGACGCCTGGCTGGAGGGCACCGTCGACCCTCTCGTCCGTCCCCTGGCCGGGCTGGCGATCCTCTACGTGCTCACCCCGAAAGCCGAGTCGGTCTTCAACCGGGCCCTGGAACACCACCGCGTGTACAACGGCGGGATCCGCACCTACCTGCCGGGCGTCGACCCGGCCTGGCCCGCCGACGGCCAGCGGCACCGTGTGATGTCGAAACGGCTGATCACCGAGAACCCTCGGTTGGCCGCGCGCATCCTGAACCAGCTGCCCCAGGGGCTGGCTACCCGGTTGCCGTTGCCCGACGCCCTGGACTCCGTGCCGCTCATGCGCACACGAGCCAGGGACGGCGTCGGCGGCTCCGAACAGGAACGGCTGCGCGACGAGAACGACGCCCTGCACGAGATCTTGGAGGAGGCGGCACGCGAACAACGTGTCAGGGCCGACGAGATCCGTGACCTCAAGCGGGAGCTGCGCCGGGCGGAGAACAACGAGGCGCAGGTCGTCGTCGATTACGACGAGCAGTACAAGGAGCTCCACCAGGCCAAGGCGCAGATACGGGAACTGCAGAGAGAACTCCTCAGGCTGGGCGCCGCCGAGCAGGCGTACGCGACGGTGGAACCCTCGCTGGACGCGCCCACCTCCTTCGCCGAGATCCTGGACCGGATCGACGACATGCGACGCGTCCACTTCAGCGGCCGGCGCAAGTACACCCTGGAACTCGACGACCAGGCCTACGGCTCGTCCTGGGTCCGGATGGCCTGGGACGCACTGCTGGCCCTCCAGGACTTCGCGGAAGCCGTCGCGAGCGGCGAGGCGAACTGCGACTTCAAGCAGTGGTGTGCGGACGCACCAGAGGGAGCGCACGTCATCTCGCCCCGCAAGGTCGTCAGAGACGAATCGAAGTCCGTGAAGGCGAACGGCGAGTGGAGCCGGGCGCGCACGTTCCCCGTGCCCCGCCATGTGCATTCGGACGGCAAGCTGTTCATGGGGGCTCACCTGCGGATCGGCGGAGGCAACACCATCGCGCCGCGCCTGCACTACTACGACGGCGCCTGTACCGATCACGGCATCTACGTCGGCTACATGGGCCCGCACCTGACCAACACCATGACCTGACGCGGCCCCCGGAAGGCGCCGCCCCGCACCGGTCGGCCGGTGCGGGGCGGCGCCTTCCCACGCCCTCAACCCTCCTGGTCACCAGGCGACACGTGGCTCAGATGGCGAGCCGTGCAGCCTGGCCCTCTTCGTCGAAGGCCGGACCACCGATGTCGGCGTCCCGCCCGTCGGCCACCCCCTGCCAGTAGCCGGTGCCCTTGAACGTCGTCGGACGGGTCTTGTTCAGCTTCGGGTACTGGGCGGCGAGCCGCGCCTCGACTACCGTCGTCCGGTCGGCGAGGACCAGCGCCACACTGCGGCCGCCCGGTCCCTCTCCTTCCGCCTCGGTTCGCTGCTCGGCGGCGGCCCTCGCAACCTGCTGGGCGGCACCGATCCGCGCGGTCACCTCGCGGATGAAGCCGAGCATCCAGGAACGCTTGTAGGCTCGGGCGTCCTCGCCTTCGGGTCGATGCTGGCGGTCCGCACGGTCCGCTCCCTCCAGCATCTGCAGGCGCAGGCTCGCGAACAGCACCTCGGTGGCCTGGATGTCAGTCTCGAAACCGAAGAGATGGACGCGGTGACGGTTGGCCTTGCCGCCGGGGTACACCGATCGGCAGCGCATCTCGTAGCCGATCCTGGCGAGCAGCCGCCGCCCCTCCTTGACGTAGGGCGGGTACAGGTCGACGATCCGGTCCACGGGCCGCTCTGGCTCGGTCACGTCGTCGAGCATCGCCTGCTCGATGCCGTACTTGGCCATGAGCTCGGTGGCCTTGGCCAGGTAGACGCGGGCCTCTTCCTCGGTGGCCCCCGCGTTCTCCGCCTTCCGCAGCAGCGATCTGACCTTGCCGAGCAATGCCTCGGGCAGTCCGTCGCGCGCGGCCCGGGGGCCGGGCCCGGACATGCCCGAGTCGGACGAGGTGCGGTCGTCGGCGCGCGTCCGGGCGTCCGCCTCGTCGCTCTCGTCCGTGCCGTCGTCCTCCCGGGCGATCAGGTCCGCCAGGTCCTCCGGGTCCGGGACCAGTTCCGACAGCACCTTGAGGGCCCAGAGCCGCCAGACGGCGGTGTCGTCACGACGGACCTGTGCTCGCACCGAGCGAAGCCGCTGAAAAGTACCGTCGGCACGCCGTACGAGGAACTCCAGCCGTGCGTGGCCGAGTTGGGCGACCGCCAGCAGCGCGCACAGGTCGAAGGCGCTGTCCGGGACGTAGTCGATCTCGATGCCGGGTTCGGGGTACCACTCCTCGTGCTCGTCCGCCGGGCCCTCGAATCCGAACAGGTCGGTCAGCAGGCTCTGGGTCGCCGCGCCGGTCCTGACCCGCACGACGGACGTCGACGGCTTCCCGGAGTAGGCCAGCGCGGCCGCCCGCTCCTCCGGAGAGGTGACGACGCGGTACCAGACGGGGACCGTGCCGAGCATGCCGTGCCAGGTGGTGTCACCCCGGTCATGGCGATCTCGCGCCTGCTGCTCGACGTCCGCTCCGAGCCGCTCGTCCCACCAGGCATCCTCGCCGGGTTGTTCCTGCGCGTCTAGGAACGCGTCCAGGTAGTCGGCGGCGGAGCGCCGCGCCCCGTGCTTGCTGTCGCCGAGCAGGGCCCGCTCGCACGCGGAGAGGGCGTCGACGACCGGCTGGAGTACGAGCGACATGTATCGCTTGACCGCTTCGGACAGCTCTGCGAGGAACGCCCGTGTGGCCTCCGATCCCCCGGCCTGATGTCTGCGCCGCCACGCTTCGAGCTGTTCTACGCAGGCCTGTTGCTCGGCCAGCCACACCAGGTGCCCAGCGCCCTGGAGGTGTTCCTCCCGCAGCAGCACCGCGTCCTGGACCGCGGCGGCGGTACCGGGTGCGTCCAGTACGGCCCGTGTCAGAATCCGCAGCGGCTCCGGTTCGCCGGCGAAGAACTCGGCGGGCGTGACGAGTTGCCTGCCATGTCGGCGCGGCATTGACTCCGGACGGTCGATCTCACCGTCCCACGGGATTTCCGCCGACCAACGCGCCCGCCACCCCGCGAAGTCGGCGGCCGGGTCGCCGGTTCCCGGCTGGTCCCGCCTCCACCGCCACAGCAGCATCTCCTCCCAGCCCTCGGCGTTCCAGGACCACAGGGCCGGCTCATCGCTCGCCGCCAGCCGGGACCGGAGTTCTCGTACCGCTCCCTCCAGATCGTGGAGGTGTCCCCCGGCAATCAGCCGCTCCAGCCAGCGGACGGTCTCCGCCACGGACTGGGCCCGTGCCTCATCCGCGGCCACTCGCGCGACCGTCACCGACGCGACCAGTGTCCGGTCACCCAGATCGGTGGGAAGCAGCTCGAAGAGCCGGGGTCCGGCGGTCTCCAGGACGGCTGCGAGATCCCCGGCCCTGATCTCCAGCCAGTCCGCTCGCCTCTGTCGGAACTCCTGTTCCGACAACCCGTCCCCGCCGCTCATCACTGTCATGTGATCCCCTCCCCGATGCGAAAGGACATCCTAGAAAGCCGGGCCACGGCGAAGGCGGCCGGGCTGTCGGTGGGGGCCACTACGCTGAGGCAAGATCGGGCTGGTGCGTGCTGAGGGGGATGTCCATGGCCGATGAGTTTCCCGAGTTTCGGCTGAGGCTGCCGAACGGCAAGATGGTGGCCCGGGGACGGCTCCTGCCGGAGAAGGGCGCCAAGGGAAGCCGGATGTTCGTCGTCGCGGCGGGGTCCCCGGTCCGGGCCAACACCGTGCCCTCGTTCGCCGCGAGGAAACCACCGTCGTACTACACGCGGCAGCGGTTGATCGACACAGGTGTGATCCGCAGGTCCGACCGTTGGCGGGGATATCTGGAGACGGTGTCGGACATCGAGTGCACCTCGCCCTCTGCCGCCGCCGAGATACTCATGGGCTGCAGTGCCAACGGGTGGGGGGTGTGGAAATCCGCCGACGGCCGTGCGCTCATCGACCACTTCGGGCCGTCCGCGGCCGTTCCCAACCGCCCGTGGTTGGTGCGCGGTTCGAACGTCTCGCGTCTCGACCTGGTCCGGCGTCAGTGGCTCCCGGAGGGACTCGTCACCCTCGCGGCCTCCCGTCTGCGCCAGGGCGTCCGGCAGGGTGTCGGCAAGGACGAGCTGCGCACGCTGGTCCAGGAGGACTACGATTCCACCGCCACGTACAGCCAGCGGCAACAACTCGTCGAGGACCTGCACGCCTTCCTGTCCCGGATGAAGCCGGGCGACACCGTGTGCACCATCTCCGGCGGGCACCTGTACGTCGGTGAGATCACCGGCGAGGCCGAGCAGACGCAGTCGGAGGACCGGCGCACCAACCTGCGCCGGCCGGTGGAGTGGAAGCCAGCCGGGCACCCGTACGACGAACTTCCCGAGGAGCTCCAGCAGAAGCTGTCCATCCAGCACGACGTCGTCGACCTCACCTCGGTCCAGGCCCACATCGAAGGCCTCGGCCTGACCTACGAGGAGCTGGTCGAGGAGGCGGAGGCCATAGAGCGGGACCCCAGCACAGAGTTCCCGGCGCTCACCGCCCGCCGCGAGCTGGAGCTGCCCGAGCCGACCGATGAGCTGGCCGGTGAACTCCTCGTGCACGACACCGAGTGGTTGCGTGAGGTGTGTGATCTGCTGTGGGACGACCGCCAGCTGGTGCTGTACGGGCCGCCGGGCACCGGCAAGACGTACCTGGCGCTGAAGCTCGCCGAGTTCCTCGGCGGCGGCCCCGAGCAGGTCAAGCTGGTCCAGTTCCACCCTTCCTACGCCTACGAGGACTTCTTCGAGGGCTTCCGGCCTCAGGAGGACCCGCAGACCAGGGAGGTCGCCTTCCGGCTGACCGCCGGCCCGCTGCGTGAGCTGGCCGATCTGGCCTCCCGCGAGGGCAACCGGCACATCCCGCACTTCCTGATCATCGACGAGATCAACCGGGCCAACCTGGCGAAGGTCTTCGGCGAGCTGTACTTCCTCCTGGAGTATCGCAACAAGTCGGTGCGGCTCACCTACTCCGGCGACGATTTCGCGCTGCCGCCGAACCTCTTCGTCATCGGCACGATGAACACCGCCGACCGGTCCATCGCCCTCGTGGACGCGGCGATGCGCCGCCGCTTCGCCTTCGTCGAGCTGTCGCCACGTACGGAACCGACGCGCGGCCTGCTGCGCCGCTGGCTGGCCAAGGAGGGCAAGGACGCGGAGCCCGCCGACCTGCTCGACGCACTCAACACCCGAATCGACGAAGCCGATTTCCGCATCGGGCCCTCGTACCTGATGAAGAAGGGCGTCTACCGGGAGGGCGGACTGGAGCGGACCTGGCGGACGAAGATCCTGCCCCTGCTGGAGGAACATCACTACGGGGAGGGCATGGACATCGAGAAGCGGTACGGGCTGGCCGCGCTGCGGGAGTCCTTGGGATGACGTCCGCAGTGGACGCCGTGCGGCCCATCGAACTGGTCGAGCACGCGCCGGCGACCCGTCACTCCCTGCCGGATGCCGTCGGCCGTGCCCTCGCCGCCTCCGACGTCGTGGACGCGGCCCCCGACCCGTACACGCCCGGGTTCTGGTCGCTGCGGGCCGGCAGCAAGGTCGGGGCCGTGGCCGTCACGTCACCGGACGGCGGCCCTCCGGTCACCGTACGCGTCACGCCCAAGGTGCCCATCGCACGGCTCTTCTTCCTGCTCGGCTACAGCCTCGATCCGAGCAGGAGTTGGCGGGACGAGGAGGTCGAGGTCGCCGAGCACCGCGATCTGCTGCCCGCGCTCGCCCACGCCGTGGAGCGGCAGGTGGACCGGGCCCTGCGACAAGGCCTGTTGCAGGGTTATCGGGCGACCGAGGAATCCGCGCTCGTCGTCCGCGGCCGGATCAGAGAGGCCGAACAGATCCGGCGGCGCTTCGGTGCGATGCTGCCCGTCGAGGTGGCGTACGACGAGTTCACCACCGACATCGCGGAGAACCGCATCCTGCGTGCGGGCGTCGAGCGTCTCCTCCGGCTGCCCGGCGTGCCACGCGACGTACGCCGCAGGCTCCTGCACCAGCGGGCCCGGCTGGCCGACGTGACCGCGATCGTCCGCGGGCAGCCGCTCCCCGACTGGCTGCCCACCCGTCTCAACGCCCGGTACCGGCACGCCCTGCACCTCGCCCGCGCGGTCCTGGACGGACTCTCCGCCGAGCACACGCCCGGCGGGCTGCGCATCGACGGCTTCCTCTTCGACATGAACAAGCTCTTCGAGGACTTCGTGACGGTCGCCCTGCGGCAGGCCTTCCGCACCACGGGAGCGGGTCACACCGCCCGCCTCCAGGACTCCCACCACCTCGACGAGGCCGCCGCGATCCGCATGAAGCCGGACCTCGTGCTGTACGAGCCGGCCGGCGAGACCCCGTGTGCGGTCGTCGACGCCAAGTACAAGGCGGAGAAACGGGGCGGCTACCCGGACGCCGACCTGTACCAGATGCTGGCGTACTGCACGGCGCTCGGCCTGCGCGAGGGCCATCTGGTGTACGCGAAGGGGAACGCCCCACACACCGCGCACGTGGTGCGCCACGCGGGCACCGTCATCCATCAGCACGCCCTCGACCTGGACCAGGAGCCCACCGGACTGCTCACGGCCGTCGAGGGCCTGGCCCGGCGGTTGGTGAACACCCCGCGCGTATGATCGACTGCGGCGTGTCCGTCCAGGGTGGGGAGTTCACCTCGTGCCGCAGCTCGCGTTCGCCAACAGTTTCTGGGAGAGCTACGACTCCCTGGAGAAGCCCGTCAAGGCCGGCGTGCGCAAGGCGATGCAGAAGTTCCAGCTGCTCTCCGTGCCCGAACTGCACGCGGACAAGGGGCTCCACCTCGAGTCCGTGCAGAACGCGCAGGACACCCGCATGCGGACCATCCGCATCAACGACTTCTGGCGCGGTGTCGTCCTCGCCCCGGACGACGGCAGTGATGTGTTCCTGCTTGTCAACGTCGTACGGCACGACGACGCGTACACCTGGGCGGCCAAGCGGCTGTACACGACGAACTCCGCGACGCGCGCACTCGAAGTCCGCAACGTTGTCGCCCTCGAGCAGCTGACTCCGGCGCTGGAGAAGGCGGCTGCCGCCGCCGACTCCCTGCTCTTCGCGAAGTACTCGGACACCGTGCTGCGCCAGCTGGGCATCGACGACCAGGTGTTGCGGGCGGTGCGGACCATCGTCGACAAGGCGCAGCTCAAGGCGTTCGAAACACTGCTGCCGGAGGACCAGTGCGAGGTGCTCCAGTACCTGGCCGAGGGATTCGGCCCCGACGAGGTGTACCGGGACGTGGTCGCCGTCCGCCGTCCGGTCGACGCGGGCCCCGACCCGGACGAGAGCCTTGCCGTCGCCATCGCCAACACCACGAGCCGCATCACCCTGGTCAGCGGTCCCGAAGAGCTGGCGGACGTCCTGGAGAAGCCGTTCACGGCCTGGCGGGTGTTCCTGCACCCTTCGCAGCGCCGCGTCGCCTACCGGGTGTCGTACGGCGGTCCGGTCCAGACCACGGGCGGCCCCGGCACGGGCAAGACGGTCGCGGCCCTGCACCGCGTCAAGCATCTCCTCACCCGCGCGCCCGACACGCGGGTACTGCTGACCACCTACACCAACGCGCTGGCCGGCTCACTGCGCGAGAACCTGTCGCTGCTCCTGGGCGGTGACGACGCACTGCTCGGCCGCGTCGACGTGACGACGGTCAACGCCTACGCGCACGGCGTCGTGACCCGCCTCGACGGCAGGTCCCCCTCCCCCGTCAACGACCGGGAGGAACGGCAGCTGTGGCAGCGTGTCGTCAAGCAGCTGGGCCTGCCGTGGACGGAGCAGTTCCTGGCTCAGGAGTACCGGCACGTCATACTCGCCCAGGACCTGCGCACCGCCGACGCCTACCGCAGCACGCTGCGGCGCGGGCGCGGCAGCGCGCTGCCGTCGGCGCGACGCGACCAGCTGTGGTCGGCCGTCGAGCTGTTCGAGTCGATGCTGCGTTCACAGAAGGCCACCACGCATCTGAAGGTGTGCGCACGCGCGGCTGACCTCCTGGCCGGGTCGGCGCCCACGCACGACCACGTCGTGGTCGACGAGGCGCAGGATCTGCACCCCGCACAGTGGCGAGTCCTGCGCGGCGCGGTGGCGCCCGGCAGCGACGACCTGTTCATCACGGGGGACCCGCATCAGCGCATCTACGACTCGAAGGTGTCGCTCGGCTCCCTGGGCATCTCGGTGACCGGCCGCACCCACCGCCTGCGCATCAATTACCGGTCGACGGAGGAGATCCTGATCTGGTCGACCGGCATCCTCAGCCCGGTGTCGGTCGACGACCTGGGCGGCGAGGGCTACGACAACCTGACCGGCTACCGCTCACTGCTGCACGGCCGGCAGCCGCATGTCGCCGGGTACGGCTCCGAGCAGGCGGAGGTGGCAGCTCTCGTCGAACGCGTCGCGGACTGGATCGCCCAGGGCATCCGGCCGTCGGAGATAGGCGTCTGCGCCCGCTTCAACGTGCTGCTCGACAAGGCGTACGACAAGCTGGGCGCGGCCGGGATCCCGGTGGTCCGGGTCAGGGACAACCCGGGGCCCGGCACGGACGGGGTGCGGCTTGCCACCATGCATGCCATGAAGGGGCTGGAGTTCCGCTGCGTCGCCGTCCTGGGAGTGACGGCGAGCGCGGTGCCGTTCGCCCGCGAGGTGACACCGGCCTCCGTGGACGCCCTGCAGCGTGAGTCGGATCTGCTGCGGGAGCGGTGTCTGCTGTTCGTGGCGTGCACGCGTGCTCGGGAGGCGTTGGCGGTGACGTGGAGTGGTTCGGCCAGTTCGTTCGTGCCGTAACCGCATCGGCGTGAAGGGACCGGCGATGTGACGCTCCCCGTCAGTTCTCCGGGGCGAGCGCGCCGTTGCCGAGACCGTCCCTTGCCAGGGTTGCCGCGTCCCGGCTCAGCTCGGCGACCCTCCGCGCTCGCTCCTCGAACTCCTGAAGCGCCCGGAACGCCGCCCCGTACCGCCGCTGCTCGGTGATGTCCATCTGTGGGATGCGGGCGCCCTTGCCGTCGAGGCGGAAGGTGCCGCTGGTACTCGTGGAGCGCCGGGTGTTGGCCACACTGCGCAGGAAGCCCTGGAGGTAGTCGGTGTCGAGCTGGTCGCTGACCGAAACCGGTTCCGGATCACCGTACTCCACGAGCCCTGCGCGCGCGAGGTCGGCGACGCTGACGGTAGGCCCGTCAAGAGAGCTGGGGCCGGCGCCTTCGGCCAACGCCGGCAGCAACTCCGCCAGTAGCCTCACCTGCTCCGTCAACTGCCGTCGCAGAGCCTCATACTCAGCCGCGTAGTCGCGATGGGAGTCCTCGACAAAACGGCCGGGCGTGAGGTCCACAGCGTCGTCGAGCAGGTCGATCAGGGGAACTTCCGCCATCTGCTCGGGGTCCGGTTCCAGTGAACCGTCCGGGTCGCCGGCCGTCAGATCGACCATACGGACAGTGGTGACGGCATCCCCCGGGGTCCGCGGGCGACGCAGCTGCCAGAGATGGACGGGAAGCGCATGCGACGCCGCCGTGCCGGACGGCAGGGCGGTGATCTGAGTGAGGACGCCCCGGCGTACGAGCTCGGCGCGGATACGGCGGCCCGCCTTGCGATAGGCGACCGAAGCGGGCAGGACCATGAGAACGCGACCGCCTGGGGCGGTGTGCGCATAGGCGTGCTGCAGCCAGGCGAGTTCGCCTTCGGCACGGGACGGGGTGCCGAACTCCCAGCGGGAGTCGAGCAGCAGATCCTCACGCCCCCAGTCGGATTCTGCGACCGGGGGATCACAGACGACGAGGTCGGCCTCGAGGTTCGTCCACTGGTCGTCGCGCAGGGAGTCCCCCCTGACGATGCCGACACCGGTGTGCCCCGTGAGGTCGGCCCTCAGCTGCGCGAACACGGCGCTTCGGGCGTCGGACTCCTGCCCGCAGCGCCTCGGGCCTCGCTGAGGACCGATGGCGAGCAGGAGAGAGCCGATACCGCAGGCCGGGTCGAAGAGGGTCGCGTCAGGTGCCACCGCACCGGCGAAGTGGCGTACTGCACGGACGACCCTCGAGGAGGTGACCTGGTCCGATCCAGCACGGCGAACGGAGTCGGTGAAGCGCTCCGCGAGGATGCTCACCGCCTCTGCCGCACCATCGCTCTCGGCCAGATTTCGCACGAGCCGCACAATGTCCGCCGGAAGTTCCCCGGGCGCCTCCCTCTCGGCGAGGAGTCCGGCGACGTGAGCGAGGCCGCCGAGCATGTCGTCTCCGTAAACCCCGCGCAGCGCCTGCCACAGCTGCACTTCCACGGACACTTCCTGCCCCTTGCGTTGCTTGGCCAGCCAGGCCCGCACCTCCGCCAGGTCGAACAACGGACTGTTGGCGCCCCCGCCGCTCGGCGTGGGGAAGTCCTCATAACGCCGCCGCCAGTTCGAGACGGCGGCGCGGGTGACGCCCGCCAGCCTGGCGATCTCAGATCCGGTGACCAGCGGACCGGCCTGCGGGGCGGGGGTGTCCGTCATACGGGCAACCGTACACAGGGTCTATGTTGCTATCAACGCTAATTTTGTTGACGTCGTCAACAATAGATGCGTCATACACGTTGTGTATCGCTGTTGTCGCATGCCCGTGCGGAGCCCTGCTGCCGTGCCCACACAGCGCCACCGGCACCTCCGCCACGGGTCCGGTCCACCAGCTCACGTACGCCAGCGCGAACCGGTTGGGGTCCGGCGCTACCCCCAGATGGCGGGCGCCGTAGAGCCCGAAGGCGGTGACCGCCAGGTGGTGGGCCTACAGGTAAACAAGTTGTCATCACCGTGCTTGTCCAGCGCTGCTCGCCCGGATCGACGCGCACGCGGCGGGCATCGGGGCGCTCGCCGACGGGCTGCCCGACACGCAGGGCGCCAATCAGGACCCTGACCTGCAAAGAAACCCAAATGCTAGATCCTGGACTTGTATGTCCGGCTCAGCCCCCCAGATGTCACGCGAGCCACGGCGACTCCTTGTGACGCGTCTGCGGGTTGGCGTCCGTCTCGCCCACGGCCGCCTCCGAACCCGTCGTGCCGGGCGCGGCCGAGTGCCCCAGGTGCCGGTGCACGAAGTGGATGGCCATCGCGCCCTCGCCGGCCGCCGAAGCCACCCGTTTCACCGAGCCGCTGCGCACGTCCCCTACCGCGAACACCCCGGGCAGGCTGGTCTCCAGGGTCATGCACGAGCGCCCGAGGCCGTGCCACATCTCGGGCTGGGCGCAGGCTTCCCGCGCCTCGGGCCCGGTGAGGACGAAGCCGCGGGCGTCCAGGGCGACGCTGCCGGCCAGCCACTGGGTGTGGGGTTCCGCGCCGGTGAAGACGAACAAAGCCCGTGCCGCCAGCCGGCGGTGTTCGCCCGTCCGGTTGTCGACCACGTCGAGCTCCTCCAGCACCTCCTCGCCGATGACCTCGCTGACCTCCGTGTGCAGCATGACCTCCACCCGGGGGTGCCGCTCGACCTGGTCGACCAGGTAGCGGGACATGTTGGCGTCCAGGCTGGGCCCCCGGACCAGCAGGTACACCTTCGGCGCGTACGAGGCGAGGAACAGCACCGCCTGGCCGGCCGAGTTGCCCCCGCCGACGACGGCCACCGGGTCGGCACCGCACTGCTGGGCCTCGTAGACGGTCGCCGAGTAGTGGACGCTCGTTCCCTCCAGGCGTTCGATGCCGGGCACCTTGAGCCGGCGGTAACGGGCTCCCGTGGCCAGGACGACGGCGCGGGCGGTGATCTCGCTGCCGTCGGCGAACGTCACCACGAAGTGGTCCTCGTCCTTGCGGTGGAGACCGGTCGCCTCCATCGGAATGCTGAATCTGGCACCGAACTTGTCGGCCTGGAGCACGGCGCGTTCGGTGAGTTCGGCGCCGGAGATGCCGGCGGGGAAGCCGAGCAGGTTCTCGATGCGCGACGACGTGCCGGCCTGGCCCCCGGTGGCCATCGCCTCCACCACGGTCGTGCTGAGGCCCTCGGAGGCGGCGTACACCGCGGCGGCGAGGCCGCCGGGTCCGGAGCCGACGATCAGGACGTCGCCGTGACGGCTTCCGTCAGGCAGTGTCGGCAGGCCGATGAGCCGGGCCAGTTCCGCGTTGCTGGGGTTGCGCAGCAGGGTGGTGTCCCGCCAGATGACGATCGGTGTCTCCTCCGGGCCGACTCCGAAGCGCCGCAGCAGTTCCTCGGCCTCCTCATCGGTCTCCAGGTCGATCCAGCGGTGCGGCAGACGGTTGCGGATGGCGAACTCGCGCAGCCGTCTGGTGTCGGGTGAGTAGCGCGACCCGATGATGCGGAAACCCGCGCCCTGCCCGACGAGCAGCGCACGACGGCCCAGACAGGCGCGCAGCACGACGTCCGCGAGGGCGGAGTCCTGGGACACCAGGTGGCGCAACTGGTCCAGGGAGACGACCAGGACCTCGCCCGGCTCCCTGACGACAGCGGTGTAGAAGGCCACCTGGTCGTGCAGCAGCCCGAGTTCGCCGATGAAGCGACCGGGGCCGTGCACACGCAGCAGGTGTTCCTCGGGCGTGCCGTAGTCCTCGACGACGGCGACGCTGCCCTCGAGGACGACGAGGAACGTCTCGCAGCGCTCGCCCTCCCGGATCAGCACGTCGTTCGCCGATGTGCTCCGGCGCTGTCCGTGTTCCGCCAGACGGGCTATCTGGTCCTGCGTGAGGCGCGGGTACGCGCCGTAGATGTCCGGGCTCTCCCAGAAGGCGGCCTCGTCCGTGTCCTGCGGTGCCGGTTCCCCGCCCGGCTGCGGCTGGTCGGCGGACATCAGGCGAACGCCTCGTGGACGAAGCACCAGCGCCAGTCCTCGCCGGGCTCGAACGACTGCACGATGGGGTGGGCGTCGGCAGCGGCGTGCCCGCGCGCGTGCTTGTTCGGCGAAGAGTCACAGCATCCGACGTGCCCGCAGGTCAGGCAGAGCCTCAGGTGGACCCACGGGGAGCCGGTCAGGAGACACTCCTGACACCCCTGCGGGGTCAGTGGCTGGACCGGCCGGACAAGCGCGAGGTGGGGGTCTGCGTGCACGGTCATACGGATCACCCTTCCCGGGTCGTGATCGTCTGTTCCACCCACTGGCGCAGAGCGGGGGCGGGCGCCGCCCCCGCCTGCCGCGCGACGGTCTCTCCCTTGTCGAGGATGAGCAGTGTCGGCACCGCCTGCACCTCGAAACGCTGCGACAGTCGCGGGTTCTTGTCGACGTCGACCTTGACGAGCTTGATCCGGCCCGCGAGTTCGGTGGCCACCTGCTCCAGCGCGGGGCTGACCATCCGGCAGGGGCCGCACCAGGTGGCCCACAGGTCGACCACGACGGGGACGTCGGCCCGCTCGGCGACCTCGGTGAAGTCGTCGTCGCCCGCGTCCACCATCCACGGCAGGGGCTGCTTGCAGTGGCCGCACCTGGGGCGGCCCTCCGCGGCCACGGGCACCCTGTTGGTGCGCCCGCAGTGCGGACAACGGACGGTCGTCGCCTGCACCGTGCTCATGCCGCCCGCGCTCCCTTCACGTCCTCGGGCTGGTCGTAGGTGACCACCAGCTCTCCGTTTTCGGCGTCGACGCGGACCGTCGCGCCGTCCTGGACGTCACCGCGCAGCAGGGCGCGCCCGACCATCGTCTCTACCTCGTGGGAGATGTAGCGGCGCAGCGGCCGGGCCCCGTACACCGGGTCGTAGCCCTGGTGGGCGATCAGCTTCCGTGCGTCCTCGGTGAGTTCGACGTTGATGCGGCGTTCGGCGAGCCGGCGGCGCAGCTCGTCGAACTGCAGCTCCACGATCCGCTCGATCTGCCGCTCACCGAGCGGCTTGAACAGCACGATGTCGTCGACGCGGTTGAGGAACTCCGGGCGGAAGTGCCCGCGCAGCTCGCCCATCACCAGGGCGCGGGCGTCCGGCTTGATCTCGCCCTCGGCGGTCACGCCGTCGAGCAGGTGCTCGGAGCCGATGTTGGACGTCATGATGATCACGGTGTTGCGGAAGTCGACGGTGCGGCCCTGGGAGTCGGTGATGCGGCCGTCGTCGAGGACCTGCAGCAGGGTGTTGAAGACATCGGTGTGCGCCTTCTCGATCTCGTCGAACAGCACGACCGAGTAGGGCTTGCGGCGTACGGCCTCGGTGAGCTGGCCGCCTTCCTCATAACCGACGTAGCCGGGCGGTGCGCCCATGAGCCGGCTGACGGTGTGCCGTTCCTGGTACTCACTCATGTCGAGGCGGACGATGTTCTCCTCGGAGTCGAACAGGGCCGCCGCGAGGGTCTTGGCCAGCTCCGTCTTCCCGACGCCGGTGGGGCCGAGGAAGATGAACGAGCCGATGGGGCGGCGCGGGTCGCGGATGCCGGCCCGGGCGCGGATGATGGCGTCGGCGACGAGCTTGACGGCCTCGTCCTGGCCGATGACGCGCTCGCGCAGGATCTCGTCGAGGCGCAGCAGCTTCTCGCGCTCGCCCTCCTGGAGGCGGGCGACGGGGACGCCGGTCCAGGCGGCGACGATCTCGGCGATCTCCTCCTCGGTGACGACCTCGCGCAGCAGCCTGTTCTGCCCTTGCTTGGCGGCCAGTTGCTCCTCCTCCGCGGCGAGCCGGCGCTCCAGGTCCTGGAGGCGGCCGTAGCGGAGTTCGGCGGCGCGGTTGAGATCGTAGGCGCGTTCGGCCTCCTCCGCCTCATGACGGACCTGCTCCAGTTCCTGGCGCAGTTCCTGCACGCGGCGGATGGCCTGCCGTTCGGCCTCCCACTGGGCGCGTTTGGCGTCGGCCTCGCTGCGCAGGTCGGCCAGTTCCTTGCGGAGTTCCTCCAGGCGGGCCTTGCTGGCGGGGTCGGTCTCCTTGGACAGGGCCGCCTCCTCGATCTCCAGGCGGGTGACGCGGCGGGTGATCTCGTCGAGTTCGGCGGGCATCGAGTCGATCTCGGTACGCAGCCGGGCGCACGCCTCGTCGACGAGGTCGATGGCCTTGTCGGGCAGGAACCGGTCGGTGATGTAGCGGTGGCTGAGGGTGGCCGCTGAGACCAGCGCGGTGTCCTGGATCTTCACGCCGTGGAAGACCTCGAGGCGTTCCCGCAGTCCGCGCAGGATGGAGATGGTGTCCTCCACGCTCGGCTCGTCGACCAGCACCTGCTGGAAGCGGCGTTCGAGAGCGGCGTCCTTCTCGATGTACTTGCGGTACTCGTCCAGAGTGGTGGCGCCGATCATGTGGAGTTCGCCGCGGGCGAGCATCGGCTTGAGCATGTTGCCCGCGTCCATGGCCCCTTCGGCGGCGCCCGCCCCTACGACGGTGTGGAGTTCGTCGACGAAGAGCAGGATGCGCCCCTCGGCTGCCTTCACCTCGGACAACACGGCCCTGAGGCGTTCCTCGAACTCACCGCGGTACTTGGCGCCGGCGACCAGGGAACCCATGTCGAGGGCGAACACCGTCTTGTCGCGCAGGCCCTCGGGGACGTCGCCGCGGACGATGCGCTGGGCCAGGCCCTCGACGATGGCGGTCTTGCCGACGCCGGGGTCGCCGATGAGGACGGGGTTGTTCTTGGTCTTGCGGCTCAGGATCTGGGTGACGCGGCGGATCTCCGCGTCCCGGCCGATGACCGGGTCCAGCCGCCCGGTCCGGGCCTCGAGAACCAGGTCGCGGCCGTATTTCTCCAAGGCCTCGTAGGCGACTTCGGGGTTGGCGGAGGTGACTCGCTGGTTGCCGCGGATCTGGGTGAGCGCGCTCAGGAACGACTCCCGGGTCACGCCGTGCTCCTTGAGCAGGCGTCCGGCGGCGGTCGCCGAGCCCTCCTCGGCCAGGGCGAGCAACAGGTGCTCCACCGACACATACTCGTCCTTGAGGCGTTTGGCCTCCCGCTCGGCCGCGTCCAGCAGGCGGGACAGACGCTGGGTGACGAAGACCTGCCCGGGTGACGCGCCGGGGCCGGTGACCTTCGGGCGCCGGGCCAGTTCGCCCCGTACGGCCGTGCTCAGTTCCTCCGGGTCGGTGCCGGCCTGTTGCAGCAACCGCGGGACGATGCCGTCCTCCTGATCGAGGAGAGCGAGCAGCAGGTGTTCCCCGTCGACTTCGGTGTGCCCCATGCCGACGGCCACCGTCTGGGCTTCCTGGAGTGCTTCCTGGGACTTCTGGGTGAGACGGTTCATGTCCATGGCGGTATGTCACTCCTCGTACCGGCGCGGCGCAGGGCGGCTTCGAGCAGGCTGATGCGGTCCAGCAGGTCGAGCACCAGGCCGATGGATGCGTAGTTGAGGCACAGCCCGGTGCGCAGCCGCTGGACGCGGGCAAGGGCGGCCGGGGCCGTGGGTTCGAACAGCAGGCGGCCGGAGGCGTCGCGCTCGGCCTCGACCAGGCCGAGAGCGACGAACCGGCGGATGAGGTCGGGATGGACACCGGCACGGCGGGCCACGGTCTGCAGGGAGAGCCTGGGAATCGGCACGATCGCGTACTGGACGCGTGCCCGTGCGGGAGCGGCCTGGCGTGCCTCGACCGGTCGGTCGCTCATCGTGTCCTCCTGGGGTCGAACGAGGAGACGGCGGCGAGCTCCTCGAACAGTTCGCGCTCCTGGTCGCTGAGCTTGGGCGGCACCATGATCCGGAGTTCGGCGTACAGGTCGCCGTTGGCGCCACGCGGTCCCGGCATGCCCTCGCCGCGCAGCCTCAGCCGTCGGCCGGTGGAGGACCCGGCGGGCACGGTCACCTTGGCCGTCGCCCCGCTCGGCGTGGGCACCGGAACCGTCGCGCCCAGCGCGGCCTCCCAGGGGGCGACCGGAAGCTGCACGTACACGTCCCGGCCGTCGAGCCGGAACACGGGGTGGGGCTGGATCCGCACCCGCAGGTACAGGTCGCCCGCGGGGCCGTCGCCGCTGCCGCGACCGCCCTCGCCCGCCAGCCGGATGCGCTGCCCGTCGGTGACGCCGGGCGGCACGTCCACCTCGTAGCGCCGCTGCCCGGAGGGCCCTTGGAGGGTGACGGTGCGGCGGCCTCCGCGGTAGGCCTCCTCGACGGTGAGCGGCAGTTCGGCCTCCTGGTCCGCTCCCGGCACCCGCATCCGTCCGGCGCCACCGAAGAACGAGCTGAACAGGTCGTCGACGTCGACGCCCTCCGAGCCGAAGCCACTGGTGGCGTACTGGGCCCGGGGACCGCCCCCGGTGGACCAGCGGAAGCCGCCACCGGGTCCCGCACCGGCACCGACCCGCTCCTCCCAGTCCTCGGGGACCTTCCGGAAGTCCTCGCCGAAGCGGTCGTAACGGGCCCGCTGGTCAGGGTCGGACAGGACGCTGAAGGCCTCGTTGATCTCCTTGAACCGCTCCTCCGCCGCGGGGTCCTTGTTGACGTCGGGGTGGTACTTGCGCGCCAGTTTGCGGTACGCCTGCTGGATCTCGTCCCTGTCGGCGTTGCGCGGGACCCCGAGAACCTCGTAGAAGTCGCGTGCCACGGCCGCTCACTCCCGCTTCGCGACGGTCACGGCGGCCGGCCTCAACTGCCGCTCGGCCTCGCCGTAGCCGGGGCGCAGCACCTGTGTCACGGTGTTCGGTTCGGCGTCGGGGTCCTGGACCACGCCGACGACCTCGTGCCGGGAGGGGTCGAACGGGACGCCGGTCTCGGCGTGACGCTCGTAGCCAAGGCGTCCAAGGAGGGATACGGCCTGGTCGCGCACGGCGCGAACCCCCTCGACGATCGCCCCGGCGTCGGAGGCCGCGTGGCTCAGGGCCAGTTCGAGGTTGTCGATGACGGGGAGGAAGGCCGCGGCCGTGCGGGCGCGTTCGGCCCCGCGCTCCCGGTCCAGTTCCCTGGCGTGCCGCTTGCGCAGGTTGTCCAGGTCGGCGAGGGCGCGCCGCCAGCGGTCCTCGACCTCCTTCATCGCCGCCGCGTACTCGTCCTCGGCCCCGGCCGGACCGGTGGCCGCGTCCGGCCCCGGGCCGGTCTCCGTGCCAGGCGGCGCGGGCCCGGGCTCGGGCAGGTCGCCCTGCGGCGGTGGTGCGGCGGCTCCGGGCGGCGGGTCGGACGATCGGTCCTGGGGCGGGGTCGGCATGGCGGGTACCTCAGCCCTTGTCGAACTCGGCGTCGATCACGTCGTCGTCGGCGCCGGGGCCGCCCTGTGCGGAGGCGTCCGGCCCGGTGGTGTCCGACGGACCACTCGCCGCCGCTTCGGTGCGGTGGGCGGCGAGCCCGGCGTGGATCTGCTGGAGTTCGGAGATCAGCGGCCTGACCTTGTCCACTCCGGCCTCGTTCTTGACCGCGTCGCGGGCCTCGGCCACCAGCATCTCGGCACGGGCCTTCTCGTGCGCGGGCGCGGCGTCGCCCAGTTCGGCGAGGAGCTTCTCGACCTGGTAGGCGATCGCGTCCAGTTCGTTGCGGGCGTCGACGGCCTCGCGCAGGGCCTGGTCCTGACCCTGGTTGCGCTCGGCCTCCTCGACCATGCGCTCGACCTCGCTCCGGTCGAGGTTGGAGCTCTCACTGATGGTGATGCCCTGTTCCTTGCCGGTGTCCTTGTCCCGCGCGCTGACGTTGAGGATGCCGTTGGCGTCGACGTCGAAGGTGACGTCGACCTGTGGTTCGCCCCGTGGAGCCGGCCGGATGTCGGTGAGCTGGAACCGGCCGAGCACCCGGTTGTCGGCGGCCCGCTCCCGCTCGCCCTGGAGGACCACCACATCGACGGCCGGCTGGTTGTCCTCGGCGGTGGAGAAGGTCTCGCTGCGGCGCACCGGGATGGTGGTGTTCCGCTCAACGATCTTCGTCATCACTCCGCCACGCGTCTCCACGCCCAGCGACAGTGGGGTGACGTCGAGCAGCAGGACATCCTTGACCTCGCCCTTGAGGACCCCGGCCTGGATCGCGGCGCCCAGCGCCACGACCTCGTCGGGGTTGACGCTCATGTTGGGGTCCTTGCCGCCGGTCAGCCGTCGCACCAGCGCCTGGACGGCGGGGATGCGGGTGGAGCCGCCGACGAGGATGACCTCGTCGATGTCGTTCTCGCCGACCTTGGCGTCGGCCATGGCCTGCTGGACCGGCCCCAGGCAGCGCTCCACCAGGTCGGCGGTGATCTGCTCGAAGGTGGACCGCATGATCGAGTCGGTGAGGTGTTTGGGCCCGGAGGCGTCGGCGGTGATGAACGGCAGGCTCACCTGGGTCTGGGTGACGGAACTGAGCTCGGTCTTGGCCTTCTCCGCCGCCTCGAACAGACGTTGCAGCGCCTGCGGGTCCTTGCGCAGGTCGATGCCGTTCTCCTTCTGGAAGTCGTCCGCGAGGTAATCCACCAGACGCCGGTCGAAGTCGTCGCCGCCCAGATGGCTGTCACCCGCCGTGGAACGCACCTCCACCACGCCGTCACCGACGTCGAGGATGCTCACGTCGAACGTGCCGCCGCCCAGGTCGAAGACGAGCACCGTCTCGTGCTGCTTCTTGTCCATGCCGTAGGCGACGGCGGCCGCCGTCGGCTCGTTGATGATCCGGAGCACTTCCAGGCCCGCTATCCGGCCGGCGTCACGGGTCGCGGTGCGCTGGGCGTCGTTGAAGTAGGCGGGCACGGTGATGACCGCCTCCGTGACCCGCTCCCCCAGCTGCTTGGAGGCGTCGTCGGCGAGTTTGCGCAGCACCTGTGCGCTGATCTCCTCGGGCGCGTACAGCTTGTCGCGCACCTTGAAGCGGGCCTCGCCGTTCTCGCCCGGAACGACGTCGTAGGCGACGGCCTTGGCCTCGTCGGAGACCTCGTCGAAGTGCCGGCCGATGAACCGCTTGGCCGAGTAGATGGTGCCCTTGGGGTTGAGGATCGCCTGGCGCCGGGCCAGCTGGCCCACCAGGCGCTCGCCGGTGTCGGTGAAGGCCACCACGGACGGGGTCGTGCGGTTGCCCTCGCTGTTGGGCACGACGATCGGCTCGCCGCCCTCCCACACGGCGATCACCGAGTTGGTGGTACCCAGGTCGATGCCCACTGCCTTGGCCATGAGGAACTCCTCCCGGTGCGCCTGCGCAATCTCGAGCACTCTCCAGGGTGGCGACCCGCGTTGCTCCGCGCCTGCGCCTGGCGAGTCAGGAATGCACGGGTCCGGTCGCCCCACGAGGACGAGAAAGAATCCGCACCCTCGGGTGAGCCGGTCCGGGAGGGGTACGCGCAATACCGTTCTCTTCCCCGGAGACACAGGGAGAACGGAGTGATCCCATGGCCGACAGTCGGGCGCACAGCCTGTACCGCCGCTACTCCGACCGGAAGGACGGCCTTCCACGGGGCAGCGCCGGGCGGCAGCCCACCCCGGCGCGCACAGGGCCCCGCCCACCCACCCGCACGCCCACCGACCATGCCCTCGACGACCTGATGGTGCTCTCCCAGGCCCTGTTCGACGCCCCGGACGAAGGCGAGATCCTGCGCCTGGCCATGGACCACATAGCCGCCGCCGGGCCGTACAGCGCCGAGGCCGGGTATCTCACGGTGGGCGGAGACCTGGTTCCCAGCCCGGGGAACGGGCGGACACATGCCTCGGCCGTGGGCCGGAGGGTGCGGGAGCTGGCCGGGCAGGACGGCCCCGTGGCCGTCCCCGGCAGGCCCTGGGGCCGGGCCATGGGCCTGCGCGGACTCGAGGGACTCCACGGCTACCTCGTGGTGACGTCCCGCTCCCGGCCCACCGAGGCCGAGCGATCCCTGCTCACCACGCTCGTCGGGCACACCGCCGCCGCACTGTCGGTCGTCTTCGCGCACCGCCGCCGCTGCGAGGACGCGCTGGAGCTGCGCCGGCTGCGGGAGGAACGTACAGCCCTCCAGCGGAAGTTGATCTCTGTGGTGGCCGAGCTGGGCTACGAGCGGGCCGTCCACGCTCTCCTGGCGGGCGTCGCTGCCTCCAGCGGCGGTGACGGCGGCGAGGAAGCCGTCACCCGCGCACTGCACAGGCTGACCGGGCTTCCCGCGCTGGTCGAGGACCGTTTCGGCCGGCTGAGGGCCTGGACCGGCCCCGGCCGCCCCGACCCCTATCCCGAACCCGACCCCGTGCGCCGGGACGCGATGCTGCACGCCGTGGCCCGGGAGGCGGGGCCGGTGCGGATGGAGGACCGGCTGGTAGCCCTGGTCCGTCTGCAGGGCGAGATCCTGGGCGTGCTGGCTCTGGTAGATGTCCGGGACGAGGCCGACGAGCACACCGTGTTCGCGCTCGGGCACGCCGCCAAGTCACTCTCCCTGGAGCTGGCGCACCTGCGCGATCTGGCCGAAGTGGAGCGCAGGCTGCACCGGGAGCTGGTCGACGATCTCCTGGCAGGGACGGCCGGGGCGGGTGCCTACGCGCGGTCCGAGGCAGTCGGACACGACCTGCACCGCAGCCACTACATCGTGGTGGTGCGGTGGTCCAACCGGACGGCGGACGATTCCTTCGCGCAGGCCGTGGGCCGGGCGGCCTCCACCGTGGGCATGCGCTCGCTGCTGACCCGCCGGTCCGGGCACGTCGTCCTTGTCGCCGACGACAGGCCGCCCGCCCGCGCGCTGTACGAGGCGCTCGCCCGGGAGACCGGGACCCGGTCCGGGACGATCGGGGTGAGCGCCCCCTGCGACGCCGTGGACGCCATCCCCCACCACTACCGGGAGGCGCAGCGCGCCCTGGACGTGCGCCGCCACTCCCGGGAGCGCTACGGCGCGACGTTCTTCGACGAGCTGGGCCTCTACCGCATCCTGGGACCCGGCAGCGACTACCGGGAACTGGAGACGTTCGTCCACGAGTGGCTCGGGCGGCTCATCGACTACGACTCCCGGCACCACGCGGCCATGGTGGAGACCCTGTCCCGGTACTTCGACTGCGGCGGCAACTACGACGAGACCGCCGACTCCCTCGCGATCCACCGCAGCACGCTGCGCTACCGGCTCCAGCGCATCCGCGACATCAGCGGCCACGACCTCGCGGACGTCGAGGACCGGCTGAACCTCCAGGTGGCGACCCGGGTGTGGAAGATCGTGCTGGGCGGACCGGGCTGACACCTCGCTGGAACGCGCATGCCGGCCGACGCGCGCCGTCGACCGGCTCGCGGTCAGCCCAGCACCTCTGCGATCGGGGCGTCGGCGTCCACGTAGCGCACGAGCTTGCGGTTCGCGAATTCCACGATGCCCACGTCGCCGAGCTCGCGCCCGTAGCCGGAACGCTTGATGCCGCCGAAGGGCAGTTCCGGCCGGGACGCCGTCGGGTGGTTGATCCACACCATGCCCGCCTCCAGCCGGTCCGCGACCTGGCGAGCACGTTCCGGGTCGGCGGCGAAGACCGCGCCTCCCAGGCCGTAGCGGGAGGTGTTGGCCAGCGCCACGGCCTCGTCCTCGTCGGCGACCCGGTAGACGACGGCGACGGGGCCGAAGAGCTCTTCCCGGTAGGCCCGCATGTCCGGTGTGACGTCGGTGAGGACGGTCGGCTCGACGAACGCCCCCGGCAGGTCGGGCCGCCCGCCGCCCAGCACCACCGTGGCTCCCTTGTCCACCGCGTCACGGACCTGTTCCATCAGGAGTTCGGCCGCGGACTCGGAGGACAGCGGGCCGAGCGTGGTGTCGGGGTCCGCCGGATCTCCCGGCTGGACCTCGCCCATCCGGTCACGCAGCCCGGTGAGGAAGGCGTCGTAGACGTCGGCAAGGGCGATGAAGCGCTTGGCCGCCACGCAGCACTGCCCGGTGTTGCCCATCCGGCCGAGGAACGCCGCGTAGACGGTGCGGTCGAGGTTGTGACCGTCCAGCACGACGAAGGGATCACTGCCGCCCAGCTCGAGGACGGACTTCTTGACATTGCGGCCGGCGATCTCGCCCACGCTCACGCCCGCCCGCTCACTACCGGTCAGGGACGCTCCCTGCACACGGGCGTCATCGATGATCTTCCCTACGTCCCGGCCCCGCACGAAGAGATTGGTGTAGACCCCGGCGGGTACACCCGCATCCCTGAACAGCTGCTCGAGTGCCAGAGCGGACTGGGGGCAACTGCTCGCGTGCTTGAGCAGGATCGTGTTGCCGAGGACGAGGTTCGGACCCGCGAATCGGACCACCTGGTACAGCGGGAAGTTCCAGGGCATCACCCCGAGGAGGACGCCGAGCGGCTCGTTCACCAGCACGGCCGTGCCCTCGGGGACGGGCAGGGGGCGCTCTTGCAGCAGTTCGGGACCGTGCTCGCCGTAGTAGGTGAGGATGTCGGACGCGAGGTCGGCCTCGGCACGGCTGGAGTTGATCAGCTTGCCGACCTCCAGGGTCAGCAGCCCGGCGAGTTCCTCCTTGCGCTCCCTCATGAGCCGGCCGGCGCGTTGCACGACGGCTCCCCGGTCGGCCCTGGACCGGGCACGCCAGTCCTGGAAGCTGCGGTGCGCCGCGTCGATCGCGCGCTCCACCTCCTCCTCGCTCAGCGCCGGGAACTCCCGAACCCGTTCACCGGTGTACGGATTGACGGTGGCTATGGGGCTTTTCTGGGCAGTGACATTGGCGTTCATGACGCCTCCCTGGAGTCGGGGCCCCTCGGGTTTCCACGCCTGGACCCGCTCACACCTGGCGTCAGCGGGCGATGACGTGGAGGTCGACCAGGTCGAGCAGCGCCCGCACCGCCGCGCTGGGCCGCCGGGTCGACGACGTGCCCAGGTGCATGCTCCACCGGAGTACGGTGCCGGGGACATCGAGGACGTGCAGGCCGGGGGTGCGGGCGACGGCGAACGCGGGCAGGAAGGCGATGCCCAGGCCGTGCCGGACCAGTGCCGCCCCCATGTCGATGTCGGGCACTTCCAGGGCCACCCGGCGTACGACGCCCGCCGCCGCGAACGCCCGGTCGACCACCTCGCGGTTGCCGTAGCCCGGCGGGAAGTCCACGAAGGGCTCCCCCACGAGGTCCGCGAGTGTCAACTCCGCCCGCTCCGCGAGCGGATGGGCGGCGCTCACCACCAGGACGAGCGGCACGGTGGCCAGCTCCCGTGCGTCGATCCCGGCGGGCTTGCGCTCGGGCAGCGACAGGAAGGCCACGTCCAGGTCTCCCCTGAGCAGCGCGTGCGCCAGTCCCGCCGAGCCGGTCGTCGCCAGCCGCAGCCGGACGTCGATCCCCGGATGCCGCGCGTGCAGCTGCCCGAGGAGCGCGGGCAGGTCCACCACCTCGACCGAAGCCATCGCGCCCACGTTCACCGTGCCGCGCAGCGTGTCCTGGGCGGCGCGCACGGCGTCCTGGGCCGCCTGGGCGGCGTGCAGGGTGGCCCGGGCCTCCGGCAGCAGCGCCGCGCCCGCCCCGGTGAGCCGGACCTGCTGCGACGTGCGCTCGAACAGCGCGCAGCCGAGCTCGCGCTCCAGGGAGCGGATCGCGGCGGACACCCCCGACTGCACCACGTGCAGCCGACGGGCGGCACGCGTGAAGCTCAGCTCCTCGGCGACCGCGATGAAGTGCTCCAGCTGACGTAGCTCCACAGGAGAAGTATCACTCGCACTGCTGGAGCCCAGCAAAAACATTCGTTGGCATTGATCCTGCCTGGTGAGGAGGATGGAAAACACCATTCGCTTCCGCCCGAGGAGGGGTACCCCTGCCTGCCGCACCGACGCCGCTGAGCCGTCCCACAGCCGACGCTCCCGGCGACCCGACCCACCGGATCCCCTCACCCGCTCCCGCCGGCCTGCCGCCCCGCGCCCCGGCCGGACGCCGTGCCTCGCACGCGACCGGCTTCTGGTTCGTGGCGGTGGCCTTCACCGTGCTGATGGCCTTCGGTACCGCGCCGACCCCGCTGTGGCCGCTGTACGAGGCCCGGGACCACTTCGGCGCGACCACGGTCACGGTGGCGTACGCCTCGATGGTCGTGGGTGCGGCGGCCGCCTTCCTCGGACTGGGGCACCTGTCGGACCGGCTCGGCCGGCGGCGCATCATCGTCCCGGCGCTGCTGGTCGGCATCGTCGCGTCGGTCGTACTCATGGCGTGGCGGGACCTGCCGGGGCTGATCACGGGCAGGATTCTGAACGGTGCCGGACTGGGGCTGATGGCCTCGACCGCGACGACGTACCTGCACGACCTCCACCACGAGGCCCGTCCGGACCGGACGGGTTCGGTGCTGCCCGGCATCGTGGCCACCGCCGCCAACCTCGGCGGCCTGGCCTCGGGACCCCTCATCGCCGGCGCCGCCGCCGAGTGGCTTCCCGCGCCCCTGATCACCACCCAGGCGATCTTCACGCTCGCCATGGCAGGGTGCCTCGCGCTGGTCCTGTCCACCCCGGAGACGGTGGACCTGGAGCTGCCCGCGGCCGAACCGCCCCTCAGGTTCGCCCTGCGCCCCGGCGGACGGCGGACGTTCGCCGCGGCCGGTGCCCTGGGCGCCTTCGCCTTCGCCATCCTCGGCCTGATCTCCTCACTGGGGGCGAGCGTGCTCCACGGCACCCTGCACACCGACTCGCACCTTGTGGCCGGCCTGGCGGCCTTCCTCATGTTCGGTTCCGCGGCGGCCGCCCAACTGGTGCTGGGCCGCCTCCCCCTGCCCCGGGTCATGACCGTGGGGGCCGTGGTCTTCCCGGTCGGCCTGGTCCTGTGCGCCGTCGCCCTCTACCACCCGGCGCTCTGGCTCTACCTGGTCGCCGTGTCCCTGTCGGGAGCCGGCTCCGGGCTGCTGTTCAAGGGAGGCGTCGAACGGGCCGTTTCCGTGGCCGCGCCGGCTTCCCGCGCGGGGGTCCTCGCCGTGTTCTTCGTCGTCGCGTACCTGGGAATGGGCCTGCCGTCCGTCCTGTTCAGCATCGCCCTGCGGCATTTCGCCGTACAGACCGCGATGATCGGCTTCGCGGCGGTCCTCTCCTGCGGCGCCGTCGTGTCGGTCGCCGTCGCGCTGCGCGACCGCGCGCCCGGTTCCGGCGCGCTCCCGGCGCAGTCCCCCGGCCCTTCCTGACCTCTCCGCGGCGCGTGCGACACCGGTTGTCTGGGAGGCGCGTACCTGGGCACTCGGGGCGGGTGCGTGACACGGATTCGCGACGGACGGAGGCCCGGAATGTCTGCGGAATCGGCCGGAACGGTCGCACTCCCCTCCGGCGAGGAGATCTCGGCGCTCGGACAGGGCACCTGGTACCTGGGCGAGAACCCGGCCCGGCGTGAACAGGAGATCGCCGCGCTGCGGCTGGGCGTGGACCTGGGCATGACGGTCGTCGACACGGCGGAGATGTACGGGGACGGCGCGGCCGAGGAGCTCATCGGGGAGGCTCTGCAAGGACGCCGGGAGGAGATCTTCCTCGTCAGCAAGGTGCTGCCCGGCCACGCCGACCGGAGGGGCACCGTCGCCGCCTGTGAGGCGAGTCTGCGGCGCCTCCGGTCGGAGCAGCTGGACCTCTATCTGCTGCACTGGCGGGGACGGTGGCCCCTGGAGGAGACCCTTGCCGGATTCACCGACCTGATGGAGGCGGGGAAGATCCGCTACTGGGGCGTGAGCAATCTGGACGTCGCCGCCATGACCGAGCTGACCGCCCTCCCCGGCGGCGACGCGGTGGCCGTGGACCAGGTGCTGTACAACCTCTCCCGGCGCGGCATCGAGTGGGATCTGCTCCCCTGGTGCCGCGAGGCCGGCGTGACGGTCATGGCCTATTCCCCGATCGAGCAGGGACGGCTGCTGGGCGTCGAGGCACTGGGGGCCGTGGCCCGGGCCCTAGGAGCCACGCCGACCCAGGTGGCACTCGCCTGGGTGCTGCAGCAGGGGGTGGCCGCGATTCCGCGCTCGGGATCACCCGACCATGTCCGGGAGAACCGCGGCGCCGTGGAGCTCCGCCTCCCCTCCGAGGCGCTCGACATCCTCGACCGCGCGTTCCCGCCGCCCAGCGGGCCCACGCCCCTGGAGATGCTCTGAAGGAGTTGACAGCATGGCGCGCCCCCCGCTCGTCGTCGGAATGGGGGGTTCGCTGCGCACCCCGTCGACCAGTCTCACCGCACTGTGCGTGGCGGTCGAAGGGGCAGCCGAGGCGGGCGCCGACACCCGGGTGATCGACCTCAGGCGGCTGGACCTCCCGTTCTACACGTCCGAGGGCGCGGTCCCTCCGTCCGCCCGCCGGCTCGCGGACACCGCTCAGGCCGCCGACGCCCTGCTGTGGAGCAGCCCGACGTACCACGGGTCGGTCAGTGGCGCGTTCAAGAACGCCGTGGACTGGCTCGCCCTCCTGGCCGACCACGACCCGCCTTACCTGAGCAACAAACCCGTGGGCATGCTGACGACCGCCGGTGGAGTGCAGGGCCTGCAGGCGATCAACGCGATGGAGTTCATCGTCCGGTCGCTGCGCGGCTGGGCGGTGCCGCTGGTGTTCGCGGTACCGCGGTCCTCACGGGTCTTCGCCGGCGACGGACGCCTCACCGACCAGGCGGTCGCGGACCAATTGCGCGGCCTCGGCGCGGAGGTGACCAGGGCGGCCCTGCAGTTCCGGGCGGAGGGCACGTGCGACTACGCGCAGGGGCGGCCGTCCGGCGCGGCCCGGGACTGAGGCCGGCCCTGCCACGCACGGGCGCACGCAGGTCGTCCTGCCTCAGGGCCCGGCCCGCCCCACGGGCCGGCGGGGCTCGCCGCGCGCCCCGACGTGCCCGGGCGGGAAGTGCGGCAGCACGTGTTCGGCCAGTTCGTCGATCACGTCGGCGACCGGGCGGCGGCTGTGCTTGAAGTTGATCATCAGCTGGTCGATGCCGATCTCCTGCCAGGTCCGCATCATCCCCAGGAGCGACACCCGGCCCACCGAGAACCCCTGGTGGATGGGCCGGGGCAGGGCCAGTGGGTCCTCGGTCAGGTCCAGATAGGTGGCCTGCGCGTACGGCTTGAACGCACCACCGTCGCCCTGGGTCAGCTCCCGCCACCGCGCGATGTTCGCGGCCTGCTGCTGCAGCGGAGGGGTGTAGTACAGCCAGCCGTCCGTGTGGTCGGCGATCCACCGGACGTCCTGCCTGCCGTGTCCCGTCATCAGTACGGGAATCCGCTGGTACACCGGCTTGGGCAGGAGATCGGTGCCTGCCATCCGGCCGAGCGGCGAGTCCACGTGCGGGAAGCGGTGCTCGAGGACGACACGGAAGTACGCCAGCGACTGCCGGAATCTCGCGGCCCGGCCTTCCAGGTCCTGCCCGAAGGCCGGGAACTCCACGGGCCGGTCACCGGTGGCCACCCCGAGCAGGAGCCGTCCTCCGGACAACTGGTCCACCGAGGCGGCCGCCTTCGCGGTGTGCAGCGGATGCCGCAGCGGCATGACGATGCTGGCGGTGCCCAGTGTGATCGAGGTGGTGCGGGCGGTGAGCTGCCCCAGGTACACCCACGGATCGAAGACCTGCCCGGTGTCCCCGAAGCTGGGGTCCAGCAGCGGCACGTCCCGGACCCACACCGAGGCGAAGCCGGCCCGCTCGGCCTGCTGGATCCGCTCCATGTGCCCGGCCAGAGACGGCACCGGCCCGTCGAAGCCCTCCAGGGGGGTGATGGCACCCACGGTCATCCTGCCGCCGGGATACGCCCTGGCCATGGCCGGATGCTCGGAGAAGGGCCGCTGCTCATCGCCCTGGACGTCCACGGGCGCGCCGGCTGAGGGAACTGTCGGTTCTGTCATGCGATCCTCCGGCGATTCACGCCTGTCCGCGTCCGCGACGTTCGTCTCTAGCCCGGCACGCCCACGAGCTCCTCGAACTCCTTGGGCAGCTGGGACATCACGTCGCGGAACTCGCCCTCACTGACCGCGTCCCTCAGGGTGGTCAGCTCCGCCCGTATGCCCTCGCGGGCCTCGTTCGGGCTCACTCCCGCTCGGCTGCTCACCCGGTTGATGAACTCGTCGAGTC
The DNA here is from genome assembly GCF_004784465.1 of Streptomyces griseoluteus. Lineage (GTDB taxonomy): Bacteria > Actinomycetota > Actinomycetes > Streptomycetales > Streptomycetaceae > Streptomyces > Streptomyces griseoluteus. The sequence continues at coordinate 90,783 of NZ_SRRU01000008.1, read as the reverse complement.
CGAAACGCTGGGCCTCCGGAGTAGGAGAGACCAACTGTTCCTTCAGCGGCTTGGGCAGTTCGGACGCGAGGTCGTGCGCCTCACCTTTGGTGAGCCGCTCGGCCAGGGTTTCCAGGGTGGCGCGCGTGAGGGGTTCCACCTTTTCCGGGGGGACAGGGGCGCGCTGGGTGACGGTGTCGAGGAAGGTGTTGTAGTCCATGAGCCGTCCTTTTTCTCAAGTTTTGCGGTGGGAGGTGGGGTGAGGGGCCACATGTCCATGCTCCGGATGTGGACCGCACCCTGCCTGCTCCCCGCGGGAGGAAAGGCAGCGCGCTCGCTAGCCCTCCGAGCACAAGTCCCGCCTTCATGCTGCTCTGCCAGGGTGGGACGGGCTGTCCCTTTTCGGCCTGGGGTGCGGAGGCGCTCAGCAGGGGGCTCTGCGAATCTCGACCGGGTAAGAGCCGATGGCGGCGCGGGCGGGAGCGAACCGCGCCGTCCGTTCCCGGTGAGGAGGCGAGAGGCATGACCGTGATGGGTGTGTCGAAGTTCGAGAGGTTCTTCCGCGCCGCCGCAAGCCTCGACGTCGACAAGAGCGACCTGAAGCGGTACAGCGACTTCGTCGACGACAAGCTCTACGACCTCCTGGTCATCGGCCAGGCGACGGCCAAGGCCAATGGCAGGGACACCGTCGAACCGTGGGACCTGCCGATCACCAAGGGCCTCCAGGAGAGCATCCACCGGTTCCGGCGGCTCGACGAGGAGGTCGAGCTGAAGCCGATCCTGGAACAGCTCGCCGCGCACCCTCCCCTCGACAGGACACCCACTCAGGAGACCGAAGAGCGCTACCCCGAGATCATCGGCGGTCTCAGCGTCGCCCTCGCCGAGACGTTCAAGATCGTCTATCCCGACGTCAAGAACCCGCAGACCAGCCACTGGGAGGGCGTGACCGCGGTGTTCGACCGGCTGCTGTAGCAGCCGCGCCCCGGTGCATGTCTCTGGACTCCTGACCGGTGCCCGGCTCGCGCCGGGGTCAGGAGTGTGCGAGCCGGGCCGCGAGGTAGGGCGCGGTGGCGCTGCGGCGGGCCTTCGCCACCTTGGCCGGCGGGCCCGCCGCGACCACCCGCCCGCCCGCGTCGCCGCCGCCCGGGCCGAGGTCGATGATCCAGTCGGCGGTGGCGATCGTGGCGAGGTCGTGCTCGACGACGACGACCGTGTTGCCGGCGTCCACGAGCCGGTGGAGCTGTCGCAGCAGCAGTGCGATGTCCGCGGGGTGCAGCCCCGCCGTCGGCTCGTCGAGCAGGTAGAGCGCGTGCCCGCGCCGGGCTCGCTGCAGTTCGGTGGCCAGTTTGATGCGCTGCGCCTCACCACCGCTGAGTTCCGTCGCGGGCTGGCCCAGCCGCAGGTACCCCAGTCCCACCTCGCGCAGCGTCTCCAGGCTGCGCGAGGCGGCCGGGACGGCGGCCAGGAACTCGGCGGCGGCGTCGACGGACAGCGCCAGTACGTCGGCGATGTTCTTGCCGCGGTAGGTGACTTCCAGCGTTTCGGAGTTGTACCGGGCGCCGTGGCAGGTGGGGCACGGCGCGTAGGTGCCGGGCAGGAACAGCAGTTCCACCGCGACGAATCCCTCGCCCTGGCAGGTCTCGCACCGCCCTTCGGGCACGTTGAAGGAGAACCGCCCGGCCGAGTAGCCGCGCGCCCTCGCCTCGTCCGTCGCCGCGTACAGCTTCCGCACGGCGTCGAACATCCCCGTGTACGTGGCCAGGTTGGACCGGGGAGTCCGGCCGATGGGCCGTTGGTCGACCAGGACCAGCCGGTCGAACGACTCGACCCCCGACGCGTCCTGGACGTCGACCTCCAGCAGCGCCTCGTCGGGTTCCTCGGGTGCGAGTCCGAGGTGGCCGCGGACGACTTCGGCGAGCACCTGCGTCACCAGCGTCGACTTTCCGGAACCGGACACGCCCGTCACCGCCGTCAGTACGCACAGCGGTACGTCGACGGACACGTCCCGCAGATTGTGCCGGGAGACGCCGCGCAGGTGCAGCCAGCCGTGCGGGGTGCGTGAGTGGTGATCGAGCGGCTGGGCCCGCCCGAACAGGTACTGGCTCGTGGCCGACTCCCCGACCCGCTCCAGACCGGCGACCGGGCCGCTGTACAGCACGCGGCCGCCGCCCTCGCCCGCACCGGGGCCGATGTCGACCACCCAGTCCGCCCGCCGTACGACGTCCATGTCGTGCTCCACGACGAACAGCGAGTTGCCCGTGGCCTTGAGGCGGTCCAGCGCGTCCAGCAGCGGTTCCGCGTCAGCCGGGTGCAGGCCCGCGGAGGGTTCGTCGAGGACGTAGACGACGCCGAACAGCCCCGAGCGGAGCTGGGTGGCGATCCGCAGGCGCTGCGCCTCGCCGGGCGACAGGGTTGTCGAGCGGCGCCCGAGGCTGAGATATCCGAGGCCCAGGCCGAGCAGCACGTCGATGCGCGCGACCAGGTCGCCGCAGATCCGGACCGCGACCTCGGTCGTCTCCCCGGACCGGGCGGTCGAGGTGGTGGCGTCGGCCTCGGACCGCCCCGCGACGGGCCGCAGCAGCGCCACGACCTCGGTGAGCGGCATCGCGTTGAGCTCGGCGATGGAACGTCCGGCGAAGGTCACGGCGAGCGCCTCGGGCCGCAGTCCGCTGCCGTGGCACTCGGGGCAGGGCACACTCCTGACGAACCGGAGCGCCCGTTCGCGCATCTTCTCGCTCTTGGAGTCGGCGAGAACGTGCATGACGTGCTTGCGGGCGCTCCAGAACTTCCCCTGGTAGCCGTAGTCGATGCGGTCCTCCTCCGGCTCGATGTACACGGAGGGCTGCTCGTCCGTGTACAGCAGCCAGTCCCGGTCCTTCTTCCGGAGCCTGCGCCACGGCCGGTCGATGTCGATCCCCAGGCCGTTCACGACACTGCGCAGGTTGGCGCCCTGCCAGGCGCCCGGCCAGGCGGCGATCGCTCCCTCGCGGATGCTCAGCGAGGGGTCCGGGACCAGCAGGTCCTCGGCGACGTCGTGCACCACGCCCAGTCCGTGGCACTCGGGGCAGGCGCCGGCCGCGGTGTTGGGTGAGAACGCCTCGGCATCCAGCCGTGCGGCCCCGGGCGGATAGGTGCCGGCGCGGGAGTACAGCATGCGCAGCAGATTGGACAGGGTGGTGAGGGTGCCGACCGTCGAGCGCGAGCTGGGCGACCCACGGCGCTGCTGCAGGGCCACGGCCGGTGGCAGTCCGGTGATGTCCTGCACGTGCGGTGCGCCGACCTGCTGCAACAGCCTTCGGGCGTACGGTGCCACGGACTCGAAGTAGCGCCGCTGGGCCTCCGCGTAGAGCGTGCCGAACGCGAGCGAGGACTTGCCCGAACCGGAGACGCCGGTGAAGGCGACCATCGCGTCGCGCGGAAGGTCGACATCGATGTCCCGCAGGTTGTTCTCACCGGCGCCCCGGACGTGCACGAAGGAGTCGGTCGCGTCCTTGTCCATCCTCCCTGACTACCCCGATCGCGCCGGGAACCGCGCGGCGGGCGGGGAGCGGGGCGGCTCCGCGGAACGGGCCGGTGCGTGGGTCGTTTCGCCCCGGCGGCCGACGGGGACCCGGACGGCGGACGGTCAGCAGTGTCCGCCGTAGCAGCACCCGGTCCAGCGGCTGCGGTCGCCGGCGGGTCAACGGACCGTGTGGGAGGCTTCCTTGGCCGACGGCTGCCGCACCTGGACGACGCCGAAGCGACCCGGCAGGGCGTTCCGGCCAGGCGGTCGGCCGTGACGTGGCGGCAGGCCTTCGGCGAGGTCGTGCGATCCGGGCTCAAGATCGAGGAGACCCGGCTGGAGCCACTGCTCGCGCTGCGCGCGGCCGCCGGGCTGGCGATCGTCGTCGGAGCGGCGCTGTGGCTGGCCTCCCCCGCGTATGCGGCGTCCGCCGCCCTCGGCGCCTACTCCGCGGGTGGGGCCACCTTCCAGCGGAGCTGGCGTCCGCGCAAGGTGGTCGCGCTGGGCACGGGCGTGGCTCTGGCGCTCAGCACCTTCGTGGGCTACCTGGCGGCGGGGCGGCTCGTGACGTTCCTCCCGCTGCTGGCCCTGTGGGCCTTCGCCGCGGGGATGGCGTGGGCCGTCGGATCGACCGCCGGGATCATCGCGGCGACGACCGTGGGCAGCATGCTGGTGACCATCACCTTGCCCACGAGCGCCGGGCGGGCTCTGGAGCACGCCGGGGTCATCGCACTCGGAGGCGTGATCCAGGCCATGCTGATCCTGCTGTTCCCGATCCGGCGCTGGGGAGCGCATCGTGACGCGCTCGCCGACGCTCTTGCCGCCGTGGCGGACTACGCCCGCCGGTTGCGGCACGACCCGACCGCCCCCTTCGACCCGGCGCCGTTGATGACGGCACGGGACGCGGCCGCCGTGACCCCGTCGCAGGCCCGCACCCGTCCCCCCGCCCTGCACGGCCCCCGGGGACTCGCCGAGCGCATTCGCCCGGTGATCGCGGCGCTCGCCGACCCGGCCGTGGGCGCCCCGGCGGAGGGACCCGGGCGGGACCGCGCGCGGGAGTTGCTGGACGCGGCGGCCGACGTTCTGGATGCGGCCGCCCGTTCGATCCGGCACGGCACTCCCGCCGAGGTGCGGCCCGAGACCATGGACGCCCTGCGGGTCGACGAGGAGCACGAGGTGCTGGAGGGCCCCGCACGGCAGGCCGCTGAGCGGCTCGTGGAACTGCTCGGCGAGGCGTTGGAGATCGCCGGGAGCGGCTGCCCGCCCGGGAGGACGCCGATGCCGCGCGGCCCCGCCGGCGCCGAGTTCCTGGAGCGCCCGACGATGCTGCGGCTGGTCCCGGTCGTGGTCCGGGCGGTCCGCCGCGAGCTCCGCCCGGACTCGCCCGTGTTCCGGCACGCCGTCCGCCTGGCGGCGGTGGCCACGCTCGGCTATCTGATCGCCGCCCGGCTGCCCCTGGGCCACGGATACTGGGCGCCCCTCGCCTCGGTGCTGGTGATGCGGCCGGACTTCCACCGGACGTACGCGCGTGCGGTGGCCCGTCTCGCCGGCACCGTGGCGGGGGTCGCGCTCGCCACCGGCGTGGTGCGGGCCCTGGACCCGGACCCCTACGTGTCGGGCGCGCTGACGGTGCTCGCGGCGGGCGTGTCGTACACGCTGAACCGCACCGGCTACGCCTACACCCAGTGCTTCACCGCCGCGTACGTCGTCTTCCTGCTCGGCATGGGCGGCCAGGCGTGGGAGCAGACGGTCCCGGAGCGGGTGGTGCTCACCCTGCTGGGCGGGGCCCTGGCGATGCTGGCCTACCTGGTGTTCCCCGCCTGGGAGACACCCCGGCTGCAGGGCCGGCTCGCGGACTGGCTCGCCGCCAACGGCCGCTACGCGGCCGCGGTGCTCCGCGACTACGCCGAACCGACCCGGGAGCATCACGCCGACATGCGCCGGGCGCTGCTGGGGAGCAGGGAGGCACACGCCGCCTGGCAGGAGGCGTACGACCGGGCAAGGCGGGAACCGGTCCGCCCCAGGGGTCTGACGTCGCGCGAGGCGGAGGAGGCCCAGGACGCGCTCAAGGGGTTCGGCCGGGCAGCGATGCTCATGGAGAGCCACCTCCCGCGGGCCGACGGCCGTTCCGTCCCCGAGGCGGAGCGGTTCGCCGAGGCTCTGGAGACGGACACCGCGAAGGCGGCGGTCGCCGTGCGGGAGCGCAGGAATCCGGACTGGGGACGCGTGGAGGAGGCGCTCCACGCGTGGCAGGACGCCGCCGCCGGAAACGGAAGCCCTGTCGTGCGGCGCGAGGCGGAACTGCAGAAACGGGCCTTGGAGGACCTCGCCACAGCCGTGAGCCGTACTCCCCTGGAACGGGACGTCGGCTCCGCTCGCGAGGACCAGCGGGTAAGGGCGACCCTGGCTGCGGCAGGCGACGGATCACCGCGCGCGCACCGGGACGGGTGACGGCGCGGCGGCCGGGTCACGCGAGGGCGTGTTCGCGGTCCGACCGCCTCGTTGTCACCGCGCCGGCTTCACCACTCCGCGAAGGACCCGTCCGGGTGCCGCCACACCGGGTTGTGCCAGCGGTGGCCGCTCCGCGCGGCCTTGGCTACGGCGTCCTCCTCGATCTCGATGCCGAGGCCGGGCGCGGTCAGGCGGGCCATGTGGCCGTCGGTGGTGTCGAAGTCGAATACGGAGGTGTCGACGAGGTGGTCACCGAGGTCGGAGCCGACGGTGTAGTGGATGCCGGGGCTGGTCTCCTGGATGAGCGCGTTCGGGCTGGCGAAGTCCACCTGGAGGCAGGCCGCGAGGGCGATGGGGCCCAGCGGGCAGTGCGAGGCGAGTCCCACGCCGTGCACCTCGGCCTGGGCCGCGATCCGGCGCACCTCGGAGATGCCCCCGGCGTGCGAGAGGTCGGGCTGGGCGAGCGCGATGCCCGACCGCAGTACTGCGTGCGGGTGAGTCAGTGCTTCAGGAGGTCGGCCAGGGAGAGGAGTTGATCCGGGTCGTCGAGGGCCGAGCCGACGGCGACGACCCTGGCGCCCGCCGCCAGGTACGCGGCCGCGTTCGACGCGTCGATGCCGCCGGTGGCGACGAACGGCACCTCGGGGAAGGGCCCGCGCATGGCGCGGAACCAGTCCGGGCCCAGCACGCTCGCCGGGAACGCCTTCAGCCAGTCCAGACCCAGCGCCCGCGCGGCCTGGACATCGGTGGCCGTCGCCACGCCGGGCAGATGCGGCAGCCCGGCGTCGAGGCTGGCCCGCGCCACCCCGGCGTCCAACCCCGGAGCCACGGTGAAGGCCGCTCCGGCAGACACCGCCCACGCCAGCCGCTCCGCCGTGGTGACGGTGCCCGCGCCGACCGGCCTGCCGCGCTCGACGCCCGCCTTCACGACGGCGGCGAGGACCTCCGCGGACTTCCGGCTCTGCACCGGCACCTCGACGCACTCGATACCCAGGTCCCAGGCACGGGTGGCCAGTTCGACGGACTTGTCGAGCGGCATCCCGCGCAGGATCGCCATCACGGGCGCCTTGGCGAAGATCCGGTCGAAGGTCAGGGGGTTCACGGTCGCCATCCCAGCTCCCTGGAGATCGTCTCTGCGGTGGTGGTCAGTTCGGGCAGCACGTCCCGCTCCAGCGCGGTGAGGTCCGCCTTCGCCTTGAGGGCGGTCACGGAGACCGCCGCGATCACCTCGCCGCCGCTGTCCCGTACGGGTACGGCGACGCAGTTCACGTAGTCCTCGTACTCGCCGTCGTCCACGGCGAAGCCGCGTGCGCGGGTCTCGTCCAGCGCCTTCCGGTAGGCGGCCGGGTCGGTGATCGTGGTGCCGGTGTGCGGGGCGAAGTCGCAGCCGGCGAGCAGGGCTTCGGCGGTGGGCCGCGGCAGGTGGGCGAGGATCGCCTTGGCGACACCGGCGGTGTGCAGGGTCACGGGCCGGCCGATCTGGGAGTACAGACGCACTCCGTCCACCGGGTCGATCTTGTCGACGTAGACGATCCGCCCGTCCTCCAGCGCGGCCAGGTGCACGGTGTGGCCGCAGTGTTCGCCCAGCGTGCGCAGATGGCCGGCCGCGATCTCCTTGAGCCCGAACTGCTCCACGGCGAGTTGGGCGAGTCCGGCGAGGCGGTGCCCCACCGCGTACCGCCCGTCGGGCAGCCGCCGCGCGAGTCCGCCCTCGGTCAGCGACTCCAGGATGCGCAGCGCGGTCGACCGGTGCACGCCGAGGTGGTCGCCCACCTCGGTCTGGGTACGGGGTCCGCGGGCGATGAACTCCAGGATGTCGATGGCCCGTCTCACCGTCTGTGACATGGTGTCAGTTCCCTTCCGAGGTGTCGGCGGGCACATAGTCCTCGATACTGCGCAGGGTGCGCCCGGCGAGGCGGTGCCCGAGGGCGAGCCGCTCGGCGGAGTCGGACCCGTGCAGGAGTCCGCTCAGGTATCCGGCGGCGAAGGCGTCTCCGGCGCCGACCGCCTCGACGACCTCGACCGCGGGTGCGGGCACGAACTCCCGTGCCGAGCCGCTGAATTCGGTGGCGCCGACCTCCCCGTCCTTCACGACCAGCGTGCCGCGCGGCGCGAGGTGGGCGTGGATCTCCTCCGCCGTGGCGGTTCCCCACAGCCGCTCGCCCTCGTCCCGGCCGACGAACACGAGGTCGGCCCGGCGGGCCAGGTCGCGCAGCGCCAGACCCGCCTCATCGACCGAACTCCACAGTGCGGGCCGGTGATTGACGTCGAAGGACACCAGCACCCCCGCTCGCGCCGCACGTTCCATCAGCAGCTCCACCAGCTCCGCGCACCCCGCCGACAACGCGGGCGTGATCCCGGTCAGATGCAGCAGCCGCGCCCCGGCCAGGTCGACGCGCTCGGCATCAGCCGGACCCATCCGTGCGGCCGCCGACCCGCGCCGGTAGTAGTGCACACGGGTGCCTTCCGGCCCGGGGTCCTTGAAGTAGACGCCGGTCGGCGCTTCCGGGTCGATCCGGACCCCGCCGACATCCACTCCGCGCCCACCGACAGCCGCGACGATCCGCCGCCCGAGCGGGTCGTCCCCGACCCGGCTCACCCACGCCGACCGGTGCCCCAGGTCGGCCAGATACTGCGCCACCGTCGACTCGGCCCCCGCGGCGGCGAGCCGCAACTCCCGGCTGTGCTCCAGCCCTTCGCCGTCGGCCGGGGTGACCTGCGCCATCGTCTCACCGAGGCAGACCGTCGTTCCGGTCATCGCCGTCCCCTCCATTGACATGCGGCTGTGGCCGCGAAGAACGTTAGCAGCCCTTGCGCAACAGGCGTGCATATGCTGCAACAAGAGGCGCGCGAGTCCCGACCGATGGCGAAGGGGAGTGCGATGAGCCCGCCGACGAGCGCATCCGCCCGCCAGGAATCCGCCCCACCGCGGGCACTGGCCAGGAACGGGATACGCCAGCCCCGGCTGAGGAGATCGTCCTCGGGCAGCGTGGGGACGGCGGCGACCGCGCCGGACGCCATGACCACGCCGATGAACTCGCCCGCGCCGGGCAGCGATCCGTAGAACCCGCGCTTGTGCTCCTGGGCGGCCTCCGTCGACATGACGTACGCGCCGCCGAGTTCGGCGCCGACGCCGAAGCCCTGCATCATCCGGCACAGCACGGGCAGTACCGGGGCCCAGAGCCGTGGCGGATCTACCCGGCGATCACCGTCGCGTTCGCCCTCTTCCTCAACTCGATCTTCGCGGTCGCCGGCACCTTCTACGCCGAGTCGCTGCCACCGAGGTCCGTTACAGCGGGCTGATCTTCGTGCGCGAGATCAACGGCGTCATTTTCGCCGGGACTTCGCCCTGCATCGCCACTCTGCTGGTCGGCGCGGGCGGGGACCGGCGCAGGTATCTGGCCGCGTACATGACGGCGGCCGGGCTCGCCGGCGCGCTGAGCACCTGGCGGCTGCCGGAGACAGCGCCGGTGCGCACCAAGGGCGCTACCGTGCGCGCGTGAGCCCGGCCTCGGCGGCCTCCGGGCTGGCGAAGGTGGGCAGCACCGCGGCGGTGCCGGTGACTTCGAGCATGCGGTCCACGTACCGGTTGGTGCCTATCAGTCCGACCGGGCGCTGCCGCCGGGTGGCGAGAAGGTGGTTGACGAGCAGGGAGTCGGCGAAGTTCAGGTGCTGGAGGTCGTACACGAGCGGGCCGGGGAAGAGCCGCAGGACCTGGGCGGTGGCGCGCTCGACGCGGTCGATGAAGGCCAGGTCGAGTTCGCCGCGCAGCTCCATCACCCACACCGAGCCCCACTGCGCGGAGGCGGACACTCCTGTTCCGCCCTCGTCGTGCTGTTGCTGGGAGTACATGCGCAAGAGCATTCCGTATTGCTTGACCCATGACAACATTGCGTGTCTGTGCGCACGCGCTGCGTCGCCGGCTGGTATGGTCCGCCCCTTTCGTGCGCATTACCCGCTCTCATCAGGGCAGACGGTCCCGGTCCGGGCGCCGAGAGACCCGGATTCGAAGGAATGGATCATGGTGTCAGTGCAGAGCGTGGATGACCGCCGCCCGAGCGGGTCACACGAAAGAGGGACAGCGGCGGAGACACGCCGGACGGACCGCGCGGAAGCGGGCGGCCTGAACGGGCACATGCTGATGGCGGCCGTCGTGTCGGCGATCAGCGGGCTGCTGTACGGCTACGACACCGGCATCATCTCCGGCGCGCTGCTGCAGATCTCCGACGAGTTCCACATCGGCAGCACCATGAAGGAGACCATCGCGGCGGGCATCCTGCTCGGCGCGGTGATCGGCTCGCTGGTGTGCAGCCGGCTGTGCGAGCGCTTCGGGCGGCACCGCACCATCCTGCTGATCTGTGGGATCTTCATCGCGGGCAGCCTGACCTGCGCCTTCGCCCCCAACGCGGTCGGGCTGGCCCTGGCCCGCGTGCTGCTGGGCTTCGCGGTCGGCGGCGCCACCCAGACCGTGCCGATGTACGTGGCGGAGCTGGCCCCCATGGCGATCCGCGGGCGGCTGGTGCTCTGCTTCCAGCTCGCCATCGGCGCGGGCATCGTGATCGCCACGATCGTCGGCGCGAGCGAGGCAGTGTCCTGGCGGGTGGCGATCGGCGCGGCCGCCGTACCGGCCCTGCTGATGCTGCTGGGCCAGTTGCGGCTCCCCGAGAGCCCCCGCTGGCTGATCCTCCGCCACGGGCGGACGGACCGGGCGCGCGAGGTGCTTCAGGAGCTGCGGCCCGAGGGTTACGACGTAGCGGCCGAGCTGGACGAGATCGCCGGCCTGGCCAGGCAGCAGGAGGAAACCGACCGTGCCGAACGGGGCTGGCGCGGGCTGCGGCAGCCGTGGGTGCGCCCGGCGCTGATCGTCGGCTGCGGCATCGCGGCCTTCACCCAGCTCTCCGGCATCGAAATGATCATCTACTACGCCCCGACCATTCTCACCGACAACGGCTTCCCGCAGGCCGACGCACTCCGGATCAGCGTCGCCCTCGGCGTGGTCTATCTGGTGATGATGATCGTCGGCCTGTGGATCGTGGACAAGGTCGGCCGCCGCAGGCTCACCCTGGTCATGGTGCCCGGTGCCGCGCTCAGCCTCTTCGCCCTCGGCGCCCTCTACGTCACCGGCCACGGCACCCGCGCCTACGTCCCGGCGATCGTGGGCTGCCTGCTGGCCTTCATGTTCTTCAACGCCGGCGGCCTCCAGCTCATGGGCTGGCTCACCGGATCGGAGATCCACCCGCTGTCGGTGCGGTCGGCCGCCACCAGCGTGCAGTCGGCCACCCTGTGGAGCACCAACCTGCTGATCACCCTCACCCTGCTGACAATGATCAATGCCTTCGGCGTGGGACAGGTCTTCTGGATCTACGCCCTCTTCAACGTCGCCGCCTGGCTGTTCGTCTGGCGGCGGATGCCGGAACTCACCGGGCGCAGCCTGGAGGACATCGAACGGCATCTGAAGGAACGGAAGTTCCGGCCGCGCGACTTCGCCCGGTCGTGACCGCGGCCGGGGAGGTGCGGCACGCCCGCGCCTCCCCGGTGCACGATGCTTGACCCATGCGTGCCGCCCGTCTGATCCGCATGGCGCTTCTCGTCCAGTCCAGCCCCGGCCTGACCGCCGACGCCCTCGCCCGTGAACTGGACGTCTCCCGGCGTACGGTGATCCGCGACGCCCAGGCGCTCCAGGAGGCGGGCGTCCCCATCCGCGCCGAACGCGGCCGCGCGGGCGGCTACCACCTGGCGCCGGGCCACCGCACCCGGCTCACCACCCTGCACCCCACCGAGGCCGAGACCCTCTACCTCTCCGGCCTGCCGACCGCCCTGCGCGACCTCGGCCTGTCCGACGCGGCGGACACCGCCCGGCTGAAGCTCTCCGCCACCCTGCTCCCCTCGCTCCGCGCGGCGGCCGAGTCCTCGGTGCGCCGCTTCCACCTGGACGCCCCGGCCTGGTTCCGCGAGCCGTCGACCCCCGAGCTGCTGCCGGCGCTGGCCCGCGCGGTGTGGTCCGACCGTACCGTCGAGATCACCTACGCGCGGCCGGGCCGGGACGACACGGTGACCCGCCTGCTCCAGCCGTACGGGCTCGTGCTGAAGGCGGGCGTCTGGTACGTCGTGGGCCGGGTCCCCGACGGGCCGGGCGGTGCCTGGCGCACGTACCGGGTCGACCGGGTCACGGCCCTCTCCCCCAGTGGGGACGGACCCTTCGTACGCGACCCCGGCTTCGACCTGACCGGGTACTGGCGGGCCAATGCGGAGGCGTTCGCCCGCACCCTGCTGCGGACGACGGCCACCCTGCGTCTGACCGAGGGCGGGCTCGCCCGGCTGCCCGCCGTCGCGGACCCGGCCGGCCTCGGCGAGGCGCTGGCGTCCGCGAGCGGGCCGGACGCCGACGGCCGGGTGACGGTCGAGCTGCCGGTGGAGTCGGAGGAGGTCGCGTTCGCGCAGCTCAGCGAGTTGGGCGCGGACATGGAGGTGCTGGCCCCGAAGGGCCTGCGCGAACGCTTCCGCGCGCACGCGAGGGATCTCGCCGCGCTGTACGGCGTGGCCGGTCAGCGGTAGTCGTCGGGAGTGCCCTCCTTGCCGCCGGACTTGACCTCCTCGAAGTAGGCCCAGGCGTCCGGCCGGCTGCCGTCGATGTCCGTGACGTCGTAGGTCCGGGCGAGTTCCGCGCTGGAGGTGGACCTGCCGTTCCAGCGGGCGGCGCGGCCGGGGTCGGCGGCGAGGGCGGCGATGCCGCGGGCGAGGTAGGCGGGGGACTCGGCGGTGGCGAAGTCGGGTTCCCGGGCGATGGCGTCGCGCCAGTTCTCCTCGGTCACGCCGAAGTGGCCGAGCATCTGCTCCGAGCGCAGGAAGCCCGGCGTGACGGCGACGGCCGTGCCGCCGTACTCGGCGAGTTCCTCGCCCAGGCCGAAGGCGATGCGGATGGGGGCGTTCTTGGCGAGGTCGTAGTAGAGGTTCTCCCGGTACCGGCGGTTGTAGACGGCCGTGCCGTCGGTGACCTCCACGTGCAGCGGACCTTCGGAGCGGATCAGGAGCGGAAGCGCGAGCGCGGCGGTGATCACGTGCGAGCGCACCCCGAGTTCCAGGATGCGCAGGCCGTCGTCGAGCGGGGTCTCCCAGCTCTTCTTGCCGAAGACGGAGCCCACCAGCAGGTGTTCGCCGCCCCAGAGGTCGTTGACGAGGATGTCGAGCCGCCCCTGCTCGCGGTCGATCCGCGCGACGAGCGCCCGCACCTGCTCGGGGTCCAAGTGGTCGGTGGGTACGGCGATTCCGGTACCGCCGGCCGCCGTGACCAGATCCGCCGTCTCCTCGATGGTCTCGGTCTGCCGCCCGACTTCGCTGGTCCGCTCGCGGGTGGTGCGTCCGGTGACATAGACGGTGGCTCCGGCCCGGCCCAGCTCGACGGCCATCGCCCGCCCGGCGCCCCGGGTGGCCCCGGCGACGAGAGCGACGCGGTCGGCGAGGGGCGTGGTGAGGTCTTGTGTGGTCATGCTTCCACCGTGCACGCCAAAGGTGACAGTTCTCGTCACCTTTGTTCTCACGTGGCGTCGGATTCCTCGCTGACCACCGAGTACGCCGTGTCCCGGTGCGCCTCGTGCTCCGCCAGGCGGGCCGTCAGGGAGGCGCGGATGTCGTCGTACGTGTCCGGGCCGAGGGGCAGGCGGTCAGGCCGGGTGGATGGACCGCACCTCGTAGGCGACCGCCGGGCTCGGTACGGGGCCCCGGCAGGTGAGCCGGTAGGGGGCCGTGCGGTGGGCGTGCACCTCGATGTCGAACGCGGTCGGGTGCGGCGCGTGCAGTTCGACGCGGACGCGCCAGACGTCGCCGTCGCGGGCCGTGCCGGTGACCGTGTAGTCGTGCCGGCCGGCCGGGCCGAAGCGGGCGAGCAGCGCGGCGACGGCGACCTGCTGGGGCGGGGCGAGGTCGGTGTACCCGCGCAGGAAGTCGGGGTGGACGCGCCCGGCGAGGTGCTCCTCGACCACCCCGACGGCCGAGACGGGGTCGAGGAGGCCGTAGTACGTCCCGTCGGGCACGACGACGACGTTGGCGGCGAACCGGTCCCCGCCCACGTGGGTGCACTCCCAGACGAGGTTGGGCCACCGCTCGCTGAGCGCCCGCGCCACCGGCCGGCCGCGTACCGCGCAGCAGATGTCGTGCTGCCCGTGCGCGCAGACCAGGACGACCGGCGGCTGGTCGAGACGGCCCGGCGACCGGAGGGCCTCGGCGATCTCCACGAGGTCCTGGTCGCTGCTCCAGGTGCCCCAGCGCTGGCGGTAGGCGCCCGACCGCTCGTAGTGCAGTACGGCCCAGCGGCCGGGCCCCTCGGGTCTGGGACGGGCGAGCCGCCGGACGAGGAAGATGCGGGCGCGCACTGCGTGGGCGGCGGCCCAGACGTGGGCCTTGACCACCGGGTCCAGGTCGATGCCGTCGTAGCCGTTGGCCGGCCACGCGCCCCGGTACTCGATCAGCACCCAGACCGCGCCGCGCGGCGCGGTGCCCGCGGGAAAGTCGCCGCGTATCCGGGCGGCGTCGGCGCAGAAGAACCGGTCTGTGGTGGTCACCGGGCCGCTACTGTCCGCCCGGCACCAGCACGCCCGCGCGGAGCAGCCGTCCGGCGAGGGGGAGCCCGAGGTCAGCGGCCGTACGGACCTCGCCGTCGAGCAGGCGGGTCACGGCGGGCAGGTCGGTCGCGGGGAGGTCGAGCCAGCCGACGCGGGTCATCAGGCGGTCCCCCTCCAGCCGGGCTTCCAGGGCTTGGCGCAGGCGTACGGGCGACTGGGGGGCGAGGGCCTCGACGGCGGCGAGCTGGGCCAGCGGGCCGAGCGGTGCCGGACGGCCCTGGCCACGCCGGGTGCGGTGGAACTGGGGGGCGGGGTCGGCGTCGGACAGCGCGGCGGTGAGGCGTTCACGGACGCCGTCGAGCACGTCGGCCGTGGCATCGGCGCCGAGCGGCAGCGTGGCGCGGGTCCAGGGGTCCTCGCGCAGTGCGGCGAGGGCTGCCTCGGCGAGCTGTTCGGCCAGCGCGTACCGGGTCCAGACGTGGACGCCGAGCGTCAGGTGGACGGAGACCTCGCCCTTGGCGCGGGCGGCGTGCAGCCAGCCGCGCGGCAGATAGAGGACGTCGCCGGGCTCCAGCACGGTGTCGATGTACGCGGGCCCCTCCGCCGCCTCGGCGACGGCGGCCCGGTGGCCGGTCCAGGGCTGGTCCCTGAGCGGATCGCGGTGCACGGGCTCGTGGACGAGCCAGCGCTTGCTGCCCTGGATCTGGATGACGAACACGTCGTGGACGTCGTAGTGGTCGTCGAAGCCCTGGCTCTGCGGCGGGGTGATGTAGGCGTTGGCCTGCACGGGGTGCCCCAGTTCGGCGCTCAGAGCGGCGCACAGTTCCCCGGCCGGCGCCCAGGTGCGCTGGAGAGCCTGGAGCACCAGGGTGGCGCCGTCGGCGAACAGCCGCCACAGCGCGGTGTCGTCGAGCTGGTCGGCGATGGTGGCGCCGACTCCACCGGGCGAGGTGAAGGACGACTCGGGGAGCACGGTGCCGTTCTTGGCGACGCGGAGGAAGGGCGTGCGCAGGCCCCGGCGCGCGAGGAGTTCGTCCGCCGCGCCGGCGTCGAACACGTCGGAGAAGTCGCTCGCGTGCCGGGTGAGCAGCGCGGTGCGCGACCAGACGTCCCGTGCGAAGACGTCAGGGCCGAGACCGGTCAGACGGCGCTCCAGAATCCCGGCACCCCCACGGGTGCCGGGATCAGGGAAGTCGCCGGCCGGGCCGGTCAAGCGCTGCCGTCCGCACCGCCGTCGTGGACGCCGGGCTCACCGGCGGCACCGCCGTCGGCCGGGCCCTCGGCACCGCCGTCGGCCCCACCGTCGTGGACGCCGGGAACGCCGGCGGCGCCACCGTCCGCGGGGCCCTCGGCACCCTCGTCCGCGCCACCGTCGGCTCCGCCGTCGTGGACGCCGGGGACACCGGCGGCGCCACCGTCCGCGGGGCCCTCGGCGCTGCCGTCCGCACCGCCGTCGTGCACGCCGGGAACGCCCGCCGCGCCGCCGTCCGCGGGACCTTCGGCGCTGCCGTCCGCACCGCCGTCGTGCACGCCGGGCTCGCCGGCCGCCCCGCCGTCCGCGGGGCCCTCGTGCTGGTGATCAGAAGTAGCCACAGTTCCTCCTCGCCGTCGCCGTGGTGGACCCTCCGACGACGCGCTGCGGGCCGGCGGGCCCCTGCGACTACCGTCACCCAGAAAGCGGCCGTCTGCATCCGGTGGGCCGTTTCGGCGGCCGGCGGCTCAGCCAGCGACCGCGTCCGGGTCGCGCGGCCTGCCGCCCTCGGCCAGCGCGTCGGTGGCCCGGCCCCGGTACTCGCGGTAGCGCCGCAGGTACGACCGCGCCATGGGCCCCGGCGGGACGCCCCGCGCGAAGGCCCGCATGTTCCGTGCGCCCGCGTTGTAGCCGAGGGCGAGCAGTTCGTCGCGGGTGTAGCGGCGCACGTGGGTGCGCGGAAGGGCCCGGTCGAGGTCCTTCAGGTGCAGGGCCGCGACGCGGACGGCGAACGCGGGATCGTCCCGCAGGTCCTCCCACCGCCCCGACAGGCCGTACGCGCGCCGGACCGATTCGAAGGCCGCACGGTGCATGTTGGCCACGCCGAAGGACGCGCCGGGCTTCCACCACTGCCAGAGACGTTCGAGGAGCGGGTGGTGCGGTTTGTACGCCTCGTTGTGCAGGACGGTCATCAGCAGCACCGGCGACACCCCGGCCGTCTCGGCACTGCGGGCGACGGTCCCGGCGTAGTCGGCCGGGTCGTAGCCGCCGGGGAGCAGGGGCGGGGTGGGGGCACGACCGGGATCGTGCGCAGCCCGGGTCGGTCTTCTGTCCATGAGCACGGCCTTTCCCCTGACAGCAGCCGGACGGCGGAACGCCCGCCGTCCTTCTGGCCACCGGGTGCCCGTGCGCCCCGCCCTCAATCCCCTACCCGGCGCTGGTCCGCCCGACCCCGGCGTACACCCAGTACTCGGTCGGGTTGTCCGGGAGCGCCTCGGCCGGGTCGGGACGCCACAGCGGGACGTGGACCAGGCCGGGCTCAGCGAGCTCGAAGCCGTCGAAGAGGCCGAGGATCTCCTCGTACGAGCGGGCGGTCACCGGGGAGGTGGCGCGGGAGCGGTAGAGCTGCCCCACGGCGGCGGCGGTGTCGGGGCGGTCCTGGTTGGTCGCGTGGGACAGCGCCAGCCAGCTCCCCTCGGGCAGCGCGTCCCGGAAGGTGCCCACGAGGGTGTGCGGGTCCTCCTCCGGGGTGATGAAGTGCAGGATCGTGATCATCAGTACGGCGACGGGCTGCTCGAAGTCGATCAGCTTGCGGAGCTGCGGTGCCTCGAGGATGCCGGCGGGCCTGCGGATGTCGCCGTCGACGATGTCCGCGCACGGGTTGTCCGCGAGCAGGGACGCGCTGTGCGCCACGGCGACGGGATCGTTGTCCACGTACACCACGCGGGCGTCCGGGTCGGCCGCCTGGGCCACCTCGTGGACGTTGCCCTGGGTGGGGATGCCGGAGCCGAGGTCGATGAACTGCCGTACCCCGGAGTCGATCAGGAAGCGCACGGCCCGGCCGAGGAAGTCCCGGTTGGCCCGTGCGAGGGTACGCACCCGGGGGTCGATGGCGGTGAAGGCGGCCACCGCCTCCCGGTCGATGGCGAAGTTGTGCTGTCCGCCCAGCATCGCGTCGTACATCCGGGCGACGCTCGCCTTGTCGGGCTCTGCCCCGGAACCCGCAACCGCACTGTCGGACATCGCAACTTCCTTTCCTAGGATGCGACTTGACGATGCATCATATAGTTGCCCGGAACGACGAGCGACGCCCCGCCCCGCCTCCCCGGGCCCGGCGCGCGGTCGGTCGCCCTCACCCCCGGAAAGGCACGACTCTGCGGAACGACCCGCGCAGCCGCATCGGCGAACCGCCCGACGTCCGGACCTCGCCGCGCCGGCCGCTCCTCTCCCCCGCCGCCGACGCGATCGGCTCGGCGCTCGATCTGCCGCTGACCGGCAGCCAGTTCACCCACGCGCTGGCCCCCGCCTTCGCCGACGCGGCCTCGGTGTACCTGCTGGAGCGGTGGCGTCGGGGGGAGCAGGCGGGCATGGCGCCGGACCCGCCGCGGATCGAGGCACACCGGCTGGCGCTGCGGGTGGGGGCGGACGCGCGGGAGGACTGGGAGAAGCTGCTGCCGGTCGGCGAGGTGATCGTCTTCCCCCGCGAGACGCCGTACGCCCGCGCGCTGTCCTCCGGGCAGGCGCAGTTGCTGGACTCGGTGGACCCGCACACCTCCGCGCGGTTGCGCGCGTCTGGCAACGGGGACGCGCGGATGGAGGAGTTGTTACGGACCGCGTCCTTCCTGATCGTGCCGCTGCGGCTGCGGGAGGTCATGATCGGTTTCGTCGCCTGCACGCGCGGCCCGGACCGGGAGCCGTTCGGGTCCACCGAGGTGACGGCCGTGGAGGCCCTGGCGGCGCGGGCCTCGGTCGCCCTGGACAACGCCCGCCGCTACGAGCACGAGCGGCGCACCACGCTGGCCATCCGGGGCAGCCTGCCCTCGGGCACGCTCCAGCGGTTCGAGGGATGCCGGGTGAGCCACGGCTCGCTGCCCGCCGGCGAGGACACGGTGATAGGCGGCGACTGGTACGACGTGCTGCGGCGGCCGGACGGGCGGGTCAGCCTGATCGTGGGCGACGCGATGGGCCACGGCCCGGAGTCCGCCGTCGCCATGCTGCAACTCCGAACGGCCGTGAGGGCGTTCGCCGGGTTCGACATACCGGCGGTGGATCTCGTGCGGCGGCTGGACGCCCTGGCCTGCGACACGCCCGGCGCTTCCTTCGCCACCTGTGTCTACGCCGAGTGGTCGCCGAGGGAGCGCACCTGCACCCTGGTGAGCGCCGGCCATCCGCCCCCGCTGCTGCGCGGCCCGGAGGGGAAGACGGTCCCGGTCCCCCTGACCGAGCCCGGCCTGCCCCTGGGGCTCGGCACCGGCCACTACGAGGCGACCGTGTTCAGCGTTCCGGAGCCCGCGCTGCTGGTGCTGTACAGCGACGGTCTGGTGGAGTCCCGTGACGCCGACATCGACCATCAGATAACCCGCCTGGCCGACTCCCTGGACGCCGCCGCTCCCGGACTGGGCGCCGATCTGCCCGCCCTGTGCGAGCACCTGCTGCACGCACCCTCCGGCACGAACGGCACGGACGACCGGACCCTGCTCCTGGCCGAACTCACGCCCACGGAAGGCTGATCAGGCACTCAGGGTCGCCCAGACCGCGTTGCCGCTGGTGAGCCGGGAGCGGTCGACCCCCCAGGAGTCGGCGAGATGCTCGACGAGCACCAGCCCCCGGCCGCCCTCGTCGTCCGGGCCCGGTTCGCGCCGGGTGAGGCCCTGGCCGGAGTAGTCGTGGTCGTGCACCTCGACGCGCAGGCGGCCGGGGGCGACGATGCCGATCCCGCAGAGGATGCGCACGCTGGAGGTGTGCAGGACGGCGTTGGTGGCCAGCTCGGAGACGAGCAGCACGGCATCCGCGCAGAGCTCTCCCGGCAGCGGCCAGCCGCTCAGCCGGTGCCGCATGGAGCGGCGGGCGATCCGGACGCTGGAATGGTGCGAGAGCAGAGTGATCCAGTGCGTCTGGTCCGGGTCCGCGATGTCCAGCAGGTCCGGTGACGAGGTCGTGGTGGGGGTCACGATGATTGCCTTCCTTGAGGCGTTCACTCAAGTAACTATGCTCGCAAGCGAGTTCAGGCTGCAACCGACTCCCTGATAATTACAGAGAGCCGCTATCCGTCTGGTTGATTCACCAACTCCCTGTCACACTCTTATGAGTGACAGCCCATCAGGAGGTAGGGCGTGAGTGAAGGCCGTTCGAGCGCGGGCAGCGGCGCGAGTGCGCCCACCGTGCTGCGCATGGTCCTGGGCCGCAGGCTGCAGGAGCGGCGCCTGGAGGCGGGTGTCTCGCTGGAGGAGGCGGCGCGGGCGCTCAGGGTCACGGCGCTGACCATCCGCCGGCTGGAGAAGGCCGAGGTGGCGCTCAAGCCGCTCTATGTGGAGAAGCTGCTGGAGACGTACGGCGCCGGCCGGCAGGAGCGGGACGAGTTCGTCGCCTTCGCCGAGCGGGCCAACGAGCCGGGCTGGTGGCACGCCTACCGTGACGTGGTGCCGGGGTGGTTCAGCGCGTACGTGAGCCTGGAGACGGGCGCGAAGACCCTGCGCACCTACGAGCCGCACTATGTGACGGGCCTGCTCCAGACCCACGCGTACGCGCGCGCCGTACTCTCCGGCGGCTTCCCGAACGAGGGCGACGAGGACCTGGCGCGCCGGGTGGACCTGCGGCTGCGCCGCAGCGCCCTGCTGGAGCGGGAAGACTCGCCGACGCTGTGGGTCGTGATGGAGGAGGCCGTGCTGCACCGGGTGGTGGGCGGGCCGGAGGTGATGCGGGAGCAGATCGACCGGCTGCTGGAGTTCTCCGAGCTGCCGCACGTCAGCGTCGATGTGGTGCCGTTCACCGCCGGTGCCCATGTGGGGGCGTGCGCGCCGTTCACGTACTTCCGGTTCGAGGAGCCGGAACTGCCGGACATCGTCTACAGCGAGATCCTCTCCGGCGCGATGTACCTGGACCAGCGCTCCGACGTCGTCGCCCATCTGGAGGCGCACAACCGCATGTCCCTGCTGTCCTCCGACGCGCAGAGCAGGGCACTCCTGAACCGCATGCGCAAGGAGTACTCATGACCACCATCGACGGCCGCGGCCACGCCTACAACGGGATGCCCGCCTCCGACCTCGGCGAGCAGGGGTGGGAGTCCCCCTGGAGCGGCCCCAACGGCGGCCAGTGCGTGCAGACCAAGCGGCTCGCCGACGGCCGGGTGGCGCTGCGCCAGTCGACCGACCCCGCCGGACCCGCGCTGATCTACACCCCGGAGGAGATCACCGCGTTCGTCGCGGGGGTCAAGCGGGGCCTCGCCGACCATCTGACCAACGGCTGACTTCTCCCCCCACGCACACACCGAAAAGGGACAGGATGACCAACTCACACGCGGCGCGGGACATCGACACCAGCAGGCCCCACTCCGCCCGGATGTACGACTACTACCTGGGCGGCAAGGACCACTTCGAGATAGACAAGCACGCCGCCGAGGCGGTGGCGTCCGTCTATCCCGGCATCTTCGTGTGCGCCCGCGAGAACCGCGCCTTCATGCACCGCGCCACCCGCGTCCTCGCCCGGGAGCACGGCATCCGGCAGTGGCTGGACATCGGCACCGGCATCCCCACCGAGCCCAACCTGCACCAGGTCGCCCAGTCCGTGGTGGCCGACGCGCGGGTGGTGTACGCCGACAACGACCCGCTGGTCCTCAAGTACGCCGAGCGCCTGATGCGCAGCACCGCCGAGGGGCGCACCGCGTACATCGAGGCGGACGTCAACGACCCACGGTCGCTGCTGGACGCCCCCGAGCTGACCGACGTGCTGGACATGAAGCGGCCGGTCGCGCTGTCCCTGAACGCCCTGATGCACTTCGTGCCGGACGACCGGGACCCGTACGGCATCGTCAGCCGGCTGCTGGACGTGCTCCCCTCGGGCAGCGCGCTGGCCCTGAGCCACTGCACGCCCGACTTCGACGCGCCGACCTGGCAGAAGGTCGCCGACATCTACAACGGTGCCGGGACCCCGGTGCAGTTCCGCTCCCGCGCGGACGTGGCGCGCTTCTTCGACGGGCTGGAGCTGCTGGAGCCCGGTGTCCAGGTCGGCCACCGCTGGCGCCCGGACGCCGAGCCGACCGCCACGGACGCGGAGGTCAGCCTGTGGACCGCGGTGGGCATCAAGCCGTAGGCCCCGCGGTCCCGGACGACGGAACGCCCCCGTGCCGCGATGGCCGGGGGCGTTCCGTCGTGCGGGGTCCGGTGCGGGTCAGAACCTGGGCGCCGGAGCCTGGGCCTGGACGATCTCCGCGGCCTCCTGCTCCGTCTCCACGGACGGGGGCGAGCCCGCGAGCGGCTTGTTGGCCGTCTCCTTCATGCACAGCACCGCGATCACACCGACGACCGCGGCCGCGGTGGCGTAGTAGGCGGGCATGAGGTTGGTGTGGAAGACGCTGATCAGGTAGGTGATCACCAGCGGGGTCGTGCCGCCGAAGACGGAGGTGGCGAGGTTGTAGGCCACCGACAGGGAGCCGTAGCGCACCTGGGTCGGGAAGATCGCCGGGAGCGCCGCCGACATCGTGCCGAGCATCGCTACCAGGGAGAGGCCCATCATGAGCAGGCCCAGCGCGATGAGGACGACGCTGCCCTGCCGGATGAGCAGGAACGCCGGCACGGACAGGAAGACGAATCCGAGCATCCCGGCCATCAGCAGCGGCTTGCGCCCGAAGCGGTCCGAGAGCCGGCCGACCTGGCTGATGACGCACATCTGGAGCACCATCACCAGCAGCAGGATCAGCAGCCCGTGGTTGGTGGGGTAGCCCAGCTCGTCCGACAGATAGGTCGGCATGTAGGACAGCAGCATGTAGTCGGTGATGTTGTACGCCGCGACGAGCGCGAGGCACAGCACCAGCGGCCGCCAGTACCGGGTGAAGATCTTGCCGAGGTCGGCGGTGGCCGAGGTCTCCACGGCGTCGGCGGCCTCGGTAGCCCGGACGTTGCCGCCCTCCAGCTTCTGGAAGGCGGGGGTCTCGTCGAGCTTGAGCCGCAGGTAGAGGCCGATGAAGCCGAGCGGCGCCGCGACCAGGAACGGGATGCGCCAGCCCCAGTGCAGCATCTGGTCCTCGCTGAACACGGTGCTCAGGACGACGACCAGGCCGGAGGCGCCGACGTAGCCGGCCAGTGTGCCGAACTCCAGGAAGCTGCCGAAGAATCCGCGCCGCTTGTCCGGGGCGTACTCCGCGATGAAGGTGGAGGCGCCGCCGTACTCGCCGCCGGTCGAGAAGCCCTGGATGAGCCGGAAGAGGATCAGCAGGGCCGGGGCCCACAGGCCGATGGCGGCGTGCGAGGGGATCAGACCGATGGCGAAGGTG
This sequence comes from Streptomyces griseoluteus, assembly GCF_004784465.1. Taxonomy (GTDB): domain Bacteria; phylum Actinomycetota; class Actinomycetes; order Streptomycetales; family Streptomycetaceae; genus Streptomyces; species Streptomyces griseoluteus. The sequence continues at coordinate 67,834 of NZ_SRRU01000008.1, read as the reverse complement.
CCCACCGCCATCATGATCATGGTCATGGACAGGACGCGCTTACGGCCGATCTTGTCGCCGAGCGGGCCGAAGACCATGCCGCCGAGCGGGCGCACCAGGAAGGCGACGGCGAAGGTGGCGAAGGAGCTGAGCAACTGCACCGTGTCGTTCCCCGAGGGGAAGAACACCTTGCCGAGGGTGGCGGCGAGGTAGCTGTAGATGCCGAAGTCGTACCACTCCATGGCGTTGCCGAGCGCGGCCGCCTTGGTGGCGCGCTTCACGGCGGCCTGGTCCGTCACGGTGATGTCGCTGCGTCGCAGCTTGGGATTGCGCCGCCGCTCGATCGCGCGGAACAGCAGACGGTGGCGTCTGACCGCCCCGGGGTCCACCGGATCTTCGTTGTCGAGGGCCGCCATGGGTGTTCCTTTCGCCGTACACGTTTTCAAGCAGAACACCTGCGCAGTCCGCGCGCGCTCAAACGATCCTCTTCACTGCGCGGTCGCGCTGCTACCGAGGGTGATCGAAATGGGGCCGTACGAGTGCCGGTGCGTGACGGGGAGCCTTGGGGGAACTCGCATGCCCGGTGTTCGTCCCCGGTGAGAGGAGCCCTGGTGACTGCGTCGGCGTCGACGGCGGGCGGCGGGCGGCCGTCCGCCCCCGAGGACGGGTACGAGCCGGACCCCCGCCGGTGGCGGGCCCTGTGGGTGACCCTGGTCGCCGGTTTCATGAGCCTGCTGGACGTGACGATCGTCGCGGTCGCGCTCCCCACCATCCAGCGGGATCTGCACGCCACCCCGGCCGAGGTGCAGTGGGTGGTGTCCGGGTACGCCCTGACCTTCGCGCTCGCGCTGGTCACCGCCGGGCGGCTGGGCGACGCGCTGGACCGGCGCCGTATCTTCCTGCTGGCGCTCAGCGGGTTCGTGATCTTCAGCGCGGCGTGCGGCGCGGCGCCGGACATCACGCTGCTGGTGCTGGCGCGGCTCTGCCAGGGGCTGGCGGCGGGGTTCATGGCGCCGCAGAACTCGGCGCTGATCCAGCAGATGTTCCGGGGCGAGGAGCGCGGGCGGGCCTTCGGCTTCTTCGGCGCGACCGTGGGCATATCCTCCGCCGTCGGCCCGATCACCGGCGGCGCCATCCTCGCCCTGGCCTCCGGCGAGCAGGGCTGGCGGTGGATCTTCTACGTCAACGTCCCCATCGGGCTGCTCGCGGTCCTGCTGGGCCGCCGGCTGCTGCCCCGCATCGAACGCAAGGGGCACGGGACCGTCGACGTGCCGGGCATCCTGCTGCTCGGCACCGGGGTGCTGGCGCTGATGTATCCGCTGGTCCAGGCGGATTCGGGCGGCCTCGCGCGGCTGTGGTGGCTGTTCCCGGTCGCGGTGGTGCTGCTGGTCGCCTTCGTGCTGTGGCAGCGGCGCCTGGTCGCCCGTGAGAAGCAGCCGCTGCTCGATCCGCGGCTGTTCAGCACGGTGCGCGGCTACGCGGTCGGCGCGGGGGTGGGCACGCTGTACTTCGTCGGCTTCAGCGGGGTGTGGCTGGTGTTCGCGCTGTTCTACCAGCACGGGCTCGGCTACTCCCCCCTCAAGTCGGGCCTCGCCGTGACGGCTTTCGCGATCGGTTCGGCGAGCGCGGCCGTGCTCGCCGGGCGACTGGTGGAGCGGTTCGGCCGGGTGCTGACGGTGGGCGGCCTGGTGGGGGTGATCCTGGGCCTCGGCGGCACCGCGCTGCTGCTGCGGCTGGCGCCGCTCGGCATCGCGCCCTGGGTGGCCGCGCCGGTGCTGTTCGTCGGCGGTATCGGCTCCGGCTTCGTGGTGTCCCCCAACATCACCATGACGCTGCGCGACGTCCCGGTGCGGATGGCGGGCGCGGCCGGGGGCGCGCTGCAGACCGGGCAACGGCTCGGCGCCGCGGTGGGTACGGCCGCGCTGCCCGGCCTGTTCTACGTGGTGCTCGGCGGCACCCACGGCGACTACCGCACCGCGCTCGTCACGGCCCTGGTCGCCGCGCTGGCCGGCATGGCCGCCTCCCTGGCGCTCGCCGCGTTCGACTGGCGCCGTGACCGGCCGGGGCGGCTGGCCCACCGGAAGTGCCCGGACGAGGTGGCCAACAGCCCGGTGCACGCCCGGCACACCTGAGCCTCCGAGGCCGGCCGGATCAGGGGAAGTAGGACTGCGCCTCGCCCCGGCGCCGGACGTCGAGGGTGGCGCAGTGGAAGGAGCCGCCGAAGGGCGCGTAGTGCAGCAGCTCGCAGGGGATCGTCTCGAACCCCCACTGCTGGAGCGCGCGCACCATGCCGGTGTGGTGGCGCTCGACGACCACTCGCTTCTCGTCGAGCATCAGCACGTTCATGCTGAGCCACTTGCCGCACATCGAGGTGACCTTGAGCAGGGGGTCGTGGATCGGGTCGGGCTCCGGCGCCACGAGCACGTCCCACGACTTCAGCACCTCGGGCAGCCGGTCGACGTCGATGTACTCCGGGTTGACCATCACCTTGCCCGGTGCGAGCAGGACGAAGGTGGTGTCGATGTGCATGGGCGTACGGCAGCGGCTCTCGATCTCGTGGACCCGGTACCGGGGCCCGAGGTGCCGGCGCAGCCACTCGATCCCCATGGCGTTGGTGACGTTGCTGCGGGTCACGAAGAGGTCGTACCCGGCGCGTACGAAGTCCGCCGCGTCGAAGACCGGCTCGAACTCGGTGAGGACGTACCGCATGGGTTCGTCCGGTCCCGGCACCCGGAAGTCCCGTTCGTACAGCTCGTCGGTGAGCTGGGGTCTCGGGGCCGCGGTCCAGCGGGCGCCGCGCCGGAAGTAGTCCTTGAGGAGGCCGCGGTAGGAGTGGGTCTCGAAGTACCGGCAGGGCCAGGCCATCGGCGTCTCGATGATCTCGTCACCGACGACGAGCAGGCTGTCGCGGGGGCAGGTGTTGCAGAAGCCCTTGGCGGACCAGTCGGGGGTGGCGAAGGGTCGCCGGTGCTCGACGGCGTCCGGGCGGGTCACCGTGACGCCCAGGGAGCGCAGCAGGCCGGCGAACTGGTCCAGCTCGCGCTGCGCCCGGCGGATCAGTGTGCGCGGGTATCTTCGCCCGGCCGCGAGCCCCTGGAGTCTGGCGGCCCAGCGGGGCACGTTGCAGGACACCACGGGGTGCCCGGTGGGGATCGTGGCGCCTTCGAGGCGTCCGACGACGATCTCCTCCAGCGGGTCCCACTCGTTGTGGGAGCTGACCGGGGAGACGAGGGAATCGGCGGCGGCCGCGGTCGAAGGTGTCTGCATCACACGAGCTCCTCCAGGCGGCGGCGGGCCGGGTCCAGGGCGTGGCCGCGCAGGGCGGGCCAGGGGTGGGTGCGGGCCTGGTCGACGGCGTCGGCGATGGTCCAGCGGCGGGGGCCGAGGTCCGGGTCGTCGAGCTGGTCCCAGGCGAGCGGGGTGGCGACCGGGGCGCCGGGGCGGGCGCGCACGCCGTAGGGGGCCACGGCGGTCTGGGCGTAGCCGTTGCGCTGCACGTCGAGGTAGAGGCGGTCGCCGCGGTCCCGTTTCCGGGCGGCCGTGGTCAGCCGGTCGGGGTGCCGGGCGACGAGCAGGCCGGCCACGTCACGGGCGAAGCCGCGCACCGCGTCGAAGTCCTGCCTCGGCAGCAGCGGCACGGTGACGTGCAGACCGCGCGAGCCGGTGGTCATCAGCACCGACGGCAGCTTCAGCTCCTGCAGCACCTCGCCGAGCCAGTGGGCCGCCTCGCGCACCCGCCCGAAGTCGTCGGCGCCCTCGGCCGGGTCGAGGTCGAAGACCAGCAGGTCGGGCTCGTCCAGGTGGTCCACCCGGGACAGCCAGCGGTGCGGGGTCACACACGCCTGGTCGGCGAGGTGGAGCAGGGTGGCGACGCTGTCGCACACGGTGTGGCGGACCGTGCCGCCTTCCTTGGGCACCTCGGCCCGCGGGATCCACTCCGGGTAGTGGTCGGGGGTGTTCTTCTGCATGAACCGGGGCCCCTCGATCCCGTCGGGATACCGCTCCAGCATCAGCGGCCGCCCGCGCAGCCCCGGCAGCATGAAGGGCGCCACCTCGCGGTAGTACGCCACGAGGTCCGCCTTGGTGTACGCCGGGTGACCGCCGCCGGCCGGGAAGAGCACCTTGTCCGGCCGGTGCAGCTCGACGGTACGGCGCCCGGCGCGCACCCTGTGGTCCTCGGCGGTCATGCGTCGCCCTCCCTAGCCAGGCTCGGCCCTCGTGTCCCGCCGGGTACCCGAGGGGCGGCGGTCCGTAACCGGGTCACTCGGCGGACGACACCATCTGGTCGGCCAGGCGGTGGGCCTGGGTGAGCAGGGCGCCGTAGACGGCGACGCCGCCGGGGTCGTCGGTGGTGGTGCGGACCAGGTCCTGGCGCAGTGTCCGGAGCGTCTGGCGCATGTCGTGCACCGCGTCGCGCAGCCCGTCGTCGCTCGCGGGTCCGAAGCGGCTGTTGCTGTACAGACGCAGGGCGTGCGCGGTCAGACCGAGGTAGCGGGCGTAGTGCCGGGCCAGGCCCGGCTCCAGCCGGGCGGCCTGGTCCTCGTCGGAGACGGTCTCCAGCACGGTCCGGGTGACGCCCGCGGTGTGCACGGCGGCGTACTCCAGCACGGTGGCCGCGTCGTCGTAGCCCCGGTCGGCCCGGGGTACGGCCCTGCGGCGGTGGCGCAGGTTGACGCGCAGGCTCTCCCGGTTCCAGCCGACGGCGGCCTTGGCCTGTTCGACCAGGGGGTACAGCCGCACGGCGCGGTCGTGCCAGCCGGACGCCTCGTCGGCGTCGAGTTTCCCCTCGGCGAGCCCCTGGGCCACCTCCTGGAGGATGTCGTGGGCCTCGTCGGCCGCGTCCTGGAGCACGGCGCGGGCGTCGCGCAGATAGACGGGCGGCCGGATCAGGGCGTTGACGGCGAGGCCGACCGCCGCGCCGAACAGCGCCTCGCCGAGCCGGGCGGCGGAGGTGATGACGGAGACGGGTCCGGCGGTCAGGCTGAACAGGGCGCCGGTGGCGGCGTAGATGCCCTGGCTGCCGAGCCGGTGCCACTGGCCGAGCAGCAGCACCAGTGGCAGGACGACCGCCATCGCGACCTCGGTGTGCGGGAGCAGCAGCCCCACGGCGGTGGCGACGATGGTGCCCACCGCGATAGCCGCCAGCTGCTGGAGGCCGTGGGTGAGGGAGCGGTAGACGGTGGACTCGACCAGCACCACCGCCACCCAGGGCGCGACGAAGGCCACCGGCGCCTGAAGCCACCAGCCCGCCACCGCCCAGGCCACCCAGGCGGCGAGCGCGGCCTTGAGCACCTGCACCACGAGGTCGCGGTCGCGGCCCGGCCCCGACCAGGCCCGTCGCGCCGCGGCGCCCGCCGCCGAGATGTCCGCCGTCAGCCCTTGCCATGCCGCATGTATCCCTCGCACAGAGGGCGGGTGCCACGCGGACCCGCCTGTCATGCCCGCCTCCCGCGCATCGGCCCCCGTCAGAGAGCGGAGGGAGGCAGCCGCAGGGCGATCAGGGCCACGTCGTCCTGGGCGTCCGGGGCGAGGCCGGTGAGCAGTTCCTCGCACATCACGTCCAGCTCCTGGTCGACCAGGGCGGCCGCGTGCTGGCGCAGCCGGATGAGGCCGTGGTCGAGGGACTCGCCCCGGCGTTCGACCAGGCCGTCGGTGTAGAGCAGCACGGTGCTCGCGGGCGGCAGCACGGTCGTGGCGCCGGTGCGGGGGCTCTCGGGGTCGACGCCGAGCACCAGGCCGCGCCCGGTGTCCAGGTACGTGGTGTCCCCGGCCGGGGTGATCAGCAGTGGCGGCAGATGGCCGGCGGACGCCCAGTCCAGTTGGTAGCGGCCGTTCTCCGGTCCCTTGAGCAGGGCGTAGACGCAAGTGGCGGTCTGTTGCGGGTAGAGGACGGCCATCGCCAGGTCCAGCCGGCGCAGGATGCGGGCGGGCGGCTCCTGGCGGTCGCAGGCGATGCCGCGCAGCATGTTGCGGATCTGGCTCATGGCGACCGCCGCCTGGAGGTCGTGGCCGGTGACGTCGCCGATGATCAGCGCGATGTCACCCTGGGGCAACTCGAAGCTGTCGTACCAGTCGCCGCCCACCTGCGCGGACGAGGCGGCGGGGACGTAGCGGGCGGCGATGCGCAGGCCGTCGATGACGGGCAGCCGGGGCAGCAGCGAGCGCTGCATGCGCTCGGCGATGGTCTGCACCTCGGCGTGCAGCCGGGCGTTGTCCACGGCTAGGGCCACCCGGTGCGCCAGCCCCTCCACCAGCGCCAGGTCCTCCTCCCCGAACGGGGCCCGGCCGGGCTCGCGGACCAGGGTCAGCGCGCCGAGCACCCGCCGCCGGGCACGCAGCGGCGCGACGATGCCCGAGCCGCCGCCCAGCCGCCCGAACAGCTCGTTGTTGAGCGCGTGGAGCGGGTCGGGGGTCTCCGGGTCCGGCTCGAACCGCTCGGCGGACAGCAGCAGCGCGCCCGCTCCCCGCAGCACCCGCGACCACGGGTCGTCGGAGTCCTCCCCGACGCCGGGCAGCACACCGGTCATGGCGACCATCGGGGTGCCCGGTTCCCGGCGGGTGACGCAGACGCGCTCCAGCCGGCCCGCCTCGTCCATCAGGTCGCCCACGCTCCAGTCGGCCAGCGCGGGCACGAGCACCCGGCACACGCGGCTGATCCCCTCCGCCGCGTCGAGCGTGCTCGCCAGTACGGCGGTGGTCTGGTCCAGCAGGGTGAGCCGGTCCAGCGCTTCCCGCAACGCCTGGTCCACGTCGAAGCCGTCCATGCAGGGCACGTACCCGGCCCGCCCGGCCGGAACAACGGGCGGCGTCCGGCGAGAGCCGTTCGGCCCATGGGTACTCGGCCGACGACACGACCCGGCCCAGGAGAGGAGTGGCCGTCATGACGAGTCCCGAACCCGAGCGGCCCCGGGTGCCGCCCACCGAGACCCCGCCCGCCGAGGGCAGCACCTCGGCCGGCATCTCCCACGCCGAGCCGCGCCGGGCCTGGGGGCCGGTCCCGCTCACCCTCATCATGCTGGTGGTGGCCCTGGTCGCGATCGGCCTGCTCGCCATGGCCGTGGCGCTGATGATCTAGGGGTGTCGGAAAAGACCTGCCCGAGTTGATCAGGGCGCCTAGGCTGCGCCGACATGACCACCGCACCGGACTCCGGCATCCGACCGTTCCGCATCGACATCCCGGAGAGCGAGCTGGCCGACCTGCGCCACCGCCTCGACCGCACCCGCTGGCCGGACGAACTGCCGGGGGTGGGCTGGGACTACGGCGTGCCGCGCGACTATCTGCGCGAGCTGGCGGAGTACTGGCGGCACACGTACGACTGGCGGGCGGCGGAGGCCCGGCTGAACGAGTGGCCGCAGTTCATGACGACGGTCGACGGCGCGGACATCCACTTCGCGCACATCCGCTCCCCGGAGCCGGACGCCACCCCGCTGATCGTCACGCACGGCTGGCCCGGTTCCTTCGCCGAGTTCGAGCGGATCGTGGGCCCGCTGACCGACCCCCGCGCGCATGGCGGTGACCCGGCCGACGCCTTCCATCTGGTGCTGCCGAGCATCCCCGGCTTCGGTTTCTCCGGCCCGACCCGTGAGCCCGGCTGGGAGTACCGCAGGACGGCGGCCGCCTTCGCGGAGCTGATGGACCGCCTCGGCTACGAGCGGTACGGCGCGCAGGGCGGTGACTGGGGCGCGGCCGTCTCCCGCGAGCTGGGCCGCATCCGCCCCGAGAACGTGATCGGCGTCCACCTGAATCTCATCCCGGGCGCCGGTGCGACCGCCGAGCCGACCGGCGAGGAACTCGCCGCGCTGAGCCCGGCCGAACGCACCCGCACCCTCGCCTCCTGGGAGCGGATGAAGCAGTGGCGCCGCGAGCAGCAGGGGTACGCCGACATCCAGTCCACCCGCCCGCAGACCCTCTCCTACGCCCTCACCGACTCCCCGGTGGGCCAACTGGCCTGGATCGCGGAGAAGTTCAAGGAGTGGACCGACTCGGTGGACCGCCCCGAGGACGCCGTCGGCCGCGACCATCTGCTCACCGACGTGACGCTGTACTGGCTGACGGGTACGGCGGGTTCGTCCGCGCGCATCTACTACGAGCGTGCCCGCGCGGGCCATGGGGGGCAGTCGCCCGAACCGTCCCGTACGCCGACCGCGTTCGCCGCTTTCCCGCGCGAGAACTTCATCGTGCTGCGGCATCTCGCGGAGCGGAACGACAACATCGTGCGCTGGACGGAGTTCGACCGGGGCGGGCACTTCGCGGCGATGGAGCAGCCGGAACTGCTGGTGGGCGATGTCCGGGCGTTCTTCCGGGAGTTGCAGAAGCGCTGAGCATGCTCGCCGGGCGCGGCCGTCGTGGCGGGGGCGGGCGCGCCCGGTGAGCGGTACGGGTCTCACCTCTCTTCCTCGTCCTCCTCGTCCTCTTCCTCTTCGTCCTCGTAGTCGCCCTCGTAGTCGCCCTCTTCGCCGGGGGCTTCCTCGTCCTCTTCCTCGGCTTCGTACTCGTCCTCGTACTCCTCCTCGTCGCCCTCTCCCTCTTCGCCCTCTTCGCCCTCTTCGCCTTCTTCTCGCTGCTCCTCCTCCACGGCCTCCTCGTGGGTGCGGACCACCTCACCGTCGCGGATCTCGCCGCGCCAGCCCTCCACCTCGTCCGGGTCCTGGAAGCTGACGTAGCGCTGGAAGTGCTTGAAGTCCAGCCGCAGACGGCGGCCCTGGGCGCGCCAGATGTTGCCGGTCTTCTCGAAGAAGCCGGCCGGGAAGTACTCGACGACGAGGACGACACGGGTCAGTGTGGGGGCGAGTTCGTGGAAGGTCACAGCGCCGTGGGTGGTGCCCTTGGGGCCCTCGGAGTTCCAGACGATCCGCTGGTCCGGGATCTGCTCCTGCACGTACGCCTTGTAACCGCGCTTGGAGGGGCCGACCTTCAGCTTCCAGTCGCTGGTGACCTCGTCGTGCTGGGAGACGCTCAGCACGCCCTTGGTGAAGCCGCTGAACTTGTCGTACTGGGTCCACTGGTCGTAGGTGGTGCGCAGCGGCTGTCCGATGTCCAGTACCTCGATGATGTTCGTCATCTTGGGTCTGTCGGACTTCCCCTTGCTCTTGCCGAACAAGCTCTTCGCCCCCTCGACCACCTTGTCCTTGACGTCCCCGGCCTTCTGGGCCACCAGTGCCTTCAGCGGTGACTCGCCCTTGAGGACGCGGCTGCCGACGCCGGTGAGGAAGCCACCGCCGTTGTCGGCCGAGTCGAGGAGCTGCTGGGTGAGGCCGGAGAGCCTTTCCCCCGTCTTCTCCACCAGGTGTTCCGCCTGGGCGCCGAGGAAGTCGACGAGTTCGTCGCGCAACGCGTCGAGGCCGGAGCCGGCCTGCTTCTTGGCGTCACCCTTGTCGGTGTCGGTCTTGGTGTCTGCCATGGCCTACCTCCGCCGCCCGGTGGTCTTCTTGGCGGCCTGCTTCTTGGCCGGGGCCTTCTTCGCGGGAGCCTTCTTCGCCGCCTGCTTCCTGGCCGGGGCCGACTTCTTCGCGGGAGCCTTCTTCGCCGCCTGCTTCTTGGCCGGCGGGGCGGACTTCTTCGCCGGGGCCTTCTTGGCGGGAGCCTTCTTCGCGGCCTGCTTCTTCGCGGGCGCGGACTTCTTGGCGGGCTGCTTCTTCGCGGCGGGCCGACGGCGGGGCGGCTTCTCGGGCTCCTCCTCCGGCTCCTCTTCCTCCTCGGGCTCCTCGGGCTCCTCTTCGGGTTCCTCCTCCTCTTCCTCCCCGAAGTCCTCCTCTTCGCCCTCCTCTTCTTCCTCGGGCCCCTCGGCCTCCTCCTCGGGCCCCTCGGCCTCCTTCTCGGGCCCCTCGGCCTCCTCCTCGGCCTCGAAGTCCTCTTCCTCCTCGGGCTCCTCCTCAGGCTCCTCGGCCTCGTCCTCGTACTCCTCGCCGTTCTCCTCGCCCTCGGCTTCGCCGTTCTCCTCTTCCTCCTCGGGCTCCTCCGACTCCTCGGCCTCTTCCGGCTTCTCGTCCTTCTTCTGGCCGAGGCGCTGGGTGCGCTCGCGGAGGGACTCGGCGAGGTCGCCGAGGCGACGGTCGGCGGCGGCGGTCAGCGCCTTGCGGCCGGCGTTGAGCAGTTCGCCGCGCACCTGTTCGTTGAGTTCCTGCACGCCCGGCACCCCGCCGAGCTTGCCGAGGCCCTCGCTCAGCAGCGCCTGGGGGTTGAGGCCGGTACGGCGGCCGGCGAGATAGGTCGCCAGCGCGAAGGCGAGGCGTCCCTTCTTCGTACGTCCGAGCACATAGCCGCCCGCGACTGCGGTGGCGAGAGCGACCTTGGTCGTGTCATTCATGAACCGGTTCCTTTCGAAAGGGTCAGGAAAGAAACGGGGTTCCGGCCGGCACCCCGACCCGGCCCGCGATCGAGGAAGAAGGGATCGCGCACATCGCGCACATCGCGCACATCGTGCGCCGCGCCGGGACTCCGGCAGAGCCGCGCACGCGGTTGGGGCGGGCCCGCGAAGAGCCGGCCGACGCTGCTGCGACTTATAACCCTATATGCTGAAATTGTATGTTCGCGCGTGGAATCTGGCGCCCGCTCCGGCTCTGCCGGAGAGACCGCTTCGACCACCGGAGAGACCATGGCCGCAGCAGAAGAGCCCGCCAAGCGGCGGACCGGCAGCAGTCGGGCCACCGGCCGGCGACCGGCCGGCGAGCCGCGCCACCGCCCGTCCAAGGGCCCGGCCTGGGCGATGCGGACCGCGGCCGAGCAGCTCACGGAGCTGCTCGGCCGGGCCCCGGATTCCGTCTCGGCGCTGAAACCGACGAACGACGGTTGGGAGGCCGACATAGAGGTGCTCGAACTGGAGCGAGTGCCCGACACGACCAGCGTGATGGCGACCTACCGCGTCTCCCTCGACAAGGAGGGCGACCTCGTGGCCTACGAGCGCACGCGCCGCTACACCCGGGGGCAGATCGACCGGCGCGGCTGAGACCCGCCGGTGAAGGGAGGCACCATGACCGTGGTGCCGCAAGGCGGAGGCGATGTCGCCCGCGGCGGTGGCAGCGGCAGCCTCTACGACGTCCTGGAACTCATCCTGGACCGCGGCCTGGTGATCGACATCTTCGTCCGCGTGTCCCTGGTGGGCATCGAGATACTGAAGATCGACGCCCGTGTCGTCGTGGCCAGCGTGGATACGTACCTGCGCTTCGCGGAGGCGTGCAACCGGCTGGACCTGGAGACCGGGCGCAAGGCTCCGGCCCAGCTCACCGACATCGTCGGCGACACCGTGGAGAGCGGCGCCAAGGGCAAGTCCAAGGGCGCGCTGAGCGGAGCCGCCGAGGCGATCACCGACTCCCTCAAGGCGGTCACCGGTGGTGACAGTGACGACGAGGACGAAGAAGAAGAGGAGCGGGAACCCGTGCGGAAGCGGCGGCCGGCCAAACGTGCCTCCAAGCGGACCTCGACCCGTGAGAGGGAATGAGCGATGGGCGTCTACGTCTACTCCGTCACCGACAAGCAGCACCCGCTGCGCCTCGACGGCCTGCGCGGCGTCGGCGAGTCCCCCGGCCCGCTGCGGGCGGTGACCGCCGGGTCGCTGTGCGCGGTGGTCAGCGACGCGCCCGAGGATCTGCGCCCGAAGCGGCGGGACGTCGGCGCGCATCAGGAGGTGCAGGAACGGCTCATGGCCGACGGCACCGTACTGCCCCTGCGGTTCGGCCTGGTGGCGGCGACCGACGACGAGGTGCGGTCGGCGCTGGAGGAGCGGGCCGAGGAATACACCGACCGGCTCCTGGAGCTGGCGGGCTGCGCCGAGTACAACCTGAAGGTGGCGCAGGACGAGGACTCCCTGCTGCGCCAGATCCTCGCCGAGTCGCCTCCGGCCCGGCAGCTCAACGACGACATCCGCAACGGAACCGCCGACCCGTCGGCGGCGATGCGGCTCGGTGAGCTGGTGGCCCAGGAGGTGCAGGCCCGTCAGGAGGCGCTGGGCGCCGGGGTGGTCGAGGCACTGCGTCCCTTCGCACGTGACGTGGACTCCACGCAGCCGACCGGGTCGGACTTCCTCAACGTGTCCTTCCTGGTGGCCGACGACCAGGAAGAGGCTTTCCTCACCACGGAGCTGAGCGTCGCCCACCAGCTCGGCGAAGGGCTCGACTTCCGGCTGAACGGCCCGCTCCCGCCGTACAGCTTCGTCTGAGAGGCGAGGGGTTCCATGGGCCTGCTCACCCAGATCCTCACCCTCCCGCTGGCGCCGGTGCGCGGCGTCGGCTGGGTGGTCGAACGCGTCCTGGAGGCGGCCGAGGACGAGTACTACGACCCCGCCCCCATCCACGCCGAACTCGCCGCGCTGGAGAAGCGGTTGCTCGCCGGGGAGATCGACGAGGAGACGTTCGACCGGCGGGAGGACGAACTGCTCGACCGGCTGGAGGAGATACGGAACTTCCGCGGACAGCCGTCCTGATCCGGCACTGGGCCTGATCCCGCACTGTCCTGATCCGGCACTTGGGAACGCGAGGCCACCATCGTGAGTGAACCACTGGGCAACCGGCTCGGCCCCACCCCCTCGCGGGCGGCGCAGCCCTACGGGCAGGGCTCGTCCGCCAACCTCGCCGACATCCTCGAACGCGTCCTGGACAAGGGCATCGTGATCGCGGGCGACATCCAGATCAACCTGCTCGACATCGAGCTGCTGACGATCAAACTCCGGCTGCTGGTCGCCTCCGTCGACAAGGCGAAGGAGATGGGCATCGACTGGTGGGAGCACGACCCCTCGCTCTCCTCGCGGGCCAGGGGTGACGAGCGCTCGCTCGCCGAGGAGAACCGCCGCCTGCGGGCCGAACTCGCCGCGCTCAGAGAACCGGAGGAGCTGCTGGAGGTCGAGCCGGAGGACTACACCGAGGAGCCGGAGGAGTACGCCGAGGAGGAAGAGGAGCCCGAAGAGGAAGAGGAGCCCGAAGAGGAAGAGGTGGAAGAGGCAGAGCTGGAGGAAGAGGAACCGGAGCCCGAACCCGAGCCCGAACCCGCTCCGCGCCCCGCCCGCCGCCGGAAGCGGAGCCGCGATGAGTGATCTCATGACGTACGTCTACGGCGTGACCCGCACCGACGACGCCCTGGCGGAGCGGCTGGCCGCGCTGGAGGGCGTGGTCGGCGCCCCCGTGCATCTGATTTCCGATGGCAACGGCCTCGCCCTGCTGGCCAGTTCGGTACCGGCGGAGGACTTCCGGGAGGAGGCGTTGCGCCGCAGGCTGGAGGACCTGGACTGGCTGAGCGCGGTGGCCCGCGCCCACCACGGGGTCGTGGAGGCGGTCGCCGCGTACACCACCGTGCTGCCGCTGCGCCTGGCCACCGTGTATCTGGACGACACCCGGGCGCGCGAAGTGCTGGAGGCGGGACGCGAGTTGTTCACGGACCGGCTGGCACGGCTCGCGGGGCACGTCGAGTGGGGCGTGAAGGTCTACGTGGACCCCTCGGCCGCGCCGGAGCCACCTCCCGCCCCCGCCGACACTCAGTTGAGCCCCGGACGCTCGTACCTGCGCGGCCGCCGGCAGCAGCAGCGCCACCGGGACACCGCCCACCAGGCGGCCCGGCGGGCGGCCGAGGGCATCGAGGCGGCGGGGCGCGCGTACGCCAGTGAGCGGGCCCGGCACCGGGTGCAGCAGGGGGCGCTCGCGGAAGCGGCGGGCGAGAACGTGGTCAACGACGCGTATCTGGTGCCGCTGGAGCGGGGCGAGGCGTTCCGGGCCGAGGTGGCGCGGGCGGCGGACGGGCTCGCGGGGGTGCGGGTCGAGATCACCGGTCCGTGGGCGCCGTACTCGTTCGCCATGGGACCCGAGGAGACCGGCGACGCGGCGGGGGCAGGGCCGTGACCACGCCCGAACGCCGGGCCGCGACCGAGCCGCTGGCGCAGCGGCAGGTCGCGCTCATCGACCTGCTGGACCGCCTGCTGAGCGGCGGGGTGGTCCTCACCGGCGACGTGGTGCTCTCCATCGCCGGCATCGACCTGGTACGGGTCTCGCTGCGGGCGCTGATCGTGTCCATCAGCGCGGAGGTGCCGTCGCCGTTCACGGAGCCGAGGCGGATCGAGGGGCGGGGCGATGACGGCTGACGAGGAGCGCGGCGGCCCGGACCGGCGCAGGGCGGAGGTCGCGGCGGCGGCCGAGCGGGCGTTCCGGCTGCTGCCCGCGGCGCCCGGTGACCTGCCGGCCCCCGACGGGCGGGCGTCCGTACCGGCGCGCCGGATCACCGCCGATCCGGACACGGTGGAGCGGGACCTGATGAAGCTGGTTCTCACCCTGGTCGAGCTGCTGCGTCAGCTCATGGAGCGCCAGGCGCTCAACCGCGTCGACGAGGGCGACCTGACCGAGGAGGAGGAGGAGCGCCTGGGGACGACGCTGATGCTCCTCCACGACCGGATGACCGGTCTGTGTGCGCGCTACGGGCTGACGATGGACGACCTCAACCTCGACCTGGGTCCGCTGGGCACGCTGCTGCCGCCCCCGGAGTGAGGGCGGCAGCGGCGGCGTTCAGTCGTGCCATTCGGTGGGCTTGGTGCCGGGGGGCGGGGTGCCCGGTTCGAGCCGGACCACGATCCCCTTGGAGGTGGGCTGGTTGCTGATCGCCGCGACGCTGTCGAGCGGGACCAGCGGCTGCACCTCCGGGTAGTACGCGGCCGCGCATCCCCGGCTGGTGGGGTAGGGGATGACCTCGAAGCCCTCCACCCGGCGGTCGACGTCGTCGTGCCAGACGCCGATGATGTCCACGAACTGTCCCCGGACCAGGCCCAGATCGACCATGTCCTCCGGGTTGATCATGATGATGTTGCGCCGGCCGTGGATACCGCGGTAGCGGTCGTTGTTGGTGTAGGGGATGGTGTTCCACTGGTCGTGCGAGCGCGTGCTCTGCAGGATCAGATGGCCGGGGGGCGCCGCGGACATGTCCCAGTCGTTGACGGTGAACATGGCCTTGCCGGTGGCGGTGGCGTACACGCCCTCGTTGACCGGGTTGGGCAGCTTGATGCCGCCCGGCCGGGCGACCCGCCGGTTGAAGTCGTAGAAGCCCGGAATGATCTGGGCCACCCGGTCGCGGATGTTGCCGTAGTCCGCCTCGAACTCCAGCCAGGGGATGTCGACCTTGTCGCCGAGGGTGCGATTGGCCAGCCGGCACAGGATGGCGACCTCGCTGAGCAGCAGCCGGGAGGCGGGGCGGAGCTTGCCGAACGAGGTGTGCACCTCGCTGGAGGTGTTCTCCACCGTGACGAACTGGACGCCGCCCGACTGGATGTCGATCTCGGTGCGGCCGAGGCAGGGCAGGATCAGCGCGGTCTCGCCGGTGACGGTGTGCGCCTTGCTGAGCTTGGTGGAGATCTGCGCGGTGATCTTGCAGCGGCGCATGGCCGCGTCGGTGACCTCGGTGTCGGGGGCGGCGCGTACGAAGTTGCCGGCCAGCGAGAGGAAGACCTTGACCTTGCCCTCGGCCATCGCCTTGACGGCCTTCACCGCGTCGTAGCCGTGGTGGCGGGGCGGCTCGAAGCGGAACTCGGACTTCAGGGCGTCCAGGAACTCGTCGGGCATCTGCTCCCACACGCCCATGGTGCGGTCGCCCTGGACGTTGCTGTGCCCGCGCACGGGGCTGGCGCCGCAGCCGACCCGGCCCAGGTTGCCGCGCAGCATCAGGAAGTTGACGATCTCGCGGACGGTCGGCACGCCCTGCCGCTGCTGGGTGACGCCCATGGCCCAGCAGACGATCACGCGGCCCGCGTGCATGACGTGGTCATGGGCCTCCTCGATCTCCTCCCGGGTGAGCTGGGTGGCGGTGAGGATGTCGTCCCACGAGATGCTGCGGGCGTGCTGGGCGAACTCCTCGAAGCCGGAGGTGTACCTGGCGATGAAGTCGTGGTCGAGGACCGTGCCGGGGTTGGCGTCCTCGGCCTCCAGCAGCAGTTTGTTGAGGCCCTGGAAGAGGGCCAGGTCGCCGCCGCTGCGGATGTGCAGGAACTGGTCGGAGATCTGGACGCCGTCGCCGATCACGCCCCGGACCTGCTGCGGGTTCTTGAACCGCATCAGACCGGCCTCGGGCAGGGTGTTCACCGAGATGATCTTGCCGCCGTTGTCCTTGCACTCCTCGAGCGCCGACAACTGGCGCGGGTGGTTCGTCGCCGGGTTCTGGCCGACGAGGAAGATCAGGTCGGACTGGTGGATGTCGTCCAGCGAGACGGTGCCCTTGCCGGTGCCGAGCGTCTCGTGCAGGCCGAAGCCGCTGGTCTCGTGGCACAGGTTGCTGCAGTCGGGCAGGTTGTTGGTGCCGAAGGCGCGGGCGAAGAGCTGGAGCACGAACGCCGACTCGTTGCTGGCCCGGCCCGAGGTGTAGAAGCAGGCTTCGTCCGGCGAGTCCAGGGACTTCAGCTCGTCGGCGAGCAGGTCCAGCGCGTCGGCCCAGCTGATCGGCTCGTAGTAGTCCGAGTCGGCCCGCTTGATCATCGGCTCGGTGAGGCGGCCCTGCTGGTTGAGCCAGAGGTCGGACTGTTCGTTGAGCCAGGAGACGGGGTGGGCGCGGAAGAACTCGCGGGTGACTCGGCGCCCGGTGGCCTCGTCGTTGATGTGCTTGGCACCGTTCTCGCAGTACTCGTTCATGTGCCGGTGGCCCGGTGCCGGGTCGGCCCAGGCGCAGCCGGGACAGTCGATGCCGCCGACCTGGTTCATGGTCAGCAGCGTCGTCGCCGTGGTGCGCAGCGATGTCTGGTCGAGGGAGTACTCCAGGGCGTGCGTCACCGCCGGGACGCCCGCCGCCCACTTCTTGGGCGGGCTGACGGTCAGCGGCTCGTCCGGCTCGTGCTTCGGCGCCTTCTTCATGGGAAATGCCTCTCGCTCTGTCCTGCGGCACGCAGAAGGCCGCTCGGTCGTCCGGGGTGGCGCGTCGGCCAGGGGTCAGCCGACGGGCCACTTGGGGACGCGGCTCCTGGGCGGGTTCGGCTCGGCGGGCGAGACCCGGCCGTTGTGGATGGAGCCCCGCCAGGCGCCGCTGGCGTCGCCGAGGCCCTCGATGAACTCCTTGAAGTTCTCCAGCGACTCGCGGACGAGCTTGCGGGCCCGTTTCGCCGAGTCCGGCAGCCGGCCGCTGAGCCCGTGCGGCTCGATGTGCATGTTCACCGTGATCACGGTGCGGTCCGGAGCGGCCGCGCGGAAGGACACCTGGCCCCACAGCCAGGGTGGGCGTTCCACACTGCGCCAGGCGATGTGCGAATCCGGTTCCTGCTCCACGATCTCGGCCATGAACTCCTTGGTGAGGAGTCCCGTCTTCACCCTCCACCGGGTCATCGCGGGGCCGATCTGGTCCACCCGCTGCACGGCGTTCATGATCCGGGGAAAGCTCTTGAACTGGGTCCACTGGTCGTACGCGGTGCGGACGGGTACTCGGACCTCGACCGACACTTCGATGCTGCTCATGGTCCACCTGCTTCCAGGCACGGATGC
This sequence comes from Streptomyces griseoluteus, assembly GCF_004784465.1. GTDB lineage: Bacteria > Actinomycetota > Actinomycetes > Streptomycetales > Streptomycetaceae > Streptomyces > Streptomyces griseoluteus. The sequence goes on along the minus strand of NZ_SRRU01000008.1, from coordinate 50,428 downwards.
GTTCAGTCTCGCCGGACCACGCACCCGTCGCCACAGCGGAAGAGCGCCGCCAAAGCCGCATCTGCGAGCTTCTCAGCGAGAGGTGAGGACATGACGCGGAGCGGAGACACCCTGTCCCAGGGGATGTCCGCGCTGGTCACCGGGGGTTCCCGGGGGCTGGGGCTGTTGATCGCCGGGCAACTCGCGGGCCGCGGATGCGAGGTGACGATACTCGCCAGGGACTCGGAGGAGTTGGGCCGGGCGATGGGCTGGATACGCCACCGCACCGGCCGTACGGTCCGCGCGGTGGTGTGCGACGTACGGGACGAGGAGGCGGTGACGGCGGCGGTCGACGAGGCCGCGGCGGCGCACGGCGGGCTGGACGTGGTGATCGCCAACGCGGGTGTCATCCAGGTCGCCCCGGCCGAGACGGCGGGCAGCCGCGCCTTCCACGACGCCATGGCGACGATCTTCGACGGCACGCTGTACACCTGCCTGGCCGCCCTCCCCCATCTGCGCCGCAGCCCGCACGGCGGCCGCCTGGGCCTGATCGGCTCGGTCGGCGCGCTGGTCTCCCCGCCGCACCTTCTCCCCTACTCCTGCGCCAAGGCGGCGGTACGGGCGCTGGGCGAGGGGCTCCAGGCGGAGACGGCCGGCAGCGCCGTGAGCGTGACCACGGTCCATCCGGGTCTGATGCGCACCGGCTCGCATCTCCAGGCGGAGTTCGGCGGGCAGGCGGAGGAGGAGTACGCATGGTTCTCCACCCTCTCGGGCACGCCGGTGCTGTCCATGGACGCGGAGCGTGCCGCGGAGAAGGTCGTCCAGGCGGTGGAGCGCCGCCGTACCCGCGCGGTCCTCACCCCCGCGGCCCGCCTCGCCTCGGTGGCCCACGGCGTGGCCCCCACCGCGACGACCCGGGCCACCGGCCTGGCCGCCCGCACCCTCCCCCCACCCCCCGGCCGACGACACCCCCCACCCCCTGCGCCAGGGCCATGCCCTCGGCTCTCCCCGGACCCCCTGGCACCGAGCCCTCAACAAGGCCGGCCGAGCCCTGAACGACCGAGCCGCCCACCGCTACAACCAGCGGACACCGGGACCGCCTACCAGCGCGTGAGGGGTTTACGCCAGGTGAGGGAGTACCGGCGCAGCACATGCCGCCGATACCCCACCCCGGGCAACAGCTCCCGCGCGGTGCCGCGCACTTCCCCGTAGCTCATCTCCGCGTCGGCCACCGGCATCCCCTCCGGCGTGGCCGCCCGGCGCAGGGCCTTGGTGACCCGCATGACGGGAGCCGCCGCGAGAAAGGCCGCCCACTCGCCGACGCTCTTCTCCCGCGCGAGCCCCACGATCACCAGGGTGCCGCCAGGTCGCAGCAGCTGCCGCATCCTGAGCAGGGCGCCGGTGAAGTCCATGTGGTGGACGGCGGTCACCGAGCAGATGAAGTCGTACCCCTCGGCGGGGAGATCGGCGGTCAGGAAGTCGCCCTGGACTAACCGCAGGCCCGGCTGCCCGCCGGAGAGCCCGCGGGCGCGGGCGATCATCTCCGGTGACATGTCGACCCCGGTGACGCGCGGCACGCGGGCCGCGAGCTTGCGCGCCAGCAGCCCGTCCCCGCAGCCGACGTCCAGCGCGTCACCGCAGCCCGGCGGCACCTGGCGCAGGACACCGGGGTGGCGGGCGACGTTGGTGTTCCAGTACGGGTCCGGGGTCTGCATGTCGGCATCGTAGGGAGGAAGCGGCCCCGCCGGTGCGGCCGGAGACTACGCCTGCTCGCGCAGCGTGCGTTCCAGGGCTGCCAGTCCCTCGGTGTAGATGCCGTGGAACAGGGCGACGGCCTCCTCGTCCGTGAGTTCCGTCGGGGTGAAGGTGCCGGACCACTCGATGCGGGCCGTGCCCGGGGTCGGGAGGGGGTGGACGGTGAGGGTGGAGAGGTAGTCGGTGACGGCGAAGGGGGCCTTCAGGATGGTGTACGTGTAGGTGCGTGCGGTCTCGTCGAAGGCGGTCAGGCGTTCCACGATGGTGTCGCCGTCGGCGTTGGTGAGGGTGCGGACCCGCCCGCCCTCGCTCAGGGTGCCGGCCGGGATGTAGGGGAGCCAGTCGGGCAGGGAGCCGAAGCCGCCGACGAGGTGCCAGACATGGTCGGGGGTGTGGGGGACGTCGATGTGGGTGCTCGTGCTTGCCATGGTGTCTCTCCCTGCAGGGGTCAGGCGGTGGGGACGGGGGCGGCGGCGGAGATGAGGTTCTCCGCGCGCAGGTCGGTCCAGAACGCGGCCGGGACGGTCTCGTGCAGCGCGGCCACGTCCTCGGCGATACGGCTGGGCCGGGTCGCGCCGGGGACGACCGCGGCGGTGGCGGGGTGGGCCAGGGCGAACTGGAGGGCCGCCGCCTTGATGGACACACCGTGCCGCTCGGCCAGCGCCTTGATCCGGTCGACCTTGTCGAGGATGGCCGGCGGGGCCTCCTGGTACTCGAAGTGCCGCCCGCCCGCGAGCACCCCGGAGCTGTAGGGGCCGCCGACGACCATGTCGACCCCCTGCTCGGCGGCGGCCGGAAGCAGCCGCTGGAGCGCGCGGTCGTGGTCGAGCAGGGTGTAGCGGCCGGCCAGCAGGAACGCGTCCGGGCGCGGCTCGTCGAGATCGAGGGTCAGCTCGATCGGCTCGACCTTGTTGACGCCGAGCCCCCACGCCTTGATGACGCCCTCGTCGCGGAGCTTCTGCAGCACCCGGAACGCGCCGGTGCGGGCACTCTCGTACCGTGCCAGCCACTGGTCGCCGTGGAAGTCCTGCGCGATGTCGTGGACCCAGACGATGTCCAGCCGGTCGGTGCCCAGCCGCTTCAGGCTGTCCTCGATGGACCGGAGGGTGGCGTCGGCCGTGTAGTCGTCGGTCATCCGGTTGGGGCGCCCGTGCTCGAAGAGCCCGCCCTTCTCGCCCAGCTCGCGGGCGGCCGGGTCCTCGACCTCGTCGTGGATGACGCGGCCGACCTTGGTGCTGAGCACGTACGCGTCGCGCGGGCGCCCGGCGAGCGCCTCGCCGAGACGTATCTCCGACAGCCCGGCGCCGTAGAAGGGCGCCGTGTCGAAGTAGCGGATGCCCTGGTCCCAGGCGGCGGCGACGGTCGCGGCGGCCTCTTCCTCGGGGATGGCCCGGAACATGTTGCCGAGCGGGGCGGTGCCGAAGCCCAGGGGGCCGGGGAGGAGGGACTTGATACCCATGTGAGCGTGATCCTTGCCTTTACGGGGTTTCGCGGGCCTTGTGCTGGTCCGCGTTGCTTGCTCTGTCGAGGCTAGGATCGATGCTTGAGACTGTCCAAGACTTGCTTGGACACACTTGAGTCCCTGGAGGTCTCACATGTTGGATCTACGCCAGCTCCGCTATTTCGTGGTCGTCGCCGAGGAGGAACACGTGGGCCGCGCGGCCGAACGCCTGCACATCTCGCAGTCACCGCTCAGCCGCCAGATCGCCCAGTTGGAGAAGAACCTCGGCCTGACCCTGTTCGAGCGCGGTCAGCAGCGTATCCGGCTCACCGCGGACGGGCGGGTCTTCCTCTCCGAGGCGAAGGCCCTGCTCCGGCACGCCGACCGCCTGGAGAACCTGGGCCGCCGGCTCGGCCGGGGCGAGGAGGGCGGACTGTGCATCGGGTACACGGTCGACGCCATGCACACCGGCGTGCTCCCCCGCGCACTCCGGGAACTCCACGACGAACGCCCCGGCATCCACGTCGCCCTCTACAACGTCTCCGCCGCCGAGCAGTTCGAGGGGCTGCGCAGGCGGAGCCTCGACATCGCCCTGGTCCCGGAACCGCCCGCCGAGGACGACCCGGACCTGAAGGCCGCGTTGCTGCTGGACGATCCGCTGCTGCTGGCCGTGCCCACCGGGCACCCGCTCGCGGAGTCGGCCGAGGTGGCCCCGGCCGACCTGGAGGCGCAGCCGTGGATCGCGGTGGAGAACAGCCGACGCCCGGCCTGGCGCGACGAGTTCATCGCCGCCTGCGCCGCCGCCGGGTTCACCCCCGACATCCGGCTGGAGGCGTCCGAGCCGCTGACCGCGCTCGGGCTGGTCGCCTCCGGGCTCGGGGTGGCACTGATCCAGCGGAGCATGCTCCGCGGCCCGGTCGCGGGGGCGACGGTACGCGAACTGCCCTGGCTGGACATGTCCGTTCGGCTGTGGGCGGCCTGGCACCGGATCGATCTCCGGCCCGTGGTCACGGCGTTCCGTACGACCGTGCTGGACACGCGCGACCAGGTCAGTATCTGAGCACGGCCGCCACTCCCCCCGCCTCGGCGAGGGTGCCGTCGGGGACGAACAGGACCTGGGAGTCGGCGTCGACGGCGCGGTCGACCAACTGGTCGACGATGTCGGTGGCCACGCCCAGGGCGTGCGGCGGCGGCTCGACGTCCGGCCTGGGTTCGGGCAGCGTGACCGGCTCGGGCACCTCGACCAGTTCCAGCACCCGGCCGTACTCGGTGATCCGGCCCGCGAGGTCGAGCCCCTCCTCCACGATCAGCAGCGCCACCCGCTTGTCCGCCACGGCCGTCCAGACCTCCTGCGGTCCGCCCGCGTACTTGCCGAGCCCGCGCGCCTCGCCCAGCGCGTCGAGGGCCTCCGCGACCTGCTTCTCACGGAACTCGGCGAGGACCGGCTCCAGCCGTTTCATCAGGTCGGCGGGACGGTCCTTGTCCATCCCGGTCAGCGGCAGCGTGCCCGCGATCATGTCGCCGTGCGTGGTGACGTCCCTGAACGCCGAGAGGGTCTTGTCGCCGCCGATGACGAACAGTGGCAGATCACCCTCGTGCTCCTCGATCGCGTCGCCGAGCCGCTTGTCGACCCTGCGGAGGTACTGCTCGAGCCGCTCCCAGTGCCCCTCGTACGGCGGGGCGTGGGGGATCGGGCCGGGCAGCGCATCCTCCGGCGACGGAATCTCCGGCTCGCACGGGAAGCCGTGGTGCTCGACCTCGTCCAGGCGTTTCACCGAGCCGTGGTAGAGGCGGCACATCTCCTGGTCGAGCACGAGCGCCAGGAACGGCCGGGACCGCTCCTCGGCGGCCACCAGATACCGCGTCAGGAACTCATCGGCGAACTCCACGCGCGGGCGCACCGGCGCGACGGACGTCATCTGCCAGACCTGGACCGGTTCGTCGGTGGCCACGTAGACCACCATGGCGTCGTCCGGGTGGAAGGGGTCGGCCACCTGCTCGATCGCCGCGGTGTCCAGCACATGGTTCCGCAGTTCCAGCCGGGCCTCCCGCGAGACGTCCGGGTCTTCCGCCAGACGGCGCTTGGCCTCGGTGACGAGGTCGCGCAGCATGATGCGGTCCTTCTCGCTGAAGGGGAAGTCCGGGTCGGTCGGCATCACCAGAGTGATGGCGGGATACGGCCTCGGCTCGCTCAGAGCGGCACGGATCTCAGGAGTCAGCTCAGAGGTATGCACCAAGTAAGCGTCGCACCGCGCCCCCGCGCCCGCACCTCGAAACGGGGCGCGACCGGGTCGCCCGAATGGCGGAGCGGGAATACCATGAACCGTAACGAAACGGGCGTTGTAGACCGGTGACTGGACCTCCCTGGACACATCTCCCCGGACACGCAGACCTGATGCGAGCAAGGAGCCGAGTCATGCGCAGGTACTCTCCGATGAAGGGGCAGCGCGGCCTGGGCGCGCGGGGACAGGGCAAGGTGCTCTCCTACCACACCCAGATCCCCGAGGCAGCCGCCCGCCAGGCGAAGGACCAGCAGCAGTACCAGCGCCAGCAGCAGCAGCGCAAGCAGTCCGACGGCCGCTGGACCTGACCGTTCACCCCTGGCGCGAGCCGGGGCGGAACTTCGGGACCCGTACGGTGATCTTCGTGCCGGCACCCACGCCGGTCTCGATGACCAGGCCGTACGGGTCTCCGTACACCTGGCGCAGCCGACGGTCGACGTTGCTCAGGCCGATGCCCGTGTCGGGTCCGGCGGTGCCCCGCAGCAGGGCGCGCAGACGGTCCGGTTCCATGCCCACGCCGTTGTCCTCGATGACCACGCGGGCCTCGGTGCCCTCGTCCTCCGCGACGATCGTGATGCGGCCGCGCTCGGCGGACTCCTCCAGGCCGTGTTTGAGCGCGTTCTCCACGAGCGGCTGCAAGCACAGGAACGGCAGGGTCACCGGCAGCACCTCGGGCGCGATCCGCAGGGTGACCTCGAGGCGGCGGCCGAAGCGGGCGCGGGCGAGTTCGAGGTACTGCTCGATGGAGCGCAACTCCTCGGCGAGCGTGGTGAAGTCGCCGCCCCGGCGGAACGAGTAACGGGTGAAGTCCGCGAACTCCAGCAGGAGTTCGCGCGCCCGCTCGGGGTCGGTGCGCACGAAGGAGGCGATACTGGCCAGGGAGTTGTAGATGAAGTGGGGGGAGATCTGGGCGCGCAGGGCGCGGATCTCGGCCTCGATCACACTGGAGCGGGCCCGGTCCAGATCGACGAGTTCGAGCTGTACGGAGACCCAGCGGGCGACCTCCTCTGCGGCCCGGCGCAGCCCGCCGGAGTCCCCGTCCCCGAACGCGGCGAGCACCCCGGTGACCCGGCCGTCCACGGTCAACGGCGCGAGCACTCCCTGACGTACGGCGCAGCCGGCGTGCGCACAGTCCAGTTCCACCCTCTGGGTACGCCCCGCCCGCACCACGGCGGCCAGCCGCTCGGTGACCTGGGCGCGATGGTGCTCCCCCACCCCGTCCCACGCGAGCACGGCCTCCTCGTCGGCGAGCGCCAGCGCCCCGCTGCCGAGCAGGGGCCGCAGCCGCCGGGCCGCCTTCCGGGCGGTGTCCGGCGTCAGCCCGGCCCGCAGCGGGGGCGCGGCCAGCGAGGCGGTGTGCAGGGTGTGGAAGGTGGCCTGCTCGACGGGGGTACCGGGGCCCGCCGGATTCGCCTGCTGCCGCCGAAGCGCGACATGCCCCAGCGCGGCCCCCAGCACGAACAACCCGAGCCCCGCGACAGCCAGCAGCAACACCCCGAGCACACTCAAGTCCGCCACCTCACACCCGCCCCTCCGGCAGATGCAGCCGTGCCATGGTGGCCGCCGTACCCGCCGGGACCCGGTGCCGGGTCGCCAGCGAGACCAGGAACATCGCGGCGAAGCCGACCGGGACCGACCAGACCGCGGGCCAGGCCAGCAAGGTGTGGGACCAGCCGGGGCGGGTGGTGCCCGTGATGGTCGTGGTGACGGCGGTGAGGGCCGAGCCCCCGCCCAGGAGGAGCCCCGCGATGGCGCCGGGTGGGGTGAGGCCGCGCCACCAGATGCCGAGGATGAGCAGGGGGCAGAAGGAGGAGGCGGAGACGGCGAAGGCAAGGCCGACCGCGTCGGCCACCGGCAGGCCGCCGACCACCGTCCCGGCGGCGGTGGGCACGGCGATGGCGGGGACGACGGCGAGCCGGAAGTGCCGCAGCCCCAGCGCCGGGAGCACGTCCTGCGCGAGCACTCCGGCGACGGACATGGTGAGCCCGGAGGCGGTGGAGAGAAAGGCCGCGCAGGCCCCGCCCGCGACCAGCGCGCCGAGGAGGTCGCCGCCGACCCCGCCGATCAGCCGTTGCGGCAGCACGAGTACGGCGGCGTCGGTGTCGCCGGTGAGCAGCAGGTCGGGCGCGTACAGCCGGGCCAGCGAGCCGTACAGCGGCATGAGCAGGTAGAACGCGCCGAGCAGGCCGAGCACGATGACGGTGGTGCGGCGGGCGGCGCGGCCGTCGGGGTTGGTGTAGAAGCGGACGACCACGTGAGGCAGGCCCATGGTGCCGAGGAAGGTGGCGAGGATCAGCCCGTAGGTGGCGTACAGGCCGTGTTCCGTGCCGCTCGGGGCGAGCGAGGCGGAGCCGGTCGCCCGGTCGGGCAGCGGCACCTGGGCGCCGGGCGGAAAACGGAGGCCGGTGTGCGCCCCGATGTGGTGGCGGCCCTCGGTGAGGGTGAGCACGGCTCCGCGCAGCGGGTGCCCGTCGATGCTGCCGGTGGCGGTGACCCGTACGGCTTCCCGGACGGTGACATTCACCGGGCGGTCGACGCGGACCTCGGTGGACCGGTGGAAGACGGGCCGCTCGTCCCAGGCGGGCAGCGGGGCGCGGTCGGCGTGCCAGGCGGCGAGCAGGAACACCACGGGCACCAGCAGGGCGGTGAGCTTCAGCCAGTACTGGAACGCCTGGACGAAGGTGATGCTGCGCATGCCCCCGGCGGCGACAGCGGCGGTCACCACCAGGGCGACGACCAGCCCGCCGAGCCAGCCGGGCGCACCCGTGAGCAGCCGCAAGGTCAGCCCCGCGCCCCGCAGTTGGGGCAGCAGGTACAGCCAGCCGACCCCCACCACGAGCACCCCGGCGATCCGCCGCACCGCCCGCGACTCCAGCCGGGCCTCGGCGAAGTCGGGCAGCGTATAGGCACCGGACCGGCGCAGCGGGGCGGCGACGAAGGCCAGCAGCACGAGGAACCCGGCGGTGTAGCCGATCGGGAACCAGAGCATGTCGACGCCCTGCGCCAGCAGCAGCCCGGCGATCCCGAGGAAGGAGGCGGCGGACAGGTACTCACCGCTCACCGCGAAGGCGTTGAGCCGGGGCGCGACGGTACGGGAGGCGACGTAGAAGTCCGAGGTGGTCCGGGAGATCCGCAGCCCGAGCGCGCCGACGAGCGCCGTGGCGAGCACCACGACGGACACCCCGGCCATCCCGTAGGTCTGGTTCAACGCCCGTTCACGTCACCCTCGTTGCGCTCGGCACGGCGGACGTACCAGGCGCCGGTGGCGAGCAGGACGGGGTACGGCGCGACGCCCAGCAGCAGCCAGACCGCACCCCGGCTGGTGTCACCGTCCGGCAGGAGGCGGAACACCACGGGGAACAGTCCCAGGGGCAGGGCGAGCAGGGAGCACGCGACGAGGCCGGTGCGCACCTGACGGCGCATCAACTTCCGCACAGCAAGGTCGTCGTGGGCGGAGGAGTCCGGGTACGGGGCCCGCGTACGGCCGGCCGGGGCCCCGGTGACCACCTCCCGGCGCGGGGTGGGTTCCGCACCCATGACGCACCCCCCGAGACCCCGGTGATCACCTTGTTGCGGCGAGTGTACGCAGCGCGTCCGGGGTGAGACAGGGTCCTGGCGGGTTCGGCACAGGGTCGCCACAGCGCGCCGGGCTCAGCGGGCGCGGGCCGCGGTGCCGGTGGCACGGCGGGCCAGCAGATCGCGCAGTTCACGGGCGTTGCGACGGCTGACGGGAAGGACACGGTGACCGACCCGGACGGTCAGGTTGCCACCGTCCAGCCGGAGTTCCTCTATCCGGTCGAGCGCGACCAGATGGCTGCGGTGGATGCGCACGAACCCGTGCGTACGCCACTGTTCCTCCAGCGTGGACAGCGGCACACGGACGAGGTGGCTGCCGCGCGGGGTGTGCAGCCGGGCGTAGTCGCCGTGCGCCTCCGCGTAGGCGATGTCGGCGACCGGCACGAACCGGGTCACGCCGCCCAGTTCCACCGGGACCTGGCCCCCGCCGGGGGGCACGGCCGGCTGGACGCGGGGGCCCTGGCCGGCGTGGGTCAGCTCCGCCACCCGGCGCACGGCCTCCGCGAACCGCTCCTCCCGCAGCGGCTTGAGGAGGTAGTCGACGGCCTTGAGGTCGAAGGCGCGGACGGCGAAGTCCTCGTGCGCGGTGACGAAGACGATGAGCGGTGGAGCGGCGAACCCGCCCAGCAGCCGGGCCAGTTCGAGGCCGTTGAGGCCGGGCATGTTGATGTCGAGGAAGACCACGTCGACCGCGTCCGCGCCGCCCTCCACGGCCCGGCTGAGGGTGCGCAGCGCCTCGGTCGCCTCCAGCGCGGGCAGCACGCTGCCGACCCGGGGGTCCTGGTCGAGCAGGTACAGCAGCTCCGAGAGCGCGGGTTCCTCGTCGTCCACGGCGAGCACCCGCAACAGGCCCTCGCCGCGGCCGCCTTGTGCCTCGCTCTGCCGCGTCCCGCTCATCCCCGCCGGTCCCTCTCTCCGTGTCCGTGGGAGGAATGGTGGGCCCTCGCGGGGGTGGCGTCCAGCACGGGGACGCGGCGATTCACCGGAGCCGGGTCAGGCCACCGTCACCGTCTCGTCGTCCTTTCCGGCGAACTGGGTGCGGTACAGCTCGGCGTACCGGCCCCCGGCCGCGAGGAGCTGGTCGTGGGTGCCGCGTTCCACGATCCGGCCGGCCTCCACGACGAGGATCTGGTCGGCGGCGCGGACGGTGGAGAGCCGGTGGGCGATGACCACGGCGGTGCGGTCCTGGAGCGCCTCGGTGAGGGCCTCCTGCACGGCCGCCTCGGAGGTGTTGTCGAGGTGGGCGGTGGCCTCGTCCAGGATGACGACCCGCTGGCGGGCCAGCAGCAGCCGGGCGATGGTCATGCGCTGGCGTTCGCCGCCGGAGAGCCGGTAGCCGCGCTCGCCGACGACCGTGTCGAGCCCGTCCGGCAGGGACCGTACGACCTCGTCCAGCCGGGCCCGGCCGAGCGCGTCCCACAGCTCGTCATCGCCGGCGTCGGGGCGGGCGAGGAGCAGGTTGGCACGGACGGTGTCGTGGAAGAGGTGGCCGTCCTGGGTGACCATGCCGACCGTGGCCCGCAGCGAGCCGGCGCTCAAGTCGCGTACGTCGACACCGCCGACCCGTACGGCGCCGCTGTCGGTGTCGTACAGCCGGGGCAGGAGCTGGGCGATGGTGGACTTCCCGGCGCCGGAGGAGCCGACCAGAGCGACGGTCTCGCCGGGGGCGGCGCGGAAGGAGACGCCGTGCAGCACCTCGGCGCCGCCGCGTACGTCGAGCGCGGCGACCTCCTCCAGGGAGGCCAGGGAGACCCGGTCGGCGGCGGGGTAGGCGAAGCGCACGTCGTCGAACTCGATGGCGACGGGGCCGTCCGGCACCGCGACGGCGCCGGGCTTCTCCGCGATGAGCGGCTCCAGGTCCAGCACCTCGAAGACCCGCTCGAAACTGACCAGCGCGCTCATCACCTCCACCCTGGCCCCGGCGAGCGCGGTGAGCGGGGCGTAGAGCCGGGTGAGCAGCAGGGCGAGAGAGACGACGGCGCCTGCCTCCAGGGTGCCGCGCAGCGCGAACCAGCCGCCGAGGCCGTAGACGAGGGCGAGCGCGAGGGCGGAGACCAGGGTGAGGGCGGTGATGAACACCGACTGGGCGGTGGCGGTGCGCACGCCGATGTCGCGGACCTGGCCGGCGCGGGCGGCGAACTGGGCCGACTCCTCCTCGGGGCGGCCGAACAGCTTGACGAGGGTGGCGCCGGGCGCGGAGAAGCGTTCCGTCATCCGGGTGCCCATGGCCGCGTTCAGCTCGGCCGCCTCGCGCTGCATCCGGGCCATGCGGCTGCCCATGCGGCGGGCGGGCAGCACGAACACGGGCAGCAGGACCAGGGCGAGGAGGGTGATCTGCCAGGACAGGGTGAGCATGACGGCGAGGGTGAGCAGCAGCGTGACCACGTTGGTGACCACGCCGGACAGGGTGGAGGCGAAGGCCCGCTGGGCGCCGATCACGTCGTTGTTGAGGCGGCTGACCAGGGCGCCGGTGCGGGTGCGGGTGAAGAAGGCGACCGGCATCCGCTGGACGTGGTCGAAGACGGCGGTGCGCAGGTCGAGGATGAGCCCCTCCCCCAGGGTCGCCGACAGCCGCCGGACCAGGATGCCGAGTCCGGCCTCGGCGAGCGCGACCGCCGCGATGAGCAGCGAGAGCCGGACCACCCGGCCGGAGTCGTGGCCCGCCACGATGGCATCGACCACACGTCCGGCGAGCACCGGGGTGGCGACCGCGAGCAGGGCGGTGACGATGCCGAGCAGGACGAATCGGGTGATGCCCGCGCGGTGCGGTCGGGCGAAGGCGGCGATGCGGCGCAGCGTGGCGCGGGCGAGGGGCCGGCGCTGCTGCTGCGCGGTCATCACGCTGTGCAGTTGCGTCCAGGCGGTGGTTTCCATGCTCATGCGTCCAACTTAGGACCTCAAGTTTGCTTGAGGTCAACCGTCCGGGTCCGGGTGCGGCACAGTGGCTCCTCCAGCAGTTCGGCGAGGAGGAGTCCCGGTGGCGGTTCGGGTGGAGACGCGGGGTCATGTGACGACGGTCGTCCTGTCGCGCCCGGCGGCGCGCAACGCGGTCGACGGCCCGACGGCGGCCGAACTGGCCGCCGCGTTCCGGGCGTTCGAGGCGGACGACGAAGCGCGCGCGGCGGTGCTGTGGGGCGAGGGCGGCACGTTCTGCGCGGGCGCCGACCTGAAGGCGATCGGCACCGAGCGCGGCAACCGGGTCGCGCCGGACGGCGACGGCCCGATGGGCCCGACCCGGATGCGGCTGTCCAAACCGGTGATCGCGGCGGTGGCCGGGCACGCGGTGGCGGGCGGTCTGGAGCTGGCCCTGTGGTGCGACCTCCGGGTGGCGGAGGAGGACGCGGTGTTCGGCGTGTTCTGCCGCCGCTGGGGCGTACCCCTGATCGACGGCGGCACGGTACGGCTGCCCCGGCTGATCGGCACCGGCCGCGCCATGGACATGATCCTCACCGGCCGCCCGGTCCCGGCCGCCGAGGCGCACGCCATCGGCCTCGCGGACCGCGTCGTCCCGCCCGGCCGCGCCCGCGTGGAGGCCGAGGAACTGGCGGCGGCCGTCGCCCGCTTCCCCCAGGACTGCCTGCGCTCCGACCGCGCCTCGGTGCTCGACCAGGAGGGGTTGCCCGAGGAGGAGGCGATGCGTCGTGAACTCCGTTACGGAGCGGCGCAATTGGCGGAGGCGAGGGAGGGGGCGGCCCGGTTCACGGGGGGTGCGGGGCGGCACGGGACGTTCGACGAGGCGTGAACTCACGGGCAGCCCACGCCCAACACCGTCGGCACGGACTTCAGTCGAAGGTGATGACCCGTCCGTCCCTGCCGTCGCGCCCCCGTCGCCCCCAGGGGCCCTGGCGGCCGTCGTCGCCGTCGTCGCCGTCGTCGCCGTCCTCTCCCGGCCGGCCCGTGGGCCCGGTGGGGCCGGCATCGCCGGACGGGCCCGAGGGTCCGGGCGGACCGGGCGAACCCTGGTGGGTGCCGACGCCGCCGTCCTCGAGGCTGACACGCTCCATCTCCATCGCGTCGAGCTGCTGTTGATGGACGATGAGCAGGGCCGCCTGCGCGACCAGCACAACGGTCACCGCCGCGCCGGCCGCCATGCGGCGCGGCGAACCACGCAACACCTCTCTCACGCTTCTCACATCGAACCTCACGAGCTCGCCGGCGGGGCGACGGCGTCCTTGCCGTCCTTGCCGTCCTTGCCGTCCTTGCCGGGCGGCCCGTCCTTTCCCTCCTTGCCGTCCTTGCCGTCCTTGCCATCCTTTCCGGGCGGCCCGATGGGACCGGCGGGGCCGGTGGGGCCGGCCGGACCGGAGGGACCGGGAGGCCCGGGCTCCAGGCTCTCCTGGAAGTCGACGGACTGCGTCTGCAACCCCTGGATCTGGAGGTGCTGTTCGACGATGACGGCCGACTGCACGACGAGCGCGATGGTCAGCGAGGCACCGAGCACGATGGGACGCCGCGGGCTGCGCAGCGCTTGAATCACGCTTCTCATATTCATCCTCACGCTGAGTGACGAGCGTAAGTGTAAATGACGATATGTCAGGAAAGGCCAACTCCCACACCGAGTGTCCGCACGGCATTTCAGGACCTCGCGCATGCGGCAGGATGACGGCACGTGCCCTTCGTCGGACCTTCGCACCGAGGGCACGTTCGCACACCCCGGACAGCGAACAGGTGACAACGTGACGAGACTTCACAGCAGGCTCCACACCGCCGTTTCGGTTACCGGAGGCGCCCGGTGAACCGCACGCCGACCCTGGACGACCTCGTCCTCGCCGGTATCGCGCTGGCCGCCGGCCTGGTGCTGGCCTTTCTGTCCCGCACGGTGCTGCGCTGGCTGGCCAAGCACGCCAAGCGGACCCGGTGGAGCGGGGACGACGTCATCGTGGACGCGCTGCGGTCGGTCGTGCCGTGGGCCGCGATAGCGAGCGGCATCGCGGTGGGCGCGGCCGTGCTGCCGCTGACCCGTACGGTGCAGCACCACGTCAATCAGACCCTCCAGGTGTGGCTGATCTTCGTGGTGACGCTGTCGGCGGCCCGGGTGATCGCGGGCCTGGTGCAGAGCGTCACCCAGTCCCGCTCCGGCGTGGCCGGCTCGGCGACCATCTTCGTCAACATCACCCGTGTCCTCGTGCTGGCCATCGGCTTCCTGGTGGTCCTGCAGACCCTCGGCATCTCGATCGCCCCGCTGCTCACCGCCCTGGGCGTCGGCGGTCTGGCGGTGGCGCTGGCGCTCCAGGACACGCTGGCCAACCTGTTCGCCGGCATCCACATCCTCGCCTCCAAGACCGTGCAGCCCGGCGACTACATCCGGCTGAGCAGCGGCGAGGAGGGGTACGTCGTCGACATCAACTGGCGTCAGACGACCGTGCGCCAGCTCTCCAACAACCTGGTGGTCATCCCCAACGGCGAGCTCGCCAAGACGAACATGACCAACTTCACCCGCCCCGAGCAGGAGCTGACGGTGCTGGTGCAGGCCGGGGTGAGCTACGACTCGGACCTGGAGCACGTGGAGCGGGTGACGGCCGAGGTGGTCAACGAGGTGATGACCGAGATCACCGGTGCCGTCCCGGAGCACGAGGCCGCGATCCGCTTCCACACCTTCGGGGACTCCCGGATCGGGTTCACGATCATCCTGGGCGTCGGGGAGTTCAGCGACCAGTTCCGGATCAAGCACGAGTTCATCAAGCGCCTGCACCGCCGCTACCGCGAGGAGGGCATCCGCATCCCGGCCCCGACCCGCACGGTCGCGCTCCAGCAGGGGTCGGTGCTGATACCGCACCAGCGCACGGCCGACGACGTGACGGCACCGTCACCGTCCGAGCAGTGAGCCCGGTGGCGGCGCCCTCCCGGCGCCGCCACCCTTTTCAGTCCTGGTCCGCCCTGCCGCGCGACCAGCCCCGCCGCTCACCCTCGTCGATGAGGTGCCGGCCCGCCGTCCAGAGGGCGGCGGAGGCGTCCCCGATCACCGCCTTGCGGGCCCGGACGTCGTCGGCGGTGACGCCGGGGGTGCGCCAGGTGCCGCCACGGGCCATCCAGTTGAGCAGCAGCGGCTGGAGCCGGTCCATCGCCTTGGCGAACCGGGCCTCGGGGGTGGCCCGCTCCTCGAACTCGTCCCACAGCGCCCGCATCCGCCGGGCCTGGTCGTCCGGGAGCAGCCGGAAGAGGTCGTCGGCCGCGACCGCCTCCCGCTCCTGCTGACCGGCGCCGCCCGCGCTGTCGTACAGCGGGGTGTCACCGGCGTAGATCTCGACCAGGTCGTGCAGCAGCACCAGCTCGACGGTGTGGCCCACATCGATGGGTTCGTCGGAGTGCTCGGCGAGGACCGCGACCATCATGGCCAGGTGCCAGGAGTGCTCGGCGTCGTTCTCCCGGCGGTCCGCCGAGGCGAGCGGCGACTGGCGCAGCACGGTCTTGAGCTGGTCCACCTCCACCAGGAAGGTGAGCTGGGCCCGCAGCCGCTCCTCGATTCCGTCGGGCAGGGGCGTCTTGTCCACGAGCAGCTTCCGGGGTTCTTCACTCACCGGCTCATCGTGGCACGCCCGGTCCGGGGCACCCGCCACCGGGCTAAGCTCGAAATAGTATGACTTCTTCCCGCGATCTCGAGCCAACGCCCGAGCCCGAGCCGACGCCCGGGCCCGAGCCCTTCACCCCGCCCTCCCCCGCGGCCCTCGACGCCCGGCTCGACTCGATCACCCGGCAGCCGTTCCGGGCCAAGTTCCACCTGCGGGGACGCGACCGGGTCACCGCCGAGCTGAAGGGCCCGGCCACCATTCGCTGGCACGCGTACGACCTGATCGCGGGGCGGCTCGCCCCGGCCCGGCCGTACAAGGACGGCAAGCAGACCCCGTACCGGGGCCACCCCGTCTTCGTCGCCCAGCACGCCACCGGGACCTGCTGCCGGACCTGTCTGCTGCGCTGCCACGGCATCCCCAAGGGCCGGGACCTCACCCGCGCCGAGCATGTGTACGTGGTGGAGGTGATCTGCCGCTGGATCGAGCGGGAGATGACCGGTGGCGCACGCTGAGCGGTCGGCACCGGACCCCTGTCGAACCGGACCCGGTCACGAGATATCTTGATGTCGAGCAATGTTGCAGACGTGGAGCGGAGCACCCGGTGACTGACTCGACCATCATCTACACCTACACGGACGAAGCGCCGGCCCTGGCGACCCATTCGTTCCTGCCGGTGATCCAGGCGTACGCCGCGCAGGCCGGGGTCCCCGTGGAGACCCGCGACATCTCGCTGGCCGGGCGCATCATCGCCGTCTTCCCGGAGTACCTGAACGAGGACCAGCGCATCCCGGACGCGCTCGCCGAGCTGGGCGACCTGGCCAAGACGCCGGCCGCGAACATCGTCAAGCTGCCGAACATCTCGGCGTCCATCCCGCAGCTCAAGGCCGCCGTCGCCGAGCTGCAGGCCAAGGGCTACGCGCTGCCGGACTACCCCGAGGACCCGAAGACCGACGAGGAGCGCGAGGTCCGCGCCCGCTACGACAAGATCAAGGGTTCCGCCGTGAACCCGGTCCTGCGTGAGGGCAACTCCGACCGCCGCGCCCCCGCCTCGGTGAAGAACTACGCCAAGACCCACCCGCACCGCATGGGCGCCTGGACCCCCGAGTCCAGGACCGATGTGGCCACCATGGGTGAGAACGACTTCCGCTCCACCGAGAAGTCCGTGGTGATCCCCGAGGACGGCACGCTCCGTATCGAGCTGGTCGCCGAGGACGGCACCACCACCGTGCTGCGCGAGTCGGTACCGGTCCGCAAGGACGAGGTCGTCGACGCCTCGGTCATGCACGTCGCCGAGCTGGAGCAGTTCCTCGCCGCGCAGGTCGCCCGCGCGAAGGAGGAGGGCGTCCTGTTCTCCGTGCACCTGAAGGCCACGATGATGAAGGTCTCCGACCCGATCGTCTTCGGCCACGTGGTGCGCGCCTTCTTCCCGAAGACGTTCGCCAAGTACGGCCAGACCCTGAAGTCGGCCGGCCTGTCCCCCAACGACGGCCTCGGCGGCATCTACAAGGGCCTGGAGAGCCTGCCCGAGGGCCCCGAGATCAAGGCGTCCTTCGACGCCGAGCTGGCCGAGGGCCCCGCGCTCGCCATGGTCGACTCCGACAAGGGCATCTCCAACCTGCACGTCCCCTCGGACGTCATCGTGGACGCCTCCATGCCCGCGATGATCCGCACCTCCGGCCACATGTGGGGCCCGGACGGCGAGGAGCACGACACCCTCGCGGTGATCCCGGACTCCTCCTACGCCGGTGTCTACCAGGCCGTCATCGAGGACTGCCGCGCCAACGGCGCCTACGACCCCTCCACCATGGGCACGGTCCCCAACGTCGGCCTGATGGCGCAGAAGGCCGAGGAGTACGGCTCGCACGACAAGACCTTCGAGGTCGCCGCCGCGGGCACCGTCCGCGTGGTCGACGCCGACGGCAACGTGCTCATCGAGCAGCCGGTCGCCGAGGGTGACATCTTCCGCGCCTGCCAGACCAAGGACGACCCGATCCGCGACTGGGTCAAGCTGGCCGTCACCCGCGCCCGCGCCACCGGCGACCCGGCCGTGTTCTGGCTGGACGAGACCCGCGCGCACGACGCCAACCTGATCGCCAAGGTCAACCAGTACCTCCCGGAGCACGACACCGAGGGCCTGGACATCCGCATCCTGCCGCCGGTCGAGGCCGCCAAGCTGTCGGTGGAGCGCATCCGCCGCGGCGAGAACACCATCTCGGTGACCGGCAACGTACTGCGCGACTACCTGACCGACCTCTTCCCGATCCTGGAGCTGGGCACCAGCGCCAAGATGCTGTCGGTCGTCCCGCTGATGGCGGGCGGCGGCCTGTTCGAGACCGGCGCCGGCGGCTCCGCCCCGAAGCACGTCCAGCAGCTCGTCAAGGAGAACTACCTGCGCTGGGACTCCCTCGGCGAGTTCTTCGCCCTGGTCCCCGCCTTCGAGCAGTACGCCGAGACCACCGGCAACACCCGCGCCAAGGTCCTCGCCGACACCCTGGACCGCGCCACGGCGACCTTCCTCAACGAGGACAAGTCCCCGACCCGTCGCGTCGGCGGCATCGACAACCGCGGCAGCCACTTCTACCTGTCCCTGTACTGGGCGCAGGAGCTGGCCAAGCAGACCGACGACGCCGACCTGGCGAAGGCGTTCGCCCCGTTCGCCGAGGCCCTCGCGGCCGACGAGCAGCGAATCGTCGAGGAGCTGCTCGCGGTGCAGGGCTCCCCGGCCGACATCGGCGGCTACTACCAGCCGGAGAAGGCCAAGGCGGACGCGGTCATGCGCCCGTCGGCCACCTGGAACGCGGCCCTTGGCTCGCTGAGCTGACGTACGCGGTAGCCGTACACGCGTGCCCCGGCCGGACTCCTCCGGCCGGGGCACGGTCGTAACCGGGCTGTGCTGCGGCCGTGTTGCGGGGATGTGGCGTACATGAAGTCCTCGTGTCGGGATTCGTGCCGGGCTGTCCGGAGCTGTCCGGCCGTGCTTTTCTCGTGCCCGAACCCGCGCCCGCACCGCACGAGGAGCACCATGAGCAGCCAGCCCATCGACTCGGTCACCGCCGGTCACACCCCGGACGAACCCTCCGCCGGACCCGACACCTCGGCCTGGTCCTTCGAGACCCGGCAGATCCACGCCGGCGCGGTGCCCGACCCGGCGACCGGGGCGCGTGCCACGCCGATCTACCAGACCACGTCCTTCGTCTTCAAGGACACCCAGCACGCCGCCGACCTGTTCTCGCTCGCCGAGCCCGGCAACATCTACACCCGCATCCACAACCCGACGCAGGACGTGTTCGAGCAGCGGATCGCCGCGCTGGAGGGCGGGGTCGCCGCCGTCGCGCTGGCCTCCGGGCAGGCCGCCGAGACGCTCGCCCTGCTGACCCTGGCGGGCGCGGGCGACCACATCGTCTCCAGTGCCTCGCTGTACGGCGGCACGTACAACCTGTTCCGGCACACCCTGCCGAGGCTGGGCATCGAGGTGTCGTTCGTGGACGACCCGGACGACGTGGACGCCTGGCGGGCCGCGATCCGGCCCGACACCAAGGCGCTGTTCGCGGAGACCCTGGGCAACCCGCGCGGCAACGTGCTCGACGTACGGGCGGTCGCGGACGTGGCGCACGACGCCGGTGTGCCGCTGATCGTGGACAACACGGTGCCGACCCCGTATCTGCTGCGTCCCATCGAGCACGGCGCGGACATCGTGGTGCACTCCGCGACCAAGTTCCTCGGCGGGCACGGCACCGCCATCGCCGGTGTGGTGGTGGACGGCGGCACCTTCGACTTCGGCGCCCACCCCGAGCGCTTCCCCGACTTCTCCGAGCCCGACCCGAGCTACCACGGCCTGCGGTACTGGCCGGCGCTCGGTCCGGGCGCCTTCGCGGTCAAGCTGCGGGTGCAGTTGCTGCGCGACCTGGGCCCGGCGCTGTCCCCGCACTCGGCGTTCCTGCTGCTCCAGGGCGTGGAGACGCTGAGCCTGCGCCTGGAGCGGCACTCCGCCAACGCGCTGGCCCTGGCCGAGTGGCTGGAGGGCCGCGACGAGGTGGCCGCCGTCCACTATCCGGGCCTGGAGTCCAGCCGGTGGTACGAGGCCGGGCGGAAGTACCTCCCGCGCGGCTCCGGCGCCGTCGTCTCCTTCGAGCTGCGGGACGGGGTGGAGGCGGGCAAGCGGTTCGTGGACGCGGTGGAGCTGTTCAGCCACCTCGCCAACATCGGTGACGTACGCAGCCTGATCATCCATCCCGCGTCCACCACCCACAGCCAGCTCGACGAGGAGCAGTTGACGGCGACCGGTACCTCGCCGGGGCTGGTCCGGCTGTCGGTGGGCATCGAGAGCCTGGCCGATCTGAAGGCGGACCTGGAGGCCGGGTTCCGCGCGGCCAAGGGCGCCTCCTGAGCACCGTTCCGCGCGCCCGCCCCGCCCCGCTCCCGCCGGTCACCGGCGCCTGGCGGGACGGGGACCCGGCCGGGCGCCGCCGGTGGCACACGGCCGGTACGCCGCTGCCGCTGGAGGCGGGCGGCGAACTGCCGGGCGTGCGGCTGGCGTTCGAGACCTGGGGGCGGCTCGCGCCGGACCGGTCCAACGCGGTGCTGGTGCTGCACGCGCTGACCGGCGACAGCCATGTGGCCGGTCCGGCCGGTCCGGGGCATCCCACGCCCGGCTGGTGGGACGCGCTGGTCGGTCCGGGCCGGGCGCTGGACACCGACCGCTGGTTCGTGGTCGCGCCGAACGTGCTCGGCGGCTGTCAGGGCAGCACCGGCCCGGCCGCTCCCCGGCCGGGCACCGACCGGGCCTGGGGCGGGGCGTTCCCGTTCCTCACCCAGCGGGACCAGGTGGCGGCGGAGGCGGGGCTCGCGGACGCCCTCGGGATCGAGCGGTGGGCGCTGGTCGTCGGCGGCTCGATGGGCGGGATGCGGGCGGTGGAGTGGGCGGTGTCGTACCCGGAGCGGGTCGGCGCGCTCCTGCTGCTGGCCACGACAGCCTCGGCGAGCGCCGAGCAGATCGCCTGGGCGGAGATCCAGCTGGGGGCCATCCGGGCCGACCGGCACTGGCGGGGCGGTGACTACCACTCCGCCGGCCGCGGCCCGGTGGACGGACTCGGCCTGGCCCGCCGTCTGGCCCACGTGACCTACCGCGCGGAGGCGGAGCTCCAGACCCGGTTCGGCCGGGCTCCGCAGGGTGCGGAGGACCCGTGGCACGGGGGCCGTTACCAGGTGGGCTCGTACTTGGACCACCATGCCGGGAAGCTCGTACGCCGCTTCGACGCGGGGAGTTACGTGGTCCTGACCGAGGCGATGAACGCGCACGACGTGGGGCGCGGGAGAGGCGGTACGCGCTCGGCGCTGGCGGGAGTGCGGGCGCCGGCTCTCGTGGCGGGGGTGGATTCCGACCGGCTCTATCCGCTGTCCCAGCAGCGGGAGTTGGCCGCGTTGATCCCGTCGGCGGACGGGGTGCGGGTGGTGGAGTCGCCGTACGGGCACGACGGGTTCCTGATCGAGACGGAGCAGGTTGGCAGACTGGTGGCCGAGTTGCTGCGCTGATCCCTGGGAGCCGATGTGTCCGAGCCTTCGTTCGAGCTGCTGCCGGGTGACCCGGCATCACCGGTGCTGCTGCACGTACCGCATTCCGCGCGGGCGATCCCGGCGGAGGTGCGGGCGGGGCTGCTGCTCGACGACGTCGCCCTGGAGCGGGAACTGGACCACATCACGGATGCGTACACGGCCGAACTGGCGTCTCTCGCATCCAAGTTGGCAGGAACGCGGCCGTGGCGGTTCGTGAACCGGCTGTCCCGGCTGGTGGTGGACCCGGAGCGGTTCCCGGACGCGCGGGAGGAGATGCGCGCGGTGGGCATGGGCGCGGTGTACACCCGCACCACGCACCGGGAACCCCTGCGGGCCGAGGACGCCGGCCAAGGGCCGCTGATACAGCGGTACTTCGAGCCGTACGCCCGCGCGATCACCGAGGCGGTGTCGGACCGGCTGGCCGCGACCGGGCGGGCGGTGGTGATCGACGTCCACTCCTACCCGTCCCGCCCGCTGCCGTACGAGCTGCACGGCGAGGGGCCGCGCCCGGCGGTGTGCCTCGGTACGGACGCCTTCCACACCCCGCCGGCGCTGACGGCCGCGGCGCGGTCGGCGTTCTCGCCGTACGGAAAGACGGGTCTGGACAGTCCGTTCAGCGGGACGTACGTGCCCCTCGCGCACTACGGCCGGGAGCCGCGGGTGAGCGCGCTGATGGTGGAGATCCGCCGGGACACGTACATGACCGAGCCCGGCGGCCCGCCCGGACCGGGCCTGGACCAGCTGGCGGGCGCCCTGGCCGTTCTGGTGGACGCGGTGGGTTAGGGGGTGTCCCGGGGAGACACCCCCTCGTTCCTCCTGTCGGCGTGGGCCGCCCAGTCGAGGATCTGCACGGCGGCTCCCGCGGCTTCGAGGCCCTGGCAGTGGCCGTGGTGGCGGCGGGCGATGCCGTCGAGGTCGAGGTGGGTGCCGAAGGCGGGGTGGGCGGCGAGGCGACGGGCGTACGACCACAGCGCGGTGAGGCCGGTGATCCGGTGCACCGCGGAGGCGTCGAGGTGGCAGCGGTGCACGGTGTCGAGCTGGACCAGGGAGACCCAGAGGTCGATGTCGGCGGCGGTGAGCCGGCCCCCGGCCAGGTACTCCTCCTCGGTCAGCCAGCGCTCCAGCCGGGACAGGGTGTCGAGGAGCACCTCCAGCGCGGCGGCCCGGCCGGCCGGGTCCTCGTCGGCGCGGCCCGCCCGCTGGGCGGCCTGTTCGATGCCCTCGGCGCAGAGCCGTTCCACGGCGTCGACGGTGGACTCCCAGCCGCAGGGCCGCAGCGGGTCGCCGCCGGCGCGCGGGAAGAGGTCCAGGTCGCGCAGGATGTCCGGCGCGTGGGTGCTGACGATCCGTCCGGACCAGGCGTCGCTGAGCACGGGGGCGGGCGCCGGGCCGGAGTAGCGGTGCGCGCTGGCCTCGTACAGCGGGCGGAGCGCGGTGTGGCTGCCGTCCGGGGCGTCGGGGACGGCGGGGAGCAGGGTGACCGGACAGCTCGCGTCGAGACCGAGCAGGCTGTGGCCGATGGCGAGGCGCAGCCCGTCGGGGTCGGCGGTGGAGAGGTGGAGCCGGTAGCGGTGCGGCACGGCGTAGTGGCCGCTGTGGGGGTCCTGGCCGAGCCGCCCCCGGAAGGCGGAGCTGTGCCGGACGGTCGGAAGGGCGGTCGGCGCGGTGATGGGCATACGTACGTCTCCCCAGGGGCGAGGGCGCGCGCGGGCGCGCGCCTGCGGGAACAGCGGCGGCTGACGTCGGGCGAGGAGTTACGAGGAGGGCGCGTGGACGGGCGGGGGCCCGGGTCAGAGGCGCGGTCCGATGGCGCTGCACACGCGCAGCAGGTCGATGTGCAGGCGGGAGGTGAGGAGGGGAGCGCGCAACGGCGTGCGGCCGCTGCGGCCGGTCACCGTCTCCAGGCGCGTCATGCGTCCCCACCTGTTCGCTGGACTTCCCCGGCTTGGAGTGTCGGCCCGCGCCGGACGCCGCGTCAAGAGGGGGTCCATCCCTGGGACGGGGGCTTACGTACCATCGCCTCCATGAGCCAGATCCTCTCGATCGCCCGCCCCGACAGCGTCCGGAGCGTGCGCCTGGACACCGACCGGGGAACCTTCGCCGCGTTCACGGCCGCTCCCCCGGCCCCGCGCGGTACGGCCCTGCTGGTGCCGGGCTTCAACGGCAGCAAGGAGGACTTCCTGCCGCTGCTGCCCGGCCTGGCCGAGGCGGGGTACCGGGTCGTCGCCATCGACCAGCGGGGCCAGTACGAGACGGGGCCGGCGTCCAAGGCTCCGTCGTACGCGCCGGACGATCTGGCGTCGGACGTGACCGCGCTGGCGGGGGTACTGGGCCCTGTGCATCTGGTGGGGCACTCGTACGGGGGGCTGGTGTCGCGCTTGGCCGTGCTGAACTCTCCGTCCGCCGCGGAGACCTGGGCGTCACTGACGCTGCTGAACTTCGGCCCGGCGGCCGTGTCGGAGTCGACACGGGAGCGTCTGCGCCTCCTGCTGGACGCCCTGCGCACGACTCCGGTCCCGGATCTGTGGCCGTTCCTCCGCCCGGAGGACGGCGGGGTCTCCGAGGAGGTGCTCTCCTTCCTCTCGGACCGCTGGGCCCGCAACGCCCCGGAGGCCCTGCGCCTGGCCGCCGAGCAGATGATCACCGAGCCGGACCGCACCGAGGCGCTGCGCGGCTGCGGCATTCCCCTGTCGGTGGTGTTCGGCACCCCCGAGGAGACCTGGCCGGAGCGTGAAGCCGCCGCGATGGCAAGAAAGTTGGGCGCCCGCTACACGGAGATCATGGGCGGCGGCCATTCACCGAACGTGTACGAACCCGAAGCGGTGATCGAGGCGCTGACCTCGTTCTGGAACGCGTGACGCCTAATGTTCCGAGTCGGGAATTCTGTTCAGATGTATAGGCTTGCTCTATGGCACGGACGGGGCGGCCGAAGGCCGAATTGACACTGTCGGACGAGGAACGAGCCGCACTCGAGGAGTGGGTGCGGCGTCGTTCCACGCCGCAGGCGTGGGCGTTGCGGTGCCGGATCATCCTGGCCTGCGCAACCGGCGCGTCGAACAAGGACGTTGCGGAGCAACTGGGTTCGACACCTCACGCGGTGGGTCGCTGGCGGGCCCGGTTCGTGCGGTACCGGATAGCCGGTCTGGGTGACATGCCACGTCCGGGTGGCCCCAGGACCGTGACGGACGAACAGGTCGCCGCGGTGGTCACCAAGACGCTGGAATCCACTCCGAAGAACGCGACGCACTGGTCGACGCGGTCGATGGCGAAGGAGATGGGCCTCTCGCAGTCGTCGGTGTCACGGATCTGGCGGGCGTTCGGCCTGCAGCCGCACCGGTCGGAGACCTTCAAGCTGTCGACCGATCCGTACTTCGTCGACAAGGGCCACGATGTCGTCGGCCTCTACCTGGACCCGCCCGAGCGGGCCCTGGTGTTCTGCGTCGACGAGAAGTCGCAGATCCAGGCGCTGGACCGGTCCCAGCCCGTGCTGCCGATGATGCCGGGGGTTCCCGAGCGGGCGACTCACGACTACGTCCGCGCCGGCACCACCACCCTGTTCGCCGCCCTCGAGGTCGCCACCGGCAAAGTCATCGGCTCCCTGCACCGCAGGCATCGAGCGGAGGAGTTCAAGAAGTTCCTGGTCAAGCTCGACAAAGAAGTGCCTGCCGACCTGGATATCCACCTGATCTGCGACAACTACGCCACCCACAAGACCCCTGCGATCAAGAAGTGGCTGTTGGCCCACCCGCGGTTCCATCTGCACTTCACGCCGACCGGCTCCTCCTGGCTGAACCTCGTCGAGCGCTGGTTCGCCGAACTGACCAACAAGCAGATACGGCGAGGCGTCCACCGATCCGTCCAGGCCCTGGAGAAGGACATCCGCAACTGGATCGCCGCCTGGAACACCGACCCCAAGCCCTACGTCTGGACGAAGACCGCGGACGAAATCCTCGAACGCCTCGCCTCATATCTGAACAGAATTCCCGACTCAGAAGACTAGCGCTCGCCCCGAGCGGCGACCGTCTCCCGCAACCCCTCGGGCGTGAAACCGAGTTCACGCAGGATCTGGGCCGCTGGGCTGCCCTCGACGCGGATCAGGCCCAGCAGCATGTGCTCGGTACCGACCCAGTCGTGGCCCAGCTCGGCCGCCGCGTCCCGCGCCTGCTCGATGGCCGCCTTGCTCTCCTCGCGGAACGCGATGTGCCCCCGCAGCGCCTTCGCCCCGGCCGGCGGCAGCACCTCCGCGACCGCGTCCCGTACCCGTTGCTCCGACCCGGCCCGCGCCACCAGCGTCTCGTACGCCCGGCCCTGCGGTTCTCCCAGCAGGCCGAGCAGCAGGTGTTCGGTGCCGATCGAGTCGTGCCTGTGCGTCCGCGCGGCCTCCTGCGCCAGCACGATGCCGTGCCGGTTGAGGTTGGTGAACCGCTCGAACGGCGTCGGCGCGTGCCGCTGTTGCGCCGCCTGCTTGGACACCCCGATGGCATCCCCGATCTCGGTCCATGACGCCCCGGACCGCTTGGCCTTGCTCACATAGTGGTCGATGAGCTGATCCCCGAGATCGGACAGGGTCTGTGCCCGCAGCCGCGCTTCGCTGATGTGCGCGAGGTCGCCGGCGTCGGGGAGTTCTTCGTCGAGTCGGGCGATCAGGTCGGCGAGATTGATGTCGAGTGGACTCATGCGTCAAGACTAAGTTGACGGTGGTCGAGCGTCAATGCGAAATTGACGTGCGCCGGAGCGGGTGTCCGGCTTACGGTTCCGGAATGACTCGACGGACCGACACGCCCCCCGCCTGGGACGAGCGCACGCAATTGACCACATTCCTCGACTACGCCCGCGACACCGCGCGAGCCAAGTGCGAGGGCGTCTCCCCCGAAGACGCCCGCCGGGCCCCGCTCCCCGACTCCCCCTTGATGACCCTGTGCGGCCTGATCAGCCACCTGCGCTGGGTCGAACACCACTGGTTCGAGGTCATGTTCCTGGGCGAGGACCCCGCGGGCCCCCTCGCCGAGGCAACCGACGACGACCCCGACCCCGAAATGCGCACAGCGGTCGACATCCCCCTGCCCCAACTCCTCGCCGACTACGAGTCCCAGAGCGCCCGCTACCGCCGCCTGGTCTCCGACCACGACCTGGACACCACCGCCAAACGCCCGATCAGCAACGGCGACCACGTCGACCTCCGCTGGGTCCTCCTCCACCTCATCGAGGAAACGTCCCGGCACAACGGTCACTTGGACGTCGTGCGCGAACTGGTCGACGGACGGACGGGCGTGTAGGGCTTGCGGCCAGCGCCGTGCACAGGGCCGCGAGGGGAAGTTCCGCGAGCACCGCCATGGATACGGCGAGGGCCAGCTCCGGGCCGGGTGGAGAGGTGGCGACGTCGATGCAGGCGTCGGCGAGGAGCAGTACCGCCGCGGCGGCAGCGGGGGCGCGGTGGCGGGGGTCGTGGTGCAGCAGACGGCTCCCGGCGGTGAGCAGGGCGATGGCCTCCAGCGCGTCGAGGGTGACCCAGGCGGCCGCCTCGGCGGGCGGCAGGGTGCCGGCGAGGTAGCCGAGCCAGGGCAGCAGGGCGAGGCCGGCGCCCACGAGTATGCGGGCGGGAACAGCGCTGCTCGTGGAGGCGTGGGAGAGGAGAGCCACGTCCGGGGTTCCTTCCGGCTTCGGCGACCCGACCATCGGGCCCGTGATCAACCCTCTGGTGTCCGCCGGGCGGAGTCAGTAACACCGCTGCCCGTCACTGGGCGGAGCCTCGCCCGAGGTGACCACGCCGGCCGCAACCCCCGAGAAGCCGCCCGGAACACCTCCGGGCGGCCCCTCGACTCGAAAGCGGCATATTGCACAGCTTGAACTGCGCAAGTTAGCCTGTACATATGACCGAGACCGCTGACACCACCGGTGTGTCCGAATCCGCCGTACGCGCCGCACACGAGTTCCGGGTGGTCTTCAGCCGGCTCCGGCGGCGGATGCGGGAGAGCTACGACCCCGGAGACCTGACGCCGTCGCAGACGTCCGTGCTGAGCCGGCTGGACAAGGACGGGGAGGCGTCGGTCAGTGACCTGGCCGCCGCCGAGCGGGTGCGGCACCAGTCGGTGGCCGCGACCGTGTCCGTGCTGGAGGAGCGCGCGCTGGTGTCCCGGCGGCAGGACCCCTCCGACGGGCGGCGCCAGCTGGTGTTCGTCACCGACAGCGGGCACGCCTTCCTGGAGGACCGCAGGCGGGCCGGGGAGAGCTGGCTGACCAGGGCTCTGGAGGACCAGTGCACGGAGTCCGAGCGCCGGACCCTGCTGGAGGCGGCGGCCATACTGGACCGGGTCGTCCGCTCGTGACCCTGCGCCCGCTGCTGCCAGGCCGGGCGAAGAAGAGCGACGGCTTCGACCGGCGCCTGCTCGCCCCGATGATGCTGGGCTCCGTACTCAACCCGGTCAACTCCTCCGTCCTGTCGGTCTCCCTGGTGCCGATCGGCGCCGCCTTCGGGGCGCCGCCCGCGCAGACCGCCTGGCTGGTCTCCGCCCTGTATCTGGCCACGTCCATCGGCCAGCCGGTGGTGGGACGGCTGATCGACCTGTTCGGGCCGCGCCGTCTGTTCCTCACGGGCACCGCGCTCACCGGTGTCGCGGGTGTCGTGGGGATGCTCGCCCCGAACCTCGGCGTGCTCATCGCCGCCCGCGTATCGCTCGGCTTCGGCACCTGTTCCGGCTATCCGGCCGCCATGTACCTGATCCGCAGCGAAGCCCGGCGCACCGGCGAGGAGAGTCCGACGGGCGTACTCACCGCGCTCGCCGTCACCACCCAGACCGTCGCCGTGATCGGCCCCAGCCTCGGCGGACTGCTGATCGGCGTCGGCGGCTGGCGCGCCACCCTCGCCGTCAACATCCCGCTCGCCCTGGCCGGTCTGTACCTCGGCGCCCGCCGTCTCCCCGTCACCCCACCGGCGCCCCGCCGCGAGGACCGGCCCGCCCTCGCCGCACTGGACCTGCCCGGCATGGGCCTCTTCGCGGCGGCCCTCATCTGCCTGCTCCTCTTCCTCATGGAGCCCGGCACCGCCCACTGGTACCTGCCCGTGCCGGCCGCGGTCGCGGGGGCGGCCTTCGCGCGGCGGGAGCTGCGGACCCCGCAGCCCTTCATCGACCTGCGCGTACTGAGCGGCAACCTCCCCCTGCTGGCCACCTACGCCCGCGCGTTGCTCGCGTACATCGTCAGCTACGCCTTCCTGTACGGGTACACCCAGTGGCTGGAGGAGGGCCGGGGGCTGTCGGCCTCGCAGGCGGGGCTGGTCCAACTCCCGCTGTTCGCCACCGCGTTGGTCGTCTCGACGCTCACCGGGCGCCGGCCCGCGATCCGGGCCAAGCTCCTGGTGGGCGCGGCCGGGCAGCTCGCCGCCTGTGCGTTGCTGCTGACGCTGACCGACGCGAGCCCGGTATGGATGCTGCTGGCCGTCGTGTTCGTGCTCGGTGTGCCGCAGGGCCTGAACAGCCTGGCCCTGCAGAACTCCGTCTTCCACCAGGCCGACGCCGAGCGCATGGGCTCCTCCGCCGGGCTGCTGCGCACCTTCGGCTACCTCGGCGCGATCGTCGCCTCCGCCGCGAGCGGCGCCCTCTTCGGGCAGCGCGCCGACACCGGCGGGCTGCACCACCTCTCCTGGCTGATGCTCGCCGTCAGCGCCCTCTTCCTCGCGGTGACCGTAGCCGACCGCTCCCTGCGCGGCCTCGGCGCCAGCCAGGGCGAGCCCGTACCCGAACGAACCCGTGAGCGCCGGTGAAGGCGCCCTCCGGCAGCGGGCCGATCGGGTTCGACCTGGAGGTCACCAGCGTGGACGGCTGGATCGCCGGCCCGTCCTGACTACTCGCCGGTGGCGGTGAGGACGAGCACCGCCTGGTCGTCGTCGATGTCGTGGCCGCCGGTGAAGACGCGTACGGCCTCGGTCAGGGAGTCGATCAGGCGGCCGGCGGCGGGCGGGCGGGGCGAGCCTGCGAGGGCCTGGGCCACGCGTACGTCGCCGAACTGCTCGCCGTCGGGGGCGCGGGCCTCGGTGAGGCCGTCGGTGTAGAGCAACAGGCTCTCGTTCGGGCGCAGTTGCAGCCGACGCGGACTGACGTGCGGGTCGGGCGCGACGCCCAGGAGGAGCCCCGAGGCGTCCACGGCGCGCACGGTGTGCCCCGCGTCGATGACGAGGGGGGCGGTGTGCCCGGCGCGGATCAGCTCGATGTCCAGGCCCGCCGGGGTCGGGGTGAACTGCCCGTAGACGAGCGTGACGAAGCCGGTGCCGTGGCTGCCGGGACGGTCGAACAGGGCACGGTTGACGGCCTCGACCACGGCCTGGGGGCCGGGCAGCAGCGGGGCGACGGCGCGGGCGGTGTGCCGTACCAGGGCGGTGGTGGTCGCGGCGGTGGCACCGCGGCCGCACACGTCACCGAGCATGAACGCCCACCGGCCGTCCCGCAGCGGGAAGACGTCGTAGAAGTCGCCGCCGATGTCGAGTCCCTCACCGGCGGGGTGGTAGTACGTGGCCACGTCGGCGCCCGGTACGTCCGGGACGCCGGGCAGCAGCAGCCCGGCCTGGAGGTCGCGGGCGAGGGTGACCCGGTGGGTGTACTGGCGGGCGTTGCGGGCGGCGGAGGAGGCCCGGCGGGCGAGTTCCTCGGCCAGCGCGACGGTGTGCCCGTCGAAGGTGTGGTCGCCGACGCTGAGCAGGGTCATGGTGCCGAAGGTGTTGCCCCGGTCGAGCAGCGGGACGCACAGGTAGCCGGTGACGCCCAGGTCGTGCCAGGGGCCCGGCCCGGTGGGCGCGCGGCGGGCGACCTCGCTGACCCCGGTGGCCAGCACCCGCGCCACGGCGTCGTCGGCGGCGTCGTAGACCGGGATGTGGGAGGCCAGCAGCGCACCGCGCTCGGCGTCCGGCGCGGCTGTGGCGATACGACGTACCCGGCCGGACTCCACGATGTCGACCGCGCACAGCGGGGCCAGAGTGGGGACGCACGCCTCGGCGAGGCGCTGGAGGGTCTGGGCGGCGTCCAGGTCGTGGGCCAGAGAGGTGCTGGCGTCCAGCAGGAAGCTTAGGTCGGCGCGGGCGGACTTCTCGCGGGCCTCGGCGGCCTGCCGGGCCTGCTCGGCCTGGTGGCGTTCGATGGCCAGGGCCGCGGTGCCCGCGAAGATCCGGGCGAGCGCGAGGTCGTAGTCCTGGGGCGAGCGGGGCGTGCGGTGGTACATGGCGAAGGTGCCGAGCAGCGATCCGTCGCTGCCCAGTACCGGGGTGGACCAGCAGGCGGCGAGCCCGGCCTTCTCGGCCAGGTCCCGGAAGTCGTCCCAGTACTCGTGCGTGGCGATGTCGGAGACGATCACGCTCTGCCGGCGGTGGGCGGCCGTACCGCAGGAGCCCACGCCCTCACCGGCGGCGATGCCGTCGATGGCCTGGTTGTAGAAGTCGGGCAGGCTGGGGGCGGCTCCGTGGCGCAGGTGGCGGCCGTCGGCGTCGGCGAGCAGCACCGACACCAGCACCTCCTCGGGCGCCAGGTCCTCGATGACCCGCGCCATGCCGTGCAGCACGTCGGCCAACGGGGCCTGGCGGGCGATCTGCTCCAGCAGGGCCGCCTGCTCGGCCGTGAGCCGCTGGGCCTGTCTCACCTGCGTGGTCTCGACGCCGATGACCCGTACGCCGGTGACGTTGCCGCCGACGTCGAGCCGGGGCTCGTAGGTGAAGTCGAAGAAGGTCTCGCGGGCGTCGGCGCCCGAGCCGAGGACGATCCGGCGGTCGCGGCCCGTGACGGACCGGCCGGTGCGGTAGACCCGGTCCAGCAGGCCGATGAAACCCTGTTCGACGAGTTCCGGCATCAGTTCCGCGAGGGGCAGGCCGGTGCGGGCGCGCTCGGCGCCGCCGATCGCGGCGAAGAACGCGGGGTTCGCGGACTCCAGCATGTGGGCCGGTCCGGCGAGTGAGGCGAAGACGGCCGTCGACTGCCCGAAGAGGGCGCGCAGATCGTCGTCCAGGCCGCCTCCCGGCCGGCCGGCCTCGGGCTGGTCCAGCCCTGATACGCGCGTCATGCGCTCCGCTCCTGGTTCTGTTGGACCGCCGAGACGACGCCACGTCCGCCCGAGCCTGCGGCAAGCGCCTCAGCAGCGTCCTTGTGCACGGAGAAGAGCTGGTCCAAACCTGTCAGGCTGAACAGACGTGACACCGAGGCGGGTACGGCCGCCAGGCGCAGGGCCCGTTGCTCGGCGGTGAGCTGCTGGTAGAGCCGTAGCAGCGCGCTGATCCCGGAGGAGTCGCAGAAGGTCAGGGCGGCGCAGTCGACCACGACCGGCAGCGTCCCCGTCGATCCGTTCAGTTCGCCGTCGGCAGCCTCGTGCAGTTGCACCACGCTGTCGAAGTCCAGTTCACCGCACAGCACGAACAACACGCCGAGCGCGTGCTGTCTCACATCCACCGAGAACACCCTCAGCTGCCTTCCACTCGGCTACCGCCGCCTGCCTTTCGTCACAGGAAGCGTCTCACGGGGGTGACCGCGGCTTCCTTCAGCCGCTGGAAAGCGGCTCTCCGCCGCCATCTGGCAAGGTCGATGGCGACGCTGCGCTCGAGGTCGGCATCGTAGTCACGGTCGAGTGACGCGGTGAACTCCTCGTCCAGCACGGCGAGCATGACCTCCTCGTCGTGGTCCATGGAGCGGCGGTTGAAGTTGGTGGAGCCGATCAGGGCCGCCACCGAGTCCACGGTGATGATCTTGGCGTGCATCATCGTCGGCTGGTACTGGCGGATGTCGACGCCCGCGCGCAGCAGCTTGGTGTAGTGCTGTTGTCCGGCGAGCTGACAGGCCCGCTGGTCGGTGTACGGACCGGGCAGCAGGATCTCCACCTTGACGCCCCGGCGGGCGGTGCGGCACAGCAGGTCGACGAAGTAGTCGTCGGGGGCGAAGTAGGCCGTGGCCAGGCGGAACCGTTCCTCCGCCGAGGTGAGCATGACCCGGATCAGGGTCTGCATGTCCTGCCAGCCGATACTGGCCGAACCACGCACGACCTGGACGATCGAGCCGCCGATCTGCTCGTGCCCGGTGAAGCGGTCGCGGTCGTCGAAGAGTTCGTCGTGGCATTCGGCCCAGTTCTGGGCGAAGGCGGCGGCGATCCCGTCGACCGCCGGTCCGCGCACCTGGACGTGGGTGTCGCGCCACTCGCCGGGATTGCGGGCGTCGCCGCACCACTCCTCCGCGATGCCGACACCGCCGGTGAAGGCGGTGTCCTCGTCCACGATCAGGGCCTTGCGGTGACAGCGGTGGTTCTGCTTGAAGGGCGAGAGCCAGACGGGCTTGCGGAACCAGGCGACCTGGACGCCGGCCTCGTCCATGAGGTCCAGCAGCCCCCTCTCTATCCGCTTGGCGCCGAACCCGTCGAGCAGCAGCCGCACCCGCACGCCCGCCCGCGCCCGGTCGGCCAGGGCGGCGGCGAAGTCGTGGGCGATCTGGCCGCGCCAGTACACGAAGGTCATCATGTCGATCGTGTGCCTGGCCGAGCCGATGGCCTTGAGCATGGCGGGGAAGATGGCGCTGCCGTTGCGCAGCGGGATCAGCTCGTTCCCCTCGGTGGCGGCCACGCCGATCAGCCGCTCCAGGCGGCGGCGCAGGCGCTGCTTGCGGGCGTCGGCGTCCAGGGCGCCGCCGGGTGCGAGGGCTACCGGTATGCCGTCGAGGGTCACAGCGAATTCTCCAGTTGTGCCATGGGGCGGATCGGATCGGGCGGCCGTTGGACCCCCGAGGACCCTCATGCCCGGCACTCGCCTCATCATCCCGCGCCGGTGAACCACCCCACATGTGACCGGCATCACAGTGCGTTGATCGCTGTCGTCAGGTCATCATATGACCTGTTCGCCGACGGCACTGAAGGCGTCCGGGCGGCCACTGCGAGACAAGGATGTTGCGCGTGAAGGACCAGAAGCCCCGTGTGGGCGTGGTGGGGCTCGGGGCCATGGGCCTCGGGATGGCCCGCAGCCTGCGGACGGCGGGATACGACGTCGGGGTCCACGACCTGCGGCCCGAAGTGGCCGCCGACTTCGCCCGCGAGGGCGGCACCGCCTTCCCCTCCCCCGGTGAACTCGCCGCCACCGTCGATGTCCTGGTCGGCGTGGTCGTCAACTCCGCGCAAGTCGAGCAGGTGCTGTTCGGGGCGGAGGGCGCCGCCGAACGGCTGCGACCGGGGGCCGTGTTCGTGATGTGCTCCACGGTCGACCCCGCCTGGTCCGCCGGACTGGGTTCTCGCCTGGCCGGGTCGGGCCTCCTCTACCTGGACGCCCCGGTCTCCGGCGGTGCCGTGCGCGCGGCGGCCGGTGAGCTGACCATGATGACCTCCGGCGCCCCGGAGGCGTACGCGCTCGCCGGGCCGGTGCTGGAGGCGATGAGCGCGACCGTGCACCGGCTGGGTGACGAGGCCGGGCTCGGCTCCAAGGTCAAGGTGGTCAACCAGTTGCTCGCGGGGGTCCACATCGCCGCAGCCGCCGAGGCGATGGCGCTGGGCATCAAGGCCGGTGTCCCGGCCGGGACGCTGTACGAGGTGATCACCCACAGCGCGGGCAACTCCTGGATGTTCGAGAACCGCATGGCGCACGTACTGGCCGGTGACTACACGCCCCTGTCGGCCGTCGACATCTTCGTGAAGGACCTCGGGATCGTGCTCGACTCCGCCCGCCCGGAGCGCTTCCCGCTGCCGCTGGCCGCCACCGCCCACCAGATGTTCCTCCAGGCGGCGGCCTCGGGCCTGGGCGGCGAGGACGACAGCGCGGTGATCAAGATCTTCCCCGGGATCGACCTGCCGAAGCCGGAGGATGGCTGACATGGGAATCCGGCTCGGCGCCATCGCCGACGACTTCACCGGCGCCACGGACCTGGCGAACAACCTGGTGCGCGCGGGGATGCGCGTGGTCCAGCTCATCGACGTCCCCGAGGACGAGGACGACGGGCAGGGTCTCGCCGGGGACGCGGACGCGGTGGTGATCGCGCTCAAGTCCCGTACCGTGCCCGTCGCGGAGGCGGTGGACGCCTCGCTGCGGGCGCTGGCGTGGCTGCGGGGCGCGGGGGCCGAGCAGGTCTACTTCAAGTACTGCTCGACCTTCGACTCCACCCCGGCCGGGAACATCGGGCCGGTGGCCGAGGCCCTGATGGACGCGCTGGACACCGACTTCACGGTGGCCACCCCGGCGTTCCCGGACAACGGGCGCACCGTGTTCAAGGGTCATCTCTTCGTCGGTGACGTGCTGTTGAGCGAGAGCGGCATGCGGGACCATCCGCTGACGCCGATGACCGACTCCAACCTGGTCGAGGTGCTGGGCGCGCAGACCAGGCGGCCTGTCGGACTCATCGACCACACGGTCGTCGCGGGCGGTGCGGATGCGGTGCGGGCCCGCATCGCTGAACTCCGTGTCCAGAAAGTCGCGTTCGCCGTCGTGGACGCGGTCTCCAATGACGATCTGGTGCGGCTGGGCGAGGCCGTGCGGGATCTGCCGCTGGTGACGGCCGGTTCGGGGCTGGCCATCGGGCTGCCGGCCAACTGGGGTCTTCGACCCTCGACGGAGGCGGCCCAGTTGCCGCCCGCCTCCGGCTACCGGGCCATCGTGTCCGGCTCGGTCTCCACGGCCACCAACGGCCAGGTCCGGGCCTTCCTCGGCACCGGGCGCCCCGCCTTCAGCGTGGACCCCCTCCGTATCGCGGCGGGTGAGGACGTGGCCGGGTCGGCGCTGGCCTTCGCCGAGGCCCACCTCGCCGACGGACCCGTGCTGATCTACTCCACCGAGGCCCCCGAAGCGGTGCGCGGGGTGCAGAGCAGGCTCGGTGCCGCCGAGGCCGGTGAGCTGGTGGAGCGGACCCTGGCCGAGGTGGCGCGGGGGCTCGTGGCGCGCGGGGTGCGGCAGCTCGTCGTCGCCGGGGGCGAGACCTCGGGGGCGGTCGTGCAGGCCCTCGGCGTCACCGGGCTCCGCATCGGCCCGCAGATCGACCCCGGTGTGCCCTGGTGCGCGGCAACTCCGCCCGACGGGCGGACACTTCATCTCGCGCTGAAGTCGGGCAACTTCGGGGGACCCGACTTCTTCTCCGCCGCGTTCGCCCTGCTGGAGCCGGCATGAGCGACCCGGTGGAGGAGGCCCGGCGCGAGATCGTCCGGGTGGGCACGAGCCTGTTCGCGCGGGGCTATGTCCACGCCAGCGCGGGCAACATCAGCGCCCGGGTCGGTGACTCCCACCTGATCACCC
Source organism: Streptomyces griseoluteus (assembly GCF_004784465.1). Lineage (GTDB taxonomy): Bacteria > Actinomycetota > Actinomycetes > Streptomycetales > Streptomycetaceae > Streptomyces > Streptomyces griseoluteus. Next base: position 15,112 of record NZ_SRRU01000008.1, on the reverse strand, counting down.
CGACCGACGCGGCCCTGGGCTTCCTCGACCCCGGCCGGCTGGCCCTCGTCGACGCCGACGGCGAACAGCTCGCGGGCGACCGCGCCAGCAAGACCCTCACCCTGCACCGCCGTATCCACGCCGCCGATCCCACCGCCCGCTTCATCGTCCACACCCACTCCACGCACCTGGTCGGGCTGACCCTGGCCGGGGTGTGGCGTGCGGACGACGTGCTCCCGCCGATCACCCCGTACTACGTGATGAAGGTCGGGCACGTCCCGCTCGTCCCCTACCACCGGCCCGGCGACCCGCGCGTGGCCGACCTGGTGACCGCCCGCATCGCCGAACGCGCCGCGCGCGGTACGCCGATCCGGGCCGTGCTGCTCGACCGGCTGGGCCCGGTCGTCTGGGGGCCCGACGCGGCCTCCGCACTGGCCGTCCTCGAAGAACTCGAGGAGACGGCACGCCTGTGGCTGCTCACCGAGCGCAGGCCCGCCCCGCTCGCGGAACCCGAACTCGCCGAACTGCGCGCCGTGTTCGGCGCCCGCTGGTGAACCGCCGCACGTCGTCCCGACAATCCCCCTGAGCCGCTCGAAGGATTCGTCATGCCCCTTCCCACGGTCGCCGCCGAAGCCGACCTCACCCGCGAGAACGCCGTCTTCCGCAAGGTCGTCCGGCGCATCGTCCCCTTCCTCGTCCTCGCTTACGTCGTCTCCTACCTCGACCGCGTCAACGTGGGCTTCGCCAAGCTCCAGATGTCCGCCGACCTGGGGTTCAGCGAGGCGTCGTACGGCCTGGGCGCCGGGCTGTTCTTCATCGGGTACTTCCTCTTCGAGGTCCCGTCGAACCTGCTGCTCCAGCGGGTCGGCGCCCGCACCTGGATAGCCCGGATCATGATCAGCTGGGGCGTGGTCTCGGCGGCCTTCGTCTTCGTCACCGACGAGGCGACGTTCTACGTGCTCCGCTTCCTGCTCGGCGCGGCCGAGGCGGGGTTCTACCCCGGTGTCATCCTGTACTGCACCTACTGGTTCCCGTCCCACCGCCGGGCCCGCGTCATCGCGATGTTCATGTCGGCGATCCCGGTGGCGGGCATCTTCGGCAACCCGCTCTCCGGCTGGATTCTGGACACCTTCCACGGCACGGGCGGCTGGCAGGGATGGCAGTGGATGTTCGCGCTGGAGGCGCTGCCGGCCCTCGCGGTCGGTGTGGCCACGCTGTTCTACCTGGACAACGGGGTGCGGGACGCGAAGTGGCTCAGCGACGAGGAGAAGGACGTCGTGGAGCGGGCGCTCACCGAGGACGCGGCGCACCGGACCGTGCACGGCAAGGTCTGGGACGGCTTCCGCGACCCCAAGGTGTGGCTGATGAGCCTGATCTACTTCTGCTTCGTGATGGGCCAGTACGCGCTGACGTTCTGGATGCCCACCTTCGTGGAGTCGACCGGCATCAAGGGCAACCTGGCCATCGGCGTGCTGAGTTCGGTGCCGTTCCTGGCCGCGCTGGTCGCGATGAACCTGTTCGGCCGCTCGGCCGACCGGCGCCGGGAGCGCCGCTGGCACCTGGTCGTCCCGAGCCTCATGGGCGCGGTCGGCTTCACCCTGGCCGCCTCCTGGTCGGGCTCCACCGCGCTGTCCCTGATCGCGCTGTCCTTCGCGGCGGCCGGCGTGCTGACCTGCGCCCCGCTGTTCTGGTCGCTGCCCACCGCCTTCCTGGGCGGTACGGCGGCCGCGGCCGGGCTCGCCCTGATCAACTCGGTCGGCAATCTGGCCGGTTTCGTCAGCCCGTACATGATCGGCGCGCTGAAGGACAGCACGGGTTCGGCGTCCCTGCCGATGTACGTGCTGGCGTTCAGCCTCGTCGTGGGCGCCGCCGCCGTACTCACCACCAAGAAGGACGTCGTCAACCGCTGACCGGCGCCCCCACCGGCGTCATGGGAGTGACCATGCCGAGGTTCGCAGCGAACCTGTCCATGATGTACACCGAGCACCCGTTCCCGGCCCGCTTCGCCGCGGCCGCCGGGGACGGCTTCGAGGCCGTCGAGTACCTCTTCCCGTACGCGTACGACCCCGCCGGGCTGCGCCGCCTGCTGGACGAACACGGCCTGCGGCAGGTGCTGTTCAACGCACCGCCCGGCGACTGGGACGCGGGTGAGCGCGGTACGGCCGCGCTGCCCGGCAGGGAGGCGGAGACGCGGGCCGGGATCGAGCGGGCGCTGGAGTACGCGGCGGCGCTGGACTGTCCGCGTGTGCATGTGATGGCCGGGCTGGTGCCGTCCGGCGCGGCGCGTGACACCTACCTCGGCAACCTCGCCTGGGCCGCCGAGCGGGCAGGAGCGGTGGGGGTGGACCTCCTGATCGAGCCGATCAACCACCGTGACATGCCCGGCTACTTCCTGAACCGGCAGGCCGAAGCGCACGCTGTGGTCCGGGAATTGGGCTCCGACCACGTCAAGGTCCAACTGGACCTCTATCACTGCCAGATCACCGAGGGCGACCTGACCACGGTCCTGCGCCGGGACCTGCCGACCGGCCGGGTCGGGCATCTCCAGATCGCGGGCGTGCCCGACCGGGCGGAACCCCACGCGGGCGAACTGAACATCGGCCATCTCTTCGACCTGATCGACGAGTTGGCCTTCGAAGGGTGGATCGGCTGCGAGTACCGCCCACGTGCCGGGACGAGCGAGGGGCTCGGCTGGCTGCGCGACTACCGAGGAGCAGACGCATGAGGATCGTCATCACCGGGGGCTTCGGCTTCCTGGGCCGCCAGGTGGCCGAACGGCTGCTGGAGACACGGAAGTTCGCCGGTGTGCCCGTGGACCGGCTGGTGCTGGCCGACCTGTTCGTACCGGACGCGTCACCGCTCGCCACCGACCCGCTGGTGGAGGTCGTCCGGGGTGATCTCACGGAGCGGCTGGGCGAGTTGTTCGCCGAGCCGGTGGACGCGGTGGTCCATCTGGCGTCCGCCGTGTCGGCCGAGTGCGAGGCCGACTTCGATCTCGGCATGGCCGCCAACGTGGACACCACCCGCGCCCTGCTCGAAGCGGCCCGCGCCCAGGCGGCCGCCGGGGGTCCGGTCGTACGGCTGCTCTTCTCCAGCAGTGTCGCGGTGTACGGCTCGGACCCGGCGCTGCCGCTGCCGGAGGTGGTCAGCGAGGCCACGCTGCCGACGCCTCGATCCAGTTACGGGGTGCAGAAGTTCGTCTGCGAGCAGCTCGTCGCGGAGTACACGCGCCGGGGGTTCGTGGACGGGCGGGTGGCCCGGCTGATGACCGTGTCGGTGCGGCCGGGCAGGCCCAACGCCGCCGCGTCCGGGTTCCTGTCCGGTGTCGTCCGGGAGCCGCTGGCCGGGCTGCCGGCCGTCTGCCCCGTCGACCCCGGCCTGCGGGTGGCCCTGGCCTCCCCCCGGCGCACGGTCACGGGCATCCTCCGGGTCGCTGAGCTGGAGCGCGGCGAGGGCCCCGGTCAGCTCGACGGCCGGCTCCCGGTCAACCTGCCCGCCCTGACGGTCTCGGTCTCGGACATGCTCCGGACTCTTCGCCGGGTGGCCGGGGACGCCGTGGCGGACCTCGTGACCGTCGCGCCCGAACCCGCCGTGGAGGCCATCGTGGGGTCCTGGCCGGCCGACTTCGACAACGCCCGCGCCGCCACGCTCGGGCTGGCCGCCGACCCGGACTTCGAGTCGGTCGTCCGGGAGTACCTGGCCGACCACGCCGACGCGGTGACCGCCGTCACCGCGCTGCGGGCGGGGCCGCGGAGCGCCGGTCGATAGACTGAAAAGCATGTTTTCCAAGGTGAGCGGTCCGATACGGCTCGCGGACCGGGTCGCCGCGATACTCGCGGAGGAGATCGAGTCCGGGCGGCTCGCCGAGGGCGACAAACTGCCGACCGAGGTCGCGCTGGTCAAGCAGCTCGGCGTGAGCCGTACGGTCGTCCGCGAGGCGGTGTCCCGGCTGCGCAACGCGGGCCTGGTCGAGCCGCGCCAGGGCCTCGGCGTCTTCGTCCTGCCCCGGCGCACCAGGCCGCTCGACCTGGAGGGCGAGTCCCCTGGCACCAAGTCCAAGGTGCTCCAGATCGTCGAGGTCCGCGCGGCCCTGGAGGACGAGGCGGCGGCCCTGGCCGCCACCCGTGCCACGCCGGACGACATCGCCCGGATGCGCCTCGCGCTGGCCGCGCTGGACACGGCGGTCGCCGCCGACGGCGACGGTGTGGACGAGGACCTCGCCTTCCACCGCACCATCGCCGAGTCCACCGGCAACCCGGTCCTCGTCCAGACGGTCCGCTACCTCGGCGAGGTCGCCCGCGGCGGCATCCGCGTCACCCGCGCCAACGAGGCCCGCCGCACCGACTTCATCGAGGCGGTCCGCCAGGAACACCACGCCATCCTCGCCGCCATCGAGTCCCACGACCCCGAAGCCGCCCGGGCCGCCGCCCGCCTCCACCTCCGCCACGCCGCGTCCCGCCTCCAGGACGCGGACGAACACTTCTGGACGGAGACCGACGGGCTGGACGTGCGGTTGGGGTCGGACACCTGACAGCCAGGGCCGGTGCGGCCCTTTCGCGTACACGCCGTGATCTACGTCATTCCGGGCGATCCACGGAATGTGTTCCGTCCTCTGAAAGGTTGGTGTTTACATCTGATCGTCGAGGATGCGAGGCACCCGTGAACCACTCCCCCACCGAGCAGGCCGCCGACACCGTGGCCCGGCTGCGCCGCACGTTCCGGACCGGGCGGACCAAGTCCGTCGAGTGGCGTACGGAGCAGTTGCGCCGGCTGCGCGCGATGCTGACCGAGCACGGGGACGACCTCGCCGCCGCCCTCCACGCCGACCTGGGCAAGAGCGCCACCGAGGCGTACCGTACGGAGATCGACTTCACGGTCCGCGAGATCGACCACACCCTGGAGCACCTGGCGGAGTGGCTCCGCCCCGAGCCGGCTCCGGTCCCCGCACACCTCGGTGCCGACGCCACGGCCTGGACCCAGTACGACCCGCTCGGCGTCGTCCTCGTCATCGCCCCCTGGAACTACCCCGCCCAGCTCCTCCTCGCCCCCGTGGTCGGCGCCCTCGCGTCGGGCAACGCGGTCGTGGCGAAGCCGAGCGAGCTGGCCCCGGCGACCTCGGCCGCGCTGGCCGAGCTGATCCCGGCCTACCTCGACACCGACGCGGTCGCGGTGGTCGAGGGCGGCATCCCCGAGACGACGGCCCTGCTGGCCCAGCGCTTCGACCACATCTTCTACACCGGCAACGGCACGGTGGGCCGCGTCGTCATGCGTGCGGCCGCCGAGCACCTCACCCCCGTCACCCTCGAACTCGGCGGCAAGTCACCCGCGTTCGTGGACCGGGACACCGACCTCGACGTGGTCGCCGACCGGCTGGCGCGCGGCAAGTTCCTCAACGCCGGACAGACCTGCGTCGCCCCCGACTACGTCCTCACCGACCCGGAGACCGCCCCCGCCCTGGAGGCGGCGCTCGTCCGCGCGGTCGAGGGCATCTACGGCGCCGAGCCGGCTGCCTCCCCGGAGTACGGCCGCATCGTCAACGAGCGCCACTTCGACCGGCTTTCCGGCCTGCTCGGCTCCGGCCGGGTGGCGGTCGGCGGGGACAGCGACCGTACGGAGAAGTACATCGCGCCGACCGTGCTGGCCGACGTGGCGCCGGACGCACCGGTGATGCAGGAGGAGATCTTCGGGCCCATCCTCCCGATCGTCACCGTGCCGGACCTGGACGCGGCGGTGGACTTCATCAACGACCGCGACAAGCCTCTCGCGCTGTACGTCTTCACCGACTCCGACACCACCCGCGACCGCATCGCCGCCGAGACCTCCTCCGGCGGCCTCGGCCACGGCCTCCCCCTCGCCCACCTCACCGTCTCCGACCTCCCCTTCGGCGGTGTCGGCGAGAGCGGCATGGGCAGCTACCACGGCCGCTACTCCCTGGACACCTTCAGCCACCGCAAGGCGGTACTGAGCAAGCCGCTGGCCTAGCGCCATCGCCGCGCCGCCCCCGCCCCTGGGGTTGAAGGCGAGGGCGGCGCGGCGGGCGGCGTCACGCAGCTCCCTTGGGCGACAACTCCCCTCCCCCACCCCCCCCGGACGGCAATTTCACAGCGGCGCGAACACGCTGACACCGCCCGTGAATGGCACTAGCTTCCTGGCTTGAGTTCATGCCTTCGCATGAGCCGACAGGGGAGGAATCTTCGGTGTTTTCCAGGAAAGTGCTGCCCAGAGGGCTGGGGAGAGCGGCGGCCGCGGTGACGGCGATGACGGTCGTCGGCGTGATGGGTTCGGCCACCACCGCCAGTGCCGGGGCGAGTTGCGGTATCGGGGGATGTTCGTCCTCCGTGAACGACACCGCTCTGGGCGCGACCGCGCTCAAGAACTGGTGCCGTTCCGGGGACAGCACCGGCTCGTGGACGGCCACGCAGCCGACCTGCTCGAGCGACGGCGTGGCGCAGACCACGTACTACCTGTCGCCCAACGGGGGTCACACCCCGTACAAGGAGGACTGGGACACCCTGCGCATCGACGCCGGGTACTGCTACAAGGTCAAGTTCGTCATCGACCTGGCCCCCGACTTCACCAAGACCTACGACCGCCGGGGCACGTCGGCCGCCTACGTGAAGGCGGCGGACAACGCGGACGCCCACGTGGTCGGCCAGAGCTCCAGCTCCTGTCCCTGACCGTGCGGGCCGGCGAGTAGGCCCGCCGTCGGCGGACGGCCGGTGATCCGTCCGCCGACGGCGGTCAGTGGACAGCAACCCGCGCCTCGCCGTGCGGAGTCGCCTCGTGCCTCCGCACCGACGGCACCGCCAGCACCACCCCCACCGCCGTCACCTGCCACAGCACCCCGAACCCCAGCAGCCGCTCCGCGGGGCGAAGGCACCGCCAGGCTCCTCCCCCTCCTCCTCGCCGGCCGCACCGCGGGCCCCGTGTTCGTCACCGCTCGCCGGGCCCCCGCCACCACGCCCCCGGCCGACCGGTGCCCGGTGACCGGACGGGGCCGTCTCTCCTACCGCCGGGCGGCGGAACTCTTCACCGCCGCGACCCGGCCGCTCGACCCGTCCGGCCACGGCTGGACCCTGCTGGCCCTGCGCGACCGCGACGGAACGGCGACGCCCTGACCTACCCCGGCCCGTCCAGCACCGCCCTCAACTGGTGCAGTCGTACCGCCAGATGGAGCCCCAGCGCGGAGTCCGCCGAGCGCCAGTCGTCGCCGAGGAGGGCCGTGATGCGGTCCAGGCGCTTCAGGAGGGTATTGGTGTGCACATGGAGGGCGTGGGCGGTCCGGCTGAGGTTTCCGGAGTGCGCGAAGTAGGCGGCGACAGTGCTCACGAGGTCGGTCGAGCGGCGCCGGTCGTAGTCGAGCAGGGGTCCGAGGGAGTCGGTGACGAACCCCTCCAGCTCCTGTGCGCGCCGGGGGTCGAAGACGAGCCCGTACATCGCGTACCGCCGTGTGCCGGCGCCCCGGTCGGTCTCGCCGAGGCTGCGCATGACGTCCAGGCAGCGGACGGCCAGGGTGTAGGAGTGCGCGCGGTCGTGCCCGGTGATCCGGTCGGCGACCACGAGCACCGGGGCACCGAGCCTGCGGCGGAGCCGTTGGTGCAGCGTCCGTGCCACGGCCTCGGGGTCGTCGGCGCGGAGCAGCATCGTCGCCCGGCCCAGGTATTCACCCGCGAGGCCGGAGAACTCCGCTGAGAAGGCGTGCAGTTCGCGCACCACGTCGGCGGTGGACCGGTCGTGGCAGTCGGCCGTGGCCAGGACGTCCAGCCGGTCGACGTCGACGCCCCGCGCGAGCGCGCGGTCGCGCAGCGCCGGATGGACGGGCTGCAGTGGCGGGTGGGACAGCAGCTCCATCAGCAGTTCGCCCCGTACCCGCTCCTCGGCCTCCACGCGGGCGTCCCGCAGGAGCGCGAGCAGGCCGGTGATCTGGGCCGAGCGCTCCAGCATCCGGACGTCCGCCGACTCGGTGACCGCCCGCCGCCTGAGCGACAGGGAGCCGAGGTGGCTGCCCCCGGCCTGGATGGCGGCCACGCTGAGGACCGTGCCGTCGGCTCCCTCGCCGTGGACGCACCGGCCGGTCCGGCGCGCCTCCGCCAGCAACTCCCTTTCCAGGGAGGGGTCTTCCCCTGCGGTCACCGCTCCGGCGGGCCGCGTGGCCACGACCTCGTCGTCCCGGTCCCGGATGGTGACCACGCCCTCCAGGTGATCGACCAACGACTGCGCGATGTCACCCGGCCCGCCTCCGGTCAGTACCACATGGGTCAGCGCCTCGTGCACGGCGGCGGCCCGTTCCATGGTGGCGACCTGGCCCTCGATGACGCGGTAGGCGTCCTGGAGCCGCTGGAGCGCCACTCGGCTCTCGTCGTACAGCCGGGCGTTGTTGAGCGCTATCGCGGCATGGTCGGCGAAGGCACTGAAGAGGGCGACCTCGTCCTTCTCGAAGGGGCGCTCGGTGCGGTCGGCGGCGAAGAGGACGCCGATCACGCGGTCGCCGACCAGGAGGGGGACGCCGAGCAGTGCCACGAGCCCCTCGTCGGAGACGAGCCGGTCGAAGACGGGATCACGGTGGAAGCTGTCGGCGCGGCGGTAGTCGCTGACCCAGACGGGCGCCCTGGTCTCGATCACCCAGCCGCCGAGCCCGGCCCCGGCGGGCATGCGCGCGGAGGAGAACTCGGACGAGATGGTGCCGGCCGACGCGCTGAGGGCGAGAGCGCCGCCCGTGTCGCGGAGCGAGAGATAGACGAAGTCGCTGCCGATCAGCTCGTGCGCCTCCCGGACGATCGACGGCAGCACCTCGTCGACCTCGCCCAGCACGGTGAGCGAGCGGGCCGTCGCGTACAGGCTGCTCAGCTCGCGTTCGCGGCGCAGCCGGTAGGCGGCGAGTTCGCCCTGGCCGCCCTCGCCCACCGGCTCGGAATCGCTGTGTGCCATCGCTCGCCTTCAACGGGAAGGGAGGTGGTGGATTCATCCACCCCTGAGGTGCGAGGAGTGTAGCGAATTCCCATCTCTCAAAGCGCTTGCTCAGCCCTACTCTCGCCCCACACAGAGCTGTGGCACATGTCCCGACCGGCCGGCGGGCGTCCCCGCACATACCCCTGACCAGAACCGGAGGGATGCCTCCCATGGCCTCATCCGCGCAGGCCCACGTCCAGGGCAACGGCTCCGATCCCGCCACCGCGCCCGTACGCCGTACCAACTGGAAGCTGCTGGCGGCCGGGCTGACCGGCAGCTCGATCGAGTGGTACGACTTCTTCCTCTACGGCACGGCGGCGGCGCTGGTCTTCCCGCACGTCTTCTTTCCGCACTCGTCCGCGTTCATGGGCACGCTGCTGTCCTTCAGCACCTTCTGGGCGGGGTTCGTGGCCCGGCCGCTGGGCGGGCTGCTCGCCGGTCACTTCGGTGACAAGCACGGCCGCAAGCCCACGGTCGTGGCGTGTCTGATCGGCATGGCCACCGCGACGTTCCTCATCGGCTGTCTGCCGAGCGCGGCGAGCGTCGGGGTGCTCGCACCGGTGCTGCTGGTGCTGCTCCGCTTCGTGCAGGGCGCGGCGGCGGGTGGCCAGTGGGGCGGCATCGCGCTGCTGCTCACGGAGTCGGCGCACCCCAAACGCCGCGGTTTCGCGGGCACGTTCGGCCAGACCAGCGTCCCGGTCGCGGTCATCATCGTGAACCTCATCTTCACCACGACCGGCTCGGTCATCTCCAGCGACGCGTTCCTCGACTGGGGCTGGCGCATCCCGTTCCTGCTCAGCGCGGTCATGTTCCCGGTCGTCCTGCACATCCAGAACAAGGTCGAGGACACCCCGGACTTCCGCGAACTCCAGGAAGCGGCGGCCCGCCGGCCGGAGGCGAGCGTGGTCCGGGCTCCGCTGACCGAGGCCGTACGCCGCAACTGGCGCACCATCCTGCTCGGCTGCGGCACCCTGTCCGCCACCAACAGCCTCTTCTACGTGAGCATCACCGGCCTGCTCAGCTACGGCACGACGACCCTGCACATGGACCGCGACTCCCTGCTCACGGTCACCCTGCTCAGCTCGGCCCTGATGGCCGGGATACTCCCCTACGCGGGCCACCTCTCCGACCGCTTCGGCCGCCGCAAGCTGATCCTGGTCGGCGGACTCGGCGTGGCCGCCTGGGCGTTCCCGTACTTCGCCCTGGTGAATACGGCCTCGGCGCCGCTGGTCTTCGTCGCGATCGCCGTCGGTTTCCTCTTCCAGGGACTCACGTACGGCCCGATGGCGGCCTTCCTCGGTGAGCTGTTCGCGCCCAACGTCCGCTATTCCAGCGCCTCCCTGGCCTACCAGCTCTCCGCCATCGTGGTCAGCGGCGGTACGCCGATCCTGATGACCGCCGTCATCGCGAAGACCGGGACGACCACGCTGGTCGCCGCGTACATCGCCCTGATGGGCCTGATCACCTTCGCCAGCGCGTGGTTCCTGCCCGAGACGAACCCGGCCGAGGTGCGCCGCGACCCCGACGTACTGCCCGGAGCGCAGCTCTACTCCTGACCGGCCGGATTCCCCCACGACGAGGAGCCACAGTCATGTTCACCCCCGAACCGGGGTTCCCACTCGGTGACATCCCCGCCGCCCACGCGGCCGAACGCCCCGACTCCACAGCGGTCCGCGCCGGCGACGCGGAACTGACCTGGGCGGAGCTGTACCGGGCGAGCGACGCCGTCGCACGCGGCATGAAACTCTCCGGCGTCAGCCGCGGACACATCGTCCCCCTCATGCTGCCGAATGGCCTGGACATCGTCGTGGCGGCCTTCGCCTGCCTCAAACTCGGTGCGGTACCACAGCCGTTGTCGACCAGGCTGGCACCGGCCGAGGAGCGGGCGATCCTCGCCCTGTCCGAGCCGCCGGTCGTGATCGGCCTCAAGGAGGGTGTGGCCGACCGGTCCACGACCGTGGCCGAGCTGCGCCGGCTGGGCGCCGGTGAGGCCGAGTTGCCCACCGAGATCGGCCCCTCGTGGAAGGCGCCCACCTCGGGCGGATCGACCGGCCGACCGAAGATCATCCTGTCGGGGGCGGAAGGGGCGTTCAACCCATTCGACATGGAGGCGTGGGGACTGCGCCCCGGCGAACAGTCCCTCGTCACCGCCCCCGTCCACCACAACGCCCCGTTTTCCACGGCCATGACGACGCTGTTCAACGGCGGCACGGTCACGCTCCTGGAGCGGTTCGACGCCGAGCGGGTGCTGTCCGAGGTGGAACGGCACGCGATCACCTGGGTGTATCTGGTGCCGACCATGATGCGCCGCATCCTGGCCCTCCCGGAACCGGTCCGCGCGCGCTACGACCTCTCCTCCCTCGTCTCGGTCTGGCACTGCGCCGAACCCTGCCCGCCCGCGACCAAGCAGGCATGGATCGACTGGCTGGGCGCGGACCGGATCTGGGAGCTGTACGCGGGCACCGAGGCCCAGGCCGGCTGCACGATCTCCGGCACGGAGTGGCTGGCGCACCGGGGCTCGGTGGGCCGTCCCACCTGGGGTGAGATCAAGATCGTGGGTCTGGACGGCACACCGGTCACCGAGCCCGGAGTCCCCGGTGAGATCTTCATGCGGGTCGCGGAGGGCAAGCCGCCCGCCTTCCGGTATCTGGGGGCCGAGGTCCAGGAGACCGACGGCTGGTCGACCCTCGGCGACATCGGTGAATTCGACGCGGACGGCTATCTGTACCTCCACGACCGCCGGTCCGACATGCTCCTGGTCGGCGGGGTGAACGTCTACCCGGCCGAGATCGAGGGCGCCCTCACCGAGCACCCCCACGTCCTGTCCAGCGCGGTCATCGGCCTGCCGGACCCGGACCGGGGCAACCGCGTCCACGCCATCGTGCAGATCGAGGAGGGACGTACGACCACCCCCGAGGAGATCACCGACTTCCTGGCCACCCGGCTGTCGCCCCACAAGCGGCCCAGGTCGGTCGAGTTGGTGACGGACCCGCTGCGCAGCGCGGCCGGCAAGCTCAGGCGCTCGGCCTTGCGCGCGGAGCGTCTGGACCAAGGGCTGTCCCGGAATGATCAACGAGCCCTTTGACTCCGGTCATCCTGCAGGTTGGCGGCGGGCGCTGTGGAGTGGTGTCGAAGCTCTGCTCGCGGGCTGATGCACGTCCCAGTCCGGCGGATACGCCCCCGCCGACCAGGGTCAGCAGCGTGTCGCCGACGTCCCGCATCAGTGCGGTGAGGTAGAAGACGCGGCGCACGTTGCCCCCCGAGCCGGAGGCCCGGCTCAGGGGACAGCCGCCGCGAGGGCTCGGCAGCGTCGGCTCTCGGCCCCGACCTGCTCGACCACGAGGCGGTGCGCACGGCCGCCCTCGTCCACTTCACCGGCATCACACCAGCCCTGTCTGCGCCCTGCCGCGAGCTGGTCACCCGCGCCCTCTCCGTCCCTGCCGGTCGTCTTGGTCAGGACAGCAGCAGCGTGATGCCGGCGGCAGCCATGACCGCGGCGGTGCCGCCGTGAATGCCGTAGTACGCCGTGGCGGGCCCGCCGCCGCGCTTGACGGTGAACGCATCACCGAGGGCTATCAGTGAGCCGGCCAGCATCATCCAGCCGCGAAGGTGGGTGTCGCCACCCAGCAGCACGATCAGCAGGAAGAGTCCGGAGCAGATGTCACGGACGCCTTTGACGGACAGCCAGGAGCTGACAGCAGGAGTGGGGTGGGTGGTGGGCAGCCCGAAGTCTGCTGCGGCTCGCTGCGGCGCCCACAGGAAGCGGGTGCCGAGAAGGATGATGCCGACGGCGATCGCCCAGGTGATGACCGTGGCGGTGGTGGTGGCAGCGGTGGGCATGGCGAAGCATCTCCCTCTGTCCGGCGGCACCGGCTGTTCCGGTCACCGCTCGATCTGCTAGCAATGCTAGGTCTAGCGGCGACCGCCTGTCTAGCAGTGCTAGAATTTCAGGCATGTCTGTTACCCGAGACCGCCGCGAACGCGAACGCGCCCAACGTCATCGCCTGATCCTCATGGCAGCCCGCGAGCTGGCCGAGGCCGAGGGCTGGGAGGCGCTCACCACCCGCCGCCTCGCCGAGCGAGTGGAGTACAGCCAGCCCGTCCTCTACAGCCACTTCAAGGGCAAGGACGCGATCGTCGCGGCCGTCGCCCAGGAAGGCTTCACCGAACTGGCCAAACTGCTGCGCACTGCACGTACCGCCACCGACGGGCAGGAGCCCAGAAGGCGCCTGCGAGCCGTGTGCCAGGCCTACCTGCGCTTCGCCGTCGAACGTCCGGCGCTCTATCAGGCGATGTTCGTTCTCCCCACACGGTTGGAGTTCGCCGGCGAGGAGACACCGACGGCGCTGCGGGCCGCCTTCGACGCCTTTATGGAGGCGCTGCCGGAAGCGGCCCCCGAACGCGAGGCCCGCGCCGAACTGCTGTGGGCCGCCCTGCACGGAATCTCCACCCTGTCGGCCACCGACCGCATCCCCGCACAGGGCGGGGCGACCCGGCTTGACCTCCTCATCGAAGGCATCCTCCCGCGCGGCTGACAACGCACCGGCGGCCCCCCGGCACTACCCCTCTACCTCACGGCCGCCGCGCTGGCCGTGCTGGCTGCTACCCCCAGGGCGGGTCGGTGATCTGCATGTTGGTCCTGCCGGTTTGCGAACAGCCGGGTGCTGCCTGGTGGAAGGCGGGGAAACAGTGCAGGAGCCGCCCCAGTCCGTCCATCACGCCAACATCAACACCAACATGGGCTGCCACGCGGTCCACCCCACCGAGACCACGTACACCCGCTCGGCCGTACGCCTGGAGCGCGGCTCCTCGGCCACCCGTGCCCGATCAGCGCACGGCCAGGGCCGGGGCGCTCCTCGCCACGGCCGTCAGCCAGCACAGTGGATCTCGGGCGCGTCACCGGTTCCGGCGCGAGTCTGGAGGCGTGGCCGGCGGCGAGGCGAGGAGTGGTCATGGACAGGGTGTGGCTGGTGACCGGCGCGAGCAGCGGCTTCGGCCGGGCGATCAGCGAGGCGGCGCTGGCCGCCGGCGACGTCGTGGTGGGCGCGGCCCGGCGGACCGAGGCGCTGCAGGACCTGGTGGCCGCCCGGCCCGGCCGGATGGAGGCGCTGCGTCTGGACGTCACCGACACGGGCGCGGCCGAGACGGCGGTACGGGATGTGGTGGCGCGGCACGGGCGGATCGACGTCCTGGTCAACAACGCCGGCTGGACGCACGTCGGCGCCGTCGAGGAGACGACCGACCAGGAGCTGCGCCGCCCGTTCGACGTGCACGTCCTCGGGCCCGCCGCGCTCGTCCGCGCGGTCCTGCCGCACATGCGCGAGCGGCGCTCGGGTGCGATCGTGCAGATGAGCAGCATGGGCGGACAGACGTCCTTCGCGGGCTTCGGCGGGTACAGCGCGGCGAAGTTCGCCCTGGAGGGGCTCTCGGAGGCGCTCGCCGACGAGGTCGCCGAGTACGGCATCAGGGTGCTGATCGTCGAACCGGGCGCGTTCCGGACCTCGGTGTTCGCGGCGAGCAGGGCCGGCGTCAGCCCGGACAGCGGCGTGTACGAGAAGGTGGCCCGCAGTCGCGCATGGGTGTCCGGGGGCGACGGCACCCAGCCCGGCGACCCCGCGAAGGCGGCAGCGCTCATCCTCGCCGCCCTGGACGCGGACGACGCCCCGCTGCGGCTGCCCCTGGGCGAGGACGCGGTCACGGGTGTGCTCGAACACCTCGACGACATCCGCGGCGACGTCGCCGCCTGGGAGGAGCGCGCCCGCGCCACCGCCATCGGCGACTGACCGCCGGGCATTCCCGGCGCCGCCCGGCGGCGCCGGAGCCGGACAGGGAGCGAACGCCCCCTGAGGCGCCCCGCACTTCGGGCCGGAGGCGCCGGACGCGGCCGGACGCCGGGGTGCGGCCTGGCGCGACTGCAGCCCCGCCCCGCCAGCCGAGCTGCAACGCCCTTACCCACACAGAACCGCAGGACGGTGACCAACTGACTCACGTCTTCGACGCCCCGTAGTAGGACGGGGTCGCTGTCGTCAGTCCGACGTTGGTCGAGCCGTGCCACTAAGACATCGTTTCTTTTGGCGGCTGGGGTCGTTGTGTTGGTATGACGAGCCTTGCTGAGCGCCTGGTGCCAGATGAGTTGTGGGAGTTGTTCCGGCGGGTGGTGCCGGAGACGGTGGTCATACGGCCA
>NZ_SRRU01000007.1:1090-427400 GCF_004784465.1 Streptomyces griseoluteus | reverse complement strand
ACGCTGTTGAGTTCTCAAGGAACGGTCGCTTCCTTTGTACTCACCCTCTCGGGCTTTCCTCCGGGCTTCCCTTCGGTGTTTCCGACTCTATCAGATCTTTTTCCGATCCGATTTCCTCGGTGCTTTCGAGGCTTTCACTTCGGCGTTTCCGCTTCCGTGTTTTTCCTTTCCGGCGGTCCAAACTCTAGCAGGGTTTTTCCGTCTCCCTGACCAGTCGATCGCAGGCATGCGAGAACTGATCCCGAGATAGGATCTGACGAGTTTGGGTGCTGCCGAGGTGAGCGCGCTGTCGCGCAGCCCGGTCTCAGGCAGGACGATGACTGTACACAAGTCCTGGCGACGACGCAAACCCCCGAGGATGGTGGTCTAGACCACTAGCTGCTAACTTCTCTGGGGAACCGCCACCTACCCCACTCATCGGGAGGCCCCCCATGACCCACGTGACGTCCCCCCTCGCCGGACGCGCCATCGGACTGGCCAACGTGCCCGATCCGGTCTTCTCCGGGGCCATGGTGGGCCCCGGTACGGCGATCGACCCGGTGCGTGAGCCCTCCGAGGTCGTGTCCCCCGTGGACGGCGTCGTCGTCTCCCTGCACCCGCACGCGTTCGTCGTGGTCGACGAGAGCGGGCACGGTGTGCTCGTCCACCTCGGCATCGACACGGTCCAGCTCAACGGCGAGGGCTTCGAGCTGCTCGTGAACAAGGGGGACACCGTCGCACGCGGCCAGGCCATGGTGCGCTGGGACCCGGCCGCGGTCGAGATCGCCGGCAAGTCCCCCATCTGTCCTGTCGTCGCGCTCGAGGCCACGGCCGAGTCCCTCGCCGAGCTGCGCGAGACCGGTGACGTGAAGACCGGCGACAGCCTCTTCTCCTGGTCCTGATCTCCTTGTCCTGACGGCTCGGCCGTCCTACGGCATGTACGACAACCAACGCGGCGGCGGGGGCCGCCGCATTAGCGGAGACGGTGAGATGGAGACAACGCTGCGAGGCGTCGGTGTGAGCCACGGTGTGGCGATCGGCGAGGTCAGGCACATGGGGACGGCCGTGCTGGAGCCGCCTGCCAAGCAGATCCCGACGCAGGACGCGGAGCGCGAGCAGGGCCGTGCCCGGCAGGCCGTGGACGCCGTGGCCGCCGACCTGACGGCACGCGGCAACCTGGCCGGCGGTGAGGCGCAGGCCGTGCTGGAGGCCCAGGCCCTGATGGCCCAGGACCCCGAGCTGATGTCCGACGTGGAGCGGCGGATCGCCGTGGGTAGCACCGCCGAGCGCGCGGTGTACGACGCATTCGCGGCCTACCGCGAGCTGCTGGCCAATGCCGGTGAGTACCTGGCGGGCCGGGTCGCCGACCTGGACGACGTGCGCAACCGCATCGTGGCGCGGCTGCTCGGGGTGCCGATGCCGGGTGTGCCGGACAGTGACCACCCCTATGTACTGGTGGCCCGTGACCTGGCCCCGGCCGACACCGCGCTGCTGGACCCGGCGCTGGTGCTGGGCTTCGTGACCGAGGAGGGCGGGCCGACCAGCCACAGCGCCATCCTGGCGCGGGCGCTCGGGGTGCCGGCCGTGGTCGCGCTGCCTGGCGCCGGTGAGCTGCCGGAGGGCACGGTCATCGCGGTCGACGGCAGCTCGGGCGACATCTTCGTGAACCCGACCGAGGAGACGACGGCGCGGCTGGAGTCGGCCGCCACCGAGCGCAAGGCCGCGCTGGCCGCGTCCAGCGGTCCCGGTGTGACGGCCGACGGGCACAAGGTGCCGCTGCTGGCCAACATCGGCGGTCCGGCGGACGTGCCGGCGGCGCTGGAGGCCGGGGCCGAGGGTGTGGGTCTGTTCCGTACCGAGTTCCTGTTCCTGGACGACAGCAAGAACGCGCCGTCCGAGGAGAAGCAGGTGACGGCCTACCGGCAGGTGCTGGAGGCGTTCCCCGAGGGCCGGGTCGTGGTGCGGGTGCTCGACGCGGGTGCGGACAAACCGCTGGAGTTCCTGACGCCGGCCGACGAGCCGAACCCGGCGCTCGGTGTGCGGGGGCTGCGGACGCTGCTGGACCACCCGGAGGTGCTGCGGACGCAGCTGACCGCGCTGGCGAAGGCCGCCGAGGGGCTGCCGGTGCACCTGGAGGTCATGGCGCCCATGGTGGCGGACCGTGCCGACGCCAAGGCGTTCGCGGACGCCTGCCGGGAGGCGGGGCTGCACGCCAAGTACGGCGCGATGGTGGAGATCCCGTCGGCCGCGCTGCGGGCGCGGTCGATCCTGCGGGAGGTCGAGTTCCTGTCGCTGGGCACGAACGACCTGGCGCAGTACACCTTCGCGGCGGACCGGCAGGTGGGCGCGGTGTCGCGGCTCCAGGACCCGTGGCAGCCCGCGCTGCTCGACCTGGTCGCGCTGTCCGCCGAGGCGGCGCGGGCCGAGGGCAAGAGCTGCGGGGTGTGCGGTGAGGCCGCGTCCGACCCGGTGCTGGCGTGTGTGCTGACGGGTCTGGGTGTCACCTCCTTGTCGATGGGTGCGGCGTCGATCCCGTACGTGCGGGCGACGCTGGCGAAGCACACGCTGGCGCAGTGCGAGCGGGCCGCGGCGGCCGCGCGTGCGGCGGACAGTGCGGACGAGGCGCGGGCGGCGGCTCAGACGGTGCTGTCGGGCGAGTAACCGGTACCGCGAGCACGCCGCGGTGTGCGTGTGGTGGTCAGGGGCGTCCCGTCCTTCGGGTGGGGCGCCCCTGGCGCGTTTCAGTGGTGGTGTCCGCGGCCTTCTTGGTCGTCGTCCGCGAGGTCGGGGGCCGCGCGGTAGTCGACGCCTGATTCGGGGGCGATGAGGTCGCCGGTGTCGATGTCGGTGCAGTAGGCGTCGAAGACCTCGGAGGCGGTGAGCGGCTGGAGGTGTCCGGCGCGCAGGCGCCAGCCGTGGACGCGGTCGGGCCGGTCGGGGGCGCTGACGCGGATGACGAGGCCGCCCGGGCTGCGGGTGGCGAGGCCGAGGGCGAGGACGCTGGTGAATTCGAGTGCCTCGGCCTGGTCGGGTTCGGCGGTGCCGTGTGCGTCGGCGTCGGCGTGGAGCACGGCGACCAGGGTCTCGGGTGGTCCGGCGACGCTGCACACCAGGTGCTGGGCGCCGGGTGGCGCGGTCTCCAGGACGCGGGCGAGCAGGGCGGAGGCGCGGACGAAGGCGGCGCGGCCGATGTCCTCGCCGCAGGTGGCGCAGGGGCCGAGGCGGGTCAGGAGGGTGGTGGCGTACTCCCAGGTGGCCTGGCGGACGGCTTCGCCGACGAGGGCGGGCAGGAGTGCGGTGAGGGGTTCGCCCTCGTAGGGGATGGTGGGGCCGAGGGCGGCCAGTTCGGCGGTGAAGCGGCCGCGGCTGGCGGGGGCTTCGGGGTCGATGCCGGTGGCGGTGCAGAACTCGGCGTACTCCTCGGGGTCGAAGAGGGCGAGTGCGGTGTGGCTGCCTTGCGCGGCGCGGGTTTTGAGGACGGCTTCCATCTGGCGCAGGTAGGTGGTGTGGTCGTCGAAGGTGAAGCTGCGGTAGCGCCGCATGGCGCGGAAGTCGTGTTCGTCGGTGAGCAGCCCGACGGTGCCCGCGATCTCGCGGCGCAGGACGCGTCGCATGGTCTGGTGGTCGGTGCGCGCCATGGTTTTCCCCCTGTGTGTGCGCTGTCGATCAGTGCTCACTCACCGTAACCGGGGGCACTGACAACGGGGGCGGGCGGAGCCGGTCGCGGACCATGTGATGCTGAATTCCGCAGGTCAGAGCGATGGTGGTGCCGAGGGCGGTCCAGCCGAGGGGGCCAAGGGCGAGGGCGGCGGTGACGGCGAGGGGGCCGAGGGAGCGCTGTGCGGCCTGGGCGAGGCCGTGGACACCGAGGTAGCTGCCCTGGGCGTCGTCGGGGGCAAGGGCGACGGAGAGTTCCCACGAGACGGTGGCGTGCAGCATTTCGGCGAGGGTGAAGAGGGTGGCCGAGGCGGTGAGCAGGCAGGTCGCGCGGACCGGGTCGCCGGTGGCCGAGAGGGTCATGGTGAGGCCGCCCAGGGCGAAGAGGGCGGACAGCGGGACGAGGAGCCGGCGGGATGCCTCGGTGGTGGCGCCGAAGCGGGCGAGCGGTACCTGGAAGGCGACGACCAGCGCGCTGTTGAGCACGAGCAGCAGGGGTGCGAGGCCGTGCGGGACGCCCGGGGTGTGGGCGATCCAGAGCGGCAGGCCGATCTTGAAGTAGGTGTCGTCGAGGAAGAGCACGGTCTCGGTGCCGACGTAGGCGAGGTAGGTGCGGTCGCGCCAGGGGGTGCGGGGGCGGGCGCGGGGTGTGTCCTCGGCGGTGGCTGCGACGCGGCTCGCGGAGGGGGGTTCGGCGCAGGTGAGGGTGAGGAGGGCGACGAGGACGAAGGAGAGGGCGTCGCCGGTGAGGAGCCAGCGGTAGGCGGTGGTGGTGCCCAGGGTGAGGGCGGCGGCCGCGGCGAGGCCACCGAGGGCCCAGCCGGCGTTGGCGGCGGTGCGGTTGACGGCCTGGTAGCGGACGCGCTCGGGTCCGGCGACGCGGGTGGCGTACAGCTTGGTGAGGATGCTGGCGGCGCGGTCACCGAGGGCGCCGAGCGCGGAGTAGGCGACCAGCAGGCCGTGATGGTCGGTGGTGAGGAGGGCGAAGGAGGCGACGGCGCGCAGGAGTTGGAGCGCGATGAGGACGTGGGTGAGCCGGAAGCGGTCGGCGAGGCGGCCGCCGAGGGGTGCGCCCGCGATGCCGACGGCACCGGAGACCGCGGCGAGGGTGCCGACCTGGGCGGCGGAGAGGTGGGAGACGTAGGTGAAGTACAGGACCGAGACGGAGGCCCACAGGCCGCTGCCGATGCGGTCGAGGAGGGTGACGGCGAGCATCCGGCGTCCGTCGCGGCCTCCCGGTATGCGTGCTCGGTGGTTGGCTGCGCCGGGCTTCGCGGCCACGGTTCCCCCTTGCCTCGATTTATGTACTGATACATAATCAGGTACGTGGCAACACAATATGAGATCAGCGGTACGACCGCCAAGGGGATTACGCGTTCCGTCGAACAGGGCGTGGCCGAGGGCGTGTTGGCGCCAGGAGCGGCGCTGCCTCCGGTGCGGCGGCTCGCGGAGGAGCTGGGGGTGAGTCCCGGCACCGTGGCCACCGCGTACAAGGACCTGCGGCGGCGCGGGATCGTGGTGACCCTCGGCCGGGGCGGGACGGTCGTGGCGGAGGCGCCCTCGGTGGCGTCCCGGCGCCCGCCCAAGGTGCCCGAGGGCCTGCGGGACCTGGCGGGCGGCCACCCCGATCCGGCGCTGCTGCCGGCGCTGGTGCCGCCCTCGCGGCTCTCCCCCGGTGTCCGCTCGCACCGTTCGAGTCCCCGGCTCGCGCGGCTGGAGAGCGCGGTGCGGGAGTGGATCGGCGCCGACGGGGTGCCGGTGGAGCAGGTGACGTTCGCGCACGGTGCGCTGGACTTCGTCGGCCGGGTGCTCTCGGCCGAGCTGCGGCCGGGGGACGCCGTGGCGATGGAGGACCCCGGTTATCACCATCTGCTGGACCTCGTCGCGGCGTTGGGGCTGCGTACGGTGCCGGTCGCGGTGGACGGCGACGGGATGCGCCCGGAGGAGCTGCGGGGCGCGCTGCGGGCCGGGGTGCGCGCGGTGGTGCTCAGTCCACGGGCGCAGAATCCGTTCGGCGGGGCTTTCTCAGCGGCGCGCCGGGACGCACTGGCCGAGGTACTGCGGGAGGCGCCGGAGGTGCTGGTGCTGGAGAACGACCACGCGTCCGACATCTCCGGTGCGCCCCTGCGTTCGCTGGCCACGACCGGGCTGCCCCGCTGGGCCCATGTCCGGACGGTGAGCAAGTTCCTCGGCACCGACCTGCGGTGGGCGGCGGCCGCGTGCGACCCGGTGACGCTGGCGAGGCACGACGGGCGGCTGCTGCTGACCTCGGGCTGGGTCAGTCATCTGCTCCAGGAGACGGTGCACGGTCTGCTCACGGACCCCGTCACGGGCGCGCTGGTGGCACGCGCGCGTGCGGAATACGCGCTGCGCCGGACCGCGCTGGCCCAGGCGCTGGGCGAACGGGGCATCCCCGCGCACGGGGGGAGCGGGATGAACCTCTGGGTGCCGGTGCGGGACGAGTCGGCCGTGGTGAACGGCTTGCGGTCGCGCGGCTGGTGGGTCGCGGCCGGGGCGCGGTTCCGGCTGGCGTCGGCGCCGGGGGTGCGGATCACCACAGCAGAGCTGGAACCACCGGAGGCGGTGCGGCTGGCCTCGGACTTCGCGGCCGTGCTGAGCGAGTCCGAGGCCACCTACGGGGGCTGAAACGGAGTCAGGCGCGCTTGCGGGCGAGTTGCTCGTAGAAGCCGAGCAGGGTCAGGTCGTCGATGGAGCCGGGGTTGACCGCCTTCTCCAGCGGGGTGCCCTGGAGGAGGCGCTTGACCGGGACCTCGATGCGCTTGCCGGTCAGGGTGTGCGGGACGCCGGGGACCTCGATGATCTCGTCCGGGACGTGCCGGGGCGAGAGCTGTTCCCGGATGGCCTTCTTGACGCGGTCTCGCAGGGCGTCGTCCAGGGCGGCGCCGGGGGCGAGGTGGACGAAGAGGGGCATCCAGTAGCCGCCGTCGGGCTGTTCGATGCCGATGACCAGGGATTCCTTGATCTCGGGGAGGCGCTCGACCACCTCGTAGATGTCGGCGGAGCCCATGCGGACGCCCTGGCGGTTGAGGGTGGAGTCGGAGCGGCCGTGGATGATCACCGAGCCACGTGAGGTGACGGTGATCCAGTCGCCGTGCCGCCACACGCCGGGGTAGGTGTCGAAGTAGCTCTCGCGGTACCGGCTGCCGTCGGGGTCGTTCCAGAAGCGGATGGGCATGGACGGCATGGGGTTGGTGACGACCAGCTCGCCCACCTCGTCCACTAGTGGCTCCCCGCTGGGGTCCCAGGACCGGAGGTCGGTGCCCAGGCCGGGGGCCTGGAGTTCGCCGGTGTACACGGGCAGGGTGGGGACGGCTCCGGCGAAGCAGGAGCAGACGTCGGTGCCGCCGCTGACGGAGGCGATCCACAGGTCGTCGCGGACCTCGTCGTGCAGCCAGCGGAAGCCGTCCGGGGGCAGCGGGGAGCCCGTGGTGGCGACGCACTGGACGGTGGAGAGGTCGAAGTCGCGGGCCGGGTGGACGTCCGCCTTGCGGCAGGCCATGACATAGGCGGCCGAGGTGCCGTAGAGGGTGGTGCCGGTGCGTTCGGCGACCCGCCACTGGGCGCCGGTGTCGGGGTAGCCGGGGCTGCCGTCGTACAGGACGATCGTCGTACCCGTGAGCAGGCCGGAGACGAGGAAGTTCCACATCATCCAGCCGGTCGAGGTGTACCAGAAGAAGCGGTCCTCGGGACCGAGGTCGCAGTGCAGGCCGAGCTGCTTGAGGTGCTCGACGAGGATGCCGCCCTGGGACTGGACGATGGCCTTGGGCAGGCCGGTCGTACCGGAGGAGTACAGCACCCACAGCGGGTGGTCGAAGGGGACCTGTTCGAAGACCGGCTCGGTGTCGCCGGCCGTCAGGCCGGCCCAGTCCAGGGCGCCCTCGGGGGCGTCGGTGCCGAGCAGGGGGATGTGCACGACCGCGCGCAGGGTGGGCAGTTCGCGGCGGAGTTCGGCGACGGTGTCGCGGCGGTCGTGCTCCTTGCCGCCGTAGCGGTAGCCGTCGACGGTGAACAGGACGACGGGCTCGACCTGCTGGAAGCGGTCCAGGACGCTGCGGGCGCCGAAGTCGGGCGCGCAGGAGGTCCACACGGCGCCGACGGCGGCCGTGGCGAGCAGGGCGACGACGGCCTCGGGGATGTTGGGCAGGTAGCCGCTGACCCGGTCGCCGGGGCGGACGCCGAGGTCGCGGAGGCGGGCGGCCAGCGCGCCGACCTGGCGGCGCAGTTCGGACCAGGTCACCGGGCGGGGCTCGTGGGTCTCGTCGACGTACAGCAGCGCGGGTTCGCCGGCGCGGTCACCGGCGGCGCGCAGGGCGTGCTCGGCGTAGTTGAGGGTGGCGCCGGGGAACCACTCGGCGCCGGGCATGGCGCGGTCGCCGAGCACGCGCGCGTAGGGCGTGGCGAAGCGGACGTCGAACCACTGGGTGACGGCCGTCCAGAAGTCCTCCGGCTCGGCTACGGACCACTGGTGCAGCGCCGGGTAGCCGCCCTCGGCGGGGGCGCCGTGGTGCTCGGCGGCCCATGCCTGGAACCGGGTGATGCGGGCACGGGCGATCCGCTCGTCGGTGGGCTGCCAGAGCGGCTGCGGATGCTCGGTGGACATGATGCGGCTCCCGGACTGTACGCGTCGTTGCGTCGTCCGCGCACGGCTGAGGGGTGCGCGGGACAGGGCTGACAGGGACGATGCCATGTGATCGACTTCGGCACCAGGGCACGCCCCCACATGGTGCGTGTGTCAACGATGTGGTCCCACCACGGTGAACGGCAGTTGAACGGCACACGCGCGTGGCGCGCACAGTGACAGGGTGAGCAGCATGAACGGTCGTGACCTGGTGCGTTCGTGGGGCGGAGTCGGCGCGGGACGCGCCGCGCGGGGGATGCGGGCGGTGCGGGCCGCCTGGCACCGCAGGCGCAGCGACGCCGTGGGGCTGCCGCCGAGGGGTGCGGAGCGGGCGCGGGTGCCGGGTGAGGTGCGGGACGCGGAGCCGGAGCCGGGCGGCGGGGTGATCCGGTTCGCGCGCTCGGAGCTGCGGATCGTGGTGGCGGTCGGCGGGGCGGTGTTCCTGGGCTGGGACGGGGCGGGTCCGGAGCCGTCGTACGCGCTGGCCGGTGGGGCGCCCGAGGTCGATCCCCGGGCACTGCTGGAGCCGGACAAGGACGGCGGCTGGCGGGTGGTGGCCGAGCGGGTGACCGTCGCGGTGTCCCGGCACGGCGCGGTGGAGATCCGTACGCCCGGCGGTCTGGTGCTGCGCCGGGAGCTGCCGCCGCGCTGGTGGGAGCCCCTGGGCGGGGGCGCGGCGCGCTGGACGCAGCGGGCCGAGGTGGCGGCGGACGCGCGGTTCTTCGGGCTGGGCGGGCGGACCTCGGGGCCCCGGCTGCGCGACGGCTCGTACCGGCTGTGGAACGGGGCGGTGCCCATGGCGATGCCGGTGCAGCTCGTGGTGGCGGACGCCTCGGCGCATCTGGTGTTCCACGACACGCCCTGGGACGGGACGGTGGTCCTGCGGGAGGGCGAGGAGGGCGCCGGTTCCGGGCACGACCGGGCCGGGTGCTGCGAGATACGGATGGCCGGGGGTCCGCTGCGCTGCTGGGTGATCGTGGGCACCCCCGCGCGCGTGCTGGGCGCCTGGGCGTCGCTGACCGGCGCGCCCGCGCTGCCGCCCGCCTGGGCGCTGGGACACCAGCACGCGCGGGACTTCGCCGGCGAGCAGGAGGTACGGGCGCTCGTCGCGGGCTACCAGGAGCGCGATCTGCCCCTGGACGCCCTGCACCTGGACGCCGGCCATCACGACGGCGGACGCCCCTTCAGCGTCGACCCGGACCGATTCCCCAAGCTGCCAGTGCTCGCCGAGGAGCTGCGCCGGGACGGGGTGCGGCTGGTGTCGGCCGTCGACACGGCGGTACCGGTGGTGCCGGGGGACTCGGTGTACGACGGCGGCTCGGCCGTGGACGCCTTCGTGCGGGACGCGTCCGGGCGGACGGTACGGGGTGAGGGGCGGGCCGGTGAGTCGGTGTTCCCGGACTTCACGCACGCGTGGGTCCGCGCGTGGTGGGGCGGGCTCTACGAGGAGCGGCTGGAGCAGGGGTTCGCCGGGTTCTGGCACGGCGCCCACGAGCCCTCCGCGCGGGACGCGTTCGGGGAGCCGCCGCTGCCGCGCTCGGCCCGGCACGCCCTGGACGGGGCCGGCGGCGACCACCGGGAGGCGCACAACCTGGACGCCCTGTGCATGGCGCGGGCCGCGTACGAGGGGCTGCGTGAACTGGCACCCGGGGAGCGGCCCTTCGTGCTCTCCCGGTCCGGCTGGGCCGGAACCCAGCGGTACGGCGGCATCTGGTGCGACGTGGGGACGGGCTGGCCGGCGCTCAGGGCGTCGCTGTCCCTGGTGCTGGGGCTGGGGCTGTGCGGGGTGCCGTACGCGGGGACGGATGTCGGGGGGCCCGGCGGTGACGCGTCGCCGGAGCTGTATCTGCGGTGGTTCCAGCTGGGCGCGTATCTGCCGCTGTTCCGTACGCGCACGGGCGCGGGTGCGGCGCGCGAGCCGTGGGAGTTCGGGTCGGAGGTGCTGGGGCACGCGCGCGTGGCGCTGCTCGAACGGAGGCGCCTCCTGCCGTACTTCGGGACGCTGGCGCACCTGGCCCGGTGGACGGGGGCGCCCGCTGTGCGGCCGCTGTGGTGGGGGGCGCCGGAGGACCGGGCGCTGCGGGACTGCGAGGACGCGTTCCTGCTGGGTGACAGCCTGCTGGTGGCGCCGGTGCTGGACCCCGGTACCGAGCGGCGGGCGGTGCGGCTGCCCCGGGGCCGCTGGTACGACACGGTGACGGAGCGGGCGTACGAGGGGCCGGGACAGGTGCTGGTGGAGGCTCCGCGGGGGCGGATTCCGGTGCTCGCTCGCGCGGGTGCCGTCGTTCCGGTGCGCGGGGCGGACGGCACCTTGGCGCTGGAGGTGTGGGCGCCCGCGCCGGGGCGGTCCGGGGGCGGTCTGGTGGTGCCGGACACGGGGGAGACCGAGAGGTACGCCACCCGCTGGGACGGCACGCGCGTGGTCGTCACCCGCGAGGCGGACGACGGCCCTGCCGAGCCGTCCCGGCCGGTGCGGGTACGGGGGCTCGGCGGGGCCGCCACCGGTCAGTAGCGGCCCTGGAACCAGGCGCGGACGGCCAGGGTGTGCAGCGGGAAGGCGAGTTCCTCGGGGCCGCGCAGCAGGTGCCAGCCCTCGGTCTCGTCGGTGGCGGCGGAGGCCGGGAGTGCGTCCGCGGGGCGTTCCGGGAGGAGCCCGAAGAGCAGCAGATGGCCGTCCGGCGAGCTCATGGCGTCCACCAGCCGCAGGTCGCGGGCGTCGGCCTCGATGCCGGTCTCCTCGCGCAGTTCGCGGACGGCCGCGTGCTTCCAGTCCTCCCGGTCGTCGATGAAACCGCCGGGCAGCGCGACCCCGCCGAGCTGCGGGGCGACGGTCCGGGTGATGACGACCAGGGCGGCGCCGTGGGTGTCGTACACGGGCTGGAGCACGACGGCCACCGGCAGCGGGTTGCGGTAGGCGGTGGTGCCGCAGGCGGGGCAGGCACGCGGCCAGCCGGTGACGCCGTCCCCGTAGGGGGCCCCGCAGCTCGAACAGTGGGAACCGGGACCGGAGTTGGCGGCCGGCTGCTGAATCTCGGACACGCGCGGACTGTATCCGATCACGGCGGGCGTGTCGCGGGGTGCCGGAGGGACGGGTGGGGCGGGGTGCCCCACGGGTCAGGTGGCGAGGGCGCGGCGGCGTTCGGCGGCCAGCTGCATGGCGTGCTGGACGACGCCGATCAGCACGGTCTTCACCGACTCCCGGTCGCGGGCGTCCGTCAGCAGCACGGGCACGTCCGGATCGAGATCGAGCGCTTTGCGGACCGACTCCGCCGGGTAACGGGCCGCTCCCTCGAAACAGTTGACGCCGACCACGAACGGGATCGCCCGGCGCTCGAAGTAGTCGACGGCGGCGAAGCAGTCCTCCAGGCGCCGGGTGTCGGCGAGGACGACGGCGCCGAGCGCGCCCTCGGACAGCTCGTCCCACATGAACCAGAACCGCTCCTGGCCGGGCGTGCCGAACAGATAGAGCACCAGGTCGGCTCGGAGGGTGATGCGGCCGAAGTCCATGGCCACGGTGGTGGTGCGCTTGCCCTCGACGCCGTCGGTGTCGTCGATGGGCCGCCCGGCCTCGGTCAGCAGCTCCTCGGTGCGCAGCGGCCGGATCTCGCTGACCGCGCCGACCATGGTGGTCTTGCCGACGCCGAACCCTCCGGCCACCAGGATCTTGAGCGTGACGGGCTCGACGGGGGGCTTGCCGCGTTCAGCTCGTCGCTCGAAGACCATCGCTCGCTTCTCCTGCTCGGTGGGGATCGGTGGGTCGGGTATCGGTGTGGGTGTCAAGTTCGGAAGACTCGGTCGGTGGCGTGCCGTAGCCCCCGCCACCAGGGGTTTCGACGACGAGTACGTCACCGGGCGCCACGTCGGCCGAGCCGCTGGCGCCCAGGTCGGTGACCGTGCCGTCGGCGTGCTCGACCCGGTTGGCGCCGAGGGCGCCGGGTGCGCCGCCCGCCATACCGTACGGGGGGACGCGGCGGTGCTGGGAGAGGGCGGAGACGGTCATCGGTTCCAGGAAGCGGATGCGGCGCACCGCGCCGTCCCCGCCCCGCTGCCGTCCGGCGCCGCCGCTCCCCCGCCGTACCGCGAACTCGTCCAGGCGGACGGGCAGTCGCCACTCCAGGACCTCGGGGTCGGTGAGCCGGGAGTTGGTCATATGGGTCTGCACCACATCCGCGCCCGGAAAGGTGTCGCCCGCACCCGAACCGGAGGCGATGGTCTCGTAGTACTGGTGGTCGTCGTTGCCGAAGGTGACGTTGTTCATCGTGCCGGAGCCCTCCGCCTGCACGCCGAGCGCCGCGTAGAGGGCGCCGGTGATGGCCTGGGAGGTCTCCACGTTGCCCGCGACCACGGCGGCGGGTGCCTCCGGGGCGAGCATCGAGCCCGGCGGGACGACGATGTCCAGGGGGCGCAGGCAGCCGTCGTTGAGCGGGATGTCGTCGGCGACGAGGGTGCGGAAGACGTACAGCACGGCCGCGTGGACGACGGCGGAAGGGGCGTTGAAGTTGGTGCCGAGCTGGGCGGAGGTGCCGGTGAAGTCGATGGTGGCCCGGCGCGCGGCCCGGTCGACCCGCACCTGGACGCGGATGACGGCGCCCGAGTCGGTCTCGTAGGCGTACTCCCCGTCGTCCAGGGCGTCGATGACGCGCCGGACGGATTCCTCGGCGTTGTCCTGCACGTGCCGCATGTACGCCTGGACCACGTCGAGACCGAACTCCTCGATCATGCGGCCCAGTTCGTCGGCGCCCTTGCGGTTGGCGGCGATCTGGGCGCGCAGGTCGGCGAGGTTGGTGGCGGGGTTGCGCGAGGGGTACGGGGCGTCGGCGAGCAGCCGGCGGGTCTCCTCCTCGCGGAGGCGGCCGTCCTCGGTGAGCAGCCAGTTGTCGAAGAGGACGCCCTCCTCCTCGATGGTGCGGCTGCCGGCCGGCATGGAGCCGGGGGCGATGCCGCCGATCTCGGCGTGGTGTCCGCGCGAGGCGACGTGGAAGAGGATCTCGGGGTCACCGGGCCCGCCGCCGAAGACCGGGGTGACCACGGTGATGTCGGGCAGGTGGGTGCCGCCGTGGTACGGGTCGTTGACGGCGTAGCTGTCGCCGGGCCGCATCCGCGCACCCCTGCGCCGGACGACCTCTTTGACGCTGGTGCCCATGGAGCCCAGGTGGACAGGGATGTGCGGGGCGTTGGCCACCAGGTTGCCGTCCGGGTCGAAGAGGGCGCAGGAGAAGTCCAGGCGCTCCTTGATGTTCACCGACTGGGCGGTGGACTCCAGTTGGGCGCCCATCTGCTCGGCGATGGACATGAAGAGGTTGTTGAAGACCTCCAGCAGGACCGGGTCCACTTCCGTGTCGGGCCGGGAACTCTCCGTGACGGCCGTCCGTTCCATGACCAGATGTCCGTGGTCGTTCGCGGTGCCCTGCCAGCCCTCGTCGACGACGGTCGTGGTGCCGGCCTCGGTGATGATCGCGGGGCCGGTGACGGTGTCACCGGGCGGCAGGGCTTCCCGGCGGTGCAGGGGTACGTCGCGCCAGGCGCCGTCGGTGTGCAGGCGGGCGGTGTCGGGTGTGGCGGGGGTGCCTTCGTAGGGAGCGAGGGCGGAGAGATCGGGGGGCGGGGTGAGGCCGGTGGCTTCCACGGAGAGGGCTTCGACGACGATGTCGCGGTCCAGGGTGAAGGTGTAGGTGGCGCGGTGGCGTTCTTCGAAGGCGCGCCGCATGGTGTCGGGGTCGGTGAGGTCGACGGTGAGTGTGGTGTCGGTGCCGTCGTAGCGGAGCTGGGCGCGGCGCGCGGTGCGGACGCGGTCCTCCGGCACGTCCTCGGCGCGGAGTTCGGCGCGGGCGGCGGCCTCCAGCGCGTCGGCGGTGTCACGGACGCCGGGCATCGCCGCCTCGGTCAGGGGTGCCTCGACGGACTGCTCGCGCATCGCCGTGATGTCGGCGAGGCCGATGCCGAGCGCGGAGAGGACACCGGCCATGGGCGGCACCAGTACGGTTCGGATGCCGAGCGCGTCGGCGACCTTGCAGGCGTGCTGGCCGCCGGCGCCGCCGAAGGTGGTGAGGGCGTACCGGGTGACGTCGTGGCCCTGCTGGACGGAGATCCGCTTGATCGCGGCCGCGATGTTGGCGACCGCGATGCGCAGGTACCCCTCGGCCACCTGCTCCGGTGTGCGGTCGTCGCCGGTGGCCTCGCGGATCTCGCGGGCGAGGGCGGCGAACCCGTGGCGTACGGCGCCGGCGTCCAGCGGCCGGTCGCCGTCGGGGCCGAACACGGCCGGGAAGCGGGCGGGCTGGATGCGGCCGAGCATGACGTTGGCGTCGGTGACGGTGAGCGGGCCCCCCGCGCGGTAACAGGCCGGGCCGGGGTCGGCTCCGGCCGAGTCGGGGCCGACCCGGTAGCGGGAGCCGTCGAAGTGGAGCACGGAGCCGCCGCCCGCCGCGACGGTGTGGATGTCCAGCATGGGGGCGCGCAGCCGGACGCCCGCGATCCGGTTGGTGAAGACGCGCTCGTACTCCCCCGCGAAGTGCGAGACGTCGGTGGAGGTGCCGCCCATGTCGAAGCCGATGACGCGGCCGTGCCCGGCCAGTTCCGACATGCGGGCCATGCCGACGATGCCCCCGGCGGGCCCGGACAGCACGGCGTCCTTGCCGCGGAACTGCCCGGCCTCGGTGAGCCCGCCGTTGGACTGCATGAACATCAGCCGTACGTCGCGCAGTTCGTCGGCGACGTGCCGGATATAGCGGTGGAGCACGGGCGAGAGGTAGGCGTCGACCACGGCGGTGTCCCCGCGCGGTACGAGCTTCATCAGCGGGCTGACCTCGCTGGACAGCGAGACCTGCGGGAAGCCGGCCCGCTCGGCAAGCTCGCCCACGGCCTGCTCGTGGCCGGGGTGGAGATGGCTGTGCAGACAGACGACGGCGACCGCGCGGATGCCGTCCTCGTACGCGCGGCGCAGCTCGCGCTCCAGGGCGGCCAGGTCGGGGGCGCGCAGTTCGGTGCCGTCGGCGGCGATCCGCTCGTCCACCTCGACGACCCGCTCGTAGAGCTGCTCGGGCAGTTCGATGTGGCGGGCGAAGAGGTGGGGCCGGTTCTGGTAGGCGATCCGCAGGGCGTCGCGGAAGCCGCGGGTGATCACCAGCAGGGTGCGCTCGCCCTTGCGCTCCAGCAGCGCGTTGGTGGCGACGGTGGTGCCCATCCGGACCGCCTCGACACGCTCCGGGGAGCCGCCGAGCAGTTCGCGGACGCCCGCCACGGCCGCGTCGGCGTACCGGGCGGGGTTGTCGGAGAGCAGCTTGCGGGTGAGCAGACCGCCGTCGGGGCGGCGCGCGACGATGTCGGTGAAGGTGCCGCCCCGGTCGACCCAGAACTCCCAGCCTGTCACGTCCCTACCCCGCTTCCGCGCTGGTCACAGCGCCCGGAGGCCGTCGATCACGTCGCGCAGAATACTCTCGTCCGGCAGCTCGGCCGGGGGCACCGGACGGGTCACATGGACCAGTTCGGCGTGCACGAGGTCCCCGATCAGGACGCGCACGACTCCTACGGGCAGGTCGAGTCCGGCGGCGAGTTCGGCGACCGACTGCGGTTCGTCCCTGCAGAGGCCGACGATCTCCACATGCTCCGGCGCCAGCGTCGGGTCGTCCTCGGGGTCGCCGGCGTCCGGTTCGGTGACGACGACCGCGATCAGGTCGAGGACATGCTGGCCGGGGCTGCTGGTGCGGCCACGTGTCATGGCGTACGGGCGGACGACAGGACCCGCCTCGTCGTCGAACCAGTGGCCGCCGCTTCTCTGACCCTCTCCGCTCATGTCGTCCGACTACCCGCCCACGGGCGGCTCGCTGCGCGGGGCACTGCCCAGATGGACGCCGACCCGCTTGACCAGCAGCGTCATCTCGTACGCGACCTGGCCGACGTCGGAGTCGGCGTCGGAGAACACGGCGAGGCAGCTTCCGTCGCCGGCAGCGGTGACGAAGAGGAAGGCGTCGTCCAGCTCGACCACGGTCTGCCGGACGTTGCCCGCCTCGAAGTGGCGGCCCACGCCCTTGGCGAGGCTGTGGAAGCCGGACGCCACGGCGGCCAGGTGCTCGCTGTCCTCCCTGGTCAGGTCGGTGGACACGCCCATGGCCAGGCCGTCGCCGGACAGGACGACGGCCTTGCGGATGCTGGCGACCCGGTCGACCAGGTCGTCGAGGAGCCAGTTCAGCTCCTTCTTCTTGCTGTCCGTGTGGCCGGTCGCGTTCGGTGCGGTCATCGACCGTCTCCCTCAGTCGTTCCTGGTGCTGTGCCGCTGTGGGCCCGGTCGCCCTCAGCGTTCTCCTCGCGGCCGCGCTCCCAGCCGCGCTGGAGCGACGCCATCCGCGAGCGGACCTCGTCGGCGTCGCGTACGGCGGGCTCGAAGGTGTTCTCGGGGCGCCGGTCGGGCTCGCGTCTGAGCTGCGGCGCCAGGTTGGCCTGGCGTACGCGCTTGGGCAGCGGGGCGATGCCGTCGGGCGCCTGGTCGGCGTGGGCGGCGGCTCCGTGGGCGGCCGCCGCGCTGATCGGGTCGGGGGTGTCCGGGGCGGTCCGGGTCCGTCGCGGCAGCTCCGGGGGCAGCGCGTCGGCGCCCGCGGGCGGGGTCTCGGGCCGTTCGGCGGTGGCGGTGCGGGCGGTCCTGGGGGTGGGGCGCCGACCGGATTCGCCCCGGCGGCGGGTGGGCAGCGGGGGCGGGCCGTCGGGTTCGGCACGCGAGGCGACGGGTTCGCCGTGCGAGCTGACCAGCTTGGGCGGCTCGCGCCGGGGCGGCGGCACGAGCGCGGCCGGGTCGTGGACGTCGGCGGGGTCGAGGCTGCGGGCGCGGAAGATGCCGCCGAGTTCGCTGTCGTCGTCCGCCAGCACGCTCGGGAATTCCTCGGCGGGCGCGTCGAGGGCGGGGCGGTCCACGAGGGCGCCCAGCTCGGCCGGCTCGTCGCGGTCCACGGGCCGGGCGGTGCCGCGTTCCCTGGTCCGCTGGGTCTCCTTGGACAGGTCGCCGAGCCGGATGCCGATGCCGTTGGTGTCGGGAGCGTCGTCGGTGAGCAGCGCGTCGGGGATGAGGACGACGGCGGTGGTGCCGCCGTAGGGAGAGGGCTGGAGGGAGACGCGTACGTGCTGGCGGCGGGCGAGGCGGCTGACCACGAACAGGCCGAGCCGGTCGGTGTCGGACAGCTCGAACTCAGGGGTCTCCGCGAGCCGCAGATTGGCGTCGAGCAGCGCCTCGGCGGTCATGCCGAGGCCGCGGTCGTGGATCTCCAGCGCGAAGCCGTTGGCGACCCGCTCCCCCACCACATGCACATGGGTGTGCGGGGGCGAGAACAGCGTGGCG
This sequence comes from Streptomyces griseoluteus, assembly GCF_004784465.1. Lineage (GTDB taxonomy): Bacteria > Actinomycetota > Actinomycetes > Streptomycetales > Streptomycetaceae > Streptomyces > Streptomyces griseoluteus. The sequence continues at coordinate 409,800 of NZ_SRRU01000007.1, read as the reverse complement.
TTCTCCAGCAGTTCGGCCACGAGGTGGGTGAGGTCGGAGACGGCGGGGCCGACGACCGCGACGCGGGGCAGCCGCCGTACCTCCACACGCTCGTAGTCCTCCACCTCGGCGACGGAGGCGCGGACGACGTCCATCAGCCGTACCGGGCGGCGCCACTGGCGGGAGGGGGCGGCGCCGGAGAGGATCACCAGGCCCTCGGCGTGGCGGCGCATGCGGGTGGTGAGGTGGTCCAGCCGGAAGAGGTCGGCGAGTTCGTCGGTGTCCTCGGTGCGGCGCTCCATGGTGTCCAGCAGGGTGAGTTGCTTGTGCAGCAGCACCTGGCTGCGGCGGGCGAGGTTGACGAACACCTCGGAGACCCCGGCGCGCAGTTCGGACTGCTTCACGGCGGCCTCGACGGCGGCGCGCTGGAGGGTGTTGAGGGCGCGGCCGACCTCGCCGATCTCGTTCTGGTCGTAGTCGGGCCGGGGCACCTCGCTCTCCACGTCGACCGGTTCGCCCGCGGAGAGGCGGCGCATGACGTGGGGCAGCCGGACGGCGGACGCCTCGTGCGCCTCCGTCCGCAGCCGCTTGAGGTCGCGAATGAGACGGCGGCCGACGCGCACGGACAGAACGAGGGAGACGAGGAGGGCCGCGAGGCCGAGGACGCCGGCGACGGCGGCCTGGGCGATGACGCCGTAGGTGACGGGCCGCACCCGGTCGCGGAAGCGGTGGCCGGCCTGGTCGTCCATGGTGCCGAGGTCTTCGAGGACGCCTCCGGCGACGGCGTGCCAGCTCGCGGTGGTGACACCGCGTGGGATGCCGGCGCCGGTGTCGATGACCTCGCGCTCGGCCGCCCGCAGGGGGGCGGTGGTGGCGTTGCGCCAGTAGCCCTCGTAGCGGTCGCGTTCCGGGGCGGGCAGCAGCGGCAGGCTGACGTCGTAGAGGAGGGTGCGCTGGGCGACGAGGTCGGAGACCTGGCGGGCCTCCTCGCGGGAGAGGCTGCCGACCACCAGGGCGGAGCCGAGGATGGCGTCCTCGCGGGCAAGGAGTTCGCGGGCGCGGCCGGTGTTGACGAGGGCCCCGGCCTGCTTGTCCATCTCGACGTCGTCGACGCCGTCGACCGCGGCGACCAGGGCGTAGCAGGGGTCGACCAGGCGGTTGTAGAGGTCGAGCGCCCCGGCGCGGGTGAGGGTGCGCTCCTCGACGCTGCGGCGCAGGGACTCCAGGCCGCCGAGGGCGTCGAGCGCGGTGGTGAGGCGTTCGCCGTCCTCGCCGCGCAGCGCGTCGCGGGTCTTGGGGTTCCGGGCGTTTGCGCGGAGGGTGGCCAGGGCCCGGTCGGTGGCGGTGCGCGAGCGGTGCAGTTCGGCGAGGGCGTCGGCGGCCCGCGGGTCGGCGAGGTAGACGAGGCTCTGCCGGCGCTCGTGCTGGAGGTCGCGGACGGTGCCCTCGGTGGGGTGGCCGATGTACTTCACGGCGCGTGAGACGCGCAGCGACCGGGCGACCTCACTTCCCGTCAGCACGGTGGCGAACGCCCAGACGACGGTCAGGGCCACCAGCGGCACGAGAAGCAGCGCCACGATCTTCCGGCGGATCGACTTCCCGCGAAACCGCATGGCCTCCCCCAGCTCGACCCCTCACCCGGGGGTACGTGTGTCCGACTCGGAACGGCGCGAGCCTACTACCGCCCCACAGGGGTCTCGTAGGCGCGTCTGATGCGTGAACTCCCTTGCACCCGGCGGTAGATGGCGAGTTGTCCGGGCATTGGGGGAGATTGCGGCCGTGACGGGAGGGGTCCAGGGGAAGCGGGCCGAAACAGTACGGACAGCGGTTGGCTGGAAATTTTCACAAGTCGGGAATCTTCGAGTCGCCTCGTTCGTCGTTCACCTGGGGAAACGGGGAGGGAATCGGCCACACCGGCCGCGTCCTTCGCCCCGGCCGCGTAAAACAGCGCAAGCCGGGCAGCCACTGGGGAGTCGGGGCCTTCGGGTTCCGGGGCGAGCGGTTTGCCGGCGGTGGGGAGTGACACGGTGATGGGCACGGCTGAGCGGCGCGATGCGCCCGAGGTTGGCGTGGCGGAGCGCCCGGCGTGGATTCCGGGCCAGGTGGGTCCGGAGCGCGGGACACCGGCGCGCACGCCGGGTGGCGTGAGAGCCGGGCGGCAGCAGGCGGAGTACCGGCCGCTGTGGGTGGAGGAGCCGGCGAAGCGGCGCCGGATGGCTGACCCGGTGCGTACGGCGGCGGTGCGGGCGGTGCTGATCATCGCGGTCACGCTGATCCAGGCGATGGTGGCGTTCCTGTGCACGATGGCCGGGTCCTGGGCGGCGTTCCCGATGGTGATCAGCAGCGTGGTGAGCACGGTGGTGGCCACCTGGGCGGTGGTCGACGTCTGGGTGACCCGCCAGGTGTGGAACCAGCGGTACGGAGTGGTCTCCGAGCCCAGCAGCACCGCGCGGCAGCTCCGCCGGGAGCGGCGGGCGGCGCGGCGTCGTGAGCGCACCGCGCGGCGGGACCAGGAGCGGATAACCAGGCGGGCCGGCGCGAAGCGGCTGTCCCACCCCTGAGGGAACCGACCCGCGCGGACTCATGTCGTGGCGGTCTCCACGGCCCGGCCGAGTGCGCGCCGGGCACGGGTGAAGGGCCTCTGGGCCGGTCCACGGCGAGTACGGCGACGGTGGTGCCGTCGCGTTCGCAGCGGGCCAGGAAGCCTCCGTCGCCGGGCCCTTCGCCGGAGAGTTCGCCCTCGGTGACGCGGACGGTGTCCCCCGCCTGGTGCTGGCCCGGGCGCTTTCAGGCGGCCGTTCCCTCGCGCACCGTGACATGGACGTGGATCACGCCGTCGTCCACGGTGACGAGGTGGGTGCGCAGGGCGTGCCGGGCCGGGAGGCAGGTCGGGGCGCCGGTGCGCAGGTCGAACGCGGAGGCGTGCAGCGGGCATTCGATCAGACACCCCTCCAGCCAGCCCTCGGAGAGCGAGGCGTCCTGGTGGGTGCAGGTGTCGTCGACGGCGTACAGGGAGCCGTCGTCGGTGCGGAAGACGGCGATCGGCGGGGCGGTGTCGAGCCGGACGGACTCGCCCTCGGGGAGGTCTTCGAGACGGCAGACGGGAATCATGGGTCCCCCCTCTCGGTCCGGGACGCTCGGTCCGGACCGGACAGGTGCAGACGGCAGGATGTGAGGGTGCGGCAAGGGCCGGGGGCGCGCTGGACCGGGCAGGGCCGAGTGATCCGCACCTCTTCCGGGACCCGGACGCTTCGGTAACATGATGTTCCGCAGGGCGCACGAACATGCGCTGTGCGCAACAGAATCCGCGCGGGACGGCCGTCGCGTCAAGGGCTCCCCGCACACGCGGCCCGAACCGGGCCGGCAGATGGTGGGAGTCGAGCCATGAGCCGTACGCAGAAGCGGTCCGACCGCGGCGACGAGACCAGGGCGGACGACGACTCCCCGGAGCGGGGCAGAGGTCGTGGCGCGGCCGGTTCCGTGCAGTCGGTGGACCGCGCCGTGAGCGTGCTGGAGATCCTCGCCCGGCACGGTGAGGCCGGCGTCACCGAGATCGCCGGGGAACTGGACGTGCACAAGTCCACCGCGTTCCGGCTGCTCGGCGTCCTGGAGAACCGGGGCCTGGTGAGCCAGGCCAGCGACCGCGGCAAGTACTTCCTGGGCGCGGCGGTGCTGCGCCTCGCCGGAGCGGCGGCGGTGCGGCTGGACATCTCCCAGGAGGGCGTCCCCGTCTGCCGCGAGGCCGCCGACGAGCTCGGCGAGACGGTGAACATCGCTGTGCTGGACGACGACGCCGCCGTCAATGTCATGCAGGCCCGCGGCACCGCCTCGGTCACCGCGCAGAACTGGCTCGGCAGGCGCACCCCGCTGCACGCCACCTCCAGCGGCAAGGTGCTGCTCGCGCACATGCCGCCCACCCTGCGCGAGGGCTTCCTGGCCCGGCCGCTGCCCCGGTTCACCGAGCGCACGGTCACCGGCGCGGCCCTGCTGCGGACCGAGCTGGAGTCCGTGCTGGCGCGCGGATACGCCGTGACCACCGACGAGTTGGAGCTGGGTCTCGCGGCCGCGGCCGCGCCGATCCGGGCCCACGACGGCAAGGTCATCGCGGCGATCAGCGTCTCCGGGCCGGTGTACCGGCTGGGCCCGGAGCGGCTGCCGGTGGTGGCGAAGCGGATGGTGTCGGCCGGCGAGGAGCTGTCCCGGCGCATGGGTTACGGCTTCTGACGGAGGGCCGGGCGGACGTTCGGCGGCCCGGCAATCACGCCGCGGCACCGGGGAGTCGCCGGTGCCGCGGCGCCGTGTGCAGGGGCTTCGCCTCCCCCGCGTGTCCGGACGGTCTCGGCGACCCCGACTCGTTCTGCCAAGCGTTCACATGTGCCTCTTGACGGCGCTGTCACGGCGTTCTCACTATGTTCCCCACCACGCAACCCATCGTGCGATGCGCAACAGCAGAGGCACTGGTCGGTGCCCGACCTCCCCCACCCCCGTCCGCGCAAGGAGGGGCATGTCCGCAACGCCCGAAGACCGTCCGCACCCGTCACCCGGGACCTCCCCGCGCGTCGTCGTCGTCGGCGCCGGAATCGTCGGCTGCTCGCTCGCCGACGAGCTGACCGCGCGCGGCTGGACGGACGTCACCGTCCTCGAACAGGGCCCGCTGCCCGCCCCCGGCGGCTCCACCTCGCACGCGCCGGGGCTGGTCTTCCGGACCAGCCCGTCGAAGACGCTGACCGGGTTCGCCCGGTACACCGTGGAGAAGTTCGGCTCGCTCAGCCACGACGGCGTCCCCTGCTTCGAGCCGGTCGGCGGTCTGGAGCTGGCCACCACCCCCGAGCGCCTCGCCGACCTGCACCGCAGGGCCGGGCTCGCCGCGGCCTGGGGCGTGCGGGGCGAGGTGGTGAGCACCGCCCGCTGCAAGGAACTCTGGCCGCTGCTGGACGAGTCGGTGGTGCTGGGCGGCTTCCACACGCCGGAGGACGGGCTGGCCCGTGCCCTGCTCGCCTGCCGTGCCCAGCTCGACCGGGCCACCGCACGCGGCGCCCGTTTCCTCGACCGGCACACCGTCACCGGCATCGAGCGGGCGGACGGCCGGGTCAGCGGCGTCATCACTGACCGGGGCGTCTTCCCGGCCGACCATGTCGTCTCGGCGGCCGGCTTCTGGGGCCCGGTGATCGGGCGGATGGCCGGGGCCGACGTGCCGCTGCAGCCGCTGGCGCACCAGTACGCCCGGACCCGGCCGCTGCCCGAGCTGAGCGGGGCACGCGCCGAGGCGACCCTTCCCATCCTCCGCTTCCAGGACGCCGACCTGTACTTCCGCCAGCACCACGACCGGATCGGCATCGGCTCCTACGCGCACCGGCCGCTGCCCGTGGACCCGTTCGGCGTGCCGGGGTACGACGCGGCGCGGGGGCGGGGGATGGAGATGCCGTCCTCGTATCCCTTCACCGAGGAGGACTGGGCGCCGAGCTGGGCGGATGCCCGGCGGCTGGTGCCGGCACTGCGCGGGGCCGAGGTGGAGAGCGGGTTCAACGGGGTGTTCTCGTTCACCCCGGACGGCATGCCGGTGCTCGGGGAGACCCGTGAACTGCGCGGTTTCTGGCTGGCCGAGGCGGTGTGGGTCACGCACTCCGCGGGTGTGGCCAGGGCGGTGGCCGAATGGATGGTTGACGGCCGGCCGTCGATCGACGTGCACGACTGCGATGTCACGCGATTCGAGGGAGCACAGCGTTCACCCGCGTACGTCCGTGAACGCGGTTCACAGCAGTTCGTCGAGGTGTACGACGTCATCCACCCCCTCCAGCCGATGGAACGACCCCGCCCGCTGCGCGTCAGCCCCTTCCACGCCCGGCAGGAGCAGCTCGGTGCGTTCTTCCTGGAGGGCGGCGGCTGGGAGCGTCCCCACTGGTACGAGGCGAACGCCCCGCTGGTGGCTTCCCTCGGCGCCGAGTTGCCCGAGCGCGGCCCCTGGTCGGCCCGCTACTGGTCCCCCGTCGCCGCCGCCGAAGCCCACGCCACCCGCGAGCGCGTCGCCCTCTACGACATGACTCCCCTGCGCCGCCTGGAGGTGACCGGCCCCGGCGCCCTGGACTTCCTCGACCGCATGACCACCAACAGGCTCCGCAAGCGGCCCGGCGCCGTCACGTACACCCTCCTCCTGGACGACGACGGCGGCATCCGCTCCGACCTCACCGTGGCCCGCCTGGCCGAGGACCACTTCCAGATCGGCGCCAACTCCCCCGCCGACCTCGACCACCTCGTCCGGCACGCCCCCGCGGGAGTACAGGTCCGGGACATCACCTCCGGCACCTGCTGCGTCGGCGTCTGGGGCCCGCTGGCCCGCGCCCTGGTGCAGCCGTTGACCGGGGACGACTTCTCCCACGAGGGCTTCGGCTACTTCCGCGCCAAGCGCGCCCACATCGGCCATGTCCCGGTCACCGCCCTGCGCCTGAGCTACGTCGGCGAGCTGGGCTGGGAGCTGTACACCACCGCCGACCTCGGCCTCAGGCTCTGGGACACCCTGTGGGAGGCGGGCCGGGAGCTGGGGGTGATCGCGGCCGGACGCTCGGCGTTCAACTCGCTCCGGCTGGAGAAGGGCTACCGCGCCTGGGGCACCGACATGACCGCCGAGCACACCCCGGCCGAGGCGGGCGTCGGCTTCGCCGTACGGATGGACAAGGGCGACTTCGCAGGCCGCGACGCCCTGCGCCACCGCCCCGAGCCCACCCGCAGGCTGACCCCGCTGCTGCTGGACGACCCGGCCGCCGTGGTACTCGGCAGCGAACCGGTGTCGGTGGACGGCACGACCGCGGGCTACGTGACCAGCGCGGGGTACGGCTACACGCTGGGCCGGTGCGTCGCCTACGCCTGGCTCCCGGCGGGCCTCACCCCCGGCACGGGCGTGCACATCGAGTACTTCGGCGAGAAGGTCCCCGCGACCGTCGCCGAGGAGCCGCTGTTCGACCCGGAGATGACCCGCATCCGCCGCTGACGGGACGGCTCCGCCCCACCCCAGGAGGTCCGACAGAAGTGTCCCCCACCTACGACGTGATCGTCATCGGCCTGGGCGGCATGGGCAGCGCCGCCGCCCACCACCTCTCCGCACGCGGCGCGCGGGTGCTCGGGCTGGAGAAGTTCGGCCCGGTGCACGACCGGGGCTCCAGCCACGGCGGTTCCCGCATCACCCGCCAGTCCTACTTCGAGGACCCGGCGTACGTACCCCTGCTGCTCCGCGCCTACGAGCTGTACGAGGACCTGGAGCGGGCCACCGGCCGGGAGGTCTCCGTCCTGTGCGGCGGCGCGATGGTCGGCCGGCCGGACTCCCGTACCGTCTCCGGCTCGCTGCGCTCGGCCACCGAGTGGGACCTGCCCCACGAGATGCTGGACGCCAAGGAGATCCGGCGCCGCTTCCCCACCCTGGCCCCGGCCGACGACGAGGTGGCCCTCTTCGAGGCGAAGGCGGGGCTGCTGCGCCCGGAGAACATGGTCGCCGCCCATCTCCAGCTCGCCACCCGGCAGGGCGCGGAGCTGCGCTTCGAGGAACCGGTGGTGCGCTGGGAGCCGTACCGGGACGGGGTGCGCGTGCACACCGGCGAGAACACGTACACCGCCGGGCAGCTGGTGATCTGCCCCGGCGCCTGGGCGCCCCGGCTGCTCGCGGACATCGGCGTGCCGATCACCGTGGAGCGGCAGGTCATGTACTGGTTCCAGCCGACGGGCGGCACCGGGCCGTTCGAGCCGGAGCGGCACCCCGTCTACATCTGGGAGGACGCGGACGGCGTCCAGGTGTACGGCTTCCCCGCCATCGACGGCCCCCGGAAGGGCGCCAAGGTCGCGTTCTTCCGCAAGGGGCAGCACACCACGCCGGAGACCATCGACCGGACGGTGCACGAACACGAGGTCCGGGCCATGGCTGACCACATGGCGGCGCTGATCCCCGACCTGCCCGGCACCTTCCTGAAGGCCGCCACCTGCATGTACTCCAACACCCCGGACGAGCACTTCGTGATCGCCCGGCACCCCGCGCACCCGGAGTCCGTCACCGTGGCCTGCGGTTTCTCCGGGCACGGCTTCAAGTTCGTGCCGGTCGTCGGCGAGATCCTGGCCGACCTCGCGCTGACCGGCTCCACCCCGCACCCGACCGGCCTGTTCGACCCCGCCCGCCTGACCGCCCCGGCCGCCCGAGGAGCCCAGCCATGACGACGACCCCGGTCTCCCCCAGCCTGATCCCCACCCTTCCCGGCCGCTACTACACCGACCCCGACGTCTTCCGGCGCGAACAGGAGGCGCTGCTGGAGTCGATGTGGTTCTGCGCCGTGCGCAGCGCCGACCTGGACCGGCCCGGCGCCTTCCGTACGGTCCGGGTCGGCCGGGAGAGCGTGCTCGTCACCCGCGACCGCACCGGCGTGCTGCGGGCCTTCCTCAACGTCTGCCGGCACCGGGGCGCCCGGCTGTGCACCGAGGAGTCCGGCGAGGTCCGCCGCGGCCTGCAATGCCCGTACCACGCCTGGACGTACGGGCTCGACGGGAGGCTGGTCGCCGCGCCCAACCTGACGAAGATGCCGGACGTGGACCGGGACCGGTACGGGCTGGTCAAGGTCGCCCTGCGGGAATGGCTGGGCTACGCCTGGCTGTGCCTGGCCGACGCGCCGCCCTCCTTCGAGGGCACCGTCCAGCACGCGGCCGCGGAGCGGCTGGGCGACCCGGCGGCCATCGAGCACTACGGCACCGAGCACCTGGCCCTCGGCAAGCGGGTCACCTACGACGTGCGGGCCAACTGGAAGCTGATCGTCGAGAACTTCATGGAGTGCTACCACTGCGCCACCATCCACCCCGAACTCACCGAGGTGCTCCCGGAGTTCGCGGACGGCTACGCGGCTCAAGTCCACGTGGGCCACGGCGCCGAGTTCGGCGCGGGGGTGGCGGGGTTCACGGTGGACGGCAGCGCGGGCTTCGGCCGGCTCCCGGAGGTGGCCGAGGAGCAGGACCGGCGCTACTACGCCATCACCGTCCGGCCCAACGTCTTCGTCAACCTCGTCCCCGACCACGTCATCCTGCACCGTATGTTCCCGCTGGCCGAGGACCGCACGGTGGTGGAGTGCGACTGGCTGTACGCACCGGAGGTGGTGGCGTCGGGGGCCGACGTGTCGAAGTCGGCGGAGCTGTTCCACCGGGTCAACGTCCAGGACTTCGCGGCGTGCGAGCGCACCCAGCCCGCCATGTCCTCGCGCGCCTATCGCGGGGGCGGGGTGCTGGTGCCGGCCGAGCACCACATCGGGGCGTTCCATGGATGGCTGCGGGAGAAGCTGGGCGAACAGGCTCCGTGAGCGCCGAAGCGGGGTAGGACACGGCCGCTCCCGTTTCCCTCTGCCCCCAGGAGTCACACCGATGACCAAGGCAGCACCGCCGTCAGGCACGCACGGGCACGACGACAGCGAACTCGCGGAGTTCGGGTACCGGCCCGAACTCAAGCGGACGCTGGGCAACTTCCACACCTTCGCCGCCGGGATCAGCTACATCTCCATCCTGACTGGCACCTTCCAGCTGTTCTACTTCGGCTACGGCAGCGGCGGTCCCGCCTACTGGTGGTCGTGGCCGATGGTGTTCGCGGGCCAGTTCGCGGTGGCCCTCTGCTTCGCGGAGCTGGCGGCCCGGCATCCGGTGGCGGGCTCGGTCTACAACTGGTCGAAGCGGATCGGCAATCCGCACCTCGGCTGGCTCGCCGGGTGGATGATGCTTGTGGCATCCATCGTGTCGATCGCGGCGGTGGCGCTGGCCTACCAGCTCACGCTGCCGCAGATATCGTCCGCCTTCCAGTTCGTCGGGGACGGCACCGGAACCTACGACGTGGCGACCAACGCGGTGGTGCTGGCGGCCGTGTTGATCCTGTTCACCACGCTGGTCAACGCCTTCGGCGTGAAGCTGATGGCCCGGATCAACACCGCGGGGGTGTTCATCGAGCTGGTCGCCAGTGTGGTGCTGATCGTCATGCTGGCCGTCCACATCACCCGTGGCCCGCGGGTCGTGCTGGAGACCAACGGCACCGGCGCGGGCCACGGCGCCGGTTATCTCGGCGCGTTCCTGGTGGCGTCGCTGGCGTCGGCGTACGTGATGTACGGCTTCGACACCGCCGCCTCGCTCGGCGAGGAGTCGCTGAACCCCTCCCGGAACGCGCCCCGCGCCATCCTGCGGGCGATCATCGCCTCCTTCGTACTGGGCGGCCTGGTGCTGCTGCTGGCGCTGATGAGCGTCTCCAGCCTCAAGGGCGACAAGCTGTCCACGGACGGGCTCCAGTACGTGGTGCTGGACGTGCTCGGGCCGACGGCCGGCAAGGGGATGCTGTGGTGCGTGCTGATCGCGGTCACGGTGTGCGCGCTGGCCGTGCACACGGCGGCGATCCGGCTGGCCTTCGCCATGGCACGGGACAACAACCTGCCCGCCTCCTCGGTGCTGGCCCGGGTGAGTCCGCGTTTCCGGACGCCGGTGGTGCCGGCCGTGGTGATCGGGGTGCTGGCGCTGGCGATCCTGGTGGTCAACATCCGTCAGCCGCAGATCTTCACCGTGGTCACCAGCATCGGCATCATCATGATCTACCTGGCCTACCTGGGCGTGACCGCGCCGATGCTCGTGGCACGGCTGCGCGGCCGATGGACCCCGGCCGGGGAGGGGCGGTTCTCGCTCGGCCGCTGGGGGCTGGCCGTCAACGTGGTCGCGGTGGTGTGGGGCGCGGGGATGACCCTCAACCTGATCTGGCCGCGTCCGGCGGTGTACAACGCGAGCGCGCCCTACCACTGGTATCTGCGGTGGGGCGCGGTGCTGTTCGTCGCGGTGATCGCGGGCGGCGGGTTCGCGTACTACTGGTTCGTCCAGCGGCACCGGACGGGGGTGCTGGCGGAGCACCGGCTGGAGGTCCCCGCGGAGACCTCCGAGCCGACGCCCGCGTCAGACTGAGGGCACCCCAGCCGACGGCCGCTTGTACATCCGGGTCGCGGTGATCTCACTGCGTACCGCCTCCCCGTCCTGCCGCTGCTGCGGCAGGCCCGGCCGGAGGTGTTCCTCCACGCTGATGTACTTCAGCCCGGCCCGGAGGTCGGCGTCGTTGCGCAGCCGGATGACGAGCGGGAACTCGGCCAGCGCGGTGGTGTCGAACAGGCCGGTGGTGTACAGCAGCTGGACGCCCAGCGCGTCGGACACGGCGCGCTGCAGCTCCAGCAGATATGTCGCGTTGGCGCGGCCGATAGGGTTGTCCAGGAACAGCGTGCCCGCGTGCCGGTGCTTGTCGCGGCCCCGGTCGTTGGAGCGCAGTGCGGCCATCGTGCAGTAGAGGGCGATGGCCGCGGTGAGCAACTGGCCGCCGGAGAACACGTCGCCCATCTGGCCGACGGGAACCCGCTCGGCGCGCAGGACCGCGTCCGGCTTGAGGATCTCCACCGCGACGCCCTTGGGCTGGAGCGCGGCCGCCACTCCGCGCAGCAGCAGGGACAGGCCGTCCCGGCGCAGGTCGGAGTTCTTCTTGACGGCGGCGCGGGTCGCCTCGTCGATGACCTCGCCGAGCCGCTCGGTGAGGGTGGCCTGGTCGGGCTCCTCGAAGCGGATGCGGAGGAACTCCTGCCCGGACCACTCGCCGAGTCCCTCCGGCAGCCGGGAGAGCCGCTGGGCGGAGCGGAGGGTGGCGAGGGAGGACTCCACCAGGCCCCGGAGCCGGTCCACGATCGAGTCGCGGTTGCGCTCCAACTGGGCCAGCTCGTCGGTGAGGACGCGCAGCCGGGGTGCGAAGGCGTCGGCCCACTTCTGGGCGTGCTCGGGCAGCGCGGCGGCGGGCAGTTCGCGGATCTGCTGCCGGGCCGGGGTGCGGACCTGCTCGTAGCGGGTGGAGTTGGCGTGCCGTACCAGGATGTCGCAGGCCTCGCGGACGGCGGTGTCGGCAGCGGAGAGGTCGGCGGCGCAGCCGCGCAGCGAGCGGCGGGCCTCGGCGGCGGACTGCCGGGCCTCCTCCAGGGTGCCGGGGTAGGGCTCGGGGTCCTCCCGCTCGTCCTCGGCGGCCGGTTCGCGCAGCAGGTCACCGAGCATCGCCGCGACCTCGTCGAAGCCGCCCGCGCCGTCTTCGGCGGTGCGGTGCGCGTGCTGGAGTTCGGCGTGCGCGGCGCGGGCCTCGGTCAGCGCCGCGGTGCGGGTGGCGAGTTCGGCGGTGGCGGTGCGCAGCAGGGCCTGGGCGTGCTCTGCGTCGCGCGGCTGGAGGTCCTCGGGCAGCTCGGTGTGCGCCTCGCCCTCCTCGGGGGCGTGCCGCTCGGCCTCGCCGCGCAGCCGGCCGAGCTGTTCGCTCGCCGTGGACATGCGGGTCTCCAGCAGTTGCACCAGTTCCTCGGCGCGGGCGGCGGCCGCCTGCCGGGAGGGGCCGTCGGAGCCGTCGGGCGACTCGAGGAGCTGTTCGGCGCGGGTGCGGACCTTGTTGCTGAGCCGGTCCAGGTCGGCGCGGGCGGCGCTCTCGTCGCTCTCGGCGCGGGCCTGTTCGGCGCGCAGGTCGGCGCCGACGCCTACCTTCTCGTACACCTGCGACGCGGCCCGGTACGCCTCCCGCAGCGCTGGCAGGGACGCCTTCGGGGCGCCGTCCTCCGCTTCGGGCACGTCGTCGGGGGCGCCCGCGATCTCGGCGCGCTCGGCGCGCAGGGCGCGGGCGGTGCGGCGGGCGTCGTCGGCGCCGCGCTGGGTGGCGCGCCGGTCCTCGTCTGCGGCGCGGGCGCGCTCCAGGCAGGACTGGGTGCGGGCCTCGGACTCGGCGGCGTCGTCGGCCAGTTCGCGGAGCTTGACCTGCCAGGTGGCGCGTTCGCGGAGCCGGTGCGCGAGTCCGGCGAGGGCGTCCGCGACGCGGCTGGCGCGCTGGGCGGCCTCCTGGCGTTCGTCGCGCAGCCGCGTGGCCTCGGCGGCGGTCTCCTCGGCCTCCGCGCGGGCGGTGCGGGCCTCGGTGAGTTCGGCCTCGGTCTCGTCGGCGAAGGCGCGGGCCTCCTCGGCGGCGGCCGCGAGTTCGACGATCCGGCCGGCCGGGCAGCCGGTGCGCCAGGAGGCGAGCCGGGCGGCGAGTTCGCGGTCCTTGCCGAGGCGGGCGGCGAGCGCCCGGATCTCGTCGTCGCGCTCGGTGGCCCGCGCGCGCAGGGCCTGGCGTTCCTCGTCGGCGGCGTGCTCGTCGTGCATGGCCGGGTTCGGCGGCACGAGGAAGACGTCGGTGGGCCGCGCCTCGGCGGCGGGGGCCGGGGCGAGGAGGGCGGCGGCGGTGCCGACGGCGACGGCGGAGCGGGGCAGCAGGGCCGCCTCGCCCAGGGCCTCTCGGGCGCGGGCGTGGGTGTCCGGGTCGGTGATGATCACACCGTCGACCAGCTCGGGGCGGGTGGCGAGCACGCGCGCGTGGTCGGCGGGGTCGACGGCCTGGGCGAGGTAGCGCCAGCCGGGCAGGGCCGGGATGCCGTGCTCGCCCAGGTACTCCACGGTGGCCAGCACGTCGGGGCCGGGCGGCAGCAGGCCGCCGTCGCCGAGCGCGGAGAGGATACGGGTGTCGTCGGCGGCGGCGGTGCGCAGGTCGAACAGGGTGCGCTCGGCGGCGGACACCGCGTCGTCCAGAAGGCCGCGCAGCTCGTCGGCGAAGCGGTCCAGCTCCTCGGCGGTGAGCGGCCCCCCGCCGGCGCCGTCGCGTACGGGCTCCGAGGCGTCGGAGCCGTCGCGCGGGGCGGGGATGGCGGAGCGCGCGGCACCGGCGGCGGGCAGGCCGAGCAGTTCCGCGAGGCGTTCCTCGGCGGCCAGCGCCTCCGCCAGCCGGCGCTCGGCCTCGTGGGCGCGCTCGGCGGCGGTGGCCGCGTCGGCCGCGCGGGCGGCGGTGAGTTCGGCGCGGGACTCGGCGGCGGCCGTCTCACGGGCGTGCTCGACGGCCGCGCGGGCCGCCTCGCGGGCGGTGTCCCAGGCGGCGACGGCCGTCTTCTCGGCGTCGCTGGCGGCGAGCGCGGCCCGCGCGGGGTCGGCGTCGGGGGCGGTGTCGTCCAGCCAGCCCGCGCGGACCGCCTCGGCCGTCTCCTGCTCGACCTCGGTGAGGCGCTGGCGCAGGTGCCCGATCTCGCTGCGGGCGCGCTGGGCGTCGGTCGCGGCGGAGGTGGAGTCGCGGTACGCGGCGTCGCTGACCTCCTGGAGCGCGGCGGAGCGCTCCTCCTCCTCGTTGGCGAGCGCCTCGGCGTTCCCGGCGGCCGCGTGCAGGGCGCGTACGAGGTCGACGGCGGCCCTGGCGCGGGCGGCGAGCGCGGGCGCGGCGTCCCGCTCGGCCTCCTGGATGGCGGCGGAGACGCGTGCGACCCGGTCGGCGGCGGCGCGGTGGCGCAGCACGACCTCGGCGGCCTGCCAGGCGGAGTGCAGGGTGCGGGCGTCGGCCAGCTCGCGCTTCTGCGCGGCGGCGGCCTTCTCGGCGGCGGCCAGCGCCAACGAGGCGTGCCGGTAGGCGAGTTCGGCCGCGATCAGCGCGCTGCGCTCGCGGGCGCCTTCGGACTGGGTGACGGTGTCGGCGGCGGCCGTGACCCGCTGGGCGAGGTCGGTGGCGCGGACCCGCTCGCGCACGGCCCGCGCGGACAGCCGCCGGGCCAGGGTGCGGGTGCGGCGCTCGGCACCGGTGTGCACCTCCCGCGCGCGGGTGCGGGCGTCGGTCGCCTCGACGATCCGGCCGAGCAGGTCGACCGAGCCCGCGGTGAAGTCCCGTTCCGCGATGAGTTCGGCGCGGCGGCCCAGCTTGTTGCCGAAGCCGCCGACGAGGTCGGCCAGGCCGTCGGTGTCACGGGTGTCGGTGACGGCGCGCAGCAGCAGGTCGGTGAAGTCGGAGTCCTTCTTGACCGCGAAGAGGCCGGCCGCCTCGCCCTCGTCGGCGTTCATCTCCCGCTGGTAGCGGAAGAGTTCGGGGTCCAGGCCCAGGTCGCCGAGGTGCTCGGTCCAGCGTTCGTGGGTCTCCTCCCAGTGCGCCTCCAGGTGCGGGTAGTTCTTGCCCGCCTCGGTGAGGGCGTCCCGGAAGCCCTTCATGGTGCGCCGGCGCCCCTGCGCCCCGGAGGCGCCCTCCACCAGCGGCCGTACGGCGGTGGACTCCGCGACCGGCAGGTTGTCCAGGCTCAGACCCGGGCCGGGCCGGAAGGAGTACCAGGCTTCGGCGAACTTGCGCGGGTCGTTGGAGACCTGACGGCCGCGCCACTCACTGACCTTGCCGACGACCACGCACTCGCCGGTCTGCACATGCTGCCACTCCAGCGCGACGTGCCCGCAGTCGTCGGCGAGCAGGAACTTGCGCAGCACGCCGGAGCTGGCGCCGCCCAGGGTGTTGCGGTGGCCGGGCAGCATCACCGAGAAGATCAGCTTGAGCAGGACGGACTTGCCACCGCCGTTCTCCAGGAAGAGCACACCGGCGGGCGCGGGGCGGCGCGGCGGGCCGACCGGCTCCTCCTCGAAGAACTCCGCCTGCGTGGGCGCCGGATCGGGCACGGGGGCGCCCACGCCGCGCATGTCGAGCACGGTGTCGGCGTAGCGCGCGCCGGCGGGCCCGATGGAGTAGAGGCGGACGCGGGACAGCTCGTACATGGCGGACTCTCGTGAGGTCTTCGAAAAGGTGCGGGCGGGTCAGGAGTGGAAGGGCAGTCCGGCGTCGGCCACCAGGTCCAGGTCGTCGGTGTCCTCGGCGGGCAGCAGGGTGGCGGAGCCGCCGGTCTCGGTCACCACGCCCAGCTCCAGCAGTTCGCTGAGCGCCGCGCCGCCCGCCATGTCCCGCACCTGCAACTGGTAGCGGGCGGTGGTGCGGTAGGTGCCGCCGTGGTCGTCGCCGGTGCGCTGGAGGAACCCGGAGTCGGTGAGGAAGCCGAGCGCCTTGGCGACGATGCCGGTGGTGGAGGCGGCCGGGCGCCGGGCGTCCTTGGTGGCGCCCGTGGCGCTGCGCCGGGCCCAGATCCGCCAGGCGGCCTCCAGACCGGGGACGTCGGTCACCGGGTCGGTGTTCTCCCCCGACCGCTCGGCCCGCTCCTCCAGCCTGCGGCACGCCTGCCGTACGAAGGCGTCCACGCCGTTGACCGTGACGCGCCCGATGTAGGAGTCGTCGGCCAGGTCCTCGGGCCGGGGGAAGGCCAGCGCGGCCACGGCCAGGTGGGCCAGGCCGTGCAGGAACCGGTCGGCGGAGTCGGCGGCGGTACGGCGGGCGTAGTCGCCCATCCGCACCGCGAACACCGAGTCCTCGGCGGCCGTCACGGCCATCCCGGCCCGTGGCGACACCTCCAGCACCACGAGTCCCAGCCCGGTCGCCACGGCATCGGCCAGCCGCGCGAACGCCCCGTCCTCCCGGTACCGCCGCAGCAGCTCCGTGTACTCCTGGTCCCGCGCGGGCTGCAACTTCGGCTGCAGCCCGAACGCCACCAGCCGCGCCGCGTCGGCGGCGTCGGCGGGGGTGACGGCCGGCGGCGCCGCCGGCGCTTCGACGTCACTCCACTCGACGTACTCGGTCACGGTCGGATCTCCTCGGGCATCTTGAGAACAGGGGTACAGGTGACTTCCTCAGGGGCGCGGGGCTGTGTCCGCTCATGCGGCTCCGCCGCGTGGACGCGACCGACCACAGCCAACGGAAAGCCGCTCACCCGGCCACCGCCCGGTCGCTGGCCATCCCCACGGCGTCCAACAAGGCGGTCCCCACGATGAGATCGGCCCCACCGAAGTCCGGATCATCCAGCTCAGTACCGTCGTCCACGGCGAACAACAGCTTCGCCTCCCCCTGCCGGTAGGCGGTACCGACAGCGGGACTGGCCGCGTGAATGGCCATCAGCGCCACCAGATAGGCCAGCTCGAACCCCTCAGCGGCCCGAGCCTCCGCGAGCAGCCCCGACAGCCTCCGGGGAGCGTCCGCCGGCAGATCCAGCAGAGCGCGGGCCGCAGCCACCTGCTCCTCCGAGAACCGGCTGTCGTCCGGTGTGGCGATCAGATCCGGCTCCGGCATCTCCGCCCCCAGATGCTCCCGCTCGACCGGTGGCGTCAGCAGGATGTCGACCAGATCCCCCACCCGCACCGACACCGGCGTACGCAACCCCACCCCGCTGCCGAAGAACGCGTCGGTGACCCGGATCGCCTGCTGAAGCGGCAACGGCAGGACAGGCGCGACCAGATGCCCGTACAGGTCCATGCCGGAGGTCCCCGTGGGCGTGGCGAACGCCTGCCGGTCCTGCTCCGCACGGAACAGCGGCCCCGCCTCCAGCAGCCGCGACTGGAGCTGGGTGTGGCGGCGGATGCAGTCCTTGACGATGTCGACCAGCTCGGCCGCGCGCCGCTTGTGCTCCGGCTCCTCCGTCTCGTCGCGGGCCTTGCGGATGTTGGTGAGGATCGCGTTCTCGTGGCGGTAGCGGTCGGCCACGTGGTCCAGCGCCTCGGCGATCATGTCGGGCACGGAGTTGAGCCAGTCGACCGCGCGGACGTTGCGCCGGGTGGCGTCCAGGGCGCGGCGCAGGGTCTCGGAGTACTGCACGGTGCGGTAGCGGGCCTGCTCGGCGGCGAGCTGGGCGTCGGCCAGCCGGCCCCGGTTGATCAGCACCTCCAGCTTGACCTCGGCGGCGATCTGGGCGCTGGTGACATCGGTGTCGAGGGCGCCGACGAGGACGTTGACGGCTTCGTCGGTGGTCCGCAGGTACACCGTCCCGCCGGGTCCCGGAACCTCTTCGATGAGCTTGAAGTCGTAGTCGCGGCGGACATAGCTGCCGTCGGAGGCGAAGGTGCCGTACACCGCGCGGAAGCCGCGGTCGGCGCTGCCGACGTTGATCAGGTTCTCCAGCACCCAGCGGGCCACCCGCTCGTGCTCGGCGGTGGTGCGGTGGGGGGCCTGGGCGGCGATGCGCGGGACGAGCCGGGCGACGATCTGCTCGTGGTCGGCGCCGGTGTCGAAGTCCATGTTGAGCGTGACGAGGTCGATGGCGGCGAGCGCCACCTCGGCCATGCCGTACGTCGAGTACTCACCGGCCAGGTTGGCCTTGCGGGCGTCCAGGTCGTGCAGCGGGGCCGTGCAGGCGAGCGCGCGCAGCCGCCGCGCCAGCCCCTCGTCGGCGGCCGGGCCCGGCGCGGGGCGCGGTGCCGCGCTGAGCTGGGGCGGAACGCTGTCCGTCGGTGCAGGCGAAGTCACGGTGCACAGATTAGGTCCTCGGTCCGACAACCACCCAAACGGTGTGGAAGCGACGGCCGTCACAGCGGCGCGAGACCCCCCTGACCGAAAGGCGTCTCACTGCTCGTCGACCCGGCGGCGGTAGACCTCCAGCACTCGTTCGAGGGAGTCCGCGAGATAGGTCGACAGCAGTTCCTCCGCCCCGGCCCGGTCGCCGGCGCGGAGGGCGTCGAGGATCTGGCGGTTGCGGGCGAGGTAGGGCTCGTGGAGGCGGCGCGGGTGGTCCACGTGGTGGAAGGCGAGCCGGAGTTCGGCGAAGACGCTGCGCATCAGTTCGTCGGTGCGCTCGCTGCGGGCCAGCGCGACCAGTTCCCGGTGGAAGTGGAAGTTGGCCGTCCCCAGCGCTTTCCAGTCACTTTCCCGCGCCGCCGACTCCCCCTCGGCGACCGCCCCGGCGAGCCTGTCGAGGGCGTACGGGGGCTCGCCGAGGCCGCGTACGACGGCGCACTCGACTAGGGCGCGGGTGCGGTAGATGTCCTCCACGTCCGCGACGCTCAGCACCCGGACGAAGACGCCCCGGTTGAGTTCGTGCACCAGCAGCCGTTCATGGGTGAGCAGCCGGAACGCCTCGCGCAGGGTGTTGCGGGACACCCCGAGGGCGCCGCCGATGCTGTCCTCCGACAGCCGGGTGCCCGGCGGGAAATAGCCCTCCGCGATCCGGCTCCGGAGGATGTCGGAGACGCGTTCGGCGGTGCTGGTACGGCCCAGGAGGGCGCGGTCGTCGGCCAGTTGACCCAACTGCTCTGCCATGCCCGGAATTCAACCGCAGAGCCGGGGACGAGACAACGTACCCATTGAAGGATCGTTGAACGATCCTCTACGGTGCTCCGCACGGCCCTCCCCCACGAGGCCGGCACCGCACGACCCGCACTGCTCACCGACCCGCACCCCCTCACGCTTCTGCGAGGTGCCGCCCATGAGCACGACTCCCCCGCCCCAGCTGACCGCCGTCCCGGACCGAGCCGCCCACGAGGAAGGGCCGTTGGGCTGGTTCCGCGCCCTCGGCCCGCGCGGACGCCGCGCCTTCGCCGGGGCCTTCGGGGGCTATGCCCTCGACTCCTACGACTACTTCACGCTGCCGCTGACCATGGTCGCGCTGGCCGCGTACTTCAACCTCGACAGCGGCCAGACCGGGCTGTTCACCACGGTCACGCTGGTGGTGTCCGCCGTCGGCGGGGCCCTGGCGGGCATGGTCGCGGACCGGATCGGCCGCGTGCGGGCCCTGATGATCACCGTCGTCACCTACGCGGTGTTCACGGTCGCCTGCGGCTTCGCCCCCACCTACGAGACGCTGCTCCTCTTCCGCGCCCTCCAGGGCCTCGGTTTCGGCGGTGAGTGGGCGGTCGGGGCCATCCTGGTCGCCGAGTACGCGAGCGCGCGGCACCGGGGGCGCACCCTCGGCGTGGTGCAGAGTTCCTGGGCGGTCGGCTGGGGTCTGGCCGCGATCGTCTACACGCTGGTGTTCTCCTTCGTCGGCGAGGACCTGGCCTGGCGGGTGCTGTTCTGGACCGGCGCGCTCCCCGCCCTGCTGGTGGTGTGGCTGCGCCGCCGGGTGCACGACGCGCCGCAGGCCGCGGCGGCCCGGGAACACAGCCCGGAGCGCGGCTCGTTCACGGCCATCTTCCGGCCAGGCACGGCGAAGGAGCCCGGCCTGCTGCGCACCACCTTCTTCGCGAGCCTGCTCTCCACCGGTGTGCAGGGCGGCTATTACACGCTGGCCACGTGGGTGCCGACGTACCTGAAGACCGAGCGCGGCCTCTCCGTCGTCGGCACCGGGGGCTATCTCGCGCTGCTGATCTCCGGGGCCTTCCTCGGTTATCTGACCGGCGGCCACCTCACCGACCGGCTGGGCCGGCGCCGCGCGATCTGGCTGTTCGCCCTGCTGTCGGCGGTCTGTGTGCTGGCGTACGCGAACATCCCGCCCGGCGCGGGCACCCTGCTCCTGATCCTGGGCTTTCCGCTCGGCTTCTGCATGTCGGCCATCTTCAGCGGCTTCGGCTCCTATCTGAGCGAGCTGTACCCGACGCCGGTGCGCGGTACCGGACAGGGCTTCACCTACAACACCGGGCGCGCGGTCGGCGCGGTCTTCCCGACGCTGGTGGGCTTCCTGGCCGACAGCTGGGGCGTCGGCGGTGCGCTGGCGTTCGGCGCGGCGGGCTACGGGCTGGCGGCGCTGGCGCTGTTCGGGCTGCCGGAGACGCGTGGACGGGAGCTGGCATGACCCGCCCCGACCTGACCGGCGACCGTCCCGTGGCCCTGGCCGAGTCCGGCGCCCGCGACTGGAGCCCCCGCACCGCGCGGGCCCGCTTCCGGGCGGGCCTGACCGGCCCCACGGCGGGTGTCGCCGCGGGCCACACGCAGGCCAACCTGATCGCGGTGCCCGCCGACTGGGCCTACGACATGCTGCTGTTCTGCCAGCGCAACCCCCGCCCCTGCCCGGTGCTGGACGTGACGGACGCGGGCGCGGTCACCACCGTCCTCGCGCCCGGCGCCGATCTGCGCACCGATCTCCCGCGCTACCGCGTGTGGCGGGACGGCGAGCTGGTGGCCGAGCCGTCCGACGCGCGCGAGTACTGGCGGGACGACCTCGTCGCGTTCCTGCTGGGGTGCAGCTTCACCTTCGAGTGGGCGCTGGCCGGGGCGGGCGTGCCGATCCGCCACGTCGAGCAGGGCCGCAACGTGCCGATGTACGTGACCGGCCGGCAGTGCCGTCCCGCGGGGCGGCTGCGCGGGCCGATGGTGGTGTCGATGCGCCCGGTGCCGCCGGAGCATCTGCGGGCCGCGATCCGGGAGAGCGGGCTGCTCCCGGCCGTGCACGGCGGCCCGGTGCACTGCGGCGACCCGGCCGCCCTGGGCATAGCGGACCTGACCCGGCCCGACTTCGGTGATCCGGTGGACCTGGCGCCCGACGACATACCGGTGTTCTGGGCGTGCGGGGTGACCCCGCAGGCGGCGGTGATGGCGTCCCGGCCGCCGTTCGCCCTCACGCACGCGCCGGGGCAGATGTTCCTGACCGACGCGCGCGACGAGCAGTACCGCGTGGTCGGCGTCGGCTGATCCGCGTACCCGAGGAGGTTCGTACCCGATGACCGTGACCGGACCGGTCGATCTCAACGCCGACCTGGGCGAGGGCTTCGGCCGCTGGCAACTGACCGATGACGAGGGGCTGCTGTCCGTCGTCACCAGTGCCAATGTGGCCTGCGGCTTCCACGCCGGGGACGCGGCGACCATGCGCCGGGTGTGTGAACTGGCCGCCGCGCGCGGGGTGACGATCGGCGCCCAGGTCTCCTACCGCGACCTCGCCGGTTTCGGCCGGCGCGCGATGGACGTGCCGTCCGCCGAGCTGGCGGCCGAAGTCGCCTACCAGATCGGCGCGTTGGAGGTGTTCGCACGGGCCGCCGGCGCCCGCGTGGCCTACGTCAAGCCGCACGGCGCGCTCTACAACCGCGTCGTACGGGACGAGGAGCAGGCCCGCGCGGTGGTCGACGGGGTGCTCCTGGCCGGCGCCCGGCTGCCGGTGCTGGGCCTGCCCGGCTCACGTCTGCTGGAGGCGGCCGGGAAGGCGGGCCTCCGCGCGGTCCCGGAGGCGTTCGCGGACCGCGCCTACACCGACGAGGGCACCCTCGTGCCGCGCGACCGGGAGGGTGCCGTGGTCAGCGACCCGGCTGCGGTGGTGGCACGCTCGCTGGACCTCGCCCGCTCCGGGGAGGTGACCGCGCTCTCCGGCGCCCGCGTCCGGGTACGGGCCCGCTCCCTCTGCCTGCACGGCGACACCCCCGGCGCGGTCGGGCTGGCCCGGCGGGTCCGCACCCGGCTGGCGTCGGCGGGCGTACCGGTGGAGGCGTTCGCGTGAGGGCGCTCCCGGTGGGCGCGCACGCCCTGCTGGTGGAGGTCGCCTCCGCCGGGCAGGCGCGCGCCCTGCACGCGGAACTGCTGCGGCGGCGGGCGGCGGGCTCGCTGTCCGCCCGCGAGATCGTCCCGGCGGCCCGTACGGTCCTGCTCGACGGCGTGGACGACCCGGTACGCCGGGCCGCCGAACTGACCGCCGCCGAGCCGCCGCCCGCTCCCGAGGCCACCTCCGTCCCGGTCGAACTCCCCGTCCGCTACGACGGACCCGACCTCGCCGAGGTCGCCGCCCACTGGGGCGTGTCGGCGCGCGAGGTCGCCGAGATCCACGCCGGCATCGAGTTCACCGTGGCCTTCTGCGGCTTCGCCCCCGGCTTCGGCTACCTCACCGGCCTGCCGGAGCACCGGTACGTGCCCCGCAGAGCCACCCCGCGTACGGCGGTCCCGGCCGGGTCGGTCGCGCTGGCCGGGCCGTACACCGGCGTCTACCCGCGTGCGTCGCCGGGCGGCTGGCAGTTGATCGGCCGTACGGACGCCGTGCTGTGGGACACCGCGCGGGAACCGGCCGCCCTGCTGGCGCCGGGCACGCGGGTCCGCTTCACGCCCGTGGGGGCCGCGTGACGGACCGTGCGCTGGTGGTGGTGCGGGCGGGCGCGCTGACGACCGTGCAGGACCGGGGGCGGCCCGGCCATGCTCACCTGGGCGTCCCCCGCTCCGGCGCCCTCGACCCGCCCGCCGCCGCGCTCGTCAACCGGCTGGTCGGCAACTCCCCGGACGCGGCCGTACTGGAGACGACGCTCGACGGCTGTGCCCTGCGGGCCCGTTCGGCGGTCACCGTCGCGGTGGGCGGGGCGCCCTGCCCGGTGAGGGTGGGCGGCCGCCCGGCGCCCTGGGGCGCACCGGTCCGAGTGTCCTCCGGCGAGGTGCTGGAGGTGGGGGCGGCGGTGGCGGGTGTGCGGTCCTACCTGGCGGTCGCGGGCGGGGTCGCGGTGGAGCCGGTGCTCGGCAGCCGGGCCACGGACCTGCTGTCGGGCCTGGGCCCACCGCCGCTCGCCGACGGCAGGGTGCTCCCAGTGGGCCCGCCGACGGCCGCCCCGGCCCGCCTGGACACCGCCCCGCAGCCGGCGCCCCCGGCCGAGCTGGTGCTCCGGGTGACGCTGGGTCCGCGCGAGGACTGGTTCACCCCGCAGGCCCTCCGGGACCTTACGACCCGTACGTATCGTGTCTCCGCGGCCGGCAACCGCATCGGGCTGCGCACGGAGGGGCCCACGCTGGAACGCGCCCGCTCGGGTGAACTGCCCAGCGAGGCGATGGTGCTGGGGGCGATCCAGGTCCCGCCGGACGGTCTGCCCCTGATCTTCCTGGCCGACCACCCCACGACCGGCGGCTACCCCGTCCCGGCGGTGGTCCACCCGGCGGACCTGCCGGGCGCGGCCCAGGCGAGGCCGGGCACGCCCCTGCGCTTCGTACTCGTGCGCCGATGAAGGGGGCCCGCCGTTGATCCGGCGGGGCCCCCGTCAGCTCACAGCGTCTGCGGGTCCTGTTCGAAGCGGCTGCGGACCGCCGTCTGCACCTCGTCCTCCTCCGCGGGGTCGGCGGCCAGGCGGCGGAGGCGTTCGACGACACGGGCGTCGCCGGTCTCGGCGTGCCGGGCGGCCAGTTCGCGGGTGGTCTCCTCGCAGTCCCACAGGCACTCGACCGCGAACCCGGCGGCGAAGGAGGGGTCGGTGGCCGCGAGAGCGCGGGCCGCGCGGCCGCGCAGATGGGAGGAGGCCGTCTCCCGGTAGATGTGGCGCAGTACGGGCGCCGCGCAGGCGATGCCCAGGCGTCCGGCGCCGTCCACCAGGGTCCACAGGGTCGGCGCGTCGGGGCCTTCGCCCCGTACGGCCTCGCGCAGGGCGCCGAGGACGAGGTCGCTGTCCTTCGCGCCGCCCCGGCAGGCGAGCACGCGTCCGGCGGCGGCGCCGAGCACGTCGGGCCGCTGGGCCCAGCGGCGGGCGCGGTCGACGGCGGCCGGGGTGCGCATCCGCTCGAAGGCGTCGAGGGCGGCGTCCACCACGACACCGGGCCCGTCCGCGACGGCGGCCTCGACCAGGTCGAGCGTCTCGGGCGCCCCGCTGTCGGCGAGATAGCGCAGCGCCGTGCAGCGGGCGCCGTCGGTGCCGGACCGGGCGGCGGCCAGGATCTCCGGCCGGTCCTCGGGCGCGGCGACGGCGACCAGGCAGCGGGCGGCGGGGACATGGAGGGCGGCGCCGCGCTCGAGGCCCTGCTGGGCCCATTCGAAGACGGCGTCCACGCTCCAGCCGGGGCGGGGCCCGGTGGGGCGCATCTGCTGCTGCCAGCGGTCGAAGCTGCCGGCCTCGCTGGCGGCCCGTACCCGGGCGGAGACGGACTGGCGCGGGTCGTCGGCCCACAGCCGCCAGGGCCGTGGCTCGAAGGCGTCGCGTACGGCGGCGGCCAGTTCGGCCTCGCCGGCCGGGTCGGTGCCGAAGCGGGCCAGCACGGGGACGGCGAGGGCGCGCAGGCCCGCGTCGTCGTCGCGCAGGGCCAGCTCGTCCAGCGCCCAGGCCCAGTTGGCGCCCTGGGCGGCGTACCGGCGCAGCAGGGCGAGCGCGTCGAGCCTGCCGTAGGAGGCGAGGTGGCCGAGGACGGCGAGGGCGAGCCCGGTGCGGGACTCGTCGGCATCGAGGGCGTCCCCGGGGTCGAGGAGGTGGGCCTCGATGGCGTCCAGGCCGCCGTTCAGGTCGAGGTAGAGGCGGGCGTAGTAGAGGGAGCGGTTCTCCACCTGCCAGTCGTGGCGGGGGTCGTGGAGGACGCAGTGGTCGAGGGCCTGGAGCGCCTCGGCGCGGGGGGCGGTGAGCGCGTGCAGGGTGCCGTCGCCCCGGCCCCGCTGGAGCAGGCCGAGCAGGGTACCGCTGGGCGCTATGACCGGATCGAACATGGGAAACAGCCTCACATCAAGCGTCGACGCAACCGGGGACCACTCATCACCTGGCCGCGTGACACAACGTCGGAGTGCCCGCCGTCTCTTGCTTGCTGCTGCCCATTTCTCTCTGCCTCTCGTCGGGGCCCCTTGCGGGCCGCTTCACGGCCCGCGTGGTGCGGCATCTCCCGCCCGGCCATCACGTCCGTGAATCACGTCGTCATGATGACCCGCGGTTTGTGCCGCCGCGACCGTATTTACGGCGGTCCCCCTCCGCCTCCCCCCGTTGATCTCCGCCCCCCGAAGGGGCCGGTTGCCGAAGTGTCAGTGCGCGCCGAACAGTTCCAGCAGTTCGATCTTGCCGAACATGCGCGCGGTGTCGATCGCCGAGGGCGTGCCCGCGGCCGGGTCGGCGCCGCCGTCGAGGAGCGCCTGGATGACCGCGGTCTCACCCTTGAACACGGCTCCGGCGAGCGGGGTCTGTCCCCGGTCGTTGACCCGGTCGGCGTCGGCGCCGCGCTGGAGCAGCGCCCGGACCGCGTCGGCGTGCCCGTGGTACGCGGCGAGCATGACCAGGCAGTCGCCGCGGTCGTTGGTGAGACCGACCGGGACGCCCGCGTCAACGTAGGCGACCAGTTCCTCGGTCCGGCCCTGCCGGGCCAGGTCGAAGATCTTGGTCGCCAGCTCCACGACCTGCGGGTCGGGGGCTTCGCTCATCGGCCGGACCGCCTCTCATGACTTCCGTTCGGGTGAATCGCCAGCGTACTGGCTCGCGCGCCGACGTGGGGGCTCTGCCCGGCCGGGTGACCGGCGGCTCCACCACCCGTGGGAAAAAACCCGAATTTCACCCAGTTGCACCTTTTATCGTATGGATACATTCTGTGATTCTGGAAGTACTCATGGTGACTGTCCCCCCTTCGACACCAGGAGGTCCCAAATGATCCTCTCCATGTCCGGCGTGGTCCTGCTCGGCATCATCGTCTTCCTGTTCTTCCGCAAGGACGGGCTCAAGGGCTCGCACGCCGTCGTCTCGGCGCTGTTCGGCTTCTACCTGGCGAGCACGGCCATCGCGCCCAGCATCAAGGCGGGCGGCGAGAGCCTGGCGAGCCTCCTCGGCGGCATCAAGTTCTGACCGCGCCCCTCCCCCGAGGCCACGCGGACCGGCGGGTCCCGTCCGAGGGGGAGTCACCCCACGCCCGTACCCACCTCCAGGAGACAGCAGTGGCCCGGCGCCCACTCCCCCGCATTCTGAGCAAGGACAGCGCGCAGCTCGCCCGCACCCAGCTCGCCCGGAGCCGGGAGCTGGCCCGGACGGCGGCCGACAGCGCCACGGACGTCCTCCACCCGCTGATCACCATCTCGCGCGGCCTGCGCCGGCTGGCCCTGGCCGGCCGGGCCAAGGTCGCCGCCACCCCCAAGGACAAGCGGGGCCCGCTGCTGTTCCTGGCGGCCGCCGTGGTCATGGCCGTCGCGCTCATGCCGTACGGCCCGCTGCTGGCCGCCGTGTCCCTGATGGTCACGGCGGCCTGGTACGGACGCGACCACGGCCCGGCCGCGCCCGAGGGCCCCGACCCCGCGCGGGCCGAACGGCTCCAGTCGCTCTACGAGGCGCTGGTGCCGTGCTTCTCCACCGCCGGCGACCCGGCCCCGCTGTACGCGCACGGCGGCGCGTGGGACGCGGTCTTCACGGAGCACGAGTTCGACGAGGGCGGCCGGCTGGAGCGCGTCGTCATCCGCTACCCGGCGTACTTCCCGGACGGCGATCCCGGGTCCCGCGCGCGGGTCGAGCGGCTGCTGACCGCCAAGGCGGGCCGCGGCCGGGAGTACCGCTTCACCTGGGAGGAGGAGGGCAACCGGCTCACGCTGAGCGTCCTCGCCGCCCTGCCCGCCGGCATCACCGCCCAGCACTTCGTCACCGCGCCGGGCGAGACGGTGCTCGGCTTCACCGACCCCGACGAGGTCCAGCGCACCCTCCCGCTCTCCTACGGCGAGGAGCGGTGCGACGTGCCCCCCGTGGTCTGGCGCACCGGCAGCCGCTCGCCGGAGCCGCATCTGCTGATCATGGGCCAGCCCGGCAGCGGCACGTCCACGCTGGTGCGCTCCATCGCCCTCCAGGCGCTGCGGCACGGCGACGTGATGATCGTGGACGGCGGCGGCACCGGCGAGTACTCGTGCCTGATCGGCCGGGAGGGCGTACTGGCCGTGGAATGCGCGCCGGCCGGGGCGGTGGCCGGTCTCGAGTGGGCTGCGCAGGAGACCGAGCGGCGGCTCCTCGCGGTCAACGAGGCCCGGCAGGCGGGCGCTCCGCCGCCGCAGGACACCACGCGTCCCCTGTGGGTCCTCCTGGACCGCCCGACCGTCTTCACCCACCTCGCGGAGGCGGAGCACCGCACCGACCCGCAGGCCCTGCTTCAGGTCCCGCTGCGGCACGGGCGGGCGGCCGGCGTGACGGTGGTGGTGGCCGAGCAGTTCGACAGCGCGGACACCCTGAGCGAGGCGATCGGCCAGCACACCCGCGCCCGGGTGGTCCTGGGCCCCGCCTCCCCCCAGCAGGTGGCCGCCTTCCTGGGCGCCCCGCCGCCCACCACCCCGCCGGACCGGACTCCGCCCGGCCGCGGCTACGCCCGCCTCGGCTCCGGCCCGGTCCACCGCCTCCAGGTCCCGGCCACCCCGGACCCCTACGACGAGGCGGCCCCGGAACCGGAGCGCCAGGCGGTACTGTCCCTGCTGCCCGGGCGCATCGCACCGGCGGAGCCGGAGCCGACCCGCTCGATGGAGGTCGTCTCCCCGGCCGAACCCGCGGACGCCGTCCCGGCGGACCGAGCCTGACCCGCGCACGGCGGACGTGCCCGCTCCAACCCCTCGGAGCGGGCACGCTGCTGTGCACGGCCCCGCAGGCTCACGCCACGAACGCGCCCGACGCCTCCCCGCCCCCGGTGACCCCCGACTCCACCAGCCGCGCGGCCGAGGCCAGGCGGGCCGCCGCCTCGTCGGCCACCGCGCCGCCCACCGTGAACGGCAGCCGCAGGTATCCCTCGAAGGCGCCGTCGACGCCGAAGCGGGGCCCGGAGGGGACACGGACGCCGACCCGCTCGCCCACTTCGGCGAGGCGCGAGCCGGAGAGGCCGCCGGCCCGGACCCAGAGGGTGAGACCGCCGGCCGGCACCTCGTACTCCCAGTCGGGCAGCTCGCGCCGGAGGGCGGCGAGCAGGTCGTCGCGGTTGTCGCGGGCCTGGGAGCGGCGGAGGGCCACGGCCTGCTCCCAGCCGCCGCTGGTGAACAGCCAGTGCACGGCGAGCTGTTCGAGGACCGGGGTGCCGAGGTCGGCGTAGGCGCGCGCGGCGACCAGGCCGCGGATGACGTCCGGGGCGGCCCGCACCCAGCCGATGCGCATCCCGGCCCAGAACGCCTTGCTGGCCGAGCCGACGGTGATGACGGTCGAACCGGCCGGGTCGAAGCCGCACATCCGGCGGGGCATGTTGCGGCCCAGCTCCTCCTCGAACCACAGCTCGGTCATCGTCTCGTCGGCGACCAGCACGGTCCCGGCCGCACGGGCCGCGTCCACGAGCCGGCGCCGCTGGTCATCGTCGGCCAGCGCACCGGTCGGGTTGTGGAAGTCGGCGACGACATAGGCCAGCCGGGGCGCGGCCTCGCGGAGCACCTGGCGCCAGCCGTCGAGGTCCCAGCCGCCGAGCCCCTCGGCCATGGCGACCGGGACGAGCCGGGCGCCCGCCTCCCGCATGAGCTGGAGGATGTTGGCGTAGGACGGCGACTCGACGGCGATCCGCTCGCCCCGGCCCGCGAAGAGGTGGCAGATGGCGTCGATGGCGCCCATCGCGCCGGTGGTCACCATGATCTGCTCGGGCATGGTCGGGATGCCCCGGGCGGTGTACCGCTCGGCGATCACCGCGCGCAGAGCGGGCACTCCGGCCGGGTAGTCGCCGTGGGTGTGGGCGTAGGGCGGGAGGTCCTCCAGGGCGCCGGAGACGGCACGGGTGAGCCAGGGCTCGGGTGCCGGGAGGGCCGCGCAGCCCAGGTCGATCATGGAGCCGAGCGCCTCGGGCGGCAGGGGTTCCAGGCCGCGCGCGGGCAGCGGGTTGCCCGCCGGGACGGCCGTCCAGCTGCCCGCACCGCGCCGGGACTCCAGGAACCCCTCGGTGCGCAGCGTCTCGTACGCGGCGGCGACCGTGGTGCGGCTGACGGAGAGGGCGAGGGCCAGCTCGCGCTCGGCCGGCAGCCGCGCGGCCACGGGGACGCGGCCCTCCAGGACGAGCAGCCGGATGCCGTCGGCCAGCGCCCGATAGGCGGGCGGACGACGCGTGCCGGGGCCACCCGGCCGTTCCTGCTGGGAGTTGAGGAGCCGGGCGAGCTGAGCGGCACCCACCGCAGAGGTCCAACGCGCCATGAAGATCAGTCCACCTTCCCCGGATTGGCCATGGATAGCCTTCCGTCCCAAGCCACAGAGTGACACGGGCAAGGCCACTGCCACCACCCCAGGGGGGTATTCCATGTCCACTCCGGGCCGTCTCTCCCGCCGGCTGTTCCAGCTCTACGGCGGTCTCGCGCTGTACGGGGCGAGTTCGGCGCTGCTCGTCCGCTCGGGCCTCGGCCTGGAGCCGTGGAACGTGCTGCACCAGGGGCTCGCCGCCCGTACCGGCCTGAGCATGGGCGTGGTGCTGACCCTGCTCGGCGCGGTCCTCCTGCTGCTGTGGATTCCGTTGCGCCAGCGGCCCGGCCTGGGCACGGTCTCCAATGTGCTGGTGATCGGCTTCGCCATGGACGCCACCCTGTCCGTACTGCCCGGCGCGCACGGTCTGGCCGCGCGGATCGCGCTGCTGGTCCTCGGGGTCGTGCTCAACGGCGCGGCGACCGGCCTCTACATCGCGGCGGACTTCGGCCCCGGCCCGCGCGACGGCCTGATGACCGGCCTGCACCGGCGGACCGGCCGCTCGATCCGGCTGATCCGCACCTGTGTGGAGGTCACCGTGGTGGCGACCGGCTTCGCCCTCGGCGGCACGGTCGGCGTCGGCACCGTGCTGTACGCGCTGGCGATCGGCCCGCTCGCCCAGTTCTTCCTGCGGGTCTTCGCGCTGCGCCCGGTGCCCGTACCGAGCAGGGTGGTTGCCGGCCACGAGCCGGAGCGCGCGATACTGCGCCGGTGACCGAGCCCATACGCCACCCGTACCTGGACCACCCCGGCCCCATCCCGTTCGCCCACCGGGGCGGGGCGGCGGAGGGGGTGGAGAACACGGTCGCGCAGTTCCGCCGGGCGGTCGCGCTGGGCTACCGCTACATCGAGACCGACGTCCACCTCACCGCGGACGGCACGCTGGTCGCCTTCCACGACGACTCCCTGGACCGGGTCACCGACGGTACCGGCCGCGTCGCCGACCTGCCGTGGGCGGAGGTCCGGCAGGCCCGCGTGGGCGGGCGGGAGCCCGTACCGCTCTTCGCGGAGCTGCTGGAGACGTTCCCCGAGGTCCGCTGGAACGTGGACGTGAAGGCGGACGCGGCCCTGCTGCCCTTCCTGGAGCTGGTCGGGCGGACGGACGCCTGGGCCCGCGTCTGCCTGGGCTCCTTCTCCGAGGCGCGGGTGCGCCGGGCGCAGCGGCTAGCGGGGCCGAGACTGGCCACCTCGTTCGGCACCCTGGGCGTGCTGGGGCTGCGGCTGCGCTCCTGGGGGCTGCCCGTCCCGGTGCGCGGCTCGGCCGTGGCGGCGCAGGTGCCGGAGGCCCAGTCGGGGGTTCCGGTGGCCGACGGGCGCTTCGTACGCGCGGCGCACGCGCGAGGGCTCCAGGTGCACGTGTGGACGGTCAACGAACCCGAGCGGATGCACCGGCTCCTGGAGCTGGGGGTCGATGGCATCATGACCGATCACATCGACACGTTGCGCGAGGTCATGGAGGACCGCGGCGTCTGGGTCTGACCGGGCCCCGCGACACCTCCCCCGCCTTGGCACGGCACTGCGGCGGGGAAGCGAGGGCGCGGGGTGGGTATCGGCACCGTGCGGGCGGGGGCGCCCGAGGAGATGGCGGGTTCACGGCGCGAGCAGCGCGGCTGGTACTGGTACGACTGGGCGTGCTCGGTCTACTCCACGAGCGTCCTCACCGTGTTCCTCGGCCCGTATCTGACCGCCGTGGCCCGGCACGCGGCCGACGCCGACGGCTATGTGCACCCGCTCGGGCTGCCGGTGCGCGCGGGCTCGTTCTTCGCCTACACGGTGTCCCTGTCGGTGATCGTCGCGGTGCTGGTGATGCCCCTGGTGGGGAGCCTGGCCGACCGCACGGGCCGCAAGAAGCCGCTGCTGGCCGCGGCCGCGTACACCGGGGCGGCCGCGACCACGGGCATGTTCTTCCTGGACGGCGACCGGTATCTGCTCGGCGGGCTGCTGCTGGTGGTGGCCAACGCGGCGCAGTCGGTCGGGATGATGCTCTACAACTCCTACCTGCCGCAGATCGCCCCGCCCGCCGAACGCGACCGGGTCTCCTCGCGCGGCTGGGCCTTCGGCTACGCGGCCGGCTCCCTGATGCTGGTCGTCAACCTGGTGCTGTACCTGGCCCACGGCTCCTTCGGGCTCTCCGAGCCGGCGGCCGTGCGGGTGTGCCTGGCCTCGGCCGGGCTGTGGTGGGGCGCCTTCGCGCTGATCCCGCTGCGCCGGCTGCGCGACCGGCACGCGCGCGTGGCGGCCGCCGCCCCTACCGGGCTGCGGCAACTGGCGGCCACGGTGAAGGACATGCGCCGCCACCCCCGCACCCTCGCCTTCCTGCTGGCCTACCTCGTCTACAACGACGGCATCCAGACGGTGATCACCCAGGCCTCGGTGTACGGCTCGGAGGAGCTGGGTCTGGAGCAGTCCACGCTGATCGGCGCGGTCCTGCTGGTGCAGGTGCTCGCGGTCGCGGGCGCCCTGGCGATGGGCCGGCTGGCAAGGTCCTACGGCGCCCAGCGCACGATCCTCGGCTCGCTGGTGGCCTGGACGTGCACCCTGGCCGCCGGGTACTTCCTGCCCGCCGGGGCGCCGGTGTTCTTCTATGTGCTGGCGGCCGCGATCGGCCTGGTGCTCGGCGGCAGCCAGGCCCTGTCCCGCTCGCTGTTCTCCCACCTGATCCCGCCGGGCAAGGAGGCGGAGTACTTCTCCGCGTACGAGATGAGCGACCGGGGCATGAGCTGGCTCGGCCCGCTGCTGTTCGGGGTGACCTACCAGCTCACCGGAAGCTACCGCTCCGCGATCGTCTCCCTGGTGGCCTTCTTCGTGATCGGCTTCGTCCTGCTGGCGCGGGTACCGGTCCGGCGTGCGATCGGCGAGGCGGGGAACCCGGTCCCCGAAAGGATTTAGCGTTCAACACGAAAGGGCGGTAGTGTACGCGTTTGGCCTGCCAGGCGTACCGTTACTGCGCGTCAAAGACAGCGAAACGGTAGGTCATATCTGCGAGCAGATGTGACAAACCGGGCGCGTGTGGGTACAACAAGGGGCGGCTACGACGGCGACGCACGACCCGGAACGGGACTCGGAACGGGAATCTTTACCGCCGACCGGACGTTGACCGGATGACGACGACAGCGACACCTGTCCTGTGGGCATCAAGCCCGGGAGGCACGATTCATGAGTGAGCGAGCTCTTCGCGGTACGCGCCTCGTGGTGACCAGCTACGAGACGGACCGCGGCATCGACCTGGCCCCGCGCCAGGCCGTGGAGTACGCATGCGAGAAGGGGCATCGCTTCGAGATGCCCTTCTCGGTCGAGGCGGAGATTCCGCCGGAGTGGGAGTGCAAGGTCTGCGGGGCCCAGGCACTCCTGGTCGACGGCGACGGCCCTGAGGAGAAGAAGGCCAAGCCCGCGCGTACCCATTGGGACATGCTGATGGAACGACGCACCCGCGAGGAACTCGAAGAGGTCCTCGAGGAGCGTCTGGCGGTCCTGCGGTCGGGCGCGATGAACATCGCGGTACACCCGCGCGACAGCCGCAAGTCCGCGTAGCCCCAAGGGGCTGCGCCGACCTGGCGCACAGAGAACCGCGGGCGCCGTACATCGTCACGATGTACGGCGCCCGCGGTTCTGTGCTGTCCGGACCCGCCCGCTCAGCGGGTCAGCGGCGGCCGGGGTTCGTCGGTGGAGTCGTCGCGGCGCTCCCGGACGACCTCGCCCTGCACCACCTTGCCGTCCGGGCGGTGGATGCGGGCCTGCTGGAAGGCGTCGCCGAAGGAACCCGGCGTGGCCCCGCGCAGCTTGCGGCTCACCACGTGCTCGGTGCGGCGGCGGACCAGGTTCTGCACCGGGGGCAGCAGCAGGAACAGTCCGGCCACGTCGGAGAGCATGCCGGGGAGCATCAGCAGGAGTCCGGCGAGCATCAGCAGGCCGTTGCTGCCGCCGCCCGAGGAGGGCGCCGTACCGCGCCGCAGGGCCTCGTCCAGGTTACGGAAGGCGCGGCGGCCGGCCCGCTTCACCACGACCGCGCCCGCGACGAAGCTCGCGGCCAGGATCAGGAACACGGCGAGGCCCCCGGCGGCGTCCGCGACGAGGATGAGCAGCCAGATCTCCAGCACCAGCCACGCGGCGAGGGCGAGCGGCAGATATCTGCGCGGCGCCGAGCGCTTGGGCCGCCCGGTCTGCCCGGTCCGCGGAGGGGTGGATGCGCCAGTCGTCATGCTTCCAGTGTGCCTGGGCCCGGCTCAGTGCCGCATAAGGGGTGGATCATCCCCGCGGGCCGGGCCCGTACGGCGCCGCCTCGCCCCTACTTGCCCTTGGCCTTGATCTTGCCGACGCGGTCGCCCACGCCCCACGCGGTGACCCGCCACAGGGCCTCCACGAGGATGTCCCGGCTCATCTTGGAGTCGCCGAACTCGCGCTCCACGAAGGTGATCGGGACCTCCACGACGTGGTACCCGGCCTTCACCGCGCGGCGGGCGAGGTCGACCTGGAAGCAGTAGCCCTGCGAGGCGACCTCCTCCAGACCGAGCCCCTGGAGCGTCTCGGCACGGAAGGCGCGGTAGCCGCCGGTGATGTCGCGCAGCGGCAGGTCGAGGGCGAGCCGGGAGTACAGGCTGCCGCCGCGGGAGATGACCTCACGGGACCGGGGCCAGTTCACCACCCGGCCGCCGGGCACCCAGCGCGAGCCGAGGACCAGGTCGGCGCCCTTGAGGGCGGTCAGCAGGCGGGGCAGTTCCTCGGGCTGGTGGGAGCCGTCGGCGTCCATCTCGACCAGCACGCCGTAGCCGTGCTCCAGGCCCCAGCGGAAGCCCGCGAGGTAGGCGGCGCCCAGGCCCTCCTTGCCCTTGCGGTGCAGCACCTGCACGTGGTCGTCCGTGGCGGCCAGCTCGTCGGCCAGCTTGCCGGTGCCGTCGGGGCTGTTGTCGTCCGCCACGAGGACGTGCGCCTCGGGGACAGCCTTGCGTACCCGGCCCACGATGGTCTTGATGTTCTCCGCCTCGTTGTAGGTCGGAATGATCACCAAGGCCGTGCCGAGCGGACCGAACTGCCGCCCTCCGGCCTTGGCCGAGAGGGTCCCGTCGCCGTCGTTCACTGCTGCCCCTTCATGTCGTGCGCAGGCGTCCACCATAGTGGTCACGGCCTGCGATGACGCGGCGGCACAGGGCCTGGGCGGTGTCGGAAGCCGGTGAGCGGGGCAGGAGCGCGCTTTTCGGCGGGTTTCCGGCGCCTCGCCGCGGCTTTCACGCGGCGGATGGGGGCCCGCGCCGCCCTTCGGGCCGACCTGGGACCCGCTGGCTGCGGATCGACCGAGAGCCGTTGTCTACTGAGCGCGCGGGCCCCATCCGGGTCACACCTTGCCGACCGGCCGGAGCGCTCCCTCGTCGGCGCGAGCACTGCGCCTGGCTGCCGTCGACGATGCCCCGGTACGGCACACCGTCCTGACCCAGTGGCGCCGCGACGAGTATGCGAACACTCCCCGGTCGAACGTCCGTTGGTGGACTCGGCCGAACCTACCGGCCCCGCGCCGTCGGCTGTCAACAGCCCCCTGGCCAGCGGCTGTGCCGGGGAGGGCGCGGAAAAGGGCGCGGATACGCAGGTCGGGCTACCGGGCGGCGCCACCCGTTCGGCTCCACCGCAGGGCCGGGAGATCACTCGCCCGGCCGTACGAACACCGTCCGCCCCCCGACCACCGTCCGCAGGCAGACCGGGAGCCCGGTGCCGGGGGTGAGGTCGGGCAGGCCGGGGGTGCCGGAGCGGGGGTCGGTGGACCAGCGGGCCACCCGGTCGTCGGGGGCCTGCACGATGAGGTCACCGGTGTGCCAGACCGCGTAGTCGGCGGGGGCGCCCGGCACCAGGACGCCCGCGTCGTCCCGTCCGATGGCGCGCCAGCCGCCGCGCGTGTGCGCGGTGAACGCGGCCCGCACCGACACCCGGTGCTCCGGCGTGCGGTGGAAGGCGGCGGCACGGACGGTGCCCCAGGGGTCGAGCGGGGTGACCGGGCTGTCGGAGCCGAAGGCGAGCGGCACCCCGGCGCGCAGCAGGGCCGCGTACGGGTTGAGGGTGCGGGCCCGCTCGGCGCCCAGGCGGCGGACGTACATGCCGTCCTCGCCGCCCCAGACGGCGTCGAACGCCGGCTGGACGGAGGCGATCAGGCCCAGCTCGGCGAAGGCGGCGACGGTGTCGGGGGTGAGCATCTCGGCGTGCTCGACCCGGTGCCGGGCGGCCCGTACGCGGGCCAGGCCGACCTTCTCGGCGGCGGTGCGCACGCCCTCGACCACGGCGGTGACTGCGGCGTCGCCGATGGCGTGGAAGCCGGCCTGCAGCCCGGCCTCGGTGCAGGCGACGACGTGCTCGGCGACCGCGTCGGCGTCCAGGTAGGCGGTGCCGGTGTGAGCGGCGTCGGTGTACGGCTGGTGCAGGCAGGCGGTGTGGGAGCCGAGCGCCCCGTCCACGAAGAGGTCGCCGGCCGCGCCGGCCGCGCCCAGTTCGCGGGCCTTGTCGACGTCCCGCTCGGCCCAGTAGCCGACGACGCGGGGGCCGGGCAGCTCGCCGGCGAGCCGGAGCAGGCCGGTGAAGTCGTCCTCGGAGGAGATCTGCGGGCCGCCGCACTCGTGCACCGAGCCGATGCCGAGGGAGGCCGCGTGCGCGAGCGCGGCGCGCTGGGCCTCGGCGCGCTGGGCCGGGGCGAGCGCGCCGAGGGCGGCCTCCCGGACGGCGTGGTGGTCGTCGGCGGTGAGCGGGGCGTCGGCGCGGCTCACCGCGGCCGGGACGAGGTCCAGCAGGGCGGTGCTGACGACGGCCGAGTGGACGTCGGCGCGGGAGAGGTAGAGCGGACGGCCTCCGGTGGCCGCGTCCAGCTCCGCGCGCGTCGGCGGACGCCCGCCGGGCCAGCGGGCGGCGTCCCAGCCGTGGCCCAGGAGGACCCGGTCGGCGGGGCGGGCGGCGGCGAACTCCCGGACCAGGGCGAGGGCCGCCTCCAGGGAGGGCGCGCCGGAGAGGTCGAGGCCGGTCAGGGCGAGCCCGGTGGCGGTGGTGTGCACATGGGCGTCGGTGAAGGCGGGGGTGACCAGGGCGCCGTCGAGGTCGATCACCTCGTCCACCCCGTCGGCGAAGGCGTCGGCGGCGCCCTCCGAGCCCACCCAGGCGACCTGGCCGCGCTCCACCACCATCGCGGTGGCGAAGGGGTCGGCGGGGCTGTGGACCTCGCCCCGGCGCAGGAGGACGGTCTTGGGGCCGGCGTGCTGCTCACTCATGCCCACCAGTCTCCCCCGTCCCCGCCGGGCACCCGGAACCGGGGCGCGTGTCGGGGGGACTCAGGAGATCTTCGGCGGGCGGGCCTCGTACGGCGTGGAGAGCACGACCGTGGTGCGGGTGGAGACGCCGGCCAGGGAGCGCAGCCGGGCGAGGAGTTCCTCCAGTTCGTGCGGGGTGGCCACCCGCACCTTGAGGATGTAGTTCTCGTCCCCGGCGACGCTGTGGCACGCCTCGATCTCGGGGACGCCCGCGAGCCGCTCGGCGATGTCGTCGGGGGCGCTGGGGTCGAACGGCTTGACGGAGATGAACGCGGTCATCGGCAGCCCGACGGCCTCGGGGTCGACGACGGCGGCGTAGCCGCGGATGACGCCCCGCTGTTCGAGCCGGCGCACGCGCTGGTGCACGGCCGACGTGGACAGGCCCGTGGCCCTGCCCAGGTCCGTGTAGCTCATCCGCCCGTCCTTGACGAGCAACTGCACGATCTGACGGTCCAGCTCCTCCATGCGCCAGAACCTACCGTGCGGTCCCGCGCGCGTGCGCGTGGGGGAACCGAGGGACGACTTCGGCGGGCTCCGAGGGCGCGGCACGCGGCATCTGGGCGGATATCCACCGTTAGCCTGTGACGAACGCCACACCATGTGAGCGCGCTGCGTGAGGTTCTCACGGTTACCGCCGAGAACCTGCGGGAAGTGCTTGCTGTGGTCGAGGCCGCAGCGCCTTCACGGCCCAGCCTTAGGGGGAGAATCCCATGCAGAGTGTCAAGCGCCCCGTTCGTTCTGCCGCGAAGCGGCAGCAGCTCGTCGTCGAGCCCGAGCCGGAGGGCGTCGAACCGGACTCCGGTGACGCCTACGGCCTCGACGCCGACTACGACACCTTCGAGATGTACCGGGTGATCTGCCCGGACTGCGCGCAGGCCATCGCGCTGCTGGCGGACGAGGAGTCCCTGCCGGAGCACGCGCTGTGCGCCTCGCCGTGGAACCCCTTCGGCCTGACGGCCTGTGCCGGTACGGGCCGCGCGGCGGCGGACGCCCGCCCCGCCGACGAGTCCTTCGCGCCGCAGGAGCAGGACACCGCGCTGCTGCTGACACTCCCGCAGGGTCTGGACTGGCGGACCCAGCCGTTCTCGCACGTGGGCGGCCCGGGTTCGCGCCCGATGCAGGTGCCGTTCACGCGCGGCAAGGCCGCCGCCTGAGCGGTGCGGACGACGCTGAACTGACGCTCGATTCCGCCCGCCGGTGACCTGCCGGGCCGCGCTCGCGTTGGCCAGGCATGACTCCCACCCAGACGGCCACCGGGCGTCAGCGCCGCGTCTACGTGCCCCGGTCGGCGGACGCGGCCGCACCCCCGCACCCGGACCCGCCCATCTACACCGAGCTGATGCGGGTCTGGGCCGACCGGGGCCGCACACTGCCGGGGCGCCACGACCCGGAGTGGGCCGAACTGGCGGCCCCGACGGTGCGCAGGGGGCAGTTCAGCGACTCTCCGGCCCCGCCAGATGACGAGCGATGACCATCCGCTGGATCTGGTTGGTGCCCTCGACGATCTGGAGCACCTTGGCCTCGCGCATGTAGCGCTCGGCGGGGAAGTCGGCGGTGTAGCCGTACCCACCGAGGACCTGCACGGCGTCGACGGTGACCCGCATCGCGGTGTCGGTGCAGTGCAGCTTGGCCATGGCGGCCTGCTTGGCGAACGGCCTGCCCGCGTCCTTCAGCCGGGCCGCCGCCAGGTACAGCGCCCGGCCCGCCTCGATCTGGGTGGCCATGTCCGCCAGCAGGAAGCGCAGTCCCTGGAAGTCCGCGATGGGGTGCCCGAACTGCCGGCGCTCGGTCGCGTACGCCACCGCCTGGTCCAGGGCCGCCTGGGCGACGCCGATCGCACAGGCCGCTATGCCGAGCCGGCCCGAGTCGAGCGCCGAGAGGGCGATGCCGAAGCCCTGGCCCTCCTCGCCGATGCGCCGCTCGTCCGGAACGCGTACAGCGTCCAGGTGAACCTGGGCGGTGGGGCTGCCCTTGAGGCCCATCTTCTTCTCCGGCAGGGCCGCGCTCAGGCCCTCGGCGTCGCCGGGCACCAGGAACGCGGTGATGCCGCGTGGGCCGTCGGCGCCGGTGCGGGCCATCACGGTGTAGAAGTCCGCGATGCCGCCGTGGGTGATCCACGCCTTGGTGCCGCTGAGCACCCAGTCGCCGCCGTCCCGGACGGCCCTGGTGCGCAGGGAGGCCGCGTCGGAGCCCGAGGACGGCTCGGAGAGGCAGTAGGCGCCGAGCAGGCCGCCGCCGAGCATGGCGGGCAGGTGCTCGACCTGCTGCTGCTTGGTGCCGTGGGTGGCGAGCGCGTACGAGGCGAGGGTGTGGACGCTGACGCCGAGACCGACGGTGAGCCGGGCCGCGGCCAGCTCCTCCAGCACCTGGAGGTAGACCTCGTAGGGCTGCTCGCCGCCGCCGTGCTCGGGGTCGTAGGGCAGGCCCAGCAGGCCCGCTTCCGACAGCAGGGTGAAGACCTCGCGGGGGAAGCGTCCGGCGTCCTCCTCCTCGGCCGCCTTCGGCGCGATCTCGCGCTGTGCGATGTCCCGGACCAGGGCGAGCAGATCCCTCGCCTCGTCCGTGGGCAGTTGACGCTCCACCGGCTGCGTTTCGCGGTCGGACATGGCGTCGGACTCCTCCCTGTGCGGGCACATCGGCGGATGTGCGCCTTGGGTGGGGCGGCTCCGCGCGATCGCTCCGGTGGCGCCGAGGCCCCGCTTCCGGGTCTCGGAGGCGGCTGACCAGCGGCTTGTGCCGTGAGTATGCCCGATCGGGGACCTCCCGTCACCAGTTAACGACCGCTTACTTCAAGAATCCAGCCGGAGCCGCCCGCACCCCCTTCGGCGGGGGTGCGGGCAGGGCCGTACGGGGGAATCTCAGCCGTCGCGGCGGGCCGGCGGCGGGGCCGGGCAGGAGGGGTCCAGCTCCTCGATGGCGCGCAGGGTGCCGCCGAGGGTCTTGACCAGCAGCTCGCCCAGGGCGGCGCGGGTCAGCTCCGGGCGGCCGATCCAGTCGAGCGTGGTGCCCTCGACGCTGCACACCCAGGAGAACAGGCCGGTACGGGCCAGCGGGCCGATGTCGGTCCTGCCGTACGCGCCGTCGGCGATGGTGGCGACGATCGCCTCGCGCACCCCGTCCCGGATGGCGTGCACCTCGTGGTCGAAGCCGACACCGCCGCTGACGATGGTGCGGTACGCGGCCTGGTGGTGCTCGGCGAAGCGGAGGTAGCCGTCGATGGTGCGCTGGAGGCGGTCCACGGCGGGCAGTTCGGCGCCGCCGGCGGCGAAGGCGACCAGCTCGGCGACGGAGTCCTCGACGATCGCCAGGTAGTAGCCGCGTTTGGAACGGAAGTAGTAGTAGATCAGGCCCTTGGCGACATGGGCCTGGCGGGCGATGTCGTCCATGGACAGCGCGTCGTAGGGGGTGTTCGCGAACAGGGTGCGCCCGATGGCGAGGAGTTCGGCGCGGCGGGCCGCGGAGCGGTCGGTGCCGCGCGCCCGGACGGGGACGGCCGCCTGCTGCTGACGCACGCTCACATTCTGCCCTGGTCTCCACGTCCGGCGGGACCCGCGCAGTATGGCAGAGGGGGCGGCCGGACCGGCGCCCGGCCGCCCCCGTGCCGCGTCAGCGCACGCCCACCGCGGCGAGCGCGCGGAGCTGGCGCTGGGTCGGGCGGGCCGGGAAGTACAGGTAACAGACGCCGCCCGTACCGCTCTTGACCTTGCCGTTCGCGTCGTACCGCTTGGTGCGCAGCCAGATGTTCTCCCACTCGCGCCGGGCGTAGACCCGGCGCACCTCGGGGTCGCTGGGCGAGGCCGGGTCGTTGGCGATGACATCGCCGTCGGCGGTGAAGCCGATGACCGTCATCAGGTGGCCGGAGGTGCCGTAACCGGCGCCGGTCAGCTCGGTCTTGAGGAAGGACTGGGAGGTGATGGCCGGGATGCCCGCCGCGATCAGGGTCTCCAGGTCGGTGAGCGAGGCCAGCCGGGTCACCACGCCCTGGATACCGGGGAAGGTGGCCGCGTAGGCCGCGTTGAACGGCCAGTTGCCGCAGCCGGTGTACTGGTGGTCGTAGGTGTAACGGGCCGCGTGGTCGACCTGCGGGTCGGCGTAGGACGGGTCGACCCAGGCGAGCTGCTCGGGGGTGAGCCGGCCGCCCCAGTACTCGATGATCATCTGCGAGGAGGTCGGACTGCACCACGCCTCGCCGCCGTTGTCGTACTCGGGGTACTGGCCCTTGTGGATCTCCTGCGAGTAGCGCGGTACGGCCAGTTCGCGGGCGAGGCCGGGCGTGGAGGCCGGGACGGTGAAGCGGTCGGGGATGTCGGAGCCCATCGCGCCCACCCGCCACACGGTCGGGGTGCGCCGGGTGCCCGGCGTCCGGTACAGGGTGAGGCGCAGCCGGTACGCCACCGCGCGCAGGCCGGTGCTCGCGTCGTCGATGGCGAAGGTGTCGGTCCACACCGAGCTCTTGCCGTCGCTCTGGTCGTCCACCGAGGTCCGCTTGATGTCCTCGTCGCCCGCGGCCCAGCGGCCCATCACGTACCAGGGGGCGGTGGTGCCGTCGGAGTAGGCGGCTTGCAGCTCGATCTGGAGCCAGGTGCCGGCCGGGGTGTCGGCGTTCCAGGACGCGATCAGCTCGGTGGCGGGCACCCGGAGCCGGTGGACCGGGGAGGTCCAGGTGGCGTACTCCCAGGTGGCGGTGGTGCCGGTGTGCGGGTCGGTGTAATCGGTGCGGCCCTCGGGCACGGCGATGGCGATGCCGGGGCGCCGGCCCGCCAGGGTCCGGACGCCGCTTCCGGTGCCGCCGCGCCAGTCGGGATACGTGGTCCAGGCGCGGTTGTCGACGGGACGGGCGGGCGCGCGGCCCGAGTCGTCGGCGTCGGCGGCCGCGGTTGCGGTGGCGGCGGCCGCGGGCACCGTCCCGGCGGCCACCGCGACGGCGACTGCTGCGGCGAGAACGGTGCGGCGGGACGGCTGCTGGGCTCTGCTCATGGGCGCGACTACCCCCAGGTGTCCGGGTCGGGACGGTTCAGGTGCACGGGCGTGCGCCAACTCGGGTGCACGGTTGTGCGCCAACTATGGAGCAGCCGACATGCCCCTGCCAGCACTTCGACGCATGCCGCGCCCATGAATATTGGTCTTGGCCAATGGCGGCGACCGGGGCCCCGGCACGGCACGGCCCCGGTGTGGGCGGGACGCCGCACACCGGGGCCGTGCCGTGGCAGGCTCATGTCACCTTCCGCTCGCCCGAGGGCTCAGACCAGGTCCATCGCCGCGACCTCGTCGGGGCGGCCGTAGCTGACCGGGCCCTGGAAGCGGCGGCGGGCGGTGGTGAACCACCACACCGTGGCGATGAGCAGCACGGCCGCGAGCGCGATCGGCGCGTAGTTGAACGAGTCCACGGTGATCGGGGACGCCTGCGGGAGCATGAACAGGACGCTGCTGAGCAGAATCCAGATCACCGCGACCCAGCCGATCGGCCGGCCCCAGCGGCCCAGGTGCCAGGGGCCGGGCTGGAAGTCGTCGCCGAGCCGCAGCCGCAGGAAGATCGGCACCGCGTAGGCGAGGAACAGTCCGACCACGTTGACGCTGACGATGGCCGTGAAGGCCGTGTGGGACCACCAGCCGGGGACCACCAGGGCGAGCGAGCAGGCCACGGCGAGCCAGACCGCCTTGACGGGCGTCCGGGTGCGAGGCGAGACGGAGTGCCACCAGCGGGAGCCGGGCATGGCGCCGTCGCGCGAGAAGGCGAAGATCTGCCGGGTGTTGCTGGTGAGGTTGGCCAGCCCGCAGAAGAGCATGGCGCCGATGACGATCAGCAGCATGACCTTGGCGGTGCCGACGCCGAGCCCGTCGATGAGAATCTGGACGGGAGGGGCGTCCGAGCCGGCCACCTTGGTGTAGTCGCTAATGCTGTAGACCAGCGCGAGCATCAGGATCAGGCCGGTGAGCGCCGAATAGCCGATGGCGCGGGTGATGCCCTTGGGGGCGTTGACGGTCGCCTGGACGGTTTCCTCCGACATGTGGAAGCTGCCGTCGAAGCCGGTGAAGGTCCAGCTCGTGACCAGCAGGCCCAGCATGCCGCCGTAAAGACCGTTGGTGAAGCCGGTGTTGTTCTCGAAATGCGTGACGAAGGACGCCGACTGGTGGTGATCGGGAATCACGATGAG
This sequence comes from Streptomyces griseoluteus, assembly GCF_004784465.1. GTDB lineage: Bacteria > Actinomycetota > Actinomycetes > Streptomycetales > Streptomycetaceae > Streptomyces > Streptomyces griseoluteus. Next base: position 366,986 of record NZ_SRRU01000007.1, on the reverse strand, counting down.
TGCGCCCACGATCACCACGAGTCCGATCAGCAGCCACCACACCGAAATCCGGTTCAGCACCGCGACGAGCTGGACGGTGTAGGTGTTGGCCAGGCCCTGGAGCACGATGATCAGCGCGGTGATCAGCACCGTCTGGTGGGCGGTGGGCTCGTAGGAGGACCACTGCAGGGCGACGAACGCCTGGATGAAGGTGGCGGCCGCGTATCCGGTGGCGGCGGTGCCGCCGATCTGCCCCACGAAGTTCAGCCAGCCGGTGAACCAGGACCAGGCGCCCTTGTGCCGCTTGGCGAGTTTACCGGCGGAGAAATACAGCGCCCCACTCGTCGGATAGGCGGAGGCGACCTCCGCCATGGCGGCGCCGATGAACAGCACCATCACGGAGACGCCGATCCAGCCGAACACGAGAATACGGGGACCGCCCGCACCCAGACCGAATCCGAAGGACGAGAAAATACCCGAGAGGACATTGATGATGGTGAAGGAGATCGCGAAATTGTCGAACGCTTTGAAACGGCGCGTGAGTTTGCGCGGATAACCCATCGCGTGCAGGGTCGCGTCGTCGTCGAGCACGACCGGTTCCTCGGCCGCCGGAGCTTTGGCCCCTGGCGGCGATATCCGTTCCGACACTGATCTGCCTTTCTGTTGGGGGGTGGACGCGTGAGGTGCGGTCTCAGGCGGCTCCGGGGACGGGCAGCCCGCAGGCGCGCCGGGCGCGGGAGAGCTGCTCGGCGGGGTCGCCGAAGGCGCTCCAGGGCATGCGCGAGGCGTACGGGCCCATCGCCGCGAAGACCGCCCGTGCCTCGAACTCGCTCTGGCCCATCACCAGCGCGTGCGCGAGGTAGGCCAGGTCGAGCACCGGGGTGAAGCGCGAACCGGCCACCGTGGGAAGCCAGTTGCGGTAGGCGGCCAGCGCGGTGGAACGCCACTGCGGCTGCTCCCAGACCCGGTCGGCGAGCAACTGGGTCGGGTTGTAGCTCTCCACCAGCGCGACCAGCGGCAGCAGCCGGAGCGCGGAGTCGGCGGGGGCGCGCTGACTGAGGAAGGCGGCCACGTCCCAGGCGGCGTTGACCGTGCCGCCGTGCCGGGTGAAGAAGAAGGAGAGGAAGCGGTGGTGGGCCTCGCGGTGCCAGGGGTCCAGGGACAGGATGTGGGCGAACAGCCGCCAGGGTCCGGGCGGCGCGGTGAGCAGGCCCTGCGGGGCGGGTTCGCGCAGTTGGTGCAGCCGGGCCATGGTCAGCTTGGCGACCCAGGGCGTGGGGTCGTCGGGGGCGATGGCGGCGGCGCGTTCGCAGGCGGCCAGCGCTATCCGCTCCAGCGCCTCGGCGCGTTCGTCGCGCGCGTCGGCGGCCCGCATCGCGCGCTGCACGGCCACCCGGGCCCACATCAGCGCGGCCTCGGGCGAGGGTTCCTCGGCGAGCCAGCGCTCCACCAGGTCGGTGCCGGCCGCCTCCGAGGCCAGCACCAGCGAGCGGTGGGCGCGCAGGGCGAAGTCGGAACGGGTCTCGGCCAGGGCCTCACAGGCGTAGCGGTGACGCCCCGCCCGCACATCGACGCATACGCTCGCCAGGACGCGGTCGTCGGCCGCCGGGTGCCAGACGTACTGCCCCTCGAATAACTCCGCGGCCATGCTCCCCTGTCCGTCCCGATACAACGCGTCGCAGTTGTGCAGGACGCACCTTACTCACCGCGCGACACACCTGGAACGCCGAATTTCACATATCGGTCGGCGGATTTCGGGGGAAAATCTCCACCGATTGACCCTTGGTCAGCGGGTGCCTCGGGAAGTCGCGTTTTTCGGCCCGTCGGGCACCTCGCCTTCACCCCCTACTAGACTGTTTCCGGCAGAACTCCCCCACACCGCACCACACCTCGGGAATCACCATTCACGACCTCGCCCGCCGGCTGCGCGCCCTTCCCCCGTCCCTGGGGCCGGTCCGGCTGATCGGCGTCGACGGGCACGCGGGCTCCGGGAAGTCCACCTTCGCCGGACACCTGGCCGCCGCGCTCGACGGGGCTCCGGTGCTGCACCTGGACGACATCGCCACCCACGACGAGCTGTTCTCCTGGACCGCCCGGCTGACCGCCCAGGTGATCGAGCCGCTGGGCCGGGGTGAGAGCGCGCGGTACGCCCCCTACGACTGGACCCTGCGCGCCTTCGGCCCGCCCCGCCTCCTGCCGCCCGCTCCCGTGCTCCTGGTCGAGGGCGTCGGCGCGGGGCGCCGTGAGCTGCGCCCGCATCTGGCGGCCCTGTTGTGGATGGAGCTTCCCGCGCCGGAGTCCTGGGCGCGCGGCCGCCGCCGGGACGGCGAGGCCCAGCGGGAGTTCTGGGACGGCTGGACCGAGGCGGAGCGCGCGCACTTCGCCGGTGACCCCTCGCACCCCCATGCGGACCTGACGGTGCGCGCGACACCGGAGGGGTACGAGGTGCTGCCAGGGCCCGCGAGCCCCCTCCGGCCGGGCCCACCCGGCCCGGATTCTCACTCAAAGTGACGAGTCGTCCGCTGTGTGCTGAACTTGTGAAGACGGTCGCCCCGTAAGTTCATCCAGGGCTCCAGGTCGGCTTGACCCCGCCCCCGTACAGGTCTTACTTTCTCCACACACGGCCCTTCGCGGGCCGTCCCGAGGACACGAAGCCCCCGATTGTTCCCCCGTGATCGGGGGCTTCGTTCTGCCCTCAGCCGGGTTCCGGGGCGCCGAACGCACCGATCCGATCACCCTCGGTGACCGCGCCCCGTGCGCCCCGCATGCTCCCACCTCGTCAAACGCCCTCTGCGGCACCCTTCGGCAGCCGGTGCCCCCGCGGGTACGATGCCCTCGGTGCGACCTTCTGGCAGCAGCCTCGCGCACCGGCAACTCCGGTCCGCGGTACAGCGGTTCGACCGCGGCGACCGCCGAGCGCCTGCCCGGCGGGGCAACCAACGGGGGGCACGGTTCGTGGGGGACGTGATGGACTTCGGCACGCAGGGCCCCGAGGCCCCGGCCGACCTCGCCTGGGTGCGAGGCGTGGACGCCTACACGATGGGCGCCTACCCGCAGGCCGAGGAGGAGTTCCGCGCCGCGGCGCGGATGGACCCGGGGATGGCCGACGCCTGGCTCGGGCTGCACGCGCTCAGGGTCGACACGACCACCGCGCTGCTGAGGATGTTCCGGCACCGCGACCGCTTCGGCGAGCAGCGCGCCCGGCACCGCCGCTCCCTCAACTCCTGGTACTGGCTGGGCTGGTGGGTGCAGCCGGTGCTGGAGAGCCCCCGCGACCTGCTGCTGGCGCACGCCTCGCACTGGCTGGACGGCCGCCATGTGCCGGAGCTGGACCGGGCGCTGGCCGGGCTGCCGCCCGTGGACACCGACCCGCAGGTGCGGTTCCTGCACGCCTGCCGCGCCTACCTGGTCAAGGACTGGGACCAGTTGGTCCGTCACACCGACCCGCTGCTGGACGACCCGCTGCTCGGCATAGAGGCGGGCCTGTTCGGCGGCATGGCCCGCGTCCGGCTGGAGACGTACGGGCAGGCCGAGCCGCTGCTCTCGGCCGCCCTGATGCGCTGCCGCAGCGAGCAGCCGCAGCGCAAGGAGCTGCGCTACTGGCTGGCCCGCGCCCACGAGGGCACCGGCCGCACCGCCGCCGCGCTCCCGCTGTACCGGGCCGTGCACCGGGTCGACCCGGCCTTCATGGACACCTCCGCCCGGCTCGCCGCCATCGCCGAGGGCGACGGGTACGACGACCCCGCCGACTTCGCGGCGGTCACCCTGTCCGGTGCCGGCCAGGACACGATGGACGGTCCCGACACCCTCGACCCCCTCTTCGGCACCGAGGGCCGCGACCTCAGGTTCACCGAGCCCGACCTGCCCACCGGCCCGCTGTCCTCGGCGCCCGACCGCGCGGTCCGCCTCAAGAGCGGGCTCTCCTCCTCCAACCTGCCGGCCGGACCGACCGATCCGGGCTTATTGGAGGAGGCGCTGGCGGAGCTGGAGCGCATGGTGGGCCTGGAGCCCGTCAAGCGCCAGGTGAAGGCGCTCTCGGCGCAGCTGAACATGGCCCGGCTGCGCGCCGGGCAGGGACTCCCGGTCCAGCCGCCGAAACGGCACTTCGTCTTCTCCGGCCCCTCCGGCACCGGCAAGACCACGGTGGCCCGCATCCTCGGCCGGGTCTTCTACGCCCTCGGCCTGCTCGGCGGCGACCACCTGGTGGAGGCGCAGCGGGCCGACCTGGTCGGCGAGTACCTGGGCCAGACCGCGGTGAAGGCCAACGAGCTGATCGACTCGGCCATCGGCGGAGTGCTCTTCGTGGACGAGGCGTACGCGCTCTCCAACTCCGGTTACGGCAAGGGCGACGCGTACGGCGACGAGGCGCTCCAGGTGCTGCTGAAGCGGGCCGAGGACAACCGGGACCACCTGGTGGTGATCCTCGCCGGATATCCCGAGGGCATGGACCGGCTGCTGGCCGCCAACCCCGGTCTGTCGTCCCGCTTCACCACCCGCGTGGACTTCCCCTCGTACCGCCCCCAGGAACTCACCGAGATCGGCCGGGTGCTGGCGGCGGAGAACGGGGACGCGTGGGACGAGGAGGCGGTGGAGGAGCTGCGTTCCATCGCCGGGCACGTGGTCGACCAGGGCTGGATCGACGAGCTGGGCAACGGCAGGTTCCTGCGCACCCTGTACGAGAAGAGCTGCGCGTACCGGGATCTGCGGCTGTCCACCTGTCCGGGCGTCCTCTCCCGCGAGGACCTGGCCACCCTGCGCCTGCCGGACCTCATGCAGGCGTACGGCGAGGTGTTGTCGGGGCGGGCGCCGCAGGACCCGTCGGCGATGTGACGGGCCCCGCGGCGGACATCCCCTAGGGTCTTTCGTTTGGATCAGGCCGGATCAGGGAGCGGGGTCTGGTGCCGTGCATCGCAAGGCGGAGGAGGGCGACATGGCGGAGCCATGGCAACCGACGACAACGCCGCGAGGCGCGGTGCCAGACCCCGCGAGCCCGGCAAGATCCAAACGAGAGGCCCTAGGTGGCCAGGGCCTGCTCCGGGTCCCCGCTCTTGCGCGGCCGGGCCGGGGCCGGGCGCACGGGCACCGGTTCCGTCCTCGGCGCGGTCCGAGGGGTGTCCGGGTGGGCCGGGTCGTGGACCTCGCCCACCAGCAGCTCCAGCGCGTCCTCCAGCGCGACCAGGCCCAGCACGCGGCCCGAGGCGTCCGCCACCTGGGCCAGATGCGTGGCGGCCCGGCGCATGACGGTCAGCGCGTCGTCCAGCGGGAGTTCCGCCCGCATCGTGGCCATCGGCCGCCACACGTGCTGCGGCACGGCGCGGTCGGAGTCCTCCAGGTCGAGGACGTCCTTCACATGCACGTACCCCATGAAGGCGCCGGTGCCCGCGGCCACCGGGAAGCGGGAGTAGCCGGTGCGCGCGGTCAGCTCGACGATCTCCCCCGGCGTGACCGAGGGCGGCACCGTCACGAGGGTCTCGCGCTTGAGGAGGACGTCGGTGACCGGGCGGGAGCCCAGTTCCAGCGCGTCCTCGAGACGCTCCTGCGCCTCCGGGTCCAGCAGCCCGGCCTGGCTCGAGTCCTCCAGCAGGCGGTTGAGCTGCTCGCTGGTGACGACGGCCTCCACTTCGTCCTTTGGCTCGACCCGGAAGAGCCGCAGGATGCCCTGCGCGCAGGCGCCGAGCGCCACCGTGACGGGCTTGCAGATCCGGGCGAAGTACACCAGGCCGGGGCCGAGCCACAGCGCGGCCTTCTCGGGGGCGGCCATGGCCAGGTTCTTCGGCACCATCTCACCGATGACCAGGTGGAAGAAGACCACCGCGGCCAGCGCGATCACATAGCCCAGCGGGTGGATCACACCCTCCGGGAGATGGACCGCCTCGAACACCGGCTCCAGCAGATGGGCGACGGTCGGCTCGGCCACCGCGCCCAGGGTCAGCGAGCAGACGGTGATGCCGAACTGGGCGGCCGCCATCATCTGCGGCAGCCGCTCCAGACCGTGCAGCACCTGGCGGGCGCGCGCGGTGCCGACCGGCTCGATCTGGCTGCGCCGGACGGAGACGAGCGCGAACTCGGCGCCGACGAAGAATCCGTTGGCGAGCACGAGCAGCGCGGCGAAGAGGAGTTGGACGACGCTCATCGGGCGGCCTCCGTCTGCTGGGCGACGGGCGCCGTCCGGACCAGGCGGACCCGCTCGGCGCGGTAGTGGCGGACCTGGCGCACGGAGAGCCGCCAGCCGGGCAGTTCGGCCCGGTCACCGGGGGCCGGGATACGGCCGAGCAGGTCGGCCACGAGCCCGGCGACGGTCTCGTAGGGCCCCTCGGGGGCGTCCAGGCCGATGCGGGTGAGGACGTCGACGCGGCAGCCGCCGTCCACGTCCCACGCGGGGCGGCCGTCCTCGGGCGGGGCGGGGGCGACTTCGGGCACCACCTGGCGGTCGTGCTCGTCGCGGACCTCGCCGACCAGTTCCTCGACGATGTCCTCCAGCGTGACCACGCCCGCGGTGCCGCCGTACTCGTCGACGACGACCGCGATGGGCTGCTCGCTGCGCAGCCGGGTCAGCAGGGGGCGCACCGGCAGGGTCTCGGGGACCAGCAGCGCCTTGCCGGCGATCCGGGCGACCGGGGTGCGCAGGCGCTCGGCGGCCGGGACCGCCAGGGCGTCCTTGAGGTGGACCATGCCCACGATCTCGTCGATCTTCTCCCGGTAGACGGGGAAACGGGACAGGCCCGTGGCGCGGGTGAGGTTGACGACGTCCTCGGCGGTGGCCGAGTCCTGGAGCGCGCTGACCTTCACCCGCGGGGTCATGACGTGCTGGGCGGTCAGGTCGCCGAGGGACAGGGTGCGGACGAACAGGTCGGCCGTGTCCTGCTCCAGGGCACCGGCCCGGGCGGAGTGCCGCGCCAGGGAGACCAGTTCGCCGGGGGTGCGGGCGGAGGCCAGCTCGTCGGTGGGTTCGACGCCGAGGGCGCGCACCAGCCGGTTGGCGACGGTGTTCAGCACGGAGATCACCGGCCGGAACAGCCGCGAGAACACGTGCTGCGGGCCCGCGACGAACCGCGCGACCTGGAGCGGCTTGGAGACCGCCCAGTTCTTGGGGACCAGCTCACCGACGACCATCTGGATGGCGCTGGCCAGCAGCATGCCGACCACCACCGCGACGCCGGAGGCCGCGCCCTCGGGGACGCCGAGCGCGCCGAGGGGGCCGTCGAGCAGGTCCGCGAGGGCCGGTTCGGCGAGCATGCCGACGACGAGCGAGGTGATGGTGATGCCGAGCTGGGTGCCGGAGAGCTGGAAGGAGAGTTCCTTCAGCGACTCCACGACCGTACGGGCGCGCTTGTCGCCCTCGGCCGCGGCCCGCTCGGCGTCCTGGCGCTCGACGGTGACGAGGCCGAACTCGGCGGCCACGAAGAAGCCGTTGGCCAGGATCAGCACGAAGGCCGCTCCCAGGAGCAGCAGGGGGATGCTCATGATGCCGCCGCCTCCGCGTGCACGCGGGCCGGGTGGTCCGCGGTATGTCGGCAGGGGGCGGCGCAGGTACTACAGGACGATCCGTCCATCGCCGGAGAGGGTCACTCCTCGGATAGCAGGGAAAACCTCCGTGCGCCGGGCGTGGCACGACGGAGGCGGAGGCGCGTCGGAAAACGCCTCCGCCAACAGATTAGTCAAGACCGGGGCAGGTGCGGCAAGGGTGACCGCCCCTGAACGGCCCCCCGTCCGGGTCCCCGAGGGGCCCCTGAGGCGCGCTCGGCCCGGCGGAACCTCAGCTCCGGGGGAACTCGGGATCCCGCGGCGCCTGCTGCTCCACCAGAGTGCGCAGGCTCCGCGCGTCGGCGATGGCGCGCTGCTTGGCGACGCCGGGCTGGATGCCGAGCGCGGCCAGGCTGGTGCCGTCGCTGAGGTCGAGGAACACCCAGGGGTCACCCGGACGCAGGTTGACCCCGACGATCTCGGCCCAGGCCAGCTTGCGGCTGCCGGCGATGTTGACGACCGTGACACCGGACTCGTCGGCGACGACCTTCACCCGCGCCAGCCGGGCCAGCACCCAGGCCATCAGGGCACCGGTGACGATGAAGCTGAGACGCTCCCCCGGCCCCATGTCCAGCAGGAAGGCCACGGCGGCGACGACCACGAAGATCGCCAGTCCGGCGGTGAGCAGGATCACGCGGGTGCGTTCCGGCCGGAAGGTGACCGGGAGGGCGGGCTGGGCGGGTGGCTGGGAGAGCTCGGGCATCTGACTCGCGGTTCCTCAGAGACGGCAGGCGTGGATGGCCGTGGTCAGGATGGCCCGGGCCCCGATGGCGTACAGGTCGTCCATGATCCGCTGGGCGTCCTTGGTGGGCACCATGGCGCGCACGGCGACCCAGCCCTCGTTGTGCAGCGGGGAGACGGTCGGGGACTCCAGGCCCGGCGTGAGCGCGACGGCCTTCTCGAGCTGCTCCACGCGGCAGTCGTAGTCCATCATCACGTAGGTCCGCGCGACCAGGACGCCCTGGAGGCGGCGGAGGAACTGCTGGACCTTGGGCTCGTCGGTCTCGGCGCCGGTGCGGCGGATGACGACGGCCTCGGACTTCATGATGGGCTCGCCGAAGACCTCGAGCCCGGCGTTGCGCAGCGAGGTGCCGGTCTCCACCACGTCCGCGATGATCTCGGCCACGCCCAGCTCGATCGCGGTCTCCACCGCACCGTCGAGGTGGACGACGGAGGCGTCGATGGCGTTGTCCGCGAGGTGACGCGCGACGATGCCCTCGTAGGAGGTGGCGACCGTGCGGCCCTTGAGGTCGGCCGTGCCGGCGAAGGTGCCGGGGCGGGCGGCGAAGTGGAAGGTGGAGCGGGCGAAGCCGAGCGGGAGGATCTCCTCGGCGCCGGCGCCGGAGTCGATCAGCAGGTCCCGGCCGGTGATGCCGATGTCGAGCTGCCCGGAGGAGACGTAGATCGCGATGTCCCGGGGGCGGAGGTAGAAGAACTCGACCTCGTTCACCGGGTCCACGGTGCGCAGTTCCTTGGACTCCCGCCGCTGCCGGTAGCCGGCCTCATGCAGCATGTCCCCCGCAGGTCCGGACAGGGAACCCTTGTTGGGGACGGCGATGCGCAGCATGAGGTCGGCTTCCTTCGTGTGACGGGGTGGTACGGCGGGTTTGGCGTACGGGGCGACGGATCACAGATGGGCGTAGACGTCGTCCAGCGAGATGCCGCGGGCGACCATCATCACCTGGACGTGGTAGAGCAACTGCGAGATCTCCTCGGCAGCGGCTTCCTTGCCCTCGTACTCGGCGGCCATCCAGACCTCGGCGGCCTCCTCGACGACCTTCTTGCCGATGGCATGGACGCCCTTGCCGACCAGTTCGGCGGTGCGGGAGGTGGCGGGGTCGCCGTTGGCTGCCTTGTGCTGGAGCTCGGTGAAGAGCTCCTCGAACGTCTTATTGGACATGGTGGTCCTCAGCCTACGCGGTCCGGGCGGGGTCTCAGTGCCAGGGTTCGGAGACCGAACGGAGCGTGGCAGCCGTGGCCACGGCCGCGGTGACCGCCTCGTGGCCCTTGTCCTCGCTGGAGCCCTCGAGGCCGGCGCGGTCCAGTGCCTGCTCCTCGGTGTCACAGGTGAGGACGCCGAAGCCGACGGGGACGCCGGTCTGCACCGAGACCTGGGTGAGGCCCTGGGTGACGCCCTGGCACACGTAGTCGAAGTGGGGGGTGCCGCCGCGGATGACGACACCGAGGGCGACCACGGCGTGGTAGCCGCGGTCGGCCAGGACCTTGGCGGCGACGGGGAGTTCGAAGCTGCCCGGGACCCTGATCAGGGTCGGCTCGTCGATCCCCAGGTCGTGCAGGGCGCGCAGGGCGCCGTTCACCAGACCGTCCATCACCTTGTCGTGCCACTGCGCCGCGATGACGGCGACCCTGAGGTCGCTGACATTGCGTACGGACAGTTCCGGTGCACCCTTGCCGCTCACGTTGCTCCTTCGCGCTGTTCGCTCTGTTCGCTTACTGGTTGCCGCAGGTGGACACGGCGGGGGTGTCCAGCCAGGGCAGGTCATGGCCCATCCGGTCGCGCTTGGTGCGCAGGTACCGGACGTTGTGCTCGTCGGCGTGGACCGGCATCGGCTCGCGGCCGGTGACCTGGATGCCGTGCCGGGTGAGCGCTTCGGTCTTGTCGGGGTTGTTGGTCATCAGCCGGACGTCGCGCACGCCGAGGTCGGCCAGGATCTGGGCGCCGGCCGCGTAGTCGCGGGCGTCGGCGGGCAGGCCGAGTTCGAGGTTTGCGTCGAGGGTGTCCCGGCCGCGCTCCTGGAGTTCGTAGGCGCGCAGCTTGGACAGCAGGCCGATGCCGCGTCCCTCGTGGCCGCGCAGGTAGACGACGACGCCCCTCCCCTCGGCGTGGATGCGGGCGAGGGCGGCGTCGAGCTGGGGGCCGCAGTCGCAGCGCAGGGAGGCGAAGACGTCGCCGGTGAGGCACTCGGAGTGGACGCGGGCGAGCACGCCGGTGCCGTCACCGATGTCGCCGTGGACGAGCGCGACGTGCTCGACGCCGTCGGGGGCCCGGTAGCCGTAGGCGGTGAAGGTGCCGTGCCGGGTGGGCAGGCTCGTCTCGGCCTCGCGGCGGACGGTGGGCGCGACCACAAGAGGCGCTGTCACGGCCTGCTCGGCCTCGGGGGCGCGGAGGTGGGTGACGAGGTCCGCGATGGAGATGATCGTCAGCCCGTGCTTGCGGGCGAACGGGATCAGCTCGGGCAGCCGCAGCATGCGGCCGTCCTCCCCGGCGATCTCCACGATGGCTCCGGCGGGGCGCAGTCCGGCGAGGCGGGCGAGGTCCACGGCGGCCTCGGTGTGGCCGTCGCGGACCAGGACGCCGCCCTCGCGGGCGCGCAGCGGGAAGATGTGGCCGGGGCGGACCAGGTCGGTGGGCTGGGCGGTGCCGCTCGCCAGCAGCTTCAGGGTGGTGGCGCGGTCGGTGGCGGAGATGCCGGTGGTCACGCCGTGCGCGGGCGAGGCGTCCACGGAGACGGTGAAGGCGGTCTTCATCGACTCGGTGTTGTCCTCGACCATCTGCGGCAGCCGCAGCCGGTCGAGTTCGGCGCCCTCCATGGGGGCGCAGATCAGGCCCCGGCACTCGCTCATCATGAAGGCGACGATCTCGGGGGTGACCTTCTCGGCGGCGATGACGAGGTCGCCCTCGTTCTCGCGGTCCTCGTCGTCCACGACCACCACGGGCCGGCCCGCGGCGATGTCGGCGATGGCCTGCTCGACGGGGTCGAGGCGGAGCTCTTCGATGCTGTCACCGGGGTGCAGCGGGGGTGCCGAGGTCATGCGGGCGTTCCTTCCAGGACGGGCCGCGCGTTCCTGCGGGAGCGCAGCCACCAGTCGCGCATGCCCCACAGGACGAGCGCGCCGTAGATCACGTAGACGAAGCCGGAGAAGGCGTAGCCGTTGGCGAAGTTGAGCGGGACGCCGACGACGTCGACGAGCAGCCAGGCGATCCAGAACTCGACCATGCCCTTGGCCTGGGCGTACATGGCGACGATGGTGCCGACGAAGATGTACGCGTCCGGCCAGGGGTCCCAGGACAGGGACGGGTACGCGGTGAAGAGCAGCGCGACGGCGACGGTGCCGGCGGCGGCCGCCGCGATCATGGCGGCGCGTTCGCGCCAGGTGGCGAAGCGGGGGGCGATGTGGCCGTCGGCGGCCTTGCCGCGGCTGCGGCTCCACTGCCAGAAGCCGTAGACGGCGACGGCCATGACGACGACCTGCTTGCCCGCGCTGCCGGCGAGGTGGCCGTAGAAGGCGGCGAAGAGGATGAGGCCGGAGACGAGCTGGACCGGCCAGGTCCACAGGGAGCGGCGCCAGCCGAGCGCGAGGGCGGCCAGCCCGAAGAGGTTGCCGATCATGTCCGACCAGAGGATGTGCTGGCCGAAGAGGGTGAACGCCTCGGTGTTGAGCGAGTTCACGCGCCTGCCTCCTGTCCGGCCGCGAGCAGCCGCTCGACGTACTTGGCGATGACGTCGACCTCGAGGTTGACCGGGTCGCCGGGCTGCTTGTGCCCGAGCGTGGTCAGGGCGAGCGTGGTGGGGATGAGGCTGACGGTGAAGTAGTCGGGGCCCGCTTCGACCACGGTGAGGCTGATGCCGTCGACCGTGATGGAGCCCTTCTCCACGACATAGCGGGAGAGGTTGGCGGGGAGCGAGATCTTCACGATCTCCCAGTGCTCGGACGGGGTACGGGCGAGCACCTCACCGGAGCCGTCGACGTGGCCCTGCACGATGTGGCCGCCGAGGCGGGCGCCGACAGCCGTGGGGCGTTCGAGGTTGACGCGGGAGCCGACGGCGAGGGCGCCGAGGCTGGAGCGCTTGAGGGTCTCCGCCATCACGTCGGCGGTGAACTCGTCACCCTCGTGGTCGACCACGGTGAGACAGACGCCGTTGACGGCGATGGAGTCGCCGTGCCGCGCGCCTTCGGTGACGACGGGGCCACGGAGCCGGAAACGGGAGGCGTCGCCGAGGTTCTCGACGGCGGTGACCTCGCCCAGCTCTTCCACGATTCCGGTGAACACGTCCCCGGTCCTCCTGCCTCTTCGGGCACGGACTCCGGGGGCCGGTCGATGACGACGGCATGGACGAGGGGGATGCACCGGGTCACGACGCCGAGAGGGACCCGTCCCGAGGGACGAGACCTGATACGGCGGCGTGCATGGTGATGCCCGCCCGCCGCGCACTGCCTCCCATCCGGACTTTAACCGTCGGTCCAGGAATTTCACCTGGTCAACCGGCCGCTGGAAGCGGCCGGGTCGCGGACTGTAACCGCCGGTTCGGACTTTCACCGACCCCGGAGTGCGCTGCTTCTGGTACACCGCAAGTCTGCCACGCCCGCCGGTCGGCCATACAGGGGACCGGTGTGGGCTGCCTCACAGGCAGCCCGTGCGGGTGAATGCCCAGCACAACACCCTCACATCACAAGGGAGTTGAGCTTGGTCCGGACCTATTGACCGGAGTGGTCTAGTCCTTTTATGGTGCGACCGGACCCGGCGGCGGTGACGAAGGCCCTTGCCCGCCGCCGGGTCACCCCAGCCGATGTCACATCCGCCGGGGCGTGGCCGTCCTGGTCGTGGGGCGTGCCGAAGGGGCCGCCCGGGACCTTCGGGAAGGCGAGCGGCATGACCACGATCCTGGTGACGGGCGGCACCGGCACACTCGGCCGGCTGGTGACGGAGAAGCTGCGGGCGGACGGCCACGACGTACGGGTGCTCAGCCGGCACAGCGAGCCGTACGCGGTCGATCTGCGCAAGGGCGGGCCCGCGCTGGACGCGGCCCTGGCGGGCGTGGAGACCGTGGTGCACTGCGCCAGCTCGCCGAACGGCGGCGACGAGAAGGCAGCGGGCCATCTGATCCCGGCCGCGCGGCGGGCCGGGGTGGCGCACCTGGTGTACATCTCCATCGTCGGCGTGGACCGGGTGCCGCTGCCCTACTACCGCGCCAAGCTGGCGGTGGAGCGCCGGATCGAGGAGTCCGGGCTCGGCTGGACCGTACTGCGCGCGACCCAGTTCCACGACCTGATGGCCACCTTCCTCGGCACGCTCACCGCGCCCCCGCTGGCCCTCCTCCCGGCCGCCCTGTCCGACCAGCCGGTGGAGGTCTCCGAAGCAGCCGCCCGCCTGGCGGAGTTGGCCCTGACGACCCCGTCGGGCCGCGTCCCCGACATGGGCGGCCCCGAAATCCGCTCCGTCCCCTCCCTGGCCCGTGCCTACCTCGACGCCACGGGCAGGAACCGCCGCCTGCTGGAGGTCCCCCTGTTCGGCCGGACGTACGGCGCCTTCCGCGCGGGCGGCCACCTGGCACCGGAACGGGCGGTGGGCAAGGGGACGTTCGAGGAGTACTTGGCGCGCCGGTTCGGCTGAGGTTGCCGGACGCCGGAAATGTGGCGCGGCCAGGGGTGCCGTGACCGGCTCTTCGGTGGCTGCGGCCCGCTGGCTACGTTGTCGTATGCGGGCGATCCGGGCCCGCCGACGGAGGGGGTGGTCCGCGTGGTGGTCGCGTTGGTGGGCGTGGTGCTGGTCCTGGCCTGGTCGGTCACCGTACTGGTCCGCCGCGACCGGCGCCGCTCGCCCAGCAGCCCCGAGGCCCGGCGGATCGAGGCCGCGGCGACTCGGGGGCTGCGCGACGCCCGGCGCCAGGCCCACGTCTACCACCACTTCAACGACATCAACGGCGTGAGCGCCCTGCGGGACCGCGACTGAGCCCTTCTACGGCGCGAACAGCTCGTCCTGCGCCCGGTCACGGGCCGTCAGCAGGGCGCCGCGCAGGACCGCGGTGCCGCCCAGGATGCCGGCCCGGACCTCGGTGGGCAGGGGGGACAGGCGCTTCAGGCGGGCGGCGACGCGTGCCGCGAGGGGCTCGCCGCCGGCCTGGCCGACCTCGCCCCCGAGCACCACGCAGCCGGGGTCGAGGACCGCGGTGACGGCGGCGGTGCCGATGGCGAGGCGGTCGGCCAGGGCGTCGAGGAAGCGGCTGGCGGGTTCGTTCCCGGCAGTCACCGCCCGGGCGACCAGCCGGGCCGCGCCCGGACCGTCCAGCGGGACTTCGGCCGGGAGGCCGTGTTCGCGGGCCAGGGCGCCGATCGCGGCGGCGCCCGCCAGGGCGTGGAAGCCGCCGTCGCAGTCGGTGGCGGAGGGCAGCGAGCCGGTGCCGGGCACGGGCAGGAAGCCGATCTCGCCGGTACCGCCGGAGGCACCCCGGCGGAGCCGGCCGTCGAGGACGACGGCGGCGCCGACCCCGTGCCCGAGCCACAGCAGCACGAAGGTGTCCCGGTCACGGGCGGCGCCCTCGCGCTGCTCGGCGAGGGCCGCGAGGTTGGTCTCGTTCTCGAGGGTGACCCGCGCCTTCGGCAACCGCCGCTGGAGCGCGGCGACCAGACTGCGGTGCCACGCGGGCAGCCCGCTGGAGTCGCGCAGGTCACCCGTGGCGGGGTCGACCAGGCCGGGCGCACCGATGCCGACGGTGTGCAGCCCCGCCCAGGCGTCCGGGCCGGCCTTCCGCGCCGCCTCCTCCACGGCCGCGACCGCCTGCTCGACGGCGGATCCGGTGCCGCTCCCGGCGTCGATGGGCACGGCCACCTCCGCGAGCACCCGCCCGACCAGGTCGGAGACGAGCACCAGGACTCCCCCGGTGCGGACGTCGAGGGCGGCCAGATGGGCGCGGTCGGCGGCGATGCCGTACAGCCGGGCGTTGGGACCCCGGCGCTGCTCCCCCGACTCCCCCACCACCCGGATCAGACCGGAGACGGTGAGGCGTTCGACGAGGTCGCTCACGGTGGGCCGGGACAGTCCGGTGAGCTGCTTGAGCTGTCCCGCCGTCAGCGGGCCCTCCTGCTGCAACAGCCGCAGGGCGAGCCGGTCGTTGATGGCCCGTGCGGTGCTCGGTGATGCGGGCATGACGGGAATCCTCCCAGAAGCGGACTGCCGGAAAGCACTCTATCTATCAGGCAGGGTCCCTGATAGTTTGCGCGAGTGCCGAGGACGGTACAGCGGGCGACTCCCTGGGGAGGGACGTGAAGATGGATGACGTGAGCCGGCCGGCCGGGGAGGTCAGGCGCGCCCGGTACGCCGTGGCGGCCGTGTTCGCCGTGCACGGCGCGGTGACGGGTTCCTTCGCCACCCGCGTGCCCTGGATCCAGGACCACGCCGGGCTGAGCGCGGGCCAGCTCGGCTTCGCGCTGGCGTTCACCGCGCTCGGCGCCTCCTGTGCGATGCCGCTGGCGGGCCGGGTCAGCCACCGCTTCGGCAGCCGTACGGCCCTGCGGGGGCTGCTCGCGCTGTGGACGCTCTCCCTGGTGCTGCCCTCGCTGGCGCCGAACCTGCTCACGCTGTGCCTGGGGATGTTCGCCTACGGCGCCGCCTCCGGCATGGCGGACGTGGTGATGAACGCGCTGGGCGTGGAGATCGAGCGGCTGCTCGGCAAGTCGATCATGTCGGGGCTGCACGGCATGTGGAGCACGGGCGCGCTGATCGGCTCGGCGGCGGGCACGCTGGCCGCGCATCTCGGCTCGGACGCCCGGCTGCACCATCTGCTGGCCGCCGCCGTGCTCACTCTGCTGGGCCAGCTGGCCTGCGCCTGGGTGCTGGACGTACAGCCCGCCGAGGACGAGGAGCCGCCGCCGAGGTTCGCGCTGCCGCCCCGGTCGGCCCTGCTGATCGGTGCGGTCGGCTTCTGCGCGGTGTTCGCGGAGGGTGCGAGCCTGGACTGGTCCGCGGTGTTCCTGCGGGACCGACTGGACGGCTCGCCGGGTCTCGCGGCGGCGACCACGACCGGGTTCATGCTGACCATGGCCATCGCCCGGATCGCCGGGGACGCGGTGGTGAACCGCTTCGGCGCGGTGCGCACGGTCCGGGCGGGCGGCCTGCTCGCCGGGGTGGGCGGCCTGCTGGTGGTCCTCGCGGACCGGCCCCCGCTGGCCATGACCGGCTTCGCGCTGATGGGGCTCGGCATCGCGGTGGTCGTCCCGCTGTGCTTCGCGGCGGCCGGGCACTCGGGGCCCAACCCGAGCCAGGCCATCGCGGGCGTGGCCACGATCACCTACACCTCGGGGCTGATCGCGCCGAGTCTGATCGGCGGGGTGGCGCAGGCGACCAGCCTGACCGTGTCGTTCGTCGTGGTGACCGTGCTGGCCTGCGCCCTGGCCGGGTTCGCGGGGGTCCTGCGCACCGCCGAGCGCGGGGGCGGCGGCGAGGTCAGCCGGCAGGCCGCAGCAGTTCCCGGCCCGCCTGCCTGAACCCCTCGCTCCAGGGCGCGGGCCGCAGCGTGTCCGCGTCCAGCCGGACGAGAACCCGGGTGCCGCGCGCGTAGGTGGTGGCGCCGTCGGCCGAGCAGAGCCGGAAGCCGTAGGTGAGGGCGGTGGTGCCCAGCCGCTCCAGCCAGAGGTGGACGGCATAGGTGCCGGGGCGGGTGACGGGCGCCTCATAACCGATGACGAGTTCGCGGACCGCGTTGCAGGCGTCGCCGGCCGCCGCCCAGTCGCCGTCGAAGCGGACCCCGCGGGCGTTCCACAGCTCGGTCCAGGCGCGCTCCACCAGCAGCGGGTAGCGGGCGTTGTGCAGCAGCCCGAGCGCGTCCAGGTCGTCGAAGTGCACGGCGACGGGGACGAGTTGACCGTACGGGACGGTGGGGGCGGTCGGGGCTTCGGCGGTCACGGGCGGGGCTCCTGGGCACGGCGGGCGGGGCGCCGCGCGCCCCCGGACCCCGCCATACTAAGCGACCGCTCAGGGCCCCCTGGAGGGAACTCCCCTGGTCAGGACCGGGTCCCCCGACGCCCGTGCCCGGCCCGCGAGAGGTACCGCGGGGACGAAGCGCGCCTCGGCACCCCTGACAATGGTGCGGACCGTCTTCAGTACAGAGAAAGCGAAACCCCACCATGGACCTCGGCGTGCGTTGGCGAATGCACGGTGATGGAAAGTCACCCGCACCCGGAGCGGTGGTACGCCCCGACGAACGGCTGACCTGGCCGCGCACGGTGGGCCTGGGCGCCCAGCACGTCGTGGCGATGTTCGGCGCCTCCTTCGTCGCCCCCGTGCTCATGGGCCTGGACCCCAACCTGGCGATCATGATGTCGGGTGTGGCGACGGTGATCTTCCTGCTCGCCACGCGCGGCCGGGTCCCCAGCTACCTGGGCTGCTCGCTGTCGTTCGTGGGCGTCGCCGCGGTGATCCGCGCGGACGGCGGCACCAGCGCGACCGTGACCGGCGCGATCCTCGTGGTCGGTGTGGTGCTGTTCCTGGTGGGTCTCGCGGTGCAGCGGTTCGGGGCGCGGATCATCCACGCCGCGATGCCGCCGATCGTCACGGGCGCCGTGGTCATGCTGATCGGTTTCAACCTGGCGCCGGTGACCGCGACGACGTACTGGCCGCAGGACCAGTGGACGGCGCTGCTGGTGATGCTGTTCACCGGGCTCGCCGTGGTCTGCCTGCGGGGTTTCTGGTCACGCATCGCCATCTTCCTGGGCCTGGTCTTCGGCTATCTGATCTCATGGATCTTCGACCTGACCCTCGGCAAGATCCACTCGGCGGACGCGAGCGGCAAGGTCACCGACCACTGGCGCCTAGACCTCTCCGGCGTCTCCAAGGCGGACTGGATCGGGCTGCCCTCCTTCCACGGGCCGACGTTCCAGTGGTCGGCGATCCTGGTCGCGCTGCCCGTGGTGATCGCGCTGGTCGCGGAGAACGCGGGCCACGTCAAGGCGGTCGGCGAGATGACGGGCGAGTCGCTGGACGACAAGCTCGGCACCGCGATCTCGGCGGACGGCGTCGCCTCGGTGCTGTCCACCGCGGTGGGCGGCCCGCCGAACACCACCTACTCCGAGAACATCGGCGTGATGGCCGCGACCCGCGTATACTCCACAGCCGCCTACTGGGCCGCCGCCTGCTTCGCCCTGCTGTTCGGCGTCTGCCCCAAGTTCGGCGCGGTGGTGGCCGCGATCCCCGGCGGTGTCCTCGGCGGCATCACCGTCATCCTGTACGGCATGATCGGCCTGCTCGGCGCCCAGATCTGGCTGCACGGCAAGGTGGACCTGCGCAATCCGCTGAACCTGGTCCCGGCGGCCGCGGGCATCATCATCGGCGTCGGCAACGTCACCATGAAGTTCACCGACACCTTCTCGCTGAGCGGCATCGCGCTGGGCACCCTGGTCGTCATCACCGGCTACCACGCCCTGCGCGCCTTCGCGCCGGCCCATCTGAAGACCCAGCAGCCGCTGCTGGACGAGGGCACCTCGGCGTACGACAAGCCGGCCGAGGGCCCGGCCGACGGGTCCGGCAAGCCGTAGTGGCGGCCGTACCGGCCCGGCGTTCGCTCGTTCCGGCGAAGCACCGGGCCGGTCGGCCCCCCGGCCGGTGCGCGGCTGCCACCCTTCCCCCATGGCGCTGCCGCGATACTCCACCACCCCCGTCGACGCCGTCCTGACCCGGATGCGCGCGTTCGACGCGGCGCTGCCCGAGCGGGACGGGGTCGCCGTGTTCAACCGGGTCTACCTCACCGTCACCGAGGAGGTGGACCGCCGGCTGGACGCCGGGGAGTTCCCGGACGCGCGCGCGGCGGCCGCGCTGGACGTCCGGTTCGCGGAGCGGTACCTCACGGCCGTGGACGCGGTCGAGGACGACCGTCGACCGCCCGCCTGCTGGCGCCCGCTGTTCCAGCTCCGCCGCCATCCCGGCGTACGGCCGCTGCAGTTCGCGCTGGCCGGTATCAACGCGCACATCGGGCACGACCTGGCGCTCGCCGTGGTCGACACCTGCCGGGCGCTGGGGTGTGCGCCGGCCGACCTGGAGGACGAGTTCGACCGGGTGGGCGAGCTGCTGGCCGAGTTGGAGGAGCGCATCCGCGAGGACCTGATGCCGGGTCCCGACCTGCTCCAGATCGCCGACCCGATCACGCATCTGCTGGGCGCGTGGAGCCTGGAGCGGGCCCGCGACGCCACCTGGTCGGCGGCGCGGGTGCTGTGGGCGCTGCGCCGCTGCGGTGACCTGGCCGAGGAGTTCACGGCCCGGCTGGACGCGGCGGTCGGCTTCGCGGGGCGGATGCTGCTCACCCCACTCGGCGACTGAGGTGGACCGAGGGGTACCGAGGTGGCCTGAAGTCACCCCATCGGGTGACTTACGGAACAGCCGGGCGAGGGCCGCGCGTTGAAGAGGCGTCCCGACGCGAAGGAGCACCGGTATGACGACCAGGCTCGGCCTCGGCCTTCCCCAGATGCGCCAGTACGACCTAGGCAGGGACGTGCCCGACGTGGCACGCGCCGCCGAGGAGATCGGTTACGACAGCCTGTGGGTCTTCGAGCGGGCCCTGGTCCCGGAGCCCGCCACCCAGGGCCTGTACGGCATACCGGGTCTGCCCTGGCCCGAGGGGTACCGGGGCGTGGCCGACCCGCTGGTCACCCTCACCCTGGCCGCCACCGCGACCTCGCGCGCCGAGCTGGGCTCCAGCGTGCTGGTGGCCCCGCTGCACCTGCCGTTCCAGCTCGCCAAGTCGCTGGCCACGCTGGACACGGTGAGCGGCGGGCGGGTCGTCGCGGGCTTCGGCACCGGCTGGTCCCTGGACGAGTACGCGGCCTCGGGCGTGCTCCCCTTCGAGGAGCGCGGCACGGCGCTGGACGAGGTGATCGCCGTGTGCCGGGCCGTATGGGGCCCCGATCCGGTCGTCCATCACGGCAAGACCAC
Source organism: Streptomyces griseoluteus (assembly GCF_004784465.1). Lineage (GTDB taxonomy): Bacteria > Actinomycetota > Actinomycetes > Streptomycetales > Streptomycetaceae > Streptomyces > Streptomyces griseoluteus. Next base: position 346,822 of record NZ_SRRU01000007.1, on the reverse strand, counting down.
CGACATCGCCTCCGCGATCGTCGGCCCGAAGCCGGTGCGGCCGATCCCGGTCCTGCTGGCCGCGAGCAACCGGCGGGCGATGCGGCGGCTGGTGGAGCGGGCCGACGGCTGGCTGCCGGGCGCCTACGGTCCCGAGCAGCTCGCCGCCCAGTGGCGCGACCTGCGGGAGCTGGCCGAGGAAACCGGGCGCACCGAGCCCGTCCGCACGGTCATCAGGGTCAACGCGCGCGTGGCCGCGAAGCCGAACACCGCCGCGGACCGCCCCTTGTTCGAGGGCGACACCGATCAGATCGCGGCGGACATCGCGGCGCACACCGGCATCGTCCCGGACGCGGAGATACTCCTGGACGTCCAGAGCGAGGCACGGGACGCGGCCGAGCTGAAGGACACCGCCGCCGAGCTGTACGAGAAGGCGCGGGCGGCCGGGGTCTGAACCCCGGCCACCCGCGCCCGCCCGAGCCGTCCGGCTCAGTCCTCGGGCAGCTCGACGGGCGCGATCTCGTCGTACACGTCGCCGGGGCCGGGGTTGGTCGGGTCGGTCTCGCCGCCGAAGTGCCGCATGACGCCCCAGACCGCGTTCAGCGCGGTCTGGACCGCGCCCTCGGCCCAGCCGGCCGTCCAGGAGATGTCGTCACCGGCGAGGAAGACGCCCCGCTTGTCCTCGGGCAGCCGGTCCTGCATGAAGTGCGTGAACAGGCGGCGCTGGTAGCGGTAGTGGCCGGGCAGGTTGGCCTTGAACGCGCCCATGAAGTAGGGCTCGTTCTCCCAGGAGACGGTCACCGGGTTGCCGATGATGTGCTTCCGGATGTCGACCTTCGGGTAGATCTCGCCGAGCGACTTCAGCATGACCTCCATCCGCTCGTTCGCGGACAGCGGCAGCCACTTCAGGCTGTCGTCGCACCAGGTGTAGGAGAGGCAGATGACGGCGGGCTTGTCCGGGCCGTCGTCCAGCAGATAGGTGCCGCGCGTCATACGGTCGGTGAGCGTCATCGACATGACGTCCCGGCCGGTCTCCTCGTCCTTGTCCAGCCAGAACGGTCGGTCGACCGGCACGAAGAGCTTGGAGGACTCCATGTAGTGGGTGCGCTCGATCGCGGTCCAGTGGTCGATCGGGAAGAGCGAGTCGTCACAGGCGATCTTGGAGAGCAGCATCCATGACTGGGCGGTGAAGATGGCCGCCTGGTAGGTCCGGATGTCTCCATTGGCGTCCGTGACCGTGATCCGGTTGCCGGAGGTGCGGTTCAGCCGGGTCACGGCCGGGCGGGGCTCGCCGTTCAGGTGCAGGGAGGCCAGCGAGGTGCCGTAGGGCCAGTGGACGATCTTCTCCGGCTCGCGCTCCCACAGGCGCAGCGGGAGCTGCTGGGAGCCGCCGACGATGCCCCGGTGGTGGTCGTCGGCCTCGGTGTAGACGACGCGCAGGATCTCCAGGATGGAGTTGGGGAAGTCGGTGTCCCAGCCACCGGTGCCGAAGCCGACCTGGCCGAAGATCTCGCGGTGCCGGAAGGACTTGAACGCCTCGGAGTCGCAGAGGAAGCCGTAGAAGGTCTGGTTGTCGAGCTTCTCGACCAGCTTCGCCCAGATCTCGCGGATGCGCGGCACGTCACGCTCGCGCATGGCGCGGTTCATGTCGGAGAAGTCGGCGCCCTCCTCCAGGCACTTGCCCCACGCGGCGGCGACGTCCCGGTAGACCTGCGGCAGGTCCTCGACGGTCTCCGCGTAGTGCGACTCGCCCTTGAGGTCCACGACGGTGGACGGCGTGCCCTCCGCCAGCGGGTTCGGGAAGGGCCGGGTTCGCAGGCCGACGAGGTCGATGTAGTGCTGGAGGGCCGTGGAGGACGGCGGGAAGCGCATCGCGCCCATCTCGGCGGTCAGCGACTCGTCGCAGCCCTCGAACCCGACGGTCCGCAGCCGGCCGCCGAGCTGGTCGGCCTCGTAGACGACGGGCTTGAGGCCCATCTTCATCAGCTCGTACGCGGCGACGATCCCGGACAGGCCGCCGCCGATGACGGCGACCTCCGTGCCGTGCTCCGTCGCCGGTATCTGGCCGAGCCCCGCCGGATGGGCGAGGAAGTCGTCGTAGGCGTAGGGGAAGTCCGGGCCGAACATGGTGATCGGCGGCTGCTGCTCGTCGGCGTGCTCGACGGCGTTGGGCACCGTGGACGTCATGGGGTACGGACTCCTTGCGCGGAAGTACTGCGACGAACTGTGGGGGAGGTTCAGGCGGTGAGCGAGCCGTACAGACCGGGGCGGCGGTCCTTCAGGTACGGGTTGGCCTCGCGGGAGGCGGCCAGGAAGACGGGGTCGGCGTCGGCGAACACCAGCTCGGCCGAGGCGCGCCCGGCGCGGACGCGGGCCACCCCGTCGGGCCCGGCCAGCGTGGTGAGCCCGACGAACTCGAACTCCCCTTCCTGGCCGACCCGGTTGACGTAGGCCACGTACATCTGGTTCTCGAAGGCGCGCACCGGGATCATCGACTCCGGCACGAACTGGTACGGGTGCATCTGCGCGGTCGGCACGATCAGCAGGTCGGTGCCGGCCAGCGCGTGGGCGCGGACGTTCTCCGGGAACTCGACGTCGTAGCAGATCAGCAGGCCCACGGTGAGACCGTTCAGCTCGGTCTGGACGACCTGCCGCTCGCCCGGCGTGAAGTGGTCGCGCTCGAAGCAGCCGAAGAGGTGGGTCTTGCGGTAGCCCGCGAGCCGGGCGCCCTCGGCCGAGATGATCTGCGCGGAGTTGTACACCGTGTCGCCGTCGCGCTCGGGGTAGCCGTAGGCGATGGCCAGGCCGTGCCGGGTGGCGATGTCGGCGACGGCGTCGGCCGAGTCGCCGTCGGCGGGCTCCGCGAGGTGCGGGATCTCGCCGCCGATCGCGTACCCGGTCAGGAACATCTCCGGTGCGGCCAGCAGCCCGGCGCCCGCCTCGGCGGCGCGGCCCGCGGCCTCGTCGAGGACCTTGAGGTTCTCGGCGACGGAACCGGGGCGGCCGGAGCTCTGGAGCAGGGCGGTGCGCATGGGTGTTCCTCACCGGGAAAAAGGGGGATTCGGGGGGCATCGGGAAGCCAGTAAGACGGTACGGGCGGCGCGCTCACCCGGACAAGAAGCACCCGTTGCGCGCCGGTGCGCGGTTCGTTGCGTCGACAAGCCCCGGAACGGCGAATCATTGCGCGGGCCACGGGCGCACGCGCGTAGAGAGCGGCCAGGGGGTGTCGTCTGGATCAGGTCGGCGGATGGATACGGCGCCTCCTGACCGACCCGAGCGGGGTCTGGTGCGTGCAGCTGCAAGGCGGAGGAGGGAGTCGACGCGATGGGGGTGCCCCCGCGCGAGCGCAGCCGAGCGTGGGGGAGTCGGCGAGGGACGACAACGCGGCAGATGGGCGTGCCAGGCCCCGCGTCGTCGAGCTGATCCAGACGACACCCCCTACAGCTCGCGCAGCCGCCGCACGATCTCCCGCAGCAGCTCGGGGTCGGCGGCACCGTCGTGGACCTGGAGGCGGCGGGGCGCGTCGATGCGGATCAGACCCTGTTCGGCCAGGTCACCGAGGAGGACGCGGACCACGGTGAGCGGCAGGTCGGCGTCGGCCGCCAGCTCGACGACCGGGCGCGGGCCGCGCCGCACATGGCCGAGCAGCGCCGCGCGAGCGTGGTCGACACCGGGACCGTCCGGGCCGGGTTCCAGTGCCGTGACCCGTGACATCAGGTCGATGGCGTGCCGCGCCGAGGGCCGGGTGCGGCCCCGGGTGACGGTGTAGGGGCGGACCATCGCCCCGGTGTCCTCCTCGTACCAGTACTCCTCGCCCACCGCCGGTCACGGCGCCGAGCGGGCCGCGGCGTCCAGATGACGGCCGAGGCGGCGGACGAGGAGAGCCATCTCGTGGGCCAGCTGCCCCACGTCGGTGCGGGCCTCGCACAGCACGGCGAGCCGGCTGCCGTGTCCGGCGGGGGTGATGAAGAGGTAGGCGTCCTCCAGCATGACCATGCTCTGCCGGACCTCGCCGGCCGCGAACCGCTCCCCCGCCGAGTCGGCGAGCCCCTGCAGGCCCGAGCAGACGGCGGACAGGTGCTCGATGTCCCGGCGGCGCATGCCGTCGGAGCTGCTGAGCGGCAGTCCGTCGGCGGTCAGGAGCACGGCCTGGCGGACGTGTTCGGTGCGCGAGACGAGGTCGTCGAGCAGCCAGCCCAGGTCGGTACCGGGCGCGCCCTCGGGCACGGCCGGGTTCTCCGGGTTCAGATCGTCACCGTACATCGTCGGTGTCCGTCCCTTCGTCGGCGTTGACATCGGCGGGAATGCCCTTGCGGCCGTCGCTCAGGCCCCGCTGGAAGGCGGCGAACAGGGCTCGCATCTCCTCGGGGTCGGCCGCGCCGAGCGGGGTGTCGTCGGCGGGCGGCGGGTCGGGGCGGAGTTCGGGGGCGAGGGATGCCTGCCGGGTGCGGGTGGGCAACGCGGCGGTGCCCGGAGTCACCGGGACCGGCGTGCGCACCGGTCTGCGGGGACTCGGGGGTGCCGGGGCCGGGCGGGCCGGTGCGGGTTCGACGGCCGCCAGCATCCCGGCCGGGATCAGCACCGTGGCGGTCGTGCCCCCGTAGGGGGATTCCCCGAGGCTGACCTCGATGCCGTGCCGGGCGGCGAGGCGGCCGACCACGTACAGGCCGAGCCGGTCGTGCCGGGTGGGGTCGAAGGCGTCGGGGTCGCGCAGGGTGCGTGCGGCCTCTTCGCGCTGTCCGGCGTCGAGGCCCAGGCCCCGGTCGTCGACGCGCAGGACGAGCCGGCCGTCCTCGTGCCCGGTGCGCAGGGTGACCTCGGTGTGCGGGGGCGAGAACAGGGTGGCGTTCTCCAGGAGTTCGGCCAGCAGGTGCACGACGTCGGCGACGGCGTCGGCCGCGATCCCGTCGCCCGGCATCGGCGGCACCACGACGCGGGCGTACGCCTCGATCTCGCTCACCGCCGAGGCGACCACGTCCGCCATCGGTACCGGTCCGCGCCAGCGGCGGCCGGGTGCGGCGCCGGAGAGGATGATCAGGCTCTCGGCATGGCGGCGCATCCGGGTGGTGAGGTGGTCGATCCGGAACAGCTCGCTCAGCACGTCCGGGTCGTCGGTGCGCCGCTCCAGCGTGTCGACGAGCTTCAACTGCCGGTGTACGAGCGCCTGGTTGCGGCGCGCGATGTTGAGCAGGACTGCGGACAGGCCCTGGCGCAGGGTGGCCTGGTGGACGGCGGCCTCCACGGCGGCGAGCCGGGCGGTGTTGAAGGAGCGGCCGACCTGGGCGATCTCGTCGTCGCCCGCTTCGCCGGCGGTGAGTGGCGGGGCCTCGGCGACCACGTCGACCCGCTCCCCCGCGCTCAGCCGGCGCATCACGTCCGGGAGTTGACGGGTGCTGAGCAGGTCTGCCGCGTCGCGCAGGTTCTCCAACCGCCGGGAGACGCGCCGGGCACCGCGTACCGCCAGCCACAGGGAGAGGCCCGCGGCCGCCAGCCCGATCGCGCCGACGACGGCCGCCTTGGTCAACTCCCGGTAGGCGAAGGCCCGTCCGCGTGCGGCGGAGAGCTCGGCGGCGCGGGAGCACATCCGCATGTAGCTGTGCACGGCCCGGTCCGCGACCGACCGCCAGGTGTCGGCGCCGACGGCCTCGTCCGCGCCGCCGGCCCCGGCGGCGAGCAGCGCGTCCTCCGCGTGTTCCAGCGCCCGGTGCGGACCGCCGTCGCGGAACTTCTCGTACAGGGCGCGGGAGTCGGCGGGCAGGTCGGGCGCGTAGGTCCGCTCGAAGACACGGCGGTCCTCGATGGTGGCGGTCAGCAGGGCGTACTGGGCGGGGGTGAGGGTGTCCGCGGCTCGCGCCCCGGCGACCAGGGCGTCCTCCCTGGAGACGAACTCCCTTACGCGCACCAGCTCGACGAGGATCTGCGCCTCGCGGGCGAGCTGTCCGGCCTGGAGCGCGGTGAGCGCGGACTGGACAGCGAAGCCGGGCTCGACGAGGGCGCTGTACTCGGTGACGGCCCGGTCCCAGACGATCCGCCGCGCCAGTACGTCGCGGCGCAGCGCCTCCAGTTTCCCGGTGGCCGTGACCACGGCGTCCAGGGCCCGCCGCTGCCGGGCGGTGAGCCGGTCCCGGTCACCGCTCGCCATGGCCCGCCGCATCGCGGTGACCGCGCGGTCGGTACGGCGCTGCTGGGCGAGGAGGGCGGCGGCCGGCGCGGTCGTGCGCGGTGCGCCCAGATAGGCCGCGGACAGGCGGCGCTCGATCTGGATCTGTCCGACCGCGGTGTCCACGGGGGTGCCGTAGTCCTCGTAGACCCCCTGGAGCCGGATCAGGGCCCGTAATTCGCCGGTGACGGAGACCATGGCGAAACTCCACAGCACCGTCAGGGCGAGAGCCGGGGCCAGGGCCAGGGCAACGATCCGGGCGCGCACGGTCCGGGGACGGCAGAGGGGCCGACGCATGGATCACCTGCCGGTTACCAGTGGGTAGAAAGTGCCGGACAACCTACGGGATCGCTCCGGGGAGCGCAATGGTTACCTTGGGTAGCCCGACCGTACCGACAGCCGGTCAGCCCGGCGCGCCCGAGGAGAAGCGGCGCAGCAGCGGCGAGAGCACCAGCACCGACTTGGTCCGCTCCACGAAGGGCTCCCCGGCGATCCGCTCCAGCACCCGCTCGAAGTGCCGCATGTCGGAGGCGAAGACCTGCGCGATGGCGTCCGCGTCCCCGGTGACCGTGGACGCGGCCACCACCTCCTGGTAGCGCTCCAGACCGCGCAGGATGGTCTCCGGCGAGGTGTTGCTGCGGCAGTAGATCTCGATGTACCCCTCGGTCTCCCAGCCGAGGGCCGCCGGCTCCACCCGGACGGTGAACCCGGTGATGGCTCCGACGGCCCGCAGCCGGTCCACGCGCCGCTTCACGGCGGGCGCGGACAGGCCGACCAGTTGCCCGATGTCCGCGTAGGAGCGGCGGGCGTCCTCGGCGAGGGCGTGCACGATGCGTTCGTCGAGATCGTTCAGCACTGCGGGTGGTTCACTTTTCTGGGAGGAGTTCTACGGTTGCTCGGCGACGGTGGGTTCCGCGTTCGCCATCCGGGACCGGCGGTAGCCGTAACTGAAGTAGAACACGAGCCCGACGGCCATCCAGACGCCGAAGACCACCCAGGTGACGGCGGAGAGGGAGGCCATCATCCACAGGCACAGCAGGAAGCCGATCGCGGGCATCACCGGAGCGAACGGAACCCGGAACGTGCGGCGCATGGCCGGGCGCGTCCGGCGCAGCACCACGACGGCGACGTTGACCAGCGCGAAGGCGAACAGCGTGCCGATGCTGGTGGCATCGGCGAGCTGGCCGAGCGGGATCGCGGCGGCGAGGACACCGCAGAACAGCGAGACGATGACCGTGTTGGCGCGGGGCGTGCCGGTCTTCGGGTGGACCCGGGCGAACACCTTGGGCACCAGGCCGTCGCGGGCCATCGCGAACAGGATGCGGGTCTGGCCGTAGAGGACGGTCAGCACGACGCTGGCGATCGCGATGACGGCGCAGGCCGCCAGGAGCGTGCCCCAGAAGGTCTGCCCGGTGACGTCCCTCATGATCTCGGCGAGCGCGGCCTCCGAGTCGCCGAACTGCCGCCAGGGCTTCGCGCCGACGGCGACGGCCGCGACGAGGACGTACAGCGCGGTCACGATGACGAGCGAGAGCATGATCGCGCGCGGCAGGTCGCGCTGCGGGTCCCTGGCTTCCTCGCCGGCGGTGGAGGCGGCGTCGAAGCCGATGTAGGAGAAGAACAGGGTGGCGCCGGCCGCGCTGACGCCCGCCATGCCGAGCGGCATGAAGTGCTCGTAGTTGCCGGAGCGCAGGCCCTGTACCCCGATCGCGCAGAACAGCACCAGCGCGGCGATCTTCACGGCTACCATGATGGTGTTGGCGCGTGCCGACTCGCGGGCTCCGCCGAGCAGGAACGCCATCGCGAGCAGGACGACGATCAGCGCGGGCAGGTTGAAGACGCCGCCGTCACCGGGCGGCGCGGAGAGCGCGTCCGGGATGGTGACGCCGATGGTGCCGTCGAGCAGCTCGTTCAGGTACTCGCCCCAGCCGACGGCGACGGCCGCGACGGAGACGCCGTACTCCAGGACCAGGCACCAGCCGCAGATCCAGGCGATCAGCTCGCCCATCGTCGCGTACGCGTACGAGTACGAGGAGCCGGCGACCGGGATGGTGCCGGCCAGCTCCGCGTAGGAGAGGGCCGAGAACAGCGCCGTCAGACCGGCGATGACGAACGACAGGGTGACCGCGGGTCCGGCCTTGGGGACGGCCTCGCCGAGGACGACGAAGATGCCGGTGCCGAGCGTGGCACCGATGCTGATCATGGTGAGCTGCCACAGGCCGAGGGAGCGCCGCAGCGAGCCTCCCTCACCGTGTCCGCCCTCCTGCACCAGGCGTTCCACCGGCTTGCGGCGCATGAGGCGCGCGCCGAGGCCCGGGGAGGACGGGGCAGTGGTGGGTGGGGACTGCAGGGGTGCGCCTTGGTCGAGCACGCGCTGGCTCCTTCATCGCTGCCGGTCGAAGAGGACGGGGACCGGCGGAACCCCTGACAGCCGGGACCCGCCGAGCGGGGTCCCCGCCACGCCTGTGTACAGCGCCCGACCCTATGAGGTCGGGTTTCACGGGCGTAATGGAGCAACCTTGCGCATCTCCGCAAGATCGTTGCGTTCATCGCATCCCGGCGCGAGTTCGTTGCGCGGGGCTTTTCGATGGTTGCGCGAGGTGACGTCCGGGCGGCCGGGGAGCCTGGGGGACGGCCCCGCACGCGTACGGCCCCCGCTCCCGGAGAGGGGGGCGGGGGCCGTACGGGGAACGAGCGGGTGATCAGCTCCAGCTGGCGTGCAGGGGCATGCCCTCGGCGTACCCGGCCGCGCTCTGGATGCCGACGATGGCCTTCTCCGCGAACTCCTCCAGCGAACCGGCACCGGCGTAGGTGCAGGAGGAGCGGACGCCCGCGATGATCGAGTCGACCAGGTCCTCCACGCCCGGCCGGGCCGGGTCGAGGAACATGCGGGAGGTGGAGATGCCCTCCTCGAAGAGGCCCTTGCGGGCGCGGTCGTACGACGACTCCTCGGAGGTGCGGTTGCGCACCGCGCGGGCGGACGCCATGCCGAACGACTCCTTGTACAGGCGGCCGTTGGCGTCCTGCTGGAGGTCGCCGGGCGACTCGTAGGTGCCGGCGAACCAGGAGCCGACCATGACGTTGGAGGCACCGGCCGCGAGCGCCATGGCGACGTCGCGCGGGTGGCGGACACCGCCGTCGGCCCATACGTGCTTGCCGTGCTTCTTCGCCTCGGCGGCGCACTCCAGCACGGCGGAGAACTGCGGGCGGCCCACGCCGGTCATCATCCGGGTGGTGCACATGGCCCCCGGTCCGACGCCGACCTTGATGATGTCGGCGCCCGCCTCGATCAGGTCGCGGACGCCCTCGGCGGAGACGATGTTGCCCGCGACGATCGGCACCTGCGGGTCGAGGGCGCGCACGGTGCGGACCGCGCTGATCATCGACTCCTGGTGGCCGTGCGCGGTGTCGATGACGAGGGTGTCCACGCCGGCGTCGAGAAGCTGCTTGGCCTTGCCCGCCACGTCGCCGTTGATGCCCACGGCCGCCGCGATGCGGAGCTTGCCGTCGGCGTCCACGGCCGGGGTGTACAGGGTGGCGCGCAGGGCGCCCTTGCGGGTGAGGATGCCGGCCAGGCGGCCCTCGGCGTCGACGGCCGGGGCATAGCGGCGGTTGGCCGCGTCCAGGATGTTGAACGCCTCGCGCGGGTCGATGCCGGCGTCGAGCAGCAGCAGGTCGCGGGACATGACCACTTCGAGCTGGGTGAAGCGGTCGACCCCGCTGAGGTCCTGGTCGGTGACGACACCGACGGGACGGTAGTCGGCGTCCACGACGACACCGGCGTTGTGCGACCGCTTGGGCAGCAGGGCCAGCGCGTCGGCCACCGTCTGGTGCGGGGACAGCACGATCGGGGTGTCCAGGACGAGGTGGCGGCTCTTGACCCAGGAGACGACCTCGGTGACGACGTCGATCGGGATGTCCTGCGGGATGACCACCAGGCCGCCGCGCCGGGCCATCGTCTCCGCCATCCGGCGTCCCGCGATGGCGGTCATGTTGGCGACGACCAGCGGGATGGTGGTACCGGTGCCATCGGGAGAGCCGAGGTCCACCGCCTGCCGGGAACCGACCGCCGATCGGCTCGGCACCATGAAGACGTCGTCGTACGTCAGGTCGTAGGCGGGCTGGATGTCATTGAGGAAACGCACGTGCCGCACATCCCAGTCGATCAGAGGTGACCCCCCGACGGGTGCGCCAGGGGGAAAGAGCACGTACTTCATTCTCCCATGCCAGGGCCTTGACCATGCCCTCACGGAACCTCCAGGGACCCGCGGTCACAGCTCGGAGGTTCCTCCAAGGGCGAGCACCACGTCGAGGAACGAGGTGCGGTCCACCGCCTCGGAGAACACGTCCCGCGCGATGCGCCACTCCTGCCCGTTCAGCTCGGCGAACGGCTCCCAGTTCCGTACGACGATCAGCAGCCCGCGCTCGATGGCGGCCGGGGGCCACACGCTGGTGTCGGAGAGCGAGTCCAGCAGGGCGTCCCAGTTGCGGCCGAACCAGTCGGGCAGGTCCAGCGCGGCCACGACCCGGTCCATCAGCCCGGCCTTGTCGCGGACCCCCTTGAGGTCGAGGGTGACCGCGACCCGGTCGACAAGGTCTTCGCTCATCTCAGCACCGCCCGGAACGAGTTGTAATGATCATCGGTGTAGTAGAACTCCCCGCCGTCCCCGGTGACCATGCGCCGGGCGCCCCGGCCGCTGGAGCCGGGGGTGGGCACGGTGTACTCGTGGTAGTAACCGCGCTGGTGCCTGGGGAGACGGCCCTCGAAGTTCCCGAAGACGGTCCCGTCCCGCGCGTACGGGTAGGGGCCGCCCTTGTCGACGAGGGCGAGGGTGCGCCGGGCCTCGACAGGCAGCCGGGACTCGGGGACGGCGGCCATGCCCGCGGCCCAGGCCGGGACCGAGGCGGCGTTCCGGGAGGCGGCCGGGGGTTCGGTGGCCGCGTCCGTACCGGCGCAGCCGGCCAGCAGGGCACCGAGGACGGCCAGCACACCGGCGAGCAGGCGCGCCCGGCCGCTGTATCTCTTCGGGATCCGGGGGACGAACCGCGACAGCATGCCGAAGATGCTGCCACGGCCCGCCCGCCGTGGCAGCCTTCCGCCGGATTCGTCCTCGGACCCCGCCGGGACTCGAGACCCCGTCGGGACTCAGACCCCGTCGGGGTCGGCGCGGCTGAGCGCGGGCTTCGGCGCGGCGCCCGCGGTGAGCAGGTAGTCCGCGGCCGAGGTGTCCGTCACCAGGCTGGTGACCAGCCCGGAGCGCAGCACCGCGTCGATCGCCGGGGCCTTGCGCTGGCCGCCCGCGATGGCCACGACCTCGGGGATACGGCGCAACTGGTCGGTCTTGACCGTGATGCACCGCTCGCCCAGGTCCCGTCCGATCCGGCGCCCGTCGGCGTCGAAGAGGTGCGCGGACATCTCGGCGGCGACGCCGAGCGAGGCGTAGTGCGCGCGCTCCTCGTCGCTGAGCATGTCGTGCACCGTGGAGATGCCCGGCTCCCAGGAACCGATGGAGACGCAGGCGACCGTGACCTTGTCGAAGTACTCAAAGGCGCGGGCGATCCCGGTCTGGTTGCGCAGGGCGGCGGCCGTGGCCTCGTCCGGCAGCAGCATCGGCGCGTAGATGGGGTGGGCGTCCCCGCCGGACACCTGGGCGGCGCGGCGGACGGCCTCCACCGAGCCGCGCTCGGCGGTCCCGGCGTCGTACACGCCCGTCAGCTGCACCACCGTGCACGGCGGAAGCCGGTCGAGCGCGGCCGCCATGTGGATGGTGGAGCGGCCCCAGGCGAGGCCGAGGACATCGCCCTCGTCGACGAGTTCACCGAGCAGGTCGGCGGCGACCTCGCCCAGGTTCTCCGGGTCGGGGGTCTCCTCGGCGTCGGCCGGGGACTCGACCACGACGGCGTGCCTGAGGCCGTACCGGGCCCGGAGCGCGTCCGAGCGCTCCGCGTCCAGCTCGGCCGGGACGCGGATCTCGATACGGACGAGATCCCGTTCGAGGGCGGTCTCCAGGACCCGGGCCACCTTGAAGCGGCTGACGCCGAACTCCTCGGCGATCTGGATCTTGGACTTGCCCTCCAGGTAGAAGCGGCGGGCCATGGCCGCCGCCTGCACCAGCTCAGCGGGTCCCATCCGCATGGCTGACCGGCCCGCCGACATACCCGACACGGCGCTCTCCTCACTGCTGTTCACACTCTGGATTCGCCGTTCATCCTCGCAGATCCGGCGCCGTGAATCCGCCCTGATGGGCGGCCTTCTCTCAACCGTTCACCTACGCGTGACTCAGTGGCCGCACGCCCAGGTCGAATCGGCGATCGCGCGGTCCGCCTGCGCGCGCAGCGCACGGACCGCCTCGGCCGGGTCCTGGGCCCCGTACACGGCCGATCCGGCGACGAAGACGTCCGCCCCCGCCTCGGCGCAGCGCTCGATCGTCTCGGCCGAGACACCGCCGTCCACCTGGAGCCACATCTGCAGGCCGTGCTTGGCGATCAGGTCGCGGGTACGGCGGATCTTGGGCAGCGTGATGTCGAGGAACGCCTGCCCGCCGAAGCCCGGCTCGACCGTCATGATCAGCAGCATGTCCAGCTCGGGGAGCATGTCCTCGTACGACTCGATCGGCGTCGCGGGCTTGAGGGCCATGGCGGCGCGGGCGCCCTTGGCGCGGATCTCGCGGGCGAGCCGGACGGGGGCGTGCGCCGCCTCGACGTGGAAGGTCACCGAGGAGGCGCCCGCCTCGACGTACTGCGGGGCCCAGCGGTCGGGGTCCTCGATCATCAGGTGGCAGTCCAGCGGGATGTCCGTGGCACGGGCCAGGGACTCCACGACGGGGGTGCCGAGCGTGAGGTTCGGGACGAAGTGGTTGTCCATGACGTCGACGTGGAGATAGTCGGCGCCCTCGACCGCCTTCGCCTCGTCGGCGAGGCGGGCGAAGTCTGCGGACAGGATGCTGGGGTTGATCTGCGCGGCCATGGACCAAGCCTGCCATGCCCCTCCGGGGGGTGCGGCGTCGGGCCGTCGGAGGTGCGGTCGTTCTTCGGGTGCCGGCCCGGTGGGGGTCGTTCGCGCAGTTCCCCGCGCCCCTGAGCTGACTCGCCTGGGCGGGGTTTCCAGGGCGCCCGGGATCAGGGGCAGGCCGTCAGGAACCTGCTCACGCCGTGCGGCGGATCAACGCCAGGTACATCGCGTCCGTGCCGTGTTTGTGGGGCCAGAGCTGGATGTCGGGGCCCTCGCCCAGGTCGGGGACGCCGGGGAGGAGGGGGCGGGCGTCGATCAGTTCGGTGTCGGGGTGCTGCTTCAGGAGGTCGGCCACCACGGCCCGGGTCTCTGCCAGGTGGGGGGAGCAGGTGGCGTAGCCGACCACTCCGCCCACGCGGACGGAGTCCAGGGCGGTGCGCAGCAGGGCTCGCTGGACCGGGGCGAAGTTCTCGAGGTCCTCGGGGCGGCGGCGCCAGCGGGCCTCGGGGCGGCGGCGCAGGGCGCCGAGGCCGGTACAGGGGACGTCCATCAGGACGCGGTCGAAGGTGCCGGGGCGCCACGGCGGACGGGTGCCGTCGGCGGTGATCACCTGGTACGGGCCGGGGTTGCCAGCCAGCGCCTTGGCCACCAGGCCCGCACGGTGCGGCTGCTTCTCGGAGGCGACCAGGGTGGCACCGCGCCGGGCGGCCAGGGCGGCCAGCAGCGCGGCCTTGCCGCCGGGGCCGGCGCAGCCGTCGAGCCACTTCTCGTCGGGGCCGTCGATGGGCGCGTTGGCGAGGGCGAGGGCGACCAGCTGGCTGCCCTCGTCCTGCACACCGGCCCGGCCCTCGCGCACGGCCTCCACCGCGCCCGGCTCGCCGCCCTCGGTGAGGCGTACCGCGTACGGGGACCAGTCACCGGCCACGGCCGCGTCCTCGGTCAGCAGTTCCTCCGGGGTGGACCGGCCGGGCCGCGCGACGAGGGTGACCTCGGGGCGCTCGTTGTCCGCCGCGAGGAGTTCCTCGATGCCGGCGCGGCCGCCGCCGAGGGAGTCCCACAGCGCGGAGACGATCCAGCGGGGGTGGGAGTGGACGACGGCGAGGTGGTCCTCGGGGTCCTCGTCGTAGGGCGGCGCGACCCGCTCCAGCCAGCCGTCCAGGTCGTGCTGGGCGATCTTGCGCAGCACGGCGTTGACGAACTTGGCCCGGCCGTCGCCGAGCACCACCCGCGCCAGCTCGACCGAGGCCGAGACGGCGGCGTGGGTGGGGATGCGCGTGCCGAGCAACTGGTGCGCGCCGAGGCTGAGTACGTCGAGCACCGGCGGGTCCACCTCGCGCAGCGGGCGGTCCACGCACTCGGCGATGATCGCGTCGTACGTCCCCTGGCGGCGCAGCGTGCCGTAGACCAGCTCGGTGGCGAGGGCGGCGTCCCGCGCGCCGAAGTCGCCGTTCTCCCGCGCCTTGCGCAGCAGCGGGGGCAGCACGAGGTTGGCGTAGGCGTCCCGTTCGTCCACCGCGCGCAGCGCGTCGAAGGCGAGGACGCGGACGGGGTCCTTCTGGGGGCGCCGGTAGGGCTTGGCGGGCCGGTGCGGCCGACGGGACTGCTCGCTCACGGGAAAGGTGCTCCGGATGTGGTCAGGGGGTGCGGTCACCAGCGTACGTCGGTGGACCGTCACCCCCCACTCGCGGGGTGTCAGCCCCCGAGCGACTCGCCCTCGGCGATCCGCGCCCCGCGCGCCCAGTCGGCGGCCCGCATCGGCTTCTTGCCCTGCGCCTGCACCCAGAGCAGCTCGACCGCGTACGAACCCGTGCCGACGTGCACGCTGTTCTTCCCGACGGCGAGCCTGCCAGGCGCGAGGTCGGTCCGCTCGGGCACCGGCGCGAGCTGCACGAGCTTGAGCCGCTCGCCCCGGAACACGGTCCACGCGCCGGGGGCCGGCGTGCAGCCGCGCACCACCCGGTCGACGCGCAGCGCGGGCGCCGCCCAGTCGACCTTGGCGTCCTCGACCGTGATCTTCGGCGCGAGCGTGATGCCCTCGGCGGGCTGCGGTACGGCCTTCAGGGTGCCGTCCGCGATGCCGTCCATGGTGGCCGCGAGCAGCCCGGAACCGGCGAAGGCGAGCCGGGTGAGCAGGTCGCCGCTGGTGTCGGTGGGCCGGATCTCCTCGGTGACGGTGCCGTAGACCGGGCCGGAGTCCAGGCCCTCCTCGATGAGGAAGGTGGAGGCGCCGGTGATCTGGTCGCCCGACATGATCGAGTGCTGCACGGGCGCGGCTCCGCGCCAGGCGGGCAGCAGCGAGAAGTGCAGGTTGACCCAGCCGTGGGCGGGGATGTCCAGGGCGACGCGGGGCAGCAGGGCGCCGTAGGCGACGACCGGGCAGCAGTCCGGGCCGATCTCCCGCAGCCGCTCCAGGAAGGCAGGGTCGCGCGGGCTGGACGGCTTCAGCACCTCGATCCCGGCCTCCTCCGCCCGCTCGGCCACGGGCGACGCGACCAGCCTGCGGCCCCGCCCGGCGGGCGCGTCGGGCCGCGTGACGACAGCGGCCACCTCGTGCCGCCCGGATTCGATCAGAGCGTCCAGAGCGGGAACGGCGACCTCTGGGGTACCGGCGAAGACAAGCCTCATGGTCAACAACAAGCCTCTCGAACGACGGCAGACGGCCGACGGACAAGTCTATGACCGCCGAGGGGCACCAGATCGCCAGCCTGTGGACGCCGGGAGATGGCCGCGGACGCCAGAGTGATGCCCGCGCGGCGGGACGATGGCCGCGGACGCCGGATCGCCGCAGGCGCCGCCGCCCAGCGGCCCGAGGCCGCCGACGGTGAGCGCCCCACATGTTGTCCAGCCCACCGGCCAACAGCGAACGGGTGGTGCGCGGGTGGGAGACCCCGGCGTACAGACACACCCCGCACGCCCCACCCCGTGACCAGCGGAGCGCCCACGCGTTGGTCAAGAGAGAGTTGACCACTTCGGGCCGCTTCGGCCGCCCACTTCCTTTCAACGCCGGTTCGAGAGGCTTGTTCATGGCCGACCACGCAACGCACGACGCCCAGGCCCGTGCCAGCCTGCACTTGCTGGTGCGCGACATCGAGCGGGTCCGCCGGCAGGTGGACGCGCTGCGCACCCTCACCGCCCAGCTCGGCAACGTCTACCGTCCCCGCCGCTCCGGCCCGTCCACCGGCTTTGTCGTCTACGGACGCGCCCCGGCCCCGACGGTCCGCCTCGCCCAGGAACTCCGGGACAGCGTCGAGACCCTGGTGACGGCGGCCGTGGACTTCGACCGTTCGCTCGGCTTCTCGTGGGACGCGGTGGGCTCCGCGCTCGGCGTCACCAAGCAGGCCGTGCACCGCCGTTACGGCGCCCGCCGGGCCGCCGCCCAGGCCGCGGCCGAGGCCGAGCGGGCCGGCGAGCCCTCGGGCACCCGCACCATCAACACCGGCATGCCGACCGTCCCCGCGGCCCGCTCCATGCCGACCCAGCCGACCTCGGGCAGCCCCACCCTCCGCGACGACCCGAGGCCCCCGGCCTTCCCCGGCCCCCGCAGCGGCTGACCGGCCCGACCCGCGCCCTCCCGGCGACCGACCGGGAGGGCGTTCGTGTGCCGGGACGAACCCTCAGCCGATGTCCGGCGGATCGATCCGCACCCGGACCGGCTCTCCACTCCCCCGCGCCATCCGCGCCGCCTGGGCCGTCTTCAGGGCGGCCGCCAGGGCGGAGCCGCTGCCGGGCGGTACCCGGATCAGCGCCCGTTCCCACTGCTCCCCCGGCGGGGGCGCGCCGGGGCGGCGGGGCCGGCCGGGCAGGGTCGGCGGCAGCGGCACCGGCCCCAGTACCTCCGCGTCCGGGGGTGACTCCACGGCCGCGAGGAACTCCGCGACCGCCTCCGCCGTCCCGGACACCGCGGCCATCCGGGACACCGGCGGAAATCCCAGCTCGGACCGTTCGGCCAGCTCCCGGACCGCGAACCCGACGGGGTCCCAGCGGACCAGCGCCTGCACGGGCCGCAGCGTCGGCTCGGCCACGACCACCACGGTCCCGCCGTCGCTCTGCGGCCGGACCAGCGCGGCCGCGCCGATCCACCGGCGCAGCGCGTCCTCGCCGGAGCGCAGGTCCGGCCGGCCGAGCATGGCCCAGCCGTCGAGCAGCAGCGCGGCCGCGTAACCGCCCTCGGCGACCGGCTCGGCGCCCGGCGTGCTGACGACCAGGGCGGGCGCGGCCGGCACCGTGTCGAGCACGTGCTCGCGCCCGGAGGTGCGCACCGGCACGGCAGGGAAGGCGCGCCCCAGCTCCTCGGCGGTACGGCGCGCGCCGACGACCTGGGCGCGCAGCCGGAAGCCTCCGCACTCGGGACAGTGCCAGGAGTGCTCCTCCCGCCCGCACCACTCGCACCGCAGCGCCCCCGCGTCCTGCGCCTGGAGCGGCCCGGCGCAGTGCGCGCACCGCGCGGGCGCCCGGCACTGGGCACAGGCCAGGCGGGGTACGTATCCGCGCCGGGGCACCTGCACCAGCACCGGGCCGGTCCTGAGCCCCTCCCGGACGGCCTGCCAGGCGAGGCTGGGCAGCCGGGCGGCACGGGCGGCCTCGTCACGGGCGAGGTCGGTGTCCCCGACGGTGCGTACCAGCGGCGCGGCCCGGCGGACCTGCTCGCGGCCAGCGGTCAGGGGCCGTGCCCAGCCGCTCTCGACGAGCTGCGCGGCCTCCACCGTGCAGCTCCAACTGCCCACCAGGAACGCGCACTTGTCGAGGGAGGCGCGCAGCAGCAGGACGTCGCGGGCGTGCGGCTGGGGCGCGTGCTGCTCGCTGTGGCTGTCGTCGCCGTCGTCCCAGACGGCCACGAGCCCGAGGTCCCGCACGGGGGCGAACATGGCGGCGCGGGTGCCGACGACCGCCCGTACGGAGCCGCGCCGGACCGCGAGCCACTGCGCGTACCGCTTCTCGGGTCCGGCGTCGGCGGTGAGCAGCGCGTGGCGGCCCTTGCCGAGCAGCCCGGTCAGCGCGGCGTCGACCCGCGCGGCGGTCCGCCCGTCGGGGACGACGACCAGGGCGCCGCGTCCCGAGGTGAGGGTGGCGGCGACGGCGCGGGCGATCTCCTCGCTCCACTCGGGTCCGGGCAGCGCGTTCCACGCCGCACGGGGCGAACCGCCGGAGGCCAGGGCGTCGAGGAAGGCGGGACCGTGCTCGTAGCGGGCCCAGGTGCCCGCGTCCGGGGCGGGGGGCGCGGGGAGGGGCTGGGGGGAAGCGCGCTTCTCCGCGCGGGCGCTGCGCGGCGGTACGGCCAGTTGCAGCACGTCGGCGAGGCTGCCCGCGTACCGGTCGGCGACGGCGCGGGCCAGCCCGAGGAGTTCCTCACCGAGCACCGGCTCCGGGGAGACGACCTGGGCGAGGGCGGCGAGCGGCCCCGCGTAGTCGGACTCGTCCCGCCGCTCGATCAGGTAGCCGTCGATCAGGCCGCCGCCCTCGCGCCGCCCGTCCCGCACCCGGTGCCGCCCGGCGCCGAACCGCACCCGGACCCGGACGCCGGGCTGGGCGTCGGCGTCGAGTTCCTCGGGCACCGCGTAGTCGAAGTACCGGTCGAGATGCAGGACGCCCTTGTCGACGAGCACGCGCGCGACCGGCCGGTCCTTGGCGAGCGCGGCCCCACGCCAGGTGCGCGGTTTGGCGCGCGGTACATCGGCGCCGCGCACGCTCTCCCGGATGAGCGCGAGCTGCTCCGGCGGCGGCCCCTCGGCCCCGCCGTCCCCCGGCCCGTTGTCGCTGCTCACGCTTGCATTCTTACCAAAGACCACTGACAGCACCGCCCGCCGAGCCACCCGGAACATGCCGGGGCCCGGCGTCCCCGAAGGGAGGCCGGGCCCCGGTTCACGTGGTGCGGATCAGACGCCGGCGGCCTTGCGCAGGGCGTCGACGCGGTCGGTGCGCTCCCAGGTGAAGTCGGGGAGCTCACGGCCGAAGTGGCCGTAGGCCGCCGTCTGGGCGTAGATCGGGCGCAGCAGGTCGAGGTCGCGGATGATCGCGGCCGGGCGGAGGTCGAAGACCTCGTCGATGGCCTTCTCGATCTTCTCGGGGTCGATCTTGGCGGTGCCGAAGGTCTCCACGAAGAGACCGACCGGCTCGGCCTTGCCGATCGCGTAGGCGACCTGGACCTCGCAGCGCGAGGCGAGGCCCGCGGCCACCACGTTCTTGGCGACCCAGCGCATCGCGTACGCGGCCGAGCGGTCCACCTTGGACGGGTCCTTGCCCGAGAAGGCGCCGCCACCGTGACGGGCGAAGCCGCCGTAGGTGTCGATGATGATCTTGCGGCCGGTGAGGCCGGCGTCGCCCATCGGGCCGCCGATCTCGAAGCGGCCGGTCGGGTTGACCAGCAGGCGATAGCCCTCGGTGTCGATCTTGATGCCCTCGTCCAGCAGGGCCTTCAGCTCGGGCTCGACCACGAACTCGCGGATGTCGGGCGCGAGCAGCGACTCGAGGTCGATGTCCGAGGCGTGCTGGGAGGAGACCACGACCGTGTCGAGACGGACGGCCTTGTCGCCGTCGTACTCGATGGTGACCTGGGTCTTGCCGTCGGGGCGCAGGTAGGGGATGGTGCCGTTCTTGCGGACCTCGGACAGGCGCTTGGACAGGCGGTGCGCCAGGAAGATCGGCAGCGGCATCAGCGTCGGCGTCTCGTCCGAGGCGTAGCCGAACATCAGGCCCTGGTCGCCCGCGCCCTGCTTGTCCAGCTCGTCCTCGTCGCCCTCGACCCGGGACTCGTACGCCGTGTCGACGCCCTGCGCGATGTCCGGGGACTGCGCGCCGATGGACACCGAGACGCCGCAGGAGGCGCCGTCGAAGCCCTTCTTGGAGGAGTCGTAGCCGATCTCGAGGATCTTCTCGCGCACCAACTGGGCGATGGGCGCGTAAGCCTTGGTCGTGACCTCGCCGGCCACGTGCACCAGGCCGGTGGTGATCAGCGTCTCGACGGCGACGCGGGACGAGGGGTCCTCACGGAGCAGCGCGTCGAGAATGGTGTCGCTGATCTGGTCAGCGATCTTGTCGGGGTGACCTTCGGTCACGGACTCCGAGGTGAACAGGCGACGGGACACAACGCTCCCTGGGGTTGCAGCGGCTGCTGGCTGATCATTGAAGGACCACGTCGGGAGCTGCGCCCAACGTCGTCCGCGAACAGTTTATCGGTCGCACCTGGCCGCAGGGCCACCCGTTCTCGCCCAGCGAGAACGCTGTGACCTGCGGCACAGGCATTCTGCACGCTGGAGCGCGGCCTTGAACAGATCCGCCACGCGCCATCGCGGTGTGAAAAAAAGACTCCGGGTGGCCGACAACGGACCGCCCCGAACGGCCCAGCCGCTCAGCCCAGCCGGGCCGCCACCAGGTCCCAGACGGTGTCCGCGAGGGCCTCCTTCGGCCCGTGCGGTACGGCCGTCTCGGTGCCGTCGGCGCCGAGGACCACCGCCTCGTTCTCCTCCGAGCCGAAGGTCCGGCGCTCCCCCACCTCGTTGACCACCAGCAGGTCGCAGCCCTTGCGGGCCAGCTTGGCGCGGCCGTTGGCCAGCACGTCGTCGGTCTCGGCGGCGAAGCCGACGACGACCTGGCCGGGGCGGGCGCGCTCGGCGGAGACCTCGGCGAGCACGTCGGGGTTGCGGACCAGGGCGACTGGCTCGGGCTCCTGGCCGTCCTTCTTCTTGATCTTCCCGCTCGCGTAGACCGCCGGGCGGAAATCGGCGACGGCGGCGGCCATGACCACGGCGTCGGCGTCGGCCGCGGCCTTGAGCACCGCCTCGCGGAGCTGGACGGCGGTGCCGACGTGCACGATGTCCACCCCGGCCGGGTCGGGCAGGGAGGCGTTGGCCGAGACCAAGGTCACGCGGGCCCCGCGCGCGGCGGCGGTCCGGGCGAGGGCGTACCCCTGCTTGCCGGAGGAGCGGTTGCCGAGGAAGCGCACCGGGTCGAGCGGTTCACGGGTGCCGCCCGCCGAGACCACCACATGGCGGCCCGCGAGGTCGGGTTCGCTCACGCCCCGCGCCAGCACCCGGCGGCACACCTCGAAGATCTCGGCCGGGTCGGGCAGCCGCCCCTTGCCGGTGTCGACGCCGGTGAGGCGGCCCACGGCGGGCTCGATGACGACCGCGCCCCGGCGGCGCAGGGTGGCCACGTTCTCCTGGGTGGCCGGGTGCTCCCACATCTCGGTGTGCATCGCCGGGGCGAAGACCACCGGACAGCGCGCGGTGAGCAGCGTGTTGGTGAGCAGGTCGTCGGCAAGGCCGTGCGCGGCCTTGGCGAGCATGTCGGCGGTGGCGGGCGCGACCACCACGAGGTCGGCGTGCTGCCCGATGCGGACGTGCGGCACCTCGTGGACGCTGTCCCAGACCTCGGTGGTGACCGGGTTGCCCGACAGCGCGGACCAGGTGGCGGCGCCGACGAAGTGCAGCGCGGAGGCGGTCGGCACCACCCGCACGTCGTGCCCCGACTCGGTGAACCGTCTGAGCAGCTCACAGGACTTGTACGCGGCGATGCCCCCGCTGACGCCCAGCACGACCTTCGGCTTGTCCACCGTCTCCACCGTCTCCCCGGACTTTCGAGAACCTATGACACCCATGACACACCACAGGCCCGGCAGCATGACTGCCGGGCCTGTGGACAAGTCGACCGCGATCTGAAAGTACGACCGCGAGCGGAGGGAACTACTGGGCCGGGCCCTCGATGGCCTCGGAGGTCAGCAGACCGGCGTTGATCTCGCGCAGCGCGATCGAGAGCGGCTTCTCGTGGACGTGGGTGTCGACGAGCGGACCGACGTACTCGAGGAGGCCCTCACCGAGCTGCGAGTAGTACGCGTTGATCTGACGGGCGCGCTTGGCCGCGTAGATCACCAGGCTGTACTTCGAGTCGGTGGCCTCGAGGAGCTCGTCGATCGGAGGGTTGATGATGCCCTCGGGCGCGGTGATGGAAGAGGACACGCTCTGCCTTCCGATGGGTGGGAAAGAATCAGTCGGTGTGGAGCACCGTGACCGGTAGGTCCTGTTGATGGACGGCGGTCACGATCACACAACGTCCATCAAGGCTAGCAGCTCCCCGGCCACGTCCTCGACGGAGGTGTTGACCAGGGTGACGTCGAACTCGGGCTCGGCGGCCAGTTCCGTCCGGGCCGCCTCCAGCCGGCGCTCGATGACCTCCGGCGGCTCGGTGCCCCGGCCGGTGAGCCTGCGCACCAGCTCGTCCCAGGACGGCGGGGCGAGGAAGACCAGTTGGGCGTCGGACATCGACTCGCGGACCTGCCGGGCGCCCTGGAGGTCGATCTCCAGCAGCACCGGCTCGCCCTTCTCCAGCCGCTCCAGCACGGCCGCGCGGGGCGTGCCGTAGCGGTTGCCGGCGAACTCGGCCCACTCCAGCAGCTCGCCGTTGGCGATCAGCTTGTCCATCTCCTCGTCGGTGACGAAGAAGTAGTGGACGCCGTGCTGCTCACCGGGGCGCGGCTTGCGGGTGGTCGCGGACACCGACAGCCAGACGTCGGGGTGCTCTTTGCGCATATGGGCGACGACCGTGCTCTTGCCGACCCCGGAGGGGCCGGAGAGCACGGTCAGCCGCGGACGTGCGTCCGGGGGTACGGGGGACGTCCCCCGGAATGTTCCAGCCATGCAGCGATTATTCCAGCAATCCCGGAGTGTCCGGGACTCCGGTCCGGGCTGCGCCCGGACTCAGGAGCCGGTGCTGCCGAACTCACGCTCCAGGGAGGCGATCTGGTTGGAACCGAGGCCGCGGACACGGCGGCTCTCGGAGATGCCCAGTCGCTCCATGATCTGCTTGGCGCGGACCTTGCCCACGCCCGGCAGGGACTCCAGCAGGGCCGAGACCTTCATCTTGCCGATGACCTCGTTCTCCTGGCCCTGCTTGATGACCTCGTGCAGCGAGGCGCCGGAGTGCTTGAGTCGATTCTTGACCTCGGCCCGCTCCCGGCGAGCCGCGGCGGCCTTTTCGAGCGCGGCTGCGCGCTGTTCAGGGGTAAGGGGCGGAAGAGCCACGCCTACGTCACCTCGGATGTCGAACTGTCGGATACGGACCGGTGAGGAACCTAGTCGCCCCACACCTGGGGAGCCACGAGCAACACGCTCGCCCGCTCTCACTGCCTCGGAGACTAGCGGGCATGTCCGCCGGAGTCAGCGAGAACAGCGGAAAAGTCCTGGTCAGCCTCCGTGAGGACGGACTTTTCGGGCATACTGCCCACGATTCGTGGATGTATTCGCCTCCCGGACCCCCGGCCGAGCCCGTCCGCCGTGCTCAGGAGCCCGCGACGGCGGCCCGGATCTCGCCCGCGAAGGCCGCCGTGGCCGCCCGCAGCGCCGCGATGTCGGGACCGTGCCGCAGCACGCCCCGGCTGACGTTCGGCACCACGTTGCCCACCGCGCTCCCGAACACCGCCGGGAGGTCCTCCGGGGTGGCGCCCTGGGCACCGACGCCGGGGGCGAGCAGCGGCCCGTTGATGGCGAGGTCGTAGGACGACAGGTCCCCCACCGTGGCGCCCACGACCGCGCCGAAGGAGCCCAGCGGCTCGGCGCCCGCGTTCTCGGCGGCGAGATGGGCCAGCATGGTCGCGGCGACGCTGCGCCCGTCCGCGCGGACCGCGTGCTGCACCTCGGGACCCTCCGGGTTGGAGGTCAGCGCGAGCACGAACAGCCCGGTGCCGCTCTCGCGGGCCAGCTCGACCGCAGGGGCGAGCGAGCCGTAGCCGAGGTACGGGGAGACGGTGAGCGCGTCCGAGAACAGCGGGGCGTCCTTGTGCAGGAACGCCTCCGCGTACCCGGCCATGGTGGAGCCGATGTCGCCGCGCTTGGCGTCCATCACGACCAGGGCGCCCGCCGCCCGGGTCTCCTCGACGACGCGCTCCAGGACGGCGACACCGCGCGAGCCGAACCGCTCGAAGAACGCGCTCTGCGGCTTCACGACGGCGACCCGGTCGGCGACGGCCTCCACGACCGTGCGGCTGAACCGCTCCAGGCCGGTCACGTCGTCGTTCAGGCCCCAGTCGGCGAGCAGCGAGGCGTGCGGGTCGATGCCGACGCACAGCGGGCCGCGCTCGTCCATGGCACGGCGCAGACGGGTACCGAAGGGCTCGGTCATGCGGGGTTCCTGACGTCGGCGCCGACCGCGTCGGCGAGGGTGGCGTACGGGCTGGCCTTGAGCCGGGCGGCGAGGCCCTTGTGCACGGCGCGGGTCCAGAAGGGGCCCTCGTAGACGAAGGCGCTGTAGCCCTGGACCAGGGTGGCGCCGGCCAGGATGCGCTGCCAGGCGTCCTCGGCGGTCTCGACGCCGCCCACGCCCACCAGGGTGATGCGGTCGCCCACGCGCGCGTACAGGCGGCGCAGCACCTGGAGCGAGCGTGCCTTCAGCGGCGCGCCGGACAGCCCGCCGGTCTCCTTGACCACCGAGGGCGCGGAACGCAGGCCGAGGCCCTCGCGGGCGATGGTGGTGTTGGTGGCGATGATGCCGTCCAGGCCGAGTTCCACGGCGAGGTCGGCCACGGCGTCGACGTCCTCGTCCGCGAGGTCGGGGGCGATTTTCACCAGGAGCGGCACGCGGCGGTCGCCGGTGGCGCGGTCGGCGGCCTCGCGCACGGCGCCGAGCAGCGGGCGCAGCGCCTCGGTCGCCTGGAGGTTGCGCAGGCCGGGGGTGTTCGGGGAGGAGACGTTGACCACGAGGTAGTCGGCGTGCGGGGCGAGCCGCTCGGCGGACTTCACGTAGTCGGCGACCGCGTCCGCCTCGGGGACGGCCTTGGTCTTGCCGATGTTGACGCCGACGACCGTACGGAACACCGGGCGCCGGGAGGCGAGGCGGGCGGCGACGGCGAGGGAGCCCTCGTTGTTGAAGCCCATGCGGTTGATCAGGGCGCGGTCGGCGACCAGCCGGAACAGCCGCTTCTTCGGGTTGCCGGGCTGGGCCTCGCCGGTGACGGTGCCGATCTCGACGTGGTCGAAGCCGAGCATGGAGAGTCCGTCGATGCCGACGGCGTTCTTGTCGAAGCCGGCGGCGAGTCCGAAGGGGCCGTGCATGCGCAGGCCGAGGGCCTCGGTGCGCAGTTCCTCATGCCGGGGGGCCAGCGCGGCGGCGGCGAAGGTGCGCAGGACCGGGATGCGGGCGAGCAGACGGATCCAGCGGAAGGCGAGGTGGTGGGCCTGTTCCGGGTCCATCCGCTGGAAGATCAGCCGGAAGAACAGCTTGTACATGGGGAGAGTCCTCGAAGGCGGGGGCGGGCGTGGCTCATGAAGAGGGGGACACCGTTTCCGGTGTCCCCCTCGGCGCGGCTAGTCGCGGGCCGCGTTCAGATGTTCCGCGTGCTCCTGGAGGGAGCGGACGCCCACGTCCCCGCGGCCGAGGGCGTCGATGCCCTGGACGGCGGCGGCGAGCGCCTGGACGGTCGTCAGGCAGGGCACCGAGCGGGCCACGGCCGCCGTACGGATGTCGTAGCCGTCGAGGCGGCCGCCGGTGCCGTAGGGCGTGTTGACGATGAGGTCGACCTCGCCGTCGTGGATGAGCTGGACGATGGTCCGCTCGCCGTTCGGGCCGGTGCCCTCGGACTGCTTGCGCACGACGGTGGCGTTGATGCCGTTGCGCTTGAGGACCTCGGCGGTGCCGGAGGTGGCCAGCAGCTCGAAGCCGTGCGCGACCAGCTCGCGGGCCGGGAAGATCATCGAGCGCTTGTCGCGGTTGGCGACCGAGATGAACGCGCGGCCCTTGGTGGGCAGCGGGCCGTACGCGCCCGCCTGCGACTTGGCGTACGCCGTGCCGAAGACGGAGTCGATGCCCATGACCTCGCCGGTGGAGCGCATCTCCGGGCCGAGCACGGTGTCCACGCCGCGGCCCTGGATGTCCCGGAAGCGGGACCAGGGCATCACGGCCTCCTTGACGGAGATCGGCGCGTCCAGCGGGAGCTCGCCGCCGTCCCCGGTCGCGGGCAGCAGGCCCTCGGCACGCAGCTCGGCGATGGTCGTGCCCAGCGAGATGCGGGCGGCGGCCTTGGCGAGCGGGACCGCGGTCGCCTTGGAGGTGAAGGGGACCGTGCGGGAGGCGCGCGGGTTGGCCTCCAGGACGTAGAGGATGTCGCCCGACATGGCGAACTGGATGTTGATCAGTCCGCGGACGCCGACGCCCTTGGCGATGGCCTCGGTGGAGGCGCGCAGCCGCTTGATGTCGAAGCCGCCCAGCGTGATGGGGGGCAGGGCGCACGCCGAGTCGCCGGAGTGGATGCCGGCCTCCTCGATGTGCTCCATGACGCCGCCGAGGTACAGCTCCTCGCCGTCGTAGAGGGCGTCGACGTCGATCTCGATGGCGTCGTCCAGGAAGCGGTCCACGAGGACCGGCCGGGACGGGCTGATCTCGGTGGACTCCTCGATGTACGCGGAGAGCCGCTCCTCCTCGTACACGATCTCCATGCCGCGTCCGCCGAGGACGTAGGAGGGGCGGACCAGGACCGGGTAGCCGATCTCGTCCGCGATGGCCTTGGCCTCGGCGAAGGTGGTGGCGGTGCCGTGCTTGGGCGCGGGCAGGCCGGCCTCGGCGAGCACGCGGCCGAAGGCGCCCCGGTCCTCGGCGGCGTGGATGGCCTCGGGCGGCGTGCCGACCACCGGCACGCCGTTGTCCTTCAGGGCCTGCGCGAGGCCCAGCGGGGTCTGCCCGCCGAGCTGCACGACCACACCGGCGACGGGGCCGGCGAGGGACTCCGCGTGCACGATCTCCAGCACGTCCTCCAGGGTGAGCGGCTCGAAGTAGAGCCGGTCGGAGGTGTCGTAGTCGGTGGAGACGGTCTCCGGGTTGCAGTTGACCATCACGGTCTCGTACCCGGCGTCGGAGAGCGCGAAGGAGGCGTGGACGCAGGAGTAGTCGAACTCGATGCCCTGGCCGATGCGGTTGGGCCCGGAGCCGAGGATGATCACGGCGGGCTTCTCGCGCGGCGCGACCTCGCTCTCCTCGTCGTAGGAGGAGTAGAAGTACGGCGTCCGGGCGGCGAACTCGGCGGCGCAGGTGTCGACCGTCTTGTAGACCGGGCGGATGCCGAGCACGTGCCGGACCTCGCGGACGACGTCCTCGCGCAGGCCCCGGATCTCACCGATCTGGAGGTCGGAGAAGCCGTGCCGCTTGGCCTCGGCGAGCAGCTCGGCGGTCAGCTCGGAGGCCTCGGCCAGCTCGTCCGCGGTCTCCTTGATGAGGAAGAGCTGGTCCACGAACCAGGGGTCGATCTTCGTGTACTCGAAGATCTCCTCCGGGGTGGCACCCGCGCGGATCGCCTGCATGACGGTGTTGATCCGGCCGTCGGTGGGGCGTACCGCCTCTTCGAGGAGGGCCTTCTTGTCGCCGGGGTCACCGATGAAGGTGAACTGGCTGCCCTTCTTCTCCAGCGAGCGCAGCGCCTTCTGGAACGCCTCGGTGAAGTTGCGGCCGATGGCCATGGCCTCGCCGACCGACTTCATCGTGGTGGTGAGCGTGGAGTCGGCCTGCGGGAACTTCTCGAAGGCGAAGCGGGGGGCCTTGACGACGACGTAGTCGAGCGTGGGCTCGAAGGAGGCCGGGGTCTCCCGCGTGATGTCGTTCGGGATCTCGTCCAGCGTGTAGCCGACGGCCAGCTTGGCGGCGATCTTGGCGATCGGGAAGCCGGTGGCCTTGGAGGCGAGCGCGGAGGACCGCGAGACGCGCGGGTTCATCTCGATGACGATGACCCGGCCGTCCTCGGGGTTGACGGCGAACTGGATGTTGCAGCCGCCGGTGTCGACGCCGACCTCGCGGATGATGGCGATGCCGACGTCGCGCAGCAGCTGGTACTCGCGGTCGGTCAGCGTCATCGCGGGGGCGACGGTGATCGAGTCGCCGGTGTGCACGCCCATCGGGTCGAAGTTCTCGATGGAGCAGACGACCACGACGTTGTCGTTCTTGTCGCGCATCAGCTCCAGCTCGTACTCCTTCCAGCCGAGGATGGACTCCTCCAGGAGCACCTCGGTGGTCGGGGAGAGCGTGAGGCCCTGGCCGGCGATGCGGCGCAGCTCGTCCTCGTCGTGGGCGAAGCCGGAGCCGGCGCCGCCCATGGTGAAGGAGGGGCGGACGACGACGGGGTAGCCGCCGAGCGTCTCCACGCCGCGGAGGACGTCGTCCATGGTGTGGCAGATGACCGAGCGGGCGGACTCGCCGTGGCCGGTCTTCTTGCGGACCTCCTCCACGACGCCCTTGAAAAGGTCGCGGTCCTCGCCCTTGTGGATCGCCTCGGGCCGGGCGCCGATCAGTTCGACGCCGTACTTCTCCAGCACCCCGCTGTCGTGCAGCGAGATGGCGGTGTTCAGAGCGGTCTGGCCGCCGAGGGTGGGCAGGAGGGCGTCGGGGCGCTCCTTGGCGATGATCTTCTCGACGAACTCGGGGGTGATCGGCTCGACGTAGGTGGCGTCGGCGATCTCCGGGTCGGTCATGATCGTCGCCGGGTTGGAGTTGACCAGGATCACGCGCAGGCCCTCGGCCTTGAGCACGCGGCACGCCTGGGTGCCGGAGTAGTCGAACTCGGCGGCCTGACCGATCACGATCGGGCCGGAGCCGATGACCAGGACGGACTGGATGTCGGAGCGCTTAGGCACGCTGGCCCTCCCGGACGGTGCTCATCAAAGACGTGAAGCGGTCGAACAGGTAGGCGGCGTCGTGCGGACCGGCCGCCGCCTCGGGGTGGTACTGCACGGAGAAGGCCGGCTGGTCGAGGAGCTGGAGGCCCTCCACCACGTCGTCGTTCAGGCAGACGTGGGAGACCTCGGCGCGGCCGAACTTCGTCTCGCTGACCTTGTCCAGCGGCGCGTCGACGGCGAAGCCGTGGTTGTGCGCGGTGACCTCCACCTTGCCGGTGGTGCGGTCCTGGACCGGCTGGTTGATGCCTCGGTGGCCGTACTTCAGCTTGTAGGTGCCGAAGCCGAGGGCGCGGCCGAGGATCTGGTTGCCGAAGCAGATGCCGAACAGCGGGGTCTTCCGCTCCAGCACGGCGGTCATCAGGGCCACCGGGCCGTCGGCCGTGGCCGGGTCGCCGGGGCCGTTGGAGAAGAACACGCCGTCGGGCTCCACGGCGTAGACGTCCTCGGCCGTGGCGGTCGCCGGGAGCACGTGGACCTCGATGCCGCGCTCGGCCATCCGCTGCGGGGTCATCCCCTTGATGCCGAGGTCGATCGCGGCGACGGTGAACTTCTTCTCGCCGACCGCGGGGACGACGTACGCCTCCTTGGTGGCGACCTCCTCGTAGAGGCTCGCGCCCTTCATGTGCGGCTGGGCCTGCACCCGCTGCACCAGTTCGGCGTCGGGGGCGAGCGCCTCGCCGGAGAAGATGCCGGCGCGCATGGAGCCGCGCTCGCGCAGGTGGCGGGTGAGGGCGCGGGTGTCGATGCCGCTGATGCCGACGACGCCCTGGGCGGTCAGCTCGTCGTCCAGGGAGCGCCGGGAGCGCCAGTTGGACGGCACGCGGGCTGGGTCGCGCACCACGTAGCCGGAGACCCAGATGCGGCCGGACTCGTCGTCCTCGTCGTTCCAGCCGGTGTTGCCGATCTGGGGGGCGGTGGCGACGACGATCTGGCGGTCGTAGGAGGGGTCGGTCAGGGTCTCCTGGTAGCCGGTCATGCCGGTGGAGAACACGGCCTCGCCGAAGGTCTCCCCCACGGCCCCGTAGGCGCGGCCGCGGAAGGTACGGCCGTCCTCCAGGACGAGTACGGCGGGAGTCCTGGAGGCTCCCCTGGTGGAGGTCGTCATCGTGCGCCTTCCGTGTGGTTGGTCATCTGGTTCAGGGTGTCGACCCAGGTGGTGTGTTCGGCCGCGTGGTCGGAGCGGAAGCCGGAGTCGATCAGCTTCTCGCCGTGCGCCCAGGTCACCACGAGCAGTCCGCCCTCGGTGAGGACCTTGCCCGCGATGCCCTTGTCGAGCCGGGCGCCGCGCAGCGCTCCGGCGGGGATGAAGAAGTCGGTGGCGCCGGGGCGCTCGACGGCCAGCCCCGCGTCGGTGAGGGTCAGCTCGGCCCGGCTGCGGGAGCCCAGGCCGTGGGCCACGATCCGGTCCAGCCACTGCCCCGCGGTGGTGGAGCCGTGGTAGCGGCCGCTGAGTGTGAGTTTCCCGGCGCCGAGGTCGTCCGGCACCTCGGGGAGTCCGGGCAGGTCGCTCTGGAGGGTGCCGCGCCACTTCCAGCCCTCGCGCATCAGCCAGTAGACGAGGGCGACGAAGAGGGCCAGGCCGACGAGCCAGCCCAGGCGGGCGGCCCAGTCGGTCACCGCGGCCGACTTCTTCTCGTCCGCCAGCCCGGTGGCGAGCGATACGGCGAGCTGAGTTGCAGGTGTCACGTGAGCTTCCCGTCCATGAGCGTGGCCTTGCCCCGCAGCCAGGTGTGGGTGACACGGCCCGGCAGCTCGCGGCCCTCGTAGGGGGTGTTGCGGCTGCGCGAGGCGAAGCGCGCGGGGTCCACCTGTCCACGGTAGGCCGTGTCCACGAGGGTGAGGTTGGCGGGCTCGCCCGCCGCGACCGGGCGGCCGTGGCCGGTGGCGCTGCCGATCCGGGCCGGGGTGAAGGACATCCGGTCGGCGACCGCGGCCCAGTCCAGCAGGCCGGTCTCCACCATGGTCTCCTGCACCACGGACAGCGCGGTCTCCAGGCCGACCATGCCCATGGCGGCCGCGGCCCACTCGCAGTCCTTGTCCTCGTGCGGGTGCGGGGCGTGGTCGGTGGCGACGATGTCGATCGTGCCGTCGGCCAGCGCCTCGCGCAGGGCGCGCACATCGCGCTCGGTGCGCAGCGGCGGGTTGACCTTGTAGGCGGGGTTGTAGGTGCGCACCATCTCCTCGGTCAGGAGCAGGTGGTGCGGGCACACCTCGGCGGTGACGTCGATGCCGCGGGACTTGGCCCAGCGGACGATCTCCACCGAGCCGGCCGTGGAGAGGTGGCAGATGTGCAGGCGGGAGCCGACATGCTCGGCGAGCAGCACGTCCCGCGCGATGATCGACTCCTCGGCGACGGCCGGCCAGCCGCCCAGGCCCAGCTCGGCGGAGACGACGCCCTCGTTCATCTGGGCGCCCTCGGTGAGCCGGGGCTCCTGGGCGTGCTGGGCGACGACCCCGCCGAACGCCTTCACGTACTCCAGGGCGCGGCGCATGATCACCGCGTCGTCCACGCACTTGCCGTCGTCGGAGAAGACGCTGACCTGGGCGGCCGAGTCGTGCATGGCGCCCAGCTCGGCCAGCTTCTTGCCCTCCAGGCCCACGGTGACGGCGCCGATGGGGCGTACGTCGCAGTAGCCGGACTCCTTGCCGAGCCGCCAGACCTGCTCGACCACGCCGGCGGTGTCGGCGACGGGGAAGGTGTTGGCCATGGCGAAGACGGCGGTGAAGCCGCCGGAGGCGGCGGCGCGGGTGCCGGTGAGCACGGTCTCGGAGTCCTCGCGGCCCGGCTCGCGCAGATGGGTGTGCAGGTCGACCAGGCCCGGCAGCAGCACCTTGCCGTCGGCCTCGACCACCTCGGCGCCCTCGGCGCTCAGCCCGGTGCCGACCGCCGCGATCAGCTCGCCGTCGATCAGTACGTCCTGCGGCTCGCCCCCGAGCACCTTCGCACCACGGATCAGGATCTTGCTCATGGGTCTTACTTCTCCTCGGTACGAAGGTGGGCGGTGCCGGCGGGCTCTTTGCCGCCGAGCAGCAGGTAGAGGACGGCCATGCGGATGGAGACGCCGTTGGCGACCTGCTCCACGACCGTGCAGCGGTCGGAGTCGGCGACCTCGGCGGTGATCTCCATGCCCCGGACCATCGGACCGGGGTGCATCACGATGGCGTGCTCCGGCAGCTTGGCCATGCGGTCGCCGTCGAGCCCGTAGCGGCGGGAGTACTCGCGCTCGGTGGGGAAGAACGCGGCCTTCATCCGCTCGCGCTGCACGCGGAGCATCATCACCGCGTCGGACTTGGGCAGCGTGGAGTCGAGGTCGTAGGAGACCTCGCAGGGCCAGGTCTCCACGCCGACCGGCAGCAGGGTGGGCGGCGCGACCAGGGTGACCTCGGCGCCCAGGGTGTGCAGCAGGTCCACGTTGGAGCGGGCGACCCGGCTGTGCAGGACGTCGCCGACGAGGGTGACGCGCTTGCCGTCGAGGTCCCGGCCGAGGCCGGCGTCGGCGCCGATCAGGCGGCGGCGCATGGTGAAGGCGTCCAGCAGGGCCTGGGTGGGGTGCTGGTGGGTGCCGTCGCCGGCGTTGATGACCGGGGCGTCGATCCAGCCGGAGTTGGCGAGGCGGTAGGGGGCGCCGGAGGCACTGTGCCGGATGACGACGGCGTCCACTCCCATCGCCTCCAGCGTCTGGGCGGTGTCCTTGAGGGACTCGCCCTTGGAGACGCTGGAGCCCTTGGCCGCGAAGTTGATGACATCGGCGGAGAGGCGCTTCTCGGCGGCCTCGAACGAGATTCGGGTGCGGGTCGAGTCCTCGAAGAAGAGGTTGCAGATCGTGCGGCCGCGCAGGGTCGGCAGTTTCTTGATCGGCCGGTCCGCGACCCGGGCCATCTCCTCGGCGGTGTCGAGGATCAGGACGGCGTCGTCGCGGGTGAGGTCGGCGGCCGAGATGAGATGACGCTGCATCTGTCAGGCTCCGTAAGGCAGTTAATACGGGAGGTTTCGGGCGGGCCGGGGTGCGTCAGGGCGCGCCGAGGCGGCCGGGCACCCGTGAGCGCTACTGGTCGGCAGACTTGGCACCGAGCAGCACGGTGTCCCGTCCGTCCTCCTCGGCGAGCTGGACCTTGACCGTCTCCCGCAGCGACGTGGGGAGGTTCTTGCCGACGTAGTCGGCGCGGATCGGGAGTTCCCGGTGTCCGCGGTCGACCAGGACGGCGAGCTGCACCGCGCGGGGGCGCCCGATGTCGTTCAGGGCGTCGAGGGCGGCGCGGATGGTGCGGCCGGAGAAGAGCACGTCGTCGACGAGCACCACCAGACGGCCGTCGACACCCTCAGCGGGGATCTCGGTGCGGGCGAGGGCGCGCGGGGGGTGCATGCGCAGGTCGTCGCGGTACATCGTGATGTCGAGCGAGCCGACGGGGATCTTCCGGCCGGTGACCTGCTCCAGCTTGACGGCGAGCCGCTGGGCGAGGAAGACGCCTCGCGTGGGGATGCCGAGGAGCACCACGTCGTCGGCGCCCTTGGCGCGTTCGACGATCTCGTGGGCGATGCGGGTCAGAACGCGAGCGATGTCCGGGCCTTCGAGTACGGGCCGGGCATCGGAGTTCAGCTGATTGGCGTGCGTGTCCATACGAAACGGACCTCCTTCTCCGCCTCACGGGACGGACTTTAAAGGACGTCGGATTTGCGCCAGCCACCCTAGCAGGTCGCCGGAGCGGCTTCTTCACCCGCTTGGCCCAATGGGCGGCCACTACCACGGAAGAGTCGGTGTGGACCATTCGGCTTGACGCAGGAGAATCACGCTGCGTAACCTCACAGTGAGTTACCAGCCGCGCGGTGGGATCACCTGCCGCCCGCGTCTACACAGTGTCCGGGGAGCTATATGTCCAGCGAATACGCCAAACAGCTCGGGGCCAAGCTCCGGGCCATCCGCACCCAGCAGGGCCTTTCCCTCCACGGTGTCGAGGAGAAGTCCCAGGGGCGCTGGAAGGCCGTGGTGGTCGGTTCCTACGAGCGCGGCGACCGTGCCGTGACCGTACAGCGCCTGGCCGAGCTGGCCGATTTCTACGGCGTTCCGGTGCAGGAGCTGCTGCCGGGAACCACGCCGGGCGGGGCCGCCGAGCCGCCGCCGAAGCTGGTCCTGGACCTGGAGCGGCTGGCCACCGTGCCGGCCGAGAAGGCGGGCCCCCTCCAGCGGTACGCGGCGACGATCCAGTCCCAGCGCGGTGACTACAACGGCAAGGTGCTGTCGATCCGCCAGGACGACCTGCGCACCCTCGCCGTCATCTACGACCAGTCGCCCTCGGTCCTCACCGAGCAGCTCATCAGCTGGGGCGTCCTGGACGCGGACGCGCGCCGCGCGGTCGCCCACGAGGACAGCTGACCGCTCCGCCGGGTTCAGCAGCAGAAACGTGCCGCCGGGGTGGCGGGGAGATCTTCCCTGCCACCCCGGCGGCCTTTTTGGCATGGCAGGCCCGGAGAAACCCGAAGGGGCGCGGGGAACCGCGCGACCAGCCCTGACGGGCCGGCACACGAAGTCCCTCCGCGCCCCGACGGCGCTCTCCGGCGAAGAACTACTCGCGCCGCAGGCTCGGCTTCAACTCCTTGAAGCGGCCCAGGAGGCCGTTCACGAAGGCCGGCGACTCGTCCGTCGAGAACTCCTTCGCGAGCTGCACCATCTCGTCGAGGACGACCGCGTCCGGGGTCTCGTCCTCCCAGATCAGCTCGTACGCGCCGAGGCGCAGCAGGTTGCGGTCGACGACCGGCATCCGGTCGATCGTCCAGCCCACCGCGTACTGGGCGATCAGGTCGTCGATACGGCGGGCGCGGTCGGCGTACCCCTCGACGAGCTGCATGGTGTACTCGCTGACGGGCGGCTGCCGGGTGTCGCTCCGGGAGAGCCGGACCCAGTCGGCGAGGACCGTGATGACGTCGGTGCCGCGCTGGTCACCCTCGAAGAGGATCTGGAAGGCGCGCTTGCGGGCCGTGTTGCGGGCGGCCACGGTTAGCTGTTCACCCGGCCGAGGTAGTCGCTCGTGCGGGTGTCGACCTTGATCTTCTCGCCGGTGGTGATGAAGAGCGGGACCTGGATCTGGTGGCCGGTCTCCAGGATGGCGGGCTTGGTGCCACCGGTGGAGCGGTCGCCCTGGACGCCCGGCTCGGTCTCCTGGATGACCAGCTCGACGGCGGCCGGCAGCTCCACGAAGAGCACCTCGCCCTCGTGCTGGGCGACGACGGCGGTGAAGCCCTCGATCAGGAAGTTCGCGGCGTCGCCGACGGCCTTCGGGTCGATGTGGAGCTGGTCGTACGTCTCCATGTCCATGAAGACGAAGTACTCGCCGTCCTTGTACGAGTACTGCATGTCGCGCTTGTCGACGGTGGCCGTCTCGACCTTGACACCGGCGTTGAAGGTCTTGTCGACCACCTTGCCGGAGAGGACGTTCTTGAGCTTGGTGCGCACGAAGGCCGGGCCCTTACCGGGCTTGACGTGCTGGAACTCGACGACGGACCAAAGCTGGCCCCCGTCGAGCTTGAGCACCATGCCGTTCTTGAGGTCGTTCGTGGAAGCCACGGTTGCGGAATCTCCTGGACTGACGTACGACCCCGGCGCACGCACCTGTCTACAGGGCGAGCAGTTCCTTGGTCGTGATGGTGAGTAGCTCGGGTCCGCCGTCCGCCTCGGGGCGGACGACGAGCGTGTCATCGATCCGGACTCCGCCCCGGCCCGGAAGGTGGACCCCCGGCTCGACGGTGACCGGCACGCAAGCGTCAAGTTTACCCATGGCCGCGGGGGCGAGCTGCGGGTCCTCGTCGATTTCGAGGCCGACCCCGTGACCGGTGGCCGCCTGGAGGGCCGCGCCGTGCCCGGCGGAGTCCAGCACCTGGCGCGCGGCACGGTCCACGTCACGGCAGGCGGCACCGGGTGCGAGAGCCTCACGGCCGGCCCGCTGGGCGGCGAAGACCAGGTCGTACAGCTCGACCTGCCAGTCGGCCGGCGAGGTGCCGATCACGAAGGTCCGGCCGATCTCGCACCGGTAACCGCGGTAGGCGGCGCCCAGGCAGACGGAGAGGAAGTCGCCCTCCTCCACCCGCCGGTCGGTCGGACGGTGCCCCGCGCGGCCGGAGTTGGGGCCGGTGGCGACCGAGGTCGGGAAGGCGGGCCCCTCGGCGCCGTGGTCGACCAGCCGGCGCTCCAGCTCCAGCGCGAGATGGCGCTCGGTACGGCCGACCAGGATGGACTCCAGCAGCTCGCCGAGGGCCTGGTCGGCGATCTCGGCGCCGATGCGCAGACAGGAGATCTCCTCCTCGTCCTTGATCAGCCTGAGCTGCTCCACGGCCGTACCGAGCCCGGCGAGGCGCACCTTGGGCGCCACGGCGTCCAGGGCGCGGTACCGGGCGACGGTGAGGTGGTGCTCCTCCACGGCGAGGGCCTCGCTGCCCTGGCTCCCGGCCAGGTCGGCGGCGGCCACGGCCGGGTCGCGGCCGGGCGTGGACAGGATGTGCAGGACCAGGGACTCGTCGGGGCGCCCGTCCGCGGGCCTGTCCTCCGGCGGGACGGGGCACACCAACTGGTCCTGCTCCCCGCCGAGCAGCAGGACGGCGCCCTGGGGCGCGGCGCCCGCCAGGTAGCGCACATTGGCGGGGCGGGAGATGAGCGCTGCCGCGGTACCGGCCGCGTTGCAGCGTTCCCTCAGCCGGGATCGGCGGGTCGCGTACACCTCTGACATGACACGAGCGTAGAAGTTGTAACCGGTTTGTGCCGGTTGGCGGGGGCCGAGTGGGGTGCGGCCGGTGTCCCTACCAGTTCGGCGGGCTGGCGATCGCGCGGGCCAGCACCTCGTCGAGGACCCGTGCGGTGCCGGGGACGTCCAGCTGGGAGTTGTCGATGATGGGCAGCCCGGAGCCGTACCAGCCGGCCATGCGGCCGTGGATGCGGGCCACCTCCTCGTCGGTGAGGCGGCGGTTGCCCGAGCGCTCGGCGTTGCGCTCCAGGACGATGTCCAGCCCCGGCAGCAGCACCACCGGGAGCAGGCCGGGGCCCACATGGCGCTTCCAGCCGCCGAGCCCCACGACGGGGCGGTCGGGGAAGACCGCGTCGTCGAGGATGCAGGAGATCCCGTTGGCCAGGAAGTTGCGGGCGGCGAAGCCGCAGGTGCGGCGGGCCAGGCGGTACTGGGCCTCGGAGTGGTCGTTCCACCCGGTCTGCGGGTCGGCGAAGCCGGAGCGGACCCACTCGCGGACGTCGTCCAGGCTGATGTGGGCGGTGGGCACCCGGCGGGTGTCGGCCCAGTACTTGGCCACGCTGGTCTTGCCCGCGCCCGCCGGACCGATCAGCAGCACAGCGAGCGTGGTGGCCGCGGGGTCGGGCGCGGCCATGTGGGGCGGCGCCGCGGGAACGCCGACGGGGCCGCCGGGCGGCAGCGTCACATGCCCGGAGACATCGGGCGCGGGCGGCGGGGCCGCCGGGTGCTGGGGGGCGGGGTGCTGCGGAGCCGGGACCTGCGCGGGCGGAGCCGGTGGCGTGAGCGGCGCGGGCGGTACGGCACCCGAGAAACCGGGTGGCGGGACGCTGGGACCCTGTGGCGCCCCCGCGGCCGGTGCCCAGGTGGTGTGCGGCCCGTGCCCCGGCTGGTGGGGCGGCGGCAGCGGAGATCCCACTGCGTGCTGCATCCGTTGCCACTCCATCTCGTACACACGCTCGGCGCCGGAAGGCGGGTACGGAGCCCGCACCCTACCGAACGGTACCGCCCCCGGCCGTCATTCGGTGAAACGGCCGGGGGCGGTGCGAAGTGCCCGCCCCTCGCGGGGAATCGGGGCACACCGGGCGGTACGGGACCTACTGGCCGACCTCGCCGTAGGCGGCGAGGAGCACGGCCGGGTCGGGGCCCTCCAGCACGGTCGGCCGGGCGAGGCCGTCCAGCACGATGAAGCGGAGCAGGTCGCCGCGGGACTTCTTGTCGACCTTCATCGCCTCCACCAGCTTGGGCCACTGGTCGTAGCGGTAGTGCAGGGGCAGGCCGACGGACTCCAGGACCGCGCGGTGCCGGTCGGCGGTCGCGTCGTCCAACCGGCCTGCCAGACGGCCGAGTTCGGCGGCGAAGTGCATGCCGACGGCGACGGCCGCGCCGTGCCGCCACTTGTAGCGCTCGTTCTTCTCGATGGCGTGCCCGAGCGTGTGGCCGTAGTTGAGGATCTCCCGGCGGCCGGTCTCCTTGAGGTCGGAGGAGACCACGTCGGCCTTGACCCGGATCGACCGCTCGATCAGCTCGGCGGTGTGCGGTCCCGCCGGGGTGCGGGCGGCCTCCGGGTCGGACTCGATGAGGTCGAGGATCACCGGGTCGGCGATGAAGCCGGCCTTGATCACCTCCGCGAGCCCGGAGACGTAGTCGTGCACCGGGAGGGAGTCCAGCGCGGCCAGGTCGCACAGGACGCCGGCCGGGGGGTGGAAGGCGCCGACGAGGTTCTTGCCCTCGGCGGTGTTGATGCCGGTCTTGCCGCCGACCGCCGCGTCCACCATGGCCAGCACGGTGGTGGGTACGGCGATCCAGCGCACCCCGCGCAGCCAGGTCGCCGCGACGAAGCCGGCGAGGTCGGTGGTGGCGCCGCCGCCGACGCCCACGACCACGTCGGTGCGGGTGAAGCCGGACTGGCCGAGGGCCTTCCAGCAGTAGGCGGCGACCTCGGCGGTCTTCGCCTCCTCGGCGTTGGGCACCTGGATGGCGACCGCCTCGTACCCCTGCTCCACCAGGTCGGCGCGGAGCGCGTCGCCGGTCTCGGCGAGCGCCTCGGGGTGGATGACGGCGACCCGCTTGGCCTTCTGGCCGATCAGTCCGGCCAGCTCGCCCAGCAACTGGCGGCCCACCAGGACCTCGTAGGGTTCGGTGCCCGCCGTGCCGGCGATCTGGATGCGGGTGACTGCCTCGCTCATGCTTCCTTCAACTCCAGTGCGTCCAGGACGGCTCGGGCGACGTCCTCGGGACCGCGTCCGTCGGTCGGCACGACGGCGGTGGCGACCTCTTCGTACAGATGGCGGCGGGCCTCCATCAGCACGCGCCACTGCTGGCGCGGGTTGACGGCGAGCAGCGGACGGGCGGCGTTCAGCCCGGTGCGGCGCACGGCCTCCTCGACGTCCATCGAGAGGTAGACCACCCGCTGCGCGGCCAGCAGCGCCCGGGTGTCCGCGTCGAGGACGGCGCCGCCGCCCAGCGCGAGGACGCCCGCGTGCCCGGCGAGCGCCTCGGCCACCGCGCGCTTCTCCAGCGCGCGGAAGGCATCCTCGCCGTCGTCCACGAAGATCTCGGCGATGGTGCGGCCCTGGGCGGCCACGATGTCGTCGTCGGTGTCCCGGAACGGGGCGCCCAGCCGGTCGGCCAGCAGCCGTCCGACGGTGGACTTGCCCACGCCCATCGGTCCCACCAGGACGACCACGGGCACGGCGCTCATCCGATCGCCAGGTTGTCGAGGTAGGAGCGGACGTTGCGCCGGGTCTCGGCCACGCTGTCGCCGCCGAACTTCTCCGCGACCGCGTCCGCGAGGACCAGGGCCACCATCGCCTCGGCCACGATGCCGGCGGCCGGGACCGCGCACACGTCGGAGCGCTGGTGGTGGGCCTGCGCGGCCTCGCCGGTGGCGACGTCGATCGTGGCCAGCGCGCGCGGCACGGTGGCGATCGGCTTCATCGCCGCGCGCACCCGCAGCAGCTCACCGGTGGTCAGGCCGCCCTCGGTGCCGCCGGAGCGGCCGGTGGCGCGCTTGATGCCCTCGGGGGTGCTGAGGATCTCGTCGTGCGCCTTCGAGCCCGGCACGCGGGCCAGGTCGAAGCCGTCGCCGACCTCGACGCCCTTGATCGCCTGGATACCCATGAGAGCGGCCGCGAGCCGGGCGTCCAGCCTGCGGTCCCAGTGCACGTGCGAGCCGAGGCCGACCGGGACGCCGTACGCCAGCACCTCGACCACGCCGCCGAGGGTGTCGCCGTCCTTGTGGGCCTGGTCGATCTCCGCGACCATGGCCTTCGAGGCGTCCGCGTCCAGGCAGCGCACCGGGTCCTGATCGAGCCGCTCGACATCGGCCGGGGTCGGGTACACGCCGTACGGCGCCTTCGCGGCGGCCAGCTCCACGACGTGGCTGACGATCTCGATCCCGGCGGTCTCCTTCAGGTACGACCGTGCGACCGCGCCGAGCGCGACCCGTGCCGCCGTCTCCCGCGCGGAGGCGCGCTCCAGGATCGGCCGGGCCTCGTCGAAACCGTACTTCTGCATGCCGGCCAGGTCCGCGTGGCCGGGGCGCGGGCGGGTCAGCGGGGCGTTGCGCGCGAGGCCGGCCAGCACCTCCTCGTCCACCGGGTCGGCCGCCATGACCTGCTCCCACTTGGGCCACTCGGTGTTGCCGACCATGACCGCCACCGGGGAGCCGAGGGTGAGCCCGTGCCGCACACCGCCGAGGAACGTGACCTCGTCACGCTCGAACTTCATCCGCGCGCCACGCCCATAGCCGAGCCGCCGCCGCGCGAGATGATCCGCCACCATCTCCGTGGTGATCGGCACGCCGGCGGGAAGTCCCTCCAACGTCGCGACGAGTGCGGGACCGTGGGACTCCCCCGCGGTCAGCCAACGCAGCCTGCTCAACGGTGCTCCTCAGATTTCGCGCCCGGTACTGCCCCGCTTACGCGTGTCCGCGCGTACGGCGGCGGCCCGACCGGGTGCGCGATCCCGGCCCGCCACCTCCGATCCTCCCACGCCGGGCCCGGTATCCGGGCCTCGGTCCGGATTTCGGGACCCGGGTGCGGGGCGGGGTGCGGCGGGTCAGCGGGCGGCGAGGGCCCGTTCGCCCGCCCGGCGCATCGCCTCCAGCGGGGCCGGGGTGCGGCCGGTCATCCGTTCCACCTGGAGCACGGCCTGGTGGACCAGCAGGTCCAGGCCGCCGACCACGGCCCCGCCGAACATCGACCAGCGGGCCGCCAGCTCGGTGGGCCAGGGGTCGTAGAGCACGTCGAAGAGGGTGGTGGGGCGCTCGGGTACGGCGGTGGCGAGGGCGTCGGCGGCGCCGGCGGGGGTGGTGGCGATCACCAGGGGCGCGTGCAGGGCCTCGGCGGCGTCCGCCCAGTCGGCGGTGCGGACGTCCATGTCGAGGCGCTCGCCCCACTCCCGCATCTCGGCGGCGCGGGCGGCGCTGCGGACGTACACCACGACCTCGCCCGGGCAGATCCGGGCGAGGGCGGCGAGCGCGGAGGAGGCGGTGGCGCCGGCGCCGAGGACGGCGGCGGACTCCACCTCCTCGATCCCGTGCTCGCGCAGCGCGGCCACCATGCCGGGGATGTCGGTGTTGTCCCCGACCTTGCGCCCGTCCTCCGTGAACACCACCGTGTTGACGGCATCCACGGAGGCCGCCGTCTCACTGACCTCGTCCAGCAGGGGCATCACGGCCCGCTTGAGCGGCATCGTCAACGACAGCCCGGCCCACTCGGGCCCCAGCCCCTCGAAGAACCCGGCCAGCCCCGCCTCGTCGACCTCGAACCGGTCGTACGACCAGTCGTCGAGCCCGAGTTCGGCGTAGGCGGCCCGGTGCAGCACCGGGGAGAGCGAATGGGCGATGGGCTTGCCGAGCACGGCGGCACGGTGGGCGTCAGTTGCCCGAGCTGGCATTGAACTTTTCCTTGAGCTTCTCGAATTCCGCGTTCGTCCTGGCGAACTCGGTCTTGTTCATGCCGTCCGTGGCCACGAAGTACATCCAGCCCTCGTGCGTCGGCGACAGGGCCGCGTTGAGCGCCTCGTCACCCGGGTTGCCGATCGGGCCGGGCGGCAGACCCTTGTTGGTGTACGTGTTGTACGGGTTGCGGTTGGCGTTGATCTCCGTCTCGGAGATGTGGATGTTGCTGGCGCCCTTGAGGTAGTTGTACGTCGAGTCGAACTGGAGGAGCCGGTTCGTCTCGGTGTTGTCCGGCTTGAGGCGGTTGTAGATGACTTCGGCCATCTTGCGGAAATCGTCGTGCGTCTTGCCCTCGGCCTGGACCAGGCTCGCGGCGGTCAGGAGCTCCCAGGGCGATTCGAGCCCCACGGCGGACGCCTTCTTGTCGAGGCCCAGGGCCGTGTACTTCTCGTTGGCCCGGCCGACCATCGCCTTCAGGACGTCCTTGGGCTTCTGGTCCTTGCCGACCGGGTAGCTGGACGGGAAGAGGAAGCCCTCCAGCGGGTCCTTCAGGCCGGGGTGGTTGAGCGCCCAGGCGGGCAGGCCGAGGGACTTGTAGTCCTTCGC
Source organism: Streptomyces griseoluteus (assembly GCF_004784465.1). Lineage (GTDB taxonomy): Bacteria > Actinomycetota > Actinomycetes > Streptomycetales > Streptomycetaceae > Streptomyces > Streptomyces griseoluteus. Next base: position 304,850 of record NZ_SRRU01000007.1, on the reverse strand, counting down.
GGCCACCTTCTGGGTGGTGCCGTTCGCCAGCTTCAGCCGCTTGTCGATCAGCGCGTAGACGGCCGCGTTGCGGGTGCCCTCGGCGATGATGAGGTTGTTGCGGCTCTTCGGGCTGAGCATCAGTTCCACCGCGCTGGCGGCGGACATGTGCTTCTGGAGGGTGTAGACGCCGTCCTGGAGGGACTTGCCCCTGGGGTTCGCGAGCTGGGCCGAGACGAAGGCGTCGACGCTCTGGACGACGCCGGCCTCCTTCAGTTTGCGGCCGATGTCGGCGCCGACCGCACCCTTGGGGATCTCGACCGTCACCGTCTCGCCGTTGCCGCTGCCCGCGTAGTCCGGGGCGGGGGCGAAACGATTTTTGTAGAACTGGTAGCCGAAGTAGGCGACGCCGCCGAGGCCGCCGCCGAAGACGAGGACGACGACCATCAGGGCGCAGCCGGTGCGGCCCTTCTTGCTCTTGACGGGCTTGCGGCCCTTGCCGCGCCGCTCGGCCGGCTCCTCCGTGCCGTCGTCGTCCCCGGGGGGCGTGGGGTGCTCGTCGTCGCCCCGGGGGTCCCAGCCGGGCTCGGGGTCCGGCTCCGGGTCCCGGTGGCCGGGCGGCTGGGGCGGCGGGTATGCGTCCTCGGTGCCGTAGAGGTCGGGCTGCTCGGCGCCGTAGGCGACGGGGTGCTGCCCGTAGGGGTCGCCCGGATCGGCGGCGTAGGGCACATGGCCGTGCGTGCCCGTGGCGTCCCAGCCGCCCTGGTGCTGCTGGGGATGCGGGTGCTGCCCGGTCTGCTGGGGATCGAAGTGCTGGCCCTGACCGTCGTACTGGGGGTACTGCTGACCCCCGTAGTGCGGCTGCTGGTCCTGGGACCAGCCGTCGTACTGCGGGTGCTGCGGCTGGCCGCCGTAGGGGTACTGCTGTCCCGCGTGGGCCGCCTGCTCTCCCCACCCGGCGTCCCCGTACAACGGGTCCTCCGGATGCCACGGTTCGGTGCCTGGGCCCCGGCCATACTCAGTCATCGATCCCCTAGAGCCGCGAGGCCGACGGTCGCCCGGCTCCAGGACCGGCTTCCGTTCCGCCTCTTGCTGTGCGGCGGCTGTTCGAACACCGCCGCATCGCGCGGAACGTTACCGCACCGCGATCAGATGACCACTTCGACGCCCTCGCCGGGTGGTGCACCTGACACCCGTTCGGATTCCAGCGCCTGCTGGAGGATGATCACCGCGGCCGCCTGGTCGATCACGGAGCGGCCCTTCTTGGACTTCACGCCCGAGGCGCGCAGTCCCTGACTGGCCGTCACCGTGGTCATCCGCTCGTCCACCAGCCTGACCGGCACCGGCTTGATGCCCCGTGCCAGCTCCTGGGTGAACGCGCGCACCTTCACCGCCGCCGGGCCCTCGCCCCCCTTGAGGGAGCGAGGGAGCCCGACGACGACCTCGATCGGCTCGTACTCCTCGACCAGTTGCCGCAGCCTGCGGTGCGCGGCCGGGATGTCGCGGCCGGGGACGGTCTCCACCGGGGTGGCGAGGATTCCGTCGGGGTCGCACGAGGCGACCCCGATCCGGGCGTCCCCGACGTCGACGGCGAGCCGGCGTCCTCTGCGCATGACGGCCCGGCCTACTTCGCGGTGTCGGCGACGAGGCGCTCGACGGCGTCGACGGCCTCGCCGACGGCGGCCGGGTTCTGGCCGCCGCCCTGGGCGACGTCCGGCTTGCCGCCACCGCCGCCGCCGAGGGTCTTGGCGGCGGTGCGGACCAGTTCACCGGCCTTGAGGCCGCGCTCGCGGGCCGCCTCGTTGGTGGCGATCACGGTGAGCGGCTTGCCGTTGTTCACCGTGAACAGGGCGACCACGGCGGCCCGGCCGCCCTGGATGCGCCCACGCACGTCCAGCACCAGCTTGCGCAGGTCGTCCGGAGTGGTGCCGTCGGGGACCTGGCCTGCGACCAGGGCGACGCCGCGCACGTCCTTGGCGGACGCGGCGAGACCGGCGGCGGCCTGGAGCACCTTCTCCGCGCGGAACTTCTCGATCTCCTTCTCGGCGTCCTTCAGCTTGCCGAGCATCGCGGAGACCTTCTCCGGCAGCTCCTCCGGGCGTCCCTTGATCAGCTCGCTGAGCTGGTTGACGACCGTGTGCTCGCGGGCGAGGAAGTTGTAGGCGTCCATGCCGACCAGCGCCTCGATCCGGCGCACGCCGGAGCCGATGGAGGACTCGCCGAGCAGCTTCACCAGGCCCAGCTGGGCGGTGTTGTGCACATGCGTGCCGCCGCACAGCTCCTTGGAGAAGTCGCCGATGGTGACCACGCGGACCCGCTCGCCGTACTTCTCGCCGAACTCGGCGATGGCGCCCTGCTTCTTGGCCTCGTCGATGCCCATGACCTCGGCGTGCACGTCCAGGTCGCGGGAGAGCACCTCGTTGATCTTCTGCTCGACGTCGGTCATCACGGCCGTCGGGACGGCGGCCGGGGAGCCGAAGTCGAAGCGGAAGCGGCCGGGCTGGTTCTCCGAACCGGCCTGGGCGGCCGTCGGGCCGAGGGCGTCGCGCAGCGCCTGGTGGGTCAGGTGGGTGGCCGAGTGGGCGCGGGCGATGGCCTTGCGGCGGCGGGCGTCGATGGACGCCTGGGCCTTGGCACCGACCGTGACCTCGCCCACCTGGACGACGCCCTTGTGGACGTAGACGCCCGGCACCGGCTTCTGGGTGTCGCGGACCTCGATGACGGCACCGGTGTCGACCTTGATGCGGCCGGTGTCACCGATCTGGCCGCCGCCCTCGGCGTAGAACGGGGTGCGGTCGAGCACGATCTCGACCTCGTCGCCCTCGGTGGCGGCCGGCGAGGAGACGCCGTCGACGAGGATGCCGACGATCGTGGTCTCGCTCTCGGTGTCGCTGTAGCCGATGAAGTCGGTGGCGCCGGAGGCGTCCGCGATCTCCCGGTAGGCGCCGAGGTCGGCGTGGCCGGTCTTCTTGGCGCGGGCGTCGGCCTTGGCGCGCTCCCGCTGCTCCGTCATCAGGCGGCGGAACCCGGTCTCGTCCACGGAGAGGCCCTGCTCGGCGGCCATCTCCAGGGTGAGGTCGATCGGGAAGCCCCAGGTGTCGTGGAGCAGGAACGCCTTGTCGCCGGAGAGCATGCTGCCGCCGGACTGCTTGGTCTCGGTGACGGCGGTATCGAGGATGTTGGTGCCGGCCTTGAGCGTCTTGAGGAAGGCGTTCTCCTCGGCGACGGCGACCTTCTCGATGCGCTCGCGGTCGGTGATCAGCTCGGGGTACTGCTGGCCCATCATGGCGATCACGACGTCGATCAGCGGCTTGACCACGGGACCGTCGGCGCCCAGCAGGCGCATGTTGCGGATGGCGCGGCGCATGATGCGGCGCAGCACGTAGCCGCGGCCCTCGTTGCCGGGGGTGACACCGTCGCCGATCAGCATGACGGCGGTGCGCATGTGGTCGGTGACCACGCGCAGCGAGACGTCCGAGGCCTGGGCGTCGCCGTAGGCCACACCGGTCAGCTCGGTGGCCTTCTCGATGACGGCCATGGAGGTGTCGATCTCGTACATGTTCTGCACGCCCTGCAGAATCATGGCGAGGCGCTCCAGGCCGAGGCCCGTGTCGATGTTCTGGCTCGGCAGGTCCCCGAGGATCTCGAAGTCGTCCTTGCCGATGCCCTCGCCCCGCTCGTACTGCATGAAGACGAGGTTCCAGATCTCGACGTACCGCTCGTCGTTGACGGCGGGGCCGCCCTCGACGCCGAACTCGGGGCCGCGGTCGTAGTTGATCTCGGAGCAGGGGCCGCAGGGGCCGGGGACGCCCATGGACCAGTAGTTGTCCTTCATGCCCAGGCGCTGGATGCGCTCCCTGGGCACGCCGACGACGTCGTGCCAGATGCGCTCGGCCTCGTCGTCGTCCTTGTAGACGGTGATCCACAGGCGCTCGGGGTCGAGGCCGTAACCACCCTTGTCCTGGGGGCTGGTGAGCAGCTCCCAGGCGAACTTGATGGCGCCTTCCTTGAAGTAGTCGCCGAAGGAGAAGTTGCCGCACATCTGGAAGAAGGTGCCGTGGCGGGTGGTCTTGCCGACCTCTTCGATGTCGGGCGTGCGCACGCACTTCTGCACGCTGGTGGCGCGCTGGAAGGGCGGCTTGACCTCACCCAGGAAGTAGGGCTTGAAGGGCACCATGCCGGCCGGGACGAGGAGCAGAGTCGGGTCGTCCGCGATGAGCGACGCCGAAGGGACGACGGTGTGCCCGCGCTCCTCGAAGAAGCTCAGCCAGCGGCGGCGAATCTCGGCCGACTCCATCAGTGGTCCTCATTCCGGTTGTACGAGTACGTCGTGTTCTCGATGTACTTCACTGTGCTGCTGTTGTTCTCGATGGCGGTGATCCGACGGGGCTCCGGCAGGGCGGGGCTCTCGTGGATGCCGAGCGCCTCCTCCAGCTCCGCCTCGCGCTGGACCATGTTGTCGCGGACGTCGAGTGCGAAGCCGACCGCCGCGTCCTTGAGCCGGTGCCCGGTCTCCAGCGCCTTGTTGGCCGCGGTGACGGCGAGGCTCTCGGGGGTGAGCTGCTTCAGCTTGCGGTTGACCTTGGTGGTGGCCCACACACCGGCGGCGACGCCGGTGCCGAACCAGAACGTACGGCGGAACATCGCGGTCCTCAGTCCTTCTTTCGCTTGCCCCGCCGTGCGGCCGGGACCGTCCGGCCCACGATCACCGTACGGCGCGGCGTCTTCGCGGGCTTGGCCTCGTCGCGGCCGCCGAGCGCGCGGCGGACGCCGTAGCCGAAGGCGGCGACCTTGACCAGGGGGCCGCCGAAGGTGGAGGCGACGGTGGAGGAGAGCGCGGAGGCGTTCGACGTCACCTCCTGCACGTCGGAGGCGATGGCGTCGACGCGCTCGATCTGGGTCTGCGCCGAGCGCACCGCCGTGGACGCGTCCGCCAGCAGCGGGACGGCCTGGTCGGTCACGTCCGCCACGAGCTTGGTGGTCGCCTTGAGCGTCTGGGCCAGCCTCGCCAGCGCTACGGCGAGGAAGGAGACCAGGATCGCCCAGAAGACGGCCACCAGAATCCCGGCAACCTCTCCACCGGACACTGTGCGCACCAGCTCCCTGAAACGTGCTTGAGCATCGATAAAGTCGTGCACCGAGCCTATCGCGCCACCGGCGGGGCTCCGTACCGGATTACCGGGCTCCGACGGGGGATGCCGGGAACGCGCGAGCCCGCCGTCCCGTCCGCCGGAGGGCGGGGGGACGACGGGCCGTGGTGCTGCGCCGGGGCTGGGATCAGCGGGCGTAGTACTCGACGACGAGCTGCTCGTCGCAGATCACCGGGATCTCCTTGCGGTTCGGCTCACGGTCCAGGCGGAACGCCAGGGCCTTGAGGTTCACCTGGAGGTAGCGCGGGGTCTCACCGTCGGCGGCGAAGCCACCCTCGCGCGCGACCTGGAAGAGGGTCTTGTCCTTGGAGCGGTCGCGGACCTGCACGACGTCGTCCGGACGGACACGGAAGGACGGCTTGTCGACCTTCTGGCCGTTGACCTGGATGTGGCCGTGGACGACCATCTGGCGGGCCTGGTAGATCGTGCGGGCGATGCCCGAACGCAGGACCAGCGCGTCGAGGCGGCGCTCGAGCTCGATGATCAGGGCCTCACCGGTCTTGCCCTGAACCTTGGAGGCACGCTCGTAGGCGCGGACGAGCTGACGCTCGGACACGTCGTACTGCGCGCGCAGACGCTGCTTCTCGAGCAGACGGACCTTGTAGTCCGAGTTCTGCTTGCGGCCGCGGCCGTGCTCGCCCGGCGGGTAGGGGCGGGCCTCGAAGTACTTGACGGCCTTCGGGGTCAGCGCGATGCCGAGAGCACGCGACTTCTTGACCTTGGGGCGGGACTGGTTCGCCATGGAACCGACACCTCGTGTTTCTTATGCGAATACGGCTTCACCAGGGTTAGGGGAGGTCGCATCCGCAGCCGGGGAGACCCTGCCTGTCCTTGCCGGACGGGCCGGGCAGCCGTTCCCCGAACTGGGCACATACGTGCAGCACGCGAGTGGCCCACCGACCGGTCCCGGCGCTCGGCCGGAGGGTGGTGGGCTGCCCGCGACACCTTCGACGGTGCGCGACGCTCCTGGAGAACCCCGCCCTGGGGCCGGACTCTCCGGCTGGATGTCCCGCTCTGGTGAGCCGTTCCCCCTTGTCGGGGGCCCGGACACGGGACTCAGCACTTCGAGGCAGTCTACAGGGCGCTCAGGACCGCTTTCGACCCAGGTGCTTCCTGGTCCATTCGACCGCGTCCGCGTACCGCGCCTCGGCGCCGTGCCGGGTCGGGTTGTAGTACTCGCGGTCCTTGAGGGCGTCCGGGGCGTACTGCTGGGCGGCGATGCCGTCGGCCTGGTTGTGCGGGTAGACGTACCCCTTGGCGTGGCCCAGCTTCTTGGCGCCCTGGTAGTGCCCGTCCCGCAGGTGGGGCGGGACCGGGCCCGCGAAGCCCTTGCGCACGTCGGCCAGGGCCTCGCCGATCGCGGTGGTCGCGGAATTGGACTTGGGGGCCAGCGCGAGCGCGATGGTGGCGTGGCTGAGGGTGAGCGCGGCCTCGGGGAAGCCGATCATCGCGACGGCCTGCGCGGCCGCGACGGCTATCGGCAGCGCGCCCGGGTCGGCGACGCCGATGTCCTCGCTGGCGGAGATCATCAGGCGCCGGGCGATGAAGCGGGGGTCCTCGCCAGCCTCGATCATGCGGGCCAGGTAGTGCAGGGCGGCGTCCACGTCGGAGCCCCGGATGGACTTGATCAGGGCGCTGGCCACGTCGTAGTGCTGGTCGCCGTCGCGGTCGTACTTCACCGCCGCGCGGTCGACGGTCTCCTCCAGCGTGGTCAGGGTGATGTCGTCGTCGCCCTTGTCGAGGGAGGCGCCGGCGGCGGCCTCCAGCACGGTGAGGGCGCGGCGGGCGTCGCCGCCGGCCACCCGCAGGATGTGCTCCTCGGACTCCTCGGGGAGGGTGAGCGTCCCGCCGAGGCCCCGCTCGTCGGCGAGGGCGCGGCGCACCAGGTCGCGTACGTCGTCGTCGGTGAGCGGTTCGAGGGTGAGGAGCAGAGAGCGGGAGAGCAGCGGGGAGATGACCGAGAAGTACGGGTTCTCGGTGGTGGCCGCGATCAGGGTGACCCAGCGGTTCTCCACGGCCGGGAGCAGGGAGTCCTGCTGGGCCTTGCTGAAGCGGTGGATCTCGTCGAGGAAGAGAACGGTCTCCTTGCCGAAGCCGCCGGCGGCGCGGCGGGCGCCGTCGATGACCGCGCGGACCTCCTTGACGCCGGCGCTGATCGCGCTCAGCTCCACGAAGCGCTGGTCGGTGGCGCGGGAGACGACATGGGCGAGGGTGGTCTTGCCGGTGCCGGGCGGGCCCCAGAGGATCACCGAGGAGGGTCCGGCCGGACCCCGGCCGCCCTCGCCGACCAGTCTGCGCAGCGGTGAGCCGGGCTTGAGCAGATGGCGCTGGCCCACCACCTCGTCGAGGGTGCGCGGACGCATGCGCGCCGCCAGGGGACTGCCCGCGGGCTCCTTCTCCTGGCGTTCTTCGGCTGCGGCGGTGAACAGGTCGGCTTCCACACCGAAAACCCTAAATCACGCCACTGACAACGACCCCGGCCGCCGGCCGGGACCGGTCGGTCAGCTCGTCCAGAAGCTCCACCAGCGGGTCAGGATCAGCATGCCGATGATCCCGATGTGCAGCCCGGGCAGGACCCAGGTGAACTCGCCGAAGAACGAGCGCAGCGGGCGCGGGGCGGGCAGGAAGCCCTGGCGCACGTTGAAGGAGGTGACGTACCAGAACATGATGATCGTGGCGACCCAGGCCAGCGAGCACCACAGGCACAGGGCGTTGATCCGGTACAGGGACTGGAACTGGAGCCAGGTGCAGAAACCGACCCCGAACAGCGTGCCGGCGTTGAAGGTCAGCCAGTACCAGCGGGGGAAGCGGGCACGGGCGAGCAGGCTCACCCCGACGCAGATCACGATGCCGTAGGCGACCAGGCCCAGCATGGGGTTGGGGAAGCCGAAGGCGGCGGCCTGCTTGCTCTCCATGACGCTGCCGCAGGAGACCACCGGGTTGAGGCTGCAGCCGGGGACGAAGGTCTTGCCCTCGACCTTGGCCTCGAGCAGCTTGAACTTGTCGAGTGTGATGACCCAGGCGGCGAGCAGTCCGGCCGCGCCGGTGATCACCAGCATCAGGGCGAAGGCGCGGCTGCCGCCCTCGACGCGGGCCGTGCCGCGAGAACGCTCGGGCCCGGACTGGGTGGAGACGTCGTTGACTGTCGTCTTGCTCATCACGCCGATTCCGTCACTCGCTAGATCGGACCTGCTTCGGGCATCGGTCATTGTGCCGCACAGGCGCCCCCGCGCACCGTTCGCTGTGCATAAGTTCGAGGCGGGCGGGGCACGCTTTCTCTATTTTCGGCCGGTTCGGGCCGGACGGCAGCACAGGCGATCGAACGGTGACGGGCCGGACGGCGATCCGTCCGGCCCGTCGACCCCTCACTGCTCTCAGCGACTCAGCGGCTCAGAGCCGGGACTCCAGCTCCGCGACGACCTCGTTCAGGCCGACCGCCGTCTGCTCGCCGGACTCCATGTCCTTGACCTGGACCTGGCCCTCGGCGAGGTCGCGCTCGCCCAGCACCAGCGCGTAGCGGGCGCCGGAGCGGTTGGCGGCCTTCATCGCGGCCTTCAGGCCCTTGCCGCCGTAGGAGAAGTCGGCCGCGACGCCGACCTTGCGCAACTCGGTGACCTTGGCGAACAGCACCCGCCGGGCCTCCTCGCCGAGCGGGACGGCGAAGACACTGGTGGTGGACGGCAGGTCCAGCTCCACGCCCTCGGCCTCCAGGGCGAGGACGGTGCGGTCCACGCCGAGCGCCCAGCCGACCGAGGGCAGCGCGGGGCCGCCGATCATCTCGGAGAGGCCGTCGTACCGGCCGCCGCCGCCGACGGCGGACTGGGAGCCGAGACCGTCGTGGACGAACTCGAAGGTGGTGCGGGTGTAGTAGTCCAGGCCCCGGACCAGCTTGGGGTCGTCCTCGAAGGCGACGCCGGCGGCGGTGATCAGCTCGCGGACCTCCTCGTGGTACGCCTTGCAGGCGTCGCACAGGTAGTCACGCAGCAGGGGGGCGCCGGTGAGCTGCTTCTGCACCGACTCGCGCTTGTCGTCCAGGACGCGCAGCGGGTTGATCTCGGCGCGGCGCAGGGTGTCCTCGTCGAGGTCGAGTCCGCGCAGGAAGTCCTGGAGCGCGGCCCGGTACACCGGACGGCACTCGGCGTCGCCCAGGCTGTTGAGCAGGATGCGGAACTGGCGCAGGCCCAGCGAGCGGTACGCCTGGTCGGCCAGAATGATCAGCTCGGCGTCCAGCGCGGGGTCCTCGGCACCGATCGCCTCGGCGCCGACCTGGGAGAAGTGGCGGTAACGACCCTTCTGCGGGCGCTCGTAGCGGTAGTAGGAGCCGGAGTACCAGAGCTTGACCGGGAGGTTGCCCGCCTTGTGCAGGTTGGCCTCCAGAGCGGCGCGGAGCACGGAGGCGGTGCCTTCGGGACGCAGGGCGAGGCGGTCGCCGCCCTTGGTCTCGAAGGCGTACATCTCCTTGGTGACGATGTCGGTGGACTCGCCGACACCGCGCGCGAACAGCTCGACGTTCTCGAAACCCGGCGTCTCGATGTAGCCGTACCCGGAGTTGCGCAGGGGGGCGGCGATGGCCTCCCGGACGGCGAGGTACTGCGCGGACTGCGGCGGGATCAGGTCGTACGTGCCCTTGGGGGCCTTGAAGGTGCTCACGGAAGCTCTCTCGTCACATTCCTCGTCGGGGAGCCGGGTCGGTTCCCTGGCCGACGGCCACCTGCCGCAGATAGGGGTTGGTGGCGCGTTCCTGGCCGATGGTGGTCTGGGGGCCGTGGCCGGACAGGACCACGGTGGAGTCGTCGAGCGGCAGGCAGACGCGTGCCAGCGACCCGAGCATGTCCTCCATCGATCCGCCCGGCAGGTCGGTGCGTCCCACGGAGCCGGCGAACAGCAGATCCCCGGAGAAGAAGACCGACGGCACGTCGGCGCTCTCGGGCATCCGGAAGGTCACCGACCCCTTGGTATGGCCCGGCGCGTGGGCGACGGAGAACTCCATCCCGGCCAGGTCCAGTTTCGCCCCGTCGGTCAGCTCCCGGACGTCGTCCGGCTCCCCCACGGTGAGTTCGCCCATGAGCGGCATCCCGATGGACCGGCCGAGCGCCTTCTCCGGGTCGCTCAGCATGTAGCGGTCGTCGGGATGAATCCACGCGGGCACGTCGTGCGCGCCGCACACGGGGACGACGGAGGCGACGTGGTCGATGTGGCCGTGGGTGAGGACGACGGCGGTCGGCTTGAGGCGATGCTTCTTCAGCGCTTCCTCGACGCCGGGGGCGGCCTGATGGCCGGGGTCGATGATCACGCACTCCTCACCGGCGGCGGGGGCGACGAGATAACAGTTCGTCCCCCAGGCCCCGGCGGGGAACCCGGCAATGAGCACGATCGTCCTTCGTTGTGTCGGTACGGGAGGGCTCGCGCGCGGGCGGACCCGCGTGCTGAAGCCCCCTAGAGCCTACCGGCGCTGCCGTTTCCTCAGCGAACCCATATACGGTACGGGGCTACACGCGCCTGTCGGATCACAGGACGCACACGTACCGGTCGGCATACGACACGCATGAGGGAGAAACCCGGTGGTCAGCCAGGAGCAGCGACGGCGTCAGCTCGCACGGGAGAAGTTCTTGCGGCAGCAGCAGCGGCGCACGGACGCGCGACGCAAGGCGCGCATGCGCAACTCGGTGATCGCGTCGGTGCTCGGCGTGATCGTGATCGGCAGTGTGGCGCTCTACACGACGGGCGTGATGAAGGACGACGGCGACAAGAAGGTGGACGCCGCCGGCTCCTCGCCGAGCGCGTCCGCGAGCCCCAGCAAGGCCCCGGACCCCTGCGAGAAGCCGGCCAAGGGCTCGGTGAAGAAGCAGTCCTGGAAGAAGGAGCCGGCGATGTCGATCGACACGTCGGCCGGCTACACGATGAAGCTGGCCACCACCTGCGGCGACATCGGCCTGGCCCTGAAGGCCTCGGCGGCCCCGCACACGGTGAACTCCTTCTCCTACCTCGCGGACAAGGGCTTCTTCGACCACACCAAGTGCCACCGGCTGACCACGAACGGGATCTACGTCCTGCAGTGCGGTGACCCGACGGGTACCGGCACCGGCGGACCGGGCTACACGATCCCGGACGAGAACCTGAAGGACAAGAGCCTCAAGAAGAACACCTACCCGGCGGGCACGGTGGCGATGGCCAACACCGGGCAGCCGCACACCGGCGGCAGCCAGTTCTTCCTGGTGTACAAGGACAGCCCGCTGCCGCCGTCGTACACCCCCTTCGGCACGATCGACAAGGCCGGGCTGAAGGTGCTGGACAAGATCGCCAAGGCGGGCGAGAACACCGGCCAGGGCGACGGCGCCCCGAACGCCACGGTCGTGATCGACAAGGCGACGGTCACGAAGTCCTGACTCCGCCGGGGCGTTCCGGTCCGCCCCCGCGGGCCGGTCGCCTGCGGAATTGGGTGCCTCCGGATGCGGACAGGCCCCCTGCCGGTCGCCTATGTTGGCGATGACGAAACTGTGGACGATGCCAGGGGGCCGGGAGGCTCCCCGCAGGCATCATGTGGAGGAGGCGCTGTGAGCAGCGACCCGTGGGGCCGCGTCGACGAGACGGGGACCGTGTACGTGCGTACGGCCGACGGCGAGCAGGTCGTCGGATCGTGGGCGGCCGGCTCCCCCGAGGAGGCGCTGGCCTACTTCGAGCGCAAGTACGAGGGCCTGGTGGTCGAGATCGGCCTCCTCGAAAAGCGCGTGCAGACCACCGATCTGTCCGCGAAGGACGCCCAGGCCGCGATCGGCCACATCCGCGAGCAGGTGGACGCGCACCACGCGGTGGGCGACCTGGACGCGCTGCGGGCCCGGCTGGACAAGCTCGTCGAGAAGGTCGAGTCGCGCCGCGAGGAGCGCAAGGCGCAGCGGGCCAAGCAGTCCGACGAGGCCCGCAAGGCCAAGGAGGACCTGGTCGCGGAGGCGGAGCAGCTCGCGGCGTCCGACCAGTGGCGGGTGGCCGGTGAGCGGCTGCGGGCCCTGGTGGACACGTGGAAGGGTCTGCCCCGGCTCGACCGCAAGTCCGACGACGAGCTGTGGCACCGCTTCTCGCACGCCCGGTCGGCTTTCTCCAAGCGCCGCAAGGCGCACTTCGCCCAGCTCGACTCGCAGCGCGAGGACGCCCGGCGCCTGAAGGAGCGGCTGGTCGCGGAGGCGGAGGCGCTGTCGGGCTCGACGGACTGGGGTGCCACGGCGGCCCGGTACCGCGAGCTGATGGCGGACTGGAAGGCCGCGGGCCGCGCCCAGCGCGAGCACGAGGACGATTTGTGGAACCGCTTCCGGGGCGCGCAGGACGTGTTCTTCGCCGCGCGCAGCTCGGTGTTCGCCGAGCGGGACGCGGAGCAGGGCGAGAACCTGAAGCTCAAGGAGGCGCTGGCCGAGGAGGCCGAGCAGATCCTCCCGGTGCGGGACCTGAAGGCCGCGCGTGCCGCGTTCCGTTCGGTCAACGAGCGGTGGGAGGCCATCGGGCACGTGCCGCGCGACGCGCGGGGCAAGGTCGAGGGCCGGATGCACGCGGTGGAGCGGGCGATCCAGGAGGCCGAGGAGGCCGAGTGGCGCCGGACCAACCCGGAGGCGCGTGCGCGTGCCGCGGGTCTGACCGGTCAGCTCCAGGCCGCCGTGGACAAGCTCCGCGGCCAGGTCGAGCAGGCCCGTGCCCAGGGCAACACCTCCCGCGCCGACAAGCTGGAGCGTGAGCTGGAGGGCCGCCAGGCACTGCTGGACCAGGCGCTGAAGGGTCTTGAGGAGTTCGGGGGCTGAGACACTCCCCCACCGCATACGCCGAGGGGCTCCGTACACACCGTACGGAGCCCCTCGGCGTATGCGTCGCTAGCCGCGGTTGCGGGCGGAGGTCACGCGGTAGACGTCGTAGACGCCCTCCACGCCCCGGACCGCCTTCAGGACGTGGCCCAGGTGCTTGGGGTCGCCCATCTCGAAGGTGAAGCGGGAGGTGGCGACCCGGTCGCGGGAGGTCTGCACGGCCGCGGACAGGATGTTGACGTGCTGGTCGGACAGGACGCGGGTGACGTCCGAGAGCAGCCGGGAGCGGTCCAGCGCCTCGACCTGGATGGCGACCAGGAAGACCGAGGACTGGGTGGGCGCCCACTCCACGTCGAGGATGCGCTCGGGCTCGCGGGAGAGCGAGTCCACGTTGACGCAGTCGCTGCGGTGCACCGAGACCCCACTGCCCCGGGTGACGAACCCGATGATCGGGTCGCCCGGTACCGGGGTGCAGCAGCGGGCCAGCTTCACCCACACGTCGTCGACGCCCTTGACCACGACACCGGGGTCGGCGCTGGAGCGGCGCTTGCGGCTGCGCCGGGTCGGCGGGACCGGCTCCTCGATCTCCTCGGTGGCCGCCTCCTCGCCGCCGAGCGCGTGGACGAGCTTCTGCACGATGTTCTGCGCGGAGACATGACCCTCGCCTATCGCCGCGTACAGCGCGGAGATGTCGGAGTACCGCATCTCGTGCGCCAGGGTGACCAGGGAGTCGCCGGTCAGGATGCGCTGGATCGGCAGGTTCTGCTTGCGCATCGCGCGGACGATCGCGTCCTTGCCCTGCTCGATCGCCTCGTCCCGGCGCTCCTTGGAGAACCAGGCGCGGATCTTGTTGCGGGCGCGGGGCGACTTGACGAAGCCCAGCCAGTCGCGGGAGGGCCCGGCGCCGGGCGCCTTGGAGGTGAAGACCTCCACCAGGTCGCCGTTGTCCAGGGTGGACTCCAGCGGGACGAGGCGACCGTTGACGCGTGCCCCTATGGTCCGGTGGCCGACCTCGGTGTGCACCGCGTAGGCGAAGTCGACCGGGGTGGCCCCGGCCGGGAGCGCTATCACGTCGCCCTTGGGCGTGAAGACGAAGACCTCGTTGCGGGACAGGTCGAAGCGCAGGGACTCCAGGAACTCGCCGGGGTCCTCGGTCTCCTTCTGCCAGTCCAGCAGCTGGCGCAGCCACGCCATGTCGTTGAGGTGGTCGTCCTTGCCCTTGCCGGACGACTTCGGCGCGTCGGTGCGCACCTTGGAGGCGCCGGCGACGGCCTCCTGCTTGTACTTCCAGTGCGCCGCGATGCCGTACTCGGCGCGGCGGTGCATGTCGAAGGTGCGGATCTGCAGTTCGACCGGCTTGCCGTTGGGGCCGATGACCGTCGTGTGCAGCGACTGGTACATGTTGAACTTCGGCATCGCGATGTAGTCCTTGAACCGGCCGGGGACCGGGTTCCATCGCGCGTGGATGGTGCCGAGCGCCGCGTAGCAGTCCCGGACGGTCTCCACCAGGACGCGGATGCCGACCAGGTCGTAGATCTCCGCGAAGTCCCGGCCGCGGACGATCATCTTCTGGTAGACGCTGTAGTAGTGCTTGGGCCGGCCGGTGACGGTCGCCTTGATGCGGGCGGCGCGCAGGTCGGCCTGGACCTCGTCGGTGACTATGGCCAGGTACTCGTCGCGCTTGGGGGCGCGCTCGGCCACCAGCCGCACGATCTCGTCGTACATCTTGGGGTAGAGGATGGCGAAGGCCAGGTCCTCCAGCTCCCACTTGATGGTGTTCATGCCCAGCCGGTGGGCGAGCGGCGCGTAGATCTCCAGGGTCTCGCGCGCCTTCTTCTCCTGCTTCTCGCGCTTGAGGTAGCGCATGGTGCGCATGTTGTGCAGGCGGTCGGCGAGCTTGATGACCAGGACGCGGGGGTCCTTGGCCATGGCGACGACCATCTTGCGCACGGTCTCGGCCTGCGCGGCCTCGCCGAACTTGACCTTGTCCAGCTTGGTGACGCCGTCCACCAGCAGGGCGACCACGTCACCGAAGTCCCGGCGCAGGTCGTCCAGGCCGTACTCGGTGTCCTCGACGGTGTCGTGCAGCAGGCCGGCCATCAGGGTCGCCGGGTCCATGCCCAGCTCGGCCAGGATGGTGGTGACGGCGAGCGGGTGGGTGATGTACGGGTCGCCGCTCTTGCGCTTCTGGCCGCGGTGCCAGCGCTCGGCCACCTGGTAGGCGCGCTCGATCTGGCGGAGCGTCGCGTTCTCGATCTTGGGGTCGTTGCTGCGCACTATCCGCAGCAGCGGCTCCAGCACAGGGTTGTACGGGTTCGCGCGCTGCACGCCCAGACGGGCCAGGCGGGCGCGGACCCGGTTGGAGGAGCCGGAGCGGGGCGCGGTCTGACCGGCCGCGGGGCGCACGGGGGCGGGCTTGGGGCGCGCGGTGTCGGCGGTCTTCTCCACCGGCGCCGACTGGGCGTGCTCGACCGAGCCGCGCCGGTCGTTCTTCGCGTCGGACGCGTTCGGCGCGGGCTTCACCGCGGGCGCCGAGGCGGACTCCGGCTTGGCGGCGGTCAGTGGCTGGGCCTCGTCTGGCAAGAGGACTCCTAGTGCGCGATCCGGGTCCCCCGGTCAGGCTCCGGAAACCCCATGGTAGCGATCCCGCGCCCCGCCATCGCCTTCAGGCGGTGGGGAGAACGGCCCACCAGTGGAACACGTGGGACGGATGGTGGATTCCGGCGGCCGGATCCCGGAGGCCGTGAAACGCGGAGCGGCCGCGAGCGCGGGCCGGGACGGCCCGGTGCGCTCGCGGCCGCTCAGGGTCCGCTCGGTCCGGTTCAGACCTGGAGCAGCGCCTCCAGGGGCGCGCCGTTCAGGGCGGACTCCAGGCGGGCCCGGCCCTGGAGGAAGCCCAGTTCCATGAGGACGGCTACGCCCGAGACGCGTGCGCCGGCGCGCTCGATCAGCTTGATCGCGGCCTCGGCGGTGCCGCCGGTGGCGAGCACGTCGTCCACGATGAACACGCGGTCA
This sequence comes from Streptomyces griseoluteus, assembly GCF_004784465.1. GTDB lineage: Bacteria > Actinomycetota > Actinomycetes > Streptomycetales > Streptomycetaceae > Streptomyces > Streptomyces griseoluteus. Next base: position 288,922 of record NZ_SRRU01000007.1, on the reverse strand, counting down.
CCGTCGGACAGGTCCTCGGCGTGCACCTCGATCTCGGCGGAGCCGTACTCCAGGTCGTACGCCTGGCGCAGCGTCGCTCCGGGGAGCTTGCCGGCCTTGCGGACGGGGATGAAGCCGAGTCCCGCGCGGACGGCGACCGGCGCGCCCAGGATGAAGCCCCGCGCCTCCAGGCCGACGATCTTGGTGGCCCCGGTGGCCGTGGCGAGTTCGGCCAGCGTGTCGGTGAGGGCCGTGAACGCGGCGGGGTCGGCCAGGAGCGGGGTGATGTCCTTGAACATCACACCCGGCTCCGGGTAGTCGGCCACGTCGCGGATACGGCTGAGCAGCAGCTCCTGGATGGAGGTCATCGGCGCTTTCCAGAGGGTCGGCCGCGGCCCCGGTTGCGGGTCACGGACTGGTCGCGCGGGCCCACCACAGCGGGCGCCGCGCCGTCGGACGGTTCTCCGGTGGCGGACCGGGACTCCCCCTGGGCCTCTCCGGCCGCGGCCTGGGCACGCTTGGCCATGACCCGCTTCCTGAGGGCCTTCATCGCCGGCTCGCGCTCCTTGAGGTCGGCGACGAGCGGCGTGGCGATGAAGATCGAGGAGTACGCGCCGGCCGCGAGGCCGACGAACAGCGACAGGGAGATGTCGTTGAGGGTGCCCGCTCCGAGGAAACCGCCGCCGATGAACAGCAGGCCCGCCACCGGGAGGAGGGCGACCACCGTGGTGTTGATGGAGCGCACCAGGGTGCTGTTGATCGAGTGGTTGGCGATGTCGCTGTAGGTGAAGCGGGTCTGCTTGGTGATGTCCTTGGTCTGCTCCTTGAGGCTGTCGAAGACGACGACCGTGTCGTAGAGCGAGTAACCGAGGATGGTCAGCAGACCGATGACCGTGCCGGGCGTGACCTCGAAGCCGACGAGGGCGTAGATGCCGACGGTGATGGTGATGTCGTGGATCAGCGCGACGAGGGCCGCGACGGCCATGCGCCACTCGAAGGCGATCGCCAGGTAGATCACCACGAGCACCATGAAGATCGCCAGGCCCTGCCACGCCTTGTTGGCGATCTGCTCGCCCCAGCTCGGGCCGACCAGGTCGGCGTTGAGCCGCTCGGGGTCGAGCTTCAGGTCCTTGGCCAGGGTCTGCTTGACCTGGTCGGACTTGGCGGTGTCGAGGCCGGCGATCTGGATGCGCAGGCTGCCGTTGCCGAGCTTCTGCACGACGGCCTCGTGACCGGCTGCGTCGTGGGCGTACTTCTCGACCTGGGCGACCGAGGCGCTCATCTTGGTCGGGGTGGTGAAGACGGCGCCGCCCTGGAAGTCGATGCCCATGTTCAGGCCGCGCACCGCCAGGCCGAGGATGGCCGTGATGGTGATCAGGATGGAGACGCCGTACCAGATCTTGCGCTTGCCGATGAAGTCGTAGCTGACTTCGCCGCGGTGCAGCCGCGCGCCGAGGTTACCGAGTTTCGACATCGCTCACGCCCCCTTGGGGTCGACGGGGCCCGTGGTGGGACCGGAAGGACGGCGGGTGCGGCGCAGCGGGGGCTTGGCGCCCAGGCTCCGCGGGTCGAGGCCGGACCACTTGTGACCGTCGGCGAAGAACCTGCGGCGGGCCAGCAGCGTCATGAGCGGCTTGGTGAAGAAGAAGACCACCACGACGTCGAGGACGGTGGTCAGGCCGAGCGTGAACGCGAAGCCCTGGACCTTGCCGACGGTGACGATGAACAGTACGGCGGCGGCGAGGAACGACACGAAGTCGGAGACCAGGATGGTGCGCCGGGCGCGCGGCCAGGCCCGCTCCACGGCGGGGCGCAGGCTGCGGCCCTCGCGGATCTCGTCCCGGATGCGTTCGAAGTACACGATGAACGAGTCCGCGGTGATACCGATGGCGACGATGGCACCGCAGACGGCGGGCAGGTTCAGCGCGAAGCCGATGGCCGGGCCGAGCAGCGACATGATCACGTAGGTGAGGATCGCGGAGACCAGCAGGGAGGCCATGGCCACCAGCGACAGACCGCGGTAGTAGGCCACCAGGTAGATCACGACCAGCACGAGGCCGATGGCGCCCGCGAGGAGGCCCGCCTTGAGCTGCTCGCCGCCGAGGGCCGCGGTGACCGTGGTGACGGTCTCCTCCTGGAAGGACAGCGGGAGCGCGCCGTAGGACAGCATGTTGGCGAGGCTCTGGGCCTCCTCCTGCGTGAACCGGCCGGAGATCTCGGCCTGGCCGCCGGTGATGGCCTGCTGCACGTACGGGCTGGAGACCACGTCGCCGTCGAGGACGATGCCGAACTCGTTCTGCGGCTGCTGGTTCTTGGCCAGCTCGCCGGTGATGTCGGCGAACTTCTTGGCGCCGGAGGAGGTGAAGTTCATCTGCACCTGCCAGCCGGAGGCGCCCTGGGTGTCGAAGACCGCCTTGGCGTTCTTCACCTCGGTGCCGTCCACGGCGGCGGGGCCGAGCACGTACTTGTACCAGACCTTGTCGATCTCGCCGCAGGCCACGGTGGGCTCACCGGGCTTGCCGGCCTTGCCGACCTTGGCGCGCTCGGCGGGCTTGGTGCAGTCCAGGGCCGCGTACTGGGCCTGGAGCTTCGCGGCGTCCGCGTTGGCGCTGGGCGTCGGCGAGGGCTTCGCCGGGGCGCCGGAGGACTTGGCGCTCGCGGAGCCGGCGGGCGACGGGGTGGCGTCGGCCTTCAGCGCGTCGCTGACGGCGCGGCCCTGCGAGGTGGCCGTGGCGTTCGGCGAGGGGGCACCGGAGGGCGAGGTCGCCTTCTGGTCGCCGGAGGGGCTGGCGGCCGGGCTCGGGGAGCCGCTGGCGCCGGAGGAGGTGCTCGGCGACGGCTTGGGGGCCGCGCCGCCGCTGGGCTCGCTGGCCAGGACCGGGCGGAAGTACAGCTTGGCGGTGGTGCCGACCTGCTGCTGGGCCTCCTTGGAGTTGGTGCCCTTGGGGATGTTGACGATGATGTGATCGTCGCCCTGGGTCTGCACCTCGGCCTCGGAGACACCAAGGCCGTTGACACGGCGGTTCATGATGTCGACCGCGGTGTCCATGTTGGCCTTGTTGATCGCCGACCCCTGGTCGGCCTTCGCCTTGAGCGTGATGCTCGTACCGCCGGCAAGGTCGATGCCGAGACGCGGGGTGGTGTGACCGGCGAGGAACATGCCCCCGGTCATCGCCACGATGGCGATCAGGATGAGGACCAGCGAGCGCCCTGGCTTGCTCTGGGCACTCGCGCCCCGGCCCTTCTTAGGTGCTGCCACCTTCTCGTACTCCCTCTCGGGCCGCCCGGTGCGCCGTGGGCGCCGGTGGCCATGACATGGTGTCGGGATTCCGTGCGGGAAACAGAGGCGTCCGGGGCGTGCCGCGCGCCCCGTGAGAGGCGCCGGGACGCCCCGGGGACGTGACTACTTCGCGTCGGTGTCGCCGTCGGTCTTCTTCGGCGCCTCGGCCGGCTCGGCCGTCTCCGGCTTGTTCACGACGGTGTCGTCCTTGGCGGCGGGCTCGACGGTCTCGGCCTTGTCGGCGAGCGTCTTGTCCTCGGCCACGGCGGTCTCCTCGGCGGCGTCCTTCTTGCCGAAGTCGACGGCCTTGTGCTCGGCGTCGGCGGCGGTGAGGGAGGAGGCGTCGTCCGGGACGATCTCGGCGTCCGGCTTAAGGTCGTGCTCGATGCCGTGGATGATGCGGTTGTACTCGTCGTCGGAGAGGACGGCGCCGATCGCGTTCTTGGCGAAGATCAGCTCGACGCCCGGCCCGGCGTCGAGGAGGACGGTGTCCTCCGTGACCTCCTTGACCGTCGCGTACATTCCCCCGATCGTGCGGACGCCCGAACCGGGCTGCATCTCGTTCCGCATGTTGGCGGCCTGCTGCTGCTTCTTCTTGGCCGAGCGCGTCATCAGGAACATGACCGCGATGAGCACGATGAAGGGGAGAAGGGTATAGACATTCACGGGACGGAATTTCCTTCGCGCGACCGCGCGGGGAGCGGCCTGTTGGAGGGGGCTGGTCGGCGTCGCCCACAAGGGCGGCATCGGCGGAGTCTAAGCGAGTCCGCGCGCATGGAACAACGCTCAGCATGGCACCTGGGTTCCTCCTGGGGCCAGTGCGCCGCTCTCACGCCCCGAACAAGTCTTGTTGTCCGTTTCCCGTGGCCGGCCGCTGCGGTGGGGTGAGCCCCAGGTGGTTCCAGGCGGCCGGGGTGGCCACGCGCCCGCGCGGGGTGCGCGCGAGCAGGCCCTCGCGCACCAGGAACGGTTCGGCGACCTCCTCCACCGTCTCCCGCTCCTCCCCCACCGCGACGGCCAGCGTGGAAAGGCCCACCGGGCCGCCGCCGAACAGTTTCAGCAGCGCCTCCAGCACGCCCCGGTCGAGCCGGTCGAGGCCGCGCTCGTCCACCTCGTAGACGGCGAGGGCGGCGGCCGCGATGTCCTCGGTGATCAGGCCGTCCGCCTTGACCTGGGCGTAGTCCCGCACCCGGCGCAGCAGGCGGTTGGCGATCCGGGGCGTGCCGCGCGAGCGGCCGGCGATCTCGGCGGCGCCGGACGGGTCGATCTCGACGTCCAGCAGGGCGGCCGAGCGGTGCACGACCCGCTGGAGTTCGCGCGGCTCGTAGAACTCCATGTGCGCGGTGAAACCGAAGCGGTCGCGCAGCGGGGGCGGCAGCAGACCCGCGCGCGTGGTGGCGCCGACCAGGGTGAACGGGGGCAGCTCCAGCGGGATGGCGGTGGCGCCGGGGCCCTTGCCGACGATGACGTCGACCCGGAAGTCCTCCATCGCCATGTACAGCATCTCCTCGGCGGGCCGGGACATGCGGTGGATCTCGTCCAGGAAGAGGACCTCACCCTCCTGGAGGGAGGAAAGGATCGCGGCGAGGTCGCCGGCGTGCTGGATGGCGGGGCCGGAGGTGATGCGGATGGGGGCGCCCATCTCGGCCGCGATGATCATCGACAGGGTGGTCTTGCCGAGGCCGGGGGCGCCGGAGAGCAGCACGTGGTCGGCGGTGGCGCCGCGCGCGCGGGCGGCGCGCAGCACGAGGTCGAGCTGTTCGCGCACCTTCTCCTGGCCGATGAACTCGCCGAGGTCCTTGGGGCGCAGGGCGGCCTCGACGGCCTGGTCCTCCCGGTCGGCGGCGGTGTCCACCAGCCGTTCCGCGGCGGCGCCGTCCGTCGTGTCGTCCCAGTTCACTTCAGGTGCTCCTAGCGGGATGCGCGCGGGTCAGCGGGCGCGGTTCAGGGTCTGGAGGGCGGCCTTGAGCAGCTGGCCGACCTGGGGGGCGCCGCCCGCCGCCTCGGCCTGCGGGGTCACGGCGGTGACGGCCTCGTCGGCCTCGCGGGTGGCGTAGCCCAGGCCGATGAGGGCCGCGTGCAACTGGTCGCGCCAGCCCTGACTCACCGGGGCGCCGACGGCGGGGGCGCCGGTGGGGGCGCCGAGGCGGTCCTTCAGCTCCAGCAGCAGTTTCTGCGCGCCCTTCTTGCCGATGCCGGGCACGGCGGTGAGGGCCTTCTCGTCGGCGGTGGCGACGGCACGGCGCAGCGCGTCCGGGCGGTGGGTGGCGAGCATGGCCTGGGCGAGGCGGGGGCCGACGCCGCTGGCGGTCTGGAGCAGCTCGAAGACCTGGCGCTCGTCGTCGTCGGCGAAGCCGTACAGGGTGAGCGAGTCCTCCCGGACGACGAGCGAGGTGTGCAGCCGGGCCTCCTGACCGACGCGGAGCTTCGCCAGGGTGTCGGGCGTGCACTGGACGGCCATGCCGACCCCGCCGACCGCGACGACCGCCGAGTCGGGGGCGAGGGCGGCGACGGTGCCGCTGACGAAGGCGATCATGCCGTTCGGCCTTTCGTTGCGTGGGCGGTGCGCGGTGCTGTTCTCTGGACCGTTTTCTGGGCCGTGTGGCGGTCGACCGCTTGCTGGAGCCGGTTCTGGGCGGGGGCGCGCCAGATGTGGCAGATGGCGAGCGCGAGGGCGTCGGCGGCATCGGCGGGCTTGGGGGGCGCGCTGAGCCGGAGCAGCCGGGTGACCATGGCGCCGACCTGGGCCTTGTCGGCGCGGCCGGTGCCGGTGACGGCGGCCTTGACCTCGCTGGGGGTGTGCAGGGCGACCGGGATGCCGCGCCGGGCGGCGCACAGCATGGCGACGGCGCTGGCCTGGGCGGTGCCCATGACGGTGCTGACGTTGTGCTGGCTGAAGACCCGCTCCACGGCGACGAACTCCGGCTGGTGCTCGTCCAGCCACTGTTCGAGGCCCTGCTCGACGGCGAGCAGCCGGTGGCTCAGCTCGGCGTCGGGGGGCGTACGGACGACACCGACGCCGACCATGGTGAGCGGCCGTCCCGCGACCCCCTCGACCACGCCCACCCCGCACCGCGTCAGTCCGGGGTCCACCCCGAGTACCCGCACGCCGCCCCCAACCCTTCTTTGCGGCTGAACCGCCGCCGCTCTCGCGGAGGTGGCTGAGCACCGTCGTGGTCCCTCAATCGATGGTCGCGGCCCGTGGACGGTGATCTTCTGAACACCGCCAGGCTAGCCCCTGCCACCGACAACGACGACGGGCCGGCGGGATGTGTCCCCCCGGCCCGTGCCCACCGCTCAAGCCCGCGGCGGCGCTACGCGTCGACCTTCTCCATGACGTCGTCGCTCACGTCGAAGTTGGCGAAGACGTTCTGGACGTCGTCGCTGTCCTCCAGGGCGTCGATCAGCTTGAAGATCTTCCGGGCGCCGTCCTCGTCCAGCTCGACCTGCATGGTCGGGACGAAGCTGGAGTCGGCGGAGTCGTAGTCGATGCCGGCCTCCTGGAGGGCGGTGCGGACCGCGACCAGGTCGGTGGCCTCGCTGAGCACCTCGAAGGACTCACCGAGGTCGTTGACCTCCTCGGCACCGGCGTCCAGGACGGCGCCGAGCACGTCGTCCTCGGTCAGCTCGCCCTTGGGGACGATGATGACGCCCTTGCGGTTGAACAGGTACGACACCGAGCCGGGGTCGGCCATGTTGCCGCCATTGCGGGTCATGGCGACACGGACGTCGGAGGCGGCACGGTTGCGGTTGTCGGTGAGGCACTCGATGAGCACCGCGACACCGTTGGGGCCGTAACCCTCGTACATGATCGTCTCGTAGTCGGCGCCGCCGGCCTCGAGGCCGCCGCCGCGCTTGACCGCGGAGTCGATGTTCTTGTTGGGGACCGACTGCTTCTTCGCCTTCTGGATGGCGTCGTAGAGCGTAGGGTTGCCCTCGATGTCGACGCCGCCCATGCGGGCCGCGACCTCGATGTTCTTGATGAGCTTCGCGAAGAGCTTGCCGCGCTTGGCGTCGATCACGGCCTTCTTGTGCTTCGTCGTAGCCCATTTAGAGTGGCCGGACATCTGCCTGTCTCCTTCGCGTAACCCGATCCGATACGGACTCCCCGGCGCTGGGAGAGCCTGGGGGGTACCGCCGCAGATCCTACAAGGACTCCGGTGTCCGGTTCGCGCGGACCATGTCGACGAAGAGCGCGTGCACACGGTGGTCGCCGGTCAGTTCCGGGTGGAACGAGGTGGCGAGCACGTTGCCCTGGCGTACGGCGACGATGTGGCCGTCGTGCTCGGCGAGCACCTCGGCGGCCGCGCCCACGGACTCCACCCACGGGGCGCGGATGAAGACGCCCTCCACGGGTGCGCCCTCGACGCCCTTGACGTCGACCGCCGCCTCGAAGGACTCGTTCTGGCGGCCGAAGGCGTTGCGGCGGACGATCATGTCGATGCCGCCGATGGTCTCCTGGCCCGAGCGCGGGTCGAGGATCTTGTCGGCGAGCAGGATCAGCCCGGCGCAGGTGCCGTAGACGGGCAGCCCGGCGCGCACGCGGGCGCGCAGGGGCTCCATCAGGCCGAAGAGGACGGCCAGCTTGGAGATGGTGGTGGACTCACCGCCGGGCAGGACGAGGGCGTCCACCTCGGCGAGTTCCTCGGGGCGCCTGACCGGCCTGGCCACGGCGTCCGCCGCGGCCAGGGCGATGAGGTGCTCCCGTACGTCGCCCTGGAGGGCCAGGACGCCGATGACGGGGGTGTTCATGGTGTGCAGGTCCTACCAGCCGCGGTTGGCGTAGCGCTCGGTCTCGGGGAGGGTGTCGCAGTTGATGCCGACCATGGCCTCGCCGAGGTTGCGGGAGGCGTCCGCGACGATCTTCGGGTCGTCGTAGAAGGTGGTGGCCTTCACGATGGCGGCGGCGCGCTTGGCCGGGTCGCCGGACTTGAAGATGCCGGAGCCGACGAAGACGCCCTCGGCGCCGAGCTGGCGCATCAGGGCGGCGTCGGCCGGGGTGGCGACGCCACCGGCGGAGAACAGGACGACGGGGAGCTTGCCCAGCTCGGCGACCTCCTTGACCAGCTCGTAGGGGGCGCGCAGCTCCTTGGCGGCGGCGAACAGCTCGTTGTGGTCGCAACCGCGCAGCTTGGCGATCTCGCCCTTGATCTGGCGCAGGTGGCGCACGGCCTCCACGACGTTGCCGGTGCCGGCCTCGCCCTTGGAGCGGATCATGGCCGCGCCCTCGGCGATGCGGCGCAGGGCCTCGCCCAGGTTGGTGGCACCGCAGACGAAGGGGGTGGTGAACGCCCACTTGTCGGAGTGGTTGACCTCGTCGGCCGGGGTGAGCACCTCGGACTCGTCGATGTAGTCGACGCCGAGGGACTGGAGCACCTGGGCCTCGACGAAGTGGCCGATGCGGGACTTGGCCATGACCGGGATCGAGACGGCGTCGATGATGCCCTCGATCATGTCCGGGTCGGACATGCGGGCCACGCCGCCGTCCTTGCGGATGTCGGCCGGGACCCGCTCCAGGGCCATGACGGCCACGGCGCCCGCGTCCTCGGCGATCTTCGCCTGCTCGGCGTTGACCACGTCCATGATGACGCCGCCCTTGAGCTGCTCGGCCATGCCGCGCTTCACACGGGCGGTGCCGGTCTCGGGACCCTGGTTGTCGATGATGGACACGCGTGACCTCACTGGTGGGTAAGACGGTTTCTGCACCGCCGAGGAAACGCGACCGGGCCGGGCCACATCAAGGGCCAATGGGAAGCCGGTGGATCGTTTTGTCCCGGCGTGCCCCTGCGGGCCCCGCTCAGGCGACCCGTTCGACCAGCGCGGCGGGCGGTTCGTCGTCCATCTCGAAGGCCAGGGGGAACGGCGCGTGCCCGGCCAGCCGGAACCAGCGGACCTTGCGGTGCTCGCGCAGCCGGCGGGCGGCGCCCACGGCGTCGTTGTGGAAGCGGCGGGCCATCGGCACCCGGCGCACCGCCTCGGCCAGCTCGTGCGCCGCGTCCTCGCCGCCGGGGGCGGCCCGTACGCCCTCCACCTGGCGGGCGTCCTCGAACACGGCGCGCAGGGCCTGGCTCAGCTCGCTCTCCGCGACCTCGCGCTGCTCCTCCTCGGCCTGCCGGGCGGCGTGCGCGGCCTCGTAGAGCACTATGGAGGCGGCCGGGTCCAGGACGCCGGAGGTGGCGAGTTCCTGCGCCACGGACGCCCGGCGCAGCAACTGCGCGTCCAGAGCGGCGCGGGCGGCGTCCATGCGGACGTGCAGCCGGTCCAGCCGTCCGGCGGTCCAGCTCAGGTAGACGCCGATCGCCAGCAGTGCGACGAGAATCCAGATGAGGGTGGGGATCACGCGCGAAGGTTATCGGTGGAGGACGGGGTGCCGGTCTCCGCGTCCCGCTCGCGGGCCAGGCCGAACCAGGACCACAGGCCGGGCCGCTCGTCGGTGGCGACCGCCGCGGTGCCGGTGGTGACCGTCTCGTACACCGAGAGGATGTCCGCACCGACCGTGGACCAGTCGAAGCGGCGCACATGGGCACTGCCCCGCTCCCGCAGCTCCGCCCGGCGCCCGGGGTCGGCGAGCAGGGCGACGGCCTTCTCGGCGAGCGCGTCGGCGTCCTCGTTGGCGAAGACCTCGCCGGCCTTGCCCTGGTCGAGGACCTGGACGAAGGCGTCCAGGTCGGAGGCGAGCACGGGGGCGCCCGCCGACATGGCCTCGACCAGGATGATGCCGAAGCTCTCGCCGCCGGTGTTGGGCGCCACGTACAGGTCGACGCTGCGCAGGAAGCGGGCCTTGTCCTCGTCGCTGACCATGCCGAGGAACTCCACGCGCGAGCGCAGCTCCCCGGGCAGCTCCTCTACGGCCGCCTCCTCGTCACCCCGGCCCGCGACCAGCAGCCGGGCCTCCGGGTGGGCGGCGACGATCTTCGGCAGGGCCCGCATCAGTACCGGCAGGCCCTTGCGGGGCTCGTCGATGCGCCCTATGAAGCCGATGGTGCCGCCCTGCCACTCCGCCTTGGGCTCGGCGTCGGCGAAGAAGTCCACGTCGACCCCGTTGGGGATCACCACCGCGTCCCCGCCCAGGTGCTCGACCAGGGTGCGCCGGGCGTACTCGCTGACCGCGATCCGGGCGCTGATCTTCTCCAGCGCGGCCTGGAGGATCGCGTAGGCGGCGATCATGGCACGGGAGCGCGGGTTGGAGGTGTGGAAGGTCGCCACGATGGGCCCCTGCGCCGCCCAGCAGGTGAGCAGGCCGAGCGAGGGCGAGGTCGGCTCGTGGATGTGCACCACGTCGAACGCGCCGTCGTGCAGCCACCGCCGCACCCGGGCGGCCGACAGGAACCCGAAGTTCAGCCGGGCCACCGACCCGTTGTACGGCACCGGCACCGCGCGGCCCGCCGAGACCACGTAGGGCGGCAGCGGGGTGTCGTCGTCGGCCGGGGCGAGCACCGAGACCTCGTGGCCGAGGCGGATGAAGTACTCGGCCAGGTCCCGGATGTGGAACTGGACGCCACCGGGCACGTCCCAGGAGTACGGGCAGACGATCCCGATTCTCACGCGGGTCCCTTCGCCGGGTCGAGGTCGGCGAGCCACAGCCGCTGGAGCATGTGCCAGTCCTCCGGGTGCTCGGCGATCCCGGAGGCGAAGGCGTCGGCCAGCGCCTGGGTCATCACGGCCGTCTTCTCGGTCCGGGTACCCGTCCCGGGCACCTCGACCGGCGGGTGCACCCGGCCCTGCATCACCGGCGAGTCGTCGTACCAGAGGGTGACAGGGAGCAGCTGGGCGCCGGTCTGCTGGGCGAGCAGGGCGGGCCCGGCGGGCATCCGGGCGCGCTCGCCGAAGAAGTCGACCTCGACGCCGGCGGCCGACAGGTCCCGGTCCGCGACCAGGCAGACCAGGCCGCCGTCGCGCAGCCGCCGGGCCAGGGTGCCGAACGCGGAGGCCCCGCTGTGCGCCAGCACCTCCATGCCCAGGCCCTCGCGGTAGGCGACGAACCGGTCGTACAGCGTCTCCGGCTTCAGGCGCTCGGCGACGGTGGTGAAGGGGATGCCGAGGGTGGTGGTGACCCAGGCGCCGGCCAGGTCCCAGTTGGCCAGGTGCGGCAGCGCCAGTATCACGCCCCTGCCCTCGGCCAGGCCGTCCGTCAGATAGTGGGCGCCCTTGGGGTCGAAGCCGGTGCGCACCCGCTCCGCGCTCCAGGCGGGCAGCCGGAAGGACTCCATCCAGTACCGCAGGTAGGAGCGCATGCCCGCGCGGGACAGCTCCGCGAGCCGTTCCGGGGAGGCGCCGGGCACCACGCGCGCGTAGTTGGCCTCCAGCCGCTGGACGCCCTTGCCACGCCGCTTCCAGGCGGCGTCCGCGACGGTACGGCCCAGCCGGGCGGCGACCGGTTCGGGGAGCTTCTTGACCGTGCTCCAGCCGAGCCCGTACAGCCCGTCGGTGAGGCGTTCGGCAGCGGTCACTTGGCCGCCTCGCTCCCGGTGTCGAGCCGGGCCGCCTCTTCCGCCTCGGCGGACTCGCGGCGCACCGTGACGACCCGCTGGATCAGCGTGACGAGACTGCCCACCGCGACGATCCACAGGGCGACCGGCAGCAGGTACTGGATGCCCGGCACCCCGAACTTGTGCAGGCCCGCGAAACCGGCCGCGACCAGCGAGATCACCAGCCGCTCGGCCCGCTCCACCAGACCGTTCACCGCCACCGGCAGCCCGATCGCCTCGCCGCGCGCCTTGGTGTACGACACCACCTGGCCGCTGGCCAGGCAGAAGATGGAGACCGCGCACAGCACGTTGTCCTGGCCGTTGCCCGCGTACCAGAGGGCGAAGCCGCCGAAGATCGCGCCGTCCGCGACCCGGTCCAGGGTGGAGTCCAGGAACGCGCCCCAGCGGCTGGAGCGGCCGAGCTGGCGGGCCATGTTCCCGTCGACCAGGTCGGAGAAGACGAAGAGCGTGATCACGATCGTCCCCCAGAAGAACTCTCCCCGGGGGTAGAAGACCAGCGCACCCGCGACCACACCGGCGGTGCCGATGAGCGTCACCGCGTCGGGGCTCACCCCCCGCCGGATGAGAAACGCGGCGAACGGCGTGAGGACACGCGTGAAGAATGCACGCGCGTACTTGTTCAGCATGGCCTTCCCGACGGTCGGTGTCGCCGTGGCCCCTGGTGGCCGCCGGCTGGCCCATCGTAGCCACGCGCGCCCGCGCACGGGGGCGGGCACCCTCCGCCACGGCACGATCCGTGACCATCCACACGGCGCCGCGGGGCCTCGGGGGTCCGTCGTATGGACGCGGCATGACGGGAGTGGAAAGCTCGAAGGACCGCGGGCGCCGCCGGAGCCGCCGCACCCACGCGGGACCCCGCCGCGTTCGCGTCCCCGATGACCTCACCGTGCACGGGAGGCAGAACCATGGGCGACAAGACGCACGCACACCCCGGAGCCGCCGGCAGAGCAGTGACGGCCGACCACCCCGCGTCCGTACGGAACGTGGTGCTGGTCGGCCCCTCCGGATCGGGCAAGACCACCCTGGTGGAGGCCCTCGCACTCACCGCGGGGGCGGTGAACCGGGCGGGCCGCGTCGAGGACGGCGGCACCGTCTCCGACCACGACGACATCGAGCACCGCCAGCACCGCTCCGTACAGCTCTCGCTGGTCCCCGTCGAATGGGACGGCATCAAGATCAACCTCCTCGACACCCCCGGATACGCCGACTTCGTCGGGGAGCTGAGGGCCGGTCTGCGCGCGGCGGACGCGGCCCTCTTCGTCGTCTCCGCCTCCGACGGCGTGGACGGCGCGACCCGGATGGTGTGGGAGGAGTGCCAGGCCGTCGGCATGCCCCGCGCCCTCGTCGTCACGCACCTGGAGTCCGCCCGCGCCGACTTCGAGGAGATGACCCGGGTGTGCGCCGAGGCGTTCGGCGCCGACGACCCCGACGCCGTCCTCCCCCTCTACCTCCCGCTGCGCGGCGCCGCCGGAGCGGACGGCCACGCCCCCGTGACCGGCCTGGTCGGCCTGCTCTCGCGGAAGCTCTACGACTACTCCCCCGGCGAACGCAAGGAGTCCGAACCCGGCGGGGACCAGTTGCCCACCCTGGAGGGCGCCCGCGACCGGCTCATCGAGGGGATCATCGCCGAGAGCGAGGACGAGACCCTCATGGACCGCTACCTCGGCGGCGAACAGGTCGACGTCAAGACCCTCATCGAGGATCTCGAGCGGGCCGTCGCCCGCGGCACCTTCCACCCCGTCCTCGCCGCCGCACCCGCCGCCGAGGGCGCCCGCCAGGGCCTCGGCACGGTGGAACTCCTGGAACTGATCACCCGAGGGTTCCCCACCCCCTTCGAGCACCCCCTGCCCGACGTCACCGACCTCGGCGGCACCCCCCGCGAGCTGAGCCCCTGCGACACCGAGGGCCCTCTGGTCGCCGAGGTCGTCAAGACCTCCTCGGACCCCTACGTGGGCCGCCTGTCCCTGGTCCGTGTCTTCTCCGGCACCCTGCGCCCCGACGACACGGTCCACGTGTCCGGACACGGCCTCGCCGACCGGGGCCACGAGGACCACGACGTCGACGAGAAGGTCGGCGCCCTCTCCATGGCCTTCGGCAAACAGCAGCGCCCGGTCACCCGGGCGGTCGCCGGCGACCTCGTCTGCGTCGCCAAGCTCGGCCGCGCCGAGACCGGCGACACCCTCTCCGCCAAGGACGACCCTCTGCTGATGGAGCCCTGGCGGATGCCCGACCCGCTGCTCCCCCTCGCCATCCAGGCCCACAGCAAGCCCGACGAGGACAAACTCTCCCTGGGCCTCTCCCGGCTCGTCGCCGAGGACCCCACCATGCGCCTCGAACAGAACCAGGACACCCACCAGGTCGTCCTCTGGTGCCTCGGCGAGGCCCACGCCGACGTCGCCCTGGAACGGCTCCGCAGCCGCTACGGCGTCCAGGTCGACGTCGTCCCGCACAAGGTGCCGCTGCGCGAGACCTTCGCCGGCAAGGCGGCCGGACGCGGCCGGCACGTCAAGCAGTCCGGCGGCCACGGCCAGTACGCCATCTGCGAGATCGAGGTCGAGCCGCTGCCCGGCGGCTCCGGCATCGAGTTCGTGGACAAGGTCGTCGGCGGCGCCGTGCCCCGCCAGTTCATCCCCTCCGTCGAGAAGGGCGTCCGCGCCCAGGCCGCCAAGGGCGTCGCCGCCGGCCACCCCCTGGTCGACGTGCGCGTCACCCTGCTCGACGGCAAGTCCCACTCCGTCGACTCCTCCGACGCCGCCTTCCAGACGGCGGGCGCCCTCGCCCTGCGCGAAGCCGCCGCCGAGGCCCGCATCCACCTGCTGGAACCGGTCGCCGAGGTCGCCGTCCTGGTCCCCGACGACTACGTCGGCGCCGTCATGAGCGACCTGTCCACCCGGCGCGGCCGCGTCCTGGGCACCGAACAGACCGGCGCCGGACGCACCCTGGTCCGCGCCGAGGTACCCGAGTTCGAGATCGGCCGGTACGCCATCGACCTGCGCTCCCTCTCCCACGGCACGGCGTCCTTCAGCCGCGCCTACGCCCGCCACGAACCGATGCCGCCCCAAGTCGCGGAGAGACTGCGCGAACAGGACGGTGAGACCCCGTAACTCCCGGCACCGGCGGGCGGCTTCGGCCGTCCGCCGACGTGTGGGGCACCGCTGCCGATACGCTGGCCGACGGGCCCCGGACCGGCCGAACCGGCGCCGTGGCCACGAGACATCGCAACGATGTCCGGTTCGGCAGGTGTGCGCGGCGGGGAAGCCGGGAAGGCCGCAGGAGCGACACGGCGGCGATGGGGGCGGGAATGTCGGTAGGGACGGAGTGGGACGGGCCTCAGGTGCCCGTCTCCGGGGACGAGGGCCAGGCGGCGACCCTCGCACTGGCCTCGGCGGCCTACCGGGACACCCCCATGCCCGAGATCAAGAAGGCCGACAACGAGTGGCACACGTCCACCGTCAAGGCCGGCCGCATCCCGCTGTTCCGCCCCAACCTGGGCGAAGCCTTCTCCCGCGCCGTCGCCGACCGCCTCCTCGCACCCGGCCGCAAGCCCCTGATCCAGTCCTTCGGCGCCGACCCCCAGGTCGTCGTCGAGCACTGCCTGGCCGCCAACAACATCCGCCGCGAACGCGACAACAAGCTGACCCTGGTGATGGTCGTCTGCGGCCTGATCTTCCTGCCCGGCCTCCTCGCCTGGCTCCTGGTCTTCCTGCTCCGCTCGTTCCTGGCCAAGCGCGAGGGCCGGGCCGGGGCACTGGGCACCGCGCTGCTCGCCGGAGTCGGCGTCCTCGCCGTGCTCTTCCTGCTCAAACTGCCCTTCGGCGGCTTCTGGGGCTGGTACACCCGCGCCGCCGTCGTCGTCCCCGTCCTCGGCTGGTTCTGGGCCCGCCGCGTCTGCGAGCGCACCGCCGCCGACCTGCGCGAACGCTGGGGCGGACTGCTCTCCGGCACCAGCGTCGGCGCCAAGGTCCCCGAGGCCGTGCCCCGCAGTCCCGGCGAGACCGCCGCCGAACAGCTCCGCCAGTCCCTGGCCCGGCTCGGCGCGGAACAGCGCTCCAACTCCGTCTTCTACGCCGGCCCCAAGGGCATCCTCGGCATGGGCACCCGCTGGGGTTCCTGGCAGCTCGCCGAGGAACTCGTCTCCGCCGACCCTCCGCGGGAGATCCACCCCTTCCGGAGCTGGGACGTCATACGCGCCATCCACGACCAGCTCAGCCTGCTGGAGCGCGGCCCCCTCAACACCGGCGGCTTCCCCCGCCCGTCGATACGGCACTGGATCGTCACCCCGATCGGCGAGAACGCCGACGAGGTCTCCCGGCCGGAGGGCACGGACGTCGAGGCGTTCCAGGTCAAGCCGCACGCCATACAGGAGATCTGCAACAAGCAGCAGTTCGGCAGCGGCGACCGGCACTACCTGGGCGTCCAGTGGACCCTTTGGGACGGCCAGCTGGTCCTCACCATGATGATCACGGTGACCGTCCTCCACGAGACCCTGCGCATCGAGGTCACCGGCCACGCCCTCGGCCCGGTCAACCCGCTCTTCCACACCAAGCCGGCCGCCCCCACCAAGGAGGTCGCCAAGACCCTCAAGCCGTGGGAGAACCGCACGGTCAAGCTTCCCCTGGTCCCCACCGACGAGGTCGTACGGCTCGCCGTCCGCGCCCCGCTGACCTGGTTCCCGCCGACCCTGAACTGGCTCGGCGGCTCCATCGGCCTGCCCGAGCCCTTCGGCCTGCGGCACGCCTGGGCCGACCAGCCGTGGCGCCACCGCTTCATGGCCGACGACGCCCTGCGCGCCGCCACCCCGGTCCTCAGGGTGGTGCACTCCGCCGCGATCAAGGTGCTCAAGGAGAACGGCGTGGACACCGAGAAGTTCGGCGCCCGCTCCGCCTTCCTCAGCGGCCTGGTCCAGGACCCCGCACCGAGGAAGGCCGACCTGTACGACGCGTGAGCGCGCTCAGCTCTCCGGCCAGGCGTCCGCGAGCATCTTGCGGGTGTCGCCCAGCAGCTGCGGCAGCACCTTCGTCTGGCCCACCACCGGCATGAAGTTCGTGTCGCCGCCCCAGCGGGGCACGATGTGCTGGTGGAGGTGGGCCGCGATGCCCGCGCCCGCCACCGAGCCCTGGTTCATCCCGATGTTGAACCCGTGCGCCCCGGACGCCGTCCGCAGCGCCGTCATGGCCTGCTTCGTCAGCTCCGCCAGCTCGGCCGTCTCCGGACCGGTCAGATCGGTGTAGTCAGCCACATGCCGGTACGGCACCGTCATCAGATGACCGCCGTTGTACGGGTACAGGTTGAGCACCGCGTACACATGCTCACCCCGGCGGACGATCAGGCCGTCCTCGTCGGATTTCGCCGGGATCGAGCAGAACGGGCAGCCGTCGTCCGCGCCCGGACCGCTCGGCTTGTTCTCGCCCTGGATGTAGGCCATCCGGTGGGGCGTCCACAGGCGCTGGAACGCGTCCTGCGTCCCCACTCCGATCTGCTGCTCCGGCTCACTCGTCATGCAAGGCAGCATATGGCTTCGCCCGTTCGCGGCGTGTCGCCGGGGCGGCGGGAAGGCTCCGGACGGCCAAGCTGGGCCGGTGGACCACGACAGAACCAGGACCCGCTGGGAGCATCGCACCGAGATGCCGCTCACCGTGGCGTCCCTGACGTTCCTCGGTTCCTACGCCGCCCTCGTCCTCGCCCCCCGCCCCGGCACCGCCTGGGACGACATCTGGCTGGTGCTGCTGCTGGCCTGCTGGGCCCTGTTCGCCGTGGACTACGCGATGCGCTGGAGGCTCAGCGGCCAGGGCATGAGCTTCGTCCGCACCCACTGGCTGGACACCCTCGTCCTGCTCCTGCCGCTGCTGCGCCCGCTGCGGATCGTGCGGATCTACGAGTCCGTGGAGCGCCGGCGCGGCATGCCCCGGCTCCCGCTGTACGCGCGGGTCATCGCCTACTCGGGGATCTCCACCCTGCTGATGGGCTTCACCGGCGCGCTCGCGGTCTACCAGCAGGAGAAGGGCGCGCCGGCCTCACATATGCGGACCTTCGGCGACGCCCTCTGGTGGGCGTGCTCCACGCTGTCCACGGTGGGCTACGGCGACGTCGTCCCGGTCACCGCGGGGGGCCGGGCCATCGCGGTGGCGATGATGGCGGGCGGCCTGGCCCTGCTGGGCGCGGTGACGGGGTCGTTCTCGTCGTGGCTGCTGCAGGTGTTCGCGCGGGAGGAGGACGACGAACCCCCGAGGCGGGGATGATGCCTCGGGGGTTCGTACGGATCTGTCCGGGTCAGACCTGGACCCGCTCCGCCACGACCTTCTCGATCTTGGCGATGGCCTCCTCGAACGGGATGCCGTTCTCCTGCGAGCCGTCGCGGTAGCGGAAGGAGACGGTGCCCGCGTTCATGTCCTCGTCACCGACGATGATCATGAAGGGCACCTTCTGGCGCTGGGCGTTCCTGATCTTCTTCTGCATCCGGTCCGAGGAGGAGTCCACCTCGACCCGCAGACCCTTCCGCTTGGCCTCGGCCGCGAACTTCTCCAGGTACTCGACGTGCGCGTCCCCGATCGGGATGCCCACCGCCTGCACGGGAGCCAGCCACGCCGGGAAGGCACCCGCGTAGTGCTCCAGCAGCACGGCGAAGAACCGCTCGATGGAGCCGAACAGGGCGCGGTGGATCATCACCGGGCGCTGCTTGGAGCCGTCGGGGCCGGTGTACTCCAGGTCGAACCGCTCGGGCAGGTTGAAGTCGAGCTGGATGGTCGACATCTGCCAGGTACGGCCGATCGCGTCCTTGGCCTGGACGGAGATCTTCGGGCCGTAGAACGCGGCGCCACCGGGGTCGGGCACGAGCGGCAGGCCCTGCTTCTCGGCGACCTGACGCAGGGTCTCGGTCGCCTCCTCCCACGCCTCGTCGGAGCCGACGGACTTCTCCGGGTCCTTGGTGGACAGCTCCAGGTAGAAGTCGGTCAGACCGTAGTCGCGCAGCAGACCGAGGACGAAGGTGAGCGTCCGGTCCAGCTCCTCGGACATCTGCTCACGGGTGCAGTAGATGTGCGCGTCGTCCTGGGTGAAGCCGCGGGCGCGGGTGAGGCCGTGCACGACGCCCGACTTCTCGTAGCGGTACACGGTCCCGAACTCGAAGAGACGCAGCGGCAGTTCACGGTACGAGCGACCGCGCGCGTCGAAGATCAGGTTGTGCATCGGGCAGTTCATGGGCTTGAGGTAGTAGTCCACGCCCTCGTCGAGCTGCATGGGCGGGTACATGCCGTCGGCGTACCAGTCCAGGTGGCCCGAGGTCTCGAAGAGCTTCCCCTTCGTCGCGTGCGGGGTGTAGACGAACTCGTAGCCCTCCTCCTCGTGGCGGCGCCGCGAGTAGTCCTCCATGACCCGGCGGATGATGCCGCCCTTGGGGTGGAAGACGGCGAGGCCGGAGCCGATCTGCTCCGGGATGGAGAAGAGGTCCAGCTCGCTGCCGAGCTTGCGGTGGTCGCGCTTCTCGGCCTCGGCGAGGAACTCCAGGTGCGCCTTCAGCTCGTCCTTGGACGGCCAGGCGGTGCCGTAGATGCGCTGGAGCATCGGGTTCTTCTCGCTGCCGCGCCAGTAGGCGGCCGCGTTGCGCATCAGCTTGAACGCCGGGATGTTGCGGGTGGAGGGCAGGTGGGGACCGCGGCAGAGGTCCTTCCAGCACAGCTCGCCGGTCTTGGCGTCCAGGTTGTCGTAGATGGTCAGCTCGCCGGCGCCGACCTCGACGTCCGCGCCGTCGTCGGAGGAGGCCGAGCCCTTGAGGCCGATCAGCTCCAGCTTGTAGGGCTCGTCGGCCAGCTCCGCGCGGGCGTCCTCGTCGGAGACCACACGGCGGGAGAACTTCTGGCCCCGCTTCTGGATCTCCTGCATCTTCTTCTCGATGGCCTTGAGGTCATCGGGGTGGAAGGGCTTCGCCACGTCGAAGTCGTAGTAGAAGCCGTCCTTGACCGGCGGGCCGATGCCCAGCTTGGCCTCGGGGAACAGCTCCTGCACGGCCTGGGCCATGACGTGCGCGGTGGAGTGGCGCAGGATGTTGAGACCGTCCTCGGAGGAGATCTCGACGCCCTCGACCTCGTCGCCGTCGGACAGCTCGTGGCTGAGGTCCTTCAGCTCGCCCGCCACCCGCGCGGCGATGACGGAGCGCTCGCCCGCGAAGAGGTCGGCGGCGGTAGTGCCCGTCGTCACCACGCGCTCTTCCCGCTCGGAATCGCGTTGGATGATCACACGGACGTCTGACACCGGTCTCTCCTGACTGAAGGCTTAAGTGCGGCGCCGTACCAGGAGCGCGCGCACAAGGGATCGTACCGACCCGCCCCCGCCGACCGCGAAACGGTTACTTTGCGTCGCCGTCCCCGTACGCCTCTCCGCATGCCTCCTCGAAGAAGTCGAGGTTCTCCTGGAGGGACTTCATCAGCCGGTCGCGTTCGGTCTCGTCGACCCGTACCGGGACGACCCCGGTGGCGCCGGTGAGCCTGCGAAAGCCGCCCCGGCGCTCCAGCCGGCCGCGCACACGGACCGGGAGGCCGACGAGGTGGGCGTGGCCCGCTATCCGGTAGTCCTCCTCGCCGAGGGTGAGCCGCAGGTGGGGAACCTCGGCGCCCGCGAGCACCCGCAGCCGTACCGTGCCCGCGCCGCGCGGTCCGGACCGGCGCAGCCGGACGACGACCCCGGTGACGCTGACGCTCTCGGAGGGTTCGGCGCGCAGGTAGCGGGCGCCCGCGGCCCGCAGGGCGGGGAGGTCGCCGGGTGAGAACTCGACGGGCCCGGCCGAGGCGGCGCAGCCGTCGGGGATGCCGGCCGCGGGTGCCCAGGCGATGGCGATGCGGGCGCCCTCGGTGCCCCGGACGAGGGCGGTGAGGGCCTCGGTGAGTTCGCGGCTGACGCCGGCTTCCACCGCCCCGTCGAAGGCGTCCGTGCTGCCGGTGGCGCGCTGGTAGTCGATGGCCTCGCGGGTGGCGTGCAGGGCGTGGTGGAGACGGACGGTGAGGGGGCGGCCGGCGGGGGCGGGGGCGAAGGCGGTGAGGGTGCGGCCTTCGGCGGCGGGGCCGAGGAGGACGTCGCCGAGGAGCGCGGTGGCGGGGCCGCGGTGCCGGGCGCCGTGGTAGCCGCTGCGGGCGCGGGTGGCGAGGGCGGCGGCGAGGAGGGTCTGGCGGGCGGCGGCGCGCAGGCCGTCGTCGAGGGTCCAGGGGGTGGCGCCGTCGACGGGTCCGGCGGGGGTGTCTCGGTGCCAGCGGATCTCGTCGCTGGGGACGGCGAGGGCGATGAGGATCTCGCGGGCGGAGGGGGCGGCGCTGCGGTCCAGGGCGTGCAGGGCCTCGCCGAGGAGGTCGTCGGCGTCGGGGAAGGCGCGGGTCTCGGGGACGAGGAGGCTGGTGGGGCCTTCGGCGGGGGTGGGCGGGGTCCAGCGGCCGTAGCGTCCGGGGACTCTGCCGCGTCTGAGCCAGCCGTGCCGGCGGAGCAGGGCGGTGAGGTCGGCGGGGTCGACGCGGGCGGGGTCGGGGGGCCGGTGCCAGGCGGAGTCGTCGGGGTGGGGGCGGAGCATGCGCAGGGGTTCGTCCGGGCTTGTCATGGTCTGCCTCCGGTGCCGACGCGCGCCATGATCTCGCAGAGGGCGCGGTCGTCGAAGATGCGCGCGGTGGGGACGCGGACGGTGGTGCGGGTGCGTCCGGTGACGGGGTGTCCGGCGAGGTTGACCCAGTAGCAGCAGTGTCTGAGGTCGAGCCGGTCGTGTCCGGCGCGCAGCCAGTCGTCCTGGGAGCGCGGGACGATCATGACGACGAGGATCTTGTGCACCGAGACGGGGGTGCGGGCGAGTTTGCGCAGGTGGTCGTTGTCCAGCGTGAAGGAGAAGGAGGGGCCGGGGGGCCGGGGGGCGAGCTGGTAGGTGCATTTGAGCTGCACCTTGATGGTGACCTCGTCGTCCACGGTGTGGCCGGGGGCGCTGTGGCTGACATGCCAGTCGATGCCGTTGTCGGGGAACGGCTGGGACAGCGAGCAGCCGGCCGCGGCGGCGACCGCGTGCAGATAGCCGACCTGCAGGGTCTCCATGCAGGCGGTGGTGGCGAGGGTGCCGCGAAGGTGACCCGTGCGGTCGGGCAGCAGCCCGCCCCGCTCGGGCTGCGCCATGGCCATGGGACAACAGCCTTCCGAACCGGGGGTTTCCCCATTGCGGGCCGCTGAACTGCAAAGACCCGTACTCCTGTTGTCTCCGCCCGGCGTACGGCGCAAACGGGCCGGGTATCACCAAACGGGCAGAAGACGGATCGTCAGCCGCCATGTGCGGACGAGGAGTTGGGTTGGGATGACGTGCTGGTACGAAGGGGCGCTGGCCGCCTTCGACACGGAGACGACGGGCGTGGACGTCGAGACCGACCGGATCGTGTCGGCCGCCGTCGTCGTCCAGGACGCGCCGGGGACACGGCCGCGGATCAGCCGCTGGCTGGTCAGTCCGGGGGTGCCGGTGCCCGAGGGGGCGACGGCGGTGCACGGGCTGACGGAGGAGCACCTCCAGCGCAACGGCCGCTGGCCGGCGCCGGTGGTGTACGAGATAGCCCAGCAGCTGGCGGAGCACACGGCGATGGGCCGGCCGCTGGTGGTGATGAACGCGCCCTTCGATCTGACGCTGCTGGACCGGGAGTTGCGCCGCCACCGGGCGTCGTCGCTGGACCGCTGGTTCGAGTCGGCGCCGCTGCGGGTGCTGGACCCGAGGGTCATGGACAAGCAGTTGGACCGCTACCGCAAGGGCCGCCGCACGCTGGGCGATCTGTGCGAGCAGTACGGGGTGGAGCTGCGGGGCGCGCACGACGCGGCGGCGGACGCGATGGCGGCGCTGGACGTGGTGCGGGCGATGGGGCGCCGGTTCGCGGCGCGGCTGGAGCGGTTGTCCCCGGCGGAGTTGCACGCGTTGCAGGTGGGCTGGCACGCGGCGCAGGCGCGGGGCCTCCAGGCGTGGTTCGCGCGCAGCGGGTCGCCGGAGCTGGTGAGCACGGAGTGGCCGCTGCGCCAGGAGCTGTCGGCCGCGGCGTAGCCGGGGCGGTGTGCGCGGCCCCGGACAGCGGAAGAGCCGGCCCGCTGTGTGCGGACCGGCTCCTCGTGCCGGTGGGCGATACTGGGTTCGAACCAGTGACCTCTTCGGTGTGAACGAAGCGCTCTCCCACTGAGCTAATCGCCCGGCAACGCACTGAACCATACAGGTCCGGGCGGGGTGAGTCCAAACCGCCGCCGCCCGCCCCAGGAGCCCCGAGTGCCGTGCGTGCGGCGCCGGATGGACATGACCGGGAATCAGCGGAGTGGGAGCAGAGGGGACTTGGCGGCGCGGTGATTTCGCATGTTGTCGCACTTGCGGGAAATCCAGACGCTTTCCCTCGGAATATCGTCCGTATATCCCCGCCGCCTTTTACATGCACACGCCGAAGGCCCGCCTGCTGTTCGCAGACGGGCCTTCGGACCAGGGTGGGCGATACTGGGTTCGAACCAGTGACCTCTTCGGTGTGAACGAAGCGCTCTCCCACTGAGCTAATCGCCCTGGGCGCAGGAAGAACATTACCCCATGTCAGCGGGTACCTGTGACCACCTGCGGCACCGGCTCACTGGTCCTTGATCCTCCAGGGCGCGACGACGCCGAACCTCCAGAGGTAGATCCCTGCCAGCACCCCGATGATCACCAGCCCGATCACGGTCAGGGTGATGTTGCGGCGCCGCACCTTGGGGTCGAGCGCCTTCTGCGCGGCCTCGGTGACCTTGCGCTTGGTCCAGCGGAGCACCAGCTGGGCCCAGACGAACTCGGTCGCCCAGATCGCCATGCCGCCGAAGATCACGACCCAGCCGGGGCCGGGCAGCGGGAGCATGATGATGCCCGCCACGACCACGGCGAGGCCGATCACGAAGACGCCGACCTGCCAGCTCAGGTGCAGGGCCCTGCGTTGCTTGACGAACTCCGGCGCCCGCGAGCCCAGCCCGTCGCCGGCCGGCCCCTCGCCCGTCTCCGCCTTGTCCGGCACCACGGCGACCTCACCCGGCTCGTCACTCCCCGTATTCATACGGTCAAACCCTACCGGAGCGAATGAGTCACTGGAATGGTGGCAGATCTCGTATCACTTCTCGGCCGGAAGAGGTACCTAAAGCCACGCAAAACCCTCGAAGGGGTTTACAACGGCACCGTAGGTGGCATGTCGATTTCGCCGACGTGCGAATCCCCGAGCGCACACTGAGCGAAAGGCCCTGGCGCTTATGAACACCACGGTCAGCTGCGAGCTGCACCTGCGCCTCGTTGTGTCGAGCGAGTCCTCCCTGCCTGTCCCCGCAGGCCTGCGGTACGACACGGCCGACCCCTACGCCGTGCACGCCACCTTCCACACCGGAGCCGAAGAGACCGTCGAGTGGGTGTTCGCCCGCGACCTCCTCGCGGAGGGGCTGCACCGCCCCACCGGCACCGGCGACGTCCGCGTCTGGCCATCGCGCAGCCATGGTCAGGGCGTCGTCTGCATCGCCCTCAGCTCGCCGGAGGGCGAAGCACTGCTGGAGGCCCCCGCACGGGCCCTGGAGACCTTCCTGAAGCGAACCGACGCCGCCGTGCCGCCCGGCACGGAACACCGGCACTTCGATCTCGACCAGGAGCTGTCACACATCCTGGCGGAGAACTAGGCCACGACACCCCACCGAGCCGCCCGGCGCCGTCCACTCGGGGAGACGGCGCGGGCCGAGACAACCGCATAGGGCACCCAGCGGCGTCGTCACCGTGAGCAGTCACGGTGGCGGCGCCGCTGTACGTGTACGCGACGCTCACCGGGTCCGGGGAACCCCGGCGGCGGGACGGGCGTTGCAGGGGCAGGAGCCGCCGTCGGGCGGCGCCCGGTGCGGCGGGCCCGGTTGTCGCTACCATCTGCCCCCATCGGCGGGCGCCCGCCCGACCCTCAGGCCAGGGAGCGAAACGTGCTGATCACCCACGACACCCGGTGCGCGCTCGACACCGTGGTGGATCTGGTGAACACCGCGCCGGAGGACGACACGGCGGCGGACGGACTGGCGGACGTGGCGGCGCTGGCGGAGTTCACCCGCGGCCACGCCGTCAGTGACATCGGCACGCTGTCCGAGCCGGACCTGGCGGCGGTGCGGGAGATCCGCAGCCGGTTCGCCGGCATCTTCGCCGCGCCGGACGCCCGCACGGCGGCCGGAATGATCAACGAGCTGGTCGCGGCCGCGGGCACCACCCCCCGGCTGACGGACCACGACGGCTACGACTGGCATGTGCACTACTTCGCCCCCGGCGCCTCGCTGGCCGACCATCTCGCGGCGGACTGCGGGATGGCGCTGGCCTTCTTCGTGGTGGCGGGCGAGGAGGAGCGGCTGCGGCGCTGCGAGGCCCCCGACTGCCGGCGCGCCTTCGTGGACCTCTCCCGCAACCGCTCGCGCCGCTACTGCGACAGCCGGACCTGCGGAAACCGGCTGCATGTGGCGGCCTACCGGGCGCGCCGCAAGGAGGCGGCCGGCTGAGCCGGGTGGGGTCGCGCCGGGTGCGGTTCGACGCCGGTCCCGGCGGGTGACGCCGGGACGGGCGCGTACGGCTCACAGCAACAGCAGATCGTGCAGCGCAGCCATGAGGATCAGACACCCGATCACCGCCAGGAAGATCATCAGCGGTGGCTGGGAAAGGGCGAAGAGGCACCCGCGCGGCTCGTCCTTCTGCGGCGCGGCCTCGCTCTGTGTCGTGTCGACCATCTCGCGGTGATGATGGACCAGGCCCGGCCCTGTACGCGATCAGCACACACGTAAAGTGCGGGACTGCGCCGAATTCGTGCCGTAGCTTTCGCGTCGCTCCGCGTGGTGAACAGTTTCGTGCGCGGGGTGACGGCATGTGGCGAGAGGCCCGTCATGTCCAGATCATGGGCGCTGGCATATGCCAGTGGCTCATATGCCGTGCTTCTTGAGGATGGCCTCGATGTCGCTGAAGTCGTCCGAGGAGGACTGGGAAGCAGGAGGCGCCGAGGCGGGCCGGGAGCCTTCTCCCGCCTTCCGGCCCAGAGCGGGCGCCGAGGCGGACGGGCTCACCGGGGCGGCCGGACCGCCGGCGGCGGTCGCCCGCGCGGTGCGGGCGCCCCGGCGGTGCTCCACCGCGCGGACGAGGGCGAAGAGTGCCCAGGACGCGCCGAGCACCCCGAACCCGGCCCAGGCCAGCGGGCTGAAGGCGGTACTGGCCAGCCAGCCGACGGCGCCCGTCATCACCAGGCCGACCGGGATCAGTGAGTAGGCGGCTATGCGCAGTGCGGTCAGGAAGCGCTTGCGGTAGGCGGTGACCGCGGCGATGCCCAGGCCCGCCGCGGACACGGCGGAGCAGACGGTCTCGGCGAGCATCCGGTCCTCCTGGCGGGTCGGTCGGTCCTGCGGTCCGGTGTTCCGGGCCGGGGGCAACGAGGGCACCGGCGGTGCGCTTCGTCCCCTTCCATCCTGCACCGTCCGCCCCCGGCGGGGCCACGGTCCGGCCCGGAGATCAGGGACTTCTCAGGGATGCCCCCGGCCCCCCTCGGGGTCCCCACCAGGCAGGGTGCCCACCGCCGGGATTGGGCCGGGCCGGGCCCGCCTGGAAGACTGGGTCGCATGAGCGACACCTCCCCCGCGCACCCCGAGCCCGTCGTGCTCGACATCTGGTGCGAACTCCAGTGCCCCGACTGCCGCAGCGCCCTGGACGACGTACGCGCCCTGCGCGCCCGTTACGGCGACCGGCTGGAGATCCGGCTGCGGCACTTCCCGCTGGAGAAGCACAAGCACTCCTTCGCCGCCGCCCAGGCCGCCGAGGAGGCGGTGGAACAGGGGCAGGGCTGGCCGTACATCGAGGCGGTGCTCGCGCGGACCGAGGAGCTGGACCGGCGGGGCGAGGCCGTGCTGGTGGACACGGCCCGTGAACTCGGCCTGGACGCCGAGGAGTTCGAGGTCGCCCTGATCGACGGGCGGCACATCCTGATCGTGGACGCCGACCAGGCCGAGGGCAAGGCGATCGGCGTCACCGGCACCCCGACCTATGTCATCGGCGGCGAGCGCCTGGACGGCGGCAGGAGTCAGGACGGGCTGCGCGAGCGGATCGAGGAGATCGCCGACCGCCTGCTGGCTGGCACGGGGGCCTGAGCCGCTACAGCAGCGGCTTGGTCAGCGTGCGGTACGTCGTCCCGTAGCCGAGCGACTCGTACAGCCGCTCGGCCGGGGTGTTGCCCGCGAAGACGTTGAGACCGAGGGCGCGGCCGCCCTCGGAGATGGTGCGGGCCTCCGCGAGGAGCATCAGGGCGCGGCCGTGGCCCCGGCCGCGCCGGGCCTCGTCGGTCTGGATGTCGTAGATCCAGCGCTCGCCCTCGCGGTGGCCCAGCCAGACGTGGCCCACCGGGGTTCCCTCGTGCTCCAGGACGCCGAACCAGACCCCCTCGGTGGCGAGCCCGTCCGGGAGGACGGTGGCGTGGTCGTGCCGGGCCTTGGCGTGGGCGTCGGCCTCGGGGACGCCGCGCTCGATCCACTCCCCCGCGTACCGCTCCCGTTCCGCCTCCTGCCAGGCGGTGAACTCGGCCTCGGTCATGGGGCGGGCGGTGCTGCCGGGCGGGAGCCGCGGGGGTTCGTCCCCGAGCCGCTTGCGCATGCCCCGGTTGCGGAGGAGGTAGCCGAGGGCGTCGGCGAGGCGGGACGCGGCCTCGTTCTCCGCCGGGAGGGTCAGCTCGATCTGGCGGCAGTCCCAGCTGCGCGCCACCTCCTCGGCGGCGAGCATGGCCACCGTGCCCCGGCCGCGCCGCCGGTCGGGCTCGTCGATCCGCAGGGCGGTGACACGGGCCACCGAGGGGCCGAGGAACGGCGAGGTGGCCAGGTGGATCTCACCGGCCGGGCGGCTGTTCACGCACACCTGGAAGCGGCGCGAACGGGTGCCGTCCGCGTGCTGCTGAAGCGGCTCGGTCGGCCGCAGTGTCGTCGTCATCACGGGAGTTGTACCCGCTCGGCGGCGCCGGTTCAGCCCAATTACCGGCGCCCGCCGGGCGGATGGGGTCTCACGGGTTCAGGTCGGCGCGCGAGCGCTCCTCGAAGATCCGCATGGCCTTGGCGGTCACCGGGCCCGGCGCGCCCGGCAGTTCACGGCCGTCGACCCGGTGCACGCCCTGGACGTCGCGCAGCGAGGAGGTCAGGAAGATCTCTTCGGCGCGCTCCAGAACGTCCAGCGGGAGGTCGGTCTCCTTGGCGCCGGTCCACTCGACGGTCAGCGCGCGGGTGATGCCGGCCAGGCAGCCGGAGGGGACCGGCGGGGTGTGGATCTCGCCGTCGAGGACGACGAACACGTTGGAGCCGGTGCCCTCGCAGAGCTGCCCGACGGAGTTGGCGAACAGCGCCTCGGACGCGCCCTGTTCGTGCGCGCGGGCCAGTGCGACCACGTTCTCGGCGTACGAGGTCGTCTTCAGGCCGGTGAGGGCGCCGCGTTCGTTGCGGATCCAGGGGACGGTGACGACCGCCGTGGAGTCGGGGCGGCGGGTGGCCTCGCTCGCGGCGACGACCAGGGTCGGGCCGTGCTCGCCACGTTCGGAGCCGAGGGGGGCCTGGCCGCCGGTGTAGGTGACCCGAAGCCGCCCGAGCGGCATGGGGTTGGCCTCCAGCACGGCCGCGCAGGCGCGGGCGACCTCCTCGTGGTCGGGGTCGGGCAGGCCGAGGCCGCGGGCGGAGCGGGTCAGCCGGTCGAGGTGCCGGGTGAGCGCGAACGGCTTGCCGTCGACCGCCTTCAGCGTCTCGAAGACGCCGTCGCCCACGGTGAGACCGTGGTCGAAGACGGAGACGGTCGCGGTGGTGGCGTCCCGCAGGGCGCCGTCCAGCCAGATGCTCATGTGCGGGCCTTTCCACTTTCCTGGTACTGACCCGACGCTACCGTGAGCAGCCGGGCCCTCTTGAGTTCGGTCTCGCGCCACTCCGCCGACGGGTCGGAGCCCCAGGTGATCCCGGCCCCGGTGCCGAAGCGGAGGGCCGCCGGACCGTCGGCGGACCGGTCGATCCAGAACGTACGGATGCCCACGGCCAGCTCGGCGGTGCCCCGGTCGGCGTCGACCCAGCCGATGCCGCCGCAGTAGGGGCCGCGCGGGGCGGTCTCCAGGGCGGCGATGACTGCGAGGGCGCTCGGTTTGGGGGCGCCGGTGACCGAGCCGGGCGGGAACGTGGCCGCGAGCAGCTCGGACCAGCCGGTGCCTTCGCGCAGTTCACCGCGGACGGTGGAGACGAGGTGGACGAGTCCGGGGTGCTTCTCGGTGACGCACAGCTCGGGGACGGTGACGCTGCCGGTGGCGCAGACGCGGCCGAGGTCGTTGCGGACCAGGTCCACGATCATCACGTTCTCGGCGTGGTCCTTCTCCAGCAGGTCCGCCTCGGTGCGGCCGGTCCCCTTGATGGGCCCGGACTCGATGGTGCGGCCGGTCCGGCGCAGGTACAGCTCGGGCGAGGCGGTGGCGATCTCCACCCCGTGCTCCGGCAGCCGTACGGTGCCCGCATAAGGGGCCGGGTTGCCGCGGGCCAGCAGGGCGGTGAGGGCGTCCACGTCGGCGTCGGGGCCGACCGGCGCGCTCAGCACCCGGCAGAGGTTGGCCTGGTAGACGTCGCCGGCCGCGATGTGCTCCCGGATGCGCCGCACGGCGCTCATGTAGGCGGCGCGGTCCAGGGAGCTGGTCCACTCCTCGGGGGCCGGACCCTGCCACGCGCCCGGTACCGGGGCGGGGACGGGCGCGTGCCGTACGTCGGCGAAGCGCGCGCAGGTCAGCGCGCCCTCGAAGTCGGCGACGACGGCCCAGAAGCCGGTGGAGTCGAGGGCGGCCGGGTCGCTGGTGACGTCGAGGAGGCCGGTGGCGAGGCGGTCGCCGAAGCGGGCCAGCGGAGTCCGGGAGGAGGCGACGGCCGGGAGGTGGAGCACATGGCCGAGTCTAGGCCGGGTGTCCGAAAGCCGAGCCGGACGGGTGGCCCGCGGGACCCTTGACCGGGGTGGCCGCCGGGTGCACCGCAGCACGCTGCGCAAACGCGTTTTTGTGCTGGCTCAGGAATCCGCTAGAGTTCAACACGTCGCCGGGACGCGCAAGCCGACCGAAACGACAAGCGGACGTAGCTCAGTTGGTAGAGCGCAACCTTGCCAAGGTTGAGGTCGCGAGTTCGAGCCTCGTCGTCCGCTCGCAGGAAGTAGGGTGTCTTCCCGATCCCTACGCTCCTGGTGGAGTGGCCGAGAGGCGAGGCAACGGCCTGCAAAGCCGTCTACACGGGTTCAAATCCCGTCTCCACCTCCAAGGACGATTAGCTCAGCGGGAGAGCGCTTCCCTGACACGGAAGAGGTCACTGGTTCAATCCCAGTATCGTCCACTGGATCTTCTAGAAGGTCCCATCCCGCGCGATTAGCTCAGCGGGAGAGCGCTTCCCTGACACGGAAGAGGTCACTGGTTCAATCCCAGTATCGCGCACGCAGTGCCCATGATCCGCTCCATGGAGTGACATCGACGGTGTCGATCGATCGTGGTCCCGAGGACGATTAGCTCAGCGGGAGAGCGCTTCCCTGACACGGAAGAGGTCACTGGTTCAATCCCAGTATCGTCCACACACCGAGGAATCCCCCGGCCGTCTTGTACGGCCGGGGGATTCTTCGTGTCTCAGCTGGAGAAGAGCATGTGGCCGAAGCTCTTGTGGCGGTGGTGGCCGCCGTAGTGGCCGCCTCCGGGGTGGCCACCGTGCTGCGGGGCGCCCCAGGCGGGGGCGGGCGCGGCGGGGTAGCCCTGCGGGGCGGGCGACGGCGGGCCGGGCTGGGACCACTGCGACTCCAGGCGGGTCAGCGCCTCCAGCTCGCCGTAGTCGAGAAAGATGCCGCGGCAGCCGTCGCACTGCTCTATCTGGATGCCGTTGCGGTTGTAGGTGTGCATCGGCGCATGGCACTTCGGACACTGCATGGTTCGGCTCAACTCCTCGCCGTCGGGTCCTGCTTGGTGTTTCCCCAGGACAGACTCCTTCCCGCCCCGGCCGGTTGCAGCCTATTTGAGGAAATCGCGGGCCAACTGGGCGGGGACGCCCGGCATTCGCGCGCAGGCGTCCACGACGGCCCGCTCCACCTCGTCCAGCGGGCGCCCGGCGGTGAGGGCCTTGGTGAGGGCGAGGGCGGCGGTCTGCACGGTGAGCGCGCGGGCCGGGACGTCCAGTACGGGCCAGGGGTCGGCCCCCCGGGGCACGGCCGGACCGTCCGCCGCCTGGTAGGCGGTCAGGAAGCGGAGCCATTCACCGGGCGGGAGGAGGCCGCAGGCGTACCAGGCGGCGGGACGGGCGAGGTCCCAGGCGGGGGCGCCGAGTCCGAGGTCGTCGACGTCGATGAGGTGCCAGGGTCCGCCGGGGGCGGGGTGGCGCACCAGCTGGCCGAGGTGCAGGTCGCCGTGGCACAGGAACGCGGTGCCGGGGGCGGGGGCTTCGGCGCGGGCCCAGGGCGGGAGGGCGGCCCAGGCGGCCAGGACGGGCCGGCCCTCGGTGGAGGGGTGGGCGGTCAGGGTGCGGCGCAGGCGGGCCACGGCCAGGGCCGCTTTGGCGGGGCCGCGCATCGGGGGCAGTCCCGTGGGTGGAGGGGTGCGGTGCAGGTGGGCGAGGAGGGTGGCCGCGGCTTCCCAGGGCGCGGCGTCGGGGTCGTCCCGGTCGACGGGGGTGCCGTAGGGCCAGTGGGTGACGAGTCGGCCGTCCAGGCGGGCCGGGGCCGTGGTGTGCGGGGGCAGCAGGATGCCGGGGAGGCGGGCGGCGACGGTGAGGCGGTGGGCCAGCTCGTGCCGGTCGGTGTCCGGGGCGTGGGCCTTGGCGACGGTCGCGCCGTGCCGGACGACGGTGGCGTCCGGGCGGTCGGCCAGCGCGCCGCAGACGCAGGCGCACGGCCCGTCGCCGGGGTGGAGAGCCGCCTTGAGCCGGGCCGTGAGGGCCGGGGCTGTTTCCGTTGTCACGGGAGGTGAGCGTACTGGGCGGGCGGAAACGCAATGCCGGCGCAGCTCCCCAGCTGCGCCGGCATTGCGTGCCGTCCGTCGCACCCCCGTCCCCACGGGGTTTCTGGATGTAAGGGAGATCCACCCGGACCGCTCTTCCGGGCCTGGACCGCTTCTCAGCGGCCCAGCATCGCACCCACGGACGACGCCTGTGTGGCCACCGTCTCCCAGCCGTCGAAGACGAGCAGGAGCAGGGCCGCCAGGGGAAGGGCCATGAGGGTCGCCACCAGGGGGTGGCGGCGGCCCGTGCGGCGTCGGAGGAGTGTGTCGCGCCTCGGTGCCGTGGGGGCCATGGTTCCTTCTCCCGGCCGATTCGGTTGTTGGCAGCGGCGGGCGCGTGGCCTCGGGGGGCGAGCGCCGGGCCCGCCGCTTGACCTCAAATCTAGGTTCGCGGTGCCGGGCGGGCGTCATGCCCTCGTACCGAATGGCGGGCCTCCCGGAGGATGAGCCTCCTGTCCGCGCGTACTCCCCTGGTTGGAGACGTGCGGTGGAGTCTCAGGGTCTTCCCGGAAGGGTCGAGGGCCGGCCCCCCGGCGTCTCCTCCCAGAGGTGGATTGCCGTGACTTCAGTCACTTTGACCGTCCGGGGGCACGGCATGCGGGAGGAAGAGCACCGCAGGGCGTCGCGGCGGCGGCCGGACGCCCCTCCCCTGCCCGACGGCACGATGACTGCTACTGACCGTTGACCAGAAGTCAACCTCCGCCCCTGCTCACAGGGTTGACGACGTCCTTACATCAACCACACAGCAAGATCCGTGTCGCTGACCGCGTTTCACCTCGGGCGTGGGGTAGGCGCAATCCATCGGCCCGAGAGGGCGCGGCCTCTGCGCGCGGGCGGCCGTGGAAACGTAAGCTGGGCACGTCACAGGGACCGGGCAGCGGGGATGAACATGGCGATGATGCGCCTGAGGCGCGAGGACCCGCGCGTCGTCGGCTCGTTCAGGCTTCACCGACGGCTCGGCGCGGGCGGGATGGGCGTGGTCTACCTCGGCTCGGACAAGAAGGGCCAGCGGGTCGCGCTGAAGGTGATCCGGCCCGATCTCGCGGAGGACCAGGAGTTCCGGTCGCGGTTCGCGCGCGAGGTGTCGGCGGCCCGGCGCATCCGCGGCGGCTGCACGGCGCGGCTGGTGGCTGCGGACCTGGAGGCCGAGCGGCCCTGGTTCGCCACGCAGTACGTGCCCGGCCCGTCCCTGCACGACAAGGTCGCCGAGGAGGGCCCGCTGTACGCGGCCGACACGGCGGCGATCGGCGCGGCCCTGTCCGAGGGGCTGGTGGCGGTGCACGAGGCCGGTGTGGTGCACCGGGACCTCAAGCCGTCCAACATCCTGCTGTCCCCCAAGGGCCCGAGGATCATCGACTTCGGCATCGCCTGGGCCACCGGCGCCTCCACGCTCACCCACGTCGGTACGGCGGTGGGCTCCCCCGGCTTCCTGGCGCCGGAGCAGGTGCGCGGGGCGGCGGTCACCCCGGCCACCGACGTGTTCTCGCTGGGCGCGACCCTGGCGTACGCCTCGACCGGTGACTCCCCCTTCGGGCACGGCAGTTCCGAGGTCATGCTGTACCGGGTGGTGCACGAGGAGCCGCATCTGCACGGGGTGCCGGACGCGTTGGCGCCGCTGGTGCGGGCCTGCCTGGCGAAGGACCCCGCGGACCGGCCGAGCACGCTCCAGCTGTCGCTGCGGCTCAAGGAGATCGCGGCCCGCGAGGCGCACGGGCTCGGTGAGGTACGGCCGCCCGGGCCGCGGACGTCGGTGTCGGACCGGGCCTCGGTGGGGCTCGCGGACACCTCGCCCGACCAGCAGCGCACCACGCAGCGACGGGCCGCTCCCGGTACCCCGCCGCCGCGCGGGGCCGCACCCTCGCGGGGCGGGGCTCCTTCGCGCGGTGGTGTCGCGTCCCGGCCCGGTACCCGGCCGGGCCAGTCCGGTCGGGGCACCGGCAACCGGCCCGCTCCGCGCAGTGGCGCGGGCCGTCCGGCTCGTACCACGGGGACCAAGCTGCGCCCGGCCAACCCCCGGCTGCTGCGGCAGCGGCTGACCGTGTTCGTGGTGGTGACGCTGCTGGTCGCGCTGGGCATCGCGGTGGCACAGGGCTGTTCCGGCCCGGCGCGCGGCCTGGGCGGGGACGGCGGCGAGCAGCGTACGGGCGTGCGGCAGGCCCCCGTGCCCGGGGACGGTCAGGGG
Organism: Streptomyces griseoluteus; assembly: GCF_004784465.1. Classification (GTDB taxonomy): domain Bacteria; phylum Actinomycetota; class Actinomycetes; order Streptomycetales; family Streptomycetaceae; genus Streptomyces; species Streptomyces griseoluteus. Next base: position 254,998 of record NZ_SRRU01000007.1, on the reverse strand, counting down.
CGCGTGGCGTAGAAGGCGACCGCCGAGGCCGCCGCCACGTTCAGGGAGTCGACGCCGGCCTCCATCGGGATGCGCACATGGACATCGGCCGCCGCGAGCGCGGCCGGGGAGAGCCCGTCGCCCTCGGTCCCCAGCATCAGCGCGAGCTTCTCCGGGCGCCGGGCGGCGAGTTCGTGCAGGTCGATGGAGTCCTCCGAGAGGCACAGCGCGGCCAGCTCGAATCCGTGCGCGCGGAGGGTGTCCGCGTCGTGCGGCCAGGACTCCAGGCGGGCGTACGGCACCGCGAAGACCGTACCCATGGAGACCTTCACCGAGCGCCGGTACAGCGGGTCGGCGCAGCGCGGGGTGAGCAGTACGGCGTCCACCCCGAGGGCGGCGGCGTTGCGGAAGGCGGCGCCCAGGTTGGCGTGGTCGACCATGTCCTCGAAGAGCGCGACCCGGCGCGGGGCGCCGTGAGGGCCGGCGGACTCCAGCAGCTCGGCCGGGGTGGGCAGCGGGTTGCGGGCCATCGAGGCGAGGGCGCCCCGGTGGACGTGGTACCCGGTGACGCTCTCGGCCAGCTCGGGGCTCACCACGTAGACCGGGCAGGTCAGTTCGTCGATGAGGTCGGCCATGGTGTCGACCCACTTGGGGGTGAGCATCATCGAGCGCATGCCGTAACCGGCGTTCCCCGCGCGGCGGATGACCTTCTCGCCCTCGGCGATGAACAGGCCCTCGGCGGGTTCGCGCCTGCGGCGCAGGGCCACGTCGGTGAGGTTGGTGTAGTCGTGCAGGCGCGGGTCGGCGGGGTCGTCGACGGTGATGAGCTGGGCCACGGGGTGCTGGTGCCTTGTTCTTCCGGAGGGGTCAGGGCTGTTCGGTGGCCGGGGTCGCGTCCACCACGGCGCCGATGACGATGACCGCCGGGGGCTTCACGGCCTCGGCGCGTACGGTCTCCGCCACGGTGGCCAGCGTCGCGTCCACCCGGCGCTGGGCGGCGGTGGTGCCCTCCTGGACGAGCGCGACGGGGGTCTCGGGGGCCTTGCCGTGGGCGATCAGGGCCTCGGCGATCTTCCCGATCTTGTCGACGCCCATCAGGACGACGAGGGTGCCCCTCAGGCGGGCCATCGCGGGCCAGTCGACCAGGGAGCGGGCGTCGTCGGGGGCGACATGGCCGCTGACCACGGTGAACTCATGGGCGACCCCGCGATGGGTGACGGGTATCCCGGCGGCGGCCGGCACCGATATCGAGCTGGAGATGCCGGGGACCACCGTGCAGGGGATGCCCGCCTCGGCGAGCGCCTGCACCTCCTCCATGCCCCGGCCGAAGACGAACGGGTCGCCGCCCTTCAGCCGCACCACGGACTTGCCCTGCTTGGCGTGCTCGATCAGGGCGTTGTTGATGGCCTCCTGGGCCATGTACCGCCCGTAGGGGATCTTGGCCGCGTCGATGACCTCGACGTGCGGCGGGAGTTCGGCGAGCAGGTCGCGCGGGCCGAGCCGGTCGGCGATGACGACATCGGCCTCGGCGAGCAGCCGCCGGCCCCGGACGGTGATCAGGTCCGGGTCGCCCGGGCCGCCGCCGACCAGGGCGACACCGGGCGTGCGGGTGCGGTGGTGCGGGGCGACCAGGGTTCCGTCGCGCAGGCCCGCCACGACCGCGTCGCGGATGGCGGCGGTGTGCCGGGGGTCGCGGCCGCGCGCGCTGGTGGTGAGGACGGCGACGGTCACGCCCTCGCTGGTGCCGGTGGCGGGCGTCCAGGCGGTGGCCTGGTCGGCGTCGTCGGAGCGGACGCACCAGACGCGGTGCGCCTCGGCCTCGGCGGAGGCCGTGGCGTTGGCGACGGCGTCGCTGGTGGCGATCAGGGCGTACCAGGCGCCGGAGAGGTCGCCCTCGGCGTACGGGCGGCGCAGCCAGGTGATCTCGCCGGCGTCGGCCATCGCCTCGACGGAGGGGGTGGCCTCCGGGGAGACGAGGAGGACGTCGGCGCCCGCGGCGATCAGCGCCGGGAGGCGGCGCTGGGCGACCTGGCCGCCGCCGAGGACGACCACGCGGCGACCGGTCAGGCGGAGGCCCACGGGGTAGGCGGGGTGTTCGGCCATGAGGTGCGGCTCCTCGTGCGGTGTGCGGTGGGCGCGCCGCGCCTTCGGAGCGGCCCTGACGTGCGGATCTTAATGTCTGGGCCCCGGGTGGGGCACGGGTGGTCCGGCTGGTGAACGCCGGACCGGACCGCCCGTGGCCGTCGGCTGCTTCTCGGTGACGCTACTTCTCGGTGACGCCCGCCGAGTCGAACGTCGCCACCTCGTGCATCGCGCGGGCCGTGCTCTGCACCAGCGGCAGCGCCAGCAGCGCGCCGGTGCCCTCGCCCAGGCGCAGGTCGAGGTCGACCAGCGGGCGCAGGCCCAGCTTGTTGAGCGCGGCCACATGGCCGGGCTCGGCGCTGCGATGACCGGCGATGCAGGCCGCCAGCACCTCGGGGGCGATGGCACGGGCGACCAGCGCGGCGGCACCGGCGCTCACCCCGTCCAGGATCACCGGTGTGCGCAGCGACGCGCCACCCAGCAGCAGGCCGACCATGGCCGCGTGCTCGAAGCCGCCGAGGGCCGCGAGGACGCCGATCGGGTCGGCCGGGTCCGGCTGGTGGAGTTCCAGCGCGCGGCGGACGACCTCGGTCTTGCGGGCCAGGGTCTCGTCGTTGATGCCGGTGCCCCGGCCGGTGACCTCGGCCGGGTCGGCGCCGGTGAAGACGGAGATCAGCGCGGCGGAGGAGGTGGTGTTGGCGATGCCCATCTCGCCGGTGAGCAGCGCCTTGTTCCCGGCGGCGACCAGGTCGCGGGCGGTCTCGATGCCGACCTCGATGGCGGCTCTGGCCTCCTCGCGGGTCATCGCGGGCCCGGTGGTCATGTCGGAGGTGCCGCCACGGATCTTGCGGGGCAGCAGGCCGGGGGTGGCGGGCAGGTCGGCGACGACACCGACGTCCACCACGCACACCTCGGCGCCGACCTGGTTGGCGAAGGCGTTGCAGACCGCGCCGCCGCCCAGGAAGTTGGCGACCATCTGCCCGGTGACCTCCTGCGGCCACGGGGTGACGCCCTGGGCGTGCACACCGTGGTCACCGGCGAACACGGCCACGGCCGCGGGCTCCGGGATGGGCGGCGGGCACTGCCGGGACAGGCCGGAGAGCTGCGCGGAGATGATCTCCAGCATGCCGAGCGCGCCGGCCGGCTTGGTCATGCGCTTCTGCCGCTCCCACGCCTCCCCGAGCGCCTTGGCGTCGAGCGGGCGGATCTGTGCGACGGTCTCGGCAAGCAGGTCGTGGGGGTCCTCTCCGGGCAGGGCGCGGCGGCCGTACGTCTCCTCGTGCACCACCCAGGACAGCGGGCGGCGCTTGGACCAGCCGGCCTGCATCAGCTCGGGTTCGTCCGGGAACTCGTCGACGTACCCGACGCACAGGTAGGCGACGACCTCCAGGTGCTCGGGCAGGCCGAGCGCGCGGACCATCTCCCGCTCGTCGAAGAAGCTGACCCAGCCGACACCGAGGCCCTCGGCGCGCGCGGCGAGCCAGAGGTTCTCCACCGCGAGCGCGGAGGAGTACGGCGCCATCTGCGGCTGGGTGTGCCGGCCCAGGGTGTGGCGGCCGCCGCGGGTGGGGTCGGCGGTGACGACGATGTTCACCGGGGTGTCGAGGATGGCCTCGATCTTCATTTCCTTGAACTGCTTGGCCCGGCCCTTGGGCAGCGACTTGGCGTACGCCTCGCGCTGGCTCATGGCGAGGTCGTGCATCGCGCGCCGGGTGTCGGCGGAGCGGATGACGACGAAGTCCCAGGGCTGCGAGTGGCCGACCGAGGGGGCGGTGTGGGCCGCCTCCAGGACGCGCAGCAGTACGTCGTGCGGGATCGGGTCGCTGCGGAAGCCGTTGCGGATGTCGCGGCGCTCGCGGATCACCTTCAGTACGGCTTCGCGCTCGGCGTCGTTGTAGGCGGGCGCGGCCGGGCCCGGCGGGAGGGCCGGCTCGGGGTCCTCGTCCTGGTCGGCGTCGGTGGTGGCGAGGTCCTCGGCGTGCTGGACGAGGGCCGGCTCCGGTGCCTCGGCCACGGGGCCCTGCGGGGCGACGGCGTTCAGGTCGGGGAGGATCAGCGGCTGCGGCGGGGTGGGCGCCAGGTGCGGGGTGGTGGGCACCTGTCCGTCGACGGCCACGAACTGGCCGAGCGGCTGCTCCGGGTGCGGCTCCTGCGGCAGAACGGAGGGCAGCGGCTCCGCCGGGGCGGGCGCTTCCTCGGGGACCTGGAGCTGGGGGCCGGAGGGGGCTTCGTGCGCCTCCACGGGGGCCGGGGGCTCGAAGACGGGGGGCTGCGGGGCGGCCGCCGGGGTGTCCTCGTGCTCGGGGAGCAGGGACTCCGCGGCGGGGAGGGGGACTTCGAGCTCGGGGGCGGGTACGGGCTCCGGTACGGGGGTCTCCACGACTTCCTGCACCGGGGCGAGCAGGACCTCGGGCTCGACGCTCTGCGGGGCCTCCTCGACCGGGGCCGCCACGGTCTCGGGCGCCTCCTCGGCAGGAACCTCCGCGACCTGGACCAGGGCTTCCTCGATGGCCGCCTCGGCCTCGTGTCCCGGAGCCGCGTCGGGCACGGCCTCCAGCACCGCCTCGGCCACCTCCGGCTCGGGGATCTCGGCCGCGAGGGGGGCCTGGGGCGCCTCCTCGACGGCGACCCCGGCGACCTCGGCCTGAGCGGTCAGCCGGTCCACGGCGGCCTGCGCGGCCTCCGCGGGCTCGACGGGCTCTACCGGCGCGCTCTCGGCGACGGGCAGGACAGCCTCCGGCAGGGCCGTCTCCGGGACCACCTCCTGCGGGGCGAGCTCGTCCGGGACGACTGCCTCAGGGGCAACCGCGTCCGGCACAACTGCCTCCGGGAGGACCGCCTCCGGGGCAACGGCCTCAGCAACGACCTGTTCCGGAACAACCGCCTCAGGAACAACCTGCTCCGGCGCCACAGCCTCAGGAACGCCCTGCTCCGGAACAACCGTTTCGGCGGCCGGCGCCACACCCTCCACCGGTCCCGCACCCCAAGGCGCGGCGGCCTGCGGGACCGGGTCGGGCAGCGCCTGCACGTCGAGATACTCCGGCCCGGCCAAGGGCCGTACCGGCGCACCGGCGGGGCCGCGGTCGGCGAGGGAGCGGACGGGGCTGGCGGAGGCGTCCGGGATCGGCGGGCCGAGGTGCAGCGGGCGGCGCGGCGGCTGCACCGGGCCCGGCCCCTGCTCGGGCAGCCGTACGCCGCCGAGGTCGACGGAGCCGGTGTCCCGGCCCGCCGTCTCATGGGCGTCGGGCTGGTGGACGGCCTCGACGATCGGTGCCGGGGCGGGGGGCGGCAGCTCGTTGCCCCACGCGCCCTGAGCGCCCGGCAGCAACAGGTCCTCGTCCTCGGCGGGCGCCTCGGCGAGGTAGGTGTACGCGCCGTGCCCGAGGCCCGGCTGCTCCACCATGCCTGCGCTCTCCGGCTGTCCCTCGGCCGGGACCTGGCCGGTGTCGGTCATGCGTACCCCTCGCCCATCGGTTTAGTGCTCCTACGACCAGCTCACCCGGAACGGCGCACCGACCGCCCCGTAGTGAGAACGAGCGTCCGTGCGCATCGGCACGAACGACCCGCCAGAAATGGCGACAAAGCCATTCGGTGGCATTCTCGCGGCCGTTCGGCCGTCGTGACAGCGAGATCACGTGACAGCCCGTTGTGGACTGCGCCACGTTGCGCGTCCTCCGGTTTTGCCGTACCTCACCCACCGCCCCAAAGCGGGCGAGCTTTCCGGACATTGACGAACGAACTTCCGGACCGCGGGTGCGGTACAACGATCGGCCAGCCTACCGCGCGCGGTACGACAAACCGATCACGGGGCGAACCGGTCCGGAAGAGCGGTGGCGGTTCAGCGCGCGGTCTCGCGCGGGGGCAGTTCGCCGCCGAGGAGGAAGACGACGCTCCGCTCGTTCTCCGTCCAGGACTTGGTGTCGAGTCCGACGGCCTGGAGGAGGGCGCACTCGACGCGGTAGCCGTGCTCGGTGAGGTCCCGGCCGATGAGTTCGGCGGCGTCCCGGGTGGCCGCGTGGGCGACGATGCGCTGTGGGCGCCGGTCGGCCACGGCCGAGACGACGGCCGCTCCCCCGCCGCCGACGCGTACGACGTCCGGCTCGGGCAGGTTCTCCAGGATGTGCGGCGCCTCGCCGCGCACGATCTGGAGCTGGACCCCGAACTGGCGGGCGGCGGCGTCGGTACGGGCGCAGGACTCGGGGTCGGCGTCGACGGCGAGCACGGCGGCACCGGCGCGGGCGGCCTCCACGGCGAAGGCGCCGGAGCCGCAGCCGATGTCCCACACCAGGTCGCCGGTGCGCGGGCCGAGCCGGGCGAGCTGGGCGGCGCGGAGCAGTTCGTTCTCGCCCTCGCCCAGGACGCCGCCGTACACCTCGTCGGGCTGGGTCCAGCCGCGCGGGCCGGTGCCGGGGTCGCGGCCGGCGATCCAGCCGTCGCCCACGAGCGCGGTCTGGGGTCCGCCGATGACGATGACGACGTTGGGGTCGCGCCAGGTGTGGTCGGCGGCCTTGTCGGAGGTGAGGACGCTGACACGCTCGTTCTCGGTGCCCATCTCCTCGCAGACGACGAAGGTGCGGTGCACCCCGTCCAGGAGCAGGCCGAGTTCGGCGGGGCCGGCGCCGGGGGCGGTGAGGACGGCGACCTTGCTGTGGGCGCGGCACACATTGACCGCGCGGCGCAGGGTGCGGGGGTGTGCGACGACCACATGGGCGTCGTCCCAGGGCATGCCCGCACGGGCGAAGGCACCGGCCACGGAGGAGACGCCCGGCACGACCTCGACCTCCAGGCCGAACTCCGGTGCGCGCAGGGTGCGGACGACGCCGAAGAAGCCGGGGTCGCCGTCGGCGAGCACGACGGCGGTGCCGCGGTGGCCGGCGATCCGGCGGGCGGCCAGGGCGACGCTGCCCAGGCGGACGCGTTCGGCGTCGGCCGGGATCTCCTGGAGCGCCAGGTGGTGGGGGGCGCCCGCCACGAGCGTGGCGGCGCCGAGGGCGCCGCGTGCCGCTTCGGTCAGCGGCGAGCCGTCCCAGCCGATCACCGTGACCCGGTCGGCCATCGTCGTCAGTCTCCAGGTGTCGGTGTGTCGTCAGTGCCCCGGTACGGGCTTGGTGAGATTACCTGGTGGTCCGGCCCGGCCGGGCGGCGGGGCGGGGTCAGTTCCACTGGGCGTAGGAGCCGAAGCCCCGGCTGTCGGCGAGCTGTTCGTCGCTGCCCTCGAGGTCCTCCGGCAGCAGGCTCCATACGATGAAGTCGGTGCGCATGTCGGTCCAGGTGCCGTCCTCGGTGCGCACGTGGACTATGCAGGCGTTGCGGAGCACGCCCTCACTGATGCAGCCGATCTTCTGGGCGACCTGCTGGGAGGCGGTGTTGTCGGCGGCGGTGCGCAGTTCGATGCGCTCGAAGCGCTGGTCGCCGAAGAGCCACTTGGCGGTGGCGAGCGCGGCCTCGGAGGCGTAGCCCTCGCCGCGGGCCCAGGGGGCGATGATGTACGACATCTCGGTGGACCGGATGCGCCAGTTGGTCTTCCCGAGCTGGACGACGCCCACCAGGCGCTGGGTGAGGAACTCGGTGACGGCGAGGTCGATGCCGCGTCCGGCGGCGCGTTCGGCGGGCGCGTACTGGGTGATCCAGCGGCGGGCGCCCTCCTCGGTGAAGGGCTGGGGCACGTCCGTCCAGGCGGCCACCTGCTCGTCGTTCATCATCTCGGCCAGGGCGGGCAGGTCGCCCTCGTCGAGGGGACGCAAGCCCAACCGCTCCGTGGAGATGGAGATGTTGGGGAAGGTGCTAGTCATGCGCCGCTCCGTAACCTTCGATGATTCGTGAGGGTCCGTCAGGGCCCCGCTGAACTGCCCAGCATGCAGCATGACAGCACCGGAACGCACGCACGGGCCCGCCCCCTGCCGCCCGTTCCGGGAGGCGGGGGGCGGGCCCGGTGCGCCGGTTCAGCTGCCGCTGACGGGCAGGACCGACCCCTTGTACTTGTCCTCGATGAACTTCTTCACCTCGGGCGAGGTCAGCAGCTTCGCCAGCTTCTCGACCCGCGGGTCGTCCTCGTTGCCCTTCTTGACCGCGAGGAGGTTGGCGTAGGGGTTGTTCTTCGCGGACTCCAGGTACACGGCGTCCTTGGTGGGACTGAGGCCCGCGTCCTGGGCGAAGTTGTTGTTGATGACGGCGGCGTCCATGTCGTCCAGGGAGCGCGGAAGCTGGGCGGCCTCCATCTCCTGGAACTTCAGGTGCCTGGGGTTGCCGGTGACGTCGGCCGGGGAGGCGTCGGCGCCCGTGCCGGGCTTCAGCTCGATGACGCCCGCCGAGGCGAGCAGCTTCAGCGCACGGGCCTCGTTGGTGAGGTCGTTGGGCACGCCGACGGTGGCGCCGTCGCGGAGCTTGGTGACGTCCTTGACCTTGTGGGAGTAGACGCCCATGGGCGGCAGGTACGCCTTCACCACCGAGACCAGCTCCGTGCCCTTGGACTTGTTGAAGTCGTCGAGGAACGGCTGGTTCTGGTAGAGGTTCGCGTCGAGCGTGCCCTCCTGGAGCGCGGTGTTCGGCAGGACGTAGTCCGTGAACTCCTTGATCTCCAGCTTCAGTCCGGCCTTCGCGGCGAGCTTGTCGTCGATGTGGTGCAGCACTTCACCGGCGGGGACGGGGGTGACGCCGACGACGAGCGGGCCGTCGTCGGCACCTCCCTTGCCGGTGTCGGAGCCTGAGCCGCAGGCGGTGAGGCCGAGCGAGAGGGCCGCGGCGGTGGCCGCCGCGAGCCAGGTGGTCTTGCGCATGGGTCGATCCCCTTGAGAGCGGTCGGGGTCCGGCTGCCGGGTGCGGTCAGCGGGATCAGAACGAGGGGATGACGGAACCCTGGTACTTGTCCTCGATGAACTTCTTCACCTCGGGCGAGGTGAGCAGCTTCGCCAGCTTCTTGACCCGGGGGTCGTTCTCGTTGCCCTTCTTGACCGCGAGGAAGTTGCCGTAGGGGCTGTTCTTCGCGGACTCCAGGACGATGGCGTCCTTGGCGGGCTTGAGGCCGGAGGATATGGCGTAGTTGCCGTTGACGACCGCCGCGTCCACGTCGTCCAGGGAGCGCGGGGTCTGGGCCGCCTCGACCTCCTTGAACTTCAGGTTCTTGGGGTTCTTGGTGATGTCGGCGGGGGTGGCCTCGGAGCCGACGCCGTCCTTGAGGGTGATCAGCTTGTCGGCGGCCAGCAGCTTGAGCGCACGGGCCTCGTTGACGGCGTCGTTGGGGACGGCGACGGTCGCACCGCTCTTGAGGTCGTCGACCTTCTTGACCTTGTGGGAGTAGAGGCCGAGCGGCTCCAGGTGAACCGTGACGACGGGCACGATGTGGGTGCCGCGCTTCTTGTTGAAGTCGTCGAGGTACGGCTGGTTCTGGAAGTAGTTGGCTCCGACCGAGCCGTCCTCGGTGGCCGTGTTCGGCGTGATGTAGTCGGTGAACTCCTTGACCTGCAGGTCGAGTCCGGCCTTCTTCGCCAGGTTCTTCTGAACGAAGTCGAGGATCTCGGCGTGCGGGGTGGGGCTCGCGGCGACGATCAGCGGTCCGCTGGTGTCGGTGGAGCCGGAGTCCTTCCCGGAGCCGCAGGCGGAGAGACCGAGGGTGAGGGCTCCGGCGGCGAGGACGGCGGTGGTGAGCTTGGCGGTGTTACGCACGAAAAGTGCCTTTCCTTAAAGAGGTGGTGCGAACCCGGACTTGGGTGGCCGGGAAGTCTTGAGGGGGCCCGGGGGCGCTCAGGCGACCTTGGAGATGTCGGCGGCGGCCGGCTCCTTGGCCTTGAGCAGGCGCAGCTTCGGCACCGGTCCGGAGCCGCCACGGCCGTGCAGGGAGCGGGCGGCGAAGTCACCGGCGAACTGGATGAGGGAGATGACGACGGCGAGGATGCCGACGGTGATCCACATCAGTCCGGTCTCGAAGCGCTGGTAGCCGTAGCGGACGGCGAGGTCGCCCAGTCCGCCGCCGCCGACCGTGCCGGCCATGGCCGAGTAGCCGATGAGCGCGATGATCGTCGTGGTGGTGCTGGCGATCAGCGAGGGCAGCGCCTCGGGGACGAGCACCTTGCGGACGATGGTCCAGCTGTTGCCGCCCATGGCCTGCACGGCCTCGACGAGTCCGCCGTCCACCTCGCGGACGGCCGTCTCGACCAGCCGGGCGAAGAACGGGATGCCGCCGATGGCGAGCGGCACGATCGCGGCGGTGGTGCCGATGGTGGTGCCGGTCACCCAGCGGGTGAAGCTCATCAGCGCGACCATCAGGATGATGAACGGCATCGAGCGGCCGACGTTCACGACCTGGCCGATCACCTTGTTGGCGACGACGTTCTGGAGCAGTCCGCCGCGCTCGGTGAGGACGAGGAGGATGCCCAGCGGCAGGCCGAGGGCGATGGCGATCAGGGTGGACCAGAGCACCATCGAGAACGTCTCGGAACACGCCTGGGACAACAGCGGCTGTATCTCGGACCAGGTCACTTCGCACCCTCCGTCACCAGAACCGGCTCACCCTCGGCGTCGACCACGTCGACCTGGAGGCCCTGCTCGCGCAGGAAGCCGACCGGCACCACGTTGTCCTCGTAGCGGCCGGGCAGTTCGATGCGCATCCGGCCGATCTGGAGGCCGCCGACGGTGTCGATGGCCGCGCCGAGGATCGAGATCTCGATGTTGTAGGTGCGGGCCAGCTGGGAGACGACCGGCTGGGTGGCCGCCTCGCCGTGGAAGGTGATGTCGAGGACGGTGCGGTCATCGGCACTGGCCTCACCACCGACCGGGAACAGGGCGGAGGCCAGCTGCGAGCCGGGGGTGGCCAGCAGTTCGCTGACGGTGCCGGATTCCACGATGCGTCCCTTCTCCATGAGCGCGGCGGAGTCGCAGATCGACTTCACCACGTCCATCTCGTGGGTGATCAGCAGGACGGTCAGGCCCAGTTGCCGGTTCAGGTCGCGCAGCAACTGGAGGATGGAGCGGGTGGTCTCCGGGTCGAGGGCGCTGGTGGCCTCGTCGGAGAGCAGCACCTTGGGGTCGCCGGCCAGGGCGCGGGCGATGCCGACGCGCTGCTTCTGGCCGCCGGAGAGCTGGGCCGGGTAGGACTTGGCCTTGTCGGCGAGACCGACGAGGTCGAGCAGTTCCAGCGCCTTGCGGGAGCGCTCCTTGCCGGACTTCCCGAGGATCTCCAGCGGCAGCTCGATGTTGTCCTGCACGGTGCGCGAGGACAGCAGGTTGAAGTGCTGGAAGACCATGCCGATGTGGCTGCGGGCCCGGCGCAGCTCCCGGCCCGCGCGCGGTCCGCGGCCGGCGAGGGCGGTGAGGTCCTGTCCGGCGACGGTCACGGTGCCGGCGGTGGGGCGCTCCAGCAGGTTGACGCAGCGGATCAGGGAGGACTTTCCGGCGCCGGACTGGCCGATGACGCCGTAGACCTCTCCTTCGCGGACGTGGAGGTCGACGCCGTCGAGGGCGGTGACCTCACGGCCGCGTGAGCGGTAGACCTTGGTCAGGCCCGAGGTGGTGATCACAGGGGGTTTCCGTCACTGTCGAGTGCCGGGCGCGGGTGTGGCCAGGCACAGGTGCATGGGATTGCATTTCAGGGACGCGGCACGGTTCTCGCGGTGGCGAGTGAACCGGGGAGAACAGCGTGTGCGCGAACGGCACGGGGTCCGGTACGCCGGTGTTCCGGAGCCGGGCCGGGCCATGGCTCTCGCTTCGGGGCGCGAGGCTCGTCGGTGGTGCGGGGGCCCTCTAGAAGGCGCGCATTCGGCACGTCATGCGACACATACAACGAGCACCGGGCGTGTGGGTCGCCTCGGTCGCAAGGGTGCGGCTGCTCGTCGTGGTCATGCGGTCAGTAAACCAGACCGGTCGCGCGAACCGGAGAGGCCCGTCCACATGCTGGACAGGCGTGGATGGTGCCGGTGAGACGCGCCGTCCCAGGTGAGCGCCGGGTCACCCGCGTCAGCAAGGGACAGGAGCGGATGGGAGAGGAGCGGCACCGGGCCCTGCGGCACGGGCGGCTGTGGCCAACACCACGGCGCTCGTTCCGGTGCCGGGGGCGGCGACGGGCGTCCGATTCGGCCGTAATAAGGTCTCCGCATGCTCAATGCCCTGACGCTGGTGACCGGGATCGCCGCGCTGCTGCTGGCGGCCTGGTGCGGCTGGGCCGCACACCGGGACCAGCCGACCAAGGACTGGCACTTCATCGGCATGGCCGTGGTGTCCCTGCTGGCCGTGGTCCAGCTGGTCGTCGGGATCGTGCTGCTGGCGCGGGGCGAGAAGCCGGACCAGGGCACCACGATCTTCGTGGCCTATCTGCTGGGCGCGCTGGCGTGCGTCCCGGCGGCGGGCTTCATGTCGCTGGCCGAGCGCACGCGCTGGGGTTCGGTGACGGTCGCGGCGGGCGGCGTGGTGCTGGCCGTTCTCGAAGTACGGCTCTTTGACATCTGGGGAGGCTGACATGACGGCGCTGGAGGAGAAGCCGGCCCGGCTGATCAGCGGGCCGGGCATGCTGCTGGTCTGGTTCTACGGCGTGATGGTGGTCGGCGCCGTGTCGCGCTCGGTCTACCAGATCGCCACGGAGTTCGACCGGGCACCGCTCGCCTACTCGTTGTCGGCGCTCGCGGGCGTGGTGTACGGGTTCATCACCTACACCCTGGTCCGGGGCGGCGAGAGGGCCCGCCGGGCGGCGGTGGTGTGCTGCGCCGCCGAGCTGGCCGGGGTGCTGATCGTGGGCACCTGGACGCTGGTCGAGCCGTCCGCGTTCCCGGACGCGACCGTGTGGTCGGACTACGGGATGGGGTACGTCTTCATCCCCGTACTGCTGCCCCTGACCGCGCTGTACTGGCTGCGCGCGGCGCGGCGGCGGCAGGCGGCCTGAGACCGCCTGCCCCCAAGGTGTGTCAGGCCGTGGCCGCGTAGGCGGCGGCCGGCTTCTCCAGGACGATCATCTCGACGCCGTCGGCGCCCAGCGAGCGCCCCACGGCCCGGTAGCCCAGCTTGCGGCAGAGCCGCAGCCCGCTCTCGCTGCGGTGCCCGGTGCGCATCCGGTACGTGGTGGCGCCGCGCTGCTCGGCGAGCGCCTTCTCGGCCGCCCCCAGCAGACGGGCACCGATGCCGTGGCCCTGCAGGCGGGGGTGGACGCACAGCATGCCGATGGCGGCCGCGCCGTCCTCGGTGAGCCGGCCGCGCACCGAGCCGACCACCTCGTCCCCGAGCCGGGCGACGAAGACGCAGTCGGCGGCGACCTCCTCGCGCACCTGGTCAAGGCTCTGCACCAGCGGGTCGATGCGGTAGTTCCCGTAGCGCGCTGCCTCGCTCTGGAAGCAGAGGTACTGGAGCCGGAAGATCTGCTCCGCGTCCGGCTCGGCCGCCGCCGAGATGGTCACGCTCATGCCCATGTGCGCATGCCTCCCGCTCACCTGATCGCTGTTGTCCCCCACCTCTATCCCCGTGCTTCGGCACTGGCAACCTCCGCCGCCAGCATTCGTCGCAGACATCCCAGACATCTGGAGCGTTCCGGTCCGAGGCTGCCCTGTGAGATGCCCAACTCCCCCGCGATCTCGCGGTAGGTGAGATCGCGCGGGGAGAGCAGGGCCGCCATGATGCGCGGACAGCGGCCGGGCAGCCTGCGGACCGCGTCCCGCACCACCCGGTGCCGGGCCGCGCTGAGGGCGAGCTGTTCGGGGCCGGGCCGGGTGTCGTCGGCGGGCTCGTCGTCGTAGGGCCGCTCCACGCCGTGGGTACGGCGGCTCAGCCGCCCTTCGTCGCGTACGGCGTCACGGAGCCAGCCGGACGGGTCCGGGGGCGGGCCCTGGCTCTGCAGCCGCTCCAGCAGCCGGAGCCAGACGGCCTGTTCCAGATCGCCGGGTTCGCTCCCGGAGGCATATGCCTCGGCGGACGCCTCCGCGGTGAGGAGCGGGCGCAGCTCGGTCAGCAGGTCGTGGGTCATATGCGTCGAGACGCGCCGTCCCGGCAGGCGGGTTTCCGGGACGGCGCGCTGTCACCCGGATCAGCGGGCGCGGGGCGCAGGTGTTGACGCTCCGCCCGGCCTCAGTGGCCCAGGAAGTCGGCGCGGGCCAGCACCCCGGTGTCGGCGTTGTCGGTGAAGACGCCGTCGATCCCAGTCGCGAAGTAGGCGCGGTACGCGCCGAACACGTCCCCGTAGCCGTCCGGGTCGCTGCCCTTGCGGAACTCGGCCGGGAGGAACGGGTTCTCGTTGCGCATGGTGTACGGGTGCAGGATCAGGCCGACCTTGTGCGCGTCGGCGACCAGCCGGGTCGGTTCGCCCAGGGTGCCGTCGGACTTCTTGGGGATGACCAGGTCCAGGGTGGGGCCGATGCCCTGGGCGTACCCCGCGATCTCGCGCAGCCCCTTCGGCGTGACCAGGTCGGCCACCGTACGGGGGTCGCCGGTGGCGACGAAGTCGTAGGGGCGGGTGCCCGCGGCGTCGAGGAGGACGACCAGCGGATTGTCGACGATCCGGTTGAGCCGCTGGATGCTGGTCGGCTCGAAGGACTGCAGGACGACCGGCGAATTGCGGGTGTCCTTGCCGTACTTGCGCAGCAGCTTGGCCACCCGCTGCTCCGGGTCCAGGCCGAGGCGGCGGAAGTAGGTCGGGTGCTTCAGCTCGGGGTAGATCCACACCTGGCGGCCACGCTCACGGGTGCGGGCGTCCTGCCACTTCAGCACCTCCTCGAAGGTGGGGATCTCCCAGCGGCCGTTGTAGAGGGTGTTGTGCGGGCGGTTGGCCGGGATGCGCTCGACGGCGCGCAGCGTCTTCAGCTCCGCGAGTGTGAAGTCCTCGGTGAACCAGCCGGTGACGGAGACGCCGTCCAGGACCTTGGTGGTCCTGCGGCCGGCGAACTCGGGGTGCGAGGCGACGTCGGTGGTGCCGCCGATCTCGGGCTCGTGACGGCAGACGAGATGCCCGTCCTTGGTGGGCACCAGGTCACCGGCCTCCACGATGTCGGCGCCGAGTTCCAGCGCGAGGTCGTAGGAGCCGAAGGTGTGCTCGGGGCGGTAGCCGCTGGCGCCCCGGTGGCCGATGATCGTCGGCACCGGCAGGCCCTTCAGGCCGCGTCCGCCGGACCCGGCCGTCCGGGTGTCCGCCGCCCGGGCGGCGGAGGGCAGCCCGAGGACCGCGCCGCCCGCGCCGAGGACCGCCGCACCGAGGACCGCGCGCCGTCCGGTCGCGCGCGAGGGCTGGTTGGTCCGGTCGCTTTCCATACGCGTCTCCCGCTGTCGTTACGAAGGTCTTCGTGGGTCTGACCTGTGCTGTGTCTCCTGGGGTGCGCGCCGATCGTAGGGGCGTGGACATGACGGAGGGGAGACCTCGGGAGGAACACGCGGATGCGGGCCGATGGCACGCCGGGGGGTTCCGTGGCGGATGAGCCGGTGTCAACAACACGTAAGACCTCGGTGAATCGCGCGGCCCGATGTGCGCTTTTCCCGTAGCCGCGAGTAATGTCCTCACCTGCACAGACTCATATCGTCCGCTCGGCCTGGAGGACCCGTTGTCCCGCTTCGCGCTCATCAAGGCAGTGCTCGCGCCGGCCATGCGCCTGATGTTCCGCCCCCAGGTGGAGGGCCTCGAGCGCATCCCCGGTGAGGGCCCGGTGATCCTGGCGGGCAACCACCTCACGTTCATCGACTCGATCGTGCTGCCTGTGGTGTCCAAGCGGCAGGTGCAGTTCATCGGCAAGGACGAGTACGTCACCGGCAAGGGCATCAAGGGGCGGGCCATGGCCTGGTTCTTCACCGGGGTCGGCATGATTCCGGTGGACCGGGACGGCGCCAACGGTGGTGTGGCGGCGCTGATGACCGGGCGCCGGGTTCTTGAGGAGGGCAAGGTCTTCGGCATCTATCCCGAGGGGACGCGTTCTCCCGACGGGCGGCTTTACCGGGGGCGTACGGGGATTGCCCGGCTGACGCTCATGACGGGGGCGCCCGTGGTGCCGTTCGCCATGATCGGGACGGACAAGCTTCAGCCCGGCGGAAAGGGTTTTCCCCGGCCGGGGAAGGTCACGGTGCGCTTCGGCGAGCCGATGGAGTTCTCCCGGTACGAGGGGATGGACCGGGACCGGTATGTGCTGCGGGCGGTCACCGATTCCGTGATGGCCGAGGTCATGCGGCTTTCCGGGCAGGAGTACGTGGACATGTACGCCACGAAGGCCAAGGCCGCCTGAGCCTTCGGCGATTCGGCCGTCTTCCGGGTGCGGGTGTGCGGGGGCCGGTCGCGCTCCCGCGGCGGCAGCCGCACGATCGGCACAGCCCCGCGCCCCTAAAGACCCCTGTCGAGCCGTTGGTTCCTCAGCAGGAGCCATGCTGCCGCCGAGGCCGTCAGCAACACCACCGCTCCTGCTCCCGACGCCAGGTGCAGGCCGTGCACGAACGACTCTCTGGCCGCTTCCAGCAACGCCTTGGACGTCGGGGCGGGCATCCCCGCCGATGCTTCCACCGCCGCGCCCAGGGACTCGTGGGCCGATTCCGGGGTGCCCGGCGGGGCCGCGAAGTCACGGTAGGCCGCGGTGACGATGGAGCCCAGCAGGGCGATTCCCAGGGCCGCGCCCAGTTCGTAGGCCGTTTCCGAGACCGCTGAGGCCGCGCCGGCGCGGTTCTTGTCGACGCTGGAGAGGATCACGTCGGAGGTGACGGTGAAGGAGAAGCCCGCGCCGGTGCCGACGATCAGCAGGGCGGCGCCGAGCAGGGGATAGCCGGTGGTGGCGTCGAGCGTGGTGAGGACGGCGAGGGAGACGCCGATCGCGGCGAGGCCGCCGGAGACCACCGCGCGTACCGAGAAGCGGCGGGCCGCGCGGCCCGCGATCAGGCCGGCCACCACCGCGCCGACAGCGGCGGGCAGTTCGGCGAGACCCGCCTCGAACGGGTGCCTGCCCTGGACCAGTTGCAGGAACTGGGACAGGAAGAACACCAGCCCCGACATCCCGAGCACGGTCAGCAGATCCGCGAGCACCGCCCCGCTGAAGCCCCGGTGCCTGAACAGCCGCATGTCCAGCAGCGGGGCCGGCAGGGTGAGCTGGCGCCGGACGAAGCCGTACAGCGCGGCCGCGCCCAGCAGGCCGGTGGCCGGGGTGAGCGGGCCGAAGCCGTGGGTGGCGGCCTCCTTGACCGCGTAGACCAGCGCGAGCATGCCGACCAGCGACAGCAGCACGCTCGCCAGGTCCCACGGACCCGGGTCCGGGTCGCGGGACTCGGGCAGGGTGCGGATGCCGACCAGGACCAGGACCGCCATCACCGGCAGGTTGATCAGGAACACCGAGCCCCACCAGAAGTGCTCCAGCAGGAAGCCCCCCACGATCGGGCCGACGGCCGTGCCGGCGGAGGCGGTGGCGCCCCAGACGCCGATGGCGAGGCTGCGCTCGCGCGGGTCGTGGAAGAGGTTGCGGATCAGCGCGAGGGTCGCGGGCATCAGGGTGGCCCCCGCCACGCCGAGCAGGGCCCGCGACAGGATCATCAGGCCGGGCGTGCCGGCGTAGGCGTTGAGCACCGAGATCGCGCCGAACGCGGCCGCGCCGCACAACAGGATGCGCTTGCGGCCGACGCGGTCGCCGAGGCTGCCCATGGAGACGAGCAGTCCGGCGATGACGAACGAGTAGACGTCCCCGATCCACAGCAGCTGGGTGCCGGAGGGGTGCAGGTCCTCGCTGATGTAGGGGGTGGCGAGGCCGAGGACGGTGGCGTCGACGGCCACGAGCAGGACGGCGAGGACCAGCACCGCGAGCGCCAGCCAGCGGCCGGGACGCGGCTCGGTCTCGACGGGTACGGGCTGCCGCAGGGTGCTGGTCATGATTCCGCCCTGCGCAGCGCGCCGCCGAGCAGCAGTTCGGCGACCATCGTGGGGAAGTCACGGGGGGCCACGCGGCCGTCCACCGTCGCCCAGGCGCACGAGGTGATCAGGCCGTAGAAGGCTTCGGTGAGCCAGCCGGGAGTGAGGTCGATACGGAGTTCGCCGTCGCGCTGGCCGCGCTGGAAGAGGGCGCTGATCCGGGTGTCCAGGCCCAGCCATCCGGTGTTCTGCCCCTCGCCCTCCCAGAGCTGGTTCTCGCCGTAGAGGAAGGCGAGCAGTCCGGCGGCCGGCTGGATCTCGCGGACCAGACGGCGTACGGCGTCGGCGGCGGGACCCTCGTCAAGACGGGCGCGGTTGAGCGCCGCCTCACACTCCGCGATGCCGAGCGCCTCCAGCGCGCGGACCAGGGCGTCACGTCCGGCGAAGTGGCGGTGGAGCGTGGCACGACTGATCCCGGCGGCGCGCGCGACCTCGTCCATGGTCGCGGTGGACTTGCGGGTCAGCAGGGCGGCGGCGGAGCGCAGCACGTGGTCACGGTCGAGAGCCATGAGACCAGGATACCTCGCCTGAGACATGAGTGTCTCAACACGGGCATGCGGGTCTCAGTGCCAGGGCAGCTCGCCACGCCGTGCCCAGTAGGTGTGCGGGTCCTCCGCGAGGGTGTCGAGGCGGGTCCGCTGGTCGTCGGTGAGGTCGACGGCGGCGGCGTGGAGGTTGGAGCCGAGCTGGGCGACGGTCGCGGCGCCGGACAGGACGACACCGGCCCAGGGGCGGCAGAGGATCAGCGCCAGGGCTACGGCGTCGGCGCCGAGGCCGGTCTCCTCGGCGATGTCCCGCAGGGCGTCCGGCGCGTGCTCCGGGGCGAGCCGGCCGTTGGCCATGCCCTCCTTGACGATCACGGTGAGCCCGGCGTCGTGCGCCTCCGCCAGGGCGGGGCCGGCCGAGGTCTCCAGCGCGTTGTACGTGGACTGCACGGTGCGGAAGAGGGGCGCGCCGTCGGCGGTGATCTCCAGGGCGGCCCGGACGGTGTCGGCCTGGGCGGGGCCGCTGGTGGAGAAGCCGATGGTGAGGCCGCCTGCGGCCGCTTCCGCGAGGCGGGCGTGCAGGGCGCGGTCGGTGAGCGCGGGGCTGTCGGGGGTGAGGGAGTGGATCTGGTAGAGGTCCAGCCGGTCGCCGAACAGTTCGGCCGTTTCGGCGCGCTGCCGCTCGTACGTGGGGAGGGTGTGGTCCTTGACCTCGTGCTGGTCGGCGTGGGTGGACCAGTCGGCGGTGTAGGTGTATCCCCACTTGCTGCCGACCACCACGTCGTCGGCCTCCGGGTGAGCCTTCAGCCAGTCCGCGAGGAACTCCTCACTGCGGCCGTAGGACCGGGCGGCGTCGAAGTAGCGGACGCCTTGGGCGTATGCGGCGTCGAGGAGTTCGTGGGTGCGGGTGCGCAGCGCTTCGGCGCTCCGGTCGTCCCCCAGGTCGCGGGCCCGGTCCAGGTTGATGTAGCCGGGGCGGCCCACCGCGGCCAGGCCGAGGCCGAGGTGGCAGGTGGGGGTGGTGGCGGAGGAGAGGCGGGCGAAAGGCATCGCGGGTCCGTTCGGTCGGCTCCAGGGGGCGCGTGACCAACGTAACCGGCCGCCCAGGAGCTCGGGGGGTCCGGCTCCTGGGCGGCTGCGGGCCTTTGTGGCTAGTCGCGCGGTTCCCCGCGCCCCTGGGCGGCGCTGTCCTTGGCCTTGGCCCATTCGTGCTGGGTGGCCAGGTCCTGCTTCACCTCGGCCAGTTGCAGCGCCACCGCGCTCGGCGCCGTACCGCCCCGGCCGTTGCGGGACGCCAGTGCGCCCTTGACGTTCAGTACCGTGCGGACCTCGGGGGTGAGGTGGGGGGAGATCTTGGCGAACTGGTCGTCGGTGAGGGCATCGAGTTCCTTGTTCTCGGACTCCGCCACCTTGACGCACTCCCCCGCCACCTCGTGGGCGACGCGGAACGGGACGCCCTGGCGGACCAGCCACTCGGCGATGTCGGTGGCGAGGGAGAAGCCGGCCGGGGCCAGTTCCTCCATGCGCTCGCGGTGGACGGTGAGGGTGGCGATCATGCCGGTGAAGGCGGGGAGCAGCACCTCGAGCTGGTCGCAGGAGTCGAAGACGGGCTCCTTGTCCTCCTGGAGGTCCCGGTTGTAGGCGAGCGGCAGCGCCTTCAGCGTGGCCAGCAGGCCCGTGAGGTTGCCGATCAGCCGGCCGGACTTGCCGCGCGCCAGCTCCGCGATGTCCGGGTTCTTCTTCTGCGGCATGATCGAGGAGCCGGTGGAGAACGCGTCGTGCAGGGTGACGAAGGAGAACTCCTTCGTGTTCCAGATGATGATCTCCTCCGCGATCCGCGAGAGGTCGATGCCGATCATCGCGGTGATGAAGGCGAACTCCGCGGCGAAGTCCCGCGAGGCCGTGCCGTCGATGGAGTTGCCCGCGCTGCCCCGCTCGAAGCCGAGGTCACGCGCGACCGCCTCGGGGTCCAGGCCGAGGGAGGAACCGGCGAGCGCGCCGGAGCCGTACGGCGAGACGGCGGTGCGCTCGTCCCACTGGCGCAGCCGCTCGGCGTCCCGGCCGAGGGACTGGACGTGGGCCAGCACATGGTGGGCGAAGAGCACCGGCTGGGCGTGCTGGAGGTGGGTGCGGCCGGGCATCGCCACGTCCGGGTGGGCCTCGGCGAGGCCGACCAGGGCGTCCTGGAGGTCCGCGATCAGGCCGCCGATGATCCGGGCGTGGTCGCGCAGGTACATCCGGAAGAGCGTGGCGACCTGGTCGTTGCGCGAGCGGCCCGCGCGGAGCTTGCCGCCGAGATCGGGGCCGAGCCGCTCCAGCAGGCCGCGCTCCAGCGCGGTGTGCACGTCCTCGTCGGCGATGGTGCCCACGAACTCGCCCGAGGCCACGTCGGCTTCGAGCTGGTCGAGCCCCGCGAGCATCCGGGTCAGCTCGTCCTCGGTGAGCAGGCCCGCCGTGTGCAGCACCCGCGCGTGGGCGCGGGACCCGGCGATGTCGTAGGGGGCGAGCCGCCAGTCGAAGTGGACGGACGCGGACAGCTTCGCCAGGGCCTCGGCGGGACCGTCGGCGAAACGGCCGCCCCAGAGCCGTACGTCACCGCTCTTGCTGCTCACTGCGTTGCTCCTCGAGCTCGTGGTGTGCCACCGCCTCCCCACCTTCGCAGGTGAGGAGGCGGCTTTCCCTCTGCTGACTGATAACGACGCTGCTTACGCCAGGTCCCGCTTGGCGGCGATCTTCGACGACAGGCTGTAGATGTCGATGAAGCCCTTGGCCGCGGCCTGGTCGAAGGTGTCGCCGGTGTCGTAGGTGGCGAGGTTGAAGTCGTACAGCGACGACTGGGACCGGCGGCCGGTGACGACGGCGCGGCCGCCGTGCAGGGTCATCCGGACGTCGCCGGAGACGTGCTCGTTGGCCTCGGTGATGAAGCCGTCCAGCGCCCGCTTGAGCGGGGAGAACCACTGGCCGTCGTAGACCAGTTCGCCCCAGCGCTGCTCCACCTGCCGCTTGTAGCGGGCGAGTTCACGCTCGACGGTGACGTTCTCCAGCTCCTGGTGGGCGGTGATCAGGGCGATGGCGCCCGGAGCCTCGTACACCTCGCGGGACTTGATGCCGACGAGGCGGTCCTCGACCATGTCGATCCGGCCGATGCCCTGGGCGCCCGCGCGCTCGTTGAGCTGCTGGATGGCCTGGAGGACGGTGACCGGGCGGCCGTCGATGGCGACCGGCACGCCGCGCTCGAAGGTGACGACGACCTCGTCGGCCTCGCGGGCCTCGGCCGGGTTCGAGGTGTACTCGTAGATGTCCTCGATCGGGGCGTTCCAGATGTCCTCCAGGAAGCCCGTTTCGACGGCGCGTCCGAAGACGTTCTGGTCGATGGAGTACGGGGACTTCTTGGTGGTGGCGATCGGGAGGTTCTTCGCCTCGCAGAAGGCGATCGCCTTGTCGCGGGTCATCGCGTAGTCGCGGACCGGGGCGATGCACTTCAGGTCGGGGGCGAGGGCGACGATGCCGGCCTCGAAGCGGACCTGGTCGTTGCCCTTGCCGGTGCAGCCGTGGGCGACCGTGGTGGCGCCGTGCTTCTGCGCGGCGGCGACGAGGTGCTTGACGATCGTCGGCCGGGAGAGGGCGGAGACCAGCGGGTAGCGGTCCATGTACAGGGCGTTCGCCTTGATCGCCGGGAGGCAGTACTCCTCGGCGAACTCGTCCTTGGCGTCGGCCACTTCGGCCTCGACGGCACCGCACGCGAGGGCGCGCTTGCGGATGACGTCCAGGTCCTCGCCGCCCTGGCCGACGTCCACCGCAACGGCGATGACCTCGGCGCCCGTCTCCTCGGCGATCCAGCCGATGGCGACGGAGGTGTCCAGTCCGCCTGAGTAGGCGAGTACGACGCGCTCGGTCACGGGTTCTCTCCTCACGTGCATTCGCTGATATGCATGAGTATGCAGAACTCCGCATGATTCGTCAATCGCGGAGGTGGGGTAGGCAGCGGGCATGGGAAAGACGTATGAACGCATCGACGGCAAGATCCGGAGATTCATCGAGGAGCAGCCCCTCTTCTTCACGGCGACCGCACCCCTGGCCGGCGACGGCACGGTGAACCTCTCCCCCAAGGGCCTCAAGGGCTCGTTCGTCGTGCTGGACGAGCTGACGCTGGCGTATCTCGACTTCGCGGGCTCCAACGCGGAGACCGTGGCGCACCTGCGGGAGAACGGCCGGATCACCCTGATGTGGTGCGCCTTCCAGGGCCCGCCGAACATCGTGCGCGTGCACGGCCGGGGCGAGCCGGTCTTCCGCGACGACCCGCGCTTCGGCGAGCTGCTGGCCGCCTTCCCCGGCATCGACCCGGCCCCGCACGGCCTGCGGGCGATCATCGTGGTGCACGCCGAGCTGGTGCGGGACTCGTGCGGGTACGCCGTGCCCCGCATGGTCTACGAGGAGGACCGCGATTCGCACCGCAGGCGGTTCAGCAGGGAGGACGACGCCTCGCTCAGCGACTACTTCACCGGTAAGGAGCACATCGCGACGAGCATCGACGGGCTGCCCGGCCTGCCGTTGCCGCTGCCGCCCTCTACGGTCTGAGCCATGCGCCGCCGACTGGTCACCGCCCTCGTCTCCGCCTCCTTCTGCGCGCTCGGTCTCACGCCGGCCGACACGCCGTTGCCCGAGCGCCTCGCGGACACCGGCGGCGGCACCCAGCTCATCACCGCCGAGGCCCCGGACGCGGGCTCCACCACCGGCACCCTCACCTGGTGGGACCTGCGGCAGGGGCGGTGGACGGCGGCCGGGACGGCGCCCGCGCGGTTCGGCTCGGGCGGCCTGGTGGAGGGCACCTCACGGCAGCAGGGCACCAGTACGACACCGGCCGGGCTGTACGACCTGCCGTTCGGCTTCGGCACCGAGGCCGCCCCGGCCGGGACGCGCGTCAAGTACCGTCCGGTCGCCGAGGGTTCCTGGTGGTGCCAGGACAACGACTCCCGCGCCTACAACCGCTGGGTGGACCCCCTCCCCGCCGACTGCCGCGCCTCGGAGGCCGAGCGCCTGGTCTCCTACACCACCCAGTACGCCCACGCCCTCGTCATCGGCTTCAACTACCACCACCCGGTGCGCGGGCGCGGCGCGGGCATCTTTCTGCACGTCAACGGCAAGGGGGCGACGGCCGGTTGCGTCTCCGTGCCCCCTGAGGCCATGGCGGAGATCCTCCGCTGGACCGACCCGTCCAGGCACCCGCACATCGCCATCGGAACGGAGGGCGGGGCCACCGCGCTCGTCCGTCACTGACCCCCGTCAGGTCGCCCGCCGGGACGCTGAACACTCCGCCCGCACCGCACGTATGTGTGGGCCAAGGGTCAAGTCCCCCGGAGGAACCGTGACCACCACGCTCGCAGGCGGACGTGCCGCCCGCCGCCAGACGATGCGCCGCATCCGCCCGCGCCGCTCGCCGGCCGTCCCGCTGCTGCTCGCGGTGTGGGCGGGCGCGGCGGCCGTGCTGTGGCTCTGGTGGCACAACACCCCCTCGATCGCCGACAACGCCGGCCGGGTCCTGAACGCCGGGCGGATCACCGGGCTGCTGGCCGGGTACCTGATGGCGCTGGTCGTGCTGCAGATGGCGCGCGTACCGGCGCTGGAGCGGCGGGTCGGCTCGGACCGGGTGGCCCGCTGGCACGCGATGAGCGGCCGCTACACGCTGAGCCTGGTCCTGGCGCACGTCTTCCTCATCATGTGGGGATACGCCCTCCAGGCGGGCAAGACGCTCGGCGACATCGTCCAGCAGACCGTCGACTCGGTGAACCAGCTCCCCGACATGGGCAAGGCGGCCATCGGCACCGGCCTGTTCGTGGTGATCGGGCTCTCCTCCATCGGCGCGGTCCGGCGCAGGCTGCCGTACGACACCTGGTACCACGTGCACCTGCTGACCTACGCGGCGGTGTTCCTGACCTTCTGGCACCAGATCACCACCGGCAACGACTTCGCGGTCGAGCCGATGGCGAAGACCTTCTGGTACGTGCTGTACGGCGTGGTGACCGCGCTGGTGCTGTGGTACCGGGTCATCGTGCCGGTCCGGCTGAACCTGCGGCACCGGATGCGGGTGGAGGCGGTGATCGAGGAGTCGCCGGGGATCGTGTCGGTGCTGATCTCCGGGCGGAAGCTGCACCGGATGGGCGCGGAGGCGGGACAGTTCTTCCGCTGGCGGTTCCTGGCGCCGGGGATGCGGTTCAGCTCGCACCCGTACTCGCTCTCGGCGGCGCCCCGGCCGGGCATGCTGCGGATCACCGTCAAGGCGATCGGCGACCACAGCGCGCGGCTGCGCGAACTGGAGCCGGGCACACGTGTATGGGCGGAGGGCCCGTACGGGGCGCTCACCGCGCAGCGGCGCAGCCGGGGCAAGGTGCTGCTGGTGGCGGGCGGGGTCGGGATCACGCCGATGCGCGCGCTGTTCGAGACCCTGCCGGGTGCCGCCGGTGACATCACCCTGCTGTACCGGGCCAACACCACGCAGGACCTCGCCCTGTGGGACGAGCTGGCCGCGATCGCCGAGGAGCGGGGCGCCCGGCTGATGTACGCGGTGAACAGCCCGGAGGGCGAGCGGCCGGACATCTCGGCGGAGAACCTCCGCCGCAAGATGCCCGACATCGACCGCCACGACGTCTTCATGTGCGGGCCGCCCGGCTTCGCGCAGGCGGTGTACGAGGCACTGCGCGGCGCGGGGGTCCCCGCCCGGCGCATCCATCACGAGTCGTTCGAGATGTGAGCGGAGCTCCAGAAGCCATGAGGAAGAGCCACCCCATCCGTCGCGTGATGCTGGCCACCGCGGCCACCGTGTCCGGTGTCGTGCTGCTGCTGTCGCTGAAGCCCGCGTCCGACCCGGCGTCGGCCTCGGCGGCCGCCCCGCCGGCGTCGGCGGCCGCGCAGGAGTCGCCGCAGGGCGGGTCCGGCGGCGGTGCGCCGGCGTCCGGCCAGGCCGGCACGGTCACCGGGGACGCGGCGCAGACGCCGTACGGAGCCGTGCGGGTCCGGCTGACGGTCAGCGGCGGGAAGATCACCAAGGCGGAGGCCGTCGAGGCGCCGAAGGGCCCGACGAGCGACGAGAAGACCGCCCTCGCGGTGCCCCGGCTGAACCAGGCGGTCCTCGCGACGCAGAACGCGGACATCGACTCGGTGTCGGGGGCGACGTACACCAGCACCGGATACAAGAAGTCGCTCCAGTCGGCACTGGACCAGGTCAAGAAGGGTTCCGGGGGCGGCAGTTCGGGTGCGGCACAGGCCCGTACGGTCACCGGCAGCACGGAGCAGACGCCGTACGGGGCCGTCCAGGTGCGGATCACGCTCAGCGGGAAGAAGATCACCAAGGCGGAGGCGGTCCAGGCACCCAAGGGCCCGACGAGCGACGAGAAGACCGCGCTGGCGGTACCCCGGCTGAACCGGGCGGCGGTCGCGGCGGGCAGCGCGGAGATCGACTCGGTGTCCGGGGCGACCTACACCAGCACCGGGTACAAGAAGTCGCTCCAGTCCGCGCTGGACCAGGCCGGTGGCTGAGACGGTGGCCGAGCGGGCGGGGACACCGCATGTGCTGCGGCATGCCGAGGAGGTCATGGGGACCGTCTTCTCCTTCGACGTGCGCGGCGGCGACCCCGGCGAGGTGCGCGCGGCGCTGGAGACGGCGGTCGCGGAACTGCATTGGGCCGACGCGGTGTTCAGCACCTACCGCACGGACAGCGAGGTGTCCCGGCTGGCCCGTGAGGAGCTGACGCCAAAGCAGTGCGCTCCCGAGGTGCGCGAGGTGCTGGCGCTGGCCGCCGAGGCGGAGCGGGTGAGCGACGGCTGGTTCAGCACCCGGTACCGGGGGACGCTCGACCCGACCGGCATCGTCAAGGGCTGGTCCGCCGAGCGGGCCGCGCGCACGCTGGCCGCCGTCACCGGGGTATGCGGAGTGAGCGTGAACGGCGGGGGTGACGTCCAGATGGTGGGCGCGCCCGAGCCGCACCGGGCCTGGCGGGTGGGCGTGGCCGATCCGCTCCGGCCGGGCGGGCTGGCGGCGGTGGTGTCGGCGGCCGGCGCGGACGAGCTGGCGGTGGCGACCTCGGGCACGGCCGAGCGGGGCGCGCACATCGTGGACCCGCGCACCGGCCGCTCCGCGGTGACCGACCTGGTCGCCGTGACGGTGGTGGCACCCCGGCTGACCTGGGCGGACTGCTGGGCCACCGCCGCCTTCGCGATGGGCTCCCGCGCGGGCCTGGCCTGGCTGGAGTCCCTCCCGGACGTGGAGGGCCTGCTGATCACCGCGGGCGACGAGGTCCGCTGCACGGGAGGTCTGGCGACCCGGCTGGGCTGAGCGGGACCCCCCGCAGCCCGCCGGCGGCCTACGGCGCGTTCTGGGCGAGGCGCAGCAGGTGGTCGGCGAGGGCCTGGCCGCCGGTGGCGTCCCGGCTGATCAGCATGAGGGTGTCGTCGCCGGCGATGGTGCCGAGGACGTCGTGGAGTTCGGCCTGGTCGATGGCCGAGGCGAGGAACTGGGCGGCGCCCGGCGGGGTGCGCAGCACGACGAGGTTCGCGGACGCCTCGGCGGAGATCAGCAGCTCCTGGGAGAGCCGCCGCATCCGCTCCTCCTTGGCGGAGCCGCCCAGCGGGGCGCGCGGGGTGCGGAAGCCGCCCTCGCTGGGCACCGCGTAGATCAGGTCGCCGTCGGTGTTGCGGATCTTGACCGCGTTCAGCTCGTCCAGGTCGCGGGAGAGCGTCGCCTGGGTGACGCTCAGCCCGTCGTCGGCGAGCAGCTTGGCGAGCTGGCTCTGCGAGCGCACCGGCTGCCGGTTGAGGATGTCCACGATCCGGCGGTGTCGGGCCGTCCGGGTCTGCGGTACGGCGGGTCCGCCCGCCGCCTGATCGTGGTCCTGCGCCTGGCTCATCGTCGTCTCATTCTCGGGGTCGTCCGTCCTCGGTGCTTGCGTCGAGGATGCCGGGCAGCGCCTGGAGGAAGGCGTCCACCTCGTCGTCGCGGAGGTTCAGCGGGGGCATGAGCCGCACGACGTCGGGGGCGGGCGCGTTCACCAGGAACCCGGCCTCCTGGGCCGCCGCCTGCGCCTGCGTGGCGTGCGGCCCGGTGAGCACGATACCCAGCAGCAGGCCCGCACCCCGGACATGGTCGACCAGCGGGTGGTCCAGCGCCTCGATCCCGGCGCGCAGGGCCTCGCTCTGCCGCTTGGTGTTGGCGAGCAGGTCCTCGTCCTCGATGGTGTCCAGGACGGCCAGTCCGGCGGCGCAGGCGACCGGGTTGCCGCCGAAGGTGGTGCCGTGCTGGCCGGGCCGCAGCAGGTCGGCGGCGCGGCCGAAGGCGACGGTGGCGCCGAGCGGCAGTCCGCCGCCGAGCCCCTTGGCGAGGGTGACGACGTCGGGCAGTACGCCCTCGTGGGCCTGGTAGGCGAACCAGTCGCCGGTGCGGCCGACGCCGGTCTGCACCTCGTCCAGCACGAGCAGCGCGCCGGTGGCGGCGGTGATGGCGCGGGCGGCCTTGAGGTAGCCGGGCGGCGGCACCACGACCCCGCTCTCGCCCTGGATCGGCTCAATGATCACCATGGCGGTGTCCGGGGTGACGGCGGCGGCGAGCGCCTGCGGGTCGCCGTACGGGACGTGTGTGACGTCGCCGGGCAGCGGGTGGAACGGCTCCTGCTTGGCGGGCTGGCCGGTGAGGGCGAGGGCGCCCATGGTGCGGCCGTGGAAGCCGCCGTCGGTCGCCACCATGTGGGTGCGCCCGGTGAGCCGGCCGATCTTCAGCGCGCCCTCGTTGGCCTCGGCGCCGGAGTTGCAGAAGAACACCTTGCCGTCCCGGCCGAACAGCCGCAGCAGGCGCTCGGCGAGGGCGACGGGCGGCTCGGCGACGAACAGGTTGGAGACGTGGCCGAGGGTGCCGATCTGCTCA
The DNA here is from genome assembly GCF_004784465.1 of Streptomyces griseoluteus. GTDB lineage: Bacteria > Actinomycetota > Actinomycetes > Streptomycetales > Streptomycetaceae > Streptomyces > Streptomyces griseoluteus. Next base: position 226,710 of record NZ_SRRU01000007.1, on the reverse strand, counting down.
CTCACCGCGCGGACGACCGCCGGGTGGGCGTGCCCGAGGGCGTTGACCGCGATACCGCCGACGAAGTCCAGGTACCGCTTGCCGTCGGCGTCCCAGACGGCCGTCCCCTCGCCCCGCAGCAGGGGGAGGCGCGGGGTGCCGTAGTTGTTCATGAGCGCGCCCTGCCAGCGCGCGGTCAGTTCCTCGTTGCTCATGACTCCCCCGGTGTGTCCGGCTCGTCGGGCACGACCATGGTGCCGATGCCCTCGTCGGTGAAGATCTCCAGCAGGATCGAGTGCTGGACCCGGCCGTCGATGACGCGGGCGGTGCGCACGCCGTTGCGTACGGCGTGCAGGCAGCCCTCCATCTTCGGCACCATGCCCGAGGAGAGGTCGGGCAGCAGTTTCTCCAGCTCGGTGGCGGTGAGGCGGCTGATCACCTCGTCGGAGTGCGGCCAGTCCTCGTAGAGGCCCTCGACGTCGGTGAGGACCATGAGGGTTTCGGCGCCCAGCGCAGCAGCGAGTGCCGCAGCCGCCGTATCAGCATTGACGTTGTAGACATGTCCGTCGTCCTCGGAGCGGGCGATCGAGGAGACGACCGGGATACGGCCGTCGGCGAGCAGGGCCTGGATGGCGCCGGTGTCGATCTCGGTGATCTCGCCGACGCGTCCGATGTCGATGAGTTCGCCGTCGATCCTGGGCCGGTGCCGGGTCGCGGTGATGGTGTGGGCGTCCTCGCCGGTGAGGCCGACGGCGAGCGGGCCGTGCTGGTTGAGCAGGCCGACCAGCTCGCGCTGCACCTGCCCGGCGAGCACCATCCGTACGACGTCCATGGCGTCCTCGGTGGTGACGCGCAGACCGGCCTTGAACTCGCTGACGATGCCGTGCCGGTCGAGGGCGGCGCTGATCTGGGGGCCGCCGCCGTGCACGACGACGGGCCGCAGGCCGGCGTGGCGCAGGAAAACGACGTCCTGGGCGAACGCGGCCTTCAGGCTCTCGTCGACCATGGCGTTGCCGCCGAACTTGATGACGACGGTGCGGCCGTGGTGGCGGGTGAGCCAGGGCAGCGCCTCGACGAGGGTCTGCGCCTTGGGCAGGGCGGTGTGCTTCCGCGTGGGGGTGCTCATGAGCTGTACGCGCTGTTCTCGTGGACGTAGTCCGCGGTCAGGTCGTTGGTCCAGATGGTCGCGGTCTCGGTGCCGGCGGCGAGGTCGGCGACGATGTGCACCTCGCGGTAGCGCATGTCGACCAGGTCGCGGTCCTCGCCGACCGAGCCGCCCTTGCAGACCCAGACGCCGTTGATGGCGACGTTCAGCCGGTCGGGCTCGAAGGCGGCCTTGGTGGTGCCGATGGCGGACAGTACCCGGCCCCAGTTGGGGTCCTCGCCGTGGAGGGCGCACTTGAGGAGGTTGTTGCGGGCGATGGACCGGCCGACCTCGACGGCGTCCTCCTCGGTGGCCGCGTTGATCACCTCGACCTTGACGTCCTTGCTGGCGCCCTCGGCGTCGCCGATGAGCTGGCGGCCGAGGTCGGCGCAGACCTCACGGACGGCGTCGGCGAAGTCGTCGTAGCCGGGGGTGATGCCGGAGGCGCCGGAGGAGAGCAGCAGGACGGTGTCGTTGGTGGACATGCAGCCGTCGGAGTCGACCCGGTCGAAGGTGACCCTGGTGGCGTCGCGCAGCGCCTTGTCCAGCTCGGCGTCGGTGAGGTCGGCGTCGGTGGTGAGGACGACGAGCATGGTGGCGAGGCCGGGGGCGAGCATGCCGGCGCCCTTGGCCATGCCGCCGACCGTCCAGCCGTCCCGGCTCACCACGGCGGTCTTGTGGTGGGTGTCGGTGGTCTTGATGGCGAGGGCGGCCTTCTCGCCGCCGTGCTCGCTCAGGGCGGCGGCGGCCTTCTCGACGCCGGGGAGCAGCTTGTCCATGGGCAGGGTGACGCCGATGAGGCCGGTGGAGCAGACGGCGACCTCGATGGCGCCGCGGCCGAGGACCTCGCCGACCTTCTCGGCGGTGGCGTGGGTGTCCTGGAAGCCGCGGGGGCCGGTGCAGGCGTTGGCGCCGCCGGAGTTGAGGACGACCGCGCTGATCTGCCCGCTCTTGAGGACCTGCTCCGACCACAGCACCGGGGCGGCCTTCACGCGGTTGGAGGTGAAGACACCGGCGGCGGCCCGTCGGGGGCCGGTGTTGACCACGAGGGCCAGGTCGGGGTTGCCGTTCTGCTTGATCCCGGCGGCGATGCCCGCCGCGGTGAATCCCTTGGCCGCTGTGACGCTCAAGGTGCGACTCCGATCGTGGAAAGCCCGGTGGTCTCGTCGAGCCCGAGGGCGATGTTCATGCTCTGTACGGCACCGCCCGCGGTGCCCTTGGTCAGGTTGTCGATGGCGCTGATCACGATGACCCGGCCGGTCTCCGCGTCCAGGGCGACCTGCACCTGGACGGCGTTGGAGCCGGTCACGGCGCCGGTGGCCGGCCACTGCCCCTCGGGCAGCAGCCGCAGATACGGCTCGTCGGCGTACGCCTTCTCGTAGACCGCGCGGACCGCTTCCGCGGTGACCCCGGCGCGCGCCTTGGCGCTGCACGTGGCGAGGATGCCGCGGGGCATGGGGGCGAGGGTCGGGGTGAACGAGACGCTCACCCGCTCCCCGGCGGCCGCGCTGAGGTTCTGGATCATCTCGGGGGTGTGCCGGTGTCCGCCGCCGACGCCGTAGGGGGTCATGGAGCCCATGACCTCGCTGCCGAGCAGATGCGCCTTGGGTGCCTTGCCCGCCCCGGAGGTGCCGGAGGCGGCGACGATCACGGCCTCGGGCTCGGTGATCCCGGCGTCGTAGGCGGGGAAGAGGGCGAGGGAGACGGCGGTGGGGTAGCAGCCGGGTACGGCGATGCGCTTGACACCCTCCAACGCGGCGCGCGCGCCGGGGAGTTCGGGCAGACCGTAGGGCCAGGTGCCGGCGTGCGGGGAGCCGTAGAACCGCTCCCAGTCGGCCGGGTCGGCAAGCCGGAAGTCGGCGCCGAGGTCGATCACGAGCACGTCCGGGCCGAGCTGCTCGGCGACGGCAGCGGACTGCCCGTGGGGCAGCGCCAGGAACACCACGTCGTGCCCGGCCAGCGCCCCGGCGGTCGTCTCCGCCAGTACCCGGTCGGCCAGCGGCGCGAGCTGCGGCTGCAGCTCCCCCAGCCGCCGCCCGGCACTGGAGTGCCCGGTGAGCGTCCCGACCTCGACCCCGGCATGCCCGAGCAGCAGCCGCAGCAACTCCCCGCCCGCATACCCACTGGCCCCGGCCACCGCCGCGCGCACCACCATGCCAACCTCCTTCGCTTGGCATGACTATACGTAGTGCCGCAGGTTTATGCAATCAGGTGTACGAAGGGGCGGTCCCCGTGTGACTGAGCGTCGCAGTTGGCCCGTCCGGCGTCCCGTACGGTCGACCTGTGATGATCAAAACGGGCGACCCCCGCAGTCTCGGCATCCCAGCCTCCGAGGCGCGGCTGAACTTCGATACGGAACTGCAGGAGCTCGGCGGCGGACCGCGGCGCCGCTTGCTCGTGGTCAACGACGAGCCTGCCTTCGAGCTCAGCTTCTACTGCGGCACGTGCCCGCTCCTGTTCCGCCGGCTGGAGACCGCGCGGGAGAAGTTGTCCCTGGAGAGCATGCAGAAACGGCTCACCGGAACGCTGGATGATCCGGACGACGGTGGCGTGATCGATGCGTTCGGCACGTTGTTGCCGAAGGGCGAGTACCTTCCGCTGCTCTTGGAGGTGGAACCCCGGCTGGTCACCCCCGGCAGAGAGGGCGACTACTTCAGCGGCGAACAGGTCACGACGTGGGGAATCGATCAGTTCTGGGGCCTTCCGGAGTACCCGCACACCCCGTACTACCGGACCTTCGAGACCGCGGTCGACTCGGACGCCCACCTCTACGAGTTCGTCGTGCCCATGGTTCCCCCGTCGTGGAACGAGCGGAAGCGGGTCGAGGAATACATCGCGCTCATGGACCAGGGAACGGTCCCCACGGCGGTGGCGATCTCCACCCTGGACGTGTGCCAGCCCGCCATCGACCGGGGAGAGGACTACTTCGTGCACTGGGGCCTGACCCACTTCCTCCTGGACGGACACCACAAACTGGAGGCCGCCGCCACCGCTGGTCGGCCGGTGCGGCTCCTCTCGCTGCTGACCTTGGGCGAGAGCCTGGCTGGAGCAGAAGAGACTGCCCGGCTGCCTGCCTTGCGCACGCAATCCCGCACGGCCCGCCGGATCGGGCGGTAGACGTCGGTACGTGACTCCGGCCAACTACAACACTCAGTGGCCAACCGGTTGCTCAGCTGCGAGTCAGTGGAACCAGACGACGAGGCGTACGTTCTCGGCCCCGTGGACTTCGCTGGGTATGCGCATGACGCTCCAGACCCGGCTCCAGTCGGTGTCGTCCCCTGCGGCTGAGGCGGCGTTCGTGTGCCTGAGGAGTTGGTCTCCTGCCAATCCGTGGTGTCCACCTCGGCCCAGGTCAGCCAGGTAGTCCCGTGCACATCGTGGGGGGCGCCGGACAGACGACGCTGCTTCCGTCAACCCGCCAGGTCACTGTCCAGCGAGCCGTCCAATCCGGACGTCGATCCAGACGGGTGGGTGGCCAGCACGGCCGCGAGGCCCTCTCGCAGGTCCTGGACGAAGTACTCGGGGACCTCCAGTGACGGGAAGTGACCCCCGGCTTCGGGTGACCTCCAGCGGACGATCCGGCGGTACCGCTCCTGTGCCCACGTGCGTGGAGTCTTCTCGATGTCGCGGGGGTACATGGTGATCGCCGACGGGACGTCGACCCGGAGGCCGGGGTCGAGTGAGTTGTGGCTCTCGTAGTAGATACGGGCGGCCGATGCGCCGGTCCGCGTCAGCCAGTACAGGGTGACGTCGTCGAGAACGCGGTCCCGGGAGATCGTCTCGAACGGGCTGTCCTCGGTGTCCGACCACTCGGCGAACTTGTCCAGAATCCAGGCGAGAAGGCCGACCGGTGAGTCGACAAGCGAATAGCCGATGGTCTGCGGCCGGGTCGCCTGCTGCTTCGCGTACGCCGCGCGGTGGTGCCAGAAGTGATGGGTCTCCTCGGCCCACCGGCGCTCGACCTCCGTCAGCCCGTCCATGCTCAGTCCGGGCGGCCCCTCCGCGAAGTTGCTGTGGATGCCGAGAACATGCGCCGGGAACCTGCCGCCGAGGACCGTGGTGATGTTGCCTCTCCAGTCGCCGCCGTGGGCCACGAACCTGTCGTAGCCGAGCCTTCCCATCAGTTCGACCCAGGCGGCCGCGATCCTTTCGGTTCCCCACCCGGTGGTGGCCGGCTTGTCGCTGTATCCGAAGCCCGGCAGCGACGGGACCACCACATGGAACGCCGGCGCGTCCGCGTCCTCCGGGTCCGCCAACTCCTCCACCACATCGGTGAATTCGGCGATGCTGCCCGGCCAACCGTGCGTCAGGATCAGAGGAGTGGCATCCGGGCGCGCGGATCGGCGGTGCAGGAAGTGGATGCCCAGACCGCCGATGGCCGTGCGGAACTGGCCGATCCGGTCGAGGCGCTCCTCGAAGGACCGCCAGTCGTACCCGGTGCGCCAGTAGTGCACGAGATCGACAAGGTCGGCGAGGGGAACGCCCTGCCCCCACCGTCGGGAGCCGGCCGGGGCGCCATGAACCGTCTCGGCTTCCGGGAGGCGCGCCGCGGCCAGTCGCGCGCGCAGATCGTCGAGGTCGGCGTCGGTCGCGCGGGCTTCGAATGCTTGCACGTCGCTGGTCGTACGGGGCACGAGACCTCCTGGCTTCACGGAACCGGCTATGACGGTTCTAACAGCTCTCCGAGCCACGCCGCAACCGGCTATGGTGGTTCTCATGCGTACCGGCTTCCCTGACTTCCGCCTCGGTTCGGTGCTCTCGACCAGCTTCACGGGGACTCTGTCGGAGCGGCACGGCGATGCCGTGGAGCGCATTCCCACCCCGCAGCGACTCGTCGACTGGCTGGCCGTGTACGGCCTCGCCGTGGACTCCTGCACCACCGCCCAGCTCGACCTCGCACGGGAACTGAGGGAATCGATCCACGCCGCCGCCACAGCGGCCGCGATCGGGGACGCTCTCCCGGCGCCTGCCGTCCACGCCATCAACAGCCGCAGTACGCGGGGTCGGGCCGCGGCCGTCCTGACGCCCGAGGGCGAGCGGCAATGGCGGCTCGGCCCGGCTTCCGCCGTGGAAGACGCCCTCGGCGTGATCGCCGCCGACGCGATCTGCCTCATCTCGGGCGAACGAGACGGAAGGCTGGCCCTGTGCGCCTCACCGACCTGCCGAGCCGCCTTCTTCGATACCAGCCGCAGCCGCACCCGCAGATGGTGCGACATGAACACGTGCGGGAATCGCCAGAAGAAGGCGCGCTTCAATGCCGGCCGTCACAGTGGACGGCCGGCACCCAGTGACACCCCCTAGGACCGGGTCGCCCTGCCGCACTCGTCCTCAGGGGACCCGCCCCGGCCGAACGGCGTGTCCCGGTCGTACGGGTCGATCTCCTCGCCGGACCCGTCCGCGTGGCGGTCCGGGCCGAAGGGCGGGACCAGGTAGCCCGTGGGGGTGCCGCAGCCGCCGTTGGTCGTGACGTACTTGTACGAGGTGATCGAGAAGGTGCCGGGCTCGGTGACGACCTTGTCGGGGTCGTCCCAGCTCAGGACCAGTTCGCGGCGGACGATCGTGCGCAGGATCTCGTCGTCGCCGCCCGTGCGGGCGACCGGGTAGACGAAGGTGACGTCGGCGGTCACCTGGAGGGCGCCGCGTTCGCCCTCCCGGTAGGTGAGCGCGCCACGTGTCTTCACCACGTCGCCGACCAGGTGGGCGCGGGCGGGCTGGAAGCGGCTGAAGAGGAGGAGGGGGTCGTTCTTCCCGCCCGGGGTTCGGAAGGCGGTCTTCAGGAGGTGCTGGACGTCCTTCTGGTGCGGGTTGATCAGCGCGATCGCCTTCTCGGGGCGCTCGCCCCGCAGCACCCCCCGGTCCAGGCTGGACGCGACGAGGAAGTCCCGGCTGCGGATGAAGGCCCGCTCGACCTCGGCCGCGCTCATCCAGCCGACCGCCCCGGCCTGCTTCGGCATGGTGATCCCCGCCGCTCCGCTCGCCCAGGTCGCCGCCGGTGAGCCACGGAACGGGTCCTGCGCGGTGGGGCGCTGGGCGTCCGGCCGCGACGAGCCGGAACCGGTGACGAGGTCCACCACCCGTCCGGGCGCGAGCGCCAGGAAGAGCAGGGCCGACACGGCCAGCAGTCCGACCACGTACCGGCCCACGCGCCGTCGGGGCCGCTCGGGCGGGAAGCTGCGCCAGCCGTCCGGACCTCGGTCGGGCTCGGCGCGCAGCCGCCTCGCCACCTCGCGGGCCCGCGCCGACGGCTCCTTGGGAGCATCGGCGGTGCCCGCCACCGACTCGCGCAGGAACCGCTCCCACTCCTCGTCCGACCTGGACGAACCGTCCGGCTCCGTACCCGCGCCCATCCCGCACCCCTTGGTGATCAGTGAACCGCGGCCCACTCCCCTGGGACGCGTCCGCATAATGACACAGAGTGCCGACACGGGGGCCGGCCCAAGTGGCCGGATCAGGCGCTCACTTCACGCGTACAGCGCCGGCGCCGCGAGGCGCTCCCGGAGTCCGGCCGGGGCCAGTACCTCCACGTCCGGCCCCGGGCGGAGGAGTTCCGCCGCGGCGTGGGTGAGGCTCCCGACGTGGACGGAGGCGTGGCGGTGCCCGTCGGGGCCCGGCTCCGCGCGGCTCACGTGCCTGCGGCGCGAAGTAGCGCAGGCGAGCGATACCGGCCGGGCACGTCCCGGTATACCGTGCGTTCCGGCACCTCCGACGGCGCCTGTAAGGCCCCCGGCTACGGCAGGTGCCGCTGCCCGAGCGCGGCGGCGACCGAGGTCCCCTCGCGCCGCGCGTACGTCACCCGCTCCCGTACCTCCCGCAGCGTCCGGGGCCGCTCACCCGGCCCACCACAGCAACTCTTGTGGAACCCCACCCCGGCCCGGAGCAGCACGGCCAACGTCCGCCAACCCGCCACATCCCGCCGCCGGGGCGCCGCGAACGCCGACCCCGCGTGGATCAACGGCCCGGCACAGCCAGGACAGGTCCGCTGCCTGGCCCGGTCGTACCACTGCTTGTACGAGACGCGGCAGGAGAGGCAGACGTAAGAGGTCTTTCCGTGGGTCACGGGACCAGCGTAGAGATCATTCCGCGCAGGGGCCGCCGTTTCTCGGCGTGGGCGTCCGCCTAGGATCGGCCTCATGCACGACGACCAGCGGATACTCGATCTGCTCCGCTCCCTGGACCGGCTTCCCGGCCCGGATCATGCCGAGTTCCCCGACGGGTTCGACTACGGGGAGGCCAAGGCGCGGGCGTCGGCGCTGAGCGAGCGGCTGTCGGATGAGTTCGGGGGGCCTTGTTCCCTCGACGTGACGCAGGACGCCAGCTACTACTTCGAGGTGGGTGTGCCGGCCGCCCTCACCGAAGCCGGTGTCCCTCTCGGTGTCCGGCTGAGCAACTACGGGCGGCTCGCCGCGGTGACCACGCCACTGCCCGACAGCCACGCCGACTTGGCCGACGCCGTCGCGGACGGGGCGCTGTCGGCGGCGGACCGCCACCGGGTCGAGAGCGCGCTGGCGGAACTGGGGTGCCGGACCGTGCCCCTGCGGCTGCTGCACCTGCGCTACGACGGGGTGACCTGGCTCGCGAACGAGCCGCCCGGCGCATCCGTACTGAGCTACGGGCCGCACGCGGGCGAGGCGACCTGGTGGACCAGGTTCTTCGAGCACCTGTGATCAACCTCCCGATGTCCTCGCGGACCCGCGCATAGGATCACCGCCATGGGACTGCGACCTGTGCACGTCAATATCAAGGCCGTTGACGCCTCGGTGGTCGGGCGGTTCTGGGCCGAGGCGCTCGGGTGGACTGCTTACCGTCCCGGTGTGACGACCTACGTCGGGCCTGCCGGAGGGCTGGTGTGGCCGGACCCCGTGGTGGTCGGAGTGGATGTCGTACCGGTACCGGAGAGCAGGACCGCGGCGAAGAACCGCACGCATCTCGATCTCGCCACGACGTCCCTGGATCACCAGGCGGAGCTGGTCGCGCGGTTGAAGGAGCACGGCGCCACGGCGCTCGACATCGGGCAGGGCGACGTGCCGTGGGTGGTGCTCGCCGATCCCGAGGGGAACGAGTTCTGTGTGCTGGAGCCTCGGGAGCGGTACCGGGACACCGGGCCGATCGCGGCGGTGGTCATGGACTGTGCGGAGCCGTCGGCGACGGCCCGGTTCTGGGGCGAGGCATTGGACTGGACCGTGCACCGGTCGACCGACGACCTCGTGCTGCTGCGGTCGGCCGACGGCACCGGTCCGTACATGGAGTTGTTCCGCTCCCCCATTGCGGACACGGCGCCCGACCGCGTCCACCTCGACCTGCTCCCCCACCCCGGCGACGACCAGGCGGCGGAGGTCACCCGGCTGAAGGCCCTCGGCGCCACCGACCTCGACATCGGCCAGGGCGACGTACCGTGGACCTGCCTCACCGACCCCGAGGGCCATGATTTCTGCGTACTCGCGCTGCCCTGAGCCTCACTCCTTCGCCGCCTCGACCAGCACGTCCGCCGACAGCAGCCCCAGCGCGTTGGAGGCGAGCGGGCTGTCACCGGTGAGGAGTCTGCGGTCCTGGTGGGTCTGGCCGGTGATCTGGGAGTTGAGGACCTCGACGCCCTGTTTCTCCAGCAGGTCGGCGACCAGCCAGCGCAGCCGGCCGGGAAGGTAGCCCATCTCGAGGTTGGGACCGGTGTCGAGGGCGTCGGGGAAGACGCAGAGCGAGTAGCCGTCGAAGGGCGACTTGTCCTTGCCCCGGGCCGCGGCGAGCAGCGCGGCCGGGCCGTGGCAGAGGGTGATCACGTACTTGTCGTTGGCGAGCGCCCAGTCCAGCGTCTCGGTCACGTCCTCACTCTCCGCGAGCCCGATCACCGCACCGTGCCCGCCGGGGATGAAGACGGCGAGGTAGTCCGACTCGGGCCCGAGCTTGTCCGCGACCACCTCGGACAGCTTCAGCGGCTCCTTCAGCTGCGGTTTGATCGCCTCGTACGTCTCCATGACGGCCTTGTCCTCCTCCGGCATGGCCCACAGCTCCAGCTTCACGGGATTGCCGCTGAGGGTGGCCACGTCCACGTCGAAGCCCGCCTCCATCATGTGGTGCAGCGGGAGCAGCATCTCGACGGGATGGTTGCCGGTGGAGAAGAACTTGCCGTTCTCGGTGAGCAGATACCGCTCGTCCGTGCCGATCATCAGCACCTTCCACCGCCCGCCGGTGCAGGCGCCCTTGTGCTGGACTCCGTCGAAATCGGTCCTCGGAGCGGTGTACTTGCTCAGCGAGTACGGGGACGGGAAGAACGCGTTGTCCTCGGCCGGGTCGGGAGCCGGGTCCTTGCTCAGGTCGGTCGCGTCCGACATGGCAGACCTCCGTGGGGCAGGGGCTGGCAGGGGAAACGTCCCTTTTCTCCAACGTAGACACCCCCCAGGTCACCCGCATGATGTGGCGGGCGCGGCCCCGCGGGTGCAGAGTGGCCGGGGGGAGCGCGTGGAGGAGACGGGATGCCTCAGCAGCCACCGGAGACCGCCCGGGAATTCGACTTCGTCGTCGTCGGCTCGGGCGCCGGCGGCGGCCCCCTGGCCGCCGGCCTCGCCCTGGCCGGGCACCGGGTCCTGGGGGTGCTGGAGGCGGGCGACGAACACGACTGCCCGTACTACTCGATCCCGATCATGCAGGCGTTCGCCAGCGAGGACCCCGACATGGCGTGGAGCTTCTTCGTACGCCACTGGGACGACCCGGCGACCCGGCGCGAGGACCACAAGTTCACCGGCGCCGAGGACGGCGTGCTGTACCCGCGCGGCAGCTCGCTCGGCGGGAGTACGACGGTCAACGCGCTGATCATGCTGTTCCCGCAGGGCAAGGAGTGGCAGCGCCTGGTGGAGCTGACCGGTGACTCCGGGTGGAGCGAGGAGGCGATGCGGGAACGCTTCCGGCGCCTGGAGAACTGGCAGGGCCAGGACGCCGAGCCGCTCCCCGGCGAGACTCCGGCCGAGCGGGACGCCAAGTCCCGGCACGGCAGGGAGGGCTGGCTCGGTACGACCCGCGCCGCACCCTCCCTGGCGTCCCGCGAACCCCGCTTCCTCGACATCGTCGGCGCCGTCGAACGCACCGCCCGCGACCGCTTCGGCATCCCCGACGACGTCCCCCTCCCCCGCGACCCCAACGCGGCCGACACCCCGCCGGACTTCCAGGGCATGGGCTTCATCCCGGTCTCGGTCGACGGCGGCACCCGCAACGGCACTCGCGAGCGGCTGCTCGACGTCCGCCACCGGGTCGGGGACCTGCTGACGATCAGGACCAACACCCTCGTCACGCGCGTGCTGTTCGACGGCGACCGCGCGGTGGGGGTCGCGTACCGCGAGCAGCACCGCGCGTACGGCGCCTCGTCGGACCGTACGTGCCGGCTGCGGCCGGGCACGGCGGACGGGGACGAGGACGCGGTGAGCGAAGGCACGGCGTACGCGCGCAACGAGGTCGTCCTGGCCGGGGGCACCTACAACACTCCCCAGTTGCTCATGCTGTCCGGCATCGGACCGCGCGAGGAGCTGGAGCGGCTCGGCATCCCCGTACGCGTCGACGCACCCGGTGTGGGGCGCAATCTGCACGACCGGTACGAGGCATCCGTGGTGGCCGAACTCGACCAGGACTACCCGCTGTTCGAGGGCTCGTCGCTGGACGTGCCGCTCGCGGGCGAGGAACAGGACGAGTTGATCGGCGAGTGGTACGCCGACCGGGGCGGCCCCTACGGCACCAATGGCCAGCTCGCCGCCCTCATCGCCAGGTCGAGCGTCTCGGACGGGGACTCCGACCTCATGCTGCTGACGATGCCGCTCGACTTCCACGGCTACTACCCCGGTTACGCCGAGGACGCCACCCACGGCCGGAACCGGCTGGGCGTGGTCGTGCTCAAGGGACACACCAAGAACCGGGGCGGCTCGGTGACCCTGCGCTCCACCGATCCCACCGAACCGCCCGAGATCCGGTTCCACTACTTCTCCGAGGGCACACCGGGCTGGGAGGAGGATCTGGACGGCCTGGTGGACGGGCTGCGGATCGCCCGTGACGTGATCGGCAACGCCTCGGAGGCGGGCGTGAAGGGCGAGCTGGTGCCGGGGCCCGAGGTGCGCACCGACGACCAGCTCAAGGAGTGGGCGCGGACCCAGTCCTGGGGACACCACGCGTGCGGCACCGCCAGGATCGGCACGGCGGACGATCGGCTGGCGGTGCTGGACGGTGACTTCCGGGTGCGCGGAGTGGAGGGCCTGCGGGTGGTGGACGCGTCGGTGTTCCCCGACATCCCCGGCCTGTTCATCGCCTCCGCGGTCTACCTGGTCAGCGAGAAGGCGAGCGAGGCGCTGCTGGCGGAGTACCCGGCGCCGTGACCTCGGCCTCGCCGAACCACTTGGGCAGGTGGGCGAGCAGCTCCTCCTGGCTCTCCCCCGCCCAGGCGACATGGCCGTCCGGGCGCAACAGCACGGCGGGGACGTCGAGTTCGTCGCTGACATCGACGAGGTGGTCCACGCGGTCCGTCCAGCCCTCGGCCGAGAGGCGTCCGGTCTGGTCGAGGAGCAGGCCGCGGGCGGTGTGGGTGTGCTCGTAGAGGCGTCCCTGCTTGAGCTTGACGTCCCGCAGCCGGCGGCCGAGGAGTTCATGGCCCTCGCCCAGGTCGTAGCGGATGTCGACGGCGGTGATCATGCCGGTGATGTGGCGGTTGACCTCCTCGAAGTCCATGAGGCGGGCGAAGAGTTCGCGCAGTGCGGTGGCGCCGGGGTCGGTGCCGAGGAGGGTCATCGCGGCGCGGGTGGTCGTCAGGACGCGGGCGCCCACCGGGTGGCGTTCGGCGTGGTAGCTGTCGAGCAGGCCGTCCGGGGCCCAGCCGCACACCTCGGCGGCGAGCTTCCATCCGAGGTTGAAGGCGTCCTGGACGCCGAGGTTGAGTCCCTGTCCGCCGGCCGGCGGGTGGATGTGGGCCGCGTCTCCGGCCAGCATGACCCGGCCGACGCGGTACCGCTCGGCCTGCCGGGTGGCGTCGCCGAAGCGGGACAGCCAACGGGGTGAGTGCACGCCGAAGTCGGTGCCGGCGACGGCCCGTAGCTGCTGCTGGAACTCCGCGAGGGTCGGGGCGGCACGGTCCTCGGCGACGCCGTCGGCGGGCACGATGACGCGGTACACCCCCTTCTGGCCGTCCACGTCGGGCGAGAGGCCGAACCGCAGCTGCGTCCTGCGGACCTCCTCCACGACCGCGGCGATGGTCGCCGGGTCCTCGGTGGCCTCCATGTCGCCGAGCAGCGTCTCGACCGAGGCGGGCTCGCCGGGGAAGCCGACGCCGAGCAGCTTGCGTACCGTGCTGCGGCCGCCGTCGCAGCCGACGGCGTAGCGGGCGCGGAGGCCGGTGCCGTCGGCCAGTCCCACGGTGACCCCGTCCGCGTCCTGGCTCAGGGCGACCACTTCCTGTCCGCGCCGGATCTCGGCGCCGAGTTCGCGGGCCCACGCGCCGAGGAGACGCTCGGTGACGGCCTGCGGGGTGGCGAGGCCGTACGGGTGGGCCGTGTCCAGCCGGTCCGGCCACGGCTTGATGATCCCGCCGAACAGGCCTCCGGCCTGGAACTTCTCGCTCTCCGCGAGGAACCTGTCCAGCAGGCCCCGCTGGTCCATCACCTCCACGCTGCGCGCGTGCAGGCCGCGGCCGCGGGACTGGCTGCTCGGCTCGGCCAGCCTCTCCAGCACGACGACACCCACTCCGGCCAGCCGCAGCTCGCCGGCCAGCATCAGCCCGGTCGGCCCGCCGCCGACCACGATCACATCGAACATCAACCCGCCCCATCAACGAAATGGCCCGTCGGCCGACAGACAGGGGCAAACTCCGCGAGCGCCCCATTTCCCTCACTCCCGACCGCGGCCGCCCATTCTGCGACACCGAGGGGGCCTTGCCGCAAGGCCCCCCGTGCGCTATATCTTGAGAGTGGCAAGAGGTCCCTGACCTCTTGCCTTCGTTGTTTTCCGGGGGACCTTCTCGACGCTCTCGACGGGCTCCAGCCCGATCTCCCCACCGCGCCCTGGACGCGGGGCTACGCCCGTGTCACCGCGTCCCTGCCCGTGGCCGCCACCGCGCCCCGGTGCCTGGTGGCGAGTCCCCTGAGGGTGGAGTACTCCGCCGTAGGCACCCGGCGGAGGCGGGCACGGGATGTCGGGTCCGGGGTGCCTCCGCCCGCCTGGCGTTCCCCGACGCGGAGCGGTGGCTGCCGGTGGAGGGGGGTGACCGGCTGAGGGGCGGACCGTAAGCTCGGGGCATGGATGCGTGGGTGCCGTACCTGAGCCTGTGCGGCGGGCTGGCGGTGGTGCTGGGGGCGCTGACCTGGCTGGCGCTCTACGTGCGGCGGCGGGGTGGCGCCGGGGGCGTGCTGGCCGCGTACGAGGAGGCGTTCCGGGCGACCAGCCATGCCGCGCACCAGGAGATCCGGGCGCAGGCCGAGCGGAAGACGCCTGCGGACTCGCCCGACGGGCCCTTCAGGAGGACGCGGTGACGGGCGGCGAGTGCCGGCCGGTGGCCGACACGCTCGGGTTCCTCGCCGGGCGGTGGCGGGTGACCCGTACCGTGCGGGACCTCGCGGGCGCGGACGAGGGGTACTTCGCCGGGCACACCGAATTCAGCCCGCTGGACGGCGGGTTGCTGCACGAGGAGGCCGGGGAGTTCACCTGGCAGGGCGTGACGCGGCCCGCGACACGGACACTGCGGTTCATGGCGGGGGCGGAGCCGGGCACGGCGGACGTGCGGTTCGCGGACGGACGGCCCTTCCACGACCTGGACCTGCGCAGCGCGCGGCACATCGCCGGGCACCCCTGCGCGGCCGACTTCTACCGGGGCGAGTTCACCGTGACCGACGCCGACCACTGGCGTTCGGTGTGGCGGGTCGGCGGCCCGAAGAAGGACCTCGTGCTCACCACGGACTACGTGCGCGAGGGCTGAGGCGACACCGCGTCCAGCCGCAGGGTCCAGCGGCCCGCGCGGCCGGCGACGGTGATCGTGGAGAGCGGCCGTACGTCGATGCTCCAGAAGGCGGACGGCGGTGCCTGGAGGGCGTAGACGAGGGCCGCGCGGATCACGGCCGGTTCGGCCACGGCGACGATGCGGGCGTGGTCGTCGCCGGGCCGGGTGTCGAGCCAGCCGCCCACCCGTGAGATGAAGGCGAGCATCGACTCGCCGCCGTGCGGGCTGGCCCTCGGGTCGGCGAGCCAGGCGTCCACCGTCTGCGGCTCGCGGGCCATCGCCTCGGCCAGGGTCAGCCCCCGCCAGCGCCCCATGTCGCAGTCGCGCAGGGCCAGCTGGGAGAGCGGGGCGTACCCGAGCGCATCGCCGGTGGCGCGGCTGCGTGGGGTCGGGGAGCAGTAGCGCAACTCGGCGGCCGCGAGCGGCAGCAGATACCCGACGGCGCGCTGCACCTCGTCCCAGCCCGCCTGGTCCAGCGGCCGGTCGTCCTGGAACCGCTCCGCGTGCGACGGGGAACCGTGCGCTGCGGCCACGAACGTCACCCGAAGTGGCATGCGGTGATGGTGATCCCCGTACGGGGGCCGGTCAAGAGCCATCACGCGGGCCACTGTGAGGGTGACCGGAAAACACCGTCCCCGCTGTCTCGACGCCCCGTTTCCGCTTCGATTTGGTCGAGTTCACCGCACTTCGTCCCACGCCGACCGCAGCCGCCGCACCCCCTCCGCGATCTCCCCCGTGCTCGCGACCGCGGCGAAGCTCAGCCGGAGATGGGCCGCCGGGGGTTCGGCGCTGAAGTAGGGCCGGCCGGGGGTGACGGAGATGCCCGCGCGCAACGCGGCGGCGGTCAGCGCGGACTCCGTGACGCCGTCGGGCAGCCGGAGCCAGAGGTGGAAGCCGCCGAACGGGATGTGCGGCAGGGCGAGTTCGGGCAGATGCAGTCCGAGTGCCCCGGTCATCGCCTCCCGGCGTACCGCCAACTCGGCCGACAGCGACCGCAGATGGCGCGGCCACGCCGGTGAGCCGACGAGTTCGAGCGCCGCCTCCTGGAGCGGCCGGGGCACGAAGAAGCTGTCCACGACCTGGATGGCGCGCAGGCGTTCCAGTACGGGCCCGCGCGCGGCGAGGGCGGCCACCCGGAAGCTGGGCGAGGTCGCCTTGGTGAGCGAGCCGACGTGCACCACGACCCCGTCCGGGTCGTCCGCCGCCAGCGGCCGGGGCAGTTCGGGCGCGTCGGCGTGCGCGAGACGGCGTACGAAGTCGTCCTCGATGACGAAGGCCCCCGAGGCGCGGGCGATGCGCAGCACCTCGGCGCGGCGGTGGGGGGCGAGCACGGCGCCGGTCGGGTTCTGGAACAGGGGCTGGCAGACGAAGACGCGGGCCCCGGTGGCGCGGAAGGCGTCGGCCAGCAGGTCGGGGCGTACGCCGTCGGCGTCGACCGGCACCGGTACGGGCCGCAGGCCGGCGGCGCGGGCGAGGTCCAGCATGCCGGGGTAGGTGGGCGACTCGACCAGGACCGGCGCGCCGGGCGGGGCGAGCGCGCGCAGCGCGGTGGCCAGCGCGGACTGGCCGCCGGCCGCGATGAGCACCTCGGCGGCGGTGACGGACCCGCCGATGCCGCGGGCGAACCACTCCCGCAGCTCGGGCAGCCCCTCCAGCGGCGGCCTGCCCCAGGCGCCGGGCCGCCGTCCGGCGCGGGCGAGCGCGGCGGCCATGGCCTGCTCGGGCTGGAGGCCGGGGTGCGGGTAGCCGCCGCTCAGCTCCAGCACTCCGGGCGGCGGCGCGGGCAGCGAGACCATGACCCCGGAGGCGTCCACGGTGCGCGGTACGACGTCTCCGGCGGCGTCGGCGCTCAGCGCGACCTCCTGCCAGGAGGTGTCCCCGGCGGGCGGGGTCGCGGCGCGCGGCCCGGCCCGGAAGGCGCCCGCGCCGGGCCGGGTGACGACCAGGCCCTCGGCGGCGAGCTGGGCCAGTGCACGGGAGACGGTCACCGGGCTGACCCGGAACCGCTCGACCAGCGCGCGGCTGGACGGGAGCTTTCCACCAGGTGAGTAGCGGTCCAGCTCTCTACGCAACTGTTCCGCCAGCTCTCGCACACTGCTACGCTCGTTCATGAGAGCACAGAGTAGCGCTACCGATACGACCGCGATAGCAGTCACCGCACCCCGCGAGCCCCTCCTCGTGGGCACCGGCCAGGCGGCCCTCGGTGTCGTCGCCTTCTCCCTCACCTTCCCGGCCACCGCCTGGGGTCTGGAGAGCTTCGGGCCCTGGTCGCTCGTGGCGGTCCGGGGTGTCCTCGCGGCCCTGGTCGCGGGCGCCTGCCTGCTGCTTCTGCGTGTGCCGCTGCCCGCGGCCCGCCATCTGCCGGGGCTGGCGATGGTCGGGATCGGCACGGTGCTGGGTTTCCCGCTGCTGACCACGCTCGCGCTCCAGACCTCGACCACCGCGCACGCGGCCGTCGTCGTGGGCCTGCTGCCCCTGACCACCGCCGCGGTGTCCGCCCTGCGCACCGGCGTACGCCCCTCGCGTCGCTTCTGGACGGCGGCCCTGGCCGGCGCGGCGGCCGTCGCGGCGTTCACGGTCACCCAGAGCGGCGGCGCCCTGACCAGGGCGGACGTCTATCTCTTCGCGGCCCTGCTGATCTGCGCGGCCGGGTACACCGAGGGCGGCCGGCTCGCCCGGGTCATGCCGGGCTGGCAGGTCATCGGCTGGGCGCTGGTGCTGTGCCTGCCGCTGAGCGCGCTCGGCACCGCGGTGGCGCTGGGGCACGAGCCGGTGCGGCTCACCGCGCACGGGATCGCCGGGGTGCTGTGGGTGGCGGTGGGCTCGCAGTTCCTCGGGCTGCTCCTCTGGTACCGGGGCATGGCGGCCGTCGGCATCCCGCGGGCCAGCCAGTTGCAGTTGGCCCAGCCCCTGCTCACACTGGTGTGGTCGGCACTGCTACTGGGCGAGCACGTCCCTGCGGCGGCCCCGGTGACCGCGGTCGCCGTGCTCGTGTGCATCGCCATCACCCAACGGTCGTGACCGTGAGGAGGGCCTCACCATGCGCGCTACGAAGGGCGACCACCTTGTCCAGCACGGACGGGTGGTCGGCCAACACGATCAGGTCACCGAAGTGGTCGAAGTGATCGGCCAGGAGGGCGAACCGCCCTACCGCGTCCGCTTCGAGGACGGGCACGAGGCCATCATGTCGCCCGGCCCGGACTGCCAGGTCCGCCACCACGAGGACGAGACGAGCTAGCGGAACACAACGGGGTCAGCGCGGGGGGCTCGCCGGCCGGCGGTAGTGGTCGGCGACCACCCGTGCCATCGCGCCCAGCGGATCGCGGGCCAAGTCCTGGGCGGCGAAGAAGACATGCCCGCGCACCTGCGGATATTCATCGGCCAGGGTGAGATGCCGGGAAAGTTCGGCGGGGTCCTGCCAGGCGGGGGGTTGTCCCGCCGCGCCCGCCTTGTAGAGCGCCTCTCCCACGTACAGCCGGGTCCGGGTGCCCGCGGCCTCGGCCGCCCACCAGTCGAGGAGCTTGGCGTAGTCGGCGGCCGAGAAGCCGATGTTCCAGTAGATCTGCGGGACGATGTAGTCGATCCAGTGCTCGCGCACCCACTTCCGGGTGTCCGCGTACAGGTCGTCGTACGTCTGCACGCCCGCCCGGGTGTCGGAGCCGTGCGGGTCGGTCGCTGCGTTGCGCCAGACGCCGAAGGGACTGATCCCGAAGCGGGTGCCGGGCCGTACCCGGCGGATGCCCGCCCCGACCTCCCGCACCAGCCGGTCGATGTTGTCGCGCCGCCAGGCGGCCCGGTCCTCGAAGCCGCCGCCGTACGCGTCGTAGGCGGCATCGTCGTCGAAGGTCTGCCCGGCGACCGGGTACGGGTAGAAGTAGTCGTCGAAGTGCACCGCGTCCACGGGGTACTTGGCGACCGCGTCCAGCATGGCCACCCGGACGAAGCGCCGGACCTCGGGCAGGCCGGGGTTGTAGTACAGCTTGCCGCCGTAGGGCACCACCCACTCCGGATGGAGCCGGGCCGGGTGGTCCGGGGTGAGCCGGCCGGGGTCGGTGTGGTTGGCGATGCGGTACGGGTTGAACCACGCGTGCAGCTCCAGGCCGCGCGCATGGGCCTCGCGCACGGCGGTGCCCAGCGGGTCCCAGCCGGGGTCGCGGCCCTGCGTGCCGGTCAGGTACTCCGACCAGGGCTCGTACGGCGAGGGCCACAGGGCGTCGGCGGTCGGGCGCACCTGGAAGATCACGGTGTTCAGCCGGTCGGCCACCGCCCGGTCGAGGTGGGCGACCAGCTCGGCCCGCTGCTCCTCGGGCGGGAGCCCCGGCCGCGAGGGCCAGTCCCGACCCGCGACCGTGGCGAGCCAGACCCCGCGCATTTCCCGGCGGTGCCGACCGGAGGCGTACGCCGGGGTGCTCCCGGCCGTCGCCAGAGCGGCCAGCGCGCCCAGGGCGAGCGTCCGCCGCGAGACGGCCGCCACCCCCGTACGCGTCCCGGTCACCGCGCGAGCCGCCATCGGTACCTCCCCCACGCTCCGGGTCCGCCCCGTGACGGATCGTCCCCGGGGCACGGCTTGTCCCTACCCCGTCGATCGATCATCGATACTTGGCGGTAACGTGCACGATCGGAGCAGGCACCGAATCCGGACGCCCTGCACGAGCCGGAGAACCAGCGAAGGGGACGATGTGACGGACTTCCGAGCCGGAGACATCTCGCGCGTCGGAGTCGTGGGCTGCGGCCAGATGGGCGCGGGCATCGCCGAGGTGTGCGCACGCGCGGGACTGGACGTGAAGGTCGCCGAGACCACCGGCGACGCCCTGGAGTACGGCCGCACCCGGCTGCACAACTCCCTGGCCAAGGCGGCCGAGCGCGGCAAGATCAGCGAGGAGGAGCGCGACGCGGCCCTCTCCCGGCTGAGCTTCACCACCGACCTGGGCGAGTTCGCCGACCGCGATCTGGTGATCGAGGCCGTGGTGGAGAACGAGCAGGTGAAGACGGAGATCTTCCAGGTGCTCGACCAGGTGGTGACCCGCCCGGACGCGATCCTGGCCTCCAACACCTCCTCCATCCCCCTGGTCAAGCTGGCGGTCGCCACCTCGCGCCCCGACCACGTGATCGGCATCCACTTCTTCAACCCGGCCCCGGTGCAGAACCTGGTCGAGCTGATCCCGGCCCTCACCACCTCCGAGGGCACGCTCAGCCGGGCGCAGATCTTCGCCGAGAAGACGCTGGGCAAGCACGCCATCCGCGCGCAGGACCGCTCCGGCTTCGTCGTCAACGCGCTGCTGGTGCCGTACCTCCTCTCCGCGATCCGCATGTTCGAGTCCGGCATCGCCAGCCGTGAGGACATCGACAACGGCATGGAGATGGGCTGCGCCCACCCGATGGGCCCCCTGAAGCTCTCCGACCTCATCGGCCTGGACACGATCGTCTCGATCGCCAACTCCATGTACGCCGAGTACAAGGAGCCCCTGTACGCCGCTCCCCCGCTGCTCCAGCGCATGGTCGAGGCGGGCCGGCTGGGCCGGAAGTCCGGGTCGGGCTTCTACACGTACTGAGCAGACTGTGCGGTGATCGCACACGTGTCGATCGCACATGGACCCGGCACTCATATGAGTGCCGGGTCCATGTGTTTCACACTCCGTGTGCGCCGGGGGCTCGCATATGCCGTTCGCACACGCTCCCCACGGGCCCACCAGGGCGGTTGACTCTGCATGCGCATGCAAGGGATGCGGAGTCGTCCCGTCCGACCACTGAGAGGAGTGGACCCGTGACCGTCGAACCGGAGCAGGCCGTGGTTCACGGAGAACTGGCCGAGTTACGCCGCCGCCTCGACGTCGCCTACGCGCGCGTCGAAGGCGGGCTGGCCCTGCTCAGTCACCGTACCGAGGAGACCGCCAAGGAGCTGGACGAGCTGAACTCCCGGGTGAAGTCCCTCGAACACGCCCGTTGGCCACTGACCTCGGTGGCCGCGCTCACCGCCCTGGGGGCGCTCGCCGTCGCCGTCTGGCAGGCGCTGGCTCACTGACCGTCGACGAGCCGGAGATGGTGCAGCAGGAGTAACGCGGCCGCCATGTTGGCGGCCGGGACCTCCCCTCGGGCGATCATGTCGGGGACGAGTTTGAGCGGGACCCACTCACGGCGGTCCGACTCGAAGTCGTCCACGGGATGACCGGTGTACTCACCCTGGTCGGACCAGTAGACGTGGTGCCGGGCGTCGGTGAGGCCGTTGGACGGCTCCACACTCATCAGGTGGTGCAGAGGCCCCGGCCGCCAGCCGGTCTCCTCCTCCAGTTCCCGCGCGGCCGCGGTCATGATGTCCTCGCCGTCCTCCACGACCCCGGCAGCCAGTTCCCAGCCCCAGCTGTCGGTGATGAAGCGGTGCCGCCACAGCAACAGGACCTCGTTGGCCTCGTTGACCACCGTGGCGACGGCGACCGGACGGAGCCGGATCAGGAAGTGGTCCAGATGTGAGCCGTTGGGCAGCTCGACATCCGCCAGATTGACGCTGAACCAGCGATTCGCGTACACAGTTTGTTCGTTCTGTTTCGTCCACTGCACGGTTCTGCCACCTTCCGCCGAGTAAGTGGCAATATCGCAGCAGGGACTATTCCCGGCCTACAGGGCGCTCGCTTCGGCGGCGCGCGCCCCCGCCCGCTACAGCGGGACGCGCAGCGCGCCGTCGATCAGTTCCGCGGCGTCCGCGGTGCCGGCCGAGCCGCAGCGCACCAGGTACTCGCGGACCGCCCGGAGCCGGTCGCGCAGCCGCTGGGACTCCATGCCGCGTGCCTGCTCGGCCATCTGCACGGCCGTCGCCACCGCCTTGTCGGCGTTGCCCTGCCGCAGCTCGATCGTGCTCAGCATCGCCAGCCGGTGCACCCGGCCCCGGTCGTGCGCCGGGGTGTCCACGGCCGCCGCCGCGTGCTCCCGCGCGGCCGACAGCTCACCGAGGCTCAGCAGCGCCTCCGCCACCTGGACGTTCACCAGGCCCGGCTGGACGTATCCCGTCTCGTCCGGCTCGGTGCCCGGCCGGATCTGCCCGGCCGCCGACTCCGCCCGCCGGATGCAGGACAGCGCGCCGCCCCCGTCACCGAGGTGCGCGTACGCCTTGGCCTGCATCGCGTACAGGTCGGAGGCGAGCGCCGGGGTGATGTGGCGGCCCGCCGTACGCAGCGCGGCCTCCGCGAAGGCGACCGCCTGGCGGTACTCCCGCATGAACAGCGACTGGTTGACCAGCAGCGCTATCACGTACGCCCCCAGCCCCCGGTCGCCGCTCGCCTTGGCCAGCCGCAGCGCCTGGTGGAAGTAGCGCTGGGCCAGGCCGTGGGCGTCGGAGTCGTAGGCGCAGATGCCCGCGACGGCCACCAGCCCGCCGGTGGCGCGGTGCAGTTGACGGCCGGTGTCGTCGGGGTAGCTGCCGCGCAGCAGGGGCGCGGCCTCGGCGTTGAGGAAGCCGACGATGCGGGTGCGGGTCGCCACCCCGCCCGTCTTGCGGTACATCTGCTCGTAGTGGGTGCGGGCCGCCCGCAGGGTGCCGATGTCGGCCTCGGTGACCCGGAGGTGTCCGCCGCGCGAGACGTCGACGTCCTCCGGCGGGTTCTCCCACTCCCACACCGGCATCACGGCGGGCGTGCCGGTGACGGCGGGGGCGCCCAGGACGTGCGGGCGCTGCTGTTCGTCGGAGCGCCACAGGGCGGTGGCCCGCTCCACGAAGCCGGAGAGCGAGCCGGCGTGCGCGGTGGCCGGTTCACCCGGTACGCCGAGACCGATGTCGTCCAGCGTGACCGGGCGCCGTAACCGTCCCGCGAGCACCTCGCAGATCAGGTCCGGCACCTGGCCTCTCGGCCGCTGGCCCTTCAGCCAGCGGGCGACGGCGGTGTGTTCGTATCTGAGGGCGAGTCCCCGGCGGCGGCCCGCCTGGTTGACGTGTGCGGCGAGCCCGGCGTGCGAGATCCCCGCCTCGTCCAGGATCGCGTCGAGCAGAGTGTTGGGCTGCATGGTGGCCCCCCGAGTGGCGTGGTGCCGTAAGCGTAGTGCGAACGGGTTCACACGGGGTGTGAACGGAGTGCGCGCATCCGCGCCCCGCGCGCACTGTCCGGCGCGCGGGCCGGGCCGCTTCACTTGGGTCCCCCGCCTCACCAGAGGCGGGGCGGGCCGCCCGCTCCCCCTCAACAAGGCGGCGGTCCGGCCGAGCGCCCCCGGGTGTCGGGCGGAGCCCCGCCTTTCACCGCCGCGCGGAACCGGTACCGCGTCGCCGGTACGGCCCTTTGGCCACCGGCCTCGCGTTCGCGCGGCGGCGGCCGGGCACCCGGCCCGGCGGGCGCCGGGAACGGCGCCGGCCGGCCACGGATCGAGTCCGTGACCGGCCGGTGCCTTCGGCTTCTCGCAGGGGTCAGCCGCGCAGCTCCGCGCCCGTGCGCTCGTTCGCCACGGCGATCGCGGCGTCGCGCGCGGCGGACGCCTCGTCCACGGTCAGCGTGCGGTCGGCGGCCCGGAAGCGCAGCGCGTACGCCAGGGACTTGCGGCCCTCGCCGAGCTGCTCCGGGTTCTCGTACACGTCGAACAGCCGGATGGACTCCAGCAGCTCCCCCGCGCCCTCGCGCAGCGCGGCCTCCACGTCGGCGGCCGGCACCGGCTTGTCGACGACCAGCGCGACGTCCTGCGTGGCGACCGGGAAGGTGGAGATGGCGGGCGCCTGCGGGGTGTCGTCGCCGGCCTCCTCCAGGGCGTCCAGGTCGACCTCCATCGCGCAGGTGCGCTCGGGCAGGCCGAGGGCCTTGAGCACGCGCGGGTGGAGTTCGCCCGCATGGCCGACGACGCGCTCGGTGCCGTCCACCACGACCGCCAGCTCGGCGCAGCGGCCGGGGTGCCAGGGGCCGTACTGGGCCTTGCGCACGACCAGCTCGGCACCGGTCTCGCGGGCGACGGTCCGGGCGGCCTCGACGGCGTCCGCCCAGTCGGCCGGGCGGCCCTTGCCCCACCAGCCGGCCTGCTCGCGGGCGCCGGTGAGGACGACGGCCACATGGCGCGGCTGCTCGGGCAGCGTGGCGTCCAGGCGGGCGATCTCCTCGTCGGTGGGCCGGCGGTCGACCGGCAGGTGCCCGGCGACAGCGGCGGCCTCGCGCGGCAGGAAGACCAGGCCGGTCTCGAACAGCGCCAGGTCGTGCGAGCCCCGGCCGTCGTTGCGGCGCAGCGCGCCCAGCAGGCCGGGCAGCAGCGTGGTGCGGAGCGCGGGCTCCTCGTCGTTGAGCGGGTTGGCCAGCTTCACCACGCGGCGGGCCGGGTCACCGGCGTCCAGACCGAGCTGGTCGAAGACCTGCTCGGAGACGAACGGGTAGTTCGGCGCCTCGACGTAGCCCGCGCCGGCCAGGGCGCGGCCGATCCGGCGGTGCAGCCGCTGGCGGTGGGTCAGGCCGCGGCCGGAGCGGGGCCTGGGCAGCGTGGAGGGCAGGTTCTCGTAGCCCTCCAGCCGGATGACCTCCTCCGCGAGGTCGTTGGGCTCGATGAGGTCGGGCCGCCAGGACGGGACGGTGACGATCAGCTCGTCCTGCCCGTACACGTCGCAGCCGATCTCCTGGAGACGGCGGACGACGGTCTCGCGGCCGTAGGTGACGCCCGCGACCTTGTCCGGGTGGTCGGCCGGGATGGCGATCGTGCGCGGCGCGGACGGCGCGACGATCTCGGTGACGCCGGCCTCGGCGGTGCCGCCCGCGAGCAGGACCAGCAGGTCCACGGTGCGCTGCGCGGCAGCGGCGGCGGCCTCGGGGTCGACACCGCGCTCGTAGCGGCGGGACGCCTCGGTGGACAGCTTGTGCCGGCGGGCCGTACGCGCGACGGAGACGGCGTCGAAGTGAGCCGCTTCCACCACGACGTCCGAGGTGGAGCGCTCGGTGTCGTCGTGGTCGGCGATCTCCGTGTTCGCGCCGCCCATGACCCCGGCCAGGCCGATGGGGCCGCGCTCGTCGGTGATGACGAGGTCCTCGGCGTGCAGCGTGCGCTCGACCCCGTCGAGGGTGCGCAGCTTCTCGCCCTCCTCGGCGCGGCGGACCCCGATGGCGCCCTGGACCGAGGTGCGGTCGTAGGCGTGCAGGGGCTGGCCCAGCTCCATCATCACGTAGTTGGTGACGTCCACGGCCAGCGAGACCGGGCGCATGCCGACCTTCTGCAGGCGGCGGCGCAGCCAGATCGGGGACCGCGCCTCGGGGCTCAGACCGGTGACGGTGCGGGCGGTGAAGCGGTCGCAGCCCATCGGGTCGGAGACCTTCACCGGGTAGCCGTAGGCGTTCGGCGCGGGCACGTCGATCAGGGCCGGGTCGCGCAGCGGCAGGCCGTAGGCGATGGCGGTCTCGCGGGCGACGCCGCGGATGGACAGGCAGTCGCCGCGGTTGGCGGTGACGGCGATGTCCAGCACCTCGTCGACCAGCTCGAGCAGCTCGATGGCGTCCTTGCCGACCTCGGTCTCCGGCGGCAGCACGATGATGCCGTGGGTGCCGTCGTCGCCCATGCCCAGCTCGTCGGTGGAGCAGATCATGCCGTGCGAGGTCTTGCCGTACGTCTTGCGCGCGGCGATGGCGAAGTCGCCGGGCAGCACCGCGCCGGGCAGGACCACGACGACCTTGTCGCCGACCGCGAAGTTGCGGGCACCGCAGACGATCTCCTGCGGCTCACCGGTGCCGTTGGCGGTGCCGACGTCGACCGTGCAGAAGCGGATCGGCTTCTTGAAGCCCTCCAGCTCCTCGATGGTCAGCACCTGGCCGACGACGAGGGGACCCTTCAGGCCGGCGCCGAGCTGCTCGACGGTCTCGACCTCGAGGCCGGAGTCGATGAGCTTGGCCTGTACGTCACGGCCGGTCTCGGACTCCGGCAGGTCGACGTACTCCCGCAGCCAGGAAAGCGGGACACGCATCAGATCTCCATCCCGAACGGCCGGGTGAATCGGACGTCACCCTCGACCATGTCTCGCATGTCTTCGACGTTGTGGCGGAACATCAGCATCCGCTCGATGCCGAAACCGAAGGCGAACCCGCTGTACTTCTCCGGGTCGACACCACAGGCGGTCAGCACCTTGGGGTTGACCATGCCGCAGCCGCCCAGCTCGATCCAGCCCTCGCTGGAGCAGGTGCGGCAGGGCCGGTCGGGATTGCCGACGGAGGCGCCGCGGCAGACGTAGCACACCATGTCCATCTCGGCGGACGGCTCGGTGAACGGGAAGAAGTTCGGCCGCAGCCGGGTCTTCATGTCCGGGCCGAACAGCGACTGGACCATGTGGTCCAGGGTGCCCTTGAGGTCGGCCATGGTCAGGCCCTCGTCGACGGCGAGCAGCTCGACCTGGTGGAAGACCGGGGTGTGCGTGGCGTCCAGCTCGTCCGTGCGGTATACGCGGCCGGGACAGATCACGTAGACCGGCAGCTCGCGCTCCAGCAGGGAGCGGATCTGCACGGGCGAGGTGTGGGTGCGGAGCACGACGCCGGACTCGGTGCCGCCCTGCTCGCCGCGGACGAAGAAGGTGTCGGCCTCGCCGCGCGCCGGGTGGTCGGGGCCGATGTTGAGCGCGTCGAAGTTGAACCACTCGGCCTCGGCCTCGGGGCCCTCGGCGACCTCGTAGCCCATGGCCACGAAGATGTCCTCGATGCGCTCGGAGAGCGTGGTCAGCGGGTGCCGGGCACCGGCGGGGACGCGGTCGTACGGCAGGGTGACGTCGACGTCCTCCTCGACCAGCACCCGCGCGTCGCGCTCGGCCTCCAGCTCCGCCTGGCGGGCCGCCAGCGCCTTGTTGACGGCGCCGCGGGCCATGCCGACCCGCTTGCCGGCGTCGGCCTTGGCGTGCGGGGGCAGGGCGCCGATCTCGCGGTTGGCGAGGGACAGCGGGGAGGCCGGGCCGGTGTGGGCGACCTTGGCCTCGTGGAGTGCCTCGAGGGAGTCCGCGGCACGGAAGGCGGCGAGCGCCTCGTCCCGCATACGCTCGATCTCTTCCGGTTTCAACGCCTCGACCTCGACAGGGTCGTACGACTTATTCGGTGCCGACATCTCTTCCCGTGCTTCCGATTGGGTGGCTGGTGGTCCCGTCACCGCCCGAGGGGGTCCCGGCGGGCCGCGTGCGGACACAAAGGTGCCAGGGGCCGAGTCTAACGGGGACGGGCTGGGCGAATGGCCCGCGGGCGGCTCAGGCCAGGTAGGCCGGGGCGCTCACGGGCAACGTAAATCGGAACCGCGCGCCGCCACCGGGGGCGCGGCCGACGGTGATGGTGCCGCCGTGGGCCTCGACGATGCCTTTGACGATGTAGAGCCCGAGGCCGGTGCCGCCGCGCTTGCTGCCCCGCCAGAAGCGGGTGAAGACGCGGTTCATGGACTCCTCCGGGATGCCGGGCCCCTCGTCGCTCACCGTGACCGACGTGGCTGTCTCCTCGCCCTCGCGCGGGGACGGGGCGGGCGTGACATCGATTGTGACGGTTCCGTCGCCGTGGCGCACCGCGTTTTCCAGCAGGTTGCTGAGCACCTGGTCGACCTTGTCGGGGTCGGCCCACAGGGCGGGCAGCGGGTGCTCGACGCGGAGCAGGAAGCGGTCGGCGGCCTGGCCGGCGGCGACATGGGCCTGGATGTGCCGGCCGACGGCGGCCGCGATGTCGACGGGCTGGCGGCGCACCTCCAGCCGGCCGCTGTCGATGCGGGAGATGTCGAGGAGTTCGGCGATGAGCCGGGTGACCCGGTCGGCGTCGGCGTCGACGGTCTCCAGCATCAGCCGCTTCTGCTCGTCGGTGAACCGCTCCCACTTGGCCAGCAGGGTGGCGGTGAAGCCCTTGACGGAGGTCAGCGGGGAACGCAGCTCGTGCGCGACGGTGGCGATCAGCTCGGCGTGGCTGCGCTCGGTGCGGCGCCGGGCGTCGGTGTCCCGGAGGGTGACGACCAGGCGGCGCAGCGGGCCGAGAGGCTCGTCGCGTACGTAGCGGGCGGCGACCAGGACCTCGCGGCCGCCGGGCAGCAGCAGGTTCCGCTCGGGCTGGCGGACCCGGATGGCGAGGCCGCCGTAGGGGTCGGTGAGCTGCCACCAGCGCCGGCCCTCGAGGTCCTCCAGCGGCAGCGCCTTCTCCAGCGGCCGGCCGAGGGCGTCGGCGGGGCTGACGGCGGTGATCCGGGCGGCGGCGGCGTTGAACCGTACGACCCGGCCGTGCTCGTCGGCGACGACGAGCCCGTCGGGGAGCTGGTCGGGGTCGATCACGTCGGCGGGAAACGCGCGCGCGTCCCGCCCGTCCGGCGCCGCACTCGTGCCGACCACACTCATCCCCGTACCCCACCTCTCAGCCTGCGCAGGGCCCCCGAGTGGGTCACCCTACTAGCTCCGGGTGACGGAACGGCAGCCTCCGGGAGCGCGCTGTGCGCGCGCCGACGCGTAGAGGCATACGGCGGCGGCGGTCGCCAGGTTCAGGCTCTCGGCCTTGCCGTGGATGGGAACGCTGACGACGGCGTCGGCGAGGGCGCGGGTCTCCTCGGGCAGTCCCCACGCCTCGTTGCCGAACACCCAGGCGGTGGGGTCGCCCATGGCGCCCTTGTCCAGCTCCTCGTCGAGGTCGCGGTCCCCGGCGCCGTCGGCCGCGAGGATGCGCACCCCGGCGTCCTTGAGCCCCTGTACGGCCTGTTCCACGGGGACGCCCATGGCGACGGGCAGGTGGAAGAGGGAGCCGACGGAGGCGCGTACGGCCTTGGGGTTGTACAGGTCCACGGAGGCGTCGGTGAGGATCACCGCGTCGGCACCGGCGGCATCCGCGCAGCGCAGGACCGTGCCCGCGTTGCCGGGATCGCGGACGTGCGCGAGGACTGCGACCAGTTTGGGCCGGGCGGCGAGGATGTCCTCGAACGGGGTGTCCAGGAACCGGCAGACGCCGACGACACCCTGCGGGGTGACGGTGGTGGAGATGTCGGCGATGACGTCCTCGTCGGCGAGGTGCACCCGCGCGCCCGCGGCACGTGCCCCGGCGATGATGTCGGCGTACCGCTCCGCGGCCTCGACGGTGGCGAACAGCTCCACCAGCGTGGACCCTCCGTCCACCCGGTGCCCCGCGGCCTCCCGCACGGCCTGCGGCCCCTCCGCGAGGAACAGCCGCTCCTTCCCCCGGAAATTCCGCCTCCCCAGCCGCCGCGCGGCACTCACCCGCGCGGAACGAGGAGAGATCAACTCAGGGTTGCCGGAGCCCATGTTCCTAATCACCTTCGACCGAGATCCCAACGGTAAGCGGGGTTTTCACAGGGGCGCGGGGAACTGCGCGACCAGCCACCACGGAGCCGCACCCGAGAACACACGCACCGCCCGCCCCAACAGCAGGACCCGCAAGCAAAATAGCCTGCGGGTCCTGAAGAACAACCGGCTCAAGGCCAGCGCAGCGTCACGCGGCCTTCGGCGCGTTCACGTCGGCCGGGAGCGCCTTCTGGGCGACCTCGACGAGCGCCGCGAACGCGGTGCCGTCGTTGACGGCCAGCTCGGCCAGGATCTTGCGGTCGACCTCGATGTTCGCGGCCTTCAGACCCTGGATGAAGCGGTTGTAGGTGATGCCGTTGGCGCGGGCAGCGGCGTTGATCCGCTGGATCCAGAGCTGACGGAAGTCACCCTTGCGCTTCTTGCGGTCGTTGTAGTTGTAGACCAGCGAGTGGGTGACCTGCTCCTTGGCCTTGCGGTACAGGCGCGAGCGCTGACCACGGTAGCCGGAAGCCTGCTCGAGGATCGCCCGGCGCTTCTTGTGGGCGTTGACTGCCCGCTTGACGCGTGCCACTTGTTAACTCCTTGTAGCGGGGCCGGTGAGTGGACTCGGACTCACACGACCCGAAAACGATTGGGTCCCGGTGTCGGCGTACGGCGCGCTAGAGGCGCCGCGACGTCACTTGCCGAGAAGCTTCTTGATCTTCGCGGCGTCGCCCGGAGCCATCTCGGCGGTGCCGGTGAGGCGGCGCGTCACGCGGGACGACTTGTGCTCGAGCAGGTGGCGCTTGCCGGCGCGCTCACGGAGCACCTTGCCGGAGCCGGTGACCTTGAAGCGCTTGCTGGCACCGCTGTGCGACTTGTTCTTCGGCATAGCGCCGTTATCTCCTCGTCGGTGGCGCTCCGGTGCCCGGTCGTGAAACCGGGCACGGTGGAGCGTCGCTCTCTTATCGGTTGGTTCCGTCGGGACTTTTCGGTCCCTCGGGATCACGCCTCGGCGGGAGCCTCGGCAGGGGCCTCGACGTCCACGTCCTCGGCGGTCTCGGCGTCCGCGGCGTTCTGCGAGCGGCCGGGGTTGGCCTTCGCGTCGGCCTTGCGGGCCTCCTGCGCCTGGCGGGCCTCGGCCATCGCCTCGGTCTTCTTCTTGTGCGGACCGAGGACCATGATCATGTTTCGGCCGTCCTGCTTCGGGTTCGACTCGACGAACCCGAGGTCCTGGACGTCCTCCGCGAGACGCTGCAGCAGTCGGTAGCCCAGCTCGGGGCGGGACTGCTCACGGCCACGGAACATGATCGTGATCTTGACCTTGTCGCCCTGCTTGAGGAACCGGACGACGTGACCCTTCTTGGTGTCGTAGTCGTGCGGGTCGATCTTCGGCCGGAGCTTCATCTCCTTGATGACCGTGTGCGCCTGGTTCTTGCGCGCCTCACGGGCCTTCATGGCCGACTCGTACTTGAACTTCCCGTAGTCCATGAGCTTGCACACGGGCGGACGGGCGTTCGCCGCGACCTCGACCAGGTCCAGGTCGTACTCCTGCGCAAGCTCCAGTGCCTTGGCCAGCGGGACGATGCCCACCTGCTCGCCACTGGGACCGACAAGTCGCACCTCGGGAACGCGAATCCGGTCGTTGATGCGGGGCTCGGCGCTGATGGATCCTCCTCGGTAGCACCACGCGACGGTCTGGCGGACAGCCGCGTAACGTCTGTATCAGTAAGACCTAACCGCGCCGAAGCACAAAAAATGCCCCGGACGATCACATGCGGGGCTCCTCGAACTACCGGAACACCGCCGCGATGGCCGCGGGGCGCGCTCTCGGACGGTGTCCGCCGCCTGGGCGACGAATCCGTCTGACCGGTGACCCGCCGCCCGTGAGGGTGGTCGGGTGGGAGCTCGAAGCCTCCACTTGTGGGCCGGAGTGCTCGCCGCGTGGGCGTACTCGTCCGGCCGGTCGTTACACCAGGTTAGCAGGAGCGGCGCGCGGCAGCCAATCTCGTGTCTCCCGGCCGTGCGGGCCGGGGTCCGGTCGGGAGGTGCCGGGGACCGGCGCCTATCGTGTGGGGTATGAGTGAGACCTCCCCTGAGACGCCCGACTTCGACGCCATGACCCGCGACATCGCCGAGGTCCCCGCCGTCGAGGTGATCGTGACGGTCGCCGTCAACCTGATGAGCGCGGCCGCCGTGAAGCTCGGGCTGAGCGAGGAGGGCGAGAAGTACAAGGACCTGGACGAGGCCCGCAAGCTGATCAGCGCCCTCGCCGGCCTGCTGGACGCGAGCACGACCGAGATCAGCTCCTT
Organism: Streptomyces griseoluteus; assembly: GCF_004784465.1. Taxonomy (GTDB): domain Bacteria; phylum Actinomycetota; class Actinomycetes; order Streptomycetales; family Streptomycetaceae; genus Streptomyces; species Streptomyces griseoluteus. The sequence continues at coordinate 195,157 of NZ_SRRU01000007.1, read as the reverse complement.
CCACGCCGCCCCGCTGCGCGACGGCCTGAAGTCGCTCCAGCTCGCCTTCCGCGAGGCGTCCCTCGTCCCGGACGAGCCGGGCCAGGGCCCCGGTGAGAAGTACACCGGGGCGGTCTACGGCTAGTCGTCAGTCACGCGCGAACAGGGGCTCGCCCGGAGGGGTGGTTCCGGCCGGCAGGAGTGCCAGGTCGAGGCCGCGCACCAGGCGGGCCCTCAGCGTTTCGTCGGCGGCCAGCCGCTCGGCGACCGCGCGGGCGGCCTGCGCGGGCGGCACGGCCGGGTCCAGGACGAGCGCCAGGGTGCCGTCGGCCTCGCCGGGGCCCAGGTGCGCGGAGCGCACGGCGGGCTCGGCGGCGACGGCCGCGCGGACGGCGGCCACCACGGCGGGGTCGGTCAGCGGGTCCACGCTGGTACGGCCCTCGGCCAGCGCGAGCAGCGCGGGACCGGTCAGCTCGAACGGCACCGGCCCGGCGAGGTCCAGCACGACCGTGTCGGCCTTCTCGTGGGCGGCGGCCTGGAGCGCCTGGTGCAGCGGTACGGCGACCGGCCGGGCGGCGGGGTCCCAGCGGGCCAGTGACGCGGTGGAGGTGAAGGCGGGCAGCGCGGTGCGCCCGGCGGCCTTCAGCGTGGGAACGGCCATGTCGCTGGTCTTCTCCCGGCGCAGCCCGTTCTCGTCCACCTCGGCCTCACCGAGCACGGCGACGACGGGCACGAGCAGCCGGGCACCCTTGAGAGCCTCCAGCACCGGCCCGAGCGCCGCCCGGTCCTCGGCCCAGGCCGCGAGCGCGGCACTCAGCCGGGGATCGGCGGAGCCGTCGTCGTCGGAGAACCCGGAGTCGGGAATGTTCTTGTTCACCACGCTCCCGACCCTATCGGGAGCGGTACGGGACCGAGCCGACGGGAGGCGTCGATGCGAGCGCTGCGGGTGGCGGTGCCCGAGGGAGCCCGGCTGTCGGCGGGCGTGCTCGATCCGGATTCCGGTCGGAGCGCGGTGTACGGCGGCGGCTCCTTCGACGCGGCGAGCGTGGTCAAGGTCGGCATCCTGGCCGCGCTGCTGCTCGGCGCCCAGGACGCGGACCGGGACCTCACGGGAGCGGAGCGGGAGCGGGCCGCGCGGATGATCGGCCGGAGCGACAACGACTGCGCGACCGAGATGTGGCACGGGATCGGCGGCGCCCCCGGCCTGGACGCGGCCCACCGCCGCCTCGGCCTCACCGCGACGGTGGGCGGCACGAACGGCTACTGGGGCCTGACCCGCACCACGGCACGGGACCAACTGACCCTGCTTCGGCACGTGTTCGCCCCCTCCCCCGTACTGACCCCGGCCTCGCGCGCCTGTCTGGCCACCCTGATGGCCTCCGTGGTGCCCGGCCAGCGATGGGGTGTCTCGGCGGTGGGCCCCGGCGCGCTGAAGAACGGCTGGTTCCCGCGCGACGCGACCGGGCGCTGGGTGGTGCACAGCGTCGGCCGGGCGTCGGGCGCCCATGGCGACCGTCTGCTGGCGGTCCTCACCGAGGGCACGTCGAGCCGGGCGGAGGGCATCGCCCTGGTGGAGTCGGCGGCGCGGGCGGCGGTACGGGCCTTCGCCGACCCGGCGTGATCAGTCGGGGGTGCCCGGCCTGCGGCCGCGCCGGATCACCACGGCCGCCGCGATCAGGAGCGCGGTGCCCGTGGCGCCCGCCGCCCAGGCTGCCCAGCCGGTGCCGGAGGAGGCGGAACCGGAGGTGTCCGGGCCCGGGCCGAAGTACTTCCTGGCGTAGGTGGCGGGGTGGAGGGTGTCCGGCTGGAGGGTCGTGGCGGCCTTGAGGGCGGCGGCCGGATCGATCATGCCGAAGCCTCGGGAGTCGTCGCGGCCGCCCGTGGGGGCGTCCCGCGCGGTGTCCTCCAGCACCTTCTTGACCTGGGCCGGAGTGAGCTTCGGGCGGTCGGCCTTGAGCAGGGCCGCCGCGCCGGAGACGAAGGCGGAGGCGGCCGAGGTGCCCCAGCCCTCGTAGTACCGGTGGTCGGGGTCGGCGATGACGACGTCCACACCGGGCGCGCTGACGGCGGCGTACCAGCGGCGAGTGGAGAAGGAGGCGCGGGTGCCGTAGCGGTCGACCGCGGTGACGGCGATGACGCCGGGGTAGGCGGCCGGGTAGGAGACGTGGTCGCCCTTGTCGCCGCCGTTGCCCGCCGAGGCGACCACGACGACGCCCTTGCCGAGGGCGTACTGCACGGCCTCGTCCTCGCCGGCCTCGGGGTGCGCGGAGTCGGAGTCGTCGCCGAGGGAGAGGTTGATGACGTCGGCGCCGTGGTCGGCGGCCCAGCGGATGCCGTCCGCGAGGGCGTTGCCGCGGGTGACGCGGGCCTTGGCGCGGGCGGGGTCCTTGTCCTCCAGGATGACCCGTACGGGGAGGATCTTCGCCCTGGGCGCGACGCCCATGATCCCGGCGCCGTCACCTGGCCCGTGCCCGTGACCGGCGATGATCCCGGCCATGGCGGTACCGTGCCGGGCCCAGGCGCGGTCGCCGGGCCCGGCGCCGAAGCCGACCATGTCCTTGCCGGGCAGCACGTTGCCCGCGAGGTCGGGGTGGTCGTCCTCCACACCGGTGTCGAGCACGGCGACGGTGACGCCCTGCCCCCGGGTGGTGCGCCACGCCTCGTCGAGATGGAGCGCGGACAGTGCCCACTGCTGGGCGCGGATGGAGTCGGCGTGGGCGGTGGCGGCGGGGAGCAGGGCGAGGCCGGCCGCGAGCAGCAGACTGGACGCGGTGCGGGTACGGCGCCTCATGACGGTTTCTCCGTGGCCGGGCTGACGGTCTGGCGGAGCTTGCGCTGGATACGGTCGGCGAGCCCCTGGGCCTCGTTGCCGAGACCGGCCTGCGCGGGTGCGGAGGTGGCGCCGGAGCGCACCGCGTCCGGGGCGGGCTCGGGGGTGTCGACGGTGCGGCCGTCGGCCCAGCCGGAGACGGCGAAGGCGACGATGGGCGCGTCGGTGAGGACGCTGACCGTCCAGCTCGCGCGCTGCTTCGCGCCGAACCCGGCGGCGGGGGTGCCCTTGGCGGCGTACGGCAGGGGCAGCAGGTCGGTGCGCCGGTCCAGGCGCTCGTTTCTGAAGCGGGCGGCGAGCCCGGCCATGGCTGCGGGGTCGGCCTTGGTGAACAGCAGTCCCACGGTGGTGACATGGGTCCGGGTGGCGTCGGTGTAGGTGGCGCGCAGCAGGCGGGCGCAGCCCACGGGGGCGAGGGCGCGCGCCAGCAGCGGGTCGAAGGCTCCCGCGCAGCCGGTGTCGGGGGCCACCGCGATCCGGGTCCAGCTCCGGTCGGCTCCGCCCGGTCCGGCGCCGGTGCCCTGCACGGTGGGCGGGAAGAGCTGGTCGACGGGCACGTTGTGCCAGAGCGACCCGGCCGCGGCGAAGCCGCTGTCCGCGGTGCGCTCGCCGTCCTCACCGGTGAGCCAACTCCCGGCCAGGGCACCGCCGATGAGGCCGAGCCCGAGCACGACGCAGACGGCGGCGACACCGGTGCGGCTGCGCAGCCGGGCCAGCGGGCCGAGGCCGCGCACAGGTTCCTCGTACGGCTCGGGCTGCCCGAACGCGCCCACCGGCCAGGGGGCGTTCCAGGAGAGGGCCGGGTCCGGCACGGGCGCCGGGCTCCAGGCGGGCGGGGGCGGCACCTGGGCGGCGGGCTCGGGGCCGGCCGGTACCCGCAGCCGGGCGGTGGTCTCCGTCGGCGTCACGGCCGGGGTGCGGGGCGGCGGGGCGTCGGGGAAGCGGGCGGAGGCCGGCGGGGGCGGCGGAGGCGTGGTGATCGGGGCCTCGGGGACGGGGGGCCGGGTCTCCCGGGGGCGTTCGAGGGGGCGGCGCGGGGCGAACACCGAGGGTTCTTCCTCGGTCTGGGCTTCCGTCTCGGCGGGCGCGGGGTCGTCGGTGGGGCGCGGAGGGAACGGGGCGCGGCGCGCTTCCGTGCTCATGCACCCCCCGTTTCCTGGCGACCGGGCCGACTGCTCGTACGCGGGCCGTCGTGGTCGGCGGCCGCGGCCCGTCGGACGAGTTCCGTCCGGGCACGCATACCCGTACGGCTGTACCGGCATCCCGGTTCAGCGCTGCGGCCGGGTGTTCTCCGCCGTACGTGCGCGTCACTTTACGGGTTCCGGGCGGCCGGGACGGAACCGGCCGACGCCGTCGGGGCATCTGCCCGGAACATCCCCCTACCCTCGGGTAATCGCGTCTGGCAGGCTGCCGTCATGACTGCGCGTGCCGCCGACCGGGCCCGGTACGACCGGGCCACCGCCGCCTACGAAGCCCCGCTCGCCCTCGTGGATCTGGCCGCCTTCGACGCCAACGCGGCCGACCTCGTGCGCCGGGCGAACGGCAAACCGATCCGGGTCGCCTCCAAGTCGGTCCGCTGCCGGGCCCTGCTGGAACGGGTGCTGGCGCGGGAGGGCTTCGCGGGGATCATGTCGTTCACGCTGGCCGAGTCGCTGTGGCTGGCGCGCTCCGGGTTCGACGACGTGCTGCTGGCCTACCCGTCCGCCGACCGCGCCGGGTACGCCGAGCTGGCCGCCGATCCCAAGCTGGCCGCCTCGGTCACGGTGATGGTGGACGACGTGGCCCAGCTCGACCTGATCGACGCCGCCCGCGCCGGGGGGCGTGAAGTGGTGCGGGTCTGCCTGGAGCTGGACACCTCGCTGCGGCTGTTCGGCGGCCGGGTGAGGGTGGGCGCCCGCCGCTCTTCGCTGCACTCCCCCGCCCAACTGGCAGAGTTGGCCCGGTCGGTGGCCCGGCGTCCGGGATTCCGGCTGGTGGGGATCATGGGGTACGAGGGGCATGTGGCGGGGGTGGGGGACGCGGTGGCCGGGCGTCCGGTGCGCTCGCGGGCGGTCCGGCTGATGCAGGCGGCGGCCCGGCGGGAGCTGGCGGAGCGGCGCGGGGCCGCCGTACGGGCGGTGCGGGCGGTGGCGCCGGAGCTGGAGTTCGTCAACGGCGGCGGCACGGGCAGTGTGCAGCACACCGCGGCCGAGGACGCGGTGACGGAGATCGCGGCCGGTTCGGGGCTGTACGTGCCCCGGCTGTTCGACAACTACACGTCGTTCACGGGCCGTCCGGCCGCCCTGTTCGCGTTGCCGGTGGTCCGGCGTCCCGGTGTGGGCGCGGTGACGGTGCTGGGCGGCGGCTATCCGGCGTCGGGCGCGGCCGGCCCGGACCGGCTGCCGGTGCCGTATCTGCCTCAGGGTCTGCGCTTCGACCCGCAGGAGGGCGCCGGGGAGGTGCAGACCCCGCTGCTGGGCTCGCCCGCCGACGATCTGCTGATCGGCGACAAGGTGTGGTTCCGGCACGCCAAGGCGGGCGAGCTGTGCGAGCGCTTCGACATGCTGCACCTGGTGGAGGGGGACACGGTCACCGCGACCGTGCCCACCTACCGGGGTGAGGGGCACACCTTCCTCTGACGGCCCCTCAGTACACCGTGTCCGCCTGGTCCGGCACCACGGAGCCGTCCGGGCGGAGCACCGGGGTGCGGCCGCCGTCCGGGGCGTTGTAGGCGGTGGTGGAGCAGGGGTACGGGCCGGCCTTGCGGGGCAGCGGCTCGATGAACATCGGGTTGATCACCCAGCGGCCGTCCGCGTCGTCGTAGGCCCGGCACATCAGCTCGGCCTTGTTGCGGTTGAGGACCAGGTGGGCGCCGGTGGCGTCGGAGACGAAGGTGACGTCGGTGTCCGCGTCGCCGCCGCCGAGGGCGATCCGCTTCTTCCATGGCTGCTTCTGCCAGGCGGCGGGCCCGTGGATTCCGTAGACGTCCTGGTTGATCCAGCACCGCTTGCCGTCGATGTACGGGATGACGTCGCCCTTGTTCACCCCGGTCCCGCCGCAGCCCTCGTTGCGGGTGGTGATGCGGCCTCGGTGGTCGAGGACGGAGCGGATGGCGATGGTGTGCGCGGCGTCGACGCCGACCCCGCGCGACCAGACCTCGGTGACCGGTTCGGAGCCGGCCGAGACGATGTACACCCGGAATCCGGCCCGCTTCAGGGTGCGGATGAGGTCGCGCTGCTGGTCGTAGTAGCGGACGTAGGCCGGGACGGTGTGGGTGCCCAGGGTGCGGGTGGCGCCGATCGGCGCGGCCAGCGCCTCGGTGCGGGCGGCGGCCGCGTAGGAGGAGAGCTGGGCCGGGGTGCGGCCCGCGAAGAGCTGGGGCACCCAGGCGTACTGCGGGACGGTGCGCCGGTGGTTCCAGGTGCCGGCGAAGGCGGCGGCGCCGCTCATCGTGGTGCCCTTCTCCCGGATCTCCACGATCTCGTCGGTGCACGCGGGGCGGTCGGAGGTGCGCAGGGAGCCGGTGCCGGTGCCGCAGGCGGCGGTGAGCGCCCGGTCTCCGGCGTCGGTCATCCAGGCGCTGGTGTCCTTCCAGCGGGCGGGGCGGGGCAGCGCGTCGTGGCGCAGGGCCCAGGAGAGGGTGGCGTCGGTGACGTCGTTCTTGGTGACGGTGTTGTCCCAGTCGAACGCGGCGACCGCGCCGCGGTGTCCGGAACAGGTGCCGTGGGCGTCGATGACCTGTTGCAGGCGGGCGCGGTTGTTGCCGTACCAACTGGTGCTCAACTTCGGGCACTTGGTGTCGGCGGCCGCCGCGGTGGGGGCGAGGGCGGGGGCGGCCGCGAGGGCGGCGGCCGCGGCGAGGGACCAGGCGAGTAGCTGTCGCATGGGACGGGGACCGTACACCTTTCGTCGGGAGGTGGTGGGGTACGCGCCGACTAGAGCGGGGTGACGTACGCGCCGGAGATGCCGCCGTCCACCAGGAAGTCGGTGGCGTTGACGAAGGAGGCGTCGTCGCTGGCGAGGAAGGCGACGGCGGCGGCGATCTCGTCGGCGCGCGCGAACCGGCCGAGCGGGATGTGCACCAGGCGGCGGGCGGCCCGCTCGGGGTCGGTGGCGAACAGTTCCTGGAGCAGCGGGGTGTCGACCGGGCCGGGGCACAGCGCGTTGACCCGGATGCCCTCGCGGGCGAACTGCACCCCGAGTTCGCGGGACATGGCGAGCACCCCGCCCTTGGACGCGGTGTAGGAGATCTGGGAGGTGGCCGCGCCCATGCGGGCCACGAAGGACGCGGTGTTGATGATGGAACCCCGGCCCTGGCGCCGCATGTAGGGCAGCGCGGCCTTGCAGCACAGGTAGACGGAGGTCAGGTTGACCTCCTGCACGCGCTTCCACGCCTCCAGGCCGGTGTCCAGGATGGAGTCGTCGTCGGGCGGGGAGATACCGGCGTTGTTGAAGGCGATGTCGACGCTGCCGTAGGTGTCGTGGGCGGCCCGGAACAGCGCCTCGACCTGCGCGGGGTCGGTGACGTCGGTCTTCACGAACAGTCCGCCCACCTCGTCGGCGGCGGCCTTGCCGGCGGCCTCGTCGATGTCGGCGCAGACCACGCGGGCGCCCTCGGCGGCGAGCCTGCGGACGGTGGCCAGCCCGATGCCGCTGCCGGCTCCGGTAACGACGGCGGTACGGCCGACCAGGCGGCGGCAGACGGGAGCTTCGGTCTCGGTCACTTAAGCGGGCCCCTCCGTGCTGAGGAAGACGTTCTTGGTCTCGGTGAAGGCGGTCAGGGCGTCCGGGCCGAGTTCGCGGCCGAGTCCGGACTGCTTGAAGCCGCCGAACGGGGTCCAGTAGCGGACGCTGGAGTGCGAGTTGACGGACAGGTTGCCCGCGCGGACGGCCCCGGAGACGCGCAGGGCGCGGCCGAGGTCACGGGTCCAGATGGAGCCGGAGAGCCCGTAGGGGGTGTCGTTGGCGAGCCGGATCGCGTCCCGCTCGTCGTCGAACGGCAGCAGGACGGCCACGGGGCCGAAGATCTCCTCGCGGGCGGCCGGGCTGTCGGGGGCCGCGTCGGTGAGCACGGTCGGCGGGAACCAGTGGCCGGGGCCGTCCGGGGCGGTGCCGCGCAGGGCGGGGGCGCCGTCGGGGACGTAGGAGCGGACGCGGTCGAGCTGGGTGCGGGAGATCAGCGGGCCCATCTGCGTCTTCTCGTCGGCCGGGTCGCCGACGATCACGGCGGCGAGGGCGTCCGCGAGGAAGGCGCGGGCCTCGTCGCAGACCTCGCGCTGGACCAGGACGCGGGTGCGGGCGCAGCAGTCCTGGCCGGCGTTGTCGAGGAAGGAGAAGGGGTCGAGGGCGGCCTTCAGGTCGGCGTCGGCGAAGACGATGTTGGGGCTCTTGCCGCCGAGTTCGAGGGTGACCGGCTTGAGCAGGCGGGCGCAGCGCTCCGCGACCTCGTGTCCGGTGCGGGTGGAGCCGGTGAACACGATCTTGGCGACGTCGGGGTGGTCCACCAGGGCGCGTCCGGCGGTGTGGCCGTATCCCGGCAGCACCTGGAAGAGGTGCTCGGGCAGGCCCGCCTCCAGGGCGAGTTCGGCCAGACGGAGCGCGGTGAGCGGGGTGGTCTCGGCGGGCTTGAGGACGACGGCGTTGCCCGCGGCGAGCGCCGGGAAGGAGCCCCAGGCGGCGATGGGCATCGGGAAGTTCCAGGGGGCGATGACCCCGACCACGCCGAGGGGTTCGTGGAAGGTGACGTTCCAGCCGCCGGGTGCCGGGATCTGACGGCCGGTCAGGCGTTCGGCGCCGCCCGCCGCGTAGAGCAGCAGGTCGCGGGCGTTGCCGGCCTCCCAGCGGGCGTTGGTGAGGGTGTGGCCGGCTTCGCGGACCTCCAGCAGGGCGAGTTCCTCGGTGTGCGCGTCGACGGTGTCGGCGAAGCGGCGCAGCAGCCGGGCCCGGTCGGCGGGGGCGAGGGCGGCCCAGGCGCGCTGGGCGGGGACGGCGCGGGCGACGGCGGCGGCCACGTCTTCGGCGCTCGCGGCGGGGACGGTGGCGAGGGTCTCCTCGGTGGCCGGGTTGACCACGTGGAGTTCGTGCGGGTCCGTCAAGGAGGTGTCACCTTTCACGGGCGTTCCCAGGTGTGCGCGGGTTACGGGTGTTCACTGCCGGCGGCCTGTTCACAGCCGTTCGAAGGAGCGGCGCAGTTCCCAGTCGGTGACGGCGGCGTCGAAGGCGGCCAGCTCGATGCGGGCCATGTTGGCGTAGTGGGCGACGACGTCCTCGCCGAACGCGGCCTTCGCGATCGGGCTGGTCTCCCAGAGCTGGGCGGCCTCCCGCAGGGTGGTGGGCACGTGCTCGTACTCGGCGGCGTAGGCGTTGCCCGCGCAGGGCTCGGGCAGTTCGAGCCGCTGCTCGACCCCGTACAGTCCGGCGGCGACGAGTCCGGCGACGGCGAGGTACGGGTTGACGTCACCGCCGGGCAGCCGGTTCTCGAAGCGCAGCGAGGGGCCGTGGCCGACGACGCGCAGGGCGCAGGTGCGGTTGTCGTGGCCCCAGGCGACGGCGGTGGGCGCGAAGGAGCCGGGCTGGAACCGCTTGTAGGAGTTGATGTTGGGCGCGTAAAGCAGCGAGAAGTCGCGCAGCGCGGCGAGCTGTCCGGCCAGGAAGTACCGCATCACCTCGGACATGCCGTCGCCCTCGGCCATCACACTGCGGCCGTGCTCGTCGGCGAGCGAGAGGTGGATGTGGCAGGAGTTGCCCTCCTTCTCGTTGAACTTCGCCATGAAGGTGAGCGCCATCCCCTCCTGGCTGGCAATCTCCTTGGCGCCCGTCTTGTAGACCGCGTGCTGGTCGCAGGTGCGCAGGGCCTCGGTGTAGCGGAAGGCGATCTCGTGCTGGCCGGGGTTGCACTCCCCCTTGGCCGACTCGACGGTGAGGCCCGCGCCCGCCATCTCGTTCCGCAGCCGGCGCAGCAGGGGCTCCACGCGGCCGGTGCCGAGGATGGAGTAGTCGATGTTGTATTGGTTGGCCGGGGTCAGCCCCCGGTAGCCGGTGTCCCAGGCCTGCTCGTAGCTGTCCCGGAAGACGATGAACTCCAGCTCGGTACCGGCCTGGGCGGTGTACCCCAGGCGGGCGAGCCGCTCCAGCTGGCGGCGCAGAATCTGGCGCGGGGCCGCGGTGACCGGGGCGCCGTCCTCCCAGGCGAGGTCGGCCATGAGCAGCGCGCTGCCGGGATGCCAGGGCAGGCGGCGCAGCGTGGCCGGGTCGGGGCGCATGGCGAAGTCGCCGTACCCCCGGTCCCAGGAGGACATCTCGTAGCCGTCGACGGTGTTCATCTCGGTGTCGACCGCGAGGAGGTAGTTGCAGCCCTCGGTGCCGTGGTCGAGTACCTCGTCGAGGAAGAAGCGGGCGGCGAACCGCTTGCCCTGGAGCCGCCCCTGCATGTCGGGGAAGGCCAGTACGACGGTGTCGATCTCACCGCCGGCGACCAGCGCCCGCAGTTCCTCGATGCTCAGCGGGGGTGTGCGGTCTGCCACGGGAGAGCCTCCTGGGACGTGCTGCGCGCGGTCCGGCGGGGAGCCATAAGGTATGGCGGGGAACCATTGCTTGGGAAGGGGGCGCGACCGGATGGCGGGGAATACGGGGGCGCGCGAGGGGGGCGACCGGCTGGGCGCGGTGCTGCGTCCGGTGCGGGCGGGCAACGGCTTCGAGGAGGCGCTGGAGCAGATCCTCCAGGTGGTCCGGCTCGGTCTCGTCCCCGACGGTGAACGGCTGCCCGCCGAGCGGGAGTTGGCGGAGCGGCTGGGCGTCAGCCGGGTGACGCTGCGCGAGGTGCTGCGGGTGCTGCACGACCAGGGTCTGGTGGAGTCGCGGCGCGGACGCTACGGCGGCACGTTCGTGCTGCGCCGCTCGGACGGCGCCGGCGAGGACGAGCTGCGGCGCCGCACGGCCGAGGTCGACATCGAGGACGTGCTGCGCTTCCGCGAGGTGCTGGAGGTGGGCGCGGCCGGGCTGTGCGCGGCGCACGGGCTGTCCGGGGAGGGCGTCGTGCGGCTGCGGCGGGCGCTGGACCACACACGGGACGCGCCGCTCGCGGACTACCGGCGCCGGGACACCCTGCTGCATCTGACGCTGGCCGGGCTGTGCGGCTCGCCGTCGCTGGCGGCGCAGTACGCGGCGGTCCGGGCGGGCGTCAACGACCTGCTGGACTGCATCCCGTTGCTGGTACGGAACTTGGAGCACTCCCAGCGGCAGCACACCGCGCTGGTGGAGGCGGTGCTGGACAGGGACGCGGACGCGGCGCGGGAGATCGCACGGGAGCACTGCGCGGGCACGGCGGCGCTCCTGCGGGGCTTCCTGGCCTGACCCCGGCTCTGCAAAGGTATGCGTGAGCACCTTTGGAGGGCACATGGGCGGACGGCCGCTGATCGGCGTGAGTACGTATCTGGAGGCGGGCGCCCGCTGGGGCGTCTGGGAGCTGGAGGCGGCGCTGCTCCCCGCCGCCTACCCCCGCCTGGTGAGCCGTTCCGGCGGCCTCCCCGCCCTGCTGCCGCCGGACGACCCGGCGCTGGCCCCGGAGGTGGTGGCCCGCCTGGACGGCGTGGTCGTCGCGGGCGGCCCCGACGTCGACCCCGTCCACTACGGCGCCGAACGCTCCCCCCGCTGCGGTCCGCCCGCCCCGGAGCGCGACGCCTGGGAACTCGCCCTGATCGAGGCCGCGTTGGCCGCCCACGTCCCCCTCCTCGGCATCTGCCGGGGCATGCAGCTCCTCAACGTCGCCCTCGGCGGCACGCTCGTCCAGCACCTCGACGGCCACACGGAGGCGGTCGGCGTCTTCGGCGCCCACCCCGTCCACCCGGTACCGGGCACCCTCTACGCCTCCATCCAGCCCGACGGCACCAGCGTCCCCACCTACCACCACCAGGCCATCGGCCACCTCGCCCCCGCCCTCACCCCCTCCGCCCACGCGGCCGACGGCACGATCGAGGCCGTCGAACTCCCCTCCGCCGAGGGCTGGGTACTGGGCGTCCAGTGGCACCCGGAGATGGGCACGGACGACCGGGTGATGCGGGCACTGGTCACCGCGGCGGGCGGAACCGGGTCCTAGCCGCGCGTCAGGGACAGCAGTTCCCTCGCCGGCCCCGTGGGCCGGTGTCCCGTCGGCCATACCGCCCGCAGATCCCGGCGCAGCGGGACCCCGTCCACCGAAATGCCGATCAGGCGGCGGGTGGCGAGTTCCTCGCCGACGGCGAGTTCGCTGAGGACGGCGGGGCCCGCGCCGCTGATCACGGCGGCCTTCACGGCCGTGGTGGAGGAGAGTTCGATGAGGGGGCGGGCGGGGGCGCCGAGGGCGGCGTCGAGGACCTGGCGGGTGCCGGAGCCGCGTTCGCGGAGGATGAGGGGAGTGGCGGCGAGTTCCGCCGTCGTCAGGGGGCGAGGGCGGCGGGCCCACGGGTGGGCGGGCGCGGTGACGACGGTGAGCCGGTCGTGGGCGATGACGGCCGAGTCCAGCCCGGCGGGTACGGTCAGCCCCTCCACGAAGCCGAGGTCGGCCTCGCCCGCGAGCAGGAGTTCGGCGACCTTGGCCGAGTTGCCCGCGAGCAGCGACACCGCCGTGTCCGGCCGCCCGGCGCGCAGCGCGAGCAGCCAGCCGGGCAGCAGGTACTCGGCGATGGTCATGCTGGCCGCGACCCGCAGCCGGGAGTCCCGTGTGGCCCGGAGCGCCTGCGCGCCCGCGTCGAACACCTCCGCCGCCGCCACGACCTGCCGTGCCCAGTCGGTGACCAGCGCGCCCGCGTCGGTGAGCCGGGAGCCGCGCGGAGAGCGGTCGACCAGGGCGACGCCGAGCTGCCGTTCCATGGAGCGCAGCCGGCTGCTGGCGGCGGGCTGGGTGATGCCCAGCTCGCGCGCGGCCGCGCCCAGGCTGCCCAGCCGGGCCACGGCCAGCAGCAGCTCCAGCGCGCCCAGCTCGGGCACCCGGTGCGCCAGCGAACCGCTCCTCGCCTGCTCTTCGCTCATAAGACCACCTTATGTCCCCATAGAAAGCAACTCCCTGGTCAGCGCCGACCCGGGCCAGGAAGCTGATCCCATGGTCACCGCAGCCCGCCTCCGCCACCTCGGCCCGAACTGGTACGCCGCCGTCATGGGCACGGCGATCGTCGGCTCGGCGGGCGCCGCCCTCCCCTCCCACATCCCGTGGCTCTGCGCCGCCCTGTGGACCCTCTCCCTGCTCCTGCTGCTCGTCCTCCTCGCGGCCCGCGCCCTGCACTGGACCCACCACCGCGACCAGGCCCGCCAACACCTCCTCGACCCGGCGACGGCCCCCTTCCACGGCTGCACCGCCATGGCCCTCCTCGCGGTCGGCGGCGGCGCGCTCCCGGCCGGCCGGTACTGGATCGGCACCCGAGCGGCCGTGGCGCTGGACGCCGTCCTCTTCACCGCCGGTACCGCGTTGGGACTGGCGGCGGCCGTGGCGGTGCCGTACCTGATGGTGACCCGGCACCGGCCCACCCTCGCCGACGCCACCCCCGTATGGTTGCTGCCGTTGGTCGCGCCGATGGTGTCGGCCGCGCTGGGCCCCGCCCTGGTGCCGTATCTGCCGCCCGGCCAGCCCCGCGAGACCCTGCTGCTGGGCTGTCTGGCGCTGTTCGGGCTGAGCCTGCTGGCCACACTGCTGATGCTCCCGCTGCTCCTCGCCCGCCTGCTGCTCCACGGTCCGCTGCCGCTCGCGCTGACCCCGGCCCTGTTCCTGGTCCTCGGCCCACTGGGCCAGTCGACCACCGCCACCGGCGCGATCGCGGACCTGGCGCCGGGCGTCGTCCCGGCGCCGTACGACCGGGGGCTCGCGGTGTTCGCCGTGCTGTACGGGGTGCCCGTCATGGGCTTCGCGCTGCTGTGGCTGGCGTTCGCCGCCGCGCAGCTGGTGCGGGCGCGGCGCCGGGGCATGCGGTTCGCGCCGACCTGGTGGGGGCTCACCTTCCCGGTCGGCACGTGCGTCACCGCCGCGGCCTCCCTGGCCCGGCACACCGGCCTTGCCGGGTACGCGGGGCTGGCGGTCGGCCTGTACGCCCTGCTGCTCATCGTCTGGGCCGCGGCGGCCACCGGTACCGTACGCGGCCTGCTCAGCGGGGCGCTGCTGCCAGCGCCTCCGCCAGCACGCGGGGAGCTTCGAGCAGCGAGGGTCCGTACCAGGTCAGGTGCCGTCCGCTGACGAGGGCGCAGGGCAGGCCGGGGAACGCCTCGGGGCCGTCGTCGGCGGTGAAGCGGTACGGCTCGTCGGGCAGGACGACCAGCTCGGGGGCCGCCGCGTTCAGTTCGTCCAGCGGGATGCGGGGGTAGCGCTCGGCGTGATCGGCGTAGAGGTGCCGGACCCCGAGGCGGGCCAGGACGTCGCCCGCGAAGGTGTCCCGGCCGAGCACCGTCCAGGGGCGGCGCCAGACGGGCACCACGGCGCTGACCGGCCGCCGCGAATCGGGCAGCGCGGCCCAGGCCGCCTCGGCGCGGTCCAGCCAGCCGGGCCGGCTCGTGGCGCCGCACGCCGACAGCACCCGCTCCAGCTCGGTGAACGCCTGCACCACGGTCCGTACCTCGGTGACCAGCACCTCGACGCCCGCAGCGCGCAGGGCGTCGAGGTCGGGGGCGCGGTTCTCCTCCTCGTTGGCGATCACGAGGTCGGGTTCGAGGGCGGCGATCCGCGCGGTGTCGGGGTTCTTGGTGCCGCCGATCCGCTCGACAGCGAGGTCCGCCGGGCGTTCGCACCAGTCGGTGGCCCCGACGAGAACACCGGGCAGCGTCACGGCGACCGCCTCGGTCAGCGACGGCACCAGGGAGACGACCCGCATCAGGACCTTCCTACCGTGCCCGGTCCTGGACCGCCTCGATGTGCTCGGCGACGGCCACCACGATCACCCGGGTGTCCGGCACGGTGGCGCGCCAGCGGTGGCGGACACCGCCGGTCAGGTACAGGGTGTCGCCCCGGCCGAGCCGGTAGGCGCGGCCCTCGGCCTCGATCTCGACCGCGCCGTCGGCCACGTACATCAGCTCGTCGTTGCGGTGCTGGAACTCGCGCCCGGCGTCGTGGTCGCCGGTGAACTCGGAGGCGTGCAACTGGTGGTGGCCGCGCACCAGGGCGCGGGTCCGGGCGGTGAAGTCGCCCTCGGCGAGCGGCTCACCGCGTACGACGTCGACGCTGCACGCGGGGTCGGCGGCGGCGAGGAGTTCCACCGCCGTGGTGCGCAGCGCGTCGGCCAGCTTCTCCAGGGAGGTCCGGCTCGGGCGGGCCCGGTCGTTCTCCACCTGGCTGAGGAAGGGCACCGAGAGACCGCTGCGCTCGGCCACGACCGCGAGGGTGAGTTCGAGCGTCCGGCGGCGCCGCCGGACGGCCGCGCCGACCCGCACGGGCTGTCGCTCTTTGTGGTCGCCCATCGCTGCGGCTCCCTCCTTCACGCGTGGCGCGGCTGCCCGGACGCCCCGTGCCGGGCGTCCCCGTCCTGAGTTGTCTGCACCCTACGCACGTTCGGCAAACCGTTTCACGCGCCTCTCACATCCGGCGCCGTCGTAGGGCGAGTACCCCACGGTTCGCGCCAGTGCCGCGGCCCGCCGGACGCCTGGTCCTGCCCCGGCTTTCCGCGGCGTTCACCTGCTTCAAGGCCCGGGCGTCCCCAGGTGTTCCCGTAAGACGGGTTCCATGGCGCTCCGTGGTTGGCCGGATCTCTACGGTGGTGAGACCGGCCCCCGGGGGCGGACGCGGGTGGGCGTCCGCCCCCTCATCTCATCCGGCCGCTTCCTGCCCGGCCTTGCCGGCCGGTGCCCAGGTGTCGGCCAGCCCGGGGTTCTCCTTGAGCCAGGCGCGGACGGCGTCCTGCTCCTTGCCCTTGCCGGCCTTCTGGATGCGGGCCTCCAGGCCGGTGAGCTGCTCCTCGGTCATCGAGAAGTCCTTCAGCCACTGGGCGACCTCGGGGTTGTCCGCGCTGAACCCCTTGCGGGCGAGGGTGTGCACGGTGTCGCCCTTGCCCCAGGCGCCGGCCGGGTCCTTGAGCTTCTTCAGCCGGTAGTCGCTGTAGGCCCAGTGCGGGGACCACAGGGTGACGACCACGGGCTGCTTCTTGGCGTAGGCCCGCTTCAGCTCGGTCAGCATGGCCGGGGTGGAGCCGTCGACGACCTGGTACTTGCCCTTGAGCCCGTACTGGTCGAGCACCTTGTCCTTGAGCAGGCCCATCATGCCCGCGCTGGGTTCGATGCCGATGATCCGGCCGTCGAACTCGGCTGCGTGGTCCTTCAGGTCGGCCAGGGAGTTCACGTCCTTCACATAGGACGGGACGGTCAGCTCCAGGGAGGTGGAGCCGTACCAGTTGCCCAGGTCCTCCATCCGGTCGCCGTACTTCTTCCAGTACTCGGCGTGCGTGGTGGGCAGCCAGGAGTCGGTCTCGAAGTCCAGGCGGCCGGTGGCGAGGCCGGTGTAGAGGGGGCCGGCCGCGTACTGGGTGACGCTGACCTTGAAGCCGCGCCGCTCCAGCAGTTCCTTCCACAGGAACGTGGAGGCGATGCCCTCGTCCCACGGGATGTACCCGAGCTTGATCTCCTTGCCCTGCCCGATGTCCGTACCGGACGCGGTGGACTTGGTGGCGCCGGGCCCGAAGACCCCGAGCCCGCCCGCGACCAGCGCGAGCACGACCACCGCGACGACGGCGACGGCCGGGCGCGGCCGGTACGAGAAGGCGGTGGGCCGGGCCTTGGCGGCGGCGCGGCGGCCCAGCGGGGAGAGCTGGGTGCCGAGCGCGCCGGTGACCCGGTCGAGGTAGATGGCGAGGACGACGATGCCGACGCCCGCCTCGAAGCCGTAGCCGATGTCGAGCTGGCCGATGGCCTCGTTGACGGCGCCGCCGAGGCCGCCGGTGCCGACCATGCCCGCGATGACGACCATGGACAGGCCGAGCATGATGACCTGGTTGACGCCCGCCATGATGGTGGGCAGGGCGAGCGGGAGCTGCACCCGCCACAGGGTGTCGCGGGGTGTGGTGCCGAACGCCTCGGCGGCCTCGACCAGTTCGGCGTCGACCTGGCGGATGCCCAGCTCGGTCATCCGGACGCCGGGGGCGAGCGCGAAGATCAGTGTGGCGACGACACCGGCCGCGGTGCCGAGCCCGAAGAAGAGCATGGCCGGGATCAGCAGCACCATCGACGGCATGGTCTGGAGCAGGTCCAGGGCGGGGCGCAGGGTGGCGCTCACCGCGCGGGAGCGGGCGGCCCAGATGCCGAGCGGGACCGAGATGACCAGCGCGATGATGGTGGCGACCAGCACCAGCGAGAGCGTGGACATGGCCCGTTCCCACAGGTCGAGGGAGTCCACCAGGGCGAATCCGGCGAAGGCGAGGACACCGGCGAGCAGTCCGCGCAGCCACCAGGCGAGGACGGCGAGGATGCCGGCGAGCAGCAGGGGCTGCGGGGCGGTGAGGACGGCGTCGATGCCGTCGTACATGCCCTCCAGGACGGCGCGAATGGCGTCGAAGAGCCAGGAGAGGTGGCCGACCAGCCAGTCGACCCCGGAGTCGACCCAGTCGCCGAGCGGAAGCCTAGGCACGGGCGGTCACCTTCCTGTCGTCGCGGGGGTGGTCGCAGGCGATCGGGTCTCCCCGCTCGTCGCCGAGGAAGCCGACCAGACGGCTTTCGGGGACGACGCCGACCACGGTGCGGTCGGCGTCGAGGACGGCGACCGGGTGGCTCAGGCGGGCGCTGAGCGCGCACAGTTCGGTGAACGGCGTGCCGGGCTCGGCGGTCTCGCAGGCGCAGTCGGCCTCGTCGCCGCGCACGTCGGTGTCCATGACCGCGGACGCGGTGAGCACGCGGGAGCGGTCGACGTCCTGGATGAAGGAGGCGACGTAGTCGTCCGCGGGGCGCAGCAGGATGTCCTCGGCGGTGCCGGTCTGCACGATGCGGCCGTCGCGCATGACGGCGATGCGGTCGCCCAGGCGCATGGCCTCGTTGAGGTCGTGGGTGATGAAGACGATGGTCTTGCGCAGCGTCTTCTGCAGTTCGAGGAGCTGGTCCTGCATGTCGCGGCGGATCAGCGGGTCCAGGGCGCTGAAGGACTCGTCCATCAGCAGCAGGTCGGCGTCGGTGGCGAGCGCGCGGGCGAGGCCGACGCGCTGCTGCATGCCGCCGGAGAGTTCGTCCGGCCAGGAGTCCTCCCAGCCGGCCAGCCCGCACAGGGCGAGCGCCTCGTCGGCGCGGCGTTCGCGCTCGGCGCGGGGCACGCCCTGCACGGCGAGGCCGTACGCGGCGTTGTCACGGACGCTGCGGTGGGGGAAGAGCGCGAAGTGCTGGAACACCATGCTGATCTTGTCGGCCCGGACCTCGCGCAGTTCGCGGTCGCCGAGCGCGGTGAGGTCCTGCCCGTCGAAGCGGACCCGGCCCGCGGTCGGTGTGAGCAGGCCGTTGAGCGTGCGCAGCAGAGTGGACTTGCCCGAGCCGGACAGGCCCATGACAACAAAGATCTCCCCCGGCGCGACGGCGAAGGAGACGTCGATGACGGCGGCGGTGCTGCCCTCCGCACGCAGCTCGTCGCGGTCGGCGCCCTGTTCGAGCCGTTCCACGGCCTGGTCCGGTCGTCTGCCGAACACCTTGTAGAGATGTTCCGCTTCGATTCTCGCGGTCATGCATGTCCCTCGGCTAGGCGGCAACAAGCAGGAAACGAGGGATAGTTGTCGCTTGGTAAGCAATTGCCTCGTTCCGGCGCGCGGCGCCTGCCCGGTCGCATTTCAGCCAAACGCCGAAGTGTCCCAGGTCACACCCGTGGGCCCGGCGCGCGGGTCCGCTGTCGGTGCGGTGCGGCATGATGCGAGCGTGACCGGACGACTGATGCTTCTCGACACCGCCTCCCTGTACTTCCGCGCCTACTTCGGCGTGCCGGACTCGGTCAGGGCGCCGGACGGCACCCCGGTGAACGCGGTGCGCGGACTGCTGGACTTCATCGACCGCCTGGTCAAGGACCACCGCCCGGACAAGCTGGTGGCCTGCATGGACGCGGACTGGCGCCCCCAGTGGCGGGTCGACCTGATCCCCTCCTACAAGGCGCACCGGGTGGCCGAGGAGCACGAGGGCGCCCCGGACGCCGAGGAGGTCCCGGACACCCTCTCCCCGCAGGTCCCGGTCATCGAGGAGGTGCTGGACGCGCTCGGCATCGCCCGCGTGGGCGTGGCCGGATACGAGGCGGACGACGTGATCGGCACGTTCACCGCCCGAGCGGACGGCCCGGTCGACATCGTCACCGGCGACCGCGACCTGTACCAACTGGTCGACGACGCCCGTGACATCCGTGTCCTGTATCCGCTCAAGGGCGTCGGCACCCTCCAGCTCACCGACGAGGCGTGGCTGCGCGAGAAGTACGGCGTGGACGGCCGGGGTTACGCGGACCTGGCGCTGCTGCGCGGCGACCCGAGCGACGGCCTGCCGGGCGTGCCCGGCGTCGGGGAGAAGACGGCGGCCAAGCTGCTCGCCGAGTTCGGGGACCTGGCCGGAATCGTCGCCGCCGTGGACGACCCGAAGGCGAAGCTCACCCCCACCCAGCGCAAGCGCCTGACCGAGGCCGCCCCCTATCTCGCGGTCGCCCCGAAGGTCGTCCGGGTCGCCGACGACGTCCCCCTGCCCGAGGTGGACACCGCACTGCCGCACACCCCGCGCGACCCCGCCGCACTGGACGCGCTCGCGGCCCGCTGGGGCCTGGGCAGCTCCCTTCAGCGACTGCTGACCACCCTGGAGGCGTGAATACCGCCCCTCCGCAAGGGAAATCCTCGAACGAAGGGGTCCCCGGCACCGGAGGGACCCCGGAGCGAGGTGCTAGCTTAGGTAAACCTAACCAAGGCAGCAGGAGGCCGTCATGGCAGAGCGTCCGGGGCGAAAGCCGCGCAAGCTCCATTCCGCCCAGGTGGTACGCACCGAGCGGCTGACCCCGCACGTCCAGCGGATCGTGCTCGGCGGCGCCGGACTGGCCGACTTCTCGGCCGACACCTGGACCGACCACTATGTGAAGCTGCTCTTCGCCCCGGTGGACGGGATGACCTACCCGGAGCCGTTCGACCTGGAGGCGATCCGGGCCGGACTCCCCCGCGAGCAGTGGCCGGTGACCCGTACGTACACCGTGCGCGCCTGGAATGCCGAGCACCGGGAGATGACCCTCGACTTCGTCATCCATGGCGATGAGGGTCTCGCCGGACCCTGGGCCACCCGGGTGCGCCCCGGCGAGACCGTGCGCTTCTTCGGCCCCGGCGGCGCCTACACCCCCGACCTGACGGCCGACTGGCATCTGCTCGTCGGGGACGAGAGCGCGCTGCCCGCCATCGCCCGCGCCCTGGAGACCCTGCCGGCCGGCACGCCCGCGCACGCCTTCGTGGAGGTGGCCGGGCCCGAGGAGGAGCAGAAGATCGACTCCGATGTGGAGGTGGTCTGGCTGCACCGCGGGGACCGCCCGGTCGGCGAGGCCCTGCTGGAGGCGGTACGGGCGCTGGAGTTCCCCGAGGGCCGTCCGCACGCGTTCGTGCACGGCGAGGCGTCCTTCGTGAAGGAGCTGCGCCGGATGCTGCGGGTCGAGGCGCGGATCCCGCGCGAGGACCTGTCCATCTCCGGCTACTGGCGCCTGGGCCACAACGAGGACGGCTGGCAGGCCAGCAAGCCGGAGTGGAACGCGCGGATCGAGGCCGAGCAGGAGAACGCGGCCGCGTGAACCGGCGGGTCAGTCGCCCCTGAGCCGGGCGTGCAGGTGCATGTCGTGCCAGCCGTCCGGGTGCAGCAGCGCCCGGCGTCGGGTGCCCTCCACCGCGAACCCGGCCTTGGTGGCGACCCGGCAGGACGCCTCGTTGGCGGTGGCGTGCATCAGCTCCAGCCGGTTGAAGCCGATCTCGTCGAACGACCAGCGCACCAGCGCGTCCGTGGCGTGCCGGGCCACGCCCTGCCCGCGCGCCGACGCCACCGTCCAGTACGCCACCTCGGCCACACCGTCCCCCAGCCGGATCTCCCGCAGCGCGGCCCGGCCGCACAGCTCACCGCTGTCCGCCCGCACCACGGCCCACTGGGCGTCGCACTCGCGCGTCCACTGCCCGTGCCAGTCCTCGATCCAGCCGGCGGCCTCCTCGGGGGAGTCGCAGGACCTGGCGTGCCACTGGTTGAGCGTCGGGTCCTGGAAGGCCGCGTGGACGGCGGGCGCGTCCTCGGCCCGCCAGGGGCGCAGGCGCAGCCCGGCCGCGGCCGGGATCTCCGGCTGCGGCCGGCGGGAGAGGGTTCCTTCGGGCAGCACGGGGCTGGTCAGATACGGCATGCCGGCATCCTGCCAAGCACCGGGCGGCGGGCCAACCGGATTGGGCCGCCCCCGTAACCTGGGACACCTGATGAGACGCCGTACACAGCCACCGCCCGCCCCGCTCCCCCAGCGCCGGGGCGTCGACCCCGTGCGGGTGCGGCTGCCCGTGGACGGGGTGGGGGCCACGGTGCGCGAGCATCTGGTGGCGCGGCTGACGGGCGCCGGTCCGGGCGTGGTGGAGGCGATGTTCCACGCCGGGGCGGTGGTGGGCGCCGACGGGCTGCCGGTGGCGCCGGACGCGCCGTACCGGCCGGGGATGTTCGTGTGGTTCCACCGCGAGCTGCCGCCGGAGGTGCCGGTGCCGTTCCCGGTCGAGGTGGTGTACCGGGACGAGCACATCGTCGTCGCCGACAAGCCGCACTTCCTGGCCACCACCCCGCGCGGCTCCCATGTCCTTCAGACCCTGCTCGCCCGCCTCCGCCACGACCTCGGCCTGCCCGGACTCGGCGCCGCGCACCGGCTGGACCGGCTCACCGCCGGACTGGTGCTGTTCACCGTCCGCCCCGGCGAACGCGGCGCCTACCAAGGACTGTTCCGCGACCGCCGGGTGCACAAGGAGTACGAGGCCGTCGCCCGGCACGACCCGGAGCTTCAGCTGCCCCGGACCGTGCGCAGCCGGATTCTGAAGGAGCGCGGGGTGCTGGCCGCGCGGGAGGTGGCGGGCGAGCCCAACGCGGTGACGCGGGTGGAGATCGACGCCCGCCGCGAGCGGGACGGGCTGGCCCGGTACCGCCTGCTGCCCGCCACCGGCCAGACCCACCAGCTCCGGGTACACCTGAACTCGCTCGGCGTCCCCATCCTCGGCGACCCCCTCTACCCGGAGGTGGCCCCGGTCACCGCGCCCGGCGACTTCCGCCGCCCCCTCCAACTCCTGGCGCGCAGACTGGAGTTCACCGATCCGCTGACCGGCGCCCGGCACAGCTTCGTCAGCCGGCGCACACTCCAGGCGTGGACGTCGCCCGCGGAGTGGGCGGGCGCCTGACCGGGGGGCCTACTCCCCCAGCAGCCACCGCCACATCCGCTGCCAGCGGCTCGGCGGCGCGCTCCCCGACGACGCGGGCCAGGACCCGGCCGGCTCGGCGGGCGGCACCGGCTCCACCCGCTCCGCCCCCTCCACCCGCTGCGCCGCCTTGTCCTCCGCCTTCTCCTCCAGCCATGCGCGCGGCTGCGGCACCGGTGCCTCGGCCCGGTGCGGGTGGAGGGAGGACATGCTGGGCGCCCGGTTGACGTCCTGCTTCGGCTTGGGGTCGAACAGCACCGGCAGCGACACCAGATGCCGGGACGCGATGGAGGACCGCCAGCGCAGATCCTCCTCGGCGCACTCCAGCCGGATGTCCGGCAGCCGGGTGAGCAGGGCCTCCACCCCGATGTCGGCGATGGCCCGCCCGATGTCCTGGCCGGGGCATTCGTGCGGGCCGCCGCCGAAGGCGAGATGGGACCGGTTGCCCTTCATGTGCGCGGTCGGATCGGGCCGTACGCGTGGGTCGACGTTGCCCGGTGCGGGCGCGAACAGCAGCCCGTCGCCGCGCCGGATGCGCTGCCCGCCCAGCTCGGTGTCCTGCTTGGCGTAGTAGCCGAGGACGGTGCTGAAGGGCGGCTCGTCCCACAGCGACTGCTCGATCGCCTCCGGCACCGTCATCTGGCCGCCGTTGAGCCGGGCGCGGAACCCCGGCTCGGTCAGCACCATGCGCAGCGCGTTGGCCAGCAGGTTGGCGGTGGTCTCGTACGCGGCGAACAGCAGCAGCCGCAGATGCTCGCGGACCTCGTCGTCGCTGAGCCCCGCCGGGTGCGTGATGAGGTGGCTGGTGATGTCGTCCTCGGGACGGGCCCGGCGCCGGGCGGTGAGCCCGCTGAGCGCCTCCATGACGTAGGCGTGGCTCTGGATGGCGGTGTCCGTGCCCTTGAGCGCGTCCCGGGCGGCCTGCACCATCCGGTCGCCGAACTCCTCGGGCATGCCGAGGATCTCGCACATCACGGCCATCGGCAGGTGCTCGGCGAACTGGGAGACCAGGTCCGCCCGGCCGCGCCCGCAGAAGCGGTTGACGAGTTCCTGGGTGGAGCTGTTGATGGAGCGGCGTAGCCCCCGGTGGTCGATGGTGTCCATGGCGGCGGTGACGGCCGCGCGCAGCCGCTGGTGCTCGTCGCCCTCGGCGTGCGCGCAGATCGGCTGCCGGGCGATGTGCGGCATCAGCGGATGGTCGGGCTTGACCATGCCCTCCAGCAGCGGGGTCCAGCCCCGGCTGTCGCGGGTGTACTGCGAGGGGCTGCGCACCATGTGCAGGTTCTCGGCGTGCCCGAGGACCACCCACATGGGCACGTCGTCGTGGAGGAGGACGGGGGCGACCGGGCCGTGCTTCTCGCGCAGCCGCTCGTAGAGGTCGTCCAGGTCGAGCGCGTCCGGGCCGTACAGCCGGTGCAGGCCGCCGGGGCCGGTGCCGTGCGCGGGGCAGCCCGGCGGCGGGCCGGGGGCGGTGTCGGGGGTGCCTGTCGGGGTCTGGGGTTCAGGCGTCACGGTGATCGCTTTCGGGAAACGGCTGGTGGGGTTCGCGCGCCCGCTCAGGTCAGGGCGCCGGACCGGGCGAGGGAGTGCAGGAAGTGCATCAGCGTCAGCAGGGTGTCCCGGCTGGAGGCGCGGCGCCGTACGTCGCACTCGACGATCGGGATCTCCGGGGCCAGGTCGAGCGCGCCGCGCAGTTCCTCGACGGGGTGCCGGGGCGCGTCCGGGAAGGAGTTGACGGCGACGATGAACGGCACACCGCGTTCCTCCAGGCGGCCCATGACGTCGAAGCTGACGTCCAGGCGGCGGGTGTCGACCAGGACGACCGCGCCGAGCGCGCCCTCGAAGAGGCGGTTCCACAGGAACCAGAACCGTTCCTGGCCGGGAGTGCCGAAGAGGTAGAGCACCAGCTTCTCGGTGATGCTGATGCGGCCGAAGTCCATGGCCACGGTGGTGGCGGTCTTGGTCTCGGAGCCGTAGTTGTCGTCGATGCCGATGCCGGCCTGGGTCATGGTCTCCTCGGTGGTCAGCGGTCTGATCTCGCTGACCGACCCGACCATGGTGGTCTTGCCGACGCCGAAACCGCCCACGATCACGATCTTCACCGCGGCCTGGGCGGTCTGCGGGAGCCGCTCCTCGGTGCGCGGGCCGGGGATCGCGGGGACGGCGTCAGAGGCGTTGAAGTCCATGCATCACCGCTTCGAGGAGGGTCCGGTCGGGGAGCGCCTGGCGGACGATCGGGGCGCGGGCCTGCACCAGGTCGGCGCCGATCAGCTCGGTGATCAGCGCGGTCATCGCGCTGAACGGCAGGTCGAGGTAGGCCGAGAGTTCGGCCACGGACAGGGGCGCGGAGCAGAGCCGGAGCACGGCCGCCTGCTCGGGGGTGCCGGACGGCGGGGGCGCCGAGCGCGCCACGATCAGGGTGACCAGATCGAGCTGGGCCCGCCCGCCGTCGTGCAGTCCGGTGACGGCGTACAGCCGCTCGGGGCTCCCGGCCTCCGCCTCCTCGCCCGCGTCCGGGGCGAGGGGCGGCGGGGAGGGCGCCTCCTGCGGCAGGCGCCGTTTGCGGCGCGGGGTCATACGGCCTGCCCGCCGCGCCGGGGCGGAGAAGTGAGGTGGGCGCCGATCCGGACGACGAGGTCGCGCATCATGCCGCCCATCCGGCCGGGCTCGCAGACCACGTCGGCGAGGACGGCGAGGTAGGCGTTGTCACCGGCGGCCATCAGATAGAAGTAGCCGCCGTCGATCTCGATGACGACGAGCTTCATCTCACCGCTGCTGCCCGGCAGTTCCTGGGCGACCGCCCCGGCCAGGCTCTGTACGCCGGCGCAGGCGGCGGCCACCCGGTCGGCGGCGTCGGGGTCGCCGCCGTAGCGGGCGATGCGCAGGCCGTCCGAGGAGAGCACCACGATCATCTCGATGCCGGGTACGCCGTCGTGCAGTTGCTTGAGCATCCAGTCGAAGTTGGCACGCTGCTGGATCACTTGGGCTCCCCCTCGTCGCCGGCGCCGGTGTCGGCCGAGTCGTCGATCAGATGCAGGTAGGCGGTCGGATTCCGGGTGAAGTCGGTCGGGTGGGCGCCTTCGTTGCCCTTCTTCATGCCCTCCCAGAAGGCGTCGACCCACATGCCCGGTTCGCGGTCGAGGAGCTTCTGCCGTTCGGGGTCGGCCGGGGGCTCGGGCTCCGGTTCGGGCTGGGTCCGGGACCAGATGGTGGGGCGCCCCTCGCGCTCGGCCTGTTCGATGGCGGCCTGTTCGGCGTAGCGCTGGCTGAGCGGTACGGTCACCCGGCTGCGGCGCTGCGGCAGTCCGTTCGCCGTCCACTCGGTGACCTCGGGGACGTCGTCCTCCATCGAGGCCGGGGCGGGGATGCGGGGCGCGGTGGGGCGGCGGCGCTTGGGCGGGCGCTTGGGCCCTTCCAGCGCACCGAGTTCCGGCATCGGCACGGCGGTGGCGCCGATGCCGTGTGCGGCGCCGACTCCCGGTTCGGTGGTGAGCATGTCGCGGGGCACGACGAGGATGGCGCGGACGCCGCCGTAGGCCGAGGCGCGCAGCGAGACGTCCATGTCGAAGGCGTTGCAGAGCCGGCCGACCACGGCCAGGCCGAGCCGGGGGCTGTCGCCGAGGTTGTGCGCGTCGTCGTCGGCGCGGGCGTCCAGGATCATCTGCTCGACGCGGGCCCGCCCCTCCTCGCTGAGGCTGACCCCGGCGTCCTCGATCTCGATGGCGAGGCCGGTCTGCACCTCGAAGGCGGTGACGTGCACCTTGGTCGAGGGCGGTGAGTAACGGGTGGCGTTGTCGAACAGCTCGGCCGCCGCGTGGATGATCGGCTCGACCGAGGTGCCCTTGATGTTGATGTTGACGATCGAGGCGAGGTTGATCCGGTGGAACTCCAGGATGCGGGACATCGCGCCCCGCAGCACGCTGTAGAGCGAGACGGGCACCGGCCACTGGCGGCCCGGACGGCCGCCGCCGAGCACCGAGATGGAGTCGGCGAGCCGGCCGATCAGCGCGGTGCCGTGGTCGACGCGCAGCAGGTCGTCGAAGACCTCGGCGTTGCGGCCGTGGTCCTCCTCCATCTCCCTTAGTTCCTTGGCCTGTTGGTGGACGATGGCCTGCACGCGCCGGGCGGTGGTGACGAACGCCCGCTGGGTGGCGTCCCGCATGTTGATCTCGTGCTCGGCCCCGCGCAGCGCCACGCGTAGCAACTCGCGCTGGGAGGGCGGGAGATGACGCAGCTCGGGGTCCTCGTCGACGACGTGGCGCAGTACGTCCCGCAGCCGCTCGCCCCCGCGCAGCCGGGCGAGCGCGAGGGGCAGCACCTCGGAGCCGAGACGGACGATCTCCGCGTCATGGGCGGCGATGCGGTGCTCCAGATACGCGGTGTGCCGGGCGTTCTCGGCCTCGGCGGCCCGGAGTTGACGCCCCCGCCGCACCACTTCGCTCGCGGTGGCGAGCAGCAGCAGCGTGGCCACCAGCCCGCAGCAGGCGACGGCGATCCGGGCGGAGCCCGGCACCAGGAACACGGCGGCCGCGGTCACCGCGGCCATCATCAGGGCGGGCGGCAACAACACCTGCGCGTAGGGACGTTCACGGACACCGGGAGGTTTCTGAACACTCACCATGGATGCCTTCTGGGAAGAACGGTATATAGGGGAACAGGCGCCCGAATTCATCTCAACCGGGTCCGCCGCGGGCGAGCCTATTCCGACCGGGACACCCCCGTGTCATATTCGGCAAGCACCTGAAATCCCCCGCGCAACAGGAGTACCGTCACCCCTATTTGCACAGCGAGCACCCGTTCGAACACGTTGGGTAGTGCCACACGGGCATGCGAAGAGGGGCCGGCCGAGCCGACCCCTCAGGGGCGCGGGGAACCTCGCGACCAGCCACGGCCCACCCGCACCCGCGCGGAAACTCACCCCACGGACGAGTAGGCGACAACCCCCCGCAGCAGTTGATCAACAGCCTTGCGCGCGTTCCTGGCGACCGTCGAGCCCTCCGCGGGAGCCGCCGCGGCAACCTGCCCGAGCACGTCGATCACCTGCTTGGTCCACCGCACGAAGTCCCCCGCGGGCATCTCCGCCTCCCGCAGCACCTCGTCGAGCCCCCTCCCCGAGGCCCACTGGTGGGCGATCCACGCGAACCCCAGATCCGGCTCCCGCTGCCCGACACCCTCGGTCTGGCTGATCCGGAAGTCCTCCTCCAGCGCGTCCAGCCGACCCCAGATCCGCACCATCTCCCCCAGCGCGGCCTGGGCCGGTCCCGAGGGCAGCTTGGGGGTCATCGCGTCGTCGCTGACCCGTGCCTCGTACACCAACGCCGAGGCACAGGCGGCGAGGTCGGCGGGGCCGAGCCCCTCCCACACGCCTTCGCGCAGGCATTCGCTGGCCAGCAGGTCCAACTCGCCGTAGAGCCGGGCGAGCCGCTTGCCGTTGGCGGTGACCTCGTCGCCCCGGAGATAGTCCAGTTCGGTCAGCAGGGCCACGATCCGGTCGAAGGTCCGCGCGATGGTGTTGGTGCGGCCCTCGATGCGCCGCTCCAACTGCGAGGTGTCGCGCTGGAGCCGGTGGTAGCGCTCGGCCCAGCGGGCGTGGTCCTCCCGGTCGTCACAGCCGTGGCAGGGGTGTGCGCGGATCGCGGTGCGCAGCCGGGCGATCTCCCGGTCGTCGGCGGCCTGCGAACGCTTCTTGCGGGCGCGCTCCGGCGGGATGTGCCCGGCCTTGGTGCGCAGCGCGGAGGCGAGATCCCGACGGGACTGCGGGGAGCGGGCGTTGAACGTCTTCGGGATGCGCATCCGGTCCAGCGCCTCCACCGGGACGGGGAAGTCCATCGACGCCAGCCGCTTGACCTGCCGTTCGGCGGTGAGCACCAGCGGGCGGGGCCCGTCGTGGTGGTCGAAACCCCGGGGGCCGCCGGTCCGCCCGGCGGGCAGGCCGGGATCGAGCACGAGCGCGAGGCCCGCGTACTTGCCGGTGGGCACGTGGATGATGTCGCCCGGCTTGAGCTTCTCCAGGGCGACGGCGGCCTCGGCTCGCCGCTGGTTGGCGCCCTGCCGGGCCAGCTCGGTCTCCCGGTCCTTGAGTTCGCGGCGCAGCCGCGCGTACTCGTCGAAGTCGCCGAGGTGGCAGGTCATGGAGTCCTTGTAGCCCTCCAGCCCCTCCTCGTTGCGCTGCACCTGCCGGGAGATCCCGACGACCGACTTGTCCGCCTGGAACTGCGCGAACGACGTCTCCAGCAGCTCCCGCGAGCGGTGCCGCCCGAACTGCTCGACCAGGTTGACCGCCATGTTGTACGACGGCTTGAAGCTGGAGCGCAGCGGATAGGTGCGGGTGCCCGCGAGCCCGGCGAGGTGCTCAGGGCTCATCCCCCGCTGCCACAGCACCACGGCGTGGCCCTCGACGTCGATGCCCCGGCGGCCGGCCCGGCCGGT
Organism: Streptomyces griseoluteus; assembly: GCF_004784465.1. Classification (GTDB taxonomy): domain Bacteria; phylum Actinomycetota; class Actinomycetes; order Streptomycetales; family Streptomycetaceae; genus Streptomyces; species Streptomyces griseoluteus. The sequence goes on along the minus strand of NZ_SRRU01000007.1, from coordinate 166,603 downwards.
GAGCTGGGTGTACTCGCCGGGGGTGATGTCGGCGTGCTGTTCCCCGTTCCACTTGACGAGCTTCTCCAGCACCACCGAGCGGGCGGGCATGTTGATGCCGAGGGCCAGGGTCTCGGTGGCGAACACGGCCTTGACCAGCCCGCGTACGAACAGCTCCTCCACGACCTCCTTGAAGGTCGGCAGCATGCCGGCGTGGTGGGCGGCGATGCCGCGCTCCAGGCCCTCCAGCCATTCGTAGTAGCCGAGGACGTGCAGGTCCTCCGGCGGGATGTTCGCGGTGCGCTCCTCGACCAGGGCGCGGACCTGTTCCCGCTCCTCCTCGTCGTTGAGCCGCAGGCCCGCGTACAGGCACTGCTGGACGGCGGCCTCGCAGGCGGCGCGGCTGAAGATGAAGGTGATGGCGGGCAGCAGGCCCTCGGCGTCCAGGCGCTCGATGACCTCGGGCCGGCTCGGCGTCCAGGCGCGCTGGCGCTGCCTGCGCTCCCGCTCCCGGTCGGCCTCGCGCATGGCGCGGCCGCGCCTGCGGTCCTGGTAGGAGGGCCGGGTGGCCTCCATCCGGGCGAGCCGGGCGAGGTCGGGGTTGACGGCCTTCTTGCTGCCCTCGCCCTCCTCGAACAGGTCGTACATCCGCCGCCCGGCGAGCACGTGCTGGAACAGCGGTACGGGGCGGTGCTCGGAGACGATCACCTCGGTGTCGCCGCGCACGGTGTCCAGCCAGTCGCCGAACTCCTCGGCGTTGGACACGGTGGCCGACAGCGACACCAGGGTCACCGATTCGGGCAGGTGGATGATCACCTCTTCCCAGACGGCGCCCCGGAAGCGGTCGGAGAGGTAGTGCACCTCGTCCATGACCACGTAGCCGAGGCCCAGGAGGGTCTGGGAGCCCGCGTACAGCATGTTCCGCAGCACCTCGGTCGTCATGACGACGATCGGGGCGTCGGAGTTCACGCTGTTGTCACCGGTGAGGAGGCCGACCTTGTCGGCTCCGTAGCGGCGGCACAGGTCGGCGTACTTCTGGTTCGACAGCGCCTTGATGGGTGTCGTGTAGAAGCACTTCTTGCCCTGTTCCAGGGCGAGGTGGACGGCGAACTCGCCCACGATCGTCTTGCCCGAGCCGGTGGGGGCGGCCACCAGGACGCCCTTCCCGCTCTCGAGTGCAGAGCAGGCTTCCACCTGGAAGTCGTCGAGGCCGAAGTCGTACATCTCGCGGAAGCCCGCGAGCGCGGTGGCCTGCTCGGCGGCCCGCACTCGGGACGCCGCGTACCGCTCGGCCGGTGAGAGGTCCTCTGTCATCGTGCTTTCGAGCGTACCGGCCCGCACCGACAACAGGACGATCATTATCGCTTCCCACGCCCACCGGAACGGAACGCCCGACTCCGACCTGCCCGCGCAGGCGGGCGCCCGCATGGACGAGGGGCCGGACGGAAGATCCGTCCGGCCCCTCGCTCACGGGTACGCGCTCAGGTGACGTCGTCGTAGCCCTCGTACCGGCCCGGCGGCAGGGCCTCGGCCGGGCGGGCCTGCTCGGGGACGGCGGCGGTCAGCCGCTCGGGGCCGGCGACCGGCTCCGGCCGGTGGTCCAGCGGCGAGGCCTCGTCGTCGTCCAGCTCGGCCGCCTCGTCGGCACGCTCGCGGCGGCGGTCGTTGAGCAGCGCGATACCGACGGCGATGAAGTACAGCACCACGATGGGTCCGGCCAGCGCGATCATGCCGAAGGGGTCCGTGGTGGGGGTGGCGACGGCGCCGAAGACGAAGACGCCCATGACCACACCGCGCCACCAGCCGGCCATGCGGCGCCCGGTCACCACACCGGCGAAGTTCAGCATGACCAGCAGCAGCGGCAGCTCGAAGGCGCCGCCGAAGATGAGGATCATCCGGACGATGAAGTCCAGGACCTTGTCCATCGGCAGGATGTTCGCCGAGCCGTCGGGGGTGATGCCCAGCAGCACCCGCATGCTGATCGGCAGGATCGTGTAGGCGAGCCAGGCGCCCGCCATGAACAGCGGCACCGCCGCGGCCACGAACCCGTAGGTGTACCTGCGCTCGTTGCGGTGCAGGCCCGGGGCGACGAACGCCCACAGCTGGTACAGCCAGACGGGGCTGGAGATGACCACGCCCGCCATGAAGCAGACCTTCACCGTGGTGGTGAAGGGCGACAGCAGGTCGGTGTAGGCGATGACCGCGCAGGAGCCTCCGGTGGACTCACCCAGGCCCCCGGTGCAGCGCGGGACCGGCTGCGAGAGGAAGGACATCAGGTCCTGGCTGTAGAAGGCGGCCACCACGGAGACGACCGTGATCGCCAGCATGCCCTTCGCGAGCCGGTTGCGCAGCTCGCGCAGGTGCTCCACGAGGGGCATCCGCCCCTCGGGGTCCTTCTCTTTCTTGCGGGCAGACTTGAGCAACCCACGTCCTCATCTCGTGCGGCAGGCCGGTGGTGCGGCCGCGGGTCAGCGCTGGGTGGTGTCCGTGGGCTCGTTGACCGGGCGGGCGCTGTTCACGTCGCCGGGGGCGGCCTGGATGGTGCGCTGCGCGGGGGGCTGCTCGCCGGAGGCCGGAGGCGTGGAGGTGTTGTTCTCCTCCTTCATCGCCTTGGCCTCGCTCTTGAGGATGCGCGCGGACTTGCCCAGCGAGCGGGCCATGTCCGGAAGCTTCTTCGCGCCGAAGAGCAGGAAGACGACGACGAGAATGAGAATGATCTCGGTAGGACCGAGCCTTCCGATCATGAGTTAGTACCTTCTCACCGAGGCGGGGGTGGGGGTGCTGTCCGACCGCTCGGACAAGCGTCCGGATGGTCGTGCCGGCAGCGATCGTAACGCTCAGGGGTAAACGAGAGGCAATCCCCGTGCGTACTCCCGGTCCGCGGTACGCGCCTCGTTCTTCGCACCGCGACCAGCAGCGTACCCGTACGCCTGTCCCGCATGACAGGGCGAAGTGACGCAAACCGCTTGTTGCGTTTCCGGCGTCCCGGCCGTCCCACAGGTCAGAGCGTGTCGGCGGCGCGGGCGGTGCTCACCGCGGCCCGCTCCAGGTCCTCGGCGGCGCGGCTGATGCGGCGTCCGGAGTCGGCGACCTGGAGGCCGAGTTGCCGCGCGGCCACGAAGACGCGTACGGCGAGCACCCCCAGTACAGCGAGACCCAGAAATCCCATGGCTACCGCGAACATCGGCCAGAACATGGGGACGAGCCTAGACCGTGCCGCAGCCGTCTCAGACGGTGGAGTGCAGCCGCAGGGTCCGCACCCCGGCCCCGCTGAGCAGTTGCACGATCCGGTCCCCGGCGGGTTTGCGCACGGCCGAGCCGCACTCGGGGCAGGTGAAGGAGTAGAACGTGGTCCGGCTGGAGCCGCCGATGGCCAGCCGGAGCGCGTTCGCGGCGAGTTCGAACCGGCCCCGGCAGTCGGGGCAGGCCGCCTTGAACACCACGGGGACGACGCGCCGCATCCCGGCGAAGGCGGCGGCCGCCGTCACCTCGCGCCTATCGGACACCGAGGTCTCGTTCACGGCGTGTGCTCCCGCCCCTCGTACGCGGCCAGCGCCTCGCGGGCGGCCCGGCGGGCGCGGTCGGCCAGGTCGGGCGGCGACACGATCCGGCCGTCGGGGCCGAGCCGCAGGGCGAGCCGGCGCAGCGAGGCGGGGTCGGGGGTGCGCAGGGTGATGCGCAGGCCGCCGTCGGGCAGTTCCTCGGCCGTGTCGTGCGGGTAGTACTCGGCGACCCAGCGGCCGCCGGGGCCGACCTCGACCACGACCTCGGGGTCCTCGGCGGCGGGCTGCACCAGACCCTCGGACAGGTCGCGCGGTTCTATCTCGGGCGGCGCGGCCGGCTCGTCGAGAATCCGGATCTCCGCGACCCGGTCCAGCCGGAAGGTGCGGCGGGCCTCCGAGCGGCGGCACCACGCCTCGACATAGGTGTGGCCCATGGTGACCAGGCGGATCGGGTCGATCTCCCGCTCGGTCAGCTCGTCGCGGGCCGGGGAGTAGTAGCGCACCCAGAGCCGGCGCCGCTCGGAGATGGCCCGGTCGACGTCGGCGAAGACCCCGCCCTCGGACTCGAAGGTCACCGACAGCCGGGAGCTGGCCCCGGCCGCCTCGCCGGCGGCGGTCTCCACCTTGGCGGTGGCCCGTACCAGTGCCTGCCGGTCGCTCTCGCGCAGGCCGGGCAGGGTGGCAACCGCCCGGGCGGCCACCAGCAGCGCGGTCGCCTCGTCGGCGGCGAGCCGGAGCGGTTCGGCCGCGTCCTCGCCGAGCGCGGCCGGGTTGTGCCACCAGATCCGCTCGCCGTCGGTGTCGATGTCCAGCAGGTCCCCGCCCCGGAAGCTGGTGCCGCACATGGGCAGCACGTCCAGGTCGGAGACGAGTTCGTCCTCGGTGATGCCGAAGGCGCGGGCCACGTCCGCGATCCGGGCGCCGGGGCGCTCGCGCAGATACGTGACCAGCGACAGCATCCGCCGGGTCTGGTCGATGGCGTTCACGGGCCTCGCCGGTTTGCCTGCCATGGTGTTTCGCTCCGCTCTCAGCCCTTGGCCACGGCACGCAGCCGGTCCACCACGTCCGCCCGCAGCTCGGCCGGTTCCAGCACCACCACGTCCGGCCCGAACTCCACCAGCCAGGCATCCAGCCCGTGCCCGTACGGAATCTCCAACTCGTCCCAGCCGTCGCCCAGTTCGCGCACCTTGGTGGCCCTGGCCCGCAACGGGTAGCCGGCGCCCCGGCGCAGCCGGATCAGCGCGGAGCGGTCGGCGGTCTCCCCCGCCCAGCCCCGTACGGTCTCCCGCACGGTCACCACGTCCGGCACCGGCGCGGTGAAGCCCGTACCGCGGGCACGGACCTTGCCGGTGATCCGGGACAGCCGGAAGACCCGCTCCGCGCCGCGCTCGCGGTCGAAGCCGGCCAGGTACCAGTGGCCGCGCCAGCACTCCAGCGCCCACGGCTCCACGTGCCGGGTCTCGGGGTGCGCGGCGGACGCCTTGCGGTAGTCGAAGACCACCGGACGGCGGTCCCGGCAGGCCAGCATCAGCGGCTCGAACGCGGCCTCGTGCACGGGGATGCGGGGCTCCAGCGCGCCGTGCGAGCCGTAGGGGTCGACGTCCTCGGGCAGCCCCGCCGCGCGCAGCTTCTGCAGGGCGCCGCTGGCCGCGCCGGCCAGCCGGGCCTGCTGCCAGACCTTGGCGGCCAGGCCCAGGGCGGCGGCCTCCTCGGCGTCCAGGGTGATCGCGGGCAGCCGGTTGCTGTCACGGCGGGCGAGATAGCCGACCTCGCCCTCCAGGTTCTCCACGGTCTCGATGACCAGGCCCAGCTCGCGCAGGTCGTCCTTGTCCCGCTCGAACATGCGGTTGAAGGAGTCGTCCGACCCCGCTTCCAGGTACGCCTCGATGGACCCGCGCAGCTCGCGCTTGCTGAGCGGCCGCCGTGCGCCGAGCAGGCACAGCGCGAGGTTCATCAACCGCTCGGCCTTGGCAATGGCCATCGACGCCCTACGCCTTCCCTCATGTGCTTCCGACCGTCGACCGTACCGCTCCCAGGTGGCGCGGCAAAAGCCGAAGCGAAGAACGAGGGCCATTACGGACGAGGGCGGTCAAAGAAGAAGGGCCCGCGCACCAGGCGCGGGCCCCACTGAATGCACAAACGATCAGGCGTGACCGGTCGGGTCAGCGCTTGGCGACGCCCACCAGGTCGCAGACGAAGATCAGCGTCTCGCCCGGCGCGATCCGGCCGCCGGCACCCCGGTCGCCGTACGCGAGGTGCGCGGGGATCACCAGCTGGCGGCGGCCGCCGACCTTCATGCCCTGCACACCCTTGTCCCAGCCCTGGATGACCTGGCCGACACCGAGCTGGAAGTCCAGCGGCGTACCGCGGTTCCAGGAAGCGTCGAACTCCTCACCCGTGGAGAACGCGACCCCCACGTAGTGCACCTTGACGACGTCGCCCGCCTCGGCGACCTCGCCGTCGCCCTCCCAGATGTCCTTGATCTCAAGGTCCTTCGGCGGCTCGCCGCCCGGAAAGTCGACCTCGGGCTTGTCGATGCTCACGTCAAAAGCTCCCGCGTGTGTACGAAACGAAACATGGACAGTCTGTCATCCCCGCAGCTTGGGCGCCCGGCGTGCTACATCGCCGCGAGGATGTCCACCGTGAAGACCAGCGTGGCGCCCTTCTTGATACCGCTGCCGCTCGGCGGGTTGTCCCCGTAGCCCAGGTCCGGCGGCACCACGATCAGCACCCGGCTGCCGACCTTCTTCCCTGTGATCCCCTGCGCCAGACCCTTGACGACCTGCTCCATCTGCTCCACCGAGAACTGGCTCAGGCGCCCCGAGCCGTACGTCTTCTGGAACGTCCGGCCGCCCTGCCACTCCAGCCCCTGGAACTGGCACAGGACCGCCTGCTTCCTGGTGACCTCGTCCCCGTCGCCCTCGATGATGTAGTTCGACACCAGCTTCTTCGGCGGGTCCGCCTTCGGCAGCGTCACCTTCGGCTGGTTGCCGTCGGTGTTCGTGGCCACCTTGGGCAGGGCCGGGTCCGTCTGCGGGACCACTTTGCCCTTCGCCGAGCTCTTGGTGTTGTAGGAGTCCAGCAGGTCGATCACGAACACCAGCGTGTCCGTGCCCTTGATCCCCGCCTGCTCATTGCCCGACGGCCCGTACCCCCAGGCCGGCGGCACCGCGATCTCCACCCGGCTGCCGATCTTCTTCCCCGTCAGCGCGTACCGCCAGCCGTCGATGATGCTGCCCTGCGCCAGCTGCAGCACCAGCGGATTGCGGTCGTAGGAATTGTCGAAGACCTTCCCCGTGCTCCAGATCTGGCCCAGGTAGTTCGCCTTGATGAAGTCGTTCTCCGCCACCGGGCGGCCGTTGCCCGCGATCACCGTACGGACCGCCAGGTCCTTGGAGGGCTCCCCCGTCCCCTTGGCGACCGTCGGCTTCTCCCCGAACTTCGTCCCCGCCGTGATCGGCGGCAGCGGCCCGTCCACGATCTTCGGCGGCGGAGGCGACGAGGCCGACGGCGACGGCGACGCACTCGCCCTGCTCGACTTCGAATCACCGTCGCCGCACCCGGCGAGCGTGACCAGTCCAGCGGGAACGGCGGCCAGGAGGAGTGAGCGTCGGCGCACGGGAGATGCCTCGTAATCGGTCGATCTTGCGGATTGGTGCGCGCAACTCTACGGCGTGACAAAGGCGCCGTACGGAAACGTACGGCGCCCGTGTGGCGCTCGAAGGCAATACGGCGCCAAAAGCCGCGGCCGGAGGGACCGCTCCTACATTCCGGCGATCAGTTTCTCCACCCGGTCGTCCACCGAACGGAACGGGTCCTTGCACAACACCGTGCGCTGCGCCTGGTCGTTGAGCTTCAGATGCACCCAGTCGACCGTGAAGTCCCGGCGCTGTTCCTGCGCCCGCCGGATGAAGTCACCGCGAAGCCGCGCCCGAGTCGTCTGCGGCGGCACCGACTTGCCCTCGAAGATCTTCAGGTCATTGCAGATCCGCGCCGCCTGACCCTTCTTCTCCAGCAGGTAGTACAGCCCACGACGCCGGTGGATGTCGTGATACGCGAGGTCTATCTGCGCGACCCGCGGATGCGACATCGTCATGTTGTGCTTCTCGCGGTACCGCTCGATGAGCTTGTACTTCATCACCCAGTCGATCTCGGTACCGATCCGGTCCAGGTCCTCCGTCTCGATCGCGTCCAGCGTCCGGCCCCACAGCTCCAGCACCTGCGCGACCGTGCCCGTACGGATGCCCCGGCGGTCGCAGAAGTCCACCGCCTTGTCGAAGTACTCGCGCTGCACCTCCAGCGCCGACGCCTCCCGGCCACTGGCCAGACGCACCTTGCGCCGGCCGGTGATGTCGTGGCTGACCTCGCGGATCGCCCGGATCGGGTTCTCCAGCGTCAGATCCCGCATCACCGTGCCCGCCTCGATCATGCGCAGCACCAGATCGGTGGCGCCGACCTTCAGCAGCATCGTCGTCTCGGACATGTTCGAGTCGCCCACGATGACATGCAGCCGCCGGTAACGCTCGGCGTCCGCGTGCGGCTCGTCACGGGTGTTGATGATCGGCCTCGAACGCGTCGTCGCCGACGACACGCCCTCCCAGATGTGCTCCGCCCGCTGGCTCACGCAGTACACCGCACCACGCGGCGTCTGGAGCACCTTGCCCGCCCCGCACAGCAACTGCCGGGTCACCAGGAACGGAATGAGGATGTCCGCGAGCCGGGAGAACTCCCCGTGCCGCGCCACCAGATAGTTCTCGTGGCAACCGTAGGAGTTGCCCGCCGAGTCGGTGTTGTTCTTGAAGAGGTAGACGTCGCCCGCGATTCCCTCCTCGTGCAGGCGTCGTTCCGCGTCCACCAGGAGTCCCTCGAGAATGCGCTCGCCGGCCTTGTCGTGGGTGACCAGCTCGGTCACATTGTCACACTCGGGTGTCGCGTATTCCGGATGTGAGCCCACGTCGAGATACAGCCGGGCGCCGTTCCGCAGAAAGACATTGCTGCTGCGGCCCCATGACACGACACGGCGGAAGAGGTACCGCGCCACCTCGTCAGGAGACAGACGCCGCTGTCCCCTGAACGTGCACGTGACGCCGTACTCGTTCTCCAGCCCGAAAATGCGGCGGTCCATGAGTGAACATTACGCCCGATCCCCTGAACTGAAACGGGGTTCGGCAGCACGATCTGGATCATTTTCCGATGAAGCCGCAACCACACCGCCCCCGACAGGAGCCGTCAGCACCCGTCCCGTGGCCAGCAGCACCAGCAACGACACACCCCCCGCCACCCCCGGCAGCGCGAACCCCCACGACGCCCCACCCGACTGGACCACCGGCCCCGCGAGCCCCGTCCCCACCGACGCGCCCACCATGAACGTCGTCACCAGCCACGAGAACGCCTCCGTCACCGTCCCCGGCGGAGCATGCCGGTCCACGATGATGAACGCGCAGGCGATGCACGGCGCCAGGAACACCCCCGACACCACCGACAGCAGCACCATCGCCACCACGCCCGGCATCCACAGCAACGGCAGGTAACACACCGCCAGCAGCGCCACCAGCACCCTCAGCCGCCGCTCCGGCACCCCGGACCACCGCCGCGCCCCGTACACCGTCCCGCCGGCCAGCGCACCCAGGCCCAGCCCCGCCATCATCCAGCCGTACACCGCGTCACCACCGTGCCCGTCCGCGTACGACACCGACGCCACCGTGATCGACCCCATCGCGATCCCCACGAACAGGAACGCCCCCAGCAGCGCCAGCAGCCCCGGCGACCGCAGCGCCCCCAGCCAGTGCGCCTCCCGCGGCTCCGAACGCCACGCCCGCGACGGCGCCGACACCACCACCGACAACGCCCCCAGCACCCCCACCAGGTTCAGCACCAGCAGCGCCGCCCGCTCCGACCACACCGACACGCACAGCGTCACCAGCAGCGGCCCGACCGTGAACATCACCTCCTGCGCCACCGCGTCCAGCGCGTACGCCGTGTGCACCTGGTCCCCCCGGCGCAGCACCGACGGCCACAGCGCCCGCAGCCCGCCCTCCAGCGGCGGCGTGCACAACCCCGCAAGCGCCACCAGCGCGTACGCCAGCCCCAGCGGACCGATCCCGCAGAACGCGAACCCCGCCATCGCCAGCGCCGACGCCAGCGCCGCCGGCAACTGCACCCTCGGCTGCCCGTACAGGTCCACCAGCCGCCCCAGCAGCGGCTGGCCCACCGCGTTCGCCACCCCGTACACCGCCGCCAGCGCACCCGCCAGGCTGTACGTACCGCCCTCCGCCCGCACGAACAGCACCATGGCGATCGGTGCCACCGCGTTGGGCAGCCGGCCCACCAGCGTCCCCGTCAGCAGGCGCAGCGCGTGCCGCGCCCGCAGGATCTCCAGATAACCCGTCGCCATGTCCCGCCCCTTCAGCGGCCGCTCCGGCACCCCCGACCGCCGTCGCGATGTCCCCGAAGTGTTACGTATAACTAGCGCTTTCATACGTACCATGAGCGCTGTCCGACCGTCCACACAGCACCCAGAGGAGCACGCCCGCGGTGGCACGCAGCAGCACGCGCCCGACCAGCCGTGACGTCGCCCGCGCGGCCGGAGTCAGCCAGGCCGCCGTCTCACTCGTCCTCGGCGAAAAATGGCGCGGCCGCGTCTCCGAGACCACCGCCCAGCGCGTCCGCCAGGCCGCCACCGACCTCGGCTACCGCCCCAACCTCGCCGCCCGCAACCTCCGCCTCGGCCACACCCGCACCGTCCTCCTCGTCGTCCCCGCCCTCACCACCGAATTCTTCGCCGGCGTCTACACCGGAGCCGCCCGCGTCGCCGCACAACACGGCTTCGGCGTCGTCCTCTACCCCTCCCCCGAAGGCGTCGGCCCCGCCCGCGACCCCTTCGCCAGCGCCCAGGCCGCCCTCGACGGCGTCATCGCCTCCTCCATGGCCGCCGACGCCCTCACCGCCATCAGCGGCGACCAGCTCCCCCTCGTCATGCTCGACAGCGACCCCGCCGGCAGCCTCGGCGCCGCCACCGTCAACCTCGACATCACCGACGGCGTCCGCCAGGTCACCGACCACCTCCTCGGCCTCGGCCACCGCCACCTCCTCCACCTCGCCGCCGACATCCCCTCCTGGACCTTCCAGATCCGCGCCCGCGAACTCGCCGACCGCCTCGCCGCCACACCCGGCACCCGGCTCACCACCGCCCACGCACCCATCACCATCGACGCCGCCCGCGCCGCCACCGAGACCGCCCTCACCACGCCCGGCCCCCGCCCCACCGCCATCGTCTGCGACGACGACAAACTCGCCGCCGGCGCCTACAAGGCCGCCCGCCGCCTCGGCCTGCGCATCCCCGACGACCTCTCCGTCACCGGCCTCGACGACCTCGCCCTCGCCACCGCCCTCGACCCCGAGCTGACCACCGTCCGCCTCGACGCCGAACTCTTCGGAGAACGCGGCATGCAGGCCCTCCTCGCCGTCCTGGACGGCCGCGAGCCCCCGCACGGGGACATCCCGGTCCAGCTCATCCCCCGAGCCTCCACGGCCCCGCCACGGCCCTCCTGAGGCTCTCCCGCGCCACACACAAAGTGCCCCCGGCCGGAAACCGGCCGAGGGCACCTCAACACACACCGCGCAGCGCGCGCCTCACTCCTTCTCGGAGCCGGACACCTCGTCCGGATCCTCCGCGCTCTCCGCCTCGGTCGCCGCGCCGTTCGCCGCCAGCAGTCGCGACAGCTGGCCACCCACGATCCGCTTGAACTTCCGCTTCTGCGGCCGCGTCCGGTCCAGCACCGCCACCTCAAGACGCTCCGCGGGAATCTCCCGCTCACCGCCGTTGGTGTCCCGCGACAGCGCCTGCACCGCCAGCTTCAGCGCCTCCGCCAGACTCATCCCGTCCCGGTGCCGCTGATCCAGGAACGTGCTGATCTGCTCCGCGTTGCCGCCGACCGCCACCGAACCGTGCTCGTCCACGATGGAACCGTCGTGCGGCAGCCGGTAGATCTGGTCACCCTCCGGCGTTTCACCGACCTCCGCCACCACCAGCTCCACCTCGTACGGCTTCTCGGCCGCCGACGAGAAGATCGTGCCCAGCGTCTGCGCGTACACGTTCGCCAGACCGCGCGCGGTCACGTCGTCACGGTCATAGGTGTAACCACGCAGATCCGCGTACCGCACACCACCGATACGCAGGTTCTCGTACTCGTTGTACTTGCCGGCGGCCGCGAAGCCGATCCGGTCGTAGATCTCGCTGAACTTGTGCAGCGCACGGGACGGGTTCTCACCGACGAACACGATCCCGTCGGCATACTGCATGACCACCAGGCTGCGACCGCGCGCGATGCCCTTGCGGGCGTACTCGGCGCGGTCCGCCATGGCCTGCTGGGGTGAGACATAGAACGGCGTCGACACCGGTTATCCGTCCCTTTCTGTCATGGTCACTGGGATCACCTCACTGCGAAGACCGAGAGCGCCCGCTCAGAGCAGGGCGGCCCGCGGACCGTCCGGCTCCTCCAGCCGCCGCTGGAGCACCGCGCGCGACAGCTCGGACGCCTCCTGCTCGGTCAGCCGGCGGAAACCGTCGTCGGTGATCACCGTGATGATCGGATAGATCCGGCGCGCGACATCGGGACCACCGGTCGCCGAGTCGTCGTCGGCCGCGTCGTACAGCGCCTGCACCACCAGGGTGGCGGCCTCTTCCTCGGTCAGGTCGTCACGGAACAGCTTCTTCATCGCACCGCGCGCGAACACCGAACCCGAGCCGGTCGCCGCGAAGTTGTGCTCCTCACTGCGGCCACCCGTCACGTCGTACGAGAAGATACGGCCCTTGTCGCGGTCCAGGTCGTACCCCGCGAACAGGGGGACCACGGCCAGGCCCTGCATGGCCATGCCGAGGTTGGAGCGGATCATCGTCGACAGGCGGTTCGCCTTGCCCTCCAGGGAGAGCTGCGCGCCTTCGACCTTCTCGAAGTGCTCCAGCTCCAGCTGGAAGAGCTTGACCATCTCCACGGCCAGGCCCGCCGTGCCGGCGATGCCGACCGCGGAGTACTCGTCCGCCGGGAAGACCTTCTCGATGTCCCGCTGGGCGATGACATTGCCCATCGTGGCCCTGCGGTCACCGGCGAGGACGACGCCTCCGGGGAACGTCACTGCCACGATCGTCGTCCCGTGCGGGGCCTCGATCACGCCCTGCACCGGCGGCAGCGTCCGCTTGCCCGGCAGCAGCTCCGGCTGATGGTCCGACAGGAAGTCCATGAAGGAGGACGACCCAGGCGTCAGGAAGGCAGCTGGTAGACGCCCGGTGCCACGAGTATTGGCTTCCACGAGTTTCCTTCCAGATAGGCGGCGGCCCGGCGAGCGGTGTCAGGGTCGTCCCTCAACAGACCAAGGCCGGAATTGCAGTTAAAGCACAGTACGCCACGGACCCTACCCGTCTCGTGGCAGTGATCCACATGAACGGCTGGGGCATCCAGACAGATCACGCAGAGCCCCCGCTGCGAGGCGATCATGGCGTCACGCTCGGCTTCCGTGATGCCGTACTGGCGTTTGAGGTGGTCTGCACGGCCCTTCGCCGCCCGACACGCCTTGCAACTCGTCGAGAGACCGTCGGAGGCCGTCGCGTTGCGATGCCACTCGCTGTGCGGCTTGATCTCCCCGCATCTGCGACAGAATTTGTATCCCTCCGGCGTCTCCACCCTCGGCCGGACGTTCTTGCCCTTCGCCACTTGACGGGTTTGGTGATACGTCGCCGCGCACGGACGGCAGTAAGCCTGTAATCCGTCGCGGGTCGATCTGTTACGGGCGAAGGTTGCTCGCGGCTTGGTCTCCCCGCACCGCGAGCAACGCTTCGGCCTCTCTTCTTGCCCCACCGAGTCCCCCGATACCGCTACCTACGATTCGAAGGAAGAATGGCCTACTGGCCACCCTTCTGAACGAATGAGCGCACGAAATCCTCGGCATTCTCCTCGAGGACATCGTCGATTTCGTCCAGGACCGAGTCCACGTCGTCGGTCAGTTTTTCCTGTCGTTCCTTGAGGTCTTCGGAGCCCTGCGCTTCCTGGGTCTGCTCCTCGACCTCTTCGGTGGAGCGTGTGGCCTTCTGCTGGCCGCCGCCGGTGTCCTTGGTCGCCATAACCCTCACCCCGCTCAGTTCGCCGTTCGCTGATGATCAGACCCTACAAGCCGGGTCCGACATCGGCCCCGTAGTTCCAGGAACGTACGGGGGCCATCTCGATGATTCCCTCACGCCGGGATTTCCACCCTGCGAAGGGAGCCGAATCAATGCCCCGGACCGGGGTTTCAATTGCCTGACAGCACCCTGACCAGCTCATCAGCGGTCCGGCACCGGTCCAGCAGCTCCTTGACGTGATTTCGCGTTCCGCGAAGCGGTTCCAGGGTTGGCACCCGCTGGAGCGAATCGCGGCCGGGAAGGTCGAAGATGACCGAGTCCCAGGAGGCCGCGGCCACGTCGTCCGCGTACTGCTCCAGGCACCGCCCCCGGAAGTACGCCCGCGTATCCTCCGGCGGCTTCGTGCGCGCCCGCTCGACCTCCGCGTCGTCCAGCAACCGCTTCATGCGGCCCTTGTCGACCAGGCGGTTGTAGAGGCCCTTCTCGGGGCGCACGTCGGCGTACTGGAGGTCGACCAGGTGCAGCCGGGGCGCGTCCCAGTCGAGGTCGTCGCGGCGGCGGTAGCCCTCCATGAGCTGCCGCTTGGCGACCCAGTCGAGTTCCGCGGCCAGGCTCATGGGGTCGTTCTCCAGCCGGGTGAGGGTGTCCTCCCAGCGGACGAGGACGTCCTTGGTCTGGTCGTCGGCGTCGGCGCCGTAGCGCTCCTCGACGTACTTGCGGGCCAGCTCGAAGTACTCCATCTGCAACTGCACGGCGGTGAGCGTGCGTCCGCTGCGGAGCGTGACGAGGTGCTGGAGGGAGGGGTCGTGGGAGACCTGGTGGAGGGTGCGGACGGGCTGGTCGACCGCGAGGTCCACCGCGATGAAGTTGTCCTCGATCATGGAGAGGACCAGTGCGGTGGTGCCCAGCTTGAGGTAGGTGGAGATCTCCGAGAGGTTGGCGTCGCCGATGATCACATGGAGGCGGCGGTACTTCTCGGCGTCCGCGTGGGGTTCGTCGCGGGTGTTGATGATGGGCCGCTTGAGGGTGGTCTCCAGGCCCACCTCGACCTCGAAGTAGTCGGCGCGCTGGCTGAGCTGGAAGCCGTGTTCGTGGCCGTCCTGCCCGATGCCGACGCGGCCGGCGCCCGCGAAGACCTGGCGGGAGACGAAGAAGGGCGTCAGGTGGCGCACGATGTCCGAGAAGGCGGTTTCCCGCTTCATCAGGTAGTTCTCGTGCGTGCCGTAGGAGGCACCCTTGTTGTCGGTGTTGTTCTTGTAGAGGTGGATGGGCTGGGCGCCGGGCAGCGCGGCGGCGCGTTCGGCGGCCTCGGCCATGATGCGTTCGCCCGCCTTGTCCCAGAGGACGGCGTCGCGCGGGTTGGTGACCTCGGGGGCGCTGTATTCGGGGTGGGCGTGGTCGACGTAGAGCCGGGCGCCGTTGGTGAGGATGACGTTGGCGAGGCCGATGTCCTCGTCGGTGAGCTGGCTGGAGTCGGCGGCCTCCCGGGCGAGGTCGAAGCCTCGCGCGTCGCGCAGCGGGTTCTCCTCCTCGAAGTCCCAGCGGGCCCGGCGGGCCCGGTGCATCGCGGCCGCGTAGGCGTTGACGATCTGGGACGAGGTGAGCATGGCATTGGCATTGGGGTGGCCGGGGACGGAGATGCCGTACTCCGTCTCGATGCCCATTACTCGCCGTACGGTCATGCGGCCCTCCTTGCCCGGCGGCACCCTCTGTCTTGGGTGCTGCTCGCGTACCGCTGGCGCTCCGGTGCGTGTGCGGTGCCCGTCCCCGCACTGCGCGACTCGGCGGTAGGAAAGAGCCTAGAACGCCTTTGCACTGGTGGGGAGATCATTTGCGTCATTGACTGCTCCGGTCGTGGCCTGAAAAGCGAGCGGCTGCGGATGCCCGTGGCGGGCATCCGCAGCCGCTCCGCCTTTTACAGGTACTGACCGGTGTTCGCCACCGTGTCGATGGAGCGTCCGGTGTCCGCGCCCTGCTTTCCGGTGATGAGGGTGCGGATGTAGACGATCCGTTCGCCCTTCTTTCCGGAGATGCGGGCCCAGTCGTCGGGGTTGGTGGTGTTGGGCAGGTCCTCGTTCTCCTTGAACTCGTCCACGCATGCCTGGAGGAGGTGGGAGACGCGGAGGCCCTTCTGGCTCTTGTCGAGGAAGTCCTTGATCGCCATTTTCTTGGCGCGGCCGACGATGTTCTCGATCATGGCGCCGGAGTTGAAGTCCTTGAAGTAGAGGACTTCCTTGTCTCCGTTGGCGTAGGTGACTTCCAGGAAGCGGTTTTCCTCGGATTCGGCGTACATCTGCTCGACCGCCGTCTGGATCATGCTCTGGACGGTGATCTCCTTGTCGCCGCCGTGCTCGCCGAGGTCGTCGGAGTGCAGCGGGAGGCGCTCGGTGAGGTACTTGCCGAAGATGTCCTTGGCGGCTTCGGCGTCCGGGCGCTCGATCTTGATCTTCACGTCGAGCCGGCCGGGCCGGAGGATGGCGGGGTCGATCATGTCCTCGCGGTTGGAGGCGCCGATCACGACCACGTTCTGGAGGCCCTCGACACCGTCGATCTCCGCGAGGAGCTGGGGGACGATGGTGTTCTCGACGTCGGAGCTGACGCCGGAGCCGCGGGTGCGGAAGAGGGATTCCATCTCGTCGAAGAAGACGATGACGGGGGTGCCCTCGCTGGCCTTCTCACGGGCACGCTGGAAGACGAGGCGGATCTGCCGCTCGGTCTCGCCGACGTACTTGTTGAGCAGCTCGGGGCCCTTGATGTTGAGGAAGAAGCTCTTGCCCGCGGCCTGTCCGGTCACTTCGGCGACCTTCTTGGCGAGCGAGTTGGCGACGGCCTTGGCGATCAGGGTCTTACCGCATCCGGGCGGGCCGTAGAGCAGGACGCCCTTGGGCGGGCGCAGCTCGTGCTCCTTGAAGAGGTCGGGGTAGAGGTAAGGGAGTTCGACGGCGTCGCGGATGGCCTCGATCTGGCCGCCGAGTCCGCCGATCTGTTCGTAGCCGATGTCGGGGACTTCTTCGAGGACGAGTTCCTCGACCTCGCTCTTGGGCACGACTTCGTAGACGTAGCCGGAGCGGGGTTCGAGGAGGAGGGCGTCGCCGGGGCGGATGGTGATGCCCCGGAGCGGTTCGGCGAGCCGGACCACGCGTTCCTCGTCGGTGTGTCCCAGTACCAGGGCGCGTTCGCCGTCCTCGAGGATCTCCTTGAGGGTGACGATGTCGCCGACGCTCTCGTACTCCATGGCCTCGACCACGTTGAGCGCTTCGTTGAGCATGACTTCCTGGCCGCGCCTGAGGTCGTCGAGTTCGACGCTCGGGCTGACGTTGACGCGGAGCTTGCGGCCGCCGGTGAAGATGTCGGCGGTGCCGTCCTCGTTGGCCTGCAGGAAGGCTCCGAAGCCGGCGGGCGGCTGGGCGAGCCGGTCGACTTCCTCCTTGAGGGCCACGATCTGGTCGCGGGCTTCGCGGAGTGTGTTGGCCAGCCGCTCGTTCTGTGCGGAGACGCCGGCCAGATTGGTCTGAAGCTCGACGATCCGCTCCTCGAGAATCCTCGTGTGCCGCGGAGAGTCGGCGAGCTTGCGGCGCAGGACGGCGATCTCCTGCTCAAGATAGGCGATCTGCCCGGCGGGGTCGTCGGACCCTCGTCCCGAGCGGATCCCGCGGTTGATGTCGTCGTCGTGGGCTGCCACGGTCCTCACCTCCTCCAAGGGGAGCTGGACGCTTCCAGACCCTACCTGGGTGGGTGTCGATTGAAACCCCTAGATCACAAAGACTGTCAAGGTGTGTCGTCGGTCACCCGGTGCGCTCCCTCTCGCACGGAGGGGATACCCACTGAACGTGACGTGGAAGCCGCTTGTTCCGGGTGATCCGCCTGCCGCCCGGGCGCAGACGGTGGGAGAGCGGGCGGCGGGGGTAGGGTCGGGGTGTTCGACAGCCGCCGGGCACACGGGTCCGGCGAATCCAGGTCAGGAGAGATGAGCGTGCAGCAGGAGGCCCCGGACGGCGAGGCGCTGGAGGTCTGGATCGACCAGGACCTGTGTACCGGTGACGGGATCTGCGCCCAGTACGCGCCGGAGGTGTTCGAGCTGGACATCGACGGGCTGGCCTATGTGAAGGACGCCGACGACGAGTTGCTGCAGGCCGTGGGGGCGGCGACGCCGGTGCCGCTGCCGCTGCTGACGGACGTGGTGGATTCGGCGAAGGAGTGTCCGGGGGCGTGCATCCATGTGCGCCGGGTTTCGGACAAGGTCGAGGTGTTCGGGCCCGGGGCGGACTGAGCCTGGACGGACCCCCGTGAAGGACGCGCGCGTGCGGTGGCATGCGCGCGTCTTGTGCGTTCGGGGGGTCAGACGCCTCGGGTGTCGGCCGGGGTGGAGCGCAGGAAGGCGTGGCCGTTCCAGTGCCAGGCGGCCGGTTTCCTGACGTCGGGGCAGCAGCTGGGTATGTCGTCGGTGGAGTAGCCGAGCAGGGTCGTCGTCACGGTGCGGTCGCGGATGGCGAGGTCGGTGGCGGTGAGGCGCTCGGCGGGCTGGACGAGGGTGGCGACGACGCGGGGGCTGCCGTCGGTGGCGTTGCGGGTGAGGACGTAGACGGCGTCGGGCGGGGTGCCCATGGCGGCGTCGCAGTGGACGACGGCGACCGTCTCGGGTCTGCCGTCGCCGTCGAGGTCACCGTCGGCTTTGTGGGCGACGACGGCTTTGACGGGGCCGCAGTCGAGGGGGAAGGCGACGCCGGTGGTGCCGGGGGGGGTGGTGGCGGTGGGCGCGGGGGCGGGCCTGGCCTCGGTGGTGGTGGCCGGCTGGGCCGCGGTGGCCGGGCCGGGCTGTACGAGGGAGGACAGTGCGATCACGCCGGCGACCGCGGTGGCCGTGGCGACCCAGTGGATGGGCCGGGTGTCCGTGCGGGCGAGCTCCGGGACGGCGGATTGCTGCACTAGGAGGGTCTCCTGTGGGGCTGTGCCGGTGAAGGGGTGGCCAGCATGGTGTCACACGTCACGGTGGGTGGGAACGGCGGGGGCGGGTGCGGATTCGGCGGGGTGCGGGGGTGTCTGGCGCATGTCGTCTGCGAGGGGGGAACGCGAGGGCGCCGTGCCCCTGGTTCCCGTGGCGGGAGGTGGGGGCACGGCGCCCTGGTGTGGTGCGGGGTGGTGCGGGTCAGCGGCCCGCGCCGCCGTCGGCGTTGGGGCCGGCGTAGTCCTCGCCGTAGGCGCCCTTGGCGGGGCGGCGGCGGCGCATGGGCGGCTCGACGCCGTCGGCGAGGCGGCGTGCGGTGAGCAGGAAGCCGGTGTGGCCGATCATGCGGTGGTCCGGGCGGACGGCCAGGCCCTCGATGTGCCAGTTGCGGATCATCGTCTCCCAGGCGGTCGGCTCGTTGAAGCAGCCGATCTCGCGGATGGACTCGACGGTCCGGGCGAGCTGGGTGGTGGTGGCGACGTAGGCGCAGAGGATGCCGCCGGGGACGAGGGCTTTGGAGACGGCCTCGAGGCATTCCCAGGGGGCGAGCATGTCGAGGATGACGCGGTCGACGTCGGTGTCGGACAGGTTGTCCTGGAGGTCGCCGACGGTGAGCTGCCAGGCGGGGTGTTCGCCGCCGAAGTAGCGCTCGACGTTCTGCTTGGCGATCTCGGCGAAGTCCTCGCGGCGCTCGTAGGAGTGCAGCATGCCCTGGTCGCCGATGGCGCGCAGCAGGAAGCTGCTCAGCGAGCCGGAGCCCACGCCCGCTTCGACGACGCGGGCGCCGGGGAAGATGTCGGCGAAGGCCAGGATCTGCCCCGCGTCTTTGGGGTAGACCACGGCGGCGCCGCGGGGCATGGACAGGACGTAGTCGGGGAGCAGGGGGCGCAGCGCGAGGTAGGCGACGTTGCCGGTGGTGCGGACAACGCTGCCCTCGGGAGCGCCGATCAGTTCGTCGTGCGGGAAGGAGCCCTTGTGGGTGTGGAAGTTCTTCCCGGCTTCGAGCGTGAACGTGTAGTGGCGGCCCTTGGGGTCGGTCAGCTGAACCTGGTCCCCGACCTTGAAGGGCCCGCGCCTGCGGGCGGCACCGGTCGGTTCGGACATGTGACCAGCCTACCGGCAGGAGAGGGGGGCGCCGACCACGCTCCCCGGTACCGCTAGGAGGGGCGCGCCATGGCTTTCACGAAGGCGCGCTCCACGTCGGCCGCCGAGAGGACGCCGTAGATCTCGCCGGTGTTCTCGACGACCAGGTACTCGGTCGCGGGGGTGGCGCGGAGGGTGTCCAGGAGTTCCTCGCCGGAGAGTTCGGCGGAGACGCGCATGCCGTCGGTGAGGTCCTGGGCGAGTTCGCTGACGGGGACCCAGGGGCGGCGGTGTTCGGGGACGCCGACGATGGCGGCCTCGCGGACGAGGGAGAGGGGGGTGCCGTCGGCGTCGACGACGACGAGGGCGCGGGCGCCGGCGGCGTTGGCGCGGCGCAGGC
Source organism: Streptomyces griseoluteus (assembly GCF_004784465.1). Taxonomy (GTDB): domain Bacteria; phylum Actinomycetota; class Actinomycetes; order Streptomycetales; family Streptomycetaceae; genus Streptomyces; species Streptomyces griseoluteus. The sequence continues at coordinate 146,579 of NZ_SRRU01000007.1, read as the reverse complement.
CTTCGGAGAGGGGGGTGTCGCTCTGGACGGGGACGGCGCGGCGGGTGAGGGTGCGGGCGCGGAGGTCGGGGAGGTGTTCGCGCAGCCGGGCCATGCGGAGGCTGTTGCCGGCGCCGGTCCAGATGATGGCGGCGAGGATCGCGGCGAGCAGGGCGTCGGTGACGGTGTCCATGCCGCTGACGTCCCGGTCGCCGCCGAGGGCGCCGGACTGGTTGAGCAGGGGCAGTCCGATGAGGACGGAGACGGCGAGGGCGCGGCCGACCCAGGCGGCGGCGACGGTGCCGGTCATGGGGCGGCCGGTGATCTTCCAGACGACGGCGCGGAGCATGCGGCCGCCGTCGAGCGGGAGGCCGGGCAGCAGGTTGAAGACGGCGACGATCAGGTTGGAGATCATCAGCCCGGCGAGGAGGACGCCGGGGACGGTGCCGGGTTCGACGGGTTTGAGGGCGAGGTAGAAGAGTCCGGCGAGGACGAGGGAGAGCAGGGGCCCGACGAAGGCGAGGACGAATTCGCGGCCGGGTGTCTCGGCTTCCTTCTCGATCTCGGAGACGCCGCCGAAGAACTGGAGCTGGATGCGGCGGACGGGGAGTTTGAAGCGGAGGGCGGCGATGGTGTGCGCGAGTTCGTGGACGAGGACGGAGGCGTAGAAGGCGACCGCGAAGAAGAGGGAGACGAGGTAGCGCAGGGCGCCGAGTTCGGGCAGGACGCGGTCGAGCTGGCCGCCGAAGACCCAGGTGATGAGGGCGGCGACGAGGAACCAGCTGGGGGCGACGTAGACGGGTACGCCGAAGGGGCGGCCCATGAGGATGCCGCCGCCGGGTTCCCTGGGGCGCTCGGGGGGCGGGTCGGTGCGGGCGATGCCGGCGTGGGCGAGGGAGCGGTGTTCGTGCCCGGTGCGGTCGGCGGTGTCGTCGGGCCGGGGCTTGCCGGGATGGCCCTGATCGCGTTCGGACTCGCTTTCGGGGTCGTGTTCCGGGTTCGGGGTCGGAGGCGCTGGGGGGTGGTCGGCCGGGTGGTTCTCGTCCGGCTGCGGCTGCCCGTTCCCGCCGGTCACGTCCACGGTGTCCCCTCGTTCGAAGCGTCTTCCGCGCGTGGCCGGGCGGAAGGGTCTCGGGTCGATGGTATGCGGCCCGGGTGGCGCGGTCCGCTCCGGCACCCTGGTGTGGAGGGGGCGTGAGGTGTGCGGCTGGGGCGCTGTCGGTGCCGGGCCGTATGGTCTTGGGTCATGGAGAGCAGCGGTGTGGAGAGTGCCCCCGAGGGCGTTTCGGGTGGCGAGGGCGGCGCGGAGGGTGTGGTGCGGGTCGCTGTGGCGCCGTCGTCGCTGTCTCCGTCGCGGGCGAGCGATTTCATGCGGTGTCCGTTGCTGTACCGGTTCCGGGTGATCGACCGGCTGCCGGAGAAGCCGAGTGAGGCGGCGACGCGGGGCACGCTGGTGCACGCGGTGCTGGAGCGGCTGTTCGACGCGCCGGCCGCGGAGCGTACGGCGCCGGCGGCGAAGTCGTTGGTCCCGGGGCAGTGGGACCGGTTGCGGGAGAGCCGGCCGGAGGTCGCGGAGCTGTTCGAGGGTGATCCGGAGGGTGAGCGGCTGGCGCGCTGGCTGGGTGAGGCGGAGCGGCTGGTGGAGCGCTGGTTCTCGCTGGAGGACCCGACGCGGCTGGAGCCGGCGGAGCGTGAGCTGTTCGTGGAGACGGAGCTGGATTCGGGGCTGCGGCTGCGCGGGATCATCGACCGGGTGGATGTGGCGCCGACGGGTGAGGTGCGCATCGTCGACTACAAGACGGGGAAGGCGCCGCGCCCGGAGTACGCGGAGGACGCGCTGTTCCAGATGAAGTTCTACGCGCTGGTGGTGTGGCGGCTGAAGCGGGTGGTGCCGCGCCGGCTGCAGCTGGTGTATCTCGGCAGTGGTGATGTGCTGACGTACGACCCGGTGCCGGCGGATCTGGAGCGGGTGGAGCGGAAGCTGCTGGCGTTGTGGGCGGCGATCCGGGAGGCGACGGAGTCGGGGGTGTGGCGGCCGCGGCCGACGAAGCTGTGCGGCTGGTGCGATCACCAGGCGGTGTGTCCGGAGTTCGGGGGTACTCCCCCGCCCTATCCGCTCGCCGTGAGGGCGGCGGAGTCGGGCGCGCGGGGGGCGGGCAGAATGGGGCCGGTCTAGCGAAGGAGTTCTCAGGTGGCCATCCGCGTCCTTCTGGTCGATGACCAGCCGCTGTTGCGTACCGGGTTCCGGATGATTCTGGAGGCGGAGCCGGATCTGGCGGTCGTCGGTGAGGCCGGTGACGGTCTGCAGGCGCTCGATCAGGTGCGTGCGCTGCAGCCGGATGTGGTGCTCATGGACATCCGGATGCCCCGGATGGACGGGGTGGAGGCGACCCGGCAGATCACGGGTCCGGAGCGGGACGGTCCGGCGAAGGTGCTGGTGCTGACGACGTTCGATCTGGACGAGTACGTGGTGGAGGCGCTCCGGGCGGGGGCGAGCGGGTTCCTGCTGAAGGACGCTCCGGCGGACGAGCTGGTGCAGGCGATCCGGGTGGTGGCGGCGGGTGAGGCGATGCTGGCGCCGAGCATCACGCGGCGGCTGCTGGACAAGTACGCGACGCATCTGCCGTCGGGCGAGGAGCCGGCGCCGAGCACGCTGCACACGCTGACGGACCGTGAGGTGGAGGTGCTGAAGCTGGTGGCGCGGGGGCTGTCGAACGCGGAGATCGCGGCGGATCTGTTCGTGAGCGAGACGACGGTGAAGACCCATGTGGGGCATGTGCTGACGAAGCTGGGCCTGAGGGACCGGGTGCAGGCGGCGGTGTACGCGTACGAGAGCGGTCTGGTGCGGCCGGGCGCGCAGTAGTCATGACTTCGGGGGCGCCCTTCCGGTGGGAGGGCGCCCTCGGTGTTCCCCGGCGGGGTTCAGCTCTTGCTGAGTTCCCAGAAGCGGAAGACGGTGGAGGCGTCGAGGCAGTACTCGAGGCCGTAGACGCCGTCCCGGACGACGGCGTACTGCTTGGCCTGCCAGACGGGCAGGATGGGCAGTTCGTCGGCGACGATGTCCTGGACCTGCGCGAAGTCCTTGTCGGTGGCGGCGCGGTCGCTCTGGGCGGCGGTGGCCGGGAGCAGGGTGCCGGTGAGGCGGCTGTTGTCGTAGTGGTTGGAGAGCACGTTGCCCTTGCCGAAGAAGGGCGCGGTGAAGTTGTCGGCGTCCGGGTAGTCGGGCACCCAGCCCTTGACGTAGACGCCGTACTTGCCGGCGGCGATGTCCTTCTCGTACTGGCCGAAGGGGACGGACTTGACGTCGGCTTCGAAGAGGCCGCTGGCGTTGAGCTGTTGGGCGACGGCGCGCAGTTCGGCGTCGGTGGCGGGGCCGTACCGGGCCGGGGTGGACCACAGGGTGAGCCGGACCTTGCCGGTGATGCCGTCGGCGCGCAGGGCCTGGGCGGCCTTGGCCCTGGAGGGGCGGGCGCCGTAGGTGTCGAAGAAGGCGGTGTTGTGGCCGATGATGCCGGCCGGGATGATCGAGTACAGCGGGGTGGCGGTGCCCTGGTAGACGTTGTGGATGAGGGCGTCGCGGTCGAGCAGGTGAGCGATGGCCTTGCGTACGCCGAGCTTTCCGGCGACGGGGTCCTTCATGTTGAAGACGAGGTGCTGGACCTCGGCGCTGCTGCCCTCGATGACGTCGATGCCCTTGGTGCCTTCCTGGGCGTCGATGTCGGTGATGTCGGTGGCGCTCAGGCCGCGGTAGGCGATGTCGATGTCGCCGCCGAGGAGGGCCTTCTTCAGGGCCTTCTGGTCGCCGTGGAAGAACTTGAGGGTGACGCCGGAGTTCTGGATGTCGGCGGTGCCCCGGTAGTGGGAGTTGACCGAGAAGACGGCCCGGCCCTTGTCGAAGGAGTCGAGCTTGTAGGGGCCGGAGCCGACGGCCTTGCTGTCGGTGCGCAGGGCGCCGGCGTCGTACTGGCGGTGGTCGACGATGGAGCCGGCACCGGAGGCGATCTTGCTGGGGAAGGTCGCGTCGGGGGCGTTGAGGTGGAAGACGACCGTCTTGGCGTCCGGTGTCTCGACCCGCTCCAGCGTCGGGAACATGACAGCCGGACCGGCGGGGTCGTTGATCTTCAGCAGGCGGTCGAAGGAGAACTTGACGTCCTCGGACGTGAGGGAGTCGCCGTTGCTGAACTTCAGGCCGGGCTTGAGTTCGCACCGGAAGAGGGTGGCCCGGGTGTCACCGAAGACGCAGGACTTGGCGAGTTCGGGCTGGGGCTGGGTACCGCCGTTGGGGAAGCTGAGCAGCGACTGGAAGACGTTGTTGAACAGCAGCCAGGAGCCGGGGTCGTAGCCCGATGCCGGGTCGGTCGCCAGGACGTCGTCGGACATCCCCATCACCATGGCCTGACCGGTGCCCCTGGCATCGTCGGTCCCGGAGCCGCAGCCGGTCAACAGGCCGCAGGCCAGCCCCGCCACCACGGGCAGGACCGGCCACTGGGTGCTCATCTTCACAGCAGTGCCTTGTCGTCGGTTCGTGGCCCGGAGCCGCCGTCGCGGCTCCGGGTACGGGAGACGTCAGCCGCTCACACCACGGCCGAGCTCCCACAGCTGAAGCGTGGACGAGGAGTTCAGGGCGTACGAGGTGCCCGTGATGTCGTCCCGTGCGGCGACGTACTGCTTGCCCTGCCACAGCGGCAGCACGGGGACGTCCTCGGCGACGGTGTCCTGGATCTCGGTGAGGCTCTTGGCGGCGTCGAGGCGGTCGGCCTCGCGGCGGGACTCGGGGATCAGCGTCCGCTCGATCGTGCTGTTGGCGTACGGCGAGCCGAGGAAGTTGTCCTTGTCGAGGAACGGCGCCAGGAAGTTGTCGGCGTCGGGGAAGTCGGGGAACCAGCCCATGCCGTAGACGTCGTACTGGCCTTTCTGCTCCGCGGGGCGGAAGGTGGCCCAGGGGTGGCCCTGGATGGTGACGTCGAAGAGGCCGCTGTCGTTGAGCTGCTTCTGCAGGACCTCGAACTCCTGCTTGGTGGCGGAGCCGTAGTGGTCGGTGGTGTAGTGCAGCGTCAGCTTGAGCGGGGCGGTGACGCCGGCCTTGGCGAGCAGCAGCTTGGCCTTGGCGACGCTCGGGTCGCCGTACTTGTTGAAGAACGAGTTGGAGTGGCCGGTCAGGGTGGCGGGCACCAGGGAGTACAGCGGCTCGGCCTGGGTGCCGTAGACCTTGGAGACCAGTTCGCCGCGGTTGACGACCTGGGCGATGGCCTGGCGGACGGCCTTGTCCTTGACCGTCTGCGCGTTGGTGTTGAAGGCGAGGTAGCGGATCTCTAGACCCGGCATGTCGACGAGGTCGGCGTGCCCGTCGGAACCGCCGTCGAGCTTCTGGATCTGGCTCGGCGACATGGTGCGGCTCATGACGTCGATGTCGCCGCGCTCCAGGGCGGCGCCCATCGCGTCGGCGCCGTCGAAGGAGCGGATCTCCACCTTGTCGTTGTTCAGCTCGGAACTGCCCTTGTACAGGGGGTTCTTGGTGAACGTGGCGCTGACCATGGCGTCGCCCTTGACCTGCGCCTTGAAGGTGTACGGCCCGGAGCCGTCGACCTCGAAGCCGTCGCGCAGCTTGTCCTTGGCGTAGTCCTTGGGGTTCACGATGCCCGCGACCGGGGTGGACAGCTTGAACGGGAAGGTGGCGTCGGCCGTCTTCAGGTGGAAGATGACCTCGCGCTCGCCCTGGGTCTCGACGGTGTCGACGGTGTTCAGCAGGGCGGCGACACCGCTGTCGGCCTCGAGCTTGATGGCGCGGTCGATGGAGAACTTCACATCGGCGGCGGTGACCGGGTCGCCGGAGGCGAACTTCAGGCCGCTGCGCAGCTTGCAGGCGAAGCGCTCGTTGCCGGTGTCGGTGAAGCTGCAGCTCTCGGCGGCCTCCGGGACGGGGCTGCCCTCGCCCTTGGGCTGGGTCATCAGCGTCTGCACGGCCTGACGCAGGATGTTCCAGGTGCCGACGTCGTAGGCGTAGGCGGGGTCGAGGGGCGCGGGGGCGTCGCTCGTGGCCGTGAACCGGTCCGTGGTGCCGACGACGATGGGGTCGCCGTTCTTGGCCCCACTGTCGGTTCCGCCGCACGCGGCGAGAACCGGCGTGAGCAGGCCGGCCACTGCCGGCAGCACCAGAGTCTTGCGGTTCATGCTGGACGTTCTCCAGAGCTGTTCGGTTCCGTGAACCGGCAAGCTTCGGATGGGCGCGGCGGGTCACGGGGGTTGCTGCGATGTTGTCGCGTCGACATTAGTCCGCACCCGCAGGGCGCTTCGAGGTCCCTGGAGTTGAGGGCTCATCACGCAGTGAAACCGGGTGTGGACGCACCGAAAAACCGACAGGGGCAGGATTCGTACAACGGTCCATCAATCGGGACACATGGGCGCGCGGACGGGGCGTTCGGCGCCGTTTTCTGCACACTCGGGGGGACGTTGTCGAGACCGGCTGGAGTGGCGAACGTCACAGTGTCAACTGCGGTCCGGGATACCGGAATTCAACCGGTTCGACGGGCGGGCAATTTCCGCCGGGGCGCAACTCCGGGGAATTGCGCCCCTGGTCAGCATTGTTTTCGCACGCTGGGTGAACGCCTAGTGCGTGAGTGTCATCAGGCCGCGCAGAAAAGACAGGTCGACCTGTTCCAGCGAGGGTACGACGGTGCGCCGTTCGGCCGGGACGATGGGGGCGATGGAGGGCACGGCGACCACGTGGCAGCCGGCGGCCTCGGCGGCGGCGACCCCGGTGGCGGTGTCCTCGATGACGGCGCAGCGGGCGGGGTCGGCGCCGAGTCCGGCGGCGGCCAGCAGGTAGGGGTCGGGGTGGGGCTTGGTGCGGGAGACCTCGTCGCCACCGATGGACAGGGAGAAGTGGTGCGGGCCGAGCGCGGTCAGCACGCGGTCGATGATGCGCCGGTGGGAGGCGGAGACCAGGGCGGTCGGGATGTTGTGCTCGTGGAGTTCGGCGAGCAGCCGGGCGGCGCCGGGCATCAGCGGGAGGTGACTGCCGATGCGGGCCTCGAAGCCGTCGTTGAGCAGGAGGGAGAGTTCGGCGAGGGTGATGGCGGCGCCGGTGGCCTCGATGAGGAAGCCGGCGCTGCGGGTCATGGGGCCGCCGACGACGACGTGCCGCCAGGACTCGTCGAGGGTGTGCCCGAGGGCGGCGAAGACCTCGACCTCGACGTCCCACCAGAATCCCTCGGTGTCCACCAGGGTGCCGTCCATGTCGAGGAGGACCGCTTGCAGGGCGGACCCTTCGGCAGTAGGGGTCTGCCCTGGTCGAGCGGAGTCGAGAGCTTGGGGAAGGGTTCCGGGCGCGGGGACCGTGCTGGTCATCCGGGCGCACCTCCTTGAGGGACGATCAGGCCGGTTCCCGGGAAGGGAACCGGCCTGCGGTGGACCGACCAGCATACGTCGCTTGCGCCCGAAGCGCCTGTTGTGTGCGCGTGTCCGCCGACCGGGCTGGTCAGCGGGCGTTGAAGTACTTCGCCTCGGGGTGGTGGATGACGATGGCGTCGGTGGACTGCTCGGGGTGGAGCTGGAACTCCTCGGAGAGGTGGACGCCGATCCGCTCGGGCCGGAGCAGATCCGCGATCTTGGCGCGGTCCTCCAGGTTGGGGCAGGCGCCGTAGCCGAGGGAGAAGCGGGCGCCCCGGTACTTCAGGGCGAACATGTCCTCGATGCCGGCGGGGTCCTCCCCGGCGAAGCCGAGTTCGGCGCGGACGCGGGCGTGCCAGTACTCGGCCAGCGCTTCGGCCAACTGGACGGACAGGCCGTGCAGTTCGAGGTAGTCGCGGTAGGCGTTGGCCTCGAAGAGCTTGGCGGTCTCCTCGCCGATCCGGGAGCCGACGGTGACGACCTGGAGGCCGACCACGTCCCGCTCGCCGGACTCCTCCGGGCGGAAGTAGTCCGCGAGACAGAGCCGGCGGCCCCGGCGCTGGCGGGGGAAGGTGAAGCGGGTGCGTTCGTTGCCGTCCTCGTCCAGGATGATCAGGTCGTCGTCCTTGGAGACGCAGGGGAAGTAGCCGTGGACGACGGCGGCCTCCAGCAGGTTCTCCGTCTGGAGCCGGTCGAGCAGGCCGCGCAGCCGGGGGCGGCCCTCGGTCTCGGCCAGCTCCTCGTAGGAGGGACCGTCGCCGGTGCGGGCCTGCTTGAGCCCCCACTGGCCCTTGAAGAGGGCCCCCTCGTCCAGCCAGGACGCGTACTCCTTGAGCTGGATGCCCTTGACCACGCGGGTGCCCCAGAACGGCGGGGTGGGCACCGGGTTGTCGGTGCGCACGTCGGAGCGGACGTGACCCTCCTGCGGGGTCTCCTCGGGGAGGTCGGCGACGGGGGTGGCGCGGACCCGGCGCTGCTTCAGCTCGGGAAGCCGCGCGCCGGGCAGGCCGCGCTTGACGCCGATGAGGGCGTCCATCAGGCGCAGGCCCTCGAAGGCGTCACGGGCGTAGCGGACCTCGCCCTCGTAGACCTCGTGGAGGTCCTGCTCCACGTAGGCGCGGGTGAGGGCGGCGCCGCCCAGGATCACCGGGTAGTCGGCGGCCAGGCCGCGCTGGTTCAGCTCCTCCAGGTTCTCCTTCATGATCACCGTGGACTTGACCAGGAGGCCGGACATGCCGATGACGTCGGCGCGGTGCTCCTCGGCGGCGTCCAGGATCGCGGAGACGGGCTGCTTGATGCCGAGGTTGACGACGTTGTAGCCGTTGTTGGACAGGATGATGTCCACGAGGTTCTTGCCGATGTCGTGGACGTCTCCGCGCACGGTGGCCAGCACGATCGTGCCCTTGCCCTCGGCGTCGGACTTCTCCATGTGCGGTTCGAGGTGCGCGACCGCCGTCTTCATGACCTCGGCGGACTGGAGCACGAAGGGAAGCTGCATCTGGCCGGAGCCGAAGAGTTCGCCCACGGTCTTCATGCCGTCGAGGAGGGTGTCGTTGACGATGTCGAGGGCGGGGCGGTCCGTCAGTGCCTCGTCCAGGTCGGCTTCGAGGCCGTTGCGCTCGCCGTCGATGATGCGGCGCTTGAGGCGTTCCTCCAGGGGCAGCGCGGCCAGTTCCTCGGCCTTGCCGGCGCGCAGCGACTTCGCGGTGGCGCCCTCGAAGAGCGCCATCAGCTTCTGCAGCGGGTCGTAGCCCTCGGCGCGGCGGTCGTGGATGAGGTCGAGGGCGGTCTGCACCTCTTCCTCGCTGAAGCGGGCGATGGGCAGGATCTTGGAGGCGTGCACGATGGCCGAGTCCAGGCCCGCCTTGACGCATTCGTCGAGGAAGACGGAGTTGAGCAGGATGCGGGCGGCCGGGTTGAGGCCGAAGGAGATGTTGGAGAGGCCGAGCGTGGTCTGGACGTCCGGGTGGCGCCGCTTGAGTTCGCGGATGGCCTCGATGGTGGCGATGCCGTCCTTGCGGGACTCCTCCTGACCGGTGCAGATGGTGAAGGTCAGGGTGTCGATGAGGATGTCCTCCTCGCGGATGCCCCAGTTCCCGGTGAGGTCGTCGATGAGCCGTTCGGCGATCTCGACCTTCTTCTCCGGGGTGCGGGCCTGGCCCTCCTCGTCGATGGTGAGCGCGATCAGGGCGGCGCCGTGCTCGCGGGCGAGCCGGGTGACCTTGGCGAAGCGGGAGTCGGGGCCGTCGCCGTCCTCGTAGTTCACCGAGTTGATCACCGCGCGGCCGCCGAGCTTCTCCAGGCCGGCCTGGATGACGTCGACCTCGGTGGAGTCGAGCACGATCGGCAGGGTGGAGGCGGTGGCGAGGCGGCCGGCGAGTTCGGCCATGTCGGTGACGCCGTCGCGGCCGACGTAGTCCACGCAGAGGTCGAGCATGTGCGCGCCCTCGCGGATCTGCTCGCGGGCCAGCTCCACGCAGTCCTCCCAGCGGGCCTCGAGCATGGCCTCGCGGAACTTCTTGGAGCCGTTGGCGTTGGTGCGCTCGCCGATGGCGAGGTAGGAGGTGTCCTGGCGGAACGGCACGGACTGGTAGAGCGAGGCGGCGCCCGCCTCGGGCCGCGGCTGCCGCTCGGAGGGCTTGAGGTCGCGGACCCGCTCGACGACTTGGCGCAGGTGCTCGGGCGTGGTGCCGCAGCAGCCGCCGACCAGCGAGAGGCCGTACTCGCGGACGAAGGTCTCCTGGGCGTCGGCCAGCTCGGGGGCGGTGAGCGGGTAGTGCGCGCCGTCCTTGCCGAGGACGGGGAGGCCGGCGTTGGGCATGCAGGCCAGCGGGATACGGGCGTTGCGGGCGAGGTGGCGCAGGTGCTCGCTCATCTCGGCGGGGCCGGTGGCGCAGTTCAGGCCGATCATGTCGATGCCGAGGGGTTCCAGCGCGGTGAGCGCGGCGCCGATCTCGGAACCGAGCAGCATGGTGCCGGTGGTCTCGACCGTCACCGAGACGATGACCGGCAGGTCGATGCCGAGGGCGTCCAGGCCCCGCCGGGCGCCGAGGACGGCGGCCTTGGTCTGGAGGAGGTCCTGGGTGGTCTCGATCAGCAGGGCGTCGGCGCCACCGGTGACGAGTCCCTCGGCGTTCTGCTGATAGGCGTCGCGCAGGGTGGTGTACGGGGCGTGGCCGAGGGTGGGCAGCTTGGTGCCCGGCCCCATGGAGCCCAGGACCCAGCGGGGGCGGCCGTCGCGGGCGGTGAACTCGTCGGCGACCTCGCGGGCGACGCGGGCGCCGGACTCGGAGAGTTCGTGGACGCGCTCGGCGATGTCGTACTCGCCGAGGGCGGAGTGGTTGGCGCCGAAGGTGTTGGTCTCGACGCAGTCGACGCCCACCGCGAAGTACTCCTCGTGCACGGAGCGCACGATGTCGGGCCGGGTGAGATTGAGGATCTCGTTGCAGCCCTCGAGCTGCTGGAAGTCGTCGAGCGTGGGTTCCTGGGCCTGGAGCATGGTGCCCATGGCTCCGTCGGCGACCACCACACGGGTGGCGAGTGCCTGACGGAGCGCGGACGCACGGGTCCGGCTGTCGGCGGAAGGGGACGTCGGCGACGAGGCCATGAAGGGGCTCCCTTGGATGCGACGGCTGTCGGCTATGCGCCCGCTCCGGCCGGGGCCGGGGTGGGGCACGGCGCCAGAGTAACCGCCAGTGGGCTTGGATGGGCACAGGCGTCCACGACACGGACGCGGATGGCGGAGTCCGGCCGGTGGGTGCGGTGGCCGGAACCCGACGGGTGTGCCGGCCCAACCCCTGCTCATTGGCGGGAGATCGACATGGACCGGTAATGTTCGGCATTGCCGAACGCGTGAGGGATGGCTCGGCGGTGGCCGATGCGGACGGAGGCAGGACGGCGATGGCACGGAACATCCAGTCGCTCGAACGGGCGGCCGCGATGCTGCGCCTGCTCGCGGGCGGCGAGCGGCGGCTCGGCCTCTCCGACATCGCCTCGTCGCTGGGCCTGGCCAAGGGCACCGCGCACGGCATCCTGCGCACCCTCCAGCACGAGGGCTTCGTGGAGCAGGACGAGGCCTCGGGCCGCTACCAGCTGGGCGCGGAGCTGCTGCGGCTGGGCACCACCTACCTGGACGTGCACGAGCTGCGGGCGCGGGCCCTGGTGTGGACCGACGACCTGGCCCGCTCCAGCGGGGAGAGCGTGTACCTGGGCGTGCTGCACCAGCAGGGCGTGCTGATCGTGCACCACGTCTTCCGCCCGGACGACAGCCGTCAGGTGCTGGAGATCGGTGCGATGCAGCCCCTGCACTCCACGGCGCTCGGCAAGGTGCTCGCCGCCTACGACCCGGTGGCCCACAGCGAGGCGCTGGACTCCTCCCGCAAGGCGTTCACCGACCGTACGGTGTGCGCGCCGGAGGAGTTCGAGCACCTCCTGGACCTCACGCGGGCGCGCGGGTACGCGGCCGACCTGGAGGAGACCTGGGAGGGCGTGGCGTCGATCGCCGCGCCGATCCACGACCGGCGCCGGATGCCGGTGGGCGCGGTGGGGATCGCCGGCGCCGTGGAGCGGCTGTGCCGGGACGGCGAGCCGCGTCCGGAGCTGGTCGCGGCGGTGCGGGACTGCGCCCGCGCGGTCTCCCGCGACCTGGGCGCCGCCCGCTTCTGAGCACGGCCTTCCGCGGAGGACCGGTCTGCTGTGCCCCCGTCCGTAACGATCCGGCGTTCTGTGCTTTTTTTCGCCCCCGGAACTCTTGACGCGTGCGCGCGCCGAAAGCGAGACTCCCGTCCATCGGTCGGCATTGTCGAACACCTATCGGTATTACGCGTTAGGGTGGGGCAGCGCCAAGGGCCGGGTTTCCCTGGACCAATGACAAAGGAGTCGCGGGTGTCCAGCTCCGACATCTTCATCGGCGAGACCATAGGTACCGCCGTTCTCATCCTGCTCGGTGGCGGCGTGTGTGCCGCCGTGACACTGAAGGCGTCCAAGGCGCGCGGCGCCGGATGGCTGGCCATCGCCTTCGGGTGGGGTTTCGCCGTTCTGACGGCCGTCTACACCTCGGCGCCCCTCTCCGGCGCGCATCTCAATCCGGCCGTGACCCTCGCGCTGGCGATCAAGGACCACGACTACGGCACGCTCCCCGCGTACTGGGGCGGCCAGTTGCTGGGCGCGATGATCGGCGCGACGCTGGTCTGGGTGGCCTACCTGGGCCAGTTCCGCGCCCACCTGACCGACCAGGAGATCGTCGGCGGGCCCGGCGCGCAGGACACGGTCAAGGCGGTCGAGGCCGAGGAGGCGGCCGCGGGCCCGGTACTGGGCATCTTCTCCACCGGTCCGGAGATCCGGAACGCGGTGCAGAACCTTCTGACGGAGATCATCGGCACGATCGTGCTGGTGCTGGCGGTCCTCACGCAGGGCCTGAACAACGAGGGCAACGGTCTGGGCCCGGTGGGCGCGCTGATCACGGCCCTGGTGGTCGTCTCGATCGGCCTGTCGCTCGGCGGTCCGACGGGATACGCGATCAACCCCGCGCGTGACCTCGGACCGCGCATCGTGCACGCGCTGCTGCCGCTGCCCAACAAGGGTGGTTCGGACTGGAGCTACGCCTGGGTGCCGGTCGTCGGTCCACTCATCGGCGCCGCGATCGCGGCGGGCATCTACAACGTCGCTTTTGCTTGATGAGTAACGATTTGCGCGAAAAGCACCGATTATTCGAGTAAGCGCCGTACACACCGCCACCCTCACCTCGGATCTCCCAGGAGCACAAAGTGACCGACGCCCACACCGCAGGCCCCTTCATCGCGGCGATCGACCAGGGCACGACCTCCTCGCGCTGCATCGTCTTCGACAAGGACGGCCGCATCGTCTCCGTCGATCAGAAGGAGCACGAGCAGATCTTCCCCAAGCCCGGCTGGGTCGAACACGACGCGAACGAGATCTGGACGAACGTCCAGGAGGTCGTCGCCTCCGCCATCGCCAAGGCGAACATCACGCGCGACGACATCAAGGCCATCGGCATCACCAACCAGCGCGAGACGACCGTGCTGTGGGACAAGAACACCGGTGAGCCCGTCCACAACGCCATCGTCTGGCAGGACACCCGTACCGACGCCCTCTGCCGCGAGCTGGGCCGCAACGTCGGCCAGGACCGTTTCCGCCGCGAGACCGGCCTGCCGCTGGCGTCCTACTTCGCCGGGCCCAAGGCCCGCTGGCTGCTGGACAACGTGGAGGGCCTGCGGGAGCGCGCCGAGGCCGGCGACATCCTCTTCGGCACCATGGACAGCTGGGTCATCTGGAACCTGACCGGCGGTGTCAACGGCGGCCAGCACGTCACCGACGTCACCAACGCCTCGCGCACCATGCTGATGAACCTGCACACCATGGAGTGGGACAAGAAGATCTGCGAGTCCATCGGGGTGCCGGAGCAGATGCTCCCCGAGATCCGCTCCTCCGCCGAGGTCTACGGCGAGATCACCGGCGGCAGCCTCGGCGACCTGCTCGGCGGCACCCCGGTCGCCTCCGCGCTCGGCGACCAGCAGGCGGCCCTGTTCGGCCAGACCTGCTTCTCCGAGGGCGAGACCAAGTCGACCTACGGCACCGGCACCTTCATGGTGATGAACACCGGCGAGAAGATCATCAACTCCTACGCCGGCCTGCTCACCACCGTCGGCTACAAGATCGGCGACAAGCCGACCGTGTACGCCCTCGAGGGCTCCATCGCCGTCACCGGCTCGCTGGTGCAGTGGATGCGCGACCAGATGGGCCTCATCTCCACCGCCGCCGAGATCGAGACCCTCGCGCTCTCGGTCGAGGACAACGGCGGCGCCTACTTCGTACCGGCCTTCTCCGGCCTGTTCGCCCCGCACTGGCGCTCCGACGCCCGCGGTGTGATCGCCGGCCTGACCCGGTACGTGACCAAGGCGCACCTCGCGCGCGCCGTCCTGGAGGCCACCGCCTGGCAGACGCGGGAGATCGCGGACGCCATGACGAAGGACTCCGGGGTCGAGCTGACCACGCTCAAGGTGGACGGCGGCATGACCGCGAACAACCTGCTGATGCAGCAGCTCGCGGACGTGCTCGACGCCCCCGTGGTGCGCCCGATGGTCGCCGAGACCACCTGTCTCGGTGCCGCCTACGCCGCCGGTCTCGCCGTCGGCTTCTGGTCCGGCACGGACGAGCTGCGCGCCAACTGGCGCCGGGCCGCCGAGTGGACCCCCCGCATGGACGCGGAGACCCGCGACCGTGAGTACAAGAACTGGCTCAAGGCCGTCGAACGGTCCATGGGCTGGCTCGAGGACGAGAGCTGACCCGCCAGGTCCGGCTCCGACGAGGAGTGAAGTACCCGACATGACCAGTCCCACCACCCTGCAGTCCGTACCTGCCCTGGGCACGCACCCGGCCTCCGGCTCCAACCCGAGCCGCGCCGAGACCCGGGAGCAGCTCGCGCGGGCGTCGTACGACCTCCTAGTGATCGGCGGCGGCATCCTGGGCATCTCCACCGCCTGGCACGCCGCGCAGTCCGGGCTCAGGGTGGCGCTGGTCGACGCCGGCGACTTCGCCGGAGCCACCTCCTCCGCCTCCTCCAAGCTGCTCCACGGCGGGCTCCGCTACCTCCAGACCGGCGCGGTGAAGCTGGTCGCGGAGAACCACTTCGAACGGCGCGCGGTCTCCCGCCAGGTGGCCCCCCACCTGGCGAACCCGCTCACCTTCTACCTGCCGGTGTACAAGGGCGGCCCGCACAGCGCGGCCAAGCTCGGCGCGGGCGTGTTCGCCTACTCCGCGCTCTCCGCGTTCGGCGACGGCGTGGGGCACCTGCTCTCGCCGGCCAAGGCCGCGCAGGACGTGCCCGAGCTGCGCACCGACAACCTGAAGGCCGTGGCCGTGTACGGCGACGACCAGATGAACGACGCCCGCATGGCGCTGATGACGGTCCGCGCGGCCGTCGACGCGGGCGCGGTCGTGCTGAACCACGCCGAGGTCACCGGGCTGCGCACCACGCGCGGCCGGGTCACCGGCGCCGAGCTGAAGGACCGGCTCACCGGCGAGGAGTTCGGCGTCGACGCCCGTCTGGTGCTGAACGCGACCGGTCCCTGGGTGGACCACCTGCGCCGGATGGAGGACCCGCACGCGGCCCCCTCGATCCGCCTGTCCAAGGGCGCGCACCTGGTCCTGAAGCGCACCGCCCCCTGGAAGGCGGCGCTGGCCACCCCGATCGACAAGTACCGCATCACGTTCGCCCTGCCGTGGGAGGACATGCTGCTGCTCGGCACCACCGACGAGGTGTACGAGGGTGACCCGGGGGACGTGTCGGTCACCGAGTCGGACATATCCCAGATCCTGGACGAGGCCGCGTTCTCCGTCCGGGACCAGCAGCTCCAGCGGGATCTGATCACCTACTCCTTCGCCGGACTGCGTGTGCTGCCCGGCGGGCCCGGTGACACCGCGAAGGCCAAGCGGGAGACCGTGGTCACCGAGGGTCCGGGCGGGATGCTCTCGGTGGCGGGCGGCAAGTGGACCACGTTCCGGCACATCGGACGGACCGTGCTGAAGAAGCTGGAGGAGCTGCCGGGCCGCCCGCTCGGTGACGACTTCGAGCCGGTGTCGGAGCTGCCCAAGCGGCTGCCGCTGCCCGGTGTGGCCAACCCGCGCGCGGTCGAGCACCGGCTGCTGGTGGACCGTCCGGCGCCCGGTCCGCGCATGGGCGCCGACACCGCCCGCCACCTGGCCACCCACTACGGCTCGCTGGCCTTCGACATCGCCCGCCTGGCCAACGAGCACCCGGAGCTGGCCGAGCGGGTCCACCCCGACGCGCCGGAGATCTGGGCGCAGGTGGTCTGGGCCCGCGACCACGAGTGGGCCGAGACCCCGGACGACGTGCTGCGCCGCCGCACCACGCTCACCATCCGCGGCCTGGCCACGGACGAGGTGCGCGCGCGGGTGGGTGAGGTGCTCGACAAGAAGCAGTGACAGGCGCTTCCCAGGGGCGTTTCCGTTTCGGCGGAACCGCCCCTGGCGCGTGTCCGCGCCTCCATCCGCCCCCGAACACTCCCGCGCGCTCCCTCGAACGTGTTTCAAAGGGTGCGTTCACCACCCTGTCTACGGCTAAAACGGATCTTTCCGACAGTACGGCGCGGACGCGGCGCCGCCTCGGCCTCGTGGCGGCTGATGGCGTTCCTAAAGGACGCCCACCGGGTGTGCTGCGCAGGTCGGGCGCGTGCTTCGAGTTCCGGCACCTGCGGCTGCAGTCGCACCTGGCGGGCGGCGGGGCAGGGGTGCGGAGCCAGGGCGGTCCGGTGGACGGTGCCTGGGAGCAGGCTCCGCCGCGGGGTGTTCGGGGCCGGGGTTCGGGGCAGTGATCCGTTCAGCCCCTTGTGAGGGGGCTGCTGAGGCTCCCGTAGGACGCCGTAAGGTTGGGTGGTCAGGCGAGAGCACGTCGGAAGGAGGCACTGGGTGATCGAGCTGGAGGGTGTTCCCGAGCTGATCGACCCAGTCATGGTGGCCGCGTTCGAGGGCTGGAACGATGCCGGTGACGCCGCCTCCACGGCGGTCGCGCATCTGGAACGCGAGTGGAAGGGCGAGGTGTTCGCGGCGCTGGACGCCGAGGACTACTACGACTTCCAGGTGAACCGCCCCACGGTCTTCATGGAAGGCGGCGTACGCAAGATCACCTGGCCGACGACACGGCTGTCGGTGGTCCGCGTCGGCGGGGACAAGCCCCGTGACCTGGTGCTGGTGCGCGGCATCGAGCCGTCGATGCGCTGGCGCTCGTTCTGCAACGAACTGCTGGGCTTCGCCCACGAACTCGGCGTGGAGCTGGTGGTGATCCTGGGCGCGCTGCTCGGCGACACCCCGCACACCCGCCCGGTCCCGGTCAGCGGGGTCACCTCGGACGGTGACCTGGCGCGCCGGATGAACCTGGAGGAGACCAAGTACGAGGGCCCGACGGGCATCGTCGGAGTGCTCCAGGAGGCGTGCACGCACGCCGGGGTGCCCGCGGTGTCGCTGTGGGCCGCGGTGCCGCACTACGTCTCCCAGCCGCCCAACCCCAAGGCCACGCTGGCGCTGCTGAACCGTCTCGAGGACCTGCTCGACCTGCGTGTACCGCAGGGCGAGCTGCCCGAGGACGCGCGGGCCTGGCAGACGGGCGTGGACCAGCTGGCGGCCGAGGACAGCGAGGTCGCGGAGTACGTGCAGACGCTGGAGGAGGCCCGCGACACCGCCGAGCTGCCGGAGGCGTCCGGCGAGGCCATCGCGCGCGAGTTCGAGCGGTACTTGCGGCGCCGGGACGTCGGCGGCCCCGGCGGCCACGCCACGGCGGAGGGTTCGGAGAGCGGGCCGTACCGCCGGGACACGCCGAGCGGCCGTACCCGTCCGCCCAAGCCCCCGAAGCCGGAGGCGCCGGGCGCGTCCGAGGGCGGCGACGAGCCGGACGGCTCGGAGGACTGAGAAAGCGGGGGCGGTACCCGGTCGGGTACCGCCCCCGCTCGTCCCTCAGCTCAACCCGCTCAGAGTGCCACGCCGAGCAGCGCGTCCACGGTGCGGCTGACCAGGCCCGGGGCGCCGATGTCCGTGCCGCCCTCCGCCTCCTGACGGGCCGCCCAGCGGTCCACGGCCGCGAGCGCGGCGGGCGCGTCCAGGTCGTTCGCCAGGGCCTCGCGGACCTCGTCCACCAGTGCGTCGGCCGAGGGGCCGTCCGGGCGGGAGACGGCGGCGCGCCAGCGGCCGAGACGGTCCACGGCGTCCTGGAGCACCTGGTCGGTCCACTCCCAGTCGGAGCGGTAGTGGTGGGAGTGCAGGGCGAGCCGGATGGCGGCCGGGTCGACGCCGTCGCGGCGCAGCGCGGAGACGAAGACGAGGTTGCCCTTCGACTTCGACATCTTCTCGCCGTCCAGGCCGACCATGCCGGCGTGCACGTACGCCTTGGCCATGGGGAACTCGCCGGTGAGCACCTGGGCGTGGGAGGCGCCCATCTCGTGGTGCGGGAAGGCGAGGTCGGAGCCGCCGCCCTGGACGTCGAAGGTCATGCCCAGGTGGTCCAGCGCGATGGCGACGCACTCGATGTGCCAGCCGGGGCGGCCCCGGCCGAGCGTGCCGCCGTCCCAGCTCGGCTCGCCCTCGCGGGCCGCGAGCCACAGCATCGGGTCGAGCGGGTTCTTCTTGCCGGGCCGGTCCGGGTCGCCGCCGCGCTCGGCGGACAGCACGCGCATGGCGGCCGCGTCCAGGTTCGAGACCTGGCCGAAGTGCGGGTCGGCGTCGACGGAGAAGTAGATGTCGCCGTCGAGGTCGTAGGCCGCGCCGAGGTCCCGCAGCCGTTCCACGAGCGGGACGATGCCGGGTATGGCCTCGACCGCGCCTATGTAGTGCTGGGGCGGGAGCATCCTGAGGGCGGTCATGTCCTCGCGGAACAGGGTGGTCTCCTGCACGGCGAGGTCGGCCCAGTCGACGCCGTCGCGGGTCGCGCGCTCCAGCAGCGGGTCGTCGACGTCGGTGACGTTCTGGACGTAGTGGACCTGCCGCTTGGTGTCGAGCCACACGCGCTGGACGAGGTCGAACGCGTTGTAGGTCGCCGCGTGACCCATGTGGGTCGCGTCGTACGGCGTGATGCCGCAGACGTAGATCCGGGCGACGGGACCGGGGTCGAGGGTGACCGGACCGTCGGTCGCGGTGTCGTGAATCCTCAGGTCGCGGCCCTGACCAGGCAGGGCGGGGACCTCGGAAGCGGGCCAGGCATGCATGTACATGAGCGTAACCGGCCATGAGCTGGGGCTACGAACCGGATCGCGCCCAAGGCGGCCGGATGGCCGGATGGGCGCTCTTGCGCGGGGCGTCCGGCTGTGCTCGTCCGTGCCCGCCCGGCTTAGACCGGGGGCCAGGGGATGGCGGGCCACTCACCGGTGGGCTCGGGGTGGCGGCCGGTGGCGAGGAGGTTGTCGACGCGGGCGCGGGTGGCGTCGATCTCGGCCGGGGTGAGCAGCGGAGCGAGCTTCGCGGCCAGGGTTCCGCCCTCGGCGAGGCTGTCGCGCAAGGAGGCGAGGACCTCGACGGCGTCCTCGGTGAGGGGTTCGCCCGCCCAGCCCCACAGCAGGGTGCGGAGCTTGTTCTCGGCGTTGAAGGAGACGCCGTGGTCGATGCCGTAGAGGTGCCCGGCGACGGTGGGCAGGAGGTGGCCGCCCTTGCGGTCGGCGTTGTTGATCACGGCGTCCAGGACGGCGAGGCGGCGCAGCCGGTCGTCGTCGGCGTGCACGAGCAGGGCGGTGCGGCCCTCGCCGACCTCGGCGAGACCGATGGCCTTCCAGCCGGGCCCGGCCTCCTCGCCCTCGGCGAGCGCGAGGAGTTCGGCGCCGGTGCTCACATCGATCCAGAGCTGGCACATGCCCTCGCCGAAGGGCCCCTCGCGCAGCACGGTCGGCGGGATCAGGTCCCAGCCGGTGGCCTTGGACACCTCGTAGGCGGCGACCTCACGGCCGGCCAGGGTGCCGTCGGGGAAGTCCCACAGCGGGCGCTCCCCGGCGACCGGCTTGTACACGCAGGTGGCCTCCTGGCCGTCGAGGGTGACGGTGCAGAAGAGGGCGGCGTTGGAGGCGTCCCGGATGCGGCCGCGTACGGTCAGCTCGCCGTGGGCGAGCAGTTCGGCGGCGTCCGCGCCGGTTTCCGTGTCCGCGGCGCTCACGCTCCCCGGCGGTATCCGTTCTGGCGCGGACATACGTGTCCTTCCGGGTCGAGCGGGAGGCTGCACAGCGGGCACGGCGGCCGCCCGGCGTTGACGACGTCCAGGGCGCGCTTGGCGAAGGCCCTGGCCTGCGCGCCGGTGAGCCGGACCCGCAGCATCGGGGGTCCGTTCTCCTCGTCCTGGAGGAGGCGTTCCTCGGCCTCGGCGAGGTCCTCGGCGGTCTCGGCGTCCAGTTCCACCAGGGCCTGGGCCTCGACGACCATGCGCTGTTCCTCGCCGTCCCAGGCGAGCGCCATGGTGCCGACGCGGAACTCCTCCTCGACGGGGCTGTCCAGCGGGCCGGTGTCGGCGATCTCGGCCGGGGCGACGGCGGGCACCGCGGCATTGCCGCCGCTGCGCCGCACGACCTCGTCGAGGAGCTCGTCCATGCGTTCGGCGAGCGCGGCGACCTGGGCCTTCTCCAGGGCCACGCTGGTCACCCGCGGGCCCGCGGTGGCCTGGAGGAAGAACGTACGGCGTCCGGGCAGTCCGACCGTGCCGGCCACGAAGCGGTCCGGCGGGTCGTAGAGGAACACCTGACGGGACACGTCCTGTCTCCATTGGGTTCGGTGATCGTTCGAGCGGTTCAAGTGGTCGGTACGGGCGTGCGGGCACACCGTGCGGCCGACCGCCTCACCCTACTGCGGGCGGCGATCACGGTGCGCCCGCACCGCCCCCGACCGGTGCGTCGTCGTCGGGGGGCGTCTCGCGGGGGGCCAGCGAGGCGAGGTCGCCGGTCTCGCCGAGGCGGACCAGATAGGGCCGCAGCCGGGTGTAGCGGATCGCGGTGACCGAGCAGGGCTCCACCGAGACGCGCTGGAACAGATCGAGATGGAGGCCGAGGGCGTCGGCGACGATCGACTTGATGATGTCGCCGTGGGAGCACATCAGGTACACGGCGTCGGGGCCGTGCTCGCTCTCCACGCGCGCGTTCCAGTCGCGTACGGCCGCGACCGCGCGGGTCTGCATCTCGCGCAGGGACTCACCGCCGGGGAAGGCGGCGGCGGACGGGTGCGTCTGGACGACCTCCATGAGGGGTTCGTCCTTCAGCTCGGCCAGTTTGCGGCCCGACCAGTCGCCGTAGTGGCACTCCCCGATCCGGTCGTCGGTGCGGGGAGTGAGATCGGGGCGGGCGTCCAGCAGTGGCCGCATGGTCTCCTGGCAGCGCTGGAGGGGGCTGACGACGATCTCGGCCAGCGGCAGGGCGTCGAGGCGGCCCGGCAGGGCGGCGGCCTGCTCGGCGCCGCGTTCGTCGAGGGCGACGCCGGGGGTCCAGCCGGCGAGGAGCCCCGCGGTGTTGGCGGTAGAACGGCCGTGCCTAACGAGGATCAGGGTGGGCATGCGGCCCAGCGTAGACCGGCGCCCCCGGGCGGTGACCGGGGGCGCACAATGATGGAGACCCTGAGTACGTTCGGGGCAGGACGGCGGGAGAATGCGCTCCGTGATCTTCGACTGTGCCATCTACCGTGACGGGCGTCGGACCGATTCGTCCGACGACCCGGCGAAAGCCCTGCGGGAGGCGCGCGCGTCCGACGACGCGTTCGTGTGGATCGCGCTGCACGATCCGGCTGCGGACGACTTCGAAGAGGTCCGCAAGGTCTTCGGGCTGCACCCGCTGGCGGTCGAGGACGCCCTGAAGGCCCACCAGCGCCCGAAGCTGGAGACGTACGACGACTCGCTGTTCGTGGTGCTGAAGCCGGTGGCCTACGAGTCGGCGCGCGACACGGTGACCACGAGCGAGGTCATGCTCTTCCTCGGCGACTCCTTCGTGGTGACGGTGCGGCACGGCGAGCCCTCCCCGCTGCCGGAGGTACGGCGGCGGCTGGAGGAGGACCCGGACAAACTGCGGCACGGCCCGACCTCCGTCCTGTACGCGGTGGCGGACGCCACCGTGGACCAGTACCTGGATGTCGCGACCGAGCTGGGCACGGACCTGGAGGAGCTGGAGGCGGACGTGTTCTCCCCGTCCGACGCCGGGTCACGGGACACCGCTTCCAGGATCTACCTGTTCAAGCGGCAGGTGCTGGAGTTCCGCCGGGCGACGGTGCCGCTGACGGTGCCGATGACCCGGCTGGCGGGGATGGGGCCGTCCGCGACCCCGGTGCCGTTCGTGGACACCTCGGCGCGGCCGTTCTTCCGGGACGTCAACGACCACCTGACCCGCGTCAACGAGTCGGTGGAGGGCCTGGACCGGCTGGTGTCCGACATCCTCTCCGCGCATCTGGCGCAGATGGGTGTGCGGCAGAACGACGACATGCGCAAGATCTCGTCCTGGGCGGCGATGGCCGCGATCCCGACGCTGATAGCGGGCGTCTACGGCATGAACTTCGAGCACATGCCGGAGCTGCACTGGGTGTGGGGCTACCCCGCGGTGGTCGCGGTGATGGTGGTGCTGGAGCTGCTGCTGTACCGGAACTTCAAGCGGCGCGGCTGGTTGTAGCTCACACGAGTTCGGTCGCCCTGGGGGCGGCCCCGCCGAGGGCGTCGCGCCGCTCGGGCATCTCCAGGGTGACCATGCGGCGCCAGCCGACGGCCCGCTCCCACGCGTACAGGGCGTGGATGCCGGCCGCGAGGAGCGCGTTCCTCGCGGCCGACCAGCGAAGGAGGCGGCCCATGTGCGCCATGACGGCGAGGCTGACGTCCCGGTAGATCCGGATCTCCGCGAGCGCGCTCTGGCGCAGGATGCGCTGGATGGTCCGGCCGTGGCCCTGGTACGCCAGGCGAAGGAGTTCCTCGTGGCAGTAGGCCAGGTGGTTGTCCTCGTCGTGGGAGATCATGCGCACCGCGCGGCCGAGGTCGGGATGGTCGCCGAAGTGCCTGAGGAGCATCCGCATCTGCTCGGAGGCCCGCTGCTCGGTGACCCGGCTGTGCGCGAGGTAGGTGACGATGTCCTGCTCGGTCAGCGGCCAGTCGGCCTTGAGCTTGTCGTGGGCGAGCCCGATGCCGTGGCGTTCGAGGAGCATCGTGTAGTCGGTGTCGGGCGGGACCTCCACGGGCTTCAGGCCGCGCTTGCGCAACAGGGCCTCGAAGATGCGGCCGTGCTTGTCCTCGTCGGCGCCGTGCCGGGCGATCCGGGGCGCCAGCCCGCGTGCGCTCTCGGGGACCAGGGCGGCGATCCTGCCGTTCTCCCAGCCGCCCTGGGACTCGCCGCCGGCGGCGATGGAGCAGAAGAGCCGGAAGGACGCGTCGTCGTCGAGGATCTCCTGGAACAGGCTTTTGGCCGTAAGCATCGCGGGGCCCCTCTCTGCACGATTCCGCAGAGAAGTAGTCAAATGCGGGTCAAGGGGGCGCGCAACAGGAGGACATCCGCGCTGGGCCGAAGGAGGGACGCGTGGGGGCGTAACCGCGTCCGGCCCGGCGCGTTGTTCCCCGTGACGGCCGTGGCGGGGAAGACCCCCCGAGCCCCCACCACGGCCGCGAGCCTCTCCCCCGGCCGGCGTCAGGCGAGGCCGGCGCGCTCCAGGGCCTCGGCGCCGCCGCGCAGGGCCGCGAGCCGCTCCTCCAGGGTGAAGCCGGCCGGGGCGAGGGTGAGAGTCGTGACGCCGGCCGCCGCATAGGCCGCCATCCGGTCGGCGATGCGGTCCACCGAGCCGAGCAGGGTGGTCTTGTCGATGAGGTCGTGCGGGATGGCGGCCGCGGCGCCGTCCTTGTCACCGGCCAGGTACTTGTCCTGGATCTCGGCGGCCTCCTTCTCGTACCCCATGCGCTGGGCGAGCCGGTTGTAGAAGTTCTGCTTGCGGCTGCCCATGCCGCCCACGTAGAGCGCGGTGTAGGGACGGAAGGTGTCCGCGAGCCGGGTCACGTCGGCGTCCTCGCCGAGCGCGAGCGGCACGGTGGGGCAGATGTCGAAGCCGTCGAGGGTCTTGCCCGCCTTCTCCCGGCCCGCGCGCAGGTAGGAGACGGCGGTGTCCTCCAGGTGCTCGGCGGAGGGGAAGATCAGCAGGGCGCCGTCGGCGATCTCGCCGGTCTGCTCCAGGTTCTTCGGGCCGATGGCGGCGATGTAGAGCGGGATGTGCTCGCGCTGGGGGTGCACGGTCAGCTTGAGCGGCTTGCCGGGGCCGCCGGGCAGCGGCAGCGTCCAGTGCTCACCCTCGTACGACAGGCGGTCGCGGGTCATCGCCTTGCGGACGATGTCCACGTACTCGCGGGTGCGGGCGAGCGGCTTGTCGAACTTGACGCCGTACCAGCCCTCGGAGACCTGGGGGCCGGAGACGCCGAGGCCGAGGCGGAAGCGGCCGCCGGACAGGGAGTCCAGGGTCGCCGCGGTCATCGCCGTCATGGCGGGCTGGCGGGCCGGGATCTGGAAGATCGCGGAGCCCACGTCGATCCGCTCCGTCTGCGCGGCGACCCAGGTGAGCACCGTGGCGGCGTCGGAGCCGTACGCCTCGGCGGCCCAGCAGACGCTGTAGCCGAGCCGGTCGGCCTCCTGCGCCACGGCCAGGTTGTCCCCGTCCATCCCGGCGCCCCAGTAGCCGAGGTTGATCCCGAGCTGCATGCCGATCCCCTTACTCGCAAGTAACGTATCTGCGGCCGACCTTAGCGATCCTTTCCCGCGCGGCCCACCCCGGCCGGGTGTCACGGGGGTGTTCCGGCCGGGTGTCGCGGCCGGGTCCCGTTGTCCACAGGCAACCCACGGCAGCAGCTCTGGCCAGTAATCTCGCGCTCATGGAGCAGAGGCATCTCGGCCGTACCGGCCTGCGCGTGTCCCGGATCGGACTCGGCACCCTCACCTGGGGCCGGGACACCGAGGAGCACGACGCCGCGGACATGCTGAAGGCGTTCTGGGAAGCGGGCGGCACCCTCGTCGACACCGCGGACGTGTACGGCGACGGGGCGGCCGAGTATCTGCTCGGGCGGTTGACGGACTCCCTGGTGCCCCGCGAGGACCTGGTGATCTCCACCAAGGCCGGCAGCGTGCCCGATCCCGACCGCCCGGCCGACGGCTCCCGCGGGCATCTGCTCGCCGCGCTCGACGCCTCGCTGGAGCGGCTGGGCACCGACCATGTCGACCTGTGGCACATCCACTGCCATGACCCCTCCACCCCCCTGGAGGAGACGCTCCAGGCGCTCGACCTCGCGGTCAGCAGCGGGCGCGCGCGGTACGCGGGGGTGTCCAACTTCTGCGGCTGGCAGCTCGCCAAGGCCGCCACCTGGCAGCTCGCCGCGCCGGGCGTCCGTACCCGGCTGGCCGGGACCCAGCTCGAGTACTCCCTGCTCCAGCGGGGCGCCGAGCGCGAGGTGCTCCCCGCCGCGCTCGACCTCGGCGTCGGCCTGCTGCCCTCCTCCCCGCTGGGCCGGGGCGTGCTGACCGGGAAGTACCGGGGCGGTGTGCCGTCCGACTCGCGCGGTGCCTCCGAGCACATGGCGCCTTTCGTCGAGCCGTATCTCGACGACACCGCGAGCCGGATCGTGGACGCGGTCAGCACGGCCGCCGACGGGCTCGCGGTGACCCCGCTCCAGGTGGCCCTCGCCTGGGTCCGGGACAGACCCGGTGTCACCGCCCCGGTCGTCGGCGCGCGCAACGCACGGCAGCTCGCGGCGGCGTTGTCAGTGGAGGCGCTTAGTCTTCCTGACGAGATCTGCCGGGCGCTGGACGACGTGTCGGCCCCGGTGCACCGCTACCCCGATCACGACTGGAGCACCCTGTGACCACGGAGCAGACGCCTGCCGGCGACACGGAAGGGGCCGCTTCCCCGGCCCCCACCCCGGCCGAGGGCACCTCCGGCGGAGCGACGGAAGTCGCGACGGGGGCTGCCGGGGACGGCGGGGCCGAGGTGTCCGGGGGCGGTGCGGAGCCCACTGCCCAGGCGGCCGAGACGGCCGGCGACCGCCGGGACGATGCCGGCGCGCCGGACGACGGTGAGCCGAGGAGCGGTGGCCGCACGGACGGCGCCGATGCGTCTGCCCGGACGCCGTCCGCCGGGGCCCCCGAAGACGCGGGCGCGGTCTCCGGGACCGGGGACGGCGGAGCCGAAGTGGACGCCGGCGACGTGGAGAACGGCGGCCCGGCGGCCGAGGCCGGTGCGTCGGGCTCCGCTGAGGGTGCGAGTGCTCCCTCCGAGGCTGAAGCCGAGTTGGCTGCTCAGCGGGTGGAGCGGGAGCGGATCGCCCGGCGCAAGGCGGAGCGGCAGGGGCCTGTGGAGAGCGGGGGGAAGCTGAGCGGCAGGGCGGCTGATCTGCTGGCCGCCGTGCGGGCCGTGGAGAGCGGGGAGAAGGCGAGCGCGCCCACCTTCGTCGAGGCCGCTCCCGCGCCCCGGCGGCCCGCGCCGGAGCCGGTGCGGCGACCGGAGCCCGTGCCGGTGACGGCCGCGCCGGACGCGGAGACCGTGGGGGCGGTGTGGGCGGTGCTTGCCGAGGGTGGAGCGCCGGAGGCGTTGGCGCCGCAGGCGGCGGCCGCCCTCGGGGACGGTGCCGAGGACACGCTGCGCGCCGATCCCTGGCAGTTGCTGCGGGTCGCGGGAGTGCGGCCGGAGCAGGCGGACGGGTTCGCGCGGGCCCTGCTGGGCGCGGAGTGCCGTCCGGACGACGAGCGGCGCGGGCGCGCGCTGACGGTGTGGCTGCTGGAGCAGGCCGCCGTCGCCGGGCACACCGCGCTGGACCTGCCCGCCCTCACCGAGGCTCTCGGCAAGCGGACGGTGCCGGACCCCGACGAGGCGGTGCAGAGCGCGCTCGCGGAGGGCGACGCCCTGGTCTTCCAGGACGCCCTGGAGGAACCCGGAGCCCAGTCGGCCGCGGCCGGGACGGACGAGGAGGAGGTCCCGGTCCGTGTCCTCGCCGGTCTGGAGCGGTACGCCCTCGCCGAGGAGAGCCTCGCGGACGCGCTGGCCCGGCTGGTGAACTCGGTGCCCAAGGAGACCGAGGAGCCCTGGGAGGCGGCCGTGGGCGCGCTGACCAGGGGCGCGGCCGACCTGGCCCGCCAGGTCGCCGGGCACGGCCTGGTACTGCACACCGGCGGCGAGGCGGCCCGATCCGAACCCGCCGCGCTGCTCGGCGCCGCCCGCGCGGCGGGCCTGCGCGCGTTCGCGGTCTGCCACACCCCCGACGGCGCCCGGCGCCTCGCCGCGTACCTGGGCGAGGAGCCCGGCGGAGCCGTGGGCACGGTCGCGGGCCTGCTGTCCGGCGCCTCGGGCCCGGGCCGCGACGCGGAGGGCGCGCTGGACCTGGACCTGCTGATCGTCCTGGACGCGCCCCAGCTGGACGTGGAGGCCGCCGCGATGCTGGCCGAGTCGCTGCCCGACGGCGCACGCCTCGTGCTCAGCGGCGACCCCGCGGTGCTGTGGTCGGCCGGTCCGGGCCGGGTCTTCGCCGACCTGCTCGCCGTCCCCGCCTGCCCGCAGGTCGCCTCCCGCGTCCCCGACCCCGGCCCGCTCGGTGAACTGGTCTCGGGCATCGGGGTGGGCGAGCTGGTCCAGGTCGAGGCACCCGGCAAGGAGATCGTGATCGTCCCGGTCCGGGACGCGGGCGAGGCGGTGCACCGCACCGTGCAGCTGGTCGCTGACTCGGTGCCGCGCGCGTTCGGGGTCCCGCCCGAGGAGACAGTGGTGATCACGCCGGGCCACGGCGGCGCCGCCGGCACCCGCGCGCTCAACACGGTCCTGAAGGAGCGGCTGAACCCCGGCCCCGGCCGCTTCGGCGGCTTCGACCCCGGCGACCGGATCGTCCACTCCCCCGCGCCGGGCCGTACGGTGCCGGGGCGTGTGGTCCGCGCGGACGCGGAGGGGCTGCACCTGGAGTGCGCGGGCGCGCCCGTGGTCGTCCCCCGGGAGCTGGTGGAGAGCCGGGTCAGGCACGGCTGGGCGCTGACCGCGCACCAGGCGGTGGGCGGCCGCTGGCCCGCCGCCGTGGTGGTGCTCCCCGGTGACGCGGCGAACGTGCTGACCAGGCCGTGGGTGTACACCGCGTTCGGCCGGGCGGACCGGCACCTGTCCGTCGTCCACGGTGTGGAGCAGGCGCTGCCGAGGGCGGTCGCGGAGAGCGTGGCCAAGCCGCGTACGACCCGGCTGCGGACGCTGCTGCGCGTGCAGCTCCCTCCGGCGGGCTGAGCCCGGACACGGCGGTGCCCGTACCGGAGTGCTCCGGTACGGGCACCGCCGCGCGTTCACCGGTCGCGGTCGAGCGGCTCCAGATCGTCGTCGGCCAGCTCTTCCAGGAGCGTGCCCGGCACGTCGGCGTCGTCGTCGCTGTCGTCCCGGTCGAAGACCGCGCTGACGTCGAAGCGGCAGATCACATGCTGCGGGTCGGCCTCCTCGAACGGGGCCTCCAGCCATTCGCCGGGCTCGGCCGCCTCCTCCGCCGCGGTGACCCAGAGGGTGGAGTCACCCTCCGCGAGACCGAACTCACGGTGCCGGGACGCGATCTCGTCCGGCTCGAACTCGCCGAACAGGATGCCCAGCGCGCCGGGGACCGTGTTCGCGGTGTCGTCCTCGGTGAGGGCGTCCTCGAACTCGGCGGCCTCCACCCGCTGGGCCTGGGCCAGCAGCCGCGGGGGCTCGGCCACCGTGTAGTCGCGGCGGATCAGGACGCTGACGGCGTGGGG
This sequence comes from Streptomyces griseoluteus, assembly GCF_004784465.1. Taxonomy (GTDB): domain Bacteria; phylum Actinomycetota; class Actinomycetes; order Streptomycetales; family Streptomycetaceae; genus Streptomyces; species Streptomyces griseoluteus. The sequence continues at coordinate 117,969 of NZ_SRRU01000007.1, read as the reverse complement.
CTCCTCCGGGCCCGTGTACGGCGGCAGCGAGTCGTCGGCTCCGGGGATCTCGAAGGGGGTGACCTCGTCGTAGCGGTCGTAGAGCAGCTCGTCGTACACCTCGCCGGCCGCCGCAAGCTGATTGAACGCCTCGTGGACGGCCGGGTCGTCGTCACCCGTCCTGCGTTCGACGGCCGCCAGGTGGCGGTCGAGCGCGGTCTTGACCGCCTCGGCGGCGGCGCGTACCTCGGCAGCGGTGGGCTGCGCAGCATCAGACATAGTGCAGACGCTATCCGTACCGGGCACCAGCCCGCACAATAGATGCGATGCCGGAATACGAATTTGTCGACGTGTACGTCCCCCGCGGGGTGTCCCGCAAGGAGGCGACGCGTCTACTCACGGACCATGCCGAGTACGGACACTGGGAGTTGGACCGACTGAGCCTCATGCGCGACGGCAGCCGCAGGGTGCGGTTGCGCCGGCGGATCATCCGCCAGGTGCGGGCCACGTGGTGAGCGGGAGCACATGACCGGAAGCGGGCCCCGCCGTCCTGCGGCAGGGGCCCGCTCCGTCCTGCGAGTGGCCGGCTCTTACGGGTGGCCCGTCGGGTCAGGCCGCGTTGCGCGCCTTGCGGTACAGGACCGCGCCCGCGAGGACCGCGCCCGCGCCGGCCGACAGCGCGAGGCCGAGGGGCAGGTCGTCACCGGTGTGCGCGAGCTGCCCGCCTGAGGCGTGGCCGTAGCCGGCCTGGGAGGCCCCCTGCGGGGTGTGGCCCCCGCCGGTGGAGGGGGTGGTGGGCGTGCCGGGGTTGCTCGGCTGACCGGGGCTGCCCGGAGTTCCGGGGTGCGCAGGGTTGCCGGGCGTACCGGGATTCCCAGGGTTGCCTGGAGTGCCGGGGTTCCCAGGAGTGCCGGGGTTCCCAGGGTGGCCGGGGTTGCCTGGAGTCCCAGGGTGACCGGGGTGGTGTCCCTGGTGTCCGGGCGGGCAGTCCCCGTGGTGCCCGGGTCCGCCGGGGTGGCCCGGATGCCCCGGCGTCCCCGGATTGCCGGGCCGGCCCGGCGGAGTCCCATGCTCCCGCCCGTGCCCCCCGTTCCCGCACTGATCGCCCCCGGCCGGATTCCCCACGCCGATCACATCGACGCTGTTCCCGCACAGGTTGACCGGCACGTCCACCGGCACCTGGACGGTGTTCCCGGAGCCGACCCCCGGTGAGTCGGTGGTGCGGGCGCCCGCGTGCGCTCCCCCCGACGCACCGCGCGCGCCGTTGCCGCAGGCGTTGCCGACGGCCGGGTTGAGCAGGCCCACCACGTCGACGGTGTTGCCGCAGGCGTTCACCGGTACGTGGACCGGGACCTGCACGGTGTTGCCGGACAGCACGCCGGGCGAGCGGGCGGCGGAGCCGGCCGCGCCCGCGTCGGCGTGCGCGTATCCACTGGCCGCCGCGATCACTCCGGTCGCGGCCGCCATCGTCATCAGGCCCTTACGGGTGCCCTGTCGCATGTTCTGATCCCCCCTGGGATGTACCTGCTTCGACTGGGTGCGGAACCGGTCGGCCCCGGAGCGCGGGAATCGCGCTTCCGGGGCCGACGGTTCGCTGAAGACGCCTTGTGAAGGGCTGACGTCAGTCGTTGACGCAGGCGTTGCCGAAGGCGGGGTTCAGGAGCCCGATCACGTCGACCGTGTTGCCGCAGACGTTCACCGGAACGTGCACCGGCACCTGGACGACATTGCCGGACAGGACGCCCGGCGAACCCACGGCGGCACCGCCGGCACCGGCGTCGGCGGCGGCCATGCCCGCACCCGCGAGGACCAGTCCACCGGTGGCAACCGCGGCAGCGACGACCTTCTTGATCATTATTCCTCCTAGTTGGAAAGGCGGCCCCAAGGTGCGGGGTCACATCACGAGTAACGAGGAGGGAGTAATCGAGCTACGAGCTTATCGTCGCATTCACTCTTCTCAGTTGATCTCGTACGCCTGCCTGATTACCCACGGCGGCGTCCGTCAGGAGGCGTCGATGAACCGGTCGAGCACCCGCACGCCGAACTGCAGCCCGTCGACCGGAACCCGCTCGTCCACGCCGTGGAACATCCCGGCGAAGTCCAGCTCCGGGGGCAGCTTGAGCGGCGCGAAGCCGAAGCCGCGGATACCGAGGTCGTCGAACGACTTGGCGTCCGTACCGCCGGAGAGCATGTACGGCACCGCACGCGCGATCGGGTCCTCGGCCAGCAGTGCGGACTGCATGGCCTCCACGAGGGCACCGTCGAAGCTGGTTTCGACGGCCTTGTCCGCATGGACGTCCGAGCGCCGCACGTTCGGGCCCAGCAGCCGGTCGAGGTCGGTGAGGAACTCATCCTCATGGCCCGGCAGGAACCGGCCGTCGATGTGTGCGGTGGCCTCGCCGGGGATGACGTTGACCTTGTAACCGGCGGTCAACTGGGTCGGGTTGGCGGTGTTGCTGAGGGTGGCGCCAATGAGCTTGGCGATGCCGCCGAGCCTGGCGAGGGTCGACTCCATGTCCTCGGGGTCGAGTTCGGTGCCGAGCGCGTCGCCGAGTTCGTCCAGGAAGGCGCGGGTGGTCTTGGTGACCCGTACCGGGAACTTGTGGCGGCCGACGCGGGCGACCGCCTCGGACAGCTCGGTGATGGCGTTGTCCCGGTGGATCATCGAACCGTGCCCGGCGGTGCCGGCCACGGTCAGCTTCATCCAGTGCATGCCCTTCTCGGCCGTCTGGATCAGATAGAGCCGCCGCTGCTCGTTCACCGTGAAGGAGAACCCGCCGACCTCGCTGATCGCCTCGGTGACGCCTTCGAACAGCTCGGGGTGGTTGTCGACCAGGTACCGGGCGCCGTAGGTGCCGCCCGCCTCCTCGTCGGCGAGGAAGGCGACGACGATGTCGCGCGGGGGCTTGCGCCCGCTGCGCAGCCGGTCGCGGACGACCGCCAGGGTCATCGCGTCCATGTCCTTCATGTCGACGGCCCCGCGCCCCCACACGCACCCGTCGGCGATCTCGCCGGAGAAGGGGTCGTGAGTCCAGTCGTCCGCGTTGGCCGGTACGACGTCCAGGTGGCCGTGGATCAGCAGTGCCGGCCGGGAGGGGTCCTCGCCCTCGATGCGGGCGACGGTGGACGCGCGCCCCGGATGCGACTCGAAGATCTTGGGCTCCAGGCCGACCTCGGCGAGCTTCCCGGCGACGTACTCGGCGGCGGCGCGCTCGCCGGGGCCGGAGTGGTCGCCGTAGTTGCTGGTGTCGAACCGGATCAGCTCGCGGCAGAGGTCCACGACCTCGTCCTCACCGGTGACGCCCCTGGCCGTGTCCGTCTCGCTCACGCTGCTTCCTCCCGCTGTCACTGCTGGTGGGTCACCCCCATCCTCCCCCTGCCCGGCCCGTTCCCGTCCACCCCGCCACAGGGCGTTCACACAGCGGGGGGCCGGGCCGGGGGTGATCGGACACCCTCGAAAGCCTGGTAATGTTTCCTTCGTCGCCGCGGGGCACACCCCGCACGACAGACACCTTGTCCGGGTGGCGGAATGGCAGACGCGCTAGCTTGAGGTGCTAGTGCCCTTTATCGGGCGTGGGGGTTCAAGTCCCCCCTCGGACACCACTGGAGGACCCCTGTTGATCAGGGGTCCTTCTGCTTTTCCGGGGTCCGGGCGCGGTCCGGCACAATGGCGCGCATGGCCCGTCGCACCTCCCGTACGCCTTCCCGTACCGCCGCTCCCGCCTTCTGCCCCTGTGGACTGCCGGGGGGCTACGCCGACTGCTGCGGGCGGTTCCATTCGGGGGGCGTCGCCGCGCCGAGCGCGGAGGCGCTGATGCGGTCGCGGTACAGCGCGTTCGTGGTGGGGGACGTGGCGTATCTGGTGCGGACCTGGCATCCGCGGACGCGGCCCGAAGAGCTCGACCTCGATCCCGGGATGCGGTGGACGGGTCTTGAGATCCTGGACACCGAGGGCGGTTCGGCCTTCCACTCGACCGGGACCGTGACGTTCCGGGCCTCGTACCGGGGCGGTTCGCTGCATGAGCGGAGCCGGTTCGAGCGGGTGGACGGGGCTTGGGTGTACGTCGACGGGGAGTTCCTCGACTGAACCCCGCCCTACGGCACCAGGATGTCGAGTTCCTGGAGCGCGCCCACGGTGATCTCCCTGGTCAGTTCCTCCGCGCGGGCGCTGTCGCCGGCGCGGACGGCCTCGGCGACCCGGACGTGCAGGGTGACAGCCGGCGGGTCGGGGTCGGCGAACATCACGTCGTGATGGGTGCGGCCCGCGAGGACCTCGGCGACGACGTCCCCGAGCCGGGCGAACATCTCGTTGCCGGACGCCGTGAGGATGATCCGGTGGAAGGCGATGTCGTGGATCAGGTACTGGTCCAGTTTGTGGCCGCGTGAGTTGGCGACCATGCCGAGGGCGCACTCGGTGAGTTCGGCGCACTGCTCGGCGGTGGCGTTGCGGGCGGTCAGGCCCGCCGCGACCGGCTCGATCGCGGAGCGGAGCACGGTCAGCGAGCGCAGTTGGTGCGGGCGGTCGGCGCCCGCGAGGCGCCAGCGGATGACCTGCGGATCGTAGACGTTCCACTCGTGCTTGGGACGGACGGTGACGCCGACGCGGCGACGGGAGGCGACCAGGTGCATGGACTCCAGCACGCGCACCGCCTCGCGCATGACGGAGCGGGAGACGTCGAACTGCTGAGCGAGTTCGTCGGTACGCAGCACGCTGCCCGGCGGGTACTCGCCCGCCGTGATCGCGGGGCCGAGGGTGTCCAGTACGCGGCCGTGCAGCCCCCGGCCCGGTGTGCTCATGCACTCAGCGTACGGCCTGGATCACAGCCATAAAAAGTCAGACTTATATGTCACACCCACTTGAATTTGTCGTACCTAATGGGTTTCAGTACATCGACGCCGGAGTACGGCGTCGATGTCGAAGAAGACAGCGAGGCAGTCATGCGCACCCCCCAGGTCGTCGTCGTGATGGGCGTCGCCGGGACGGGCAAGACCACGATCGGTCCTTTGCTCGCCGCCCGGCTGGGCGTCCCGTACGCCGAGGGCGACGACTTCCACCCGCAGGCGAACATCGACAAGATGTCGGCGGGCACCCCCCTGGAAGACGCCGACCGGTGGCCGTGGCTCGATGCCATCGGGCGCTGGGCGCACGGCCGGGCGGGACTCGGCGGGGTGGTCAGCAGCTCGGCGCTGAAGCGGTCGTACCGCGACCGGCTGCGGGCCGAGGCCCCCGGTGTGGTGTTCGTGCACCTGACCGGCAGCCGTGAGCTGATCGAGAGCCGGATGTCCCAGCGTCAGGGCCACTTCATGCCGACCGCGCTGCTGGACTCGCAGTTCGCCACGCTCCAGCCGCTCCAGGCGGACGAGGCGGGTGTCGCCGTCGACGTCAGCGGGTCCCCCGAGGAGATCACCGAGCGGGCGGCCGAGGCTCTGGCCGCGTTCGCCGCCGCGTAGTCCCCCTCGACGGACCGCAGTAAACGCAGTACCCGCAGTACCCCCTTTTCTCCACCCCCCTCATGTCCCCCGAATCCCCGTAACCGCAAGGGAATCCCGTGACCAGACTCAGCGTCGAGATGCTGGCAGCGGACACCGTCCAGCCGATCACCTCGGCCGGCCACGCCCAGTTGGGCATAGCCGTCCTGGCGGGCATCGCCGTCATCGTTTTTCTCATCACCAAGTTCAAGCTGCACGCCTTCCTGGCCCTGACCATCGGTTCGCTGGTGCTCGCGGCGGTGGCCGGTGCCCCGCTCGACAAGGCGATCGTGAGCTTCACGACCGGCCTGGGCAGCACCGTCGCCGGTGTCGGTGTGCTGATCGCGCTCGGCGCGATCCTCGGCAAGCTGCTCGCCGACTCCGGCGGCGCCGACCAGATCGTCGACACGATCCTCGCCAAGGCGGGCGGCCGTGCGATGCCGTGGGCCATGGTGCTCATCGCGTCCGTGATCGGTCTGCCGCTGTTCTTCGAGGTCGGCATCGTGCTGCTGATCCCGGTCGTCCTGATGGTCGCCCGGCGCGGCAACTACTCGCTGATGCGCATCGGCATCCCGGCGCTGGCCGGTCTGTCCGTGATGCACGGCCTCATCCCGCCGCACCCCGGCCCGCTGGTCGCGATCGACGCGGTCAAGGCCAACCTGGGTGTCACCCTGGCGCTCGGCATCGTGGTCGCCATCCCGACCGTGATCATCGCCGGTCCGCTGTTCTCCAAGGTCGCCGCCCGCTGGGTGGACGTCCAGGCGCCGGACCGGATGATCCCGGAGCGCGCCTCGGAGAGCCTTGAGCGCCGTCCGGGCTTCGGCGCCACGCTGGCCACCGTGCTGCTGCCGGTGGTGCTGATGCTGGCGAAGGCCCTGGTGGACATCGTCATCGACGACCCGGCCAACATGACCCAGCGGGTCTTCGACGTGGTCGGCTCCCCGCTGATCGCGCTGCTCGCCGCGGTGATCGTCGGCTTCTTCACGCTGGGCCGCCCCGCGGGCTTCACCAAGGGCCGACTCCAGCAGACCGTCGAGAAGGGCCTGATGCCGATCGCCGGCATCCTGCTGATCGTCGGCGCGGGCGGTGGCTTCAAGCAGACGCTGATCGACTGCGGTGTGGGCCAGATGATCCTGGACATCTCCAAGGACTGGTCGATCCCGGCGCTGCTGCTGGCCTGGCTGATCGCGGTGGCGATCCGCCTCGCGACCGGCTCCGCCACGGTGGCGACGGTCTCGGCGGCCGGTCTGGTCGCGCCGCTCGCGGCCGACATGTCGACCACGCACACCGCCCTGCTGGTGCTGGCCATCGGCGCCGGTTCGCTCTTCTTCAGCCATGTCAACGACGCCGGCTTCTGGCTGGTGAAGGAGTACTTCGGCCTGAGTGTCGGCCAGACGGTGAAGACCTGGTCGGTGATGGAGACCATCATCTCGGTGGTCGCCGGCGCCCTGGTCCTGCTGCTGTCACTGGTCATCTAGGAGCGGCGATGACGGCTCACCCTCTCTTCGACATCAGCGGCCGTACGGCCCTGGTCACCGGTTCCAGCCGGGGCATCGGACTCGCCCTGGCCCGTGGTCTCGCCGAGGCGGGCTGCACCGTGGTCCTCAACGGACGTGACGGTGACCGCCTCGCGCGGGCCGCGGCGGAACTGCCGGGCGGCCTGGTGCACACGGCGGTGTTCGACGTGACCGACGGCCCCTCGGTGGCCGCCGGGATCGCCGAGGTCGAGGAGCGGGTGGGCCCGCTGGACATCCTGGTCAACAACGCCGGGATGCAACTGCGGGCGCCGCTCCTGGAGTTCACCGACTCCGACTGGCACCGCATCCTCGACACCAATCTCACCAGCGCGTTCCTCACCGGCCGCGAGGCCGCCCGGCGGATGACCCGGCGCGGCCGCGGCAAGATCGTGAACGTGTGCTCGCTGCAGAGCGAGGTGGTCCGCCCCGGCATCGCGCCGTACGCGGCGACCAAGGGCGCGCTGAAGATGCTCACCAAGGGCATGTGCGCGGACTGGGGTCCGCAGGGCGTGCAGGTCAACGGGCTGGGGCCCGGTTACATCGAGACCGAGCTGACCCGGCCGCTGGTCGAGGACGCCGAGTTCAGCGCGTGGGTGCGGGGGCGGACCCCGGCCGGGCGCTGGGGGCGTACCGAGGACCTGGTCGGCGGGCTGCTGTTCCTGGTCTCCCCCGCCGCCGACTTCGTCACCGGCCAGGTGCTCTACGTCGACGGCGGCATGACGAGCGTGCTCTGAGGACGCGGGGTCACGGGCGCCAGAGCGGGTGTTCCCGCTCCGCCCACTCCCGGCTCACGGTGCCGGTGCGCAGTCCCCGCCGTGCCTCCGGATCGCCGAGGGCCTTGCCGATGTGTCCCGCGAGCACCACGCCGACGGTGAGGGCCAGCCAGTCGTGCACGAAGGTGGCCGAGGTGCGCCACAGCAGCGGGGTGAGGTGGGTGAACCACATCATCAGGCCGGTGCCGAGCATCACCAGGACGGCCCCGGCGATCCAGGCCGTGTAGACCTTCTGCCCCGCGTTGAACTTGCCCGCGGGGCGCTCCGCGTACCGCCGGTCCCGGCGCAGGGCGGCGCGCAGCCAGCGCCGGTCGTGCGGGCCGAACCGGTTGAGCGCGCCCAGGTCGGCGCGGAACGCCCGCGAGATGAGGCCCAGCAGCACCGGCACCGGCAGTGCGAGCCCGGCCCATTCGTGGACGCGTACGACGAGTTCACGGCGGCCGATCATCACGGCGAGCTGGGGCACGTAGAGGCAGGCGGCCGTGGCCACGCAGACGGCCATGAGGGCGGCGCTGGTGCGGTGGACCCAGCGTTCGGCGGGGGTGAAGCGGTGGACGCGGGCGCTGGTGGGCACCGGGGTGTCAGCTCGTAGGGTCATCGGTCCGTCCGTTCGAGCGGCCGACCCAGGCGTCGACGTCGTAGCCGAGTCTCTCCCAGTAACCGGGCTCGACGTGGTCGCTGACGGTGATGCCGGAGAGCCATTTGGCGGACTTGTAGAAGTACATCGGGGCGACATAGAGGCGGACGGGACCGCCGTGGTCGTGGCCGATGTCCTTGCCCTGCATCCGCAGCGCCACCAGGACGTCGGGGCGGCGGGCCTGGTCCAGGGTGAGGCTCTCGGTGTAGGTGCCGTCGAAGCAGGTGAAGCGGATGGCCCGGGCGGTGGGGCGGACGCCGGCCGCGTCCAGCAGGGTGCCGAGGCGGACGCCCTCGAAGGGGGTGCCCGGCACACGCCAGCCGGTGACGCACTGGACGTCCCTGGTCAGCCGGGTGCGGGGCAGTGCGCGCAGGTCGGCGAGGGTGTAGGCGCGGGGGTGGTCCACCAGGCCGTCGACGGTGAGCCTGTAGTCGGCGGGGCCCTTGTGCGGGACGGAGGCGGCGACGGAGTAGTACCGGAAGCCGCCGCCGTTGGGGAGCAGCCCGCTCAGGCCGGTGGGGTCCTGGCCGGAGAGGGCGCCGAGCGCGTTCTCCGCGCCGCGTTGCAGCCAGGGCGCGGTGGCGACGCCGAGCGCGCCCAGGCCGAGGGTGCCGAGGAAGAGTCGGCGGCCGATGGGCCTGCCGTGCGCGTCGGGGTCTTCGGCGGGGTCGGGGGCGTGCCGGTCCGGGTCGGGGGTCACGTCGTCATTCGAGCACGGGTGCAGGCCGTGGGGCCAGTGTTTCCGGGGGTCAGCCGGTGGCCAGGGCATGGGCGCGGGCCCGGTGGAAGGCGGCTGAGGGGTCCTGGCCGGTGTAGGACCAGGGGGCGCGGGTGGCGTGCGGGCCGATGCGGTGGAAGAGGGCCGCGGCCTCCGCGGGGCGCCCGGCGGCGGACATGGCGAACGCCAGGTGGTTCAGGTCGAGGTGGCGCCTGGGGTGTTCGTCGTGCTCCCACTCCAGCCACCAGTCGAACGCGGCCCGCAGCACCCGGCGGGCGCGGGGGCCGGTCCAGTGGGCGCAGGGGGCCGGGCCGGGGACGGCCGGGGCGAGACCGGCGGCGGCGAGGACGCGGTGGCGTTCGGCGTACGCGACGACCGGGAGGACGGCGAGCGGGGAGTCGGCGGGGGCCTCGGCGGCGGCGCGCTCGGCCGTGTCGTACGCCTCGTGGGACTCGGGGCCGCCGGGCGGGCGTTCGGCGAGGCCGGCGATGAGCAGGTGGTGGCCGTGGTGGTGCTCGGGGTGGCGGGCGCGCAGTTCCTTGAAGGCGGCGGTCAGTTCGGCCTCGGGGCCGAGGGCGCGAGCCAGCAGGAGCAGGCCGAGCCAGGGGGTGGGGTCGGCGGGTGCCAGGCCGGCGGCGGTGCGGCAGGAGGCGCGGGCGTGCTCGGGGTCCCCCTCGCCGCGCAGTGCGCGGTGGACCAGGGCGAGGGCGAGCAGGGTGGCCGCGTCGGCGGAACCGGGTTCGGCGAGCAGCCACTGCCCGGCCAGGCTGTGGGCGCCGGGACCGGCGGCGAGCACGGTGACCCGGTGGCCCCGGCGGTCCCACTCGTCGCCGGTGTGCAGCAGCAGGGAGCGGGCGGACTGCCAGCGGCCCTGGCCCAGGGCGGCGCGCGCGGCGAGGAGTTCGGCGTCGCCGAGGGCGGCGTCGAAGGTGCCGGAGTGCTCCGGGGCGAGGCCGCCGGGCGGGTCCGAGGGGGCCCGGTCTGTGACGGGCGGGGGCGGGGTCAGGGGCACCGCGGGACTTCCTGTTTTTCGGGCTGCCATCGGCCGATCACTCACAGCAAACTCCCCGCCTAGGTTTGCGTCAAGCGGAATCGAAGTGTTGCTCCGTCCAACCGCCGCGGCAGCAGAGGGACTTGGGGCACAGGTTCCCTGGTCGGCGTCGGTCAGTCCGGTCCGGGGGCGGCGGGTGTGGCGTACGCCATGGCGCCGGGGGGCGGGGAGACGGAACATGACGGGGCGGTTCCCCCGAAACGTGTCCGGTTCCGGGCACTCTCCACAGTCCCGGCCTTGCGGGGCGCTACAGTCGGCCTACGCAATCGTGGCCCGGCCGATGATCGAGGTACGCAGCGTGTCCGTTCTGGTTCTCCTCCTCGCCGTGAGTGCCGCGGCGTGCCTGGGGTTCGGGTTCGTGCTTCAGCAGAACGTCGCGCGTGAGGCGCCCCCGAGCGACTTCCTGTCCTTCCGGCTGCTGCTCGACCTGATGCGGGTGCCGCGCTGGCTGGGCGGTACCGCGCTGATGGTGGCCGGCATGGCGCTGGGCGCGGTGGCGCTCGGCAACGGGGAGATCTCGCTGGTGGAGCCGCTGCTCGCCACCAACCTGCTGTTCGCGCTCGCCCTCTCCCGCCACCAGACCGGCCAGCCGGTGGGCCGGCAGGGCTGGGCGGGGCTGGTGCTGCTGGCGGGCGGGGTGAGCACGTTCATCCTTGCCGGCCGGCCGCGCGGCGGCACCGCCGTCACCGACCCGGTGCGGCACTGGCTGATCCTCGGCGTGACGGTGGGGGTGGCGCTGGCGCTGGCCGGCTGGGCGAAACGCTCGCGCACCACAGGGAGCCCGGTGCTGCTGGCGACGGCCGCCGGGCTCCTCTACGGCGTGCAGGACGCGCTGACCCGCGTGAGCAGCATCCGCTTCCGGGAGGGCGGCTTCACCGAACTCTTCGCAGGCGGGCATCCGTACGCGGTGCTGGCGCTCGGGGTGACCGGGCTGCTGCTGGTGCAGAGCGCGTTCGAGACGGCGCCGCTGCGCATGTCGCTGCCCGCCCTGACCGCCGCCCAGCCGCTCGCGGGCATCCTGTGCGGGGTCGGCTTCCTCGGCGACCGGCTGCACACCGACACCGGGGCGCTGGCCTGGGAGGCGGCCGGGCTCGCGGCGATCGTCGGGGGCATCGTGCTGCTGGGCATGCACCCGGCGATGCCGTGCGGCACGGCCGAGGAGCGGCCGGTACGGGATCTGCAGCGCAACTGAGCTGCTTGGATGGCGGGATGAACCCCGCCGACGAGATCCTCGACATCGTGGACGAGCACGACCGTGTCGTCACTCAGGCCCCGCGCGGCGAGGCGTACGCCAGGGGGCTGCGCCACCGCTGCGTCTTCGTCCAGGTCCGCGACGCCGAGGGCCGCCTCTTCGTGCACCGCCGCACCGCCACCAAGCTGGTCTTCCCCGCGCTGTACGACCTCTTCGTGGGCGGGGTGGTCGGCGCGGGCGAGTCCTACGACGAGGCGGCGCTGCGCGAGGCGGAGGAGGAGCTGGGGGTGAGCGGGCTGCCCGGGCCGGAGTACCTCTTCAAGTTCCTCTATGAGGACGAGGCCGGGCACGGCTGGTGGTCGGCGGTGTACGAGGTCCGCTGCGACCTGCCGGTGCGACCGCAGGTGGAGGAGGTGCAGTGGCACGCCTTCCTCACCGACGAGGAGGTGGCCGCGCGGGTCGGCGAGTGGGAGTGGGTGCCGGACGGGCTGGCCGCGCACGAGCGGCTGAGGGCGTTCCGGGCGGCCGGGTGACGCGCCGGTAGGGTCCGGCGTGTGAGCGAATTCGTACGCAACGTCCGGCTCTGGCTCGAACCCGAGCGGGTGCGGGACCAGGGCACCACCCCGGACTACCGGTTCTCGCTGGCCAACGAGCGGACCTTCCTGGCCTGGCTGCGGACCGCGCTGGCACTGATCGGCGGCGGTTTCGCGGTGGACCAGTTCCTGCCGCATCTGCGCTGGGCGTGGCGGGTGGCGCTGGCGCTGGCGTTGCTGGGCGCGGGGGTGCTGTGCGCGCTGCGGGCCGTGCACCACTGGATGCGCTGCGAGCAGGCGATGCGGCGGGGCGATGACCTGCCGGTGTCCCGGTTCCCGGCGGTGCTGAGCCTGCTGGTGGCGGTGGTCGCGGTGGTGATGGTCGTGGTGGTGCTGGCCGGATGGGCGGGATGACCGCTCCGGCCCGCGACGCGGGGCTCCAGCCGCAGCGCACCCGGCTGGCGTGGCGGCGTACGACCCTGTCGGGCACGGTGACCGCGGTGCTGGCGATACGGGCGTCGGTCCGCGCCGCCGGCCCCACGACCGGGGCGGTGCTGGTCCTGCTGTGCTGTGTGTGCTGGCTGGCCCTCCTCGCCCTGGCCCACCTGCGCATCCGCACCCTGGCGGCGAGCCCGGAACCGCCCACGCTCACCCCGCGCCTGGCATGGGCGGCGACGGGGTGCGCGGTGGCGCTGGCGCTGTGCGCGGGGGTGCTGGTGAGCTAAGGGGTGTCTTGCCGATCTTCGCGGACGCGTACAAGGGTGTTCACCAGCCGCGCAACCCCGGTGTCCCGATACGGGCGGTTCGCGGCGTTCACGCATAGCCTGTCCGTCGTCACCGCCCCCACCCGCCGAGCCCTCCGCGACCACGCCGGACACGCGGCGCCCGGCGTGTGTCCGGTCACGTCGGCGCACGCTTTACGGTGCACACACTGGACGGCATACCGACCGGTCGGCATCATGTGACGCGTTCCTGTTCACCCGTTCGTAGGAGTGATGTATGAGCGCCGACCACCCGCCCGGACTCGATCTCGACCGGCTGCGCGCGCTGCTCGACCGTGAGCGGCCCGGCCTGGTGACCGGTCCGCTGACCGGCAGGCTGATCGAGGGCGGACGGTCGAACCTCACCTACGCCGTCACCGACGGCACCTCCCGCTGGGTCGTCCGGCGCCCGCCGCTGGGCCACGTCCTGGCCACCGCGCACGACATGCGCCGCGAGCACCGGGTGATCAGCGCCCTGCACCCCACCCGCGTGCCGGTCCCCCGGCCGGTGCTGCTGTGCGAGGACGACGAGGTGCTGGGCGCCCCGTTCTACGTGATGGAGTTCGTCGCGGGTACCCCGTACCGCACGGCGGACCAGCTCGCGCCGCTCGGTGCGGAGCGCACCCGGAACGCGGTGCTGTCGCTGGTGGACACCCTCGTCGAGCTGCACGCGGTGGACCCCGCCGAGGTGGGGCTCGCCGACTTCGGCCGGCCCGAGGGCTTCCTGGACCGCCAGCTCCGCCGCTGGGGCAAGCAGCTCGACGCCTCCCGCAACCGCGAACTGGCGGGCGTGGACGAGCTGCACGCGGCCCTCGGCCGCTCGCTGCCCACCTCCCCGGCGCCGGCCGTGGTGCACGGCGACTACCGCCTGGACAACGTGCTGATCGGCGAGGGCGACCGGATCGAGGCCATCCTCGACTGGGAGATGTCGACCCTCGGCGACCCGCTCACCGACCTCGGCCTGCTGGTGATGTACAGCCAGCCGCTCGGGATGGCCCACTCCCCCGTCTCCACCACCGCAGAGGCCCCCGGCCACCCCACGCCCGCCGAGCTGATCGAGCGGTACGCGGAGCGCTCCGGCCGCGATGTCTCGGACGTCAACTGGTACACCGCGTTCGCCTGGTTCAAGCTCGCCGTGATCCTGGAGGGCATCCACTACCGGTACACCCTCGGCCAGACGGTGGGCAGCGGCTTCGACCGCATCGGGGACCTGGTGCCCGTCTTCATCGACCACGGACTGACCACGCTTCAGGAAGGCTAGAGCAGATGGACTTCGCGTTCGACGCGCGCACCGAGGAACTCCGCACCCGTCTCCTCGCCTTCATGGACGAGTACGTCTACCCGGCCGAGAAGACCGCCGAGGAGCAGCGGGCGCTGCTGGACTCCCCCTGGGACACCCCGGCGGTGGTGGAGGAGCTGAAGGCCGAGGCGCGGCGGCAGGGCCTGTGGAACCTCTTCCTGCCCGACGCCGAGTACGGTGCCGGGCTGACCAACCTCCAGTACGCGCCGCTGGCCGAGATCACCGGCCGGTCCCCGCAGTTGGCGCCGACCGCGCTGAACTGCGCGGCACCGGACACCGGGAACATGGAGGTGCTGGCGCAGTTCGGCACGGACGAGCAGAAGAAGCAGTGGCTGGAGCCGCTGCTGGCCGGGGAGATCCGCTCGGCGTTCGCCATGACCGAGCCGGAGGTGGCCTCCTCGGACGCCACCAACATCACCACCCACATCGAGCGGGACGGTGACGAATACGTCATCACGGGCCGCAAGTGGTACATCTCCGGGGCGATGAACCCGGACTGCAAGATCTTCATCGTGATGGGCAAGACCGACCCGGACGGCGAGGACCTGCGCCGTCAGCAGTCGATGGTGCTGGTCCCGCGGGACACGCCCGGTGTGACCGTGAAGCGGGCCATGCAGGTCTTCGGGTACGAGGACCACTCGCACGGCGGGCACGCGGAGGTCGTCTTCGACCACGCGCGCGTGCCGGTGGCCAACCTGGTGGGCGAGGAGGGCGGCGGCTTCGCCATCGCTCAGGCCCGGCTCGGTCCGGGGCGCATCCACCACTGCATGCGGCTGATCGGCATGGCCGAGCGGGCCATCGAGCTGATGTGCCGGCGGGCGGTGTCGCGTACCGCGTTCGGCAAGCCGCTGGCGCAGCAGGGGGTGGTGCAGAACTGGATCGCGGACGCGCGGGTGGCGGTGGAGCAGCTCCGGCTGCTGGTGCTGAAGACGGCCTGGCTGATGGACACCGTCGGCAACCGGGGCGCGCACACCGAGATCCAGGCCATCAAGATCGCCACTCCGCGGGCGGTGGTGGAGATCCTGGACCGGGCGATCCAGTTGCACGGCGCGGGCGGGGTGAGCCAGGACTTCCCGCTGGCCGACCTGTACGCGGGGGCCCGCACGCTGATGCTGGCGGACGGCCCCGACGAGGTGCACCAGCGCTCGCTGGCCCGGCGTGAGCTGAAGAAGTACCTGTAAAAGCACCTGTTGTAAGGGGCGCCCTCCACTGCGGGCGCCCCTTACGCGTTGCCGCTACGGGCGCAGGGCGCGCAGCAGGAGGTCGGCGAGGTGGTCGGCGACCTGCTGCGGGGTGAGCGGGCCCTTGGGGCGGTACCAGGTGGAGAGGTGGTGGACCGAGCCGAAGTGGTAGTCCACGACGAGGTCGGCCGGGGTGGCGGTGGAGAACACGCCCTCGCGCTGGCCCTCTTCGATGAGCGCCCGGAACCGTTCGTGGTAGCGACGGCGTTCGGCGCGGACCTGCTTGTTCTTCTCGGGGCTCAGGTGGTGCATCGAGCGGAAGAAGATCATCGCGTCGTCGAGGTTGTCGATGGTGGTGACGACGACGTCGGCTGCCGCGTCCCGCACCCGCTTCTCCACCGGCTCGTCGGCGTCCGCGAAGGCGTCCAGGCGCTCCTGCTGGAGGCGCAGCACGCGCGCGTAGACCTCGTGCAGGAGGTCGTCCTTGGAGCCGAAGTAGTGGTAGAGCGCGCCCTTGGTGACTCCGGCGGCCTCGACGATCTCCTGCACCGAGGTGCGGTCGTAGCCCTGGTCGGCGAAGAGGCGGGTCGCGGCGTCCAGCAGCCGCCGGGGGACGGGTGTGGCGTCTCCGTCCGTGTTCCTGGGCACTGCCGCCACCTGCCTTTCCGTCGGGTCGCCGACTGTCGTCACTGGGGCGGGAAGGGTTCCCCGCCGGAGGATCTTCCCATCCCCCGGCGGGGCCGGGTCAGCGGGAGTCCTCCCAGGCGCGCTGGAGCCGGTTCATGCCGCCCAGCCACTTGTCCGGCTGGGCCGCGCGGGCCTGGTAGTACTCGGCCACCTCGGGGTGCGGCAGGATCAGGAAGCGGTCCTCGGCCATGCCCGCGAACAGCGCGTCGGCGACCTCGGCCGGCTCGATCGCGGTCGGCTGGAGCACCAGGTCGCCGGCGCTGCCGGTGGCGGACAGCATGTCGGTGCGCACACCCTGCGGGCAGATCGCGTGCACCTTCACGCCCCGGTGGCGGTAGGTGAGGGACAGCCACTCGGCGAAGGCCAGCGCGCCGTGCTTGGTGACGCTGTAGGAGGGGGCGCCGATCATGGTGAGCAGTCCGGCGGCGGAGACGGTGGAGACGAACCGGCCGCCGCCCCGCTCCAGCCAGCCGGGCAGCAGGTCGTGGGCGGCGCGGACGTGGGCCATCACATTGACGTCCCAGGACACCGCCCAGGACCGCTCGTCCAGCGGGCCGCCGGGGGTGCCGTCCTCGAAGGCGACGCCCGCGTTGGCGCAGTACACGTCGATGGCGCCGCCGAGCGCCGCACGGGCCTCGGCGACGATGCCCGAGGCGTCGCCGGGCACGGCGATGCCCCCGATCTCCTCGGCCACCGCCTTGGCCTTCTCGGCGTCGAGGTCGTTGACGACGACCCGGGCACCCTCGGCGGCGAACCGGCGGGCGAGAGCCGCCCCGATCCCCCCGCCCGCCCCGGTGACGACGACTCCGGCGTCCTGCACGGCTTCCACCAGCGGCCTCCTTCGAGCTGTGGCTGTGCGCGGCGGTCACGCCGCCGCGGCGCCAGACTAACCAGTCGGTATGCCGGAGGGAAGGGGAATCCCCGACGGCTCCCGGTCCGGCGCGTTCCCTGGCGGGCCGCCAGGCGCTAGCGTCCCCGTGGTCATGACACCCGCCGCGCTCACGGAGGTCCCGTATGACGCTGTCCAGACGGAGCATGCTCGCCACCACCGCTACGGCCGCCGTCGGGGCCGGGGTCCCGGCCCCCGCCTCGGACGCCGGCGCCGGGCACCGGGTGCGCACCGGGTTCGAGCGGCTGGCCGCCGACGGCTACGCCCCGCTGGCCGGCCGGAAGGCCGGCATCGTCACCAACCCGACCGGCGTCACCCGCGACGTCCGGCACATCGTGGACGTGATGCACGCGGACGACCGGGTGCGGCTGACCGCCGTCTTCGGCCCCGAGCACGGCTTCAGGGGCACCGCCCAGGCGGGCGGCTCGGAGGGGCGCTACAACGACCCGGCGACCGGGCTGCCGGTGTACGACACGTATCTCAAGAGCGGCCAGGCGCTCGCCGACGTCTTCACCGCCTCCGGGGTGGACACGGTCGTCTTCGACATCCAGGACGCGGGCGCCCGCTTCTACACGTACATCTGGACACTGTACGACTGCATGGAGGCGGCGGCGCTGGCGGGCAAGCGGTTCCTGGTGCTGGACCGCCCGAACCCGGTGACCGGCCGGGCCGCCCTGGGGCCGGTGCTGCACGAGGAGTTCGCCACGTTCGTCGGCCGGCGGCCGATCGCGCAGGCGCACGGGATGACCGTGGCGGAGCTGGCCCGGCTGTTCAACGGAGAGTTCCTGGACAAGCCGGTGCCGCTGGAGACGGTGACCATGACGGGCTGGCGTCGCGGGATGTTCTTCGGCGACTGCGGGCTGCCCTGGGTGCCGCCGAGCCCGAACATGCCGACCCCGGACACCGCCCTGGTGTACTCCGGGACCTGTCTGTTCGAGGGCACCAACCTCTCCGAGGGCCGGGGCACCACCCGCCCCTTCGAACTCCTCGGCGCGGAGGGCATCGACGGGCGCTGGGCCCGCGAGGCGAACAGGGCGGGGCTGCCGGGGGTGCGGTTCCGGGAGGCGTACTTCGCGCCGACGTTCTCCAAGTTCCAGGGGAAGACGGTCGGCGGGGTGCAGCTCCATGTGCACGATCCGGCGGCCTTCGACCCGGTGCTGACCGGGGTGACATTGCTGGTGACGGCACGGCGGGTGTGGGACGGGTTCGCCTGGCGGCCGGACAACTGGATCGACAAGCTGACCGGTTCGGAGCGGGTGCGCACGATGATCGACGCCGGGGCCGGGGCGGAAGAGGTGGCGGCCGCCTGGCACGGTGAGCTGACGGCCTTCCGCCGGGTGCGGGCGAAGTACCTGATGTACCGCTGAGCGCGGCGGCCCCGTACCGGGAGCCGCCGCTCACGGGCCGTCAGCGGTGCGCGGTGTACTCCACGACCTGCTGGTAGGTCGGCCGGTTCTGCCAGCTGATGTTGCCGTGCTTGATGCCGCCCAGGGTGCGCTGCTGGATCGAGTCGGCGCACCACTGGTCCCCGGCCGGGCACAGCTCGTCGCCCGGGTAGACCTGGGCGGCGGTGAGCCCGGCGGCCTGCTTCAGCGTGCCGAGCAGGACGTCCCGGCAGGCGGAGAGGCTGCCGTCGCCGCAGTACTCGCGGGCCAGGCCGCCCTGTACGGGCTCACCGAGCACCGCCCGTATGTCCTTGTCGACATAGCTCCACCAGCCGTACTGGAACGAGCTTCCGGCGTGCGATCCGGTCGGGCCGTGCCCGGCGGAGGGTGCCTCGTCCACCGGGAGGTTGGCGGTGAAGGCGCCGTACAGGCCGCTGCCGAGGCCGGGTTCGAACTCGGCCTTCACCAGCAGGGGCCACCAGGCGTCCAGCACGCGGATCGCGTCGGAGTCGGCGTACTTCTTCGACCCCGCCGACGTCTCGGTGCGCCTGGCACCCGCGTCCAGCCATGTCTGGAGCTTGGCCGCGGCCGCCGCCGCAGTCGGGTCGGCCACCGGCGCCGAGTTGACGACCTTGAGCAGCTCGGGCAGCACGTCCTCGGCGCGCAGGTCGGCCAGGGCCGCGTCCGCCATCGCCTGGACCAGCTTGGTCCGGGTGACCCCGCCCTGCGCGACCAGCCTGCTCACCCGGTCGTCGAGAAGGTCGCCCCGGTGCACCGAGCCCTCGCCCCAGGGCGCGGCGGTGTACGCCTCGGCCTGCTTGTTGTTCCAGGAGATGTAGTAGTCCTGGTCGACGGAGTTGGGGTGTTCGCCCGCCGGGGTGTAGTCGGCGGTGTTGGCGGCCGGGTCCCAGTTCCGCCACTCGTAGGCCGGCTGGGCCCACACCGGGAACTCGGCGTCGACACCGGCCGCGCGGACCGGGTTGTCGCCGCTGTTGTAGTACGCGGTGTGCGCGGAGTCGGCGTAGAACCAGTTGAAGGTGAAGTTGATGTGCTGGGCCGCCTTCTGGAAGTCCTCGGGGCCCTTCACATAGCCGGGGTCGTTGAGCATCTGGAAGCCGATGATGGAGTCGGCCTCGTGCAGGTAGGAGGAGCGCAGGGTGGTGTAGGCGACCTTCTTCCCGCCGACGGTCGCCCGGTACTGCACGGGCCCGTACCTGGTCCGCCACACCCGCATGGTGTACGAACCGGCGGCGGTGCCGTCGGCCACGGTGGGCTTCCAGGCGTTCTTCCGCTCGACCTGCTCCATCGCGGTGCAGGTGCCCCGGTAGAGGTAGTGGTGGTCGTCCTGGCACAGCTCGACGGCGTAGGTGTCGATGATGTCCTGGCCGGAGGTGGTGGCGCTCCAGGAGTAGTCCTGGCCGCGTCCCAGTTCGACGTACATGCTCAGGCCCGCGAAGGAGGCGCCGCGGGCGCTGATGCCGGGGCCCTGGATCTCCTGGAGCATCAGGAGCTGCGGGGCGAAGTAGCCGGTCTGCGGGCCGAAGACGGCCACCGGGTGGCCACTGGCGGTGTGCTTGCCGCTGACCACGAGGGCGTTGGACATGCCGCGCCGGGCGGAGCTGAGGGTGTCCTTCGCGGCGGCGGTGGAGGAACTCCTGGCGCTCGCGGTGCCCGCGCTGCCGGTGCGGTCGTGGACCAGCGGCTCCTGGGTGACCGAGCCGGCGTCGGGCAGGGCCTGGCCGCGGGGGCTGTCGGGGCGGGTGGCGTAGGGGAAGCGCTGTCCGTCGTGGAGGGTGAGGACGGCCTCGGGGTCGTTGCGCATCCGGAAGGACTCCCAGACGCGGGTGCCCTCCTCGACGCCGTACTTGGACTGGGCGGCGATCAGCGAGAGGGCGTTGTTCACCTCGCCGCCCCCGCCGGAGCCGAACAGCGTGCCGACCACCGAGGCGAGCGCCACCAGGTCGGTGACCTTGAAGTGGTCGATGGTGCCGGCGTTGGTGATGGAGTCCTTGTGGCCGGTGAGGACGTACTCGCCGGGGAAGTAACGGCCGCTGTCGGAGGCGTCGATGTAGGCGTTGATGCCGTCCAGGTAGGCGGTGACGTCGGCGAGGGCCTGCTGTCCGCGCTCGCCGTTACGGGCCACGGCGCCGTCGATCTGGGCCTGGAGGTCGGCCTCGGTGTAGGGCGCCTGGCGGTAGAACTCCTGCTCCAGGCCCTGGTTGGCGGGGGCGCCGCCGGCGAAGCCGGTCAACTGGCCCCGGCCCACGTGCCGGAACACGTCCATCAGCCACAGCCGGTCCTGCCCGGCCGCGTAACCGGCGCCGAACTCGGTGCCGTAGCGGGTGGTGCCGGTGATGTGGGGCACTCCGGTCTTCTTGTCCCGGACGATCGTGACGTCGGTGCGCCCGGCGGGCCTCTCGGTGGAGGCGACCTGGGCGGCGGGGACGCCGAACGAGGCGTCGTTGAAAAAGTTGTTGATCTTCGCGTCGGTCAGGCCGGGGTGGCCGGTGGCGAGATTCGCGTAGGGGCCGAGCTGGTCCTCGGCATGCGCCGGCTGGGTGCCGAAAGCCTGGTTGAGCAGGATCTGCGCCAGGGTGGCATTGCCGTTCTCACCCGGCGGAAGGATGTCCGAACACTGGCCGGAACAGTAGTCGTTCGTCGCGGTGGGAGCGCTTGTGGCGGCCGCCGCCTGACCGAGCGGTGAAAGACAACCGGCGATCAGGACGCATATCGAGGCCGTCTTCAGGAACCCGGAGAGTGTGCGAGGAGTTCTGAGTCTGTCGGACAACGCGTTACGTGGGGTGCGCCGTGGCATGGCAGCTCCTCCCGACGGGGGTGGGCCGGACGTTACCGCCGGTATCCCCGCGAAGAAAGGTGAACATGCGTCAAGTTCCGCGGCCGGTCGGGCGGATGCCCGGCGGTCAACACGGAACGCGTTATGGGAGGCCATCGGAAATCGGATGGAGCCGGATCTGCCCGCGACACGTCTATCCGGCGACGTCGCGCGACAGCCGTACGGCGACGCCGAGGTGACCGAAGAGCGGACACAGGTGTGACGGAGGTGCAGGGCGATGGCCGGATTCCGAAGTCTGGCGAGACAGGTGCGCGATCCGCGATGCGATCTGGCGCTGCGGCGCTACTCACTGCGCAAGTGCCTGGAGCGGTTCGCTCCTTACGGGCACCGGGCGACCTGGGACCATCTGTGCGGGCGGGCCGGTTTCGGCCCGGAGGACCGCTCTCCCGACCCGGCGCGGCTCGTGGCCGCACTGGTGGAGCTGGAGCAGGCGCGCGCGGTGTGGCTGACCTACGAGGCCGATTTCGCCGAGCGCCGGAAGAAGGAGAAGCACGACGGCCTGCGCAGGCCGGGCAGTGTCGACGACTGGCACCGGATGACCTGGGGCGGCTTCGGTGTCGCCTGGTGCGACGACCCGCGGCTGCACCCCCGTGAGCCGCTGGCCGACGTACTGCACCGGATCATCAGCGCCCTGGAGCGCCGGCCGGGGTCGGTGTGCCCGGTCTGCGACGGCGAGCGGCTGGTGTGGCGGTACGGCCTCGATCACGAGCCCTCGGCCGGGCCGGTGTGCACGGACTGCGGCATCCTGGTGCCGCGTCCGGTCCTCACCGACGACGCGCTGGCCTCGGCGCGGCGGGAGCGGCTGCTGATGTCGGCCTGACGGGGCGGCACCATGGTGGGGTGCAGGTCTGTCTGAACGGGAGCAGAACGGCGGCGGACGGGGCCCGAGTCCCGCTGGCGCCGGAGGAGTTGGCGCGGTCGGCCGCGCAGGCGGTCGCCGCCGGGGCCACGGAGGCGCATGCGCATCCCCGGACGCCGTGCGGGCGGGAGTCCCTGTCCGCACGCGTCGTCGGGCCCGTGGTCGAGGCACTGCGCCGGCTCGCCGGGGTGCCGGTCGGGGTGACCACCGGCGCCTGGGCGGAACCCGATCCGGCCGCGCGGCTGGAGCGGGTGCGCTCCTGGTCGGTGCTGCCCGACTTCGCCTCGGTCAACTGGCACGAGCCGGGAGCCGAGGAGCTTGCCGCGCTGCTGCTGAGGCGGGGCGTCGGGGTCGAGGCGGGCATCTGGTCGGGCACCGAGGGCGCGGCGCGCTTCGCCGTCTCCCCGCTGGGGCCGCGCGTGCTGCGGGTACTGGCGGAGGTGACGGACACCGGTCCGGCGACCGCCGTGGCGTCGGCGCACGCCCTGCTCACCGAACTGGGCACGGCGCACGGCCGTCCCGTCCTGCTGCATGGCGAGGACGGCGGCGCGTGGCCCGTGCTGCGGCTGGCCGGACGGCTGGGACTGGCGACTCGTATCGGCCTGGAGGACACGCTGTTCCTGCCGGGCGGTGAACGAGCCCTGTCCAACGCCCGATTGGTGGCGGCGGGACTGACCGAATACGCGGTTCAGCGGGACCAGTAGGGGTCGTTCCAGCGGGCGTCGTACGGCAGCGCGAGGAGGGCCGTGCGGTCGGCGAGGTCGGTCAGTCCGAGAGGCCGGAGGCGGGCGGGGGCGCGTTCGCCCAGCCAGGTCTGGAGTTCGGCGCGAGCGCGGGGCTCGTCGTCCGGACGCCACCACGTGAAGGGCCAGCGGTCGGCGAGAAGATCGTCCGACCACCATTCCACGCAGTCCGCGACATGCGCGTCGGCCTCGGGTCCGGCCTCCCACGCCGCCAGCAGCGGTGCCGCCTCACCTAGTACGGAGCAGCAGATCTCGAAGATGTCCCGGACCGGGTAGGGCGGCTCGGCGGCACCGAGGGCCTCCCGCCACCAGGCTCCGAAGAACGCCTCGACCGCTCGCGCCTGGGGGCCCCGCCAGGACCGCCAGTCCACCCGGCTCAGCCCGAGCGGCATCCACCCGGCGTCCTCCAGGGTGCCGTCGGCCAGGGCGTGCGCGCTCTGCGGCAGCAGGCGGCGCATCGCGGCGGCGTGGTCGGCGAAGTGCTGCGGCGACTTGTGCAGGAAGCGGTTCAGCAGCTCGGCCGGCAGGCGGGTGTGCGGGGTACGCAGGTACGCGGCGTCCTCGGCGGTGCAGCAGTGGCGGGCGCAGCCGAACTCGGCGCGGCTCGCCTCGCCGTTGAACACCACGTCGATCTCCGCCAGCGCGGCGACGAGTTCAGGAGTGCGCACGCGGCCCCGGCTCCTCCCGCATCAGACGGGACCCGGCCGCGCGCTCGCCGAACACGTCGTCCGGGTTGGACAGCACGCACGTGGCCAGCGAGAGGCAGCCGCAGCCGATGCAGTCGGTGAGGTGGTCGCGCAGCCGGTTGAGCTGGTTGATCCGGTCGTCCAGCTCCGAGCGCCACGCCTCGGAGAGCCGGGCCCAGTCCGCGCGGGTCGGGGTGCGCTCCTCGGGCAGTTCGGCGAGGGCCTCGCGGATGGTGGCGAGCGGGATGCCGACCCGCTGGGCGGCGCGTACGAAGGCGACCCGGCGCAGGGTGTCGCGGGTGTAGCGGCGCTGGTTGCCGGAGGTGCGGCGGCTGCTGATCAGGCCCTTGGACTCGTAGAAGTGCAGGGCGGAGACGGCAGCGCCGCTGCGCGCGGACAACTGGCCTACGGTCAGCTCGTGGATCTTCTCGGGAAGCTGGGGCACCGTCCTGAGCCTACCGACCCTCCGGACCGGGCGAGCCGTTGACAGGCGCCGCCCGCCCCACCATGCTAAGCAGTTGCTTAGACTTACGACGCGAGAGGCCGGGATCATGGCAGAACCGAGGACCTTCCACTCCCCCGACGAGCTGAAGGCGGCCGTGGGCGAGCAGCTCGGCCACACCGACTGGCTGGAGGTCGACCAGAAGCGGATCGACCTGTTCGCGGAGGCCACCGGCGACCACCAGTGGATTCACGTGGACCCGCAGAAGGCGGCCGCGGGCCCCTTCGGCACCACCATCGCGCACGGCTACCTCACGCTCTCCCTGCTCCCCCTGTTCGGGCCGCAGCTCATCGCGGTCGAGGGCGTGAGGATGGGCGTCAACTACGGCACCAACAAGGTCCGCTTCCCCGCTCCGGTGCCGGTCGGCTCCCGGCTGCGCTCCACCGCGGTGATCACCGGCGTGGAGGACGTGCCGGGCGGGGTGCAGGTGTCGGTCGCCTTCACCGTGGAGCGCGAGGGCGGCGACAAGCCGGTGTGCGTGGCGGAGTCGGTGTCCCGCTACTACTTCTGATCCCGGAAGGCGGGCGCCGGGGTCAGTGGGCCCCGACCATCCGCAGGACGAGGCCCGCGTACAGCTCGCCGACCTGCTCGGGGGTGCGCGGGCCGTCCACGTTGAACCAGCGGGCCACGTCGATGCAGAGCGACAGGATGGCGAGGGTGGTGCCCTGCACGTCGGGGACGTCGAACTCGCCGGCCGCCACGCCGTCCTCGATGATCCCGCGCACCTCGGCGTCCACCTGGCGGCGCAGCGCGACGATCTCGGCGCGGGCGTCCGGGCCGAGCGCGTCCAGCTCGTACTGCACGACCCGCGCGGTGGTGCGGCGGCCGGCGTGCCAGCGGACGAAGGAGCTGACCCCGTCCGCGAGCCGCTCGGTGGCCGTGCCCTCGCCGCGCGCGGCGGTGCGCAGGATGTCGAGCGCCTTGTCGTGACCGATGCGGCTGATCCGGTGGAGCAGCTCTTCCTTGGTCTTGTAGTGGATGTAGAGCGCGGCCGGGCTCATCCCGGCGCGGCCCGCGATGTCGCGGGTGGTGGTGGCGTGGTAGCCGCGCTCGGCGAAGGCTTCCACGGCGGCGACGAGCAGCCGCCGGGCCGCGTCCGGGGTGACCTCGGCCCACGCGTCGGCCTCGCCGCCGACCGTCTCCTCCGCCGCACTCATCGCTCGCCCCTCCTCGGATGACAGGAGCACCACCATACCGCCGAAGGTGAGCGGCCGCTTAGCGCGACTGCTGCGGACCCGGGGTCTTGCGGTACGGGTCGTGGGAGGTGAGGAGTTCCTCCATGCGGGCCTGGTCGACTCTGCTGACGATCTCGCCGGCCTCCTGTCTGTCGCGGATCACCTTGGCGAGGGTGAAGGCGGAGGTGACGAGGTAGAGGACGGCGATGGCGAGGAAGCCGCGCACCCAGGCGTTGGCGTCCAGCCGGTAGATGCCGATCGCGGTGGCCGTCATGGCGACGGCGAAGGAGGCGACGGCCTGTCCGTAGAAGGCGGCCGTGCTCTGCTGCTTGACGGGTGTGTCGCTCATGGCACGAGTGTCGGCGGACGCGGCGCGGGCCACATCCGCCGAGGTACTCAGTACCCGTACTCAGAACGGCGCGGCCTCAGAACGCGGAGACGCCCGTGAGCGCGCGGCCGATGAGGAGCTTCTGGATCTGGCTGGTGCCCTCGTACAGGGTCATCACGCGGGCGTCGCGCAGCAGCTTGCCCACCGGGTACTCGTCGATGTAGCCGTAACCCCCGAACACCTGGAGGGCGTTGGAGGCGGCGCGCACGGCGGCCTCGGAGGCGAACAGCTTGGCCTTGGACGACTCCGTGGCGAACGGCTCGCCCCGGTCGATCAGGTCGGCCACCCGCCAGGTGAGCAGCCGGGCGGCGTCCACGTCCACGGCGATGTCGCTGATCAGCTCCTGCACCAGCTGGTGCCGGGCGATGGAGGTGCCGAACTGCTCGCGCTCACCGGCGTACTGGACGGCCGCGTCCAGGGCGGCCTGGGCTATGCCGACACAGCCCGCGGCGACCGACATCCGGCCCTTGGCGAGCGCGGACATGGCGACGGAGAAGCCCTTGCCCTCGGCGCCGACCATCGCGGAGGCGGGCACCCGCACGTCCTCCAGCACCAGTTCGGCGGTGGCCTGGCCGCGCAGGCCGAGCTTGCCGTGGATGGTGCGGCGGGTGAGGCCGGGAGTGTCGGTGGGGACGAGGAAGGCGGAGACGCCCTTGTGGCCGGGGGCGTCGGTGGAGCGGGCGAAGAGCAGCACCACGTCGGCCCAGGTGCCGTTGGTGATGAACATCTTGGTGCCGCTCAGTACGTAGTCTCCCCCACCCTCCCGTACGGCCCGCGTGGTGAGGTTGCCCGCGTCCGAGCCGGTGCCGGGCTCGGTGAGGCCGAAGCAGCCGATCAGCTCGCCGGAGGTCAGCCCCGGCAGCCAGCGCCGCTTCTGCTCCTCGTCGCCCCAGGCCGCGATGGACTTGGCGACCAGGCCGAGGGAGACGGAGACGATCCCGCGCACCGAGGAGTCACCGCGCCCCAGTTCCTCGGTGACCAGGCAGTACGCGAGATGGTCGCCGCCGGAGCCGCCGTACTCCTCGTCGATGGTCAGACCCAGGAAGCCGACCTCGCCGAGCTTCTTCACGATCCCCCGGTCGACCTCCTCGGCGCGGTCCCAGGCGGTGACGTGGGGGGCGATCTCGCGCTCCACGAAGTCACGGGCCAGTCGCCGTACGGCCGCCTGTTCCTCGCTCAGGCCCAGGTTCACCACGCGATCACCCCACACGGCCTCAGCGGGAACCCGTAAGGCCCTTGAAAGACGTACATTTAAATTAGCAGTGCTAGTTTCTGCTCGCAGCCCTACTATGTGCGCCATGGCCCGACCGCGCAAGCCCCTTCTCAGCACCGACCGGATCGTCGCGACGGCACGGGCGCTCGTGGACGCGGAGGGGCTCCAGGCCGTCTCCACCCGGCGGCTCGCCGCCGAACTCGGGGTGAGCGGGCCCTCGCTCTACAACCACTTCCGCACCAAGGACGAGATCCTGGAGGCGGTCGCGGACTCGGTGAGCGCGCAGGTCGACCTGTCGATGTTCGAGGACGGGCGGGACTGGCGGACCGCGCTGCACGACTGGGCCGTCTCCTACCGCTCCGCGCTGCGCGACCACCCCAACATCGTCCCGGTCCTCGCGCGCGGCCCCGGCCGCCGTCCGGCGGGGCTGCGGCTGGCGGACGCGGTGTACGGCGGGATGGTCGACGCGGGCTGGTCCCCGGCGCAGGCGACCTCGATCGGCGCGCTGATGCGGTACTTCGTCATGGGCTCCGCGCTCAGCTCCTTCGCGGGCGGTTTCGTGGACGACGCGAGCGCCTACGACCCCGCCGACTATCCCCACCTCGGGCAGGCCCACCTCCTCGCCGAGCAGCAGGAGAAGATCGACGAGCGGGCCTTCGAGGTGGGGCTCGCGGCGCTGCTGGCCGGCCTGGAGGCGCAGTACGGGGAGCCGGAGTCCCGGCCATGATTCGGTGGGCGCCGAAGCGTCCGTCCCGCATGCTGTGCACATGACCGCCAGCGAACCGTGCGCCACCGCCCTCGCCTCGCTCGCCGCGCTGCTCGCCGACGAGACGCGGGCCGGCTGTCTGCTGGCCCTGCTGGACGGGCGCGCGTGGACCGCCGGAGAACTCGCCCGGCACGTCCGGGTCGCGCCCTCGACACTCACCGAGCATCTGAACCGGCTGGTCGCGGGCGGCCTGCTGGCGACGGAACGCCAGGGGCGACACCGCTACGTCCGGCTGGCCGACCCGCGCGCCGCGCAGCTCGTCGAGGATCTGGCGGCGCATCTGCCGCAGGACGTGATGGCCGCCGTCCCGCGCACGCTGCGGGAGGTCCGTACCCAGTCCGCCCTGGCACGCGGGCGCACCTGCTACGACCATCTCGCCGGCCGGCTGGGCATCGCGGTCACCGACGCGCTGACCTCGCGCGGGCTGCTGCGCCAGGACACCGGCTTCGCGCTGACCGACGAGGGTCTCGCCTGGTTCGGCGACGCGGGCATCACCGTCGACCGCTCCACCCGCCGACCGCTGGCCCGCTCCTGCCTGGACTGGACGGAGCGGCGCCCGCATCTCGGGGGCGCGGCGGGCGCGGCGCTGTGCCGGCACGCGCTGGACACCGGGTGGTGCGCCCGCGTGGGCTCGGGGCGCGCGGTGCGGGTGACGCCGGAGGGGGCGCGTGCGCTGGCGGAGCTGCTGGGCGTCGACGAGCGGGCGCTGGTCTGAGACCGCCTGCCTTTCCACCGAATCGATCGAGGAGTCCGATGGACCTCAGTCCGCGTCATCGTCTGCTGCCCGCGGCCGCGGCCGTGGTCACCGTGCTGCTGTGGGCGTCCGCCTTCGTGGTGATCCGCACCGCCGGTGACGCCTACTCGCCGGGCGCGCTCGCGCTCGGCCGGCTGCTCGCGGGCGGCCTCACCCTGGCCGTGCTGTGCGCGATACGGCGGGAGGGATGGCCGCCGCGCGGAGCCTGGCCCGGCATCCTGGTCTCCGGGGTGCTCTGGTTCGGCTTCTACATGGTGGCCCTGAACTGGGGCGAGCAGCGCGTGGACGCCGGTACGGCCGCCCTGGTGGTGAACGTCGGCCCGCTGCTGATCGCCCTGTTCGCCGCCCGGTTCCTCGGCGACCCGATGCCGCCCCGGCTGCTGGCGGGGATGGCGGTGTCCTTCACCGGCGCGGTGATCGTGGGCCTGTCGATGTCGGCCGGGGGCGGCGGCTCCTCGGTGCTCGGGGTGGTGGCCTGCCTCCTCGCGGCGGTCGCCTACGCGGCCGGAGTGGTCGCGCAGAAGCCCGCGGTGGCCCGTGCGAGCGCCCTCCAGGTGACCACGTTCGGCTGCCTGATCGGCGCGGCGGCCTGCCTGCCCTTCACCGGCCAACTGGTCTCCGAGGCGTCCCGCGCCCCGCTGCCGGCCACGCTGGGCATGGTCTACCTCGGCGTCTTCCCCACCGCACTGGCCTTCACCGCGTGGGCGTACGCCCTGGCCCGCACGAGCGCCGCCAAACTGGGCGCGACGACGTACGCCGTCCCGGCACTGGTGGTCCTGATGTCGTGGCTGGCCCTGGGCGAGGTGCCGGGGCCGGTGCTGCTGGGCGGCGGCCTGCTGTGCCTGGCGGGGGTGGCGGTGGCCCGCTCGCGGGGGCGTACGGCGCCCGCGCAGGTGGCGGACGCGGCACCCAGCCCGGACCGGGTGCGCTGAGCCCCCAGGGGGTGTCTCCCCCTAGAACACCACCAGCGCTCGCCCTCCCCGGCCCGCCAGCATGTCCTCGAAAGCTGTCGGGATGTCCTTCAGGGTGATGTGTTCCGTCACCAGGGCCGAAAGGTCCAGGCGGCCTTCACGGATGTGGGTGGCGATGGCCGGGAGGTCGCGGGCGGGGTCGGAGTTGCCGTAGACGCAGCCGGTGAGGGTGCGGCCCCAGTGGAAGATCTCCAGGGCGTTGAAGGTGACCTGCTCGTCCTTGCCGCCGATGCCGACGACCGTGGTGCGGCCGCCCCGGCGGGTGGATTCCCAGGCGGCACGGATGCTCTGGGCCCGGCCCGCGCACTCCACGGCGACGTCGACGCCCTGCTTGTCGGTGAGGGCGCGGACGGCGCGCGGGGTCTGCTCGTCGGCGAGGACGAAGTCGGTGGCGCCGCAGGCGCGGGCCAGCTCCTCCTTCCGCGGCGAGACGTCCACGGCGACGATCCGGGCCGCGCCCGCGATCCGGGCAGCCTGGAGGGTGGCGAGGCCGACCCCGCCGACGCCGAAGACGGCGACCGTCTCGCCGGGCTGGACCCGCGCCGAGTGGTGGACGGCGCCGTACCCGGTGAGGACGGCGCAGCCGAGCAGGGCCGCGTCGGTGAGCGGAACCCCCTCGGGCAGCGGCAGCGCGCAGGCGGCCGGTACGACGGTCTCCTCGGCGAACGCGCCCACGTTGAGGCCGGGATGGAGTTCGGTGCCGTCGGCCGTACGGGCGTGGACCCGGGCGGCGCCCTCCAGGGCGTGCCCGCACAGCCAGACCTCACCCCGCGCACAGGCCGGGCAGCCTCCGCACGCGGGAGCCCAGTTGAGCACCACCGGCGTACCGGGTACGAGCCCCGCCACCCCCTCCCCCACGGCGGTCACGGTGCCCGCGCCCTCGTGGCCGAGCACCGCCGGTACCGGCACCCGCATGGTGCCGTTGGACAGCGACAGGTCGGAGTGGCAGACCCCGGCGGCGGCCAGGCGCACCCGCACCTGGCCGGGCCCCGGCTCGGGCAGTTCGATCCCGGTGATCTCCAGCGGTGCCCCGACGGCGGGCAGGACGGCGGCTCGTACGGTCATCGCGCGCGGTCTCCTCGGAAGCTGGGGCGACGGTGGCCCGGAGGTACCCGGCGGACGCGTGCCCGCCGGCGCACCAAACTAGCGGCGTTAGTTTTCCGGCGCCAGGGCTGCCGGGACGCCGGCGGGGCCGACCCGGACCGGGATGCCGTTGAGGACGGCGTTGCCGGACAGGGGATCGAGGAGGGTGCCGTCGAGGAGCTGGTTGACGTTGACGCCTGGTTCGCGGCCGGCGTGGCCCAGCCGGGTACCGGGACGGTTGTGACCCCAGCCGTGCGGGAGGCTGACCACGCCGGGCCGGATGGCGTCGGTGACCTCGGCGGGCGCGGTCACCTCTCCCCCGGCGCCCTTGATGCGCACCGGTTCGCCGTCGCGCACACCGAGGCGCTCGGCGTCCTCGGGGTGGAGGTGCAGGGTGCAGCGGTTGGTGCCGCCGGTGAGGGCGGGCACGTTGTGCAGCCAGCTGTTGTTGGAGCGCAGATGGCGGCGGCCGACGAGGACGAGCCCGGTGGGCCGCTCACGCAGGGCCTCGCGCAGCCGGGGCAGGTCGGCGGCGAGGGGCGCGGGCAGCAGCTCGATCCTGCCGCTGGGTGTCTTCAGCGGCTGCGGCAGGCGCGGGCGGAGCGGGCCGAGGTCGATGCCGTGCGGGTGGTCGAGCAGCCGGGCGAGGGTGAGCCCGTCGGGGCGGGCGCCGAAGCCGTCGCCGTAGGGGCCGAGGCGCAGCATCAGGTCGAGGCGGCGCTCGGGTCCGTCGGCGCCGGTGAGCAGGGCGGCCAGCTCGCGCGGGTCGCGGCCGTGGACCGGGGAGTGGGGTTCCTGGACGGCCTTGCCGAGGGTCTGGTCGATCACCATGGTGTCGACGGCTGCCGGGTCCGCGCCGTGCATGCCGCTCGCGGCGAGGATCAGCCGGGCGAGTATCTCGGTCTCGGCCATCCGGCCGGGCTCCAGCGGGACGGCGGGCCGGGTGTAGCGGACCTGGTTGCGGACGGCCAGGGTGTTGAAGGCGAAGTCGTGGTGCGGGCTCTGCGCGGGCGGCGGCGGGGGCAGGACGACGTGCGCGTGGCGGGAGGTCTCGTTGAGGTAGGGGTCGACGCTGACCATGAAGTCCAGCGAGCCCAGGGCCTTGTCGAGCCGGTTGCCGTCGGGCGCGGACAGCACCGGGTTGGCGGCGATCACGATCAGCGCGCGCAGGGGCTCGCCCTCGGGGGTGGCGGTGTCGATCTCCTCGGCGAGCGCGGAGAGCGGCAACTCCCCCTTGGCCTCGGGCAGTCGCCGTACGCGGGAGTGCCAGCGGCCGAGGGAGAAGCCCCGGCCGGGGCCCGCCGGACGGGGGGTGCGGTCGGTGGCGGCCTGGGGGAAGAGGGCGCCACCGGGGCGGTCGAGGTTGCCGGTGAGGGTGTTGAGCACGTCGACCAGCCAGCTCGCCAGGGTGCCGTGCGGGACGGTGCAGCTGCCGATGCGGGCGTACACGGCGGCGGTGGGGGCGGCGGCGAGTTCACGGGCGAGGGCGCGGATGGTGTCCGGGTCGACGTCACAGGCTCCGGCGACGGCCTCGGGGGTGAAGTCCTCGATCGCTTCGCGGAGTTCGGAGAGCCCGTCGACGTGCGGCGCGAGGTCCCCGAGGTCGACGAGTCCCTCCTCGAACAGCACGTTGGTCATCGCGGCGAGGAGCAGGGCGTCGGCGCCGGGCCGGATGGCGAGGTGCCGGTCGGCCAGTTTGGCGGTGCGGGTGCGGCGGGGGTCCACCACGGTGAGGCGTCCGCCGCGCGCCTTGAGCGCCTTCAGCTTGCCGGGGAAGTCGGGCGCGGTGCACAGACTGCCGTTGGACTCCAGCGGGTTGGCGCCGATCAGCAGGAGGTGGTCGGTGTGGTCCAGGTCGGGCACCGGGATGGCGTTGGCGTCGCCGAACAGCAGGCCGCTGGAGACGTGCTTGGGCATCTGGTCGACCGTGGAGGCGGTGAACAGGGAGCGGGTGCGGACCGCGCCGAGCAGCACGGTCGGGTAGAGGGCACCGGCCATGGTGTGCACGTTGGGGTTGCCGAGAACCACCCCGAGGGCGTCGGCGCCGTACCGCTCCACGACGGGACGCAGGCCGCGCGCCACGGCGTCGAACGCCTCCTCCCAACTGGCCTCGCGCAGCTCGCCGTTCTCGCGGACCAGCGGGGTGCGCAGCCGGTCGGGGTCGGCGTCCAGCGCGCCGAAGGAGGCGCCCTTGGGGCAGATGAAGCCCTTGCTGAACACGTCGTCCCGGTCACCCCGGGCGGCGGTGACGCGGGTGCCCTCGATGGTGAGGGTCAGGCCGCAGGTGGCCTCGCACAGGGGGCAGATTCGCAGGGCGGTGCGGGGCACGGGTCCTCCCGGAGGGTCGACGGCACGGCCGTACCGGCTCGGGCGAGCATACCGACCGGTAGGCATGGTGGGGAGCCCTGTGGGCCGGTTTCAGTCGAGTACGCGGCCCAGATAGGCCCGCAGCAGCTCCCGCGTCTCGTGGATGATCGCCGGGTCGCCGTCCGGGTCGGTGCTGAAGGCGAGCTGGATGAGGGTGTCCGCGCTCTCCACGGCCACCAGCAGGACGCGGCGCAGGTCGTCGTCGGGGGTGCGGCCGAGATAGCCGGCGATGAGTCCCCCCAGCCGGTCGGCGACGCGGGTGTTGGGCGCGGCGCCGCGGGTGCCGACCGGTATCTGGTTGCCGAAGTCCACCAGGGCGAAGCCGGGCGCGGTGCGCTTCATACCGAGGTACTCGTCCAGGACGACGTCCATCGCGGCCCGCCAGTCGCCGGGCGGCGCCTCCTTCAGCCGGGTGGTGACGTGCTCGGTGTAGTGGCGCAGGTTGCGCTGGGCGAGGGCGTCGGCCATCTGCCGCTTGTTGCCGAAGAAGCGGTACACCGAGCCGATGGGCACCCCGGCCCGCTCCGCGACCGCGCGGGTGGTCAGGGCGTCGTAGCCGACCTCGTCCAGGAGGGCGGCGCAGGCGTCGAGGATTCTGGTCAGCCGTTCGGCGCTGCGCCGCTGAACGGGGGCGCGGCGGAGGGATGTCACATGGGGCACGGCCACATGATGCCTCGCCACGGGCAGGCCGAGAAGGGCGGGGAGTCCTCGCACGTCCCCCTACGTCCTGCGTACGTCCTCCGGGCGGCCGGTTCTCGCGCCCCGGCCGGGTGAAGGGCGCGTCCGCCTCTTGCGCACACCCCCCGGCATTCCTACGGTGCTCCATAGGAATGCCGGAGAAGCGTGCGCAAGGGAGCGATCATGACCGATGGGGGTACCTCCCGCGCGAGCGGGTTCGAGCGTGGGGGAGCGCGGAAGACCGCCGAGGCACTGGCGTACCTGACCGGGTTCGGCAACGAACACTCCTCCGAGGCGGTGCCCGGCGCCCTGCCCGAGGGCCGCAACTCACCGCAGCGCGCACCGCTCGGGCTGTACGCGGAACAGCTCAGCGGGACGGCGTTCACCGAGCCCCGCGCCCACAACCGCCGCTCCTGGCTCTACCGCATCCGGCCCTCGGCCGCGCACCCCGCCTTCACCCGCACCGCCAACGGCGCGATCCGCACCGCCCCCTTCACCGAGACCGTGCCCGACCCCAACCGGCTGCGCTGGAGCCCGCTGCCCGAGCCACTGCCGGGCACCGACTTCCTGGCCGGCCTGTGGACGCTGGGCGGCAACGGCGACGCGACCCAGCGCAGCGGCATGGCCGTGCACCTGTATCACGCCAACTCCTCGATGGAGCGCGTGTTCTCGGACGCCGACGGGGAGCTGCTGCTCGTCCCCGAGCGGGGCGGACTGCTGCTGCACACGGAGTTCGGCCGCCTCCATGTGGAGCCCGCACAGGTGGCCCTCATCCCCCGTGGGGTCCGGTTCCGTGTGGAGCTGCTGGACGACTCGGCACGGGGTTATGTGTGCGAGAACTATGGCGCGCCCTTCCGGCTCCCCGACCTGGGCCCCATCGGCGCCAACGGCCTGGCCAACGCGCGCGACTTCCGGGCGCCGGTCGCCGCGTACGAGGACGTCGAGGGCCCGGTGGAGGTGGTCAACAAGTTCTGCGGCAACCTCTGGACGGCGACCTACGACCACTCCCCGCTCGACGTGGTCGCCTGGCACGGCAACTATGTGCCCTACGCCTATGACCTGCGCCGGTTCAATGTGATGGGCACCATCTCCTAC
The DNA here is from genome assembly GCF_004784465.1 of Streptomyces griseoluteus. GTDB lineage: Bacteria > Actinomycetota > Actinomycetes > Streptomycetales > Streptomycetaceae > Streptomyces > Streptomyces griseoluteus. Next base: position 83,763 of record NZ_SRRU01000007.1, on the reverse strand, counting down.
GACCACCCGGACCCGTCCATCTTCACGGTCCTGACCTCCCCCTCGGACACTCCGGGTCTGGCGGGCGCCGACTTCGTGGTGTTCGCCCCGCGCTGGCTGGTCGGCGAGGACACGTTCCGGCCGCCGTACTTCCACCGGAACGTGATGAGCGAGTACATGGGCCTGATCGAGGGCGCCTACGACGCCAAGGCGGAGGGGTTCGTGCCCGGCGGGGGCTCGCTGCACAACATGATGTCGGCGCACGGCCCGGACCGGGAGACCTTCGACCGGGCGAGCGCGGCCGAGCTGCGCCCGCAGCGGATCGACGACGGGCTGGCCTTCATGTTCGAGACCCGCTGGCCGATCGCCCTCACCCCGGAGGCGGCCCGGGCGGACCACCTCCAGCGGGGCTACGACGACGTGTGGCGCGGACTGGAGCCGCACTTCCGCACCTCGTGACAACTCCCATGTGCGACCGCTCCGTTGCGCCGACCGGTCCGGACAGGTACGGATAGCCGAGTGACCTCTTTCGCCCCGGACTCGATCGTCCTGAACCGCAAGCTGCCGCTCTGGTACCAGGTGTCGCAGTCGCTGCGGGCCTCCATCCTGGGCCGCTCCCCCGAGGACCCGCTGCGGCTGCCCACCGAGGAGCGGCTGGCCGGGCACTACGGAGTGAGCGTGCTGACGATGCGGCAGGCGCTGAAGGAGCTGGAGGACGAGGGGCTGATCAGCCGGCACCGGCGGCGCGGCACCTTCATCGAGCCGGGGGCACGGCGCGGGGCGCCGGTCAGGCTGCTGGGCTCGGTGGACGCGATCGTGGCCCAGCAGTCCGGGATGACGGCCGAACTGCTGGACGTGGCGCGGGTTCCGGTGCCGCCCCTGTGGGCGGAGCACTTCCCGGACCTCGCCGAGGTGGCGGTCTACCACCGGCTGCGCGGGGACGCGAAGACCGGCGAGCCGACCAACCACGCCGTCAACCATGTGCGCCCGGAACTGGCCGACCGGGTCGACCCGGCCGATCTGGCCCGCTGGCCGATGACCAAGGTGCTGCGGGACGTGGTGGGCGCCGACATCAGCCGGATCACCGACACGGTGGAGGCCCGGCTCGCCGACCCGGAGACCGCCCGCCTGCTGGAGGTACCGCTGCTGAGCCCGATCCTGCACTACACGGGGGTCACCTACGACTCCGCGGGGCGGGTGCTGGACGTGGCCGTCATCCACTACCGGGGCGACCGCTTCTCCTTCACCGTCACCCTGGAGGCGACCTGAGCGCCGCCCCCGTTCCCGTACCCCGTGCGGGCCGAGGCCGTAGCATTCCGGGCGTGACGTACGAGGACGCGCCGCCGCTGGCGGACCTCATGCCGTGGTCCGTCGCACCGCTGCGACCGGGCCGCGCCTGGCCGACGGCACCCGATCCGGCGTCCCTGAAGGCCCGCTGGACTGCTCTGCTGGCGGCGGAGGGGGCGGAGCGGGAGGCCCTGTTGGAGCCGACCCGGTCGCGCACCGTCAACTCGGCGGTGGCCCAGTTGCCCGGCCGGAACACGGGTACCGAGCGGCTGGCGCGGGCCTCGGGGCCGTGTCCGGAGCCGGTGCGGGTGCTGGCGGCGCCGTTCGACGAGCGCTGGCTGATCCCGGACCACCGGCTGATCGACCTCGCCCGCCCGGAGCTGTGGCGGGTGGCGGACGAGCACCAGGTGTTCGTGGTGGAGGCGGGCGCCGGGCTGCTGGCGACCTCGCTGCCGCCGACCCTCGCGACGGGGCGTATCCGCCCGCTGTACCGGCGTCCCGGCGGCGCCGAACCCAACCTGGTGCCGGGCCTGTTGGACGAGCTGGCCGCGCGGCTCGGCTCCCGGCCCACGGCGGCGGACGTGCTGGCGTGGACGCTGGCCGCCGTCCAGGCCGACCTCACCGTGCCGCTCACCGGGGACCGGGAGGTGTGGGCGCGGGGTGTGGAGGCGGGCCGGCGCGCGCTGTGGCTGATGCGCCGGGACGGGGAGCGCCCCAAGCTGCCCGGCGGCCGCCGCCCGTACGTCCGCGCGCCGCTGCCCCCGTACCCGCGCACCCTGCGCCACGACGCCGAGGACGAGACCCTGTACCTGGACGAGGGCCGGGTCTCCCCCGTCCCGCGCGCGGCCTGGGAGCACGAGGTGGCCGGGGTCCGCACGCTGGAGGCCTGGTTCGCGGCCCGTACGACCCCCGGCGAACCGGGCACCCTGGCCGCGATCGGCCCCCGCACCTGGCCCCAGAGCTGGACCTCGGAGCTGCTGGAGCTGATCACGGTGCTGACCCTCCTGACCGAACTCCCCGGCCCGGAGCCGGTGCCGGAGCCGATCACGGGAACCGATCTGCGCACGGCCGGAGTTCTCCCACCCGCGCCCCCGACCCGCCGCCCCGCCTCGGTGCTGGACCACCAGGAGGAGGGCCCGGAGGGGCAGTTCGCCCTGCTGTAGCAGAGTGCCGGGTGACAGCGGGGGCCCGCCGGGAGATCATCGCGGGCATGGACCTGCTGCCGCCGCCCCTGGAGGGCGTCACCGTCGTCGCCGTCGAACAGGCCGTGTCCGCGCCCTTCGCCACCCGTCAACTGGCCGATCTGGGCGCCCGGGTGATCAAGGTGGAGCGGGTCGACGGCGGTGACTTCGCGCGCGGCTACGACACCGCCGCCGAGGGCCTCGCCTCGCACTTCGTGTGGTGCAACCGGGGCAAGGAGTCCATCGCGCTGGACCTGAAGGACCGGCGCGGCCTGGACGTCGTACGGCGGCTGATCGCGGACGCGGACGTGTTCGTGCAGAACCTCGCGCACGGCGCGGCGGCCCGCCTCGGCCTGGACGCGGCCACCCTGTGCGCGGCCGACCCGCGCCTGATCGCCGTGGACATCTCGGGGTACGGCGGCTCGGGACCGTACGCGGACAAGCGGGCGTACGACATGCTCGTGCAGTGCGAGGCGGGGCTGGTGTCGGTCACCGGCACGCCCGAGCGGCCGGTGAAGGCGGGCATCCCGGCGGCGGACATCGCGGCGGCCATGTACGCCTTCTCCGGAGTGCTGGCCGCGCTGGTGCGGCGCGGCACGACCGGGCGGGGCGGTCCGGTGGAGGTGTCGATGCTGGAGGCGCTCGCCGAGTGGATGGGACACCCGCTGCACCACACGATGCACGGGGGCGAACCCCCGGCGCGCACCGGCCTGGCGCACGCCGTCATCGTGCCCTACGACTCCTATGCCACCGCCGACGGCGGCCGGGTGCTGCTGTCGGTGCAGAACGACCGGGAGTGGCGACGGCTGGCCGAACTGGTACTGGACAGACCGGAGTTGGCGCACGACCCGGCGTACGCCACCAACGCGGCGCGGGTGGCCGGGCGGGAGCGGACCGACGCGCTGGTCGCCGGGGCGCTGGGCAAGATGACGGCGGACGAGGCGCTGGCGCGGCTGGAGGCGGCGGGGATCGCCTGTGCGCGGATCAGGGATCTGGCGGAGCTGGCCGAACATCCGCAGCTCGCGGCGCGGGAGCGGTGGCGGCGGGTGGGTTCGCCGGTGGGGCCGCTGCGCGCGCTGCTGCCGCCCATCACGCTGCCGGGCGGCGCGGAGACGCGGCTGGGGGACGTGCCCGCGCTCGGCCGGCACACCGACGCGCTGCTCCGTGCCGTGGGGATGACGGACGACGAGATCGCGGCGTTGCGCCGGGACGGTGTGGCGGCCTGAGCGCGGGGTGACACGCGGAACTGCGGGGCGGGCGCCTGTTCGGCGGGGCCGGGCCGGAACCGGGCGGGACTCCGGGGAGTCCGCTCGGTACGGCTCAGTGGCTGCCGAAGAGCGACCGGCGCAGCCGGCGCAAGGGGGCGAAGAGAGAGACCCGGCTGACGCGGACGCGCCGGTCGCTGCGCTGACGCACGGTGTCCCGCGCGGTCAGCTCACGCATGAGCGACGTCGCCTCGACCGTCTTCTGCCGCGGTATGGCGGGTCCGCCGAGCACCGCGAGGTGGCGGTCCAGACGCCTGCTGGTCGCACCACTGCCGCAGGTGATCGCAGGGACCCTGGCCCTGCTGCGCATTGCTATCTGCTCCATGTCACTCCCCACCCGTACGAATCCACCCGGCCCACGGGCAGAGTAACCCTATCGTCCCCATAGGGCATGCGTGTATCTCGGCCACGGGATTCACCTTCCCCACAAGGCGGTTGATCATCCCTAGTTGACTACTCTCCGAATCCGACTGATTTCAGGGTGAGTTGGACAACGGGCTGGCCAGTGGGGTGTGCGGAACCGCCGTTCGGCTCGACGGTCACCGCGAGTGACACCGCGGACTTCTCGAGCCCCTTCACCGCCAAGGGCGTGTCGCCGCTGAGAAGGCCGAGAGACCGGGGCCCGGCGCCGGGGCGCGTGAGCCAGAGCTGATGCACGCGGCCGCGGGAGGGGCTGCCGTATCCGCTCAGCGTGACGACGGCGCGGCCCTCGGACGGCGAGGCGACGACGGCGAGCGCGCGGCCGTGTCCGTCGGTGCCGGCCGTGGCGCGGGCGTCGGGAGCGGCCAGGACGTGGGCGATGTCACGTGCCCGCGCCCGCTCGGCGGCGAGCCGTCCCTCGGTGCGGTGCGTCTGGACGGCGAAGAGCGAGGCGATGACCAGGGCGGCGGCGGCCGTCACGGTGGCGAACGGCACGAACAGCGGGCGCGGCCCGGCCCGCCGGGCGCGGGCGGGTGGTGGCTGGACTCCCCATACGTGTGGCGGCAGTTGGGCGGTGCGCGGCCGGCCGGCCGGTGCCGGTTCCTGCGGGGTGGTGCGTACGGCGGCCAGGACGCGTTCGCGCAGGGCGGCCGGGGCGGGGGCGGCGGTGGACCAGGCCAGCCGGACGGCGTCCTCGGACAGTTCGCGGACCTCTGCCGTGCAGCGGCCGCAGCCCGCGAGGTGCTTCCCGAACCGGCGCCGCTCGGCGGGGTCGAGGGCGTCCAGGGCGTAGGGGGCGGCCAGCGAGTGCGGGTCCTCGCGGCGCAGAAGACGGGTGAAGACGCTCACGCGGCACCTCCGAGGCAGCCGCGCAGCCGGTTCAGGCCGTCGCGCATCCGGGTCTTGACGGTGCCGAGCGGCAGGGAGAGCCGTTCGGCGACCTCGCGGTAGGTGTAGCCGTCGTAGTAGGCGAGGGTGACGGACTGGCGCTGGAGGTCGGTCAGCCGTCTCAGACAGCGGCGCACCCACTCCCGTTCCAGTCCGGCCTCGACCTCCTCGGTGACGTGGTCGAAGGCGGGTTCCCCGGCGCGCAGGGCCTCGCGCTGCTCGCGTTCGCCGGCCGCGCGGGCGCTGCGCACCCGGTCGACGGCCCGGCGGTGGGCGAGGGTGAGTATCCAGGACAGGGCGCTCCCGCGTGCCGGGTCGAACCGGGCCGCGGAGCGCCAGAGTTCGAGCAGCACCTCCTGGACGACCTCCTCGGACTGGGCGGGGTCGCGCACGACCCGCCGCACCAGTCCGAACACCGGCCCGGAGATCAGGCCGTACAGCTCCTCGAACGCCTGGTGGTCGCCGCCCGCCACGCGCACCAGCAGTACCTCCGCACCCTCACCCCGGCCGTGGCCGCACCCGGCCGTGCCGGTGACCCCTCGCATCCGCACGAACGCACACCTCCGGCGGTTGATACGGATCGGAGAGCCGAAAACGCGGGTCGGAAAAAAGGAAAAAGAAAGTTCCGCTCCGGCCAATCCGCGGTCGCCGACCGCTCCGTATACCCGTCCGTCAAGCAAGTCGGATTTCGAGGACGGACGGCATGACTCTCTTCGCCAGAAGCGGCACGGCACGCAAGGGCCTGGTCCCTCTCATCTGCGGCGCGCTCGCCGCCGGTGGGCTCGCGGCCGCCGGTGTCGCCACGCTGGAGCCGGGGGCGGCCTCCGCCTCCTCCCACCGGGAGGCCCCGCTGATCTCGGGCACCCCGCAGTACGACAACACCGACCTGTACGCGTTCGTCAGCCCCGACAAGCCGGACACGACGACGATCGTGGCCGACTGGATACCGTTCGAGGAGCCGGCGGGCGGCCCGAACTTCTACACCTTCGCCGACGACGCGCAGTACGACCTGCACATCGACAGCGACGGCGACGCCCAGGACGACCTCCTCTTCCGCTACACCTTCAAGACGCGGACGAAGAACGGGAAGACGTTCCTCTACAACACGGGCCCCGTCACCAGCCTGGACGACCCCGACCTCAACATCACCCAGACCTACGACCTCGACCTGGTCCGCATGAAGGGCGGCCACGCGATGTCCCGGACGAAGGTGGCGGACGACGTGCCGGTGGCACCGTCCAACGTGGGCAAGGCGTCCATGCCGGACTACGGCAAGCTCCGCTCCCAGGCGGTGTACAAGACGGCGGGCGGGGCGGCGACCTTCGCCGGGCAGGCGGACGACCCGTTCTTCCTGGACCTGCGCGTCTTCGACCTGCTGTACGGGGGCAACCTCAGCGAGGTCGGCCGGGACACCCTCAAGGGCTACAACGTCAACACGATCGCCCTCCAGGTCCCCAACGACCTGATCCGGCAGTCGGCGGACCAGCCGGTCGTCGGCATCTGGTCCACCACCCAGCGCCGCAACGCCCAGGGCTACTACAGCCAGGTCTCCCGCCTCGGCAACCCGCTGGTCAACGAGGTGGTCAACCCGCAGGCGGACAAGGACCGCTTCAACGCCTCCCAGCCCTCGCACGACGCCCAGTTCCTGAAGAACGTCACCAACCCGGAGCTGCCCAAGCTCATCGAGGGCATCTACAAGATCGACGCCCCGGCCGAGCCGCGCAACGACCTGGTCGACGTCTTCCTGAAGGGCGTCAAGGGCCTCAACCAGCCCCCGAACGTGCGTCCTTCGGAGCAGCTGCGGCTGAACACCTCGATCAAGCCGACCATGCACCCCAAGCGGCTCGGCGTGCTCGACGGTGACAACGCGGGCTTCCCCAACGGGCGCCGGCTCACCGACGACGTGATCGACGAGGCCCTCCAGGTCGTCGAGGGCGAACTCCTGGGCGCCAAGAACGACTTGGGCGACGCGGTGGACGCCAACGACAAGAAGTTCGAGAAGTCCTTCCCCTACGTCGCCCAGCCCACGGCGGGTTCACGGGGCGCGCTGGCCAAGGGCACGACCGCGGGCGCCGACGTCAAGAGCCAGCTCGGTGACGCCCTGAGTCCGGCCTCGGCAACGGGCGGCACCGGCAACACCGTGCTGATCGCCGGTTCGGCGGCGGCGGGCGCGGCCGGAATCCTGCTGCTCGGCACCGTCGTCGGCTGGTGGCGCCGCCGGATGCGCCGCGCGTACTGAGCCGCCCCCGAAAGCGACCGGCGCGGCCCGTACCTCTTCCCCCACGGCGGGCCGCGCCGGTCTTCCCGACCACCATCAGGCGAACCAGGAGAGGGCGATGGGCCCGCGTACGAGTAGTGACGAGCAGACCGACGGCACACCGGACGGCCGCGCTCCGGGCCGCCGGACGGCGTGGCGGGTGGCGTCCGCCGCCCTGCTGGCCGTCGCGCTGACCGGTGGCGCGGTCGCCTTCGGGGCCGCGCGGGACGGCGGGCGGGTCGCTCCGGCCGCCGCCTCCGCCGCGCTGGACCCCGGCGCGCTGGCGGGCGCCGACCCGGACGCGGCCGTAGCCGCGCTCCAGGCCCACCTGAAGGGGCAGCCGAAGGACCACGACGGCTGGGCCACCCTCGGCCTGGCCTATGTGGAACAGGCCCGCACCAAGGGCGACCCGGCCCGCTACCCGCAGGCCGAGGCCGCGCTCCGCCGCTCCCTCGCTCTGGCCCCCGGCAACGACAGGGCGGTGGCCGGACAGGCCGCTCTCGCCGCGGCCCGCCACGACTTCACCGGCGCCCTCGCCGACGCGGACCGCGTCCTGAAGCACAACCCCTACGACGAACGCGCCCTGTGCTCCCGCATCGACGCCCTGGTCGAACTCGGCCGGTACGCCGAGGCGGCACGCGCCGCCGACACCGCCGACGCCCGCAGGCCCGGCATCCCCGTCTTCACCCGGTACGCCTACGTGCACGAGCTGCGCGGCGACGTCACCACGGCCCGGCGCGTCCTCCAGCAGGCGCTCACCGGCGCGACCTCCCCCGGCGACATCGCCTACGTGGCCGCCCAGCTCGGCCAACTCGCCTGGAACCAGGGCGACTACAAGACCGCGCTCACCCAGTACGCCCGCGCCCTGGCCGCCGACGACACCTACCTCCCCGCGCTGGAGGGCCGGGCCCGCGCCCAGGCGGCGAGCGGGCAGCAGGCCGCCGCCGTCAAGGGGCTCGAGGCGGTCGTCGCCCGTGCCCCGCTGCCCACCTCGCTGGTCGCGCTCGGCGAGCTGTACGAGGCGCGCGGCGGCGCGGGTGACCGGGAGAAGGCACGCCGGCAGTACACGCTCGTCCAGGCGTGGATCGCGCTCGCCCGTGCCAACGGCGTCGACGCCGACCTCGACACCGCGCTGGCCGCCGCCGACCACGGCGACAAGGCGGCCGCCCTGCGCGCGGCGCGCGCCGAGTGGGCCCGCCGGCACACCGTCCACACGGCCGACGCCCTCGCCTGGGCGCTGCACGTCAACGGCCACGACACGGAGGCCCTCGCGCACGCCCGCGAGGCCACCGCCACCGGCTACCGCAACGCGTCCTTCCTCTACCACCGGGGCGTCGTCGAACTCGCCACCGGACACACGAAGGAGGGCCGGGCCTCCCTGGCGGCGGCGCTGAAGCTGAACCCCGGCTTCTCCCCGCTCGGTGCGGCCGAGGCCCGCAAGGCACTGGAGGCGGCCAAGTGAGACTCCGCCGTCCCCTCGCCGTCCTCGCGGGCGCCTGCGCCCTGCTGCTCGGCCTCGCCCCGGCGGCGGACGCGCATCCGCTGGGCAACTTCACCGTCAACCAGTACGACGGACTGGTCGCCGCTCCCGGCACGCTCCACGTCACCCATGTCGAGGACCTGGCGGAGATCCCCGCGACCCAGGCCAAGCCGGACCTGGCACGGCTCGGCACCGCCCGGTGGGCCGAGCTGCGCTGTGCCGAGGCGGCGCGGGGCAGCGAGGTCACCGTGGGCGGGCGCCGGATCACCCTCACGGTGTCGGCCGCGCGGGCCGAGCTGCGGCCGGGGCAGGCGGGGCTGGACACCCTGCGGCTTAAGTGCGCGGAGTCGGCCCCGCTGCCCGAGGGCGCGACAGTGAGCGTCGGCTTCCACAGCGCCGGGGTGTCGTCCGGGCCGGGGTGGCGGGAGATCACGGCGCGGGGCGACCGGATGACGCTGAGCCGGTCCGACGTGCCGCGGAAGTCGGTCTCGCGTGAACTCACCACCTACCCGGCCGGTTTGCTGTCCTCACCCGCCGACACCTCCACCGCCCGGCTCACGCTCCGGCCCGGTGGGGCCGCCCTCTCCCCGGAGCGGGACGCGCCGGGCGCCTCGGTGCTGCCGCGCGGCGCCGACCGCTGGACCCAGGCCCTCGGCGACCTGGTCGCCCGGCGCGACCTCACCCTCGGCTTCGCCACGCTCGCCCTGCTCATCGCGGTCGGCCTGGGCGCGGCCCACGCGCTCGCACCGGGGCACGGGAAGACGCTGATGGCCGCCGCCGCTGCCGCCCGGGGCGGCCGGGCCCGGCTGCGGGACGTGCTCCCGCTGGCCGCCTCGGTCACCGTCACCCACACCCTCGGGGTGGTCGCGCTGGGACTCCTGGTGACGGCCGGCTCCGCCGCGACACCCTCGGTGGTGGCGTGGCTGGGGGTGGCGAGCGGTGCGCTGGTACTCGGGGCGGGGGTGAACCTCGTACGGCGGGCCTGGCGGGGGCGGGTGGCTCAGGCGGGGCATACGCATGAGCACGTACCGGACGCCGGGGTGAAGGTGCGGGCGCTGGCGCTGGTGGGTGGGGGTGCTGGTGGGGCGACCCATGTGGGCACGCACCGTGGCTCGGAAGCACACACCCATACCCACGGCGGAGAGACCCATGGGGGCACACACCATGGCGCGGAAGCACACACCCACACCCACGGTGCAGAGACACATGTGGGCACACACCATGGCACGGAAGCACACACCCACACCCACGGCGGCCACACCCACTCCCACCCCACCGCCCCGACCCTCAAGGGCACCCTCCTCCTCGGCTTCGCCGGTGGCCTCGTCCCCAGCCCCTCCGCCGTGGTCGTCCTGGTGGGCGCCGCCGCCCTGGGCCAGGCATGGTTCGGCCTCCTCCTGGTCGTCGCGTACGGCATCGGCCTGGCCCTGACCCTGACCGCGGCCGGTTTCGCGGTGGTCAGGCTCGGCGCGGTCGCCGGACGCCTCCTGGACCGGAACCCCGCCCGTCACGCCCACCCCCTCACCGTCCTGCTCCGCCGCACGATCCCTCTGGCCTCCGCGCTGGCCGTGCTGGTGCTGGGCGCCGGATTGATGCTCAAGGGGGTCGCAAGCGCTGTCGGCTGAGTTACGTTTGGTCAGGATTCGCGAAACGTGCCGTGGGGGGAGCCCGTGTCAGAACAGCCGGGACGCGATCGGTTGATCGCCGGCCGTTACCGTCTGCTGTCCCCGCTGGGCGAGGGCGGCATGGGCACGGTGTGGCGCGCCCACGACGAGGTGCTGCGGCGTGAGGTGGCCGTCAAGGAGGTACGCGCCCCGGCCGGGCTGCCCGCCGGGGACGTGGAGCGGATGTACGCCCGCCTGGAGCGCGAGGCGTGGGCGGCGGCCCGGGTCGCCCACCCGAACGTGGTCACGGTGTACGACGTGGCGATGGAGGGCGGCCGCCCCTGGATCGTCATGGAGCTGGTGCGCGGCCGCTCGCTCGCCGACATCCTGGAGACGACCGGCCCGCTGTCCGTGACGGAGTCGGCCCGCGTCGGCGCCGAGGTGCTGGACGCGCTGCGCGCCGCGCACGAGGTCGGCGTACTGCACCGGGACGTGAAGCCGGCCAACGTGCTGCTGTCCGACGAGGGCCGGGTGGTGCTGACCGACTTCGGTATCGCCTCGGTCGAGGGCAGCTCGGCGCTGACCATGGCCGGAGAGGTGATCGGCTCGCCCGAATTCCTCTCCCCCGAGCGGGCGTTGGGCCGTACTCCGGGCCCCGGATCGGACCTGTGGTCGCTGGGTGTGCTGCTGTACGCGGCGGTGGAGGGCGGCTCCCCGTTCCGTCACGACACCCCGCTCTCCACCCTGCGCGCCGTGGTGGACGAGCCTCTGCCGCCCCCGCACCTCGCGGGCCCCCTCACTCCGGTCATCGAGGGCCTCCTCCGCAAGGACCCCGAGGAACGGCTGCCCGCCGAACAGGCCGCGCGCGACCTGCGACTGATCGCGGCCGGGGGTGCCCCCACGACCCGTGTCGCGTACGTACCGCCGCCCCCGCCGACCGTCCTGCTGCCGGAGGGCGAACCCGATCCGGGGCCGCCGGTGCGCGAGCGGCGGGCGGGCGTCGTCCTGGTCATCGGCGTGCTCGCCCTGGTCCTCGCGCTGGCCGGGCTGACGTATACCCTGCTGCAGCGGGACGACGGCGACCGGAACGAGGGCAAAAGCACCCCGGGCGCGACCGTGACGAAGACCGGCGAGCCCCGCTCCCCCACCCCGACCAGCCATGAGCCGTCACCCTCGAAGAGCAGCAGCGCCCCGCCGAGCAGCAGTGAGCCCGCGCAGTCGGTACGGGTGTCCCTGACCGGAACGCACACGCACTACCAGGGGAGTTGTCCGCCGCCGGAGGCCGGATCGCCGGTGTTCACCGCGACGTTCACCGTGGGGCGGCTGCCCGCCGAGGTGCGCTACCGGTGGAAGCTGAAGCACGGCTCGTTCGAGGGCGAGGAGTGGCGCACGCTGTCCTTCCCCGAGGGCGGGGAGCGGACGCGGCAGGCGCGGGTGACCGTGCGGACGAACGACGAGGACGGCACGTCGGAGAATGCCATCAGTGTGGAGGTGCGCGAGCCGGAGCGGGTCACGTCCGACGAGGTGCCGTTCACCGTGACGTGCGACGAGCCGACGGAGACCCCGTCGGACGGGGCCTCCGCTTCATCCTCCGGCACACCCTGATACTTCGCTCGTGCGAGTGACTTCCGTACGGCTCACTTTCACGGGGTCACCCTTGCGGGCCGCGTGGGTCAGGCGGCGTTGGTGAGCACGGGGAGGTAGCCGCCGGACTGTCCGGCCGCGGTGGGGTGGTAGGACTCGCCGATGTCGGTCCAGTTGACGCTGTGCAGCCAGGAGTTGCTGGAGCAGATCTCGTGACCGGTGAAGGTGGTGCGGACGTCGCCGAAGACGAAGCCGTGGGCCTGGGCGCGCTTCTGGATGGCGCTGTTCATGTAGTCGGCCGCGCTGTTGATCGCGGAGCGCTTCGTCTCGGAGAGGCCGAGGCAGGTCTGGCCGAGCAGGTAGAAGCGCGGGTAGCCGATGACGACCACGCGGGCGGAGGGGGACTTGGCGCTGATCGCGTTGTACACGGCGTCGAGCTTGCCGGGCAGCGTGGAGTCGACGTAGGCGCGGGCGGTGTTGATCCGGGACAGACAGGTGCTGTCGGAGGAGATGACACAGGTGGTCATGACGTCGGCGAAGCCGGCGTCATTGCCGCCGATGGTGATGGACACCAGGCCGGTGGAGGAGTTGAGCGAGCCGAGCTGGTTCGCGAGGACGTCGTCCGTGCGGGCGCCCGAGCAGGCGTTGAAGGCGAACGAGGACGGGCCGTGCGCGGCGTTCCAGAGGTACGGGTACGCCTTGGTGCTGCGGTCGCAGTCGCCGCTGGAGCTGATGTAACTGCCCGACCCCACCCCGGAGGAGTAGGAGTCGCCGAGCGCCACGTAGCCGCCCGTGGCGGCCTGCGACGATCCGGCACCGGCGAGGGTGAAGCCGGTGGCGAGGAGGAGTGAAGCCACGTATGCCGCAATTCGGGTACGTCTCATGGAACCTCCCTTAGCAGGATCTCTGCCACAACTTTGGTACCAGCTACGCGCGTTGACGGGAAGTGTCCATGCCAAAACAATTTCGCCCCTCAATCGTCCGGCCGATCGCGGGTGGTGTGCGCCTCGTTGACGACCCGCCACATAGCACATGACGTAGTCGGGTTCGGCCAGATTGCCCCAGAAGCGGCCTGTGGACAGAGGTCGTCTTGACGCCCTCCGAGCGGCTGGGCCACATTGAAGCCCGGCATCCGGCGCGTCGGGGGGCAAAGTCGGCCCATGCGGTCCTCAACTGGCAACAGATCCACGGCAGATGGCTCCACGGCGGACGGCGAAGGCGCAGAGCGGGCGGGTCCGGGGAGGGACCTGCCGGCGCTGCTCGCCGGAGCCGCGGCCGGCACCGCCGCGTGCGGCGCGCTGCTCGCGCTGACGGACTCCGGCTCACCGCTGCGCGGACCGTGCGCGCTGTTCTTCCTGCTCGCCGCACCTGCCCTGGCCATCGCCATGGCGCTGCGCGGGCTCGACCCCTTCGGCCGGCTCATCGCCGCGCTCGCGGGGGCGGTCGCGCTCGACATGCTGGTCGCCCAGGCCATGTTGACGGTGCACCGCTGGTCGGTGACCGGCGGGATCGTCGCCGTGACCGTGCTCAGCCTGCTGATCCTCCTGGCCACCTGGGTGCGACAGGGGGCGGGTTCGCGGGAGGGGACACCGGAGGGGAGTAAAACAGGCCAAAGTTTCGTAACGGCCAAACCAACTGATTCGTGAGACCACGTCCAGGTCTTGCGATTCTGCTTCTATCGTCAATACCGTCGTACATCTCACCCGATCGGTCCGTCGCCCACGGTTCAGGGGAGGGCTCGGAGCCGTGACGCACCGGGGTGAGGCGCGGTAGGGGGGTGCCGTGCTCGGTGACCGCACCAGGTGACCGGGCCGTGCCGCGCGACCGGAGGTCCCTGCACGCTCGGGGGCCCGGTCAGCTTTGCCAGCTCGTCCTTTCCGGCCCGGAGCGCTTTTCGCCGTGCCGCGGCCAGGGACGAGAACCCCCCTTTCGAACCGGACACACAGCCGGGCCGCCCGAGGGGCGGGCGGTCCACCGGACGAGAGGGACCACAGTCATGAGTTCTGTTCTGCGCACGCCGGGTCCGGACCGCGAACCGCTGCTCGCGGCCCACTACCGGCCCATCTCCTCGCACCTGGCGATCACTCCGCCGGTGAGCGTGGTGATCCCCGCCATGAACGAGGCGGAGAACCTGCCGTACGTGTTCAAGACGCTGCCGGACTGGATCCATGAAGTGGTCCTGGTCGACGGCGACTCCACCGACGACACCGTGGACGTGGCCCGCTCGCTGTGGCCGGACGTGAAGGTGGTCGCCCAGCGCGGCAAGGGCAAGGGGGACGCCCTGATCAGCGGGTTCGAGGCGTGCTCCGGCGACATCGTCGTGATGGTCGACGCGGACGGCTCGGCCGACGGCAACGAGATCGTCAGCTATGTCTCCGCGCTGGTCTCCGGCGCCGACTTCGCCAAGGGCTCCCGGTTCGCCAACGGCGGCGGCACCGATGACATGACCCTGATCCGCAAGCTGGGCAACTGGGCGCTGTGCACGGTCGTCAACCGAAAGTTCGGCGCCCGCTACACCGACCTCTGCTACGGCTACAACGCCTTCTGGCGGCACTGCCTGGACAAGATCGACCTGGACTGCACCGGCTTCGAGGTCGAGACGCTGATGAACATCAGAGTGGTCAAGGCCGGCCTGAAGGTGCAGGAGATCCCCAGCCACGAGTACCTCCGCATCCACGGCACCAGCAATCTGCGGGCCGTGCGGGACGGACTCCGGGTGCTCAGAGTGATCCTCCAGGAGCGTTCCAACCGCCGCGCGCTGCGCCGGGGACGCCGCTCGCCGCTGGCGGACTCCCGGCGGGGAGCGGCGTCTTGACCGCTCCGGCCGTCTCCGTCGTGATCTGCGTGTACACCGAGGACCGCTGGGAGGACATCCTCGCGGCGGTCGCCTCGGTGCGCGCCCAGTCCCACCCGGCGCTGGAGACCCTGCTGGTGGTGGACCACAACACCGCCCTGCTGGACCGGCTGGCCGCCGAGTACAAGGAGGCGGACGGCCCGGTCCGGGTACTCGCCAACGCCGGTCCGCGCGGCCTGTCCGCGGGCCGCAACACCGGGGTCGCCGCTTCGAAGGGCGAGGTGATCGCGTTCCTCGACGACGACGCGGTGGCCGGACGGGACTGGCTGCGCCACTTCGCCGAGGGGTACGCCGACCCGCGCGTGCTGGCGGTCGGCGGCCGGACCGAGCCGGTGTGGGCCTCGGGGCGGCGCCCGCCGTGGTTCCCGGAGGAGTTCGACTGGGTGGTGGGCTGCACCTACCGGGGGCTGCCGCCCGGCCGGGTCCGGGTGCGCAACGTGCTGGGCGGCAACGCCTCCTTCCGGCGCACCGCGTTCGAGCTGGCGGGCGGTTTCGCCACCGGGATCGGCCGGGACGGCGACCGGCGCCCGCTGGGCTGCGAGGAGACCGAACTGTGCATCCGGATCAGCCGCGCCCGCCCCGACGCCGTGCTCCTCATCGACGACCGTGCGGTGATCCACCACCGGGTGCCGGAGGTCCGCGAGCGCTTCGCCTACTTCCGCACCCGGACGTACGCCGAGGGCCTGTCCAAGGCGCTGGTGGCCCGGAGCGTGGGCGCGGCGAAGGGGCTGGAGTCGGAACGCCGGTACACCACACGGGTGTTGCCCGCCGGGATCGCGCGCGGTCTGCGGGACGCGGTGCTCGCCCGGCCGGGCGGCGCGGGACGGGCCGGGGCGATCGTGGCGGGCGTGCTCGGCGCGGCCGGCGGCTATGTGGTGGGCAGCGTACGGGCCCGGCGCGGCGGCCCCCGGTTCGCGGTGCCGCCGGTGGAGGTGGGCGGATGACCGGGACGGCCGTACCGATCCTGATGTACCACGCGGTGGCGGCCGCGCCCAACGACGCGACCCGCGCCCTGTCGGTCGCGCCGGAGGCGTTCGCGGAGCAGATGGCGCTCATCGGCGACCTGGGACTGACCCCGCTCACCACCGCCGCGCTCGCGGCGCACTGGCGCCACCGGCGCCCGCTGCCCGCCCGGCCCGTGCTGATCACCTTCGACGACGGCTACGAGGGCGTCCACCGGCACGCCCTGCCGGTGCTCGCCAAGCACGGTTTCCCGGCCACCCTGTTCGCCTCCACCGGCTGGCTCAGGGGCCCGTACGACACCGGGGGCGGCCTGGACGCCATGCTCGACTGGGACCAGGTGCGCGAACTGGCCGACAGCGGTGTGGAGATCGGCGGCCACACCCACAGCCACCCGCAGCTCGACCAGTTGGACGACGCCACGCTCGCCGCCGAGCTGGAGCACAGCACCGGCATCCTCACCGACGAACTGGGCGTCCGCCCGCTGTCGTTCGCCTACCCCTACGGTTATTCCAGCCGCCGTGTCCGCCAGGCGGTGCGGGCGGCGGGGTACACCCAGGCGCTGGCGGTCGGCAACGCGCTGGCCCGGCGCCGGCAGGGCCCGTACGCGCTCCGCCGGGTCACCGTGCGGCGAAGCACGGGGGTGGCCGAGTTCGAGCGGCTGCTCGAAGGACGGTCCATCGCACGGAACTTCGCCAGGGACCGTGCGCTCACCAAGGGATACGCACTCGTGCGAAGAACACGCCAGGTCTGCCGGAAGGCCATCCGCTCCCGTGTCTGACACGACCACCGCCCAAGAGGCCGCCCCGGCCGTCTCCGCGCCGGGGCGCCGCCCGCGACTGCCCCTACTGGGCCGCGCGTTCGGCGGCAACCCGCTGTTCCGCAACGCCTACGCGCTGATGCTGAACACCGGCATCTCCGCCGTCCTCGGTCTCGGCTTCTGGCTGGCGGCGGCACGCTACTACTCGGAGTCGGCGGTCGGGCAGGGCTCGGCCGCCATCGCCGCGATGAAGCTCCTCGCAGGGCTGACCGCGGTGACCCTGACCGGTGCCCTGGCCCGCTTCATCCCGGTCGCCGGACGCGCCACCGCTCGGCTGATCTTCCGTACCTACGCCGGAAGTTCGCTGGTGGTGGCGGTGGCGGCGGGAGTCTTCCTGCTGACACTGGACGTGTGGGGGCCGTCGTACCGGTTCCTGCACGGCCCGGTGAACGGGCTCGGGTTCCTCGCGGCGGTCGTCGCCTGGAACGTGCTGACCCTCCAGGACGGGGTGCTGACCGGGCTGCGCAGCGCGCCGTGGGTGCCGGTGGGCAACACCGTGTTCTCCGCGGTGAAGCTGGGGCTGCTGGTGGCGTTCGCGGTGGCGATCCCTACCGCCGGGGTGTTCGTCTCCTGGGTCGCGGCCATCGCCACCTCCGTACTCCCGCTGGGCTGGCTGGTGTTCCGGCGGCTGGTACCCCGGCACACGGCGGCGACCGAGGGGCGGGCGCATCCGCCGACGCTGCGGGAGATCGGCCGGTTCCTGGCCGGCGACTACACCGGCTCGCTGTTCTCGCTCGGGGTGGTCTACCTCGTCCCGGTGATCATCGCGTCGCAGGTCAGCGCCGAGGACAACGCGTACTTCTACATCACCACCACCATCGGCGGCACCACCAACCTGCTCGCCATCAACATGGGCGCCTCCCTCACCGTGGAGGGCTCACACGACCCGGCGCGGCTGGCCGCCAACACGCGGGCGGCGCTGAAACGGATGGCCCGGATCATGCTGCCGGTCGCGGGCGTCCTCTTCGTCGGCGCCCCGTGGATCCTCGGCGTGTTCGGCGCGGGGTACGCCGACGCGGCGACCCCGCTGCTGCGCTGGTTCGCGGTCGGCGCGGTGCTGCGGGTGGTGATGGAGACGTACTTCGCGGTGCTCCGGGCACAGAGCCGGACCGCCGGACTGGCCTGGCTCCAAGGGCTGCTGTGCGTGCTGGTGCTGGCCCTGACGCTGCTGCTCCTGCCCCGGATGGGGCTGACCGGCGCGGGCGTCGCGGAGATCTGCAGCCTGGCGGTGATCGTGGCCGTCGCCGCGCCGCGCCTGTGGCAGGTGATCCGGCCCGGCCCGGTTACCGCGGCCCCGGACGGCGACCTGGCCGATCTGGGACCGCGCGAGGCCGCCCGGCCGGCGCCCTCCTGGGTCAAGGAGACCGAGCAGGCGGACGCGCCCTTCGACGTGGCCCCGCCGGTCGCTCCGCCGGCAGAGAAGCGGGCCCCCGCCGGGCCTCCCCCGCCTCGGCGCCGGCGCTCCCCGACCCGCACCGGCCTGGTCCTCGGCTGCCTCCTCACCGCCGGACTCCTCCTGTACTGGCTCCCGGCGCTGCGCCTGACCGACGCCGACCTGGACCGGATGGGCGGCCTCGGTCTGGTCTCGGTGCTGCCGCTGCCGACGCTGGCCGGTGCCGCGCTGCTGGTCACGGTGTTCGCCGCGCTGCTCAGGCTGCGCCGGGAACACCGGGCGCTGCTGCTGCTCACCCTGGTGGCGACGGTGTTCTCGCTGCACGCGCTGCCCGCCGTGATCGAGAGCGCGCCCCGGTTCCCCACGGCCTGGCAACACCTGGGCTTCCTGGACCACATCGACCGCACCGGCTCGACCGTGCCCGACCTGGACGCCCGCTGGAGCTGGCCGGGCTTCTTCGCGGTCACCGCCTTCGTCGCCGAGGCGTGCGGGGTGTCGGACTTCACCGAGGTGATCCGCTGGTGGCCGACGGCGGTCCAACTCGCCTACCTGGCCCCGATGTTCCTGCTCGCCCGGTCGCTCCGGGCGAGCTGGCGGGCCCGGTGGACCGGGGTGTGGCTGTTCGCGCTGAGCGGCTGGGTCGGGCAGGACTACTTCTCCCCGCAGGGCTTCACCTATCTGCTGTACCTGGTGTTCGTGGCGATCCTGCTGGTGTGGTTCCGGGCCCCGCACATGATCTGGTCCCGGTTCCGGCCCGGCGAGGCCGAGGTGGAGCCCACCGACCGGCGCCAACGGGTCGTGCTGCTGATGGTGTTGATCGCCCTGTTCCTGGCCTGCGTCCCGGCCCACCAGCTCACCCCGTTCGTGATGCTGGGGGTGCTCGCGGCCCTGGTGCTGCTGCGCCGCTGCGAACTGCGCGGGCTGCCTCTGCTGTTCGCCGTGGTGGTGGCGGTGTGGGTGGGCTTCATGGCGGAGCCGTACTGGTCGGGGCACTTCGACGAGCTGTTCGGCGGCCTCGGCGGGGTCGGCGGCAATGTGTCGACCTCCGTCTCCGGCCGTATCGCGGGCGGGAGTTCGACCCACAAGCTGGTGCTGTACACGCGGGTGCTGCTGGCCGGTTCCGTGCTGGCGCTGGCCTGCTGGGGCTGGTGGCGGCGCCGCGGGCACGGCTACCGCGAACGCTCCCTGCTGGTCCTCGCGTTCGTACCGTTCCTCGGCTTCGGCATGCAGTCGTACGGCGGGGAGATGGCGCTGCGCGTCTTCATGTTCGCGCTGCCGGGCGCGGCCCTGCTGGGGGCGCTCGCGCTGTTCCCGCGTACCGGTGCGGACGAGCGGCGGCGGATGAGCCTGGGGGCGCCCGCCGCGCTGCTCGCGGGACTGCTGCTGATCGGCGGCTTCCTGGTGGCCCGCTGGGGCAACGAGCCGTTCGAACGGACCCGGCCCGGCGAGGTCGCGGCGATGAACTGGGTGTACGCCCATGACAAGCCGACCGTACGGCTGCTGTGGCTGACCACCGACACGGTCAACGACGTGACTCCGGCGCTGGCCTGGGGCGCACGGGACATGGAGCGGGTGACCTATGTGCCGACGCTCGCCCCTCCCGACCCGGTGCTGGTGTCCGGGCTGGTGAAGTCGCTGAAGGACGCGGGCCCCAACTCGTACCTGATCGTCAACGAGAGCCAGGTCCGCTATCTGGAGCTGGACGCGGGCTACCCGGCGTCCTGGGAGTCCCGGCTGACCCGGACACTGGACGGCCGTGCCGAGCTGTCCAAGGTGCTGGTGAACGGGGACGCGACTGTGTACGCGCTGCGCGGCGGCGGATCGGCGGCGGTGCCCGAGCCGGACCCCGGTCCGGTCGGGCCGCAGATCACCTGGACACCGTGGTCGGTGGTGGGCGCGCTCGCCGCCGGGGTGCTGATCCTGCTGCTCGCCGGGCGCGAGGTGCTCCGGGTGGCGGGCCGGCCGAGCGTGGGACGGCTGCGGCGGTCGCAGAGCGTGTTCTGGTTCGCGCTGCCGCTGCTGGCGGTGGTGCTGGCCTCGCTGGTGCAGCGGTTCCTCACGATGAGCTGAGGGGGGTGAAGTGGTTCAGCGGCCGAGCCACTTCACCTCGTAGCCGCGCATCTGGAACCGCTTGCCGTCGACGAGGGCGCTGACCGGGCGGTCCAGCGTGTTCACCACGAGGACGGTGTCCCGGCTCGCCAGGACGCGGAGGTTGGGCCGGTCGTCGGCGGCGACGGACACCTTCGCGTACCGGGTGCCGGGCGGGAACGCCTTGCCGAAGCGGGACACCAGGCCGTACATGGGCAGTTCGCGGCCGCCGTCGCTGTCGCCGGTCGGGGTCCACAGGCAGCCGGGGCAGTCGGCGCCGCTCTTCCTCTCGGGGTTCCAGTAGAAGCCGGATTCGGCGCCGCCCCGGGCCATGGCGATCAGCCCGGCGGCGTGCACGGCGATCCGGCGGTCCTCGGACCAGCCCGCGCGCCGGTCCCGGGAGTCGGCGGGCTCGACGTAGTACTCGGCCCACCACAGCGGGAGGCCGTGCGTGCGCTCGCGCACCCACTCCCCCACGGCCGTGAACTTGGCGGTGGCGGCGAACTCGTCGGGGAGCAGCTCGTCGTCGTTGGTGTAGCTGGAGCCGTCGACCACGACGAAGTCGGCGCCGGACTTGTGGGCGTTCCAGTAGTCGAAGGCGTCCAGCACGCGTTGGTCCATCGCGCCCCAGGGCCCGCGCACCCGGGCGGAGGCGTCGGAGGCGCGGGGGTCGACGCTGTCCATGGGCAGGTAGGGACCGCCGACGAGGTTGTCCGGGTCGGCCTTCTTCAGCGCCGCCCGCACCAGGTTGTACAGCTTGGTGTAGCCCTCGTGGTCCCAGCGGCCCTTCGTCTCGCTCCAGAACCCCTTGAACTCGTTCCAGACGACGAAGTGCCGTACGTCGGGGTAGCGGCGGGCGACGGTGGCGGCGAGGTCGGCGAAGTCCTGGTAGTGCTCCGGGGCGGGCGCCCGTTCCAGCGAGTCCTGGCTCCAGTCGGTGGCACCGACACCGGCCTTGCCGCCCTTCATCCAGTCGGGGGCGCAGCACAGGGTGATGACGGGGGTGCCGCCGGAGGCGCGGATGAAGTCGATACGGCGGTCCAGGGCGCCGAAGTCGTAGCGCCCCTTCACCGGTTCGGGATTGTCGGCGCCCCAGCCCATCACGGCCTGGTCCTGCGGGAGTCCGCGGTCGCCCTTGAGCAGCCGGGCCACACGTTCGCTCCCGCCGCCCTGGTCGGCGCTGTACTGGGTGTGGGTGAAACCCCAGCCCACATCGGGGCGTACGGGCCCGGACCGGGCGGCGGGCGTGCCGTGCGGCCGGTCGCCGTCGCGGGTGGTGCCGCTGGTGTCGGCGCCGCGTCCGGGGAGGGTGTTCAGGAGGGTCACCAGCAGGGCCAGTGCGGTCACGCACACGCCGAGCAGGGCGGTGAGCCGCCACCTCCGTGCCCCCGTGTACCACCGATGACTGCCCATCAGCTCCACAGTAACGGCGGAAACCCGGCGTCGGGCGTGAGTTGGGAACACCTGGGGACAAGCGGCGGAATTGCCGTGCGCGCGCTGTGCCGGTGCCCGATCATGGCGACATGTCTGTGAACCCGCGGAACCCGCACGACGTGCTGCCGATCCGGCTGAACGTCGACGACTCCGACTCGCCCTCCGACGTCGTCGACGCGCTGTTCCTCGGCCGTTTCGCCACGGGTGAGCAGCCGTACGCGCACGCGGCCAACATCGACCGGGTCCGTTCCGAGGCGACCCTGCTGCCCGACGGCGCCCGGGTGCTGCGGGTGGCACGGGACGAGGACCGCAGCGCGACCCTCGCGGAGGGCGACGGCTGGACCCTGCTGGTCTCCCGCTGGAACCGGGGCGCGGACGTCACGGTGACCGCGACCACGGCCGAGCTGGCCAAGGAGGTCCTGGGCCGGGCCACCGACGGCGCGGCCGACGAGCCCGCCCCGCAGCCGGACAACGTGACGATGGGCTTCTGGTACGTCTCGCCCCGGCGCGGCCCGCACCGCACCACCCGGCAGATCTCGGCCGGCACCTGGGAGGAGGTGCGGTCCAACTACACCGCGCCGGTGGCCCGGGCGATGGACCGGCTGATGGAGACCACACCGGAGGACATCGCGGGCCGGCTCCTGCTGCTGCACGGCCCGCCGGGCACCGGCAAGACCTCCGCGCTGCGCACGCTGGCCCGGTCCTGGCGGGAGTGGTGCCAGGTGGACTGCGTACTGGACCCGGAGCGGCTCTTCTCCGACGTGGGCTATCTGATGGACATCGCCATCGGCGAGGAGGACGGCACCGGCAAGGGCCGCTGGCGGCTGCTCCTGCTGGAGGACTGCGACGAGCTGATCCGGGGCGAGGCCCGGCACACCGCGGGCCAGGCGCTGTCCCGGCTGCTGAACCTGACCGACGGGCTGCTGGGCCAGGGCCGCAACGTCCTGGTGGGGGTCACGACCAACGAGGACCTGGAGCGGCTGCACCCGGCCGTGGTCCGGCCCGGCCGCTGTCTGGCCCGGATCGAGGTGGGCCCGCTGACCCGCCCGGAGGCGGTGAGCTGGCTCGGCGACCAGGCCCCGGAGCTGCAGAACGAGCTGGGCCGGGACGGCTCGACGCTGGCCGAGCTGTACGCGCTGCGGCGGGGCACGGCACCGACCTCGGTGCCGGGGGCGCGGGACGGGGCGGACGCGGGGCTGTACCTGTAACCGCGCGGGCCCGCATCCCGGAGTGGGCCGTTCCGGTGGGCGCGGTCCGTCCGCCCGCCCGGCCCGCGCGCGGATGTTTTGATGGACCCATGACCCTGTTCGTCGGTACGTCGGGGTGGCAGTACAAGAGCTGGCGGGGCGTGCTGTACCCGGCGGGCGTACCGGTGCGCCGGTGGCTGGAGGAGTACGCGGAGCACTTCGCCACGGTGGAGCTGAACAACGCGTTCTACCGGCTGCCGTCCCGCGAGAACTTCGAGGCGTGGCGGGACCGGCTGCCCGAGGGCTTCGTGGTGGCGGTGAAGGCGAGCCGCTATCTGACCCACATCAAGCGGCTGCGGGACCCCGAGGAGCCGGTGCACCGGCTGATGAGCCACGCCGAGGGGCTGGGCGCGGCCCTCGGGCCGGTGCTGCTCCAGCTCCCGCCGACCCTGCGCGCGGATCCCCCGCTGCTGGACGCCTGCCTGGCCTGCTTCCCGGCGAAGACCCGGGTGGCGGTCGAACCACGGCACGACTCCTGGTGGACCCCGCAGACCCGTGAGGTGCTCGAGGCGCGGAAGGCCGCCCTGTGCTGGGCGGACCAGCTGGGCCGCCCGGCCGGCCCGCTGTGGCGCACCGCCGACTGGGGCTACGTCCGCTTCCACCGCGGCCGCGCCAAGCCCTGGCCCCGGTACGGCACCCAGGCACTCCAGTCCTGGGTCGACCGCATCGCCACCACCTGGCCGGAGGGCCAGGACGTCTACGCCTACTTCAACAACGACCCGAGAGGCGCGGCGGTCAAGGACGCGGCCGAATTCGGCAGCCTGGCCCGCCGGGCGGGGCTGGAGGTCACGCGGACACCGGAGCCCTGGGCGCGGCGGTGAGCGCCGGTCAGTCGGTGCCGTAGCCGGCGCGGAGTGCGTCGCGGACGGTGGCCAGGGCGGTGTCGTGGTCCAGGCCGAGGCGGCGGGCGCGTTCCGCGTACGCCTGTGCGGCGGTGCTGGCCTCGCGGGTGGCGGCGGGGGCGGCGATGAAGGTGCCGTTGCGGCCGCGGGTCTCGATCACGCCGTCCGCCTCCAGCGCGCGGTACGCCTTGGCGACGGTGTTCACGGCGAGGCCGAGGGACTCAGCCAGGCCGCGCACGGTGGGCAGCCGGTACCCGGCCGGGAGCGCGCCCGCCCGCGCCTGCTCGGAGATCTGCGCCCGGACCTGCTCGTACGGCGGCGCGCTGTCATCGATGTGGATCCTCAGGCTCACAGGGCGATTCTCCCGCACCGGGCGAAAAATGAGAGGCACTCCGGCGGTCCCGCCCGTACGGTGCCTGCTCATGACCGTACTCGTGCGCGACCTGCGCCCCGACGTGCCGGCCGACACCGAGGGCTTCGCCCGGGTCCGACGGCTGGCGCTGCCCTACATCCTGTTCACCCCCGAGTCGGTACGCCATGTCCTCACCCGGAGCCATCCGGACGCGAAGTTCCGCTCGCTGGTCGCGGAGGAGGACGGCGAGGTGATCGGCACGGCGCAGGTGGCGCTCGCGCACGAGAGCACGGAGCCGGGACAGGCGTACGTCAACGTCCATGTCCACCCGGAGCGCACCGGCCGGGGCGCGGGGCATCTGCTGGTCGCCACCGCCGAGGAGTACCTCGCGTCGCTGGGCGCCACCCGGCTGTACTCCTGGGTGCTGGACGAGCCCGCCAGCGTGCGCTTCGCCGAACGGCACGGCTACCGGGCCGGCCGCCCGGCCCGCTTCCTCCGCCTCGACCTGGCGCACGGCACCCTCCCGCCGCTCCCGGAGACCCCGGCCGGGGTGGAGCTGCGCACGGCCGCCGACTTCGCGGCCGACCCCCGCCCGCTGTTCGAGCTGGACGCCGAGACCGTGGCGGACGAGCCCGGCGAGGTCACGATCGCCTACTCCGACTACGAGGCGTGGCTGGCGGAGACCTGGGAGCACCCGCTGCTGGACCTCGACCTGACGGTGGTCGCGGTGGTGGACGGCCGCCCCGTCGCCTTCAGCGTGGCCTACTCCGACGGCGCCACCCGCTACTTCACCGCGATGACCGGTACCTCCCGCGCCCACCGGGGCCGGGGCCTGGCCAAGCTCGCCAAGCTGCACTCGCTGCACCGGGCGCGCGCGGCCGGCCACACCGAGGCGTTCACCGGGAACGACGCGGGCAACGGCCCGATGATCGCCATCAACAAGTGGCTCGGCTACGAGTTCTGTGCCACGGAGGTGCGGTATGTCCGTGAACTCGGCTGACACAGCCGACCAGTTGGAAGTCGTCCTCGTCAAGGCGGGGCGCACGAAGATCCGTTACCCGGCGGCGCTGCTCGCGGACGACGGCACCCGTGTCTCGGTGCGCGCCCCCTGGGCGGGTGAGGGTGTGCGGGACTTCGGGTTCGTACGCTTCGAGCCGGGCGACGTGTTCACCGAGCACTACTGGCGGGACCGCTGGTACTCGGTCAAGGAGGTGCGTGCGCAGGACGGCACCCTGAAGGGCTGGTACTGCGACGTCACCCGGCCCGCCGTCCGGTCCGGCGCCGAACTCGTGGTGGAGGACCTCGACCTGGACCTCTGGGTCTCCGGCGACGGCAAGGACGTACTCCGGCTGGACGAGGACGAGTTCGCCGCGAGCGGGCTGGCCGAGCGGGACCCGCAGGCGGCGGCCGCCGCCCGGTCGGCGCTGGACGAGCTGGAGGTGCTGGCCCGCGCGGAGGGCCTGACGGGCCTGGTCTGAGCCTCAGATCTCGGCCAGCACCGCGTACCGCTCGTCGGTGACGGTCCTGCCCCACAGCAGCGGGTCGCCGGACAGCGGCTCCACCCGTATCCGCCCGGCGAGGGGCGCCAGCAGGGCGGTGACCTCGTCGACGGGCGTCCCTACCGGGGAGAGGCTCCCCCAGACGCCCTCGACCAGCACGAACCGGCCGCCGGGGCGCAGCAGGGTGCGCCAGTGGCGCAGCACCTCGGCGGGGCGGGGCAGCGTCCAAAGCACATGCCGGACGAGGATCACGTCGTAGCCCTCCTCCGCCACCGGGGGTACGGCCGCGTCCCCGCACAGGACCCGCGCGTCCTGCCCGGCGAGCTTGGCGCGGGCCCGCTCGACCATCGCCGGGGAGGCGTCGATGCCGGTCACCCGGTGCCCCTGTTCGGCGGCGAGCAGCGCGAGGCTTCCGGTGCCGCAGCCGAGGTCGAGCACGTCCGAGGGCTGTCCGGGCAGCCACCCGCGGAGCCTTTCGGCCCACGCGGCCCGTGTCTCGGGCGCGCGCAGGCCGTGATCCGGTTCGTCGTCGAAGACGGCGGCCTCGGCGTCCCAGTCCACGTCCGCCCCGGCGGTCCACTCGCTCGCGTCACTCATACGGCAAGCGTGCCATCCACCACTGACAATCAGGTTCCGTCAGCGGTTCAGCGGCTTGCGGTAGTGGAGCCGGTCGTAGGGGCCGTCGACACGGCGTTCCACCAACTCGTAGCCGTACCGGGGGTAGATCTTCTGGTTCTCCCACATCAGGGCGTTGGTGTAGAGCCGGATCTCGGAGAGCCCCAGCGCACGGGCGCGGGCGTCCACGAAGCGCAGCAGCCGGCCGCCGACGCCCCGGCCGTGGGCGTCGGGGTGGACGGCGATGCTGTCGAGGAAGAGGTGGTCGGGGCGAGCGCGGACGACCACGAGTCCGGTGACGGGCTCTCCTGTGACGAAGACACACCCCGCTTCCACGTCGGCCATGTGGTCCGCCTCCATGGGCTGGGGCACCACACCGATGCGCGCGATGTAGGGGCGGTAGGCCGCGGCGGTGACCGCGCGCACGGCGGGCACGTCGGCGGCCGTGGCGGCGCGGACCGGGGCGTCGGGGTGATCGTTCATGCTGGGCACGGTAGCGACCTGAGCCCAGTCTGAGCACGGCCTTAAGCGGACCATAAAGATCGCCTCAAAGGGACCGGAGCGGGTCGATCCGCCGTCGTGCGGGGCTAGTTTCTGACCGTCCCCCCACGGGACCAGCCCCCTTCCGGCAGTCGGCCGGCCCCACTGTTCCGAGGAGTTCCGATGCCCTTCGCCACGCCCTCGACCCCGCGCGGGCGGCGCGTGCCCCGGCTGCGGGCCGCCGCCACCGCGGCCGCGCTCGGCCTGGCGCCGCTGACCCTGACCGTGCTGGCCGCCGCGCCCGCGTCCGCGCACGGTTCGATGGGCGACCCGGTCAGCCGGGTCGCGCAGTGCTTCGCGGAGGGCCCGGAGTCCCCGAAGTCGGCGGCCTGCCAGGCGGCCGTGGCGGCGGGCGGCACCCAGGCGCTGTACGACTGGAACGGCATCCGGATCGGCGACGCGGGCGGCCGCCACCAGGATCTGATCCCCGACGGCAAGCTGTGCAGCGCGGGGAACGACGAGTTCAAGGGCCTCGACCTGGCCCGCGTCGACTGGCCGGCGACCGGCGTGCACAGCGGCTCGTACACCTTCAAGTACCGGGTGACCGCTCCGCACAAGGGCACCTTCGAGGTCTACGCGACCAAGCCCGGCTACGACCCGGCGAAGCCTCTGGCCTGGTCCGACCTGGACCTGGCAGACCCGGTGGCGAAGTCCACGGACCCGGTCGCCACGGACGGCTTCTACACCTTCTCCGGCACGCTCCCCGCCCGTACGGGCCGCCACCTGCTGTACGCGGTGTGACAGCGCTCGGACAGCCCGGAGGCGTTCTACTCCTGCTCGGACGTCGACTTCGGCGGCGCGGCGGCGGCCGCCCCGGCCGGTACGGCCAAGGTGACCAAGTCCGCGAGGACCACCCCCACGCCCACCGTCTCCGCCCCCTCGGAGCGCCAGATCGCGGCCGGCGCCGACCGCTCCACGGTGGAGCACCACGGCCACGGCGACAACGACCCGAGCACCTCGGCGAAGCCGGTGAGCCCTGCCCCCAACGCCCCGCGGCCGGAGGGCACTTCGGTCCCCCTGGCCGAGACCGGCACCCCCACCGGCACCTCGTACGCGGCCATCGGCGGCGCCGCCGCCCTGGCCCTCGGTTCAGCGGCACTGTTCCTCTCGGTGCGCCAGCGCGCGACGGGCCGGAACCCGCACTGAACACCCCTGTGAACGCGGG
The DNA here is from genome assembly GCF_004784465.1 of Streptomyces griseoluteus. Classification (GTDB taxonomy): domain Bacteria; phylum Actinomycetota; class Actinomycetes; order Streptomycetales; family Streptomycetaceae; genus Streptomyces; species Streptomyces griseoluteus. Next base: position 56,009 of record NZ_SRRU01000007.1, on the reverse strand, counting down.
GCCCTGCCGGGCGGCTCAGGCCGGGCAGGGCCCCGGGTCATCTCAGCTGAAGGCGGACGCGCAGGTGGTGGCCGTGGCGTGGGACGGGTCGAGGGCGTTGGCGACCTCGTGGTAGGCGATGCGGTCGAAGATGCCGATCGCGACGTGTTCGGAGAGGTCGAGCGGGCAGAGGTCCTGGAGGAGGACGTTGCGGACGTCGGAGCCGGAGAGGTACTGGGTGCGCCAGGGGGTGACGACCTCGTCGTACTTGGTGGCGATGACGGTGTAGTGCACACCGGGGACGGTGTCGCCGCCCGCGTTGAGCTTGGTCATGAAGGCCGAGTTGGTGATCTGGTCGGCCAGTGCGGGCGTGGTGGACTTGATGAGGTCCTCGGCGCCGGGGAAGTACGGCAGCAGGTTGGTGAGGCCGCTCAGATCGGTGCCGTGGTTGCTGGGGGCGATCCCGACGAGCGCGTTCACCTTGGCGGACCCGCCGAGGAACTTCAGGTAGTACCGGGGCATCATGCCGCCCTGGGAGTGGCCGACGAGGTCGGCCTTGGTGGCGCCGGTGGCGGTGAGCACCTTGTCGACGAAGGCGGAGAGCTGCTCGGCCGACTTGTCGATCGGGCCGAGGCCGTAGAAGACGGGGACGCCGGGGAGCTGTCCGTAGTCGAGGGAGAAGACGCAGTAGCCGCGCTCCTTGAGGTACGGAGCGAGCGACACCCAGTTGGTGACGGAGTTGCCGAGGGTGCCGTGGACGAGGACGACGGGCCGCGGGTGGGCGGCTGAGGGCTTGCAGGAGTAGTCGTTCCAGCCACTGCTGGGAGCGGCGTGGGCGGTGGCGGCGGGAACGGTGGCGAGCGCGGCGGCCAGGACCAGCGCGGCGAGCGGTCTGAGCGCTCGCTTCCAGGGCAGCATCGTGTGATCTCCTTGCGGCTCAAGGGAGAAGGTGCACGGCCTAACCCTGTGATCCGGATCACGGGATGCTGTTCACTCGTCAAGTTACGGACGAGTAGTGCAACTGTGAAGTTACGCGTCGGTAAAAAGTTCCATCCGCCCTCAGAAGCACCCGCACACTGAGGAACCGTCACGAGGCGGCACAGGGCCGCCGAATCCCACCAGAAGCTCCCGCGACACGGGTGACTCAGGCCGCGAGCGTTCCGGGCATCACCGCGCGGGGTCCGAACTTGGCCCGCGCCAGGTCGGCGACCTCCTCGATCCGGCGGACCTTCTCGTCCACGGGGTCGAAGGTGAGCTGGTGCGCGGCCTCCCCGGCCGGCGTCAGCCCCTCGGCGCGCAGGGCGAGCGCCCGCACCCGCGCCCGCTGGAGCCCGAGCGCCTCGTACATGCCGTACGCCGCCCTCGTCAGGTCGGCCGAGTGCGCGGTCGGCTCGGCGAGGGTGCGCCCGCGGACCGTGGTGGAGCGGTCGGCGTAGCGCACGGTGAGCGTCAGGGAGCGGCAGACGTGCTCCATCCCCCGCAGCCGGGCCCCCAGTTCCTCGGCGTCGGCCAGCAGCGCCCGCCGGTGCCGGCCGGGGTCCAGCTCGTCCCTGCCGAAGGACCGCTCGGCGGCCACCGACCGGGAGACGGCGTTCGGCACGACCCGCCCCCGGTCCACCCCGTTGGCCCGCTCCCGCAGCTCACGGGCGGTCCTGGCCCCGACGAGCCGCTGGAGCGTGGCGGGCGGCGCGACGGCGACCCGCCCGAGGGTGTCCAGCCCGTACTCGCACAGGGTCCGGGCGGTGGCCGTCCCCACCCCGGGCAGCGCGACCACGGGCAGCCCGGCGAGGAACTCCGCCCCGGCACCGGGCTCGTCGGGAACGGCGCACACCACCCCCGGCCGGGCCTGTCGCAGCGCCATCCGGGCCAGCATTGGTCCGGGGCCGGCGCCCACCACGCAGTCGACCCCGTACCGGGCGAGGGCCCGCACCCGGATCAGCGCGGCCAGCTCCACCGGCCCGCGCCCGAAGTACCGCTCGGCCCCGCGCAGATCGGCCAGGGCCCCGTCGGGCGGCAGCCCCTCCACGACGGGCGTGAACTCCTCCAGCAGTCCGAGCAGTTCGGACAGCTCCAGCTCACCGTCACCCTCGCCGGCCCGGCGGAAACGCACACAGAGAATGGTCATCCCGCACTCCCCGGACTCTGATGCCACAACTTCCGCATGGCGGAAGGCGCTTGCTCGGACACCTCCTGGCCGGCCGGGCGCAGGTCGGCCCACGGGTGCATCTGGAAGCCGGTGGACATCCGAATCCGGCGCCCCACCCCGTCCTCCGCGGCCTTCGCCTCCGGCGCGGGCTCGGCCAGCCGGGCCGCCACCTTCTCCAGACCTCCCTCGGCCCGCAGCTCGGCGAGTTCGGCGAGGTTCCAGACGGCCGACCCGACCACGCTCAGGCTGCGCGGCCCGCGCCGCTGCACCACTCCGCGCACCAGCAGCAGCCAGGAGTGGAAGACGGTGTGCGCGCAGGCGTCGTGCGAGTCGTCGAAGAAGGCGAGGTCGACCAGCCCGGTGCCGTCGTCCAGGGTGCTGAAGATGACCCGCCGGCCGGACCGGATCGGCGGCGTCTGGGTGGCCGCCTTGGCCCCGGCGACCAGTACGGTCTCCCCGTGCCGGGCCTCGCGCAGCCGCCGCGCCGACACCACGCCCAGCTCCTCCAGGAAGCCCCGGTGGTCGTCCATCAGGTGGTGGGAGACGTCCATGGACAGCACGCCCAGCTCGGCACTGAGCCGCTCGGTCTCCGACAGATCGGGCAGCCCGGCGGAGGCGGTCCGCCGCCCCCCGCCCAGCGGAAGCTGATCCCCACGCCCGCCGCGGGCCCCCCGGTGCAGCTCGGCCAGGTGCAACTGAAGATCGCGCCGATTGGCCCCGAACGCGTCCAGCGCGCCGACCTGCGCCAACCGCTGGGCGAGCGGCCGCCCCGGCCGCCCCCGCTCCCAGAAGTCCAGCAGGGACGCGTACGGCTGCCCCTCGGCGATCCGCGCGGCCTCCGCCTCGCTGATCCCGTGCACATCGGCGAGGGCGAGCCGCACCCCCCACGCCCCAGACACCAGTTCGATTCGATGAGCGACCCCGGACACATTCACGTCCAGCGGCAGAATCGGCACCCCGAGCCGCCGAGCATCAGCCAGGAGCAGCCGCTTGGGATACATACCGGGATCGTGCGTGAGCAGCCCGGCATAAAAAGCGGCAGGGTAATGCGCCTTGAGCCAGGCCGACTGATAGGTGGGCACGGCAAAAGCGACGGCATGCGCCTTGCAGAACCCATAGGACCCGAAAGCCTCGACGATCTCCCAGGTCCGCCGGATGGTCTCGGCGTCGTACCCCTTCTCCTCGGCCCGCTGGGCGAACCACACCCGCACCCGCCCCTGGGCCTCGGAGTCGGAGAGCAACCGCCGCACGGCATCAGCCTCTCCCCGCCCGCACCCGGTCATGACGGCAAGAATGTCAATGACCTGCTCATGGAACACCACCACCCCATAGGTGTCCCGCAACGCCGGCTCAAGATCCGGATGCGGATACCGCACAGGCGCCCGCCCATGCCGGGCCTCGATAAAAGGCCGCACCATGTCGGCGGCAACAGGACCGGGCCGGAACAAAGAAATATCCACCACCAGATCCCCGAAACAATCAGGCTGAAGCCGCCCCACCAGATCCCGCTGTCCAGGCGACTCGATCTGAAAGCACCCGAGCGTCTCGGTGGACCGGATGAGCCGATACGTATCGGCATCTCCCGCGGGCAAAGCATCCAGATCGACCCGCTCCCCCGAAGCCCGCTCCACCTCGGCGACGGCATGCGCCATGGCCGACTGCATCCGCACCCCGAGCACATCCAGCTTGAGCAGCCCGAGATCCTCCACATCCTCCTTGTCGAACTGCGACATGGGCAGCCCCTCCCCACTGGTGGGAACCACCGGAGTACGCCGCAGCAGCGAGGAGTCGGACAGCAGAACCCCACAAGGATGCATGGCAACCCCACGCGGCAGGGCATCAAGCGCCTCCACCAGTTCCCACAGCACCCCGTACCGCTCCTGCTCCCCGGCAAGCCCTTTCAGCTCGGGCAACTCGGCAAGCGCGACCCGGGCGTCCCGCGCCCGAATATGCGGAAAAGCCTTGGCAATCCGATCGATCTCGGCAGGGTCCATCGAAAGAGCGGCCCCCACATCCCGAATGGCATGCCGAACCCGATAGGTCTCCGGCATGGCAACGGTGGCGACCCGCTCCTCGCCGAACCGCCCGATAATCGCCCGGTAAACCTCGATGCGCCGAGCGGACTCCACATCTACATCGATATCAGGAAGCGCCACCCGCTCCCGCGACAAGAACCGCTCCATGAGCAGCCCGTGCGCCACCGGATCAGCATGAGCGATGCCCAGCAGATGATTCACCAGGGACCCGGCCCCGGACCCCCGAGCGGCGACCCGAATCCCCATCTCCCGCACGTCGTCGACAACCTGGGCAACGGTCAGGAAATAAGACGCAAACCCATGATGCCCAATGATCTCCAACTCCTCATGCATCCGCTCCCAGTACTCCCGCCGCCCGGAATACCCAAGCCGCACCATCCCGGCAACGGCCCGAGAGGCAAGCGCCCGCTGAGCCCCCCGCCGCCCGGCCCCCACGAGCCGCCCCTCGGGAAACCGCACACTCCCGATCCCGAGATCATCCTCAGGATCGACAACACACTCCCCGGCGACAGCGAGAGTCTCGGCGATCAACCGCCCCGCGGTCTCCCGCCGATACCCGGCAGCCTCCACCACCCGCTCGGCAACCCGGAGCATCTCGGCCGGCCCCTTCAGCCAGGCCTCACCGGAATCAAGCCCCTTCCGCGGATCAATGGGCACCAGCCGCCGGGCAGCATCCAGCACATCGGCCACCCGCCCCTGCCCCGGATCGGCATACCGCACCGCGTTACTGAGAACAGGCCGCACCCCTTGCTCCACAGCGAAGCCAAGGCTCCGAGCAGCAAGCCGCAGGGACCCGCTCCCCGTCCCCTCCACCCCGTGCCAGACAACCTCAACCCGCAGAGCGTCCCCGAAAACCTCCCGCCAGGCCCCCAGCAACCGCGCGGCCCGGTCAGGCCGCCCGGCCCCGAGAGCCCGCCCCACATCGGAGTCGGGCCCCAGGAGAACAACAACCCCCTCCCCCCGGAGCGCCTCCCAGGGCACCAGCGGCGTACCCCCACCCCCGGCATGAGCGGCGCTGACCATCCGACAGAGCTCAGCCCACCCCAAAGCCCCGTCCCGCGCCAGAAAGGTCACCCGGGGAGCCGACTCGTCCACAAAAGCACCCCCACGCACCGGCGCCCGGAGCCGCCCACCGCCACCCCCACCGGAAGGAACGGCAACCCCGAGATCAACCCCGAAAACGGGCCGCACCCCACTCACCGCACACGCCTTGGCGAACCGAACGGCCCCGGCGAGCGAGTCCCGGTCCGTAAGGGCCAGCGCATCCATCCCCCGCTCGGAGGCCCGCAGGGCAAGCCGCTCCGGATGCGAGGCCCCGTACCGCAGGGAGAACCCGGAGACAGCCCGCAAATGCGCGAACGCCACCCAGCACCTCCCACCACTCAAGCCAATCGAACACCCGTTCCCTTCTACCATACCCCCACTATCGAACGCACGTACGACAAGAGCGCCCACCCCTCTCACCTGCGAAAACACGCCCGCCAGCCACCCAAGACCACTGCGGCCCAGACAACAGCCCCGTACGCCGGGAGAGCCGGCGACGGCGGCGAGGGGACGTGCCGGGGGGTGTCCGCCCGCAGCGGCCGGCGAAGAGGCAAGCCGAACGCATCGAAGAAACAGAAGTCGCCGGACCGAGGACGGACACCCCCCGGCGCGGCCCCGCCCCACAACGCAAGGGACCCCCGCCCTCCCGAAGGAGAAGCGGGGGCCCAAAGGCCGGCCGGAGCCGGAGCCAGGAACCTCAGCCGATCTGCGTCCCCGTAGCGGCCAGCGCCTCAGTCACAGGCTGGAAGAACGTCTCCCCACCGGAGGAGCAGTCCCCGCTGCCCCCCGACGTAAGCCCCACCGCACTGCTCCCGGAGAACAGCGATCCACCACTGTCCCCCGGCTCAGCACACACATCGGTCTGAATCAGCCCGCTCACGGTCCCCTCGGAGTAGTTCACCGTCGCGTTCAGCCCCGTCACGGTCCCGTCGTGCACCTGAGTAGTGGACCCACTACGAGTGACCTTCATCCCCACGGTGACCTCGGCAGCCCCCGAGATCTGCTGAGCGGACCCGTTGTAGAGATTGACCTCGCTCGGGTGGTCGACCCCGTCGGCGTACTTCACGAGCCCGTAGTCGTTACCGGGAAAACTGGAGTCCACGTTGGACCCGATGGCGTTCCCGGACGCATCGGTCCAACTGGAGATCGCAGCGGTGCAGTGCCCCGCGGTGAGGAAGTACGGCGCCCCGCCCTTGGTCACGTTGAACCCGAGCGAACACCGCCCGCCCGACCCGTTGATGGCGTCGCCACCGGAGACGAAGGGCTTGAACTCCCCCTTCGACCGCTTGAGTTCGGCGGCGCCCCCGAGCCCGGAGACAACCTTCCCCAGCTTGGCGTACTGGGCCGGGGACACGGTCTTGTCGGCGGTGACGACGACCTTGTTGGAGACCGGGTCGGTGGCCCACGAAGTGCCCGGGATCGTCACGTCCCTGGTGAGCGTGGACCGCGCCCCGTCGAGCACGGCGAGCGAGCGGGAGACGATTCTGGCCCTGGCGCCGGCCGCCTGGACGGTATCGGCGGCGGAGGCGTCGAGCACGTTGACGACGAGGCTCCTGGCCCGGGCGTCGTAGTAGCTGCCCGCGCTGTCCGAGCCGAGATCGGCGAGCAGCGTGGAGGCGAGCTTTCCGGCCGCGGGAGCGGACAGAACGCGCGCGCCGGCCGCGGAGTCCGCGGCCCCGGCGGGTTCGCTGGCGTTCGCAGTCTGGAAGGTGACTCCCGCTCCGACCAGTGCGAGAACACCCGCTCCGGCGATCGCGGCCCGGCGTGCGGGTATGCGTCGATGCTTCAACTCACGTCCTCCTGTGGGGGGTCGGTCCGCCAGGTTGTGGGGACCTGACGGGCCGGAAGGCTGGTTGACGAGCGGCCCACTCTTCCGAAGGTCACAGCGGGCACACAAGACCGACTTCAGGCCGGACCATCGAACAACCTCCCCAGCTTGACCGAGGACAGTCACCCCAGGAAATTCGCAGCGCAAACACGAAACGTCAAAACCCGGCCACCGCACAGCAACACGATCGGGTGTCCAAAAACCGCCCCTCCCAAAGCCCCCGAAACCCGAAGTCCCACATCCCCCACACAGACCCCCCACACACCCCGCCCGCCCCCGCGCCCTGACCCTCGACAAAAAGCGGGCCCCCGCACGCGAGTGACCGCGTACAGGGGCCCGCCGAACCGACCCGTCAGTGAGGACGGCCCGTCAGGGAACCTCGGGCAACCTACGGAAGGGTCACCCCGTAGTAGCTCAACGCCTCGGTGACAGGCTGGAAGAACGTCGTCCCGCCGGAGGAGCAGTTGCCGCTGCCGCCGGACGTCAGCCCGTAAGCGACGCTCCCGCCGTACAGCGGGCCACCACTGTCACCGCCCTCGGCGCACACCGTGGTCTGGATGAGCCCGGAAACCACGTCCCCGCCGCCGTAGTTGACGGTGGCGTTCAGCGCGGTGACCCGCCCGCTGTGCGTCCCGGTGGTGGAACCGCGCCGCGTCACGGTGGTTCCGACCGCCGGAGTGGCCGCGCTGCTGATCGTCTGGCTGCCGACCGCACTCGGGTGCGCGACGGAGGAGTTGGTGTAGCGCACCAGCGCGAAGTCGTTGCCGGGGAAGCTGTACCCGACGTTGGTGCCGAGCACCGTGGTCTTCGCGGAGTTGCTGTACCAGGTGGAGGCGACCTCACCGCAGTGCCCGGCGGTCAGGAAGTAGTACGTGCTGCCGCTGCGGACGTTGAAGCCGAGCGAGCAGCGGTAGGAGCCGCCGTAGATGGCGTCACCGCCGGTGATCAGCTTGTTGAACTTGCCGGCCGTCCGCTTGATGGTGAGCCTGTCCGCGCCGGCCTGCCGCTTGATCTTGGCGATCTCGGCCTGGGACACCGTGCTGTCGACGGTGACGAGGACGCGGTTGGTCTTGCTGTCGACGGCCCAGGCGGTGCCGGGGACGTCGGCCTGGCGGACGGAGTCGCTCGCCTTGGTGAGCTGGCCGGCGCTGAACGTGTGGACGTCGCTGGCGTTCGCGGTGGGGGCGGCGAACGCGGCTACGGCGAGAAGGCCGCTGACGGCCGCCGTGAGCTGGGTGCGTCTGGCGATACGGCCTCGGGGAGTGGTGCGCTTGATCCTCACGTGTCGTTCCCTCCTGGGGAATTCGGGGGCCCGCGTGGGGTCGGGGCCCGTGAGGCGCAGTCAGCGGCAGGTCGATCGGACGTGCATGCCCCTGACAAGCGCTGAGGGGGAGTATTCGGCCGAACGACCGGTCGGCACAAGGGTGCCTTTCGGCCGTACACGGCTCAACGATCGGGCGACCCGCACACCCTGACGTCCCCTCACGTCACCAGAGCCGACATCGCCCCACACGCCCCACCCCGGATGCCCCTGAGACCCCTTCCGTCACCCGGACACACCACACATCACCCATCCGCCGCGACAAATCATATTTCACTCTCAGTCAGCAGCCGTATGAGTCGCAGGCCTTGGGGCACAAGGGCTCTCGACGGATCGATCGTGCACCAGTACCGTCACAAACCCCCCGCGCGGCGTCTATCCACTTGGCGCACCGTCCGCATCATGGATGACCATAGGGAAGCGAAGAACAGACAAGACCGCTGTGAGAGGAGGCGTCCATGGGATCGGTACGCAAGGCGAGTGCGTGGCTCGGCCTCGTCGACGACAACGATGACGAGCGTTACTACGACGACGACTACTCCGAGGGCACGGAGCCCGCTGACGCCTGGGTCACCGACCCGCGGGTGAAGGTGGCCGCGGACACGGCCGAGGACAAGGGCCGCCGCATCGGCACGGTCACCCCGGACAGCTTCCGGGACGCCCGCGCCATCGGCGAACTGTTCCGGGACGGGGTCCCGGTGATCATGAACCTCACGGCGATGGAGGGCGCCGACGCCAAGCGGGTGGTGGACTTCGCGGCCGGGCTCACCTTCGGTCTGCGGGGCACGATCGAGCGGGTGGCGACGCGGGTGTTCCTGCTGACGCCCGCCCACACCGAGATCATCAGTGGCGAACCGGCGGGCCGCCGGGAGGACGGCTTCTTCAATCAGAGCTGAGGCGGGGCCGTTCACCGGCCCCGCCCCCAGGGGGCTCACCGGAAGGCGTCGAGCCCGGTGAGCGCCTTGCCCAGCACGAGCTGGTGCATCTCCACGGTGCCCTCGTAGGTGAGCACCGACTCCAGGTTCGTCGCGTGCCGCATCACGGGATATTCGAGGGAGATCCCGTTGGCGCCGAGGATCGTCCGCGCCGTCCGGCAGATCTCGATGGCCTCGCGGACGTTGTTCAGCTTGCCGAAGCTGATCTGCTCGGGCCGCAGCCGCCCGGCGTCCATCCGCCGCCCCAGATGGTGGGCGAGCAGGATTCCCTTGTGCAGCTCGACCGCCATGTCGGCGAGCTTGGCCTGGGTGAGCTGGAAGCCCCCGATGGGCCGCCCGAACTGCTCCCGCGTCCTCGCGTAGTCGAGAGCCGCCTCGAAGCTGCTGCGGGCGGCGCCCATCGAGCCCCACACGATGCCGTACCGGGCGTGCGAGAGACAGCCGAGCGGTCCGCGCAGCCCGGTGACGCCGGGCAGCACCGCGTCGGCGGGCAGCCGTACGTCGTCCAGCACGAGTTCGCTGGTGACCGAGGCCCGCAGCGACCACTTGTGCTTGATCTCCGGCGCCGAGAAGCCGGGCAGGCCGGTGGGGACGACGAAGCCCCGGATGCCGTCCTCGGTGCGCGCCCAGACCACCGCGACCCCGGCGACCGAGCCGTTGGTGATCCACATCTTGCGCCCGCTGAGCACCCAGTCGTCGCCGTCCCGCTTGGCGAACGTACGCATGCCGGCCGGGTCGGAGCCGTGGTCGGGCTCGGTCAGCCCGAAGCAGCCGATGACCTCGCCGGAGGCCATGCGGGGCAGCCACTCGTTCTTCTGCTCCTCGCTGCCGTACCGGTGGATCGCGTACATGGCGAGCGAGCCCTGGACCGAGACCAGGGAGCGGATGCCGGAGTCGGCGGCCTCCAGCTCCAGGCAGGCCAGCCCGTACTGCACGGACGACGCGCCCGCGCAGCCGTACCCGGTCAGGGACATGCCGAGGGCGCCGATCGAGCCGAGTTCGCGGGCCAGCTCCCGGATGCCGGGCAGCTCGCCCTTCTCGTACCAGTCGGCCACGTACGGCAGCACGCGGTCGGCCGCCCAGGAACGGACGGTGTCGCGGACGGCGAGGTCCTCGGGGTCGAGGAGGTCGTCGAGGCCGAGCGGGTCGGCGGGGTCGAACGCGGGCGGCTTCGGGGACGCGGACATGGGGAACACCCTCCGGCACTCTGCGGCTCAGGACCTGCGGCGCTCGAACTGTGCTGCGTTCAAAAACTAGCACCGCTAGTTACGTATGCCCGGCCGACGTTACGGCCCGAGCGCGCCGCGCGTCCAGAGCGACCGGGCCGAAGGTCAGGCGGAGACCGTGGGTTTCCCGGCCGCCCGGGGCGCGGGCAGCTCGCTCTTGGCGAGCGGTACGGGGCTCTCCGCGACCGGTTCCGGTGCCCCGGCGGCCTCCGGGGCGCAGTTCATGACGCGGGGCAGCCGGAGCGCCATCAGCGCGCCGAGCAGCAGCAGACCGGCGCTGACCAGCAGCGTCACATGCAGTCCGTGCACGAAGGAGTCGCGGGCGGCGTCCCGCAGCGCGGCCCCGGCGGGCCCGCCGAGCCGGGCGGCGATGTCGTACGCCTCGCCCAGGGAGCGGCCCGCGGCCGAGGAGGCGGAGGCGGGGACGCCGGGCACCGAGTCGAGGGCGGGCGCGTAGGCGGCGTTCATCACGCTGCCGAGCAGGGCGATGCCGATGCCGGCGCCCAGTTGGTAGGAGGTCTCACCGATGGCGGCCGCGCCGCCGGCCCGGTCGGCCGGGGCCTCGCTGAGCATGGACTCGTAGGCCCCGAAGAGGGTCGTCTCCAGGCCGAAGCCGAGCAGCACGAAACCGGTGAGGAGCAGCGGGGTGTTGTCGCGGCCGCCCATCGCGGTGAGGGTGACGACGGCGACGGCGGTGAGGACGAATCCGGCGCAGACCATCCGGCGCGGTCCGAGACCGCGCAGTACGCGGGCGCCGGCGAGGCCCGCCGCCATCGCGGCGACGGTCAGCGGGAGCAGCCGCAGCCCGGTCTGGAGCGGGGACAGGCCCAGCACGAGCTGGAGGTACTGCGCGGCGATCAGCTCCAGGCCGACCAGGGCCAGCATGGCGAGCACGATGCAGCCCACCGAGGTGCTGAAGGCGGGCCGCCGGAACATGCTCAGGTCGACCAGCGGGTGGGCGCAGTGCGACTGGCGCCGGACGAAGAGGACGAGCAGGGCCACGCCCACCAGGAGCGGTACCAGGGTGAGGGGGCCGGTCACGTCCTCGCCGCCGCCGAGCCGCTTGACGCCGAGGACGACGCCGAAGAGGCCGCCCGCCGCCATCAGGGCGCCGACGATGTCCCAGGGGCCGTCCCGTTCGCCGCGGGACTCGGGCAGCAGCATCCGGCCGATGGGCAGGCTCACCAGCATCAGGGGGATGTTGACCAGGAAGACCGAGCCCCACCAGAAGTGCTCCAGCAGGAACCCGCCGAGCAGCGGGCCGACGGCCGCGCCGACGGCGGCGACCGCGCTCCAGATGCCGATGGCGAGCGCCCGTTCGCGCCGGTCGGGGAAGACTTGGCGCAGGATGGAGAGGGTGGCGGGCATGATCATGGCGCCACCGACACCGAGCAGCGCGCGGGCCAGGATCAGCGTCTCACCGTTGTGGGAGAGGGCGGCGACGGCCGAGGCCACGCCGAACAGGGCGTAGCCGAGCAGCAGGACGCGTCTGCGTCCGACCCGGTCGCCCAGCGTGCCGAAGAGGATCAGCAGCGAGGCGCAGACCAGGGGATAGATGTCGACGATCCAGAGCAGTTCGACCGCGCTGGGCCTGAGGTCCTCGGTGACGGCGGGGACCGCCACGTGCAGCACGGTGGCGTCGAGGCCGACGAGCAGCAGGCTGACACAGAGGACGACGAGGACGACCCAGCGGTTGGTACCGGCCCCGGTCGCCCCACGGGACGGCCGGACGGCGGCCGTGGTCGTCCCGGACATGTACGTACCTCCCAGAAGAGTCCTCGCGTGCGGCGGGCCGGCGGGGTGGGGGGATCTCCACGCCGTACGGCCGGAGAGAAGCGGTGGCACCGGCCCGCTCGGACCCACGCGGGTGGTTCGTCAGCGTACGCGAGTTCATCCCCAGGTCACGTGGTGGACCTCTCACGGTTGTGCCCCGATCGGTGTGGCGTGCGCCACCTCGCCATCCGGGGGCATCGGCGCAGGACGGCCCGGCCGGCGCGGGCGTCGATAATCGGCGCGTGACCGAGACAGCCACGCGGGCGGCCCCGCCCGTGACCTCCCTCCCCCGCCGGGCCCTCCCGGCGCTCCTGGGGTACGCCGGGGTCCGGGCCCTGGGGCTGGCCGTGCTGGCCGGGTGGAGCGCGGCACGCGGCACGAGCGCGCACAAGCTGCTCTCCGCCCGCTGGGACTCCCTCTGGTACGCGCGGGTCGCCGGTGCGGGCTACGGCCACGAGGTCCGGCTGCCGGGCGGCGACGTCCATTCCGACCTCGCCTTCTTCCCGCTCCTGCCCTGGCTGGAGCGGCTGCTGCACGCGCTGGCCCCGCTGTCGTACGCGGACGCGGGACTCACGGTCTCCGCGTCGGCCTCGCTGGCGGCGGCGGGCGGGGTCTTCGCGCTGGCGGAACGGCTGTACGGAGCGCGGGCCGGGATGTACGCGGTGCTGCTGTGGGCGGTGCTGCCGGTCGGGATCGTGCAGTCGATGGCGTACAGCGAGTCCCTGTTCACCGCGCTGGCCGCCTGGTCGCTGTTCGCGGTGGTGTCGGGGCGCTGGGTGACGGCGGGGCTGCTGGCCGCGCTCGCGGGGCTGACCCGGCCGGTGGGGGCGGCGGTGGTCGCCGCGGTGTGGGTGGCGGCCGTTGCCTCGTTCGGGCGAACGCGGAGCGCGGGGGGCCCGCGCTCCCCCGCCTGGCGCCGGGTGCTGGGCGCCGCCCTGGCCCCGCTGGGCGCGGCGGCGTACGTCCTGTGGGTGGGTCACCGCACCGGGGACGGCCCGCTCGGCTACCTCGACGTCCAGGCGGGGTGGCGCAACGGGTTCGACGGCGGGTACGCCTTCGCCCGCTTCGTCGGCGGCATGCTCACCGCGTTCCCGTCGGCCCTCGCGGGCATCGCCCTGATCACCGGCGTCGTCCTGCTGCTGTGGCTGTACGGGGCCGGGGTGCGCCGGGGGCAGCCGCTCGCGCTGCTGGTCTACAGCGGGGTCGTGCTGGCGCTGGCCCTGTGCGCGTCGAGCTACTTCGGCTCCAAGCCCCGGCTGCTGCTGCCCGCCTTCCCCCTGCTCTTCCCCCTGGCCGAGGCCCTGGCCCGCGCCCGCCCGGCCCGCGCCGCGCCGCTGGTCGGCGCGCTCGCGGCCGGTGCGGCGGTGTACGGCGCCTGGTGGCTGAACGGCTCCGGTCCGCCGTGAGGGGCCCGACGGGCCGGGTGAGCGCCCGCCGAATACCGGACCACCTTTCGGTGAACCGAATTAAAAGCGCCATAAAACCGCTCCCGGCGAGATCCGGGGCAATTACGGGGGCCGCTCCGGCGATATCGCCGACGTTCAGGAATTCAAGCGGTTCCTGAGACGTTTCCCACATCACATCGTCATCACAAAGCCCCAGTACCGACCGGGCACACAGCTCACTCGCTGTAACGTCGATTGGGTGCGTACCGAACGAAAGCTCACCCGGCGTCTGGACCGGGTGTTCGCCAGGCTGGACCGTGAGCCGGAACGGCCGGCCCATATCGACGTGCCGCGGATGTCGCGGCACCGGGCCGTGCTGTTCTCCTCGACCCTGGCCTTCTACCTGGCGATCGTGTGGGCCGTGATCACCACGTCCTGGCTGGTCCGGCTGGACTGGCGGGTCATGTTCTTCCGCCCCTACCAGCAGTGGCCGGGCATCCACGCCTTCCTCGACTACTACGTGGTGCTCGGCCAGCGCGGCCCCACCGCGGTGATGGTCGCGGCCTGGCTCGGCTGGCGCTCCTGGCGGCAGCACACGGTCCGTCCGCTGCTGACCCTGGCCGCCTCGCTGCTGCTGCTGAACATCACGGTCGGCGCCGCCAAGCTCGGCATGGGCCGGCTCGGCCCGCACTACGCCACCGTGATCGGCTCGAACGAGATGGGCCTGGGCGGAGACATATTTCCCTCGGGTCACACCGCCAACGCGGTCGTGACCTGGGGCATCCTGGCGTATCTGGCCTCCACGGCGAGGGCACGCCGCTGGCTGTCCGCCCTCTCCGCGATCACCTCCCTCGGCGTCGGCCTCACCACCGTCTACCTCGGTACGCACTGGCTGAGCGACGTGCTGCTGGGCTGGGCCGCCGGGCTGCTGATCCTGCTGGCGCTCCCCTGGTTCGAGCCGCTGATCTCCCGCGCGGAGAACGCGCTGTTCGCGCTGCGGGACCGGCTGCGCGCCCGCCGGCGGCGGACCGTGCCCGCGCCGGCCGCGCCGCTCGCCCCGGTGGCCCTCCAGCCGCTGGCCAAGGCCGCCGAGCCGTCCGTACCGGCGCGGGAGCCGGTCACGTCGGCGCGCGGGCCCCGGCCGCCGATCCATCTGGCGCCGGGCCCGCACACGGCCCGCTCCGACCGCACCCCGGTCACCCCGGCGGGCAGCCGGCGTCCGCCGCACGCGGACCGGCTTCCGCGCGGGGCCTCGCAGGCCGCGCGCCCCTGACGGCCGGGTCAGCCCTTCCAGACGCGGGCGACCCGGCCGTCCTTCACCTCGAAGTTGAGTCGGCCCGTGCGGTACTCCATGGTGATGACCGCGCCGGGCGGCAGCGCCCGCACCGTCTGCCAGCCCCGGCTCCGGGCGCGCCGGTCGGCGCCCTCCGGGGCCAGGCCGACATAGCTGTCCAGGGTGTCCTGAGGCTCCGGCGGCGGAGCGGGGATCTGTGCCATGCGGCCACGCTAGGCGGCCCGCGCCGACTACGGAAGGCACGCGCCGCGACGGCCGCCGGGGCGCTGGCCGGTCACACTTCTGTCACAGCTCCCGATGCCCGTAACCCGCGTACTCCGTCACACGTATGGGGGTTTCCGTTCACCTTCACGGGGTAATCGAACAGAATTTTCCTGTGCGGGCCGTCACGGGGGCCAATTAACGCTCGTAATGCGTCGGATCACAGACCGGAACCGGCCAGGAACAGGCCCGGAACGTTTTTCCCGCGAAATGCGGCGCACGCGCGCCGGAGCTGATGCCGCATAGGAAATTCACGAGTTCTCCGCACGAACAGATGCGAACGGCCGCCGCCCTCCGGAGGGCGGCGGCCGTGGCCGTCGAGGCGGGGCCTCGCGTCAGAGCGCGAGATGCTGCCCCGGCACGATCAGATCGGGGTCGGCCCCGATGACCGACCGGTTGGCTTCGTAGACCCGCTGCCAGCTCACCCCGTGCCGGGCGGCGATGGTGCTCAGCGTGTCGCCCTGGCGGACGGTGTAGCCGCCCCGGCCGGCTCCCCGGTCGGCATGGGTCGTCGCCGGGCGCTGCGGGGCCGGGGCGGACCGCGTCGGTGCGGTCCGGGTCGGGGCGGATCGCGTGGGAGCGGACTTCTTCGTCACGCCCTTGTCGGTTCCGTTGCCCGCCGAGGCGCTGGACGGTGCGGACCCGTAGGCCCCGGCGCGGCCGGAGCAGACGGGCCAGGCGCCCCAGCCCTGGGCCTGCTGGACCTTGGACGCCACGGCGATCTGCGCGCTTCTCGACGCCTGGTCCGCGGTGGCGGCGTAGGCGCCGCCACCGTAGGCACGCCACGTGCTGGCGGAGAACTGGAGTCCGCCGTAGTAGCCGTTGCCGGTGTTGATGTGCCAGTTGCCGCCGCTCTCGCACTGGGCGATGCGGTCCCAGACCCCGTTGTCCGCCGCCTGCGCCTCTCCGGAGGCTGCCAGCAGCCCCAGCGGGGCGAGCAGCGCGGCCCCGGCGAGGGCGGCCGTCGTACGGCCCTTACGGGCGGTCGAACGGGTCGTATCGGCACACTCGGTCATGCAGTTCCCTCTCCACGAACCCGGGCTCCCCCTGGGCGGGGCACGTCTCGCCGCGTCGGACCGCGGTTCCTCGTGCCCGCCCCGTCCACCGGTGACCGGTGCCGCGGCCCTGACGGACCCGGCGCCGGGCGGCGGACCTACCCGAGCGGTGCTAGTTGCACACGGCGAAGGAATCTAAGGAGGACAGGTGCCGCATTTCAACAACACCTCGTCGCGGCAGGCCAGTTGGTGGTTACCGCCAGTATCGGCGATTTCCGGCCAACCACTTCATACGGTTATTTCGGTACTTGTCGACCATGAGCGGCACCTGCCCGTGACACACATCACCCTTTCAAGTTCCTTGACTGGGTACGGAGTTGACGGTGAGTGGCCGATTCCGTGTCGAAAGTGACCCTGCGCGCAGGCTGGTTCGATTCCATGCCCCCTGGGGCGTGACTCCCACCACAGGACGCCCGTTGTCTTCTGCATGAGCCCGCGATCCCAAGGCTCAGCGACCGGGAGCCACCCGGCCGACCGCGCGCATCCCGAGGGAGCCACCGTGCCGCGCATGCTCGACGTCAGTGACGCCGTACGCGCCGAGATCGGCGACGAAGAAGCCGACCGGCTGCTCACCGGAGCGAACGCTCCGGGCAGTTACGACTGCACGTCCTGCCGCACTCCGGGGGACTCCGATCAGGAACGCACCAGCACCGTCCTGTTCGTCGGGGACGAGACCGCCGTCCTCGCCTTCGCCCACGCGGGCTGTCTGCCCTCGCAGGTCGTGCAGGTCACCGAGGAGCAGTTGCAGGGCGCCGTCCGCTCCATCGGCGGCGAGGCGGCCCCCCAGGAGCCGGAGCAGCCCCACCGGGCCGCGCCCGAGCCCGCCGTGCTCGGCGTGACCAGCGGCCTGGTGCTGATCGAGGGCGAGTTGCACCCGGCGCTCGTCGTCGAGCCGACCGCACCCATCGCGCGCCCCGGCGCCACCGGGGGCGGGGACGACTTCCTCCCCCTCCTCATCGAGCAGGGCTTCATGCCGGTGACCGCGCTCGACACCGTCCCCCCGGTGCTGCACGGCTGGTCGGTGCTGCTCGCCGTCGGCCAGCTCCACGCTGTGCTCCAGCCGGGCCCCCACGGCAGCCAGCCGGTGGCCTGGTGGCAGGCGCACCAGCCGCTCCAGGTCACCGACAGCTGGCGGGCCGCCGCCAACAAGCACCAGCAGGTGCTGATGTTCGCGGCCCCCGTCGGCTCCATCGGCCGCCAGCCCCGCGAGGACCTCCTCCGCGACGCCCTGGACCAGGCCGCCGCCAACGGCCGCCTGGTGGCCGCCGCCCTTCCCCTCGCCGGCACCTGACCCCACCCCTCCCCCGGACACCGGCCGTGCCGTCCCCCACCCCCAGGGCGGCACGGCCGGTCGTGCTGTCCGGCGTACCCCCGGCAGCCCCCCGCGTGGCCGCATCCCTTTGGGTGCACCGTCGTTTGGACATACGTGCACCCATACGACGCCTCTCCCCGCCGGCCCGCCCTGTCCCCCGTTCCCCTCGCCCGGTCCGGGCAGGAGAACTCCGGCGGGCCCTCGTCCACGCCGATCTACGACACGCTGTACGCGGAGTGGGTCAAGACCTTCCGTACGCTGCCCGGGGATCGCAGCGGCGAGGAGAACCTGGGTTTCACCGCCTTCGGGAACCTCCCGCAGAGCACGGGCTCGTACGGCGGGCACCGGCCGGGGTCGTTCAGCAGCTCCTACAGCGCCTACAGCGCGGGTGCTTACAGCGCGCGGCAGCAGTCACAGCAGTCCCAGTGGCAGCGGATCGGCACGATCAGGCGGGCCCAGCCGGACGGCGAGGGGCCCCCGGCGCTCCCCCCGGCCCCGCGCCAGGGCGACTGAGCCGGACACGAAGGGGCGGCCCGTCTCCACCGAGACCGGGCCGCCCCTTCGCCGTGCGTCAATCCGCCGTGGCGGTCACTTCTTCTTCGCGCCGCGCTTCTCGCGCACCCGCACCGAGATGTGGATCGGGGTGCCCTCGAAGCCGAACTCCTCGCGCAGACGGCGCTCGATGAAGCGCCGGTAGCCCGCCTCGATGAAGCCGGAGGCGAAGAGGACGAAGCGCGGCGGCTTGGTGCCGGCCTGGGTGCCGAACAGGATGCGCGGCTGCTTGCCGCCCCGGACCGGGTGCGGGTGGGCGGCGGCCAGCTCGCCGAGGAAGGCGTTCAGCCGGCCGGTGGGGACGCGGGTCTCCCAGCCGTCGAGCGCGGTCTCGATCGCCGGGACCAGCTTCTCCATGTGGCGGCCGGTGCGGGCGGAGACGTTGACGCGCGGGGCCCACGCGATCTGGCCCAGCTCGGTCTCGATCTCGCGCTCGAGGTAGTAGCGGCGCTCCTCGTCGAGGGTGTCCCACTTGTTGAAGGCGACGACGACCGCGCGCCCGGCCTCGACGGCCATGGTGACGATGCGCTGGTCCTGCACCGAGATGTTCTCGGAGCCGTCGATCAGGATGACCGCGACCTCCGCCTTCTCCACGGCGGCGGCCGTGCGCAGGGAGGCGTAGTAGTCGGCGCCCTGCTGGAGGTGGACGCGCTTGCGGATACCGGCGGTGTCCACGAACTTCCAGGTCTTGCCGCCCAGCTCGATCATCTCGTCGACCGGGTCGCGGGTGGTGCCCGCCAGCTCGTTGACGACGACACGCTCCTCGCCCGCGACCTTGTTCAGCAGCGAGGACTTGCCGACGTTCGGGCGGCCGATCAGGGCGATGCGGCGGGGACCGCCGACGCCGGTGCCGCCGAAGGTCTGCGCGGGCGCGTCCGGCAGGGCCTCCAGGACGGCGTCCAGCATGTCGCCGGTGCCGCGGCCGTGCAGGGCGGAGACCGGGTGCGGCTCGCCGAGTCCGAGGGACCACAGGTAGGCCGCGTCGGACTCGCCGGAGAGGCCGTCGACCTTGTTGGCGGCCAGCACGACCGGCTTGCCCGCCTTGCGCAGCAGCCGGACCACGGCCTCGTCGGTGTCGGTGGCGCCGACCTTGGCGTCCACCACGAAGACGACCGCGTCGGCGGCCTCGATCGCGTACTCGGCCTGCGCGGCCACGGAGGCGTCGATGCCGAGGACGTCCTGCTCCCAGCCGCCGGTGTCGACCACCTTGAAGCGGCGGCCGGCCCACTCCGCCTCATAGGTGACGCGGTCGCGGGTGACACCGGGCTTGTCCTCGACGACCGCCTCGCGGCGGCCGATGATCCGGTTCACCAGGGTCGACTTGCCGACATTGGGGCGGCCGACGACGGCGAGCACGGGAAGGGGGCCGTGGCCCGCCTCCTCGATGGCGCCCTCGACGTCCTCGATGTCGAAGCCCTCTTCCGCGGCGAGCTGCATGAACTCCGCGTACTCGGCGTCGCCGAGAGCCCCGTGCTCGTACTCGTGCGCGGCCGAGCCGTCGGGCTGGTTCTGGTCGTTCATGAAGTCCGTACCTCGTCGTCGTTCGTGGTGATCGGTGGAAGTGGCCCGATGGGGGCCGGTTCCACTACTCAAGTGTCGCCCAGCGCCCGGTCAGGCGCCTGGCGTTTTCCAGGTGTGCGGTGAGCCGCTTCTGGATGCGCTCGGTCGCCTCGTCCAGCGCCTTGCGCGTACGCCGCCCGGAGCTGTCGCCCGCCTCGAACGGGTCTCCGAAGACCACGTCCACGCGGGAGCGCAGCGGTGGCAGGGCCTTGACCAGGCGGCCGGGCCGGTCGGCGCTGCCGAGCACGGCCACCGGCACGATCGGCGCCCCGCCGCGTACCGCGAAGTAGGCGAGTCCGGCGCGCAGCGAGGCGAAGTCCCCCTCGCCCCGGGTGCCCTCCGGGAAGATGCCCAGCACGCCACCCTGCTCCAGCACGCCGAGCGCCCGCCCGATGGCGGTGCGGTCGGCGGTGGTGCGGTCGACCTTGAGCTGGCCGATGCCGGTCAGGAAGGGGTCGAGCGGCCCGATGAACGCCTCCTGCTTGATCAGGAAGTGCGTCGGCCGGGGCGCCACGCCCATGACCATGGGGCCGTCGATGTTGTGGGAGTGGTTCACCGCGAGGATCACCGGGCCGGACGCGGGCACCTTCCAGGCGCCCAGCACGCGCGGCTTCCACAGGCCGTACATCAGGCCGACGCCGATGCGCCGCCCGATCTCGGCGCCCCGCTCCGAGGGCGGTGCGCTCCGGCTCACTTCCCGGCCCGCTTCTCCTCGACCAGGGTGACGACGCACTCGATGACCTGGGCGAGGGTCAGCTCGGTGGTGTCGACCTCGACCGCGTCGCCGGCCTTGGCGAGCGGGGAGGTCTTGCGGCTGGAGTCGGCCGCGTCCCGCTGGATCAGGGCGGCGCGGGTGGCGGCGACGTCGGAGCCCTTCAGCTCGCCGCTGCGGCGGGCCGCGCGGGCCTCCGGGGAGGCGGTCAGGAAGATCTTCAGGTCGGCGTCGGGCAGCACGGTGGTGCCGATGTCCCGGCCCTCGACCACGATGCCCTCCTCGGCCCCGGCCGCGATGGAGCGCTGCAGCTCGGTGATCCGGGTGCGCACCTCGGGCACCGCGCTGACCGCGCTGACCTTGGAGGTGACCTCCTGGGTGCGGATCGGGCCGGCCACGTCGTAGCCGTCGACGGTGATGGTCGGGGCCAGCGGGTCGGTGCCGGAGACGATCTCCGGCTTGCCCGCGACGGCGGCGATCGCGGTGGGGTCCGTGAGGTCGATGCCGTTGGTCACCATCCACCAGGTGATGGCCCGGTACTGGGCGCCGGTGTCCAGGTAGCTGAGGCCGAGCTGCGCGGCCACGGCCTTCGACGTGCTCGACTTGCCCGTGCCGGAGGGTCCGTCGATCGCTACGATCACGGGCTGGGCGGTCGGGGCGGCGCCGTTTTCCACGGGAGGGCACCTTCCTGGTGAAGGGTGTCGGTCGGGGTGGCGGGACGCGAGGGCGCCCCGCACAAGGTTACTGGGTGTGGGTCACTCGTACGGACGCACGTGCGCCGCGTGACCGCAGCGGCCCCGTGCTACTGCCGCAGCGCCCAGCCCCGCTCGCGCAGCGCCTCGGTGAGGCCGGGCGCGGCCCCCGGCTCGACCATGAGCTGCACGAGACCGGCCTGCTGTCCGGTGGCGTGCTCGATGCGGACGTCCTCGATGTTGACCCCGGCCCGTCCGGCGTCGGCGAAGATGCGGGCGAGCTGGCCGGGCTGGTCGTCGATGAGGACGGCGACGGTCTGGTAGGCGCGCGGGGCGGAGCCGTGCTTGCCGGGGACGCGGACCTGGCCGGCGTTGCCCCGGCGCAGCACGTCCTCGATCCCGGCGCCGCCGGTGCGCCGCTTGTCCTCGTCGGCGGACTGCAGGGCCCGCAGGGCCCGCACGGTCTCGTCGAGGTCGGCGGAGACGTCGGTGAGGAGGTCGGCGACCGGGCCGGGGTTGGCGGAGAGGATGTCGATCCACATCCGGGGGTCGGAGGCGGCGATCCGGGTGACGTCCCGGATGCCCTGCCCGCACAGCCGTACGGCGGCCTCCTCGGCGTTCTCCAGCCGGGCGGCGACCAGGCTGGAGACCAGGTGCGGCATGTGGGAGACGAGCGCGACGGCGCGGTCGTGGGCGTCGGCGTCCATGACGACCGGGACCGCACGGCAGTGCGAGACCAGTTCGAGGGCGAGGTTCAGCACCTCGGTGTCGGTGTCGCGGGTCGGGGTGAGCACCCAGGGGCGGCCCTCGAAGAGGTCGGCGGTGGCGGCCAGCGGGCCGGACTTCTCGCGGCCGGACATGGGGTGGGTGCCGAGGTAGCGGGCGAGCACGGCCTCGTCCAGGCCGAGCGCCTCGAGCTCGCGGCGCGGGCCGCCCTTGACGCTGGCCACGTCGAGGTAGCCGTGGGCGAGGTCGCGGCGCATGGCGTCGGCGAGGACGGCGGCGACGTGCGCGGGCGGGGCGGCGATGAGCGCGAGGTCGACCCGGCCCTGCGGCGGCTCGTCGGTACCGGCGCCGAGGGCGGCGGCGGTACGGGCCTGCGCGGGGTCGTGGTCGGTGAGGTGGACGGTGACGCCCCGCCGGGTGAGGGCGAGCGCGGCCGAGGTCCCGATCAGCCCGGTGCCGATGACGAGTGCGGTTCTCACTGGGCGATGTCCTTGTGCGGAGCGGCGGCACCGGCCCGGGGCCGGCTTCTGGTGGCGTCCAGCCTAGTCAGCCGGGGCGGGCCGGACGCACGCCGGCCGCGCGGTGAGACGGGCGCCCGTTCGGCCGAGGCGGGGCCCGACCCGCTGTCACCTCCTTCGTCCGGGCGGTGTTCGGTGCCAAGATGCCCGGAAGTATGGGGCTTTCCGTCCCCTTTTCCGCGCGTTTTCCGCCTCTTGAACCTCTTGGAGTGACGACATGACCCAGCCCGCGACGCGGCGCACGCTTCTCGCCACGGGGGCCGCCACGCTCGCCGTCTGCTGTGTGGGATGCGGCGACGACGGCGACACCTCCTCGGCCACCGCCAGTACCTCCCCCGTCGGCGAGAGCGTCCCGGCCTCCTCCGACTCCGGCGACGGGCAGGCGCTGGGCAGCGTCAGCGAGATCCCGGAGGGCGGCGGCAAGATCTTCGCCGCGCAGAAGGTGGTGGTGACGCAGCCCAAGAAGGGCGAGTACAAGGCGTTCTCCGCCATCTGCACCCACCAGGGCTGCTCCCTGGACAAGGTCGCGGACGGCACCGTCGACTGCTCGTGCCACGGCAGCAGGTTCCGTATCTCCGACGGCTCGGTCGCGCAGGGCCCGGCCACCCAGCCGCTGGCCGCCAAGGAGATCATGGTGCACGGAAACACGGTGCACCTGGGCTGACCGCCCGCGTACGCTCCCCCGCATGCGCCCCGCCGACCTGGTCCGTGACCACACCGTCTACGCCTGTGTCATGGGCTCGCGCGCCTTCGGTCTGGCCACGGACGCCAGTGACACCGACCGGCGGGGCGTGTTCCTGGCCCCGACCCCGCTGTTCTGGCGGTTCGAGAAGCCGCCCACGCATGTCGAGGGGCCGGGCGAGGAGCGGTTCTCCTGGGAGCTGGAGCGCTTCTGCGAGCTGGCGCTGCGGGCCAATCCGAACATCCTGGAGTGCCTGCACTCCCCGCTGGTGGAGCACCTGGACGACACCGGCCGCGAACTGCTCTTTCTGCGCGGGGCGTTCCTCTCCCGCCAGGTGCACGCCACCTTCACCGGTTACGCCCTCGGCCAGCGCCGCAAGCTGGACGCCGACATCCGCACCACCGGCGCCCCGCGCTGGAAGCACGCGATGCATCTGCTCCGCCTGCTGAGCAGTGCTCGCGACCTGCTGCGCACCGGCGAGCTGCGGCTGGACGTGGGCGAGGAGCGCGAGGCACTGCTCGCGGTGAAGCGGGGCGAGGTGGGCTGGCCGGAGATCGAGGCGCGGATGGCCCGGCTGGCCGGCGAGACCGACGCGGCGCTGCTCCGCACCCCGCTCCCCGCCGAGCCGGACGAGGCCCGGGTGGCCGACTTCCTGCACCGCACCCGACAGGCGTCGGCCGCAGCCGCGTAGGGCCTGTCCGGCGGAGCAGGGGCGGGGAAGCAGCGGTGCCGATCGTCCCAGGTGAGCGGGGTCTGGTGCGTCCAGGTGCAAGGCGGAGAAGGGAGTCGACGCGATGGGGGTCCCCCCACGCGAGCGCAGCCGAGCGTGGGGGGCGTCGGCGAGTGACGACAACGCCGCTGGGGGTCCCCCCTGCTCACAGAGCTTGGGGGAGGGCGTGCCAGACCCCGCGTTCGCGCCATGATCCGCCGGACAGGCCCTAAGCGTCCCAGAGGGCGCCCAGTTCCAGCAGTTCGTCCCGGTGCTCGATCCGGTCCACCCAGTCCGCGGGCCAGGCGTCCGCCCCGAGCCAGGCGCCCGCGAAGGCGCCGGTCAGGCAGGCGATGGAGTCGGAGTCGCCGGAGGTGCAGGCGGCCCGGCGCAGCGCCAGGACGGGGTCGGCGGGGAAGAGCAGGAAGCAGAGCAGTCCGGTGGCCAGTGCCTCCTCCGCGATCCAGCCCTCGCCGGTGGCGAGGCACGGGTCGGTCTCCGGGGAGGGCGCGCGCAGCGCGTCCTGGAGACGGCCGAGGACTGCCAGGCACTCGTCCCAGCCGCGCGCGATGAACTCCTCCGGGCTCGCGTCCCCGGCGCGCTGCCACAGGTCGCCGAGCCAGAGGTGGTGGTAGCGGGTGCGGTTGTCGAGGGCGTACGAGCGCAGCCGGCCGACGAGCCCTGCGGGGTCCGTTCCCTGAGCCAGCAGCCGCACCGCGTGCGCGGTGAGGTCGGAGGCGGCCAGCGCGGTGGGGTGGCCGTGGGTGAGGCCGGACTGCAACTGGGCGGCGCCCGCCCGCTGTTCACCGGTCAGGCCGGGAGCGAGGCCGAGCGGGGCGACCCGCATGTTGGCGCCGCACCCCTTGGAACGGACCTGACTGGCCTCCTGCCAGTCCCGCCCCTCCTCCTTCAGCAGGGCGCAGGCGGTGAGGCAGGTGCGGCCGGGGGCGCGGTTGTTCTCCGGGGACTGGTACCAGTCGACGAACTCCTCGCGCAGCGGCCGCTGCAGCCGCTTCGGCGCGAGCCACCCCCGGCCCATGGCGGTACGGAGCCCGCGTCCGAGCGCGAGGGTCATCTGCGTGTCGTCGGAGACGAAGGCGCGGCCGGGCAGCTCCATCTCCCGCCAGGGTCCGCACTTGGCGAGGATGGACGGCACGTCGTTGAACTCGGTCGGGAAGCCCAGCGCGTCACCGAGGGCGAGTCCGAGCAGGGAACCGGCGGCGGCACGCTTATCCGCGGGCGTGGTGGTCATGGGTCAAGCCCTTCCGGGTGCCCATGACCCGGCCCCCGTTGGTCCGGCCGCACGGCCACCCGACTAATCGTCAGGTTGACCATAAAGCCGGACCGTCACCGGCGGCAAGACCCCTTCCTAGAGGTCGACTTCCTTCATCAGCATGCCGACCTCGGTGTTGGACAGGCGGCGCAGCCAGCCCGACTTCTGGTCGCCGAGGGTGATGGGGCCGAAGGAGACGCGGACCAGCTTGTCGACGGGGAAGCCCGCCTCGGCCAGCATGCGGCGCACGATGTGCTTGCGGCCCTCGTGCAGGGTCACCTCGACCAGGTAGTTCTTGCCCGTCTGCTCGACCACGCGGAAGTGGTCGGCGCGGGCCCAGCCGTCCTCGAGCTGGATGCCGTCCTTCAGCCGCTTGCCGAGGTCGCGCGGGATCGGGCCGACGATGTGCGCGAGGTACGTCTTGCGCACGCCGTACTTGGGGTGGGTGAGTCGGTGGGCCAGCTCGCCGTGGTTGGTGAGCAGGATGACGCCCTCGGTCTCCGTGTCGAGCCGGCCCACGTGGAAGAGCCGGGTCTCGCGGTTGGTGACGTAGTCGCCGAGGCACTGGCGGCCCTCGGGGTCCTCCATCGTGGAGACCACACCGGCGGGCTTGTTCAGCGAGAAGAACTGGTAGGACTGGGTCGCGACGGTCAGGCCGTCGACCTTGACCTCGTCCTTCTCCGGGTCGACCCGGCGGCCCTGCTCCAGCACGATCTCGCCGTTGATCTCGACGCGGGCCTGCTCGATCAGCTCCTCGCAGGCGCGCCGCGAGCCGTAGCCCGCACGGGCCAGGACCTTCTGCAGCCGCTCGCCGTCCTGCTCGGCGCCGGGGAAGGTCTTGGGCAGATTGACGTCCTTCTTGCCCTCGTACCGCTCCCGGTTGCGCTCCTCGGCCCGCGTCTCGAACTCCCGCGAGCGGCCGGGCGCCGTACGGCCGCGCCCCGCCTGCTGGGACTGCTTGGGGCCGCCCTTGGCGCCGCCGCGTGCCGCGCCGCCACGGCCGGACTTCGGGCCGTCCTTCGTGGCGCCGGGTCCGACGTCGTAGCGGCGCTCCTCCGGACGGGGCTTGCTGGGGCGGCCCTGCCCCTTGCGCTCGTCCCGGTCGTTGCCGCGGGGGTTACCGCGTCCGCTGTTCCTGCCGCTGCCGCTGCTTCGCATCAAGGTTTCCGTCGTAGTCGTCTGCGTCCTGACCACCGGCCGCGTCGGGCGCGTCCGGGTCGAACGACGGGACTCCCTCCTGGGTCTCCGCCTCGATCGCCTCCGCCTCGGGGAGGAAGGGCGCGAGTTCCGGAAGCTCGTCCAAGCCGCGCAGGCCCATCCGCTCCAGGAAATAGTTCGTCGTCACGTACAGGATCGCACCTGTTTCGGGTTCCGTGCCCGCCTCGGCCACCAGACCCCGCTGGAGCAGGGTGCGCATCACCCCGTCGCAGTTGACCCCGCGTACGGCGGAGACCCTGCTGCGGCCGACCGGCTGGCGGTAGGCGACGACCGCGAGGGTCTCCAGGGCCGCCTGGGTGAGCCGGGCCGTCTGGCCCTCCAGCGCCAGGCGTTCCACGGCGGGGGCGTAGGCGGGGCGGGTGTAGAAGCGCCAGCCGCCCGCGACGAAGCGCAGCTCGAAGCCGCGGCCCTGGGCGGTGTAGTCGTCGGCCAGTTCGCGCAGCGCCTCGGCGATCCGGCGCCGGGGCCGCTGGAGGACCCGCGCCAGGTGTTCCTCGGTCGCGGGCTCGTCCACGACCATCAGGACGGCCTCCAGCGCGGGCTTGAGGTCGAGAGCGGCGACGCGGTCGTCCGGGGCCTGGTGGTTCACGTCTTCTGCTCCCCGGTGGTCTGGCCCGGCTTCACGGGCCGGTCGAACTCGTCGGTGACCGCCGGCCCCGCCGTGTCCCCGCCGGTCCAGCGGACCAGCAGCGTGCCGAGCGCGGTCTCCTGCTCCAGGGCGACCGCCTTCTCGCGGTACAGCTCCAGCAGCGCGAGGAAGCGGGCGACGACGGTGAGGGTGTCGTCGGTGTCGGCCACCAGCTCCTGGAAGTCGGCCTCACCCGCCTCGCGCAGCCGGGCCACCACGACCCGGGCCTGCTCCTGGACGCTGACGAGCGGGGCGTGGATGTGGTCGACGTACACCTGCGGCTTGGCCTTCGGCTGCATCGCCTTCACCGCGAGCCGGGCGAACCCCTCCGGCCCGACGCTGATGACGACCTCGGGCAGCAGCTCGGCGTGCTCCGGCTCCAGGCCGACGGTACGCGGGTAGCGGCGGCCCTCGTCGTCCAGCCGCTCGTTGAAGATGTCCGCGATCCGCTTGTAGGCCCGGTACTGCAGCAGCCGGGCGAAGAGCAGGTCCCGCGCCTCCAGCAGGGCGAGGTCGGCCTCGTCCTCGACCTGGGCCGCGGGCAGCAGCCGGGCGGCCTTGAGGTCGAGCAGGGTGGCGGCGACGACCAGGAACTCGGTGGTGCGGTCCAGGTCCCAGTCGGGCCCCATGGCCCGGATGTGCGCCATGAACTCGTCGGTGACCCTGGACAGCGCGATCTCGGTGACGTCCAGCTTGTGCTTGGTGATGAGCTGGAGCAGCAGGTCGAAGGGACCCTCGAAGTTGTCCAGCCGGACCTTGAAGACGCCGTCGGGCGCCGGAGCCTCGGGCGCGGGCGTCTCGGGCGCCGGGGCCGGGTCCGGAGGTGCGGTGTCCGGGCCCCGGCCCAGCGGGCGTCTCGGGCCGGTCGTGGCGGTGCGGTGCGCGTTCATGGGGGTCGCAGGCTATCGGTCGGGCGGTGGGAGGCCGGGCTAGCGCCCCCGCAGCCGCCGTACCAGGATGCTGGCTTCCCCGCGGGACTCCAGGTCGGCGAGGACCACGGCGACCGCCTCGCGGACGATGCGGCCGCGGTCGACGGCGAGGCCGTGCTCGCCGCGCAGGACCAGACGGGCGTGCTCGAGGTCCATGAGTTCCTCGGCCGAGACGTAGACGGTGATCTTCTCGTCGTGGCGCTCGCGACCGCTGGGCCGCCGGGCGGCCGCACGGCCACGCTTGCGGGGCTGCTCGCCGGAGCCGTCCGGCTCGCTCTGCCGCCGGGCGGGCCGGATACGGGACTCACCGGCCCCGTCGGGTTCCGGGCCGACCGCGGCGGTGTGCTCGGCGCCCTCGCCGTCACCGCCCTGCGCGGGCACCGCCTGGGGCGCGTCCTGCGCCGCGGCGGCCGGGTCGCTCTCCCCCGCCGGCGCGGGGACCCGCGCCTCCGGGCCCGGCCCGCGCCGGGGCGAGGAGGACTGGAGCCCCATCCCCCCTGTCGTGCGGAACAGTTCGTCGGCTCCGGGCAGACTCACTCGGCGTGACACCGGGCGAGCACCTCCCTGGCGAGCTGACGGTAGGCGGCGGCACCGACGGAGTTGGAGGCGTACGTGGTGATCGGCTCACCGGCGACCGTGGTCTCCGGGAAGCGGACCGTACGCCCGATGACCGTGTGGTAGACGTGGTCGTCGAACGCCTCGACCACCCGCGCCAGCACCTCGCGGCTGTGCACCGTGCGCGAGTCGTACATCGTGGCGAGGATGCCGTCCAGCTCCAGCTCGGGGTTGAGCCGCTCCTGGACCTTCTCGATGGTCTCGGTCAGCAGGGCAACACCGCGCAGCGCGAAGAACTCGCACTCCAGCGGCACGATCACCTTGTGCGCGGCGGTCAGCGCGTTGACGGTGAGCAGGCCCAGCGAGGGCTGACAGTCGATCACGATGTAGTCGTAGTCGTCCATCAGCGGCTTCAGGGCGCGCTGGAGCGTGGACTCGCGCGCGACCTCGGAGACCAGCTGGACCTCGGCGGCCGACAGGTCGATGTTGGAGGGCAGCAGGTCCATGTTCGGGACCGCCGTCTTCAGCAGCACCTCGTCGGCCGACATGCCCCGCTCCATGAGCAGGTTGTAGACGGTGAGGTCCAGCTCCATCGGGTTGACGCCGAGACCCACCGACAGCGCGCCCTGCGGGTCGAAGTCCACGAGCAGCACGCGCCGTCCGTACTCCGCGAGCGCCGCGCCCAGGTTGATGGTCGACGTGGTCTTGCCGACGCCGCCCTTCTGGTTGCACATGGCGATGATCTTGGCGGGGCCGTGGTCGGTCAGCGGGCCCGGGATCGGGAAGTACGGCAGCGGGCGCCCGGTCGGGCCGACGCGCTCACGGCGCTGGCGGGCCGCGTCGGGCGCGAGCGTGGCCGCGTACTCCGGATCGGGCTCGTACTCGGCGTCGGGGTCGTAGAAGTGCCCCTCGGGCAGTTCGTCGTAGTCGGCGAAGTGGTTGCGGGGCGCGCCACTTCCGTCGCCGGCCATGGCGTTCACGTGTTGGCCATCCATGCTCTGGTGTGCTCTCCGGGCCGTCTGCGGTACCGGACTCTGGTGGGCTGCGAAGGTGCGCACCGCGACGGAGCCGACGGCCTCGTGCCCCTCGGGACCCTGGCCCTCTCCGCGCAATCCTGGTCGACCACCTCCGGGAGAAAATGTCGACTCATTCACAAGTCGTCTTACCTCCTTGGTGACCAGGAAACTTCTAGACAAGGTCAGCGTGGCACCATGCCGACGGTTGGCGACTCTATGGCGTGTCGGCGGTCCGCAGCAACACAATCCGCCGGACCCGGCACGATGTGTCGACAATGAAACATCCCGCTGTCAAGGGCGTACAGCCGTCGCACCGCAGGTTTCACCGGTGTGCGAATCGGTCCAAGCGTTACGTTCGAGGCGAGTTGACCTAGCGTCGCAAAGTGACCATACACACATCCGGCCGGACCTTGTCGGGCAAGGTCCGGCCGGGTTCGCGGTGTTGACGATCCATGTTGACGAATCGCCTTTTCCACGCGGGCGACTTGGTGCTTCGCCGTCGTTCTGGAGGTCAGCCGATCAGGGTCTCGATCGCCACGTGCTCCAGGCCGTGCGCCTCGGCGACCTCCTTGTAGACGACCTTGCCGTCATGGGTGTTGAGGCCGCGGGCGAGCGCCTCGTCCCGGCGCAGCGCCTCGACCCAGCCGTTGTTGGCGAGCGAGACGATGTACGGGAGCGTCGCGTTGGTGAGCGCGTTGGTGGAGGTGTTGGGCACCGCGCCGGGCATGTTCGCGACGCAGTAGAAGACCGAGTTGTGCACCCGGAAGGTCGGCTCGGCGTGCGTGGTGGGACGGGAGTCCTCGAAGCAGCCGCCCTGGTCGATGGCGATGTCGACAAGGACACTTCCGGGCTTCATCCGCGACACCAGCTCGTTGGTGACCAGCTTCGGGGCCTTGGCGCCCGGGATGAGGACGGCGCCGATGACGAGGTCCGCGTCGAGGACGGCCTTCTCCAGCTCGAAGGCGTTGGACATGATCGCCTTGACCTTGCTGCCGAAGATCCGGTCGGCCTCGCGCAGCTTGTTGATGTCGCGGTCCAGCAGGGTGACCTCGAAGCCCATGCCGACGGCGATCTGGGTGGCGTTCCAGCCGGAGACACCGCCGCCGATGACGACGGCCTTGGCCGGGGTCACGCCCGGCACGCCGCCGGGGAGCACACCGCGGCCGCCGGCCGGGCGCATCAGGTGGTAGGCGCCGACCTGCGGGGCGAGCCGGCCCGCGACCTCGGACATCGGGGCGAGCAGCGGCAGCGCGCGGTTCGTCAGCTCGACGGTCTCGTACGCGATCGCCGTGGTGCCGGACTCCAGCAGCGCGTCGGTGCACTCGCGGGAGGCGGCCAGGTGCAGGTAGGTGAAGAGGATCTGGTCCTTGCGCAGGCGGTGGTACTCCTCCGCGACCGGCTCCTTGACCTTCAGCACCAGGTCGGCGTCGGCCCACACCTGGTCGGCGGAGTCCAGGACGCCGGCGCCGGCGGCGATGTACTCCTCGTCCGTGATCGAGGAGCCGAGACCGGCGCCCCGCTCGATGACGACCTGGTGGCCGTTACGCACCAGCTCGTGCACGCCGGCGGGGGTGATGGCCACCCGGAACTCGTTGTTCTTGACCTCGCGGGGGATGCCGACCTTCACGTCGATCACGGTCCTTGGCTCAGGGGGTATGGGGGGGGTGCGCTGAAAGACATACCCGGGCGTGCCGGGGCACACCGGGAGACACCGCAGGAGAACGTGCGGCAGAGCCAGTCTAATGAAGGCGTTCCGCGTGTCTAGCCTTCCATTGCATCAATCTTCATTGGATGCACTACGGATTTCGCAGGCACCTGAGGTGTGGGGGTCCGATTCCCCTGGCTCTCCGTCGGCGGCGGTGCCGGTGGCCGCCTCCTCTTCCAGCATGCGCTCGGCCGCCGCGCGGTGCAGTCGGGCGGCCGTGGGATCGCCGAGCCGGTCCAGGGTGTCGGCCAGCCGCAACTGCAGCGCGGCCAGCAGCCGGGTGTCCTCCGCGCGCCGCGCCCACTCCACCGCCTCCTGGCAGGTGCGCAGGGACTCCTCGGGCCGCCCGGCGTACTCCTGGACGCGGGCCAGCTCGCTCAGGGCGCGGGCGTGGGCCGCGATGTCGCCCTCCTTGCGGTACCCGGCCAGGGCCGCCCGCCAGTTGCGCTGCGCCTCGCCGTACCGGCCCGCGTAGGTGTGGGCGGTGGCGATACGGCCGTAGAGCCGAGCGGCCTCGACGCGCTCGCCGCGGGCGAGGCGCTGGGAGAGGGCGCGGCCGAACCAGTCCGCGGCCCGGTCGTGGTCGCCCAGCTCCTGGTGGGCGCCGCCTACGGATTCCATCGCGCGGCCGGTGGCATAGGGGTCGTTCGCCTCGCGTCCGGCGTCCAGCGCGGCACGGTAGCGGGCCAGCGCGGCGCGGGTGCGGCCGGTCTGGGCGTCCACGTCGCCGAGGTTCAGCAGGGCGGCGGCCTTCTCACGGGGCAGTCCGCGCCGCTCGGCGACATCGAGGACCAGGCCGTGGATGCCGTACAGGTCGGGGGCGGCGGCCCGGGTGCCGAAGTGGGCGACCATGGCGCGCACGAGCTGGGACATCAGGCGACGGGCCAGGGTGTCCAGCTCGCCGTCGGCCACCGCGAGCCGGGCGGCGGCCAGCAGTGCCGGGCGCCGGGCGGTGAGCCAGGCGGCGGCCGCGGCGGGGGTCGGGAAGCGCAGCGGCGCCGGGATCGCCTGGAGCTTCTCCCGGGCCTGGGGGCTGTCGGTCTCGGCGGCGGCGCGGCAGGACTGGAGGAGGCGTACGTCCCGCTCCAGCAGCCGGGCGCGGGCCAACTGGAGTTCGGCGGGGCGCTCGCCCGCCTCGGCGAGCCCGCGCAGCAGGGGGTGCAGGCAACCGGGGATGTCGTACTCGGGCAGCGGGCCGGCGACCGGGCGGAGCAAGCCGAGGGCGGCGAGTTCCCGCAGTACGGTCTGCGCGGTCTTGACCGAGCAGCCGGCCAGTGCGGAGGCGGAGTGCGCGTCGACGGTGCCGGCCGGGGCCTGGGAGAGCAGGCGCAGGGTCCGGGCGGTGGCGGCGGGCAGTCCGTCGTGGACGAGCTGGAGGACGCGGGCCAGGGTGGGGGCGTCGTCGGGGCCGCTGTGCAGCCGCTTGGCCAGGTCGGAGACGGCCGTCTGGGGGCGGGCGGCGAGCCAGCCGCCGGCCAGGGTGAGGGCGGCTGGCTGTCCCTCGCAGATCTCGGCGAGGCTCTCGGCGGAGCGCGGGTCGACGGTGACCCGGACCGAGCCGGTGTACCGGGTGAGCAGTTCCACCGCGGACTTGGTGTCCAGGCCGCCCAGGGTGCAGGGGCGGACGTCGGAGATCCCGGTGAGGGGGCCGCGGGAGACGGCGACCACCAGGCAGTCGGGGGCGTCCGGGATGAGGGCGTCGACCTGTTCGGCCCCGGTGGCGTCGTCCAGCAGGAGCAGGGCGCGCCGGTGGGCGAGGGCGGTGCGCAGGGCCTCGCTCAGCTCGTCCTCGGCGGCGCCCGCGGGGGCGGGGGCACCGAGCGCGCCGAGCAGCTCGCGGGCGGCGCGCTCCACGGGTACCGGGGTGCCGTCCGGGTCGCCGAGACGGGTCCGGAACACTCCGTCGGGGTAACGCTGCGCGACCTGGCGGACGAACTCCTCGGCGAGCGCGGTCCGGCCGGAACCGGGTCGCCCGGCGATGAGGAGGACCCGGGCGCGGGGTGCCTTGCGGCCGGCGAGGGTGTCCAGGCCGGTGCGCTCGATGTCGGCCCTGAGCTCCTTCAACTCCCGTGTGCGCCCGAGGAAATGACCCTCCGGGGCCGGCGGCTCCGGCAGCCGCGCCTCATCCTGGTCCACCGCCTGATCCGTCACGGGCCACGCTCCCGTCCCACCGCACGCGCAAAGCCCGCCGGTTCTTCCGGTGCGGGCGTTTTCCAGAGCCTAGTTCACGCTCTGCGA
Source organism: Streptomyces griseoluteus (assembly GCF_004784465.1). Classification (GTDB taxonomy): domain Bacteria; phylum Actinomycetota; class Actinomycetes; order Streptomycetales; family Streptomycetaceae; genus Streptomyces; species Streptomyces griseoluteus. The sequence goes on along the minus strand of NZ_SRRU01000007.1, from coordinate 22,701 downwards.
CGTCCCCGGTGGAGCGCGGCGGACGGGTCCCCCGATCGGATCAGGCGATGGTCACACCATTGGAGTGCTACTGGAGTGCTGCTGGGGTACTGGTGTGGATCTTGGCCGGATTCAGCAGGCGGTCAGGACGTGAAGGGCCGCGCGGGCCACGGCGCGTCGGCCGGGCGCAGGCTGTCCAGCCCGTCCCCGGCGCGGGCGGCGGCCAGCGAGAGGACGCCGACGACCAGGCAGTTGTTGTGCAGGTCCCCGGCCAGCACCAGCCGCACCAGCTCGTCCACGGGCACGCGCGCGTGCTCCATGTCCGTCTCCTCGTGCTCCGGGACGAAGCGCTCGCCCTGCGCCTCGGAGATGTCGCGGGCCAGGAAGATCCGTACCGCCTCGTCGCAGCCGCCGGGGCTGGTGTAGACGTCGGTCAGCACCCGCCAGTCCTCGGCCTTGACGTGCGCCTCCTCGTACAGCTCGCGCTGGGCGGCGTGCAGCGGGTTCTCGCCGGGCACGTCGAGCAGGCCGGCCGGGATCTCCCAGAGCTTGTGGCGTACGGGGTGGCGGTACTGGCTGATGAGCAGGACCCGGTCCTCCTCGTCCAGGGCGAGGACGGCGACCGAGCCCGGGTGGACCTGGTAGTCGCGGCGGACCACCGAGCCGTCGGGCATGACCACGTCGTCCGTGCGGACGGCGGTCTTGTTGCCCCTGAACGGGGTCGCGCTGTCGCGGATCTCCCACTCCTCGGGGGTGTCCTTGATCGTCATGCCCTGTCCCTCCACGTGCTCACAAGAAAACCGGGGTGCGCACCTTTGAAGGTTCGCACCCCGGCCACCGTAACAACTGGTGTGTTACTTGGAGTTCTTCGGCTTGCCCGCCGTCTTGCGCTCGACGGAAGCCTTCACCAGGCCCGCGAACAGCGGGTGCGGCCGGGTCGGCCGCGAGCGCAGCTCGGGGTGCGCCTGGGTGGCGACGAGGTAGGGGTGGACCTCGCGCGGGTACTCCACGTACTCGACGAGCTTGCCGTCGGGCGAGGTGCCCGAGAAGACGATGCCCGCCTTCTTCTCCAGCTCGGCGCGGTAGGAGTTGTTGACCTCGTAGCGGTGGCGGTGCCGCTCCTCGACGTACTCCTTGCCGTCGTAGACCTCGCGGACGATGGAGCCCTCGGCCAGCTTGGCCGGGTACATGCCCAGCCGCATGGTGCCGCCCATGTCACCCTCACCGGCGACGATGTCCATCTGCTCAGCCATGGTGGAGATGACCGGGTGGGCGGTGGCCGGGTCGAACTCGGTGGAGTTGGCGTCCGGGATGTCCGCCAGGTTCCGCGCGGCCTCGACCACGATGCACTGCAGGCCCAGGCAGAGGCCGAGCAGCGGGATCTTGTTCTCGCGGGCGTAGCGGATGGCGCCGACCTTGCCGAGCACACCGCGGTCGCCGAAGCCGCCGGGGATGCAGATGCCGTCCACGTCGCCGAGGGCGGCGGCGGCACCGGCCGGGGTCTTGCAGTCGTCGGAGGTGACCCACTTGATCTTGACGCGGGCGCGGTTGGCGAAGCCGCCGGCGCGCAGCGCCTCGGTGACCGACAGATAGGCGTCGGGCAGGTCGATGTACTTGCCGACCAGGGCGAGGGTGATCTCGTGGTCCGGCTTGTGCACACGGTCCAGCAGGTCGTCCCAGGTGGTCCAGTCCACGTCCCGGAAGGGCAGGTCCAGCTTGCGGACCACGTAGGCGTCCAGGCCCTCGCCGTGGATGGTCTTCGGGATGTCGTAGATGGAGCGGGCGTCGGGGCAGGCCACGACGGCGTCCTCGTCCACGTCGCACATCAGCGAGATCTTGCGCTTGATGGCGGTGGGGACCTCGCGGTCGCAGCGCAGCACGATCGCGTCGGGCTGGATGCCGATGTTGCGCAGCGCGGCGACGGAGTGCTGGGTCGGCTTGGTCTTCAGCTCGCCGGAGGGACCGATGTAGGGCAGCAGCGAGATGTGTACGACGAAGACGTTGTCCCGGCCGACCTCGTGGCGGACCTGGCGGACGGTCTCCAGGAACGGCAGCGACTCGATGTCGCCCACGGTGCCGCCGACCTCGGTGATGACGACGTCCACCTCGTCGGTGGCCATGCGCCGGATGCGGTGCTTGATCTCGTTGGTGATGTGCGGGATGACCTGCACGGTGTCGCCCAGGTACTCGCCGCGCCGCTCCTTGGCGATGACCGTGGAGTAGACCTGGCCGGTGGTGACGTTGGCCGAGCCGTCGAGGTCACGGTCGAGGAAGCGCTCGTAGTGGCCGATGTCCAGGTCGGTCTCGGCGCCGTCGTTGGTGACGAACACCTCACCGTGCTGGAAGGGGTTCATCGTGCCGGGGTCGACGTTCAGGTACGGGTCGAGCTTCTGCATCACGACGCGCAGGCCGCGAGCCTTGAGCAGCATGCCCAGGCTGGAGGCGGTGAGGCCCTTGCCGAGCGAGGAGGCGACACCCCCGGTGACGAAGATGTGCTTGGTCGTCGTAGATTTCGGCGGCATGGCCAAGAGGGGGCTCCCGTGGTCGCTGTCTGTGATGCGGTGCGGTCGCCGGCCCGGAGAATCTGGTGTTCCTCGCGGTGGCGTCGTCGCTGCGGTTCGGGGGTTTTGGGGCCCACCGGTCCACGGGCTACCAGGGTATCAGCGCCTGGAGGAGTCGGCGTCCGGCCACGCTCCGCACACGGCCGGGAGGGCTGGGGTGACCAGGCACCGGACGCGCGGGCGGCCGTCACGGGGCTCTCACCCCGCAGTCACTCGTTCGGCCCACACGGGTTGCCCCGAGCGGCGCGCGGATCATCCGGGTGCGTCGTATCCTGCTCGGACACTCGCTGCCGAGCGCGGCCGGGATGACGGCACACCCCCGCCTCCAGCATCCCCGCCACTGGCATGTGGAACATGGAGACCGCGGCAGTTCGTTGAGCATGGACCGCCGTTTTGCCTCAGGGCTAGGCGGGCTGCTTTGCTTCACCGCTCAACGTATGACAACCACCCCTTGACCGCACCAAGCGACTGCCCCCTCGTGCGGGGGTGACGTGGCCGTTCGACTGGAGTTGCACGTGGCCGGGCGCATCGAAGATTACGCACTCATCGGAGACATGCAGACCGCTGCCCTGGTCTGCCGGGACGGCACGGTGGACTGGCTGTGCCTGCCACGCTTCGACTCGCACGCCATCTTCGCCGGCCTGCTCGGCACCGAGGAGCACGGCTTCTGGCGGCTCGGCCCGGCGTACGCGGCGGACTCACCCCCGCCCACGGCGGCCCGGCGGAACTACCGGGGCGACTCGCTGATCCTGGAGTCGGAGTGGGACACCCCCCGCGGCACCGTGCGGGTGACGGATTTCATGCCCCCGCGTGACGGCGCCCCGCAGCTCATCCGGATCGTGGAGGGGCTCAGCGGCGAGGTGCCGATGCGCTCGGAGCTGCGCATGCGGTTCTCCTACGGCCGTGTGGTGCCGTGGGTGCACAAGTACGACACCCGGACGGTCGCCGTCGCGGGTCCCGACTCGGTGTGGTTCGACACCGAGGCGGACACCTACGGCAAGGACCTGACGACGTACGCCGACTTCACCGTCTCCGCCGGTGAGCGGGTCGCGTTCAGCATCTCCTGGCAGCCCTCGCACAAGGAGGCGCCGCCGCTGCCCGAGCCGGAGCAGGCACTCCGGGCGACGGAGGAGTTCTGGCGCGACTGGGTCGAGCAGTGTACGTACCACGGCCCCTACCGTGAGGCAGTGATCCGTTCGCTGATCACGCTGAAGGCGCTCACCTACGCCCCCACCGGCGGCATCGTGGCCGCGCCCACCACCTCCCTGCCGGAGGACATCGGGGGCGTGCGCAACTGGGACTACCGCTACACCTGGCTGCGGGACGCGGCGATCACCCTGTCCTCGCTGCTGCGCACCGGCTACCGCGACGAGGCCCGCGCCTGGCGCGAGTGGCTGCTGCGGGCGGTGGCGGGCGACCCGGAGAACCTCCAGATCATGTACGGCATCGCCGGTGAGCGTGAGCTGGGCGAGGCCGAGCTGGACTGGCTGCCGGGGTACGAGCACTCCCGTCCGGTCCGGGTGGGCAACGGCGCGGCCGACCAACTCCAGCTCGACGTGTACGGCGAGGTCATCGAGGCCCTCCACCTGGGCCATATGACGGGTCTCGCCCGCAACGACTACGCCTCGGTGCTCCAGCTCAAGCTGATCCGCTACCTCGAGGACCACTGGCAGGAGCCGGACGAGGGCATCTGGGAGGTGCGCGGGCCGCGCCGCCAGTTCGTGCACTCCAAGGTGATGGCCTGGGTCGCCGTGGACCGCACGATCAAGCTGATCGAGTCCGGGGACGCGGAGGGCCCGCTGGAGCGCTGGAAGGAACTGCGCGACGACATCCACCGCGTGGTCTGCGAGAAGGGCTACGACCCGGAGCGCAACACCTTCACCCAGTACTACGGCTCCAAGGAGCTGGACGCCTCCCTGCTGCTGATTCCGCAGATGGGCTTCCTGCCACCGGACGACAAGCGGGTCATCGGCACCATCGAGGCGATCCAGCGCGAGCTGTCCACCTCCGACGGGTTCATCCTGCGCTACCCGACCGACGGCGAGGACGCGGGTGTGGACGGCCTCCCCGGTGACGAGGGCGCCTTCCTGGCCTGCTCGTTCTGGATGGCGGACGACCTCGCGATGATCGGCCGGGTGGACGAGGCCCGCAAGCTGTTCGAGAAGCTGCTCGATCTGCGCAACGACCTCGGCCTCCTCGCCGAGGAGTGGGACCCCCGCCTCCAGCGCCAGGTCGGCAACTTCCCGCAGGCGTTCAGCCACGTCCCCCTGATCGACACCGCCCTGCGGCTGACGGCCTCGGGGGCGTACGGAGGCTGACCCCCGCCTAGGGTGGGAAGTGGACCACTCCCGATGTGGAAGGGGGCGGCCATGGCTTCCCTCTCGAAGGCGGGCGCGGCGCTCACCGCGCTCCGTGAGGAGCTGACCGGCGAGGTGTTCGTGCCGGGCGAGGCGGGGTACGACGAGGCCCGTGCCGTCTTCAACGCGATGACCGACCGGCGGCCGGCCGTGATCGCCCAGTGCGCGGACACCGCCGACGTGGTGCGCACGGTCCGCTTCGCCCGTGACCTGGATCTGCCCGTCGCCGTGCGCGGCGGCGGGCACAGCGTCGCGGGCAACGCCCTGGGCGACGGCGCGGTGGTGGTGGACCTGCGCCGGATGCACGGCGTGAGCGTCGACCCCGAGGCCCGCACCGTACGGGTCGAGGGCGGGGCCACCATGAGCCACCTGGACCGGACCTGCCAGCCGTACGGGCTGGCCACGACCGGCGGCCGGGCCTCCACCACCGGGGTCGGCGGGTTCGTGCTCGGCGGCGGCACCGGCTGGCTGGACCGTGCCTTCGGGCTCGCCGTGGACAACCTCCGGGGCGTGGAGCTGGTGACGGCCGACGCCGATCAGGTGCGGGCCGACCCCGAGGAGCATCCCGAGCTGTTCTGGGCACTGCACGGCGGGGGCGGGAACTTCGGCGTGGCCACCGCGCTCACCCTGCGCCTGCACGAGCTGCCCGAGTTCTCGGTCGCCCTGCTGCTGTACCTTCCGGAGCACGGTCCCTGGGCGGTGCGCGCCTTCCGCGAGGCGATCGACGCCGGCCCGGACCGGCTGAGCGGGGCGCTGCTGTACATCACCGGCCCGCCCGAGGAGTTCGTCCCCGAGGAGCTGGTGGGGCACCTGGTGTGCGGGGCGCTGGTGACGTACGCGGGCGGGGTGGAGGCGCTGCGCGACCTGATCGGGCCGCTGCTGGCGCTGCCGGTGGCGGGCGGGCTGGTCGCCGCGCTGCCGTACGCGGACGTCCAGTGCATGATCGACGACCCACCCGGCCTGCGGAACTACTGGTCGGCCGAGTATCTGACCGGCCTGCCTGACGATCTGGTGGACGTCTACTGCTCGCTCGCGGAGCGGATGCCGGTGCCGACCGGCACCCAGCACATCCTGTTCCCACAGGGCGGCGCCCTCGCGTCCGGCCCGCACGACTACCCGATCCCCTACCGGGACGCCCCCTGGTCGGCGCATCCCTTCGCCATCTGGGAGGACCCCGCCGACGACGAGCGCGCCATCTCCTGGGTGCGGGAGGTGCGCTCCGAGGTCGAGCCGTGGAGCACCGGCGACGTGTACCTGAACTTCATCGGCGACGAGGGCGCGGAACGGGTCGGCGCGGGGCTGGGCGTGGGCAACATGCTCCGGCTGGAGAAGGTGAAGCGGGCCTACGACCCGGATAACGTCTTCCGCTTCAACCACAACATCCGGCCGCTGTAGCTGCACGGCTCCGGCTGTTCCGTACGAGGTCAGGGGGGTAGCGTCCCGCGCATGGGCACAGAGGGTGGCGGGATCACCGTGCGGCGGGCGCTGGAGCTGCCCGGGCTGCGCGGGGGGCTGCCGGAGGTGGTGGCGGGCGAGGACCGGCTGGAGCGCGCGGTGCGCTGGGTGCACGCGGGCGAGGTCCCGCACATCGCCTCGCTGCTCAAGGGCGGCGAACTGCTGCTGACCACCGGGTACGGGCTGGGCAGGCGTCCGGCCGAGCAGCGGGCGTTCGTGCGCACGCTGGCCGAGCGGGGCATCGCCGCGCTGGTGGTGGAGTTGGGCCAGCGCTTCACCCGGCTCCCCGCCGCGATGGTGGACACCGCGCGGGCGACCGGCCTGCCGCTGGTCCAACTGCACCGCGAGGTCCCCTTCGTGGCGGTCACCGAGGAGATCCACACCGAGATCGTCAACGGCCACTACGCCCTGCTCCAGCGGGCGGAGGACGTCCACCGGCGCTGTACGGAGGCGCTGCTCGGCGGGGGGGGGGTGCCCCAGCTGCTCGCCATCCTGGCCGGCTTCTGCGCCAACCCGGTGTTCCTGGAGACCGCGGACGGCCGCCTGCTGTACGCCGCCGGGCAGGGCCCCGAGGGCGCGGACCCCTTGCAGGTGTGGGAGGGGCTGCGCGGACCGCACCGGGCGGAGCCGCCGCCGGCGGGTGCGCTGCTGGTGGACGTGCCGGGCGGTGGCGCGGGGCCGGGCGGGGTGCGGGCGCGGCTGGTGCTGCTGCCGGTGGGCGCTCCGCTGGCGCCGGTGCACCGGATCGCGGCCGAGCGGGTGGCGGGAACCGTGGCGGTGGTGCTGATGCAGGCCCGGCAGGAGGAGGAGCTGGCGGCGCGCGGCCGGGGTGACTTCCTGACGGACCTGGCCGAGGGCAGGGTACGGGCCGGGGACGCCCCGGCGCAGGCCCGTGTGCTGGGGTTCCGGCCGGGTGACGGCCCGCTGCTGCCGGTGGTGATGCGGGTGGGGGACGCGCTGTCCCCGGCGGGCGGCTGGGCGGTGCTGGCGCGGGCGGTCGGCGAGGAGCTGGCGTCGGTGGGGGTGCCGGTGCTGCTGGGGGTGCGGCCGGTGGAGGGCCGGGTGCCGGTGCTGGTGGGGCTGCGCGCAAAGGCCGACCGGACACCGGTCGCGGACCGGGTGGCGGCCGCGCTGCGGACGGGCGCGGAGCGGGCCGGGATGATCCGGCCGGGAGCCCGGCCGCCGGTCGTGGTGGTGGGGGTGCCGGGCGACTGGGCGGCGGCCTCGGCGGGGCTGCGGCACGCGGCGGAGACGGCGACCGCCGCACAGGGCCTCACGGACCAGCCCTGGTACGACGCCCGCCGCCTCGACATCGACCTGCTGCTGTGGCGGCTGCGGGACCACCCTGACCTGTCGGCCTTCGTGGACCGCGCCCTCGGCCCGCTGCGCGAGCACGACCGGCGCGCGAAACCGCCACTGCTCCCCACCCTGGAGAGCTACCTCGCCCACGCGGGCCGCAAGGCGGAGACCGCCCGCGAACTCCACCTCAACCGCCAGACCCTCTACAACCGCCTCGCCCGCATAGGCAAGTTGCTGAACGCCGACCTCGACGACCCGCACACGGTCCTGGCGTTGAGCCTGGCCCTGCGGGCGAGGCGGCACGTGGACTAGGGCGTGTCCGCAAAGTCCCGCCTGGCTCGCGACGCCTGGCACGCCCTAGAGGAGCGCCAGCGGCTGGGTCAACTCGTCGTAGATGCTGAGTACTTGGGCGATCGTGTCGTCCTCGGTGGGCCAGCCGGCCGCCTGGCGGATGCCGCGTTCGGTGAGCCGCTCGCACCGTTCGGGGTCGGCGAGGAGGGCGGTGACGGTGTCGGCGAGGGCGCGGGAGTCGCCGTAGGGGACGAGGGCGGCGGCGTCGCCGACGAGGTCCGGGACGCCGCCGACAGCGGTGGCGACCAGGGGGACGCGGGCGTGCAGGGCCTCTTGCGCGAAGAGGGGGCGGGACTCCCAGCGGCTGGTGAGCAGGGCGAGGTCGGCGGCGGCGAGCAGGCCGGGCACGTCGTCGCGGACGCCGAGCAGCCGGACGGGCAACTCCTCGTCGGTGATGCGCTGTTGCAGCTCGGCGCGGAGCGGCCCCTCGCCCGCGATCAGAGTGAGCGGCTGCGGGTCGAGGCCGCTCCAGCGGCGGGCGGCGTCCAGCAGCACGCGGTAGCCCCGGTGCCGGTCGAGGGAGCCGACGGCGAGGAGCAACGGGCGGCCGGTGGCGCCGAGTTCGGCGCGGAGCTTGGCAGAGGGGCGGTCCGGGTCCCCCGCTGCGGCGGGCCGGGGTCGGCCGGGCAGGGCCATCGCGCCGAGCCGGGCGTCCCGCGCGCCGGTGCGGCGGGCCCGGTCGACCAGGGCGGAGCTGGTGCCGAGGACCACGGCGGCCGTCCGCGCCACGCGCCGCTCCAGCAGCCTCAGCAGATGCGCCCGCGCGCCCTCGGCGTGCGCCCGGTCGTGCCAGGTGACGACCAGCGGGGTCGCCCGCCCGCCGAGCGCCAGCGCGGCCCGGAAGGAGGCGTGCAGTCCGTGGGCGTGCACCAGGTCGGCGTCCGCGCAGGCCGCCCGGAGCCGGCCCACGGCCGCCGGGTCGCTGCTGCGGGGCACCGGAACGTGGTCGGCGCCGGTGCCCCGGAAGTCGTACGCGTGATCGGCCTCGGCCGGGGCGCAGACGGTGACCCGGACGCCCCGCGCGACCAGCCCCTCGGCCAGGGAGCGCACATGGGCGCTGCTCCCGGCGTTGCCGCCGCCGAGCACCTGCACGGTACGCAGCGAGGACTGGCCGTGCGGGGCGTTGCTGCTCACGGGGGTCACTGAGGCCGGGACTCCTGGGTCGGGGCGGGGTCGGTCGGGGGAGGTACGGAGCGGTCACGAGGACGTACAGAAGGTAGCGAACGGCGAAACGCCGGAAGCGGGGCACGACGGGCCGCGCGGGCCCCCGCCCGAAGGCGGCACACCGTCAAGCATGCCAGTACGTACGGCTGTTCCGGGAAATCCCGCCGGAGCCGGCGGGCGGGGCACGATGGCAATGCGCCGGCGCATCTCACCCGTACGAGTGAGAGCGGCCGTCGGCCCGGCGGAGCCGGCCGGCGTGCGTACCGCGAGGTCAGCGGCTCACAGCGCCCGCGCCCAGGCGGACACCCGGTCCCCGTGCACGGTGGCGGCGACCACGGCGACGGCGTGCACGAGAAGGCCCGCGCGCCCGCTGGCCGAAACGACGGCGGTGCCGAGCGCCGCGCCCAGGGCGTGCGCGCCGGTGTCGCCGAGCATGGCCCGCTCCCCCAGGTCCTCGGGGAGCACGGCGGCGGCCCCGCCCGCCGTGACGGCGGCCAGCGCGCCGCCCGTCCCGCTGCGGGCGAGCCCCGGCGCCGCGAGCGCGAGCACGGCGCCCGCCGCGCGGCCGGGGCGTACGTCGAGCAGGTTGGCGGTGTGCGCGGCGCCCGCGATGACGACGCCCGCGAGCAGCCGGTCCAGCGGCCGCTCCTTCAGCAGGGTCCCGGCGGCCAGCGCGGCGGCGGAGATGCCGAACAGCTTGACCGCACCGGAGGTGACTTCGCCGGTACGCAGGGCGCCGAGGTGGGCGCCGAAGCCCCGGCGGGGGTCGTCGGCGCCCGCGATGTCGTCGTAGGCGCCGCAGGCTCCGGCGGCCAGTACGGCGAGCCCGGCCGCCGGGTGGACCCGGGCGGCGGCGAGCGCGGTGGCGGCGGCGCTCGCGGGCCCGGCGTACAGCTCGACGGTGCGGCCCGCGTGGTTCTTCCGTTCCCAGCGGTCCCGGCCGCCCGGCGCACGGTGCCGGAGCACCGCCGTCAGACCCCGGGTGAGCAGCGCCGAGGTGAGCAGGGCGGCGACACGGGACGTCACCGCCTCAGTCCTCCGCGCGGGCGGTGGCGAGGAGTTCCTCGGCGTGGGCGCGGGCGGCCTCGGAGTCCTCCTGGCCGGCCAGCATGCGGGACAGCTCGCGGACGCGGTCCTCGCCCTCCAGGACCTTCACACCGGACCGGGTGACCGAACCGTCGTTGGTCTTCTCCACCAGCAGCTGCCGGTCGGCGAACGCGGCGACCTGCGGAAGGTGGGTGACCACGACGACCTGGGCGGTCCGGGCGAGCTTCGCCAGCCGCCGCCCGATCTCCACGGCCGCCTTGCCGCCGACCCCGGCGTCCACCTCGTCGAAGAGGTACGTCGGCACCGGGTCGGTGCCCGCGAACACCACCTCCACGGCGAGCATCACGCGGGACAGCTCACCGCCGGAGGCGCCCTTGGCGATGGGCCGGGGCGGGGCGCCGGGGTGCGGGGCGAGCAGCAGCTCGACCTCGTCGACCCCGGTGGGCCCGTAGGCGACCGTACGGCCGCCGGCCTCGATGCCGTCGGGGTCCTCGGTCTGCCGGATGTCGAAGGAGACCCGCGCGTGCGGCATCGCCAGCGAGGCCAGTTCGGCGGTGACGGCGGCGGCGAACCGCTCGGCCGCCTCGGTGCGGGCCTTGGTCAACGTCTCGGCGAGCGCGCCCAGTTCGATGCCCAGGGCGTCGCGCTCGGCGGTGAGTTCACCGATCCGCTCGTCGTCGCCGTCCAGCTCGGTGAGCCGGGCGGCGCTCTGCTCGCCCCAGGCCAGCACGGCGCCGATGTCCTCGCCGTACTTGCGGGTCAGCGCGGTCAGCGCGGCCCGGCGCTCCTCGACCGCGGCCAGCCGCAGCGGGTCGGCGTCCAGGTCGGAGGCGTATCCGGCCAGCTCACCGGCGACGTCGGCGAGGAGGATGCCGATCTCCCCGATCCGGTCGGTGAGCGCGGCCAGCGCCGGGTCGTGGGCCCGGACCGCCTCCAGGGCCCGGTGGGCACCCGCGACCAGGGTGGAGGCGTCGATGCCCTCCGGGTCCTCGGGGTTGCCCGCCAGGGCGGCGTGCGCGGCGGTGGCCGCGGCGGCCAGCGCCTCGGCGTGCCCGAGCCGCTCCGCCTCCTCGGCGAGTTCGGTGTCCTCCCCCGCGCGGGGTTCCACGGCGGCGATCTCGTCCAGGCCGTACCGCAGCAGGTCGGCCTCCTGGGCGCGCTCGCGGGCGCGGGTGACGATCTCGTCCAGCTCGGCGGCGACGGCCCGCAGCCGCCGGTACGCCTCGGTGTACGCGGCCAGCGGGCCGGAGACGGCCTCGCCCGCGTACCGGTCCAGGGCCTGCCGCTGCCGGGACAGCTTGAGCAGGCCCTGCTGGTCGGTCTGGCCGTGCACGGCCACCAGTTCGTCGGCCAGCTCGGCGAGCAGCCCCACCGGCACGCTTCGCCCGCCGAGATGCGCGCGGGAGCGGCCCTCGGCGGAGACGGTACGGCTGATCAGCAGGGCGCCGTCGTCCAGCTCGGCCCCCGCCTCCTCGGCGCGTACGACGGCGGAGGCGCCGGCGGTCAGGGCGATCCGCCCCTCCACCACCGCCTTGCCCGCACCGATCCGTACGAGCGCCGGGTCGGCGCGTCCACCGAGCAGCAGGCCCAGGCTGGTGACCACCATGGTCTTGCCCGCGCCCGTCTCACCGGTGACCGCGGTGAACCCCGGCGACAGCTCGACCACGGCGTCGTCGATGACCCCGAGCGACCGTATCCGCATCTCCTCCAACACGGAACAGACCTTACGAGGTCCGGGGCGTGCCGCGCACACGGGCCGCCGCTGTCACTCCGAGGAGTGGTCCCGGGCGCCGCGCCAGCCTGTGGTCGGCAGGGCGAACTTCGCCACCAGCCGGTCGGTGAAGGAGGCGTGGTGCAGCCGGGCGAGCCGGACCGGCACCGCGCCGCGCCGGACCTCGACCCGCGCGCCGGGCGGCAGCTCGATGGTGCGGCGGCCGTCGCACCACAGCACGCCCGGCGGGACGTGCGGGAGCACCTCGACGGCGAGGACCGAGTCGGGGGAGGTGACCAGCGGCTTCGCGAACAGGGCGTGCGCGCTGATCGGCACCATGAGCAGCGCCTCCACCTCGGGCCACACCACCGGTCCGCCGGCGGAGAAGGCGTAGGCGGTGGAGCCGGTGGGGGTGGAGAGCACGATGCCGTCGCAGCCGAATGCGGTGACCGGACGGCCGTCGATCTCCAGCACCACTTCGAGCATCTTCTCGGCGGACACCTTCTGCACGGCCGCCTCGTTCAGCGCCCAGTCGGTGTGCACGATGTCACCGTTGCGGTGCACGACGACGTCGATGGTCATGCGCTCCTCGACCTCGTAGGAGCGGGCCACCACCCGGTCCACCACCCGGTCCAGGTCGTCCCGCTCGGCCTCGGCGAGGAAGCCGACGCTGCCGAGGTTGACGCCCAGCATCGGCACCCCGGAGGCGCGGGCGAACTCGGCGCCGCGCAGCAGGGTGCCGTCACCGCCGAGGACGATGAGCAGTTCGCAGCCGTCGAGTGACTGCGGTGTCGCCTCCTTGACGAGTTCCACCTCGCCCGGCAGCGGCAGGTCGCACGCCTCCTCCTCCAGCACCCGCACCCCGATGCCGGACCGCAGCAGTCCCTTGACCACGAGTTCCGCACTGCGGATCGCCGCGGGACGCCCGGTGTGGGCGAGCAGGAAAACAGTACGCGCTCGGTTCTGTGTCAACGCGGCCCCTCCGCCACTGCACGATCGATGTCGGCCGGGTCGATCTCGGGGGCTCCGGCACGCAGCCAGAGAAAGTACTCGACGTTGCCGGACGGGCCCGGAAGCGGACTCGCGGTGACTCCTCGCACCCCGAGACCCAGCTCCCACGCCTTGTCGGCCACCCCGCGCACGGCCTCCGCCCGCAGTTGCGGACTCCGTACGACACCCCCGCTGCCCAGCCGCTCCTTACCCACCTCGAACTGCGGTTTCACCATCATCACCAGATCCGCGTCCGGCGTCACGCACCGCTTGAGGGCGGGCAGCACCAGATGGAGCGGGATGAAGGACAGATCGCCCACCACCAGGTCCACCGGCTTCCCGTCGATCCCGTCCAGCGTCAACTCGCGTACGTTCGTACGGTCCTTGACGACGACCCGTTCATCGTTCCGGAGAGACCAGGCGAGTTGTCCGTATCCGACGTCCACGGCGACGACCTGGGCGGCGCCCGCGCGCAGCAGGACGTCGGTGAAGCCGCCGGTCGAGGCGCCGGCGTCCAGGGCACGGCGGCCCTCGACCACGAGGCCCCGGGGGACGAAGACGGCGAGGGCGCCGGCGAGCTTGTGGCCGCCGCGCGAGACGTAGTCGGGGTCGGAGTCGTCGCTCAGCACCACGATCGCGGCGGCCGTCTCCACCTGGGTGGCCGGCTTGGTCGCCACGGTCTTGCCGACGGTGACCCGTCCCGCGGCGATCAACTGGCTGGCGTGCTCGCGCGAGCGCGCCAGCTTGCGGCGGACCAGTTCCGCGTCGAGACGGCGGCGTGCGACTCCTGCCACGTTCGGTTCAGCTCCTGCTCAGGTCTTCGTGCGTCGGTACGGGCGGTGCGGGCGTGGCCTCACCGGGGGGCGGGTGCCGGATGGTCCGGGCGGGCGTCGAGCGCGTCCAGCGCGTCGCGCAGCCCCCGGTGTACATCCTCGTACACGCCGAGGTGTCCCTCGGTGGGCAGGTGGTCAGCGTCGGCCAGCCGGGCCAGGCGGGCGTCCACCCCGGCGTCCCCGGTGGGGTTGCGGGGGACGGCAAGCGGCGCCGGGGCCGCGGGATCGGACTCGGGCGCCGGGGGCCCGGACTCGGGCGCGGACTCGCTCATGCCCAGACGCTACCCCGAACGCCTGGGGTACCGTCGTGCGCGATGGCCACGATCGAGGAGTGCCGTGCGGCACTGGAGAAGCTTTCGGACAGCATGAGCGGCGCCGAGGGCGACGTCGGCGCGGCCGCCGCGCTGGACCGCTCGGTGAGCTGCCATGTCACCGATCTGGACGTCACCTTCGCCGGCCGCATGAGAGGCGGCCGGATCGAGGTGGCCGAGACCCTGCCGGGCCCGCCCGGGGAGCGGGCCCAGATCCGGCTGGCGCTGACCGGGGACGACCTGGTGGCCCTGGTGGACGGCGAGCTGAACTTCGCCTCCGCCTGGGGTTCGGGCCGGGTCAGGCTGGAGGCGGGTCTGATGGACCTGTTCCGGCTCAGGAAGCTGCTGTGACCTTCGCCGTCCGCGCCTTGCGGGCGGCGGGCACGACCAGCGGGGTCCCGGTCTCGGGGTCGTCGATGACCTGGCATCGCAGCCCGAAGACCCGCTCGACCAGGCCGGCGGTGACGATCTCCTTCGGCGCGCCCTCCGCGATGACCTCGCCGCCCCCCAGGGCGATGAGGTGCGTGGCGTAGCGCGCCGCGTGGTTGAGGTCGTGCAGGACGGCGACCAGGGTGCGCCCCTGCGTCTCGTGCAGCTCGGCACAGAGGTCCAGCACGTCGATCTGGTGCTGGATGTCGAGATAGGTGGTCGGTTCGTCCAGGAGCAGCAGCGGGGTCTGCTGGGCGAGGGCCATGGCGATCCAGACGCGCTGGCGCTGGCCGCCGGAGAGTTCGTCCACGTACCGCTCGGCGAGTTCCGCGACGCCGGTCTGCGCCATGGACTCCTGGACCACCCGCTCGTCCTCGGCCGACCACTGGCGCAGCAGCCCCTGGTGCGGGTAGCGGCCCCGGCCGACCAGGTCGGCGACGGTGATGCCGTCGGGCGCGATGGAGGACTGCGGGAGCAGGCCCAGGGTGCGGGCGACCTTCTTGGCGGGCAGCGACTGGATGGCCTGCCCGTCGAGCAGCACCTGGCCCTCGGCCGGCTTCAGCATCCGCGACAGCGCCCGCAGCAGGGTGGACTTGCCGCACGCGTTGGGGCCGACGATCACGGTGAAGGAGTTGTCGGGAATCTCCACCGACAGCCGCTCGGCGATGACGCGCTGTTCGTAGGCGAGGGTGACGTTCTCGGCGGACAGGCGATTCACGGTGCTGGTACTCCTCGGGGTGTTCGGCTTCGGTCCGCTCGTTGCGGTGCTCATACCCGGCCCGCCCGGCGCTCGCCGACCAGCAGCCACAGCAGGTAGGCGCCGCCGACGACACCGGTGACCACGCCGACGGGCAGCTGGTCGGCGCCGAAGAGACGCTGGCAGAGCCAGTCGGCGGTGACCAGCAGACCGGCGCCCATGCACAGGGACGGTACGAGGTTGGGGCCCGGCGAGCGGGTCAGCCGCCGGGCGAGCTGCGGCGCGGTGAGGGCGACGAAGCCGACGGGGCCCGCGGCGGCGGTGGCGGCGGCGGTGAGCAGGACGGCGCCGGCCATCAGCACCAGCCGTACCCGGTGCACCCGCACCCCGAGGGCGTACGCCACGTCGTCGCCCATCTCCAGCATCCTGAGGCCCCGCCCGCCCGCGAGGACGACGGGGACGACGACCGCGCACAGGATCAGCAGCGGCCAGACCTGGGTCCAGTCCCGGCCGCTGAGGGAGCCGGTCATCCACACCACCGCGCGGGCGGCGTCGACGATGTCGGCCTTGGTGATCAGGTAGCTGTTGACGGCGGTGAGCACGGCGGAGACGCCGATGCCGACCAGGACCAGCCGGTATCCGTGCACCCCCTGCTTCCAGGCGAGCAGATAGATACCGAGGCCCGTGACCAGGCCGCCGACCAGCGCGCCCGCGGTCACGGCGGCGGCGCTGCCGGAGAACAGCACGATCATCACCAGGGCGCCCGCGGTGGAGCCCTGGGCGAGGCCGAGCACGTCGGGGCTGCCCAGCGGGTTGCGGGAGATCGACTGGAACAGCGCCCCGCCGAGCCCCAGCGACGCGCCGACCAGCAGTCCGACCAGCAGCCGGGGCAGCCGCAGTTCGTTGACGATGAAGTCCTGGTACGGGTTGCCGTTCCCGGCGAGGGTCCGCAGCACGTCCATGGCGGGGATGTGGGCGTCGCCGGTGCCGATCAGTGCCACGCCCGCGGCGAGCACGGCGACCAGCAGCAGGACGACGACGATCAGGGAGCGCAGGTCCAGGCGCAGCGAGAGCCCGCCGGGGGTGCGCACCGCACGGCTCCGGGAGAGTGTCTTCACAGCTGCGCCGTCCTCCGCCGTCGTACGAGAAAGATGAAGACCGGTCCGCCGATCAGCGCGGTGATGACGCCGACCTGGATCTCGGCGGGCCGGGCGACGAGCCGGCCGACGATGTCGGCGCCGAGCAGCAGCACGGGCGACAGCACGGCGGCGTACGGAAGAATCCAGCGCAGGTCGGGCCCGGTGAAGGAGCGCACCACGTGCGGCACCATCAGGCCGACGAACATGACCGGGCCGCAGGAGGCGGTCGCGGCGCCGCACAGCACGGTCGCCGCCAGCATGGCCAGCGCGCGGGTGCGGTTGAGGTGGGCGCCGAGCGCGCGGGCGGTGTCGTCGCCCATCTCCATGGCGTTCAGCGGCCGGGCCAGGGCGAGCGAGAGGACCATGCCGGCCAGCAGGAACGGCAGCACCTGGACGATGGTCCGGTCGTCGGCGGAGTCCAGCGAGCCGACGGTCCAGAAGCGCATCCGGGACAGCGCCTCGTCGTCCGTGATCATCACGGCCTGGAGGTACCCGTACAGCGCGGCTCCGATCGCGGTGCCGGCCAGCGCGAGCCGTACCGGGGTGGCACCCCGCGTGCCGCCGAGGAACCACACCAGCGCGCCCACGGCGGCCGCACCGGCGAAGGCGAACCAGACGTAACCGCTGAGCGAGGTCACGCCGAAGAAGGTGATGGCGGTGACGACGGCCGCCGAGGCACCCGCGTTGATGCCGAGCAGGCCGGGGTCGGCCAGCGGGTTGCGGGTGAGCGCCTGGAGCACCGAGCCGGACAGCCCGAACGCGGCCCCGGCCAGCAGACCGAGGACGGTCCGGGAGATCCGGTCCCGTACGACGATGTCGGCGTAGGTCCCGCTGTCGTGGAACAGCCCGTGCCAGACGAGGTCCGGCGCCAGCGACTTGGCGCCGACTCCGATACTCGCCATGGCGACGAACACCAGCAGCACGACGGCCAGGAGCAGCCCGAGGGCGCGCGCCAGCTGTCGCTTCGGGGGCGCGGGGGCGGTTTCCGCGCGCTGTTCCGGACGACTCTCGACCAACACGCGGTTAGGTTAGCCTATCCTGCTATTCGGTCTCGATCCCGCCCAGCCGGCGGAGCCTCAGAGTCCCAGCCTGGCCAGCGCCTTCTCGGCGTCCAGCCCGCAGGTGCCGTCCCCGGCCGCCGTCCAGGCCGCCGCGCACAGCGCCCGCAGACCGTCCAGCTCGGCCCCCTCGCCCGACAGCTCCAGGTGGCCCGAACCGGCCGTGGCGGTCCAGCCCCCGCAGCGGAAGCCCTCGCCGTCCTCCGTCACCTCCGGCTGACCGGTGAGCAGGCCGCGCAGATCGGCGTCGACATAGGTCGGCCGGTGCTGCGGGGGCGCGGCGAGCAACTGGGCGCCGTCGGTGACGCCGGTCAGCACCAGCAGTGAGTCGACCCCGCCGTTGCAGGCACCCTCGATGTCGGTGTCCAGCCGGTCCCCGACCACCAGCGGCCGCTTGGCGCCGGTGCGCAGGATGGTCTCCTTGTGCATGGGGGGCAGCGGCTTGCCCGCCACCTGCGGCTCGGCACCGGTCGCGATCCGGACGACCTGCACGGCCGCGCCGTTGCCCGGCGCGATGCCCCGCCCGCTCGGGATGGTCAGGTCGGTGTTGGACGCGAACCACGGCACCCCGCGCGCCACCGCGTACGACGCCTCCGCGAAGCGTCCCCACGGGAAGTCGGGGCCGCCGTACCCCTGCGCCACCGCCGCCGGGTCGTCGTCCGCCGAGTCCACCGGGGTCAGCCCGCGCTCGCGCAGTGCCACCCGCAGCCCCTCGCCGCCGATCACCAGCACCTTCGCCCCGGCCGGCACCTGCTCGCTGATCAGCCGGGCCACCGCCTGCGCGGAGGTGATCACGTCCTCCGCGCCCGTCGGTATGCCCAGCTCGGTGAGGTGCCCGGCCACCGCGTCCGGGGTGCGCAGCGCGTTGTTGGTGACGTACGCGAGGTGCATGCCGTCGGCACGGGCTTCGGCCAGCGAGTCCACGGCGTGCGCGATGGCCTCACCGCCCGCGTACACCACCCCGTCCAGGTCGAGCAGCGCCGTGTCGTACGCCTCGTGCAGGGGCCGCTCACTGCCTTCGGGGCTCGTCCTGACGCTCCGGCTCATCCGTATCGCTCCTCGTTCGACGCTCTTTCCCCCGATCATCCCGCAACGCGCCCGCACACGTACGATGCCGGGATGAACATCGCAGGTCACTCGGAAGCAATGGCGCCCCGAGGTCTGGAACTCACCCCGTTCCGCGGCCTTCGTTACGACCCCCAACGGGTCGGCAGTCTGGCCTCCGTCACCTCCCCGCCGTACGACGTGGTGGTACGCCCCGACGGCCTGCACCACCTCCAGGACGCCGACCCGTACAACATCGTCCGGCTGATCCTGCCCCAGGCCGACACGCCCGAGATCCGGAACGAACAGGCCGCCGACACCCTGCGCCGCTGGCTCGCCTCGGGCATCCTCGCCCCCGACCCGGTCCCCGCCCTGTACGTGTACGAGCAGCAGGACGTGGACGGACTGCTCCAGCGCGGTGTCATCGGCGCCCTGCGGGTCTCGGAACCGGAGGACGGCGTCGTCCTCCCCCACGAGGACGTGATGGACCCGGTGGTAGCCGACCGCGCCGGCCTGATGCGAGCCACCCGCGCCAACCTGGAACCCCTGCTGCTGACCTACCGCGGCGACGGCGCCACCTCCGAGGCCGTCGAGCGCACGGCGAAGCTCCCGCCCCTGCTGACGACCACCACCGAGGACGGCGTACGGCACCGCCTGTGGAACCTCACCGACCCGGCCGAGCTGGCCCTGGTCCGCGAGGACCTCGCCCAGCACCAGGCCCTCATCGCCGACGGCCATCACCGCTGGGCCACCTACCGCCTGCTCCGCGCCGAGCAGCCCTCCCCCGGCCCCTGGGACCTGGGCCTGGTCCTGCTGGTCGACACCGTCCGCTATCCGCTGCGCGTCCGCGCCATCCACCGCCTGCTGCACGGCCTGCCGGTGGCGGACGCCCTGGCCGCCGTGGGCGACCTGTTCCGGGTACGGCACCTCGCGGTCCCGCTGCCCGAGGCGCTGGAGGCGCTCGCGGAGGCGGCCGCGGAGGGCAACGCCTTCCTGCTCGCGGGCGACGGCGGCTTCCACCTGCTGGACCGCCCGGACCAGGCTCTGCTGGACCGCACGGTCCCGGCCGGCCACCCGCCCGCCTGGCGCTCCCTGGACGCGACGGTCCTGCACGCCGTGCTCCTCGAGCACGTCTGGCGCGTCCCCGAGGACTCCCCCGCGCACATCGCCTACATCCACGACACGGCGGCCACCGTCGACAAGGCGGAACGCGGCGGGGGCACGGCGGTGCTGCTGCACCCGGTGCGCGAGGAGGTCGTGCGCGAGCTGGCCCGGCAGGGGGTGACGATGCCGCGCAAGTCGACGTCGTTCGGCCCGAAGCCGGCGTCGGGGCTGGTGCTGCGGATGGTGGACATCTGAGGGCCGCTCCGGCTGGTTCCGGGCACGAAAAAAGGGCGGGACCGCCGGGGTCCCGCCCTTCATTCGTGTGCTGCCACGCCGCCGGGATCAGTCCTCGGTGGTGTCCTTGGTGTCCTTGATCTGGACGATCCCCGGCTCGTCGGCCTCGGGCGCTTCCTCGGCCGTCGGCTCGTCCTCGTCCGTCGGCTCGTCCTCGGCGGCGGGCTCGTCGTCCGTGGTGGTGTTCTCGTCCACCACGACCGTCACCACGGTCTCGGTCTCCGCGTCGTCCTCGTCCATGGCGTCGACGAACTCGACACCGTCCAGCTCGGCCAGCCGGTCGGAGGCGTCGGTGCTGCCGTCGCGGTCGGCCTCGACGGCCTTGGCGAACCACTCCCGCGCCTCGCCCTCCCGGCCGACGGCCAGCAGGGCGTCCGCGTAGGCGTAGCGCAGACGGGCGGTCCAGGGCTGGATGGAGTTGGAGGCCAGCTCCGGGCTCTGGAGGGTGACGATGGCCGCGTCGAGCTGGTCCATGTCACGCCGGGCACCGGCGGCGACGAGCCGCATCTCGACCTGGCCGGCCTTGTCCAGCTTCTGCACCTCGGGGGCACCCGCCATGTCCAGCGCCTTCTCCGGACGCCCGAGCCCACGCTCGCAGTCGGCCATCACGGGCCACAGCTCGGTGTTGCCGGTCATCCGGCGGGCGGCACGGAACTCGGCCAGGGCCTCGCTGTACTTCTGGGTCGCGTAGGCGGCGAAGCCGGCGGCCTCACGGACCGCGGCCACACGGGACGCCAGACGCAGGGCCACCCTGGAGTAGCCGTAGGCCCCCTCGGGGTCCTCGTCGATGAGCCGCGCGACCATCACCAGGTTCCTGGCGACATCCTCGGCGAGCGTCTTCGGGAGGCTCTGCAGCTCCTGGCGGACGTCCTTGTCGATCTCGTCGCCGGTGACGTCGTCCGGGATCGGGAGGCGCTTGATCGGCTCGCGGTCGCGGTCCCGCTCGTCACGGCCCCGGTATCCACCACGGTCGTCCCGGCGGTCGTCACGACCCCGGTACCCACCGCGCTCGCCCGGCCGGGCGCCACGGTCGTCACGGCCCCGGTATCCCCCACGGTCGCCGCCACGGTCGTCCCGGCCACGGAAGCCGCCCCGGTCCCCACCACGGCTGTCGTCACGACGGAACCCACCACGGTCGCCGCCACCCCGGCGGTCGTCGTCGCGACGGAAGGAGGGACGGTCGCCGGAGCGCTCGTCGCGGCGGAACGACGGGCGGTCGCCGCCACGGTCATCGCGGCCACGGAAGCCACCACGGTCGTCACCACGACGGTCGTCGCGGCGGAAGTCGCCACGGCTGTCGTCACGACGGAACGAAGGGCGGTCACCGGAACGCTCGTCACGACGGAAGGACGGACGGTCCCCACCACGACGGTCGTCGTCACGGCGGAAGGACGGGCGGTCGCTGCCACGGTCATCGCGGCCACGGAAGCCACCACGGTCGTCACCACGACGGTCATCACGGCGGTCGTCGCGGCGGAAGTCGCCACGGCTGTCGTCACGACGGAACGAGGGGCGGTCACCGGAACGCTCATCGCGGCGGAAGGACGGACGGTCCCCACCACGACGGTCGTCATCGCGGCGGAAGGACGGGCGGTCACCGGAGCGCTCGTCGCGGCGGAACGAGGGGCGGTCGCCGCCACGGTCGTCACGGCCGCGGAATCCACCACGGTCGTCACCACGACGGTCATCACGGCGGTCGTCGCGGCGGAAGTCGCCACGGCTGTCGTCACGACGGAACGAGGGGCGGTCACCGGAACGCTCATCGCGGCGGAAGGACGGACGGTCCCC
>NZ_SRRU01000007.1:0-991 GCF_004784465.1 Streptomyces griseoluteus | reverse complement strand
CACCACGACGGTCGTCGTCGCGGCGGAAGGACGGGCGGTCGCCGGAGCGCTCGTCGCGGCGGAACGACGGGCGGTCGCCGCCACGGTCGTCACGGCCACGGAAGCCACCACGGTCGTCACCACGACGGTCGTCGCGGCGGAAGTCACCACGGCTGTCGTCACGACGGAACGAGGGGCGGTCACCGGAACGCTCATCGCGGCGGAAGGACGGACGGTCCCCACCACGACGGTCGTCGTCGCGGCGGAACGACGGGCGGTCACCACCACGGTCGTCACGGCCACGGAAACCGCCACGGTCGCCACCACGGCTGTCTTCACGGCGGATTGACGGACGGTCATCGCGGCGGAAGCCGCCACGGTCGCCGCGGTCGCCACCACGGTCACTGCCGCGGTCGCCGCGGTCGTCGCGGCGGAAGGACGGACGGTCGCCGCCACGACGGTCGTCGCCACGGTCGTTGGACCGACGCGGGCCGGCGCGGTAGCCGCCACGATCACCGCGGTCACCACTGTCCCGTCGCCGCTGATCGCGCTCCGGTCGGTCGTCGGGAGAGTTGGTGGACATCGGGTGACTCCTGTCTTCGGGTACCACAAGCATTGTAAAAACAAAAGGACCCCTGGTCCCAGCTGAACGCTGGGACCAGGGGTCCTCCAAAGATTGTTCGGCGGCGTCCTACTCTCCCACAGGGTCCCCCCTGCAGTACCATCGGCGCTGTGAGGCTTAGCTTCCGGGTTCGATATGTAACCGGGCGTTTCCCTCACGCTATGACCACCGAAACCCTAATGGTTTCGAGCGAACAAGCACACTTTTTATTTGTGAGTTCGAGTTCAGCTCTGAACCGGCAACTGTTCGTTGCCTCAGAACTTACACAGTGGACGCGAGCAACTGAGGACAAGCCCTCGGCCTATTAGTACCAGTCAACTCCACCCGTTACCGGGCTTCCATATCTGGCCTATCAACCCAGTCGTCTACTGGGAGCCTTACCCTCTCAAG
>NZ_SRRU01000006.1 GCF_004784465.1 Streptomyces griseoluteus | reverse complement strand
GATCACGCTCAGATCCAGCCATCGGCAGCAAGGTCAACTGCCCGAATGTGCCCGTCTTTCTGCCGTCTTGGAACGCCGCAGGAAGGAGACCCGGAAGATCGACCAGCCGTTGTGCAACAGCCTTTAGAGGGCGCTCTCGTAGTCGGGGGCGGGTTCGGGCCGGTCCAACTTCACCACGATCTTGCCCCGGGTCCGCCCCTCCTGGTTCAGCCGCTGCGCTTCCGCCGCTCGCTCCAGCGGGAACGTCTGCGACACGTGCACGGACACCACGCCCTCGTCGGCCAGCTCGGACAGTCGTGTCAGGTCGTGGGGGTCGGGGCGGACGAAGTAGTACAGGCCGCCGTAGCGGACCACCTCCGGGTCGGCGATGGAGACCTGGCGGCCCTCCGGCGTCAGCAGGTCCGCCGAGGTCTTCATGGTCTGGCCGCCGATCGTGTCCAACGTGGCGTCCAGGCCCTCGGGCGCGAGCTCCTGGACCCGTTCGGCCAGTCCCTCTCCGTACGTCACCGGTTCGGCGCCGAGCGAGCGCAGGTAGTCGTGGTTGTACTCGCTCGCCGTACCGATGACCCGGGCGCCCAGGTGCGCGGCGAGCTGGACGGCGATCGAGCCGACCCCGCCCGCGGCGGCGTGCACGAGCACGGTCTCGCCCGCCTTGACCTCCATCACCTTGGTCAGCGCCTGGAAGGCGGCGAGCCCGGCGAGCGGCAGCCCGGCCGCCTCCTCGAAGGAGAGGTTGCGCGGCTTGCGGGCCAGCGTGCGCACGGGGGCGGCCACGTACTCGGCGAAGGTGCCCCGGGAGAGGAAGTCCTCGCGCACGTAGCCGATGACCTCGTCGCCGACGGCGAACTCGGTGACCGAGGCGCCCGGCTGCACCACCACCCCGGAGACGTCCCAGCCCGTGACCACCGGGAAGACGGCGTCGAGAATGCTGTCCAGGTGGCCCTCGCGGCACTTCCAGTCGACGGGGTTCACCGCCGCGGCCCGCACCTTCACCAAAACCGTGTCGGGTCCGACCTTGGGATCGCGGACCTCGCCGTACTCCAGCACCTCGGGGCCGCCGTACCGGCTGTAGCTGATCGCCTTCATGGGTTCGACCCTCTCCGGAGTATGCGAACGCCACGCAAGCCAGACGGCCCGGTATGAGCTGCATGCGTGGCAGCCTCTCACCAGTCAACACCTCGTCCCCCTGAAGGTGAGCGCCATGACCCCCAGACTTGGAAAAGCGTGCGCGTGGCCATTCGCCAGGCAGGGCAGTCTTAGCCGCTCACCGGCTCGGGCCACGTCCGCATGGGCGATCTTCCAGGCAGTGGTGACGGGGATTGTGGCGGGTTGACGGTGCCGTCTCGCCACCGATGTACTACCACGCATGCCAGCAGCGGATGACGGACAGTCAGTCGAAGCTCCCCCCACAGCTTCCCGGCCCGTGGTCGAGGCGCAGGACTACGTAGAGGGAAGACTGACGCAGTACCAGGAGTGGTACGACAGGAAGGCCGTCAAGACCAAGGCGATGCACCTCCGGATGAGGACGATCTCCGTCGTAGGAGGAGCATTGGTTCCCGTGTTAGTCAACCTCGACCTGTCCTTCGCGAAGCTTACCGCCACGGTACTGAGCCTGATCGTTGTCGGCTCTGTCTCGCTGGAAAGCGTCTACCGCTACCGTGAGCAGTGGAAGAACTACAGATCGACTGAACAGCTCCTAGGCCATGAAAGGATCTACTTCGAGACCAAGGTGGGGCCCTATTCAGGACTCTCGGAGAATGAAGCATTCACGA
The DNA here is from genome assembly GCF_004784465.1 of Streptomyces griseoluteus. Lineage (GTDB taxonomy): Bacteria > Actinomycetota > Actinomycetes > Streptomycetales > Streptomycetaceae > Streptomyces > Streptomyces griseoluteus. The sequence goes on along the minus strand of NZ_SRRU01000006.1, from coordinate 492,387 downwards.
CCTTAGTCGCCCGCGTAGAGAGCGCGATCGCCAACGAGAATTCTGCGACCCTGAACGTCATGACCTTGGGCGGCCAGGTAAACGCTGATGTCCAAACGCCACCTGGTATCCCAGGTGCGCGGCGAGAGCTTCAGTAGATCCGCAAGCCCTGCTGGGCCCTGACATCCACGGCTGACTGCGACCCCTGGAAGACAGTGCGTCGAATGCCTGTTCAAGGCAGTGCGCAAGCCTCAAGCAGCCCGCACGGAGTAATAGCCAAGATCTATGGATCAAGCCATGGCCGTCAGTCGCCAGACCTGCCCCAAAAGGCGATCACGGGATTCGCCCCATCGGCGTCCTTCAACGGCCTGCACCACGCTGACCAACGCGGCATGTCCCATAGTCCCTCCGAGCCCGGGTGCCGTGCGTCGTAGCGCTCCTGGGCTCGTTCGAAATCTCCTCGGGTCGGCTCCGAGGTTTCGAAGATCTCGCGGGATTCGTCGTCCGACAGGGGGCGCACGGTGTGGGAATCGTCGTACGCCTCGGCGTCGATCACCTCCCACACGCCGATGATCGTGTGTGTTCCCTCGCTGCCGAAGGCCTCGTCTTCCCACAGGGCATCGAGGTCGTCCACAGAGGTGAACGGTGGGCCTGCGCGCTGGAACTTGTCCCAGTGGGTTCCGTGGACGAAGAGCCTTTCGAACTCGCGCTGTCGCACGGTGGCCAAGGCCGCCGCGACATCTCCGGCATACGGCTCGATGTACTGCCACGATGACGCGCCCACCCCAGCTCCTGCCCTTCCCCGAGCCTTGGCTGTCGCCACGGACCCTACCCTTCGGCTTCGGCGCGGCGGGCGTTCGGAGGCCGCCCGGCAGGCCGAGTGCTGCCTTACGCCACCCGGTCCCGGCGCTCGACCAGTAGGCCGCGTTCGTTCACTGCCGGCACTCTCGTCGTCCTCCCCGAAGGAGGGCCACACGCCGGGGCAGGCGTCGTCAACCGCATGGCCGCTATCGGTGTCACCGTCAGCCACGCCGTGGAGCAACCGGACCCCAGGCAGGCGACCGCCGAGGAGGCATCGCTCCTGGGCATCCAGAAGGCCGCGCTCGTCACGCACATCCGGCGGACGTATTACAGCGACCACGGGCGCCCCGTGGAGACGGCAGACATCGTCGTGCCCGCCGCGCACTGCGAGATCGTCTACGAGATTCCGATCAACCATTAGCCAGGCAATCGGCAGCGAGCCAGCCGCCTGGGAGTGCCACTTGTAGGCGGGCGGACGTTGACCTCTCCAGAGTACGAACCCGATCATGGCGCGCATGAGCAGAGATTGCGAAGTCATAGTCATCGCTCTCGGAGCCCAAGAGGTGATGGAGCCTCTCACCAGGCCCGATGCGCATCGGGAGTGGCACCAGTGCTTTGAGCCCATCCCCGGCATGGACGCATGGGCCATCGACTTCTGGCGACGCAACTGGACGGGACTTCTGCCTCATTTGGAGCAGATGCCCTGGCCCTTCCCCCAGTCCGTTCAGGTCCTGCTGCGAGACCAGGACGACGACTGCTTCGGGCTCTGGATGCTGCATGAAGGCAGACTCAAGGAAGTTCCGCTCCCCTGCACTGTCAGGGAGGCCGATGACTTGGCTCCGCTGGGTTCGGTACTCACCCGCACCGACCGTGGAGGATGCTCCGCTGTCTGACGACCAGCCCGGCGAAAGCCTGTCGAAGGCGCCGAAGATTTACGCTCAGCTAGCGGACAACGCCAGGTCAGACGGGGTGCGCCAGTGATCACACCAGGCGCCTTCTAAGCGCTTGCCCCCTCAGCCACGCCAACCCCCCTCACCCCACCACCCCCTCAAACACCCCCAACGTCCCCCCGTCGAACAACACGAACCGCACCTCCTCCACCCCCGTATCGGCCGCCCGTACGGCCTCCACAGCGACCCGCGCCGCCTCCTCCACCGGCCACCGGTACACCCCCGTGGAGATCGCTGGGAACGCGACCGTCCGTGCCCCCACCTCATCGGCCACCCGCAGCGACTCCCGGTAGCAGGACGCCAGCAGGGCCGGATCGGAGCCGGGACCCTGCCACACGGGACCCACCGTGTGGATGACCCACTCCGCCGGGAGATCCCCCGCCGTCGTGGCGACCGCCTCGCCCGTGGGGAGGCCGCCGCCGTAGTGGGAGGCGCGGAGGTCGCGGCAGGCGGCGAGGATCGCGGGGCCGCCGCGGCGGTGGATCGCTCCGTCCACCCCTCCCCCGCCCAGCAGGGACGAGTTGGCCGCGTTGACGATCGCGTCGACGCGCTGTTCGGTGATGTCGCCCTGGACGAGGGTGATCGTGGTCATCGTTGCCTCAGCCTTCTCCAGACGTACTTGGCCGCGTTGTGGCCCGGCATGCCGTGTACCCCGGCGCCGGGGGGAGTCGCGGAGGAGCAGAGGAAGACGGCGGGGTGGGGGGTGCGGTACGGGAACAGGGTGGGGCGGGGGCGCAGCAGGAGTTGGAGGCCGTCCACCGCGCCGCAGGCGATGTCGCCGCCGATGTAGTTGGCGTTGCGGGCGGCCAGCTCGGGCGGCCCTGCCGTGGCCCGGGCCAGGACTCGGTCGCGGAAACCCGGTGCGAAGCGCTCCAGTTGGCGTTCTATCGCGTCCGTCAGGTCGCCCTGCCAGTTGTTGGGGACGTGGCCGTAGACCCAGAAGACCTGCTTGCCCTCGGGCGCCCGGGTGGGGTCGGCCACGCTGGGCTGCACCGTTATCAGGAACGGTGGGTCGGGGGCGCGGTTCTCGCGGGACGCGGCACGCAGGGCGCGGTCGATCTCGGCGCGGTTCGCGCCCAACTGGACCGTGCCGGCTACGCGGGCCTCGGGGGCGGTCCACGGGACTGGGCCGTCCAGGGCGTAGTCGATCTTGAAGACGCTGGGGCCGTAGCGGTAGCCGTCGTAGTGGTTGCCGAAGCCTGCGATGCGGGCCAGTGCCGTGGGTGAGGTGTCGAAGACGTAGGCGCGGGCCGGCGGGAGGTCGTCCAGCCGCTTGACCTCGTAGTCGGTGTGCACCGTGCCGCCGAGGTCGATCAGGTACGCCGTCAGCGCGTCCGGGATCGACTGGGAGCCGCCCAGCGGTACCGGCCAGCCCCGCGCGTGTGCGGCGAGTGCGAAGACCAGGCCGATCGCGCTGGTGGCGAATCCGCTCAGCGGGGCGATCGTGTGGGCGACCAGGCCGGAGAAGAGGGCCTTGAAGCGCTCGTCGTGGAAGCGGCTCATCAGTGCCGTCGCGGGCGGCAGGCCGGCCAGCCCGAAGCGAGCCAGGGTGACCGGGTCGCGCGGCAGCGCGGTCAGCGGCAGGGACATGAAGTCCCGCAGCAGGGTGTCCCAGCGCTGCAGGAACGGTGTGATCAGCCTGCGGTACGCGCCCGCGTCGCGCGGGCCGAAGGACGCGGCCGTCTCCGCGACCGAGCGGGCCAGCACCGCCGCGCTGCCGTCCAGGAACGGGTGGGCCATGGGCAGCTCGGGGTGCAGCCACCGCAGCCCGTACCGCTCCAGCGGCATCGCGCGGAACGCGGGCGAGTTGACGCCCAGGGGATGCGCGGCCGAGCAGGGGTCGTGCCGGAAGCCGGGCAGCGTGAGTTCCTCGGTGCGGGCGCCGCCGCCCACGGTGGAGCGCGCCTCGAAGACGGCCACGGAGAAGCCCCGGCGGGCCAGCTCCACGGCGGCGGTCAGCCCGTTCGGCCCCGCCCCCACCACGACCGCGTCCAGCATCGACGGCACCTTCCGACCCCCTCGTCAGCCGATGGCAACTCCGATCAGCATAGGCCGGGGCACTCTCACCGGCCCCGGCCGCTCATCTCACCCCGTGCGCAGCAGCTCCCCCACACGGCGGGCCGTGGCGGCGTCGCGGGCGGCGGTGAACGGCAGTGCGTTGCCCCCGGTTATCCGGAACGGCTCGCCGGTGAGCGTGCGGTGGGCGCCGCCCGCCTCCTCCACCAGCAGCAGGCCCGCCGCGTGGTCCCAGGCGGCTTCCCAGGAGAACGCCACGGCGTCGGTCTCGCCCCGCGCGATGGCCAGGTACTCCAGGCCCGCCGAGCCGCAGGAGCGCGGGGCGACCCCGTCGGTCCACAGGGCCCGCAGCGCGCGCTTCTGGTCCTCGGTGGTGTAGTCCGGGTGCGAGACGGCGACCTTGAGGTCCCGGCCCGGTCCGGGCGGCCCGGCGAAGAGCCGCTCCCCGTCCAGGAAGGCGCCCTCGCCGCGCACGGCGGTGGCGAACTGGTCGCGGACCGGCGCGTACGTCCAGGAGGCCAGCACGGTGCCCCGGTGGGCGAGCGCGACCAGGGTGCAGAAGCCGTCGTTGCCGTGCACGAACTGGCGGGTGCCGTCGACCGGGTCGATGATCCACACCGGTGCCTCGCCCCGGATGGCCTCGTACGTCGCCGGGTTCGCGTGCACCGCCTCCTCGCCGACCACGACCGAGCCGGGCAGCAGGGCGCTCAGCTCCTCGGTGAGGCGCCGCTCGGCCAGCCGGTCGGCGTCGGTCACCAGGTCGTGCGGCCCGCTCTTCTGGTCCACCTCGTGCTCGGCCAGGCGGCGGAAGCGGGGCAGGATCTCGGTGGCCGCGGCCTTGCGGATCGCCTCTTCCACGTCGGCGGAGTGGTGGGCGAGAAACTCCTCGATGGTTCCGGTGTCGTGGATCATGTCTCCATGAGACCACGGGCCGGCGATATCCCCCTCCCGGCTGTGGATAACCTCCCGGCCGGGCCGCTCGGCCAGGCCGGGACCGCTCAGCGGCCCACCGCGTAGCCCTGCATCCCCCGCGGGTTGGCGGCGGCGGACAGCACCCCGGTGGCCGGATCGCGGGCGACCGCGCACAGCCGGCCCTCCGACCAGGCCGGGCCCACGGTCACGTCGTGCCCCCGCCGCCGCAGCCCGGCGACGACCTCCTCCGGCATCCGGGACTCGACGGTCACGCTGCCGGCCCGCCAGCCGCGCGGGTAGAAGGAACTGGGGAATCCGTCGTTGTGCCAGTTCGGGGCGTCGATGGCGCCCTGGAGGTCGAGCCCGCCCCGCACGGGTGCGCTGAGGGCCGCCGCGAGGAAGAAGTGCGTCTGCCACTGGTCCTGCTGGTCACCGCCGGGCGTGCCGAAGGCCAGCACCGGCACACCGTCCCGTAGGGCGAGCGACGGGGAGAGGGTCGTGCGGGGGCGGCGGCCGGGCGTCAGCGTGTTCGGCAGGCCCTCCTCCAGCCAGGTCATCTGGAGCCGGGTGCCGAGCGGGAAGCCCAGTTCGGGCACGACCGGGTTGGACTGGAGCCAGCCGCCGCTGGGCGTGGCGGCGATCATGTTGCCCCAGCGGTCGACCACGTCGAGATGGCAGGTGTCCCCGCGCGTGGTGCCGTCGGCGCTCACACGCGGTTCGGCGACCACGGTGGGCTCTCCCACCCCCGCCGTGGCGACCGTGGGCTCCCCCACCCCCATGGCGCCGTCCGGCACGCGCGCGTGGGCGAGCCTCGGCAGCCGGGGCGTGCGCCCGCCGGGGCTCCCCGGCCGCAGCTCCCAGGAGGCGTCGGCGCCGATCAGGTCCCGCCGGCCGGTGTTGTAGTCCGCCGACAGCAGCTCGGTGAGGGGTACCTCGTCCGCGTCGCCGTACCACGCCTCGCGGTCGGCCATGGCGAGCTTGCAGCCCTCGATCAGCAGGTGGACGTAGTCGGGGCTGCCGTACGGCGGGAGGTCGGCCGGGAGGAGGGCGAGCTGCTGGAGGAGGGCCGGGCCCTGGCTCCAGGGGCCCGCCTTGCAGAGGGTCCAGCCGTTCCAGTCGTAGGTGGCCGGAGCCTCGTAGGTCGCCGTCCAGTCCGCGAGGTCGGACTCGGTGAGGGTGCCGGTGTTCCGGGCGCCGCTGGAGTCGAGGGTGGGGCGGCGGGACTGGCGGAGCAGCGCCTCGGCGATGAAGCCCGTACGCCACACCGCGCGGGCGGCGTCGATTCGGGCCTCCCGGCCGCCCGCGCCTGCGGTCTCGGCCAGCAGCCGCTTCCAGGTGGCGGCGAGGGCGGGATTGCGCAGCAGCTCACCGGGGCGGGGTGCGCGGCCACCGGGCAGGTACACCTCGGCCGAGCTGGTCCACTCGGTCTCGAACAGTTCCCGCACGCTCTCCACCGTGGCGGTGACGTTCTCCACGGGCGGGTGGCCGTCCTCGGCGTATCCGATGGCGTATTCCAGCACCTCGTCCAGAGATTTGGTTCCGTGGTCGCGCAGAAGCAGCAGCCAGGCGTCGAAGGCTCCGGGGACGGCGGCCGCGAGGGGGCCGGTGCCGGGGACGAGGTCCAGTCCGAGGCCCCGGTACTGCGCGACGGTGGCGCCCGCCGGGGCGACGCCCTGCCCGCACAGCACCTGGACCTGGCCGCCGACGGGGGCGAGCAGGATGGGCACCTCGCCCGCCGGGCCGTTCAGGTGGGGCTCCACGACGTGCAGCACGAACGCGCCCGCCACGGCCGCGTCGAAGGCGTTGCCACCGTCCTCCAGCACCGCCATGGCCGACTGCGAGGCCAGCCAGTGGGTGCTGGACACCATGCCGAAGGTGCCCTGGAGGGTGGGACGGGTGGTGAACATACGGCCTCTTCTCTGCACGGGCTCCTCTGCGCACCGGCTCTTCCCGCCCGGTGACTCACGCAGGATGGAACTTGTTCCGGACGGGCGGACGCAAGAGGCACCACGCGAGAGGGCCCCGCGAGCAAGCGCACCCGCGGGGCCGTCGTGCGAGAGCGGGACTCAGGCCGTGTGCAGCGTCAGCCCGTACCGGCTCAGGATCTCGTTGATCGGCTGGAACCAGGTCTCGCCGCCGCTGGAGCAGTTGCCCCAGCCACCGGAGGTGACGCCCTGGGCCTGGTCGCCGCTGATGAACGCGCCGCCGGAGTCGCCGGGTTCGGCGCACACACTGGTCTTGGTGAGCTGGTGCACCGCGCCCTGGCTGTAGTTGACGGTCTCGTTCAGCGCGAGCACGCTGCCGCAGTGCCAGTGGCTGGTCGAGCCCGAGCGGCAGATGGAGGTGCCGGGAGGCGCCACGTTGGAGCCACGCACCAACTGGTCGGAGGTGGTGCCCCAGCCGAGCACGACCGGTACGGTCCACCAGCCGCTGCCCACGTTGACCCAGGCGTAGTCGTTGTCCGGGAACGACGAGCCCTGGAAGTTGCCGACGTAGGACCGGTCCCAGCCGTACACGGCTGCGGACGGCTGGCCGCAGTGCCCGGCGGTGACGAAGCCGCCGTACACCGAGAAGCCGATGGAGCAGCGGACGTTGCCCGTGTAGTACGGGTCGCCGCCGACCGTGCCGGCCGCCAGGGTGCTCGCGGACTCGGCGACCTTGTTGACGGTGACGGGGCCCGCCTCGCGGGCGCTCGCCAGGAAGCGCTGGACATCGTTGTCGGCGGCCTTGGAGCGGACCACGTCGATCACGACGGACCCGGCGCTCGGGTCGACGTGCCAACTGGTCACGGATCTGGGTGCCTTGAGGCGGTCGACGCGCGCCTTGGCCGCGTTCAGCTCGCGGGCGCTGTGGCGCACCGTGCGTACGGTGGCGCCGGCGTCGCGGAGCTTCTGGCGGACGCCGGCGGAGGCGTCGTCGGTCACGGCCACCGTCAGGCGGTTGCTCCTGGCGTCGAACCAGGAGCCGCCGTAGGCCGCGCCGGCGGTCGCGCGGGCCTTCGGGTCGAGGTCGGTGGCCGCGCGTTCGGCCTTGAGGCGGGCCTCGGCCTGCGACTTGGTGAGGCCGAAGTCGTGCTGCATCGCGGTCAGCAGGCTCTTGGAGGCGGGGGCTTCGCCGGCGTTCTGCGCGGCGGCGGGGAGGGTGCCCGCCGCGGAGAGACCGCCGAGCATGAGGAGTGCGGCCGCGGCGGCGCGCATGACTTTCCTGCGTCTCATGGGGAGTTGCCCTTCGTCGTTCCAACGAGGTGGGGGTGGAACAGCCGATTTCTGAGAGCGCTCTCATCAATGCGGGGCAGAGCCTAGCGGCACCTTTGCAACAGGTCCATGCCAATCACACGCCCTCTCTTACCGACGTGAAGATGGAGGAGATATGGGCGGTTTGTGCCACCTCGGCACGCGGGCCCCGTCACGGCGCAAGTACACAGCGAGTTCGGGCTTCCGTGGCACGGACCCCTCGTGTGAGACTGGCGTCCCCCGTCCCTGCGGACCCCTTCCGTCACCCCCCTCTCCCACGAGAAGTGCGCCGTGAGTTCTCTGCCTCTGCCGCTCGCCCTCACCGCTCGTCTGTCCCCGGTCGTCGTGCTGGCCGTCGCGGGCTGGGCCCTCAGCTCGGGTCCCGCCGCCACCGCCAACTCCGGCCCGGCGCCCACGAGTCAGGCGTCCGCCGGTGCCTCCGCCGCCCCGGCCGCGTCCTCCGCCGCGCCCGCCGTGAAGACGTACGACGCCGCGCCCGCGCCCTGTACCGGGGTGCCCGTGGCCACCGTCAAGTCCCTGGTGCCCGGCGCGAAGACGGCCGGCAAGGAGATACCGTCCACCGACTCCAAGCTGCGCCGCACCTGCTCGTGGAACGCGCTCAAGGGCTACGACTACCGCTGGCTGGACGTCTCCTACGAGGTGACCGCCTCCGACGACGCGGCGGAGAAGGAGTACCAGCAGCGGGTCGCCGAGAAGAGCGGCGGCGGCGCGGTGCCGGGGCTCGGTGACGGCGGCTATTCCGTCGTGAACCTGAACACGGAGGACAAGCAGCAGACGCGCGAGGGCGTGGTGCTGGCCCGTGCCGCCAACGCCCTGGTGGTCGTCACGTACAGCGGCAGCGACTTCGAGAGCAAGAAGGCTCCGGAGACCTCCGAGATCAACAAGGGCGCCATCAAGGCGGCCAAGGACGCGGTGGCCTCCCTGCGCAGCGGCGCCGAGTAACCGGGAGCCCCGGCAGCCGGTGGACGACCGCCGGGGCTTTTCCTCATCAGGCGGCAGCAGGCCTCTTGCCGCTCGCCAACGTCAGCACCACGTACAGCACCAGCGAGGTGCCGAGGCCGACCGCCCAGCCGTAGTCGGCCAGCGGGCTGAGGGCCGGGATCGGGCGGCCGTCGATCAGCGGGTGGAAGTCGGCCCCGCCGACGGCGAGGACGCCGCCCACCACGAAGGCGACCACCGCCCGCCAGTTCCAGCCGCCCGCGTACCAGTACCGTCCGCCCGCGCGGTACAGGTCGGCCAGGTCGAGGCGGGTGCGGCGCAGGAACCAGTAGTCGGCGACCAGGATGCCCGCGACCGTGCCGAGCAGACCGCCGACCAGGCCGAGCCAGGTGAAGATGTAGCCCTGCGGGTCGGAGTACAGCCGCCACGGGAAGATCAGCACCGCGAGGACGGCGGTGATCAGGGCGCCGGTGCGGAAACTGACCTTGCGCGGCGCGACGTTGGAGAAGTCGAAGGCCGGGGAGACCAGGTTGGCCGCGATGTTCACGGAGAGGGTCGCCACCAGCACGGTGACCAGGGCGTAGATCAGCCCCACCACGTTGTCGGTCTTGGCGGCGAGCTGGACCGGGTCCCAGACCGGCTCGCCGTACACCGCCTGCGAACCCGAGGTGACCAACACCGACAGGAACGCGAACAGGGTCATGGTCGTGGGCAGACCGAAAGACTGGCCGAGGGTCTGGGCCCGCTGGCTGCGGCCGTAGCGGGTGAAGTCGGGGATGTTCAGGGAGAGGGTGGACCAGAAGCCGATCATGCCCATCAGGGAGGGCCAGAACAGCTTCCAGAAGTCGCCGCCCCAGCCCAGCCTGGACGGCTGGTCGAAGAGCGGGCCGACTCCCCCGGCCTGGTCGCTCATCCACCACAGCATCACGAACGCGCCGACCAGCACGAAGGGCGCGGCCCAGTTCTCGAAGCGGCGGATGGTCTCCATGCCCCGCAGGATGATGGCCACCTGGAGCGCCCAGAAGATGGCGAAGGAGAGCCACATGGTCCAGGCGTAGCCACCGATGTGCGCGGCGCCGGACCAGCGGTCGCCGATCAGCTTGCCGGCCAGGAAGAAGATGGCCTCGCCGCCGATCCAGGTCTGGATGCCGAACCAGCCGCAGGCCACCAACGCCCGTACGACAGCGGGCAGGTTGGCGCCGCGCACCCCGAAGGAGGCGCGGGCGAACACCGGGAAGGGGATGCCGTACTTGGGTCCGGCGTGCCCGGTGAGCAACATCGGCACCAGCACGATCAGGTTGGCCAGGGCGATGGTGAACACGGCCTGTTTCCAGTCCATGCCGACCGCGATCAGGCCCGAGGCGAGCGTCCAGGAGGCGGTGTTGTGGGCCATGCCGACCCACAGCGCGGAGAAGTTGTACGTCGTCCAGGTCCGTTTGGCGGCCGGTACGGGAAGCAGGTCCTCGTTGGCGTAGGGACCGCTGGGCGCGGGGGCGCCGGGGGCGATCTCCACCCGGCCGTCGGCGAGGGTGACTTGGGCGGACGGTGGTATGGCCGTGGGTGCGGTTTCGGTCATGGTGCAGGCCAATCGGATGGGAGGGTCGGGACAGGCCGTGCGGGGGGGGTGCGCCGTAAGGGTTCCGTACGGGCGTCCTGGCCCCCTTCCGCGCGCGGGGCGGGAAGGGGGAGTGCGATTCGCCTGCCGTGCTCAGGCGTTGACGGCGGGGATCACCTTCGAGCCGTAGGCGTCGATGGTGGCCTCCTGGGCGTCGTGCATGTCGTACACCGCGAACTGGTCGACGCCCAGGGCCCGGAGCGCGTTCAGCTTCTGGATGTGGGCCTCGACCGGGCCGATCAGGCAGAAGCGGTCCACGATCTCGTCGGGTACGAACCGGGTGTCGGGGTTGCCGCTGCGTCCGTGGTGGGCGTAGTCGTAGCCCTCGCGGGCCTTGATGTAGTCGGTGAGCTCGTCCGGGATCTGCGCGGAGTGCTCGCCGTAGCGGGAGACGAGGTCGGCCACGTGGTTGCCGACCATGCCGCCGAACCAGCGGCACTGTTCGCGGGCGTGGGCGAGCGCCTCGGGCGAGTCGTCCTCGGTGACGTAGGCGGGGGCGGCCACGCAGATGGTGACCTCACCGGGGTCGCGGCCGGCGGCGACGGCAGCGTCCTTGACGGCCTTGACCATGAACTCGGTGAGGTAGAGGTCGGCGAGCTGGAGGATGAAGCCGTCGGCCTCCTCGCCGGTCATCTTCAGCGCCTTGGGCCCGTACGCGGCCATCCAGACGGGGAGTTCGGCGCCGGGCTGCACCCAGGGCAGGCGGATCGTTGTGCCGCCGAGGTCGGTCTCCTCGCCCCGGCCGAGGGCGCGGATGACCTTCATGGCCTCGCTGATCCGGGCGAGGGTGTTGGGCTTTCGGCCCGCGACGCGCATGGCGGAGTCGCCGCGCCCGATGCCGCACACTGTGCGGTTGCCGTACATGTCGTTGAGGGTGGCGAACGTGGAGGCGGTGACCTCCCAGGTGCGGGTGCCCGGGTTGGTGACCATCGGGCCGACGGTCAGCCGGTCGGTGTTCGCCAGGATCTGGCTGTAGATGACGAACGGCTCCTGCCAGAGCACGGCCGAGTCGAAGGTCCAGCCGTAGGTGAAACCGTTGCGCTCGGCCCGCCGCATCAGGTCGACGACACGGGAGGCGGGCGGGTCGGTCTGGAGTACGAGACCGAAGTCCATGGGCACCACTCCTAGTTGAGGTACTGACAGGTGGAGCGCGGGGTGTAGACGCCGTGCCCGGCGTGGCCGGTGTACTCCCGCTCGGTGATCACGGGAACACCGCGCGAGAGGACCGTCTCGACCCGGCCGGTGATCCGCTTGCCCTCGTACGCCGAGTAGTCGACGTTCATGTGGTGCGTCTCGGCCGAGATGACCTGTTCGGCGTGCGGGTCGTAGATCACCACGTCGGCGTCGGCGCCGGGGGCGATGGTGCCCTTCTTCGGGTACATGCCGAACATGCGGGCCGGGGTGGCGCAAGCGATCTCGATCCAGCGGCGGCGCGAGATGTGGCCGTCGACCACGGCCTGGTGGAGAAGGTCCATGCGGTTCTCCACGCCCGGCATGCCGTTCGGGATCTTGGAGAAGTCGCCCCGGCCCAGCTCCTTCTGGCCCGAGAAGCAGAAGGGGCAGTGGTCGGTGGAGACCACCTGGAGGTCGTTGGTGCGCAGGCCCCGCCAGAGGGCGGCCTGGTGCTCGCGGGGCCGCAGCGGGGTGCTGCACACGTACTTGGCGCCCTCGAAGTCCGGCTCCGCGAGATTGTCGGTGGACAGGAAGAGGTACTGCGGGCAGGTCTCGCCGAAGACGTTCAGCCCCTCGTCGCGGGCCCTCGTCAGCTCGGCCACCGCCTCCTGCGCCGAGACGTGCACCACGTACAGGGGCGCGCCGGCGACCTGGGCCAGCTTGATCGCGCGGTGGGTGGCCTCGGCCTCCAGCAGGGCCTTGCGGACCTCGCCGTGATAGCGGGGGTCGGTCTCGCCGCGCGCGAGGGCCTGCTCGACCAGGACGTCGATGGCGATGCCGTTCTCGGCGTGCATCATGATCAGCCCGCCGTTCTCGGCGGCCCTCTGCATGGCGCGGAGGATCTGGCCGTCGTCGGAGTAGAAGACGCCGGGATAGGCCATGAACTGCTTGAACGAGGTCACGCCCTCCTCGACCAGCAGGTCCATCTCCTTGAGCGTCTCCTGGTTCACATCGGAGACGATCATGTGGAAGCCGTAGTCGACGGCGCAGTTGCCCTCGGCCTTCTGGTGCCAGGCGTCCAGGCCCTCGCGCAGGGTGCCGCCGACGTTCTGGATGGCGAAGTCCACGATGGTGGTCGTGCCGCCCCAGGCGGCGGCGCGGGTCCCGGTCTCGAAGGTGTCGGCCGCGTAGGTGCCGCCGAACGGCATCTCCATGTGGGTGTGGCCGTCGACGCCGCCGGGGATGACGTACTTCCCCGTCGCATCGATGACCGTTTCCGCGCTGAAGGCCTCGGCGGCGGGGGTGCCGGTCGCCGCCAGGGCGGCGATACGGCCGTCCTCGATGAGTACGTCGGCGTGGATCTCGTCGGAGGCGGTGATGAGGAGGCCGTTCCGGATTAGCGTGCGGCGGGACATGGGGTCCTCTCCTTCGTGGTCTGCTGCGGGTTCGCTGTGGCTGGTCGTGCTCACGCGGCGGTAGCCGCATGTCGATGCAGTCCCGCGCCCCTGAATACCGCTCGCCGACGTTTCTACGGCGCCGTCAGCGGCTCGTACGTGCCCGGCTCGCGGTCGCGGTAGAACTGCCAGCGGTCGCGGACCTCGCGCAGCTTGGCCATGTCGAGGTCGCGGACGACCAGTTCGGTCTCCTTGTCGCTCGCCACCTCGCCGACGAACTGGGCCTCGGGGTCCACGAAGTACGTGGTGCCGTAGAAGTCGTTGTCGCCCAGGTCCTCCACGCCGACCCGGTTGATGGCGCCGACGAAGTACTCGTTGGCGACGGCCGCCGCCGGCTGCTCCAACTGCCAGAGGTAGCGGGAGAGTCCGCGCGAGGTGGCCGAGGGGTTGAAGACGATCTCGGCACCGGCCAGGCCCAACGCCCGCCAGCCCTCCGGGAAGTGGCGGTCGTAGCAGATGTAGACGCCGATCCGGCCGACGGCGGTGTCGAAGACGGGCCAGCCGCTGTTGCCGGGACGGAAGTAGAACTTCTCCCAGAAGCCCTGGACCTGGGGGATGTGGGTCTTGCGGTACTTGCCGAGGTAGGAGCCGTCCGCGTCGATCACGGCGGCGGTGTTGTACAGGACGCCGGGCTGCTCCTCCTCGTACATGGGGAGCACCAGGACGATGCCCAGTTCCCTCGCCAGCGCCTGGAAGCGGCGGACGGTGGGGCCCTCGGGGATCTGCTCGGCGTACTCGTAGAACGCCTTGTCCTGCACCTGGCAGAAGTAGGGTCCGTAGAACAGCTCCTGGAAGCAGAGCACTTGGGCGCCCTGGGCGGCGGCGTCGCGGGCCGCCTGCTCGTGCACCTGGATCATGGATTCCTTGTCGCCCGTCCAGGCCGTCTGGAAGAGGGCGGCGCGGATCACTCGGCTCATCGGGACCTCCGGGTCGCTCGGTGTGCGGGGGCGGGCGTCGCCCGGCAGACAGGGCTTCCGACGCCCGCCCCTGAAACCCTAAGAAGGTTGCGCGGCCGGTTTGAGTGGCAGCGTGTCACGTCCGCGGGGTGCGGGCGTGGCACGGTGTCACGTCTTGCCATGGCCATGTTTCACCGCCGTTTTCGCAGGTCGTGGCGTGTTTCAGCCCTGTTGCGCGTCATGTGCGAGGAGTGCGATGTGCACGGAGGCCGCCTGTTCGAAGTCGTCCAGGTCGATCCCGAGCCGCGCCTGTATGGCCTCCAGCCGGCGGTACAGCGCGGGGCGGGAGACGTGGTGGAGCTGGGCGGTGCGGGACTTGTTGCGGCCGGTCGCCAGGTAGGTGCGCAGCACGTCCAGCAGCTCGCCCTCGCCGCCGCACAGCAGGCCGTCCAGCTCGCGTTCGGCGAAGGACTGCACCTGGGGGTCGTCGCGCAGCAGCCGGATCAGCCCGCGCAGGTGCACGTCCCGCAGCCGGACCACGGCCGGCCGGTCCAGGGCGGCCCCCGCGACCGCGTCCGCCACGTGCCGGGCCTCCCGCAGCCCGGCGGGCACGTCGTCCCAGCAGGTGCGCGGGTCGGCGGCGGCGACCACGGCGTCCGGCAGTTCGGGGGTGCGCAGCCGGGCGGCGAGACGACCGGTGAGCGCCTCGGCGTCCTGGTCGCGGGCGAGGCTGAGCAGTACGGCGGTCGCCCCGTCGGCCAGTTCCGCGAGGAGCCCGGTCAGGCCCAGCGTGCGCAGCACCCGGTCGAGCCGCTCAGGCTCGGCACCGCGCACCACGAGCGGCACGAACGTCCGCCGGTTGACGGGCAGTCCGGCCGCCCGCGCCCTGGGCAGCAGGTGGCGGGCGGGTACGGTCCCGGAGGCGAGGTCGGTCAGCAGGCCGTGCGCGGACTGCTCCTCCCAGGTGCGGCCCGAGGCACCGCCGAGCATCCGGTGCAGCACCAGCGCCTCGGCGGCCCGGTCCGCGAGCAGGCGCCCGCTCGCCGAATCGCCCCGGTAGCCGCACAGCAGCAGCCTCCCCCAGCGCTCCCCGCGCCCGCCCAGCTCGGCGCGGACCCAGCCGTCGCCCTCACTGCCTCCCCCAGTGCCTGAAAGGCCCGGATGGTGCCCCCATGCCTGCCGGGCGATGCGCTCCCAGTCGCGCAGCACGTCGTCCACGGCGGGCCGCTCCCCCGCCGTGGCGAGAACCCGGTGCGCGAGGTTGGTGAGGACGACCGGACAGCCGGAATGCTGCGCGACCTCGTCCAGCAGCCGTTGCAGCGGGGCACCGGAGGTGATCAGCGCGGTGAGGCTCGTCCGGACGGCCTCGGAGAGGCTGACGGCGGCGAACTTGGCCCGGACCAGCCGGGACTGGACCTCTTCGGTGAGTTCGGCGAACGGAAAGGGCCGGTGCAGCACGACCAGTGGCAGCCCGCACCGCTCGGCCGCCCGGCGCATCACCTCGGGCGGCGTGGGGAAGGCGCGCCCGAGCCCGAGGACGACGGCGGCGGCCTCCGCCCGGTGCAGCGACTGGACGTACGCGGCCTGCTTGGCCTCGTCCCCGGCGAGCAGCACCCCGGTGGTGAGCACCATCTCGCCGCCGGTGAGCATCACGCCCACGTCGGCGGCCTCGGCCACGTGCACCCAGCGCACCGCACGGTCGAGCCCGTCGGCCCCGGCCACCACCTCGGGCTCCCCGGCGAGCACCCGCTCCAGCGTGAGCACCTGCCGGACGGACAGGGCCGGTTCCTCCGGCCGCCAGGACGTGTGCCGGACATCCGAGGTCGTGGTCATCCGCTCTACCCCGTCTCTAGTACGTGCTCCCCAGCGCGTTCTCGAGGATCGCCGCGCCTTCCTCCGCCTCCGCGACGGTGAGCGTCAGCGGCGGGGCGATGCGCAGGACGCTGGTGTTGTGGCCGCCGCCCTTGCCGATGAGCAGGCCGTTCCTGCGGGCCGTCTCCAGGACGGCGGCGGCCGCGGCCGGGTCGGCCTCGTCGGTGCCCGGCTTCACCAGCTCGATGCCGATCATCAGCCCCCGGCCGCGCACCTCGCGGACGCCGGGCAGCCCGGCGGTGACTCCGCGCAGCAGCTCGATGAGCAGGCCGCCGACCCGGCGGGCGTTGCCCTGGAGGTCGTGCTCGAGGTGGTAGGCGAGGTTGGCGAGCCCGGCGGCCATGGTGATCTGGGTGCCGCCGAAGGTGGAGATGCTGTTGGCGTCGATGCAGTTCATGATCTCGGCGCGCGCGATCACCCCGCCGATGGACATGCCGTTGCCGATCCCCTTGGCGAAGGTGACGATGTCCGGCGGGCCGCTCTGGTCGTGTGCCTGCCAGCCCCAGAAGTGCTCGCCGGTGCGGCCCCAGCCGGTCTGGACCTCGTCGGAGATCCACAGGATGCCGTGCTCGTCGAGGACTTCACGGAACGCCGCGTACAGGCCGTCCGGCGGGGAGGTGAAGCCGCCGACGCCCTGGATGGGTTCGGCGATCAGCGCGGCCGGGGGCCGGGTCTGGCCGAGGAGGTCGCGCAGGTCGGCCACGCAGGCGTCGATGAAGGCGCGGTCGTCCAGGTCGGCGTAGGGGCCCCGGGTGCGGACGCCTCCGTGCACGTACAGGGTCTGGAGCGGGGAGAGGGAGGTCGGGGACCAGGTGCGGTTGCCGGTGATGCCGACCGCGCCGAAGGACCGGCCGTGGTAGCTGTTGCGCATCGCCACGACCGTGTTGCCCTGGCGGTAGGTGGTGGCGAGCAGCATGGCCGTGTCGTTGGCCTCGGTGCCGGAGGTGGTGAAGAAGACCCGCGCGTCCGGGATGCCGCTCACCATGGCGACGCGCTCGGCCAGTTCGACCATCGGGCGGTTGAGGTAGAGGGTCGAGGAGTGGATGATCCGCCCGGCCTGCTCGGTCACCGCCTTGGTGACCTCGGGCAGCGCGTGCGCGGTCATGGTGGTCAGGATGCCGCCGAAGAAGTCCAGGTAGCGGTTGCCCTGGGCGTCCCAGACGTGTCGGCCCTCCCCGTGGGTGATCTCCATCGGGTCGTCGTAGTAGAGGGCGAGCCAGTCGGGCATGACGCCCCGGTGGCGGGCGTACAGGTCGTTCACGGGTTCACCAGCCCCTCGTAGGCGTCGGGGCGGCGGTCGCGGTAGAACGCCCACTGCTGCCGGACCTCGTCGATGAGGTCGAAGTCCAGGTCGCGGACGAGGAGTTCCTCGGTCTTGTCGTCCCCGACCTCGCCGACGAACTGGCCGCGCGGGTCGACGAAGTACGACGTGCCGTAGAAGTCGTTGTCGCCGTACTCCTCCTGGCCGACCCGGTTGATGGCGGCGACGAAGTACTCGTTGGCGACGGCCGCGGCGGGCTGCTCCAGCTGCCAGAGGTGGGCGGAGAGCCCGCGGTGGGTGGCGGACGGGTTGTAGACCAACTGGGCCCCGTTGAGTCCCAGTTGGCGCCAGCCCTCGGGGAAGTGGCGGTCGTAGCAGATGTAGACGCCGACCTTGCCGACCGCCGTGTCGAAGACGGGCCAGCCGAGGTTGCCGGGTTTGAAGTAGTACTTCTCCCAGAAGCCCTTGACCTGCGGGATGTGGTGCTTGCGGTACTTGCCGAGGTAGCTGCCGTCCGCGTCGATCACGGCGGCGGTGTTGTAGTAGAACCCGGAGCCGTCGACCTCGAAGACCGGGACGACGATCACCATGCCGGTCTCGCGGGCCAGCTCCCGCATCCGGGTCACGGTCGGGCCGTCCGGCACCGGTTCCGCCCAGCGGTAGTGCTCCGGCTCCTGCACCTGGCAGAAGTAGGGGGCGTTGAAGACTTCCTGGAAGCCGATGATCTTCGCGCCCTGGCGCGCGGCCTCGCGGGCGTACTCCTCGTGCTTCGCGATCATGGACTCGGTGTCGCCGGTCCAGGTGGCCTGAACCAGTGCGGCACGTACGACGTTGGCCATGAGCTGCTCCTTCGACGCGGCGTCCGAGCCTCTACGCCCGTAGAAACGGGCCGTAGAGGGACGAAAGTAAGCCTCTTGGACGCCCTTGCCAAGACCATCGTCGCCAACCCGCTGATTCGGTCCCGTTTCACACCCCTGCGGGTGAGCGGGGTGCCGGTCAGGGGGTGGTCCCGGCGGCGCGGAGTGCGTGGAGGAGGGCCCGGTGGTGGTCCTCGGAGACCTGCCGGGCGGCCTCCAGGAGGAGGGGGGTGAGGCGGTCGGGGTCCGGGGCGGCGAGGCGGGCCGCGTCCTCGGGGGTGCGGGTGCGGAGGGAGGCGTCGAGGAGGGTGCGGGCGTCGCGGATACGGCCTTCTTCCTGGAGTCGCGCCACGGCGGCGCCGGTTTCCTCCGGGGGGCGGGCGGCGCCTTCGCGCAGGAGGCGGTGGGCTTCCTCGGGGTGGCCGGCTGCCGTCAACACCTGCGCTGTGGTGACCACTTGGTCCGGGGGCAGAGCGGCTGCCTCCCAGCGGAGGGTGGTCCAGTCGGCGTGGGTGAGGGCGTCGGCGAGGAGGGGGAGGCGTACGGCGGGCCAGCGGGCGGCTTCCGCCAGGAGCGTGTACGCCTCACCGCTGCGGCCTGCGGCGCGGAGGGCGGCGAGCTGCGCCACGGCCTGGGTTACGGCGCGGTGGTCGTCGGGGTGGGGTACGGGGACGGCCGTCCCCTGCCCGCCGGCCTCGGCCTCCGCCTCGGCTCCGGCGAAGCGGGCGCCCCGGAGGCCGGGGGTGGCCTGCGGGGTGCCGGGGAGGACCAGCGACACCGGAGCCTCGTCGTCCAGCCCGGCGAAACGGGCGCTGCCCCGGCGGCGTTTGCGGGGCTTGGAGGGGGTGGCTTCGGCGGCTGGATGCCCCTCGGCCTGCTCGGGGGCGCGGGCAGCGGCCTCTGCCGGGCCGTCCGGCGCGAGGGCGGACGTGGCCGGGCGGGAGGTACGGCCGGGCGCCCCCTGGCCGGGGACCCGTGCGGCCGGCGGCGCCGAGCGGTCCATCCGGGACAGCCGGTCCCGCAGCTCCGCGCAGCGGGCCGTCGCCCGGTGCCGTGCGTCCCGGGCCCACGCCAGATCGACGCGGAGGGCCTCCGCCTCGGCCTCCGTCCTCGCCCCGGCGAGACGGTGGGCCAGCGCGGCCTCGCGTTCGTCCGCCTCATGGCGCTCGCGGAGGGTCGCGTGGAGGCGCCGGGTCAGGGTGTCCTGGGCGCCGGGACGGGCGTCGTACGCGACGAGGGCCGCCGTGTGCAGCGCGCGGGCCCGCTCGCGCTCGGCAAGGGCCGGCGCGGTTCCGTACGCCGCCGCGAGATCCCGCAGCAGGGCGTCGACCACGTCCCACGGGGGTACCTCACGCCCCTCGCGGCAGGCGCGCATGCCGTCCGGGTCGCGGTGCCGGAAGACCCCGCACCAGCCCGCGTCCTGGTCGAGGCGGGACAGGAGGCCGTCCAGGTAGAACCCGAACTCCCCTGCCACCGCCGTGAGTTGTTCCGCCATCGACCGGCTCCCGCCCGTTCGCCAGCACTGCGGGAGCCAGGCAACACCAGCCGTGTTACGGGCCTGCTACGCACAGTTTGCGGAACGGCTCAGACCGGGACCGGCGCGCAGCGGACGGCCAGCTCGTCCATGGAGAGCCCGAGCGCCCGCGCCAGCGCCGCGACGGTGAAGAACGCGGGGGTCGGCGCCCGGCCGGTCTCGATCTTGCGGAGGGTCTCGGCGGAGATGCCGGCGACCGCGGCGACCTGGGTCATGCTCCGCGGGCCGCGCGCCTCGCGCAGCAGCCGGCCGAGCTGTTCGCCGCGCTCGCGCTCTTCGGGGGTCAGGGGGGTGCGCACCATGACGCCCATTCTAATACCGGTATAGTAATTGGCATGGTTGAACTCAAGACGGACGCCTCCATCGAGGCCATGCACTCGGCCGGCCAGGTGGTCGGGCGTGCCCTGACGGCGGTACGGAAAGCCGCCGACGTGGGCGTGAGCCTGCGGGAACTGGACGAGGTCGCCCGCGCCGTCCTGGGCGAGGCGGGCGCGACGTCACCCTTCCTCGGCTACCGGCCCTCCTTCGCCCCGACCCCCTTCCCGGCGGTGATCTGCGCCTCGGTGAACGACGCGATCGTGCACGGCATCCCGACCGGCTACCGCCTGCGCGACAGCGACCTCCTCTCCGTGGACTGCGGAGCCCTGCTGGACGGCTGGGCCGGTGACTCGGCGATCAGCTTCGTGGTCGGCCGCCCGCGCCCCGAGGACCTGACCCTGATCGACACCGCCGAGCGGGCGCTGACAGCCGGGATCGAGGCGGCCGTCGTCGGCAACCGCATCGGCGACATCGCCCACGCCATCGGCACCGTGTGCCGCGCCGCCGGGTACGGCATCCCCGCCGGCTTCGGCGGCCACGGCATCGGGCGCCAGATGCACGAGGACCCCGGCGTGCCGAACGAGGGCCGCGCGGGCCGCGGCATGCCGCTGCGCCACGGGATGGTCCTGGCGATCGAGCCGATGCTGATCGCGGGCGGCCGGAACGGCTACCACCCCGACCCCGACGGCTGGACCCTGCGCACCGACGACGGCTCCCGCTCGGCCCACGCAGAGCACACCGTGGCCGTCACGGAAGCGGGCCCCCGCGTCCTGACGGCCCGCGAGCCGGTGAGGCAGGGCGCGGGGTCGTGACGCGGGGCCCGCGGGGCCGGCGCAGCCTGCGGGTGCCCTTCCCTCCTGGGCGTGCCATCGTTTCAAGAGTGGCCGATCCGGGGTACCCGGCCGCTCCGCACGCGTCGTCTGCGAAGGACGGAAACGATGACCAGCGGCTACACCGGCCCCGAGGGCGACCCCTTCGGGGAGTTCTTCTCCCGCTTCTTCGGCGGCACCGGAAATCCGGGCCAGCCCGGCGGCCCCCGCCAGGTAGACATCGGCCGCCTGCTGAGCCAGCCCGCGCGCGAGCTGGTCAAGGGGGCCGCGCAGTACGCGGCGGAGCACGGCAGCCGGGATCTCGACACCCAGCACCTGCTGCGCGCCGCCCTGTCCAGCGAGCCCACCCGCAGTCTGCTCAGCCGGTCCGGGGCGAACCCGGACTCGATGGCCACCGAGATCGACGGCCGCGCCGGACCCGTGCAGCACCAGCCGGGCACGGTGCCGCCGACCGCGCTGTCCCTGACCCCGGCCGTGAAGCGGGCACTGATGGAGGCGCACGAGATGGCACGGGCCAGCGGCGCCGGGTACATCGGCCCCGAGCACGTGCTGAGCGCCCTCGCCATGAACCCGGACTCGGCCGCCGGGCACATCCTGCACGCGGCCCGGTTCAAGGCGGAAGCGGCTCCGCCCGAGGCGCCGGAGACCGCCCAGGGCCGCCAGGACCGCCCCCGGCCCACGACCACGCCGACGCTGGACAAGTACGGGCGCGATCTGACCGAGCTGGCCCGGGAGAACCGCATCGACCCGGTGATCGGCCGGGAGAATGAGATCGAGCAGACCATCGAGGTGCTGTCCCGGCGCGGGAAGAACAACCCGGTGCTGATCGGTGACGCGGGCGTCGGCAAGACCGCCGTGGTCGAGGGGCTGGCGCAGCGCATCGCGGACGGGGACGTGCCCGAGGGTCTGGAGGGGCGCCGGGTGGTGGCGCTGGACCTGACCGCGGTGGTGGCCGGCACCCGCTACCGGGGCGACTTCGAGGAGCGCCTGAACAACATCGTGCAGGAGATCCGCGCGCACTCGGACCAGCTGGTCGTGTTCATCGACGAGCTGCACACCGTCGTCGGCGCGGGCACCGGCGGCGAGGGCGGCGCGATGGACGCGGGCAACATCCTCAAGCCCGCCCTGGCCCGTGGCGAGCTCCACATCGTCGGCGCCACCACGCTGGAGGAGTTCCGGCGGATCGAGAAGGACGCGGCGCTGGCCCGCCGGTTCCAGCCGATCCAGGTGCCGGAGCCGTCCGTCGAGGACGCGCTGGAGATCCTGCGCGGGCTGCGCGACCGCTACGAGGCCCACCACCAGGTGCGCTACACGGACGAGGCGTTGGCGGCGGCCGTGGAGCTGTCCGACCGCTATCTCACCGACCGGCGGCTGCCCGACAAGGCGATCGACCTGATCGACCAGGCGGGCGCGCGGGTACGGCTCGGTGCCCGGACCAAGGGCGCGGACGTGCGCGCGCTGGAGCGCGAGGCCGAGCAACTGGTCCGGGACAAGGACCAGGCGGTGGCGGACGAACAGTACGAGGAGGCCACCCAGTTGCGGGACCGTATCGCCGACATCCAGCGGCGGATCGCGGAGGTGGCCGACGACGGGGAGGTCGTCGAGGGGCAGAACCTCGAGGTGACGGCGGAGGCCATCGCCGAGGTGGTGTCCCGGCAGACCGGGGTGCCGGTGAGCCGGCTGACCCAGGAGGAGAAGGAGCGCCTGCTCGGTCTGGAGGAGCATCTGCACGAGCGGGTGGTCGGCCAGGACGAGGCGGTCAACGTGGTCGCGGACGCCGTACTGCGTTCCCGCGCGGGGCTGTCCAGCCCGGACCGGCCGATCGGCAGCTTCCTGTTCCTCGGTCCGACCGGGGTCGGCAAGACGGAGCTGGCCCGCGCGCTCGCGGAGTCGCTGTTCGGCAGCGAGGACCGCATGGTGCGGCTCGACATGAGCGAGTACCAGGAGCGGCACACCGTCTCCCGGCTGGTCGGGGCGCCGCCCGGTTACGTCGGCCACGAGGAGGCGGGCCAGCTCACCGAGGTGGTGCGCCGGAACCCGTACTCCCTGCTGCTCCTGGACGAGGTGGAGAAGGCGCACCCGGACGTCTTCAACATCCTGCTCCAGGTGCTGGACGACGGCCGGCTCACCGACGCCCAGGGGCGGACGGTGGACTTCACCAACACGGTCATCGTGATGACCAGCAACCTGGGTTCGGACGTCATCACCCGGCGCGGTGCCGGGATCGGCTTCGGTCCCGGTGGCGCGGACGCGGACGAGGAGGCGCGGCGGGAGCAGATCCTGCGGCCGCTGCGGGAGCACTTCCGGCCGGAGTTCCTCAACCGGATCGATGAGATCGTGGTGTTCCGCCAGCTCACGCCGGAGCAACTGCGCCGGATCACCGACCTGTTGCTCAACGGCACCCGCGAACTGTCCAGCGCGCGGGGCGTGAGCGTGGAATTCACCGACGCGGCCGTGGACTGGCTGGCGGAGCGCGGCCATCAGCCGGAGTACGGTGCCCGTCCGCTGCGCCGCACGATCCAGCGCGAGGTGGACAACCAGTTGTCGCGGCTGCTGCTGAACGGCACGGTGGCCGAGGGCGGCGAGGTGACGGTCGATGTGGCCGACGGGGGGCTGGACTTCCGGGTACACGGCCAGGATGCCCAGCCGGCCGAGGCGCAGCGCGAGGGCGCCTGAGGCCCGTTGAGGCTTCAGGCGCCCTCGGGGTCAGCCCGTCGGGTTCACCACCATGGCCGAGCCGCCGCCGCGCCGGGTCGTCTCGGCGGCGGCCAGCCACTTGCCGTCCGGCAGCCGTTGGACGCCGGTCGCGGCGCCGATCTCCGGATTGAGCTTGAAACTGTGCCCGAGCTGTTCCAGCCGCTCCCGCAACGCGCTGTCGTACAGGGCGGGTTCGAGTTCCGTCTGGGCGGCGTTGCGCTGGCTGGCGCGGGGCGCGGCGATGGCGTCGACCAGCGGGAGCCCCCGGTCGAGGAACTCGGTGAGGGTCTGGAGCACGGTGGTGATGATGGTGGCGCCGCCGGGCGAACCGAGCGCCACCACGGGCCGGTTGTGCCGGTCCAGGACGATGGTCGGGGAGATCGAGGAGCGCGGGCGCTTGCCGGGGCCGGGCAGGTTGGGGTCGGGGACGCCGGGGCTCGCGGGGGCGAAGGAGAAGTCGGTCAGCTCGTTGTTGAGCAGGAAGCCCCGGCCGGGCACGGTGATGCCGCTGCCGCCGGTCTGCTCGATGGTGAGCGTGTAGGCGACCACGTTGCCCCACTTGTCGGAGACGGTGAGGTGGGTGGTGTTCTCGCCCTCGTACGTGGTCGGCGCGGCCTTGCCCCTGGTCGCGCAGGCGGCCGGGTGGCGCGGGTCGCCGGGGGCGAGCGGGCTGGTCAGGACGGCGTCGTCCTTGATCAGGCAGGCCCGTGAGTCGGCGAACCGCTGCGAGAGCAGCTGCTCGGTGGGTACGTCCTCGAAGGCGGGGTCCCCGACCCAGCGGCCCCGGTCGGCGAACGCGATCCGGCTCGCCTCGATGTACCGGTGCAGGTACTGGGTCTCGCTGGCCTTGGCGAGGTCGCTCTTCTCCAGGATGTTGAGCGCCTCGCCCACGGTGGTGCCGCCGGAGGAGGAGGGTGCGATGGAGTACACCTTCAGACCGCGGTACGAGGTGTCGGTGGGCCGCTGGAGTTTGGCGCGGTAGCTCGACAGGTCCTTGGCGGTCAGCTTGCCCGGGCGGGCGTTCCAGCCCGAGGAGGGGTCGACCGGGGGCTTGTTGACGGTGGCGACGATGTCCCGTCCGAGGTCGCCCCGGTAGACGGCGTCGGCACCCTTGCGGCCCAACTCCTGGTAGGTCTTGGCCAGGTCGGGATTCTTCAGGGTGGAGCCGACCACCGGGAGCTTGCCGCCGGGCAGGAACAGCCGTGCGGTGTCCGGGAAGTAGCGGAACCGGGTCTCGTTGGCCGCGGTCTGGGAGCGGAAGGTGTCGTCCACGGTGAAGCCGTCGCGGGCGATCCGCTCGGCCGGCCGCAGCACGCGGGCGAGGCTGCTGGTGCCCCAACTGCGCAGCGCGGTCTGCCAGGTGGCGGGCGTACCCGGTGTGCCGACACTCAGTCCGCTGCTGACCGCGTCCGCGAAGGGCAGCGGCTTGCCGTTCTCCAGGAACAGGTCGGAGCGGGCGCTGAGCGGGGCGGTCTCGCGGCCGTCGATGGTGTGCACGGTGCGGGACTTGGCGTCGTAGTAGACGAAGTAGCCGCCTCCGCCGACGCCCGCCGAGTACGGCTCCGTGACGCCCAGGGCGGCGGCGGTGGCCACGGCCGCGTCGACCGCGTTGCCGCCATTGCGCAGCACCTCGATACCGGCCGCGCTGGCGTCGGCGTCCACGCTGGAGACCGCGCCGCCGTAGCCGACCGCCACGGGCACCTTCCCGCCGGGCCCGCCCGCCGCTGCCGGCGGGGCGGCTGCCCCCATCGAGGCGACGGCGGCCAAGGCCACCAGCATCGCCGCATTCCGTGTACCAGGACGACCCATCCGAACCTCCCGAGACCACTGTCCGCGCAGCGTAACCAGATCCCCAAGGCCCCCGACAGTATGCCTCGCGCCCCGGAACCCCGCATGCCGGCTCAGTCCGCCCGGATGGTGTCCACGGCCATCACGGGGTCGACCGGCGCCACCAGTTCGCGCGTGACGACCTCCACCAGCTCCCCCGGAGCCCCTCCCCCGCTCAGCCCGCTCACGTACGCGAGGGCCTGTCCGAGCGCCAGCACGGGCACCCGCTGCCGCAGCAGCCGCGCGGCGGGAATCCGGCCCTGCTCCGCTGTGGCCGCCCGCACCTCGTCGTCCAAGTCGTCCACGGCGGTCCGCAGGGTCTCGCCCCGGATGCGCACCCGGTAGTCGGTCTCCCATGCCCCCGACGCCCAGGAGACGGCCCCGACCGTGTGCAGCCCGCCGTCCACCCGGTCGACCAGGTACGGGCCCGCTCCGACCAGCAGGAAGGCTGTGTCGCGGGTCCGCACGTACTCCGCCGTCGCCACCTCGACGATCCACACCAGTTCGTGCCGCACGGCGCTCACGACGACCAGGTCATGCGGCCGCACCCCCAGCGCGGCCTCCCGCCGGAACTCGCGCTCCAGCTCCTCCTCGACGATCCGCACCGCGGCATCCAGCTCGATCACGTGCCCAGCATCGCGCACGAGGCCCACGCCCCGCCCTTGTGTATTCCCGGACCCGCTAGCATCCCGCCGCATGAACGACGACGTGCGCAACATCGTCCTGGGTGTCATAGCCGCCGGCATCAGTGCCGCGATCGGGTGGGTGGCCCGGACCTATCTGTGGCGGCGGAAGCTGCGGCGGAAGCAGGAGTTCTTCGGGTTGCCGGACAACTCGGAGACGCTGTTCGTCGTGAACAGGGACCCGGGGGCGACGGAGCCGGCGGTGCACCGGTTCGACGTGTTCGCGCTGCTGGAGCTGTCCGCGCTCATCAAGGACTGCGGCGCGAACATGCAGTTGATGACGCAGGACGTGTCGCACCAGGGCTTCGGCGAGCGCACGGAGTTCTGCGTGGGCGGTCCGGCCTCCAACCGGCGGATGCTCGCCCACATGTCGGCGATGCTGCCGGGGGTGCGGATGAACACCGAGAAGGAGAAGGGGCCGAACCGGGGCGCGTTCCGGATCGGTACGGAGACCTACCGGATGGAGCCCGGTACGACCGAGTACGTGCTGCTGGCCAAGGTCGCGGCGGGCCGGCAGACGCGGCCGGTGTTCCTGTTCTGCGGGCAGCGGGCGATCACCAACCAGGCGGCGACGCGCTATCTGGCCCGTAACCACGAGCGGTTGGCCCGCAAGCACGGCTCGCACTCGTTCGTGCTGCTGCTGAAGGTGGTCAACTCCCAGGCGTACGGCCCCGACCTGGTCGAGCTGGTCGCCGACGTCACGCGGGCGGCGCAGGCCCCGTTCCCGGAGACCGAGGAGACGCCGGCTCAGGTGACGCCCGCCCCGTAGCGTGCAACCGTCTTCAATTATTGTTACCCGTACGTAACTTACCGACGGGTTACTTGAGGTAAGAACAAGCGTTTACTGTCGGGTCACTTTCGCACTGGCACGCGTCAGGAGTGACCATGGCATCCGCTCGTAA
Source organism: Streptomyces griseoluteus (assembly GCF_004784465.1). Lineage (GTDB taxonomy): Bacteria > Actinomycetota > Actinomycetes > Streptomycetales > Streptomycetaceae > Streptomyces > Streptomyces griseoluteus. The sequence continues at coordinate 465,677 of NZ_SRRU01000006.1, read as the reverse complement.
CCCCCTGCGCACCTGCGCCGTCGGCACCGTCTCGGCGGCGCTGGTCGCCGGCGCGGTCGTCGGGCTGGCGCCCGCGGCCCAGGCGGCCCCCGCCGTACGGTTCGTCGACATTCCCGGTGACGGGGGCACCGTACTGAAGGCGAACGTCGTCACCCCGGCGGGCTCCGGCAGCCATCCGCTGCTCGTGCTGCCCACGAGCTGGGGCTTCCCGCAGGCCGAGTACCTCGCCCAGGCCCGGAAGCTCGCCGACTCCGGCTATGTGGTGCTCTCCTACAACGTGCGCGGCTTCTGGCAGTCCGGCGGCGAGATCGAGGTGGCCGGGGCGCCCGACGTGGCGGACGCCTCCAAGGTGATCGACTGGGCGCTGGCCAACACCCCCGCCGATTCCACCCGCATCGGCATGGCGGGCGTCTCCTACGGCGCGGGCATCAGCCTCCTCGCCGCCGCCCACGACCGGCGGATCAGGGCCGTGGCCGCCCTCAGCGGCTGGGCCGACCTGATCAGCTCGATCTACTCCGGCCGCACCCAGCACGTCCAGGCGGTCGCGCTGCTGGACGGCGCCGGAGCGGTCACCGGCCGCCAGAGCCCGGAGTTCCGGCAGGTCTTCGACCGCTTCTACGCCTCCGACCTCTCCCAGGAGCAGAACCTCATCGACTGGGGCGAGCGCCGCTCCGCCGTGACGTACCTGGACCGGCTCAACGCGAGCAAACCCGCCGTCATGCTCGCCAACGCCTGGAGCGACTCGGTCTTCCCGGCCAACCAGTACGCGAGCTTCTACGAGAAGCTGACCGGTCCCAAGCGCCTCCAGTTGCGCCCCGGCGACCACGCCACCCCCGAGCTGACCGGCCTGTTCGGACTGCCCAACGACGTCTGGAAGGACACCGGCCGCTGGTTCGACCACTACCTCCGGGGCGTGGACAACGGCGTCGACCGCGAGCAGCCCGTCCAGCTGGAGTCCCGCACCGGCGGCGGCTACGAGGGCTACCCGGACTGGAAGTCGGTCGCCGCCACCGACCGCAAGATCGCGCTGACGGGCAGCACCACCATCCACACCAACGTCGACTCCGGCGCGGACGGCGGGATCGTCCTGCTCTCCGGCCTCGTGGACCAGTTCACCAAGCTGCCCCCGATGGCCTCCATCCCGCTGCTCCCGCGCCGCTGGGCGGCCGTCTGGCAGTCGGAGCGGTACGCAGCGCCCCAACGGGTGCGCGGGACCGCCAGGCTGCACACCACGCTCACCCCGACCGCCGAGAGCGGCACCTTCGTGGCCTACCTGTACGACGTGGGCCCGCTCGGCATCGGCAAGCTGGTCACCCACGCGCCCCTGACCTGGCACGGCCGTACGCCCGGCCAGCCGTTCGGGGTGGACCTGGACCTGTTCTCCACGGCCTACGACGTCCCGGCCGGGCACCGGCTGGCCCTGGTGGCCGACACGGTCGATCCGCTCTACATCGAGCACAACCCGTCCGGCGCGCGGCTGACCTTCTCCTCGCCGGAGGGCGACCCGTCGTACGTGTCGGTCCCCCTGCGCGAGCAGTGATCTCCGGCCGCCGCCGGACGAGCATGGCCCGTGTGGACCGCTGCCTTCGTCACGGCTTCGGAGCCGTGGGTGGCTCCCCACCCGGCAGCGGCGCCCCAGGGCCGGGCGCGGCGACAACCACGGCCTCGGTCTTGGGACTGCGCTGCTCCCGGCGGGACACCCAGACGGCGAACCACGAGAGCAGCATGCACATCCCGATGTAGATCGGCGAGATCACCATCACCACGGGGATGAACGGCAAATCGTAGTCGAGGTTCGAGGCGATGAGCTTCCCGGCGTGGAGGAACTCCTCGTAGGTGATGAGGAAGCCCAGCGACGTGTCCTTCAGCGCGACCACCAACTGGCTGATGATCGCTGGCAACATGGCGCGTACCGCCTGCGGTACGAGCACATAGGACATGACCTGGGTTTTTCTCATGCCGAGAGCGAACGCGGCCTCACGCTGGCCGCGTTCGACCGCGTTGACACCGGAGCGGAAGACCTCGGCGAGCACCGAGCCGTTGTAGAGGGTCAGTCCGGCGACGAGGGCGGGCAGCGGCTGCACCTTGAGCGCCACGAAGATGAAGAAGATCATCACCAGTACGGGCATCGCGCGGAAGAACTCCACCACGAGCGTGGCCAGCCAGCGCACCGGCGCGTGGTCGGAGAGGCGTCCGGCGGCGAGCACCCCACCGAGGGCGAGGGAGAGCACGGCGGCCATGGCGAACGCCTTGAGGGTGTTGCCGAGGCCGCGCAGCAGCAGTTCCTGGATGCCCTTGTACTCGAACGGCATCCACTTGGTGGCAGTGAACTGGCCGGTGGAGAACAGCAGATGGAGCACCCAGGCGGCCAGGCCCAGCAACACGGCGGTGGACAGCACCGCGTACACCGCGTGCCGCCGCCGGGTGGTGGGGCCGGGGACGTCGTAGAGCGCGGTGGTCCGGGTCGTCATCGGGCCACTCCCCACTTGCGCTCCAGCAGGTTGAACAGGGCGCTGATGGCGAGCGTGATGATCAGGTAGCCGACCGCGATCCAGACGAAGGTCCAGATGATGTTGTAGCCCAGCTCGCTCAACGTCTTGTAGGTGCCGAGCAGTTCGGTGACGCTGAAGGCGCCGGCGATGGCGGAGTTCTTGGCCAGCGCGATCAGGGTGGAGCCGACGGGCGGGATCACCGAGCGGAACGCCTGCGGGAGCACGATCACGCCGAGCGTCTGCGCGAAGGTCATGCCGAGGCTGCGGGCCGCCTCCCCCTGGCCCCTGGGCACGGTGTTGATGCCGGAACGCAGCGCCTCGCAGATGAAGGCGGAGGTGTAGCAGCCCAGCGCGAGGACCGCGAACGCCTGGAAGGGCAGCACGAGTCCGAACCGGGGCAGCCCGAGCAGCACCGCGAAGAACAGCAGGGTGAGCGGCGTGTTGCGCAGCACGGTCACCCACACCGTGCCGAAGGCCCGCAGCGAGGCCACGGGCGCGACCCGGAAGGACGCCATCAGGAAGCCGAGCGCGAGGGCCAGCAGCGAGGCGTAGACGGTCAGTTCGACCGTGCCGAGGAATCCCTCGGCGTAGATGGCGAAGTTGTCTGTCAGTACGTTCATGGCGTCCTCGGTCAGCTCGCCGGGTAGCGGTCGATGGGCGGCGGCTCCGGCGCGGGCACGCCGGACAGGCCGAGCGTGGCGTCGTACGCCCTCTTCCAGTCGCCGTTCTTCTCGCGGGCGGCGAGGGCGTTGTCCAGGGCGAAGCGCAGGGCGTTGTCGGTCCGCGGGACGCCGATGCCGTACGGCTCCTTCGAGAACGGCTTGCCGACGACCTTGAGTTCGTCGGGTGCTTTGGCCGCGTAGCCGATGAGGATGGCGTCGTCGGTGGTGACCGCGTCGACCTGGTAGGTGAGCAGGTTGTCGACGCAGACCGAGTAGGTGTCGTAGGCGACCAGGACCGCCTTCGGGTAGTCGTCCTTGATGCGCTGGTACGGGGTCGATCCGGCCGCCGAGCAGACGCGTTTGCCGGCGAGGTCCTCGGGCCCGTGGATGTCGTCGGTGTCCTTGCGGACCAGCAGGGACTGGCCGGCCATGTAGTACGGGCCGGCGAAGCCCACCAGCTTCTTGCGGTTGGCGTTGATGGTGTAGGTGCCGACGTAGTAGTCGATCTGGCCGTTCTGCAGGGCCGTCTCACGGTTGGCGGAGGCGATGGTGCGGAAGCGGACGCTGTCGCCGGGGAAGCCGAGGGAGGCGGACAGCATCTTGGCGATCTCGATGTCGAAGCCGGAGTACCGGCCGGTCGCCGGGTCCTTCTCGCCGAGGTAGGGCTGGTCCTCCTTGGCGCCGACGACGAAGTGGCCGCGCTTCTTGGCGCGGGTCCAGGTCGGGGAGCCGGGCAGCCTGAAGTTCCGGTCCACCGCGTAGTGCGGCAGCTGGTCGGGGGCGGGGCCCTTGGCGGGCGGGCTGCCGTCCTTGCCGCAGGCGGCGGCCAGCAGGACGAGCGGGGCGAGGAGCAGGGCGATGGCGCGGGGCGCGCGGGTGTGGCGGGACATGGGTCGCACTCCCCCGGTCAGTGCTTGAGGATCTTGGAGAGGAAGTCCTTGGCCCGCTCGCTGCGCGGGGCGGTGAAGAACTCCTCGGGGCTGCGGTCCTCCACGATCCGGCCGTCGGCCATGAAGACCACGCGGTTGGCGGCGGAGCGGGCGAAGCCCATCTCGTGGGTGACGACGATCATGGTCATGCCCTCGCGCGCGAGCTGCTGCATGACCTCCAGCACCTCGTTGATCATCTCGGGGTCGAGCGCGGAGGTGGGCTCGTCGAAGAGCAGCGCCTTGGGGTCCATGGCGAGAGCGCGGGCGATGGCCACACGCTGCTGCTGGCCGCCGGAGAGCTGGGCGGGGTACTTGTCGGCGTGGGCGGACAGCCCGACCCGGTCGAGGAGTTCACGGGAGCGGCGGTCGGCGTCGGCCTTCTTGCGGCCGCGTACCTTGGTCTGCGCGAGGGAGACGTTCTCCAGGACCGTCTTGTGGGCGAAGAGGTTGAACGACTGGAAGACCATGCCCACTTCGGCTCGCATCCTGGCCAGCGCCCGGCCCTCCTCGGGGAGCGGCTGCCCGTCGAGCGTGATGGTGCCGGACTCGATGGTCTCCAGCCGGTTGATGGCCCGGCACAGCGTCGACTTCCCCGACCCGGAGGGGCCGATGACCACGACCACCTCCCCCTTGCCGACGGTCAGGTCGATGTCCTGGAGGACATGAAGCTCCCCGAAGTGCTTGTTGACGTCACGCAGTTCGATCAACGGATCGACGGCCATCCGCAGCCCTACTCACTCTCGCCGAGTCGTAGTGGCCGAAACTATCCAGACCATGGCGGACCATGTGGACGACACGCACTTGGGGGCATTAGCCGTATTTAAGCCCGGTTGTGCGGCGCCGGGACCATGCGGGGATCAGGGTTCGGCGATCTCCGCGTAGAGCTGGGACAGCTCGGGAAGGCCGCTGGTGGCCCACTGACGGCCGGGCTCGGTGACCTCGAACTCCCGGCCGGAGGGGAGCCGCAGAACCGGTTCTCCGCCCCGTCTGATGCGCCAGACGGCGCCGGGTACGGTGCGCACGACCACGGTGCCCAGGTAGAGCCCGGCGTCGTGGCCGAGCCAGGGCAGCGTCTCGGGGTCGTCGCGCCAGAGCGGGACGAGCTGGTCCAGGGCCTCCAGGGAGGCCGGGGTGTCGTCCAGGCGGACGCCCGCCCGGTCCGCCTGGGAGCGCAGCAGTTCGCACTCGGAGAGCAGCGCGGCGATGGCCTCGGGGTCGGCCGGGAGCGCCGCGTCACCGCGCTTGCCGCGCCGGGGGCCCAGGAACGGGATGTTCATGGACCCCAGCGTGGCATCAGACGTCGAGGTCGACCACCACCGGCGCGTGATCGGACGCGCCCTTGCCCTTGCGCTCCTCGCGGTCGACGTAGGCGTCCTTGACCGCCGCGGCGAACGGGCCGTTGCCGTACACCAGGTCGATGCGCATGCCCCGGTTCTTGGGGAAGCAGAGCTGGCGGTAGTCCCAGTACGTGAAGGGGTGGTCGTACTTCAGCGGGCGGGGCACCACGTCGCTCAGGCCACTCTCGCGCAGCGCGGCCAGGGCGGCGCGCTCGGCGGGGGTGACATGGGTGGCGCTCTCGAAGGCGGCACGGTCGTAGACGTCGTCGTCGGCCGGGGCGATGTTGTAGTCACCGAGTACGGCGAAGGGGCGGGCGCCCGCCGCGTCCCCGGCGACAGCCGTCCTCAGGGCTTCGAGCCACTGGAGCTTGTACGCGTAGTGCGGGTGGCCGACCTCGCGGCCGTTGGGCACGTACACCGACCAGACGCGGACCGGGCCGCAGGTGGCCGACACGGCGCGGGGCTCCTGGGCGCCCTCGTAGCCGGGGTCGCCGGGCAGGCCCTTGACCACGTCCTCCAGGCCGACGCGGGAGAGCACCGCCACGCCGTTCCACCGGCCGGTGGCGTGGACCGCCGACTCGTAACCCAGCTCGCGCAGGGCCTCGACCGGGAACTGCTCCTCGGCGACCTTGGCCTCCTGGAGACAGAGCACGTCGGTGCCGCTGCTCTCCAGCCAGGCCAGCAGCCTCGGGAGACGGGCGGTGATCGAGTTCACGTTCCAGGTGGCGATACGCATGTCCCACAACCTACCCGCCGGGTGTGACAACCGGCCTCACAGCTGGGCGGAGGTCCCCGGTGCCAGGCGCAGGTGCTCGGCGTCGGCCAGGCCGCCGATCTGGCGGTCGTAGATCGGGCGGGCCAGGTCGGTGAGGAGGGCGTCGTGGACGTCGTAGGCCCGGCGGGGACCGACCTCGCGCACGTACTCGATCACCTCGGAGATCTTGTTCCACGGCGCCATCACCGGCAGCATCAGGGTCTCCACGGCCTGGTCGGGGACGGTGAGGGCGTCGCCGGGGTGGAAGACCTTGCCGCCGTCGATCAGATAGCCGACGTTGGTGATGCGCGGGATGTCCGGGTGGATCACGGCGTGCAGTTCGCCGTGGACCTGGACGTCGAAGCCGGCGGCGGTGAAGGTGTCGCCGTGGCCGACGGTGTGCACCCGGCCGGGGAAGGCGGCCGCGAGCTGGTCCGCGACCGACTTCAGGGTCCAGATCCCGGCCTCCGGATTCGCCTCCAGCGCGGCGCGCAGCCGGCCCTCGTCGAAGTGGTCCGGGTGCTCGTGGGTGACGAGGACGACGTCCGCGCCGACCGCCGCGTCCGGCTCGCTGAAGTTGCCGGGGTCGATGACGAGCGTCCGGCCGTCCTTCTCCAGGCGGACGCAGGAGTGGGACTTCTTGGTGAACTTCATGACTTCCCGTCCTGTCGTCGGTCCGCTATCCGTCTCCATCGTGCCGCCTCGGACGGCCGGCGGCCTCACTCGGCGGGCGTGGTCTCCTCGCGGATGACCTGCTGGGCCACGCGGAAGGCGCTGCTCGCCGCCGGGACACCGCAGTAGACGGCGGCCTGCAGCAGCACCTCCTTGATCTCCTGCGGGGTGAGGCCGTTGCGGAGCGCGGCGCGGGTGTGGACGGCCAGGTCCTCCAGGTGTCCGCCCGCGACCAGCGCGGTGAGCGTGACGCAGCTGCGGGACTTGCGGTCCAGGCCCGGCCGGTCCCAGACCTCGCCCCAGGCGTAACGGGTGACGAGTTCCTCGAAGTCGCCGGAGAACTCGTCGGCCCGCGCGAGCACGCCCTCGACATGCGCGTCGCCCAGTACCTCACGGCGGATCTTGAGGCCCGTCTCGTACCGGTCCGGCGGTGCGACCGGCTGCGGCGGCACGGCGGCGGGGGCGATCTCGGCTACCGGCCCGGTGCGCGGGGCTGCGGCCGGGGCGGGTACGGGGGCCGGGGTGGGCATGGCGACCGGCGTGGGGGCGGCCGGGACCGTGACGGGCGCGGCGGCGGCCGGGAGCGCGGTCTGGCCGGTGTCGAAGGGCTGCTGCCAGGCGGTGGAGAAGTGCCGGACCAGCAGGTCGGTGACGGCGGCGGGCTGCTCGACCGGCACCAGGTGGGAGGCGCCGGGCACGACCGCGAGCCGGGCGTCCGGGATGCCGGCGACCAGCGTGCGGGCCTCGGCGGGCCCGGTGACCTGGTCCTCGGAGCCGACCAGCACCAGCGTGGGCACGCCGATACGGCCCAGCTCCGCACGCACGTCGAAGGCGGCGAGCGCCTCGCAGGCGGCGATGTAGCAGCCGGGGTCGGTGGTGCGGACCATCTGCACCGCCCACTCGGTGATCGCGGGCTGCGCGGCGGCGAAGCCCCCGGTGAACCAGCGGTCGGGCGCGCTTCGCGCGATCGGGTCGAGGCCGTTCGTGCGTACGATCACGCCCCGCTGACGGAACTCGTCCGGCGTGCCGAACCGGGGCGATGCGGCGACCAGCGCGAGCGAGGCGAGCCGCTCGGGGTGACGCAGGGCCAGCTCGATGCCGACGGCGCCGCCGAGGGCGCAGCCCGCGTAGCCGAAGCGCTGCACGCCGAGGCTGTCCAGGGTGGCCAGCAGGCGCGTGGCCAGCTCCGCGACCGAACCGGCCGGGTGGGCCGGGGCCCCGCCGTGGCCGGGCAGATCGAAGCGCAGGACCCGCCACTGCTTGACCAGTTCCGGCACCTGGCGGTCGAACATGTGCCAGGTGGTACCCAGGGAGGGGCCCAAGATCAGTACGGGAGCCTCTTCCGGCCCGTCAAAGCGGTATTGCAGGGTGCTGGACGTACTCTCACTCACCCTGCTCACGCTCTCACATCTCACAATTTCTCACGCACTGGGGTCTCAACTCCGTGCAGGCCATCCCATTTTGAGGCGGCCTTGCGAAGATCCTCTGCATAAGGCTTCACATGCCACCGCTCGGTGGCGGTCACGTTGGTGTGTGCCCACCCGCGTGACTTTTCGCTCTGCTTTTCGAGCCTTACGCCCTGGAAACCTCAGCAGGAGTTCTGCTGCGCCTGGAACACCAGGAGTGCCAGCTGGACCCGGTTGTCCAAGCCGGTCTTGGTGAGCGCGCGGGAGATGTGCGTCTTGACCGTGCCTTCGCTCATGAAGAGCGCCTTCGCGATTGTCGCGTTGGAAGCGCCTTCGGCGACAGCCTCGGCGACGGCACGTTCCCGTTCGGTGAGCGCCTCCGATGTCCGCTGAGCTCTGGCGCCGGCGGAATCGTCGGCTGTGCGAGTGTGGCGTGCCACGAGTTGGCGGGTGACCGTCGCCGAGAACGCGGATTCTCCCGATGCGGCAAGGTGAACCGCGTGGCAGAGCTCTTGCGGCGCGACATCTTTGAGCAGGTATCCGCTCGCGCCGGCCTGCAATGCGTCGAGGGGGGGATGGACCCGACCACGGACGGCCCTCTGGCGGCCGCCATGGCCTTGGCTCACGGTCCGATCGCACACCTGTGGATCGCGATGTTCTTCCTCGGGTTCGCCCGTGCCGCGCAGCAGTTCATGAGCGCCGCGTCACCGGTGGTGCCACGCTGGGCCCTGCGCGGTGCCGTTGTCGTCGGAGTCATCAACCTGCTGGCCGTCCCGTCGCTCTACTTCGGCATGGACGCCACCCACTTCTACGCCGTCAACGGGTGGGGCGCGGATGCCCTCGTCGGTCTGCTCACTCTGGTCTGGGTCGGCTTCCTCGGCCTGGGCATCCACCGGGCTCGCAAGAACCGGGCTCCCATGCTGACTTGACGGGTCGGCCGGTTCTCAGCGGCGGCCGGGCACACCCTTCCGGGGGGCCCGAGGGGGGGGCGTTCGGTCAGCGGGACATGCGGTCCGCGGGGGAAGTGGGGCGTTCGGGCGGTGACTTCGGCCCGGCTGGGACGCATACCCACGCGACGGCCGCCGCGGCCAGATAGGCGAGGGCTCCGATGGCCATGCTGGTGCGAAGTCCGGTGCCGTAGTCGCCGCCGGTGGCCAGCAGGCTGCCGCCGAGGGCCACCCCGGTCGCGCTGCCGATCTGGCGGGCGGTGTTGAACAGTGCGGAGGCGGCCCCCGCGTACTCCGGGGGCGCGGCACCCATCACCGTGGCGGTCGAGCCGGTGAGCGCGAAGGACGTACCGAACCCGGCGGCCATCATCGGGGCCACCAGCAGGGGGTAGGCCGGATCGGTACCCGCCGCGGCCCAGCCGGCCAGCCCCAGCGCGCCGAGGAACATGCCGGAGACCACCAGCGGACGGTGACCGGTGCGGCGGGCGAGCCGTCCGGACAGGATGGAGGCGAACATCGTCATCGCCACGGCCGGGAACAGCGCCAGCCCGGTCCTGAGGGCGCCGAAGCCGCGCTGGTGCTGGAAGTCCAGGCTGGCGGTGAACACCATGCCGTAGAAGCCGAAGTTGAACAGCAGGCCGATGACGGCCCCGCCGACCATCGTGCGGGAGCCGAGCAGGCGCGGCGGAAGGCCGGGGGAACGGGCGACGCGCTCGCGCCACACGAACGCCGCGACGGCGGGCACGACCAGGCCCAGCCCGGCGAGCACGAGGGGATCGGACCAGCCGCGCCGGCCGGCCTCGTTCAGCGCGCCGGTCAGCAGGGCCACCGCCACCACCACGGCACACTGCGCCGGCCAGTCCAGGGACCGGCCGGGGTGACGCGGCGAGGGTGCCACGTGCCGCCAGGTCAGAAACAGGCAGGCCACGCCGACGGGCAGATTGATCAGGAAGACCCAGCGCCAGCCCACGGTGGACACCAGCAGCCCGCCCAGCAACGGTCCGGCGGAGGCCGCGACACCGGCCATCGACCCCCACAGTCCGAAGGCCCGCGAACGTGCGGCGGGCAGCGGGTACGCCTCCTGGAGGAGGGCGAGCGAGCCGGGGACGATCAGCGCCGCACCGAGCCCTTCCACCAGCCGGGCCGCGATGAGGAAGGCGGCGCTCGGCGCGAACGCGCAGGCGGCCGAGGCCACCGTGAACACCGAGACGCCCGCCCTGAAGACGCGCCGGTTGCCCAGGCGGTCGCCCAGCGCGCCACCGGTCATCAGGAATCCGGCGAAGACCAGGGTGTACCCGTCCGTGATCCACTGGATGCCGGTGAGCGAGGCCGGCAGTTCCCGGCCCACCACGGGCACGGCGACGTTGATGACCGTGACGTCCAGGATGACCATGAAGTATCCCGTGCACACGGCCAGCAGCGGCGCCACGGACCGCCGCACGGCCGGCGGAGCTCCTGGGGGCCCGGACGCGCCGCCGGTCGACTCCGCGAAGGGCACGACACCGGCTCCGTTCTGTCCTCGGGAACCCGGGCGGCCATCATGCCAAGGGGATCGCGGGTGCCGGGCCAGGACGCGCCCGGGGAACTCCCGGTCCGTCCCGGCTCACCGCCCTGCCTGCCTCCGGCGCTGCCGCCTTCAGCCGCACCCGGAGCAGGTGCTCGACGATCCGCGGCGGGTCGAGTGGTCGGGGGAGCCGACGGGCACGCCGAGACTCGAGCGCAGGCCCAGCGGGCACCGCGGCGCATGATCGCGGTGACCGGCATGACCGAGCAGGAGGCCCGCGCACATCGAGCAGGCGGGACAGGGCGTGCGGCGGCAGGTCGATCGTCTGCGGGACCGACTCCTCAGCCCTGCCGGTGCCGACGCCGGGGGCGGGGGTACAGCAGGGGATCGTCCGAAGGGACGGGGTCGTGGGCGGTCGGCGAGAAGTCGTCGTCGGTGACGTGGGCGGCGGCCTCCTCGGCACTGGCCGCTCCCCCGTCGATGCCAACGTCGTAGGCGACCTCGTCTGCCTCGGTGTCGGGATGTGCGCCCTCGTCCGGGGCCATCAGGCGGCCGGCGCGCGCCTCACCCGCCTCCGGGTCGATGAGCTCGCCGTCACCGCCGGGCAGGTCGCCCACCCCGTCACCCTCCGGCTCCCGGACATCCGGCTCCTCCTGGGCCAACCGCTGGTCGAGGCTCTCGCCCGCCCGCTGCTCGGCTGCGGTGGTGCCGTACTTGGTGACGCCGAGCGGCTTCTCCGGCGGGGAGTACCCCTCGTCGAGGAGTTCGTCGTAGCTCGGTTCCTCGACCGCGTCCTCCAGGTCGTCCAACCGCGCGGCGTCCTCTTCACGCACGTCGTTGTTGGTCGGCTGGTAGACGTCGTCGGCCATCGGATCGGTGTCCATGAGTGGCCTCCCTCCATCGAGTGGCTCCCAGGAACGTCGACATCCGCGTTTCCGGGTATGGCCGTCCCAACCAAACTGCTTGGCCGGAGCAGTGGCTGCACTCCGGACAGCGAGCGGGGAATTACCCTCCGGTCAGTCTCGAAGGGTCAATCAGCGGGCCTGTCATCACACCCGCCCAGAGTGTGATCGCCGTTGAGGCTGTCCGCCGACGGTATCGGCAGGCTACTCCTCGGGCTCCCAGGCGATCAGCTGCTCGAACACCCGCTGGTCGCCCTCGATCTTCAGGTCGCTCAGGGTGAGGCGGCCCCAGACGAAGAGGAGCAGCTGCTCGGCCGTGCCCGTGGCCGAGGCGGAGGCGGGCGCGGCGTCGTCCGTGAGGGGTGCGGGCCAAGCGCCCGTGCCGTCCAGCGCGAGGAGCCAGGAGCGGCCCTCGGTGGCGTGGTAGTGGATGGTGGCGGCCTCGTGCGGCCAGGCAGCCGGGGTGGAGTTGCAGGTGTCGAGAAACTCGGCCACGCCGTCGATCGCGACGTCCACAGGCATCGGCTGCACGGCGCCTGCGGCGAGCTGGGCGTCGTAGGTGTGCACCAGCACCTCGTGCACCCGGCGCCGGGCAACGCCCCGGGCATTCGCCGGGGACACGCCGAGGCTCCACCACGCCCAGCACTCGCGCTCCGGGCCGGCCTCGCGCAGCGCACTCAGCAGCAGCTCGTTCGACTCGGCGTACCAGGCCAGCAGCGCCTCGAGATCGTGCGGCACCTCCGCGGCATCCTTGGCCGGCGGAGCCTCGGCCGGGCCCGCGGCGACGATCGCGGCCCACCAGCGCTGGCCCGTACCCAGGTGCTGCACCAGATGGAACACCGTCCACTCGGGGCAGGACGGCACCGGCGCGTCAAGGCTGGGCGCGGCGGCAACCGCACTCCGGAACGCAGCCGACCGCTCGTCGATCAGTTGCACCAGCGCGGAGAACTCAAGACTCTCTGTCACGTCGCTTGCCTACCACCCCAGCCCAGCCGACCGCACCCCGATTCTTCAGGCCGTCAGCCGCGGGAGCCGCCTTCACCCGCGCGGTCGGTGCCCCGCCCCACACGGACGCCCGTGAACCACCGCGTTCCACTGCCGGGTCACTCGCCGGTCGTCTTCTCGATCAGCGCGCTGTACGCCAGTTGCAGCGTGTCAGCCCCGGCGAGGGCGGCCAGCACGCCCATGGCGGTACGTGTCTCACGCGGCCAGAGAAGCTGGCCGGCGGTCAGGGTGGACGCCACCCAGACGCTCATGCAGAAGGGGCAGGTGGCCAGTTCTCCGACGGTGTGCTTGCCGTCCTCGCTCTGTGCCTCCTCGTGCAGTTCGGCCGGGCCCTGGGGGGCGACGTACCGGGTGAAGGGTGCGCGCAGCGGGCTGGTGACCGACGCCTTGGTCAGCAGCCGGCTGAGCCGGAACGTGGCGACCGAGGTCAGCACGACGTCCCACGGCTCGGGCCGGTCGGGCAGCGGCCGGCCGCGGAGCCGTACGGCGGTGGCCCAGGCGGTCGTGTACGCGGCAAAGCCCGCCATGGTTGCGAGGTAGCCGCCCAGCGGCCGGTCGTGCTCCGCCGCGTACTGCCTTCCGGTCCGCTGCAGCAGCCCGTGCAGACGTCCTGGGAGGCGGCCGTCAGCTGCGGTGTTCATGAGTTTCCGTCTCCGTACGCCGTTGTCCCACGGCTGCCTCGCCCGGCGCCTGCCCGCCCGGCTTCTGCTGGCGCGGGCGGATCTCGACGTGGCCGTCGGTGATCCGGGGGTCGCAGGCCGGCTGGGCCGCGGACGCGCCAGCCGTCCGAGAGCCGGAGGACGCTGCCCTGCCAGGGGCACAGGACGCACCCGTCGCCGACCTTGCCTTCGGAGAGCGACCCGCGAGGTGGCTGCGCCCTTCGGCCCGGGCGTGGATCGCCCCTCCGGTTTCCCGGACGCCCAGGATCGGGACGTCGTCCACGCTGCGCCGCACCGGCCGGTCGGCCGGGAACTCGGCCACGGCTCCGATCCGGTACCGGCCCCGGGGCACGGCGTGCGGGACCTGTTCGGCGTGGTTGGCGCCGGATGCCTGGCGGTTGGCCAGGTGACCGCCCAGCATGCCGCCGAGCGCGACTGCCGTCAGGCCGAGGCAGCCATAGACCCGGGCCGTGGCGTGCCGCCCCTTGACGCGGCTGGTGAGCGCGGCGCTGGGCTGCCGCTCCAAGCGGTCCACCAGCCGCAGGAAGCGGCTCTGCCGCATCCGGGGGCGGCGGAATCGCGTAGTGCTCATGGTCGGCCGGGTCTCCCCTTGCGCGGACGGCAAACGCGGGGGCCAGGTCTCCTCGAATTGCCGGGGCTTGTCGCTGCCCGCTCCCAGCTCAGCCCTGCCCTGCCGATCTGATCCCGGCCGCGACCGGCCGGGACGGGTTGTCATCGGGAGTCAGGGGCTTGCGCGCTGTCGCCGCTCAGTACGGGGGCACTGCGGATGAGTCGCAGTGTCGTGGTCAGCAGGAGGCCGCCGACGATGTTGCCGAGAACCGCCCAGGCCAGCCACCGCAGCCAGTCGAGGTAACCGTAGGACGTGCTGCCGGTGTGCAGGCCGGCGAATGCGATGAGGGAATCCAGCACCGAGTGCCACAGCCCGAACCCGGCCAGGACGAACGCGGTGGCGACCGACGCGGTGATCTTCGCGGTCATGGACTCACTGCCGTGGTGCATACGGGTCATGAGCGTGATGACGCCGCCACCCAGCACAGCGAGGCAGAAGGTGCCCAGCGTGTACCCACCGTCGACGAACTTCGCGCCCGAGGCAGCCGCGGTGTGATGCAGATCCGGGTAGGCCCGCATCACCAGCCACATGAACACCCATCCACCGATCAGGTTCATCACCAGCACCGTGGCCCACATACGTACCAGGTCCAGCCAGCTGGCCGCGCCCGCGATGACGGTGGCCACGGGCACCAGGAAGCCCTCGGTGAACAGTTCGCTGTGCCCGAGCAGCAAGGCGATGAGCCCCACGGAGAAGGCCAGCCCGGCCAGCAGCTCGCTGCCAGTCTCGTGCCGCACGAACAGCAGCGCCATGACGCCGACACCGACGTCGATCCCGCCCAGCAGCGAGGTGGCCACCAAGGACGTCCAGGTGCGGTGCAACCGTGGCCGGCCCTCGGCCACGATCCGTTCCGCCGCCTCGGCGACTCTCCTCTCACCGGGCCCGCGCATGATGTGGTCATCCGGTTCCATGGCACTCCTCCGGTCTCGCTCGGCCGCGCAGCCGCCCGGCAAGGTTTTCGAGCGGACAGGCGAGCGTTTCGGTGCTCCACGACAGTGTCGGCTGCCCGGTCGAGTACCCGGTGGGAGGTGAAGGCCGGCGGAGGCGACGGCCGGGACGACGCCGCGGGCGGGATCGCCGGGGTCGCGCCGAGCAGGGTGACGACCTCCGCGGCGGGCCAGGTCCAGAGCAGCGCACACCGCATCAACCACCACGCGACAGAACCCGCCCGGCTTCCGGTGGAGCCGTGTCGCCTCGTGGATCCCGTCTTGGCGGCTGCGATCCCGAATCCGGCGTCCTCCCGACCATCGAGGAACGCCAACTGCACGAGTAGCCCGCCGTCTCATCCGCGCAAGTGCAGTCGAGCTCAAGACGAAGCCTCACCGGAGCACTCCGATGGACCTTCGTCTCATGGGCTCGGGGAAGAAAAGGGAGCACGGACCCCGGAGCGTCTAAATCTCGACCGTAAACGCCCATCGTGGCCGGCCGGAGGCGCGGCGGACCCCTGGCCAACCTGCCGCTGACGACATCCACCGGGCCGAGGTCTTCGGCCGCTGCGATTAGAGCACAGACATTGTGCTTTTCATGAGACTGGTTGAGCAGGTGATGGGCAACCGACCCTACGCCAGCGCAAAAACGAATCTTCTTTATTGCCGACAACGGCTCCTCGTACCGCGGCAGGTCGCTCCATCGTGCAGCGCAAGGTTGTCTCACCCGACGGTTTCACGAGAGGTTGCCGTCAGCTGTCAGCGGTCAGTCCGTGGCTCGTCAGGCCGAAAGTCAGGATGAGCGGCCACAGCCACAGCCCCGTCCGCTGTCTTCTGTGTGTGATCGCCTCGGAGCTCTGGATTTCTTCGCGTGGAAGGGGGAGTTGCGCGGTGATTACCATAAAATATCTCCCATGCGTTACAGCAGGAACTGCTCACTTATACACAGGTGCAGGCGACTGGGGTGCCAATCCGGTCGGAGCATCACCTGTATGGACGCCGAGCCCCTGGTGGCGGTCCTGGTGTGGAGTTCTATGACTCGGTAAACTCGCCCACCGATCCCCTTCATTACAGAAAAGAAAAAGTCATGAAAACGGTCTGCCTTAATATGATCGTCAAGGACGAGGCGCATGTGATCCGGCGCTGCCTCGAATCTGTGCGCCCCCTCATCGACACATGGGTGATCCTTGATACGGGCTCGACCGACGGCACTCAGGACGTCATCCGGGAAACTCTCGCCGACCTGCCCGGGGCGCTGTACGAGAGCCCTTGGAAGGGCTTCGACCTGAGCCGCAGCGAGGCGATCGATCTGGCCCGGGACCGCGCGCACTACCTGCTGTTCATCGACGCCGACGACGTGATGGAGACCGGTCCCGGCTTCACGATGCCGGAACTGACCCATGACTGCTACGACTTCGAGGTGCGCCACGGCCCCCTCGTCCACTGGCGTCCGACGATGGTGTCGACCCGTCTGCCTTGGCGGTACGTCGGTGTGCTGCACGAGTACCTGGAGTGCGACACGCGCTTCAGCCGGGCCACCCTCGAAGGCGCTCGCATGGTCATCATGGGCGGCGGTGGGCGCCTCCAGGGCAGCCAGCGACAGAAGTACCTCCGCGATGCCGCGATCCTCAAGGAGGGGCTTGCCAAGGATCCGGACAACGCCCGTTACGTCTTCTACCTCGCCCAGAGCTGGCGCGACGCCGGTGAACCCGGAAAGGCGCTCGCCGCGTACGATCGGCGCGCGGGCATGGGTGGCTTCGCCGAGGAGGCGTTCTGCGCCCGGCTCTATGCGGCCCGGCTGGCCATGGACGCCAAGCGCCGGATGCCGGAGGTCACGGCCCGCTTCCTGGACGCGCACGAGTACCGGCCCACACGCGTCGAACCGCTCGGCGAGCTCGCGCGTCTGTACCGTCTGAACGGGGAGCGCTGGCCACTCGCGTACATGTTCGCGCGGCGCGCGGTGGAGCTCCCGCCGTCGAAGGACATCCTGTTCGTGGAGCATGGCTGGTACGAGTGGCGGGCGCTGGACGAGCTGGCGGTGTCGTCGTACTGGATGGGCGAGTACCGTGAATCGCTGGAGTGCTGCGAGAAGCTGTTGGACGGTGGAAAGTTGCCCGACGACCATCGTCAACGGGTCATCACGAACAGGGATCTCGCGCGGGCCAAGCTGCTCCTGGGAGCAGGGGCCGACGCGAGGACACTTGTCAGCACCTGATCCGCGGATCAGATGCCGATCGGAGCGGCCTTGCTGTCGCCCCCGGCGGCGTCGGGCGGTGCCCCCCGTCACGGATGGCGCGCCCGCCGTCTGGGACACCGAGACCCGCCGCGGCATGCCGCGCGTCTCCGGGGCGCACGGCACCGGGAAGAGGGTCCAGCGGGTGGACCAGACCCTCAGCGGTTGGTACTTCGACCCCA
Organism: Streptomyces griseoluteus; assembly: GCF_004784465.1. Taxonomy (GTDB): domain Bacteria; phylum Actinomycetota; class Actinomycetes; order Streptomycetales; family Streptomycetaceae; genus Streptomyces; species Streptomyces griseoluteus. Next base: position 448,436 of record NZ_SRRU01000006.1, on the reverse strand, counting down.
CCGACGTCACCGGGGCGCTGTGGGCGGCGGGCCTGGAGCCGCTGCCGCACGGTCTACCGCGCTCGCAAGTCCTGACCTACGGGTCTCGGGGCAACCGGCTTGGGGCGGACCTCGGCCGCGAGTCGTCGGGTCTCGGCCAGAGCGACACCAGCACCGTTCGTCGCTCTGGTGATCAGAATCGACGCCATGGTGCATCCTTCCCATGCTGGGAAAGGCCCGGAGCCCAGGTGGGCGCCGGGCCAGGCCATGATCTGATCAGTGAGCGGATTGGGTGTAGTCCTGCTCCACGTACACCTTGAGGGCCTGAAACTCCTCGATCGCTCGCGGGCCGCACAGGTAGCCGTAACCGCTGCCCTTGACGCCGCCCTCCTCGAAGTCCTCGCTGACGGCTCCCCAGGTGTTGATCCATACCGTGCCGGTGCGGATGCGCCGGGCGATTCGGCGAGCCTTCATGGAGTCCGAGCTGAACACCGAGGCGGCCAGACCGTAGATGGTGGCGTTCGCCTTCGTCACGGCGTCGTCCTCGTCGTCGAAGATCTCGAACGTCTGAACCGGACCGAAGACTTCTTCCTGCACGATCCGGACGTCGGTGCGGTCCACCTCGATCAGGCTCGGCCGGTAGAACGCACCTGCGGCCAAGGGGCCGTCGGTGACCACACCGCCGCGCAGCAGTACGGTGCCGTACGAGGCGGCTTCCTCGACGATCGCGTCCACCCGCCGGGCGGACGCCCGGTCGATCACCGGACCGAGCTGGGCCTTCTCGTCGTCGCCCGAGCCGAGCCGCACTTGCGCGAGCGCACTGGTGAGCCGAGTGCGCACCTCGTCGGCGACGTCCCGGTGAACCAGTACACGGGAACCGGTGCAGCAGAACTGCCCGTTCATCAGCAACAGCGCCTGCACCACCGTCGGGATCACCATGTCCAGATCGGCGTCGGGAAAGATCACCATCGGAGCCTTGCCGCCCAGTTCCAGACCGAGCCGCTTGAGCGTGGCGGCGGCCGCGGCCGCGATCTGGCGCCCGACCGGCGTACTGCCGGTGTAGTTGATCACGTCGACCTTGTCCGAGGAGACCAGGAACGGGGCCCCGGTGTTGCCGGACTCGGTGAATACGTTGACCACACCCGCCGGAATCTCCGGGACCGAGGCCAGAACCTGTGCGAAAAGCTCATTGGTCAGCGCCGTCTGAGCCGGAAGTTTGACCACGGCGGTGCAGCCGGCGGCCAGCGCCGGGCCCAATGCCCGCACGGTCAGCATGATGGGGGAGTTCCAGGGAGAGATGATGCCGGCGACACCGAGTGGCTCGGGCACCGACTGAGAGTACTGGCCGGGTGCCGTCTCAGCGGCACGCCCGGCGTTCTGGGTGCGCGCAGACGCCGCCGCGTACCGCAGCCACCCGACCGCACCGCTGACCTCCCACGTGGTCTCACCCAGCAGCTTGCCGTTCTCCCGGGACAGCATGGCCGCGACCTCGGGTACCCGCTCCTCGAGGGCGTCGGCCAGCCGACTGAGGGCGGTCGCCCGAAGCGAGGGGGTGCGCGGCCATTCGGTGGTCGCTAACGCGGCGGCGGCGGCGTCCACGGCGACCGAGGCCTCTGCCTCGCCACCGTCGTAGAAGGAACCGACGACTGTGCCGTCGGCCGGGTCGACTGATTCCAGAACCGAGCCGGAGCCGGTCCACTGTCCGTTGATCCAGTGCTGCGCAATGGTGTTCATGACGTCGATCCTGTAATCGCTCCGAGCTCGCAGGAAGGCACAGATCTTCGTCGTACCGCCAGTACGACCCTGAGACGGCGAAGGTGAGCGAACATGGGGGCATGAATGAACTCGGACAAGTCCTGCGGGCGTGGCGTGAACGCCTGACTCCGGAGGCCGTCGGAATCCCTCACAACTCTCCCCGCCGCGTCGCAGGTCTGCGCCGCGGCGAGTTGGCGATGCTGGCCGGAATCTCCGCCGAGTACGTGGAACGCCTGGAACAGGGTCGTTCCCTCACCCCCTCTCCTCAGGTCTGCGCGGCTGTCGGCCGCGCGCTTCAGCTGTCCGACGACGAACAAGCACACCTCATGCGCCTGGCCGGCCACGCCGCGGGACCGGACCGGATTCCTCTGCTGATCCCGGCGAGCCTGCACCGGCTGATGGAACAACTCGCCGTCAACCCGCTGGGTGTCTACAGCGCTGCCTGGCAGTTACTGCACTGGAACCCACTTTTCGCGGCGACCTTCGGTGACCCGAGTTCTTCCGACGATGACGGCCGCAACCTGGTGCTGTCCCAGTTCGGGCCTGGGCCCGGCCGACTGCGGCTGACCAAGACCGAACGGGACGCCTTCGAGAGTTCTCTCGTCTCCGACCTGCGCGCGACCACCAGCCGTTACCCGTCGGACCCTTCGCTGGCGGCGCTCGTCACGAAGCTGCGTCGTCTCCCCCGCTTCCTGTCGCTGTGGGCCCAACCGACCGTGGGCGACCTCCAGAGTGCGCGCAAGATCGTCGTGCACCCTCAGGCCGGAGAGATCGCCCTCGAGTCCAGCGTCCTGACGATCCAGCCCGCGGACCTGCGCCTCGTGGTCTTTCTGCCCCGCCCCGACACGGACGCCCGCAGCAAGCTGGACCTGGTGGCCACCATGGGTCTTCAGCAGTGGGTCTGAGCGCCTAGGGCACGGTCTGCCGCGGGAGCCCGCCCGGCCCAGAGGGCGGGTCGTCGAAGATCAGCGCGGGCTTCGGGGCACGTGGCTCGGGGCGGGGTCGGAGGTCCTGTCTCCACGGTAGGGGCCGGGCAGCGGCCACCGCCGACGCCGCGCGTCCGCTCGGTCTGGCCAGAGGCTCCCGTGGAGCGGTCGGCCCCTGCCGGGCGGCCGGCAGCCCGGACGTCTCCGCCGGCCGCCCGGGTTGCTGACCCTCATGACGAGCAGTCCGACTCCGCCGCCGGCGTCCTCCGCGGCGCCCGAGTCTTCTCCTCACTCACCGCACCACGCCAACGGCCCGGACGCCCTCGCCGGGCCAGGGGGCCCGGTGCGTGGCAGAGGGCTCTCCGGAAAGCGCGGCGGACTCTCCCACGGACTTCACGGTGGGTGTGCCGCACTCAGAGGGCGTCCGGTATGTCCAGGGTCGTGAGGGCGGAGACCGGGTCGAGGTCGGGCGCGCCGCGCGGCCACCAGTCCTCCTGGCCGGGCTCCGACTCGTACGCGTACCACAAGCCGTCCTGACCCAGGCGGAGTTGGGCGTGGCCCGCCGGGTGGGTGAGGTGGTTGCGCCAGGGGCGGAAGGCGGGCAGGTCGGCGGCGAGCAGCAGCGGTCGGGCCCGGTCGAAACGGCCCGCGGGCGGGTCCCAGGGCTCCTCCAGCACGGTCAGCCCCGCGAGGCCGCCCTGCCGCCAGGCGGCGACCGCGCGGGCCAGCTCGGCGGGGGTGCGGTCCACGGCGGCGGCCAGGGTGGCGTACAGGCTGCGGGTGGCGGCGGTCAGACCGGAGCCGGGGCGGGCGGCCGCGAGGCGCACCGCGTCCTGCCACAGCGTCAGGCCGCCCACGGGGTCGCGGCCGGTGGTGAGCAGGGCATGCGCGCGGGCGGCCGCGTCGGTGGCCAGCTGGTCCAGCGCGAACGGGTCGGGTCCGCCGGGCGCCGCCGGGTACGCCGGGGGCGCCTCGGGGTGGGCAGGCGCGGGCAGCGGGGCCGGGAGCGGGGGCAGCGGGCGTCCGGCGAGCGCCTCCGACGCGCGTACGCCGGGCAGCGCGGCCGGGCCCCGCTCCCGTGCGGCACGGGCCGCGCTCGCCGCGCTGCGCCGGGACAGGGTGTCCAGCAGCTCCCGCTCGCCCCGGCCCCGCAGCAGGAGCAGGACGAACGGGTCGGCGTCCAGCAGCCGGGCCGTCTGGTAGCAGAGCGCGGCCGCGTGCTTGCAGGGGCGGCCGGAGTCGGGGCAACTGCACTGCGGGATCAGGTCGCCGGGGCCGGGCAGCAGGGGCACGCCCCGGTCGGCCAGGGTGTGCGGCAGCTCCTTGTCCAGCAGCGCGGCGATGTCGGCGGGGCTGTCCACCGCCGCCTCCAGGAGGCGCTCCCAGTCCTCGTCGCTCAGCCTCCGGAGGCGCAACTGCACCCGGTACGGCCGGGGGCGGCTCCCCCGCACGTACGCCAGCACCAGTCCTGGTGTCACGGTGATCGCGTCGACATTGCCCGCGTCCGCGTAACCGCGCCCCCGGGCCAGCCGGTTGACGTCCAGCGCGGTGTGCTCCAGGGCGTCGACCCATGCCTGGCCCCACCAGGTGGTGGCGAAGTCCTGCGGCTCGGGGCGCGGCGCGAACGGGGGGAAGGTGCGGCGGAGTTCGCTGTCGCGGTGGGGGGTGGCCATGGAGGAGGGGTGGTGGGGCGGGGCGGGGTGGTCGGGGGTGCGGGTCGGGGTGGTGCTGGGCGCCGGTGGCATGGGGGCGTGCTCGGCGGGGGGTTCCGGGGTCTCGGTGCGCGGCGGGGCTTCGGCCTCGGGGTCGTCGGCCAAGTCGGGCATGCGGAAGGCGGTGCTGAGGAAGTTCCGCATGTCGCGGGCTGCTTGGGCGTGGGCGGAGCGGCCCTCGGCGGGGGCGGGTGCGGGGTGCGGGGTGGTCTTTCGGGGGCGCCGCTCCCCTCGGTCGGCCTCGCGGCGGGCGGCGCGGAGTGCTTCGCGGGCCGCGTCGCCGGGGCGGGCGCCGGCGGGGGTCGGCTGGGGGGCGGCGGGCGCGGCCGGCTCATCGGGACCGGCATCAGCCTCCTCCGAGGCCGCCTCTCCCTGCCGCCGAGCCGCCACAGCGGCCCGCAGCGCGGCCCGGGCCACCTCACCGGGCCGGGCCTCGGACGCCACCCCCTGCGCAGGACCGTCCGCCGACCCCGCATCCCCCTCGGCGGGTTCCCCGGACGCACCAGCCCGCGCCGCGCGCAGCGCCTCGCGGGCCTCCTCCGCCGGGGTCCGCTCCCCGGCACTCATTCCGGCCTCCGCAGGGACACCAGGTCGGTCAGTTCGCGGTCGGTCAGCTCGGTCAGGGCCGCCTCCCCGGAGCCGAGGATCGCGTCGGCCAGAGCCCGCTTCGCGGTGAGCATCTCGGCGATGCGGTCCTCCACCGTGCCCTCGGTGACGAGACGGTGGACCTGGACGGGCTGGGTCTGCCCGATGCGGTAGGCGCGGTCGGTGGCCTGTTCCTCGACGGCGGGGTTCCACCAGCGGTCGAAGTGCACGACGTGTCCCGCGCGGGTGAGGTTCAGCCCGGTGCCCGCCGCCTTGAGGGAGAGCACCAGGACCGGGATCTCGCCGGACTGGAACCGGTCCACCATCCGCTCCCGCTCGGGCACCGGAGTACCGCCGTGCAGAAGGTCGACGGGGATCGCGCGGCCGGCCAGGTGGGCGGTGATGAGCCGGGCCATGCCGACGTACTGGGTGAAGACCAGGATCGAGCCGTCCTCGGCGAGCACGGTGTCCAGCAGCTCGTCCAGCAGGGCGAGTTTGCCGGAGCGGGCGGAGAGCCGGTCGGGGTGGGCGGGCTCCTCCTTGAGGTAGAGCGCCGGGTGGTCGCAGATCTGCTTGAGGGCGCCGAGCAGCTTGAGGACCAGGCCCCGGCGGGCGATGCCGTTCGCGTCCTCGATGGCGAGCATCGACTCGCGCACCACGGCCTCGTACAGCGCGGCCTGCTCGCGGCTGAGCGGGACCGGATGGTCGGTCTCGGTCTTGGGCGGGAGTTCGGGGACGATGCCGGGGTCGGACTTCTTGCGGCGCAGCATGAACGGCCGGACGAGCCGCGCCAGCCGCTCCACCGCCTCGGCGTCCTCGCCGTTCTCCACGGCACGCGCGTGCCGGGCCCGGAAGGACTTCAGGGGGCCGAGCAGGCCGGGCGTGGTCCAGTCGAGCAGGGCCCACAGCTCGGAGAGGTTGTTCTCCACCGGGGTGCCGGTGAGCGCCACGCGCGCGGGGGTCCGGATCGTGCGCAGCGCCTTCGCGGTGGCGGAGTACGGGTTCTTCACGTGCTGGGCCTCGTCCGCGACGACCATGCCCCACGGCTGCTCGGCGAGCCGGGCGGCGGCGGAGCGCATGGTGCCGTAGGTGGTGAGGACGAAGCCGTCGGTGAGGCCGTCGAGGGTGCGGTCGGCGCCGTGGAAACGGCGGACGGGGACGCCGGGCGCGAAGCGGCTGATCTCGCGCTGCCAGTTGCCCAGCAGGGAGGCGGGACAGACGACCAGGGTCGGCTCGGTGCGGGCGCGCTTGAGGTGGAGGGCGATGAGGGTGATCGTCTTGCCGAGGCCCATGTCGTCGGCGAGGCAGCCGCCGAGGCCGAGGGAGGTCATCAGGTCGAGCCAGGCCAGCCCGCGCAACTGGTAGTCGCGCAGGGTCGCGTCGAGCCCGGCGGGCGGCTCGGCGGGGGCGATGCCCGCGGTGAGCCGGTCGCGCAGGGCCGCGAGGGCGCCGGTCGGGACGGCCTCCACGGTCTCGCCGTCGACCTCGGCGGTGCCGGTGAGGGCGACGGCGAGCGCGTCGACGGGGTCGAGCAGGCCCAGTTCGCGCTTGCGGGCCTTGCGGACCAGGGCGGGATCGACCAGGACCCAGCGGTCGCGGAGCCGGACGACCGGGCGGTGGGCCTCGGCGAGGGCGTCCATCTCGGCCTCGGTGAGCGGGTCGCCGCCGAGCGCCAGTTGCCAGCGGAAACTGAGCAGCTCCTCGCTCTCGAAGAATCCGGTGCCGTCGGTCGCGGAGCCGGGGGCGGTGCGGACCTCGGCCGTGGCGGCGAGGTCGCTCGCGAGGTCGCGGGGCCAGTGCACGGCGACCCCGGCGGCCGCGAGCCGGCTCGCGGCCACGCCGAGCAGGTCGGTGACCTCCTCCTCGGACAGGGCCAGCACGTCGGGCACGTCCTGCTCGGCGAGCCGGTCCAGCGGCGCCCACACGCGCGCGGCGCGCCGGACGGCGAGGGCGGCGTCCACGTGCGCGCGGGGCCCGAAAGCGTCCGCGTCCCCGGCCCACACGGCCGCCGCGTCGGCGACCAGTGTGGGGTCGGCCAGGCTGTGGACCTGCACGACGGCGGCGCCGGCCGCCCGCGCCCGCTGGTCGTCACCGGTGTCGAAGACGCTGTACCCGGACAGGTCCAGGCGCAGCGAGACGCGTACGCCCGCGTCCATGCCCGCGGCGACCTCGGCCGCCCAGTCCCGGGCGCCCGGCAGCGGCTGGGGCTCGCGGGCGGCGAAGGGGTGCCCGCTGGTGTGCGGGGCGGCGGGGGTGCGGGGCAGGGTGTCCGCGACGGCGTCCAGGAAGGAGCGGACCAGGGCCTCGGGCTCGGGCAGGGTCAGGGGTCCTGGGCCGGGCAGCGGCACGGCGTGGCCCTCGGGCGGCATCGCGGCGGCCACCGCGCGCAGGTGGGCGATGTCGTCGGGCTCCAGCGGACCGGCTCGCCAGGCGTCGTGCCCGCTGGGGGTGAGCCCGGGCAGCAGGCGCCCCCGCGCGGTCAGGCGCAGCGCGTGCAGCGCGGCGGCCCCCCAGCAGGCGGTGGCCGGATGCGCGGCCGGATCGTGCCGGGCCCGGACCAGCAGGGGCAGCGCGTCGGCGAGGGAGAGGGTGAGCGCGGGCACCTGACGGCGCCGTACGCCCGTACCGTGCGGCCGTACGACCGTCAGCTCGTCGGTGGCGTCCAGGAGGGGCTCGCCGTCGGGGTCCCAGAAGGCGAGGCGGGCCTCGCGCGGGAGGGGCGCGGGCAGGAACACGCAGGCGAGGCGTGCGGGGACCGTGTCCTCGGTGCGCGCGCGGGCTGTCGCGGTGGCCGCGGTGTCACTCATGTGTCCTGTCACCTCCCGTCCCTGTCGGATGAGCCGTGTCCGACTGTACGGGTGGGGTCTGACAACGGGTTCCGCCCGGGGCTCAGGGCACCGTGCGGCTGACCACGTACACCGTCGGGTAGACCGGGTCGGACATGTTCACGACCACGTCCTGGGTGGGGGCCGGGTTCTTCTGCTTGTGGGTGTAGCCGGACCAGGGGCCGGGGCCGGTGAGGTTCCAGCCGGAGACCTGGCGGTCGCGGGCACCGATGGTGCCGGCGCCCTGCTTCAGCTGGTCGCGGCGGATGCCGAGGGTGCCGAGGAAGCTGTCCAGGCCCGCGCCGTTGGTGCGGAACTGGACGTACAGACGGCTGGTCTTCCAGTTGTTGGTCTCGTAGTAGGCGAGCCGGTCGGCGGGGTGCGGTACGGGCACCTGGTAGAGGCGGCGCTGCACCTTGGAGGGCCAGCCGGGGGTGAGGCCGGTGGCCGAGTACTTCGCTTCCTTGTCCTTGCCGCTGTCCCGGCTCTGATTGGCGGAGATCACCAGGTAGCCGGCCGGTACGCCGATGAGCAGCACGATGATCAGCAGGGTGAGGGCGCGGCGCTTGACGCGGTGGCGCGGGTCCTCCCCCGCCGGGTGCGGCGTGGCCGGGGCGGCCGCCTGGTGCGGAAGCGAGGTGGTCATGCGGTGTCCCGGTCCCGGCGGCCCTGGGTGTACCGCTCGTAGCGTTCGTAGCGCTCCACGCGCCGGCGCTTGGCGCGGCGGAAGCGGCGGGCGACCAGCCGGGCCAGGTCCGCGGCGCCGACCATGCCGGCCTCGGGGCCGAGCTGGGCGCGGGTGATGCGGGCCTCGGGGCGGTAGCCGCGGCCGGTCAGGTGGCGCTTGAAGGCGTCCCGCGCGGGGCCGATGAGCAGGTCGTCCGCCGCGCTGACCCCGCCGCCGATGACGAAGCAGGACGGGTCGAGGGCGGCGGCGAGGTTGGCGATGCCGACGCCGAGCCACTGGCCGATGTCCTGGAGCAGCTCGATGCACATGGCGTCGCCCTCGCGGGCCAGCTCGGTGATCATCGGGCCGGTGATGTCGCCGATGCTGCCCTTGACGTGCTCGATGATCCCGTAGGCGACCGGGGAGTCGGCGGCGGCCAGCTCCCGCGCCTCGCGGACCAGGGCGTTGCCGGAGCTGTACTGCTCCCAGCAGCCGCGGTTGCCGCACGGGCACCGGTGTCCGCCGGGCACGACCTGCATATGGCCGAACTCGCCCGCGACGCCGAACTTGCCCCGCTTGACCTGGCCGTCCTCCAGGATGGCGCCCCCGATGCCGGTGCCGAGGGTGATCATGACGAGGTGGTCCTCGCCGCGCCCGGCGCCGAAGCGCCACTCGGCCCAGGCCGCGGTGTTGGCGTCGTTGTCCACCAGGACGGGCACGGACAGCCGGGCGGCGAGACGGTCGCGCAGCGGCTCGTTGCGCCAGGAAAGGTGGGGGGCGAACAGGACGCGGTTGCGGTCGGCGTCGACCCAGCCGGCGGCCCCGATGCCGACGGCGTGCACGTCGTGCCGGTCGGAGAGGTCGAGCACCAGCTCGGCGATGGTGTCCTCGACGACCTGGGGGCTCTTGGACTTGTCCGGGGTCTCCGCGCGGAGCTTCTCCAGGATGTTGCCGTCGGCGTCCACGACGCCCGCCATGACCTTGGTGCCGCCGATGTCGATGCCGACCGTGGGCACGCGGGGCGCGGTCAGGTGGGAGCGGCGTTCCCGGGTGCCCACCGTGCGCAGGACGGGGGCGCGGCGGGAGCCGATGGGGGCGGCGAGGTCGCGGTAGGTGCTCATCGGGCTCGATTGTGCCTCACGCTCACGCCGGGCGCGGCGCTGTCGGGGGCGGAGCCGCGAATCCCCGCGGCTCCGCGCCCGTCAGCCGCGCTTCAGCTCGTGGTGCAGAGCGTCCAGGTCCGCTCCGCCCGCCATCTGCTTGGTCAGTTCGTCCAGGGTGATCTCGTCGCGTGTGTGGTTGCCCACCATGGCGCCGCGCCGCAGCAGCACGAAGCGGTCGCCGACGAGATGCGCGTGGTGCGGGTTGTGGGTGATCAGCACGACACCCAGGCCCGCATCACGTGCCGCGGCCACATATTTGAGGACCACACCGGACTGCTTGACGCCCAGTGCGGCGGTGGGCTCGTCCAGGACGAGCACCTTGGCGCCGAAGTGCACGGCACGCGCGATGGCTACGCACTGGCGCTCGCCACCGGAGAGGGTGCCGATGGGCTGGTCGACGTCGCGCAGGTCGATGCCCATGCGCAGCAGTTCCTCGCGGGTGGTGCGGCGCATGAGGTCCGTGTCCAGGCGCGCGAAGGGGCCCTTGCCCTTGCGGGGCTCGGAGCCGAGGAAGAAGTTGCGCCAGACCGGCATCAGGGAGACGACGGCGAGGTCCTGGTAGACCGTGGCGATGCCCCGGTCCAGGGCGTCGCGCGGGGAGGCGAGCCGGGTCTCCTCGCCCTCGATGCGGAGGGTGCCACCGTCGTGCTGGTGGAGCCCCGCGATGGTCTTGATCAGGGTGGACTTGCCCGCGCCGTTGTCGCCGAGGACACAGGTGATCTCCCCGGCGTGCACCTCGAGGGAGACGCCCTCCAGGGCGCGGACGTTGCCGTAGTGCTTGCTGACGTCGGTCAGCTCGACCAGGGGCACGCGCTCTTCGGTGACGGTCATTTCGTGGCCTCCGCGCGCTTGCGGACCCAGGTGTTGAGCAGGGTCGCCAGGAGGAGCATGGCTCCGAGGAAGAACTTGAACCAGTCCGGGTTCCACTCGGCGAAGACGATGCCCTTGCTGGTCATGCCGAACAGCAGGGCGCCGACCGCCGAGCCGACGGCGCTGCCGTAGCCCCCGGTGATCAGGCAGCCGCCGATGACGGCCGCGATGATGTAGATCAGCTCGTTGCCGACGCCCTCGCCGGACTGGACGGTGTCGAAGGAGAACAGCAGGTGCTGGCCGGACACCCAGGCGCCGAAGGCGACGCCCATGTAGAGGCCGATCTTCGTCTTGGCGACGGGGACGCCGACCGCGCGGGCCGCGTCCTCGTTGCCGCCGACCGCGAAGATCCAGTTGCCGACGCGGGTGCGCAGCAGCACCCAGGAGGCGAGGGCGACCAGGCCGAGCCACCACAGCACGGTCACCTTGAGGTCGACCCCGCCGATGCCGAGGGTCGAGGCGAACAGGGCGTGCGCGCTCGGGAAGCCCTCCATGTCACCGATCGACTTGGTGGACACCGTGCCGTCGATCAGCTTGGTGAAGCCCAGGTTCATGCCGGTGAGCATGAGGAAGGTGCCCAGCGTGACGATGAAGCTGGGCAGCTTGGTGCGGGTCAGCATGAACCCGTTGAACGCGCCGACGGCCAGGGTGACCAGCAGGGACACCCCCGCGCCGACCCAGATGTTGGCCGTCATCTGGTAGCTGAACATCGAGGAGATCAGCGCGGAGGACGTGACCATGACGCCCGCGGAGAGGTCGAACTCGCCGCCGATCATCAGCAGGGCCACGGGTACGGCCATGATGCCGATGGTCGAGGAGGCGTACAGCACGGTGCTGATGCTGGATGGGCGCAGGAAGCCGTCGGCGGCGACCGCGAAGAAGACCAGGACCGCGAGTGCGCCGACGACCGAGCCCAGTTCGGGCCGGGACAGCAGCTTGCGCAGCGGGGAGGTGCGCAGCAGCCGCTCGTCGCGGGGCCGCTCGCCGCCCGGCGCCGGTCCTCCGGTGGCGCGGGTGTCGGTGGTGGTCATCGGGTGCCCCGATCGGTGTACGCCGCGAGCGCGCCCGCCTGGTCCTTGGTGATGATCTGCGGGCCGGTCAGGACCGGCTTGCCGCCGCCGAGGACGTCACCGTTGTACTTGTACAGCCACAGCAGGTCGACCGCCTCGTAGCCCTGGAGGTAGGGCTGCTGGTCGACGGCGAAGCCGAGGGTGCCGTCCTTCAGCTCGGCGGCGACCTTGGCGTTGAGGTCGAAGGTGTCGACCTCGGCCTTGCTGCCGGCGTCCGCCTTGGCCTTCACCACGGTGTCGGCGTAGGGGGCGCCCAGGGTGACGACGGCGTCCACGTCCCGGTCGGCCTGGAGCTTGGCGCCGACGGCGGACTGGACGTCGGGCATGTTGGTGCCGTTGACGTAGAGCTTGCGGACCTTGCCGTGGAAGGTCTTCTCCACGCCGTCGCAGCGCTGCTCGTGGCCGACGTTGCCCTGCTCGTGCAGGACGCACAGGGCGTTCTTGCGGCCGCGCTTGTTCAGCTCCTCGCCGACCGCCTCACCGGCGATGGTCTCGTCCTGGCCGATGTGGCTGAGCGCGCCGAACGCCTTGGACTGGGCCGAGCCGGAGTTGACCGTGACCACCGGGATGCCGGCCTTGTGGGCGCGGGCCACGGCCGCCTTGAGGGCGTCGGGCTTGGCCAGGCTGACGATGATCCCGTCGACCTTCTTGTCGATCGCCGCGTCCACGAGCTGGGCCTGCTGCTGGGCCTCGTCGTCGTGCGAGTACAGGAAGTTGATGTTGTCCTTGACCGCCGCCTGCTTGGCGCCGCTCTGCACGATGTCCCAGAACGTGTCGCCGTCGCCGGAGTGGGTGATCATCGCGATGGTCCAGCGGGGGGTGGTCACCGCTGCCCTGCCCTGGGCCGTGGCGGCCTTGCGGGCGTCCTCGGCCTTCTTGCCGCCGGTGCTGCTGCAGGCGGTCAGCGAGACGCAGGCGAGCAGTGCGAACGCTCCTGCCACCGTCATGCCTACCCGGTTCTGAAACCGTGCCACGAGGCCGTGCCCCTTCTTGCCGTGTTCTGAACGCTTGCCGTGTTCTGACGCAAACACTTCAGTATCGAACACACGGAACACTCGTTACCCGTCCGGGGCGCGTCCGACAGGGCATTTGTCAGGACAATGTGACGCGCCAGGCATGGCTCAGGGGCGCACCAGGAGCTGGAACTCGAAGGAATACCGGGCCGGACGGTAGGTGTGATCGCCCTGCTCGACCGCGCGGCCGGTGTCGTCGAACGTGACGCGCCTCATGGTCAGCAGCGGGGCGCCCTCGGCCTCGGCGAGCCGGTCGGCCTCGGCGGGGGTGGCGCCGCGGGCGCCGATGGACTGGCGGGCGCTGTGCAGGGTGATGCCGGCCGAGCGCATCAGCCGGTACAGCCCGGTGGCCTCCAGCCGGGCGGTGTCGAGGTCCAGCAGGCCGAGCGGCAGGTGGTTGGTCAGGTACGCCATCGGCTCGCCGTGCGCCAGCCGCAGCCGCTCGACGCGGTGCACGTCGTGGCCCTCGGTGACGCCGAGCGCGGCGGCGATCTCGGCGGTGGCCGGGACAATCGTGTTGACCAGGACCCTGGTGGCGGGCCGCTGACCGGCCGCCTCCAGGTCGTCGTAGAGGCTGCTCAGTTCCAGCGGGCGCTTGACCTGGCTGTGCACGACCTGGGTGCCGACGCCGCGGCGGCGTACCAGCAGCCCCTTGTCGACGAGGGACTGGATGGCCTGGCGGACGGTGGGCCGGGACAGGCCGAGCCGCGCCGCCAGCTCGATCTCGTTGCCGAGCAGGCTGCCGGGGGTGAGGGCGCCGCGCTCGATGGCGGCCTCCAACTGCTGGGCGAGCTGGAAGTACAGCGGCACCGGGGAGCTTCGGTCCACGCGGAGGCCGAGCGGAGCGGTCGGGTCCACATCTGGTTTCGGCACGGGCCCGAGCGTAGTCCGGTGCCCGGATGACGGGAAGTCGTGAAGTCCGATTGTCCTGACATTTTGATTGACAGGTGCACGTTGTTCCCCCTCAATGTGTTCTCATGCGCATCGGGGTCATCGGGACGGGCCGCATCGGGGCCATCCACGCCAACACGCTGAGCCGCCACCGGGAGGTCGGATCGCTGATCCTGACGGACTCCGATCCGTTACGCGCGCAGGAGCTGGCGCACCGGCTCGGGGAGACGGCGGCGCCAGGCGTGGACGAGGTCTTCCAGTGGGGCGTGGACGCGGTGGTGATCACGACGGCGACGGCGGCGCACGCGGAGCTGATCGGCCGCGCGGCCCGCTCCGGGCTGCCGGTGTTCTGCGAGAAGCCGATCGCGCTCGACCTGCCCGGCACGCTGCACGCGCTCGCCGAGGTCGCGGCGGCGGGGACCGTGCTCCAGATGGGCTTCCAGCGACGCTTCGACGCGGGGTACGTGGGCGCCCGTGAGGCGGTGCGCTCGGGCCGGCTGGGCCGGCTGCACACCGTGCGCGCCCTGACCTCCGACCAGTCGCCGCCCCCGCGCGAGTGGCTGCCGCTGTCCGGCGGCCTGTTCCGGGACACCCTGATCCACGACTTCGACATCCTGCGCTGGGTCACCGGCCGCGAAGTGATCGACGTGTACGCGACCGGCTCCGACGCCGGTCCTGCGATGTTCCGCGAGGCCGGCGACGTCGACACCGGCGCGGCCCTGCTCACCCTGGACGACGGCACCCTCGCCACGGCCACCGCTACCCGCCTCAACGGCGCCGGTTACGACGTCCGCATGGAGCTGTCCGGCGAACTCGACACGGTCGTCGTCGGCCTGGACGACCGCACCCCGGTCGCCTCCACCGAACCGACGGGCCCTCCCCCGGCCGACAAACCCTGGCCCGGCTTCCTCGAACGCTTCGGCACCGCCTACGAGTCCGAACTCTGCACCTTCGTGGACGTGGTCCGCGGCGAACAGCCCAACCCCTGCGACGGCTGGCAGGCCCTGCAGGCCCTGCGCATCGCGGAGGCGTGCGAGATCTCCCGGCGCGAACGAAGAGCGGTCGCCCTGGCGGAGGTTCCCGACCGGGTGCAGTCCTCGTACGTCTGATCCGCCCCGGACAAGGCCCCGCCCCGCGACCCCTGATGTGGGGGAAGGGTCGCGGGGCGGGTCGAACGGAGTGGTCAGCAGCCGTAGTTGATGAGGTTGAACGTGGCGTAGTGGTCGGAGGTGTAGTAGTCCTCCTCGGTCCGCTGGCCCGTGACGATGCGGCGGGCGCCACGGGTGGACTCGCCGGGGGTCTTGACCGTGTACTCGTGGTAGTACCCGGAGGACTGGCTGGGCAGGACGCCCTCGCGGTTCTGGAAGACCGCGCCGTCCTGGGAGTACGGGTACGGGCCGCCCCGGGCGATGAGGCCGAGGGTGTCGTACGCCTGCGAGGGCAGGGAGCCGTAACAGATGCTGCCGACCGACGCGGTGGCCGCGTCCGCGGTGGTGGCGGAGACGGTGCCGCCGACGAGGAGGGCGGAGAAGAGGGCCGCCGCGGCGCCGATGCGAGTGGTGCGTGGGGGGAATCTCATGGGTTCATGATGACGCGCGTAGACGCGTTCATGTCAATGAGAGGGATGTGGATTTTCCCGCCAGGCCCGATGAGTTCTCGCGGTGTTAACCTGCCCCAACAGGAGCCGTTCGGGCTCCTGTTGGCGTCGTGTCGACCGACTAGAAGGACCCGTACTCGGGGCGGCCCGCCAGGTCGTAGGACTGGATGGAGACCCCCTTGCCGGTGACGGTGCCACCCGCGTGCCTGAAGCGGGTGGGGACGGCGCCCTCCACGAACAGCCGGCGCCCCTCGCCCAGCACGACGGGGAAGGTCAGCAGGTGCAGGGTGTCGATCAGGCCGAGGTTCACCAGCGAGCGGACCAGCGCCCCGCTGCCGTGGATCTGGACCTCGCCCTCGGCGCGCTCCTTCAGTGCCTGGACCTCCTTGCCGAGGTCGCCGGAGAGCACGGTGGTCCCGGCCCACTCGGGGTTCTCGACGGTCGCGGAGACGACGTACTTCGGCAGTGCGTTCAGCTTGGCCGCGACCGGGTTCTCCGGGTCGGTCACCTTGGGCCAGTACCCGGCGAAGATGTCGTAGGTGTGCCGGCCGAGCAGGAAGGCACCGGCCCGGCCGAAGCTCTCCGTGACGAAGCCGCCGAAGCCGTCGTCGGCGTACGGGAAGGTCCAGCCGCCCTGGCCGAAGCCGCCGCTGGTGTCCTCCTCGGGGCCGCCGGGGGCCTGGTAGACGCCGTCGAGCGAGACGAAGACGGTGGAGACGAGCTTGCCCATGAGGTGCCTTCTTCCGGGTGCGGGGTCCTGCTGTCAACGGTGCAGACCCCGCGCGGGACCGCAACTCATCGGTCCCCCCGTCGCCTCAGCCGTCCAGCTCCCGGAACCGCGCGGCCAGGCGGCTCGCGCCGGCCTCGGTGAGCGAACCGAAGAGGCGCAGCCGGGAGATCCCGCCGTCCGGATGGATGTCCACGCGCGCGCGCGTGCCGACGGCCGGCGCCGGGAGCGGGAAGCGGTGGTTGGTGTCCGGCTGGAGCCGGGTGCGCGGCAGGATCTCGGTCCACTCCCCGCTCTCGCCGTCCCGTACCGACACCGACGCCCAGCCCGCGCTGTTCCCCTTCAGACAGGCCGTGTCGATCTCCACCGCGCGTACCAGCGCCTGTTCGGTCAGCCGGTACGTGATCCAGTCGTGGCCCCGGTCGCGGCGGCGCCGGGTCTCCCAGCCGTCGTCCATCCGCTGGGAGCGGCCCGGCCGTACGGTGTTGGCGGCCGGGGAGTAGAAGCGGTCCGAGGCGTCCTCGGCGCGGCCGCCGTTCTCCAGCGCGGCCACGTCGAAGGTGCCGAGAGTGGCCAGCCACTCCGGGTCCGGGACGATCTCACCGTAGGCGCGCAGCCGGGCGACACCCCCGTCCGGGTGCTGGTTCAGCCGGAGGTGGGTGAAGCGCTGGGGCGCGGAGACGAGGAAGCCGTTCGCCGCGTGGCCGCCGACCGGGGTGACCGGGACGAGCGTCGTCCACTTCACGTGGTCGCCGAGCAGATCCTCGGGGGACGGGTTGCCGGGCGCCGACGTG
Organism: Streptomyces griseoluteus; assembly: GCF_004784465.1. Taxonomy (GTDB): domain Bacteria; phylum Actinomycetota; class Actinomycetes; order Streptomycetales; family Streptomycetaceae; genus Streptomyces; species Streptomyces griseoluteus. Next base: position 431,862 of record NZ_SRRU01000006.1, on the reverse strand, counting down.
GCCTCGACGGAGACCGCCTCCGGGTGATTGCCCCGGAAGTGGGCGGTGTCGACGACGATCCCCCGGATCACACCGGGCGTGCCGAGGCGGATCAGCGCCCAGTCGTGGTCGTCGGGGCCCGGCCAGGGGTCCTCGGCGCTCGGGCCGCGCCGGCGCCGGGTCTCCCAGCCGTCCATGATCTTGCCCTTGTGACCGAAGCGGCCGGGCTCGAACTCCGCGCGGTGGGGCAGCAGCAGGTTCTCCCGCTCGGCGAAGAACTCGTCGTTGGCGGCGATCACCCCGGCCCCCAGGCGCCGGTCGGCGAGGTCGGGGTGGTGGGTGAAGGGGAAGTCGGCGGTGCGGTAGTCCGCGTAGGGGTCACCGCCGCCGTAGGGAGCGGCGTCGCCGGTGAAGCGGGGCGGGTCGGAGGGTTGCTGCGCCGTCACGGTGATCGGGGTCCTTTCGGCAGGGGTACGGGGCTCAGCCGGTACGGGTGAGCAGGCGGCCCTTCGGCTCGGCGAACTCGCCCTCGCTGTAGACCCGTTGGCCGCGCAGCCAGGTGGACTTCACCACGCCGTGCAGCGTCTTTCCGGCGTACGCGGTGACCGGGTTGCGGTGGTGGAGGCGGGCGGGGTCGACGGTGAAGGTGTCCTCCGGGGCGAGGACGGCGAAGTCGGCGTCGCGGCCCGGCGCGATGGCGCCCTTGCGGTCGAGACCGGCGAGGGCCGCGGTCCGGGCGGACATCCACCGCACCACGTCGGTCAGTTGGTGCCCGCGCTCGCGTGCCTCGGTCCAGATCGCGGGGAGGCTGAGCTGGAGGCCGGAGATGCCGCCCCAGGCGGTGGCGAAGTCCGGCGTCTTGAGGTCGGCGGTGGAGGGCGAGTGGTCGGTGACGACGCAGTCGATCGTGCCGTCCGCGAGCGCCTGCCAGAGCAGGTCCCGGTTGGCGGCCTCGCGGATGGGCGGGCAGCACTTGAACTCGCTCGCCCCGTCCGGGACTTCCTCGGCGCTCAGGGTGAGGTAGTGCGGACAGGTCTCCACGGTGACGCGGACGCCTTCGGCGCGGGCGGCGGCGATGAGCGGGAGGGCGGCGGCGGAGGAGAGGTGGAGTACGTGCACACGGGCGTTCGACCTGCGGGCCAGGTGCAGCAGTTGGGCGATGGCGTCCGTCTCGGCCGCGTGCGGGCGGGAGGCGAGGAAGCCCGCGTACGCCGGTCCGGCGGGGGCGTCCGTGAGGCGGGAGGGGTCTTCGGCATGCACGATGAGCAGGCCGTCGAACCCGGCGATCTCGCCTAGGGAGCACGCCAGTTGTGTACTGTCCAGGTGCGGGAACTCGTCCACGCCGGACGGCGAGAGAAACGCCTTGAAGCCGAACACCCCGGCCTCGTGCAGCGGGCGAAGGTCCTTGACATTGCCGGGCAGAGCACCGCCCCAGAAGCCGACGTCGACGTGGGTGCGGCCCTGTGCCGCCTGCCTCTTGATACGCAGGTGGCCGACCGTGGTGGTCGGCGGAAGGGAGTTCAAAGGCATGTCGACGAGGGTGGTGATACCCCCGGCCGCCGCCGCCCGGGTCGCCGTCCAGAACCCCTCCCACTCGGCCCGGCCGGGGTCATTGACGTGCACGTGCGTATCGACCAGCCCGGGCAGCAGCGCGTCGTCCCCCAGGTCGACGGCCGGAACCCCCACCTCGTACGGCAGCACGGCCTCGATCGTCCCGCCGACGACGGTGACCGTCGCGGCCCGCACCCCCTCCGGGGTGACGACCCGCGTGGAACGCAACGCCAGCTCGACGTCGTCGGACACCCGAACCCCTCTCAGCCGTTCACGCCCGGGAAACGGTATTAACACGCATGTAACGGACTTCAACGTTCTGTTGAAGGAGTCTCGCCGCCCGCTCCGGCACGAGTCAAGGGTGCCAGTCGCTGGGGCCGCGGGGCCTGAGCGGACGAGGGGATGTTCGCGGTAAATCGGCCGCAGCCGTTGCCGCACGTCACCCGGCGACCCTGGCGCTGCGGGCAGGCGCGCCCTGGTGAGGTGGCCCCCGTCTGTCCCGCACCAGGCCTGACGTCCGGCGCCGGACCCACGACACGGTCCGCGCAGGCGGCCAAGGACCGTCGGAGGCCCCGCGCCCGCCCGGCCCTGCCGCCGAAAGGAGCCGCCGGGGCCGCCCCGCACGCAGACTTCAGCCGAACGCCGGACGCGGGACTCCGTCGGCGTACGCGGACCAGCCGCCGCACCGGGCTGACGGTCCGAGCACCGGACTCGGCATGCGGTCCGCGCGGGCGGCCAGAGGTCCCCAGGTGCCCCCATGCCTGCCCACATCCCGGCATGCTGGTCCCATGACACCGGACCAGGCCCCCAGCCACCCCCGAGTCGCCGGGTTGCTGCTCGCCGCCGGAGGGGGGCGGAGGCTTGGTGGGCGTCCCAAGGCCCTACTGCGTCACGACGGCGCCCTGCTGGTCGAGCGGGCGGCCCGCGCTCTGTGGGACGCCGGGTGTGCCCGCGTGCACGTGGTGCTCGGAGCTGGGGCCGAAGAGGTGCGCGGGCGAGCCGAGTTGAGCGGGTGCGTGCTCGTGGACAACCCCGGCTGGGGCGAGGGGATGGGGTCCTCCCTACGGGCCGGGCTTCGCTCCCTCGGGGGTACGGATGCGCGCGGCGCTCTCGTGGGCCTCGTTGATCAGCCGGGCATCGGGCCCGAGGCGTACGCGCGGGTGCTGGACGCCTTCAGCGGCGAGGCCTCCCTCGTGTCGGCCGCGTACGACGGCAGGCGCGGCCACCCCGTGCTGCTCGGGGTGGCCCACTGGGCCGGTGTGGCCGGGGCCGCGCGGGGTGATCGGGGGGCGCGGGAGTATCTGCGGGCGCACTCCGCCGAGATCCGGCTCGTGGAGTGCGGGGACGTGGCCGACGCGTACGACGTCGACACCGGGGCCGACCTCGGCAGGCTGCGCCCCGGCGGGGCCCATTGAGCTTCGGCGATCAGGAAATTACGCTGCCCAGTCCGACCAGCCCGCCACGGAGGAAGTGACCGCTCATGTCCGCACCCGCGTCCCCGCCGGTCGTCGTCGACGCCGAGCCGCTCCCCCGGCAGGAGGAGGTCCTCACCGGCCCGGCGCTGGACTTCCTCGCGGAGCTGCACCGGCGGTTCACCCCCCGCCGGAACGAACTCCTGGCCCGCCGGACCGAGCGCCGCGCGGAGATCGCCCGGACCGGCACCCTGGACTTCCTCCCCGAGACGGCCGGGGTGCGGGCCGACGACTCCTGGCGGGTGGCCCCCGCGCCGCCCGCGCTGCAGGACCGCCGGGTGGAGATCACCGGCCCGGCCGACCGCAAGATGACGGTCAACGCGCTCAACTCCGGCGCCAGGATCTGGCTCGCCGACTTCGAGGACGCCTCCTCCCCCACCTGGGAGAACGTGATCCTCGGCCAGCTCAACCTGATGGACGCCTACGCCGGCCGCGTCGACTTCACCGACGCCCGCACCGGCAAGTCGTACGCGCTGCGCCCGCAGGAGGAGCTGGCGACGGTCGTGATGCGGCCGCGCGGCTGGCACCTGGACGAGCGGCACCTCGCGGGAGCCGACGGCGAGCCCGTTCCGGGCGCCCTGGTCGACTTCGGCCTGTACTTCTTCCACAACGCCGCCCGCCTGCTGGAGCTGGGCAAGGGCCCGTACTTCTACCTGCCGAAGACCGAGTCCCACCTCGAAGCCCGCCTGTGGAACGACGTGTTCGTGTTCGCGCAGAACCAACTCGGCATCCCTCAGGGCACCGTACGGGCCACCGTACTGATCGAGACGATCACGGCCGCGTACGAGATGGAGGAGATCCTCTACGAACTCCGCGACCACGCCTCCGGGTTGAACGCGGGACGCTGGGACTACCTGTTCTCCATCGTGAAGAACTTCCGTGACGGAGGACCGGAGTTCGTCCTGCCGGATCGCAACCTGGTCACGATGACGGCGCCGTTCATGCGCGCGTACACCGAACTCCTCGTGCGCACCTGCCACAAGCGGGGGGCGCACGCGATCGGCGGGATGGCGGCCTTCATTCCGTCCCGCAGGGACGCCGAGGTCAACAAGGTGGCGTTCGAGAAGGTACGGGCGGACAAGGACCGCGAGGCGGCCGACGGCTTCGACGGCTCCTGGGTGGCCCACCCGGACCTGGTGCCGATCGCCATGGAGTCCTTCGACAAGGTGCTCGGCGACCGCCCGCACCAGAAGGACCGGCTGCGCGAGGACGTCCACGTGAAGGCGGCCGACCTGATCGACATCGGCTCGCTGGACGCGAAGCCGACCTACGCCGGGCTGGTCAACGCGGTGCAGGTCGGCATCCGGTACATCGAGGCGTGGCTGCGCGGGCTCGGCGCGGTGGCCATCTTCAACCTGATGGAGGACGCGGCCACCGCCGAGATCTCCCGCTCGCAGATCTGGCAGTGGATCAACGCGGGCGTCGAGTTCGAGAACGGCGAGCGCGCCACCCCCGAGCTGGCCCGCCGGCTGGCGGCGGCCGAGCTGGAGGCGGTGCGGGCGGAGATCGGCGCGGAGGCGTTCGCGGCCGGCCACTGGCAGGAGGCGCACGACCTGCTGCTGACCGTGGCGCTGGACGAGGAGTACGCCGACTTCCTCACTCTGCCGGCCTACCGTCACCTCACCGGCTGAACACGCTCACTTCTCGGAGTGACCGAGGGACCGCTCAGGCGCCACCCGGTCCCGCACCAGCCGCTTGACCGCCGTGGGCTCGGGAAAGCCCTGCTCACGGCGGTCCCAGACCGGCTCGCCGTCCACCCGGACGACGAAGACGCCGCCAGTGCCGGGCTTGAGCGCGAGGGTCTCCAGCTCGGTCTCGAAGGTGGTGAGCAGCTCCTGCGCCAGCCAGGCCGCGCGGGGCAGCCAGCGGCACTGGGTGCAGTACTCGATCTCGACGCGGTGACTCACAAAGATCCCTTCATCCCAGGTGTACCGACCAATCCTGTTCCGCCGCGGGGCGACCGTGCAGGTCGGGGACCCGCTTGAGCCAGTCCGGGCGCCCCCGCTGGGACCGCTCGGCGCGGGCGGCCTCCTCGGCGGCGAGTTCCGCGCGGTCGGGGAAGTCGGTGGGCAGCCACTCGGCGGAGAGCCGTGCGCGGGCCAGCAGATGGTCGACGTAGGCGGCGCGGGCCTCCTCCGGGGTCGCGAAGGCGGGGTCGTCGGTGAGCCAGGCGTCGGGCACCTCGGCGAGGATGCCGCGCAGCAGCTCCTCGGTGACCTTGGGGGCCAGCTCGGCATCGGCGGCGCGCACGTCGGGGCCGTACTGGCCGAGCGCGTGGTGGCGGAAGTCGTACTTGCGACCGGGGTTCGTGGTGTCCCACCGGTGGTGGAAGACGAGGGCGGCGCCGTGGTCGATGAGCCACAGGCGCGGAGGCGCGGTGCCGAAGGTCGGCCAGACCATAAGGTTGGAGCTGTGGACGGTGCGGTCCACATTGACGGTGAGCGCGTCCAGCCAGACGATCCGGCCCGCCTCCAGCGGGTCCACGGGGAAGAGCCGGGCGATCTCGGGGGTGAAGTCACGGGCGCCCGGCAGGTAGTCCATGCCCAGGTTGACGCCCGCACTGGCGTCGTGCAGGTCGCGCACCTCCTGGTGCGGCTCCTCGGCGGCCACGGCGGGATCGAAGTGCACGAGCACCAGCTCGGGGAAGCGCAGGCCCAGGGCGCGGGCCAGCTCACCGACGATCACCTCGGCGACGAGCGCCTTGCGGCCCTGCGCGGAGCCGGTGAACTTCACGACGTAGGTGCCGAGGTCGTCCGCCTCGACGACGGCGGGCACGGAGCCGCCCGAGCGCAAGGGCTCGACATAGCGGATGGCAGTGACCTCTCTCAGCACTTACGAAGGCCCCGTCGCGTATTTGCCTTGCGTTCCACGACTACCTCCGAGGTGCTTCAAGCAATCCGTCGAGGGCGGTGCGACCCTTGCTTCCGGCCTCCGGCATGAAGTGAGCATAGTAACCAAGCGTTACAGCCGGAGACGAATGCCCGAGCCATCGCGCCGGCGTCACCACTGGCTCCCCCGCCTCCAGCATGAACGAGGCGTGGGTGTGCCGCAGCACGTGGAGGCCGGCCTTCGGCGCCGCCTCCCACTGCCACCCCTTCGCCCGCCTGCTCACCACCCCCGCCCAGGCAGCCGCCGTGCTGGGCTGGGGCCCGCCCGGCGCGCGGCAAGCCCAGCTCGCGGCGGAGACGGCACGCGAGCGGTGGGGCCTGCCCACCGCTCGCCTTCAGCACGTCCCGCTCCACGCCCCTCTGAGGTGGCCCCCTACGCATCGGCGAGCCGTCGACGGCCCGAACTGCCAAGTCCCCCAGCCCGATTCACTTTGAGCCGATCAGTTACTGGATCGGGGAGTCGGGTGGGGGGAGGAGGATGGTGCGGTCCCGATCGACGGCTAGAACGCCGACGACCTTCTTCAGAGCTTGGATCCGGTTCTCGGCGATGGTTCCTGACAGTGTGCCGAGGATCGGTTGCTCGCCAGTGACGGTCAGCCCGGCCCGTCGCACGGCCTCCACCACTTCAGCGAACCGGTCGGGGTCGACCGCGAGGATCACCCCGACCGGTTCGAACGACGAAGACTCGCTCACGGGGCCTGGAGCAGACCCGAGCCGACATCCTCGGCGGGTTGCGTCAACGGGAACGCACCGGCCAGGAGACTGGCCTTGAGGCCATCCGCACTGTCGTTGGGGCTGACCTCTGCAAGCAGTGCGACGACACCTGCGACGTGTGGCGTGGCCATGCTGGTACCCGACAGCGTCCTGTACCCGCCGCCGGGGGCGGCCGAGTGCACGTCCCGGCCGGGTGCGGCGATGTTGATCTCGCCGCCCATGCCGTTGATGGCCTGACAGGAGAAGAACGATGTCATGAGCGACTGGTCGAGGGAAGCCACCGCGAGGATGGAGGGGCAGTTGGCGGGCCGGCCAACGGGCTTCACAAATTCGGGGCGGTGACTTTCGTTTCCCGCCGCGGCGACGATCAGGGTCCCTCGCTCGAGCGCGCGCTGGGCGAGCTGCTCGTACGTCAGTGGGAAGAGTTCGCCTGGCCGGACACGGGCGCCGAGCGACATGGAGATCACCCGTGCGCCGCTGGCGACGGCCCAGGCCATGCCCGCCAGGATCTGGCCGTCGGCGCCGCTGCCGGAGTTGCCGAGCACCTTCCCGGCAAGTATCCGCGCCTCGGTGGCCACACCGTAACGGGGCCCCTGCTGAGGGCTGGCCGGGCCGGCAGCTGTGCCGATGCAGTGCGTGCCGTGGCCGTGGCCGTCCTCGACAGTCTCACCGGGCACGAAGGAGGCCGTGTCCTCGATCCGGCCGACGAGGTCCGGGTGATCGGTGTCCACACCGGTGTCGAGCACGGCGATCTTCACGCCGCGACCGGTCAGGCCGGACAGGTTGGCCCGGATTGCCTGGAGGCCCCAGGTCCACTTCTCCTCGTCAATGACCGGGCCCTGCGCAGCTGCCATCTCGGCCTGGGTGTGACGTTCGACCGCTTCCTCGTCGCTGCGGTAGGACGGGAAGAACTCGGTCGGTGCCTGCTCCGGGGCGGTGATCACTGAGGCGTAGACCATGCGCTCCGGTTCGGCCGCGATGATCGACGGATCGGCCTCGGCCGTGGTCACCAGCGCATGGCGCTGGTCGGGCCGCACTTCGACGACGGCGGCACCGAGTTCTTCGAAGTGCACCGATGCGTTGGGATTCTCGAGGAGTTCTGCAACGTTGGTGGTCTCGGCGCCACTTACCAGCTCCACGGGCGCGATGTCGGCGGCGGAACGCAGTGCGTTCAGTCCGCTCTCCTGATTGTCCGGGTCGAGCAGGACCACGTACCGACCGGTGTACTCCCCGCCCCCTCCCGACGGTGCCCCATTGCCTCGGGGCGGCTGGTCATCGAAGGCGCGCCTGTCTAGGGGTGCGTTCGACATGGAATTCCCGCTTTCTGTGCATTTTCCCGACCAATGGTCGCGCGCCGACGCACACGGGGCCAGGCCTTGGGACGGTGGGCCGCGATATGGCCGCGTATCGACGCGCGAATCGTCGCCTGCAGGGCTTCCCTACAGGCCCGATGTCTGGGCAACGCCCACTTCCCACCGTCGCACCGGGTACCTGGGCCCGCAACACGATGAAGCGTGAGCCCTTTCAGAGGTGCTGACTGTCGCTTGTCGCACGGGAGTTGGAAGCGGACCGGCCTCGTCCCAGTACCGTCAGTGAACTCTTTCAGACTGGCCGCTGATCGGGTGACCGGTCGCCGTCCCGCAACGCCCGAGGCCCCTGTGCCGTTGAGAGAGGTTCGACGTCTCAACTCATCAGCGCAGGACCCTCGTTGGTTCCCCAACCTGTCTCACTCGACCTGCCTCACGCCCTGGTCGAGCGGGTAACCATGCTCACCGTCACCCGTGAGGGCCGGCGCCGCCGCAAGCTCCCGCCCCACCAGCGTGCTCTCATCGCCCTGATCCACCTCCGTCGGCACGACCCGCTCACCCGGATCGCCGCCGGCTTCGGTATATCCGTCGGCACCGCCCACGCCTACGTCACCGCCGTCGTCAGCCACCTCGCCCGCAGGGCGCCCGGCCTGCCGCGGGCCCTGCGGGAAGCCGATCCCGATCACGTCCTGCTCGACGGAACGCTTGCCGAGTGCGACCGGGGCGGTGACAGCCGGGCCGGCTTCTCTCGGAAGCACCGCCGCCACGGCGTGAACGTCCGGGTCATCGCCGATCCCGCGGGCAAAACGACGAGGCGCTGCCGAAGGTCGACGCCCCGGGGGTCCACGCCGGCCATGTCACCCGCTACGACGCCGTGCGGGCCGCCGCCGGCCCCGGCACCGCTGACGACAGCCCGGCGTGAAAGGGCGCGACCGAGGCGCCGGACGCCTGACCGCGTCCCCGTTACCTGACGTCGCCCTCGTACAGCGGGTTCGGCAGTGGCAGGTAGCGGGCGTCCGCCCCGTCCGCGCCGGTCCAGCGGAGCAGCAGGTTGGTCTTGCCGGGCAGGGCGGGCGCTGCGAGCAGCGCCGGTGTCTCCGGGAGCGGGTGGCGGGACAGCTCGGCGCGGACGGCCGGCCAGGGGTCGAGGCCGGGGTGGGCCTCGGCGAGGGCGGCGGCGATCTCGCCGAGGTGGTTGACGAGCAGGCAGTACACCAGCCGCTCCCACCCGGCCTCCCGGCTGACGTCGGACAGCAGCTTGGCGCCCTCGGCGTCCCGGAACAGCGCCTGCACGGGCGTTCCGGCGGCGTCGACGGCGACCAGGGTGTTCTGCAGGTGCGCCTCCAGCACCACCCCGTGGTCGTCGAAGGCGTGGAGCACGGGCGGGACGACCTGGCGCAGATACGCGGCCCACCAGGCGTCCGGGTCGGGCGTGGCGGCGAGCGGGCTGCCGTCGAATCCCTCCGCGAGCCCGGCGGCGAGCAGCGGCGTGGCGCCGGGCAGGAGATGGCCGCGCAGGCCGTCGCGGACCAGGACGGCGAGTTCCTCGAAGGCGAACGCGGCGGTGCGGTAGCCCCGGTCGCTGAGCCAGGCCCCGGGCGGTCCCATCGCGGCGAAGGCCTCACGGGCCGCGGTGTCGGTGCGGTCGAGTTTCTCCAGGTCGTGGCGCCACAGCCGGCGGATGTCGTTGGTGATGCGGACGTCCAGGCTGAACTTGAGGAACAGGTCGCGGCCGGGCTCGTACACCGTGCGCACGGCCGCGGTGGGCCGGACCACGGACTCGGTGGTGCCGAGCCGGATCAGGCGCCGGTCGGCGAAGGCGGGGGCGAGGTCGTGGGCGAGGAGGCCGAGCTGCCAGGGGTGGGCGGGCAGCAGCCGGTAGCCGGGCGGGGCGGTGCCGAGGGCGTCCAGGGCGCCGGTGTCGCCCTCTTCGGCGACCTGGTCCTCGCGGACGCCGAGCAGCACCAGGGGGAACCGGGCGTGCGCCTCGGGTGCGTAGGGCAGCCAGGCCGCGACCGGGCCGCCGCCGCGCGCCTTGGGAGCCGGGTGGTGCGGATGGCCGGTGATCAGCGACTGCTCGGAGCGCAGATACGGGTCCTCGGGGGCGAGGGCGCGGGCGCGGGCCGTGAGCAGGGCGGCGACGGTGTCGCGGCTGTCCAGCATCTCGGCGGGCAGGTCGTCGCCCGGCAGCCCGGTGTGGGCGCGCAGTTCCTCGGCGACCAGTTTGACCAGTTCGGCGTGGCTCAGCCGCTGCCAGGCGCCGTCCGCCCGTACTTCGGGCTCGGCCGGGCGGCGGCCGGGGCGCACCCGGAGCAGCCGCCCGGTGCCGGGCAGCCGGTACACGGGCCGGTCCCCGCTCTCCGGGCACGGCCGGGCCACCTCGCGCAGCAGGCAGTTCAGCAGCGGCGCCGAGGCGTAGGCGTCGGCCCGCCGCGCGGCGTCGGTCGGGGGGTTGAGGTCCACGCGTTCCACTCGTTCTCGTCGTGCCGGGGCCGGTCCGGGGGGCCGACCGTGCCCAGTAAGTCTGCGGTATCCGACAATCGTGCCCTGAGCTGCCAGTCTCCGAGGAGCCGACCGTGTACCACTCCCCCACCGCCGAGGCCGAGGTCGCCGAGGAGCTGGCCGCCGTACGGCCCGCCCTGCGCGACCGCTACACGGCCGCGCTGCCGGGAGCCCGCGCGGCGGTGCTGACCCGGCTGTGGCGGGCGCTGGCGCACGAACCGCTGCCGTGGGTCGCGTCCCGGACGCCTGGGGCGCTCGGACTGACGGTACGGCTGGCGGACGGCCGCGCGCTGCACGGCCCGTACTCGGACCCGTACGCGACCGGCGACCGCGTCGGCGAGGTGCGTCTCGACCGGGAGCGGTACGCGGGCCCCGCGCGGCTGATGACGGAGCTGGCGGTGCCGCACGCGGCCGCCTTCGCCGCCGAGTTGGCGAACAGCGTGGCCTCGCTGGCGCTGTCCCGCGCCGACACCGCGGAGCCGGGTGCCGGGTTGCCGGAGCGGGACTGGGAGTGGGAGCAGCGGGTGGTGGACGGCCACCCCTTCCACCCCAACTGCCGTTCCCGGCCCGGCTTCTCGGTGGCCGACCAGTTGGCGTACGGGCCGGAGCACCGGCCGGTGGTGGAGCTGGGCATGGTGGCGGTACCGGCGGGCGAGTGCCTGGTGTCGGGCGAGTGGCCGGCCGAACTCCGTTCCGGTGACGAGCTGTTGCTGCCGGTGCATCCCTGGCAGGCGGCGCATGTGCTCAAGCGGACCGCCGAGCCGTGGCGTCCGGCGCATCCGCTGATGTCGCTGCGCACGCTGGCGCTGCCCGGCGGACCGCACGTGAAGACCGCGCTGAGCGCCCGGCTGACCTCCTCGGTGCGGGACATCTCCGCGTACTCGGTACGGGCGTCGGCGGCGCTGTCGGTGCTGGCGGCTGAGCTGGTCGGGCGGATGGACGGGCTGCTGGAGGTCACGCACACCATCGGCGCTGCCACGGCCCACTCGCCCGATCTCGCGGTGCTGCTGCGCGAGTCGCCGGAGGCGTACCTGGCTCCGGGCGAGCGGGTGCTGCCGGTGGCCGCACTGGCCACCACGGCGTTGCCCCGATCGCCGGGCTGGCTGGCCGCGTTCACCCGGCTCGCGCTCACGGCCGGCCTGCGCCTGCTGGACCTGGGGGTCGCGCTGGAGGCGCATGGCCAGAACCTCCTGGTCGTGCTGGCGCCGGACGACACCCCTCTGCGGCTGATCTACCGCGACCTGGCCGACATCCGGGTGAGCCCGGCCCGGCTGGCCCGACACGGCATATCCGCAGTCGAGTTGACGGGCCGCCTGGTCACGGACGACGAACTCGCCCTGCGCCGCAAGCTGTTCGGCTCGCTGGTCGGCGGCGCGCTGGCGGCGACGGCCGGTTCGGGCCCGGCGCTGGGCACCGCGCTGCGGGCCGCGCTGCCGGATCTGCCCCGTACGCCCGACCTGGCGGCGCTGTGTGAAAATCCGCTGCCTGTCAAGGCGTTGACCCTGATGAGGCTGTCTCCGGAGACCCCCGGCGACCTGTGGACGGAGCTTCCCGGGCCGTTCGTTTTGGAGCCCGACACGTACGATCAATAAGATCCGCCGATGATCAGAAGACAACGGCTGGCGGCGGGCGTCTGTGCCCTGCTCGCCGCCCTGGCGGCCGGGATCGCGTGTCCCGGCGGGGCCGCAGCGGACGAGACCGAGCCGCAGCCCGCTCCGAAGGTCGAACTCGTCCTGGATGTCAGCGGTTCCATGCGCACGCGGGACATCGACGGCGGTACCCGGATGGCAGCGGCCAAGCAGGCGTTCAACGAGGTGCTCGACGCGACGCCCGAGGAGGTGGAGCTGGGCATCCGCACGCTGGGCGCCAACTACCGCGGCAACGACCGCAGGGAGGGCTGCAAGGACACCGAGCGGCTCTATCCGGTCGGCCCGCTGGACCGCACCGAGGCGAAGACCGCCGTGGCCACCCTGGCACCCACCGGCTGGACCCCCATCGGCCCGGCGCTGCTGAAGGCCGCCGACGACTTCGGGAACGGTGACGGCACCCGCCGCATCGTCCTGATCAGCGACGGCGAGGACACCTGCCAGCCCCTCGACCCCTGCGAGGTGGCCCGCGAGATAGCCGCCAAGGGCATCGGCCTGACCATCGACACCCTGGGCCTGGTGCCGGACGCCAAGACCCGCGACCAGTTGAGCTGCATCGCGGACGCCACCGGCGGCACGTACACCTCCGTGCAGCACAAGGAGGAACTGACGGACCGGGTCGGCCAGTTGGTCGAGCGGGCCGCCGACCCGGTGGTGACGCCGGTGGCCACCGAGGGCGCCGGCTCGTGCGCCGGGGCCCCCGCGCTCAAGTCCGGTCTGTACACGGACCGCGAGGAGTTCGGCAAGCAGCGCTGGTACAAGGTCGACGTCCGGCCCGGCCAGGAGCTGCGCGCCTCGGTGAGCGTCGCCGACGACCGCGCGACGAACCCCAACTACGGTGTGCTGCTGCGGGCGGTGACCCAGCAGGGCCGTGAGATCGTACGCGGCGAGAGCGCCGGCACCGGCCGTACCGACGCGATCTCCACCGGCCTGCGCTACCCGAAGCCCGAGTCCGACGACGACAACGCGTCCCCGGAGACGGTGTGCCTCCAGGTGACCAACTCCTTCTCTGCCGCCGCCGGTGTGAAGACCACGCCGGGCATGCCGCTGGAGCTGACGGTCGACGTGGTGGACGGCACCTCCGCCGCCTCCGACGTGGCCGCCTTCGGTCTCGGCCGCGGCTGGTGGCTGCTGGCCGCGCTGGTGCTGACCGGTTTCGTCGCGGGTCTGCTGTGGGGCTGGCTGTCCCGCTGGCGGGTCGCGGTCTGGAGGACGAACTGATGCGTGCACTACGTGTGTTGAGCGCCGCCCTGCTGACGCTGGGCCTGGCCGCCGCCCCCGCCGCGGCCGACTCCTCCCCCTCCCCGAGTGCCTCGTCGGACGGCAAGGCCCCCACTCAGGCGGGCACGTCGTTCCGTACGGCGGCCGAGATGGACCAGGGGCAGACCGCCACCGCCTCCGCGTCCACCGGTGACTACCTGTACTGGTCGTTCCCGGCCGACACCGGGCAGCGTCCGACGGTCAAGGCGACGGTGAAGCTGCCGGACGCGCACGCGGCGCAGACCTGGCAGCTCGACGTCTACGACGGCCTGCGCCGCCACCAGTCCTGCCAGTACGGCGCGGCCACCCGCACCGCGGAGCAGGGCACGGCCACCGTCGATCTGGCCTGTGTGCTGCGCACGGTGCGCGCCTGGTCCGAGCCGTGGGCCAACGACCCGCTGCCCGGCACCTACTACGTCCGGCTGACGGTGCTGAACCTCGGCTCCGCCGACCTCGGCCTGCCGGTACGGGCGGAAGTCCGCGCGGACTCCATGAACATCGGCGGCGCGGCGGCCGTGGACGGCTCGCTGGGCAAGCCGCTCGTCCCCGGTATCGCGGTCGAGTCCCCGGCGGAGAAGGACGGTTCGAAGTCGGCCGTGCTCTCCGCGATCGAACCGGACGACGGCTGGTCCTCGCACTGGTGGTCGAGCCGCTGGGTGTGGACCGCCGTCGGCGGCGCCCTGGCCGCGCTCGCGGGCATCGGCGGTTACGCGCTGACCCGGGGCCGGGGCCGCCCGGCGTACGTCCCACCGGGCGCCTGACCCCGGACGAAGGCCCGCCGCGGTGGCGGGCCTTCGTCATTCCCGCAGCGCCTTGGCGAGGGCCCCGTCACCGGTCACCGTGACCCGCCCCGCCCGCACCGCGTCGGCGATCCCCACCTGGCCCCGGCACACCTCCGCGCAGGTCGCCGCGTCCATCACCAGCCGGGCATCGGCGGCCACCGGCGCCGGTCCGTGCCCGTACACCGGGCCGTCCTCCGCGCCGACGTACAGATGGAACTCGCCTTCCTCCGTGCCGACTTCGGCCAGCCCGGCCCCGACGTCCGCCGCGCTCAGCACCGCCAGCAGCGGCAGCGCCGACCAGTGGGCGCGTACGGCGTCGGTGGGCCGCAGCTCCGCCAGCTCGGGGCTCCCCCACTCCCCCAGGGCGTGCAGCACGGGCAGCAAGTCCCGCCCGCGCGGGGTGAGTTCGTACACGTAGGCGGCGCCGGGCGGGGGCAGCTTCCGCCGGGCGGCGAGTCCGTCGCGCTCCATGTCCTTCAGCCGGGAGGCGAGTACGTCCGTGCTCACGCCGGGGAGGTCCGCGTGCAGGTCGGTGTAGCGGCGGGGTCCGGCCAGCAACTCCCGGACGATCAGCAGGGTCCAGCGGTCCCCGACGAGGTCGAGGGCGCGGGCCGCGGAGCAGTACTGGTCGTAGCGTCGGCGAGGTGGCATGCGACGCAGTCTAGACATGCTGTTGGACTTTCCAAGCTCCCACTTGGTAAAACCAAGCAACACCAGTTGGCGGAGGGGTCGCGGCGCATGGAGTTCCGGCAGTCGAACAAGCTCAGCGAGGTCTGCTACGAGATCCGCGGTCCGGTGATCCAGCATGCGGACGCACTGGAGGAGGCGGGGCACAGCGTGCTGCGCCTGAACACCGGCAACCCGGCGCTCTTCGGTTTCGAGGCGCCGGAGGAGATCACCCAGGACATGATCCGGATGCTCCCCCGCGCCCACGGCTACACCGACTCGCGCGGTGTCCTCTCGGCCCGCCGGGCGGTGGCCCAGCGCTACCAGACCCTCGGCCTGGAGGTGGACGTCGACGACGTGTTCCTGGGCAACGGTGTCTCCGAGCTGGTCTCCATGGCCGTACAGGCGCTGGTGGAGGACGGCGACGAAGTTCTCATCCCGGCACCGGACTTCCCGCTGTGGACGGCGGTCACCACGCTGGCGGGCGGCAAGGCCGTGCACTACCTCTGCGACGAGCAGTCCGACTGGGCGCCCGACCTGGCCGACATGGCGTCGAAGATCACCGACCGCACCAAGGCCGTCGTCATCATCAACCCCAACAACCCGACCGGCGCGGTGTACCCGAAGGAGATCGTCGAGGGCATCCTCGACCTGGCCCGCCGCCACGGACTGATGGTGTTCGCGGACGAGATCTACGACCAGATCCTCTACGACGACGCCGTCCACCACTCGGCCGCCGCCCTCGCCCCCGACCTGGTCGTCCTCACCTTCTGCGGTCTTTCCAAGACCTACCGGGTGGCGGGTTTCCGCTCCGGCTGGCTGGTGGTCACCGGGCCCAAGCAGCACGCCAAGAGCTACCTGGAGGGCCTGACCATGCTGGCCTCCATGCGGCTGTGCGCCAACGCGCCCGCCCAGTACGCCATCCAGGCCGCGCTCGGCGGCCGCCAGTCCATCCACGAACTCACCGCGCCCGGCGGCCGGCTGTACGAGCAGCGGAACGTGGCCTGGGAGAAGCTGAACGAGATCCCCGGCGTCTCCTGCGTCCGCCCCAAGGGCGCGCTGTACGCCTTCCCGCGCCTGGACCCGAAGGTGCACAAGATCCACGACGACGAGAAGTTCGTCCTCGACCTGCTGCTCCGCGAGAAGATCCAGGTCGTCCAGGGCACCGGCTTCAACTGGCCCGCCCCCGACCATTTCCGCATCCTCACCCTCCCCTACGCGGACGACCTGGAGGCGGCCATCGGCCGGATCGGCCGCTTCCTGAGCGGGTACCGGCAGTAGCTCCCCAGGGGGCTGTCAGTGCCCGGCCGTACGCTTCGAGGACCAGCAGCGGACCGGAGGGAGCACCGCGATGGCACGACCGCCCACCGCCGCCCAGCGGCGCGTCATCGAGGGCGCCGATCCCGGCACCGGGCGGCTGCGGGGCACGGACGCCCAGCTCGCCGCGCTGGTCCGGCTCGGTCTCGCCTTCCGGCACCCCCGGCCGCCCCGCGACCACTTCCTGACCCCGGCCGGCCACCGCCTGCGCGAAGCCGGGCCGGAGCCCGCTTCCACCCCCGCACCCGCCGCCCCCGCCGGTGTCTTCGCCGCGCGGGTCGGCGGCGCGGAGGAGGCACCGTCCGGCGCCTCCCGGACACGCGAGGTGCGCGATGCCTGGCAGGGCCTGATCGAGCTGCGCCGCATGACCAACCACGACAGCGCCACCGACCGCCCCTGCGGCTGGGAGCGCACCCACCTGGTCCGCGCCGCCGCCCTCGCCCTGGAAGCGGCCGGCCACCAGCCGGAGCACACCGGCACCCCCGGCTACCGTGTCCGCGCGACCCCGCAGCCGGAGGCGGTCGCGGTGTACGGCCCGGCTCTCCAGCCGTACGCGGCCACGCTGGAGGCGGCGGGCTGGCAGTGCGGCGAGTACACCGAGGCCCGCACCAGAACCCGCCACCTCCTGGCGTCCCCGCGCCGGGTGTGACCCCGGTCAGCTCCGCGCGAGCCGCTGCGCCTGCTCGCGGGTGGTCCGGGCGATCGCGTCCTCGTCCACGTGCAGCAGCTCCCCGTCCGCCACGATCTGCCGGCCGCCCACGAAGGAGGCCGTGACCGGGGCCGGGGCGCCGAGCACCAGGGCCGCCACCGGATCGGCGATGGAGGAGTGGGCCAGGGTGTCCATGCGCCAGAGGACCAGGTCGGCGAGTTTGCCGGGCTCCAGCGAGCCGATCTCGGTTGCCCGGCCCAGGACCCGGGCGCCGCCGTAGGTGCCGAGGCGGAGGGCCTGGCGGGTGGTGAGGGCGGCTTCGCGGTGCGGGCCGAGGCGGTTGACGAGGAGGGCGTTGCGCAGTTCGGTGTGGAGTTCGCCGGACTCGTTGGAGGCGGTGCCGTCGACGCCCAGGCCGACCGGGACGCCTGCCTTCAGCAGGTCCGGTACCCGTGCGATCCCCGCCGCCAGCCGGGCGTTGGAGGACGGACAGTGGGCGACGCCGGTGCCGGTGCGGGCGAAGGCGGCGATGTCGGAGTCGTTCATGTGGACGCAGTGCGCCATCCACACGTCCTCCCCCAGCCAGCCGGTGGACTCGAAGTACTCGGTCGGGCCCATCCCGAACAGCTGGTGGCAGAACTTCTCCTCCTCCACCGTCTCCGAGCCGTGGGTGTGCAGCCGCACTCCCAGCCGCCGCGCCAGCTCCGCGCCCTGCTTCATCAGTTCGGTGGACACCGAGAAGGGTGAACAGGGCGCGACCGCGACCTGGGTCAGTGCGCCGAAGGAGGGGTCGTGGTGTTCCGCGACGGTGGCCTCGGTGGCGGCCAGCGCCTCCTCCAGGCTCTCCACCGCGAAGTCCGGCGGCAGCCCGCCGTCCGACTCGCCCCGGTCCATCGAGCCGCGGGCCAGGGTGAAGCGGACGCCGGTGTCGCGGGCGGCGCGCACGATGGCGCCGGACAGGTCGCCGGTGCCGCGCGGGTAGACGTAGTGGTGGTCCATGGCGGTGGTGACCCCGCCCCGGGCCATCGTCGCCAGCGAGCCCCGCGCGCCCGCGGACACCATGTCCTCGTCGATGCGCGCCCACATCGGGTAGAGGGCGGTCAGCCAGTCGAAGAGGTTGTGGTCGGTTGCCAGACCACGGGTGAGCCACTGGTAGAAGTGGTGGTGGGTGTTGACCAGGCCGGGGGTGGCCAGATGCCCGCCGGCGTCGATCCGGCGGGTGACCCCGGTGAGCCCGTCGGGGGCCGGGCCGGCGCCGACCGACTCGATCCGGTCGCCCGCGAGGACGAGGTGCCCCGTGGCGTACTCGGTGTCGTCGGCGTCCACGGTGGCGATCGCGCAGTTCTCGATGACGGTGCGCTCGGCTGGTGCCACGGTTCGTCCTTCGCTCTCAGAGGTTGGTGAGGTCCACCGGGATCGCCGCCTCGCGGCCCTCGCGGAGGACGGTCGCCTCGATCAGGCCGTAGGGCCGGTCGGCGGCGAGGTACACCTCGTTGTCGTTGGTCAGCCCGAAGGGCGTGAGGTCGGCCAGGAAGTGGTGCTTGTTCGGCAGGGAAAGCCGGATCTCGTCGATCTCAGCACGCTCTCCGATCACCCGCGCGCCCATCTCGTACAGGGTCTGCTGAAGGGAGTACGAGTAGGTCCCGGCGAACGCCTCCAGCAGATGGCGCCGGGTCGCGGCGTAGGAGGCGTCCCAGTCGGGCGCGTCGGCCTCGCCGGTCCAGCCGTACCGCCAGCGGGCGTTCACCTCGGTGGCCAGCACCCGGTCGTACGCCTCGGGGAGGGTGGTGTACTCGTCCTTGGCGTAGCCCCAGAACTCTGAGTCGGTGGAGTTCAGCACCACCAGGTCCCCCAGCCCGGAGACGACCTGCCAGGAGGTGCCGTCGTAGAAGACCTGGCTGAGCCGTACCTCCTGGCCCTTGCGGACGAAGGAGTGCCCGCCGTCTTCCGCGCCGATCCGGTCCCAGGCGTACTCCTCGATCCGGATGCGGGCCGTGCGGATCGCCTCCTGGGAGGTGACGAAGTGCCGGGCGAGGTGGATGCCGAACTGCTCGGCGGACTCGATGCCGTACCGCTTGGCGAAGGCGTACACCGTGTTCTTGGTGGTGTCGGTCGGCAGGACGTGGGCGTTGGAGCCGGAGTAGTGGACGTCGTCCATGTCGCCGCTGAGGGTGACGGAGACGTTGAGGTCCTTGATGTGGTGGGTGGCGCCGTCGCGCGTGATCCGGACGACCCGGTTCTCGGCCTTGCCGTACTGGTTCTGCGCCAGGATCGCGGGCCCGGCCGGGCGGGACGTTTCTGCCATGAAAGCTAGCTCCCTCGGTATACGGAGTAGCCGAACGGGCTGAGCAGCAGCGGGACGTGGTAGTGCTCCCCGGCCCGTACGGCGAAGGTGACGGTCACCTCCGGGAAGAACGCGTCCCCTCTCTCCCGCAGGTACGGCTCCACGGCGAAGTCGAGCCGTACCCGCGCCGTGTCCCCGGGCGGGGCCGGCAGATCCCGGCAGCGGCCGTCGGCGTCGGTGGTTCCCTCGCCGAGCGGGCGCCAGTCGGCGCCGGACGCGGTGCGGGCCGAGAGGCGGACGGTGACGCCCCGCGCGGGGCGGCCGAGCGAGGTGTCCAGGATGTGGGTGGACACGGAGGCGGTGCTGGTCATGGTGCGGGCGTCCTTCAGGCGACGAGTCGGGCCAGGCGGATGCGGTTGATCCTGCCCAGTTCGGCGCGGGCGATCTCCCGTTCCCGCTCCGGCGTGTTGCCGAGCCGCTCCGTCAGGGCGTCGCGCATCTGCTCGCCGGTCAGGCTGGTGGCACAGATCAGGAAGACATGGCCGAAGCGGTCCTGGTAGGCGAGGTTCAGTTCGAGCATCTCGGCGCGCAGGGCGTCGGAGGCGTCGGCCATGCCGCGCTGCTCCCGCGTGGAGGCGGGGTCGCCGGGCTTGGGGCGGCCGATCGGGGGGTGGCCCGCCATCGCCTCGGCCAGGTCGTCGGCGCCGAGTCCGGCGAGGGCCGCGTCGGCGGCGAGGTACAGGTCGTCCGGGGTGGCGTACGGGCGTGCGACCAGGAGCAGGCGGCCCCATGCGGTGGAGGCGCACACCTCGTGCAGGGCGGCGAGCGCGGCCTCGTCCCCGAGAGCGTTGAACCGGGCCAGGCCCAGAGGGGTGGCGGGCGATGTCACGGGCGCCTCCGTGGCCGCGAGGGCCGTCGTGCCGGACGGGGTGCCGTCAGCTAACGCCTCACCGCGACGGCACGTCAACACTTTGTTGAAAATTCTGGGTTACCGGGCGGCCTCAGCGGCTCTTGTCCCGGTTGAGGTAGTTGTAGATGGTGAAGCGGCTGACGCCCAGCGCCCCCGCCACGGTCTCCACGCCGTGCCGCACGGCGAAGGCGCCCCGCGCCTCCAGCGTCCGGACGATTCCCTGCTTGGCCTTGCGGTCCAGCTCGGCCAGCGGCCGCCCCTCCCGGCGCTCCAGCGCGGTGAGGATGTGGTCGAGGGACTCCGCGAGCTGCGGCAGCCGTACGGCGACGACCTCGGCGCCCTCCCAGGCCAGCACCACGTCGTCCGGGCCCGCCTCGCCCGGCGGAAGGAGTTCACCGCCCATGGCGTCCACGAGAGGGCGCACGGCGGCGACGAAGGACTCCACGGCGGTCATCTACCGCCCTCCCCGACCACGTTGACCTGCAGGGATATCCGCGTCGCCCCGGCCTCCAGGCTCCGCCGCAGCAGCGCGTCCACGGCACTGAGCACCCCGTCCGCACCACCCTCGGCCATGGTGCCGAACGGCCCCACGTCCACCGTGTCCAGCCCGCCGCCCTCCACGACCTCGCGGGCCGCCACCGCGTGCGCGGGCGGGACGTCCAGGTCGAAGGGTTCGGTGGTGAACTCCACTCGCAGTCTCAACTCTGCCCCCAGCTCTCGGTCCTACGACCCTAGTGGACACCCCCTGCGCACCGGCCCCGCACGCGGCTGCGCTCGCGGGGGGACCCCATCGCGTCGACTCCCTCCTCCGCCTTGCAGCTGCACGCACCAGCCCCCGCTCGAGTCATCTGAGAGGGCGCCGTCGGCTGGAGCCGGCCTGATCCGGAAGAAAGACCCCCAGAAGCCCGGCCGGTGCCGGGGAAGAGGGCAGGGGCGGCGGCCGGTGAATCCCGGGCGAATTCCCGGGACCGCCGTCGAGTAGCGGCGCCGCCCGATCCGCAGGACGCTGAACCCATGGCCGATCCGACGCGGTATCCGCACATCGTGGTCCACCCCCCGGCGCTCGACGGCTCCCGCCGGGTCACCGAGGGTGAGGTCACCCTCGGCCTCGCCTCCCATCTGGACGACGTGATCGAGATCCTCCGCCTGGCCGACCTCGACCGCATCGAGGTCGAGGAGAGCGACCTGATCGACTGGGTGGGCGGCGGCCCGGACGACTGGCCGGGGCTGTCGGAGCACGAGCTGTGAGACACCGGGCGACTCGAGTCGTGGGGCGCCCGGCTCCGGGGGGCCAACCTCAAATCAACCTCTGAAGACCGCCCGAAAGGCTTCAACCGCCGCCGGGAGAGGGCAGATTGAGAGTGCGAGGTCCCGCCGGGACGGGGGTGGCGGGCCTTGCGGACGGGGGACTTGTGGGGCGCGGTCTCGGCCGGAAGGCAACGGGGGCGACCGCGCCCCGCAAGCACGTCAGGAGCCGTGGCTGCGGCGCAGCTCCACCTTGCGGATCTTGCCCGACACCGTCATCGGGAAGGCGTCCAGGAGCTGGAGCCGGCTCGGGATCTTGTAGTGGGCCAGCCGGTCCCGGCAGAAGGCCCGCAGTTCGTCCAGCGTGAGCGGGTCGGCCGGGTCGAGCGGGATGACACAGGCGAGGACCTCCTCGCCGTACCGCTCGTGCGGCACGCCGACCACCTGGACGTCCCGGATCTTGGGGTGGGCGTAGAGGAACTCCTCGATCTCGCGGGGGTAGATGTTCTCGCCACCCCGGATGATCATGTCCTTGATGCGCCCGACGATCTCCACATAGCCGTCCTCCCGCATGACGGCGAGGTCGCCGGTGTGCATCCAGCGGCCGGTGTCGATGGCCTCGGCGCTCTTCTCGGGCTCCTCCCAGTAGCCGAGCATGACGCTGTAGCCACGGGTGCACAGCTCGCCGGCCTCGCCGCGGGGCAGGGTGACACCGGTGGCCGGATCGACCACCTTGACCTCCAGGTGCGGCAGGACGCGGCCGACCGTCCCGGTGCGGTGCTCCAGGTCGTCCTCGACGCGGGTCTGCAAGGAGACCGGGGAGGTCTCGGTCATGCCGTAGCAGATGGACACCTCGGCCATGTGCATCTCGGCGACCACCCGCTTCATCACCTCCACCGGGCAGGGCGAGCCCGCCATGATGCCGGTGCGCAGGGTGGAGAGGTCGTACTCCGCGAACTCCGGGAGGTTCAGCTCCGCGATGAACATCGTGGGCACCCCGTACAGCGAGGTGCACCGCTCCCGCTGGACCGCCTCCAGGGAGGCGCCGGGCTCGAAGGAGGGGGCCGGGATGACGATGCAGGCGCCGTGGGAGGTGGCCGCGAGGTTGCCCATCACCATGCCGAAGCAGTGGTAGAACGGGACGGGTACGCAGATCCGGTCCTGCTCGGTGTAGGCGACCAACTCCCCCACGAAGAAGCCGTTGTTGAGGATGTTGTGGTGGGAGAGGGTGGCGCCCTTCGGGAAGCCGGTGGTGCCCGAGGTGTACTGGATGTTGATCGGGTCGTCGCAGGACAACTCGGCTTCCCGGGCGCGCAGTCGCTGTGCGGAGACGTCGGCACCGAGCGCGGTGAACTCCTCCCAGCCCGGCTCCCCGAAGTACACCGTCCGCCGCAGTTCCGGCAGCTTGGGGCGCACTTCGTCCACCATGGCCCGGTAGTCGCTGCCCTTGTGCTCGGTGGAGGCGAACAGCAGGGAGACGCCGGCCTGCCGGAGGACGTACTCCACCTCGTGGGTGCGGTAGGCCGGGTTGACGTTGACCATGATCGCGCCGACCTGCGCGGTGGCGTACTGGACGAGCACCCACTCCGCCCGGTTGACCGCCCAGACGCCCACCCGGTCGCCCTTGGCCACCCCGGAGGCGAGCAGCGCGCACGCCAGCCGCTCGACGTCGGCGGCGAACTCGGCGTAGGTCCACCGGAGCCCGGCGGGCACGTCGACCAGGGCCTCCCTCTCCGGCCACATGGCCGCCGTACGCGCGAGGTTGGCGCCGATGGTGTCACCGAGCAGGGCGGTGCCGCCGGTGCCGTGCGTGTAGGAGAGGGTCACCGGAAGTCCTCCTCGCGGTACTCGTCCGCCGAGCCCGCGGCCGTGGCCTCGCGCAGCTCGATGCGGCGGATCTTGCCGGACACGGTCTTGGGCAGCGGCCCGAACTCCAGCCTGCGCAGCCGCTTGTACGGCGCGAGCACCTCACGGGAGTGCTCGAAGAGCGCCTTCGCGGTACCGGGTCCGGGCTCCCAGCCCTCGGCGAGCACCACGTACGCCTTCGGCACCGCGAGCCGGAGGTCGTCGGGCGCGGGCACCACCGCCGCCTCGGCCACCGCCTCGTGCTCCAGCAGCGCGCTCTCCAGCTCGAAGGGACTGATCTTGTAGTCACTGGCCTTGAAGACGTCATCGCTTCGGCCCGTGTAGTAGACGTACCCGTCGGCATCGCGGGAGCCGATGTCGCCGGTGCGGTAGTAGCCGCCGGCCATCGCCTCGGCGGTGCGCTCGGGGTCGCCGTGGTAGCCGGTCATCAGGCCGACGGGCCGCGCGGAGAGGTCGAGCGCGATCTCGCCCTCCGCGGCGCCGGGCGTGCCGGTCACCGGGTCGAGGAGTTCGACGCGGTAGCCGGGGCTGGGCCGGCCCATGGAGCCCGAACGCAGCTCCTGGCCGGGGCTGTTGGAGATCTGCACGGCCGTCTCGGTCTGCCCGAACCCGTCCCGTACGGTCACGCCCCAGGCCCGCCGGACCTGTTCGACCACCTCGGGGTTGAGCGGCTCCCCGGCGGCGACGGCCTCGCGGGGCGGGGTGGCGAGCTGGGTCAGGTCGGCCTGGATCAGCATCCGCCACACGGTGGGCGGTGCGCAGAAGGTGGTGACCCGGGCCCGGTCCATCTCGGCCATCAGCCGGGCGGCGTCGAAGCGGGAGTAGTTGACGACGAAGACGGTCGCCTCGGCGTTCCAGGGTGCGAACAGGTTGGACCAGGCGTGCTTGGCCCAGCCGGGCGAGGAGATGTTGAGGTGGACGTCGCCGGGCCGGAGGCCGATCCAGTACAGGGTGGCGAGATGACCGACCGGGTACGAGGTGTGGGTGTGCTCGACCAGCTTGGGGCGGGCGGTGGTCCCGGAGGTGAAGTAGAGCATCAGCGGGTCGCCGGCGAGGGTCGGCCCGTCGGGCAGGAACCCGCCGGGCACCGCGTAGGCGTCCTCGTACGGCTCCCACGCCTCCTCGGGCAGCCCGCCGACCGAGATCCGGGTGTAGGTGCCGGGGACCTCGTCGAACTTGGCGGTGTCCTCGGCGCGCGCGATCACATGCGCGACCTCGCCCCGGTCGACCCGGTCCCGCAGATCGGCGGGGCCGAGCAGCGGGGTGGCCGGGATGACCACGGCACGCAGCTTCATCGCGGCGAGCATGGTCTCCCACAGCTCGGCCTGGTTGCCGAGCATGACGAGGACCCGGTCCCCCGCGCCGACGCCCAGCGCCTTGAAGTGGTTGGCCACCCGGTCGGAGCGGTCGGACAGTTCGGCGAAGGAGAGCCGGGTCTCGCTCCCGTCCTCCTCCACGATGTGCAGGGCGGTGCGGTCGTTGCCCTGCGCGATCACGTCGAACCAGTCCAGCGCCCAGTTGAAGTGCTCGAACTCGGGCCAGCGGAAGCCGTCACAGGCACCCTGGTAGTCCTCCCGGTGCTCCAGCAGGAAATCGCGGGCGCTGCGGAGCAGCTCCGTCGGGGTCGTCATCCGTGTCCTCCTCGCTGCCGCGGCCGTCCACCGCCGGCGCACTCCCGCGTCCCGGACCATTGCCGGGCGGCTCTCCCCCATCGTCTAATCCGTGATGCGGGTCTCACCACCCCCGAACGGGGGTGGCGGCACGAAGGAGCGAGAAGGTGGCAGCAGATGCCGTGGCGACGGCGGAGATTCGGGGTGCGCTGGCCGGGCTGCGGCGCGCGACGGGACTGCCGGTCGCGTTCGGCGGAGCGGTCGGCCCCGGCGCGGCGCAGATCCGGATCAGCGAGCTGAGCGGCACCGCCACGGCCGCGCTGCGCTCGCTGGTGGTGACCTCCGGCACCGGACTCGGCGGCCGGGCTGTGGCGCTGGGCCGGGCCTGCGCGGTGCCGGACTACTCCAGTTCCCGGCGGATCAGCCACGAGTACGACGCCCCGGTGGCCGCCGAGGGCCTGCGCTCGGTGCTCGCGGTGCCGCTGGTGGTACGGCACCGGGTGCGGGGGGTGCTGTACGGCGCGCTGCGCTCGGCTCAGCCCCTGGGCGACCGGGCGCTCGGCGGTGCGGTGGCGGCGGCGCGTCAGGTCGAGCGGGCGCTCGCGGTACGGGACGAGGCGCGGGGTCTGCTGGCCGCGCTCCGGCCCGCCGTACCGGAACCGGGGGCCCGCCAGGAGGACGTACGGGAGGCGCACGCGGCGCTGCGGGCGCTGGCCCCGCGCATCGCGGACCCGGAGCTGCGCGCCGAACTGCTGGCGGCCTGCGCCCTGCTGACCGCACCGGCTCCGCAAGGAAGTCCGGCGCTGGCCCCGCGTGAGCTGGACGTGCTGACCTGGGTGGCGACCGGCGCCACCAACGCGGCCGTCGCCGACCGGCTGGGCCTGCGCCCGGAGACGGTGAAGGGCTATCTGCGCGCGGCGATGCGCAAACTTGGCGCGCACACCCGGGGGGAGGCGGTGACGGCGGCTCGCCGGGCCGGGGTTCTTCCCTAGGGGCCGGAACCGGACACTCCGGTCCCCCGGCAACCGCCGGCGAAACATGCCATTCACATAGGCCCGCTTTGAATTTGACGATGCTTGACGGGCTGTTATTTCCCTCACCACGACTTCTCGACGAATTCCGGGCTCCGTTGCCTAGAATTTGGCCCGGACACGACACACGAGGGGAGCGGGCGAACCGTGCGACGGGACTTCCAGGAGCCTGCCCGATGCCGCCCCGACCTGCTCATCGGCCGCGAGGAACTGTTCGCCGACGCGAGGGAACAGCTCGCCTCGGGCGGCAGCGTGCTGGTGCACGGCCCGGCCGGAATAGGGAAATCGACCTTCCTGCGGGCATTGGCCGAGGAATACGGTGCCACCGCGCACACCGTGTTGCGCTGCTCGGCCACCGAGTCCGAATCGCATCTGCCCTTCCTCGCCCTGGCCGACCTCCTCGGGCTGGTCCTGGACGAGATCGCGCCGCACCTCCCCTCGGCCCAGCTGACCGCGCTGGAGTCGGCGCTCACCGGCCGGGGCGAGTCCAGCCTCCAGCGCGACGGTCTCGCCCTGCGCCTGGCGGTGCTCTCCGCCCTGCGCGCCCTCGCCGCGCGCGGCCCGGTCCTGCTGGTCGCCGACGACCTCCAGTGGCTCGACCCGGCCAGCGCCGAACTCCTCGGCTTCGCCGCCCGCCGCCTGGGCGGCACCCCGGTGCAACTGCTGTGCGCGGTACGCACCGAGGGTCCGGAGAGCCAGGAGTACGACCGACATCTGCGCGCCTGTCCCCCGGACACCGCCGCCGTCCGCCTCGGCCCCCTCAACCGCACCCAGGTGGCCCGGCTGCTCGACCACCGGGGCCACGGCGCGCTCCCCCGCTCCACGGTCCGCGAGATCCACCGCACCAGCGGCGGCAACCCGCTGTTCGCGCTGGAGCTGAGCCGCGCGCTCGCCGACAGCCCGACCCCGCCCCGGCCCGGCGAGCCGCTGCCGGTGCCGACCTCGCTGCGCGCCCTGGTCCTCAGCCGGCTGGACATGCTCTCGGTGGAGGCCCGCCGCACCCTGCTGGTGGCCAGTGCGGGCGCCCGCCCCACCCCGGCCCTGCTGCACGCGGCCGGCCGGGAGAACGCCGAGGCGGAGTGCGCCCAGGCCGCCGAACTCGGCCTGCTCGCCACCGAGCCGGAGGCCCCGGCCGTCCGGTTCGCGCACCCCTTGATCTCCGCGGCCCTGTACGCCGAGGCACCCGCGCCGGAGCGGCGGGCCGCGCACGCGGCACTGTCCACCGCCGCCTCCGACCCGATCGAGCGCGCCCGCCACCTGGCGCTCGCCACCACCGGTACCGACCCGGAGGTGGCGGCGAAGCTCGCCGGGGCCGCGACCCTCGCCCGCGACCGGGGCGCGCCCTCGGTCGCCGCCCAGCTCGGCCTGCTGGCCGCGCGCCGCACCCCGGCCGACGGCGTGCCCGGCGCCGAGGAGCGGCGGCTGACGGCCGCCGAGGACGCGATCACGGCCGGCGAGGTCGACCTCGCCCGGGACATCGCCCGCGAGGTGCTGAGCCGTACCGCCGTGGCCGCCGAACGGGTGCGGGCCTGGATCGTCGTCATCGACACCGCCGGGCACACCATGGCCGAGGTCGACGCCGTCTTCCCGCAGGCGCTCGCCGACGCCGGGCAGGACCCCCGGCTGCTGGCCCTGGTCAACTACCAGCTCGCCTGGCGGGCGCTGATCGTGCAGGGCGACTTCACCGAGGCCCGTACCGCCGCCGCGCACGCGGCCGCGCTGGCCGAGCACGGCGGGGACCGGCGAACCGAGCTGATGGCGCTGGCCTTCCAGGCGCAGACGGAGACCCTGATGGGCCATCCGGAGGCACCCCGCACCATCAAGCGGGCGCTGCGCGAGCCCCAGGACGCGTCGGTGGCGTGCCATCACAACGGGGCGGGCAGCGCGCGGTTCCGCTGGCTGGTCATGGGCGACCGGCTGGACGAGGCGCGCGGCACGGTGACCGCGCTGCTGGGCGAGGTGCGGCGGCGGGGTTCGGTGGAGAGCGAGGTGCACTTCCTGCGCGGGCTCGCGGAGACCGAGCTGCACGCCGGGCACTGCGGGCGCGCCCTGGAGCTGGCCCGGGAGGCGCTCAGGCTCGCGCGGGACTCCGGGATCGGGGAGACCGCCTCCGCCATGCTGACCTCGATGGCCGAGGCGTCCGGCGGGGACGTGGGCCGGGCGCTGTCGCTCGCCCACGAGGCGGTGGAGCACGCCGAGCAGGACGGCGACCAGATGTACCTCTCGCGGGCGCTCGCCGCCCTCGGATACGCCCAACTGGTGGCCGGGGACGCGGCCGGGACGGTGCGCGCGCTGCGCCGGGTACGCCGTCTGGAGCAGGACCTCGGCATCACCGACCCGGCGCGCGGCCGTTGGCAGGGGGACCTCGCGGAGGCGCTGGTCCGCATCGGTGAACCCGCCGAGGCGCAGGACCTCATCGACACCAGCCGGGAGCACGCCGAGCGCCTCGGCCGGGCGAGCGTGCTCGCGGTCCTGGACCGGGCGGAGGCCCTGGTGCGGGCGGCCCGCGGCGACCAGGAGGGCGCGCAGGCCCGGCTGACGTCCGCTCAGGACCGGCTCACGGGACTGGGCTACGGGCTGGAGGCGGCCCGCGCCGCGTTCGCCCTGGCCCAGCTCCGCGCCCGTTCCCCGGAGGGGGCCCGCCGCAGGGGCACCGTGTACGACGAGGCGACCCGGCTGTTCCGGCGCTGCCGGGCGCTGCCCTGGCTGGGCCAGGTGGACGAGGCCCGCAGCGCGCCGGAGCCCGCGCCGCCGGTGCCCGTGCCGGACGCCCCGGAGACGCTGGACGCGCTGGCGGGGCTGGCCGCGATGGAGCGTCAGGTGGCCGCGCTGGTGATGGAGGGCGCCACCAACCGGGAAATAGCAGCACGGCTGTTCGTGAGCGTGAAGACGGTGGAGGCGACCCTGACCCGGGTCTACCGGAAGCTGGGTATCCGCTCACGGGTGGACATCGTCCGATTGGCCGCAGGTCGCCGCGCAAAGTGACGGCGCCCCCGGTTAACTGAGCCGGACCGAGGGTTTTCCCTCCCCTGACCCCCTAGGGGGTTCCCTCATTGGGAGGCGGGAGTTCCGGGTCCTAGCGTGAGGGGCGTGCCGCTCGCCGGGCACACGGGTTCGGAATCCCGCCCCTCTCCGCTCCACCGGAGCCGGGGGTGCCCCGTTCTCGTGCACCACCCCCACACCCGCGCGACCCCCACCGGCAACCCCCACTGAGGAGACTCATGTTCGGGCTCAGACGTGCCAGAAAGACCGCCGTGACCGTGCTGGCGACCGCCGCCGCCGCGGCGACCGCGCTCGTGGCCGCTCCCGCGGCGAGCGCCGCTCCCCAGCCCATCGTGGGCGGCACGACCACCACCACGACCGCGTACCCGTACGTCATGCAGATCACGGACGCGTCCGGCAGCCAGTTCTGCGGCGGCACCCTGGTGTCCGCCAAGAAGGTGGTCACGGCGGCCCACTGCATGGTCGGCGAGTCCACGAGCAGCGTCCGGGTGGTCGGTGGCCGCACCTACCTGAACGGCACCAACGGCACGGTGAGCCGCGTCAGCAAGATCTGGATCAACCCGGACTACACCGACGCCACCCGCGGCGACGACGTGGCCGTCCTGACCCTGTCGACGTCGATGCCGTACACCCCGGTGTCCTACGTCTCCCCCTCCCAGACCGGCGTGTACGCGGCGGGCACCACCGCCCGCATCCTCGGCTGGGGCACCACCTCGGAGAGCGGCAGCTCCTCCAACCAGCTCCGGACCGCGACGGTGCCGACCGTGTCCGACTCCAGCTGCCGCAACTCCTACGGTTCGGACTTCGTCCAGTCCGACATGGTCTGCGCCGGACTCACCTCCGGTGGCGTCGACACCTGCCAGGGCGACAGCGGCGGTCCCCTGATCATCGGGGGCGTCCTGGCAGGGATCACTTCCTGGGGCGAGGGCTGCGCGGAGGCCGGTTACCCGGGGGTCTACACCCGGCTGACCACCTTCTCCAGCCTGGTGACCGCGCAGGTCAACTCGTGACCCGGAAGACTTCCCGAGCACGCTCGGGTGCATGACCAGGGGGGCGCTGCGAGCCACCACGAGCGGCCCGCAGCGCCTCCCTATCCATGGTCCGCAGGGGTCACTCCTGGGGGCGTGCCGGTGGGCGTGCGGGTCCCCGCGTGCGCCGGCGGCACTCCGGTCCATCCGCCGGGCAGGTGACCCGCCGGGGTGAACCCCCAGGTGGCGGACGGCGATTCCCTACG
The DNA here is from genome assembly GCF_004784465.1 of Streptomyces griseoluteus. Classification (GTDB taxonomy): domain Bacteria; phylum Actinomycetota; class Actinomycetes; order Streptomycetales; family Streptomycetaceae; genus Streptomyces; species Streptomyces griseoluteus. Next base: position 401,946 of record NZ_SRRU01000006.1, on the reverse strand, counting down.
ATCGGGGCGTGTCTCTCTTCACGCTCGAACGCACCGTCCCCCTCTCGCTCGCCGAGGCGTGGCGCCGGCTCACCGACTGGCCCCGGCACGGGGATCTGGTGCCGCTCACCCGGATGACGGTGGTGACGCCCCCGCCGACCGGGGTGGGCACCCGCATCCTGGCCCGTACGGGTGTCGGCCCGCTGGTCTTCGACGATCCGATGGACATCACCGTGTGGCGCCCTCCGCTGGACGGCGAACCGGGGTTCTGCCGGCTGGAGAAGCGCGGCCGGGTGGTGCTCGGCTGGGCGGAGATCGAGGTACGGCCGGGGCCCGGCGGGCGGGCCCGCGTGGTGTGGCGGGAGGAACTGCGCGTGTCCTTCCTGCCCCGCGCCTTCGACGGCGTGGTGACGAGCGCCGCGCAGTGGATGTTCGGACGCGTGGTGAACGGGCTGCTCAGGCGGGAGTGAGCCCTCGGGGCGGGGCTTGGGCGCGCGTGGGACTTGGGCGCACGTCGGACTTGGGCGCGCGTGGGAGTTGGGGCGCGCGGACCGTCAGTCCGTACGGCCCGTGACCGCGACCGTCACCCCGAGCCCGACCATGGCGAGCCCGCCCGCGCCGCCGACGGCCGCCAGCCGGCGCGGTGAGCGGGCGAACCAGTCCCGCGCGGCCGAGGCGGCAAGCCCCCAGACGCTGTCGCAGACGAGCGCGATGGCGTTGAACACCAGCCCGAGCAACAGCATCTGAAGGGGCACCCGGCCCCGAGCGGGGTCGGTGAACTGGGGCAGGACGGCGGCGAAGAACACGATCGTCTTGGGGTTGGCCACCCCGACCACGAACCCGTCCCACAGGGTGCGCGGCCCGCTGTGCGCCGGGGCGTCCGGGGTGAACGCGGCCCGCAGCGAGCCGCGCCGCCGCCACGCCGTGACCCCCAGGTACACCAGGTAGGCGGCGCCCGCGAGCTTGAGCACGGTGAAGGCGAGGACCGAGCGCTCCACGACCGACCCGACACCGAGCGCCACGGCCGCGACGAGCACATACGCGCCCAGCGTGTTCCCGACGACGGTGGTGAGGGCCGCCCGGCGTCCGTGGGCGAGCGCCCGGCCCACGACGAACAGCACGCTCGGCCCCGGCACCACGATCAGCAGCAGGGACAGCGCGGCGAAGGCGAGGAGCCGGTCGGCAGGAAGCATGCCGTCATGCAAGCACGCCCGCCGCAGGGGCCGTAACCGGTTTTTCCGCGCGCGCTCAGGCGGACGAGCCCAGCCCCAGGGGGAGGTCGTGGTGGATCGGGGTGTGGGCGCCGGTCAGCGAGATGCCGGTGCCGCCGCGCCGGGCGGCGACGATCTCCGCCGCGATGGACAGCGCCGTCTCCTCCGGGGTACGGGCGCCCAGGTCGAGCCCGATCGGCGAGCGCAGCCGGGCCAGTTGACGGTCGGTGACGCCCGCCTCGCGCAGCCGCTCCAGCCGGTCGAGGTGGGTGCGCCGGGAGCCCATCGCGCCGACGTAGGCGACGGGCAGGCCGAGGGCCAGCCGGAGCAGCGGTACATCGAACTTGGGGTCGTGGGTGAGGACGCACAGCACCGTGCGGGCGTCGGTCGCGGTGCGCTCCAGGTAGCGGTGCGGCCAGTCGACGACCACCTCGTCGGCCTCGGGGAACCGGGCGCGGGTGGTGAACACCGGCCGGGCGTCGCACACGGTGACGTGGTGCCCGAGGAACTTGCCGACCCGGACCAGCGCGCCTGCGAAGTCGACGGCGCCGAACACGATCATGCGGGGCGGTGGGACGGCCGCCTCGATCAGCACGGTGACCGGGTCCCCGCAGCGCGCGCCGCGCACCCCCAGCTGCACGGTGCCGGTGCGGCCCGCGTCCAGGAAGGCGGCCGCCTCGGCGGCGATCGTGCGGTCGAGATCCGGGTGGCCGCCGAGGCCGCCGTGCGGGTTGCCGTCACTGTCGATCAGGAGCGCGCCGCCGAGCAGTTCGGGCGGACCCGCCGTGATCCGGGCGAGCGCTACGGCCCGGCTGCCGGCGGCGGCGTCCAGCGCGGCGGCGAGCACCGGCCGGTGACGGCTGTCGGCGCGGACCGGGACCACCAGGACGTCGATGGCTCCCCCGCAGGTCAGACCCACTCCCAGGCCGCCCTCGTCGTCATACCCGAAGCGCTCCAGCGCGGGCCTGCCGTCCGCCAGTGTCTGTTGGCACAGCTCGTACACCGCGCCCTCCACGCAGCCGCCGGAGACCGACCCGACGGCCGTGCCCCCGGCGTCGACCGCGAGGGCGGCACCGGGGCGGCGGGGGGCGCTGCCGCTGACGGCGACCACGGTGGCGACCGCGAAGTCCCGGCCCTCGGCGGCCCACACGTTCAGTTCCTCGGCGATGTCCAGCATCCGACGGCCTCCTGACGCATCGCTCTCATGCCGTGCCGGTGAGATGCTCGGGCCGGACCGGGGTGCGGTTCAGCTCGAGTCCGGTGGCGGCGCGGACGGCGGCGAGCACCGCCGGGGTGGACGACAGGGTGGGGGCCTCGCCGACGCCCCGCAGCCCGTAGGGGGCGTGGTGGTCGGCGAGTTCGAGGACGTCGACCGGGATGGTCGGGGTGTCGAGGATGGTCGGGATCAGATAGTCGGTGAAGGACGGGTTGCGCACCTTCGCCGTCACCGGGTCCACGAGGATCTCCTCCATCACCGCGACCCCGAGCCCCTGCACGGTGCCTCCCTGGATCTGGCCGAGCACGGAGAGCGGGTTGAGGGCCTTGCCGACGTCCTGGGCGCAGGCCAGCTCGACCACCTTCACCAGGCCCAGCTCGGTGTCGACCTCCACGACGGCACGGTGCGCGGCGAAGGAGTACTGCACATGGCCGTTGCCCTGGCCGGTGAGCCGGTCGAAGGGCTGGGTCGGCCGGTGCCGCCACTCCCGCTCGATCTCGACGCTCTCCCCCTCCAGCACGTCCGCGAGGCCGGCCAGCACCTCACCCCCGTCGGTGACCACCTTGCCGCGCTCCAGCAGGAGTTCGGCGGTGGCCCAGGCGGGGTGGTACGTACCGAACTTGCGGCGTCCGATCTCCAGCACCTTCTCCCGCACCAGCGCGCAGGCGTTGCGGACGGCGCCGCCGGTGACGTAGGTCTGCCGGGAGGCGGAGGTCGAACCGGCGCTGCCCACACGGGTGTCGGCGGGCTGGATGGTGACCTTCTCCACGCCGAGTTCGGTGCGGGCGATCTGCGCGTGCACGGTGACCCCGCCCTGGCCGACCTCCGCCATCGCGGTGTGCACGACGGCGACCGGCTCCCCGGCGACGACCTCCATGCGGACCCGGGCGGTGGAGTAGTCGTCGAACCCCTCGGAGAAACCGACGTTCTTGATGCCGACCGCGTACCCGACCCCGCGCACCACCCCTTCGCCGTGGGTGGTGTTGCAGAGACCGCCGGGCAGCTGCCGTACGTCGGCGCCCTCGCTGGACTCCCACTGGCGCTCGGGCGGCATGGGCATCGCCTTGACGCGGCGCAGGAGTTCGGCGACCGGTGCGGGCGAGTCCACCACCTGTCCGGTGGGCAGCGTGCTGCCCTGCTCCATCGCGTTGCGCTGCCTGAACTCCACCGGGTCGAGCCCGAGTTCCTTGGCCAGCTTGTCCATCTGGGCCTCGTAGGCGAAGCACGCCTGGACGGCGCCGAAGCCGCGCATCGCCCCGCAGGGCGGGTTGTTGGTGTAGAGCGCGAGGGCCTCGATGTCCACGTCGCCGACGTTGTACGGGCCGATGCCGAGGGAGGCGGCGTTGCCGACGACGGCCGGGGAGGCGGAGGCGTAGGCGCCGCCGTCCAGCACGATCCGGCACTTCACATGGGTGAGCAGGCCGTCCCTGGTCGCGCCGTGCTCGTAGGTCAGCTTGGCCGGGTGGCGGTGGACATGGCCGAAGAAGGACTCGAACCGGTCATAGACGATCTTCACCGGCCGGCCGGTGCGCAGGGCCAGCAGGCAGGCTTGGATCTGCATCGACAGGTCCTCGCGGCCGCCGAACGCGCCGCCGACCCCGGCCAGCGTCATACGGACCTTGTCCTCGGGCAGGCCCAGGACGGGGGCGATCTGGCGCAGGTCGGAGTGGAGCCACTGGGTGGCGATGTAGAGGTGGACCCCGCCGTCCTCCTCGGGCACCGCCAGCCCGGACTCGGGGCCGAGGAACGCCTGGTCCTGCATGCCGAAGGTGTACTCGCCGCGCACGATCACATCGGCCCGCCCGGCGGCCGCGGCCGCGTCGCCGCGCACGATGGGCTGGCGGTGCAGGATGTTGGGGTGGGTCACGTAGGGGGCGTAGTGGTCGGTGCGGCCCTCGTGGACCAGGACCGCGCCGGGGGCGGTGGCGGACGACTCGTCGGTGATGACGGGCAGTTCGCGGTACTCGACGCGGATCCTGGCGGCGGCCCGGCGGGCGGTCTCGGGGTGGTCGGCGGCGACGGCGGCGACGGGTTCGCCGTGGTGGCGGACCTTGCCGTGGGCGAGCACCGGGGTGTCCTGGATCTCCAGGCCGTAGGTGCGTACGCCGGTGGGCAGGTCGTCGTAGGTCAGGACGGCGTGCACGCCGGGCAGGGCGAGGGCCTCGGAGACGTCGATGCTCACGATCTCGGCGTGGGCGACGGTGGAGCGCAGCAGGTGGCCCCAGAGCATGTCCTCGTGCCACAGGTCGGAGGAGTAGGCGAACTCGCCGGTCACCTTGAGGATGCCGTCCGGGCGGAGCGTGGACTCGCCGATGCCGCCCGCTGCCTGGGCGCCCTGGGTGATCTTCGTGGGGACGCCGGCCGGTCCGGATGCGGGCATGTCAGACCTCCTCGGCCTGCCGGGCGGCCGCCAGGCGGACCGCGTCCATGATCTTCTCGTAGCCGGTGCAGCGGCACAGGTTGCCGGAGAGCGCCTCGCGGATGTCGGCGTCGGTGGGCTCCGGGTTCTGTTCCAGGAGTTCGTCGGCGGCGACCAGCAGGCCGGGGGTGCAGAAGCCGCACTGGACGGCGCCGGCGTCGATGAACGCCTGCTGGATCGGCGCCAGTCGTGCGCCCTCCCCGGGCACCGGCTGCCAGCGCCGGGCCTCGTCCAGGCCGACGCCGGGCGCGGTGGCTCGGCGCCCTGCGGCGTGGTCGGCCAGGCCCTCGACGGTGACGACCTCGCGGCCCTCGGCCTGGCCGGCCGCGACCAGGCAGGAGCAGACCAGCTCGCCGTCCAGGCGGACGGTGCAGGAGCCGCACTCACCCTGTTCGCAGGCGTTCTTGGCACCGGGCAGGCCGAGGCGTTCGCGCAGCACGTAGAGCAGGGACTCGCCCTCCCAGACGTCGTCGGCCTGCTGCGGGCGTCCGTTGACGGTCAGACTGACGCGCATCACGCGGCTCCTTCGGTGACCCGGTGCCCGCCCCGGTAGGACTCCCAGGCCCACATCAGCGTGCGGCGGGCCAGCACGCCGATCGCGTGGCGCCGGTAGCCGGCGGTGCCGCGCACGTCGTCGATGGGGTTGCAGGCGGCGGCGCACAGGGTGGCGAACTGCTTCACGGCCGACGGCGCGATGATCTGTCCGCTCTCCCAGAACCCGCCCTCCTCCAAGGCCGAGTTGAGGAACTGCTCGGCCACCTCGGCCCGGATCGGGGTGGGCGCGGCGGAGCCGATGCCGGTGCGGACGGTACGGGTTTCGGGGTGCAGGGCGAGGCCGAAGGCGCACACCGCGATGACCATGGCGTTGCGGGTGCCGACCTTGGAGTACTGCTGGGGGCCGTCCGCCCGGGCGATCCGGACGGCGCGGATCAGCTCGTCGGGCTCCAGGGCGTTGCGCTTGACCCCGGTGTAGAAGGTGTCGACGGGGATGAGCCGGGTGCCGCGCGCCGCCGACTCCGCCTCGACCTCGGCCCCGGCCGCGAGCAGCGCCGGGTGGGCGTCCCCGGCGGGCGAGGCGGTGCCCAGGTTGCCGCCGACCCCGCCCCGGTTGCGGATCTGCGGCGAGGCGACGGTGTGCGCGGCGAGCGCGAGACCGGGCAGCTCGGCACGCAGGTGGCGCATGATCCGGGCGTACGGGACGGAGGCGCCCAGGCGTACGGAGTCCGTGCCGGTCTCCCACTCGGTCAGCTCGCCGATGCGGGTGAGGTCCAGGAGGTGGGTGGGGCGGCGGTGGTCGAAGTTGATCTCCACCATCACATCGGTGCCCCCGGCGATCGGCACGGCGGTGGGGTGCTCGGCCTTCGCGGCGAGCGCCTCCTGCCAGCTTGCGGGGCGAAGGAATTCCATGGCCCGGCTCTCTTCTTCCGTCTCATGACACGGGGCTCGTGAAGTCAGTACACCGGTCCTTCTTCCAACGGGGTCAGTCACCGAAAACCCGAAGGAGTTGGCTGGCCACGGCGGTCATCTTGTAGATTCGTATGAACGAAGGCCCTCGGCAACCCCTCCGTTTTCCTCCGGAAACACAGGAGACACCGCAGGCGCGGGGCACGGGCCGCGCGCCCCGCGCCGGCTCCGCCTCCGTCACCCATCCAGATCACGAAGAGTTTCGACACAGAACGGCGGCGACGAGATGCGGCTGCGCGCACTGCTGGACACCGATGCGCTGGGGCTGCGGCTGCTCGGCGGCGAGGACGAACTGGACCGTACGGTCCGCGGGGTCATGACGACCGACCTGCGGGACCCGAGCCGTTACCTCTCCGGCGGCGAGCTGGTCCTCACCGGTCTGGCCTGGCGCCGGGACGCCACCGACTCCGAGCCGTTCGTCCGCCTCCTGGTACAGGCCGGGGTCACCGCCCTGGCCGCCGGGGAGGCCGAGCTGGGAGACATACCCGAGGACCTGTTGGTGGCCTGTGCCCAGCACCGGATGCCGCTGTTCGCGGTGCACGAGTCGGTGGCCTTCGCCACCATCACCGAGCACGTGGTGCGCCAGGTCTCCGGCGAGCGCGCCGGTGACCTCGCCGCCGTGGTGGACCGGCACCGGCGCATGATGACCTCCGGCCCGGCGGGCGGCGGGCCGGACGTGGTCCTCGACCTGCTCGGCAGCGATCTCGACCTGCGCGCCTGGGTGCTCTCCCCCACGGGCCGCCTGATCGCCGGGTCCGAGGTCGCGGGCCCGGCACTGCCGCCGGAGACCTGCGCGCGGCTCGCCGCCGAGCACCTGGCCGCCGTACGCACCGGGCGGCGCGGACCGCACCGGGTGCAGCTCGACGGCGTCACGTACTCCCTGTTCCCGGTCCGCTCCTCCGGCCGCGCGCCGCAGGCGGTGCCGGACGTACGGGAGACCGTGCTGTCGGACTGGCTGCTGGCCGTGGAGGCGGACGCCGCCGACTGGCCCGAGGAGCGGCTCGACCTGCTCCGGGGTGTCACCCAGCTCATCGCCGTCGAGCAGGACCGGCGCGACGCCGCCCGTACGGTACGGCGCCGGCTCGCCCAGGAGGTGCTGGAGCTGGTGCAGGGCGGGGCCGCGCCCGCCGAGATCGCGGCCCGCCTCAGGGTCGCCGCGCCCGTGCTGCTGCCGGGGCTCGGGGCGGCGCCGCACTGGCAGGTCGTCGTGGCCCGGGTCGAGTGGGAGGACGGGACGGCGGCGGGCGGGCCGGTCGCCCAGTCGCTGCTGGAGGAGGTCCTCGTCGACCCGCTGGCCACCGGCCCGGAGCCGGCCGACCGGGTCGCCGTCGCGCACTCCGGGGACGAGGCGGTGGCGCTGGTGCCGCTGCCCGCGGTCTCCGCCGAGCACGACGGCTCCGAGGCCGGACTGCACGCCGACGCGCTGCTGCGGTCGGTGCGCGAGGCGCTGTCGGCGGGGCTGGAGGGCGACGGGCGGCTCACCCTCGGCGTGTCCGCCGCCGTGCACTCGGCGGAGGGGCTGCGCGGGGCACTGGAGGAGGCCCGGCACGCCCGCCGGGTCGCCGCGGCCCGGCCCGGCCGGGTGTGCGCGGCGGGGCACCAGGAGCTGGCCTCGCACGTGCTGCTGCTGCCGTTCGTCCCGGACGACGTGCGGCGCGCCTTCACCGCCCGGCTGCTGGACCCGCTCACCGAGTACGACCGGCGGCACCGGGCCGAGCTGATCCCGACCCTCGAGGCGTTCCTCGACAGCGACGGCTCCTGGACGCGGTGCGCGAGCCGGCTCCATCTGCACGTCAACACCCTCCGGTACCGGGTGGGGCGGATCGAGCAGCTGACGGGCCGGGACCTGTCCCGGCTGGAGGACAAGCTGGACTTCTTCCTCGCGCTGCGGATGAGCTGAGTACGGCCGTACGGGCGTGATCAGCGCGGTCGGCGCCGGGGAGCGGATTCGATCTTCCGGCGCCACGGGACGGCCGTTCGGCCCCCGGTCCGCAACTTTGTGAAAAGTTTCACCCACCCTCTTGGCCCGGCCCGGTGATCGGTGCTGGAATGCACGCACTCAACAGCTCGACGGCGTGCTCGGGGAGGGCAACGTGGCGCATCCCGCCATGTCTGGTGACGGAACGACCGCCGATGACGATCCGCTCCAGACCGCGGTGTGGCGGCTGCGCTCACGGGCCTGCTGGGCCGACGCGGCGGCCCTCCTGCCCACGGACACCCCCCGGGCGACGCTCCAGCGGGCCGCGCTGCTGGTGGAGCGGTGCCTGTACACCGAGCGGGGCTGGGAGGCGGCCGAGGACGCGCTGCGCACCGCCGAGGCACGGGCCCACACCGACGAGGAGCGCGGGGCGGCCGCCTGCGAGCGGGGCCGGCTCGCCTACACCTCCACGCTCCACCGCGTACGGGACCGGGCGGACGAGGCGCGGGCCGCGCTCGGCCGGGCCGCCGCGCTGATCCCGCCGGGGGCTCCGGGGCGGGCCCTGCTGGACTTCCGCCGGGGCCTGCTCGCCGAGAACCTGACCCACTCCCCGCAGGCCGCCCGCGCCGCGTACCGCCGGGCCCACGCGGGCGCCACCGCCCAGTCCGACCCGCTCCTCCTCTCCTGCACCTGGCGCCACCTCGCCCAACTGGCCCTCCGCGAGGGCGAGCTGGCCGAGGCCCGACATGGCTTCGCCGAATCCCTCCGCCTCCGCGAAGACCTCGGCTACCTGATCGGCACCGCCCCCGCCCTGGTCTCCCTCGCCGAGACAGAACCCGAACCCGAGGCGACCCGTCTCCGCGAGGAGGCCGGCCGCCTCTTCCGCCTGCTGGGCGGCCTTCCGACCTGGCTCGCCGACCACCTGAGCCCACCGGCAGCGGGGGCGGCCACGGCCTGAGGGGGCTGGGTCCCCCGGTCCCGCTACTGGTCCCGCTGCGCGAAGTGCTCCGCCACCAGGTCCCCCACCACGTCCACGTCCCCACAGGCCAACGCGTCGAGCAGGGCGGTGTGCTGGGCGGCGTCGCGGAGGAGGACCGCGCGGTGCTGCCGGGGTGGGGTGGTGGCGAGGGGCCACTGGGCGCGGCGGTGGAGGTCCTCGGCGATACGGAGGAGCTGTTCGTTGCCCGCGAGGGCGAGCAGGGCGCGGTGGAAGGCGCGGTCGGCCTCGGCGTAGCGGGCCGGGCAGCCGGCGGCGGCCGCGCGGGCGGTGTCCTCGGCGAGCGGGCGCAGCTCGGCGAAACGGGCGGCCGGGACGGTACCGGCCAGCCGCAGCAGGACGGGGACTTCGAGCAGCGCCCGTACCTCCGCCAGCTCGGCCAGCTCGCGGGCCCCGCGCCGCACCACCCGGAACCCCCGGTTGGGGACGACCTCGACGGCCCCCTCCAGCGCGAGCTGCTGCATGGCCTCGCGGACGGGCGTCGCGGAGACCCCGAACCGCTCGCCGAGCACCGGCGCCGAATAGACCTCGCCGGGACACAGTTCCCCGGTCGTCAGCGCGGAGCGCAGCGCGTCGAGGATCTGCCCGCGCACCGAGGCCCGCTGCACGACCGCGCGCGGCCGGGGCAGCGGCGGCTCGCTGTGGGTGTGCTCGCCCCGTACCGCCGAGACGCCCTCGGCCCGCTCGCGGGACCGGTCCGGTACCCGCGTGGCGGGCTGGGCGGCGTGCCGGGGCAGCCCCGTACCGGAGACGTCGTGCAGGCCCTGCGTCACGGGTCCTCCTCGGGCTGTTCGGCGGCCGGGGTCCGGCCCCGGACACGGACGACGGACCGTCACATGTCCGTCAAGCACCTTAGGCGCAGGAGGCGGCACTTCAAATTCCCGGAAAGATGGGTAAGGTTAGCCTTACCTGTACGCCCGCCCTCGTGTTCGAAGGATCGGTGGTCCCGCCATGCTCGCTACGGCCTCGCCGCTCACCGCAGCGTACGCCCGGCTCGGCGAGGTCTTTCCGGGACTGACCGTGACGGTCACGGAGGACCCGGCACACCCCCTGCCCGTGGGCGACGGCTGGGTCACCGCCGACGGACTCGCGGCGGGCGGCGCCCAGCTCGACTCCTTCCTCGCCTGGGACGACGCCCAGGTGCTGCGGGACTACGGCCGGCGCGCGCGGCCGGACGTCATCGCCGGCTTCGGCCTGCACCGCTACGCGTGGCCCGCCTGCCTGCTGATCACCGTCCCCTGGTTCCTGCACCGGCGCGTCCCGCGGCTGCCCGCGGCCCACGTCGCCTACCACCGCACCGAGGGCCGGATGACCGTACGGCCGGGCACCTTCGCCTGTCTGCCGGACGACCCGGCGGCCGGGCTGCCGGAGGCGGTCGTGGTGGCCGACGAGGAGGCGCTGCGCGCCGAGGTGCGCGCGGCCGTCGCCGAGCATCTCGAACCGGTACTGGGCGGCTTCGGCCCGCGGATGCGGCGGCGCGGCCGCGCGTTGTGGGGCATGGCGACGGACGAGATCGTCGAGGGCCTGTGGTACCTCGCCTCCCTCTTCGGCGAGGGCGAGGAGCGGCGCGCGATGCGCGAGCTGGAACTGCTGCTGCCGGGCAGCACCCGCCCGTACGCGGGCTCGGCTGCGTTCCGTGAGCTGACCGGTCCGGACGGCGCCCCGCTGGCCACCCGCGACCGGGTGAGCTGCTGCATGTTCTACACGCTGCGCCCCGAGGACACCTGCGCCACCTGCCCCCGCACCTGCGACAACGACCGCGTCGCCAGGCTGACGGCGGCCGCCGCGGCCTGAGCTAGCCGGAACCACTCGTTCGAGCGGCGGAAATCGAACTCAACTACCCCTCCGCAGCACACAGTTCGAGCAGAACGGCGTCATCGCACCGCCCTCGCGCCCCTTTGAAGGACCGTTGCCTCGAAATCCCCGGCCGACCGCCGGGGATGGGTCACTATGACGGGCGATACGCCCTATCCCAAGGCAAGGGACCCCTGATGCGAATGACCGACATATCGCTGAACTGGCTGCTTCCGGGCGCCGTGCTGCTCCTGGGCGTGCTGGCGGCGATCGCGGTGCTCGCGCGCGGCAAGCGCTCCTCCGGGGAGAAGGCGGGTGCGGACGACTCCTGGGAACGCAGCGAGGAGCGCCGCAGGCGCAAGGAGGCGATCTACGGCACCGCCTCGTACGTCCTGCTGTTCTGCTGCGCCGCGGTGGCGGCGGCCCTCTCCTTCCACGGCCTGGTCGGCTTCGGCGAGCAGAACCTCGGCCTCACCGACGGCTGGCAGTACCTGGTGCCGTTCGGCCTGGACGGCGCGGCCATGTTCTGCTCCGTCCTCGCCGTGCGCGAGGCCAGCCACGGCGACGCCGCGCTGGGTTCCCGGATGCTGGTGTGGATGTTCGCCGCCGCCGCGGCCTGGTTCAACTGGGTGCACGCGCCCCGGGGAATCGGCCACGACGGAGCGCCGCAGTTCTTCTCCGGCATGTCCCTGTCGGCGGCGGTGCTGTTCGACCGGGCGCTGAAGCAGACCCGTCGGGCGGCCCTGCGTGAACAGGGCCTGGTGCCGCGCCCGTTGCCGCAGATCCGTATCGTCCGCTGGCTGCGGGCGCCGCGCGAGACGTATGGGGCGTGGTCGCTCATGCTCCTGGAGGGTGTGCGCAGCCTGGACGAGGCGGTCGAGGAAGTACGCGACGACAAGCGGGAGAAGAGCGAGGCACGTCAGCGCCGGCGCGACCAGCAACGCGTGGAGCGCGCCCAGTTGAAAGCGCTGAGCCGAGGCGGCCGGAGCCTGGTGAGCCGGACGCCCGCGCGGACGGTGGATGTGCAGATGGACCGCGCCCCCGCACCGGCGACCGGGGAGCCGGCCATAGCGGCGGAAAAGCTCACCGCCCGCTCACGGCCCTCGCTGCAGTCGGTCCGCAAGGGCACCGAACCGCTCACCGTCGACCTCACCGCGGAGGACGACACGATGACGCTGCCCCGGCTCGACTCGCTGGAGCGCAAACTGAAGGACCTTGAGCAGCAGTTCGGCTGAGGCCGAGCGGCGACGGGGTGGGGACGCGATTCGTCAGGAGCGCGTCCCCACCCCGTCGTCGTCTATGCGGCCGCCGAACCCAGTTCGAACCAGACCGACTTGCCCACCGCGTGGGCCCGTACCCCCCAGGCGTCCGCGAGGGAGCGCACCAGGACCAGGCCGCGGCCGCCTGTGTCCTCGTCCGGGGTGGGGGTGCGCATCAGGGGCCCTCTGGTCATGAAGTCCCTCACCTCCACACGGAGTCCGCGCGGGGAGACGACAGCGGTGAGGACCGCGTCGTCGTCGGTGTGCACCAGGGCGTTGGTGACGAGTTCGCTGGTGAGCAGTTCCGCTATGTCGGACCGGTCGGGCCGGTCCCAGTGCCGTAACAGGGCGCGCAGTTCGCGCCGCGCCGCGGGCACCGCCGCGAGGTCGGCCCGCGCCAGTTCGCGTCTGAGCCGGCGCGCCTCACGTGTACCGCCGGTCTCGCCGTCTCCCGTGTCCGCCGGAGAGGCCCCCGCCGTCATGGGACCGCCCCCTCGCACCTGCCTCGTCATGACCCCCGCCCACACGTCGCCGGCCCTCTCCTTCTGGTCGACCGCGTCCACGACGGATGGTTGCCCAGCGGACCAACGGCCAGTCATGGCCGCGGCCCGACCGCCGGGTGTTCGGCCACGCGCGGCGGCCGTACGGGCCGTCCACCGACCGCCTCGACACGCGTACGGAAAGCGCCGAGACGGCCGAAAGGCGCCGCAGGAGCCGTCTGAGGGCTCCTGCGGGCCCATCCGGGCACCCTGTGCCCCCAATCGGTCACTCCCGGTGAAACTGACCGGAAATCGCCGCTTCTCAGGGCGAGTTCAGGGCCGGGGGACGTTGCGGAGGTTGGAGCGGGCCATCTGGAGCATCCGGCCGACGCCGCCGTCCAGCACGATTTTCGAGGCGGACAGCGCGAACCCGGTGACCATGTCGGCCTTGATCTTCGGCGGGATCGAGAGGGCGTTGGGGTCGGTGACGACGTCCACCAGCGCCGGGCCTTTGTGCTTGAAGGCGTCCTTCAGTGCCCCGGCCAGCTGCTTGGGCTTCTCCACCCGCACCCCGAACACCCCGCAGGCGCGGGCGACTTCGGCGAAGTCGGGGTTGACGTCGGTGGTGCCGTACGACGGCAGCCCGGCGACCAGCATCTCCAACTCCACCATGCCGAGCGCGGAGTTGTTGAACAGGACGAGCTTGACCGGCAGATCCTGCTGCACCAGGGTCAGGAAGTCGCCCATCAGCATGGTGAACCCGCCGTCACCGGCCATGGCGACGACCTGCCGGTCCCGGTCCACGAGCTGGGCGCCGATGGCCATCGGCATCGCGTTGGCCATCGAGCCGTGCGAGAACGAACCGATGATCCGGCGGCGGCCGTTGGGCGAGATGTAGCGGGCGGCCCAGACGTTGTTCATGCCGGTGTCGACGGTGAAGATCGCGTCGTCGTCCGCCAGCTCGTCCAGCACGGACGCCACGTACTCGGGGTGGATGGGGATGTGCTTGTCCACCTTGCGGGTGTACGCCTTGACCACGCCCTCCAGCGCGTCGGCGTGTTTCCTCAGCATCTTGTCCAGGAAGCGGCGGTCCGTCTTCTCCCGCACCCGGGGGATCAGACACCGCAGCGTCTCGCGGACGTCCCCCCACACCGCGAGGTCCAGCCGCGAACGCCGTCCGATGACCTCGGGCCGTACGTCGATCTGCGCGATCTTCACGTCGTCCGGCAGGAACGCGTTGTACGGGAAGTCGGTGCCGACCAGGAGCAGCAGCTCGCACTCGTGGGTGGCCTCGTAGGCCGCGCCGTACCCGAGCAGCCCGCTCATGCCGACGTCGAACGGGTTGTCGTACTGAATCCACTCCTTGCCGCGCAGGGCGTGGCCCACCGGGGACTTGATACGGCCCGCGAACTCCATCACCTCGGCGTGCGCGCCCGCCGTGCCCGCGCCGCAGAACAGGGTGACCTTGTCGGCCTGGTCGATCAGCTCCACCAGGCGGTCGATCTCGGCGTCGCCGGGGCGGATCGTGGGCCGGGAGGTGACCAGGGCGCTCTCGAAGGACCGGTCGGGCGCGGGCTGGTCGGCGACGTCGCCGGGCAGGGTGACCACGCTGACGCCCCGCTGGCCGATGGCGTGCTGGATCGCGGTCTGGAGCAGCCGGGGCATCTGCTGCGGGTTGGAGATCATCTCGCTGTAGTGGCTGCACTCCTGGAACAGCCGTTCCGGGTGCGTCTCCTGGAAGTAGGAGAGGCCGATCTCACTGGACGGGATGTGGGAGGCCAGCGCCAGTACGGGCGCCATGGAGCGGTGGGCGTCGTAGAGGCCGTTGATCAGGTGCAGGTTGCCGGGGCCGCAGGAGCCCGCGCACGCGGTGAGCTTGCCGGTGATCTGCGCCTCGGCGCCGGCCGCGAAGGCGGCGACCTCCTCGTGCCGCACATGCACCCAGTCGATCGCGGCGTTGCGGCGCACGGCGTCCACGATCGGGTTGAGGCTGTCGCCGACGACGCCGTACATACGGCGCACGCCGGCGCGGGCGAGGATGTCGACGAACTGCTCGGCGACGTTCTGTTTGGCCATGACGGTCGTCCGCCCCTTCGCGGTCCCTGGGATACGCCCCTGCGCTTCCATGAAGTCACAGGGGCCGCGGTTACGCCTCCCAAACGGCGGCGGCCGTACGGTCGTCGGCGTACCCCTTCACCCTCGTCCGGACGTCCGCCAGGAACCCGGCGAGACCGGGCGCGGCGGCGCGCGACCAGCGGCGCCCCAGGAACGCCCCGAGGGACGCCTCGCCGCGCAGCGGGTCCGCGAGGCCGGAGGTGCACATCATCAGCACATCACCCGGCCGGGCTAGGGCGGCCCGGAACCGGAACGGCATCTGCGCCGGCTCGGCGGGCTCGTACGGGCTCGGCGGGACCGGGATGCCGAGGTCCATGGTGAGCCGGTCGCCGTCCTGGGTGCCCTCCGCCGGTACGGCCGGTTCGATGTCCCCCCACTCGCCGTCCCGCAGCCGGAACAGGCCGCCCTCGCCGGCGCCGAAGAACACGCGGGTGCGGCAGTCGGGGTCGGCGGGCAGCAGCAGACAGCGCAGGCTCGCGGTGGGCTCGCCGGAGGCGGCGCGGAGTTTGCCCAGGGTGCGGTCGGTGAGGCGGTTCAGCCCGGACTTGAGGTCGCCGCGCCGGCCCGCCCGCAGGTCCTCGACCAGGCGTTCGTGGCTGCGTCCCACCGCCTGCCCGATCCACCGGCACGCCTCGGCCGCCGCCCGGTGCGCACCGGGCACCGCCCGCGTGCCGGTCGCCATCGCCACCAGCACGAGCGCCTGCTCGCCCGCGCCGAACCGCGCCACCAGCAGCGCGTCCCGCCGCGCCTCCCCCCGATACCGCGCGGAGTCGCCCCGCAGCGACACCGCCCGCAAGGTGTACGCCCCGTACCGCGCCCCCTCCAGCACGGTGTCCGGCACCAACTCCCCGAGCTCCTCGGGATCGGCGGCGGGCAGCGCGGTGGGCTCGGGCGCGTAGGTGGGCGGCCGCGAGCCGACGTAGTCGGGGGTGGGGGGCGCGGCGGGGGTGAAGTGGGCTACACCGCTGACCACGGGACCTCGGGGGGCGCCGGGGTCGCGGGGCTCGGGGGGCTGTTCCGCCGTGGGGGCGGGCCAGCCGGGCATGGGCGGGACGGCGGGGGGCCGGCCGGGCCGGGGGTCGGGGGCGGCGGGCCGGCGGTCCGGCCGCGGGTCCGGGGCGGCGGGCCGGCGGTCCGGCCGCGGGTCCGGGGCGGCGGGCGACACCGGGGCCCGGCCTGCCGGTGTGTCCGGGGCGCTCGGCGGAACCGGCGTCCGCCCTGGAGCGGTGGGCGTCGCCCGCCGGGGGTCCGGCGCAGAGGGCTCTGTCGGCGGTACCGGGGCATCCGGCACCGGAGGGACCGCCGGTTCGGCCGGCGGAGTTCGCCGCGCATCCGGTACGGGAGGCGAGACCGGGGTGCCCGGAAGGGGCGGGCCGGCGGGCCGGGGCGCCCGCGCGTCCGGCGCGGGAGGAGCGGTCGGCGGCGCCGGAGCACCCGGCGCGGGAGGAGCGGTCGGCGGGGTCCGCCGCGCATCCGACGCCGGCGTGGCCCCTGGCTGAGCACCGGGAACCGAAGGCTCCCCTCCGCCGGCAGCGGGCTCGGCGCCCCGCTGGGGCGGAAACGACGGGCGCTGCCCGGGAGCCGGGCCGTCGGATCTCTTGCCCGGCGAGGACGGCGAGCCCTCCCGCCGCGCTCCCCTGTCCTCGGCGCCGCCAGGCCCCCGCCCCGTCGTGCGTTTCGCCGAGGCGTACCGGTCGTCCAGGGAATCCGGGGCCGGTGCCGGTCCGGTGTCGTCGGCCGTTTCGTCGTAGAGCTGACCCCACCAGTCGTCGTCCTGGCGAGTGGGCCCGTCCCCCTGCTGACTCATGCCGGTAATTGTCACCACGCGGGCCGCGCGGAAACGGGGCATCGGCGAAATCGGGCCCTCCTCGCCCAGCGCATCGGGGGACTGGGCGAACGGCCGTACGAGATCTGCGGTTCCGTACGGGCTCGGGCACGCTGGGCAGATGGGAGCGTGGGAACTCCTGCTGGTCGGCCTGGTGATCGCGCTCGGCCTGTGCGGGGTGCTGGTGCCCGGCGTGCCGGGTTCGTGGCTGGTGTGGGCCGGGGTCCTGTGGTGGGCGCTGACGAACCCGTCCGGCCTGGCCTGGGCGCTCCTGCTCGGCGCGACCGTCGTCCTGCTGCTGGCGCAGATCGTCCGCTGGACGCTGCCCCCACGCCGGCTGCGGGCGAGCGGCGCGACGCCCCGGATGGCGGTGTACGCGGGCGTCGGCGCGCTCGTCGGCTTCGTGCTGCTGCCCGTGGTGGGCGCGCTGCCCGGCTTCATGGGCGGCATCTACCTGGGCGAACGACTCCGGCTCGGCCGCCACGGCGAGGCGATGGCCGCGCTGCGTACGGCGATGCGCTCGGGTGGCTCCAGCGTGTTCACGGAACTCTTCGCCTGCCTGCTGATCGCGGCCGGGTGGCTGGGCGCGGTGCTGTGGGGCTGACCCCGCACGGGGTCACAGCAGGACGCGGCTCACACAGTCGGCGACCGCGCGCATCCCGTCGTCGTCGAAGTGCAGATGGTCGCCGGGGTCGTAGCGCGGCAGCAGCCGCACCGGGTCGGCCGGATCGCGCAGCGCCGCGTCCGCGTCGCAGACGGCGTCGAAGGCCCCGCCGGTGCGGATGAAGTCGTTGACCCCCTGCCGTACCTTCTCGCGGGCCGGCGTGTGTGCCGGGTAGCCGGCGTACGGGGTGAGGGTGAGGCCCACCACGCGCAGGTGCCGGGCGTGGGCGCGGGCGACGAGGGTGCGGTAGGCGTCGGCGTAGGCGCTGACGTCGTCGGCGGTGGGCTTGCCGTTGATGTCGTTGACGCCCTCGAAGACGACGAGGAAGCGGACTCCGGCGCGGTCCAGCGCGTCCGCGTCGAGCCGGGCGAGGGCACCGGGGCCGGTGCCGTCGCGCAGCAGGCGGTTGCCGCCGATGCCCGCGTTGAGGACACCGAGCCGGCGGTGGCGGGCGGCGAGCAGGTCGGGCCAGCGGTGGTTGGCGCCGTGGGTGGAGCCGTGGCCGTCGGTGAGGGAGTCGCCGAAGGCGACGACGCTGCCGGTGGCGGTGCCGCGTACGTCGACACCGGCGAGGTAGTACCAGTTGCTGATGGGGGTGCGGTAGGCGGACCCGTCCTCGTCGGCCGCGTGCCCGGCGCCGACCAGCGCGACCCAGCTGGTCTGGAGGGCGGTGCCGTGCTGGGTGGCGGGGCCGGAGTCGTCCGGGGTGAGGACGGTGACCAGGAGGTCGGCGGCGGCCGGGACGGTGAGCCGGACCGGGTCGGTGAGGAGGTCCCGGCCGGGCGGGACCGTGGCGGTGGTCGCGCGTTGGAAGGTGGCGGTGCGCAGGGTGCCGGGTACGGCGTCCGGGCCCTGGCCCTGCCGGAGGGCGACGGTGACCGCGCCGAGGTGCAGCGGGGTGGTGCCGAGCCGGTTGGTGACGCGTACTCGCAGCTCGGGGCCGCCGACGCTGAGGTGGACGATGTTGCGGATCGCGGCGCCGGGCAGGGCGGGGGCGGTGCCGGAGGGGGCGGCCTCCCAGGTGCCGGTCCAGGACTGCGCCTCGGCGGCCCGTGCCGGGGCCGGGGTGAGGACGAGCAGCAGGGCCGCGAGGAACCGTACGACGTAGCCCACTGTCCGCCCTTTCGCGCCGGGCCCGTCCGCGTGTCCGGGCCGCCGGAGGCGACGGTGTCACACGCGGCGGGCCCCCAGGGGGCGCCAGCGCCGGGGGCCACTCGCACGGCCCAGCGCGGGCGTCCCCTACGGGCTTACGCGTCGCCCAGCACCCCCTCCAGACGCAGCAGCCACATCTTCCGCTCGAGCCCGCCCGCATACCCGGTCATCGTGCCGTCGGCCCCGATGACCCGGTGGCAGGCGCGGACGATCAGCAGAGGGTTGGCGCCCAGCGCGCCGCCCACCGCGCGGATCGCCGCGCGCGGGGCACCGACCCGGGCCGCGATCGCGCCGTACGTGGTGGTGGCCCCGTAGGGGACGGCGTCCAGGGCGGCCCACACCCGCTCGCGGAACTCGGTGCCCCGCACACGGACCGGCAGGTCGAACTCCTTGAGGTCACCGGCGAAGTAGGCGGTGAGCTGCTCGGTGGCTTCCCGGAAGGGTCCGGGGTCGTGCCGCCAGCCCTCCTGGACGGTCCGGCCGCCCTTCTGGCCCGGCACGGAGACCGAGGTCAGCGCGCCGTCGGCGTCGGCGGTGAGCAGCAGGGGGCCGACCGGGGAGGCCAGTTCGGTCCAGTAGGGGTTGTCCATGATCGCCATCAGTCGGTCAGCTCCTCGGCGACCCGTAGGTGTTGAACGGCGTAGGACCGCCAGGGCCGCCAGGCTTCGGGCAGGTCCGTACCGGGTGGGGTGACGTCCGGGTCGCCGAGGACGCGCGCCCGGAGGGCGGCGACGGCGGCCGGGGTGATGCCGGGCAGGGCGTCAAGGGTGCGCCGGGCCTCGTCCCGGTCGGCGCCGGGGTCGAGACGCAGTCGGCCGTCGGCGAGGGCGGCGGCGAGCGTGCCCAGCGGCGTGCCGGCCTCCGCCTCGGCGAGGACGGCGGGCTCGGGGAAGAGGTGGGTGAGGGTGCCGCTGGGCGCGTCGAGCGCCTTGCCGTACCGGAGAACGAGCCGTGCGACCTCATCGGGCGACCCGGTCAGGACGCGGGCGGCGATCTCCAGCGGGTCGACGGCACCGGGTGAGCGCAGGCCGGGCCGGGCGGCGACCAGCCGGGCGAGCCGGGGGTCGGCGCCGAGGCGGACGTCGACGGCGTAGGGGTCGGCGTCCAGGTCGTACAACCGGCGCAGCCGGTGCACGGCGGTGGTGAGGTCGCGGGGGTCGGTGAGCAGCAGCCGGGCGTCGAGCCAGCCGCCGGGCCGGGTGCCGCCGCGCGGTGCGGGGGTGTGGGCGCGCTCGTGGACGACGGCGATGCCGGTGCCGTACGGCAGCCGCAGGGTGCGTCGGTGGACGCGGCCGCCAGGGGTGCCGGTCACCTCCTCGACGCCGGGTACGGCCTCGCGGGCGAGCAGGTCGAAGACGGCGCCGGCCTGGTAGGGGCCCCGGTGGGCGAGGCGCAGCGGGATGCCGGTGCCCGGGGCACTCCGGCGGGAGCGCGGGGCGGCGTCGCGTACCTCGGTGGGGGTGTGGGCGTAGACCTCGCGGATGGTGTCGTTGAACTGGCGGATGCTGCGGAAGCCGGACGCGAACGCGATCTCGGTGACCGGGAGTTCGGTGGTGCGCAGCAGGGTGCGCGCGGTGTGGGCGCGCTGGGCGCGGGCGAGGGCGACGGGCCCCGCGCCGACCTCGCCGGTGAGCTGACGCTGCACCTGCCGGGCGCTGTAGCCGAGACGGGCGGCGAGGCCGGTGACGCCCTCACGGTCGACGACGCCGTCCGCGATCAGCCGCATGGCCCGGCCGACGACGTCCGCGCGGACGTTCCACTCGGCCGACCCCGGTACGGCGTCCGGGCGGCAGCGGCGGCAGGCCCGGAAGCCCGCCCCCTGGGCGGCGGCGGCCGTGCGGAAGAACCGCACGTTGCACCGCTTGGGGGTCACCGCCGGGCAGCTCGGGCGGCAGTAGATGCCGGTGGTCCGGACGGCGAAGAAGAAGACGCCGTCGAACCGCCCGTCGCGGCTGCGCACCGCCTCGTACCTGCTGTCATCGTCCGTCATGCGTCCAGTGTGGGACGTGGGAGGGGGGCCGGGCCAGCGGAAAACGGACATGCAGCCCGGCCCCCGTACGGGTCAGGTCCAGGGCCCCCGCTTGGCCCGCATCGCCGCGCGGCCCTCGGCTCCCTTGCGCTTCCAGTCCCTGCGGATCTCGGCGCGCAGGCGGGCGTCGGTCTTGGCGACGATCCACTGGTTCTCGCGGACCAGCTTGCGGTAGCTCTCCAGCCGCCGGACGGGCAGCTCGCCGGAGTCCACGGCGGCGGCGACCGCGCAGCCGGGCTCAGTGGCGTGGGAGCAGTCGTGGAACCGGCAGCGCGCCGCCAGCTCCTCGATCTCGGAGAACACCTGGCCGACCCCGCTCTCCGCGTCGTACAGGCCGACACCCCGCAGTCCGGGTGTGTCGATGAGCACGCCCCCGCCGGGCAGCGGGAGCAGGTTGCGGGTGGTCGTGGTGTGCCGGCCCTTGCCGTCCACGTCCCGCGCGGCCTGGACGTCCATCACGTCCGCGCCGACGAGCGCGTTGGCCAGCGTGGACTTGCCCGCGCCGGACTGCCCGAGCAGCACGGCGGTACCGGTGCCGATCAGCGCCCGGAGCACGTCCAGCCCGTCGCCGTGCAGCGCGCTGACGGTGAGTACGGGGACGCCGGGCGCGGTGGTCTCGACGTCCTGTACGAGATGCGCGAGCGTCGCGGGGTCCGGCACCAGGTCGGCCTTGGCCAGCACGACCACCGGCTGCGCCCCGGACTCCCACGCCAGCGCGAGGAACCGCTCGACCCGCCCGAGGTCCAGCTCGACGGCGAGCGACACGGCGACCACGGCGTGATCCACATTGGCCGCCAGAATCTGCCCGTCCGACCGCTTGGACGAGGTGGACCGCACGAAGGCCGTCCGGCGGGGGAGGTAGGCCCGGACGTACCGGGGACTGCCGCCGTCGGGGTCGACCGCGGCCCAGTCCCCCGTGCACAGCACCCGCATCGGGTCGTTGGGCGTCACGAACGCGGTGTCGGCGCGGACGACCCCGTCCGCGGTGAGGACATCACACTGCCCCCGGTCTACCCGGACGACCCGCCCGGGAAGCAGACCCTGACGGGCGTAGGGGGTGAACTCGGCTTCCCAGTGGGAGTCCCAGCCGAGGGGGAGAAGAGCGTGCGAGGAGGAGAGTTGCAAGGGAAGACCCTTCACAAGGGTGACCCCGGCGAGCGCCTACGGCGCGATCGGATCAGCCGGTGGCCACGGAGGTGGAGTGGATGAACTTCTGGTCGCGGGCAAGGCCCATCGCAGAGACAGCCATCGGTCACACCTCCCATTCCTCACTCGGCCTGAAGCGCAGGCGAACTACCGCCGCGCGAAGCGGTTCTCACTCTAGAGGCACCTCCGCTGAGCCGCTATCGAATTTCGCCGCGGAGGGTGGCAGTCGTCGAGGCGCTGCCCCAGCGGTCAGTCCCCGGTTGACCACCGCTTGAGCACGGCGGGGGCGCTGTAGGGGGCCGGCCAGATCTGGAGGTGTACCCGCTCGATCGCCTGGGGCATGTCTTCCGGGTTCGCCCTGGAGGCGCGGACCCGGACGAAGCCCGCGGGGACGTCGAAGCGGGCGGCGTCCGGTAGGTAGTCGGTGCAGCCCAGTACCGCGATGCGGCCGGAGGGCACCCGGAGGCTCGCTTCCACCACGTGGTCGAAGGCGTCGGTGTCGTCACCCGGCGGATGGCCGAGCAGTGCGACCAGGACCTCGACGTCCCCGTTGGTCCCGGTACCGATGCCGAGTGTCCGCCCGGAGACGGCGATGCCGTCCGACACCGCCTCATTCGTCCACGCCTCGCCGAGGTCGTCCTCCGCGTCCTCGTCCATCACGTGCACCTGGAAGTAGTCGGCGAAGAGACGTAGTGGGGTGGTCGTCATCGGTCGTGGTCCCCTGAGGTGTTCGAGCGAGGCGGTGGACGGCGTCGGGCCACGTCGTGGGTTGCGGAGCGTCTTCGGCCATCATGACCTCCGCCTACGGCGCAGGTCATCGGTGCACGGCACGGCGCAGGAGTTGGCCACGTCCCGAACCTGGTGGCGGGCACTGACAGTGCGCTCCGGTTACCGGTCCAGCAGGTGGTGCATGACGGTTTCCGGGATGGTGGGGTTGGCCGCGGCGGACTTCGCGGTGGTGGAGTCGTTCAGCAGGGTGGCCACGACGCGGGTGGGGAGGCGGGGGTCGGCGGCCGCGGTCTCGCGTACGAACCAGTGCGGGTCGTCGAGCAGGCGGATCACGGAGGCGACGGACAGCCGCTCGTCTCCCAGCGCGGAGTGGCGGATGCCCCACTCCGCGTCCCGGCTGAAGCGTTCCACCAGTTCGGTGGGCGCCTCCGGATCGAGAAGGGCGAGCCGGCGGGTGCGGGGGTCGGGGTCGTCCGCGAAGCGGAGGGTGCCCTGCCGGGGGAAGTTCGGGTGGTCGGCCATCCGGGCGGACGAGTAGCCGTTCCAGCTCCGCACCATCTCCAGCAGAAGGCCGGCCGGGGCCTGGGCGCAGTGCTCGGCGAGGAAGAGCCGGACGACCCAGTCCTCGTCGTGGGCCAGCAGCTCGACCACGTCGGGCGGCAGGTTCGTCGCGCACGCGGCACTGCGGCGGAGCATGACGTGCGCGGAGGTGGCGCAGCGGCGCATGGCCTCCTCGTCGTGCTCCAGGTCCCGGACCCAGGGAAGTGGGTGACAGCGGGCGCTGGGATCGAACTCGATGGCCACGCGGGCGCGTTCCACCTCGGTGAGTTCCGGGCGGACGGACACCAGCCAGCGGACGCCGGGGTCCTGGTCCTGGCCGAGCACGGTCACCAAGTCGGCGTCCAGGTGCGGGTTCTGAGCGGCGGCGCTGCGCAGGGCGGTCTCGGCGCCGTTCACCAGTTCCTCCGCCAGCTCACGGGTGAGAACGCAGGTGCGCGCAGCGCGTTCCCGCACGGCGGCACCGGGAAGCGCGGCGAAGCCGGCCGCCGGAAGCGGGGTGGAGCCGTGATGCAGCAGCACGGCTTCGGCGCGCACACCGGCGTCCGGGTCCGCGAGCAGGGCCGTCCGCGCCTGAGGAGTCAGATGCGTCCAGGCGCGCGGAACGGCCTCCTTGCGTACGTCGGGGTCCGGGTCGGCGGCGAGCGCGACGAGATGGCGCGCCGGCAGGTCGCGGTGACGCACCAGTTCGGCGCGCACGCGCGGGTCGGGGTCGGTGGCGAGCTGGGCGAAGGTCGCGGCGGTGAGCGGCGAGCGGCCGTCCACCGCGCAGGTGAGCAATCCCCACCGGTGTCGGGGGTCGGGATCGTGGAAGAGTCCGGCGCGCCGTTCGGCGTCGAGCTGCCATCGCTCCGCCAAGTTCCTGCGTACCCGCCACTCGGGATGCGCGACCCAGGCATCGAGCATGTCATCGGGGAGGTCGCGGTAGTTGAGCCAGGACGAGAGCCGCTCCTCGGGACCGACATCGAGGAGGCGGCGCAGTACGGCGGGAGAGGCGGCGGGGTTTCTGGCCAGCCCCTCGCGCCACGCGCCGCGCAGCCGGGCCGAGGCGGTCTTCCACCGCAGGACGATGTCCCACCCGGCCTCCCGCTCCCCCTGCCTCTCCACCGCCCGCTCCCGTGCCGACGACTCCAGCCAGTCGGTGAACGGGGCTACGGCCACGAACCAGACCTCGTACTCCTCGCAGGTGACGCCCAGGACACTCTTCCCGTCCGGGGACATCGTCACGAACTCCGGCTGACCCGCCCTGGGGCCGAGGAGACCGGCCAGATCCCACTGCTCCGCCAGCCGCACTCTGGTCCAGCACGTGCAGCCCTGATCGGCGACGCTGATCAGAAACTCACCGTCCCCGTCGATCACACCGTGCTCGACGGCGAGCCGGTGCCACTGCCGGTTCAGCTCGGCGACCAGATCGGGACGGTCGTCCGGCACCGCGAGCGTGGGCTCCGTGCTCGCCGCGATCACGGGACGCCAGGCAGCCCGCGCGGGCCACGCGTCGGAGACCTGGCCGTGTCCGGCCTTCTCCAGGCCGGCGCGATGGAGCAGTTCGTGCAGTTCACCATGGCGGTCCGTCATGACGGCCATCCTCCCCCACGGCCCACGAACGGCAGCGGTCAACCGTTCGCACACGGCTCCCCGTTGAGCCGGAACGCCCGTGGCGCCCCGTTCCCCCCGTCATGTGTCCCCACGAAGCCGAACGCGATCGTCCCGTGGGCGGCTACCTCGCGGTTGTAACTCTTGGCCTCGGCCGTGACCTGGGCGCCGGTCTGGTGCGAGGTCGCGTCCCAGGTCTGGCCGATGTGCTGGCCGTCGGGGAAGGTCCAGGTGAGCTGCCAGTCGGAGAGGGGAGTGTCGGTGGTGATGCGGAGGCTGGCCTGGAAGCCGTCGCTCCATTCGTCGTCGAGGTGGTAGGCGACGCGGCAGGTCGCGGGGGTGCTCGGGGCGGACGTGGGGGCAGGGGTCGCGGAGGGCTTCGGTGCCGGGGGCGCCGGTTTGCGAGACCGGGTCGGAGTCGGAATCGGGGACGCCGGGACCGGGACGGTGCGCGTGGTGGCCGGCGCGGCCGAGCGGGAGGGGGCCGGGGTGGGGTCGGGGTGCGGGGTGTCGGGTGCGGCGACCGGCTTCTGGTCGTAGCGGGCCGACACGTCGGCGTCGTCCGGGGTGGTGCCGAACGGCATCAGGGAGACCCCCAGGGCCACCGCCGACAGCAGGCCCGCCGCCGCGAGGAGGCTGCCGCGCAGTACGCGGCCACGTGCCGCCTCGTCGTCCGTCCGCGCCCCCGCCGCCGAGGGCGCGCCCACGCCGAGGCGGACCTCGGCGGCGCGGCGGCGGCGTTCCAGGTAGGCGAGGGCGCCCCAGCCGATGACGCCCCCGGCCAGCGCGGCCGGGACGCCGCCGCCGTGCAGGCGCAGGCAGGCGGCGGCCTCGGCGCAGGGGACGCAGGTGGCGAGGTGGCGGGAGAGGTCCTCGGGGGTCTCGGCGCCGGACGAGCGGGTGACGGCGTCCAGCAGGCGGGCGTAGCTGCGGCACTCGGCGTCCAGCGGGGTGTCGCGGTGGGCGCGGTGGCAGCGGTCGTGGAACAGCACGCGGACCTGGTCGAGTTCGGCGCCCGTGGTCAGCGGGTCCAGGCCCAGCCGGCGGGCAACCGTGGGCAGCGGGAGCGACTCCACCTCGGCGAGCCAGAGCAGCGTGGCGTCGGCCTCGGGCATGTCCCGCAGGCCCCGCAGCGCGATGGGCCGGCCCAGCGGAGGACCCGTGTAACGGGCGGCCGCCTCGGAGTTGAGCCAGAGGCGGAGGTCGGGGTCGAGCTGGTGTCCCTTGCCCGCGCTCTCCCACCCGGCCGCCGTCTCCCTCACAGCGGTGAGGAGTTGGGGGATGACCGGCAGCCGGGCGGTGCGGCCGCGCACGGCGCCCTGCGCGGCCCGCAGCTCACGCATCCCCAACGTGAAGGCCTCGTCGGCCAGTTGGTGTGCCGTTCCCGCCCCGGCCGTGCACAGGTCGGCGTAGGAGAGAACCGCGTCCCAGCACTCGGCGAACAGCGCTGCCTCGGGGGCATCCTGAGGGGGCGGCAGATCGGGCATCGGTCTCCAGCGTCCACGAGCGAGGGGCAACTCACCACAGTAATGGTGGAGTTGGGGCCTCGCGGAGGCAGGAGCCTTTCACGCCGCCGCCGGGCTGACAAGCGGACCCGGCGGATCGGGTGAGCGGCTCGTCGCCCGGCGTGACCGTGACCGCCCGCCGCGCGCCCGCCACTCCGTCAGGGGATACGGAAGCGGGCGCTCAGCGGTTCAGAACCGCGGCCCGAAGCCGCTTCAGACCTCCACCCGCTCCTCCGCGGACAGGCTGTCCATGAAGGAGCTGACGGAGAACACCGCGTTGCCGGGGCCGGGCGGGCCGTAGCCGGGCGGGTAGGAGAGGCCGAAGTCGTCCATGGTGTTGCGGTACGCCTCCAGCAGCCGGATGTGGTACTCGAGCGGCGCGCCCTGCGGGTTGGCCTTGCCGAGCGGGGTGGTCGGCTCGGGGCACCAGGTGGTGAAGCGGGGCGTGATGCCGTGCGACATGAAGAAGCGCAGCCCCTCGGTGGTGGAGGCGATGGCCTCGTCGACGCTGGTGAAGCCGAAGGGCTCGGCCATCTCCACGCCCGCCACGAAGTTGGGGATCACGTTGCTCGCGCCGAACACGTCGGCGGAGTCCAGGATGCGCTTGTGCCACTCGTCCCGGCCGACGTACCGCTCCTTGCCGGGGCAGTACATCTTGAACAGGTACTCGTCCCACACCTCGAAGTTGGGGTGGTAGATCTGCACGCCGTAGTCCTTGAAGCGCTGCACGTCCGGCTTGGGCAGCGCCTGGGCGACGACCTTGCCGATCCAGCGGCCCGGGAAGTGCTCCTCGATGGCCTTGGCGTACCGCCCGTAGAAATCGGCCTCGTCCAGCCCCTGGACCTTCGTCGTGATCGCCCCGCCCGTGAGGGTGTACGCGGTGGAGATCTTGGCGGTGTCGTACTTGTCGATGATCTCCAGCGCCTCGAGGACCTCGTCGACGTCCTTCACGCCTGTGTACGGCCGGCCCGCCGCCTTGTGCTGGCGCCAGTTGTGGTTGATGTCGCAGTACTGGCACTCCTCCTTGGCGCCGAAGTACTGGCAGACACGGAACGCGGTCAGGTAGATCAGGTAGCCCCACTGGATGGTCGGGGCCACCTCCATGACCGACTTTCCGTTGGAGAGCTTGTGCCGGTAGTACTCCGGCATCGGCGGCACTCCGACGTCGGAGATGCGCTTGCCGTCGAGGTAGAGGCCGAGCCGGCCGTGCTCGTCGGCGGCGACCCGGTAGGGGGAGGCGGGGTTCACCCGCACGGAGACGACCGTACGGCGCAGGTCGTAGGGGCCGCCGGTGAGGATGATCTCCTCCGGCGGCCTGCGGAGGGCGGCCTCACCCAGCTCCGGGAGGGTGCCGTGGTCGAAGGAGAAGATGAAGTACGACTTCGGCTTGACCTCGCCGCCCTCGTTGTCGCTGAGGGCCGAGGCGTCGAAGGCGACTCCGCCCCGGAGCAGGTCCTCCTTGAAGACGGCCTCCCTCGGCACATGCGGGAACCGCTCCATCAGATCCTCGACCAGCGCGGTGCGGCTGCCCATCCCTGTCTCCTCCCGGCTCACACGTACATCTCACACCGTATGCCCCCACTTCGCGGCAAGCCCTCGCGGGGGGCTGTGAGGCATGCGACGTGTTGTCCCGCGGTCCGGGTCTTCGCAGGTCGTGGCAGTGATGAGAGGGTCTGGGCACAGGCACTCTCGGGAGGGACGGCAGGGATGACCAAGTCGGCGCGGGCGGTCACCAACTGGGCGCGGAACATCACGTACACGGCCGACGAGTTCCACCGGCCCACCTCGCCGGACGCGCTGCGGGCGCTGGTGGCGGACAGCGGGCGGGTGCGGGTGCTGGGCAGCGGGCACTCCTTCAACCGGATCGCGGACCCAGGCGCCGGGGGCGTGCTGCTGTCGGTGGCCGGACTGCCCCCCGTGATCGACGTGGACACGACGGCCCGGACGGTACGTGTCGGCGGCGGGGTCCGGTACGCGGAGCTGGCCCGCACGGTGCACGCGCACGGGCTGGCGCTCGCCAACATGGCGTCCCTGCCGCACATTTCGGTCGCCGGGTCGGTCGCCACGGGCACCCACGGCTCCGGCGTGGGCAACGGCCCGCTCGCTTCGGCGGTACGCGAGGTCGAGTTGATCACGGCGGACGGCGGCACGCTGCGGATCGCCCGCGGCGACGCCCGTTTCGACGGCGCCGTGACCTCGCTCGGCGCGCTCGGCGTGGTCACCGCGCTCACCCTCGACCTGGAACCGGCGTACGAGGTCGAGCAGCATGTCTTCGCCGAACTCCCCCTGGAGGGACTGGACTACGAGACGGTCGCGGCCTCGGCGTACAGCGTGAGCCTGTTCACCGACTGGCGGGCGCCGGGGTTCCGGCAGGTGTGGCTGAAGCGGCGCACCGATCAGGCGCCGGTGGACTTCCCGTGGGCGGAGCCGGCGGCCGGGGCGATGCATCCGGTGCCGGGGATGCCTGCGGTCAACTGCACCGAGCAGGGCGGCGTGCCCGGCCCCTGGCACGAGCGACTGCCGCACTTCCGGGCCGAGTTCACGCCCAGCAGCGGCTCGGAACTCCAGTCGGAGTACCTGTTGCCGAGGGCGGACGCCCCGGCCGCGCTGCACGCCCTGGAGGCGATCCGGACGACGCTCGCCGGGGTGGTGCTGACCTGCGAGGTACGGACGGTCGCGGCCGACGCGCAGTGGCTCAGCCCGGCGTACGGGCGGGACTCGGTGGCCCTGCACTTCACCTGGATCGAGGACGCGGCGGCCGTGCTTCCCGTGGTGCGCGCGGTGGAGGCCGCGCTCGGCGCGCTGGACGCCCGGCCGCACTGGGGGAAGGTGTTCGAAATGCCGGCGGCGGTGGTGCGGGAGCGGTTCCCGAGGCTGGCCGACTTCCGGGCACTGGTGGCCGGGCTGGACCCGGCGGGCAAGTTCGCCAATGCATTCGTGCGGGAGATTCTTTCCTAGAGCCTCTAGGATGTGGGCTAGGCATCCAAGGAGGTGGGTCCATGGCGCGTGCGGGGATCACGGCCGACCGGCTGGTCGCGGCCGCCGCCGAACTCGCGGACGAGGCCGGTTTCGAGCACGTCACCCTCTCCGCCCTGGCCCGGCGCTTCGGGGTGAAGGACGCGAGCCTGTACTCGCACGTCCGGAACCTGAACGACCTGCGCACCCGGCTGGCGCTGTACGCGGGCGGCGAGCTGATCGACCGCATCGCGGCGGCGGTCGCCGGACGCGCGGGCCGGGACGCGCTGACCGCCTTCGCGGACGCCTATCGCGCCTACGCCCTGGAGCACCCCGGCCGGTACGCGGCCACCCAGATCCGCATCGACCAGTCCCTGATCGCGGACTCCCCCGCCCTGCGCCGCACCGCCGAGATCACCTACGGGATGCTGCGCGCCTACGGCCTCTCCGAACCCGACCTCACGGACGCGGTACGCCTGCTGCGCAGCACCTTCCACGGCTACTGCGTACTCGAATCGGCGGGCGGCTTCGGCGCCGACCGCGCGGTGGACGCCTCCTGGGAGAAGGGGGTCGAGGCGTTGCACCGGGCGCTCGAACACTGGCCCAGCGAGGCTCAGGCATGACACCCGACTTCGACCTCACCGGCACCGGCCCCGTGCTGCTGCTCCTGCCGGGCGGCGCCGGGCATCCGATGGGACTGGGTCCGCTGACCGCACGGCTGGCGCGCCGGTTCACCGTGGTGACGTACGACCCGCTGGGCCTGGCGCACGGGCGCCTCGGGGAGCCGGTGCCGGACCAGCGGCCGCAGGACTGGGCCGACGGCGCGGACCGGGTGCTGGCCGCCGTGCTGCCGCCCGGTGAGCGCGGGTACGTCTTCGGGACCAGCTCGGGCGGGATCGCGGCGCTCGCGCTGGCCGCGCGGCACCCGGCCCGGCTGGCGCACGTTCTCGCGCACGAGCCGCCGTGCGCGCTGGTGCTGCCGGACGGGGCGGAGCGGCGCCGGGAGCTGATCGCGGCGCTGGACGGGCCCGGCCGGCCGCCCGCCGAGGGGCCGGACGCGACTCCGATGGGCGTCTTCCTCGCACACGTCCTGCACCCGTTCACCGCGTACGTCCCCGCGCCCGCGCTCGCCCGGCTGACGCTCGCCGCGGGAACGGACTCGCACGGTCAACTCCCCTACCGTGCGGCCCAGTTCCTGGCCGACGGCTCCCTCCTGGAACTCCCCGGCGGTCACCTCGGCGCCCTGGAACACCCTGAGGAGTTCGCGGACCGGCTCGCCGAGGCCCTCACCTCGACTAGCGTCGGAGGATGAGCACCGACCTCGCCACCGCCCTCACCGAGGGGCCACCGCTCGTCCTGGACGGCGGGCTCTCCAACCAGTTGGCGTCGGCCGGGTACGACCTCGGCGACGAGCTGTGGTCCGCCCGTCTGCTCGCGGAGGCTCCGGAGGCGATCACCGAGGCCCACCTCGCCTACTACACGGCCGGGGCGGACGTGGCGATCACCGCCAGCTACCAGGCCACCTTCGAGGGCTTCGCCGGGCGCGGCATCGACCGCGCGGAAGCCGCGCGCCTGCTGGCCTCCAGCGTGGAACTGGCCCGCGAGGCCGCCCGCCGCGCCGAGGCCACCCGCCCCCTCTGGGTGGCCGCCTCCGCGGGCCCGTACGGCGCGATGCTCGCGGACGGCTCCGAGTACCGGGGCCGCTACGGCCTGACCCGAGCCGAACTGGAACGCTTCCACCGCCCCCGCCTGGAGGTCCTGGCGGAGGCCGCTCCCGACATCCTGGCCCTGGAGACCATCCCCGACACCGACGAGGCGGAAGCCCTCCTGCGCGCGGTCCGCGGCCTGGGCGTCCCGGCCTGGCTCTCCTACAGCGTCGACGGCGACCGCACCCGCGCCGGCCAGCCCCTGGAAGAGGCGTTCGCCCTGGCCGCCGACGCCGAGGAGATCATCGCGGTGGGCGTGAACTGCTGCGCCCCCGAGGACGTCCCGCACGCGGTGGAGACAGCGGCCCGGACAACCGGAAAGCCAGTGGTCGCCTACCCCAACAGTGGCGAGACCTGGAACGCCCGGACCCGCGCCTGGGACGACTCCCCCACCCTCACCCCCGCCTTCTCGGCCACGGGCGCCCGCCTCGTGGGCGGCTGCTGCCGCGTGGGTCCGGAGACGATCACCGCGATCGCCCGGGCGCTGGGCCGCCTCTGACCCTCCGGTCAGCGCCTCCGCAGCACCGGCGACCTCCGCAGTCGCCGGACCGCCGCGAGCCGGCTGACGGAAGGGGCCTGGTGGGGGACGAGGGGGTGGGTCCAGAGGGCGAGTTCCGCGTCCCGGGGGCCGTGGGCCAGGTGGGGACCGGTGGTGTCGAAGACACGGGTCGGGTGGGAGGCGTCCCAGGAGGGCCAGCCGGGGTCGCCCGTGGTGGCGAAGTCGACCCATGAGGTGTGCATGGTGTCGGCCAGGGACTGGGGGGTACCCTTGCCGGCCAGCTTCACGGCTTCCTCGACCTCGCCGGTGTCGAAGACGAAGCCGAGCTCCAGGGAGTGGCAGGCACCGAGGGCGGGGAGGAGGGACGGCCAGGCGAACTCGTACACGTGGGAGCCGGACGGGCGGGCGTCGGCCAGACGGTGCAGGGGGAGGCGGAGCATGTGGTCGGTGACCATCTGGCCGACCAGTTCGGCGGCGCCCGCGGCCGGGCGCAGGGCGCGGTAGCCGCGCGGGACCTCGGAGCCGACGTGGCAGCGGGCCATCGCGCCGGCCAGGGCGACCGCGCCGAGCCGGTCGACGTGCTCGACCAGGCCGCCGGGCACCAGCCAGAGCCGGTACTCGTCGCGGGTCCAGCCCATCAGCAGGTCGACGCCGGGCGCCGCGTCGCCGTCGGTCAGGGCGGCCAGCGGGTCGGTGGGGACGAGGTCGCCGTCGACGACGACGCCGAAGCCGGGCCCGCCCAGGACGGGGCTGCTGCGCCGGCCGGCCTCGGCCTGGGTGCGCAGCAGCAGGTCGCGGTCGACGCCGGCGAAGGCGGCCGCGGTCGCCGGGATCTTCAGGCGGGTGGCCATCCGGCGGACCATGCGCCGCACCTTCTGCCGGTCCGAGACCTCCGGCGCCCCGCTCTGCAGCACTGCCCGCCGGACCAGCCCGCGTGCCTGCGGGGCCGCGATGAGCACGCCCGTGCTGATGGCGCCGGCCGACTGCCCGGCCAGGGTGACATTGCCGGGGTCGCCGCCGAAGGCCGCGATGGACTCGTGCACCCAGCGCAGCGCGGCCAGCTGGTCGTGCAGGCCCAGGTTGGCGGGGGCGTCCGGGAAGAGACCGTAGCCCTCGACGCCGAGCCGGTAGTTGACCGAGACGAGGACGACGCCGTCGCGGGCGAAGGCCCGCCCGTCGTACACCGGCACCGCCGAGGAACCCCTGGTCAGCGCGCCGCCGTGCAGCCAGACCAGCACCGGGAGACGGGCGCCGGGGCCTGGCTCGGGGGTCCAGACGTTGAGGTTCAGACACTCGTCGCCGGGCACCGAGGGGTCGGAGAGGTACTGGGCGAACGCCTCGGAGTACGGGGGTTTCGGCGGGGTCGGCCCGAAGGCTCCGGCGTCGCGCACGCCGGCCCAGGGCTCGGGCGGCTCGGGCGCGCGGAAGCGGCGGACGCCGAAGGGGGGTGCCGCGTACGGGATGCCGCGGAACACCGCGTTCCCGTGCTCGTACCGGCCGCGTACCGCGCCGTACGGGGTGCGGGCCACCGGGCCCGTCCGGTCAGCCGTCATCGCCCACCAGCCCTTCGTCGCCGGTGCGGCCGCCGTGGCGGCACGCACCACATCTGTCTCCCAGAGCGCCGCGCGGAGTGGATCTATTCCGGCGCACCGACCGTACGTACGGTCAGTCGTCCTCGGTGCCCCTGGGCGGCTGGTGGCCGTTCCGGGTGTGGCCGCGCAGCCGGCCGGTGATGTCCTCCGGGGGCAGGAAGCGGGACCAGCGCTCGGGGAACTCGGACGGCATGTCCGGGTCGTCCGGGTCGGCGTCGCGCAGCCCGGCCGCCCAGGCGACGTAGTCCGCGACCTGGGCCTCCCGCTGGCGCTCGTTGGCCTCGCGGGCGGCAGCCGTGGCCGCCGCGGGCCAGACCCGGTCGATGGCGGCGTTGACGGCGGCGCCGACCAGCACGGCGAACGCGGACACACCGATCCACAACAGCACGGCGACGGCGGCGGCGAGGGAGCCGTAGATGGTGGCGCCCTCGATGGTGTGGGTGAGGTAGACGCGCAGCAGGAGGCTGCCGAGGACCCACATGGCGAGGGCGACCAGCGCGCCGGGCACGTCCTCGATCCAGGGCGAGCGGACCGGTACGGAGACGTGGTAGAGCGTGGTCAGGAAGACGATGGAGAGCACGATGACGACCGGCCAGTACAGCACCTGGACGACCGTCGCCGACCAGGGCAGCACCCCGACCACCGCGTCCGGTCCGGCCACCATCAGCGGCAGCGCCACCGAACCGATCAGCAGGGCGACCACGAACAGCAGGAACGCCATGATCCGGGTCTTGACGATGCCCCGGACGCCGTCGAGGCCGTACATCACGGTGATGGTGTCGATGAAGACGTTCACCGCGCGCGAGCCCGACCAGAGGGCGAACAGGAAGCCGATGGAGATGACGTCGGGCCGGCCGCCCTTCATCACGTCGTTCAGGATCGGCTCGGCGATCTCCTTGACGCCCTTGTCGGACAGGACGGTGCGGGAGGCATCGAGGAGGTTGGTCTCCAGGCTGTGGATGGTGTCCGCGCCGGTCCAGTCGTCGACGTAGCCGAGCAGGCCGATGAGGCTGAGCAGCAGCGGGGGCACGGACAGCAGCGTGAAGAACGCGGCCTCGGCGGCGAGGCCCAGGATGCGGTACTCCATGCAGGAATTGACGGTGTCCGTCAGCAGCAGCCAGGCCGTCCGCCGTTTGGAGACGTTCCGGTAGAGAGCCTTGGCCCGGTGGAGGCGACCGTGGGGCCGCTGGGAGGATTCGCTTGCTGACTGCACGTCCTAACGGTATCCGCCGCACCACGCGCCCCTCACCTCGCGGGGGCGCGCTGTGCAGCGGGCCGGCCGGCGGTGCGGCGCCGCGGGGGTGGTGCCGCGCCGACTCGGCACCGCCCCCGCGACACGGGCCCGCGACGGGGCGCGAACGCCGCCCTCGGGCGGCGCGGGACTCAAGTCTCCTGCCGCCCTTCCGGGTTCACCAGGGTCGCAGGGGGTTGCAACTTGTCGCCGACTGTGCGCGGACGGTGTTCCCCGGCCCCGGACCGACGGCAGCATGAGGGCGTCGGCCGACTGGAAACCGCCGTCCGGACGGCTTGAGGAGGCCGTGTCCGGTCAGGAAAGGACTCCCGTGGTGAACCCGCCGAGGGACGTGGCGCGTCCGACCGCCGCCGTCGCGCCGCGCACGGCGCGGATGCTCGCGCGGGTCCGCGACGCGACGCTCGCCGGGCGACGTGCGCCGATGGCACCCCGGCCGGTGATCGGACAGTCCTGGGACCGGATGCTGCGCGACGGCGCCGACCCCGACCGGGACGTGCGGGCGGGGCTCTTGACGGCCCAGGAGGTGCGCCGCCGCCGGGAGGAGTCGCCGCTGGGGCACGTCCTGCCGGGCTTGCGCGAGGGGCTGCTTTCGGTCGCGGACGTGGCCCGGCACATCATGGTCGTCGCGGGAGGGCGCGGAGGCCGAGGTGCTGCTCCCGAACGACCCCCGTGACCTGCTGCCGCGCTCCACGGCACCGGGGGTGGCGGTGCGCCGCACGGCACACGGGACGCGTTGAGCGCCCCCCTTCACGCCGGGCGCCTCCTGCCGCACACCGGGCACCTGCCGCGTATTTGCGGCCTCTTGGCCCCGGCGCGCCGCATGCTGCCGTAGCATCCGAGGCGGGTCCGCCCCGTGCCGGGTGAGCAACATGACGATCGCCGGGCGCAGTTGGCCCGCCTCGGGAGGAGACATGAAGCAACGCGGCAGACACCGCAGGCGCAGACGGGGCGTGGCGTTGCGCGCGGCCCTCACCGGGACCGGGCTGGCGCTCACCGCGGCGGCCACGCTGATCAGCACCTCCCAGGCCGAGGTCGCCGGGAACCCCGGCGCGCTCAAACCGCTCACCTCCGCCTCCGACACCGCCCCGTTGCGCCTCCAGGAGCGCCTTGAGCCCGCCCCCGTGCTGAACCGGCTCGCCGCGGCCATGGGCCGCCCGGTCGGCGTGGACACCGTGCTCGGCGACGCCGACCGCCGGATGCGGACGGGCGCCGACTGCGCGGACGACGACCGCTCCTCCCTGCCGCTGACCCCCGAGGCCACCCGCTCCTACTGCTGGGACCCGGCCGACACCGCCGACACCGCCTGGCGCCCCGCCGCCGTGACCACCTCCGGCGACGCCGACGAGGACGGCGTCTGGGGCAGCCACCGCGTCGTACTCACCGGCTGGACGCACGCCACCGACACCGGGCGCGCGGCCGAACGCGGCCTGACCCGCGTCGCCTTCACGAATCTCGACGACCCCGCCCGCCCGGTCTACCGCTGGGTCCTGCTGGTGGTGCCGGCCGACGGCGGCCGGGACTACCGGGCGCTGACCTCGGGCATCTCCGGCATGGTCTGGAACCACGGCAAGCTGCTGGTCACCGCGTCCGACGGCGGCGCCGAGGCGCTCTACGTCTACGACCTGGACCGCATCCAGCGCACCACCACCAACGAGCCGGCCGTCGGCCGGGTGCCGCACGGCTGGTCGGCCGCCGGGTACCGGTACGTGCTGCCCGCCGTGGGCTCCTACCGCTACACCCGCGGCCGCTGCGAAGGTGGCCGCCCGCCCTGTCCCGGCCCGCTGGCGCTGGACCGGAGCACCGCCCCGGACAGCCTGGTCGCGGCCGAGCGCACCTCCCCGGACGGCGCCCGCCGCGCCCGGCTGTGGCGGTACGCCTTCAGCGCCGCCCCGACGCGGGCCGGGCTGCTCGCCACCGACTCCACCGGCCGCGCCGACGCCGTAGAGGTGTTCCGGACCAAGGCGCGGGGGGTGCGGGGTGTCCTGTCGTACCGGCACGCGGGCGCGGACGGCGCGTCCTGGTACACCGGCCAGCTGCCCGGCGCCGAGGACGGCCGGGGCGGGCTGTGGCGGCAGGACGCGGACGGCGCGAAGGGGGCCCGCTGCGGGTCGGACGGCTCGCACCACTGCTGGACCGAGTCGGCGGTGTCGCTGTCGTACTGGCAGGAGACCGGCGAGGTGTGGTCGCTGTCGGACCGGATGCTTTTCGCCGTCCCGCTCGCCTCGCTGGAACGCTCGCTGGACTGAGCCGTGATCCCGCCGAAGACGATCGACAGTCCGGTGGGCGGGATGATTCCCTGTGCCCATGAGCAGCGTCCCTGTCACCACCTGGTCCCTGGAACAGACCTCGCCGTCCGACCTCCTGCCCGCGGCGGCACCCGAGGGCGACGCGGTGCGGATCGTACGGGCCGAGGTGCCGTCCCCCGAGTTCAGCCGGTTCCTGTACGCCTCGGTCGGCGGCGACATCCGCTGGACCGACCGGCTCGGCTGGACCCACGCCCGGTGGCGGGAGTATCTGGGGCGGCCCGGCGTGGAGACCTGGGTGGCGTACGAGCGGGGCACGCCCGCCGGGTACGTCGAGCTGGAGGCGACCGGGGAGGGCGTGGTGGAGATCGCCTACTTCGGGCTGCTGCCCGCGTTCCGGGGGCGCCGGATCGGCGGGCATCTGCTGTCGGTGGGGACGGCGCGCGCCTGGGACCTGGCGATGCGGTGGCCGGATCTCACCCCGGTGAAGCGGGTGTGGCTGCACACGTGCAGCAAGGACGGCCCGTACGCCCTGGACAACTATCTGCGGCGCGGCTTCACGCTGTTCGACACGAAGGTGGAGCTGGAGGCTGACCTTCCGACGCCCGGACCGTGGCCGGGTGCGTTCCTCGGCGACTGAGCAGTGCTCGCCACCCATAGTTGTCTCGGTATTCAGAATAGATCCGTCCAGATGACGGACAACGGTGGACTGCCCGGAGACGTGCGTGACACGCTGCCGTCATGTCTGGAACTGGAATCGCCTTGGTGAGTCGACGCCACGTCGACCTCGGCCGCATGTCCAGCGCCATGTGTCGGGCGAGCTGAGCACTCCAGCACCGCCGGCCTCTGCTCCACCCCCCGTTCAGCGCAACGCCGCGCAGGTGTGCCCGCGTGCGCAGACGCGCGCAGGCCAGAGCTGATTTTCCGCCTGTTCCTAAGGACGTAGAAACCATGGCCCCCAGTCCCCAGGATCCCGCTGCCGCCGCGCCCCGCCGCAAGGTGAGTCGTCACCGTGGTGAGGGCCAGTGGGCGGCGGGACACCACACCCCGCTCAACGGCAACGAACAGTTCAAGAAGGACGACGACGGTCTCAATGTGCGGACACGCATTGAGACGATCTACTCCAAGCGGGGCTTCGACTCCATCGACCCCAACGACCTGCGCGGCCGCATGCGCTGGTGGGGTCTGTACACCCAGCGCAAGCCCGGTATCGACGGCGGCAAGACCGCGGTGCTCGAGCCGGAGGAGCTGGACGACAAGTACTTCATGCTGCGGGTCCGCATCGACGGCGGCCGGCTGACCACCGCCCAGCTGCGGGTGATCGGCGAGATCTCGCAGGAGTTCGCGCGCGGCACCGCCGACATCACCGACCGGCAGAACATCCAGTTGCACTGGATCAGGATCGAGGACGTGCCCGAGATCTGGCGGCGCCTGGAGGATGTCGGGCTGTCCACCACCGAGGCGTGCGGCGACACCCCTCGCGTGATCCTCGGCTCCCCGGTCGCGGGCATCGCCGAGGACGAGATCATCGACGGCACCCCGGCCATCGAGGAGATCCAGCGCCGGGTCGTCGGCAACAAGGCGTTCTCCAACCTGCCGCGCAAGTTCAAGTCGGCGATCTCCGGCTCCCCCCTGCTGGACGTGGCGCACGAGATCAACGACATCGCGCTGGTCGGCGTGGAGCACCCCGAGCACGGGCCGGGCTTCGACCTGTGGGTGGGCGGCGGCCTGTCCACCAACCCGAAGATCGGCGTCCGGCTGGGCGCCTGGGTGCCGCTCGACGAGGTGGCCGACGTCCACGAGGGCGTCATCTCGATCTTCCGGGACTACGGCTACCGCAGGCTCCGCAACCGCGCCCGGCTGAAGTTCCTGGTCGCGGACTGGGGCCCGGAGAAGTTCCGGCAGGTGCTGGAGGACGAGTACCTCGGCCGCAAGCTGCTCGACGGCCCGGCGCCCGAGCAGCCGGTGGAGCGCTGGCGCGACCACGTCGGCGTGCACCGCCAGCGCGACGGCCGCTTCTACGTCGGGTTCGCCCCCCGCGTCGGCCGGGTCGACGGCGCCACCCTGGCGAAGATCGCCGGAGTGGCCGAGGAGCACGGCTCCGGCCGGGTCCGCACCACCACCGAGCAGAAGATGATCGTGCTGGACGTCGAGGCCGACCGGGTCGACTCCCTGGTCGCCGGCCTCGAGGCGCTGGACCTGCGGGTCAGCCCCTCGCCGTTCCGGCGCGGCACGATGGCCTGCACCGGCATCGAGTTCTGCAAGCTGGCCATCGTCGAGACCAAGGCGCGCGGCAGCGCCCTCATCGACGAACTGGAGCGCCGCCTGCCGGAGTTCGACGAGCCGATCACCATCAACCTCAATGGCTGCCCGAACGCCTGCGCCCGCATCCAGGTGGCGGACATCGGCCTCAAGGGCCAGTTGGTGGTGGACGAGGACGGCAACCAGGTCGAGGGCTACCAGGTGCACCTGGGCGGCGCGCTCGGTCTGGAGGCGGGCTTCGGCCGCAAGGTGCGCGGTCTGAAGGTGACGTCGAAGGAGCTGCCCGACTACGTCGAGCGGGTCCTGCGCCGCTTCGAGGCCGAGCGCGCGGACGGCGAGCGGTTCGCCGCGTGGGCCGCGCGGGCCGACGAGGAGGCGCTGTCGTGAGCGAGCGTGCCGCACCGTTCCACTGCCCCTACTGCGGGGACGAGGACCTGCGCCCGAGCGAGGAGGGCCACGGCGCCTGGGAATGCGGAGCCTGCAATCGCGCCTTTCAGCTGAAGTTCCTCGGGCTGCTCGCCCGGGGGCTGAAGCGGGGCGACGACGGAGGGGACGACCGGATATGACGACCGCTCAGACAGAGCGCACCGAGGACGAGTTGAGGGAGCTGGCCGAGCGGGCGGGCCGTGAGCTGGAGGACGCGCCCGCGCTGGAGGTGCTGCGCTGGGCGGTGGACACCTTCGGCGACCGGTTCTGCGTGACCTCCTCCATGGAGGACGCCGTGGTGGCCCACCTGGCCGCACGGGTGCGGCCCGGCGTGGACGTGGTGTTCCTCGACACCGGTTACCACTTCCCGGAGACCATCGGCACCCGTGACGCGGTCGACGCCGTGATGGACGTCAACGTCATCACGCTCACCCCCGAGCAGACGGTGGCCGAGCAGGACGCGGAGCACGGGCCCCGGCTGCACGACCGCGACCCCGACCTGTGCTGCGCCCTGCGTAAAGTCAAGCCGCTGGAAGCGGGCCTGACGGCGTATCAGGCATGGGCGACCGGACTGCGCCGGGACGAGTCGCCGACGCGGGCGAACACCCCGGTCGTCGGCTGGGACGCCCGGCGCCGCAAGGTCAAGGTCTCCCCCATCGCCCGCTGGACCCAGGACGACGTGGACGCCTATGTGGCCGAACACGGCGTGCTGACCAACCCGTTGCTGATGGACGGCTACGCCTCGGTGGGCTGCGCCCCCTGCACCCGGCGGGTGCTGGAGGGCGAGGACGCGCGGGCCGGCCGCTGGGCCGGGCGGGGCAAGACCGAATGCGGGCTGCACGGATGACCACCGACCGATACGAGGAGCGAGAACACGTGACGACCGGAGCCACCGTCTGGCTCACTGGTCTGCCGAGCGCCGGCAAGACCACCATCGCCACCGAACTGGCCGGCCGCCTGCGCGCCGAGGGACGGCGGGTGGAGGTGCTCGACGGCGACGAGATCCGCGAGTTCCTCTCGTCCGGGCTCGGCTTCGCCCGCGAGGACCGGCACACCAACGTCCAGCGCATCGGCTTCGTGGCCGAACTCCTCGCGCGCAACGGCGTGCTGGCGCTGGTTCCGGTGATCGCGCCCTACGCGGACAGCCGGGAGGCGGTGCGCAAGCGGCACGCGGCGAACGGCACCCCGTACCTGGAGGTCCATGTGGCGACCCCGGTCGAGGTGTGCGGCGAGCGGGACGTGAAGGGGCTGTACGCCCGGCAGGCCGCGGGCGAGCTGACCGGACTCACCGGCGTGGACGACCCGTACGAGGAGCCGGCGGCGCCGGACCTCCGGATCGAGACGCAGGGACAGAGCGTCACGCAGTCGGCGGCCGCGGTGCGCGCCCTGCTGGACGAGAGGGGACTGGCATGACGACCGTCGCCGAGGTGACGGGTGGCGGCGAGGGCACGGACAGCCCGTACGCCCTCTCCCACCTGGACGCGCTGGAGTCCGAGGCGGTGCACATCTTCCGCGAGGTGGCCGGCGAGTTCGAGAACCCGGTGATCCTGTTCTCCGGGGGCAAGGACTCGATCGTCATGCTGCATCTGGCGCTGAAGGCGTTCGCGCCCGCGGCGGTGCCCTTCGCCCTGCTCCATGTGGACACCGGGCACAACTTCCCCGAGGTGCTGGAGTACCGGGACCGTGTGGTGGCCGCACATGGGCTGCGCCTCCATGTGGCCTCCGTACAGGACTACATCGACCGGGGTGTGCTCAAGGAACGTCCCGACGGGACCCGCAACCCGCTGCAGACGCTGCCGCTGACGGAGAAGATCCAGAGCGAGCGGTTCGACGCGGTGTTCGGCGGCGGCCGGCGCGACGAGGAGAAGGCCCGCGCCAAGGAGCGGGTGTTCTCGCTGCGCGACGAGTTCTCCCAGTGGGACCCGCGCCGCCAGCGCCCGGAGCTGTGGAATCTGTACAACGGCCGCCACGCCCCCGGTGAGCACGTGCGCGTGTTCCCGCTGTCCAACTGGACCGAGCTGGACGTGTGGCAGTACATCGCCCGCGAGAAGATCGAGCTGCCGGAGATCTACTTCGCGCACGAGCGCGAGGTCTTCTCCCGCAGCGGCATGTGGCTGACCGCCGGCGAGTGGGGCGGGCCGAAGGAGACCGAGCCGGTCCAGACGCGGCTGGTGCGCTACCGCACCGTGGGCGACATGTCCTGCACCGGCGCCGTCGACTCCGACGCGACCACGCTGGAGGCGGTCATCACCGAGATCGCCGCGTCCCGGCTCACCGAGCGGGGCGCGACCCGCGCCGACGACAAGCTCTCCGAGGCCGCGATGGAAGACCGCAAGCGCGAGGGGTACTTCTGACCATGAGCACGATCACCGCCGAGGCGCTGTCGGCCACCACCCTGCTCCGGTTCGCCACCGCGGGCTCCGTCGACGACGGCAAGTCCACCCTGGTGGGACGGCTGCTGCACGACTCCAAGTCGGTCCTGGTGGACCAGCTGGAGGCCGTGGAGCGGGCGTCCGCGAGCCGGGGCCAGGAGGCGCCGGACCTGGCGCTGCTCACCGACGGCCTGCGGGCCGAGCGGGAGCAGGGCATCACCATCGACGTGGCCTACCGCTACTTCGCCACCCCGCGCCGCCGTTTCATCCTGGCCGACACGCCGGGACACGTGCAGTACACCCGGAACATGGTCACCGGCGCCTCCACCGCCGAGCTGACCGTGGTCCTGGTCGACGCCCGCAACGGCGTGGTCGAGCAGACCCGCCGGCACGCGGCCATCGCCGCCCTGCTGCGCGTGCCGCACGTGGTGCTCGCGGTGAACAAGATGGACCTGGTCGGCTACGAGGAGCGTGTCTTCGCGGCCATCGCCGAGGAGTTCACGGCGTACGCGACCGAGCTGGGCGTCCCCGAGGTCACCGCGATCCCGATCTCGGCGCTCGCCGGCGACAACGTGGTCGACGCCTCCCCCCGGACGGACTGGTACGGCGGCCCGACCGTGCTGGAGCACCTGGAGACGGTGCCGGTCAGCCACGACCTGGCGCACTGCCACGCCCGGCTGCCGGTGCAGTACGTGATCCGTCCGCAGACCGCCGAACTCCCCGACTACCGGGGCTACGCCGGACAGATCGCGTCCGGCACCTTCCGGGTGGGCGAGGAGGTCACGGTGCTGCCGTCCGGCCGCACCAGCCGGATCGCCGGGATCGACCTGCTGGGCGAGCCGGTGGACGTGGCCTGGACCACCCAGTCGGTGACCGTGCTGCTGGCGGACGACGTGGACGTCTCGCGCGGCGACCTGATCGTGCCGAGCAAGGACGCGCCCGCGACCACGCAGGACGTGGAGGCGACCGTGTGCCATGTCGCCGACCAGCCGCTGACCGTGGGCCACCGGGTGCTGCTCAAGCACGGCACCCGCACGGTCAAGGCGATCGTCAAGGACATCCCGTCCCGGCTCACCCTGGCCGACCTGTCCCTGCACCCGCATCCGGGGACGCTCGCCGCCAACGACATCGGCCGGGTGAAGATCCGTACCGCCGAGCCGCTGCCGGTCGACTCCTACGCCGACTCGCGCCGCACCGGCTCCTTCATCCTGATCGACCCGGCCGACGGCACCACCCTCACCGCGGGCATGGTCGGCGAGTCCTTCGCCGCGCCCGAGCCGGTGACCGAGGCCGACGACGACGGGTGGGACTTCTGACCATGCAGACCACCGAGGTCTTCTCGACGTTCGCCAAGGAGGGCGGCCGCATCGGCAGCGGCGCGCTCGGCTCCGGGCAGGGCGGGGTCGCGCGATGTGCGCGCTGACGTACGCGCACCGCTCGCGCGCCCTGCTCCCCCACGCGATGCCCTCCCCCCACCCGACGACGTCCCGGTTGCGACGACGAAGACCCATCGACCTCCCGGCCACGGCCTGACACCGTGACCGCCGGGCCGACGAGAGGAAACGCCTCCCGTGCCTGCCAACCGTTCGCCGCTGCCGCGCCGCGGTCTCGCCGTCCTCGCCGTACTCCCCCTGCTGGCCCTCGCCGCCTGCGGTTACGGGTCCGAGGCCAAGGACGTCCCCGCCAACCAGAAGGTCGCCTCCGGAGCCAAGAAGATCGACGGCCTGGACTCGGTCAAGATCGGCTACTTCGGCAACCTCACCCACGCCACCGCGCTGGTCGGCCGCCAGCAGGGCCTCTTCCAGAAGGAACTGGGCGCCACCAAGGCCGACTACGCCACCTTCAACGCGGGCCCCTCCGAGATCGAGGCGCTCAACTCCGGCTCCATCGACATCGGCTGGATCGGCCCCTCCCCCGCCATCAACGGCTACACCAAGTCCGGCGGCCGCAGCCTGAAGATCATCGGCGGTTCGGCGTCCGGCGGGGTGAAGCTGGTCGTGAACCCCAAGAAGATCAAGTCGCTGAAGGACGTCAAGGGCAAGCGGATCGCCACGCCCCAGCTCGGCAACACCCAGGACGTCGCCTTCCTCAACTGGGCGGCGGAGCAGGGCTACCAGATCGACGCGCAGAGCGGCAAGGGTGACGTCACCGTGGTCCGCAGCGACAACAAGGTGACCCCGGACGCCTTCAAGGCCGGCTCCCTGGACGGTGCGTGGGTGCCGGAGCCGACCGCGTCCAAGCTGGTCGCCGAGGGCGGCAAGGTGCTGCTGGACGAGTCCGACCTGTGGCCGGACAAGAAGTTCGTGATCACCAACGTGATCGTGTCGCAGAAGTTCCTCAAGGCCCACCCGAAGGCCGTCGAGGCGGTGCTGCGGGCCTCGGTGCGCACCAACAAGTGGATCAAGGCCAACCCGGACGCGGCGAAGGAGTCGGCGAACAAGCAGCTGGAGGCCGACTCCGGCAAGGCGCTGGCCCCGGCCGTGCTGGACCCGGCGTGGAAGTCGATCCAGACCACCGACGACCCGCTGGCCGCGACCCTGAACACCGAGGCCGGCCACGCGGTCAAGGCGGGCCTGCTGGCCAAGCCCGACCTCAAGGGCATCTACGACCTGACCCTGCTCAACAAGGTCCTCGGCGCCGAAGGCGCCCCCAAGGTCGACGCCGCCGGGCTCGGCACCGACTGACGACGCCAACCCATGAGTTCCCAGGAGGTGACGACCATGGCCACCACCCTCACCAAGGCCGGCCCGGCAGTCGAGTACGCCGCCCGCCTCGACCACGTCTCGAAGTCCTATCCGGGCCCGGGCGGACAGCAGCTCGTGCTGGACGACATCAGCCTCGATGTCGCGCCCGGCGAGTTCGTCACCCTCCTGGGGGCCTCGGGCTGCGGCAAGTCGACCCTGCTCAACCTGGTCGCGGGCCTGGACCGGCCCAGCACCGGGTCCATCGACACCGACGGCCGTCCGGCCCTGATGTTCCAGGAGCAC
The DNA here is from genome assembly GCF_004784465.1 of Streptomyces griseoluteus. GTDB lineage: Bacteria > Actinomycetota > Actinomycetes > Streptomycetales > Streptomycetaceae > Streptomyces > Streptomyces griseoluteus. The sequence goes on along the minus strand of NZ_SRRU01000006.1, from coordinate 357,600 downwards.
GCCCTCTTCCCGTGGCTGACCGCGGGCAAGAACGTCGAACTCGCCCTGCGCCTGCGGGGCGTGCCCAAGGGCGACCGCCGCGACAAGGCCGAGTCGCTGCTCGAACTGGTCCGGCTGGGGGGCGCGTACGGCAAGCGGGTGCACGAACTCTCCGGCGGTATGCGGCAGCGGGTGGCACTGGCCCGCGCGCTGGCGCAGGAGAGCGGACTGCTGCTGATGGACGAGCCGTTCGCGGCCCTCGACGCCATCACCCGCGATGTGCTGCACGACGAGCTGACCCGCGTCTGGACGGAGACCGGCCTGTCCGTGCTCTTCGTGACGCACAACGTGCGCGAGGCGGTACGGCTGGCCCAGCGGGTCGTGCTGCTGTCCTCCCGGCCGGGCAAGGTGGCCCACGAGTGGACGGTGGACATCCCGCAGCCCCGCCGCATCGAGGACGCCCCCGTGGCGGAACTGTCCCTGGAGATCACCGAGGCGCTGCGAGGGGAGATCCGCCGCCATGGCCAGCACTGAGACGACACGGGCTCCCGACACGGGGAGCGTGGAAGCGGGCCTCGACGCCCTGGAGACCCCGCACGGCGCACGGGTGCCGCTGAGGCAGACCCTGGTCACCAAGGTGCTGCCGCCGGTCACCGCCGTACTGGTGGTGCTGCTGGTCTGGCAGGCCCTGGTGTCCTTCGGGATCGTCTCCGATCCCACCAAGCTGCCCGCGCCGAGGGCGGTGTGGGAGGCGGTCCAGCGGGACTGGCTGGCGGGCAAGCTCCTCGGCTACATCTGGACCAGCGTCTCGCGCGGTCTGCTCGGCTTCGGCCTGGCCCTGCTCATCGGCACCCCGCTCGGCCTGCTGGTGGCGCGGGTGAAATTCGTGCGCGCGGCCATCGGGCCGATCCTGTCCGGCCTCCAGTCGCTGCCCTCGGTGGCCTGGGTGCCCCCGGCGGTGATCTGGCTGGGGCTGAACAACTCGATGATGTACGCGGTGATCCTGCTCGGCGCGGTGCCCTCCATCGCCAACGGCCTGGTGTCCGGCATCGACCAGGTGCCGCCGCTGTTCCTGCGGGCGGGCCGCACCATGGGCGCCGGCGGGCTGCGCGGCGTCTGGCACATCACGCTGCCCGCCGCGCTGCCCGGCTATGTGGCCGGAATGAAGCAGGGCTGGGCGTTCTCCTGGCGCTCGCTGATGGCCGCCGAGATCATCGCGTCCTTCCCCGATCTGGGCGTCGGCCTCGGCCAGTTGCTGGAGAACGGCCGCAACGCCCTCGACATGGCGATGGTGTTCGAGGCCATCCTGCTGATCCTGTTCGTCGGCATCGCGGTCGACCTGCTGATCTTCAGTCCGCTGGAGCGGTGGGTGCTGCGCAGCCGGGGCCTGCTGGTGAAGAGCTGAACTCCCATGCACCACAAACCCGTTCTCCTGATCGTCGCCCACGGCAGCCGCGACCCCCGGCACGCCGCGACCGTGCACGCCCTGGTCGCGCGGGTGAGGTCGATGCGGCCGGACCTCAGGGTGGTGACCGGTTTCCTCGACTTCAACGTGCCCTCGGTCGGCGGTGTGCTCAAGTCGCTGGCGGCCGACGGGGTGCGCGAGGTGGTCGCGCAGCCGCTGCTGCTGACCCGTGCCTTCCACGCCAAGGCCGACATCCCGGCCGTGCTGCGGGAGGCACCGCGCGGGATGCGGGTGAGGCAGGCGGAGGTGCTCGGCCCGTCGCCGCTGCTGGTCTCGGCGCTGGAACGGCGCCTGTACGAGGCGGGGGTCAGCCCCGCCGACAAGTCCTCGACCGGGGTCGTACTGGCCTCGGCGGGGTCCTCCGACGCGGAGGCGATCGCGGTGATCGCCGACATCGCGCGGGAGTGGTGGCGCACCGGTTGGTGCGCCGTGCGACCCGCGTTCGCCTCCGCCCGCCTCCCGCACACCGAGGACGCCGTGCGCGAGCTGCGCGCCCAGGGGTGCGAGCGGGTGGCCGTCGCGCCCTATGTGCTGGCGCCGGGCTTCCTGCCCGACCGGATCGCGCGGGGCGCGGCCGACGCGGACGTCCTGGCCGATGTGCTGGGCCCGGCGCCGGAGGTGGCGCGGGTGCTGCTCGACCGCTACGCCGAGGCGCTGCGGTCGGTCCCGGTGGCCGTGGGCGCCTGAGCGCTCCACAGAACGAGCGCTCTACAGATTGAGCGCCGTGGTCAGGCGCCGGGTGTACTCGAGGGTGCCGGTGCCGGCGGCGGCGCCGATGCAGAGGTCGTCGAGCTGGTGGCGGATGCGCCCCCGGTTGGGCGGGAAGCCGTCGTCGGCCGCGAGGGCCAGCTCGGCCTGGATGATCTCGCCGTGTTCGAGGAGCACCGGGTACTCGGCGTGCAGCGCGGCGACGAGTCCGTCCGCGAGCCGGATCAGGGTCTCCAGGTCGGTACCGTCGCCGCCGGGTACCGGTCGGCCGGAGGTGCTGCCGGGCTGGTTGTACGCGTTCACGTCTGTCGTCCTCACTCCTGATCCGGGGGCCTTACGGGGGCCGGGCTGCGGCGAGGGAAGCGTGCCGGGTCGGCTCGGTCGGTGACGTTACCCACGAAGCGGCCGACGGCACCAGCAATCAACCCCTTTGGAGTGAAAGGGGTTGACTTTCGCCGGCCCTCCGGTAGAGGGCGCCGTCAGCCGGTCAGCTCGACCAGTTTGCGGACGGTGTTCCAGTTCCGCGTGGTCGCGATCAGGCCCTGGGTGACGCGCGGGCGGCCCAGCTCCTCGGCCAGCTTGGAGCGGCCGAGCCCGTCGGGTGCGTAGAGGTACAGACAGCGGTCCCCCAGGCGGAACTCCTCGGGGAGGCGGGCGGCGGTGTCGATCCCGGCGAAGCGCTCGGGGTCCGCCGGGCCGGAGAAGTAGGTGACGTGCACCTGCTTGGGTTCCAGCGCGTCGGCGGGGAACGGGCAGGCTTCCGCGACCGCCGTCAGATAGGCGTGATCCCGCACGATCACGTCGACCGGGAAGCCGAACCGCTTCTCGATGGCCGCGCTCAACTCCCCGGCCAGGATGCCCTCGTCGCCCTGGGAGGCGGTGAACACCGCCTGGCCGCTCTGGAGATGGGTGCGAACGTCGTCATGGCCCAGCTCGGCAAGGAGAGTCCGCAGGTCGGCCATCGGAAGCTTCTTGTTGCCGCCCACGTTGATCCCGCGCAGCAGCGCCGCGTACGTCGTCGTCATCCGCCCACGATAGAACGGCCGTCGTGCCCCGTGGGGGCGGGCACGACGGCCATACCCGACGGTACGCCCGTCGCGGGAAACTCTGTCGGATCGAGTGGGCGCCGGGCAACTCCTCCACGATCTTGTGACTGGTTCAACAACCTTTCTCCACCGAGGTCAGCGCCCCGGCAGCTCCGCCTCGATCAGGTCGGCGGCCCGCGTCGTGCCCCCTTCACGCATCATGCCGGCCTGGATCTGCTGCAGCCGCGCCGCCACCTCGGGGTCGTCCACCAGGGCGAGGGCCGTCTCGCGGAGGCGGTCGGCGGTGGCGTCCTCGGTGAGCAGGGTGCGGGCCACACCGAGCGCCTGGAGCATGTCGGCGTTGCCGAACTGGTCGACGGCCTGCGGGACGGCGATCATCGGGGTGGCCGTGGCCAGCCCCTCCTGACTGCCGCCCGCGCCCGCGTGGGTGACGAACAGGTCGGCCTGCCGGAGCACCGCCAACTGTGGTACCCAGGAGTGCACTTCGACGTTGGCGGGCGGCTCACCGAGTTCGGCCGGGTCCACGTGCCGGCCGATCTGGAGGACGAGGTGCCAGCCGGGCAGGTCTCCGAAGGCGCGTACGCACTCGGCGTAGAAGGCGGGCCGCTTGGTGAAGGCCGAGCCGAGAGAGACGAGGACCACCTTCTCGGCGCCCTGGGGCCGCTCCCAGGTGCCCTGGTCCGCGCGGTCGCCCTGACAGGCGCCGACGAAGCTGTGCACGCGCTCGTCGACCCGGTCGGCGTTCGGCTGCAGCGCCTTGGGGATGAGGACCAGCGAACGCGCGGGGCGGCCGGCGAAGGGGTCCGGATGCTGGGTGATGCCGTTCTCCGCGAGCCATCCCGCGAACCGGGCGTAGTACGCCCGGCCGCGCTCGGTCTTCAGCGGCTCGGCCCACATGGGCTCCGCGACCTCCTTCTCGTAGCCCTCCCAGGCGACGAGGTTCGGGGAGAGCGAGACGGCGGGCACGCCCCAGCGGTGGGCCAGGACGCGGGCGGGGTAGGAGGCGATGTCGTGCAGGACCAGGTCGGGTTCGTCGCCCTCGTACGCCTTGATGAGCTGCGGCAACGCCTGGATGGCGTCGGCGAGGAAGGGCTCGACGTTGTCCAGCAGCGTGGTCCCCCACGCCGAGGGGTCGGCGTCGGGGCCGGGCAGGGTGGAGGTGTAGGGCACGGGCACGGCGCCCGTGGCGGCGACCTTCTCGGCGAAGAGCGGCGGGATGGCGTAGGTGACGCGGTGGCCGCGTGCGACGAGTTCCCTGATCACCTCCAGGCTGGGGTTCACATGGCCGTGCTGGGCGATGGAGAACATGGCGATGTGTGCGGGGCGCTGGGGGGTCATGCCGTCGAGGCTAGGTGGCGCCCGGTGGCCCGCTCCAGCGAATTACGCCCGGCCGCTCAGCGCTGGTAGCGGGCGAGGACCAGGTTGCCGTCCTTCTCCAGCCTCTTTCGCAGGTCGGCGAGGCCGATGGCGCCGCTGTAGTACTCCTGGAGGGCCGGAGTGGCGATCTTGTCCTTCCACTCCGGATAGCCGCGCACCGACTGGGCGGGCGCCGGGCGCAGCCGGGCGGCCAGGGCGGTGCCGGTGGCCCAGCCGCGGTCGGTGGTGTGCAGGGCCGGGTCGGCGAGGGCCTCGGTGCCGGTGGGGAGCATCCAGTCGCCGAGGGCGAGACGCACCATGTTCTGGGGCCTGAGCAGGAAGTCGATGAACCGGGCGGCCTCCTTCTTGTGCGGGCAGTCCTCGGCGATGGAGAGGGTCTGCGGGCTGACGCCCTGGGTGAGCCCGTCGGCGCCGGCCGGGGCGGGCAGCACCTCCCACTGGAAGCCCTTGGGGGCCTGCTGCTCGATCTGCTGGCGGTAGGAGAAGCCCAGCGGGACCATCGCGTACCGCCCGGCGAAGAAGCCGGGCAGCGTGTCCGAGCCCCCGCTGCCGAGCGTCGAGGCGGGCGCGCTGCGGTCGCGGGCGACCTGGTCGTGCACGGTGCGCGGCACGACGGCGTCACCGGCCCGGAACCGCACACTCACCTTGCCGTCGCTCCCCCGCTGGAAGAGCGTGCCGCCCGCCGAGAGCCCGAGGTTGAGGGTGACGGACACGGGCTCCTTCAGCGGCCAGGCGACGCCGTACCTGCCGTCACCGCTGAGCCGCGCGGTGATCTTGCGGAACTCCGCCCAGCTCCACGGGTGTTCGGGCGTCGGGATGCGCACCCCGGCCTTCCGCAGCCAGACGGAGTTGGCCATGAGCACGCGGGGTTCCTGGAGGAAGGGCACGCCGTAGACGCCCTTGCCGAAGGTGGTCGCCTGCCAACTGCGCTGCGGGATGTCCGCCTTGAGCCGGGCCGGCAGCAGCCCGCTCAGGTCGGCGAGGTCGCCGCCGTAGGCGAAGTCGGCCAGGTCGTCGGAGGCGTCGTGGATGACGTCGGGGGCCTCGCCGCCCTCGAAGGAGGTGAGCAACTGGTCGTGCACGCTGTCCCAGTTGCCCTGGACGTACTCGACCCGGACGTCCGGGTGGGCGGCGTTCCACTCCCGCACGAGTTCCTTGTTGGCGGCGACCGACTCCTGCTGCCAGGCGAGGGACTGGAAGCGCAGGGTGACGGGCCCGCCCTCCTTCTGACCGCCGGAGGAGCAGCCCGCGAGGAGCAGCAGGAGGGCGGCGACCGCCATGGTGATCCTGGTCCGCATCAGCTCTTCACCGCTCCGGCGATCAGACCCCCGGTGATCCGCCGCTGGAGCAGGGCGAACACCACGAGGGAGGGCAGGGTGGCGAGGAACGCGGCCGCGGCCAGCGGGCCGAGGTCGGCGACGCCCTCCGCGCCGATGAAATGGGTCAGCACGACCGGCAGGGTCTGGTTGCCGGGGCTCTTGAGCAGCACGAGCGCGAAGAAGAACTCGTTCCACGCCGTGACGAAGGCGAACAGCGCGGTCGCCGCGATGCCCGGCGCGAGCAGCGGCGCCGTCACCGACACCAGGGTCCGCAGCCGCCCGGCCCCGTCGACGGCCGCCGCCTCCTCCAGTTCGACGGGGACCGCCCGTACGTACCCGACCAGCATCCACAGCGCGAAGGGCAGCGACCACACCACGTAGACCAGGGTCAGCCCGGCCAGGGAGTCGATCAGCCGCAGCCGCTTCAGCACCAGGAACAGCGGGATGATGACCAGCACGAACGGGAACGCCTGGCTGACCACCACCCACCCGCTCGCCGCCCGCGCCGGCCAGGTGCGGTGCCGGGCCATGACATACGCCATCGGAGTAGCGATCAGTACGGCGATGACAGCCGCGCCGAGCGCCGCGAGCAGGGAGTTGAGAGCGGCGTGCAGGAGGGGCTGCTCGTCGAACGCCTGCCGGAAGTTGGCGAGGGTGGGGCGGTGCGGAATCCAGGTGGGGTGGAGGCTGCCGAGTTCGCGTGGCGGCTTGAACGCGGTGGACAGCAGCCAGAGGAACGGGAACGCCAGGAAGATCAGATAGGCCAGCAGGGCGGCGTACTGCCCCGCGCGGGCCGCGGGCCGGGTCCTCACGCGTCCTGGCCCCCCTTCAGCCGGCCCGCGAGGAACACCGCGAGCACCACGGAGACGACGGCGACCATCACGCAGCCCATCGCGGCCGCGTAGCCGAACTGGCCGTAGCGGAAGGCCTCCTCGTAGGCGAACAGCATGGGCAGCCGGGTCTTTCCGCCGGGTCCGCCGCTGGTGAGCACGTACACCAGGGCGAAGGAGTTGAAGTTCCAGATCAGGTTGAGCGCGGTGATGGAGAGGGCCACGGGTCTGAGTGCGGGCCAGGTGACCGCGCGGAACCGCCGCCAGGCGCCGGCGCCGTCCACGGCGGCCGCCTCGTGAAGTTCGCGCGGGGTGTTCTGCAGGCCGGCGAGCAGGGCGACCGTGGTCTGCGGCATCCCGGCCCAGATGCCGACGACGACGACGGCGGGCAGCGCGGTGGCCAGACCGCTCAGCCAGTCCCGGCCGTCGCCGAGACCGAGGTCGCGCAGCGTCTCGTTGAGGATGCCCGCGTCCGGGTTGTAGACCAGGCGCCACATGATGCCGACCACCACCTCGGGCATCGCCCAGGGGACGATGGCGAGGGCGCGGGCGAGCCAGCGCAGCCTGAGGTCCTGGCTGAGCAGCAGGGCGAGGCCGAGCGCCAGCAGGAACTGGGGTACGGTCACGCCGACCGCCCACACCAGGCCGATCCGGAACGACTCCCAGAACAGCGTGTCGTGCAGGAGGTCCCGGAAGTTCAGCGCGCCGATCCAGCGGGTCGGCGCGGTGCGGCCGGACTGGGCGTCGGTGAAGGACAGCAGGACGCCGTAGAGCAGCGGGCCCACGCTGAGCACGAGGATCGGGATCAGGGCGGGCAGCACCAGGAACCAGACGGCGTGGTCGCGGCCGCCGGTGCGCACGGGCGGACGCCGCGCTTCGACCGGCGAGGTCACCGGCGAGGTCATGGCATCAGCCCCTTTGCCTGGCCCGGTTGGCGTGTTCATGGTCGTGAACGCGGCGCGGTCCGTCAAGGGACCGCACACCGCCCGACCTGTGCGAATGCGAGACTGGCCCGGATCGGGACACACGACACGACCACAGGGCACGGAGGCGGACGATGGACGAGGCACGGGCGCGGGCGGTACTGGCCGGGGCGAAGGTGCTGTCCCCGGCGGCGGACGCGCGCCTCCTCGCCCTGGGCGAGAACGCCGTGTTCGCCGCCGGAGACCTGGTCGTCAAGGTCGGCCGGGACCCCGAACTGCTCGACCGGGCCCGCCGCGAGCTGGCCGTGGCCACCTGGCTGGCCGAGTCCGGGGTGCCCTCGGTACGCGCGGCCGGGCCCGAACCGCTGCTCGTCGACGGCCACCCCGTGACCGTCTGGCACCGGCTGCCCGACGCCGTACGCCCCGCCGAACCCCGCGACCTGGCCGAGCTGCTGCGGCTCGTGCACGCCCTGCCCGCTCCCCCGGTGCCGCTGCCGCCCCGCGAACTGCTGGGCGGAGTGGAGCGCTGGCTGCGGCTGGCGGGCGACGCGATCGACCCCGAGGACGCGGCCTATCTGCGCGCCCGGCGCGACGGCTTCGCCTCGGCCGCCGCCGCGCTGACCCCCCGTCTGGCACCCGGCCCGATCCACGGGGACGCGCTGCCCCGCAATGTGCACATCGGCCCGGACGGCCCGGTCCTGGTGGACCTGGAGACCTTCTCCGCCGACCTGCGCGAGCACGACCTCGTGGTGATGGCCCTCTCCCGCGACCGCTACGGCCTGCCCGCCGAGGCGTACGACGCCTTCACCTCGGCCTATGGCTGGGACGTGCGCGAGTGGGAGGGCTGCTCGGTGCTGCGCGGCGCCCGCGAGACGGCGAGCTGCGCCTGGGTCGCCCAGCACGCCCCGGCCAACCCCAAGGCACTCGCCGAGTTCGAACGCCGGGTGGCGTCCCTCCGGGACGGGGACGAGTCGGTGCGCTGGTACCCCTTCTGAGCCTGACCGGAGCGGCCTACGGCACGACGGCGTCCGTCAGCTCGCGCACCGGCCAGACCCGGTCGACGACCGCGTCCGCCTCGCCCTTGCGCCGCAGGAACGCCTCGAAGTCGGCGGCCCATTCGGCGTACCACTCGACCTGGCAGCGGTGCAGCTCCGCCAGCCCCAGCCCGGCTATCTTCGGGTACCGCTCGGCTATCGCGGTGGCCAGCCGGGCGGCGGCCAGCGCGTCGGCCGAGGCGTCGTGGGCCGTGCCGAGCACCACCCCGTACACCGCGCAGACCGCCTCCAGGTTGCGCTTGCCCCGGCGGTAGCGGTCGACCCGGCGGTCGATGGTGTACGGGTCGACGACCGGGGCCGGGACACGGCCGCCCAGCCGCTCGGCCAGCGAGGGCAGTCCGTACCGGTGCAGCTCGGCGGAGAGCAGGGTGAGGTCGAAGGCGGCGTTGTACGCGACGACCGGCATGCCCGAGTCCCAGGCGGACACCAGCGCGTTCGCCAGGGCGTCGGCGACCTGGTCGGCCGGGCGGCCCTCGGCCGCTGCGCGTTCGTTGCTGATGCCGTGCACGGCGACCGCGTCGGCCGGTATCTCCACGCCCGGATCGGCCAGCCACTCCCGGCGTCCCAGGGTCTCGCCGGCCCTGACCTCCAGCACGGCGCCCGTGACGATGCGCGCCTGACGCGGATCGGTCCCGGTCGTCTCCAGGTCGAAGCCGATCAGCGGCTCCCGGTGCCAGCCCATGGGCGGCCCCCCTTCTTGGTGGTGCGTTCCCCCAGTGGCTCCACCATGACACGGGGCACTGACAACGCCCCCGGCCGCCCGTCGGCGGCGGACCTCAGGACACTGGCCGCGAGTCCGCCCAGGCCAGCTCGAACTCCTCCCGATAGGTGGGGAAGAGTCCGGAATCGCCCGACTGGTCCGACGTGACCACCCGGCTGCCGCCGCGCAGCACCAGGACCGGCGACTCCATGCCGCGCGCCCCCCGCAGGTAGGACTGCACCACGGCGACGCCGTCCGCACCGTCGCCGTCCACCAGGTAGGCGGTGAAGCGCGGGGTCTCGTCGTACACCTGGATCTCGAAGGCGCCCGGGTCGCGCAGCCGGGAGCGGACGCGGCGCATGTGCAGGATGTTCATCTCGACCGAGCGCGCCAACTCGCCGCGCTTCATGCCCAGTTCGCGCTCCCGGCGTTTGACCGCGCTGGAGGCCGGGTTGAGGAAGAGCAGCCGGACCCGGCAGCCGGACTCCGCGAGCCGGACCAGGCGGCGGCCGGAGAAGTTCTGCACCAGCAGGTTGAGCCCGATGCCGATGGCGTCGAGCCGGCGGGCCCCGCCGAACAGGTCCTCGGCCGGGAACTGGCCCATCAGCCGCACCCGGTCGGAGTGCACGGCGACCACGTCCGCGTACCGGTCGCCGACCAGGTCCTCGACCGCGTCCACCGGGAGCCGGCCCGCCGAGGGCACGTCACCGGCGGCGCCCAGCAGCTCCAGCAGCCGGGCGGAGGCACGCTCGGCCTGGTTCAGCACCGCCTCGGACAGCGCCCGGTTGCGGGAGACGACATTGCGGGTCACCTCCAGTTCGTCCAGGGCGAGTTCGAGGTCCCGGCGCTCGTCGAAGTACGGCTCGAAGCACGGCCAGTGCTGCACCATCAGCTCGCGCAGTTGCGGCAACGTCAGGAAACTCAGCACATTGTCGTCGGCCGGGTCGAGCAAGTAGCCCTTGCGGCGGCTGACTTCACGCACCGCCACGGCCCGCTGCACCCACTCCTGGCCGGCCGGCCCGGCGGCGGCCACCACCCAGTCGTCGCCGTGGACGGGTTCGTAGACGGGGCGCAGCACGGCGGCCACCACGGCGCGCAGCCGCTGCTCGACGAGGTTGAGCCAGATGTAGGCGCGGCCCGCCCGCTGGGCCCGGGTGCGCACCTCCAGCCAGGCGCCCGCGTCCCAGTCCAGTTCCGGTCCGATCGACCCCGCGCCCATCGGACGCGCCAGGGACACCGCGCCGGGCGGGACGTCCGTGGAACCGCTCCCCTCGTGACCCTCGCCACCAGGGGGCAGCTCCAGCCCTCCCGAGCCCACCCTGCACCGCCTTCCGTCCCCCGGACCTTCCCCGTCCCAACGATCAAGGAAGGGTACTCCGGGAGCGGTCGGCGATGCAGCCGGATGGACAGGTAGGTTTCTCAACTTGCCTTGCGTCAGTGGCCGTTCCGGGCGTTCGGGAGCGGAGGGAGTGAGCGGAGTCATAGCGGCGCGAACCGGTGCGGAGGGCGGCGCGCCGCTGGTGAGCGGCTCGTGTGCCGGTGGCCCCCGCCCGGAGCGTCCCGGCCGCGGGCGGACCTAGCCGGGCTCGCCGGGGACGGCGCGGCTTCCCTCCTTCGGGTGGGGGTAGAGGTCATCCGTGACCACGGGTCGGCCGGCAGCGGAGGGCGGTAGACGTCAGGTGCCCTCACTTTCGGGGAGACTCGCCGCCAACGCGCCCCCACCGGGGCCCCGCACCTGGAAGAGTCGAGTGCATGCAGGTCTGGCCTGGAGAGGCGTATCCCCTCGGCGCCACCTATGACGGTGCCGGTACCAACTTCGCGGTCTTCACCGAAGCCGCGGACCGAGTGGAGCTGTGTCTGCTGCACGACGACGGCTCCGAGACGGCGGTGGAACTGCGCGAGAGCGACGCGTTCGTCCGGCACGCGTACCTGCCCGGTGTGATGCCGGGCCAGCGGTACGGGTTCCGGGTGCACGGCCCCTTCGCGCCCGAGCGGGGGCTGCGCTGCAACTCGGCGAAGCTGCTGCTCGACCCGTACGCGAAGGCGGTCAGCGGGTCGGTCCAGTGGGGCGAGGAGGTGTACGGCTACCACTTCGGCGCCCCCGACCGGCGCAACGACCTGGACTCCGCGCCGCACACCATGAGTTCGGTGGTGATCAACCCCTACTTCGACTGGGGCGACGACCGTCCGCCGCGCACCGACTACCACCGCACGGTGATCTACGAGGCCCATGTGAAGGGCCTGACCATGCGCCATCCGGGGCTGCCGGACGAGCTGCGCGGCACCTACGCCGGGCTCGCCCACCCGGCCGTCATCGAGCACCTGACCCGGCTCGGCGTGACCGCGCTGGAGCTGATGCCGGTCCACCAGTTCGTCAACGACCACCGCCTGGTCGACATGGGCCTGAACAACTACTGGGGCTACAACACCATCGGCTTCTTCGCCCCGCACAACGCCTACGCCTCCTGGGGCGACCGGGGCCAGCAGGTGCTGGAGTTCAAGTCGGCGGTACGGGCGCTGCACGAGGCCGGGATCGAGGTCATCCTCGACGTGGTCTACAACCACACCGCCGAGGGCAACCACCTGGGTCCGACGCTGTCCTTCAAGGGCATCGACAACCCGTCGTACTACCGGCTGACCGACGATCCGCGCTACTACATGGACACCACCGGCACCGGCAACAGCCTGCTGATGCGCTCGCCGCACGTGCTGCAGCTCATCATGGACTCGCTGCGGTACTGGGTGACCGAGATGCACGTCGACGGGTTCCGCTTCGACCTCGCGGCGACCCTGGCCCGGCAGTTCCACGAGGTGGACCGGCTGTCGTCGTTCTTCGACCTGGTCCAGCAGGACCCGGTGGTCTCCCAGGTGAAGCTGATCGCCGAACCGTGGGACGTGGGCGAGGGCGGCTACCAGGTGGGCAACTTCCCGCCGTTGTGGACCGAGTGGAACGGCAAGTACCGGGACACCGTGCGGGACCTGTGGCGCGGGGAGCCGCGCGCGCTGGCGGAGTTCGCCTCCCGGCTCACCGGCTCCTCCGACCTCTACCAGGACGACGGCCGCCGTCCGCTGGCCTCGATCAACTTCGTCACCTGCCACGACGGCTTCACCCTGCACGACCTCGTCTCGTACAACGACAAGCACAACGACGCCAACGGCGAGGACAACCGGGACGGCGAGAGCCACAACCGGTCCTGGAACTGCGGGGTGGAGGGTGACACCGACGAGGTGGAGGTGCGCGAGCTGCGCGGCCGGCAGATGCGCAACTTCATCGCCACCCTGATGCTGTCCCAGGGCGTGCCGATGATCAGCCACGGCGACGAGTTCGCCCGCACCCAGCGCGGCAACAACAACGCCTACTGCCAGGACAACGAGATCTCCTGGGTGGACTGGCCCGAGCTGGAGGAAGCGGACGGGGACGACGAGCGGGCCGCGCTGCTGGAGTTCACCCGCGCGATGGTGGGGCTGCGCAGCGAGCACCCGGTGTTCCGGCGCCGCCGTTTCCTGCACGGGCGCCCGGTGGAGGGCACCCGGGACGAGCTGTCGGACGTCGCCTGGTTCACGCCGGAGGGCAAGCAGATGGCCCAGGCCGACTGGGACTCGGCGCCCGCCTCCGCGCTGGCGGTGTTCCTGAACGGCAACGCCATCTCCGAGCCGGGCCCGCGCGGGGAGCGGATCGCGGACGACTCGTTCCTGCTGATGTTCAACGCCTCGCACGAGCCGCTGGACTTCCTGGTGCCGGTGGACCACGGCAGGCAGTGGCAGGTGGTCGTGGACACCGCCCGGCCCGAGGGGGTGCCGCCGGGCGCGGGTCCGAAGGTGGCGGCCGGTGAGCGCCTCACCCTGGCGGACCGCAGCCTGACCGTGCTCCAGCGCCCGGCATAGCGCGCCCGGCCGGGGACACGGGAGCCGCCGTGTCCCCGGCTGTCCGGTTCGTGTGGGCCGTACCGGGCCGGATGCCCCGGCGGATGACACGAAGAGCGGCAGGCGGGGTACGTAGCTCTGCATGACTTCAGTGCGACCCGGACCAGGGGTGCCCACGGCCACCTACCGCCTACAGCTCCAGCCCTCGTTCCCCTTCGCCGCCGCCGAGGCGGCCGTGCCCTATCTGGCGTCGCTGGGCGTCTCGCACCTGCATCTGTCCCCCGTCCTGGAGGCCGTCCCCGGCTCCACCCACGGCTACGACGTCGTGGACCACACGCGGGTGCGCGCGGAGCTGGGCGGCGAGGACGGGCTCAGGTCACTGTCGCGCACCGCGCGGGAGCACGGGCTCGGCCTGGTGGTGGACATCGTGCCCAACCACATGGCGATGGCCCCCCGCTACAACCGCGCCCTGTGGGAGGTGCTCCGCGAGGGGCCCGAGTCGCCGTACGCGCGCTGGTTCGACATCGACTGGGCCTCGCGCGGCGGCCAGGTGCTGCTGCCGGTCCTCGGCGGGCCCATCAGTGCCGAGCGCGAGCATCTGGTGGCCGACGGCGAGCTGCTGCGCTATCACGACCACCTCTTCCCGTTGCGCTCCGGCACCGAGGGCCTGCCGCTGCCCGAGCTGCTGGACGCCCAGTGGTACCGCCCGGTGTGGTGGCGGCTGGCCCGCACCGAGCTGAACTACCGGCGCTTCTTCAGCATCTCCGAGCTGATCGGGGTACGGGTGGAGGACCCCGAGGTCTTCGACGCCACCCACGGCAAGATCCTCCAGTTGCTGGCCGAGGACGTGATCGACGGCCTGCGCATCGACCACCCGGACGGCCTGGCCGATCCCGACGCCTACCTCGCCCGGCTGGACGAGGCGACCGGTGGCCGCTGGACGGTGGTGGAGAAGATCCTCGCCGACGAGGAGCAGCTGCCAGACTCCTGGCCCGTCGCGGGCACCACCGGCTACGACGCCCTGCGCCGCATCGACGGGGTGTTCACCGGCCCGGCCGGTGCCGCCGAACTCGAGGCCCACTACCGGGCCTTCGCGACCCCGCAGCTCGACCGGGGCGGTGACTGGGACGCCACGGTGCGGCGGGCCGCGTACAAGGTGCTCACCCACGAGCTGGCCGCCGAGGCCGACCGGCTCACCCGCTCGGCGGTCCGGGTCTGCGCCGCCTCCCCGGACCTGGCGCTGCGCGACCGGGCGCCCTGGGCGCTGCGCACGGCCCTGGAGGAGCTGCTGGTCCGGATGCCGGTGTACCGGCCGTACACCTCCGAGGACGCCGCCGCCGTGGTCACCGAGGAGGCGGCTGCGGAGGCCCGGCGGGCGTTCGCGGTGGCGGAGGAGGCCGACGCGGTCGACCTGGTACGCGGGCTGCTGATCGGCCCGGACGACGGCACGCTGCCCGAACTCACCGAGTTCCGCAGCCGGTTCGCGCAGACCGCGTCGGCGCTGCGGGCCAAGTCGGTGGAGGACACGGCGTTCTACCGCTACGTCCCGCTGCTGTCGGCGACCGAGGTCGGCGGCGATCCGGGCCGGATGGGAGTCTCCCCGGCGGAGTTCCACGCCTACTGCGCCCGGCTGGCGAGCCACTGGCCGGACACCGGCACGGTGGTCACCACGCACGACACCAAGCGCAGCGCGGACGTCCGGGCGGCGCTGAACGTGCTCACCGAGTGCCCCGGCCGCTGGGCCAAGCTGCTCGCCGAGGTGAGCCGGGAACCGGAGGTGGTCCCCGACGGCCAACTGGCCTGGGCCGCCTGGCAGACGGTGTTCGGGCTCGGCCCGGCCGAGGAGGAGCGGGTACGCGAGGCGCTGCTGAAGCACGTCCGCGAGGCGGGCATGTACACGAGCTGGACCGAGCAGGAAGCGCCGTACGAGGACGCGGTGGCCGCGTTCGTCGCCGCCGGTCCCTGCGGGCCGCCCGGTGAGCGGGTGGCCGCCTTCCGCAAGGGGCTGGAGCCGCACATCCGGGCCAACGTGCTGGGCGCCGCGCTGGTGCACCTGACGATGCCGGGCGTGCCGGACCTGTACCAGGGGACGGAGAGCGAGTACCGGGCGCTGGTGGACCCCGACAACCGGCGACCGGTGCCCTTCCCGCCGGCCGCGCCCGGTGAGAAGGAGGCGCTGACCAGGGCGGCGCTCCGGCTCCGGGCGCGCCGGCCGGAGATCTTCGGTACCACGGGCACGTACGCCCCGCTGCTCGCCGAGGGGCCGTCCTCCGAGCATGTGCTGGCGTTCTCCCGCTCCGGCGAGGTGATCACGGCGGTGACCCGGCTCTCGGTGCACCTGGAGGAGGCGGGCGGCTGGCACCACACCCACCTCCCGCTGCCGCCCGGCCGCTGGCGGGACGTCCTCGCCCCGGACCGGGAGTTCACCGGCGAGGTGCGCGCGGAGGAGCTGTTCTCCGCGCTGCCGGTGGGACTGCTGGAGCGGGTGGACGCAACGGGCGACGTGGTCTGAGCGAGGCCGGCCGGGTGGCAGAAGGACGTGGGGGGGGGCGCCACCCGGCCTTGTCGTCAGCCCTCCAGGGCGAACACGTCACCCGTCGCGGCACGCGGCTCGCACGCGTTGCCGTACGTCCGCTCGTGATCGGTCCGCCGGCCGTTCCAGCGGCCGTGGGCGCTTGCGCTGACCGGTGCGCAGCTCAGCGGGCACAGGGTGTCGCTGTCCCCCGGGCGGCCGAGGTCGCCATCGATGGCGGTCGGTTCGGCGCATGCCTCGGCGGCCTTCGGACCCCGAACGGCAGCCGTGACGCCGGACAGAGGTCCACCAGTTCGGTCCCGGCGTGTCAGTCCGCCGCGAGCCGGTAGGAGACCGTGCCGAAGCCGACGAGGTCTCCCTCGCGCACCGCCACGGCACCCAGCACCCGGCGCCCGTTCACCGTGGTCCCGTTGGTCGAGCCGAGGTCCCGCAGCACCCACATGCCGCCCTGGTACCGGAGTTCGGCGTGCACACGGGACACCGTGTCGTGGTTGAGCCGGAGCCCGCTGGCCGGGTCGCGGCCGATGCGCAGCGGGTGGCCGTGCGTGGGGTGGGGCAGCAGCAGCTTGGGCAGTCGCTCGGCGCGCCAGGCCCGGCTCAGCCGGACGCCGAAGCCCGACACGGCCTCCACGGTGCCGAACAGGGCGCGGCTCAGCCGGTTGCCGTCCTTGAGGTCGGCGGTGAGCACGGCGAGTTCGCGGGGGCTGCGCGCGGCGAGGGCCAGCTCCATGCGGTGCACGAACGTGTCGTGCGACAGCTTGCCCAGGGCGACGCCGTCCCGCAGTACCCGCAGCGCCTTGTCGCGTTCCGCGTCGGAGACCCGTACGGGATACACGGGGAATTCGAAGGACGACGTCACGCTCGTGATTGTCGGGCAGCGCACCCCGAGGTGTCCAGACGAGGCAACCGGCGCCCGCCGCGGCCCACTTCCGCGACACCCGGGCGGAAAGCCCCGATTCGAAAGCGGATTGATCGAATTCGCGGCACGATGGACCGACTGCATCACGGTGAGCAGACGAAGGGGAACCGTCCGTGAAGTTCGAGGTGTGGGCACCACAGGCAGACCGGGTCGCGCTCCAGTGCGAGGGCGCCACGCGGGCGATGGAACCCGATCCGCAGCGGACGGGCTGGTGGACGGTGGAGGCGGACGCGGCGGACGGCGCGCGGTACGGCTTCGCGCTGGACGACGGCCCCGTCCTGCCCGACCCGCGCTCGCGCCGCCTGCCGGACGGCCCGGACGGGCTGAGCGCGGTCGTCGATCAGGACCGGTACGCGTGGCGCGCCGACTGGCCGGGGCGCGGGCTGCCGGGCGCGGTGCTGTACGAGCTGCACGTGGGCACGTACACCCCCGAGGGCACGCTGGACGCGGCCGCCGAGCGCCTCGGCCATCTGAAGGAGCTGGGCATCACCCACGTCGAGTTGATGCCGCTGTCCTCCTTCCCCGGCCGGCACGGCTGGGGGTACGACGGGGTGGCGCCGTGGGCGGTGCACGAGCCGTACGGCGGGCCGGAGGCGCTGAAGCGGTTCGTGGACCGGGCGCACGCACTGGGCCTCGGTGTGGTGCTGGACGTGGTCCACAACCACCTCGGCCCGTCCGGCAACCAACTCCCGGCGTTCGGGCCGTACTTCACGCAGACGCACCAGACGCCGTGGGGTGCCGCCGTGAACCTGGACGCGCCCGGCTCGGACGAGGTGCGTGCCTACTTCCGGGACAGCGCCCTGGCCTGGCTGCGGGACTACCGCCTCGACGGGCTCCGTCTGGACGCCGTGCACGCCCTGCACGACGACCGCGCCCGGCACTTCCTGGAGGAGTTGTCGGAGTCGGTCGACGCCCTCGGCGAGGAGGTGGGCCGCCCGCTGTTCCTGATCGCGGAGTCCGATCTCAACGACCCTCGGATGATCACCCCGCGCACCGAGCACGGTCTCGGCCTGCACGCCCAGTGGAACGACGACTTCCACCACGCCCTGCACACCGCCCTGACCGGCGAGTCCCAGGGCTACTACGCCGACTTCGCCCGCGCCCCGCTCGCCGCGCTGGCCAAGACCCTGACCGGCGGCTACTTCCACGACGGCACCTACTCCAGCTTCCGGGGCCGGGCCCACGGCCGCCCGCTGGACCGGGCCCGGCTGAGCGGGCACCGGCTGCTGGGGTACAGCCAGACCCACGACCAGGTCGGCAACCGCGCCCAGGGCGACCGTCTCGCCGCCACCCTCTCCCCCGGCCTGCTGGCCTGCGCGGCCACGCTCACCCTGACCTCGCCGCTCACCCCGATGCTGTTCATGGGCGAGGAGTGGGCGGCCGGCACCCCCTGGCAGTACTTCACCGACCACACCGACCCCGAGCTGGCCGAGGCCGTTCGGCGGGGCAGGCGGCGGGAGTTCGCGTCCCACGGCTGGGCCGAGGAGGACGTGCCCGACCCCCAGGACCCCGCCACCCGTGACCGCTCCTGCCTGGACTGGTCCGAGCCGGAGCGCGATCCCCACGCCCGCGTCCTCGCCTGGTACCGCCGCCTCATCGCCCTCCGCCACGACCGCCCCGACCTCACCGTGCCCGACCTCGCGGACACCAAGGTCGCCTACGACGAGTCCGCCCGCTGGCTGGCATTCCGCCGGGGCGACATCCGCGTCGCGGTCAACCTCGGCAAGGAGCCGGCCGGCATCCCCCTGGGCACGGGCCAGCTGGAGATCCTGGCCGCGTGGGACGAGACGGTGGAGCCGCCGGGCCCGGACGGGATGCTTCAGGTACGGCGCGAGTCCTGCGTGGTGCTGTCACAGCCGTAGGCTGCCGCCGGCGGTGGGGGCGGGGCAGCGGGCGCCCGGCAGGGGGACGCTCGCCGCGCGCCGGAGCCCCGCCGACACCCCTACTCGTCCTCCTTCAGCTCCGTGACCCGCTCCAGCATGATCGGCTCCCACGCCCGGAGCAGCGCCGCGTGCAGGGGACCCGCCGCCGGGGTGTCCAGGTGCTCCGACAGGGCGATCACCGTGTCGCAGCGGGCTAGCCATAGGCCGCGCAGGCAGGGCCGGGCACCGTACCCGGCGAGCGTGGCGGCGCGGACGGCGGCGGGGGCGCCGACGGAGGTGGCGAGGGCGGCGATGTCCTCGGCGGGGTCCCCCAGGGCCGCGCCGGTCCAGTCGAGGACCGCGCGGACCCGTCCGTCGGCGCTGATCAGCACGTGCTCCTCGGTGAGCCGGTGGTGGGTGAGCACGGCCGGGCCGGCCTGGGCGGCCAGCTGCGCGGCCCCGGACGGCGTGAGCTGGCGCAGCCGCCCCGCGTCGAACTCGTCGGCGGCGGCGAGCCGTTCGGCCGCGTGGGCGGCGATACGGCGCAGCGCTCCCAGCGACCGCGGGGCCACGCGCGGCACCCCGAGCGTCTCGGCCTGCCGCACCGGGACCGCCCGCAGCCCGGTGAACAGCCCAGCGAGGTCGGCCTCCCCGAGCGCGGACACCTCGTGCCCGCCGCCGTAGTCGCCCGGCAGCCGGGCGTCGAGCGTGCAGGCGAGGCCGGGCGTCCAGTCGCCGTGCGCCACCCCGGACGGGACGACGACGGGCACATGCGGCCGCACCAGGTCCCTGAGCCGCGTCTCCCGCCGCAGCCGGACGGACGCCTCCCGGTCGGGCGCGAGCCGCAGCACGTACCGGGTCCCGACCCACCAGGTGTACGGGTGCTCCGGCGCGACGGGCCGTACCTCCGGCCCCTGGGCCGTACCGCTCCTGAGCAGCGAGCGGACCAGTGCGCGCACGGTGTCCGGGGTGGGGGTCGGTGGCCGGGTCATGGGTCGTGTCTCGCCGTTCCGGAAGGTCGTCGCGGAGGTGGCTGCCTGGGTCTGGTCAGTCCACCACGACCATCTCACGGGTGGTGTTGTTCAGGCGGCGTCCGCCCTCCTCCGTCACCGTCACGATGTCCTCGATCCGGACCCCGAACCGGCCGGGCAGGTAGATGCCGGGCTCGACCGAGAAGCACATGCCGGGCACGAGCGGCTGCTCCTCGCCCTCGATCATGTACGGCGGCTCGTGCGTGGTGACGCCGATGCCGTGCCCGGTGCGGTGGATGAAGTACGGCCCGTAGCCCGCGTCCTCGATCACCGCGCGGGCGGCACGGTCGACGTCCTGGCAGGTGGCGCCCGGGCGGACGGCCCGGAACCCGGCCTCCTGCGCGGCCCGCACCACGTCGTGCACCCGGCGCTCCTCCTCGGTCGGCTCGCCCACGTGGACCGTGCGGGTGGTGTCGGAGCCGTAGCCGTCCTTCAGCCCGCCGAAGTCGAGGACGACCATGTCGCCCCGCTGGATGACCCGCTCCCCGACCTCGTGGTGCGGGTTGGCCCCGTTGGGGCCGGAGCCGACGATGGTGAAGTCCACCTGGGAGTGGCCGAAGCGGCGCAGCAGGCCGGCGAGGTCGCGCCCCACCTCGTCCTCGCGGCGCCCGGCGAAGGGCAGCTTTCTGATCTCCTCGAAG
Organism: Streptomyces griseoluteus; assembly: GCF_004784465.1. Taxonomy (GTDB): domain Bacteria; phylum Actinomycetota; class Actinomycetes; order Streptomycetales; family Streptomycetaceae; genus Streptomyces; species Streptomyces griseoluteus. Next base: position 337,348 of record NZ_SRRU01000006.1, on the reverse strand, counting down.
GCGGCGTCGGCCGCCGCCCCGGCGGCGGCCAGCAGCTCCAGCTCGGCCGCGTCCTTGACGGCCCGCAGCATGGGCAGCGCGTCGGTGAGCGCGCTGCACCTGAGGTCCGGCAGGGCCCGCTGGAGGGCCAGCAGATGCAGCGCCCACGCGTTGTCGCTGACGCCGACGCCGCCCTTGGGGTCGAGCAGCTCGGCGGTCAGGGAGTGCGGGTCCTCGCCGTCGGTCCACTTCAGCAGGGTGAGCGCGGGGGCGCCCGCGGCCCGCTCGGCGTCGGGGGCCTCCAGTGCGGGGACCACGAGCACGGGTTCACGGCCCGGCACGAGGACCAGCATCGTGAGCCGCTCGGTGACAGGGGGCGCGTACCCCGTGAGCCAGACCAGGTCCGGTCCCGGCGCCACGAGCAGCCCCCCGAGCCCCGCCTCGGCGGCGGCGCCGGTCGCGCGCGCCATACGGGCGCGGTAGTCCTCGGCGGTGAAGATCGCGGGCGTACTGCCGGTCATCCGGGCCTCCGGGTGTGGTCGTGGCGGCGGGGCGTACGGCCATCATGACGCGCGGGGCATACGGCGACCACCGGGTTCGCGGTGGCCGCCGGGGGCGCGGGGGCGCCGTCAGCCGGTCAGCTGGAGCCGCCGCGGTGCCTGGCCGGGTACGAAACCGTGGGCCCGGCCGCCCAGCCACTCGGCCTTGTAACGGTCGACCTCCCGATGCCAGTTGAGGATGCCCGCGAGCCAGTTCTGGAGGTCGAGGACATAGTGGTCCATCGCCGCCCGCGCCTCCTCGGAGAGCTGGAAGTCGTCGTAGAGCACGGGCAGTTCGTGCGCGACCACATGCTCGAACTGCCGCATGCGCTGGGTCATCAGGTCGTGGACGACGGCGAGCGCGGCCGGGTAGCCGATGCCGAAGAAGTTCTGCACCACGAGGATCGCGTTGTGGATCTCGCCCTCGTACTCGATCTCCTTCTGGTACGAGAAGACGTCGTTGAGCAGGCAGGCGTAGTCGATGGCGGCGTTCTCCAGGGAGCGCACCGGCCCGGTGCGGTACACCTCGGGCGGGACGGCCGGGCCCTGGCCCATCCGGCACATGCTCAGGGTGAGGTCGGAGCCGAAGGTGGCGCGGCGCATCTCCAGGTAGTCGACGGGGTCGGGGACGCGGTGCTGGAGGTGGTTGGACAGCTCCCACACCCAGCTCTCGGTCATCACGTCGACGGCGGCCTTCAGGGTGTGCCGCTGCTCGACGCTCATCGGAGCGGTGGTCCGCGTCCACAGGTCGACGAGCCCGCGCTCCATGGCGTTGGCCGGGACGAGCCCCGGTTCACCGTCGACCGGCATGCACAGCGACAGCCGGGCCGTGGTCAGCCGGGCGGCGGCCAGGTCGCGGCGGTGGCCGTACACCAGCGGGTAGTAGTCGTCGCCGTACGTCCCCCAGGCGAGCCACTGCGCGCTCAGGTCGAGCGCCTCGGGCGTGGCGTCGGGATCGAGTCCGGCGGAGCACAGGGCGAGGTCGTACGCGGCGAGCTTGTCCTCGTCCCAGACGCCCTCGCTCAGGATGCCCATGGTGTGGCACCACGTGACGAGGTGCTGCCGGGAGGCGTCGACGTGCGGGCTCAGCTCCAGCGGGAACGGCATGTGGAATTCGGGCAGCAGCGACGGCCCGACCTTCTGGTACGGGACGTGCGTGTACGCGCGCAGGCGTTCGGCGCCCGCCGAGGCCAGCAGGGCGCGGACGTCGGCCGCGGAGGTGCCGGGGCCGCTCGGCACCCGCCAGGGCGTCTCGGAGCGGGCGCCCCGGTTCATGTAGCGGCTGGAGCGCAGATGCCACTCGTGGCCGCCGGACTGCCAGTCCTGCAGCCCCTTGGTGTACGCGGCCACCGCCGCGACCTCGTCGGGCCGCAGCCCGTTCTCCAGCGCCACGGCGGGCACCTCGGTGAGCGCGGTGTGCTCGAACTGGTGCAGCCGTGAGGTGAGCACGTCGTTGACGGTCTCGGCGGCCTGCTGGGCGGAGCAGCCGAAGAACCGCTCCAGCACCAGCACGCCGTTGCTGTTCTCGCCCTCCTCCTCCACCTCCCGCTGGTAGGAGAACAGGTCGTTGCGCAGGTGGACGGCGTCGGAGAAGGTCTCCATCAGCACCCGGAGCGGCCGGGACTCCGCGACCGGGGCGGGCACCTCGGCGGTCGCGTACTCCACGAGTCCCGCCGACCAGGGGGCGCCGCCCACCTTGCGGCGCATCTCGATGTACTCCACCGGGTTGGCGATCCGGCCCTCGTTGATGTTGGACAGCTCCCACATCGACTCGTTGAGCAGATGCTCGGTCGCCACGGCGAAGCGGCGGCGCCAGCCCGCGGACATCGCCGGAACCGTGCGCGCCCAGAGGTCGGCCAGGCCCGCCTCGACCGGGTTCGTCGGGTCGGGGACGGGGGTGGCGGGGTCGAGCGGCATGAACAGCGGGAGCCGGTCCAGGTGGGCCTTGCCGGCCGCGCGGTCCGGAGTGCGCTTGAACATGTCGAGGAAGTGGTCGTCGAAGAAGAACACCCACACGTACCAGTCGGTGATCAGCGAGAGCGCGGGTCCGTCGCAGTCGGGGTGGGTGTAGGCGCACAGCAGGCCGTAGTCATGTGCCTCCAGGTCGGCCTGGTCCCAGATCCCGGAGCCCTCCAGCATGCCCATCTCGCGCGCCCACCCGGTGGAGTGGGCACGGGCTTCGTCCAGATGCGGATTGAGCCGCGCGGGATACGGCATGTAGAAGTGCGGGAGTTCGAACGGCTGCGTCATGGCGGGGGGCTACCCGCCGGGCAAATGGGCCATCCGCCACGACTGGGATGATCACACCATCGCGTGAACCAGTGCCGAACCCGGGAACTCGCACCGCCCGGTGTGGCGTTGACCGTCACAGCCACACCCCTGCCCGTGGCCCGTTTCCGGCCCTGCCGACGACATCCGGACAGCCCGGCACCGGAGGCCGTCACTCCCCTTGTCCGTCCCCCGGGCCGGGGCCACGGTATGGGCCATGATCCCCTCCCCGCCTCCCCGGCACCGATTACCGCACGCGCCCGCCCCGGTGTCCTGGCAGGACGAGCCCGGCACGGCGGACCGGCCGCCCGGCCCCGGCTTCTGGGCGGTGACCCGGCACGCCGATGCCCTCCGCGTACTCCAGGACCCGGTGACGTACTCCTCCCTCCCCGGGCCCGGCGAACCCGCGCTCCTGGGACGGCTGCTGTCCCGCCAGGACCCGCCCCAGCACACCCGCCTCAGAGACCACACGGCCGACGCCCTCACCCCCGAGCGCGTCGAACGCTTCACAGCGACCGCCCGCGAGCGCGCCCGCACCCTGCTCACCCGCGCACTGGACACGGCTCGCGCCACCGACGGCGTCCTCGACCTCGCCACCGCCGTGTCCGACCCGTACACCGCGCTCAACCTGGCCGACCTGCTCGGCGTCCCGCACGCCGACCGGCGCCGTCTGCCCGGCTGGACCGGGCCGCACGCGCTGGAGGACACGACCGGCTACGCCCGCCGGCTCGTCGTCCACCGCCGCCGCTATCCGGACGACGACCTCACCACGGTGCTGGCCCACAACGCCCGGCTCAGCTCCGACGAGCTGGACATGCTCGTCCCCCTCCTCCTGACCACCGGCCTCGCCCCCATGCGCGACGCGGCGGCGGGCGGACTCGCGATGCTGGCACAGCACCCCGAGGCGTACCGGGCGCTGCGCGAAGGAACAGCGGAACTCGGGCCCGCGATCGAGGAGTTGCTCCGCCTGCACCCGCCCCTGCTCAGCCTCCGCCGCACCGCCGCCACGGACACCGACCTCGCCGGCCACCGCTTCCGGCGCGGTGACCGGGTCATCGTCTCCCTCGCTGCCGCCAACGGCGACGCCAAGGTCTTCAGCACCCCCGACCGCCTGGACCTCGCCCGCACGCCCAACCCGCACCTCTCCCTCGGCGCGGGTCCGCACCTGTGTCTGGGCGCCGACTTCGCCCGGCTGCAACTGCGCGTCCTCCACGAGGAGGTGCTGCGCGCCCTGCCGGAGCTGCGGCTCGCCGGGCCGGTGCTGCCGTCCGGCTCCGGCGTCACCAACGGTGTCGCGTCACTGCCCGTCCGGGCCGGCTGACGGGTTGACCTGGATCAGGGCGTGGGTGCCGCTGGTGAGCCACTTTCTTCCCTCCGCCTTGTCCAGCGCCTCCTCGGTGGCCGCGGAGAGCCCGGTGACGACCTCGGACTTGAGGGTGCGCAGCGCGGCCACCGGGCCGGGGAAGTAGGCGGTCACCTCGTCGAAGGGCGTGGTGGCCGGCCAGTACCGGTCACCCACCAGGCGGCGGTAGTTGAGGTCGCCCTTGAGCAGGGTGAGGCCGGCCGCCGCGAAGTCGGCGCGGAGGTCGTCCGGCATTTCGCCGTATGGCAGCGGCGAGCAGGAGAAGGGGTGGGCGCGGAGGACGAGGCGGCCGTCGCCCAGGGCCGACCAGAGCGTGTCGCCGTACTCCCCCGCCAGACCGCCCGCCGAGCGCAGGCGGTGCAGGGCGTCGATCACGTCGGCGGTGGTGGCGTCGGAGACGTAGTACGGGGTGGGCTTGAGGTGCAGGACCGCGCGGCCGATGCGGGGCTCGGTGAGGAGCGCGGCGATGAGCAGCAGGTCGGGGACGAGCTCGCGGCCGGCGTTGTCCGCGACCAGGCAGAGGGTGCCGGTGCCGCCGGGCGGGAGCAGCGACCAGAGGAGGTCGCTGTCGTCGGCCACCAGGCCGGGGGCGGCTTCGCGTCGCTCGCCGCCCTCCGCGGACAGCTGGAAGCTGAGGTCGGCGCGGTTGCCCCACAGGGAGCCGCTCAGCAGGGCACGGTCGCGGTCGTCGGCCGGGCGGTCCCGCAGATCCTCGAGGGCGGACAGCTCGGCGTCGGTCCCGGCGGAGTGGAGTTCGCCGGTCTTGGAAGGGCGGAACGGGTCGATGCCGCACCAGGCGCCGGGGCCGAAGTAGCCGACGGCGCCGAGCAGGCGGCGGTAGAAGTAGCTCTCGGCCCACAGCCACGGCACGTCGAACCAGGACTGGCCCGCGTAGGTGTCCATACCCCAGCTCTGCCAGCGCTCGCGGTCGGGGGCGTCGGCGGGGAGGGGTTCGATGACGCCCTCGGTGCAGTTCTTCAGCAGGGCGTCCAGCGCGTGTTGCTGCGGGGGCTCGTAGGGGAGGCCGGCGCGGACCTGACGGATGATCGCGGGGTGCCGTTCGGCCAGTGTGCGGTGCGGGAAGGAGCCGGGTGCGTCGGCGCGGATGACGGGCGCGGTGGGGGCGGCGTCGGACATGCCGTCACCGTACCGCGCAGGTCAGCCGGCCCTGGCCTCCCGCTCCAGTTGTGCCGCGAGGGCGAGGTAGCGGGGGCGGCGGTGCACCGGGACCAGGCTGCGGAGCATCAGGTACCACATCTCGGCGACCCGGCGGGGCAGCCGCGCGGGCGGTTCCAGGGTGCGCCCGGCGACCCTGGTGCCGACGAAGAAACAGACCAGGGAGTGGGCGACGATCCCGGCGTCCAGTTCGGCGTGCACATCGCAGTCCCGGACGGCGCCGTGCAGCTTGCGGGAGGCGAACTCCAGCCACTCGGTGAAGGGGTGGCGCAGCGGCGGGCGCATGGGCAGGTCGGTGGTGACCAGGCGGAGCCCGGCGCGGGGCACCGGGTCGTGCACGGCGAGGCGGGCGAGGGCGAACGTGACGCGCATCAGCGCCTCCAGCGACGAGCAGCCCCGGCTCTCGACCTCGGCAACCACCTGCCGGGCGGCCACCGACTGGAGTTCGAGGATGGCGTGCGCCAGGTCCTCCTTGGCGGCGAAGTGGAAGTACAGGGCGCCCTTGGTGACGTTCGCATGTCCGACGATGTCGCTCAGACTGGTCGATTCATACCCCTGCCGGTCGAACAGGTCGGCCGCGGCGGTGATGATCGTCGTCCGGGTCTGTTCAGCGCGCAACTGCCTCGCCATCGGCCGACCCCTCTCCTGCACGAACGGGACACGCGGTTTGTTTTGACCCCTCGCATACGATAACTCACCGAGCCGCAAGGGGAGTCACGCGGGAGGCACCGAGATTCCGCGCTCCTCCACACTTCCTCCCCTGCTCGTCCGGGGTGAACTGGACCTTCCGCTTTTATCCGGCTCCGGGGGCTTCCGGGTGCACTGCGTCGCTCACGCGAAGATTTCCGGGCGGTGAAGGGTGCGGCAGAAACAGCCGATGCGGTCTGTAATTGACTTCTTCGGTCGACTGAGAGTCTGAACACACCAGTGCTGTCACCCGTATTGGGGACGGAGACCCCCACCGCCTCGCCGAGGAGACGTCCCGGATGACTCGGATGACCGCCCGCCTGAGCACTCTGGCGGCCGCCGCCGCGACCCCTCTCCTGCTGCTGCCGTGGACGGCGGCCCCGGCACTGGCGCACGGCGCCCCCACCGATCCGGTCAGCCGGGTCTACGCCTGCTCGCCCCAGGGCGGCAGCGCCAACCGGTCGGCCGCCTGCCGGGCCGCGATCGCGGCGAACGGCGCCCCCTTCACCGCGTGGGACAACCTGCGGGTGCCCAACGTCAACGGCCGTGACCGGCAGATGATTCCGGACGGCAGACTGTGCAGCGGGAACCTGCCCGCCTACCGGGGTCTCGACCTGGCCCGCACCGACTGGCCCGCCACCCGGCTGACTCCGGGCGCCCGGCTGACCCTGACGTACGCCTCCACGATCGCCCACGAGGGCTCGTTCCGGCTGTACCTGACCAAGCCCGGCTACGACCCGGCGAAGCCGCTGAAGTGGTCCGACCTGCCGGACCGACCGTTCGCCGAGTTCAAGAACCCGCCGCTGAGCAACGGGGCGTACCACCTTCAGGCGACGCTTCCCTCTGACCGGACGGGACGTCAGATGCTGTACACGATCTGGCAGAACACCAGCACGCCGGACACCTACTACTCGTGCTCCGACGTGGTGCTGGCGAGCGGGACCGCGGCTTCGGGGAGCGGTTCGGGCGCCACCCGGCCCGCGCCCACCAGGAAGCCGGCCTCGAAGGCGGCCACACCCTCCGCGCACGCCTCGCACCCGGCGTCCGCCTCGCCCTCGGCAAAGGCGTCGACTCCCGTGCCGCGCAAGGACTCCTCGTACGCCGCCGTGCCGGACGACGGCAAGCCGGTGGCCGAGGCGACCCGTGCGAAGTCGGGCCCCTCGGCTCCCTTACTGGCGGGCGGTGCGGCCGCGGTGCTGGTGGTCACCGCGGCCGCCGCCCTCGTCCCGCGCCTGCGCCGGCGCTGAACGAGCGTGCAGCAGAACGTCAGTTGACGAACACCGGCGCGCCCGCGTCGGTGACCGGGGCGTACTTGGCGGTGAAGTAGCCGCTGGCGAAGCAGAGCGACGAGCCGGACACCTTGCTGAACTGCTGGTTGGTGAAGGTGATGCTGTTGTCGGCGTTGTCCGCCTTCCCGGTCAGACTCGGCGCCTGGTAGACGCAGGTGACCGAGCCGAGCAGGGTGCGCAGCTTGACCGTGGTCTGGATGGTCGAGCCGCTCGCCGGGGCGACGGAGAGAGTGCCGTCGGAGGAGACCGAGGCGGTGTAGGGCAGGTGGTCGACGGTGATGCCGTTGACGCCGAGGACCCCGGTGACGTTGCTGGTACACGTCGAGCTGTCGAAGGTGTGGCCGGTGACCGACTCGGTGGCGGAGCCCGGAGCCGCCGGGTTGCCGGTGACCTGGGCCGTGAACTGGGACGCCTTGCAGGTGACACCGCTGGTGCCGGTCGCGCTGGAGTACAGGGTGGCGGAGGTGCCGGCGGCCAGCGGCGCGGTGAGGGTGTCGCCGACGGCCACGGCGGTGCCGCCGACGCCGCCCGTGGTGAGGACGGGGCCCGCGTCGGCGGACGCGGGGACGGCCACGGCGACGGTGAGCGCGGTGACGGTTCCGGCAAGGGCGAGGAAGGTGCGCATGCGGGTGCCTCTCTTCCGAGGTGGGGGGCGGAGAGCAAGGTGCGCCGGGATGCGATGCGAGGTGCGGGATTTCGTATACGGGACGGCCGCCCGGAGAAGCCGGGAACCGGCGCGTGCCGCGGGTCGGGCCCGGCGCCACGGTCCCGAGGAGATCAGGCAGAGTTGTAGACCTGATGTGACACCAACGTCAAGACGCGGCAAGGGAGTTGGAGGTCAGTGGCACGCACCTGCGCAGGGTCGGCACCCACTTTTCACAACTCTCTTGACCCTTCAATGTAACCGGCGGTAACTTCCGAGAAGGCTACCGTCGCGTAACCGGCCAGAGCCCTCGCGTCCACCGGGAAACAGCGAGGCGGCCCACGCGGCCGCCCTTGTCCGCGCCAGGACAACGCGCCACCTGAAACCCGCATGGATCTACGCCCATGGGAGCAGACATGGCCTCGTCCCCGGACCTCTCGTCCACCGACCCCAACCCCGCACCCGAACCGGCCGGCGGCGTACGGCGCGGGCGCGTCCGGTACCGCCGGGCCGCCGTACTGGCGGTCCCCGCCACCCTTGTCGCGGCCGGGCTCGCGATCCTGACCGCCGAGGGCGCGCTGGGTGTGCAGTTCGCCATCTCCGGCATGCCCTTCACCGTCACGGCGACCGAGCTGAACGGCACCGGCTTCGAGCAGTTCGGCGGCCTGGACAACATGGCGGACGGCAGCCCGAACGCGGGTGACACCGGCGGGCAGGTGCTCGTCGTCACCTCAGCGATCAAGAGCGCGACCCTCACCAAGCTGTGCCAGAGCGTCGACCTGGGCGGCACCAACCTGCTGATCAAGGCGGGCCAGGGCAGGACGAAGGTGACGGCCACCGATCTGACCACCGACTCCACCGAACTGTCGGGCAACGCCTCCTTCGACCACATCGAGATCGGCAACGACGCCAGCACGCTGAACAAGGCCAACGCCAGGGGCCCGATCGGCGTCTTCTCCCAGCAGGCCGACACCGTGCACATCGCCAATCTGCGCCAGACCAACTACGCGACCACCGCCGGGGTGTTCAAGCTGCCCGGTCTGAAGCTGGGCTTCAGCGACTCGGGCTGCTGAGCCGATGGCGGAGCCTGGGCGCCGGACGGCGCGGGCGGCCTTCCGTGACTGGCGGGGACGGCGGCCGTTCTGGGGCGGGCTGCTGCTCGCGCTGGGCGGGGCCGAGATCCTGCTCACCGAGAAGGCGTCACTGAAGGTCGTCATGCACATCGGCATGCAGGGGCTGGCGGGCTATCTGCTGCCGGCCCTGATGCTGCTGCTCGGGCTGCTGGTCCTCTTCAACCCGGCCCAGCGGCTGTTCTACTCGATCGTCGGCGTCCTGGTCTCGCTGGGCAGCTGGCTCACGTCCAACCTGGGCGGCTTCTTCGTCGGCCTGCTCCTCGGGGTCGTCGGCAGCTGCCTCGCCTTCGGCTGGCTGCCCGACCAGGAGGCCCGCGTGTCCCGACGACAGCGGCGCCGGGAGCGCGCCGGCGCCTGACCAGCGGCTTCCCTCGGACCCGGCGGCACCCTGCCGCCGGGTTCTCCCTCTTTCAGGTGATGCGGGAACTTCTCCCTGGGCGTGCCGAGTTCACCGCACAGCGGGGTCGGCCGGCGTGGGTGCGGCGGGAGCGGCACTCTCGTCCTTCATCGCCTTCGCCTCGCTCTTGAGGATGCGCAGGGACCGGCCCAGCGAGCGAGCGGTGTCCGGCAGCTTCTTGGAGCCGAACAGCACGATGAAGACGATCGCCACGACCAGCAGATGCCAGGGTTCCAGTCCATTACGGAGCACGATCGCCCTCCCTTTTCCCACGCGGTTCCCGACGGCCAGGGGCTCCCGCGCCTCCGGCCTGTTCAGCGATGATTGCTACATTGCGCAACTGTACAACCCAGGGAGAGGCACAAGAGGGCGGGCGATGAGCATCACGAGCAGCCGGGGGACGGCACCGTCACGGCGACGCGGCGGCGGCCGGGGCTCCCCGGAGAGCCAGGGCGATTCCGGCGACGCGGGCCGCGGGACCCGGTCCGGCGCGCGGGACCGGCGGCGCCGTCGTGCGCGCAGGGCACGGGTGGCGCTCCTCGTCTGCCTGTCGCTGGTGGTCCTCGGCGGCGCGGGGGCCGGCTGGGTGTACCTGAAGCTCAACGGCAACATCCAGACCTTCGACGCGGGCGGCCTCTCCGACAACCGCCCGGCGGGCTCGTCCAAGGGTGAGAACGTCCTGGTGATCGGCTCGGACGCGCGCACCGACGGCAACGCGGCGCTGGGCGGCGGCGACAGGGACGGCATCGGCCGCTCCGACACCACGCTGCTGCTGCACATATACGCCGACCACAAGCACGCGCTGGCCGTGTCGATACCGCGCGACACCCTGGTGACGATCCCGCCCTGCAAGCTGCCCACCGGCGGCTGGACCCAGGCCCAGCCGAACACCATGTTCAACGCGGCCTTCTCGGTCGGCGAGACCGACAAGGGCAACCCGGCCTGCACGCAGAACACCGTGGAGCAGCTCACCGGCCTCCGCGTGGACCACACGGTGGTCGTGGACTTCAAGGGCTTCGCCGCGCTCACCCAGGTCGTCGGCGGGGTGAAGGTGTGCCTGCCCAACGACGTGTACCAGAAGGACCTCAACCCCAACCGGACCAGCCGGGGCACGCTCCTCTTCCGGCAGGGCGAGCAGCGGGTCGCGGGCCAGCAGGCGCTGGACTACGTGCGCCTGCGGCACGGCATCGGGGACGGCTCCGACATAGGGCGGATCAAGCGGCAACAGGCGTTCGTCGGCAGCCTGTTGAAGGAGGTCAAGGACAAGGGGTTCACCCCGACCAAGCTGCTGCCGCTGGCCGACGCGGCGACCAGGTCGATGACCGTCGACCCCGGACTGGGCAGCGCCGACAAGCTGCTGTCGTTCGCCATGTCGCTGAAGAACGTGGACCTGCACAACACCAAGTTCGTCACCGTGCCCTGGCGGTACGCGGGCGCGCGGGTCGCGGTCGTGGAGCCGGACGCCGGTGAGCTGTGGGCCGCGCTGAAGGCGGACCGTACGATCGACGGCGCCGACGCCAGCGGCGGGAAGGGCCACGCGGCGAAGAAGCCCGGCCCGGCCGGCCACTCCCCCGCCCCGGTCTCCGGCAAGGGCATCGCCGTGGCGGTCTACAACGGCACCACGGTGACCGGCCTCGCCGCCAAGGGCTCGGCCGCGCTGACCGCGTCCGGCTTCACCGTCACCGGTACGGCCACCGCGCTCTCCCAGAACCATCTGGCGACGGTCGTCCAGTACGGCCCCGGCATGGCGGACCGCGCCCGGACGGTGGCCAAGGTCTTCCCCGGCGCCCAGTTGGAGCAGATCGGCGCGCCCCGGATCAACGTGGTCCTCGGCCAGGCGTACGCGACCGACCCCACACCGTCCTCGACGTCCTCCTCGGTACCCAGCGAGGTGGCCAACGGTGCGCGTTCGGCGGACGACAACCCCTGCGCGAACCTCACCTACGGCTGACGCCGGTCGTGGCGCACCCTCGCCACGACCAGCGCGAGGGCGTACGGCACGAGGACGGCGGCCAGCAGGAGGTAGCGGCCGGCGGGCAGCGCGGTCAGCCCGAGGACCGCGCCCAGGGGGGTGGCCGGCAGCAGCAGTCCGGCCCCGGCCAGCGCGGCCGAGGCCCAGCCGACCGGGCCGGGCCGGCCGCCCGCGATGCGGCGCCCGGAGCGCAGGAGCAGCATCGCCAGCGCCTGGGCGAGCAGGTTCTCGGTGAACCAGGCCGAGTGGAACAGCGCCTCGCCACCCAGGCCGGCACCGTTGCGCGGGGCGAGGAGCACGGCGAAGGTGGCGAGGTCCGCGACCGCGTTGAGCAGGCCGAAGCCGGTGAGGAAGCGCAGGAAGGCGGGCGGCCGCAGCTTGGTCGGCCGGCGCAGCGCCTCGGGGTCGGGCCGGTCGTCGGCGAAGGCGAGCTGGGAGGCGTCGAAGCAGAGGTTCTGCGCGAGGACCTGGGCCGGGAGCATCGGCAGGAAGGGCAGCAGCAGCCCGGCGGCGAGCATGGCGAGGACGTTGCCGAGGTTGGAGGAGAGGGTGACACGCAGGTAGGAGGCGATGTTGGCGCTGCTGTGCCGTCCGGCGAGCACGGCGTGCCCGAGCGCGCCGAGGTCCTTCTCGCCGAGCACCACGTCCGCGCTCTCGCGCGCCACGTCGACGGCTCCGCGCGGTGCCACGCCCACGTCGGCGGCGAGCATCGCGGGCACGTCGTTGACGCCGTCCCCGAGGAAGCCGACCGTGTGCCCGGCGGCGCGGAGTCCGGCCACCACACGCGCCTTGTCCTCGGCCGTGCACCGGGCCACGACCGTGACGGCGCCCGGTGTCCCGGCGGCCTCCGGTGCGCCGCCGGTACGCACCTCCCCCACCGTCAGTCCGAGGTCCCGGCACGCGCGTACGGCGGTGGCCGGGTGGTCGCCGGTCAGGACGCGCACCTCGACGCCGAGCCCGGTCAGGGTGCGCAGGGCGCCGGCGGCGCCGGGCGCCAGATCGTCGCGGAAGGTGAGCAGGCCGCGGAAGGTGAGCCCGCGGGCGTCCTCGGCACGGTAGGGCCGGATGCGGGCCGGGAGTTCGGCGGTGGCGACGGCGAGGACGCGCAGCCCGGACTCCGCCTGCCGCGCGGCGAGCCCGAGCAGCCGGCCGCGCTCCGCGTCGGACAGCTCGCACCGCTCCAGCACGGCCTCGGCGGCACCCTTGGTGATCAGCACATGCCGGCCGAGGGCGCCGGTGACCACGGCGGTGGCCAGCCGGTGGGCCGGGTCGAAGGGGAGCGCGGCGACCCCGTCGTACTCCTCCCCCACCGGCCCGGCAGCGCTCAGCAGGGCCTCGTCCAGGGCGTCGGGGGCCGGGAGCTCGGAGAGGGTGAGGCCCCACCAGGCGGCGACGGCGGCCCAGCGCAGCACCTCGGGGTCGTCCCGGCCGTCCGGCCCGAGCGCGGCGGCGAGGACGGGCCGGTCCCTGGTGAGGGTGCCGGTCTTGTCCAGGCAGAGCACGTCGACCGCGCCGAGGTCGTGCAGCGCGGGCAGCCGCCGTACGACGACCCGGTGGGCGTCGGCCAGCCGGGACGCGCCGCGTGCCAGACAGGTGGTGACGATCACCGGGAGCATCTCGGGGGTGAGCCCCACGGCCACCGCCACCGCGAACGGCAGCGTCTGGAGGACCCGGCCGTGCACGGCGGCGCTCGCCATGAGGACGAGCGGCGGGGTGAGCAGCATGAACCGGACCAGCACCCAGGAGATGCCGTGCACGGACCTGTCGAATGCGCTCGGCCCCCGCCGCGCGGGGACCCGCTGGGCGGCGCCGAACCGGGTGCGCGCCCCGGTCGCCACCACCACGGCGCTGGCGCTGCCCGAGACGACATGGCTGCCCTGGAAGCACAGATGGGACTCGGCGAAGCGCCTCGGCGCGTCGGCCGCCTGCTTGGCGACCGGCGCGGACTCGCCGGTGAGCGTGTCCTGCCGCACGGTCAGCCCCCGCGCACGCAGCAGCCGTACGTCGGCCGGTACGAGGTCGCCGGGGCCGAGCCGGACGATGTCACCCGGTACGAGGTCGGCGACCGGCACCTCGCGGACGCGCGGCTCGTCCGCGCGGCCGGCGCGGCGCAGTACGGTCGCGGTGCCGGTGACCAGACCGCGCAGCGCGGCGAGGGAGCGGTCGGCGCGGCGTTCCCCGGCGGCGCGCAGCGCGCAGCTGACGGCGACCAGGGCGAGGATCACGGCGGCGGTGCCCCAGGAGGCGACGAACGCGGACACCAGCCCGAGGGTGAGCAGTACGGCGGTGAACGGGTCGCGCAGGGCCCGTACGGAGCGGCGGGGCCAGGACGGGGCGGGCGGTGCGGCGGCCGGGGTGTTCTCGCCGTGCTCGGCCAGCCGGGCGGCGGCCTCGGTCTCGGTCAGTCCGCGCGGGCCGGTCTCCAGGCGCCGCAGGAGCCGCAGCGAGGTGTCCGGCACTTGGGTCACAGTCCGCGCAGGCGGCGGGCCGGGGCGGCGGGTGCCGTCTGTTCGGTGAGCCGGCCGACCAGCAGGTGGACGACGTCCACGAGCGCGGCCTGTTCGTCGGCGTCGACGAAGTACACCTGGCGGCGGCCCTCGCGGCGCGAGCGGACGAGTCCGGCGAGCTTGAGCTTGGTGAGGTGCTGGCTGACGGCGGGCAGCGCGCCACCGACCCGCTCGGCGAGCCCGGTGACATCGCTCTCGCCCTGGGCGAGCGCCCAGACCAGGTGCAGCCGGGCCGGGGAGGCGAGCAGCCCGAAGGCGGCCGCCGCCTCGGCGAGAACCTGCGGGGAGGGGTCCTGCCGGCCGCTGCCGGGCCCTGTCGCCACTGCTCTCCTCCTCGCCGCGTCCCGGCTGATCGGCCGCTGTCCGACCAGTCAGTCTAGGGGGTGTCCTGCCGGTCAGGCCGGATCAGGGAGCGGCGCCGTCCGCGCGCACGCGGACCGCTCGGCGACGCGGTGGCGTCGGCCGGGCGGTCCGGATGGTGCGGTGCGGTGGGGTCAGCCGAGGCCGTTGGCCTTCAGCCATGCCTTGGCGACGTCCAGCGGGTCCTTGTGCTGGACCTGCACCTGGGTGTCCAGGTCGAGCAGGGCCTTGGTGTCCAGCTTGGCGGAGACGGCGTTGAGCGCGTCGACACCCTTCTTCGGCACCGCGTTCTTGCGCACGAGCGGCTGGACGTTCTGGAAGCCGAAGAGGTTCTTCGGGTCGCTCAGGACGACGAACTTCTCCTTGGCGATCACCGGGTCGGTGGTGAAGAGGTCCGCGGCCTGCACGGAGTCCTTCTTCAGCGCCGCCTGGGTGAGCGGGCCGCCCGCGTCCAGGGACTTGAAGGACTTGAACTCCAGGCCGTACAGCGACTTCAGGCCGGCCAGGCCCTGGTGGCGGGTCTGGAACTCCGGGGAGCCGCCGATGACCAGGTCCTTGGCGATGCCCTTGAGGTCACCGATGGAGGACTTGGCGGTCAGGTTGTACTTCTTCGCGGTGGCCGCGTTGATGGTGACCGAGTCCTTGTCCTCCGCCGGGGAGGGGTCCAGCAGGGTCAGCTTGGAGTCCAGCTTGGCCTCGATGGCCTTGGTGGTCTCCTCGGTCGACTTCGGGGCCGCCTTCTGGTCGAGGTAGGCAAGCAGCGCGCCGTTGTACTCCGGCAGCAGCGTCACGGAGCCGTTCTTCAGCAGACCGTAGGTGGTCTCGCGGCTGCCGATGTTGGGCTGGTACTTGACCTTGACGCCCTTGGCCTTGAGGGCCTCGCCGTAGATGTCGGCGAGCAGGATGCTCTCGGCGAAGTTGTTGGAGCCGACGACGACGGTGTCACCGCTCGCCTCGCCTCCGGTCAGCGGGTTGTCGGACTTGCCGTCGGAGGAGCCACAGCCCGCAAGCAGCGTCGTCGCCGCCGCGAGGGCGACCAGCGCCGCCCCTCGGTTCCCCCGGATGGACTTGCTGATGCGGTTGTTGTAAGTCACCTGTTGATCCAAGCCAGTTCGTGATTTGTCAGTCAAGGGAAGCGAGGTCACCGATTGGCCTCGATCGCGCCCGTTTGTGTCGGGAGCATGAACGCCCCGCCGAAGGGGTCATCCACTGCGCCGGACCCCCGGCGAGACGGTGAGCTTCGACAGCGCCCAGAACACCAGGAGGGTCACCAGGGCGAGTCCGGCCACCAGGGTGGCGCCGCCGACGACCTTCTCGTAGTCCTTCTGGTAGAGCCCGTCGATGATGTACCGGCCGAGCCCGCCGAAGCTGACGTACGCGGCGATGGTCGCCGTGGAGACGATCTGGACGGCCGCAGTGCGCAGTCCGCCGAGGATCACCGGGAGCGCGACCGGGAGTTCGACCTGGAACAGGATGCGCGGCTCGGTCATGCCCATCCCGCGCGCCGCGTCCACGGGGGACGGGTCGACGGTCTGGATCGCCTCGTAGGTGGTGACGAGGATGGGCGGTACGGCGAGCACGACGAGCGGCACCATCACGGGCAGCGTGCCGAAGCCGAACCAGATGAACAGCAGCACCAGCAGGCCGAAGCTGGGCAGCGCCCGGCCGGCCGTGGCGACCATCGACAGGGCGTTGCCGCCGCGCCTCAGGTGCCCGGCGATCAGCCCCACGGGCAGCGCGATGAGCGCCGCGATGGCGAGCGCCTCCAGGGAGTAACCGACGTGCTCCAGCAGGCGGGTGGGGATGCCGTCGTAACCGTGCCAGCGGGCGGAGTCGGCGAAGAAGGAGTGCGCGAAGTCCAGGACGTTCACCGGGCGGCACCCTTCTTCGGCATCCACGGGGTCAGCAGATTGCGGGTGAGCACCAGCGCCGCGTCGACGAGGATCGCCAGCAGGGCTGTCGTCACTACGGAGTTCACCGCGAGTTCCGGCCGGTGGTAGAGGTTGGCGTCGTTCAGCATGTTGCCGAGGGCGCCCTGGTTGCCGATGAGCATGCCGACGCTGACCAGCGAGATGCTGGACACGGTGGCGACTCTGAGGCCCGCGATGATGGCGGGCACGGCGATGGGCAACTGCACCTGGAGATAACGCCGTACGGCGCCGAGTCCCATCGCCTCGGCGGCGGCCAGGGTCTCCGGGGGCACCGAGCGGACGCCGTCCACGATGGCGGGCACGAGCACGACCAGGCTGTACACGGCGAGCGGGATCATGACCGTCATCTCGCTCTGCCCGGTGTAGTCGATGAGGATGACGAAGAACGCCAGCGACGGGATCGCGTACAGCACCGTGGTGACGCCGAGGACCGGCGGGTACAGCCAGCGGAAGCGGGCGCAGAGCTGGGCGACGGGCAGCGAGAGCAGGAGTCCGGCCAGCACCGGCAGCAGCGCTTCGCGCAGGTGCAGGCCGATCAGGCCGAGGTAGCTGTGCTGGAGGTCGCTGGGGAGGTCGAAGAAGCCGTTCATCCGGCCGCCGTCACCTCCGGACGGTCCTCGCTGTGCGCGGTGCGGATGGCCTCGCCGATCGCCGCCTGCGAGACCACGCCGACCGCGCGCCCCTCTCCGTCGACGGCCACGGCCCAGCCGGTCGGCGACAGCACGGCGCCGTCGAGCGCGGTGCGCAGCGAGTCCGTACCCGGCCGGAACGGCCTGCCGTGCGACAGGAGTCGCCCGGTGTCGATGGCACCCGCGGTGAGCGCGCCCGGCTCGCCCCAGCCGAGCGGCCGGCCGTCGGCGTCGGTGACCAGCAGGTAAGGGGCGCCGCCGCGGGGGGTGAGCCGGGTGGCGTCGGCGTCCAGGGGGACGATCGGCCCGGTCTCCAGCTCCAGCGCGTCGGACGGGAAGAACGACAGCCGGCGGATGCCCCGGTCGGCGCCGAGGAAGTCCTCCACGAAGGGGTCGGCGGGCGCGGTGAGCAGTTCGGCGGGCGGCGCGAACTGGGCGAGGTGTCCGCCGGTGCGCAGGACGGCGACCATGGTGCCGAGCTTCACCGCCTCGTCGATGTCATGGGTGACGAAGACGATGGTCTTGCCCAACTCGTCCTGGATGCGCAGCAGTTCGTCCTGGAGTCCCTTGCGGACCACCGGGTCGACGGCGGAGAACGGCTCGTCCATGAGGAGGACCGGCGGGTCGGCGGCGAGCGCCCGGGCCACGCCGACGCGCTGCTGCTGGCCGCCGGAGAGCTGGTAGGGGTAACGCTTGGCGAGCGAACTGTCCAGCCCCACCCGCTCCATCAGCTCGGCCGCGCGCTCACGGGCCTTGCCCTTGCTCCAGCCGAGCAGGCGGGGCACGGTGATGATGTTGTCGATGACGGTGCGGTGCTGGAAGAGCCCGGCGTTCTGGATGACGTAACCCATGGACCGGCGCAGGGAGTTGACGGGCTGCTGCCGGATGTCGGCGCCGTCGAGGAGGATGCTGCCCTCGCTGGGCTCCACCATCCGGTTGATCATCCGCAGGGTGGTCGTCTTGCCGCAGCCGGAGGGGCCGACGAGGACGGTGATCGCGCGGTCCGGTATGTCGAGCGACAGCCGGTCGACCGCGACCGTGCCGTCCGAGTATCGCTTGGTGACTGAATCTATCCGTATCAAAACGCCGCGCGCCCTTCGGTTGGCAGGAGTGCCTGGACCGTCCCGGCCGAGTCCAGTCGGCACGGGCCACGCCACCCGGACAGCGCGGAAGGGCGACCGGACCGGGTGCGGGCGCGCACACCCGTGGTCGTGCCACGGCCGGACGGTCCCATGAATCGGGAGGCTGCTACCCAGCCATGCCCCATCCATTCATCTGATCATGTGACACCGCTCATACCGCCCCCCACCCCCCCACGAACGACGATGCCCACCCGCCGCTTCCGGCGGGTGGGCATCGTCGGGGACGGTGTCAGCTCTCCTGCGGGGTGAGGCGCAGCGAGATGCTGTTGATGCAGTACCGCTGGTCCGTGGGCGTGGGGTAGCCCTCGCCCTCGAAGACGTGGCCGAGGTGGGAACCGCAGTTGGAGCAGCGGACCTCGGTGCGGACCATCCCGTGCGAGCGGTCCTCGATCAGCTCGACCGCGTCGCTGTCCTTCGGGTCGAAGAAGGACGGCCAGCCGCAGTGCGAGGCGAACTTGGTGTCCGAGGTGAACAGGTCGGCGCCACAGGCCCGGCAGGAGTAGACACCCTCGGTCTTGGTGTCCGTGTACTCACCGGTGAAGGCGGGTTCGGTGCCCGCCTGGCGCAGCACCGTGTACTCGGCCGGGCTCAGCTCCGCCCGCCACTGCTCGTCCGGCTTCTCGACGTCGTACGCCATGAGGATCAGCCCCTTTACTTCTGCGACAGGCGGTCCAGGATCAGCGGGCCCAGGTCGGTGACGTCACCCGCGCCCATGGTGAGAACGAGATCACCGGGCTTCGCCATTCCCTCGACGACCTCGGGGATGTCCGCCTTGTCGTGCACGGCGGTGACGTCGGCGCCGGCCGCGCGGGCGGCCTCGATGATCAGCGCGCTGGTGATGCCGGGGATCGGGTCCTCGCGCGCCGGGTAGATGTCGAGCACCACGGAGGCGTCGGCGAGGGCGAGGGCCTGGCCCATCTCCTTGCCCAGCTCCTGGGTGCGGGAGAACAGGTGCGGCTGGAAGACGACGAGGATGCGGCGGTCGTCCCCGGCGGCGCCGCGCATGGCCTCCAGGTCGGCGGTCATCTCGGTGGGGTGGTGGGCGTAGGAGTCGATCACCTGGACGCCCGCCTCCTCGCCCTTGAGCTGGAGGCGCCGCTTGACGCCGGTGTACGCGGCGAGGGCGGGGGCCAGCTCGTCGGCGGGCAGGCCGAGAGCGACGCCGGCGGCGAGCGCGGCGACGGCGTTGAGCGCGTAGTGGCGGCCGGGGACGGAGACGGCGAAGGTCAGCTCGCGGCCGTCCATCAGCACGGTGACCTGGCTCTTGAGGCCCTGCGGGACGATCTTGAGGACCCGCACGTCGGCGTCCTCGGCCTCGCCGTAGGTCACCTTCTTCACACCGGTCACCCGGCGGGTCAGCTCGCGGGCGCCCTCGTGGTCGGCGGAGATCACCAGGGTGCCGCCGGGGACGATCTTCCCCGCGAAGGTCTCGAAGGACTCGTAGATCTCGTCCATCGAGGCGTAGTTGGCGTGGTGGTCCAGCTCGACGTTGAGGACGATGGCGACCTCGGGGGCGTACTTGTGGAAGCTGCGGTCGCTCTCGTCCGCCTCGGCCACGAAGATCTCGCCCTCGCCGTGCAGGGCGTTGGAGCCGGGGGCGTCCAGGTCGCCGCCGATGGCGTACGACGGGCGGGCGCCCAGCTCGGTCAGGGAGACCGCGAGCATCGAGGTGGTGGTGGTCTTGCCGTGCGTACCGGCCACCGCGATCGGCCGCAGGCCCTCCATCAGCGCGGCGAGCGCGTCGGAGCGGTGCACCACGGGGATGCCCAGCTCGGCGGCGCGGGCCAGCTCGGGGTTGTCCTGCCGGATCGCGGAGGAGACGACGACACAGCTCGCGTCGTCGGCGAGGTGGCCTGCGGCGTGCCCGATGTGCACGGTCGCTCCGTGGGCCCGCAGCGCCTCGGCGGTCGCGGACTCCTTGGCGTCACTCCCCGCCACCCGCGCCCCACGCTGGGCCAGGATCTTGGCGATCCCCGACATCCCGGCCCCCCCGATCCCGATGAAGTGCGGTCGGTCCATGGCGATAGGAAGGCCGGGTGCCATGCGTTCTTCTCCCATATACGAGCGAGCCAGAGGAGGCCCACCCTATGCGCAGATCCGGCCCCTCCCGCACCCCGGCCACTGGCGCGCCGGGTGAGGAGCGCGGCTCCGCGGGGCTACGCCTTGCTGTGGCTGAAGAGCTTCAGGACCGGGACGCCGACCTTGTGGCGGGCGCGGGAGGCCCAGTCACGGTGGAAGAACTCCTCGACGTAGTGGGGGTCGGTGAGGACGATGACCTCGTCGGCGTCCACCTCCGCGACGAGGGACTTGAGCGCCTCCAGCGGGTGGTTCTCGACGAGTCTTCCCTCGGCCCGGCTCCCGGCGGCGCGCAGCGCCTGGAGGGAGACCTCCAGGGCCTTCTCCCCCACGCCCCGCGCGTCCGTGCCCTCGGGCGTCTCGCCCTCGTGCACGGCCTCGTCCAGCTCGCCGAGGGCGATGTCGTCGATGGCCCGCAGCAGCCGGTCCGCCTGGTCACCGCGCGGCTGGAGCAGCACATGGAAGAAGACCGGCTCGTCCCCGTGCAAGGTCGTCACGAACTCCACGTCGGCCGACGTCAGGGCTTTCTCGATCATCAGAACGCTTGTGAACACCAGCCGCCTCTTCTCCCTCGAGGGTCCTCGTGACCCTCTGTCCTCCGTTGGCCCGAACCGGGCCTGCGGAAACCATCCTGCCTCGTTACCGCACGGGGAGGCACCGGGACTAAGTGTGCCCCCCGGAAGCTAAACGGAACGGTAGATTCCGCTGTTTTCAGGGCCGGCGGTACCGCCCGAACAGAAATCCGTCCTCCTCCAGCAGCGACGCGAGCGCGAACCGGCGCGGCAGGGAGACACCGGGACCGCCCGCGATGCGCTGCGCGTCCCCCGCGGTGAGCATGGGGGACAGCGTCAGACACAGCTCGTCCAGCACCCCGGCGGCGACCAGCTGCCCCAGCAGCCGCGGCCCGCCCTCGGTGAGCTGCCGGACGTACCCGAGCCCGGCGAGCGCCTCCACGGCCCGTCGGGGATCGACCCGCCGCCCCTCCCCCGCGACGATCACCCGCGCCCCGGCCCGCTCGGCGGCGGCCACCCGGTCGGCGGGCGCGTCAGCACCGGTGAGCACGACCGTCGGGACCAGCGGCGAGGTGTACAGCGGAAGCGAGAAGTCCAGGTCGAGGCTGCCCGACACCACCGCCACGGCCGGAGCCGGCCCCTGCCCCGCCGCCTCCCGCGCCGCCGCGAACTCGGTACGGGCGCGAGCGGGCCGGTACCCCTCCTGCCGAACCGTTTCCGCACCGACCAGCACGACGTCCGCGAGCGCCCGCAGCGTGCCGAAGATGCGCATGTCGGCCGCGCAGGAGATGGGCTGGGAGCGCCCGCCGTGCTGGGCCGCGCCGTCCAGGGTGGAGACCATGTTGGCCCGCAGCCAGGTGCGGGGACCGCCGTCGCCGGAGGCGGGATAGGCGTAGACGGCGGCCAGTTCGGCCAGACTCCACTCACCGGCCCCGTCCGGCGCGGCACCCTCCTGGCGGGCGGCCCCAGCTGCTGTTTCGTCGGTCACAGGGAACAGGCGTCGCATTCGTGCAGTGTGACATGGCGATTAGCATGGGTAACCGTGTCCTCCACCGCAGCCTCCGGCTCCACCCCGCTGACCGACGCCGGTCCGCTGTCCCTGTGCGCGCGTGAGCCGCACGTCCCGGCCGACCGTCTGGTCGCCGAGATGGTGCCGCCGCCCCGCTTCGACTCGGTGCGCTTCGCCACCTACATCCCGGACCCGAACCAGCCCAGCCAGACCGACGCCGTGGGCGTGCTGGAGGACTTCGCGGCGGGACTCGGCGGCGCCCGTCCCGGCGAGGGCAAGCGGGGCCTGTTCGGCTTCGGCCGCCCGAAGGCCAAGGCCCCGGCCGGCCCGCGCGGGATCTACCTGGACGGCGGCTACGGCGTCGGCAAGACCCACCTGCTCGCCTCGCTCTGGCACGCCACCCCCGCCGAGCCCTCCCGCAAGGCGTTCGGCACCTTCGTGGAGCTGACCAACCTGGTGGGCGCCCTCGGCTTCCAGCAGACGGTCCGGACACTGTCCGGCCACGCCCTGCTGTGCATCGACGAGTTCGAGCTGGACGACCCCGGCGACACGGTGCTGGTCTCCAGCCTGCTCGGCAAGCTGGTCGAGGCGGGCGTCGCACTGGCCGCCACCTCCAACACGCTGCCCGGCAAGCTGGGCGAGGGCCGGTTCGCGGCGGCCGACTTCCTGCGCGAGATCCAGGGCCTGTCCGCCCACTTCCGCGCCCTGCGCATCGACGGCGAGGACTACCGCCACCGCGGCCTGCCCGAGGCCCCGGCGCCGTACACCGACGAGCAGGTGACCAAGGCCGCTTACCGCGCCGAGGGCGCCTCGCTGGACGCCTTCCCGCGGCTCCTGGAGCACCTGGCGAGGGTGCACCCGAGCCGGTACGGCGCACTGACCGACGAGGTGCGCGCGGTCTGCCTCACCGATGTGCGGCCGGTGCCGGACCAGTCGACGGCGCTGCGGCTGGTGGTGCTGGCCGACCGGCTCTACGACCGGGAGGTACCGGTGCTGGCCTCGGGCCTGCCCTTCGACAAGCTGTTCAGCGAGGAGATGCTGAACGGCGGCTACCGCAAGAAGTACTTCCGCGCGATCTCCCGGCTCACCGCGCTGGCGCGCGACGCCAAGCCTCTGGTGACGGAGTAACAGACCGGGCGCCCCGTTTCTGATATCCCATCAACTTATGCGGGTCAAGGGCTGATTCCAGCCGCTTGACCCGCTTTTTTCACGCTTCCTGCCGCGTGTAACCCGTCGTTAACCCTGCAAAGCCTCTCGCCGGGTTAACGTGTTTCTTGACCATTCATTGACCAACGCTTGGTGCGCGCAAGAGACGTGGGATTCCGCAGGGGGGTACGCATGTCCCGAGGCAGGACGCTCGGTGCGGCGCTCGCCCTCTTCGCGGTCGCGCTGCTCTCCCTCCAGCTCTTCGCGCCCTCCGGACCCTTCGCCACCGCACATACGCTCGGTGAGGCAAAGGCCAACGACGCGCCGGGGATCGTCCTCGTCGCCCAGCCCGCGGGCGAAGGCGTGGACCTGGCCCGCGAACCCCGCCGTCCCAAGACGCCGCCGGTCGCCGCCCATACCGACCGGCACCGCCAGCGCGGCGCCGCGCCCACTCCCGCGCCGGAGCGCCCGCTCATATCCCGGCGGCCGGCCGAGCCCGCACCGCCCACGCGGTCCGGCACGCCGGACGCCGGTGTCACCAGATCCTCCGGAGCCCATTCCACGGCAGTCCTTCAAGTCTTCCGCTGCTGACGGGCGGGCTCGCTCCCCCCACCACAGTCGTGCAAGCCCGACGCGCCGTACGGCGCGCCAGGAGGAGTCCACCATCATGCAGCCCCTCATCGACTACGCCCGCACGTTCGGCCGGCGCCCCGAGGAGTTCGCCCGCCTCGCCGAGGGCCAGTCCCCCCAGGTCCTGTTCATCACCTGCTCCGACTCACGGGTCGTCCCCGCCCTGATCACGGGCGCCCGCCCCGGCGAGCTGTTCGAGCTGCGCACCGCGGGCAACATCGTCCCGCCGCACACCTCCGAGCACCCCACCAGCGAGGCCGCCACCATCGAGTACGCCGTCGAGGTGCTCGGCGTCCGCGACATCGTCGTCTGCGGTCACTCGCACTGCGGCGCGGTCGGCGCGCTCGTGCGCGGCGACGACCTGACCGCCGTACCCGCCGTGCGCGACTGGCTGGCGCACGCCGCCCCGCGCCCGGCCGGTGCGGCCGAGGACCCGGAGGTCGCCGAGGGCGTGCAGTGCCACGCGCTGACCCAACTGCTGCGTCTGCGCTCGTACCCGTGCGTCGAGCGCCGGACGGCGGAGGGCACACTCACCCTGCACGCCTGGTACTACGAGGTCCACACCGGGGCCGTGCGCGCGCACCGGCCCGACACCGACACCTTCGAAGCCCTGTGAGCGCGCCGGTGACCGGGCAAGGGCACATATCGCGCGTTCCGTATCTGCGGCGGGACTTCGCCGCGTCCCTCGTCGTCTTCCTGGTCGCGCTACCGCTGTGCGTGGGCGTGGCCGTCGCCTCCGGGGTACCGGCCGAACTCGGGCTGGTCACCGGCATCGTGGGTGGTCTCGTCACCGGCGTGCTGCGCGGCAGCAGCCTGCAGGTGTCCGGCCCCGCGGCCGGGCTGACGGTGCTGGTCTTCGAGGCGGTCAAGGAGTTCGGGCTGCCGGTGCTGGGCGCGATCGTGCTCGCCACCGGGCTGCTCCAGATCGTGATGGGAGTGCTGCGGCTCGGCCGGTACTTCCGGGCCATATCGCTGGCGGTCGTGGAGGGCATGCTGGCCGGAATCGGGCTGGTCCTGGTGGCCGGCCAGCTGTACCCGGCGATGGCCGCCAAGGCTCCGGACGCCGGGCTGGACAAGATGCTCGGTCTGCCGCGCGGTCTCGCGGGCGCGGTCGGCGACGGCAGGGCGCTGGCCTCGCTGGCGCTGTGCGCGGGCACCATCGCCGTCATGGTGGGGTGGAAGAACCTCCCGTCGAAGGTGCGTACGGTGCCCGGTCCGCTCGCCGCCGTCGGGCTCGCCACGCTGGCCGTGCCGGTGTTCGGCATGCGGGTGGCGATGGTGGAGGTGCAGGGGCTGCTGGGTGCCGTCCAGCCGCCGCCGCTCAGCGCCTTCGCCGAGTTCGCCGATGTGGCGGTGCTCGGCACGATCGTCGCGTTCACCCTGATCGCGTCCGCCGAGTCGCTGTTCAGCGCGGCCGCCGTGGACCGGCTGCACGACGGCCCGCGCACCGAGTACGACCGTGAGCTGACCGCCCAGGGCGTCGGCAACACGGTGTGCGGGCTGCTCGGCGCGCTGCCGCTGACGGCGGTGATCGTCCGTAGCGCGGCCAATGTGCAGGCGGGCGCCCGGACCAAGGCGTCCCGAGTGATGCACGGTGTCTGGCTGCTGCTGTTCGCGGCGCTGCTGCCGGGCGCCCTCGCCCACATCCCGCTGCCGTCGCTGGCGGGCGTCCTGATCTACTCGGGGGCCAAGCTGGTGCCGGTCAGGGCGCTGGCGGGGCTGTGGCGTGAGCAGCGCGGCGAGGCGCTGATACTCACGGTGACAGCGTTGTCCATCGTGGCGGTCGGCATGTTCGAGGGCGTGCTGATCGGGCTGGCGCTGGCGATCGTCAAGACCGCCTGGGAGGCGTCGCACATCAAGGTCACCGTCATGGACAAGGGCGCGGGCCCGGTGGACGCTTATCTGTCGGGCAACGCGACCTTCCTCAGGCTGCCGAAAATACTGGACAGTCTGGAGGCGCTGCCCAAGGACCGCCCGGTCCGGCTGGACCTCTCCGGCCTGCTGCACCTGGACCACGCCTGCCGCACCGCCCTGGAGAACTGGGCCGAGCGGCACAGCGCTGACGGAACGGAACCGGTACGGCTGACGTCCGGAGCCGGGGCGGCTCAGCCGGCCGGGACACCGGCGGGCTGAGCCTGGACGCGGAGGGGGCCGGAGTGACGGGAGCGTTCCCGTCACCCCGGCCCCCTGCTGTGTCCACGGGTTCCTTGCCCACAGGCCATAGCTTCCGCGCACATACGGGACGTACTGTTGAGTAAGGGATTAAACGGACCTCTCGGTGACGGGGGCGACCATGTTGGAGCTCGTGATCACGCTCATAGCGGTGGCCGGCGCCATGGGTCTCGTGCTGCTGGCCGCGGCGATGCGTGTCGTCAAGCAGTACGAACGGGGAGTGCTGTTCCGGCTGGGACGGATCACCGGTGAGCCCCGCTCGCCCGGGCTGACGCTGATCGTTCCGTTCGTGGACCGGCTGCACAAGGTGAACATGCAGATCGTCACGCTGCCGATCCCGGCCCAGGAGGGCATCACACGGGACAACGTCACCGTGCGGGTGGACGCGGTGGTCTACTTCCGGGTCGTCGATCCGACCAGTGCGCTGGTGCGGGTGGAGGACTACAAGTTCGCGGTGTCGCAGATGGCGCAGACCTCGCTCAGGTCGATCATCGGCAAGAGCGACCTGGACGATCTGCTGTCCAACCGGGAGAAGCTCAACGAGGGCCTGGAGCTGATGATCGACAGCCCGGCCGTGGGCTGGGGCGTCCAGATCGACCGGGTCGAGATCAAGGACGTCTCCCTGCCGGACACCATGAAGCGCTCGATGGCCCGCCAGGCCGAGGCCGACCGGGAGCGCCGGGCCCGCATCATCAACGCGGACGCGGAACTCCAGGCGTCCAAGAAGCTGGCCGAGGCCGCGCAGCAGATGTCGGACACCCCGACCGCCCTCCAGCTCCGGCTGCTCCAGACGGTGATGGCGGTGTCCGCCGAGAAGAACTCGACCCTGGTCCTGCCCATCCCGGTGGAACTCCTCCACTTCCTGGAACGGGGCGCCCGCGATCCGGCCCCGGCCGGGGAGACGAAGAAGGAGCCCGCTCCGGAGCCGGCACCGCCCGTCGGGCCCGTCCCGCTGTCCGGGACACCGGACCTCGACGCCGTCACCAAGACCCCCGAACTCGGCGCGATCCTCGACCAGCCGTCCACCGAGGTGAGGTGACACCCCACCCGCCGCGCGAGTGACCCTCTCGCCGCGTCGGTGGGTGGGTGAACATACGACCAGCTGGACAGCCCTATTTTCATATGGTGATTGCACTCGCACGCCGTATCACCGCCGTCTGCGTCCTAGGCGCGGCCCTCGCCGCCTGCGGCACCGCGGACCCCGCCAAGCCGGCGCGCCCGGCGCACGCCGAGCCCCACGCCTCCTCCGCCTCCCCGTCCCCGTCCGGTACCCCCACCATGGCGCCGGGTCCGGGCGGCCTCACCCCCGTGTTCGAGCACGGCCCGCGCGACAAGGGCAAGACCGTCGCGCTGACCTTCGACGCCGACATGACCGCCGACGAGGGGCCCCGCGCCGCCGCCGGTGAGCGTTTCGACAACCCCGGTCTGGTCGGCGCCCTGCGCACGCTGAAGGTCCCGGCGACCGTCTTCATGACCGGCCGCTGGGCCGAGGAGTACCCGGACCAGGCCCGTGCCCTCGGGCGCGACGCCCAGTTCGAGGTGGCCAACCACTCCTACAGCCACTACTCGTTCACCGGCGACTGCTACGGCCTGCCGACCGTCGCCCCGGACGCCCAGCTGACCGAGGTCCAGCGCACCTACGCCGCCCTGCGCAAGGCGGGCGTGCCGCACCCCATGCCGTACTTCCGCTTCCCCGGCGGCTGCTACGACCGGGACGCGCTGCGCGCCATCAGCGGCGCCGGTGTCACCGCCGTCCAGTGGGACGTGATCAGCGGCGACGCCTTCGCCACGGACGCCGACGCGGTCGTGCGCCAGGTGCTGGACGGGGTGAAGCCCGGTTCGGTGGTCGTCATGCACTGCACCCGCAGCGCCGCCCCGACGACCGAGAAGGTCGTCCGCTCGGTGGTGCCGGAGCTGCGCAGGAAGGGCTACCGGTTCGTGAAGGTGTCGGAGCTGATCCGGGAGTCCGGCACCCCGCGCTGACCGGCGTCGGACTGCTCGTAGGGTTGGCTGACGTGACCCATGTTCCAGCCGCCCCCGGCGACAGCCCCTTCCAGACCGAGCCCACCCCGCGCGACGAGGCCCCGCAGTTCGTGCTGCCCCTCGTCGTACGTATCGAGAAGAGCGCGCCGCCCGCCCGTACCGACGCGCTGGAGACCGCCGCACGCGCCGTGCTCGTCCTGCTCGGGGACGAGCGGGCGCGCGGCGACGGCGAGTGGGCCGAGGCGGTACGGGACTGGGAGGACGCCCGCATCCGCAAGGTGGTCCGGCGGGCGCGGGGCGCGGAGTGGCGCCGCGCGCAGGAGCTCCCCGGCATCACACTGACCGGCGCCACCGCCGAGGTACGCGTCTTCCCGCCGATCCCGCTGGACGGCTGGCCCAAGGAGCTGGCCAAGCTCCAGGTCTCCGGCACCGAACTGGGCGACCCGGAGCCGCCCGCCGGCCCCGACCGCACCGCCCCCGTGCTCTGGCTCAACCCGGAGCTGGAGATGTCGGCCGGCAAGGAGATGGCCCAGGTCGGCCACGGCGCCCAGCTCGCCTGGTGGGCGCTGTCCGACGCGGCCCGCGAAGCCTGGCGTACCGCCGGCTACCCCCTCGCCGTCCGCACAGCCACCCCGGCCCACTGGCGCGAACTCACCACCAGCGGCCTTCCCCTGGTCCGCGACGCGGGCTTCACGGAGATCGCTCCCGGCTCGGCCACGGTGGTCGCGGACCACCCGGCGCTGCGCTGACCGGCGAACCTCAAATATTGCTCTGAACCCCCCGCCCGGGCGGTTCACCCGCCCCCGCCGGGGCCATACCCCCGGCAGACGAAGGAGGGGGACGGGGATGCGACTCGGCACGGGGATCGGGTGGCGGCCGGAGATCGCGGACGCCGTGGCGGGGATGGCGGGGATCGACTGGGTGGAGGTCGTCGCGGAGAACCTCTGCCCCGGTCATCTGCCGGAACCGCTGGTGCGGTTGCGGGAGCGCGGGGTGACCGTGATCCCGCACGGGGTCTCCCTCGGGCTCGGCGGTGCCGAGCGGCCGGACGACGGGCGGCTGCGGGCGCTGGCCGAGCGGGCCGAGGCGCTGGGGGCGCCGCTGGTCACCGAGCACATCGCGTTCGTCCGCGCGGGCGGCCCGCTCACCGCCTCGGCGCCGCTGGAGGCGGGCCACCTGCTGCCCGTACCGCGCACACGGGACGCCCTCGACGTGCTGTGCGAGAACGTGGCGATCGCACAGGAGGCGCTGCCGGTGCCGCTGGCGCTGGAGAACATCGCCGCCCTGTTCTCCTGGCCGGACGAGGAGATGAGCGAGGGCGAGTTCCTGGCCGAGCTCGTGGAGCGGACCGGCGTACGGCTGCTGATCGACGTGGCCAACCTGCACACCAACCACGTCAACCGGGGCGAGGACCCCGCCGAGGCGCTGGACCGGCTCCCGCTGGAGGCGCTGGCCTATGTGCACGTCGCGGGCGGCTTCGAGCGGGACGGCGTCTGGCACGACAGCCACGCGCACCCCGTGCCGCCTGCGGTGCTGAACATCCTGACCGACCTGGCGTCCCGCGTCACACCGCCCGGCGTCCTGCTGGAACGGGACGAGAACTTTCCCGAAGCGGCCGAGCTGGAGCGGGAGTTGGCCGCCATCGGCGAGGCGGTACGGAAGGGCGGCGGGGCCGCGCGGGTCCCGGCCGACGAGGCTCCGCCCGTCCCGCCGGACGCCTCCGCCGAGGCCCGGCAGCGGGTGGCCGTCGCGCAGACGGCCGTGCTGTCGGCGCTGGTGGCGCGCACGCCGTTGCCCGAGGGGTTCGACCGGGGGCGGATGGGCGTACAGGCGCGGTCGCTCGCGGCGAAACGGGCGGACGTGGTGGCCAAGGTGGCGCCCGAGCTGCCGGTGATCCTCGGCGCCGGGTACCGGGAGGCGTTCCTCGACTACGCGCGCACCAGGCCGATGCGCGGCGGATACCGGCAGGACGCGCTGGAGTTCGCCGCCCAGCTCCTCAAGACGGGCCGCCCGGCGGACGCGCGGGCACGCAGGAGGCTGCGGGAGTGGTGGCTCGATCGCGCGGGCCCGGCCCCCCGTACGCCCGGCCCGGCCGCCCGGCTGGCCAGGCGGGTGCTGTCGGGGCGGCGCTGACCCCCCTCCCCCACCTGCGGGAAAAACGGAACGTCACATACCGGCAACGCTCTGTCCGGATACTGAACAAGCCATGGTTTTTCAGGGTCCGCTGACATAGAAAAACCTCATGTTCTGGGTCCTTCTCCTGCTTCCGGCCTGGGCCTTCGCCGCCATCGCCTGCACCCGGCTGTGCCTCGCCGCCGTCCGCGCGACCGCCGCGGACCGCGCGGCGCGGGCCCACGGCCACGACCGTGATCTGACGCTGTACGAGACCGCGTTCCTGTCCGGCGGCCCCTCGCGCGTCGCCGACCTCGCCATGGTCCGGATGGCCCGGCAGCGCCGGCTGCTGCTCGCGCACACCGGCTGGGCCACCGTGGTGGACCCGCGTGGGCGGGACGAGATGGAACGTTCCGTCATCGGCGCGATCGGCCCGCAGGGACAGTCCCGGATCGCTCCGGTGCGGGCGGCCGCGGCCGGTACGGAGGCCGTGCAGCGGCTCGCCGACCGGCTGATCGCGGCCGGGCTGGCGGTCCCCTTCGACACCGGGACGACCGTGGCCGCCGGGGTGCGTCAGGTGCGGGCCGCCGCCGTGGCGGTGCTCGCGCTGGGCACGACCGCGCTGCTCATGCCGACCCCGGTTGACCTGCCGCGTTTCCAGATGGCGATGTGGTTCGCGCTGCCCCTGGTCCTCACCCTGAGCTGCCTGGCCATCGCCCGCGTCGAGGTGCACCCGTACCCGCGCTGGGCCTCCCCCGCCGGACAGCGGCTCCTCGGCGAGGTGGCCCGGCGTCCGGCCGGGGACGGCGACGAGGGTTCCTTCCTCATACGGCTCGCGATGCGGGGCGTGCGCGCGCTGAACGAGCCCGAACTGCGGGCCGCGTTCACCCACCGCGACGCGCCGGGGGCGCACAGGGAGCACTGACGCCGACACCCGCGTGCCGGTACTTGCCTTTCCCGAGGCCCCTTCCGAAACATCCCTTCTGTCGCCGCCGGGCCATGGCAGCCGTGCCATCGCCGCCGCGCACCGAAGGGATGTCCGATGAGAGCTGCCGCCCTGTACTCGGCCGCCGGTTCCTTGCTGCTGACCGGGCTCGCCGTGACCCCGGCCAACGGCGCCCCCGGCGCGGCGGACGCGGCCGAGCTGCGCGGCACCGCCGTCGCCGCCGCCCGGGCCCGCGCGGCCGGCCTCGGCTTCGGCGCCTGCCCCGGCGAGTCCCCGGCCGGGATGCGCTGCGCCACCGTACGCGTCCCGCTGGACTACGCCCGCCCCGGCGGCCGGCAGATCGAGCTGACCGTCAGCCGGATGCCGGCCACCCAGCGCGACCCGGCCAACAGCAAGCGCAAGGTGCCCCGGCAGGGCGCCCTCGTCTACAACCCCGGCGGCCCCGGCGCCTCCGGCCTGAACTTCCCGATGATCGGCGTGATCCCCGAGTGGCAGCGCATCGCCTCCGCCTACGACCTGGTCGGGTACGCCCCGCGCGGGGTCGCGCCCTCGGCCCCGCTGTCCTGCGAGAAGCCGGAGGAGTTCTACAAGGCGCCCTCGCTCGCCCCGGTCCACCCCACCGAGGCGTACAAGCGGGAGCGGATCGCGCGGGCGAAGGCATACGCGCGCGGCTGCGCCGAACGGTCGGGCAGCGGGCTGGAGTTCTACACCTCGCTCAACAACGCCCGTGATCTGGACGTCCTGCGGGCCGCGCTCGGCGAGTCCCGGCTGACCTTCATGGGCGCCTCGTACGGCACCTATGTGGGTGCCCTGTACGCCGCTCTCTTTCCCGGTCACGTACGGCGGATGGTGCTGGACTCGGCGGTGGACCCGGACCCGGCGAAGGTCTGGTACCGCGAGAACCTGGACCAGTCGGCCGCGTTCGAGGACCGGTGGGCCGACTTCCGCGCCTGGGTGGCCCGCCACGACGACGTGTACGGCCTCGGCGCGACCCCGGCCGCCGTCCAGCGCTCCTACGACACCGCGAGCGACCGGCTCCGGGCGCACCCGGCGGACGGCAAGGTCGGCCCCGGCCAACTGCAGAACACGTTCCTGATGGCCGGGTACTACGACGACTACTGGCCGAGCCGGGCCGCCGCCCTCGCCGCCTTTCTCAAGGGTGACGCCGAACCGCTGGTCCGGCTGGGCGCGCCCAGCCCGGAGACGGCCGCCGAGGCGGAGAACGGCAGCGCGGTGTACACGGCCGTGGAGTGCAACGACGCCCCCTGGCCGGCCGACTTCCGGGTCTGGGACCGCGACAACACCCGCCTCGCCCGCACCGCCCCCTTCGAGACCTGGGACAACGCCTGGACGAACCTGCCGTGCGCGTACTGGCCCGCGCGCCGTCAGGTTCCGCTCGACGTGCGCACCGGCCGCGGCGAGACCCCGCCGGTGCTGATCCTCGCGGCCGAGCGGGACGCGGCCACCCCGTACGACGGGGCGCTGGAGCTGAACCGGCGGTTGGCCGGGTCCACGCTGGTCACCGAGCGGGACGCGGGCACGCACGGCATCGGCGGCGGCCCCAACCGGTGTGTCAACGCCCACCTGGACGCCTACCTGCTCGAAGGCCGTCTGCCGGGCCGCCGCGCCGCCTGCGCCCCGCGCCCGGAGCCGCGCCCCACCGAGCCGGCCGGGCGCGGCACCCCGGACCGGGACGCGCTCAGGGGCAGGCGCGCCTAGGCGAGCCCCGCCACCAGTTCCGCCACGGACTTGCGGCGGCCGGTGTAGAACGGCACCTCTTCGCGGACGTGCATCCGGGCCTCGGAGGCGCGCAGGTGACGCATGAGGTCGACGATGCGGTACAGCTCGTCGGCCTCGAAGGCGAGCAGCCACTCGTAGTCGCCCAGCGAGAAGGAGGCGACCGTGTTGGCGCGCACGTCGGGGTAGCCGCGGGCCATCTTGCCGTGGTCGGCGAGCATGCGGCGGCGGTCCTCGTCGGGCAGCAGGTACCAGTCGTAGGAGCGCACGAAGGGGTAGACGCTGACGTAGTTGCGGGGCGTCTCGTCGGCGAGGAACGCCGGGATGTGCGAGCGGTTGAACTCGGCCGGGCGGTGCAGCGCCATGTTCGACCACACGGGCTCGAGCGCGCGGCCCAGCCTGGTGCGGCGGAAGAGGTTGTACGCCTCCTGGAGCTGGTCGGCGGTCTCGGCGTGCCACCAGATCATCAGGTCGGCGTCGGCGCGGAGGCCGGAGACGTCGTAGGTGCCGCGGACCGTGACGTCCTTCGCGGCGAGCTGGTCGAACAGCTCCTGGACCTCGTCGGCGTAGCCCGCGCGGTCCTCCGGCAGCACGTCCTTCAGTTTGAAGACGGACCACAGGGTGTAGCGGATGACCTCGTTGAGGTCCTTGGCCAGCTTGCCCTTGTTCGGGATGCGGGCCGGCTGGGTGGTGGGGGCGTCGTCACTCATGCCCCCTATTCTCCCGCTCCGCCGTGCAGGCTCTGCACCGGGTTGGCCGTCAGTTCGCGCACACCGGCGAGGTCGCCGCCGAGCTGGTCGACGGCCGCGTAGGCACTGGCGACGCAGGCGGGGATGCCCACGCCGTCGTACTGCGCGCCGCACACCACGAGGCCGGGCAGCTTCGCGATGTGCTCGCGCACGCGGGCCACGCGCGCGTGGTGGCCGACCGGGTACTGCGGCAGGCCGTCGGTCCAGCGGGTGACGCGGGTGGCGACGGGTCCGGCGTCCAGTCCGGTCGCGGCGCGCAGGTCGTGCCGGGCGACCCCGACGAGTTCGGCGTCGTCGCGCTGGAGGATCTCGGTCTCGTGGTGGCGGCCGACCGAGGTGCGCACCACCAGGAGGTCCGGGTCCTCGGCGCCGACCCAGCCCCACTTCTGGGAGGCGAAGGTCGCGGCCTTGATCGTGCGGCCGTCCACCGGCGGCACCAGGAACCCACTGCCCTCGGGCAGGGCCGCGTCGGCGCGGCGGTAGGCGAGGGTGACCAGCGCCATGGAGGCGTACTCCACGGCGGCCAGCTCGGCGGCGGCCGCCGGGACCTCGGCGCGCAGCAGCGCCGAGGCGGCGGGGGCGGGTACGGCGACCACGACCGCGTCCGCGTGCAGCGTGCGGTCCCCGGCCGTGACGCGCCAGCCCGTGCCGTCCCGGCGCAGCTCGCTCACCGGAGTGCGGGTGAGGATCTCGCCGCCGCGCGCCCGCACCGAGTCGGCGACAGCCAGCGGGAGGGTGCCGACGCCGCCCTCGATGCCGAGGAAGACCGGACCGGTCTGCCCCGCCTCGGCGGCCTTGGCCTGGAGGGACCGCACGGCGGCGGCGAGGGTGTCGTGGGTGCGGGCGGCCTGGTAGAGCTGGGGGACGGCCGAGCGCAGGGAGAGACGGTAGGCGTCGCCCGCGTACACCCCGCCGAGCAGGGGTTCCACCAGCCGGTCCACGACCTCACGGCCCATCCGGGCGGCCACGTACTCGCCCACGGCCACGTCGTCGCCGACCTCCGTGGGCGGCAGTTCGGCGTCCCGCTCGATCCGGGTCAGGCCCTCGGCGGAGAGCAGGCCGGACAGGGCGGCGGCGGTGCCGGGTACGCCCATGACATGGCCCTTGGGCATGGGGCGCAGCGCGTCCCGGGTCCAGATCGAGGCGGTCGCGGTGGACGGGGGCTGGAGGCGGTCGCCGAGGCCCACCTCGCGGGCGAGGCCCACCGCCTCGGGGCGGCGGGCGAGCATGGACTCGGCGCCGAGGTCGACCCTCAGGCCCGCGATCTCGCCGGGCAGCAGTTTGCCGCCGACCCGGTCGGTGGCCTCCAGCACCGTCACCCGCGCGCCGCGCGCGAGCGCCCGGTGGGCGGCGGCCAGTCCGGCGACACCGGCTCCGATGACGACGACATGGCCCTTGCTCGCTGCGCTCATGCCCCCACTCTCTCAGACCGCGCGGGGCGTCCCGGTGCCCGGTACGTCACCGGACCGTGACCGCATCGCGACCGGAAAACGCGATCGTTCCCGCAGGCCGGGCCGTCTAAGGGGGGACAGCACCGCGTCTCATCGGGGGGTAACAGACATGCGTACACAGGTCCGGGTCCTGGCCGGGGTCCTGCTCACCGCCTCACTCGCGCTCGCCGGGTGCAGCGAGTCGGGCGGCGACTCCAAGTCCTCCTACGCCGACGCCCCGACCGCCGCTCCCGGCGCGGGCCGGGGCGCGGCCGAGGACGGCAAGTCCGCCCGCCGCTCGCCGCGGCTCGCGCCGAGCGTCATCCGCACCGCCTCCCTGGAGGTCGAGGTGCGGGACGTGCCCGGCGCCCTGGCCAAGGCGCGCCGGGTCACCGAGGACGCGGGCGGCTACGTCGGCGAGGAGAGCACCGAGCGGGACGACGACGGCAGCGAGCGCACCCGTGTCGTCCTGAGGGTCCCCTCCGAGCGGTACGAGGAGGTGCTCGGCTCGCTCCAGGGCACCGGCAAGCTGCTGCGGCGCACCGCGCGGGCGCAGGACGTCACCGATCAGGTGGTGGACGTGGACAGCCGGATCAAGTCGCAGCGGGCCAGCGTCGCGCGGGTCCGGGAGCTGATGGACCGGGCGGACAAGCTGACCGACGTGGTCGCGCTGGAGGGCGAGCTGAGCAGCCGGGAGGCCGACCTGGAGGCGCTGCTGGCCCAGCAGGCGTCGCTGAAGGACCGTACGGGCCTGGCGACCGTCACCCTGTCGCTGGCCGGGAGGGGCGCGCACCCGAGTGCCGGGGACGACACACCCGGCTTCCTGGACGCGCTGTCGGGCGGCTGGCACGCGTTTCTGACGATGCTGCGCTGGATCGCGCTGGTGGTGGGCGCGGTGCTGCCGTTCGCGGCGCTGCTCGCGCTGCTGGTGTTCCTGTGGCGTCGGGTGGTCCGCCCCCGGCTCCCGCGCCGTCCGGCGCCGACGCCCGTTCCGGGCTCGCTGCCGCAGGCGCGTCCGGTGTCGGAGGACGGCGCGGCGGCCTCCGGCGAGCACAAGTGACGACGCGTCAGCACCGCTCGCCCCGTAGCTTGTTCTCATGGACATGCGTGAAGGGCCTCAGCGGCTGGTCGTGATCGGCGGCGACGCCGCGGGAATGGCCGCGGCGTCGCAGGCCCGCCGGCTGCGGAAACCGGACGAGCTGGAGATCGTGGCGTTCGAGCGCACCCACTTCACCTCCTACTCGGCGTGCGGCATCCCCTACTGGGTCGGCGGCGACGTCCAGGACCGCGACCAGCTCGTCGCGCGTACTCCGGAGGAGCACTGGGAGCGGCACATCGACCTCCGGCTGCGCACGGAGGTGACGGAGATCGACGTGTCGGGGCGCCGGGTGCGGGCGCACGACCTGGAGACCGGCAACGAGTACTGGACCTCGTACGACAAGCTGGTCATCGCCACCGGGGCGCGGCCGATCCGGCCGGACATGCCGGGGGTGGACGCGGCCGGGGTGCACGGGGTGCAGACCCTGGACGACGGGCAGTCGCTGATCGACACGCTGACCCGTACCGAGGGCCGGCGCGCGGTCGTCGTCGGCGCGGGTTACATCGGCGTCGAGATGGCCGAGGCGCTGCTCCGCCGGGGCTTCGAGGTGACCGTGGTCAACCGGGGCGCGGAGCCGATGGCGACGCTCGATCCCGACATGGCCCGGCTGGTGCGGCGGGCCATGGAGGGCATGGGCATCACCATGGTCGACGACACCGAGGTGACCGGCCTGCGCAGCGGCGAGGACGGCCGGGTGCGCGCGGTGGTCACGAAGGACGCGGAGTACCCGGCCGACGTGGTCGTCCTGGGCATCGGCGTGGAGCCCGTGACCGACCTCGCCCGCCAGGCGGGGCTCCCGCTGGGCGCGCACGGCGGACTCCTCACCGACCTCGCCATGCGGGTGCGCGGACACGAGGACATCTGGGCGGGCGGTGACTGCGTGGAGGTGCTGAACCTGGTCTCCGGGCAGGAGCAGTACATCCCGCTCGG
This sequence comes from Streptomyces griseoluteus, assembly GCF_004784465.1. Lineage (GTDB taxonomy): Bacteria > Actinomycetota > Actinomycetes > Streptomycetales > Streptomycetaceae > Streptomyces > Streptomyces griseoluteus. The sequence continues at coordinate 300,802 of NZ_SRRU01000006.1, read as the reverse complement.
CACCCACGCCAACAAGCACGGGCAGGTCATCGGCACCAACGTGGGCGGCGGTTACGCCACCTTCCCCGGTGTCGTGGGCACCGCTGTCAGCAAGGTCTGCGAGCTGGAGATCGCCCGCACCGGCCTGCGCGAACGCGACGCCCGCCGGGCCGGCCTCCAGTACGAGGCGGTCGTCATCGAGTCGACCAGCCGCGCCGGCTACTACCCCGACGCCTCCCCCATGACCGTGAAGATGATCGCCGAACGCAACACCGGCCGCCTCCTCGGCGTCCAGATCATCGGCGGCGAGGGCGCGGGCAAACGCGTCGACATCGCGGCGGTGGCCCTGACCGCCGCCATGACGGTGGAACAGATGACCGCCCTGGACCTCGGTTACGCCCCGCCCTTCTCCCCCGTCTGGGACCCGGTCCTGGTAGCGGCCCGCAAGGCGGTACGCAAGGTACGCGAGACCCGCTAGCGCGGCCCCGGCCGCACCCGCTCGACGTGATCGAGGTCGCCGTCGAGCAGGTCCCGGTGCCCGATGGAGAAGTCCCCGTTCGGCAACGCCGTCCCGTCCCCGTACCGCCGGCCCATCACGGCGCCGGGCAGAAACGTCCGCAGCCGGTGCCGCATGCTCGCCGGGTACTCGACGGGCACCCCCCACCCGTCGGGCGCCTGATCACTGGAGAACAGCACCCAGTGATCCACCGGCACGTCCGCGTCCAGGTCCGGCGCCCCGCCGGTGTGACAGTCCAGGGCGGGGACGGTCAGCCGGTCCGGATCGAGAGGCGGATACCAGAGCAACAGCGGCTTGGCCCGCTGCGCGTCGGCGTTGTCGAAGCAGCACACGACAAAGGTGTGACCGGGAAAGTACTCGGCGTAGAACCGCAGCAGCTCCGGTTCGAGCCGGGGCCGCCGATGCGCGGGCACCCGTCCCAGCGCGGCCGGCACGGCGGCCGGGTCGTCCGCGAGCAGGACCGTGTACACGTCGTGTTCGAAGACCTGAACGGCCTCCGCCTCCGCGCCCATCCACGCGATCCCGTCGTCCCGGACAGCGGCGGACCCGACCGCGTCGACCATCCGTTGCAGCACGTCCCCGGTGCGCCCGGCCGAGAGGAAGTGCCGCTCCGTGAGGCGCCCGGCGGCGGGCAGGTGCAGCACCATGGCGTTCGGCCCCTGCGCCAGGTTCACGGCAGTGTTCTGGTAGCCGAGCACATGGATCAGGCCGTGTTCGGGGTGCTCCCGGCGCCCGCAGTGCACGATCGTCCCGGAGAAGTCGGCGGCGCCGGTCGAGATGCACATGGCGGTAACGTACCGCGCGCTGTCCGGCAGGCCGCCCCCGTGCTGTTCACGGGTTCACGTGCTTCAACCGGGGCACTACTTCTGTGTGGTCATACCCGTCCATGACGTCAATCCCGCGCGTCGTACGCCGTATGTGACGTATGCGCTCATCGCCGCCAGTGTGCTGGTGTTTCTGCTGACGCCCGGTGCGGCCGGGGCGGCGGGCGGGGAGAGTCATGTGGCGCAGCTGTGTCAGTTGCACGCGTTCATGGACCACTACGCGGCCATTCCGCGGGAGATGATCCACCATCAGTTGCCCAAGCTGGTGCCGACCGGGCAGGTGGGGGCCGGGGCGGCCGGACCGGGGTGTGTGATGGGGGTGCCGGGGTACGACAAGTCGCCGGCGCTGTCGGTGGTGACGGCGATGTTCCTGCACGGCGGCTGGCTGCACCTGCTGGGCAACATGCTGTTCCTGCTGATCTTCGGCAACAACGTCGAGGACCGCATGGGCCACGTCCGCTTCGCGCTCTTCTACCTCGCCTGCGGCTACGCGGCGAGCTACGGCTTCGCCCTGCTGAACGCCGACTCCGGTGACCCGCTGATCGGCGCGTCCGGCGCGATCGCGGGGGTGCTCGGCGCGTATCTGGTGCTGTATCCGAAGGCCAGGGTGTGGGTGCTGGTCCCGTTCCTGGTCTTCCTGCCGCTCCGGCTGCCCGCCTGGATCGTGCTGGGCTTCTGGTTCGGCCTCCAGGCCGTGTACTCCTCCGGGCGCGGCGTCGAGGCCGGCACCGGCACGGTGGCGTACGCGGCACACGTCGTCGGCTTCGTGGCCGGGATGCTGCTCGCCTGGCCGCTGAAGGCCGGCACCCCGCCCCCGCCGGAGCCGGGCCGCCTGCTGTTCGGCAGGCGGGCGCGGCACCGTCAGGCGTGGTGAGCGGAAGAGATCAGCGGGCGCTCGCCTGATGGACGTAGTCGACCAGGTGGGTCAGCGCGTCCGGCTCGATGTTGGGCATGACGCCGTGGCCCAGGTTGAAGACGTGACCCTCCAGGTGGGCGGCCGCGTCCAGCACCTCCTGCGCCTTGGCCTCGACCGTCTTGCGGTCGGTGAACAGCACCGTCGGATCGAGGTTGCCCTGCAAGGCCTTGCCGGGGCCGACCCGGCGCGCGGCCTCGTCCAGCGAGACCCGCCAGTCGACGCCGACGACGTCCGCGCCCGCGTCGCCCATGAGCTTCAGCAGCTCGCCGGTGCCGACACCGAAGTGGATGCGCGGGACGCCGTACCCGGCGACGGCGTCGAAGACCTTCGCGGAGGCGGGCATCACCGACGCGCGGTAGTCGGCGGGGGCCAGCGCGCCCGCCCAGGAGTCGAAGACCTGCACCGCCGAGGCACCGGCCTCGATCTGCACCTTCAGGAACGCGGCCGTGATGTCCGCGAGGCGGTCCAGCAGGTCGGCCCACAGCTCGGGGTCGCCGTACATCATCGCCTTGGCGTTCTCGTACGTGCGCGACGGGCCGCCCTCGACCAGGTAGCTGGCGAGGGTGAAGGGAGCGCCCGCGAAGCCGATCAGCGGGGTGGACCCCAGCTCACGGGTGAGCATGCCGACCGCCTCGGTGACGTAGGACACGTCCTCCGGCGTGAGGTCGCGCAGCCGGTCGAGGTCGGCGCGGGTGCGCACCGGCTCGGCGACGACCGGGCCGACGCCGGGCTTGATGTCGAGGTCGATGCCGATGGCCTTGAGCGGGACGACGATGTCGCTGTAGAAGACCGCCGCGTCCACGTCGTGCCGGCGCACCGGCTGGAGCGTGATCTCGGTGACCAGCTCCGGCCGCGTGCAGGACTCCAGCATCGGGATGCCCTCGCGCACCTTGCGGTACTCCGGCAGGGACCGGCCGGCCTGGCGCATGAACCACACCGGAGTGTGCGGCACGGGCTCACGCCTGCACGCCTTGAGGAAGGCGCTGTCGTACGTCGCTGTGGGCTGCTGGCCCGTGGGGATCGCGTTGGCACTCACGTCGGCAAGTCTCGCACGGTCCGCGCGGCAGAAGTGCCGCCGCCCTCGGGGGGTGTCATGCCCTGCACGAAGGCCCGCTTCCCCTTACTCTTCCCCGCATGGCTGCGGCTCAGGGACGATCGTCGGACGGCACCGGCGGAATGGACGACGTGAAGGACACGCAGGCGGAGGAGAGAGGGGGAGCCGGGGTGCCAGAGGTCCCCTCTGCCTTCAGCAGCGCGGTGGAGGCGCTGCTGAACGCGCGGCTGCGGCCGCAGGTGGAGGTGGAGCCGACGCCCGCCCCGCAGCGGCTGGCGCCGTACGCGCACGCGCTGGAGGCCGTCGTGCTCGACGGTGAGCAGGAGCTGGCGGACGGCCGGCTGGTCCTGCTGCACGACCCCGCCGGCCACGACGCCTGGCACGGCACCTTCCGCCTGGTGACCCTGGTACGCGCGGAGCTGGAGCCCGAGATGGCGGCCGACCCGCTGCTGCCGGAGGTGTGCTGGTCCTGGCTGACCGGCGCTCTGCAGTCGCGCGGACTCACCTACGGCGAGCCGAGCGGCACCGTCACCCGCGCGAGTTCCCACTACTTCGGCGGCCTGTCGGAGCGGCCGCCCGCCTCGCAGATCGAGATCCGCGCCTCCTGGACACCGCTCGAAGGACTGGGCGGCGTTCCGGACACCGCCGCGCACCTCGCCTCGTGGTGCGATCTGCTGGCCCAGGTCGGCGGGCTGCCCCCGGCCGCGCCGGGCGACGGCTCGGTGGTGACCCTGCCGCAGCGCAGGGGTCCGCAGCCCCGTTAGGCCGCCCTCAGGCTGATCATCTTCTCAGCGCCCCGCCGGGATCGGCGGGGCGTTGCTTTGTGATCACTTCCCGAACCATCACTTTGTCGATACGGCCACTTTCCGTACTCGAATCGCCTCACCCCGGAGCCGATTCGATCTTCGGATGATCGATCGCGTGTCCGAATTGCACAGATTGTGACTCACTAGATCGTGATCATTCTCTAAAGGCGGACGGGTTTGCTGCCGAAGACGACTGTGACCTTGAAAGCACGGTTCCTCCCGGCTTCTTCCCCACAAGCCGGCCCCGTCCCCCCAGCCAGGAGGCCTGGTGTCCGTTCTCCTCGAGCAGCCCGCAAGCCTGGTCGCCTACCGCCCGAACAAGCCGACCGCCATGGTGGTCGTGGCCGACCCCCGCGTCCGTTCCACCGTCACCCGCCATCTGTGGGCCCTCGGTGTGCGCGACGTGATCGAGGCCTCGTCCGTCGCGGAGGCTCGTCCCCGCATCGGCAACCCGCGCGACATCTGTGTCGCAGACGTCCACCTGCCCGACGGTTCCGGCCTCACCCTGCTGTCCGAGACCCGTGCCGCGGGCTGGCCCAACGGCCTCGCCCTGTCCGCCGCCGACGACATCGGCGCCGTCCGCAACGCCCTCGCCGGGGGCGTGAAGGGCTACGTCGTCACCGGCACCCGTACCAACATCGGCCTGCCCACCCGCCCCGGCGCCGCCCCCATCGGCTCCGCCGCGGCCAGAATGGGGCACCGGCGTCCGCCGGGCGCCCCGAGCCACCCCGGCGGTTACCGCGAGCTGTCCGGCCGCGAGGTCGAGGTGCTCCGCCTCGTCGCGGAGGGCCAGTCGAACAAGGCGATCGGCGTCTCCATGGGCCTGTCCGCGCTGACCGTCAAGAGCCACCTGGCCCGCATCGCGCGCAAGCTCGGCACGGGCGACCGCGCCGGCATGGTCGCGGTGGCCCTGCGCACCGGAATCATCCACTGACCCCCTTTCCTGTCCTCCACTCCGCGCCCTGTTCACCCCCGGTGCCCGTCGGCGGAACGTTCCGTCGGCGGGCACCGGCGTGCGCGCCGGGCGGGGTGCGCCGTACGGCGCGCGGTGTGTGCCCGCGCGCGGCGCATTTTGGCCGGTCAGCGTGGGTGTCGGTCGAACGTGCAGGCCAGCGGCGCGGCCATGCGGATACCCTTGGCATGTGACGGACGCCCAAGAGACCGCAGCAGACAGTTCCCGGCGCATCAACGGGGGTACGCCCCCCGACGCGGGGCCTGCTGAGGCGGCGGCGCCCACCCCCCTGCTCGAACCCCGCGAGGGGATTCCGCCGGTCGTCGCGGACGCCGCCGCGCTCGCCGAGGTCGTCGCCGCGTTCGCCGCCGGCACCGGCCCGGTGGCCGTGGACGCCGAACGCGCTTCCGGTTACCGGTACGGCCAGCGGGCCTATCTGGTGCAGTTGCGGCGCGAGGGCGCGGGCTCCGCGCTGATCGACCCGGTCGCCTGCCCCGACCTCTCCGAGCTGGGCGCCGCGCTGTCCGGGGTCGAGTGGGTGCTGCACGCCGCCACCCAGGACCTCCCCTGCCTGCGCGAGATAGGCATGGTGCCCACCCGCCTGTTCGACACCGAGCTGGCCGGGCGGCTCGCCGGATTCCCCCGCGTCGGCCTCGGCGCGATGGTGGAGAACGTGCTCGGCTTCGTACTGGAGAAGGGCCACTCCGCCGTCGACTGGTCCACCCGCCCGCTGCCCGAGCCGTGGCTGCGCTACGCGGCGCTGGACGTGGAGCTGCTGGTCGACCTGCGTGACGCCCTGGAGAAGGAGCTGGAGCGGCAGGGCAAGCTGGAGTGGGCGCTGGAGGAGTTCGCCGCCATCGCGGCGGCGCCGCCCGCCGAGCCCCGCAAGGACCCCTGGCGCCGGACCTCCGGGATGCACAAGGTGCGCAGGCGGCGGCAGCTCGCGGTGGTCAAGGAGCTGTGGGAGACGCGGGACCGGATCGCGCGGCGCCGGGACGTCTCCCCCGGCAAGGTGCTCGGTGACTCGGCGATCGTGGAGGCCGCGCTCGCGGTGCCGGCCAATGTGCACGCGCTGGCCGCGCTGAACGGTTTCGGCCATCGTGTCGGCCGCCGTCAGCTCGAACAGTGGCAGGCCGCGGTCGACCGGGCGAAGGCGTTGCCGGAGTCGGCGCTGCCCCAGCAGGGCCAGCAGGTGACCGGTCCGCCGCCGCCGCGTGCCTGGTCGGACAAGGACCCGGCCGCCGCGGCCCGGCTGTCGGCCGCCCGCGCCGGGGTGTCGGCGCTGGCCGAGCGGCTGGAGATGCCGCAGGAGAACCTGATCTCCCCCGACACCGTGCGCCGGATCTGCTGGGAGCCCCCGGTCCCCGTCGACGAGCGGACCGTGGCCGCCGCCCTCACCGGCCACGGCGCCCGGTCCTGGCAGGTGGAGCAGGTGACCCCGGTGCTGGTCGCGGTACTGTCCGCCACCCCGGAGTAGGCGGTTCTCCCGCCACGATCCGTCCGGCCGGGCGGGGTCGCGGTGTGACGTTCACCGCTAGCCGGGGTGGGACTGTGCAGCTACGTTACTCATAAGTAGCATGAGGTTGAGCAAGCGCTCAGCGTCCCGCACCCTGGAGGAGAGCCATCGTGCCTCGTACCGTCAGGGACGTCGTCTTCGTCGACGGCGTCCGCACCCCGTTCGGCAAGGCGGGCCCGAAGGGCATCTATCACGAGACTCGCGCCGACGACCTCGTCGTGAAGGCGATCCGGGAGCTGCTGCGCCGCAACCCCGGTCTGGACCCGAAGAAGATCGACGAGGTCGCCATCGCCGCGACCACCCAGATCGGTGACCAGGGCCTCACCCTCGGCCGTACCGCGGGCATCCTCGCGGGCCTGCCGCAGTCGGTGCCCGGCTATTCCATCGACCGCATGTGCGCGGGCGCGCTGACCGCCGTCACCTCGGTGTCCGGCTCGGTCGCCTTCGGCGCGTACGACATCGCCATCGCGGGCGGTGTCGAGCACATGGGCCGGCACCCGATGGGCGAGGGCGTGGACCCCAACCCGCGCTTCGTCTCCGAGAAGCTGGTCGACGAGTCGGCGCTGTTCATGGGCATGACCGCCGAGAACCTGCACGACCGGTACCCGACCATCACCAAGCAGCGCGCCGACGAGTACGCGGTCCGCTCGCAGGAGAAGGCCGCCAAGGCGTACGCCAACGGCAAGATCCAGCAGGACCTGGTGCCGATCTCGGTGCGCCGCACCAACGAAGAGGCCGGTGAGACGGGCTGGGGCCTGGTCACCGCCGACGAGCCGATGCGCCCCGGCACCACGCTGGAGAACCTGAGCGGTCTCAAGACGCCGTTCCGCGTGCACGGCCGGGTCACCGCGGGCAACGCGGCCGGTCTGAACGACGGCGCCACCGCCTCCCTCATCGCGTCCGAGGACTTCGCCCGCGAGAACGGCCTGCCGGTCAAGATGCGCCTGGTCTCCTACGCCTTCGCGGGCGTGGAGCCCGAGGTGATGGGCTACGGCCCGATCCCGGCCACCGAGAAGGCCCTCGCCCAGGCCGGCCTGTCGATCTCCGACATCGGCCTGTTCGAGATCAACGAGGCGTTCGCCGTCCAGGTCCTCGCGTTCCTGGAGCACTACGGCATCGCCGACGACGACAGCCGCGTCAACCAGTACGGCGGCGCCATCGCGTTCGGCCACCCGCTGGCCTCCTCCGGTGTGCGGCTCATGACGCAGCTCGCCCGCCAGTTCGAGGAGAACCCGGACGTCCGCTACGGCCTGACCACCATGTGCGTCGGCTTCGGCATGGGCGCGACGGTCATCTGGGAGAACCCGAACTTCGAGGGGGACAAGTGAGCAACACCACCGAGCTGCTGAAGGGTGCTGCCGAGCTGTTCCCCGGCGAGGTCGTCACCCAGGCCCACGTACGGCACTTCGAACTGCCTTTCAACGCGGGCAGGTTCGCGCTGATCACGCTGGACAACGGCTTCGACCACACCAAGCCGACCACCTTCGGCCCGGCCTCGCTGGCGAACCTGAACGCCGCGATCGACCAGGTCGAGAAGGAGGCCGCGGACGGTGACATCGTCGGTGTCGGCATCACCGGCAAGCCGTTCATCTTCGCGGTCGGCGCCGACCTCAAGGGTGTCGAGCTGCTGAAGCGGCACGAGGACGCGCTCGCCATCGGCAAGGGCGGCCACGAGGTCTTCAAGCGCCTCTCCGGCCTCGCGGTCCCGACCTTCGCCTACTACAACGGCGCGGCGATGGGCGGCGGTGTCGAGGTCGGCCTGCACTGCTCCTACCGGACCGTCTCCAAGGCGATCCCGGCGTTCTCGCTGCCCGAGGTCTTCCTCGGCCTGGTGCCCGGCTGGGGCGGCTGCGCCCTGCTGCCGAACCTGATCGGTCCCGAGAAGGCCGTCCAGGTCATCATCGAGAACAGCCTCAACCAGAACCGCCAGCTCAAGGGCAAGCAGGTCTTCGAACTCGGCATCGCCGACGCGCTGTTCGAGGGTGCCGACTTCCTGGAGCAGTCGCTGCTGTGGACCGCGCAGGTCCTCAAGGGCGACATCACCGTCGAGCGTCCGGCGATCGACCGGGGCGAGGCGTGGGACCAGGCCGTCGCCAAGGGCCGCTTCGTCGCGGACTCCAAGGTGCACGGCGCGGCCCCGGCCGCCTACCGCGCGCTGGAGATCATCGAGGGTGCCAAGGACGGCGACCTCCAGAAGGGCTTCGATGCCGAGGACCAGGCCCTCGCCGACCTGATCATGGGCGGCGAACTGCGGTCCGGCATCTACGCGTTCAACCTGGTGCAGAAGCGCGGCAAGCGTCCTGCGGGCGCCCCCGACAAGTCGCTGGCGCGTCCGGTCACCAAGGTCGGCGTCGTCGGCGCCGGTCTCATGGCCTCCCAGCTCGCGCTGCTCTTCCTGCGTCGCCTGGAGGTGCCGGTCGTGCTGACCGACATCGACCAGGAGCGCGTCGACAAGGGTGTGGGCTACGTCCACGCCGAGATCGACAAGCTGCTCGGCAAGGGCCGGATCAACCAGGACAAGGCCAACCGCCTCAAGGCGCTGGTCACCGGTGTCCTGGACAAGGCCGAGGGCTTCGCGGACGCCGACTTCATCATCGAAGCCGTGTTCGAGGAGATGGGCGTCAAGCAGAAGGTGTTCGCCGAGGTCGAGGCGGTCGCCCCGGCGCACGCGATCCTCGCCACCAACACCTCCTCGCTGTCGGTGTCGGAGATGGCGTCGAAGCTGAAGCACCCCGAGCGGGTCGTCGGCTTCCACTTCTTCAACCCCGTCGCGATCCTGCCGCTGCTGGAGATCGTGCGCGGCGAGCAGACCGACGACGCCGCGCTGGCGACGGCGTTCGGCGTGGCCAAGAAGCTGAAGAAGACCGCGGTGCTGGTGAAGGACGCCCCGGCGTTCGTCGTCAACCGCATCCTGACCCGCTTCATGGGCGAGATCCAGAACGTCATCGATGAGGGCACCCCGGTCGAGGTCGCGGAGAAGGCCGTCGAGCCGCTCGGCCTGCCGATGTCCCCGCTGGTGCTGCTGGAGCTGGTCGGCCCGGCGATCGGCCTGCACGTCTCGGAGACCCTCAACCGGGCCTTCCCGGACCGCTTTACGGTCTCCCCGAACCTGAAGGCGGTCGTCGAGGCGGGCAAGCGCGGCTTCTACGTCTACGGCAGCGGCAAGCCGGAGCTGGACCCCGAGGTCGCCGCGCTGCTCAAGCAGGGCGACTCCGTCCTCACCGAGGAGCAGGTCCGCGACCGCGTCCTAGACGCCGTGGCCCAGGAGATCGGCCTCATGCTGGACGAGGGCGTCGTCGCCGAGGCGCAGGACATCGACCTGTGCCTCATCACCGGCGCCGGCTGGCCCTTCCACCTGGGCGGCATCACGCCGTACCTGGACCGCGAGGGTGTCTCCGAGCGGGTGAACGGCAAGCGGTTCCTCGAGCAGGGTGTGGCAAGCGTGCCGGCGTAACACCGGCCGGCTGTACGCAGGAGGGCCCCGGCGCTGCGGCGCGGGGGCCCTCCTCCGTTGTACCTCTCTGCCTCTCCTGCGCGAAGGCGGTCAGTAGGTTCCGCCGTGGTGGGCGGCGGGGGCCGTGGCGGGCGCGACGGTGAAGGGGACCGTGGTGGCCGGGGACTCCACACCGGCCGGATCGATGGCGACGACATCGACGACATGGGTGCCCGTGTCCCATGCCCAGCCCGCGTCCCAGGTCCAGCCACCGTCCCTGTCGACCTCGGTGACGCCCAACGGCATGCCGTCGAGCCGGAACCCGACGCGCGACGCGCCGGCCGCGAGGCCGGTGAAGACCACCCGCACGTCCATGACCTGCTCATGCGCGATGGGCTGCAGCACCATCGGCGCGGCCGCTGCCGTCGTCGCCGACGGGGGCCCGCCGTCCATCACCGGCGCGGCGGCGCGCGCCGGGGCGGGGCCGCCGATCGCGGTGAACGTCAGCTCGATCCGCTCCGACTGGTAGCCGTAGGCGTCGACCGCGTAGAGCTTCACCGGGTGCTTGCCCAGGCTCCAGGGCCGTCCCCGTTCCCAGGACCAGCTTCCGTCCGGCCCGACGTCGCACTGGCCGACGTACTTGCCGTGCTCCCAGACACTCACCCGTACCGCACCGGGGGCGTGGCCGCTGAAGCGTACGGCGTCCTGGTGCAGTCGGGCGTCCGCGGCGGGGGCGAGCACCACGGGCGGGGGGAACTCCGCGCCGCGCACGAGCGCGGTCGCCGAGAGGTAGGAGGAGAGCACCGAGGTGTCGCGGTCGGGCTCCTCGAAACCGTTGCGCACCAGGCCCAGGCGGGGGGCGATGCCGTCGATCAGGAAGTTGGCCAGGCCCATGAGGAGCGGGACGTTGCGCCCCGCGACCCGGGTGTGGTCGGCGATGTGAGGGGAGTCGCTGAAGATCAGGTTGAAGTTGGTGTAGTTGCGGAGCAGGCCCAGGTAGGGCTCGATCTGGGTGGGGTACTGGTCGTCCTGGGCGGCGGACACGACATAGATGTTGGCCGTGTGGTTCGCGCCGGCGCGCAGCAGGTCGGGGATCAGGGCGTCCAGGGCCCGCACGTTCTCCTCCGGCACGTCCTCACCGAGCATGAACCGGGCGACGCCGGGGTGGACGTCCCGGACGTAGGTGCCGATGGCGAACTGGGGGGCGATGGCGACGATGTTGCGGAACCCGTACTTCAGACCGAAGTGCAGGGCCGCGCTGCCGCCCTTGGAACTCCCCCACAGCGTCACGCGGTCGGGGGTGAGGTCAAGGGCGCGCATGACATTGGAGATCAGCCCCAGGACGGACCGCTCCAGGGAGAAGTCCATGCCCCTGCACAGGTAGTAACTGCGGTTGTCGTCGAACTTGTCGCGAATCCAGAGGACGTTGGCGCGCAGTTTGTCGAAGACCCCGTTGGACCAGCCGTAGTCCTGGGGCGCGGCGAAGTTGGCGAAGACGACGACGAGGTGCCGGTTGCCCTTGGTGGCGGGCGCGAACCTGTACTCGACCGGGAAGGTCCCGGAGGACTCGATGCCGGTGTGCTGCTTGCGCCCGGCGGGTGCTGCTGGGGACATGTGAGGGGTTCCGCTCTGTGGTGTGCTGCGGTCGGGGCTCAGGATTCGGCGGTGAAGGTGACGGCGACGGGCCGGGACTCGGTGTCGGCGGCGCCGATGGAGAAGACTTCGACGGTGTGTGGTCCCCCGGCCCAGGGGCCTTCCGGTGCCCAGGACCACGCTCCGTCGGGAGCGACCGCGCACTCCCCCAGGACGGCGCCGTTCTCCCGGATGCCGACCCGGGCCGCCCCCGTGGCGAAACCGGTGAACCCGACCCGGGCTCCCGGCACTTGGAGGTAGGGCTCCGGCCGCTGCACGACCGGCGGGGCCGCGCCGGGCCGCGTGGGAACGACTTCCGGCGTGAGGTGGTCGGACACGGTGAACTGCGCGTCGGCGCGCGGGGACTGATAGCCGAGCGCATCGACGGCGAAGAGGCGTACGTTGTGCTCGCCCGGCGTCCACGTCCGACGTGTCCAGCTCCAGTCGCCGTCCTGCGTCACGGGCGCCGACGCCAGGTACGTACCGTTCTCCCACAGGCTCACCCGGACCGCGCCGGGCGCCCGGCCCACGAGGCGCACGCCGGTGGCCGAGAGCAGGTCGTCCGGGCCGGGTGAGAGCACGACCGGCGCGGCGAACGAACCCTGCACCACAGACGTCGACTTGAGGTAGCTGCCGATGCCGGGCAGGCCGGCGGACGGCCGTCCCTCGGCCCGGGGAGCGGCGGTCAGACGGGGGACGAGGCCCGCGACGAGCATATGGGCGAGGTTCAGCAGGGGGAATGTCTCGTGGACGAGGTCGGCGTTCCGGTACTGGCGCAGCAGTCCGAGGCACATCTCGCGGCCGGCATCCGGCTCGTCGTCCGCCGGGGGGAAGACGTAGAGGTGCGTCTGCGGATGCACGCTGGAGGCGAGCAGGTCGGGCAGGAGGGCATCGAGGGCACGGGCGTCCTCGTCAGCCATCGGCTCACCCAGCAAATGCCGGGCCGCGGCCGGGCGTCGCTCCCGCAGAGGCGAGCCGAGCGCGAACTCCGGACCGACGGCGACGATGTTGCCGTAACCGTGCTTCAGCCCGAGGTGGAGGGCCGCGCTGCCGCCACGACCACTGCCCCACAGCGTGACCTCGGCCCGGTGCAGCCCGAGCAATTCCGTCACCCGCGCGACGACCTCGGCCACGGACTTCTCGACGCCGAAGTCCATGTCCCGGCACAGGTATGAGGCGCTGCCGCCGTCGAACCGGTCCCGGATCCACAGGATGTTCGCCGGAAGGTCGTCCATCTCTCCGGTCGCCCAGCCGTAACCGTCCGGGTCGTCCAGACCGGCGAGGACGATCACGAGATGCCGCTCGGCGTTCGGGGCGTGCGCGAACCGGTACTCGACCGGGTACGGGCCCGACGCGTCGATCCCCTTGATCACCTGACGGCGCTTGGCCGGGGCTTCAGACATGGTGCGCTTCCACTTCGATCGGATGACTGACTGTGCGCGGGCACAGCTTTTGGTGTCCGGCGGGTCGGGCGGTGATGATGCCGGGGTGTTCTCACTCCCGGCCCGGCCACGACTCCCTCGGCAACGGCACGGCGGACGGCGTCGCCTGATCCTGACGGCAACCGTGGCCGGTGTCGCTGCCGGGGTGACGGCGGCCCTGACGCTGCATCCGCCGCGTTCCCCCGCTCCCCGGACGCTCACCGTGGCGACCTGGAACATGTGCGGTGTCCGGCAGTGGCACTGTGCCGGCACCGGAAGCCCGGAACGGAAACGGCGAGCGCTGACCGGACTGGTCACAAACTCCGGGGCCCGCCTGGTCCTGCTCCAGGAGGCATGCGCGGGCGACGTGGCCGCTGTCCGCCGGTCCCTGGGCACTTCCTGGCACACGGCGTTCCGGCCGTACCTCGCTCGCGACGCCACCGGCCGCGCCACACCCGTGCACTGCGCCGAGGCGGCACAGGGCGAGGCCGGTTACGCGATCCTGGCCGGGTATCCGCTGGCCTCCCTCACCTCGGTGCCCGCGCAGCAGCCCACAGTAGGCGTGACGCGTGGCATCCTCTGCGCCACGGTGGAGGCACCCGGCATACGGGTGTGCGACGCCCATCTCAGCCCGGCGCACAGCGATGCGGCACACCCCGGGTGGGACTTCCGGGACGACCAGTTGAAGGCGCTGGCCGCGACGGTGCCCTCGCGGCGCACGGTGTACGGCGGTGACCTGAACGTGTCTCCGCCGGGTCCCCGCAATCCCGCTTCCTGGGTCTGGCCGGCCGGACCGTACATCCGCCAGCGGGAGTGCGCCCAGACGTCGGCCACCTCGCGGGCCGGGCGGCCCACCCACGCCTCGGGGCACAAGCTGGACTACCTGTTCACCGGGCTGGAGCGGACGCGGTGCACGGTCCGGGACCTGGACGCCTCGGACCATTCCGCGCTGCTGATGCGCGTGCGCACCGGCTGAGGGGCCTGCGCCGGACGGACTCGGCGAGGGCGCGCTCATGCGGCTGTGGGCCGCGGGGACGCACTCACACACCCACGTCCTCGGTCACTCGGCTCTGCCCCGGAATCACCGTCGACGCGTCGGCGGGGCCGCCGAATACTGCGGGAGCCGGGGCCGGGATCGCGTTCATCAGGTTCTCGGTCACCTGCCCGGCCCCGAAGGATGCGAGGGGGCGTCCGGTGGGGCGTGCGGCCACCGTGCCCACGGCCGGCGCCCATGCCTGCTCGGGCGCCAGGTCGCCGCCCGCGATCAGCATGCGGTCGGCGAGCCGGGCCGAGGCGTGACCGTCGTCCAGATCGCAGAAATCCTGCTGGAAACGGCGGTACTGGCCGGCGTAGCGCTCCTGGATCCGGTCGATGTCCCGGACTGCGTCCACCAGGTCCTCCGAAGAACGCAGCAGGGGGCCGGGGGCGCTCTGCTCGAAGTCGAAGTAGAACCCGCGCAGGGTGTCGCGGTAGTGGTCCAGGTCGTAGGTGAAGAAGAGGATCGGGCGGCCGGTGTTGACGTAGTCGAACATCAGGGACGAGTAGTCAGTGATCATCACATCGGTGATCAGCGACAGGTCGGCCATGTCCGGGTAGTCGGAGACGTCGAAGACGAAGCCGTCCCCGGCACCCGGCACCGGGTCAACCACGTTGGGGTGGCGGCGCACCAGGAGCACGTGGTCATCACCTAGCCGGGCGCGGGCATCGGCAAGGTCGATGCGGAAGTCGAGCTTGTACTTGCCCGGCGCGTAGAACTGGTCGTCGCGCCAGGTCGGGGCGTACATGACGACGCGCTTGCCCTCGGGCAGGCCGATCCTGCGGCGGATCTCCTCCTGCCGGCCCTCGGTGCCGGACCGGCGCAGCACGTCGTTGCGCGGGTAGCCGCACTCCACCATCTCGCCCTCGAAGCCGAAGGCGCGCTGGAGGATCGGGGTGGAGAAGCTGTTGGGCGAGACCAGCATGTCCCAGTTCAGCACCTCCTTCGCCACGCGCTCCAGATAGCTCTGGTCGGCGAAGTGGATGGCCTCGATGTCGTGGCCGATCTTCTTCAGCGGCGTGCCGTGCCAGGTCTGTACGACGACCTGGCCGTCCCGCTTCTGGAACCAGTCGGGGAGGTGGTTGTTGGCCACGACGTACCGGCTGGTGGCCAGGGCCTCGTACCACTCCGGCGACCACATGCGGACCGGTGTCGCCGTGGGCGGTACCTGTACCTGATCGTCCCGGACGACGAAGAGATGCTCCAAGTCGCAGTGGCGGCGCACCAGTTCCTCGTGCAGGGCGCGCGGGCTGTCGGAGTACTGGGTGCCCTTGAACGCGTCGTAGAGGATCGCGGGACGCACCGGGTTCCGGCGGGCCGCGGGGTACGCCTTGGTACGCAGCAGCTTCTGCCGGTAGGGACCGCGGGCGTGGTCGGGCATCGCGGAGTGCACCAGCAGGGAGAGACGGTCGTACGCCTCGGCCTGGAGCTCGTAACGGCGCTCGTTCTCCTCGCGGTCCTGCGGGAAGTCGCCGATGAGGTCCTGCTCGATCTTGCACATCAGGTCTTCGAGGCGGTCCTCGCGAGCCACCGTTGACAGGTCCTGACGGCGCAGGAAGAAGTCCCAGCGCCCGGCGGCGAGGGGGATGTCGCCGGCCAGAGTCCGCATCGCGGCGGGGGTGAGAACGGAGCTGAAGCGCTTGCCGTCCCAGGTCAGCGGGACGGCGCGTTCGGCCCCGTGGGCGCGGGAGCGCACCACCAGATGGGCGTCACGGTACTCCTGGGCCGAGAGCTGGTCGGCGGCGCCGTACCGGCCGCTGATCTCCAGCGCGCCGTCGGGGCGCCAGGCGGCGTGGGTGACGGTGGGCAGCGTGGCGCGCTCGAAGAGGACGAGGTAGCCGGAGCCGTTGCGGTGGACGACGATTTCCCGGTCGCCCTCCGGAGTCTGGAGCGTGGCGGGCATGCGGTAGTGGCCGTCAGGGGTGTCGTCGGCCATCACCGGATAGATGGTCATCTTGCGGCCCTCGACGTGGAAGGTGGTCTTCCAGCCGTTGCTGCCCATGTTCCAGGACTGGGGCGCTTCCTGACCGGCCGCCACGTCGGCGCGGGAACCGGGTACCAGCACCCGCAGCGGCAGGCGGACGGTAAAGCTGCTCCAGCCTTCACCGCCCGGGGTGAAGTGGGCCCACGCGTCGTGGCGCCCGGCGCCGTTCATGCTGGCGACCCGGAGCTTTCCCCACTCCGGCACCGTCGGGCCGAGATAGACGCCGCGCAGTTCGAGCTGGTCCCCCGCTATCCGGTGGTTGGTGATGCGGCAGCGCACGACTTCCACGCGCAGCTTGAGCTTGCCCTGGAGGAAGACGGGCAGCACCCGGGTGTTCTTGTCGACGTACCGGTGGGGCGGATTGGCGCCCGTTCCCACGCTCCCGCGGCTGATGCCCCGGTAGCGGAAGAGACCCCGGCTGAGCACACCGGCGGCCACGTCCCAGGTGCCTTCCACCCACTCCCCCTTGCTCTTCAGCCGGGAGGTGTCGATACGGGTCTCGAAACCCGCCCAGTCGTAGCAGTAACGATTCTGCTTGGAATGTTCGGTGGCCTGCGGGGCGTACGTCGTACGGGCTGGGGCGACGACCATGCGGCCCTGCTTCTTGTTGCGCAGCGCGATGGCCTTGACCGACATGTGCTTCTTGTGGATGTTGAGGAAGCGGACGTAGGCGGTGCCGGTGAGGTTCAACTCGTTGCCGTCGGGGCTCCACTGGGCCGCGCTCAGTGTTCCGGCGAGGGAGAACTCCTGGTCCAGGCGGTACGCCTTCTTGTCGAGACCGACTTCCCGGTCCCCGAGGAAGGGGTACTTCAGATAGCGGCGGAAGCGGCGCTGGACGGGGAGCGGTCCGCCCGTGCGCTCGAACTGGACCACCTCCAGCAGTTCGGGCAGCCGCCAGTCGCGGACCAGGAGCCACTTGACCCGCGCCTCGGCGGGCAGTTCGTCGATGATGGTCGGGTCGGCCTGGTCGAGGAACCAATTGGCCCACGTCATGAACGCCTGCTGATACTCCTCGTCGGCGTCCGGGAGCATCTTCAGGTGCAGCATCAGGTCGGACTTGAGACAGGCCGTGTCGTACTTGCGCTTGCTGTCCTTGCCGGCCATCGACCGTTCGTCGGTGAGGAAGCGGCTGACCGCCATCACGGCGGTAACGCGGTCGTGCAGGTTGGAGAGTTCGGTGTACCGCTGGGTGATGGACGGCGCCGCCCCGCCGTCGCGGCGGCGCCAGAAGTAGACGATGTCGCTGAGGACGTCCACCTTGGCAGCACGGAAGTGCGCGTACATGTTGACCCAGGAGTCCTCGTACATCACACCCTCGGGGAACGTGATGCTCTGGTCGTCCCAGAAGCTGCGGCGGAACACCTTGTTCCACACGGTGCGGTCGTAGATGAGCGCGTCGAACTTCGTGATGTGGGTGCCGCGCCGGGACTTCTGCATGGGAGTGCGGTGCAGCGGGGACTGCCACTTCTTGGTGGAGTTCATCATCTGCACGTTGCCCGACACGAAGTCCGAACCGGACTCCTCCAGGGTGCGCACCAGCAGTTCGTAGGCGTACTCGGGTATCACGTCGTCGCCGTCTACGAAGGCCAGGAACTCCCCGCGCGGATGCATCGAGCGCAGGCCGGTGTTGCGGGCGTGCCCCGGGCCGTGCGAGTGCTGGCGGACCAGACGGAAGCGGGGGTCGGCCGCACAGAAGCCGGCGGCGATCCACGCCGAGCGGTCGGTGGACCCGTCGTCGACGAGGATGACCTCGAAGTCACGGAAGGACTGGCGCGCGATCGACTCCAGACATTCGGTGAGGTAGACCTCCACGTCCTGGAAGGGAACCACGATGCTCAGACGCGGACGATCCGCCAACTCATGCTCCTACCCGCATATGCCGTCCAACGAAGGGCGTGCCCCGCCACGTTGGACGTCCACCCCGTCGATCGGCACGCCCGGACAACCCCAACTCTTTTGGGCGTCACACGGATCCGCGAACATGAAGCGAATTTTTCGGCCATCGATGCTCACAGTTTCAGCACATCTTATGTGAAACTTAACCAAGGTCAAGAGGAGCTCTGCCCCGTCCGTGCCCGGTCGCGCACGCTCTTCTACCCCCAGATGACCGACAAGAGTTGCTTATAGTTCTCCCCTGACGCTTCACAAAGATCAACGGGCCGGCCTCCCCCCACCGGGCCCTGCGACTCCGCCTTCGCGGAGCCTGTTCCGGAGAGGAACCGACACGCCCATGACGCATGCCACCGAGCCCCGCCCTGCCGAGGCGCCGCCGGGTGACGGCACCTCACCCCGCCCCAAGAAGCGCGGCGGACGCATCGTGCTGCTCACGCTGCTGGTCCTGCTGATTGCCGCGGGCGGCACCGGCTACTGGCTCTACAGCGGCCTGAACCGCAACATCAAGGGCGTCGACCTCGACAAGTCCCTCGGGGACGACCGCCCCGCCAAACTGCCCACCTCCGGGCAGAACGTACTGGTCCTCGGCTCCGACTCGCGCGCCGGGGCCAACGCCGGGCTCGGCACCGGGCATGTCGCCGGAGCCCGCTCCGACACGGCGCTGGTGATCCACATACCCGAGGGCCGCAAGCAGGCCGTCGCCGTCAGCATCCCGCGCGACACCCTCGTCAGCCGCCCCGAGTGCGTCAAGGACGACGGGACGAAGCTGCCCTCGGCGAACCGCGTCATGTTCAACTCGGTCTACTCCTCGGCCGGTCCGGCCTGTGTGGTCAAGACGGTCGAGAAGATGTCGGGCGTACGGCTCGACCACTTCGTGGAGATCGACTTCGCCGGGTTCAAGGGCCTGGTCGACGCGATAGGCGGTGTGCCCGTCACCGTCGACCGCGACATCCACGACTCCTCCAGCGGGCTGGACCTCGCCGCCGGCACCCACCGCCTCAACGGCACCGAGGCGCTCCAGTTCGTCCGCACCCGGCACGGCATCGGCGACGGCAGCGACCTGGGCCGGATCGGGATGCAGCAGAAGTTCCTGATGGCCCTGCTCGCCGAGATCAAGAAGCAGGACCTGATGGGCAGCCCCACCAAGGCGTACGCCGTGGCCGACGACCTCACCACCGCGCTCACCACCGACTCCGGGCTCGCCTCCCTCACCAAGCTGGCCGAGTTCAGCCGCAGCATGAACGGCGTCGACACCTCCACCATGGAGACGATCATGCTGCCGGTCCGGTACGACACCCAGGACCCCAACCGGGTCGTGGCCGCCGAGCCTCAGGCCAAGCAGCTCTGGAGCGCCCTGCGCTCCGACGGGACCATCCCCGAGTCGGCCAAGAAGTCGCCCGCGCGCGGCGGCGCCACCCCGTAGGGGCGGCGCCGTCACGGGAAGGCGGGGGTCAGACCTCCCGCCAGGGCTCCAGCGCGAGACCCGGCTCGTCCTTGCGGTGGGTGAGGACGAGCCGTCCGGTCGACGGGGACAGCGCGGCCGCGGTCAGCCTGCCGAGGTCCGCGTCGCCGGCGAGGAAGACCCGCGCGTCCTCCGGCAGCACCGGGCCCGACTCGGCCCACCAGGCGCCCGCCGACTCCGCCTCCGTGGGATACGCGGCGACGGCCACCCGGCCGCTCGCCGCGCGCTGGGCCAGCACGGTGCAGTCGTGGCCGTCGAGCAGGCAGCGCGCCGCGCTCACCGGGCCGGGACCCGCCGCGGGCAGCAGCGCCACGGGCGCCCAGCCCGGACGCCAGGCGCACAACATGCCCTCGGTGTCGGTGTAGAACACGGTCGTGCTCCGCTCCGAGGTGGCGAGAGCGGCCAGGGTGCCGGGCCGGACCCGCGCCAACAGCGACTCGGCGACGGCGACCTGCTTGCCCGGCTTCTCCTGGGTCCAGTGCACGATGCCGCCGGGCACCGCCCCGTAGACCGCGACCAGGCCGGTCTCCCCGGTCACCGCGGCCAGGCCGTTCTGGACCCGTGAGCCGTTCAGGTCGCGCCAGGGGGCCCAGCCGCCCTTCTCCCGCTGGGCGACCATGCTCAGGCCCTGGCCGCCGTTGACCACGAAGACATGGGCCCGGCCCTGGTGGTCCACCGCGACCGCCGGGTCCGATGTGACGGGTCCCTTGCCGTTGGGGTGCCCGAGCGGGGTCCAGTCCATGGCGGTGAGGTCGGGCCGGTAGTGCGTGGAGTGCGTCAGGACCGCCTCGCCGCCGGCCGCCGGGTGCCAGGAGACGAGGTGGGCATAACCGTCGGCGCCCTGGCCCACTCCGAGGCCGGGGCGCAGTTTCTGTTCGCCGCCCACCCTGCGCGGGGCGGTCCAGCCGCCGCCCGGCCGGTGTTCCGCCCGCGACAGGACGCCGTCGTCCGTGGGGCTGTAGACACCGAGCCGGCCGTCGCGGCCGCGTATGAGCCAGTCGCCGTTCACCGCATCACCATAAGCTGCCTGCTCCGGGCTCCGGACCGCGCCCCCGCGCGGCTCCCGTGGGACCCTGGTCCTATGGGCGACGTACAGGGTGTTCCGGGTCAGGACGATCCCCTGCTGGCGATCGTGGACGGTGCCAATGTGATGGGCTCGCGGCCGGACGGCTGGTGGAAGGACCGCAAGGGGGCCGCCGAGCGGCTGCGGGACCGGCTGGCCAGTGACGGGCTGCCGGGGCGGACCGACCCGGCGGAGATCGTGCTGGTGGTGGAGGGCGCGGCGCGCGGGGTCGAGTCGGTGCCGGGGGTGCGGGTGGAGTCCGCGCCGGGCAGCGGGGACGACTGGATCGTGGAGCTGGTCGCCGGGTCCGCCGACCGGGACCGCCTGGTGGTGACCGCCGACCGCGAGCTGCGGCGCCGGGTGGGCGCGCTGGGCGCCGAGGTCGCCGGTCCGCGTACGGCCCTCGGCTGAGGTTCCCCCGTAGCGCGGACCGGCGTCCGGCTCAGGTCGACTTCGGGGTCTCCTCGGGCTGCTCCTCGCGGGCCAGGCGGCTGTGCGTGCGGCCGTAGAGGAAGTAGACGACGAAGCCGATCGCCATCCAGATGGCGAACCGCAGCCAGGTCTCGGCGGGCAGGTTCAGCATCAGCCACAGCGAGGCGCACACCGAGACGATCGGCAGCACCGGGACCAGCGGGGTGCGGAAGGCGCGGGGCAGGTCGGGGCGGGTCTTGCGCAGGATGATCACGCTGATCGCCACCACGATGAACGCGAACAGGGTGCCGATGTTGACCAGTTCGGCCAGTTCGCTCAGGCTGGTGAAGCCCGCGATGATCGCGATGAGCACGCCCAGCAGGATGGTCGGCCGGTGCGGGGTGCGGAAGCGCGGGTGGACGCGGGAGAAGAAGCGGGGCAGCAGGCCGTCGCGGCTCATGGCGAAGAACACCCGCGTCTGACCGAGCAGCAGGATCATGCACACCGTGGTCAGGCCGACGGCCGCGCCGAAGCTGATGATGCCCGCGAACCAGGGATGCCCGAGCGCCTTGAAGGCGTCCGCGAGCGGCGCCTCCACCGACAGCTCGGTGTACTTCTGCATACCGGTGACGACCAGGGACACCGCCACGTACAGCACCGTGCAGATGAACAGCGAGCCGAGGATGCCGCGCGGCATGTCCCGCTGCGGGTTGCGGGTCTCCTCGGCGGCCGTGGCGACGATGTCGAAGCCGATGAACGCGAAGAACACCACCGAGGCGGCGGTGAAGATGCCCATCACGCCGAAGTTGGCCGGGGCCCAGCCGAACATGAGCTGGATCAGCGGTGCCTTGAGGCTGGCGCCCGCCTCCTGCGGCTGGGCCGGCGGGATGAACGGCTTGTAGTTGTCGCCGTTCACGAAGAAGGCGCCCGCCACGATCACGATGAGGACGACGACCACCTTGATGGCGACGACGGCCGAGGTGATCCGTGCGGACAGCTTCATGCCGACCACGAGCACGCAGGTGAGCAGCAGCACCAGGGCCGCCGCCAGGATGTCGAAACCGAACCCGCTCGCGCCGTCCCGTCCGGACAGGTACGCCGGCAGGTGCCAGCCCCAGCTGTCGAACAGCGACCGGATGTACCCGGACCAGCCGACCGCCACCACCGCCGTGCCGAGCGCGAACTCCAGCACCAGGTCCCATCCGATGGTCCAGGCGGGCAGTTCACCGAGCGAGGCGTACGAGAACGTGTACGCCGACCCCGCCACCGGAACCGTCGAGGCGAACTCGGCGTAGCAGAGGGCGGCCAGGCCGCAGACCACACCGGCGACGGCGAAGGAGATGGCCACCGCCGGACCCGCGTTGTTCTTCGCCACCTGGCCGGTCAGCACGAAGATGCCGGTGCCGATGATGACACCGACACCGAACACGGTCAGGTCGAGGGCGGAGAGGGACTTCTTGAGCGAGTGCTCCGGTTCCTCGGTGTCCCGGATGGACTGCTCGACGTTCTTCGTACGGAAGAGCGTGCTCACGTACCTACCTCCCACGCTTGTCGTCCTCGACATGATCGAGAGGGACGGGGTGCGGGTGCCCCGGCAATGGCAGGTTCACGCAACCGGGCCGGTTCCGCCACCTGAGGAGGCAGCAGAACCGGCCCGGAGATGTGGCGTTCGGGTGGTCAGGGCCTGTCTTCCGGATCTTGCCGGGGTCGTGGGCCCTGGCACGCACGGCTCGGCCAGAAAGGCACCGCCGGCCCGAGCCGGCCAGACCCGGAAGACAGGCCCTACTCCCGCGCGGACTCCACCGAGTCCATGGCGTCCGTTTCCTGGCCGAAGCGGCCGTCGATCTTGGCGACCAGACCGGTGACCTGGCGGGCGATGTCCGGGGCGGTCAGTCCGATCTCGGCCATGACCTCGGCGCGCGAGGCGTGGTCGAGGAAGCGGGGCGGGATGCCGAAGTCGCGCAGCGGCACGTCCACGCCCGCGTCGCGCAGCGCCTGGGCGATCGCGGAGCCGACACCCCCGACGCGGCTGTTGTCCTCGACGGTGACGACGACCCGGTGCCGCTCGGCGAGCGGGGCCATCGCCTCGTCCACCGGCTTGACCCAGCGGGGGTCGACCACGGTGGTGGAGATGCCCTGCTTGTCGAGCAGCGTGGCGATCTCCAGGCACATCGGGGCGAGCGCGCCCACGGACACCAGCAGCACGTCCGGGCGCTCGGTGCCCGGCTCGCGCAGCACGTCCATGCCGCCCACCCGGCGCAGGGCCGGTACGGCGGGGCCGACGGCGCCCTTGGAGAAGCGGACCACGGTCGGCGCGTCCTCGACGGCGACGGCCTCGCGCAGCTGGGCGCGGACCTGGTCGGCGTCGCGCGGGGCGGCGAGCCTGAGGCCGGGCACGACCTGGAGGATCGACATGTCCCACATGCCGTTGTGGGAGGCGCCGTCGGTACCGGTGACACCGGCCCGGTCCAGGACGAAGGTCACGCCGCACTTGTGGAGGGCTACGTCCATCAGGACCTGGTCGAAGGCGCGGTTGAGGAAGGTGGCGTACACCGCGAAGACCGGGTGCACCCCGCCGTGCGCGAGGCCGGCCGCGGAGACGGCACCGTGCTGCTCGGCGATGCCGACGTCGTAGACCCGCTCGGGGAAGCGCTTGGCGAACTTGTCCAGGCCGACCGGCTGGAGCATGGCCGCGGTGATCGCGACGATGTCCTCGCGCTCCTCGCCGAGCTTCACCATCTCCTCGCCGAAGACGGAGGTCCAGTCGGCACCGGAGGAGGCGATGGGCAGGCCGGTGTCGGGGTGGATCTTGCCCACCGCGTGGAAGCGGTCGGCCTCGTCCTGGAGGGCGGGCTGGTAGCCGCGGCCCTTCTCGGTGAGGCAGTGCACGATGACCGGGCCGCCGAACCGCTTGGCGCGCGCCAGCGCCGACTCCAGCGCCTCGATGTCGTGGCCGTCGATCGGGCCGACGTACTTCAGGCCGAGGTCCTCGAACATGCCCTGCGGGGCGATGAAGTCCTTCAGGCCCTTCTTGGCGCCGTGCAGGGTGTCGTAGAGCGGGCGGCCGACGACCGGGGTGCGGTCCAGCAGGTCCTTGGTCCGGGCGAGGAAGCGCTCGTAGCCGTCGCTGGTGCGCAGGGTGGCCAGGTGGTTGGCCATGCCGCCGATGGTGGGCGCGTAGGAGCGCTCGTTGTCGTTGACGACGATGACGAGCGGGCGGTCCTTGGCCTCGGCGATGTTGTTGAGCGCCTCCCAGGCCATGCCGCCGGTCAGCGCGCCGTCGCCGATGACCGCGACCACGCGGTTGTCGGACTTCTTCAGCTCGTTGGCCTTGGCGATGCCGTCGGCCCAGCCCAGCACCGTGGAGGCGTGGCTGTTCTCGATGACGTCGTGCTCGGACTCGCTCTGCGCCGGGTAGCCGGAGAGGCCGCCCTTCATCTTCAGGCGGGAGAAGTCCTGACGCCCGGTGAGGAGCTTGTGGACGTAGGACTGGTGGCCGGTGTCCCACAGCACCTTGTCGGCGGGCGAGTGGAAGACCCGGTGCAGGGCGATGGTCAGCTCCACCACACCGAGGTTGGGGCCGAGGTGACCGCCTGTCTTGGACACGGCCTCCACGAGGAAGGTCCGGATCTCCTCAGCAAGCTGGTTCAGCTCCTCCAGGCTGAGCCGGTCCAGATCGCGCGGTCCCGTGATGCGGGTCAGCAGCGGCACCCGTGCCTCCTTGCAAGTATGAGCTGATCGAGCTGTTGCCGGGCTTGATGAGTCTAATGTTCCGCCCCGGCGGCCGATGGCCGGGCGGTGCCCCCTGGGTCCCCCCACGGGTCATACGAACGGTCGCACCCCCCACGAGCGGGGATGCGACCAGGGAAAACACAGGAGCCCGGCGCTCCATCGCGCCGGGCTCCTGCCAAGCCTGCCGAGCTTACGCGCGGCCGGCCGACTTCTGGGTCTTGCGGGTCACCGCGTCGATGACGACGGTCGCCAGCAGGACGCCACCGGTGATCATGTACTGCACCGGGGAGGGGATGCCCTGGAGGGCCAGGCCGTACTGGATCGAGACGATGACCAGCACACCGAGGAGCGCGTTCCAGGTGCGGCCGCGGCCGCCGAAGAGGGAGGTGCCGCCGATCACGGCCGCCGCGATGGCGTTCATCAGCAGGTCACCGCCGCCCGCGCCCTGGTTGGCGGAGGCGATCTTGGAGGCGATGAACAGACCGCCCAGCGCCGCGAAGGTGCCGGAGATGGCGAACACCGAGATGCGGACCAGGTCCACGTTGATACCGGCGCGGCGGGACGCCTCGACGCTGCCGCCGAGCGCGAACACCTTGCGGCCGTAGGCCGTGCGGCGCAGCACGAAGTCGGTGACGAAGAGGACCGCGACGAAGATCACGACCGCCAGCGGCAGACCCTTGTACTGGTTGAAGACGATCGCCACGGCGAAGGAGACCAGGCCCAGCAGCACGGTGCGCAGGACGATCTCGCTCAGCGGCTTCGACGGCACCCCGGCGGCGTCACGGCGCTTGTTGCCGAGGAAGGAGCTGACGAAGAACAGCACCGTCACCACGGCGGCCAGGCCGTAGGCGGCGGCCACGTCGGAGAAGTAGTAGCTGGTCAGGTTGGCGACCAGACCGTCGCTGTTCAGGTTGATCGTGCCGTTGTCGCCCAGGATCTTGAGCATCAGGCCGTTCCAGAACAGCAGTCCCGCCAGGGTGACGGCGAAGGCCGGCACACCGATCTTGGCGAAGAAGAAGCCCTGGATGGCGCCGGCGACGGTGCCCGTGAGGATCGCCAGCACGAAGGCCAGCACCTCGTTCATGCCGTTGGTGATGTTCAGGACCGCGAAGGTCGCACCCGCGACACCGGAGAGGGAGCCGACCGAGAGGTCGATCTCGCCGAGCAGCAGGACGAACACGATACCGACGGCGATCATGCCCGTGCCGACCATGGCGACGGAGATGTCGGAGAGGTTGCCCGCGGTGAGGAAGTTGGAGTTCAGGCTCTGGAAGATGATCCAGATGACGATGAGTCCGACCACGACGGGCATCGAGCCCAGGTCGCCGGCCTTCATCTTGCGCTTGAACTCGCCCACGTAGCCCGCGAGTCCCTGCTCGCGCACCAGCAGCCGCGGGTCGACGGCGACACCGGCGCCGGGGGCGGCCTCCGGGTTCACCGCGGCGGCGTCACCCGCGGGGGTGGAGGTCTTCTCGATGCTCACTTCTTGATCTCCCCATTGGTGCGCGCCGCACGACGGGTGACGGCATTGTCCGAGGCGCCGGTGATGGCGGAGATGATCTCTTCCTGCGAGGTCGACTTGACCTCGAAGACGCCGTTGTTGCGGCCCAGGCGCAGCACGGCCACCTTGTCGGCGACCGCCTTGACGTCGGCCATGTTGTGGCTGATGAGGATCACGGCGTGGCCGCGCTCCCGCAGCCGCTCGACCAGGTCGAGGACCTGGGCGGTCTGCTCGACACCGAGCGCGGCGGTCGGCTCGTCGAGGATCACCAGCTTGGGCTCGCCGAGCATGGACCGGGCGATGGCCACGACCTGGCGCTGGCCGCCGGAGAGCGAGGCGATCGGGATACGGACGCTGGGGATGCGGATCGAGAGCTGGTCCAGCAGCTCACGCGAGCGCCGCTCCATCTCGACCTCGTCCAGGACGCCCGCGCGGCGGATCTCCCGGCCCAGGTAGAGGTTGCCGACGACATCGATGTTGTCGCACAGCGCGAGGTCCTGGTACACCGTCGCGATGCCCAGGTTCTGAGCGTCGTGCGGCTTGTTGACCTGGACGGTCTTGCCGTCCCATTCGATGACACCCTCATCGATGGGGTGCACGCCGGCGATCGTCTTGACCAGCGTGGACTTTCCGGCACCGTTGTCGCCCACCAGGGCGACCACCTCACCGGCGTGGACCTCCAGCGTGACATCGGTGAGCGCCTGGACGGCACCGAATCGCTTGGAGACTCCGCGCAACGCCAGCACGGGCGTAGCGGACACGTGAACCATCTCCTTCGCCGCCTGACCCGGCGGGAGGTTGTGCAGAAGTTTGGGGGAATTCCGTCCGGCGCCCCGCGCCGAGCTTGCGGGGCTGTGTGTATGCGCGGGGCGCCGGAGGAGCCTTGAGCGGGCCTCACCGTCCCGCCGGCCGGAATCCGGCCGGCGGGGGGAAGAAGGGACCCGTCGGTTACTTCAGGCCGGCCTTGGCGCAGGCGGCCTTGTACTGGGCGGTGCAGATGTCGGCCACCGTGTAGACGCCGTCCTTGATGACGGTGTCCTTGATGTTGTCCTTGGTCAGCGAGGTGACGGCGACCAGGATCGACGGGACGGCCTTCGTGGTGGGGCTGTCGACCTTGTCCTTGGCGACGGAGTCCAGCGACTTGCCCTGCGCCAGGTTGACAGCCATCTCCGCGGCGGCGGCGGCCTCCGGGGCGTACGGCTTGTAGACGCTCATGTACTGGGCACCGGAGACGATGCGCTGCACACCGGCGAGCTCGGCGTCCTGGCCGGTGACCGGGATGTCGGCGATGCCCGCGGACTTGAGGGCGGTGATGATACCGCCGGCCATGCCGTCGTTGGCGGAGTAGACGCCAATGATGTTCTTCTTGCCCAGGGCCGAAATGGCGCCCTCCATGTTGGAGTTGGCGTTCTCCGGCTTCCACTCCTTGGTGTCGTACTCCTTGCCGACGTTCACCTTGCCGTCGAGGACGTCGTGCGCGCCCTTGCGGAACTGAGCGGCGTTCGGGTCCGTGGAGGAGCCGTTCATCATGACGATCTTGCCGGACTTGGCCTTGGAGCCCAGGGCCTTCAGGAGGGCCTCGCCCTGCGTCTTGCCGACGGTCTCGTTGTCGAACGAGGTGTAGGCGTCGATCGGGCCCTGCGCCAGGCGGTCGTAGGCGACGACGGGGATACCGGCGTCCTTGGCCTTCTGCACCGAGTTCTTGATCGCAGCGGCGTCCACCGCGTCGATGATCAGGACGTCCACCTTGTTGGTGATCATGGTGTCGACCTGCTGGTTCTGCTGGGTCGCGTCCTGCTTGGCGTTGGCGTAGACGACCTTGCCCTTGCCGTTCGTCAGCTCCGAGACCTTCTTCTCGATGAGCGGACGGTCGAACTTCTCGTAACGCGCGGTCTGGTTCTCCGGCAGGAGCAGGCCGACCGTGATCGCGTCGCCCTTCTTCTTGCTGTCCGTGGACTTGCTGGCACCGCCACCGGACTCCTTGGCACTGCCGCAGGCGGCCAGCGAGACGGCCATGGCACCAGCAGCAACGGCGAAGGCCGCACGACGCATACGCGTGTTCACTTCAGAAACCTCCCTGACGAGGCCGCGTCGTTGCGGCCGAGGTGGCTGGAAGTCAACTCGGCCACGCGTTCGGCGTCAAGAAGTAAATCCTTAACGAGATGGCAACGGTGCCATCCGTTATCTAAGTGAAGGCAGGAGCGACCACGGGCAGCGAGGCCGTGGCAGAACCGTCGAGCAGGGTCGAATCGCCCATTTCACTCAGCGCCAGGGCGAGCGCCCCGAGCACCTCGGCGCGGCCCCCAAGTGCCCCTGGAAGCACGGACAGTTGACGTCCCGCGCTGGGGATCGCATAGCGTCCCACGGACTCCCGGATGGGGGCCAGCACCAGCTCCCCCGCCTCGGCGAGATCGCCGCCCAGGACCACCCGGCTGGGGTTCAGCAGGTTGCACAGGTTGGCCACACCGCTGCCGATGTGCCGGCCCACGTCGGCGATGACGCGACGGCAGCCGGGGTCCCCGTCCCGGGCCAGCCGGACCACGCCCTCCATGGTCAGGGCGCTGCCGTGGCTCGGCTGGAGCAGCGGCAGGACGTAGCGCGCGGCGGTGAAGGTCTCCAGGCAGCCGCGGTTGCCGCAGCGGCACACCGGGCCCCCCTCGTCGAGGGTGATGTGCCCGATCTCCCCGGCCGTCCCGCCGGGCCCCCGGTAGATCTGCCCGTTGATCACCAGGCCGGCCCCGACCCCGCTGGCCACCTTGATGTAGGCGAGGTCGCGGACGCCCTTGCCGCTGCCCCAGACCAGCTCGCCGAGGGCGCCCAGGTTGGCGTCGTTGTCCACGTGCACGGGCACGCCGAGCCGTTCGCGCAGCTCCTCGGCGGGCCGGGTGCCGCCCCAGCCGGGCAGGATCGAGGTGGAGCCCAGGGTGCCCGACTCCACGTCGATGGGTCCCGGTACGCCGAGGCCGACCCCGGCCACCTTGCCCCGGTCCACGCCGGTGGCGGCGATCAGCCGGTCGATCAGCTCCTCGGCGCGGTCGAAGCCCTGCGTGGAGGAGGCGTCCACGTCCAGCGGCTCGGACTCCTCGGCGAGCACCTGGTGGGCCAGATTGCCGATGGCCACGCGCAGGTGGGTGTGGCCGAAGTCGACGCCGACCACTATCCCGGCGTCCCCGCTGAGCGAGACGCTGCGGGCCCGGCGGCCGCCCGCCGAGGTGGGCGTGACCTCGACGGTCCCGCCGTCCTTCAGCTCGCGCACGATATTGGAGACCGTCGCGGCGGACAGGCCGGTCGTACGGGCGATCTCCGCCTGCGTGAGCGACCCGGCCAGCCGCACCGCCCGTACGACTCGTTCCAGGTTGGCTCGGTGCAGCGACGACTGCGACCCCGGAGTCTCCATCGACCCATCCACTCCCGACATCGGCGGGCGGCCCCATCGCCGCCCGTGGCCCAGGTCACATCTGCGGAACCGGGCCACTTACAAGTTATGAACTCCAAGCTCCGCTGAAGGGGTAACCGCAGTCAAGTCCTTGACGGAAATCGCCGCCTCCCGCCGTGATCCGGCGTCCTTCCTCCGAGTGAGTTTCACCGCGTGACGAGGCTGTGACCAGGAGTGGCTTCATGCGCTGACGGTGAGGGTCGCGCGGGGTGACCGGTAACGATCGCAAAGTGACCGCCGATGTCCGGACGTGCGCCGGCCCCGGTGGGGCGCACCGGGGCCGGTCGGGGCCGTGCGGGAGGGGCGCGGTTACTTCAGCGCTCCCGCCGTCAGCCCCGCGACCACCTGCCGCTGGAAGATGATGTACGCCGCCAGCACCGGCAGCATCGCCATCACCAGCCCCGCGAAGAGGCCGGACCAGTCGCCCTTGTAGCCCTGGCTGACGGCGAGTTGGACGAGTCCCTGGGTGAGCACCTTCTTGTCCGGGTCGGTGTTCAGCACCGTGGGCAGCATGTACTGGTTCCACTGGCCGAGGAAGTTGAAGATGCCCACGCTGATCAGGCCGGGCCTGGCCATGGGCAGCATGATCTGGAAGAAGGTCCGGCTGTGCGAGGCACCGTCCACGAAGGCCGCTTCGGCCACCGAAGTGGGCAGGGTGCGGAAGAAAGCGGTCAGGAAGAAGACCGTGAACGGCAGTGAGTAGGCGATG
Source organism: Streptomyces griseoluteus (assembly GCF_004784465.1). Taxonomy (GTDB): domain Bacteria; phylum Actinomycetota; class Actinomycetes; order Streptomycetales; family Streptomycetaceae; genus Streptomyces; species Streptomyces griseoluteus. Next base: position 270,525 of record NZ_SRRU01000006.1, on the reverse strand, counting down.
TAGACCAGGATCAGTCCATGGATCGTGTTCAGCAGCCCCATGTTGTTCACGACGTAGAACAACGGGACCAGTGCGAGCATGATCGGGAAGCTCATGCCGCCGACGAACAGGTAGTAGATGAAGCGGTTGCCCGGGAAGTCGAAGCGGGCCAGGACATAGGCCGCCATCGAACCGAGCACCAGGGTGCCGATCAGCGAACCCCCCACCACCAGAACGGTGTTGAGGAAGTAGTCGCTCATGTTGGCCTGGGTCCAGGCGCGGGACCAGTTGTCGAAGTGCAGCTTGTCCGGCAGTGCCCAGGGCGAACCGAAGATGGAGCTGTCGTCCTTGAACGAGGTCATCACCGCCCACAGCAGCGGCAGGACGACCATGACCGCCCAGATCACCAGCACGCCGTGCGAGAAGACGTTGAGGACGGAGCCCTCGGAGCGTCGGCGGGCGCCGGGGCGGGGCGGGACCGCGTCCGTCTTCACGACGGGCGCGGGAGGCGGGACGGGAGCGTCGGTGGTTGTCATGGGGCTCAGTACTCCAGCCGCTCGCGGCGGCCCAGCCGCATCACGATCGCGGCGAACGCGAGGGTGACGACCAGCAGGGCGACGCCGATGGTGGTGGCGTAGGCGGCCTGACCGTCCCGGAACGCCTTCTGGTACACGTACAGGACCAGCACCGTGGTCGAGTAGTCGGGGCCGCCCGGACCGGTCGTCATGATCTGCACGACCGCGAACGACTCGGCGCCGAGCGCGAGGATGCCCATGTAGACCCAGCCGGACTGCACGGTGTCCCACAGCAGCGGCAGGGTGACCCGGAAGAACGTGGTCGCACGGCCGGCCCCGTCCAGCAGCGCCGCCTCGTACAGCTCGGCCGGGATGGAGGCCATGCCGGCGCTGAACAGCACCACGAAGAAGCCGGTGGTGGACCAGACGAGCACCGCCATCACGCACCACAGCGCGAGGTCCGGATCACCGAGCCAGAGCGGCTGGAGGGAGTCCAGGCCGATACCGCGCAGGAACGAGTTGATCGCGCCGCTGTCCGGGTTGTAGGCGAAGGCGAACAGCAGGGCCACGATGGCGATCGAGAGCACCTGCGGAAAGAAATAGACGATCTTGTAGAAGCCGGAACCGCGCACTCCGGTGACCACCGGACCGCCCTTTCGGTGCCGGCCGCCCACATTGATCATGAAAGCGAAGAACAGGGCCATGCCGAGCGTCACCAGCGGCAGCAGCAGGGCGAAGATCAGGCTGTGCGTCAACGACTTCCAGAAGATGTCGTCGTGCAGCATCCGGGTGTAGTTGTCGACACCGACCATGCTGAATTCGGGGCTCAGGCCGGTCCAGTCCGTGAACGAGTAGTAGATGGACTGGATGAACGGCCAGATCACAAAGAGTGCGTAGAGCCCGAGCGGGGCCGCGAGGAACCCCGTGATGAACCCGTACTTGCCGTGCTGCATTGCCGGACGACCCCGTTCCTGGGACACGTGCTGCCGCTGGTGACGAACCCGTGAGGGGGTGTTACCTGTGCTTGTAGTGCTTGATGGAGGTGTCCTTGGCGGCCTCGTCGGCGAAGCCCTGGATCTTCTTGACCGTCTCGGCCGGGGTGAGCCGGCCGGCCATCATCTCGCCCAGACCACCGACCCCGATCTTCTCCTTCTCCAACTGGACGTACCAGTCCGGGATGCGGGGGTTCACCACGTTGTCCCCGGCCTTGTCCAGCGCCGCCACGCCCGCCTTCAGACCGGGGGTCAGCTCGATGCCGTCGATGCCGCCGTTGAGCGCGGAGAGCGACTTCACCTTGGAGGTGAAGTTCCGCGAGGACGCCTCGGAGAGCATGACGCGCAGTTGCTCCATGCCGCCCTCGGGGTTGGCCGCCTTGGCCGGGACGACGAAGGGTTCGCCGCCGGAGGCCCAGATGGTGCCGAAGGGCAGCTTGTCGGAGCCGTCCAGCCCGGAGGGGGCCGAGACGGCCAGGTCGAAGTCGGCCGGGATGACGTTGGCCGACTCGTTCTCCACCCAGGAGCCGTTCGGTATGAACAGCGCCTTGCCCTTGGCCCAGGCGGTCTGCGACTGGATGTGGTCCAGCCCTGGCGTGCCGCGCAGGATGTAGCCCTTCTGGAACAGCTCGTAGTACGCCTCGAAACACGCCTTGACGGCCGGGTGCTTCCAGGCGTTGGGCTCCAGGTTGTCGATCGCGTCCAGCACCTCGCGGCCGCCGACCTTGGCGATCATCGGGTAGAGCGAGAAGGGCAGGTAGTACGGGTACTTGCCCGCGTAGGTCCAGCCGGCGATGCCCTTCTTCTTGGCCTTGGCGCAGACCTTGAGCATGTCGTCCCAGGTCTCTGGGTACTTCTCGTCCAGCCCGTCCAGCGCCTTCTGCGAGTACCAGACGCCGTACACGGTGTAGGCGTAGTTCAGGATCCACACCGGGTCGCCGTCGAACTGGCCCATCTCCACGATGCCCGGGCGCAGGGTGTCGCGGACCTTCTTGGACGGGTCGTCGTAGGACGGCGCGTCCAGCAGCGGGGTGAGGTCGGCGAGCTGCTTCTTGCCGACCAGGACGCCCATGTCCATCTGCTCGGCGCCGGAGTTGTCGATCAGGTCCGGCGGGTTGCCCTGGTTGAAGCGGGGCTGGAGGGTGGACTGGATCTTCTGGGTGGCGGAGAACTTCACCTGGGCCTTGGGGAAGGCCTTCTCGTACAGCTTCACCGCGTCCTCGGCGTACTCCTTGCCGAAGCCGCCGTCGAAGAGGACGAAGTCCAGCTTGGCCGTGTCGTTGACGCCCAGCGGGTTCTTCTCGGTCTTCTTGCCCGCCTTCGCCTTGTCCTGCCCGTCGCCGCCACTGCTCGCGCAGGCCGACAGCAGCCCCATTCCGGGGGCGGCCACCAGGCCGAGCGCCGCGGTGCGCTTGATCAGATCACGACGGCCGACGCCCTCGCTGCCATGCTGTCCGGTGGAACCCATGCTCAAGTCCTCGCCTTCTCCAGGACTCAGGCGGTGAACCGGATCTCCCCCCGGCACCGCGGTCGGGTTGTGCTGGCTCGTGCAGGAAACGCCGACAGGTATAGTCCACTTCCCGCCAATGGGGCAAGATCGAATGCAAGGTCGGCCGTCGGTCTTTTCCGAGTTGAGACCTGGTGGAAATATCGCCGGGCTCCGCACACCCTGCCGGATGAATTACCGATATAGCCCCCTGAATGCCGCAGCCAACACCCTTGACATCATCGGCCACTTGACCACCTACTGGTTCCTGCGCAGCAAGCTGACAACGTTGTCCGAAGTAAGCGCGGGAGGGGAATCCGTAGATGCAGCGGAGATCTCGGCACAGATGGACTCCGGCGGTCGTCCTCACGACCGCCTTTGTCATGGGCGTCGGCGCCCAGGGGGCGGCGGTCGCCGTGCCGGCCAGGGCCCCCGCCGCCGCCACGGAGTTCGCGTCCTCGTTCGAATCCGGCGACCCGGCACCGGACTGGCTGAACACCGTCGAGACCGGTCCGGGCGGCGCCAAGCGCTCCTCGGGCGTGGACGGCGGTTACACCACCGGCATTCCGGGCAATGTCACCGACCACGTCACCGATCTGCGGGCGAGCGGGGAGAACACCGGCGCGGGCGAGGTGAAGGAGAACCTCACCGACGTCGATCCCGGTAGCAAATGGCTGACGTTCGCACCCACCGGCTGGGTGGAGTTCGACCTGGACCAGCCGGTCGAGCTCGCCGCCTACGCGCTCACCGCGGCCAACGACCACGACGAGCGCGACCCGAAGGACTGGCGGCTGCAGGGCTCGGCTGACGGCAAGGACTGGAAGACCCTCGACACCCGTACCGGCGAGACCTTCCCGGACCGGTTCGGGACCAAGTCCTACCAGCTCACCACACCGGCCGAGTACCAGCACTTCCGGCTGGAGGTGACGAGGAACAACGGTGCGTCGGACGCACTCCAGTTGGCCGACGTGCAGTTCTCCACCGGCGGCGGTGACGGTCCCGCGCCGCAGGACATGCTGAGCCTCGTCGACAAGGGCCCCAGCGGCTCCCCCACCGCCAAGGCGCGGGCGGGCTTCACCGGCACCCACGCCCTGCGCTACGCGGGACGCCACACCGCCGACGGCCGGGGCTACTCGTACAACAAGGTCTTCGACGTCGATGTGAAGGTGGCCAGCGACACCCGGCTGTCGTACCGCCTCTTCCCGTCGATGGCCGACGGCGACCGGGACTACGACGCCACCAACGTCAGCGTGGACCTGGCCTTCACCGACGGCACCTACCTCAGCCAGCTCGGCGCGAGGGACCAGCACGGGTTCCCGCTGACCCCGCGCGGCCAGGGCGACGCCAAGGTGCTGTACGTCAACCAGTGGAACGACGTGGCGTCCCGGATCGGCGCGGTGGCCGGGGGCAAGACCGTCGACCGCGTCCTGGTGGCGTACGACTCCCCCAAGGGCCCGGCGAAGTTCCGGGGCTGGGTCGACGACGTGGCGCTGAGGCGGGTGGCCCCCGAGCGGCCCAAGGCGCATCTGTCGGACTACGCGCTGACCACGCGCGGCACCAACTCCAGCGGCAGCTTCTCGCGCGGCAACAACTTCCCGGCCGCCGCGATGCCGCACGGGTTCAACTTCTGGACCCCGGTGACCAACGCGTCCTCGCTGAGCTGGCTGTACGAGTACGCGCGGGCCAACAACGAGGACAACCTGCCGACCGTCCAGGCGTTCAGCGCCAGCCATGAGCCGAGCCCGTGGATGGGTGACCGGCAGACCTTCCAGTTGATGCCGTCGGCCGCGAAGGGCACCCCGGACACCGGCCGCGAGGCCCGTGAGCTGGCCTTCCGGCACGAGAACGAGACGGCCCGGCCGTACTACTACGGGGTCAGGTTCGAGAACGGTCTCAAGGCCGAGATGACCCCGACCGACCACGCGGCCGTGCTGCGCTTCAGCTACCCCGGCGACGACGCGAGCGTGCTGTTCGACAACGTCACCGAGCAGGCGGGGCTGACGCTGGACAAGGAGCACGGGATCGTCACCGGCTACTCCGACGTGAAGTCGGGGCTGTCCACGGGTGCGACCCGGCTGTTCGTCTACGGCACCTTCGACAAGCCGGTCACCGAGGGCTCCTCCAGTGGGGTCAAGGGCTATCTGCGGTTCGCCGCGGGCGCCGACCGTACGGTGACCCTGCGCCTGGCGACCTCGCTGATCAGCCTGGACCAGGCGAAGGACAACCTGCGCCAGGAGATCCCGGACGGCACCTCCTTCGACACCGTCAAGACGCGCGCCCAGCGGGCCTGGGACGAGATCCTCGGCAGGGTCGAGGTGGAGGGCGCCACCCCGGAGCAGCTCACCACGCTCTACTCCAGCATGTACCGGCTGTACCTCTACCCGAACTCGGGCTTCGAGAAGGTCGGCGGGAAGGACCAGTACGCCTCGCCGTTCTCCGCGATGCCCGGCCCGGACACCCCGACGCACACCGGCGCCAAGATCGTGGACGGCAAGGTGTACGTCAACAACGGCTTCTGGGACACGTACCGCACCACCTGGCCCGCCTACTCGTTCCTGACGCCCTCCCAGGCGGGCGAGATGGTCGACGGGTTCGTGCAGCAGTACAAGGACGGCGGCTGGACCTCCCGCTGGTCCTCCCCCGGCTACGCCGACCTGATGACCGGCACCTCCTCGGACGTCGCGTTCGCGGACGCCTACGTCAAGGGCGTGAAGTTCGACGCGAAGGCGGCGTACGACGCGGCGGTGAAGAACGCGACGGTGGTGCCGCCGAGTTCGGGCGTCGGCCGCAAGGGCATGGCCACCTCGCCCTTCCTCGGGTACACCAGCACCGACACCCACGAGGGCTTCTCCTGGGCCATGGAGGGCTATGTCAACGACTACGGCATCGCCAAGATGGGCGAGGCCCTCTATAAGAAGACCGGCGAGAAGCGGTACAAGGAGGAGTCGGCGTACTTCCTCAACCGGGCCCGCGACTATGTGAACCTCTTCGACGCGAAGGCCGGCTTCTTCCAGGGCCGGACGGCCAAGGGCGACTGGCGCGTGGACTCCGCCAAGTACGACCCGCGCGTGTGGGGTTACGACTACACGGAGACCGACGGCTGGGGCTACGCCTTCACCGCCCCGCAGGACAGCCGAGGCCTGGCGAACCTGTACGGCGGCCGCAAGGCCCTCGGCGACAAGCTGGACGAATACTTCGCCACCCCGGAGACCGCCTCCCCGGAGTTCACCGGCTCCTACGGCGGTGTCATCCACGAGATGACCGAGGCGCGGGACGTCCGGATGGGCCAGTACGGCCACTCCAACCAGGTCGCCCACCACGTCAACTACATGTACGACGCGGCCGGCGAGCCCTGGAAGGCGCAGAAGAACGTGCGCGAGGTGCTCTCCCGCCTGTACACGGGCAGCGAGATCGGACAGGGCTACCACGGCGACGAGGACAACGGCGAGCAGTCGGCCTGGTACCTCTTCTCCTCGCTCGGCTTCTACCCGCTGGTCATGGGCAGCGGGGAGTACGCCATCGGCTCACCGCAGTTCAAGAAGGCCACCGTCCACCTGGAGAACGGCCGGGACCTGGTGATCAAGGCCCCGGACAACAGCGACCGCAATGTGTACATCCAGGGTGTCCGCTTCAACGGCCGCTCCTGGAACTCCACTTCGCTCCCCCACTCGCTGCTGTCCAAGGGCGGGGTGCTGGACTTCTCGATGGGGCCGCGGCCCTCGTCGTGGGGTTCGGGCAAGGACGCCGCCCCGGTGTCGGTCACCGAGGACGACAAGGTGCCGACCCCGCGCGCGGACGTGCTGAAGGGCGACGGCGCGCTGTTCGACAACACCTCGGCCACGAGCGCGGCGGTCACCTCGGTGGACCTGCCGACGGGTGACGCGACCAGGGCGGTCCAGTACACGCTGACCTCGTCGGCGGACCGTACGAGGGCGCCCACCGGCTGGACGCTGCAGGGCTCCACGGACGGCACGACCTGGCGGACGCTGGACAAGCGCTCCGGTGAATCCTTCGCCTGGGACCGCCAGACACGGGCGTTCAGCGTGAGTGCGCCGGGCTCGTACACCAAGTACCGGCTGGTGCTGGACGGGGAGTCGACGCTGGCGGAGGTGGAACTGCTGGCCTGACGGCTCCGGATCGAGAAGTGGAGGGGCGGTCCCGCGCGGGGGCCGCCCCTTCCTCTTGGCCCGTGCCGTCTGCTCGGCCGTTGAGGGGGCATTAGCCCGTTGGTCGGGCCCGCGCGGTCCGGCCCGACCAGCCGACCGAGCCGAGGAGTTGCACCGATGCCGACCGCCGTACCGGAGAGATCAACGGGCCTGCCCGGGGACGCGCCCCGCTCCACCAGGACGGCCCCCACCGGACGCCCCCGCGAGCTGCCGCGCGGTACGACGCGGGCGGCGGCCTCCATCGGGGCGCTGGCGGTGTGCCAGGCCGTCCTGATGATCGGCATCGGCTTCCTGATCACCGGCCCCGCCCGGCACGTGTGGCCGATGACGGCCGAGGACGGCGTCAACCGGGGCCTGGAGCGGCTGCGTACCTCCACCCTGACCACGCTCTCCTCGATCGGGTCCGAGCTGGGCAACACGGGCACCGTGATCGGGGTGACGCTGGCGGCCTGCCTGGCGATGATCTTCATACCCAGGCTGCCGATGTGGCGTCAGGTGTCGTTCCTGGCGCTCGGGGTCGCGCTCCAGTCGCTGGTGTTCCTGGTCATCACCATCGCGGTGGACCGCCAGCGCCCCCATGTGCACCGGCTCGACGGCTCCCTGCCGACCTCCAGCTACACCTCCGGCCACACCGGTGCGGCCACCGCGATCTACGGCGGTCTCGCGGTCCTGGTGCTGTCCCGCGTGCGGAGCCCCTGGCGGCGCGTGCTGGCCGCGCTGCTGTTCCTGCTGCCGGTCGTGGTGGGCGTCTGCCGTCTGTACCGGGGCATGCACCACCCGACCGACGTGGCGGGCGGCATGATCAACGGCGCGCTGTCCCTGCTGATCGTCGGGCACGCCCTGCTCCGCGACGGCCGCGTGTCGGCGCCCGCCGCGCTGCCCGAGGTCCCGGAGGCCGCCCGCGCCGAGCGGCTGCCGGGCCGGGTCGCGGTGGTCGTCAACCCCACCACGGTCGACGAGAGCGCGCGGGACGAGCTGCGCCGGGTCCTCGCCCAGCACGGCCACCGGGAACCGGTGTTCATCGAGACGACGGCCGCCGACCCCGGCGGCGGCCAGACCGCCCGGGCGCTGGACGAGGGTGCCGCGCTGGTCGTGGTCTGCGGCGGCGACGGCACGGTACGCGCGGCCGCCGACCAGCTGGCCGGCAGCGGGGTCCCGCTCGCCGTCGTGCCCTTCGGCACCGGCAATCTGCTCGCCCGCAACCTCGGCCTCCCGCTCACCCCGGCCGAGGCGCTCGACGCGGCCCTCGGCGGTGCGCCCCGCGTCATCGACCTCGCCCGGATCGAGGGCGACGGCCTCCCCGCCACCCACTTCGCCGTGATGTCCGGCGTCGGCCTGGACGCCGCGATGATGAAGTACGCGGAGGAGCACGACCGCGCCAAGGCGCTGCTGGGCTGGCCCGCGTACGTCCTGGCCGCCCCGAAGGCGATGCGCGGGCCCCGGATGGGCCTGAGCGTCCGCCTGGACGGCGGCCAGCCGCTGCGCCGTACCGCCCGCATGGTGCTCGTCGGCAACACCGGCGCCCTCCAGGGCGGTCTGCGGCTGATCCCGGACGCCCGTCCCGACGACGGGGTGCTGGACCTGCTGATCCTCGACCCGCGGGGCCCCGGCGGCTGGCTGCGCACGGTGAGCGCGCTGCTGCTGCACCGGAAGCGGGACGGCGAGGAGGAAGAGGGGCAGCCGGAGTTCCGTACCTTCCGGCGGGCCGAGTTCACCTTCGACGCCCCGGAGCCCCGCGAGATCGACGGCGACCCGGTCGGCACCGGGCTCCGGCTCTCCGTGGAGGTCGTGCCGGGCGCGCTGACCGTGCTGGTCCCCAACCGGGAGGGCTGACATGGGCAGCGCCACCAAGGTCCCGGAGACGCGGGACATGAGCGGGGACGAACTCTCCGCCGACGAGGCGTGGGTGACCCTGCGCCGCTATGGCGGCTGGTCCCTGCTGCGCGACGCGTTCCTCCGCTTCCGGTACGCCGACGGCTTCAGCCACTCCCGCGCGCTCGCGCTGCAGACCGTGCTCTCGGTGATCCCGCTGGCCCTGGCCTTCGTCGGCCTCTCCACCAGCCTGCACACCGAGGACATCGGCCGGATGGCGGAGCTGACCATCCACCGCATCGCCGAGGGACCCAGCGCCGAGGTGGTCGACGACGCGCTCGACCGCAGCCGCCGCAAGGCGGGCGACGGCGCCGAGGTCGCCCTCTGGTTCGGCGCGATCTTCTCGATCGTGAACGTCACCACGGCGATGTGCCAGATAGAGCGCGGCGCCAACCGCATCTACGGCAACGAACGCGACCGGCCCTTCCACCTCAAGTACTCGCGCGGGCTGGTCATGGCGCTGTGCGCGGGGTTCCCGCTCGGCCTGGGCTTCGTCGTCATGGTCGCCGGCGACGACCTGGCATCCGCCGCGGGGGCGGTCTACGGGCTCGGCTCGAACGCACAGATGGTGTGGAACATCGTGCGCTGGCCCTTCGGGCTGCTGCTCGCCCTGATCTCCGCCAGTGCGATCTTCCGGCGCTCACCGCGCCGCAAACAGCCGGGCTACACCTGGCTGGCCTTCGGCGCGGCCGTGTATCTGGTGCTGTGGATGACGCTGACCTGGGTACTCACCCTGTACCTGGACCTGAGCGGCTCCTTTGACACCGTCTACGGTCCGCTGAGCGCCTTCATGTCCCTGCTGCTGTGGGCCTACCTGACCTCGCTCGCCCTGTTCCTCGGGCTGTCCTTCGCGGCCCAGCTGGAGGCGGCGCGCGGGCGGCGGCCCGAACCGATCCAACCCGATCCGGGGGTCTGATGCCGACGAAAACCACGACCCTGCGGGCCACCGACCGGCGGTTCGGCATCCGGCTGCTGGCGGCGGCCGGGGGCGCCGCGGCCGCCGCCGTGCCGTTCGCTCTGCTGCTGGTCCTGGTGGAGGGCCACTGGCGGCCGCTGCGCGACCTCGACCGCGACGCCGCGAACGGTCTGCACGAGGTCGCCGTGGACCATCCGGCGTGGACGGCCACCCTGCGCGTGCTGTCCAACTACGTCTGGGACCCGCTCACCCTGCGGGTGGGCGTGGCACTGCTGACCGGCTGGCTGCTGTGGCGCGGTGCCCGGCGACTGGCCGCGTGGGCGGCGGCGACGGCGGTGGCCGGGGGCCTGATCGGGCTCGGCGTGAAGACGCTGGTCGAACGGGCACGGCCGGTCCTGGTGGACCCGGTGGCGCACGCGCCGGGCTACTCGTTCCCCTCCGGGCACGCGATGACCGCCACCACCTCGTTCGCGGTGTTCCTGCTGGTCCTGCTCCCCCTGGTGCCGCGCCGGGCCCGGATCGCGTGCTGGGTGGTGGCGGTGGTGTCCGTGGTGGGGGTCGGCTTCACCCGCGTCGCACTCGGCGTGCACTGGTTCAGCGACGTGCTGGGCGGGTGGCTGCTCGGGCTGGCCGTCGTCGTCCTGACCAGCCGTGCCTTCGAGGCGTGGCGGTCGGACACCGGCCGACGGCCCACGCACGTCACGGAGGGGCTGGAGCCCGAGCTGACCGGCCCGAGTCCCGAGCCGGACAGCACCTCCCGCTGAGCCGCGTCACACGCCGGTCAGCCGGCCGATCTCCTGCGGGTCGAGCCCGGTCAGCCGGGCGATGCGCGGGGCCGGGACCCCGGCGGTCAGCGCCCGGTGCACCAGGGTCTCCCAGCCCTGGCTGGTGTCCCGGAACTCCAGCAGCTCCCGCTCCATGTCGGTGACCGACTGGGGCGCGCACTCCTGCTGGACCCGGACCTCCTCCTCCGCGGTCAGCGGGATCGGCAGCCGCTCGGCCTCCTCGGGGATGAGGACCTCCGACCCGGCGGGCAGAATCCGCAACTGCTCGGAGGACGGAGCGACATCGTGGGCCGAGATCCAGCCCCGCACGGCCGGGGTCTGGTCGCATTCCAGCGGGGCGACGGCGGCCATGGCCGCGCCGAGGCTCGGGTGACGTTCGGGGAGCAGGAAGAGGTAAGCCTCGTCGGCCATCGGGCGGTCCCGCCTTGTCGGTGTCGGTTTGGGTGGGGAGAACGATGCTACTGCCGCCGCACCCCGCCGAGGAGACGGAACCGCCCCGGTTCACTTGCCGGCGAGCGCGAAGACGTGCAGGTCGCCGTCGTCCGGCAGCGTCACGCTCCTGATCTCCTTCCCGTCCGGCGCGGCGAACGGCTTGGTGGCGAACACATAGGTGGCCACCGGGTCCTTGTCGGCGCCCGCGACATTGCGGTACGCGGCCTTGGCGACGACCTCGTTGCCGTACTGCACGGTGCCGCCCCCGCCGCCGACGGTCCAGTCGGTGAAGGAGAGGTCGGCCGCTGCGGTGCTGCCGTCGGTGTAGGTGACGGTCGCCTTGGCGGACTGGTTGCCGTTGACGGCGCTGCCGATGAAGGCCAACGCGGTCGCCGGGTCCTTCAGTTCGACGGTCTGGCCGTGGGCGGAGGCGTTGTCCGGGCGGCCGGCGGGCGAGTCGGGCCAGGTGAAGGCGAGGCCGCCGGTGGTGGCCTGCTTGCCCGGAGTGAGGCCGGCCGCGGCGAGGGCCTGCTTGGAGTAGCTCCAGCCGCCGCCGTCGTAGTCCGCCTCGTCGTGGTCGCCGGTGTCGTCGGAGACGCCGGTGTTGTCGTAGGCGGCCAGCAGGGTGCCGGGGGCGGCGACGGTCAGGGAGACGGGCTGCTCGTAGGAGGTGTCACCGGAGGTCACCGTGACCTTGGCGGTGTAGAAGCCCTGAGTGGCGTCGTCGGCCGCGGTCAGGGTGATCCGCCGGGCACCACCGGTGACCGTGCCCTCGGCGGGGATGGCCGTGACTCCGGCGGGCGCCTCGACCTTGAAGCGGACCTCGGGCCCGGTGCCGCCGTTCAGGGACAGGGCCCGTACGTCGATCGCGGTGCTGTCCCCGGGGGCGAGGGTAGCGGTGGTCGGGCCGACACCGATCTGGTACGGCTGCTCACCCTGCCGGAAGGAGGGCGGCGGGGTCTTGGCGCCCCACGTGCGGTTCGGGGTGGTGCCCAGCCGGTAGTCGAGCCGGCCGCCGTCCCGCACGAAGGACGCGGGCAGCCAGGCGCGGTCACTGGAGCGGCCGTTGACCTTCAGGGACCGCACGTAGGGTGCGTCGGCGGCCGCGCCCTCGGCCCGGATGGAGATGTCGTCGCCCTGCGGCCGGTCGATCTCCACTCGCTCGAACAGCGGTGAGGCCAGCACGAGTTCGGCCCGTGAGGGCACCTGCGGGTACATGCCCATGGCGGAGAAGACGTACCAGGCCGACATCGCGCCCAGGTCGTCGTTGCCGGGGATGCCGCCCGGCCCGGTGGACCAGAGCTGCCTCATCGCCGCGCGGACCGTCTCCTGCGTCTTGTAGGGGGCGCCCGCGTAGGCGTACAGGTACGGCACGTTGATCGAGGGCTCGTTGTCCATCTCGGACTTGGCGCCACCCTGGCCGGTGAAGGCCCACTTGCCGTCGGCGGTGTGGAAGAAGGAGTCCAGCCGGGCCAGCGCCTGGTCGGTGCCGCCCAGCGCGGCGAACAGCCCGGCCGGGTTGTGCTGGACCATCCAGGTGTACTGGGCGGCACTGCCCTCCACGAACCCGTTGCCGGTGTCCGGGGTGAAGCCGGTGACCCAGCTGCCGTCCGCCTTTCGGTTGGCGATGTAGCCGCCGGTCGCGTCGGCCGCGATGTTGAAGTTGTTCTGCCACCACTGGGCGCGCTCGGCGAACTGCTTCTCGGTCCGCTTCTCCCCCGCCGCCGCGGCAAGCTGGGAGAGGGAGAAGTCGGCGGCGGACATCTCCAGCGTCTCGGCGGCGCCGCCCCAGGCGTTGGAGACGCTGGGCATGTAGTGCAGCTTCAGGTACTTGTCGAGCGAGGGGCGCTGGCCGACGGACAGCACCGGCTTCCCGGCCGCGGAGAGGTCCTGCTCAGTGGGCACGGTCGCCGCCTTCACCAGGGACTTCAGGGCGCCCTTGAGGTCGAACCCGGTGCCGCCGAAGGCGTGGATTCCGGCGAGCGCGCTGGGCGAGGGGTCGCCGTTCATGACATGGGTGCCGCCCGCGTTGTGCAGCCAGCGGTCCCAGACCCCGCCGTTCTGGCCGGCCAGCTCGTAGAGCGACTGGGCGATGTCCGAGCCGGTGCGCGGGTCGAGCAGGGTGAGCAACTGGACCTGGTCGCGGTAGACGTCCCAGCCGGAGAAGGTGCCGTACTGGGCGCGTTGGCCGTGACCCACGCGGTGCACCTTGCCGACGCTGCCCCGGTAGCGGCCGTCGGCGTCGCTGATCACGTTGGGGTGGAACAGGGCGTGGTAGAGCGCGGTGTAGAAGGTGATGCGCTCGGCGTCGGTGCCGCCGCCGACCCGGACGGCGCCGAGGCGCTCCCGCCAGGCGGCGCGGGCCGCGTCCCGTACCGCGTCGAAGGAGCGGTGCGGGCCGTTCTCCGCGCGGAGGTTGGCCTCGGCGGCGTCCTGACTGACGTAGGAGATGCCGACCTTGACGTTCACCGGGCCCTCGCCGGGCGCGAACTCGACATAGCCGCCCGCGCCCTTGCCCGCGACGGGCCGGCCGCCGTGGGAGAAGCCGCCGGTGCCGCCGGAGGCTCTGGTGGAGCCGGGGTTCAGCTTGTCGTCCTGCCAGGTGCCGGTGGTCTTGAAGGCACGGTCGAAGTGGGCCGTGAAGTACAGGGTGTAGTACGAGCGCTGTCCCTCGGGGTCGAGGTAGCCGCAGAAGTTGCCGGAGGTGACGGACCCCGAGACGGTGTGGCTACCGGGGTCGATGCTGACCGTCGAATCCTCCGACCCGACCTCGGAGTTGGCGGTGCGCACCAGCAGCGAGGCGGGCTTGCCGGCCGGGTACGTGAAACGGGCGGAGCCGGTACGGGCGGTCGCGGTCAGGTCGGCGGTGACACCGGAGGCGAGGCCCACCTTGTAGTGGCCGGGCTCGGCGGTCTCGTCGGTGTGCTTGAAGTCGGAGGCGTAGACGGCGTCCTTGGTGTCGCTCGCCGGGGAGGAGGTGACGTCACCGGCGTACGGGAAGAAGGGGATGTCCCCGCTGCCGCCCGCGCAGCCGGTGCCGGACATGTGCGTCAGGCTGAAGCCCCGCACACGGGTGGCGTCGTAGTGGTAGCCGCCGGGCGCGGTGGTGCGGGTGGCGTCGCCTCTGGTGGTCTCCGGGCTCCAGGAGAGCATGCCGAAGGGCACCACGGCGCCGGGGTAGGTGTCGCCGCCGTTGCTGCTGCCGATCAGCGGATCGACGTACGGCGTCGGGTCGTCGACCAGGCCGGGTGGTGCGGTGCCCGCCGCGAGGGCGGGGGTGGCGCCGCCGACCGCGAGCGCGGCGGCCAGCAGCAGGGACATGGGACGGAAACGCATCACGCGGCCCTTCCTCCTTGCGGACGGGTCGCGCACCACGGGTCGCACAAGCCGCAGGGACAGTAACGCGTGCCCACGGCCCCACGGAAGAGGGCCGCCGTGTTGGCCCAAGTACCTTGACATCGTTGTCCGTTGGACCGGTAGAGTCAGGAACGGACCCACTAGACAACGTTGTCGCGCCCCACCGCAGGCCAAGCCACCCGCACCGCGCACCACCCCTGTCCGCTCCGGGCGGGCACCCCGTCCCCCCGGCCCCGCCCGGAGCACCCTCGCGCTCACCTCCCCGAGCACGGCAAAGGGCCGCACCCCCGTCACCGGGAGTGCGGCCCTCTACTGCGTTGCGCCAGACCTTACTTGCGGATCAGGCTGCGCAGCACGTACTGCATGATGCCGCCGTTGCGGTAGTAGTCCGCCTCGCCGGGGGTGTCGATGCGGACGACCGCGTCGAACTCCACGCCGGTGTCGGTGGTGACCTTGACCGTGCGCGGGGTGGTGCCGTTGTTCAGCTCCTCGACGCCGGTGAAGGAGAAGGTCTCCTCGCCGGTCAGGCCGAGGGAGGCCGCGGTGGCGCCCTCCGGGAACTGGAGCGGCAGCACGCCCATGCCGATGAGGTTCGAGCGGTGGATGCGCTCGTAGGACTCGGCGATGACGGCCTTGACGCCGAGGAGCGCGGTGCCCTTGGCGGCCCAGTCGCGGGACGAGCCGGAGCCGTACTCCTTGCCCGCCAGCACGACCAGCGGGATGCCCTGGTCGATGTAGTTGCGCGAGGCGTCGTAGATGAAGGAGACCGGCGCGCCCTCGACGGTGAAGTCGCGGGTGTAGCCGCCCTCGGTACCCGGCGCGATCTGGTTGCGCAGGCGGATGTTGGCGAAGGTGCCGCGGATCATGACCTCGTGGTTGCCACGGCGCGAGCCGTAGGAGTTGAAGTCACGACGCTCCACACCGTGCTCGGTGAGGTACTTGCCCGCCGGGGTGTCGGCCTTGATGGCGCCGGCCGGGGAGATGTGGTCGGTGGTGACCGAGTCGCCCAGCTTGGCCAGCACACGGGCACCGGTGATGTCGGTGACCGGGGAGGGCTCCGTCTGCATGCCCTCGAAGTAGGGGGGCTTGCGGACGTAGGTGGACTCGGCGTCCCACTCGAAGGTGTTGCCGGTCGGGATCGGCAGGGCCTGCCACTGGGCGTCGCCCGCGAAGACGTCCTCGTAGGACTTGGCGAACATGTCCTCGCCGATGGCGTTCGCCACGACCTCGTTGACCTCGGCCTCGGAGGGCCAGATGTCCTCGAGGTGGACCGGGTTGCCGTCCTGGTCGATGCCCAGGGCGTCCTTGGTGATGTCCACCTTCATGGAGCCCGCGAGGGCGTACGCGACCACCAGCGGCGGGGAGGCCAGGTAGTTCATCTTGACGTCGGGGTTGATCCGGCCCTCGAAGTTGCGGTTGCCCGAGAGGACCGACGTGACCGCGAGGTCGTGGTCGTTGATGGCCTTGGAGACCTCCTCCGGCAGCGGGCCGGAGTTGCCGATGCAGGTGGTGCAGCCGTAACCGACCAGGTTGAAGCCGACCTTGTCGAGGTAGGGGGTCAGGCCCGCCTTCTCGAAGTAGTCGGTGACGACCTTGGAGCCCGGGGCGAGGGTGGTCTTGACCCACGGCTTGCGGGTCAGGCCCTTCTCCACGGCCTTCTTGGCGACGAGCGCCGCGGCGACCATGACGTACGGGTTGGAGGTGTTGGTGCAGGAGGTGATGGCCGCGACCGTCACCGCACCGTGGTCCAGCTCGTAGGTGGTGCCGTCGGGGGCGGTCACGGGGACCGGGTTGGACGGGGTGCCGTTGGGGGCGATGGCCGGGGAGTCGGAGGCCGGGAAGGACTCCTTGCCCGCCTCGTCCACGACGTCGACGTAGTTGAGGACGTCCGACTTGAACTGCTCGGCGGCGTTCGCGAGGACGATGCGGTCCTGCGGGCGCTTCGGGCCGGCGATGGAGGGGACGACCGTGGAGAGGTCCAGCTCCAGCTTCTCGGAGAAGTCGGGCTCGGCCTTCGGGTCCAGCCAGAGGCCCTGCTCCTTGGCGTACGCCTCGACGAGCGCGACCTGCTGGTCGCTGCGGCCGGTCAGACGCAGGTAGTTCAGGGTCTCGTCGTCGATCGGGAAGATCGCGGCGGTGGAGCCGAACTCCGGCGACATGTTGCCGATGGTGGCGCGGTTGGCCAGGGAGGTGGCGGCCACGCCCTCGCCGTAGAACTCGACGAACTTGCCGACCACACCGTGCTGGCGCAGCATCTCGGTGATGGTGAGCACCAGGTCGGTGGCGGTGGTGCCGGGCTGCAGCTCACCGGTGAGCTTGAAGCCGACGACGCGCGGGATCAGCATGGAGACCGGCTGACCGAGCATGGCGGCCTCGGCCTCGATGCCGCCGACGCCCCAGCCGAGCACACCGAGGCCGTTGACCATGGTGGTGTGCGAGTCGGTGCCGACCAGGGTGTCGGGGTACGCCTTGCCGTCACGGACCATGACGACGCGGGCCAGGTGCTCGATGTTCACCTGGTGGACGATGCCGGTGCCCGGCGGGACGACCTTGAAGTCGTCGAAGGCGGTCTGGCCCCAGCGCAGGAACTGGTAGCGCTCCTTGTTGCGGCCGTACTCCAGGTCGACGTTCTGCTTGAACGCGTCGTTGGTGCCGAACTTGTCGGCGATGACGGAGTGGTCGATGACCATCTCGGCCGGGGAGAGCGGGTTGATCTTCGCCGGGTCGCCGCCGAGCGCCGCGACGGCCTCACGCATGGTCGCGAGGTCCACGACACAGGGGACGCCGGTGAAGTCCTGCATGATCACGCGGGCCGGCGTGAACTGGATCTCCTGGCTGGGCTGGGCCTGCGAGTCCCAGCCGCCGAGGGCGCGGATGTGGTCGGCGGTGATGTTCGCGCCGTCCTCCGTGCGGAGCAGGTTCTCCAGCAGGACCTTCAGGCTGTACGGCAGGCGGGCCGAGCCCTCGACCTTGTCCAGCCGGAAGATCTCGTACGACTCGTCGCCCACCTGCAGCGTGCTGCGGGCGTCGAAGCTGTTCGCCGACACGACAGTCTCCTTCTTTGATGTGCGCGTTCCACCGCATCCTGCCGCCACGCCGGTCCAGCATTCCGCTAAGGTAAGGCTAAGTTAGGTAACCCTTACCGGGGTGACTGCCGCGGTGCGCCTCGGCAGATATCTCGATGTCGAGATAACTCTAGTACATGGGGGCTGGATGGTCATGCCCGGATGGCGGTTGTCCCGTCTCGGCGACCTGGGGCAGTCCCGGTCTTCCTGTGGCATCGATGGCCGCGTCCGGCCATGTGCCGCAGGAGTCCTGGCTGGAGCGTGATCACCTCCTGGGGCTGGATTTCGATCCCGAGGTACTCGGCGTGGCTGCTCAGCCGTTCGGAGAGCAGGCGACCCAAAGCCGAATTCGAGCGGTGAGGAGCAGCCTCTGCCCGGGGGCACCACTCACTACGGTCGCGCCCGACGCCTGGCGGGGCCGGTGATCGTGCGGTCACACAACCAAGGACCGCACACACCGAACGACCGCTTCCACGAGGCCTTGCGTGCGCCGCCAAGCGCGGCCTCGACGGGCGGCCGGCCCGTCGCCGCCCAAGACCGCCGGTCCTGCAGGAGGCCGGGAGCGCTTTTAGCGCACCAGGAGATCGATGGCGACCTTCAGCCGGTCGACGTAGAACTCCCGTGACGCGGCTTGATGCTTGAGGCCGATCGATGTGCTGATCATCGTCTGCGCGACCAAGCGGGCCGCGTCTGGTCCTGACTCGACGGCGATTGCGTCTGTGATCAATCCCTCGAAGCGTCGCGGTGCGGTTTCGACGATCTCTCCGAGGAGGTCGGGGTTGCCCTCGATGACCGCCGCGACGTCGCGCGTCAGCGGGCCGATGTAGCGGCCTGCCCACTGGTCGAACGCTTCTACGAGGCGCTCCGAAAGGGGGCGTTCGGTCTCGGCCAGGACGTGTTCGACCGCTGCGATGTCCCGCTCCAGGGCCTGGGTGACCGCGGCACGGAACAGAGTCTCCTTCGAGGAGAAGAGAAAGTAGAGCCCGGGCCGGGAGATCTCCGCCGCCCGCGCCACTTCCTCCATCGAGGTCTTCCGGTAACCGAATCGCGCGAAGGTGACCATCGCGGAGTCCAGCACCCGGGTCCGGCGATCGGCATCGGCGACTGTCGACGGCGGGCGGCCGATATCGGGACTGCTCATGGAACGAGCATACGAGCGAGACCGAACTATACAAATCAAGTCTAGTACGTATAGTCGATGCCATGGCGTACGCACTCATCTCCACGCCCTTCACTGCCTCCAGCACCGCGGACGAGGTACTGAGAGGCGTCGATCTCGCCGGCGTCCGCGCGATCGTGACGGGAGCTTCTTCCGGACTCGGGATCGAGACTGCTCGCGTGCTGGCCGCTGCCGGGGCGGAGGTGACGCTCGCTGTCCGGAACACGACTGCGGGTGACGCCGTCGCTGAGACGATCGAGAAGTCCACCGAAGGGATCCGTCCCCGCGTCGTCCGGCTCGACCTTGCCGACAGGAGGTCCGTCACACGATTCGTCGACGCGTGGCGCGGCCCGCTTCACCTGCTGGTCAACAATGCTGGCGTGGTCACCGGTGGCCTCGAACGGACGCATGAAGGCTGGGAACTGCAATTCGCGACAAACCATCTTGGCCACTTCGCCCTGGCCGGCGGCCTGCATGACGCCCTGGCCCTGGGAGCGGCCGACCGCGATGGAGCACGGATCGTCTCGGTCAGTTCGACGGCGCACATGCGTTCCGGCATCGACTTCGACGACCTCCACTTCGAGCGTCGCAGCTACGACCCGCAGATTGCCTACGCCCAGTCGAAGACGGCGAACTCTCTCTTCGCCGTCGAGGCGACCCGTCTCTGGGCGGCCGACGGCATCGTCGCCAACGCGGTGAACCCCGGCGGTGTCGCGACAGGACTGCAGCGGAACTTCACAACAGAACAGAAGGAATCGCTCGCCGCAGCCGAGGCCGCCGGAGTCTTCACCTATAAGACGGTCGAGCAGGGGGCCGCAACCAGTATCGTCGCGGCCGTCGCCCCCGAGTTCGCCCACTCCGGAGGCCACTACCTCGACGACGCACAAGAGGCCTACACCGTGCCGGACGACGTCGGCCTCGCGCAGCACCCGCACGGTGTCAAGGAATGGGCGCTCGATCCCGCCATCGCCAAGCGCCTCTGGACTGTCTCGACCGACCTGGTTCGCGCCTGATCTTTCGAATTGAAGCCCTGATGGCTCGACCCCCGTGTCTCAGAGCGGCACGCTCGGTGTTCTGCCAGCGGCAGAACACCGGCCGGACCGGGCTCGACGACAACCACAGTCCGGTCTCGTGGCGACGATGACGAGATGCTCGACCTTGGAGACGCGTTCACAACGGCCACATCTTGCTCGATCCCGGGCATCTGGTGAGGCGCCTCGGTCAATCCGAGGCACGGGCCGCCTGCGCCTTCTGTGGTCGTTACGGCTGGTCAGCGCGTCGAGACGCCCGCGCCGCCGGGTGTCGTCGGCGACGAGGTCACCTACGACATCAGCGAGGAGACCGACGCCCTCGCCGGCGGCGGCTCCAGTCGTCGGCCGGCGGAAGACGCCTCGCCTTGACTGCCTGTCACGAAGCGTCCGCGTAGTGATCGATGAGGGACATCCCGGATGCCAGAGCGCGGGCAGCGTCGGCGAAGTACTGTTCGTCGGCGCCAGGGGCAAGACCGAGGGGGACGCCCTGGCCGAGGCCGACGAACAGTGCCCTGAGCGCGGTGGTCAGGCGTTGTGCCTGATGCGACGTCACAACGCTCCCGTTGTGCGATCTTCCGGTGAACAGGTCGATCAGGTGGTTCTCCTGCGACTGGACGGACGCCGCGAGCTGGTCCCCCAGGTCGGGGTCGTGCAGGGCCATATCCAGCAAGGTGATCTGGAGCGACAGGGCAGACCGGGCGTCGGGGGCGTCGCAGCTACGCCGGTGGTGCCGGGCGAAGGCGTCGACCGCCTCGAGCAGATCCAGTTCAGCTGGAACCGCCTGTTCGATCTCTTCGTAGTACGGCCGCAGGTGATCGGCGACGAGGGCGACCACCAGGCCGTTCTTACTCCCGAACAGTGAGTAGATGGCGCCGGTGGTCAGGTCGGCGCGTTCGGCGATCTCATCAAGCTTGGCCCGGTATCCGTCCCGGGAAACGACCTGGAACGCAGCGTCCAGCAGGGCACGGCGGTTGCGTTCCTTGGCCTCCGCCCTCGTCATTCTCATAGTTTGATTATTACCGTAATCTCGTTACGGAACCAGTTGGGAGAGAGGGCTGCTCATGGCTCAGGTCGCGGCACCGCAGGTGACCCGCAAGAAGGTGGGGGCCATCGCCGATGGCGCCTTCAAGGTGTTGCTCGCCGCTGTCTACATCGTCGGCGTTGCCCCACTCGGCCGGTTACTCGGCACGCCGGCCTGGCTGATGGTTGTCTCAGGCGTGACCCTGCTGATCGGCGGTGGCATCGAGATCGGATATACGCGCAGCCGGTCGATGTGCACCTACACCCGGCTCATGGTCGCCTACGACAGCGGCTGGGTACTGACGGCGCTTGTCGGCGCCCTGATGGCATGGCAGGGCAGCAGCGCCGGCGGTGAGGTGTGGATCGGGTACCAGACGGCCGCCCCTATAGCGTTCGCCGCACTGCTGATCGCCGCCAAGCCGGCCCGGACTGCCTCGGACTGAGCGGGACAACCAACCCGCCCCGTCTCGATCCATCCGAGGCACCCCAGGTCAGGCACTCACGCTGCCTCACCTTGAGGGAGACCGGGCACGGCGGGTGTGACGGGTCCGTCACGCCCGGAACGGAGAGGCGCACAGGGGCGGGCGGCTGGGACGATCACCGGGTGAGCCACTTCTCGTACCGCCCGGCCGGAGACTTCATGCCTGACCCCCGCCCGGTCGACCTCGCCAACTGCCCGGACCTGGAGGCCGCCTTGGAGGCGGTCAACCGCGACCTGGCGGCGACCCTGCCGGAGGCCGGGCCGATGCGGCTGATGTGCACGCCGTCGGACGACGAGGACATCCCGGACCAGTTCCACGCGGCCCTGCCCGACGGCCGCTGGCACGACGGCGTGACGCACCCCGCCGCGCCCGGGATCGCCGAGGCGGCGCAGGAGACGGTCCAGGCGGTGCTGTGGCAGGTGTGGCCGGTGTGCCCCGAGCACCGCACCGGGGTGCACGCGGACACCGGGGCGGACGAGCGGGCGGTGTGGTGGTGCCGGATCGGCGAGGGCCACGAGCTGTGCGAGGTGGGCGAACTGGCGCAAACCCTCCCCGGTAAGCAGCGCCGGGCGCTGCGCCGGAAGGAGCGCCGGGGGAAGGGATGAGCGGCGGCAAGCCCGGACCCCGTCGCACCCACAGCAGCACCCGACGCCGTACGACCTCACCGAATGCCCGGCCCGTCCGGAGGGCTCGGAGCGCTCCGGACGCCTCTCTTCAGCCGATGCGCGCCGTCAGCTCGTCCGGCAGCGGATACGGCCGCTCGACGGGAAGCAGTGCGCGAGCCGCTTCGTCGTCCCCCGCGCGAACAGCTGCGTGCACCTCGTGGGCGAGCGGTGTCACGTCCCTCACCGAGACGATCCAGTCACCCACGTACCGGGCCACCGCACTCCCCGACAACCCGATCTGGATGGCCCGGTGAGGCAACGGGTTGAACCGCAGATCCCGTTCTGGATCCCACTGGACCCGGACGGGGCTCACCCGCAGCGCCTCGCGCCAGTCCGCCTCGGTGGCGAACCGGACGCGGTCGAAGTGGCTCAGGCAGGCGTTCGCGAGCGCCCACTCGAAGCCCTCGCGGGTGATGTCGAGCGCCAGAACGCGCTCCTGGTCCGGCTTGGTCCCCCAGCCGCAGCGGTACATCATCCACAGGAAGGACGGCTTGATCCACGTCATCCGCGTCATCCTGAAGGGGTCGACGAACGTGCCGGCACGCAACGCCGGTTCCGCGATCTGCTCGCCGTAAGCCTGATAGACGGTGACGGCACCCTTGTCGAAGGCCGCGCGAACCTGGCGCTCGGGGGGCTCGCTGCTCATACGGTTGCCTCCGCGGCCCAGGAGCCGGACCCGACCACCACCGGGTCGGTTACCGCCTGCGCCCCACAGGCGTAGAGGAGCCAGCACGGCTCCTCCCACGAGAACATCGGCTCACCCCACGTATCGAGCCAGAGGTTCAGCCGCCCACTACCGTCGGCCGCGCGGGTGAGGTCCCAGAACTCCCAGCCGCGCGCCTCCAGTTCCGGGTCGAAGCGGAAAAGCCAGTCCTGGATCTCCCAGGGATCGACACCGGTCCTCTCGGCGTTGCCCTCCGCGATCTGGGCGCGTACGCCCCATTCCCAGCGTTCGCAGAACGTCTTCAGCTCGCCGGTGAGGCCCTCGTGGCCCAACTCCAGTCCCGACAGGGCGATTCCGGAGAAGCCCCGGCCCGCGCCGGCCTGGCCGGCCATGCCCAGCTCGCCCAGTTCGCCCAGCGCCTCCGTCAGGCCCTTGGCGATCTCCTCCAGGCCCTGCGCCTGGAGATCCATCCCGCCCTCGCCGCTCATATCACACCCCCGTGCCGCGCCTCGTCGTCCAGGTCCACCGCCGCGCCGTCCGGCACGATCCCCGCCACCGGCGGGAACACCACCCCGTCCGAACCGTCCGCGCAGTCCAGCGCCACCCCGCACGGCACACCCGCCGCGGGCACGGCCACGACCAACAGGCGTGCTCCCAGGACGCGTTGATACGTCCACTCCCGTGCCGACTCCCCCCGCGCTGTGGCGTACCGGGCGAGCGCCTGCTCGTCGGAGAAGGCCAGGATGAAGCGGATGCCGTTGAAGTCGGCGGTCAGCAGCGCCTGTTCGCCGCCCGGATCACCGCCCAGCGGCACGAGAACGGGAGTACGGCGGAACTCCCCCAACAGCCCGGCGAACTCCCGTCTCCGCGCCGCCACTTCAGCCGCCTGCGCGAGCCCAATGCCCGAACTCGCTATCCGGTCCCCGTTCATAGACATGCCGCCATCATCACGACTGCGACGAGAGCGAACAAGTTCATACCCGTCACACCCATGTCACAGGACACGACCGGTGCCCACCGGATGCGGCCCCGGGTCGGCCCCGCGCCGGTCGTCGGCCATCAGTTCCCCGAATGGGGGTATCCGGGTTGTGCGCCACTCAGGAGCGCCGACAATCGGAGGAGACAGCCATGGGCCTGACGTTCCGCAAGAGCTTCCGCATCCTTCCCGGCGTGAAGCTGAACATCAACCGCCACTCCTGGTCCATCACGACCGGCGGTGGCAAGCACGGTCCCCGTCACACCCACAGCAGCACCGGACGTCGTACGACCTCGATGGACCTGCCGGGTCCGTTCGGCTGGCGCAAGACCACGACCAAGAAGGGCTGACCGCCACCGGCGGCCGTTGACCCCACGTCACCCGAACGGACCCCCCAGGAGGCGCGATCTCATATCTGAGATAACCTCAACCTCATGTCAGACGACTACCTCGTACGCATCGGCAAGCTCATCCGTGACGCCCGGCAGCACCGTGGCTGGACTCAGGCGCAGCTCGCGGACGCGCTCGGCACCAGCCAGAGCGCGGTCAACCGCATCGAGCGCGGCAACCAGAACATCAGCCTTGAGATGATCGCCCGGATCGGTGAAGCCCTGGACAGCGAGATCGTGTCGCTGGGCTACGCGGGTCCGATGCACCTGCGGGTCGTCGGCGGCCGCCGGCTGTCCGGCGCCATCGACGTCAAGACGAGCAAGAACGCGTGTGTGGCGCTGCTGTGCGCGTCCCTGCTGAACAAGGGCCGTACGGTGCTGCGCCGGGTGGCGCGGATCGAGGAGGTGTACCGCCTGCTGGAGGTCCTGAACTCCATCGGCGTGCGCACCCGCTGGATCAACGACGGCGTCGACCTGGAGCTGGTCCCGCCGGCCGAGCTGGAGATGGACGCGATCGACGCGGAGGCGGCCGTCCGCACCCGTTCGATCATCATGTTCTTCGGCCCGCTGCTGCACCGCATGGACCGCTTCATGCTGCCGTACGCGGGCGGCTGCGACCTGGGCACCCGCACGATCGAGCCGCACATGATCGCGCTGCGCCGGTTCGGCCTGGACATCGCGGCGACCGAGGGCCAGTACCACGCCGTGGTGGACCGCACGGTCCGCCCGGACCGCCCGATCGTGCTGACCGAGCGCGGCGACACCGTGACGGAGAACGCGCTGCTGGCGGCGGCCCGCCACGACGGCGTGACCGTCATCCGCAACGCGTCCTCGAACTACATGGTGCAGGACCTCTGCTTCTTCCTGGAGGCCCTTGGCGTACGGGTCGAGGGCATCGGCACCACGACCCTCACCGTGCACGGCGTGCCCAACATCGACATCGATGTCGACTACTCCCCCTCCGAGGACCCGGTCGAGGCGATGAGCCTGGTCGCGGCGGCCGTGGTGACGGAGTCGGAGCTGACGGTGCGCCGGGTGCCGATCGAGTTCCTGGAGATCGAGCTGGCGGTCCTGGAGGAGATGGGGCTCGACCACGACCGCAGCCGCGAGTACTTCGCGGACAACGGCCGCACCCGCCTGGTCGACCTCACGGTCCGCCCCTCCAAGCTGGAGGCGCCGATCGACAAGATCCACCCCATGCCGTTCCCCGGCCTCAACATCGACAACGTCCCCTTCTTCGCCGCCATCGCAGCCGTCGCCCAGGGCCAGACCCTCATCCACGACTGGGTCTACGACAACCGAGCAATCTACCTCACCGACCTCAACCGCCTCGGCGGCCGGCTGCAGTTGCTGGACCCCCACCGCGTCCTGGTCGAGGGCCCGACCCGCTGGCGCGCCGCGGAGATGATGTGCCCGCCCGCCCTCCGCCCCGCGGTCGTCGTGCTGTTGGCCATGATGGCCGCCGAGGGCACGTCGGTGCTGCGCAACGTGTACGTCATCAACCGGGGGTACGAGGATCTGGCGGAGCGGTTGAATTCGATCGGTGCGCAGATCGAGATCTTCCGGGACATCTGATGAACGGATGCCGTCGCACCCTGTCTGACTTGCGGTGAAGCGGAGCAGGAAGCGGTGCGGCGGCATCCGTGGGACTTCTCCGGGACTTTGCGCCTGCGGCGGGCTCCCACGGGCCGCGCTCCCTGGGCACCGGCGTCCGGTCATTGCTCCGCGAAGACTGCGCCGATGGTGGCGCTGCCCCGCGCGCCCACTCGCGGCAGGAAGTGGGAGTACTTCCGCGGCGTGAACCCTGGATCGGAGTGCCCCGGCCAGCGTGCCGGCGAGGTCGGCCGTGCACACGATCTATCCGTCCGTCGCCGAGGGCTGGGGCCTTCTGGTCCACGCCGTCGCGCCGGGCGACGCCCGCCACGAGCCGCTCCCAACCGGCGCCGCGTTCCTTGCCCCAGCCGTGGCCGGCCTGCTGGTCGCCGTGCTGCGCCGCCGCGGCGCCCCACGGCATGCTGCCCTCTGGGCTGGTGCCCGGCCGTCCCCGCCGAGGCCGTCGACAACGCGTCGGCGCCCCGGCCTGCGCCACGGTCAGCCGGCGCCGTGTTCGTCGCAGTGCGGCGAAGTCGTAGGGCAGGTCGGAAAGCGAGCAGGTGCCCAGCACCTGCTGGTCCCGGCCGACCCCGCTCTGGCATGCGACCCGCGGCTCGGACTGGACCGGCACGGTGGTGGCACCGCACAGGACCGGCTAACGGGCAGCGGTTCCGGCTGTGAGCGGCGCTTCCTCCGTGCCGGGCTGCTGCGTGCGCGCGGGCGTGATGGTCGGCACCGGTCCGACTGCCGACGCCGCAGAGGTGGTCGCGACGGCGAGGCAGGCGGCGATGAGGACGATGTTCTTGATGATGTACTGACCCTCCATCGTGGGAACGAGCGGCACGGTCGACCACGCGTCGCCGGGGAGGAGAACCAGGGTCGAGAACACGCCGAGCATGTGCACGAAGAAGACTACGAGCGCGAGACGCAGCAGGACCCCGGTGACGAGCCCGAGACCGATGGCCACCTCCATGGTCGCCAGCAGAGGTCGCGAAACGTCCGGCGGCACGGCGTGAAAGGTCATCACGCTCATCGCGTGGACGGCGATGTCCTCGGCCGGGCTCATGGCGGGTGTGAACTTCAGCCCGCCGAACCAGAGGAAGAGGATTCCGACGCTGACCCTGAGGACGGCCGCGCTTCGACGGTGGTAGCCGGCGGCGAACGACGTCCACACGGTGTGCAGTCGTCTGCTGAATCCTGCGCTGCGGGACATGGGGGTGGTCCTCCTGTCTGACGGTGGGTACGGGGAGTTCGGCCGTGGTCGAAGGTCCGAAACCCGGTGGCCAACAAGGCCCCACGCCGCCTGCTGATCCCATGCCTGTGCCAGTCGGCGGGTGGTGTCGTTCTGCGGGGCGATGAAGTCGACGAACGCGTCGCCGCTCCAGTTGCCGCAGTGTGCGATGTCGGTACCGAGGAAACTGCGGCGCCGGCAGCTTCGGCGGTCTGGGTCTGGCAGCCGTCGGAGTGCCGAAGTGGTTGGTGACCCGGGACAGCGACGCGGTCCCCACCATGGGCACAGGCCACCGCAGGACGGCCGCAGGGGTCCCCGGATCAGCGCCGCACGACGTGCCGGCCACAAGCCCACGGCCGTCGCCCGGCCACCGCGGGACCACCCGACAGGAGCGCCTGTGCGAGTGGTCCCCTCGTTCGAGGAGGTCAGCGGAACGCCTGGCGTCAGGCGGTGCCGTTGATGTACTTCATGGCCACCGCGAAGGTGGCCTTGGCGACGTTCCGGCCGACCTTCTGGCCCTCGTCGATGTCGAACGTCCAGTGACCGCCGCCGTAGACGCGGGAGAGGCCGTCCTCCCTCGCGGCCTCGCTCAAGGTGTCCCACTTGAGGGTCACGTCCGAGGCGGGGGTCACGCCCGGCTCGTAGGTGGACGAACCGGCCTTGGCGGTGTAGGAGTCACCGAACTTGTCACTGCCGGTCCACAGCTTCAGCGACTCGGCCGCCGTAGCGCCCCACACCGCGTGCCCGGAGACGTACGAGGCGAACGGAGGCGTCGTGACGTACGGCGACCAGGTCTCGCCGGCAATCGTCTGCGTGCCCTTGCCGCGACCGGCGTAACCGCGCACCTGCTGGCCCGACTGGTTGTAGCGGATCACCGTCATCGGACGGGCGTAGTCGTAGTGCACCTTGCTCTTCCAGGCCACGATGCCGGCGTCGGCCATGGCCAGGTTGAGCGTGAAGAACATCTTCACGTCCTCACTGAGCGTGTGGTGGTCGCGGCGAGAGATGTACTGGGCCCACTTGTTCTGGTGGCCGGCGGGCGTCTCGCGGTTCTCGAGCCAGTACTCCGCGATCACCTTCTGGCGATCGGTCAGGTTGGCGTTGTAGTCCATCATCGTCTTGATGTCCGCCTTGAGCTTCTCGCTCCTGTAGGCGGGCGGCGGGGGCGGCAGGAAGGCCGCCGGATCCTTGATCGCGAACGGCTTGACGTTGCCCCACTGCGGGGTGGCGAACGGCGGGACGACCCCATTGATGCTGAGCGGCGTCCAGCGCACCGGGTCCACGACGGTCGACTTGTCCAGCACGGACATGTCCTGGGGCGGATTGAGAGGGGTGTAGCCCGTGGTGTCGGCGTACTCGTTCTCCTGGTTGGAGCCGTCCGTCCGGCGGTCGGCGATCACCGCGTCGCAGGCCGTGTGCGCCACCCCGGCGGCGGTCCTGGTGTCCCGCGACGTGTTGGCCGGGTCCTGGCCGAGGGCTCGCAGCTTGGCGTCGAAGTCGCTCTTGTAGGCAGGGAAGAGGTAGTTCAGAGCGTCGTACGCCGCGTAGTCGACCGCGGTCTTCCGGTTGGCGAGCGTGCGCTTGTAGGACGGCTGCCGCAGGTCGTCGCCCAGCTGGGTCCCGACCGCCCGCGCGTCGTACGCGACCCACGCGTCGTATATGCAGGTGTGGACGATGGCGAGCACACGGCTGCCGAGCGGCGGGCGCTTCAGGCCGTTGGTCTCCGCGGCCTTCTTCACCATGGCGTCGTACGCCGCCTGGTTCCACTGCAGGACGACGTTGTCCTCGCCCCGCGTGGCCTCCCCGCTCTCCGCCGCCGCGGTGGCGGTGCCGCCTCCGGCACCGAGGGCGGTGCCCAGCAGCATCGCCACTACGGCGGCGGAGGTACCGGCACGCCGGCGGTGGTTGATCGGTGTCCTGGATGGACGCATGTGAACTGCTCCCTACTGGAAAATGGAACACGTGAGAACCGGCGGGACCGGGCGGCCCGGTGGTTCCTGGTCGGTGAAGTGATTCGTGGAACGGCGCGGGCGACGACCGCGAGGTCCGGGACCTGGGCGTCGCCTGCGAAGCAAGGGGATGGCCGGGCCGTTCCCGCCCGGGCCTACGCGGTCGCCGCGTCGGTCACGCGCATCTCGCAGGTTCGAACGGGAGCCCGTGTGCGTCGCAGCGGTCATCTTGCGTCAGCGTCGCCGGCGCGGACCGGTGACAGAGTGGTTCGACGGTCGACGGTGACAGTCGCGCCTTGCGGGCCGCCTCCAGGTGCGTCACCCCGACGCCCTGGTCGCCACCGCTGGATCAGCAGCTGGGCGGCGTCGACCTCATACACCGGTTTACGACGTCCGCCACGGACCCGGGCTCGGTCGAGCAGTGCACGGCGACGAGTGCGCCGTCACACACCCGAAGCGCTCGGCAACGGCCCGGTCGGTCCTCCGACTCGGCCCCGCGCTGCGTGCGGTTTCGGCCGTGCGCCCTTCCACGTCTCCCCCGTCGGTGGTCAATCGGTGCCCGGGGAAGGCCACTTCGGCGGAGACTGCTTTACAGCTTCTTCGGCCGCGCGACGTGGGGCAAGCAGTTCACCGAGAGTTGACCCTGAGCGCACCGTCCTCTGTATCTCTGATGCGTTTCTGCAGGACACCCGGCTTCGCCACGCCCCGTGCCGCCGCCGGGTGGGGTGACCGATGTCGTGCCCGGCGTCGGGCTCACGGGCCCCATTACCTTGTTGGTGGCCCCGCAACGGGGCGTCCGGCCTCCGGGGTCGGCGGTGCCGAGGAAAGGCCGGGCAGGGAGTACGACCGGAGGACGAGCGTGATCGACGACCGCGATCCTCATCGTCGTCGGCGACGGATCCGGCTTCCCCTCCGCACCTCGCCGCCTGCGCCGGACTTGCCCCAGCGACCAGCGGCTCGGGCTCCTCGACGTGCCCACAGGGGCACCGCCCAGGGCGCGTCGCGCGGAGGTGAGACGGACAGGGTCGCGTGCCCGGGGGGGCGACTGCCGGATACGTCCGCTCGGTAAGGATCCCGACCGGGGGCAAAGGCCTGGGCGCGAGGGTACGAACGCTGGCGGGAAGCAGGGTTGGCAAGCACCCTGGTTTCGTGTTGGATCGATCCTGGTCATGTACGACCGGGACGGGGGGCTGAAATGGTGCACCACAGAGGCTTGGTTTCCCGTAGACGGGGGAACGGAAAGACGTCCAAGCCTACGGCAGCACAAGTAGGTCTCGGTGGCGTTTTCGGTGTGGTTTCGTGCCCGGCTGGCTGGGACAGACCGGCTTGAGGTCGGCGTCGACCAGCTCACCTGACGTCCCCGTGAAGAGAATAAGACATATTCGGGCGCGGATATCGGTCGCGGACATCGTGTACACGGAGAACCAGCTCTCCGCCCGATGCACGATGAGAGTCGCACCATCGGTGCCCCGGATACGACCAGCGACCTGGCCCGGTCGGTCCCCGCTCGCTCCACCAAGGTGGAATTCCGCTTTCCCCACCTTCAGCCTCGCCCAGGAAGCCTGTCAGGTTTCTGCGCGCGAGACACGGACCGTCTCCAGCTCCCGCCGGACCGTCGGCTCACCCGGATGCCGAAAGGTCACTTTTCAACGAAACCTGTGAGGCTTGAGGAACATCTTGGCCCCATCCCCCGCGTCCCACGCTGACCGAGCGGGGCACTCCCACACTCCCCGTCAGCCGACCCCCACCCCCCACCACTTGCCCTCGGCTTTGGCGCACACCTTGAACAGGGCAGCGAACCCCTATCGGTACCGGCCTTTCGGCGACCTGAATCCTGGCGGTAGCCGCCCGGCCTCATGGGCGTCCGCCGGCCAGGTCCCCCCAATCACCAACTCACTCACACGTCGTCAACGAGTGAGAATTCAAAACGTCCGGGTCGACGGACGACACTCCACCAAGGTGCTGCGGGCTATTCCCGTGCGCCTCGATACACCTGGTGCCGTTCGTCACACCTCACACACAAAAAATCTCGCTTGCCCGCACGGAATTCGATTGTTACGCTCAAACCACAAACGTGATCACGAACGAAGACATCCTCCAGACCATATCCGTGGAGGAATTTTTCGACCCTGTGCCGGAACCGCCACGAGCCGATGCGCCGTACCAGGCATGTCACGGATCACTTCTTCTACGATGACCAATCGCGCGAAGAGGGAATTTTTCACACCAAGGGGGAGCAAGTGGGTCAGTTTTCGACGGGCACGATACGGCACGGGAAGCCAAAACGTCTGCACGCGAACTTACCAACGCGGCGGCCCCTCCACCCTGTTGTTCCACAGCTGACGGAGCAGCAGGGCCAGGGAGTTCTGGCGATCCTCGCAGTCGGAAGCGAGGAGAGCGGAATGAGTGAGCTCGCACAGGGGCTGCGACGACACGGCTACCGGGTGGAGGGCGCTGCCACCGGGACCAAAGCGCTCCAAGTCCACCGAAACGCTGACCTTGTCCTGCTCGACCTGGACCTGCCCGACCTGGACGGACTCGAGGTCTGCCGCAGCATCCGGGCCTCCAGTCAGACTCCGGTCATCGCCGTCACGGCGCGGGAGTCCGAACTCGACCGCGTGCTGGTCCTGCAGGCCGGCGCTGACGACTGCATGACCAAACCGTACGGCATCCGTGAGCTGATGGCCCGTATGGACGCCATCATGCGCAGGATACAGCCGCAGTGGCCCCTGGAGCAGGTGATCGAACACTGGCCCCTTCGGATCGACGTGAACTCACGGGAGGTACGCCTCGATGGAAGGTTGATCGAGGTGACCCGTAAGGAATTCGACCTCCTCCACCTCCTCGCTTCCTGGCCTGACACGGTTATTCCCCGCCAGCAGCTGACAGCTCAGGTGTGGGGTGACTCCGTGCCGCTGCGCGGGCGGACCATAGACACGCATGTCAGCAGCCTGCGCAGCAAGCTCGGTTCCAGTAGCTGGATCGTCACCGTACGCGGCGTCGGATTCCGGCTCGGCAACCAGTGAGGCACGGCGTAGCCGTGTCGTGCGATCTCATGTTCGTGCTGTCGGTGAGCCGTTACCACGGCTCACCATGCTGAGATCGTAGGGCCTTTCGGCGCGCTCACCAGTGCCAGGTGATCAGGCCGGAGACACATCCCCACGGGACCTGGATTTTCGGTGTTGCGGACGTGGACGTTCTCACACCGGAAACAGGTCCCGTTGCCATGCCCCGATCCTGCCAAACGTTCTCAGGTCCCGCGCGCGGATCGACGGAAGGACGGGATGAGAACCGCGCCCACCATCAGGTGCATCACAGTCAGCGTCAGACGTGTGCCGGTGGTGGCATCAGCCAGGATCGTGGGGAACAAGGACAGCAAAAGGACTGCACCGGCGACGTACGTCCATGCCGTTCGGGCCCGTTGCGTGAATCGTTCGAGAACGGCAAGCAGGCCCCAGCCGACGAGGCCGGCAAAGAGAGTGGTGACGAGAGCTCCCGCAAGAGTGATCTCCGTTACCCCGTTCTGGTTCACGGTGAGCTCGGCACCGGCCGCATTGCCGATCAACCATGTTGCTGCGGCTACCGCCTCAGCCACGGCCAAGGCGATGAGCCGGTTCCGAACCCGGGTGCCTGCGGGGACTCGGCCTGCGGAGCGATTGTCTGCGGTCATGAAGGAACTCCAATTGAATACGGGATGGTCCGGTCAAGTGGTGTGCGCCGCCCGTCGAACCGAGATCGCGCGAAAGAGTCGGCATTTCAGCCGTGCCCGCGGACGCAATCGCCGCTGAGTCTCCCGGCCGACACGGCCGGCCTTTCAATTTCTGCCATCGGGACCGGCTTTGCGAGCATATCGCACGAGTGGTTACGCTCGACCACAACTGCCGTACAGATCAAGCCGCATTCATCTGTCCAGTTGCCGGAAACAGTCGTTACGGACTGTCCATGGAGAACAAGCCCGGCCGCGTACAGCCGGGCCCGGAAGTGCCGTACCAGTGGGTCGAATGTGATGGCGATGTCATGGAACCCCAAGCGACGCCGTGCCAGCGGAAACCACGCTTTGTAAACGGCTTCTTTGGCGCTGAAGGTCAGACGGCCCCACTGCACGGTGGGGTCACGCCTCCCCAACTGCGCGATCCTTGGAATCTCCTCGGGGCGCGCGACCTTCGTCAGAAGGCCTGGAGGAAGAGGTTCATGCGGCTCGGCGTCGATTCCGAAGGAAGCGATGTCCCGACTCCATGCCACAGCAGCCCCACGAAATCCCTCGCAGTGCGTCATGCTGCCGACGATGCCTGGAGGCCATCGGGGCTCCCCCCTCGTTCCGGGCAGGATGGGTACGGGCGCCACTCCAAGCCTTGCCAGGGACCGCCTCGCACACTCACGGACCGTCCCGAACTCGTTGACGCGTCGCGGTACGGCATCGCGCACCAACACCGCCTCCTCCGGGAACAGTTCGACGGACGCGGAGTCACCGAACTCCTCCTCCCAGACCACCGCTGATGGCAGAACGCTGCCGAGCACTCCATCCCGCTCTCTGTCGTGCCACACGGCGCGCGCCTCGATTCGCGCACCGGCCGGCCCATGCCCTGAATGCGCTACTTCGTGTCGGGCAGGTGTGCCGAGACCGCCGACGCGTAGGCCATCGCGGCGGGCTCGAACTGCAGGCCGACATGGGTGGCCGCGGCGTTGGCATCCCGCCAGAAGCGCTGGAGCGAGCTTGCGGTGGAGTGACCGCTGGTACCTGCGGCACCGAATATCCGGTTCACCGCGGTCACCGAGGTCTCGACGGCCAGGGCGCAGTCACGCGTGTTGCGGGCCGCTTCCAGCGGTGTCACCCCTGCACCCCGGTCGGCGACCCTGCCGGCCCTGTCGAGCAGCAGGTACGCCGTATCGATTTCCCCGGCCGCACGTGCCAGCGTGGTCGCGTAGAAGCCGCGACTGATTCCCGGGCCGCCAGGCTCCCTCGGTGCACTGCGGAACTTCGCCGTGGCGTAATCCGACCAGACTGCGAGTGCCCCGCGTGCGGCACCCAGGGCCGGCGCCGCAAAGGAGAGACCGTTGACGGCCTGCAGCGGGACGCTGTGGCAGGCAGCGGACGAGGTGCGGGGACGCCCTTGGAAGAGGTCGTCACCTTCCAAGGTCCGCGCGTCGGGGACGAAGACGTCGTCGACGACGAGTGTGTTGCTGCCGGTCGCACGCATGCCGACGTTGGACCAGGTGTCCTGAATCTCGTAGCCGGACCGCGGGACCACGAAGACGCGTAGCGCCTGGCCCTCGCTGTCCGCAACCACCGCACGCACCAGCGCCCAGTCGGAGAAGTCGACAACGCTGATGGAGGGCCATGTGCCGGAGAGCCGCCAGCCGCCCGGCACCGCCTTAGCCCTGCCCAGCGGCGCGAGCGAGCCGACCACCACGGCGTCCGGGCCGTCCTTCCATACCTCCGCACGCCCCTCGGCGGGCAGGAAGCCCGCCATCCGGCCGAGGCCCGCGACGATCGAGGCGCTCCAGGACGAGGCGGCACAGGCCGTTCCCACCGTGACCAGGGCCTCGGTGAGCTCGGCGAACGTGCCCGCCGCACCACCGTGTTCGACGGGGACGAAGTGCCGGGCGAAGCCGGCGCCGAGCACGGCCTTCATGACATCCGGGTCGAGGCGGCGCGTCTCGTCCGCGCGGGCCGCCTGGTCACCTGCCAGGGCAGCGACGTCCTCGGCCGCGCTGAGCAGGGTTCCTGCCTTCTGTGGTGACGTCACTGTTTCCTCCACTGTCCCGATGTCGTTGTTCGTTCTCATGCTGTGTAGGGCCGTTTCGCCCGGGCCTCGGTCAGCGACCGCGCCCACCAGGAGAGCTGGTCGAGCATGATCTTCGCGGCCGTGCCGCAGCCCACCGGGTCCTTCGGCGCGCCGCCCTCGTCGAACTGCTCCCGGGTGCGGTGGAAGCTGACCGAGTCCCGGATCGGCACGGCGTGCAACTCCCCGAACACAAGGCGGAGTTGCTCCACCGCACGCAGTCCGCCGGAGATGCCGCCGTAGGAGACGAAGGAGACCGGCTTGGCATACCACTCCTGCCTGAACCAGTCGATGGCGTTCTTCAGCGGGGCGGGGAAACTGTGGTTGTACTCCGGCGTCACCACCACGAAGGCCTCCGCGGCGTCGATCCGCCGGGCCAGGTCCGCCACGACCGGCGGTGGTCCTTCCCCGGTGACGGCGCCCGTCACCACCGGCAGCTCGATCGCGGCCAGGTCGATCACGTCGACGTCCCTGAAGCCGTGTTCCTCGGCACGGGCGAGGAACCACCGCGCCACTGTGCGGCCGGCACCGCCCGAGCGGGTGCTGCCCACGAGCAGCGCGAGGCGAGGTGACGATGCCGGCACGACGGCCCTTGCTGACACGGCGGTCCTTCCTTTCCTGACGGGTGGAAAGCCTCGGCGGCTCAGCGGCGGTGACGCGCGGTCAGTTCCTGCAGAACGGGCACCAGGTCGCTGGGGCTGGGCGCTGCCTGCATCTCCTGGTACAGCGCGGCCGCGCCGTCCCGGAAGGAACGGTCGTCCAGGAGCCGGGTGAGGGACTTGCGCAGTGCGTCCGGGGTGAACTGGGAGCTGTCGATGACCAGTCCCGCGCCGCTGTCTGCGACGTACTGGGCGGTGGCGGCCTCGCCCCAGAAGGGCATCGGCGTGACGAGCTGCGGCACCTGGTGCGCCACGGCTGCCGCGAAGGTGCCGCCGCCACCGTGGTGGATGATCGCCGAGCAGGTCGGCAGCAGGTGGTTGAGGGGCATGTACTCGATCAGCCGGACGTTGTCCGGTGTCGTGCCGACGGCCTCCCGCTCCGCGGCGCCGACCGTGGCGACCAGCTCCACGTCGAGCCCGGCCACCGCCTCGACCACCTCGGGGAAGGAGACGCCGCTCTGCCGGAAGAGCTGCCGCCCGCGGCCGCCGATGCCGAGCGTCAGGACCACCCGGGGGCGTTCGGGCTGCTGGTGGACCCAGGCGGGCAGGGCGGCGGCTCCGTTGTAGGGCAAGCGCCGCACGCCGGTGTACGGCAGGTCGATGGGAAGCCGCATGCCCTGCGGCATCGGATCGATGGTCCACTGGCCGGTGAGGAACTCCTCCTCGTACTCCAGGCCGTAGGGCACCAGCATGTTGCTCATGAGGGGCATCAGCGGGTCGTCGGCCGGCCCCGCGCCGCGGGCCGCGAGCTGCTCCAGGGACTTGGCGCGCAGCCAGCCGATGTTGTCGCGCCCCCACAGGAAGCGGGCCTGCGCGGCGCCGCCGACCCGGGCGGCCACGCCGGCGGGGACGCAGAACGGGTCCCAGACGACCAGGTCGGGCTTCCAGTCCTGGACGAAGTCCACCAGGTCGGGCAGGACCGGTTGGTAGACCAGGAGGACGTTGCGTATCACCTCCCACTGGGTCTCCCAGCGGGCGCTGTCGTCCTCGGTGTCCAGCGAGAGGGTGTCATCGAGCGAGTCGAGCAGGTCGAGGTTGGAGTTGAACTCGACGACTCCGGCGAGCTTGTGGCGGGCCCCGAGCGGCACGGCCGCGAGACCCGCCTCCGTGACGAGGCCGACGGCGTCGGGGTGGATGGCGACCCGGACGTCGTGACCCGCGTTCTGCAGGGCCCAGGCGAGCGGAACGATCGGATGCACATGGGCGGCGGCGGGAAAGACTGCGAAGAGGACACGCATCAGGTTCTCCGTTGTGGATTCCGGCGGTAGCGCCGACGGCGGGCTCGGCTTCGTTCGTTCGGGGGGGACGTCACTCGCGCGGGCGGCGTCACGCGAGGGAGAGGCTGGACAACAGCCCCGACAGCGAGGCGTCCAGGCCCCGGCGCGGCTCCCAGCCGAGGAGCCGCCGGGCGCGGGAGACGTCCAGCTTCTGGCAGTCCGCGGCGGCGCCCGGGGCGGCCCCGTCGGCCGCCCGTTCCACGAGTCGGACCGGCAGCCCGCTCAGCGCGAGCAGCCGCTCGACCACCTCGCCGGTCCGGACCGCGCGTCCGCTGCCGATGTTGATGACGCGGCCCGAGACCTCGGCACGGGGCGCACGGGCGGCGGCGAGCACGGCGTCGACGACATCGCGTACGTCGACGAAGTCCCGCTCCGCGCGCAGCGGGGGGAAGAGCAACTCGGCATCGGTGGCCCCGGGGTCCTCGGCGTACCGCTCCAGGTGGGCCGCGATGTCGCCGAGAAGGCTGCCGGCCGGGACGCCGGGGCCGACGATGTTGGCCATGCGCAGGACGACACCGTCGAGCGCGCCGGCAGCTGCCGCGTCGAGGACGCTCCGCGACGCGGCCAGTTTCGAGCGTCCGTAGGGGGTGACGGGGGCCTCCGTGCTGCCCTCGGTCAGCCCACTGTCGCGGGTGCCCGCGCCGTACTCGTGCACGCTGCCCAGCTGGATCAGCCGCGGGCCAGGGGACATCTCGCACAGCGCGGCTATCACGGTGGTCGTCAACTCGGTGTTGGTCCGGTGCATTTGCTGCGGCGTCACCTTCCACACGGCGCCCGCGGCGTTGACCACGGCGTCCGGGGCGGTGTCGGCGAACAGGGCGCGCAGCTCCCGGGGGCTCGCGGTGAGCAGGTCGAGCGCGACAAAGCGTTCGCCCGGCGCACCGGTGCGGGCCGACGGTCCGGGTGACGTCCTGGAGACACAGACCACTTGGGCGCCTTCGGACCGGAACGCGGTCCGTAGGTGCCCGCCGAGGAATCCGGTGCCGCCTAGCACCATCACGCGGCGCTGCTCGCCCGTCCCGGTCACTCCGCCACCTCGACCCGGGCGTGGTCGCCCACGACGAGGCTCCGGCGCGGCGCTCCGTCCCGGTCGGCCGCGCTGACCTGCGCGAACCGGCCGATCAGGGAGCCGTGGAGACGGCCGACGGGCCACACCGTGGCGCCTTCGAGGAGGAGTGAGTCGTCGACGTGCGTGCCGTGTACCGAGCAGTCCCTGCCGATCGTGGCGTGCGGGCCGATGTGGGACTCCTCCACCAGCGCGCCCGCGGCGACGACCGCGGGGCCCTCGATCCAGGACCGTACGACCTTGGCGCCGGGCTCGATGACCACGTGGCCGGTGATCCGGCTCTGCGCGTCGACGTCGCCGTCCATCGCCGGGGCCAGCCCGTCGAGCAGGGTGCGGTGGGCCGCCAGCACGTCGTCGGCGGACGCGATCCGCCGCCAGTACCCCGTGTACGTTCCCGTCCGTACGTCGCCGCCGTGCGCGCGGAGCCACTGGGCGGCACCGGCCGGCGTCACCGCGTCGCCGGGGCGGTCCGCCGCGAGGGCGGCCACCGCCTCATGGACGGCGGGGGTGAAGAAGTGGACGATCTCGACGTCCGGGGCGGCCTCCGGGACGACGACGCCCGCGGCGGGTCGCTCCGCGGCGAAGGCGGCGACCCGGTCGGCGATGCTCTCGGTGACGAGGGTGTCGCCGCGGTACACGACGAAGTCGTCGTCCCCGAGGAAGTCGCGCGCGAGCGAGAGGGCGTGGCCGAAGCCGCGGGGAGCGTCCTGTCGGAAGTACGTGAGGGAGAGGCCCGACCCGGAGCCGTCGCCGAGCACCTGCTCGATCTGCTCACCACCGTCCGTGACGACGATCCCGGTCTCGCGCACGCCCAGGTCCCGGACACTGTCGAGGACGTGGGCCGCGACCGGCCTGCCCGCCAGCGGGATCAGTTGCTTGGGCAGAGAGTGGGTGAGGGGCCGTAAACGGGTGCCTGTGCCACCCGACAGCACCAGTGCCTTCATCGAATTGCCTCTTCTCGTGAACAGGGGGTGGCGCGGAACAGCGCGTGGGAACGGACCAGGGCGGTCCGGTGCGGGCGAGGGGGGTCAACCCGCATGTCCGACCAGCCTCTCCAGGCCCTCGACGACGCGGGACGGCGCGGGCATGTCGGCCATCTCCCGGCCGAGCGACGCCGCGACCTTCGTGTACCGGGGCTCGGCGAGGAGTTCGGCCAGGGCGGCGCTGATCCGCGCGGGATCGTCCTGCTCGGCCGCGGTCTCCAGGGCGATGCCGGCTCCGGCGCGGACGAGCTGTCCGGCGCTCGCGAACGTGTCGGCGAACTGCGGCAGGACGAGCTGCGGCAGCCCCGCGTAGCCGGCGCTCATCGTGGTCCCGGCTCCCCCGTGGTGGACGACCGCGTCGGCGGTGCGGAACAGCATGTGCAGCGGGACGGGGTCGACCAACCGTACCCCGGCGGGCGGCTCGCCCAGTTCCGCCCGGTACTCCCGGTCCACCGTCGCCACGGCCTCGACTCCGGGCAGATCCACGAACGCCCGCAGGATGCTCCGGAAGAGGGGCACGCCGTTGAGTGCGAGGGTGCTGCGGCCCAGGGAGACGATCACGCGCCGGGGCCGGTCGGCCGCGGGGTCCGACGCCGCGGCCGTCCACTCGGCCCGCAGCCAGTCCGGCAGGTTGCCGTTGCCGTGCGAGTGGACGTGCCGGATCGGCGTTCCCGGTGTCACGTCGGGCAGTTGGAGGGTAGGCGGGCACGGGTCGAGCACGATCTCCGGGTCGGGCAGACCAGGCAGGCCCAGCGCCGCGCAGAGGTCCGCGTGGGTCTCGCGGGCCTGGACCCGGGTGGGCTCCGACAGGGGGTCGACGCCCCAGCGGTGCTGCACCACGGGGACCCCGAGAACGCCGCCCACGATCAGCGCGCTGTACTCCAGTACATCGCTGACCAGCAGGTCCGGGCCGAAGGCGCGGGCGAGGTCCAGGTAGCCGGGCAGCACGGTCCTGTTGTGGTCCGCCCAGGAACGAGCGAAGTCGGCAGCCTGCGCCAGGTCGGGGAAGCGCCCCCAGGACTGGAGCAGCCGCTGCCCTGCGGGGAGCCGGCCGAGCAGCATCTCGTCCATGCGGAAGGGCTCACCGACGGTCGCGGTGTGCAGGCCCGCCGCACGGGCCGTGGCGAGGATGTCGGGCTGTCCCGCCACCAGCACCTCGTGCCCCGCGTCTCGGAGCGCCCAGGCCAGCGGCGCCAGGGGGGAGAGATGGCCTGCGACGGGCGTGACGACGAAGAGGACACGCATCATGTTCCTTGGGAGAGAAGGCACGCATCCCGCCCGCACCGCCCAACGGGGGGGGTGGTCCGCGATGCGAGCAGGGTGCGTGGGTCCGGGGAGGCCGGGGAAGGGGCCCGCGGTCAGCTGCCGCCGGGCCACTCCGAGAGGAGTCCGGCCTCCAGGGTGGCGGCGAGCGAACGCGCCGTCCTGTCCTTCTCGGAGATCAGCGGCGGCTCGGTGAAGCCCCACGGCAGGGCGAGATCCGGGTCGAGGGGGTCGATGTCGATCTGGGTGCCGGGGACGTACGTGCTCGACAGGACGTAGCAGATGCAGGCGTCCTCGGTGAGCGTGAGGAAGCCGTGCCCCACGCCCTCCGGGATGTAGACGGCGCGGCCCGATGCGGCATCGAGGAGGTTGAAGTCGTACTGTCCGAAGGTCGGCGAGCCCACCCGCAGGTCGACGACGAAGTCACGGAACGCGCCGCGGACACAGGAGACGTACTTGGCCTGCCCCGGCGGGCTGGTGACGCTGTGGACCCCCCGCAGGGTGTTGCGGCGGGACACCGAGTAGTTGATCTGCTTCACTTCGAAGGGGTGCCCCACGACCTCCTGGAGCAGGTCGGTGCGCAGCGACTCGAAGAAGACACCGCGCTCGTCCTTGATCTGCCTCGGCGTCAGGACGTGGACACCCGGCACTTTCACCTCGACTGCCTGCACGGTGCAGCCCCCGTTCTCGCGTCGTTGTCGTGTGGGTTGGTCCGACCTGGTGGCGTGCGGTCGCTCAGCCGGCAGCGCCGACCTGGTCGGTGGGGGCGGTCGCGAGCGGCGGAGCCGCGGGCTTGGGCCTGGCCTTGATGAACCACGAGGCGGCGAGTGCGGCCGCAGCGACCACCGAGACGGTCAGGAAGGCCCAGTGCGTGCCGTCGGCGACTGCCTTCTCGTAGACCTCGCGCACCGGCTCCGGCAGCTTCAGCAGGCTCTCCGCGCTCAGCCTGTTGATGTCACCACCCGTGGCGCCGCGCTCGACGCCCATGCCCGCGGTGACCCGCTCGTTGAAGATGATGCCGGCGAGCGAGACACCGAAGGCGCCGCCGATCGTTCGGGTGAGCGTGACCATGGAGGAGGCCACGCCCAGGTCCTTCATCTCGACGCTCTCCATCGCCACGGACAGAGTCACCTGCATCAGCAGCCCGAGGCCGACCCCGAAGACCACCATGTAGGTGCCGGTCTCAAGGCGTCCGGTCTTGGTGTCCATCAGAGAGAGCAGGAGGATGCCGACGAGGAGGAGGACGCCGCCGGCGATCGCGTACAGCTTGAAGTTGCCCTGCTTGGCCATGAGTTGGCCACCGAACGCGTTCGTGCCGACCATGCCGAGCAGAAGCGGGAGCATCAGCAGTCCCGCGCTGGAGGCCGAGGCGCCCTGCACGGTCTGCTGATAGATCGGCAGGAAGGTCATCGCGGCGACCATCACGAAGCCGAAGAGGAAGGAGACGACGTTGGCCCAGCTGAAGTTGGCGCTGCGGAAGACGGTCAGCGGCAGCACCGGCGCGACGGCACGGCGTTCCACGGCCAGCAGGGCGAAGGCCCCGGCCACCGCGATCGCGATCAGGCCGATGATCACCGGCGAGGACCAGTCGTACCGCGTGCCGCCCCAGGTGGTGACCAGCACCAGCGAGGTGATCACCGCGGCGAGCAGGGCGGCACCCGGATAGTCGATGGGAGCCTGGGAGCGCCGCTTCGGCAGCTTCAGCGCGACCGCAATCGTCACGAAGGCGGCGAGGCCGAACGGCACGTTGACGTAGAAGCAGTAGCGCCAGCCCAGGTGATCGGTGAGGAAGCCGCCGGCCAGCGGGCCGCCGACCATCGCCACGCCCATGACGGCCGACGACATGGCCTGGAACTTGCCGCGCTCCCGCGGAGTGACCAGCTCGCCGATGAGGGAGAGCGCGCCGACCATCAGGCCTCCGGAGCCGAGGCCCTGCAGCACCCGGAAGCCGATGAGCTGGCCCATGGACTGGGCAAGGCCCGACACGACGGAGCCCGCGAGGAAGAGGGCGATCGACGCCAGAAAGACCCCCTTGCGGCCGTACATGTCGCCGAGCTTGCCCCAGATCGGCGTCGTGGCGGCGGTCGCGAGCATGTACGCCGAGGCCACCCATGAGAGGTGTTCGAGGCCGCCCAGCTCGCCGACGATGGTCGGCATGGCGGTGCCCAGGATGAGGCTGTCCAGCGCCGCGAGCAGCATCGCCACCACGGCCGCCGTCATCACGGCGAACAAACGGTGATTCGGCGGCGCCACGACGGCCGCCCTTCCCGCGGTCGGGTCGTGCGACATGGTCTGCTCCCTTGATCAGGTCTGGCGAGCCGACCCGGTGACATGGGCCGGAAGTGCGGCGGGGCGGCCTGGCGACCGTACTTACCAACCGCACGGTAAGTGAATACAATGGAGAAGCTAAGGCACTCACTTACCGACCGTCAAGTAGAATCGGCCCCAGGCGGTCGATGCGGCACACAGGAGAAACCCATGGGCGGCACACCGCACGTGCGCGGGGCCAACACCCGCGACAAGATCCAGTCCGTCGCCCTCGAGCTCTTCATCGAGCGCGGCTACGAGAAGACATCGATGCGCGAGATCGCCGAAGGGCTCGGCATCACCAAGGCG
This sequence comes from Streptomyces griseoluteus, assembly GCF_004784465.1. GTDB lineage: Bacteria > Actinomycetota > Actinomycetes > Streptomycetales > Streptomycetaceae > Streptomyces > Streptomyces griseoluteus. The sequence goes on along the minus strand of NZ_SRRU01000006.1, from coordinate 228,154 downwards.
GCGCTCTACTACCACTTCAAGGCCAAGGAAGAGATCCTCGTGGCGATCTCCCAGGGCCTCGGCGGACCCGTCGACGAGCTGGTCGCCTGGGCACGGACGCAGCCACGGAACCTGGAGACCAAGCGGGAAGTGCTGCGCCGCTACAGCGAGGCGCTCATGGGCGCCGCCCCGCTCTTCCGCATCATGCAGGAGAGCGGGGCGGCACTCCGTACCCTCGGGATCGGCCAGACCCTCAACGACCGGATCGCCGCCATCGGTGAGCTGATGTACCAGGACGGCGCGTCCGTCCGCAGCCAGGTCCGCATCTCCGATGCCCTGGCCAGCGTGCACTTCGGCGCCTTCTTCCTGTCGGCGATCGAGGGCGACCCGGAGGAGAAGCGGAAGGCGCTGCTTGAATCCGCGCTGGAGACCCTGGACTCGTCGGCCGAGGAAGACCTGTGAGTCCATGGCCGGGGGTCGGGTTGCGACTCGTGACGTCACGCGGCCGGTCACCATGGTCTCAGCGGGCCGCGACCAGCTTCTCCAGGTCGGTCACGACCCGAGAGGGGGCCGGCATCGCGGCGATTTCCGCGCGCAGTTCCCCCGCCGCCTTCTCGTAGGCCGGGTCGCCGAGCAGCGCGGCCGCTGCCTCGCGCACCGGCTCCGGCTCGTCCTGGCGCTCGACACTGTCGATGGTGATGGCCGCGCCCACCCGAGCCAGAGCGTCGCCGTGCCAGAACTGGTCCGCCAGTTGGGGCAGGACGAGCTGCGGCAGGCCGAAGGCGCTCGCGGTCATGGCCGTGCCCGAGCCGCCGTGGTGGACGATGGCGTGGCAGGAGCCGAGCAGCAGGTGTAGCGGGACGGGATCGATGACGCGTACGTTGCCGGGGACCTCACCGAGCGCCTCGCGGTACTCCTCCTCCACGGTCGCCAGCACTTCGATGTCCGGCAGCGAGCCGAGCGCGTCCAGGATGTTCCGCATGAGGGGGACACCGTTGTACGCGAGAGTGCGCCCGCCCAGAGAGACGGCGACGCGCCGGGCCGTTCCACGCTCCCGGGCATCGCGCCGGAGCCACTCGGGCAGCCGGCCGTTGCCGTTGAAGGGCACATAGCGCATGGGGGTGCCGGGAGTCACGCCGGCCAGCTGGAGGCTGGGCGGACACGGGTCGAGCAGGACGGCCGGGCGCGGCAGGCCGGTCAGGCCCCGCTCCGCGAGGATGTCCTTGAACCAGGTCTCGCCCGCGCCGCGGACCTGGTCCGAGATGGGGTCGACACCCCAGCGCTGCTGCACCACGGGGACGCCGAGATCCTCCCCCACGATCAGCGAGATGAACTCGATCGGGTCGGAGAGAACCAGGTCGGGTCCGAAGTCGCGGGCCAGGTCCAGGTACGCGGGCAGTACCTCCAGTGTCTGGGGCATCCACAGGGAGCCGACGTTGGAGAGCTGGTCCAGGGCCGGCCTGCCCCAGGACTGCAGAGGCCGCTTGCCGCCGAGCCGCTCGACCAGTATGTCGTCCAGCTTGAGCCAGTCGCCGATGCTCACGGCGTTCAGGCCCGCCGACGCGGCCGCGCCGAGGACGTCCTCGCGCCCGAGCACCAGCACCTCGTGCCCTGCGGCGCGCAGCGCCCACGCGAGCGGGACCAGCGGGGTGAGATGAGTCGAAACGGGTGTGTTGATCATGAGGACGCGCATCATCGTCTCCTGCCGAGATGAAGGTGAGGGAGGTGCTCTGTCTCCCGCGACGGGCACCGGTGCCCGTCGCGGGAAACGGCGGTGTCAGACGCCGGACGAATCACGGACGTGGTCGCGCACCCACTCCGCCGCGGCCCACGGCGGCGTGCCGGAGGAGAAGATCTCCGTGACGCCGCGTTCCTTGAGCACCGCGATGTCGGCCGTCGGGATGATGCCGCCGCCGATCACGGTCACCTGCCCGACGCCCTGCTCGGAGAGGAGGTCGAGGACTCCACCGAAGAGCGCCTGGTGCTCGCCCAGCAGGCTTGAGATGCAGATGATCTGGGCGCCCTCACGGACGACAGTGGCGACCAGGCCCGCCGGGCTCTGGTCGTCGCCGGCGTGGACGACCTCGATGCCTGCCTTGGTGAAGGCGTCGACGAGGACCGGCGGTGCGGCCGATCCCTTGCCTCCCGCCTCGGGCTTGGCCATCACCACGCGGATCGGACGTGACTCACTCATGCCGTGCTCTCCATTTCTCGTTCTGATCGTTCTGTGCCTTCGACCGGCCGTCTGCCGTCGGCCCGCCGGACGTCATCGGCCTGTTCTCGACGCGAAGCGTCAGACCAGACACTCCAGTGCTCCCACCACTTCGGCGGGCAGCGGCAGCGCCGCGATCTCCGCGGAGAGCTCCCGCGCCCGCTCGGCATAGGAGGGGTTGCCGATCAGCTCCCCGCAGGCCTTCTCGACGGCCTCCGGGGTGTTCTCGCCGAGGGTGATGGCGGCTCCGAAGTCGGAGATACGCAGCCCCGCCTCCACGAAGTTGCCGCCCTGCGGCACGATCAGCTGCGGCACACCGGCATTCATCGCCGTCAGGGCGGTGACGCCGCCCGCGTGGTGCACGACCACGTCGCAGGTCGGCACCACCACGTCGAGCGGCACCCAGCCGGCCCGTACGCCGGGCAGTTCGGTCCTCAGCTCCTCCGCGACCTCGTCCAGCGTCGCGATGACCACTTCCGCGTCGAGCGCGGCCATGTCGGCGACCAGTCCTCGCAGGAACCCGGTCTTCTTCGCGAACACCAAACGGCTGCCCGAGGTGACGAGGATGCGCGGCCGGTTGCCCTTGGTGTACATCCACGGTTCGAGCCGCCGCTGCCCGTTGGCCGGGACCCAGCGCATCATCTGGGCGGGCGGCGCGTCCGTCGGCCGCAGGCTCGGCGGGCAGATGTCGACGAAGAGGGCCGGATCAGGCAGCCGGTCGAGCCCCAATGCCCGTAGCTCCGGGCGAAGTTCGTCGCTCGCGGCGGGGTCCGTGCGCCAGGCGTCGCCGGTGTCCCAGGCCTGTCGTACGTAAGGAACGCCGAGTTCGGCGGCGATCAGCGCGGCCGCGAAGGACATCGAACCGCCGACCACCAGGTCGGGGCGCCAGTTCGCGGTGACCTCCCGGAGCGCGTCCATGCTCCCTGCCGCCATCCGCCCGAACCAGTGCCCGGCGAAGTCCAGCTCCTCCTCCGGGGTCTCGGGCATCCTGACCGGATTGCCCTCGCGGTCCATGGTGGCGTATCGCCGGATCGAGGACGGCGCGATGGAGAGCGCCGGAATTCCCGCCGACGCGATGTAAGGAACCATGTCCTCCACGGCGCCCATGAACACGTCGTGTCCCGCATTGCGCGCTGCGGTGGCGAGCGGTGCGAGGGCGAACACCGTCGCGGGACTCCCGCTCGCGACGAAGAGGATCTTCACGGATACTCCCTGCTGCGTCTGGATGATGAGGTGGCGGCCGGATTCAGTCGATGATCAGGACGGTGTTGCCGTCCGGGTCTTTCACGAAGAACCGATGCATGTCGGAGTGCTTCTCGATCTCCGTGGGACCGGAGTCCCTCAGGCCTTCCCTGGCGGGGCCCAGTTCGGCCCCGGTGAAGGCGATGGCCATGGTGTCGCCACCGGTGTCACCGCCCAGGACGAGTTCGCCGCCGGAGCCGGTGTCCAGGACGATCCACCCATCGCCTTCCTTCACCGTCGCCATGTCCAGACGGTCCCGGTAGAAGGCTTTCATTTCCTCGAAGTTGTCACACTTGATCAGAACAGCGGACAGCGATCCGAACATGACGGTGGTTTCTCTCTCTTCGGAATTCGGCTGCATCCGGCGCTCAGCCGAGCAGCGTGCCGCCGCTGGCGTCGATGAAGGCCCCGGTGATCCAGCGGGCGTCCTCGGACGCCAGGAAGGCCACCACATCGGCGATGGCCGCCGGTTCCGCGACCTCACCGAAGGTGCTGAGCTGCGACAGCGTCTCGCGGACCTCGGGAATCTGGAACAGTGCGCTGCCGTTGTCCGTGCTGCCGGGCGCCACGCTGTTGACGGTGATCCGCCGGTTTCCCAGATGGCGGGAGAAATGCAGCGCTATCTGTTCAAGGGCGCCCTTGGTCATTCCGTACGTCACCTGGTCCGGGCTCGCGACCCGGGTGAGGCCGGACGAGACGTTGATGATGCGGCCGCCGTCGGGCATGACGGACAGGGCGCGCTGCACGATGAAGAAGGGCGCCTTGGCGTTGACCGCCATCATGCGGTCGAACATCTCGGGCGTGACCTCTTCGGGTGCTCCCATCGCCATGACGCCGGCGTTGTTCACCAGGATGTCCAGATCGGTCGCGCCGGTGCGCTCCTTCAGGCCGTACTCAAGACCTTCGAAAAGCACGTCGACATCGCCGGGGACGCCGAGTTCCGCCTTCACGCTAAAGGCGCGGCCGCCGTCCTTCTCGATGGATTCGACGACCTCCGCAGCGGCGTCGGCCCCGGTCGCGTAGTGCACGGCCACGAGGGCGCCCGCGTATCCGAGCTTTTCGGCGATGGCCCGGCCGATTCCCCGGCTCGCCCCCGTGACCAGTGCCGTTTTTCCGGTGAGATTGCCCATGCTTGTCTCTCCTGTCGGTGAGGGAAGGTGTCCGGATGACCCCGGCAAGAAAGTGAGTTCGGTGGAGACTGGTGACCAGCTTCTTCGGCAGCGAACGACAGGGCAATGCCGTTCACCGGGAATTGACTTTCAGCGAACCGCACTCTGACATGCGAGTTCCGTGACCGGGGTCCCGGAGCGCGCATCGGAAGCCTGGACGGCGGCGTCGCGCGTCAGCAGGCACTCTTCGAGAAATGCCAGCGTGCTGAGGTGGTAGGTGCGGGGCGCCGCCCACAGCCGGATCGTCAGGTCCGCCGTGGCCTCGTCGGCGCGGCCATGCACGCCCGGCAGTTGGGGCAGCCCTACGGCGAAGCGACGGCCGTGCCCCGAGATGTCGAAGCCCATGAACGCGTCGCCGCCAGGCCCCGGAGCCGCCACCAGGGCCGGCTTGCCGCCGTTGGAGTGGGCGACCACGAAGTAGCCGGCGCCGGTCGTGGGGGTTCGCGGCGAAGGCGGCCTGCCCCGGTGCAAGGTCGTGGCCTGCTCGGCCAGGGCCTGCCCCCAGGGGCAGACTCGCGGCGGACCGCCCGTAGCCGGGACCGACATGGAGTCCACTCCCGGCGCGCCGGCCGCGCGGCCGCCCCTCCTCGGTAGCGGGGGGACCGTCACGGTCGGCTCGGCAGCGCGCGCTCGCGCAGCTCGTGCAGCAGCTCCGCCTGGCGCACGCACACCGAATCCCGCGCCGCACCGTCGCGAACCGCCGCGGTGAACGCCCGGAGGGTGGCGGCCACCTGGTCGTCGGGGCTCAGCGAGATCTCCTCGACACCGCGGCGCTCAACCCGGATCAGGGGACGGTGGTCGGCGGGTGGTGTGAAGGCCCGCTCCACCGTGATCCGCCCCTGGCTGCCCCAGATCTCGTAGGCGGATCGGTAGCCGTGGTCGAGCCCGAACGTCAGCTGGACGCCGACGCCTTCGGGTGTGCGCAGCAGCGCCGAGCCCGCGGTGTCCACCCGCCGGCCGGGTTCCTGGGTGAGCATGGCGCCGAGCACCTGGAGGTTCTCGCCCAGAAAGTGCAGGGCGGCACGCACCGGATAGACGCCGGTGTCCCACAGTGCCCCGCCGCCGAGCTCCGGGATGTACCGGATGTCGTCGTCGGGCAGCCTGGGAATCGCGAACGCGGCGTGGAAGGCGCGCGGCTCGCCGATCGCGCCGTCCCACACGAGTTTCCGTACGGCGTCGTGCTGGGAGTGATGGATGAACATGACGTTCTCCATCAGGGCGAGACCCGACTCCTGTGCCAGGGCGATCAGCCGACGACTCTCGGCCAGGGACGTGGTGAGCGGCTTCTCGGCGAGGACATGCTTACCCGCCCGCAGGGCCGCCTCGGTCCACCGCGCGTGCAGGGCGGCGGGCAGCGGGACGTACACCGCGTCGATGTCGTCCCGCTCCAGGAGCTCGGCGTACCCGGTCACGGGCCGGGTGCCGAACCGCCCTGCCAGCTCGCGCGCCCTCGCGCTGTCGCGGCTGGCGACGGCGGCGATGGTGATGCCGGGCTCCGCCGCCATGGCGGGCAGCATGCGGCGGCGTGCGATGTCCGCGCAGCCGAGGACCCCGATCCGCACGGTCTTCATCCGGAGAGCACCGCCGTCGCGTTGAGGCAGGCGAGCAGGGTCCGGGCCTGGACGTTCACGTAGTGGCCGTGCCGTACGAGGGAAGTGAGCTGGGCGGGGGTGACCCACTGGAAACCGGCGGGCGGGTCCAACGGGGCCTGCTCCTCGTCGGCCTCGATCAGAAGGTATCGGCTCTCCGCGTTGAGGAAGCGGCCGCCTTCCTCCGAGTGGACGGCCTCGTACTGGATGCGGGCCGGGTCGGCGTCGAGGACCAGGTCGAGGAAGGGCGGCCGATCCTCGCCGGTCAGGTGCCCGTAGTTGTCCGGCGTGTACTGGACGGTGGGGCCGAGCTCGACGGTGTCGAGGAAGCCGCCCTCCACGCGCGCGTGCACCAGGACGTGCGGCACGCCGCCGATCCGCCGGGTCAGGAAGGCGGTGACGCCGAGGCCAAGGGGCTCGAACAGGGGCTGGGTCCAGCCGGTGACCTCGCGGCTGCCCGCCTCCACGGAGACGGCGACGACGCGGAAGTACCGGCCCAGCTCGTGATCGATGGTCGACGTGCCGCGGACCCAGCCGGGGAGTTCGTGGAGCGGGACGCGCTCGGCGCGTATGTCGTGCCGGGAGCGCTCGGCGGTGAACCACGAGACGAGTTCGGTGTCCGAGAGCAGGGCGTCCGCCCCGTCGTCGGGGAACGGAGCGCAGGCGAGGACCGTACGCGAGTCCATGTTCACGACATTGTCGCGGTGCAGGAGCTGGCCGACCTGGCCGAGGGTGAGCCAGCAGAAGTCGTCGTCGAGCGGCACGTCGCCGACGGCCTCGACGATCATGTTGCGGTTGCTCTTGTGGAAGAACCACGATCCGTGCTCGGACTGCAGCACATCGGCGATGACCCGGCCGCGGCCGGGCTGGGTGAAGTACTCGATGTACTTCACATCGGCGCCCTTGTGGACCTTGGTGTAGTTGCTCCGGGTGGCCTGCACGGTCGGCGAGAGCTGCAGCAGGTTGCGGTTGCCGGGCTCCATCTTGGCCTGCATGAGGAAGTGCAGAACCCCGTCGAACTCCTTGACGAGAATGCCGAGGATCCCGACCTCGGGCTGCTTGATGATGGGCTGGTACCACTCGCCGTGCGGCCCTTCGTCCCGGGTGACGTGCAGTCCCTCGACGGAGAAGAACCGGCCGCTGCGGTGCACGAGGTTGCCGGTGGTGTCGTCGAAGGACCAGCCGTCGAGCGCATGGAAGGGGATCCGGTCCACGGTGAACCGATGGGCCCTTCGGCGCCCTTCGAGCCACTGCGGGAAGTCCTCGGTGCGCAGGCTCGCGCCCGTGACGGTGGCGGCCGACGCGGCGATGCGCTCGGCGACCGAGGGGTCGTGGCGCGGCCGCAGCCGGCCGGTCCCGGATCCAGTCCTGACAAGGGAGGAAAGCACGTGGGTAACTCCTCTGGTCGGAGGGGTTCCTGGGAATCAGGCCCCGGACGATGCGCCCTCCGACGCGAGGAACGCGTCGAGGACCTGACGGTGGTAGAAGGGGCCGAAGCCCATCGCTGCGGTCTCCGGGACGAGGGAGCGCAGTTTTTCGATGGAGATGTCGTGCTGGGCGCCGGCGTCCTGGTACGCCCTGTTCACTCGCAGGCCGAGCCGTTCCTCCAGGTGGTCGACGATGTGTCCCACGGGGACCGCCACGCCGGATGCGACGTTGACGATCTCGCCGCGCAGGCCCTGGGCGAGCAGCCGGTCGATGACCGTGACGACGTCGCGTACGTCGATCAGGTCGCGGGCCGCGTCGCGCTGCACGCGCACATCCCCTTCGCGCATCTGCCGGATCAGGGCAGGAATCAGCTGGTGCGCGGGCTGACCGGGGCCGACGAGATGACCGAGACGCAGAATCAGGTAGTCGGCGCCGCTGGCCCGCAGCTGCTGCTCCAGGGCGAGCTTGTGGGCGCCATAAGGGGTGCAGGGCACGATGTGGCTGTCCTCCCGCCCCGGCCCGTCCATGGCGCCGTACATGCCGGTGGCCGCGGTGGAGAAGAAGAGCAGACGCCGTCCGGTGGCACGGCACCGGACGGCGACGTCGGCGAGCAACGCGGCCTCGCGGGCGAAGTCGGCGTCGGAGGTGCCGCTCGCCCAGGAGACGCCGGCCGCCACCGCGACGGTGTCCGGGTGACGGTCCGCGTACGGGCGCAGGTTCCTGGCGAGGAAGCCGTTGCCCACGATCTCCATGGTCATCCGCGGGCCTCCACGAATTCCTTCACCGAGGAGATGATGTAATCGAGCATCTCCTCGGTCAGGCCCGGGTAGACGCCGACCCAGAAGGTCTGCTCGGTGATGACGTCGCTGTTGTCGAGGTTGCCGACGACCCGGTGGGGCTGGTCGATGTAGGCGGGGTGCCGGGTGAGGTTGCCGGCGAAGAGACGCCGGGTGCCGATCTTGCGGCCTTCCAGGAAGTCCACCAGCTCCGCGCGCTTGAAGGGGGCGTCCGGACTGACGGTGAGCACGAATCCGAACCAACTCGGGTCGCTGCGCGGTGTCGCCTCGGGCAGCAGGAGGTGCGGGACGCCGTCCAGGCCGTCGCGCAGCCGCCGCCAGTTGCGCTTGCGCGCCTCGACGAAGTCGTCGAGCTTGGCGAGCTGGGTGAGGCCGAGCGCCGCCTGCAGATCGGTGGCCTTCAGGTTGTAACCGACGTGCGAGAAGATGTACTTGTGGTCGTAGCCGGCCGGCAGTGTGCCCATCTGGTACTTGAACCGCTTGAGGCACTTGTCGCTCTCACCGGGCTCGCACCAGCAGTCGCGACCCCAGTCGCGCAGGGACTCGACGATCCGGGCGAGTGCCAGGTCAGCCGTCAGGACGCAGCCGCCCTCGCCCATCGTGAGGTGGTGGGCCGGGTAGAAGCTGACGGTGGTCAGCTCGCCGAAGGTGCCGGTGAGTTTGCCGTCGTACGTCGAACCGACCGCGTCGCAGTTGTCCTCGATGAGGAACAGGTCGTGGTCGACCGCGAGTTGGGCGATCTCGGCGACTGCGAAGGGGTTGCCGAGCGCGTGCGCGATGATGATCGCCCGGGTCTTGGGACCGATGGCCTGGGCGACGCGGTCCGCTGTCGTGTTGTAGGTGCCGAGTTCGACGTCGACGAAAACCGGAATGAGGCCGTTCTGCAGGATCGGGTTGACCGTGGTGGGGAACCCCGCCGCCACGGTGATGACCTCGTCGCCGGGCCGCAGCCTGCGGTCCTCCAGGAGGTGTGAGGTCAGAGCCGTCGTCGCGAGCAGGTTCGCCGAGGAGCCGGAGTTGGTGAGGTGGGCCTTGCGCCGTTTCATCTTGCGGGCGAAGGACGACTCGAACTTGCGGGAGCTGCGGCCGGCCGCGATGCGCATCTCCAGGGCTGCCTCGACGAGCGCGATCCGGTCATCCTCGTCGAGCACCGCTCCGGACGGCCAGATCTCCGTGGTGCCGGGGACGAACACGCCGTCGCCCTGGGTGTCCTGGTGGTACTTGCGGACCTCGTCGAGCACAAGTTTCTTGTGCACGCTCATGGATTCCTCCGTGGTAGCCGATGGTGGGGGGCCGTCCCGCTCCGTGCCGCACGGTCGGCGACCGGCGACATGGGGCGAGTGGCTTTCATCCCTGCTTGTTGTGCTTGGTCCCCTTCCACCAGCCGGGGTTGTCGTGGTACCAGGCGACGGTGTCGGCGAGGCCCTGCTCGAAGGTCATGAGCGGGGCGTAGCCGAGCTCTTCGCGGATCTTGGACTCGTCGAGGGAGTAGCGCAGGTCGTGCGCCTTGCGGTCGGGGACGTGACGGACCTTGGACCAGTCCTGTCCCGTCAGAGCGATGAGCCGCTCGGTGATGGCCCGGTTCGTCTGCTCGTTGCCGCCGCCGATGTTGTAGATCTCCCCGGCCCGGCCCTTGTCGAGGACGAGGTCGATCGCACGGCAGTGGTCGTCGACGTGCAGCCACTCGCGGATGTTGCTGCCGTCGCCGTAGAGCGGCACCTGCTCGCCCTCCAGCAGGTTGGTGACGAACAGCGGAATGAGCTTTTCCGGGTGCTGGTACGGGCCGTAGTTGTTGGAGCACCGGGTGATGGAGAGGTCGAGGCCGTGGGTGCGCCAGTACGAGCGTGCGAGCAGGTCGGACGCGGCCTTGGAGGCGGAGTACGGGGAGTTGGGCGCCAGCGGCCACTCCTCGGTCCAGGATCCCTCGTCGATGGAGCCGTAGACCTCGTCGGTGGAGACGTGGACGACGCGCTTGACTCGGGTGGCGAGCACCGCGTCGAGCAGTCGCTGGGTGCCGGTGACGTTGGTGTGGACGAACTCCTCGGCGGACTCCAGAGAGCGGTCCACATGCGACTCGGCGGCGAAGTGGACGACCGCGTCGTGTCCCGGCAGCATTTCGAGCAGCAGCTCGAAGTCGCAGATGTCGCCCTGGACGAAGGTCAGGCGCGGGTGCGCCCCGGGCAGGTTGTCGCGGTTGCCGGCGTAGGTGAGCTTGTCGAGGACGGTGACGTGGGCACCCTTCCAGTCATCGTAGCCGTCGTTCAGGAGGGTGCGCACGTAGTGCGAACCGATGAAGCCCGCGCCACCGGTGATCAGGATCTTCTTCATGCCGCTACCTCGACTCGGGTGTGGTCACCGACGACGAGCCGGTGATGGCGGGTGCTCCGGTCGGAGGGACCGACCGAGGCGGAGCGCCCGATGACGGAACTGTGCAGGTCGCGGACGTGGGAGATGGTGGCGTCGTCCAGTGCGATCGAGTACTCGATGCTCGTGCCGGTCAGCCGGACGTCCCTGCCGATGGAGGTGTGCGGGCCGATGTGGCTGTCCTTCACCACCGATCCGGCGCCGATCACGACGGGGCCCTCGATGCGGGAGCCGATCACCTTGGCACCCGCCTCCACCACGACCGTGCCGATGAGCGTGCTGGCCGCGTCGACCTCGCCCTCGGTGGCCGGCTTCAGGTCGTCCAGGAGCTTCCGGTTGCACTCCAGGACGTCCTCGATGCGTCCGGTGTCCTTCCAGTAGCCCTTGTACTCGCTGGCCTTGACCTCGTCGCCGTTGGCGACGAGCCACTGGATGGCGTCGGTGATCTCCAGTTCGCCGCGAGCGCTCGGCTCGATGGCGGCGACGGCCTTGTGGATCGCCGGGGTGAAGAAGTAGACGCCGATGAGCGCGAGATCGCTCCTGGGCTCCTGCGGCTTCTCCACCAGGCGCTCGACCCTGCCGTCCGCGGCCAGCTCGGCGACTCCGAAGGCACGCGGGTCCGGCACCTTGTGGACCACGACCTGTGCCGCCGGACGGGCGGCCGTGAACTCGTCGGCGATCCGCTCGACGCCTTCGGGCAGCATGTTGTCGCCGAGGTACATCACGAAGTCGTCGTCGCCGAGGAAGGGCCGGGCGAGCTCCACGCAGTGGGCGAGACCGAGCGGCGCCTCCTGCGGGATGTAGGTGATCTCCACGCCGAGCGCGGAGCCGTCGCCGATGACCGCCTGGATCTGCTCGGCGCGGTCGCCGACGATGACGCCGATCTCCGTCACGCCGAGGTCCCTGACGTTCCGGAGGACGTGCTCCAGGACCGGCTTGTTGGCGATCGGTATGAGCTGTTTCGGCATCGAGTGGCTGAAGGGGCGCAGCCGGGTTCCCGACCCGCCCGACAGGACCAGAGCCTTCATGTCGTTTCCTTTGCTGATGTGTGCTGACGAGGAGAGCGGTCGAGGGTGCGCGGCCGACGTTCCGCGTTCATGAGCGCCAGCTGCGGGGAGTCGGGGGCGCCGCCGGATTCTCGGTTCGGCGCCAGGGGACGAGGGTCCGCTCCCGGTCCGCGGACTTCCGGGGCGCGGCGCGCCGGCCGAGGAGCACCGCGGTGAGGGCGGCGAGCTCCAGGGCGTCCGGAGCGCCCTTCTCCACGCGGATGATGGCCGCGGAGGTGGTCTCCCGGCCGCTCACTGCGGGGGGTTCCCGTGCTTGCGCGAGGGGAGTTCCGCGTGCTTGGCGCGCAGCATGGCGAGCGACCGGATGAGCACTCTGCGGGTGTCCCGGGGGTCGATGACGTCGTCGATGAGTCCGCGCTCCGCCCCGTAATAGGGGTGCATGAGCTCGGTCCTGTACTCCTTGATCCGCTGGCGGCGTACGGACTCGGGGTCGTCGGAGGCATTGATCTCGCGGCGGAAGATGACGTTGGCCGCGCCCTCCGCGCCCATCACCGCGATCTCGTTGGTGGGCCAGGCCAGGGCCAGGTCGGCGCCGATGGAACGGGAGTCCATGACGATGTAGGCGCCGCCGTACGCCTTGCGCAGCACGAGCGAGATGCGGGGCACGGTCGCGTTGCAGTAGGCGTACAGCAGCTTGGCGCCGCGCCGGATGATGCCGCTGTGCTCCTGGTCGACGCCCGGCAGGAAGCCGGGTACGTCCACCAGGGTCACGAGGGGGATGTTGAACGCGTCGCAGAACTGCACGAACCGCGCGCCCTTCTCGGACGACTCGATGTCCAGGACACCGGCCATCACGGTGGGCTGGTTGGCGACGATGCCGACGACGTGCCCGTCCAGCCGGGCCAACGAACACACGAGGTTGGCACCCCAGGCGGGGTGCACCTCGAAGTGCTCTCCGCCGTCGACGATTTCCTCGATCACCGCGCGGATGTCGTACGACCGTCCCGAGTCCGCGGGGACCAGGGTGAGCAGTGCCTCGGTGAGCCGCTCGGCCGGGTCACCGGAGTCCTCCACGGGTGCGAGTTCGCGGTTGTTCGCGGGCAGCAGCGACAGCAGGAAGCGCACCTCCTCCAGGCAGCTCTCCTCGTCGTCGTACGCGAAGTGCGCGACGCCGGATGTGCCCGCGTGGACGTCGGCGCCGCCGAGGCCGTTCTGGGTGATCTCCTCGCCGGTGACCGCCTTGACGACGTCCGGGCCGGTGATGAACATCTGCGAGGTCTCGCGGACCATGAAGACGAAGTCGGTGAGGGCGGGGCTGTAGGCCGCGCCGCCGGCGCACGGGCCGAGCATGACGCTGATCTGCGGGATGACACCAGAGGCCTTGGTGTTGCGCTGGAAGATGCCGCCGTAGCCGGCGAGCGCGGTGACGCCCTCCTGGATACGGGCGCCCGCGCCGTCGTTCAGCGAGACCAGCGGGGCACCGGCCGCGATGGCCATGTCCATGATCTTGTGGATCTTGGTGGCGTGGGCCTCGCCGAGCGCGCCGCCGAAGATCCGGAAGTCGTGCGCGTAGACGAAGACCGTACGGCCCTCCACCGTGCCCCAGCCGGTGATCACACCGTCGGTGTACGGCTTCTTCGCCTCCAGGCCGAAGCCGGTCGCCCGGTGCCGGCGCAGGGGCTCCACCTCGTTGAACGAGTCTTTGTCCAGGAGCAGTTCGATGCGCTCGTACGCGGTGAGCTTGCCCTTGGCGTGCTGGCGTTCGGTGGCGGACGGGTCCAGGCCTTCGCGGGCCTGCTTCTTGAGGTCCCGTAACTCGTCGAGCCTGTCCTGAATGTCTGGGACGCTCTCTTCGACGGAGGTCACGTTCACATTCCGTACGGGGTCTTGGCACGAGCCTCGCGCAGTGCGTTGCCCCACCAGACGAGCTGGTCGAGCAGCACCTTCGCGGCCTGGACGGGGCCCTCGTCCTTGGGGGCGCCGTCCGGACCGAACCGCTCCCACGCCATGTGGAGGCTGACCACGTCACGGACGGTCACCGCGTGCAGCTCGGCGAAGACCGGCCGCAGGTGCTCGACGGAGCGAAGGCCGCCCGACAGGCCGCCGTAGGAGACGAAGCCGACCGGCTTGGCCTGCCACTGGGTGTGGTGCCAGTCGATGAGGTTCTTCAGCGCGGCCGGGTAGCTGTGGTTGTACTCCGGCGTCACCACCACGGAGGCATCCGCTTCGGCGAGACGCGGCGAGACCTTTTCCAGCTCGGCGGCGACCCGGGGCGAAGGGTTCTGCGACAGCACGGTGGGCAGCTCGTGGTCCGCGAGGTCGATCACGTCGACCGTGAGATCCCCGCGTCCCTTCGCCACGCCGGCGAACCAGTCGCCGACGACCTCTCCGAAGCGGGCTTCGCGGTTGCTGCCGATGATCAAGGCGAGGCGGAGGGGTTCCTGCAGCATGAGTGTCCTTTCGACGAGGTGTTGCAAGGGTCATGAGAAGCGTCGGCCGCGGAGCTCCTGGGCTCCGCGGCCGACGGGGCCGACGCACCGGGGGTGTACGCCGACGTCTTGGAGGGGCAGCGGGGGCGGCGGCCTCATCGTGCGCCGGTCCCCGTCAGCCGGCCGGCCGCCCGTGCACCGGGCTGCCGTCGGCGTCGAACACGGCGCCGGTGATCCCGCCCGCGTCGTCACCTGCGAGGAAGGCCACCACCGTGCCGACGCGTTCACCGTCGTCCGTGGTGCCGGGCGCCACGCTGTTGACGGTGATGCCGCGTGGTGCCAACGCCACGGCGTAGTGCCGGGCGAGCGTCTCGACGGCGCCCTTGGCCATCGCGTACGCGACCGCCTTCGGCTCCACCGGCTCGACCGCACCGCGCGAGATGTTGATGACGCGGCCCCCGTCGGCGAGGCTCCTCAGCGCCCGCTGGATGACGAAGTACGGCGCCTTGGCGCCGGCCGCGACCAGCCGGTCGAACTCCTCCGGCGTCGCGTGCTCGGGAGCGACGCCGTCGACGTCATCGGCACTGTTGACCAGGATGTCCAGATCGGCCCTACCCGTACGGTCCGCCAACTCCGCTTCCAGATCGGCAAAGAGGCGCTGAACGCTCCCGTACCCGCCGAGTTCCGCGCCGAGCGCGAAGGCACATCCGCCGTCCTTCCCGATCGCCCGGACGGCATCGTCGGCCGCCTGCTCATCCCCTGTGTGGTGCAGGGCGACGAGGGCTCCCGCGGCCGCGAGGCGCATGGCGGCCGCACGGCCCGCTCCCCCGCCCGCGTGGGTCACCAGGGCGGTCCTGCCGGCGAGTCCGCCCGCACGGGCGGACGAACCGTGGGCCCGGAACCGGGTGGTCCCGGCCGTTCCGGCGGGCTCCGGTTCGCCGAACCAACGGCGCAGCACAGCGGGAAGTTCCGCCTCTCCCGCACTGCCGGTCCATACGACATGACCGTCCGGTCGTGCGAGAACCGCGTCGACGTCCGCCAACGTGGCCGAGTGGTCGACCGGTTCGGCCAGGGTCACGGTGACCCTCGGGTACCACGGGGCGGCCACGGCGCGCAGCCGCGCCCCACGGAGCGGATCGCCGGACAGGCCGATCAGCACCGCGCCGCCCGGCCTGAGCAGGGCGGTGGTGGTGACCGTACCTTGCTCACCCGCCAGTTCCACGTGGGGGAGGCGGGCACCGAGCAGCGGATGGTGGCCCGGTCCCACCTCGTAGCGGGATTCCAGGCCGGAGATCATTCCGGCCAGGCGGGCGCGCACGTCCTCCATGGCCGTGATCTCGGCGAACACTTCCCGGATGCCCTCCACTTCGCCGCCCCGGAGCAGCAGCAGGGACTGTGCCCTGATGTTGCTCAGCGTGCGCCGTCCGACCGCGTGCCGTTCGGCTTGGTAGCTGTCCAGGAGCCCGTCCGACTGCCGGCCGGTGACCTGCGCGGCCAGTTTCCAGCCGAGGTTCACCGCGTCCTGCAGGCCCAGGTTGAGTGCCTGGCCGCCGACCGGCATCTGCTGGTGGGCGGCATCGCCCGCCAGCAGAATCCTGCCGTCCCGGTACCGCTCCGCCAGTCGTGACGCGTTGCCGAAGGCGTTGACCCAGAGCGGCTCGCCGCCGCTGATGTCCTCGCCGGTGACACGCTTCCAGACCTCGGCGACCTCGCTGAACTCCGGTTCCTCCGAACGGGGCTCGGCCTTGCGGCCGAACTCGTGCACCATCACGCGTGTCACCCCGTCGGGACGGCGCGCGGCGATGGCGAGTCCGCTTTCGAGGCGCTGGAAGCGGCGCGGTGGGATGTCGATGCCGGCCACGTCCGCGCGGATGAGCTCGCGGGAGGCGTCTTCGCCGGGGAAGGCGATGCCGCTGAGGCGGCGCACCGCGCTCTGCTCGCCGTCGCAGCCGACGACGTACCGTCCCCGCATCCGCACCGGACCGTCCGGGCCGAGGACGTCCAGGGCCACGTGGCCCTGGCCGACCGTGAGACCGCGCAGCTCGTGGCCGCACAGGACGACGGCGCCGAGGCCGGTCGCCCAGCCCTGGAGCAGCTCCTCGACACGGGTCTGCGGGACCTTCCACTGGCCGGGGTAGGCCGATGGAAGGGTGAGGTCGAGTGGGATCCCGCCGAAGTGGCCCATGACGTCGTTCGGAACGGGGACCAGCTCGTCGAGCAGGCCCCTGCTGTCGAGGATCTCCATGGTGCGGGCGTGCAGGGTGGACGCCCGGGATTCCGTGGTGGGGGTGGACAGTTGCTCGACGACCACCACGTCCGCCCCGCCGAGCCGCAGCTCGCCGGCGAGCATCAGCCCGACCGGCCCCGCCCCGACCACGATCACCTGGGTGTCGGTGTGCTTCGCGGCCATGGTCAGCGCTGCTGCTGCTCGGCGTAGTCCTTGGCGAGACCCAGGGTGGCCCGGCTGTTGGCGCTCAGGGCCGTCTGCACGTGTTCCCTGGCCTCGGCGATCCCGGCGTCCGGGCCGAGGTACCTGGTGATGTTCTCCGTGTTCAGCACGACGGTGTGCTGCGAGGAGGCGGCGACGCCGTCCTCGTTCTCCGTGAACGTCCAGTAGCCGGTGTGCAGGGTCATCAGGGCGGGCAGGGTGACCTGTTTGTACGCGATCTTCTGGTGCGAGAAGCACACGCGGTAGGACTTGGTGGTGTGCGTGTGCCCGTCCTTGGTACGGGTGTCCATCTCAAGGATCTGCAGGCCCGGGGAGAGCTCCTCGAGCCGCACGGACGCCACGTGCGGCAACCGCTCCTCCCACTTGTCAGCCTCGTTGATGAAGTCGTACACGTCCTTCGCGGAGCCGTTGATCCGCACGGTGTCCTCGAAAGAGAACGTCACCTCCTCGGTGGCGTGGGCGAGTTCGACATTGGTCTTCAGTGCGGCGAGCTCCGAGCGGGAGTTGCGGTCGACGGCCTCGTCGATCCACTCCAGGGAGCCGGGATCGTCGTCGATGGCCCGATAGTCGTGGAGCAGCCGGATCCTGGACTCGTCCGCGGCGAGCGGTTCGATGATCCAGGTGCCGCCCATCGCCGCCACCGGCGGCGCGGACACCTCCTGGCGGAAGGTGATGCGCAGGGCCTGCGGATCGAGAGTGCGGCGCGAGGCCCAGTTCTTGGCCGTGCCGTTGGCGGTGGCCCAGATGCGGATGCGCTCCTCGCTCACGCCGGTCTCGCCGGGAGCGCCGCGCTCGACCTGGTCGACGTAGATGGTCGGCGGGAAGACGCGCGGCCAGTTCTCCACCTCGGCGATCAAGCGGTAGACCTCGGCGGCGGGGGCCTGCACGGTGATCATGTGCTCGACCTCACGGACCGTCATGGTGAACTCCATTCACAGCTGCGGATGTACGGGTTGGGGGCGGGATTCAGAAGTTGCCGAGTCCGCCGCAGACGTTGAGCGCCTGCGAGGTGATGGAGGCGGCGGTGTCCGAGGCCAGGTAGCCGACCAGGCCGGCGACCTCCTCGGGCGTGGAGTAGCGGCCGAGCGGGATCTTCGCCTGGAACTTCTCCAGGATCGCGTCCTCGGTCGCGTTGTAGGCGGCCGCGTATCCCTGGCGGACGCGCTGGGCCATCGGCGTCTCGACGTAGCCGGGGCAGACCGCGTTGACGGTGACGCCGGTGGGCGCGAGCTCGTTGCCCAGCGCCTTGGTGAAGCCGACGACGCCGTGCTTGGACGCCGAGTACGGGGCGCCGAGGACCACGCCCTGCTTACCCGCCGTGGAGGCGATGTTGATGATGCGGCCACGGGACTTCCCGCGCATCCCGCCGGTGTTGAGCACCTCTCGCGTCATCCGGAAGACGCTGGTGAGGTTGGTGGCGATCACGTCGTCCCACAGCTCGTCCCCGATGTCTGCGGTCACCCCTCCACCGGACCGGCCCGCGTTGTTCACCAGCACGTCGACCGTACCGAACCGGTCCACCGCCGACTGCACGAAGGCCCGCACCCCGTCCGCGGAGCGCACGTCGAGAGCGGTGCCGTCGACGTCGAGGCCCTCGTCCTGCAGCTGCTTGACGGTCTCCGCCACGTTCTCCGCATTGCGCGCGCCGATGTACACCCGGTGCCCCTGGGTGGCGAGCAGCCGGGCGGCTGCGAGGCCGATCCCGCTGGTGGCTCCGGTGACGAGGGCGACACGCTGGTCCTGCTGCGACATCTGTATCTCTTCTCCAGTCTTCTCCGGACGAAGGGGGGTCAGGCGGCGACGGAGCCGGGCAGCTTCGCGTTGACGGCCGCCACCAGCTCACGCGGCGTGGGGTTGTCGATGAAGACCTCGTCGTCGAGGGTGATGCCGAACTCGCGCTCGATGCGCCCGGCGGTCTCCAGGAGGGCCAGCGACTCGTAACCGAGGCTCTCGAAGCCGGTGTCAAGGATGTCGCTGTCGAGGTCGACGCCCTCGTCGGCGCCCGCGCCCTCCACCAGGATGCGCTTGAGGTCCTCGACGGTGAACTCGGGCTGAGACATGAACGTGCCTTTCGTGGTGGTCGACAGAGATGGGTGGTTCTCGGCGGAAGCGGGTGGCGTCATCGGTCCGTGCCGCGCACGACCATCGCCGAGTTGAAACCGCCGTAACCGCGGGCGACGACGAGAGCGTTGCGCACGTGCGCCGTGCGCGGCTGGGCGGTGACCAGGTCGATGTCGTACTCCGGAGAGAGCGAGACGTTCACGGTGGGCGGGATCAGGCCCTCCCGCATGGCGAGGACCGCCGTGACGACGTCCACCGGAGCGGCTCCGGAGTACAGCCGCCCGGTCATCGTCTTGGGCGCGGTGACGGGCACCCCGGCTGCCCCGAAGACCTCGATGAGCGCCTCGGCCTCGACGCGGTCGAGCTCGGGGGTACCCGCGGCGTCCGCGAACACCACGCCGATGTCGGAGGGTTCGGCGTCGGCGTCGGCGAGGGCGAGCTCGATCGCGCGCCGCAGTCCGGGTTCCCGTCCGCTGCCGGGCCTGGGGTCGAAGGTCGAGCCGTACCCGGCGATCTCTCCGTAGACGTTCTCCGCGCCGCGCTGCCGTGCGGCTTCGGCGTCCTCCAGGATGAGCAGCGCGCCGCCCTCGCCCGGCACGTAGCCAGAAGCATCGGCGTCGAAGGGCAGATAGGCCCGCTCGGTGTTTTCGCTGGTGCTGACGCGCCCGTTGGCGAGCTGTGCCACCCATCCCCACGGGCAGATCGAGGCGTCGACGCCGCCGGAGCAGATCAGCTTGCTGCCCTTGCGGATCTGCCGGCGCGCCTGGGCGATCGCGTCGAGGCCGCCCGCCTGGTCGCTGACGACCACGGCGCTGTGCCCGCGCATGCCGTTGCGGATGGAGATCTGGCCGCTGTTGACCGCGTAGAACCAGGCGAACGACTGGTACGCGCTCACGTGCTGACTGCCCCTGCTCCACAGCGCCTGCAGCTCGTTCTGGCCGAACTCGAAGCCACCGGCCGTGCTGGCGGTGACGACACCCATCTCGTACTCGGGAATGTCACCGGGCTTGACGCCGGCGTCCTCGAACGCCGAGTCGGTGGCGACCAGGGCAAGTTGGGTCATCCGGTCGGTCTGCGGAATCAGTCGGCCCGGCAGGTGGTCCCGGGCGTCGAAGCCCCGGATCTCACCGGCCAGCCTGGCCGGGTACTGCGTGGGGTCGAAGCGGGTGATGCGGCCGATGGCGCTCTTGCCGACGCGGGTCGCGGCCCAGTAGTCCTCCACGCCGAACCCGTTGGGTGTGGCAATGCCGATACCGGTGATGACGACTCTGGCGGTCATGCCGCGCTCCTCTCCGGGCGGGCCAGCACCATCGCGCTCTGGAATCCACCGAATCCGCTGCCGACCGTCAGGACCGTGTCCGTGGTGTGCTCACGGGCGACGAGCGGGACGTAGTCGAGGTCGCACTCCGGATCCGGCGTGTGCAGGTTCGCGGTGGGCGGCACCACGTGGTTCTCCATGGCGAGCAGGGACGCCGCGATCTCGATCGAGCCGATGGCGCCCAGTGAGTGACCCACCATCGACTTGATGGAGCTGATCGGGGTCCGGTAGGCGTGCTCGCCCAGGCTGAGCTTGAACGCGGCCGTCTCGTGCCGGTCGTTCTGCTTGGTGCCCGAGCCGTGCGCGTTGATGTAGTCGATGGCCTCGGGGTTGATCCGGGCCTCGTCCAGCGCGACCCGGATCGCCTCCCCCATCTCACGTCCGTCGGGGCGCAGCCCGGTCATGTGGAAGGCGTTGCACCGCGAGGCGTAGCCGGCGATCTCCGCGTAGATGTGCGCGCCACGGGCGCGGGCGGCGGTCAGCTCCTCCAGGACAAACACCGCCGAACCCTCGCCGAGCACGAAGCCGTTGCGGGTTCCGTCGAAGGGCCGCGAGGCATGCTCGGGCTCGTCGTTGCGGGGCGTGGTCGCCTTGATCGCGTCGAAGCACGCCATGGTGATCGGCGAGATGGGGGCGTCCGTCGCACCGGCGATCATCACGTCGACGCTGCCCTCGCGGATCAGCTCGACGGCATGGCCGACCGAGTCGATGCCTGAGGTGCAGCCGGTGGAGACCACGGTGTTGGGTCCCTCGGCCCCCACGGCCCACGCCACCTCGGCCGAGAAGGAGCTCGGCACGAAGTGGTTGTACAGGTGCTGCGGGGTGTACCGGTGGTCGACGAGGTCGAGTCGGCCGCCGTCGCTGACTACCCGGTACTCCTCGTCGAGGCCCCTGGTGGCGCCGACCGCGCTTCCGATGGTGACTCCGGTGCGGTAGGGGTCCAGGCCTGCCTGGTCCAGTCCGCTGTCCGCCAGCGCCTCGCGCGCGGTGACCACTCCGAACTGCGCGGCACGGTCCATCCGCCGTATCTCCTGAGGGCTCAGCCCGCTCCGCTCGGCGTCGAAGTCCGCCTCGGCGGCGATCTGCGAACGGAACGAGGAGGGATCGAAGAAGGTGATCCCCCGCGTCGCCGTGCGGCCCTCGCTGAGCAGACTCCAGAAGTTCTCGGCCCCGATGCCGCCCGGTGCGAGGACTCCGATTCCGGTGACGACTACACGACGTCCCATCCGAGGTCACCTCCCTTCTTGTCGGTCGACGTGGTCACGAGGAAGCCGTCCAGTCGTAGAAGCGGGTGGCCATGGCGTCGGCCGGGGAGCGCCAGGTCTCCGGGTCGTACGCCTGGATGAAAGGCTTCAGGTCCTGGCTGATGGCAACGAATCGCGGATCGGTCTTCGCTTCTTCTATGAGTTCACCGCCGTTGTTCTCGTCGAAGTCCTGCAGATGGAAGTACAGGCCTCGGTACGAGAAGAGCTGTCGGCGCCTCGTGCCCATACGATGGGGCATTTCAGTGCGGTCGAAATCACCGAAGAGCTTGGCCACGTCGATACTCGACGCGGGGTCCATCTTCGCCACGATCAGAGTGCTGTGCATTTCAGTTCTCTCCTCAGAACGACAGAAATCGAGTGGAACCGAGGTCGCGCCACCACCCGGGCAGGGGAGGCTGCGGCACGGCTTCAGAAGGCGCGCCCGACCCGTGGTGTACCGAACCAGCGCGTCAGGGCCATGGGCAGGTCGAGACAGCTGCCCGGGGCTGCCCAGGCGACGTGGCCGTCGGGCCGGATCAGCACGGCGGACGTGCCGTGCAGCACGCTGTCCCCGGACACCCCGTGCGGCTCTGCCGTGACGACCTCCACGCGCGCCGACCAGGGCGCGGCGCGCTCCCGCAGCCTTGCGTTGTCCGCCAGGTCGAGAAGCACGCCACGGCCGTTATGCAGCAGCTCCGTACTGCTGGACTTGGTGTGCTCGCCGACCAGTTCGAGGTGCGGCATGCGCTTGCCGAGCAGCGGGTTGGTTCCGGGACCCACGTCGTACGTGATCTCCAGGCCGCTCACCATGCCGGCGAGGTGGCGTTCGACCTCCTCGAAGCCGACCAGCTCGGCGAGCACCTCGCGCAGCGGCTGCACCTCCGGGCCCCCGAGCAGGAGCAGCCCCTGCGCGCGGGTGTTCATCAGGAGCCGCTCGCCGACCGGGTGCCGTTCACTGTGGTAGCTGTCCAGCAGGCCGGGTCCCGCCCAGCCGTTGACGACGGCGGCCAGCTTCCAGCCGAGGTTCACCGAGTCCTGGATGCTGGTGTTCATCCCCTGGCCGCCGGCCGGCAGATGGATGTGCGCGGAGTCGC
Organism: Streptomyces griseoluteus; assembly: GCF_004784465.1. Lineage (GTDB taxonomy): Bacteria > Actinomycetota > Actinomycetes > Streptomycetales > Streptomycetaceae > Streptomyces > Streptomyces griseoluteus. The sequence goes on along the minus strand of NZ_SRRU01000006.1, from coordinate 205,772 downwards.
CGGCCAGCAACACGCGACCCCGGCGGTATTCGGACGCCTGACGCGCGGCGTCGCCGAAGGCGCTGAGCCACACCGGTTCGCCGTGCGTGATGTCCCCGCCGGTCAGTCGCTTCCAGACGGCCGCGATCTCCTCGTACGCCGGCGGTGTCGCACGCCGCCGCGGCGAGGTCCCGTACTCCCCCGCGATGATGCGGGTGATGCCACCGGGCAGCTTGGCGACCATCACCATGCCGCCGGGCAGCTTCTCGCCGATCATGCGCGGCTCCAGGTCGAGCCCCTTCACGTCGGCGAGGAACATCTCCAGGGTGGCCGCGGTGCCGGGGAAGCCGAATCCCGCGGCCTTGCGGACCGTGCTGCGACCGCCGTCGCAGCCCACGAGGTAGGCGGCGCGCAGGGTCCGGAGGCCTTCGGGACCGCGGACCTCGACCTCGACCGCGCCGCCATGCTCCCTCAGGGAGAGCAGTTCGTGGCCGCGCCGGATGTCCGCACCCAGCTCGGCCGCCCACTCCTCCAGCCTGGTCTCCGTCACACTCTGCGGCACGGTCTTGGCGGCCTTCCAGGCGCCTTCGAGCAGCCCGAAGTCCAGGGGGATTCCCCCGAAGTGCCCCAGCGCGCCGGTCTCGACGTCACCGAACCGCGCCAGCAGGCCCCGCTGATCGAATACCTCCATGGTGCGGGCGGTGAATCCGAGACCGCGGGATTCGCCGGTCCGCTCCGCGAGGCGCTCCAGCACGATGACGTCGACCCCCGCGAGCCGGAGCTCACCGGCAAGCATGAGTCCGGCGGGACCGGCACCCGCGATGATCACCGCAGCGTCCATTTTCCGCTCCTTGAATAGGCTGGGGGAAATATCGGGAATTCCATGTGTCATGCGAATCCGACGGTGAAGCACCGTAGCGCCCAGCGGCGACGTTTCCTTCAAGCCGACTGGAATTCAACACAGTTCGGCGGAAGCTAACGAATAGCTTCTTCGCCGGGCAGAGCAGAGTCAACCTTCTGCTGTCCAGACTTCCGTCAACTTACGTCAGCCGTCGTGCGCAGCGACAGAACGACGACATCGCACCGTCAGGAGAGTTACAAATGACGCCTCCCGCCTTGCCCGGCTCCGAAGCCCGGAAATAGCTTCTCCGTGCTCAAAGAAGCGAAGAGGCGAGGGGGATGCACGTGGGACAGGACGACACACGCACGGCACCGGTGGCCGCCGGCTGCGTGGGGAGCACCTGCCGCGCCAGGGCGGCCGACAACCGGCCTCGGCGGACCGCGGCACGCGGATCGCGGCTGTGCCCGGTGTGCCGGGACCGCCTGATGGGGGAACTGAGGCAGTTGCCGGCGCTGTACGAGGAGTGCGGCCGCCGGCTGAGCGGCACCGACCAGCCGCGCGAACGCACGTCCGGGGGTCCGCTCCCCGGCATGCCTTTCAACACGGCTGCCTCCGAAGCGCGTTCGGAGATCCTCGGCGTGCTGCGCTCCTGGGCGGGTGTGGTCGTCGACGCACGGCGCTCTGGCACCGCCCGGGACAGAGTGCCAGTGCTCGCCGCTTTCCTCTCCCGGCACGTGGAGTGGCTGGCGGCGCACGCGGCGGCGGCCGACGTGTGCGAGGAGGTCGCCGGCCTGGTGCGCAGGACCCGCCGGGTGATCGACCCCGAACCACTGAGCCGTGTGGCGATCGGCGCCTGCGTCGAGACCGCATGCTCCGGCGAGTTGACCGCCATGGTCCGCCCCCGGCAGGCGCACCGCCCCGCGGAGATCGTCTGCTCCGCCGACCCGGCCCACCGATGGCCCGGCCACGAGTGGCTGCGGTTGAGCCGTCGCCTCGCCCAAGAGGAGACGCGCTGGCTGAGCGCTGCCGACATCGCCCGCCTGTGGGGCATCGCGCCCGGCAGCGTCTACCGCCACGCCAGCGAGCGGAGCTGGCGCCGGCGAAGCCGGTCGGGCCGCACGTTCTACCACGACGGCGACGTGCGGGGGACGCTCGACCAGCCCGCTCAGCGCGCCTGACGGAAGCACCACTGCCTGTGGCCTGGCCGCATCCATGGAGGCCGGACCGCAGGCAGTCGGTTGACGGGTATCTCTGGGACTTTTCTGGGACTTCTGGCCGGGCGCGGAGTCTCTGAGTGACATGCACGTCACGTGATCCGTCATCGAAAGGATGCCGACCTGAACGGCTCCCAGAAAATCCCTGGTCAGACCGGTTTCTCGGCTTATCGTCCCTCGTGCAGACGCGCAGAGCGTCGCACGAACATCAAGGCCGAGAGTCCGTCCTGCTCAGGTCTGAGCAGATTGCGGCAACCAGCTCGCCCGGGGATCCGCCCTCATCCGCTCCGGACGCCAGCTCGCGGATCATGACCCTCGCAACGTCTCCGGCCGCCATAATCGAGTCATGCCCTCCAGCCCACAGCACCCCGCACCCGCCCCCAGGAACGTCTCGGGCGCGGACGCCGAGGACCTCGCGCGGTACCGGGAGAAGTTCCGCCGCCGTCTACCGGAGTCGCTGGACGAGCTGCACGGGCCGGCCAACGGTGTCGTGGAACTTCCGCTGCACATGGCCTGGTCCGGGATGACCTCATACGACTTGGACAAGCCGCGCCAGCGTATGGGCCTGTACCGCACCGTTCTGCACGAGGGCCTGCACGACGATCTGCCCGGCTACCTCAACCGGGATCTGCTCCTCGACGTGTGGCCAGTGCTGCGCACCCTCGTCGGTCGTACCGTGCGGACCGTGTGGGAAGACGCCTTCCCCCAGCTCGCCTCCCGCACCCGGGCGGCTGCATGACGGAGATGCCGGAGCTGCACACGCGGCTCCTGGCGGATGTGATCGCGCTCGGTTCCCCGTATCCACTGGTTCTCACCGGCGGCTACGCCGTGCGAACCCACCGCCTCGTGGACCGCCCCAGTCAAGACCTCGACGTCGCCACCGAGAACCCGGCGCCCATGGCCGACATCGCCGCCACGCTCCGCGCCGGCTTGGAAGCCCGCGGCTGGAAGGTGCACGCGCTGGAGACCGCTCCGCTGTCCGCCCGCTTCACCGTGTCCGACCCGGCCACCGGGCAGGAATGCGAAGTCGACATCCTCAAGGAGATCTTCTGGCGGCCGGTCGCCCAGAGCCCGTACGGGCCCGTCCTCGCGGAGGAGGACGTGATCGGGACCAAGGTCCGCGCCCTCGCCGACCACGGAGCGCCCCGCGACCTGATCGACGTGTTCGCAGCCTCCCACCGCTGGACCAATACCGAGCTCGAGGAGTTCGGCCGCCGCCACGCCCGCGGCCGCTTCGAGCGCGAGGACCTGCAAGCGAACCTCACGGGCGCCGAGTGGACCGACGATGAAGCCTTCGCCGCCTATGGGCTCGATGACGCTGCCATCACTGCTCTCCGCGCCTTGGCCGTGGAGTGGGCCGACGACCTGGCGGCCCGTCTCCTCGAAGAGGCCGATGATCCGGACATCGACTGATCACCTCCGAACGAGACCCCATCTACCAGCGGTCAGAGCAAAAGCGCAAAGTATGAGTACGCGGGAAAGCAGTCGGTCACGGGCTTGTCCGACGATAAGCCCGCCGGGCAGGCCCTCGGTGTGCATCTGCCGGAAGCCGCCGCCCAGCCAGGCGCTCTGGCGGCGTACAGCCCGTTAGTTCCCGGCGCTGCCCTGATCCGCCCCGAGCAGCCGGATGTGACGCCACACGTTCGCGTGGCTGCCGCTGCGCCGCGCGTACCCAGGAAGGAACAGAGTGCCAGTCGACGGCTACCTCGCGCTCGCCCCAGGCCACCTGCATGATCCGGCGATCAGCGGCGAAGCCCTCGACGAGATGCGCTGGCTGGTCTCTTCCGGGACATCTGAGCGGCGCGGTGTCGTGTCGTACGGTCGTCGGCCGCGGGTCGTCTAGTCGTCGAAGACGATGACCAGGCGGCCGACGACGTCCCCTCGGCCGAGAGCTTCGAGGTTCTCATTGACGTCCTCGAGCTTGACCTTGGTGACATCGTGTTCGACGAGGCCCTTCTCGGCGAGCGAGAGCACCTCGACCAGATTCGCGTGATTGCCCCAGAAGGAACCGAGGTAAGTGCGCTCGGTGCCCACGAAGGGGAACTGGGCGATGCCGACGTGATCGCTCATCAGGCCGACGCTCGCCACCACTCCCTCCGGGCCGAGCAGGTCGAACGCCATCGGGATGGACTGCTCGCTGCCGACGCAGTCCAGGACGGCGTCGAGAGTCGCGCTGCCGGTGAGGTCCTCCAGTTCGCTCTGGATGGCCTCGGTGGACTTGTCCCTGACATTGATCCCGTAGTCGGCGCCGTTCTTCTTCGCCACGTCGAGCTTGTTGTCGGACCGGGCCAGAGCGACGACTGTCGCGCCGCCGCCGAGCAGCTTCGCGTACTGGATGCCGTAGCTGCCGAGGCCGCCGATGCCGGTGACGCCGACCACCCGGTCGGGGCCGATCTTTCCGGTGTCGCGGAGCTTCTTCATCGCCCGGAAGGGGGTGAGGCCGGCGTCGGTCATGGGAGCGAGCAGTTCGGGCCGCTTGGCGGCTTCCTCGGAGACCGGGATGGCGTGGTTGCACTGCACCGGCATGTACTCGGCGAACCCGCCCTGCGGGCCGAAGCCGACCCACCGGCCGTCACCGCTGCAGAGCTGTTCGTTGCCCTCCCGGCACTGGCGGCATGTGCCGTCGCCCCAGCTCGGATTGACCACGACCATGTCACCCACCGCGTAGTCGACGGTGTCCGGGACCTCACTGCCGAGCCTGACCACGCGGCCCGCCACCTCATGACCCGGGATGTAGGGAAAGTCCACGGGGAAGGGGCCCTTGAAGTAGCCGTCAAGGAGTTGGTAGTCGCTGCGGCACATACCGACCGCGGCCACCTTGATCAGGATCTCGTCCGGCCCGGGTTCGGGTACGGGGACCTCTTCGATCCGGAGCGGTTCGTTGTACCCGTGCATTCGGGCTGCGCGCATCTTCATGGAGTAGCCGCCTTCCTCCCGGGGTGAACGATGTCGCGGAGCGGTCGCCGGAGCTCACGCCGATATCACTGCAACCGATTCCATTGAATCCAGAGTCCTGCACGGCTCCCTCGCCACGCAACCCGGGCCCCGGCGCATTGATATTGGCATTTGGCCACTCGGTTGTCGTGCGGTTCCGGGGGCGGGGACTCCCGCGGGACGGCCGAGATCGGGATTGCCGACCCGAAACACTGCTCATAGCGTTGAATGACGGCCGCCGCAGCTACAGTTGCATCGCCGGTGCGCCTTCCGCGAGGGGCGGGATGCGGGCCGAGGGCAGCGGGAGCGAGAATTCCGAGTAGAGCATCAATGCCTTTTCGCGGAATTCGAGCGCCCCGCCCAGTGCGTCCCGATTGAGTAAAGGGCTGTTTCCGGAGCCGCGCTCGTGAGGTAATTCCATAAGTTGCCGACGCCAGATGCCGCTCGTACCCTTATCGGCATGACTGTCGCATCAACGAATCCGGCTACCGGTGAGGTCGTCGAAAGATTCGGCATGCGCGAGTTCATGAACGCCAGGACCGGCTGGGTGGGCGGGTGACGAGAGGGGGACGTGACGGTGGGCGCATCGGCCGGGCTCCGGGCGGCGCGCTCACGTGGCTGCGCGGCCGCGATCCGGGTCTGGCGGCCCTGCGGCGGGCGCTTCGGGCGGCGATCCTGACACCCTCCGTCCTCGCCGTGACGTACTTCAGTCTTGGACGGCCGGACATCGCGGTCTTCGCGGCCTTCGGCTCGCTGGTGCTGACGCTGTTCGTGGACTTCGGCGGCCCGATGCGCGAGCGGATCGCCGGCCAGGCGGCGCTGATCCTGGCCACCGCGGTCATGACCTGCCTGGGCACCTTGGCCGGCCAGACGCTCTGGCTGACGGGAGCGGTGACCTTCGTCCTCGCGTTCTGCGTCCTGTTCTCCGGGATCGTCAGCTCCGCCTTGGCCGGCGCGACCACATCACTGCTGTTCGCCTACATCCTGCCGGTGACGCTGGGCGGGCCCCTCGACGAGATCCCGGAGCACGTGATCGGGTGGGCGCTGGGCGGGGTGGCCTCGATGATCGCCGTCACCCTCATGTGGCCGGTCCCCGCCAGCGAGCCGCTGCGCGCGGCCGGCGCCCGGGCCTGTGCCCTGCTCGCCGGCAGACTGCGCGCCGAGGTCGACTGTGCCCCCGACCCGACCGCGCACGGTCAGGCCCTCGAAACGGCGGTCCGACAGGCGGAGGAGGGCGTGTCCGACTTGAGGAAGACCTTCTACGGCACGCCGTACCGGCCCACCGGACTGTCGCTGTCGTCCCGGGCCGTGGTCCGGCTGGTGGACCAGGTGATCTGGCTCGGCTCCGTACTGCACCAGGCCCCCCCGAGGAGCAGGGACCCGCTGAGCGAGCTCCTGGTGTGCGAGACCAAAATGGCGACGGCGGATCTCCTGGAGCACAGTGCGGCCCTGCTGCGGGCCGATGTCTCGGTGCCGCACGGCATCGATCCCCGTGTCTCGCGGCTGGAGCAGGCTCGGGCGAGCCTCGAAGAGTCCATGATCGGGCTCCTGCCCCGGCGGTCCGCCGTCCCGGTGGCCCGCGCCGACCGGGGAAGCGTGCCAGCCGCCGCCCCCGGGCCGAGCGACGCCTTGATCGGTTGCCTCGGGCCGAGTTTCCGGGCTCAGAGCATGAGCTTCGTCGTGAACGCGATCGGGGGCAACATCCAGCTCGCCGTGACCGCGCGGCAGCGGAGCCGGCGGGACCGGCTGCTCGGTCGTCGTCCCCCGGGAAGCGACTCCGCCCTGTCCTCGGCGCGGGAACGCTTCGCGGCACACCTGAGCCGCAACTCCGTCTGGCTCCACAACAGCCTGCGCGGGGCGGCGGCGCTGAGTCTGGCAGTGGTGATCGCCCACCTGACCGGTCTGGGTCACGCCTTCTGGGTGGCCTCCGGCACGCTCGCCGTCCTGCGTTCCAACGCCGTGGGCACGGGCCAGACGGTCCAACGGGCCCTGCTCGGCACGGTACTCGGATTCGTCGTGGGCGTGCCCCTCATTCTGGCGCTGGGCGCACATCCCGTCCTTCTGTGGCTGCTGCTGCCCCTGGCGATCCTCCTGGTGGGGATGGAGGCCGCGGTAACCGCGTTCACCGCCGGACAGGCCGGATTCACCGTCGTGCTGCTGGTCCTGTTCAGCATCATCCATCCCGAGGGCTGGCAGCTCGGACTGGTCAGGATCGAGGACGTGGCCCTCGGATGCGCCGTCAGCCTGGTGGTCGGCCTGCTGCTCTGGCCGCTGGGCGCCGCGGCCGCACTGGGCCGGGTGCTGTGCGACGCCCTCGGTGACGGCGCGCGGTATCTGCGCAGTGCCGTCGTGACAGGGCTGGCGCTCTGCGACAGGGCAGGGGCCGCGGGCTCGGCTTCCGGCGACGACGACCGGCGGCGGGCGCTGGCCTCCGCCCGCCGGCTCGACGACGCGTTCCGCGAGTACCTGGCAGAACGCGGCACCAAGCACCTCCCGCTGGCCGACGTGACCGCGCTGGTGGACGCGGTCGCCATCCTCCGGCTGACCGCCGACGCCGTCACCGATCTCTGGTCACGTGCGGAGCACGCCCCCGAGAACGGGCGGGCCGCGGCCGGTCACGAGATCCTCGACTCGTGCGTGTCCGTCACCTCGTGGTTCGAGTCGGCCGGCCGGGCATTGGCCGGGGGCGGGGCCGCGCCCGGCCGCCCGCTGAGCCGTCCGGTCGTGGACGCGGCCCTGCGTGAAAGCGTGAGCCGCGATCTGCGGGCGGGCACGGAACAGGGCACGGCCACGGCCGTGAGGATGGTCTGGATGGCAGACCACCTCGACACGATGCGCCGCCTCCAGGCGGAGATCGACGGCCCCGTCGGTGCCGCCGCGGCGTCCACGCGGCGACAGCGCGCACGAGGGCGCAGGCTCCGGGCGGGCGTCACATGGCCTCGGCCGCCGGCCGCCCGTGCCGGGGCTCGTCCCGGTTCTCCTCCCCGGGGTTGACACACTTGGTGAGGCAGCGGGTGCGGGAGAGCGCGAACACCCCGTAGACCACCAGGGCCGCTCCCGCCAGCGCCGGGACGAGCCACCAACCGCCGCGGGGCGACTCCGCGGAGAGCGTCACCCCGAGGAAGAAGCTGACCGAGGTGTCACCGAGCGTCAGCGCGGGCTGGGAGCCGATGAGGGGGCCTCCCTGCATCGCGTAACCGAGCAGGAGGACGGACACCGACCCGGCGATCGCGAACGCGTAGGTCTGCCAGGCCAGGAAGAAGCCCGCCGCTCCCTCCTGGGACAGGACATACATCGCGGACTTCACCAAGGCTGCCGTGAGCGCGTTGCCGATCGCCGCCGCGAGCGCCAAGTAGGCGGCCCGGGCGGCACCTTGCGGGCGCCGCAGTCCGACGACGACGAACGCCGCGCCGAGTCCGCCGAGGACGAGGAGCGTCGGCACCCACGCCATGCCCGGCACCTGGGGCCGTCCCCCTGAGGGAGCGGCCGAGAACAGAGCGACGGCCAGGCCGGCGAAGATGCAGATCACGCATCCCCACGCCTTCCGCGAGACCCCCACCCGGAACACCACGCTGCCGAAGACGAGAGCCAGTGGCAGCTCCAGGACGAAGATCGGCTGGACGGTGGCCAGCGACCCCGAGAGGAGGGCCAGGGCCTGGAACAGCGCGGCGAGAACGGTGCCCAGAATCCCCACGAACCAGGCCGGGTTGTGCAGCAGGTCGCCGACGAGACCCAGTCCCCGCCCCCGGGAATCGGGCACGTGGACCACTGCTCGCCGTTGCAGCACGGTGCCCAGGGCATTGCTGGCAGCAGCCAGGACGGCGAAGACGACCCCGAGGATCATTACGGTCGCACCGCCTCCACGTTCGGGACTTCAGACGCCGCCGGGCAGGGGTGCCAGTGGGCTGACGAGGCGGGGTCCGCGGAGTTCCCGCCAGAACTCCGGACCCGGCGGAACCCTCAGGTGAGCACCTTGAGCATTTCCTCGGCCAGCGGCCCGGACGACGCGGGATTCTGACCCGTGTGGAGAGTGCGGTCCACCACCGTGTACGGCGCCCACACCGGGCCCCGCGAGTACTCCGTCGGCAGCTTCTTCAGCTCGTCCTCGAGCAGCCACTTGGCCCTGTCGGCGAAACCGACACCGGCTTCCTCCTCGTTGCTGAACCCGGCCACACGGTAACCGGCGAAGGGCGTGGTCCCGTTCTCGTCACGTGTGGCGAGGAGCGCGGCCGGAGCGTGGCAGACGATGCCCAGAGGTTTGCCCGACGCCAGGGTCTCGCGCAGCAGCCGGGCGGAGTCCGCGTCGGAGGAGAGATCTTCCATCGGCCCGTGTCCACCGGGGTAGTACACCGCGTCGAAGTCGTCGATGCCGACCTGGTCGAGGCGCAGTGGATGACGCAGCTCCTCGGCCGCCTCGATGGCGGATTCCAGCTCCAGGGAGTTCTCCTCGCCGCCGGTCATGCTCGGTCGCAGGCTCATCGTGTCCACGACGGGGACGACTCCTCCCGGCGTCGCGACAGTGACCTTGTGTCCGGCCCTCGTGAACGCGGTGTAAGGGGCCACGAACTCCTCGGCCCAATAACCGGTCGGGTGGCGGTGACCGTCCCGGAGTGTCCAGTAGCTCGCACCAGTCAGCACGAAAAGAATTTCAGCCACGAATCTTCCTCTCTTTATTTGAAGATATGAGTGACGAATCGTCAGATGACGGCTTCAGGCAGTCCCACTCAAGCTAACGCGGCAGGATAACGGCAGCAACTCGCACAATGAGGCCGCCATCTGGTGCGGCGAACTAGGCACTGCCGTCCAATAATCCGGCGCGCTCGTCCAAATGAAATGTGGCGGCGAGATCGAGCGGTATTCACGGGGGGGGGGCGCCGATTTCCCGCCCCGGATGCCGGAAAGCACAGGACAGGGCGTCACCGGCCGTGACCCCATGAACAGGCTTGCTCGGCGGCCGCCAACTCACCCGCAGGGAAACGGATTTGGCCCCTCGCCTGTCCGCAGGTGCGGAATCCGCTTCTGAAGTATCTTTGAGGCGGCGCCGGAAAGACGCGCCCAGGTGCCAGAGCCGCTGAATCTCTCCTGCATGCCGGAAGGGGTCCCATGAATACTCCCGCCATGCCCGACCAGTCCTTGAGCGGCCGGGTCGCCGTCGTCACCGGAGCTTCCAGCGGAATCGGCGAGGCCACTGCCGAACGTCTGGCGGCAATGGGCGCTCACGTCGCGGTCCTCGCCCGCCGTGCCGAGCGGCTCGACAGTCTCGTCGAGCGCATCGGAAAGAAGGGCGGGCACGCTCAGGCGATCGCGGTGGACGTGACCGACGCCGCCGCCGTCCAGTCGGCCGCCGACCGCGTGGCCGACGATTTCGGCGACGCCGACCTGCTCGTCAACAACGCGGGCGTCATGCTTCCCGCCCCCATCGAGGAGCGTGCGACCGACCAGTGGCAGCAGCAGGTCGATCTCAATATCAGCGGGCTGTTGAACGTCATCGGCGCCTTCACGCCTCAGCTCGTCAAAGCTGCCCAGGAGCGCGGCGTCGCCGATCTGGTCAACATGTCCTCGATCGCCGCCCAGAACATCTTCCCGAACTTCGCGGTGTACTCGGGCACCAAGGCGTTCGTCACCCACCTGTCCCGGCATCTGCGTGTCGAGCTCGGACCCAAGAACGTACGCGTGTCCGCTCTGGAACCCGGGATCGTCGGCACCGAACTGCAGGACCACGTCACCGACGAAGGCACGCTGCAGTGGCTCGCCGACTCCAAGGAGAGCGGCATGGCGTGGCTCACCCCGGAGGACATCGCCGATGTCGTCGGCTACCTGGCCGCTCTTCCCTCGCGCGTGAACCTTCAGCAGGTCACCATCATGCCCACCGCGCAGCCGAGCTGAACCACCCGTACGCGGCCCGCAGGGCTCATGCGTCGCAACCGGTGGCCCGTCCGCGACCGCCCGTCGCTCCAGGGCGTCCGAGTCCATTTCCGGCGGTCCGCACGGCACGATCTGGAGGAACCCCGTGGCATCGACGTCAGTGAGCCGGCTGATGCCGGCCTCCCCCGACCGCGTGTGGCGGCTGATCGGCGGATTCGGGTCCCTTCCCGACTGGCTGCCCTCCATCCCCGAGAGCACCTTCGCCGAGGGCGGCCGGGTGCGGCGGCTGAAGAACCCGGACGGTGACGTCATCGTCGAGCGCCTGGTGAATTTCGACGACACCGAGAGGTTCTACAGCTACACCATCGTGCAGGCACCGTTCCCCGTCGTCGACTACCTGTCGACGCTGCGGGTGCATGCGGTGACCGGTGACGGTGAGGTCGCCGAGGTCCAGTGGTCCGGACGCTTCGTCCCCGCGGGAGCCGGCGACGACGAAGTCGTGGCGCTCTTCACGGACATCTACCGCGAGGGCCTCGACGCCCTGCACGAGGTCCTCGAACGGCAGCCTTGAACGGACAGGGGGCGTGCTGGAGCACTCCGGGACGCGGCGGCTCCGACGGTCCCGACGACGTAGGGAGAACGGCACCGGGCACGGGAGCTGCTGCGCGAACCTGCTCTTCGTCTACGGCTCCGCGCCCGCACCCGGATCTGCGGTGCCGGGCCGGCCCAGCGTCTCCGCCGCGGCCTCGGCGAAGGCGCGGACGAGAGGGGAGCGGCGGGACGCCGCCCATGCCAGAGCCACCTCATTCGGGCCGAGACCGTCCACGCGAAGCGCAGTGACGTCCGGGCGGGTGTAGAAGCTGGCGGTGGACAGCGGGAGCACGCAGATGCCGGCTCCGGAGGCCACGAGTTCCAGCTTCTCCTCCACCTGGTGGATCACCGGAATGTCGGCGCGTCGTCCGGCACGCAACTCCACGGCGACATCGCGCCATTCGGGGACGGCGTCGGGGTCCTGGAGCAGATGCTCAAAGGCGAGGTCGGCCACGGTCACCACCGACCTGTCCGCCAGGCGGTGCCGCACCGGCAGCACGACGACCCGGGGCTCCCGGAAGAGCGGCCGCACCTGGAGGCCCCGCTGGTCGAAGGGCCGCCGTACGATGCCGACGTCTGCTCGGCCGTCCAGCAGTACCGCCACCTGGTCGTCCCAACTCGTCCGCAGCAGGCGCACCTGCACGGTGGGGTGGCGACCGGTGAAGAGCACCGTCGCCGGAGTGAGCGTGATGCCCGGCATGAAGCCGATGGTCAGCGTGGGGATGCCCTGCGCGGCCCTCTTCACCCGCCGGACCAGTGCCTGTGCCGAGGCGAGCAGCGGCACCGTGTCCTCCAGCAACTGCTCCCCGGCCGGTGTCAGCAGGGTGCCACGCCGGTCGCGGTCGAAGAGCTCGGCACCCAGGTCCTCCTCCAGGCTGCGGATCTGCCGGGACAGCACCGGCTGCGCGATGTGCAGTCGTTCGGCCGCGCGTCCGAAGTGGAGTTCTTCGGCCACGGCCACGAAATACCGCAGCTTCCTCAGGTCAGGGTCCACCTGGACGCACCGCTCGCTTTCCGAGGTAGTCGGCCGCTCTCCCAGCCGGGCCGCTCTTGGATCGACTCACCTGGTCGTGTTCGCCGCGACGGCCGGGGAGGGAGATTCTCCGAATCTACCGTCCGGACACGGTGGGCGGCCGAGGCCCACCGCTGTGTCCAGGGCCCTGTCACTCGCCCCTGGAGAGGACGCCGAGCGGGTCGGTGAACCTCGGTTTCCAGCCGAGCTCCGTCTCGGCGCGCGCCGCAGTGAGCTGCTGGTCCAGGGCGAACGCGTCCGCGACCGGACCCATCTGCCTGCGGGCCTGCTCCAGCGTGATGGAGGCGACCTTTCCCTTCAGACCGACGGATGCGGCGACAGCGAGGGAGACGTCCCTGGCAGTCGGGTTCACGCCGCCCACGCCGACGTACACGGACCCGGCCCGGGCCTTCAGCGCGGCGACATACAGTGCGGCGACGTCCTCCACGTGCACCAGTGCCCAGCGGTTCGACCCGTCGCCGATGAAGGGGATGAAGCCCGCCTCCTTGCCGGGAACGGTGTAAAAGACGTCGATCAGACGGTTCTCGCCGCCGTACAGCAGACCCGGCTGCACCACCACGGGGCGGCCGCCCTGCTGGGCGCGCTGCAGCACCGCGTCCTCGACCGGCTTGCGCCAGGCGACCAGCCCGGGCGGGTTCCAAGGCGCCGTTTCGTCCGCGATGCCGTCGGTGTCGCCGTAGACCCAGGCTCCCCCGGTGTGCACGTAGGTGCCGGTGCCGATGCCGTCCTGCATGGCGGTGGCCGCGGCGAGGTCCTCGGCACCGGTCTCCGCCTGGGCCAGGTGGACGACCGCCTCGGCACGGGCGGCGGCGGCGTTGAGCACACCGAGGTCCCCGAGCCCGCCGCGCACCGGTGTCGCCCCGAAGGAGCTGACAGCCTCGGCGGCGCGGTCACCGCGGGCCAGTGCCTCCACGGTGTGTCCGTGTGCGACCAGGGCGCTGATCGTGGCCTTTCCGATGTATCCGGATCCTCCGGTGAGAAAAACCTTCATGGATATGGCTCCGATTTCCGCAGCTCGAATGCTTCGGTCACCAGCCTGCGCCCCAGCTCACCCGCTCGTCCAAGACCCTTTCCGGCGTCCCTGATACCTGTTCGGCATCAGCAGCCGAGTCGCGCGGCCCTGATGTGCCCCCGCTGAGCCTCGCCGACGTAGCTGCCCAGGTACTGGTAACTGCCGCCGCGCACCTGGCTGGCCGACGACGAGCAGCGCGGACGCCGGCTTCATCATCTCGCCTCCCGCTCCGTGAATTCCGGCGCACCTATTGACAATGCAAGACGGGCTGCGCTGCACTGTTCAGCTCTCGCGGCAATTCGCCGAAATGCTCCGCCCGAGAACGGTGCATGAATTCGAGGAGAATATTCCGTGCCCGATGTCAGTCGTCGTAGGTTTTTGCAGATTGCCGCGGGCAGCGCGGCTGCCACGCAGTTGTCCGAGGGGATCGCGCGGGCCGCGGCCATCGCGCCGGTGGCGGGGACGGGGACACTCGCCGATGTGGAGCATGTCGTCGTGCTGATGCAGGAGAACCGGTCGTTCGACCATTACTTCGGCACGTTGAGGGGGGTGCGGGGGTTCGGGGACGCGCGGCCGGTCGCGCTGCCGTCGGGGAAGAGTGTGTTTCACCAGGTCGACGGGGCGGGGCGGGAGACGTTGCCGTTCCGGCCGGATGCCGATCGGCTCGGGATGCAGTTCATCCAGGATCTGGACCACAGCTGGGCGGGGACGCACGCGGCGTTCAATGGGGGGCTCTACGACAAGTGGATTCCCGCCAAGTCCACGACGACGATGGCTTATCTGACACGCGCGGACATTCCGTACCATTACGCGCTCGCGGACGCGTTCACCGTCTGCGACGCATACCACTGCTCGATGCTGAGTTCCACCGATCCGAACCGTTACTACATGTACACCGGCTATTCCGGGAACGACGGCAAGGGAGGAGGGCCGGTGCTCGGGAATGAGGAGGCCGGGTATTCCTGGACCACGTTTCCGGAGATCCTCCAGCAGGCGGGCGTCTCCTGGAAGGTGTACCAGGACACCGGCACCGGGCTGGACGCGGCCGGTGGATGGGGGTGGACCGGTGACGCGTTCATCGGCAACTACGGGGACAACTCCCTGCTGTTCTTCAACCAGTACCGCGACGCCAAGCCCGGTGACCCCCTCTACGACCGGGCCCGCACCGGCACCAGGGCGGCCGGCGGCGACGGTTACTTCGACCGTCTGCGCGCCGACGTGACCGCCGGGACCCTCCCCCAGGTCTCCTGGATCGCCGCCCCCGAGGCCTTCAGCGAGCACCCCAACTGGCCCGCCAATTACGGCGCCTGGTACATCTCGCAGGTCCTGGACGCGCTCACCTCCAACCCGGACGTCTGGAGCCGCACCGTCCTGCTGCTGACCTACGACGAGAACGACGGCTTCTTCGACCACGTCGTACCGCCCTTCCCGCCCGCCTCCGCCGCGCGCGGGCTGTCCACCGCCGATGTGACGAAGGAGCTGTACGGCGGCTCGGCCGGGTACGCGGCCGGACCCTACGGGCTCGGTCCGCGCGTGCCCATGCTTGTCATCTCGCCCTGGAGCACCGGCGGTTGGGTCTGTTCGCAGACCTTCGACCACACCTCGATCGTGCAGTTCATCGAGAAGCGGTTCGGGGTGCGCAACCCCAATGTCTCGCCGTGGCGGCGCGCGGTGTGCGGGGACCTCACCTCGGCCTTCGACTTCTCCCGCGGCAACACCGCCGCGCCCGGCCTGCCCGACACCAACGGGTACCGGCCGCCGGACCACTCCAACCCCGGCAACTACGTGCCCAAGCCCCCGGCGGCCGGCACGCTGCCCAAGCAGGAACGCGGTACGCGGAGCGCGCGGGCGCTGCCGTACGACCTGGCCGTGGACACCAAGGCGGTCGGCGGGCGGATGCAGTTCACCTTCGCCGCGCTCGGTGCCGCCGGGGCCGCCTTCCATGTCACCTCGGCCACCCGCACCGACGGTCCGTGGCCGTACACCGTGGAGCCGGGCAAGAGCCTGACCGACAGCTGGGCGCTGCCGGGCAGCCGTTACGACTTCTCCGTGTACGGCCCCAACGGCTTCCTGCGCCGTCAGGCCGGCACCAACTCCGCCGTCGGCCCCGAGGTCACCGCCCGGCACGACAACTCCGCCGGGCAGGTCGCCCTGACCTTCACCAACGCGGGCAGCGGCGCCGTGACCTTCACGGCCACCGACGCCTACGCTCCGGCCCAGCACTACACGTACACCGTGCAGCCCGGCGCCTCCCGCGTCGTCAAGGGCTGGGGGGTGGCCGCGGGGAACCGCTGGTACGACGTCACGGTCACCGCGAGCGGCGACTCCGCCTTCGTACGGCGCTTCGCCGGGCACGTCGAGACGGGCGCGCCCAGCACGAGCGACCCGGCGACCGCCACGGTGTGACCGCGGCAGGGGCTGTCGACCCGCGTCCGCGCTGGGCGCGTGGCCGGGCGCGGAGGAGGCGCTGCGGACGGCGGGCATCCCGGTGGTCGCGCCCGGCGTGGTGACCGGGGGCAGCGGCGCGGAGATCCTGGACGAGCTGACCACGCTGCTGACCGAGCACCGGGTCTGGGACCGGTTCCCGCCGGCGGGGCGAGCGCGAGGCGAAAACCGCCGGGGACGGGCCCGGCTGTTTTCGCCTCGTCAGAGGGGGGACTCGTGGCTCATGGTGCGAATCGGATACACGATGATGACCGAGCAGGCCGGGCCGCGTGAGCTGGTCGAGCATGTCGTGCGTGCCGAGGAGGCGGGGTTCGACTTCTCCGTGACGTCGGACCACTACTTCCCCTGGCTGCGCTCGCAGGGCCATGCCCCGTACGCGTGGAGCGTCCTCGGCGCGGCCGCGCAGGCCACGTCGCGGATACCGCTGATGACCTACGTGACCTGTCCGACCTTCCGCTACCACCCGGCGGTGGTGGCGCAGAAGGCGGCGACCATGCAACTGCTGTCCGAGGGCCGCTTCCGGCTCGGGCTGGGCTCCGGGGAGAATCTCAACGAGCATGTGGTGGGCCAGGGCTGGCCCGCGGTGGACGTGCGGCACGAGATGCTGGAAGAGGCGGTGGAGATCATCCACGCCCTGTTCGAGGGCGGTCACGTCACCTACCACGGCAAGCACTACGACGTGGAGTCGGCCAAGTTGTGGGACGTGCCCGAGCCGCCGCCGCCCATCGGCATCGCCGTCTCGGGCGAGCAGTCCTGCGCGCTGGCCGGGCATTTCGCGGACCTGGTCATCGCCACCGAGCCGAAGAAGGATCTGCTGGAGTCGTTCGAGCGGCACGGCGGCACCGGCAGGCCCAGCGTGGGGCAGCTCCCGGTCAGCTTCGACCCCGACCGGGACGCGGCGATCCGGCGCGCGCACGACCAGTTCCGCTGGTTCGGTCTGGGCTGGAAGGTCAACTCCGAGCTGCCGCACCCGGATTCCTTCGACTCGGCGACCCAGTTCGTCACCGAGGACGACGTGGCCTCCGCCATCCCGTGCGGTAACGACCCGGAAGCCTTCGTGGAAGCCGTGCGGCCCTATGTGGACGCCGGGTTCGCCGAGGTGGCCCTGGTCCAGATCGGCGGCCCGAGCCAGCCGGCCTTCATCGACTGGTCGGAGAAGACGCTGCTGCCCGCGCTGCGCGACGCCTTCGGCTGAGCGGCGGCTCGATCCGTACGGCGCACAACCCATGGGCGCCACAGAGCAGTTTGCAGTCATCGTCCGCTGAGCAGTAACAGACGGCGGACGGTGGCGGCAGCCTTTGGGGGGCGCATGGCGTACGTGATCGCAGTGATGTGCGCGGCGGCGCTGGCCGGCTGGGCGGTGCAC
Organism: Streptomyces griseoluteus; assembly: GCF_004784465.1. Classification (GTDB taxonomy): domain Bacteria; phylum Actinomycetota; class Actinomycetes; order Streptomycetales; family Streptomycetaceae; genus Streptomyces; species Streptomyces griseoluteus. The sequence continues at coordinate 188,492 of NZ_SRRU01000006.1, read as the reverse complement.
GTGCGGGCCCGGAAGTTCCCGGGCAGCCTCGCCCTGGCGGTCCTGCCGAGGCATGCCGAGGACCGGCGCCCGCTGGCCCAGGCGCGGGCGAACGTGCGCAGCCTGGAGGAGATCGCGCGCTCGGAGGAGTCCGCCGCACGGGCCGCGTTGGCGCTGGCCGAGCAGAACCGGGAGCGGGACCTGCGCGCCGCCGAGCAACGGATCGCCGGGCTGGAGAAGCCCGGCCGCGGCAAGCGGCTCGGCGCTCTGGGCGAACTGACCCTGTACGAGCACACGTTGGTGAAACAGCCGCCGGCCGGAGCCGTCCGCACCCTGCAACTGGCCGGGCTCCGGGTCAGGTTCGAGTCCGGCGACAGCGCCTACTACCTCTACGTCCTGGAGGCCGACGGCACCCCCGAGCGGACCAACTACCCGCGCCGCACCGGCGAGGGCGAGGAGGCGAAGGGGTTCACCGAGGACCGGGTGCGGGACTTCGCCGACGCGGTGCAGCGCGCGGTGGCCAGGGAGAACACCTTCCGCGCCACCCTGCCGGAGCAGTTGAAGCAGGCCCAGCACGACCGCGAGCTGCTGGAGCAGGACACCGAGGCGGTGGACCGGGCGCGCAGACGGCATGCCGAGATCCAGGCCCGCCACAAGGACAATCCCCGCCTGGCCGAGGCCCGCGCCGAGCTGGAGACGGCCCGGCTGGAGTGGCGGCGGCACACCGGGCGGATGCCTCCCCCCTAGGGGTACCGCCGCCGGCCCCAGGGGGGAGTCAGCTCCGGACGAGGGTGATGTCCCGGTCCTGGGTGGCGTGGAACACGGGCAGCGGCACCAGCCCGCTCGGACGCAGCTCCACCACGTTGGCACCACGTTGGCCTGGACATGCGCGGCGCCCGCCTTCAGCGTCTCCGAGGAGACCTTCCCGGAGTTCTGCCACCAGTGCTCCTGGCCGGCGGAGGAGCGGACAAAACCGGCCCGGTGCCGGGCAGGCAGCGGTAGGTACCGGAGAGCGTGACGGTGCCGTCGGCCGCGACGCGGCCGGGCGCGGTCGTCCCCCCGTATTCCCCTCTCCGGGTCCGTGCACCGATGGTGACCAGCAGGTATGCCGACGACCTAAAATGATCAACGTGTCCGAGCAGCACGCCCCCAGGTCCCTCATCGTCACGCTGTACGGCGCCTACGGGCGCTCCGTACCGGGCCCGGTGCCCGTCGCCGAGCTGATCCGGCTGCTGGCCGCGGTCGGGGTGGACGCGCCCTCGGTGCGCTCCTCGGTGTCCCGGCTCAAGCGGCGCGGCCTGCTGCTGCCGGCCCGCACCGCCGGGGGCGCGGCGGGGTACGAGCTGTCGGCGGAGGCGCACCGGTTACTGAGCGCCGACGACCGCCGTATCCACGCCGTCGGGCCCGCCGAGGACGCCGGGTGGGTCCTCGCGGTGTTCTCGGTGCCCGAGTCGGAGCGGCAGAAGCGGCATGTGCTGCGTTCCCGGCTGGCCGCGCTGGGCTTCGGCGCGGCCGCGCCGGGGGTGTGGATAGCCCCGGCCCGGCTGCACGAGGAGGCCCGGCACACGCTGGGCCGGCTGGGTCTGGACGCCTATGTGGATCTCTTCCGGGGCGATCATCTGGGGTTCGCCCCGACCGTCGAGGCGGTCCGCCGCTGGTGGGACCTGCCGGCCATCGCCGCGGAGCACGAGCGGTTCCTCGCGGCGCACGCGCCGGTGCTGCGCGCCTGGGAGGACCGGCCGGACACCCCGGCCGAGGACGCCTACCGGGACTATCTGCTGGCTCTGGACTCCTGGCGCCGGCTGCCCGGCGCGGACCCCGGCCTGCCGGCCCGGCTGCTGCCCGCCGACTGGCCGGGGGCGCGCTCGGCGGGGGTGTTCCGGGCACTGCACGAGCGACTGCGGGACGCGGGCGCGGCCTTCGTCGGGGTGTGAGCACGGCGGCCGGTGACCGGCCGCTCGCTCCGTGGCACCGGCACGGCTGAAACGGACGCCCTCGGGCTGTGACTGTGGTCACTCGGCGGTGATGACGGCCCGGCGCGCGCGACCGTCCCGTCACCGGTGTCACCGGTGATCGACAGGGACGTAACAGCAGCTACGGGAGGGGGTGGTGGGGCGTTCGGCGCGGCGCGGGGACGGGTATCGGGCCCTATGGTTCCGGCCACCGCCCGCCGAAGGTTTCGATGGCCGGACCCGTACCATTTCCTACAGTCGAAGGCAGGACAGCCTGCTCCATGAACGGACTCGCCGTGCACGAACGCCCCACCGAATCGGCCTCCTGGCGCATTGCGCTGCCGCACACCGCCGCGGCGGTGCCGGTGGCGCGTGCCCTGGTGCGGTCGGCCCTGGCCGAGGTGGGGCACATGGCCGACTGCGACACGGCGGAGCTGCTGACCGCCGAGCTGGTGGCCAACGCGGTGGAGCACACCGCGGGCAGCGGTCCGATCGAGCTGGTGGTGGAGCTGCGGCCGACCGGCTGCCAGGTCGAGGTGCACGACCCCGACCCGGAGCCGCCCGGCCATCTCACCCGCCCGGTGATCGAGGAGCCCGACCCCTGGCAGGAGGGAGGGCGCGGCCTGTTGCTGATCCGCGCCCTCAGTTCGTCCTGTGGTCACCGCCCGACCTCGTCGGGCAAGGCGGTGTGGTTCAGACTGCCTGTCGTTCCCGCTCAGCGTTCGGCGTGACCCCGGCCGCCTCGGCGCGGCCCAGCGTGGAGTGCCGGCGGCCGTAGGCGTAGTACACGCCGAGGCCCACCGCGAGGAAGACCGCGAACTGCACCCAGGTCTGCCAGCCCGTCTCGTACATCAGGTAGAGGCAGAAGGCGACGCCGAGCAGCGGGGCGGCGGGGTACAGCGGCACCCGGAAGCTGCGCCCCAGGCCCGGCTCGCGGCGGCGCAGGGCCATCACCGCGATGTTGACGACCGCCATGATGGCCAGTGTGCCGATGGTGCAGAGGTTCACCACGGAGTCGAGCGAGGCGAAGGCCGCGGGGACGGCGAAGACGACCGCGACGATGAGCGTGCCCGCCACCGGCGTGGAGGTCTTCGGGGACACCTTCTCGAAGACGCGCGGGATCAGTCCGTCGCGGGACATCGACAGCAGGATGCGGGTCTGGCCGTACATCACGGCGAGCACGACCGAGGCGATGGCGACCACCGCGCCGAAGGCGATGACACCGCCGCCGATGGTGGAGCCGGTGACCATGTTGACCACGTACGACAGCGCGGCGGGGCGGCCGCCGACCTGGTGGGCGCCGATGGCACCGATCGCGGCGACCGCGACGGCGCAGTACAGCAGGGTGACCAGGCCCATGCAGACGAGGATCGCCACCGGGATGTCCCGGCGCGGGTTCTTCGCCTCCTCGCCGGCCGTGGTGATCGCGTCGAAGCCGATGTACGAGAAGAAGGCCGCGGTGGTGCCCGCGCCGATGCCGCCCAGGCCCGCCGGGGAGAACGGGGTGAGGTTGCCGTCCTTGAACGCGCTGTAGCCGATGGCACAGAACGCGAGCAGGATGACGAGCTTCACGGCGGCCATCGCGGCGGTGGCCCGCGCGCTCTCGCGCACACCGCGCACCAGCAGCACGGCGGCCATGGCGATGACGATCACGGCGGGCAGGTTCACCACGCCGCCGTCGCCGGGTCCGGCGGACAGCGCGTCGGGGAGCTGCCAGCCGGTGAGGCTGTGCAGGAGTTCGTTGACGTACTGACTCCAGCCGACCGCGACGGCCGAGATGGAGATGCCGTACTCCAGCAGCAGGCACCAGCCGACCAGGAAGGCGGTGGACTCGCCGAGACCGGCGTAGGCGAAGGAGTACGAGGAGCCGGAGACCGGTATCGCGCCGCCCAGCTCCGCGAAGGAGAAGGCGGTGAACACACAGGTGATCGCCGCGAGGATGAAGGAGACGACCACGGCGGGTCCGGCCTGCGCGACGGAGTCGGAGAGGCCGACGAAGATGCCGGTACCGACGATGGCGCCGACACCGAAGCAGATGAGCTGGAAGAGGCCCATGGTGCGCTTCAGACCGTGGCCCTCGCGGTCGGCGCCGGATTCGGCGACGAGCAGATGCGGGGACTTGATGCGGGGAGCGGGCATGCGGGTGGTGCTCGTTTCTGGTGGTGCGGACGGCCCGGTCAGGCCGCTGCGTCGGCGCGGCACGAGGGGTGGCGGCCAGGCCGTCGGTCAGGATAAGGCCAGGTGAGGTGGGTCACGCAAGGGTTTGTGACGTATCCCCGAGGGTGGCGACGAGCACGGCCTTGATCGTGTGCATCCGGTTCTCCGCCTCGTCGAAGACCACCGAGTGCTCGGACTCGAAGACCTCGTCGCTGACTTCCAGCTCGGTCAGTCCGTAGCGTTCATGGATCTCGCGGCCGACCTTGGTGCCGAGGTCGTGGAAGGCGGGCAGGCAGTGCAGGAAGCGCACGTCCGGGTTACCGGTGGCGCGCAGCACGTCCATGGTCACCGCGTACGGGCCGAGCAGGCCGATGCGCTCGTCCCAGACCTGCTGGGGCTCGCCCATGGACACCCAGACGTCGGTGGCGATGAAATCGGCGCCGCGCACGCCCTCCTTCACGTCCTCGGTGAGGGTGACGCGGGCGCCGGAGGCGTCGGCGAGCCGCCGGGCCAGCGCGACGATGGTCTCGTCGGGCCAGAGCAGCCGGGGGGCGACGACGCGGACGTCCATGCCGAGCAGGGCTCCGGTGACCAGGTAGGAGTTGCCCATGTTGTACCGGGCGTCGCCGAGGTAGGCGAAGGCGACGCTCTCCAGCGGCTTGTCGCTGTGCTCGGTCATGGTGAGCAGGTCGGCGAGCATCTGGGTGGGGTGCCACTCGTCGGTGAGCCCGTTGTAGACGGGGACGCCCGCGTACGCGGCCAGTTCCTCGACGACGCCCTGGCCGTGCCCCCGGTACTCGATGGCGTCGTACATCCGGCCCAGCACGCGGGCGGTGTCCTTGACGGACTCCTTGTGCCCGATCTGGGAGCCGGCCGGGTCGAGGTAGGTGGTGTGGGCGCCCTGGTCGGCGGCGGCGACCTCGAAGGCGCAGCGGGTGCGGGTCGAGGTCTTCTCGAAGATCAGGGCGATGTTGCGGCCGGTCAGGTACCGCGTCTCGGCCTTGGCCCGCTTGGCCGCCTTCAGCTCGGCGGCCAGCGCGAGCAGCCCGCGGAACTCCTCGGCCGTGAAGTCCAGCTCCTTGAGGAAGTGGCGGCCGTTGAGGGCGGTCGGGACTGTCGCCATGGGGCGCTCCAGGGGTACGCGGTGCACTGACTCCGGTAATTCTATACGAGCCTCGGCATTTCTATTCAGGCTGCGGCATGATTATGCGCAGATTCACACGGCACCCGGCTCGTGAGGCGGCTTATCTCAGACCGGATCCCGCTCGACCGGGCAGCTCATGCAGCGCGGTCCGCCCCTCCCCCGCCCCAGCTCGCTGCCCGGGATCTCTATGACTTCGATGCCCTGCTTGCGCAGATGGGTGTTGGTGGTGGAGTTCCGCTCATAGGCGACGACGACTCCCGGCTCGACGGCGAGGACGTTGCAGCCGTCGTCCCACTGCTCGCGCTCGGCGGCGTGCACGTCCTGGGTGGCGGTGAGCACCCGGATCTCACCGAGGCCCAGGGCGGCGGCGATGGCCCGGTGCATGTGCTCCGGGGGATGGTCGGTGACCTTCAGCTCGCGCTCGCCGACACCGGGCTCGATGGTGTACGAGCGCAGCATGCCGAGCCCGGCGTACTGGGTGAAGGTGTCGCCGTCGACCATGGTCATCACGGTGTCGAGGTGCATGAAGGCGCGCCGCTTGGGCATGTCCAGCGCCACGATGGTCTGCGCGGAGCCCGCCGCGAACAGCTTGTGCGCGAGCATCTCGACCGCCTGCGGGGTGGTGCGCTCGCTCATCCCGATCAGCACGGCGCCGTTGCCGATCACCAGCACGTCGCCGCCCTCGATGGTGGAGGGGTAGTCGGCCTGGCCGCGCGACCAGATGTTGAAGCCCTCCTTCTTGAAGAGGGGGTGGTGCCGGTAGATCGCCTCGAAGTGCACGGTCTCGCGCTGCCGGGCGGGCCAGCGCATGGCGTTGATGGAGACGCCGTCGTAGATCCACGCCGAGGTGTCGCGGGTGAAGAGGTGGTTGGGCAGCGGACCGAGCAGGAAGTCGTCCAGCTCCATGACGTGGAAGCGGACGGAGGCCGGCTCGGGGTGGCCGGCCAGGAACTCCCGCTTGGTCATGCCGCCGACCAGCGCCTCGGCCAGCTCGCCGGGGGCCATCGCGTCGAAGGCGGTGCGCAGATGGTCGGTGGCGAGGGGGCCGTACTCCTTCTCGTCGAAGACGCGGTCCAGCACGAGCGCGCGGGCCTCCGGAACGGCGAGGGTCTCGGTGAGCAGGTCGCCGAAGAGGTGCACCTCGACTCCGCGGTCGCGCAGGACGTCGGCGAAGCCGTCGTGCTCGGCGCGCGCCCGGCGCACCCACAGCACGTCGTCGAAGAGCAGGGCGTCCTTGTTGCTGGGGGTGAGGCGCTTGAGTTCGAGGTCCGGTCTGTGCAGGATCACCCGGCGCAGCCGCCCGGCCTCGGAGTCGACGTGGAATGCCATGCCTTCATCCTGGCCGCCGGGGGGCGCGTTCACTCTTCTCTCGGCACTCCCTCTTTTCGTCCGGTTGACGAGAACCGGCCGTGGCATTTATCGTCCTGGTGACGAGAAGTGAGGAGCTCGCCCGCCGGGAGGAACGGCTGGTGGAGCAGCGGGGCACCAACGCCCGCCGCGAGGCGGAGGAGGAGGCCGCGGCCGACGCGGTGCGCGCCCGGGCGGAGGCGGCCCGGTCGGTGGAGCTGGCCGAGGCCGAGGCCACGCGGACGGCCCGGCTGGCCGAGGCGGAGGCCGAGCGGACGGTGCGGCTCGCCCGCGCGCAGGCCGAGGCCGCCCGCGAGACCGGCGAGGCACGGGCCCAGGAACGGGCGGCGTGGCTGCGGGTCCACACCGAGGCCGGTGTCGGCGGCGCCGAGGCGCTGCGGGCGCTCACCACGGCCCGGCTCGCGGAGAACCTGCCGCGCATCGACAGCGTGACCCTCTCCCCCGACGTACTGACCGGGCTGCTCGCCCGGCTGACCGGCGAGACGCCGGACGGCACGCGGTGAGCCTCGCCCCGCGCGCCGTGCTGGTCCACCGCACCACGGAGTACGAGGAACTGGTGGCCCGGCACGGTACGCACGGGCAGGCCGCGTTCTTCCTCTCCTCGCGGGGCCGGGACATCGAGGAGGTCGCGGAACGCCACCGCCGCGCGCGCCGCGCCCTGGCCGAGGTGACCGCCGCCGTGCCGCTGAACTGGCGCCGGGCGCTGCTGGAGCGGGCCGACCTGGACCGCTTCCTGTTCGCCCCCGAGGACGTGATCGTCGTCGTGGGCCAGGACGGGCTGGTGGCGAACGCCGCCAAGTACCTGGACGGCCAGCCGGTGATCGGCATCGACACCGATCCGGGACGCAACCCCGGTGTGCTGGTACGGCACCGGCCGCGTGACGCCGCCGCCCTGCTGGCCTCGGCCGGGGGCGCGGCGGACGAACTGACCATGGTCGAGGCGGTCACCGACGACACGCAGCGGCTGGTGGCGCTGAACGAGATCTACCTCGGCGCGCCGGGCCACCAGACCGCCCGGTACCGCCTGGGTCTCGACGGCGACAGGGGTGTCGTCGAGGCCCAGGCTTCCTCCGGGGTCCTGGTGGGCACCGGGACCGGGGCCACCGGCTGGCTCCGGTCGGTGTGGCAGGAGCGGGGCGGCACCCTGCCCCTGCCGGCGCCGACCGAGGACCGGCTGCTGTGGTTCGTCCGTGAGGCGTGGCCGTCCCCCGCCACCGGGACGAGCCTGGTCGGGGGCGGCCTCACCGCCTCGGCGGCCCTGACGCTCACCGTGGAGTCCGACCGCCTGATCGCCTTCGGCGACGGCATCGAGTCCGACGCGCTCCAGCTCACCTGGGGGCAGACGGTGCGGGTGGGCGTGTGCGGGCGGCGGCTGCGGCTGGTGGGCTGAAGCCCCCGCCCCGCCTACAGCCGCGGGTCCACCGGCTCCGACTCCAGCGCGAGGACGCCGAACACCGCCTCGTGCACCCGCCACAGCGGCTCACCGTCGGCGAGACGGTCCAGGGCCTCCAGACCGAGGGCGTACTCGCGGAGCGCCAGCGACCGCTTGTGGTTGAGGAACCGCCCCCGGAGCCTGGCCAGGTTGTCGGGGCGCGTGTACTCGGGACCGTAGATGATCCGCAGGTACTCGCGGCCCCGGCACTTGATGCCAGGCTGCACCGGCCGGCCCTGTCCGTCGCGGACCAGCGCCCCGAGCGGCTTGACGACCATGCCCTCGCCGCCCCGGCCGGTCATCTCCAGCCACCAGTCGATGCCCGACCTGACCGACTCCGGGTCACCGGTGTCCACGTACAGGCGCCGGGTGGTCTGGAGCAGGCCTGAGGTGTCGTGCTCCACCAGCCGGTCCAGCAGGGCGAGCTGCTCGTCGTGGGGAAGCGCGGCGAGGCTGCGGCCGCGTACCGCCAGCACCTGGAAGGGGGCGAGGCGGACGCCTTCGAGACCGTCGGTGGTCCAGCAGTAGCGGCGGTAGGCGTCGGTGAACGCGGCCGCGTCGGCGGCTCGTTCGCGCTGCCGGGCCAGCAGCGCGGACACGTCGGCGCCCCGGGCCCCGGCCGCCTCCAGCGCGGCGAGCGCGGGCGGGAACACGGCGCCGGAGGCGGCGCCCACGGCGGCGTACTGGCGGCGCAGCAGGCCCTGCGACTTCAGCGACCACGGCATCAACTCGGCGTCCAGCAGCAGCCAGTCGGTGTCGAGCCGCTCCCACAGGTCCGCCTCGGTGACCGCCGCGCGGAGCCGTTCGAGGATCTCCTCGGTCACCGCGCCGTCGTCGAAGAACGGCCGCCCGGTACGGGTGTAGAGCGCGCCCGTGGGCCCCTCCCCCACGCCGAACCGCTTGGCGGTGGTCGCCGCGTCCCGGCAGACGAGGGCCACGGCGCGCGAGCCCATGTGCTTCTCCTCGCACACGACCCGCCCGACCCCGTCCCGCGCGTACTGCGCGAACGCCTCGGCCGGGTGCTCCAGGTACCCCTCCTCCCGGGAGGTGGGCGTCGGCGCCATGGTGGGCGGGAGGTACGGCAGCAGGCGGGGGTCCACGGCGAAGCGGCTCATCACCTCCAGGGCGGCGGCCGCGTTCTCCTCGCGCACCGCGACCCGGCCCAGGTACCGGGTCTCGACCCCGCCCCGGCCGGTGACGTCGGCCAGGTCCAGCGGCCGTCCGTCCTGGCCGCCGGGCGCGTCGACGCGCAGCGGCCGGACCGGCTCGTACCAGGTCCGCTCGGCGGGGACGTCCACGATCTCGCGTTCCGGCCAGCGCAGCGCGGTCAGCTTGCCGCCGAACACGGCGCCGGTGTCGAGGCAGATCGTGTTGTTGAGCCAGGTGGCCTCCGGTACCGGGGTGTGGCCGTACACCACAGCCGCGCGGCCCCGGTAGTCCTCGGCCCACGGGTAGCGCACGGGCAGCCCGAACTCGTCGGTCTCGCCGGTGGTCTCGCCGTACAGGGCGTGCGAGCGGACCCGGCCGGAGGTGCGGCCGTGGTACTTCTCCGGCAGACCGGCGTGGCAGACCACGAGCCGGCCGCCGTCGAGGACGTAGTGGCTGACCAGGCCGTCGACGAAGCGGCGCACCTCGTCCTTGAACTCCTCGCTCTCGCCCTCCATCTGGGCCACGGTCTCGGCGAGACCGTGGGTGTACTGGACGGTACGGCCCTTGAGGTAACGGCCGAACTTGTTCTCGTGGTTGCCCGGCACGCACAGCGCGGTCCCTGCCGCGACCATGCCCATCACGCGCCGCAGCACGGCGGGGCTGTCGGGCCCCCGGTCGACCAGGTCACCGACGAACACGGCGGTACGGCCCTCGGCGTGGACTCCGTCGTGGTAGCCCAACTTGGCGAGCAGCGACTCAAGTTCGGCGGAGCAGCCGTGGATGTCGCCGATGATGTCGAAGGGGCCGGTGAGGTGGGTGAGGTCGTTGTACCGCTTCTCGGTGACGATCGTGGCGCCCTCGACCTCGGCGACCCCGCGCAGCACATGCACCTTGCGGAAGCCCTCGCGCTCCAAGTGCTTGAGCGAGCGCCGTAGTTCACGCGTGTGCCGCTGGATGACCCGGCGGGGCATGCCCGCGCGGTCGGGCCGGGCCGCGTTGCGCTCGGCGCACACCTCCTCGGGCACGTCCAGCACGATGGCGATCGGCAGCACGTCGTACTTCTTGGCCAGCTCGATCAGCTGCCGCCGGGCGTCCGGCTGGACGCTGGTGGCGTCGACGACGGTACGGCGGCCCGCCGCGAGCCGCTTGCCCGCGATGTAGTGCAGGACGTCGAAGGCGTCGCCGGTCGCGCTCTGGTCGTTCTCGTCGTCGGCGACCAGGCCCCGGCAGAAGTCGGAGGAGATCACCTCGGTGGGCGCGAAGTGCTTGCGGGCGAAGGTCGACTTGCCTGAGCCGGTGGCGCCGACGAGGACGACGAGGGAGAGGTCGGTGACGGGCAGCGACCGTCCCGTGGGGGTCCCGCTCATGCGGCCTTCGCCTCCTTCTTGTCCTGCTCGGTGGTGTCGCGGTGGAAGACGGCCATCTGGGTGGGCGGCCCGACCTCCGGGTCGTCGGGGCCGACCGGGCGGAACTCGACGGTGTAGCCGTACCGTTCGGCGACTGCGGCCGCCCAGACGGCGAACTCCGCGCGGGTCCACTCGAAGCGGTGGTCGCCGTGCCGGACGTGCCCCGCGGGCAGGGTCTCCCAGCGGACGTTGTACTCGACGTTCGGCGTGGTCACCAGAACCCTGCGCGGGCGGGCCGCGCCGAACACGGCGTACTCCAGCGCGGGCAGCCGGGGCAGGTCCAGGTGCTCGATCACCTCGCTGAGGACGGCCGCGTCGTAGCCGGTGAGCCGCTTGTCGGTGTAGGTGAGCGAGCCCTGGAGCAGCCGCACGCGGGACGCCTGCCGTTCGCCCATGCGGTCCAGCTTGAGGCGGCGGGCGGCGATGGCGAGGGCGCGTGCGGACACGTCGACGGCGGTGATCTCGGTGAACCGGGCGTCGCGCAGCAGCTCCCGTACGAGGTGGCCCTCGCCGCAGCCGAGGTCGAGCACGCGGGCGGCGCCCGTCTCGCGCAGCCCGGCGAGGATGGCCTCCCGGCGCTGGACCGCGAGCGGGGTGGGCCGGGGCTCGGCCTCGGTCTCCGCCTCGACGGCGTTGTCGATGTCCTCGACCTCGCTGTCGTCGGTCTCGGCCAGGCGCACCAGCTCCAGCCGCTCTATCGCCTGCCGGGTCAGCGACCAGCGGCGGGAGAGGTAGCGGTTTGTGATCAGCCGGTGCTCGGGGTGGCCGGGCAGCCAGCCCTCACCCGCGCGCAGCAGCTTGTCGACCTCGTCCGGGGAGACCCAGTAGTGCTTGGCGTCGTCCAGCACCGGGAGCAGGACGTAGAGGTGGCGCAGCGCCTCGGCGAGGGTGAGCCGCTCCGACTCCAGCACCAGGCGGACGTAGCGGGAGTCGCCCCAGCCGGGGAACTGCGGGTCCAGCGCGACCGGTTCGGCGGTGACGTCCCAGCCCAGCGGGGCGAACAGGGCGCGCACCAGGTCCGGGCCGCCCTTCGCGGCCACGGCGGGCACCTCGATGCGCAGCGGCAGCGAAGCGGCGGCGCGCTCCGGGCGCGCCTTGCACACCCCGCGCAGGGCGGTGGAGAAGACGGTGCTGAGCGCGACGGCGAGGAGTGAAGAGGCCGCGTACGGGCGGTCGTTGACGTACTGGCCGAGGGCCGCGTCGGGCGCGCCGCCCCGGCCCTTGCCCTTGCCGCGCCGGATCAGCGCGATGGGATCGACCTCCAGGAGCAGCGCGGCCGTGCAGCGCCCGACCTCCGCCTCGGGGTAGAAGACGTGCGCGGTCCCGTGGGACGTGCTGAACGTCTGCGCGTTGCCCGGGTTCTTGTGCAGCAGGAACCCGAGGTCGGTGGCGGGGGTGGCGGCGGTGCCGCGTGTGGAGATCGTCAGGAACACATGTCCGAGTCTCGCGGTCGCGGGGTGCGTTGACCACAGGTTTTCCGGCGCCGGGGTCCGCCTCTTCCTGGCTGACGGGCCCCGGCGGCGGGGGTCAGGAGAGCTGGGGCATGACCTCGGCGGAGATCAGCTCGAGCTGGTCAAGGTCGTCCAGGTCGAGCATCTGGAGGTAGACGCGCTGGGAGCCGGCCTCCTGGAACCGGCCGATCTTCTCGACCACCTCGGCCGGGGTGCCGGCCAGGCCGTTGGCCTTCAGCTCGTCGACCTCGCGGCCGATGACGGCGGCGCGGCGGGCCACCTCGGCGTCGTCCCGGCCCACACAGGCGACCAGGGCGTTGGAGTAGACGAGCGAGTCGGGCGCGCGGCCGGCCTCCTCGACGGCGGCACGGACCCGGCCGAACTGGCGCTCGGTGTCCTCCAGGGACGCGAAGGGGATGTTGAACTCGTCGGCGTAGCGGGCCGCGAGGCGCGGGGTGCGCTTGGCGCCGTGGCCGCCGATGAGCACCGGGATCCTGGGCTGCGTGGGCTTGGGGAGGGCGGGGGACTCGGTGAGGTCGTAGTAGGCGCCGTGGAAGTCGTAGGTCTTGCCGGCCTCGGTGGCCCACAGACCGGTGACGACCTCGAGCTGCTCCTCCAGGCGGGCGAACTTCTCCTTGGGGAAGGGGATGCCGTACGCCTTGTGCTCCTCCTCGAACCAGCCCGCGCCGAGGCCGAGTTCGACCCGGCCGCCGGACATCTGGTCGACCTGCGCGACCTGGATGGCGAGCACGCCGGGCAGCCGGAACGTACCGGCGGTCATCAGGGTGCCGAGCCGGATGCGGCTGGTCTCACGGGCGAGTCCGGCGAGCGTGATCCAGGCGTCGGTCGGTCCGGGCAGGCCGCTGGCGCTGCCCATGCGCAGGTAGTGGTCCGAGCGGAAGAAGGCGTCGAACCCGAGGTCCTCGGTGGCCTTCGCCACGGTGAGCAAGGTGTCGTAGGTCGCCCCCTGCTGGGGCTCGGTGAAGATACGAAGGTCCATGACCTCCATCCTGCCCGCCATCGGCCCGCCGAGCCGCATCGGCCCCACGACGGACCTGGCCAAAGGCCCCGGCACCACCGCGTGTGCCCCGCCCCGGCCCCGGACCGCTCATCCCCGCTCCCCCTCCGGCAGCAGTTCCTCCCTTGCCGCCAGCTTGCGGAGCATCTCCAGCACCCGGTCGCGGGACTCGTCCGCCGCGTCGATGGCCTCCATGCACTGCCAGTACACCGCCTCGTCGGAGGCCCCGCTGGCTATGGCGACCAGGGTCATGCCGACCTCACCGAGCAGCCCGCACAGCCCCAGCAGGGTCCGGCGGGCGTCGGCCAGCTCGGTGAGCCGGGCGGCGAGCAGGTCGCCGGAGTCCAGCTCGGGCGGGTCCAGCACCCCGCACCCCCGCCCCGCCAGCTCCATCAGCCCCAGCGCCTCCCCCCGCAGCTCCGGCGGCCCGGACACCGCCAGCCTGCTGCCGATCGCCTGTGACAGTGCCTGCGCCTGCCACACCTCCCTCAGAGTCCCCGCCGCGTCGGCACCCGCCACCAACGCCTCTCTGCTGACCTCGATGAGCCGTAACGCGTCCATCCGCCGCCCCGTCCCCGTCCGTCCGTTCGACCGCACACATGTCTTCACTACCCAGAGTGACGCCACTTGGTGCGAAAAGCCAGAGGAAGACGGAAATCTGTGGACAACAATTCGGAATCGGCAGGGAAATTGACTCCATAGAGTGATAGCGGAGCGTTCTCTTCCGACGGCCGATCAGCGGGAGGGCTCCTCGGGCACCGTGCGCGGGTCGGCACGCTCGAAGAACTCCTGCAACGCGTCGTGCGCGTAGGCGTATCCACCGCCCGCCCGGCGCAACAAGGCGCGCTCCGTGGCGTGTTCCAGGAAGGGGCCGAGCCGGCTCGGCAAAAGCCCCGACCTGCTGCCGCCGAAGGCGAGGGCTCGGGTCCGCAGCCAGGCCCGGCCGGGGCCCGTGATCATGAAGAGGCAGGTGGACATCGGCACCGCGGCCAGACACGCCTGCCAGGGCCAGCCCACGAGCGCGTAGGCGGCACTCTCCGCTCCGCCGAGCGCCACGGCGGCCAGCAGCAGCGTCCGCAGCACGCGGCCGGAGACAGAGAGCGCCTCACCCGGATAGTCCGGTTCACGGCGGTAGTCGGGGACGAGTCCGAGACCCAGCAGCCCGCCCACGAGGATGGTGAGCGCGACCACGAGCCCGGCGACGGCCGTCGTGCTCACTCCGATCACGGCCCCGCAGGTCGCCGCTCCCGTGGCCGCCGGGACGACCCAGCGGCCGGCACGGGCGGCCACCCAGGTCCACCGGGTGGCCGCTCGCGGAACATTCCCCTCGTCGTCGAGGAAGAACGTGACCTCCCGGCCGAAGGGCTTCATCCGAGTCACGCCGAACAGCGTGAACACCAGCAGGCCGACCGCCAGGCTCAGCGGGACCGCGCTCAGCAGCCCCGGCAGCGGCCCCCAGGCATAGACGGACAGGGGCGCCACGAAGACGGCGAAGAAGCAGGTGGCGAGGACGCCGCCCATCGACCCGGTGCTGGCGTGGTCCAGGCCCACGCGCCCGGTGAACCGGCCGAACCATCCGGTGGGCCTGCCCTGCGGCAGATAGCGCTCCTCGCCCTTGCGGGGAAGCCACTCGGGGGTCAGCTCGTCCACGTAGAGCAGCGTGCGCAGACGGCTCCCGCGCCGCGTCATCAGCCGGGCCAGGTAGGCCAGATAACGGTAGGTCTCGGAGGGCGAGAACCCCCGCTGGCCGATCGCGGGAGAGCCCGGTTCCGCGCGGGCGAGGACGCGGTGCCGGTAGAGCATGCTCACGACGTAGAGCCGCAGGATCTCCTGACGCACCTGCGCGGCGTCGCCGTCGGGCAGCGGCAACGACGTGGTGCCATCGCGGTAGGCGAGAACCGCCAGCACCACCATCAGCGGGGTCCGGAAGACGGCCGCCACCTCGGCGTTGCGCTCGGTCAGCCGCAGCAGCGGGGCCAGCGCCTCACCGGCCGCCCGGAAGGCCCGCTGCGCCTCCGCCACCTCGACGGGAGCCAAGGAGACCGCGCCGTCGAGGGCGAGCCGGGTCGGCAGCCGGTCGTACTCGGTCGAGCGGCAGGTCAGGGCGATCCGGACGTCGGCGTAGGCAGGGTCCCGGAGGAAGGTGTTGAGGGTTTCGAGGCATTGGGAGCGCCCCTCCTCGGGCACCTCGTCCAGCCCGTCGAGGAGCAGGGTGAGCGTGCCGTCGTGCAGCCAGCGCTCGGTGAGCGCGGCGGAGACCTGGTAGTGCTCGCGGAGTTCGGCGACGAGCCACTGGTCGAAGGAGCCCGTGCGCGGCTGCCAGGTGGACAGCAGCAGGACGACGGGGCAGCGCGCCGTGTCCTCGGGGTCCTCGCTGTCCAGCAGGGCCTCCGCCAGGTGCAGGAGTTGCGTGCTCTTGCCGGCTCCCGGCTCACCGAGGATCAGGAGCCTGCCGCCGGACATCTCGGCCCACTCCGCTATGCCGCGCGGTGGACGCCCGGTCTCCTCGGGTCCGGCACCGCGCCGGTCTCCGTCCGAGAGCCAGCCCCGGTCCACGGCGTGTGGGCGCTCGCGCAGCGGGGTGGCCAGGCTGACCGTCCCGTCGAGACGGTGGTGCAGTCCTCCGTCGACCCACACGCGCCGGGTGTATCGGCGTACGCGTGGCCTGGCGAGGTCCGCCCGCTCGACTCCCCGGTCCTGATACAGCGCCATGTTCACCCCGGTGACACGGACGATGTTCGAGCCGAACACCGTCCGCTGACTGACTGTGCCCGTCAGCGACGCTTCTGCCCTCGGCCGGCCCGCCTCAGTCGCGGCGCCGGTGAAATCGCCGCCCCTCGCCCTCGTCCCCGGCCGCGTCGCCCGCCGTGGCGCTGGTCGAGTTCCGGTTGGAGCCGAAGACCGTGCGGAAGGAGAACATGCCGCGCTGCTGCGCCCTGGCCGTGCCCGTCTCCCGTACGGTGCCCGGCCGGGCCGTCTCCTTCTGCGAGTCGGCGACCAGGTCGCGCACCACTGCCGCGAGGGCCGCGTCGCTCTGGGCCTCCCGGTCGATCAGGGCGGCCAGCACGCTCTGGTCCACGGACCGGGGGTCGTGGACCAACTGGTCGAGAGCGGCCGCCAGTACGGGGCCGTTGCGGCTGCCCCGGTTACGGAACAGGTCGACGAGTTCCCGGCCGGCCCCCTCGACCAGTCCCTCAACGATGGCCTTGACCATGAGTGCGGCCGCCGCCAGCGCAAACTGCTCCACGTCTACCCCCCGATGACGAGTCCCCTGCCGGGCACCGGTGCCGGAAGGGCATCCTCCCGGCCCAGGGCCTCGGCCTCATGCTTCAGGGTGCTTCCCACTTCCCGGCACCGGGAACCGCCCCTCGTTCCGCTCGATCTTCGCCGCGAGGGCGGCCAAGGGGTCGATGCCCAGGGCCTCGCAGAACTGGAGGAGGTACGCGAGGACGTCCGCGACCTCGTCCGTGACCCGGTGCGCGGTGGACGGGTCGGACATGACGGCGGCGGACTCGTCAGGGGTCAGCCACTGGAAGATCTCGACCAGTTCGGCCGCCTCCACACTGAGGGCGGAGGCCAGGTTCTTGGGGGTGTGGTAGGGCTGCCAGTTGCGGGCTGCGGCGAACTCGGTGAGCCTGCGCTGGAGTCCGGCCAGATCGGGGTGCTCGGTCACGGCCTCAGGTGTACCACCGTGACGCCCGGTGTCCCCGCGGCCCAGCCCGGATCGCTGATCGCGCCCACGCAGCGGATGTGTCCCCGCTCACCCATCCGGGACGCCGTGGCGAGGAGTTGGGTCCGCTGGCCGGGGTCGAGGCAGCGGTCGAAGCCGTCGGCCAGCACCGTGAGGGTGCGCAGTGCGTCCGGCACCTCCCCCGGCGCGTCCACCTCCAGCACCCCCGGCCCGGTCAGCAGGACCAGGGCCAGCGCGACGTACCGCAGCTCGCCGTCGCCCAGCCGGGACAGCTCGGTGCGGTGGCCGTCGCCCCGGTCGAGCAGCGCCCGCACCGTGCCGTTCCGCAGCCGCTCGGCGGCCAGGTCGGTCACCGGGCCCGCGCACCCGGCGCGCACCACCTCGACCAACTGGGCGTGTCTGCGCCCGCATTCGGTACGGGTACGGCTCAGCACGTCGGCCAGGTTGTCGCAGCCCGGCAGCAGCCGGCCCGAGCCGGCCGGCACCGGGACGCGCATGCGGGCCGGCGCGGGGTCGCAGGGGAAGACCGAGCGCAGCGCGACGACCATCTGCTCGGCGGCGGCCAGCACCCGGCGCTGTCCGTCCGTCTTCCCGGCCACCCGCAGCGGCAGCAGCGTCGTGCCCAGCACGTCGTCCGGGAGCGGCGCGCGGGTCACCGGTGCGGCGCCCGCGGTGTGCCAGGCGGCCTGCACCGTACGGCGTCCAGGATCGCGCAGCGCGGTCTCCAGCAGGACCACCCCGCCCGCACTGAGCCGCTCGCCCACGACGCGCAGCCGGGGCTCGGCCTGCACGGCCACATCGAGCTGGACCGGGCCCCCGGCTCCGTCGGCCGTGCAGCCGATCCGGAACCCGCGCCGCCCCTCGGCGTCCGGCCGGGCCCGGTCCGGCACCCAGGCCGACGGATCGGGGAACACCTCCGCCAGCGCGGCCCCGCCGCCCAGCCGCGCGAGCGCCTCGTAAGCGGCCAGCGCGGTGGACTTGCCGGAGCCGCTGGGCCCGGCGAACAGGGTGACGGCGCCCAGCGGGAACGCCGCCCGGCGGTGCCCGGCGAACGCGGACAGCCGCAGCTCGGTGACCCGGGCGCGCACGTCGTACCCGTCGGGGAAGGGGGCCGGAGGGGGTGTGGGGAGGGAGGTGACCGACATGTGCGGACCGTAGGACCGCCCTCGCCGGGCGAACCGTTTTCTCCGCGGACCTTCCTACGATCGGGCGACCGCACCGGCCCCCGGCGCGCCACCCGCTCGGCCGAACCGTCCTAAGAACCTACGAGCGGCACCGCCCGGAACGCGGCCCTCAGCCCGACGCCTCCATGCCCATCAGCCCGCTGACCTCGGTCCCCGGCGGCGTCAGCAGGAAGACGTTGCGGTCCACCCGGTGCATCCCGCTGGCCAGCCCGAACACCACGCCGGTGCTGAAGTCCAGCACCCGCTTGGCGACATCGCCCTCCGCGCCGGACAGGTCCAGCAGCACCGGCACCCCCGCCATCAGGGTCTCGGCGACGTCGCGGGCGTCCGCGAAGATGTTGACCCGCAGGACGACGAACCGGCGGCGGGTCTCGGTGTCCGCGTCGGGAAGCGTCCGGTGGCTGACCGCGGACGGCCATGCGTCCCGGCCCCGCAGCGGCACGACCTGGGCGAGCCCTTCCCACTGTTCATCGGTGACGTCGTAACGGCTCACCGGCTCCCCCTGACCTGACTCGCTTTCGATGCCTGCACCAGCCAATTCTTACGCCAAGTCACCCGTTCAGCCCAACAACGACACACTGTGCGACACAGCCCTGATCCGGCGTCCGGCCCATCTGCCGTGCACACGGCGCCGGCAGGCCCCTCGGGAGGCTCGGATCACAACCGCAACGAGGGGAACGTCACAGGCCATCATTCTGCTGTCACCTGAGCACCCTGTCCTAACATCCGAGCATGACGGTCCTGCCTGACGACGGGCTCTCACTGGCCGCCGAGTTCCCTGACGCGACGCATGAGCAGTGGCAACGCCTGGTCGAGGGTGTCCTGCGCAAGTCCGGCAAGGAAGTCTCCGGCGCGGCAGTCGAGGACGCCCTGTCCACGACGCTGGAGGACGGGCTGCGCACCCGGCCGCTGTACACCCCGCGCGACGCCGCGCCCGACCCCGGCCTGCCCGGCTTCGCGCCGTTCACCCGCGGCGGCCGCCCGGTGGGCAACACCCCCGGAGGCTGGGACGTACGGCAGCGGCACGCGGCGCTCACCGACGGCTCGGTGCTGGCCGACCTGGAGAACGGCGTCACCTCCCTCTGGCTGGTGCTCGGCGAGGGCGGCATCCCCGTGGCGGACCTCGGCCGGGCCCTCGACGGCGTCTACCTGGACCTCGCCCCCGTGGCCCTGGACGCGGGCGCCGACACGGAGGCGGCCGCGGACGCGCTGCTGAAGCTGTACGAGGAGCGGGGCGTCGCCGCCGAGGACGTACGCGGCAGCCTCGGCGCCGACCCGCTGGGGTACGAGGCCCGCACCGGCACCCCGCTGGACTTCGCCCCCGTCGCCGCGCTCGCGGCCCGTGCCGCCGCGTATCCGGGGCTGCGCACGCTGACGGTGGACGCGCTGCCGTACCACGAGGCGGGCGGCTCGGCCGCGCAGGAACTGGGCGCCTCCCTGGCCACCGCCGTGGCGTACCTCCGGGAGCTGACCGAGGCCGGGCTGAGCGCCGAACAGGCCGCCGCCCAGCTCGAGTTCCGGTACGCGGCGACCGCCGATCAGTTCCTCACCATCGCCAAGCTCCGCGCGGCGCGCCGTCTCTGGGCGCGGGTCGCCGAGGTGTGCGGGGCGCCGGGAGCGGGCGCGCAGGTACAGCACGCGGTGACCTCGCCGGTGATGATGTCCCGGCGCGACCCGTGGGTGAACATGCTGCGCACGACGGTCGCCACCCTGGCCGCCGGGGTGGGCGGCGCCGACTCCGTGACGGTGCTGCCGTTCGACCACGCGCTGGGCCTGCCCGACGCGTTCGCCCGCCGTATCGCCCGCAACACCTCTACCATCCTGGTCGAGGAGTCGCACCTGGCGCGGGTCGTCGACCCGGCGGGCGGTTCCTGGTACGTGGAGCGGCTGACCGACGAACTGGCGCACGCTGCCTGGGAGTTCTTCCGGTCCATCGAGCAGGACGGCGGCCAGGCGGCCGTGCTGCGCTCCGGCCGGCTCCGGGACGACCTCGCGCGCACCTGGGCGGAGCGGTCCGCCAAGCTCGCCAAGCGGCGCGAACCCATCACCGGGGTCAGCGAGTTCCCCTTCCTGGACGAGAAGCCGGTGCACCGCGAGCCCGCTCCCGAGCCCCCGTCGGGCGGTCTGCCGCGCGTGCGCCGGGACGAGGCGTACGAGGCGCTGCGCGCCCGCTCCGACGCCCATCTGGCCGCGACCGGCGCCCGCCCCCGGATCTTCCTCGCCACGCTCGGCCCGGCCGCCGAGCACACCGCCCGCACCTCCTTCGCCGCCAACCTCTTCCAGGCGGGCGGCATCGAGCCGGTCACCGGCGGGAACTTCGAGGAGAGCGGCGCCACCGAGGCGGTCCTCTGCTCCAGCGACACCCGCTACACCGAGGAGGCCGAACAGGCCGCCGAGGCCCTGCGCGCGGCGGGCGCCCGGCAGATCCACCTGGCAGGCCGCCCCGCCGAGTACACGGGCGTCGACCATTACGTCTTCGCGGGCTGCGACGCGGTCGCCGTCCTGTCCGCGACTCTCGACCGCATCGGAGCGTCCTGATGGGAATCCCCGACTTCTCCGGCATCGAGCTGGGCACCCCCACCGTCGACGTCGGCGCCGAGGAGTGGCGTGCCGCTGTCAAGCGGGACACCGGGGGCGGTGAGCCGCTGTGGGAGACACCCGAGGGCATCGAGGTCAAGGGGCTCTACACCGGCCGTGACCTGGAGGGCCTGGACTTCCTGGACACGTATCCGGGCATGGCACCGTATCTGCGCGGGCCGTACCCGACGATGTACGTCAACCAGCCCTGGACGATCCGGCAGTACGCGGGCTTCTCCACGGCCGAGGAGTCCAACGCGTTCTACCGGCGCAATCTGGCCGCCGGCCAGAAGGGCCTGTCGGTCGCCTTCGACCTGCCCACACACCGGGGTTACGACAGTGACCACCCGCGGGTGATGGGCGACGTCGGCATGGCGGGCGTGGCCATCGACTCGATCCTCGACATGCGGCAGCTCTTCGACGGCATCCCGCTGGACAGGATGACCGTGTCGATGACGATGAACGGCGCCGTGCTGCCGGTGCTGGCGCTCTACATCGTGGCGGCGGAGGAGCAGGGCGTACCGCCCGAGAAGCTGGCCGGGACCATTCAGAACGACATCCTCAAGGAGTTCATGGTCCGCAACACCTACATCTATCCGCCGAAGCCGTCGATGCGGATCATCTCCGACATCTTCGCGTACACCTCGCAGCGGATGCCGCGCTACAACTCGATCTCCATCTCTGGCTACCACATCCAAGAGGCGGGCGCGACGGCCGACCTGGAGCTGGCGTACACCCTCGCGGACGGCGTGGAGTACATCCGCGCGGGCCGGGAGGCGGGGCTGGACGTGGACGCGTTCGCGCCCCGGCTGTCGTTCTTCTGGGCGATCGGGATGAACTTCTTCATGGAGGTCGCCAAACTCAGGGCGGCCCGGCTGCTCTGGGCCAAGCTGGTCAAGCAGTTCGACCCGCAGAACGCCAAGTCCCTGTCGCTGCGCACCCATTCGCAGACGTCCGGCTGGTCCCTGACCGCGCAGGACGTGTTCAACAACGTCACGCGCACCTGCGTGGAGGCGATGGCCGCGACCCAGGGCCACACCCAGTCGCTGCACACCAACGCCCTGGACGAGGCACTGGCGTTGCCCACCGACTTCTCGGCGCGCATCGCCCGCAACACCCAGTTGCTGATCCAGCAGGAGTCGGGCACCACGCGGGTCATCGACCCGTGGGGCGGCAGCGCGTACGTGGAGCGGCTGACGTACGACCTCGCGCGCAAGGCGTGGCAGCACATCCAGGAGGTCGAGGCGGCGGGCGGCATGGCGCAGGCCATCGACGCGGGCATCCCGAAGCTCCGGGTGGAGGAGGCGGCGGCGCGCACCCAGGCCCGTATCGACTCCGGGCGGCAGCCGGTGATCGGCGTCAACAAGTACCGCGTGGACACCGACGAGCAGATCGAGGTGCTCAAGGTCGACAACTCCTCGGTCCGCGCTCAGCAGATCGAGAAGCTGCGACGGCTGCGCGCGGAACGGGACGACACGGCGTGCCGGGACGCGCTGGACGCGCTGACCCGCGCGGCGGACGGCGACGGCAACCTGCTGGAGCTGGCGGTGAACGCGGCCCGCGCCAAGGCGACGGTGGGCGAGATCTCGGACGCGCTGGAGAAGGTGTACGGCCGGCACGCGAGCCAGATCCGTACCATCTCCGGGGTGTACCGCAACGAAGCAGGCGAGTCCCCGTCGGTGGACCGCACCCGCGCCCTGGTGGACGCCTTCGAGGAGGCCGAGGGGCGCCGGCCGCGCATCCTGGTCGCCAAGATGGGCCAGGACGGGCACGACCGGGGCCAGAAGGTGATCGCCACCGCCTTCGCCGACCTGGGCTTCGACGTCGACGTCGGCCCGCTGTTCCAGACGCCGGAGGAGGTCGCCCGGCAGGCGGTCGAGGCGGACGTGCACGTGGTCGGGGTGTCCTCGCTGGCCGCCGGGCACCTCACGCTGGTCCCGGCGCTGCGCGAGAAGCTGGCCGAGGAGGGGCGCGAGGACATCATGGTCGTGGTGGGCGGGGTGATCCCGCCGCAGGACGTGCCGACGCTGCTGGAGATGGGCGCCACGGCGGTGTTCCCGCCCGGCACGGTCATCCCGGACGCGGCGCACGACCTGGTGCAGCGGCTCGCCGCCGACCTCGGCCACGATCTCTGAGCCCGGCATGGCCGCGATCGATCTCGACACCTATGTGAAGGGCGTGCTGGACGGCAAGCGCGCCCTGGTGGCCCGCGCGATCACCCTGGTCGAGTCCACCCGCCCCCAGCACCGCGCGCTGGCGCAGGAGTTGCTGACCGAGCTGCTGCCGCACAGCGGGCGGGCGCGGCGGATCGGGGTGAGCGGGGTGCCGGGCGTCGGGAAGTCCACGTTCATCGACGCGTTCGGCACCATGCTGACCGAGCAGGGTCACCGGGTGGCCGTGCTCGCCGTGGACCCGTCCTCGACGCGTACCGGCGGCTCCATCCTGGGCGACAAGACCCGGATGGAGCGCCTCGCGGTGGACCCGCACGCGTTCGTCCGCCCCTCCCCGAGCGCAGGCACGCTGGGCGGGGTGGCGAAGGCGACCCGCGAGTCCATGGTGGTGATGGAGGCGGCCGGGTACGACGTGGTCCTGGTGGAGACGGTCGGGGTCGGCCAGTCGGAGACCGCGGTCGCCGACATGGTGGACTCCTTCCTGCTTCTCACCCTGGCCCGCACCGGCGACCAGCTCCAGGGCATCAAGAAGGGCGTGCTGGAGCTGGCCGACGTGATCGCCGTCAACAAGGCGGACGGCCCGCACGAGAAGGACGCGCGGGCCGCGGCCCGTGAACTCGCGGGCGCACTACGGCTGATGCACGGCAAGGACGCGTTCTGGACCCCGCCCGTGCTGCACTGCAGTGCCCGCGAGACGAGCGGTCTGGACACGGTGTGGGAGCGGCTGGAGCAGCACCGCACCCTCCTGGACTCCGCCGGCCGCTTGACCGCCAAGAGACGTGACCAGCAAGTGCGTTGGACCTGGGCGATGGTGCGCGACGAGCTGCTCGGCCGGCTGCACGCCGACCCCGAGGTCAGGAGACTCGCCCCGGACCTCGAACAGGAGGTCAGACAGGGGTCGTTGACGGCGACCCTGGCGGCGGACCGGATTCTGCGGGCCTTCGGGAAGCGGGACGGGGCGCTGTGACAGCCCTGTGACCGGAGGAGTGGCTTCCACCACAGCCGGCGGGCGCCGCTCCTGATCGACTCACCGGATGCGCAGATCATTCGCAGGTGTGGGAGTGCTCGCCCTTCTGGCCCTCGCCGGGTGCGGCACCGCCGAGCCCGGCGCGGGCGGGGCGCGCGCGGAGGCCCTGTGTCCCTCGAAGGCCCCGCGCTACGGCGAGGTCCCCCGCGACCGTCCCACGGCCACCGCCGACGCCCCGCGCCCGCCGGGCACGCCCACCCCGGTGCCGTCCAGCACCGGGACCGCCCGGGACGGGGTACGGATCACCCGGCTGTACGCCGGTGCGATCGACGAGGAGGGTGTCTGCCGCCCGAGTTCCCTGACGGCGGAGTTCGAGGTGACCAACCCGGCCGCGCACGACATGACGTACACGGTCGTCTTCGACGCCAAGGGGTACACGGGGGCGAGCCGGGCCGTGGGCCCGGTCGGACCGGGCAAGACCGTGCACGGGCGGGTGGCGATGAGCCGGAGCTATGGGGACGCCGCGGGCGGCACCAGCGTGTCGCTCATGTCCGTGCGTAGCATCCCGAGCGCCGAGGCTCCGGCTCCCGGCGGTCCGTGCCCCGCGTCCGGGGTGCGGGTGTACGCCGACGAGGGGGACGCGGCGATGGGGCTGCGCGTGGTGGGCCTGCACCTGGAGAACTGCGGAAAGGAGCCGTACGCGGTCGACGGGCGGCCGGAGTTGGAGATCATCGACGCCGAGCACGAGCGCGTCGATGGGGTGAAGATACTGCCCTCCGCCGAGGTCGCCCAGCTCGGCGGCCCGCCCGACGTGGCCCGCCCCCTGACCCTGCGGCCCGGCGAGCGCGCCCTGTCCGGCATCGTCTGGCGCAACACGGTGGAGGCGGTCGGCGGCGCCGTGAACGCCCCCTACCTCCGCGTCCGCGCCAGGGCGGGCGCCGCGCCGGTGACGGTGACGCCGGAACTGGACCTCGGGACGACGGGCAGACTGGGGGTCCAGGCATGGCGGAAGCAGGAGTGAGACGTCCTTCCGCCCGATCGGAAGGGGAAGTGGTGGAGGACATCGCCTACGCCGACAAGGGACGGCCCTCGCCGCACGCGCTCACCGGCGCCGGGGTCGCCGTGACCGACGCGGCGGGCCGGGTACTGCTGGGCTGGTCGAAGAAGCGCGGGGTGTGGGAGCTGCCGGGCGGCAAGAACGACGCCGGGGAGGGCTTCGCGGAGGCCGCCGTCCGGGAGCTGGCCGAGGAGACGGGCCTGCGGGCCGATGCGGAGGACGCGCGGCTGCTGGCGCTGCTGATGGACTCCGTGCACGGTGTCCCGCGTGTCACGGCCGCGGTGCGGGTGAGCGCGTTCAAGGGTGAACCGAGCGTGCGTGAGCCGGAGTTGATCGACCGCTGGGAGTGGCACGACCCGGCGGTGCTGCCCCGGCCGCTGTTCACCCCGAGCGCGCATGTCATCGACACGGTGTGGCCGGGTCTGCTGACGGGGCTGCCGCCGGTGCACCGGTATCCGGTGGCGGACTTCTAGGGCCGTGCGGACAGGGCGTCACCCCGGCTTCAGACGGCCACCTCCTGGGTCCCCAGCACCATGAGCAGAGCAAGGCGTTCGGCGTCCTCGGTGCCGGGTTCGGCGGTGTAGACCATGACTCGCAGATCGCTGCCCGCGACGGAGAGGATGTCGCAGTCGAGGGTCAGCGGGCCCACCACCGGGTGGTCGATGGTCTTGCGCGCCGCCTCGTGGACGCCGACGGTGCCGCTGTCCCACAGTTCGGCGAACCGGGGGCTGTGGGCGCGCAGTTCGGCGATCAGCCCGGCGAGGGCGCGGTCGTGGGGGTACCGTCCGGCGGCCGCGCGGAGGTCGGCGACGAGGGCGGACTCGAAGGCGGCCAGTGACTCGGGGGTGTGCCGTACGCCGGCGCCGGGTCCGGCGAAGTGCCGCCAGACACCGTTGAGTTGCCGCCCCTTCCAGCGGGTGGAGTCGCCCATGAGGGCCGCGTAGGGCGGGTTGGCGGTGAGCAGGGTCCAGGTGGCGTCGTAGACGGCGACCGGGGTGCGGCCGAGTCGATCAAGCAGCCGGTGCACGCTGGGCGGGATGAAGATGGGCACACTCGTGGGGGCGGGTGGGGCGAGTCCGGCGAGCCGGTACAGGTGGTCCCGCTCGGCCGCCGACAGGCGCAGCGCCCGGGTGAGCGCCTCCACGACCTGGGAGGAGGGGTTGGTGGCGCGGCCCTGCTCCAGCCGGGTCACATAGTCGACGGAAATCCCGGCGAGCTGGGCCAGCTCCTCCCGCCGCAGCCCGGACGCCCGCCTGCGGCCGCCCGGGGGCAGCCCCGCCTCGCCGGGCGGGAGCCTGTCCCGCCAGCGGTGGATCGCCGTCCCGAGTTCCGCGCTCGCCATACGGTCCAGTGTGCCGCGCGGGGCGTACGCCCGCCTGGTACCGCCAGTCCCAGGAAAACCGGTCCTCTGGCTGCCGGCGGGCGTCCGGCGGAGGCTGGAACCATGACGAACACACTGATCACCGGAGCGAACAAGGGCCTCGGCTTCGAGACCGCCCGCCGCCTGCTGGCCGAGGGCCACACCGTGTACGTGGGCGCCCGCGACGAGGAGCGGGGCAGGCGGGCGGCCGAGGAACTGGGCGCGGCCTTCGTCCGGCTCGACGTGACCGACGACGCGTCCGTCCTGGCGGCGGTCCGCACGCTGGAGGCGGCGGGCGGCCTTGACGTCCTGGTCAACAACGCCGGGATCGAGCCGCGCCGCCCCGACGGCGGCTTCGTCGACCCGGCGGCGGTCACGGCGGACGACGTCCGGGAGGTCTTCGAGACGAACGTCTTCGGCCCGGTCCGCGTCCTGCAGGCCTTCCTCCCCCTCCTCCTCCGCTCCCCCGCCCCGGTCGTGGTCAACGTCAGCAGCGGCCTGGCCCTCACCCGCGCCCTCGCCGACCCCTCCGCCCCGGAGCACTTCTACCCCGACCTCTCCTACCCCGCCTCCAAGGCCGCCCTGAACATGCTGACCGTGCAGTACGCGAAGGCGTTCCCGAACCTGCGCATCAACGCGGCGGACCCCGGTTTCACGGCGACGGACCTCAACCACAACACGGGGACGCAGAGCGTGGCGGAAGGGGCGGAGGTGATCGTGCGGCTGGCGTGCGAGAAGGAGGTGAGCGGGACGTTCCAGGAGGGGGCGGGGGTACTGCCCTGGTGAGGCGGCCTGTTCAACCGCGAGTGCCGCTCCTACCGTTGAACACGCCGTCCCCTCGCCGAGGAGCCCCCGTGCCCGAGCAGCCGCCACCCCTGGTCCTCGATCCCACCGGCGCAGATCACCACGCCGAACACCGGGCGCTGCACGCCCGAGGGCTGGCCACGCGGGTGGACGTCCTCGGGGTCACAGCCTGGTCGGTGAGCGACCCGGCCCTGCTGAAATCCCTCCTGACCAGCCCGGACGTCTCCAAGGACCCCCGCGCCCACTGGCCGGCCTTCGCCGAGGCGGCTCCGACGTGGCCGTTGGCGCTCTGGGTGGCGGTGACCAACATGTTCACGGCCTACGGCGCCGATCACCGCAGGTTGCGCCGCATGGTCGCCCCGGCGTTCAGCGCCCGCCGGATCGCGGCGCTCCAGCCGGTGATCGGGTCGATCGTGGCGGACCTGCTGGATGCCCTGGCGGAGCGCCCGGATGACGAGGTGGTCGACCTGCGCGAACACCTGGCGTACCCCGTGCCCATCACGGTGATCAGTAGGCTGATGGGCGTACCGGAGGTGCACACGCCGGAGTTCCGCGCGGCCGTGGACGGCGTCTTCGACACGACGCTCACCGTGGAGCAGGCGACCCAGAACACGAGGGCGCTGTACAAGTGGCTGGACGCCCTGATCGAGGCGAAGCGGGTGACACCGGCCGACGACCTGACCTCCGCCCTCATCATGGCCCGCGACGAGGAGGGCGCCGGCGACGCGCTGACCCACGAGGAGCTGCGCGACACCCTTCTCCTGGTGATCAGCGCGGGGTACGAGACGACGGTGAACGTCATCGACCAGGCGATCACCACCCTCCTGACCGACCCCGCTCAATTGGGCCACGTCCGCGAGGGCCGCGCGAGCTGGGCCGACGTGGTCGAGGAGACCCTCCGCCACGAGCCCGCGGTGAAGCACCTCCCGCTCCGCTACGCGGTCCGCGACATCCGCCTCCCGGACGGCCGGATCATCCCCAAGGGCGCCCCGATCCTCGCCTCCTACGCGGCCGCCAACCGCCACCCGTCCTGGCACGGCGACTCCGCCGACACCTTCGACGCCACCCGCCCGGTGAAGGACCACTTGGCCTTCGGCCACGGAATCCACTTCTGCCTGGGCGCTCCGCTGGCCAGGCTTGAGGTGGCGACGGTGTTGCGGGAGTTGTTCGAACGGTTCCCGGAGCTGGAACTCGCGGTCCCGGTAGCGGAGTTGCGGCCGGTGCCGTCGCTGATCAGCAATGGGCACAGGGAGGTGCCGGTGCGGCTGGGGCGGGGCAGAGGGTGAGCCTTCGGGCACCCTGCCCTGCGCCCCTGCGGGCGGTCAGGTGAGCGGGATCTGCTTGTCGCTCGGGTCGGCCGACTGCTTGTCGGGGTGGACGGCGACCAGCCGGCTGCCTTGGGCGAAGGCGCTGGCCCGGTCGTAGAAGCGGTAGCCGGACTCGATGAGCTGGAGGATCTCGTGGCCCAGCATCGCCTGCGGCCCGCCGTCCTCCGGGGCCTTCGTGGTGTCCCAGAGGGCGCTGTCCCCCAACTGCTCGATCGCCGTCCAGAAGTTGGCCGAGGTGAGCTGCCCGGAGGTGAGCATGTTCTCGATCCGCGGCCCCAGACTGGTGACGATCTTGAAGACAGCGCGCTCCTCGATACCGCCGTCCATGAAGGCGTAGTTGACCGGGACGGACCACTTGGTGGTGTTCAGCCGACGGCCCATCCGGGCATCCAGGGGGAGTTCGCCGGGTGCCTGGGCCTTGTTCTTCTGGTGTTCGGCCCACTGGGTGGTGTCGGTGGTGCGGCCCAGGATCAGCTTGTACTTGGCGATGGCTGCCGCCGCCCTGGTGTTCGCGACCGTCTCCGAGGCGGTGGTGGTCAGATCGGCGCGGATGGTGCTGTCCAGCGCCTGCAGCAGGTCCGCCCTGCTGCGCCCCTGCGGGTCGCCGACCTGCGCCTCGATCACCTCGTAGGAGTCGTTGAGGTCGGCGTTGTTCATCACCCACTTGAAGTTCGTCCGGTTCGTCTGCCACTGGGCGTAGCCGGCGATGTAGGCGTCGATGCTCGGCTCCGCCTGAGCGACGAGCCGCGCCACCTCGCCGTCGATCTTGCCAGGGTGGTGCATCCGCTGCACGGCACCCCCGCCCGCCGAGGGGCCTGCGGCGGGTGAGGCCGCTGCCGGGGCGGATGCCTTCGCGGGGCCGCTCATCACGCGCCGAGCGGTGGTCTCCGCCTCCCGCTCGAAGCGGTCCGAGGGGTCGCTGACCCGCAGCCCGTCCCCCCGGTCGGTCCCGGCCACCGGACCCGAGCGCTGCTGGAGGACGTGGGTCAACTCATGGGCCAGGGTGTGCGAGTCGATGCCGGAGGGGCCGGCGACGATATGGCTGCCCGAGGTGTACGCCGCCGCGCCGAGCTGGGCCGCGGAGGCCCGGGCTGCGGCGTCGGTGTGCACGCGCACGTCGGAGAAGTCGGCGCCGAAACGGGCCTCCATGTCGGTGCGGCTCCGCTCGTCGAGCGGCCGCCCGCCGCTGCGCAGGACGGCGTGCACGGCGGAACGCTGCACCGGCTGCGCGTCCTCGGCGTGGCCGCAGCCGGGGCCGTGCCGGTGCGCGTCCTGCGCCGCAGCCTCCTTGGCCCGGCGCATCATATGCACCACAGCCGCGTTTCCGGCGGAGCGCTGGAGGGCGAGCAGTGCCGCGGCCGGCGCCGCCACCGTCCGTGACCCGGACGCGCGGGCGGCCGCCGGGGCCTGCCGCCCCTTCGCCGCCCGGCTGTTGGCGTGGTCGTACATGGTGGTCCCTTCCCGGCGTCGGTGTGCGTGCCTTCCCGGTGTACCGCGTGGCCTGGGCTTCCCGCCATGTACGCGCGGGCGGACCCAGGTCCCTCCGCGTTGCCCTGGGACCCGGACGCGGTCCACCGGGTCGGCCACCACTCGTTGCCCTCCGTGCCGGAAGATCCACCACGACTTGAGGCCTCTCGGACCGGCCGGGACCGGCAGAATCGGAACGGCGAGATCAGGACCGTGCCCGCAGCGACTCAAGAGCAGCTGCAGCGGGCCCGAGGGCGGCAACTGCGTAGACGTCGCCGCGTGCCCCGACGCCGTTCATGTCCGCGACTCCAAGGCGCCGGCCGGCCCCACCCTCCACCTCTCCCCCACCGCACGGGCCAACTTCCTCACCGCCGAGCGCCACATCAGACATCTGTACGCGCGAAGAGCCCTGCCCCTCCCCGCAAGCGGAGCGGCAGGGCTCATCCGCATCCGCTCAGGACCCGACGGTCAGTACCAGCTTCCCCGTGACCCGTCCCGTCTCCCCCACCGCATGCGCCTTGGCCGCCTCGGCAAGCGGAAACACCCCGTCGACATGCGCTCGCAGCGCACCGGAGGAAGCCAACTCGGCAACCGCCTTCATCCCCGCCTGATCCGCCTCCACGAGCAACGTCTCGACCCGCACCCCCCGGGCCTCCGCCTTGGCCGACTCCTCCGGGTCGGTACCGGGCAGCAGCGACACCAGCACGCCTCCCGGCCGCAGCACCTCCAGCGAACGCACCCGCGTCTCACCGGAGATGGTGTCCAGCACCACGTCCACGTCCCCCACGACGTCCCGGAAGTCGACGGACCGATAGTCGATCACCTCGTCCGCCCCGAGCGACCGCAGGAACTCGTGCTTGGGCTCGCTCGCGGTCCCGATGACGTACGCCCCCAGGGACTTGGCGATCTGCACCGCGAGGTGGCCGACGCCTCCGGCGGCGGCATGCACCAGCACCCGCTGACCGGGCTGGACTTGCGCCGTGTCCACCAGCGCCTGGTACGCCGTGAGCGCGGCCAGCGGCAGGGCGCCCGCCTGGACGTGGTCGATCGAGTCCGGCTTGTGGGCGAAGGCGCGGGCCGGGCCCTTCACGTACTCCGCGTGGGCGCCGACGCCGTACGGGTAGGGCAGCATGCCGAAGACCTCGTCGCCGGGCTTGAAGAGGGTCACGCCGTAGCCGACCTCCTCGACGACGCCGGAGACGTCCCAGCCCAGGACGAGCGGGAGCCGGTCGAGGAACATGCCCCCGGTGCGGTGCTTCCAGTCGGTCGGGTTGAGTCCGGAGGCGCGGACGGAGACCAGGATCTCGCTGAGGCCCGGCTTGGGGCGGGGCAGCTCGGTCTCCTTGAGGACGTCGGGGGTGCCGTACTCGTCCTGGCTGATGGCGTGCATGGTGGCGTGGTTCGTCATGGGTCCAGATTCACCCGAGCCGGGCCGACGTACCATGGCATGAATGCCATCTTTCAACGGGATCATGCCATGACCACTCCGCACCGCGTCGTCGTCCTCGCCCTGGACGGGGTCTACCCCTTCGAACTGGGCATCCCCAACCGGGTCTTCGGCACGGCCCGGAGCCGCTACGAGGTGCTGACCTGCTCGGCCGACGGCGGCCCCGTCGCCACCAGCGCCGACTTCTCGGTCGCCGTCGCGCACGGTCCCGAGGTGCTGGCGACGGCGGACACCGTCGTGCTCCCGCCGTTCGACGTCTCCCTGGTCCGCCGCGGCCTGCCCCCGAAGCTGGAGGCGGCGCTCGCGGCCGTACCGCCCGGCACCCGGATCGTCTCCATCTGCACCGGCGCCTTCGTCCTGGCCGCCGCCGGACGGCTCGACGGCCGCCGCGCCACGACCCACTGGGCCCTCGCCGACACCTTCCGCGCCTGGTTCCCCGCGGTGCACCTCGACCCGGACGTGCTGTTCGTGGACGACGGCGACCTCCTCACCTCGGCTGGCGCGGCCTCGGGGGTCGACGTGTGCCTGCATGTCGTGCGCCAGGACCACGGCGCGGCCGTCGCCAACGACGTGGCGCGCGCCTGCGTCGTACCGCCGTGGCGCGACGGCGGGCAGGCGCAGTACATCCAGCACCCGGTGCCCGAGGAGCAGGCCAACGGCACCTCGGCCACCCGTCAGTGGGCGCTGGAGCGCCTGCACGAGCCGCTGTCGCTGGCCGAGTTGGCCGGGCACGCCCGGATGAGCCTGCGCACCTTCGCGCGGCGGTTCAACGAGGAGGTCGGTACGAGTCCGGGGCGCTGGATCATCCAGCAGCGCGTCGCCCGTGCGCGGCACCTGCTGGAGACCACCGACCTCGCCGTGGACGACCTCGCCGCACAGGTCGGCTTCGCCACCGGGACCTCGCTCCGCGAGCATCTGCACGCGGCGATCGGGGTGACCCCGCTGGCATACCGGCGGACGTTCCGGGGAGTGGGGGTGGAGTAGACGTCGCCGCAGATCAGGCCTCGGCTTCATGGGCGCCGCTCCGGGCATCCGTCTACGGTCGAACGGGGAGCCGGTGCTCCCCTGATCCCAGAGTGCTTGGAGAGACCTCATGTCGAAGATCCTTTTCGTGGTGACCGGCGCCGACCACTGGACGCTCGCCGACGGCACCCAGCACCCGACCGGCTTCTGGGCAGAGGAGGCCGTCGCGCCCTACGAGGCGTTCAAGAAGGCCGGTGACGAGGTGGTGGTGGCCACGCCGGGCGGGGTGGTCCCGACCGTGGACAAGGGCAGCCTCGCGCCGGAGGTCAACGGCGGCCAGGAGGGCGCCGACCGGATCGCCGCCGCGCTGGAGGCCGCGCCCGAGTTCAAGCGCCCTGTCCCGCTGGAGGACGTGAACCTCGACGACTACGACGCCGTCTTCTACCCCGGCGGACACGGCCCCATGGAGGACCTGGCCGTGGACGCCACCTCCGGCCGGCTGCTGGTCGACGCCCTCGACTCCGGCAAGCCGCTCGCGATCGTCTGCCACGCCCCGGCCGCCATGCTCGCGGCGACCCGGCCGGACGGCACGAACGCCTTCGCGGGCTACCAGGTCACCGGCTTCTCCAACGCCGAGGAGGCGCAGGCCGGTTTCGCCGACAAGGCCAAGTGGCTGCTGGAGACGCGGCTCCGCGAGGCGGGCGTCGACGTGCAGGTCGGAGAGCCCTGGGCGCCCAAGGTCGTGGTCGACCGGAACCTGGTCACGGGGCAGAACCCCGCCTCCTCCGCACCGCTGGCGGAGGAGGTCCTGAAGCGGCTCGGCTGAGGAGCCCGCTCAGGCGCCGGCCGCCTCACGGCTGATGCGCTCGAACTGCGCACCCATGGCCTCGGACAGCGCCTGAGCCGCCGAGAGGGGGCGGACCATGACGGTGAAGTCGTCGATCCGCCCCTCCTCGTCGAAGTGCAGGAAGTCGCAGCCCTGGATCTCCCGGCCGCCGACGGTGGCCGTGAAGACGAAGGCGTGGTCCCGCCCGTCCGGGTTGGCGATCTCCCGGACGTACCGGAAGTCCTCGAACACCCGCAGCACGCCGCGCAGGATCGCGGCGGTGATCGCCTTGCCCGCGTACGGCTTGAAGGCGACGGGGCTGGTGAAGACGACGTCCTCCGCGAGGAGTGCCTCGATGGCGTCGGCGTCGCGGTTCTCCACGGCGGCACGGAAGGGATGCACGGGGTGCTCCTTACTCAACAAGTTGAATAGGTGTGTTGGAGAGTAGGGTGAGAGCGTGACCCTGCGCAATGCGGTGATGGCCACCCTCCTGGAGGGCGAGGCATCCGGCTACGACCTGGCCAAGGGCTTCAACGCCTCGGTGGCCAACTTCTGGACGGCGACGCCCCAGCAGCTCTACCGCGAACTGGACCGGATGGAGCGCGAGGGCCTCGTCACCGCGCGCGTGGTCCGCCAGGACCGCCGCCCCGACAAACGCCTCTTCTCCCTCACCGACGCCGGCCACGACGCCCTCCGCGCCCACCTCGCCGCCCCCATCACCCGCCCCACCGCCATCCGCGACGGCCTCCTGGTCAAGGTCCAGTGCGCCGACATCGCCGACCCGACCCCCGTCCAGGCCGACATCACCGCCCACATGGACTGGTCACGCGACAAGCTGGCGCGCTACGAGCGCCTGCGGGAACGGCTGCTGGCGGGCCGCACGGAGGACGAGTTCCTGGCGGGCGCCGACCGCGTGGGCCCGTACCTCACCCTGTTGCGGGGCATCGCCTTCGAGGAGGAGAACCTGCGGTGGGGGGAGCTGGCACTGCGGGTGCTGGCGGCACGCTCGTCGTGAACTCCCGCCCTGCCGGGGCCCCTTGAGGGACCCCGGCAGGTTCACCCCGGAAGGGTCAGGACCTGCCGGAGCGGCTCTCCTCGGCGAGCGTCCGCAGCTCGGCCAAGTCCTCCTCGTCCAAGTCGAGTTGCTCCGCCGACTTCAGCAACGCGCCGATCTCGTCCCCCCGGTTCCGATCCGCGAGGAACTGCGCGTAGTAGACGTACGCGGTCTCGTCCTGGTGGGCGAGGGCCTCGCGGTAGTGATGGTCGGCGCGGGACCACTCCTCCAACTCCTCATGGAGCAGGGCGAGGTTGAGATACGCGTTGGTCTCGCCGTCCTCCTTGGCGGCGGCCTCGTAGTGGCGTACGGCCTCCTCGGGGGCGCCGGTGTCGGCCAGGTGGAGGGCGTAGGCGAAGTGGGCGCCGGTGACCTCCTCGGCGAGGGCCTCGCGGAGGTGGGTGCGGGCCGGCTCCAGGTCCCCGAGGGCGTGTTCGGTCTCGCCGAGTACGGCCAGTACGGAGCGGTGCCCGGCGTCCAGCGCCTGCTTCAGCCAGGGCAGCGCCTCCTCGTACTTCTCCTCGTCCGCGAGCAGCCGGCCGAGGTTGCCGGCCGCCATGGTGTCGCCGCGCTCGATGGCCCGGCGCAGCAAGTCGACGGCCTCGTCCAGCCGTTCGTCGTCCTCGCTGAGGAAGGCGCCGTAGTCGTTGAGGGCGCGGGGGTTGTCGTCGACGAGCGCCTGCCGGTAGTACTCCTCCGCCTGCCGGCGGTCCCCCAGCTCGTCGGCCAGGACGGAGGCGATCATCAGGGTGACGTCCCGGCCGCCATCGGCCGCCGACCGGAGTGCCGCCAACGCCTCCTTGGGCCGCTCGAGTTCGACCAGCAGCTCGGCGAGCGCCTCGTAGGCGGCCGGATTGCCACCCTGCGCCTCGGCCTCGACGGTCTTCAGCGCGGCGTCGATGTCGCCCCACTCGGAGACGAGGTCGAAGATCCTCTCCGCCACCTCATCGTCCGGACGGTTCCAGGCCCGCAGATAGAGGGAGAGGGCGGCCGCACGGTCACCGGCCACGAGGCGCTGCGCGGCCTCGGCGGCCAGGTTGCTTTCTGTCATGGGGACATCTTCTCGAACCGGCGAACGACTTCTCGCCGCTACCCCGCCCTCAGTGAGCCCACCGGTGCCGGCCGCGCCCCATGTCCACCCGCGCGCCCACCATCGGCACCCCTTCCCCCCGCAACAGCGCCGGCGCCCGCCCCTCGTGACAGGTCGCGGGCGTCCCGTCGGCGCGGACCACCCGCCACCACGGCACCCCGTCACCGAGCAGGCCCATCACCCGCCCGACCTGCCGGGGCCCCACACCGATCCGCTTGCCGACGTCGCCGTAGGAGACGACACGGCCGCGCGGGACCGTGGCGACGACCTCGCGGACCGCGTCGACGGTGTTCACGCGACCTTCGCCGGCGCGCGTCCCTTGTGGATGGCCACGTGATTCGGTGGAGTGGCGGGTGTAGCCCTTGTAGCCCACGTCGTGGGTGTGCTTCTTGATGATGACGCCCTGCACCTCGGACAACGAGTGCCGTAGCACACAACTCGACCGTAAAGCTATTAGACATTGACAAGATTGGATGCTACACGCAAAATGGACGGAGTCTAAGTATCTTTTGTCCGCTTCTGTGCGGTTGCCTCTAGTTCAGGAGCGAACCCATGGCATTCCCGTCCGAGAACCGGCGCATCACCCTGGCCGAGCACACCGCCGACCAGGTCATACGCACCGGCCGGCCGTTCCAGGTGGTCTCCCCCCACACCCCGTCCGGAGACCAGCCGCAGGCGATCGCCGGGCTGGAGAAGCACCTCCGCGCCGGGGAGAGCGACGTGGTGCTGCTGGGTGCCACGGGCACCGGCAAGTCCGCGACGACCGCCTGGCTGATCGAGAAGCTCCAGCGCCCCACCCTCGTGCTCGCGCCGAACAAGACCCTCGCCGGCCAGCTCGCCAACGAGCTGCGCGAACTGTTCCCGCACAACGCGGTCGAGTACTTCGTCTCCTTCTACGACCACTACCGCCCCGAGTCGTACGCGCCGAGCACCGACACCTACTTCGCGAAGGAGTCGGTCTCCAACAAGGAGGTCGACCGGCTGCGGCACTCGGCGACCTGGTCGCTGCTCAGCCGCCGTGACGTGATCGTCGTGGCGTCCGTGTCCTGCATCTACGGCCTCGGCACGCCCCAGTCCTACCTCGACCGTTCGTTCCAGCTGGCGGTGGGCGACACCGTCGACCGGGAGGAGCTGCTCGCGGCGCTGGTCGACATCCAGTACACCCGTACCGACGGCGAGCCGGCCGCGGGCCGGTTCCGCGTGCGCGGCGACACCATCGACATCCACCCCGCGTACGAGAAGACGATGCTGCGGGTGGAGATGTTCGGCGACACCGTCGAACGGCTGACCGTCGCCGACCCGGAGACCGGTGAGGTGCGCGAGGTCATCGACCGCACCCGCGTCTTCCCCGCCACCCACTACTTCGCGGGCCCCGAGCGGATGCGCACGGCGGCCGACTCCATCCAGGCCGAGCTGGCCGAGCGCGTCGCGGAGCTGACCCGAGCCGGCAAGCTGCTCGAGGCCGACCGTCTGCAGACGCGTACGGAGTACGACATCGAGCTGATCCGGCACACGCAGGTCGCCTCCGGGATGGAGAACTACTCCCGGCACCTGGACGGCCGCGCCCCCGGCGCACCGCCGTCCACGCTGCTGGACTACTTCCCCGAGGACCTGCTCGTCGTGATCGACGAGTCGCACGTCACGGTGCCGCAGCTCTCCGGCATGAGCCACGGCGACGCCGCGCGCAAGAACACCCTGGTCGAGCACGGTTTCCGGCTGCCGTCCGCAATGGACAACCGTCCCCTGACGTGGTCGGAGTTCGCCGCGCGCTGCCCGCAGCGGGTCTACCTGTCCGCGACGCCGGGCCGCTTCGAGCTGACCGCGGCGCGGGGCGCCGTTGTGGAGCAGATCATCCGGCCGACCGGGCTGCTCGATCCGGAGGTGACGGTCAAGCCGACCGCCGGCCAGATGGAGGACCTGCTCGCGGAGATCCGCGAACGGTCCGCCCGGGGCGAGCGGACCCTGGTGACGACGCTGACCAAGCGGATGTCGGAGGAGCTGACCGACTACCTCGACAGCCAGGGAGTCCGCGTCCGCTACCTGCACTCCGGCGTGACCACCCTGCGCCGGGTCGAGCTCCTGGCCGACCTGCGCCGGGGCGAGTACGACGTCCTCGTGGGCATCAACCTCCTGCGCGAGGGACTCGACCTGCCGGAGGTCTCGCTGGTCGCGATCCTCGACGCCGACCAGGACGGGATCTTCCGCAACGACACGGCGCTGATCCAGATGATCGGCCGCGCGGCGCGCAACGTCAGCGGCGAGGTGCACATGTACGCCAACCGGCTGACCCCCTCGATGGCCCGCGCCATCGACGAGACCAACCGCCGCCGCGCCCTGCAGACGGCCCACAACGAGACCCACGGCATACGCCCGACCGCTCTGCGCAAGAAGATCCGGCACACGGTGTCCGCGCAGTACCCCGAGTCCCAGCACCCGACGACCGGCACGTCGTACAACCAGAAGATGGCGGCGTAGACCGCGGCAGCGGGCCGCTACGCGGGGTCCAGCACGGGCTTCGGGGGGAGGCCGCCGTTCTTGTCACAGCGGAGTTCCTTGGCCATGGCGAGGGCGTAGGAGTGGGCGACGGTGGCGTAGGCATTTTTCAACGCCTTCACGTTGTCCTGGGGATCCCTCGGCATGCCGCCGCGCTCCACGCCGATTACGATGTGAGCCTCTCCCGACGCCCCGACCAGCCTGTCGCTCTGACAAGCGAAAAAGACGTAAGCCTGCTCAGTCCCTGCGAGGGTCTCCTCTCCCATCTTCAGCACGGTGAATTTCGAGGCCGCTGGTTTATCCGAAGGAGCGTTCTCGGCCAGCCCCCAGGTGATCACGAGCTTGAAATGCGGCGTGCCGATGGGCGTGAAGATGCGACAGGCGTTCGTATCCTCAGTAGAGGAGGTCGGGTACGCCAAGGCGAGGGCCGAAGCGGACTGCGCAACGGTGTAATCCTTCGACGACGCCTCGAAGCGCGACGCCCCCGTGATCACTTTCAGTGCCTTGGACGCGTCGGCGGAGATGGCGTTGCCGCCGCAGAGCTGTGTCCCCGCGACGACCTTGTAGTCCTTCGGGAGACCGTCCTTGCCCTCGCCCCCTCCACACCCACTCGCCGCGAGAAGCAATGAACCGGCCACGGCCACGGAAGGCAGTCCCCCGCGTATTGACCTACGACTGATCACTGTCCGCATCCTCACGTGTCCTCGGCCGCCCACAGGCATCAGCCGGTCTCCGGGTCATTGCCCTGCTGGTTCTCGCGGTCGTTTCCGACCCCGTAGCCGAGCAGCATCGATTCGCGCAGGTCCTGGGCGAACTGGTCCTTCTTAGGCTCCGTGACGTAGCGGGAAAGGAAGTCCTTCATCGGAGCCTCGGCCATGCCTTCACCGGCGGAGTAGATCGCGTCCTTCTGGTCGTCGGTGAGATCCTCCAGCTTCTCCTTGTGCTCATCCACGGAGCCGTCCGCGACATCTCCGACCATCTGCCCGATGAACTGCTCCGCCGCCCCACTCGCGGTATCCGTCGCCAAGGGAATCAGCACCGCCGCGGCCCCTACCGCCGCGGTCGCGGGGAGGAAGGCGACGCCCGCCGCGATGCCCGCCGTGGCCCCGAACTCGACCCAGCCCGCCCGCTTGGCGACCGCCTTCTCGTAGTCCTCGTGGGTCTTGAGGTTGGTGGCCTCGACCTGGTCGGCCCGCGACTGGTCGAGCATGCCCTGCACCTCGGCGCCGGTGCGCACGGTCGCCCTGGCCTGGGCGGCGACCTCGTCGGTGATCTTTCCGTCCGGGCCCACCGCCCCTTCCAGTGCGCTGCGGGTGTAGACCTGCTCGGCGGTCGAGAGCGTCGCGTACGCGTCCGGATGCTGACCCAGGGTGCTGAGGAAGCCCCGGACGACACTCCGCCCGTTCCCGTCCACAGTGTCCCGGAAGTCGACATGCCCCTCGGGATTCCTGCCCGGCGCGAACACGCTCTGCGGATCGTTCTTGTCCAGCGCCCAGTTGATGTCGTCGATGTAGCCGGCGCCCATGGTGCCCAGGCTGTCGGCCATGGCCTCGTGATGCTTCTTCAGCAGCTCGGGGTCGGAAGCGTACTTCTCCATCACTTTCTGCATGATCGCGGCGTTGTCCGCGTCCCGCACCACGTGGGCGTCAGGATGCCCGGCCGGGTAGCCGAGGGTCGCCGCCTCCAAGGCGTGGCCGAGGGCGTCGGGCATCTGGTTGAGCGACGCCTTGTGCTCGTCCGGGTCGATCGAGTTGACGTCGGGGAAGGACTCCCACTTCTCGTTGCTGAAGAAGTCCAGGTAGTTGTCGATCGCATGGCCGTCCTTGTCCTTCCCGAGGGCGGCCGTGGCACCGTGGTCGACCGTGCCGTCCTGGTGGTACGCGGTCGGCGGGTCGGCGAAGAAGTGCTTCGCCGCGTCAGGGCTGTTGCCGAGGGCTTCGAGCATGGCGGTGGCCGGGTCGTAACCGGCTCCGTTCACGCCGGAGGGGTTGTACGGGTTCTTGAGCCAGCCGTTCACTTCCTTGTTATCGGCGAACATGAACGGGGCCTTGGCATGCAGCTGCGCCACGTGTTCGGCGATGGGGTTGAGGAACTTGGCGTCGTAGTTCCCGTTCCGCATGATCCCGCCGAGGAGCTGGTAGCCGAACGGGCCGTCGTAGTCGTGCTTGGCCAGCGGGATGCGCTCCGTACCCAACTTGCGCAGCTCAGGGCCCCACTTGTCGGTGAAGTCCTTGTCGTGGGAGGCGGTGGCCAGGTTCAGGCCGAGGTTCCTCTGAAGCTCCTGGACGTCCTTGAGGCGCTCCGGGTCGACCTTGCTGTAGTCGTACGTGTCCTTGGAGAGCTGCCCGAAGAACGCGAGCGACTTCTCGGGGCCGAGCTTCCCGTAGAAGTCCTTGGCGAACTCCCGCGACTGGCTGTTGTCCTTCAACAGCTCGTTGAGCTGCTGGAGTTCGGCGTGGGTGAGGTCCCGGCCCTTGGCGGCCAGAGCGGCGGCGCGGGCGGCCTCCTCCTGGTCCAGCTTGGTGTAGGTGGGAGCGCTGAAGTCCTTGCGGTCGGTGACGTTGGCCTCGAGGGCGTTCTTGAGGGCGACGTCGGTGTCGTTGCAGTTGTCGACGATGAGGTCGATCCTCTTCTGCCACGACTCGATGTTCTTTCTCTCCTGCCCGATGAGGTCGATGTAGTCGGGATCGTGCCGCGCCATGTGAAGTTCGGACAACGGCTTCCGCGCCGTGACCTTGCCCTTGTCGTCCACGCGGATGCCGGCCGCGGGCCCCTCGTGATCCCGGATGCCGACCAGCTCGTCATGGGCCTGCTTGATGGCCGTGTAACCGTCTTCGAGGACCAGCTTCACGCCCTTGGCCTCCGCCGCGGCGTCCGCGAACTCCTTGACCGTCTTCCCGATGAACGCCTTGGTGACGCCCGCGTTGACGCCCTCCCAGTCGGCCTTGTCCGCCTTCGCCTTCATCCCGTCGGCGGCGTCCGCGGCGAGCTTGTCCAGCTTCCCCGCCATCTCCGACCAGTCGTCGGCGGCGGCCTTCAGCTTCCCCAGCGGGGCGTCGATGATGTCCTCGTACTTCAGCATGTAGCGCGCTCCCCCGAGCCCTATTTCATGTAGTCCGTGAGCGCGGAGATCTGCGCCAGATCCCCAACGATCTTCACTTCGTCCTTGGCGTGCCGCGCCTTGCTGTAATCGAGGTGGTTGGAGATCTGCGCACAGGCGTCCAGCAGCGTCTTGAGGTGCGTCTGCCAGAAGTCGTGCACCTTCAGCACGGCCGAACCGCTGACGAAGTTCCCGTTGGTCAACGCCGTCGCGGCGTCGAATGTGGACGCGCGGGCGATGTCGCCCTCTTTGCCCATCCGGCCCAACAGGTCGTACGCGTCACTGCCGATGGCGCCGAGATCGTCCCGGTTGACCACGAGGTCATACCCGCCACCGCCCCCGCCGCCCTCGGCCGGAACACTGTTGAGCTGCACGGCAGTCCGCTTGGACGCCGCCGCGCGCACCTCTGCCCACTCCTGCTCGAACGCCACCGCTTCCCCCAAGTCCCTCCGGGCCCGGCGACCACCATATCCAGGGTGCCGTCGGCCCGATCAAGTCCCTCGTACGGTGACGGGACGAGGCACGGCGGCCGCGCAGGGGTGCGACGCCGTGCCTCGTCAAGTGAGGCGGAGAACCGGAGGGCGGGTCAGGACGGAGGCTGGAGGACCGAGTCCACGACGTAGATGGTGGCGTTCGCCGCCTTGATGTTGCCGCAGACGATGTTCGCCTTGTCGTTCACCTTGAAGTCGGTGCCCGACCCGGACGTGGTCAGTTTGCCGCCCTCCACCGTGGTGAAGGAACCGTTGGACAGCTGATCAGGCGTGATCTCCTTGTCCACGACGTGGTAGGTCAGCACCTTCTTGAGCTGCCCCTCGTTGCTGAGCAGTGAGGAGAGCTGGGACGCGGTCACCTTCTGGAAGGCGTCGTTGTTGGGCGCGAAGACGGTGACCGCGGACTTGTCGTTCAGGGTGTCGGTGAGGTGTGCCCGGACGGCCGCCGAGACGAGCTGGCTGAGCTGCGGGTACGCGGCGGCGGCGTCCACCACCTTGTCCTTGGCCGTATCGGCCTTCTGGGAGAGCGCCGAGCAGCCCGGCCCGAAGGTTCCCGAGGGGCTGGGAGACGCGTCCTGAGCGCTGCTCTGGGATGTGAGAGCACCGAGCGCGAGCGGGATGGCGGCCAGAGCCGCTCCGGCGAACCTGACCGTGTGCATGTGGGTGAGCCTCATCGCAACTCCCTCCCATGGAGGTGTGAGCGCCGCGAAGGCGGCTTGCGGGATACGCCCTCTTCGCTGGGCGGGACGGGGGCCTGCACGGCCACGCCCCGGGCGGCTCCGCCCGATCCTCCGCAAGGATATCCAGCACGGATCAAAGACCGCATCTCGACTCCTGCCGGACCTCTCCGCACCCCGCGTGATGACTTGACCGCCCGCCTCCGGTGGGGGCGCGTCGGCCCCGGCGCGCCTTCAGTGTCCATTCCGCGGCGGAGACAGCCAAGTCGCGTGGTCCTGAACGGTCGTGACGGTCTGACTGTCCGGGTTCCGCCATCGGGCGGGCGTCGTCAGCGTATTCCCCCCGTACGGTGCGGAGCGCGCGGCCTCGACTTGCACCCACTGTCTCAGCGATGACGCAGGCGGCCGCGCTGGTACTGCTTCGGCCACGGGACGTCGTCACCGAGCACGTAGGCCGCGCGGAGCGGCCAGGTCGGGTTGCGCAGCAGTTCGCGAGCGAGCATGATCGCGTCGGCCGAGCGGTCCACGAGGATCTGGTCGGCCTGCTCCGGTGCGGTGATCAGTCCGACCGCGGAGACGGGCAGGGCCGCGCCCTCGCGGACGGTTCGCGCGAAGGGCACCTGGTAGCCGGGCTCCACCTCGATACGGGCGTTGTGGACGAGCCCGCCGCTGGTGATGTCCACCAGATCGACGCCGTGGGCCACCAGGTGCCGCGACAGCTCGACCGTCTCCTCCGGGGTCCAGCCGCCGTCG
This sequence comes from Streptomyces griseoluteus, assembly GCF_004784465.1. Lineage (GTDB taxonomy): Bacteria > Actinomycetota > Actinomycetes > Streptomycetales > Streptomycetaceae > Streptomyces > Streptomyces griseoluteus. The sequence goes on along the minus strand of NZ_SRRU01000006.1, from coordinate 145,936 downwards.
GCCCAGTCCGTGGCCGAGAAGCGTACGAACAGCGGACGGTCCTCCGGCCACTGCGCCCGTACGGCGTCGGTGACCTGGACGAGGAAACGGCTGCGTCCGTCGAGATCGCCTCCGTACTCGTCACTGCGGTGGTTGGACAGCGGTGACAGGAACTGGTGCAGCAGATAGCCGTGCGCGGCGTGGATCTCCAGGACCTCGAAGCCGGCGGACAGCGCCCGCGCGGTGGCTTCGCCGAAGGCCCGGACCAGGGCGCGGATGTCGTTCGCGCTGAGCTCCCGCGGGGCCGGCCAGTCGTCGAACGGCAGCGGTGACGGTGCGACCGTCTGCCATCCTCCGGCCTCCGGTTCGACGTACGCGTCACCCTCCCAGGGCGGCGCCGTCGACGCCTTGCGGCCGGCATGGGATATCTGGATGCCGGCAACGGCCCCCTGCTCGTGGACGAAGTCGGTGATCCGCTTGTACGCGGCGGCCTGCCCGTCCTCCCAGATACCGGCGTCGGAGGGGGTGATCCGGCCCTCGGGTTCCACTGCCGTGGCCTCCTGCATGACCAGGCCGGACCCGCCACGCGCCAGGGAGCCGAGATGGACCAGATGCCAGTCCTGGGGATAGCCGTCTACCGAGCTGTACTGGCACATGGGGGCCACCCAGGCCCGGTTCCGGAACGTCGTGCCGCGGAGGGTGAGTGGGGAGAAGAGACGGCTCATAGGAAGCCTCGCAGGAGGGATGTGAGACGCCGGGTGCCTCGCAGCCGTCGAGCCGTGACGGCCTGCAATCCTGCGGGGCGCCCCGCACGGTGGGTGCACCCGAGTACCCCGGCCGCTCGTGGCCCACACCGCCGGCCGGGCGTGCCTGCGAGGAACGGTCAGCGGTCGAGTTCCTCCTCGATCGGGGTCTTCGGCTCCTCCCGCAGGTGCTGGGACAGTCCGGGCTTGCCGCCCGCACGGGCCTGCTCCGCGCGCTGCGCTGCGGTGAGTCCGAGGTCCGAGGCCGGGTCCACGCGGACGGACCTGGCCACTTCCTCGCGGTTCGCGTACTGCTCCGGCGGCATACCGCGCAGTGCCTTGATCACCTCCTCCGAGGCGCCCGCCGACCGCGCCGCCTCGACCAGCTCATCCCTGTCGGCCGGGAAGTCGACGTCCTTGATCGCGTCCAGCACCTCCGGCACGCTGGTGTGTGCCATGAGGGATCCTCCTTGCTTGTCCGAGCTCGTCGGCGCGGCGAGTGGCCACGCCTACCGGTCCTCGAAGTCGTCCGGTTCGATCCCCGCCTCGTCCATCGCCTCACGCAGGTCGCGGCTCTTCGCTCCGCCGGTCCGACCCTCCGCGTCCCGGTCCTGCGACGGTTCCATGACCACCTCGTCGGTGGTGTGGGTCTTCGGTCGGTTCTCTTCGGGAACAGTCATGACGGCACTCCTCTGGTGCGCCTTGTATCTCCTGCGAAAGGGCGGGTGCCTGAGCCCCGCCGAGGAACAGGTCGGTCACCCAGGGCCCCGGAACACCTCCTGCGACCGCCGGAAGCGGAGCTCCTCGAGCGTGCGCAGCTGCCGGTCGGCCCGTTCGAGCAGTTGGTCGAGCTGCCGCGGGTCGAGGCGCTCGTCCGTCTCGGCGAGCGGGCGCAGCGTCCGCCAGCCGGCCGCTTTGCCCTCGACGCCGAGCCGCAGGAACTCGAGCTCGACCACCGTGGTGAGCGGGGACCGGCGGACCAGGCGGCCGTTGCTCTTGAGCCGCCCGGCCAACTCGGCCGTGCGTCCCGCCAAGACCTTGTACTGGCGCGCCTGGACACCCAGCCTGGCCATGATGTCCAGCAGGCTCCGCCGGTCCTGCGCGATCTCACGCGCGATCGGTTCCAGGACCTCGCCGGTCGGGGTGCCACGGGTCGCGCGGGCCAGGTAACGGGCCCGGTTGGTGCCGACGGTGGACCCCGCCAGATGGTCGTTGAGATAGATGCCGAGCAGGTCCAGCCGGAGCCGGCCGCCCTGCCGCGTACCGGTCGTGCCGGCACGCGGGACGTTACTCGCACTCACCGCAGCCTCCTCGTCGGGACCGAGCCCCCCGGATTGGCCGAAGCCTCGGGTACCCGCCCCGCCCGGCCCGTACGACACATCCGGCACGGGTTTTCGAAAGATGGCCGATTTACCGGACAGCCGACTGGCCCCGCGGCTACACCCTGGGCGGAGGCAAGGCCACCCACGTCGACCCGTGGGCGGCGATGCGCAACCCGGCGACACAGACAAGATCGAGACCACAGCGTGTTGCCCCGATCAGCGCGTGAACGAGCCGGCTACCCGCACGGCGTCAACGCGGAGGCGGAATCCCGCTCAAACCCCTCGGACGGGTCCCCGTCGCGGAGCATGCGCAGCACTGCCCGCTCCACGGCTCCGTGTGTGGCGGGGACGCCGTACGCGCCTTCGTCGCCCAGATGAGCCAGAGCGGCGGCGACCGTGACGCCCTCCTCGTACAACTCGATCACCCGTGGGCTGATGTAGGAGGCACGGCAGACCGCGGGCGTGTTGCCGAGATACCCGGCCACCTCGCGCGTCGCCCGGGCGATGGCCCGGCGCCGGGCGCTCTCGCTCCGTGCGACGGGGTGGGAGACGGCCAGTGCCACGGCGGCCATGACGGTGGCGTGCCAGGTACGGAAGTCCTTGGCGGTGACCTCCAGACCGGCCAGTTCCTTGAGGTACGCGTTGACGTCCTCGCCGTTCACCGTGTGCCAGGAGCGCTGTTCCCAGTAGGCCAGGAGCCGGTCACCACCGCCTCGGCGCCGCAACAGCGCGGTGAGACAGCGGCAGGCGGCAGGATCGGCGACGGTCTGGACGATCTCCTTGCCGTGCTTACCGGTGTAGGTGAACAGGACCGCACCCCCGTGGCAGCGGGAGTGCTCGCGGAGCAGCGTGGTGAGGCCGTAGCTGTTGTTCAGTTCGGTGTAACGGTCGCTGCCGATGCGGAAGAAACCGAGGTCGAGCAGACGCACGCCCGTGGCCAGGACCCGGTGCCGGGTCAGCCCGCGGTCGTACAGATGCCCCTCGACAGCCTGCCGCATCACGGGCAAGGCATCGGCGACGTCGAGAACGTGCTCGTGCTTGGCCTGCTCCTGCTCCGCACGGAATTGGGGGTGGTACAGGTATTGGCGGCGGCCAGCGGCATCGGTACCGACGGCCTGCAGATGCCCATTGGCCCTGGTGCAGATCCACACGTCCCGCCAGGCCGGCGGTATGACCAGTTCCCGGATCCGGGCCAGCTCGGCCGGATCGCGCAGCGGCTCCCCGTGAGCGTCCAGGTAACGAAAGCCGCGTCCCTGGCGCAGGCGGCGGAACCCGGGGTCGGTGGGACGGCAGTGACAAAGACGCATCCCGACCTCCTGATGGCGCACTACCGGATGGGTGGTTCCGACCGTCCCGTGTCCCCCGTTGGAATCCGGATCGAAGCTCTGTCGCTCTGGTACCCACCCAAATCCCCCGCACGCCGGACAAACCGCAGCCGCACGGCCGGGCTCCGCCGTGACGAGCGACCGACGGACCGGCAGCGATCGGAGAACCGCAGGTCAGCGACCCTTTTCGACCGGCTCCAAAATCGCCACGCACTCCACGTGATGCGTCATCGGGAACAGATCGAACGCCCGCAGCGTCCGCACCCGGTACCCGCCCTCGCGGAAGTACCCCAAGTCCCGGGCCAGCGCGGCCGGGTCGCAGGCCACATAGGCGATCCGCCGAGCACCGAGACCGGCCAGGTGCTCCACCGTCTTGCGGCCGGCCCCCGCCCGGGGCGGGTCCAGGACGACGAGGTCGACCTCCGTGATCCCCGTCCGGGGCAGGACCGACTCCACCTTGCCCTGCTCGATCCGTACCCGGGGGAAGCCCGCCAGGTTGTGCCGCGCGTCCTCCACCGCCCGCTTGCCGGACTCGATGCCGAGGACCGCGCCGGTCTCGCCGAGGCGGTCGGCGAGGGCGCCGGCGAACAGGCCGGCGCCGCAGTAGAGGTCCAGCGCCATCTCGCCCTTGCGGGGCAGGAGGCCCTGCATGACGGCCGTCACCAGCGTGTCCGCCGCCTTCGGGTGGACCTGCCAGAAACCGCCGCTGCCGACGCGGTACGTGCGGCCGTCGGCGCGCTCCCGGACGAACGCGCGGCCGTGGACCCGGTGGACGCCGCCGTCCTTCTCGTCGACGCGCATCACGGACGCGGGCCGGTCGAGCTCGACGAGCGGCAGCCGGGCACCGGGGCGGGGCTCCAGGATGACCATGCGGTCCTGCGACCCCGTCGCGGCGATCGCGTCGACGGAGGCCATGCCCGACCAGTCCCGGTCCTCGATGCCGAGTTCGCTGACACCGGGCGCGGCGATCATGCAGTGGTCGATGGGCTCGACCTCGTGGGAACGGTGCCGGCGCAGGCCGGCGTTGCCGTCCGCGTCGACCGCGTACTGCATGCGGGTGCGCCACTGCGGCACCTGGCCCGCGGGCAGCTTGTCGCCCTCAGCCGGCATGACCGTGCCGTCCCAGCCGGCCTCCTCCGGGGTGAGGCCCGCGAGCCGCTGGAGCTGCTCCGCGATGACCTCGCCCTTCAGGCGCCGCTGCGCGCCCGGCTTCGCGTGCTGCCAGTCGCAGCCGCCGCACTTGCCGGGGCCGGCGAACGGGCACGGCGCCTCGACGCGGTCCTTGGACGCGTCCAGGATCTCCACCGCGTCGGCCCGCAGGAAGCGCGCGCCCTCCTCGCCCTCGGTCACCCGCGCCACGACCCGCTCCCCCGGCAGCGTGTGCCGGACGAACAGCACCTGGCCCTCGGCGGTACGGGCGATGCAGTGACCGCCGTGGGCGACCGGGCCGACCTCGACCTCGTACTCCTCGCCCACCAGAGACTTCTTCTGTTCTGCCTGCATGGTGGGGTGACTCCAAGATCGGGGAGGGAGGGGCGGCGGACGAACAAGGGCCCGCGCGGACAACAGCCGACCAGTCTACGGGGTCCCGATGACCCCCACGGTCACTCCTTCGTCCCGGCCCCGTCCTTCGGCCGCTCGGCCGGGCCCCGCCGCACCGCGCCCGGCGCGTTCCACTCCTGCCTGCGGCGGGCCCGGTCGCGGGCCACCTGGGAGGACTCGAGCTGGTAGGGCACCGAGGTCACCATCACGCCGGGCGTGAACAGCAGCCGGCCCTTGAGCCGCAGCGCGCTCTGGTTGTGCAGCAGATGCTCGTACCAGTGACCCACCACGTACTCCGGGATGATCACCGACACCGCGTCGCGCGGGGACTCCTTGCGGAGATTCTTGACGTACTCGATGATCGGCCGCGTGATCTCGCGGTACGGCGAGTCCAGCACCTTCAGCGGTACGGCGATCCCGCGCCGCTCCCACTCCTCGCGCAGCGCTTTGGTCTCCGCCGGGTCGACGTTGACGGTGAGCGCCTCCAGGGTGTCGGAGCGCATCAGCTTGGCGTAGGCCAGGGCGCGCAGCGTGGGGCGGTGGATCTTGGAGACCAGCACCAGGGAGTGCACCCGTGAGGGGCGCACGCTGTCGTCGGTGGGGCCGTCCACGGCGGCGATCTCGTCCGCGACCCGGTCGTAGTGCTTACGGATCGCGGTCATCGTCACGTAGAAGATGCACATCCCCAGCAGGGCGACCCAGGCACCGTGGGTGAACTTGGTGACCAGCACGACGACCAGCACCAGGCCGGTGAAGAAGGCGCCGAAGGCGTTGATCGCGCGGGAGCGGACCATGTGACGGCGTTTGAGCGGGTCCTTCTCGGCGGCGAGGTGCCGGTTCCAGTGCCGGACCATGCCGGTCTGGCTGAGCGTGAAGGACACGAACACACCGACGATGTAGAGCTGGATCAGCCGCGTCGAGTCGGCGCCGTAGATCACCACCAGCAGCATCGCCGTGCCGGAGAGCAGCACGATGCCGTTGGAGAACGCCAGGCGGTCGCCGCGGGTGTGCAGCTGCCGCGGCAGATAGCGGTCCTGCGCCAGGATCGAGCCGAGCAGCGGGAAGCCGTTGTACGCCGTGTTCGCCGCGAGGAAGAGGACCAGCGCGGTCGCGGCGGCGAGGACGATGAACAGGAAGCTGCCCTTGCCGAACACCGCCTCGGCGACCTGGGAGATCACCGGGTTCTGGACGTAGCCGGAGCCGATGGGCACGCCGTTGCGCAGCAGGTCGGTCGCCGGGTACTCGGCCATGCGGACCTTGGTGGTCATGGCGAGCGCGATGATGCCGCAGAACATGGTGACGGCCAGCAGGCCCATCATGGCGAGCGTGGTCGCCGCGTTCTTCGACTTGGGCTTGCGGAAGGCGGGGACGCCGTTGGAGATGGCCTCCACGCCGGTGAGCGCGGCACAGCCGGAGGAGAAGGCCCGCAGCAGCAGGAAGACCAGCGCGAAGCCCGCGAGGCCCTGGTGCTCGGCCCGGATGTGGAAGCCGGCCGTGGGCGCGCGCATCGTGTCCCCGAGGACCAGCCCGCGGAAGGCGCCCCACGCGATCATGATGAAGACGCCGCCGACGAACACATAGGTGGGGATGGCGAAAAGCTTGCCCGACTCCTTCACCCCGCGCAGGTTCATCAGCGTCAGCAGGACGATCACGGCACAGGCGCACAGCACCTTGTGCTGGACCACGAAGGGAACGGCCGAGCCGAGGTTCTCGATGCCGGAGGCGATGGACACGGCCACGGTGAGGACGTAGTCGACCAGCAGGGCGCTGGCGACGGTCAGCCCGGCGCGGGGGCCGAGGTTGGTGGTCGCCACCTCGTAGTCGCCGCCACCGCTGGGGTAGGCGTGCACGTTCTGCCGGTAGGAGGCGACCACCGTGAACATGAGCACGACGACCGCGACGGCGATCCAGGGGCTGAAGTGATACGCCGACACGCCCGCGATGGACAGGACCAGCAGAACCTCCCCCGGCGCGTAGGCGACGGAGGACAGCGGGTCGGAGGCGAAGACGGGGAGGGCGATGCGCTTCGGCAGGAGCGTCTCGCCCAGCCGATCACTGCGCAGTGCGCGCCCGATCAGAATCCGTTTGGGCACGTCGGTCAGTTTGGACACGAGAGAGGATCGTAAGGCTTCGAACTGGCGGGCGCGCAACCGGTGGGCGCGTTCTGCCTCACGAGTGAAATCGGGGGCGCCCGGAAGTGGGGTGTGCCCAGTGCGCGCGCCCCCGTGCCTAGATGACTGCTCCGGCCCGTCGTCGCACTTCGGAGGTCCCATGCCCGCCGCCGCTGAGCTGCTCGGGGCCGTACTCGCCCTGGCCGGTCTCGCCGTCCTGACCGGGTGCAGCGTGCGCAGCATCACTCGGCGCCGGGCACCGGGGGTGACCGCGATCACCGAACAGCGCAGATGAACGCCGTCACGGCGGGTTGACGGCGGCCAGGACGCGCACGCGTGTGCAGCTTTGGGCCCCGGTCTGAGACCCTGATGCCGAGCAGCAACTTTTGGACACCGGAAGGACGGTCGTGCACATCGTCATCATGGGCTGCGGCAGAGTGGGTTCCGCTCTCGCCCAGACCCTGGAGCAACAGGGACACACGGTTGCCGTGATCGACCGGGACCCCACCGCCTTCCGCAGGCTGGGGCCGGGATTCGGCGGCCGCCGGGTCACCGGTGTCGGCTTCGACCAGGACACCCTGCGCGAGGCGGGCATCGAGGAGGCGGGGGCCTTCGCCGCCGTCTCCAGCGGTGACAACTCCAACATCATCTCCGCCCGGGTGGCCCGTGAGATGTTCGGCGTGGAGAACGTGGCCGCCCGGATCTACGACCCGCGCCGTGCCGAGGTGTACCAGCGTCTGGGCATCCCGACCGTCGCCACGGTCCGCTGGACCGCCGACCAGATGCTGCGCCGGCTGCTGCCCTCGGGCGCGGAGCCGCTGTGGCGCGATCCCACCGGCGGGGTCCAGCTCGCCGAGGTGCACGCCTCCGCCAAGTGGGTCGGCCACAAGATCAGCAAGCTCCAGGAGGAGACGGGCGTCCGCGTGGCGTTCCTGACCCGGCTGGGCGAGGCCGTGTTGCCCACCTCGCAGACGGTCCTCCAGGAGGGCGACCTGGTGCACGTGATGATGCGGACGGACGAGGTCCAGAAGGTCGAGGCCGCGTTCGCCGACGGCCCCGAAGAGGAGGGCGGTCACTGATGAGGGTCGCCATTGCCGGAGCCGGGGCGGTCGGCCGCTCGATCGCGGCGGAACTGCTGGAGAACGGCCACGAGGTCCTGCTGATCGACAAGGCGCCGACCGCCATCTCGGTGGAGCGGGTGCCGCAGGCGGAGTGGCTGCTGGCCGATGCCTGTGAGATCACGGCCCTGGACGAGGCCGCGCTCCAGCGCTGCAACGTCGTGATCGCCGCGACCGGCGACGACAAGGTCAACCTGGTCGTCTCGCTGCTCGCCAAGACGGAGTACGGCGTCCCGCGCGTCGTCGCCCGGGTGAACAACCCCAAGAACGAGTGGCTCTTCAACGAGTCCTGGGGGGTCGACGTGGCCGTCTCCACGCCGCGTCTGATGTCCGCCCTGGTCGAGGAGGCGGTGAGCGTGGGCGACCTGGTCCGGCTGCTGCGCTTCAGCCACGGCGACGCCAACCTGGTGGAGCTGACCCTGCCGGAGGAGTCCGCGCTGGCCGGCACCCAGGTCGGGGACGTGGAGTGGCCCGAGGACACCAGCCTCGTCACCATCATCCGCGGCACCCGCGTGCTGACGCCGTCCAAGGAGGACTCCCTGGAGGCGGGCGACGAACTCCTCTTCGTGGCCGCGCAGGCCCGCGAGGAACAGCTGGAGGACCTGCTGTCGGTCCGCCGCGACAACGTCTGAGGCCGCACACGAGGAGGGCGCCCCCGGAGAGATCCGGGGGCGCCCTCCTCGTGTGCGCTCAGCCCCTGCGGTGCCGTCCCGCCGCGGGCTCGCCGTTCTCGGCGGCGGCGCCCTCGCGCTCGGCCTTCGCCGCCTTCTCGGCCTCCTCGGCCTTCTCGGCGGCCTCCATCTCGGCGAACACGTCGATCGGCGGCGGCGCCTTGGCGAGGAAGACCCAGGTGAGCCAGACCGCCAGCAGGAAGGGCGGGATCTTCAGGATGACCAGGACCCAGCCGAGCTGGGTGGTGTCGGCCCACCAGTAGAGCGGGAAGAGGATCGCGCACTTGGCGAGCAGGATCAGGCCCCAGGCCCAGCTGGCCTTGGTGTACGCCTTCTTGCGGCCGGGGTTGCGGGTGCGCCAGGAGAGGTTCTCCTTGAACACCGGCCCCAGCATCAGCCCGATCAGCGGCACCCCGGCGAGGGTGGTGATGATGTACGCCAGCGCCAGGCCCAGGGTGTAGAGCATGCCGGGCAGGTAAAAGTCCTTGGCGTTGCCCGTGAACATCGCGAACACGACACCGAAGGCGACCCCGAAGACACCGCTGAAGGCGTGCTTGACGGTGTCCTTGCGCAGCAGCCGGACCACCAGCATGACCACCGAGACCGCCAGCGCGGCGATCGCGGAGAAGTGCAGGTCCTTGTTGATCGTGAAGATCGTGACGAAGATCAGGCCGGGCAGCACCGTCTCGACCATGCCGCGGATGCCGCCGAACGCCTCGAACAGCGCGGCCTCGGTGACCGCCCGGGAGTCGTGGACCTGGCCGTCGTTCTCGCGGCCGCCGCCCGGCGGGCTCTGTCCGGCGTCTTGGGTCGGCTTGTCGAGGGACGTCACCGGCTACTCCCGTCCGAGGGGTCGCAGTTCGTATTTCGGGTTGAACAGCACGCGGCGGCCCCGGCTCATCGAGATCCGGCCCGATGCGATCAGCTTGCGTCCCGGTTCTATGCCCGTGATGGAGCGCCTGCCGAGCCACACCACGTCCAGCGCGGCGGTGCCGTCGAACAACTCCGCCTCCAGCGCCGGGACTCCCGCCCGCGGTCGCAGGGTGACCGTGCGCAAGGTACCAGTTACGGTGACGATCTGCCGGTCGTGGCAGTCGCCGATCCGGGTGCAGCCCGCGGTCTCGGTGTCCTCCCGCAGCTCCTCCGACTCCAGGTCCTCCTGGGAGGTGGAGAGCCGGTCCAGCATGCGGCGGAACCGGCCTGCCGACTTTTCGGATCGAGGAACGCCACTCATATCTGAAGCGTACCGGGGTGTGCCCCCGAGGCCGTACTCCAGAGGGCCCCGGCCCGGACACCGGTTCACTTCTCGAAGCGGTAGCCCATGCCGGGTTCGGTGATGAAGTGCCGGGGGTGGGCCGGGTCGGCCTCCAGCTTGCGGCGGAGCTGGGCCATGTAGACCCGCAGGTAGTTGGTCTCGGTGCCGTAGGAGGGCCCCCAGACCTCCCGCAGCAGCTGCTTCTGGCCGACCAGCCGGCCGGTGTTGCGGACCAGCACCTCCAGCAGATGCCACTCGGTCGGGGTGAGCCGTACGTCTCTGCCACCCCGGTCGACCTTCTTGGCGGCCAGGTCGACGGTGAAGCCGTCCGTCTCCACGGTGGTCACCTCGTCCTCGCCCGGCCCGACCGGTTCGGCCCGGCGCACGGCGGCCCGCAGCCGGGCCAGCAGTTCGTCCATGCCGAAGGGCTTGGTGACGTAGTCGTCGGCGCCCGCGTCCAGCGCCTCGACCTTCTCGTCGGAGGAGTGGCGGGCGGACAGCACCAGGATGGGCACCCGCGTCCAGCCGCGCAGGCCCCGGATCACCTCGACGCCGTCCATGTCGGGCAGGCCCAGGTCCAGGACGATCACGTCGGGGTGGCGGGAGGCGGCGAGCTGGAGCGCGGTGCGCCCGTCGGGGGCCGAGTCGACGTCGTACGAGCGCGCCCTGAGGTTGATCACGAGGGCCCGCACGATCTGCGGTTCGTCGTCGACCACCAGCACCCTGGTCATTGCGGCTGCCTTTCCTGTTCTGCGGTGTCCTCCCCGGCGCGCGACGGCTCGGGGGCGGGCCGGGCGGCGCGGAGGCTGAGCACCATGGTGAGTCCGCCCCCGGGGGTGTCCTCGGCGGTGAGGGTGCCGTCCATGGCCTCGGCGAAGCCGCGGGCCACCGCCAGGCCGAGTCCGACCCCGGCGCCGCGCGGGGCGTCGCCGTACCGCTGGAACGGCTCGAAGATACGGTCCTTCGCCTCGTCCGGCACGCCGGGCCCCCGGTCCACGACCCGCACCTCGACCCGGTCGACCAGGGCGCTGGCGGAGACGGTGACGCGCCGGCCGGGCGGGCTGTACTTGACGGCGTTCTCCACCAGGTTGGCGACCGAGCGCTCCAGCAGGCCGGGGTCGACGGCGACCATGGGCAGCGTCTCCGGCACGTCCAGGCCGACGCTGTCCTCGGGCACGCCGACCAGCGCCATGGGCACCACCTCGTCCACGTCGATCTCGCGGATCAGCGGGGTGACGGTGCCGGTCTGCAGGCGGGACATGTCGAGCAGGTTGCCCACCAGGTGGTCGAGCCGGTCGGCTCCCTCCTCGATGCCCTCCAGCAGTTCGGCCCGGTCCTCCTCGGACCACGCCACGTCGTCCGAGCGCAGGGAGGAGACGGCGGCCTTGATCCCGGCGAGCGGAGTGCGCAGGTCGTGGCTGACGGCGGCGAGCAGGGCGGTGCGGATGCGGTTGCCCTCGGCGAGCGCGCCCGCCCGGTCGGCCTCGGCCTGCAGGCGGCGCCGGTCGAGCACGACGGCGGCCTGCGCGGCGAAGGCGGCCAGGACCCGGCGGTCCTCGGCGGGCAGCACCCGGCCGGTGAGGGCGAGCGCCATGTGGTCGCCGACCGGCATGTCCACGTCGGCGTCCTCGGGCCGCTCCAGCGGGGGTCCGAGTCCGGCGCGGCCCGCGCAGGTCCAGGGCTCCAGGTCGCCCGCCCGTTCCAGCAGGGCGGCGGACTCCATGGCGAAGGTCTCCCGGACCCGCTCCAGCAGCGCCTCCAGGCTCGTCTCGCCGCGCAGGACGTTGCCGGCGAGGAAGGAGAGGATCTCCGACTCGGCCCGTAGCCGGGACGCCTGGTGGGTGCGGCGGGCGGCGAGGTCGACCACGGAGGCGACCGCCATGCCGACGCCGAAGAAGATCGCGATGGCGACGATGTTGCGCGGGTCGGAGACGGTCAGCCGGTGCAGGGGCGGGGTGTAGAAGAAGTTCAGCAGCAGGGAGCCCAGCGCGGCCGAGGCGAGCGCGGGCAGCAGTCCGCCGAGCAGGGCGGCGGCGACCGTGACGGCCAGGAACAGCAGCATGTCGTTGGCGAGGCCGAGGTCGACGGCGTTGAGCAGCAGCGCCAGCAGCGCCGGGCCCGCCAGCGCGGTCGCCCAGCCCGCGACGATCCGGCCCCGGCCGAGCCGCGAGCCGCGCGCCACGGGCAGTCCGCGGCCCTTGGCGACCTCCTCGTGGGTGACGATGTGCACGTCGAGGTCGGGTCCGGACTCCCGTGCGACGGTGGCCCCGACGCCGGGTCCGAAGACGTACTGCCACGCCTTGCGGCGGGAGGAGCCGAGCACGATCTGGGTGGCGTTGACGCCGCGCGCGAAGGCCAGCAGGGAGGCGGGTATGTCGTCGCCGACCACGTGGTGGAAGGTGCCGCCGAGGTCCTCCACCAGGGTGCGCTGGAGGGCGAGTTCCTTCGGGGAGGCGGCGGTGAGGCCGTCGCTGCGGGCTATGTAGACCGCCAGCACCTCGCCGCCAGCGCCCTTCTCGGCGAGCCGGGCGGCGCGGCGGATCAGAGTGCGCCCCTCGGGTCCGCCGGTCAGGCCGACCACGATGCGCTCGCGGGAGCCCCAGATCCGGGAGACCCGGTGCTCGCTGCGGTAGGCGTTCAAATGCTCGTCGACCCGGTCGGCCACCCACAGCAGGGCCAGTTCGCGCAGGGCGGTGAGGTTGCCGGGGCGGAAGTAGTTGGACAGGGCCGCGTCGACCTTGTCGGGCTGGTAGACGTTGCCGTGCGCCATACGGCGGCGCAGCGCCTGCGGGGACATGTCGACCAGCTCGATCTGGTCGGCCCTGCGGACCACCTCGTCGGGCACCGTCTCGCGCTGGCGGACCCCGGTGATGGACTCGACCACGTCGCCGAGGGACTCCAGGTGCTGGATGTTGACGGTGGAGACGACGTCGGTCCCGGCGGCGAGGAGTTCCTCCACGTCCTGCCAGCGCTTGGTGTTGCGGGAGCCGGGCACATTGGTGTGCGCGAGTTCGTCCACCAGGGCGACGGCGGGCGCTCGGCGCAGTACGGCGTCGACGTCCATCTCCTCGAAGGAGGCGCCCCGGTGCTCCAGCCGGCGGCGCGGCACCTGCTCCAGGCCGTGCAGCAGCGTCTCGGTACGGGGGCGGCCGTGGTGCTCGACGTACGCCACCACGCAGTCGGTGCCCCGCCCCAGGCGGCGGTGGGCCTCCGCGAGCATGGCGTAGGTCTTGCCCACGCCCGGTGCCGCACCGAGGTAGATCCGAAGCTTGCCGCGTGCCATGGCCTCATTGTCTTCCGGTGACTGCCGCCTACGCCGCGTCGACCTTACGGCGGCCGGTGCGGACAAAGCGGGCGTCGGGCCGCGCGACGGGACGCTTTGACGCAACCCTGACGCGTCGGGCACGCGCGAAGGGCCGCACCCCCGCGGGGGTACGGCCCTTCCGCTGTGTCTCAGGCTCAGCCCTGCTGTGTCTGCGGGCTCAGCGGACCTCGGTGATCTCCGGGCCGCGCTGGAGCTGTCCCATGCCGCCGGAGAAGCGGGAGCCCTCCTCCTGCTGCTGGACGCCCTCGGGGACCATCTGGGCGTCGTTGGGCAGCTTGAGGACGATCGGGTCGCGGGGCGCCATCGGGCCCTCGCCGCGCACCACGACCGTGTCCCGGAAGATCTGCTCCAGCAGCCCGGCCGCCTGCGGCTGCACCGCGCCCTGGCCGGAGATCACACCGCGCAGGAACCAGCGCGGGCCGTCCACGCCGATGAACCGCACGACCTGGAAGCCGCTGGTTCCGTCGGGGAGCTGCACCGGCACCTGGGCCCGCAGCTCCCAGCCGAGGGGGCCCTCGACCTCGTCGACGATGCCGCCCTGCTGGGTGATGCCGCTCGCGATCTCCTCGCGGACCTCGCCCCAGATGCCCTCGCGCTTGGGGGCGGCGAACGCCTGGAGCTGGACGGCGCTGTCGCGCAGTACGACGGTCGCGGCGACGATCGCGTCACCGGCGACCTCGACCCGCAGTTCCATGCCGTCGACCCCGGGCACGAACAGACCGCCCAGGTCGACGCGGCCCTCGGCCGGGTCGCGCACCTCGGTGGAGTCCCAGGGTCCGTCGGGGCGCGGCTCGGGCTCGAGCCGTACCCGCGTCTGCTCTTCCGCCTCGGTGTCGACGCTGTCGACGACCTGCTCGGCCTCGCCGGCCGCGTCCTCGGCGGCACCCTTCTTGTTGCGACGTCCGAACACGTCACTGTCCTTCCCGGTCGGATACGACCGAAGCGTATCGATTCCCACCCGCCCGGCCACCTGTGGCGGCCGGACCGTCGTGCCGCGCTAGCCGTCCACCGAGGCGTGGCCTCCGGTGGACCCGAAGCCCCCCTCGGCCCTCACCGAACCGGGAAGTTCCGCGACCTCCTGGAAGCGGACCCTCTCGACCTGCTGGACGACCAGTTGGGCAATCCGGTCGAAGCGTTCGAACCGCACACTGTCGCGCGGATCGAGATTCACCACGATCACCTTGATCTCTCCACGGTACCCGGCATCAACCGTCCCTGGGGCGTTCACAAGCGCCACTCCGCAGCGGGCCGCCAGCCCCGAGCGGGGGTGCACGAAGGCCGCGTACCCCTCGGGCAACGCGATGGCCACGCCCGTGGGCAGCACGGCCCGCTCACCGGGCTTCAGTTCGCATGCCTCGGTGGTGCGCAGATCGGCCCCGGCGTCACCGGGGTGCTCGTACGCCGGAAGCGGTACGTCGGGGTCGATGCGGCGGAGCCGGACGTCCAGCGGGGCGCTCACGGGTTCACCTCGAAGGCACGGGAGCGCCGGATCTGGTCCGGGTCGCTCATGGCGGCCCTGATCTCCTGCTCGCGGCCGTGTTCGGTGAAGTGGTCGACCTTCACCTCGATGAACAGCGCCTCCGCGCGGACGGCGACGGGCCCCTCGGGGCCGCCTATGCGGCCGGTCGCGCGCGAGTAGATCTTGCGTCCGGCGACCGCGGTGACCTCGGCCTGCAGATGCAGCACGGTGCCGACGGGCACCGGAGCCACGAAGTCGGTCTCCAGCCGTCCGGTGACGGCGATGGTGCGCAGCAGCCAGTTCAGCGAGCCGAGGGTCTCGTCCAGGGCGGTGGCGAGCACCCCGCCGTGTGCGAGGCCGGGGGCGCCCTGGTGGGCGGGCTGGACGGTGAACTCGGCGGTCAGCGAGACGCCGTCGCCCGCGCGTGCCTCCAGGTGCAGCCCGTGCGGCTGGCCGGGGCCGCAGCCGAAACAGTGTTCGTAGTGGGCACCGAGCGGCTCACCGGGCGCGGGGGCGTCGGGGTGCCGGACGGGGGGCTGCGCGTCGGCGGGGGGCTGGAGACTGGCTGAACTCACAGGCGCAGACCTTACCGCTCCGCCCTGTGGCCGCCACCACGCCGCCGCCCCGGCGTCCGGGATGTCCGTCCACCGTGCCAAGCTTGGCCCATGCAGCTCTCCGCCGCCCCCTACGAAGAACGCCTGACCGCCCCGCGCTCGTGGTGGCTGATCAGCGTGCTCGTGGGCGTCTCCTTCGCTCTGATCCTGCTGCCCTTCGGCACCCTGCCGCTGCTCGGCGGCCTGGTCGGCGGCACGGCCGTCGCGGCCGTGATGGCCAGCGCGTACGGCTCCCCGCGCATCCGTGTGGTGGGCGACGCGCTGATCGCGGGCGATGCGCGGATTCCGGTGTCGGCGCTCGGCGCGGCCGAGGTGCTGGACGCGGAGGAGGCCCGCGCCTGGCGCACCCACAAGGCCGATGTCCGCGCGTTCCTGCTGCTGCGGGCCTACATCCCGACGGCGCTGCGGGTCGAGGTGACCGACCCCGAGGACCCGACGCCGTACCTGTACCTGTCGACGCGGGAGCCGGAGAGGCTGGCGGCGGCGATCGCGGGCGCGAAGACCCCGGCCGCCTGAGCCTCGCGGGGCGTCAGCTGCCGGTGCCCTCCGGGTATCCGGTGATCCTCAGCGGGTCCTCGGGCTCCTCCAGCGGCGGCAGGTCGGCCAGCCTGTCCCAGGGGACCTGGCTCTTGCGCAGGTCGGCCCGCACGCGTGCGGCGAGCTTGCGGGTGTCCCGGCGGTTCATGACCGCGCCGACGGCGGCGCCGACCATGAACGGCATGAGGTTGGGCAGGTTGCGGACCATGCGCTTCATGACCTGCTGGCGCAGTTCGCGCTTCATCCGGCCGCTGAGGGCGGCGTCGATGGACGCCGGCTTCATCACGTCGATGCCGCGCTCCCCCGACCAGGAGGACAGATACGCGATGCTGCGGACGCGGAGGCCGCCCGGCGGGCGCAGGCCGTAGACCTCGTGGAGTTCGGCGATGAGCTTCAGCTCGATCGCGGCGACCCCGGTGATCTCGGCGGCCAGCTCGGTGGGCATGGCGGGCGGTACGGGGAGCATGGCGGCGGCGCCGATCCCGGCGCCGACCGTGGAGGTGCCGGCGGCCGCTCCGGCCACCAGTTTGTCGGCGAGCTGCTCGGGCCCGAGGCCCGGGAACTGCCGGCGCAGGGTCGCGAGGTCGCGTACGGGGACGCGTGGGGCCAGGTCGATGACCCGGTCGGCGACGTAGGCCAGTCCCGCGCGGGCGTGCGTGCCGCCCCTGCGGGCGCCTTCGCGGGCCAGCAGGCGGGCGCGGGCCCGCATCGCCGCCGCGCGGCCGGGGGACTCCCCCGTCCTGGCCGCGTCGGTTACAAACGCGGGTTCGAGCGAGGCCCCCGGTCCGGCGGGGCCCCGCTCGTGTTCGTCACGTGTGCCGTGCGAGCCCTTGAAGAGCCCTTTGTCCGCTCCCGGAAGGTGGAAGCGGCGCTTCCGCGGAGGGGTCGAGCCAGTCACGGCCGACCCGTCCCTAGTCGCAGTCGCGGCAGATCGGCTGGCCGTTCTTCTCACGGGCCAACTGGCTGCGGTGGTGGACCAGGAAGCAGCTCATGCAGGTGAACTCGTCCTGCTGCTTGGGCAGCACGCGGACGGCCAGCTCCTCGTTGGAGAGGTCGGCGCCCGGCAGCTCGAGGCCCTCAGCGGCCTCGAACTCGTCGACGTCCACCGCGGAGGTGGACTTGTCGTTCCGGCGGGCCTTCAGCTCTTCGAGACTGTCCGAGTCGACGTCGTCGTCGGTCTTGCGTGGAGTGTCGTAGTCGGTTGCCATGGGTCGCTCTCCCCCTCTGGGTGTCTGCGGTGTCTTCAGCGCACGTAACGCGTGAGAGGCCGGACTTGTGCCCGACCTGAGGCGGAGATTTTGCCTCACATCAAGGTCTGTTACTCAATCGACACCCAACCCGGTTCCTCGTGAGTGATCGGCTTGGATGGCGGTGAGGACCGTACACGGTTCGAATGCCGCACCTCAAAGGCGCCTCATCGTGTACTTCCCGTGATCAGGAGCCCTGAAAACCCGGATTTTCCCGGCTTTCCGGCCCCCTTCATGATCACAGACAGTGCATGGCCGGAAAACCGCCCATGTGATTGATCACACAGGAAAAACCTCTTTCGGTGCTCGGAAAATTCCGCGCGAAGCGAACATCCTGCGCGAGTGTCGGGATCTGTGACAAGGGCGGTCACAACGGCAGCGTCACCCGCATCACCAGACCGCCGCCCTCACGCGGAACGGCCGCGATGTGGCCGCCGTGCGCCCGCGCCACGGACCGCACGATGGACAGCCCGAGCCCGACCCCCTTGTCGCTGCCCGTACGCTCCGTGCGCAGCCGCCGGAAGGGCTCGAAGAGGTTGTCGATCTCGTAGGCGGGCACCACGGGACCGGTGTTGGCCACGGTCAGCACCGCGCGGCCGTGCTCGACCGCCGTACTCACCTCCACCCAGCCGCTCTCCGCCGCCCCGCCCTCGCGCTGCGTCTCGTCCGGAGCCACGTTGTAGCGCACCGCGTTCTGGACGAGGTTGAGCGCGATGCGTTCCAGCAACACGCCGTTGCCGCGCACCACGGCGGGCTCCAGCTCGCTGCGGATCTCCACGCTCCGGGCCTCGGCCTCGCCGCGCACCTGGTCGATGGCCTGCCCGGCCACCTCCGCGAGGTCCACCGGACCCCGCTCGACGATCTGGTTGTCGCTGCGGGCGAGCAGCAGCAGGCCCTCCACCAGTTGCTCGCTGCGCTCGTTGGTGGCCAGCAGGGTCTTGCCGAGCTGCTGCAGCTCCACCGGGGCGTTCGGGTCCGAGAGGTGGACCTCAAGCAGGGTGCGGTTGATCGCGAGCGGGGTGCGCAGCTCGTGGGAGGCGTTGCCGACGAAGCGCTGCTGGGCGGTGAAGGCCCGCTGGAGCCGCTCCAGCATGTCGTCGAAGGTGTCGGCAAGCTCCTTCAGCTCGTCGTCCGGGCCGTCCAGCTCGATCCGGCGGGACAGGTCCGACCCGGCCACCTGGCGGGCGGTGCGGGTGATCCGGCCGAGCGGGGAGAGCACCCGGCCGGCCATCGCGTAGCCGAACGCGAAGGCGATCACCGCGAGACCCAGCAGGGCCAGCAGCGAGCGGCTGAGCAGGTTGTCCAGGGCCACCTGGCGCTGGTGGTCGACGCACTGGCTGATCGCGGTGTTGAAGTCCTGGAGCGACAGGCTGGTGGTGTTGTTGATCGCCGGGCAGTTGCCGCTGGAGACCCGGAGGTCCTGGTAGCCGACGATCTTGAACAGCGGCTGGTTGCCGGTGCTGATCGCCTGCGCGGCCAGCAGATAGATGATCGACAGCAGCAGGATGCCGGCGATCAGGAACATGCCGCCGTAGAGCAGGGTGAGCCGTATCCGGATGGTCGGGCGCAGCCAGGGGAAGGGCGGCTGGGGGCGGGGGTCCCAGGTGGGCTTCGGGGGCGCCTGGGGCGGCGCGGGCGAGGCGGCCACGGCGGATCAGATCCGGTAGCCGGAGCCGGGGACCGTCACGATCACCGGCGGCTCGCCGAGTTTGCGGCGCAGCGTCATCACCGTCACCCGCACCACGTTGGTGAAGGGGTCGGTGTTCTCGTCCCACGCCTTCTCCAGCAGTTGCTCGGCCGAGACGACCGCGCCCTCGCTGCGCATCAGGACCTCCAGCACCGCGAACTCCTTCGGCGCGAGCTGGACCTCCTTGCCGTCGCGGAAGACCTCGCGGCGGTTGGGGTCGAGCTTGATGCCGGCCCGCTCCAGGACGGGGGGCAGAGGCACGCTGGTGCGGCGGCCCAGCGCCCGCACGCGTGCGATCAGCTCACTGAAGGCGAACGGCTTGGGCAGGTAGTCGTCGGCGCCGATCTCCAGGCCCTCCACGCGGTCGCTGACGTCACCGGACGCGGTGAGCATCAGCACGCGCGTGGGCATCCCCAGCTCCACGATGCGCCGGCAGACGTCGTCGCCGTGCACGAGCGGGAGGTCGCGGTCGAGGACGACCACGTCGTAGTCGTTGACGCCGATGCGCTCCAGGGCGGCCGCACCGTCGTACACGACGTCGACGGCCATGGCCTCCCGGCGCAGTCCGGTGGCCACCGCATCGGCGAGCAACTGCTCGTCCTCGACGACGAGTACACGCACGTCGCTAGTCCTTCCTGAAGTCCACCCGCGTAGCCGCGCTCGGGGCGCGGACGGGCGGAGACGGCCGTGGGATGGGCCTCCATCCTGCCCTTTTCGGCCATAAGTCGGCTGTAAGCCGGGGCGGGGGCCGCTGGGACGGAGGAGGCGGGACGAGAATGCCGGAATTTCTCCCGCCGGCGAGGTTTCCGCGCTGAAGCGGAAGGGGAGGACGGCTTTACACCCCGCGATCACGCTCTGCATGTGCCGCAGCACCATGCGGTACTCCACGATCACTCGGCGGAGCGGGCGCGGGTGTCCGGCATCGTCGCCGCCCAGCAGGGCAGCGCTGGGCACCCGCGGCGATGATCGCCCCTTCCTTGACCCGGCACATCCCGTGCCACCGACCCACGACCCAGGACGAGGGGGCGCAGCATGGACGCTTTCACCACGGGACTTCTGCAGCGCATAAAGGCGACCGAGTCCGATCTGACGCGGGCGCGTGACGAGGGGGACGACTTCCTCGTCGACGTGGAGCAGGGTGAGCTGGACGACCTGCGCCGTCTCGCCGCCGAGCACGGGGTCGAGGTCGGGGTCACCCCCGCCTGACCCGCCCCGCGCGGTTCAGTCCTGCCAGGCGCCGAAGTCCCCCAGCAGTCGCTGGAGGGGCTCGAAGACGGCGGGGGTACCGGCGAGCGTCAGCTCGGCCGAGGGGCGCTCTCCGGGCCGCCCGCCGGTCACGGCGCCCGCTTCCCGCGCGATGAGGTCCCCCGCCGCCACGTCCCACGGATGCAGGCCGCGCTCGTAGTACCCGTCGAGCCGGCCGCAGGCCAGGTCGCACAGGTCGATCGCCGCCGAACCGCCGCGCCGGATGTCGCGGACCAGCGGGATCAGCCGGGCCGCGATCTCCGCCTGCCGGGCGCGGACCTCGGCGACGTAGTTGAAGCCGGTGGAGACCAGCGCCTGGTCGAGCGGGGCCGGCGGGCGGCAGGCCAGCGGGCGCTCGCCCTCCCATGCGCCGGTGGCCCGGGCACCCCCGCCGAGCACGGCCTGGTAGGTCTCGCCGCGCATGGGGGCCGCGACCACTCCGGCCACGGTCTCCCCGTCCACCTGGGCCGCGATGGACACGGCCCAGGTCGGCAGCCCGTACAGGTAGTTGACGGTGCCGTCGAGCGGGTCGATGACCCAGCGGACCCCGCTGGTGCCCTCGGTGCTGGCGCCCTCCTCACCGAGGAACCCGTCGTCGGGACGGCGCCCGGAGATCAGGTCCACGATCAGCTTCTCGGCGGCCAGGTCCATCTCGGTCACGACATCGACCGGGCTGGACTTGGTCGCCGCCACCGCGAGGTCGGCCGGCCGCCCGTCCCGGAGCAGCGCACCCGCCTGCCTGGCGGCATTCCGGGCGAGCTGGAGCAGTTCGGAGTGGAGGGGGTCGGTCACGGGTCTCCTTACGCGTAGGGGCTGTCGGCGCCCGCTGCGGCGGGGCGTGGGGCGCGGGCCGGGCAGCAGCCGACCGGGCAGACGTTGTGGCTCGCGCCGAGCGCCCCCAGGGCGCACGGGGTGATCTCGCGGCCGCGCTCGGTGCCCGACCGCTCCACGACCAGGTCGCGGACGGCGGCCGCGAAGCGGGGGTCGGCGCCCACGGTGGCCGAGCGGCGTACCGGCAGGCCCAGTTCCGCCGCCTTGGCGGTGGCCTCGGTGTCGAGGTCGTAGAGGACCTCCATGTGGTCGGAGACGAAGCCGATGGGGGCCATGACCACGGCCGGGACCCCGGCGGCGTGCCGCTCCTCCAGGTGGTCGCAGATGTCCGGCTCCAGCCAGGGGATGCGCGGGGCACCGGAGCGGGACTGGTAGACGAGCTGCCAGGGGTGGTCGACACCGGTGCGCTCGCGGACGGCGTCGGCGATCAGCTGGGCCACGTCCAGGTGCTGGGCGACATAGGCGCCACCGTCGCCGTGGCCCTCGACGGGGCCGGAGGTGTCGGCGGCGGCGAGCGGGATGGAGTGGGTGGTGAAGGCGATGTGGGCGCCGTCGCGCACCTCGTCGGGGAGGTCGGCCAGCGAGCGCAGTACCCCGTCGACCATGGGCTCGACGAAGCCGGGGTGGTTGAAGTAGTGCCGGAGCTTGTCGACCTCGGGCGGCGTCAGCCCCTCCGCCTCCAGCGTGGCGAGCGCGTCGGCCAGGTTCTCCCGGTACTGGCGGCAGCCCGAGTAGGAGGCGTAGGCGCTGGTGGCGAGGACCAGCACGCGGCGGCGGCCGTCGGCGGTCATCTCGCGCAGGGTGTCGGTGAGGTACGGCTGCCAGTTGCGGTTGCCCCAGTAGACCGGCAGGTCCAGCCCGTGGTCGGCGAAGTCCTTGCGCAGGGCGTCCAGCAGTTCGCGGTTCTGCTCGTTGATCGGGCTGACCCCGCCGAACAGGAAGTAGTGCTGCCCGACCTCCTTGAGGCGTTCCTTGGGGATGCCGCGGCCGCGCGTGACGTTCTCCAGGAACGGGACCACGTCGTCCGGGCCCTCGGGACCGCCGAAGGAGAGCAGGAGCAGGGCGTCATAGGGGGTGACATCGAGCGCGTCTGGCATGACTCGATCCTGCCACCCGCCACTGACGGGGCGGAAACGGCACGGGGCCGCGCCAGGAAAGCAGGTCTTCACACCAGTTCGTCCCGACCGGAAACCGGCTGCGTTAGGGTCACCTGATTTGTAAGCTGTATCCACCTACTTCGCGCCTTACTGAGCAGTCCAGACGGAGCCCCCCGTGCCCAGCCCCTACCGCGCCCTGTTCACCGAACCGGGCACCAAGCGCTTCTCCGCCGCGGGTCTCGTCGGCCGGATGCCGCTGTCGATGATGGGCATCGGCGTGGTCACGATGATTTCCCAGCTCACCGGCCGCTACGGCCTCGCGGGAGCCCTCTCGGCCACCCTGGCGCTCTCCGCCGCCGTGCTCGGACCGCAGATCTCCCGCCTGGTGGACCGGCACGGACAGCGCCGGGTGCTGCGCCCCGCGACCCTGGTGGCGCTCGCGGCCGGCGCCGGACTGCTGCTCGCCGCGCACTTCGGCTGGCCGGACTGGACGCTGTTCGCCTTCGCGGCCGGGGTCGGCGCGGTGCCCAGCCTCGGCGCGATGATCCGCTCCCGCTGGGCCGCCCTGTACGCCGGCGACCCGAGGCTGCACACCGCCTACTCGTTCGAGTCGGTCGTCGACGAGGTCTGCTTCATCTTCGGGCCCATCCTGTCCATCGGCCTCTCCACCGCCTGGTTCCCGGAGGCCGGACCGCTGCTCGCGGCCTGCTTCCTGGCCGTCGGCGTCTTCTGGCTGACCGCCCAGCGCGGCACCGAGCCGGTGCCGCATCCGCGAGAGGACCACAGCACCGGAAGTGCGCTGCGCTCCCCCGGACTCCAGGTGCTGGTGGCGACCTTCGTGGCCACGGGCGCGATCTTCGGCGCGATCGACGTGGTCACCGTCGCCTTCGCCGACGAGCGCGGCCACAAGGGCGCGGCCAGCGTGGTCCTCGCGCTCTACGCGGCCGGTTCGTGCGTCGCGGGCCTGGTCTTCGGGCTGCTGCGCTTCTCCGGTCCGGCGCAGCGCCGGTGGCTCCTGGGCGTGGGCGCGATGGCCATGAGTATGATCCCACTCCTACTGGTCGGAAACCTGGCACTTCTGGCCGCGGCACTGTTCGTTGCGGGGCTGTCCATCGCACCGACGATGATCACGACGATGTCCCTCATCGAAAAGCACGTACCTCGCGCGAACCTCACCGAGGGCATGACCTGGGTGAGTACCGGTCTGGCGGTCGGGGTCGCGCTCGGCTCCGCCATGGCGGGCTGGGTGATCGACGCGGCCGGCGCGCGCGCCGGGTACGGGGTCCCGGTGGCCGCCGGGGCCGCCGCGGTCGTGGTCGGTTTCCTCGGGTACCGCCGGCTGCGCAGGCCGGTCACGGGGCGGGGAGGCACCGTTGGGCAGCACGGCGAACGGGAAGCACGGAACGTGGCGTAACTGGGGCGGCAATGTCACCGCCCGGCCCGCCCGGCAGGTGACACCGGCCTCGGTCGAGGAGCTGGCCGCCGAGGTGCGCGCGGCCGCCGAACGCGGGCAGCGGGTGAAGGCGGTGGGCACCGGGCACTCCTTCACCTCCGTCGCCGCCACGGACGGGGTGCTGATCCGCCCCGATCTGCTGACCGGCATCCGCGCCATCGACCGCGCCGCCATGACCGTCACGGTCGAGGCGGGCACCCCGCTGAAGCGGCTCAACGCGGCGCTGGCGCGCGAGGGTCTGTCGCTCACCAACATGGGCGACATCATGGAGCAGACCCTCGCCGGGGCCACCAGCACCGGCACCCACGGCACCGGCCGGGAGTCCGGCTCCATAGCCGCCCAGATCACCGGGCTCGAACTCGTCACCGCCGACGGCTCGGTGCTCACCTGCTCCGCCGGGCAGAACCCCGAGATCTTCGCGGCCGCCCGGATCGGCCTCGGCGCGCTCGGCGTCGTCACCGCGCTGACCCTCGCCGTCGAGCCGCTGTTCCTGCTCACCGCGCGCGAGGAGCCGATGCCGCTCGACCGGGTGCTGGCGGAGTTCGACCAACTCTGGGCGGAAAACGAGCACTTCGAGTTCTACTGGTTCCCGCACACCGGCAGCACCAACACCAAGCGCAACAACCGCAGCGAGGGCCCCGCGCAGCCGGTGGGCCGGGTGGCCGGCTGGTTCGAGGACGAGTTCCTGTCCAACGGCGTCTTCCAGGCGGTCCAGTGGGTGGGGCGCGCCGCCCCCGTCTCCGTACCGGCCATCGCCCGGGTCTCCAGCCGGGCCCTGTCCGCGCGGTCGTACACCGACATCCCGTACCGGGTGTTCACCTCGCCGCGCCGGGTGCGGTTCGTGGAGATGGAGTACGCGGTGCCGCGCGCGGCCGTGGCCGAGACGCTGCGGGAGCTGCGCGCGGTGATCGAGCGGTCCGGACTGCGGGTCAGCTTCCCGGTCGAGGTGCGTACCGCCCCGGCCGACGACATCGCCCTGTCCACCGCCTCGGGCCGGGACAGCGCCTACATCGCGGTCCACATGTTCCGGGGCACCCCGTACCAGGCGTACTTCAGCGCGGCGGAGCGCGTGTTCACCGCGCACGAGGGGCGGCCGCACTGGGGGAAGGTGCACACGCGGGACGCCGGGTACCTCGAAGGGGTGTATCCGCGCTTCACCGAGTTCACGGCATTGCGGAACCGGCTGGACCCGGAACGGCTGTTCCAGAACGACTACTTGCGGAGGGTTCTGGGGTAGTGGGTGCCGGGTCGGTCGCGCCCTCGCTCGGCGCGGGGGCCGGGCTGGTCGCGTCCCCGCCGGGCACGCCGCTCGGCCCGTCACTCGGGGTTCGGGGCGTCTCGGGCGTCGTCGGCCGGGTGGTGGCGGAGCCGCCCCCGGCCGGGGTCTCCCCGGTGGGGCCCGTGCTGCCGGAAGGCGTGGTGGCGGGCGCGGGGTCGTCGCCCCCGCGGCGGTGGGAGGAGTTGTGGCCGCCGACCGCGTCGCTCACCGTGGTGCCCGAGCCGCCGCTGAAGCTGTTGCCGGACGCCGCCTCGAAGACGGTGATGCCGCCCATGGTGACCCCGAAGACCAGGGCGGCCGCGAGCAGCGGGCGCTTCCAGCTCTTGACCTTCGCCCGGTACACGGTGCCCTCGGTGAACTCTCCCGGCCCCGGCTCCCGCTGCGCCGCCGGCTGACCGGCGACGGCCGGCGTGCGGGACCGGGCGGGGTCCCGGGCCTCGCGGAGTTGCTCGCCCGTACGCCGGAAGAACTGCTGGAAGACCGAGCCGCCGCAGGTGGCGACGATGCTGACCACTCCGGCGCCCAGGATCGTGCCGTACACCCCGAAGTAGGAAGCCATCTTGGCCGCCACGACCGCCGCGAGCGCGCTGCCCGCGACCTGGGGGACGTTCAGGTCGAATCGCTTACGACCCGCATCGGGCGTTTCACGCATACCCGGAACCCGCTGCCTTTCCCTCGCTCGGTGCCGGCCGCTGCCGACATGTGACGAGTGAGGGACGTGCGAACGAAACCATTAGTTCCGTTTCGCCGGATTGCGTGAACTTCGCCACGTTGGTGACGTCCGGAACCCACCCACGAGCGGCCAAGTCGCACCCCCCGGAAGAAGTTGACGGGCGCGCCGAACGACGCGCATGGCCCGAATGGAGTACTGTTGCGAGCCCTGGGCACCGGTGTCCCATCGGGATGTCCGGAGCCCCGCAGGGCCGCCAGGAGGGGGAAAGTTGCACAGGGTGATGAAGTTCGTCACTCAGCGTTGCGAACAGGTAACCGTGCCATAACGGCGGTGCCCGGCTCGCGCCCGACACGCCGGGCAACTCGGCAAGGTTGTGGCAGGTTGCGCTCGGGCAGGCCACACTCGACTAGCGGAAGCAGCGACGCACGTGACGTCGGCAGGCACCATCCGGGAGGTCCCCATGCCCGAACTGCGTGTCGTGGCCGTCTCGAATGACGGCACACGGCTGGTGCTCAAGGCTGCCGACGCGACGGAGTACACCCTTCCGATCGACGAGCGGCTGCGCGCCGCCGTGCGCGGTGACCGCCCCCGCCTCGGCCAGATCGAGATCGAGGTGGAGAGCCACCTCCGCCCCCGTGACATCCAGGCGCGGATACGAGCCGGTGCCACCGCGGAAGAGGTCGCCCAGCTCGCCGGCATCCCCGTCGACCGGGTCCGCCGCTTCGAGGGGCCGGTGCTCGCCGAGCGCGCCTTCATGGCCGAGCGCGCCCGCAAGACCCCCGTCCGCCGCCCCGGCGAGAACTCCGGCCCGCTGCTCGGCGAGGCCGTGCAGGAGCGGCTGTTGCTGCGGGGCGCGGAGAAGGACACCGTCCAGTGGGACTCCTGGCGCCGCGACGACGGCACGTGGGAGGTCCTGCTCGTCTACCTGGTCGCGGGCGAACCGCACTCGGCGAGCTGGACGTACGACCCGCCCCGGCGGCTCGTCCAGGCCGTCGACGACGAGGCGCGCTCGCTGATCGGCGAGTCCGACGACCTCGCGGTGCCGGAGCCCAGCTTCCCGTTCGTCCCGCGTATCGCACGGCTGCCGCGTGACCGCGGCATGGACCGCGCGCTGGACCGGGGCGACCGCGAGCGGCTCAGTCTGCCCGCGCAGCCGTCCGAGCCCGTCGAGGAGTCCACGGGTGAACGCGACTCCCTGACCAGCCTGTTGGAGGCCGTGCCGAGCTTCCGGGGTGACCTGGTGGTGCCCGAGCGGCCGCCGGAGCCTCCGGAGGAGCCGGCCGAGGAGGTCATGGAGGAGGAGCCTCCGGCGTCCGCCGCGTCGGCCGGTTCCGCCTACGCGGACGTACTGATGCCCCGTGCCGTCTCCAGCCACCGCGACCGGCTGACCGGCGCGACGGACCGTCAGGCCGAGGCCGACGGGGTGCGCCCCGGCCGCCGGGCCGCCGTACCGAGCTGGGACGAGATCGTGTTCGGCACCCGGCGCAAGAAGCAGGAATAGCAGGAGTAGCAGGACCGTAGGGGTGGAGCGTGGGTGCGCTCCACCCCTCACGCTTTCTCAGCGCGGGTCCGGCCCCACCGCGACCGGGCGGGACGGGTCGTTGGACCACTCCGACCACGAGCCCACGTACAGGGCGGCCGGGATGCCCGCGATCGCCAGGGCCAGCGCCTCGTGGGCGGCGGAGACGCCGGAGCCGCAGTAGACGCCGACCGGGGCGTCGCCGGAGACGCCGAGGGCCTTGAAGCGGTCGCGGAGGTCGGCGGCGGGGAGGAAGTGGCCGTCGGGGCCGACGTTCTCCGTGGTCGGGGCCGACAACGCGCCCGGAATGTGGCCGCCGACCCGGTCGATGGGCTCCACCTCGCCCCGGTACCGCTCCCCCGCGCGGGCGTCGAGCAGCACGCCGGAGCCCGCGAGTCGGGCCGCGCCGTCCGCGTCGAGGACTCCGGCCGGCTCCGGCAGGGGCTCGAAGTCGCCCTGGGCCGGGGCCGGTACCTCCGTGGACCGCGGGCCCTCCCATGCCGTCAACCCGCCGTCGAGCACCCTCACGTTCGGGTGACCCGTCGCCCGTAGCAGCCACCAGGCGCGGGCGGCCGCCCAGCCCTGGCCGCCGTCGTACACGACGACCGGGGTGCCGGCACAGACGCCCGCGCGGCGCATCGCGGCGCCGAACACCGCGAGGTCCGGCAGGGGATGGCGGCCGCGCGGGCCGGGGGGCGCGGCCAGCTCCCGGTCCAGGTCGACGAAGACCGCGCCGGGCAGGTGGCCGGCCTCGTAGGCGGCGCGGGCGTCGAAGGCGGGGGCGTCCGGCGCGCTCAGTTGCCAGCGCACGTCCAGCAGCGTCGGCGGGGTCGGTCCGGCCAGGTCCCGGGCCAGTTCGGCGGCGGTGATGATGACTGTCATAACGCCATCCTCGCGCACGGGGTGGCCGCCACGCCCGGCTGCCACTACTCTGCTCGGCCGGACAGCCCCGGTCACACGGCGTACGGTATCGGGCACACAGTGTGCGTTCGGCGGCGCTCGCCGGTCATCGCCCGGAGGGCGGACGGCGGCCGACCGGACCTTCCGCCGGTCCGCGTGCCACCCCGTACCGGGGGCGGCCCGGGCACGCGGGCGCGGGCTACCGGCCCGGCCCGCGGGGAGCGGATGCGACGCGGCCCCCATGAGGGACCGGAGAGAGAGTGAGCGATGACCGAGGCACCGGAGTCGGCCGGCCCACGAGCGCCGCACGCGCCCGGCACGCCGTGCTGGGTGAGCCTGATGACGCGGGCGGCGGACGCCGCCGAGGAGTTCTACGGGGCCGTGTTCGGCTGGGAGTTCCGGGCCGGCCCGCCCGGCCGCCCGGTGCGGGCGTCGGTGGGCGGCCGGGAGGTGGCCGTCATCCACCAACTCCCCGCGGACGCGGGGCTTTCGGCCGCCTGGACGCCCTATCTCGCCTCGGACGACGTGGACCTCACCGCCGAGCGGGTGCGGCTGTCGGGGGGCACGGTGGCGGTCGGCCCGCTGGACGCGGGTGAGAGCGGCCGGGTCGCCATCGCCGCCGACCCCTCCGGCGCGGTCTTCGGCTTCTGCACCGCCTGGGCCCACCCCGCCCCCAAGGGCGCCCGCGGACCGGGCCTGCCCGCGTGGACCGAGCTGCGGACGGTGTCGGCGGTGCGCGTGACGACGTTCTACGCGCGGGTGTTCGGCTACGAGGCCGAACCGCCGTCGGCCCCGGACCACATCACCCTGCGCAGCGGGGGCCGTCCGGTGGTGGCCCTGCGCGGGATGGGGCACGGTCTCCCCCGCGCCCTGGGCGCGCACTGGCTGCCGCACTTCGAGGTGGCGGACACCGATGCCACGGTCCGCCAGGTGCTGGACCTCGGCGGCCGGCTGCTGGAACCGGCGCACGACGGCCCGTACGGCAGAGTCGCCACGGTGGCGGACCCGCAGGGGGCCCGGTTCGGCGTGGCGCGCAGGGTGGGGACGGTGCCCAGGCCGCGCGGGTAGATCAGGCGGAGGTCACCGGCAGGACGTCCGGGGAGAGGGCGCCGGCCTGGGTGGAGGAGGCGGTCATCCGGCGGCGGTGGTGGCGGCGGCACAGGACCTCGTAGCCGACGGCAGTGGCGGGGCGATTGACGTCGCCGACCACCACCTGCTCGCCCTCCACCACCATCTCGCCGCCGACCGTACGGGCGTTGTGCGTGGCGCGGGCGCCGCACCAGCACATCGCCTCGACCTGGAGCGTCTCTATCCGGTCCGCGAGCTCGATCAGGCGCTGGGAGCCGGGGAAGAGCTTGGTGCGGAAGTCGGTGGTGATACCGAAGGCGAAGACGTCGAGGTCCAGGTCGTCCACCACGCGGGCGAGCTGGTCGATCTGCTCGGGGCCGAGGAACTGGGCCTCGTCCACGATCACGTAGTCGACCTTGCCGCCGCGCGACATCAGGGCGACGACATGGCCGTACAGGTCCATGCCCGGCATCGCCTCGACCGCGTCCGTGACCAGGCCGAGGCGGGAGGACAGCTTGCCCTCGCCGGCGCGGTCGTCCCGCGTGAAGATCAGGCCCTGGAGTCCTCGCGCCGAGCGGTTGTGCTCGATCTGCAGAGCCAGGGTCGACTTCCCGCAGTCCATCGTTCCGGAGAAGAACACCAGCTCGGACATGAGGGGTTGAGCACCTTTCGGCGAGAGGAGGGTGGAAAGTTCAGGAACGGACTTCGAGGAGGGGGACGAGCTGCTCGGCGGGGGTCATCGAGCCGTGGTTGCCGACCATCAGCGACTCCTTGGGCTCGCGCTCGGAGGCGGTGATCAGCACGTCGTCGTAGGCGGCGGCGACCACGTCACCGATCCTCGGGTACACGCGCTCGTCGACGTGCGGCCCGAACCAGCCGGCCTGCACGGCCTCGTCGCGGGAGGCGATCCAGAAGCGGTCGCCGAGGACCTCTCGCCAGCAGGTCAGCACGTCGTTCGCCGCGCCGGGCACCGCGTACACGTGCCGGGCGCGGCCCTCGCCGCCGAGGAGGGAGACACCGGCGCGCAGCTCCCAGTCCTCGTCGAAGTCGATGCGGTGCTCCTCGTCGAAGGGGATGTCGACCATGCCGTGGTCGGCGGTGACGTAGAGCGCGCTGCGCGGGGGGAGCTGCTCGGCCAGGCGCTGGGCGAGCCGGTCGACGTACATGAGCTGGCCGCGCCAGGTGTCGGAGCCGATGCCGTAGCGGTGGCCGGCGCCGTCGAGTTCGGCGTAGTACGTGTAGACCAGGGAGCGGTCACCGGCGGCGAGCTGCTGGGCCGCGAGGTCCATGCGCTCCTCGCCGGCGAGGCTGCCGACGAAGGTGCCGCCGCTGAGCGCGACCTTGGTGAGCGGGGTGTTCTGGAAGTGCGGCGAGGACACCTGGGCGGCGTGCACCCCGGCGCGGTCGGCCAGCTCGAACACGGTCGGGTACGGCTGCCAGGCGTGCGGCGGGGTCCAGGGCTGCCAACGGAGCTGGTTCATCAGCCCGCCGGTGTCCGGGTCGCGCACGGTGTAGCCGGGCAGGCCGTGCGCGCCGGGCGGCAGACCGGTGCCGACGGAGCCCAGCGAGGTCGCGGTGGTCGCCGGGTAACCGGCGGTGAGGGGGCGGCCGGTGCCGCCGCGCGAACTGCCGAGCAGGGAGTTAAGGAACGGCGCCTCGTCGGGGTGGGCGCGCAGCTGCTCCCAGCCGAGGCCGTCGACGAGGAAGACGCAGACCCGGTCGGCGGGGGTCAGCTCGGTGATGGCGGGGGTCATGCCGGGGACGCCCAGGCCGGCGGCGAGGGTGGGCAGCAGGTCGGCGAGGGAGCCGTGGCCGTACTCGGGCAGCGGGGCGGAGGACAGGGCGAGGGGTTCCAGGGCGTCCCAGGGAGAGGGCTGGGACATCAGCGGGTGACGTCCGCGGTCGCCTCGGAGATGGACTGCGCGAAGGCGAGCGCCTGGCGCACGGTCTCCGGGCCGTCCCCGGCCTCGCTCACCCGCAGGCTGAGGTCGTCGGCGGTGGAGCTGCCGGTGTAGCCGTGGTCGGCCTCGCAGTTCGGGTCGCCGCACGCGGCGGGCTCCAGGTCGAGGCGGCTGACCGCGCCCCAGCCGATGGTGAGGACGACCTCGCGGGGCAGGGTGCCCGGCGTGTACTGCTCGGGGTTGGCGACGACCCGGCTGACCACGACGGAGGAGATCCGGCCGATCTTCACGGACTCGGTGGACGTGGTGGCGTACGGGGTCGGGGAAGTGCCGTCGGCGGCCTGCTCGTCGGTGTGGCTGACGATGAAGCGGTTGGCGGTCAGGACGAGGACGGTGACATGCCGGCGGACCTCGTTCTGGTCGAACGTGGTCTCCTGGTGGACCAGGTACGACCGAACTGCCTCGCCGCCGACAGCGGCCTCCACCGCCTCGGCCACGAGGGCCGGGTAGTAGCCGCTGCGCTCGATCGCCGTGCGAAGCCCCTGGGTCGTCGTACTGGTCTTGGCCATGGCGTCCATCCTAATCCGTGACCAGGTGCACTCCGGGCCAGTCGGGACGACCCGGCACCTCCCGCCGGACCAGTCCCGGCCGTATCTCGACGCCCTCGGCGGCGATGAGGCAGGAGACCGGTTCGCCGCCGCCGCCGTCGGCCTCGAAGGCCACGATCAGCGGCGGCTCCTCGCCGAGCGACCGCGCCAGCCGGGCCCGCTCCTCGGCCGTGGGCGGCCGGAAGACGGGGTCCTGGAAGGCGAACGGGCAGGAGACCAGGGCCGGGGAGAGGAAGTGCACCTCCAGGCCGTGATGGTGGGTGAGGTCGTACCCGGCGGCGAGCCGGAACCGCCCGGCGTCCCAGCCGAGCACCTCCCAGTCCCACCAGCTCCCGTCGGGCAGCGCCCGGCCGGCGATCCGCATCGGGCTCCCCCTCAGTACGTCGGCAGGGTGCGGGGACCCAGGTCGGTGCGGGCCGGTGGGGGGGCCAGGCGGATGGTGGCGTCCAGGACAGTGATGCCGTCCTGGGCCACGACCACGGGTTCCAGGGTGATGGCCACTACCTCCGGGTGGTCGTCCACCAGGCGGGAGACCCTGAGGAGGAGTTCCTCCAGGGCGGGGGTGTCGACGGGGGTTGAGCCGCGCCAGCCGAAGAGGAGGGGGGCGGTGCGGATGGAGCGGATCAGGGAGGTGGCGTCCCGGTCGGTGACGGGGACGAGCCGGTGGGCCATGTCGTCCAGGAGCTGGGACGCGGCCCCGGCCAGCCCGAAGGACAGCACGGCACCGGCCGCCGGGTCGATGACCGCCCGTACGACGGTGTCCACACCTCGGGGTGCCATGGCCTGCACCACCGGCCGCAGTTGCTCCGGCGGCCCGAACAGCTCGGTCAACTCGCCGTACGCGCGCCGCAGTTGCTCCTCGTCCGCAAGGTCGAGCCGGACCCCGCCAAGGTCGGCGCGGTGCCGCAGGTGGGGCGCGGTGGCCTTGAGGACGACCGGGTAGCCGAGACAGCGGGCGGCGGACGCGGCGGCGTCCGGGGTGGGCGCGGGCAGCGCGGGCCGGACGTGGATGCCGTAGGTGGCGAGCAGCTCGCGGGTGTCCTCCGGGCCGACGGCGAAGCCCTCGCCGCGTTCCAGCAGCCCGGCGATGATCTCGGCGGCCTTGCGCTCGTCGATGTCCTCGTACTCCGGCACCTTGCCGGGATCGGCGGCCTCCCGGCGCCACTGTCCGTACCGGACGGCCTCGGCCAGCGCGCGCACCGCCCGTTCGGCGGCGGGGTAGGCCGGGATCAGCCGGGGGCCGTCCTCCCCGGCGGCGCCGTCCGGCAGCGGTACGGGCGGCAGCACGGGCGCGCCCGTCTTCGGGGCGGTGCTGGCGGCGGCGGACAGCGCCTCGGCCAGCCCGCCCAGCTCGACGTGCACGACCAGCACCGGCTTGCCCGGCACCGCGGCGGCCGCCGAGCGCAGCGCCTCCGCCAGCTCGGCGTCGTCCGGCGAGCCCTCCCCGATGGCGGGGATGGCGGTGACCACGACGGCGTCGCAGGTGTCGTGCGCGAGGGCGTGGGCCAGCGTCCGGTGGAAGTCGGCGGCGGTGGCGCCGGTGGTCAGGTCCAGGGGGCGGGACGGCCGCAGCCCCTCCGCGAGACAGCGGTCGTAGGTGAGGACGCCGAGGGACTCGGAGTTGCCGAGAATGGTGACGCGCGGCCCGGCGGGCAGCGGCTGGCGGGCCAGCAGCAGTCCGGCGTCGACCAGTTCGGTGATGGTGTCGACCCGGATGACCCCGGCCTGCCGCAGCAGCGCGGACACGGTGGCGTGCGGGAGCCGGGTGGCCCGTACGGCGTGCCCCGGCGGGGCGGAGCCCGCGCCCTGCACCACGACGAGCGGCTTGGCTGCGGCGGTGCGCCGGGCGAGCCGGGTGAACTTGCGGGGGTTGCCGATGGACTCCAGGTACATGAGGACGACATCGGTGTCGGGGTCGTCGAACCAGTACTGGAGGAGGTCGTTGCCGGAGACGTCGGCGCGGTTGCCCGAGGAGACGAAGGTGGAGACGCCCGTGACCCCGGTGACCCCTCCCCCGCGGCGGTGCAGCCGGGAGAGGAGGGCTATGCCGATGGCGCCGGACTGGGCGAACATCCCGATCCGGCCCGGCCGGGGCATCTCGGGGGCGAGGGAGGCGTTGAGCCGTACCTCCTCGACGGTGTTGATGACGCCGAAGGCGTTGGGGCCGATGATCCGCATGCCGTAGGCCCGCGCCTGCCGGACCAGCGCCCGCTGCCGCTCCCGCCCCTCGGGTCCGCTCTCGGCGTACCCGGCGGACAGCACGACGAGCCCCTGCACCCCGTGTTCACCGCACTCGGTGACCACCGCGGGCACCACGTCGGCCGGTACGGCGACCACGGCCACGTCCACCGGGCCCTCGATCTCCCGGACCGAGCGGTACGCGGGCACCCCGTCGACCTCGTGACAGCCGTCCGGGAAGGCGTTGTTGACGGCGTACAGCGGGCCCGCGTACCCCGCGTCCCGGATGTTGCCGAGCACGCTGCGCCCGACTCCGCCGGACGCGCGGCCGACTCCGATGACGGCCACGGAGCCGGGCGCGAGCAGCCTGCGCACCGAGTGGGCCTCGGCGCGCTGCTCCCGCGCGAGCTGCACGGC
The DNA here is from genome assembly GCF_004784465.1 of Streptomyces griseoluteus. Lineage (GTDB taxonomy): Bacteria > Actinomycetota > Actinomycetes > Streptomycetales > Streptomycetaceae > Streptomyces > Streptomyces griseoluteus. The sequence continues at coordinate 111,832 of NZ_SRRU01000006.1, read as the reverse complement.
CATCGAGCGGTCGGTGGGTTCGAGCCCGAACTCCAGCCGGACCACGCCGTCCTCGAAGCTGCGCTTCTGGGTGTATCCGGCGTCGGTGAACACCTTGATCATCTTGGTGTTGGCCGGCAGCACCTCGGCGGCGAAGCGCCGGATGCCGCGCTCGCGCGCGACGGCCGCGATGTGCTCCAGCAGCGCGGAGGCGACACCCCGGCCCTGATGGGCGTCCTGCACCAGGAAGGCGACCTCGGCCTCGTCGGCCGGGGCGGAGGCGGCCATGCCGTCGGCGCCGATCCGGTCGTAGCGTACGGTGGCGATGAACTCGCCGCCGACGGTGGCGGCGAGCCCCACCCGGTCCACGAAGTCGTGGTGCGTGAAGCGGTGCACGTCCTTGGCGGAGAGCCGCGGGTACGGCGCGAAGAAGCGGTAGTACTTCGACTCGTCGGACACCTGCTCGTAGAAGCTGACGAGACGGTCGGCGTCGTCCGCGGTGATGGGCCGGATGCGCGCGGTACCGCCGTCGCGCAGCACCACGTCCGCCTCCCAGTGGGCGGGGTACTCGTGCCGGTCCTGCCGGTCCGCCGGGGTCTGCATGGGCCCCAGCGTACGGCTCGCGCGGGCGTACGGCGCGAGGCAGTGTGTGGGACACGGAAGTCGGGCCGAGGCCGCGGTCCGACGGCCGGTACGGAGAGGTTCCGGAGCGGTGAAGTGCCGCTCCGCGCACGGTTCCCCGTATGGGAAACTGGTCTAGACAACCTGAGAGACTGAAGGGCAGCATCACATGGCTGAGCGCCGCGTCAACGTCGGCTGGGCCGAGGGCCTCCACGCCCGCCCCGCTTCCATCTTCGTCCGAGCCGCCACGGCCACAGGCGTCCCGGTCACGATCGCCAAGTCCGGCGGCACCCCGGTCAACGCGGGCTCGATGCTGGCCGTCCTGGGCCTGGGCGCCCAGGGTGGCGAGGAGATCGTCCTCGCCTCCGACGCCGACGGCGCGGACGCCGCGCTGGACCGGCTGGCCAAGCTGGTTGCCGAGGGCCTGGACGAACTGCCCGAGACGGTCTGACCCCATTCCCGGCGGAAGCCGCGTCGCCCCTTCGGGGGTGGCGCGGCTTCTGTGTTTCCGTACGCCGAATTCAGGTGCGCCCAATAGCGCGCCGTCAGCAATTGACGGCACGCCGGAAATGGGCAGCACAAATGCCCGGCACGCGAATATCCCTCTTTGTATACAGCGCCCGTGTTAATTCCGGAGTCCCGCTGTGTTTACAGGATGTTGCGTGTGCCGGGCGCGGTCGCCGGCGGGGGTGCGCAGCCGGTGGGCGAGGGCCGCGCGCTCGGTGTGCAGCGCCGTGACCGCCCGCGCGCGGTCGCTGTCGCCGCGCGCCACCGCGTCCACGATCGCGCCGTGCTCGGCCCAGGTCTCCGGCGGGCTGACCGGACCATCCACGCTGTACATCCATGCGATCTTGTGCCGGAGCTGAGTGAGCGCCGAGGTCAGCGCGTGGCTGCCGCATGCCTGGGCGAGCGTCTCGTGGAACCAGCCGTCCAGCGCGCGCAGGTCGTCGCTGTTGCCGAGCCTGGCCCGCTCCTGACCCAGTCTGACCAGGCCACGGAGCACCTTCAGATGGGCCTCGGTGCGCCGCTGGGCGGCCCGCGCGGCGCCGAGCGGCTCCAGCAGCAGGCGCATCTCCAGCAGGTCGGCGGCCTCCTGCTCGGTGGGCTCGGCCACGCAGGCGCCCGCGTGGCGCCGGGTCACCACGAAGCCCTCCGCCTCCAGCGTGCGCAGCGCCTCGCGGACGGGGACGCGGGAGACGCCGTAGCGGCGGGCGAGGACCTCCTCGGTGAGCCGGCCGCCGCGCTCGTGGATTCCGGCGACGATGTCGTCCCGGATCGCCGTGCACACCGAGTGCGCCGGAATACGCATGACCCACCTCCGCCTTAATGCCCGTGAAACGCCGACGACAGCGCTTGTCCCGTGACTCTATGGCAATGCGCGAGGATTTCCGATGGCCTACCGGAATCCATGGCTATTTTTTGGACAGCGCCCGGAGGAAAGCGCGCAGCGAAAAGCCCCGGCCGGGTGGGCCGGGGCTTTCACGGAAGCGGAGGGTCAGACGTTCACGCCGTGCTTGCGGAGGTAGGCGACGGGGTCGACGTCGGACCCGTAGTCGGGGCCGGTACGGGCCTCGAAGTGCAGATGCGGCCCGGTGACGTTGCCGGTGGCGCCGGACAGGGCGATCTGCTGGCCCGGTACGACGCGCTGGCCCACGCTGACGTCGATGGACGACAGGTGGCCGTACTGGGTGTACATCCCGTCGGCCATCCTGATCACGATCTCGTTGCCGTACGCGCCGCCCCAGCCGGTGGAGACCACGGTGCCGGCGCCGGCCGCGTGGACCGCGGTGCCGCTGGCGGCGTGGAAGTCGATACCGGTGTGCGAACCGGAGGACCACAGGGAGCTGGAGGACTGGTAGGCGGTGGAGACGTAGGAGCCGGTGATCGGCATGACGAAGGAGTTGAGGCGCTCGCGCTCGGCCTTGCGGGCGGCGCGCTCCTTGGCCTCGCGGGCCCGCTCGGCGGCGGCGCGCTCGGCGGCCTCCTCGGCGGCCTTGCGCTCGGCGGTCGCCTTCTGGGCGGTGGCCTGCGCGGCGATCTCGTCGGCGAGGGTGTCGCTGACGGCGATGACGGGGGTGAGGCCGGTGTTCTCGACGGAGTTGTCCGCGGCGAGCGCCGGGGAGGCCGCGAGGGTGCCGACGACACCGGTGGTGAGAGCCGCCACACCGGCCGCCGTTGCGGTGGTGCGCTTGACCCGGCCGGGCTTGCGGTGCTTCCCGGTGGCGCACATGAACGCCATGAGCAGGCTGTTCCTTTCCTTCCCTCTCGCCTACCGGGTTAGCTGACGGGTTCGGAGCAGGAAGGTCTCCTACGGCCGCCCTCGCTCGCGCGCGGGCGCCCGATTCACCCCAGGGACTGCGTGGGTCCCCGGCTCCCCCTGCGGGGGACTCGGCGATGGCTGTCCGGTGCCGCGGGTGCGGCGCACTGCCTGACGAACAGCCCGGAAGAAGCTAAAGGGGACGGGAGCGGATCTTCAAACGCGTCCGGGCTTTTGTAGTGCATCCCACACGCCAGAGGGGTAACCTCCGCCCCAATCCGGACATTTGGTGACCGTTGTTCGAAGGCGCTCCCGAACACAGGTGTGGGCCCTGACGACTTGTGCGCCGTCAGGACCCACTCGGGTGCGGCTACTCTGCCGAGACCACCTTGACCTCGCCGATGCCGAGCGCCTCGACGGGCTCCTTGATCTGGGCGGCGTCGCCGACCAGGACCGTGACCAGCCGGTCGGCCGGGAAGGCGTTCACCACGGCGGCCGTGGCCTCCACGGTGCCGGTGGCCGCGAGCGTGCGGTACAGCTCCGCCTGGAAGTCGTCGGGGAGGTGCTGCTCGACCTGGTCCGCGAGGGTGCCGGCGACGGCGGCGGCCGTCTCGTACTTCAGCGGGGCCACGCCGACGAGGTTCTGCACGGCCACGTCCCGCTCGGCGTCGGTCAGGCCCTCGGCGGCCAGCGTGTGCAGCACCGTCCACAGGTCCGCGAGCGCCGGGCCGGTGTTCGGGGTGTCCACGGAGCCGCTGATGGCGAGCAGCGAGGCGCCGGTGCCGTCCGGGGCGGAGCGCAGTACCTGGCCGAAGGCGCGCACCCCGTAGGTGTAGCCCTTCTCCTCGCGCAGGACCCGGTCCAGGCGGGAGGTCAGGGTGCCGCCGAGGCAGTAGGTGCCGAGCACCTGGGCGGGCCACACGCGGTCGTGCCGGTCGGAGCCGATGCGGCCGATGAGGAGCTGCGTCTGCACGGCGCCGGGCCGGTCCACGATGACCACGCGGCCGGTGTCGTCGCCGGTCACCGGCGGCACCGGCCGGGCCTGGCCGGGCGTGCCGGACCAGGCGCCCAGGGTGTCGCCGAGCAGCGCGTCGAGGTCGATGCCGTCGAGGTCGCCGACGACCACCGCGGTGGCGGTGGCAGGGCGGACGTGGCGGTCGTAGAAGGCGCGGACGGCGTCCGCGTCGATCTTCTCGACGGTCTCCTCGGTGCCCTGGCGCGGCCGGGACATGCGCACGGCGGCCGGGAACAGCTCCTTGGACAGTTCCTTCGCCGCGCGGCGGGCCGGGCTGGCCAGCTCGTGCGGGATCTCGTCCAGGCGGTTGCGGACCAGGCGCTCGACCTCGCTCTCCGCGAAGGCGGGAGCACGCAGGGCGTCCGCGAGCAGGGTGAGGCCCTTCTCCAGGCGGGAGGCGGGCACCTCCAGGCTGAGCCGGACGCCGGGGTGGTCGGCATGCGCGTCCAGCGTGGCGCCGGCCCGCTCCAGCTCGGCGGCGAACTCCTCGGCGGAGTCCTTGTCGGTGCCCTCGGAGAAGGCGCGGGCCATGATCGTGGCGACACCGTCGAGGCCGGCCGGCTCGGCGTCCAGGGGGGCGTCGAGGAGCACCTCCACGGCGACGACCTGCTGGCCGGGGCGGTGGCAGCGCAGCACGGTCAGGCCGTTGTCCAGCGTGGAGCGCTCGGGGGCCGGGAACGCCCACGGCTTGGCCTCGCCGGCCTGCGGCTGGGGGTGGAACTCCATGGGGGCGAGCTCGGTCACTTGGCCGTCTCCTCGTCGTCGTTGCGGGCCTCTACGGTGGCCTCGCGCTCCGGGTCGTCGGGCAGGTCGATGTCCTCGACCGCCTCCGGGGACTTCGGCTCGTAGACGAGCACGGCGCGGTTGTCCGGGCGCAGGCGGGCCTTGGCGACCTCGCGGACCTCCTCCGGGGTCACCTCGAGGACACGCTGCACGGCCGTCAGGGCAAGCTGAGGGTCGCCGAACAGGACGGTGTACCGGCACAGTTCGTCGGCGCGGCCCGCGACGGTGCCGAGCCGGTCCAGCCACTCGCGCTCCAACTGGGCCTGGGCGCGCTCCATCTCCTCCGGGGTCGGGCCCTCCTCGGCGAAGCGGGCCAGCTCCTCGTCGATCGCGGCCTCGATGACCGGGACCTCGACGTCGCCGGAGGTCTTCACGTCCAGCCAGCCCAGCGAGGGCGCGCCGGCCAGCCGGAGCAGCCCGAACCCGGCGGCCACGGCCGTACGGTCGCGGCGCACCAGCCGGTTGTAGAGGCGCGAGGACTCGCCGCCACCGAGGACGGTGAGGGCGAGGTCGGCCGCGTCGGACGCGCGCGTGCCGTCCTCCGGGAGCCGGTAGGCGGCCATCAGGGCGCGCGCCGGGACCTCCTCGACGACGACCTCGCGCAGCTCGTCCCCGATGACCTCGGGCAGCGAGCCGTCACGCGGGGCGGGCTTGCCGTCGTGGCCGGGGATGGAGCCGAAGTACTTCTCGATCCAGGCCAGCGTCTGCTCGGGGTCGATGTCGCCGACCACGGAGATCACCGCGTTGTTGGGCGCGTAATAGGTGCGGAAGAACGCGCGGGCGTCCTCCAGCGTGGCCGCGTCCAGGTCGGCCATGGAGCCGATCGGCGTGTGGTGGTAGGGGTGGCCCTCGGGGTAGACCATGGCGGTCAGCTTCTCGAAGGCGGTGCCGTAGGGGACGTTGTCGTACCGCTGACGGCGCTCGTTCTTGACGACGTCGCGCTGGTTCTCCATCGACTCGTCGTCCAGCGCGGCCAGCAAGGAGCCCATCCGGTCGGCCTCCAGCCACAGGGCGAGTTCGAGCTGGTGGGCGGGCATCGTCTCGAAGTAGTTGGTGCGTTCGAAGCTCGTCGTGCCGTTGAGCGAGCCGCCGGCGCCCTGGACCAGCTCGAAGTGGCCGTTGCCCTTGACCTGGCCGGAACCCTGGAACATCAGGTGCTCGAAGAGGTGCGCCAGGCCCGTGCGGCCCGCGACCTCGTGGCGGGAGCCGACGTCGTACCAGAGGCAGACCGCCGCGACCGGGGTCAGGTGGTCCTCGGAGAGCACCACGCGCAGACCGTTGGCCAGGCGGTGCTCGGTCGCTGTCAGGCCCCCGGAGCCTGCCTGGGCTGTGGTCGTGTGACCCATGGGCATGTACGTCCCTTCGCAAGCGGTCGCGGTCGAGTAAAACCGCGGTTTTCCTGCCGTTCCTGCCACTGTATGCAAAGCGTGCGGGGGCCCGGCGGAGTTCCCGCCCGACGTACGCCCACAGCGGATCGACTAGCCTGCGTCAGGCGTGCTCATGGCGAGCGCGCTCCCGGCCGGCGTACGGCGGTGGAGCGCCGGGCCGCCGAGCACCGGGGGCGGACCCGTGCGGACCGGGTCGCGGCCCGCGTTGTCAGTGCCCCGGTCCACAATGGTCCGCGTCCGATCCGTCCCACGCCTTCAGCAAGGAGCCGGCAGCGATGGCCCGCCGCAGCACCAAGACCCCGCCGCCCGACGACTCGTACGAGGAGAAGATCCTCGACATCGACGTCGTGGACGAGATGCGCGGCTCCTACCTGGAATACGCGTACTCGGTCATCTACTCCCGTGCTCTGCCGGACGCCCGTGACGGTCTGAAGCCGGTGCACCGCCGCATCGTCTACCAGATGAACGAGATGGGCCTGCGCCCCGAGCGCGCCTACGTGAAGTGCGCGCGCGTGGTCGGCGAGGTCATGGGCAAGCTGCACCCGCACGGCGACGCGTCGATCTACGACGCGCTGGTGCGCATGGCGCAGCCCTTCTCGATGCGCGTCCCGCTGGTCGACGGACACGGCAACTTCGGCTCCCTGGGCAACGACGACCCGCCGGCCGCCATGCGGTACACCGAGTGCCGGATGGCCGCCGCGGCGAGCCTGATGACGGAGTCGATCGACGAGGACACGGTCGACTTCGCGCCGAACTACGACGGCCAGGAGCAGGAGCCGGTCGCTCTCCCCGCCGCCTTCCCGAACCTGCTGGTCAACGGCTCCTCCGGCATCGCGGTCGGCATGGCGACGAACATGCCGCCGCACAACCTGCGCGAGGTCATCGCGGCCGCCCGCCACCTGATCAAGCACCCGAACGCGGACCTGGACGCCCTGATGCGCCACGTCCCCGGCCCCGACCTGCCCACCGGCGGCCGGATCGTCGGCCTGGACGGCATCCGGGACGCGTACGCGAACGGCCGCGGTTCCTTCAAGATGCGGGCGACGGTCGCCATCGAGGCGGTGACCGCCCGCCGCAAGGGCCTGGTCGTCACCGAGCTGCCCTTCGCGGTCGGCCCGGAGAAGGTCATCGCGAAGATCAAGGACCTGGTCAACGCGAAGAAGGTCCAGGGCATCGCGGACGTCAAGGATCTCACCGACCGCGAGCACGGCCTGCGCCTGGTCATCGAGATCAAGAACGGCTTCGTGCCGGAGGCGATCCTGGAGCAGCTCTACAAGCTGACCCCCATGGAGGAGTCCTTCGGCATCAACAATGTGGCGCTGGTGGACGGCCAGCCGCTCACGCTGGGCCTCAAGGAGCTGCTGGAGGTCTATCTCGACCACCGCTTCGAGGTCGTGCGCCGGCGCAGCGAGTTCCGCCGCACCAAGCGCCGCGACCGGCTGCACCTGGTCGAGGGCCTGCTGACCGCGCTCGTCGACATCGACGAGGTCATCCGGGTCATCCGGTCCAGCGAGAACTCCGCGCAGGCCAAGGAGCGCCTGATGGAGCGCTACGGCCTGAGCGACATCCAGACCCAGTACATCCTCGACACGCCGCTGCGCCGCCTCACCAAGTACGACCGGATCGAGCTGGAGGCGGAGAAGGACCGGCTCAACCAGGAGATCGAGGAGCTGACCCGCATCCTGGAGTCGGACGCGGAGCTGCGCAAGCTGGTCTCGGGGGAACTGGCTGCCGTGGCCAAGAAGTTCGGCTCCGACCGGCGTACGGTCCTGCTGGAGTCGGCGGCCTCCCAGGTGGCCACGGTGCCGCTCCAGGTGGCCGACGACCCGTGCCGGGTACTGCTGTCCTCGACCGCGCTGCTGGCCCGTACGACCGGCGCCGATCCGGTTCCGCAGGAGGGCGGCCGGGCCAAGCACGATGTGATCGTCTCCTCGGTGCCGGCGACCGCGCGGGGTGAGATCGGGGCGGTGACGTCGAGCGGGCGCCTGCTGCGGATCAACGTGGTCGACCTGCCCCAGTTGCCGGACACCGCGAGCGCGCCGAACCTCTCCGGAGGGGCGCCGCTGGCCGAGTTCGTGCCCCTGGAGGGCGACGAGACCGTGGTCTGCCTGACCACGCTGGACGAGACCTCGCCGGGCCTCGCGATCGGCACCGAACAGGGCGTCGTGAAGCGGGTGTTGCCCGACTATCCGTCCAACAAGGACGAGTTGGAGGTCATCACCCTCCGGGAGGGCGACCGGATCGTCGGCGCGGTGGAGCTGCGCACCGGCGAGGAGGACCTGGTGTTCATCTCCGACGACGCGCAACTTCTGCGCTATCAGGCGGCCCAGGTGCGCCAGCAGGGCCGTCCGGCGGGCGGTGTGGCGGGCATCAAGCTCACCGAGGGCGCGAAGGTGATCTCGTTCACGGCGGTCGACCCGGCCGTCGACGCGGTGGTGTTCACGGTGGCGGGCTCGCGGGGCACGCTGGACGACTCGGTGCAGACGACGGCCAAGCTGACCCCGTTCGACCAGTTCCCGCGCAAGGGCCGGGCGACCGGCGGTGTGCGCTGCCAGCGCTTCCTCAAGGGCGAGGACTGCCTCGCGCTGGCCTGGGCGGGTCCCGCCCCGGCGCGGGCGGCGCAGAAGAACGGGCTGCCGGTGGAGCTGCCGGAGCCGGACCCGCGCCGCGACGGGTCGGGGACGTCGCTGGCGAAGACCGTGTCGGTGGTGGCCGGGCCGGTGGTCTAGCCGGGGCTCGGGGTGAGCCCGGCGCTGCGGTGCCGGGCGCCGCGGTGTGCCGGCTTCACGGTGTGCCGGGCTCGTCCTCGGAGCCCGGCACGTAGCGGAGCACGCCCCACATGGCCTGCTCGTCGGTCTCGTCGGCGGCGCCTCGGGAGGCGTCCAGCTCCTTGCCGAGGGCGTCGGCGTCGATGCCGGCGCCGATCAGGACGACCTGGGTGAGGCGGTCCGCGCCGGGCGGCCAGGGCTCGGGCAGGAACCGCAGGAAGCGGCCGACGGCGTGTACGGCGTAGCGGTTGGCGGGGTCGTGGGCGCCGAAGTCGACGTATCCCTTGATCCGGTACAGGCCCTCCGGGCGGCTGTCCAGGAAGCGCATCAGGGCGCGGGGGTCCATGGGGGTGTCCGAGGTGAAGGACAGGGTGTCGTAGGCGGAGTGCAGGTGGGCGGGGTGGGCGTCGGGTTCGCCGTCTTGCTCGTGGCCGTCGTGGCTGTGCAGGTCGTCGAAGGAGAGCTGGCCTACGCGCTCCTCGCTGGGGCGGCAGTCGAAGAGGAACTCCGGGTCGATCCGGCCGTAGGTGGCGGGGAGTACGGCGCCCTCGGTGAGTTCGCGGACCAGGCCGAGGACGCGGTCGGCGTCGGGTGCCCGGTCGAGCTTGTTGACCACGACGAGGTCGGCGAGGGCGAGGTGCCGGTCGACCTCGGGGTGCCGGGCGCGGGTGTCGTCGAACTCGGCGGCGTCCACCACCTCGACGAGCCCGCCGTACATGATCTCCGGCTGCTCGCTGGCCAGCACCATCCGCACCAGCTCCTGCGGCTCGGCGAGCCCGCTGGCCTCGATGACGATCACGTCGATCCCGGCGGCGGGGGCGGCGAGCCGGGCCAGGTAGGTGTCCAGCTCGCTCGCGTCGACCGCGCAGCACAGGCAGCCGTTGCCGAGCGACACGGTGGAGTCCCCGAGCGCCCCGGCGACGGCCATCGCGTCGATCTCGATCGACCCGAAGTCATTGACGACGGCCCCGATCCGGCTGCCTCCACTGCGGTGCAGCAGGTGGTTGAGCAACGTCGTCTTCCCGGACCCCAGGAACCCGGCGAGCACGACGACCGGAATCTGCGCACTACGGCTGTTCGCCAACGGGTGGCACCCTTCCCACGCTTCTCGCCGGGCGCCGCACCGGCGTGGGGCGCCCGGAGGACGGACTGTCCGACCAGGATACGAAGGGTGCGGCGGCCTGCGGCGGCACGACGGATGGCCTCAGCGAGGGGGCCTCAGACACTGGCGGGCACGGGCGCCTCGGGTCCGACGTGGCGGGCAGCGGGGTCGCCGCCTCGGCCCGCGCGCACGCGTACGCGGCGGTCTCGGCCGGGCCGGGCGCCCCGGAGGACCCGCTGCACGGTGCGGCCGGCCGCTGGTCCACCGGCTGCTGCTCGAAGTGCCCGACCAGGGCACCGCGGGCACCGTGATCGCGCACGCCCCGGAGGAGTACGGCGGACGCCCGCTGCGCACGCGCCCGGGCGGCCAGTACGCCGGCCCGCGACCCCCCGCGACCCTTGCCCGACAGTGAGTCGTATTCACCTGCAAGTCAGGTTAGGCTCACCTGTGTGAGTAGGTGTGCGACCGTCTCCCGGAACCTCGACGAGCCCGTTTCCGGTACGGCGGCCACGGCGACGACGTGGCTGCTGCTGGAACAGCCGGGCCCCTGGGGCGCGAAAGCGCTGACCGCGAGCCATCTGGACCCCGCGCTGGGCCGCGCCCTGGAGGCCGCCGCCAAGGACACCGGCGTACGGGTGGCGCTGATCAGACGCCCCGGCCGGCACGCCGACCCCGGTACACCGCCCGTGCGGCAGGTCTATGTGGCCCACACAGTCCCGGGAAACGTGTGGCTGTACGGCACCACCACCCGCGACCCGCGCCACCTCCTCGGCCTGGACTTCGCCGCCCTGGGCGCGGGCGACCCCCGCTCCTTCGCGTCGGTGCTCGGCGGGCGCCCACAGACCGGTGACCCGCTCGCGCTGGTGTGCACCAACGGCAAGCGCGACCGGTGCTGCGCCCTGCTGGGCCGTCCGCTGGCCGCCGAACTGACCGCCTCCGACGTGCCCGGCGTCTGGGAGGTCACTCATCTGGGTGGTCATCGCTTCGCCCCCACCGTGCTCGTGCTGCCGTACGGCTACGCCTACGCCCGTGCCGAGGCGCACACGGTCAAGGAGGCCCTGCACCGCGCCCAGGACGGGCAGGTGCTGCTGGAGGACTGCCGCGGCCGCTCCGCCTGGGACCGACCCGGCCAGGCCGCCGAACTGGCCGTACGGGCGGCGACGGCCGAGTACACGGCGGACGCGCTGCACGTCGTCCGCACCGAGGGCGATGCGCCCCGCTGGGAAGTCACCGTCGGCCACACGGACGGCCGGGGCTGGCGGGTGACCGTGGCCCGGACCGCCGCGCTGCCGCCGCGCCCGGAGAGCTGCGGGGTGGACGTCCTGGGCGCCCCCGCGCGGATGGACGTCGTCGGTATCGAGGCGCTGCGTACGGCGGCCCTGGCGGGCTGACAACGCGCCCGCCCTGGGAGGCGTGCGCGATCCCGCGTACCGTCTCCGCATGTCTCCCACTCCCCCGGCCCGCCGTCCCCGCCTCGGTCTGCCCCGGCGGGCGTTCGCCCAGGTGCTGCTCACCCAGGTGACGATCGCGGCCGGGGTCGCGGTCCTGGCGACCGGGCTCTTCCTGGCGCCGCTCAGCGGACAGCTGGACCAGGAGGCGATGCGCCGGGCGCTGGTCATCGCGCAGACCACCGCACAGGACCCGGCGATCGCCGAGGGTGTCCTGCACACCAGGCCCAGCCCCGACGGGCCGGTGCAGCGGGAGGCCGAGCGGATCAGACGGGCCACGCACGCCGAGTACATCGTGGTGATGGACGCGCGGGGGACGCGTTGGTCCCACCCGACCACCAGGGAGATCGGCCGCCGCGTCTCCACCGACCCCAGCCGCGCCCTGGCCGGACGCCAGGTGATGGAGATCGACCGGGGCACCCTGGGCCGCTCCGCGCGCGGCAAGGTACCGCTGTACGACACCGGGCACCGGATCGTCGGCGCGGTCTCGGTGGGCATCGCGTACGACAGCGTGCGCGCCGGGCTGCTCGGCGCCATCCCCGGCCTGCTGGCGTACGCCGGGGGCGCGCTGGCGGTGGGCGCGCTCGCCGCCTGGCTGATCTCCCGCCGGGTGCACCGGCAGACCCGTGACCTGGCTTTCTCCGACATCTCGGCGCTGCTCGCGGAACGCGAGGCGATGCTGCACGGCATCCGGGAGGGCGTGGTCGCACTCGACCGCAGCGGCCGGATACGGCTGCTCAACGACGAGGCAGGGCGGTTGCTCGGCATCGGCGACGAGGCGGTCGGACGCTCGCCGGACGAGGCGCTCGGCGCGGGACGCACGACGGACGTGCTGGCCGGCCGGGTGACCGGCACCGATCTGCTCACCGTGCGCGGCCGGCGCGTCCTGGTCGCCAACCGGATGCCCACCGAGGACGGCGGCGCGGTGGCCACCCTGCGCGACCGCACGGAACTGGAGCGCCTCGGCCGCGAACTCGACTCCACGCACGGTCTGATCGACGCCCTGCGCGCCCAGGACCACGAGCACGCCAACCGCATGCACACCCTGCTCGGGCTGCTGGAGCTGGAGATGTACGACGACGCGGCGGAGTTCATCGGCGAGCTGGTCGGTGAGCACCGGGCGACGGCCGAGCAGGTCACGGAACGGATCGAGGACCCGCTGCTGGCCGCGCTGCTGGTGGGCAAGGCGACCGTCGCCGCCGAACGCGGGGTGGCGCTCAGGCTGTCGGAGGAGACTTGGCTGCCGGACCGGCTCATCGACCCGCGCGGTCTGGTCACGGTGCTGGGCAACCTGGTGGACAACGCGCTCGACGCGGTCGCGGGCACTGCGCACGCCCGCGTGGAGGCCGAGTTGCGCACCGAGGGCCGCACCGTGGTGCTCCGGGTACGGGACACCGGTCCGGGCGTGCCCGAGGCGCAGCGGGAGTCGGTGTTCACGGAGGGCTGGTCCACCAAGGAGCCGCCCGCGCACGGCAAGCGCGGCATCGGCCTGTCGCTGGTACGGCGTCTGGCCGAACGCCAGGGCGGCTCGGCCTCGGTGGGCGCGGCGACGGGCGGCGGCGCGGAGTTCACGGTGGTGCTGCCGGACGCGCTGGGCGACCCGGTGCCCCCGGGCACGGAGGAGGCGCGGGGGCACCAGGCACCCCGCGCCCTTTGAGCGGCTACTTGGCGGCCTTCTCCGCGAACTCGGTGGTGTACGTCTTGTCGAGGTCGACGTCGGCGTTCTTGATGTTGGGACTGAACGCCTTGAGCACCTTCTCGACGGTCTGCGGTCCCCGCGCCGGCATGATGCCGTCCTTGGTGAACATCGGCAGGGTGCTCTTGATGGCGGCCGCGTAGAGCTTCTCGTCGCCCTGGGAGTAGTCGGACGGCATCTTGGCCGCGATCTGCTCGGCACTGTGGGTGGACATCCAGTTGAGCGTCTTCACGAACGCGTTGACGAGCTTCTGGACGGTGTCCTTGTGATCGTTGACCCAGTCCGTGTTCATGTACAGGCTCGACGAGGGGTACGGCCCGCCGAGCGCCTCCTGCGAGCCCTCAGGGGTGCGCATGTCGATGAGCACGCGCCCGGCCTTCTTGGCCAGGATCGTGGCGACGGTCGGGTCGGTGGTCATGCCCGCGTCGATGGAGCCCTTCTGCAGAGCCGCGATGAACGTCGGCCCCGCTCCCACCGCGACCGGACTGAACTCGTTCACCTGGACGCCGTGCTTCACCGCCAGGTACTTGGTGAGGAAGTCGGTCGACGAACCGAGCCCGGTGACACCGAGCTTGCGGCCCTTGAAGTCACCCGGCGAGTGGATGTCACCGGTCTTCTTCGCGGACACCACCTCCACCTCGCCCGGCGCGTGCGAGAACTGCACGACGGACTCGACCGACTTGCCCTTCACCTGGAGGTCGAGGGTGTGGTCGTAGAAGCCGACGGCGCCCTGGACCTGGCCGGAGACGAGCGCGGTCTCCGCCTGGGCCCCGGCGGGCTCCGTCAGCAGCTCCACGTTCAGACCCTCGGCGTCGAAGTAGCCGAGCCGCTGGGTCAGCATGGCGGGCATGTAGATGACCTTGTCGAGGCCGCCGACCATGATCTTGACCTTGGTGCCCTTGCCGCCGCCCCCGGAACCGCCGTGGCTGGCCACCTCGTTGGCGCAGGCGGTGAGGGAGGCGAGGGAGAACAGACAGGCGGTGGTGAGCGAGGCGATTCTGGTGCGCTTACGCATGACGAGTCACGTCCTTGGGACTGTGCGGGTACGGGGAGTTCGGCGCGCGGAACGGCGGTTCAGTGCCCGGAGCTGGAGGACTTCCAGCGGAAGACGCGGCGCTCGGCGAAGGTCAGCAGCCCCTCGGCGAGGAGCGCCACGACCGCGAGGATCACCATCGCGGCGTAGACGCCGGCGGAGTTGAGGGTGCCCTGCGACTGGGCGACGAGCAGGCCGATGCCCCGGGTGGCACCGATGTACTCGCCCACGATGGCGCCGATGAGCGCGAAGCCGAAGCTGACGTGCAGGCTGGTGAAGATCCAGGAGGTGGCCGAGGGGATGACCACCTGGAGCGTGACCTGCCGGTCGGTGGCGCCCAGGATGCGGGCGTTGGCGACCAGGTCGCGGTTGACCTCCCGTGCGCCCTGGAAGGCGTTGAAGAACACCGGGAAGAACACGAGGACCACGGCCGAGGCGACCTTGGAGGCCGGGCCGAGGCCGAACCAGATCAGGAAGATCGGGGCGAGCACGATCCTCGGGATGGAGTTCAGCACCTTGATGTAGGGGCCGAACAGGTCGGCGAGGAAGGCGACCCGGCCGAGCGCGATACCGAGGACGACACCGGCCACGACGCCGATGACCCAGCCCAGCAGCGCTTCGTACAGCGTGTACCAGATCTGTTCGCCCAGGGAGCCGAGCGCCGTGCCGTGCAGCACCCAGGAGGTGATCTGGTCCCAGATCTCCGACGGCATCGAGAAGTTGAACGGGTCGATGACCTGGGCGCGGGACAGCGCCTCCCACAGGCCGAGCACGCCGACCAGCAGCAGTACGCGGGCCACCACCACGATCACCCGGCGCCTGCGGGCGGCCTGCGCCCGCGAACGTGACGGGGCCGGGGCCTGCGGCTTGACGGGGTCGGCGAGCGGCGGGGTCACGGTCTCAGGCGACATCGGCGGCACCTCGCTCACGGGTGATGCGGACCTCTTCACCGAGGGACTCCCAGATCTCGCGGTAGATCTCGATGAACTTGGGCTCCAGCCGGATCGACTCGACCTTGCGCGGCCGGGGCAGGTCGATGGTGAAGACCTGCTTGACCGTCGCGGGCCCGGCGGTCATCACGACGACCTTGTCGGCCAGCGCGATCGACTCCTCCAGGTCGTGGGTGACGAAGACGACGGAGGCGCCGGTGCCCTCCCACAGTTCCAGCAGCTCGTCCGACATCAGGGCGCGCGTCTGCACGTCGAGCGCGGAGAACGGCTCGTCCATCAGCAGGATCTCGGGGTCGTTGACGAAGGTCGCGGCGAGGGCGACGCGTTTGCGCTGGCCGCCGGAGAGCTGGTGCGGGTACCGGTCCTCGAACGCGGCGAGCCCCACCCGGGCCAGCCACTCGCGGGCCTTCTGCTTCGCCTCCGCCTTGGGCACGCCGCGGAAACGGGGGCCGGCCATCACGTTGGACAGCACCGTGCGCCAGGGGAAGGTGGCGTCCTGCTGGAAGACGAAGCCGACCCGGTCGCCGACGCCGCCGACCGGCTGCCCGGCCACCAGCACCTCGCCCTCGGAGGGCTCCTCCAGCCCGCTGACCAGCGTCAGCGTGGTGGACTTCCCACAGCCGGTCGGGCCGACGACGGCGACGAACTCGCCGCGCTCCACGGTGAGGTCCAGGCCGCGCACCGCGGTGTGCGGATCACCGGAAGGGGTTCTGAAGATCTTGCTCGCGCCCCTCAGCTCGATGGCGGGGCTGGTGTCTGCGCTCATGCACCGGGACGGTAGGGGCGGCTCCGTTCCGACAGCAGTCTTGTGCGCGCAACCCCTTCTTTTGCTCGCAAGAACCTGTTGTGCTCGTTTTGCTCACGCTACAACTGCGGAGCTGAAACACGGGCTTGAGGCCGGAAGACAGGTCCTGAAGCTCGCCGGCCTTAAAGGAGAGGCCCGATGATTGACGTGCTGGTCGTGGACGACGATTTCCGTGTCGCCGAGATCAACGCCAGGTATGTGGGCAAGGTTCCCGGCTTCCGGGTGGCCGCCCGCGCCCACAGTGCCGCCCAGGCGCTGGCCGCCGTCGAACGCGGTGGCGTCGACCTGGTGCTGCTCGACCACTATCTGCCGGACCGCACCGGCCTCGAACTCGTCCACCTGATGCGCCAGCACGGCCACGGCACCGACGTCATCATGATCACGGCGGCCAGCGATGTGACGACCGTGCAGCAGGCGATGCGCCTCGGCGCCCTGCACTACCTGGTCAAGCCCTTCACCTTCAACGCACTGCGCGGCCGCCTCGACTCCTACGCCGCCCTGCGCCGCACCGTCGACCGGGTGGGCGGACGCGGGGTGACCGGCCAGGAACAGGTCGACCGCATCTTCGGCGCCCTGCGCACGGCCCCGGCTCCCTCGGCCCCGGGGCTCCCGAGCGGTCACACGGAGCCGACCTCGGACCTGATCTGCGGTGTCCTGCACGGCGCGGAGCAGCCGCTGTCGGCGCACGAGGTGGCCTCCCGCACGGGGCTGAGCCGCTCCACCGCCCAGCGCTATCTCCGTCACCTGGAGCAGGCGGGCCGCCTACGGCTGTCCCTCAGATACGGGGACACCGGGCGGCCCGAGCACCGGTACGCCTGGGTGACGCCGTGACGCGGTGACGTCACCCAAGGCCCGGTGCCCTTACACGGCTCCGGCTCCGGTCAGCGAACGCACCTCGGTCTCCGCGAACTTGGCCTCGTCCGGCATCTCGTCCGAGGTGACCGTGCCCAGCCAGCCCGCGAGGAAGCCGAGCGGGATGGAGACGATGCCCGGATTCTGGAGGGGGAAGTACTGGAAGTCGACGCCGGGGAAAAGCGAGCCGGGGCTCCCCGACACCACGGGCGACAGCAGCACCAGGATCACCGCCGGGATCAACCCTCCGTACACGGCCCAGACCGCGCCGCGCGTGGTGAAGTTCCGCCAGAACAGCGAGTACAGCAGCGTCGGCAGATTCGCCGAGGCGGCCACCGCGAAGGCCAGGCCGACCAGGAACGCCACGTTGAGGTTCCGCGCCAGCAGCCCCAGCGCGATCGCCACGACACCGATGGCGGCCGCCGCGATCCGCGCCACGGCCACCTCGCCGCGCGGGGTGGTGGGCCTGCGCCGCAGCGACGCGTACAGGTCGTGGGCGACCGACGCCGAGGAGGCCAGGGTGATCCCAGCGACCACCGCGAGGATGGTTGCGAAGGCGACGGCGGCCACGACCGCGAACAGCACGGTGCCCCCGGTGGAGGAGGCACCGCCGCCCAGGTCGAGCGCCAGCAGCGGGATCGCGGTGTTCCCGGCCGCGTTGGACCGGCGCAGCGCGTCGGCGCCCACCACGGCGGTCGCCCCGAAGCCGAGGACGATCGTCATCAGGTAGAAGCTGCCGATGAGCCCGATCGACCACACCGTGGAACGCCGGGCGGCCCGAGCGGTCGGCACCGTGTAGAAGCGGGACAGGATGTGCGGCAGGCCCGCGGTGCCCAGCACCAGCGCCAGGCCGAGGCTGATGAAGTCCATCCTCGCGGTCCAGTCACCGCCGTACTTGAGCCCCGGCGCCAGGAACGACGCCCCGTGCCCGCTGCGCTCGGCCGCCGTCAGCAGCAACTGGTTGATGTCCCCGTGGAACCGCACCAGGACCAGCACGGTCATCACGATCGTCCCGGTCAGCATCAGGACGGCCTTCACGATCTGAATCCAGGTGGTCGCCCGCATCCCGCCCAGTGACACATAGATCACCATGAGCGCGCCTACCCCGATGACCGTCCACGCCTGCGCGGCCCCGCCGGAGCCGCCGAGCAGCAGCGCCACCAGGCTTCCGGCGCCCACCATCTGGGCGACCAGGTACATGACGGAGACGGTGACCGAGGCGGAGCCGGTGGCGATCCGCACCGGCCGCTCGGCCATCCGCGCGGCGACCACGTCGGCCAGAGTGAACCGGCCGCAGTTCCGCACCAGTTCGGCCGCGACGAACAACACGACCAGCCAGGCCACGAGGAACCCGACGCCGTACAGCAGCCCGTCGTAGCCGTACAGCGCGATGAGCCCTGTCACGCCGAGGAAGGAGGCCGCCGAGAGATAGTCGCCGGAGATGGCGAACCCGTTCTCCAGCGGGGTGAAGAGCCGCCCACCGGCGTAGAACTCCTCCGCCGACCCATGTCTGCGTCGGCTGACCCAGGTGGTGATGCCCAGGGTCACGGCCACGAACGCGCTGAACAGGACCAGCGCCAGCATCTGGTGGTGGCTGGTCACGAGGTGCCTCCCTGGACGCCACGGGTCAGCTCCTGGGTGTCCCAGCGCAGTTCCAGCGCGGGCCGGTCGCGCCGCAGCCGCGCGTGCCGTGCGTAGGCCCAGGTGAGCAGGAAGGTGCTGGCGAACTGCCCCAGCCCGGCGAGCATCCCCACGTTCACCGCCCCTATGACGGGCCGCGCCATCAGACCGGGCGCTGCCGTCGCGGTGACCACGTACCCCACGTACCAGACGAGGAAGGCGGCGGCTCCCGGCACCACGAACCTCCGGTACCGGCTGCGCACCTCCTGGAACGCCTCGCTCTGCTGCACCGCGAGATACACGTCGCGTGCACGAGCCTCCACGATCTCCCGCTCGGCCTCACCGCGCGGCCGCGGTACGGCCGCCGGTGCGGGCATCCCCGCCCCGTTCGGCCAGCCCCAGCCGGCGGTCAGCGTGTCGTGCCAGGGGTCCTCTTGCCGCACGTCGCGGGAAGTCACGCTCTGCTCTTCCTGGTTGTCGGCCGAACTTCCGGGACCGTTCCCGGTACCGAAGTGTCGACCATTGCTTGACTGCATGCCCAAGGATGGACAGATCGGGAAGATCCGCGACACATCTTCCCGTATCACTTCACCCCATCAGGTGAGTCACTCCGCCCTCGGCCGCACCATGCCCTTCGCATACGCGTAACGCACCGCCTGCGCACGGTCCTTGAGGCCCGTCTTGGCGAAGAGGTTGTTGATGTGCGTCTTCACGGTCGCCGTGGAGACGTGCAGCTTCCGGGCGATCTCCTGGTTGCTGAGCCCCTCGCCGATCAGCACCAGCACTTCGCTCTCGCGGGCGGTCAGCCCGTCGGGCGGCTCGGGCGCTGCCGCTGTCGTCCGCACCTCGGCCTGCGACAGCTTCTCCAGCAGCCGGAGCTGGATGCCCGGCGCCAGCCCGGCCTCCCCCGACAGCACGCTCTGGACCGCGCGCACGATCTCCTCCCCGCCCGCGTCCTTGGTCAGATACCCCCGCGCCCCAGCGCGCAGTGCGGCGAACAGCGACTCGTCGTCCGCGAACGTGGTCAGCACCACCACCTGGGTGCCCGGGTACTCGCTCCGGATGCGCCGGGTGGCCTCCACCCCGTCGCACCGGGGCATCCGCAGGTCCATCAGCACCACGTCCGGGGCCAGTTCGCCTACCAGGCGCACCGCCTCCTCGCCGTCCCCGGCCGCGCCGACCACCTCGAGGCCGGGCAACAGTCCCAGCAGCATCACGATGCCTTCCCGCACCACGGTCTGGTCGTCGGCGACCACCACCCGCGCGGGCTTCCGCTCCCCCTCCGGCGCCGTCACAGCGGCACCTTCAACGTCACCACGAACCCCTCCTCGTCCGGCCCCGCGTCCAGCGAGCCGCCCAGCAGTTCGGCGCGCTCCCGCATGCCCAGCAGACCGTACCCGCCGCCGGAGGCGGCCAGTTCGCCCGGACGCCCGCCCTTGTCCCGCACATCGAGGGTCACTTGATGCTCGCTGTAGTCGAGCCGGACCCGCACCTTCGCGCCCTGGGCGTGCTTGCGGACGTTCGTCATCGCCTCCTGCGCCACCCGGCGCACCGCCTGCGATGCCTCGGCCGGCAGCGGCCTGCGCTCACCCGTGACGGTGACCTCGCCCCCGTCCGTCACGCTGACGAGGTCCGTCAGGAACTCCTCCAGCGGGCTCAGTTCACCCCTGAGCGCCGACAGCGCCTGACGGGTCTCGGCCAGCCCGTCACGGGCCATGCCCCGCGCGGCCACCACCCGCTCCAGCACCTGCTCACGGCTCGCGTCGCGCTCCAGCAGCAGCCGGGCCGCCTCCAGGTGCACCATCTGCGCCGAGAGGCTGTGGGCCAGCACGTCGTGGATCTCCCGCGCTATCCGCGCCCGCTCGCTCAGCGCGGCGGACTCCGCCTCCGCCTCCCGCGCGGCCCGCTCCTGGGCGAGCAGCCGCTGGGCGTTGCCCCGTGCCTCCGAGTCCAGCCGCGCGACGTAGCCGGCCAGCGCCAGCCCGGCCACGGTGGACGCGGTGGTGAGCCACACGTCCTTGTTGAAGACCGCGAAGGAGGCCAGGGCGACCGAGGTCACCGGTACCGCCGCCGCGAGGGGCAACCGCTCCAGCGCGAGGATGCCGCAGCCGCACCAGAGCACCAGGGCGGGGCCCCCGAAACCTGTCACCTGGGCGGCGACCGCCAGGGCCAGGAGCACGGCGACGAGCGCCAGGGAGGGCAGCAGCCGGTGTGCGTAGGTGGCGCGGAAGTAGCCCCACGCCGCACCGGAAGCCAGCAGCACGCCTGCCACGGCGGCGGCCTCCCCCCACGGAGGGATGTCGTCCTGCCTGAGGGCCGCCCACAGCAGCAGCCCGAGCAGCACCACCCTGATGGCCTGGGCCAGCAGACGCCGGGGGCGGCTCACGCCCTCCTTGCTGAGCGCCTCGCGTGAGGGCCAGCGGGTCCAGGCGTTCTCGCTCACACCCGCTCCTTCCACGTCGGCCGTGCCACCGGGGCCGCCGATGCCGACGGCGTTCCGTCACCGTACGTCGGTGCCGGGGTGGGCGAGGAGGTCAGCAGCGACGCCCGCCGGGCGGTGAGGCCACCGCGGACCAGCAGGGTCGCGGCGAGGCCCAGCATCAGGGCGGCGCTGTCCTGCCGGACCCCGAGGGCGTATCCGAGGCCGAAGAGACCGCCGCGCAGGGCTGTCCCGCCGGCCCACACGGCGGCGGCGGCCTTGGTGCTGCGACTCCACACGACCCCGTCCGGCGCTCTCCAGATCCGGGTGGTCCAGGCCCAGCCGGCTCCGGTGGCGACCCCGACGGCCACTTCCGCGACGAGCAGTCCGAGCGACTCGACGCGGTGGTGGGAGTCCACTATGCCGGGCCCTCGCAGCGCCATGACCGCGAGAATCGCGGGCGCCAGCCACCAGCGCCGCTCGGCGTCGATGGCATGGCTGCGGAACTGCCTGGCGATCACCAGCACGGCGACGGTCACGATCACCAACGCGTCGACGAACCCGGACATCCGAGCCTCCGTGTACGAGAGGGGGCGTCGGAGGCGGTCGCTCCCGACACCTCGAAACTACGGAAATCCGCAGGCCACGGGATCGGAGCGGGGGTGGATCACGGGTGGATCTCCACAGGGCGGGCTTCTCCACCCACGGGTGGAGCGATCTCAGGGCGAACCCTGAGCCGCACCTCCCGGCCACCCCGAACCTCCCGGACCCACCTGACCCGGAGTACAAAGCGCCACAAGCCCGGCACGGCACGGCACGGCAACGAAAACGGGAGCACCGGCCAAAGCCAGTACTCCCGTCGTCCCGCCCGCACTCGGTCGAGGCCGAGTGCACACGGCTACGCGTCGATCCGCGACCGGTCCAGCGTCGCCGCCGAGCTGGAGATGAACTCCTTGCGCGGCGCCACGTCGTTGCCCATCAGCAGATCGAAGACCTGCTCGGCGGCGTCCAGGTCCGCGAGGTTGATGCGGCGCAGGGTGCGGTGGCGCGGATCCATCGTGGTCTCGGCCAGCTGGTCGGCGTCCATCTCACCGAGGCCCTTGTAGCGCTGGATGGAGTCCTTGTACCGGACGCCCTTGCGCTGGAACTCCAGGAGCGTGTCCCGCAGCTCGCGGTCGGAGTACGTGTAGACGTACTTGTCCTGCCCCTTCTTCGGCTGGACCAGCTCGATGCGGTGCAGTGGGGGCACGGCGGCGAAGACCCGGCCCGCCTCGACCATGGGCCGCATGTAGCGCTGGAAGAGCGTGAGCAGCAGGCAGCGGATGTGGGAGCCGTCCACATCGGCGTCCGTCATCATGATGATCTTGCCGTAGCGGGCGGCGTCGATGTCGAAGGTGCGGCCCGAGCCCGCTCCTATGACCTGGATGATCGCGCCGCACTCGGCGTTCTTGAGCATGTCGGTCACGGACGAGCGCTGCACGTTGAGGATCTTGCCCCGGATGGGCAGCAGCGCCTGGAACTCGGAGTTGCGCGCCAGCTTGGCCGTACCGAGCGCGGAGTCGCCCTCGACGATGAACAGCTCGCTGCGGTCGACGTCGTCGCTGCGGCAGTCGGCGAGCTTGGCGGGCAGGGACGAGGACTCCAGGGCGGTCTTGCGGCGCTGGGCGTCCTTGTGCTGGCGGGCCGCCACCCGGGTGCGGGCGGCGGCGACCACCTTCTCCATGACCGTGCGGGCCTGCGCGGCATCGTCCCGCTTGGTGGAGGTGAGGAAGGCCTTGAGTTCCCGGGCGATCACGGTGGAGACGATGCGGCGGGCCGCCGAGGTGCCGAGCACCTCCTTGGTCTGGCCCTCGAACTGCGGCTCGGCCAGCCGCGCGGTGACGACCGCCGTCAGACCCTCCAGGGCGTCGTCCTTGACCACGTCGTCCTCTGCGACGCGCAGCATCTTCTTGGCGCGCAGCACCTCGTTCATCGTCCTGGTGACCGCCTGCTCGAAGCCGGCCACGTGCGTGCCGCCCTTGGGGGTGGCGATGATGTTGACGAAGGACTTCAGGTTGGTGTCGTAGCCCGTGCCCCAGCGCAGCGCCACGTCGACACCCAGTTCGCGGGTGACCTCGGTGGGCGTCATCTGGCCGTGGTCGTCGAGGACCGGGACGGTCTCCTTGAAGGTGCCCTGGCCCGAGAAGCGGAGCGTGTCGCAGACCGGCTTGTCGGTGGCCAGGTACTCGCAGAACTCGCTGATGCCGCCGTCGAAGCGGAAGGATTCCTCGCCCTTGCTGCCGCCCTCACCGAGGCCCATCTCGTCGCGCACGACGATGGTGAGGCCCGGCACCAGGAAGGCGGTCTGGCGGGCGCGCTGGTGCAGGTTGTCCAGGGAGAGCTTGGCGTCCTTGAGGAAGATCTGCCGGTCGGCCCAGTAGCGCACGCGGGTGCCGGTGCGGTTCTTCGGGATCTTCTTGGTCTTGGTGAGGCCGGTCCCGGCCTCGAACTTGGCCTCCGCGCCCCCTCGGGCGAAGGCGCCCGGAACACCGCGGCGGAAGCTGATGGCGTGGGTGCTGCCACCCCGGTCCACCTCGACGTCGAGGCGGGCGGAGAGCGCGTTCACCACGGAGGCGCCGACGCCGTGCAGACCGCCGGAGGCCGCATAGGAGCCGCCGCCGAACTTGCCGCCGGCGTGCAGCTTGGTCATGACGACCTCGACGCCGGACAGACCGGTCTTGGGCTCGACGTCCACGGGGATGCCGCGACCGTTGTCCCGGACCTCGACGGAGCCGTCGTCGTGGAGGATCACCTCGATGTGGTCGCAGTAACCGCCGAGGGCCTCGTCCACGGAGTTGTCGATGATCTCCCAGAGGCAGTGCATCAGGCCGCGACTGTCGGTCGAGCCGATGTACATGCCCGGACGCTTGCGCACGGCTTCCAGGCCCTCGAGGACGAGGAGGTGCCGCGCGGTGTAGTTGGAGCCGTCCCGGTCTGCTCCTGCCAGCAGCGCTGTGGACGGCACGGACGTATCGGCGGTCACGCGGTTCGCTCCTCGCTGAATTTCAGATGGGCCCCTGGTGGGTACGGGGCCGGCTTCGGTCGCCGCTCAGAGGGTACCGATGCCTGGTAGAGCCGGTGTAACGCCACCCTCGGCGGGGAACTCAGACTAGCCGAGGGTCGTACGGACGTTCGATCCCTCGATGGAGTGAAGCACACATCACGTTCCCTTCGAGGCATGAACCATTTAGGCTCCGGGCACGTCCTCATCAACAACCGGCAACCCAGCCGGGAGGACCGACCCCCAAGACCGCGCGAACCCGTACGCACCAGACCACGCACTACGGCACATTCGCCGCCAACCGGCAACACCCAGCCGTCCCGAAAGAAATTTTCGACGGAAAGCCCCGAGCGGGAACGAAATCGGCCTGGTTGGATGTTGACCCTGGTACGACAGCTCGTCGAGCTAGAGAAGAGGCGACGTGACTACTGTTCTGACCCCCGCGAGCCCGCTGACGGCCGCCGATCGCTGCGACCGCTGCGGCGCCCAGGCATACCTGCGCGTCGTCCTGCTGAGCGGCGGAGAACTGCTCTTTTGCGCCCACCACGGGCGCAAGTTCGAGCCGGAACTCAAGAAGATCGCCGCTGAGATACAGGACGAGACGGAGCGGCTCACGTCCGTTCCCGGCACCTCTGCCACTGAAGAGCGCTGAATCTCGCACCCACCCGACGAGCCAGCCCCGGCACAGGCCGGTTGACGGGCGGCTGCTTCCCCAGGGGAGCGGCCGCCCGTTCTGGTACCCGGAAGGGCATCCCAGGCGCTCTCAGGAGCGCTCGGGGGCCTTCTCGGCATCGCTCTCGGCCGGCTCCAGCGTGCGCACGGCCTGGGACGCCCGTGTGTAGACACCCGGTCTGCCCGCTTGCCCGCACCCGCTCCCCCAGCTCACCAGCCCGATCAGCCGTCCCCCGGCGACCAGCGGGCCGCCGCTGTCGCCCTGGCAGGCGTCCGGCCCTCCGGCGGTCTCTCCCGCGCAGAGCATGGAGGCGGCGCGGTAGGTGCCGTTCCGGCCGCCCGGATAGGCACGGGTGCACAGGTCGTCGGCCAGCACATGCACCCGCGCGGCGCGCAGCCGGTTCGTGTAGGCACCGTCGCCGCTGGTGTCACCCCAGCCCGAGACCATGGCTTCGGTGCCGGCCGCGTACGCCGGGTCACCGGCCGCCGCCATGGGCACGACGGCGCTCTGCGGCACGGGCTCGGCGAGGGTGAGGACGGCGTAGTCGCCGGCATTGGTGGCGGGGTCGTACGCCGGGTTCACCTTGATGTCCCGTACGGCCGTCTCCTGGCCGTCGGTGGCGAGGAGGTCGGTGCGGCCCGCGATGACCTTGAAGTCGCGCACCCGGTTCGGGGGCGTGCCCACGATGTCGTCGGCGACGCAGTGGGCGGCGGTGAGGACGGTAGTCGGCTCGATCGCCACCCCGCCGCAGAACTGGCCCGCTCGGCTACCCCCGAACCGGTCACGGCTGGAGAGCGCCACCGTCCACGGGGCCTGGGAGACATCGATCGGAAACCCGCCGACCACGATGCTGTCGGCCGCGGCCGGAGCCGCGCCGATCAGGGGTATCGAGGTCAGCGTGGCCGCCAGGGAGAGCGGCCGGATCAGTGCCCGGACAACGGTACGGCGCATGCGGACTCCTCACTCAGGGTGCTTCTGGAACACCCAGAGTCATCCGGCGCACGACGGCCCGCAGCACGAAGGCCCGGCCCCCACGAGGGGAGCCGGGCCTTCGGTGTCCGTGCGGACTCGACCTAGTCGAGGTAGTCGCGCAGCACCTGCGAACGCGACGGGTGGCGCAGCTTCGACATGGTCTTCGACTCGATCTGGCGGATGCGCTCACGCGTCACGCCGTAGACCTTGCCGATCTCGTCCAGGGTCTTCGGCTGACCGTCGGTGAGACCGAAGCGCATCGACACGACGCCGGCCTCGCGCTCCGACAGGGTGTCGAGCACCGAGTGGAGCTGCTCCTGGAGGAGCGTGAAGCTGACGGCGTCGGCGGGGACGACGGCCTCGGAGTCCTCGATGAGGTCACCGAACTCGCTGTCGCCGTCCTCGCCCAGCGGGGTGTGCAGGGAGATGGGCTCGCGGCCGTACTTCTGGACCTCGATGACCTTCTCGGGGGTCATGTCGAGTTCCTTGGCCAGCTCCTCCGGGGTGGGCTCGCGGCCCAGGTCCTGGAGCATCTGACGCTGCACGCGCGCGAGCTTGTTGATGACCTCGACCATGTGCACCGGGATACGGATGGTGCGGGCCTGGTCGGCCATCGCGCGGGTGATCGCCTGACGAATCCACCAGGTGGCGTACGTGGAGAACTTGTAGCCCTTGGTGTAGTCGAACTTCTCGACCGCGCGGATCAGACCGAGGTTGCCCTCCTGAATGAGGTCCAGGAAGAGCATGCCGCGGCCGGTGTAGCGCTTGGCCAGGGAGACCACCAGACGGAGGTTGGCCTCCAGGAGGTGGTTCTTGGCGCGGCGGCCGTCCTCGGCGATGATCTCCAGCTCGCGCTTGAGCTTCGGCGCGAGCTTGTCGGAGTTGGCGAGCTTGTCCTCGGCGAACAGACCCGCCTCGATGCGCTTGGCCAGCTCGACTTCCTGCTCGGCGTTGAGCAGGGGGACCTTGCCGATCTGCTTCAGGTAGTCCTTGACCGGGTCGGCGGTGGCGCCGGCCGCGGCGACCTGCTGCGCGGGCGCGTCGTCCTCGTCCTCGTCGGACAGCACGAAGCCGGCGGCCTCGGTGCCCTCGGGCTCGTCGGCGGTCTTGGTCTCCTCGACGACCTCGTCCTCGAGAAGCTCGGCGTCGTCCTTCTTGGCGCTGGTCTTCTTGGCCGCCGTCTTCTTGGCGGTGGTCTTCTTCGCGACCGTCTTCTTGGCGGTGGTCTTCTTGGCAGCGGCCTTCGTGACGGAGGCGGCGTCGTCGGCGTCCTCACCCGTGGCGGCGGCCGGAGCGGCCGTGGCCTTGCGGGTGGTCACCGTCTTCGCCGCGACCGTCTTGGTGGCGGTGCGCTTGGCCGGGGTCTTCGCTGCGACGCTCTTGCGGGTGCGCTTGGGCTCTGCGGCACTGACCATCAGCGTCACACCCTCTTCCTCAAGGATCTGGTTGAGGCTGCGCAGTACGTTCTTCCACTGAGTGGCCGGAATCTGGTCAGCTTCGAAGGCCCGACGCACATCGTCGCCGGCGATCTGCCCCTCAGCCTTTCCCCGCTCAATGAGCGCCATGACAGAGACGGACTCGGCGATCTCCGGCGGGAGCGTACGGGATGTGCTGGCCGACACGAACAACCTCTCGGAACGTTGGAAAGCGGCTTCCGGCACCGTCCGTCATGGACAGGAGCCGACCACCGGCCTGGGGATGGGCCGACGGCGCGGGCGGGGCCGGGAAGAGACACAGCGCCTGGCACGGCGTCCGTATTCCCTTCGCGGCTGTTCACCTCTTAGGTCATCGCGCTGTTTCCGGGAGCGTTACGCCCAATCCGCGTGGCCCGAGTCACACCCTCCCGACAGCCAAATGCGATCACATGTGAAGGAAGCGGTCCGCTGCCGATTTCCGTCTTGATCACTTCGCCGGTCCGGGTGGCCTGTCGTACCGCCGGACTCGGCCGGATTCCTGGGAGTCCGGCCGAGTCCGGCGACGGCGGGACCCGGTCGCGGTACCGCCATCTCGATCACTGGGGCGCGCCACGGGCGGGCACGCCGTCCGCATTCCCGTCAGTGCTCGCGCGGGGCGGGGACCACGCGCTCCACCTCGGGGTGGACGGTGAGGAGCTGGCGCATCGCGCCCTCGGCCACGGCGCCGTCGCCGCTCCCGAGCCCCTCCACGATCCGCGCGTGCTGGGCGACGGACGCCTCGGTCGGCCGCTCACAGCCGGTGGCGGGGCCGCCGGAGACCTGGAGGGCGGCGGAGACGATCCCGGACAGGTGGTCCAGCATCCGGTTGCCCGCGACCTGGATGAGCAACGCGTGGAATTCGACGTCGGCCCGCGAGAAGGTCAGCGCGTCACCCTGGGCGAGGGCGTGGCTCATGATCTCCACCAGGTCGACGAGGCGCTGCTGCACGTCCTCGCGGCCGTGCCCGGCGGCGAGGCGGGCGGCGAGCGGCTCGATCGTCCAGCGCAGTTCGTTCAGCTCACGGCGCTGGTCGTCGCGCTGCGGGCCGAAGGCGCGCCATTCGATGATGTCCGGGTCGAGCAGGTTCCAGTCGCTCACCGGACGCACGCGGGTACCCACGTTCGGCCGGGCGCTGACGAGGCCCTTGGCCTCCAGGACCCTGAGGGACTCGCGCACCACGGTGCGGGAGACCTCGAAACGCTGGCCGATCTCCTCCGGCACCAGCGGGCGGTCGGCACCCAGGTCGCCGGAGACGATCATCTGACCGAGCTGCTGGACGAGCTGGCCGTGCAGTCCGCGCCCGCGACTGCCCGCAGCGCGCCGGCCCACGCGGCCCAGGTCGGAATCGGCGCCCTCCCAGGCGGGCGCCGCCACGCGGTCGGCCATCGGGGCCTCGGCGTAGGGGTAGCGGTCGAGTTCGCCCGGTCCGGCGAGGCCGGAGTCGGCGGAGCGGGCGGCGGTCATCATGGTGTGCGCAAGGGTACTCACGCATCTTTTGTCGGCGTTGCCTCCAACTGCCTTGAGGGCTTTGGTGAAAAGCACACGAAAGGGTGATCGCTCACCCCGTCGCAATTGACGCCTTATCGGAAATAAACGGGCTTTCTGTGGGGAGTTGTGTGCACAGCGGCTCGGAAACCGCACCCCCGGGCCTCATCTCGCCCTGGCGCGCAGCGTCGTGATCAAGTACGCGCACAGCAGTGCGGCGAGCGACAACGTCATTGCGCCACCCACGGGTTGGGCGATCACTCGCGCAAGTCCCAGCAGACAGCGTTCCCCTCCGAAGGGCCACTGGAGAAGAAGCACCTCCCGCATCCGCACGTGAATCCCGGCCGCGACTCGCACATATGAGCCTTCGAAGAATCGGTGCACGAGCGGGACGACGGCCACCGGCACCGCGAGTACGGCCGCCAGTCCCGCCGCCGTGGACCGGAACACCCCGGCCGCCAGCACACCGGCCCACGCGCAGCCGACCATGAGCGCCAGCCAACTCGCACACAGCGGCAGCCAGTCTCCGGGGACCTGGACCAATTCCCGGCCGTAGACGAGATAGAGAAGCTCGGCGTCACAGCCCAGGGCGAGAAAGGCAAGCGTCCCCGCGGTGATTCCGGAGACGAAGAGCTTCGCGGTGAGGAGCCCCAGCCGTCGGGGAACGGTGCCCCGGTCCGCCGCCAGCGCGGGATGCCGGAACTCGTCCCCGAAGGCGAGCGCACCGAGCAGCCCCGCCGCGAGTGCGACCGGCGGCAGCGGCAGTTCGCGCGGCCAGGCGGCGAACAGGCGTGCCTGCGGGGTGTGCCCGATACGGGCCAGCACCACGGCGGTGATCGCGGACACGACGAGGGCGACACCACAGACGACGTATCCGGTGCTGATTCCGGTGGCGCGCCGTAGTTCGTAGCGCAGGGGACGGAGGGGGCTGCGTACGGAGCGGACGGCGACGGGGAGCGGCAGGGGCTCGGAGGCATCTGCGGTCTCGGCTTGCTCCGGCTCCGCGTCCCCCTCCGGCACTGCAGCGTCTTCGGCCGGCGCCGGCTGTTCCACCTCAACCGGGTCCATCCGCATGTCACCGACCTCATCGGCGAGTTGGTGGATGAGGATGCCGTTCCGGAAGGCGGTCTCGCCGACGTCCGCCGTCGTGCTGCCGTACACGGAGAGGCGGTTGCCCTCCTCGCGGACGACCTCCACGGAACGCTGTTCGGTGCGGGCCTCCGTGGTGAGCAGGTGGGCCAGGCGTGAGGCGTGGGGACTGCGGACGGCTACCCGCGGCCGGAGCCGGGTACGGGCGAACTCCACCGCCTCCAGGTCGGCGGCGACCCGGCCCGCATCGAGGGTGACGATGTGATCGGCGTGCCGGGCGGCCTCCTTGGGGTCGGCGGTCGTGAGAAGTACGGCGCCACCGTGGCCGGCATACTCCCGCAGGGTGGAGTGCAGCCAACGTGACTCCGGTGCGGAGAGTCCGGCGGCCGGTTCGTCCAGCACAAGGGTGTGCGGGTCGGGCAGCAGGGCGCAGGCCAGGCCGAGTCGACGGTCCATCCCGAGGGACAGCGTGCCGAGCCGTTCCTCGCGGAGGCTGACGAGGCCGACCTCCTCCAGCACGTCGTCGGCCCGCCTGGCCGGGACGCCGGCCGCAGCGCAGAGCATGCGCAGGTGGTTACGGACCGTGCGGGAGGGGTGTCCCGGTACATCGCCGAGGAGTACGCCGACTTCGTGTGAGGGGTGGGCGATGCAGTGCAATGGGCGCCCTCTGAAGTAGGCGATGCCGCGCCCTCGCTGGAGTTCGAGCATCAGTCTGAGCACCGTCGTCTTGCCCGCGCCCCCCGCTCCGAGCAGGGCGGTCACCTGGCCGGAGCGCGCTTCGAAGGAGACGTCCTCGACGGCGGGCGGCTGGTCTTTGAGGGAATCACTGGTCAGTCCGACAGCCTGGATCACCTGACGGAAGATAGCGCGCTATGTCCTGTTTTCCAGGTATCGCCTCTTCTGTCCGGCAGTTGTTCGGCGGAGGGTCAACCTGCATGGCTCACTTGCCCGATGAGCGTCCCGCGCGCGACCGCTTCCCAACTGCCACGCCCGTGATGGTCAGGCGTCCGGCCTCAGACCTCCGGGCGGAGCATCGGGGGGTTGAGCAGAGTGGCGCCGCCCGCCCGGAAGAGCTGTGCGGGCCGGCCACCCTGGCGTGTGGTGGTGCCGCCCGTGGGGACGAGGAAGCCGGGCGTGCCGGTGACCTTGCGATGGAAGTTGCGGGGGTCGAGCGCCACGCCCCAGACGGCCTCGTAGACCCGTCGCAGCTCACCGACCGTGAACTCCGGCGGGCAGAACGCGGTGGCCAACGACGAGTACTCGATCTTGGAGCGGGCGCGCTCCACTCCGTCGGAGAGGATCAGGGCGTGATCGAAGGCCAGGGGCGCCGTCGGTTCGCCGTCACGGCCGTAGCCTCCCTGCTGGAGCAGTTCCTCCACCGGTGCCCAGCGCGCGTTGCTCGCGTCGCCGCCCGCACGCGGGGCGGGCAGGTCGGGCGCGAGAGCGAGGTGGGCGACGCTCACCACGCGCATACGCGGATCGCGCTTCGGGTCGCCGTAGGTGGCGAGCTGCTCCAAGTGGGCACCGTGGTCCTGCGCCGGAGTCGCCGGGTCGTGCGCCCGGAGTCCCGTCTCCTCTGCCAGCTCGCGCGCCGCCGCCTGGGCGAGGTCCTCGTCGTCCCGTACGAAGCCGCCGGGGAGCGCCCACCGCCCCTGGAAGGGCGACTCGCCCCGGCGTACCGCCAGCGCACACAGGGCGTGGCGGCGCACGGTCAGCACGACCAGGTCCACGGTGACGGCGAAGGGCGGGAACGCTGAGGGGTCGTAGGGCATGCCGCGATCATAGTCGTCTTCCTGACGATAAACACTCTGTTCGCTGGGAGGATCGGTGAATCCGCTGGGACCCGGACGGAGTGATCAGGCAGTCCGGGGCGCCTGCTCAGCCGTCCTCCCCGTCGTGACAGGTCTTGCCGACTCCGGAGGGGGTGGACCGTGAGCGGGTCGGGCGCCTGGTCTGGGCTTGCGGGCGCTGAGTACAGGGGCCGGAGTTACGGGGAGCGGTCTTGCCAGGGGCGGTGTCGCCCGGGCCGGTGGAGCGGGGG
The DNA here is from genome assembly GCF_004784465.1 of Streptomyces griseoluteus. Classification (GTDB taxonomy): domain Bacteria; phylum Actinomycetota; class Actinomycetes; order Streptomycetales; family Streptomycetaceae; genus Streptomyces; species Streptomyces griseoluteus. The sequence goes on along the minus strand of NZ_SRRU01000006.1, from coordinate 80,342 downwards.
CGGCGCTTTCGGCGCGGTGGCGTGGCCGGGTCCGCCTCCGTCGTGTCCTGCACGGCGAGGGAGGCGTCCGGAGGGAGCTGGGAGCCGGATTTCTGCTCCGGAATGTTGGGCGCCGTTGAGGGTGATCCCTCCCCCGGTGTCCGCCCGTCCCGTTCCTGCCGGAGGCACCTGCGGATCGACTCCGGGTCCAGGCCCTCGTTGCACGCCCGGTGCAGGAGCTGGGCGAAGAGGTAGTGCGGGTCGGCACCGAGGGCCATGGCCAGGGCCTCTCGGGCCTCGATGTCGTCGCCGGTCGACCAGGCGACCCAGCCGGCCAGGGTCAGTGGAGCCGCCGCGTGTTCGCGGTACGGGCCGACGCAGCGGCGGGCCAGTGCCCGCCAGAGCCGCAGGGCGGGCGCGCCATCGTCACCCTCCATCCACGCAGCCGCCCGGTCGCGGGTCGTGCGGTCCTGCAGACCGAGGATGAGGGTGGCCGCCTCGTCGTGGCCGAGGAGCGCGTCGTCGCGGACGTCCGCCGGGTGGACGCCCGACACCGGCGCGGCCTCGGCGAACCGGCGGATGATCCGTCCGGCCAGGTCCAGCGTCTCCTCGGCCACCTCGGCGCGGCTGGCGTCGTCCAGGATGCGGGGCACCAGCGACATGCCGGCGGCGTCCAGCGCGACCTCCTGCTCCAGCGCGGCCGAGGTCTCCCAGGGCTGCATCCTCGCGCGCAGCTCCCGCAGCGAGCCCCGTACGTGGATGCCGGCGTAGGTGGCCGCGGCCGCCATGGCCGTGGTGCCCGGCATGCCCATCGGCGTGCCGTCGGGCGGGCAGCAGCTCTCCACCGGGCAGACGTAGGACCAGAAGCGGGCGTCCGAGACGCACAGCGCCTCGATCACCGGTACGTCGAGACTGCCGCACTCGGTGCGGAGCAACTGGGCGAGCGGAGCGAGCCGGAGCATCACGTCCCGCCCCGTCTCCCCCGGCCGTGGCTCCTGGCAGACGTAGGCCACGATTCGGTCGGGCCGGGAACCCCGCCGCCGGGCGCCGATCACCAGCCCTCTGGCGATCTGCCGCGCCGCCGCCTGCCAGTCCTCGACGCCGGCCGGAATGCCGAGGCGGGCACGCCCGCCGAAGTTGCCCCGGTCGAGCAGGCTGACCAGCACCATGCTGTCCTCCGGGCGGTACCCCAGCAGATACGGCAGCGCGTCGGCCAGCTCGGCCGGGGTGCGCAGGGCGATCGGGGTGTCGGGCGTGATCTGCCCGTCGAAGGACACTCCCGCCGCGATGTCACCGTTTTCGAAGGGTTCGGTCGTTTCGCCGTGATTCGTCATGCGCCGACGATCCCGCGAATCTGGAAATCCCGCTGGGCCTGTGGATAACGGGTCCTGTGGATAAGTCGAAGCAGGGACACGACAAGCAACACCCGCCCGCCCCACGGGCCCTGCCCCCGACAGCCGACCTCACCCCGCCGCAGCCAGCACCAACGGCAGAACTTCCCCCGCCCCCGCCCGCCGCAACAACCGCGCCGCGACCGCCAGACTCCACCCGGACTCGGTCCGGTCGTCCACGAGCAGCACCGGCCCCGGAGCACCGGCCAGAGCCTCCGCCAGTTCGCCCGGCACCGTGAAGGCCGACGCCAGCGCCTGCAGCCGCTGAGCCGAGTTGCTGCGATGTGCCTGATGCGCCCCGGCCTCCCCGCTGTACGCGAGCGCACCCAGATACGGCAGCCGCCCGATCTCGGCCACCCGCTCCGCGAGCGAGGCGACAAGCTGCGGTCGGCTCACCGAGGGCATGGCGACGACACCGACCGGACGGGCCATGGCGTCCGGCGTGTTCGACGCCCACCCACCGGCCGAGCGCGCCCAGTCCGCGAGGACCTCCACCACGGCCTTCAGCACGTCCTGCGGGACCGGCCCGTCAGGCGTCTGCTCGGCCAGCAGCGGCCGGAGCCGGTTGCCCCAGCCGATGTCCGAGAGCCGGCCCAGGGCACGCCCGGTGGCGCACTGCTCCTTCGCCGGGATGCGGCCCTTGAGGTCGATGCCCAGCGCGGGCATCCCCGTGGGCCACATGCGGCGCGGCTCGATCTCCACGCCGGGCCGGTCCAGTTCACCGGCGGCGGCTGTCAGCGCCTCGGCGGAGACGGCCGTGTCGATCCAGGCACCCGCGCAGTTGTCGCAGCGCCCGCACGGAGTGATCTCCACGTCGTCGAGCTGGCGGCGCAGGAAGGCCATCCGGCACTCGTCCGTGCCGACGTAGTCCCGCATGGCCTGCTGTTCGGCGGCGCGCTGGCGGGCGACCCAGGCGTAGCGTTCGGCGTCGTAGACCCATTCGGCGCCGGTGGCCGTCCAGCCGCCCTTCACCCGGTGCACGGCGCCGTCCACGTCCAGCACCTTGAGCATGAGTTCCAGCCGGGTGCGCCGCAGGTCCACCAGCGATTCCAGCGCGGGCACGGACAGCGGGCGGCCCGCGTCGGCGAGGGCGGCCAGGGTCTGGCGGACCTGGGACTCGGGCGGGAAGGCGACCTCGGCGAAGTACCGCCAGATCGCCTCGTCCTCCTTGCCCGGCAGCAGCAGCACATCGGCGTGTTCGACGCCTCGGCCCGCGCGGCCCACCTGCTGGTAGTAGGAGATCGGGGAGGACGGCGAGCCGAGGTGGACGACGAAGCCCAGGTCGGGCTTGTCGAAGCCCATGCCCAGCGCGGAGGTCGCCACCAGGGCTTTGACACGGTTGTCCAGCAGGTCGGCCTCGGCCTGCTGGCGGTCGGCGTTCTCCGTCCGGCCGGTGTAGGAGGCGACGGCGAAGCCGCGTGCGCGGAGGTAGGCGGTGACCTCCTCGGCGGCCGAGACGGTCAGCGTGTAGATGATCCCGGAGCCCGGCAGCTCGTTCAGGTGCTCCGCCAGCCACGCCAGCCGGTGCGCCGCGTCGGGCAGCCGCACCACGCCGACCCGCAGGCTCTCCCGGTCCAGCCGCCCCCGCAGCACCAGCGCCTCGCCCGCGCCGGTGCCCAGTTGCTCGGCCACGTCCGCCGTGACGCGCGCGTTGGCCGTGGCGGTCGTGGCGAGCACGGGCACGCCGGGCGCCAGTTCCTGGAGCATGGTGCGAAGCCTGCGGTAGTCGGGGCGGAAGTCGTGGCCCCAGTCGGAGATGCAGTGCGCCTCGTCCACGACCAGCAGGCCGGTGGTGGCCGCCAGCTTGGGCAGCATGCGGTCGCGGAAGTCGACGGAGTTGAGCCGTTCCGGGCTCACCAGCAGCACGTCGACCTCGCCGCGCTCCACCTCCTCGTGGATGGCATCCCACTCCTCGGGGTTGGCCGAGTTGATGGTGCGGGCCTGGATGCCTGCCCGCGCGGCCGACTCGACCTGGTTGCGCATCAGCGCCAGCAGCGGCGAGACGATCACCGTGGGACCCGAGCCGCGACGGCGGAGCAGCGCGGTGGCCACGAAGTACACGGCCGATTTGCCCCAGCCGGTGCGCTGCACGACCAGGGCCCGGCGCCGGTCCACCACCAGGGCCTTGACCGCCTCCCACTGGTCCTCCCGCAGCCGCGCCGAACCCTCCGGCGCGCCGACCAGCTCGGCGAGGACGGCGTCGGCTTCGGTACGCAACTGCTCCAGGTCGTTCATGCCCCCATGCAACCGCACCCCACTGACATCCGGCCACTCGCCTTACGGACGGCTCCCCGTCGGCCGGACCCGCTCCTCCTCTGACGCAGGGACCGGCGCGTCCGCGCGTGCCCCGGCCAGGGCAATGAGGGCGGCGAGCAGTGCGAACAGTCCGCCCGCCCACAGTCCCGAGCGGGCGCCGAGGGTGTGGGTGGCGGTGCCGACGAAGAGGGCGCCGAGCGGGGTGCTGCCCTGCAGGATCACGGTGTAGAGGGCCATCACCCGGCCCCGGTGAGCCGGGTCGCCGCCCAGTTGGATGCGGTGGTTCGCCGCCTGGACGAAGTAGAGCGAGGCGAATCCGGTCGGCACCAGCAGCGCCAGTGCGACGGACAGGTTCGGCGCCCACCCCGTGATCAGCTCCAGTGCCCCGAACCCGCATCCCCAGGCGGCCACCAGCCGCGCCGAGGGGCGGGTCCGGCGCAGGGTGCCGACCAGCGCGGCCAGCAGGGAGCCGCCGGCGAGCGCGGCGGTGAGGAGGCCGAAGGACGCGGCCTCGGTGTGGAACACCACGCGGGCCATGAGCGGCAGTGTCAGGGGCAGGTTGAGGCCGAAGAGGGCGACCGCCGCGACCAGGGCGAGTGTCGTGAGCAGGTCGGGCCGGGTCCGCAGATGGGCCAGGCCCTCGATGACGCGCGCGGGCGTGTCGGTGCGGGGCGCGCGGTGCAGCTCCGCCGGGCGCATGGCGCGCAGCCCGGCGACCGCGGCCGTGTAGCTGACGGCGTTGAGCAGCATCACGGTCCCCGTGCCCGACCACTGGATGAGCAGCCCGGCCAGCGAAGGGCCCAGCACGCGCGCGATGTTGAAGTAGGCGCCGCTCAGCGCGGAGGCGTTGGGGAGCAGTTCGGGGCCGACGAGTTCGGTGATGAAGGACAGCCGGGCCGGGACCTCCACGGCGTTGGCCACGCCGAGCGCGGCGGCCGCGACGTAGATGTGCCAGAGCCGGGCGGCGTCGGCGGTCACGAGCAGGCCGAGGGCGAGGGCGAAGACGCCGGACGCGATGTTGGCGCCGGTCAGGAGGGCGCGTTTGTCGTACCGGTCGGCGAGCCGGCCGCCGTAGAGGGTCAGCAGGAGGACCGGGGTGAACTGGAGGGCGGTGACGGTGGCGAGTGCCCCGCCGGAGTCGCCGGTCAGCTCCAGTACGAGCCAGTCCTGGGCGACGGCCATCATCCAGGTGCCGGTGGCGGAGGCGATCTGGCCCGCCGCGAAGAGCCGGAAGTTGCGCACCTTGAGGGAGCGCAGGCTGGTGGCGAGCAGGGGGCGGCCGGTTCCTCGCGTCATGATCCGGTCCTACCAGCGGCGCTCGCTCGTGGGCCGAGCCGCGCCGGGCGCGACCCAGATCGCGGCTGCGCACGCGTGGCCGGGATCTGGGAAACGCCGCCTTAAGTCACCGCGTCCTTTCAAACGCCGGGCGACGCACGGCTTCCAATGGCGGCAACCCGGCCTGGGCGCGATACCAGTCGGCGTACTCCGGGAAGCGCCCGGCGAATCCGGCGCCCGGTTCGACGCCGAACTCGCGCCACAGCGACTCGTCGGTGAACCAGTGGTCGACGGCGAGCATGCCGAGGTGGTGGCGGGCGGCGGGGTGGCCGAGCACCCGCTGCCGGGCGGTCTCGGCCGAGATGCGCGGGGCGCCCTCGGTGAAGATCCCGAAGGTCTCCGCCACGGTGGACAGCAGCAGTTCCCCCGCCACGGGATCGGGATGGGTGACGTAGTGGACGCGTCCCTCTCCGTCCGCCGGGCCCGTCGTGGCCGCCGCGACGGCGATCCGGCCCAGGGTCTCGACGTCGATCATCGACTGGAGCCCGGCCCAGCCGTCCGGGAGGCCGCCCAGGGTGCGCAGCAGGGCCAGGATGCCGGGGATCACCCAGCGGTCGCCCCGGCCATGAACGAGGTGGGGGCGCAGAACCGTTCCGCCCGCCCCGAGCACGTGTTCCTCGGCGGCCGCGCGGGTGCGACTGGTGTCCGAGGCGGGAGCGACGGGCACTTCGCCGGGCCGGGCATCGCGGAAGGGCCCGCGTCCGTGTACGGCGGCCGTGCTGAGGTACACGAACCGCGTGACTCCGGCCCGGCGCACCTCGTCCGCCAGGGCGCGGGTGCCGAGGTCGTTGGCCTGGCGGAGCAGCTCCGCGTCGCCGCCGATCAGCCCCGCACAGTGCACGACGCCGTCCACGTCCGCGCAGACGCCGTGCAGCGAGGCGGTGTCGGTGAGGTCGCCGTACACGTACTCGGCGTCCGGGTCGGGTGTGGTCGGCGGAGTGCGGACGAGCAGCCGGAGCCGTACGTCCTCGGCGGCGCCCGCGGCCCTCAGTACGTGTCCTCCGATGAAACCGCTCGATCCGGTGATGAGCAGGCGCCGGGTCATCGGGCCACCTCGGGGGTGTCGCCGAGGGTGGCCGTGAAGACGGCCTCGTCGCCCTGAAGGCCCTCGACATGGACGATGACATCACCCTCCGGGGAGGTTTCGCGCCGGGCGCGGACAAGACACGGCTCGTCGAGTTCGGCGTACCGGTGGAAGGCGATCGCCAGCGAGGCGGGCAGGAAGCGCCCCTCGGGAGACAGCGCGACGGCGGCCTGCCGGGCGGCCTCCAGGAGCACCATGCCGGGGACGTGGTCGTTGGCCCGCGCGAAGAGCGTGGGATGCGCGGTGTCGAGCCGCAGCCGCCACCCGGCCCCCTCCTCAGAGGGCGCGAGCACCACGTCCCTGGGGTCACGCCGTCCGACCCGCTCGGGCGGTACGCCGTCCAGCAGCGGCACGGGATCGCCGGCGGCGTCCAGCCTGTCGCCGCGCAGCCTGCGGTAGGCCCGCTCCGACGTGCAGCTCAGGCTGCCGGTACTCGTGGCCAGGAGCCGCCCGCCACGCTGGAAGGTGAGCCGCACCCTCATCCCGGCCAGGCTCCTGGCCCGCATCTGGACCTCGGAGCACTGCACGACGACGTCGACGCGGCCCGAGGCGTCCGAAAGGCCGAAGCCGGCCGTGGCGAGGGCGTACTCCATGTCCCACATCACGAAGTGGTGGGCGGCCGGGACGCCGTACTCGGCGTGGGCCAGCATCATCGCGGTCTGCCGCATGGTCTCCGCGACCAGCAGCGGGTCCTGGACCCCGCCGGGGAGCGGAGCGAAGAAGCGGTGGGCGGCGGGCCAGTCGGCGACGACCAGATAGCGGTGTTCGGCCAGCCGGGTCCATTGCTGGGGGAAGGCGTCGTCGGCGTCCGGCCGGTGCACGAGTTCTCCGGTGGCCCGGCCGCCGTGCACGGGAGGTTGACCGGTGTCGCCGGAGTCGGGTACAAGAACCAGCGGGTCGGTCTGGTCTTCGGGCGATGCGGCGGGGTCCGGTGCCTGCGTCATGACCGTCCGTACGGCCGATGAGGTACCGATGACGGCGCGGTCGGCTATGAAGCTGATGCCTTCAGACATGGATTGCCCTTTGAGTCCGGTGTGATCAAGGCTCGTTCCCCCTCGACAAAATACTGACAGTCCGGTTCTCTTCGTGTGCGAACCTGACCAAGCTCTGACATAGAAACAGGGGCGACAGCCCATGGCACGCCAAGCACGCGCGATCCAGACCCGCAAGACGATTCTGCTGGCAGCGGCCGCCGTCTTCGACGAACGCGGTTACAGCGCCGCCACGATCACCGAGATCCTCGCGCGCGCCGGGGTCACGAAGGGTGGCCTGTACTTCCACTTCGCCTCCAAGGAGGAGCTGGCCCTCGGGGTGATCGCGGCCCAGCTCGAAGTGGGCCCGTTGCCGCCGCAGCGCACCAAGATGCAGGAACTCATCGACCAGGGGCTGCTGTTCGCGCACCAGCTACGGCACGACCCGTTGACGCGGGCCAGCGTGGGCCTGGCGATGGACCAGTGGGGAGAGGGGCCGGAGCGCAGCAACCCGTTCCACGGCACGCCGTTCCAGTCCTGGGCGAACCGGCTGACCCAGTTGCTCGCGGAGGCGCGGGAGCGCGGCGAGCTGCTGCCGCACGTGGACCCGGCGGAGACCGCCGAATTGCTCGCCGGCTCCTTCACCGGCATCCAGTGGATGTCGCAGATCCTGTGCGAGCGCGCCGACCTCGACGAGCGGGTGACGGTCCTGCTGAGACACCTGCTGCCCAGCATCACTCTCCCCCAGCTCATGCCCACCCTGGACCTCGCTCCGGACCGCGCCGAGCGCCTGCTGGCCCAGCGGCCCGCGGAGGCGGAGGAAGGCGAGGAGGACGAGGGCGAACCCTCTGCTCGCATCAGCGCCTGAAACTCCCTCCGGCGGCCCGTCAGCGGCCCTCGTGCCGTCACAGGCGTCGTCCGTGGTCTCTGTGGGTAGGGATATAAGCCCCGGACCATCAGATAAGTGTCGGCGGCCTCAATTGCTCGTTGCCGCAATCAAGTTCGACAGGAAGAATTGAAGTCCGCTCCCCGCACGGCTCGCCCGTGTTCCGGCTGGGCTTCACTGCGGTGCGCGCTCCCCCGAATTCCGACCTCGCCCGCAGTGTGGGCGCGTAGCCGAAGGGAGGAACGTGACCTTCGGATTCGCCTCGTCCTCGGCGGCCTCGTTGTCGACGTCCGCGTCCGCCGCTTCCGTCAGCCGCCTGCTCGAACCCGCGGAGTGGGCCGCCGCCGGAATCCCCCTGCTGCGCAACCCGCGCGAGGTCGTCAGCGGCCTGCACGTCCGCCATCGCCCGCGGCCGTCCACCGCGATCGTGGCCGTCCTCGATCCGGACGAACGGCTGCTGGCCAGCGCCTCGTTCACCCGGCGCTCCGCCCCGGCGGACGGCTGGATGTTCCGCAACGCGCTGCTGGACCAGTTGCGCCGGGTCATCCCGCACGATCTGCGCCGCCGGACCCCGGTGCGCACCGCCGTGCTGCTGTACTGCCGCGAGGGCGACGCGCGCTGGACGGAGGAGGACGGCGCCTGGATGTGGGGGCTGCGTGACGCCTGCACGCTGCACGGGCTGCGCTGCGGCGCGTACATCACGCTGACGCACGACGGCTGGCAGGTGCTCGGCGAGGGGCGCGGCGGACGCCATCCCCACGCGCACTCCGCCCCGGAGTCCTTCGCCCTGTCCGAGTCGCCGCCCCTGATGCCGCGCACCGGCGGCCCCGTCTCCGAGGTCATGCGCCGGGCCGCGGCCCGCTGAGCGAACTCCTGCCCGGCGCCGGGCACTTCGGCACCGTGCGCCGGGAAACCACTGCGGCGCCGCGCGGGCCGAGCAGCCGCCCGCTGCCTTGTCACGGCGGAGCGGCTGTCCGGCGCGTGCGGCGCCGTCGGTCGTGCGGTGGGGTCAGACCCCGGCGCCCAGCACCGCGTTGATCTGCTGCGGGTCGCCGCAGACGATCAGCAGGGCTCCGGCCCGCGTGTGGGCGACCGGCAGGGCGGTGGCGGCAGCGGCGGCGTCGTCTCCGTTGACGGCGACGATGACCACGGGCCGGGAGGCGGCACGGGCGGCCATGGCGCCGTCGGCGTAGAAGACGTCGTCACCGGCGTCGTGCTGCGCCCAGTAGGACGCCTCGCCGAAGGACAGTTCGTGCTCGGCCCACGGGTGCCGGGCACCGGTGGTGAGCACCAGCACCTCGCCGGGGGCGCGGCCGGAGTCGAGCAGCAGGTCCAGCGCCTCCTCGGCGGCGTCGAGCGCGCCCTCGGCCGAGGCCGGGATCAGCTGGATCTGGGGACCGGCCGCGGGAGCGGCGGGAACGGCCGGACCCGACGGGCCCGGCTTGGCCGGGGACACGTCACGCGGCGCGCGCTGCGCCGGCGGCGCGGGCCGCGGGGGGCCGGGCCGGCCGGGGCGGGCCGGAGCCGCGGGGCGGGGGCCGGGTACGGGACGAGGGGTCGGTGCGACGCGGCTGCTGGCCGGAGTCGCGACGGGACCCTGGGCACTCTCGTGAATCTGAGGCTCCTCGGGAAGGAGAGGCATGAGCTGATTTTTATCAAACGTTGGTACGACGCCGATGGCCGGGTGGCACATCGGCGGCGGGCGGAAGCGTCAGAAATCGAAGCCGAGCTGGCCCTCGATCACCGGGACGCCGCCGTCCACGAGGCTGCGGACCTTCTTGAGGTGCCGCCACCGGGGCAGCGCATCAAGATACGCCCACGACAGGCGGTGGTACGGGGTGGGGCCCCGCTCCTCCAGTGCGGCCTTGTGCACCGGCGACGGATACCCGGCGTTGTCCGCGAATCCGAAGTCTGCATGGCCGGCACCGAGTTCGGCCATCATTTTGTCGCGGTACACCTTGGCGATCACCGAGGCCGCCGCGACGGCCACACAGGACTGGTCGCCCTTGATCACCGTGCGCACCCGCCAGGGGGCACCGAGGTAGTCGTGCTTGCCGTCGAGGATGACGGCCTCGGGCCGGACCGGCAGGGCTTCCAGGGCGCGGACGGCGGCCAGCCGCAGGGCGGCGGTCATGCCCAGGTCGTCGATCTCCTCCGCAGAGGCGTGACCGAGGGCGAAGGCCGTCACCCAGGACCGCAGTATCCCGTCCAGCTCCGTACGGCGCTTGACCGTCAGGAGCTTGGAGTCGGTGAGCCCTTCGGGCGGGCGGCGCAGTCCGGTGACCGCCGCGCAGACGGTGACGGGTCCGGCCCAGGCACCCCGCCCCACTTCGTCGACGCCGGCGATGACCTTCGCCCCGGTCGTGGCGCGAAGGGAGCGCTCGACGGTATGAGTGGGTGGTTCGTACGGCATGGCGGACTCAGACTACGCCGCCCCGCCGCCGCCCCGACACCCCGGCCCCACCTAGCCGGGAACATCCGAGCGGCGACCCGCGCGTCACGCGCGGCCCGGCACCCACTCCGGCAGCGCCTCGGTCCGTTCCAGCCACTCAGCGGGCGGCGCTCCCGCCGCTCCAGCGGCCAGGACGCCGCCGACGATCGCGCACGTCGTGTCCACGTCCCCGCCGACCTGTGCGGTCGTCCAGAAGGCGTGCTCGAAGTCGCCGAGGGCCCGCGCGGCCGACCACAGGGCGAAGGGGACGGTGTCGTGCGCGCTGGTCCGGCGCCCGCAGCCGAGGACGGCCGCCACGGTGGCCGCGTCCCCGTAGTCGAGCATGTCCCGCGCGCGGCGCAGACCGGCGCCCACGGCGCTCCGGGGCACCAGGGCGATCACGCCGTCCAGCAGGGCCTCGGGAGCCGGCGGGCCGCCCGCAGCGGCCGCCAGCGATGCGGCGGCGGCCACGGCCATGGCGCCGGCCACCGCCTCGCGGTGCTGGTGGGTGATGTAGGCGGAGACCTCTGCCTGGTGGGTCGCCTGCTCGGGGTCGTCGGCGTACCAGGCGCCCAGGGGCGCGATGCGCATCGCGGCGCCGTTGCCCCAGGAGCCCCGGCCGTCGAAGAGCTGGGCGGCGAGTTCACGCCAGTCGGCGCCTTCGCGGACGAGCCGGAGGAGGCGGTTCACGGCGGGGCCGTAGCCCCGGTCGAAGTCGTGGTGATCGGCGAAGGACCGGGCCAGTTCGTCCTGGTGGACCATCTGGTGCGCGGCCAGGACCGAGACGACGGAGCAGGCCATCTCCGTGTCGTCGGTCCACTGCCAGGGCCCGGCGGGCAGCTCGCGCCGCTTGAGCAGCGGGTGGTTGGCCGGGACGAAGAACTGGGAGCCGAGCGCGTCGCCCACCGAGAGGCCACGCAGACTGGCCAGGGCGCGCTCCAGGCGCCCGGAGGGGAGGGAGGAGGATTCAGGGATCATCTTCCCGCCAGCCTATCCGCCGATCCAGTGCGGGACCGGGTCCCGCCAGCGCTCGAAGGGCTTGTCCAGGGCGTACTTGCCGTCCTCCCCGAGAACGAGCATGCGCACCTCGGCGTTCCCCGGATTCGACAGTGACTCGAAGTCGGCCACCGTCCAGTGGAACCACCGCATGCAGAACAGCCGCATCGCCAGGCCGTGCGTCACCAGGAGGACGTTCGGCGGGTGGTCGGGCTCCTCGAAGCTGCGGAACAGGCTCTCCAGGAAGCCGCCGACCCGGTCGTAGACGTCGGCGCCGGACTCGCCCTGCGGGAAGCGGAAGAAGAAGTGGCCGTACGCGTCCCGGTACGCCTTCTGCAGCTTCACGTCGTCGCGTTCCTGCCAGTTGCCCCAGTCCTGCTCGCGCAGCCGGGGCTCCTCGCGCACCCGTATGAGGTCCGGGTCGAGCCGGAAGGCGTCCAGCGTCTCGTGGGTGCGACGGTACGGGGAGACGTAGACGCTCACGCGCTCGTCGCCGAAGATCTCCCGCAGGTGCCTGCCGGTCTCCTCCGCCTGCTCCCGGCCGCGGTCGGTGAGCGCGAGGGCGTGGTCGGGCTCGCGCTCGTACACGGAGTCATCGACGTTGCCCACTGACTCCCCGTGCCGGACAAGGACGATGCGCCGTGGTCGTGCCATGTCGGAAACCCTACGGGGAGCGGGGCGGAGCCGTGCACTCGTACGGCCTTCATACGGTGTAGGTCACACCGCTCACCCGGCTCAGACCGTCCAGGAGGGCTCCAGCTCCACGATGTCGCCGGTGAGGGAGGCGATGTCGGCCTCGGTCTGGGCGCGCAGGGCCAGCCGCTCCACGCGTTCGGTGCGGTACTTTCCGTGTTCGGCCGCCGCGCGCCACATCGACAGCACCAGGAAGTCGTGTTCGGCCGCCTCGCCGAACATGCCCCGGATCATGCCGGGAGAGCCGGCCATCGCGGGGTTCCAGACCTTCTCCTGCATCAGCGTGAAGTGCTCGACCCGTTCCTCGTGGACCCGGCACAGGGCGACCCGGACCAGGTCGGCGTCGGTGAACCGGGGCTCGAAGCCGGTCTTCACGTCGAAGCGGTACTCGAACAGCTTGGCCTGGGAGTCCTTGAACGTGCCGGACTGGGACGCGGCCAGCCGGTCGTGCGAGCGGGCCATGAAGGAGTCGTAGAAGGCGCGGCTCTCCCAGAAGGCGAAGATGTGCGCCACTCCCGGCCGGTGCCGGCTCCAGCCTCCGCCCTGTCCCCGAAACCCCGGCTCCCCCAGAAGCCCCGCCCATTTCCGCTGCCCGCGCTCGAACCCGCGACGGTCCACTACGGTGCAGCGAATCCACTTGACCAGCACCGCGCCATCGTAAGGCCACCGGGCGTGGCGTCGGTCACGCTCTGGCGGAGTTCGCCCGCGCACCGGTGTCATATGCGTGACACGATGGGAAGAAGTCCCAGCGACAAGGGAGTTGGGGATGATGGCGCTTCAGGGGGAAGGGGAAGCCTGGTGACCGGGGTCAGCAAGGGAATCCGCGAGGTCGAGGTCGCGCTCAAGTGGGACCCCAGTCCGGCGGGGCGTCCGCCCTCCGACCTGGACATCGTCGCCGCGACGTTCACGGCGGCGGACGCGTACGGGGAACCGGCCTATCTGGTGCACTTCGACAGCCGCTCCCCGGACGGCACGATCTTCCTCAACCGGGACAGCCCCGACGGCAAGGGGTTCGGCTGGGACGAGGTCATGAAGCTCGAACTCGGCCGCCTGGACGCCCGCTACGCGCGCGTGGTGGTCGGAGTCGTCATCCAGCAGAGTCCGAACCGCAGCACGTTCGCCTCGGTCCTCAACCCCGCGGTCCGCGTCGCGGAGGGCTACACAACCCTCTTCGAAGCCGACTTCACCGCTGCCCGGGACGCCACGGCTGCCGTGGTCGCCGAGTTCACCCGCGACACCTCGGGCGAATGGACCTTCCACCCGGGCGTCCACGGCTTCGACGAGGACCCGGCCACGTTTACTCGGGTGATGGGCTCCAAACGTCGTACTTGAGCATTTCGACGCCCCGGCCGGCGTGTACGCGCCCTCGGCCGTCCCGTGCACCCCTGACGGCGAAAGGGGCGCCGGCCCACTGGCCGACGCCCCTTCACCGGGCCCGTGTCACGGGCTCAGCCGTTGATCAGCTGCAACCGCTGGTCGAGCCGCAGCCCTCGCAGATGTAGCAGGAGCCGGCGCGCTGCATCTTGGTGCCGCAGGAGAAGCAGAGCGGAGCGTCGGCCTGGATGCCGAGCTGCATCTCGACCAGCTCGGCGCTGGTGTGCGCCTGCCTGGGGGCCGGCTTGGCGGCCTCCGACTCGGCCTTCGGAGTGGCCACGGCCGTCAGCTCGGTGTGACGCGGGGCGGACTGGGCCAGACCCTCGACGTCGACCTCGTCCTCCTCGAGGGACGGCTCGTACGAACCGGTCTCCAGGTGACGCTGACGCTCCTCGGCGGAGTGGATGCCGAGCGCGGAGCGGGTCTCGAAGGGGAGGAAGTCCAGCGCCAGGCGACGGAAGATGTAGTCGACGATCGACTGCGCCATCCGCACGTCCGGGTCGTCCGTCATACCGGCCGGCTCGAAGCGCATGTTGGTGAACTTCGAGACGTAGGTCTCCAGCGGCACGCCGTACTGGAGGCCCACCGACACGGCGATGGAGAAGGCGTCCATCATGCCCGCGAGCGTCGAGCCCTGCTTGGACATCTTCAGGAAGACCTCGCCGAGACCGTCGTCCGGGTAGGAGTTGGCGGTCATGTAGCCCTCGGCGCCGCCGACCGTGAAGGACGTGGTGATGCCGGGACGGCCCTTGGGCAGACGCTTGCGGACGGGGCGGTACTCAACGACCTTCTCCACGGCCTCGCGGATGGTCGCCTCGGCCTTCTCGGTGACCTCGGCCTTCTCCTGCTCCTTCTTCTTGGCGGAGAGCGGCTGGCCGACCTTGCAGTTGTCGCGGTAGATGGCGAGCGCCTTGACGCCCAGCTTCCACGCCTCGAAGTAGATCTCCTCGACCTCCTCGACGGTCGCCGTCTCCGGCATGTTGACCGTCTTGGAGATGGCGCCGGAGATCCAGGGCTGGATCGCGGCCATCATGCGGACGTGGCCCATCGGGGAGATGGCCCGCTCGCCCATGGCGCAGTCGAACACCTCGTAGTGCTCGGGCTTGAGACCGGGGGCGTCGATCACATTGCCGTTCTCGGCGATGTGGGCGACGATCGCCTCGATCTGCTCCTCCTGGTAGCCCAGGCGGCGCAGGGCCTGCGGCACGGTGCCGTTGACGATCTGCATCGAGCCGCCGCCGACGAGCTTCTTGAACTTCACCAGCGCGAGGTCCGGCTCGACACCGGTGGTGTCGCAGGACATCGCCAGACCGATGGTGCCGGTCGGGGCGAGCACGGACGCCTGCGAGTTACGGAAACCGTTCTTCTCGCCCAGGCGCACCACGTCCTGCCACGCCTCGGTGGCGGCGGCCCACACGGGGTTGTCCAGGTCGTCCATGTGGACGGCCACGGCGTTGGCGTCGGCGTGCTGCTTCATGACGCGCTTGTGGGCGTCGGCGTTGCGGGCGTAGCCGTCGTACGGGCCGACGACCGCGGCCAGTTCGGCGGAGCGGCGGTAGGCGGTGCCGGTCATCAGGGAGGTGATGGCACCGGCGAGGGCGCGGCCGCCGTCGGAGTCGTACGCGTGGCCGGTCGCCATCAGCAGGGCGCCGAGGTTGGCGTAGCCGATGCCGAGCTGGCGGAAGGCGCGGGTGTTCTCGCCGATCTTCTGGGTCGGGAAGTCCGCGAAGCAGATCGAGATGTCCATCGCGGTGATGACCAGCTCGACGACCTTCTGGAAGCGCTCGGTCTCGAAGGACTGGTTGCCCTTGCCGTCGTCCTTCAGGAACTTCATCAGGTTCAGCGAGGCCAGGTTGCAGGACGTGTTGTCCAGGTGCATGTACTCGCTGCACGGGTTCGACGCGGTGATCCGGCCGGACTCGGGGCAGGTGTGCCAGTTGTTGATCATGTCGTCGTACTGGATGCCCGGGTCGGCACAGGCCCAGGCCGCCTCGGCGATCTTGCGGAAGAGCGCCTTGGCGTCGACCTCCTCGATGACCTCACCGGTCATACGGGCCCGCAGGCCGAAGTCGGTGCCGTTCTCGACCGCGCGCATGAACTCGTCGTTCACGCGGACCGAGTTGTTGGCGTTCTGGTACTGGACGGACGTGATGTCGTCGCCGCCCAGGTCCATGTCGAAGCCCGCGTCGCGCAGGACGCGGATCTTCTCCTCCTCGCTGACCTTCGTCTGGATGAAGTCCTCGATGTCGGGGTGATCGACGTCGAGGACGACCATCTTGGCCGCGCGGCGGGTGGCGCCACCGGACTTGATGGTTCCGGCGGAGGCGTCGGCGCCCCGCATGAAGGAGACGGGACCGGAGGCGTTGCCGCCCGAGGAGAGCAGCTCCTTGGAGGAGCGGATGCGGGACAGGTTCAGACCGGCGCCCGAACCGCCCTTGAAGATCATGCCCTCTTCCTTGTACCAGTCGAGGATCGACTCCATGGAGTCGTCGACGGACAGGATGAAGCAGGCGGAGACCTGCTGGGGCTGCGGCGTGCCGACGTTGAACCAGACCGGGCTGTTGAAGCTGAAGATCTGGTGCAGCAGGGCGTAGGCCAGCTCGTGCTCGAAGATCTCGGCATCGGCGGGCGAGGCGAAGTAGGAGTGGTCCTCGCCGGCCTTGCGGTACGTCTTCACGATGCGGTCGATGAGCTGCTTGAGCCCGGTCTCGCGCTGCGGGGTGCCCACGGCACCCCGGAAGTACTTGCTGGTGACGATGTTGACCGCGTTCACCGACCAGAAGTCGGGGAACTCGACGCCACGCTGCTCGAAGTTGATCGAGCCGTCGCGCCAGTTGGTCATGACGACGTCACGGGGCTCCCACGCCACCTCGTCGTACGGGTGCACGCCGGGGGTGGTGTGGATGCGCTCGACGCGCAGCCCCTTGCCGGCCTTGGTGCCCTTGGTGCGGGAACCTCGTGCCGGACCGCTCGCCGTCTCTGTCATGCCGCCTCCCATGTACGGGCGAAAACGCCCTGAAATGCCCCGATGTTCCCAGGGCACGTGGTCTGTCTGGTGTCGCGGGCACCCTCAGCTACGACCCGCGACAGGTCTTCGGTGCGCCGGCCGGTCAGTCGGCGGCGCGTGCGGGCACGGGGACCTGGGTGGTCCGTCCCGTCCCGCTCTGGTCTTCCTGGCTCCCCGAGGCCGCGTCCTCGACGTGTCCGTCGTCCGCGGCGGGGTCCGGCGTCGCTTCGCGCAGTTCGGCGATGGCGGCCTCGAAGTCCTCCAGCGAGTTGAACGCCCGGTAGACCGAGGCGAACCGCAGATAGGCGACGAGGTCGAGCTCCTGCAGCGGGCCGAGTATGGCCAGCCCCACGTCGTGGGTGGTCAGCTCGGCACTCCCGGTGGCCCGCACCGCCTCCTCGACCCGCTGGCCGAGCTGGGCGAGCGCGTCCTCGGTGACGGGACGTCCCTGGCACGCTTTGCGCACACCGTTGATCACCTTGGTGCGGCTGAACGGCTCGGTGACGCCGGACCGCTTCACCACCATGAGCGAACACGTCTCCACGGTCGTGAAACGACGGGAGCAGTCGGGGCACTGGCGGCGCCTGCGGATCGACGTACCGTCGTCGGTCGTACGACTGTCGACCACCCGGCTGTCGGGGTGCCTGCAGAAGGGGCAGTGCATGATCTCCAACCCTCCTCACAGCAGACTCGATGGCCTCGCCGGACCTCAGGGGCCTCACGAAGCAGCCCCAAGCATAGGCGATCGAAGAGGCCCGGAAGACCCGGGGTCGAAGATCAACCACAACTTGTGGGGGCCTGTAGCCGTCTCACCACTAGATGTAGGGATGGCCCAGATTTCGCGGCGGATGCGCGTGTCGCTGTGGACAGAGCTGCCGGGAGCGGTCCGAGGAGGCGCCGGGGCGACACGCAAGAGCGTTCCACACAGCCGCGCGCACCCACGGGGATACCGTGAACACCGCGCGAAGCGCTCGGGGAATTACGGCGGGGATCACACCGCGGATGGACCCGGCCACCGGTCGGTCACCGTTCGAATGGCACACTGGCGACGACCGCGAGGCCATTCGCCCCGGCGGTGAAGAGTACACAATGAGCACTTTTGCCCGCCGGACGTCGCGCAAGCCATACACCCGGACACTTGATCGCGTCAGGCGAATCGCACTTTTTCACTCGAACGTGTGTTTGGCGCAACCTTTCGAAAGCCACTACCGTTGTGCAGCAGGGAGACCATCGAGAGGGGCCGACGTGACCACGACCGCAGACAGTGCCGCCATCACCGCCCAGGACCGCTCCCAGGGCCGGGTGGAGTCGGTGCACGCGATGAACGAAGCCGCGCCCGAGGGCCACAAGCGCTCCCTGCCGGGCCGACCTCCAGGCATCCGCGCGGACAGCTCGGGGCTCACCGACCGACAGCGCCGGGTGATCGAGGTCATCCGCGACTCCGTGCAGCGTCGTGGCTACCCGCCGTCCATGCGGGAGATCGGCCAGGCCGTCGGCCTCTCCAGCACCTCCTCGGTCGCGCACCAGCTCATGGCTCTGGAGCGCAAGGGCTTCCTGCGCCGCGACCCGCACCGGCCCCGCGCGTACGAGGTGCGCGGCTCCGACCAGGCGGTCAGCGTGCAGCCCACGGACACCGCCGGCAAGCCCGCCGCGTCGTACGTCCCGTTGGTCGGCCGTATCGCGGCCGGTGGCCCGATCCTCGCCGAGGAGTCCGTCGAGGACGTCTTCCCCCTCCCCCGGCAGCTCGTCGGCGACGGTGAGCTGTTCGTCCTCAAGGTCGTCGGTGACTCCATGATCGAGGCCGCTATCTGCGACGGCGACTGGGTCACGGTCCGCCGCCAGCCCGTCGCGGAGAACGGCGACATCGTGGCCGCCATGCTCGACGGCGAGGCCACGGTCAAGCGCTTCAAGCGCGAGGACGGCCATGTCTGGCTCCTCCCGCACAACGCGGCCTATGAGCCCATCCCCGGCGACGACGCCACCATCCTCGGCAAGGTCGTCGCGGTGCTCCGCCGCGTGTGACGCCCGCACCGGACAAGCCCCCCCCGGCTCGTCCCCCTGTACCGGGCCCCGGAACCCCTGCGCCGGTTCCGGGGCCCTGCCATTGCCGTCAACGACGGGAGCGGGCCCGTACACCGGGGCGCCCCCGCCTCAGGCTCACTCCTCCTCGGCCTGCTTGGCCATCGCGTCGATCGCCGCGAGCGACTTGCGTACCTGATTGCGGTCGGTCGTGGTCCAGAAGTCGGGCAGAGACGCCTTCAGGTACGACCCGTAGCGAGCGGTCGCCAGCCGCTGGTCCAGGACCGCGACCACACCACGGTCCCCGGACGCCCGGACGAGCCGGCCGGCGCCCTGGGCCATGAGCAGCGCGGCGTGGGTGGCCGCGACCGCCATGAACCCGTTGCCCCCCGCGTCCTCCACCGCCTTCTGGCGGGCGCTCATCAGCGGATCGTCGGGACGGGGGAACGGGATCTTGTCCATGACCACGAGCTGACAACTGGGCCCCGGCACATCCACGCCCTGCCACAGCGACAGCGTGCCGAAGAGGCAGGTACGGGGGTCGGCCGCGAAGTTCTTGATCAGCTCGCCGAGCGTCTCCTCGCCCTGGAGGAGGATGGGGAACTCGGGGATGCGCACCCGCAGTTCCTCCGCCGCGAGCTGGGCGGCCCGCATGGAGGAGAACAGGCCGAGCGTGCGGCCGCCGGCGGCCTGGATCAGCTCGGTCAGCTCGTCCAGCATGTCACCGCGGTCGCCGTCCCGGGCGGGGCGGGCCAGGTGCCTGGCGATGTAGAGGATGCCCTGCTTGCGGTAGTCGAAGGGCGAGCCGACGTCGATGCCCTTCCACTGCGGCAGGTCGTCGCCCTCGGTGCCCTCCGGAGCCAGGCCCAGTGAGGCGCCGACACCGTTGAAGTCGCCACCGAGCTTCAGGGTCGCCGAGGTGAGGACGACGCTGCGGTCGGTGAAGAGCTTCTCGCGGAGGAGTCCGGAGACCGACATCGGGGCGACCCGCAGGGAGGCGCCGAAGCGGTCGTGGCGCTCGTACCAGACGACGTCCCACTCCGAGCCGTTCAGCACCCGCTCGGCGACGGCGTACACCGTCTCGACGGAGGCCACCGCCTGCTTGCGGACGGCGTCCTCGTCCTGGACGGACTTGTCGCGCGTCGAGCCGAGCGCGGTGATCACCGTGCGGGCCGCGTCGCGCAGGGCGGCCAGGGCGTAGCCGAGGTCCTCCGGGATCTCCTCCAGGCGGCCCGGCAGGGCCAGCTCCATCAGCCGCTCGAAGCCCTCGGCGGCGGTCTGGAGCTGGTCGGCGGCCTTCTCGTTGACGAGCTTGGCCGAGCGGCGGACCGCCCGGTTGACCTGGCCGGGGGTGAGCTCGCCGGTGGCGGCGCCGGTCACCCGGGAGACGAGTTCGTGCGCCTCGTCCACGATCAGCACCTCGTGCTGCGGCAGCACCGGGGCGCCCTCGATGGCGTCGATCGCCAGCAGCGCGTGGTTGGTCACCACGACGTCCGCGAGCTTGGCGCGCTCACGGGCCATCTCCGCGAAGCACTCGGCCCCGTACGCGCACTTCGAGGCGCCGAGGCACTCGCGTGACGACACCGACACCTGGGCCCAGGCCCGGTCGGAGACGCCCGGCGTGAGGTCGTCCCGGTCGCCGTTCTCCGTCTCGTCGGACCAGTCACGCAGGCGGAGCAGGTCCTGGCCCAGCTTGCTGGTGGGGGCGGCCGCCTCGAACTGGTCGAAGAGCCCGTCCTCCTCGTCCTGCGGCATGCCCTCGTGCAGCCGGTGCAGACACAGATAGTTGGAGCGGCCCTTGAGCATGGCGAACTCCGGCCGGCGCCGTAGCAGTGAATGCAAGGCGTCGACCGTGCGTGGCAGGTCGCGCTCCACGAGCTGGCGCTGGAGCGCGAGCGTGGCGGTGGCGACGACGACCCGCTCCCCGTGCGCGAGCGCGGGCACGAGATAACCGAGCGACTTACCGGTGCCGGTACCCGCCTGGACCAGCAGGTGGGAGGTGTCGTCGATCGCCTCGGCGACCGCTTCGGCCATGGTCACCTGGCCGGGGCGCTCCGTGCCGCCGACGGCGGAGACGGCGGCGTGGAGGAGTTCGGGGAGTGAGGGCTTCGTCATAGCCCGACCACCCTACGGCCCCGCACTGACAATCGTGCCCGCGCGCCGGGGCGGGCGGAGCGGGATGAGAACACCTTCGAACTCCTGAACTTTTTTCCGGGAAAGCGGGAACTCGTCGGAACCGCCGCACGTACAACAGGTGAGCACCCGATCACGTGGTGCTACGAGGGTTCCTGCCGGACCCGGTCCCGGATCATGAGGGCGGCCCGCTTGCCGGGCAGATCGACCTCCGCCCGGCACCGGAACCCGGCCTTGCGGAAAGCGGTCACCGAGGGGGTGTTGCGAATGTCAGGTTCCGCGACGACGCGTGTGCAGGCGCGGCGGCGTTCCATAACCAGCTCGGCCACGGCCGTGAGCAGGGCGGAGCCGAGCCCTCGCCCCCGGTGCGCGGCGTCCCCGATGAGCAGGTGGATACCCGTGTCGTGCGGGCGCGCCCGGTAGAAGCGGGCCAGCGGGTCGAGGTCGGCCCGGTAGATCTCCCAGTAGCTCATGGCGGTGCCGTCGAGCGTGCCCAGGCAGGGCACGCTGCGTCCGTCGCCGTCGAGTTGCGCGCGGAGGTGGCGCTCGGTCCGGCCCTGGGGTCCGGCCAGCTCCCAGAACTCCGCGACTGCCGGGTCATTCATCCACCCGTGGATGAGGGGGAGATCGCGGTCGAGGCGGAGGGGGGCCAGCTCAAAGGTGCCCACGGGAGTGGGGATTGGACCCCAGGTGTGGATGCCGTCCAGCAGGTCCCCGTCGCGGGGTGAGGTCGCCTGGCCGGGCAACGTGGAGCGCAGCGCGGTGAATTCGGCGGGCAGGCGCAGGTCCAGTGTCTCTTCACTGTCCCATAGGAGCGCGCTCGCCCCGGTGTCGGCGCTGCCCGGGCAGTCGGGGGCGACCGGGACGGGCAGGGCTTCGGCGGCGCCGGTGTCGGTGAGGGACACATGCGCTCCTCTCATGGGGGCGGGTGGATGAAGAGGATCAGGAATGAAGGGGGTTGGCGATGGTGACGTAGACGGACTGGGTGTCGACGGGTCCGACGAGTTCGTCCAGGCCGTGCAGCCGGGTCAGCAGGTTGGCCTTGCAGCGCAGTACGGGCGAGTCGAGCAGGTTGCCCGGCAGGGAGCTGCGCAGGGCGGTGGGGCCGGAGGCGGCGGCGGTGAGGAAGCGGCGGAACGCGGCGAGGAGGAGGTGTTCGTCGGCCAGGCGCTGGGAGCCGAAGGCACCGATCAGGCCGAACACGTTGTTGACGGCGAGGTAGTAGGCGAAGCGTTCGTCGGTGACCCCGTCGGAGACGAAGGTGTCGCTGCGCTCTCCGATGCCCGGCAGCCGGGCGTCGAGTTCACCCCGGCGGGACTCGCGGAAGTAGTAGCCCTGGTTGTCGCGGTAGCGGCCGCCGGCCGGCCAGCCGTCCTGGTCGAGGCGGAGCAGGGTGTTCTGCTGGTGCGCCTCCAGCGCGATCCCCGCCTCGCCGTCGAGCCAGAGCACGGGCCGGACGACCTGTTCGAGGTAGCGCAGGAACCACTCGGCGGCGACCGCGCCCACCGGACGGCCGGTGCGGGCGGCGAGCCGCGCGACGAGCCGGGCCAGGCGGGAGCGGAGCCCCCGGGGACCTGTCGTCGGACTCGGCTCGAAGTCCGGGCGTGGGGAGACGAGTCCGGCGACGCAGCCGATGTCGTCGGTGGGAGCGAAGGGATTGTGCCTGATCATCACGTCGAGGCCGGGCACGGGCAGTCCGTCCGGTGTGTCCACGGCGAGCCAGGCGGGGTCGCGGACGATGTCGAAACCGGGGTGGGCGGCCTGCCACTGCTTCGCCAGCCCGGCACGCAGCAGACGGTGCACCTCGACGCCCCGGTGGAGTTCCTTGCGGAGGTTCTCCCGGCGGGAGTTGGTGATGCGCAGGCCGAGCGACAGCTTGAGCATCGCCGGGGAGCCCGAGCGGTGGACGGTCCGTACGGAGGAGGTGGGGTGCCAGAGCGAACCGAAGGGGCCGAGGTCGCGGAGGAGGCCGGAGTTCAGCAGGGCGGCGACCGGCGGGCGGTGCCGTACGTCGCGGGCCTGCCAGGGGTGCAGGGGGAGGGCGCTGTAGCCGTCGGGCAGGGGCAGGTCGGTTCCGGCGAGCCGGCGGAGTAGCTGGCCGGCGGGGACGGGGCGGCCGCGTTCGGTCCAGGCCGAGTCGGAGGCGAGCAGGGAGGGGGCGACGGCCATCCAGTGCAGGGGGAAGGAGCCGCGGAGTTCCGGCGCGTACTGCCGGGCTTCGGCGTCGGTGAGTTCCTCGCGGCTCTTCGGGGTGGGGTGCAGGGGGTGGCCGAGGAGGAGGGCCTGTTCGGCGCTGAGGAAGAGGTCGGGGCCGTCCTCGGGGTGGGCGCGGCGGTCGTGCAGGAAGGTGGCGGTGCGGCGTTGTGAGTCGGCGACACGGGCGACGAGATCGGCGCCGTCCGCCGGGGCGGTGCCCTGGGGCTCGGCGGGGTCCGTCCGGCCGGGGCTCTCGCGGGTGAGGAGGGCGGCGAGGGTGACGGCGTCGACGGAGGGGGCTTGTTCAGGGGCGCCGGCGAGCCGGGGCGGGCCGAAGCGGTGCCAGCCGGTCGGGGACCAGTGCCGGACGGGGGTGACGAGGGCCGTGCCGCTGGCCGGGAGCGGGATGCGCAGGGTGCCGTTGTCCGGGGCCGCGAGGCCGGTCTCACGTACCCAGCAGCGCAGGAGGTTCTCCACCGCCGCCGCCTGGGCCGCGGTGTGCGGGTCGGGGGCCTCCAGTGGATCGGCGTCCGGCTCGTCGGGCCATCCGGCGACCGGTGTGCGCCGCTTCTGGTGCGGCACCGCGTCGGCGAGCGGTACGGGGGCGCTGCCGGGGTCCGCCGGTTCGTCGGGGGTCTCGGAACGGCCGTCGGGTGCGGGGGTGGCGTTCATGACAGTTCCTCGGGGGTGATGCGGGTGCGGGTTCGGTCGCGGAGGGATTTCGCAGGGCGGATGAGAGGTGGGGCGGTGACGAGAGCAGAGGGTGCCGACGCGCGCCAGGCACGGTTCCGGGGTCGGCCGTGGTGGGGCTGGTGTGGCGATGCCGGGAGGTGGGTTCGCCGCTCTCCGCCGACGCGCGCGGATGATGCGCGTCGGCGGTGGGCCGGCCTGGCGGGGCTAGCCCGTGCGCTGGTGGTCGCGGTTCGCGGCGGTCACCGCGTCGGCGAGGCGGTCCAGTACGGCCGACGCCTGCTCGTCGCTGATGGTCAGCGGCGGAAGGAGCCGTACGACACTGTTGTGGCGGCCGCCGAGTTCCACGATCAGGCCCCGGTCGAGGCACTCGCGCTGGACGGCGGCGGCGAGTTCGGGATCGGCGGGGTGAGGCGCCGTGGCGGAGTCCCAGCCGTCCGGCTCGGAGCCGCGTGCTTCCGGTACGGACGCGGCTGCGGGGTCGATCAGCTCGACCCCGATCATCAGCCCCCGCCCCCGCACGTCTCCCACACAAGCGAACTCGTGCTGCAGCTGACGGAGTTGGGTCAGCATGCGAGCGCCGAGGGTGGCTGCTCGTTCGGCGAGGCCGTGCTCGCGGACGTAGGCGAGGGTGGCGGTGCCCGCGGCCATGGCGAGCTGGTTGCCCCGGAAGGTGCCCGCGTGGGCGCCGGGCTGCCAGACGTCGAGTTCCTCGCGGTAGACGATGACGGCCAGCGGGAGACTGCCGCCGATGGCCTTGGACAGGACCATCACGTCGGGGGTGATCCCACTGTGGTCGACGGCCCAGAAGGCGCCGGTGCGGCCGACGCCGGTCTGGACCTCGTCCGCGATCAGGGGGATCGACCGGTCGGCGGTGACCCGGCGCATCCGGCGCAGCCAGTCGTCCGGCGCCGGGATCACTCCGCCCTCCCCCTGGACGGGTTCGAGGATCATCCCGGCCGGGTGGGGCACACCCGACTTGGGGTCGTCGAGGACCGACTCGGTCCAGCGGGCGGCGAGTTCGGCGCCGCGCGGGCCCCCGACACCGAAGGGGCAGCGGTAGTCCTGCGGATAGGGCAGGCGGCCCACCTGGAGGTCGGGGGCACCGCCGGACGCGGCCAGGGCGCCCGCGGTCATGCCGTGGTAGGCGCCGGTGAAGGCGAGGATGCCGCTGCGCCCCGTCGCGGCCCGGACCAGTTTGAGGGCGGCCTCGACGGCGTCGGTCCCGGCCGGGCCGCAGAACTGCACGCGGGCCCGGTCGGCGAACCCGGCCGGCAGGGTGTGGAACAGCTCGGTGATGAAGGCGTCCTTCACCGGGGTCGCCAGGTCCAGCACGGAGAGGGGCGCGCCGGAGTCGAGGACCTTGCGGATGGCCTCCAGCACCACGGGGTGGTTATGGCCGAGGGCCAGCGCTCCGGCGCCGGAGAGACAGTCGAGGTATCGACGGCCGTCCGCGCCCTCGATGGTGAGGCCACGCGCCCGCACGGGCACGATGGGCAGGGCCCGGGCATAGGTACGCGCGGCGGACTCGCGCGCCGACTGGCGCCTGAGAATCCCCTCGTGCACGGCCGGAGTTCCCCGGTTGGTGCTGTCGGCCTCCGACTCGGTCACGGCCACGGCTCGCTGTCCTCCCGCTGTCCAGAGGCGAGTTGCTCGACGGGGACGTGCGCAGGCAGCGGTCCCCCACGGCTACCAACAGCCGACCGGCCGCGTGGTTACGGGTTGCTCCAAGATCCTTGCCGTGACGTAACCGTTGCGGTTCCGTCGGAAGTCACCTACAGCGAACGCATAGTGTGTGGTCCCGTCCCGGAAGTCCGGGGAACCGGCGCCGTTCCGCAGCGAGTTGGATGCCGGTACCGGGCCGAGGCGTCAAGTTCCTTCACCACAGGGAGAGTCACCACCATGCACTCCATACGGCCGTCGTCCACCGCCCGCCGAGGAAGGGGTACGCCCCGCAGGACCTCCCGCGTGCTGGCGGCCGTCGCCCTCGCCTCGGCGCTGGCGCTGACCGCCACCGCCTGCGACGGAGCCGGTGACGACAACGCCGGCGGCAGCTCGTCCTCCACCGCCCGGGGCTCGGACGGGAAGGTCCGCGTCCCGCAGGACCTCCAGGACAAGCTCCGCCAGCACGGCATCGACATGGACAAGTGGAAGGACGGCGCCTGGAAGAACTGGGACCGGGACGACTGGCTGCGCGAGGCGAACGACTTCATCAACCCGATCATCAACGGTCTGTGGGACAAGGACCGGATGCGGGGCGCCGACGACCCGGCCAAGCGGGTCGACGACAACGACCTCTCCGGCGACCAGGGCGTGACCGACCCCGAGCCGCAGCCGGTGCAGGCCAAGGCGGTCCGCCCGCCGTACCACACCAACGCGGCCACCTCCGGCAAGGTGTTCTTCGACTCCCCCAAGGGCACGATGGTCTGCTCGGCCACGGTCGTCGAGGACCCCGCCCACCCGGGCAAGTCCAACCTGATCTGGACGGCCGGCCACTGTGTGCACGCGGGCAAGAAGGGCGGCTGGTACCGGAACATCGCCTTCGTGCCGTCGTACAACAACCAGAGCCTGTCCTCCTCGCAGATGGAGGGTGCCTCCCGCGCGCAGGTCGCGCCGTACGGTGTCTGGTGGGCCGACGCGGCCAAGACCTCGCAGCAGTGGATCGACGGTGGCGGTGAGACCGGCGGCAATGGCGCCTCCTACGACTTCGCGGTGATCCATGTGACGCCGGAGCAGGGCAACGGGGGCAAGTCGCTGGAGGAGACGGTCGGCGGCGCGCTGCCGGTGGACTTCGCCGCTCCCGCCGCGACCGAGGTGAGCGCGGTCACCGCGAGCGGCTACCCGGCGGCGGAGCCGTACAACGGCCAGTTGCTGTACCAGTGCCAGGACAAGCCCGGCAGGCTGTCGATCACCAAGGCGGACCCGACGATGTACCGCATCGGCTGCACCATGACCGGCGGTTCCTCCGGTGGCGGCTGGGTGGAGCAGGGCGCCGACGGCAAGCCCACGCTGGTCTCCAACACCTCGATCGGCCCGGCCTCCTCGGGCTGGCTGGCTGGTCCCCGGCTCGGCGAGGTCGCCAAGGGCCTGTACGACTCGGTGAGCAGGAAGTTCGCGAACCGGTAGCCGCCCCGCACCCATGACGAAGGCCCGCCGCCCCCTCTCGCGAGGGAACGGCGGGCCTCTTCGTGCTCCGGCGGAAGAGCCGGTCAGGCGGTCGCGGTGGGCGTGTACGGGGCCAGGTCGGCCGCCAGCTCCGCGTGCACCCGGACCTTGATCAGGGTGCCCTCGGCGGTGTGCTCCTCGGAGAGCACCTCGCCCTCGGTGTGCGCGCGGGCGACCAGCTTGCCCTGCGTGTAGGGCACGAGCGCCTCGACCTCGACCGAGGGACGG
Organism: Streptomyces griseoluteus; assembly: GCF_004784465.1. Lineage (GTDB taxonomy): Bacteria > Actinomycetota > Actinomycetes > Streptomycetales > Streptomycetaceae > Streptomyces > Streptomyces griseoluteus. Next base: position 53,508 of record NZ_SRRU01000006.1, on the reverse strand, counting down.
GGCAGCTCCTCGTCGATCAGGGCGAGCAGCTCCTCCAGGCCCTGGCCAGTGCGCGCCGAGACGGCGATGGACCGCTTCTCGACCCGCAGCAGCCGCTGGAGCACCAGCGGATCGGCCGCGTCCGCCTTGTTGATCACGACGATCTCGGGGACGTCGGTCGCGCCGACCTCCCGGATCACCTCGCGCACGGCGGCGAGCTGCTCCTCCGGCACCGGGTGCGAACCGTCCACCACGTGCAGGATGAGGTCGGAGTCGCCGACCTCCTCCATGGTGGAGCGGAACGCCTCGACCAGGTGGTGCGGCAGGTGCCGGACGAAGCCCACGGTGTCGGCCAGCGTGTACAGCCGGCCGCTCGGGGTCTCCGCGCGGCGGACGGTCGGGTCCAGGGTGGCGAACAGGGCGTTCTCCACCAGGACCCCCGCGCCCGTGAGGCGGTTGAGCAGGGAGGACTTGCCGGCGTTGGTGTAACCGGCGATGGCGACGGAGGGCACCTTGTTGCGACGGCGCTCCTGGCGCTTGATCTCGCGGCCGGTCTTCATCTCCGCGATCTCCCGGCGCATCTTCGCCATCTTCTCGCGGATGCGGCGCCGGTCGGTCTCGATCTTGGTCTCACCGGGACCACGGGTGGCCAGGCCGCCGCGGCCGCCACCCATCTGCCGGGACAGCGACTGACCCCAGCCGCGCAGTCGCGGCAGCATGTACTGCATCTGCGCGAGCGCGACCTGCGCCTTGCCCTCACGGGACTTGGCGTGCTGGGCGAAGATGTCCAGGATCAGGGCCGTACGGTCGATGACCTTGACCTTGACGACGTCCTCGAGCTGGATGAGCTGGCCGGGGCTCAGCTCACCGTCACAGATGACGGTGTCCGCGCCGGTCTCCATCACCACGTCCCGCAGCTCCAGAGCCTTGCCGGAGCCGATGTAGGTGGCCGCGTCGGGCTTGTCGCGGCGCTGGATGACGCCGTCGAGCACGAGGGCGCCCGCCGTCTCCGCGAGGGCGGCCAGCTCCGCGAGGGAGTTGTCCGCGTCCTGGGCGGTGCCGGTGGTCCACACTCCGACGAGCACGACCCGCTCCAGGCGGAGCTGGCGGTACTCGACCTCGGTGACGTCCTCCAGCTCGGTGGACAGCCCCGCCACCCGGCGCAGGGCCGCGCGCTCGGAGCGGTCGAACTGGTCGCCGTCACGCTCGCCGTCGATGTCGTGCTTCCAGGCGACGTCCTCTTCCATCAGGGCATCGGCCCGAAGACCTTCGGGATAGGCGTGCGCGAGGCGCTTGGCGTCCTGTGAAGGGGAAGAAGAGGAGGTCATTGGTTCCTTACGTCGATGGGGAGGACCGGTCCGGCGGTCGATCGACCGGGAGGTCGGCGAGGGACCGGTGTTCATGAGGTGCAACGCGGGCGTGCTCCGGGAGATTCCCGTGCGCCGCGCCGACCGGAAGATGGTCGCACGGCGCGGAGTACCGCGTCATCGGGTTATCACCCGGGCACCGGGGGTCAGCGCTTCCTGGCCGGGTTCGAGGGTGCGGGCGGCGGGACCTGCTTCCAGTCCGGGTGGCCGGGCATGGGCGGGGTCTTCTCGCCGTACAACCAGTCCTGGAAGAAGCCGGTCAGGTCACGGCCGCCGATGGCGGAGGCGAGACGGACGAAGTCGGCGGTGCCGACGCTGGTGTCCCGGTTCTCCTGGACCCACACCTTCTCCAGCCGCTCGAAGGCGTCCTTGCCGATCTCCTGGCGCAGGGCGAAGAGCACCAGGGCGGCGCCGTCGTAGATGTTGGGGCGGAAGATGCCGATCTTCTGCCCGGGGGCGGGCGGCTTGGGCATGGCGGGCGGACCGCCGGCGGCGCGCCAGCGGTCGGAGGCTCCGTAGGCGGCCTTCATGCGGTCCTGAAGGGGGCGGTCCGCCTTCTCCTCCGCGTAGAGGGCCTCGTACCAGGTGGCGTGGCCCTCGTTCAGCCAGACGTCGGACCAGGTACGGGGGCTGACGCTGTCGCCGAACCACTGGTGGGACAGCTCGTGGACCATGACCGACTCGATGTACCACTTGGGGTAGGCCGGCTCGGTGAAGATGTCCTTCTCGAACAGCGACAGGGTCTGCGTCTCCAGCTCGAACCCGGTGCTGGCCTGCGCCATCAGCACGCCGTAGGTCTCGAACGGGTAGGGGCCGATCTTGCTCTCCACCCACGCGATCTGGTCCGGTGTTTTAGCGAGCCAGGGCTCCAGTTCCTTCTTGTCGGCGGCGGGCACCACGTCGCGCAGCGGCAGGCCGTGCGGGCCCGTGCGCCGGACGACGGCGGAGTGGCCGATGGACACTTGGGCGAGTTCGGTGGCCATCGGGTGCTGGGAGCGATAGCTCCAGGTGGTGGAGCCGCCTGCCTTGACCGCGCCCGTCGGCAGGCCGTTGGCGACGGCGGTGTAGCCGTTCGGGGCGGTGACGTGGAAGGTGAACATCGCCTTGTCGGACGGATGGTCGTTGCACGGGAAGACCAGGTGCGCGGCATCGGCCTGGTTGGCCATGGCGAGCCCGTCGGTGGTCCGCACCCAGCCCCCGTCCTGGCCGTCGGCGGCGACGGGGTCGCTGGTGTGCCGCACGGTGATCCGGGTGACGCTGCCGAGCGGCAGCGCGTGGTCCGGGGTGACGACGAGGTCCTCACCGGCACTGGTGAAGGCGGCCCTGCGGCCGTCGACCTCGACGGAGTCGACGGTGCCGTGCGCGAAGTCGAGGTTGATCCGCTTCAGTGAGTCGGTGAGCCGGGCGTCGATGGTGGTGACGGCCTTGAGCGGCTTGTCGTTGCTGCCGGGGTAGGTGAAGGCGAGGTCGTAAGCGGCCACGTCGTAGCCGGGGTTGCCCAGCTCCGGGAAGATCCGGTCGCCGACGCCCAGCGGTTCGGCGGGGGCTCCGGCGGCGACGAGACAGACCGTGACGGCCGAGGCGAGCAGGGCCGCCTTCGGGCGCCGGAGGAACCGGAGTGCGGGGTGCGAGCGCGCGGGGCGAGTGAGCAGCATGCCCCACCGCTACCAGCGCCCGGCCGCCGGGTGGCGACGGCGCGCGCCAGGCCCACCCGATCGGGTCGGTCAGGCGGCGGGCGCCTGGGCCCGGCTGACGTCGTACACGCCGGGCACGTCCCGCATCGCCCGCATCAGGGCGGGCAGTTCGGCGGCGTCGGGGAGCTGGAGGGTGTAGGTGTGGCGGACCCGCTGCTGGCTGGGGGACTCCACGGTGGCGGAGACGATCTCGGCACCCTCCACGGCGATCGCCTCGGTGAGGTCGGCGAGCAGATGGGGACGGCTGAACGATTCGGCGACCAGGGTGACCCGGCACGCGGTGGTGTCCCCCCAGCGCACGGCGATCTCCTCGCGCCCCCGGCCCTTCATGTCCTCGACCATGGAGCACTCCACCCGGTGCACGGTCACCGCTCCCCCGCGCACGGCGAAGCCGACGATGTCGTCGGGCGGCACGGGCGTGCAGCAGCCGGCCAGGCGCACCGGGCCGCCCGGCCGGTCCAGCAGCACGTCGGCGCCGCGGGGGCGCGCGGCGGGGGCGCTGCTGGCGGGGCGGCTGCCTCCGGTGCTGTCAGCGGTGCTGTCGGCGGTGTCCGAGGCGCGGGCGTCGGCGCCGGGGTGGGCCGCGAGCCAGCGCTGGATGGCGATGCGGGCGGCCGGGGTGTGGGCGTGCTCCAGCCACTCGCGGGAGGGTTCGGAGGCCGGGTCCTGGCCCATGAGGAGCTGCACGGTGTCGCCGTCGCGCAGGACTGTGCCGAGGGCGGCCAGACGGCCGTTGACGCGGGCGCCGATGCAGGCGTGGGCATCGTCGCCGTACTGGGCATAGGCGGCGTCGACGCAGGTGGCGCCCTCGGGGAGGCCCAGGGTGCCGCCGTCGGGCCGGACGACGGTGATCTCGCGGTCCTGGGCGAGGTCGTCGCGCAGGGTGGACCAGAAGGTGGCGGGGTCGGGGGCGCCGCGCTGCCAGTCGAGGAGGCGGGACAGCCAGCCGGGGCGGGTGGGGTCGGCCCGCTCGCCGTCGAGACCGGCGCTCTGTTCCTCGGCGGGCGGGGCGTAGGGGTTGCCGAGGGCGATCACCCCGGCCTCGGCGGCCTGGTGCATGCGGTGGGTGCGGATGAGAACCTCGACGACCTGGCCGTCCGGGCGGGCCACGGCGGTGTGCAGCGACTGGTAGAGGTTGAACTTCGGTACGGCGATGAAGTCCTTGAACTCCGAGACCACCGGGGTGAGACAGGTGTGCAGTTCACCGAGGACGGCGTAACAGTCCGCGTCCTCGTTCACCAGCACCAGCAGACGGCCGAAGTCGGTGCCGCGCAGCGGGCCGCGCTTGCGGGAGACGCGGTGGACGGAGACGAAGTGGCGGGGGCGGATGAGGACCTCGGCCGGGATGTCGGCCTCGCGGAGCACCGCGCGCACCTCGTCGGCGACCTCGGCGAGCGGGTCTCCCCCGGCGGCGTTCTGTGCGATGAGTTCGCTGGTGCGGGCGTATTCCTCGGGGTGGAGGATGGCGAAGACGAGGTCCTCCAGCTCGGTCTTCAGGGCCTGGACACCGAGGCGTTCGGCGAGCGGGATGAGGACGTCACGGGTGACCTTGGCGATCCGCGCCTGTTTCTCGGGGCGCATCACGCCGAGGGTGCGCATGTTGTGCAGCCGGTCGGCGAGTTTGATCGACATCACGCGGACGTCGTTGCCGGTGGCGACGAGCATCTTGCGGAAGGTCTCCGGCTCGGCGGCGGCGCCGTAGTCGACCTTCTCCAGCTTGGTCACGCCGTCGACGAGGTAGCGGACCTCCTCCCCGAACTCCTCCCCGACCTGGTCGAGCGTCACGTCGGTGTCCTCGACGGTGTCGTGGAGGAGGGAGGCGGTCAGCGTGGTGGTCTCGGCGCCGAGTTCGGCGAGGATCAGGGTGACCGCGAGGGGGTGGGTGATGTACGGCTCGCCGCTCTTGCGCATCTGGCCGCGGTGGGAGGTCTCCGCCAGGAGGTAGGCACGGCGCAGCGGGTCGAGGTCGGCGTCGGGGTGGTGGGCGCGGTGGGCCTCGGCGATGTGTCCGATGGCGTCGGGCAGCTTGCTCCGGACGGCGGGGCCGAGCAGCGCGGCCCGGCCCAGCCTGCGCAGATCGATCCGCGGCCGGGACTTCCTGCGGGCCACCGCGGGCGCCGAGGGCGCTACCGGGCCTGGGCTCGCAGGGTTCGTGGCCTCCGCACTCATGGGCACCTCCGGCTCGTGTACCGGCGGACGGGGCCCGAAGGGCATACGCGGCTCAGGGTTGGCGACGTTCCCCCGTCCGTGCCGGTGCTTGATGCTATCGAGCCCATCACGTGCTCCCGACCGCCTCTCGGCCAGCGTGAAACGGATCACCCATTCGAGCGACGGAACGGAGGTTTAGATTTTGAGCCACGCGCCCTCCCGTCGGCCGCGGTTTCGAACGGCCTCGCTGTCGGAGAACGGCTGGTCCCCGGCGTACAGAGCCGCCGGGAAACGGTTCGTCCAGGTCAGCGGGCCGCGTTTTCCAGCCACTCTGCGTCGATCTCGCCCTCGGCGACGATCACGGCGGGACCCGTCATCTCGATCTCACCATCCGGTCGTTCGGTGATGACCAGCCGGCCGCCGGGCACGTCCACGGCGTACGTCGCCGGGGTGCCGGTGACGGCTGGGTCGGCGCCGTCGCGCCGGGCGGCGGCCACCGCGACGGCGCACGCGCCCGTGCCGCACGAGCGGGTCTCCCCGGAGCCGCGCTCGTGCACGCGCATGGCGACGTGTCCGGGGGCCCGGTCGACGACGAACTCCACGTTGACGCCCTCCGGGTAGGCGCCCTCCGGCCCGACCGGCGGCTCGGTGTGCAGGTCACCGGCGTGCGCGAGGTCGTCCACGAAGGCGACGGCGTGCGGGTTGCCCATGTTCACGTTCCGCGCGGGCCAGCTCCGCGCGCCGACGCTGACCGTGACCTCGCCCTCGGGCAGGCGGGCCCGGCCCATGCCGACGGTGACGTCTCCGGCGCCGGCGTCGTCCTTGGCGATGTGGACGCGCTTCACGCCTCCGCGCGTGGCGACCGTGAGGTCGCCTTCGCCCACATGTCCGGCGTGCTGGAGGTAGCGCGCGAACACACGGACCCCGTTGCCGCACATCTCGGCGACCGAGCCGTCCCCGTTGCGGTAGTCCATGAACCACTCGGCCTCGCCGGCCATGTCACGGGCCTCGGGGTGCGCGGCGGAGCGCACCACGTGCAGCACCCCGTCGCCGCCGATGCCGGCCCGGCGGTCGCAGAGCGCGGCCACGGCGGCGGGCGTCAGGTCGAGGGCGTTCTCGGGGTCGGGCACGATCACGAAGTCGTTCTCGGTGCCGTGACCCTTGAGGAATGCGATCCGCGTGCTCATCCCTCGATCCTACGGGGTGTCCCGGACACCGTCCGAGGACAGCCGGGGGCGCTAGCGCAGGCGGGCGACCCGCCATACCGCCAGGACCGCGACGACGCCCACGAGCAGCGCGTAGGAGAGGGCGACGCGCCAGTCGGCGCGGCGGCCGGAGCCGCGCGGGGGCAGGCCGGGCCAGGTGTAGCCGACGCGGCGGGCGGCCATCATGCCCCAGCCGGCGGCGCAGGAGCAGATCAGCAGGCCCAGCATGGCGATGACCGCGCCGCTGTCGCCGAAGTCGAAGGCGAGCGGGAAGGCGAACATCAGCGAGCCGAGCGCGGCCAGACCCACGATGGGCGCGAGCTGCCAGATGCGCAGCCGTCGCTGCGGGCGCAGTTCGACCTCGACCTCGGGGCCGCCCGCGAACATCTCCTCGGGCGTCGGTCCGTCGGCGACGACCACGATCGGGATGTCGTCCGGGCCGTCGTCGGTCAGACGGTCCTCGGCGCCGGGCTCGTCACCGTCGGTGGTGATGTGCTCGGTGCCTGCTGCGGTGTCACGAGGGCTGGCCTCCATCGCCACGCGCCCTCCCAACTAGGACTTCACTGGTCGATCGAAGCTCGATGATGGCACGGCGCCGGAGGCCGGGCTGACCGGTGGCGCATCCCGATGCCAGGACGTGATCAGGCTGTGACCGGTCGTTCGACCAACGTCAGCGCCCGCCCCGGAAGTTCCCCGCGGTCCGCCGCGGCCCCGCTGAGCCAGTGGACCCTGGGGTCGCGCCGGAACCACGTGTCCTGGCGGCGTGCGAAGCGCTTGGTGGTACGCACGGTCTCCACGCGCGCCTCCTCCTCGGTGCACTCTCCGGCGAGCGCGTTGAGCACCTGCTGGTACCCGAGCGCGCGGGACGCGGTACGGCCCTCGCGCAGCCCCCGGGCCTCCAGCGCGCGCACCTCGTCCACGAGCCCGGCCTCCCACATGAGGTCGACGCGGCGCGCGATGCGCTCGTCCAGCTCGGGGCGGGCGACGTCGACGCCGATCTGGAGGGTGTCGTAGACCGAGTCGTGGCCGGGGAGGTTGGCCGTGAAGGGGCGCCCGGTGATCTCGATGACCTCCAGAGCGCGGACGATGCGGCGGCCGTTGCTGGGCAGGATGGCGCGCGCGGCCTCGGGGTCGGCGGCGGCGAGGCGCGCGTGCAGGGCGCCGGGGCCGCGCAGGGCCAGCTCGTCCTCAAGGCGGCCCCGGACCTCGGGGTCGGTGCCGGGGAACTCCAGGTTGTCGACGGCGCCGCGCACGTACAGTCCTGAGCCGCCGACCAGGATCGGCCAGCGGCCCTCGGCGAGGAGGGCGTCGATGCGGGCGCGGGCCAGCTTCTGGTACTCGGCGACGGAGGCGGCGACCGTCACGTCCCAGATGTCGAGCAGATGGTGTGGGATTCCGCCGCGTTCCTCGGGGGTGAGCTTGGCGGTGCCGATGTCCATCCCCCGGTAGAGCTGCATCGAGTCGGCGTTGATGACCTCGCCGCCGAGCTGCTGGGCCAGGAAGACGCCGAGGTCGGACTTTCCGGCCGCGGTGGGGCCGACGACGGCGATGACACGGGGGGCGGGGGATGCACTGCTCACCGCACCAGTCTCGCAAACGTCGCGGGCCCGCCGGTGGCCGACGGCGAATGACGTGCGGTTACGCGGTCAGGGGTTACGGGCGTGACCTGGGCGGACGCATGGTGTGACGCCGCTTGGGGCGGGGTAGCGTCACTCACAAGCGCCGCATCACGCGCATTTGGGCTGTTCCGGAAGGTGGATCATGGGTCTGTTCGACAATGTGAAGGCAGCGCTCGGCCCGGCCAAGGACAAGGTGACGGACCTGGCCCGGCAGCACGGCGACGCGGTGCAGGACGGTCTCGACAAGGCCGCGCAGCTGGTCGACCAGCGGACCAAGGGCAAGTACACCGACAAGATCCACGCCGGTACGGACAAGGCGAAGGAAGCGGTGGACCGCCTCGGCCAGGAGGGCCGGAAGCCCGGCGAGGGCCCGCAGACCCCACCCCGGACTCCGCCGAAGAGCTAGCTCCAGGCGGCGACGAGGTAGCCGACGCCGTACGGCGCCTCGTCGTACAGCAGGGTGCCGTCCAGGCCCGCGTCCTCGGCCGCCGCGGCGAGGACCTGCCAGGGGGCGCGGCCGGACGCATGGAGTGCGCGGGCCAGGCCGGTGTCGAGTGCGGCGAGGGCCGCGAGGTCGGCAGTGCCCAGGGCGCGGGCGGCCTCGGCGTCGAAGGGGGCCGCGCGGTCGTCGAGATAGCCGGGGGCCTTGACCGTGCGGGAGGCGCTGCCGTCGCCCATCACGAGCAAAGCGATCCGGTCGTTCCCCCCAGCGATCTCCGCTCCGAGTCGGGCGCACTGGTCGGCGGGGAGATCGGCGTCCACGGCCACTCCCTCGACCGGTACGTCCGTCCAGCCGGTCCGGGCCAGCAGCCACGCGGCGACGGCCAGAGAAGCGGGCAGTTCCGGACCGGGCGCGTCCCCGGGGCCTAGTCTCACAGCCAGATCGACGCCGAAGTCCTGGAAGGAACCCCGAGTGCCCTGCGGGTAGTGCCCGCCCTCCTCGGCGGGGCCGAGGACCACCAAGCGGTCGGGGCGGCCGGCGGCGAGCACACCGAGCGCCTCCGCGCAGGCGGCTCGGGCGGCGTCCAGCTCGGGCGCGGCACCCGCGGCGACCTCGGGGACGAGCAGCGGGGGACAGGGGCAGACGGCGGCTGCGACAAGCATGATCGGCAGCGTAACCGCCTCACCCCCGGCCGGCCCGTGCCGTGGACCGGAGGCGAGGCGCGGTAAGGGTCAGTCGCAGCCGCAGCCGCTCGTGGCGGCCGGCAGCGGCGCGGGGACACCGATCTTCGGCAGGCCGAGCATGACGCCGGCCTTCTCCGTGGTCTCGGCCGCGTTGCGCTTCTCCCAGGCGTCGCCCGCGCGCGTGCGGCGCACGGCGAGGACGGGGCCCTCGGCGAGCAGGTGGTGCGGCGCGGCGTAGGTCACCTCGACGGTGACGACGTCGCCGGGGCGCACCTCCTCGTCCGGCTTGGTGAAGTGGACCAGACGGTTGTCGGGGGCGCGGCCGGAGAGGCGGTGCGTGGCGCCGTCCTTGCGGCCCTCGCCCTCGGCGACCATCAGCTCCAGGGTGCGGCCGACCTGCTTCTTGTTCTCCTCCCAGGAGATCTCCTCCTGGAGGGCGACGAGGCGCTCGTAGCGCGCCTGCACGACCTCCTTGGGGATCTGCCCCTCCATGGTCGCGGCGGGGGTGCCGGGACGCTTGGAGTACTGGAAGGTGAACGCCTGGGCGAAGCGGGCCTCGCGGACCACCTGCATGGTCTGCTCGAAGTCCTCCTCGGTCTCGCCGGGGAAGCCCACGATGATGTCGGTGGTGATGGCCGCGTGCGGGATGGCGGTGCGGACCTTCTCGATGATGCCGAGGTACCGCTCCTGCCGGTACGAGCGGCGCATCGCCTTCAGGACGGAGTCCGAGCCGGACTGGAGCGGCATGTGGAGCTGCGGCATCACGTTCGGCGTCTCGGCCATGGCGGCGATCACGTCGTCGGTGAAGTCGCGGGGGTGGGGGGAGGTGAAGCGGACGCGCTCCAGGCCCTCGATCTTTCCGCAGGCCCGCAGCAGCTTGCTGAACGCCTCGCGGTCACCGATGTCCGAGCCGTAGGCGTTGACGTTCTGCCCGAGCAGGGTGATCTCGCTGACGCCCTCGGCCACCAGCGCCTCGATCTCGGCGAGGATGTCGCCGGTCCTGCGGTCCTTCTCCTTGCCGCGCAGCGCCGGGACGATACAGAAGGTGCAGGTGTTGTTGCAGCCGACGGAGATCGACACCCAGGCCGCGTACGCGCTCTCGCGCCGGGTCGGCAGGGTGGAAGGGAACGCCTCCAGCGACTCGGCGATCTCGACCTGCGCCTCCTCCTGGACGCGGGCGCGCTCCAGCAGGACGGGCAGCTTGCCGATGTTGTGCGTACCGAAGACGACGTCGACCCAGGGCGCCCGCTTCACGATGGTGTCGCGGTCCTTCTGGGCGAGACAGCCGCCGACCGCGATCTGCATCCCGGGGCGCGACACCTTGCGCGGCGCGAGCCGGCCGAGGTTGCCGTAGAGCCGGTTGTCCGCGTTCTCGCGGACCGCGCACGTGTTGAACACGACCACGTCGGCGTCCCCGTCCGAACCCTCGGGCGCCCGTACGTAACCGGCGTCCTCGAGCAGCCCGGACAATCGCTCGGAGTCGTGGACGTTCATCTGGCACCCGTAGGTGCGCACCTCGTACGTCTTGGCTTCTCGAACGTCCACTGCCGGGCTCCGGTCGCTGCTGGTGGTCATGGGTCAAGGGTAGGCGGTCCCCGGACGCCCTCCGTCCCCCCTCCCGGCGGCCCGTGGCCGGGGACACAGCCGGGCCGTCAGTGCTCGGCCGGGGTCCATCCCTGGCGGCGCAGCACCGCCGACACGTCGGGCGCCCGGTAGTGGTCGCCCTTCAGGACCTTGCCGTCCTCGCGGCGGCTGATCTCGCCGGACGGCCCGACCTTGCTCATGTTGGCGCGGTGGATCTCGGCGATGACCTCGTCGAGGTCGATGCCGTGGACCAGGGCGGTGCCGTAGGCGACGTAGACCACGTCCGCCAGTTCCTGCGCGAGGTGGTCGAGGGGGCCGGTGACCGAGACCTCGGCCACCTCCGCGGCCTCCTCGGCGAGCAGTTCCCCTCGGTGCGCGGCGAGTTCGGGACTGATCTCGGTGGGTACGGCGCGGGCGTCGAGACCGAAGGCGCGGTGGAACTCGCTGACGAGACGGGCGGGAGAAGTGCTCATGCGGCGACTGTAACCGCCGCCTCCGACACCCCCGCCGCTTGTCCACAGGCGGCCAGAGAGACGGTCGCGCGGTTGTCCACAGCCCTGGTCCGGCCGCTTCCGGCCTGGCAGGATCGCCGGCATGTCCAAGGTGTTCCCGTTCGCCGAGATCTCCGCCCGGCTGCCCGGCCGGCGCCGCTTGCTGTGGGCGTCGGGCGTGGGAGTCGTGGTGCTCGGCCTGCTGCTCTGGTGGCTGGCACCGCTCGGCGAGAAGCCGCCGAGCGGGACGATCGTGTTCAGCACCGGCGGCACCCGCGGGGTGTACGAGGAATACGGCCGCCGTCTGCGCAACGAGTTGGCGAAGGACATGCCGGGTCTGACCGTGAAGCTCACCAGCAGCGCCGGTTCGCAAGAGAACGTGCAGCGGGTGGCGTCCGGCAAGGCCGACTTCACCATCGCGGCGGCCGACGCGGTGAAGACGTACCAGCAGGCGCACCCCGCCGAGCACCGGCTGCGCGGGGTGGCCCGGCTCTACGACGACTATGTGCAGCTCGTCGTGGCGCCCGGCGCCAAGATCGACAGCGTCGCCGACCTCCGGGACAAGCGGGTGGCCACCGGCCTGCCCAACTCCGGTGTGCGGCTGATCGCGAACGGGGTGCTAAAGGCCGCCGGGATCGACCCGGAGAAGGACATCGTCCCGGTGTCCGCGGGGATCGACACCGGTCCGGACATGCTGGCTGACCACGACATCGACGCCTTCTTCTGGTCCGGGGGCCTGCCGACCGGCGGGCTGACCGAACTGGCGGACAAGTCGGGGTTCCGGTTCATACCGATAGAGGGGAAGCTCGTCTCCCAGTTGCACGCCGAAGGGGAGCCGGCGCGCTACTACCGCGCCACCAACATGCCCGAGTCCGCGTATCCGCTCGTCCAGGGCGGCTCCACGGTGGCCACCATCGCGGTGTCCAACCTGCTGATGACGCGCTCGGACCTGGACCCGAGGCTCACGGAGTGGATAACCCGCATCGTGATCAAGAGCCGGGACGAGATAGGCAAGCACGTGCACTCCGCACAGCGCGTGGATCTGCGCACCGCCATCTACACCGACCCGCTCCCCCTGCACACCGGCGCCCGCCGCTACTACCGCTCCGTCAAGCCCTGACGGGGCCGGAGGCGGGGGCGTGCCGGGGCAGGGTGACGGTGACCCGCAGGCCCTCGGGCTCGTGGTGGCCGTAGGAGATGGAGCAGCCCGTCGCGGCGAGCAGGGCGCGGGTGATGGACAGGCCGAGTCCTGAGCCCTTGATGTTCTGATGGCGTCCGCTGCGCCAGAACCGGTCGCCCACGCGCTCGAGTTCGTCGTCGGTCAGGCCCGGCCCGGTGTCGGTGACCTGGATGGTGGTGGTGTCTCCGCTCGCCAGGACACCGACCTCGACCGTGCCGTGCTCGGGAGTGAACTTGACCGCGTTGTCGATCACCGCGTCCAGCGCGCTGGACAGGGAGATCGCGTCGGCCCAGGCGGTCGTGGGCGGGCAGTCGCCGACCAGCCGGACGCCCTTGGCCTCGGCGGTCGGCGTCCAGGCGGCGACCCGTTCCTCGGCCAGTGCGCCGATGTCGGTCAGCCGGGCCTCGGTCTCGGCGTGCTCGGCCAGCGCCAGGTCGAGCAGGTCGTCCAGCACCTGGGCCAGCCGCTTGCCCTCGGTGCGCACGGACGCGATCTCCTCGTTGCCCTGGGGGAGTTCGAGGGAGAGCAGTTCGATCCGCAGCAACAGAGCCGAAAGGGGGTTGCGCAGTTGATGGGAAGCATCCGCGACAAAGGCGCGCTGCTGCTCCAGCACGTCCTCGACGTTGTCCGCCATCTCGTTGAACGACCTTGCCAGCCGCCGCAGTTCGGGCGGCCCGCCGCCGACCGCGACACGCGACTTCAGACGCCCGGTGGCGATGTCGTGGGTGGTGGCGTCCAGGATGCGCACCGGCCGGAGCACCCAGCCGGTCAGCCGCAGCGCCGCGCCCACCGCGAGGAGCATCGCCGCTATCTCCCCGGCCGCGATCAGCGCCCAGCCGCGCAGCACCCGCCACCGCATCTGCTCGGTGGGCGAGTCGGTGACGACGACCGCCACCACGTCCCCGTCCCGGATGACCGGCGAGGCGACCACGAGCCGGGACCGCTGCCAGGGCCACACCTGGCCGGGGTCGTGGCTGCGGCGGCTGAGCAGCGCCTCCTCGAAGGCCGCCCGGACCGCCCCCTCCTGCGGTACCAACCAGTCGCCGGGTGCGTTGACCATGGCGGAGCGGTCGCTGTAGAAGACACCGGCACGAATGTCGTAGACGTCGTGGTAGCTCTCCAGCTCACGGTGGAGGGTCCGGAGGCGCTCGTCGGGGGCGGTGGAGCGGCTGCCGCTCGGGGTGTCGGTGACGAACTGGGCGAGCGCGGCGAAGCGCGCGGTGTCGTCTATCCGGTCCACGATGACGCGCTGCTGCTCGGCCGCGGCCACGCTGACGGCGAGCGGTACGCCGAGCGCGAGGAGCACGGCCGCCATCAGCACGATGAGCAGCGGCAGGAGCCGTGTGCGCACCCGGCCCCGCTATCCGGCCGGGGCGACGAGCCGGTAACCGACCCCGCGCACGGTCTCGATCAGCGCGGGCATGCGCAGCTTGGCGCGCAGCGACGCCACGTGCACCTCCAGCGTGCGCCCGGTCCCTTCCCAGCTGGTGCGCCACACCTCGCTGATGATCTGCTCCCGCCGGAAGACCACGCCGGGCCGCTGGGCGAGCAGCGCCAGCAGGTCGAACTCCTTGCGGGTCAGCGCGACGGCGGCCCCGGCCACGCTGACCTGCCGGGTGGGCAGTTCGATGCGGACCGTGCCGAGCAGCAGGGCGGTGCTGTCGTCGCCGGTCACGGCGTCCTCGGGGACGGTGCGGCGGCTGACGGCATGGATGCGGGCGAGGAGTTCACCGGTGTCGTACGGCTTCACCACGTAGTCGTCGGCGCCCAGGTTGAGCCCGTGGATACGGGAGCGGATGTCGGAGCGGGCGGTGACCATGATGACCGGGGTGCCGGTGCGCTTGCGGATCTTGCCGCAGACCTCGTAGCCGTCCTGGTCGGGCAGACCGAGGTCGAGCAGGATCACGCCGAAGCCGGGGCCCTCGGGGACGAGCGCCTGGAGCGCCTCCTCGCCGCTGCGGGCGTGGGTGACGTCGAAGCCGTGCCGGGCGAGGACCGCGGAGAGGGCCGCGGCGACGTGGTTGTCGTCCTCGACGAGCAGCAGTCTCATCCCGGCCCCCTTCAATTCAGCGTTCGTCCGGTCTGGGTTCTTCTCGGGTGTGTACCGATGGTGCGCGCGTGTGCACCATGCAGTGACGCCGATGAAGGACGACGCAGTCAAGAGCGTTCCGGTTGCCCGGGCCTTCCGTTATCCGGCCGATACGCGCACAGAAGGCAAGTGCTACGACACGTGTCCGATTGCTATCGGATCGTGATGCTCAGATTCACCTCAGATGTGGTGACGCCGACGCGGGGTCGTCACTACTGTCCACCGAAACCGAGGAGGACGGAGCCCGAGAGCGATGACCGAAGTAGCGGTGGCCAAGGAAGACGTGGCCGCGTCCGACGACCTGGTCGTCCTGAAGAGCGTCAACAAGCACTTCGGCGCGTTGCATGTGCTCCAGGAGATCGACCTGACGATCGGCCGCGGCGAGGTCGTCGTGGTCATCGGGCCGTCCGGGTCCGGCAAGTCGACCCTGTGCCGCACCATCAACCGTCTGGAGACGATCGACTCCGGCAGCATCACCATCGACGGCAAGCCGCTGCCCCAGGAGGGCAAGGCGCTGGCCCGCCTGCGGGCGGACGTCGGGATGGTGTTCCAGTCCTTCAACCTCTTCGCGCACAAGACCGTGCTCGAGAACGTGATGCTGGGCCAGCTCAAGGTCCGCAAGACGGACAAGAAGAAGGCCGAGGAGCAGGCGCGCGCCCTGCTCGACCGGGTCGGCGTCGGCAGCCAGGCCGACAAGTACCCGGCACAGCTGTCCGGCGGCCAGCAGCAGCGCGTGGCCATCGCGCGGGCGCTGGCGATGGACCCGAAGGTGATGCTCTTCGACGAGCCCACGTCGGCCCTGGACCCCGAGATGATCAACGAAGTCCTCGAGGTCATGCAGCAATTGGCCCGCGAGGGCATGACGATGGTCGTCGTCACCCACGAGATGGGCTTCGCCCGCTCGGCCGCCAACCGCGTGGTCTTCATGGCGGACGGCCGGATCATCGAACAGGCCGCCCCCGAGCAGTTCTTCAGCAATCCGCGCAGCGACCGGGCCAAGGACTTCCTGTCCAAGATCCTGCACCACTGAGCCCCGGGCCGGGCTCCCGCACCGACCGTGCAGTCCCGGCCGTCCGGATCTCCGGGCGGCCCGGTGCCGTCCGCGCGGCGGCCCGCGTCCTCGCGCTCTTTCTCACGTTCGCTCCGTCACGCATCACGCAAAGGATGTCCACCATGAAGCTCCGCAAGGTCACAGCCGCCTCCGCCGTCGTGCTCGCGCTCGCCGTGTCCGTCACCGCGTGCGGCGGCGACAAGAAGGACGACGCCTCGGGCGGCAAGAAGATCAAGATCGGCATCAAGTTCGACCAGCCGGGTCTCGGTCTGAAGCAGCCCGACGGCTCCTTCTCCGGTTTCGACGTGGACGTCGCCACCTACGTCGCCAAGAAGCTCGGCTACCAGCCGAAGCAGATCGAGTGGGTCGAGACCAAGAGCGCCGACCGCGAGAACGCCCTCCAGCGCGGCGACGTCAAGTTCATCGCGGCCACCTACTCCATCACGGACGAGCGCAAGCAGAAGGTGGACTTCGCCGGCCCGTACCTGCTGGCCCACCAGGACCTGCTGGTGAAGAAGGGCTCCGACATCACCAAGGGCACGGATCTCAACAGCAAGAAGCTGTGTTCCGTGACCGGTTCGACCTCGGCGCAGAACGTCCAGAAGACGATCGCCCCGAAGGCCAACCTGCGTCCCCTGTCCGGCTACTCGGAGTGCGTCGCCGGTCTCCAGAGCGGCGCCGTGGACGCGCTGACCACGGACGACTCGATCCTCGCGGGCTTCGCCGCGCAGGACAAGTACAAGGGCCAGTTCCAGCTCACGGGTCTGAAGCTCAGCAACGAGAACTACGGCATCGGCGTCAAGAAGGGCGACTCCGCGACCGTCGACAAGATCAACAAGGCGCTGGAGCAGATGGTCGCCGACAAGTCGTGGGACAAGGCCGTCGAGAAGAACTTCGGGCCGGCCCAGTACAAGAACGAGCCCGCCCCGAAGATCGGCGACATCGTCAAGTAGTCCCGGCTCCACAACGCGAGGACCTGGCGGGCTCCGCACGGTCCACGGCCCGCGCCGCCGTCCACCGCTTCCCGGACGGCGGCGCGCCCCGACCACCCCGTAGGCCACACACCCGGAAGCGCGGGAGAACGTGTTCGACTTTCTTGAAGGCTACGACGTCCTGGGGGCGTTCTGGACGACGGTGCAGCTCACCGTCTTCTCCGGCGTCGGCTCCCTCGTCTGGGGCATCCTGCTGGCCGGCATGCGGGTCAGCCCTGTCCCGCTGATGCGCGGGTTCGGCACCGCCTACGTCAACATCGTGCGGAACATCCCGCTGACGATCATCATCCTGTTCACCTCGCTCGGCCTCGCCGACATCTTCGGCGTCACCATGGGCGCCGAGGACTTCAAGATCCAGGGCTTCCGGCTGGCCGTGCTCGGACTGATCGCCTACACGGCGGCGTTCGTGTGCGAGGCGATCCGCTCCGGCATCAACACGGTGCCGCTCGGGCAGGCCGAGGCGGCCCGCGCCATCGGGCTGAGCTTCTCCCAGACGCTGCGGCTGATCGTGCTGCCGCAGGCGTTGCGCTCCGTCATCGGCCCGCTGGCCAACGTCCTGATCGCCCTGACCAAGAACACCACGGTGGCGGCCGCCATCGGCGTGGCCGAAGCCGCCACCCTGATGAAGACGATGATCGAGAACGAGGCCCAGACCGTGGCCATCGGCGCCGTCTTCGCCCTCGGCTTCGTGGTACTGACCCTGCCGACCGGCCTCCTGCTGGGCTGGCTCGGCAAGCGACTGGCGGTGAAGCGATGAGTTCCGTCCTCTACGACACGCCCGGCCCCCGCGCCCGGACGCGCAACGTCGTCCTCTCGGTGGTCTTCTTCGTCCTGCTCGGCCTGGTGCTGTGGTGGGCCGCGATGAAGCTGGACGACAAGGGCCAGTGGGCGTGGGCGCTGTGGAAGCCCTTCACCACCAGCGAGGCGTGGACCACCTATCTGCTGCCCGGTCTCGGCAACACCCTGAAGGCCGCCGCGCTCTCCATGGTGATCGCGCTGCCCCTGGGAGCGATATTCGGCATAGCCCGGATGTCCGACCACCGCTGGGTGCGCATACCGGCCGGCGTGGTCGTGGAGTTCTTCCGCGCCATCCCGGTGCTGCTGCTGATGCTGTTCGCCGGTGAGTTCTACGTCCGCTCCACCGACATCCCCAGCGACTCCCGGCCGTTGTACGCCGTCATCACCGGCCTGGTGCTCTACAACGCCTCGGTGCTCGCCGAGGTCGTCCGGGCGGGCATCCTCTCGCTGCCGAAGGGGCAGACGGAGGCCGCGTACGCCATCGGGTTGCGCAAGGGCCAGACGATGGCGGGCATCCTGCTGCCGCAGGCCGTCACCGCGATGCTCCCGGCCATCGTCAGCCAGCTGGTGGTGATCGTGAAGGACACGGCGCTCGGCGGTGTCATGCTCCAGTTCACCGACCTGCTCAACGCCCGCAGCACCCTGGCGGCCAACTACGCCAACGTCATCCAGAGCTTCGCCGTGGTGGCGGTCCTCTACATCGTGCTGAACTTCCTGCTCACCTCCTTCGCCTCCTGGCTGGAGGGCCGGCTGCGCCGCAGCACGCGCGGTACCGGCGCGGTGCTCGGGGCCGGCACGGTCGAGGACCTCAACGCGGGTGAGGTCGGCGGCTCGGCGCCTGCCGGCAAGACCGGCTGACACCTGCTCAGACGTGCCCCTGGGGGGCCGGGACGGCGTGCAAGCGCCGTCCCGGCCCCCCATTGCGGTCCTGGGCTCCGTGCCCGATCCTGGTGGAGTGATCGCCACGGGCCCCGGTCACTTGACGCATACTCTGCCAATGGGTTGCATACGTTCTGTGATCGTGCACCCCGCTTCACCTTCCTGTTCCCGCGTGTTCGTCGAGGCATCGTCATGGGCAGGGGGCGCCACGCCGTGGACCCGGTGATCATCGTCGGAGCGGGGCCCGTCGGGCTCACGCTCGCCCTGGCGCTGGCCCGCCAGGAGGTGCCGTCCGTCGTCCTCGACGAGACCGGCGGCAAGGACGAGCCCCGGCCGGCGCGCACCGTCGTACTGCGCGAGGACACCGCGGCACTCCTGGAGCGGCTGACCACGGTACGGGCCGGTGCCCTGGGGCTGCGCTGGAGCGGCTGGCGCTCGCAGCGACGCAGGCAGGTGGTGGGCGAGATCGCGTTCGCGGCCGGCGACCCCGCGCCGCTCCACGTCGAACAGCACGTCCTCACCGCCGCCCTGCGCGCGGCCGCCGACGCCGAACCGCTGATCGAGGTCGCCCTGGACAGCCGTCTCGACTCCCTCGAACAGGAGCGCTCCGGCGTCACCGCGCACACCCGCGGCCCGCGGGGCACCTGGTGGCGCGGCAGTCATCTGGTCGGCTGCGACGGCCCCCGCTCCACGGTCCGCAAACTGATGGACATCCGCTTCCCCGGCCGAACGGCGGTGGAGCGGCACGCGGTCGCCACCCTGCGCGTCGAACTCCCGTGGGAAGGCAGTGCGTTGCTGCACCGGATGCCGCCGTGGCGGTCGTCCGGTCATCCCTCCACTGAGGTCAGCGCCCGCCCGCTGCCGGACAGCACCTGGCGCCTGGACTGGCTGCTGCCGGCCAGCAAGGACCTGATCACGCCCGAGTTCATGGTGAGCAACGTCCGCAAGACTCTCGCGGGCTGGACCGGAGGCGCTGTCCCGGCCTACGACCTCGTCGACACCGGTGTGCACGCCGTCCATCACCGGCTGGCCCGCCGGTGGCGCTCCGGCCGGGTCTTCCTCGCCGGGGACGCCGCCCACCTGCTGGGCGCGCTCGGCACCCAGGGCCTCGACGAGGGGTTGCGGGACGCCGACAACCTCGCCTGGAAGCTGGCCGTCGCCTGGCACCACGGCGCGCACGAGGCGCTGCTCGACAGCTATCAGGCCGAGCGGCGCGCGGTGGTCGCCGCCCGGCTGCGCGCCGCCGACCAACTGCTCCCGGTGCTGCGCGGCGGCGGCGGACTGCGCGGCTACATCCCCGGCGCGTCCCGCAATCACGACACCCTGATGACGGACGGTCACCTGGGGCGCGGTGCGCTCGGCGAGCCGGGGGCGTACGCCGCCTCGCCGCTCGCGCCCCGCTACCTGGAGGGCGAGATCCCGGTCGACACCGAGCCGGGCGCGCCTGTCACCGATGTACGGGTCACGGCGGAGGACGGTTCCTTCGTACGGCTGCGCGACCGGCTGGGCCGGGGGGCGCTGCTCGTCGTCCTGATCGCGCCCGGTACAGGGGTGTGGGACCGCAAGCACTGGATGTCCGCCGGGGTCATGCCCCGGCTGGCGGCCGCGGTGACCGCGCTGCCGCACCGGGCGGAGCTGCTGGTCGCGGAGAGCTATCCGGGAGCCCCGGCGCACAGCGTGCTCCTGATCCGCCCGGACGGCCATCTGGTCACCGCGCTCAGCGGGGTACGGCCCGCCGATCTGTACGCGGCGGGGGAGGCCGCGCTCGGGGGCGCGGTGCCGCTGGAGGACGCTCTGAAGGAGGAGGCGGAGGCCGGTTCGGGGGCCCGCTGACCTCGGGCGCGGCCCCTCGCTGTCCACATGATGAGGACCGATTGACCGGAGTGCGGCGGCATGTTGTACTCCGAATCGTGACCGACACCCATGTATGCCTGTGGCGGAGGGTCCATATGGACCTGCTCCGCTACGCGGGCTGCGTGTGTCGTCCGTCCTGCTGAATTCGCATCCCCCTTCTCCGGGCGCCGTCGCGCGCCCGTTCGGCGAACTCTCTTCAGGACGGTGCACGTGTCTGTCTCCCCCCTCACCTCCCCCACGCCCACCTCGGCCCCGAGCCAGGCCGAGCTGCTCGACTTCCTCCGGCGCGCCGCCGCCGACGCGGAACTGATCGCCTCCCTCCCGCTCGACCCCGAGGGCCGCACCTGGCTGCGGCTGGAGGGGCCGGGCGGCAGCGAGGCGTGGCTGATCGGCTGGCCGCCCGGCACCGGCACCGGCTGGCACGACCACGCGGACTCGGTCGGCGCCTTCCTCACCGCGTCCGGCGAGCTGCACGAGAACTCACTGGCCGCCCGGCTGCCCACCGACGGCTGGCGGACCCTGGAACTCATCGGGGACGTCGACCGCGAACGGCGCCTCGGCGCCGGTCAGGGCCGTGCCTTCGGCCGGCACCATGTGCACGAGGTGTTCAACGACTCCCCCGACCGGCACGCCGTTTCGGTCCACGCCTACTACCCGCCGCTGCCGCGCATCCGCCGCTACAGCCGTACTGGCCAGGTGCTCCGGCTGGAGCAGGTCGAGCGCCCGGAGGACTGGCAGTGAGCGGCGACAGCGACGCGCTGCGTCCGGTCGGCATCGACGAGCTGCTGGAACGGGTCCGCTCCGGCTACCGGCGCATCGAGCCGCGAGCGGCGCACGAGGCGGCCCGCGACGGCGAGGCCCTGCTGGTCGACATCCGGTACGCGGCCCTGCGCGACCGGGACGGGCTGATCCCTGGTGCCCTGGTGATCGAGCGCAACGAGCTGGAGTGGCGGCTCGATCCGCAGGGCAGCCACCGGGTGCCGGAGGCCACCGGGCACGATCTGCGGGTCGTGATCATCTGCAACGAGGGCTACGCGTCCAGCCTGGCGGCCGCCTCCCTGCACCAGCTCGGCCTGCGCCGCGCGACCGACCTGGTGGGCGGCTTCCAGGCGTGGCGCGCGGCGGGGCTGCCGGTGGAGCCGGTGGAGCCGGTGGAGCCGGTGGAGCCGGTGGCCTGAGCACTACGTCCGCTCGGGGCTAGGCGCCCTGAGCGGACCCTCCTGGCCGACCCTCAGAATCCGTCCTCCGCCAGGAACTCCGTGTCCTCGCCCTCTTCCTCCAGCGCCTGACGGACGACGCGGAGGGCCATGCCCTCGGGATACCCCTTGCGGGCGAGCATCCCGGCGAGGCGGCGGAGCCGTTTGTCCCGGTCGAGCCCACGGGTGGCACGCAGCTTGCGGTCCACCAGCTCGCGGGCGGTCGACTCCTCCTGCTCGGAGTCGAGCTGTCCCACTGCCTCGTCGATCAGCGCCGAGTCGACGCCCTTGGTGCGCAGTTCACGGGCGAGGGCGCGACGGGCCAGCCCCCGGCCGTGGTGCCGCGACTCCACCCAGGCGTCCGCGAAGGCACTGTCGTTGATCAGTCCGACCTCCTCGAACCGCGACAGCACCTCTTCGGCGACCTCGTCCGGGATCTCCCGCTTGCGCAGGGCGTCCGCGAGCTGCTTGCGGGTGCGCGGGGTTCCGGTGAGCAGGCGCAGACAGATGTTCCGCGCCTTCTCGGCCGGGTCCGCCTCCGTGGAGGACACCCCTTGCCCGGCCCTCGACGGGCGCGGGGTGTCCTCGTCCGTGCCGGCGGGCTCCCCGAAGCCGCGCCGCCGACGGCCGCGCCGGGAGGAGCCGCCCCCGTGGGACCCCTCCGAGCCTGTGCCGTCCCACCCGGACCGGCGTGGTGCCGGGTGGCTGTCCTCGAGTCCGTCCGCGTCGTCACCGGGCCCGGCCGTGGCCGGGTCGCGTCCGATGCCCCTCCCCCGTGGGGCACCGGACGCGGAGTGGTCGTACTCGGCCCAGTCGGTTCGTCGCGTCACGGGTCAGCTCTTGGCTGCGGCGGCCTTGGGCTTGGTGGCCTTGGCCGGGGCGGGAGCAGCCTTGGCGTCCGTGGCCTTGGCATCGGCGCCGGGGGCGGTGACCGCGGCGGCGTCCGTGCCCGGCTCGGCGGCGGGCTTCTCGGGACGCACTCCGACGCCCAGCTTCTCCTTGATCTTCTTCTCGATCTCGTTGGCGAGGTCGGGATTGTCCTTGAGGAAGTTGCGGGCGTTCTCCTTGCCCTGACCAAGCTGGTCGCCCTCGTACGTGTACCAGGCACCGGCCTTGCGGACGAAGCCGTGCTCCACGCCCATGTCGATCAGACCGCCCTCGCGGCTGATGCCCTGGCCGTAGAGGATGTCGAACTCGGCCTGCTTGAACGGCGGGGCGACCTTGTTCTTGACGACCTTGCAGCGGGTGCGGTTGCCGACCGCGTCCGTGCCGTCCTTCAGGGTCTCGATCCGGCGGATGTCGATGCGCACCGAGGCGTAGAACTTCAGCGCGCGGCCACCGGTCGTGGTCTCCGGCGAGCCGAACATGACGCCGATCTTCTCGCGGAGCTGGTTGATGAAGATCGCGGTCGTCTTGGACTGGTTGAGCGCGCTGGTGATCTTCCGCAGGGCCTGACTCATCAGGCGGGCCTGGAGACCCACGTGGCTGTCGCCCATCTCGCCCTCGATCTCCGCGCGCGGGACGAGCGCGGCGACGGAGTCGATGACGATGAGGTCGAGCGCGCCGGAGCGGACCAGCATGTCCACGATCTCCAGCGCCTGCTCGCCGTTGTCCGGCTGGGACAGGATCAGGTTGTCGATGTCAACGCCGAGCTTCTTCGCGTACTCGGGGTCGAGGGCGTGCTCCGCGTCGACGAAGGCGACCTGGCCGCCGGCCTTCTGCGCGTTGGCCACGGCGTGCAGGGTGAGGGTCGTCTTACCGGAGGACTCCGGGCCGTAGATCTCCACGACACGGCCGCGCGGCAGACCACCGACGCCGAGGGCCACGTCGAGGGCGGTCGAGCCGGTCGGGATGACCTCGATGGGCTCCATCGACCGCTCGCCCATGCGCATCACTGCGCCCTTGCCGAATTGTCGTTCAATCTGTGCGAGCGCGGCGTCGAGCGCCTTCTCGCGGTCGGTTCCTGCCATGGGTTCCACCCGGTTTGCTTGAGTCGATCGCTTCACGTCAAAGACGCTAACGCCTGCCACTGACAACGCGCCCCGACGTCGGCCCGGCCTGTGGATAACTGGGGTACATCCCTACCCGAACCGTACGTAAATCCCTGCCGTCGGCCTCGCCTGCGCTTCCATAAGAATGGATGTTCGATTTTCATGTCAAGCACGTCAGCCCCCGGTGGGTCCGGTGCGGTCGAGCATGCTTGGCCCGGCTGTGGAAGGCGCTGCGGGAGCCTCACAGCCGCCCCGGGCCCCTGAGACAGGCCACAGCGGCGACCCCCGCCGCCAGCAGCAGAGCACCCGGCAAGGAAAGCGCCGCAAGCGGCCCCGCGAGCACGGCCCGCACGGCGAAGCCGGTGATCTTCATGCTGGCGCCCGTCGTGAAGATCTGGCTGCGCAGACGGTCAGGGGACTCGCGCTGGCGGACGGCGAACAGGGCCGTCAACTGCGGGCGCCCTCGCCAGTGCCGATCAGCAGCGCGACCCCGATGAGCGCGGCCGGTCGGCCCGCGCTCCACCCGATCGAGCAACGGCCCCGCGACAACGTCTACGTCACCCGGGGCAGCGGCCCGCCCCGCCGCTACTGCTCGCGGCGGTGCGCCACCCAGGAGCGGGTGGCGGCCCACCACCGCGCCCGCGCCGAGCGGGAAGCCTCCCAGACCCTTAGCCCTCCGAGTCCGGCTCCGGGCCGCGCGGGCGCCCCAGGCGGAGGCGGAGGAAGGTGTTGGGGCGGCCCTGCCGGGGCAGCCGGTGGCCGTGCACGCGCGGGTCGTCCGTGACCGTGTACCGCTTGACGTACGCCCCCAGGAACGCCTGCAGCGTGGCGACCGCCGGAATGGCGATCAGGGCGCCCACCGCGCCGAGCAGGGCGGTGCCCACGATGACCGAGCCGAAGGCGACGGCCGGGTGGATGTCGACGGTCTTGGAGGTCAGCTTGGGCTGCAGCATGTAGTTCTCGAACTGCTGGTAGACCACGACGAAGACCAGCACCCAGACCGCGTACCAGGGCGCCACGGTGAACGCGATCAGCATCGGCAGCGCGCCCGCGAGATAGGTGCCGATGGTCGGTATGAACTGCGAGACCAGGCCGACCCAGACGCCGAGCACGGGCGCGTACGGCACGCCGAGGGCCTGGAGCAGGATGTAGTGCGCGACGCCGGAGACGAGGGCCATCAGGCCGCGCGAGTAGATGTAGCCGCCGGTCTTGTCGACGGCGATCTCCCAGGCGCGCAGCACCTCCGCCTGCCGCGCGGGCGGCAGCACCGAGCACAGGGCACGGCGCAGCCGGGGGCCGTCGGCGGCGAAGTAGAACGAGAACAGGCCGACGGTGAGGATCTGGAAGAGCCCGCCGAGCACCTGCGCGGACACGTCGAGCACGCCGGCCGCGCTGGTCTGCGCGTACTTGCGCAGCCAGTCGGAGTGGAGCAGGCCCTCCTGGACGTCGACCCGGCGGACCTGCAGGTGGAAGGTCTGGTTGACCCAGTTGATGACCGAGTCGAGGTACTCGGGGAATCCCTCGATCATCTTGATGATCTGGCCCGCGAGTATCGAGCCGAGCAGGGTGAAGAAGCCCGCGGTGACGACTGCCAGGCCGAGAAAGACCAGGAAGGTGGCGAGCCCCCGGCGCATCCCGCGCGCGGACATAAGGCTGACGGCGGGCTCGATGGCGAGCGCCAGGAAGAACGCGATCAGGATGTTGAGGAGGAGCCCGGTCAGCTCGTGGAAGGCCCAGCTCCCCAGTTGGAACAGGGCGACCAGCGCGAGCGCCAGCACCATGGCGCGCGGCAGCCAGCGCGGCATCCGGGCATTCGTGAGCGCACCGGCCGCGGGCTCACGCGGCGGCGTGCCGGCGGAGGCGGCGGCCTCGGCCGGAGGTGCCGTCTGCGGGTCGGTCGGCTCGATGTCGTCGATGCGTGCCACGGGCCAAGTCTGGCCCACGCCACCGACAGCGCGGACCGTATGAGGGCCCGGGGCACCTACTCGGTATGTGGCCGTCAACACACCCGGCGGGGTGTCCGCCGACCGGGGGCCGGCGATCCGCGTATTTCACCCCCGCCTTTCGGCCGATGTCGCCCGGCACCGGGCGACGACCGCGGCTCAGCGCTTGTCCCCCGGCACGTCCATCACGGCGCACACCACGCGCCACACGTCCTTGGCGTCCCAGCCGGCCTCGAGTGCCTGGTGCACTGTCCGTCCGCCCAGCTCGGACATGATGTGATCGCGCGCGAAGGAGTCGGCGTACCCCGCACCGAAGTGCTCCGCCATCCGCTGCCAGAAGACCGTCAACCGCATGCCTCAAGTATCCCGCCTCAGGGGGCGGGAGTGTCCGGGACCGTTCTCGGCGGGCTCCGGTGGCTCTACGGTCTGGTCCATGGCCGAATCAGATGGTCCCTCACTCCCCTCCGCGCGCCCGGCGCACACCCCCCTCCTCCGCGCGGAGCGCTTCGTCTGGCTCACCGCGCGCGTGCTGGAACAGCGGCTCTTCGCGTACCGCTTCCTGAACGGCGGCGCGGACCCGGTGGAGCGTGCCCTGGACGCCTATCGCAACGAGGACGGCGGCTACGGCCACGCTCTGGAGCCCGACCTGCGCGGCCCGGTGAGCCAGCCGCTGCACACCGCCCGCGCGCTGCACGTTCTGGACGCGGTCGGCCGGTGCGGCGGGCAGCGGGTGGAGCGGGTGTGCCGCTATCTGAGCTCGGTGTCCACCGCGGACGGCGCCCTGCCGGCGGTCTGTCCGAGCCAGCGCGGCTACCCGGTGGCACCTTTCGTGCCGGTGGTGGACGACCCGCCGAGCGAGCTGCTGGCGACGGGTCCGGTGGTGGGCCTGCTGCATCGCAACGAGGTGTGGCACGCGTGGCTGTTCCGGGCCACCGACTTCTGCTGGCAGGCCGTGGACGCCCTGGAAGCGTCGCATCCGTACGAGATCGAGGCCGCCGTGGCCTTCCTGGACGCCGCTCCCGACCGTGCCCGCGCGGAGGCGGCCGCCGACCGGCTCGGCCGCCTGGTGCGCGAGCGGCGGCTCGCGGCGCTGGACCCGGACCGTCTCGACACGTACCCCGTCGCCCCCGGCTACGCGCCCGGCGAGCACCACTTCCCGCACGACTTCGCGCGCACCCCCGTCTCGCTCGCGCGGGCGTGGTTCACGGACGAGGAGATGGCGCGTTCGCTGGACTTCCTCGCCGCCGAGCAGCAGGAGGACGGCGGCTGGCCCGTTCGTTGGCGCCAGTGGGCACCGGCTCCGGCCCTGGAGGCGCGCGCCGGGGTGACCATCGAGGCGCTGCGCACCCTCAGGGCGTACGGCCGCTACGTCGGCTGACCCGGCGCTCAGCCGGTCAGGGCGCGTACGCCGGCGGTCACCACCACGGCCACCGCGACGACCACCAGGAACGGCGCCCGGAGCAGCAGCGCCACGGCCGCAGCGGCCACTCCTGCGGCCCGCGCGTCCAGGACGAGGGCGTGGCCGTCGGCGAAGGTCTGCTGGGCGGTGAGGGCGGCCAGCAGGGCGACCGGCAGCAGCGCGGCGAGCTTCTTGACCAGGGGCCGTTCCACGGCGCTCGCGGGGACGAGCAGTCCGGCGAGTTTGACGGCGTAGCAGCCGAGCGCGGTGACGCCGATGGCGAGCCAGGTGTTCAACGGTCCTCCTCCGGGGCGTCCGGCCGCTGGGCGGAGCGGGCCCGAAGGCCTTGGACGAGCAGGGCGAGCGGCGCCGCCAGGGCAGCCACCAGTACGGGGGCCCCGGCGGGCAGTACGGGCAGCAGGCCGAGGCCCAGGACGACCGCCAGGGCAGCGACCGCGCGTTCGGTGAAGGTGGTCAGCATGGGCGCGAGCAGCGCCAGGAAGACGGCGGGTCCCGCCGCGTCCAGCCCCCAGGCGTCGGTGTCCCCGAGGGCCTGCGCGCCGAGGGCGCCGAGCAGGGTGGTGAGGTTCCACAGCACGTAGAGGCTGAGCCCGGTGACGGTGAAGCCGAGCCGCGCCGAGCGGCGGTCCGGCTGGGCCACGGTGACGGCGGTGGTCTCGTCGATCACCCATTGGGCGGCGAACGGCCGCAACGCGCGCGGGAGGGCGAGCAACTGCGAGAGCCGCAGCCCGTAGAACGCGTTGCGCACGCCCAGGAAGAACGCGCCCGCCGCAGCCGTGAACGGGTTCCCGCCGGCCGCGAGTGCCCCTACGAGGGCGAACTGGGAGGCGCCGGTGAAGACCAGGAGGCTGAGTGCGCAGGTCTGGAGGAGTCCGAGTCCGCTGCCGGCCGAGGTGACGCCGAAGGCGAAGCCGGAGAGCCCTACGGCGACGCCGACCCCGAGGGCGTCCCGTACGACGGCGCTGTCCGGCTTTCCCGCGTCCTCGGCGGCTCTGTCCGCGAGTGCTGTCTGTCGCTGTGCCACGCCCCGGACGCTACGGCCGCCCGCCCGGCGCCGTCTTGTACGTTGTTGCGCCCGCCCACGTTCTCGCGTTCGCGCTGGTAGGCGCCCGGCGGCACGCCGACGATGCGGGCGAAGTGACGGTTGAGGTGGGGCTGGTCGGTGAAGCCGACGAGCGCGGCGGCCTCGGCGGGCGGGGTGCCGGTGTCCAGCAGGAGCCGGGCGCGGCGTACGCGCGCGTCGGTGAGCCAGGTGTGCGGGGGCATGCCGTAGGCGTCCCGGAAGGCCCGCAGCAGGGCGAAGCGGCTGGTGCCGAGGTCGGTGGCCAGGCGCTCCAGGCCGGGCGGCTCCGCCATCCGTTCCTCCAGCACGGCACGCGCGCGTGCGGCGATCCCGGCGCCGGCCGAGCGGGGGCGCCGCTCGGGCAGCGGGCCGCCGTTGAGCCGCAGCAGCCTGGTCACCGCGACGCTCAGCAGGGTGTCGGCGGCCAGCGCGTTGCCCTCCTCGGCGGCGCGCAGGATCTGGTGGACGAGGCGGACGGTGTACGGGTCGTCCACCATCGGCGCGACGAAGCCGGGCGTGCCCCGGATGGTGGTCGTCTCGGCCGCTATCCCGGCCACCACCTCGGGCGAGGGGTAGACCGCGCCGTACCGCCAGCCCTCGGGGACGCCCGCGCGCCCGGTGTGCGGGGTGTCCGGGTTGACCAGGGCGAGGGCACCCGCGCCCACGGAGACGTCGGCGCCCCGGTGGTGGAAGACCTCGACGCCGTCCACTATGGCCGCGATCACGAAATTCTCGTGGGTGTGGCGGACGAAGGTCTTGCGGATGTAGTGGGCACGGAGCAGGTCGACGCCGGGCAGTTCCGCGTACCGCCAGTGCCGTGCCCGCTCGTCTGAACCCGCCATACGCCCATTGTCGGCCACGCCCGCCGGTCGAGGCGCACCCCGATCCGTCCCGTTTGCCCAGGTCAGCCCGATTGTCAGTGGGCGGGTGCAGGATAGAGGCATGGTCAGTCCCGCCCACCCGGCCCTCGAAGGCTTCTCCCCCGCGACCCGCGAATGGTTCACGGGGGCGTTCCACGCGCCCACCGAGGCCCAGGCCGGCGCCTGGAAGGCCCTCAACGAGGGGTCGGACGCGCTGGTGGTGGCGCCGACCGGCTCCGGCAAGACGCTGGCCGCCTTCCTCGCCGCCCTGGACCAGCTGGCCTCCACCCCGCCCCCGGCCGACCCGAAGAAGCGCTGCCGGGTGCTGTACGTGTCCCCGCTGAAGGCGCTCGCGGTCGATGTGGAGCGCAATCTGCGCAGCCCGCTGACCGGCATCCGGCAGGAGTCCGTGCGCCTGGGCCTGCCCGAGCCCGAGATCAAGGTGGGCATCCGCTCCGGCGACACCCCGCCCGCCGAGCGGCGCGCCCTGGTGACCCGCCCGCCGGACATCCTGATCACCACCCCCGAGTCGCTGTTCCTCATGCTGACCTCGTCCGCGCGGGACGCGCTCACCGGCATCGAGACCGTGATCCTGGACGAGGTGCACGCGGTCGCGGGCACCAAGCGCGGCGCGCACCTCGCGCTGTCCCTGGAGCGGCTGGACGAGCTGCTGCCCAAGCCCGCCCGCCGGATCGGCCTGTCGGCGACCGTGCGGCCGGTGGACGAGGTGGCCCGTTATCTTTCGCCCCAGCGCAAGGTGGAGATCGTCCAGCCCGAGTCGGGCAAGGAGTTCGACCTCTCGGTGGTCGTGCCCGTCGAGGACATGGGCGAGCTGGGCGGCTCCCCCGCGGCCGACGGCGACGACAAGGCAGAGAAGCCCTCGATCTGGCCGCACGTCGAGGAGAAGATCGCCGACCTGGTCCAGTCGCACCGCTCGACCATCGTGTTCGCCAACTCCCGCCGGCTGGCGGAGCGGCTGTGCAACCGGCTCAACGAGATCGCCTACGAGCGGGCCACCGGCGAGAAGCTGGACGAGCACCACTCCCCGGCCGAGCTGATGGGCGGCTCGGGCGCGGCCCAGGGCGCGCCGCAGGTGATCGCCCGCGCGCACCACGGCTCGGTCTCCAAGGAGCAGCGCGCACTCGTCGAGGAGGACCTGAAGGCCGGGCGGCTGCCCGCCGTGGTGGCCACCTCCAGCCTGGAGCTGGGCATCGACATGGGCGCCGTCGACCTGGTCGTCCAGGTCGAGTCCCCGCCCTCGGTCGCCTCCGGCCTCCAGCGCGTGGGCCGCGCCGGGCACCAAGTGGGCGCCGTCTCCACTGGCGTGGTCTTTCCCAAGTACCGGGGCGACCTGGTGCAGGCGGCCGTGGTCACCGAGCGGATGCGCTCGGGCGGGATCGAGTCGCTGCGGGTGCCGTCCAACCCGCTGGACGTGCTGGCCCAGCAGATCGTCGCCATGACGGCGCTGGACACCTGGCAGTTCGACGACCTGCTGGCGACCGTGCGGCGCGCGGCGCCCTTCGCCTCGCTCCCCGAGTCCGCGTTCACCGCCACCCTGGACATGCTCGCGGGCCGGTACCCGTCGGACGCGTTCGCGGAACTGCGCCCCCGTCTGGTGTGGGACCGCGTGGCCGGCACCATCAGCGGCAGGCCCGGCGCCCAGCGGCTCGCCGTGACCTCCGGCGGCACCATCCCCGACCGGGGCCTGTTCGGCGTCTTCCTCGCCGGTTCCGACCCCAAGAAGGGCGGCGGCCGGGTCGGCGAGCTGGACGAGGAGATGGTGTACGAGTCCCGCGTGGGCGACGTCTTCACGCTGGGCACGAGTTCCTGGCGCATCGAGGACATCACCCGCGACCGGGTCCTGGTCTCCCCCGCGCCCGGTGTGCCGGGCCGGCTGCCCTTCTGGAAGGGCGACCAGCTCGGCCGCCCGCTCGAACTGGGCCGTGCACTCGGCGCGTTCCTGCGCGAGGTCGGCGCGCTGTCCGAGGAGGACGCCCGGCTGCGCCTGCTCACCGCGGGCCTGGACGCGTGGGCGGCGGACAACGTCCTGTCCTACCTCGCCGAGCAGCGCGAGGCCTGCGGGCACGTCCCGGACGACCGCACCATCGTCGTGGAGCGCTTCCGGGACGAGCTGGGCGACTGGCGAGTCGTGATCCACTCCCCCTTCGGCGCCCAGGTCCACGCCCCCTGGGCGCTCGCGCTGGGTGCCCGCCTCTCCGAGCGGTACGGCATGGACGCACAGGTCATGCACGCCGACGACGGCATCGTGCTGCGCCTGCCCGACGCCGACCTGATGGGCCTGGACCTGCTGGACCAGAGCCCCGGCAAGGGCGGCACGGAGTACGACGGCGAGCAGGCCCCGGTCGGCGCGGCGGACGTCGCCTTCGACAAGGGCGAGGTCGACCAGGTCGTCACCGACCAGGTCGGCGGCTCGGCCCTGTTCGCCTCCCGCTTCCGGGAGTGCGCCGCCCGCGCGCTGCTGCTGCCACGCCGCAACCCCGGCAAGCGCACCCCGCTGTGGCAGCAGCGCCAGCGCGCCGCTCAGCTGCTGGAGGTGGCCAGCGAGTTCGGGTCGTTCCCGATCGTCCTGGAGGCGATCCGCGAGTGCCTCCAGGACGTGTTCGACGTGCCCGGCCTGGTCGAGCTGATGGGCGACATCGAGTCCCGCAAGGTCAGCCTGGTCGAGGTCACCACCCCCGAACCCTCCCCGTTCGCCCGCTCCCTGCTGTTCGGTTATGTCGCCCAGTTCCTCTACGAGGGCGACTCCCCCCTCGCCGAGCGCCGCGCCGCCGCGCTCTCCCTGGACTCCCGGCTGCTGGCCGAGCTGCTGGGCCAGGCGGAACTGCGGGAGCTGCTCGACGCCGAGGTGCTGACCGAGCTGGAGCGCGAACTCCAGTGGCTCACCGAGGACCGGCGTGCCAAGGACCCGGAGAGCGTCGCGGACCTGCTCCGGCTGCTGGGCCCGCTGACCGACGCCGAGCTGGCCGAGCGGGGCGCCGAGCCGGAGTGGGCGCGTGAGCTGGCCGCCGCCCGGCGGGTCATCAAGGTGCGCGTCGCCGGTGCGGACCACTGGGCGGCCGTCGAGGACGCGGGCCGTCTGCGCGACGCACTGGGCACGGCGCTGCCGGTCGGTGTCCCCGAGGCGTTCACCGAGCCGGTGAAGGACCCGCTCGGCGACCTCCTGGCGCGCTACGCCCGTACCCACGGCCCCTTCACTTCGGCCTCCGCCGCCGCGCGCTTCGGTCTGGGCGTCGCGGTCACCGAGGGGGCCCTCCAGCGGCTGGCCGCCGGCGGCCGGGTCGTGCAGGGCGAGTTCCATCCGGCGGGCATCGGCCAGGAGTGGTGCGACGCCACGGTGCTGCGCCGGCTGCGCCGCCGTTCGCTGGCCGCGCTGCGGCACGAGCTGGAGCCGGTGCCGCCCGCCGCGCTCGCCCAGTTCCTCCCGCAGTGGCAGCACATCGGCAAGGGCCACACGCTGCGCGGCACCGACGGACTGGTGCGCGCCATCGAGCAGTTGCAGGGCGCCTCGGTGCCCGCCTCCGCGCTGGAGAAGCTCGTCCTGCCGTCCCGCGTGGCGGACTACAAGCCGTCGATGCTGGACGAGCTCACCGCGGCGGGTGAGGTCGTGTGGGCCGGGGCGGGCTCGCTGCCCGGCAAGGACGGCTGGGTCTCGCTCTACCTCGCGGACACCGCGCCCCTCTTGCTGCCGCCCGCCCACCCCCTGGAGCTGAGCCCGCTCCACCAGTCGGTCCTGGACACGCTCTCCGGCGGTTACGGCCTGTTCTTCCGGCAGATCGCCGACCAGGTCCGCGCCACCACGCACCCCGAGGCCAGCGACGCCCACCTGGCCGACGCCCTGTGGGACCTGGCCTGGTCGGGCCGGCTCACCAACGACACCCTGGCCCCGATGCGCGCCCTGCTGGGCTCGGGCCGAACGGCGGGTGCGACGGCCCACCGTGCCAAACGCAATGTCCCGCGAGGGCGTTACGGGTCCCTGACCGCCGCCGCCCGCGCCACCTCGCGGTCCGGCCCGCCGACCGTGGGCGGCCGCTGGTCGTTGTTGCCCGTGCCCGAGCCGGACGCCACCGTGCGCGCCCACGCGCGTGCGCGTGCCCTGCTGGACCGGCACGGGGTGGTGACGCGCGGTGCCGTGGGCGCGGAGGGCGTCGAGGGCGGTTTCTCGGCGGTGTACCGGGTGCTGTCCGTGTTCGAGGAGAGCGGCCAGGCCCGGCGCGGCTATGTGGTCGAAGGTCTCGGCGCCGCCCAGTTCGCCATGGACGGCGCGGTGGACCGCCTCCGGGCGGTGTCGAACGCCCGTGACCGGGGCGAGCGGGTGATGCCCGCCCCGGCACCTGCGGGCAACGGCGCGCTCCCGCCCTTCCCCGGTAACGGCCACGCCGCGTCCGACGCCTTCGACCCGTCCTCCGGCGGATTCGGACATCCGAGCATCGACGGCGACTTCGCCTGGCCGCCCCGGGGCGGGGACGACGGCGGTCTCCCGCGCCCCTTCGGCCCGGCGACCATCACCGACCCGTACGCCTCCCCCGGCCAGGGCGGCCCGCGCGGCGGCTCGGGCTACGGCTCCCTTGCGAGCCGGAGCTACGGCCCCCGTACGCGGGACACCGCCCCCGACTCCAAGGCGGTGGTCCTCGCCGCCGCCGACCCCGCCAACGCGTACGGCGCCGCCCTGCCCTGGCCCGAACCCCCGACCGGTGCCGGGCACAAGCCGGGCCGCAAGGCGGGCTCACTGGTCGTCCTGGTGGAGGGCGAGCTGACCCTCTACATGGAGCGCGGCGGCAAGACCCTGCTGGCCTGGCCCACCGAACCGGACTCCGCGGCGGCCGACGACCCCCGCCTGCGCGCGGCGGCGGAGGCCCTGGCGGCGGCCGCCCGCGCGGGCTCCCTGGGCACGGTCACCGTGGAGCGGATCAACGGCACCGCGGCCCTGACCTCGACCCTGGGCCCCCTGCTGGAGGGCGCCGGCTTCATAGCGACGCCACGCGGTCTGCGCCTGCGCGCGTAGGCCCGGCGGCCGGAGAAGGCCCCCGCGCCGTGGCACCCTGGACGCATGCCCGAAGGTGACACGGTGTGGCAGACCGCGAAGCGGCTGCACGACGCGCTCGCGGGCAGGGTGCTGACCCACAGCGACTTCCGGGTGCCGCAGTACGCGACGGTCGACCTAACCGGCCGCACCGTGCTGAACACCGCCCCGCGCGGCAAGCACCTGCTCACTCGCTTCGAGGGCGGCCTCACCCTGCACACGCATCTGCGGATGGAGGGCGCCTGGAAGGTGTACGGCACAGGCCAGGCCTGGCGGGGCGGTGCCGGACACCAGATCCGCGTCGTCCTGGGCGCCGACGACCGCATGGCCGTCGGCTACCGCCTGTCGGTGCTGGAGCTGCTGCGCACCGAGGACGAGGAGCGCGTCGTAGGCCATCTGGGGCCCGACCTCCTCGGCCCCGACTGGGACCCGGAACTCGCCCTCGCCAACCTGTACGCCGACCCGGACCGCGCCCTCGGCGAGGCCCTGCTCGACCAGCGCAATCTCGCCGGAATCGGCAACATATACAAGAGCGAACTGTGCTTCCTGCTCGGCGTGACCCCGTGGCTCCCCGTCGGCGCACTCCCCGAGGACCGCGCCGCCCTGCTTCCCGGTATGGCCCAGCGCCTGCTGGAGGTCAACCGGGCCCGCCCGGTCCGCCAGACCACCGGCCTGCCCCGGAAGGACCTCTACGTCTACGGCCGCGCTTCCCGTCCCTGCCTGCGCTGCCGCACCCCGGTACGCGTGGCCGACCAGGGCGACGGCACCCAGGAGCGTCCCACCTACTGGTGCCCCACCTGCCAGAGCGGCCCCACCCCCGCACCCGGCACCGCCCAGCGCTGGCGGGAGCGTTACCCGCGCCCCGCGCGCTGACTCCCCGCCTGCCAACCGCGAAGCGAACCCGAGCCTCCGCCCAGACTCAGCTCAAGCCCCACCGGAGCAGCCCCCGCTCACCCCGCCCCCGATTCACCGGAATGAGTTACCGCAGCACCCGCTTCCGCGTCCGAACCCTCCCCCGTGCTCCGCCACGCCTCCCGCCACCGCCCGGTCCGCACCGCCCCCTCGGCCCGGTCCTTGGCGACACAGTGCACCGGCAGCACCCCCAGCCCCCACCCCCCGAGCACCACGGACCCCTCCAGCACCCCCGCGCCGTCCCCCAGGGTCAGCCGCAGCACGGCCCACCACCACACCACGCCGAACCCCACACCTGCCCCCCAGCGCACTATTCGCCCGTCCACGGACCCGCCACCTCCAGCCGGAGAAGCTAGAACACCACCTGCCACCTGCGGGAGGCGCACCGAAGGGCTCACCGGGGCAGCGCCGGGCAGACGCCCGGCACGGCCGGCGCGGAACCCCCGTTCTTCTAAGCGCTCTCGGCCTGAAACATCCAATGGTGTTTTTCGAGGTCGCCCGTGATCTGGATGAGGATGTCCTGGGTCACGGGGTCGGCGTCGCCGGTCGCGTTCACCCGCTCCCGCATCCGGCCGATGACCGCGCCGAGGGCGGCGACCATCCCCGCGACCGCGTCCGTGTCCTTGATCCAGCCGGCCGGCGGGACCTTGATGCCGGTGCCGGAGGCGACCGTGGGCGCCCGTCCGTCCGGCGGGACGCCCAGCGCGGAGGAGCGTTCGGCCACCAGGTCGGAGGCGTTGCGCGCGGACAGGACCACCTCGTCGAGCTGGAGGTGGATGGACCGGAAGCGTGGCCCGACCACGTTCCAGTGGATCTGCTTGGCGACCAGCGAGAGATCGACCAGGTCCACGAGCGCCCCCTGCAGCGCCTCGGAGACGGTCTTCAGCTCGGCCTCGGGAAGGGAACTCTTCACCACGTACATCCGCTGTCCTCGGATCCTCGGCGGGCTTGGGGTCCCTCCCACCATGACCGGGCCGCCCGCACCGGGCAAACGGAGCAAAGAACCTGAAAAGCATCTGGACAAGCACATGAGAAAGCCCCGGCCGCACCTCACTGGAAAAATCCAGGGAGGCCCGGCCGGGGCTCACACGTATCGGGCGCTAGGCCGCGTGCGCGCAGGTCACGCGGCGACCACGTCCACCGCTTCGGCGGGTGCCTTGATGGTCACCCGTTCCGGTGTCACACCGGTCACCGACACGGAACCCAGCATCGGCCGGACCGGTGCCGGTACGCCGTCGGTGGCGGCGGCGGACTGGGCCAGCTCGGCGAGTGCGAGTTCGTCACTCACCTCACGCATGAGTTCCGACATCCGTACGTCCAGCGCGTCGCAGATCGCGGAGAGCAGCTCGGAGGAAGCCTCCTTCTGCCCCCGCTCCACCTCGGAGAGATAGCCGAGTGAGACCCGGGCAGACGAGGAGACTTCGCGCAGAGTACGGCCCTGGCGCTGGCGCTGCCGACGCAGCACGTCACCCAGCAGGCGACGGAGCAGAATCATCGGTGGCTCCCTCCTCGGACCGCGTAGCCGCATCCTTCTCGCCCCACCGTACCGCCTCGCGCCGCGGCCGTGCGGGGAGCGATGTCGTGTTCACTCAGGGCTGCAAACATCAAAACCCCCCGTTCCGTTCCGTATCCTGTGCCCGCTCATTTCCGGTCTGTTCGCCCGCAAGCTCCGCAAGAAGCATTGCGAGTACGCTCCGTACACTCTCCATACGAATTTCCGCACGGCCGCCGTTCAACCGCAGGGCCTCCACTTTTCCGCCGGAGGCGGAAGGCGAACCCTGCCGGAGAGGTCCGTCGACGGCCACGTACACCGTGCCGACCGGCTGCCCGTCCTGCGGATCGGGGCCGGCCACCCCGGTGGTGGCGATGCCCCAGTCGGCACCGAGGGCCTCGCGCACACCGGTCGCCATCTGGGCCGCGACCTGCGGGTCCACCGCGCCGGACCGCTCCAGCAGACCGGCGTCGACGCCGAGGAGCCGGTGCTTCAGCTCGGTGGCGTAGGCGGTGACCGAACCCCGGAACACCTGGGAGGCGCCGGGGACCGAGGTGATCTCGGCGGCGACCAGGCCACCGGTGAGCGACTCGGCCACGGCGAGCGTCTCGCCGTTCACTGTGAGTAGCCGCACCAATTCGGTGGCCGTGGGGTTCACGCTTCTCGCTCTTCCAACGCCGCCGCCCGCTCCGCGATTCCCCGGCGACGCAGCACCATGGCCTGCCTCACATAGTCGAGGCCGGTGACCACCGTGAGGACGACCGCGGCCGCCATCACCCAGAACCGCAGGGTGGCCAGCCAGCCGGTCAGCGCGAGCACGTACATGCCGACCGCGACGCCCTGGGTGAGCGTCTTCAGCTTGCCGCCCCGGCTGGCCGGGATGACGCCGTACCGGATGACCACGAAACGCAGCAGGGTGATGCCGAGTTCCCGGCCCAGGATGACCACCGTCACCCACCAGGGCAGGTCGCCCAGGGAGGACAGGCAGATCAGCGCCGCGCCCATGATCGCCTTGTCCGCTATCGGGTCGGCGATCTTCCCGAAGTCGGTGACCAGGTTGTAGGTGCGTGCCAGATGCCCGTCGAACAGGTCGGTGATCATGGCGACCGCGAAGGCCGCCCAGGCGAAGGAGCGCCAGGCCGGGTCGTAGCCGCCGTCCGCCAGCATCAGCGCCACGAAGCCCGGCACCAGGAGCAGGCGGAGCATGGTGAGCAGATTGGCGACGTTCCAGACGCTGGCCTGGTTGACGGCCGCGGCCGCGAGCTTGCCGCCGCGCGGGTGCCGCGCCTCCATGGCGGCGGCGGGGTCGGAGACCTCCGGAGCACCGTCGACGGCCTGGCCGGTCGCGCCGCGCGCGCCGGAGGAGCCGCCCGAGGCGGATGCCGGGACTCCGGTCATCTGGCCGCCTCCTCGCTACACACCGACGAGCCCGGAAGCGGCTCGGCCACCAGGTCGACCCCCTCGGTGCCGACCACCTTCGCCTCGACCATACGTCCCACGGCGAGACCCTCGCCGCTCGTGAGCAGCACCTGGCCGTCCGTCTCCGGGGCCTGGTGCGCGGCGCGGCCGTACACCCCGTCCTCGCCGTCGACGGACTCCACCAGGACGCGCACGGTTTCCCCGAGGCGCTCCTCGGCGCGCTGCGAGACGAGTTCCTCGGCGAGCCGGGAGATGTGGGCGAGACGCTCGGCCACCACGTCCTCGTCGAGCTTGGTGTCGTACGTGGCCGCCTCCGTGCCCTCCTCGTCGGAGTAGCCGAAGACCCCGATGGCGTCCAGGCGGGCGCCGGTCAGGAAGCGCTCCAGCTCGGCCAGGTCGCCCTCGGTCTCGCCGGGGAAGCCGACGATGAAGTTGGAGCGGACGCCGGCCTCGGGGGCCTTGTTCCGGATGGTGTCCAGCAGCTCAAGGAAGCGGTCGGTGTCACCGAAGCGGCGCATGGCACGCAGCACGTTCGGCGCGGAGTGCTGGAAGGACAGGTCGAAGTACGGCACGACCTTCGGGGTGGAGGTCAGCACGTCGATCAGGCCGGGGCGCATCTCGGCCGGCTGGAGGTAGCTGACACGCACCCGCTCGATGCCGTCGACCTCGGCCAGCTCGGGCAGCAGGGACTCCAGCAGGCGGATGTCGCCCAGGTCCTTGCCGTAGGAGGTGTTGTTCTCGGAGACCAGCATGACCTCCTTCACACCCTGCTCGGCCAGCCAGCGCGTCTCGTTGAGGACGTCGCTGGGGCGGCGGGAGATGAAGGAGCCGCGGAAGGACGGGATGGCGCAGAAGGAGCAGCGCCGGTCACAACCGGAGGCGAGCTTGACCGAGGCGACCGGGGAGCCGTCGAGGCGGCGGCGCAGGGGCGCGCGCGGGCCGGAGGCGGGCGCGAGGCCGTCCGGGAGGTCGGCCGGGCCGTGGCCGGGCAGGGCGACGGCGGCCGCGGACTCCTGGCGCTCGGCCGGGCTGATCGGCAGCAGCTTGCGGCGGTCGCGCGGGGTGTGGGCGGCGTGGACCCCGCCGGACAGGATGGTCTGGAGGCGGTCGGAGATGTCGGCGTAGTCGTCGAAGCCGAGCACGCCGTCGGCCTCGGGCAGCGCCTGGGCCAGTTCCTTGCCGTACCGCTCGGCCATGCAGCCCACCGCCACGACGGCCTGGGTTCTGCCGTGGTCCTTGAGGTCGTTGGCCTCGAGGAGGGCGTCGACGGAGTCCTTCTTGGCGGCTTCGACGAACCCACAGGTGTTGACCACGGCGACATCGGCGTCCGCGGCGTCCTCGACAAGCTGCCAGCCGTCCGCCTCCAAACGGCCTGCGAGCTCCTCCGAGTCCACCTCGTTACGGGCGCAGCCGAGAGTGACTAGTGCGACGGTACGGCGTTCAGGCATGGGCTCAAGACTACTTTGTCTGTCCCGCACCCCATGTCGACGGGGTTGGCCGTTGTCGGCCAACCCCGTCCGTGTCCGCTCGCTCCGGGCGCCCGGAAGGCGTCACCCGACCTCGGGGTCGCCCTTGGTGTACGTGAGCCGCTCCACGGCACCGGGCCGGAAGTCGTCCTCGATCTTCTTGCCGTTGACGTACAGCTCGATCGCCCCGGCGTCACCGAGAATCAGGTTGATCTTGGTGCTGTCCTGGAAGGTCTTGGACTCGCCCTTGTTGAGCAGCCCGTCGAACAGCATGCGCCCGTTGTGGTCCTTCGCGGAGATCCAGCTCCGCCCGCCCGGCGCCGTGACCCGGACGGTCACCTTGTCCTGCGGGGCGGCCGCGATGGCGCTGTCGGACGGGTCGGACTTCGGCGTGGCGGACTGCCCCGACTTCGGGGTGGGCGCGGCCGACTTGCTGGCGGACGGCGAGGCGTTGCCCTCGACGGCCTGGACGTCCGTGTCGCCGCCGGTCTGCGACTTGATGGCGGTGAAACCGACGAAGCCGATGACGACGACGATCGCCGCGACCATGGCCGCGGTCCAGTTGGGGCCCCGGCGCTCGGGGCGGATGCGTTCCGCCTCGAACAGGGGGGCCGCCGGGGTGGGCGCGGGCCGGCCGCCGTGCTCGGCGTCGAACCGCGCGATGAGCGGGGCGGGATCGAGGTGGACCGCCTTGGCCAGGTTGCGGATGTGGCCGCGCGCGTATACGTCGCCGCCGCAGGAGGAGAAGTCGTCCTCCTCGATGGCGTGCACCATGGCGAGGCGGATGCGGGTGGCGTTGCTGACGTCATCCGCGCTCAGCCCGGCCGCGACGCGGGCCTGGCGCAGGGCGGTGCCGACGGAGGGACCGTCGGCCTGGGGGGCGTCGGTGAACGGGGGCTCGTCTTCGGGGGAGTTGCTGCCGATGGACACGGGGGCGCCTTTCGAGCGTGTGAGCCACCTGTGCTGAGCGTTCAGTCTAGGCGGGGTACGAAAGGGTGGGGCAAGCGGGCGAACGAACTTGTACGCCATCGGAATGGCCGGTCAGCCCGACGGCGGACGGGAGCGGGAGGCCCAGGCCGGTACCTGCACCCCTGCTCTCGCTCAACTTGACGTACTGCGAAGGGAAACGGTTGCCCGCCGATGTTTAACGGGTGGATCACGGTGGTGCCGCCACCCGGCGCAGTCCCGACACGCCGGGTGGCCCGAAGCCCTAACCGTCAGACTCCCCGCGAATCACGGCGAGCACGCCGTCCAGTTCGTCAGGCTTCACGAGAACGTCACGAGCCTTGGAACCCTCGCTGGGTCCGACGATGTTCCGGGACTCCATGAGGTCCATCAGCCGGCCCGCCTTGGCGAAGCCGACGCGCAGCTTGCGCTGGAGCATGGACGTCGACCCGAACTGCGTGGAGACCACCAGCTCGGCCGCCTGGCACAGCAGGTCGAGGTCGTCGCCGATGTCCTCGTCGATCTCCTTCTTCTGCTTGGTGCCCACGGTGACGTCGTCCCGGAAGACCGGCGCCATCTGGTCCTTGCAGTGCTGGACGACGACCGCGACCTCTTCCTCCGTCACGAACGCGCCCTGCATACGGGTCGGCTTGCTGGCGCCCATGGGCAGGAACAGCCCGTCGCCCTTGCCGATCAGCTTCTCGGCGCCGGGCTGGTCGAGGATGACGCGGGAGTCGGCCAGCGAGGAGGTGGCGAAGGCCAGCCGGGAGGGCACGTTGGCCTTGATGAGACCGGTGACCACGTCCACCGAGGGCCGCTGGGTGGCCAGCACCAGGTGGATACCGGCGGCGCGGGCGAGCTGGGTGATGCGGACGATCGCGTCCTCGACGTCACGCGGGGCGACCATCATCAGGTCGGCCAGCTCGTCCACGATCACCAGCAGATAGGGGTACGGCTGCAGCTCGCGCTCGCTGCCCGGCGGCGGGGTGACCTTCCCCTCGCGGACGGCACGGTTGAAGTCGTCGATGTGCCGGAAGCCGTAGGCGGCGAGGTC
Organism: Streptomyces griseoluteus; assembly: GCF_004784465.1. Lineage (GTDB taxonomy): Bacteria > Actinomycetota > Actinomycetes > Streptomycetales > Streptomycetaceae > Streptomyces > Streptomyces griseoluteus. The sequence continues at coordinate 12,651 of NZ_SRRU01000006.1, read as the reverse complement.
GTCGTAACGCAGGTCCATCTCGCGCACCACCCACTGCAGGGCCTCGGCGGCACGCTTGGGGTTGGTGATGATCGGCGTGATCAGGTGCGGGATGCCCTCGTAGGCGGTCAGCTCGACGCGCTTGGGGTCGACCAGGATCATCCGGACGTCCTCGGGGGTCGCCCGCATCATGATCGAGGTGATCAGGCAGTTGATGCAGGACGACTTGCCGGAGCCGGTGGCGCCGGCGACCAGCATGTGCGGCATCTTGGCCAGCGAGTGCATCACATAGCCGCCCTCGACGTCCTTGCCGAACGCCACCAGCATCGGGTCGTCGTCCTCGGCGGACTGCGCGAGCCGCAGCACGTCACCGAGGTTGACCATCTCCCGGTCGGTGTTGGGGATCTCGATACCGACCGCCGACTTGCCGGGGATCGGGCTGATGATCCGCACGTCCGGGCTGGCGACGGCGTACGCGATGTTCTTGGCGAGCGCCGTGATCCGCTCGACCTTCACGGCCGGGCCGAGCTGGACCTCGTAACGGGTGACCGTCGGGCCCCGGGTGAAGCCGGTGACGGCGGCGTCCACCTTGAACTCGGAGAACACCGTGCGCAGGGAGTCCACGATCGCGTCGTTGGCCGCGCTGCGCGCCTTGCCGGGGCCTCCCCGGGTCAGCAGGTCCAGCGAGGGCAGCGAGTAGGTGATGTCCCCGGCGAGCTGGAGCTGCTCCGCGCGGGCGGGCATCTCGCGGGGCACCTCGGGGGGCGCCTTGGTGAGGTCGAGGACGCCGGAGTCGGTGTTCTTCCTGCCCGGCACGGGCTTGGACGACGGCGCCGCAGAGGGCACGGGGACCGGGGTGGTCTCCTCGCGGTCCCCCACGCTCACGCCCTGGGTGAGGTCGGCGACGACCGGGGACGGCGGCATGCCGTGCTGCACGGCGCCGTCGAGCGCGGCGTTGGCCGCCGAGGCCACGTCGATCGCGTCCATCTCGCGCGGCTCGGACTGCGCGGCCCGGCGGGGGCGGCGGCGCCGGGTGAGCGCCTCGTCCTCGGCGGCGTCGGGGTCGTACGTCTGCGGGCCGCCGCGGCGGCTCCGGGGGCGGGCGGGCGGTTCGTCGCGCCACTGCTCGTCGTAGCCCTCGACGTCGTCCAGGTCGGCCGCGTAGTCGTGCAGCACGCCCAGGCGGATGCCGAGGGCGCGCAGCCGGCGCGGGATGTGGTTGACCGGGGTGGCGGTGACCACGAGCAGCCCGAACACGGTGAGCAGTACCAGCAGGGGTACGGCGAGCACCTCGCTCATCGTGTACGTCAGCGGGGTGGCGGCCGCCCAGCCGATGAGGCCGCCGGCGTCCCTTATGGCCCGCATGCCGTCGTCCCGCGCGGGCGAGCCGCAGGCGATGTGCACCTGGCCGAGCACGCCGACGACGAGGGCGGACAGGCCGATGACGATCCGGCCGTTGGCCTCCGGCTGCTCGGGGTGCCGGATGAACCGGACGGCGATGACCGCGAACAGTATCGGCACCAGCAGGTCGAGGCGGCCGAAGGAGCCGGTGACCAGGATCTCCACCAGGTCCCCGACGGGTCCGCTCAGGTCGGCCCAGGTGCCGGCGGCGACGATCAGCGCGACGGCGAACAGCAGCAGCGCGATCCCGTCCTTGCGGTGGGCCGGGTCGAGATTGCGCGCGCCCTGCCCTATGCCCCGGAAGACGGCACCGACCGCGTGCGCCATGCCGAGCCAGACGGCGCGGACGAGTCGGTACAGGCCGCCGGTGGGGCTCGGCGCGGGCTTGGGCGGTGCCTTGCGGACCGGAGCCCGGCGGGCCGGCGCCTTCCTGGCCGGGGCCTTCTTGGCGGCCGCCTTCCTCGCCGGAGCCTTCGCGGGAGCGGCCGCCTTCTTGGCGGGCGGCTTCTTGGCTGCGGAGGGACGTGAGGCCATGGGATGGAGGTTACCGGGGGAGACGACAGCGGACACGTGTGCCCACTGCTTCACCCGTTCGTGTCGCCCCTGGCGGGGCGTCGAATTGACGCCCGCTCATGGCAGGCCGGAGATCCGGCGGGGCGTCAACTCTGCGGAGGGAGTGCGGCGGAGCCGTCGGCGCCCGGCTCCAGGGCGTCCAGCGCCCGGCGCAGACCGGTGAGTTTGCGCTCCAGGTGCGCGGCCGTGGCCACCGCCGCCGCGTCGGCGGACTCGTCGTCCAACTGCTTGGAGAGCGCCTCGGCCTGCTCCTCGACGGCCGCGAGCCGGGCGGACAGCTCCGCGAGCAGCCCCGCGGGCTCCTTGCTGTCGACCGTGTCCTTCTGCCCGCCCTCCAACTGGAGCCGCAGCAGCGCCGCCTGCTCCCTCAGTTGGCAGTTCTTCATGTACAGCTCGACGAACACCGAGACCTTGGCGCGCGGCACCCACGGGTCGAACGGCTTGGAGATGTAGTCGACCGCGCCCGCCGCGTAACCCCGGAAGGTGTGGTGCGGGCCGTGGTTGATCGCGGTGAGGAAGATGATCGGGATGTCCCGGGTCCGCTCCCGCCGCTTGATGTGCGCGGCCGTCTCGAAGCCGTCCATACCCGGCATCTGGACATCCAGCAGGATGACCGCGAAATCGTCCGTGAGCAGTGCTTTGAGCGCTTCCTCCCCGGAAGATGCCCGCACCAGCGTCTGATCGAGCGCAGAGAGGATGGCCTCCAGCGCCAGCAGATTCTCCGGCCGGTCATCGACCAGGAGGATCTTGGCCTTCTGCACCATGGCCCGCCCTCCTCGCCCCGGCGGTACACCGGGCGCCGCCCCAGGGGACGACTCCCTTTCGCCGCCCGTCCTTGTGCCGGTCATCGTAGCCGCACCCCGCCCGTCGCCACACCCTGTCACCGCGATGTCACGGTGCACACAGTTCAAACGCGGGCAGAGCCTGGAAGGTTCCCGGAATCCGAGGTTCCCACACCTGGCCCGCGCTGTGCACCGCGCCCCCGCGACCGGTCCTGTCGTAGCGTCACTCCGGCCGCATCCACTGTCGCATGGTGGTCAGCAGGTGATCGGGGTCGACCGGCTTGGTGACGTAGTCGGAGGCACCCGACTCGAGCGCCTTCTCCCGGTCGCCCTTCATCGCCTTCGCGGTCAGCGCGATGATCGGCAGCCCGGCGAACTGCGGCATCCTGCGGATCGCGTTCGTGGTCGCGTACCCGTCCATCTCGGGCATCATGATGTCCATCAGCACCACGGCCACGTCGTCGTGCTGCTCCAGGACCTCGATGCCCTCGCGGCCGTTCTCGGCGTACAGCACCGACAGGCCCTGCTGCTCCAGGACGCTGGTGAGCGCGAAGACGTTGCGGATGTCGTCGTCGACGATGAGCACCTTCTCGCCGCCGAACCGCACCGCGCGCACCGGGCGCTCGGTGTCCTCCGGCTGCTCGACGGTGATCGGCTGCTCCGGCCGCGGCTCGGCCTCGGGCAGGTTCCGGCGCCGCCGCCGGAAGAGCGCGGCGGGCCCGTTCTGCGTCTCCCGGTACGACGTCACCTCGGCCGGCGTCTCGGCCCTGGGGTCCGTCAGCTTGGCCGACAGATGCGCCTCCGAGGCGACCAGCTCTCCGGCCTCCAGCGGGGGCACGGACTGCTGGTAGCCCTGCGGCGGGAGTTCGCTCGGGTGCAGCGGCAGGTAGAGCGTGAACGTGGACCCGCGCCCCGGCTCGCTCTGCGCGTGGATCTCACCGCCGAGCAACTGGGCGATCTCCCGCGAGATCGACAGGCCGAGGCCGGTGCCGCCGTACTTGCGGCTGGTCGTGCCGTCGGCCTGCTTGAACGCCTCGAAGATCACCCGCATCTTGCTGGCCGCGATGCCGATGCCGGTGTCGGTGACCGAGAACGCGATCAGATCGGCGTCCGGATCGGTGAGCGCCCCGGCCTCCAGCAACTGCTCCCGGATGGTCTGCGGCACATCCGTGCCGGCGGGCCGGATCACCAGCTCCACCGAGCCGGAGTCGGTGAACTTCACCGCGTTGGACAACAGGTTGCGCAGCACCTGGAGGAGGCGCTGTTCGTCGGTGTGCAGGGTCGCGGGCAGCTCCGGCGAGACCCGCACCGAAAGGTCCAGGCCCTTCTCGGCGGTCAGCGGGCGGAAGGTCGCCTCCACGTAGTCCACGAGCTGGACCAGCGCGATCCGCGTCGGGGAGACGTCCATCTTGCCGGCCTCGACCTTGGACAGGTCCAGGATGTCGTTGATGAGCTGGAGCAGGTCGGACCCGGCGCCGTGGATGGTCTCGGCGAACTCGACCTGCTTCGGGGACAGGTTGCTCTCCGCGTTGTCGGCGAGCAGCTTGGCCAGGATCAGCAGCGAGTTGAGCGGCGTACGCAGCTCGTGCGACATGTTGGCGAGGAACTCGCTCTTGTAGCGCATCGACACAGCGAGCTGCTCGGCGCGTTCCTCCAGGACCTGCCGGGCCTCCTCGATCTCGGTGTTCTTGACCTCGATGTCCCGGTTCTGCCGGGCCAGCAGCTCGGCCTTCTCCTCCAGTTCGGCGTTGGAGGACTGCAGCGCCTTCTGCCGGTTCTCCAGCTCCGCCGAGCGCTCCCGGAGCTGCTCGGTCAGCAACTGGGACTGCTTCAGCAACTGCTCGGTCTTGGTGTTGACGGAGATCGTGTTGACGCTGGTGGCGATCATCTCCGCGATCTGGTTGAGGAAGTCCCGCTGGATGTGCGTGAACGGCGTGAACGACGCCAGCTCGATCACCCCCAGCACATTGCCCTCGAACACCACCGGCAGCACGATGACCTGCGCCGGCGGGGCCTCCCCCAGCCCCGAGGAGATCTTCAGATAGCCGCTCGGCACATCCCTGACCAGGATCGTCCGCTTCTCCTGCGCGGCCGTCCCGATCAGCCCCTCGCCGGGCCGGAACGAGGTCGGCATGGCGCCCGTGGAGCAGCCGTAGGAGCCGAGCATGCGCAGCTCGTACTCCTCCTCGCCGTCCCCGGTGAGATCCTGGCCGTCCAGCAACGGCATGGTCAGGAAGAACGCGCCGTGCTGCGCCGAGACCACCGGGGTCAGCTCGCTCATGATCAGCGAGGCGACGTCCTCCAGGTCCCGGCGGCCCTGCATCAGCGCCGAGATCCGGGCGAGGTTGCCCTTGAGCCAGTCCTGCTCCTTGTTGGCGATCGTGGTGTCGCGCAGGTTGGCGATCATCTTGTTGATGTAGTCCTGGAGTTCCTGGATCTCCCCGGACGCGTCCACGTCGATCTTCAGGTTCAGGTCGCCGCGGGTCACCGCCGTCGCCACCTTGGCGATGGCGCGCACCTGCCGGGTCAGGTTCCCGGCCATCTCGTTCACCGACTCCGTCAGGTCCCGCCAGGTGCCGTCCACGTCGAGCACGCGGGCCTGGCCGCCGAGCTGGCCCTCGGTGCCCACCTCGCGGGCGACGCGGGTGACCTCCTCGGCGAAGCTGGAGAGCTGGTCGACCATCGTGTTGATCGTCGTCTTCAGCTCCAGGATCTCGCCCCGCGCGTCGATGTCGATCTTCTTGGTCAGGTCGCCCTTGGCGATCGCCGTCGTGACCATGGCGATGTTGCGCACCTGGCCAGTCAGGTTGGACGCCATCCCGTTCACCGACTCGGTGAGGTCCTTCCAGGTGCCCGCCACACCGGGCACGTGCGCCTGACCGCCCAGAATGCCGTCCGTACCCACCTCACGGGCCACCTTGGTGACCTGGTCGGCGAACGAACTCAGCGTCTTCACCATGGTGTTGATGGTGTCGGCGAGCTGCGCCACCTCACCGCGCGCCTCGATGGTGACCTGGCGCGTCAGGTCACCGTTGGCCACCGCGGACGCGACCTGGGAGATGTTCCGCACCTGCATGGTCAGGTTGTTGGCCATCAGGTTGACGTTGTTGCTCAGGTCCTTCCAGATGCCCGTGACACCCGGTACGTGCGCCTGCCCGCCCAGGATGCCCTCGGTACCCACCTCACGGGCCACCCGCGTCACCTGCTCGGCGAAGCTGGAGAGCTGGTCGACCATGGTGTTGACCGTGGTGACCAGTTCGAGGATCTCGCCCTTGGCGTCGACGGTGATCTTCTTCGACAGGTCGCCCTTGGCCACGGCCGTCGTGACCTCGGCGATGTTGCGCACCTGGATCGTCAGGTTGTTGGCCATGAAGTTCACGGACTGCGTGAGGTCCTTCCAGGTGCCGGAGACACCCTGCACCTCGGCCTGACCGCCGAGCATGCCCTCCGTACCCACCTCACGGGCGACCCTGGTGACCTCCTGCGCGAACGACGAGAGCTGGTCCACCATCGTGTTCAGCGTGTTCTTCAGTTCCAGGATCTCCCCGCGCGCGTCCACGGTGATCTTCTGGGAGAGGTCACCGCGTGCGACCGCGGTGGCGACCTGGGCGATGTTGCGGACCTGGGCGGTGAGGTTCCCCGCCATGCCGTTCACCGAATCGGTGAGGTCCCGCCACACCCCGGCCACGCCCGGCACCTGCGCCTGACCGCCGAGGCGGCCCTCGGTGCCCACGTCACGGGCCACCCGGGTCACCTGGTCGGCGAAGGCGGAGAGCTGGTCCACCATCGTGTTGATGGTGTTCTTGAGCTCCAGGATCTCGCCGCGCGCGTCCACGTCGATCTTCTGCGAGAGGTCGCCGTTGGCGACCGCCGTCGTCACCTGGGCGATGTTGCGCACCTGGGAGGTGAGGTTCCCGGCCATGAAGTTGACGGAGTCCGTCAGCTCCTTCCAGGTGCCCGACACCCCGTCCACCCGGGCCTGACCGCCGAGGCGGCCCTCGGTGCCCACGTCACGGGCCATCCGCGTCACCTGGTCGGCGAAGCTGGAGAGCTGGTCCACCATCGTGTTCACGGTGTTCTTGAGCTGGAGCATCTCACCGGAGACGTCCACGGTGACCTTCTGCGAGAGGTCGCCGTTGGCCACCGCCGTCGTCACCTGGGCGATGTTGCGCACCTGACCGGTGAGGTTCCGGAACGCGGTGTTGACCGAGTCCGTCAGGTCCTTCCAGGTACCGGCCGCGCCCGACACCTGCGCCTGGCCGCCCAGCTCACCCTCGACACCGATCTCCCGCGCGACCCGCGTCACCTCGGCACCGAACGCCGAGAGCTGGTCCACCATCCCGTTGACGGTGTTCTTCAGCTCCAGCATCTCGCCCGCCACGTCGACGGTGACCTTCTGCGACAGGTCACCGCTGGCCACGGCCGTCGTCACGGCGGCGATGTCCCGCACCTGGGTGGTGAGGTTCCGGAACACCGTGTTCACGGAGTCCGTCAGGTCCTTCCACGTGCCCGCCGCACCCGGCACGTTCGCCTGCCCGCCGAGCCGCCCCTCGGCACCGACCTCGTTGGCCACACGCGTGACCTCGTCCGCGAAGATCCGCAGCGTCTCGGTCATCTGGTTGATCGTCTCGGCGAGCTGCGCCACCTCGCCCCGCGCGGGCACGGTCACCTTCTGCGACAGGTCACCGTTGGCCACGGCCGTCGTCACCTGGGAGATCCCGCGCACCTGAAGGGTCAGGTTGCCGGCCATCGTGTTGACGGAGTCGGTGAGCTCCTTCCACACCCCGGCCACGCCCGGCACCTGCGCCTGACCGCCCAGGATGCCCTCGGTACCCACCTCGCGGGCCACCCGCGTCACCTCGGAGGAGAACGAGGAGAGCTGCTCCACCATCGTGTTGACGGTGTTCTTCAGCTCCAGCATCTCGCCGGCCACCTGCACGGTGACCTTCCGCGACAGATCGCCGCCCGCGACCGCCGTGGTCACCAGCGCGATGTCCCGCACCTGCGCGGTGAGCCGGTTCGCCATCGTGTTGACAGACTCCGTCAGGTCCTTCCAGGAACCCGACATGCCCCGCACCTTCGCCTGCCCGCCGAGCTTGCCGTCGGTGCCGACCTCGACGGCTACCCGCGTGACCTCGTCGGTGAAGGTGGAGAGCTGGTCGACCAGGTTGTTGACGGTCCGGCCGACCTTCAGGAACTCGCCCCGCAGCGGATGCCCGGTCCCGTCCGGCGCCTCGGTGCGCAGGTCCATGCGCGGCGACAGATCGCCCTCCGCGACCGCCGTCAGCACCCGGCTGACCTCGGACACCGGCCACACCAGGTCGTCGACCAGCGCGTTGGAGTTCTCCACCGCCGCCGCCCAGGAGCCCTCACAGGCGCCCGTCTCCAGCCGTTCGGTGAGCTTGCCCTCCCGGCCGACCGTTCGCCGCACCCGCGCCAGCTCACCGGTCAGATGCAGATTGCGGTCGGCCACCTCGTTGAAGACCGCCGCGATCTCCGACATCACACCGTCGCCGGACACCGTGAGCCGCTTGCGGAAGTTCCCGTCGCGCATGGATTCCAGCGCGGCGAGCAACCGGTGCAGGGCAGCCGTGTCCACCTCGGTGACGCCACCGCTCCTGCGCGGGGACGGCCGGCCCTTCGCGCGCGTCTTATTGCCCCGCGTCGCTGCGCCAGACTCCACTGTGTCCCTCCCGGAGGGGTAGACCGCCACTGCCGTGCCCGGCCGCGTCCTGGGGCTGCTGCCCTTCGCGCACGGAACGCACGCAGCCCGGACCGACCTTCATCAAAATCCTGCCCAGTGTTTCACCCCTGCCGAACCAGGCCATAACAGTTCGGCAGCTTCGCACACGGTTCGCACACCGTGGGGGGTAATCACCGGCGACCGGCATCCACTGCGACGGCGAAGGTAAGTAACCTTGCATCCGGCTGTCCAGCCGCACCGGCCCGACCGGCCTGGGCGGCGGCACGAGTACGACACGGGCATCGGAGGGGCGGCCGCAGAGGATGACCACCGGACTGAACTCGGGGGGACCTCCCCCGGAGCCACGGCCGAAGGGCGAGCGGACCCCGCAGCAGCGGTCCGGACCGGCCGGCCCGCCGGCCACGCACGTCGACGACAGAGCAAGGAGTTCCGTGATCACCGCCCGCGCGGCCGCCAGCTTCGAGCCCGTCGGGCGTTCGGTCGCGACCGCCCGCGCCTTCGTCCGCGACACCCTCCAGGGCTGGGGGTTCGCGGACATCGTCGACGACGCCGTGGTGCTCACCAGCGAGCTGGTCACCAACGCCGTGGTCCACGCGGGCACCGAGGCCGAGGTCCTGTGCCTGCGCACCGACCACGGCGTACGCGTCGAGGTCTCCGACCGCTACCCCGAGCGCGAGGTCCCGCTCCAGAGCGCGCACGCCGTCATGGGCAGCCCCGACCGCGAGGGCGGCCGCGGCCTGCAACTGTGCGCCGCGCTCGCCACCCGCTGGGGCGTCGAATACACCCCCACGCACAAGAACGTCTGGTTCCAGCTCGACCCGCCCGAACGCCATGTGGGCACCCGCGCCGCCGGACCGGCCCTTCCGCCCGACCTGCTCCCGCTGGCCGACAGCCGGGTCCGCGTGGCCGTCCTCCAGATCGACCGCAAGGGCTGCATCAGCGCCTGGAACGAGGACGCCGAGGAACTCTTCGGCTACCCGGCGAACGAGGTCGTCGGCAAGCCCCTCACCGACCTCGCCGCCTGGCCGCACACCCCCGGCACCGGCACCGGCATCGCCGAGGCCCTCCAGCTCTCCCGCTGGGAGGGCAGCTACGGCGTCCGGGGCGCCGACGGTCGCGTCTCCCCCGTCTACGCCTCCCACCTGCGCGTCCGGGACACCGGCGGCGAGCCCTCCACCGTCTGCCTCCTGGTCCGCGACCACGAGCGCGCCGTACTCCAGACCCCTTCCCGCGTCCCCACCGGCGACCAGGGCGGCTCCGACGGCCCGAACGCGGACCCCTTCGAGGTCTTCATCGGCTCCCCCGCCCCCGACGACCTGGACGGACTCCTCCAGCGCACCGTCGAGCGCGCCCGCGACATGCTCGACGGCGACTCCGCCTTCCTGCTGCTCGCCACCGACGACGAGACCGAACTCGAGGTCCGCGCCTCCACCGGCCTGCCCTCCACCCGCCAGCGCTTCGCCCGCGTCCCCGTGGAGGCCGGCCCCGGCCGCTACGGCTCGGCCCGCATGCCCGCCGTCCACGACGACCTGAACGCCATCCCCAGCGCCGCCGTGCCGCTCCTGGCCGGCACCGGCATGCGCTCGGTGGTCACCGTGCCGCTCAAGGTCGAGGGCCGCCTCACCGGCTCCCTCGGCGTCGCGGCCGAGGCACCGGGCCGGTACTCCAACGAGGAGGCGCTGCGCCTCCAGTTCGCCGCCGACCGCATCGCGCTGGCCGTGGAGTCGGCTCGCCTCGGCGAGCTGGAGCGGCTGCGCCGAGGCTCGCTCAGCTTCCTGGTCGAGGCGTCCGACCTGCTCGCCGGGACCCTGGACCGCGACCAGACCCTCGCTTTGATGGCCCAGATGACCGTGCCGACCCTGGCCACCTGGTGCGCGGTCTACACGATCAGCGAGCAGTCCGCCGACCCGTACCTCTCGTACGTCCTGCACGAGGACGAGGAGTTCATCGACGGCATCAAGTCCTTGCTGTCGAAGATCCCGCCGCCCGACCCGGTACTGACCCCCGGCGCGCGCGTCTGGCCGCTGCCCGGCGAGGTCGCCCACCAGGCCGCCCTGCGCAGCTCCATGCGCAGCCTCGGCCTCTCCGGCGGCCCCACCCAGCAGCTCGCCTCCAGCATCGGCCCGACCCTGGCGACGGCCTCGGCAGTCGGCGGCGAGACCGTCGTCCTGCCCCTGGTGGCCCGCAACCGCGTCATCGGCATGCTGACCCTCGGCAAGCCCACCGACGAACACTTCCGCCAGGAGATCCTGGAACTGGCCGAGGACCTGTCCCGCCGGGCCGCCCTGGCCCTGGACAACGCCCGCCTGTACTCGGAGCGCACGGCCATCAGCCAGTCCCTCCAGCGCAGCCTCCTGCCCCCCGGCCTCCCGCCCATCGACGGCGTCGAGGTCGACGTCATCTACCGCGCGGCGGGCGAGGGCAACGAGGTCGGCGGTGACTTCTACGACCTCTTCCCCATCGGCGACGGCGCGTACGGCTTCGCCATCGGCGACGTCTGCGGCACCGGCCCCAACGCGGCCGCCGTCACCGGCCTCGCCCGGCACGCCCTGCGCCTGCTGGCCCGCGAGGGCCTCAGCGGCCCGGCGGTCCTGGAGCGTCTGAACTCCGCGATCCTCGACGAGGGCGACCGCAGCCGCTTCCTGACCCTGCTCTACGGCGAGCTGCGCCCCCAGGAGGACGGCGGCGCCGAACTGAAGGTGGTCTGCGCCGGCCACCCGCTCCCCCTGCGCCTGCGCCAGGACGGCACAGTCACCGCGGCCGCCGAACCCCAGCCCCTCCTCGGCGTCATCGAGGACCTGGAGCTGTACGAGGAGACGGTCACCCTGGACCCCGGTGACGTCCTCCTCTGCGTCACGGACGGCGTCACCGAACGCCGCGAAGGCACCCGCATGCTCGGCGACGACGGCCTCGCGGACGTCCTGACGACCTGTACGGGGCTCACGGCCGGCGCGGTCGCGGCGCGCGTGCTGCGCGCCGTGGAGCGGTTCGCCTCCGACGCCCCCTCGGACGACATGGCCATCCTGGCGATGCGGGTTCCGGGGCTTCAGCAGGACTGAGGTCGTCCGGTCCGCCCCCACCGGGCGGGCCGGACCTGCGGACATGCGAAAGGCCCCACCCGAAACGGGTGGGGCCTTTCTTGCGGAGCCCCCAAACGGAATCGAACCGTTGACCTTCTCCTTACCATGGAGACGCTCTGCCGACTGAGCTATGGGGGCCTTGTCGCTTTCGAGGTTTCCCTCGCGGCAACAAGAAGATCGTACCCTGAAGGGGCTCGGCTTCCCAAATCCGTTCGCCGCTTGTTCAGAAAGCGGGCTGGAGCAGTCCGCCAAGAGCATTGCAGGCGGCGACGATCCGCTGCATCTCCCGCTTCGTGAGGGCCGGGTCGACAGGCAGCGCGAGCGTCTCGTCCGCCGCCAGCTCGGTCTCCGGCAGCGTCCAGCCGGGACGCCGGAACCCGGGCAGCCGGTGCGCGGGCGTCTGTACGGGAATCCGGCAGGCAACTCCCCTGGCCCGCAGGGCGCGCGCGAACGCGTCCCGGTCGGGCCGCCCGTTCCCCGGCACCCGGACCACGTACTGCTGATAGGTGTGCCCGTCCCCGCTGTCCGGCGTCCGAACTCCCTTGAGCCGGGCGTCCAGATAGGCGGCCCGTTCCCGGCGCCGCACCAACTCCTCGCCCGGAGCGTCGGCTTCACCCCGCTCCAGCACCAACAGCCCGTGCCGGTTGCCCAGTTCCCGCAGCGGCGTCACATCGGCCCGCCGGCCGAACCGGTGGACCACGACGACGCCCGCGGTCCGGTCCGTCACGGAGGCCGCGACGGAGCCCGCGTCCAGACAGTAGGTGACCGGATCTATGTCGGCGAACACCGGCCGCGCGCCCAACAGGGCGACCGCCTCGGCGACTTCGGCGTTCCCGAAGGCAGGTACGACGACTTCGTCCCCGGCTCCCACGCCGGCGGCCCTGAGCATTGCTGCGGTACCCATGCGGCACATGCTCGGTGGACGACGTGAACGCCAAGTTACGAAAAACAAAACAAAAAAGGGTTGGTCCCTGAACCGAAGTTCAGGGACCAACCCTTTTTATCAAAATTAGTTCGGCGGCGTCCTACTCTCCCACAGGGTCCCCCCTGCAGTACCATCGGCGCTGTGAGGCTTAGCTTCCGGGTTCGGAATGTAACCGGGCGTTTCCCTCACGCTATGACCACCGAAACA
>NZ_SRRU01000005.1 GCF_004784465.1 Streptomyces griseoluteus | reverse complement strand
GTTACATTCCGAACCCGGAAGCTAAGCCTCACAGCGCCGATGGTACTGCAGGGGGGACCCTGTGGGAGAGTAGGACGCCGCCGAACTAATTTTATGGGAAACCCCCGCACCTTTGGTGCGGGGGTTTTCTGCGTTCAGGGTCTTTTTTCAGAAAGTGACGTCCGCCGTTTCCACGACGCCGGCCTCGCGGCCCGGTGCGCTGTGGAACTTCCAGTACAGGTTGGTGTGGGCGATGACCTTGTCGGGGGTCGGGGCGCCGTACTGGGTCAGGTCCTCGGTCGTGTGGGCGTCGGCGACGAGGATGGCGTCATAGCCCCGAGTGATCGCGCCGTGCAGCGTCGAGCGGATGCAGATGTCCGTCTGGGCGCCCGCGACGACGAGTCGGCCAACCTTGTGGTCCTCGAGTACGGACTCCAGGTTCGTGGCCTCGAAGGAGTCCCCGTAGTTCTTGTGGACCAGGGGCTCGTCGTCGCGCCGTTTCAGCTCCGGGACGTACTGCCACGGGGTGCTGTCCTGCGGCAGGTCCTCGTCCGAGTGCTGAATCCAGATCACGGGCACGTCGGCCGTTCGGGCCTTGTCGATCAGGGAGCTGATGCGCGCGATCACCTGGTCGCGGTCGTGGGCGTCCGCCATGACCCCGTTCTGGACGTCGATGACGAGGAGAGCTGTGTTCGGGCGGTCGGAGAAAAACGTCATGGGGGTCACTGTAAGGCCGTACTACCGTGGGGGGCATGGGAGTTGTGGGCGGTCAGGGGTATGTGGTGCGGGCTGTGCGGGCTGAGGAGTGGGAGGAGGTGAAGCGGTTGCGGCTGGACGCGCTGCGGGACCCGGTCGCTCATCTCGCGTTCCTGGAGACCTATGAGGTGGCTGCCGCACGGCCGGACGCGTTCTGGCAGGAGCGGGCCGCGCAGGGGAGTGGGGTGCGGCAGTTCATCGCCGAGGCGCCCGGTGGGGAGTGGGCCGGGTCGGTGACCGTGTTGCTGGAGGAGGCCGGGTCCGAGGACTGGGCCGGGTATGCGGTCGAGCGGCGGCAGGGGCATGTCGTCGGGGTGTTCGTGCGGCCCGAGCACCGGGGGAACGGGCTGATCCAGGAGTTGCTGGACGCCGGTTTGGCCTGGGCGTGGGAGCAGGGGGCGGAGCGGGTGCGGCTCTTTGTGCATGCCGACAATCCGCGGGCGCAGGGGGCCTATCTGCGGGCGGGGTTCAAGCCGACCGGGCTCGTGGTGTCCTTCTCGAAGAACGAGGACGAGCGGGAGCTGGAGTTCGCGCTAGACCGGTAGGTCCTCGTGGGGCCAGCGGGCGCGGGCCTGTTCACGGGAGCGGAGCAGGGCCAGCGTCGGCAGGCCCTCGGCGGGGCCGCTGGTGAGCAGCTCGGGCAGCTGCGGGAGGGGGGCGACGGCCGCCACGTCGTCCAGGATCAGGGTGAGTGGTGGGTCGAGCCGACCGGAGGATGACCGTTCGGCCATGCGCCGGCCGTGCTCGACCACGCTCGAGACGAGGGCCGTCAGCAGGGGCATCGCGCCCGGCCGAGTCCTGGGGTCCTCGATGGGTTCACCGACCACATAGAGCGTGCCCCCTTCGTCGACGAAGGAATCCAGGGTGAGCGTGTCGGTTCGGTGGGGGGTGCACGATTCGCGGATGTTGACCGTGAGGAGGGCGGAGAGCGCCCGGCTGGTCAACTCCTGGGCGATGTCGCGGCGCTCCGGGTGCGAGGTGAGGGCCGCCTCCAGCTCGCCCGCGGAGCCGGGGGCCGCCTTGGGGTGGGTGCGCAGGGTGCGTACCGCGTCCTGGAGCTGGGTGCCCTGGGTCCAGCGGTGGACGTGGCGGATGGTGCGGCCGTCCAGCGCGGCGGCGTGCAGGAAGCTGCGCAGCAGGGTGGTGGCGGTGTCGGTGACGGCCTGGTCGATACGGGCCGTGGGCCGGACGGGGGCGAGGAGCGCCGTGGCCCGGCTCAGTGCGGTGGGGCGGTCCTCGCAGCCGGCCGTGGGCGACCAGTGCAGGCGGGCCGGGGTGTCGCAGCGGTGGGTGGGGTCGTAGAGGAGGACGGGGCCGAGCTTGGCCCGCGCGTCCTTGGTCTCCGCCCAGAGGGCCGGGTTGGAGGTGACGACCACTGCGGGGCCGGGGGCGTCCTGGAGGGCCGTGAGCGCGGAGATGCGGCGGGTCTCGGGGGTGCCGTAGAGGAGGGGGCCCTGGGGCCCCGGAACCTGCTCCACGACCGGCGCGGGCTGCTCCACGACGGGCTGGGGTTGCTGCAAGACGACCGGAGGTGGCGGCGCCGCGAAGACCGGCTGCTCGATCCACGGTTCCGGTACCGCCTTCTCCGCCACAGGCGCCTCCGCAGGCCGCGCGAGCCTGCGCACCCGCCCCGCGCGCCAGCGGGCCACCGTGCCGAGGACGAAGACCGTCAGGACCAGCAGGATCAGCAACTGGCCGATGAACAGGCCCCAGAAGAGGCCCCAGCCGGGGAGCTGAGCGGGCGGGGTGCCCGCCCAGGCGCCGGCGATGTCGTGCGGCTGGGCGACGAGGTGGCGTATGGCCAGCGGGGTGCGGGTGAAGGCCAGCGGGGCCGGCCAGGTGCCCCGCGCGAAGAGGGCCGCGAGGCCGGTGGCCGTCCACACCAGGACCGTCATGCCGAGGAGGAAGGCGAGCAGGCCGACCAGGAGGCCGTCCGGAATCCCGCCGCCCTCGCCCGCGCGTCCGGCGTCCCGGCCGCCGCCCCGCTCGTCCGCTCGCACGTGCTCTCCCTACGCCACCGTCGACTCGGAGTCGCCCACGTGCTGTTCCACGAAGGCAGCGGCCCGCTGCTCGGCCTCCAGTTCGGCGGCGCGCAGGGCGTCGTCGAGGTCGGCGGAGGACTCGGTCATCGCGCGGTCCGTGAAGACCAGGGGGCGTTCGGTCTCGGTGACCAGGTGTTTGACCACCTGGACGTTGCCGTTGACGTCCCAGACCGCGATGCCGGGGGTGAGCGTCGGGATGATCTCCACGGCCCAGCGGGGCAGGCCGAGGACCCGGCCGGTCGCTCTGGCCTCATCGGCCTTCTGGGCGTAGATCGTCCTGGTGGAGGCCATCTTGAGGATCGCGGCCGCCTCCTTCGCCGCCGCGCCGTCGACCACGTCGGAGAGGTGGTGGACGACGGCGACGAAGGACAGGCCGAGGCGCCGGCCGAACTTCAGCAGCCGCTGGAACAGCTGGGCCACGAACGGGCTGTTGATGATGTGCCAGGCTTCCTCGACCAGGAAGATGCGTTTCTTGCGGTCGGGCCTGATCCAGGTGTGCTCCAGCCACACGCCGACGATCGCCATCAGGATGGGCATGGCGATGGAGTTGCGGTCGATGTGCGAGAGGTCGAAGACGATCAGCGGGGCGTCCAGGTCGATGCCGACCGTGGTCGGGCCGTCGAACATGCCGCGCAGGTCGCCGTCGACCAGCCGGTCGATCACCAGGGCGACGTCCAGGCCCCAGGCCCGTACGTCGTCTATGGCGACGTTCATCGCCTCGGCGGACTCCGGCTCGGGGTGGCGGAGCTGCTCGACGATGTCGGTGAGGACGGGCTGGCGGTCGACGATGGTCTCGTTGACGTAGGAGTGCGCGACCTTGAGGGCGAAGCCTGAGCGTTCGTCCAGGCCGTGGCCGAGCGCGACCTCGATGATCGTGCGGAGCAGCGCGAGCTGGCCGGTGGTGGTGATCGCGGGGTCGAGCGGGTTGAGCCGGATGCCGTGGTTGAGCGCGGCGGTCGGGTCGAGCCGGATGGGGGTTATCCCCAGCTCCTCCGCGATGAGGTTCCATTCGCCGACCCCGTCCTCGCCCTGGGCGTCCAGGACGACGACCTGGCGGTCCTTGAAGCGGAGCTGGCGCAGTACGTACGTCTTCTCCAGCGCCGACTTGCCGTTGCCGGACTCGCCGAGGACGAGCCAGTGCGGGGCCGGGAGCTGCTGGCCGTAGAGCTGGAAGGGGTCGTAGATGTAGCCCTTCCCGGAGTAGACCTCGCGGCCGATGATGACGCCTGAGTCGCCGAGGCCGGGGGCGGCCGTCGGCAGGTAGACCGCCTGGGCCTGCCCGGTGGAGGTGCGCACCGGGAGGCGGGTGGTCTCGACCTTCCCGAAGAGGAAGGACGTGAAGGCGTCGGTGAGGACGGACAGCGGATCTCGCATGGAGAGCCTCTACCTTCGGATGCCGGTGGCGAACGGGAGGGTGTTCACGAACGCGCGGTGGTGCTCGCGGTCGCACCACTCCAGCTTCAGGTACGACTTGCCCGCCGAGGCGCGGATCGTGCGCTTGTCGCGGTTGAGCGCCTCGGGGGAGCGGGCGGAGACGGTGATGTAGCCGACGAGGTTGACGCCGGCGGCTCCGCTGGCGAGGTCCTCGCCGCGCTGGTCGAGGCGGGAGTGGGCGGCGACGTCGCGCGGGTCGACGGTGCGGTTCATCTTGGCGGCGCGGGACGCCTCGGCCTCGTCGTTGGTCTTCTCCGTCAGCATGCGCTCGATGGCGACCTCGGTGGGTTCGAGGTCCATGGTGACGGCGACGGTGCGGATCACGTCCGGGGTGTGGACGAGGAGGGGGGCGAGGAAGTTGACGCCGACGGGGGTCATCGGCCACTCCTTCACCCAGGCGGTGGCGTGGCACCAGGGGGCGCGGGTGGTGGACTCGCGGGTCTTGGCCTGGAGGTAGGTGGGCTCCATGGCGTTCAGCTCGGCGGGCCAGGCGTTGCGCTGGGTCATGGCCTGGATGTGGTCGATGGGGTGGTCCGGGTCGTACATGGAGTGGATCAGGGAGGAGAGGCGGCCCTGTCCGAGGGGCTGGCGGACCCGGATGTCGGCTTCCTGGAGGCGGGAGCAGATGTCGGTCAGCTCGCGGGCCATGACGATGGCGAGTCCGGCGTCGCGGTCGAGTTTGCGGCCGGCCTGGGGGCGGGCGGCGCGGGCCATGGCGTGCGCCTCGGCGGCCAGGTCGCGGCTGTAGCTCATGCAGGCGACCAGGTAGGCACGGTGCTGCTCGCTGCTGGTGGACACCATGGACTGGAGCTGGTCGTAGGACCGCTGGAGCCACTCGGGGGAGCGGCCGTCACCGCGCAGGACGACGTCCTTGGCGTGGGCGTCGGGGTCGGCGGGCAGCGTGCGGGCGAGCATCTGGATGCGGTTGACGAAGCCGTCGCCGTTCGCCACGTGCTTGAGGAGGGTGCCGAAGCGGTCGACGAGGGCTTCCTGGTCCTCGGAGTCGCGCAGGCCGACGCCGGGGCCCTCGATCTCGATGGCGGCGGTGACGGTCTTGCGGTCGGCGTGCAGCAGTACGGCGATCTCGTCGGGGCCGAAGGGCGCGGCGAGCCAGGTGATGCGGCCGATGCCGGGGGGCGGGCCGATCTCGACCTCGCGGCCGTCGAGGCGGATGCCGGCCTCCATCACGGGGGAGCGGTAGACGGCCTCGCGCTTGACGGTGCGCTTGTAGGAGCGGTTGATCTCGAACCACTTGTAGAAGGTGCGGCGCTTGTACGGCACGTAGACCGCGGCGACCGCGAGCATCGGGAGGCCGCTGAGGAGCGCGATGCGCAGGGGGAGGGCGGGTACGAGGAGGCCGCACATCATGCCGAGGAAGGCGCCGACGACGATCAGCGCGATCTCGCCGGACTCGCGGTTGCGGCCGATGATCGCGTTGGGCCGGGCGCGGCCGATGAGATACGTGCGGCGGGGCGAGACCGGATGGGACAGGTGGGCCTCGGTCGTCAACGCCCTTCACCTCCAGAGCGGTTGGTGCTGCTGTTGCGGGTGTTGCCTGCGTGCGGGGTGTTGACCGGGCTGGGTGCCCGGGGCGCGGGGGCCGCGGCGGGGGCGTTCTGCGGGGTGCGGCCGCTGTGGGCGGCGACGCCGCCGGAGGCGGGGTTGGCGGGACGGGGGGTGCTCGCGCCCTGTCCGCCGCCGCCCGTGTTGCTGTCGGCGCGGGTGCTGTGGGTCTTGATGCCCTGGGCGACGAGGGTGGCGGGGGAGCTGATGACGGCGGCGGCCTTGCCTTCGGCGCCCTGCATGATGCGGTTGTTGCGGGAGCCGGCGATCTCGTCGCCGAAGCCGGGGACGAAGCGGTAGATCATCGCGCTGGCGAAGATGGCGAGCAGGATGATCGAGAGGCCGGAGACGACGGCGCCGAAGGCGTCGGGGCCGCTGTCGCCGGAGAGGGCGCCGGCGAGGCCGAGGACGATGACGATGACCGGTTTGACCATGATGACGGCGATCATGATGCCTGCCCAGCGGCGGACGTGGCCCCACAGGTTCTTGTCGACGAGGCCCGCGTAGACGACGGTGCCGAGGAGGGCGCCTACGTACAGCAGGGCGGCGCGGATGACGAGTTCGAGCCAGAGGACGCCTGCGGCGAGGATGCTGACGAGGGAGACGACGATCAGCATGATGGGGCCGCCGCCGATGTCGTCGCCCTTCTCCAGGGCGCCGGAGAAGGTGCCGAAGAACGTGTCGGCCTGGTCTCCTGTGGCCTTCGCCAGGACGTCGGTGACGCCGTCCGCCGCGGAGACGACGGTGTAGAGGATCAGGGGGGTGAAGGCGGAGGCCAGGACCGTGAGCCAGAGGAAGCCGACGGCTTCGGAGATGGCGGTGGTGAGGGGGACGCCCCGCACCGCTCGTTTGGCCACGGCCAGGAGCCACAGGACGAGGGTGAGGATCGTGGAGGCGGCGAAGACGACGGCGTACTGCTGGAGGAACTTCGGGTTCGTGAAGTCGACGTTCGCCGTCTCCTTCACCGCGTCGCTCAGCTTCCCGATCGTCCACGAGGCCGCGTCCGCGCACCCCTTGGCGAGCGAGGCGAGGGGGTCGAGCGAGGAGGTGAGGGGGTTGTCGGTGGTAAGACCCTTGCGGGCGCTGCCTCCGCCGCCGCTGTCTTTGTCGCAGAAGTCGCGGGCCGCGCCGTGGATCAGGTCGCAGGGGTCGTTGCTCTTCGTGGGCTTGGGGCTGGGTGCCGCGAAGGCGCGGGTGGCCGTGAGGACGGCCGCGACTTGGACGGCTCCGACAATGCCGGTCAAGGTGAGTACGCGGCGATCAGCGCGCATAGGTGAACCCTCCGTACTCCTCGACCGTCTTCGACATGTCGTCCGCGCTGGAAGCCTTGTCGTCACCGGGGACCGGTGCGGGTCCTTCCTGCTGGGAATGCGTGATGATCTTCCAGTCACCGGCTGCCCACTGGAGTTTCATCGTGATGGTGAACCAGCTGTTGGTGACCGGGTTGGTGGACTTGGCTCCGGCCAGCCCCAACAGCCCGCTGCACCAGACCGCGACCGTGGCGGTGTCGTCACCGGGCTCGGTCACCTTGGTGCCGATCGGGCTCGTGCGCGAGACGAAGGTGGAACCCGCCGGGGCGGCACCGTCCGCGCTCAGACCGAGGCTCTGATTGAAGGCGGAGGTGTACGCCTTGTCCATCTCTGCCTTTGAACTCGTCACTCTGGACGGGGCCATGACGGTCTGAAGTACGGAGTCGCGCTTGTCCTTGTTGAACATCTCCGCAGACCCCAGTGCCACCGCGTAGTTCGCCGCCGCGCTCTCTGCCCCCTGCTGGGTGTGGGGGAAGTGGGTGGGGATGCCGTTCTCGGTGGTGGGGACCGGGGTGTGGCCGGAGGCGGCGGTGGGGGCCGCTGGGGGGTGGGCGGCCCCCTTGGGGGAGCCGTCCGTCGGCGAAGCGGAGTTGTCGCGGTTGGCGAAGGCGATGGCTGCGATGAGGAGGACGACGACGCCGACGACGGTGATGAGGCTGCGGGAGGAGGAGCGGGGGGTGCGGCGGGGGGCGCCGCCGTAGGGGTCGCCGCCGGGCAGGTGGGTGCGGGTGTGCCCGGTTTCGGGGTAACCGTGTTCGCCTGAGGTGCTCATGCCGCGTCCGCCCTCTCCGCCTCGTGTTCATACGACGGTAGCCGGGCGGGTCCTCGCGCGGGCGCGGTGTGGTGACTGGACATCAGGGAAACGCGACCTCGAGTCCGGGCGTCAGACGGCCATGCCGTATACGATGGTGAACAGCGTGCCGAGGGAGCCGATGATGAAGACCCCGGTGAGGCCCGCGATGATGAGTCCCTTGCCCTGTTCCGCGCTGAAGGTGTCCCGCAGCGCGGTGGCGCCGATGCGCTGTTTGGCCGCGCCCCAGATGGCGATGCCGAGGCAGAGAAGGATGGCGACGGCCATCACGACCTCGATCATCACCTTCGCTTCGTTGCCCAGGCTGCCGAAAGGCCCCCAGTCCGGAGCGATTCCGCCGATGATGGTGTTGATGTCTCCCTTGTCGGCCGCAAAGAGCATGTAAGTCACCGCCCCTGGTGGGTAGTTGTGCCGCTCCTCTGCGGTGTGCAGAGGTCAGGTCTCATTGTCGCCGACAACGTCGCCGTCGTATGTCGACTTGGCGGCATTCACAGGCGGGTCTCGTACATTTGGCGCGTATGGTCACTCTGTGTATCACGGCAGGTCACGCCGGGCAATGACGCGGGTGCGAAACCTGTGGCGTGGTTACGTCGTTGGGCTCTCTTACGGCCCTTCCGTCTCCCGCACGGTCTCTGACGGCCGGTCGGGTGAGACGTCGAGACGATGTTCTCACGCGCCGTCAGCGCGGTTTGAGCCCGTGCAGCAACAGGTGGACGTGGGTGTCGAGACCGGCCATGGCCTCCTCGGCGTCCAGCGCGCAGCCGGCGATGAGGGCGGCGAGGCCGTGCAGGCTTGCGGCGGCGACCAGGGTGACGCGCTCGGGGTCGCCCTGGACGATCTCGCCGCGTTCCTGCGCGCGGGCGAAGGTGCGGGTGAGGGAGCCGAGGGACTGGTCGACGGCGGCGGCGAGCCGGCCGGAGCTGTCGGGTTCGTGCTTGCGCGCGAACATCAGCTCCAGCAGCTCCGGGTTCTCGACGGCGAAGCCGAGGTAGGCCCGCGCGAGAGCGGTCAGGCGCTGCTCGAAGTCCGCCTCGGGGGTGTCGGCGGCCGCGGCGGTGAGGGCCTGGTTCAGGCGCTCGTAGCCGGCGAGGGCGAGGGCGTCGAGGAGGGCCTGCTTGTCCTTGAAGTGGCGGCCGGGGGCGGCGTGGCTGACGCCGGTGGCGCGGGCCAGCTCGCGCAGGGAGAGGGCGGCGGCCCCCTTCTCGCGCAGGGTGCGCTCGGCGCTCTGGAGCAGGGCGGCGCGCAGGTCGCCGTGGTGGTACGGGCGGCTGGTGGGGATGCGCGGCATGGGGGTCATGATATCCCGATGTTGTCGGCGCCAGCTTTGTTGACGGCGTCTGCATTGTTGTCGTTGACATCATTGTTGGCGTTGCCTACATTGAGGTCATGGCCGAGACGAGTGAAGCGCGCACGGCGCGCCAGTGGAATGTGGACCTTCTGCCGGATCTGAGCGGCCGTACGGCCGTGGTGACCGGTGCCAACAGCGGGATCGGCTTCATGGCCGCCGCCGCGCTGGCGCGGGCGGGGGCTCATGTGGTGTTCGCCGTGCGGGACCTGGCGCGCGGCGCCGCCGCGGCGGGCCGGGTGAGCGGCAGCACCGAGGTGCGCCGGCTGGACCTGGCGGACCTGGACTCGGTACGAGAGTTCGCGGCCGGCTGGGACCGCCCGCTGGACCTGCTGGTCAACAACGCGGGCGTGATGATGCTCCCCGAGGGACGGACGAAGCAGGGCTTCGAGACCCAGTTCGGCACCAACCACCTCGGGCACTTCGCCCTGACCAACCTGCTGCTGCCGTACCTCACCGACCGCGTGGTGACCGTCTCCTCCGGGCTGCACCGGGGCGGGGACGGCCGGATCAGCTTCGACGACGTCAATCTGCGCGGCCGCTACACCCCGACCCGCGCCTACGCCCAGTCCAAGCTGGCCAACCTCCTGTTCACCCTGGAACTCCAGCGGCGCCTCACCGAGGCGGGGTCCGGGGTGCGCGCCCTCGCCGCCCACCCCGGCTACGCGGCGACCAACCTCCAGAGCCATGCCGCGAACCCGCTGGCCCGCCTCTTCATGGGCGTCGGCAACAAGGTGTTCGCCCAGGACGACAAGGGCGGCTCCCTGCCCACCCTGTACGCGGCCACCCAGGACCTGCCCGGCGCGTCCTACGTCGGCCCCGGCGGCCTCGGCGAGATGCGCGGCGCCCCCGCGCTGGTCGGCCGGAGCGCGGCGGCGAGCGACCCCGAGGCGGCCCGGCGGCTGTGGACGCTCTCCGAGGAGCTGACCGGCGTCACCTGGGGGCTCACGGCGCCCGCGACCAGCGGTGTTGACAGGGTGTGACCGCAGAGCGGGCGGAGTGTGACCGGCGCCGGTAGGTTGGACGGCACTCCGGCCGACGGCGGGTGTGTACCGGGAGCGGTTCACAGGAAAATCTCAGCGACGGCCGGGCAGGTTTCTCACCCTGGGGGGACAGAGTGAGGACTGATGAAGCGCAGCGCACGCAACCCGGTCACCTCGCGGCCCGCCCTGCTCGGCGCGGTCGTGATGCTCGCCCTCACCTCGGCCTCCGTCGCGGCCGCCGACGACGGGCGCGGCCCGCTCGAGGTGACCGTCACCGCGCCCGCCGACGCGCGGACCGCCCGGGTGGGCGCGCTGTTCGGCGCGGACGCCGCGGGCCGGCCGGAGCGCGGTCACTTCTGCACCGCCTCGGTGGTGCACAGTCCCGCCCATGATCTGCTGGTCACCGCCGCGCACTGCATCACCCATGCCGACGGCAAGCTGTTCTTCGCGCCGGGCTACCGCAACGGCCGGGCGCCGTACGGGATGTGGCCGGTGGGGGAGTGGGTGCTGCCGGCGGGGTGGACGGCGGACAAGGACGAGGACAGCGACGTGGCCTTCGCGCACGTCGGTGAGGTGGACGGCCGGCGGGTCGAGGACGCGGTCGGCGGCAACCGGTTCGTCACCGGGACCGTGGCCGGCGCGGGTGCCGTCACGCTCTTCGGGCTGCCGGACGCCCGCGAGACGCCGGTGATGTGCACCGACCGGCCGGTGGCGCGCGGCCTGACCCAGCAGCGGGTGCACTGCCCCGGCTTCACCGGCGGGACCAGCGGGAGCCCGTGGCTGAACGGGTCCGGGCAGGTGGTCGGGGTGCTCGGCGGGCACCAGCGGGGCGGGTCGACGGCGGACGTCTCCTACAGCGTGGTGCTGGGGCGCGCGGCGGCCGCGCTGTACCGGACGGCGACCGTGAGCTGAAAGAGCGTCTGAACGGTCGCGGATAGGCCGAATTGTTGGCCTGAGTGTCGGCCACGCGGGCAAAGCGGCCTTGAACCGGCCCTTCATGGGGGAAAGTTGACCCGTGCGCAAAGTATGGGTGGCCGGGGGCGCCGCGATCGGACTCGGCCTGAGCTTCGTGATGCTGCTCGTCGTCGGGGTGTACATCGTCGCGGGGAACCTCGCGGGCGGGGCCGCCGCCGGCGGTGTCGGGCTGGCCAAGGGTGCCGTCCCGGCGGCGTACCAGACGCTCGTGCAGAGGTGGGGCAACCTCTGTCCTGCCATCAACCCGGCCCTGCTGGCTGCCCAGTTGTACCAGGAGAGCGGGTTCAACCCCGGTGCGCGCAGCCCCGCGAAGGCGCAGGGGATAGCGCAGTTCATCCCCGGCACCTGGGCCACCCACGGGGTGGACGGAGACGGCGACGGGGACCGGGACGTGTGGGACCCGGACGACGCGATCCCGTCGGCGGCCTCCTACGACTGCGAACTGGCCAAGTACGTCAAGGATGTTCCCGGTGACGTCTCGGCCAACATGCTGGCCGCCTACAACGCGGGCGCGTACGCGGTCATCCGGTACGGGGGCGTGCCGCCGTACCGGGAGACCCGGAACTACGTGAAGACGATCACGACGCTGGCGAAAAGCTTCGCCGCGCCCGTCACCCGCGTCGACCCCTCCCGGCAGGCGGCCGGGGCCATCGCCTACGCGCAGAGCAAGCTCGGCACCCCGTATCTGTGGGGCGGCACGGGTACGGCCGCGCAGAGCGGGCGGTTCGACTGCTCGGGGCTGACCCAGGCGTCGTACGACAAGGTCGGGATCAAGCTGCCGCGTGTGGCGAACGACCAGTACAACGCGGGTCCGCATCCGGCGCGGAACGAACTGCTCCCCGGCGACCTGGTGTTCTTCTCGCACGATCCGACCGACTCGCGGGCCATCCACCACGTGGGCATCTACGTGGGCGGCGGGTACATGATCGACGCGCCGCGCACGGGTGCGGTGATCCGGTTCGACCCGATCGACGGCGGTGACTACTTCGGTGCCACGAGGGTCACCGAGGATGGCGCGAAAGCGCTCCCCACGCATGTGTAGCGGAGTGTGAACCCACCCCCTGAGCTGCGCGTACGGGTTTCTCTTCGATAACGTCTGAGTGATCATTCGGTGGAGGGTGGAACGTATGGGCGGGGGCTGTGCGTTCCTGTTCACGTAGCCGAGCAGACGTCAGTGCGCCAGTGCAGCGGAAGCGGATCTACGACCCACGGGGGGGTTGGCGCGACGCACACTGGGTGCGTCCGGTAAGACGACGAAGGGGCCGCAGCACCATGGCTGTACTCGCCGAATCCGGATCGAACCCCGACGTCGAGCTGCTCTACGACATCAACGGCCTGGCGAAGGCCGCCCCGCACTGGTTCGACCGGGTCATGGAGTTCGTCGGCGAGTACGGACTCCCGGTGGCCATGATCCTGCTGGTCATCGGCTGCTGGCTGACGGTCCGGCGCCGGGGCGGTCCGGACGCGGTGTCCTCGGTGGCCGCGCTGGTCTGGGCGCCGCTGGCGGCGGCCGTGGCCGTGCTGGTGAACGTGCCCATCCGGGGCTTCGTGGAGCGGCCCCGCCCCTTCATGGACCACCAGGGGCTCGACGTCCTGATCGCGGGCAAGAGCGACTACTCCTTCGTCAGCGACCACGCGACGATCACCATGGCGATCGGGGTCGGCCTCTTCGTCGCCAACCGCCGCTTCGGCATCGCCGGTATCGCGCTCGCCCTCCTGGAGGGCTTCTGCCGGGTCTTCATGGGCGTGCACTACCCGACCGACGTGATCGGCGGATTCGCCCTCGGTACGGCGGTCGCGCTGCTGCTCTCCCCGCCCGCCACGGCGCTGCTGACCCCGCTGGTGCGGGCCATCGCCCGCTCGCCGCGCGCGGGACGGCTGGTGAGCGCCCGTCCGGTGGGCGGTGAGCGCGGGGACGCGCTGTTCTCCGGCGGCCGGGAGCCGGCGGGGTCGGGGGAGAAGGACCTGGCCGCGTAGGCGGCTTCCAGGACCTGAGGAGAAGGCCGCGGCTCCATCGCCGCGGCCTTCCGCCGTGTCACAGTCCCTGCGCGTACCCGAAGAACCGGTCCGGGTCGTACCGCTTCTTCACCTCGGCGAGCCGGGTGCCCGCGCTGCCGTAGTAGGCGCGGCGCCAGTCGGTCAGGGCGGCGTCGGTGTAGTTCTGGTAGGCGGCGCCCGAGGCGTGGGGACGCATCGCGGTGTGGGTGGCGTCCAGCCAGGAGCGGGCGGCCGAGCCGGAGGCGCCCGCGTCCCAGGAGGCGAGGTACTGGGCCAGCATCCGGGAGCGGCGGTGCACGAAGGCGGTGGCGGTGGGCGAGACCCGGTTGACGGCGCCGCCCAGCGCGGTGAGCGCCACGCTGCCCGCGCCGCCGGACATCGCGCCGACCCGCTTCAGCAGGGTCGCGACGCCGGCCGCGGACAGCGAGCGGTCGAAGAAGTCGGAGCGGGCCGCGTAGGTCTCGCGGTGCAGGGCGCCGCGCGGGGAGCGGCCGGGGGTGGTGCCCGGCAGATGGCACTGGGCGTCGGTGGCGAAGGCGGAGCAGCCGGCGTATATCTCCATCGCCTCCTCGTAGCCGTGGTTGCGCAGGGAGACGGCGGAGGCGTCGGCGCCCGCGCGGTGGGCGAGGCGGTCCACCGCGTTCTCCAGGTCGCTCCTGGAGCCCATGGAGAAGCAGGAGAGGGAGACGGTCGGGGTGCGGGTCCCGGCACGTTCCAGGTGCAGGGCGGACCAGATCTCGTCCGGCTGGGCGGGCCCCCACTCCTGCCACGCCTTCAGCACGGCCGCCGCCTTCGCCCAGGGCCAGCGCAGCGAGGCGGTGACGGCCTGCGGGGCGCGGTGGGTGGTGAAGCGCAGCTCGGTGACGACGCCGAAGTTTCCGTTGCCCGCCCCGCGCAGCGCCCAGAACAGGTCCGCGTTCTCATGGGCGTTGGCCGTGCGGGTGCGGCCGTCCGCCGTGACCAGGGTGGCCTGGGTGAGGCTGTCGCAGGTCAGGCCGTAGGCGCGGGAGGCGACACCGTGGCCGCCGCCGAGCACCAGCCCGGATATCCCGACCGTCGGGCAGGAACCGGCCGGTATGGTCGCGCCCTTGGCCCCCAGCGTCCGGTACACGTCGATCAGCTTGGCCCCCGCCCCCACCACGGCGTGCCCGCCCGAGGCGCTCACCCGGTTCAGGGCGGACACGTCGACGATCAGGCGGCCGTCGCCGGAGGAGTAACCGGCGTAGGAGTGGCCGCCGTTGCGGATCGCCACCTTGATCCGGTGGGCACGGGCGTACGCCAGCAGGGTGCGGATGTCGGCCGCGTGGGCCGCGTAGGCGACGGCGGCCGGGCGCAGGGAGTCGAAGCGGGTGTTGTAGAGGCGGCGGGCCGGGGCCCAGGAGGCGTCGCCGGGGCGGACCAGGGTGCCGTCGAGGTCGCGGGCGAGGGCGGTCCAGTCGGCGGCGGCCTTCGCGGACGCCGTTGTCATGGTGGTGGCCACCCGCGACCAGGAAGGTCCCGGCCGGGCGGAGGCGCCTGCGGGTGCGCAGGCGGTGAGTGCGGTGAGGGCGGTGGCGCCGCCCGTGAGAAACGTCCGCCGGTCCATGTCGCTCGCCGTCCCCTCGCCCCTGCGGTGACCCTTCGGGGAACCAGACGGTGCCCGGGGGGCCGGGGTTCCGGACAGGGGCGAGAACGCGTCAGACGCGGGCCGCCGCCGGGACCTCCGCGTGTCCTGGCCGTGAGCGTTCCGTCACCTCACCAGGCCGACGGCAGGGGTTCACCCCTCGTTCACTTCGGGCCATCGGCGGCTTCACCTGTTCTGCCTAATTTCGGCCGTAGCCGGTACGGAGTGCGGACAGGATGCACTCGCGTACCACCCAACGTCGCACGCCGCCCCTCGCGGCGGCTCCTGGAAGGAACTTCCGAACGTGAAGCTTCAGCGCAAGAACCGGCTGCGCGCCCTCTCGCTCGGTGCGGTCGCCGTCTCCGGTGCCCTGGCCCTGACGGCGTGCGGTTCCGACGACACGGGCACGAAGACGGGCAACGGCTCGTCGTCGTCGGCCGCCGCCGGTTCGATCAAGTGCGACGGCGCCAAGGGCCAGCTCCTGGCCGACGGGTCCTCGGCCCAGAAGAACGCGATCGACGCGTGGGTGAAGAACTTCTCCCAGTCGTGCGGCGTCCAGATCAACTACAAGGGCGCCGGCTCCGGTGCCGGTGTCACCTCGTTCAACCAGGGCCAGATCGCCTTCGCCGGCTCCGACTCCGCGCTGAAGCCGGAAGAGGTCGTCGCCTCCAAGAAGGTCTGCAAGGGCGGCCAGGGCATCGACCTGCCGATGGTCGGCGGCCCGATCGCGCTCGGCTACAACGTGCCCGGCGTGGACAACCTGGTGCTGGACGCCCCGACGCTCGCCAAGATCTTCGACAGCAAGATCCAGAAGTGGAACGACCCGGCGATCAAGAAGCTGAACCCCTCGGCGAAGCTGCCCGATCTGAAGATCCAGCCGTTCCACCGCTCCGAGGACTCCGGCACCACGGACAACTTCACCAAGTACCTGATCGCCACCACCCCGGACAACTGGAAGTACGAGGGCGGCAAGGCGTGGCAGGCCAAGGGCGGCCAGGCGGCCTCCGGGTCGTCCGGTGTGGCCCAGGGCGTCAAGCAGAACCAGGGCGCGATCGGCTACTTCGAGCTGTCCTACGCCAAGGACATGACCACCGTGGCCATCGCCACCGGTGCCAAGACCCCGGTGAAGCCCTCCACCGACTCCGCCACCGCCGACATCGCGGCCGCCAAGGTCGTCGGCACGGGCAAGGACCTCGCGCTGAAGCTGGACTACAACACCAAGGCCGAGGGCGCCTACCCGATCACCCTGGTCACGTACGAGATCGTCTGCGACAAGGGCAACAAGCCCGAGACGCTGCCCGCGACCAAGGCGTTCCTGACCTACCTCGCCAGCGAGGACGGCCAGAAGGTGCTGTCGCAGAACGACTACGCGCCGATCCCCGAAGAGATCATCGCCAAGGTCCGCACCACCGTCGCCTCCTTGAGCTGACCCGATCCCGAGTGTGCGCACCGGTCCCGCCCCGCGGGGCCGGGCGCACCGTCCGGTGCACCGCCGCCCGAGCCGCCCCGCGCGGCTCAGCAGACCGGAGAACCCGATGGACATATCGACGACAACCGACGTACCCCCCTCCGCCCCCCGGCCCGACGCCGGCGAGCGGCGGACCGCCCGGGGCGTGACCCGCCCCGGCGACCGGATCTTCCTGGCCCTCTCGCGCGGCTCGGGCATCCTCCTGCTGGTGGTCATGGCCGCGATCGCGGTCTTCCTCACCTACCGGGCGTGTCTGGCGATCAGCGCCGACGACGGCAACTTCCTGACCACCTTCGAGTGGAACACCAACACCGACCCGCCGGTCTTCGGCATCGCGGTGCTGGCCTTCGGCACGGTCGTCTCCTCGGTCGTCGCCATGGCACTGGCCCTGCCCATCGCGGTGGCCATCGCGCTGTTCCTCACCCACTACGCCCCGCGCCGGCTGAGCGGCCCGATCGCCTATGTGATCGACCTGCTCGCCGCCGTGCCCTCGATCGTCTACGGCCTGTGGGGCGCCCTGATCCTCGTCCCGCACATGCAGGGCCTGTACGGCTGGCTGGACCAGTTCCTCGGCTGGACCGGGATCTTCGCCTGGAACGGCGGCGCCCCGCGCGCGATGCTCACCGTCGGCATCCTGCTGGCGATCATGATCCTGCCGATCATCACCAACGTGAGCCGCGAGGTCTTCCGCCAGGTGCCCCGGATGCACGAGGAGGCCGCGCTGGCCCTCGGCGCCACCCGCTGGGAGGTCGTCCGCATGGCGGTGCTGCCCTTCGGGCGCTCCGGTGTGATCTCGGCCGCGATGCTCGGCCTCGGCCGCGCGCTCGGCGAGACGATGGCCGTGGCCACCGTGCTCTCCCCGAGCTACGACATCCAGGCCAGCCTCCTCGACCCCGGCGGCGGCACCTTCGCCCAGAACATCGCCTCCAAGTTCGGTGAGGCGTCCGTGCAGGGCCGGGACGCGCTGATCGCCTCCGGTCTGGTCCTGTTCGTCATCACCCTGCTGGTCAACGGCGCGGCCCGCGCGATCATCGCCCGCCGCAAGGAGTACTCGGGGGCCAACGCATGAGCACCGCACTTACTCCCCGTGACGGCGCCGGTGTGCGGCGCGGCGCCGGGCTGCCGAAGTGGTCCCTGTGGGCCGTCGCGGCCGGGTCGGTCGCCCTGGCCGTGGGCATCGGTCTGGTGGCCGGCCTCACCAGCCACGTCCAGTGGGGCCTGATCGCCGCACTGCTGTTCGTCCTCGGCACCTACGGGGTCGCCGCCCGTGCGGAGGGCCGCCGGCAGGCCAAGGACCGGGTCGCCACCGCGCTGGTCTGGGTGGCCTTCCTGCTGGCCGTGGTGCCGCTGGTGTCGCTGGTCTGGACGACCGTCTCGCGCGGTGTGAAGGTCCTCGACGGCTACTTCCTCAGCCACTCCATGGGCCTGGTCGCCGACTCCGAGCCCGGTGGCGGCATCTACCACGCCATCCTCGGCAGCCTGGAGCAGGTGGGCCTCGCCACCGCGATCGGCGCACCCATCGGTGTGCTCACCGCGATCTACCTGGTGGAGTACGGCCGGGGCCGGCTCGCTCTGGCGGTGACCTTCTTCGTCGACGTGATGACGGGCATCCCGTCCATCGTCGCGGGCCTGTTCATCCTCAGCCTGATGCTGATCCTCGACCTCCAGCCCTTCGGGTTCGCCGGTTCGCTGGCCCTGGCGATCCTGATGATGCCGGTGGTGGTGCGCTCCACCGAGGAGATGCTGAAGCTCGTCCCGAACGAACTGCGCGAGGCGTCCCTGGCGCTCGGCATCCCGAAGTGGCGGACCATCCTCAAGGTGGTCCTGCCGACCTCGCTCGGCGGCATCACGACCGGCGTCATGCTGGCCGTCGCCCGGATCGCGGGGGAGACCGCCCCGGTGCTGCTGCTGGTGTTCGGCAACCCCTTCATCAACGCCAACCCCTTCGAGGGCGCCCAGGCGTCGCTGCCGCTGTACATCTACCAGCAGTATGCGCAGAGCGCGGGCGCGGGCGCGGCCTACGACCGTGCCTGGGCCGCTTCGCTGACGCTGATCGCGTTCGTGATGATCCTCAACCTGGTGGCCCGCGGCATCGCCCGCTGGAAGGCCCCCAAGACCGGTCGCTGACGCGGCCCTCCTCAGTGACCGACTGGAAGTGAAGCAATGGCCAAGCGAATCGATGTGAGCGGACTCACCGCCTTCTACGGCGCCCACAAGGCGATCGAGGACATCTCGATGACCGTGGAACCGCGTTCGGTGACGGCGTTCATCGGCCCCTCCGGCTGCGGCAAGTCGACGTTCCTGCGCACCCTGAACCGCATGCACGAGGTGACCCCCGGCGGCCGCGTCGAGGGCAAGGTGCTGCTGGACGACGAGGACCTGTACGGCAGCGGGGTCGACCCGGTGTCGGTGCGGCGCGAGGTCGGCATGGTGTTCCAGCGCCCGAACCCGTTCCCCACGATGTCGATATTCGAGAACGTGGCGGCGGGCCTGCGCCTGAACGGCGGCTACCGCAAGAGCGAGCTGGACGACGTGGTGGAGAAGTCGCTGCGCGGCGCCAACCTGTGGAACGAGGTCAAGGACCGGCTGAACAAGCCCGGCTCCGGCCTCTCCGGCGGCCAGCAGCAGCGGCTGTGCATCGCGCGGGCCATCGCCGTCGAGCCGCGGGTGCTGCTGATGGACGAGCCGTGCTCCGCGCTCGACCCGATCTCCACGCTCGCGATCGAGGACCTGATCGGCGAGCTGAAGGAGCGGTTCACGATCGTCATCGTGACGCACAACATGCAGCAGGCGGCGCGCGTCTCGGACCGTACGGCCTTCTTCAACCTGGCCGGGGTGGGGCAGCCGGGCCGGCTGGTGGAGATCGACGACACCGAGCGGATCTTCTCCAACCCGTCGGTCCAGGCCACGGAGGACTACATCTCCGGCCGCTTCGGCTGAGCCGCCGAGCCCCTCGCGGTGCTGCATGGCGGTGCCACCGCGGGGATGTGAGAAGGGCCCGCTCCCGGTAGTCCGGGGGCGGGCCCTTTCTCCTGCGCGGGGTTCTACAGCACGGCCAGGTTGACCAGCTCGAAGGCGCCCGCAGCGACCAGCGCGGCGGCCGGCATGGTGATGAACCAGCCGAGCACGATGTTCTTGGCGACGCCCCAGCGGACCGCGTTGACCCGCTTGGTCGCGCCCACACCCATGATCGCCGAGGTGATGACATGGGTAGTGGAGATCGGCGCCTTGAACAGGAACGCCGTGGTGAACATGATCGAGGCGCCGGTCGCCTCGGCGGCGAAGCCCTGCGGCGGGTCCAGCTCGATGATCTTGCGGCCGAGGGTGCGCATGATGCGCCAGCCGCCCGCGTAGGTGCCCAGCGAGAGCATCAGCGCACAGGCGATCTTGACCCAGACCGGGATCGGGTCGCCGAAGGTCTCGTTGCCGGAGATGACCAGGGCGAGCACCACGACACCCATGGTCTTCTGCGCGTCCTGGAGGCCGTGGCCGAGCGCCATGCCCGCCGCCGACACCGTCTGGGCTATGCGGAAACCGCGCTTGGCCTTGTGCGGGTTGGCGTTGCGGAACAGCCACAGGATGGCCGTCATCACCAGATAGCCGCCGATGAGACCGACCACCGGGGAGAGGAACATCGGGATGACGATCTTCTCGACCACCCCGCTCCACAGCACGTCGATGCCGCCCGCCAGCGCCGCGCCCACCATGCCGCCGAACAGCGCGTGGGAGGAGGACGAGGGCAGGCCGAAGTACCAGGTGGCGAGGTTCCAGACGATCGCGCCGATCAGCGCGGCGAAGAGGATGGCCATCCCTCTGGAGCCGTGCGGGGTCTCGATCAGGCCCTCGGAGACGGTCTTGGCGACGCCGGAGCCGAGGAAGGCACCGGCGAGGTTCATCACGGCCGCCATCGCCAGCGCGGCGCGCGGGGTCAGCGCGCGCGTCGACACCGAGGTGGCGATCGCGTTCGCGGAGTCGTGGAAGCCGTTGGTGTACGTGAAACCGAGCGCGACCGCGACGGTCACGATCAGAGCGAAGGTGTCCATCGACGCCTCAGGACTCCTTGACGGCGATGGTCTCCACCGTGTTCGCCACGTGTTCGAAGGCGTCCGCCGCCTCTTCCAGCACGTCCACGACCTGCTTGAGCTTCAGCACCTCGATCGCGTCGTACTTGCCGTTGAAGAGCTGGGCGAGCAGCTTGCGGTGGATCTGGTCGGCCTGGTTCTCCAGCCGGTTGACCTCGATCCAGTACTCGGTGAGGTTCGACATGGTGCGCAGGTTCGGCATGGCCTCCGCCGTCAGCACCGCGGCCCGCGCCAGCACCTCGATCTGCTGCTCGACGCCCTTCGGCAGCTCCTCGATGTTGTAGAGGACGACCAGGTCGACGGCCTCCTCCATGAAGTCCATGATGTCGTCGAGCGACGAGGCGAGGTTGTAGATGTCCTCGCGGTCGAACGGCGTGATGAAGGAGGAGTTGAGCTGGTGGAAGATCGCGTGCGTGGCGTCGTCACCGGCGTGTTCCGCGGCCCGCATACGCTCTGCGATCTCGGCTCGGGCGGAGGAGTCCGCCCCGAGCAGTTCCATCAGGAGCTTCGAGCCGGTGACGATGTTGTCCGCGGACGCGGCGAACATGTCGTAGAAGCTCGTCTCCCTGGGGGTCAGACGAAAGCGCACGTGTGGTCCTCGGGGTGCTTTGGTTTCGGTCAGGCTGATGCTAGGCGCATCATCCGGCCACGGCTATCGGGCCATCCCCCAGTGTCGCCCATCGGGCACAGTGCTCGGCACGGGGGACCTTCGACCGGTCCACTACCCCGCGAAATTCGCTACCATATACCCACCAGGGGTATGTGTCCCCGCCCGTCCCGAGATGGAGGCCCGCGATGACGACGACCGAAGCCGGCGCCACGCACGGTTACCACCACCAGAAGGACGAGCACCTCAAGCGGCTGCGCCGGATCGAGGGCCAGATCCGGGGGCTCCAGCGGATGGTGGAGGAGGACATGTACTGCATCGACGTGCTCACCCAGGTGTCCGCCTCCACCAAGGCGCTGCAGTCCTTCGCGCTCCAGCTGCTGGAGGAGCACCTGCGGCACTGCGTCGCGGACGCGGCCCTCAAGGGCGGCGGGGAGATCGACGCGAAGGTGGACGAGGCGACGAAGGCCATCGGCCGTCTGCTGCGCACCTGAGTCAGGCGGCGGCTCCGCGCTCCTCGGTGACCCGGAGCACCTCGTCTATGCTCGCCAGGCTCAGCCGGTCCTCGGCGGCCGAGGCGGCGATGATCAGCTCGCCGCACAGCTCTATCTCGGCGAGGGCCACGTGGTCCTGCACCGCCGTACCGCCGACCGGAGCCACGCGCGTCACCTCTTCCTCTTGGTCCTGCCTGCCGGTACCGGCTTCCTAGAGTAGGGATCGCCCCACGCGCCGCGCATGGCACGGACGGGCTAGTCCGCCGGGGCCCCCTGCCCCTCCGCGAGGCGGCCCGCGTAGATGTCGGCCTCGCGCGGGAGCGTCACGTCGACGGCGGTGCCGAAAGCGTGCAGCAGAGTGATGGAGGCCACGGCCACGGCCGCCGCCTGCCGTCCGTTGACGAAGCTGAAGCGCTGACGGAGCTTGCGGATGCGGCCCTCGTCGTCCAGATACGCGTCGAACGGAACCTCGGCCGTGGCGAACCCTTTCGCCGCCGCCGCGAGCGGCGCCCGGCTGTCCGCCGAGGCCGCGCGGGCCGCGCCCGCCAGGTCGGCGGTGCCCCGGTAGTGCCGTACGGCGGTGCCGCCCACGCTGGTGCGGCCCACGTACGCCGCGCTACGGGTCCCGCGCAGCACCTCGGCGGCGGCGTACGGGTCGGTCGCGCCGCCGGTGACCAGGTTGCCGTCGGAGGCCGTGGCCGCCTCCATCCGCACCCACTTGTCCGCGGGCACGCCCGCGCCCCGGTTCTTCATGAACAGGGCGCCGGGGGTGAGGAGTTCGGTGATGGGCCGGTGCTCCGGGGTGCCGGTGGGGTCCGCCGGGAGGACCACGGTCAGTGCACCGAGGCGGCGCCGGAAGTCGTAGACGCCCCGGCCCCGGATGGTGACCCGGGTGCCGCCGGTGGCCATCTCCATGGAGGTGGTGGCCCGGGCGGTGCCCGCCGCGCGCAGGGTGTCGGCGGCCTGCCGGAGCACGGCCACCGGCTCGCCGCCCGCGCCGTTCACCCCCTCGGCGGTGACTCCGCTGCCGGAACACCCCGAGGCGCCCGCCCCGAGCCCGACCGTGAGTCCCATGATCCCCACCGCGACGCCGGTCCTGCCCGCGCGCGTGTGCTGCCGCCGATCCATGGCCTGCCTTACCCCCAGCCGGTTATGTCCGTCACTGGCCCCCTGTCGTTCCGGTTAACGACCGGTAGGGAGTGCCGTCACGCGCCGACCGGCCCCCGAGGAGGCGGGAGGGGGCGCGCGAACGCCCCAGGGCGCGGCCGGTAGCGTGGCGCCGTGGCGTCTGAGGAGGGCCCCGAGGGGGCGCGGGAACACCGTACGGAGACGACCG
The DNA here is from genome assembly GCF_004784465.1 of Streptomyces griseoluteus. Taxonomy (GTDB): domain Bacteria; phylum Actinomycetota; class Actinomycetes; order Streptomycetales; family Streptomycetaceae; genus Streptomyces; species Streptomyces griseoluteus. The sequence goes on along the minus strand of NZ_SRRU01000005.1, from coordinate 494,745 downwards.
AGCAGGGGCGCTTCTGCGTGGCGCGGTGCAGTTGCGGCTGGCGGGGTCCGGCCCGGCGGGCGCGCAGCCAGGCGCGGACGGACGCGGAGGGGCACCTCGGGGGAGCGTGAGCGCCGCGGTCTTTTTGCCCGCGCTTTCAGTGGTGTTCGAGCCGGTGGGTGAGGGCGTCGAGCAGGTCGCGGTCGCGGGGGTGGCTGATCCTGGTACGCGCCTCGGCGGGCGCCAGCCACACCACCTGGTCGACCTCGGAGTTGGGTACGAACGCCCCGGAGACGGCCTCGGCGGCCCAGTACCGCACCTGCTTGGGGCGCCCGTCCACCGGATACCGCAGCGTCGGCAGCTCGGCCCCCAGCTCGGCCGCGAACCCCGTCTCCTCCCCGACCTCCCGCACGGCCGCCGCCTCCGCGGACTCCCCGCGCTTGAGCTTGCCCTTGGGATGCGACCAGTCGTCGTACCGGGGCCGGTGCACGAGGCACACCTCCAGGGCACCGGTGCCGGGGGCCCGGCGCCAGAGCACACAGCCGGCGGCACGGATGAGCTTGGGGAGCGCGTGGGGGCCGGTGGGCACGGGGGCTCCTCGGGGTCAGGACTGCCAGGTCTGCTGGAAGGCGAATCTCGCGGCTTCGACCTCGTGGCGCTGGTCGGCGTGGAGGACGCCGAGGGCGTAGGCGGTGGCGGGGGCGATCCGCGGGGTGCGGGCGGCCTGGGCGGCTTCGGCGGCGGCTTCGGCGGCGTCGCGGTGGCGGGTGAGGGCCTCGGCGGCGGGGCGGAGGCGGGGGTCGGCGGGGGCGGTGCGCGGGATCTCGCGGGCGTAGCGGTGCAGGCGGAGCAGGAGCCGGACCTGGTGCCAGGGGCCGTCCTGGGGGTGCGGGGCGGGGTCGGGGGAGAGGCCGTGGACCAGGGCCTGCGCGTTGTAGGGGTCCCCGGCGGTGACCAGGGGCAGCACGGAGACGGCACCGGCGAGGCGGTCCTCGGCGGCGGCGGCCAGCGGCCCCAGGCCGGCGGTCGCGGCGCCCGGCGCCAGCGGCACGTCGCTGGCCAGCAGGGCGACCCGGTCGGCGACGGCGTGGAAGCGGGCGGAGCCCAGCGCCTCCAGCGCGGCGGAGTGGGCACGCGTCCGCGCCAGGGTGAGCCGGCGTTCCAGCAGCGCCCCCGCCTTGGCGGCGCCCACGGTGAGACTGCCCCGCTCGGCGGCCGGTGCCGGGGCACCCGCGTGCACCACCGCCCGTACCGGCGCCGGAGTTGATCCGGAGAGCCGGTGCAGTGCGAGCAACAGGCGGTCCAGCCGGGCCTCTTGTGCGTGTTCCAGGGCCAAGGTGCCCGACACCCAGGCAAGTTCGGGCCGCATCGAGTCGGCCCAGGCGGGGTCGAGCAGGGTCCGGAAGGTGTGCAGGGCGGCGCTGATCCGGCGGGCGGAGCGGCGCAGCGCCCGCCCCGCGTCGGCGGCGCCCTCGGCCCCGGCCCCGTTCCCGTGCTCCCGCTGGGCCCGCAGCGCGCGCAGGAACTCCGTCGCCTGCGCCCTCAGATACGCGGCGAGGTCGTCCCCGGCGGGGTCCTTCCCGGCGGGGACGGCCCCCGCCGGGACGGTCTCCGGGTGGGGACGGTCAGGGTGTCGTGGTGCCACGCCGGCGCCTCCGGGCGTCAATGAGCATCTCCTGTATGTTGCGCAGGGGGTTTCCGTCGGCGTCCACCGCGTGCCGGGTCCACTCGCCGTCGGGGCCCAGGTGCCAGGAGGCGGTGGTGTCGGACATGCCGGTGTCCAGCAAGCGGTTGAGGGACGCCCGGTGGCCGGGGTCGGTCACCCGGACCAGCGCCTCGATCCGGCGGTCGAGGTTGCGGTGCATCATGTCGGCGCTGCCGAACCAGACTTCGGGCTCGCCGCCGTTGCCGAAGGCGAACACGCGGGAGTGCTCCAGGAACCGGCCGAGGATCGAGCGGACCCGGATGTTCTCCGAGAGTCCCTCGACACCGGGCCGTACCGCGCAGATGCCGCGCACCCAGATGTCGACCGGTACGCCCGCCTGGGAGGCCCGGTAGCAGGCGTCGATGACGGCCTCGTCGACCATGGAGTTGACCTTGATCTTGACGAAGGCCGGGCGGCCCGCGCGGTGGTGCTGGATCTCCTTGTCGATGCGCGATATGAGGCCGTCGCGCAGGGACTTGGGGGCGACCAGCAGCCGGCGGTAGGTCTCGCGGCGGGAGTAGCCGGAGAGCCGGTTGAAGAGGTCGGAGAGGTCCGCGCCGACCTGCGGGTCGGCGGTGAGCAGCCCGAGGTCCTCGTACAGCCGGGCCGTCTTCGGGTGGTAGTTGCCGGTACCGACGTGGCAGTAGCGGCGCAGGGTCTCGCCCTCCTGGCGGACCACGAGCGACAGCTTGCAGTGCGTCTTCAGCCCGACCAGGCCGTAGACGACGTGGCAGCCCGCCTCCTCCAGCTTGCGCGCCCACTTGATGTTGGCGTGCTCGTCGAAGCGGGCCTTGATCTCGACCAGGACGAGGACCTGCTTGCCGGACTCGGCCGCGTCGATCAGCGCGTCCACTATCGGCGAGTCGCCGGAGGTGCGGTACAGCGTCTGCTTGATCGCCAGCACGTCGGGGTCCTGCGCGGCCTGCTCCAGGAACGCCTGCACCGAGGTGGAGAAGGAGTCGTACGGGTGGTGCAGCAGCACGTCCCGCTGGCGCAGCGCGGCGAAGATGTCCGGCGCGGAGGCGGACTCCACCTCGGCGAGGTCCCGGTGGGTGCCCGCGACGAACTTGCGGTACTTCAGCTCCGGGCGGTCCAGGCCGTGGATGCGGAAGAGACCGGTGAGGTCGAGCGGGCCGGGCAGCGGGTAGACCTCGGCCTCGGAGATCTTCAGCTCGCGCACCAGGAGGTCCAGCACCTCCCGGTCGATGTCCTCCTCGACCTCCAGGCGCACCGGGGGCCCGAAGCGGCGCCGCATGAGTTCCTTCTCCAGCGCCTGGAGCAGGTTCTCCGCGTCGTCCTCCTCGACCTCCAGGTCCTCGTTGCGGGTGAGCCGGAAGGCATGGTGCTCCAGCACCTCCATGCCGGGGAACAGCTCCTCCAGGTGCGCCCCGATCACGTCCTCCAGCGGGACGAAACGGCCGGGGCTGCTCTCCAGGAAGCGGGACAGCAGCGGAGGCACCTTCACCCGCGCGAAGTGCTTGTGGCCGCTGACCGGGTTCCGCACGACGACGGCCAGGTTCAGCGAGAGGCCGGAGATGTAGGGGAAGGGGTGCGCGGGGTCCACGGCGAGCGGGGTCAGCACCGGGAAGATCTGGTGCCGGAACAGGGTGAACAGGCGGGCCTGCTCCTTGTCGGTCAGCTCGCTCCAGCGGACCAGGTGGATGCCCTCCTCCGCGAGCGCGGGGGCGACGTCCTCGTGGTAGCAGGCGGCGTGCCGCGCCATCAGCTCGCGCGAGCGGGCCCAGATCATCTCCAGCACCTCGCGGGGCTGGAGCCCGGAGGCGGAGCGGGTGGCGACCCCGGTGGCGATACGCCGCTTCAGACCGGCCACCCGGACCATGAAGAACTCGTCCAGGTTGCTGGCGAAGATCGCGAGGAAGTTGGCACGCTCCAGCAGCGGGGTGGTGGGGTCCTCGGCCAGCTCCAGCACGCGCTCGTTGAAGGCGAGCCAGCTGCGCTCCCGGTCCAGGAAGCGGCCCTGGGGCAGCGGGGCGCCGTCCGTGGCCCGCTCCTCGTACACGTCGAGGTCGGCGTCGAGATCGGGTTCCAGGTCGGAGACGGCCGCCGCGACCGTGTGCGGCCGGTGGGCGGCGATCGAGCCCACGGGGGGCTGCGGCCGCAGGGTGGCGTCGGGGGACGGGTGGGCCGGTACCTGGGCTTCTCGCTGACTCATGAACCCATTCTTCCGCGCCAGGGGCGTTACGGCAGCGTCTGTTTTCAAGTGATCCGCGGGAACGGACGCGCCACCCCCGGCCCCCTCGGGCCGCGGCTGAAAGTGGGGGGCCACGGGTTCCATCGCCCGAGGGTCGCAAGCGGTTCTGAATCAAGGGTTACGGGCACATGACGTCCGGGAAATCGGGGGGCGGCCCCCAGGGACCGCCCCCGTCGGTCAGCCGGTACGGCGGCGCAGCACCACGAAGGAGGCGGCGGTGAGCAGCGCGGTCACGACCAGCAGCAGGGCGCTGGTGGTGAGCTGGAGCGGCCAGAAGTGGGAGGCGGGGTGGAAGGTGGTGTAGAACCCGGTGCCGCCGCGCTGCTCATAGATCCGCCGGCAGACGTCCATGCTGGTCGCCTGGCACTCCGGGGTGGGGATGTGCGCTCCGGTGCGGGTGACCAGGCCGTGGGAGAGCTCGACGCCGGTGTAAAGGTCGGGGTAGCCGTCCTGGAACGGTCCCACCTCGGTCACGGACGTCCGGAGGTGGGGCATGAGCCAGTGGGCGCCGCCGAGCAGCAGCACCGAGGCGGCCACACTGACGCCGAGGGCGGGCAGGGTGCGGCGGACCAGCAGGCCGGTCAGCGTACCCACGGCGAGGGCGGTCAGGCAGGCGGTGACGATCGTGGGGCCGTTGGCATGGAAGGTGAAGGGTACCCACCACGTGGGGCGGTTGCCCGTGCGCTCCTCGGGCGCCTCCCACGCGAACCGGTGCAGGGCCACCAGCAGGCTCGCGCCCACCGTGAGCACCACCGCGGGCAGCGTCAGCCGGACCGCCAGCCAGCGCACCGGACTGACGCTCTGGGTCCAGGCCATCAGCGCCGTGCCCGACTCCAGCTCCCGCGCGGTCAGCGTGGCGCCCGCCCACGCGGCCACGACGAACGGCAGGAGGATCATGGCGTAGGTCAGGAACGTGTACGTGGTGGAGTACGAGCCCGTGTCGACGACGCACCTGCTGAGCCGACGGCACGCGTCCAGCCGGTGCCAGGCGCGGTCCGACTCGTCCGCGAGGGGGCCCGCCGCCCACAGCAGCAGCCCACTGATCGCCACCACCAGGGTGACCCAGACGGCCAGCGCCCACCGGTGCAGAAGAAACGTCCAGCGGGCCTGACGCGGATGTGCGGGGGCTGCTGTGACGGAAAGGGTGCTCACGCGGCGTACTCCTCGGTCAAGGTGAGCGCGGGCGCTCCCGGGCTCCGCAGGTGGGCGAGGACCAGGTCCTCCAGGGTGGGCGCCTCGGTGCGCCAGTCGCCCGACACCGGCCCCGCCGGCCGGATCAGCGCGGAGAGCTGGCGCCCGGTGGTACGGGACTCGACCACCGTGTGCCCGGTCAGACCGTCGGTCTCGGCGGAACCGGCGACACGGAGGTGGGCCGCGAGCAGGTCGTCGATGTCCCCGGCCAGCCGCACCCGGCCGGAGCCGATGAGCAGCAGGTGGTCGCAGGACTCCTCCACCTCGGCGACGACATGGGAGGACATCGCGATGGTGGTGCCGTGCTCGGCGGCTGTGCCCATCAGCACGCCCATCAGATCGTGCCGGGCGAGCGGGTCGAGGTCGGCCATCGGCTCGTCCAGCAGCAGCAGTTCGGGCCGCTTGCCCAGCGCGAGGGCGAGCGCGACGCGGGTGCGCTGGCCGCCGGAGAGGGACCGTATCCGGGTACCGGGGTCGAGGTCGCCGCCGGCGACGATCCGCTCCGCGCCGGCCGCGTCCCAGCGGCCGGGGTTGAGGTCGGCGCCCATGCGCAGCGTCTCCGCGACAGTGAGCTGCGGATACAGCGGCTTGGCCTGCGCGACGTAGCCCACGCGGGGCCGGGCGTCGGCCGGAGAGGTGCCCAGGACCCGCAACTCGCCCTCGGTGGGCGCCATGAGACCCGCGGCGAGGGCGAACAGGGTGCTCTTTCCCGCCCCGTTGGGGCCCACCACGGCACACACGCGCCCGGCGGGCAGCCGGAACGCGCAGTCGCGCAGCGCCCAGGCGCCGCGCCGTCCGTACCGTCTGCCGAGGCCGGTGGCCTCGATCGCGGTGTCGCTCATGAACGCTCTCCCTGGAAGCTCTTGTCGAGGACGGCCGTGAAGAGGGCCGCCATGTCGTCCCGGTCCCATCCGGCCGCGACCGCCCGCCCCGCCCACTCCTCCAGCTCGCCCCGCAGCGGGGAGTCGGCCGGGGCGGCGCCGAGCGTGCGGCGGACGAAGGTGCCCATCCCGCGCCGCGCCTCCACCAGCCCCTCCCGCTCCAGCTCGCGGTACGCCTTCAGGACGGTGTTGGGGTTGATGGCGGTGGCCTCCACGACCTCGCGGGCGGTGGGCAGTTGGTCGCCGGGGCGCAGCAGTCCGAGGCGGAGGGCCTGTTTGGTCTGCTGGACGATCTGGACGTAGGTGGCGACCCCGCTGTGCCGGTCGATGCGGTATTCGACCATGCGCTGAACCACCCTTTCACTAATTGAGTAGTGGAAGGGTGGTGCAGAAGAGGGGCGCCCGTCAAGCCCGGACGCCCCTCAACTCATCGCATGTCAGGGAGGGTTCACGTCTCCGTGCGGTACATCAGGTCCGTCTCGTGGGTGGTGAAGCCCAGTCGCTCGTACACCGACACCGCCGCCTTGTTGTCCGCGTCGACGTAGAGCATCGCGGTGGGCAGGCCGCGCCCGGCCAGGTGGCGCAGGCCGATCGTGGTGAGCGCCTTGCCGAGGCCGCCGCCCTGGCGCCCGGGGCGCACGCCGACCACGTACACCTCGCCGAGCCCCTCCTCGGCGTGCGCCTTGGTCCAGTGGAAGCCGACCAGCTCGCCGTCCTGCTCGGCCAGGAAGAACCCCGCCGGGTCGAACCACGCCTCGCTCTCCCGGTCGTCCAGGTCGCGCCGGGTCAGCGACCCCTGCTCCGGGTGGTGGGCGAACGCCGCCGCGTTGACCTCGAGCCACGCCTCCTCGTCCCGGCCCGGCTCGAAGGCCCGTACCGTCACGCCCCGGGGCAGCACCGGGTCGGGCAGCTCCAGGCCGGTCAACGGCCTTCGCATCTGACGCAGTTCGCGGAACAGGGTCAGGCCGAGCACCTGCGCGAGGTGCCGGGCCGCCGGGTGGCCGCCGTGCGCCCAGACCCGCAGCCGCTTGCCGGAGGCGGCCAGCAGGGCGGTACCGAGCGCCCGTCCGTGCCCGCGTCCCCGGTGGGAGGGCCGCACGACCAGCTCGGCGGCGGGGGCCTCCACCGGGTCGGTGTCCTCCAGCTGGGCATAGCCGACCAGTTCGTCCCCGGCGTGCAGCAGCAGATGGGAGACGCCCGGCCGGGCGCCGCCGCGCAGTTGCAGCCGGCCCTGCTCGGACACCGGCTGCTGTCCGTCCGCGCGGGCGGACTCGGCGAGGAGTGCGAGCACGGCCTCGGCCTGACCCGGCGTGAGTGCGGCGTGCGTCTCGATGGAGCGGGCGGGGAAGGACCGTACGAAGTCGTCGCTGCTCATGCGTACGAGGGTACGGCGCGCGCGGCCGGCGCCGGGTGCGCGCGGAATCCGTTTCCGTCCGGCGGGGTCGAGCGGGGAGAATGCGGGCCATGGGACATCTGGACGTCGCGCATCTCGAGTACTACCTGCCGGACGGGCGGGCGCTGCTCGGTGATGTGTCGTTCCGCGTCGGCGAGGGCTCGGCCGTCGCGCTGGTCGGCCCGAACGGCGCGGGCAAGACGACGCTGCTCAGGATCATCGCGGGCGAACTCGACGCGCACGGCGGCAAGGTGAGCGTCAGCGGCGGCCTCGGGGTGATGCCCCAGTTCGTCGGGGGCGTCCGGGACGAGTCGACCGTCCGCGACCTCCTCGTCTCCGTCGCCCCCAAGCGCATCCGCACGGCCGCGAAGGCGGTCGACGAGGCCGAGCACGCGATCATGACCGTGGACGACGAGGCCGCGCAGATGGCGTACGCCCAGGCCCTCTCCGACTGGGCCGAGGCCCAGGGGTACGAGACGGAGACCCTGTGGGACATGTGCACCACGGCCGCCCTCGGCATCCCCTACGACCAGGCCCAGTGGCGCCAGGTGAACACCCTCTCCGGCGGTGAGCAGAAGCGGCTGGTGCTGGAGTACTTCTTCCGGGGCCACGACGAGGTGCTGCTGCTGGACGAGCCGGACAACTACCTGGACGTGCCCGGCAAGCGCTGGCTGGAGGAGCAGATCCGGGCCACCCGCAAGACCGTGCTGTTCATCTCGCACGACCGGGAACTGCTCGCCCGCTGTGCCGAGCGGATCGTCAGCGTGGAGCCCGCCGAGGGCGGCGCCGACGTCTGGGTGCACGGCGGCGGCTTCGCCACCTACCACGACGCCCGCCGCGAGCGCTTCGCCCGCTTCGAGGAGCTGCGCAGGCGGTGGGCGGAGAAGCACGCCCAGCTCAAGAAGCTGGTGGTCACCCTCCAGCAGGCGGCCTCGGTCAGCCACGAGATGGCCTCGCGGTACGCGGCCGCGCAGACCCGGCTGCGCAAGTTCGAGGAGGCCGGGCCGCCCCCCGAGCCGCCCAAGGAGCAGGACATCCGGATGCGGCTGCGCGGCGGCCGTACCGGCGTGCGCGCGATCACCTGCGAGGCGCTGGAGCTGACCGGGCTGATGAAACCGTTCGACCTGGAGGTCTTCTACGGCGAGCGGGTCGCGGTCCTCGGCTCCAACGGCTCCGGCAAGTCCCACTTCCTGCGTCTGCTGGCCGGGGCGGACATCACGCACACCGGGCTGTGGAAGCTCGGCGCGCGGGTGGTGCCGGGTCACTTCGCGCAGACCCACGCCCACCCCGAGCTGGTCGGCCGCACCCTGCTGGACATTCTGTGGTCCGAGCACTCCCAGGCACGCGGCCCGGCCATGTCGATCCTGCGCCGCTATGGCCTGGACCGACAGGCCGAGCAGAACTTCGAGCGGCTCTCCGGCGGCCAGCAGGCCCGGCTCCAGATCCTGCTGCTGGAACTCGCCGGCACCACCGCCCTGCTGCTGGACGAGCCCACCGACAACCTCGACCTGGAGAGCGCCGAGGCCCTCCAGGAGGCCCTGGAGGCTTACGAGGGGACCGTGCTGGCCGTCACCCACGACCGCTGGTTCGCCCGCTCCTTCGACCGCTTCCTGGTCTTCGGCTCCGACGGCCAGGTCCGTGAGACCCCGGAACCGGTGTGGGACGAACGCCGGGTGGAGCGCGCCCGCTAGCGCCTGCCCTAGCCCTCCTCGTGCGTCTGCGGAGGGGGCGTCGGCGCGCCCGGCAGGCGGACGGTGGCGACCGTGCCGCCGTCCGGGGCGCGGTCGAGCGTGACCTCGCCGCCCGCCTGCTGGACCGTACGGGCCACGATGGACAGGCCGAGTCCCGAGCCGGGCAGCGCGCGGGCGCTGGGGGAGCGCCAGAACCGGTCGAAGACGTACGGGAGCTCATCGGCCGGGATGCCCGGACCGTGGTCCCGTACGGTCAGCACGCCGTCGGTCAACCGGACCTCGACCTTGCCGCCCTCGGGGCTGAACTTCACCGCGTTGTCCAGGATGTTGACCACCGCCCGCTCCAGCGCGGAGGGCTCCGCCCGGACGAACCAGGGCTCCAGGCCGGCCGTGATCGTCAGCTCCGGTCCGCGCAGCCGGGCCCGGCGCAGCGCCTCCTCGACGGTCTCCTGGAAGGAGAACACCTGGACCCGCTCCCCGCGCTGCCCCTCGGCGCGGGACAGCTCCTGCAAGTCACCGATCAGCGCGGCCAGTTCGGTCATCTGTGCCTTCACCGAGGCCAGCAGTGCCTTGCGGTCGGCGGCCGGGATCGGGCGGCCGGTCTCCTCGCTGCGGGTCAGCAGCTCGATGTTGGTGCGCAGCGAGGTGAGCGGGGTGCGCAGCTCGTGCCCGGCGTCCGCGATCAACTGCTGCTGGAGGTCCCGGGACCCGGCCAGCGCGGTCGTCATCGAGTTGAAGGACCGGGAGAGCCGGGCCACCTCGTCGTCGCTGTCGTCGGCCACCGGGATGCGGACGGCCAGGTCCTCGGTGCGGGCCACGTGCTCGACCGCCTCGGTCAGCTTGTCCACCGGCCGCAGCCCGGCCCGCGCCACCGCGAGCCCGGCCACGCCCGCGCCCACCACCCCGATCCCGGAGACGAGCAGCAGGATCAGCGCCAGGTCGCTCAGGGTGCGCTGGGTGTCCTTCAGTGAGAGGGCCACCATCACGGCGACCTCCGGGTACGGCTGCGCCCCTGGTGCCCCGCCGACCGGAACGGCGTTGGTCATGACCCGTACGTCGTCGCCCTTGGAGTCGACGCCGTCGCGCAGGGTGCGCCGGCCGAGGGTGGCGTGCCGGGCGGCGGCCACGTCCGCGGGGGTGGTCTTCACCGTGCCCTCGGAGAACGGGGTGACGCAGGTCTTGCCCTGGGCGGTGACGATCTGGAGGTAGAGGAACGAGGGCGGCCCCTCGTCCGCGCCGGGTGACTGCGGACAGGTCAGCAGCAGCGTGGTCACCTGGTCGGGGCTGAGCGGGCGGCCGAGGCTCTGCAGCCGCTCGTCCATCTCGGCGTAGAGCTTGCCCTGCACGATGAACCAGCAGGTCACCGAGACCGCGGCCACCGCGAAGGCGACGGCCGCCGCGACCAGCATCGCGAGCCTCGCCCGGATCGGCAGCGCCCGGTAGTGCCGCATCAGCCTTCTCACTCGGCGCCGCCCTGCCGCAGGACGTACCCGACGCCCCGGACGGTGTGCACGAGCCGGGGCTCGCCGCCCGCCTCGGTCTTGCGGCGCAGGTACATCACGTACACGTCGAGGGAGTTGGAGGAGGGCTCGAAGTCGAAGCCCCACACCGCCTTGAGGATCTGCTCACGGGTGAGCACCTGGCGCGGGTGCGCCATGAACATCTCCAGCAGGGTGAACTCCGTACGGGTCAGCTCCACCGGCCGCTCGCCCCGCCGTACCTCGCGGGTGGCGAGGTCCATCCGCAGGTCGCCGAAGGTGAGCGCCTCGTCCTCGCGGGCCTCGGCGGACACGCTTCCCGCGTACGAGCTGCGCCGCAGCAGGGCCCTGATGCGGGCGAACAGCTCGTCCAGCTCGAAGGGCTTGACCAGATAGTCGTCGGCCCCGGCGTCCAGGCCGGTGACCCGGTCCCCGACCGTGTCCCGGGCCGTCAGCATCAGGATGGGGGTGGTGTCCCCGGTGTTCCGGATGCGGCGGGCGGCGGTCAGGCCGTCCATCCGGGGCATCTGGATGTCCAGCACGACCAGGTCGGGCCGGTAGTCCCCGGCCTGCTCCAGGGCGTCCGCTCCGTCGACGGCGACCCGGGTGTCGTACCCCTCGAAGGCGAGGCTGCGTTCGAGGGCCTCGCGTACGGCCGGTTCGTCGTCGACGATCAGGATGCGCTGGGGGTCACGGTCGCCTTCGGCGGGGCTCATCGCTGGCGGTACCTCGTGGGTGCGGTGGGGCGTGGACGGGCGGTTCTCAGCCTCGCACGTTTCGGCTCCGCCGCGTCCGAGGCCCGGGGGTCACACCCCGGCCGGGGTGAGCCGGGTCAGGGCGGTGAGGCGGTTCAGCGGCACCTTGCGGCGGTGCGGGCGGGCGGCGGAGGTGCGCAGACCCATGAGCTGGGGCGCGGGGCTGGGCAGCTCGGGCAGGCGGGGGCTGGGGTCGGGGGTGTGCAGCTCGTGCGCCACCTCGAGGGCGACGGCGACGTTCGCCGGTCCGGAGACAGGGGCCTGGTGCGAGACGCGCTTGATCATGACGTTCTCCCTGCTGCTCGGTACTGCGGTGGTGCTCGGGTACGTGCTGTCAGCTCGTGGAACCCGCCCGGAGCTTCGCCAGGTCGGCCTTGACGGTGTCGACGGGGATGGCGAAGCCGAGTCCGATGCTGCCCGCGCCCGAGGACGAGGAAGCCCGGGAACCCGAGGAGTACATGGCGGAGTTGATCCCGATCACCCGGCCGGAGGCGTCGATGAGGGCGCCGCCGGAGTTGCCGGGGTTGAGTGAGGCGTCGGTCTGGATGGCCTTGTAGGTGGTGGTGGCGGAGCCGGTGTCGCCGTTGAACTGGCGGCCGCCGAACTGGAACGGCCACTGCTCGCCGCCGTCCTGTCCCTGTCCGCCCTGGCTCTCGTCGGTGGAGACGGTCACGTCCCGGTCGAGCGCGGAGACGATGCCGCTGGTCACGGTGGAGGTCAGCCCCTCGGGGGAGCCGATCGCCACGACCGTGTCACCGACCTTGACGCCCGAAGAGGTGCCGAGCGGCGCCGCCTTGAGCCCCGAGGCGCCCTCCACCTTCAGCAGCGCCAGGTCCTTGGAGCTGTCGGTGCCGACCACGCGGGCGGTGCGGCTGGTGCCGTCGCTGGTGCGCACCTTCACCGAGGAGGCACCGGAGACGACGTGGTTGTTGGTGACGATCTCGCCCTGGCCGCTGACGATCACGCCGGAGCCGGTGGACGAGCCGTTCGCGAGGGTCGCGTTGACCTCGACCACACTCGGGGTGAGCGCCGAGGCGATGTTCGCCACGTCTCCCTTCTTGCCGGCCGCGACCACCGGGGTGGCCGTGTCGGTGGCGGTGGTGCCGTGCCCGGTGAGCTGCTGGAAGGCGTAGGCGGTGCCTCCGCCGACCGCGGCCGCGACCAGCGCGACCGCCGCGAGCAGCGTGACCGGACCACCGGGACGCTGGCGCCGGTGCCCGGCCCCCGGCCCCGCGGTGGGGGCGTGGGCCGGCGGGGGCGGCCACTCGGGGTGCGCACCGGCCGTGGGAAAGGCCGCGTACGGCTGTGCGGGAGTTCCCTCGGGGTGCTCGTCCTCGTGGCCGCCGCTGCGGCGCGTGCTCTCGGTCATACGAGGAGCATGTCCCGCGACCATGAGAGCTTCGTGAGGCCCGGCTGAGAAGCCCGGCAGAACCGCCTTCGGTTCCTATGAGACCCCGCTGACCTGCGGTTTCAGCTACCGCAGCCGCAGCTGGCGCGGACCTGGAGGCGGGACGGGAAGGTCTTCAGCCGCTCCCGGCGGGAGCCCGCCACGCGCAGACCGTCGTCCAGGACCAGGTCGACCGCCGCGCGGGCCATCGCCGGACGGTCGGAGGCCACCGTGGTCAGCGGCGGGTCGGCGAGCGCCGCCTCCTTGATGTCGTCGAACCCGGCCACCGCCAGCTCGCCCGGCACGTCCAGCCGCAGCTCGCGGGCTGCCCGGAGCACGCCGATGGCCTGGTCGTCGGTGGAGCAGAAGATCGCGGGCGGTCTGTGCGGTCCGGCCAGGATCTCCAGCGCCGCCTTGTAGGCGTCGTAACGGTTGTACGCGGCCTCGAAGAGGCGGCCCTCGGTGGACAGGCCCGCCTCGGACATCGCCCGGCGCCAGCCCTGGACGTGGTCGGAGACCGGGTCGCCCACGGCCGGGGTGTCGGCGGTGCCGCCCATGCAGGCCACGTACTCGTACCCGTGCTCCAGCAGGTGGCGGACGGCGAGCTGGGCGCCGCCGAGGTCGTCGGTGGTGACGGCGACGTCGTCGATGGCCTCCGGGCGCTCGTGCAGCAGCACCACGCGGGCGTCCCACGCCTCGATCTCGGCGGCGGCCTGGTCGTTCAGCGCGTGCGAGACGAGGATGAGACCGGAGACCCGCATGCCGAGGAAGGCCCGCAGATAGTGAACCTCGCGCTCGGCGATGTAGTCGGTGTTCCCGACCAGGACCATCTTCCCGCGCTCGGAGGCGGCCTGTTCGACCGCGTGCGCCATCTCCCCGAAGAAGGGCTGGCGGGCGTCCGGGATGATCAGACCTATCAGGTCGGTACGGCGCGAGGCCATCGCCTGGGCCACCCGGTCCGGGCGGTACCCCAGCTCCTGGATGGCCGCGAGGACACGCTCGCGCGTGGCCGGGGCGACCGGCCGGGGTCCGTTGTTGATGACATAGCTGACCACGGCGGTGGAGGTCCCCGCCAGCCGTGCCACATCATCCCGAGTCACCTTCGCCACGCGCGGAGTCTACGCGGATTGACCCGCTCTGGGCAGGGCATTCGTGGCGTGGACCGCGGGCCGGAGGCAGCCGGGGGTGCCCTGGCACTACCCCGGCGGCGGCGGCTTTAAGCGTCCGCCGCGACTCCGCTGTCCTCGCGGAGGGTGGAGGCGTCCCCTTCCGCCGCCTTTGCCCGCCCGGACGCGGCCCGCCGGGCCTCGGCACGGGCCTCCTCGGCGGCCCGGTCGGGCTTCTCCGGGGTGACGAAGCGGTATCCCACATTGCGGACGGTGCCGATCAGCGACTCGTGCTCCGGGCCGAGCTTGGCCCGCAGCCGCCGTACGTGCACGTCCACGGTGCGGGTGCCGCCGAAGTAGTCGTAGCCCCAGACCTCCTGGAGGAGCTGGGCGCGGGTGAAGACGCGGCCGGGGTGCTGGGCCAGGTACTTCAGCAGCTCGAACTCCTTGAAGGTCAGGTCGAGCACCCGGCCCTTGAGTTTCGCGGAGTAGGTGGCCTCGTCCACGGAGAGGTCGCCGTTGCGGATCTCCATGGGGGAGTCGTCGGTGACGAGCTGCTGGCGGCCCATCGCGAGCCGGAGCCGGGCCTCGACCTCGGCCGGGCCCGCGGTGTCCAGCAGGACGTCGTCGATGCCCCAGTCGGCGGTGACGGCGGCGAGCCCGCCCTCGGTGACCACCAGGACGAGCGGACAGCCCGGCCCGGTGGAGCGCAGCAGCTGACACAGGCTGCGCACCTGCGGGAGGTCCCGGCGGCCGTCGACGAGGATGACGTCGGCACCGGGGGTGTCGACGAGTGCGGGACCCTCCGCCGGGGCGACCCGCACGTTGTGCAGCAGCAGGCCGAGAGCGGGAAGCACCTCCGTCGACGGCTGGAGGGCGTTGGTCAGGAGCAGCAGCGAACTCATACGTCTGGTTCCTCCTCGGTCCCTGCGAGGACGCCTCCGGTGCGGTACCGAAAGCACAAAAGGACTCGGGGGCTTCACTGCCCGAGTCCTCTGCCCAGCAGAATAGCCCACATGAGCAACGGTCCGGCGGGTCATGCGACACGTTCCACCATTCGTCCGAACTCCGAGACGGGTCAAGGCCCCGGTGTCCGGACTTTTCTGCGTACGGCCGACGGAATCGCCGTCGATTCCGTATACGATCCCGGACCCGCCGTATACGAAACGGGCCCGGCCGGGGTGGTCTTCGTGGTCGCCCACGGCTTCACGGGGGACGTGGACCGGCCGCACGTGCGCCGGGTGGCCCGCGCGCTGGCCGCGTACGGGGCGGTGGTGACCTTCTCCTTCCGGGGCCACGGCGCCTCCGGCGGGCGCTCCACGGTGGGCGACCGGGAGGTCCTGGACCTGACGGCCGCCGTGGACTGGGCGCGCGGCTTCGGGCACGCGCGCGTGGTGACCGTCGGCTTCTCCATGGGCGGCTCGGTGGTGCTGCGGCACGCGGCGCTGAACCCCGGCACGGTCGACGCGGTGGTCTCGGTCAGCTCGCCCGCCCGCTGGTACTACCGGGGCACCGCGCCGATGCGCCGGCTGCACTGGCTGGTCACCCGCCCCTCGGGCCGGCTGGTCGGCCGGTACGGCTTCCGCACCCGCATCCACCACCGCGACTGGGACCCCGTGCCGCTCTCCCCGGTGGAGGCGGCCGCCCGGCTGGCGCCGGTCCCGCTGCTGGTGGTGCACGGCGACAGCGACGGCTACTTCCCGCTCGACCACCCCCGGATGCTCGCGGACGCGGCCGGGGAGGCGGGCGAACTCTGGCTGGAGCCGGGGATGGGCCACGCGGAGAACGCGGCCGGGGAGGAGCTGCTGGCCCGGATCGGCCGCTGGGCGCGGGCGCGCACCGGGCGGGGGACGGACTAGCCTTGGCGGCACCGTCTTTATTTGTATTTGTTGTTTCCGCTGTCCGATGAGGAACGAGATGCCCAAGGTCACGGTGCGCTACTGGGCCGCCGCCAAGGCCGCGGCCGGCACCGCCGACGAACCGTACGACGCCGCGACGCTCGCCGAGGCGCTGGCCTGCGTGCGTGAACGGCACCCCGGCGAACTCACCCGCGTGCTGCGCAGGTGCGCGTTCCTCGTCGACGGCGCTCCCGTCGGGACCCGCGCGCATGAGACGGTACGGCTGGCCGAGGGCGGCACGGTCGAGGTGCTCCCGCCGTTCGCAGGAGGATGAGGCGTTGAGCGACCAGCAGTCGTACGAGGGCGGCCCGTACTCGGGGTACGACCCCTACGGGCAGCAGCGGACCCCCGGCAACTGGGCCCCCCAACCGGAGCAGCCGCAGTTCCCGAACCCCTACGCCGAGCCCTACGGGGCCCAGCAGGGCGCGGCCCAGCAGTGGCAGGGGCAGACCTGGGACACCCAGAACCACGCGCGGGTGCCGGTGGCCGAGCAGCCGTACCAGCAGGCCCCCGCGCCGGTGCCGGAGCCCGAGCCCGCCTTCGGTCCCGCCACCCTCGCCGGGAACGCCCGGATCACCGACGCGCAGCGGGCCCGGCTCGAGGGCCGTTCGCCGGTCATCGAGCCCGGCATCCAGCCCGCCGCGCTCACCGCGCTGCTCGGCTCCCTGCTCGCGGTGGCGGCGCCGCTCGGCTCGTACGCCCTGGTGGTGCCGCTGGTGCTGCTCCAGGCCGTGACGGCGGCCGGCTGGTTCCGGCTGAACGGCATGTGGCCCGCCCGGCAGGGCATCGCGCTGGCCTTCCTCGGCGGCCTGGTCGCCGACGTGGCCGTGCTGGCGGCGGGCCGCGAGCAGGCGCCGGTGGCGATCCTCGGCCCGCTCGGCATCTGGGTCCTGCTGGCCCTGGTCCTCCAGCTCCGCTCGCACGCCTCGCCGGACGAGCGGATGTACGGCCTGATGGCCACGGTCGCCTCCTCGGCGCTCGCCATCCTCGCCACCGGCTACCTGGGCGCCGCCCCGGCCGCGGTGTCGGTCGGCGCGGCGGCCGTCGCGGTCGCCGTCCTGGCCCGCGCGCTGCCCATGCCCACCCCGGTGTCGGTCGTCTTCGCCCTCCTGGTGGGGGCGGGCGCCGGCTTCGCCGTCGGCGGCCTGACCGACCTCGGCTCGCAGGGCGCGGCCCTCGGCGCGGGCGCGGCGGTCTGCGCCCTCATCGGCCACCGAGTCGCTGCTTACGACTACCCCTCCCGCTTCGTCCACTTCACCGCGGGCGTGGCCCTCCCCCTCGCCGCGGCCGCCCCGGCGGTCTGGCTCCTGGGCCGCGTCTTCGGCTGACCGGCCCCGCCCCGGCCGGGAGCGATTTCCGGCCGGGGTTTCCTGAACCCGCCGGGGGTAAACGCGGGAAAAGCCGCAGTACGGCGTGGGCCCGTCACAGGTGATCCACAATTTCCGTCCGAGCGGCTCCGGCGGGGCTACGGTGGCGGCGCCGGAACCGAGCCGCCGACCTTTGGGGAGAACATGCGGGCCCTGCGAATACTTCTGATCCTCGTCGTGATCCTCGGCGGGCTCTTCGTGATCGCGGACCGCGTGGCGGTGCACTTCGCCGAGGGCGAGGTCGCGGACCGGGTGAGGGCGCGGGAGAACCTCGCCTCGACGCCGGACGTGGACATCAAGGGCTTCCCGTTCCTCACCCAGGTGGCCTCCGGCTCGCTGGACGAGGTGGAGCTGGGCATCCCGTCGTATCCGGTGCCCACCGGCACCGAAGGCCGCACGATCCGTATCGACGACCTCAAGGCCGACGTGAAGGACGTGAAGTTCTCCGGCGACTACTCCTCGGCCACCGCCAGGACAGGCACCGGTTCCGCGACCATCGCCTACGACCAGCTCATGCAGGCCGCCAAGACCGAGCCGACCGAGCTGGCGCCCGGCATCACCGCCCGGATCACCGGCCTCGGCGACGGCGGCGACGGCAAGATCAAGGTCTCGGTGAAGCTCGGCATCCCGGCGCTCGGCATCCAGCGGACCATTCCGGTGCTCAGTTCCCTCGACGTCAAGGGCGGCAAGGTCTCGGTGCACGCGGACGCGCTGCCGGTCATCGCGGGCGCCAACCTGGCGGACGGCACCTTCCGCCAGATCACCGACTTCCAGCAGGCCCTGGACAAGTTGCCGGGCGGCATCGCGGTGAGCAGCGTGCGGGCCACGGCGGACGGGGTGCGGATCGGCGTGACGGGTTCGGACCTGAAGCTGGCCGGGTAGGACCCCGCCGGAGCGTCGTACATCCGTCCGAGTGACGAGACGCGGTGTCCGTACCGCAGATGTGCGGCGGACGTGAAGACCGGGAGGAGCGCCCTCAGGCCCGGAAGCCGGGCGCCGGGGCGCTTCTCCTGTTGCCGGACGCCTCGGCTGCGTCCAATATCCGGACGATGGCGTCTCATCATTCGACACGCCGGTGACACGTGCGCCCGGATCTCCTTACGATCGACGGCATGAAGCGACAGGCGGATCTCACGAAGCGGCGGGCAGTGGACCTGTGCCGCGTTGCCGCCATGCTCTGTCGCCCCTTCTGAGCGGAAGTCACCGCACTCCCGCATCTCCATGCCGCCCTGCTGGAAGGGCATTCGTGCGCCGCCGCACCCGTATGCGCGCGCACCCCTCTCACCGCACGCCACCGTGACTGCCCCGGAGGAGAAAAAGCATGAGCCGCAGCGACGTCCTGGTCGACGCCGACTGGGTGCAGGAGCACCTCGACGACCCGACCATCGCCCTCGTGGAGGTGGACGAGGACACGTCCGCCTACGAGAAGAACCACATCCGCAACGCGATCCGCGTCGACTGGACCAAGGACCTCCAGGACCCGGTCCGCCGTGACTTCATCGACCAGGAGGGCTTCGAGAAGCTCCTGTCGGAGAAGGGCATCGGCAACGACACCCTGGTCGTCCTCTACGGCGGCAACAACAACTGGTTCGCGTCCTACGCGTACTGGTACTTCAAGCTGTACGGCCACGACAACGTCAAGCTCCTCGACGGCGGCCGCAAGAAGTGGGAGCTGGACGCCCGCGAGCTGGTCCCCGGTGACGAGGTGCCCGAGCGGCCGAAGACCGACTACAAGGCCAAGCCGCAGAACACCGCGATCCGCGCCTTCCGCGACGACGTGGTGGCCGCGATCGGCAACCAGAACCTGGTCGACGTGCGCTCGCCCGACGAGTTCTCCGGCAAGCTGCTCGCCCCGGCCCACCTCCCGCAGGAGCAGTCCCAGCGCCCCGGCCACGTGCCGAGCGCCCGCAACATCCCGTGGTCGAAGAACGCCAACGACGACGGCACCTTGAAGTCCGACGAGGAGCTGAAGGAGCTGTACGCGGCGGAGGGCGTCGACCTCGCCAAGGACACCATCGCCTACTGCCGCATCGGCGAGCGCTCGGCGCTCACCTGGTTCGTGCTGCACGAGCTGCTGGGCGTGGAGAACGTCAAGAACTACGACGGTTCCTGGACCGAGTACGGCTCGCTGGTCGGCGTGCCGATCGAGCTGGGCGCAGCCAAGTAAGTCAAGCAAGCAAACCCCGACCGACCTTCTGGTCAGACCCCTTACGGAGAAAGCCATGTGTGGAGCGAAGGCCGGCGGCCCGGACGCCTCGACGATCAAGCCCGGTGAGACCACCATCCAGGGGCAGGTGACGCGGGACGGCGAGCCGGTGACGGGCTATGTCCGCCTGCTGGACTCGACGGGCGAGTTCACCGCGGAGGTCCCCACCTCCGCCACGGGGCAGTTCCGCTTCTACGCGGCCGAGGGCACGTGGACCGTACGCGCCCTGGTGCCCGGCGGCACCGCCGACCGCACGGTCGTCGCCCAGCCGGGCGGTCTGGCCGAGGTCGCCATCGCCGTCTGAGACGTACGCGGACGCTCGCGGCCGGGGCAGGGGCCGCGCCCACCGGGTTGGACACCTGGGGCGCGGCCCTTCCGGCTGTCCGGCCCTACTCTGGACTCATGTACGCACGGCGGCGTCGCTGGTACTTCGTGATGATGGGGGTCTGCGTCGTCCTCTTCGTCCTCGCCTGGGCGGTGGTCCGGATCTGGTCCGTCCCCGCGGCGGTCGGGATGTGCCTGTTCGCCATGGTGATCCCGCCGGTGGCCGCGATGGTCGCGAACCGGCGCGGGCCGGAGGACCGGTGGTGGGACGCCCCTTCCGGGGACCCCGAGTCCGACGACTGGTGGGACGAGCTGGACGGCAAGAAGCGCCCGCGCCCCTAGGGCCTCTCGTTTGGATCTTGCCGGGCTCGCGGGGTCTGGCACCGCGCCTCGCGGCGTTGTCGTCGGTTGCCATGGCTCCGCCATGTCGCCCTCCTCCGCCTTGCGATGCACGGCACCAGACCCCGCTCCCTGATCCGGCCTGATCCAAACGAAAGACCCTAGGGGGTTGGGGGGTGGCCGGCGCCGATCACGCAGAAGCGGTTGCCCTCGGGGTCGGCGAGCACCGCGAAGTCGGGGTCGGCGGGGTACAGCTCTCACGCGACGCGCTCGGCGCCCAGACCGGTCAGCCGGGCCGCCTCGGCCTCCCGCTCCGCCCGGTCCTCGACGTACAGATCCAGGTGCACGCGGGGCTTATCCCCCACCGGCGAGGTGCTCCGGCCGAGGGCGATGAGGGGCCCCTGCCCTTCGGCCGGAATCAGCACGGTCCAGCCCTCGTCCACCGCGCCGTCGCGCGGGACGTACCCCAGAGCCCGCCGCCAGAACTCCGCGGCCCGCCGCACGTCGGCGGCCTCACGATGGTCCCGAGCCTCAGCGTGCGCCGATTCCGGCAGGCGGATGATCAGTAGACGAGGGCCTGCGTGCCGTCCGCCATGACCTCCTGCACGAAGACCTGCGCCCCGGCGATCCGTACGCCCTCGATGACGTCCGCCTCACCGATGTCCCGCCGCACCGCGCACTGCGTGCACAGCGTGACCCGCCCCGCCGAGAGCACCGACTCCAGCAGGTCCTGCAACGGCGCCGCGTGCGGCAGCTCGAACTCCGCCGCCCGCCCCGGCAGCGCGAACCACGCCGACTCCCCGGTCAGCCACACCGACACCTCCACCCCACTCGCCACGGCCACCGCCGCCACGGTGAACGCCTGAGAACACCGCTCCGGCGCATCGGCCCCGGAGGTCACCTTGATCACGAGCTTGTTCGCCATGCGGCGATCGTAATGCGGGCCCCGCGCGGCTCCCGGCGTCCGCAGCCGGACCTCGCCAGGAGACTCCGACCCCGGCCGCGTAAGCTGGGCGCGGCTCTGTCGTACGTTCACTTCCGCTCAAGGAGCACACCCGTGGAGATCTTCTTCGAACTGCTGCTGGTCCTGGTCTGCGTCGGCGTGATCGCCTTCGCCGGGCTGACCGTGAAGAAGCTGTACCAGGGCCAGCGCTGAAGCACCGCCCCAAGACCGACAGGAACGGCCGCTCATGATCGAGATCCCGTCTGACCTGCACAAGGACCTCGTCCCCCTCGCCTTTCTGCTGGGCAACTGGGCGGGTGCGGGGGTCCACGACTTCCCCGGCTCCGAGAAGTGCAACTTCGGCCAGGAGGTGACCTTCGCCCACGACGGCCGGGACTTCCTGGAGTACCAGTCCCGTACCTGGGTCCTCGACAACGAGGGCAACAAGGTCCGCCCGCTGGAGTCCGAGGCCGGCTTCTGGCGGATCGACGCCGAGCGCAAGATCACCGTCACGATGACCCGTGACGACGGCGTGGTGGAGATCTGGTACGGCGAGCTGGCGGACAAGAAGCCCCAGATCGACCTGGTCACCGACGCGGTCGCCCGCACCCCGGAGTCCCCGGCGTACACCGGCGGCAAGCGGCTGTACGGCTACGTCAAGGGCGACCTCATGTGGGTCGGCGAGAAGCAGACCCCCGAGGTCGAGCTGCGCCCCTACATGTCGGCCCAGCTCAAGAAGGCCGTCACCCCCGAGGACGTCGAGCGCTGGGCGAAGGACCTCCCCGAGGACATGCCGGACGACGGCATCGCGTTCTTCAAGTAGGCCCGAGCCGAACCTGGCCGGCGTTCCGTCCGAGCGGGGCGTCCGGCCCGGCGGCCCTACACTTCCAGTGTGGTGAGCACCGACTGGAAGAGTGATCTCAGGCAGCGCGGCTACCGGCTGACGCCGCAGCGGCAACTCGTGCTCGAAGCCGTGGACTCCCTGGAGCACGCGACGCCGGACGACATCCTCGTCGAGGTCCGGAAGACCGCCTCCGGGGTCAACATCTCCACCGTGTACCGCACGCTGGAGCTCCTGGAGGAGCTGGGCCTGGTCAGCCACGCCCACCTCGGCCACGGCGCGCCCACCTACCACCTCGCCGACCGCCACCACCATCTCCACCTGGTCTGCCGGGACTGCGAGAACGTGATCGAGGCGGACGTGGAGGTCGCCGCGGACTTCACCGCGCGGCTGCGCGAGCAGTTCGGGTTCGACACCGACATGAAGCACTTCGCGATCTTCGGCCGGTGCGGGGACTGCGCCCTGAAGAGTTCAACCACCCCGTCGTAGGCTGGCCCGTATGAAGAGCCCCCTGCTGTCCCTGCCCGGCGCCGTTCCCGCCGAGGGCGTGGACGAAGGCGTCGCCGCCCACTACGGCGACCTGTTCCGCGAGCAGCGCGCCCTCGCCGACGGCACCGGTTTCGTCGACCTCTCCCACCGGGGCGTCGTCGCCGTGACCGGCGCGGACCGGCTGAGCTGGCTGCATCTGCTGCTGACTCAAGCCGTCAGCGACCTGCCGGCCGGTGAGGCCACCGAGGCGCTGGTCCTCTCCGCCAACGGGCACATCGAGCACGCCCTGTACCTGGTGGACGACGGTACGACCGTGTGGGCGCATGTCGAGCCCGGCACCCAGCAGGCGCTGATCGCCTACCTGGAGTCGATGAAGTTCTTCTACCGCGTCGAGGTCGCCGACCGCACCGCCGACATCGCGGTGGTCCACCTCCCCGCCGGCTCCATCACCGAGGTCCCCGAGGGCGCGGTGGTCCGTGAGACGCCGTACGGCCGTGATCTCTTCCTGCCGCGCGAGCAGTTGGAGGAGTTCGCCGCCCGCTCCGGCCCGGCCGCCGGTCTCCTCGCCCACGAGGCGCTCCGGGTGGAGCAGCACCGGCCCCGCCTCGGCTTCGAGACCGACCACCGTACGATCCCGCACGAGCTGGGCTGGATCGGCACCGCCGTGCACCTCCAGAAGGGCTGCTACCGGGGCCAGGAGACGGTCGCCCGCGTGCAGAACCTCGGCAAGCCGCCGCGCCGCCTGGTCTTCCTCCACCTCGACGGCAGCGACGTCCACCTCCCCCCGCCCGGCACCGAGATCCGCCTCGCGGACGACGGCCCCGACGGCCGCAAGATCGGCCAGGTGACCACGTCCGTACGTCATCACGAACTCGGCCCGGTCGCCCTGGCCGTCATCAAGCGCAACGTCCCCACCGACGCGCGGCTCCTGGCCGGGGACACGGCGGCTGCGCAGGAGACGGTGGTCGAGCCGTAGGTGAGCGGCAGACCCGTGCCCGTACCGCGCTCGGGCCGCGGGCGTACGCCTGGGTGCTGAGCCCTCGCGGGGCAGGAGGCCTGCGCCGCCTCCGCGCGGCCGTCATCCGTCCGGCGCCCACCACGGCGCGCAGGGGTGGCCGCGGTTGCGGGGACGCCGCCGGACGGAGAGGCTGCAGGCACAGGGCCCGGGAGCGACGGCGGAGCGATGACTGTAACGGTGGTGTCGATGCCGGAGGTGACCGTCACCCGTACGGACTTCGCCGGCGCCAGGGAGCGGCTGGCCGCGGATTCCCTGCTCCTCGTCGACGTCGAACTGCCGCCGGACGCCGCGTCGGTGCCACTCGCCGCCCGGCTGGGGCTCGATGCCGAGGAGCTGGACTGGTTCGGCCGGACCGGAGAACCGGCGCGGGCCGACTTCCTGGGTGACCGGGCCGGTTTCGTGGTTCCCGTGGTGCAGGGGGACGCGATCAGGCATGTGCACGTCGTGGTCACCGAGCGCTTCCTGGCCACCGCGCACCACGGCCAGGGGGACCTCGCCCACAAGATCGCCCAGGGGCTGCGGCACGAGCGGCCGGTCGACCCGGTGCACATGCTCTTCATCGTGCTCCAGGAAGCCCTGGCGACATTCCGGCTGTCCGCGGTGCGGAACCTGCTGGAGACCGAGGAACTCGAGGACGAGATGTTCGAGGACCGCAGGGCCGAGCAGCTCCAGTCCCTGGCGCGACTGCGCCGGCGCTCCGCCCGGCTGCACCACGCCCTGCTGCCTTTCCTCCAGGTGACCGACGCGGTCCTCACCCGGCGGATGATCAACCCCTCCTTTCCCGAGGAGCGGCAGCGCTCCGCCCGGGAGTTCCAGACGGCGGGGCGGCTGGTGCTGGCCGACATCGAGTCGCTCCAGGAGGCCACCCGCCGATCGTTCGCCAGCTACTCCTCGCTCGTCGCGGGTGAGCAGAACGGTGTGATCAACCGGCTGGCGATCGTATCGGTGATCTTTCTGCCGCTGTCGTTCCTCACCGGGTTCTTCGGCATGAACTTCACCTTTCTGACCGACAAGCTGGAGACCAGGGACGACTTCTGGCTGCTCGCCATCGGACTGCAGGCCCTGGTTCTGCTGGGCTCCTTCTACGTGCTGCACCGCACCCGCATCTGGCGCCGGCTCCTCGACGAGGACTAGGACATCCAGCGGGTGTCCCCCCCCCGGATGTCGAGCAGGACTAGATGTCGAGCAGGATCGTGAAGGGGCCGTCGTTCACCAGGGAGACCCGCATCCTGGCTCCGAAGCGGCCCGTGGCCACCGTGGCGCCGAGGGCGCGGAGCTGGGCGACGACCTCGTCCACCAGCGGTTCGGCGACCGGGCCGGGGGCGGCCGCGTTCCAGGTGGGGCGGCGGCCCTTGCGGGCGTCGCCGTAGAGGGTGAACTGGCTGATGACCAGCAGCGGGGCGTCGATGTCGCTGCACGACCGCTCGTCGGAGAGCATGCGTACCGACCAGAGTTTGCGGGCCAGCTGGGCCGCCTTCTCCTTGGTGTCCTCGTGGGTCACGCCGACCAGGACGCACAGGCCCTCGCCCTCGATCGCGCCCACCGTCTCGCCGTCCACGACGACGCTCGCGCCGTCCACCCGTTGCACCACCGCACGCATGCGCCCCATCATGCCGTGCGGCCCGGGGTGCCTCGGTCCGGGGGGTCCACAACCGATCAATACCCCCCATCCAGGGCCGTTCGGGGGCAGTCGGTCACATAGCGGCCACCGGGGGTGGCACGATGCTTCCCACACGCCGGTCGAGGGGACGGTCCACCGCACATGAGCACACCGAGCACCAGTGGTCCGGTCACGCACCGGCCGCCCACGCAGCGCGCCGAGAGCCCGCCGAGTCCGCCGCCAGAGGAGCCCGCTGCGGGCGTCCTGGCCCCGCTGAGCCTGCCCGAGCTGCGCGCCCTGCGCCGGGACGCCCAGCGGGAGGAGGCCGATCTGAGCTACGTCCGGCGGCTGCTCCAGGGCCGGATCGACATCCTGCGCGCCGAGCTGGTCCGCCGGGGCGGGGAGCGTGTACCGGCGCCGGTGGACGGGTCGGTGGTGGAGCGGCTGTCGGAGATCCTGGCCGACGCCCCGGCCCGCCACCGCTCCTCCGCCCGCCACGTCACCCTCGGCACCCCGCACAGCGAGGAGTACGGCAAACTCGCGGCGGAGATGCTGGCCGAGGTCGAGCTGTCCGACCTCACCGCCCGCACGGACGCCGAACTGGCGGACGCGATGGGCCGGCTGACCCGGTACGAGCAGGAGATCTCCCACCGCCGCCAGGGCCTCCAGCGCACCGCCGACGACTGCGGGGGCGAGATCGCGCGCCGGTACCGGGCGGGCGAGGCCCAGGTGGACGACCTGCTGGCCTGAGCGGACCCGGGCGCGGGAAATACGCGCGACACACGCCCCGTCCCGCGCCTACCGTGGCACCATGATCGACGTACGCCCCGTGGCCCAGGACGAGTTCGACAACTGGCACCGCGCCCTGGACACCGGTTTTCTCCAGGACCCCGTGCTCACCCCGGAGCAACGGGCGGCGAGGCTGCGGCAGTTCGAGCCGGGCCGGCTGCTCGGCGCCTTCGACGGTGCACGCTGCGTGGGCACCTTCCGCTCCTTCGCGCAGGAGGTCACCGCGGTCGGCGGCGCGTACGTCCCCTCCAACGCCGTCTCCAACGTCACCGTCTCCCCGACCCACCGCCGCCGCGGCCTGCTCACGCGCATGATGCGCGAGGACCTGGCGGCGGCGCGGGAGCGCGGGGACGTGATCGCCACGTTGGTCGCCGCCGAGTACCCGATCTACGGCAAGCACGGCTTCGGCCCCGCGACCTGGGCGACCAACTGGACGGTGGACGTGGGCCGTTCGGGTCTCGACCCGCGCTGGGCGGGCCCGGCGGACGGTGCCCGGATCGACCTGGTGGACGGCGCCGAGGTGCGCGCGCTGGGCCCGAAGCTGTCCGAGCGGGTGCGCGCGGTGACGCCGGGCGCGATCGGGCGGGACGAGCTGTGGTGGGACGCCCGTACCGGCGTCGCCCGCTTCGGCCAGGACTGGACCGAGCCGTTCTACGCGGTGTACCGGTCGGCCTCCGGCGAGGTCGAGGGCCTGGTGTCGTACCGCTGCGAGGCCAAGTGGGAGGGGCAGCAGCCGGACAACACGGCCAAGGTGGACTGGCTGACCGCCGCGACCCCGGCGGCCGAGGCCGCGCTGTGGCGCTATCTGTGCTCGATCGACTGGATCGCCCACGTCAAGAGCGGCTGGCGGGCCCCGGACTCCCTGCTCCCCTTCCTGCTGCCCGACGTGCGCGCGGCCCGGGTCGAGACGCACACGGACTGGCTCTGGGTCCGGCTGCTGGACGTCGCGCGGGCGCTGGAGGCGCGGAGCTACGAGCACTCCGGGTCGCTGGTGCTTCAGGTGCTGGACGAGGACGGCACGGCGGGCGGCCGGTACCGGCTGGAGGCGTCCCCCGAGGGCGCGTCCTGCACCCCGGCGGGCGGCGCGTCCGCCGATCTGACCCTGCCGGTGGCCGAGCTGGCCACGGTGTGGCTCGGAGACGGCTCGACGGCACGGCTGGCGGCGCTGGGGCGGGTCCAGGAGGAGCGGGAGGGCGCCGCCCGTGCGGCCGACGCCCTGTTCCGCACGTCCGTGCGCCCGTGGTGCCCGGACTCCTTCTGACCCGACCCCGGTCGTCTCCTGCCGTGCCGGCGGCCGTTCATCCGTAGCGTGCTGTTCGGTTGTGGCTGTGCGCTGACGCTGTTCGGTTGTGGCTGTGCGGGTGTTCAGTTGTGGCTGTGCGCTCCCGTGGCCGCCCCCTGCCGGGCTCCCGGCTCCCCTCCGGAGGGGAGCCCGGTCGGCCAACCGCCGGAAAGCTCGGCCATGTCGGTCAAGTTGGCTGCCAACTTCACTGTAGTTATAGCCGCGTGGAAGCGGCTCATAACCATCATCCCGCGAACTGCCGCAAGATGGCGGGAAGTTGTAGCCTTTATCCGTGGACCCGGAACACGTCTCCGCCACTGGGCGGAAGAGGTCACCACGGTCACACCCCTCACGCGTCACCTCTCGCGTGGTGGCCGACACCCTGCGCACCCGTATCGACACCGGCGTACTGCGCCCCGGCGAGCGGCTGCCCACCCAGGCGGAGCTGGCCGAGGAGTTCGGGGTCGAGCGCGGCACGGTCCGCGAGGCGCTGCGCATCCTGCGTGTGGAGCGGCTGCTCGCCGGATCGTCGCAGGGCAGCCCGGCCACGGTGGCCGTCCCGCCCGGCGCGGTGGGCCCGGCCGCGCCGCCGCAGCCCACGATGGCGGGCCTCGCGCCCCGCGTCGCGGCCGCCTTCGCGGTCCCGCACGTCCGCGTGGACGCCCTCTGCCTGACCTCCGTCTCGCTCACCCTCGCCATCGGGGAACCGCTGCGCCAGATCCACGCGGGAGGGCTGAAACCGGCCAAGATCGACGTACGGCTGCTGCTGCCGAGCCGCGACATCGCCCTCGCCTTCCCCGCGCCGGTGGACGCCGCCGACACCGCTCTGCTGCACCGGCGCTGGCTGGCCCAGCGCAACGCCCAGGGCCAGGTGCTCCGGCACAACCTGCTCGCGCTGCGCGCCACGCACGGCATCGACGTCCGGGTCCGCTTCCGCGCGCTCCCCTTCACGCCACCGGTCAAGCTGTACCTGCTCAACGGCTCCGAGGCGCTGTTCGCGTACTACACGCTGGCCCGGCGCGAGCGGGACATCGGCCCGGAGCACCTGACGCTGTACGACGCCGAGGGCACCCGGTCGATGCTGTTCGCCTTCGCGCGGGGGGCGGGGGAGCGGGACACCGAGTTCGTGACGCAGTCCCGGCTCTGGTTCGACGCGCTGTGGGAGACGATCAGCTCGGATCTGGTGCTGGGGTAGCCGAGTTGGCGGCCAACTCTTGCCCGGTGGTCCGCACTTGGCAGCTACTTGCCGACAACTGCCCGTAGATGAACTGAGGTTGTACCGTTTGGTCGTGACCCAGGAGAACGTGGCAGTGAGCGGCAGACGGTTCACCGCCCAGGAGATCGCCGACGCCCTGCGCGCCCGCATCCGCGCCGGCGAGCTGAGGGCGGGCGAGCGGCTGCCCACCCAGGCCGAGCTGGCCGAGGAGTTCGGCGTGGAGCGCGGCGCGGTCCGCCAGGCGCTGCGCCTGCTGCACGACGAGGGTCTGCTCACCGGCGTCACCAAGGGCAGCCCGCCGCGCGTCGCGGAGCCCGCCCCCGCCCAGGACGGCCCCCAGCCCACAATGGTCGCCCTCGCCCACCGGCTGGCGGAGGCGTTCACCGCGCCCCACGTCCGCGTGGACGCCGTCTGCCTCACCGCGCAGAGCCTGATCCCCGCGCTCGGCGAGCCGCTGCGGCTGATCCACGAGGGCCGGGTGCGCCCCGAGCGCATCGACGTCCGCGTCCTGCTGCCCTCGCGGGACATCAGCCTCGCCTTCCCGGTCCCGGTGGACCCCGGGGGGGACGACGCTGACCCGGTGCACCGGCGCTGGCTGGCGATGCGCAACGCCCAGGGGCAGGTGCTCCAGTACAACCTCAACGCCCTGCGCGCCACGCACGACATCGACGTCCACGTCACCTTCCGCGCGCTGCCCTTCACCCCGCCGGCCAAGCTGTACCTGCTCAACGGCGCGGAGGCGCTGTACGCGTACTACATGGTCACCCGGCGCGAGGAGCCCACCGACACCGGCACCCTGGAGATGTTCGACACCCTCGGCTCGGAGTCGATGCTGTTCTCCTTCGAGAAGCGGTCGGGTCAACGGGACGCCTCCTTCGTGGAACAGTCGCAGAAGTGGTTCGACGCCCTCTGGGAAACCATCACGACGGACCTGACACTCTCCTAGTGACTTCCAAGACGCCGGAAACGACGCAGCATGAGCTGATGGCGACCGAAACGGTCGAGGAAAAGAGCGACCAGGGGATCGAGAAGCTACGCGAACTGATCGGCGCGCGAGTCGTCCTCTGGGACTTCGACGGCCCGGTCTGCCGCCTCTTCGCCCGGCACCGCGCCGAGCGGGTGGCGGCCGGGCTGGTGGAGTGGCTGGCCGGACGCGGACTGCGCGGGCTGCTCACCGAGGACGAGCGGGAGACGCTTGACCCGCAGGTGGTGCTGCGCGCGGTGGACCGCCGCCACCCCGGCAGCGACCTGGTCGCCGAGCTGGAGGAACGCCTGACCCAGGACGAGTTGCTGGCCGCCGCCTCGGCCCTGCCGACCGCGTACGCCGACCCGCTGATCCGCACCTGGTCCGCCGTCGGCTCCCGGCTGGCCGTCACCACCAACAACTCCCCGCGCGTGGTCCACGCCTACCTCGCCGGACGCGGCCTGACCGGCTGCTTCGCCCCGCACATCTACGGCCGTACCGCCGACCTGCACCGCCTCAAGCCCGACCCGCACTGCCTCAACCGGGCCCTCGCCGCCCTGGGCGCCGCCCCCGAGTCCGCGCTGATGATCGGGGACTCGCCCACCGACCTCGTCGCCGCCGAGCGGGCGGGGGTCCGCTTCCTCGGCTACGCGAGCGGTGAGCGCCGGGCCAAGCAACTCCGCGCCGCGGGCGCCGACACGGTCCTCACCTCCCTGGAGCCCGTGCTGCTGGCTTTGCGCGGGTAGCTTGCGGGCACGTGTGTGCGCTCTGTCCCCGGTCCGGGGGAACCGGACCGGAGTCGTGGGGCCGGGACCCGCTCCCGAGGCGGTACCGTGCTGCCACTTCCGCCCCTTTCGGCAGGGCGCACGGCGAGAGAACGGGCCATGTCCCCCGAAACGGTTTCGATTGCCCGGCTGAACGCGGCCGGGGCCAGCGGCGACGAGAAGGTGGTCGAGGGTCCGCTCCAGGGCTACCACCACGAGACGTACGTCTTCCCGCTGGCCGGTGAGGCCGCACGGCTGCATCCGGGGCGGTGGAAGTGCCGGGAGCCCCGCGACGGGCTGCTCTGGTTCGACCGGCGCTGCTTCGCCTCGGAGGAACGCCTGCTCACCGCGCTGGGCGACCGCGTGCCGCGCGTCCCCGGCCTGGTGGAGGTCGGCGGGCTGCGGCTGATGCGGTTCATCGAGGGCGCCACGCTCGGCGCGCTCCACCCCTCCGGCACCGAGGTGCCGGAGGCGCTGTGCCGCCAGATCACCGAGCTGTTCGGCAGGCTCGCCGCGATCGGCCCGGCCGACGTCACCGCCGAGCGGAGCTGCGCCGCCGAGGACCGCCCCGCGGACGGCGACAGCGACGGCTTCCTGGAACGCCTCGTCCACTTCACCGAGCACCGCGTCTACCGCCGAAACCTCGACCGCTTCGAGCGTCTCTTCGCCGAACTCGGCCTCACCGAGACCTCGTTCAAGCATCTGCGGGCCCATGTGCACGGGCTGTCCCGGCGCCCCTTCTGTCTCCTCCACGCCGACCTGCACCGCGAGAACTTCATCGTCGACCCGGTCGACCGCCTGTGGACCATCGACTGGGAACTGGCCATGGTCGGCGACCCCCTGTACGACCTCGCCACCCACCTCCACCTCATGCGCTACCCGGCCGCCCAGTCCCGCGAGATCGCCGCCCGCTGGCACACGACCGTCCGCGCGGTCCGCCCACTGAGCGTGCGCGGCTGGACGGACGACCTGACACCCCTGCTCGCCTACAAGCGCGCCCAGTCCGTCTTCACGGACGTCATCCGCTCGGCCCTGGCGCTGGAGGACCCCGCCGCGCCCCCGGCCACCGCCCTCGCCGTGAAGCTCCGGGAGATCCTGGTGAGGGGGGCGCGCCCGCTGGGTGTGGTGGAGGTGCCGGACGTGGGGCGGGTGGCGGAGGCGCTGGCGCGGTGGCACGCGGCGCAGGGGGAGTGAGCGCGGGCGCGCACTCGCGCCGGTCTTTCTGGCTGGAGGTGCGCGCATGCCCGATGCTGAGGGGTGATGCTGCTCTTTCTCGACATCGACGGTCCGCTCATCCCCTTCGGCGCCCCCGGCGGCGCGTACCCGGAGTTCGAGCGGGGCGGCGGCACGGGTGGGCATCCGCTGCTCGGGCGGGTCGATCCCCGGCTCGGCGCCAGGCTGCTGGAGCTGGGGTGCGAGCTGGTGTGGGCGTCGACCTGGATGGACGACGCGAACACGGTGGTCGGGCCGTGGCTGGGGCTGCCCCGGTTGCCCGTGGTGCCGTGGCCGGACGAGGAGGAGCCGCCCGCGCTGACCCACTGGAAGACGCGCCCGCTGGTGAAGTTCGCGGCGGGCCGTCCGTTCATCTGGATCGACGACGAGATCACCGAGGCCGACCGGGCCTACGTCGCCGTCCACCACCCCGCCCCGGCCCTGCTGCACCGCGTGGACCACGACTACGGGCTGACCCCGGCCGACTTCACCACCCTGCGGGAGTGGCTGAGCAGGAACCCGTCGTACTGACCCTCACGCGGCCGACCGCTCCCCGGCCCACCGGCGCCGCAGGTGCGCCTCGGTGATCGCGGGCGGGGCGTACTCCATGTCGAGGGCGCCGACGTCCGTACCGGGCGGGACGACCGCGTCGATGCGGTCCAGGATCTCGTCGGACAGCGTGACCTTGTCGCCGGCGAGCAGATCGTCGAGCTGCTCCGTCGTGCGCGGGCCGATGATCGCGGAGGTGACGCCGGGGTGGCTGATCACGAAGGCCAGCGCGAGGTGGGTCAGCGAGACACCGGCCTCCTCGGCGACCGGGATCAGCCGCTCCACGGTGTCCAGCCGCCGCTCGTCGCGCAGATACCGGAAGCCGTAGGTGGAGCGGTGGGTGTCGGCGGGCTGGTCCTTGCGGTAGCGCCCGGTGAGCATGCCCCCGGCCAGCGGGCTGTAGATCAGCGTCCCCATGCCGTACCGCTCGCACACCGGCAGCACCTCGCGCTCGACACCCCGGTTGAGCAGCGAATACGTCGGCTGCTCGGTACGGAACCGCTGGAGCCGGTGGTGTTCGGCGACCCACTGCGCCTCGACGATGTCGGAGGCCGGGTAGCTGGAGGTGCCGATCGCGCGGACCTTGCCCGCGCGCACCAGGTCGGTGAGGGCGGAGAGGGTCTCCTCGATGTCGGTGTCCGGGTCGGGGCGGTGGATCTGGAAGAGGTCCACGTGGTCCGTGCCGAGCCGGCGCAGCGAGTCGTCCAGCGCCCGCGTCAGCCAACGCCGGGACGCGCCCTGCATGTTGGGGTCGACGCCGTCGGAGTTCATGGGCAGCCGCGCCTTGGTGGCGAGCACGACGGAATCCCGCCGCCCCTTCAGCGCCTTGCCGACGATCTCCTCCGACTCCCCGTAGGAGTACATGTCGGCGGTGTCGATGAAGTTGATCCCGGCGTCCAGCGCCTTGTGGATCATGCGTACGGAATCGTCGTGGTCGGGGTTGCCGACGGCGCCGAACATCATCGCGCCCAGGCAGTAGGGGCTGACCTTCATGCCGGTCCGGCCCAGTGTGCGGTACTTCATGAGTCTCCTCCAATCCGCGGTGGCCAGGGCCCGCCGCGGCGCGTTACGCTCACGAAAACGGAACGGTGTTCCGGGAAGAACGATACGGAACGCTGTTCCGGTTAGCAAGTGGAGGTCTGCCATGACCGACGCCGAGCCGTCCCGGCCGCGCCTGAGGGCCGACGCGCGGCGCAGCATCGACACGCTGCTCACGGCCGCCGCCGAGGTGTTCGCCGAGTCCGGAGTGGACGCGCCCGTACGGCAGATCACCGCTCGCGCGGGCGTCGGCGCGGGCACCCTCTACCGGCACTTCCCGCAGCGCTCCGACCTCATCGCGGCCGTCTTCCGCCACGAGGTCGACGCCTGCGCCGACACCGCGCCCGCCCTCGCCGCCGGCCACGCCCCCGTAGAGGCCCTGCGCCTCTGGCTCCTCCGCTTCACCCACTTCATCGCCACCAAGCGCGGCCTGAGCGCCGCCCTCCACTCCGGCGACCCGGCCTACGACAGCCTGCCGTCCTACTTCCAGCTCCGCCTGGTACCGGCCCTGGAAGATCTGCTCGGCGCCGCGGCCGAGTCCGGCGAGATCCGCACCGACACCGACCCCAACGACCTCCTCCGAGCCGTCGCCAACCTGACCCTCCCGGCCCAGGACGACGACGGGCACACGGGGCGGATGGTGGGGTTGCTGCTGGATGGCCTGCGGTACGGGGCGCCATGAGCACGGAGTACCGGCGGGCACTTCGGGACCGGTATCTCGCCGCGCCCGTGATGCCGGCGCCGTCGCCGTGGCGGCCGGTGGGGGAGGGGCTCGTCGGGGTAGGTGGGCTGCTCGGCATCGGCTTCGCCGTGCACCCGGAGACCGGGCACGACCTGGTGATGGTGGTCTCCAGCAGCGGGCACGGCCTCTTCGACGCGGTCACCGGCGAGCGCCTCGCCCGCGACCACGACCCGGACCCCGAGACGGACACCCCGGATCTGTCACCCGACCTCACCTGCCCCGGCCTCGGTCCGGTCGCGGGCACCCCGATTCGCATCGCAGGTCTTTTCGGCGGCGGTCTGCACAGCGGCTCGGGCACGGGCTGGACCATGAGCGTGGTCAGCCCGGACTGGCCCCACGCCCGGGTCCTCCTCTCGGCGGACGGTGGAGTCAACGCCGGTCCACCGGGCGGAACCTGGTGGCACATCTTCCACTCCACGTACTCCGAGTTCCGCGCGGCCGGCTTCTCCCCCACGGGCCGCACCCTCGCGGTCGCCACGAGCAGCGACCTGGCGCTGTGGACCGGGGGTGGCCATGGGCGCGGCTGAGGAGCGGCTCGACGCGCGGTGGGTGCGGGCCTGGTGCGCGCGGGGAGGGGCGACCGTGGTCCGGGCGACGGACGAGAGCCACCGGGCGACAGCCGCCCTCGTGGACCTCACCCCGATCCCGTCGGACCTGACCACGCTGTACTGGGTGCTGGCCGAGGCCCGCCTCCCCGACGGCCACTCCGTCCACCCGCCCGCGACCGTCGCCGCCCTGTTCCGCGAGCACGGCGAGATCGAGATCCCGGGTGAGCAGCCGGCCCTGATCTTCGCCGCGACGGCCGACGGCCACCCCTGCGCCCTCTCCGGCTCCGGCCGCGTCTGGCAGGCCACCAGCCCCTCCGTGACCGGGCAGTTCGACCTCATGGCGAACAGCCTCCAGGAGTTCCTGGAGACCAGAAGATGACCAGTACTTCGAAGGCCGCGAAGGAGCCGGCCCGGCGGGCGCAGGGTGCGGGGCCGTGGTTACCTCCGCAGGTGCGGAGCCTGCGGACGCCCGCCGAGGTCCGCGTCGCGGAACCGGAGGCCGCCCGCACAGGCTGAGCGGTCACCGGGCCGGCCGGGTTGACGCCGGCCGGGCCCGGCCGGGAGTGCGCTCAGCCGGCAGCGACGAAGTCGTACCCCGACCAGTCGCTCAACGGGCGGTAGCCGAGGCGTCGGTAGAGGGCGTTGCTGGTGGGGTTGGACTGGTCGGCGAAGAGGACGACCTCCTGGGCGCCGGCGGCCAGCGCGGCGCGGCTGACCTCTGCGGAGACGGCGGCGGCGTAGCCGTGGCCGCGCAGGTGGGCCGGGGTGTAGACGATGTCCACCTGGATCTGGCCGCCGATGAGCGGGTTCATGCCGGCGATGGAGACGGGGGTGCCGTCCGGGGTCTCCCAGAGGGTGTACCGCTTGTCGGCGTACCGCGTGCTCGGCCAGGTCTCGGCGCTGACGGTCACGTCCTCCCCGACAGCCTTGGCGAACTCCCCGCACCAGAAGACGGCTTGGTCCAGATCCCCCTCACCGAGGACACGGGCCCGGCCCTCCGGATGCGGGTCGGGCGGGGTGAGGGTGCCGAGCCGGTACAGGCGGACCCGTACATCGCGGAGCTTCGGCGTCGCGCCGGTGTGCCGCTGCCACGCCTCGGCGAAGGCGGTGGCGGTGTCGTGGTCCGCGCCGACGGAGGTCGGTGAGTGCCCGAGGTCCGCGAGGCGGGCGGCGAGGCTGTCGGCCTGCGCGGGGGTGAGCGGGGAGAGGCCGAGGGCGCGGGGCGGCAGATGGTAGAAGGTCCCGCTGACCTGGCCCTCCTCCTCCAGCACCCCGAAGACGGGCGCCCGCTCGAACGCCCCCCGCCCCCGTGTGCGCACCCTGTCGGCCCACGTGAGCTGCATGACATGCTCCGCGGGCCGCGCCCGGAGAAACCCTCCGGCACGGGCGAGGAAGTCTTCGACGTCTTCGGTGAGATACCAGCCACTTGACCGCATGCTTCATGCTTCCGCACCCGGGGGAGTGGGCGGGCGGTTTCCCGCCAGGCCCCGGCCGACCGGCCGCCCCTAGACTCGCGCGCCGCCCCCACTCCCACCACTGGCAGATCATGCGCCGGCTCCGCACCTCCGAGCACGAGTCCGGCACGCTGGACCTCGGCCCGGCGCGAGTCCTGTGCGCGATGACGACATGCGGCGACGGCTGCTTCCCCGTGTCGGCGGACCTGGACGCGGCGGGGGACGTGGTGGCGGTGCGGGTGAGGTTCCCAGCGGCGTAGCAGCGATGGGACAGCCGAGACAGGGCAATATCGACTGAAACCCTCCCCTCACACCCCGGTCACAACACTTTTGCAAGCAGGTGCTTGCAATAGTTAGCGAGAGTGGGCATGGTGGAGGCATGGCATCGCTCAACGTCGGCAATCTCGGTGAGTATCTGCGCGAGCAGCGGCGGCACGCCCAGCTCTCGCTGCGGCAGCTCGCCGATGCCGCCGGGGTGTCGAATCCGTACCTGAGCCAGATCGAGCGCGGGCTGCGCAAGCCCAGCGCGGAGGTGTTGCAGCAGGTCGCCAAGGCGCTGCGGATCTCCGCCGAGACGCTGTACGTCCGCGCGGGCATCCTCGACGCCGAGCGGGACCGGGACGAGGTCGAGACGCGCGCCGTCATCCTCGCCGACCCCTCGCTCAACGAACGGCAGAAGCAGGTCCTGCTCCAGATCTACGAGTCCTTCCGCAAGGAGAACGGACTCGGTGGCGAAGGCCCCGTACGACCCGAGGAGTCCGACGGTACGGAAGCGCAGCCCAGCGACACCCCCGGCAATGATGCCGGTCCGCGGCGGACGGCCGGATGAAGCCGGACCAGGGCTCCGGCCACCGCACGCGGACCACACCTACCTCAGCCGAACGCGAATCCGGGAGGACCTTCACCATGGCCATCACCGACGACCTGCGCAAGACTTTCAGCGACCCGACTCCGCTCTACTTCGCCGCCGGTACCGCCGATCTCGCCATCCGGCAGGTCCGGAAGGTGCCTTCGCTGGTCGAGCAGCTGCGCGCCCAGGCCCCGGCCCGGATCGAGCAGGTCCGCGGGACCGACCCCAAGGTCGTGCAGGAGCGGGCCACCGCCCGCGCCAAGGAGGCGCAGGAGACCATCCAGACCAAGGTCAACGGCTTCATCGGCAACCTCGACGTCGACCTGAAGAAGGTCGGTGAGCAGGCCCAGGACCTCGCCCTGCGCGGTGTCGGCGTGGCCGCCGAGTACGCCGTCAAGGCGCGTGAGGCGTACGAGAAGGTCGCCGAGCACGGCGAGCAGGCCGTGAAGACCTGGCGCGGCGAAGCCGCCGAGGAGATCGAGGAGCTCGCCATCGCGGTCGAGGGCCAGCCGGAGCCGGGCGTGGTCAAGGAGACCCCGAAGCCGGGCGCCGGTGCCGCCGGTGTCACCGGTCCGGCCGTCGCCAAGCCCGACCCGGCCGTGGCGCAGAAGCCGGCTCCGGCCGCCGCCCGCAAGGCTCCTCAGCCGAAGAAGCCGACCCCGCCGGCCAAGTGACGGCGGACGGCGTGTGAGGTACGGGCCGGGCACCATCGGGGTGCCCGGCCCGTTCTGCGGGTAGCGTGACGGCAGCGATTCAGAAGGCAAGGAGCGGTGGGCAACATGCTGATGCTGGGCTTCGCGGGGTTCATGGGACTCCTGAAGATCGTCCTCATGGCACTGGCCGCGTTCGCACTCTTCGACGCGGCCTTCCGACGGGAGGACGCGTTCCGCGCGGCGGGCAAGCAGACCAAGGTCTTCTGGCTGGTCATCCTGGGCATCGCCCTCGTGGTCAGCTACCTCTTCTCGATCCTGTCCATCCTCCCGGCCGCGGGCGCCGTCGCCAGCATCGTCTACCTCGTCGACGTCCGTCCCGCGGTCAAGGCCCTCACCGGTGGCAACCGAGGTGGCTGGGGCCGGGGCAAGGGCCGGGGCGGCAGCAGCAGCGACGGCCCGTACGGCCCGTACAACGGCGGCCGCTGACGGCTCCGCCGGCTCAGCCGAGTCGGCCCGCCGGGCCCAGGGCTTCCGCCTGCGGCCGGCCGGGTGCGCTGGCGGCTCCGCCGGCCTGGGACGAGCGCCGGGGGGCCCGCGACCGGTCGGCGGGGGCTGAGCTCCGGCCCGCGCGGCTGCCCGAGCATGTGCTGAGCGGCGCGAGCAGGGCTTGGCCGGCGTGGACGTCCGGGCGGCGAGCGCCGCCCCTCCGCGTGCAGCCTCTACGCCACCCGGTCCAGCAGGACCACCGCGACGTCGTCCGTCAGTTCGTCGCCGTTCAGGTGGCGGACTTCGCTGACCGCGGCCCGGAGGAGCTCCTCTCCGCGCAAGCCCTCGGAGAGCAGGCGGTGGATCATGTCGAGCATGCCGTCCTGGCCGAGGCGGGGGCCGCCGGGGGAGGTGCGGCCTTCTATGAGGCCGTCGGTGTAGAGCATGAGGCTCCACTCGGCGCCCAGCTCGACCTGGGTGCGGGGCCAGCGGGCGCCGGGGAGGAGCCCGAGGGCGGGGCCGTTGTTGTCGAACGGGAGCAGGCGGGGGACCGGGGTCGCTCCGGGGCGGATCAGCAGCGGGGCGGGGTGCCCGGCGAGGCAGAGGCCCGCGCGGCGGCCGTCGGGCGCGATGTCCACCGTGCAGAGGGTCGCGAAGATCTCCTCGTCCGAGCGCTCGTGTTCCAGCACCTCCTGCAGCGTGCCCAGCAGCTCGTCCCCGCACAGCCCCGCCAGGGTCAGCGCCCGCCAGGCGATCCGCAGCTCCACGCCGAGCGCGGCCTCGTCCGGGCCGTGGCCGCAGACGTCGCCGATCATGGCGTGCACGGTGCCGTCCGGGGTGCGGACCGCGTCGTAGAAGTCGCCGCCGAGCAGCGCGCGCGAGCGGCCGGGGCGGTAGCGCGCGGCGAACCGCAGCGCGGCGCCCTCCAGCAGCGGCGTCGGCAGCAGCCCGCGCTCCAGGCGGCGGTTCTCCTGCGCGCGCAGCCGGCCTTCCGCCAGCCGCCGCTCGGCGGTGTCGGAACGCTTGCGCTCCACGGCGTACCGGATCGCCCGGCTCAGCAGCCGGCTGTCCAGCTCGTCGCGGAAGAGATAGTCCTGGGCGCCCACGCGCACGGCCTCCGCGCCGCGCTCGGCGTCGCCGGAGGCGGTCAGCGCGATCACGGCGTGCCGCGGCGCCAGCTCCAGCACCTGACGGAGCACGGCCAGCTCGTCGCCGTCCTCGGTGTCGGCGCAGCCGGCGGCCGGGAGGGCGAGGTCGAGCAGGATGCAGTTGACGTCGGGGGTGAGCAGCCGCCCCGCCTCGGTGAGGTTGCGGGCGGTACGTACGCGGATCGGCCGGCCGGCCGAGTCCCGCAGCTCGGGGACGAGCGCGCCGGACGGGTCGTCCTCGACGAGGAGCACGGTGAGCGCCGCGCCGAGGGCGGCGGTGTCTCGGTGCGCCTCTTCGGCGAGGGCTACGGCCGAGACCTGCGCCGGACCGCACTCGGCGGCCGGGACCGCTCTCTGCCGCGGTACGGGTACGGGCATGTCCTGGTTTCCTTCCCTCCCCCCGAGGGCACGGCGGCGCCGAGGGTCCTCGTAACGCCGTCGGGTGACCCTAGCGGCATCGGCCGCTCCGATGGAATGGGACGCGCGGCGTCCGTATCGCGTAGACCGCCGTCATATGCCCCAGCCCGTACGGCAGTTGGACGGGGTGACAGGGGGCGCGGGATGACGAAGCTCACTTGGTTCCAGCCCGCCCGCGTGCCGTTGGTCACAGGGGGCGGGGTGTGGCGCCGCTCACGCGTCCGGGCGTACGACCCCCAGGATCGGCATGGTGCCCGCGCCCGCGACGGTGACCGTACGGCCCGGTCGCGGGGCGTGGATCACCTTGCCGTCGCCCACGTACATCCCGACGTGGGTGGCGTCGGCGAAGTAGATGATCAGGTCACCCGGGCGCATCTCCGTCACGTCCACGTGGGTGAGCTGCTTCCACTGCTCCTGGGAGGTGCGCGGGATCAGCGTGCCCGCGTCGGCCCAGGCCTGGGAGGTCAGGCCGGAGCAGTCGAAGGAGTCGGGGCCCTCGGCTCCCCAGACGTACGGCTTGCCGAGCTGGGCGGTGGCGAAGGCGACGGCCTTGGCCCCGGCGGAGGTGGCGGTGTCGGTGGCGCTCGCCGTGTCGGCCTTCTTCTTCAGGACGCCGGTGTCCAGCCAGGCGGTCTGCGCCTTGCGGGCGGCCTGCCGCTCCAGCTCGGCCAGCCGCTCCTTCTCCTTCTTCTCCAGCCGCGACTCGAGCTTCTCGGCGTCCTTGATCCGCGCCTGGACCGTCTTCCGGGCGGCGGCCTTGTCCTTGCGGTCCCGCTCCAGCTTCTTCCAGCGCGCGGCCGCGTCGTCGGTGTCGCGCTTCAGCTCCCGCTCGACGCGGTCCGTCTCGGCGATCAGCTTCTTGGTGGCCCGTGCGCCGTTCAGCAGGGTGCCGGCGCCGTCCGCGAAGTGCTCCGGGTTGTCGCTGAGCAGGAACCGCGCCATCGGCGGCATCCCGCTGTCCCGGTACTGGGCCCGCGCGGCGGCGCCCGCCTGGTCCTTCAGCTCGGCCAGCTTCTTCCGGGCCGCGTCGGTCCGCTTCTCCAGCCGGGCGAGCTGGACGGACTGCTTCCGCGTCTTCTCCTCGGCCGCGTTGTAGGCGTCGGTGGCGACGGCCGCGTCGTGGTACAGCCCGTCGAGCCGCGCGCGGACCTTCTCCAGCTCGGCGTCGGGTACGGGGGCCGGCGGGACGGCGGGCGCAGGGGTCGCGGGGGTCGCGGTCGCGGATGGCACCGGGGAGGGGTCGGCAGGTGCCGCCGGTACCGATGCGAACGCCGTACCCGGCACCGCCAGTACGGTCACCGCGCACACCACGGTCACGGCGGCGGCGAGCAGCCCGCGCTTGCCCCTACCCATAACAGTCCCCCCAAGCTGATTTACCGTCAGTAACTTACGGTCCGTCCGCAGGATCGTGCCACGATCCCGCGCGAAGTGACAGAGGTCGTACGAAGTCGTACATCCCCCGGCGCCTCACGCCTCCCCGCGATCTTCCCGCCCGTCTGACGTGCCGGACCCGGAGATCGTTCCCTCCAGATCCCGGAGTCCCTGCGATTCCCTCGAACAGGTGACCCGACGTCAGGTGAAACGGCGTCAGCGCGGCGCCAACGCCTCCCACGCCAGGGTCACTTCCCCCTGCCGCCAGCGCGCCGGCCCGTCCGTCACCGGCCAGTCGGCCCGCAGATCCCGGACCGTGCGCAGCCAGCGCTGGCGGGCGCCGTAGGAGGCGTAGGGCGCGGCGGCGGCCCAGGCGCGGTCGAAGTCGCGCAGGAAGGCGTGCACCGGCTCGCCCGGCACATTGCGGTGGATCAGCGCCTTCGGCAGCCGTTCGGCCAGGTCGGAGGGGCGCTCCAGCGAGCCGAGCCGGGTGGCGAAGGTGACCGTGCGCGGCCCCTCGGGACCGAGCGCGACCCAGACGTGCCGCCGCCCGATCTCGTCACAGGTGCCCTCCACCAGCAGCCCGCCGCGCGAGCCGTCGCCCGCCGGAGCCAGCCGCGCGCACAGCCCCCGCCACACGGCCGCGACCTGCTCCTCGTCGTACTGCCGCAGCACATTGGCGGCCCGGATCAGCAGCGGCCGGCCGGGCACCGGGATCTCGAAGCCGCCGTGCCGGAAGGTGAGCCCCTCGCGCTCGTACGGCTTCGCCGCCGCGACCCGCTCCGGTTCGATCTCCACGCCGACCACGCGCGCGTGCGGGGCGACCGTACGGAGCCTGCCGAGCAGCTCGACGGCGGTCCAGGGCGCGGCCCCGTACCCGAGGTCGATGGCCAGCGGATCGGCCGCGCGCAGCAGTTCGGCGCCGTGCGTGGCTGCGATCCAGCGGTCCATGCGGCGCAGCCGGTTGGGGTTGGTCGTCCCGCGCGTCACCGTGCCTACGGGGCGGGTCGTGCGGGATGCCATGTCTATGAGGGTAAGCGGGCGAGCTGGCGACCTCCGGCCGAACGGTTGAGCGAGTGTGGGTCATGATTGGGTAAAACCGCTTGATCGGGAAATGGGAAGAACCCCCTCCGCTGTTGCACCCCTCGGAGGACTCGGACGGTCCTCTGGCAGGCATGCCCGAGCGAGGAGGAAGCCCAGTGAGCCAGTACGTCAGCAGGCTCGGGCGTCGCTCCCCGGCGACCGCCCCGCGGCTGAGGCTGCACCGCAGGCCACGCAGGGTCGCCATGCTCTCCGTCCACACCTCGCCGCTCCACCAGCCCGGCACCGGCGACGCGGGCGGGATGAACGTCTACATCGTGGAGCTGGCCCAGCGGCTGGCCGCCCTCAGCATCGAGGTCGAGATCTTCACGCGGGCCACCTCCAAAGACCTCGCTCCCAAGGTCGAGCTGGCCCCCGGCGTCC
Source organism: Streptomyces griseoluteus (assembly GCF_004784465.1). GTDB lineage: Bacteria > Actinomycetota > Actinomycetes > Streptomycetales > Streptomycetaceae > Streptomyces > Streptomyces griseoluteus. The sequence continues at coordinate 452,995 of NZ_SRRU01000005.1, read as the reverse complement.
TCGTCCGGCACGTCGACGCGGGCCCCTACGAGGGCCTGGCCAAGGAGGAGCTGCCCGCCCAGCTCTGTGCCTTCACCCACGGTGTGATGCAGGCGTGGGCCGGCCACCGCCCCGGCTACTACGACCTCGTCCACTCCCACTACTGGCTCTCCGGCCACGTCGGCTGGCTCGCCGCCCAGCGCTGGGGCGTCCCCCTGGTGCACGCCATGCACACCATGGCCAAGGTCAAGAACGCCAGCCTGGCCACCGGCGACACCCCCGAGCCCGCCGCCCGCGTCATCGGCGAGACCCAGATCGTCTCCGCCGCCCGCCGCCTCATCGCCAACACCGCCGAGGAGGCCGCGGAGCTGGTCCGGCACTACGAGGCCGACCCCGCGAAGGTCGCCGTCGTCCACCCCGGCGTCAATCTCGACCGCTTCCGCCCGCTCGACGGCCGCGCCGCCGCCCGCGCCCGCCTCGGCCTGCCCCAGGACGCGCTCATACCGCTCTTCGCGGGCCGCATACAGCCCCTCAAGGCCCCCGACGTGCTGCTCCGCGCCGTCGCCCACCTGCTGGACGAGCGCCCCGAGCTGCGCCGGAACATCGTCGTCCCCGTCGTCGGCGGCCCCAGCGGCAGCGGGCTCGCCAAGCCGGAGGGACTGCAGAAGCTCGCCGCGCGGCTCGGCATCGCGGACGTCGTACGGTTCCGGCCGCCGGTCGGGCAGGAGCAACTCGCCGAATGGTTCCGGGCCGCGTCCGTGCTGGTCATGCCGTCCTACAGCGAGTCCTTCGGGCTCGTCGCCATCGAGGCGCAGGCGGCCGGCACGCCGGTCATCGCCGCCTCCGTCGGCGGCCTGCCGGTGGCCGTGCGCGACGGCGAGACCGGCTTCCTCGTCCAGGGCCACGACCCCGCCGACTACGCGCGCGTGCTGCGCCGCTTCGCCGACGACCCCGGGCTGCCCGACCGCATGGGCGCCGCCGCCGCCCGGCACGCCCTCGGCTTCGGCTGGGACGCCTCCGCCGCCGCCACCGCCGACGTGTACGCGGCCGCGACCCAGTCCCACCGCCGTCGCGTACGCTCGCAGCATGGCTGACACCGAGGCGACGGAACGGGCCGCGCGCACCCTCGAGGACGCGCTGAAGGACGCCGAGCTGGAGTGGGAGAACCCCGAACCGGGCTCCTACGTGGTCAAACTCCCGGGCACCGCCAAGCTCTCCACCACCGTCTCGCTGCTGGTGGGCCGCCACACCCTCTCGGTCAACGCCTTCGTCATCCGGCACCCCGACGAGAACGAGGCGGGCGTCCACCGCTGGCTCCTGGAGCGCAACCTCAAGCTGTACGGCGTGAGTTACGCGGTCGACCGGCTCGGCGACGTCTATGTCACCGCCCGCCTCCCGCTCGCCGCCGTCACCCCCGAGGAGGTCGACCGCCTGCTCGGCCAGATCCTCGAAGCGGCCGACGGCGCCTTCAACACCCTGCTGGAACTGGGGTACGCCTCCGCGATCCGCCGCGAGCACGCGTGGCGCGTCTCGCGCGGGGAGTCCACGCGCAACCTGGACGCCTTCACGCACCTGATCGAACGCGACTGAGCCCGGCTCAGGCGCCGTTGCGGTAGCGGCCCGGTGTGACCCCGACCAACTTCTTGAAGTGCCGCGTCAGATGGGCCTGGTCGTAGAAGCCGGACGCCACCGCCACCTCGCCCGGCGCCAGCCCGTCCAGCAGCAGCCGCCTGGCCCTGCCGACCCTTCGCGAGGTCAGGTAGCGGTGCGGGGCGATGCCGTACGCGGCGCCGAACGCCCGTACCAGGTGGGCGGGATGGGCGTGCAGCAGTGCCGCCGCCGCGGTGAGGGTGAGGCCGTCGGTGAGGTGCTCGTCGAGGAGTTCACGGAGCCGACGGGCCAACAGTGGGTCGGGGCGCGGGGGTTCGGGATCGCGGTGACGCAGATGGTCCCTGAGGCGGTCACCGACGAGCACGAGCCCGCTCTCCGCGGCCAGTTCGTCCCCGGGGCTGGCGAGGGCGCGGTGCAACTGGCCCACCCGCTTGCGCAGATCAGGGTCCCTCAGGTCGGGCTGGTCGACGGCGGGGCCGATCAGATCATGGCTGAGCCGGCTGCCGTCCAGGTACAGCACCCGCTTGCGGAAGCCGTGCGGGGTGGCGGGGGAGCCGTTGTGCGGGACGTGCGGGGGCAGCAGGCTGACGGTGTCGCGCGGGGTGCCGTGCTCGTGCCGGTCGAGGTCGTACCGTACGGCGCCGTCGTCCACGATCAGCAGCGTCCAGGCGTCGTGCACGTGCATCGGGTACGCGTACTCGGTGAACCGGGCGTGGAAGACCTCCACGACCCCCGGTACCGAGGGGCGCCACGCGGAGACTTCCGGCTGGTCAGCGGCCACGCAAGAAACGTACAAGACCCGGGCGGGGCGTGGTCGGCAGTCTCGGGGCATGGACGAACAGCCCCTGCGTTTCGACACCAAGATCGCCGTACTCCTCCGCGACGACCTCGTTCCCTGGCAGCGCCTTAACGTCACGTCGTTCCTGGTCAGCGGCCTGGGCAGCCAGGTGCCCGAGGTGATCGGCGCACCGTACGAGGACGCCGACGGGATCGCCTACCTCCCGATGTTCCGCCAGCCGGTACTGGTCTTCGAGGCGACGAAGGAGGTATTGAAGGCGGCCCACACCCGGACCCTGAGCCGGGCCCTGCCCCGCGCGATCTTCACGGCCGACCTCTTCTCGACGGGCAACGACACGGACAACCGCGCGGCGGTCCGGGCCGTGCCGACGGCCGACCTGGATCTGGTGGGGCTGGCGGTGTACGGGCCCAAGGGCGGGGTGGACAAGGTGGTGAAGGGGGCGAGGATGCATCCGTAGGCCGGACGGGGTGGGCGCCCGCGACCTCGGGCGCGGGCAGGACCGCGCTTCGGCAGCGAGTGGTACCCGTGGAGCCGGGCGCCCCCCGGCCGTGGCGGCCCCGCTGCCAGAGCCCGCATCAGCAGCGCGGCGCATCCGCGAGCCGCTTCGTGGGGCCCCGCAGGTCAGGCCGCCTTCTCCACGGCGGGCCGGGACTCCGCCGAAGCAGGCGCGCCCGCCACCTCCGCCTCCTCCGCCGGCAGCCCCCGCATCAGCACCGCGTACCCCAGGCCCGCCACCGTGCCGATGACCGCGCACGCGCCCCAGAGCCACTTGGCGCCGAGGTGGTCGATGACCGTGCCGGACATCAGGGGGGCGACCAGGGCGGCGACGGACCAGGAGAGGCTGTAGACGCCCTGGTAGCGGCCGCGGCCGTGGACGGGGGAGAGGCGGACGACGAGGCCGGTCTGGGTCGGCGCGTTGACGATCTCCGCGAGGGTCCACACGCAGACGGTGAGCGCGAAGACGCCCAGCGAGCCGGCGAAGGCGGTGAGCCCGAAGCCGTAGCCCGCGAGCAGCGAGGAAATGACCAGCAGACGGCGCGGGTCGCGGTGCTCGATGAAGCGGGTGACCGGGATCTGGAGGGCGACGATCAGGACGCCGTTGACGGCGATGGCGGTGCCGTAGTCGGCGGGGGAGAACCCGGCCTGCCCCATCGCGACCGGCAGGCCGACCGAGCCCTGCATGAAGAGGAGGGCGACGAGGAAGGACAGGCCGACGACCGCCATGTAGCGCCGGTCGCGCAGCACCGTACCGAGGCCGGTCCTCGGCTCCCCGGCCTCCTTGGCGGCGGGCGCGGGCCGGGACTCGGGGAGCTTGAGGAAGACGAGGACCGCGCAGGCCAGCGTCATCCCGGCCTCGATGAGGAACCCGGCGAGATAACTGAACTCGGCGATGAAACCGGCGGCGACGGAGGAGACCGCGAAGCCGAGGTTCAGCGCCCAGTAGTTCAGCGAGAACGCCCGTACGCGGTCCTCGGGCCGCACGATGTCCGCCATCATCGCCTGCACGGCGGGCCGGGAGGCGTTGTTGGCGGCGCCGACCAGGAAGGCGACGGCCGCGATGGCGACGGGGTCGTGCATGAAGCCGAGCAGTGCGACGGAGATCGCGGTGCCGACCTGCGCGATCAGCAGGGTGGGCCGTCGGCCGAGCCGGTCCGCCATCACCCCGGCGCCGAGCGAGGAGACGACCCCGCCGAGGCCGTGCAGGGCGGCGACGAGGCCGGCGAAGGAGGCGGAGTAGCCGCGGTCGAGGGTGAGGTAGAGCGCCATGAAGGTGGCGACGAACGCGCCGAGCCGGTTGACCAGCGTGCTGGCCCACAGCCACCAGAAGGCGCGGGGGAGCCCGGAGACGGAGGACCGGGCGGCGGCGATCAGCCGGCCCGGTGCGGCGGTGGACATGACGGGACCCCCCGGTAAGTGGCGCGTGCGGTAACTGGAACTTACTCACGCGGGTTGTCGGAGGCCACTCAATTAACAGAAGCCGTCAACCGTCGGCGGCGCGGCGACCCGTCCTGGGGGTGGATTACGCTCTGAGGCATGGCCGACGCACCGTACAAGCTGATCCTCCTCCGCCACGGCGAGAGCGAGTGGAACGCGAAGAACCTGTTCACCGGCTGGGTGGACGTCAACCTCAACGAGAAGGGCGAGAAGGAGGCGGTACGCGGTGGCGAGCTGCTGAAGGACGCCGATCTCCTGCCCGACGTGGTCCACACGTCCCTCCAGAAGCGCGCGATCCGCACGGCCCAGCTCTCGCTGGAGGCCGCGGACCGCCTCTGGATTCCGGTGCACCGGAGCTGGCGCCTGAACGAGCGCCACTACGGCGCCCTCCAGGGCAAGAACAAGGCGGAGACGCTGGCCGAGTTCGGCGAGGAGCAGTTCATGCTCTGGCGCCGCTCCTACGACACCCCGCCGCCGCCGCTCCCCCGCGACGCGGAGTACTCGCAGTTCAACGACCCCCGTTACGCGGACCTCCCGCCGGAGCTGCGCCCCCAGACGGAGTGCCTCAAGGACGTCGTCGTCCGCATGCTCCCCTACTGGTACGACGACATCGTCCCCGACCTCATCGACGGCAAGACGGTCCTCGTCGCCGCCCACGGCAACAGCCTCCGCGCCCTCGTCAAGCACCTCGACGGCATCTCGGACGAGGACATCGCGGGCCTGAACATCCCGACGGGCATCCCGCTCTACTACGAGCTGGACGCCGACTTCAAGCCGGTCACCCCCGGCGGCAAGTACCTCGACCCGGAGGCGGCCAAGGCCGCGATCGAGGCGGTCAAGAACCAGGGCAAGAAGAAGTAAGCGCCCACGAAGAAGCCCCCTACCTGCGGGTTCTCCGCGAGTAGGGGGCTTGTTGCTGCCTCTGGGCCGTCTCTGGGCCGTCAGCTGGTTGATCGGGCCGTGCTCAGTGCTTCAGGAAGCCTGGCTCCGGCTGTTCTCTCGCCCCTGCCTGAGCTCCCACATCGCGGAGGGCGGAGACGGCTGCCACCGCGTCTTCCTGGGGCACGCCGGCGAGAATGACGGTGGGACTCTGCGTCGTCAGAACCTTGCTGCGCCACAGGCTCAGCCCCGTCAGCCGACGCACGACCTGGACGACGTCCATCACGCGGACGCCAGGATCGGTGAGCACCACGTCATGAGGCACGTCGTCGCACACCAGCATGAAGTACTCGTCGGCCACTGCTCTCCCTGCCCTTCCCCAGTCGGGAGCGTACGAGCCCTCAGACGTCATGTCGCATCGTTTTTGGCGGCGTCGAAGACAGCGGCCACGGCCTTGCGGGTCCGCTCCTGGCTTGACGGCATGAGGTGCGCGTACACGCGGAGAGTCAGTCCAGGGTCCGAGTGGCGGAGGTACTCGGCGAGGGCCTTGATGTTCTCGCCCGCGTCCAGGAGCACCGAGGCGTAGAAGTGGCGCAGCGCGTGCGTGTCGGTGTGTACGAGTTCAGGGGGCCCCGCCCTACTGTCAGACCCGCCCGCCAGAATCCAGCCATGCTGATTGCGACGACTGGCCGTGGCTACCAGGTGAAGCGGCCCTCGAAGCCGGCCATCGGAACCATGCTCGCCAACCTTCAACGCAACAACCCGCACTTGACCTTGGAGCGGCGGGACGAGGGGCGCGAGGGCGACTGGTATATCCAGGTCTGGTTTCGCGACAACAACACTTACCAACTCGAGTACCGCGACGGCGTGCCCGCGGAGCACTTCCAGACGCTGACGGTCTCGCAGGACAAGGTTCTGCAAGCACTCCTCAGCTGGGCCGCAGGCAAGTCCGACTGGTCGGAGGGCTTCATGTGGAACAACATCGGCCACATGTTCGCGTCTCCCACCCCGGAGGACGAGGACAAGCCGACCTCCTAGAGATGTACCGCAGCCCGTGCGATCAGGTCGCCGGTAGCTGGTAGGAGAGGACGTACGCGTCGGCCGCCATCACCGTGTCGCAGACCTCCACGGGTCGCCCTTCGGTGTCGAAGGCGATGCGCGACTCCAGCCAATGTGACAGTGCCCGAAGAGCGCACCCTGGCCGCTATGGTGACTGACCATGTCACCGATAGCCCGCACCTTGCAGATCGCCCTGATGCTCTCCGGCTTTGCCCTACTCGCCTATGCCGCCCTATGGGACATGGACGACGCCACAGGGTGGCAGTGCCGGGCCACGAAAATAGGGCAGGAACCGGTGCAGATCTGCGGCACCGAGGACGGCCTGCACACTCCGATCCTCCTCGGTATGGCCGGGATCGCTCTGGAGATCGCGGGCGTTTCCGTCGTGGTGGGGGCCCGCAAGGGACGCTCGGTCGAGGCTTCGCCGTCAGCCGTCCCGGCCTCGTTCGCACCAACGCCCCTTGGTGCGGCGCCCTTCGGGTCAGGGCAAACACCCCCTGCCCCCGCTGCTCCACCCAACCCGTGGCCTTCCCAGGTGCCTCCACAGACTGGGCCCGGACAGCACTGAGCCGCTACGCCGGGTTGATCATGGTGGAGGGGGTGGTCCGTGGGCGGTACGCCGCCGTTGCACAAGGGGCACCGGTACCCGGTCGAGATCACCGCGCACTGCGTGTGGCTGTACTTCCGCTTCCCGCTGTCGTTCCGCGAGGTCGAGGAGCCGATGCTCGAGCGCGGCGTGATCGTCTCCCACGAGACCGTCCTGCATCTTCTAAGCGCCGGGTCGCACCCCGGGCGAGTGTCTGACTGCGTGACAACGCCGACGCACAGCGGCGGACGAGCGCGGACGGCTGTGGGCGCTCGCAGCACGTGAGAGGCCCACCGACCCATGGTCGGCCACCCGCGCAAGTTCCTTCGGGACGGAGAGGTCATCACGCAAGGTGCCACGTACCCGCTTCCGTCGTAGCGGCTTGTGCTGGTCGACGGCCGACAGCGTGGCTCAGGCTGGCGGGGGCACAGCGAGGCACACGCGTGCCTGGCCTCTACTGCGTCGGGCTTGGGCTGGGCGGTGTGCTGGTAGCGGCGCCGTCCTGCGAGGGCCTTGGTGATGGGGACGCCGTGCCGGCGGTTGGCGGCGTCGCAGGTGTCGTCCGGCTTGAGCCGGCGGCCCCGGCTGAGGTCGGCGCGGATCCTGGCGGCACTGACGCCGATCCGGGCGGCCCAGAGTTCGCGGGCGGTGCAGAGGCGCTGCGGCTCGAGTTCGGGGCAACCGCCGGATAAGAAGCGCCGGGGGTCCTGGAGACGGGCTGGGCATGGGATCCGGTTGCCGCAGCCGCAGGGTGGGACGCACCGAATCCCCTGGAGGGGGACTGAGCGCCGTGCGATCGGGTGGGCGGGAGGGCGCCGGGCCCGCTCTTGGCAGACGCTGTACCGGAGGACGGGTGCGCGGGAGTTTCGGCGGGCCTCGCTGCTTCCCGGTCGTCGCTTCCGCTGGTGCTCGAAGTGACGGCAAGAGTCGCGCCCAGGGCCACGGAGAGGGCCAGGGCCGTGCCCGCTGCCAGGCGACGGCTGCGGCGAGTGCCGCCGGGGAGGTCGCGTCGGGTGACTGCCCCCTCCTGAGAGCGTATGTGCTCCTTCGGTCCGGGGTGAGCGGCCAGCGGCGTCGGAAGGCCCGCCTCGGAGGGCGCCGAGAGCGGAAGGGGGTATGGATCAGGTCCGGCGTGCCCGGAGGCGAGGGCTTGCGCGCACTGCTCGGCGTCCGGCCGGGCCTCGGGGTCCTGGGCGGTCATGGCCCGCAGCAGGGCCGCGAGTTCCGAGGGGAGCCAGGTGGGGACTTCGGGTGGGCGGTGCAGGCGGGCGACTGTCGCTTCCAACGGCGTGCCCGGGTACTCCAGTTCGCCTTTCAAGCATTCCAGCAGAACCAGGCCGAGCGCGTAGACGTCGGCGGTCGGTCCGATCCGCCTGCCCTGAACCTGCTCCGGTGCCAGATAGGCGGCGGTGCCTATCAGCACGTCCGATGCCGTTTGGCGGGTGGCATTGGCCAGGCGCGCGATGCCGAAATCAGCCAGGTGAGGAGCACCGGCCGAGTCGAGGAGGATGTTCGACGGTTTGATGTCCCGGTGCACGACGCCGGCCCGGTGGACATAGGCCAGCACCCGCGCGAGGGCGGCGCCCACATCCACCACACGCCGCTCAGGCAGCGCTCCACACGCCAAAAGGCTGCGCAGCGTGGGGCCCTTGATCAGTTGCATGACCAGGTAGGTGCGGTCGTCGTGGCGGCCGGCGTCGTAGACAGTGACCAGTCCCGGGTGCTGCAGGCGGGCCAGAAGCACGGCCTCCGCGGTGAGGCGGTCCTCCGTCTGCGGGTCCGGGCCGGGCCGGAACACCTTGACGGCCACGGACCGCCGAAGGCGCGTGTCAACGCCCTCGTACACGTCGGCCATGCCTCCCGATCCGATTCTGGCGCCCAACCGGTAGCGGCCGGAGAGGACTTCGGCGGGCTGCTCATCCGCTGGAACCGGCACTGGCGTCGGCGGGGCTGCTGATTGGCGGACCTTCATCTGGTTCTCCGTTGCTTCACCGCGTACCGGACTCGGCCAGGGGCCATGCTGCGAGGCGGGTACCCCCAGCCTGTGCCAGATATCCCGGACCAAGTCGGCGCAGCGACGAGAGCGGCCCCACTTCCCCCGTGGCCGGCGCGTTGCGGCAGGTCGGGCAAGCTGTCAGCCGGACACTGCCGTCGTCGCCGACCTCGGCCGTCAGCCGCTTCCCCGGCAGGTCACTGACCGGTAGCCGACAGCCGTGGCATTTCGGCCGCCAGGTAGCGGCCGCGGCCGTGATCCCTCGCGCCAAAGCAGCGCCGGGCCGAAATCGCTCCACCGACCTGGCACGCCCGACAGCGGTATCACTGGGCCGTTGTCACCTGGGCTGCGTGCTGGTCTGGGCGGGGCAGGCGGTTGAACTGGTCGTTGCTGGTCGTGCGGGTACCGGGGTCAGGGGTGTGCAGACGGGTGTGGCGGCTCCGATGAGTTCGACCAGGCCGGTGCCACCGGTGGGTGGGACGAGTTTGGACCAGTTGTTGGCCAGCCAGACGTTGCCGGACTGATCGAGCTGAATGGCGGTGAGGTGCTGGATGGAGTTGCTGCGGTATCCGTGGGGCGGCGTCAGCAGGGAGCCGGTGGAGGAGCCGGGCGGGCAAGCACTGGTGTTCACGCCGCACAGGACGGAGACGGAGGGGGCGCCGAAGCCGGCGATCCATACACGGTCGGATCCGTCGATGGCCACGGACCATGGTGCGATCGTGGTCGGCAGTCTGTACTCGCCTGTGATCTTTCCGCTCGGCCCAATTTTGGTGACCGAGTTGCTGACGAAGCTGGGGACCCAGACGTTGTTCTTGGAGTCGACGGCGAGTGCGAGGGGCCAGTCGAGTGAGTTGTCCTTGATGGGCGAGAACGAGGTCGGCTTGAAGTCGGGGCCGATCACGGTGACACTCCCGCCGGCGTGGCCCTTGGGTACGCGTGTCTCCAGGAGTTTTGCTCCGTTGAGGCGGGCGTTGCTGACCCAGGCCCGGCCGTAGCCGTCGATCTGGATGGAGAACGGGTGGTCGAGGCCGCCGCCTTTGATGGTGATCGCTTTTGACGGGTCACCGTGTGGATAGACGATCACGCTTCCCTGGCCGCGGTTGCCCTTCAGGCCGTAGAAGTTGGCGATCCAGATGTTGCCCTTCTGGTCGACGGCGGTGCCCTGGGGGTGGTTCAGGTCGCCGTTCCTGAATCCTGTGGGGGGCGACAACGGCTTTCCGGTCGACGAGTACTTCGACATGGCATCGCCGCCGTAGCTGGGCACCCATACGGAGCCATCGTGGTCGATGGCGATGCCCCAGGCACCTGCCTTCATGCCGCCGCCGCTGATGGGGCTGTTCAGGGTGGGGTTACCCACCGGGTCCTGCACGGTGACGTAGGGGCTGGGGTTTCGCGTTCCGGGCAGCCAGTTGTTGGAGGCCCAGACGTTGCCCTTGGCGTCGATGGCCATCCGGCCGGGGGCGTAGACGTCGGGGGCGACGTAGTGCAGGGCCAGGATCCAGGCCGCCGGTGCCGCGGTGAGCGCCGGGGCGTAGGTATGTGCCCGGCCCGCCAGGGCGTACAGCTTGCCCGTGGCCAGTCTCGGGTTGTGGGCGAGGTTGAGCACGGCCTGCGCCGTGTCACCCGGAGTTTTCCCGTGCTGCGGTGTTGCCAGGCGCAGCATGTCCTGGCACCGCCCGGTGTCCGCTCCCGGCGCACAGAGGGAGACGAGATTGGCCAGGGTGCCAAGGGTGGCCAGAGTGTCGTTCTTGGTGCCATTGTTACGGTCCGTAATGACTTTGCCGGGTCTGCCCGAAGCGGGATTAGCGAGGTTGTAGGACGTTGCCGCGGCGTTCTCCAGGCCGGGGCTAGGCCCAGTGATGCCGCGCTGGCGGGTGAACTGGGCCAGTGCGTAGGTGGTGGCGACGGTGGTGAATTCGTTGACCGTGACAGCGGATTCGAAGCGCTGCGGCACACCACCGCCGGGGCCGACTCCCACGACGGAGCGCAGACGCAACGACCGGTCGCCGGCGGGTACCGCCTCGACATACAGCACCGAGCCCGTACGCCGGCTGGGCCGGATCTGGAAGGTTCCGTTGGCGTCGGTGGTGGCGCGTCCCAGTTCCCGAGTGCCGTGCCGGTCTCCGGCGAAGAGCGTGACATCGGCGTGGGACAGCGCCTTTCCCGCGCTGGTGGCTGTGCCGTGCAAGGGGGCCGGCGTAGCGGGAGGCGTGGTTGCGGGGAGCCCCGTCAGGGCCAGTGCCATGGTGGCCGATGCGGCCAGGACGATGCCTGGAAGATGCCGGCGGGACTTGGCTTTCCCAACGCCGCGAGCAACGCCGAGTGCAGATCTGCGGGGGTGAATGGTCGGGGGAAGCAAGGTCGGCGCCCTTCGTCATGTCGGCTCGTGTCAGAACCTGCGTCCACAGGCGGAGTCCGACCCATCAACCGAATGTCGCGACTTTCCGAAGAGACCGCTCACGACGGCGGCCCTCGTGACGGTCGTGATCACAGCGCCCCGGGTTCGCGCGATCCGTTCTGTCCGTTGCCGCTGTTCGGGTTGCGCAGCGTGAACCATCCGATCTTGCGGCCGAACAGCCAGATCAGACCCAAGTACAGGTGTGGGTCGACCTGGCGGAGCTCATCGCGCACACCCCCGAACAGCAGCGACGTGTGGGAGTAGTCGATGACGATGCACTCCTGGTCGTCAAGCCGGCTGGGGCCCGGCCCGACCATGGCAATGATGGACAGCATGTCCAGCGGGAAGAGCCGATTGCTGAGGTAGCCGTCGGGGCTGAAGACTTTGCCCCGCCACAAGAACAGATACACCAGCCGGGCGAGCAACCGTGCCCCCGAAGGTCCCGCCCCAGGCAAGATCGCCAGACCTTCCATCGGGCCTTTGGGGATCTCACCCGCAGGACTCTTGCGAAAGAGCTCCTCCAGGTGCTTGTCGTCGGTGTTGAGGAGCCCGGTGTCGGTTGGCATCACGATCTTCCTTCTCGCCGTCGGTCCCGTTCTGCTCCACGCGTCTGGAGACAACCGGGTGGTCGGGCCGACGGACGACGCCCGCTGCCCTCTTCGGCTTCCTGGACCTCGCGCTCTCACTCGATGCGGTGGAGCCAGTCCTCCACGCGCTCGCCCACCTCGCCGACCGTGGTGATGTCGCCGTGCCCCGGGCACACCACCGTCTCGGGGGGCAGCGTGACGAGGCGCTCGCGGATCGACTGGATCATCGCCTGGAAGTCGGAGTCCTCCGGCCCGATGGTTCCAGGGCCGCGCGAGAACAGCATGTCCCCGGTGAAGACGCTGTGCAGCGCCGGGTCGTACAGACTCACCGATCCCGGCGTGTGGCCCGGAGTGTGGCGGACCGTCAGGGTGGTCCCGGCGACGTCGATCACCCGGCCGTCGACGAGTTCCTCGTCGGGGACACGGCTGGGATAGCTGCGGCGCCACAGCTCCAGGTCGTCCGGGTGCAGCATGATCGGAGCGCCGGTGTGGTCCGACAGAGCCACCGCCGCGTCGACGTGTCCGCTGTGTGCGTGGGTGCACGCGATCGCCACCACGCGGCGGTCGCCGAGCGCCCTGGCGATGACGTCCGGCTCGTGTGCGGCGTCGACCACCATGGCCTGCTCGTCGTCACCGACGATCCACACGTTGTTCTCCATCGGCGTGGCATCGGCGTCCGGCCCGGCCAGGACGCCGGTCGTCACCACGCACTCGACCCGGGCGGTCACGACGGCACCGCCTGTAGCACTCGGCCGCGGGCGGCCACCCGCGCTGTGGGGTCCTTTGCCTGGCGTTCCATGGAACAGCCCCTTTCCGGATGAGGCCCTCTACCCAGTGGACCCCGCCGGGCATGGGGCAGCAACCGGCAGGCCTTTCCCTCCGCGGGGCATATGGCTGACCTGCAGGAACTCATGGGCCGCCCGCGTCACGGCGTGATCGGTGCCGCTCCCGCCCAGTGGCCGAGGCGACAGGTATGGGTTTGACTGGATCTGTTGGTGATCACGCCGGCGGACGGCCTGACGACGACTGGGGCAGGGTCGCATGGAGTACGAGGCATTCCTGGCGAAGACAGCCGAGCGGGCGGGCGTCTCCCCCGACGTCGCGGAAACCCTCACACGCGCCACCTTCGAGGTGCTGGCCGACCGGATCAGCGGGGGAGAGGCCCAGGACCTCGCGGAGCCGCTGCCGGAGCCGCTGAAGAGCTGGCTGCGCACGGACGAGGAGATGGCGAAGGGCTACGGGGCCAACTCGTTCGTCCGGCGTGTGGCGGACCGCGCGGAAGTGCCCCACGACCTCGCGGAGGCCGGGATCCGCGCGGTCCTGGCCACCCTGAGGGAAGCGGTCGGAGACCAGGAGTTCCGCGACGCGACCGCCCAGCTGCCCAGGGAGTACGACATCCTGCTGTCCACACCCGCGGGCCCGGGCGGCGCCGGGTAGCGGCCGTTCGCGGTGCGGGACCCCGCGCCTGAAGAAGACGGTGAGCAGGCGCCGCAAGAAGTAAGGCGGCACGGTCCAGGCTCCTGCCTGCGGGTGTTCCCCCGCTCGGGCGCCCTGAAGCGCTGAGCCAGGCTCCCACCCGAACCCCCGGAAGCCGGCCGCGCGTTGGTCGGCTGCCGCGGACACCGCGCCGTGGCGAGGTCGGAGGGGGCTCGTGGTGGTGATTCGCGGCGTGCGGGCGCATCCGTGCGCCGTTGATGCGCCCAGGGGAGCGGGCATGGAATGGGCGGGGGCACCTGGCCCCCGTGTCGAGGAGGACCCATGCCCGAATCCCCGAGCACCACGACCGACCCCACCCAGGACCGCGACGGCGAACAGCCCGCCCAGATCCGAAGCCTGCCGTTGGTGGCCGCCTGCGGCTGCGGCTCGGGGTGCGGCTGCGGCTGCCAGCAGGGCGCGCCCTGCCAGTGCGGCTGAGGGAGGCGGCGGTGGAGGGGCTCCGGAGCTCCGGGGCCCCCTCGTCGTGTACGGATCACGGAACGAGTAGCCATACGGGGACGTGCGGGCCCAGCATGGGGAGAGGGACACCGCAAGGAGGTGTGACCATGACCAGGTTCATGGACGTCCACCACGGTATGGAAGGCATCACGGCCGACCAGCTGGCCCAGGCCCACCAGGCCGACCTCGCCATCGAGCATGAGGAGAACGTGCACTTCGAGGCCGCCTGGGCGGACCCGGAATCCGGCACGGTCTACTGCCTGTCCGAGGCCCCCTCGGCCGAGGCGGTCCAGCGCATCCACGAACGCGCCGGACACAAGCCGGACGAGGTGCACCCGGTACCGCTCCAGGTCTGAGCGATGTCGAGGCCGGTTCACGCGCCGGCCGGGCGTCCGGCGCGGTGCGTCACCGTGACCACCGCCGCCACGAGCACCGACATCACGCACCCCGTGGCCAGTACCGGGCTCGGGGTGAAGGTGACCGCGAGGACAGCTAGGACGCCCGCCGCCCAGATGACGTCCAGGGCACCGAACTTGGCCGAGCCCCGGTGCAGCAGCCGCAGCACCGCGACGTACAGCGCGACCGGCACCGTGTAGGCCGCCGCGACCACCGGCCGGTCGAGGTGCGCGTGCCCCGTGAGGTGTGCGATCTCGACGGCGAGCCCGGCGGCGACGGCCGCTGCGGAGGCGTAGACGACGTAGTGGCCGTAGCCCCAGCGGAGCGCCGTACCAAGGGAGTTGAGTTTCCCGGCCGCGCTCTGGGTGAAGTACAGCCACCACATGGCGAAGACGGTGAGGACGCCGCCGACCGCGAGTGGGGCGATGTCGCCGAGGGAGACCTCGGTGTCGAGGGCGGCGCGGACGGTGCCGGTCGCCGCGGTGATGGACTCGCCGAGGACGATCAGGGTGAACAGGCCGTACCGCTCGGCGATGTGGTGCGGGTGCCAGGTGGTCTGGCCGGCGCGCTCCGCCCAGGCGGGGACGGCGAGTTCGGCGACGACGAGCACGAGGAAGGACGGCAGCCCGGCGTCGTCCGGCAGCCACAGCCGTGCGACCCAGCCGATCTGTGCGACAAGAATGCCGACCGCGTACCGCAGACACGTCCGCCGCCGCTCGGGGTCACTGTGGGCGGCGCGCAGCCACTGGCTCACCATGGCCAGCCGCATCACGACGTACCCGTACGTGATGACCGTGAAGTCGTACTCCTCCAGCGCCTTCGACGCCCCCGCCGCCAGCACCAGCGCCCCGGCGATCTGGAGCAGCGTGAGCAGGCGGTACGGCACGTCGTCCGTGTCGTACGCCGAGGCGAACCACGTGAAGTTCATCCACGCCCACCAGATGGCGAAGAACACGAGCACGTAGCCCAGGACCCCGTGGCCGAGCTTCCCGGCGGCGAGCTCGTGCTCGAAGGCCGCGGCGGTCTGGGCCACCGCGGTGACGAAACAGAGGTCGAAGAACAGCTCCAGGACGGTGGCCGTACGGTGCCGTTCGGCACTGGGGCGGGGGAGCATGGGCCGGTGCCAGGGGGTGGGGTGGGTCATAACGGGCCATGGTGCCGCACGGGCGGCCTGCGCCGGCGCCCCAGGAGCAGGCCGCTCGCTCAGCAACCCGCGCTGTAACGCACACACCCCGGTGACGAGTGGCTCTTCTCCCATTCATGCCGCTCGCCCGCCAGCGCGCCGCCCAGCAGGAGGGCCAGCAGCAGGTGGGCGATCACCGTCCAGCGGGCGCGGAAGACCGCCGCGAGTACGACCAGGACGAGCGCCGCGATCTGCAGCACCCGCAGCCGTTCCATGAACGCCAGTTCCGCCGCGTCGATCCGCGCCTGTTCGCCCTGCGCCGCCCACACCTCCAGGCCGGCGCCGTATATCGCGTCCAGCACCACCCAGCCGGTCTCCAGCAGGAACAGGGGGATCGCCAGGGCGAGGTCCACGCCCGGGCGGGTCCGGCGCGACCAGGGGAACCGGCGTCTTAGGGCCGGGCGGGTTTCCGTCATGGAGGCAGCGTGCGGCCGCCAGGCGGGGCCGCACATGAGCACCCGTACTCAAAAGCGGGCGGCTCAGCCCGCTGTGCCCTCCTGCTGGATCTCGTCCGCGTGTTCGCCCGTCACCAGGTACACGACGCGCTTCGCGACGGACACCGCGTGGTCCGCGTAGCGCTCGTAGTAGCGGCCGAGGAGGGTGACGTCGACCGCCGTCTCGATGCCGTGCTTCCAGCGGTCGTCGATGAGGTGCTGGAAGAGGGTGCGGTGGAGGAGGTCCATGTCGTCGTCGTCCTGCTCCAGCTGGAGCGCGAGGTCGACGTCCTTGGTGATGATGACCTCCGCCGCCTTCGCCATGAGGCGCTGCGCGAGCTGGCCCATCTCCAGGATGGTGGCGTGCAGGTCCTGCGGGACCGCGCGCTCGGGGAACCGCAGCCGGGTCAGCTTGGCCACGTGCTGGGCGAGGTCGCCCGAGCGCTCCAGGTCGGCCGACATCCGCAGCGAGGTGACGACGATGCGCAGGTCCGTCGCCACCGGCTGCTGCCGCGCAAGCAGGGCTATCGCCCGCGCCTCCAGTTCGTGCTGCAGTTCGTCGACCCGCTGGTCGGCCTCGATCACGCTCTCGGCCAGCTTCAGGTCGGCGTCCAGGATGGCGGTGGTGGCGCGCCCGATGGCGGAGCCGACCAGCCGGGCCATCTCCACCAGACCGTCGCCGATCGAGTCCAGTTCCTCGTGGTACGCGTCCCGCATCAGGTTCCCTCTCCTACTACGTGTCGTCGGGGGTCCAGGCCCGTGGCCGGTGCGAACCCCACGCTCCCACGTTCCGTCCTGTACGCGTCCGTTTCCGCCCTCCCGAATGAACCGTCACTGGATGGAAGGTGAACTCTGGGCGACGAGTGCCCGAGGTCGCACGACGGTGGCTGTGGCCAGGGTGGACGCCATGCCTAACCTGGTGACATGGACGTGAACGCGGCGGTCGCCGCAGCGGCGGCGATCGCCGGTGTACTCACCGGTGTCATCGCCATGCTGGCGTTCCGCTGGAGCGAACGCGACCAGAAGCGCCCCACCCGTACCTCCCTGCACACCGACGAGGTGCTTCCGCCCGGCGTGGACACCGTGCTGTCGGTGCTCAGCTCCTCCGCGGTCGTCCTCGACGAGGCCGACGCCGTGGTCAAGGCCAGCTCCGCCGCGTACGCCCTCGGCCTCGTCCGGGGCGGCAAGCTCGCCGTGGAGCCGATGCTCCAGATGGCGCGCGACACCCGGCGCGACGGGGAGATACGACAGGTCGAGCTGGACCTGCCCCGGCGCGGCACCGGACGGGGCGAGGCCCTGGCCGTGTCCGCCCGCGTGGCCCCGCTCGGCTCCCGGCTGGTGCTGCTGCTGGTCGAGGACCTGACCGACGCCCGCCGCATCGAGGCGGTACGCCGTGACTTCGTGGCCAATGTGAGCCACGAGCTGAAGACCCCCGTAGGAGCTCTCTCCCTGCTCTCCGAGGCGGTCATGGACGCCTCCGACGAGCCCGACGCGGTCCAGCGCTTCGCCGGGCGGATGCAGATCGAGGCCACCCGGCTGACCAACCTCGTCCAGGAGCTGATCGACCTCTCGCGGGTGCAGAACGACGACCCGCTGGAGGACGCCGAGCCGGTGCGCGTGGAGGAGCTGGTCGCCGAGGCCGTCGACCGCTGCCGCCACCAGGCCGGTACGAAGCAGATCGTCATGGCCACCGCCATCCAGGACCCGCCCGGCGCGGTACGGGCCGGCCTGCACGTATGGGGCAACCGCGGCCAGCTCGCCGCGGCCCTCGGCAACCTGGTCGAGAACGCGGTCAACTACTCCCCGGCCCACACCCGCGTCGGCATCTCCGCCCGCCGGATCTCCGCCCCGGGCGGCGAGCTGATCGAGCTCGCCGTCACCGACCAGGGCATCGGCATCTCCGACAAGGACAAGGAGCGCATCTTCGAGCGCTTCTACCGCGTCGACCCGGCCCGCTCGCGCGCCACCGGCGGCACCGGCCTCGGCCTCGCCATCGTCAAGCACGTGGTCGCCTCGCACGGCGGCGAGGTCTCGGTCTGGAGCGCCGAGGGCCAGGGCTCCACCTTCACCCTGCGGCTGCCGGAGGCGGGCGTCGCCCGCGACCGCGCGGCCAGGCACCCCGGACTCGACGACGCGTCCGGTCCCGCCGATCAGTCCCCGTACGCTTCGCTTCCCTCCCCGGAGGTCCTTCCGTGACCCGAGTGCTCGTCGTCGAGGACGAGGAGTCCTTCTCCGACGCCCTGTCGTACATGCTGCGCAAGGAGGGTTTCGAGGTCGCCGTCGCCGCGACCGGCCCCGACGGCCTGGACGAGTTCGAACGCAACGGCGCCGACCTGGTGCTGCTGGACCTGATGCTGCCGGGGCTGCCCGGCACCGAGGTGTGCCGCCAGTTGCGCGGCCGCTCCAACGTCCCGGTGATCATGGTGACCGCCAAGGACAGCGAGATCGACAAGGTCGTCGGCCTGGAGATAGGGGCCGACGACTACGTCACCAAGCCCTTCTCCTCGCGCGAGCTGGTCGCCCGTATCCGCGCGGTGCTGCGCCGGCGCGGCGAGCCGGAGGAGGTCACCCCGGCGGCGCTGGAGGCCGGGCCGGTCCGGATGGACGTCGACCGCCATGTGGTGACGGTGTCCGGGGCCAAGATCGACCTGCCGCTGAAGGAGTTCGACCTGCTGGAGATGCTGCTGCGCAACGCCGGCCGGGTGCTGACCCGGATGCAGCTCATCGACCGGGTGTGGGGCGCCGACTACGTGGGCGACACCAAGACCCTCGACGTCCATGTGAAGCGGCTGCGCGCCAAGATCGAACCGGACCCGGGCGCGCCGCGCTATCTGGTGACGGTGCGCGGGCTGGGCTACAAGTTCGAGCCGTAGGCCGCGAGAGCGGTCCGTACGTGACTTAAGGGGGCTCCCGGCCGGGAGCCCCCTTAAGTCACGCGTACGTGCTCACTGCCCCGCGGACGCCGACGCGGAGTCGCTCGGGGAGGACGCCTGGGCGGAGGCGGACGAGCCGGCCTTGTCGCCCGCCGGCTTGTCGTCCGCGGAGGGGCTGTCGGACGGCGAGGAGGTCGCGGCGGCCGGCGCGGACGGCACCTCGCTCGGACCCCAGTCGCTGAAGTAGCTGGTCGCCGGGACGACGAAGGCGCGCAGGCTGACCGCACCGGTCTTGCTGAAGGTGAAGGTGACCTTCTGCGCGTTGCCGTTCTGGACCGCCTCGCGGCCGCTGGGCAGCATGGCGGAGGCGTTGCCCTTGCCGCCGATGACGAGGCGGCCGTGGGCCGGGACGGTGAGACTTCCGCCCTTGGCGGGCTTCAGCTCGACCTTCTCGTTGCTGCCGTCGACGGCGATCGACTGGAGGTCCTGGTCGGTCGAGCCGCCGTTGAACAGCGTGGCGGCGATGGCGGCCGGGCCGTCGGCCTTGGCGTCGGGCTGGGTGATGATCAGGGCGTTCTGCACCTTGATGGCCCCGACGCTGGTCTCGGCGTTGTCCGGCCGGATCTCCAGGGTCTGGGCGTTGTTGCCGGCGCCGCAGGCGGCGAGCGAGGCGATCGAGAACGCGAGGGCGGATGCGGCGAGGGCGCCGCGTCGAAGGCTGCTGCTCACGGCGGCGGCAACTCCTTGAACGCACAGGGGCGGCTGTCCTGTAAAGCCGCCCTAAGGATCTGTCAGCGCCCTCAGGCTACCGAGCCGTTCACGCGCCGCCGCACCCGACCCTCCCCAACTGCCCCGCTTCCCTCCCGCTGGGGGTACCGGGCACCCCGCTGATCACCGGCCACGAGCTTCCCGTCCGTCGTTCGGATAACGCCGTACGACGCCGTTGACGGCATCCCGGTGACACTCCGCGACACTCCGCGCGGCATTTCCGTGAAGGAATACGCGCGTGTCCGGAATTGATCACCGCCCGGTGGCGTGATCAATTCCGGAATCGTCTCGTACCCGACTCCGGTCATCGAACGAAGGAGCGGAAGTCGCACGCTTGGAAGCGCCCAAACCGGGACATTCAACCAATCGTGGCGGCTCCCTGGGGCGTGTGACGTAGATGTTTCACTCTGCACGCAGAGTGGCTCCCACCTGCGAATACCCGGTCCCTCAGGTGGCCCGCAGCACGTTCCGGTTACTGTTGTCAAGCCCCGAGATATGCCCTGACCTGCGAAAACGCCATTCAGAAGACGCCGTATCCGTGTTACCCTGGATAGCCACGGAAGGGGTACCTGTCACATGACGTTCAAGGTTGGCGACACCGTGGTCTATCCCCATCACGGGGCCGCGCTGATCGAGGCAATCGAAACTCGTCAGATCAAAGGCGTGGACAAGACCTACTTGGTGCTGAAGGTCGCCCAGGGCGACCTGACGGTACGTGTGCCAGCGGACAATGCGGAGTTCGTCGGCGTGCGTGATGTGGTCGGTCAGGACGGTCTCGACCGGGTCTTCGAGGTGCTGCGCGCGCCGTACGCCGAGGAGCCCACGAACTGGTCGCGCCGCTACAAGGCAAATCTGGAGAAGCTCGCCTCCGGCGACGTCATCAAGGTCGCGGAAGTCGTGCGTGACCTGTGGCGCCGCGAGCGCGAGCGCGGACTCTCCGCCGGTGAGAAGCGCATGCTCGCCAAGGCCCGCCAGATCCTGGTGAGCGAGCTGGCCCTCGCGGAGAACACCAACGAGGACAAGGCCGAGGCGCTGCTCGACGAGGTACTCGCCTCCTGACACGGAGCGGGCGGCGTGGCCCCGCCCGCCTTCACGTCCAGCGCAGCAAAAATGCCGTGGTGCCCGATGACACTCACCCTGTCGCCGGGCGCTGCGGCATATTCGTCCCCGCATGCCTCCCCCCGTGCACTGCCCCTGTCGTTCAGCCCCCTGTGTCGTTCTCGCATCCGGGAGTGGACGGCTCGACCGCGGTTCACGGAAAGGGTCCGGTCAAGGCGTCGCGCCCGGCGCTCCTCCAGGCCATACCCACCGGTCCCGAGCACACAAACCTGACAGGAACCGATGTCTGACGAATCGCGTCCCGCGCCCGCCGAGCCGCGCCAGGACAGCCGTGTCGCCGCCGTGATCCCCGCCGCCGGCCGGGGCGTACGCCTCGGTCCGGGCGCCCCCAAGGCGCTCCGCGCGCTGAACGGCACGCCCATGCTGATCCACGCGATCCGGGCCCTGGCCGCCTCCCGGCACGTCTCCCTGGTGGTCGTCGTCGCCCCGCCGGACGGCGCCGCCGAGGTCAAGTCGCTGCTGGACGCGCACGCGCTGCCCGAGCGCACGGACTTCCTGGTCGTGCCCGGCGGGGAGAGCCGCCAGGAGTCGGTCCGCCTGGGCCTGGACGCCCTGCCCCCCGCCTACGACGTCGTCCTGGTGCACGACGCCGCCCGCCCCCTCGTCCCCGTCGACACCGTGGACACGGTTGTCGAGGCGGTGTGCGACGGCGCCCCGGCCGTGGTCCCGGCGCTGCCGCTGGCCGACACGGTCAAGGAGGTCGAGCCCGCGGCCGTCCCCGGCGAGCCCGAGCCGGTGCTCGGCACCCCCGTCCGGGCCCGGCTGCGCGCCGTACAGACTCCGCAGGGCTTCGACCGGGCCACGCTGGTCCGCGCCCACGAGACGGTCACCGAGGACGTCACCGACGACGCGAGCATGGTCGAGCGGCTGGGCGAGCGGGTCGTGACCGTGACCGGTCACGAGGAGGCGTTCAAGGTGACCCGGCCGCTGGACCTCGTCCTCGCCGAGGCGGTCCTCACCCGCAGGAGGCTCAACGATGGCTTCTGAGATCCCCGCGCTGCCCCAGGTGGGCATCGGCACCGACATCCACGCCTTCGAGGACGGCCGCGAGCTGTGGTGCGCCGGGCTGAAGTGGGAGGACGCCGGGCCGGGCCTGGCCGGGCACTCCGACGCCGACGTGGTCGCGCACGCCGCCTGCAACGCGCTGTTCTCCGCCGCCGGCCTCGGTGACCTTGGGCAGCACTTCGGCACCGGCCGGCCCGAGTGGTCCGGCGCCTCCGGGGTCGTCCTGCTCACCGAGGCGGCCCGGATCGTGCGGGACGCCGGCTTCGCCATCGGCAATGTGGCGGTGCAGGTCGTCGGGCCGCGCCCGAAGATCGGCAAGCGGCGGGACGAGGCGCAGCGGATCCTCAGCGCCGCCGCCGGGGCACCGGTCTCCGTCTCCGGCGCGACCACCGACGGGCTCGGTTTCCCCGGCCGGGAGGAGGGGCTGATGGCGGTCGCCACGGCGCTCGTGGTGCGCGTGTCGTAGGGGCGTGCGAGGGTACCCGCACAGCCATCGTCGATCGAGGAGGATCTTCATGTCCGCAGCGCTGTCCGACCGGCTCAAGTCCCTGCTGGACACGCCCGTGTTCATCGTCGTCGGCACCGTCCAGCCCGACGGCAGTCCGCAGATGTCACCGGTGTGGGTGAAGCGGGACGGGGACGACGTCCTGATCTCCACCACGGTCGGCCGGCGCAAGGAGAAGAACCTCCGGCGCGACCCGCGGGCCACCGTGGTCGTCATGGACCCGGATAACCCCTACGAGTACGCCGAGATCCGCGGCACCGCCGAGCTGACCACCGAGGGTGGCCAGGCCCTCATCGACGAGCTGTCGCTGAAGTACACCGGCAAGAAGTACGCCGAGTTCAACCCGGCCTCCGCCGACGACGCCGAGCGTGTCGTCGTCCGCATCACCCCGCGCAAGGTGGTCGGCAGCCTCTAGCGGACCCGCAGGGGACAGCACGGAGCGGCGATGTCACCGTCCGGTGGCATCGCACGGCCCCGCTCCCACTACCCTGGTGTGGTGACCATTCGCCTGTACGACACCAGCGCCCGGCAGATCCGCGACTTCACCCCGGTCCAGCCGGGCTGCGTCTCGATCTACCTGTGTGGCGCCACCGTGCAGGCGGCACCGCACATCGGGCACATCCGCTCGGGCCTGAACTTCGACATCATGCGCCGCTGGTTCGAGTACCGCGGCTACGACGTGACGTTCATCCGCAACGTCACGGACATCGACGACAAGATCATCAACAAGGCCCACGAGCAGAAGCGCCCCTGGTGGGCCATCGGGTACGAGAACGAGCGGGCGTTCAACGACGCCTACGCCGCGCTCGGCTGCCTGCCGCCCACCTACGAGCCCCGCGCCACCGGCCACATCACCGAGATGATCGAGATGATGCAGGGCCTCATCGAGCGCGGCCACGCCTACGAGGCCGACGGCAACGTCTACTTCGACGTGCGCTCCTTCGACGACTACCTGGAGCTGTCCCGCCAGGAGCTGGACAACCTGCTCCAGCCGTCCGGCGAGGGCGAGACCGGCAAGCGGGACCCGCGCGACTTCGCCATGTGGAAGGCGGTCAAGCCGGGCGAGCCGAGCTGGCCGACGCCCTGGGGGCCCGGCCGCCCCGGCTGGCACCTGGAGTGCTCGGCCATGGCGCACAAATACCTCGGCACCGTCTTCGACATCCACGGCGGCGGCCTGGACCTGATCTTCCCGCACCACGAGAACGAGATCGCCCAGGCCAAGGCGTTCGGCGACGACTTCGCCCGGTACTGGGTGCACAACGCCTGGGTGACCATGGCGGGCGACAAGATGTCCAAGTCGCTGGGCAACAGCGTGCTGGTCTCCGAGATGGTCAAGCAGTGGCGTCCCATCGTCCTGCGCTACTACCTCGGCACCCCGCACTACCGCTCGATGATCGAGTACAGCGAGGAGTCGCTGCGCGAGGCCGAGGTGGCGTTCGCCCGCATCGAGGGCTTCGTGCAGCGCGCGCTGGAGAAGGCCGGGGGCGAGGTCGAACCGGCCACCGAGGTCCCGCCGGCCTTCGCCGAGGCGATGGACGACGACCTGGGCGTGCCGCAGGCGCTCGCCGTCGTGCACACCACGGTCCGCCAGGGCAACAGCGCGCTGGCCGCCGACGACAAGGAGGCGGCCGTCGCCCGCCTCGCCGAGGTGCGCGCCATGCTCGGCGTCCTCGGACTCGACCCGCTGGACCCCGAGTGGGCCGGTGAGGGCGGCGAGCGCGGCGAAGACCTCCACGGTGTGGTGGACAGCCTCGTCCGGCTCGTCCTGGAGCAGCGCGAGTCCGCGCGCGGCCGCAAGGACTGGGCCACCGCCGACGCCATCCGCGACCAGCTCGGCCAGTCCGGCCTGGTCGTCGAGGACAGCCCGCACGGCCCGCGCTGGAGCCTCGGCCCGCGCTAGCCACACGGCTTGATCGAGTGTGCCGCCCGGCGATCCGGGCGGCACACTGCATACATACGTACGAACGCTTACGGAGACGGGTAACTCATGGCGAACAACCGCCGCATGTCAGGCAAGAAGGGTGCCCAGGTCGGCAGCGGCGGCCAGCGGCGCCGTGGCCTGGAGGGCAAGGGCCCCACGCCCCCGGCCGAGATGCGCAAGGGTCACGCCAAGCAGCGTGCCGCCGCCGCCAAGGTCCGCCGCGCCCAGGGCCGCCCGCAGCAGCGCAAGGGCGCCGGCCGCTCCTCCTCCGAGCTGGTCGTCGGCCGCAACCCGGTGTACGAGGCGCTGCGTGACGGCGTGCCCGCCACGATGCTCTACGTCCAGCAGTTCATCGACAACGACGAGCGCGTCCGCGAGGCCCTCCAGCTCGCCGCCGAGCGCGGCAACATCCACCTCATGGAGGCCCCGCGCCCCGAGCTGGACCGGATGACCAACGGCCTGAACCACCAGGGCCTCGTCCTCCAGGTTCCGCCGTACGAGTACGCGCACCCCGAGGACCTGCCCGCCGGCGCCTACGACAAGGGCGAGGACCCGCTGATCGTCGCCCTCGACGGCGTCACCGACCCGCGCAACCTCGGCGCCGTCGTCCGCTCCGTCTCCGCCTTCGGCGGTCACGGTGTGGTCGTGCCCGAGCGCCGCTCGGCCGGCATGAGCGCCGGTGCCTGGAAGTCGTCGGCCGGTGCGGCCGCCCGTACGCCGGTCGCCCGTGCCACCAACCTCACCCGGACCCTGGAGCAGTACAAGAAGGCCGGGATCACCGTGGTCGGCCTGGCCGCCGACGGGGAGGCCGAGGTGGGCGACCTGGCGGCGCTGTCCGGCCCGGTCGTCATCGTGGTCGGCAGCGAGGGCAAGGGCCTGTCCCGCCTGGTCGGCGAGACCTGCGACCACCGCGTCCGCATCCCCATGCCGGGTGGCGCGGAGTCCCTCAACGCCGGTGTCGCCGCCGGTGTCGTGCTGTACGAGGCGTCCCGCCGCCGCTCCTGAACGACCGTTCGGCAATTCCCCCGGATGCGGTAATTCCGGGGGATGACCGGCGTTCACGACGACTTTGACGCGGCCCGGACACATCGGGCCGGTCAAAGCAGTGTCCTAACTCGGCGTCACTCGGTTAGATGAGTGTGGACACCAGAACACCCCGCACTCCCACGGGGGACCGCTCGTCGGGCTTCGACGACGCTCCCGCGCTGAGCATGGTGAAGGTGCCGAGCGATCCGGCGCAGGTCATCGTCAATCACGCCAGCTTTCGCGTGCAGTTGGGGACGGCGGGCAGGCGAACCCAGTCCCCGAGAATCGCCCGGAGCCTGAGCGCTCAGGACCCCGCGCGCATGTCCGCCGCGGGTCCGGCGGGCGGGGCCGCGGGCCGGCGCCGTCCGGTCGTCTGGAGCGGCCGGTCCGCGCCCGACGACACCGGCACCCACCGCCTGCTCCAGGCCGTCCGGGGCAGCAGCGTGCGCCACCCCGACGAACCGGCCGGCGCCACCCAGGTGATCCCGCGCCTCGACCCGGACCACACCGGCTACGCGGACGCCTACGACCGGCTCGACCCGACCGTCGAGACCCCCGTCCTCGGCCACCAGCGCACCAGCCCCGACGGCGGCACCCGCCTGCTGCCCCACATGCGCCCGGTCGGCAGCGCCTACGACGAGCCCCCGTACGACGAACCGCCGTACGGCGGCGACGAGTTCGACCCCGACGAGCCGGCCCTCCGGCCCTCCGGCTCACGGGCGGCCCGGCGCGGCGACGACCCGGCGCGGCACGCGTACTACCCCGGCCGCCGGATGAACCTCGGTGTGGTGCTGCTCCCGCTGCGCGTCTTCCTCGGCTTCATCTCGATCTACGCCGGCATGGGCAAGCTGTGCGACCCCGTCTACTTCGACGGCGGCGAGCGCGGCTCCATGGTCAAGTGGCTCAACACCCTGCACCCGTGGGACGTGGCGGAGCCGCTGCGCCAGTTCGCGCTGCACCACCCGGTGGGCTCCGGACTGGTCATCGCCTTCCTCCAGGTCGTGGTCGGTGTGCTGACCATCCTGGGCTGCTGGCAGCGGGTCGCCGCGGTGGTGGGCGCGCTGCTCTCGGCCGCGCTCATCGTCACCGTGAGCTGGAAGACGGTCCCGGCGTACGACGCGCCCGACATCATCTACCTGGCCGCCTGGTCCCCGCTGGTCATCGCGGGCGCCCCGGTGTACTCCGTGGACGGCAGGCTCGCGGGCAGCGCCTGGCGCACACTGGGCCCGCGCGCCGCCATCTGGGACCTGCGCCGGTACGTGCTGCGCCGGGGCGCGCTGATCACGGCCGTCACCGTGGGGCTGACCCTGCTGACCGGCTCGCTGCTCGGCGGTGCGGTGCGCGAGTCCAGCCGGGTGGTCGTGCCCGGTCCGGGTGAGGCGCCGCGCAACAACCAGCCCGGTTCGCCGCTGCCCTCGGAGCCCGGTGCTCCGCGCGGGCAGGCCAGCCCCTCGGCGTCCAGCACGCCCACGGGCGGCGCCTCGGCGGGCGCGAGCCCGTCCGGCGCGGCCGGTACTCCCGGAGCGGGCCGTACGGCCGGTACGGCTCCTGCCGCGCCCAGCCAGACCCAGGGCACCACGGGACAGGCTCCGCCCCGGCGGACCACCCCGACCACCGGGGGCGGGGGCGGTGCCCCGAGCACCACGGCGGGGCCGAGCAGCGCGGGCGGTACGGCGACCGGCGGCACCGGCTCGGGCACTTCGGGCGGCGGCACACAG
This sequence comes from Streptomyces griseoluteus, assembly GCF_004784465.1. Lineage (GTDB taxonomy): Bacteria > Actinomycetota > Actinomycetes > Streptomycetales > Streptomycetaceae > Streptomyces > Streptomyces griseoluteus. Next base: position 426,286 of record NZ_SRRU01000005.1, on the reverse strand, counting down.
CCGGGCGGGGGCAGTGACGCGGGTGGCTCCTCCACCGGTCAGCCCGGGCTGGTGGGCGGTCTGTTCGGCAACTGACCCCCTGCGGCACGCCAAGGGCCCCGTACCTCGCGGTGAGGTACGGGGCCCTTCGGTGTGTGCTCGTCAGGCGCGGCCGGCGTCCAGCTCCTTGGCGGCCTCGGTCAGGTCCTTGACGGTGTCGATGGCCCGCCAGTAGGAGCCCTGGGGCAGCGGGAACCCGGCGAGCTTGCGCTCGCGGGCCAGGCGGGGGAACGTCGCCCGCTCGTGGTCGCCCCGGTCGGGCAGCAGGTCGCGGAACTCGGGGGAGAAGACGTACACACCGGCGTTGATCTCGACGGTGGACGGCGGGGCCTCGATGAAGTCGGTGATGTGCCCGAAGCCGTCCGTGCGCACGGCGCCCCAGGGGATGCGCGGCCGGGCCAGCGCGAGGGTGGCGACCGCGTCCCGCTCGGTGTGGAAGTCGGCCATGTCCCGCAGGGAGAAGCGGGTCCAGATGTCGCCGTTGGTGGCGTACCAGGGCCGGTCGGGGCGAGGGAGGTGCGCGGCGGCGTACTTCAGGCCGCCGCCCCGGCCGAGCGGCTCGGTCTCCACGACGGTGGTGACGGACAGCGGCAGCTCGGCCGTGGCCAGCCACTTCTGGAGGACCTCGGCGAGGTGGCCGCAGGAGACCACCACGTCCGTGACGCCCTCTTCGGCCAGCCAGTTGAGCTGGTGGCCGATGATCGGGGTGCCCGTGCCGGGAATCTCGACCATCGGCTTGGGCCGGTCGTCCGTGTAGGGGCGCAGCCGGGACCCCTGGCCCCCGGCCAGGACAACGGCTTGGGTGGGGCGCGCAGCGACGTTCGGATGGGTCATGCCCCGAACTGTACGTGGCGCCCCGCCGGGGTACAGGGGCGCGACAGGGCCGCTTGGGTGTGCCGGTCAACCATGGGCCGGTCGGCCATGGGCCGGTCAGCCATGTGTCGACCCGCTGTGTGCGGGTCAGCTATGTGCCGGTCAGCTATGTGCGGATCAGCTGTGTGCCGCCAGCACACCCGTCGCGAAGGACGTGTCGCACACCGGGCGGGCGTAGGACTGGGCCCGGGAGGCGCCGTAGAGACGGACCGCGGCCCGGCCCAGGGTGCGGGCGATGGAGGTGCAGTGCTCGGCGAGCGCGGGGTGGCCGTTGACCGCCTGCTGGAGGTGGGTGAGGACCACGCCGGGGTTCTTGTCCTGAAGCTCGGTCAGCAGCCGGTCGCGCAGGACGTCCTGGGGCGCCGCCTTCTTGGCGGTGACCGTACGGGCGGTGCCGGTCTTCGCGGGGGCCTGGGCGACGTCCGAGGCGGTGAGCACGGAGCCTTCGGAGTCCCCGGTCCAGTTGACCCGCGTGACCGCGAGGGTGCCGGAGAGCACCAGGACGACGGGCAGGACGAGGGCGAGAGTGCGGCCGATCCGGCGGGCAGGGCCGCCCCGGTGGCCGCGTCGCGTCTGAGGGATGGTGGAGTGCGTCACGCGAGTGAGGGTAGCGCCCGGTGCTTATTTGGCGACATTTAGTCACCCTTACGGGGGATGAAGCCGGGCTGCTTTCTGGGTAAGGGGTTGACGCCGGGCGCCCGAATTGATCCGTGTGCCGGGATATCCGCCAAACCGTGCCGGGTACGGCGGGAGGGGGCCCCGCAGGACCCCCTCCCTGTGAACTGCCTGTGTTCCCCGGTCAGTCGGAGAGACGCTCGCCCGTGGAGGTCGAGAACACGTGGATCTCGCCCGGCCGCGGCACGACGTGCAGCGTGGAGCCCTTCTCCGGCACCTGACGCCCGTTCACCCGGACGACGAGGTCCCGCACGTCACCGTCGACCTCGACGGCGCCGTACACGTACCCGTCGGCGCCCAGCTCCTCGACGACGTTCACCGAGACGGCGAGGCCGGCCGGGGCGTCGGCGCTGTCCTTGGTCAGCGTGGTGGCCGCCGCGCCGCCGCCCAGCTCGACCACGTCGAAGTGCTCGGGGCGGACGCCGACCGTCACGGTGGTGTCGCCCCGGTCGGCGGCGGCCGAGAGCGCGTCCCGGCTGACCGGCACCACACTGTTGCCGAACTTCACACCGCCGTCGGTGATCGGCACCTCGACCAGGTTCATCGCGGGGGAGCCGATGAAGCCGGCCACGAAGAGGTTGGCGGGGCGGTCGTACATGTTGCGCGGGGTGTCGACCTGCTGGAGCAGCCCGTCCTTGAGCACGGCCACCCGGTCGCCCATCGTCATGGCCTCGACCTGGTCGTGGGTGACGTAGACGGTGGTGATGCCCAGGCGCCGCTGGAGGGAGGCGATCTGGGTACGGGTGGAGACGCGCAGCTTGGCGTCCAGGTTGGACAGCGGCTCGTCCATGAGGAAGACCTGCGGCTCGCGGACGATCGCGCGGCCCATGGCGACACGCTGGCGCTGACCGCCGGAGAGCGCCTTGGGCTTGCGGTCCAGGTACTCGGTGAGGTCGAGGATCTTGGCGGCCTCCTCGACCTTCGCCCGGATCTCCGCCTTGTTGACGCCCGCGATCTTCAGGGCGAAGCCCATGTTGTCGGCGACCGTCATGTGGGGGTAGAGGGCGTAGTTCTGGAACACCATGGCGATGTCCCGGTCCTTGGGCGGCAGGTGGGTGACGTCGCGGTCACCGATGCGGATGGCGCCGCCGTTGACGTCCTCGAGCCCCGCGAGCATGCGGAGCGAGGTGGACTTGCCGCAGCCGGACGGGCCGACGAGGACGAGGAACTCGCCGTCCTCGATCGCGATCTCCAGCGCGTCGACGGCGGGCTTGGTGGAGCCCGGATAGATCCGGGTCGCCTTGTCGAACGTGACAGTGGCCATGGTGAGGGGCCCCCTTCTACCGGCAGGAACGTGCCGGACGATCCGTTGTAGGAAGGTGGTTCATTGGTTCACCCAGGTGAACTGGCAGGACCGTACCCGTCCCCGACCTGCCCTGTCAGTACCCGGGCGCCCTCGAATTTCCCCCACCGCCCCACACCCCCGCATGGGTACACTGCACACACACGGGCCCACCGGCCCCCGCCTCCTTAGCTCAGTCCGGCCAGAGCAACGCACTTGTAATGCGTAGGTCGTCGGTTCGAATCCGACAGGGGGCTCCGCACGGCGAAGGCCGCCCGCACCTCGAGGTGTGGGCGGCCTTCGTGGTTCCCGGGGGTCAGGCCGGCATCAGCAAGGACGTCAGGGCCTCGCGGAGGACCGTGTCCGGGTCCGCCGCCGCGCTGGTGGCGCGCCAGGCGACGAAGCCGTCGGGGCGGATGAGGACCGCGCCGTCGGCGGTGGTGCCATGGGCCTTCGCCCAGTCGGAGCCCTCGGTGTCGTAGGTGAGGTCGGCGTCCGGGCCGGGGCCGACGCGGTAGGCGTCGAGGGCGACGCCGTCCTCCGCCGCGACGCGGCGGGCCGCCGCGTACCAGCCCGCGTCGTCGGGGGCGTCGGTGAGGAGGACCATCGAGCGCTCGTACAGGTCGAGGGTGGACAGCCGCAGGCCGCCCCGGCGGAGCCAGAGGTGGGGGGCCCGGCTGCCGGGGCGGCCGTCGAGGGCGAGGTCGTCCGGGACGACCTCGGCGTAGGGGTCGGCGCCGAGGACCGCGCCGGCCGGGTAGCGGTAGCCGAGGACCACGTTGAGGATGCCGCCGCGCTTGGCGCCGCCCACCCCGGGGGCCGGGGCGAAGCCGGGGTGGCTGTGCTCGACGGAGCGGGCCGAGGCGCGGGCGCTGGTCGCGGCCGCGACCGGGCGGCGCTCGGCACCGTAGGACTCCAGCAGGCCGGGGCCGGCCCAGCCGGAGAGCACCGCGGACAGCTTCCAGGCGAGGTTGTGGGCGTCCTGGATACCGGTGTTGGAACCGAAAGCCCCGGTCGGGGACATCTCGTGGGCGGAGTCGCCGGCGAGGAAGACCCGCCCCGAGGAGTAGAGGTCAGCGACGCGTTCGGCGGCACGCCAGGAGGCCATACCGGTGATCTTCACGTCGAGTTCTTCCACCCCGACCGCGCGGCGGATGTGGTCGCGCAGCCGCTCCTCGGTGAAGTCGTCCAGGGTCTCGCCGCGCTCGGGGTGCCAGGGCGCGTGGAAGACCCAGTTCTCCTTGTTGTCCACGGGCAGCAGCGCGCCGTCCGCGTCCGGGTGGGTGAGGTAGCAGCAGATGAAGCGCCGGTCGCCGACCACGTCGGCCAGCGCGCTGGACCGGAAGGTGACGCTGACGTTGGCGAACAGGTCACCGGGCCCGCTCTGCCCGATGCCGAGGGCACGCCGTACGGGACTGCGCGGGCCGTCGGCGGCGACGAGGTAGTCCGCGCGGACGGTGAACCGGTCCCCGGTGTTCCGGTCGAGGACCGTCGCCGTCACTCCGTCGGCGTCCTGCTCGAAGGACTCCATCTGGTGGAAGTACTTCAGGTCGCCGCCGAGTTCACGCGCGCTGTCCAGCAGGACCGGCTCCAGGTCGTTCTGGCTGCACAGGCACCAGGCGGTGGGGCTGAACTTCGCCAGACCGCCGCCCGGGTCGATGTTCCGGAACAGCCACTCCCCGGCGTCACCCACGAGGGTGGGCGTCTGGAGGATGCCGTGGTTGTCGGCGAGGAGTGAGGCGGCCGCCTTGATGTCGGGCTCCACCCCGGCGACCCGGAACAGCTCCATCGTGCGGACGTTGTTGCCGCGTCCGCGCGGGTGGACCGAGGTCCCGGAATGCCGCTCGACGAGCATGTGCCGCACACCGAGACGGCCCAGGAACACGGACATGGACAGGCCCACCAGTGAGCCGCCCACGATGAGGACGGGGACCCGGTGGTCGGCTTTCTGATGCATCGAAGCCTCCAGTGGCTGGGGGTGGGCGCGCGGGGTGCTCGTGACTCTTCCTTCCCGGTGGCGGCACCTCCGCGTGCCCAATCACCCACGTGGTTCACAGGAGTCGCGGGCTCGTGGAGCCCGGCACAGGATCAAGGAACGCTGCCGGGCCCGATCCAAGGCAGGCAACCGGTTCTGCCCCGCGAAGGAGATGTGTGCAGGATGACCACCACGTCTGAACGTCCCTCAGAAACGCCGGCACGCGAGGTGTCCAGGCGTGTATCCCAGTCCGTGTTCGACGGCTCCCCGCTGCGGGTCGTCCTCCTGGTCGACGTGTACGACGGCGCGCAGCAGCAGTTCCTGGAGGCGTACGAGCAGCTCTGCTCCCAGGTCACCCAGGTGCCCGGTCACGTCAGCGACCAGCTCTGCCAGTCCATCGAGAACCCCTCGCAGTGGCTCATCACCAGCGAGTGGGAGAGCGCCCCGCCGTTCCTCACCTGGGTGAACAGCGAGGAGCACGTGCACATGGTGGAGCCGCTGCACTCCTGCGTGCGCGACACCCGCTCGCTGCGCTTCCACATCGTCCGCGAGACGGGCGGCCCGGCGGTCCCCGCCGAGTCCGCCCCCGGCCGCCGCCTCCAGGAGCACCCGCGCATCGGTGACGGAGTCATCCGGCACGCGCTCACCTTCACCGTGAAGCCCGGCACCGAGAAGAAGGTCGCGGCCATCCTCGCGGACTACGCCTCGCCGAAGGCCCGCGTGGACGACACCACGCAGCTGCTGCGGACTTCGCTGTTCATGCAGGGCAACCGGGTGGTGCGGGCCATCGAGGTGCGCGGCGACCTGCTCGCGGCGCTGCGGCACGTGGCCCGCCAGCCCGAGGTGCGGGCGGTCGAGGAGGCCATCAACCCCTATCTGGAACAGGACCGGGACCTGAACGACCAGGAGTCGGCCCGGATGTTCTTCACCCGTGCGGCGCTCCCCGCGGTGCACCACGTGGTCGCCGACGAGCAGGTGGAGGGCAACCGCCTCGCGCTGTTCTACCCGGCCCGTGCCGGCCAGGGCATGCGGCTGGCCGAGCTGCTCTCCCAGCACGACCAGCGCGCGGCCGGCGACCCGGCGAGCGCGGTGCTGCGCAGCACGGTCTTCCAGCGCGACGACGTGGTGGTGCGCCTGGTGGACGTGCGCGGCAACAGCGTGGACGCGCTGCCCGCCGACGCGGCCGCGGCATCCGAGCTGCGCGCGCTGCTGGACGGCGACGCCGCCCGGATGGACCTCGTCACCGACCGCCGCGCCTCGGACGCCTGATCCGGTGGCCGCCTCTCCCCCCGCAACCGCCGAAGGCACATCCCACGGAGGAAGCTGTGATCCAACACCGTCCCAAGATCATCGACCTTAAGGACACCGAGCACAACACCCGGCGCGGCGGCGACCTGCGCGCCATGCTGACCCCGGCGACGGTCGGCTCCACCAGCGGTTTCATGGGCGTGGCCATCGTGCAGCCCGGTGACCGCATCGGTGAGCACTACCACCCGTACTCCGAGGAGTTCGTGTACGTGATCTGCGGCCGGCTGGAGGTGGACCTCGACGGTGAGGCGCACCCCCTCAAGCCGGAGCAGGGCCTGATGATCCCCGCCCACATGCGGCACCGCTTCCGCAACGTGGGTGACGAGGAGGCCCGCCTCGTCTTCCACCTGGGTCCGCTGGCCCCGCGCCCGCAGCTCGGTCACGTGGACACCGAGGAGACGGACGTCATCGGGGCCGCCGCCGTGGTGACCGAGGCCGGTGGTGCCGTGGCCGCCGGCCGGGACCAGGTGCGCTCATGACCCGGCGGGTGGCGGTCACGGGCATAGGCATCGTGGCTCCGGGCGGGATCGGTACGCCCGCGTTCTGGGACCTGCTGTCCAACGGCCGGACCGCGACGCGCGGCATCACCTTCTTCGACCCCTCGGGGCTGCGTTCCCGGATCGCCGCCGAGTGCGACTTCGACCCGGCGGCCTACGGGCTCGACGCCGAGCAGGTGCAGCGGGCGGACCGGTACATCCAGTTCGCGCTGGTGGCCGGCGACGAGGCGGTGCACGACTCAGGACTCGACCTCGCGGCCGAGGACCCGTGGCGGATCGCGGTGTCGGTCGGCACCGCGGTCGGCGGCACCACCCGGCTGGAGAACGACTATGTGCTGGTCAGCCATGGTGGCCAGCGCTGGGATGTGGACCACACCCAGGCCCGGCCCGAACTGCACCGGGCGTTCTCGCCCAGCACGGTCGCCTCGTCGGTGGCCGAGCGGTTCGGCGCGCGGGGCCCGGTGCAGACGGTGTCCACGGGCTGCACCTCGGGCCTGGACGCCGTCGGGTACGCCTTCCACACCGTGCAGGAGGGCCGGGCGGACATCTGCCTGGCCGGTGCCTCCGACTCGCCGATATCCCCGATCACGATGGCGTGCTTCGACGCGATCAAGGCGACGTCCCCGAACAACGACGACCCGGCGCACGCCTCCCGCCCCTTCGACAACAACCGTGACGGGTTCGTCATGGGCGAGGGCGGCGCGGTGCTGGTGCTCGAGGAGCTGGAGCACGCCCGGGCCCGCGGTGCGCACGTGTACTGCGAGCTGAGCGGGTACGCCACGTTCGGCAACGCGTACCACATGACCGGTCTGACCCCCGAGGGCCTGGAGATGGCCCGCGCGATCGAGACCGCCATGGACCAGGCCCGGATCGACCCCACCGCGATCGACTACGTCAACGCGCACGGTTCCGGCACCCGGCAGAACGACCGCCACGAGACGGCCGCGGTGAAGCGGGCCCTCGGGCAGCACGCCTACGACACCCCGATGAGCTCCATCAAGTCGATGGTGGGGCACTCCCTAGGGGCGATCGGTGCCATCGAGGTGGTGGCGTGTGTGCTGGCGCTTGCCAAGCAGGCCGTCCCGCCGACCGCGAACTACGAGACCCCCGACCCCGAGTGCGACCTGGACTACGTCCCGCGGGAGGCCCGGGAGCGGAAGCTGAACGGCGTGCTCTCCGTGGGCAGCGGGTTCGGCGGTTTCCAGTCCGCGGTGATCCTGACCCGGCCGAGGGAGTGAGGACACGATGAGCGCAACCGAGGAACGGCGTGCGGCCGTCACCGGTATCGGGGTGGTCGCGCCGAACGGCATCAGCACCGAGACCTTCTGGAAGTCCACCCAGGAGGGCATCAGCGTCCTGGACCGGGTGACCCGTGAGGGCTGCCAGGACCTGCCGCTGAAGGTGGCGGGCGAGGTCCGCGCGTTCGACCCGGCCGTGGTCGAGGAACGCTTCCTGGTGCAGACCGACCGCTTCACGCACTTCGCCATGGCGGCGGCGGACCTGGCCCTGGAGGACGCCCGCCTGGGCCAGGCGGACACCGCGGCGGACCCCTACTCCATCGGGGTGGTCACCGCCTCCGGCTCCGGCGGCGGCGAGTTCGGCCAGCGCGAGCTCCAGCAGTTGTGGGGCAAGGGCAGCCGGTTCGTCGGCCCGTACCAGTCCATCGCCTGGTTCTACGCGGCCAGCACCGGCCAGATCTCCATCCGGCGCGGCCTCAAGGGGCCCTGCTCGGTGGTCGCCTCCGACGAGGCGGGCGGTCTGGACGCCCTCGCGCACGCCGCCCGCGCGGTCCGCCGGGGCACCGATGTGATGGTGGCCGGCTCCACCGAGGCGCCCCTCGCGCCGTACTCGGTGGTCTGCCAGCTCGGGTACGGGGAGCTGAGCGGGGAGAGCGACCCGGCGCGCGCGTACCGCCCCTTCACCGACGCGGCGTGCGGGTTCGTGCCCGCCGAGGGCGGGGCGATGCTCGTCGTCGAGGCGGAGCGGTCCGCGCGGGAGCGCGGGGCCGAGGTCCGGGCGTACGTCGCGGGACACGCGGCGACGTTCACCGGAGCCTCCCGCTGGGAGGAGTCCCGCGAGGGGCTGGCGCAGGCCGTCCGGAACGCGCTGGCGGAAGCCGGCTGCGCCCCGGAGGAGGTCGACATGGTCTTCGCCGACGCCCTCGGGGTGCCGGAGGCGGACCGTGCCGAGGCGCTGGCGCTGGTGGACGCGCTCGGTGACCACGGGCGCCGGGTGCCGGTGACGGCACCGAAGACCGGTATCGGCCGCGGCTACTGCGCGGCACCGGTGCTGGACGTGTCGGCGGCGGTGCTGGCGATGGAGCACGGCCTGATCCCGCCGACGCCGAACGTGGTGGACGTCTGCCACGACCTGGACCTCGTGACCGGGAGCGCCCGCGTGGCCGAGCCGCGCACGGCACTGGTCCTCAGCCGGGGCCTCATGGGGTCGAACTCGGCGCTGGTGCTGCGGCACGGCGACCGGTAGGCGAACAGCAAAGGAGAGAACGGCATGAACGTGCAGATCACCGAAGAAGAACTGGCCGCCCTCATGAAGAAGGCGGCGGGCATCACCGTCGCACCGGAACTGCTGCGGAAGCAGCCCGCCACCCCCTTCGAGACGCTGGGGCTCGACTCGCTCGGCCTGCTGGGCATCGTCGGCGAGCTGGAGAACCGGCACGGTACCCCGATGCCCCCGGACGCCGAGCGCTGCAAGACGCCGCAGGCGTTCCTCGACCTCGTCAACAGTGCACTGATGGCAGGAGCCTGACATGGCCGGACACACCCGGAACGAGATCACCATCGCCGCTCCGCTCGACCTGGTCTGGGACATGACCAACGACCTGGAGAACTGGCCGCAGCTGTTCAGCGAGTACGCGTCCGTCGAGGTCCTCAAGCGTGAGGGCCGCAAGACGACGTTCCGGCTCACCATGCACCCGGACGACAACGGCACCGTGTGGAGCTGGGTCTCCGAGCGCGAGCCGGACCGTGAGAACCGCACCGTCCGCGCCCGCCGCGTGGAGACGGGCCCCTTCGCCCACATGGACATCCACTGGGCCTACGAGGAGGTGCCCGGCGGCACCCGGATGGTGTGGACGCAGGACTTCGCCATGAAGCCCGAGGCGCCGGTCGACGACGACTGGATGACCGACAACATCAACCGCAACTCCAAGGTCCAGATGGCGCTCATCCGGGACAAGATCCAGCAGGCCGCCGGGGACCGCCCCGCCCCGGCGCTGGCCGACTGACCGGCGAGCGGGAGAAGAGGACACCTGCCATGCACCAGGGACTGATCGTGGCCCGGATGGCACCGGGCTCGGCCCGGGACATCGCCAAGATCTTCGCGGAGTCGGACCGGGGCGAGCTGCCGCACCTCGTCGGGGTGCGCCGCCGCAGCCTGTTCCAGTTCGGCGATGTGTACATGCACCTCGTCGAGTCGGACAGCGACCCGGCCCCGGCCATCGCCAAGGTGGCCGGCCACCCGGAGTTCCGCGGGATCAGCGAGCGCCTGTCGGCGTACGTCAGCGCGTACGACCCGGAGACCTGGCGCTCCCCGAAGGACGCGATGGCGGAGCGCTTCTACGTGTGGGAGCGCGACTAGCCGTCCGGCTCCCCTGAAGAAGACCACCGGCCGCCGGGCCCGCAGCGTCGCGGGCCCGTCGGCCGGTTCTGCCGTACGGGGACCGCGTCAGCCGGCGACGTGGCACTCGAAGGCGTGCAGGTACGGGTTGACCGGACGGATGTCGTCCACGACCAGGCCCGCCGAGGTGAGCCGGCCGACCATGGACTCGGTGGTGTGCTTGGCGCCGCCCACGTTCAGCAGGAGCAGCAGGTCCATCGCGGTGCTGAAGCGCATCGAGGGGGTGTCGTCCACCAGGTTCTCGATGACGATGACGCGGGTGCCGGGGCCGCCCGCGGCGGTGACGTTGCCGAGCAGCCGGGCGGTGCTCTCGTCGTCCCACTCCAGGATGTTCTTGATGACGTAGACGTCGGCCTTCACCGGGACCGAGGCGCGCACGTCGCCGGGCACGATCTCGGCACGGTCGGCGAGGTCGCCGGTACGCAGCCGGGGCAGGGCGTTCTCGACCACGCGGGGCAGGTCCAGCAGGCTGCCTCGCATCGTCGGGTACTTGTCCAGCAGGCAGGCCACCACATGGCCCTGGCCGCCGCCGAGGTCCGCCACCGAGGAGGCGCCGGACAGGTCGAGCAGGGCGGCGACCTCGCGGGCCGACTGCTCGCTGGAGCGGGTCATGGCCTGGTTGAAGACGTCCGCGGACTCGGGGGCGTCCTCGTTGAGGTAGGTGAAGAACTCCTTGCCGTAGAGGGACTCCACGACGTTCTCCCCGGTGCGCACGGCCTCGTCCAGCCTGGGCCAGGCATCCCAGGTCCACGGCTCGGTGCACCACAGGGCGATGGCGCGGAGGCTGTTGGGGTCGTCCTCGCGCAGCAGGCGGGACATGTCGGTGTGCGCGAAGGTGCCGTCCGGGCGCTCGGCGAAGACGCCGTAGCAGGACAGGGCGCGCAGCAGCCGGCGCAGCGGCTTGGGCTCGGCCTTCACCGAGGCCGCCAGGTCCTCCACGGGCTTGGGGTCGTCACCGAGGGCGTCCGCCACGCCGAGCCGGGCGGCGGCCCGGACGGCGGCGGCGCAGGCCGCCCCGAACACCAGCTCGCGCAGGCGCATGGGGGGCGGTGGGGCTGTCTCAGCGGTCGTCATCTGCTGCCCTCTCTCGTTCTTCGGCCTTCTTCGGTCATCGATGGGCAGCGGGCGGGCGGTCAGCACAGGCCCGCGGGCTTTGAGGCCCGGCAGGAGTTGCGCGTGAAGCTGTTGCCCTTGCCCGTGTCGGTGTTCACCAGGTCCGCGGGGGCGTTGGCCGACAGCGTGTTGCCGTCGACGCGGTTGTTGTCGCCGGTGGCGCCGACCATGCTCCTGAAGAGCACGATGCCGCCGGAGAACGGGGACTTGCCGGCGTTGCCGCGCACGTAGTTGCCGGTCACGCGGGTCTGCTCGACGCCGGTCAGCACGATGCCGGAGCCCTGGAGGGCGGCAAGGCGCTGGGTCTTCGGGCAGGACTTGTTGTTCTCCAGGACCCGGTTGCGGGCGACGGTCAGGTGACCGGCCTTCGGGGTGTTCTCGTCGCCCACGACGAAGACACCGGCGCAGTTGCCGCGGATGCCGTTGTACTGGACGTTCACGTTGCGCAGGCGGCGGACGGTGACGCCGATGCGGTTGTCGCTGAGGCGGTTGTGCTCGACGAGGGTCCGTCCGGCGTCGTACGCGCCCGCCTCCTCCTTGATGGTGTTGGCGAGGAAGATTCCGGCGTCACCGTTGCGCTCGGCGACGTTCTCGCGGAACACGCCGCGCGTGGAGCGCTCCTGGGCGATGCCCCAGGTGTCGTTGCCGACGGCGTGCACATGGCGGACCGTCATGCGGTCGGTCGCCATGCCGAAGACCCCGGCGTGGGTGAAGCCGGTGACGGTGAGGTCCGCGACGGTGACGCCCTCGACGTTCTTCTTCTTGGTGCCGAGGACGCAGATGCCGCTGCCGTCCTTGGCGCAGCCGTTGGCGTCCTTGCCGGTCTTGACGGCGGCGGGCTTGACGACCGTACGGGCGCCCACACCGCGCAGCGTGACGCGGTCCGTGCTGATCAGCACGCTCTCGTGGTAGGTACCGGGGAGCACCAGCACGGTGTCCCCGGCCCGCGCGGCGTCGACGGCCTTCTGAATCGACTCGCCCGGCCGGACCACGAGGGTCTGGTGAGTGGCGGCCGCCGGGACCGCCCCCACTCCCGCGCTCACGAGCGCCGCGCCACAGGCGAGATATGCGAGGTGACATCTCTTCATACCGCGTACGGTATGACCGCTTAATCCGGTATCCCATGCGATGGTCCGTCCGGGGGCGTGTCTGTCAAAGGGCTCGCAACGCCCGCCCCACGGCGAGCCTTACGTCGTCCCGGGGCCGCCCGGCCCGGCCCTCCTCCAGCTGCCACAGCCGGTTCTGGAGCACGCGGGCCAGCGTCCAGGCCCGCGCCCGTTCCCGGTCCAGCCCCAGGGCGGCGGTCAGCGCGTCGAAGCGGCGGCGGGTGTCCGAGGGGTCGTACCGGTTGGCGAGCGCGGGGAGCAGCTCGAAGCCGGGGTCGCCGGCCAGCGGCTTGGGGTCGATGGCCAGCCAGGGCGCGCGGGCCGCTGCGAGGACGTTGCCGTAGTGGAGGTCCCAGTGCAGCAGCCGGTCACCGGGCTCGTCCGCGACCTCGCCCAGAGCGGCCGCGCAGTCCCGCAGCAGACGCCGGGTGCCGGGATCGGCCTCCGCGCGGAGGGCTCGCGGGAGGCGGGCCGTCATCCCGCGCGCGATGTCACCCAGTCGGCGCAGTCCCGGCGGGGCGGGGTGGGCGGTGAGCCGGGCCAGCAGTGCGCCCAGGACGTCGACCGCCTCGCGGGTGTCGGGGAGCGCGGAGAGGGGGCGGTGCTCGTCCAGCCGTTCCAGCAGGAGGGTGCCGGTGGGCGGGTCGTGCGCCAGCAGGCGTACGGCGCCGTCTCCGGCCCAGGTGAGCAGGGCCGTCGCCTCGCCCGCGCACTCCTCGTCCAGGTGCTGGACCTTCAGCGCCGCCGGGGTGCCGTCGGCGGCGGTCACCGGGAGGACCAAGGCCGCGATGCCGGACAGGTGCGGGCCGTCGGCGCGCAGGGACCAGTGGGTCAGGAAGCGGTCTGCCCGGCGGGTCAGGGCAGGACGGTCGGAGGGCGGGGTGGGCACGTGGGTGACCATACTGACCGGTGTGAGACGGGGTGCCGGGTTGGGGCGAGCGGTGGTGGCCTACGTGCGGTCAGCGCCCGGCACCTATGTGTGGCTTGCCATTCTGTTTTTCACCACTGTGGCTCTGCACCACATGTCGCCCGAGTTCGAGAAGGAGTTTCTGCGGCAGCGGTCCACGAACATCCATGAGTTGTCGCAGAACCCGGTGCGGGTGCTGATCACGAGCGGGATGTGGATCGACGGGGGGCACTGGCTGCCGTATGTGGCGGCGTACAGCGTGTTCCACGCACAGGTGGAGCGGTGGGTGGGGACGGCTCGGTGGGTCGTGGTGTGTGTGGCCGCGCATGTGCTGGCGACGCTGATCAGTGAGCTGGCGCTGCTGAGGGCGATAAACGACGGGCATGCTCCCGCCTCGGCCGTGAACACACTGGACATCGGGGTCAGTTACGCCCTCGCGGGGGTCATGGGGGTGCTGACGTACCGGATCGCGGCGCCCTGGAAGTACGCGTACCTCGCCGTGCTGCTCGCCGTTTACACCGTCCCCCTGGCCGGCGGCCGGACCTTCACCGACGTCGGGCACGCCCTGGCCGCGCTGATCGGGCTGGCCTGTTATCCGCTGGTGCGGGACCGGGGGAGTACGTGGAAGCCGTTCCGGAGCCCGGCCGCGCCGTCCGGCTGACTTGCCGGCGCTGACGGACCTGGCCCGCTCAGCCGACCGACTCCCGCACCTGCGCCTTTCCGGGCACCCCGTGCCGGGGCGGCTTCGCCGTGACCATCAGGCCCGCCACCACGGCGGCCAGCAGCATGACCGCGGCCGCCCACGAGATGGCCACCGTGTAGCCGTGCACCACGCCCGCCGGTACCACGGTGGCGCGGTCGGCCGGGCCGCGCAGGTGGGCGGTGACATACGCGGCGGCGCTGGTGGTGGCGACGGTGTTGAGCAGGGCCGTACCGATGGAGCCGCCGACCTGCTGGGCGGTGTTGACGGTCGCCGAGGTGACCCCGGAGTCGCGAGGCGCCACCCCGGCCGTGGCGGTGGCGAACACCGGCATGAAGGTGAGGCCCATGCCGAGCCCGAGCAGCAGCAGCGCGGGCAGGATCTCCGAGGTGTACGACGAGTGCACCGTCATCCGCGTGAGCAGCAGCAGCCCCCCGCAGGCCAGCAGCATGCCCGGCACCATCAGCAGGCGCGGCGCCACCCGGTTCAGCAGGCGGGCGGATATCTGGGTCGACCCGATGATGATCGCGGCGGTCAGCGGCAGGAAGGCGAGGCCCGCCCGGACGGGGGAGTAGCCGAGGATGACCTGGAGGTAGTAGGTCATGAACAGGAACAGCCCGAACATGCCGATCACCGCGAGCAGCATGGTGAGGAAGCACCCCGCACGGTTCCGGTCCCGCACGATGTGCAGCGGCAGCAGCGGGTCCGGCGCCCGGTTCTGCCACCACACGAACACCGCCAGCAGCACGATCCCCACCGCGAACAGCGCCAGCACCAGCGGATCGGTCCAGCCGCGCGGCTCGGCCTCGCTGAACCCGTACACGACGGCCACCAGCCCCCCGCAGCCGAGCACCGCGCCGGGCACGTCGAGCCGGGCGGTGCCGCCGTGGCCGGGCCGGTCGTGCAGCAGGGCGAAGGCGCCGAGGACGGCGATGATCGCGATCGGCACGTTGACGTACAGGCACCAGCGCCAGTTCAGGTACTCCGTGAGCAGGCCGCCCAGGATGAACCCGATCGCCGAGCCGCTGCCCGCGAGCGCGCCGTAGATCCCGAACGCCTTGCCGCGTTCGCGCGGGTCGGTGAACGTCGTGGTCAGCAGGGACAGCGCGGACGGCGCGAGGACGGCGGCGAACACGCCCTGGAGCGCGCGGGCGCCGAAGAGCATTCCGGAACTTGCCGCCGCGCCGCCCAGCGCGGAGGCCAGCGCGAAGCCGATCAGGCCGATGACGAAAGTGCGCTTGCGCCCCACCAGGTCCGCGATCCGCCCGCCCAGCAGCAGAAGCCCGCCGAAGGCGAGCGTGTAGGCCGTGATCACCCACTGCCGGTTGCCGTCGGACATGTGCAGGGCGGCTTGCGCGGAGGGAAGGGCGATGTTCACGATCGTCGCGTCCAGCACCACCATCAACTGGGCCAGCGCGATCACGACAAGGCCCCACCAGCGGCGGGGATCGGCTTCGGCGGGGACCGGACCGCGCTCACCCGTTCGGCCGATGCTCATCTGGCCAGAAGACCACGTATCGGGGCGGGTCGCATCCGCGTCGGAGGGCCCGCGCCGCCCGGCGCCGTAACGGTTCCTCATGGTTCGAGCACCACCTTCCCGACCGTCCCGCGCGTCTGGAGCGCGCGGTGCGCGGCGGCCGCCTCGGCGAGGGGGAACCGGGTGACGGCCGGGCGCAGCCGTCCCGCCGCGGCCTCGGCGAGGGCCCGCTCCTCCAGGGCGCGCAGGCCGCCGCCGCGCCGGAGCATCTCCGGGCCGAGCACGGACTCGGAGACCCCGTCCACGAAGTGGCCCCGTGCCCCGTCCCCGATGCCCTCGGCGGACCAGCCGAAGACCAGGTGCCGGCCGCCCGGACCGAGCAGGGCGACGGCCTCGCGGGCGACCTCGCCGCCGACCCCGTCGTAGAGGAGCGTGGCCTCCCGTCCGGCCAGCCGCGCCCGGACCTCGGCGGGCCAGCCGGGGCGGGTGTAGTCCACGGCGAGGTGGGCGCCGTTCGCCCGTACCCGTGCGGTCTTCCCGGCGCCGCCCGCCAGGCCGGCCACCGTCGCCCCGGCGTTCCGCGCGTGCTGCACGAGCAGGGTGCCGATGCCGCCGGCCGCCGCCGGTACGACCACCACCGACTCCGGGCCCGGCTCCGCGAAGCCGGCGATGCCGAGCGCGGTGCGGCCGGTGCCGATCATGGCGACGGCCTCGGCGAAGCCCAGGCCCTCCGGCACCGGGTGCAGCCGGGTCGCGTCGGTGACGGCGAGTTCGGCGTACCCGCCGGGGGCGAAGCCGAGGTGGGCGACGACCCGGCTGCCGAGCCACGCCCCGTCCACGCCCTCCCCGAGCGCGTCCACCACCCCGGCGACCTCCCGGCCGGGCACGCTCGGCAGCGCGGGCAGCCCGGGCAACGGCCCCTGCCGCCCCTCCCGCAGGGCCGTGTCCAGCAGATGCACCCCGGCCGCCGCGACCGCGATCCGCACCTGGCCGGGGCCGGGGGCGGGGTCGTCGGTCTTCTCGTACGTCAGGTTCTCGGCGGGCCCGAAGGCGTACAGACGGACGGCGTGCATGGGACCCCCTGGTTGATATTCCTCCGCTTCCGGAAGGCCCACTCTCCGACCTCAAGGGCGCTCGAGGTCAAGGCGGTGTCAGTGCGGGGGTGCAGCATGGGCGCATGGCGACGAGGCGAGCGACGGGTACGGGCGGCGGCGGTACGGCGGTGAGGGGTGCGCGGCGCCCGGAGTTGCGGCTGCCGCCCCTGACCCCCTGGGCGGAGCTGGAACTGGAGCGGGACGGGGACTACGACGGGGTGGAGTTCCAGGAGGCCGACCTGTCGGGACAGCAGGGCGGGGGCTCCCGGTTCATGGACTGCGCGCTCACCGGGTGCGTGCTGGACGAGACCGGGCTCGGGCGGGCGCGGGTGCTGGACTCGGTGCTCGACGGGGTGCGGGGGGTGGGTACGCAGCTCGCCGAGGCCACCTTCCGGGACGTGGAGTTCCGCTCGCCCCGGCTCGGGGGCGCCCAGCTGCACGGGGCGGTGCTGGAGCGGGTCGTGGTGCGCGGGGGCAAGCTCGACTTCCTCAACCTGCGGGAGGCGCGGCTGAAGGACGTGGTCTTCGAGTCCTGCGTGCTGGTGGAGCCCGACTTCGGCGGGGCCCGGCTGGAGCGGGTGGAGTTCGTCGACTGCGCCCTGAAGTCCGCCGACCTCTCCCGCGCCACGCTGAAGGACGTCGATCTGCGGGGGGCGGCTCCGCTGGAGATCACCCGTGGGCTGGACCGGCTCTCGGGCGCGCTGATCGGCACCGGGCAGCTGCTGGACCTCGCTCCGCTGCTGGCGGCGGAGCTGGGGATCAGGGTGGAGGGGTAGCGAGGGTCACGAGATACGGGGGTAGCGGGCCTGGAGGGTCCAGATCGCGGGGTTCTCGGCGAGGTCCTCGTGCATGTCGGTCAGGTCCGCGATCACGTCGTGCAGGAAGTCGCGGGCCTCGCGGCGGAACTCGGCGTGCGAGAAGCTCAGCGGGGGTTCCTCGGCGGGCATCCAGTCCGACTCGATGTCCACCCAGCCGAAGCGGCGCTCGAACAGCATGCGGTCGGTGGACTCGGTGAAGTCCAGCTCCGCGCGCTGCGGGCGGGCGGCACGCGAGCCCATCGGGTCCTTGTCCAGCTGCTCCGCGATGTCGCACAACGCCCACGCGAAGTCCAGCACCGGCACCCATCCCCAGGCTGTGGACAACTCCCGGTCCGACTTGGTGTCCGCGAGGTAGACGTCCCCGCAGAACAGATCGTGCCTGAGCGCCCGGACGTCCGCCCGCCGGTAGTCCGTCTGCGGGGGGTCCGGAAAGCGGTTGGAGAGCGCGTAGCCGATGTCGAGCACGTCAGATGGTCCCACGCCGGGGGCTCAGCGTGCCCGCTCGGCCAGCAGCCGGCCCAGGTCCGGCGGCCATACGGGCTCGGCGGGGGCGGCCAGTCCGGCGGGGGTCCACCAGCGACCGCCCAGGATGCCCTCGGCCAAGTGGGCGGCGCGGGCGGAGGCGGTGGGGTCGCGGCGGGGGCCGGGGGTGACGTAGATGTGCTCGTGCTGGCGGACGGGGACACCGGCGCGGGTGAAGTCGTGTTCCCACGTGCACAGCAGGGGGCCGGGGACGAGGTCGGTCCAGCCGGTCTCCTCGGCCAGTTCCCGCGCGGCGCCCTCGCGGGGGGTCTCGCCTGGTTCGAGCCCGCCGCCGGGCAGTGCCCAGTGGACGCCGACCTCGGAGTTGTCGTACCGGAAGAGGAACACGGCGCCCTCCGGGTCGACCACGGCGGTACGCGCGGCCTGCCTCGGCGTGCGCAGCGGCTTGCGCAGGACTGTGCAGGGGCGGTTCAGGGCGCGGTCGTGGCGGTGGGCGAGGGGTGTGTAGCCGAGGGACTTCCAGAAGGCCAGGCCGGCGTGGTTGCCGTCGAGGACGGCGAGGCGGACTGCCTGGCGGCCGGCCGCGCGGAAGCGGGCCTCGGTCAGTTCGGCGGCTTGGCGGCCGTACCCCTTGCCCTGCTGAGCGGCATCGACCAGGAGCAGCCCGATCCACGGGTCGGGATCGGCCGGATCGGGGTGACGGGCCAGCGTGTTCACGACCGCGACCAGCCGACCCTCCACCCGGGCGAGCAGCACCTCCCCGTCGGGGTGGGCCAGTTCGCCCGCGACCGCCTGCGCGACCTGCTCCGGCCGGATGTCCGCCGGGTCGGGGAACTCCCCGCTGAGCGTGTGGAACGCCCGCTGGGAGGCGTACAGCGCCGTCAGTTCGCCGAGCACGGGCGGAACGCCCCCGGCGGGCACGGGTTCGAGGATCACCCGCCGCACGCTAACGCGCGCGCCCGCCTCAGCCGGGGGAATTCGGTGACCCGGCCCCGGGGCAGACCCCGGAGCCGGGCGGCAACCGCTCTCAGACGTTCACGCCGAAGTCCTGGGCGATGCCGACCAGGCCGGAGGCGTAACCCTGGCCGACGGCACGGAACTTCCACTCCGCACCGTTGCGGTACAGCTCGCCGAAGACCATGGCGGTCTCGGTGGCCGCGTCCTCGGAGAGGTCGTAGCGGGCGATCTCCGCGCCGCCCGCCTGGTTGACGATGCGGATGTAGGCGTTGCGGACCTGGCCGAAGTTCTGGCCGCGGTTCTCGGCGTCGTAGATGGAGACCGGGAAGACGATCTTCTCCACGTCGGCCGGGAGGGCGGCAAGGTTGACGTTGATCGCCTCGTCGTCGCCCGCGCCCTCGCCCGTGCGGTTGTCACCGGTGTGGACGATGGAGCTGTCCGGCGTCTGCTTGTTGTTGAAGAAGACGAAGTGCTGGTCGGAGTAGACCTTGCCCTGGCCGTTGACCGCGATGGCGGAGGCGTCCAGGTCGAAGTCCGTGCCGGTGGTGGTGCGGACGTCCCAGCCGAGGCCCACGGTGACGGCGGTCAGGCCCGGTGCCTCCTTGGTGAGCGAGACGTTGCCACCCTTGGACAGGCTTACAGCCATGATCGGGAGTCCCTTCCCTTTTGAGTATCTGTGCCGACGAAGCTACGTCACCGGGTAGAACGGCGGGAGGGGTGCCTCAGGTTCCGCCCCGCTTTACCTTTTTTACCGAGCTGCTCCGCCGCCGTCGGCAGGCGCGCCGGAAATCGGGGTGACTCGGAGTGCCCGGAGCCGGGAACATGGGACGCATGTCCGGGCCCTATCTCATCCGCGGCTCGGTCTCGCTTCCCGAGGCCGAGCTGAACTGGCGTTTCTCGCGGTCTTCCGGGCCCGGCGGCCAGCACGTCAACACCAGCGACTCCCAGGTGGAGCTGCGCTTCGACCTCGCCCGCACCGAGGCACTGCCCCCCGTGTGGAAGGAACGCGCGCTCGAACGCCTGGCCGGGCGCCTGGTGGACGGTGTGATCGTCGTACGGTCCTCCGAGCACCGCTCGCAGTGGCGCAACCGGGAGACCGCCGCCGTACGCCTCGCCGCCCTCCTCGCCGAGGCCACCGCACCCCCGCCCAAGCCCCGCCGCCCCACCCGCATCCCACGCGGCATCAACGAACGCCGGCTCAGGGAGAAGAAGCAGCGCGCCGACACCAAGCGCGGCCGCTCCGGCCGGGACTGGGGTTAGCCCAGGTCGAGCACCCCGACCGTCTGGCCCCCGCTCGTCTCGTCGGTCGTACGGAAGCCGAGCCGCCGGTAGAACTCGCCGGGCCCGTCCGCGCCGGGATGCCAGGTGACGTACAGCTCCCCGCACCCGCGCCGCCGCAGCTCGGCGGCGACCGACTCCACGGCGAACCGGCCGTACCCCTTGCCCTGTTGGCCCGCGTCGATGTTCAGCCGCCACAGCCCGGAGCGCCGCAGGCTCCCGCCGTCCGCGCGCCAGTCGATGTCCACAAAGGCCATCAGGAACCCGACCGCCCTGTCCCCGTCGAGAATCAGCCGCGGCCAGGCCACCCCGGCGGGGCGCACGTACGCCTCCGCCAGCGAGTGTGCGACCGGTTCGACGGCGTGCTCCTGATCGGGACGCACCCGGATGGCCAGGGCGGTCTCGAGGTTCACCGGTGTGACCTCGGCAAGACGGGGCGACATGCGCGCACCCTACGAAGCGGGGTCCGCGGGCACCATCTCTCTACGGCGCAGCAACGACGCGGCCCCCGCGGTGACGGACGCCGCGCACACCAGCAGGCAGAGGCAGATCGTCGGGTTCACCCAGGACGGGACCAGTTCCGTCGCCGCGCCCGCCTCGGTGACGCACTGAGCGCTGACGGGCAGGGTCTCGTGCGTGACGATCCGGTCGCCGGGCACGCCCTGTGCCGCACACATCTGGTCCGGGTCGAGGATGTAGAAGCCGCACGCCACCCCGTAGCCGAAGAGGCCGAAGGCCGCGGCGGCGGTCATGAGGGCCAGTAAGAAGCTGGGAGCGGTGTCCGGGGCGTACCAGGCACGGCCCCAGGTGCGTGTGCGGATGCGTACGGCCAGGGCCACGGCCGACGGGGCGGCCAGACAGGGCATCAGCAGCGGGGCCCAGAGCGCGGCGATGTAGAGGGCGACGGTCATGCGGGAGGGGACATCCGCCGGCCCCCGGCCGGTTGCGCTCAGCCCAAGTGCCGGTACCGCCCCCGGTAGTACAGCAGGGGGCCGCCCTCCGCGCTCGGGACGCGGGCCGTCAGGACGCGGCCGATGACGAGGGTGTGGTCGCCGGCCTCGACGCGCTGCTCGGTCCGGCACTCCAGGGTGGCCAGGGCGTCGGGGATCAGGGGGGCGCCCGTGGCCTCGCCGCGGTCGCAGGCGAGGTCGGCGAAGAGGAGGCGGTCGCTGACCCGGCCCTTCATGGCGAATCGCCCCGCGATCTGCCGCTGGTGCTCGGCGAGGACGGACACCGCCCAGAGCGGCTGCTCGTCCAGCAGGTCGTCCATCCGGGAGCCGGTGCGCAGACTGACCAGCACCAGCGGCGGGTCCAGCGAGACCGACATGAAGGCCGTGGCCGTCATGCCCGCGTCCTCGCCGCCCGGCGCGTACGGGTCGTCGGGGTCCAGCGGCGGTTCCTGCGCGGTCACCAGGACCACGCCCGCGGCCAGCCGGGACATCGCCGCCCGGAACTCGTCGTCGCTCACCCCTTCAGCATGCACAGAAGCGGCCGCGGCGGTGGGGGAGGGAGGGTTCAGCACACCGCAAACGCTAATCGGCCGCCCGCGTCCGCCGCATCGGGCCTCCGGCGTAACCCGGACCTAGGACCAAAGGACCGGACCTGTGGCGGAAGGACCGCCCGGACCGGCCAGCGGCATATGCGCAACTTCGCAGCCTTTGCGATCGGAGAACGCAACGGGAAAGTGCGGAAACTGCACTCAATTGTTCAACTTCTTCTGTGACTTGAGTCACAAGGAGTGCGGAATTGTTGACCCTGTGTACCGAGTGAGCAGCGCGCTGTGATTCAGTGGCGGAAAGCCTGTGGACAGCAGGGGGAGGGCGAGCATGGAGACCGATCAGGAGCCGTACGTCCCTCTGACGTCACTGCGTCAGCTTCACCAGGTCATGGCCGAGATGAACACCGCGCGCAGCCAGGCCGACACCCTTCAGATCGTCGCGGACGGCGCGGTCTCCGCCCTCGGCTACGAGATGGCCTGCGTCAACCTTGTGCGCCCCGACGGAGACCTGGTCGTCGCCGCCGTGTCCGGCAACTCCGCCGCCGAGGCCCTCATCACCGGCCGCACCGGCTCCCGCGAGTCCTGGGACCGCCGCCTGGGCATGGGCGAACTCTGGGGCGACCTGGTGTTCATACCCCACACCGAGGGCTGGGTCCTGGACGACGACGACGTCCCCCAGTGGTACACCGAGGGCCCCTCGCCCCGCTTTCCCGACGAGTGGCACCCCGGCGACCGCCTCTTCGCCCCGATGTACGCCCCCGGCGCCCAGGGGAGCGCTCGCGGCGGACTGCTGGGCGTCATATCCGTCGACCGCCCCCTCACCGGCCGGCGCCCCGGCGCCTGGGGCCGCGAGGCCCTGCAGATGTACGCCTTCCAGGCCGCCATCGCGATCAGCAACGCCCACCTCCGCGCCAACATGCAGCGCGCCCTGGTCCGTCTGGAACGCGACCAGCAGGCCCTGCGGGCCAGTGAGGAATCCTTCCGTCAGGCGTTCGAATACGCCCCCTCGGGCATGGCCATCGCCGAGATGGGCGGCGACCAGCACGGCCGCATCCTGCGCACCAACGACGCCCTGTGCCGCCTGCTCGGCCGGCCCGCCTCCGCGATGCGCCGCTACTCCTTCTCCGACCTCGTCCACCCCGAGGACATCGGCACCCTGATGCGCACCTCCGCCGAGGGCGGACGGGCCGAGCTGCGGCTCGCCCGGCGCGACGGCAGCTATGTATGGGTGTCGCTGCGCAACTCCGTGGTCGCGGACGCGGCCGACGGCCCGCGCTTCCTGCTGACCCACGTCGAGGACATAGAGGAGCGCAAGCGCCGTGAGCTCCAGCTCGCCCACCGCGCCTCCCACGACTCCCTGACCGGGCTGCCCAACTCCGCCGAGCTGCGCTCCCGGCTCGCCGCCCGGCTGTGCCGCCGCCCGGCCCACCCCGACGCCCTGGACTCCCTGGACGCCGCCTACGGCCACCCGGCCGGCTCCGGCGACGCCCACGGCTTCGACTTCCCGCCGGGCCCGGAGGCGTACGACACGTTCGACCACCATGTGCACGCCGTCGCCCCCCAGCAGGGCCCCGACGACGGCACCAAGGGGCTCGCGGTCCTCTTCTGCGACCTGGACGGCTTCAAGTCGATCAACGACCGCTTCGGGCACAACGCGGGCGACGCGGTCCTCATCGAGGTGGCCCGCCGGCTCAGCGCGGGACTGCGGGACGGCGACACCGTGGCCCGGCTCGGCGGCGACGAGTTCGTGATCCTCGCCGACGGTCTCGGCCAGGCCGACGCCGCCGACCTCGCGGTGCGGCTGCGCAACGAGATCATCCAGCCGATCCGGGCCGAGGGCCGGGCGGTCCGGGTGGGCGCCAGCTTCGGCATCGGCTGGGCGCACTGCGGGATGACGGCCGACGAAGTGCTGAAGTCCGCCGACGAGCGGATGTACGTTGAGAAACGATCTCGTCCCAAACAGCATCGGCGTGCCGGGTGAAACGCAGGTCAGTGCGCTGACAGTGCTGGGCTCCGCGCTTCGGGCGCCCGTTCGGGGGTCCCCCGTCCGAGCGAATCGGGGTGTGCGGGAGGGTAGGCTCGCCATTCCAACCCCGTACCCCGCCCGCCCGCACTTGTTGAGGAGTACCCAGGGATGACGCCCGGCGACAACGGCGCGAGCAAGCCCGAGGAAGACGACCCGTTCGGCTACCTGTACGCCGACGGCCAGGCCCGGGGGGCCCAGCCGCCGTCCGGTGGTTACGGCTATCCCAACGCGGTCAACAGGGTGCGCCCGGTCGGTGAGCGCCAGTACGGCCAAGCGCAGCAGACCGCCCCGTCGCAGCAGGGTGGCTACGGGCAGACGACCGCGGCCCACTACCAGGCGCCGGAGACGATGCCCGGCGGTGCTCCCACCTCCCGGCAGGCGTCGCACGGCGGCGGTGGCGGCGGGCGGCGCGGGCCGAACACCAAGGGCCTGCTGATCGGCGCCATCGCGGTGGTCGCGGCGGTCGTGATCGGCATCGGCATCGCGATGCTCAACGGCAACTCCGACGACGACAAGGGCGGCAACCAGGCGGACGCCTCCCCGACCCAGTCGCAGGAGGCCCCGCCGAGCGCGGGGGCGACCAGCACCGGCGAGGCCGGCGAGCTGCCGAAGGCCGACGCGGTCGACGACTCGGTGCAGCTCGCGGGCGGAGCCGCCCCGGCCTCCGACATCAAGGGCGCCAAGTCGGCGGGCGGCTCCTACGTGGGCGGCCTGAACCACGTCGGCGCGTCGGTGACCTGGACGGTGGACGTGCCGAAGCCGGGCAAGTACACGCTGAACGTCAACTACGGCGTGCCGGGCAAGGACGCCAACACCACGCTGACGATCAACGGCACCTCGCAGAACCGCCCGCTGAACATGTCGAACTTCGCCCACGCCCCCGAGGGCGACTGGGAGCGCGGCTGGACCCACACCTGGGCCAACCTCCAGCTCCAGAAGGGCTCGAACACGATCAGCATCTCGTGCGGCAGCGGCAACCAGTGCGACGTCAACCTGGACCAGTTCTGGCTGGAAAAGGGCTGGCGGTAGCCGGTAACGGCTCTTACGCCGCCGATTCCTCGTCCGTCACCGTGGCCGCGGCCAGCAGCCGTTCGTAGTCCGCCGGGTCGAACTCCCCAGCCGTGGGCGCCAGTACGGCCGCCGCCGAGAGGGCGGTGGCGCGGGTGAGGCGGGCGGGCCAGGGGAGGCCGTCGACCAGGCCCGACAGCAGGCCCGCCACCGCCGCGTCGCCCGCGCCGGTCGGGTTGCCGCGCAGCCGGGCGGGCGGGGCGGCGCGCCAGTGGCCCTCGGGGGTCGCGGCCAGCAGGCCGTCCGGGCCCAGTGAGGCGACCACCGACTGGGCGCCCCGGCGGCGGGCGTCGCGGGTGGCGCGGGCCGGCTCGTGGGAGCCGGTGAGTTCGGCCAGTTCGGCCGCGTTGGGCTTGACGATGTCGGGCCGGGCGGCGATCCCGCGCCGCAGCGGCTCCCCGCCCGTGTCCAGCAGCACCGGCACCCCGGCCGACCGGGCCACCCGTATCAGCCCCGCGTACGCGCCCACCGGCACGCCCGGTGGCAGGCTGCCGCAGAGGGCGACCGCCCGGGCGTCCGCGAGGAGAGTGTCGTAGGCGCGCAGGAAGGCGGCCCATTCGGCGGCGCCGATGTGCGGGCCGGGCTCGTTCAACTGGGTTGTGTCACCGGTGAGTTCGTCCACCACGGCGACCGTGCGGCGGGTCGGGCCGGTGACCGGCACCAGCGCGTCGGTGATCCCCGGCGCGGCCGCGAGCCGCTGGCGCAGCACCTGGCCGGTCGGGCCGCCCGCGAAACCGGCGACCGTCACCGCGTACCCGAGCGCGGCGAGCACGCGGGCCACGTTGACGCCCTTGCCGCCGGGCCGCTCCACGACCTCCGACACCCGGTGCTCGGCGTGCGGCCGCAGCGATGTCACGCGGTACGTGATGTCGAGAGCGGTGTTCAGCGTGACCGTCAGGATCACCCGGTCCGACCTCCCTCGATGGTTCGTACGCCTCGGTTTCCGGGGCCCCGATCATGCCAAAGAGACGGCGTCCGGCCCAGTTGGGGGACGGACGCCGTCTGACGAAGCCGGGTACGGATCAGGGCAGTTGGGGCGTGATCACCCATTCGCCCCGGCGCATGACGCCCTTGAGCGCGAAGTCGCCGTCCAGCAGCACGAGGTCGGCGTCCTTGCCGGGCTCCAGCGAGCCGACCCGGTCCGCCATGCCGAGCAGCCGGGCCGGGTTGGCGGACAGCGCCTTGACCACGTCCGTGACCGGGAGGCCGTCCACGGTGACCGCCCGCCGGAAGGCGCGGTCCAGGGTCAGCGTGGAGCCCGCGATCGAGCCGCCCTCCACCAGCCGGGCCACGCCGTCGCGCACCTCGACCTCCAGCGGGCCGAGCAGATAGCGGCCGTCGCCGGAGCCCGCCGCGTCCATCGCGTCCGTGATGAAGGCGACGCGTTCGGCACCCGCGTGGTGGAAGGCCAACTGCAGTGCGGCCGGGTGCAGATGGGTGCCGTCGTTGATCAGCTCGACGGTGACCCGGCCGTCCTCCAGCAGCGCGGTGATCGGGCCGGGAGCTCGGTGGCCGATGGGGGGCATCGCGTTGAAGAGGTGGGTGGCGACGGTGGCGCCCGCGTCGATGGCGGCGACCGTCTGCTCGTAGCTCGCGTCGGTGTGCCCGACGGCCGCGATCACCCCTTGCTCGGCGAGGAGGCGTACGGAGTCCAGGCCGCCCGGCAGCTCGGTGGCGAGGGTGACCATCTTCGCGTGGCCGCGCGCGGCGTCGACCAGCTTGCGGACCTCGGCCGGGTCCGGGTCCCGCAGCAGCGCCTCGGAGTGCGCGCCCTTGCGGCACGGGGAGATGAACGGCCCCTCGAAGTGGACACCCGCGATGTCGCCCTGCTCGGCCAGTTCGGCCAGCATCCCGGCCTGGCGGCCCAGTACGTCCAGGTCGTCGGTGACGGTGGAGGCGACCAGCGTGGTGGTGCCGTGCTCGCGGTGCGTGCGGACGGCGGTGAGCGCGTCCTCGGCGCCGCCGGAGAAGGCCGCGCCGCCGCCGCCGTGGTTGTGCAGGTCCACGAAGCCGGGGACCACCCAGTGCCCGGTCACGTCGAGCACGTCGGCGCCCTCGGGCGCGCGCTCCGCGATCCGGCGGCCGTCGACGGCGACCCGGCCGCCGGGCACCTCGCCGGTGGGCAGCACCACGGTGCCGCCGGTGAGCACCAGCGGGCGTGCGCTGTTGTCGGCCATCAGGTGCGTACCTCCGTGGTCTGGGGGATGTGCTGGAGCAGGTCCTGGGCCAGCAGCGCCGCGCCCAGGCAACCGGCGCCGTCGCCGAGCGAGGCCGGGACGAGGACGGGCGTGCCCTGGAAGGTGATCCGGCGCCCGATCGCCGTGCCGAGCGGCCGGAACAGCACGTCACCGGCCTCGGCGAGCCCACCGCCGACGATCAGTGTGCCGGGGTCGAGCAGGGTGAGCGCGGTGACGAGGCCGTCCGCGAGCGCGTCGACCGCCTCGGTCCAGACGCGGGCCGCGTCCGGGTCCCCGGCGGCGACGGCCCGCGCACAGTCGACGGCGTCCGCGTCCGCGCGTCCGCTCGCCGCCGCCCAGGCGGTGCCGACGGCGGCGGCGGAGGCGTACCGCTCCAGGCAGCCGGTCTGGCCGCACGGGCAGGGGCGGCCGCCGGGGCGTACCACGATGTGGCCGATCTCCCCGGCGAAGCCGTTCGCGCCCGCCTCGACACCGCCGGCCAGGCCGATCGCCCCGGCGATGCCGGTGCCCAGCGCGACGAACAGGAAGCGGTCGGCGCCCCGGCCGGCCCCGGCGCGGCCCTCGGCGAGGCCGCCGGTGCGCACGTCGTGGCCGAGGGCGACGGGCATGCCGAGCCGCTCGGTGAGCAGCGCGCGCAGCGGTACGTCGCGCCAGCCGAGGTTGGCCGAGTACAGGGCGGTGCCGTTCGCCTCGTCGACGGTGCCGGGGACGGCGACGCCGGCCGCGAGCGCGGGGGCGCCGAGGTGCTCGGCGCCGTGCGCGCGCAGGTCGGCGGCGAAGGCGAGGAGGTTGTCGACGACCGCGTCCGGTCCGCCCTCGCGGCCCGTCGCGCGGCGGGCGCGGTGCAGCACCGCGCCGTCCTCGCCGACGAGCGCGGCCTTCATCGAGGTACCGCCCACGTCCAGGGCGATGACATGTCTCACCGGCCCAGTGTGACCCGCCGACCCGAGAAAGGTCTAGTCCACTCACGTGGTGTAGACCTTATGCGTTCGAAATCGAATGGTCTGACCAAGGGGACAGGGGCTTTGAGGGTGCGTCGGCGTACGGCAGGAACGATCGCGGTGGTGTCCGCACTGGGCATGACGGCGATGCTCGGCGGCTGTGGGAGCACGGGCTCCTCGGACACCACCCTCAAGCTGGTCGCCGCCGACTACGGCGACTCCCCCGCCAACAGCTCCAAGAAGTACTGGGCCGCGCTGGTCGACGCCTACGAGGCGACGCACCCCGATGTGAAGGTCCAGGTCAGCGTCTACTCCTGGAACGACGTCGACGCCAAGGTCAAGGAGATGGTCGACTCCGGGAACGCCCCCGACATGGCCCAGATCGGCGCGTACGCCGACTACGCGGCCGCCGGGAAGCTGTACCCGATGTCCGACACGCTCTCCATCGGCACGCAGGCCGACTTCGTGCCGCAGCTCGCCGACGCGGGGGACTGGAACCACACGCCGTACGCGATGCCGTTCGCGGCCTCCACGCGCGTCCTCTTCTACAACAAGTCGCTGTTCCAGCAGGCCAGCATCACCCCGCCCACCACCTGGGACGAGCTGGCCTCCGACGCCGAGGCGCTCAAGGCCAAGGGCGTGAAGTACCCGTTCGCGCTGCCGCTCGGCCCGGAGGAGGCGCAGGCCGAGACCATGCAGTGGCTGCTCAGCGGCGGCAGCGGCTACACCGACGACATCGGCACCTACACGATCGACTCCGCGCTGAACGGGGAGACGTTCACCTGGCTCAAGGACGACCTGGTGGGCAAGGGGCTCACCGGGCCCGTCGCCCCCGGCCGGCTCAACCGGGCCGCCGCGTTCGCCGCGTTCGCGGACGGGCAGGTCGGCATGCTCAACGGCCACCCCACGCTGATCCGGCAGGCCGAGGCGAAGGGCGTGAAGTTCGGCATGGTCCCGATGCCGGGCCGCACCGGGCGGGCCCGGGCCGCGATGGGTGTCACCGACTGGATGCTGGCCTTCAAGCAGAACGGCCACGCCCGCCAGATCGGCAGCTTCCTGGACTTCGTGTACGAGCAGAAGAACGTACTCGACTTCTCCCGCAAGTACGGTCTGCTGCCCGTCACCACCTCCGCCTCCGAGGCGATGAGCCAGTCGGACGCGAAGTCCGACGCGCCGCTGCACGCGTTCCTGGAGCAGTTGCCGAGCGCGGAGCAGTACCCGGTGAACAAGACCTCCTGGGCGGCGGTCAGCGCGGCCGTGAAGCAGGACATCGGGCAGGCGGTCTCTCCCGACGGCAGCCCCGCGGGCGTGCTCACCCGGCTCCAGGCCGCCGCCACGGCCGCCGACAGCACGGCCCAGTCCCAGGGCTGAGCCCGCTGTCAGTGGCCGGGGTTACGGTTGCCGGCATGGAACTCGGCAGCCGTGAGAAGGCGATCCTCGCGCTGGAGAGCCGGGGCTTTCCCGGCCCCGGCGCGAAGGAGCGCGCCATCCGCGAGCAGCTCGGGCTGGCGCCGGTCCGCTACTACCAGCTCCTCAACGCCCTGCTGGACGACGAGCGCGCCCTCCGGCACGACCCGGTGACGGTCAACCGGCTGCGGCGGGTCCGCGAGGCGCGAAGGTCGGAACGGTAGAGCCTCTTTTCGACAGGCGTGAGGGCGGCCCGGCGCGGATAGTGTCGCCCTATGGGCAACCCTGACAACACCGCCGACGACAGCACGCTGCCGGTACCGGTGACCCAGGCGGGCCGCGACGGCCTGCGGGCGCTGCTCCAGCGGCCCCGCACCGCCGTGATCGGCCTCGACTTCGACGGCACGCTGGCCCCCATCGTGGCCGACCCCGACCAGGCCCGCGCCCACCCCGGCGCGGTGCCCGCGCTGGCGGTGCTGGCGCCGAAGGTGGCCTCGGTCGCCGTGGTCACCGGCCGGCCGGCCGGGGTCGCGGTCCGCAACGGCGGCTTCGCCGGGGTCCCCGGTCTGGAGCACCTCGTCGTCCTCGGCCACTACGGCGCCGAGCGCTGGGACGCCGCGACCGGCACCGTCACCGCGCCCGCCCCGCACCCCGGCATCGCCGCGGTCCGCGCGGAGCTGCCGGGCGTCCTGGACCGGGCCGGCGCCTGGCCCGGAACCTGGATCGAGGAGAAGGGCCGCGCGGTCGCCGTCCACACCCGCCGCGCCGAGGACCCCGAGGCCGCCTTCGAGACCCTCCGGGCCCCCCTCACCGACCTCGCCACCCGCCACGGCCTCATCGTCGAACCCGGCCGCCTCGTCCTCGAACTCCGCCCGCCCGGCATGGACAAGGGCGTAGCCCTCCTCGACCACCTCCGCGCCACCGGCGCCGAGTCCGTCCTCTACGCCGGCGACGACCTCGGCGACCTCCCCGCCTTCGCGGCCCTCGAAAAACTCCGCTCCGAGGGCACCCCGTCCCTCCTGGTGTGCAGCGGCAGCAGCGAGGTGACGGAACTGGCGGAACGCGCCGACCTGGTGGTGGACGGCCCGGAGGGCGTGGTGGACCTGCTGAACGCCCTGGCTACCCACACCGAGTGACACCCATGGCCTCATCCCCGTCGGGGATGAGGCCATGCAAGGGCGCTTTT
The DNA here is from genome assembly GCF_004784465.1 of Streptomyces griseoluteus. Lineage (GTDB taxonomy): Bacteria > Actinomycetota > Actinomycetes > Streptomycetales > Streptomycetaceae > Streptomyces > Streptomyces griseoluteus. Next base: position 395,744 of record NZ_SRRU01000005.1, on the reverse strand, counting down.
CCCAACGGCCTTCACCCCCGCAGCGCGTTCAGCTGGTCCAGGAACCACTTGGTGGGGGGCAGGGCCGTGGCCGCGTCGGACAGGTGCTTGGAGCGTTCGGCTCGGGCGGCGTCCGGGAGGGTCAGGGCCTCGTGGAGGGCCTCGGCCGTGCCGACGACGTCGTACGGGTTGACCGTGATGGCGTGCTCGGAGAGTTCCTCGTAGGCGCCCGCCTCGCGGGACAGGACCAGGGCCACGCCCTCGTCCGAGACGACCGGGACCTCCTTGGCGACCAGGTTCATGCCGTCGCGGATGGGGTTCACCAGGGCCACGTCGGCGAGGCGGTAGGCGGCGAGGGAACGGGCGAAGTCGTCGTCGAGGTGGAGCATGACCGGGGTCCAGCCGGCCGTGCCGTACTCGGAGTTGATCTGCTCCGCGACCCGGCGTACCTCATCCATGTAGGAGCGGTACAGGGCGAGGTCCTGCCGGGAGGGGTAGGCGAAGGCGACGTGGACCACGCGTTCGCGCCACTCGGGGTGGTCCTCCAGGAGGCGGCGGTACGCCAGCAGACCCCGCACGATGTTCTTGGACAGCTCGGTGCGGTCCACCCGGACGATCGACCGGCGCCCCTCGCCGATCTGCTCCCGCAGCACCGCCATCCGCTCGTCCACGTCGGCCCGGTGCGCCCGCTCCCGCAGGAACTCCGCGTCCGCGCCGAGCCCGTGCACCCCGATCTCCGTACCCGAGGGAATGCCCGGACCCAGGACCGCGTGGCAGCAGTCGGTGAACGCGTCCGCCCAGCGCCGGGTCAGGAAGGCCGCCCGGTCGGCGCCCAGGATGCCGGTGAGCAGCTCGGCCGCGACGTCGTCGGGGAGCAGACGGAAGTAGTCCGGCGGCGCCCAGGGGGTGTGCGAGAAGTGGCCGATGCGCAGGTCGGGCCGGAGCTTGCGCAGCATCCGGGGGGCCAGCGCCAGGTGGTAGTCCTGGATCAGGACCGCCGCCCCCGGCGCCGCCTCCTCGGCCAGCGCCTCCGCGAACGCCTGGTTGTAGGCCCGGTACGCGTCCCACTGCCGGCGGAACTCCGCGTCGAACACCGGCTCCAGAGGCGTCTGGTACATCATGTGGTGCACGAACCACAGCGCGGAGTTGGCGATCCCGTTGTACGCGTCGGCGTAGACCTCGGCGTCGATGTCCAGCATCCGCACCCGCTGCCCGCCGGTGTCCTCGGCGGGAAGCAGTCCGCCGTCCGCGCGCCGCACCGCCTCCCGGTCGCCGTCCCCGAGCGCGGCACACACCCACACCGCGTCCGTGTCCGGACCGATCGCCGACAGCCCCGAGACGAGACCGCCGCCGCCCCGGCGGGAACTCAAGGACCCGTCCGGACCCACCGTGTACGAAACCGGGCCGCGATTGGACGCGACCAGCACCTCAGCACCCTGCGTAGCCATGGCCTCAACCTAGCCCGGCCCACAAACGCTCAAACGTACGCGCGACCGGCGAGCCGGACCGTATACAGCCCGCTCACGCCACTTCCCGTGCCGCGTACTCCGCGATCTCCGCCATCGGCGGCCGCTCCTCGGTGTCCACCGAGTACGTACGCGGCTCGAACCCGCTCACCCCCCGCTCGAACTGGGTCAGCGCCGGCCGCACCAGATGCCCGCGCGCGAGCCGGAGCTGCGCGGTGCGGTAGATCGCGGCGGCCATCCGGCCGAGCGCCTGCCCGTCCTGGTGCCGGTGCTTGCGCACGCCCACGTCCACCTGGGCCAGCGCGTCCAGCCCGACCAGATGCAGCGAGTCCACCAGCATGCCCAGCTCGACCCCGTACCCCACCGGGAAGGGCAGCCGCTCGAGCAGGGAGCGCCGGGCCGCGTACTCCCCGCCGAGCGGCTGCACGAACCCGGCGAGCTGCGGCCAGTGCATGTTCAGCAGCGGGCGCGCCATCAGCTCGGTCACCCGGCCGCCCTGCCCGGCGGCACCGCCCAGCGGGCGGTCGTACATCGCTTTGACCAGGTCGATCCCCGGATCGGTGAGCAGCGGGCCGACGATGCCGAGCACGAAGTCGGAGGAGAACTCGCGCAGGTCGGCGTCCACGAAGGCGACGATGTCGCCGCTGGTCGCCAGCAGGGAGCGCCACAGCACGTCGCCCTTGCCGGGCACGGCGGGCAGCCGGGGCAGGATCTCGTCCCGGTGCACCACCCGCGCGCCCGCGGCGGCGGCCACCTCGGCGGTGCGGTCGGTGGACCCGGAGTCCACCACGACTATCTCGTCCACCAGCGGCGCCTGGAAGACCAGGTCGTGGCGGATCACGGAGACGATCTCGCCGACCGTCGCCTCCTCGTTCAGCGCGGGCAGCACCACGGAGACCTGCTGTCCGGACCGCTGCTTGGCGGCCAGCACGCGGTGCAGCGGGCGGTCGGCCACGGACCAGGAGTGGGTGGCCAGCCAGCGCTCGGTTTCTTCCATCATGGTCTGCGGCTCCTCACTGCCTGATCCATCTCGCGGTTCGGACGACACCTTCAACTCTCCTGGCCTTCGGTTACAGTCTTGAACAACGCCGATGACCATCGCATGTCGAGGTCGGACGGCGTTCACAACCGAATACCGCTCATCCAGAGGGGCAGAGGGATACGGCCCGATGAAGCCCCGGCAACCCTCCAGCCGGTCTCCCGTGCGCGACACACCGCGGCACGCGCGAGGCTCCCGGCTAGGGAAGGTGCCAAATCCGTCTCACGGCGAGATGCGTCGTGAGGAAGATGAGGAGAAAGGGCCTCGCCTCCATGGCTGTGCAGACTGTCGCCACCCCCACCGTCGATCTCGGACCCGCCGCCGCCCTGAGCTGTCGGGAGTGCGGACACCGCGTCCCGCTCGGTCCCGTCTTCGCCTGCGAGGAGTGCTTCGGGCCGCTGGAGATCGCCTACGACTTCTCCGCGTACGACACCGACAAGCTCCGGGCCCGCATCGAGTCCGGCCCCGCGAACATCTGGCGCTACGCCCCGCTGCTGCCCGTCCCCGCCGACGTGGCCGACAAGCCGAACCTCAACCCCGGCTGGACCCCGCTGGTCAAGGCCGACCGCCTGGCGCGTGAACTCGGCGTCACCGGCGGGCTGTTCGTGAAGGACGACTCCGGCAACCCGACGCACTCCTTCAAGGACCGCGTCGTCGCCCAGGCGCTGGAGGCCGCCCGTGCCTTCGGCTTCACCACCCTCTCCTGCTCCTCCACCGGCAACCTGGCCGGCGCGGTCGGCGCCGCCGCCGCCCGCGCGGGCCTGCGCTCCTGCGTGTTCATCCCGCACGACCTGGAGCAGGGCAAGGTCGTCATGGCCGCGGTCTACGGCGGTGAGCTGGTCGGCATCGAGGGCAACTACGACGACGTGAACCGCTTCTGCTCCGAGCTGATCGGCGACCCGGCCGGCGAGGGCTGGGGCTTCGTCAACGTCAACCTGCGGCCGTACTACGCCGAGGGCTCCAAGACGCTGGCGTACGAGATCTGCGAGCAGCTCGGCTGGAAGCTGCCGGACCAGCTCGTGGTGCCGATCGCCTCCGGCTCCCAGCTCACCAAGATCGACAAGGGGCTGAAGGAGCTGATCGCGCTCGGCCTGGTCGAGGACAAGCCGTACAAGATCTTCGGCGCCCAGGCTGAGGGCTGCTCGCCGGTGTCGGCCGCGTTCAAGGCGGGCCACGACGTGGTGCGGCCGCAGAAGCCGGACACCATCGCCAAGTCCCTCGCCATCGGCAACCCGGCCGACGGGCCGTACGTGCTGGACATCGCGCGCCGCACCGGCGGGGCGGTGGAGGACGTGACGGACCCGCAGATCGTGGACGCCATCAAGCTGCTGGCCCGCACCGAGGGCATCTTCGCCGAGACGGCGGGCGGGGTGACGGTCGGTGTCACCCGCAAGCTGATCGAGTCCGGCGCGCTGGACCCCTCGCTCACCACCGTCGTCCTCAACACCGGCGACGGCCTCAAGACCCTGGACGCGGTCGCCGGCACCGGTCTGACCGCGACCATCCGCCCGAACCTGGACTCCTTCCGAGAGGCTGGCCTCGCATGAGCGTGACCGTTCGCATCCCGACCATCCTGCGCACCTACACCGGCGGGCAGGCCGAGGTCGCCGCCGAAGGCGGCACGCTCGCGGAGGTCATCGAGGATCTGGAGAAGCACCACCAGGGCATTGCCGCACGCGTCCTGGACGACCAGGGCAGGCTGCGCCGGTTCGTGAATGTCTACGTCAATGACGACGACGTGCGTTTCGAGGGCGGACTTCAGACCGCCACGCCCGACGGCGCGGGTGTCTCCATCATTCCGGCGGTCGCCGGCGGCTGAAATTTACCCTCGGTAATGGCCCTCTCCGCAAGAGAAACGGAGGGGGCCATTCTGCGTGATTGAGCGCGGTAGAGTTGGGGAACGCGCTCCCGGTCCCGCGGACCGGGCATCCTTGATTGATGCCGTCGGCCCGACAAGAAGCAGCCAAAATGCGCGGGTAATGTGCGGCATTTGTTGCATTTATGGGGCCCGACTTGCCCCGAATTCGGCCGAAGTTGCGGCAGATTCCGGACTGTGTCCGTCCAGAATTCTCGTCCGATTGACCTGTTGCAGACGGCAGTTGGACAGATACATTCAGCCGCGGTCGACGCGTTCCGGCGCACGCCCCCGACCGATTGGGGGGCGAGGTCTGACCCAGGTTCACGAGGTGTGGATCTGCGCAAGGGCCAGTAATAGGGGAGTTAGCCATGGCTCAGGGCACCGTCAAGTGGTTCAACGCGGAGAAGGGGTACGGCTTCATCGCGGTCGACGGTGGTGCGGACGTCTTCGTCCACTACAGCGCGATTCAGATGGACGGCTACCGCAGCCTGGAAGAGGGTCAGCGGGTCGAGTTCGAGATCTCGCAGGGTCAGAAGGGCCCGCAGGCCGACATGGTTCGCGTCACCGCCTGAACGTCTCCAGCTGAGCGCAGGGCCCGTACCCGTACAGGGTGCGGGCCCTTCGTCCTGTTAAGTCCCCTCCTGATCCCCCGAAGGCGCTTGCACTCGCCCTGGGTGAGTGCTAATCATTGCGTTAGCACTCTGAAGGTGAGAGTGACAACGAAGGACCGGGTCGGTGAGGCCCGCAGGCCGGGTGGGGCAAGGAACCACGAGGCCGGCGAGCCGTCCGTCGCGGGCGCGGGCGCGGTCCGAAGGAATCACCCCCAGTCCTGGAGGGACCACTTCACATGGCCAAGATCATCGCGTTCGACGAGGAGGCGCGGCGCGGCCTCGAGCGCGGCATGAACCAGCTCGCGGACGCCGTCAAGGTGACGCTCGGCCCCAAGGGCCGCAACGTCGTCCTCGAGAAGAAGTGGGGCGCCCCCACGATCACCAACGATGGTGTCTCCATCGCCAAGGAGATCGAGCTCGAGGACCCGTACGAGAAGATCGGCGCCGAGCTGGTCAAGGAAGTCGCCAAGAAGACGGACGACGTCGCCGGCGACGGTACGACCACCGCGACCGTGCTGGCCCAGGCCCTGGTCAAGGAAGGCCTGCGCAACGTAGCCGCCGGCGCCAACCCGATGGCCCTCAAGCGCGGTATCGAGAAGGCCGTCGAGGCTGTCTCCGCCGCCCTGCTCGAGCAGGCCAAGGACGTGGAGACCAAGGAGCAGATCGCCTCCACCGCCTCCATCTCCGCCGCCGACACCCAGATCGGCGAGCTCATCGCCGAGGCGATGGACAAGGTCGGCAAGGAAGGCGTCATCACCGTCGAGGAGAGCAACACCTTCGGTCTGGAGCTCGAGCTCACCGAGGGCATGCGCTTCGACAAGGGCTACATCTCCGCCTACTTCGCGACCGACATGGAGCGCATGGAGGCGGTGCTCGAGGACCCGTACATCCTCATCGCCAACTCCAAGATCTCCTCGGTCAAGGACCTGCTCCCGCTGCTGGAGAAGGTCATGCAGTCGGGCAAGCCCCTGCTGATCATCGCCGAGGACGTCGAGGGCGAGGCCCTGTCGACCCTGGTGGTCAACAAGATCCGCGGCACCTTCAAGTCCGTCGCCGTCAAGGCTCCGGGCTTCGGCGACCGCCGCAAGGCCATGCTCGGCGACATCGCCATCCTCACCGGTGGCGAGGTCATCTCCGAGGAGGTCGGTCTCAAGCTGGAGAACGCCTCCCTGGACCTGCTGGGCCGCGCCCGCAAGGTCGTCGTCACCAAGGACGAGACCACGATCGTGGACGGCGCCGGCTCCTCGGAGCAGGTGCAGGGCCGCGTGAACCAGATCCGCGCCGAGATCGAGAACTCCGACTCGGACTACGACCGCGAGAAGCTCCAGGAGCGCCTGGCGAAGCTCGCGGGCGGCGTGGCGGTCATCAAGGCCGGTGCCGCCACCGAGGTGGAGCTCAAGGAGCGCAAGCACCGCATCGAGGACGCCGTGCGCAACGCCAAGGCGGCCGTCGAGGAGGGCATCGTCGCCGGTGGTGGCGTGGCCCTGCTCCAGGCCGGCCAGGTCTTCGAGAAGCTGGAGCTCTCGGGCGACGAGGCGACCGGTGCCAACGCGGTCAAGCTCGCGCTGGAGGCCCCGCTGAAGCAGATCGCCGTCAACGGCGGTCTCGAGGGCGGCGTCGTCGTGGAGAAGGTCCGCAACCTCCCCGTCGGCAACGGCCTGAACGCCGCGACCGGCGAGTACGTCGACATGATCGCCGAGGGCATCATCGACCCGGCGAAGGTCACGCGCTCCGCGCTGCAGAACGCGGCCTCCATCGCCGCGCTCTTCCTCACCACCGAGGCCGTCATCGCCGACAAGCCGGAGAAGGCCGCCGCGGCCGCTCCGGGCGGCATGCCGGGCGGTGACATGGACTTCTGATCCTCGCGGATCAACCGTCCTTCGCCAGGGCGGCACCTCCCTCACGGGGGGTGCCGCCCTTCGGCGTCTGTGCGGGCGCACCGGTTTCCGCCGCCTCCCTTGACACCCCCGCGCGACCGCCACAACACTCCACGACGGGAGAGCGCTCTCCCGGATTCCACGGCTTATGTGATGGACCGTCACGCGGACGGTCGCGGACGGCGTCGTCCCCCTCGCCGGTCCCGGCCGCCCGACCCCCACCGTCCCCATCGACGTGGCAGGAGGTCTCCATGGCACGGAGATCGAAGATCGTCTCAGGATTACTGGTGTCCAGCGCACTGGTCCTCACCTCGCTCGGCCTGGCCGGCGTGGCGGTGAGCGCCGACCCCGCGGCAGGGCCGGTCCACGCGGCTCATGCGATGCCCGTCTCCACGCAGTCCTCGCCGGAGGACCCGGACGGCGACGGGTACATCCCGGCGAACCCGCCGGTGACCGGGGTCGTCCCCTCCAAGGCCGAGCCGCCGCACCGCTACTTCCACGAGTTCCAGGCGAACTGCTCGGTGACCCACACCCGCCCCGACGACCCGATCGTCTACCCGGGCCAGCCGGGCAAGTCGCACGACCACACGTTCATGGGCAACACCACCACGAACGCGGCCAGCACCACCGCCTCGCTCGACGCGGGCGGCACCACCTGCAAGGCCCCCGGCGACAAGTCGGCCTACTGGATGCCGACCCTGCTCAAGGGCGGTACACCGGTGCTGCCGGTCGGCCCGCAGACCATCTACTACAAGGCGGGCGTCACCGACTACACCAGCGTGCGGCCCTTCCCGAAGGGGCTGCGCTTCGTCGTCGGCAGCCCGATGCAGTCGGCGGCCGAGTTCCGCGCCCACCGCGGTTTCGTGGAGGGCTGGGAGTGCGGTGACAGCTACTTCAACACCGACATCCCCGCCCAGTGCCCGAACCGGGCCGACGTCCAGCTCAACATCCGCTTCCAGGCGCCCAGTTGCTGGGACGGCAAGTACCTGGATACCCCGAACCACCAGAGCCACATGGCGTACCCGGTGGTCAACCCCGGCACGAACAACAACATCTGCCCGGACGACCACCCCGTCGCCCTGCCGATGATCGAGTTCAAGATGGCCTTCCCGGTCAACGGGGACATGAGCCAGGTCAAGCTGTCGAGCGGGGCGGGCTACTCGTTCCACTACGACTTCTTCAACGCGTGGGACGCGCCGACCCTGAAGGCGCTCGTGGACCACTGCGTCGTCGGTGCCCTCCAGTGCGACGCCCGGGGCTACGACCAGACGCACCCCGAGGCGGGCGCCGCCCTCGACGCGAACTACCGGCTCCCCTGAGTCCGTGCACCTCTCCCGCCGGCCGGTACACGGCCCGGCCGGCGGGACCCCGGCTCCATCCCCCCACCCGCACACCGGACGGACACTCATGACCGCATCCCGTGTCACGGCACCTCTCACGGCGGGCCTGCTCGCCGCCGGAGCCCTCGTCGCGCTGCCCGCCCCGCCCGCGCACGCCGCCGGCTCCGTCGTCAGGGTCACCGGCTCGCAGGCCAACTGGCAACTGACCGTCGACGGCAGCCCGTACCAGATCAAGGGCCTCACCTGGGGGCCGTCCACCGCCGACGCATCGCGCTACCTGCCCGACCTGAAGTCGATGGGCGTCAACACCGTCCGCACCTGGGGCACCGACGCCTCCAGCAAACCGCTCTTCGACGCCGCCGCGGCCCAGGGCATCAAAGTGATCGCCGGGTTCTGGCTGCAGCCGGGAGGTGGCCCCGGCAGCGGCGGCTGCGTGAACTACCTGACGGACACCGCCTACAAGAACCAGGTGCTCACCGAGTTCCCGCAGTGGGCGGCCACCTACAAGGACAACCCCGGCGTCCTGATGTGGAACGTCGGCAACGAGTCCGTGCTCGGCCTGCAGAACTGCTACAGCGGCGCCGAGCTGGAGCGCCAGCGGGACGCGTACACCACGCTCGTCAACGACATCACCAAGAAGATCCACGCCGTCGACCCCAACCACCCGGTCACCTCCACCGACGCGTGGACCGGCGCCTGGCCGTACTACAAGAAGAACGCGCCCGACCTCGACCTCTACGCCGTCAACGCCTACAACGCGGTGTGCGACGTCAAGGCGGCCTGGGAACAGGGCGGTTACACCAAGCCCTACATCGTGACCGAGACCGGTCCGGCCGGGGAGTGGGAGGTGCCCGACGACGCGAACGGCGTCCCCGCCGAGCCCACCGACCGGGCCAAGGCCGACGGGTACACGCGGGCCTGGAACTGCGTCACCGGGCACCGGGGTGTCGCGCTCGGCGCCACGATGTTCCACTACGGCACCGAGTACGACTTCGGCGGCATCTGGTTCAACCTGCTGCCCGCCGGGGAGAAGCGGCTGTCGTACTACGCCGTGAAGCGGGCGTACGGAGCGGACACCTCGCGGGACAACACCCCGCCGGTCATCTCCGACCTGAGCATCGAGGGCGACGCGGCCAAGGTTCCGGCGGGCGGTGACCTCACCCTCGCGGTCAAGGTCACCGATCCCGACGGCGACCCGATCACGTACGAGGTGCAGGACAACAGCAACTACATCGACCAGAGCAAGCAGCTCGTCACGCTGCCCGCGACCAACCTGGGCGGGGGCCGGCTGCGGGTCACGGCGCCGGACCGGCCGGGGGTCTGGAAGATCTATGTGAAGGCCAAGGACGGCAAGGGCAACGTGGGCGTCGAGACCCGGTCCTTCCGGGTGGTGCCGCCCGTCCCGTCGGGGACGAACCTCGCCCGGGGCAAGCCGGCGACCGCCTCCTCGGCCCAGACGGGCGGCGGGGACTGCCCCTGCACGGCCGCGGGCGCCGTGGACGGCAACCTCGCCACCCGATGGGCCAGCGACTGGAGCGACCCCCAGTGGCTCCGCGTCGACCTCGGCACCCGCACCTCCTTCCGGCACGTGCAGTTGGTGTGGGAGACGTCCTACGCGCGGGCCTACACCGTGCAGACCTCGGACGACGGGCAGAACTGGACCACCGTCCGCGCCGTCACCGACGGCAACGGCGGCGTCGACGACCTCGACGTCTCCGGGGCAGGGCGCTATGTGCGGGTCAACGGGACCGCGCGGGGCACCGGTTGGGGGTACTCGCTCTACGAGTTCGGGGTCTACGGCTGAACCGGCCGACGGGCCAGGAGCACTCTGTCCCGGCACGCGGGAGGGCCGCTAGGGTGCCGAGATGAGCAGAGACGCCCCCACGCTGGAGGACGTCGCGCAGGAGGCGGGAGTCTCCCGCGCGACCGTCTCGCGGGTCATCAACGGCGTCCGCAACGTCGACCCCGCCATCCAGGAGACGGTGCGCCGGGCCGTCGAGCGGACGGGATACGCGCCCAACCGGGCCGCCCGCTCGCTGGTGACCCGGCGCAGCCAGACGGTGGCCCTGGTGGTGTCGGGTGCGGGGGACACCCCGGAGGAGGTGCACAACGCGGTCGCGACGCGCGTGTTCGCCGACCCCTTCTTCGGGCGGGTGGTCAGCGGTGTCGTCGGGTACCTCCGCCCGCGCTCCATGCACCCGCTCCTGATGTTCGCCGAGTCCGCGGACACCCGCCGCCAGGTGCTGACCGACCTGCGCCAGGGCAGTGCCGACGGCGCCCTCGTCGTCTCCACCCACGCCGACGACCCACTGCCCGCCCTCCTCGCCGACGCCGGCCTCCCCGCCGTCCTCTTCGCCCGCCCCTCCCGCCCCGTCCCCCTCAGCTATGTCGACCTCGCCCACCGGGACGGGGCGGCCCTCGCGGCCGAACACCTCCTGGCGCGCGGCTGCCGCCGCATCGGCACCGTCACCGGCCCCCTCGACGTCGCCGCCAGCCGGGAGCGGCTCGCCGGGTTCCGCGACACGATGGCCCGCCGGGGGTATCCGTGCGTCCCGGTCGCCGAGGGGGGCTTCACCCTCGACACGGGTGCGTCCGCGATGGCCGCCCTGCTGGCCGAACACCCCGGCCTGGACGGCGTGTTCGCCGCCAACGACCTCATGGCCCAGGGCGCCTGCCAGGTCCTGCGCGAACACGGCCGCCGCGTCCCGGACGACGTCGCGGTGGTCGGCTTCGACGACTCCAGCGCGGCCCTGAGCTGCCGCCCACCCCTGACCACCGTGCGGCAACCGGTGGAGGAGATGGCCGCGGCGATGGCGCAGCTCCTGGACGAGCATGTCCGGGGGGTGCGGAGTGAGCCTGCGTCGCTGATCTTCGAGCCGGAGCTGGTGGTGCGGGAGTCGGCGTGAGCGGTGAGGGCAATTGGCGGTGATCATGTCAGAATCCGCGTGTGCCGGACGCTGATTACTTCTCCGCCGCCGATGACGTGTCCGCGCTCGCCGTGATCGAGGGTGGTGGTCCGGCGCGTGTCGGGCTGGACGTGGTCTTCCTCAAGGACGTCGACCCGGTCGATGCCATCGTCGGGCTCGAAGCCGTCATGACGGGGTGCAGTCATGAAGAGGCCGGCGCGCGGCCGCGGGTCGGGCAGTTGCTGTCGTCCGCCGAGGTGGACAGCCCCTTCGTGCTGACCGTGTCGGACACCCTGCGCGACGCCCTGGTCTCCGTCTCGGCGGAGGACGCCGTGCGTGCGGCCGAGGCATGGGTGGCGTCCGGCTCGGCGACCGGACTCGATGCCGCGACGGCCACGGGGGTCGTGGAGGCACTGGCCGGTCTGGCCAGGCGTGCTCATGCCGCTGGGCTGCGGCTGTATTGCTGGTGGACGCTGTGACGGGTCACAGGCGAACACCACGTCGGTGGCGGTGAGGTGGCGCACCCGCATCGCCGGACTCCCGGTGGACCAGCCGTCCTTCGCGGCCACCGTGCCCGCTCCCTCAGGAGCGCCCGCCCGATTCCGCCGCTTCCGTGCGACGGACCAGCCCTCCGGCCGCGTAGAGCAGACGACGGACTCGCCCAGGGAGGGGACTGCACAGTGACAGCGCGTGCACTCAAGGGAGCACTGAAGGGCGCCAGGGCTACGGCGACAGCGGCGCTGGCGATGGCCGTGCTGACCGCGTCGCAGGCGCCGCGAGCGGTCTCGGCCGAGGCCGCGCAGCCCGCGCGGAGCACGGCACCGGCCGAGCACGGCCCCACCGTGTCGGGGGACACCCCGTACCGCACCGGCCTGCCCCCGCTGCGGACGCGGAAGGAGGGCCGCCCGGCACAGGAGGCGACGGGCGGCGGCGGTGCCCTGCCCGCGAGCGTGTTCGCCGCGTACCGGCGCGCCGAGGCGGAGCTGGCGCGCAGTGCGCCGGGCTGCCGGCTGCGCTGGCAACTGCTCGCCGCGATCGGGCAGGTGGAGTCCGGACAGGCACGGGGCGGCCGGGTGACCCGGGACGGTACGACCGTGACGCCCATCCTCGGCCCGCGCCTGACGGGTGGCGCCTTCGCCGCCGTCGCGGACACCGACGGCGGCGCGTACGACGGGGACGCGGTGTACGACCGCGCGGTCGGCCCGATGCAGTTCATCCCGTCCACCTGGGCCCGCTGGGGAGCGGACGGCAACGGCGACGGACGCAGGGATCCGAACAACGTCTACGACGCGGCGCTCGCCGCCGGCCGCTACCTGTGCGCGGGCGGCCGGAACCTGTCGAACCCCGCCGATCTGGACCGGGCGATCCTCGGCTACAACCACTCGGACGCCTATCTGCACACCGTCAAGGCCTGGTACGCGTACTACCTGACCGGGCATCGCGTGGTGCCGGACGCGTCCGGCGGATCCCCCTCGGACCGGCCGGAGCCGTCCGGCCCGAAGAAGCCGAAGCCCTCGCCGTCGAAGCCCTCGCCGTCGAAGCCTTCGCCGTCGAAGCCGTCGGACGACCGGAAGCCGGCCCCTGGTCCCTCGCGCACGCCGACGGCGCCGCCCACCCCACCCGCTCCCGGCCCGTCCCCCACGGCCGGTCTCCCGAAGGCGTCCGGGACGCCGCTGGTTCCGGTCCCCGGACCGACCCTCACGCTGCCCGGCGGCGGTGTCCTGCCCGGCGCGGGGCAGCTGGCCACCGGCCACGGCTAGAACACGAGGGGCGCCGCCCCCTCCACAACTGCCACTACTCGGCGGTAATGTCGCCACCGTCGGAAGTACAGGACCGGCGGGTGGTGCGAAGGGGCCCTCATGGCGACGGACGTGCCTGCGGACACAGCGGCCGCCGACGAGCGTTGGCAGCGCATGTGGAGCCATCGTGAGCAACTGCTCAAGGTGGCCCGGCGGCGATCCATGAGCCAGGAGGACGCCGAGGACGCCGTGCACGAGGCGATGCTGCGCGCCGCGGAGCGCCCGGACCTGGACGACGAGCGGCTCGGCGCCTGGCTGACGACGGTGACGATGCGGCTGTGCGTCGACCGGCACCGGCAGGTCAACCGCGAGGCCGAGGTGGGCAGTCGCCCCACACTCGTCGCGCCCGGCCCGGTACCCGTCGAGGAGGCGGTGTGCGACCGGGCCGAGGCCAAGTGGCTCGCCGTGCGCAGCGGTGAGCTGCCCGCCCGGCAGGCGGAGGCGCTCCGGCTGAGGTCCGAGGACCTGGACGTGAGCCAGGTCGCGGTGCGGATGGGGCTCAGCTACCGGACCGTCGAGTCGCTGCTCGCCCGGGCCCGGCGGACGCTGCGCGCCTCGCTGGCCGGGACGCTCGGGCTGGTGCTGTTCCTGGTCGGGCGCGGGCGGCTGCGCGGCGGCGGCCATGCGCAGGCGGTCGCGGTCACCTCGACGGCGGCGACCCTGGTGGTGGCGGGGTTCGTGCTGCCGTACGCGCTCGGCGGGGGCGGAGACGGGAACGGTCCGGCGCCGTGGCCGGCCGTGTCCGGCCCCGCGCAGGTCCTGGACGGCGAGGCCACGGGCCAGGGGCGCGCCCCTAGGACGCTCGCCACCTCCCCCTCGGCGCCGGGGGACCGGGGCCGGACGCCCTCACTCACCGGAGAAACGTCTCTGCTGCCGGGGTCCGAGGCACCGGGGATGCCGAAGGTGCCGTCCCTGCCCGACGTGTCCGCGTCCGCGCTCACGAAGCTGTCGGTGCCGCGGGTTCCCCAGGTGCCCGAGGTGCCGGGCCTGACGGCCGCCGCGCCGGACCTGCCGACCGCGGTGCCGGACCTGCCGACGAAGTCGGCCGTCCCGTCGCTCCCGTCGGTCCCGTCGCTTCCCACGGCCTCCGTCCTCCCCGCCGCCCCGCTCTCCGTCCCCACCCTGGGGACGCCTTCGCGCACGCCTTCGCCGACGCTGCCGTAGCACCCCGTACACGCGGCCGTAAAAAAATCCCCGTCCGCAGCGACGGACGCCCCTTCCCTCCCCGTAGAGCAGATGTCGGAGCTGCTCCACGGGCGAAGGGTGTGACCGGATGGGTGTCGAGATCTGTGTGGAAGGGCTGACCAAGTCCTTCGGCCACCAGGTCATCTGGCAGGACGTCTCGCTGACCCTGCCCGCCGGGGAGGTCTCGGTGATGCTCGGCCCCTCGGGGACGGGCAAGTCGGTGTTCCTCAAGACGCTCGTGGGGCTGCTGAAGCCGGATCGGGGCTCCATCACGATCCAGGGCCGGGACATCACCAGGCTCCGCGAGCGCGACCTGTACGAGGTGCGGAAGCTGTTCGGCGTGCTGTTCCAGGACGGCGCGCTGTTCGGCTCGATGAACCTCTACGACAACATCGCCTTCCCGCTGCGCGAGCACACCCGTAAGTCCGAGAGCGAGATCAGGCGGATCGTCCTCGAGAAGATGGACATGGTCGGGCTGCTCGGCGCCGAGGGGAAGCTGCCCGGCGAGATCTCCGGCGGCATGCGCAAGCGGGCCGGACTCGCCCGCGCCCTGGTCCTCGACCCGGAGATCATCCTGTTCGACGAGCCGGACTCGGGCCTGGACCCGGTCCGCGTGGCCTACCTCAACCAGCTCATCGTCGACCTCAACGCACAGATCGACGCGACCTTCCTGATCGTCACCCACGACATCGCCTCGGCCCGCCAGGTCCCGGACAACATCGGGCTGTTGTTCCGGCGCGAGCTGGTCATGTTCGGGCCCCGCGAGAAGCTGCTGGCCAGCGACGAGCCCGTCGTACGGCAGTTCCTGAACGGCCGGATGCAGGGGCCGATCGGCATGGCGGAGGAGAAGGACGCGGCCCAGGTCGAGCAGGAGCTGGCCCAGATCGACGAGGACGGCCCGGCCGGCGCGCCGGCTCCCCGCCTGCTGCCCGGCCCCGGCATCACCCGTCCGCCCCGCTGGGAGGCGATCGCCAGACGCGAGGCGGAACTGCACGGGGCGGAGGTGACGAGCCCATGAGGCTCTCCCCGACGGGTGCCCTCCGCCAATCGGGCAACCTGTTCGCGATGGCGCTGGACGTCGTCCGGTCCCTGCCCCGACGGCCCTTCCAGGCGCGAGAGTTCATCCAGCAGGCGTGGTTCGTCGCCAGTGTCACGATCCTGCCGACGGCCCTGGTCTCGATCCCCTTCGGGGCGGTCATCGCCCTGCAGATCGGCAGCCTGACCCGGCAGTTGGGCGCCCAGTCCTTCTCCGGGGCCGCGTCCGTGCTGGCCGTGCTGCGGGAGGCCTCGCCGATCGTCACGGCGCTGCTGATCGCGGGCGCGGGCGGCACGGCCATCTGCGCGGACCTCGGAGCACGCAAGATCCGGGACGAGATCGACGCGATGCAGGTCCTCGGCATCGACCCGATCCACCGGCTCGTCGTACCGCGGGTGCTGGCGTCGATGGCCGTGGCCGTACTGCTCAACGGCCTCGTCTCGGTGGTCGGTGTCGCGGGCGGCTACTTCTTCAACGTCGTCCTCCAGCACGGCACGCCCGGCGCCTACCTGGCGTCCTTCACCACCCTCGCCCAGCTGTCCGACCTGTGGGCGGCGGAGATCAAGGCGCTGGTGTTCGGGGCCATCGCGGCGATCGTCGCCTCGTACAAGGGGCTGACGGCGCAGGGCGGCCCGAAGGGCGTGGGTGACGCCGTCAACCAGTCCGTGGTGATCACCTTCATGTTGCTGTTCGTGACCAACTTCGTGATGACCGCCGTGTACTTCCAGGTCGTCCCGCAGAGGGGTTAGCCGATGAGACCGAGAGACGTCCTCGACCGCCCCCTGCGCTCACTCGAAGAGCTGGGGACGCAACTGTCCTTCTACGGACGCTCCCTGGCCTGGACGGGCCGCACCCTGCGCCGCTACAAGAAGGAGATCCTGCGGCTGCTCGCCGAGGTGAGCTTCGGGCGCGGCGCGCTCGCCGTCGTCGGTGGCACGGTCGGCGTGATCGCGTTCCTGTCCTTCTTCACCGGCACCGAGGTCGGCCTCCAGGGTTACGCGGCCCTCAACCAGCTCGGCACCTCCAACTTCGTGGCGTTCCTGTCGGCGTACTTCAACACCCGGGAGATCGCCCCGCTGGTGGCCGGGCTCGCCCTGTCCGCGACCGTCGGCGCCGGGTTCACCGCGCAGCTCGGTGCGATGCGGATCAGCGAGGAGACCGACGCGCTGGAGGTGATGGGCGTCCCCTCGCTGCCGTTCCTGGTGACGACGCGGATGATCGCCGGCTTCGTCGCGGTGATCCCGCTGTACGTGGTCGGGCTGCTGTCCTCGTACCTGGCCGCCCGCACCATCACCACCGGCTACTACGGGCAGTCGACCGGCACGTACGACCACTACTTCCACCAGTACCTGCCGCCCGTCGACGTGTTCTGGTCCTTCGGCAAGGTGATCGTCTTCGCCGTGCTGATCATCCTGGTGCACTGCTACTACGGCTACCACGCGAGCGGCGGCCCGGCCGGTGTCGGCGTCGCGGTGGGCCGGGCGGTGCGGACCTCGATCGTCGCCGTCAACGTCCTGGACTTCTTCCTGAGCCTCGCCATCTGGGGCGCCAACACGACCGTACGGATAGCGGGGTGAGAGCGGTGCGCACGCACAGAACGAGGCTCAGGCTGTACGGCATCGCGTTCCTCACCGTGGTCGCGCTGCTGCTGTCGCTCGCGGTGGCCGTCTACCAGCAGGCGTTCACCTCCGTCGTGCCCGTCACCCTGGAGGCCGACACCCTCGGCAACCAGCTCGACCCGCGCGCCGACGTCAAGCTGCGCGGGCTGCTGGTCGGCGAGGTGCGCGCGGTGCACGCCGACGGCACGAAGGCGACCCTCGACATCGCGCTCAAGCCGCAGTACGTGTCGTACATCCCCTCGGACGTGCACGCGCGGCTGCTGCCCAAGACGCTGTTCGGCGAGAAGTACGTCGACCTGGTCGCTCCCGTCGGCGCCGTGCAGCCGGCCCGGTCCATCCGCGCGGGCGACGTCATCACCCAGGACCGCACCAAGGTCGGCATCGAGGTGCAGCAGCTGATGAACGACCTGCTGCCGCTGCTGCGCACGGTCCGGCCGGGCGAACTCGACGCCACCCTCTCGGCGTTCGCCACCGCGCTGGAGGGCCGCGGCGACCGGATCGGCGGCAACCTCACCCGGGTCGAGGGCTATCTGCGCCGCCTCAACCCGCACGTGCCTTCCCTCAAGGAGGACATCACGCGGTTCGCGGACGTCGCCGAGGTGTACGGCGACGCCGCGCCCGACCTGATGCGGATCCTGCGCAACACGGTCACCACCAGCCGGACGATCACCGAGAAGAAGGACCAGTTGGCATCGGCCCTGCGCGCGACCGCCACCGTGGCGGGCACGGCGAACGACTTCCTGTCCGAGAACGGCGACCGGCTGATCACCCTGGGCCGGGTCTCCCGCCCCACGCTGGAGCTGTTCGCCCGCTACTCACCGGAGTACCCCTGCCTGTTCCAGGGCCTGGTCCGGCAGGAGAAGGCGTCCGAGGACGCGTTCCGGGGCGGCGAGATGCGGATCACCCTCGAGGTCGTCCGGCCGCAGGGGGCGTACCGGCCCGGTGAGGAGCCGGTGTACGGCGAGCGGTCCGGCCCCGACTGCCGCGGCCTGCCGCATCCACAGGTGCCCGGACCGAAGCCCCACCTACACGACGGGACGTCGGCCGCGGGCTCCGGCGGCGCACAGCCCGCAGGCGCCGGCGTGTCCGCCACCCGGGCCGAGCAACGGGCCGTCGGCTCGCTCGTGGCTCCCGTCATGGGCGTCCCCGCGGACCGGGTACCGCCCGTGGCGACCCTGCTGTTCGGGCCGCTCGCGCGCGGGACGGCGGTGAGTGTCGCATGAGCAGGTCAGGAGCCCGGCAGACCGCCGCCCCGCTGGTCAAGTTCAGCCTCTTCGCGCTGGTCACGATCGCGGCGACGGCGCTGCTCGCCGCCACCATCGTCAACATCTCCTTCACCCCCAAGGACACGTACCACGCGGTGTTCACCGACGTCACCGGGCTGGAGACCGGCGACGACATCCGGGTGGCCGGAGTGCGGGTGGGAGAGGTCCAGGGAATCCGGATCAAGGACCGGACCCTGGCGGAGGTCACGTTCACCGTCAGCACGGACCGGCCGCTGCTCGCCGCGACCCACGCCGTCGTCCGCTACCGCAACCTGGTCGGGCAGCGGTACATCGCGCTCACCGGGGGCGCCGGCGACGCCACCGCCCGGCTGCGGCCGGGCGGCACCATCCCGCTGTCCCGGACCCAGCCGGCGCTGGACCTCAACGCCCTGCTGAACGGCTTCAAGCCGCTGTTCGCCGCGCTCAGCCCGAGCGACGTCAACCAGCTCGCCACCGAAATCGTCCAGACCCTCCAGGGCGAGGGCGGCACGGTGAACAGCCTGCTCGCGCACACGGCGTCGCTCACCAGCACCCTCGCCGACCGGGACAAGCTCATCGGGTCGGTGATCGACAACCTCAACACCGTCCTGCAGACGCTCGACGAGCGCGGCTCCCGTTTCTCCGGGCTGCTCACGCAGCTGCGCCGGGTGATCTCGGGGCTGTCCGCCGACCGCAAGCCCATCGGGGCGTCTCTGGTGAGCATCGGCGACCTCACGGACGTCACGGCGGGGCTGCTGAAGGACGCGCGTCCACCGCTGAAGGACGACATCGCCGGGCTCGGCGATCTCACCGGAACGCTGAACAAGAACGAGAACACCGTGGAGGGCGTCCTGAAACGGCTGCCGAACAAGCTCGAGAAGCTGACGGGGACCGCCTCGTACGGCTCGTGGTTCAACTTCTACCTCTGTGACTTCGACGGCCGGATCGTGCTGCCGAAGACCAAGCAGGTGATCACCCCGGAGCTGCACGTGGCGCGGGCGAGGTGCGGCGGATGAGCAGGCGCGTCAGGCGGCGCGACGCCCGCCGTCCCGAGCCGCTGGTGAAGGTGCGGGTCCTGCCGCCGAAGCTGCCGAGGCTTCCCCGGCTGCTGCCCAGGCGCGCACCCCGTCCCGAGCCGCTGGGGAAGGTGCGGGTCCTGCCACCGCGGCTGCCGAAACTCCCTCGGCTGCTGCCCAGGCGCGCACCCCGCCGCGAGCCCCTGGTGAAGGTGCGCGTCCTGCCGCCGAAGCTGCCCAGGATCCGGCTCCAGCGCCCGCGCCCGAAGCCCTTCCGCGTGGGGGCACCTCCCAGCGGTAGCCGGGGGAGGAACCCGGTCGTCGTCGGCGCGGTCGGCCTCACCGTCCTCGCGCTGCTCACCGTCGCCGCCTTCAACGCCGACAACCTGCCGCTGATCGGCGGCGGCGACACCTACAGCGCGGCGTTCTCCGAGGCCAGCGGGCTCAAGCCGGGCGACGAGGTACGGATCGCCGGGGTCAAGGTCGGCAAGGTCAAGGGCGTCGACCTGGACGGCGACCACGTCAAGGTGACCTTCAAGGTGAAGGACCGTCCCGCGTTCGGCACCGACACGGGCGCGGCGATCCGGGTCAAGACGATCCTCGGCGCGAAGTACCTGGCCCTGTACCCGAAGGGGCCCGGCCAGTTGAACCCCGGCAGCGAGATCCCGCTCCGGCGGACCGTGTCGGCGTACGACGTCGTCCAGGCCTTCAGCGACCTGACGACCACCACCGAGGAGGTCGACACGGACCGGCTCGCGAAGGCACTGGACACGATCTCCGTCACCTTCCAGGACTCCCCCGGGGAGGTGCGGGCGTCGATCAAGGGGCTCGCGCGGATCTCCCGGACCGTCGCCGCCCGCGACGAGGCGCTGCGCGGACTCCTCGACCACGCGAACGGAGTCACCAAGGTGCTGGCCGGCCACACGAAGGACTTCTCCGCGCTGGTGAAGGACGGTGACGCCCTGTTCAAGGAGATCGACAGGCGGCGCGCGGCCATCCACCAGCTGCTCAAGAGCTCCGCGCTGCTCGGCATCGAGCTGTCCGGCCTGGTCGACGACAACAGCAAGGAGATCGGACCCGCGCTGAAGAACCTCGACACCTTCGTGACGATGCTCGAACGAAACCAGGCGAGTCTCGACCGCAGCGTCCGGCTGCTCGCCCCCTACGTACGGCTCTTCACCAACACCCTCGGCAACGGCCGCTGGTTCGACTCCTACATCCAGAACCTGGTCGCCGCCCCGGTCACGCCGCGGACAGGAGGCACCCGATGACCCGCAGACTCCTGGCCCTGTTCACCGCGCTCGCGCTCCTCGTCGGCCTGGCCGCCGTCCTGTGGCCGGGCCCCGGCCCCGTCCGCGTCACGGCGTACTTCCCGCGCACCGTCGGCATCTACCCCGGCTCCGACGTCCGCGTCCTCGGCGTCCGCATCGGCGAGGTCAGGAAGATCACGCCGGAGGGCGGCCGGGTGCGGGTCGAGCTGGAGTACGACCGGGGCCGCAAGGTGCCGGCCGGCGCACAGGCCGCCATCGTGAACTCCTCGGTCGTCAGCGACCGTTACGTGCAGCTGCTGCCGGTGTACCGCAAGGGCGCGGTGCTGCGGGACGGAGACGTCATCCCCCAGTCCCGGGCGGCCGTCCCCGTCGAACTGGACCGGATCTTCGACAGCCTGCACACCACCGCCGACGCGCTCGGCTCGAACGGCGCCAACAAGAAGGGCTCGCTGTCCCGGCTGCTCGGGGTGAGCGCGGACAACCTCCGCGGGCAGGGCAAGGACCTCAACCAGACCGTGGAGGACCTGTCCCAGGCGGTCACCACGCTGTCCGACGGGCGCGGCGACCTGTTCGGGACCGTGCGGAACCTCCAGGTGTTCACGGCCGCGCTGGCGGCGGACGACGCCCGTGTGCGGTCGTTCAACACCGACCTCGCCGACGTGGCCGGGCAACTCGCCGGGGAGCGCAAGGACCTCGCGGCCGCGCTGAAGTACCTGGCCGCCGCGCTCGGCGACGTGTCCGGCTTCGTGAAAGGCAACAAGAAGGCGCTGACCTCGGACGTGCGGGGCCTGGCCAAGGTCACCAAGGTCCTCGTCACCCAACGGAAAGCTCTGGAGGAGCTGTTGACCGTCGCCCCCACGGGCCTGTCGAACCTGCAGAACGCCTACAACCCCGCCGCCGGCACCCTCGACACCCGCGACAACGCGCAGACCCCGCAGGATCCGCCCTCCCTCCTCTGCTCGATCCTGAAGACGACCGGCGAGGACCACGACAACTGCGCCGGCCTGAAGAAACTCCTCGACTCGCTCCCCGACATCCCGTCGGCGCCCGCGTCGACGGGCACGGCCGACAAGACCCTCGGCGGCATCCTGGGAGCATCGGCATGAGCGCGCGGCGCAAGGCGCGGACGGCCGCCTGGACGACGGTCGGCTCGCTGCTGCTGACCGGCTGCGAGTTCAACGGCTGGTACGACGTCCCGCTCCCCGGCGGCGCCGCCTCGGACGGCCACGCATACCACGTCACCGTCGACTTCCGGGACGTCCTGGACCTCGTGCCGCAGTCGGCGGTCAAGGTCGACAACGTCACCGTCGGCGCGGTCGAGAAGGTGGAACTGGACGGCTGGCACGCCCGCGTGCGGCTCAGGATCGCCGACTCGGTGAAGCTGCCCGGCAACGCGGCCGCCGACCTGCGGCAGACCAGCATGCTCGGCGAGAAGTACGTCGCCCTGTCCCCGTCGGCCGGCACGCGGCCCGTCGGACGGCTCCGCGACGGCGACCGCATCCCGCTGTCCCGCAGCGGCCGCAACCCGGAGGTCGAGGAGGTGCTGTCGGCGCTCTCGGCGCTGCTCAACGGCGGCGGGGTGGCCCAGCTGAAGACGATCACCGTCGAGCTGAACAAGGCCCTCGGCGGTCGCGAGGACCGGGTCAGGTCCCTGCTGAAGCAACTCGACACCTTCCTCGGCGGCCTCGACGGCCAGCGGGCGGAGATCGTGCGCGCGCTGAAGGGCGTCGACCGGCTCGCCAAGCGGCTGAAGAAGGAGAAGAAGACGATCGCCCTGGCCGTCGACACCGTGCCGCCCGCCCTGAAGGTCCTCGCCGACCAGCGCAAGGACCTGACGAAGATGCTCACCGCCCTCTCCGGGCTCGGCAGGACCGGCACCAGGGTGGTGAACGCCTCCCGCGACGACACCGTCGCCAACCTGAAGAAGCTCCAGCCCATCCTCCAGGAGCTGAACAAGGCGGGCGACGACCTGCCCGGCTCCCTGGAGATCCTCACCACCTACCCGTTCCCGCGCAACGCGACGGACGCCGTCAAGGGCGACTACGTCAACCTGAAGATCACCGCCGACCTCGACCTGGCGGACCTCTACGGCAACGTCACCGGCAAGCCCGGCAAGGGCGGGAAGTCCCCGACCCCCGGGACACCGCACCTTCCCCCCGTCCCCACTCCCGTCCCCCTGCCGTCCCTTCCGTCCGTCCCGCCCCTGCCGTCGGCCCCGCCGCTGCCGTCCACCCCGCCCGTGCCCTCGGCGCCCGCGACGCCCTCCGCCGGCAGCTCTCTGCTGTGCCCGCCGGTGTGCACCGCCGCCTACGGCACCGGGAGCGGCTCGCGCCGCCTCCCGCCGGGCGTCGACACCGGCCTGGCCGAGCTGATGCTGAAGGGGATGCTGCCGTGATCACACGTACGGTCAAGGCCCAGCTGCTCGCCTTCGCGACCGTCACCGCCCTCGGGGTGTCGTACGTCGGCGCCCGGTACACGGGCCTGGTGGACGACGTCCTGCACCGCGGATACACCGTGCGCGCCGACTTCGCCGAGTCCGGGGGCATCTTCTCCGGCGCCGAGGTCACCTACCGGGGCGTGCCCGTGGGCCGCGTGGGCGACCTGCGGCTGACCCGGTCGGGGATCTCGGTGGCGCTCAGGATCGAGGACGGCGCCCCGCGGATCCCGGCCGACACGCTCGCGGTGGTCGCCGACCGCTCGGCGGTGGGCGAGCAGTACGTCGACCTCCAGCCGCGGCGGTCCGGCGGGCCGTACCTCAAGGACGGCACCCCGATCCCGCGCAGCCGCACCCGGACCCCGCTGCCGGTCACCGACCTGGTCCTCAGCCTCGACCGGCTGGTCAACTCGGTCGGCAAGGACGACCTCCGGGTCACCGTCGACGAACTGGGCAAGGCGTTCGCCGGCACCGGGCCGAACCTGAGCCGGCTGGTGGACTCCGGCGACGCGCTGGTCGAGTCGGCCTCCGAGTCGCTGCCCCAGACGGTCTCGCTGATCGAGGACTCCCGGAAGGTGCTCAAGACCCAGGCCGACAAGGGCTCGGCCATCAAGTCCTTCTCCCGCGACCTCGCCACCCTCACGGCGCAGTTGAAGTCGAGCGACGGCGATCTGCGCCGGCTGATCGGCAACACGCCGCCCGCCGCGCAGCAGGTCGACTCCCTGCTGAGGTCCACGCGGCCGCACGTGCCGGTCCTGCTGGCCAACCTCGTCAGCGGCGGGCAGGTCACCGTGGCCCGGCTGCCCGGCATCGAACAGGCCCTGGTCACGCTGCCGCTCACGGTCGCGGGCAGCTACACGGTCATTCCCGGCGACGGCACCACCCACTTCGGAATGGTCGTGAACGCGGGCGACCCGCCCGCGTGCACCCAGGGCTACGGCACCCAGCGGCGCGACCCCGCCGACACCAGCACGCGCCCGGCGAACACCGACGCGCGCTGCACGGCACCGCGCGGCAGCAAGACCTCGGTGCGAGGGGCGCAGAACGCGCCCGGCGCGACGACCGGCCGGCACGGCGCCGACCGGGCCGCGTTCGTGGCCCCGTACGACCCGGAGACCGGCACCTCCCCCAAGCTCTCGGCTGCGCTCGAGCAGGGAGGGACCCCCATCGGCCCGGACGGAACACCCGTCGAGATCGGCTCGACGGGCGGAGAACAGACCGTGTTCGGAAAGGAGTCGTGGCAATGGCTGCTCGTGGGACCGATGGCGGGAGAGGCGCACGCATGAGGCTGCTGTCGGCGGGGCTCGCCGCCGCGACGGTGCTGACGACCGTGCCCGGTGTCTGGCTGGGTGTGAAGCTGTCCGACCAGCACGCGGCGGAACAGCGCCGCCAGGACATCCTGGCGGCGGCCCGCCAGTCGGCACTCAACTTCACCTCGCTCGACTACCGGCACTACGACCGGGACAGCGGCAACGTGCTGAAGGGCGCCACCGGCGAGTTCAAGAAGGAGTTCGCCGCGCAGACCGCGCAACTGACGAAGCTGGTCGCGCAGAACAAGTCGGTCTCCGAGGGCCAGATCCTGGAAGCGGGCATCGTGCGGTCCGACGCGCGCTCGGCCCGGGTCCTGGTCGTCGCCGACAGCAAGGTGACCAACTCCGCCGCGCCCCAGGGCCAGGCGCGCACCTACCGGCTCCAGCTCGACCTCGCGCGCGTGTCCGGCCGCTGGCTGACGTCCGACGTCGCGTTCGTGGGCTGACCATCCGTGAGTCCATCGATGAGGAGAGACACCGTGGCGCATCAGACCGCCCGTACCCGCGGCACCGGCTCACCGGCCCGCCGCACCATGACCGCCGCCGCCCGCGCGGCGGCCAAGCGCACCGGGCGGCCCGCGCGCCCCGAGCGCGGCGCCCGCGAGGAGGAGCGGACGCCCGCCGGGCGCACCCTGCTCGTCGAGCCCCCGGCGAACGGCTGGGAGGACCCGCCGGAGCCCGAGTCGTTCGAGTCCTTCGAGTTGTTCGAGGAGGATCCGGAGGACGGTGCGCCCCCGCGCACGACCGGGCGGCGCGTGCTCACCGCGGTGCTGGGCGCCGTCCTCGTGGCGGCCCTGGCCGCGGCCGCCGTGCTCGGGTGGCAGTACCGGCAGGGGCGGCAGACGGAGCAGGCCCGCGGCGAGGCCGTCGCGACCGCGCTGAAGGCGGCACCGGTCGTGCTGTCGTACGACTACCGGCACCTGGACCGGGACTTCTCCCGGGCCCGCGCCCTGCTGACCGGGCACTTCCGCGACCAGTACGGCAAGACCACCAAGGCGGCGGTCGCGCCGACCGCGACGAAGTACCACGGCGTGGTGAAGGCGACCGTGGCCACCCCCGCCGACGGCGGCGCCCCGGCGGCCTCCGTCGTGTCGGCCGCACCGGACCGGGCCGTCGTCCTGCTCTTCGTCAACCAGGTCACCCGGAGCACCCAGGTCCCGCAGCCCCGGCTGGACCTGAACCGGGTGCGCATGACGCTCACTCGCACCTCCGACGGCTGGAAGGTGAGCGCCGTGGACGCCCTCTGACCCCTCTGACCAGGCCTCCGCAAGCGCCCTGGAGGTGCCTGCGGAGGCACCGCAGGCACCTCCCTCACCGCCGCACACCACCACCCTCCGTCCGACTCGCGAAAGTCGAGGTACCTGTGGCCCTCCTCTCCGCACTCCGTCGCCACCACCCCCCGCGGTCGCTGGGGCGTCTCACCGTCGGGCTCCTGGCGCTCGTCGCCGGAACCCTGCCGAGCGGGTCCGCCGACGCCGCCACCCCGTCCTCCGGATCGGTCAGCGACACCGCGCCCACGACCACCTGGAGCGCCGGCCCCTTCGCCGTCCCCAACGTCTCCGGCACCGCCGGCGCGGTGAGCTGCGGGGCCGCGCAACCCTGCGACGACTACGCCCTGAAGGTGTCGGTCCCCGCGGGCTACGACGCCGGTCACAGCCTGCGCATCGACGTCCGATGGCCGGACTCCGCCGCCGACTTCGACCTGTACGTCCTCGACGCCAACGGCAGAGAGGTGGCCGCCTCGGCCTCCTCCAGCGATCCCGAGACCGTGCTGCTCCCGGCGGTGTCGGGGTGGTACACCGTGCGCGTGGTGCCCTACGCGCCGCTCGGCGGCAGCTTCACCGGCACCGCGAGCCTGATCACCCCGCCGGCCGACCCGCCGCCGAGCACGGCCACACCGCCGGCGTACGCGAACTCCACGGCCCCCGAGGGCATAACGGACGCGCACAACGCCGGTGAACCCTCGATCGGCGTCGACCGGGCGAGCGGCGCCGTGATGTTCCAGGCGAACACGTCGACGCTCAAGGTCACCTACGACGGTTCCGGTACCGCCACCTGGCAGGACAAGAGCGCGAACGCGGCCAACGGCTGCCCCCAGGGCAGCACCACCAGCCTCGACCCGATCCTCTTCACGGACCCGGCCACCCACCGCACCTTCGAGTCGCAGCTCGCCGGCAAGACCGCGCTGACCTGCTACACCGATGACGACGGCGAGACGTGGACGCCGACGGGCGGCTCGGGCGTCAACTCCGGCGTGGACCACCAGACCATCGGCGGCGGCCCCTTCGCCGCGGGCACACCAGGCGGCCTCACCGCGTACCCGGACGCCGTCTACTACTGCTCCCAGGACATCGCCGACGCCTCCTGCGCGGTCAGCCGGGACGGCGGACTGACGTACGGGCCCGCGGTTCCGATGTACTCGCTGCTGGACTGCGGCGGCCTGCACGGGCATGTGAAGGTCGCCCCGGACGGCACGGTGTACGTGCCCAACAAGGGCTGCGGCGGCCATCAGGCCGTGGCCGTCTCCGAGGACGACGGGCTGACCTGGACCGTCCGCCACAACCCGTCCAGCACCCCCGGTGACTCGGACCCGAGCGTGGGCATCGGGGCCGGCGGGACCGTCTACATGGGCTACCAGAACAGCGACGGCACGCCGCGTATCGCCGTCAGCCACGACAAGGGCAGGACGTGGCTGTACGACCAGAACGTCGGCGCGGCCCTCGGTATCAAGAACGTCGTCTTCCCGGCCGTGACCGCGGGCGACGACAACCGCGCCTCCTTCGCCTTCCTCGGCACCACCACGGGCGGCAACTACCAGGACACGGCCTTCCAGGGCGTGTGGCACCTGTATGTGGCCACTACCTACGACGGCGGCCAGTCCTGGGTCACCGCCGACGCCACCCCCACCGACCCCGTCCAGAAGGGGTCGATCTGCACGGGCGGCACCACCTGCGGCGAGGACCGCAATCTGCTGGACTTCATCGACGTCACCACCGACGCCCGGGGCCGCGTGCTCGCCGCCTACGCCGACGGCTGCACCGGCACCTGCGCGACCGGAGGTGCGCAGAACTACGACGCGCTGGCCTCCATCGCCCGCCAGTCCTCCGGCGGCACGCTCTACGGCGCGTACGACGCCGTGGCCGCCGGCAAGCGCAAGAAATCCGGAGGAAACCACTAGATGAAGCCGTCGCCCTCGGCTGCCGTACTGGCGGGAGCCGTCCTAGGTCTGGCCGCGGTCACCGGGTGCTCGGCGGGCACGCACGCCGAGCACCCGGGGGCGACGCCGTACGCGGCGGAGCGGGCGACCGCTCCGCCGGCCGGGCGCGCGGCCGGCCCCGCGCCCGGCGGCTGCCCCACCGCCGCCTCACCGCCGCTCCCGCTCCCCAAGGAGTTCCCGGCGGACCTACCGGTGCCCCACGGCGCGATCGTGACCTCGGTGGAGCACCGCACCGGCGGCCGGCTCGTCGTCGCCACCGTCGTCCGCGACGGCTTCGACACCACCCTGGCCTTCCTGCACAAGCGGCTCCCCGAGGCCGGTTACACCCCCGAGGAGGGCGAAGTGGAGGAGGACGACGCCGAGTCGGATTTCTCCTCCGCCACCGTCCGGGGCCGCTGGACCCTGCGGAAGGCGTCCGACTGCGGCAGAGGGGTGTACCTCACGTATCTGACGTCCGGACGCGGAAAATCCGATGAACCCTCACACCGTTCACCGTGAGGTCATATCCAACCTGAATAACCGTCATGAAAAGGCCGGAAGGCGCTGGCTTCGGCGAATCCGTAACCGTTCTGGGCGACGGCGGCAAGCACCGTGTCCGCACCTGCTCAGCAGGGCATGTGGAGAATTCGATGTGTTCGGTCATAACGTGGTCACACCGGTGAAGACCCATTCCGATCCGCGTCCCGTCCGGGACCCTGGCGGCTGGCCGCCTCATGATCGACCTGCTTTGATTCTTCGCGTAGCGACGACTCGCGAAAAAAAGAATTCCGGCACCGCTCCCGGAAGTCGAGCGAGCGAACGCTGCCATTCAGAGTGCTCATTCGAAGGGAACCGCGCGCAATGAACTCCGTCCCCCAGGTCGCGACCACCGAAATCTCCGACGCCGACCTGGACAACGTCTCCGGCGGTCTCGCGGTCGCCGGCTCCGGCGGCCTCTGCATCGAGACGCCGATCGCCTCCGTCGCCTCGGACCTCCTGGCTGTCGCCACCCCCGAGGGTGTCACGACAGGCGTGGCCTTCACCGCGGCTCACTGACAGCGGCAGCGTCCCGACGCTGCGGCAGGAGCGGCCCGCCGGCTTGTCGGCGGGCCGCTTGGCGGCGGCCGGCCACGGGCCTGACACGCTGAGATGCGAGGTCAGCCGGCCGACGGACTCAGAGGGTCCGGTCGGGAAAATGTCTCGGACAACGGAAGCCCGTCCCTTGTGGCAATGATCTGACGCACCCGCAGTTCGGCTCTTGTCCGCGGGCGGTACTTGGGCTCCTTGCCGCACCCGCAGGCCGATCGCCCCTCGTAGCGCAGCCCTTCCCTCAGCACCGCAGCCACCACAGACCACCCGCGGACATCACGCCTGGGCGGAGGGGCGAAGTCATGACCAGCGCAAATGAGGGGCCGAGCACAGTTGGGGCACAGGTGCTCCCGTGGCGGACAGGCATGCTGCTTGAAGCTGACACGGCACGAGACGCACGCGTAGTGCAGCTTGTAGTAGGTCATGGCGTAGAAGCACACCGAGCCACCGTACGAGCAGCCCTTCAGGCAGACCACCCGTTTCGAGCGGCCAACGGTCCGCCATCAGAAACGGCGTCTTAAGAGGGCTCGGAGTTCACCGCTCGCGCCTCGGAGGCGGCGGCCCCCACCTCAGCCGGCCTTGAGGTTCTCCACGAACGCGGCCCACGCCTGTCGCCGGAACGCGAGCGTCGGGCCGTGCGGCGCCTTGGAGTCGCGGACCGGGATGAGGGCTGGGTGGGTGTCGATCACCTCCAGGCAGTTGCCGCCACTGCCGCCGCTGTACGTCGACTTGCGCCAGGTGGCGGGGTGCGGGCCGGGCTCAGGGGTGTTTCTCATGCGCGTAATCCTGTGCCACCGCATCAAGGAGAACAAGGGACTTGGCTGGTGAGAGGGCGCAGGCCGTGAGCAACTCGAAGGTGCGCTGGCGTTGCCTGACGGTGGTCGGGTCGTCCTCCAGTCGGCCGGTGCCCACCCCTTCGAAGTACACCACCGGTGGAGCGTCCGCGAAGTCCATCAGCCTGATGGGACCCTCCATCGCCGTGTGGGCACCGGCCTCGAACGGCAGGACTTGCACGATCGCGCGGTGCTGCCGGGAGGTGTCGGCCAGGTGCCGCACGGCCTCCGCCATCACCGTCCGTCCGCCCGTCACGCGACGCAGCGCTGCTTCATCCACCACCACCCACAACACCAGGTCTGTTGGATCGTCGAGGAGGGTCGCCCGGCTCATGCGAACCGAGACCAGCTCATCGAGTTGGCGGTCAGGCTCCGTCGGGCGGTAGGCGCGGAATACGGCTCGTGCGTACTCGGGGGTCTGGAGCAGTCCGGGGATCAGCAGAGGTGAGTACTCCTTGATCGCCGTGGCCTGCGCTTCCGCTTCCGCCGCCTCGGCGAAGTGTTCCGGGTACTTCGACTTGGCCGCCGCGACGCAGTTCCGTGCGAAGAAGTCGCCCGTGTCCAGCGCCTCGTCCAGCAGCCGCGCGTACTCCGGCTGCATCCGCCGCGTCCCGGCCTCCAGTTGGCCGATGAACGAGCCGCTCACGAAGAGGACCTGGCCCAACTGCTCCTGGCTCAACCCCTTCCGCTCCCGCGCGTGGCGCAACTCCGCCCCGATCATCGCTCGTGGTGACGACGACGGGTCGAGGTCCTTCGGGCCTGGCATCGCTGCCCCCTGTCCCACAGGTGAGGTTGTTGGCACTGCCTGTGTGGCCAGGCTAGAAGCGGTGCCGCCACTCTGTGTGCAGAACAGGAACACTCAGCGTGGAGGAAACGCACATGACGGATACGGCTGACCAGGCGGTCGAGCGGCTGCGTACCGCCCTGCGCGAGGCGGGCATCGTGCTGCCCTCGCTTCGCGTCGACCCCGTGACCGAAATCTACGGCGGGCGCAACACCCTCGTGGACCTCGGGAGTTGCAACCTCGACGTCGCCGCCCGTCTCGCCGCCGTGCTCGCGGAGCGGGCGGGTGGGTGACGAGGAGGGGCGGGTCCTGGGGTCGTATGCCCTCGATGTGCGGGACGGGCGGGTCGGTGAGGTCATGGGGCAGGTCGGCGGGCGGGTTCAGTTACGGCCCCTCGGTGGCGGCCGGGAGTGGGACGTACCGCCGGAGCACGTCGGCGAAGCCGCCCCCGCCGACGTGCTCCGCGAGCGCGTCCGGCTGTTGAACCGGGACGCCCGGCGGCGGGTCGAGCTGGGCTGAGGGGCGGGCGTGGCGGGGGTCACACGGACCCGGTCCGGCGGGGCGGAATGCGGAGCCGAGTGGACCAGTTGTTTCACTAGGTGCACCATTGCGTGCACACATACCAGCCGGTCTACCCGACACCGTTCTCCGAGGAGCCCCACACGTGACCGTCACGACGTCCGCCGCCAGCCGCGCGGCCCAGCTCCTGTCCCGCCCGATCACGCTCAACGGCCTCGCCGTGCCGAACCGGATCGCGATGGCGCCGATGACCCGGATGTTCTCCCCGGGCGGCATCCCCGGTGAGGACGTGGTGTCGTACTACTCCCGCCGTGCCGCGAACGGCGTCGGCCTGATCGTCACCGAGGGTACGTACGTCGGGCACGACTCGGCCGGCCAGAGCGACAGCGTGCCGCGCTTCCACGGCGAGGAGCAGCTCGCGGGCTGGGAGAAGGTCGCGCGTGAGGTGCACGCGGCGGGCGGCACGATCGTCCCGCAGCTCTGGCACATCGGCATGGTCCGCCGGCAGGGCGAGCCGCCGTTCGCGGACGCTCCCGCCATGGGCCCGTCCGGCGTGCACAAGGCCGGTGCCGAGGCCAAGGGCCAGGCCATGACGCAGTCCGACATCGACGACGTGATCGGCGCCTTCGCGCAGGCCGCCGCCGACGCCGAGCGCATCGGCTTCGACGGGGTCGAGATCCACGGCGCCCACGGCTACCTGCTGGACCAGTTCCTGTGGGAGGGCACCAACCGCCGTACCGACGGCTACGGCGGTGACCCGGTCGCCCGCGCGCAGTTCGCCGCGGAGGTCGTCGCGGCCGTGCGCGAGCGCGTGTCCGCCGAGTTCCCGGTCATCTTCCGCTACTCGCAGTGGAAGCAGCAGGACTACACCGCGCGTCTCGCCGAGACCCCGGAGGAGCTGGAGGCGATCCTCGCCCCGATCTCCGCCGCCGGTGCCGACGTCTTCCACGCCTCCACCCGCCGCTACTGGCTCCCCGAGTTCGAGGGCTCCGACCTCAACCTGGCCGGCTGGACCAAGAAGATCACCGGCAAGCCGGTCATCACCGTCGGCTCGGTCGGCCTGGACGGCGACTTCACGGGCGCGTTCCAGGGCGAGGGCTCCCCGCTCAAGGGCATCGACGACCTCCTCGACGGCTTCGAGCGCGAGGAGTACGACATGGTCGCCATCGGCCGCGCGCTGCTCCAGGACCCGGAGTGGGCCGCGAAGGTGCTGTCCGGCCGGTTCGACGAGCTGAAGCCGTACGACGCCACCTCGCTGGGCTCGCTCAGCTGAGGCTCTGCTCGTGAGGCGCCGGGTGGGTGAACTCCCGCCCGGCGCCTTTGCGCTGCCCTCGTCCTTCAGGTCTCCGGGTCCACCGCCGCCAGCCGTACCGTGCCGTCCTTGGCCACCGACCAGCCGGGGTTGTGGCAGATCTCCCAGCGGTGGCCGTCCGGGTCGGTGACGTAGGCGTGGTAGCCGCCGAAGGCCGCCCGCCGGGGCTCCTTCAGGACCTTCGCCCCGGCCTCGCGGGCGCGGGCCACGGCCGCGTCGACCTCGGCGGGGGAGCCGAGGTTTTGGGCGAGGGTGAAGGGGGTGCCGGGGGTGGCCGGGGCGCCCGTGTCGGCGGCCAGGTCGGCCAGGGGGAACAGGGCCAGCGCCACGCCCTTGCCGACCTGGTAGAAGACCACCTCGTCCAGGTCCAGCAGCGGGGTCCAGCCGAGCCCCTCGCTGTAGAAGCGGCGGCTCGCCGCCAGGTCCTCGACGCCCAGGGTCACCATGTTGAGCTGCTGGTCCATGCTGCTGCCTCCGGCTACAGGTTGCCCATCGGTTCGATGTCCACCTGGGCGGGGGTGCCCCAGACGCGGAGCACCTCGTAGTCGGTGAACTCGTGGACCAGGCGGTAGGCCATCGCCGGGCGCGAACCCCGGCGGGCGGCGGCCAGGTACGCCTCCGCCTCGCGGCGGTCCCTTCGCGGGGTGCCGCAGAGCTGCCACTCGCGGCCGTTCCACGCCTCGGGCAGCCAGCGCTGCTGGGGCTGGGGGCGGTCGGCGCGGACGCCGTACCGGGAGGGGGCGGTCGCGGGGGCCTCCGGGCCGCGGCCCTGGCCGCCGTACTCCGCCCGGCGGGCGGCCCTCCTGCGGGTCTCGCACAGCAGGCACAGGTCCGGCGCGCTCTCGTCCACCGGGCCCTGCGGGTGCTCCGCGCAGCGGGTGGTGGGGGCGCCGGCCGAGACACTCTCGTCCAGCAGGTCCAGCGCGCGGCGCAGATCGGCCTTGACCTCGTGCAGCCGGGAGTCCGGGGTGTCGGCGGACAGCGCCTCCCCGTGCTCCCCGACGAGCCGGAGGGCGCGGCCTAGCGCGGTGAGCTGGGCGTGATTCATGCCTCCAGCTTCTCACCCGCGCGCCGGGTCTCCGGATGCGCGAGGATCGGGCCGCAGTACGTTTCCGCGACCCCTTCTGGAGGGCACCCCGTGAGGATCAACCTGGCCAGCGTGTTCGTCGACGACCAGGAGAAGGCGCTGCGCTTCTACACCGAGGTGCTGGGCTTCGTGAGGAAGGCCGACGTGCCGCTCGGCGAGTACCGGTGGCTGACCGTGGTCTCGCCCGAGCAGCCCGACGGCACCGAGCTGCTGCTGGAGCCGGACGTCCACCCCGCGGCCAAGCCGTACACCACCGCCCTGCGCGGCGACGGCATCCCGGCCACCTCCTTCGCCGTGGACGACGTGCGCGCCGAGTACGAGCGGCTGCGCGGGCTCGGGGTGCGCTTCACCCAGGAGCCGGTGGCGGCGGGGCCGGTGACCGTCGCGGTACTGGACGACACCTGCGGCAATCTGATCCAGCTCGCGCAGTACTCCTAGCCGTGGTGCAGCAGGCTCCCCTTGCCGCACGCGGGGGCCTGCTCGGCCAGCGGGAGCGGGGAGACCGCCTTGACCACCGGGGTCACGGTGAGGCCGGCCGCGCAGGCGGTGGTGTCCTCGGCCGTCCACCGGTCGTCGGCGGAGGCGGCGTGGGCGGGGGTGGCCAGGGCGGCGGAGGACGCGGCGACGGCGAGGGCGGCTAGCAGCAGCTTCTTCATGTCTGGGGCAACGAGGGGGAGGAGCGGGCGTCACGCGGAGCCGGCGGGTGTTCGACCGGTGGCCGGCGGGGTCGTACCCGCTGGGAGGGCGAGGATTGCCGCGAAGGCCCCGTCGCGTACGCCTGCCGGGGCAGCGTCACGCCGAGCCCGCCGGTGTGCGGTCAGTGGCCGGTGGGGCCGGGCTTCTGGCCGTACCTCTCGGGAAGCCGAAGGCGAGGGTCGCCGCGAAGCCCACCGCGTATGCCGTCAGGAGGCCGCCCGCGTAGATGGCGACGGCCGGGGCCGGGCCCTGGTTGCCGGTGAGGAGGGGGAAGAGGGCCCAGCCGGAGGGGCCGATGGCGGTGGCGCCGACCTTCTCGCCGAGCATGGCGAAGAACCCGACGAATCCGCCGCCCGCCGCCCCGCCCGCGCAGGCGGTGACGAACGGGCGGCCCAGGGGGAGGGAGACGCCGTAGATCAGGGGCTCGCCCACGCCCAGCAGGCCCGCCGGGAGGGCCGAGCGGATCGTGGCGCGCAGGGTCGTGTCGTGGCGCAGGCGTACGTACACCGCGAGCGCGCCGCCGACCTGGCCCGCGCCGGCCATGGCCAGCAGGGGGAGGAGGACCGTGTAGCCCTGTTGCTCGATCAGGGTGGTGTGGATGGGGATCAGGGCCTGGTGCAGGCCGAGCATCACCAGCGGGAGGAACAGTCCGCCGAGGATCAGGCCCGCGAACGCGCCGGTGGTGGTGAGCAGCCAGTTCGCGCCGGTGCCGATCGCGCTCGCCACGGCTCCGGCCGCGTACATCAGGCCGTACAGGGTGGCGAGGCCCGCGACCAGGACGGTGACGGTGGGGGTGAGCAGGACGTCCAGCGCGCCGGGCAGGCGTCCCCGGCACCACTTCTCGATCCGGGTCGCGAGCAGGGCGGCGGCGAGTGCGCCGAGGACCCCGCCCTGGCCGGGGGAGAGGTGCACGCCGAACGCGGTCACCTTCGCGACGCCCGGATAGACGATCACCGCGGCCACGGCACCGCCCAGGATGGGGGTGCCGCCGAACTCCTTCGCGGTCTGATAGCCCACGAAAACCGCGATCAGGGCCATGAACCCGGAGGCGATGGCGGCCAGGGCCGGGGTGAGGCCGGGGAGCCGGCCGGTGTTCGTGAGCAGGCCGCCCACGCCGGCGATGATGCCGCAGCCGATGAGGGCGGGGATGAGGGGGACGAAGACGTTGGCGATGCGGCGGAGGGAGGCGGCGAGGGGCCCCTTCCGCGGGAGGTCGGTGGGCGAGGGGTGGGACCCCTTGTCCGTTTCCACGGCGTCCGCCCCCGTCCGTACGCCCCCGTCGCGCGCCCCCGTCGCGAGCTGCCGCTCCACCTCCGCCGTGACCGTGTCCACCACTCCCGGCCCCAGCACCACCTGAAGCGACGGTGTCCCCGCCCCGATCACCCCGAGCACGCCCGGCAGCGCGCGCAGCGACTCCTCGTCCACGGCGACCGGGTCGGCGACGGTGAGCCGGAGCCGGGTGAGGCAGTGGGTGACGTGACGGACGTTGGCGGGACCGCCCGTCAGGGCGAGGACGGCGGTGGCGGTGGCGGTGTCGTTACGCACGCTGCCGAGCCTGCGCCACCCTGGCCGGTCCGGCGCGCGGGACTCCTCCGGAAGGCGGTACGCGTCGCCCCTACGCCCCCGCCTTCTTCAGTGCCGCCCGCAGCCTGCCGTCGGACTCCTCCAGCAGACGCGTCGCCGTACTCCCGTCCACCCCCGCCAGGATGATCAGGATCGCCGTCTTCACCTCGCCGTCCGCCTCCCTCAGGGCGCTCTCGATCTCCGCGTCCGGCGCCCCGGTCGCCTGCGCCACGATCCGCCGCGAGCGGGCGCGGAGCTTGGCGTTGGAGGCGCGGACGTCGACCATCAGGTTTCCGTAGGTCTTGCCGAGGCGGATCATCGTGATCGTCGACAGCATGTTCAGGACCAGCTTCTGGGCCGTGCCTGCCTTCAGGCGGGTCGAGCCGGTGAGGAGTTCGGGCCCGACGACCACCTCGATGCCGTGCTCGGCGGCGGCCGCGAGGGCGCTGTTCGCGTTGCAGGAGAGGCCCACCGTCAGGGCGCCGGCCGCGCGGGCGTGCTCGACCGCGCCGATCGCGTACGGGGTACGCCCGGACGCGGAGACGCCGACCACCGAGTCGTCCGGGGTCAGCTTCAGCGCGTCCAGGTCGGCGCGGGCCAGGCCGGGGGAGTCCTCCGCGCCCTCCACGGAGTTCACCAGCGCGCCCGGTCCGCCCGCGATGAGCCCGACGACCTGGCCGGGGGCGGTGTTGAAGGTGGGCGGGCACTCGGAGGCGTCCAGCACGCCGAGCCGTCCGGCCGTACCGGCACCGGCGTAGACGAGGCGGCCGCCGCGCTCCATGCGGGCGGCGACGGCGTCGACGGCGGCGGCGATCTCGGGCAGACGGGCGGCGACGGCCGCCGGGACGCCGGTGTCCTCGCCGTTCATCAGCCGGGCGATGTCCAGCGTGGGCAGTTGGTCGATCCCGGCCAGCTCCGGCCGGAACGCCTCGGTGGTCAGGGTGGCCAGCTCGCTCTGGAGGTGAGGGGAGTCGGTCATCTGATGCGGCTCTTTCCGGTCGGGTCCGAACGAAGAAAGCTGGCGGAGACGCCTTCGAGAAAGCTAACGCGTCGCGCTGCGGTGCCGGTGGGCCAGCGCCTCGTAGGACGCGGCCAGGGCGGGGGCCGCGCTCTCGTACGTCCGCTGCGCCACGCCCACGAACAGACAGTCCACCACCAGGAGTTGACCCGTACGGGAGGACATCGCGGCGGGCCGCAGCTCGCTCTCGCGGGACGTGGCGGTGGTCAGCACGTGGTCGGCGTACTGGGTGACGGGCGAGTCGGGGCGGCCGGTGACGGCGATGGTGGTCGCGCCGCGCTCGAAGGCGGTGCGCAGCGGTTCTATGACGTCACCGGTCGAGCCCGAGTGGGTGATGGCGACGGCGACGTCCCCCGCGCGGAGCTGCACCGCGTTGGTCACCGCGAGGTGCGGGTCGCCCGGCGCGTGCGCGACCAGCCCGATGCGCAGCAGTTTCTGGGTGAGGTCCTGCGCGACCAGGCCGGACGCCCCTATGCCGTACACGTCCGTACGGCGGGCGGCGGCCAGCGCGGTGACGGCCGCGCCGAGCTGGGCGGTGTCCAGTCCGGCGGCGGTGTCGGCGAGGGTCTGCTGCTCCTCGTAGGCCAGCTTGGCGATCACGTCGGTGAGCGGGTCGTCCACCGCGATGTCCGTGGTGATCGCGGGCGCGCTTCCGGACTCCTGCCGGGCCGCGAGCCCGGCGAGGGCGAGCCGCAGGTCGCGGTAGCCGGGGTAACCGAGGATGCGGGCGGTGCGGACGACCGTGGCCTCGCTGGTGCCGGTCAGCTCCGCGAGCCCGGTGACGGTGAGGGCGGCGCAGCCCGCCGGGTCGCCGGCCACGGCATCCGCCACGCGCTGCATGGACCGCGTCATGGACGGCGTGAGGGTGCGCACCTTGGCGGCGAGCGAGCCGCCGGGACTCCCGAAAGTTTCCTTCACGTCCTGGGTCACCCCTGAAAGATATTTCCGGTTCGGCCGGCGGGGCAAGAGTGCGCACAATGGGTGCATGGACGACGCCGCCAATCTCAGCTCGCTCGAACAGGCCTTGCACGCGGCCCGTGCGCTGGTGCTCGCCGACCTCATGGCCGGTGACGTGGCCGAGGCGGACGTGGTCTCGCTGGTGGAGGAGTCGCTCGCGCAGCGCCGCTGGTGGGTGGAGCAGTGGCCCGAGGGCGCCGCCTTCGTCTCCGGCCTGGTCGCGCAGGACGTGCAGGACGCGCTGCTGGAACGGAAGGGCCGCTGGCCGCTGTGCCCGGTGTGCGCCACGGGCGACCCGCACGCGCTGGACGTGGAACCGGAGTTGGGCCCCGACCCGCACTGGGTCTGCCACGAGTCCGGCGTGGACGTCGCCCCGGTCGGCTCCCTCGCCAAGGCGCTGGACGGGAACACCCCCAAGTGACGGCCGGCCCCGCGTGACCGTCTACATCGACCCACCCACCTGGCCCGGCCACGGCCGCCTGTGGTCCCACCTGATCAGCGACGTCTCCTACGACGAGCTGCACCTCTTCGCCGCGACCCTCGGCGTCCCCCCACGCGCCTTCGAACGCGACCACTACGACATCCCCTCCCACCGCTACGCCGACGCGGTCGCCGCGGGCGCGGTGGAGGTCCGCAGCCGGGACGTGGTCCGCCTGCTGCACGCGGCGGGGCTGAGACGACGCAAGGGGTCCTAGGACCACCGCCCGATGTGCCCCTTGGCCGCGCTGCCTAGGGTCGACCCCCATGCACGCCACGCAGATCACTCCCCGCGACCCGGCCGAGCGCGTACGCGACACCCTGACCAGGCTCGGCACCGAGCGTGACCTCTGGCTCTCCACCTCCCACCCCACCCAAGGCCCCCACCAGGTACCGCTCTGGTTCGCCTGGGACGGCGCGGCCCTCTGGATGTGCACGAACGCGACCTCCGCGACGGCCCGCAACATCCGCGAAGAGCCCCGAGTGCGCCTGTCGTTGCCGGACACCACCGACGTGGTGCTCCTGCAAGGAACGGCGCGGCTGTACCCGGCTGCCGATGCACCCCCGGAAGCCGCCGAAGCCTTCACAGCCAAGTTCGCCTGGGACCCCCGCACGGAGGAGACCCCCCACGTCTACCTGCGCGTCGAGCCGACGACCGTGCGGGCCTGGCGGGGCGTACCGGAGCTGCGGGGGCGGGTGATCATGCGGGACGGTTCGTGGGTGGGGTGGTCAGCCCTCGTGCACGAACAGTCGTAGGCCGCTTTCCATGCCGTGTTCCGTGCGGGCCCTCTCCTCCTGTTCCGGGTCGGCTCGGTGGAAGCCCGCGCGGGCGAGGACGCGTTCGGAGGCGGGGTTGTCGGGGTGGACGGTGGCCACGATCCGGTGGACGTCGTCGCGGGCGAAGGCCCATTCCGTCAGGGCGCGGAGCGCTTCTGTCGCGTAGCCCTGGCCGCGGGCCTCGGGGACGAGGTCGTAGCCGATTTCGACGCGGCCCTCGGAGTCGGGGGTGCCGTGGAAGCCGATGCCGCCGACGGCGAGGCCGTCCTCGGTGCGGACCAGGGTGAAGACGCCGAACTCGGGGCTGTGGACGCCCGCTTCGTACGCCTTGACCAGGAAGCCGGCGGCCTCGCGGGTGCCCTCGTAGGGGGCACCGCCGAGCCAGGTGAAGCCGCCGTCGCCGCCCAGGCGGAGGTCGCGGGCGGCGGCCGGGCGCAGACCGGTGAGGGTCAGGCGGTCGGCGGGGATGACGAGGTTGTTGCGCCAGCGCCAGTTGTCCACCGCCGGGCGGCCCGCCAGCTCGCCCCGGCCGGTGGCCCACAGCAGCGTCGGCCAGGCTTCCGGGCCCGGCTGGACGTGCGGGAAGATGCAGGTGAGCACGCCTTCGGCGAGACTCTCGGCGGGTGTGTACTCCAGCCCGAGGCCCTGCGCCATGTCGTAGGTGTGCAGCAGCACTTCGGCCACGCCCATCGCGGCGAAACCCTCGCGGTCGGCGCTGCGGAACGGATACGGGTGGAAGGCCCGGTCGCCGGGCGGGGCGGTGTTCACCGCGGCGGCGAGCAGGGCGCCGGTGGTCTCCAGGACGTGCAGCAGGCCGTCGTTGCCGGTGCCGTCCTCCAGGCGCATCTCGAAAGGTACGTACGCGTCCCGCGCGTGGCCGACGAGGTTGCCGGCGTAGGCGAGGAGGCACTCGGCGACGTGCAGGGCGGTGACGTGGCAGTCCCACTCCACGCCTCCGGCGCGGACGGCCGTCCAGTCGCGGTCGACGGCCGCGCGCAGCGTCGTCACACAGCCGCGCACGGCCTCGGTCACCTGGTCCCCGCTCATCGCTCGCATGGACGGCACCCTAGGGGTGAGCCCGGAGTCAGGTCGACAGCATTTCCAGCTCTCCCGCGAGGTTCCAGCGGGCGGTCGCCTCCCAGTGCTCCGACCCGTAGGGGGTGTGGAACAGCCTTGGCAGGTCCAGGAGTTGGCGCAGTACCGCCGAACGCCCCTCGTGGAAGGCGTCGTTGGGCACGAAGTGGTACTCCTCGCGGATCTCGGCCGTGTAGGCGGCGTACGCGGACGGCGCCGAGGCGAGGATCGCCAGGTCGGCGTCGCACAGCACCTGCCCGTTCCGG
Organism: Streptomyces griseoluteus; assembly: GCF_004784465.1. GTDB lineage: Bacteria > Actinomycetota > Actinomycetes > Streptomycetales > Streptomycetaceae > Streptomyces > Streptomyces griseoluteus. The sequence goes on along the minus strand of NZ_SRRU01000005.1, from coordinate 356,106 downwards.
TCGCCCTCGGCCGGGTCGTGGCCGACGGTGAGCCGCACCAGCCGGGCCACCTCCGCGACCTTCGCCTCCGGCACCCCGGCCTCGGTCAGCGCCCGCTCGGCCAGCCGCGCGGAGCGCTCCTCGTTCTCCGACCGGTCCGGCAGGTACACCGCGTCGTGGAACCAGGCCGCCAGCCGTACGAGGTCGGGGTCGTCGGCGTACTCCGCCAGCGCGTCGACCCGGTCGAGGACCGCCGTGAGGTGGGCGAGCGTGTGATAGCGCCGCTGCGGCTCCTCCCAGCGGGCGATCAGGTTCCCGGCGTACGGCGCGGGGTCCGGGCCCCCGCCCGGTGCGCGGGCGGCTTCGAGGGCGCGGGCGAAGCGGAGCCCGAGGTCTGCTGCGGTGTCTGCGTCGGCCATGTGTCCATTGTTCCGGTGATCGGGGGCGGGGCGTACCCTGGAATTGGACTAGACCTGTAGCCGCGTCGGAATTGGGGTGCCATGAGCAAGCGTGCGGTCCTGGAGGTGATCGCCCTCGGGGTCGAGGACGCGGTCGCCGCCCAGGCGGGAGGCGCGGACCGGCTGGAACTGGTCACCGACATGGCGGCGGACGGGCTCAGCCCCGACCCCGCCGTGGTGGCCGCGATCCGCGCCGCCGTCACGATCGACCTGCGCGTGATGCTGCGGCTGTCGGACGGGTTCGCGGCGGGCGACCTCGGCCGGCTGACCGGCACGGCCGCCGAACTGCGGGCGGCGGGCGCCGACCAGTTCGTCCTCGGCTTCCTCGACCCGGACGGGGACGTGGACCTCGCGGCGGTCGAACGGGTCGTCGACGCGCTGGACGGCTGCCCCTGGACCTTCCACCGGGCGATCGACCGCGCCGCCGACCGCGACGCGCTGCGCAAGCGGCTCAGCGGGCTGCCGGGTCTGGACACCTTCCTCACGGCGGGCGCGGCGACGGGTGTGGACGAGGGGCTGGACACGCTGACGGCCGAGGCCGCGCACACCGGCACGCCGGGGTACGAGCCGCGCATCATGGTCGGCGGGGGGCTCCGGCTGGAGCACGTGCCGGAGTTGCGGTCCGCCGGTATCGACGCCTTCCACATCGGTGGCGCGGCCCGCCCGCAGGGGTGGGCCGGCCCGGTGTGCGCCGACGCCGTCGGGGTGTGGCGGGGGATGCTCGACGGGGAGTAGGCGGCCCTGCCGGGAATGTTCCGGGCGGGCGGTTCGTTGGGCCTGCGCCCGTACACACCGCTGTCGTTGGGAGCATCGTGTCCGAGACCACGCAGACCTTCACCCCGCTGAGTACGCAGGCCGAGCGGCTGATCGAGCTGGGGGTGCACGAGATCGCGGGACTGTCGGCCGCCGAGGTCCGGGCGGCGGCGGAGGGGGCCGGGGACGGCGACTTCCTCCTCGCCGTCCGTCCCGACCTCGCCCCCGCCTCCGTACTCGCGCCGCTGCTCCGGCGCCGGGACAGGGCCGGGTTCGTCGTCACCGACATGACCGACGTCGACCTCTTCGCGCCGCTCGACACCATCGACCTGCCCGACACCCCGCTGTACCTGGTCAGCGGGGTCGACCGGGGCGACGACATGGCCAACTGGAGCCCGGACGAGGCACTTCCGGCGCTCACCGCCGCGTCCCGTACGCCGCTGCTGCTGACCGAGGGCATCCACTGGGTGCTCCAGCGGCCGGACGTGCTGGAGCGCAATCACTGCTTCATGACCATCGGCTCCCGGCTGCGCAAGCCCAAGGGCACGCTGGACGCCCGCACCCCGGCACTCTGGATCAGCAACGGCACCGGCCGGGACGGACGCGAGCGGCGCGACGCCCCCAAGGTCGGCTGGTGCTGGGCGGGCAACCGGCACACGTGGCTGGGTTTCGCGTCCGGCGAGGGGCGGAGGGGGCTGGAGCCGTAGGGGCGGCTCGGGGCGCGTGATCCCCCAAGGGGCGCGAGGAGACGCGTACGAGCCGGACCGTGCGGTGATCCTCGCCCCCCGCGGCCTCCGACACTCCACCGCACCGGGATGTCAGTCCCACCACATGGCAGCAGGCGCTGACAACGAAGGAGCGGCGGGCATCGGGTACGGCGGACATGGCGGGGGACGGACTCGGCGCCCTACCCAGCCGCCCGGCCCGCGAGCTGCTCGGGCAGCGGCCCGGTGTGTGCCACGATGAGCCCGGAGACCGCTCGGGTCAGTGCCACGTACAGCCGCCGCAGGCCCGTGCGTTCGTCGGGCTCGCCGTCCACCACCGCCCGCGGCTCGTCCAGTACCACGTAGTCGTACTCCAGGCCCTTGGCGAGCGAGGCCGGGACCAGGGTCAGCCGGGTCTCCTCGGTGGTCTCCTCGCCGGGCGCGAGGAAACCGATCCCGGCCGCCGTCAGGGCCTCGGCGAGGGCGGGCACGCGGGCGTCGGCGGCGATCAGCCCCGTCGAGCCCTCGTGGCGCAGCAACTCCTCGCAGGCGTGGACCACGTCGGCCACCCCGTCCACCGCGCGCACCTCGAAGAAGCCGGGGTTCTCACGGACGGAGGCGACCGGGGTGAGGCCGGGTGCGATGTGGGGGAGCAGCCGGGAGGCGTACGTGATCACGTCCGTGGGGACGCGGAAACCGGCCGTCAGTTCCTCGATCACGCCCTCGCTCTTGCCGAGATGGGCCAGCGCCTCCTCCCAACTCCGGGTCGCCCAGGGGGTCGTGCCCTGCGCGAGGTCACCGAGGACGGTGGCGCTGCCGGTGGTGCAGCGGCGGCCGACCGCGCGGTACTGCATGGGCGAGAGGTCCTGCGCCTCGTCCAGGACGACATGGCCCAGCGAGTGCGTGCGCTGGATCAGGTCGGCCGCCTCGTCGATCAGCACCGCGTCGGCGGAGGACCACTTGGCCGACTTCACGCTCCGCACCGGCTTGGCCCAGAGCACGGCCTTCTGCTCGTCCTCGTCCAGGATTCCGGCCGCGTGCTCGGCGAGGAACTCCCCGTCGGACAGCAGCCGCAGCACCAGCTTGGCCGGATCGGCCGGCGGCCAGACGGCCTTCACGGCGGCCTTGACCGCGCTGTGGCGCGCGACCGCGTCCTGCACCCGGTCGTCCGGCGCCTCCCCGGCCCGCTCCATCTGCACCAGCACCGCGTGCGCGATCCGCTGCGGCAACGCCTCGCGCGCGGCGCCGTACCGGATCTCGCGGCTCAGCAACTCGCGCACGATCTCCTCCAGTTCGTACGCCGGGACCCGCCAGCGGCGCGAGCCGCGCACCACCATGACCGGTTCGGTCGGCATCGTGACCTGCGCGTACAGCGCCCGGCGCAGCACCTCGGCCATCCGGGCGTCGCCCTTGAGCACGGCGGCCCGCGCCTCGTCCGTGCCACGCACCTCGACATGGGCCACGAGATCGTCCACGGTGGCCTGCTGCACGCTCAACTCGCCCAGCGCGGGCAGCACTTGCTCGATGTAGTGGAGGAAGGACCGGTTCGGCCCGATGACCAGGGTGCCGGTGCGGGCGAGCCGTTCCCGGTGCGCGTAGAGCAGATAGGCGACCCGGTGCAGACCGACCGCCGTCTTGCCCGTACCGGGACCTCCCTGCACACACACCGTGCCGCCCAGCCCGCTGCGGACGATCTCGTCCTGCTCCGGCTGGATGGTGGCGACGATGTCCCGCATCGGGCCGACGCGCGGCCGCTCGATCTCCTGCTGGAGCAGCTTGCTGGTGGCCGCCGTCTCCGAGGGGTCCGACAGGCGCTCGTCCTCGTACGCGGTCAGCTCGCCGCCGGTGTAGCCGAAGCGGCGGCGCAGCCCGACGTCCATCGGGTCCTTCTTGGACGCCCGGTAGAACGGCTGCGACACCGGGGCGCGCCAGTCGATGACCATGGGGTCGCCGTCCGCGTCGTGCACATGCCGGCGCCCGATGTAGAACCGCTCGCCCTCGGCCCCTTCGGCCTGCTCCGCTCCCGGCGCGTGCAGGTAGTCGAGCCGGCCGAAGAACAGCGGGGTGTCGCTGAGGTCGGCCAGCGCCTTGATCCGTTCGTCGATCTGGCGGGTCAGCACCTGTGCGTTGACCCAGTTCGCGGCGACGTCCTTGATGTCCAGCGCCTCCACGTCCTCCCGCATGGCGCGCAGGGCGGCCCGTGAGTCGGCCAGGTGGGTGCGTTCGCGGGTCAGGGGGGCGCGGGGGTCGTCGAGCGGGTCGGGTGCGGTCGCGGACAAGGGAGTGCCTCCGGTTGTACCTGCTGCGTGGTCACGAGGCCGGATACGGCCTTGAAGGGTGCCGTCCGGTTACCGGCCGGGCGGCGGCACTCCGAGGGGAGGCGGGCAAGAGCGGAGATTGTAGGCGGGGCGGGCGGGGCGGGGCCAATGAATATCCGGGCGCGTCCGAATCCGGCCCGGACCCGCTCCGAAGCCGAACGCACGTGCTTGTGCGGCTGATCATGCAGGACATACGTTCGCCGCCATGTCCATGACGCGCAGAAGTATCCTCCGGGGAATCGCCGCCGCACCGTTCGCCGGAGCGGCCGGGGCCGTCCTCACCCCCTCCGTCGCGCACGCCGCGACCATCGACCCGGCGCAGTTCGCCCTCACCCCCCGTACGGGCAACTCCTACGGGGAGTTCGCCGACCTGAACGCGGGTCTGGCGGCCGCGCTCACCAAGGTGGACGCGACCGCCGTCCTCGCCGACACCAACCGCAAGGCCACCCGCCTCACCAGCGCGCCGGGCACGTCCCAGGCGTTCGCGGCCGGCTTCACCTGGGACAGCGGCGACCAGGACGTCGACTACTGGATTCCGCAGGGCGTCACCACCAGCGCCGACGCCTACGGCAACGGTGTCTACCCCGACGGCGGCAGCAACAAGGCCGTCCTGGTCTCCTGGTACTTCGAGACCGACCCGGACGACAACGGCACCGACAACTACCCCCTCGACAAGGGCCTGCGGCTCACCTTCGTCAACTACAACTCCGCCTCCGCGCCCACCTACCGTCACGTCCTGCTGGTCGAGCCGGTGAAGACGGCCACCGGCGAGTTCTCCTTCAACCCCATACGCAAGCACGCCGGCGGCATCCTCTGGTACGGCAACCTGCTGTACGTCGTCGACACCTACAAGGGCCTCAGGGTCTTCGACCTCGACACCCTCTTCCAGGTCGACACCACCCAGACCGACTCCTGCGGCCTGGTCGACGGCACCTACTACGGCTACGGCTACTCCTACGTGCTCCCGCAGAGCGGCGCGTACGACAACACCGGCAAGTACCTGCGCTACTCGGCGATCGGCCTCGACCGGGCCAGCACCCCGGACAGCCTCGTGGTGAGCGAGTACTCCGAGGACGGCGCGGTCGACTACTCGGGCACCTCGTGGACCGGTACGGGCGCGCCGACCACCACGCCGAAGGTCGTGCGCTGGAACCTCGACTACACCGACCGCTCGCTGTCCTCGGGCACGCCGAGCGAGGCGGTCACGGTCGCCCAGAAGAAGATCCAGGGCGTCGTCTCCCGCAACAGCAAGCACTATCTCTCGGTGAGCAACGGCCCCTCCGGCGCGGGGGCGCTGCGCACCTTCACCTCGGGCGCCTCGACCGCGAGCACGGTGTGCAACCTGGCCATCGGCTGCGAGGACCTCAGCTACCACACCAGCGGCGCGTCGGGCTGGTCGTTCGCCGAGTCGGTGATCTGGAACCTGAGCGAGTACGCGGGGAAGCGGTACGTCTACGCCGTGCACGCCGACGGGTCCTGAGCACCTACCCCTAGGGGGTTTGGGCGGAGGGGTGTAGGGGCGGGCTCCACCCACGGGTGCAGAGGAACCGCTTCGAGAACCGGCCCGTGGGTGTATTCCGGACTTGTTCCGGAAGTCACACCATGGAGACATGAGCGCAGCGACCCTTCACCCCGCCCCACCCCGTCCGTCCGGAGCCACCGCGGTGGCCGGCGGCGACCACCGGCACATCCTGGGCGAGGCCCTGCGCGCGATCAAGGTCTACGCGCAGGCCGCCTTCGGCGTGGTCATACTCGGCGAGTACGGCGAGGAGGCGGGCGTCCACCGCAGATACGGGGGCGCCCTCGGGGACCCGTAGCCGGCTCCTAGTTCTCCTTCGTGCCCTCCGCCGTCCCCTCCGCGAGGATCTCGTCGGCGTCGACGATCCGGTAGGCGTAGCCCTGCTCCGCGAGGAAGCGCTGGCGGTGGGCCGCGAAGTCCTGGTCGATCGTGTCGCGGGCGACGACCGAGTAGAAGTGCGCCCGGTGGCCGTCCGCCTTGGGCCGCAGCACCCGGCCGAGCCGCTGGGCCTCCTCCTGCCGGGAGCCGAAGGTGCCGGACACCTGGATGGCGACGGTGGCCTCGGGCAGGTCGATGGAGAAGTTGGCGACCTTGGAGACGACCAGCACGCTGATCTCGCCCTCGCGGAAGGCGTCGAAGAGCTTCTCCCGCTGCGCGTTGGAGGTCTCGCCCTTGATCACGGGCGCGTTCAGATGCTCGCCCAGCTCGTCCAACTGGTCGATGTACTGGCCGATCACGAGGACCTGCTGCCCGGCGAACCGGCGCACGATCGCCTCCGTGACCTTCCGCTTGGTCGCGGTGGTGGCACAGAAGCGGTACTTGTCCTCGGTCTCGGCGGTGGCGTAGGCGAGCCGCTCGGAGTCGGTGAGGTTCACCCGGACCTCGACGCAGTCGGCGGGCGCGATATAGCCCTGCGCCTCGATCTCCTTCCACGGCGCGTCGAACCGCTTGGGCCCGATCAGGGAGAACACATCGGACTCGCGGCCGTCCTCACGCACCAGGGTCGCGGTCAGACCGAGGCGGCGGCGGGCCTGGAGATCGGCGGTGAACTTGAAGACGGGAGCGGGCAGCAGATGGACCTCGTCGTAGACGATCAGGCCCCAGTCACGGGAGTCGAAGAGTTCGAGGTGCGGGTAGACACCCTTCCGGCGGGTGGTCAGCACCTGATAGGTCGCGATGGTGACCGGCCGGATCTCCTTCTTGGTGCCGCTGTACTCGCCGATCTCGTCCTCGGTCAGCGAGGTCCGCTTCACCAGCTCGTGCTTCCACTGCCGGGCGGAGACGGTGTTGGTGACCAGGATCAGCGTGGTCGACCCGGCCTGCGCCATCGCCCCGGCGCCGACCAGCGTCTTGCCCGCACCGCAGGGCAGCACCACGACACCGCTGCCGCCGTGCCAGAAGTTCTCCACGGCCTGCTTCTGGTAGGGACGCAGCGCCCAGCCGTCCTCGCGCAGGTCGATCGGGTGCGCCTCGCCGTCCACGTATCCGGCGAGGTCCTCGGCGGGCCAGCCCAGCTTGAGCAGGGTCTGCTTGATCTGCCCCCGCTCGGAGGGGTGCACGGCCACGGTGTCCGGGTCGATGCGGTTGCCGACCAGCGGGGTGACCCGCTTGGAGCGCAGGATCTCCTCCAGCACCGGCCGGTCGGTGGTGGTGAGGACCAGCCCGTGCGCCGGGTGCTTGCTCAGGGTGAGCCGGCCGTACCGGTCCATGGTCTCGGCGATGTCGACCAGCAGGGCGTGCGGCACGGGATACCGGCTGTACTGCACCAGCGCGTCGACGACCTGCTCGGCGTCGTGCCCCGCGGCCCGCGCGTTCCACAGGCCGAGCGGGGTGAGCCGGTAGGTGTGGATGTGCTCCGGGGCCCGTTCCAGCTCCGCGAAGGGCGCGATGGCCCGACGGCATTCGTCGGCCCGCTCGTGGTCGACTTCCAGGAGCAGGGTCTTGTCGGACTGGACGATCAGGCAGGACACACGTACCTCCGGAGATAGGGTCGTCTCATGACAGAACTAACGCCTGTCACAGCACGGGCTATGCCCCGTGCCCGACGCCGGAAGGGCGTCCCGGCCAGCGCGCCGGGGATGCGCGCCGCTATCTATGTTCGCCTATCGCGCGAAACCGACGAGACGACTTCGCCAGAACGCCAGCGCGCGGCCTGTGAGGCGTTGTGCGAGGCACGCGGCTGGGAGGTCGTAGCCGCCGAGGAAGACATTGATGTCTCGGGCTTCTCGCGTGGGCTCGACCGGCCGGGACTGCAACGCATCCTGACCAGGCTCGCCGAGCTGGACGTGATCGTGTTCTTCAAGATCGACCGGCTTGCGCGCTCCACGGTCGACTTCGCGGAGATCATGAGACTCGCCGAGCACCAGAGCGTCGCGCTCGCGTCGGCGACGGAGCCGCTCGACCTTACATCGTCCATGGGCCGGGCCATGGCGAAGGTGATCGCGGTCTTCGCCGAGCTGGAGTCCGACACCATCGGGATGCGGGTGTCCAGCGCGCACGAACACCTGCGCCGAGAGGGCCGCTACACCGGCGGTCGGGTCCCGTACGGGTACATGGTCGTCCCCAACCCCAACGGGGCGGGCAAGGTCCTCGCGGTCAACGAGGACGAGGCCAAGACGATCAAGCGGATCGTGGAACGGGTCCTGGCCAAGGACTCGCTCATGCAGATCATCAACGACCTCAACAAGGAGGGCGTCCCGTCACCCGGCCACACCTCACGCCAGACCACGGGCAAGCGCAGCGACTCCAAGCAGTGGTACACGACCACGCTGCGCAGCATGCTGGGCAACCCCCAGTTGCTCGGCCAGGTCATCGAGGACGGAAAGCCGATCCTGCGGACGGACGGCCTGCCGCTGGTCAACCGGCCGCCGATCCTCGACATGGACACCTGGCAGACGCTCCAGGACGAGTTGGAGCGCCGTGCCAACCCCGGTGAGAAGCGCCGGGAGGGGACGTCGCTGCTGCGCGGCATCATGCACTGCGGAGTCTGCGGCGAGCGCATGTACACCTTCAGCGGGCGCAACGGTCAGCTTCGGTACCGGTGCATCGGCCCGCTGAAGTACCGCCAGCGGGCGGCCAAGAGGGAGGAGAAGCAGGGCGTGAAGTGCTACGGGCCGACCGTGGCCGGGGTAACCACCGAGGAGCACGTCACCGAGCAGTTCCTCGCGAAGTACGGGCACCTTTCCGTGATGCGGATGGTCCAAGAGGTGGGCGAAGACTTCCGCCCGCAGATCAGGCAGGCCGAGGAAGCGTTGGCCGACCTGCAAAAGGATCGCTATGACCGGGGCCTGTTCAGAGGCGACGACGGAGCGATCCGGTACGCGGAGCAGTACGCCAAGCTGGAAGAGCGACTGGCGACCCTGAAGGAGAGGCAGCGAACGGCGAAGCCGGGCGGCGTGAAGGCGGAGCCGACCGGCGAGACGCACGCCGAGCAGTGGAAGCGCTCGGACGTGGCCGGCAAGCGAGATCTGCTGTTGAACGCGGGCGGCTACGTGGAGGTGGCACCCGCGAGGCGTGGAGGCAAGAAGCTGGACACGTCGCGTCTGTCGGTGTACTTCGGCGAGGAGGGCCACATGCGGCGGGCGGCAGCGGCGAAGGAGAGCGAACGGGAGACCGAGGCGACTGGCAGCCAGGGCTGACGCCGACGTCACCGGACACACGCAGCGGCGCCCCCACCGGACGGACAAGGTGGGGGCGCCGCTTTCTGTGTTGGGTGCAGCTCGTTTGCAGGGAGAACGAGATGGACGCCCCCCAAGGAACGCCATGCAGCTGTACGCTCGCGAGGTGCCGAAGAGTTTCAACTACAGCAAGCCGTTCTTCAGTTCTCAGGACGATGAGCCGCCCGTGTGCCCGCACTGCAAGCAGCCAATTGAGGTGGGCGACGACGTCCACTGGTATCAGGACACGCTCTGGCACACCAAGCCTTGCCCCAGCTGAGTGGGGCAGTCGAATGCCGCCTTTGGCTACGCCCACTCCGCCCTCGGCGCCCGCCCGGAGCAGAAGCCGTCCTGCGGCTCCGTGCGCCGGTCGCCAACCGCGACCTTGATCCCTACTTGCGCTTCCACGCCGCCCGCGAGCACCTACCGCGACCCGCTCAGCGCGCAGCCATGCCGAGGCGGACAGCCTGAGCAGGAAGCAACCCGACCAGTCCGAGCACCAGGACCAGGCCGACACCTACCAAGCGAGGCCCTGCCGCCCGACCGGTCCGCGCTTCGCAGCCGCTGGACTTCACGACCGCAGGCAGGCCCATGCGTCAGGCAGCCGCGTCGGCAACGCCCAGGCCGGGATCGGGACGAGGGCCGTGACGATGGGATGAAGCATGGCTGAGGCCAGCGGGGGGTTGCTGGAGACATACGTGACGGGTGCTGGTACGGCGAGCCCGCCGCCGTGGCTGACTTTCGGTGGTGCAGGTCAGGACTGGGATACGGCCGACCGCTCTGCAAGAAGAACCCTCTCGAACTCCACATGGGGGTAACGGGGTTGCAGCCGCACCCGCGTTCGGGCACGCCGACCACCCCGGTACCATCGGCACCGGGGTCCTGATCAGGGCTTCCACGACCGGACCACCCGGCACGCTGTCCAGGCTGAGGGGTGGTCCGGTCTCTGTTTGTTGGTAGTCGCAGTGGGTCGCTCCTTCGCAGACCGCCGACCGTTGGCTTCAGCTCAGGGCCTTGCCGACCTCGTAGATCGTGGGCCTGTCTTCGGGAGCGTGGCTGAGCATGGCCTCGATCAGTTCGCCCAGCTCACCCCGCACCTTGACGGGCCGTCGCTTGCCGTCTGCCACGGCCCTTCGCTGCACAGGGCGCGGTGCGTCGTCGGGGTACTCGACTGCCCGCCAGCCCGTGGCGGAGATGAGCAGGGAAGCGCCGAGCGCGTAGATGTCGGCTTCCTGGGTGGGCTCCGCCTCTCCGGTGTCGAGCACACTGCGCGCGATCTCCGGGGCTTCGTAGTGGACGAGGCAGCCGCGGAACGGGAAGTCGTAACCCTCGGGCACCCAACCACCGCGCGCCAAGGCCAGATCGATCAGGTGCGTCTGCTCGGGTCCGATGATGAAGTGCGCGGGCTGCACGTCACCGTGCGTCCATCCTTGGGCATGCAGTTCGGCCAGCGCCTCCACGCATCCCAGGGCGACGCTCGTGTGCGGATCGATGCGCGAGCCCGGCTTACGGCAGGGCTCCCACAGCTGGTAGAGGTCCGGTCCTTCCCGCCACGGCTGGAAGTTCCAGGTACCGCCGTCCCACTCGCCGTACGCGAAGTCATGTAGGCCCAGGCGATACAACACCGCACCTTCGCGTGCGGGCGCGAGTGCCGTCCAGGGCTGGGCAGGCCATTCGGCCGTTGCCTCGATCGGATAGCCGACCTTCACGGCGTAGTGGCCCCGATGGCTCTCGACTTCCCAGACCATGGAGCCCCGGCGGTTGAGGACCAGGCGCTGAGTCGTGGGCATGAGCGCGTCGAGCACGACGATCGGCAGTTCAGGGGATGTCCCGGACAACGTCGGTTCTCCTTCCGGGCGGCGCGGCCGACCCCCCCCATCGAGGCCGGCCGCGCCGCTGGTGTCGTGTCGCTACGCCTGACCGTACGGCCGGCCGCAGTCGGAGTCGCACTGCGCGAGGTTCGTGCCGTCCACGGTCCACAGGTCGTCGAAGACCATGAACCCGGCCGCCTTCATCGCGTGCGCGGACGCGGCCACCTTCTCCGGGTTACGCGCCCCGCCACCCGGCTTGGGGTTGTGGTGGAGGAAGCGGCCCGCGAACCGCTCGCACAGGTCGGCGTAGTCCTTCGTGTGCAGGATGAGGGCGTGTAGCCCGAGGTCCACGTCGTCCGACGGGACCATGGGGACGGTGGCGGTCGCGGCCGTGACCACGAAGGCCACGGCCTGGTCCGCGATCCTCTCGGCGCGCTCGCGGGGCTGTCCGCTGTGGGTGACCACGAAGTGGGTGAGGCTGTCGAACAGCTCCTCACCAGCCATCGCGCGGCCGGTCCTCTGGTCGTTGGCCGTTGTCGTCATTCGAATACTCCTTGAGTGTCGCTGTGCTCTGGCACTTGCGCCCACACCGGTCGACGAGGCACGTCCCACGACGACCGGGGGATGGAAGGCCGGCCCCGAACGGGGAAGGGGGAGCCAAGGAAGGTGGCACCCCGTCCGGGGCGTCCGGTCTACTGGCTGATACCGAGGGCCATGCCGATCACCAGGCCACAGGACCCACTGATCAAGACGATGAACAAAACCCCCGCGTACCGACCGATGGCGCGCATCACAGGCCGTCGCGGCTGTTGCCGTTCCTGATGGCAAGACGCGCGCTCAGTTCCTCCCGCGCTGTCGGCGCCACCACGTTGTCCGGCATGGCATCCCACTCGATCCCGCCGCCCATGGGCCTTATCTGCACCCGGGCACCGACCTCACCCATGACGACGCCGATACGTCCACTGGCAGTGTCCTTCGCCAATGCACCAATGCCTGGTCTGGTCTGCTGGTTGCTCGCCATGAGGATGAGCATTCCGCCGCTCAGCAGGACGTTGGAACCTCCGACAAAACCCACTTCGGGACGTCCCGCGTCGTGTAGAACGTCCCTGGTGCCGTCCCCGAGTGTTAGGAGAGATTGGGATGCCGAACGAGAGGCTACGTGCTGCCATGGCCGCCGGCGGCTGGACGTACGCCGCCCTTGCGAACAAGGTCGAGGTTGATCCCAAGTCCGTTGAAAGATGGGTCAACTTGGGGCGCACACCGCGTCGTGCCGCAGCCATGCTGACAGCGGAAATACTAGGAGAAGACGTGTACGCTCTTTGGCCCGCGCTCCGGCAGGCACGCCCTGCCCGCGCCGTCAGTCCGGAACTTGTGGCCCTCTACGACCAGCGGGCGGACCTCCCCGTATCCACCTTCGTGGACATGCTGACCCAGGCCCGCGAGCACATCGACGTGTTGGTGTACGCCGCCGTCTTCCTGCACGAGGCGTACCCGCGGCTGAATGACCTGTTGCGCGAGCGAGCTGCCGACGGTTGTGCAGTCCGTATCGCGATCGGCGATCCGGACAGTGCGAATGTCCAACAGCGCGGCGCCGAAGAGAGGTTCGGTCACGGGATCGAGTCCCGCTGCCGACTTGCCCTCATGCACTATCGCCCCCTGGCCGGGGTATCCGGCATCGAGGTGCGGACCCACGCCACCACGCTCTACAACTCGATCTATCGTGCGGATGACCAGGCGCTGGTCAACGCCCATGTCTGGGGCGTGAACGCCTACGGTGCTCCTGTGTGGCACCTGCGCCGAAGTGGGTCAGGCGGCATGTTCGATAAGTACGCTGACAGCTTCACTGCGGTGTGGGCGACCGCGACGCCAGTCCAAGAAAGGTGATCATGGCGCGAACCGAGTACTACGACGATCCAGATGCTCCCAAGCCCAACAGTCTGGTCGTTGCGGCGTCCGCAGTGGTCACTGACGACGAAGGACGCATTCTCCTACAGCGCCGGCGAGACAACGATCTCTGGGCTCTGCCCGGCGGCGGCATGGAGATGACCGACTCGCTACCGGGAACCGCCATCCGGGAGGTGAAGGAGGAAACGGGCCTGGACGTGGAGATCACCGGGCTCGTCGGGACGTACACCGACCCGCGTCATGTCATCGCCTATACGGACGGTGAAGTGCGTCGCCAGTTCAATGTCTGCTTCACAGCCCGAGTGGTCGGGGGCCGACTCGCGATCTCGGACGAGTCCACGGAGCTAAGGTTCGTCCAGCCGGAGGAAATCGATCAACTGCCGATGCATCACACGCAGCAGCTCCGGATTCGACATTTCTTGGAGCACCGTGAGCGGCCCTATCTCGGCTGACCTTATCCTCCGGCCATCGCGTTGCCGCTTCGTAGTACCAAGTTGTGAAGTGCCGGCCTTTACGGCTGCACCTGGGATAGGCCCGAGCGTCGTCAATCATAGGGTTACGAGTGTGACTACTGGGACATCCTGTGCACTCAGAAGACAGTCCCAGCTACTTCTGCCAGTCCTCGACCACGCGTACGAACTCAACGTCCTGCCACGGCTTAATCCACTCAGCCATGTACCTAACGTCACTTGAAGAGGGGGCAGGGCGAGCCTGCTCCATCACAACCTTCGACGGCATGACTGCTGCGTCACCCAACAAGAGAGCCTCGCCTGAGCTCAGTACGGGAAGAGACTCGGTCAGGGGGCCCAAAGAGTCTGGCAACAGACGTTTGACGTAATTCTGATCCTCTGGGTTCGTAAGCCGCATGGCGAGGAAGTTGCTGCACTGAGAGAAAATTGTTTCCGAAATCTCAGCCGGCCTCTGGCTTACGATAGCGGCAGTAATGCCGTACTTCCTGCCCTCCTTGGCGATCCTCTCGATCGAGTTTCTGGATGCGCTGAACTTTGCCAGTCCACTCTTCGGCACGTACTTGTGAGCTTCTTCGTATACGAGCAGAAGCGGAGTTTCCACCTGGGAAGATGCATTGAGTTTCTTGAAGTAGTACGAGTAGTCAAAAAGCAATCGGGACACCAGTGAGACAGTGATACTGAGGACCTCAAACGGAACGCCACTGAGGTCGATCACCGTTACGTTTGCAAGGGAATCGGGGTTGTATCCGGTGAACTGGCGGAGAACGGATTCAAGGTTCACCGATTTTGCCCTGTCCCCCAACAGGAAATCTAGGCGCCTGTCGAGAACGCGGTTCTCAAGTCGCGTGATGAAGTTATCAAGCTTGCCGAAGAGTGGGCCCGCCCGATCAGTAGTCTTCCCGGGTGTGGCAATACGTTGTTCATTTTTCGCCCTAATTGCATCAAGTACCTCATTGATCTCAAAGAAGATGGGGGACTCATAGTGGATTAGATCGCGCTTCTCCTCCGACCCTTTGAAGTGTGTCCGTTTATTCTCTGTGATGGATTTCTTCAGAACCGCGATCTGATTGTGCGACTGTTCTTCGTTGCTTTCGATAAAAAGATCCTGAAGCTCCTCGGCGTTTAGCAGCCAGTAGGGGAGAATGAGGGATTCAACGGAAAGGTGATTCGCCTCCGGAAATGCAGTCTTGTATTCAGAGTGAATGTCGAAGATCACGACGTGTGCGTTATTTAGGCTGTACTCGCCGTAAGTCTCATCGCGAATCTGAGTCGCAGTCTGGATAATTCTTGCAATGGCATGAGATTTGCCCGACCCGGTGGACCCTACAACCGCGACATGGCGGCTGAAGAACTTATCGCCATCAACCGGGACGTCTACCGAAATGTCTTGCGCCAATTGAGCGAAATGAAACCTCTTCTCCGTTTCGACTGTGTCATAGATGCGCTGGACCTCATCCTTCACGGCGACTGATACTTTTTTCGGCGGAATGGCGATCCCGCCGCCACCACGGGAGAAGCGTCCGTCACCATCAACGAAGCCAAGCGGTACTGCTTCGATGACGTACACCTTTTGTCGGTCTTCCCCTCCTTCCTTGCTGGGGCGAAGCTCGATCGAATAACTCTCAATGATCGCCATAATGGCGCCCTGCAAGCTGTCGTAGATTTTTAGATATGAGCCGACCTCAACAGGATCGCCGTCGGCGAGTTCGCCAATGTCGTGGACTGCGATCTTGATACGGTTAGGATAGACAGCGATTACTTCTGCGCTAGACATTAGACCGCCCTATCGGAATACTTCGATCAGGTCGCCATGAGATTCCAAAAACACGTGATGTGGACGCGGTACCGGGATCGGAGAATCAGTCTTCTCAACTAGAAAGAAGTCGTGGAACTCCTTAAATCTCACCTCGGTCATGAGGTCATGCAGTTGCACTGGCTCCACGATTTTGATACGAGCGGCCCCGAAGGGAGGGTTAGTTAGGATTTCCATCCTAAAGTTCCCACCATGGTATCCGCGCCCGTCATTGAAGTATGCTCCGGCCTCCCACAGGCTTGCCTTTACGGAGCGATCGTCGAACTTGCCGCGGAATGTGAAATATGGGACTGGAGAGTTCTCCTCGATGCGGTACCTCTCGCAGATGTGTAGTACAGCCTCCGCAATGTCTTGCGGGTTAGTCTCCTGGGTGCACTCAAAGGAAAATAGCCGCTCGATGTTCGGGACATTGACGCGTCGCGGAAGGTACTGCCTTCTAACCATTTTCAGGTACTTCTCGTACCCGCAATAGGTGACGTAGGTGGCTGTGAAGATGGCGCTTTGCGCCTCCTTGACCGCTGCCTTCAAGTCATTGAGCCCGACCCAACGAGAACCTAGAGGTTTCGTCAAAACCAGGTTTCTCAGATATGCGTGAAGAATCGCGTGGTAGGAGAGTGCTTCCGTGGAGTCCTTAGCGGAAAGCTCGGAAGTGATGCAATCCAACACGTTCTTGAACTGTGTTTCGTAGTCCTCTGAAAAATGGATGGAGAAGGACTTCAGGAACTGCAATTTCAAGTCTTTATCGACTGTATGGAACTGATCAGCGAGCAAATTATCCAGTTCATCAGTGTTGAGCGATCGGCTGGTGCCAGGGGTTTGATCCGCAAAGTGGCAATGCAAGATGTAGGAGGGGTGGCGGCTGATCTCAAACTGTGAAAACATTTTTCGGACCGCTTTGCCTATCGATGATAGATAGAATTTCCCGGACCGGTTCTTGATCTGCATGTGATAGTGCTCGCCACTCAGATCTTGCGCGCCTTCGATCTGAAGCCTTTGTCGCGGGCTCCTGATGATCTCAAGAAGGGTCTTGTCGAACTGGTATGCGAACCCTTTGATGGCGTCGTGCCCACCGTCATCCAGGGGAAGGGGGCTACTCGCAAGATCGGTCAACAGCTACTCCGGAGTGCTCGGGGCAGAGGGTGTGGCGCCAGTGGCGCCAACTACCCACAGCGCGCACCCTGGTGCACTTCATGCTAGGTGGTGCGAGCGACGACAGAGGGGCGAATGATGTAGTTGCTCAATCCCTGCGACCCTCGTTGTCCCCCCCAACTGAGGTCGATCGCCGTCGTACCCCCTTCTGTCCTCAAGCGCCGCTCGGGACGGACGCCGGCCAGGTTGGAGGGAAGCGGAGACATGCGGCCAGTGCCGGGTATGCCCGAGAGGACAGGAGTGCGACCTTGTCGACGCTCGTTGGAGGCGCGGCCCCGCCGCTAGCCGGAGCTGAGCGCCGTTGACTACGGTCACTAGCGACAGCTGAGACGAAGATGGAGCCCCCGCCCGGCGGCCTGCCCGCTCCTACGGGTCGGAAGGTTGAAGGCTCGAACGCTGCAAGCCGTGCGGTGCTCCTGAGGTCGGTGGTGCCCCTTGGAAGGCTTACGCGGTCCCACGTTGTCCTTTGCCTTGGATCGATGGCCGGTTCGCGACTCTCGGGCAGGCCGTGCAGGCATGGTGATGGCTCCTCGCTGATCATCGGCCCCCGCCCAAGGATGACCCGAGTTCGCTCCTTGACGACGTCGACGCTATCCCTCGGCGGGCCTGCGCACCCACTGACCAGGTAGACCACTCCACATTTCGGACCTATCCGTTAGTGTGTGCATCGCACCTGACCGTATGGACGATCAGCGGACCGTTCACGTGGGCCATCCTTCCGCGCGGCCAAACCTACAGTGTGCCTGATGCGCGCCTGATACGGGGGCCGGAGGGCTGCTCCTCGCGGTCAGTCCTCCGCCAGCTCGGCCACCCCGGTGATCCGGTGCAGGGGGTAGGTGCGGACCTCGTCGGCGGTGTGGTCGTAGGCGGTGACGAAACCGCCCTCCACGCGGATGGGGGCGACGACGCGCTGACTGGCGGCGCCGTCGGCGTTGACATAGCCGATCCACACGGCCTCGCCGGTCATGACGGCCGCCTGCATGGTGGCCAGGGTGTCGGCGGGACTGGTGCGGGGTAGCTCGCCGCCGGCCGGCTGCGGGCCGGGCGCCTTCAGCGGGGTGGTGGCGGCCAGGTCGCCGGCCCGGATGGCGCGGACGGCGGCCGTCAGCAGCACGCTGTCCGGGGCGGGCGGACCCTCCGGCACCGGCTCGGGCGCGGTGCGCGGCGGGGTGCGGTGGGCGTCGGCGCGGGTGATCAGCACATCGCCCTGGGCGGACTCGGCGGCGGGCGCGTAGCCCAGCGAGCGCAGGCCCTCCAGCAGGGTCGCCGGGTCGCAGGGCGCGGCCAGCACGGTCGGGGCGAGGCGGCGCAGCCGCAGGGCGGCGGCCCGCTTGTCGGCGATGATCTCGTTCAGCACGGAGTCGTCGTCGCAGCGGACGTACGCGGAGGCGACGCCCACCCGGAGGTGCCCGTGCCTGCGGGCCACGTCGTCGATGAGATACGTGAGCGGCTGCGGTACCGGGGTGCGGGAGTGCTGGGCGAGGAAGGCGTGCAGGTCCGCGGCGGTCTGCCCGGCGTCCAGAGCCCGGCGGACGGAGGCGGGGGTGAACCGGTACACGGTCGCGCCGCCCTTGGACTCCACGTCCGCGAGCACTCCGAGCATCTCGGCCAGGGGGCGCAGCAGCGGGCCGGGGGCCACCGCGGTCAGGTCGGCCTGGAGCAGGACGTGATCGAGGGGTTCGGGGAGGAGGGGTGCGAGGAGACCGACGGCGATGGCCGTGTGCTGTTCGACGGAGGACAGGGGGGTGTCGTCCGGCTCGGGGGCCGCGCCGAGCAGGGCCCGGCCGTGGCTGGAGAGGGCGCCCCGGCCGGTGACGCCGAGGAGTTCCGCCTCGCTCAGCGTCCAGCGGGCCAGCCGGACACGGAGGTCCTCGGTGCCGTCGCGCTGGGGGGTGCGCACGGGGCGTTCCCAGGACAGCCGGGTCAGCACCGCCTCCGGCGCCGGTGCCACCCCGGCGGGGAGGTCGGCCAGCAGGGTCAGCACCCGGTGGCGTACCTCGGGGGCGGCCGAGCGGTCCAGGCCCGGACCGAGTGCGGACAGGGCGCGGTCCTTGATGTCCCGGCCGCCGACCAGCCCGGCGGTGCGGGTCGCGGCGAGCCAGGCGGCGGCGAGGCGGCCCCAGCGCTCGGCGACGGGGCGTTCCAGCCAGGTGTCGTAGGCGGGGGTGGGGGCGTACCGCTCGTCGGCCGCGCCGTCCGAGGCGAGCAGGCCGGCGGCGTAGGCCAGCTCGATCCAGAACGCGGCGAGCGGTTCGGGCGCGTCGAGGGCGACGGCGGTCCGCTTCAGGTCGCGCACGCTGAGCCCGCCCGCCCGGAGCACGGCCGGACCCCCCTGGTCCCAGTGCTTCAGCAGTTCCTCGACCGTGGCGAGCGCGGTGTACGCCTGCCCGGCGGCCGTCGCGTCCACGATCGGCGGGGCGTGGGCCACGGACGGTTCCACGGCGGGCGGCACCGGCTCGGGCACCCGGTGTGCCCGGCCGCCGCGCAGATGCAGCGCGACCTCGCGGGGCAGTACGACGGTGCCGGGCGCGGTCGGCAGCAGCAGGCCCCGGTCGAGCAGCCAGCGCAGATGGGCGGCGGGGTCGGCGGTGACCTGGCCGTACGGCGGCCCCCACATCAGCCGGGTCAGCACCTCGCGGGCGGCCTCCGGGGCCCCGGCGAGCAGCGCGTCCATCCGCTTCCGGTCGGCGAACAGGGCGGTGAGCGCGGCGACGGCGGAGACCGGGTCGTGCGTGGAGGGCAGCCCCGCCGCGTTGACGATCTGCTGCACCCGCCCCGGCGACATGCCCGACGTCGCCTCCCGCACGGTCGGGCCGAGCCCGGTGGGGGAGGGGTGCTGGGCGGAGGGCGCGAGGACTTCGCGGGCGGTGCGGACCAGGTGCAGCCGGTCGTCGTCGCCCCAGATCAGGGCCTGCCGGCGCAGCGCGGCGACGGTGGCGGGGAGGGCCTCGGTGACGGCCGGGTCGCCGTCGTCACCGGCCAGCAGCCCGTGCAGCGTGTCGTAGGTCGCCGGGTCCGGCGCGACCGCCAGCGCCTGCGCGGTCTGCAGGGCGAAGCGGTCCAGGTGCTCCAGCGCGCGCAGCACCGAGGCACGGGTGCCCGCGCGGGTGGCGAGCTGGGTGAGATCGGTGGGGACGGGCGCGACGAGGTCGGGTCGGTCGCGCAGCAGCGCGGCCAGCGAGGCGTCGTCCCGCGCGCGGAGTGCCTCCGCGAGGGACCGGGGGGCTGGGGATGCCTCGGGGCTCATCTGACCCACGTTAGCGGCTGGGGCAAGCGGCGGCCGAGGGTCCCGGAGGGCCGCTCCGCCCGCGTGGGCCGATTGGTGGCGGTCTGCGCTACCTTCCTCCACGGGGTTCCACCGCCGTCGCCCCGGAGGGGTTTCCGTTGGGGATCGAGAGCGACCAGGTCGTCTACGAGTATCTGAGCCGTGTCGGGGACGTGGCGCAGCAGCGGCAGTTGCCGTCGTCCACGCGCATGCGGCTGGTGTCCGAGCTGCGCAACGAGATCGACCGGCACCGGGCCCGCGCTACGGTGGACAGCCCGGCCGCCGTGCGCCGCATCCTGGACCAGCTCGGCAGCCCGGACGACGTGGTGCGGTCGGCGGGCGGGAAGGGCCCGGCGCCGCAGCCGCCGCCCACCGCCGTGCCCGTGCAGCCGGAGCCGGAGAAGCCGGAGCGCAGGCCCAGGGGGTTCAAGGGGCTGCGGGCCGCCGTGCCCCGGCCGCGCCCGGCCGAGCCGGGACCCGCCGTACCGGCCGAAGGGGCCGCACCGCCGCATCTCGCGTCCGCCGACGAACTCGGCCGGTCGCTGACCCGGCCCGACTGGTGGCGGGTGGCGGACGGGCCGTTCGGCGCGGCGGCCGCGGACTCGGTGCCGGGGTTCGTCGGCGGGGTGGAGATCCCGGAGATGCTGCGGCGTCCGCCGAAGGAGCCCGGGCGAGAGGCGGAGGTGAAGCCGAAGGAGGTCGTGGCGGAGCCCGTCGAGGTGGTCCCGCCCTCCCGGTTCCGGCGGTTCGTCCCGCTCCCGTCGGCCGGCTGGACCAACCCGCTCCTGCTGCTGGGCGCCGCCGCGCTGCTGGCGGGGGCGGTACTGGGCAACTGGTACGCGCTGCTCCTCGGCTGGCTCATCGCCTACGGCTCCCGCCGGCTGACCCCGGCCGAGACCAAGTGGGCGGTACTGGTGCTGCCCGCGCTCGCCCTCGCGGCCGGGGTGGCCTACCTGTGGGGGCGCAACACCGGGCACTGGGGGACGCCGGTGGCCGAGGGGCACATGGGCGACGCGCTGGCCGGGACCTGGCCGTGGGTGGTGCGGGGGGCGGCGGTGAGTTCGGCGCTGTTCCTGCTCTGGCGGTCGCAGCGGAGGCGGTAGCGGGACCCGGCCCGTCCCGCCGCGACCCCGGCCGGGCACAATGGCGGCCATGCCTGCCGTGTCCTCTGCGTATGCGCCCACCGTCGGCTTCGACCTCGACATGACGCTCATCGACTCCCGGCCCGGCATCCGGGCCTGCTATCTCGCGCTGTCGGAGCGGACCGGGGTGTACGTGGACGCCGACCTCGCGGTGACGCGGCTCGGCCCGCCGCTCGCTCAGGAGCTGGTGAACTGGTTCCCGGCCGCCGACGTCCCCGCCGTGGCCGACCTGTACCGGTCTATGTACCCCGAGTACGCCATCGCCCCCACCCTCGCCCTGACCGGCGCCCGCGAGGCCGTCGCCGCCGTCCGCGCCGCCGGGGGCCGCACCCTGGTGGTCACCGCCAAGTACGAGCCCAACGCCAAGCTCCACCTCGCCCACCTCGGCATCGAACCCGATGTCGTGGTCGGTGACCTCTGGGCCGAGGACAAGGCCCGGGCCCTCCGCGAACACGGCGCGCACATCTACGTGGGCGACCACACCGGCGACATCCGGGGAGCCCGCGCCGCGGAGGCCCTGTCGGTGGCGGTGGCCACGGGCCCGTGCGGCGAGGAGGAACTCCGCGCAGCGGGCGCCGACGTGGTCCTCCCGGACCTCACCACTTTCCCGACCTGGCTGAACACCTACGTGACGTCGGCCTAGCAGGCCCTGCCCGGCCATTCGCGTCTGCCGCGCGACGACCTAGCGCCGCTGGACGATGCCTCGCCGCACCGGAACGCACCGACCGGGCGCCGAGCCGCAGCCGGGGTACGTCGGCCGTGCCGACCCAAGGGGGCGCGGGGAACTGCGCGACCAGCCACGACGGACCGTCAGCCAGCCGATGCCCGGCGCACGCGGACATACCGCCCACCTCGCTGGCCGGTGCCGCGCGCGTAGAGAGGCAGCCAAGGTCAGCGCCTAGCGCCCCGTGCCTGGCGCCGGCCCGCCGCCACCGAGCGGAGCACCCCCGCCCCGGCCACCAGGAACCCGCCCGCCATCAGCATGCTCAGGCCGAACATGTAGGTGGGGAACGGATGGCTGCCGAGGAAGAGCGGGGCCACCGTGACAAGCGTGGCCACGGCGCCGAGAAAGAAGATGACGACGCCGGCGCGGATCAGTCCGTCACCCGGCCCGGCGGAATTCGTTTGGGTTTTGTCACGCACCGGACCAGGGTAGTTCCCTGCGCGAGAGAACAACCGGGGAGCACCTTGTCACCCGCCCGAAGACCATTAGCCTTGGTGTCGGCGGGTCATGGTCGACCCGCCACAGTGCTACACCGAGCCCTTTCCGAGCTTTTCCCGACGAGTACGAGGACGAGGACAGACGTGCCCACCGGCAAGGTCAAGTGGTTCAACAGCGAGAAGGGCTTCGGCTTCCTCTCCCGCGACGACGGCGGCGACGTCTTCGTCCATTCCTCGGTCCTGCCCGCCGGAGTCGAGGCGCTCAAGCCGGGACAGCGCGTGGAGTTCGGCGTCGTGGCCGGCCAGCGCGGTGACCAGGCGCTCTCCGTGACCGTGCTCGATCCGACCCCGTCCGTGGCCGCCGCCCAGCGCAAGAAGCCGGACGAGCTGGCCTCGATCGTGCAGGACCTCACCACCCTGCTGGAGAACATCACGCCGATGCTGGAGAAGGGCCGCTACCCCGAGCGCACCTCGGGGAAGAAGATCGCCGGCCTCCTCCGCGCCGTGGCGGACCAGCTCGACGTCTGACCAGCCCCTCAAGGGAACGCCAGCGCCTCAGGGCCGAGGGCCGGTACGAGGCCCTCGGCCGCCGCACGCGTCAGCAGTCCCCGGATCGCCGCGTACCCGTCCTCGCCGAGGTCGGCGGTGAACTCGTTGACGTACAGCCCGATGTGCTGGTCGGCGACGGCAGGGTCCATCTCCTGGGCGTGCTCCATGACGTAGCCGCGCGACGCCTCCGGGTCGTCCCACGCGGCCCGGACCGAGGCGCGGAAGGCGTCCGCGAGCCGCTGGAGCGTTTCGGCGCCCAGCGACCGCCTGGCGATGATCGCGCCGAGCGGGATCGGCAGCCCCGTGGTCCGCTCCCAGTGCTCACCCATGTCCGCGAGCTTGTGCAGCCCGTACTGCTGGTAGGTGAAGCGGGCCTCGTGGATGACGAGCCCGGCGTCCACCTTGCCGTCCCGCACGGCCGGCATGATCTCGTGGAACGGCATCACCACGATCTCCCCGACCCCGTCCGGGAGGGTGTCCGCGGCCCAGAGGCGGAACAGCAGGTACGCCGTCGAGCGCTCGCTCGGCACCGCCACGGTGCGCCCCGTCAGGTCGGCACCGGCCTCCCGCGTCAGCACCAGCGGCCCGCAGCCCCGGCCCAGCGCGCCGCCGCAGGGCAGCAGGGCGTACTCGTCCAGGACGTACGGCAGCACGGCGTACGACACCTTCAGCACGTCGAACTCGCCGCGCTCGGCCATGCCGTTGGTGATGTCGATGTCCGCGAAGGTCACGTCCAGCGCGGGGGCGCCGGGGACACGGCCGTGCGCGACGGCGTCGAAGACGAAGGTGTCGTTGGGGCAGGGCGAGTACGCGATCTGCAGGGGCTCAGTCGTCATGCGTGTTCCAACTCTCCAGTGCGGGCGCGAGCTTCCCGAAGGCCCCGGCGAGGGCGGCGAGCGCGTCGCCGATGCGCCAGGCGGCGCGGTCGCGGGGGCCGACCGGGTTGGACACCGCGCGGATCTCCAGCACCGGCACCCCGTGCGCGGCGGCCGCCTCGGCGACCCCGAACCCCTCCATGCCCTCGGCCAGCGCGCCGGGGTGACGCTCGCGCAGGGCGGCGGCGCGGGTGGCGGTACCGGTCACGGTGGAGACGGTCAGCACGGTGCCGCGGCGGGCGCCGGTGGCCTCGACGACTCCCCGTACGAGTGAAATCGGCGGCAGATGGGTGACGGTGCCGAAGCCGAGATCGGTGACCGGCAGGAAGCCGTCCGGGGTCTCGGCGCCGAGGTCCGCCGCGGTGATCGCGTCCGCGACGACCAGCGAGCCGACGGGGGCCTCCGGCTGGAAACCGCCCCCGATCCCGGCCGAGACGACCAGACCGTAGGGGGTGCCCCTGAGGGCGGCGGCGGTCAGGGCGGTGGCGGTGGAGGCGGCGGCGAGGGCGGGGCCCACACCGGCGGCCAGCAGGTCGTGGCCGCCGTCCGTGCGCAGCAGCGTCGCGCCGGGCAGCCGTACCTCTTCGGCCGCGCCCGGAAACGCCCGTGCCACCGCGTCCCGTTCGGCCGGGACGGCGGTGGCGACGAGGACGCGCGTACGGGCGTTCACGGGACCGGGAGCCTCCGTCAGGAGGTCGCCTTCTTGAGCTTGTAGCTCCACAGACCCTTGGCCGACGAACCGGTGCCCATCTGGATGGACAGCGTGTTGGTGTTGCCCTGGGTGCCGTACTGCGCGTTGAAGAACGCGCTGCCGGGGATGGTGCTGTACGTCTTCTTGCTGACGTCGGTGAACTGGCGGCCGTTGACCAGCAGCACCCAGCCCGCGTCCGCGATCTTCGGGTCGACGCCGACGCGAACGGTGTCGCCGTCCGGGTCCACCGTGATCGTCTTCTCGTCGCCGGCCTTCTTCGCGCACTGCGCGAGGGACTTGGCGGTCAGCGTCTTGTCGCCGTTGTAGCAGAGCGCCTCGGAACTGACCGAGCTGTCCCCGACGGTGACCGTGGAGACGGGCGTCGGCTTGTCACAGGCCGAGAGAACGAGCAGTCCGGCGGAAACGGCACCGGCGGCGGCGAGCGCCCGGCGGCGTCGCGGGGCGGATTGCAGCGAGGTCATGCCCGAAGGCTATCGGGCACCCCTCGCGGGGAGTCCACGTGGGGTACGACACGTCCGCTCCGTCAGGCCACCCGTGGCCGCGTCCGCCCTCCGTGCCGGGCGGCCGCGAGCAGCCCCCGCAGGGTCGTCAGCCAGCCCAGGGCGACCAGGGCGGCGGCCACCGTCAGGCCGAGGGTGCCGTTGAGGGGCATGACGATGCCCACCGCGCCGCCGAAGACCCAGGCCATCTGGAGGATGGTCTCGGAGCGGGCGAAGGCGGAGGTCCGGACGGCTTCGGGGACGTCGCGCTGGATGAGGGCGTCCAGGGAGAGCTTGCCGAGGGCCTGGGCGAAGCCGGCGACGGCGGCGAGGCAGGCCACCAGGACGGCGCCGAAGAACACCGCGGCCACGATGGCGGCGCCGAGGGCGACGGCGACCACCGTCACGATGATGATCTCGGGCGCCTTGGAGCGCAGCCACGCCCCCACCGCCGTACCCAGCGCGTTGCCCGCGCCCGCCGCCACGCCGACGATGCCCAGCGAGACGGCCGCGCTCTGCCCGGCCAGCGGGTGCTCGCGCAGCAGGAACGCCAGGAAGAAGATCAGGAACCCGGAGAGGCAGCGCAGCGCCGCGTTGGCGCCCAGCGCGTGGGTCACGGCGGGCCCGACCGTACGCAGACCCGGCCGCTTGGCCAGTTGTCGGCGCTGCGGCCCGTGCAGATGCCGTTCGTCCGCCGCGAGCAGCGCCACGTCCTCGCCCTTGGCCGAGTCCACCGTGCGGGGCAGCGAGAAGGACAGGAACGTACCGGCCACGAAGACCACGAAGGCCCCGTACAGCGGCCAGGGGGCCCCGGCCATCTGGAGCCCGGCCCCGATCGGCGCCGCGACCCCGGTGGCCAGCAGTCCCGCCAGCGTGACCCGTGAGTTGGCCTTGACCAGGGAGAACGCGGGCGGCAGCAGCCGGGGCACGACCGCGCTGCGCACCACCCCGTAGGCCTTGGACGCCACCAGCACCCCGAGCGCGGCCGGATACAGCTCAAGGCCGCCGCTCGCCACCGCCCCCGACAGCACCAGCGCGAGCAGCGCGCGGGCCAGCATCGCGCCGGCCATCGCGGCCCGCCGCCCGTGCGGGAGCCGGTCCAGCAGCGGGCCGATGACGGGGGCGAGGACGGTGAAGGGCGCCATGGTGATGGCGAGATAGAGCGCGACCCGGCCACGGGCCTCGTCGGTCGGCACCGAGAAGAAGACCGTGGAGGCCAGCGCCACGGTGATCAGGACGTCCCCGGCACCGTTCACCGCGTGCAGCTCGATCAGCTTGCCGAGCCCCGACTCGCCCGCACCGTGGGCGTGCGTGACCTTCCGGATGCCGCGCGCCGTGCCGGTCACCGGCAGGTGCAGGGCACGGCCGACGGAGCGGACGACACCGCCGACGCGGCCCGAACCGCCGCCACCGCGCCCCCTGTCCGTGGCTGCCACGTGCTTCATAGTGCCCCGAGTGGCCGTCCGATAGGCGGTTTGCGGCCATGCGAGTCGACCCGGACCCGTGAAGATCCACCTGTCCGGAACCCGCCGGGTGGCCGCGGACTGTCCCCCACCACGGGCGACGGGGTAGCGTGCGTATCTCAGCCATAACGCAGAATGGATGGCAGAGGTGCGCCCGCGCGTGATCGGACGCGGACGTCGATGCGGCCCACAGGTCCGCTCCGTCCGCTTCACCGCCGGAGTGCATCCGCACTCGTAGACGGCGTAGGAGAGAAGCGATACCTGTGAGCGCAGCGACCACGCGAAGCCGCACCCCTGACCGCCTGTGCGCCGAGGCGATCGACCTCGCGCGCACCGCAGCGGAGGAAGCGGCCGCTCCCGGTGTCGTCGGTGAACACCTCGGCGTCGTGTCGGAGGGTGACCGCGTCGTCACCCACTTCTTCGAGTGCAAGGAACCGGGCTACCGGGGCTGGCGCTGGGCCGCCACCGTCGCCCGTGCCTCCCGCGCCAAGATCGTCACCCTGGACGAGGTCGTGCTGCTGCCCGGCCCTGACGCCCTCCTCGCCCCCGAGTGGGTGCCGTGGAGCGAGCGGCTGCGCCCCGGCGACCTCGGCCCCGGCGACCTCCTGCCCACCGACGAGGAGGACCTGCGCCTGGAGCCCGGTTTCTCCGGCGAGGAGGAGCCGCCGCCGAACTCCGCGCTGGCCGGGGGCCTGAGCGAGGTGGCCGAGCGCGAGGACGCCGAGGTGACCCCCGGCAGCCCCGCCGTCCAGGCCGGCCCGCCCGCGCGTGGCTCGATCACCTCGGTCGCCGAGGAACTGGGCATGCGCCGCGCCCGCGTGCTGTCCCGTTACGGCCTGCATGTCGCCGCCGACCGCTGGGAGGAGGCGTTCGGTTCGAAGACCGCCATGGCCCAGGCCGCCCCCGCCACCTGCGCGACCTGCGGTTTCCTCGTCCCGCTCGGCGGCTCGCTGGGCCAGGCGTTCGGCATCTGCGGCAACGAGTTCTCCCCGGCCGACGGCCGCGTGGTCTCCCTGTCCTACGGCTGCGGCGCCCACTCCGAGGCCGCCGTCATGCCGACCCCGCCCCGCCCGCCGCTGCCCGTGGTGGACGAGACCCGGCTCGACCCGTTCCCGCTCCGTCCGGCCGCCGACTCCGGCTCGGTCCCGGCCGAGGGCGACGACGCGGCGGCGGAACTGGGTCACTCGTAGCGCACCCCGCCGCGCGTACGCGCGAAGGACGGACCGCCAGGTCGCTGTACCTTCGGACTCACGTCGATGATGGAGAGTGAACGTGAGCAAGTACGTGCGGCCGGCGGCCGAGGGCGCCGACCCCTTCGGCACCGCCCGTCTCCGCCGCGGTGTCCTCGACGCCTGGGCCACCAGCCCCGCCCGCTTCCGTGAGGACGCCAACGCCGAGGAGGACCTCGTCCTCGGCGGCTACCGCGACCGGCTCGTGGTGGAGCTGGCCCAGAACGCCGCCGACGCCGCCGCCCGGGCGGACACGCCCGGACGGCTCCGGCTCACCCTCCGCGACGGCGTGCTGATCGCCGCCAACACCGGCGCGCCCCTGGACGCCGCCGGAGTCGAGTCGCTGTCCACCCTGCGCGCCTCCGCCAAGCGGGAGCGCTACGACGAGCGCGCCACCGTCGGCCGGTTCGGCGTCGGCTTCGCGGCCGTGCTCTCCGTGACCGACGAGCCCGCGCTGGTCGGCCGGCACGGCGGGGTCCGCTGGTCGCTGGCCGAGGCCCGTGAGCTGACCGCCGAGACCTCCCGGCACAGCCCCGGCCTCGGCGACGAGGTGCGCCGCCGCGACGGCCACGTCCCGCTGCTCAGGCTGCCGTTCGCCGCCGAGGGCACCGCGCCGGACCCGTACGACACCGCCGTCATCCTGCCGCTGCGCGACGCGGCCGCCGCCTCCCTGGCGGAGCGGCTGCTCGACGCCGTGGACGACTCCCTGCTGCTCGCCCTGCCCGGCCTGGAAGAGGTCGTCATCGAGGTGGAGGGACGCGAGCCGCGCGTCCTGCGCCGCCGTACCGAGGACGCCGTCACCGTCGTGGACGACTCCCGCGACGGGACCACCCGGTGGCGCACCGTCGCCGCCCACGGGCCGCTCGACGCCGCCCTCCTCGCGGACCGCCCGGTCGAGGAACGGCTGCGCCCGCACTGGTCGCTCACCTGGGCCGTGCCCGAGGACGGCGAGGGCCGCCCGGTACGCCCCCGCACCGCGCCCGTGCTGCACGCCCCCACCCCCAGCGACGAACCCCTCGGCTTCCCCGGCGTGCTCATCGCGTCCTTCCCGCTGGACACCACCCGCCGGCACGCCGCGCCCGGCCCGCTCACCGACTTCCTGGTGGAGCGCGCTGCCGACGCTTACACCGAACTCCTCGCCGGATGGCGCCCGGTGACCGAGGGTGCCATCGACCTCGTCCCCGGCCCGCTCGGCAGGGGCGAGCTGGACGGCGCGCTCCGCCAGGCCGTGCTGGACCGGCTGCCGCGCACCGCGTTCCTGCCCCCGGCGCTGCCCCCGCAGGACGACGACGAGCTGCCCGAGGCGCTGCGCCCCAGGGACGCCGAGATCGTGGAGGGCGCGGGCGCGGACACCGTGCGCGTCCTCGCCGAGGTGCTGCCGACCCTGCTGCCCGCCGGCCTGGAGCGCCGCCCGGAGCTGCGCGCGCTCGGTGTGGCCCGGCTGCCGCTGGCCGACGCCGTGGACCGGCTGGCCGGTCTGGAGAAGGAGCCCGAGTGGTGGTGGCGGCTCTACGACAGTCTCGCCGGGGTCGACCCCGAGCGGCTGTCCGGGCTGCCCGTGCCGCTCGCCGGGACCGGCCGGACCACGATCGGCCCCCGCCAGGTGCTGCTGCCCGCCCCGGACGCCACCACGCCGGACGCCGAGGTGCTGGGCCGGCTCGGCCTGAAGATGGCCCACGCGGACGCCGCCCACCCGCTGCTGGAGAAGCTGGGGGCGCTGCCCGCCACCCCGCGCGCGGTACTCACCACCCCGCAGGTCCGCGCGGCCGTCGCCGCCTCGCTGGACGACGGCGGCGGGGTGATGTGGGAGGAGGACGCCCCGGACGCCGAGGAACTCGCGGACACCGTCCTGGCGTTGGTCCGCGACGCGGGCCTGGAGCCCGGTGACGAGCCCTGGCTCGGCGCGCTCGCCCTGCCCGACGAGGACGGCGAACTCGCCCCCGCCGGTGAACTGGTCCTGCCCGGCAGCCCGTTCGCCCGTGTGATCCGCGAGGGCGAACTCGCCGCCGTGGACGCCGAGCTGGCCGAGAAGTGGGGCGGGCAGCCGCTGGCCGCCTGCGGGGTGCTGGCCGACTTCGCGCTGGTCCGCGCCACCGACGTGGTCCTCGACCCGGACGAACTGGAGCCCCGCGACAGCGACTTCGCCGAACCCGACGACGCCGGGCTGCTGGACGCCGTCGACGTGTGGTCCGAGGACATCCTCGACCGCTTCCCCGACAGCCCGGTGCCGCCCGTCGCCACCGAACTCGTCGCCGTGCGCGACCTGGACCTGGTGGACGACGACCGCTGGCCCGAGGCGCTCGCCCTGCTGGCCCAGCCCCCGCTGCGCGACGCCGTCGTCCAGCCGGTCCGCGTCCTCCTCCCGGACGGCACCCACGAGGTCGTACGCCCCTACACCGCCTGGTGGCTGCGCGGGCACCCGGTGCTCGACGGCCGCCGCCCGGCGGGACTGCTGGCCGCCGGCGGCGACCCGCTGCTGCGCGGCCTGTACGACGAGGCGGACGCCACCGGCTTCCACGACGAGCAGGTCCTCCGCGCCCTCGGGGTACGCACCTCGGTGGCCGCGCTGCTGGACGAGCCGGGCGGCGCCGCCGAACTCCTCGACCGGCTCGCGGACCCCGACCGTCCGGTCAGCCCGGTCCAACTGCACGGTCTCTACAGCGCGCTGGCCGACCTGGACCCGGAGCAGGTGACCCTCCCCGACGAGCTGCGGGCGGTGCGTGACGGGCTCGCGGTCGTGGTGGACGCCCGGGACGCGGTGGTCGTCGACTCGCCCGACCTGCTGCCCTTCACCTCCGGAGTGCCGCTGCTGCCGGTACGGCCGTCCCTGGCCGCCGCGCTGGCCGAGCTGTTCCAGGTGCGGCGGCTGAGCGAGTCCGTCACCGGTGCGGTGGACTCCGAGGGTGTCGAACGCGAAGTCCCGGAGGCGGTGCGGGTGTTGCTCGGTCGGGGCACCCCGGCCGGCTATGTCGAGCACGACGAACTCGTGGTGGACGGTGTCGAGATCGACTGGCGTCTCACCGACGACGGCGTGCTCCACGCGGCCACCCTGGAGGGCGTCGCCGCCGGCCTCGCCTGGGCCTCCGGCCAGTGGCCCCGCCGCTTCGAGGTGGCCGCGCTCCTGGAGGACCCGTCCCGCACGGAGGAACTGGCGCGGGACCGCTGGTTCGACTGAATCCCCCTGCTTGAACTGGGGATTCACGAATCGGTCGCAGAATCTTCGAGATTCGCACAACCGCCCCTGCGAATCGCACGTCTGATCGTGTGAGCCAACAGGCTCACACGATCAGAGGGGTCTCACCGGGCCCGCGCGTTCCTCGGGACGCGGTGACCACCGGGGCCCCACAACACAGGGGAACGCACATGCGTATTCGCGCCTCAGTGGCCGCCGTGACCGGCGCCCTGGCCCTCTCCGCCTTCGCCGTCCCGGCCGCACACGCCGACGGCGCCGCCTCCGCGTACCGCACGGAGGCCGTGAAGATCGTCAAGGGGGCGCACGCCGCCGCCGGCAAGCAGGGCGTCAAGGGTGTCCGCGGTGGCACGCCGTACGACCTGAACGTCACCTTCTCGCAGTTCAAGGTGGCCAAGGCCGTCAAGGTCGGCACCACCAACCACGTCGCCACCACGGTCACCTACACGCTGACCCATGGCGCGGACGTCGACATCACGGCCGACGACTTCCTCAACGGCCCGTACCTCTACAAGGGTTCGTTCGACACCCCGGACAACATGCTGTTCGGTGACCTGCCCGCCACCTGCAAGGTGGTCACGGACACCACGGCGAAGTGCACCGGCAAGATCGACATCTACCCGGCCGACGGCGAGCTGTGGAACTCCGACGCCGGTGGCTGGAAGGGCGGCGCGCTCGCCATCGCCTACAACGGCCAGGACGAGGAGAACCCGGACCTCTCCAAGGTCGGCCTCGCCGACAAGGGCGGCCTCGGCTCCACCCTGCTCCAGCGGTACTCCCGCCAGACGGTCAACGCCTCCCCGGAGCCCGTGAAGAAGGGCAGGACCATCACGGTCACCGGCGCCCTGACCCGCGCCAACTGGGAGGACAACAAGTACCACGGCTACACCAAGCAGCCCGTCAAGCTGCAGTTCAAGAAGAAGGGCGCCAGCGCCTACACGACGCTGAAGACCGTCACGACGGACTCCAAGGGCAACCTGAAGACCACCGTCAAGGCGTCCGCCGACGGCTACTTCCGCTACAGCTTCGCGGGCACCTCGACCACCCCGGCGATCGACTCGACCGCCGACTTCGTCGACGTGAAGTAATCCGGCAGTAGCGCGCGAGAGGTGAGCGGGCGGGGTCCTTGACCAGGCAATGAGTATGCAAATTCCGGTCAAGAAACGCCCCGCCCGTACAACCAGCAGAACCCCTCACGGATCTGATCACCCGAGTCGACCGACTCACCGATCACTTCTCCCCCAGAGGGAACCGCACATGCGCATACGTGCCACCGTGGCTGCCGTCACCGGCGCCCTGGCTCTTTCGGCCTTCGCCGCTCCGGCCGCGCACGCCGCACCGGCCACGCCGTACACGATGAACGTCAGCTTCTCGAACCTGAAGATCGCCTCGTCGATCAAGGTCGGCACCACCAACAAGGTCAGCGCGACCTACTCGTACACGCTGACCCATGGCAGCGACGTCAACGCGACCGCGGCCGACTTCTACAGCGACGCCTACCTCTACCGGGGCTCGCTGGACGACCCGACCGCCACGGTCGAGGGCGACGACTTCGCCACCTGCAAGGTCGTCACGAGCACCACGCTCACCTGCACCGGCACCGTCGACATCTACCCGGCCGAGGGCGAGCTGACCTCCTCCGACGCCGGCAAGTGGTCGGTGGCCGCCGAGGCGACGGCCTTCAACGGGCAGAACCCCTCCAGCCCCGACTACAGCAAGGTCGGCTTCAAGGACGCGGGCGGCCTGGCCACCACCAGCCTGCTGCGCTACTCGAAGCTCACCACCAACGCCTCCCCGGAGCCGGTCGCGAAGGGCAAGACCATCACGGTCACCGGCGCCCTGACCCGCGCGAGCTGGGACTACAACAAGTACTACGGCTACGGGGCGCAGTCGGTGAAGCTGCAGTTCGCCAAGAAGGGCTCCACCACCTACACCACGCTGAAGACCGTCACGACGGACTACTACGGCAAGCTGAAGACCACCGTCACCGCCTCGGTCGACGGCTCCTACCGCTACGTCTACGCGGGCGTCTCCACCACGGCCGCCGTCACCTCCGCGGCCGACGCGGTGGACGTGCAGTAACCCTCACACCGGGAAGCGGCGGCCGACCCATCTCCACACGAGTTCCAGGGCGGCCGCCGCCACCACCGCCACTCCGACCGCCGTCCACGGCATGACGTTGCCGACCAGGCGCAGGGCGAAGAAGTCCTGGAGCCAGGGGACGGTCAGGACGAAGAGGAAGGCGACGCCCATCGCGGCCACCAGGGCCAGCCGCCACCAGGTGTAGGGGCGGGCGACGATGGCGAGGACCCACATCGATATCAGGAACAGGGTCAGGGTGGCCGCGCTGGTCTCGGCGGACAGCGCGCCCGCGCCCGTGTAGTGGTGCCGGGCCAGCAGATACGTCACGAAGGTCCCCACCCCGGCCAGCAGCCCGCCCGGTACCGAGTACCGCATCACCCGGCGCACGAAGTGCGGCCGCGCCCGCTCCTTGTTCGGGGCCAGCGCCAGGAAGAACGCCGGGACGCCGATGGTGAGCGTGGACAGCAGCGTCAGATGCCGGGGCAGGAACGGGTACTCCACCTGCCAGCACACCACCAGCAGCGCCAGCAGCACCGAGTACACCGTCTTCACCAGGAACAGCGTCGCCACCCGCGTGATGTTGCCGATCACCCGGCGGCCCTCCGCGACCACCGAGGGCAGCGTGGCGAAGCTGTTGTTCAGCAGCACGATCTGCGCCACCGCGCGCGTGGCCTCCGAGCCCGAGCCCATCGAGACGCCGATGTCGGCGTCCTTCAGGGCCAGTACGTCGTTCACCCCGTCGCCGGTCATCGCCACGGTGCGGCCCTCGGACTGGAGCGCGCCGACCATCTCCCGCTTCTGCTGCGGGGTGACCCGCCCGAACACCGTGGCCCGGTCCACCGCCTTGGCCAGGCCGGCCGGGTCGGCGGGCAGCCGCCGCGCGTCCACCGCCTTGCCGGACAGCCCCAGCTTGTGCGCGACCGCGCCGACCGACACCGCGTTGTCCCCGGAGATCACCTTGGCTTGGACGTCCTGGTCGGCGAAGTACCGCAGGGTCTCCGCCGCGTCCGGGCGCAGCCGTTGCTCCAGCACCACCAGGGCCACGGGCCGGGCCCCGCGCGCCGGATCGGGACCGTCCAGGTCACCGGCGGCGCGGGCCAGCAGCAGCACCCGCAGCCCCTGTTCGTTCAGCCGGCCGGTCTCCGCCAGCACGGGGTCGTCGGGGGCGAGCAGAACATCCGGCGCGCCCAGCAGCCACCCGGTGACCTTGCCGTCGCCCTCCTCGAACGCGGCCCCGCTGTACTTGCGGGCCGAGGAGAACGGCAGCGTGCTCACCGGGCGCCGTGCGTCCCCGTGGCCGTCCGGATAGGCGTCGATGATGGCCTGGAGCGAGGCGTTGGGACGCGGATCGGACGCCCCGAGCGCGGCCAGCACCTCCCGCACCCGGCCCTCGTCCGCCCCGTTCAGCGGTTTCAGACCGGTCACGTCCATGCCGCCCTCGGTGAGCGTGCCGGTCTTGTCCAGGCAGACGGTGTCCACGCGGGCCAGGCCCTCGATCGCGGGCAGCTCCTGCACCAGGCACTGCTTGCGCCCCAGCCGGATCACCCCGATGGCGAAGGCCACCGAGGTCAGCAGCACCAGCCCCTCCGGGACCATCGGGATGATCCCGCCGATGGTCCGGGCCACCGAGCCCTTGAAGTCGTTGCTCTTCACCACGAGCTGGGTGACGACCAGGCCGAGTGCGGCCGGGACCATCATCCAGGTCACGTACTTCAGGATCGTGGAGATGCCGGAGCGCAGCTCGGAGTGGACCAGCGTGAACCGGGACGCCTCCTCGGCCAGTTGGGCCGCGTACGCCTCCCGGCCCACCCGGGTCGCCTGGAAGGCCCCGCCGCCCGCGACCACGAAGCTGCCCGACATCACCTGCTCGCCGGGGTGCTTGACCACCGGGTCGGCCTCGCCGGTCAGCAGGGACTCGTCCACCTCCAGACCGTCGGCCTCGGCGCACACCCCGTCCACCACGATCTTGTCGCCGGGCCCGATCTCCACCAGGTCGTCCAGCACGATCCGGCTGGTCGGCACCCGCACCGCTCTGCCGTCCCGGCGCACGGTCGGCCGGGCCTCCCCGATCACCGCCAGCGAGTCCAGCGTCTTCTTCGCCCGCCACTCCTGCACGATCCCGATCCCGGTGTTGGCGAGGATCACGAACCCGAACAGGCTGTCCTGGATCGGCGCGACGAACAGCGTCACCACCCACAGCACACCGATGATCGCGTTGAACCGGGTGAACACGTTCGCCCGCACGATCTCGCCCAGCGAGCGGCTGCTGCGCACCGGGACGTCGTTGACCTCCCCCCGTGCCACCCGCTCCGCGACCTGTGCGCGGGTCAGGCCCGCCGGCCCCGTGGTGGGCGGCGCGACCGGGTGCACGGGGTCCAGTCCGGCACCCGCGTCGATATGCGTCATGCATCCGACGTTACGTGCGGAATCCCCGCTTCACCTGCCGGGCGGCCCGATCTCCGGGTAACGCCAGGGGCGCCCCCCACACGTCTCGGGGGCGCCCCTGATCGGGCCTGGAGCAGGCCCCGGATCAGCCCAGCGCGGGCGGCCCCGCGTCGGCCCCGGTGCCCCACGAAGAGGGCGTCGACCCGACCGTGAAGGACAGCGAACGGTGCGTCCGCAGCGCCCCGGTGGTCAGATACGTCCGCCCGTACGCGGCGCCGTCCAGCCGCGCCGCCTGTACGTACCGGGTGTCCGCCGAGGTGCCGGGCGCGGTGATGGTGAGCGCGCCGTGCGGGTAGTACCGGCGGTCCAGCGTCAGGTCGACCCGGTCGAACACCGGGGTGGACAGGCCCCAGGTGTCGTAGCCGGGCTGGACCGGGAAGACGCCGATGGACGACAGCACGTTCCAGGCGGACATCGTGCCCAGGTCGTCGTTTCCGGTCATTCCGGTCGGCCCGTCCGTGAACAGGGTCAGCGCCGCGTGCACCACGTCCGTCGTCTTCCACGGCTGCCCGGTGGACAGGTAGGTGTAGGGCGCGATCAGGTCGGGCTCGTTCTGCGGGTTGTACTTGTCCGCGTTGTAGTAGTCGTACGGCCCGTTCACCCACACCTCGCGGGCCGTCTTCGCCGGGTCCTCGGTCAACTGGCCGTAGGCGAAGAAGGAGTCGAGCCGGTCGTTGGCCGCCTGCTTGCCGCCGACCAGGTCCACCATGCCGGGCAGGTCCTGCGGCACGAGCCACTGGTACTGCCAGGACGTGCCCTCGTGGAAGCCCTCGCTCTTCGCGGGGTCGGCGGGTCCGGTGAAGGCGCCGGAGGCGTCACGGGCCCGGAAGAAGCCGGTCGAGGGGTCGAAGATCTTCCGGTAGTTCTGCGCCCGCGCCGCATACCGGTCCGCGTCGGCGCGGTGCCCGAGGTCACGGGCCATCCGGGACAGCATCGCGTCCGAGAGCGCGTACTCCAGCGTGGCCGACGCCCCGTGGTCGTAGTCCGAGTCACCGGGCTTGGCGTGCGGGCGGTTCTTCACATAGGGGGCGAAGCCGTCGGCGAGGTACTCCCGGTTGGCCTCCCGGCCCACGGCCGGCGAGTCGGCGGGCGGCACGCCGTCCGCGTTCTTCTTCAGCGCCCTGTAGGCCCGCTCCTCCCAGCCGTGCAGCAGGCCCTGCTGATAGGCGTTGGTCAGGAACGGCGTGACCGGGTCGCCGGTCATGATGTTGGTCTCGACCGTGCCGTAGCCCCACTTGGGCAGCCAGCCGCTCTCCTCGTCGATCCGGATCACCGAGATCGCCATGTCCCGCGCCTCACGCGGCGCGAGCAGCGAGAGCAGCTGGGACTGGGTGCGGTAGGTGTCCCACAGCGACCAGTTCTGGTAGTAGGTGAAGCCCCGGGTGCGGTGGATCTTCTGGTCCCAGCCGGTGTAGCGGCCGTCCGTGTCGCTGCCGATGTTCGGCGCCAGGAACGACCGGTACAGCGAGGAGTAGAAGGTCCGGCGCAGCGTGTCGCTCCCGCCGTGCGCCCGTACGTCGTCCAGCCGGTCCTCCCAGGCCCGCTGGGCCGCGCCGCGCACCGCGTCGAAGGACCGGCCGCCCTCGGCGCGCAGATTGCCGAGCGCGCCCCGCGCGTCCACGTAGGACAGCGCGGTGGTGGCCTCGACCGTGCGGTCCTTGCGGGTGTCGAACCGCAGATACGCGCCGTCCGCCCCGGTCTTCGCGCCGTCGGTGACCGTGGACCCGGTCCAGGTGCCGTGGGCGGTGAAGGGGCGGTCGAAGCGGGTGACCGTGTAGAGCGTGTAGGGGACCGTGTCCTGGCAGAAGCCGCGGCCGGTGAGCCTGGTGCGCACGGTGTGGTCGTCCAGGATCTCGACCTCGGTGGCGACCTTGGTGTGCAGCGACTGGCCCGCGTTGAGCAGGACGTTGGCCTTGTCGGTGGCCGGGAAGGTGTAGCGCTGCACACCGGTGCGGGCGGTCGCGGTCAGCTCGGCCTCGATGCCGGAGTCCAGACCGACGCGGTAGTAGCCGGGGCTCGCGGACTCGTCGTCGTGGCTGAACCTCGCGGCGTACTTCGCGTAGTCGGTGGTGGTGACGTCGCCCGTGGTGGGCAGCACCGGGAGGTCACCGCCGAGGCCGCAGCCGACACCGGAGAGGTGGACCATGGAGAAGCCCCGGATATGGTCCTGGGCGTAGTCGTAGCCGGTGTTGTGCCCGGTGTCGGGGGAGAGCTGCACCATGCCGAACGGCACCGCCGCGCCGGGGTAGGTGTTGCCCTCGTTCTGGGTGCCGATGAACGGATTGACGAGGTCGGTCAGCCGGGTCGGCGGGTCGGCCTGCGCGTGGGCAGGGGTGGCCAGCAGCGCGGTCGCCGCCAGTGTCCCCGCCATGAGGCGGCCGATATGCCGTGTCCATGTCATGCAGAAACCTCTGAGGTGGTGGGCCGGACGTGCTCAGGGGCGGTTCAAGGCAACGTTGTCAGCGCGCGAAAACAACGTTGTCATCGGACAGCAGTGGGCATGACAACACGGAATCCGCATTCCGTCCAGGGGTCCCGCACGACCCGGAGGTCAGTCGATCGGGAGGTCACTCGACGCGGAGGTCACTCGGCGGGGACGGTCTCCCGCTCGGCGGCCGCCCGCTTGATCGCGGCGTCCCGCCCGCGCACGTACCAGATGCCGATCAGGCCGAGACCGGCCCCGGCCAGACAGGTCCACAGCCACCACAGATGGCCGTGGTCCTCGAACCAGCCGTAGAAGGGGAGCTGGACCAGGAAGAGGACGAACCACACGATCGTGCCGCCGGTGATGGTGGCGACCACGGGCCCCTCCAGGGGCTCCGGCGCTTCGTGCTTGGGGGTCCACTTCGTCATGGGCACAGCTTACGAGGCGCCACACCACGCCCGGCAGCCCGCTGCCGCACGGACATTCGGTGAATATCTACGCGCGGAGATAGCGATCTAGGCTTCATACGTTCATACTGAAGCGGTTTGTCTTTGACTGTTTCTGTTCGTACGAAACTCCAAAAGGGCTCGGGGGAACCCTGAATGGTGAAGAGGACTCGCATGACCACCTCGGCCACGGCCCAGGCTCCTACCCCCGAACAGCCGGGCGGTAAGCCCTCCTCCGGCGCCGTCGACCGCTACTTCAAGATCTCCGAGCGCGGCAGCTCCGTCGCGCGGGAGATCCGGGGCGGTTTCGCCACGTTCTTCGCGATGGCGTACATCATCGTCCTGAACCCGATCATCCTCGGCAGCGCCAAGGACATGTACGGGCACCACCTGGACAACGGCCAGCTCGTCACGGCCACGGCGGTCACCGCCGCCTTCACCACCCTGCTGATGGGCGTGATCGGCAACGTCCCGATCGCGCTGGCGGCCGGGCTCGGCGTCAACACGGTCGTCGCGCTCCAGCTCGCGCCGCGCATGTCGTGGCCGGACGCGATGGGCATGGTGGTGCTCGCCGGCTTCGTGGTGATGCTGCTGGTCGCCACCGGTCTGCGTGAGCGCGTGATGAACGCGGTGCCCTACGGGCTGCGCAAGGCCATCGCCATCGGTATCGGCCTGTTCATCATGCTGATCGGCCTGGTCGACTCCGGCTTCGTCACCCGTATCCCGGACATCGCCCAGACCACCGTCCCGCTCCAGCTCGGCACGGGCGGTCACCTCACCGGCTGGCCGGTGCTGGTCTTCGTGCTGGGCGTGCTGCTCACGCTCGCGCTGATCGTCCGCAAGGTGCCGGGCGCGATCCTGATCTCCATCGTGACGATGACCGTGCTCGCGGTGATCATCGACCTGGTCGCCAAGGTGCCGTCCTGGGGCCTGACCACCCCGAAGTGGCCGGGCAACCCGGTCGCCACGCCGGACTTCGGTCTGATCGGCCAGGTCAGCCTGTTCGGCGGCTTCGCCAAGGTCGGTGTGCTGACCGGCGTCCTCTTCGTCTTCACCGTCCTGCTGTCCTGCTTCTTCGACGCCATGGGCACGATCATGGGTGTCAGCGACGAGGCCAAGCTGACCGACGCCCAGGGCCAGATGCCGGGCATCAACAAGGTCCTGCTGATCGACGGCCTCGCCGTCGCGGCGGGCGGCGCCAGCTCCTCCTCGGCCACCACCTGCTTCGTGGAGTCCACCGCGGGCGTCGGCGAGGGCGCCCGTACGGGTCTCGCCAACGTCGTCACCGGCGCCCTCTTCGGTGTCGCGCTGTTCCTCACCCCGGTCGCAACCATGGTGCCGTCCCAGGCCGCCACGCCCGCGCTGCTCGCGGTGGGCTTCCTGATCCTGGCGGGCTCGATCCGGGAGATCGACTGGGACGACTTCACCATCGCCATCCCGGCCTTCGTGACCATGGTGATGATGCCGTTCACCTACTCGATCACCAACGGCATCGGCATGGGCTTCATCACCTTCGTGGTGCTCCGCCTGGCCGCCGGGCGCGCCCGGGAGATCCCGGTGGCGATGTACCTGGTCGCGGCCGTCTTCGGCTTCTACTACCTGATGCCGGCCCTCGGTCTGACCTGACCGGGGCACGGCTGAGTTTCCTGCGGGGTCACATGAGTCTCATGTGACCCCGTAGAACTTCTCGGTCTCGTCGACGGCGGTCTGGAACCGCTCGTCGAAGTCGTCCCTGACGAGCGTGCGGATCACATAGTCCTGCACGCTCATTCCTCTCTTCGCCGCGCGTTCCCGGAGCCTCTCTAGCAGCTCCCCGTCCATCCGCAGGCTGAGCACACTGGTCCCCATGCGTACGAGGGTCGCCACATCCCGCCACCCGATGGGTCACTTTTCGGAACCGACTCACTCGTACGGGTGATGGTTGGACACAGTGGCGGACATCACGAGCCGTGTCGTGCGGGGTGATGTTCCTTAGTGAGAGTAATGAGTTAGGCTAAAGACATGTCGGACCTCACCCACGGCGACGACGTGGCCGCCGTGAACTCCCTCCGCTCCGCCGTGATGCGGCTGTCCCGTCGACTCAAGCACCAGCGCGTCGACGAGTCGCTGAGCCCCACCGAGATGTCGGTCCTGGGCACGCTGTCCAACTGCGGACAGGCCACTCCGGGCGAGCTGGCGCGCAAGGAGCACGTCCAGCCGCCCTCGATGACCCGCATCGTCGCGCTTCTGGAGGCCAAGGGCCTGGTCCGGCTCGAGCCGCATCCCGAGGACCGGCGCCAGAAGGTCGTCACCCGGACCGAGCAGGCCGAGGCGATGCTCGTCGAGAGCCGCCGCAAACGCAACGCGTTCCTGGCCGGCCTGGTCGAGGGCCTCGACGAGGACGAGTGGGCCACCCTGCGCGCCGCCGCCCCCGTCCTGGAGAAGCTCGCGCAACTGTAGCCACGGCATCGCTTCAGGAGGCGACCTTTTGAGTACGGGACCCGGAGCAGCTTCCGTCCCCGCACCGGCAACCACTACCCGGGCCACCGGCAGAACCTCGATGTTCAGCTCGCTGAAGGTCCGGAACTACCGGCTGTTCTTCGCCGGTCAGGTCGTCTCCAACACCGGCACCTGGATGCAGCGCATCGCCCAGGACTGGCTGGTGTTGAGCCTCACCGGCTCCTCGGCGGCCGTCGGCATCACCACCGCGCTCCAGTTCCTGCCGATGCTGCTCTTCGGCCTGTACGGCGGTGTCCTCGTCGACCGGCTGCCCAAGCGGCCCGCGCTGCTGTTCACCCAGTCCGCGATGGCCCTCACCGGCCTCGCGCTGGCCGCCCTCACCCTCTCCGGACACGTCCAGGTCTGGCACGTGTACGTCGCCGCCTTCGCGGTCGGTCTCGCCACGGTCGTGGACAACCCGGCCCGGCAGTCCTTCGTCTCCGAGATGGTCGGCCCCGGCCAGCTCCAGAACGCGGTCAGCCTGAATTCGGCCAACTTCCAGTCCGCCCGGCTGGTCGGTCCGGCCGTCGCCGGTCTGATGATCACCGGGGTGGGCACCGGGTGGGCGTTCCTCGCCAACGGGCTGTCCTTCGTCGCGCCCATCACCGGGCTGCTGCTGATGCGCACCCGTGAGCTGCACTCCGTCGACCGCGCCCCGCGCGGCAAGGGCCAGCTCCGGGAGGGGCTGCGGCATGTCGCCGGGCGGCCGGAGCTGATCTGGCCCATCGTGCTCGTCGGGTTCATCGGCACCTTCGGCTTCAACTTCCCCGTCTGGCTCACCGCCTTCGCCGACGACGTGTTCCACGCCGGCGCCGGTGCGTACAGCCTGTTCAACACCCTGATGGCCGTCGGCTCCCTGATCGGCGCCCTGCTCGCGGCGCGGCGCGGTACGGCCCGGTTCCGGGTGCTGGTCGCGGCCGCGCTGGCCTTCGGCACGGTGGAGATCGTCGCCGCGCTGGCGCCCTCCTACTGGCTGTTCGCCCTCCTGATGGTCCCCATCGGCGCCTTCGGCCTCACGGTCAACGTCACCGCCAACACCGCCGTCCAGATGTCCACCGACCCGGCCATGCGGGGCCGCGTGATGTCCCTCTTCATGATGGTCTTCATGGGCGGTACCCCGCTCGGCGCCCCCCTCGTCGGCTGGGTCACCGACACGTACGGCGCCCGCTTCGGCTTCGTCGCGGGCGGCGTGGTGTCGGCCGCGGCGGCCGCCGTCATCGGCCTGTTCCTGGCCCGCGAGGGCGACCTCCGACTCCGGCTCACCTGGCACCGGGGGCCGCATCTGCGGTTCGTGCCCAGGGGGACCGAGGAGCTGACGCCGGCGGCGTGAGGTCCGAGGGCGTGACCTGGCCGGGTTCGTCGGGTCGGCCGCGTCCCGGCCTCGGGTGCCGCCTCTGTCGGTCGTGCCGCGCGGCGGCGACGCGCCGATGCCGGGCGGTCTGGGGAGGCTGCGGCGGGCGGACGGTCCGCCGCGGTGCGTGCCGCGCGGGAGCGGGGAGCTGACTTCGGTCGGGTGAGGTGGCGGTCAGGACTCGTCGCGGAGCATCGCCATCAACAGGCTGTGGGTGTCCGCGTCCGCGGCTGCCACCAGGCCTCGGGTGTCCTGGCCCAGTGGTGCGCCGTCGAGGCCCGTGACCACGCAGCCCGCAGCCCGGCACAGGGTGATTCCGGCGGCGAAGTGGACGCTGTCGGAGAGGTGCGTGCCGTCGGTGACGTACGCGGCTCGGCGGCCTGCTGCCACCCAGGTCAGGGCCAGGGTCGTGGAGACCACTCGGGGGCGGAAGCGCGCCATGAACACCGGGTGCGCCAGCAGGGCCGTGGCGCGGAAGCCGGGGGCGCTCGGGAAGGGCGGGTCCAGGTTGACGTCCACCAGGGCGGTCGCCGCCGTGGGGCGCAGCGGGGTGTCGGTGCCCTCGTGGTGGAGCCAGGCCGTCTTGCCGTCGGTGCGGAAGACCTCGCCGGTGAAGGGGTCCGCCACGGCTGCGGGGCCGTCGCGCAGGGCCACGTTGACGGCGACGAGCATGTTGCCGACGGCGTAGTTGAGGGTGCCGCACAGGGGGTCGACGAGCCAGAGGCGCCCGGTGTCGGTGGCGCCCTGCCGGCCGCCCTCCTCGCCGAGTACCGCGTCGTGGGGCCAGGCCGCCCGGATGACGTCCAGGATGGCCCGCTCGGCCGCCACGTCGGCGGCCGTGGCGAAGTCCCCGGCGCCCTTGTCGATCCGGGCCAGATCCTTGCCGTAGCCCTCGCGCACCACTCCGGCGCCGGCCAGGGCGGCCGCTGTCGCTGTCTCGACGTCGTCGGTCACGATGCGGCAGCGTACCCGTCTGGGATCGTGTGGGGATGAGACTCTTCGCCGCCGTCCTTCCGCCCCCGGGTGCCGTGGAGGAACTGGGCCGGGAGGTGCGGGCGCTGCGGCGGCTGGCCGGGGCCGACGCGCTGCGGTGGACCCAGCCGGACGGCTGGCACTTCACGCTCGCCTTCTACGGCGAGGTCCCTGAGGAGACCGTGCCCGAGCTGGAACGCCGGCTGGAGCGCGCGGCCGCACGGAGCACACCGTTCCCGCTGGCCCTCGCCGGAGGCGGCAGCTTCGGCCGGGGCAGGGCACTGTGGGCCGGAGCCTCCGGAGACCTCACCGCCCTGGGCAGACTCGCCGGACGGGCCCAGGCGGCCGGACGCCGGGCCGGGGTGGGCGGCGAGGAGCACCGCCACTACCGGGCGCATCTCACACTGGCCCGGGGCAGGGGCGACACCGAACTGCGGCCCTACGCCGACGCCCTCACCGAATTCGCCGGTACCGCCTGGACGGTGGGCGAACTGGTCCTCGTCCGCAGCCACCTGCCGG
Organism: Streptomyces griseoluteus; assembly: GCF_004784465.1. Lineage (GTDB taxonomy): Bacteria > Actinomycetota > Actinomycetes > Streptomycetales > Streptomycetaceae > Streptomyces > Streptomyces griseoluteus. Next base: position 312,788 of record NZ_SRRU01000005.1, on the reverse strand, counting down.
CCTCCGGCGTGCCCGGCGAGCAGCCCCGGTACTCCCCGGTCGCCCGCTGGGCACTGGGCGCGGCCCGTTAGGCTCGTCGTCGTGGAACCGAAAATCCGGAACCGGATCATGGCCGGTGCGCTCGTCCTGATGCTGGTGGTCGTCGCCGTGGCGGCGGCCGTCCACTGACGGCTGCCGCCCAAGGCCGCTCCGCGGGGAACCCCGTACGGAGCGGCCTTTCGCTTGCCGCTACCAGGCGAACGCCTCCGGGGCGGGGCCCGGGCCGGGGAAGATCTCGTCCAGGCCGGTCAGCAGCTCCTCGCTCAGCTCCAGCTCCACCGCGCGCAGCGCCGAGTCGAGCTGCTCCCGGGTGCGCGGGCCGACGATCGGGCCGGTGACGCCGGGCCGGGTCAGCAGCCAGGCGAGTGCGACCTCGCCGGGCTCCAGGCCGTGCTTGGCGAGCAGTTCCTCGTACGCCTCGATCCGGTTGCGCGTGGCCGTGTCCGCGAGGGCCTCGGCCGCGCGGCCGGAGGCGCGGCGCCCGCGCTCGGCCTCCTTGCGGATGACCCCGCCCAGCAGACCGCCCTGCAGCGGCGACCAGGGGATGACGCCGAGCCCGTAGTCCTGGGCGGCCGGGATGACCTCCATCTCGGCGCGGCGCTCGGCGAGGTTGTACAGGCACTGTTCGCTGACCAGACCGAGGGTCCCCCGGCGCAGGGCCGTCTCGTTGGCCTGGGCGATCTTGTAGCCGGGGAAGTTGGAGGAACCGGCATAGAGGATCTTGCCCTGGGTGACCAGGACGTCGACCGCCTGCCAGATCTCCTCGAACGGGGTGTTCCGGTCGACGTGGTGGAACTGGTAGATGTCGATGTAGTCGGTCTGCAGCCGCTTCAGGCTGGCGTCCACCGCGCGGCGGATGTTCAGCGCGGAGAGCTTGTCGTAGTTGGGCCAGGCGTCGCCTTCTGCGCCCATGTTCCCGTAAACCTTGGTGGCCAGGACGGTTTTCTCCCGCCGCTCGCCGCCCTTCGCGAACCAGCTTCCGATGATCTCCTCGGTACGGCCCTTGTTCTCGCCCCAGCCGTACACGTTCGCGGTGTCGAAGTAGTTGATGCCCGCGTCCAGCGCCGCGTCCATGATCGCGTGGCTGTCCGCCTCGTCGGTCTGCGGTCCGAAGTTCATGGTCCCCAGCACCAGCCGGCTGACCTTCAGTCCCGTACGTCCAAGCTGCGTGTACCTCATGCCCCCCTAGCCAACGTCTTGGAGCGCGCTCTAGGCAAGCGGTGGGGGTCAGTCGCGCGGGAAGTCGTGGGTTTTGAGGACGAGGTCGACTGTCGTGCCGGTGAGGTCGATGTCGCCGCCGAACCTCACCTCGAGGGCACGGACATACTCGCCGTCCTTGGGGTCGGTGTAGACGTGGCACCGCCCTTGGTAGGGGTCCGCGATGAGGTAGACGGGGACCTCTGCGACGGCGTAAGCGGTCCTCTTGGGGCCGTAGTCGTTCGCGGCCGTGCCCTGGGAGATGACTTCGGAGACGAACTGGACATCCTGGTGGCGCCAGTGCCCCGTCTCGTCCGGCTCCGCCGAGTCCTTGAGCATGGCGACATCCGGGCAGAAGCCGTTCTGGTGGCCGGGGAAATCGATGCGGACGTCCGAGAACACCATGACGTCCGGTCCGAACCTGTTCTCCAGGGCCCGCACGACCCGACGGATGATCTGCCAATGCGTGTTCCGCTGCGGCACCATGTGGAAGCAGCCCCCGACGATCTCGGCCCGGAATCCTTCGGGGACGGGCATCAGCTCGAACCACTCGTCCAAGCGTGCGGTGTCGCTCTCGGCCATCGCGGTCCTGTCGTCGAGGACGGTCATCGTGGCGCTCCTCCCCGGCTGCCCACTTGTGCGCAGCCGCGCGGTTCAACGATACGCACCGTCACCGGGAGACGCCGGAACCCGGTCGGTCCGTTCAAGCCACGTACGGCTCCCCCAGCCCCCACGCCTCGTGCATCGCCCCCGCGAACGCCCCCGCGATCCGGTGCTCGCCGCCGGCGTTGGGGTGCGTGCCGTCGTACGTGTCCGTGTGGATGTCCCAGCCCTCCGGCGCCGAGGCCAGCAGCAGCGGGGACCGGGGTTCGTCCAGGTCGGCGGTCGTCTTGGCGAGGAGCGTGTTGAAGAGGTCGACCTGTTCGGCGAAGGGGCCGTCCTCCTGGGCGCGTATGTTCGGGATGACCGGCAGCAGCACCATCCGTACGCGCGGACGCGCCTCACGGGCCGCGGCCACGAACGCTCGCACGTTGTCGACCGTCTGCTCCGCGTTGGTGTAGAAACCCAGGTCGATCAGCCCCAGAGAGACCAGCAGCACGTCGGCCCGGTGCGCCCGCACCGCCTCCCCGATCAGCGGAGCCATGTGCTGCCAGCCCTCGCCCCACCCGGCGAGATGGGCGCGCGGGAAGTCGGGATCGGCGTACTCGTAGGAGTCGGGCTCCCCGGTGGCCTGGTCGTACAGCGTCTCGCGGGGACCGACGATCTGGAACGGGCCGCCGTATGTGCCCCGCAGGTGCTGCCACAGCCGGTAACGCCACGTGTGTTCGCCCGCGCTCCCGATCGTCATGGAGTCACCTACGGGCATGAACCTGAGCATCCGCTCATGATGGCGGATCCCGGCACAGGCCCGCACCCGGGGCCGATGTGAGGCCCACCACCCCACTGAACGTCCGCGCCAGGTGGCAGTCTTGGACCATGCGCCGACCGTTCGCCCTGCTCGCCGGGGCCCTGCTCGCGGGTGCCTGCGCCCTGCCCGCCCACGCCGCGGACGGGGACCGGGGGTTCACCATCGAGGACTCCAGGATCACCGAGTCCAGCGGCCTGGCCGCCTCCCACCTGCACCCGGGCGTCTACTGGACGCACAACGACAGCGACGACGGCCCCTACCTCTACGCCGTCGACAGCCGCACCGGCAAGACCGTCGCGACGCTCACCCTGCGCGGCATCGGCTCCCCGCGTGACGTGGAGGCCATCTCCATCGGGCCGGACAACCAGATCTACGTCGGCGACATCGGGGACAACTTCCACGGTCGCTGGCCCTATGTCTGGATCTACCGCCTGCCCGAGCCGAAGACCCTGAAGGACCAGACGGTCACGGCCACGCAGTACGTGGTGAAGTACTCCGACGGCCCCCGTGACGCCGAGTCGCTGGCCGTCCACCCCAAGACCGGCCGCGTCTACATCATCGACAAGAACGAGGACGGCGGCCACCTGTACGAGGGCCCCGCCCAGCTGTCGTCCTCCGGTGCGAACATCTTCCGCCCGGTCGCCCCCGTCGACCTGTGGGCCACCGACGCCGCCTTCTCGCCGAACGGCCGACAGCTCGCCGTACGCGGCTACTTCGGCGGCATCTCCTACGACTGGAACGGCGGCCGGATCAAGAAGCTGGACCGCCTGGACGTGCCCCTCCAGGGCCAGGGCGAGTCCGTCAGCTACTCCGCCGACGGCACCAAGCTGATGTACGGCAGCGAGGGCGCGCAGAGCCAGGTAAGGGCGCTGGACGCACCCGAGGGCGGCGCCGTGGCCTCCGAGTCACCGTCCACGGGCGGGAGTTCCGCCGCGGGGGAGAAGAGCGGCGGGGGCGGCCTCAAGACGGGCGCCGTCCTCCTCGCCCTCGGCGCCGCCGCGGTGTTCGGCATGCGGCGGATGCGGCGCAAGGGCTAGGGACAGCGACAAGCGCGGGGTACGGGAAAGGGCGCCCGGTTCACCACCGGGCGCCCCCACTCACGTGGATCTACAGGTTTCAGATCCGCTCGATGACATAGTCGACGCACTTGGTGAGCGCCTCGACATCGGCCGGGTCGATCGCCGGGAACATGGCGACGCGGAGCTGGTTGCGGCCGAGCTTGCGGTACGGCTCGGTGTCCACGATGCCGTTGGCGCGCAGCGCCTTGGCGACCGCGGCCGCGTCGATCTCGTCGGCGAAGTCGATCGTGCCGATGACCTGCGACCGCTCGGCCGGGTCGGTGACGAACGGCGTCGCGTACTTCGACTCCTCCGCCCAGGTGTACAGCCGGGTCGAGGAGTCCTTCGTACGGCCGGTGGCGAAGTCGAGGCCGCCCTGGCCGTTCAGCCACTCGAGCTGCTCGTTGAGCAGGAAGAGCGTGGCGAGCGCCGGGGTGTTGTACGTCTGGTTCTTGCGGGAGTTGTCGATCGCCGTGGGCAGGCTGAAGAACTCCGGAATGTGCCGGCCGGACGCGTGGATCCGCTCGGCGCGCTCGATGGCCGCCGGGGAGAACACGCCGATCCACAGGCCGCCGTCGGAGGCGAAGGACTTCTGCGGGGCGAAGTAGTAGACGTCCGTCTCGGAGACGTCGACCGGCAGGCCGCCCGCGCCGGAGGTGGCGTCCACCAGGACGAGCGAGCCCTCGTCGGCACCGGCCACGCGCTTGATCGGCATGGCGACACCGGTGGAGGTCTCGTTGTGCGTGAACGCGTACACGTCCACACCCGCCTCGGCGCTCGGCTCCGGGTGGGTGCCGGGGTCGGAGGCGATGACGGTCGGCTCGGCCAGCCAGGGGGCGAGCTTGGCCGCCTTGGCGAACTTGGAGGAGAACTCACCGAAATTGAGGTGCTGGGACTTGGACTCGATCAGCCCGTGGGTGGCGATGTCCCAGAACGCGGTGGAGCCGCCGTTGCCGAGGACGACCTCGTAACCGTCCGGGAGGGAGAACAGGGAGCTGATGCCTTCGCGGACCTGGCCCACCAGGTTCTTGACCGGGGCCTGCCGGTGGGAGGTGCCCAGCAGGGAACTGCCGGTCGCCGCGAGCGCGGCGAGCGCCTCCGTCCGCACCTTGGAGGGGCCCGCGCCGAAACGTCCGTCGGCGGGCTTGATGTCAGCGGGGATCTCGATGTCGGCCACGTGTCGGAGCGTATCGGGTGCGCGAAACCGGACGAAGCCGTGTCCGTCGGATGAGACGACGCCTCCGGGTCGTGGACTTGTGCGGTCGTACGACGAGCTGAGGAGCGGGGGGTGTCTGTGGACAACTTCTGATGACGTCGCGTGATCGGATGCATGCTGGAGCCATGACCGATCGACGGGGTCGGACGGACGGGGGAATGGCCATGGGGATCGTTGACGACGGCGGGCTGGCTTCGGAGCTGCGGCGGGCCGTGCGGGGCGAGGTCCGCTTCGACGCGACGGCGCGGGCGTTGACGACGATGGACGCGTCCAATTACCGGCGGGTCCCCCTGGGCGTGGTGGCCCCTCGGGACGCCGAGGACGTGGCGGCCGTGCTGGAGGTGTGCCGGGCGCGCGGGACACCGGTGGTCGCGCGGGGCGGGGGTACGTCCATCGCCGGGCAGGCGACGGGCGCCGGCGTGGTGCTGGACTTCACCCGGCACATGAACGGCCTGCTGGAGCTTGACCCGGACGGGCGTACGGCGAGGGTCCAGCCGGGCCTGGTGCTGGACCGGCTGCAGGCGGCGGCCGCCCCGCACGGCCTCCGCTTCGGCCCCGACCCGTCCACGCACGGCCGCTGCACGCTCGGCGGCATGATCGGCAACAACTCCTGCGGCGCCCACTCCGTGGCCTGGGGCACCACCGCCGACAGCGTGCGCGAGCTGTCCGTACTCACCGCGCGCGGCGAACGGCTGCGCCCGGGCCGGGGCTGGTCCGGCGCACCCGAGGGTCTGCGGGTGCTGGTGGAGGGGGAGTTGGCCCGCCTGCGCACCGGCTTCCCCGAGCTGCCCCGCCGTATCTCCGGGTACGCGCTGGACGCCCTCCTCCCCGAGCACGGCGCCGACGTGGCCCGCTCCTTCTGCGGTTCCGAGGGCACCCTCGGCGTCCTCACCGAGGCGGTCCTGGACCTGGTGGAGGCGTCGGCCGTCCACGCCCTGGCGGTGCTGGGGTACGCCGACGAGAGCGCCGCCGCCGACGCTGCCCCCGGTCTGCTGCCGCACGGCCCGCTGACCGTGGAGGGCATGGCGGCCGACCTGATCCGGGCGCCGATCGGGCTTCCCAAGGGCGGCGCGTGGCTGTTCGTGGAGACGGGCGGAGCCTCGGAGGCGGAGGCGCGGGCCCGTGCGGAGGCCGTCGTGAGCACGGCCGACGCGGTGGACGCGCTGGTGGTGACCGACCCCGTCGCCCAGCGCGGCCTGTGGCGGCTGCGCGAGGACGCGAGCGGTACGGCGACCCGGATGCCGGACGGGACGGAGGCGTGGCCCGGCTGGGAGGACTGCGCGGTACCGCCGGCCCGGCTCGGCGCCTACCTGCGCGACTTCCGCGCCCTGCTCACCGCCCACGGCCTGCGCGGCGCTCCCTACGGCCACTTCGGGGAGGGCTGCGTCCACGTCCGGATCGACTTCGACCTGCTCACCGAGGCCGGGGTGGGCCGGTTCCGCCGCTTCTCCGAGGAACAGGCCGGGCTGGTGGTCTCCCACGGCGGCTCCCTGTCCGGGGAGCACGGCGACGGGCAGGCCCGCGCGGAACTGCTGCCGCGCATGTACGGCGCGGAAATGGTGGCGTTGTTCGAGCGGGCCAAGGCGGTGTGGGACCCCGACGACCTGCTCAACCCCGGCATGCTGGTCCGCCCGGCCCGGCTGGACGACAACCTCCGCTTCGCGGTGCTGCCCCGCCGCCCGGTGGACGTCGCCTTCGGCTACCCGCACGACGACGGGGACTTCCGCGCGGCCGTCCGCCGGTGCGTCGGGGTCGCCAAGTGCCGTACGGAGTCGGTGGGCGGGTCCGCGGTGATGTGCCCGTCGTTCCGGGCGACGGGGGAGGAGGAGCACTCCACGCGGGGGCGGGCGCGGCTGCTGCACGAGATGCTCGCCGGCGAGGTCATCACCGACGGCTGGCGTTCGGCCGAGGTCCGGGACGCCCTCGACCTCTGTCTGTCCTGCAAGGGCTGCCGCTCGGACTGCCCGGTCGGCGTCGACATGGCCACCTACAAGGCGGAGTTCCTGCACCACCACTACGCCGGCCGGCTGCGCCCGGCCGCCCACTACAGCCTGGGCTCGCTGCCGGTGTGGCTGCGGTGGGTGGCGCGTGCGCGGGCGGCACCGCTGCTGAACCGGCTGGCCGCGGTGGGGCCGTTGGCCCGGCTGGGGAAGCGGGTGGGCGGTATCGCGCCGGAGCGGGACATCCCCCGGCTGGCGGAGGGGACGTTCAGCCGGTGGTGGCGGGCGCGGCCACCGGCGCCGGAGACCGGTGGCTCGGGACAACTGGTCGTGCTGTGGCCGGACACTTTTACCGAGCATCTGTCGCCGTCCGTGGGGCGGGCCGCCGTCCGGGTGCTGGAGTCGGCCGGGCTGCGGGTGGCGCTGCCGCCGACCCTGCTGCCCGGCAGGCGCCCGGTGGGAGACGGCACCTCGCGCACGCCGACCACGCTGCTCGGGGCGCGCCGCGCGCAGGTCTGCTGCGGGCTCACCTACATCTCCACCGGCCGCCTGGACCGGGCCCGCGCGGTGCTGCGCCGCACGCTGGACCTGATGGAACCGGTACTGGAGGCCGGGGCCCCGGTCGTCGTCCTGGAACCGAGCTGTGCGGCGGCCCTCCGCGCCGACCTCCCCGAACTCCTGCCCGACGACCCCCGCGCACCCCGTCTGGCCGCCGCCGTCCGCACCTTCGCGGAAACCCTCCGCCGGCACGCCCCCCACTGGACCCCGCCCGCCCTCGACCGCCCCGTCACCGGCCAGACCCACTGCCACCAGCACGCCGTCCTCGGCGACACCGCCGACCGCGACCTCCGCACCTCCGCCGCCCTCACCGGCTCCCTGACCGGCGGCTGCTGCGGCCTGGCGGGCAACTTCGGCTTCGAGAAGGACCACTTCGAGATCTCCCGCACCTGCGCGGAAGACCAGCTCCTCCCCGCCCTCCGCTCCGCCCCCGAGAACGCGGCGGTCCTGGCGGACGGCTACTCCTGCCGAACCCAGATCGAGCAACTGACGGGGATACGTGCCCGGCACCTGGCAGAGGTACTGGCGGAGGGGCTGGAGAGGGAGGGGCGGGAGTGACCGAGGAGTACGGGGCGGCTCGCGGTGTGCCCTGTGTGCAGGGGCTGCGTGCAGGGGTGGCGGATACGGGACGTCGGCGGTGGTTCGGCCCCGGAGACGGGCGGTGCGGATCGTAGGGTGACGGGATCTGCCTGCGCGAAGGAGTCCTCCGTATGAGCCTCACCCTGCGCCCTGTCAGCCGGACCGAGCACCTGGCCTTTGTGGGTTCGCGGTCCTCGGTCAGCCATATGCAGGTGCCGTCGTGGGGGGAGGTGAAGCCCGACTGGCGGGCGGAGAGCCTGGGATGGTTCGACGAGGAAGGGCGGATCGTGGGGGCGGGGCTGGTGCTGCTGCGGCCGCTGCCCAAGGTGAAGCGGTATCTGGCGTATCTGCCGGAGGGGCCGGTGATCGACTGGCACGCGGACGGCCTGGAGCGCTGGCTGGAACCGATGCTGGCGCACCTCAAGGCGCGGGGGGCGTTCTCGGTGAAGATGGGCCCGCCGGTGGTGGCCCGCCGCTGGAGCCCGGAGGCGGTCAAGGCCGCCATCGCCGACCCGGCCGCACACCGGCTCCGGGACGCCGAGCCGACCTGGCAGGACCCGCGCGCCCAGGCCCTCGCCGACCGGCTGCGCGGTATGGGATGGCGGCAGAGCGAACCGGACGCGGAGGAGGGCTTCGCGGCGGGGCAGCCCCGGTACGTGTGCCAGGTGCCGTTCGCCGGGCGGTCGCTGGAGGAGATCCACGGTGGGCTCAACCAGCAGTGGCGGCGCAACATCAAGAAGGCCGAGAAGGCGGGCGTGAAGGTGGTGCGCGGAGGGGCGGACGACCTGCCGGTGTTCTACGAGCTGTACCGGGAGACGGCCGAGCGCGACCGTTTCATCCCGCGTCCATTGGCCTATTTCCAGCGGATGTGGACCGCGCTCGCCAACGAGGACCCCGACCGCATGCGGCTGTACCTCGCCCACCACGACGGGGAGGTGCTGGCGGCGGCGACGATGCTGATCGTGGGCAGCCACGTCTGGTACTCGTACGGCGCCTCCACCGCCCGCAAGCGGGAGGTCCAGCCCAACAACGCCATGCAGTGGCGGATGATGTCCGACGCCCATGAGCTGGGCGCGCACGTCTACGACTTCCGGGGCATCACCGACACCCTGGAGGAGTCCAACCACCTGCTCGGCCTGCTCCGCTTCAAGGTCGGCGCGGGCGGCGAGGCGGCGGAGTACGTGGGGGAGTGGGACTTCCCGCTGAACAAGATGCTGCACAAGGCGTTCGACCTGTACATGGCCCGCCGATGAGGCACCGGCCCGCCGGTCCTTGATCTCAGCATCCAGGACACCGGCTGCGTACAGTGGCATAAGGGTTCACACACCTGACGGAGGTCCATTATCGTGGACCGGGAAGTACATCGAGGTGTACGCATGAAGCCCACTCCCGCCGCTCCCCAGGACAGCCCGTGACCACCGTCCGTACCTCCACCCCGGCCAAGACCTCCGCCACCCCGGACTCCCCTGGCCGGTTCGGCTCGCTGGGGCCGGTCGGGCTGGTGCTGGCGGGCGGGATATCGGTCCAGTTCGGCGGGGCGCTCGCGGTGACGCTGATGCCCCGCGCGGGCGCGCTCGGCGTGGTGACGCTGCGCCTGGTGGCGGCGGCCGTCGTGCTGCTGGTGGTGTGCCGGCCCCGGCTGCGGGGGCACTCCCGTACCGACTGGGGCACGGTGATCGTCTTTGGTCTCACCATGGCCGGGATGAACGGCCTCTTCTACCAGGCGGTGGCCCGTATCCCGCTGGGTCTCGCGGTCACCCTGGAAGTCCTCGGACCGCTCGCCCTGTCCGTCTTCGCCTCCCGCCGCGCGATCAACGCCGTATGGGCGGCCCTCGCCCTGGCGGGCGTCTTCCTGCTGGGCGGCGGAGGCTTCAGCGGACTCGACCCGCTGGGCGTCGGCTTCGCCCTGTCGGCGGGCGTCATGTGGGCGGCGTACATCATCTTCAGCGCCCGTACGGGGCGCCGCTTCCCCCAGGCCGACGGACTGGCCCTCGCGATGGGTGTGGCCGCGCTGGTGTTCCTCCCGCTGGGCATCGTCGACGCGGGCGCCCGGCTGCTGAACCCCACCACCATCGCCCTCGGTTCGGCAGTGGCCCTGCTCTCCTCGGTCCTCCCGTACACCCTTGAACTGCTCGCCCTCCGCCGCCTCCCCGCCCCGACCTTCGCCATCCTGATGAGCCTGGAACCGGCCGTGGCGGCCACCGCGGGTTTCTTCGTCCTGCACCAGACCCTCTCCCTGACCCAGGCCGCCGCCATCGCGCTGGTCATCGCGGCGAGCATCGGCGCGGTGCGTACCCAGACGCGGCGAGTGGCACCGCCGGCGCCGGAGGCGTAGGCACTCCGTGCGCGGAGCGGGGGTGTCGGGAGTGCTCGATGACGTGGGGCTGTCGCCGGCTCACGTCCGGCCCGGAGCGCGCTCCTGCCGCTCGGAGTGCCTGCCTCCGCGGCTGATCGCCGGCTCAGGTCACCGGCCCCACCAGCCGTAGGGCCTCCCGCGTGTTGTGTTCCGCGATTCCTCGCATGGCGTCGCGGTGGGGGAAGTCGCCGTCCAGCAGGCGGAGGGGGCCCGCGACCAGGGAGAGGTGGAGGGCGAGGGTGTGCAGGGACAGGCGGGCGGGGTCCAGGGGGCGGGAGAGGGGGGCGTAGTGGGGGCCGAAGCGCAGGCGCAGGTAGGCGTGTTCCTGTTCGGGGTCGGAGTGGGAGAGGGCCTCGATGTCGATCAGGACAGGGTGGGCGTCGGGGGTGAGGAGGATGTGGTCGGGGCCGAGTTCGCCGTGGACCAGGGAGTAGGTGGGGCGAGGGGCCAGCGCCGCGTGCAGTTCGTGCAGGCGGTTGGCCAGGGCCGGGGTCGCCGCGTCGATGCGCGGGTCGCGGGCTGCTGACTCGGCGAGGTCGTCGAGGGCTCGGGTCAGGGCCACGTCCTCGCTGATGTGGTCCGCCGGAGAGGTGTGCGCGGCCATGTGGTCCAGGGCCACGGCCAGCTCGCCCAGGGCCTTCGCCGCTCGGACGGGGTCGGTGGTGAAGGCCGCCTCCAGGGTGTCGCCGGGGATGTCCTCCACCAGGGCCAGGTCGTCGGGCTCGGACACGTACAGGACGTGTGGGGTGCGCACACCGGCTGCCTGAAGGGTGTGGTGCGCGGACAGGAACGGCGCCAGGCCGGAGGCGTGGGGCGTCGGCACACTCGGCCAGTAGTTCTCCTGTGGGGCCCAGCTGTAGGCGATCACGGTCGGCGGGGCGCCCGCCCCGGTCAGGGCCAACCGGTACACCCCCTTCTTCGAGCCACCGCGCAGCCTCTCCACACCCGTGACCCGGCACCCCGGCCCCAGCCCGTCCCGCACCAGTCGTCGCAGTTCCGAGGGGTCCGTGAATACGCGCATCCGGTGAACCTAGCCGGAGGAGACGCTCCGGGCGCACCTGATTTCCGGCACCTCGCTCCCCTTGAATTAATGCAAGCACGCTTGATTGTTTCTGCCCCCGCTGCCATGCTCCTGCCCATGTCCGATCCGACGCCCGTCTTCGACGACCTGCGTGAGGAAAGCCGGGAACTCGACCTGCTCGTGGCCGAGTTGACCGAGAGCGAGTGGGCACGCGCGACGCCCGCTTCGCGCTGGAGCATCGCCCACCAGATCGCCCATCTGCACTGGACCGACCGAGCCGCCCTGCTCGCCATGAGCGACCAGGCGGCCTTCCAGAAGTTCGCCGAACAGGCGCTCACGTCGCCCGGCACCTTCGTCGACGACGGCGCCGAGGAAGGCGTCCGGCTCGGCCCCGCCGAACTGCTCACTCGCTGGCGGAACGGTCGGCAGGAGTTGGACCACGCCCTGCGGGAGGCGGCCGCGCGGCACACCCGGTTCCCCTGGTTCGGGCCGCCCATGTCGGCCGCCGCCATGGCCACCGGCCGGCTCATGGAGACCTGGGCCCACGGCCAGGACGTGGCCGACGCACTGGGTGTGGTGCGTGCACCCACCGACCGGCTCCGGCATGTGGTCCGCATCGGTGTGCGGGCCCGGAACTTCGCCTTCGCGGTACGGGGACTGCCCGCGCCGGAGGACGAGTTCCGCGTCGAGGTCCGTGCCCCCTCGGGCGAGCTGTGGACCCACGGTCCCGAGGACGCCGCGCAACGGGTCACCGGCTCCGCGGTCGATCTCTGCCTGCTCGTCACCCAGCGCGCCCACCGCGCCGACCTCGCCCTGACCGCCGTCGGCGCGGACGCCGACCGCTGGCTGGACATCGCCCAGGCCTTCGCGGGCCCGCCCGGCGCCGGGCGCGACCCCAAGGAAGCCGCGCCCGGGGAGGCCACGCCCGAGGAGCCCGCCCGGTGACGGTGACCCCCCTCCGTATCGGCAACTTCTCCGGCTTCTACGGCGACCGCTCGAGCGCCCTGCGCGAGATGCTGACCGGCGGCGAGGTCGACGTACTCACCGGGGACTATCTCGCCGAGCTGACCATGCTCATCCTCGGCCGCGACCGGCTGAAGGACCCCGGCGCCGGGTACGCCCGCACCTTCGCGCGCCGGCTCGAAGACTGCCTCGGGCTCGCCCACGAGCGCGGGGTGCGGATCGTCACCAACGCGGGCGGGCTCAATCCGGCCGGGCTTGCCGAGAAAGTAAGGGAGTTGGCGGAGCGGCTCGGGATACCTGTACGGGTCGCGCATGTGGAGGGCGACGACCTCACCGCCGCGTACCCCGGCACCCTCGCCGCCCACGCCTACCTCGGCGGCTTCGGTATCGCGGAGTGTCTGCGGGCCGGGGCCGACGTGGTGATCACCGGGCGGGTGACCGACGCCGCGCTCGTCACCGGGCCCGCCGCCGCGCACTTCGGGTGGGGACCGGGGGACCACGACCAGCTCGCCGGGGCCGTCGTCGCCGGGCATCTGCTGGAGTGCGGGACCCAGGTCACGGGCGGCAACTATGCCTTCTTCCAGGACGGTGACGTACGACGTCCCGGCTTTCCGCTGGCCGAGATCCACGCCGACGGCAGCAGTGTCGTGACGAAGCATCCTGGGACCGGCGGCTTCGTCGACACCGGTACGGTCACGGCCCAGTTGCTGTACGAGACGGGGGGTGCCCGGTACGCGGGGCCCGATGTCACCGCCCGGCTGGACACGGTACGGCTCCGCCAGGACGGGCCGGACCGGGTGCGGATCGAGGGGGTGCGCGGTGAGGCGCCCCCGCCCACGCTCAAGGTCGGGCTGAACCGGCTCGGGGGCTTCCGCAACGAGGTCGCCTTCGTCCTCACCGGTCTCGACATCGAGGCCAAGGCGGAGCTGGTGCGCGACCAGATGGACGTCGCGCTCGCCAAGGCGGCTCCGGAAGAGGTGCGTTGGGAGCTGGCCCGCACCGACCAGGCCAACGCCGAGACGGAGGAGACAGCGAGTGCGCTGCTCCGGCTCGTCGTACGGGACGCCGATCCCGAGGTGGTCGGGCGGGGGCTGAGCGGGGCCGCGATCGAGCTGGCGCTCGCCAGTTACCCCGGCTTCCATGTGCTCGCGCCCCCGGGGAAGGGCTCGCCCTATGGGGTGTTCGACCATGTGGCCGTACCCCATGGTGCCGTTGACCATGTGGCCGTCCTCCACGATGGGCGCCGTATCGATGTGGGCGCGCCGCGGGAGACGCTGCCGCTCCACGAAGTGCCCGAACCCGAGCTGCCCGAGCCCCTCCAGGGGGGCAGCACCCGCCGTGTCCCCCTAGGCCATGTGGCCGGAGCCCGTAGCGGGGACAAGGGTGGGGACGCCAACGTCGGCGTCTGGGCCCGCTCCGCCGACGGCTGGCGCTGGCTCGCGCACGAGCTGACCGTCGAGCGCTTCCGGGAGCTGATCCCCGAGGCCCGCGAACTCCCGGTCACCCGGCATGTCCTGCCCCACCTCCGCGCCCTCAACTTCGTCGTCGCCGGCATCCTCGGCGCCGGCGTGGCCGCCCGGCACCGCTTCGACCCCCAGGCCAAGGCCCTGGCCGAGTGGCTCCGTTCCCGCCACCTGGACATCCCGGAGGAACTCCTGTGACGCCCCGGACCGTGCGCCCCTCCGGCGCCCCGCCCCTCCACCCCGGAGACCCCCGTCACCCCGGAGGCACCCCATGACCCTCCTGCGAACCTCCCTCGACCCCACCGCCCCCGACCACCAGGCCAACCGCGACGCCATGCTCGCCAAGCTCGCCGATCTGGAGACGGAGCACGCCAAGGCGCTCGCGGGCGGGGGCGAGAAATATGTGGCCCGGCACCGCAAGCGGGGCAAGCTGCTCGCCCGTGAGCGGATCGAGCTGCTGCTCGACCCCGACACGCCGTTCCTGGAACTGTCCCCCCTCGCCGCCTGGGGCAGCGAGTACACCGTCGGCGCCTCCCTGGTCACCGGCATCGGCGTGGTCGAAGGAACCGAGTGCCTGATCACCGCCAATGACGCGACCGTGCGCGGCGGCGCGAGCAACCCGTGGAGCCTGAAGAAGGCCCTGCGGGCGAACGAGATCGCGCGGGCCAACCGCCTCCCCGTCATCAGCCTGGTCGAGTCCGGCGGAGCCGACCTGCCCTCGCAGAAGGAGATCTTCATCCCCGGCGGGGCGATCTTCCGGGACCTGACCCGGCTGTCGGCCGAGGGCATCCCGACCGTGGCCGTGGTGTTCGGCAACTCCACGGCGGGCGGCGCGTACATCCCGGGCATGTCCGACCACGTGATCATGGTCAAGGACCGCGCGAAGGTGTTCCTCGGAGGGCCGCCGCTGGTGAAGATGGCGACCGGCGAGGAGAGCGACGACGAGTCGCTGGGCGGAGCCGAGATGCACGCCCGTACCTCCGGCCTCGCCGACCACTTCGCGGTGGACGAGCGGGACGCGATCCGGCAGGCGCGCAGGGTGGTCGCGCGGCTCAACCACCGCAAGGCGTACGCCGATCCGGACTTCGCCGAGCCACCCGAGTACGACCCCGAGGAACTGCTCGGCATCGTCCCCGGCGACCTGCGCACCCCCTTCGACCCGCGCGAGGTGATCGCCCGCCTGGTCGACGCCTCCGACTTCGACGAGTTCAAGCCGCTGTACGGCACGAGCCTGGTCACCGGCTGGGCCGGGCTGCACGGCTACCCCGTCGGCATCCTGGCCAACGCGCGCGGGGTGCTGTTCAGCGAGGAGTCGCAGAAGGCGGCGCAGTTCATCCAGCTGGCCAACCAGCGCGACATCCCGCTGCTGTTCCTGCACAACACCACCGGCTACATGGTCGGCAAGGAGTACGAGCAGGGCGGCATCGTGAAGCACGGCTCGATGATGATCAACGCGGTCAGCAACTCCACGGTGCCGCACCTCTCCGTCCTCATGGGCGCGTCCTACGGCGCCGGCCACTACGGCATGTGCGGCCGCGCCTACGACCCCCGTTTCCTCTTCGCCTGGCCCAGCGCCAAGTCGGCAGTCATGGGCCCGCAGCAGCTCGCGGGCGTGCTGTCGATCGTGGCCCGCCAGTCGGCCCTGGCCAAGGGACAGCCGTACGACGAGGAGGGGGACGCCGCCCTGCGCGCGATGGTCGAGGGGCAGATCGAGTCGGAGTCGCTCCCCATGTTCCTGTCCGGGCGGCTCTACGACGACGGCGTCATCGATCCCCGCGACACCCGAACCGTCCTCGGTATGTGCCTGTCCGCCATACACACCGCTCCCTACGAGGGCGCCCGTGGCGGCTTCGGCGTCTTCCGGATGTGAGGCCCATGATTTCCACCCTGCTCGTCGCCAACCGGGGCGAGATCGCCTGCCGTATCTTCCGCACCTGCGCCGACCTGGGCATACGTACCGTCGCCATACACTCTGACGCGGACGAGGGTGCGCTGCACACACGTGTGGCCGACACAGCGGTACGGCTGCCGGGTGCGGCGCCCGCCGAGACGTATCTGCGCGGCGATCTCATCGTGAAGGCCGCCCTCGCGGCCGGTGCGGACGCCGTGCACCCCGGCTACGGATTCCTCTCCGAGAACGCCGACTTCGCCCGCGCCGTACGGGACGCCGGGCTCGTCTGGATCGGGCCCCCGCCCGGGGCGATCGAGGCGATGGCGTCCAAGACCCGCGCCAAGGAACTGATGGGCCTCGCCCCGCTCGACGCACACGACGTCAGCCCGGCCGACCTGCCCGTCCTGGTGAAGGCGGCCGCGGGCGGCGGCGGACGCGGCATGCGCGTGGTACGCGACCTCGCCGCGCTGCCCGGTGCGCTGGAGGACGCCCGCGCGGAGGCGGCGAGCGCCTTCGGGGACGGCGAGGTGTTCGTGGAGCCGTACCTGGAGAACGGCCGCCATGTGGAGGTGCAGGTCCTCGCCGACTCCCACGGCACGGTGTGGACGCTCGGCACCCGCGACTGCTCGCTCCAGCGCAGGCACCAGAAGGTCATCGAGGAGGCCCCGGCGCCAGGTCTGCCGCCCGCGCTCACCGAGCAGTTGTACGCGCTCGCCGAGCGGGCGACGCGTGCCGTGTCCTACGAGGGCGCGGGCACGGTGGAGTTCCTGGTGGCCGACGGCCGCGCCCACTTCCTGGAGATGAACACCCGCCTCCAGGTCGAACACCCCGTCACCGAGGCGGTGTTCGGTGTCGACCTGGTCGCCGAGCAGATCCGCGTCGCCGAGGGGCACGCCCTCCCCGCCGAGCAGCCGGCCGCGCACGGACACGCCGTCGAGGCCCGGCTGTACGCGGAGGACCCCGCGCGCGGCTGGGCCCCGCAGACCGGCACCCTGCACCGCTTCACCGTGCCGGACGGCGTACGGCTCGACACCGGCTGCGCGGACGGCGACACCATCGGCGTGCACTACGACCCGATGCTCGCCAAGGTCGTCGCACACGCCCCCACCCGCACCGAGGCGGTCCGCAGGCTCGCCGGCGCCCTGGAGCGCACCGCGCTGCACGGCCCGGTCACCAACCGCGACCTGCTGGTCCGCTCGCTGAGGCACCCCGAGTTCACCGAAGCCCGCATGGACACCGGTTTCTACGACCGCCACCTCACCGCCCTCACCGAGCCCGCCCCCGACCCGTACGCCCCGCTCGCCGCGGCCCTCGCCGACGCCCACGGCCGCTCCCGCTTCGGCGGCTGGCGCAACGTCCCCTCGGGCCCGCAGGTGAAGCGGTACGAGCGGGCGGGGGAGGAGCACGAGGTCGCCTACCGCCACACCCGCACCGGCCTGGCGGCGGACGGCGTCCGCGTGGTGCAGGCTGCCCCGCACCTGGTCGTCCTCGAAGTGGACGGTGTGCGGCGGAAGTTCGAGATCGCCCGCTACGGCGACCAGGTCCACGTGAACGCCACCGCCCTCACCGCCCTGCCCCGCTTCCCCGACCCCGCCACCGAACACGCCCCCGGTTCCCTCCTGGCCCCCATGCCCGGCACGGTCGTCCGCGTGGCGGAGGGCCTGAGCGAGGGCACCGAGGTCAAGGCGGGCCAGCCCCTGATCTGGCTGGAGGCGATGAAGATGGAACACCGGATCACCGCCCCCACCAACGGCACGCTCACAGCCCTCCCAGCCGCAGTAGGCCGCCAGGTGGAGATGGGCGCCCTGCTGGCAGTCGTGGAAGCCGTCCGGCCTTCTTGAGGGGCGCGGGGCCGCGTAGATGTGCGGCTACCCCCGCGTGAGCGCGACCAGCCACCGACAACCCGCAGCCGAAGGAGACAGAAGTGCCCACCCTCATCGAATCCGAAGAACACCAGGCCCTCCGCGAAGCAGTCTCCGCCCTGGGCAAGCGTTACGGCCGCGACTACATGACCCGAGTCATAGAAGAAGGCCGCTACCCCACCGAACTCTGGCAAGAGGCGGCCAAGCTGGGCTACCTCGGCGTCAACCTCCCGGAGGAGTACGGCGGCGGGGGCGGCGGCATAGCCGAACTCTCCCTCGTCCTGGAGGAGCTGGGCGCCTCGGGAGCCCCCCTCCTGATGCTGGTTGTCTCCCCGGCCATCTGCGGCACAGTGATCTCCCGCTTCGGCACCGAGGACCAGAAGCGCACCTGGCTCCCCGGACTCGCCGACGGCACGAAGCTGATGGCCTTCGGCATCACCGAGCCCGACGCCGGCTCCAACTCCCACCGCATCACCACCACCGCACGCCGGGACGGCGACGACTGGCTGCTCACCGGCCGGAAGGTCTTCATCTCGGGGGTGGACCACGCCGACGCCGTCCTGATCGTCGGCCGCACCGAGGACGCCCGCACCGGCAAGCTCAAGCCGTGCCTCTTCATCGTCCCGCGCGACGCCGAGGGCTTCTCCCGCAGCCCGGTCGACATGGAGCTGAGCGCCGCCGAGAAGCAGTGGGAACTAGTCCTGGACGACGTACGGCTGCCGGGCGACGCCCTTGTTGGCGACGAGGACGCCGGGCTGCTCCAGCTCTTCGCCGGACTGAACCCGGAGCGGATCATGACGGCCGCGTTCGCCATCGGGATGGGCCGGTACGCCGTAGCCAAGGCGCTGGAGTACGCCCGTGAGCGCACCGTCTGGAAGACCCCGATCGGCGCCCACCAGGCGATCGCGCATCCCCTCGCCCAGGCCCACATCGAGCTGGAACTGGCGAAGCTGATGATGCAGAAGGCGGCCCTCCTCTACGACGCCGGGGACGACATCGGCGCGGGCGAGGCGGCCAACATGGCCAAGTACGCGGCGGGGGAGGCGTGCGTACGGGCCGTCGACCAGGCCGTGCACACCCTCGGCGGCAACGGTCTGACCCGCGAGTTCGGGCTCGCCTCGCTGATCATCGGCGCGCGGGTGGCCCGGATCGCCCCGGTGAGCCGGGAGATGATCCTCAACTACATCTCGCACCAGACCCTCGGCCTGCCCAAGTCGTACTAGAGAGAGCGACGTTCGGAGGAACCGTGTTCCACAGCCCGTACGCCGAGGTCCCACCGGTCGAAGAGGCCATCCATGACGCCGTCCTGGGCCGAGCCGCCGCCTACGGAGACCGGCCCGCGCTGGTCGACGGCGTGGACGGCACTACCATCACCTACGCCCAACTCGGCCTCCTGCACCGGAGACTGGCGGCGGCGCTCGCGGAGGCCGGGGTGCGCAAGGGTGACGTACTCGCCCTGCACAGTCCCAACACCATCGCCTTCCCGCTCGCCTTCTACGCGGCCACCCGCGCCGGCGCCACCGTCACCACCGCGCATCCGCTGCACACCCCCCAGGAGCTTGCCAAGCAGCTCGCGGACAGTTCGGCCCGCTGGATGATCACCGTCTCCCCACTGCTGCCGACCGCCCGCCGAGCGGCCGAACTCGCGGGCGGGATACGGGAGATCTTCGTCTGCGACCAGGCGCCCGGCCACCGCTCGCTGACCGAGCTGCTCGCCACCACCGCCCCCGAGCCGGACGTAGCGGTCGATCCGGCCGAGGACATCGCCGTACTGCCGTACTCCTCCGGGACCACCGGCACGCCCAAGGGCGTGATGCTCACCCACCGGCAGATCGCCACCAACCTCGCGCAACTGGAGCCCGCCGTCACGGTGGAGCCCGATGAACGCATCCTCGCGGTGCTGCCTTTCTTCCACATCTACGGCCTGACCGCCCTGATGAACGCGCCCCTGCGCAAGGGGGCCACCGTGGTCGTGCTGCCCCGCTTCGAGCTGGACACCTTCCTCGCGGCGATCGAGACCCACCGCATCACCGGCCTGTACGTCGCCCCGCCCATCGTGCTCGCCCTCGCCAAGCACCCCTCGGTCGCCCGGTACGACCTCTCCTCGCTGCGGTACGTCCTCAGTGCCGCCGCCCCGCTGGACGCCGCCCTCGCCGCGGCCTGCGCCGACCGGCTCGGGCTGCCGCCGCTGGGCCAGGCGTACGGCATGACGGAGCTGTCGCCCGGCACCCATGTCGTCCCGCTCGCCCACCTGCGCGACGCCCCGCCCGGCACGGTCGGCAGACTCCTCGCCGGCACCGAGATGCGGATCGTCTCCCTGGACGACCCCGGCAAGGACCTCGGCCCCGGCGAACGCGGCGAGATCCTGATCCGGGGCCCGCAGATCATGAAGGGTTACCTGGGCCGCCCCGACGCCACCGCCGCGATGATCGACGCCGACGGCTGGCTGCACACCGGCGACGTCGGCCAAGTGGACGACGAGGGCTGGCTGTTCGTGGTGGACCGGGTGAAGGAACTCATCAAGTACAAGGGGTTCCAGGTGGCCCCGGCCGAACTGGAGGCCCTGCTGCTCACCCACCCCGGCATCGCGGACGCGGCCGTGATCGGCGTCGTCAACGACGACGGCAACGAGGCCCCGCACGCCTTCGTCGTCCGCCAGTCCACCGCGCCGGACCTCAGCGCCAACGACGTGATGCTGTACGTGGGCGAGCGGGTCGCGCCGTACAAGCGGGTGCGCGGGGTCACCTTCACCGACGGGGTGCCCCGTGCCGCCTCCGGCAAGATCCTGCGCCGGGAGCTGCGCCCATGACCCTCGTCGGACGTACCCGCCGCCGGGCCGTGGAGACGCTCAGCCTGGACTCCCCGGACACCCGCAACGCCCTCTCCGCGCCGCTGGTGGCGGAACTCGCCGGCGCTCTGGCCGACTGCGCAGAGGACCCCGGTGTCCGGGCCGTCGTGCTCACCCACACCGGCAACACCTTCTGCGCCGGGGCCGACCTGCGCGAACCGCCCCACCCGGACGCCCTAATGGGGCTGCTGCGCCAGCTGGTGGAGCTGCCGAAGCCGGTGGTCGCCCGGATCACCGGACATGTCCGCGCGGGCGGGCTCGGGCTGGTCGGCGCCTGTGACATCGCGGTCTCATCCGCCGGGGCCACCTTCGCCTTCACCGAGGTCCGCATCGGGGTCGCCCCGGCCGTGATCTCCCTGCCGCTGCTGCCGCGCGCCGACCCGCGCGAGCTGGCCCGCTACTACCTCACCGGCGAGCGCTTCGGCCCCGCCGAGGCGGTACGGCTCGGCCTGCTCACGTTCACCGGTGACGACGTGGACGAGGCCCTCGCCCCGGTCCTGGACGGCCTGCGCCGGTCCTCGCCCCAGGCCCTGGCCGCGACGAAGGAGCTGCTCACGGCTAGGGTGCTGGAGATGTTCGACCGGGACGCGGACCGGTTCACCGCGCTCTCGGCCCGGCTGTTCTCCGCCCCCGAGGCGCGGGAGGGGATGACGGCCTTCCTGGAAAGACGGGATGCGGCATGGGTGGTGTGAGTACGGCGGAACGCGACCGCGTACCCAAGCAGGACCGCAGCCGGGCCACCCGGCTGCGGCTGCTGGAGGCCGCCGTGGCCTGCCTCGCCGACCACGGCTGGGCGGGCTCCACGGTCTCGGTCGTCGCCGAGCGCGCGGGCGTCTCGCGGGGCGCGGCCCAGCACCACTTCCCCACCCGGGAGGACCTCTTCACGGCCGCCGTCGAGTACGTCGCGGAACGGCGCTCCACCGCCCTGCGCGACCTGTACCCGGACGGCCCCGGCGACCGCGGGGCCGTCGTCTCCGCCCTGGTCGGCCTCTACACCGGGCCGCTCTTTAGGGCCGCGCTCCAGCTCTGGGTGGCCGCCGCGAACGAGGAGCAGCTGCGCGGCCGGGTGACCGAGCTGGAGGCCCGCGTCGGCCGGGAGAGCCACCGGATAGCCGTGGAACTCCTCGGCGCCGACGAGTCCCGGCCCGGTGTGCGCGAGAGCGTGCAGGGGCTGCTCGACATGGCCCGCGGCCTCGGCCTCGCCACCCTGCTCACCGACGACACCGCCCGCCGCGAGCGGGTCGTGGCCCAGTGGGCGGCACTGCTGGACGACGCCCTCGGCTGAGCCCCGAACCCAGGGCGTGACCCGCGTCACACAGCAAATCGAAGGCCCGCAGTACTCTGGGCCCATGCTTCCGATGCTCGTCCGGCGCCGCCACGTGGACTACGTGCGCGTCACGAGCATGGGCTGTCGGCGCTCCGCCTGATCCAGCCCCCTCTTCTCGTCTTCTTCTCTCTTCGTCCGGCACCAGGGGGCCGCCACACCCCTCGCGGCTGCCCGTGCCCCGTACACCTCGCGGACGCACCATGACGACTCATACGACGGACCCGTCGTACGCCCAGCTCCCGATCATCGACCTCTCGGCCGCCGACCGCGGTCCCCAGGAGCGGGCCCTCTTCCACGCCCGGCTGCACAGCGCCGCCCATGACGTGGGCTTCTTCCAGCTGACCGGGCACGGCGTGACGCAGGCCGAGACCGATGCCCTGACCTCGGCCATGCGGGCCTTCTTCGCGCTGCCCGAGGCCGACCGGCTCGCCCTGGACAACGTCAACTCCCCGCACTTCAGGGGCTACACCCGCACCGGAGACGAGCGCACCGGCGGCGCCCGCGACTGGCGCGACCAGCTCGACATCGGCGCCGAGCGCCCGGCCCGCGTACCCGGCCCCGGCGAGCCGCCGTACTGGTGGCTCCAGGGCCCCAACCAGTGGCCCGCCGCCCTGCCCGAGCTGCGCACGGCCGCGCTCGCCTGGATCGAGAGGCTCAGCGCGGTCGCCCAGCGCCTGCTGCGCGAACTGCTCACCGCCATCGGCGCCCCGGCCGGCTTCTACGACCCGGTCTTCGGCGCCCACGCCCACCCGCACCTCAAGCTGGTGCGCTACCCCGGCAGCGCGGGCGACGGCACCGACCAGGGCGTCGGCGCCCACAAGGACTACGGCTTCCTCACCCTGCTCCTCCAGGACACGGTCGGCGGCCTCCAGGTCCAGCGCGCCGACGGCAACTTCCACGAGGTCCCGCCCCTGGACGGCGCCTTCGTCGTCAACCTCGGTGAGCTCCTGGAAGTCGCCACCAACGGCTACCTGGTGGCCACCAACCACCGCGTGGTGAGCCCGCCCGCAGCCACGGAACGCTACTCGGTCCCCTTCTTCTACAACCCGAGCCTGGACGCGAAAATAACCCCGGTACCTTTCCCGCACGCGGAAAAGGCCCGAGGCATATCCACGGACCCGTCGAACCCGCTCTTCGCGGAGTACGGCTACAACGAATTGAAGGGCAAACTCCGAGCGCACCCCTTGGTGGCGGAGAAGCACCACGCCTCGCTGCTGACCCCCGCGTGAAGGGGTTTTGCTTTTAAGGGGCGCGGGGAACTGCGCGACCAGCCCCAACGGCGGATCAGCCGCTCTCCGCGCCCCAGTCACCCCACTCAGTGGGCGATGTTCTCGAACCCGGAAATATCAGAAGGCTTCCGAGTCCCGGGCCCCACGTACTCCGCAGAAGGCCGCACCAGTCGCCCCGTGCGCTTCTGCTCAAGAATATGCGCCGACCATCCGGCAGTACGCGCACACGTGAACATGGAAGTGAACATGTGCGAGGGAACTTCGGCGAAGTCGAGCATAATGGCCGCCCAGAACTCCACGTTGGTGGCCAGCACGCGATCCGGCCGCCGATTGTGCAATTCCTCCAGCGCGGCCTTCTCCAGCGCCTCGGCGATCTCGAACCGCGGAGCGCCCAGTTCACGCGCCGTCCGCCGCAGCACCCGCGCCCGAGGGTCCTCGGCCCGGTACACCCGGTGCCCGAACCCCATGAGCCGCTCGCCCCGGTCCAGCGCCTTCTTCACGTACCCGACGGCGTCACCGGTGCGCTCGATCTCCTCGATCATCCCCAGCACGCGCGAGGGGGCACCCCCGTGCAGCGGCCCCGACATCGCACCCACCGCCCCGGACAGCGCGGCAGCGACATCCGCCCCGGTGGAGGCGATCACCCGCGCGGTGAAGGTGGACGCGTTCATGCCGTGCTCCGCGGCAGAGGTCCAGTACGCGTCGACGGCCGCGACATGCTTCGGGTCGGGCTCGCCGCGCCAGCGGATCATGAACCGCTCGACGACCGTGCGGGCCTTGTCGATCTCCCGCTGCGGCACCATCGGCAGCCCCTGGCCGCGCGCGGACTGGGCGACGTAGGAGAGCGCCATGACGGCGGCGCGGGCGAGGTCGTCGCGGGCCTGCTCGGCGTCGATGTCCAGCAGCGGCTTGAGGCCCCACACCGGCGCCAGCATGGCGA
Source organism: Streptomyces griseoluteus (assembly GCF_004784465.1). Taxonomy (GTDB): domain Bacteria; phylum Actinomycetota; class Actinomycetes; order Streptomycetales; family Streptomycetaceae; genus Streptomyces; species Streptomyces griseoluteus. The sequence continues at coordinate 288,893 of NZ_SRRU01000005.1, read as the reverse complement.
GCGCGGACTGCACGTCCACCCGGATGTCGCCGGAGTGCACGGGGATCGGGAACGGCTCGGCCGCCGGCAGGCCCGGCGCGAAGGCGCCGTCCACCAGCAGCCCCCACACATTCCCGAAGGAGACGTGCCCGACGAGGTCCTCGATGTCGACGCCCCGGTAGCGGAGCGACCCGCCCTCCTTGTCCGGCTCGGCGATCTCGGTCTCGAAAGCGACGACTCCCTCTAGTCCGGGTACGAACGCGGACATAAGGCGGCTCCTCGGTGTGGGTGGGTGGCGGTCATCACCGGTACTGCCCCATACGCGCGGGGGTCACCCGGAACGAGGGGCGGGAACAGCACGATAGCCCTGAGTGCCACGCTTGGGGAGACCCTGCGGCACTCAGTGCCACGTTAGTGCCATACGGCAGGATGACCGCGTGACCGACCGCGATCTCACCCCGAAGCCCGACCCGGCCGTGGACCCCGCGTTCATGCGCGAGCAGTACCGGGCGCACGGTCTCGGCATGGAGGAACTCGCCGCGCACCCGATGGACCAGTTCGCCCACTGGTTCAAGGACGCGGCCCGCGCCTCCGTCCTCGGCACGCTCTACGAGCCCAACGCCATGGTCGTCTCGACCGTCGACCCCACCGGCCGCCCCAGCTCCCGCACGGTCCTGATGAAGGGCTACGACGGCGACGGCTTCGTCTTCTACACCAACTACGGCTCCCGCAAGGCCCGCGACCTCGCCGGTGACCCGTACATCTCGCTGCTCTTCCCCTGGCACCCCATCGCCCGCCAGGTGATCGTCTGCGGGGTGGCCCGGCGCACCAGCCGCGAGGAGACCGCCGCCTACTTCCGCAGCCGCCCGCACGGCTCGCAGCTCGGAGCCTGGGCCAGCGCCCAGTCCACGGTGATCGGCTCCCGCGAGGTGCTGGACGACGCCTACGCCGGACTCGCCGCCCGGTACCCGGAGGGCAAGGAGGTGCCGGTGCCGGAGAGCTGGGGCGGGTTCCGGGTCGCGCCGGAGACGGTGGAGTTCTGGCAGGGCCGGGAGAACCGGTTGCACGACCGGCTTCGGTACACCGCCCTGCCGGACGGTTCCTGGGCGACCGAACGGCTGAGCCCTTGAGAGCGCACGGGCCCGTGAACCGCGAGGGCCCGTGAACACGGAACGACCCGCGAGTTCTGGTTCCTCCGCCGTGCGGCGGGGGAGCCGGCCGGACGTGCCGGCGAACTCGCGGGTCGGGTGACTGCCTGGGATTGGGCCGGCCGCACGCTTGGATCACGTACTGGTCCGGCACCGCACTCGGTGTGGTGACGGGCCGCTAGCCCGCAGCCACCTCACGCGTCCGGTTTCCATACATCTGCCGAACCACCTCCCTTCCGTGTGCCGCCAGCCTAAAAAACCGGGCACCGGAGGTTCAAGTGATTTTCACCGCCGCAATCTGGCGGAACGGCGTGTGGGCTGGGTCACGGTCGAGTTGAATGACCATCGACGCCGTCAGCCGGACGGATCGTGCAAGGGGGACCAGGGTGAGTGCTTCCCGGCGCAGTGGGACCACCGACGAGCTGGGACCGGAGGAACCGGGCGGCGCCGACCTGCTCAACGCCTTGCTGGACGGCATGGACGCCGCCCTGTGCGCCTTCGACGCGGACGGCACCGTCACCCACTGGAACCGCGAGGCCGAGCGCATCCTCGGCTGGAGCGCCGCCGAGGCGGTCGGCCGGCCCGGTTTCGCCGGCTGGGCGGTGCGCAGCGCCGACGACGCGGAGGTGCGCGAGCGGCTGCGGTCCGCGATGCGCGCCCCCGGCCGCCAGGTCCACGAGTTCGCCCTCGTCACCAAGGACGGCCGCCGGGTCCTGGTGCGCACCCAGTCGGCGGCCGTACGCGGCCCGGACGGCCGCCCGGCGGGCCTGTACTGCGCGTTCAGCGAGGTGCACACCCAGATCGACCTGGAGCGGTCCATCGCGCTGAGCGAGGCCCTGTTCGAGGACGCGTCCTGGGGAGTCGTCCTCATCGACGCCGACCTGCGACCGGCCGTCGTCAACGCGCACGCCGCGCGGGCCCTGGGCGTCGGCCGGTCCGCCGCGCTCGGGCGGCCGCTCGGCGAACTCCTCGCCCAGGGGGTGGAGGAGCTGGAGAACGCGCTCACCCATGTGCTGGCCGAGGGCGCCCCGCCCGGCCCGATCGAGCTGTGGGTGACGGTACGCACGGCCGAGGGGGAACGGCGGCGCTGCTGGCGCAGCGGGTTCGTCCGGCTGGCCTCTCCGCTGGGGCAGGAACCGGTGCCGCTCGGGGTCGGCTGGCTCTTCCAGGACGTCACCGAGGCCCGGCTGGGGGAGCGCGAGGCGTCCCTGCTGCGGTTCCGCGGCAACCAGCTGCACCGCGCGGCCCGCGCCGCCGCCGAGTGCGAGGACCCCGCCGAGGCGGCCGTCGTCCACCTGGAGTTCGCCCTCGCCGGCTTCGCCGACCACGCCCTGCTGGACCGGCTGACGGACTCGCGCGGGGAGACCGTACGGCTGGAGCGGCTCGCCGCCACGCCCGCCGGGACACCGGGCGCCGACGTCCACACCGGGCTGCCCGTGCGCTACGCCCCGGACCACCCGGCACCCCGGTGCACCGAACGGGGCGGCACGGTGCGCGCCGATGTGAACGGGGTACCGGCCGAGCGCTCGCGGGAGTGGGCCCGCACCCGGCACTGGCCCGCCGACACCGCCCACGCGCTGTGCACCCCGCTGCGCAGCCGGGGGCGGACCCTGGGCGTGCTGACCTTCCTGCGCGGCACGTCCCGCGACGGCTTCGACCGCACGGACACGACGTACGCGGAAGAGGTGGCCGCGCGCATCGCGGCGGCGCTGGACCTGGCGGACACGGTTCGGGGCGCCGGGCAGGTCTGAACCGCCGACGGCGGCAGAGGGACGGCGGTCTAGGGTCTTTCGTTTGGATCAGGCCGGATCAGGGAGCGGGGTCTGGTGCCGTGCATCGCAAGGCGGAGGAGGGCGACATGGCGGAGCCATGGCAACCGACGACAACGCCGCGAGGCGCGGTGCCAGGGCCCGCGAGCCCGGCAAGATCCAAACGAGAGGCCCTAGTGGTGGTAGTAGATCCGGTCGCCGTACTTCTCCATGATCCGGGCGTTCCAGTCGTGCCCGCCGTCCACGTTCCCCGACCGCAGCAGCGGGGGCTCCACGCCCCGGTCGGCCAGAGCGGCCGCCGCCGTCGCGACCATGGACTGCATCAGGGCCGAGGTGACCACCGTGGAGGCGGGCGCGAAGGGCGCCGGGACGGTGTCGAGGGTCAGCTCGGCGTCCCCGACCGCGATCTTGGAGTCCAGTACGAGGTCGCAGTGGTCCTTCAGGAACGTGCCCGAGGAGTGCCGGGAGGCGGTACCGGTGGCGTAGGCGACCGAGGTGACGCCGATGACCTTGATGCCCAGGGCGCGCGCGTGCCGGGCCATCTCCACCGGCAGCGCGTTGCGGCCGGACAGGGAGATGATCACCAGGGCGTCGCCGTCGCGCAGCGGTGAACTGTCCAGCACGGCGGAGGCGAGGCCGTCCACCCGCTCCAGGGCGGAGCCGAGGACAGCCGGGCTGACGTCGATGCCGACCACGCCCGGCACGGCGAGCAGGTTCATCAGGGCGAGGCCGCCCGCGCGGTAGACGACGTCCTGCGCGGGGAGCGAGGAGTGTCCGGCGCCGAAGGCGAAGAGCCGTCCGCCCGACTCGACCGTGTCCGCGAGCAGGGTCCCGGCGGCGGCGATGGCCCCGGCCTCCTCCTCGCGCACCCGCCGCAGCAGGCCGATCGCCGCGTCCAGGAACCGGTCGGCCGGCGTGCCGTCGCTCATGCGGGTGCCCCTTCGCGCCTCGATGTCGCGGATCACCGTGCGGTCCGGACCAGCGCGGTGTCAATACGGCCCGCGCTTCCCGGCCGAGGCGCGGCCGGTTCCCGCTGTTTCGCCGGCGCGGCACGATTGTCGGTGGTATCCGGCAGAATTGATTCTGGGCCAGCGCACGCGCCGGGAGCGGTGAGCTCTTCGGCAAAGTAATCGAGGGGCACGTATGTCCGGACTGATCGACACCACGGAGATGTATCTCCGCACCATCCTCGAACTGGAAGAGGAAGGCGTCGTCCCCATGCGCGCCCGCATCGCGGAACGGCTCGACCAGAGCGGGCCGACCGTCAGTCAGACGGTGGCGCGCATGGAGCGGGACGGACTGGTGTCCGTGGCCAGCGATCGCCATCTGGAGCTGACCGACGAGGGCCGCAGGCTGGCCACGCGCGTGATGCGCAAGCACCGGCTCGCCGAGTGTCTGCTCGTGGACGTGATCGGGCTGGAGTGGGAGCAGGTGCACGCGGAGGCGTGCCGCTGGGAGCACGTGATGAGCGAGGCGGTGGAGCGCCGCGTGCTGGAGCTGCTGCGCCACCCCACCGAGTCGCCCTACGGCAACCCCATCCCGGGTCTGGAGGAACTGGGCGAGAAGGACGGCGCCGACCCGTTCCTGGACGAGGGCATGGTCTCGCTCGCGGAGCTGGACCCCGGCTCGGACGGCAAGACGGTCGTGGTGCGCCGGATCGGGGAGCCGATCCAGACCGACGCCCAGCTCATGTACACGCTGCGGCGGGCGGGTGTGCAGCCCGGCTCGGTGGTGAGCGTGACCGAGTCGGCGGGTGGCGTGCTGGTGGGCAGCGGCGGTGAGGCGGCCGAGCTGGCCTCCGACGTCGCCTCCCACGTCTTCGTCGCCAAGCGCTGACCGTGAGGAGGCCCCGGCGCCGCCGCGGCGCCGGGGCCTCACCTCCCCGGTACCGACCCGGAGCCCCGAGCTCCCAGGGTCAGTCCCTCCGGACCGTTTTTCCCCGAGCGGTCCGCCCCCCACGCCAGAGAAGATCCCCTCGGCGGGGGCGATCATTCCTCTTACGGTGTCACTCGAACGAGGGGTGTTGGCGGAGCGAACGCCCGTGTCGAATGAGTTTTCGATAATCTGCGACGGCAGCACCAGGCGAAACACACGACAGCGACAGCGGCAGTACAACGGTACGAAGCAGGCGGAGCTGGGGGGTGCCAGGTCTATGGCACGACGTATCGAGGTCACAGGAGCGGGCGGGGTGCGGCTGGCCGCGTGGGAGTTCGCGGACCCGCCCAAGGAGGGGACCGGGCCCGGCGCGCGGGGCGTCTTACTCCTCCACGGGCTGATGGGGCGCGCCGCGCACTGGGCGTCCACCGCGCGCGGGCTCGCCGGGCGGTACCGCGCGGTCGCGCTCGACCAGCGCGGGCACGGGCAGAGCGCGCAGCCGCCCTTGGAAGCCTGCACCCGCGAGGCCTACGTCGAGGACGCCGAGGCCGCGCTGGAGCAGCTCGCCCTCGCCCCCGCCGTCCTCGTCGGCCACGCGATGGGCGCGCTCACCGCCTGGCAGTTGGCCGCCCGCCGTCCGGACCTGGTGCGCGGCCTCGTCATCTGCGACATGCGGGCCTCCGCGCTGGGCGCCGCCTCGCAGACCGAGTGGGCCGACTGGTTCCGCTCCTGGCCGCTGCCGTTCGCCACCCTCGCCGACGTCCGGCGCTGGTTCGCCGAGGACGATCCCCGCCTCGAACGTCCCGACCCCGCGCGCGGTGCCTTCTACGCCGAGGTCATGCACGAGTCCGCCGACGGCTGGCGCCCCCTCTTCGACCCCGACCGCATGCTCCGCACCCGCGAGACCTGGGTCCACGACGCCCACTGGGACGAACTCACCCAGGTCCGCTGCCCCACCCTCGTCGTCCGCGGCCTCGACGGCGAACTCGGCCGAGCCGAGGCCCAGGAAATGGTCCGCGTCCTCCCGGACGGCCACTACGCCGAGATCCCCGACGCGGGCCACGTCCCCCACTACGACCAGCCGACGGCCTGGCAGGGGGTACTGGACGGCTTCCTGAGTGACTTGGGGACACCCTGAAGGGCGATCCGCATTCGGTCGGCGGGGCGCGAGGGGACTCGCCCTCCTGAGGCGAGCCCCCTCCGCCGAACCGGTGCCGTCTAGCCCTTGCTGACCGCTGCCAGGATCTCCGGGAGCCGGGCAGCCGTTCTCGGGGCTGCCAGGCGGAGGCCCGTCAGGGTCAGGGCGGCCCCGTAGGCGGCGCCCACGGGGAGGAGCAGCCAGGACCACTGGGCGCCCCCGTCGCTGATGTTCAGCCAGATCGTCGCCGCGATCACCGGGGAGCAGAGCAGAGCCGAGGCGACCATGCCGCCGAAGATGGAGATCCAGGCGAGGCCCGCCTGGCCGGGGGCGACGTTCTTGTGGCCCTCCTGCGGTATCGAGTAGGGGGAGCGGGCCGAGGTCCAGGCGCCGGTGGCGAGCATGGCGCCGAGCAGGGCGAGGGAGAGGCCCAGCACCTCGGGGAGGCGCGACCAGTCGCCCAGCAGCGCGGTGGTGACCACGGTGACGAGGGTGGCGTACGGCAGGGTGATCAGCAGCAGGGCCAGCGCCCGCCCGCGCAGCTCGGCGTAGGCGTCGCGCGGGGAGGAGACGGTCATCGCCACCATCCAGAACGCGGAGGTGTCCTGCCCGAACTGGTTGTACATCTGGATGCCGAGCATCCCGGAGGCGAAGCACGCGAAGTACAGCGAGCCGGTGCCCTGGATGGCGTTGAACACCGGCACGATCAGTCCGATCGCCAGCGAGGTCACCCACGCCGCCTTGGTCTTCGGGTCGCGCCAGATGTAGCGCAGCGTCCGCTCCATCACGGCCCCCGTGCGCCCGGCCGGCAGCAGCCGGGCAAGCCCCGCCGAGGCGCGGTCACGGCCACCGTCGTCGGCCGCCTGGAGCGTGGAACCGTCGGGTGAGGTCATCAGCCGGGTCAGACTCCGCGCCCACGCCCCGACCAGCAGCACCAGAAGCACTGCGCACAGGGCGAGTTGCGCCAGCGCCACCCCGTACGACCCCTCGCTCGCCGAGCGGACCGCGCCCAGCGCGGACGCGGGCGGTACCCAGGCCAGCACGTCGGCGACCGGCCGGAGTCGGCCGAGTCCGCCCGAACCGAGCCGCTGCGCACCGAAGTTGACGAGCTGGGCGCCGATGGCGATGACCAGCCCGCTCAGTACGGCAAGGTCGCGGCCCTTGCGGCTGGTCAGCAGGCGGACGTTGGCCGCGGCGACCGCCCGCGCCAGCGCCACGCAGGTCAGCAGCGCCAGCGCGACCCCCACGACCGCGAAGGCCCAGCCCGCTCCGTGCGCCAGCGCCAGCCCGCAGCCCGCCAGCACCAGCAGGGTGAACACCGGGCCGATGCCGACCAGCGAGGCCGCGAGCAGCCCCCGTACCAGCGTCCGGGGCCGCAGGGGGAGCATGACCAGGCGGGTCGGGTCGAGGGTTTCGTCGCCGCCGGGGAAGAACAGCGGCATCACCGCCCAGCCCAGCGCCAGCACCGCCACACCGGGCACGGCGACGGACTCCGGGTGGGACTGGAAGCGCAGGGCGACGAAGCCCAGCAGTTGCAGCAGCGCGAAGACCAGGGTGAGCACCGCCGAGGCGACGAACGCGGCGCGCCGGCCCGTGGACTGGCGCAGCCCGTTGCGCAGCAGGGACAGCTTCAGCCGGACCAGTACCGAGGTCGCGGAGGCGGGCGTCGCGGTCGTCATCGGACCGCCCCGCCGCCGAGCCAGTCCAGATCGGACCCGGCGTCCCGCCCGCTCGCGCCCACCAGCTCCAGGAACGCGGCCTGCAGGGTCGGGTGCTCCCCGCGCACCTCCGCCAGCGTCCCGGTCGCCCGGATGCGTCCGGCGGCCAGCACCGCGACCCAGTCACACAGCGACTCCACCAGCTCCATCACGTGCGAGGAGAACACCACGGTCGCGCCGGACGCGGTGTACCGCTCCAGCACACCCCGGATGATCTGCGCGGAGACCGGGTCGACGCCCTCGAACGGCTCGTCCAGGAACAGCACTTCGGGGTTGTGCAGCAGGGCCGCGGCGAGCCCGATCTTCTTGCGCATGCCGGTCGAGTAGTCGACGACGAGCTTGTGCTGCGACCCGGCGAGGTCCAGCACGTCCAGCAACTGGGTGGCCCGCTTGTCCACCTCCGCCCCCGGCAGCCCCCGCAACCGCCCGCTGTAGGCCAGCAGTTCACGCCCGGACAGGCGCTCGAACAGCCGCAGTCCCTCCGGCAGCACCCCGATCCGGGACTTCACCGCCACCGGGTCCTGCCACACGTCGTGCCCCACGATCTCGACGGACCCCTGATCGGGCCGGAGCAGACCGGTGACCATCGACAGGGTGGTGGTCTTGCCCGCCCCGTTCGGGCCGACCAGCCCGATGAACTTCCCGGCCGGCAGATCGAGGTCGATGCCGCCCACCGCGACATGCTGCCCGAACTGCTTCCAGAGTCCCCGTACCCGTACCGCTGCCTCCGTCATGACGGAAACCCTACGGTGACGGCCCTCGCCGGGGGACCCGTGCGGCGGAACCGCGAAGCCCGGGCAGTGCTCAGCAGTCCTGGTTGCAGGCGTACGCCAGCGGCGGGATCAGTTCCTCCGCGTCCGGCAGCCACCGGTTGGCCGGCGTCGGGCGGCACGCCCACTGCACCGCGCCCCGTGAACCGATCCGGGTCGGCGGCGCCGCCAGGTACCGCCCGTCGCCCAGCGCGACCAGATCGCGCGCGGCCGCCGCCCAGCCGACCTGCCGCACCAGCTCCGGCGCCTTCGCCGCGCCGCCCGGCAGCACGAGGAACTGCATGCGCCGGTCCGGGGTGAGGGTCACCGGGCCGAGGTTCAGATCCATGCGCCGCATCCGGGCCAGCGCCAGGAACCCGGCGCTCTCCGGAACGGACAGCGCGTCGAAGGTGCGGCCGGTCGGCAGCAGGATCGACGCCGAGGGCTGCTCCCGCCACATCTCCCGGACGACCGCCGGGCTGCCGGTGGCGCGCGTCGCCCAGTCGGGGCGCGTGGGGTGCGCGCCGGGCGCGGGACAGACGGTGTCGCCGCAGGAGCAGTACCGGACGCCGCCCGCGTCCACCAGCCAACTGCCCGCCAGCACGTCCCAGTGCCGCTCCTCGGCGTACGCAACGGCGGTCTCCACCAGCGATCCCCCGCGCGGGCGCGGAATCCGGGCCGTCTCGGGGCCCGCGGTCGTCTCGTCCACGTCCCACTCAACTGCCGCGTCCACCCGGAGTTACGGCCCGGCCGTGCGCCGGGGCGGCACACCGGCCCGGTCGCCGGGGCGCACGGGAGCACGGGCGGGGGCGCGCGGGAGAGGCGAACGGGCGGCGCGGGTAGGCACAGGGCGCGCGGGGGAGACGGCTTTACCCCGGCAAACCGCACATGTCGCGCATTGACGTTATGTCGACTGGGAAGTGATCTGCAGACCGGAACGACCAGTGATCTTCACGCTCCAGGGGTTCGCAGGGGGTAGCGCATGGCCGCGAGGCCGCTAGTGGCGAGGCAGCCGAACGAACGGCTGCAGGCACTCATCCAGGAAGCGGGGTGCTCGAACGCGGGGCTGGCCCGGCGGGTCAACATGTGCGGCGCCGAGCACGGACTCGACCTGCGCTACGACAAGACCTCCGTGGCCCGCTGGCTGCGCGGCCAGCAGCCGCGCGGACGCGCCCCGGCGATCATCGCGGAGGCGCTCGGCCGCAAGCTCGGCCGTACGGTCACGATCGACGAGATCGGCATGGCCAACGGCAAGAACCTCGCCTCCGGCGTGGGCCTGCAGTTCTCCCCGACGGTCCTCGGGGCCATCGAGCAGGTCTGCGAGCTGTGGCGCAGCGACGTGGGGCGGCGCGACTTCCTGTCCGGCTCCTCGGTCGCCGCCTCCGCCCTGGTCGAGCCCAGCCGGGACTGGCTGATCTCGGCGCCGGACGCCCAGGTGGCCCGGCAGGCGGGCCCGCGCGTGGGCCAGGCCGACGTGGCGGCCGTGCGCTCGATGACCCAGGCGCTGGTCGACCTCGACCACCAGTACGGCAGCGGGCATGTGCGCCCGGTCGTCGTGCACTACCTCAACAGCGTGGTCTCCGGCCTGCTCGCCGGCTCCTACCGGGAGGCGGTCGGGCGGGAACTCTTCGCCGCCGTGGCCCGGTTGACCGAGCTGGCCGGGTACATGGCGGTCGACACCGGCCAGCCGGGCCTGGCCCAGCGGTACTACATCCAGTCGCTGCGCCTGGCGCAGGCGGCCGGGGACCGGGGGTACGGCGGTTATGTACTGGCCGCCTCCATGAGCCACCTCGCCGCCGAACTCGGAAACCCGCGCGAGATCGCCCAGTTGGCGCGCGCCGCCCAGGAGGGCGCCCGGGGCCGGGTCACCCCGCGCGCGGAGTCGATGTTCCACGCGGCCGAGGCGCGCGGGCACGCCGTACTGGGCGATGTGCGCGCCGCACAGGCGTCCGCCGGGCGGGCCATCGCGGCGCTGGAGCGGGCGGACGCCTCCCACGGCGACGACCCGGTGTGGATCGCCCACTTCGACGAGGCCTATCTGGCCGACGAGTTGGCGCACTGCCACCGTGACCTCGGACAGGCCGAGGCCGCCGCGAGATACGCCCGGCAGGCGCTGGAGCGGCACCCCGTCTCGCGGGCCCGGCGCCGGGCCATCGGCTATGTGCTCCTCGCCACGGCCCAGGTGCAGCAGCGCGAGATCGAGCAGGCGTGCGGCACCGGCATGAAGGCCGTGGAGCTGCTGGAGACGCTCCGCTCCGAGCGCGGCACCGAGTACCTGGAGGACCTCCAGCAGCGGTTGCAGCCCTTCCGGGACGAGGCGGTGGTGCGGGAGTTCGGAGCGCGGCTCGACGTCCGGCAGGCCGCCTGAACAGTCGGTGCGCCCGAGTGCCCTTGTGGGAAAGGGCACTCGGGCGCTGAGCTGCGTGGCACCGGGCTCCGCGGACCCGGTAGCGTGAGCCGACGATTCCGAACGTCCTTCAATCGCAGGAGTCCCGGTGACGCAGAGTGGACAGGGCGATGAGCCCTCGGCGCGACCCGCGCACGAAGGCATCGTGCTGCCCTCCGACGGAGGGGAGCCCCTGCTGCCGGGCATGACGGGGACACCCGCGGTACCCCCGGGCGGCCAGCCCTGGGGCGGCTCCTGGGGCCCCGGCCAGGACCAGCAGCAGCCCCAGCACCAGCAGGGCCAGGGCTGGCCCCCGGCCGCCGCGCAGGAGTGGCAGACCCCGCAGCAGCCGTCCGGTCCCGGCCCGATGCCGCCCGAGGGCCCCGCCTACGACGCGCAGGGCTACGGCGGCGCGCAGCCCTACCCCCAGCAGCACCAGGGGTACGGCAACGACGGCTATCCGCAGCAGTCCGCGCCGCTGCCGCCGATGGACGAGGCGGCCACCCAGTTCATGCCGCCGGTGGGCCCCGGCGCTGGCCAGGGCCCCGAGGGCGCGACCCAGTACCTTCCCCCGGTCCCCTCCGGCGGCACCGACCAGGCCGCGACGCAGTACATACCTCCGGTGGCGTCGGGCGCGCTGCCGCCCGAGGCCACCGGAAACGACGGCCGTCAGGGCTACCCGCAGCAGCGGCCGGACGAGGCGGCCACCCAGTACATCCCGCCCTACCAGGCCGGTGCCGACGACGCCGACCGGCAGCCGCCCGCCGAGTTCGACAACCTCTTCCGGGGCACCCAGTACGGCGCCGGCGCCGCCCAGGGCTCGACCCAGCAGATGCCGCGCGTCCCGGCCCCGGACCCGCGTCCGCCGGCGCCCATGGTCTCGGCTCAGCCCGCCTACCGGCCGCCGATGGACCACGACGACGACGGCGGACGGCGCGGTGGCGGCCGTACCGGTTCGCGGGTGCCGCTGATCGCGGCCGTCGGCGTCGGCATCGTCGTCCTCGGCATCGGCGCGGGCGCCCTGCTCAGCGGCGGCGGTGACGACGGCGACGACAACCGGCCGGTCGCCTCCTCCACCCCGGCCAGCGAGAAGCCCTCGCCGTCCGCGTCGGCCGCCGACCCGGCCCAGCCGCAGGCGGCCGAGCTGGACAAGCTGCTCGCCGACAGCGGCAGCAGCCGCTCCACCGTGATCCAGGCGGTCGAGCGCATCAGGCAGTGCCAGAACCTCGACCAGGCCGCCGCCGACCTGCGCGGCGCCGCCCAGCAGCGCGCCGACCTGGTCACCCGGCTCGGCAAGCTGTCCGTGGACAAGCTGCCGAACAACGCCGAGCTGAACGCGGCGCTGACCAAGGCGTGGCAGGCGTCGGCCTCGGCGGACAACCACTACGCGATGTGGGCCGCTCAGGCCAAGAGCAAGAAGGTCTGCGGCAAGGGCCACGCCCGCCTCACAGATCATGGCCGAGCGGCCGGCCAAGCCAGCGGTACGGCCACGATCGAGAAGAAGCGTGCGGCCGAGCTCTGGAACGCCATCGCCACCAAGTACGGGCTCACCACCCGCCAGCCGACCCAGCTCTGAGGTCCGGGCGCGGGCCGGGGGTCAGCCCACGTCCGCGCTCTCCAGCGTCCGTGTCATGTCGCCGCCCGCGGCGGCCCCCGTGCTGCCCCGCCGGACGGTGGTCAGCCTGCCCTCCCGGACCACCTGGAGGGTGACGTCGGCGTTGACCAGACGCGGGAAGCCGACCGTCGCGAGCCGGGTCTCGTCCGGCCAGTGCAGGGTCGGGGTCAGCCCGCCGGTGGACACCTTCAGCCCGTCGTCCAGGGTGTGGCGCACCGCGTCCGGGGTCACGTCGCCGTCGCCGATCCGCTCCAGCGCGGCCCGCAGCACGGTGTAGGCGATCCAGGTGGTCTGCACCCCGGCGTCGGCCGGGTCGATGCTGTTGTCGCCGAACGCCTCCTCGCTGATCACCTGCTTCATCGGGTTCCAGCGCGGATCGGACGCCACCGGGTACCAGCCCGTGATGTACGCCCCCTCGTACGGGCCGGAGGCGCCGCCGGTCGCGTTGATCTCCGTCTGGTCGACGCTGCCCAGCACGGTCGCCGTGCGCACCGGGGCGTGGCCGGCGCGGGCACGGCGGAAGGAGTCCATGAACGTGTCGGTGCGGTCCCCGAGCGCGGGCACCACGCACCCCTTGCGCGCCGGGTCGGCGGTGGCGCCGCGTAAGGCCCGCTCGGCCTGGTCGCCGTACTCGGTGGCGTCCTCGGCGGCCAGCTGGTCGGTGGCCGCCGGGTGGCCGCCCGCCTTCAGACCCGAGTCGAGCAGCGCGGGCAGCTGGTCCCCGGCGATGCTGTCCGGCCGCACCAGCGCGACCGGGCCGCAGCCCGCCGCGAGCGCCTCCCCGAGCCCCGCCAGCAGCGCGGGCTGGCCGCCGTTGACCGGGTAGGAGTACGGGCCGGTGAACTCGTCGCTGGTGACGCCGTAGCCGCCGATGTAGGGGATGCCCGCGCTCTCCAGCGGAGCGAGGAAGGAGTCGCCGAACTGGCTGTAGGAGCCGACGACCGCGACCACGTTCTCCGCCGCCGCGCGCCGGGCGCACTTGGCGGCGCCCACGCTGTCGTTGTGCTCGTTGCAGGTCAGCACGGTGAGCGTGCGGCCGCCGACCCCGCCCTGCTTGTTGAGCCACTTCGCGTACGCGCGGGCCATCGCGGGCATGCCGGGCTTGTTGGTGGCGCTGGTGTTCTGCGGCGCCCAGGTCATCACCCGGACCGTGCCGTCCCCGGCGCCGACGTCCGTGCCGGGCACGGTCCCGCAGCCGGCGGTCAGCGCGGTACAGAGGGCCAGCGCGCCCGCGTACCGGGTGGCCCGCCGAGGCCGGGGGGAGGAGGGGGAGCTGTCGGGGGTGTGTCGCCTGCCGGTCATGGGCCGCCACGATTCCCGCACATCGCCAACCGGGGAGTGACGTCCGGTCGACTGTGGGTGACACGACGGTGAACACCGGGGGCGGATGTTGCCGATGTTGTGGGGAACGTACGATCGATGACCGTGCAAGGTTCGGAGAACTCTTCCCGTCGCGGCCGTCGCTCCTCCACCATGGGCGGCATGCCGCTTAACGACATGCCGTGGTGGCGCTGGCGCAGCAACGTGCGCTCCGCGCTGCACATGCTCTCCGACCCGGCCTTCCAGCGCGACGTCTGGCTCGCGGGCGTGGAGGGGTACGGGGACGTCACCGACGCGGTCTACCGGCTGGTCGAGGACACCTGGCTGGACAACTGGTCGGCCGAGAAATACGTCGGCACCATCTTCCGGGACTCGCAGGAGGCGGCGCTGGTGGACACCGCCGTGCTGCGGGTGCTGCGGATCATGCACCAGGTCGGCCCGGACGCCCCGGTCGCCGTCTACCTGGAGCACCCGCAGTGGCCGGAGGCGGTACGGGCCGCCCAGGACGCCCATCTGCGCCTCGCCGCCAGCGACGGCGACGACCCGGCGGCGGCCCCGCGCAGCCTGGAGGCGCTGCGCATCCTGACCACCGCCGTCTGAGGACCCGCCCGGCGTCCGGCTGACGGACACGGGCCCCGGCCGGGCTGCCCGGCGTGAGATCGTGTAGTGCATGAACGAGCAGCCCAGCCGAGCCGCCGCCACGGCCGACACCCTGGCGGACCAGTACGTCCTCACCCTCTCCTGCCCGGACAAAAAGGGCATCGTGCACGCCGTGTCGAGCTACCTCTTCATGACCGGCTGCAACATCGAGGACAGCCAGCAGTTCGGCGATCACGACACGGGTCTGTTCTTCATGCGCGTCCACTTCTCGGCGGAGGCCCACGTCACGCTGGAGAAGCTGCGGGCGAGCTTCGCCGCGATCGGTGACTCCTTCCACATGGACTGGCAGATCAGCCGGGGCGACCAGAAGATGCGGATCGTGCTGATGGTCAGCAAGTTCGGGCACTGCCTGAACGACCTGCTGTTCCGGGCCGGCACCGGGGCGCTGCCGGTGGAGATCGCGGCCGTGGTGTCCAACCACACGGACTTCGAGGAGCTGGTGGGGTCGTACAACATCCCCTTCCACCACATCCCGGTGACGCGGGACACCAAGGCGCAGGCGGAGGCGCGGCTGCTGGAGCTGGTGCGGGAGGAGGGGGTCGAGCTGGTGGTTCTCGCGCGGTACATGCAGGTGCTGTCGGACGATCTCTGCAAGGCGCTCAGCGGACGGATCATCAACATCCACCACTCGTTCCTGCCCAGCTTCAAGGGGGCGAAGCCTTACCACCAGGCCCATGAGCGGGGAGTGAAGCTGATCGGGGCCACCGCGCACTACGTGACCGCGGATCTCGACGAGGGGCCGATCATCGAGCAGGAGGTCGAGCGGGTGGGGCATGAGCTGCGGCCCGACCAGCTGGTGGCCATCGGGCGGGACGTGGAGTGTCAGGCGTTGGCCCGGGCGGTGAAGTGGCATGCGGAGCGGAGGATTCTGCTCAACGGGCGCCGGACCGTCGTGTTCGCGTAGCCGAGTTGGCGGGTGCGGGTTCGTTGTGGCTTGTCGCGCAGTTCCCCGCGCCCCTGGGTCCCTTACATCCGGCTCAGTGACGCTGTCGCCGTCAGGACGTCCCTGATCGCTTCCCTGTCGCCCCTCTGGCCCGCTGTCGTTTCCTCGGGAGTCAGGTGGCCTGCTGCCAGGCGGCAGAATTCGACTCCGTCCAGGGCCACGTGAGCCACCTCGTGTTCGGGGATCGGGTCGGCGGGGGAGTCCAGGGGGATCAGCCATTGGCCGCCTGCCGCGCCCTCGATCTCCAGGCGGAGGCTGCGGCCGGGGGTGGTGGGCGGGGAGGTGCCGCGGTGGGCGGCCACTGCCAACGGGAGCATGCGGGCCGCCAGTTCGATCATGCGGCTCAAGTGCCGTGGGGCGGGCGGCTCGTAGGGGTAGTCCACCGCCTTGGCGATGTCGTCCGCGTGCACCCAGCACTCGAAGGCGCGGTCCACCATCGCGTCCCGCAGGGGCAGCGTGAAGTCGCCGTAGCTCACCGGGAATCCGCCCGCGCCGCCGGTGAAGGACACCGTGCGCAGCAGTTGGTGGCTCTGGTCCCGCCAGCGGGCGCGTACCGCGCGGGTCTGCGGGAAGTGCGAGGCACGCCAGAACGCCTCGGTCCGGCCCGCTGGCCCGGCCGCGCCCCGTACGTCCGGTTCCGCCTTGGCGACGGTGTCGGTCAGCGGGTCCTCCAGGCCGAGCGCGGTCGCCACCATCCCGTCGACCGACAGCAGGTGCGCGATCACTCCGGCGACCGTCGTCCGGCGGGTCGCGGGCACGCCCGACTCGAACCAGCGCAGCCGTACCGGTGTGTGCCACTCGGCGTCGCCGAAGTCCCGCAGCAGCGCGTCGAGGCGGGCGGTCTCCGCGTCGTACGAGGCCGCCCAGTCGGGGACCGGGACGCGCGGCGGGCGGCGGCGCAGGCAGTTCTCCAGTACCCGGTTGCGCAGGGTGGGGTCGACCTCCAGGCTCTCCGGGCGGTGCAGCAGGCCGACCGCCTCGCGCAGGCGTCGCGCCTCGTCGGCGCAGGCGCCGCACTCGCCGAGGTGCTCCTCCACCGCGTCCGTCTCCGCCGTCGAGCAGGCGGCCAGCGCCCAGGCGCCGAGCAGGGAGCGCAGCACCTCGTGCGGGAGGTCGAGCCGCTCGGGTCCGGCGGGGGAGCGGGGCGGGGGCACGGGCTCGGCCGCCCCGTCCGCAGGTCCGTCCGGCGCCGTGAGGCGGTGCGGGTCGGTCACCGGGCACCCCCGAGTCCCGGCGGCGCCCCCATGTCGTGGGCGGTGGAGAGCAGTTGCAGACCGAGGCGGAGCCGGCGGCGCGCCTCGTCCTCGGTGACGCCGAGGTCGGTGGCGGCCTGGCGGTAGTCGCGCCGCTGGAAGTAGGCGAGTTCCAGCGCGGCCCGCAGCGGGTGCGGCATCGAGTGGACGATGTAGTCGGCGCGGGCGGCGACGGAGGCGTGCCGCACCCGGCTCTCCAGCGCGGCCAGTTCCGCCGGGGAGTCGCCGGCGAGCGCGGCCGTCTCGCTCTCGCGCAGCTTCTGTACGGCCAGCCGCTGGGTCGTCGCGGCGATCCAGGTACGCAGAGGTCCCTGCCGGTGGTCGTAGGTGTCGGGGTGCTCCCAGACATGGGCGAAGACGTCGCGGGTGACGGCGGCGGCGGCCGTGTCGTCGCTCAGCACGCGGTGCGCGAGGCCCTGCACCAGGGAGGCGAACCGGTCGTACAGCTCGCCCAGGGCGGCGGCCTCACCGCGCGCGAGCCGCTGCTGCATCGTGCGGTCCCAGCGGGGCGGTACGTCCTTGGCGGGCATGCGGTTCCTCCCCTCGCCGTCTCCAGGATGTGCCCGGCGACCCCTCGAATGTAGTCGGCACGTCCGACGGTGCACGCCCCTTTGTGTCAATGCGCGCCCCTGGCAGCGCCGCAGGTGATAGGGGTCTCTTCACGCCGTCTTCACTTATCTCGGGCCCACCTTCGATCGAAGTACGATCGAACCCGATCGACAGTGACCGAAACAAGCCCTCTGTCGATCCCTCCGCGGTTTGCGGTTCCGTGTTTCAGGGAAACGGCCGCTGGGCAGCCGCGCGGAAAGAACCGAAGGAACTGCTTCCATTTCCGGGTGGTTCCGCAAGATCCGCCGAGCGGAGAGGTGTGGCCGTGGCTTTCGAAGTGACCGGCACCGAACGGGGCGAGTGGACCGTGCTCCAGGTGGCCGGCGAACTGGACCTGGTGACCTCGCCCGTGCTGCGGCAGCGGGTGCACGACGTGGTCGCCGAGGGGAACCACAGCCTGGTCCTCGATCTCTCCGAGGTCTTCTTCTGCGACTCCAGCGGGGTCGGTGTGCTCATCGCGGTCCGCCGGCTGATCCGCTCCTGCCAGGGCAGGCTGCGGCTGATCCTGCCCGACCGGGGCGCGGAGGACGGCTCGCACGTGAACCGCGTCCTCGGCGCGCTCGGGGTGCGCCGCCTCTTCGACGTGCGCCCGGACGTCGAGTCCGCCACCGCCGACGAGGCGGGATCGCTGTCGGCCTGAGCGCCGTCGCCGCCGAGGTGAGCGCCCTCGGTGCCACGATTCATGGCCATGGATGTCGCGGATCGTGGCGAAAACAGGTCACGCAGCGTGGAAGTGAATCCCGTACTCCGACTGTGACTCGTCACGGCCCGGAGTCGGACGCCCCCTCGGGTACCTTGGGTCGAATGCGAGTGACCGCGACCGCGAGTGCCCCCGGCAGGGCCCCGCGCGCCGCCTGTTCGACTTCCCGGCGTATGCGTCGCACAGTATGCCGCACGAGTACTCCTTCGCGCGGGAATATGCCCGAAGCGCTTGTTGGGGTGACTGTACGTCAACCATGCTGTCTTCTAAGGGAATCACGTTCCGTAACGCTTGCTCTGGCCGTTGTTCTGGCCATGCAGAAAATGGCTACGATCGTGGCCCTCGTCGTGCGGTTCGTCGCGGTTCGCACCGCGGCGGCGGGTCGTCGTGCGGTCATGTGTCCGCCGGTTCGGATGGTGTGAGCGGTGCAGGTGCTTCAAGTGACGCTGGAGATCCGGCCCGACCCCGAAGAGGTGGGGCGGGCGAGGAAGTGGGCGCGGTCGCGGCTCGCCGGGCTGGGCATAGCGGCCGACGAGCCGCTGGCCGAGACGCTGATCCTGCTCGTCTCCGAGCTGGTGACCAACGCGGTGGTGCACACCGGCCGCCCGGCGCTGCTGCGGCTGTCGCTGCCCGGCGGCCCGCCGCCCGTGACGCCCGCCGGGGCGGAGCCCGCCGCCTCGGTGACGGTACGGCTGGAGGTGGCCGACGCCAGCTCACGCGCGCCCGTGCCGCGCTGTGCCGGGCGCGAGGCCACCGGCGGCCGGGGTCTGGCCCTCGTCGACTGTCTCGCCGACCGCTGGGGCTGGAGCCCCGAGGGCGCGGGCAAGAGCATCTGGTGCGAACTGGACCGATGCTCCCAGCCCCGTGAGGGCGCGACACCGGCGTGCGGGGTCCAGCCGGCGGCCTACGAGGACCTCCTCTCCGAAGCGTTCTAGCCGAGTTCGCCCGTCTCGAGGGGGGCGTGCGCCGGGTGTGCTTCCGTGCGCGCCCGGCGTGAAGTGGGCATAGGGCATGAATCGCCGTACCGGTGTTGACGGGTGGTACGCGCGTTGCGGAGGCTTGGGGACGGCGATTCGCCGCGAGGGGACGGCGAGGGCACGCGGGGGTGAGTCCTCGTCGAGTGTGGGTCGCACCGGCCGGTGGTGACGGGGGCAAGGGGGGGGCGCGCCGCCGGCCGGTCCGCCGCCCGCACTCATCCCGCCCCGGCGGCGGCTCCCGCGCGGAAGGTGCGCCGGTAGGCGGTCGGTGTCACACCCAGCGCCTGCTGGAGATGCTGGCGCATCGACTGCGCCGTGCCGAACCCCGCGTCCCGTGCGACCTGGTCGACCGAGAGGTCCGTCGACTCCAGCAACTGCCGGGCCAGCTCGACCCGTTGTGCGGTGAGCCACTGCCCCGGACTCACCCCGACCTCCTCGCGGAAGCGCCGGGTGAAGGTCCGTACCGACATCGCCTCCCGCTCGGCGAGGTCCCGCAGCTGGAGCGGTTCGTGCAGCCGGCCGAGCGCCCAGGCACGGGCGGCCGTGGTGGTGGCCAACTGCGGTTCGGGCAGCGGGCGGTGTATGTACTGCGCCTGGCCGCCGTCGCGGTGCGGGGGTACGACCATGCGGCGGGCCACGTCGTTGGCGACCGCCGTGCCGTGGTCGCGGCGCACCATGTGCAGGCACAGGTCGATCCCGGCCGCGACGCCCGCCGAGGTGAGCACGTCGCCGTCGTCGATGAACAGCACGTCGGCGTCCACCCGGACCTCGGGGAACAGCTCCTGGAACCGGTCGGCGTGGGACCAGTGGGTGGTCGCCGGGCGCCCGTCCAGCAGGCCGGCGGCGGCGAGGACGTACCCCCCGACGCAGATCGAGGCGAAGCGGGTGCCGGGGCGGACGCGGGCCAGGGCGGCGGCGAGTTCGGGGGTGAGCCGTCCCTCCTCGAAGACCGGGCCGAGTTCGTAGGACGCCGGGACGATCACCGTGTCCGCCGTCGCCAGCGCCTCCGGGCCGTGCGGTACGTCCACCGCGAAGTCGGCGGCGGTCTCGACCGGGCCGGGTGGCCGGATCGAGCAGGTCACCACCTCGTACAGCGGTCTGCCCCGGGCGTCGGCCGGGCGGCCGAAGATGCGGTGGGGGATGCCGAGTTCGAAGGGGAGCAGGCCGTCCATGGCGAGGACGGCGACGCGGTGCGGGCGGAACTCGCCGTCCACCGGCGGGGTCTCAGCGGTCATGGCCCGATCCTAGCGAACACTGTCCTTCGGGCCACTCGCTGCGTCCGGCCGGGGCCGGAACTCTGGAGCACGTGACTCAGACCCGTCCCGCACCCGCCCCCGTCCAGGACGCACCGCGCCGCCGGCGTGTGCACCGCGCCTGGTTCGTCGCCGCCGTCACCTTCGTCACGATCATCGGCGCGGCCGCCTTCCGGTCGCTGCCCGGCCTGCTGATCGACCCGCTGCACGCGGAGTTCGGCTGGTCGCGCGGCACCATCGGCGCGGCCGTCTCCGTCAACCTCGCGCTCTACGGGCTCACCGCGCCGTTCGCCGCCGCGCTGATGGACCGGTTCGGCATCCGCCGGGTCGTCACCGTCGCGCTGACCGTGATCGCGCTCGGCGCCGGGCTGACCGTGTGGATGACGGCACCCTGGCAACTCATACTCTGCTGGGGCCTGTTCGTCGGGCTGGGCTCGGGGTCGATGGCGCTGGCGTTCGCCGCGACCGTCACCGGGCGCTGGTTCACGTCGCGGCGCGGGCTGGTCAGCGGCATCCTGACCGCCGCGTCCGCCTCCGGCCAGCTCATCTTCCTGCCCCTGCTGTCCTGGATCGTGGAGCACCACCACTGGCGCCCGGCCGCCGTCACGGTCGCGCTGGCCGCCCTCGCCGTCGTCCCGTTCGTCTGGCTGCTGCTGCGCGACCATCCGGCCGACGTGGGCCTGAAGCCGTACGGAGCCACCGAGTTCGTGCCCAAGCCGCCGCCGGTGACGGGGGCCGCGCGGCGCGCGCTCACCGTGCTGGCCTCCGCCGTGCGGACGGGGCAGTTCTGGCTGCTCGCGGGCAGCTTCGCCATCTGCGGGGCGTCCACCAACGGGCTGATCCAGACCCACTTCGTGCCCGCCGCCCACGACCACGGGATGCCGGTACCGGCGGCGGCCTCGCTGCTCGCGGTGATCGGGGTGTTCGACGTGCTCGGCACGATCGCCTCCGGCTGGTTCACCGACCGCTTCGACTCCCGGCGGCTGCTCGCCGTCTACTACGCGCTGCGCGGCATCTCGCTGCTGTTCCTGCCGATGCTGCTCGGGCCCGCCGTGCATCTGCCGATGGTGTTCTTCATCGTCTTCTACGGCCTGGACTGGGTCGCCACCGTCCCGCCCACCCTGGCGCTGTGCCGGGAGCGGTTCGGGGAGGACAGCGCGATCGTGTTCGGCTGGGTGCTGGCCTCGCACCAGATCGGCGCGGCCGTCATCGCCTGGCTCGGCGGCTTCGCCCGCGACGTCTTCGGCAGCTACGACATGGTCTGGTACGCGTCCGGGTCGCTGTGCGCGGCGGCGGCGCTGATGTCGCTGGTGATCCGGCGCCGGCCCCCGGTCGTGGCGGTCGCTTGAAAAGGTGCCTAACGCAGGTGCCGAGCAACCGACTTGGCGATCTTCTCCGCGTCGATCGCCAGTTCCCGGAACATGCCGCTGATGGGGTTGGTGAACCCGGTGAAGTACAGGCCGGGGGCGTCCTTGGGGGTGCGGGCGCCGTGGACGGTGGGGCGGCCGCGCTCGTCCAGTACGCCCAGGTGGCCCACCAGGGAGTCCAGTCCCCGGCTGTACCCGGTCGCCGCGATCACCGCGTCCGGCGCGATCCGGGTGCCGTCGGCGAGGGCCACCTTGCCGTCCTCGAACCCCTCGACGGCGGCGACGATCTCCACCTTGCCGGTGCGCACGGCGTCGATCAGACCGACGTCCTGCACGGGGATCGCGCCCTGCCGGACCCTGCTGTACAGCCCGGTCTCCGGACGCGGCAGGCCGTGCTCGGAGAGGTCAGGGGTGCTGAGGCGGGCCATGGGCCGGGCGAGCCGGTCCACCAGCCGCACCGGCAGCCGCCGCACCACGATGCCGGTGTACTGGGCCGCCCAGCCGGCCGTGGAGCGGCGCACGATGTGCGGCGCCGTCCGTACCGCCAGCCGCACCCGCGAGGCACCGCCCGCCACCAGGTCGACGGCGATCTCCGCCCCGGTGTTGCCGACCCCGACCACCAGCACGTCCCGGCCCTCGTACGGCTTGGGGTTCCGGTAGGACGAGGCGTGCAGCAGCTCGCCCTCGTAGCCCTCCGCGCCGGGCCACTCCGGCAGGCGCGGGGTGTGGTTGTGGCCGGTGGCGACCACCACGGCGGCACCGGTCAGCTCGCGGCCGCCGGAGGCGTGCAGCAGCCAGCCCGCGCCGTCCGAGGCCTTCTCCACCCGGAACACCTCGACGCCGGTGACGATCTCCAGCTGATGGTGCTCCGCGTACTTCTCCAGGTACCGGACCACGTCGTCCCGCGCCACCCACCGCCCGAACCTGCGCGGTATGGCGAGGCCCGGCAGCGCCGACAGCCGCCGGGTGGTGTGCAGCCGGAGCCGGTCGTAGTGCCGCCGCCAGGACGCCCCCACACGGTCGCTCTTCTCCAGCACCACCGCCCGCACCCCGCGCGCCCGCAGCGCGTACGCGACCGCCAGCCCGCCCGGACCCGCCCCGACGACATAGACGGGACGGTCGGCGGGGGTCGCGGAGAGGTCCGTGAACGAGAGACGCGAGTCGGCCATAGCGCGAGCGTATTCACCCACCCGATTGATGGGTCTCGGTCAAGACCGGAATCGGTTGCGGATTGATCACGGCTGTGTACGCCATGCGGACAGAACCCACCGGAACACCCACACCGCGAACCAAATCGCCATGTGTGTGGGGGAGTCGGGGACCGAGGACTGTCACATGGTGCGCCGGGACCGGCAGTTGACCGAACCGCGCGGGCGGTTCCGGCCGCCTGACGCCACTTACGGCCACAGCAGACGTCGTTCCCAGCCGAATTCCGTGCGGCGGTACTCCAGGCGGACGTGGCGGCGGTCGGGGTCGCCCTGGAAGAACTCCACCGAGCGGGGGTGGAGGCGGTAGAGGGTCCAGGTGGGGGCCGGGGTGGTGGGGTGCTCGCGGGCGTGGGACCAGGCGGCCTCGGAGGCTCGGCGCAGGTCGTCCAGGGAGTCCAGCTCCTCGCTCTGGCGGCCGGTGAGGGCGGCGGCCAGGGCGCCGGTGGAGCGGGCCTGGAGGTCGGCCCGGGCGGCCTCGGCGGGGGCGGCCGTGACCGGGCCCCGGACGCGGACCTGGCGGCCCAGCGCGGGCCAGTAGAAGGCGAGGGCGGCGTACGGGTGGGCGATCAGGTCGCGGCCCTTGCGGCTGGTGGAGTGGGTGCCGAAGGTCCAGCCGTCGGCGTCGGCGCCGTGCAGCAGCAGGACGCGCACGTCGGGACGGCCCTCCTCGTCCACCGTCGCCAGGGACATGGCGTGCGGCTCGGGCTGACCCGCCCGCGCCGCGTCGGCCAGCCAGGCGGTGAACAGGGGCAGCGGGGTCGGAGGAGCGGTGTCCGGGTCGAAGGGCCGCAGCTCCGTGGTGTCCGGGGACCAGACCTTCAGGGAGCGCAGCAGTCCGTCGAGTTCGTCGTGTGCCATGCGCCGAGTATCCGTCCCCGGACACGGCGACAGGCGGTGGTCCACGCCGAGGTGGACCACCGCCTGCCAGACAGGACTTGGGGCCGGTGCGAGTGCCGGTCGCTACTTCGTGGGCTTCTTGCCGGTGACTCCCAGATAGATCAGCAGTGCCAGGTTCGGTTTGATCTCGGCCTGCTTCACGCCCCAGGCGGTGAAGCCCTTCTGGTGGGCCGCGACCGAGGACAGCATGGTGACGAGGGAACCGGCGATCGCCGCCGGATTCACGTCCTTGTCCACCCGTCCCTTGGACTTCAGCTCGGTGATCGCCTCGGAGAGGGAGCCGTACACCGAGTTGAGAATCCGCATCCGCAGCTTGTTGAACCGCTTGTCGCCCTCGGCCGCCGCCAGGTCGACCACGCGCAGGATCGCGTCGTGCCGCCGGTAGAAGTCCAGGAAGCCGTCCACCAGGTCCTGCGCGGTCTGCCAGCCGGCCTTGCCGGTCCAGGTCCGGCCCGCCAGCAGCTCGGTCAGCTCGGCACTCTCGGCGGCCATCGAGTCGGCGATCTCCAGGACGGCGCCCTCGACGTCCGGGAAGTACTGGTAGAAGGTCGCGGGCGAGGTGCCCGCCTTCCGCGCGACATCGATGACCTTGACATCTCGGTACGGGGAGGAGCTGAGCATCTCGCTGAGGCAGTCGAGCAGCTTCTGCCGGGTCGCCTGCCCACGCCGGCCGGCCACCCGGCCGTCGACGGTACGCACTTGTCCTGTCATGCCGTCAGCTTACCGACGGGGGGCAGGAGCGCGATTCGGCCGACTGCAAATGGGGTGCGACCCCGGCTGAGGCGAGCTTTCCCTGGTCCTGCGGGGTGCGCGGGTCCCGGTTACTTTGACGACATGGCCGAAAACAGCGCATCGATGTACGGAGAGGGCACCCCCTGCTGGGTGGACGCCCAGCTCCCCGACGTCGAGGCGGGCAAGCGGTTCTACGGCGAGCTGTTCGGGTGGACCTTCGACGACGAGGACGCCCCCGGCGCCTCCGTCCGGGCCCGGCTGGACGGCGAACCGGTCGCCTCGCTCGCGCCCAAGACCGACGGCCGGATGCCCACCGTGTGGACGGTGTACTTCGCCACCCCGGACGCCCGCGCCCTGACCCGGAGAATCACCGATGCCGGGGGCCGCCTGATCTCCGGCCCCTTCGCCGTGGCCGACCTCGGCGCCGCCGCCCTGGTCACCGACCCCCAGGGCGCGGTGTTCGGGCTGTGGCAGTCCGGCGGCCACCGGGGCTTCGGACGGCGCCGCGAGCCGGGCGCCTTCGTGTGGACCGAGCTGTACACCCCTGAACCCGCCGCCGCGAACACCTTCTACGGCGACCTCTTCCACGAGGCCCTCTTCGGCTCCGGCGCCGAACCGGACTTCGGCCGCGCCCTGATCACCGACGTCTTCCCGGCCGAGATGCCCGCGCACTTCCTCGTGCACTTCCGCGTCGGCGACCTCGACGCCGCCCTCGCCACCGTCCGGCGGCTCGGCGGCCGGGTCCAGGTGCCGCCCTTCGACGCGTCGTACGGACGGGTGGCGGTCGTCACGGACAATCAAGGGGCGTCCTTCGCGCTGCTGACCCGGTGACGGGACGCCGCGGGGGCGGTGAAATGACGGGATAGGGCACGAGACACCCCGATTCGCCACCGGGTTCGCAACCGGCCGCCCGGCCAGGAAGAATCGGGGTGCGTGCCGCCAGGGCGGTGCGGTGGTGAGACGCTGCACTTCGGTCGCGTCCAAAGGCGGAAGACGCGGCTCGTACGGGGAGGTGGCAGGCAAGTGGTGGATCAGCTTACGCAGCACGATCCGCGGCGGATCGGGCCGTTCGAGGTGCTGGGCCGGCTGGGCGCCGGCGGCATGGGGCTGGTCTATCTGGCGCGCTCGGCGTCGGGGCGGCGGGTGGCCATCAAGACGGTCCGCACGGAGCTGGCCGAGGACCAGCTCTTCCGGGTCCGCTTCACCCGCGAGGTGGAGGCGGCCCGCGCGGTCTCCGGCTTCTACACGGCCGCCGTCGTCGACGCCGACCCGCGCGCGGCGGTGCCCTGGCTGGCCACCGCGTACGTCCCCGCGCCCTCGCTCGAGGAGATAGTGAACGAGTGCGGGCCGCTCCCGGCCCAGGCGGTGCGCTGGCTCGCGGCGGGCGTGGCCGAGGCGCTCCAGTCCATCCACGGCGCGGGCCTGGTCCACCGCGACCTGAAGCCGTCCAACGTGCTGGTGGTGGAGGACGGCCCCCGCGTCATCGACTTCGGCATCGCCTCCGGGGTGTCCAACACCCGGCTGACGATGACGAACGTCGCGGTCGGCACCCCCGCCTACATGTCTCCCGAGCAGGCCAAGGACTCCCGCAGCGTCACCGGCGCCAGCGACGTGTTCTCGCTCGGCTCCACCCTGGTCTTCGCCGCCACCGGACACCCTCCCTTCCACGGCGCCAACCCGGTCGAGACGGTGTTCATGCTGCTGCGCGAGGGCCCGGACATCACCGGGCTGCCCGACGAGCTGCGTCCGCTGATCGAGGCGTGCATGCAGATGGAGGCGCCCGGCAGACCCTCCCCGGCCGACCTCCAGGCCCAGCTCGCCCCGCATCTGTTCGGCTCCGGCTCGGACGACTCCGGCACCGCCTCCGCCTGGCTGCCGGAGAAGGCCGTCGCGCTCATCGAGTCCCGCCGGGGCGGCCGTCCGCCCGCCAAGCCCGCCCCGCTGCCGCCCGGCCCGCGCGGCGCCGGCCGCCCGGCCGTGCCCCCGCCGCCGTCCTACGACCCGGTCGTCCCGGCGCCCTCCCCGGCCCCCGTGCCGTCCGGCGGGCCCGGCACCGGGCCGGTGCGGCTGGCCGGTCTCGAGGTGCCGATCGGGCCCGGACCGCGCGTCGCCGACGCCCGTGCGGCCGCCGTGAAGGCGCCGCCGCCGGAGGCCGGTCTGGTGGCGAGCTGGTCCCGGCCGCGCGCCGGCGTCAACGGCGCCGACCCCGCCGTACCCCCGGTGCCGCCGCAGTTGCCGGAGACCTCGGCGGGCTGGCGGCCCTGGCGGTTCCGGATGTCCAACGACGTGTGGGGCACCCCGGCGGTCGACGGGGACCTGGTCTACGTCACCTCCTTCGAGGTGCACGCCCTGGACGTGGCCACCGGGCGGCGCCGCTTCAAGACGCGGGACGTGGCCTGGTCGATGGCGGTCGCGGACGGCCGTATCCACGCCTCCGACGGC
Organism: Streptomyces griseoluteus; assembly: GCF_004784465.1. Lineage (GTDB taxonomy): Bacteria > Actinomycetota > Actinomycetes > Streptomycetales > Streptomycetaceae > Streptomyces > Streptomyces griseoluteus. The sequence continues at coordinate 262,155 of NZ_SRRU01000005.1, read as the reverse complement.
CCCACCCTGTTCGCGCTGGACGCCCGCGAGGGCACCGACCTGTGGCGGCTGTCCACGGACGCCTGGGTGTACTCGCTCCACGCCGACCACGGCACGGTCGTCACCGGTACGCGCGGCGGCGGGGTGCAGGCGTGGGAGGCGGCGGCCGGGCGCAAGCTGTGGGAGATCTCCGGCTGCCAGACCGACTTCGAGTCGCCCGAGGCCGGCCCCGCCGTGCACGACGGCACGGTCTACGTCTGGCAGGACGCCCGGCTGCGCGCCCTGGAGGCCCGCACGGGCGACGAGCGCTGGTCCTACCCGATCGGCGCGCGGCGTCCTGCGGCGGTGTCCCCGTACGGGTGACCCCGGCGGCGGACGGCCATGTGTACGTCAGCGCGGGCAGCCGGGTCCTCGCCATCGAGGTGTCGACCGGCCGGGTGCGCTGGCACTTCGAGGCGCCTGCGGTGTTCCTGTCCCCGCCCGCCTTCGTGCCGGGCCCGGCGGTCACCGGCGGCGGGGTCTACCTCGCCGACTACCTCGGCACCGTCTACGCCCTGGACGCCACCGACGGCCGCGACCGCTGGCGCATCGCCACCGAGGCCCGCTCCTCGGTGGAACCGGTGCTGGTCGCGGCCGGGCACGTGCACGTCGGCAGCGGCAAGGGCCTGTACACGCTGGACGCGGTCACCGGCACGCCCAAGTGGCGCTTCCAGGCGGGCGGCGACGTGGTGGGCGCCCCCTCGGTCGCCGAGGGCCGCATCCACTTCGGCTCCACCGACCACCTGCTGTACACCCTCAAGGCCGACGACGGCCGGCTGCGCTGGAAGCTCGCCACCGGTGGCGAGATCACCGGCTCACCGGTCGTCAAGGACGGCGTGGTGTACGCGTGCAGCAAGGACCGGTGCGTGTACGCGCTGGACGCGGAGAAGGGCACCGGGACGGCCCGCACGGCCTGAGGGGCGCCCGGAGACACGGAAACGGCCGGGTCCCCCGACCCGGCCGTTCCGTGTTCCCGCGTGAGCCGCGGCGGCTCCCCCTCCGCTCCGCCGCGGCGCACGCCCCCCGTGCGTGTGGTCCGCCTAGCGCGGGTCGCCCACGGTGATGTGGCTCTCCAGCGTGGTGACGTCGTCCAGGTCGCCCTTGGCCGTCTTCTCGCCGGTGATGTGGCTCTCCTGCGGAGCGACCTCCGGGGCGGCCGCCGCAGTGGCGCCCCCACCCGTGATGTGGCTCTCCTGCGTGGTGACTTCGTCGGACTTCTTGACGTCGCTCATCGGCGTACTCCGTTGCTCTGAGGTGTGCTGTTGTGGCCGGGCCGCCCGGCCGCTCCCCCGAGGGCTTCCGGACGGACCCGGTCACAGCCGGCCACCGCGTGGGCGGCCGACGGCACTACCGATCCGCCCGCCCCCGTGACGACGAATCGGCTGTGAGAAGACTGCACGGGCACGATAAACGAACGATGAACGCCGGGTCCCGCGCATTTTCCGCGCGGCCGCCCTCAGCCGGTGGTCGCAGGTGACAGCAGTTCCCGCAGGGAGGCCGCCTCCGCCGAGCCCAGCCGGTCGTAGACGCTCAGCGCGTCCGTCCAGCAGGCGCGGGCCCGGTCCGTCTCGCCCAGCGCGTCCAGGGACTTGCCCAGCACGGTGAGGACGCCCGCCCGGCGCCAGTCGCCGCCCACGTGCAGCAGCACCGACAGGGACTGCTCGGCCAGCGCCGCGGCGGCCGCCGGGCGTTCGCCGAGCCGCACTTCGGCGAGCCGGAACAGCGTCATGCCCTCCCAGAGCCGCTGTCGGCTGTCCCGGAAGATGGTCAGCGCCTCGGACAGCCGCGCCTCCGCCTCCTCCGCGCGCCCCGACTCGGCGAGGGCCAGCCCGAGCGCGTAACTCCCGTTGGCAAGACGGACGGTGAGGCCCAGGTGCCGGTAGACGGCGACGCCGGACTCGGCCAGCTCCACCGCGCTGTCCACCCGGCCCATCGACAGGTGCACCCGCGACAGGTTGCACAGCGCGCTCGCCTCGCCCGGCAGGTTGCCGTCGGCGCGGTAGGCGGTGAGGGTGCGCTGGAGGTAGGTCTCGGCCTCGGCGTGCCGGCTGCGGTACGCGGCCACGATCCCGCGTTCGCTCGGGGCGTTGCAGTCGATCCACGGGTCCCCGGCCGCACCGGCCAGCTCCACGGCGCGCTCGGCCTCGGCCTCCGCCTCGTCGAACCGGCCCGCGTTGATGTGCACCTGGGCCAGCGTGGTGCGCGCCCGGCCCTCCACCAGCGCGTTCCCGGCCTCGGCCGCGGCGTCCCGGACGACGGTGGCCGCCGCTCCGAACTGGTGGGCGTTGGCGCCCGATTCGGCGAGGTCCTTGGCGACGATCAGCAGGTCCACCGCCCGCCGCAGGCTGCCCTGGGCCACCGACTGCCGTACACAGGCCAGCAGGCAGTCGGCCTCCGCGTACAGCCAGTCCAGGGCGTCCTGGTGCCCGGCGAAGGACAGCCCCTCGTGGTCGTAGGGGTGGAGGTGCTCCACGGTCCGGTCGCCGGGGCGCTCGATGGCGTACACCCGCGCGGCGGTGGCCAGGTAGAAGTCCAGCAGCCGGGAGAGCGCGGCGGCCCGCTCACCGGGCTCGTGCTCGTCCCGCTCGGCGCACGCTCGCGCGTAGAGCCGTACGAGGTCGTGGAAGCGGTAGCGGCCGGGGGCGGCCGACTCCAGCAGCGAGGTGTCGACCAGCGACTCCAGCAGGTCCTCGGTGTCCTCCGGGCCGAGGTCCAGCAGCGCGGCGGCGGCCGCCAGCGACAGGTCGGGGCCGTAGGCGAGGCCCAGCAGCCGGAACGCCCGCGCCTGGGCGGGTTCGAGCTGGCCGTAGCCCAGCTCGAAGGTGGCCTTGACCGCGAGATCGCCCGCCTGCAGCTCGTCCAGCCGGCGCCGCTCGTCGGCCAGCTTGGCCGCGAGCACCGACGTGGTCCAGGTGCGGCGGGCGGCGAGCCGGGAGGCGGCGATCCTGATGGCCAGCGGCAGGAACCCGCACGCGGCCACCACGTCCAGCGCGGCCTTCCTCTCGGCCGCGACCCGCTCCTCACCCACGATCTTGGTGAACAGCGCCAGCGCCTCCTCGGGCGACATCACGTCCAGGTCCACCAGATGCGCCCCGGCGAGCCCGACCATGCGCACCCGCGAGGTCACCAGCGCCGCGCACCCCTCGGTGCCCGGCAGCAGCGGTCTGACCTGCGCCGCGTCCTTGGCGTTGTCCAGCAGCACCAGCACCCGGCGCCCGTCCAGCACGGACCGGTACAGCGCGGCCCGCTCCTCCAGCGACTCCGGCACCGCCGAGTCCGCCGTGCCGAGCGCCCGCAGGAACGAGCCGAGCACGGTCTGCGGCTCGGCCGGGCGGGGGCCCGCCCCCTGGAGGTCCACGTAGAGCTGGCCGTCGGGGAAGGCGGCCCTGGCCCGGTGGGCGACGTGCACCGCGAGGGTGGTCTTGCCGACGCCGCCGATCCCGGCCAGCGCGGAGACCGCCATCACCCGGCCCTCCGCCTCCGAGGCCGACGCCAGCACGTCGCTCAGCTCGGTCACGAACGCCGACCGGCCGGTGAAGTCCGGCACCGAGGCGGGTAGTTGGGCGGGGCGTACGAGGACCACGGGAGGTTCCTCGGCGGCGGACGAGGGCTCCGCGAGCGCCGGGTCGGCCCGCAGGATGCGCTGCTGGAGGTCGCTGAGCCCCGGACGCGGGTCCACGCCCAGCTCATCGGCGAGCAGCCGCCGCGTGTCCGCGTACACCGCCAGCGCCTCCGCCTGCCGGCCGCTGCGGTACAGGGCCAGCATCAGCAGCTCGCGGAAGCGTTCGCGCAACGGGTGCTCGGCGGTCAGCGCGGTCAGCTCCGAGACGGCCTCGGCGTGACTGCCCTGCTCCAGGTCCATGTCCAGCCGCGATTCCAGGAGCCCGAGCCGCCACTCCTCCAGCCGCACCCGCTGGGCCTCCGCGTACGGGCCGGGCACGCCCGCCAGGGCCTCGCCGTCCCACAGCGCCAGCGCCCGGTTCAGCGCCTGGCGCGCCTCGCCCAACTCCCCCGCGCCGCGCGCCTTCTCGGCCTGTGCGGCGAGTTCCTGGGCGACGACGAGGTCCAGCGGGGCGAGGGTCCGGATGGCGTAGCCGCTGGACTCGCTGACCAGGACGCCGGGTTCCAGCACCTTGCGCAGCCGGGACGCGTAGGTCCGGACAGCCGCGAGCGCCCTGGGGGGCGGTTCGGTCCCCCAGAGCGCGTCGATCAGTTCGGCCGCCGTGGCGGTACGGCCCTCCCGCAGCAACAGAGCGGCGAGCAGGGCGCGTTGCTGCGGAGAGCCGGTGGGGACCGGCGCTTCCCCGCGCCAGGCCCGCACCGGCCCGAGTACGCCGAACCGCAGCACGGCGGAACCGGAGACCCGCTGCTCCGCCACCGGCGGCCCACCGTCCATGCGTTCGCCCCCAGGGGGTGTCTTGTCGATCATGACGGGCTCACGGCGTCTGGCACCGCGCCTCGCCGCGTTGTCGTCGGTCGCCGATGCTCCGCATCGACTCCCTCCTCCGCCTTGCGACGCACGGCACCAGACGCCGCTCCCTGATCCGCCCTGATCGACAAGACGCCCCCTAGGCAATCCAACTTCCGCAGCCAGTCTGCCTTCTGCACGCCGCTTGCGTCAGCCGTGCGAGACGCCGATCACAAGGCGGCGCGTGGGACTCCACAGAGTTTTTACACTCGACGCCGCCCTCGTGGGCTCAGTGCTTGGTGGTGCTGTTGAACAGCGAGCGGGACCAGAGGTAGCCGACCAGGGCGATCCCCGCACACCAGGCGAGCGAGATCCAGCCGTCGTTCCCGATCGCCGAACCGGTGAGCAGACCGCGCAGGGTCTCGATCATCGGGGTGAAGGGCTGGTGCTCGGCGAACCAGCGCAGCCCCGGCGACATCGACTCGGCCGGCACGAACGCGGAGCCCAGGAAGGGCAGGAACTGCACCAGCAGCGGCTTGTTGCTGGCGGACTCCACGGTCTTGGAGATCAGGCCGAGCGCCACCGACAGCCAGGTCACCGCGAACGCGACGGCCGCGAGGAACCCGGCCGCCGCCAGCCACTCCAGCGGGGTCGCGTCCGGCCGGAACCCGAGGGCGAGCGCCACCCCGATCACCAGGACCAGGCTGACCATCGTCTGGAGGACGCTGCCGATGACATGCCCGGTCATGAAGGACGAGCGGGTGATGTTCATGGTGCGGAAGCGGTTGATGATGCCCTCGGTCATGTCCGAGCAGACCGCGATCGAGGTCGACATCGCCCCGGCCGCCACCCCCATCACGACGACACCGGGGACCAGGTACTCCAGGTAGGCGTCCCGGCCGCCGCCCATCCCGCCGCCGATCGCGCCCCCGAAGGCGTACACGAACAGCAGCAGCATCAGGATCGGCAGCATGGAGCTGCCGAGCGAGACGGCCGGGTAGCGGACGGCGTGCTTGACGTTGCGCCGCAGCATCGTCGTCGAGTCGTGCACGGCGTGGGCGAGGGTGCTCATCGCTGGGTCTCCTTGACGGTCACGTCGGTGTCGGTGTCGATGTGGAGCGGGGTGCCGGTGGTGCCCTGGCCGGTGAGCGCGAGGAACACGTCGTCCAGGTCGGGGGTGTGCACGGAGAACCCGGCCGCCCGCACCCCGGCCGCGTCGAGCCGGTCCAGCAGGGCGCGCAGGGCGTCCAGACCGCCGTCGCCGGCCACCCGGAGGGCGAGGTTCTCGTCGTCCCGCGCGGCGCCGGGGAAGGCCGCCGCCGCGCGCTCGTACTCGTCGGGTCCGGTGAACCGCAGCCGCACGTGGGCGCCGGGGATACGGGCCTTCAGCTCGTCGGCGGTGCCCTCGGCGACGATCCGGCCGCCGTCGAGGACGGCGATCCGGTCGGCCAGCTGGTCGGCCTCCTCCAGGTACTGGGTGGTGAGGAAGACCGTGGTGCCGCCCGCGACCAGCGTGCGGACGGTGTCCCACATGGTGCGGCGGCTGCGCGGGTCGAGCCCGGTCGTCGGCTCGTCCAGGAAGATCACCTGCGGATCGCCGACCAGGGTCATGGCGAGGTCGAGCCTGCGCCGCATGCCGCCGGAGAAGGTCGCGGCCCGTTTGCCCGCCACGTCCGCGATGTCGAACCGCTCCAGCAACTCCCTGGTCCGGGACCGGCCTTCGCGCTTGCCGAGGCGGAGCAGGTCGGCCATGAGGAGGAGGTTCTCCTCGGCGGTGAGCAGATCGTCCAGCGCGGCGAACTGGCCGGTGACACCGATCGCGGAACGCACGCCGTCCGGTGCGGTGGTGATGTCGTGGCCCGCGATCCGGGCCTCGCCGCCGTCGGGGGCGACGAGGGTGGAGAGGATCTGGACGGTGGTGGTCTTCCCGGCGCCGTTCGGCCCGAGCAGGGCGAACACGGTCCCGGCGGGGATGCGCAGGTCGATGCCGTCCAGCACGGTCTTGTCGCCGTACGACTTGCGCAGGCCGGTGACGGAGACGGCGGGGGTTCCGGCGGCGGGCTTTCTGGGCGTGGGCATGACAGGCGAAGGCATGGGGCCCTCCTGAGGGCTGGAGTGGGAAGAGGGAGGCGGTGCTCAGGCGTGGGCGCGCAGGATGTCGATGTTGCCCCAGTTGGTGCGGGCGTGGATCTTGACCGTGTCCTCGGTGTGCTCCGGCGCCCCGGCGGAGGTGAGCGCGTTGCGCACCTGTCCGTGGGCGGAGCTGACGTCGAGCCAGGCGGCGGTGCCCTCGCGGACGCCGATCTCGATGGAGCCGTGCGCGGTCTCCAACTGGACCTCGCCCCGCGCCACTTCGGCGACGCGCAGGGGGCCGTTGCTCGTGGTGCCGGTGACGGACGCCTCGGTGCGGCCGATGTCGATGCCGCCGTTGGCTCCGCTGACGCGGAGATCCCCGGTGACGGCCGCGAGGACCGTGGCGCCGTTGGTGTTCTTCAGGACGGCGGGGCCGTCGATGGTGCCGACGCGGATGGTGCCGCTGCTGCTGGTGATCTCGGCGGCGCCGTCGACCCGGTCCACGGTGACCGAGCCGTGGGCCACGGTCAGCTTCAGCGGGCCGGTGGCGTCGAGGCGTACGTCGCCGGTGGAGGTCTTCACCCGGACCTCGCCCAGCCGGCCCTCGCCGAGCACCTGGGTCCAGGAGCCGGTGACCTCGGCGGAGGAGCCCGCGGGCAGGTGGACGGTGACGTCGACCAGACCGGAGGGGCCGATGAGCAGCCGCTCGCGGGTCCGGACGGTCAGGGCGCCGGCGGCGAAACCGACCTCGGTCTGCTCAGCGGCCCGCACGTCCTTGTCCCGCTCAGGGTCACGGGGCGCGACCTCGACCACGGTGTCCGGGCGGTCGCCGGCCGCGAGCCGGAGGGAACCGGCGCCGATGTGCGCGGTGACGGCGATGGGCTGAGGGGTGTCGAAAGAAGGCATGGCTGTCCCGTCCTCTTGGCTCGTCAGGTCGTCCCCGCAGGTGGGGGACGTGAAGGTGGGTGAGAAGTGGAGCGGTGGCGCGGGTGTGGCTAGCGCACCCAGCCCGTGAAGCTCTGGCCGATCGTGCGGGTCTTCTCCGCCGGGCGCGGCCGGCTGGTGCCGTCGACCGCCGCCGAGACGGCGCGCACCAGCCAGGCGTTGACCGACAGGCCCTCGCGGCCCGCCGCCTCCTCGGCGCGCGCCTTGAGGTGCGCCGGGAGCCGGAGGTTGACGCGGGCGGTGCCGCCCTCGTCGGCCTCGGGGACCGGCTGGGGCGCGACTTGGGCCGCTTCCACGGGAGCGGACTCGGCCGGGGGTGTGGTGACGACGAACTCGGGGTCCAGACCGCGCAGCCGTACGTCGACCGAGCCGGGGGCCAGCTCGCGGGTGATCTCGTCCATCGCGGCGGAGAGCACATGGAGCATGGTCAGGCGGGTCGCCGACTCCAGCGGAGCGGTGAGCCGCTCGGCCAGCTCGCGCGCCTCCTCGCCGCCGGCCTCGGCGGCCACCGCGAGTTCCCGGCGGAGAGTGTCGACATACGGGGTGAGGTCCATGGCGTTAGCTTGGCACCATTGTGGCGCCATGGCAACCCCTATTGGCACCACATGGCACCGAGTGGTGTCACGTGGTGCCATGCATGGTGCCGCAGGGGTGCCGCCCGCCCCGCCCGAAAAGCACCCGTAGTTGTGGATCACGCCGAACGTATGCTCAGGGAATGACGACTTCCGCGACCCCCGGAACCGGCCCCACCGAGAACTCCATGCGTCGCGCCCTCAAACGTGCCCGTGACGGCGTCGCCCTCGACGTCTCCGAGGCGGCGGTGCTGCTCCAGGCCCGCGGCGAGGCCCTCGGGGACCTCACCGCCGCCGCCGCACGGGTACGGGACGCGGGACTCGACGCGGCGGGGCGGCCCGGAGTCATCACGTACTCGAAAAGCGTCTTCATTCCGCTGACCCGGCTGTGCCGCGACAAGTGCCACTACTGCACCTTCGTCACCGTCCCCGGCAAGCTGCGCCGCGCCGGCCACGGGATGTTCATGTCGCCGGACGAGGTGCTGGACATCGCCCGCAAGGGTGCCGCGCTCGGCTGCAAGGAAGCGCTCATCACCCTCGGCGACAAGCCCGAGGACCGCTGGCCCGAGGCGCGCGAGTGGCTCGACGCGCACGGCTACGACGACACGATCGCCTACGTCCGCGCCATCTCCATCCGCATCCTGGAGGAGACCGGCCTGCTGCCCCACCTCAACCCCGGTGTCATGAGCTGGACCGACTTCCAGCGGCTCAAGCCGGTCGCGCCGAGCATGGGCATGATGCTGGAGACCACCGCCGAGCGCCTCTGGTCCGAGCCCGGCGGCCCGCACCACGGCTCCCCGGACAAGGAACCCGCCGTACGGCTGCGGGTGCTGGAGGACGCCGGCCGCTCCTCCGTGCCCTTCACCTCCGGGCTGCTGATCGGCATCGGGGAGACCTACGAGGAGCGCGCGGAGTCGCTGTTCGCGCTGCGCAAGGTCTCCCGCGCCTACCACGGCGTCCAGGAGCTGATCATCCAGAACTTCCGCGCCAAGCCGGACACCGCGATGCGCGGGATGCCGGACGCCGAGCTGGACGAGCTGATCGCCACCGTCGCCGTCGCCCGGCACATCATGGGCCCCGCCGCCTGCCTCCAGGCCCCGCCCAACCTGGTCGACAGCGAGTACGAGCGGCTGATCGGCGCCGGCATCGACGACTGGGGCGGGGTCTCGCCGCTCACCATCGACCACGTCAACCCCGAGCGCCCCTGGCCGCAGATCGAGGAGCTGACCGAGCGGTCCCGCGCGGCCGGCTTCGAGCTGCGGGAACGGCTGTGCGTGTACCCCGAGTTCGTCCGCAGGGGCGAACCCTGGCTGGACCCCCGGCTGCGCCCGCACGTCGCCGCCCTGGCCGACCCGGAGACCGGCCTCGCCCGGCCCGGCGTACTCCCCGAGGGCCTGCCCTGGCAGGAGCCGGAGGAGGTCTTCACCGCCACCGGCCGCACCGACCTGCACGCCTCCATCGACACCGAGGGCCGCACCTCCGACCGGCGCGACGACTTCGACGAGGTGTACGGCGACTGGGCCGAGCTGCGCGAGGCCGCCGCCCCCGGCATGGTGCCCGAGCGCATCGACACCGACGTCCGCGAGGCCCTGCGCACGGCCGCCGACGACCCGACGAAGCTGACCGACGCGGAGGCGCTGGCGCTGCTGCACGCGGACGGCCCGGCGCTGGACGCGGTGTGCCGGATCGCGGACGACGTGCGCAAGGCGGTGGTCGGGGACGACGTCACGTACATCGTCACCAGGAACATCAACTTCACCAACGTCTGCTACACCGGCTGCCGTTTCTGCGCCTTCGCCCAGCGGCGCACCGACGCCGACGCCTACACCCTCTCCCTGGACCAGGTCGCGGACCGTGCCCAGCAGGCATGGGACGTGGGCGCGGTGGAGGTCTGCATGCAGGGCGGCATCCACCCGGACCTGCCCGGCACCGCCTACTTCGACATCGCGCGGGCGGTGAAGAAGCGGGTGCCCGGCATGCATGTGCACGCCTTCTCGCCGATGGAGGTCGTCAACGGGGCGACCCGTACCGGGATGTCCATCCGGGAGTGGCTGACGGCGGCCAGGGAGGCCGGGCTCGACTCGGTACCGGGCACGGCGGCGGAGATCCTGGACGACGAGGTGCGCTGGGTGCTGACCAAGGGCAAGCTGCCCACGGCCACCTGGACCGAGGTCATCACCACCGCGCACGAGCTGGGCATCCGCTCCTCGTCCACGATGATGTACGGCCATGTCGACCAGCCCCGGCACTGGCTGGGCCACCTGCGCACGCTGGCCGGAATCCAGCAGCGGACGGGCGGTTTCACGGAGTTCGTGACGCTGCCGTTCATCCACACCAACGCGCCGGTCTACCTCGCGGGCATCGCGCGCCCGGGCCCGACCATGCGGGACAACCGCGCGGTCACCGCCATGGCCCGGCTCCTCCTGCACCCCTGGATTCCCAACATCCAGACGAGCTGGGTCAAGCTCGGCACGGAGGGCGCGGCCGAGATGCTGCGCTCCGGCGCGAACGACCTGGGCGGCACGCTGATGGAGGAGACGATCTCCCGGATGGCGGGGTCGTCGTACGGCTCCTACAAGTCCGTGCGGGACCTGGAGGCGGTCGCGGAGGCGGCCGGGCGGCCGGCGAAGCCGAGGACCACGCTGTACGGCGAGGTGCCGGAGGAGCGGCGGGCCGCGGCCCGCGCGTCGGACGGGCACCTGCCGGATCTGCTGCCGCTCGTGGACTGAGTACGATGATCCGACCCCGGATCTGAGAAGGGGGTCCCACAGCGGAGGAGATGCGTACCCGTGGCTGCCCGACTGCCCTCGTGGGCCTGGGTCTCCGGACTGACGGTCGCGGCGACCGCCGCCGTCGTCGCCCTCGCCGTCCAGGCCGACCACGGCCCGCGCCCCACGGCCCCGGCGGCCCACGCCCGCCCCACGGCCTCGGCCTCCGCGACCCCGTCCACCGCCCCGACCCCCTCCGGCCCGCCCGCGCTGCCGGAGGCGTCGGGGGTGGGGCGGCGGATCGTCTACTCGGTCCAGGCGCACCGGGTGTGGCTGGTGGACGCGACGGGTCAGGCGGCGCGGACGTTCACGGTGTGGGCGGGGACGGTGGACCCGAAACCGGGGCGGTACTCGATCACCGCGCGCACGGCCGCGACGGTCGGCTCGGACGGCGTGAAGGTGGAGCACATCGTGTACTTCACGGCCGTCTCCGGCGTGAACATAGGCTTCTCCAACGCCCTCGACGGCTCCTCCCCGCCCCCGGCGAACGGCGCCCGGACCGGCGGCATCCGCCTCCACAAGGAAGACGGAGCCGCGTTGTGGTCCTTCGGTGACTACGGCACGAAGGTGTCGGTCGTCGAATAGCCGGACGGCTACCGCTCGTCGCGGGCCGGCAGGTGGTTGATGATCAGGGCGACTCCGCTGAGCAGGAAGACGCGGGTCGCCGCGTCCACGCCGTTCCAGGTCTTGGACTGCCACATGGCGAACCACTCGCCCCCGATGGCGATGAAGCCGGCCCCGAAGAGCAGGATCAGCATCAGCAGGCCGTACGTGGAGAAGCGGCGCGCGCGGGCGTGGTCCCGCCGGGCCCACAGCCAGGTGCCCCACACGAGTACGGCTGCCGCCACCGTCTCCCACGCGATGATCGCCACGTAGGCGGTGTCCTGGAGGGCGGTGCTGGTGATCGCCCGCCACATCAGGTGGTCGTCCTTGAACGTGGTGTCCATCGCCAGGACGTGCCGCACGTACTGCTGGTTCGTCCCGAAGTCCGTGATGTTCCCCAGGGCGACGAGGGCGATGTACAGCGCGAGCACGCCGGTGAGCACGGTGGCGGCGAGGCTCAGCCCCGAGCGGGCGGCACGGGCGGAGTCGGCGGGGGCCGCAGAATCGGTCATGGTCATGACCGGAATTCTTCCCGACCCACGCCGAGGGGGAACGCCTTTCAGACGAGGTGCCCCGCGTGGCTGAGGAAGGAGGTCCAGGTGTCGGCGGAGACGGTGAGTTGGTCGCCGTCGGTGGTCTTGGAGTCCCGGATGTGGATGTGGTCGGGGGTCAGGGCGACTTCGACGCAGTCGGGCTCATTGGCCCCGCTGTGACTGCTCTTGAACCACGCCATGGCGACCTCGACGCAGTCCGGCCCGTCGTTGCTGCTGTAGCTGCTCTTGAACCACGCCAAGGCGGTCATGTCATGCTCCGCAGAGTGCGCGGATGAAGTCCGTCCAGGTGGCGGCCGGGACGGCGAGTTGAGGGCCGTTCTGGGTCTTGGAGTCGCGGATGTGGATGTGGTCGGGGGTGAGGGCGACTTCGACGCATTCAGGGCCGTCGTTGCCGCTGTAGCTGCTCTTGAACCACTCCAGGCCGGTCATGTCTCGCATTTCAGCACTTCCTTGATGAGGGCCATCGAGGCTGGGGGTGTGAGCGCTTGCGTCCGGATCATTCCATAGCGCATCTCCATCACCTGAGCTTCCCTCGGGTCGCTGATCACGCGGCTGTACAACTGCCCCTCGGTGTGCGCAAGTGTCTTGCCGTTCCGGAGTTTCAGCACTTGGATCGAGCCCATCATTCCCGCGTGCTCCTCGCACGCAGTGGGCATCACCTGGATCTCCACGTGCCGCAACTTGCTCATCTCAACGAGGTGTTCGAGTTGCTTCCGAAGGACCAGTTTGCCGCCGATCGGCCGCAGAAGCGTCGCCTCTTCTTGTACGAAAGTGATCTGAGTGAACGGGATGCGGTCGAAGAGGGACTTGCGTGCCATCCGCGCGGCCACGAGTCGCTCGATCTCTTCTTCCGTGTAGGAGGGGCGCCGCATGGCGTACAACGCGTACGCATACTCGGGTGTTTGGAGCAGCCCATGCACGTGGAGGGCGGCGTAGGCACCCAGTTCCGTCGTGTCCCTCTCCAAGTTGGCGAGGTCCCGGACCTTCTTCGGATACCGCGCCCGCTCCACGTCCGCCTGCATCGCGGACACCTTGCCGCCCGCGCCCACGACCTCGTCCGTGCGGTCCAGGAAGTCCGGCTTGGGGACGCGGCGACCCCGTTCCACGGAGGACACCATTTCCTCGCCGTACCCGATGGCGGAGCCCAGCTCCACCTGGGTCATACCCGCCGCTTCCCGCCACGCCTTGATCTGGCGGCCCACCGCCCGGAGTACGGCCTCGGCCTCCTCGTCCTCCACCGGCGCCCCTCTCGCTCGTACCAGCCGTACCGCTGTCTCGCCCACCCGTACAGTCACCCTGCGTACCGTGGTCGTGACTGTTCAGCGTAGGGACAGGCGGCCACTCTGGGTGACATGAACGAGAAATCACGGCTGCGTATCCAGTTGTCCGCGACGCGGAGAGGTGCCCGGCTCGCCCGGCTTCTCGCGGAGCGGCAACTGGACGAGTGGGGCATGCCGTTCGAGGAGGCGACGCAGGTCGTGGCCGAGCTGGCGGCCAACGCGGTGCTGCACGGCCGGGTCGGCGGGCGGGACTTCCGGTTGGAGCTGCTGCGGAGGGACGACGGCACGCTCCGTGTCGAGGTGACCGATGCGCGGGGTGAGCGGAGCCCGAGGCCGCCGGAGGAGTCGGCCGAACTGGCCGAGGGAGGCCGGGGATTGCGCATCGTCGCCGCGTACGCGCACCAGTGGGGCGTGGTCGAGGCACCCGCGGGGGCCAAGACCGTGTGGGCGGAGCTGAAGCGTCCGTTCCTGGCCGGTATGGGTTCGGCGGAGACCGATCGGGGCGCCGATCGGACCGTTCCGGGTCCATTACAGTGCTGACCGGCGTGCGGGCGGACGGTGGCGCGAGGAGGTCTGGGTGGGTGCGACGAGCGGCGCCGTCTGGGGCCGTGCGGAACAGCAGGACTTCCGGGGCCGCGTACGGGGCACTCTGCTGGGCGCCGCGATCGGTGACGCCCTCGGCGCACCGGTCGACTCGTTGGACCTGGACGCGATCCGTACCGCGCACGGCCCCGAGGGGCTGACCGACCTCGCGCCCGGCCAGGGCAGACGCGGCACCGTCTCGCACCACACCCAGCTCACCCTCTTCACCGTGGACGGCCTGATCCGCGCCCAGGTCCGCCGCGACACCGGCGCCTGGCACCCGCCGACCGACCTGCACCGGGCGTACCTGCGCTGGGCGGCCACCCAGCGGGACTGGGGCCCGGACGAGCGCCGCGCGGAGGACGGCTGGCTCGCCCGCGAGGAGTGGCTGTACGCCCGCCGCGGCCCCACCCGCGCCCTGCTGCTGGGCCTCGGCAACGACGTGATGGGCACGCTGGAGCGTCCCAAGAACCCCGGCGAGGCGGGCCCGGAGGCCGTCGCCCGCTCGGCGCCCTTCGGCCTGCTGGTCGGCTGGGAGCCCCAGCTCGTCGTCCAACTCGCGCTGGAATGCGCCGCCCAGACCCACGGCCACCCGGTGGCGGTCCTCTCGGCGGGCGCGTACGCGGTCATCGTGCACGCCCTCGCGCGCGGCGAGAGCCTGGACGGCGCCGTCCAGAGCACTCTCGCCCTCCTGACCGCCCGCCCCGGCCACGAGCCCGTCACGACCGCCCTCCAACGCGCCCTCGGCGCGGTACGCCAGGGCCTCCCCAGCCCGGCGCGCGTGGCGGAACTGGCGGGCGAGGGCATGGCGGACGGCCTGCTCTCCGCCGCGGTCTACTGCGCCCTGGTGGGCGAGGACGTCCGCCACGGCCTCTGCCTGGCGGTCAACCAGCCGGGCCCCTCGGCCGCCGCGGGCACGCTGACCGGCGGCCTCCTGGGCGCCCTGCACGGCGAGACGGCCCTTCCTCCGGCCTGGCTCCCCGACCTGGAGGGCCGCCCCACCATCCTCGAACTGGCCGACGACTTCGCCCTGGAAATGACCCAGGGCCCCGCGCTCCACACCCCCGCCGGCTCGGCCCCGGGCTGGCTGGCCCGCTACCCGCGCGCCTGAGGGGGCTCGCCCGGAGCGAGAGGGCCTGGTGTCCTCAGTCCTTCCCCGGTACCCCCACCACGTCGTCCCCCGCGGGCCCCGGCGCCGGGACGGTTGCCGCGCCCCCGCCGTCCGAGTTCACCCGCTCGATGACCGCCAGGCGCTCCGGGGTGTCCTCCGGCTTGATCCAGCCGACGCAGACGTACAGGACCAGGGACACCGCGAGCGGGACCGAGACCTGGTACTGGAGCGGAACCCCGCCCGACACCTGCCAGTCGATCGGGTAGTTGACCAGCCAGAAGGCCAGCAGACCCGCCGCCCACGCCGTCAGCGCGGCCGTGGGGCCCGAGCGGCGGAACGGGCGGAGCAGGCCCAGCATCATCGGGATGGCGATCGGGCCCATCAGGCCCGCCACCCACTTGATGACCACCGTGATGATGTCCTTGAAGGCGGGGGAGTCGACCTGGGTCGCCACCGCCATCGACAGGCCGAGGAAGACCACCGTCGTCACGCGCGCCGCCAGCAGTCCGGCCCGCTCGCCCCACCCCCGTGCCCGCCGCGACAGCACCGGCGCCACGTCCCGCGTGAACACCGCCGCGATGGCGTTCGCGTCGGAGGAGCACATGGCCATGGTGTGCGAGAAGAAGCCGACGACGACCAGACCCAGCAGCCCGTGGGGGAGGAGCTGTTCGGTCATCAGGGCGTACGCGTCCGAGCCGTCCGGCTTCTGGGCGTGGACCAGCAGCGGGGCCATCCACATGGGGAAGAACAGCACCACCGGCCACACCAGCCACAGCAGCGCCGAGAGCCGTGCGGAGCGGGCGGCCTCGCGGGGCGTGCGCGTCGCCATGTACCGCTGGGCCTGGTTGAGCATCCCGCCGTTGTACTCGAAGAGCTTGATGAACAGGAACGCCAGCAGGAACACCGTCCCGTACGGTCCCGCCAGCGGCTCCCCGTGCCCGCGCAGCGCGGGCTCGTCGAAGGCGCCGGACACACCGATGTCCCGGTCGCCCAGCTTCAGCACCACCGCGACGAACATCGCCACCCCGGCCAGCAGCTGGATGACGAACTGGCCGAGTTCGGTCAGCGCGTCCGCCCACAGCCCGCCGATCGTGCAGTACACGGCGGTCACCGCTCCGGTGATGAGGATGCCCTGGTTCAGCGAGGCCCCGGTGAACACCGACAGCAGGGTGGCGATCGCCGCCCACTTCGCGCCCACGTCCACGATCTTCAGCAGCATCCCGGACCAGGCCAGCGCCTGCTGGGTGGTGAGGTCGTACCGGTTCTTGAGGTACTCCAGCGGCGAGGACACCCCCAGCCGGGACCGCAGCCGGTTGATGCGCGGCGCGAACAGCCGGGAGCCGATGGCGATGCCGAGCGCGATCGGGAACGACCAGGTCACGTACGAGGTGACCCCGTAGGTGTAGGCGATCCCCGCGTACCCGGTGAACATCACCGCGCTGTAGCCCGACATGTGGTGCGAGATGCCGGACAGCCACCACGGCATCCGGCCCCCGGCGGTGAAGAAGTCCCCCACGTCGCCTACCCGCCGGTGCGACCAGAACCCGATCGCCACCATCACGCCGAAGTAGCCGATCAGCACCGCCCAGTCGAGACCGTTCATGTCTCCCCTCCCAGGGTCCGGCCACCGGCGTCAGCCAGTCAGGCATGTGAACTCTGGGTTTGAACATGGACGCGCGGCAAGGAAGCGTCGAGTCAAGGAGAAGTAAAATCGTTCGGTTCTCTGACTTCCGTTCAGAGATGTGAACAGCGAGGTTACTTCAGCTCGTCCGGGCAGTGCGTCCCGCGCGGAAGCTGGTACGGCGCCGCCAGGTGGTACGTCCCCGCCCTCGGCGCCAGCAGCACCGTCCACCGGTCGCCGGACGCGTCCACCGGGGTCTCCTTCAGACAGCCGTTGACATTCACGAACGACTTCGGGGAGCCCTCCGGCCGCCGCTTGGACTCCTCGGTCTCCTGCGGCGGAGCCAGGCTCTTGCCGTGCTCGTCCACCACGCTCAGCCACGGCGAGTACGGCACCCGGACCAGAATCCGCCCCGGCTCCCGCACGTCCAGCGTCATCTCCCCCTGCTCCGCCCGCCGCACCACCGCGTTCGGCTCGGCCATCGGCGCCGGGTCCGTCACCCGGTAGAGCTGCCAGTTGGAGTCGCTCCAGATCCGGTCCAGGTACGGCATCCCGCGCAGCACCAGCTCCCGCTCGCGCAGGCCCCCGTCCCCGTCCGGGTCGTCCACCCTCGGCAGCACCACGTACCGCACGGCCCACCGCTGGAGCCACTCGTGGTAGTTCGCCGAGTTGAGCGTGTCGTCGTAGAAGAGCGGGTTGCGCTCCATGTCGGCCTGGCGGTTCCAGCCGCGCGCCAGGTTCACGTACGGCGCCAGCGCGGACGCCTCCCGGTGCGAGCGCGCCGGGATCACCTCCACCCGGCCCTTCTCCGCGTCCACCCGCTGCAACTGGTGCACCAGCGGCGCCAGCTCACGCGCCCAGGACGCGGCCGGGGTCGTGTGGATCACGTCGTCCACCGACTTGAACCCGATCCATCCGACGAACCCGGCGAACGCCAGCACCGTCACGTACCAGCGGCGCGACCTGGGGGCGGTGAACGGCAGCGCGGCCACCAGGGCCACCCCCGCGAACAGCATCGGCAGCCGCGAGATGTTCGACCCGATCTGTGAACTGATCAGCCACACCAGGATCACGCTGAGGCTGTACACACCCGCCGTCAGCCTGACGGTGACCCACTCCTTGGGCACCAGGAACAGGCACAGCAGCCCGTACAGCAGCGGCATGACCACCGAGCCGAACGTCATCGGCTGCGTCCCGGAGAACGGGAACAGCCACGCCGACGCGGCCACCACCGCCGCCGGCGCCAGCCCCAGCGCGAACGCGCCCGGCCGCCGCTTCTGCAGGAACAGCGCGACCGCGACCAGCCCCACGAACAGCCCCGCCACCGGCGACGCCATCGTGGCCAGCGCGGCCAGCGGAGCCGCCGCCAGCGCCTTCGCCCAGCGCTTGTACCGCCCCCGGTACGGCCAGCAGCACACCACCGCCACCGCGCCCGCCGCGAACAGCGCCGCCAGCGCGTACATCACCCAGCCGGACACCGCCCCGCCGAGCAGCGCCAGGATGCCCGCCAGGGCCGCCAGCGGCGCCGCGGCCATCGGCTTGGCCCAGCGCTCGTACCGGCCCTCGTACGGCCAGCAGAACACCGCCGCCACCGCGCCCAGCGCGAACAGCGTGCCGAGCCCGAAGGTCACCCGGCCCGAGACGGCGTTCCCCAGCAGCGCGAACACCCCGGCCAGCGCGGCCCACAGCGGATTGCGCACCGCCCGGCTGCGCACCAGGATCATGGTCAGCAGGGCCGCCGAGCCGGTGCCGGCGATCATCATCGTGGTCCGCACCCCGAGCACGGACATCAGATACGGCGAGACCACGCTGTACGACACCGGGTGCATGCCGCCGTACCAGGCGAGGTTGTACGCCGAGTCGGGGTGCCGGCCGACGAACTCCGCCCACGCGTCCTGCGCCGCGAGGTCGCCGCCGCTGTTGGCGAACGTGAAGAACCAGATGACGTGCAGGACGCCCGCGAGCAGGGTCACCGACAGCACGGGGTGCTTGCGCGCGCGGGCGCGGAGGGCGCTCAGGGTGCTCGCCGTGCTCTTCGCGGGCGGGCCGGGTATCCGGGGGCCGGACGCCGGGTCCGGCTCGGCGTTCTCGGCGCGCTTCGGCTCGGTTGTCGCCACGTCAGGCACTCCCCGTGTCCCGTCTTCCGTTCTCGGCCCCCTGCGCGGCCTGGCGCGGTCCTCGGTGACCTGCCCCGTTTCGTGACGCTAGCACGCACCCCGCCGCCCGGCTCCCGAGGCGGGAGCGCGGACGGCGGGTGTCACGGGGGCCTGCGCGGGGGTCAGCCGATGCGGGTCAGCTTGGCTCCGAGGCCCGGTTCGGCCAGGTCCGCGCGGAGCGCCACCGGCACCTTCACCGCACCGGCCGACGAGCCGTCGCCCACGGTCAGCGAGCCGACCTCGGTACCGGCCTTCGCGGTGTGCGGGATCGTGCCCGAGGTGAAGGACAGCCGCACCTTCAGACCCGCCCAGCCGGCCGCCTTCACGTCCTCGGTGACCTCGACGGGAGTATGGCCGCCCAGACCGTCGTCCACGTATCCGACGACTGTGCCCTTCTTCAGCACCGTCTCCGACTTCAGCGCGCCCTGAGCGGCCCGGATCAGCGCGTCGCTGTGGTCCAGCGCGGCGCTGAGGATGGTGTTCTCCCGGCCGCCCGGCGGCTGCCGCAGCACCGCGCCGATGACCATCCGGGTCTCGCCGCCGACGTCCTGCTTCGCGGCGAAGACCAGGTTGCCGAGGGCGGAGGTGGTGGTGCCGGTCTTGATGCCGACGACGTTGTTGTGTCCGACGAGCTGGTTCCAGTTGGAGTGGTACGTGCCCTTGTAGTCGGTGTACGACATCATCGCCGCGACCTCGCGGAACACGGGCTGCTGCATCGCCGCCTTGGCCAGCTTCACCTGGTCCGCGGCCGTGCTGACGGTGGAGTTCGTCAGACCCGAGGGGTCGGTGTACGTCGTCCCGCTCATGCCGAGGCCCTTGGCGGCGGCGTTCATCTTCGCCACGAACGCCTTCTCCGAGCCGGCGTCCCAGCGGGCGAGGAGGCGCGCCACGTTGTTCGCGGACGCGATCAGCACACCCTCCAGCGCCTCCCGCTGGGTGATCTTGTCACCCTGCGTGACGTCGACGGTGGACTCCTGGCCCGCCTTCGACTGGTCCTGGGCCGGCTTGTCGATCGAGATCTTCGGGCCCTCGGCACCGCTCTTGAGCGGGTGGTCGCGCAGGATCAGGTACGCGGTCATCACCTTCGCCACGCTGGCGATCGGCACGGGCTTGCCGGAACCGGAGGAGCCGAACGAGCCGATGCCCTGCACGTCCAGCGCGGCCTGGCCGTCCGCAGGCCACGGGATGTCCGGCTTGCCGCCCTCGAAGGTGTAGCTGTCCTTCGCGGTCAGCGCGAGCGTGGGCTGCGGCAGGGCGCGCATCGCCTGGACGACGCCCAGGATCACCACCAGCAGGATCACCAGCGGCGTCCAGATCTTCACCCGCCGCACCAGCGTGCGTACGGGGGTCTCCGGCGGGGGCGGCGTGTTCGTCAGCTCCGCCAGCAGGTCCAGCGGCGGCTTCGGGGGCAACGGCTGCTGCGTCGTCCGCTCCGGCCCGACCTGCGGCACGGCCCGCGTCTCCTCGACGCGTGCCGACGGCCCCTTGAGGTCGGGCTTCAACGCCACGAACTTGCTGGTCCGCTCGGCCTCTTGCTCCGCGGGAGCGGGCTTCGCCTTCCCCCCGACCTTGAGCATGGTGGTCGGCTGATCCACCTGCGGCTTCCTGGCAACAGGGGACTTGAGCGCGGTGGTGGGGGTGTCCACGGGCTTGCCGGGCGCCTTGGCGGCGGGCTTGGCATCGCCCCGGGGGGCGGGGAGGGGAGTGCCCTTGGGCTCGGCGGCGGGCGTGGCGTCGCCCTTGCCCCTGTCGTCCTCGGCGGAGCCGGGGGTGCCCTCGGAGGCCGGGGTGCCGGTGCCCTTCCCGGCGGCGTCCTCGTCGGCCGACTCGGCGTCGTGCTTCGCGGCGGCGACGGCGGCGCCCGCAGCGACCGCCTTGCCGGTGTCCTTGGAGGCGGTGCTGGAGGTGCTGTCGTCGTCCTTGGCGGGGGTGTCTTCGGCGTCCAGGACGGCGGCCCCGGAGTCGCCCTTGGGGGAGTCGTCGGTCTTGGCGGCCGGGGCGTCCTGGGTGTCGTCCTCAGCGTCCTTGGAAGCCGGGAGGGGGGAGCCTTCGGCGGGAGCCTTGCCCGCGCCCTCGGGGGCGGCCCCGGAGTCGCTCTTGGGGGCGTCGTCGGTCTCGGTGGCCGGGGTGTCCTCGGTGTCGTCCTTGGCGTCCTTGGAAGCCGGGAGGGGGGAGCCTTCGGCGGGAGCCTTGCCCGCGCCCTCGGGGGCGGCCCCGGAGTCGCTCTTGGGGGCGTCGTCGGTCTCGGTGGCCGGGGTGTCCTCGGTGTCGTCCTTGGCGGCCTCGGCAGCCGGGACGGCGGAGCCTTCGGCGGGAGCCCTGCCCGCGCCCTCGGGGGCGGCCCCGGAGCCGCTCTTGGGGGCGTCGTCGGTCTTGGCGGCCGGGGCGTCCTCGGTGTCGTCCTTGGCGGCCTTGGCGGCCTTGGCAGCCGGGACGGGGGAGCCTTCGGCGGGAGCCTTATCCGCGTCCTCGGGGGCGGACTCCGAGTCACCCTTGGCGGCGGGTGCGGAGGCATCCGTCCCGGAGTCCACGGCAGCCGAAGTGCCAGTGCCCTTACCGGAGTCGTCGGCGGAGCCGGAGGCGGTCTCCTCGGCGTCCTCGGAGGAGGAAACCCCGGTGCCGTCCTCGGCGTCGTCCTTCTCCGCCCCCTCGGCGGAGCCGGCTTCGCGGGAGTCCTCGAACGTGTCGTCAGGTACGGCTGCGGCACCGCTCCCGGTGCTCTCGGAGGTGCCGGAACCTTCCTCCGCGGCACCCTTCCCCGACTGGCCGGAAACCTTCTCCGCGCCAGCCGAACCCGCCCCGGAAACAGCCGACTTGCCCTTCGCCGAACCCCCGGAGGGAGGCCGTACCCACGCCGAGACCGCCTCGCGGAGTTCCTCGTCCTCCACGGAACCCGCTGAACCGACGGAGTCTTCGTGCTGCTTCGACCTGTCGGGGGACTCGCCCGCCACCGATGCCTCCTTGATGCGCCGCACGCGCCCTCGCGCGCCTGTCCGAACGATGTACCAGTGTCCTGTGTGGGGGTTCGCCCGTAGTGGCAGACGAGAACGACATACCTGCCGGTTCCCCCACGAACCAGGCAGGCGCTCTCGACAGATGAATGTGAGAGGCGTCACCCTGTCATTCATCCACGCGGGGAGGCATGGATGGGCAGGAGCCGCAGAACACTTCCGGAAGAGCTTCTGATGCTCGCACTGGACCCGGCCACGGGTACCACTGCGCAGCCGCAGTCGCTCGACCTCGGTCTGGCCGGTGCGCAGCTAGTGGAGCTGGCGCTGGCCGGACGGATAGCCCCAGACGGGGATCGTATCGCCGTGGTGGTGCCACGGCCGACAGGAGATCCGACTCTGGACTGCGCGTTGGAGCTGCTGCGAAGGCGCGGCGCTCCGGTACGGGCGGTCCATTGGATAGGCGGGCCCCGGCTGGGCCTGCGCCAGACCTATCTGTCGCACCTGGAAAGGTGCGGCATGGTGGCCGCCGTACCGGGCCAGATGTGCGGCGTGCTGCCGACCACGCGGTACCAGGCGACGGACACCACCATCAGCCGGGAGATCCGCGGAAGGCTCGACTCCGCGATCCGCACCGGCGTGCCACCGGACCCACGGACCGCCGCGCTCGCCGCGCTGGCCCATGCGGTCGGCCTGGGCAA
This sequence comes from Streptomyces griseoluteus, assembly GCF_004784465.1. Taxonomy (GTDB): domain Bacteria; phylum Actinomycetota; class Actinomycetes; order Streptomycetales; family Streptomycetaceae; genus Streptomyces; species Streptomyces griseoluteus. The sequence goes on along the minus strand of NZ_SRRU01000005.1, from coordinate 239,815 downwards.
GCACCTGTACCCGGGGAACGAGGGACGCTCGTCCCGATCCCGGCTCAGGGACCTGATCCGGCACGACCCGATGGGCGGCCTGGTGGCGCACGCCGTGATGGACGTGCAGAACGGCGTGGGCGCCCAGCCGAGGCGCGGCCAGGCTCCGGCCGGCCGGCCCGCCGGACCGGGAGCCAGGGCGACCGGGGAACCCGCGCGCGGGGTCCCGATGCAGCCGCACCACGGCACGATGGCCCGCGCGGCGGCACACTGAACGGCCTGGCCGAGGGCAACCCCCGTCGGCCGTAGGCGACTTGAAGAGCGGGACGGGTGGACCGACGTAAGTCCCCCCGCCCCGCTCCGCCGCTTCACCCCATACCAGTCCGCCGGGCGGCGCGTACCCCGAACTGTCGGGCAGGCGCCGCATATCCGACGTTTCCCAGCGGTGGAAACCGCCTTGGTGGCAGTCTGCTCAACAGCAGATACACAAAGTGTCAGATACAGGCAGCCAGCCGGAGGTGCGCATCCCGTGGCGTCCAATGTGAATCCCACTGTCAGGCGGCGCCGGCTGGGCCAGGAGCTGCGCAAGCTCCGTGAGCTCAAGGGCATGACGGCCGAAGAGGTCGCCGACCGCCTGCTGGTGTCGCAGTCGAAGATCAGCAGGCTGGAGAACGGCCGCCGCAGTATCAGCCAGCGCGATGTCCGCGATCTGTGCGGGGTCTACGAGGTCCAGGACCAGAGGGTGGTCGACTCGCTGATGGAGATGGCCCGCGACTCCCGCCAGCAGGGCTGGTGGCACACCTTCGGCGACATCCCGTACAGCGTGTACATCGGTCTGGAGACCGACGTGCAGTCGCTCCGGGTGTACGAACCCCAGCTGGTCACCGGCCTGTTGCAGACCCGTGCGTACGCGGAGGCGCTGGTGCGCGGCGCGCTGCCGGAGACCTCCACGGCCGAGATCGAGAAGCGCGTCAAGGTCCGCATGCGCAGGCAGGAGCGGGTCACCGACGACAGCAACCCGCTGCGCCTGTGGGTGGTGCTGGACGAGGCCGCGCTGCACCGGGTGGTCGGCAGCAAGCTCATCATGCGCGAGCAGCTAGAGCACCTGATCGAGCTGTCCAGCCTCCCGCACGTCACCGTGCAGGTGCTCCCCTTCGAGGTCGGCGCGCATCCGGGGCTCAACGGCCAGTACGCCATCCTGGAGTTCGCCGACGCGGCCGACTCCAGCGTGGTCTACCTGGAGGGCGTCACCAGCGACCTGTACCTGGAGAAGGCGCCGGACGTGCAGAAGTACGCCGTGATGTACGAGCACCTGCGGGCCCAGGCGCTCCCCGTGGAGCGGTCCCAGCAGTTCATCCAGGACGCGGCCAAGAGGTTCGCCCAGTAGGGCTCCGGCCGGGTTCCCGCGGGGGCTGCGGTACGGGGGGCGAGGGATCGTACACCGTCGCCCCACCCTCATGACGGCTCGCTTGGAATATGCCACCCGCTTGAGTGAACGGCCCCTGCGGGCAGGGGGGTTGACCGGTAGCGTCGATCACGCCAATCGCTCGCATGGGTTGGCGCGAACCGCACCACCGCAACTCGCAACAGGAGTGGACATGGCACTGATTCAGGGCGCGACGGAGACGTGGATGAAGTCCTCCTATTCCGCGGGCAACGGCGCCTGCGTCGAGGTCAAGTCGCCGACCGCCGCCGAACTCGCCGTACGCGACTCCAAGGACATCACGGGGCCCGTCCTGGCCTTCCCGGCCACGGCGTGGAACGCCTTCGTGGCCTCGGTCAAGGCGTAACGGACCGACCCCGGTCCCCACGCGTAGAAGCACCTGACCGATGCTTCACCAACAGCACACGCACCACCCCGAAGCCCTCTCGGCCGGCCCGCCGTCCTTGCCGAGGGGGCTTCGTCACGTCAGCGAACGGGCAGCGACACGTCGCACACCGGATCACCGGGACCGGCGGCCGCCCAGTCGGCGAAGTACACCTCGCGGCAGGGGCCGGTCACCGTCAGCCCCTCGGCGGCGGCCCACCGCTCCACCGCCTCGAAAGCGGCCAGGATCTGCGGATGCGCCACCTGCGCCTTGGTGATCCGGGTCCGCGCCAGCCGCCCCGCGGGCTCCACTCGCACCCGGACGGCCCGCGGCGCGCCGTGCCGCTCGGCCCACGCCCGCGCCGCCGCCTCGTCGGCCACCGGTACGCAGGACTCGGCGGGACCGTCGCTCTCCATCGACACCTCGGAGTGGTAGACGACGTACGGCGCCCCGGCCACGCCTCCGCAGTCCCGCGCGGCCGCTTCCAGCCGGTCCAGCGAGGCGCCGATCCAGGTGGGCAGCTCGTCGGCCAGCGTGTGCCGGGACTCGGTGAGCACCACCTGCCCGGGTACCTCCACCACGTCCACCGCGAACATCTCGTCCATCTCGGAAGTCCTTCCCGACAGCCGTCCACGGAGGTAGGCGGCGAGAGCGCGCTGCCCGGCGATCCGGGCCTCCACGTCCGCCCAGTAGGCGTCCAGCAGCCCAGCCGCCGCAGTGCCCCCGGCGCCGACCACCTCGGCGATCCGGGCCAGCGGCATGTCCAACTGCCGCAGCAGGGCGACCAGCCGGGCCCGCTCCACCTGATCGGCCCGGTAGTACCGGTAGCCGCTGGCCTCGTCCACCTCGGCCGGGGTGAGCAGGCCCAGGCGGGCGTACAGGCGAAGCGCCTTGGGCGAGAGCCGGGACCGGGCGGCGAACGCGCCGATGGTCAGCAGGGGTTGAGGGTCCACAGGGCCTTCCTCCGTCACCGGGCGGCTGCTCCGCCCGGTGCGAGGGACGCTCCCGTCTGCCCCAGGGGCAAGGTCAACCGAGCTGTGCCTCGATCGCGGAGACGACCTCCGCCGACTCCGGCTCGGTCTGCGGGGCGAAGCGGGCGACGACCTGGCCGTCGCGGCCGATCAGGAACTTCTCGAAGTTCCAGCGGATGTCGCCGGTGTGGCCCTCGGCGTCGGCGAAGCCGGTGAGGCGGTCGTAGAGGGGGTGGCGGCCCTCGCCGTTCACGTCGATCTTCTCGGTGAGCGGGAAGGTCACGCCGTACGTCGCCGAGCAGAACTCCGCGATCTCGTCGGCGGAGCCGGGCTCCTGGCCCATGAACTGGTTGCACGGCACGCCGAGCACGGTGAAGCCCTGTCCGCCGAACCGCTCCTGGAGCCGCTCCAGGCCCGTGTACTGCGGGGTCAGCCCGCACTTGGAGGCCACGTTCACGACGAGCACGGCCTGCCCGGCGTACCGGGCCAGCTCGGCGGAACCGCCCTGAAGGGCACCGATCTCGACGTCGAGGGGGGAGGAGGTGTGATCGCTGGTCGTCATGGTGGGCAGCCTAGCCAGGGCCGGTGCGTCCGGCTTCCACCAGTACCTCCCCGGCCGCCGTGCGCGAGTACAGCACCGAGCGGCCCGCGCGGCGGCGGGTGATCAGGCCGGACTCGCGCAGCACCTTCAGATGGCGGCCGACCGAGCCGAGCGTCTGGCCGGTCAGCGCGGTGAGCTGGGTGGTGCTCAAGGGGGACTCCAGCAGGGTGAGCACGCTCGCGCGGGCCGGCCCGAGCAGCGCGCCCAGGCTCGCGGGCACCGGACGCTCGGCCTGCCCGGCGAGAACACCGGCGCACGGGTAGATCACCGCGTACCGCTCCCGCCCCTCCCACGCCACCCAGCCCTGCAGCACCGGGGTCACCGGGACGAGGACGAGTTCGGCGCCGGAGATCTCGCGGGGCGGGTAGGTCTGGAGGTTGACCTGGAACCGGCTCTCACCCAGCCACCGCGTCCCCGGTCGCAGCGAGTCCAGCACCCCGGCCCAGCCACCCCGCCCCATCCGCGCGGTCCGCGCCAGCACGTCCGCCTCCAGCACCCTTCTCCGCCGCTCCCAGTCCGGCCGTACCGCCTCCTCCCACACCCACTCCAGCAGCGTGGCCGCCCGCTCGGGCAGGTCGTCCCGCTCCAGCACGGCGGGCAGCGGGCCGGCGAGGGAGAGCAGCAGGTGGGCGCGGGCGTCGGCGGGGCGGGCGGCCCGTACCCGGCCGACCTCCTCCGCGAAGGTCTCGCCGTCGCGCGGGGTGGGGGTGAGGAAGTCGGCGATCCAGCTACGGCCGAGACCGGCGCGGATCAGCCGTGCGGTGACGGGGTCCGCCGCCAACCGGGCCCGGTAGGCGGGCAGATGGGCGCGCAGCCACTCCCGCTCGCCGGGGTGCGCGGGCGTGGCCGCGTGCAGCAGCTTGAGGCTCGCGAAGGTCTCGGCGAGCGGGGAGATCACGAACCGGCTGCGCGCCAGCGTGTCCGCGTCGAGCAGCCACCACCCCATGCCCCGCCCCACCTTTCGCCCTCTGGCGAAACAATAACGAGCACCCCGCGTGCGGCCGAGACTCCCCGCATGCCCAGCTACCGATCCCTGTTCCGCACTCCGGAGTTCACCCCGCTCTTCCTCGCCGCCGCAGCCCAGACCGCCGCTTCGACGATGGGCGGACTCGCGCTCGGCACCCTCGTCTACCGGGCCACCGGTTCCCCGCTGCTCTCGGCGCTCAGCATGTTCGGGCCGGCCCTGGCGCAGGTCGTCGGCGCGACCTTCCTGCTCTCCGGCTCCGACCGCCTGCCTCCGCGTACGGCGCTGTCCGCCATCGCGGCGGTCTTCGCGGCGGGCACGGCCTTCCAGGCGGTACCGGGACTGCCGCCCGGCGTACTCCTCGCCGTGGTCCTCCTGTCGGGTCTGGTGGCCGCGCTGGGCGGCGGCGTCCGCTGGGGGCTGCTGAACGAGATCCTCACCAAGGACGGCTACCTGCCCGGGCGTTCCCTCTTCAACATCCTCAACGGTCTGACCCAGACGGTCGGTTTCGCCACCGGCGGCCTGCTCCTGGCCACGATCTCCCCGCGCGTGTGCCTCCTGATCGCCGCCGCCCTGTACCTCGCCGCCGCCCTCACCCTCCGCCTCGGCCTCACCGCCCGCCCGCCGCGCACCACGGGCCGCCCGTCCGTCGCGGCGACCTGGCACACCAACGCCGTCCTCTGGTCCTCCCGCCCCCGCCGCCTCACCTACCTCGGCCTCTGGGTCCCCAACGGCCTGGTCGTCGGCTGCGAGTCGCTGTACGTCTCCTACGCCCCCGAGTCGGCGGGCACGCTGTTCGCCTGCGGGGCGGTGGGGATGCTGGCGGGGGACGTGACGGTGGGCCGACTGCTGCCTCCGGCGGTCCGGGCGCACCTGGCGACACCGCTGCTTCTGTTGCTGGCCGTGCCGTACCTGGCCTTCGTGGCCCGTCCTCCGCTGCCGGTGGCTGTCGTGTGCGTGACGGTCGCCTCCGTGGGATTCGGTGCGAGTCTGGTCCAGCAGGAGCGGCTGATGTCCCTGACCCCGGACGCCCTCTCGGGCCACTCCCTGGGGCTGCACTCGGCGGGGATGCTGACCATGCAGGGGGTGAGTGCGGCGGTGGCGGGGTCGCTGGCGCAGGTCACCTCTCCCGCGACGGGGATGACGGCGATGGCGGGGGCGTCGGTGGCGGTGACCTTGGCACTGGCGCTGGCGGACCGCAGCCCGGCCCGGAATACGGCCGTCCAGGCGGACGCTGAGGCATAGGTGACGCATATGCCGCAAAACGCCGCCGTCGAGGAACGCCTCGCGGCGGAGCGTGCTGCCACCCTGACCCAGATCGACGCCCTGACCAGGGATTTCCAGTCCATCGTCGACGCGAACGCCCTGGTCGCCGTCGACGACGAACACGACCCGGACGGCTCCAGCACCGCCTTCGAACGCGCCCACGTCTCCTCCCTCCTCAACCAGGCCCGACTGCACCTGGAGCACCTGGACGAGGCCTTGGTCCGCCTGCGCGAGGGCCGGTACGGCATCTGCGAGCGCTGCGGGGTGGAGATCCCGGCGGAACGACTGGAGATCCGGCCGGCCAGCACGCGGTGCGTGGGGTGCGCGGGGGCGGAGCCGCGATAGGTGTGCCCTACACGGACGGGGGCGCGTCTGGCACGATCACCGGGCGGGCGGGTTGTGGTCCGCCAGGACAGGACGGCGGACGCGGGAGCGGTAAGTGCGGGACTCAGAGGGCCAGGTTGTTCCGGCCGAGGTGAAGACTGACGGTGCCGGTACGGCGGACGCCGACCGTACGGCGAAACGGGCTGTGACCGTCTTCCCCCTGCTGGTGCTGGCCGCGGGCGCCCTGGGGATGCTGATGCCGTCGACGTTCGCGGGGGGCAGGGAGGCGGTGCCCTATCTGCTCGGCGTCGTGATGTTCTGCATGGGCCTGACGATGACGTCGGAGGACTTCCAGGGCGTGGTGAAGCGTCCCTGGGCCGTCGCGCTCGGTCTGGTGGCGCACTACGTGATCATGCCGGGCCTCGGCTGGGCGATCGCCGAGCTGCTGGACCTGCCGCCCGCCCTGGCCGTGGGCGTGATCCTGGTCGGCTGCACGCCGAGCGGAACGGCGTCCAACGTGGTGACGTTCCTGGCCAAGGGCGACGTGGCCCTGTCGATGTCGGTGGCGACGGTCTCCACGCTGCTCGCTCCGCTGGTCACGCCGTACCTGGTGCTGCTGCTCGCGGGGCACATGCTGGACGTCGAGGCGGGGCCGATGGTCGTCGACATCCTGAAGACGGTCCTGGTCCCGGTGGTGGCCGGCCTCCTGATCCGCCGCCTCGCCGCCCCGGTGATCCGCCGCGGCCTCCCCGCGCTGCCCTGGCTGTCGGCCGGGACCGTGGCGGTGATCGTCCTGATCGTGGTGGCGGCGAGCGCCTCCGCCCTGAAGGCCGCGGCGGCCATCGTCTTCCTCGCGGTGGTCCTCCACAACGCCTTCGGCCTCGCCCTGGGCTACGGCGCCGCCCGCCTGGCCCGCCTCGACCCCGCCGCCCGCCGGGCCATGGCCTTCGAGGTCGGCATGCAGAACTCGGGCCTGGCGGCCTCGCTGGCGGCGACGTACTTCACCCCCCTGACAGCCCTGCCGGCGGCGGTCTTCTCGGTCTGGCACAACCTGTCGGGCGCGGTGGTGGCGGCATGGATGAACCGGCGTGCCAAGCCACACGGTGGGTGAACTGGGCCGAGTGGCACGGGAGTTACGGTATTTCAGCGAACGGACCGGCCCCGCGCGGCACAAGTCGGCGCGGAGCCCGGCCCGTTCGACCGGGGAGGGGGCTGCTCTCAGCCCCGGGCCACGATCTCGGCCTCGGCGACGACGATGGCGATGTCGAGTGCCGTGGAGATGTTGGCCGCTGCCGCCATGATGCGTGCCGTGCCCACGATGGGCGCGATGGCGACCAGGACGTCCTGCAACTGTTCCACGGTCACGCCCCTGTCGAGGGCGGGGCCGATGTGGGCCGCGTAGGAGATCGGCGGGGCGTCGGAGGCGGCGAGTGCGGCGATGCGCGTGAGGACGAGCGCGTCCGGGGGCAGCTCGCAGCGCTCGATCGAGTCGACGGTCATGGCGGCCAGGGTGTCCAGGACCGGGGTGTCGGATGCGGTGGACATGTCGCATGCCCTTCTGGTGAGTTCCGGGCCCGAGAGAGCCGGAGACGGAAAGCACGGATGCGGGGCCCCTCAACAACCGTAGAACGCATCCGGGTCCCGTGCATGGCGCCCCGACGTGCGGGGTCAACCCGGTGAGACGAGATTGGAAGTAGCCCGACCGGCCGGAGGAGGCCGGTACCGGCAGCGGCCGGCCGGTCTTCGCCCGCGATGGGAGTCGCCATGAAGGACCTCAAGTTCGAGCAGAAGCGTCCGCTGTCCCGCCTTGAGGCGGCCGACCAGCTCACGGCACTCGCCACCGCGCTGCGGGAAGGCGGGGAGGCCGAGCTGGATCTCGGCGCCGGAACTCTGAGCCTGCGGGTCCCCGACGACCTGCAGGGCGAGATGGAGATCGAGATCGGCAACGGCGAGATCGAGCTGGAGATCGAGTTCAAGTGGCCGACCGGCCGGAAGCGGGCGGCGCCGTCGCCGCCGGCCGCGGCCGCGCAGGAGGCCGTCACGCGGAAGACCGGGCCCGCGAAGCCCGGGCGCGGCGGCACGACGAGCGCCGGCAGAGGCAAGGGCGTGAAGCGGGCCGCTGCGAAGAAGTGACCCGGGCAAGCGCGGAGGCCCTTCCGCTCATCGAGCGAAAGGGCCTCCGGACAGGTGTTTCCCTGTGCCCCCGGCAGGATTCGAACCTGCGACACCCGCTTCAGGAGTTTTCCTGGAGCGGGGCTGTGACCTGCGGAAACGTCGGGTGGAGTGCTTCTGGCCTGGGAAAACACCACTCCGTGGTTCTCCAGTGTTCACGGGGCTTCCCGACCTCATGTGTGCTGGATCCGTTCCCTCGGGGGCGGGGCGAGAGGGCGGGCGGTCTTGCGGGCGTCGGTGCGTGTGGCGCCAGGAGTAGCGTGGCAGCTGCGGGGCGGAGTCCCGTCGTCGCACCGGCCCTACAGACGGGTGGTCATCATGACCAGCTCGGATACACCACCTGTTCCCCGGCGTCTGCCCAGTGGCGTCCACGAGGCCGTGCGGCCGGGATGTGCGCTTCTCCGGCTGGAGACGACCGAATCACGCAAAGGCGTGCTCGACGGCGCGTGGTGGCCGCGCTCGCGCGACATCGGCGCCGAGCTGCCCGCCCTGTTGAGTGCCCTCGTCGACCACCTCGGCCCCGTGTCCCGTGTGGGGCTGGATGCCGTTGCCTGGGAGGGTCTCCCGACGCGTGTCGTCGTGGACGACCACGTGGTGCGCGTTGATTCCTTCCCGGTCGGTGACGACACGGTCCTGATCACCCGGGGCGACCGGGACATCTTCTCGCTGCTGGTCGTCCCGCCCGACGCCGCACCGGATGCCGCCCGTGCCGCGATGGCCCAGGCGGTCCGGGTGGACAACGTCAGCGACGCGGAACAGATCCTCCTCGACACCGGTAGCGGGCGTGGTCCTGTGGGCTGAGGGGGCGGCGCGGGGCGCAACCGGCGTACGGCTTGACCGGCGCACCCGCGGCCTCCGTCCGGCGGCCCGTTCCCTGGCGCGCTTCTGTCGACGTCAGGCCCGCTGAGGGCGCGCCCCTCCCGGCCTCATCGGGTAGAGCAGACCATCGGAGCCCGTGTCCATGAGCAGTCGTTCGGTCTGCGGGGAGGGGTGGTGCAGCAGGAGGAACGCTTGGGCCTCGGCGGCATGCTCTGACACGTCGAGGAAGACGCGCGGGCCGTTGTCGTCACAGCGGTCGACGGTGGTCAGATCGACGTCGATGAGGGTGATGCCGTCCCGCAGACACTGCTCCAGAGCGGCGCGCACCCGGGGCGCGGTGACGGGGTCGATCACACCGGCCAGGGTGACCAGGGCCCGCGCGCCCCGGTCGTGCCGGTAGATGTTCAGCCGTGGAAGAGTCATGACGCCTCGGTTCAGATGCTCGGATCCTCGGGTGCTCCAGAGCCCGCGTCCACGCCCCGGGCTCGCGTCGCCGCGGGCCGGGTGGGTGGTGGGGCGGGGCGGCCGGGTGGCCGGTCGGACGCCCGGATGCCGACCCATGGTGGTGCGGGGTGCGGCTGGGGCGCCCCACGACCACGGCGACCGGGCCGGGGGGCGCTGTACCGGTACGCCGCGATCCTGTCGGCGTGCTGGAGTCCGAGCCGGTGGATCACGTACGCCGCCACTGCGACGAGGACCAGGAAAGCGATGGCCGTCAGGGAGGCGTTCATGGCGGCCACCTCACCTACCGATGATCAGCCGGCCGGCAGGTCCTGGCGTACCGGTCTGTCCGGTGGCGGCCGCGGACACCGCCGAGGCGCCTCCCTCGTACTCCCATGCCTCGTCCGGGTCCAGTGCCTGGTCGCTGGGGTGCCGGGCCGCGTCCGCGGCGATGAGCGCGCTCGCGGTCAGGGGTGGGCCGTCGTGGTCGGACGCGGCTGCCATCAGCCGGGCCGCCGACTCCGCCCCGGTCCCGGGCGGGATGACGAGGAGATCGAAGCGCCCGGTGCCGTAGGAGAGCAGCAGCAGCTTGTGCGGGTCGATCTCCGCCGTGAACCAGCCGGCCTTGACGATGTGCCTGTTCACGGGGATCTTGCGGGGGATGACCGGCCAGTGCTCCGGGTTGACGGCGATACGGGTGATGCGGCCCCACAGGGGGTCCAGCACGTTCGTGAGCGCCGGCAGTTCGCTGAGCAGGTCCCGGGACCGGGGCCACCAGGCTCCGTCCAGCAGCCCGCGGGAGGCGCCGTCGGTCTTCAGCGCGAGGCGCGCGGCCGGGGCCGCTACGACGGGCTCGGGGTGCGGCATGGCGGGGTACAAGGTCGCCGACATGATGCGGACCCGTCTCCGGGCCACCTGTGCGGCGGCCCAGCTGTCGTCCTTCGCCGGGGACGACCCGGCGTGGAAGCCGGTGTGCGAAATGCCCTCGGTACTGGCCACACTACTCCGCGTTCACCGGCGGCGAGGGGCGCTGGCCGCACGGATGTGCGGTACCTGCCGCCGCTCGACGGTGACGGACGGTGGGGACGAGAGGTCAGCGGCGCCACTCCACCATGAGCAGCGTCGCGTCGTCGCTGGTCTGTCCGCCGCGCGCCCGCTTGAGCGTGTGGGACAGGGCGCGCGTCACCGCCCGGATGCCGCGGCCGGTCCTCTCCAGCTGGTTCACGCAGTCGATCAGCTGGTCCTCGCCGAACTCCTCCCCGCCGCTCCTGTGCTCCTCGACCACTCCGTCGGTGAAGCAGAGAACTCGGTCCCCGGGCATCAGCCCCAGTTCGCTCACCCGAGGCTCCGAACCGCCCATGCCGACGGGAAGGGTCGTCGGGGCGACCAGACGCTGTGCGACGTGGTGGTCGCGGACGAGGATCGGCGGCGGGTGCCCGGCGTTGACCCACTGCACCCGCCCCGTCGTCGTGTCCAGCTGCAGCATCTGCGCGGTGACGAAGTGGTCGGGACCGAACTGCTCGGCCACGGCGCGGTCCATGAAGTCGTAGATCTCCGACAGCCCGATGCCGGCGCGGCGGGCGTGGCGGTAGGCGCCGATGGCCACGGTGGCCATCGTGGCCGCGTCCAGCCCGTGTCCCATCGCGTCGATCATGACGACGTGGAGGACGTCGCCGTTCAGCGCGTAGTCGAAGCTGTCGCCGCCCACGTCGTAGGCGGGTTCCAGGATCCCGGCCACGGCGACCCGGGGCATGATCATGGCCAGCGGTGGCAGCAGGGACCACTGGATCTCCGCGGCGACGCTCATCCCCTCATCGCGTCGGACGTCGAAGAACAGGTCGGAGTAGCCGTGCTTGGTCACCAGAAGGTCGGCCACCAGGCCGGAGATTCTGAGCAGCAGACGACGGTCGTCGTCATCGACGCTGTCCAGCGTCACCGCCATGACCCCCACCTGGTCACCGCCGTCCAGCAGGGGCAGATGGACCCGGACGCCGTCCTCCTGAGGCACCTCGACAGCGACGGCGTCGAGAAAGCAGCAGCCCGCCTGGGAGTCGTCGATCACCTGGGGTTCCCCGCCGGTGAGTCCCTCACCGGGCAGCGGTACGAGCACCAACTGGCCGTAGTCCTGCAACAGCACCTGCGGACGGCGGCCACCGAGCCGGTCCAGCACGTCGGCGACCAGGGGCCCGATGAGATGGGGCGGGAGTTCGTGCGCGCTGTCGAGGATCTTGCCGAGGAGCGCTTCCCCGAGGCTTTCGGATCGGTCCGGCCGCCGTCCTGCTGTCATCCCCTCACCTTCCGCGGTCACGCTTCGGGCGGGGGCGGGCCGGGATGACAACGGATCTGTCGGTGCCATGGCTCCATCATGCGGTCGTGGATGCCGGGCCCGCCGGTCGGGCGGAGCCGGCCGGGCTGCTCACCTGGGTCCGGCTCCTCCTTCCGACTCCCATGTGTCCTGTCCGTCGAGGCCGCTCTCGGCGAGTGCCAGCAGGCGCGGAGCCGACAGGGGGTTTGCGGGGTGGGCGGCAGCGGCCAGCAGCCGGGTGGCCACTCGGGCCGACTCGTCCGGGGGGATCACCAGCAGTTCCCAGCGCCCCACGGTGCCGCAGTCCACGGTGATGGCATGCGCCTCGGCGGCGGAATCGGTCAGCACCACCTCGATCACGTGGCCGGGTGTCATCACCTCCTGCGGGGCATCGGGCCAAGCGGCCGTCCCCACCGTCACGCGGGTGAGGGTGCCGATACCCGGATCCAAGGAGCCGACCAGTACGGGCAGTTCCAGTTCCAGTGCGTCGCAGCGCGGCCACCATGCGCCGTCCAGCGGGCCATGGCTGACGTCCGGCGTGAGTCGCAGCCGGGGCAAGGGCATGCGGTAGGAGTGTCCTTCACCTGGCGCCGTACCCTCGGCGGGCTTTGTGATGGCGTTCATCGTGCGACCCCCGTTCCGGGCCGTGGGGTTTCCGGCTGCCCGTGTCGTGTCACGCGCCGGGAAAGGCGCCGCCGTGATCGTGCGCCCGGAAGTTGTCGGTATGTCTCAGATTACTCCCGGCTGTGGCAGGCGGTGTGGCGCGCAGCCATCGCACTGCCGCATCACCGGCGGGCCAAGGGCTGTCCTTCGGTGGACAAGGTCAGCACGCAGGGGGCGACGGCGCCGTGCAGCCCCACGACCTCACCCAGGTTCTGCCAGCCCCAGGACGAGAAGGCGGCTTGTCCTGCCTGGTCGGCAGGATGCAGCAGGGTGACCCCGAGGGAGGAGTGCAGGTCTGTGAGCAGACGCCCTTGCAGCCGGCGGGCTATGTCGCGGTGTTGAGCGTGCGGATGGGCCACGACCTGGGTGAGGAGGACGAACCGTGCCTGGGAAGTGAGCCGCTGGATGATGTCTTGGAGCGTTCCGCCGCCCTGCCGGCCGTCGGAGCCGTCAGAGCCCGCCGGAAAACCGAAGGCGCAACCGACCAGCACCGTCGTCTCGGCGACCAGCAGGGCGAAACCGGGGCGGTGGGCAGTGACCGCCAAGCGGTGCAGGAAGTCTCCGCGGTCGTGGTACGCCTCTCCGACGGTGCCCGCGACGGACTCCGCAGCCAGGTCAGCGATGTCCTCGCGCATGTCTTCTGCCTGCCAGCGGGTCAGCCGGCGAAGGCGGATACCGTCCCTGAGGACCGGCTGATCCACCCGACGAGCAGAGTCCTCGGGCGCCCGCGTCGCGGTACTCACGAGGTCGCCGGATGCGGCGGGCGGCACGGGACCCACGGGGGCCGTAAGGAGCAGCGAATTCGATCCGGTGGCATCGAGGAGCCGGCCGATCTGAGCGCACGGATGGTGCAGCCGCAGGCGAGCGTGGACCCGGCTGGCGCGTCGTGAAGCCGACAGGAGGACGTCCAAGCCCCTGGCGTCGCAGGAGCCGACCGTGGTCAGGTCGATGTCGATCTCGGTGACGCCGTCCAGCAGACACTGCTCCACTGCGGCCCGCAGCAGCGGCGTCGTGGCCGGCCCGATGTCGCCGGCAAGCGTGACGAGCGTCCGTTCTCCTCGGTTCCGTCGATGGATGCCCAGCCGGGAAAAGGTCATCACGCCTCCCCTCGGCGGGGTTGCGGACCTGCACGGGTGCTCAGCGCGGCCCCTGCCATGATGAGCTTGCGCGGAGTTGCTCCGACCGCGGCGGACATGATGCCGACCCGTCTCCGCGCCGACCACTGGGGCGGCCCGGGGTTCGTCTCTCGCCGAGGACGACCCGGCGGGACGGCCGGAGTGCGTAATGCCCTCGGTACTTCAACCGTACGTCGGCCGCAACCGGAAGCGGCTGCTTCGACGGGCGCGCGGCACGGTAGGGCCGCATCACCTCACGGGCCGTCCCCTGGTCCGGGCTCTGCGGCGAGTACGAGCGCATGGGCTCGCGCCAGGCCCGGCTTGTGAAGGCCACCTCCAGCGTTGTCCTCCACCCCTATGACGTGGTGAACCGAATGCCCTCCCGTAGGCGGCCTGCCGCGCGGGCGGACTTGCCCCGACGACAGGGCGTCTGAAGGATCAGGTCTTGAGGCGGCTGACTGTGACGCGCTGGCCCTTCAGCAGGGGCAGGTTGCGCACGTGGAAGGCGTGGGCGCCCGTGACGTTGCTTATCTCGTCCAGGATGTGCGGCATGGCCGCGAGGTAGGCGGCCGTGGAGGTCACGATGTACAGCAGGCCGTCCGCGTCCGGTTGACGATGGCCGATCCAGTGGAGGCCGGTCTCTATGAGTGCGTCGCGCTCGTCCCGGTTCGACAGCTGGTTGCGGTCCTGCGTCATGATCGCGTCGAAGCCGCGATCACTGACTGCGTGTATGAGTTCTGTGTCCATCACCCCGGACAGCCCCTCGTCGTGGGCGGTGCGGAACTCGTGATGGAAGAAGACTGTGCTCAGAGGGGGCAGGATGGCCGGCGTCTCGTTCTCGTCAAGGAAGAACCTCATGCGGCGCGACCGCCGATCTGCACGACCTCCTGGTGGAAGTCTGCTGCGTCTGCCGCTCCGGACACTTCGACGGTCGGGTAGAAACGATGTACTTCGGCAGGCGTGACGCCTCCGGCGACCAATTTGGCGACAGCGTCGTACGGTACGCGTGTCCCTTGGATGGTCGGCCATCCTCCGAGCCGGTTCTCCTTGACCTCCAGGTGTGGCCGAGGACGGCGGAAGTCTGCGACCGAACGTCCTTGCATGTTTTCGAAGGGCGCGAAGACGTTGGCCAAGCTGTAGATCACCTCTTGACCGGGCCGGCGGACAAGGTCGATGGCACGTTCCTCTTGTACGAGGAAGACTGAATCTCCTTCAGTGACGAGCTTGTAGGCAGCCGGATGCTCGGTCAGGTCCCACTTGCGCAGCTGATCCATAGCCTTTCGGATGCGCTGCAGGGGCAGTTTGCTGCGTAGATATACGAACGTGCGGAGTGCCACCACGTCGCGGAATGAGTAGCGGACCGGGTTGTCCTGCACTTCCGGCTCCAGCAAGTGGGTACGTCGCCAGCTGTGCAACTGTGCGACCGAGGCGCCGCTGAGCGCCGCTGTGAGGTCTACGGGGAAGCTCATGATTCACCTCCTCTCGCGAGCTTCACGGCGACGATTGAATCGCGCTTCAGCGACGCGAGCATCCCACAGACTCACTCTGCCCCCCAGGCGTAGCCCGAATGCCGGAATAGTAGTTGCTTGCGAGGCGTCCGTCAGCGGGTACGACCGTGCCGGCGGCTCCCGCAGATGGAGGGGCTTCTCGGATCGGTGTCTGGGCTAGAACCCGGCCCTCGTCCAGTTCCCTACATGAAGGCGAGTGCGCGGAATGCGTTGCGGACATCGGTCAGTGGCGCGCGGTCGCGGGTGTAGTAGAGCTTGTTGGTCAGCAGTACTGCCCACCGGCCCCGAGCAGGCGAGATCCACATCCCTGTGCCGGTGAAGCCGTAGTGGACCCACACGTCCTCTTCCACGGACGTACCAGGGGCGGGGTGCCAGAACAGTCCACGGGCCGGCTGGAGCCCGCCGGTCTGAATGGTCAGGGAGCATGCGGTCCACGCGGTCGTGAAGCCTGCGCTGGTGCGGGACGTGGAGCCGTCAAGCATGTAGCGGAGGAAGGCGGCGAGGTCGTCCAGGACGGTGAAGACGCCTGCGATACCGGTGGCGGTGAGGCGTTCGCGGATCTTGGGATAGGAGAGGTCGGGGGCGAGTTTGGCGCCGGAGAACCAGACGGGTTCACCGGCGGCGTTGGTGTCGCCTTCCACGGCGACCTTGTACCCGCGTACGTCGCCGGAGGGGAAGCGCTGGACATCGACGAGGACGCCTTCGACGCCGCCGAGCAGGTGGAGGAACTCCTCCATGCTGCTGGCGATGGACACAAGCTGGCGGACGGTGGTGCGCAGGCGTTCGCGGGAGGTCCTGGTCGTGCCAGCGCGGCGGGCCTTCTCCGTCTCGGCGCGGGTGGGGCGCTTGGCAGCGGTGCGGTCGCCGCGCACAACCCGCTGGAGGCCGTATTCCTTCTCGATGGCGGCGAGTTCCTTGTCGGCCGTCAGGTAGTCGTTCCAGTGGCGGGCGGTGCGCAGGTCGCCTCGGACCTTGGTGGCGGCGATGTGGATGTGGTCGTCGGCGTGGCGGACCGCGACCCACCGGCACCCGTCCAAGTCGCCTTGTGGCGCGATGCCGGTGGCCGCCACAATCCGGCGGGCGATGTCCGCCCACTCGGCGTCGGTGAGGTGCCGGTCGCCGGGGGCGGCACGTACGGAGCAGTGCCACACGTGCCGGTCGGGTGCCCGGCCCAGTCGGCGGGCTTGTTTGACGCGCAGGTCGAGGTCGGCCACGAGGCGCTTCTTTGTGGCGTCGAAGTCGTCGGCGCGGCCGGGGTCGGGAGCGAAGCCGTCCCAGGAGGCGACCAGGTGCGGGTCGGTGTGGTCCTTGGCCTTCTTCGTGTCGAACAGGTATCGGATCAGGCCGGTGGTGCTCTTGCCGCTGCCGATCTTGGCGATCACTGGGCCGCCTTGCCGGAGACGGCGTGGTTCATGGTCTGCGCGATGTCGCCGATCGCGGCGCGGACGGCGTCCAGGGTGCGTTCGGTCTGCGCGAGGACGGTGGCGTCCACAGGGTGGGGATGGTCTCCGGTGTTGAGGCGGTGGGCGATCTGGTTGACGTTGTTGCCGATGCGGGCGACTCCGGCCCGCAGGGCGTCGAGCTTGTCGAGACAGTCGTCGAGCTGGGTGCGCTGCCCGGCCAGGCCCACGGTGAGATCGCCGTCGAGGTAAGCCACGATCACGGCGCCGACGAGGTGGGCGCCGGCGATGCCCGTCTGGCGGGCGCGGGCGAGGATCCGGGTCTTCTCGTCGACGCTGTAGCGGACGTCGACACGCTGCTTGCGCTGGACGCGTTCGCGGGTACGACGGCGAGCAACGCGACGCAGGGTGACTTCGTCGACGGTGGCCGCGAGCGTATCCGCCTCGGGCACCCCCTGGTGCCCGAGGTCCTCCTCCACCCCCGGGGCGGAGGTCTCCGCGTTGGACCGGCCCTTGGACGGTCCAACGTCATACCTTGCTGCGCTGGTGGCGGTGGTGGTCATCTGCTGCGGCATGCTTGGGACTTCGTGGTGCGAGTCGTGCATCGGGTGGTTCTCCGTGCGTGGTGGGGAAGAGGCCATGGCTCCAAGACCGCTCGTCCCGCGCCGGGCTGTGCGGGGATGAGCGGGAGGAGTCGAACGCGCGAGTGAGGGGCGTGCCTGCGGGCTCAGCGGGCGCCGACGGGTTCCTTGTCGGGCTCGGCCTGCCGCTGGCGGGCGGCTTGGTCGAGTTCGGCCTGCACGTGGTCCTTGATCTGGGTCAGGCGGTCCTTGCCGATGCGGTACCCAGCGGCGCGGATGGCCGCCTCGATATTGCGGCGTGAGGCGCGGTCCCCGCGTCCCAGCGGTGCGGTGCGGGCGATAGCGAGCAGCTCGTCGAAGGCGGCGTCGCGTTCGTGGCCGCCTTCTTTGGTGGGCGACTTCGGGGCCTGCGGCACCTTGACTGCTGCCTCCGCCACGTCCGGGCGCTCGGCCATATCGGGCGAGCACCGCACCTTCATCGGCAGGGAGGTCTCATCGTCCGAAGGGGCAGGCGGCTCGGCACTGTGTCTGCCATTGTGGCTGTGGCCGACGGCTTCACTTGTTGTGGCGGCACCCTCTTGGGCGCGCGGTGTGGGGTGGCGGCGGATGACAAGGTCGAGGTGGACCGCGCCGGCGAGCGCGAGAGGGGCGATGGCGGACAGGGCGCCGACGGTGAGGTCGTCCAGGTGCAGTCCGGCGGTGCGTGCCTGCTGGTTGAGGCGGATGGCGTGCAGGGCGTTGGCCCAGATGCTGGTGACCGTGGCGAGCCCGACGAGTGCCCAGACGTACAGGCGTGAGCGCCAGGGTGCGGTGCGCAGGATGAGCAGGGCGGCGACGCCGATGGCGATGAACCCGTCGATCACCAGCGGGAAGGCGTATGTGAGGACTCCGCGGACGTGGATGGCGACGGCCATCTGCCGCAGGGCGTCGTAGGACAGGGCGAAGCCGATCGTGCCGACCAGGGCGACCCCGAGGTGGATCGCGGCAGTCAGTGCCGACACGGGGGCTTGGGTGGTGCGTGAGGGCAAGCGTTACTCCAGGGGGAGACGGCTGTCATAGCCACAGGGCAGGGCTGCCGGTGGGGAAGGGGGCGGACCCGTCGCACCCGTCGCATGCCTGGTCAGGGCTAGTACGGGAGCCGGGGGTGGTACGGGAGGACCCGTCACAGTTACCGGACCCGTCACGGGACTGACCTGCGGTGCGACGTGTGCGACGGGTGTTTACGGGTGTACGGCCGACCCATGACGTGTGGTCTCATCGCCGCCGCCGGGTGGCCGCTCCTCGGGGCAGTAGCGGGCCCAGGCATCGGTGAACTGCGTGCGCGTGAAGCCCCGGGCCTGCCTTCCGCCCTCGAAGCGGAGGACGGCCGCCTGGATGCCGAAGTCCTTCAGTAGGATCCCCAGATAACGCGGGGTCAGACCGGTGTTGCGGTACTCCGCCCATGGAGACTCCTGGTCCCTGAGTAGCTCCTCCAGCAGGTCCCGCGTCCGCACGGAGTCCGGATCGCCGTAGCCCGCGAAGACACGGCGGATGTCCTTCAGCAGTCGCGTCTTCACGTTGGACTCGTCGTCCTGGCCGACCTCGGCCGCGCACATCGCGACGCACGCTGCCCGTGCTCGCTCCGGCCAGGAGTCGCCTGCCAGTTCGGCGACGACCACCAGCGGCTCCCAGGTGTCCGCCGCCCGGTCCTGCACCGGCATCGGCGGCACCAGATCCGCTGCGGTGTCCATCAGCGGGCGCAACCAGGCGGTCAGCCGGTCACGCAGGGCGTGCAGAGCGGGAATGTCGCGGCGGGAGCGGAACTGCTCCACCCGCTCGCCGTCCTTGCGACGCTGCATACGGATCACCACCGCCCGGTCCATCACTGTGTCCGGCAGATCCCCGATGCCGGCGAGCGCGGCCATCGCGAAGGTCGGGAACGCCTGCGGCTTGTGCTCCGGGCCGGAGATCCGCAGGGCGGGCCGGTTGCGCTGGTGGCCGACGTTGAGCAGACCGCGCAGCTCCTCGTTCTTCTCTGCGGCCTTGATGCTGCCGAAGATCGTGTCGGCCTCGTCCACCAGCAGGGTGGGCGGATCGTCACCGATGGCACGGAAGACCACCGCTGGGCTGGTGTTGACCGTGATCAGCGGGTCACGCACCGTCTCCGTGATCACATCCAGAAGGCGGGACTTGCCGCACCGCTTCGCCGGTCCGACCACAGCGAGACGTGGCGCGTGCTGCAGCGCAGGCTGGATGTGCGTGGCGGCCACCCACAGCGTGACAGGGTCAACGCGTCACTGTTGGGCAGGATCACGTACCGCGCGATCGCTTGCCGCAGCTCGTCCAGCAGCTGCGCGCCTTCGCCGACCTGCGTTGGCTCGTCGTCCTCGGCGGTGGGGTTTCTCGCGGCGGGGGCCTCACCGGGCCCGGCGACGGGTGGCAAGGCGGGTATGGAGGATGCGGCGGGGGTGGTGGGAGACGTAGATTCGTCCACAGGCGTTCCTTCCTGGTGGGCCGGGCGGGCAAGGCCCGGCCCACCGATTCGATCGTTCAAGGGCGACGGGGCAGGGACTCTGCGGCTCTCGGCGGTGGCACGCCGAGGGCCGTTTCGCTGTCCTGGAAGGGCGGCTTCAGGCTGTGAGGTCGTACGTGGAGTGGGCGTTGACCCAGGCATCCACTTCGTGCCAGCGGTAGCGCAGATGGCGGCCGACCTTGTGCACGTGGGGGCCGACGCCCCGGTACTTCCACTGGTAGAGGGTCTTCACCGGCACCCCGAGGTATGCGGCGACTTCCGCCGGGGTGGCAAGCGGGCCGCGCTGGGCAGCCGCAGCGGTGGCAAGGGCGTTGGTGTTGCGGGGAGAAGGGTTCGGCACAGGGCTCCTTTTCGGTCTTGGACAACGTGCCTGGACAACACAGCCACACCATCCGGAGAAAAGTCCAGAGTTGGTTCTGAAACTCTGTACTGCTTCTCTCGGTGTGGCCGGTGAGACGAGAACAGTAAGGCTGTATCCCCGGTTGCCGAAATCGCTCCCGCAGAACATGAAATGTTTTGCGGCGAAGCGGTCGGTAGAGGTGCCGGAATCCGATACCCCCGCAGCTCAGAGATAGCTCGGAGCGGCCAGATGCCACTCGCAGGGCTCGCTGGATAGTTCGGCTGATACCTGCTTAAATCACCCATCTTTGCGACGCGATGGGAAGGTAGCACGGCGTCCTCGACGAAACGGCTCATGATGTGCCGGAATTCGATGAGAGGAACGCCACTCGGTCCCGGGATGACTTTTGTAGAGTTTAAGAACCAACTCTTGCCATAACGCCCGGCCGCAAGTTACAGCTAACTGTCATGGCAACCCGACCTGTAGAAATAGGCCCCGCCGGCCTTCACACCCCCCGCGCCATCGAGCGCCTACGCCTCGTACGCGGGCTGACTCAGCACCAACTCGCAGCCCGTTGCAGCGCACTGGGCCGCCCGATGACCAATACTGCGCTCAGCCGCACCGAACGCGGCCGTCGCCGGTGCGACATCGACGACCTCGTCGCCATAGCCACCGCGCTCGGTACCCCTCCCACGACCCTGCTCCTGCCGCTCCCCTCGGCGTCCAGCGACGACCGGAGGGGGTGCTAGTTGGCACGAGTCTGGATTGAGGACCGCATAGGGCACGTGGCGTATGCAGGGGCCGTGGCGAAGGCCAAGCGGGCGGGTCGTACGCCACCGGGGCGCTACCGCGTGCGCTGGTACGGCCCCGACGGCAAGCCGAAGATGAAGACCTTCGCCCGCAAGGTCGACGCCGAGATCGAGCGGACGAGGACGGAGTCCCGACTCAACGACGGCTCCTACCGTGATCCTGCCGCCGCGCGCGTGAAACTCGCCGAGGTGGTGGAGTCCTGGCTGGCCGTGCAGATCCACCTCAAGCGCTCCACCCGGGCTCGATACCGAGGCGTCCTCGACGTCCATGTGATCCCCAAGTGGGGCACCACTCCGCTGGACCGCATTCACTTCGAGGACATCGCCGAGTGGCTCGCGGACCTGCTGTCCGGCGAGGCGACCGGCGGCAGGAAGCTCAGCCCCCGCTCGGTCCGCAAGGCGTACGTCGTCCTCAGCCGCGTTCTCGGCTACGCGGTCAAGGCTCGTCGTCTGGCGGTCAACCCGGCTGTCGGCGTGCCCTTGCCGAAGGCGGCGCCGGCCGACCACGTTTACCTCGATGACATGCAGGTCGACGCGCTGGCCAACGCGTCAGGTGCCTACCGAGTGTTCATCATGCTGTTGGCCTACACCGGCCTGCGCTGGGGCGAGGCGTCCGCCCTGAAGGTGGGCCGCGTCGACCTCGACGCCTGCCGGGCCCACATCGTCGAGGCATACGCCGAGGACAACGGCAAGCTCTACCTCGACACCCCCAAGAACCACGAGCGCCGGTCCGTACCGATCCCGCGGTTCCTGGCCGAGGAGCTGAAGCCCCACGTCCAGGGGCGGGGAGACGAGGAGTTGCTCTTCACCGCCCCGCAGAGCGGACCGCTGCGGGCCCGTAACTTCCGTCAGCGGTTCTTCGCGCCGGCGGTCGTGAAGGCCGGGCTGGGGCACCTTAATGTCACCCCGCACAAGCTGCGGCACACGGCGGCTTCGCTGGCCATCGCAAGCGGCGCGGACGTCAACGTCGTACAGACGATGCTGGGCCATAAGTCCGCGACCCTGACGTTGGACACGTATGGCCATCTCTTCCCCGACCGCCTGGACGAGGTCTCGAAGAAGATGCACAAGCGCCGTTCCAAGCAACTGGCCAAGGCGAAGGCCAAGCTGGAGAAGGCGGAGAAGAAAGCCCGCAAGGCCGCCGAGGAGGTGGCCGCCCTGGAGGACGATGCCGGGTGATGTGGGTCTGATCCGTGCCGGGGAGCCGCAACACAAGGGGCCGCCCCACCGCTCAGCGGGGTGGGGCGGCCCCTAGCGTCACCCTCGGCTCAGGTCATTCGCGCGGTCGCTGGCTCTCCTGCCGGGCTCGGTCGATCGCAGCAGCGGTCTCGTCGCCGGCCACCCGCTCGATCTCCTCGGGTACCTCCCGCTCATCCAGCACGAAGAGCCGGTCACCGACGAGACGGGTGGTGGTTTTCCAGCCGAGACGACGTCCCGCTTCCCGAGCTGCATGCCGGACGTCCTTGAGGTCGCTCAGCTCCGCAAGATCGTCGCCGCTCAGGTCCAGCTGACCGTGGTAGCCCTGGAGCTGCGGCTTGAGAGACGCCCGCATCATCGATTCCAGCCGGTCGATCAGCTTCTCGTACCGGCGCCGGGCCAGCTCGTCCTTGTCGGGCATCCTGCACAGCTCCCCACCATCCGCGCGCACGGCATGTGTGCCATATGTGTGCTGCAAGCGCAGGAGCCCTCCCGTCCGCTGGACGGAAGGGCTCCTGACCTGGTGTTTCCCTGTGCCCCCGGCAGGATTCGAACCTGCGACACCCGCTTTAGGAGAGCGGTGCTCTATCCCCTGAGCTACGAAGGCGGACAACCGCCGGAAAACGGTTGGTTTCCGACAGCTCCGTGGCGGACGGGCGCGAGGGCCCGAGCCGCCATGGCGGCAAGTGTAGCGGGTCACGGTTCGGCGGCGGCCCGCCTCTGGTGGCAGGTCTGCCCGGCGGTTCGGCAGGTGGTCTCGGGGCAGCGTGCTCGCGCATTGAATTGCGGCGGTCGTCAGGAATATCGCGATCTTCCTCGCGGCACTCACCGACGACTTGCCGCCCGGCTGTGGAGAAGAACTTCACCCCGCAACGCGGGGGTCGCGGTCATGCATTGTCGTAATAGGAATAGCAAGTGGTGACGGGAGCCACAGTTACGTGAGCGTACGAAGTGTCCCCCTTCGCCACCCAGCCGCTTCCGTAGTCGATGTTATCGGCTCGAACCGTGCTCTTGTGCTTCACGTTCGCGATGTAGTTCGAATAGCACTTCTTCCCGTCCGAATTCAGCTCGTATCCATAGCACCACTTGCCGTGCGTGACGGTCTTGCAGGTATTCGCCAACGGCTGAACGGCCGAATTCGTGAGCTCGATCTTGACCACACCCCATTCGGAGGGGTTGCCCAGCTCCGCGGGCGGGTTCACGCCGTCACCGCGCTTGTGGATGACGGGCTGCCCGACCGTGAGGCCGGCGGTGGCTTCCGTGCCGGCCTTGCCGGCAGCGGTGTCACCCTGGGAGCCGGATGCGACCGCCGGGGTGGAAAAACTGCAAACGGCGAGCGCGGCACTCACGAAACCGAAAACGATGGACTTTCCAAACTTCTTCATGAACTCCCCGTTTCTCCTCTGGTGAGGGTTTCGGAAAGATCCTCCATGAAGCACTGGTGGCGGTCAATCGCATTGAGTGCCGTAAAGGGACTACATGGCTGGATCATGGCCCCGAGTGCGTGCGTACTGCCCATTTTTCACCCGGATTCTGCTGCCTGGTCGAAGCTCCGCCTTCAGTAAGCGCTGGGACGGATGGCTTGTTCTTCCACCTGAAGCGGCTCTACCGCCGACCCGGTCGCACCGGCCCCGCCGCAGCCGTCGTGCCCTTCGCCGCGTGCGTGCGTGTCACCCGTACCCGGTACTTCCCGTCCAGGTCCGCGCCGACCACGTGGACGGTGATGCCCGACGCCGGGTCCTTGAAGGTCTCTCCGGGGGCGAAGGGGGCGTCGGAGAGTTCGGCGTGGACATTGGGGCTGTGGGTGCAGCCGCCGGTGTCGAGGTGGGCGTCGTGGACGGTGATGGGGCCGCGGCCCGTGTCGACGGAGGCGTCGACCTTGTAGACGAGAATGCCGGGCTTGCAGACGGCCTCGTCGTTGCCGCCCTTGGTGCGGAGTTCCACCGCGTACGCGGTGCTGTTGTCCAGCGGGACCATGACCAGCTTCACCCCGGACTTCTCCGAGAGCGGGGAGAGGGTGTAGTCCGCGCTCCCCGCGGCCGTCGCGCAGCTCACCTGGGACGCCGGGAGCCAGCCCAGCTTCCACTTGTGCCAGCCGAGCAGGTCGTTGTTGGCCCCCCAGTCCTCGCTCATGATGTCCCAGTGCCCGACCGCGCTGCCCCCCTCCTGCGTGTACAGGTCCGGCAGCCCGAAGGTGTGGCCGTTCTCGTGCGGCAGCACCCGGTACCCCGTGTCCGCGTACGCGCCCGAGCCGTCGTCCTGGCGGGAGTAGACGAAGGAGGCGTTGGCGACCGGGGTGCCGTCGGCCACCGGCGCCTCGCCGTTGCCGGCGAAGGTGACGGAGAGGACCGTGTCCAGGGCGGAGGGGCCGGCGTTCGGGGTGACCAGCACGTTCAGCAGGTCGTACGAGCGGAAGTCCACCTCCGGGTCGGCGGCGGAGACGATGTCCCGCACCAGCTGCCGGTAGCCGGGGTCGAAGGGGGCGCCGCGCTCTATGCCGTAGTCCTTGAACGGCTTCGGCATCCGCAGCCAGGAGGTGATCGGGGTCTCGGCGCGGTAGTCGAGCCGGCCGTACGACGCCTTGGCGAACCATTCCTGGGTCTTGGGGAAGAACTCGTGGAAGCGGTCCATCGCCTTGCCCTCGCCGGGGGTGTCCGGGAAGTCGACCATCAGGGTCAGGGCGTGGACGGTACCGGTGGAGCGGGAGTAGCCGGTGGAGGTGGGGAAGCCCTCGGTCATCTGGACCTCGGACGCTGCCTGGATCATGCAGGGGGCCAGGGCGGCGGTGCGTATCAGGCCGTCCGGCCCGGCGGTGGTGCGCGCCGCGAGCAGCCCGGACCCCGCAGAGGTGCTGACCGCGAAGGTCAGCACGGTCACCGAGGCGAGAGCGGCAGCGCGGCGCAGGCGTATCCGGCGCGGGCGTATGGGGCGGCGGGGCGACTGCGGCTGCATGCACGGACCTCCCGATCCACGGCAGCCCCCGTGATCCGGCTGCGCCCTTGGGCTCACCCTGGGTCGCCGCGGACGGGGTCGCGCGCTGGGAGAGACCGATCGTGGGATTTCGGCAGGAATACGGGTGAATCACCTGCGGTCGGGGGTGGATCGACCGGGCGAACGGGGATCGGCGACGTCCGGATGAAGATGTGACCCAGGTCACCCTCTGGCAGGGAAATAACCGGGGAGGGCTTCCCCGTTTAGACCTGTGTCCGCGCGAAACGGGGAGCTTCTCCCCGGATCACCGGACGCTCAGAGTCCGTTCGTCCCGACCCGTACAGATGGGGAGCCCGCCGTGTCCGCCGTGCGCACCGCACCCTCCGCCCGCAGGGCGTCGCCCCGGCCCCGTGCCGACGCGCTCCGCAACCGGGAGCGGATCATCACCGCCGCACGGGAGATGTTCGTCGAGCACGGCCCCCAGGTGCCGCTGGACGAGATCGCCCGCCGCGCGGGCGTCGGCAACGCCACCCTGTACCGCAACTTTCCCGACCGGGACGCCCTGGTCCGGGAGGTCCTGTGCTCCGTCATGGACCGCACGGCCGAGGCCGCCAAGTGCGCCCTGGCCGAGACCGGCGACGCCTTCGCCGCGCTGGAACGCTTCGCGCACGCCGCCGCCGAGGAGCGGATCAGCGCGCTGTGCCCGATGGTCTCCAGCACCTTCGACCGCAACCACCCCGACCTGGAGGCGGCGCGGGAACGGGTGGAGGCACTGATCGCCGAGGTCATGGACCGCGCCAAGGCGGCCGGACAGCTCCGTACCGACGTCGGTGTCGGTGACCTGATGGTCGCCGCCGCCCAGCTCAGCCGGCCCCCGGCCGGTACCGCCTGCTTCGACGCCGACCGGTTCGTCCACCGCCACCTGCAACTCTTCCTCGACGGGCTGCGGGCCCCGGCCCGCTCCGTCCTGCCCGGTACGGCCGTGACCATGGAGGATCTCCGCCAGGCCTGACCCGACCGACCCGACCGACCACAACCTACGACTCCGCCGGGCCCGCGCCCCGGAATCACCTGATGCCACCCGGCCGCCGACGAGGGCGAGCCGGTGGGGCCCCGCACGCCCTGTGCGCGTACGAGACGTCGTACGACCGTGCCCCGCATGTCCGCCACGTCCGACCGAAGTCCCGAACGGGGTACCCCCATGTCCGAAGCAGTCACCAAGCCGCCGCTGGCCACCGCGCCCGCGGGCGACGCCAACCGCTGGAAGGCGCTCGTCTTCATCGCGCTGGCCCAGCTCATGGTCGTCCTCGACGCCACCATCGTGAACATCGCGCTGCCCTCCGCCCAGCAGGACCTCGGCATATCCGACGGCAACCGGCAGTGGGTCGTCACCGCCTACGCCCTCGCCTTCGGCGGTCTGCTGCTGTTCGGCGGCCGCATCGCCGACCTGTGGGGCCGTAAGCGCGCCTTCCTGCTCGGTCTCGCCGGCTTCGCCGCGGCCTCCGCGCTCGGCGGCGCCGCCACCACCGGTGTGATGATGTTCGGCGCCCGCGCCCTCCAGGGTGTCTTCGGCGCCCTGCTCGCCCCGGCCGCGCTCTCCCTGCTGGCCGTGATGTTCACCGACGCCAAGGAGCGCGCCAAGGCGTTCGGCATCTACGGCGCCATCGCGGGCGGCGGCGGTGCCGTCGGCCTGATCCTCGGCGGCTTCCTCACCGAGTACCTCGACTGGCGCTGGACCTTCTTCGTCAACGTGCCGTTCGCCATCGTCGCCGCGGCCGGTGCCTGGTTCGTGATCCGCGAGCCCGAGGGCGGCCGCAACCGCTCCCCGCTCGACATCCCCGGCGTGGTCCTCTCCACGCTCGGCCTGGTCTCCCTGGTGTACGGCTTCACCCGCGCCGAGTCCGACGGCTGGAGCGACGCGGTCACCATCTCGATGTTCGTGGCCTCCGTGGTGCTGCTGCTGGCGTTCGTCCTGGTCGAGCAGCGGGTCAAGGCGCCGCTGCTGCCGCTGCGCGTGGTCGCCGACCGCAGCCGGGGCGGCATCTACCTCTCCCTCGGTCTCGCCATCATCGGCATGTTCGGCCTGTTCCTCTTCCTGACCTACTACCTCCAGGTCGTGAAGGGCTACTCCCCGGTCAAGACCGGCTTCGCGTTCCTGCCGATGGTCGCGGGCATGATCACCGGCTCCACCCAGATCGGCGCCCGTCTGATGATCCGGGTCCCGGCCCGGCTGCTGATGGGCCCCGGCTTCGCGCTCGCCGCGCTCGGCATGCTGCTGCTGACCCAGCTCGAGATCGGCTCCTCCTACACGGCCCTGCTGCTGCCCGCCATGGTGCTGCTCGGCCTCGGCATGGGTACGGCGTTCATGCCGGCGATGTCGCTGGCGACCCAGGGCGTCGAGCCCCGGGACGCGGGCGTCGCCTCCGCCATGGTCAACACCTCGCAGCAGGTCGGCGGCGCGATCGGCACCGCCCTGCTGAACACCATCGCCGCGTCCGCGACCACCTCGTACATCAAGGACCACATCGCGTCCGCGAGCGCGGTGCCGCAGCAGCAGCTGGTCAAGCTGCAGGGCATGGTGCACGGGTACAGCACGGCCATCTGGTTCGCCGTCGGCATCCTGGCGGTCGCCTCGCTGATCGCGTTCACCATGGTCAACGCGGGCAAGCCGGGCGCGGTCAAGATGGCCTCCGGTGACGGTGCCGAGGACGAGATCCCGGTGCCGGTGGTCGCGCACTAGCACCGACCCCCCCGGCGGGAATCAGCGGAGCCAGGGCAGGTCCGCACCCGCCTCGCTCGGCTGAAGGCCCTCGGCGACGATCTCCATGATCTCGCCGAGGGCCTTCTGCTGCGCCGGGCTCAGCCGGTCGAACAACGCCTGCCGTACGGCGGTGACATGGCCGGGCGCGGTACGGCGCAGCACCTCGGCACCCTCCTCGGTGAGCACCGCGAACTGGCCGCGCTTGTCCGAGGGGCAGTCCTCGCGGCGCACCCAGCCGCTCTTCTCCAGCCGGGCGATCGCGTGCGAGAGCCGGGAGCGGGTGATCTTCGAATTCCGGGCCAGCTCGGTCATCCGCAGTCTGCGGCGCGGAGCCTCGGCCAGGCCGACGAGCAGGCCGTAGTAGACGTGCGGCATGCCCGCGTCGCGCTGGAGCTGCCGGTCGAGGTGGTCCTCCAGCAGCGTGGTCGCGTGCAGATACGCCCGCCAGACGCGCTGCTCCTCGTCGGTGAGCCAGCGGTGAGCGGGTGCCGGCGCCGTCGCCGGGGTGGATGCCGAGTTCATGTCTCCCACTGTACGAGCCACCTTCTTGAAACTTGAACTAGTCGGGCGTACTCTGGCCGGGTAATGCTTGAGAGTTAAAGCAAAGCTGCGCACCCCGCCGTGGGAGGAGCCGTCATGCACCACACCGCCGAGCCGTCCGCTCCCGACCGCATGCCCGCCCTCTACCTCAGTCATGGCGCCCCGCCGCTCGCCGACGACCCCGTCTGGCCCGGCCAGCTCGCCGCCTGGGCCGCCGGGCTGCCCCGCCCCAAGGCGATCCTGATGGTCTCCGCCCACTGGGAGGAGGCCCCCCTCGCCCTCGGCGCCACCCACACCGCCCCGCTGGTCTACGACTTCTGGGGCTTCCCCGAGCACTACTACCGCGTACGCTACGACGCCCCCGGCGCCCCCGAACTGGCCGAATCCGTACGCAAGCTGCTGCGCGCCCCCGGTACCCCCGTCCAGGACATCCCGGACCGGGGCCTGGACCACGGTGCCTACGTCCCGCTCGTCGAGATGTTCCCCGAGGCCGACATCCCCGTCCTCCAGGTGTCCCTGCCCACCCTCGACCCGGCCCGGCTGATGGACCTCGGCCGCAGGCTCGCGCCGCTGCGTGACGAGGGTGTCCTGATCGTCGGCTCCGGCTTCTTCACCCACAACCTGGCCGCGCTCCGGCACGCCGGCGTGCCGGGCTGGTCCGCCGAGTTCGACGACTGGGGCCGGGCCGCGCTGGACGCCGGTGACTGGGACGCGCTGCTGGACTTCGAGACCAAGGCCCCGGCCGGAAGGCTCGCCCACCCGCGGACCGAACATTTCGCGCCACTGTTCGTCACGCTCGGCGCGGCCGGCGCCGACGCGCACCGGTCGGTGATCGACGGGTTCTGGATGGGGCTGGCCAAGCGGTCCGTGCAGTTCGGCTGAAACCGCGCCGGTGGCTCAGCCGGACTTGAGGTCCTTCTGGTACCAGGCCACGTCCCAGTAGCGGCCGAACTTGCGGCCGACCTCGCCGAACGTGCCCAGGTGCCGGAAGCCGAAGCGCTCGTGCAGCCGGGTCGACGCCTCGTTGGGCTGGGTGATGCCGGCGAAGGCGCGGTGCACGTCCTCCCCGTCCAGCGCGGCGAAGAGGGCGTCGTAGAGCAGGGTGCCCACGCCCCGGCCGGTCGCGTCCGGGGCCACATAGACCGAGGTCTCCACCGAGGGGGCGTACGCGGCCTTGGGGCGGTGGGGGCCCGACGTGGCGTAGCCGAGGACGTGACGGGAATCCGTGTCCGTGGCAACCAGGAGGCGGTGCGGGCCGTCTTCCGGGTGGGAGAGCAGCCATGGGCGGCGCTCCACGGGGGTGAAGGGGGCCAGGTCGAATGTGATGGCCGTCTCAGTCACATAGTGGTTGTACAGCGCGGTCAGAGCGTCGAGATCGGCCTCGGTTCCGGGTCTGACCTGCACTTCCGTACCGCTCGGCAGCATGCGCACCCCCTCTGTGGGCCGACAGGGTACTGCATGATCAGAAAATCCGGAGGGTGGGTTGGGAATTCTGTCCGGATTCCAGTCGTTGTTTCCCACGGATGCAGGGCACCCGAGGAGAGTCCCGAGGGAGGGTCCGGAGTGCCGAGCGTTCGCCAGGACCACCTGCCAGCCACCACCGCAAGGGAGCACGCATGGCAACCCGCGCCGTCGCCCGTCGTAAGTCCGCCAATGGGGGCACCTCCCAGGCTCCGGGCTCTGGGGGACAGACGGCAGACTCGGCAAGCAGCGTCCGCGTGCGCGGCGGCGAGATCGCCGACCGCGACCTGGTCGGTATGTACCTCGACGAGATCGCGCGTACGCCCCTGCTCGACGCCGCCAAGGAAGTCGAGCTGTCCCAGACGATCGAGGCGGGCGTGTTCGCGCGCCAGGTCCTCGACGGCCAGGAGAAGACCGGCGCCCAGGCGTCCCGCGAGGAGCTCGAGGAGCTGTTCGAGGCGGGCGAGCGGGCCAAGGACGTCTTCATCCGCTCCAACCTCCGCCTGGTCGTGGCCGTCGCCCGGCGCTACCCGCGCAGCGGGCTGCCCCTGCTCGACCTGATCCAGGAGGGGAACGCGGGCCTGGTGCGCGCCGTCGAGAAGTTCGACTACCGCAAGGGCTTCAAGTTCTCCACGTACGCGACCTGGTGGATTCGCCAGGCCATCACCCGCTCGATCGCCGACCAGTCCCGCACCATCCGGCTCCCCGTCCACCTGGTGGAGGAGCTGGGCCGCATCCGCCGGGTGCAGCGCGAGTTCAACCGGGAGCACGGCCGGGACCCGGAGCCCGCGGAGATCGCCGCCGAGCTGGGCTCCACGCCGGAGCGCGTCATCGACGTGCTCGACTGGTCCCGCGACCCGGTCTCGCTGAACATGGCGGTGGACGACGAGGGCGAGACCCAGTTCGGCGACCTGCTGGAGGACACCTCCGCGGTCTCGCCCGAGCAGTCGGTGCTCAGCCTGCTGCGCCGCGAGGAGCTGGACGACCTGATCGGCCGCCTGGACGAGCGCACCGCCTCGATCATCAAGATGCGGTACGGCATCGAGGACGGCCGCGAGCGGACCCTCACCGAGGTCGGCAAGGAGCACGGACTGACCCGCGAGCGCATCCGGCAGATAGAGAAGCACGCTCTGCTGGAGCTCAAGAAGCTCGCCCACGACACGGGGTTCGACGCGGCGGCGTAGGACCCCGAGGGGTGGGGGCACGCGCGGTGGCGGAATGCGGTGCCAACATGGCGCGGTCCCGTCGCTTCAACGCCTCCGGGCGCGGGAACAACCCTTGCGGGCACCGGAGTCCAGGCTCCGGGGACCGCACTCCCACCGAGTACCGCGCGGCGTCCCCACCGCCACGTAAGGCCCGCCCTCCGGGGCGGGCCCACCGACCAGTTCCGACGTCATCCCCCCCGGCGTCGGGACTTCCCGGCCGGGCTCCGGCGCCATCCCCCCCCGGCGCCGGGGCCCGGCTTTTTTCCGCCCGTACGAGTTTCTGGCCGCGTGCCGGGAGGCGGGCACGGGAAAGCGGGCCACCCCGCACCTGAACCACGGGGTGACCCGCCGAATGGCAGATTCTGCCACAGGGGCATAGCCTGCCGAGGTGAGCACCCCCCGTACCACCCGTAACACCGGCAACACCGGCACCACCGCCCGAAGGCGTTCGTACCCGGCCTCTCCGGCGGCCTCCCTGACCGAGCGCCGCAAGGCCGAGACCCGTATGGAGATCGCCCGCGCCGCCGCGACCCTCTTCGTCCGGCAGGGCCTGCGGGCCACCCGCGCCGAGGACATCGCGCACGCGGCGGGCATCGCACCGCGCACGTTCTACCGCTACTTCGCCTCCAAGGAAGAGGCGGTGGCCCCGCTGTACGCGGCCGGCGCCCAGCTCTGGACCGCGTCCGTCCGCGCGGCCCCGGCCCACCTCACCCTGCCCGAGGCCCTCCGGCACGCCGTCGACCGCACCCTCGCCCCCGGTGTCGGCGTCTCCGCGTCCGCCTGGGAGTGGGCCCGCACCCTGATCCGCATGGCCCACACCAGCCCGGCCCTCGGCAAGGTCTGGGCGGAGGTCTGCCAGGCCTCGGAGACGGAACTCGCCGAGGCGCTGGCCGCGCGGCTGAGGCCCGCCGAGGACGACACCGACAACGTTGCCGAGGCGGCCACCCCCCACCTCCGCTTCGCCGCAGCCGTGGCGGGCGCGGCCGTACGGGTCGCCGTGGAGACCTGGGCCCTCACCGAGGCCCCGCCCAGCGGCCCGGCGGGCCCGGCCGCCCTGGCCCTGGGCAACCTGGTGGCCCTGGGCGACTTCGCCTGGGAAGCGCCTCAGGGCTGAGGGACGGCGCGGAGCAGCCGTGACCCCAACTCCCTTACCGCCTCGGCCAGTGCGTCCGGACTCCGCACCGTGAACCCGTGCCCCGTCATCGCCAGCCGGACCGCCAGCCACTCCACCGGGTCGCCGGTGGTGCCGTGCAGGAGGCAGTGGTCCGGGCCGTCCGGTTCGGGGGCCCCGAACCAGTGGGGGAGGCGGGCCGCGATCCGGTCGGCGGGGGCCGCGAAGCGGACGGTGAACTCCCAGGTGTCGTTGCGTCGTTGGATCGAGCGGCGCAGGTATTCCGCCGCGTCGCCGGAGGGAAGTGCGCGCGGGGTGAAGCGGGCGCCGGTGGCGAACGGGTCGCCGACCCGGTCCACCCGGAAGGTGCGCCAGTCCTCGCGGTCGAGGTCGTAGGCGACGAGGTACCAGCGCCGCCCGGTGGACACCAGCCGGTACGGCTCGGTCAGCCGGCGCGACTCGCTGCCGTCCCCGGCGCGGTAGGCGAAGCGGAGCCGCTCGTGGCCGGCGATCGTGGACGCCATCACGGTCAGCGTCTCCGGTGCGATGGTGGGACCGTCGCCGCTGGTCAGCGGGGTGGTCGCGGCCTGGAGGGTGGCCACCTGGCGGCGCAGCCGGACCGGGAGCACCTGCTCCAGCTTGGCCAGCGCCCGCACCGACGCCTCGTCCACCCCCTCCACCGCGTGCCCGGCACCCGCGCGCAGGCCGACCGCGATGGCGACGGCCTCCTCGTCGTCCAGCACCAGCGGTGGCATCGCCTTGCCCGCGACCAGCCGGTACCCGCCCTCCGCGCCCTTGCTGGCCTGCACCGGATAGCCCAGCTCGCGCAGCCGGTCGATGTCGCGCCGGACCGTACGGCGGGAGACCCCGAGCCGGCCGGCCAGCTCCCCGCCGGGCCATTCGCGCGGGGTCTGGAGGAGGGACAGGAGCGTCAGCAGCCGGGCCGGAGTGTCCGTCGTCATGGGTCCGAGCATGCCGCACATCTAGGACACGATCTGTCCTACTGGCTCACTAGCTTGGCGTACATGACCTCAACGGAACAGACCTCCGGCGCGGACCGGCGCCGCTGGATCGCGCTCGCCATCGTGATGACCGCGGCCTTCATGGACCTCGTCGACGTGACGATCGTGAACATAGCCATCCCCTCCATCCAGCGGGACGAGGGCGCCTCGTTCAGCCAGATCCAGTGGATCACCGCGGGGTACGCGCTGGCGTTCGCGGCCGGTCTGATCACCGGCGGACGGCTCGGTGACATCCACGGCCGCCGGCGGCTGTTCCTGCTCGGCGTCGGCGGCTTCACCCTCGCCTCGGCGCTGTGCGGCTTCGCGGTCGACCCGGCGATGCTGGTCACGGCCCGCATCCTGCAGGGCGGCATGGCCGCGATGATGGTCCCGCAGGTCCTCTCCATCGTGCACGCCACCTTCCCCGCCCACGAACGCGGCAAGGTCTTCGGGCTGTTCGGCGCTGTCGTCGGCCTCGGCGCGGTCTCCGGCCCGGTGCTCGGCGCCCTGCTGACCGAGTGGAACCTGTTCGGCCTTCAGTGGCGGCCCATCTTCCTGATCAACCTGCCTGTCGGCATCGCCGCCGTGGTGCTCGGCCGCCGCTTCATCTCCGAGTCCCGCGCCCCCCGCGCCCTCAAGCTGGACCTCGTCGGCGTCGCCCTGGTCACCCTGGGCCTGCTGATGCTGCTCTACCCCCTCACCCGGGGCCGCGAGCTCGGCTGGCCGCTCTGGGGCCACCTGCTGATGGCGGGCTCGCTCCCGGTCTTCGCCGCACTGGTCGCCTACGAGCGGCGCAAGGCGGCCCGCGACGGCTCCCCGCTGGTCGAGCTGTCCCTGTTCCGGGTGCGCAGCTTCGCCGCCGGGATCGCCGTACAGACCGTGTTCGGGGTCGCGCTCGGCGTCTTCTTCCTGGTCTGGACGCTGTACATGCAGATCGGCCTCGGCTGGAGCGTGCTGCGCGCCGGGCTGACCGGGGTGCCCTTCTCGCTCGCGGTGTCGACGGCGGCCGCGCTGTCCGTGCAGTTCCTCGTGCCGCGCTTCGGGCGCAAGGTGCTCCAGGCCGGCGCCCTGACGATGGGGCTCGGCGTGCTCCTCTACATCTGGGAGTCCGACCGGTACGGCCTCGCCATCGCCTCATGGCAGATGGCGCTCCCGCTGGTCGTGATGGGCGCCGGCATGGGTCTGATCGTGGCCCCGCTGACCGACGCGGTGCTCTCCGAGGTGCCGCGCGAGCACGCCGGATCGGCCTCCGGCCTGATCAACACCGTGCAGCAGATGGGCAACGCGCTCGGGCTCGGCCTGGTGTCGGTCGTCTTCTTCGGGCAGATCGCGGACCGGATCACCCCGGCGCAGGCCGGTCCGGCCTTCGTGGGCGCCTTCCAGCACGCGCTGTGGTGGGTGGCCGGGGTCATGGGCGTGATCTTCCTGCTGATGTCGGCGCTGCCCAAGCGGCCCGCGCAGCATGTGGAGGGCGGGAGTGAGCCCGCTGAGGAGCGGGAGCTGGTGACGGTCTGAGCGTGTCCGGGTCCGCCTGCTGAAGTTCCGTTCATGTCCGAATGAAGCCCGAGCCTGTTTACTTTGCGGACACCCGGGCGTAGCCTCGCAGTGAAACCACACGTTCGGGCATGGGTCGGGACGGTGGGCCGAGGTTCGGAGGCAGGCGGACATGTACGCACCGGAGCGTCAGCAGGAGATCCTCCGGCTCGCCCGTGACGGCGGCCGGGTGGACGTGCTGTCGCTGGCCGAGGTGTTCCAGGTGACGGCGGAGACCATCCGCCGTGACCTGAAGGCCCTCGACCGCGCGGGCCTGGTCCGCCGGGTGCACGGCGGCGCCATCCCGGCCGGCCGTCTCGACTTCGAGCCCGACCTCAGCGAGCGCGAGTCCACCGCCGCCGACGAGAAGGACCGCATCGCCAAGGCGGCCCTCGCGGAACTCCCCGTCGACGGCACGGTGATCCTCGACGCCGGCACCACCGTGGCCCGGCTGGCCGCCGCGATCCCGCTGGAGGCGACGCTCACCGCCGTCACCCACAGCCTGCCGATCGCCGCCCGCCTCGCCGACCACCCCGGCCTCCAGCTCCACCTGGTCGGCGGCCGCGTCCGCAACCGCACCCGCGCCGCCGTCGACGCCTGGGCCCTGCGCGCCTACGGCGAGATCCGCGCCGACGTGGCCTTCATCGCCGCCAACGGCTTCTCCGCCGAGCACGGTCTGACCACCCCCGACCTGGCGGAGGCCGCCGTCAAGCGCGCCGCCATGGCCGCGGCCCGCCGGGTGGTCCTGCTCGCGGACTCCGCCAAGCACGGGCAGGAGCACTTCGCCCGCTTCGGCGACCTGGGCGACGTGGATCTGCTGATCACCGACAGCGGGCTCAGCCCCGAAGACGCGGCCGTCATCGAGCGCGGCGGCACGGAAGTAGTACGCGCATGATCCTCACCGTCACCCCCAACCCGTCCCTGGACCGCACCTACGAGGTCCCGGTCCTGGAGCGCGGCGAGGTCATCCGCGCCTCCGGCGAGCGCATGGATCCCGGCGGCAAGGGCGTCAACGTCTCCCGGGCGGTCGCCGCCGCCGGCAGGCGCACCCTCGCCGTCCTGCCCCTCGGCGGCGCGCCCGGCGCCCTGATCGCCGAGCTGCTCGACGCCCAGGGCATCGAGGTCGCACCCGTGCCGGTCGCCGGGGCCACCCGGTCCAACATCGCGCTCGCGGAGGCGGACGGCGTCCTGACGAAGATCAACGCGCCGGGTCCGGAGCTGACCCCGGCCGAGGAGGAGTCGCTCCTCGCCGCCGTGCGCACGCACTCGGCCGACGCCCACTGGATCGCCTGCTGCGGCAGCCTCCCGCTGGGCCTCGCCCCGTCCTGGTACGCCGACGTCGTCGCCCGCGCCCATTCCGGCGGCGCCCGCATCGCCCTGGACACCTCGGGACCGGCCCTGCTCCAGGCGCTGGGGGCCCGGCCCGACGTGGTCAAGCCCAACGCCGAGGAACTGTCCGCCGCCGTCGGCCGCCGGCTGGTCACCGTGGGCGACGCGGTGAAGGCGGCCGAGGAACTGCGGACGATGGGCGCCCGCGCGGTGCTGGCCAGCCTGGGCGCCGACGGGCAACTGCTGGTGGACGGCGAGGGCACCTGGTTCGGCACCGCCCCCGTGGCCGCCGTCCGCAGCAATGTCGGTGCGGGGGACTCCTCGCTCGCCGGGTTCCTGATCGCCGGAGGGAGTGGGCCGGAGGCCCTCGCCTCCGCCGTGGCACACGGCGCCGCGGCGGTGCAGTTGCCGGGCAGCGTGATGCCGACGCCCGCCGACCTGGACCCCGCCTCGGTCACGGTCACGTCGGACGTGCCGGTCGACCTCGTGCTGACGGAGCCGGTGTCATGAGAGCCGGTGTCGTGCACGGCCCGCTCCGGTGGTCCGCCGCCCCCTGTCCCCATCCCCACGTCCCCATCCACGGTGCGCCCACCCCACACAGCAGGGCGATACGCGAGCAAAGGAGCCCGCGATGAGCGAGATGATCACCGCGGACCTGGTCGACCTCGACCTGTCCGCCGAGAGCAAGGAAGCGGCGGCGCGTGCCCTCGCCGAGCGCATGGTGGCGACGGGGCGGGTGACCGACCTGGACGGCTTCCTCGCCGACGTGGCCGCCCGTGAGGCCCAGATGCCGACCGGTCTCGACGGCGGCATCGGCATCCCGCACTGCCGCAGTGAGCACGTCACCGAGCCGACGCTCGCCTTCGGGCGCAGCGCGGCCGGGATCGACTTCGGCGCGGCGGACGGCCCGGCCGACCTGATCTTCCTGATCGCGGCCCCGGCCGGGGCGGACGACGCCCACCTCACGATCCTCTCCTCGCTGGCCCGGCAGCTCATGAACGCCGAGTTCACGGACGCGCTGCGGGGGGTGTCCGACCCGGAGACGGCGGCGGCGCTGGTGCGCGGGGACGTGACTCCGGCCGAGGCTGCCGAGCGTGCGGCCGCCTCCGGCGCGGGGGCCGACAAGGACACCGCCGCGGCGCCGGCGGCGGCCTCCGCCGGCGCCGCGGCGGGCAGTACGACCCCGAAGACCCCCGAGGCCGAGGCCACGGAAGCGCGCCCGTTCCGCGTCGTCGCCGTCACCTCCTGCCCCACCGGCATCGCCCACACCTACATGGCCGCCGAGTCGCTGGAGAACGCCGGCCGGGAGGCGGGCGTCGAGGTGACCGTCGAGACGCAGGGCTCGGCGGGGTTCACCCGGCTCGACCCGGCGGTGATCGCGGCGGCGGACGGCGTGGTCTTCGCCCACGACGTGCCGGTGCGCGAGAAGGACCGGTTCGCCGGCAAGCCCACGGTGGACGTCGGCGTGAAGGCGGGCATCAACCGCCCCGCCGAACTCATCTCCGAGGTCCGCGCCAAGGCCGAACGCGGCGAGAAGACCGCCCCCGCCGGTGCGGCGACTACCCCCGTCGAACGCGCGGGGGACTCCACCGAGGGCTACGGCACCAAGCTGCGCAAGTGGCTGATGTCCGGCGTCAGTTACATGGTGCCCTTCGTCGCGGCGGGCGGTCTGCTCATCGCCCTGGGCTTCGCCATCGGCGGCTGGACGGTGAACAAGGCGCCCTCCGTCATGGACCACTTCGTGTGGACCCAGTCCGACAGCTGGGGCGCGCTGCTGTTCCAGATCGGCGGCATGGCGTTCAAGTTCCTGATCCCGGTGCTCGCCGGGTACATCGCCTACGGCATGGCCGACCGGCCCGGCCTCGTCCCCGGCTTCGTCGGCGGCGCGATCTCGCTCAGCATCAACGCGGGCTTCCTCGGCGGCCTCGCGGCCGGTCTGATCGCCGGTGGTGTGGTGCTGGCGATCCAGCGGGTGAACATACCGGCGGCCATGCGCGGCATCATGCCGGTGGTGGTGATTCCGCTGATCTCCTCGGCGGTCGTCGGCTTCCTGATGTTCGTGGTGATCGGCAAGCCCATCGCCGCCGCCCAGAAGGGCATGACCGACTGGCTGAACGGCCTCACCGGCACCAACGCCGTCCTGCTCGGCGCCCTCCTCGGCCTGATGATGTGCTTCGACCTGGGCGGCCCGGTCAACAAGGTGGCCTACACCTTCGCCACCGCCGGGATCGCCGTCGCCAGTCCCAGTGACTCCGCGATGAAGATCATGGCCGCGGTGATGGCCGCCGGTATGGTCCCGCCGCTGGCGATGGCCCTGGCCACCACCGTGCGCGGCAAGCTCTTCACCCCGGCCGAGCGCGAGAACGGCAAGGCCGCCTGGGTGCTGGGCGCCTCCTTCATCACCGAGGGCGCGATCCCCTTCGCCGCGGCCGACCCGCTCAGGGTCATCCCGTCCGCGATGGCGGGCGGCGCGGTCACCGGCGCGCTGTCGATGATGTTCGACGCCACGCTGCGCGCTCCGCACGGCGGCATCTTCGTGGTCCCGCTGATCGGCAACCCGTTCCTCTACCTCCTCGCCATCGCCGCGGGCGTCTGCGTCAGCACCGCCCTGGTGGTGGTCCTCAAGGGCATGCGCAACCCGGCCCAGGGCACCCCGGCCGCCGGTTCGGCCGAGGGCGCGGCGGCGGGGGAGAAGGAGAGCGAGCAGCCGGTGGCCGCCTGAGCATCCTCTGGCCCCGTCCCCACGGTCGCGTCCCCCCGGCGAACTCGCCGGGGGGACGCGGTGCGTCGGGGGCCGTCAGCCGTGCCGGGACGTCAGCCGTGCCGGGCCGCGCGGTGCTCCATGGCCTCGCGGGCCGCCTCCGGGGTGGTGTACACCTCGCACATGTGACGGCCGTCGGGGGTCGCGGTGTGCTCGACCTCCCACAGGGAGACCTCCCGCCCGTCCCGCAGCAGGAACGCGTGCTCGTACAGCGCGAAGCTCACCCCGGCCCGCGCGGTCCGGCCGGGACGGCCGAACGCCTGGGTGATCTCGTGCGCCTCCGCCGTGGCCAGCAGCGCCGCCAGCTCCTTGCCGGGACGGTCCGGGTTCTCCGCCCGGCGCAGCAGCCTGCGGGCGTGGTCGGGGGAGTTGTCCGCCACGTACGCGTGCCGGGGCTCGGGCACCGCACCCAGCTCGGTCAGCACCGGCAGCTCGAAGTCCGAGGTGTCGTACGGCAGGGCCAGCCGGGCCGTGGCGGTGTGCAGCTCCTCCTCGTCGAGGTACACCTCGTGCTGGGCCTCCTCGCCCGGCGCGGTGTTGTGCGCCAGCTCCCAGAGGGTGACGGCGGAGCCGTCCGCGAGCAGCCAGGTGTGCCGGTACGTCTCGCGGTGCAGCCCCGCGCTGTGGTGCGCGGAGTGCAGCGAACTGTCGTGCGCCAGCGCGCAGTCCAGGTCTCTTATCACCTCGTCGGGCAGCTCGAACGAGTTCAGGGCACGGCCGAGGAGTCGCGCGAGGTGCTCCTCCGGAGACTCGGGCGACTGGGCGGACTCGTACTCCGCCGTCTCGTACGGAACGCTCAAGGTGTCTCCCGGCGTCGCTGCATGTCACCTGGTGGGTGCATACCGTAGCCCCTCGGTCGGACATCGTGTCCGGGAACCGAGAAACGTACTGGGGTAAACGCCGGGCACGGCCGAAGAGTTCCCGGTCGGCGACCGAAATGCCGTGCGCGCCAAGGCTTTTCCGCCCCCTTGCGCCTCTTCCTCCCCTACCTCCCCCGGTACACCCTTCTCAGCCGACACCGGCCGCGCGCGGTGTCTCCGTGCGGTAGGAACTGCCCAGTTCCGGGCCCAGGCCGAAGTAGTGGCGGAAGTTGTAGATCAGCGGGCTCCAGGCGGCGGGGTCTATGTGATGGGTGCCGGGGATCAGCAACTCGGGGGCCGCGTGGACTTTCAGGACGGTCGTCTCGACGATGACGCAGTCGCCGGAGAGGTCGGGGCGGATGCGTTCGGCGCGGGCCTCCAGGTGGAGGGGGCACTCGGCTACGCGGGGCGGGCGGACGGTGTGGGAGGGCTCTTCGCGAAGGCCCGCCGCGGCGAACTTGGCCGGTTCGAAGCGGCAGCCGGCCGCCTTCGTCGGGGGGACCGGGTCGCGGCCGGTCAGGGGGGCCAGGCGCTCCACCGCGGGCCACTGGTGCGGGGCGGGGAGATTGATGACCAGGTCGGGGCGGGCGAGGAGGTTGCTCGCGGTCTGGCCCTCGCGGCCCAGGCCGAGGACGACCGTGCGGCCCAGCGCCCACGCCGAGGACATGGGGGCGAGGTTGAAGGTGCCGTCCTCGTTCTCCGTGGACAGCAGCACCACCGGGGTGCCGAAGTAGAGGATGCTCGGCTCGATCGCCGTGTGACTGCTCATGGGGACGAGCCTAGGAACGGGTCCGTTCGGCGGGCGCCGAAGTGTGCCGGGCGGCGGACCGTACCCTGGAGACATGAGTGACGCCCCCGCACCCGAGCCGCGCGACCCGAAGGCCGCGCTCGTCTTCGACGACCCGCTGAACCAGCAGTCCTCGGACGACACCGACCGGGGGTGGGGCGAGCGTCCGGCCGGCGACAGCGCCGCCGACCTCAGGCGCTTCCTCGACGAGAAGCCGCCCCACCACCTCTGAACGGTACGGAGGGCTCCCGCTAACGCACGTCCGGCCCGGCCGGGCGCTGCTGCTTGACCACGCCGTCCACCGTGCCCCTGCGCTGGGCGATCAGCAGGTCGCGGATGTCCTGGAGGACCTCCAGCTCGGTCACGGGGATCGGCTCCGGCTCGGTCTTGCCCGTGCGGGCCTGCTTGCGGGCCTCCTGCCGGGCCAGGTACTTCGACATCGGCATCACCATCAGGAAGTACACGACCGCGGCGGTGATCAGGAAGCTGAGCGCCGCACCGGCCACCGAACCCCACATGATCGGCACGCCGCTCTCGACGCTGCCGTCCGCCGCGACCTTGCAGGGGTCCTTCAGGCACGAGCTGTAGTGGTCCAGGTTCTTGGTGCCGATCGCCCCGACCAGCGGGTTGATGATGCCCTTCACCACCGAGTTCACGATGTTGGTGAACGCGGCACCGATGACCACCGCGACCGCCAGATCGATGACGTTGCCGCGCATCAAGAAGGCCTTGAAGCCGTCCAGAATGCTCGCCGCTTCCTTCTTCGCGTTCACCTCGGTGAGTCTCCTCGTCGCGTCCACAGGCTGGGGAACAGAGCGCTCCGCAACCTACGTCAATATGCGGCCACCCTGTCCAATCCCGCCGCCCGAGCGAGCGATATGACCGCACGCTTCCGGAGATGCCGCCGCCACGGCTCACCACAGCGTCACCGCCAGCCTGGCCATGGGATTCGCCCCCACCAGCCGAGCCGCCGTGGCACGCGGAACCGCGAGGACGACCAGCGCCCCCTCAGTGACGCTTCCCTCACCCGGGACGCGCTCCAGCAGCTCCGGCAGCCGGACCACCCGGGCCCCGCGCGCCAGCACCCGCGCCGGCCCGCCCCCCGCCGCCGACCGCTCCTCCGCCGCGACCACGTCCACCCGGTCACCGGGACGCAGCAGCCGCACCGTGGCCGCGTCGGCGATACGCACGGGTGCCCGCACCAGCTCACCCGGCCCGTGGCCCCGCACCGGACCGGCGGCGGGGTGCCCTCGGGGCCGCTCGGCCGACGGAGCACCGCCGCCCGGGGAGCGGGGGCCGGCCGCGACCAGCGCGGCCGCCGTCACCGCCAGCCCGGCGGTGACCGCCCGGCCCCGGTACCGCGCCAGCCGTCCCGCCGGTCCGCCACCGCCCCGCACCCGCAGGGGCGGGAAGAAAGGGACCTCACGGGTCGCCGGGGCATCGGTCCCCAGCGGGCGTGGCACACGGAAAGCGGGAGCGGGGACGGTGTTCGGGTTCACGGACATCGGGATCACCACCTGTGACGAGGGAACGCTCTGCGATCCCCACGATGACCCGCCCCGCGGAATCCCGCCGGAGCCCGTGGATCATCCACCGGTTGTGGAAAACTCCGTCACCCGAACGAGGAAGGAGCCCCGCCCCGGGAGACCTACGGCAACGGAATCCCCGGGTCCATCCCCCCGAGCGCCCCCACACACAGACAGTCCCGCTCGCCCGTGGCCGGCAACCCCGCCACCACGTCGAACAGCACCCCCCGCAGCCGGTCCACGTTCGCCGCGAACACCCGTAGCACCTCGTCGTGGGACACCCCGTCACCGGTCTCCGCACCCGCGTCGAGATCGGTGACCAGGGTCAGCGAGGTGTAGCAGAGCTCCAGCTCACGGGCGAGAGCCGCCTCCGGATGCCCGGTCATCCCGACCACCGACCACCCCTGCGCCTGATGCCACAGCGACTCGGCGCGGGTGGAGAAGCGCGGCCCCTCCACCACGACCAGCGTGCCGCCGTCGACCGGGGTCCAGTCCCGCCCACGGGCCGCCTTCAGCGCCACCCTCCGCCCGGTCGGGCAGTAGGGGTCGGCCAGCGACACGTGCACCACGTTGGGCACCGTGCCGTCCGGCAGCGGGAGTCCGTCGAAATAGGTCTGCTGACGCGTCTTGGTGCGGTCGACCATCTGGTCCGGCACCAGCAGCGTGCCCGGCCCGTACTCCGGCCGCAGCCCGCCCACCGCGCACGGTCCGAGGACCTGCCGGACGCCCAGCGAACGCAGCGCCCACAGGTTGGCCCGGTAATTGATGCGGTGCGGCGGGAGGTGGTGCCCCCGTCCGTGCCGGGGCAGGAAGGCCACCCGGCGGCCCGCGACCTCGCCCACGAAGACGGAGTCGGAGGGAGCCCCGTAAGGGGTGTCCACCTGTACCTCGGTCACGTCGTCCAGGAACGAGTAGAAGCCCGACCCGCCGATTACGCCGATCTCTGCGTTCGCCATGCCCAGCACCCTAACGGGCCCCCGAAACCGGCCACCAGGATCACCCGCGCGCACCCACGCCGAAGACCCCGCCGTCGGATGACGGCAGGGTCCGGGAAGGCGGGGTTCTCAGGCGGCGGAGCCGGCCGAGGACGACGTCGAAGAAGACGACGACGAGGTGGACGACGACGAGGACGAGGACTTCGCGTCCGAGGACGACGAAGACGACTTCGCGGCCGGGCTGCTGCTCGACGACGCACCGCGGGAATCGTTGCGGTAGAAGCCGGAGCCCTTGAAGACAATGCCGACGGCGGAGAACACCTTCTTCAAGGG
Source organism: Streptomyces griseoluteus (assembly GCF_004784465.1). Classification (GTDB taxonomy): domain Bacteria; phylum Actinomycetota; class Actinomycetes; order Streptomycetales; family Streptomycetaceae; genus Streptomyces; species Streptomyces griseoluteus. The sequence goes on along the minus strand of NZ_SRRU01000005.1, from coordinate 196,966 downwards.
GCCACCGCAGCTGGGGCACTCGGTCAGGGCGTCGTCGGTGAACTTCTGCACCGCTTCGAGGCCTTCGCCGCAGTCCTTGCACTGGTACTGGTAGGTCGGCACTGTCTTCCTCCTGGCACTCTCACTCAATGAGTGCTAACGATGCTCCATAGTGACGCATTCCCGTGGATCAGTCCACCGTGACCGGCTCGCGGTGACCGACGCCACGCGCCACGGTGCGGTTCCGGGCCCGCGCCACCAGCAGGGAACGCAGGACGACGATCGTCGCCAGCGCCGGTACGGTCCCGGCCATCGGGACCAGGAACCCGGCGCCGTCCCACAGCCGGTCCTCCCATTGTCCCGCCACCGTGACGGCGGCCGCCTGGCCCAGCGCCACCGCGCCCGTCAGCCAGGTGAACGCCTCCGTCCGGGCGCCCACCGGCACCAGGTCCTCCACCAGGGTGTACCCCGTGATCAGCGAGGGCGCGATGCACATGCCGACCAGCAGACCCAGCCCGGCCAGCAGCGGCACCGAGTGCACCGTCCACAGCGCGGAGGTGGCCAGCGCGAGCGCCGCGTACCCGGCCATCAGCCGGCGCCGGGGCGACGACTTCCAGGCGATCGCGCCGCAGACCACCCCGGAGAGCATGTTTCCGGCGGCGAAGACGCCATAGAGGACGCCGTTCAGACCGGGCTCCCCGATGGACTCGGTGAACGCGGCCAGCGAGACCTGCATCCCGCCGAAGACCGCGCCGATGCCGAGGAACGTCACGATCAGCACCCGTACGCCGGGCACCCGGAGGGCGGACACGCGCGCGTGCGCGGCGTCCTCCGTGTCCTCGCCACGCGGCGGCACCGGCGGCTGTGTACCCCGCTGGGCGGCGAACAGCAGACCGCCGATCAGAGTCAGCGCGGCCTCGGTGACCAGTCCCGCCGACGGGGTGACGGCCGTGCACAGCGCGGTCGCCAGCAGCGGGCCGACGACGAAGGTCAGCTCGTCGGTGACCGACTCGAAGGCCGCCGCCGTGCTCATCAGGGGCGAGCCCTTCAGCCGGGTGCCCCAGCGGGCCCGGACCATCGGGCCGACCTGCGGCACCGAGGCGCCGGTCGGCACCGCCGCCGCGAACAGCGCCCACAGGGGGGCGTGCGCCAGCGCGAGCGCCGTCAGGGTGAGCCCCGCGGCCGTGTGCAGCACGACACCGGGCATCAGCACCGCCCGCTGGCCGTACCGGTCCGCGAGACGGCCGCTGTACGGCGCGAACAGGGCCATGGAGACCCCGGTGACGGCCGCGGCGGCACCGGCGGCGCCGTACGAGCCGGTGGTGTGCCGCACCAGCAGCACGATGGAGATGGTGAGCATGGCGAACGGCTGGCGTGCCGCGAAGCCGGGGACCAGGAAGGTCCACGCGCCCTTCGTGCGCAGCAGTTGCCCGTAACCCGGACGCGCCGACCGCTCGGTGGTGACCGTGGATGCCACGGCCCGTGCCTCTCTTCCGCCTGGTAGCGCGCCCGTGCGGGGGGCACCGAGAGCCGTCCTCTTGCGCGCGGAACTGCGGTAGATACCGGTGGAACTGCTGAGGTCCGGCCGCCATACGGTCGCGCCAGCTCTGCGTCAGACGAATCGGACAGAGTTGGTTCGATCAGATGCCCTGATCGTACAGGCGGCCCCCGCCGCCCGACCTGTGAGAACCAGCACCCTCAGTGCCGGTGCTGCGTGCCGCCGGTGCCCAGCCAGTCGGCCAGCTTGCCGCCCTGGGCGACCGCGCGCAGCCGGCGTTCGGCCTGGTCGCGGACCGGGTCGGTGGCCACCACCAGCAGTTCGTCGGCGTGCCGCAGGACGGTCGTGGGGGAGGGCACGAAGGACTTGCCGTCCCGGACGACCAGCGTGACGGCGGCGCCCGGCGGCAGCCGCAGCTCGCCCACCTCCACGCCGTTCATCCGGGAGTCGTCCGGGATGGTGAGCGAGAGCAGATGGCCGCGCAGCCGCTCCAGCGGCGCCGACTCGATGCCGAGGTCGGACGCCTCGCCCTCCTCGCCGAGCCGCAGCTTGCGGGCCAGCCAGGGCAGGGTCGGGCCCTGGACCAGGGTGTAGACGACGACCAGCACGAAGACGATGTTGAACAGCCGGCGGCTGCCCTCGACCCCGCTCACCATGGGGATGGTCGCCAGGATGATGGGGACCGCGCCGCGCAGCCCCGCCCAGGACATCAGCGCCTGTTCCTGCCACGGCACCCGGAACGGGGTCAGGCTCAGCACCACGCTCAGCGGCCGGGCCGCCATGGTCAGCACCAGTCCGATGATCAGCGCGGGCACCACGTCGTCGCCCAGCTCGTGCGGGGTCACCAGCAGGCCGAGCAGGACGAACATGCCGATCTGCGCGATCCAGCCGAGCCCCTCCGCGAACCCGCGCGTGGCCGGCCAGTGCGGCAGCTTGGCGTTGCCCAGGACCATGGAGGCCAGATAGACGGCGAGGAAGCCACTGCCGTGGGCCAGCGCGCCGGCCGCGTACGCGGTGACGGCGATGGCCATGACGGCGATCGGGTAGAGACCGGAGGCCGGCAGGGCGACGTGCCTGAGCCCCCAGGAGCCTAGGAAGCCCACCGCGAGACCCAGGGCGGCGCCGATGGCCAGCTCCAGCACGATCTCGGCCAGCAGGATGTACCAGTGCTCCACCGGACCGGCCTGGCAGAAGGCGACGACCAGGATGACCACCGGGGCGTCGTTGAAGCCGGACTCCGCCTCCAGCGTGCCCGCCACCCGCGAGGGGAGCGGGATCTTGCGCAGGACGGAGAACACGGCCGCCGCGTCCGTCGAGGACACCACCGCGCCGACGATGAACGCCTGCCGCCACCCCAGCCCGACCAGGTAGTGCGCGCCCGCCGCCGTCGCGCCGACGCTCACCGCGACGCCCACCGTCGCCAGCACGGAGGCGGCCGGCAGAACCGGCCGCACTTCCTTCCACTTGGTGCCGAGACCGCCCTCGGCCAGGATCACGACCAGGGCCGCGTACCCGATGACCTGGGTCAGCTCGGCGTTGTCGAAGTGGATGTTCCCCACGCCGTCGGAGCCCATGAGGACGCCGATCCCGAGGTAGACGAGCAGGCTGGGGAGCCCGCTGCGCGAGGAGATCCGCACGGCCGCGACCGCGACCAGGAGCACCAGCGAGCAGGCGAACAGGAGCTGGTTGAGGTGGTGGACAGTCAGCGGCGCATCCCTTCCTTGGCCCGCGCGGGGGCGCACGTGGGCTCGCGTACACAAGACACCGAGGGGCGGCGGACCGCACCCGACTACTTCGTTACCTTACCTAACTCTTGACGTTTCCTTGACGCTCGGGTTGGCAAGATCGAACGCCCGTGCGCGCTGGTTCCCGACTCCGCGTCAAGTGGTTCCGGGGCCTGCGCCTATGGTTGCTCCAGCGCTCATTCAAAGTCACAGCCCCGCCTGCCGCTCGCGTGAGGACAGCAAGGACAGCGATGCCCCCCAACACCACCGCCACATCGGGTGACAAGCCCGGCACGTCCGGCAGGAAGAAGGGGCGCAAAGCCCGACTTGTCGTGATTCTGCTGGTCCTGGCCCTCATCGGAGGCATAGCCTTCGGGGCGTTCTGGTCCATCAGCACGGTGCGTGCCTCCTTCCCGCAGACCAAGGGATCGGTCACGCTCGAGGGCCTCTCCGGTCCCGTCGACGTCAAGCGCGACGGCTACGGCATCCCGCAGATCTACGCCTCCTCCGACGCCGACCTGTTCATGGCCCAGGGCTACGTGCAGGCGCAGGACCGGTTCTACGAGATGGACGTGCGCCGCCATCTCACCTCCGGCCGCCTGTCGGAGATGTTCGGCAGGAGCCAGGTCAAGAACGACGCGTTCCTGCGCACCCTTGGCTGGGACCGGGTGGCGAAGCAGGAGTACGACACCAAGCTGTCGGCCTCCGCGAAGAAGTACCTCCAGGCGTACGCCAAGGGTGTCAACGCCTACCTCAAGGGCAAGGACGGCCAGGACATCTCCCTGGAGTACGCGGCCCTGGGGTTCACCAACGACTACAAGCCCGCCGAGTGGACCCCGGTCGACTCCGTCGCGTGGCTGAAGGCGATGGCCTGGGACCTGCGCGGCAACATGCGCGACGAGACCGACCGCGCCCTGATGACCAGCCGCCTGACCCCGCAGCAGATCCGCGAGCTGTACCCGGACTACCCCTACGACCGGAACAAGCCGATCGTGCGTGAGGGCCAGTACAGCGCGCTGGGCAAGACCTTCCAGCAGGACGGCGCCCCGTCGGGCACCAGCACGGGCACGCAGGGCACCCAGGGTTCGACGGGTACGACGGGCAACACCGGTACCGGCACAGGTACCGGTACCCAGGGCACGACCGGCACCGCAGGAGGCACCGGCACCGGCCTCACCGGCCAGCTCACCGGCCTCACCAGGGTCCTCGACGACCTCCCCACCGCCGTCGGCGTCAACGGCCAGGGCATCGGCTCCAACTCCTGGGTCGTCTCCGGCGCGCACACCATCACCGGCAAGCCGCTGCTCGCCAACGACCCGCACCTGTCCGCGTCGCTGCCCTCGGTGTGGTACCAGATGGGCCTGCACTGCCGGAACGTCTCCAGCAAGTGCCAGTACGACGTGGCGGGCTACACCTTCGCGGGCATGCCCGGTGTGGTCATCGGCCACAACGGCAGCATCGCCTGGGGCATGACCAACTCCGGCGTCGACGTCAGCGACCTCTACCTGGAGAAGATCTCCGGCGACGGCTACCTCTACGACGGCAAGGTCCGCCCCTTCCGCACCCGCGAGGAGACCATCAAGGTCGCCGGGGGCGCGTCCAAGAAGATCGTCGTACGCCAGACCGCCGACGGCATGCCGCTGCTCTCCGACCGCGACGACGAGCTCGTCGAGGTCGGCCGCAAGGCCGGCGTCGACACCGCCGCCCCCGACCGCGGCGACGGCTACGGCATCGCGCTGCGCTGGACCGCGCTCGACCCCGGCACCTCGATGGACGCCGTGTTCGCCATGGACAAGGCGTCCGACTGGACCGGCTTCCGCAAGGCCGCCGCGCTCTTCGACGTGCCGTCCCAGAACCTGATCTACGCCGACTCCGAGAACATCGGCTACACCCTGCCGGGCAGGATCCCCACCCGCGCCACGGGCGACGACGGCTCGGTGCCGGCGCCGGGCTGGGACTCCAAGTACCGCTGGACCGGCTTCCTGGACCAGGACGAGCTGCCGTACGAGTACAACCCGAAGCGCGGCTACATCGTCACCGCCAACCAGGCCGTGGTGGACAAGGACAAGTACCCGTACACCCTGACCACCGACTGGGGTTACGGCACCCGCAGCCAGCGCATCGCCGACCTGATCGAGTCCAAGATCAAGGACGGCGGCAAGGTCTCCACCGACGACATGCGCCAGATGCAGCTCGACAACAGCAGCGAGATCGCCAAGCTGCTGGTGCCCAAGCTGCTGAAGCTGGACCTGGACGACCCCGAGGTCCGCAAGGCGCAGAAGCTGCTGGAGGGCTGGGACTACACCCAGGACGCCGACTCGGCCGCGGCCGCCTACTTCAACGCCGTGTGGCGCAACATCCTCAAGCTCGGCTTCGGCGACAAGCTCCCCAAGGAGCTGCGCGCCAAGAACCAGTGCCTGTGGGTGGAGCGCGCCGGCAGCACCGGCCCGCTGGACGACCGGAGCAAGGTCCGCGAGTGCGGTCAGCGCGACGCCGACCAGGCGCAGCCGGACGGCGGCGACCGCTGGTTCGAGGTCGTGCGCACGCTCATGGACAAGCCGGACAGCCAGTGGTGGCAGGCGCCCAAGTCGGGCAACCGCCCGGCCGCCCACAACCGCGACGAGCTGTTCACCCGCGCCATGATCGATGCCCGCTGGGAGCTGACCGCCAAGCTCGGCAAGGACATCGACACCTGGAGCTGGGGCCGCCTGCACCGGCTGTTCCTGAAGAACCAGACCCTCGGCCTTCAGGGCCCGGAGTTGCTCCAGTACGCCCTCAACCGCGGCCCCTGGAAGCTCAGCGGAGGCGAGGCCACCGTGAACGCCACCGGCTGGAACGCCGCCGGGGGCTACGGGGTGGTGTGGGTGCCGTCGATGCGGATGGTCGTCAACCTGGCCGACCTCGACAAGTCCCGCTGGATCAACCTCAGCGGCGCCTCCGGGCACGCCTTCAACGCCCACTACACCGACCAGACCGACAAGTGGGCCGAGGGCGATCTGCTGCCCTGGTCCTTCTCGGCCAAGTCGGTCGACGGCAGCACGAAGGACACGCTGAACCTGCGGCCGTGAGTCGCTGACAGCGTCAACCGTATGAAGGCCCTCCACGCGCGCGTGGAGGGCCTTCTCGCGCATCAGGGGCGCTCAGGGGCGCGCGAAACGGCGTACCCCGGCCGGGGTCACCACGGCGTGCACCGGGCGGTCGTGCGCCTCGGCGGGCACCCGTGCCACCACCTCCGTGTCGTACAGCAGCACCACGAGCGCCGGACGCGCGCCCGCGCGCTCCAGGCGTGCGAGCACCCGGTCGTACGACCCCCCGCCCCGCCCCAGCCGCATTCCGCGCCTGTCCACCGCGAGGCCCGGCAGCAGCACCACGTCCGCCTCCGTCACCGCGTCGGGTCCGAGGCGCGGCCCGGCGGGCTCGGCCAGCTCCATCCGCCCGCCGTGCCGGACCACAGCCAGCGAGCCGGGTCCGGTGTACGGGCCCCAGTCGAGGTCGTCGTCGGGGAGCAGTACCGGGAGCAACACGCGGGTGCCGCGCTCGCGCAGTGCCTCCAGGAGCGCTGCCGTACCGGGCTCGGTGCCCACCGAGACGTAGGCGGCGACCGTGCGGGCGGCGGCGAGTTCGGGCACGGCGAGGGCGTGCGCGGCGAGGGCACGTTCATGGGCGAGACGGTCTTCCTCGCTCAACCCCCTTCTGTTCGCCAGGAGTTCACGCCGTAGACCCCTCTTCCCGGGGTCGTTCGCACGTTCGTCGGATTCCACCTGTGGCCGCCTCCATTTCGGTCCGCGATTATCACGCTCACCTAAGCGGAGCAGGGGATTTCCCCCCAAGGGCACCGGTTAGAGTGGCGCGCATGACTGAGTTGCACCCGAGGATCAGCAAGGCTGTCATTCCGGCAGCCGGGCTGGGTACCCGCTTTCTGCCCGCGACCAAGGCGACGCCCAAGGAGATGTTGCCCGTCGTGGACAAGCCGGCCATCCAGTACGTGGTCGAGGAGGCGGTGACAGCGGGCCTCGAGGACGTCCTCATGGTCACCGGACGCAACAAGCGTCCGCTGGAGGACCACTTCGACCGCAACTACGAGCTGGAGTCGGCTCTCGGCAAGAAGGGCGACGCCGACCGCCTCGCCAAGGTCCAGGAGTCCAGCGACCTGGCCACCATGCACTACGTCCGCCAGGGCGACCCCCGCGGCCTCGGCCACGCCGTGCTGTGCGCCGCCCCGCACGTCGGCAACGAGCCCTTCGCGGTCCTCCTCGGCGACGACCTGATCGACCCCCGCGACCCCCTGCTCCAGCGCATGATCGAGGTGCAGGAGCAGCACGGCGGCAGCGTGATCGCCCTCATGGAGGTCGCCCCCGAGCAGATCCACCTCTACGGCTGCGCGGCCGTGGAGAGCACCGAGGACGGCGACGTCGTCAAGGTGACCGGCCTGGTCGAGAAGCCCGACCCGGCGGAGGCCCCGTCCAACTACGCCATCATCGGCCGCTACGTCCTCGACCCGCACGTCTTCGACATACTGCGCAAGACCGAGCCCGGCCGGGGCGGCGAGATCCAGCTCACCGACGCCCTCCAGCAGCTCGCGGAGGACGAGAAGGTCGGCGGTCCGGTGCACGGCGTCGTCTTCGAGGGCCGCCGCTATGACACCGGCGACCGTGCCGACTACCTGCGTGCCATTGTCCGTCTCGCGTGCGAACGTGAGGACCTGGGCCCGGACTTCAGGACCTGGCTGCGCAGTTTCGTCGCCGAGGAGATGCAGGAACGTTGAGCACCGCCGCGAACCGTCCCGTCGGACCGGACCACGTGTGGTCGGTGGACGAGCACCTGGAGGACATTCTCAGCACCGTCCGCCCGCTCGACCCCATCGAGCTCCAGCTCCCCGACGCGCAGGGCTGTGCGCTGGTCGACGACGTCGTGGCGCCGGTGTCCCTGCCGCCCTTCGACAACAGCTCCATGGACGGTTACGCGGTACGGGTCACGGACGTGACCGGTGCGAGCGAGGAGTACCCGGCGGCCCTGGACGTGGTCGGTGACGTCGCCGCCGGCGACGCCGCCCCGGTCCATGTCGGCCCCGGCCAGGCCGCGCGCATCATGACCGGCGCCCCGCTGCCGCCCGGCGCCGAGGCCGTCGTCCCCGTCGAGTGGACGGACGCCGGGCTCGGCGGCGGCCCGGCGAGCGGGATGCGCGCCCGCGCCCAGGCGCCCGAGGGTGCCGAGGGCCAGGTCCGGATCTTCCGGCCCGCCGGGACGGGGGCCCATGTCCGGCCCAGCGGCAGCGACGTACGCGCCGGTGACCGGGCGCTCGCCGCGGGCACGGTCCTCGGGCCGTCCCAGATCGCGCTGCTCGCCGCGATCGGCCGGGGCACGGTCCGGGTGCGGCCGCGCCCGCGCGTCGTCGTGATGTCCACCGGCAGTGAACTCGTCCAGCCGGGCGAGCCGTTGGAGCACGGCCAGATCTTCGACTCCAACAGTTTCGCCCTCACCGCCGCCGCCCGGGACGCGGGTGCCATCGCCTACCGGGTCGGCGCGGTCGCGGACGACGCGGACGTGCTGCGCTCCACCATCGAGGACCAGTTGGTCCGCGCCGACCTGCTGGTCACCACCGGCGGCGTCAGCGTCGGCGCGTACGACGTGGTCAAGGAGGCGCTCACCGAGGTCGGCGAGGAGGAGGGCGGCGGGGTCGACTTCCGCAGGCTCGCCATGCAGCCCGGCAAGTCCCAGGGCTTCGGCGCGGTGGGCCCCGACCACATCCCGCTGCTGGCCCTGCCCGGCAACCCGGTGTCGTCGTACGTCTCGTTCGAGCTGTTCGTACGCCCCGTCATCCGCGCCCTGATGGGCCTTCCCGAGGTCCACCGGCCGCGCACGCGGGCCACCCTCACGGTGGACGGGCCGCTGCGCTCGCCCGAGGGCCGCCGCCAGTTCCTGCGCGGCAACTACGCGGACGGCGAGGTCACCCCCGTAGGTGGCAGCGGCTCCCATCTGATCGCCGCGCTGGCCCACGCCAACGCGCTGATCGTGCTCCCCGAGGACGTGACGGAGGCCGAGCCCGGCACCGAGGTCGAGGTCGTCCTGCTCGGCTGACCTTCCCCCGCCCCCGCGCGGGGCCGTGAGCGGGTCCCGGTCCGGTGCCCGAGCCCACTTGGCGGTACCGTGGCGCGCACAGGAGGCCCGCGCATCGCCCGCGCCGGCGGGCCGCGAACGGGAAGCACCGCACACCATGAGTACGCACGACCGACTGACGCACATCGACGAAGCGGGCGCGGCCCGCATGGTCGACGTATCCGGGAAGGAAGTGACCGCGCGCACCGCCCGTGCCAGTGGCCGGGTGCTCGTGTCCCCGCGCGTGGTCGAGCTGCTGCGTGGTGAGGGAGTGCCCAAGGGCGACGCCCTGGCCACCGCCCGGATCGCGGGCATCATGGGCGCCAAGCGCACCCCGGACCTGATCCCGCTCTGCCACCCGCTGTCGGTCTCGGGGGTGACGCTGGACCTCGCCGTCACGGACGAGGGCGTGGAGATCCTGGCCACCGTGAAGACCACCGACCGCACCGGCGTGGAGATGGAGGCCCTCACCGCCGTGTCCGTCGCCGCGCTCACCGTGGTCGACATGGTGAAGGCGGTCGACAAGGGCGCCGTCATCACCGACGTGCGGGTGGAGGAGAAGACGGGCGGCAAGTCCGGCCACTGGAGCCGGGCGTGACCGGCACCCCGTACCGCGCGCTGGTCGTCACCGCCTCCAACCGCGCCGCCGCCGGGGTCTACGCCGACAAGGGCGGCCCGGCCGTGGCCGAGGGTCTCACCCGCCTCGGCTTCACCGTGGACGGCCCGCAGGTGGTCCCGGACGGCGACCCGGTCGAGGCCGCCCTGCGCGCGGCCGTGGCGGCCGGGTACGACGCGGTCGTCACCACCGGCGGCACCGGCATCTCGCCCACCGACCGCACCCCCGAGGCCACCCGCGCGGTCCTCGACCGCGAGGTACCGGGCATCGCCGAGGCGATCCGCGCGTACGGGCGCGAGAAGGTGCCCACCGCCGCGCTCTCGCGGGGCCTGGCCGGGGTCGCGGGCGGCACGCTGATCGTGAACCTGCCTGGTTCGAGCGGCGGGGTCCGCGACGGACTCGCCGTGCTGGAGCCGCTGCTGACGCACGCCGTCGACCAGATCCGCGGCGGCGACCACCCCCGGCCCGACGCACCGGGCCACACGGGCGCCGGGGGTGCGAGCTGACCGGCAGAGCCTGGCCCGTGGTGCTGGTGGACGGCGACGTCGTCCTGCGGCCGATAAGGGTGCGCGACCAGCGTGCCTGGCGTGAGGTCAACCGGCGCAACCGGGACTGGCTGCGTCCCTGGGAGGCGACCATCCCGCCGCCCACCCCGACCGGGCCGGTCACGCACCGGCCCACCTACCGCCAGATGATCCGGCACCTGCGCTCCGAGGCGACGGCGGGCCGGATGCTGCCGTTCGTCATCGAGTACCAGGGGCGCCTGGTGGGCCAGCTCACGGTCGCCGGGATCACCTGGGGTTCCATGTGCTCCGCGCACATCGGCTACTGGGTGGACCAGTCGGTCGCCGGGCGCGGGGTGATGCCGACCGCCGTCGCCCTCGTGTCCGACCACTGCTTCCGCGCGGTGGGGCTGCACCGTCTGGAGGTCTGCATCCGCCCGGAGAACCGGCCCAGCCGGCGCGTGGTGGAGAAGCTCGGCTTCCGCGAGGAGGGTCTGCGGCCGCGCTATCTGCACATCGACGGCGCCTGGCGGGACCACATGGTCTACGCGCTCACCGCCGAGGAGGTCCCCGGCGGCCTGGTCGACCGCTGGCGGCGCATCCGCGCGGCGCGGCCCGGACAGCCGGGGAATGCGAACAGCGCCGGAAATTGAATATCTGTTCGAATTAATGCCCAGGGTGACCATCTCGGTACGGTCTCCGGGCATTCAATTCCCCCCTTCGACGGTCCGCTGATCGCATCGGTCGCAAAAAAAGCTGGAAATATCAGCCAGATCGTGCGACACACCGGCTCAATTGGCGGATGGCCTTGAGCAAATCCCTCTACCGTGTGAGTCGTGAGCAGCAGCGGCCTCATCTACGCAGTCATCGTCGGGGCCTGGGCCGCCTACTTGGTGCCGATGTGGCTCCGTAGGCAGGACGAGCTGAACGAGGCCCGTCCGACGGAACGCTTCAGTACCGCCATCCGGCTGCTGTCCGGAAGGGCGGGAATGGAGCGCCGGTACGCCAAGGACCTGCGGGCGCGCTCCACCCAGGAGGGGGAGCCGGACGCCGGTGACCCGGACGTCGCCACCGACCCGGTGGACGTCCGGGACTTCGCCGTGCCTCCGACGCGCCGTCAGGTCCGGGCGGACACCGAGCCCGAGCGGCAGGTGCGGGCGGAAGCCCCGCGCGACCAGGCGGCCCCCCCGGTCCCCAAGTCGCCCTCCGCGCAGGCGCATCCGTCCCGCAATGCCCAGGCACCCGAACCCGGACAGGTCCCCGCCCGGCGCGCGCCCTCGGCGCAGGCGGCCGCGGCGCGCGCCCAGCGCACGAAGGTGCTCGCCCGCAGACGGCGCACCACCGTGCTGCTGTTCCTCGCCTTCACCCTCGGCGCGATCGCCGCCGCGGTGGGGGGCCTGGCCCTCCTGTGGGTGCCCGCCGTGCCGGCCGTGCTGCTCAGTGCGTACATCGGCTATCTGCGCCGGCAGGAACGGCGCCGGTTCGCCTTCCAGATGGACCGCCGGAGCGCCGAGGACGCGGCCGCCCGGCTGCGTGAGCGGGCCGGCCAGCCGCGTCGCCGCACGGCCGCCGAGGCGGCCGCCGTCGCCGACGAGCCGGAGGAGGGAGCGGGGCCGCACACCGACCCCGCTCTGTCCGCCGCCCTCGCCGCCGACCGGCGCGCTCTGGTCGAGCAGACCGACCACGCCGAGTGGGTCGACCAGCAGCGCGAGCGGCAGCGCCGCCCCGGCCACGGCGAGAGCTGGGACCCGGTTCCGGTGCCGCTGCCCACGTACGTGACCGCGCCGGTCGCCCCGCGCGCCAGCGCCGACGTGGACCTGGGCGCCCCCGGCACCTGGAGCTCGGCCCGCTCCAGCGCGGTCACCCCGGACCAGCGTCCCGAGGTCCCGCCGGCCGACCCGGCAGCGGCCGAGGAGCGCCCGGAGGACGCGCGGGGCGACGCCCGGCGCAGCGCCTCCGCCCGCCGCTCCCGCGAGCGGGGCCGCACCCCGCTGTTCGACCAGTACGAGGACGGCGACCGGCCGCGCGCCGCCAACGAGTGACCCCTCTGACCAGTCCCGGAGCGGATTTCCGAGCACGCCGATCGGGATGCTAGAGTTTCACTCGTTGCAAGGGCCTGTGGCGCAGTCCGGTAGCGCACCTCGTTCGCATCGAGGGGGCCAGGGGTTCAAATCCCCTCAGGTCCACGTAACGCTCCTCCCGAGTCCGCTCGGGAAGAGTTCACGAGACCCCGTCCGATCTTCTGATCGGACGGGGTCTCGTCGTTTCCGGGTTCTCCCGCCCGTCAGGCCGGGTCGGTCAACGCGTCCGCGTACCGGGCGACGGAGATCCGGTAGGCCGGCAGGTGGGGTGCGAGGGCGCCCAGGGCGAGGGCGGCGGCCTCGCGTTCGCGGCCGAGGTCGATGAGGGTCAGGGCGAGGAACGCGGTGAGCGCGTCGTCCAGGTGGTCCGAGGCGTGGGCGCGCTCCGCGAGCAACAGGTCGGCGGCCGCCTCCGGCCGGCCGAGGGTGCGCAGGGTGCTGGCCAGCTGGATGACGGCCTGGCGCCGGCGGTCCTCGGGCAGGCCGGTGTCCAGGGCCCGGCGGTAGAGGGGGACGGCGTCCTCGCCGAGGTCGGTGGCGTCGTAGGCGGAGGCGAGTTCGAAGGCGGCCACGGGGTGGCCGGTGGGCAGCTCGCCGGTCAACGCGGCCATCCGGGAGCGGAATTGGGCCGCCTCCGTCTGCTCGAAGGCGTCCCACAGGGCCGCGCACCGCTGTTCCCACTCCGGTGTGGTGTTCGGGGTCATCGGGTCAGCCTCGCACTGTCAGCCCTTGGCGGGCACCAGGTCGCCGTAGATGATGATGTTGTCCGGGCGGTGGCCGTTCTCGATGGCTCCGCCGCAGGTGATCAGGCGGAGTTCGGGGCGGGTCGTGTCGCCGTAGACCTTGTCGGTGGGGAAGGCGTCCTTGTCGACCTGCTCGACCGTGCGGACGGAGAAGACGGCGGAGGAGCCGTCGGCGCGGACGACCGTGATCCGGGCACCCTGCTTGATCCTCCCGACGTTCCGCAGCACGGCCGGGCCCTTCACGGTGTCGTAGTGGCCGATCAGGACGGCGGGGCCGGTCTCGCCGGGCGTGACGCCCTTGGAGTACCAGCCGATCCGGCTCGCCTGTGCCACGGAGGGCACCTCCACCGTGCCGTCGGCTGCGAGGCCCAGCTTCAGGACCGGGCCGGTGTCGACGCCCGCCGAGGGGATCGTGACCCGGACCGGGAGCGAACGGGCCATCGGCGCCGCCGGCTTGGCGGGCGCGGCGGCCGGGGTGGAGACGGGGCTGGGCGGGGGCGGGACCGCGTGCCCGGTGCTCTCCTGCGTGCCGCAGGCGGCCAGGGCGAGGCCGAGCGCGAGGGTGAGCGTGGCGGTCATGGCACGGCGCTGCATGAGGCTGACTCCAGACGGAACGACGGGTGCGGGCCTCCGCTCAGGACGGCGGGCCCGCACCCGGGGGAACGGCGTTTCAGATCCGGCCGGCGACCGAGGTGCCGCGACGACGCAGGACGACGAAGCCGATGCCCGCGGCGCCGGTGGCGGCGGCCCCGCCGACCGCCATCAGCACGGGGGCGTTGCCCGTCCCGGTGCTCTCGTAACCGGCCGCGACGCTGCCCTTGGGCACGACGGTCGTCTGGTTGGCCGAGGTGGTACCGGTGGCGCTGCCGCCGGCGGAGCCCGTGGAGGTGGTCGGGTAGAGGAAGCTGCAGCCGCTCGGGAGCCTGGGGAAGTCCTGGACGGTCGCCGGGTGGCCGCCGCCCTCCATGTTGGTGCGCAGGCGGGGGTGGGTGCTGTTCGGGTCGAGGATCTCGGCCTGGAAGCCCGCGCTCGCCGGGAGCTTCGGGTGCAGGCGGTCCAGGCTGTACGGCAGCAGCCTGGTCTCACCGGCGCCCTGGAACTGCACCGACGGACCCGTGGGGCTGATGGTCACCAGCGCCTCGGTGCCGGCGCCGATGCTCCGCGTCACGGTGACGACGCAGCGGACCGGGACGACGGGGCCCTGACCGCCGTTGCCGACGTACTCATCGGCGGAGGTCATGGTGCCGTCCGCGCGCAGGGTCACCTTGATGCCGTTGAAGACCTTCATCTGCTGGGCGCCGAAGCTGCCCCCGGCACGCAGCTCGCCGAGGGTCCTGCCCCTGAAGACGACGGTGGCCGAGTAGTAGCCGCCCTGGTCGGTGTGCTTGTAGACCTTGGCCGTCAGGTCGCCCTTCAGCGCGACGGTCTTCGTCAGGACCGGGCCCTGCTGCCCGTTCGGGCCCTCGGACGCGGTGGGGGCCGCCGTGGTGGCGGGCGTGCTGGGCTTGGTGGTAGCGGTCGGCGTGCCGACCTGCGTGCCCGGCGTGCCGCTCGGGGCCGGGGTGGCGGCCCGCGGGCTCGCCGTCGTGCCGTCGGCGGCGAACGCGGCACCGGCCGGCAGCAGGACGGTGGCGGTGAGGGAGGCGGCGACGAAACCGGCGCGGAGGGCGGAGTTGCGTCGGAAACCGAGCGAAGACATGAAGGACTCCAGAAGGTACGAAAGGACCCGGATGATGAGGAGGGGGAGTCGCATCCGCTTGCACTGTCAGGTGGGGCCGAAAGGCGCGGCAGCTACTGAGCTGATCGTATGTTCCGACTTTCGGTGGAGTGATCGCCGTCACGTCACAGGCGCGTCACAGGGGGAAGCAGTGGCCTGTGCTGCGGCAACAGGCCACTGAGCCGGGTCAGTCGGTGCCGCCCGGCGCCCCGAGCGGCTTCGCGTAGCAAAGGCTGTTCTCGTGGTGGCGGTAGTAGCCGAACTTGGTGCACGGGGTGTAGCCGCTGGAGGTGTAGAGGGCGATGGCCTCGGGCTGTTCGGTGCCGGTTTCCAGGACCATGCGGGTGCGGCCGGCCTCGCGGGCGTCCGCCTCCAGTTCGGCGAGGATGCGGCGGGCCAGGCCGTGGCCGCGCATCTGCTCGATGACGAACATGCGCTTCAACTCCGCGTCGCCGTCCTGGTTGCCCTCCCCGTTCAGGTCCTGGCGGCGCCAGCCGCCGGTGGCGACCGGGCGGTCCTCGGCGTCGTACGCGATCAGGTACACGCCTCTGGGCGGGTCGAAGTCGGCCGGATCGAGCGACGTGGCGTCGCCGCCGTCGCCGTAGCGCACGTGGTACTCGGCCTGGACCTCGTCATTGAGCTTCACGGCGTCGGGGTGGTCGAAGCGAACGCGGCGGATAATCATGCTGGGCATCGTACTTCTATGCGGCGAATGGGCGTCGGTCTTTATTAGTGTGCCGGTATCGTGCCCTGGTGCTGACTGTGACCTCGGTGAATGTGAACGGACTGCGGGCCGCCGCCAAGAAGGGCTTCGTGGAGTGGCTGGAGCAGACTGCCGCGGACGTGGTCTGCCTGCAGGAGGTGCGCGCCGAGCCGCAGCAACTCCCGGAGCACGTACGGCAGCCCGACGGCTGGCATGTGGTGCACGCGCCCGCCGCCGCCAAGGGCCGCGCGGGCGTCTCCCTCTACACGCGCCGTGAGCCGGACCGCGTCCGGGTCGGCTTCGGCTCGGCGGAGTTCGACGGCTCCGGCCGCTATGTCGAGGCCGACCTCCCCGGTGTGACCGTCGCCTCGCTGTACCTGCCCTCCGGCGAGGTCGGCACCGAGCGGCAGGACGAGAAGGTCCGCTTCATGGGCGAGTTCTCCGCCCACCTCAAGGAGCTGCGCGAGCGGGCCGCAGCCGACGGCCGCGAGGTCCTGGTCTGCGGCGACTGGAACATCGCCCACCAGCAGGCCGACCTCAAGAACTGGCGTGGCAATGTCAGGAACTCCGGCTTCCTGCCCGAGGAGCGGGAGTGGCTGAGCCGGGTGCTCGGCCCCGGGGACGGCGGGTACGTGGACGTCGTCCGCGCCCTGCACCCCGGGACCGAGGGCCCCTACAGCTGGTGGTCCTACCGGGGCCGCGCCTTCGACAACGACTCCGGCTGGCGCATCGACTACCACATGGCCACCCCCGGCCTCGCCGCGAAGGCGGTCAAGGGCTGGGTCGAGCGCGCCGCCACCCACGCCGAGCGCTGGTCCGACCACGCGCCGGTCACCGTGGTGTACGAGCGCTAGGCCCTGTCCGGCGGATCAGGGGGCGGGGAAGCAGTGGTGCCGATCGTCACGGATGGGCGTGCCAGAACCCGCGTTCGCGCCATGATCCGCCGGACAGGCCCTGGGCCCTAGTCCTGCTTGCTCAGTCGCCGGTCCATGGCCAGCGACAGCTCCGCCTCCACCACGCTGCGGGCCAGCGGGCGCAGGCGTTGCAGGGAGTCCTCCGGGGCGTGGCGGCCGATCACGTCGGCGAAGAGGGCCGCGAGGGCGTCGGCGTGCTCGCGGACCCGGGCCGCGGCCGTCAGGACCTCGGCCAGCGGGATGCCCTCGCGTACCAGTGCCGAGGAGACGTCCAGCAGGCGTCGGCTGATGTGCACGATCTCGTCGCCGTCGGTGCCGACGTAGCCGAGGGTCATCGCGGCCGCCAGGTTCTCCGGGGTGACCTCGCCCTCGAAGCGGGCCGCCAGCTCCTCCGGGGTCAGCCGGACCGGCTCCTCCTCGGTGGGCGGGGCGACGCCCAGCAGGTCGGCCACGTCCCGGCCGTTGTCCAGCGCCTCGGCCAGTTCGGCTATGCCGTTCAGTGTGTGCCCGCGCTCCAGCAGCGCCGCGATGGTGCGCAGCCGGGCCAGGTGATGGTCGTCGTACCAGGCGATACGGCCCTCGCGGCGGGGCGGCGGGATCAGTCTGCGCTCGCGGTAGAAGCGCAGGGTGCGCACGGTGATCCCGGCGATGCGCGCCAGCTCCTCCATGCGGTACTCGCGCCCGCCGGCCTGCCCGCCGCTGTGTCCGCCGTCTTCTGCCACGTCCGCAGCCTATGGCGTACCGGCGGTAACTTTCCTTTCCGCGACCCCTACCGCTCAGTACGGAGCTGCTCTACAGTCCCATTGCGCCAGTGTTCACTGGCAGAGTCCGAGGATGCGTGGAGGCGTCGGGATGGCCGAGCACGAGCATGTACGGGTGGCGGTGATCGGGTCCGGGTTCGGCGGGCTGGGGGCCGCCGTGCGGCTGCGCCGGGAGGGGATCACCGACTTCGTCGTCCTGGAGCGGGCCGGCAGCGTCGGCGGGACCTGGCGGGACAACAGCTATCCGGGCTGTGCCTGCGACGTGCCGTCGCACCTGTACTCCTTCTCCTTCGCCCCCAATCCCGACTGGCCGCGCACCTTCTCGGGGCAGGAGCACATCCGGGCCTACCTGGAGCGCGTCGCCGACGACTTCGGGCTGCGCCCGCATCTGCGCTTCGACTCCGAGGTCAAGCTGATGACCTGGGACGAGGACGAGCTGCGCTGGCACATCGAGACCGCGAGCGGCTCGCTCACCGCCGACGTGGTGGTCTCCGCCACCGGCCCGCTGTCCGACCCGAAGATCCCCGACATCCCGGGGCTGGACTCGTTCCCCGGCCGGGTGTTCCACTCCGCCCGCTGGGACCACGACTTCGACCTGCGCGGCAAGCGCGTCGCCATGGTCGGCACCGGCGCCTCCGCGATCCAGATCGTCCCCTCGATCCAGCCCGAGGTCGGGAGGCTCACCGTCTTCCAGCGCACCCCGCCCTGGGTGATGCCCCGCATGGACCGGGCCATCGGCACCGCCGAGCGCAAGCTGCACCAGGCGCTGCCCTTCACCGCCCGGCTGCGGCGCGGGCTGCTCTGGGGGATCCGTGAACTCCAGGTGCAGGCGTTCACCAAGCACCCGGACGAACTCGGCCTGGTCGAGCAGCTCGCCAGGCGCAACATGACCCGCGCCATCAAGGACCCGGCCCTGCGCGCCAAGCTCACCCCCGACTACCGCATCGGCTGCAAGCGCATCCTGCTGTCCAGCACGTACTACCCGGCGCTCGCCCAGCCCAACGTGGACGTGGTGGCGAGCGGGGTCACCGAGATCCGGGGCTCGACCGTGGTCGCCGCCGACGGCACCGAGGCCGAGGTCGACGCGATCGTCTTCGGCACCGGCTTCCACGTCACCGACATGCCCATCGCCGAGCGCGTGGTCGGTGTCGGGGGCGTCACGCTCGCCGAGGCGTGGAAGGGCGGCATGGAGGCGCTGCGCGGCGGCTCGGCGGCCGGGTTCCCGAACTGGCTGAGCGTGATCGGGCCCAACACAGGCCTGGGCAACTCCTCGATGATCCTGATGATCGAGTCCCAGCTCAACTACCTGGCCGACTACATGCGCCAGCTCGACACCCTCGGCGGCCGCACCGCGCTGGACGCCCGCCCGGCCGCCGTCGACCGCTGGAACCGCCGGGTGCAGGAGCGGATGAAGCGCACCGTCTGGAACACCGGCGGCTGCACGAGCTGGTACCTGGACGCGGGCGGCCGCAACACCACCGTGTGGCCCGGCACCACCAGCGAGTTCCGCCAGGCCACCCGCCGCGTGGACCTCACCGAGTACGAGGTGCTGCGCAAGCCCGCGCCCGAGACCACGAAGCCGACCGCCGTCCCGAGCGAGGCAACCGCATGAGCCGCGTCCTGGAGGTCACCTCCACCAACGGCGCCCGCCTGCACGTGGAGGTGCACGGACCCGAGGGCGCGCCCCCGGTCGTCCTCTCCCACGGCTGGTCCTGCTCCACCGCCTTCTGGGCCGCGCAGACCGAGGAGCTGGCCCGAGACCACCGGGTCATCACCTACGACCAGCGCGGCCACGGCCTGAGCCCGTACAGCCCGGTGTGCTCCACCGACGCGCTCGCGGACGACCTGGAAGCGGTGCTCGCGGCCACCCTCGCGCCCGGTGAACGCGCCCTGATCGTCGGCCACTCCATGGGCGGCATGACGATCATGTCCGCCTCGGGCCGCCCGCGCTTCCGGGAGCACGCGGCCGCCGTGCTGCTGTGCAGCACCGGCAGCGGACGGCTCACCGCCGAGGCGCGCGTGGTGCCGCTGCGCGCCGGACGCGTCCGCACCTGGCTCACCGGGCGCATCCTCGGCTCGTCCCTGCCGCTCGGCCCGGTCACGCCCCTGGCCAGGAAGATCCTCAAGTACGCGACCATGGGCCCCGGTTCGGCCCCGCACCTGGTCGACACCTGCGCCCGGATCGTGCACGCCTGCCCGCGCACCGCCCGGCAGGCCTGGGGTGCGGTGCTGGACCGGCTCGATCTCGACCACGGAGTACGGCAGTTGACCGTGCCCACCGCCGTGCTGCACGGCACCGCCGACCGGCTCACCCCCTCGTCGCACGCCCGCGCGCTCGTCGCCGAGCTGCCCGACTGCGCCGGATTCATCGAGCTGTTCGGCATCGGGCACATGACCCCGGTGGAGGCACCGGAAGCGGTGACCGGCCGGATACGGGAACTCGTCACCATGTACGTCACGGGGAACATCCCCGTCACCTTGGAGGAGGGCGCATGAGCAAGGTCGGTCTCGAAGGACAGGTGGCCGTCGTCACCGGTGCGGCACGCGGCGTCGGCGAGCTGCTGGCCCGCAAACTCTCCGCGCGCGGCGCCAAGGTGGCCCTCGTCGGCCTGGAGGAGGACGAGCTGAAGGCCGTCTCCGAGCGGCTGTACGGCGAGAGCGCCCACTGGTACGCCGATGTCACCGACCACGAGGCGATGAGCCGGGTGGCCGCCGAGGTGAAGGAGCGGTTCGGCAAGGTCGACATCGTGGTGGCCAACGCCGGTGTGGCGACCGGCGGTCCGTTGGCCGACTCCGATCCGGTGGCCTGGCGGCGGGTGATCGAGGTCAACCTCATCGGCTCGGCCGTCACCGCCCGCGCCTTCCTGCCGGTGCTCACCGAGAGCCGCGGCTACCTGCTCCAGATCGCCTCCCTCGCCGCGATGACCCCGGCGCCGATGATGACGGCGTACTGCGCCTCCAAGTCGGGCGTGGAGGCGTACGCGCACAGCCTGCGCGGCGAAGTCGGCTACCTGGGCGTGCGGGTGGGCGTCGCCTACCTGTCCTGGACCGACACCGACATGGTGCGCGGCGCCGACCAGGACGACGTGATGCGGGAGTTGAGGCAGCGGCTGCCCTGGCCG
The DNA here is from genome assembly GCF_004784465.1 of Streptomyces griseoluteus. Classification (GTDB taxonomy): domain Bacteria; phylum Actinomycetota; class Actinomycetes; order Streptomycetales; family Streptomycetaceae; genus Streptomyces; species Streptomyces griseoluteus. The sequence goes on along the minus strand of NZ_SRRU01000005.1, from coordinate 176,509 downwards.
TCGAACAAGACCTACCCGCTCGGCCCGGCCGTCGACCGGCTGGTGGACGGCATCGAGCGCCGGTCGCCCCACGTGTACGGACAGTGGTGGCTGCGCGGGATGCAGGGCATCCGCGGCTACCTCCCGGCACTCATCGGCACCGTCGGCCAGCGGGAGATGCGCAGGTACGCGGACCGGCTGACCGGGATGCGGTCGGGGCTTGTGGGCGCGGGCGGCGCGGCCGACGAGGCGGCCCGCGCTACGCAGCGTAACTGATCGACATGCGCAGGGTGTTCGCCCGTGTGAATCTGGTCGAGGCTCCACCGGGGCCGAAACCGTTCTCACCAGGAGTGTGAACCCACATGGGTATGAAGGACCAGTTCCAGGAGAAGTCCCGCAAGATGCAGGACCAGGCCAAGGAGAAGGCCGGCCAGGCCAAGGAGAAGGCGGGCCAGGCGCGCGAGAAGGCCGGCCAGCGCGGCCCGCAGGGGCGTGACCAGCAGGAGCGCACCCACCAGCCCCAGCGTGACCGCGCCGAGGGCGGCATGCGGGACCGTGACCGCGCCCAGGGCGGCATGCGGGACATGGAGGACCGCTTCGACCCGGACCACACCGCCTGACGCGGCAGATCCGGCGAAAGCCACGGCGGGGCGCCCGGCACGTCCGGGCGCCCCGCCCCGGCGCGTGACTAGGTACCGCTCAGCACGACCAGCCGCTGGGTGGCGCGGGTCATCGCCACATAGCGGTCCACCGCGCCCTCGATGCCCTCGCCGAAGGCGTCCGGCTCCACCAGTACGACCAGGTCGAACTCCAGCCCCTTCGCCAGCTCGGGGGTGAGCGACCGGACGCGGGGGCGCTCCCTGAACGCCGGATCGCCGATGACGCAGGCGGTGCCTTCCGCGTTCTCGGCCAGCCAGTCGTGCAGCACCGCGTCAAGGCCGGACACCGAGCCGTAGGTGACCGGGATGCCGGCCGCGCGTACCGAGGTGGGCACGTTGGCGTCCGGGATGGCGGCCCGGATCACCGGCTCGGCCTCCGTCATCACCTCTTCGGGGGTGCGGTAGTTGATGCTCAGCGAGGCCACCTCCACCCGGCCGAGGCCGGCCCGCGCGAGCCGCTCCCGCCACGACTCGGTGAAGCCGTGCCGGGCCTGGGCGCGGTCGCCCACGATGGTGAAGCTCCGGGACGGGCAGCGCAGGAGCAGCATCTGCCACTCGGCGTCGGTCAGCTCCTGGGCCTCGTCCACCACGATGTGCGCGAACGGCCCGGCCAGCGCGTCCGCCTCGATGGCGGGCAGCGCGCCCTCGTCGACCAGGCTGTCCTTGAGGTCCTGCCCGTGCAGCATCGTCACCGCGCCCTCGCCGTCCGGGTCGGCCGCGATCACGCTGTCGATGACGGCGGCCATCCGCTCCCGCTCGACGGCGACCGTGGCGGCCTGGCGGCGCTTCTTCCGCGAGGTCTCCGGGTCCCCCAGCCGCTGCCGGGCCGCGTCCAGCAATGGCAGGTCGGACACCGTCCACGCCTGCGGGTCGGCGCGGCGCAACAGGCGTACCTCGTCGGGGGTGAGCCAGGGGGCGCACATCCGCAGGTACGCCGGGACGGTCCACAGGTCACCGACCAGGTCGGCCGCCTCCAGCAGGGGCCAGGCGCGGCGGAGGGTGTCGGTCAGCTCGCCGTCGGAGGCGAGGGCGCGACGGAACAGCTGCTGCGGAACGTCCTTGTCGAGCTGGTCGTGGAGGATCGTGACGAGCGCCTCCCAGATCAGGTCGCGGGCCTCGTTGTGCGGGACGCCCGTCTCCGCCGCCTCGAACGCCTCGGCCCAGTCGGCCGCGGTCAGGTGCAGCTCGGCCCAGGGGGTGCTGACGGTCAGCGGATCGGTGGGCGGGGTCTCGTAGAAGCGCACCGCCTTCTCGATGCCCTTCACCAGGTCCGCGGAGGACTTCAGCCGGGCCACCTCCGGGTCCGCCTCGACGCCCGCCGTGGCGCCCTCGGCGACCAGGTCCCGCACGGTGCAGGTCTGCACCCCCTCCTCGCCCAGGCTCGGCAGCACGTCGGCGACGTAGTTCAGGTAGGGCTGGTGCGGGCCGACGAACAGCACGCCGCCCCGTCGGTGTCCGAGACGCGGGTCGGAGTGGAGCAGGTAGGCGGAGCGGTGCAGGGCGACGACGGTCTTGCCGGTGCCGGGGCCGCCGTCCACCACGAGGGCGCCGCGCGAGGAGGCGCGGATGATGGCGTCCTGGTCGGCCTGGATGGTGGCGAGCACGTCCCGCATCCGCTCCGAGCGGTTGGTGCCGAGGGTGGCGATGAACGCGGACTGGTCGTCCAGCGCCGCGTGGTGCTCCAGACCTTCGGCGGTGAACACCTCGTCCCAGTAGTCGCTGATCCGGCCCCGCGTCCAGCGGTAGCGGCGGCGGCGGAGAAGGCCCATCGGGTGGGCGTGGGTCGCGGCGAAGAACGGTTCGGCGGCGGGGGAGCGCCAGTCGATCAGCAGCCGGCGGCCGGTGCTGTCGGTGAGGCCGAGCCGGCCGATGTAGACCGGCTCGGGGTCGCCGTCGTGCACGATGTGGCCCAGGCAGAGGTCGAGGCCGAAGCGGCGCAGGGCGCGCAGCCGGGCCGTCAGCCGGTGGATCTCCAGGTCCCGCTCCAGCACCTCCCGGCCCACCCCGCCGGGCGCCCGGCGCAGGGCGTCCAGGCTCGCGGACAGCTCGGCGACGGTCTGCTCCAGGCTCGCGGCGATGTCCGCGAAGTGCCGCTCGTCGGCGGCGATCAGTGCCGGGTCGGCCTTGGCGGCGAGCCGGTCGGGGAGGTCGAACGCGCGGGACTCCGGCGCGGGTTCACGCTCGGACAGCAGCGCACACATGTAGTGGATCACTCATTTCCGCAGGTTCTGGGCTCGGCGAGCGATTCTGCGGCATGAGGGGGGCCTTGCCGCAAGGCCCCCCTTGCGCTATACGTTGTTGGTGGCGGGAGGTCCCGCCCTCTTTTTTTGCCCCCTCACCCCTCTTCGCGCGGTGGCAGCTTCGGCCGTGAGCGGTCCGGTACGTCGCTGTAGTCGGGTGGCACCGCGGCCGGGGTCGTCTCCAGCATGTCCAGCGCCAGCCCCACCGCGTCGTCGAGCTGCGCGTAGCGGCCCTCGGCCCAGTCCAGCGGGGTGCGCAGCGCCTCCAGGTCGGGGGTGACGCCCCGGTTCTCCACGGACCAGCCGTACTCCTCGAACCAGGCCGCGTTCATCGGCACCGTGATCACCGTGCCGTCACCCAGCCGGTGCCTGCCGGTCATGCCGACCACGCCGCCCCAGGTGCGCTGCCCGACCACCGGGCCGAGCCCCAGCAGCTTGATCGCGGCGGTGATCATGTCGCCGTCGGAGGACGTCGCCTCGTCCGCCAACGCCACCACCGGCCCGCGCGGCGCGTTGGAGGCGTACGACACCGGCTGGGCGTTACGGGTGAGGTCCCAGCCGAGGATTTTCCGGGTCAGCTTCTCCATCACCAGCTCGCTGATGTTCCCGCCCGCGTTGCCGCGCACGTCCACGATCAGCGCGGGCCGGGAGACCTCCAGGCGCAGATCCCGGTTGAACTGGGCCCAGCCGGAGCCGCCCATGTCGGGGATGTGCAGATAGCCGCACTTGCCGCCGCTCAACTCCCGTACCACCTCGCGGCGTTTGGCCACCCAGTCCTGGTAGCGCAGCGACCGGTCGTCGATCAGCGGGACCACGGCCACCCGGCGGGCGGGGCCCGGCTCGCCCGGCGGCGGGGTGAAGGTGAGGTCGACGGTGGTGCCGCCGGAGCCCGCGAGCAGCGGGTAGGGCCCGGTCACCGGGTCCACCGGGCGCCCGTTGACATGGGTCAGCACCGAGCCCGCGCGGATGCCGGTGCCGGCCAGCGGAGAGCGGGCGCGGGAGTCGGAGGAGTCGCCGTCGAGGATGCGGGCGACCATCCAGGCGCCGTTCCGGCAGACGAAGTTGGCGCCGAGGAGGCCCTGCCGGCGCTGGTAGTGCGGCGGGCCCTCGTTGCGCCGGGCCGGGGTGACGTAGGCGTGCGACGTGCCCAGTTCGCCGAGGACCTCGCGCATCAGGTCGGCGAACTCGTCGGGGGAGGCGACCCGTTCGACCAGCGGGCGGTACTGATCCAGGATCGCCGTCCAGTCGATCCCGCACATGCCGGGGTCCCAGAAGTAGTCCCGGGTGATCCGGCCGCCCTCGGCGTAGGCGCCGCGCCACTCGGCGGCGGGGTCCACCTCGTGCAGGATGCGCCGCAGGTCTATCCACACCGTGGTGTCGCTGTCGCCGGGCTCGGTGGCGGGCACCGCGCGCAGGTCGCCCTCGTCCACCACGACCAGCCGGGTGCCGTCGCCGCTCACCTCGAACCAGTCCAGGTGGGCGACCAGTTCGGACTTCTTCGCCTTGCTGAGGTTGAAGTGTTCCAGCGTGGGCCGCCCGCTGATGTCGGCGGGGTTGACGAAGGTCTCGCCCAGCGCGCCGGAGATCGGCCAGCGCAGCCAGACCAGCCCGCCGCCCGCGACCGGGCGCAGCGCCGAGTACTTGGAGGACATCACCGGGAACGGCGTGACCCGGTTCTCCAGCCCCTCCACCTCCACGGTCACCGTGCCGCCCTCGCCGGACCCGTTCTCCAGCGGATCGAGCCCGCCCGCCGCCGGACGGCCCTCGGGGTTGAGCGCGAACGGGGAGGGCGTGGCCGAGTTCAGCGGGACCAGGTAGGGGCGGCAGCCGAGCGGGAAGGACAGGTCGCCGGTGTGCACGTCGTACACCGGGTCGAAGCCGCGCCAGGAGAGGAAGGCGAGGTAGCGGCCGTCGCTGGTGAAGGCCGGGTTCTCGTCCTCGAACCGGCCGTTGGTGACGTCCACGATCAGGCGGTCCTTGATCCGGGCGAGCTTGATCTGGCGCAGGGAGCGGCCGATGCCGGGGTGGGACCAGGTGAGCCAGGCGCCGTCGGGGGAGAAGGCGAGGTCGCGGACGGGGCCGTTGTCGGAGCGGATCAGCTCGGTGACGGTGCCGGGTTCCCGCCCCTCGGTGCTCTCGGCGTCCTCCGCCACGTCGATCAGCAGCAGCCTGCCGTCGTGCGAGGCGACCGCAAGCCGTTCGCCCTCCGGGTCGGAGACCAGCTCCAGCACCCGGCCGAGCCGGCCCTCGCCGAGCAGCCGGGGCTCGCGGCCGCCGGTGGCGCGGGGGAGCTGGGCGACGGCCACCGCGTCCTCGCCCTCGGCGTCGGTGACGTAGGCGAGCTGGCCGGTCGAGCCCAGCATCTCCGGCAGCCGGACCCGGACGCCGGGTGTGTCGGCGATGGTGCGGGCCGGGCCGTCGCGGTGGGTGAGCCAGTACAGGCTGCCCCGGACGGTGACCGCGCTGGCCCGGCCGGTCTCGTCCACCGAGAGGCCGTCCACGTTGTGCGCGGCGGGCACCTGGTAGGGACGGCGGCCGGGAGCGGGGCCGCCCAGGTCGATGTCCAGCTTGCGCGGGGTGCCGGTGGGGGAGAGGTCTTCCACGATCCAGAGGTCACCGGCGCACTGGTAGACCACTCGCTCGCCGTCGGTCGCGGCGTGCCGGGCGTAGAAGGCGTCGTGGTCGGTGTGACGGCGCAGGTCGGTGCCGTCCGGGGCGACGGAGTACAGGTTGCCGATGCCCTCGTGGTCGGAGAGGAAGACGATGCGGCCGGCGACGAACATCGGGGAGGAGAGCTGGCCGTCGATGTCCTCCAGCAGCCGTCGCCCCTGGAGCCACAGTCGTCCCGTCGCGCCGCCGCGGTACCGCTTCCAGGACGCCGGTTCGTGCGGGGGCGTGCCGGTGAGGAGGAGGGTCTGGTGCTCGCCCGCGGTGTCCGCGACCTGGATGTCACCGACCGGGCCCCAGGGCAGCCGCCCGCCGGGACTGCCGTCGGTGCCGACCTTGTGGGCCCAGGTGAAGTAGGAGAAGGGCTGGCCGTGCGAGGCGACGGCCAGGATGTCGCTCCTGCCGTGCTGGTCGGGGGGCGTCCAGCCGCACACCTGGGTGTCGGCGCTGCCCCAGTACGTCAACTGCCGCGCCGGGCCGCCGGCCACGTCCACCAGGTGGATCTCGGGCACCAGGCTGCGCCAGCTCGTGAAGGCGATCTGCTTGCCGTCGGGCGAGAAGCGGGGGTGTCCGGCCTTGGTGCGGTCCGCGGTGAGCCGCCAGGGGCGGCCCGGTTCGTCGAGCGGCGCCAGCCAGAGGTCGTCCTCGGCCACGAAGCACAGCAGATCGTCACTGATGTGGGGAAGCCGCAGATAGCTCACTCATCCATGCTTTTCCGGCGCGCGAGGCACAGCAACTCGTGCGGACCCGTGGCCCGTGACGCAGGCCACGCCCCGCACGCGTACGAAACGGTTTCGTTTCGTAGCTGGACGGGGTACCTTCATCCTGTACGGAGTCCCGTACGCGAGCCATGTCGTCCGGATGAGCGGGAGAGGGTGAGGCGGATGACCGACGCCGCCACCGCGCGTCGCAGCAGACTCACGCCCGAGCGGGCGGCCGAGCTGTACGAGGCGGTCCTCGACCTGCTCCGCGAGGTCGGCTACGACGCCCTCACCATGGACGCCGTCGCCGCCCGCACCCGCTCCAGCAAGGCCACGCTCTACCGCCAGTGGGGCGGCAAGGCCGAACTGGTCGCCCGCGCGATCCGGCACAGCAAGCCCGGCCGGATCTCCGACGTGGACACCGGCTCGCTGCGCGGGGACTTCCTGGCGCTCGTGCACCGCGAGGACGACTGCGCCATGGAGCAGAACACCGCCCTCATGCGGGGCCTGGCCATGGCCACGCACACCAACCCGGACCTGCTGCAGGCGTTCCGGGAGCAGGTCATCGAGCCCGAGATGACCGAGCTGCGCGGGATGCTCTCGCGTGCCGTGGACCGGGGCGAAGTGGCCCCGGACAACCCGGCACTGCCCTTCGTGGTGCACATGATGATCGGCGCGTTCGCCACCCGGGCGCTCATCGACGAGCAGCCTCCCACCCAGGACTTCCTCAGCTCCTACATCGACGCCGTGATCCTCCCCGCTCTCGGCGTCCCCACCACCTGACCGACCCCCTCCCCAGCAAGCCCACCTCCTGACGTCACCGCTCACGTCGCCGGGCTGACCTTTCCTGCCCAGATGCCTTTCACGACCTGACCGGGAGTACGCCCTCGTGGCCACGTACCTGTACAAACTCGGCCGATTCGCCTTCCGGCGACGGCACTTCGTCGCCCTGTTGTGGGTCGCGCTGCTCACCCTCGCCGGGGTGGGGGCCGCTTCCGCGCCGCCCGCCGGGAACTCGTCCTTCTCCATCCCGGGCACCGAGGCGCAGCGCGCCTTCGACCTGCTGGAGCAGCGCTTCCCCGGCATGAGCGCCGACGGCGCCACCGCCCGCGTGGTCTTCAAGGCGCCCGAGGGCCAGAAGATGACCGACGCCGGCAACAAGGCCGCGGTGGAGAAGACGGTCAAGGAGCTGGCCTCCGGCTCCGAGGTCGCCTCCGTCGCCGACCCCTACACCGGCAAGGCGGTCAGCCGGGACGGCACGATCGCCTACGCCTCGGTGAAGTACAAGGTCTCCGGGATGGAGCTGGAGGACTCCTCCCGTGACGCCCTCAAGGAGAGCGCCGGGCACGCGCGGGACGCCGGGCTGACCGTCGAGATCGGCGGCGACGCGCTCACCACCGCGCCGGAGACCGGGTCCAGCGAGGTCATCGGCATCGCCATCGCGGCCGTCGTCCTGGTCATCACCTTCGGCTCCCTCATCGCGGCCGGGCTGCCGCTGCTCACCGCGATCATCGGTGTGGGCATCGGCGTCTCCGCGATCACCGCGCTGGCCACCCCGCTCGACCTGGGCTCCACCACCTCCACCCTGGCCACGATGATCGGCCTCGCGGTCGGCATCGACTACGCCCTCTTCATCGTCTCCCGCTACCGCGCCGAACTGGCCGAGGGCCGCGACCGCGAGGAGGCCGCGGGCCGCGCCGTCGGTACGGCGGGCTCGGCGGTGGTCTTCGCGGGCCTCACCGTCGTCATCGCGCTGGTCGGGCTCTCCGTCGTCAACATCCCGATGCTGACCAAGATGGGCGTGGCCGCCGCGGGCACGGTCGCCATCGCGGTGCTGATCGCGCTCACCATGATCCCGGCGCTGCTCGGGTACGCGGGCCGTACGGTCAAGCCGGCCGGCGAGAAGAGCAAGCTGCTCGGCGGGGGACGCGCGGCCAAGAAGGCCGGCCGTCCCAACATGGGCACCCGGTGGGCGAGCTTCGTGGTCCGGCGCCCGGTCACCGTGCTGCTGCTCGGTGTGGTCGGCCTCGGCGCCGCCGCCGTCCCGGCCGCCTCGCTCGAACTGGGCCTCCCCGACGACGGCTCCCAGCCCGTCTCCACCACCCAGCGCCGCGCCTACGACCTGCTCTCCGACGGCTTCGGCCCCGGCTTCAACGGCCCGCTGATGGTTGTCGTCGACGCCAAGGGCAGCACCGACAAGAAGGCCGCGTTCGCCAAGGTCGGCGACGAGATCAAGGGCCTGAAGGACGTCGTCACGGTCACCCCGCCGGCGCCCAACAAGGCGGGCGACACCGCGATCATCACCGTCGTGCCGAAGTCCCAGCCGTCGTCGGCCACCACCGAGGACCTGGTGCACGCCATCCGGGGCAAGAGCGCGTCGATCGCCTCCGCGACGGACGCGAAGCTGCTGGTCACCGGCGCCACGGCGATGAACATCGACGTGTCGCAGAAGCTGAACGACGCGCTGCTGCCGTACCTCGCGCTGGTCGTCGGCCTCGCCTTCCTGCTGCTGATCGTGGTGTTCCGCTCGATCCTGGTCCCGCTGAAGGCGGCCCTCGGCTTCCTGCTCAGCGTGCTGGCCGCCCTCGGCGCGGTCGTCGCGGTCTTCCAGTGGGGCTGGCTGTCCGGCCTGATGAACGTCGAGCAGACCGGGCCGGTCATGTCGATGATGCCGATCTTCATGGTCGGCGTGGTCTTCGGACTCGCCATGGACTACGAGGTGTTCCTCGTGACCCGGATGCGTGAGGCGTACGTCCACGGGGAGAACCCGGGCCAGGCGGTCGTCACCGGCTTCCGCTACAGCGCCCGCGTCGTCACCGCGGCCGCCGTCATCATGATCGCCGTCTTCTCCGGCTTCATCGGCTCCAGCGAGGCGATGATCAAGATGATCGGCTTCGGCCTGGCCATCGCCGTCTTCTTCGACGCCTTCATCGTCCGCATGGCCGTCGTCCCGGCCGTCCTGGCCCTCCTCGGCCGCCGCGCCTGGTGGCTCCCGGCCTGGCTGGACCGCGCGCTGCCCAACGTGGACGTCGAGGGCGAAGGCCTTCGCACGGACTCCGACCCGGACGGGGACCGGGAACTGGTCAGCGCCTGACCGTGTTCGAAGACGGACGGCCGGTGGGGCACCCGCCCCACCGGCCGTCCGTCTTCACGCCGTGGGGCTCGCCGGGGAAGCGACGGCGGACCTTCGTGAGCCGGGCGTCAGGGCGGTCGCACCGGGCAAACCCCGTGTACAGGCCACTCAGTGATCGGTTAGCGTGCCGGGTATGACGACGACTGGTCCTGACCGGTGACGCCGCTCGTCACTGCCGCTGTCCTGCTGGCCGCGTTCACCCACGCCGGGTGGAACGCCATCGCCCACCGGATCAGCGACAAGCTGACCGGGTTCACGCTGATCGCCGGGGGCGGACTGGTCGTCGGACTGGTGATGGCGCTGTTCGCGCCCTGGCCGGCCGGGCCCGCGTGGCCGTATCTGCTCGTCTCCGCCGGAGTGCATGTCGCCTACTACGCCCTGCTCATGACCTCCTTCCGGCTCGGGGACTTCGGGCAGGCGTACCCGATCGCGCGCGGTACCGCGCCGCTGGTCGTGACCGTGCTGGCCGCCCTGTTCGCGCACGAGGTGCCCGGCGGATGGGCGGCGGCCGGGGTCGCGGTGTCCTGTGTCGGGCTGACCGGCGTGAGCCTGTGGGGGCTGCGGGGGCGGCGGCCGGACTGGAAGGCCATCGGCGCCGCCGTGGCCACCGGGCTCACCATCGCCGTGTACACCGTCCTCGACGGCATCGGCGTACGGCACGCGGAGACCCCCCTCGGCTACATCGCCTGGCTGATGGCCGCCCAGGGGATCTTCATCCCCGCGTACATGTACTACCGGGTCCGCGGTGACATGGTCCGCCAGCTCAAGCCGTACGCCACGCTCGGCCTCCTCGGCGCGGTCCTCTCCGTCGCCGCCTACGCCCTCGTCCTGTGGGCCCAGACCCGCGCCCCCCTCGCCCCCGTCGCCGCCCTCCGCGAATCCTCGATCATCGTCGGCGCGGCCATCGGCGCCCTCTTCTTCAAGGAACGCTTCGGCGCTCCGCGCATCGCGGCGGCGGGTCTGCTGGTGGTGGGGATCGGGCTGATGCTGCACGCCGGCTGAGTCTGTCGGTCCGCTGTCGGGGCTGTCGGACCGGTGTCGGCCGCGTGTCGGGGCGGGTCGGGAGGTTGGGGGTGCTCGTCGGGTGGCCGCCCGGCGCGGACCGTCAGCGAGGAGAAACCATGTCCACTCACGTCACGATCATCGGTGCGGGTCTCGGGGGGCTGACGCTGGCCCGGGTGCTGCATGTGCACGGGATGGCGTCCACGGTGTACGAGGCGGAGGCTTCGCCGGCCGCGCGTACCCAGGGCGGGATGCTCGACATCCATGACTACAACGGGCAGCTGGCCGTCAAGGCGGCCGACCTGACGGACGAGTTCCAGGGCATCGTGCTGGAGGGCCGGCAGGCGATGCGGTTCATCGACCGGGACGGCACCGTGCTGCTCGACAAGGCCGACGACGGCACCGGCGGGCGTCCCGAGGTGCAGCGCGGTGAGCTGCGGCGCATCCTGCTGGACGCGCTGCCCGAGGGCACCGTCCGCTGGGGACACAAGGTCAGCGGCACCCGGACCCTGGCCGACGGGCGCCACGAGGTGACCTTCGCCAACGGCACCTCCGTCACCGCCGACCTCCTCGTCGGCGCGGACGGCGCCTGGTCGCGGGTCCGGCCGCTGCTCTCCGACGCGGTGCCGGAGTACGCGGGGGAGGCGTTCGTCGAGACCTGCCTCTACGACGTGGAGACCCGGCATCCCGCCGTCGCCAGGATGGTCGGCGGCGGATCGTTCGCCGTGTTCGAGCGGGACTGGGAGGCCCAGTCGATCATCGCGCACCGGGAGAGCGGCGAGACCATCCACACCTACGCCGTGCTCACCCGCCCGCTGGAGTGGTTCGACGGCGTCGACTTCACCGACGCCGCCGCGGCCACCGCCCGGATCGCGGCGGAGTACGCGGGGTGGGCGCCGGAGTACACCGCGCTCCTCACCGACGCCGACACCCCGCCCGTCCTGCGCCCCCACTTCACGCTTCCCCCTGGCCACCGCTGGGAGCGCGTGCCCGGTGTCACCCTGGTCGGCGACGCCGCGCACCTCTCCGTCCCCAACGGCGAGGGCGCCAACCTCGCCATGCTGGACGGGGCCGAACTCGGTGAGGCGATCGCCGCGCACCCCGGCGACCCGGAAGCCGCGCTCGCCGCGCACGAGCGGGTGCTGTTCCCGCGCATCGTCGAGGAGTCCGCCGAAGCCGCCCGCAGGCCGACCGCCCGGGAAGTCGTCGAATTCTTCAACCGGTAGGAGCGGGACCGGCTGTGCCACGGTGGGCCGGGCCGGGTCTGCGGGCAGGATGGGGGCGAGGGGCATGATCGACAGCGCCTCGTGGGACCGCACCCCGTGAGAAGGAGAGCCACCGTATGACCGCCACCGACCGGCCGACCGTCGCCGTGCTGGGCACCGGCATCATGGGCGCCGCCATGGCCCGCAACCTCGCCGCCGCCGGGCTCCCCGTACGCGCCTGGAACCGCACCCGCGCCAAGGCCGAGCCGCTCGCGAAGGACGGCGTCCGCGTCACCGGCACGGCCGCCGAGGCGGTCGAGGGCGCGGACGTCGTGCTGACCATGCTGTACGACGGTGACACCGTGCTGGACGTGATGCGCGAGGCGGCGTCCGCGTTGCGCCCCGGCACCCTGTGGGTGCAGAGCACCACCGCCGGGACGGAACTCACCGGCCGCCTCGCCGCGTTCGCCCGCGAGCACGGGCTGGAGTTCTACGACGCGCCCGTGCTCGGCACCCGCAAGCCCGCCGAGGACGGTCAGCTCACCGTGCTGGCCGCCGGGCCCGAGGCGGGGCGGGCAGTCCTCGCGCCGGTCTTCGACGCGGTCGGTTCCCGTACGGTGTGGACGGGCGAGGACGGGGCGGAGGGCAGCGCGAGCAGGCTCAAGCTGGTCGCCAACAACTGGGTGCTCGCGGTCACCGCGGCCACGGGAGAGGTGCTGGCGCTCGCGCAGGCGCTCGGCGTCGACCCGCGCTCGTTCTTCGACCTCATCGAGGGCGGCCCGCTGGACATGGGCTACCTCCGTGCCAAGTCCGCCCTGATCCTGGACGGCAAGTTCACCCCGGCCTCCTTCGCCGTCACCACCGCCGAGAAGGACGCCCGCCTCATCACCTCCGCCGCCGACCGGGGCGGCGTCCGCCTCGACCTCGCCGAAGCCACCGCCAACCGCTTCGCCCGCGCGGCCGCCCAGGGCCACGGGGACGAGGACATGGCGGCGGCCTACTTCGCGAGCTTCGAGGAGAAGACCGCCGACTGAGCCTCCGGCGGCGGAGGTGATGCGGTACCGCCTCCGGTGACGCAATCCCCGGCCAGGCCCCCCGCGGGAACGCGCCGACGTGAACTTCGCCGGAGGCGGGCGCACCCTGGAAGCAGGGGGCACGGTGGTTTTCGGAGGTGGTTGGGATGACGCACAACGCCGTGGGTTGGCACATCGAGCTGGAGTTCGAGGAGGACGACCAGCACACGCGCGCGGTGGCGCTGGTACGGCTGGCGGACGGCAGTGAGGTCCGGGCGAACGGGCACGCCACCCGGCACCGGGTCGATTCCAACCAGCCGAGGGTCGGCGAGGAGATCGCCGGCGCCCGCGCCCTGAACGAACTGGCCATGAACCTGCTGACCAAGGCACACGAGGAGATCGACGCGGACTCCGGGCGCGTCTCGCACCCCATCCACGTCTGACCGGGCTCAGCCCAGCGAACTCCGCACCGCCCGCACCAGTGCCTGGGCCCTCGGGTCCGCCGTCACTCCGCCCTGGAAGCCATTGGTGACGTAGCCGAAGGAGACGCCGGAGGCGGGGTCGGCGAAGGCGAGGGCGCCCCCTCGGCCGGGGTGGCCGAAGGCGGTGGGGGACAGGAGGGGGGACGCTGGGCCGTGGAGCATGAAGCCGAGGCCGAACCGGGTGCCGACCACGAGCACCCGGTCCGGGCCCGCCGACGCCTCGGCGCGGGCCAGTTCCCCCGTCTCCGGGGTGAACAGCCGGGTACCGCCGTCCACTTCGCCGATGAGGGACGCGTACACGCGGGCCAGCCCGTCCGCCGTGGCGATCCCGTTGGAGGCGGGGCGGACGGCCGAGCGGTAGGCGGGCGCGTTCTCGTCCGGCAGCGGGGTGATCGCGGCGAAGGCGCGCCGGGTCAGGGAGGCGGGGTCGGCGTAGGCGTCGGCCACGGCCCGCTTGGGGCGCACCTTCAGCGCACCCGGCGTCTCGGGCGCGGAGACGGGCCCCACCCGTCCCACCCGCGCCTGCTCAGAGGCAGGCAGCCCCAGCCACACGTCCGCCCCGGCCGGCGCCGCGATCTCGGACGCGACGAAGTCGCCGACCGGACGCCCTGCGACCCGGCGTACCAGCTCACCGGTGAGCCAGCTGTACGTCTGCGCGTGGTACCCGTGGTCCGTGCCCGGCTCCCACACCGGCGCCTGCGCGGCGACGGCGGCGGCGCCGAGGTCGGGGTCGGCGGCCTCCGCGGGGGTCAGCGGCCGGTCCAGCACCGGCACGCCCGCCCGGTGGGCGAGCAGGTCGCGTACGAGGGTGCGCTCCTTGCCCGCCGCCTTGAACTCAGGCCAGTACGCGCCCACCGGGGCGTCCAGGTCCAGCAGACCCCGCTGGTGCAGCAGCAGGAGCGCGGCGGCGGCGACCCCCTTGGTCGCGGAGCGCACGATCTGCGCGGTGCCGCGCTCCCAGGGGGCGGAGCCGTCGACGTCACGGGAGCCGGCCCACAGGTCGACGACCCGGTGCCCGTCCCGGTACACGGCCACGGCCGCGCCCCGCTCGCCGAGCCGGGCGAAGTTCGCCGCGAACGCCTCCGCCACCGGCTCGAAGCCCTCGGCCACCGTGCCGTTCACACGCACATCCACGCCGTATCCCTTTCCTCGCCCGCACTCACGAGTGAAACACGGCCGTACGGCCTTGGATTCCTCGGCCCCGACGGGCCCGACAGGCCCCGACAGATCCCGACGCTCCGACGCCCTACGCGTCCGACGTCACCGTGCGCGGATCGAACCCGAACGGCAGCTCCAGCCGGTGCGCCCGCATCAGCGCGTCGTCGGAGAGCAGCTTGCCCGTGGGACCGTCGGCCGCGATCACCCCGTCACTGAGGATCAGCGCACGCGGGCACAGCTCCAGGGCGTAGGGCAGATCGTGCGTGACCATCAGCACCGTGACGTCCAACGCCCGCAGAATGTCCGCCAGTTCGCGCCGCGAGGCCGGGTCGAGGTTGGAGGACGGCTCGTCCAGGACGAGGATCTCCGGCCGCATCGCCAGCACCGTCGCCACCGCGACCCGGCGCCGCTGCCCGAAGGACAGATGGTGCGGGGGCCGGTCGGCGAACTCCGCCATCCCGACCTGCTCCAGCGCGGTTCGCACCCGCTCCTCCAGCGCGGCCCCCTTCAGCCCGGCCGCCGCAGGCCCGAACGCCACGTCCTCCCGCACGGTCGGCATGAAGAGCTGGTCGTCGGGGTCCTGGAAGACGATGCCGACCTTCTGCCGGATCTCGGCCATGTGCCGCTTGCCGACCGGGAGTCCGGCCACGGTGACCGTGCCGGTGCCGCCGGACAGGATGCCGTTCAGATGCAGCACGAGCGTGGTCTTGCCCGCGCCGTTCGGCCCGAGCAGCGCGACCCGTTCACCGCGCGGGACGGTGAAGTCGACGCCGAACAGGGCCTGGTGGCCGTCGGGGTAGGCGAAGGCGAGGCCGGAGACTTCCAGCGACAGTGCGGTACTCACAGGAACCATCCCAGCAGACAGACGACGAGGGCGGAGCAGGGCAGGGCCAGCGCGCGCAGCCACTGGTCACGGGTGGCGGTGACCTCGTCGATGACCGGCATCGACCCGGCGTAACCCCGGCTCACCATGGCCAGATGCACCCGCTCGCCACGCTCGTAGGAGCGGATGAACAGCGCGCCCGCCGACTTGGCGAGCACCCCCCAGTGCCGTACCCCCCGCGCCTCGAAGCCGCGGGACTCGCGGGCGATCCGCATCCGGCGCATCTCGTCGGTGATGACGTCGCCGTAGCGGATCATGAAGGAGGCGATCTGCACCAGCAGCGGCGGCAGCTTCAGCCGCTGGAGCCCGAGCAGCAGTTCGCGCAGGTCGGTGGTGGCGGCGAGCAGCACGGACGCGGCGACGCCCAGGGTGCCCTTGGCCAGCACGTTCCAGGCGCCCCACAGGCCGTTGACGCTCAGCGAGAGCCCGAGGACGTGCACCCGCTCGCCCTCCGCGACGAACGGCATGAGCACCGCGAACGCGACGAACGGCACCTCGATCAGCAGCCGCTTCAGCAGGAACCCGGCGGGCACCCGCGCCCGGTGGGCGACACAGGCCAGCAGCACCGCGTACACCCCGAACGCCCACATCGCCTCGCGCGGGGTGGAGACCACCACCACGACGAAGGCGAAGACGGCCGCCAGCTTGGTGTGCGGGGGCAGCCGGTGGACGGCGGAGTGTCCGTGCCGGTAGAGCTTGTGGGCGTGGCCGGCGCCCATCTCAGAAGCTCGTGTTCGCGGGAGAGGCGTCGTGGTCGCGGCGGCGGCGCACCGCCCAGAAGACCGCGCTGCCCGCGACGACGGTGACGCCGACGCCGATCACGCCCGCGAGACCCCCGGACAGCCGGGCGTTCGCCACGTCCTTGACGCCGTAGTCGGCCAGCGGGGAGTCCGAGGAGTGGTGCGGCTCGGTCTTCTTGTCGATGCCCTTGTCGTGGGCGACCTTCTCCAGGCCGTCCGGGTCGGCGGAGGCGTAGAAGCTGACGAACCCGGCGAGGACCAGCGAGGTCACCAGGCCGGTGATCCACACGGTGCGCCGGGAGGTGCGGGCGGCGGCCGGGACCGGGGCGGCGTCGGGGGCGTCGACCAGCTCGCCGTTCACCCGGAGCCGGAGCTTCTGCCGCAGTCCGCGCGCGCCGTACACGAGGTCGGGGCGGACCGCGACGACGGCGGCGACGGTGAGCGCGGTGATCACGGCCTCGCCGATGCCGATCAGCACATGGACGCCGATCATCGCGGTGGCCACCTTGACGATGGACACGTCGGTGGTGCCGCCGATCGCGTAGATCAGCGTGAAGACGACGGCCGCGGCGGGTACCGAGAGCAGGGCGGCGACGAAGGAGGCGGCGGTGATCGAGCGCCGGGAGCGTGGCAGCACCGCCAGCAGCGCCTTGAAGACGGCGTACGCGACCACGGTCGTGACGATGGCCATGTCCGTGATGTTCACGCCGAGCGCGGTCAGCCCGCCGTCCGCGAACAGCACGCCCTGCATGAGCAGCACGACCGACACGCAGAGCACGGCCGTATAGGGGCCGACGAGTATCGCGGCCAGCGCTCCGCCCAGCAGGTGGCCGCTTGTTCCGGCCGCCACGGGGAAGTTGAGCATCTGTACGGCGAAGATGAACGCGGCGACCAGGCCGGCCAGCGGCGCGGTGCGCTCGTCCAGTTCGCGGCGGGCGCCGCGCAGGCTCACCGCGAGGGCGCCTGCGGCGACCACCCCGGTGACAGCGGAGGTGGGGGCGTCGATGAATCCGTCAGGTACATGCACCGTTCAATTTTAAGCGCTTGTTGCGAATGCCTTGCAAGAGCGAGGTGGTCTCGCTTCCCGTCCGGCCTCCAGGGGCGGAAATCGGAAATTATGCGACATTAGAGACGAAGCGGCTGTGCGGCTTTTGTTGCGGTCACTGAACGTGAGAGGGCGACCCGATGTCCGTAGTCGAGCAGTACACACACGCCCACATCGTCACCGAAGCGGAGGACGACCCCGACGCGATACGCGTGGTGCTCCGCTACGACCCCGACGCCGACCCCCTCTCCGTCCAGGTCGGCCTGCCCGGCCCCACCGAGTGGACCTTCTCCCGGTCCCTGCTGGAGGACGGCCTGCGGACCCCCGTCGAGAGCGGGGACGTACGGGTCTGGCCGTGCGGGCGCGTGCAGGCGGTCCTGGAGTTCCACTCCCCGCAGGGCGTGGACGTGGTCCAGTTCGACGTGAAGTCGCTGACCCGGTTCCTGCTGCGCACCTACACGGCCGAGCCCGTACGGAACTGATCAGCCCCCGAGCTTGAGCAGAGTGGCGACGATCGGGCCGGCCGTGTCGCCGCCATGGCCGCCCGCCTGCACCACACCGGCCGAGGCGAGGTCGCCCCGGTAGGCGGTGAACCAGCCGTTGGGCTTCTTCTGGTTGTCGACCTCGGCCGAGCCGGTCTTGGCGCCGTAGTCCGGACCCAGCCCCGACATCGCCTCGGCCGCCGTGCCGTACGCGGCGGTGAAGTTCATCAGCTCGCGGAGCTGGCCCAGCGTCTTCGCCGACATCGTGCGGGACGCCGTCGCCAGCGTGCGGTGGTCCACCGACGGGGCGACCAGGTACGGCTGGTGGAAGGTGCCGGTCTTCACCGTCGCCGCCACCGAGGCCATGTTCAGCGGGTTCATCCGCACCCCGCCCTGCCCGATCAAGGAGGCCGCCATCTGCGCCGCCGACTGCACCGGCACCGAGCCGTCCAGCGTGGGCACGCCGACCGACCAGTTGTTCAGGGAGAGGCCGAAGACCTGCTGGGCCTGCTTGGTCAGGTCGTCGTTCTTCAGCTTCTTCGCCTGGCTGATGAAGGCGGTGTTGCAGGAGCGGGCGAAGCTCGCCTTGAAGGTGCCGTTCTTGATCTCGAAGTCGTCGTCGTTGTGGAACTTCCAGCCGCCGAAGGTGAAGGTCTTCGGGCAGGGGTGCTTCTTGTCCGCCTCCGCCAGGCCCTTCTCGATCAGCAGCGAGGAGGTGATCACCTTCATGGTGGAGCCGGGGGCGAGCGAGCCCTGGAAGCCGATGTTGAAGCCGTGGCCGCTGTTGGCGACCGCGAGGATCTCACCGGTCGACGCGCGCAGCGCCACCACCGACGCCTGCTCCCGCTTGGCCACCTGCTGCTCGGCCGCCGCCTGGAACCTGGGGTCCAGCGTGGTCTTCACCGTGCCCGGCGTGCCCTCGCTCAGCTCCACCAGCGTCTTGTCCGACAGTCCGGCCTTCTCCGACGCCTTGCCGCGCACCACGCGCAGCTCCACGCCCGCCTTGCCGCCGGCCGTCTTGCCGTACTTCTCCCGCAGTCCGTCCAGCACCGACCCCAGCGAGGGGTACGCGGTCACGGTCAGCTCGCCGCCGGTGCGGTCCAGCGCCTTGACCGGCGGGGTGCCGGACGCGCCGGTGACCAGGGTGTCGCCGTCCTTCAGCTCCGGGTGCACCACGGAGGGCTGCCAGCCGACTAGGGCCGCGCCGTCGCTCGCCCGCCGCACCACGGTCAGCGAACTCCGGTACGCCAGCGGCTTGCTGACGCCCTGGTAGGAGACGGTCGCCTTGACGGAGAAGGGCACCGTCGCGCCGGTCGCCCTGCCCGCGGTGAGGGTGACGTGCTGCAGGCGGGCGTCCTTGGTGTAGCCGGTGAGCAGCGCGGTGGCGGCCTTGGCGTCGTCGGTCGCGGCGGCCGCCTCGGCGACACGGCCCCGCTGCCAGGCCGTCAGGAAGCGGGAGGTGACCGTCTTGACCTCCACCGCGCTGGGCGGCCCGGTCTTCACGCTCTTGTGGTCGGACAGCGTGGACGCCTCCTCGGCGGACGCCCCGCCGCCGTACAGCGCGTAGAGGCCGAACCCGGCGCCGCCGACGACGAGGGCGATCATGCCGCCCAGTACGGCGGGTTTCCGCTTCGGCCGTTCGGCGGCACGCCTTCTCTTGCCCACAGTCCCAAGTCCTCCGCGCTCTCCCCGGGGTCCCCGCAGCCCTCACACGTCCCCAACGACCTCAACAGCCTAGAGTCCTCCCGGACCCGGCCGATCTCAGCCCGCACTCCGTAGCACTCTTGCGACAATAGGACCGGCGGCGTCGATGCCATGCCCGCCGTCCTCCGTCATCGCGGCCGCCGCGATGTCGTCCCGGTATCCGGTGAACCAGCTGTTGGACCGTGACTGCCCGTCGACCTCCGCCGAACCGGTCTTCGCCCCCACGTTCCCGCTCAGCCCGGCCATCACGCCTGCCGCGGTGCCACTGCGCGCGGTGCGGTTCATCATCTCCCGCAACTGCTGGGACGTACCCGGCGCCAGCCCGCGCGCGGTGGCGGGCCGGCGGCCGTCCAGGCTCAGCGGGACGATCACCGGCTGCCGGAAGGTGCCGGTCTTCGCGGTGGCCGTGACCGACGCCATGTTCAGCGGGCTCATCTGGACCTGGCCCTGCCCGATCAGGCCGGCCGCCCGGTCGGGGCCGTCCGGTGAGGGGACCCGGCCGTCGAAGGAGGGGACACCCACCTTCCAGTCGTTGCGCCCGATGCCGAACCGCTGCGCGGCCTCCGTGGCCAGCGAGTCCGCCTTCACCTCGTCCGCGAACTTCACGAACGCGGTGTTGCAGGAACGGGCGAAGCTCTCGGAGAGGGTGGCGTTCTCGTTCGGCGCCAGGCCGGTGAGGTTGGTGAAGGTCTGGCTCTGCCACACGGCCGACGGCGGGCAGGGCGCCGGGCCGTTCGCCGAGGTCAGGCCGGAGTCGATGAGGGTGGCGGCGCTGATGATCTTCATGGTGGAACCGGGGGCCAGTTCGCCGAGGAAGGCGGCGTTGAAGCCGTCGTCGCGGTGGTTGGCGAAGGCCAGGATCTCGCCGGTGCTGGGCTGTACGGCCGCCACCGAGGAGTTGGTGTAGTCGGTCACGGCCGCCTCGGCCGCCGCCTGGGCGCTCGCGCTGAGGGTGGTGCGCAGCTTGCCGGGCCTGCCCTTGACCAGGGTCAACAGTGTGGTGTCGGCCGCGCCGCTGCCCTCGTGCCGGACCACCAGCTCGACCCCGGCCCGGCCGCCCGTCCTGTCCCCGTACCGCTTGCGCAGCTCGTCCAGTACCGGGCCGAGGGAGGGGTACTTCTCCTTGGTCAGCACCTGGCCGTCGCGGTCCACGGCGTCGATCTGCGGGGTGGCGGACTCCTCGACGGTCAGCGAGTCGCCCTTGGCCAGCTTCGGATGCACCAGCGCGGGGTCCCAGTCGACCAGCGGGCGGTGCGAGTTGACCCCGCGCACCACGGTCAGCCGGCTCGCGTACGCCAGCGGCCGGGTCTCCTTCCCGTACGACACCGTCGCCCGCACCTCGAAGGGCACCGTGTCCCCGTTCGCCTTGCCGGGGGTGATGTGCACGTCGGTAATGTGCGCGTCCGAGCCGTACGCCGTCAGCAGCGACTCGGCGTCCTCGGGGAAGTTGGTGAGGTTCGCCGCCTGCTCCGGCCGGCCCGTCTCCCAGGCGGCGAAGAACTTCGCGGTGGTCTGCTCGACCTCCTCGCGGCTGGGCGGCCCGGTCGGTAAGGCCTTGACGCCGCCGGTGGCGGTGCTGTTCAGCGCCGAGGCGATGTTGTACATGCCGTAACC
This sequence comes from Streptomyces griseoluteus, assembly GCF_004784465.1. Lineage (GTDB taxonomy): Bacteria > Actinomycetota > Actinomycetes > Streptomycetales > Streptomycetaceae > Streptomyces > Streptomyces griseoluteus. Next base: position 155,802 of record NZ_SRRU01000005.1, on the reverse strand, counting down.
GGCCCCGCCCAGCATCGTCACGCACACGCCGCTGATGACCGCGACTCTGACTCCCTTGCCCATGAAGCGATTCCTCCCCGTGAAGTCCCCGTGGTCGCACCGGATTCCTGAACGTGTTCAAAAGTTGGTGCGGACGGAACTGTATGTGCTCCACAGGCAGTTGGGGCGGTCGTTTCCGATACTTGTCCGAACGGAGACGTTGAACGGCGCACGCACGAGGGGCGGGCCCGGACGACGTGCGTGCGCCCGGACCCGCCCCGTCCCCGCCCGTCCGCCCGGCTCCGGGGTGCGTGACCGGAGCCGGACCCCACGCGTACGGGGACCGTGACGAAGGCTCTCCCCCCGGGGCCTTCTGAGACGAGAAAACCCCACCCGCCCCCGCTCGCTCAACCGCCCCGGCTCCCAGCGCATATGGGGGTTCGCCCCAATTTGCCGGTGGCGGGCCCGGTGGCGTTCGACTGGCGCGTTCCCGTGGCGCTCCGAGAACCCCCAGGCAGCGCCCCTGCGGGGGTGGCGAAACCTGGCGTGTTCCCGCCCGACTGGCCGAACAGATCCGGAACGTCGAGTACGCGCCCGGTGCCCAGTTGCCGCAGATCAGGGACCTGGTGGAAGCGGACGGGAGCTCAAAGTCCACGGTCCATGCGGCCTACAAGGCGTTGGAAGCCGAAGGGCTGGTCACGTCGTCACGTGGACACGGCACGGTCGTCCGTGGGCGGGCCCCGCTCAAGCGGCTCGGCATCGCGCGATACGACAAAGCCAAGTGGCGAGACGGCGATGAAGTGGCGTTCATAGCGGACCGCGTGGCGTCCGGACGTACGTACAAGCGAAGTGAGCAGACTCAGACCGTCAGCCGCGTGCCGGCGTCGGCCGCCGTCGCTCAGGCGCACGGTCTGCCGGAGGGCGCGGAGGTCTACGCGCGTGCGCGCGTGGCCAAGGAGGCCAGCCTCACCATGCGACCGCATGCCGCGTGGTGAGGCTGAGCACTACCGGGAGCGGGCGATGGAACTGGGGGTGCCGGCCGATGTCATCCTTGTCGAACCGCGGGCCCGGAACGCGGGAGAGAACATCCGCTTCTCTCCCGCACTGCTCGAAACCCATGTCTTTGGCTGACTACATCGACTCGATCGGTGACGCACGCCTGGTGATCGACATGTTGGCAGGCGCGCAGCAACGGCTCATGATCTACCCGCAACAGGGGTTCATGGTCGAGCAGCCCGTACCCGAAGACGTGGCCGTAGCGTTTGAGCGCCTGCGCGCCGCCGGGTTCACAAGTCGACTGGTGGCAGAGCGCACCAGGCATTCTAGGCAAGATGAACAGCTGAGAGTATCGGTTCCGCTCCGGAGCGTGAACATGGTCACGCCGTGATTCCTTGCGAATACAAATCTCACAAGGAGAGCATAAGGAAGCTCACAGAAGACATGCAGAAGCATCCGGCAGCGAAAAGAGAAGACGTGCGCGCTATGTATTTCCGCAGGTCCACCGCGACGTTCGTCGCGGCAGCGGGGGCCGCTATCCTGCTAATCGCACCTATACCCGCGAATGCATCCACCGAGGTGCCCGCAGCAGCCACGGCGAGCGCGTCAAACCCCTGCAAGTCGCAGCACTACTCCAAGGTCGCCTATACCTTCTACATCGGCCCGGGTAAGATGCCTCTGCGCTGCGGAACGAAAACTTGGGGCTACAACCACATAGTTGAGCGTGGACGCTGGAGCACCAGCTTCAAGAACAAGATCAGTGACACACTCTTCAACGGCTACGAGAGGACCGCCGGGGTGTACTACCGATACAAGGTGGGCACTGGTTGCTCCTCGAAGCCGCCGAGGAAGAACTTCAAGGTGGTCGTCAACAAGGGCCCCCTTGGAGGGATGCCGGGCGGTCTGACACCCCAGGGGATCATTACGGCGACGGTAGAGTACACAACCCCGGCCGTAGCTGCAGCGTCAGCGAGTGCAGAGGCAAAGTGCTGAGAGGACCCATATGGCCACCCCGGAGCAAGTAAGGGAAGCGCTCGCCCAAAGGCTTTCAGGACTGCAGAGCGAGGGAGGAGGAACCTCTCTTGAAGTCCTTGAGGTGAAGGTGATGTCTGTCTTCCCTAAATTGCTTCTGGAAATCCAGGTCAGCGTCTCAGGGCAACTCTGGGAAGTCTCGCTTGACTACCAGGGTTATGAAGCGAGTTTGGTGAGCGGAGACCTCTCCGAAGAGAGCCTGAATTACCTCGGGATGCTTGTGCGAACCCACCTGTTCGAGTGGTGGCACACAAAGGACACCGAGAAGTTCTCAGCGCGCATGGGGAAAAGACTGGACTGAGGGAGTGAGGCTTTTCCATCATCGGGCTGAGCTTGCCAGATGCAGGGTGAGGACGGCCTGGCCCGACAGGTTGGAAAGAGCTCACTGACCACCCCCGGACACCCGAGCGCCCCCGCCGTGGCAGTCGGCGGGGGCGCTGCTGTTTGTGCCTACTGCTGCCGGGCCCGCAGCTCTCCATGACCGCCCGCACCACCGGCCGGGCCATCTCCACATCCTCCGGATTGCTGGTCAGGATCTCCACCAGGATCCGGACCACCTCAGCCGCGGGCACGTCCGCCACGTCCAGCTGACCGGCCGCCCACGACTGAGCCCGCTGTAAATCTGCCACGGGCCACCTCTGGGCCGTGCCTGGGCCGTGCGAGGGCGGCCAGCACTGACCGTCAATGACCAACAACGACCACGAGGGCACGGCCGGCGGCCGTGCCCTCGTAGCGTGTCTGCCCAGCTACACCCACGTGTCCAGCCACATCCGCCCCCGCCAGGACCCGATGGGGATGGCCTGGCCGGTGTAGAGGGGCCAGAAGTAGATGAAGTTCCAGGCGATCAGGAGGACCAGGACGCCGGCGGCGGTGGCGCCGATCACTCGGCGGGTGTCGGTGGAATGCGGGGGGCCGATGATCGCGCCGACCAGCATGGCGACCGCGAGGCAGAGGAAGGGGACGAAGACGACCGCGTAGAAGAGGAAGATCGTGCGTTCCTGGTACATGAACCAGGGGAGGTATCCGGCGGCGACGCCGCAGGCGATGGCGCCGGCGCGCCAGTCGCGGCGGAAGGCCCAGCGCCACAGGACGTAGAGGATCGCCGCGCACCCCGCCCACCAGAGCATCGGGGTGCCGAGGGCGAGGACCTCGCGGGCGCACTTGTCGGTGGTGCCGATCGGGCAGCCGGCGGAGCCGGGGCCGGGGGACTCGTAGAAGAACGAGACCGGGCGGCCCAGCACGATCCAGCTCCACGGGTTGGACTGGTAGGTGTGCGGGGACGACAGGTGGACGTGGAAGTTGTAGACCTCGTGCTCGTAGTGCCACAGGCTGCGCAGCCAGTCCGGCAGGAAGGTCCAGGAGCCGCCCCGGCCGTCGGTCGCGGCCCAGTTGCGGAAGTAGCCGCCCGTGCCGTCGGTGGGGGAGAGGATCCAGCCGGTCCAGGAGGCGGTGTACACCGCGATCGCCACCGGCACCGTCGCCAGGAAGGCGAACCCGGTGTCGTACTTCAGCACCGCCTCGTACGGGTGCCGGGCGCCGGCGACCTTGCGGGCGCCCACGTCCCACAACACCGCCATCAGGCAGAACGCGGCCAGGATGTACAGGCCGTTCCACTTGGTGCCCAAGGCTAGGCCCAGCATCACGCCCGCGCCCCAGCGCCAGGGGCGCCACCCGAAGCGGAAGGTGTCGGCGATGCGCGCGTCCGGGCGGGCGATGCCGTCCGGGCCGACCGGGAGCGCGGCGGCGAGTCTCTCCCGCGCGCGGTCCCGGTCCACCACCAGGCAGCCGAAGGCGGCGACCACGAAGAACATCAGCACGCCGTCCAGCAGCGCGGTCCGGCTCATCACGAAGTGCAGGCCGTCCACCGCCATCAGCCCGCCCGCCAGGCAGCCGAGGAACGTCGAGCGGAACATCCGGCGGCCGATCCGGCACAGCAGCAGCACGCTCAGCGTGCCGAGCAGCGCGGTCATGAACCGCCAGCCGAACGGGTCGAACCCGAAGATCAGCTCGCCGAGGCCGATCACGTACTTGCCGACCGGCGGGTGCACCACGTACGCCGCGTCCGTGGGGACGGCGAGGTGGCCGTGGGTGGCGAGGACCGCGTCGTTGGCGTTCTTGTCCCAGTTGACCTCGAAGCCCCGGTGGACCAGCGCCCAGGCGTCCTTGGCGTAGTACGTCTCGTCGAATATCACCGCGCGCGGGCTGCCCAGGTGCCAGAACCGCAGCAGGCCCGCGAGCAGCGTCACCAGCAGCGGCCCGCCCCAGCCCGACCAGCGGGTGATCCGGTCCGCCAGATGCGGCGGGCAGCCCAGCACCTGCCACACCCTCGGCGAGGGCTGCGCGTAGGGCGGCACGAGCCGGTCCCGTACGTCGGCCGCGGGGGCGCCCGCGGGAGGTACGTAGCCGAATCGGCGCAGCCGCCGCTGCCAGGAGGGCCGCTCGTCGTCGGGCGGCGCCTGGCCCTGCCGGAGGTCCGTGGAGGACGCGGTACTGGTCACCGCGCCATGGTAGGGAAACGTGCCGTGTGAGTCCCGTGCAAGCGCGGTACCGATTGGGACGCGATCGTTTTCCGTGCCGCCCGGCGCCCCTGGGAGGATGGTCCCGTGACTGGAACCCTTGTCCTCGCAGGTACCCCCATCGGCGACGTCGCGGACGCCCCGCCCCGGCTGTCCAAGGAGCTGGCGGAGGCCGACGTGATCGCCGCCGAGGACACCCGGCGGCTGCGCCGCCTCACCCAGGCTCTCGGGGTGACGCCGGGCGGCCGGGTGGTCTCGTACTTCGAGGGCAACGAGTCCGCGCGCACCCCCGAGCTGGTGGAGGAGCTGCGCGGGGGCGCGCGGGTGCTCCTCGTCACGGACGCGGGGATGCCGTCGGTCTCCGACCCCGGCTACCGGCTGGTCGCGGCCGCCGTCGAGCACGACATCAAGGTCACCGCCGTGCCGGGGCCGTCCGCCGTGCTCACCGCGCTCGCGCTGTCCGGGCTGCCGGTGGACCGGTTCTGCTTCGAGGGGTTCCTGCCGCGCAAGGGCGGCGAGCGGCTGTCCCGGCTGCGCGAGGTCGCCGGTGAGCGGCGCACCCTCGTCTACTTCGAGGCCCCGCACCGCCTGGACGACACCCTCGCCGCGATGGCCGAGGTCTTCGGCGCCGACCGCCGGGCCGCCGTCTGCCGCGAGCTGACCAAGACGTACGAGGAGGTCAAGCGCGGCCCCCTCGGTGACCTGGCCGCCTGGGCCGCCGAGGGCGTACGCGGCGAGATCACCGTCGTCGTCGAGGGCGCCCCCGAGTCCGGCCCCGAGGAACTCGACGCCGGTGAACTCGTCCGCCGCGTCCGCATCCGCGAGGACGCCGGCGAACGCCGCAAGGAGGCGATCGCGGCGGTCGCCGCCGAGGCCGGCCTCCCCAAGCGGGTCGTCTTCGACGCGGTGGTGGCGTCGAAGCGCTCGGCGGGCTGAGCGGGCCCCGCGCCCCCCGCGCGGCGCGTATGCCGGGGTGCGCCCCATGGGTGGGCAAACGGGGGGTCGGGTGGGCAAAGGGATCGGGGGCTTCGGCGGAGCGGTTCGGCAAGGGTCGGCCAAGGGGGGTCCAACACTCGACAGGTCGCGTGCGTTCGGGGCGGAGCGGGCGTCCACTGGTCGAAGGGGCGGGAACCGTCCCCCGCCTCCGTACCGGGGGCGCCAGTGGACCGCAGGAGCTGGGCATGAGTGAGGTCGCCGGGCAGATCGCCGCCGTTCACGAGTCGTACGCGTTCGCCTGTATGCGCTGCGGGCACGGCTGGGAGCAGTCGTACGCGATAGAGCACCACACCGACACCGAGGGCCATGAGTGCGTCCGGTACGTGGTCGGGGGCGCCGTCGTGCCGTCCCCGCTGAGCCGGCCGGTGTGCGAGAACTGCGACGGGCACGTCGTACGGATCATGCGCGCCGGACAGGTGTCCTCCGTGCGCCGACCGGTCCCGGAGCCGGTGCCGGGGCCGGAGGCCCACCACTGGCACCTCTCCGACCTGCTGCATCCCTTCCAGCGCCGGGCGAGCTAGCGCGCCCCTTCCGTAGGATCGGGGCATGCCTTCGAACGCCGGTGACAAGAACGCGCCGCCCCCGCTCCCCGCACCCCTCGGCGTCGAGGTGGCCGACTCGCACACCCACCTCGACATGCAGTCCGGCACCGTCGAGGAGGGGCTGGCGAAGGCCGCGTCGGTCGGCGTGACCACGGTCGTGCAGGTCGGCTGCGACCTGGCGGGCTCCCGCTGGGCCGCTGAGACGGCCGCCGCGCACGAGCGCGTCCACGCGACGGTCGCCCTGCACCCGAATGAGGCACCGCGCATCGTGCACGGTGACCCCGACGGGTGGTCCCGGCAAGGAGCGCGGCAGCCGGGCGGGGACGCCGCGCTCGACGAGGCGCTCGCCGAGATCGACCGGCTCGCCGCGCTCCCGCAGGTCAAGGGCGTCGGCGAGACCGGCCTCGACTTCTTCCGCACCGGCCCCGAGGGCAAGGACGCGCAGGAGCGGTCCTTCCGCGCCCACATCGAGATCGCCAAGCGGCACGGCAAGACCCTGGTCATCCACGACCGCGACGCCCACGCCGACGTGCTGCGCGTGCTGAAGGAGGAGGGCGCCCCCGAGCGCACCGTCTTCCACTGCTACTCCGGCGACGCCGACATGGCCGAGATCTGCGCCCGCGAGGGCTACTACATGTCCTTCGCCGGCAACGTCACCTTCAAGAACGCCCAGAACCTCCGGGACGCCCTGGCCGTGGCCCCGCTGGAGCTGGTCCTGGTGGAGACCGACGCACCCTTCCTCACCCCCGCGCCCTACCGGGGCCGCCCCAACGCCCCGTACCTGATCCCGGTCACCGTGCGCGCCATGGCCGCCGTACGCGGCACCGACGAGGACACCCTCGCCGCCGCCCTCGGCACCAACACCGCGCGCGTCTTCGGGTACTGAAGGCGTGCCGGGGCTTCACTGAGGCGCCAGTTCGAGTCATGACCCTGAGTGGTCGCGTCGCTTTGGAGAGTGACGCCCGCTCCGCTAGGTTCTGGGGGCCCGATCGGCCAACGCCCCCTGGAGCGTGTCGGCGTGACCCAGCAGTACGAGCGGTACGGCCCCCACGGCACCCTCGGCGACGAACCGGCCGTGCCGTCGGTGCACAGCGCGCTGACCCTGCCGTACGGCGTGCGCCCCGACACCTACCGGCCCGCCCGCGAGGCCGTGCCCCCGCCCCGTAAGGCACAGCAGGGCGGGAGACCGGCAGGGCGCAGACGGCGGGCCGCCGAACGGCCCGAGGCGCCGGTGCGCCGGCTGCTGCCCCAGGCGCTCGTCGTCGCGTTCCTCGCCGGGGGCACCGCCGCCTTCGTCGCCGAGGACAAGGCGGTCGAGCTGACCGTCGACGGCCGCCCGCGCACCCTGCACACCTTCGCCGACGACGTCACCGGCCTGCTCGCCGAGGAGGGCGTCCGGGTCGGCCCGCACGACGTGGTCGCGCCCGCCCCCGGCACCCCGCTCGCCGACGGCGACGAGATCGCCGTACACCACGGCCTCCCGGTCCGGCTCACCATCGACGGCGAGCGCCGCGTGGTGTGGACGACCGCCGACACGGTCGACGGCGCGCTCAGGCAGCTCGGGGTACGGGCGGAGGGCGCGTACCTGTCCGCGTCCCGCTCGCTGCCCATCGGGCGTGCCGGGCTCGCCCTGGACGTCCGTACCGAGCGCAGCGTCACCGTCATGGCGGACGGCCGCGCCCGTACCCTGCGCACCAACGCGGCCACCGTCGCCGAGGCACTGCGCGAGGCCGGGATCACCCTGCACGGCGAGGACACCACCTCCGTGCCCGGCACCTCCTTCCCGCGTGACGGGCAGACCGTCACCGTGCTGCGGATCACCGGCACCCACGAGACGCGCGACGAGGAGATCCCGTACGCCGTGCGCCGCACCGAGGACCCCACGCTGCCGAAGGGCACCGAGGTCGTCGACCAGGCCGGGCGGCCGGGGCTGCGGCGCACCACCTACCTGCTGCGCACCGTCAACGGCGTCCGGCAGCGCCCCCGCCGCGAGCACTCCGAGGTCGTCCGCGAGCCGCGCCGGCAGCTCGTCCGGGTCGGCACCAAGGCCCGCCCGGCCGCCGCCTCCGGCGCGGACCGCCTGAACTGGCACGCGCTCGCCGTCTGCGAGTCCGGCGGCCGGGCCGACGCCGTCGACCCGTCGGGCACCTACGGCGGGCTCTACCAGTTCGACACCGCCACCTGGCACGGCCTCGGCGGCAGCGGACGGCCCCAGGACGCGCCGCCCGAGGAACAGACCCGGCGCGCCAGGACCCTGTACCTGCGGCACGGCACCTCGCCCTGGCCGCACTGCGGGGCGCGGCTGCGCGGCTGAGCCGGGGCGGCGGCGCCCGTGCCGCCCCGTACCCTTAGTCCCGTGAGCAGCCCCACCCCCGACGCCCTCCTCGGTCCCGCCGACATCCGCGAACTGGCGGCCGTGCTCGGCGTACGGCCGACCAAGCAGCGCGGCCAGAACTTCGTGATCGACGCCAACACGGTCCGCCGCATCGTGCGCACCGCCGGGGTGCGCCCCGACGACGTGGTGGTGGAGGTCGGGCCGGGACTCGGCTCCCTCACCCTGGCCCTGCTGGAGGCGGCCGACCGGGTCACCGCCGTCGAGATCGACGACGTGCTGGCCGCCGCGCTGCCCGCGACCGTCGCCGCCCGGATGCCCGACCGCGCCGACCGGTTCGCGCTGGTGCACTCCGACGCGATGCTCGTCGAGGAGCTGCCCGGCCCGCCGCCGACCGCGCTCGTCGCCAACCTGCCCTACAACGTCGCCGTCCCCGTGCTGCTGCACATGCTCGCCACCTTCCCGAGCATCGAGCGCACCCTGGTGATGGTCCAGTCCGAGGTCGCCGACCGGCTCGCCGCCGCGCCCGGCTCCAAGGTGTACGGCGTGCCCTCGGTCAAGGCCAACTGGTACGCCGAGGTCAAGCGGGCCGGGGCGATCGGGCGGAACGTGTTCTGGCCCGCGCCGAACGTGGACAGCGGCCTGGTCTCGCTGGTCCGGCGCACCGAGCCGGTCAAGACGTCGGCCACCCGCGCGGAGGTCTTCGCCGTGGTCGACGCCGCCTTCGCCCAGCGCCGCAAGACCCTGCGCGCCGCGCTCGCCGGCTGGGCCGGTTCGGCCGCCGCCGCCGAGGCCGCGCTGGTCGCCGCCGGGGTCTCCCCGCAGGCGCGCGGCGAGGCGCTGACGGTCGAGGAGTTCGCGGCGATCGCCGAGCACAAGGGAGCGGGCGCGTGAGCGTCACGGTACGGGTCCCCGCCAAGGTCAACGTCCAGCTCAGCGTGGGCGCGGCCCGCCCCGACGGCTTCCACGACCTGGCCAACGTCTTCCTCGCGGTCGGCCTCCACGACGAGGTCACCGTGACCCCGGCCGACGAGCTCCGCATCACCTGCTCCGGGCCGGACGCCGCCTCGGTCCCCCTGGACCGCACCAACCTGGCCGCTCGCGCCGCGCTGGCGCTCGCGGAACGCCGGGGCGTCGAGCCCGCCGTGCACCTCCACATCGCCAAGGACATCCCGGTCGCGGGCGGCATGGCCGGCGGCAGCGCGGACGGCGCGGGCGCGCTGGTGGCCTGCGACGCGCTGTGGGGTACGGGCGCCACGCGTGCCGAGCTGCTCGACATCTGCGCCGAGCTGGGCAGCGACGTCCCCTTCAGCCTGGTCGGCGGCGCGGCGCTCGGTACCGGGCGCGGCGAGAAGCTGGCTCCGCTGGAGGTCGGGGGCACCTTCCACTGGGTGTTCGCGATGGCCGAGCGGGGTCTGTCGACTCCGGCGGTGTTCCGCGAGTTCGACCGCCTGACGCAGGGCCACGCCGTCCCGGCCCCGGAGGCCGACCCGGCCCTCCTGGCGGCCCTTGAGAAGGGCGACCCGGAAGCCCTGGCAGCAGCCCTCACCAACGACCTCCAGCCGGCCGCCCTCTCGCTCTACCCGGAGCTGGCCGCCACCCTGGAAATGGGCCGCACCGCAGGCGCCCTGGCCACCCTGGTCTCCGGCTCAGGCCCGACGACGGCCTTCCTGGTCCCGGACGCGGCCACCGCGACCCGGGTCGCCCAGACCCTCGAGGACTCCGGCACCTGCCGCACCACCCGCACGGCGGCCGGGCCGGTGCCGGGGGCGACGGTTCTCTGAGCCTCAGAGGCGGTCGATCTCCGTCAGGTCGATGTCGATCCCGTAGGGCGCGGTCAGCTTGACCTGTGCGTGGTGGATGCCGGTCAGGGCGTACGTTCCGGTGGCCTGGCCGCGCTCGTACACCTGCACCACGGGGTGGTCGTCCTCGCCGGCCATCTCCACCAGCCAGAAATGGGGAATACCCGCCGCGGCGTACTTGTGCGGCTTGGTGTCACGGTCCCGCGCCTCGGAGTCCGGGGAGACCACCTCCACGGCGAGCAGGACGTCGGCAGCCTCGAATCGCGTCTGGCGGCGATCCGTGACGGACTCGGCGCGTACGACGCAGAGATCCGGCTCGGGGGCGTTGCGCCGGTCGAGGACCACGGTGATCTCTCGTTTGACCTTCAGCTCCGACGGCACGGTCCGGCGCAAGCCCTGGATCAGCATGTCGATCGTGTCGGAGTGAAAGATCCGTTGAGGGGTCACGAAAACCAGGCTCCCGTCGATCAGCTCTGTGTGCGGCGGGAGATCCGGCAGTGTGAACAGGTCGTCCACGGTGTAGCCGTCCTTGGGCGGCACCGGCCAGTGCGGACGGTGCTCTACGGACTCGGCGGTCATAGTGCCTCCCATGAACGGAGATCCTGCTGCCTGCGGTCAACGGTAGCGGCCGAACGTCGATCACGTCATCACAAAGAGTGACCGCACCCGCGCGCCCCGCCCCCGACCCGGCAGGGCCTACGCTTGAAGGCTGATCGATCCCCCTGCACAGGAGTGAAATGGCCGTCAATCTGGTCAATGTCGAGAACGTCAGCAAGGTCTACGGCACGCGGGCCCTGCTGGACGGCGTCTCGCTCGGTGTGTCGGAAGGGGACCGGATCGGGGTCGTCGGGCGCAACGGCGACGGGAAGACCACGCTGATCCGGATGCTCGCCAAGGTCGAGGAGGCCGACAGCGGGCGGGTCACGCACTCCGGGGGGCTGCGGATCGGGGTGCTGACCCAGCACGACTCGCTGGACCCCGAGGCCACCGTCCGGCATGAGGTCATCGGTGACCTGGCCGACCACGAGTGGGCGGGCAACGCCAAGGTCAGGGACGTGCTCACCGGGCTGTTCGGCGGGCTGGACCTGCCGGGCTTCCCCAAGGGGCTGGACACGGTCATCGGTCCGCTGTCCGGCGGTGAGCGGCGCCGGATCGCGCTCGCCAAGCTGCTGATCGAGGAGCAGGACCTCCTCGTCCTGGACGAGCCCACCAACCACCTCGACGTCGAGGGCATCGCCTGGCTCGCCCGGCACCTGCGCGAGCGCCGCTCGGCACTCGTCTGCGTCACCCACGACCGCTGGTTCCTGGACCAGGTCTGCACCCGCATGTGGGACGTCCAGCGCGGCACGGTGTACGAGTACGAGGGCGGCTACTCCGACTACGTCTTCGCCCGTGCCGAGCGGGAGCGCATCGCCGCCACCGAGGAGACCAAGCGGCAGAACCTGGTCCGCAAGGAGCTGGCCTGGCTGCGCCGGGGCGCCCCCGCCCGCACCTCCAAGCCCCGCTTCCGCGTCGAGGCCGCCAACGAGCTGATCAAGGACGTACCGCCGCCCCGCGACAGCAGCGAGCTGATGAAGTTCGCCTCCTCCCGGCTCGGCAAGACGGTCTTCGACCTGGAGGACGTAAGCGTCACCGCCGGCCCCAAGGAACTGCTGAAGCACGTCACCTGGCAGCTCGGCCCCGGCGACCGCATCGGCCTGGTCGGTGTCAACGGCGCCGGCAAGACCTCCCTGCTCCGGGCCATGGCCGAGGCCGCCCGCTCCGGCGGCGAGGAGCAGCCCGCGGGCGGCAAGGTCAACGTCGGCAGGACCGTCAAGCTCGCCTACCTCTCCCAGGAGGTCGCCGAACTCGATCCGAACTGGCGGGTGCTGGAGGCCGTGCAGCGCGTGCGCGAGCGCGTCGATCTCGGCAAGGGCCGCGAGATGACGGCGGGCCAGCTCTGCGAGACGTTCGGCTTCACCAAGGAGAAGCAGTGGACGCCGGTCGGCGACCTCTCCGGCGGTGAGCGCCGCAGGCTCCAGCTGCTGCGCCTGCTCATGGACGAGCCCAACGTCCTCTTCCTCGACGAGCCCACCAACGACCTGGACATCGAGACCCTGACCCAGCTGGAGGACGTCCTCGACGGCTGGCCCGGCTCGATGGTCGTCATCTCCCACGACCGGTTCTTCGTCGAGCGCACCACCGACAAGGTGTACGCCCTCCTCGGCGACGGCGCCCTGCGCATGCTGCCGCGCGGCATCGACGAGTACCTGGAGCGCCGGCTGCGCATGGAGGAGGCCGTCGCCCAGCGCTCGGCCGCCGCCGCGCCCGCCCCGGCCGCCACGGAGAGGAGCGCCGCCGACCAGCGGGCCGCGAAGAAGGAACTCCAGAAGATCGAGCGGCAGTTGGACAAGATCTCCGACAAGGAGTCCAAGCTGCACACCCGGATCGCGGACAACGCCACCGACTTCGCCAAGGTCGCCGAACTCGACGCGGAACTGCGCGAACTCGCCGGCGAGCGCGAGGAACTGGAGCTGCGCTGGCTGGAGCTGGCGGAGGACGCGTAGCGCGTACGGCGGAATCCGGCCATACCGGCGGGTCCGTAACGGCCGCATCACGGGGTGGTTCGCCCTTGGGCACAGGGGTCCGCGCGGGCCCCTGTGCTGTCGCCGGTCGGTGATAGAAAGGCGGTTCGTAGGCTAAAAATCAGTGAACGAGGGGGAGCAGCGCTGATGAGCCAGCCGCCGCCCGGTCAGCCGCCGCACGGCGGCTTCGGCCCGCCGCAGAATCAGCCACCGCAGGGCCAGCCGCCGCAGGGCCAGCCGCAGGGGGGCTTCGGCGCGCCTCAACAGCCGCCGTCGCAAGGCGGGTTCGGCGCTCCCCAGCAGCCCGGCTACGGCTACCCCCAGCAGGCCCCCGGCCCGTACGCCCAGCCCGGTCCCTACGGCCAGGCTCCCGGTCCCTACGGCCAGACCCCCGGCCCCTACGGGCAGGCCCCCTACGGCACCTACCCGCACCCCGGTGCCCCCGGCAAGCCGCCCGGCGGCAAGAAGCGCACCGCGCTGATAGCCGGGGCGGTGGCCGTCGCGCTGCTGCTCGTCGGCGGCACCGTGTACGCCGTCACCAGTGGCGGTGGGGACGACGACAAGCCCGTCGCCCACCCCAGCGGCGACACCGAGCACTCCGCCACCGCGTCCCCCTCCGCCGACACCGGCGACGGCGAAGGCGACGGCCGCGCGGACGCCGAGGACCTCAACGCGGGCCGCAAGCCCGGCGAGGCGAAGGTCCTCTGGTACAAGTCCGCCCCCGACGCCCCCGGCAACGGCGCGGACGCTCCCGGCCTCTGGGTCACCGGGAAGACCGCGGTGAAGGCCGCGTACAAGGAGGTCGTCGGCTTCCGCGTCGCGGACGGCACGCCCGCCTGGGCCGCGATCACCCTGCCGCACGAGGTCTGCGCGGTCACCAAGCGCGCCGGCGCCGACGGCAGGATCGTCGTCGCGTACATGAACGGCACCACCGACCGCGCCAAGTGCAACCAGCTCCAGCAGATCGACCTGGACACCGGCAAGAAGGGCTGGCACGCCCAGGTCGCCGACGGCTCCGCCCTGTTCGACAGCACCCGCAGCATCGAGCTGACGCTGGCCGGCAGGACCCTGATGGCCGGCCGCGACATGTCGGGCACCGCCTACGACGCGGCCACCGGCAAGAAGCTGTACGACCTCAAGAAGTACGGCACGGACTGCTACCCGGCCGGATACGCCGGTGACGGCGGGCGCCTGGTCCAGGTGGCCTCCTGCGGGGCGGGCGGCGCCAAGGAACGCGACGAGATCCGCGAACTGGACCCGGCCACCGGCAAGGCGAAGTGGACCCGTGTCGTCACCAAGGGCTGGCGGGCCGAGCGCGTCTTCTCCCTGAACCCGCTGGTCGTCTACCTGACCAACCGCGACAAGAAGGCGTGGAACATCTCCACCCTCGACAGCCGCGGCCGCTTCACCTCCGAGGTCGAGGTCGACAAGAAGTTCGCCCCCGGCTGCGGCTTCCTCTCCCTGGACCGCGGCCTGCAGAACTGCCAGGCCGTCGCGGTGGACGCCAAGACCCTGTACCTGCCCACCGAGTCCACCACCGGCGCGAACGAGATCATCGCCATCGGCCTCGCCGACGGCAAGGAGAAGTGGCGGGTGAAGTCCCCGCTCGCCCGCCCGATGGCCCCGGTCGGACTCCAGGGCGGCAACCTCATCGCCTACGCCGACGCGGCCTACACCCAGGGCGGCCGGGTGCTGTCCATCCCGACCGGCTCCGGCGCGCACCGGCCCACCACGCTGCTCCAGAACCCGGACGGCGCGGCGAAGATCGAGAACGGTTTCTTCGACGCCACCACGGTCTGGTCCGGCGGCCGCTTCTTCATCGCCACCAACCGGCTGAGCGGCCAGGACGACTCCGAGGAGAAGCTGATGATGGCCTACGGCAAGTAGCCCACGCCCTCCTCCCCGCCGCGCCCGCCGTCCCCACCAGCCGCTTCGAGGTACCCCACGATGAGCGACCAGCCGCCCGCAGGACCGCCCCAGGACCAGCCGCCCACCCCGCCGACCCCGGCCGTCCCGCCGGCCGGTCCGCAGCCGACCTACGGCTACCCGCAGGCAGCCCCGCCGCAGCCGCAGTCCGGCTACGGCTACCCCGCCGCACCGCAGCAGCCGGGCTACGGCTACCCCGCTCAGCCGCCCACGGTCGTGGCGGGTGACAACGTCCGTGCCAGGGAGAACCGCGCCATCGCGCTGATCATCCTCGCGGCCGTCGTCGCCATCGGCCTGATCATCGGCTCCGGCGTCTGGTACTCCCGTTCCTCCGACACAGGCGGCGGAAGCACGCGCGCCGGGGGCGACAAGGACGGCACCGGCACCGCGGCCGGCGGCAAGGAGAAGGTGCCGGACAACCCGGCCGCCGACGTCCTGTTCAAGGTCCCGCAGCCCAAGACCGAGGAGAACGTCGTCACCACGCCCGGCTCCTGGCTGAGCGCCGGTGTCTACGCCAAGAGCGGCATCGCCGAGATCACCGGGTACGACCCGGCCGACGGCCACAAGAAGTGGACGCTCAAGCTCCCCGGCCCGGTCTGCGCGGCCACCGAGCACGTCACCGCCGACGGCCGCACCGGCATCGTCTACCAGCCCTCGATGCCGACCAAGACCAGCCGCCCCGGCTGCACCCAGGTCGCGGGCATCGACGTCCGGGCCGGCACCAAGCTGTGGACCAAGTCGATCGGCACCGGTGAGTTCGCCACCACGTTCCAGAACGTCACCGTCGCCGGGAAGACCGTCGCGGTCGGCGGTCTCGACGGCGGCGCGGCCTACGACATCGGCACCGGCAAGGTGCTCTGGCAGCCCAAGCCCGGCGACGACTGCGACGACGTCGGCTACGGCGGCGGCACCAAGCTGGTCGCGGTCCGCAAGTGCGGCGCGTACGGCAACCGCACCCTCAGCATCCAGAACGTCGACCCCATCTCGGGCAAGGTGATCTCCGAGTACAAGATGGGCGCCGGCATCGAGTACGCGGGCATCGTCTCCACCGACCCGCTGGTGGTCGGCGCGGACGCCGGGCACAGCGCGAGCGGCGGCAGCGGGGTCTCGGACTACTTCTCCATCGACAACCGCACCGGCAGGCTGCTGGCCCGTATCCCGGTCTCGGGCGACACCTACGACGGCGAGTGCGACACCATCACCCTCGTCGAGGAGTGCAAGGGCGTCGCCGCGGGCCAGGGCAAGCTGTACCTGGCGACCAAGGCGCACAGCAGCGGCGGCAAGAGCAAGCTCAGCCGCACCAACGAGGTCGTCGCCTTCGACCTCGCCACCGGCAGGCAGACCGGGCAGCGCGCCGCGGCCGGCGAGGACTACACGCTGTTCCCGCTGCGCATGGACGGCGGCAACCTGATCGCGTACAAGAACCCGCCGTACGACAAGGGGGGTCAGATCGTCAGCATCGACGGCGCGAGCTTCAAGTCCACGACGCTGATGGAGCTGCCCGCCGACCAGGCCGACCGCGCCCTGCAGACCGGTCTCCAGCCCGGCTTCTCGGAGTACCGGTACAGCCAGGGCAGGTTGTTCATGGCGGCGCCGAACGCGGCCAAGCCGCTCGGGAACTTCGACAAGGACAAGAACTGCGTGGTGGCCTTCGGCACCCGCGACTGAGCGAAGCCCGCACGGCAGGCGCCCCGAGCGTGTAACTTCCGGGACATCGGAGGGACTGGGGGGTTGCTCTATGGGAGTGCGGCTCATGGTCGTCGACGACCACCGCCTGCTGGCGGAGGCGTTGGCGTCGGCGCTGAAGCTGCGCGGGCACCGGGTGCTCGCGGCGGCGGCGCCGGCCGCGGGCGCGGCCGAGCTGGTGATATCGCGCGCCCCCGAGGTGTGCCTGCTGGGCACCGCGGCACCCGCCGAGCCGGGCGCGTTCGACCCGGTGGCCCGCATCAAGCGGGAGCGCCCGCAGGTGGCCGTCCTGGTCCTCGGCCCGGTCCCGTCCCCGCGCGGCATCGCGGCCGCCTTCGCGGCGGGCGCCGCCGGGTACGTACGGCACGACGAGCGCATCGAGGGGGTCGAGCGGGCCATCCTGAAGGCCCGCGCCGGTGAGGCCGCCGTCGCCCCCCAGCTGCTCCAGGGCGCCTTCGCCGAGCTGCTGAACCCGGCCGTGCAGCCCGACGACGAGGGCCAGCGGCTGCTCAGGCTGCTCACCCCGCGCGAGGTGGAGGTGCTGGTCCGGGTCGCCGACGGCGAGGACACCCGGCTGATCGCGGCCGGCATGGGGATAGCGCCCAGCACCGCCCGTACCCATGTGCAGCGGGTGCTGATGAAACTGGGCGTCGGCTCCCGGCTGGAGGCGGCCGCCCTCGCGGCCCGCACCGGCCTGCTGGACCGTGCCGGTGCGGCCCCGCACACGACGGAGCCGGAGCTGTAGTCCCACAGCTCCGGCTCCGTCCCGGTCACGCCCTAGTGCACGGGCTCCTCGTCGCCCGCGTCTTCGGAGGGCAGCGGCGGCGGGGTCGGCCGCAGCTTCAGCCAGGCCAGGAAGAACACACCGAGGATCAGCATGCCGATGCCGGTCCACAGGTTGATGTTGACGCCCTCGGCCTTGTCGATCGCGGCCTGGGAGTCGGTGATGCCGGTGATCGTGACGATGATGCCGTACAGCACGAACAGGCCGCCGATGATGCGCCGCAGGTCGAAGATGCGGGCCGCGGTGGCGGACTTGCCCTCCAGCTCGGTGACCTCGCGCTGGACGTCCTGCTCGGTCGCGCCGTGCTCGGGGCGGGGGGATTCGTCGGTCATGGTTTCCTCATCCTCCCGCGATCAGAACGAGAACGGGATGTAGCAGGCGGCGGCCAGGACGACCGCGCCCCAGCCGAGCAGGGCGGGCTTGCGGTACCAGGCGTCGTCACCCTCGGCGGGTGCCTCGGTCATGCCCGGCGACGTGGTGCCGTAGACCAGGCCCTGGAGTTCCTCGGCCGGCTTGGGCTTGGTGAACAGCGACACCGCGACCATCACGACCGCGCCCGCGACGAAGCCGGCGATGGCGGAGACGAAGTTGGCGCCCTGGTCGGAGGGGATCGAGATGATGCCCTCCTTGTAGAACACGAAGTAGTTCACCATCGCGGTCGCGGTACCGGCGAGCAGGCCCCAGAAGCCGGACTTGGCCGAGGCGCGCTTCCAGAACATGCCGACGATGAAGACCACGAACATCGGGACGTTGAAGAAGGAGAACAGCGTCTGGAGGTAGCTCATGATGTTGGAGAACGACGACGCCAGGAAGGCCGTACCGACCGACGCGGCGACACCGATCACGGTGATCCAGCGGCCGAAGCGGACGTAGTAGGCGTCCTCCTGGCCCGGCTTCACGTAGCGGGCCCAGATGTCGGTGGTGAACACCGTGTTGAAGGACGACACGTTGGCCGCCATGCCCGCCATGAACGCGGCGAGCAGACCGGTGACCGCGATGCCGAGCACACCGTTGGGCAGCAGCTCCTGCATCAGATAGGGGATCGCGTCGTTGTACTGGAGCCCCGAGCCGGGCTGGCCGATCTTCGGGACCAGGGCGGCGGCGACCAGGCCGGGGATCATCACCAGGAAGACGATGAAGATCTTCGGGTAGGCCGCGATCAGCGGGGTGCGCTTGGAGGCGGAGAGGTTCTTCGCGGACAGCGCGCGCTGCACCTCGGCGAAGTTGGTCGTCCAGTAGCCGAAGGACAGCACGAAGCCGAGACCGAGCACGATGGTCAGCCAGTTGGCACCCAGCGGGTTGGCGCTGCCGATGCCGGTGCCGCCCCAGGCGGTGGTGAAGTTGTGGCCGTGGGCCGCGTCCAGCTTGTGGGTCAGGCCGTCCCAGCCGCCGACCTTCTTCAGGCCGAGGACGGTGATCGGGATGAGGGCGGCCAGGATCACGAAGAACTGGAGCACCTCGTTGTAGATCGCCGAGGAGAGACCGCCCAGCGTGATGTAGCCGAGCACGAAGGCGCCCGCCACCACGATGGCCACCCACTGCGGCCAGCCGAGCAGGGCCTCCACCACGATCGCCAGGGCGTACAGGTTCACGCCCGCGATCAGGATGGCGGCGAAGGCGAACAGGATCGAACTGAGCAGGTGGGCGGCCTTGTCGAAGCGCAGCAGCAGGAACTCGGGGACCGAGCGGACCTTGCTGCCGTAGTAGAAGGGCATCATCACCAGGCCGAGGAAGACCATGGCCGGGATGGCGCCGATCCAGTACCAGTGCACGGTGTAGGCGCCGTACTGGGCGCTGTTGGCCGCCATGCCCAGGATCTCGGTGGCCGCCAGGTTCGCCGAGATGAAGGCGAGGCCGGTGATCCAGGCGGGCAGCGAGCGTCCGGAGAGGAAGAAGTCCAGGCTGGTCTTCACCGAGCGGCGGGCCGCGAAGCCGATGCCGAGAACCACGACGAAGTAGATGGCCAGGATCGTGTAGTCGAGCCAGTTGGTGGGGAGCCGTAGCTCCGCCGCCAGATAGCTGGGGCCCGCCGCCAGGGGCGCGGGTCCGGTCGGGGGGGTCTGCATGAGAACTCGCTTCGTTGCGCGAACTGATCCAGAGCGGAACCTACGCCGCGGCGTTCATTATTTGAACAGTTCTGTTGGGGATCTTTGTTCGATTGTGATCGTGCCGTCCGTTGTCGGGTTGTGGTTTGTTATGTTTGTTTGTGTTGAGTGAGAGCGAGGAGTCCCGCGTGAAGAAGACCTCGACCCGGCTGGCCGACGGGCGTGAGCTGGTCTACTACGACCTGCGGGACGACACCGTCCGCGACGCGGTGGACCGGCGTCCGCTGGAGCCCACGGTCACCGCCTCCGAGATCCGCCGGGACCCGCTGCTCGGCGACTCCGTGGCCGTCGCCTCCCACCGCCAGGGCCGCACCTACCACCCTCCGGCCGACGAGTGCCCGCTCTGCCCCAGCCGGGACGGGCGGCTCAGCGAGATCCCGGACGCCGGCTACGACGTGGTCGTGTTCGAGAACCGTTTCCCCTCCCTCGCCGGGGACTCCGGCCGCTGCGAGGTCGTCTGCTTCACCTCCGACCACGACGCGTCCTTCGCCTCCCTCACCGACGAGCAGGCGCGGCTGGTGCTGGAGGCGTGGACCGACCGCACCGCCGAGCTGTCCCATCTGCCCTCCGTCAAGCAGGTCTTCTGTTTCGAGAACCGGGGCGCCGAGATCGGGGTGACGCTGGGTCACCCCCACGGCCAGATCTACGCCTACCCGTTCATCACCCCGCGCACCGCGCTGATGCTCCGCTCGCTCGCCGACCACAAGGCCGGGGCCGGCGGGGAGAACCTCTTCGACACCGTCCTGGAACGCGAACTCGCCGGTGACCGGGTCGTCCTGGAGAGTGAACACTGGGCGGCCTTCGTCCCGTTCGCCGCGCACTGGCCCTACGAGGTCCACCTCTACCCCAAGCGCCGGGTGCCCGACCTGCTCGCCCTGGACGAGGCCGCGCGCACAGAATTCCCCCAGGTCTATCTGGAACTCTTGCGGCGCTTCGACCGGATCTTCGGGCGGCCGGAGGGTGCGGAGGGCGACGAGGCCGTGGCGCCGACGCCGTACATCGCGGCCTGGCACCAGGCGCCGTTCGGCGACCTCCCCGGCTTCGACGGGGTGACGCGCGACGACTTCGCGCTCCACCTGGAGCTTTTCACCATCCGCCGCACTTCCGGCAAGCTGAAGTTCCTCGCGGGTTCCGAGTCCGGCATGAGCGTCTTCATCAACGACGTGCCGCCGGAGCGCGCGGCCGAGCGACTGCGAGAGGTAGCGAGTTCATGAAGTACCTGGTGACGGGTGGCGCGGGTTATGTGGGCAGCGTCGTCGCCCAGCATCTGCTGGAGGCGGGGCACGAGGTCACCGTCCTCGACAATCTCTCCACCGGCTTCCGCGCGGGCGTGCCCGCCGGTGCCGCCTTCGTCGAGGGCGACATCCGCGACGCCGCGAAGTGGCTCGACCCGTCCTACGACGCGGTGCTGCACTTCGCCGCCTTCTCCCAGGTCGGCGAGTCGGTGGTGAAGCCGGAGAAGTACTGGGAGAACAACGTCGGCGGCACCATGGCCCTGCTCGCCGCCATGCGCGAGGCGGGCGTGAACCGGCTGGTCTTCTCCTCCACCGCCGCCACCTACGGCGAGCCCGAGGAGGTCCCGATCCCGGAGTCCGCCCCGACCCGCCCGACCAACCCCTACGGCGCCTCCAAGCTGGCCGTCGACCACATGATCACCAGCGAGGCGCACGCCCACGGCCTGGCCGCCGTCTCCCTGCGCTACTTCAACGTGGCCGGTGCCTACGGCCCGTACGGCGAGCGCCACGACCCCGAGTCCCATCTCATCCCGCTCGTCCTCCAGGTCGCCCAGGGCCGCCGCGAGGCCATCTCCGTCTACGGCGACGACTACCCGACCCCCGACGGCACCTGCGTACGCGACTACATCCACGTCGCCGACCTCGCCGACGCCCATCTGCTCGCCCTCGGCGCCGCGCGCTCCGGCGAGCACCTGATCTGCAACCTCGGCAACGGCAACGGCTTCTCCGTCCGCGAGGTCGTCGAGACCGCCCGTGAGGTCACCGGCCACCCCATCCCCGAGGTCACCGCCCCGCGCCGGGCAGGCGACCCGGCGGTCCTGGTGGCGTCGGCCGAGACCGCACGCGCCACACTGGGGTGGAACCCGTCCCGCGCGGACCTCGCCGGGATCATCGCGGACGCCTGGGAGTTCGCGCGCGACACGCAGAGGGAGCACTAGTGGGGGCACAGCAGGTCCGGGAACGCTTCACCGAGCTGTACGGGGCGGCACCGGAAGGGGTGTGGGCGGCGCCGGGCCGGGTCAACCTGATCGGCGAACACACCGACTACAACGACGGCTTCGTCATGCCGTTCGCGCTGCCGCACCAGGTCACCGCCGCCGTCTCGCGCCGCACCGACGGCGTTCTGCGGCTGCACTCGGCCGACGTCGAGGGCGAGGTCGTCGAACTCGTCCTGGACGGCCTCGCGCCGGGCACCGACGACGACTGGACCGCGTACCCGGCGGGCGTGGTGTGGGCGCTGCGCGAGGCCGGGCACCCGGTCACCGGCGCCGACGTCCACCTCGCCTCCACCGTGCCGACCGGCGCCGGACTGTCGTCCTCGGCCGCGCTGGAGGTCGTCATCGCGCTCGCGCTGGACGACCTGTTCGGCCTGGACCTGCCGCGCTGGAAGCTGGCCCGGCTGTGCCAGCGCGCGGAGAACGTCTACGTCGGCGCGCCCACCGGCATCATGGACCAGACCGCGTCGGCCTGCTGCGAGGAGGGCCACGCGCTCTTCCTGGACACCCGCGACCTGTCCCAGCGGCAGATCCCGTTCGACCTGGCCGCCGAGGGCCTGCGGCTGCTGGTGGTCGACACCCGGGTCAAGCACGCCCACAGCGGCGGCGAGTACGGCAAGCGCCGGGCCGGCTGCGAGAAGGGCGCGGCTCTGCTCGGGGTCGACGCCCTGCGCGACGTGGCGTACGACGGGCTGGACGCGGCGCTGGAGCAGCTCGGCTCCGCGGAGGACGCGGCGGAGGTGCGCCGGCTGGTGCGGCACATCGTCACCGAGAACCGGCGCGTCGAGCGGGTGGTGGAGCTGCTGACCTCGGGCGACGTCCGGGCCATCGGGCCGGTCCTCACCGAGGGCCACGCCTCGCTGCGCGACGACTTCCGGATCTCCTGCCCGGAGCTGGACCTCGCGGTCGACACCGCACTGGCCGCCGGCGCGCTCGGCGCCCGGATGACCGGCGGCGGCTTCGGCGGCTCCGCGATCGCGCTGGCCGAGGCGTCCGCGGTGGACACCCTCACCAAGGCGGTGGAGGAGGCGTTCGCGGCGGCCGGACACACCGCCCCGCGCGTCTTCGAGGCCGTCCCCTCGCCGGGCGCCCGCCGCCTGGGCTGAGCCCGGCGGCCTCAGCCGAGCCGCTTGGTCAGTGTGTACTCCGTGATCCCCGGCGGGTAGTCGGGGATCACGGACACCACGTCGTAGCCGCGGTCCTTGTAGAACGCCGGGGCCTGGAAGTCCCAGGTCTCCACGCGGGCGCGCGCGCAGCCCCGGCCGGTGTGCGCGACGCGCTCGGCCTCGTCCAGCAGCCGGGAGCCGAGACCCGCGCCCCGGTACCGGGCGTCCACCCACAGATACGTGACGTGCAGCCAGCCCGCCCAGGTGTGCCCGACCAGCCCCCCGGCGAGTCCGCCCGCCTCGTCCAGCACCCACACGTGGAGTGGGGTGTGCCGGTCGCCCGGCGAGCCGCGCAGCGCGGCCAGCACCGGGGAGGCCGCCGTGTTGGTGTCCCGCAGCCGGGCGCGCAGCAGATCCCGTCGGTCCTTGTCCACTTCCGTCTCGATCCGAAACATGCGGCACACCATAAACGCGACGGCCGGTCAGTTCCGTCAATCGGCTCCCCCTGGCCAGGAGCCGCCCGTACGCTGAGGGACCCCAAGAGCGGTCCCCGTGGGGGCGGGTGGCCGATCAGGGGGTGGGACGGGCGGGTACGGGGACCGCGCCGGGGGTAGCAGTTTCCGCGACGGCGGCCGCCGCGCCGTTGCCGGGCCGTGGGTGACCCCTGCTCCAAGTGGAGCCTGGGGAAGGGGGTTTCGTGGTTCGCATCCGAGTGCTGGTCGTGGACGACCATCGCATCTTCGCCGAGTCACTGGCGGCGGCACTGGCCGCCGAGCCCGACGTGGACGTGTCCGCCGCGGGCAGCGGCCCGGCCGCGCTGCGCTGCCTGGAGCGCGCAGCCACCGAGGGCCGCCGCTACGACGTGCTGCTGGTCGACGCCGACCTCGGCCGGGCCCTGCCCGGCGGGCGGGCGGCCGTACCGGTGCAGGCGGGCGACGCGGACGGTCTGGTGGACGGCATCTCGCTGGTCGCCGGGGTGCGTTCGGCGCAGGCCGGGGTGCGCACGGTGGTGCTCGCCGAGAAGGACGACCCGCACCGGGCCGCCCTCGCGCTCCAGGCGGGCGCCTCCGGCTGGGTCGCCAAGGACTGCTCGCTGTCCCGGCTGCTCACCGTGATCAGGGGCGTGCTGCGGGACGAGACGCATCTGCCGGCCGCGCTGCTCACCGGCGTGCTCAAGGAGCTGACGGCGGCGCGCAAGCACCGCAGCGAGAGCGAGCGGCTGGTGCAGTCGCTGACCCCGCGCGAGCGGGAAGTGCTGCGCTGCATGGTCGCCGGGCTCGGCCGGAAGGCGGTCGCGGAGCGGCTGTTCCTCTCCCCGCACACCGTCCGCACCCATATGCAGAACGTGCTGGGCAAGCTGGGCGTGCACTCCACGCTGGCCGCCGTGGCGCTGGCCCGGCGGGCCGGGGTGGGGCCGGTCGACCTAACCGGGGACGTTGTCGAACGGGGCGGTCAACTGGCGTAGCAGCCCGGCGAGTTCGCCGCGCTGGGCACGGGACAGCTCGCCGAGGATGGCCCGCTCCTGGGCCAGCAGGCCCGCCAGTGCCTCGTCGGCGCGGTCCCGGCCGGTGTCGGTCAGCCGCACCAGCACCCCGCGCCGGTCGCTGGGGTCGGGCAGCCGCTCCACGAGGCCCTTCTTGGCCAGCCGGTCGATGCGGTTGGTCATCGTGCCCGAGGTGACCAGCGTCTGGGTGAGCAACTGGCCGGGGGAGAGCTGGTACGGGTTGCCGGCGCGGCGCAGCGCGGTCAGCACGTCGAACTCCCAGGGCTCCAGCTGGTGCTCGGAGAAGGCGAGCCGTCGGGCGCGGTCCAGGTGCCGGGCCAGCCTGCTCACCCGGCTCAGCACTTCCAGTGGTTCCACGTCGAGGTCAGGGCGCTCCCGGCGCCACGCTGCGACCAGCCGATCGACCTCGTCCTCCATGGAGATCAGTGTAGTGGTTGTGTCGACGTGAAGTCTCTTGAAGCTGAGTATCTTGACATCGAGAGAAACTCTTCGGGAAGGTGGCTGTCATGACGACGCCCTCCTGGGACCCCGCCCAGTACCTCCGTCACTCCGGCCACCGGCTGCGCCCGTTCGTGGATCTGCTGGCCCGCGTCCCCGGCCTGCCCTCCGGGCGGCCCCGGATCGCCGACCTCGGCTGCGGTCCCGGCAACGCCACCGCGCTGCTCGCCGAACGCTGGCCCGGCGCCCGGATCACCGGGTACGACAACTCGCCCGAGATGCTGGAGCGCGCCCGCGCCGAGCAGCCCGCGCTGGAGTTCGCCCCCGCCGACGCCCGCACCTGGACGCCCGAGAGCCCGCACGACCTGCTGTTCTCCAACGCCACCCTCCAGTGGGTGCCGGGTCACCTGAACCGGTTCGGGGACTGGATCGGCGCGCTGAAGCCGGGCGGGGTCCTCGCCTTCCAGGTGCCGGACAACACCGATGCCCCGCTGCACACCCTGATGCGCGAACTCGCCGCCACGCCCCGCTGGGCATCCCGCCTGGCCGGCGTCCTGCGCGCCCCCGACTCCGTCCACGCCCCCGGTGTCTACCTGGACCACCTCGCCCGCCTGGGCTGCGCCACCGACGTCTGGCAGACCACGTACCAGCACGTCCTCCCCGGTGACGACCCGGTCCTGGACTGGGTCAAGGGCACCGGCCTGCGCCCCGCCCTGACCGCGCTGGCCGACGACCCGGAAGCGCGGGACGCCTTCGTCGGCGAGTACCGCGAGCTGCTCCGCGAGGCCTACCCGGCGGCCCCGCACGGCACGGTCCTGCCTTTCCGGCGCCTGTTCGCGGTGGCGGTGAAGGGGGCCCAGGGGATGTCCCGGTCTGATCGGCGAGACACCCGCTAGCTCTTGCGGTGGCCTATCAGGCGGGGCTTCTGTTCCAGGCCGTCCAGGCCGTGCCAGGCGAGGTTGACGAGGTGGGCGGCGACCTCGGCCTTCTTGGGGCGCCGGACGTCCAGCCACCACTGGCCGGTGAGGGCGACCATGCCGACCAGGGCCTGGGCGTAGAGCGGGGCGAGCTTGGAGTCGAAGCCGCGGCTCTTGAACTCGCGGCCCAGGATGTCCTCCACCTGGGTGGCGATGTCGGAGATCAGCGAGGCGAAGGAGCCCGTGGACTGCGGGATGGGGGAGTCGCGGACGAGGATGCGGAAACCGTCCGTGTACTCCTCGATGTAGTCCAGCAGCGCGAACGCGGCCTGCTCGCACAGCTCACGGGGGTGGCCGGCGGTCAGCGAGCCGGTGACCATGTCGAGCAGGCACCGCATCTCCCGGTCCACCACGACCGCGTACAGCCCCTCCTTGCCGCCGAAGTGCTCGTACACCACCGGCTTGGAGACCCCGGCCTTGGCCGCGATCTCCTCCACCGACGTGCCCTCGAAGCCCTTCGCCGCGAAGAGGGTCCGGCCGATCTCCAGCAACTGCTGGCGGCGCTCCGCACCGGTCATCCGGGTCCGGCGGGTCCGCCGCGTCTTGTCGTTGCTCGGGGTGCTGCTGGAGTCGGTGGCCACGCCGTCAATCATGCCGCCTTCGCGGCAGCCTTCCCGCGCCGGGAGGAACCCTCGTCGTCGGTGCGGCGGGAATCGATGCGCGAGCGGGACGGCCAGCGCACGTCATAGGCCCAGCCGAGCTTCTCGAACCAGCGGATGAACCGGGCCGAGGAATCGATCTGCCCGCGCTCCACGCCGTGCCGCGCGGAGGTCGGGTCGGCGTGGTGCAGGTTGTGCCAGGACTCGCCGCAGGACAGCACGGCCAGCCACCACACGTTGCCCGAGCGGTCGCGGGACTTGAACGGGCGCTTGCCCACCGCGTGACAGATCGAGTTGATCGACCACGTCACGTGGTGCAGCAGGGCCACCCGGACGAGTGAACCCCAGAAGAACCCGGTGAAGGCGCCCCACCAGGACATCGTGGCCAGCCCGCCGATCAGCGGGGGCAGCAGCAGCGAGACGGCCGTCCACAGCGCGAACTGCCGGGAGATCGCCCGCATGGCCGGGTCCCTGACCAGGTCCGGCGCGTACTTCTCCTGCGGGGTCTGCTCCTCGTCGAACATCCAGGCGATGTGGGCCCACCACAGGCCCTTCATCAGCGCGGGGAGCGTCTCCCCGAACCGCCACGGCGAGTGGGGGTCGCCCTCGGCGTCGGAGAACTTGTGGTGCCTGCGGTGGTCGGCCACCCAGCGCACGAGCGGCCCCTCCACCGCCATCGACCCCATGATCGCCAGCGCGATCCTGAGCGGCCGCTTCGCCTTGAAGGAGCCGTGGGTGAAGTAGCGGTGGAAGCCGATCGTGATGCCGTGGCACCCGAGGAAGTAGAAGAACACCAGCAGGCCCAGGTCGAGCCAGCTCACCCCCCAGCCCCACACCAGCGGCACGGCCGCCAGCAGGGCCAGGAACGGTACGACGATGAACACCAGGAGCGCGATCTGTTCGATCGAGCGCTTCTGTTCGCCGCCCAGCGTGGCGGTGGCGCCGTCGGCGCGGACTTCGTCGATCACATCGGAACTACTTGAGGTCATGCGCGTCCCCTGTGGGGTCGAGGGCGGGGGTCGAGAGAGTGCCGGACAGGTACGGAACGGACGGTACGTCCCTACGGTTCCGTAACCTACGGCGTCGTAAGTATGTCAGCGGTTCGGCCGGCGGCAAGAGCCCGAGATCCTGCGCGTCCACCGGGACACCTATCCTTGGAGACGGTCGGACAGCGCGGTCCGCTCTGTTTACTTCCCGGACGTTCCGGCCGGTATGCGGCGTTTTGCCGCGTGATGGATGGGTGTCCGGGTTCCCGCCGGATGAGCTTCAACACGCAAGGAGCCGCACCTGTGAGCAGTGTCGACGACCAGACCACCACGAACGGCCAGGCGCTGCGCGCCGACATCCGGCGCCTGGGTGATCTCCTGGGCGAGACCCTCGTCCGCCAGGAGGGCCCCGAGCTGCTGGAACTGGTCGAGAAGGTCCGCCGCCTGACCCGCGAGGACGGCGAGGCCGCGGCCGAGCTGCTGCGCGGCACCGAGCTGGAGACCGCCGCCAAGCTGGTGCGCGCCTTCTCCACCTACTTCCACCTCGCCAACGTCACCGAGCAGGTGCACCGCGGCCGCGAGCTGCGCGCCCGCCGGGCCACCGAGGGCGGTCTGCTCTCCCGCACCGCCGACCGGCTCAAGGACGCCGACCCCGAGCACCTGCGGGACACCGTCCGCAACCTCAACGTGCGCCCGGTCTTCACCGCCCACCCCACCGAGGCCGCCCGCCGCTCGGTCCTCAACAAGCTGCGCCGGATCGCGGAACTCCTGGACACCCCCGTCCTCGACTCCGACCGCCGCCGCCACGACGTACGGCTCGCCGAGAACATCGACCTCGTCTGGCAGACCGACGAACTGCGCGTGGTCCGCCCCGAGCCCACCGACGAGGCCCGCAACGCCATCTACTACCTGGACGAGCTGCACGCCGACGCCGTCGGGGACGTCCTGGAGGACCTCACCGCCGAGCTGGAGCGGGTCGGCGTCACCCTGCCGCCCGACACCCGCCCGCTGACCTTCGGCACCTGGATCGGCGGCGACCGCGACGGCAACCCCAACGTCACCCCCCAGGTCACCTGGGACGTGCTGATCCTCCAGCACGAGCACGGCATCAACGACGCGCTGGAGATGATCGACCAGCTCCGCGGCCTGCTCTCCAACTCCATCCGCTACACGGGTGCCACCCGGGAACTCCTGGACTCCCTGGAGGCCGACCTGGCGCGCCTGCCGGAGATCAGCCCCCGCTACAAGCGGCTCAACGCCGAGGAGCCCTACCGGCTCAAGGCCACCGCGATCCGGCAGAAGCTGGAGAACACCAAGCAGCGCCTGGCCCGCAACACCCCGCACGAGGAGGGCCGGGACTACCTCGGCACCGCCGAACTCCTCGCCGACCTGCGGATCATCCAGACCTCCCTGCGCGAGCACCGGGGCGCCCTCTTCGCCGACGGCCGCATCGACCGCGTCATCCGCACCCTGGCCGCCTTCGGCCTCCAGCTCGCCACCATGGACGTCCGCGAGCACGCCGACGCCCACCACCACGCCCTCGGCCAGCTCTTCGACCGGCTCGGCGAGGAGTCCTGGCGCTACGCCGACATGCCGCGCGAGTACCGGGCCAAGCTGCTCGCCAAGGAGCTGCGCTCGCGCCGCCCGCTCGCCCCGAGCCCGGCCCCGGTCGACGCGGCCGCCGCCAAGACCCTCGGCGTCTTCCAGACCGTCAAGCGGGCGCTGGAGGTCTTCGGGCCCGAGGTCGTCGAGTCGTACATCATCTCGATGTGCCAGGGCGCCGACGACGTGTTCGCGGCGACCGTGCTGGCCCGCGAGGCCGGGCTGCTCGACCTGCACGCCGGCTGGGCGAAGATCGGCATCGTGCCGCTGCTGGAGACCACCGACGAGCTGAAGGCCGCCGACACCATCCTGGAGGACATGCTCTCCGACCCGTCCTACCGGCGCCTGGTCGCGCTGCGCGGGGACGTCCAGGAGGTCATGCTCGGCTACTCCGACTCCTCCAAGTTCGGCGGCATCACCACCAGCCAGTGGGAGATCCACCGCGCCCAGCGCCGGCTGCGCGACGTCGCCCACCGCTACGGCGTACGGCTGCGCCTCTTCCACGGCCGCGGCGGCACCGTCGGCCGCGGTGGCGGCCCCTCGCACGACGCGATCCTCGCGCAGCCCTGGGGCACCCTGGAGGGCGAGATCAAGGTGACCGAGCAGGGCGAGGTCATCTCCGACAAGTACCTGATCCCGTCTCTCGCGCGGGAGAACCTGGAGCTGACGGTCGCCGCCACCCTCCAGGCGTCCGCCCTGCACACCGCGCCCCGCCAGTCCGACGAGGCGCTCGCCCGCTGGGACGCGGCCATGGACGTCGTCTCCGACGCCGCCCACGCCGCCTACCGCCGGCTCGTCGAGGACCCGGACCTGCCGACGTACTTCCTCGCCTCCACGCCGGTCGACCAGCTCGCCGAGCTGCACCTGGGCTCGCGGCCCTCGCGCCGCCCGGGCTCGGGCGTCTCGCTGGACGGACTGCGGGCCATCCCGTGGGTGTTCGGCTGGACCCAGTCCCGGCAGATCGTCCCCGGCTGGTTCGGCGTCGGCTCCGGGCTGAAGGCCCTGCGCGAGGCCGGTCTGGACACCGTGCTCGGTGAGATGCACGAGCAGTGGCACTTCTTCCGTAACTTCATCTCCAACGTCGAGATGACCCTCGCCAAGACCGACCTGCGCATCGCCCAGCACTACGTGGACACGCTCGTCCCCGACGAGCTGAAGCACGTCTTCGACACCATCAGGGCCGAGCACGAGCTGACCGTCGCCGAGGTGCTGCGCATCACCGGGGAGAAGCAGCTCCTGGACGCACAGCCCGAGTTGCGGCAGACCCTGAGCATCCGCGACGCCTACCTGGACCCGATCTCCTACCTCCAGGTGGCGCTGCTCAAGCGCCAGCGCGACGCGGCCGCCGCCGGTGAGGAGCCGGACCCGACCCTGGGCCGCGCCCTGTTGCTCACCGTCAACGGCGTCGCGGCGGGTCTGCGCAACACCGGCTGACCCGCGGCGGTACGGCGGTGCCCCCGGAGCGTGTCGGCTCCGGGGGCACCGGCGTATCAGGACGGCTCAGGACGGCTTTCTCAGGACGGCTATCTCAGGACAGCACGAAGGCCGCCGTCAGCAGGCCCGCGCCCGCCAGGCCCAGCACCCAGGCCGCCCGGGGCATCCGCATGCCGCCCGCGACCACCACCGAGGCCAGCAGCAGCGCGCCGCCGAGCGGCAGCCAGGCCAGCAGCACACCGGAGACGCCCGCGCGCACGGCGACGTCCGTACCGGGTTCCAGGACGACGTCGTAGCTGTGCCCCTCGCGCACCACCACCGACCGCTCGATGCGGACGGAGGGCCGCGCGGTGGCGCCGGGCGACAGCGGCTTGAACGTGCCCGCACACCGCTCCGGCAGACAGTCCGTCACCGTCAGCGTGCCCCGCTCGCGCCCCTTGGGCAG
This sequence comes from Streptomyces griseoluteus, assembly GCF_004784465.1. Classification (GTDB taxonomy): domain Bacteria; phylum Actinomycetota; class Actinomycetes; order Streptomycetales; family Streptomycetaceae; genus Streptomyces; species Streptomyces griseoluteus. The sequence continues at coordinate 125,221 of NZ_SRRU01000005.1, read as the reverse complement.
CATCGCGTGCTGCGCGCTCCCCCAGGACCCCCAGGCCCCGGCGAACACGATCAGCGCGGCGAACACCCCCGCGGCCACGACCCGGCCCACCCGGACGACGGAGCCGGAACGCGCGGAAGTGGCGGAGGCAGCAGGCATGGCCGGGATCATTGGCCATACCCCTACGGCGGGTCAACTCCAAGGTGCCGCCGACCTCCCGGACGCTACGAGTTGTACGCCGACTGAGCCCGCTCCAGCCCCTCCGTGACCAGGCACTCCACCGCGTCCGCCGCGCGGTCCACGAAGTAGTCCAGTTCCTTGCGCTCGGCGGAGGCGAAGTCCTTCAGCACGAAGTCCGCCACCTGCATCCGGCCCGGCGGACGGCCGATGCCGAAGCGGACGCGGTGGTAGTCGGGGCCCATCGCCTTCGTCATCGACTTCAGGCCGTTGTGCCCGTTGTCGCCGCCGCCCAGCTTCAGCCGCAGCGCACCGTAGTCGATGTCCAGCTCGTCGTGGACCGCCACCACCTGGGAGAGCGGCACCTTGTAGAAGTCCCGCAGCGCGTTCACCGGACCGCCCGACAGGTTCATGTACGACATCGGCTTGGCCAGGATCACCCGCCGGTTCGCCGGACCCACCGGACCGATCCGGCCCTCCAGCACCTGCGCCTGCGCCTTGCCGGCACGCTTGAACTTCCCGCCGATCCGCTCCGCGAGCAGATCCACCGCCATGAAACCGACGTTGTGCCGGTTCATCGCGTACTCCGGCCCCGGATTACCGAGCCCGACCACCAGCCAAGGGGCGTTCGCGGGGGTACTCAACGACCCATCTCTCCTCGATATGCGGCAGCCGCCGCCCCCGGAGAACGGGGACGACGGCTGCCGGATGATTCAAGCCGGTACGGCTCAGGCCTCGGCGGACTCTTCGCCCTCCGCGGCGGCCTCTTCCTCGGCCGGCTCCTCGGCCTGCGCGGCCAGGACCTGGAGGACGACGGCGTCGCCCTCGACGGCCAGGGAGACACCCTTGGGGAGCTCGATGTCCTTGGCGTGGACGGAGGCACCGGCCTCCAGGCCCTCGACGGAGACCGTCACGGACTCGGGGATGTGGGTGGCCTCGGCCTCGACCGGCAGCGCGTTCAGCACGTGCTCGAGCAGGTTGCCGCCCGGGGCCAGCTCGCCCTCGGCGACGACCGGGACCTCGACGGTGACCTTCTCGCCACGCTTGACCAGCAGCAGGTCGACGTGCTCCAGGAAGCCCTTCAGCGGGTCGCGCTGCACGGACTTCGGGATCGCCAGCTCGTTGGTCTTGCCGTCGATGTCCAGGGCGATCAGGACGTTCGGCGTACGCAGCGCCAGCAGCAGCTCGTGGCCCGGCAGGGTCAGGTGCAGCGGCTCGGAACCGTGGCCGTAGAGGACACCGGGAACCTTGTTCTCACGGCGGATGCGACGGGCGGCACCCTTGCCGAACTCGGTGCGGGACTCGGCGGCGAGCTTGACCTCGGACATACGGATCACTCCTCGTACAGGTAGATGGGACGTGGTCACCCGGCCACGAACGGCCTGCTACGAAGAGCGCGTCGATAACGGACAACCGGCACCCGTGAAACACGGGCGCGGCCTCCCTCGCCGAGCAACTGTCGCAGTCTACTCGGCAAGGGGGCCGCGCCCAAAAGGATCTTCCGCCGCCCCTCAGAGGACCTGCAGAAACCTCACTGCTCGTCGAAGAGGCTCGTCACCGAACCGTCCTCGAACACCTCACGCACCGCGCTGGCGATCGTCCCGGCGATCGACAGCACCGTGATCTTGTCCAGATCCGCCGCCAGCTCACCCGGCGTCGGCAGCGTGTCGGTGAACACGAACTCGCTCACCCGCGAGTTCTTCAGCCGGTCCGCCGCCGGACCCGACAGCACACCGTGCGTCGCCGTCACGATGACGTCCTCGGCCCCGTGCGCGAACAGCGCGTCCGCGGCCGCGCAGATCGTGCCACCGGTGTCGATCATGTCGTCCACCAGGACACAGATACGGCCCTCGACATCACCCACGACCTCGTGCACCGTGACCTGGTTCGCCACGTCCTTGTCCCGGCGCTTGTGCACGATCGCCAGCGGCGCACCCAGCCGGTCGCACCAGCGGTCGGCCACCCGCACCCGGCCCGCGTCCGGGGAGACCACGGTCAGCTTCGACCGGTCCACCTTCGCGCCCACGTAGTCCGCCAGCAGCGGCAGCGCGAACAGGTGGTCCACCGGACCGTCGAAGAAGCCCTGGATCTGGTCCGTGTGCAGATCCACGGTCAGGATGCGGTCCGCACCCGCCGTCTTCATCAGGTCCGCGATCAGACGCGCCGAGATCGGCTCACGGCCACGGTGCTTCTTGTCCTGCCGGGCGTACCCGTAGAACGGCACGATCACCGTGATGGAGCGCGCCGACGCCCGCTTCAGCGCGTCGATCATGATCAACTGCTCCATGATCCACTTGTTGATCGGCGCCGTGTGGCTCTGGATCAGGAAACAGTCCGCGCCACGCGCCGACTCCTGATAACGCACATAGATCTCACCGTTGGCGAAGTCGAACGCCTTGGTGGGGACGACCCCCACACCGAGCTTGTGAGCGACCTCCTCGGCAAGTTCGGGGTGGGCGCGGCCGGAGAAGAACATCATCTTCTTCACGCCGGTCGTCTTGATCCCGGTCACAGCACTGTCTCCTCAGAGGTTCTCAGCCAGCCGCCGGCCAAGCGACCTCTCGACGGGGCACGAGAGGGCCGAATCGGCTGGTAGGGGTGCGGTTGTGCACTTATCACGGTACGCCGTGTTCGACGCGACCGTTTCCGGCGAGCCTTCCCTCAGCCCTCGTCCACGCCCGGCCGGGACGCCGCCTCCGCCGCCTTCGCGGACGCGCTCCCCGGACGCTTACGAGCCACCCAGCCCTCGATATTCCGCTGCTGACCACGGGCCACGGCCAGCGCACCGGGCGGCACATCCTTCGTGATCACGGACCCCGCGCCGGTGTAAGCGCCGTCCCCGACCGTGACAGGAGCCACAAACATGTTGTCCGAACCGGTCTTGCAATGCGACCCCACCGTCGTGTGGTGCTTGCTCTCACCGTCGTAGTTCACGAACACACTCGCCGCGCCGATGTTCGTGAAATCACCGATCGTCGCGTCCCCCACGTACGACAGATGCGGAACCTTCGTCCCCTCACCGATCGACGCGTTCTTCGTCTCCACGTACGTACCGACCTTCGACCGCACACCCAGCCGCGTACCGGGCCGCAGATACGCGTACGGACCCACCGTCGCGCCCTCGCCGACCACCGCGCCGTCCGCCACCGTGTTGTCCACGCGCGCGCCCACGCCCACCACCGTGTCGTTCAGACGGCTGTTCGGGCCGACCTCCGCGCCCTCCCCGATCCGCGTCGCACCGGTGAGCTGCGTACCCGGGTGCACCACCGCGTCCCGGCCGAAGCCGACCGTCACGTCCACCCACGTCGTCGCCGGGTCCACCACGGTCACGCCATCCAGCATCGCGGCCGTCAGCAGACGGTCGTTCAGCGTCCGGCGGGCCTCCGAGAGCTGCACCCGGTTGTTGATCCCGGCGATCTCCCGGTGGTCACCCGCCACCGACGCACCCACCCGGTGCCCGGCCGCCCGCAGGATGCCCAGCACATCGGTCAGGTACTCCTCGCCCTGACTGTTGTCGGTGCGCACCTGCTTCAGCGCGTCCCCCAGCAGCCGGCCGTCGAACGCGAACACACCGCTGTTGATCTCGGCGATCGCCCGCTGCTCGTCGGTCGCGTCCTTGTGCTCCACGATCGCGGTCACCGCGCCGCTCGCGCCGTCCCGGACGATCCGGCCGTAACCGGTCGCGTCCGGGACCTCGGCGGTCAGCACGGTCACGGCGTTGCCGTCCGCCTGGTGCGTGGCGGTGAGGGCCGCCAGGGTGTCCGCGGTCAGCAGAGGGGTGTCGCCGCAGACCACCACGACGGTGCCCTCCACCGGGCCGCCCAGCTCCTCCAGCGCCATGCGCACCGCGTGCCCGGTGCCGTTCTGCTGCTCCTGCACGGCCGTGCGGACCTCGGGGTCGATCTCGGCGAGGTGCGCGGCGACCTGCTCACGGGCGTGGCCGACGACGACCACCAGCTCGGCGGGGTCCAGCTCACGGGAGGCGGCCAGCACATGACCGACCAGGGAGCGGCCGCAGATCTGGTGCAGGACCTTCGGTGTGGCCGACTTCATACGGGTGCCCTCACCCGCTGCGAGAACGACGACGGCTGCCGGGCGAATGGCGCTCACGGGGTTGCCTTTCGGCTCTGGGAAGAGGTGGTGACTGGCGGCAGAATACCGGGGGGCCTTTTGGCGGACATGAGAGCGGGTCCCGCCGGGGGTGTGCCGGTCGGGACCCGAACCTCGAAGGTGACTGCTGTGGGCTCCCGGAGAAGGATTCGAACCCTCATTCAACGGACCAAAACCGTTTGTCCTACCCTTAGACGATCCGGGATGAATAGCGTGCTATGTCCGATTTGATTGATCGGCTTCGCGCGCGGCCTCCACTATGCCGTACCAGGCGCCCTCGATGCGACGGTACAAGTCTGCGCTTTTCAGGACTTTGATCACGAGGCAACCCCGGTAGTCCTCGCCCGTGTTCCGCCGGACGGTCTTCGGGTTGTGCTTCTTGAGGGAGGTCTTGTTGAAGGCGGCGCGGTCCGCGTCGACCACCTCGGCCCAGAACCGCTCGGCGCCCGGCACGTCCGCTGTCTCGTGGATCATCACCGTGAAGCGCAGCCGCTCGCGCTCCACGCTCAGCAGGTCGAGCCAGGCGAGGAAGGTCGTGATCATGCCGGGGTCGCTGTTGACGAACGTGACGTTCTCGCGACGGTCGTACGGCTTGTCCTTGGCCCCCTCCGCCCAGTAGAGCCCGACGCCGACCAGGAACAACTCGCGTTCCGACACCGCGCCGACCCTCCGTCGGGCCTCCTCCTTGGTCCGTCGGCGCTCCTCGTCACGGATGGCCAGCTCGTGATCCCACCTCTTCCGCGCGGCCAGTTTCGCCTGCTCGGTCGGGTCCCGGGGCTCGGGCTTCGGCAGATCCCGCACCCACAGCGACACCGAGCTGCGCGAGCAACCCAGTGCCGCTTCGATCTGGTCGTACGTGCAGCCCTGGCGGCGGAGTTCCCGTGCCTGCTCCCGGAGGTCGTCCTTGGCGTTGGGGCGCTTGGTCCACTCCGGGGCCGGTTCGCCGTGGACGAGGCGGTTGAGGAGGTCGTTGTTGTGGATCTTCAGGTGGTCGCGGATCTGGCGGAGGCTCATGCCCTGGCGGCGGAGGGTGACCGCCTGGGCGCGGAGGCCTTCGAAGTCGGCGTACTTGGAGGTTTTGCCTGGTGAATGTGCCATTTGCATATCGTCCGGGCGGAATGTGAGCCTCCGGGGCCCGTACGGCGGAGTTCAGTAGTTCGAGTGACGGAGGGGTCCGTGGTCCGGGTGGGTAGGAGAAAGTCACCGGAAATGCCACCGGGAGCGCCCGTAGGCTGGAGGGCATGACCACGACGGGGGAAGACCACACCAGGGCGCCGACCGGCCCATGGTGGTGGGAGAGACGGCGCGGTGCGGTGCTGGACGTCGGCCTGGGGCTGGCGTCGGCGGTGGAGTGCGGCGCGGAGGGTGTGCCGTTCGCGCGGGACGCGGGCGTGCCGGTGTGGCTCGGTGTCGTGTTCGGGCTGCTGGCGGGTTCGGTGCTGTTGGTGCGCCGGAAGTGGCCGGTCGCGGTGGTCCTGGTGGCGATCGCGGTGACGCCCGCCCAGATGGGCTTCCTGATGGGCATCGTCGGCCTGTACACGCTGGCGGCGTGCGAGCTGCCGCGCCGGGTGATCGTGGCGCTGGCGGGCATGTCGCTGGTGGGCACGATGATCGTGACGTTCGTGCGGGTGCGCCAGGACATGGCGCGCGGTGATCTGACGCTGGGCGACTGGTTCGTGCCGTTCGCCGCGGTGACCACCTCGCTGGGTCTGACGGCGCCTCCGCTGCTGCTGGGGCTGTACGTGGGGGCCCGGCGCCGGCTGATGGAGAGCCTGCGGGAGCGGGCGGACAGCCTGGAGCGGGAGCTGCAGTTGCTCGCGGAGCGGGCGGAGGAGCGCGCGGAGTGGGCGCGGAGCGAGGAGCGCACGCGGATCGCGCGGGAGATGCACGACGTGGTGGCGCACCGGGTGAGTCTGATGGTGGTGCACGCGGCGGCGTTGCAGGCGGTGGCCCGCAAGGACCCGGAGAAGGCGGTGCGGAACGCGGCGCTGGTGGGGGACATGGGCCGGCAGGCGCTGACCGAGCTGCGGGAGATGCTCGGGGTGCTGCGGTCGGGGGATTCCGGGGAGGCGGTGCGGCGGCGCGTGGAGCCGGAGCCGGTTCCGGTGCCGTTGGCCGCGGTGGGGGCTGCGGCGGCGGAGGCGGCGTCGAAGGCGGCGGCCGAGGTGGTCGTGGTGGACGGGCCGTGTCTGTCGGAGCTGGAGGAGCTGGTGGGGCAGTCGGCGGCGGCCGGGATGGTGGTGGCGCTGTCGGTGGAGGGGGAACTGCGGTCGTATCCGGCGGAGGTGGAGCAGACCGCGTACCGGGTGGTGCAGGAGGCGTTGACGAACGTGCACAAGCACGCCGCGGGTGCGAAGACGTATGTGCGGCTCGCTCATCGGGCGGCGGAGCTCGCGATGCAGGTGGAGAACGATTCGCCGCCGGAGCCGGGCTCGGCGTCGGCGGGTCTGCCGTCGGGCGGCAATGGTCTGCTGGGGATGCGGGAGCGGGTCGTGGCGCTGGGCGGTGTGTTCGTGTCGGGGCCGACGGATGCGGGGGGTTTCCGGGTGTCGGCGGTGATTCCGGCCGCGTAGGGGCCGGGTTCCGCGGTGGCCGCTCATGTCGTGTTCGCCGTCCAATCCTCGGTAGGTGCTGAATCCACCCATTGGATGAACGTGGCCGGCGTGCGGCATGCGGGGGGCTTCGGGGACGCAGTGTGTCGGTGCGTGCCGAGGGGTTCGGGGCGAGTCGACGAAGGGGTCTGGTCGGTCATGCGTACTGAGGCCATCGACCGGGTGACGCTGGTGTTCTCGCTGTTCGACGCGGATGGCAACGGTCGTCTGGACCCGGAGGACTTCGAGCTGATGGCGTCGCGGGTGACGGCGGCGGCGGAGGGTTCGGGGGAGGGTGCGCGGGCGCGGATGTCGGCGGCGTTCCAGCGGTACTGGGAGACGCTGGAGGGGGAGCTGGACGCGAACGGGGACGGGCGGATCACGCTGGAGGAGTACCGGGCGTGTGTGCTGGCGCCGGAGCGGTTCGCGGGGACGGTGCGGGAGTTCGCGGAGGCGCTGGCGGCGCTGGGTGATCCGGACGGGGACGGGGTGATCGAGCGGCCGCTGTTCACGGCGCTGATGCGGGCGATCGGTTTCGCGGGCCCGAACATCGACGCGCTGTTCGACGCGTTCGGGCCGGACGGGGAGGACCGGATCGCGGTGGCGACCTGGGTGGCGGGGATCGAGGACTTCTACGCGCCGGACAAGGCGGGGATTCCGGGGGATCACCTGGTGGGCGCGGCGGTGTGAGGCGGGGGCGGGGCGGGTCGGTCGGGGAGAGGGGCGGTCCGGGGTGACGGTCGTGGGGCTCGCCTTGGGGCGGGGTACGGGCGCGGAGGTGGCCGGGGTCTTCGAGCGGGTGCTGGGGCATCTGGCGGGGGCGTAGGGGGTGCCGGTGCGGGTGGAGCGTTCGGAGCGGGTCTACCACTCGTATGTGTCGCTGCGGGGTGAGGCGCCGGAGCGGGTCGCGGCGCTGACCGAGGAGGACGCGGCGCAGTACGAGGCGTTCTGTCGGGGGCTGGCGGGCCGGGGGGTCTCGGCGGTGTTCCGTACGGCGGTCAACGCGCAGTCGTTGTATCTGGTGCGGCAGCGGTTGCGTGCGGTGAAGGTGGACGGGTTGGGGGGTCCGCCGGGCGGGGTGGCGCCGGAGCTGCTGCTGGTGCGGGATCAGGCGCAGGGGTTCTACACGGGGGAGAACCGGCATGAGCCGGGGCGTGTGGTGCGGACGATGGAGTTCAGCGAGGGGATCACGAACGAGGTGATCGGCTGCGCGTTGGCGCGGGCGCGGCTGGTGTGGCCGGGGGGTGGGGCGGCGCGGGTGGTGATGGCGTACAAGTTCCATCTGCTGGACGGGGCGCTGGACGACTGGGTGCGGCGGGCGGCGGAGCGGCACGGGGTGGAGATCCGGTCGTGCCAGCCGGACACGGTGAACCGGGATCTGATCGCGCACGGGCTGCCGCCGAGGACGGTGGTGGTGGCGGGGAACGAGTGGGCGGACATCATGCATGTGGTGCTGCTGGACCGGTTCGGGGGTGAGCGGCAGGAGAGCCGGTTCACGGAGAACGTGCATCTGCTGCCGGGGGTGGCGGGGCTGGTGGAGTTCCAGACGGTGCACGGCTCGGCGGACGATCTCGAGGGCCGTGATCTGGTGAATCCGGTGGCGACGATCCGGGCGGCGGCGGCCGTGGCGGAGCGGCACGTGGGGTGTGCGGGGGCGGTGGCCGCGGTGGAGGGGGCGCTGGCGGGGCTGTCGGCGCGGGGGGTGTGCACGGCGGACGTGGGGGGTTCGGCGTCGACGGGTGAGGTGGTGGCCGGGGTGCTGGCGGGGCTGGGGGTGCCGGGTCCGGGAGCGGGGGCGCAGGCGCTGGTGGCGGGGGCGTGAGGGGGGTGGTGCTGGTGGTGGTCGACCTGCAGAACGATTTCTGCGATGCGTCGGCCGCCGCCCGTCATGGGAGCGATCCGGGGGTGCTGGCGGATGCGGCGGGGGCCGCGGCCGGGGTGGTGGACCAGGCGCGGGCGGCCGGGGTGGAGGTGGTGTTCGTCCGGTTCTTGGGGGACGTCGGGCATCAGGGAGCGAGCTGGCGGTGGCGGGACCGGGCGCGGGGCAGGCGGCCGAAGTGCGTGACGGGGAGCAGGGGCGCGGAGTTCCACGGGGTGGTGCCGGCCGCGCGGGAGCGGGTGTTCACCAAGTACGCGTGTTTCGACGCGTTCCTGGCGGAGGGGTTCGAGGCGTACCCGCGGGAGCGGGAGGTGGTGCGGCTGGTGTTCGCGGGGGTGTTCACCGATGTGTGTGTGGATTCGACGGCGCGGACGGCGTTCCAGAAGGGTTTCGAGGTGTCGGTGCTGACCGACTGCACAACGCCGTTGCATCTGCCGGAGCCGGTGATCCTGTCGTTCATGCGGCGGGTGTACGGGGCCCGGCTGACGACGCGTGCGGATCCGGAGCTGTGGGCCGTGTGTCCTTCGACCGAGGAGGGGTCATCACAACCGTCGGTGCGGCAGGCCGGTCCGGTGCCGGTGACTTCGGAGTGGACGCGGGGGTGGGGGTGACCGCGCTGCTGGTGGCGGCGGCGCGGGCGATCGAGGCGCGCCGTCCGGACGCGCTGGCGCGTGACCCGTACGCGGAGTGCTTCGTGCGGGCGGCGCCGGTGTCGGCGCGTTGGCCGGTGTCCTTGGAGGAGGTGCCGCGTGGGGACGCCGATCCGGTGTGGGGGCGCCTGGCGCGGTACTTCGGGCTGCGGACGCGGGTGCTGGACGACGCGCTGCGGTCGGCGGCGCGGGCCGGGATCCGGCAGTTCGTGCTGCTGGGGGCGGGCCTGGACACGCGGGCCTTCCGTCTGGACTGGCCGTCGGGCAGCACGGTGTGGGAGGTGGACCGCCCCGGTGTGCTCGGCTTCAAGGAGCGGGTGCTGGCCCGGGCGGGCGCGGTGCCGTCGGCGGGGCGGGTACCGGTGCCGGTGGATCTGCGCGGTGACTGGGCGGCGGCGCTGCTCGGCGCCGGTCTGGAGCCGGGGCTGCCGACGGCGTGGCTGGCGGAGGGGCTGCTGCTGTATCTCCCGGCGGCCGCCGAACGCCGACTGGTCGCGGTCGTCGACGAGTTGAGCGCGCCGGACAGCATGCTCGGGTACGAGGTGAAGCTGCTGAAGGAGGCCCGCGCGGTGCGGGACAGCCCGGTGTACGCGGAGGCGCGGGAGCGGCTCGGGGTGGATCTGCCGGCGCTGTTCGACGGCGATCCGCGTCCGGACTCGGCGGCGGATCTGGCGGGCCGGGGCTGGCGGACCGAGGTGGGGACGCCGTACGACCATGTCCGCCGGTACGGGCGGGGCCCGCGGCCGGAGCCGGACGACGCGCTGGCCGCCAACCGCTGGGTGTTCGCGGTGAAGGGCGCCGCGGGGGTCAGCCGGTGGTGAGGCGGGCGGGCTGGGTGCCGGCGATGAGCGCGGTCAGCGCGTGGTCGATGTCGGGGCCGAGGTACCAGTCGCCGGTGTGGTCGAGGGTGTAGACGCGGCCCTGAGTGTCGATGGCGAGGAGGGCGGCGGTGTCGGTCTCCTCGCCGAGCGGGCTGAGTTCGGTGCCGAGCGCGCGGCCGAGGTCGCCCAGGGTGCGGGCGAGGTGCAGGCCCTGGAGCGGGTCGAGGTGGAGGTTGGCCGGCGCGATCTGCCGGCCGGTGCCGGTGGGGGTGATGCGGAGTCCGCCGAACTCGGCCCAGGCTTCGACGGCGGCGGGGAAGACGGCGTGCCGGTGTCCTGCGGGGGAGAGGTGTTCGCGCAGGGTGTCGGCCCAGATCTCGGCCTGCTTTATGTCCCAGCGGCCGGGGTGCCAGCCCGCGGTGCGCAGCGCGTTGTCGACGGCGCCGGGGAAGCGGGGTGCGGTGCCGCCCGGCCCGTGGGGTGCGGTGGGCCTGGGGGATGAGGTGCGGTCGGAGTGCATCTGCCCTGTCGATCGTCGTGCTGGTGAGCTGGCTTCGGGGGCCCGGCGGGGGCGGGGCGGGGTCAGTCGCCGGTGCCGGCCGGGTCGACGATGCGGACGCCGAAGTGGGCGCTGAGGGCGGCGCAGGCGCGGCAGGGGGTGGCGAAGGAGCCGTGCAGCGGGTCACCGTCCTCGCGTATGCGGCGGGCGGTGAGCTTGGCGTGCTTCAGGGACTTGCGGGCCTCGCCGTTGGTCATGGGGCGGCGGGCGGAGCGCCTGCTGCGGGTGGCGTCGGCCGCGGTGAGGTGCCGGGAGATGAGGATCGTCTCGGCGCACCGTCCGGTGAAGCGGTCGCGCTGGCCGCTGGTGAGGGTGTCGAGGAAGTCCTGCACGAGGTGGTGCAGGGGGGCCGGCTGGTCGCCGCGGGCGGCGGTGCCGGTGAGGGTGGCGCCGCGTACGGAGAGGGCGGCGGCGACGGCGGGCAGGATGCCGTCGCGGCGGTGCAGCAGGGCGGGGGCGGGAGGTTCGGTGCTGTCGCTCCAGCCGATGCGGGGGTCGCCGGCCCGCACGTCGGTACCTCCGGTCGGCATCGTGTTCATGGTCGTCTTCCCTCCCCTGGGCCCTCGCCCGGAGGACACAGAGTGCCAAATGCCGTGGCGGCTGCGGAAGCTGGGGCGGTGCGACACGCTGGGGCGGGACTCCACCGTCACGTGCGGTGACGGTTGGTCACACAACTGACGGGCTCTCGCGGGGGTGTTCGAGAGGGTGGGGCGGAGGGCCGGGGTCCGGTGGGCCGGTGACCGGCACACGTGTACCGCATAGGCTGTCGGCACCGCGCCGGGGCGCGGGCAAGGGCGTCGGTGACGTTGAAGACAGTCGGATACGGGTCGGGGCGTCTTGGCTCGTACAGAGTGCCGCAGGGGGCAACCGCCATGACGACAGGTCGGCTCGGGCAGGAAGCCGCGCCGCCGAACGCGGCCTATGCCGGGCAGGTCGTGCACTTCCCGGACCCGGTGCGGGCGGCCCGCCATCCGCGCGGGGTGCGGATCGACGAGCACGGTCATCCCGACTTCGCGCCGTACGCGCGCGCGGCGGCCGAGATCGCGGAGCCTCCGGAGGGGTTCGGCGTCGACGAACTACGGCTCACGGACTACGTGTCGGCGAACGCGGTGCTCGCGGCGTCGGGGCACGAGCTGTGGGACACGGTGCCGGAGGTGGCGACGCCGCACGGCTGGACGTGGCACCACGTGGCGAACTCCCGGCGGCTCGAGCTGATCCCGGTGGAGGTGAAGGCGCTGCTGCGGCACCACGGCGGGGTGGCGACGGCGGCGGTGGACCACGCCAAGCGCGGCACCCGTCCGCTGAACGAGACGCGTCCGGCGCACTTCGCGCTCCCCAAGTCCGGGGTCGCGGTGACGGAGTCGCAGGTGCAGGGTGTCGAGGAGGACCTCGGCTACCGGCTGCCCGGCGCCTACCGGTCGTTCCTGAAGGCGGCAGGCGGCTGCGCCCCGGTGGGCGCCGCGCTCGACGCCGAACTGGGCCTGCTGCTGGACCAGCCGTTCTTCACGGTCCGCGACGAGGCGGCGGTCAACGACCTGGTGTACGTGAACAAGTGCCTGCGCGACCACCTGACCAAGGACTACCTGGGCGTCGCGTTCGTCCAGGGCGGTCTGCTCGCGGTGAAGGTGAAGGGCGAGCGGGCCGGTTCGGTGTGGTTCTGCGCGTACGACGACGTACGGGACACCGACCCGTCGTGGTCGGCGGCGGAGCGCGTGGAGCGGCTGCTGCTGCCCTGCGGGGACGACTTCGACGCGTTCCTGTCCCGGCTGGCCGGTGATCCGCCGGAGCTGGACACGGTGGCGAGTCTGATGGTGGACGGCGGCTTCGCGCACGCCGTCCCGGTGTCCGCGGCGCCGGCGCCGGCGGGGGAGTGAGGTCCGGGTCATGGTGACGTTTGCGCGCGCGCAGGAGCGCGGCGAGGAGTGGATCAACGGGGACGTCCCGGCGTACCAGCACCGGGAGGTGCGGGTGCGGGAGTTCGACCTCGGGTTCGTGGTGTGGGGCGAGGACCGTGCCGACGGCCCGCGTTCCGACGCGGGCGGCCAGCGGCTGGTCATCGCGCGGGACAGCGGCGAGGCCACGCTGTGGCCCGCGCTGCCGGTGGGCGAGCTCGTCCGCCGGTACGAGGAGCTGTACGGCCGCCCCGACGACGTCGAGGACGCGGTGCCGGTGCCGCCCGCCGCGCGGGTGGACCTCAACCAGACGTCGTTCCTGCTGAGTCCGCCGGAGTGGCTGCAGGAGGCGGCGGACAAGCTGGGCATCCCGGACCGGCGTGCGGGTGCTGACACCGGGTCCGGTCAGGGTGCGCCCTCGGTCCCGGCCCAGGGTTCTTCCCCCGGGCTCGCCCGGACGCAGGCCGGCATCCCCGTCGCCGCCCCGGACACCGGGGCCGCCTGGCCCGCCGCCAAGGGCGACACGGAGGAGGAGCGCCGGGACGGCGACACCCCGTGGGCCGGTACGGACACCAACGGCGACGGCGAGGACCGTTCGGTGCCGCTGCCCGCGACGGTGTTCGCGCCGCCGGTGCACGACGGCCCCCCGCCCCCGCCCGCCGCCGCGCCGGACGCCAAGACGGCCCTGATGTCGGGCGGCAGCCAGCTCCCGCCCACGGCGGTCGCGCCCGCGGTGGACGACGCCAGGACGCCTGCCCAGGGCACCGGTACGCCTCCGGCTCCGGCCCGGCCGCTGCCGCCGCACGCCGGGGACATCGCCGACGCCGCCACCAGCAAGGCCGCCCCGCCGCCCCGCAAGCCGCGCGGCGGTCCGGGTGCCCTTCCGCACCCGCCGGGCGCCCCCGGCACTCCGGGCGCGCAGCCGGGCGGGGGCGCCGAGGGGTACGTACCGACGCAGCTGGTGTCCTCGCTCGACAGCCCCTCCGGGCCGGAGGGGGCGCCGCAGCCGCCGAACGCCCCGGCCCCGCCCCGGCCCGCCGGAGCGCCCGGTGCCGTGCACCACGCGGAGACCGTGCTGTCCCCGCCGTCGCCCGGCGGCCCCGGCGTGCCCCCGCCGCCGTCCGCCCCCGGCACGCCCCCCGCCCCCGGCACCCAGCCGACGGCCGGGATACCGCCCGTGCCCGGTATGCCGCCCGGCCCGCCGCCCGCGCCGCAGCCGATGCCGCACGCGGGTCCGCCGCCGCAGGGCGCGCCCCTGCCGCCGCCCGGTGCCATGCCCCCGCCGGGAGCGATGCCGCCCCCGGCCGGTGCCATGCCGCCCCCCGGCGCGATGCCTCCGCAGGCCGCGCCGATGCCGGGGCAGCCGGGCGCGTACGGGTTTCCGCAGCAGGGGCAGCCCATGGTCGGGCCCGGCTACCAGGCGGTGCTGCGCTACCGCGCCCACGACGGCTCGGAGCAGCAGCTCATCCGGCGTTCGGCGCCGGGCACCCCGCACCCGGAGTGGCAGATCTTCCACGAGCTGCGCGCGATGAACGTGCCGCCGGACCAGGTGCTGGAGCTGCACACCGAGCTGGAGTCCTGTGAACTGCCGGGCGCGTACTGCGCGCGGATGATCCGGGAGCAGTGGCCGCAGGCACGGATCGCGTCCATCGCGCCGTACGGCACGGACCACGCGAGCCGGCAGGAGGGCATGCGGGAGCTGCTGGCCCATCAGGGCGAGCTGCACCAGGTCGCGGACGGTCCCGCGCGGCCCGCGCCGGTGCGGGCGCCGCTGCCGCCGGTGCCGCCCGTGCCGCCGATCCCGCCGGAGGGCGTCGCGCAGGAGCTGGCCGCGGTGTTCGGTCCTGGCGTCTACCGGTTCGAGCAGCAGGCGGTGGCCCGGCAGGGTGTGCCGCCGGTCGTCGCGCACACCCTGGTGGTGGCCGGACTCCCGCTGGACATGGGCCCGTTCTTCTGGGCGCAGGCCCAGCCGGGCCGTCCGGTGCCGACGCTGGCCGAGCTGGCGGCCGAGCGCGGGGTGGCCCCGGCCTCGGACGCGGGGTCCTACCTGGTGATGGGCACGGACTTCGGCAAGGCGATCTGCGTGCAGTACGGCACCGCGAACATCGTGGCCGTGCCGGTGGAGAGCGGGCCGGGCGGGGCGCCGGTGCCGCCGCAGTTCGTCAACTCCGGGCTGCCCGAGTTCGCCCGCTGCCTGGCCCTGCTGGGCCGGATGTGGCGGCTGCGGTACGGCCTGAACCAGGAGCAGGCGGCCCGCTGGACCGTCGACTTCCAGGCCCAGTTGGCCGCCCTGGACCCGGCCGCGCTGGCGTCGCCGGAGAGCTGGTGGTCGGTGCTGCTGGAGCAGATGTGGGACGGCCTGCTCTAGCGGACACCGCCGCTCACACACAGGGCCCTTCACCGGTTCGGGTGAAGGGCCCTTTGGCGTTTCCTGCCCACTTCCGGCCAAGTCCTGTCCGCGGAGTGTCGCGTTATGGACAGATGTGACCCGACCGGCAGGATATGCGGGAAATCGTCCTGTCGGGTAGGTCCGGCGGAGAGGGGTCAGAAGGTGAGCGGTACGGCGAGGACACCGCGCGGCTACCGTCCCGACCAGGTCGACGCGTACCTGGCGGCGCTCTCCCGCGACCGGGACGCCGCCTGGGAGCGCGCGGCCCGGCTGACCGTGCTGGCCGGGCGGCTGGAGACCGAGGCCGCGCGCCTGCGGGAGACGGCCGCGGGGCTGGCCCCGCAGGAGTACGGCACCCTCGGCGAGCGCGCCCGGTACGCCTTCGGGCTGCTCCGGGAGGAGGCCCGCGCGGTGCGCGAGGCGGCCCACGAGGAGGCCCGGCACGAGGTGGCACGGGCCGAACAGGACGCGGCCGGTGTCGAACGGGCCGCGCGGGAGGCGGCGCGGGCACGGCGCGCCGAGGCCGAGGAGGAGGCCGCGCGGCTGCTGCTCGCGGCGCGTGCCGAGGCGGACCGGATCCGGGTGGGCGCCCGGCGCGAGGTGCGGGAACTGCGCGGCCGGGCCCTCGCGGTCCTGCGCGAGGCGCGCGCCCATGCCGCCGCGCTGCCCGGCGTACTGGAGACCGAACGGGCGGAGCGCCGGGCGGCGGCCGAACGCGCGGACGCCGAGCGGGAGTCGGCAGCGAAGGCGAGCCTCGCCGAGCGGACCGCCCGCGCGGAGGCCGGACTCGCGGCCGCCGGACGGGCGCTGGAGGAGGCGGCCGTGCGGGCGCGGCACTGCCAGGACGAGGCACGCGCGCGTGCCGCCGAGATCCTCGCCGGGGCCCGCCTCCACACGGAGCGCACCGCCCGCGAGACCGAGCGCGTCCTGCGCGAACACGGCGACACCTGGGACGACGTACAGGCCCAGACCAGCCGCGTACGCGACCGCCTGACCGAGCTGACGGGGCGGGCCGCCGCGAGGTGACCCGGGGTCATGTCGGGGTGCCCGTAGGGGGGGTGGGTTGACCCTGACGCGGCGTAAGGGTGGAGGCTGACCGGGGTCGGGGGTGGACACGACCCTGAGAAGTGCTCCACCCGTCGGTGGAGCACCCCTAGGGGTATCTCCGTACAAGGGCTCGGGGAGGGTTCGTTCCCGCGGAGGACGAGGGCGGGCGTGCCTCGTCCTTAGTCTGTCCTTATGCCGCCAGGGGGGCGGTCGGCCGGACCCCGGGGGGTAGGGATTTCCCCCCGGGAAACGGGGGTTCGCACCAGCGTGCGGCACCCCCCGCCACGGCCAGACTTCAGGCGTAGCGCACGGACGTACCGGCCCGCACCACTGAACCCACGCATCGCACCGCGATCCAGGGTGCCCGCGATCGACCCGCATAGGAGAAATACCGTGACATCGGCTGTGACCATTCCCAGGCACGGGGGTACTGGAGGGCCTACGGCCGTCGCCGCACGAGCGCGGCAGGTCGTGAAGGCCTACGGGGCCGGGGAGACCCGCGTCGTCGCCCTCGACCACGTCGACGTGGACATCGCCCGCGGCCAGTTCACCGCGATCATGGGCCCCTCCGGGTCCGGCAAGTCCACCCTGATGCACTGCCTCGCCGGTCTGGACACCGTGACCAGCGGTCAGATCTACCTGGACGAGACCGAGATCACCGGCCTCAAGGACAAGAAGCTCACCCGGCTGCGCCGCGACCGGATCGGCTTCATCTTCCAGGCGTTCAACCTGCTGCCGACGCTGAACGCGCTGGAGAACATCACGCTGCCCATGGACATCGCGGGCCGCAAGCCGGACAAGGCGTGGCTGGACCGGGTCGTGGAGACCGTGGGACTCAAGGACCGGCTCAGGCACCGGCCCACCCAGCTCTCCGGCGGCCAGCAGCAGCGCGTCGCCGTGGCCCGCGCGCTCGCCGCCCGCCCCGAGATCATCTTCGGTGACGAGCCGACCGGAAACCTCGACTCCCGCGCCGGCGCCGAGGTCCTCGGCTTCCTGCGCCGCTCGGTGGACGAGCTGGGCCAGACCATCGTCATGGTCACCCACGACCCCGTCGCCGCCTCCTACGCGGACCGCGTGCTCTACCTGGCCGACGGCCGGATCGTGGACGAGATGCTCAAGCCCACGGCCGAGCAGGTCCTGGACCGGATGAAGGACTTCGACGCGCGGGGGCGCACATCATGACCGTCCTGAAGACCTCGCTGCGCAACTTCCTCGCGCACAAGGGCCGGATGGCGCTCTCCGCGATCGCGGTCCTGCTCTCGGTGGCGTTCGTCTGCGGCACCCTGGTGTTCACCGACACCATGAACACCACCTTCGACAAGCTCTTCCAGGTGACGTCCTCCGACGTCACGGTGAGCCCCAAGGGCGCCTCCGACACCGGGGAGACCACCTCCGACACCGGCAAGCCGCCGGTGCTTCCCGCCGCGGTCGTCGGAAAGATCGAGCGGGCACCGGGCGTGAAGTCGGCCGAGGGCACCGTCTTCTCCACCTCGGTCACCGTGGTCGACGGCGACAAGGAGAAGCTGTCGCCCACCAGCGGCGCCCCGACCATCGTCGGCAACTGGAACGCCAACGACGCCCGCACCATGAAGATCACCACCGGCGCGGCGCCCCGGGGGTCCGGCCAGATCATGGTCGACGCCGACACCGCGAAGAAGCACCAGCTGAAGCTCGGCGACGACATCGGGGTCATCACCGCTGTCGGCACGCACCAGGCGCGCGTGTCCGGCATCGCCACCTTCACCGTCACCAACCCCGGCGCGGCGATCTTCTACCTGGACACCAAGACCGCCCAGCAGGCCCTGGTGGGCCGCACCGGCGTCTTCACCAACGTCAACGTCACCGCCGACCGGGGCGTCACCGACGCCCGCCTCAAGCGGGACGTGAGCACCGCGCTCGGCACCGGCTACAAGGTGCAGACGGCCAAGGAGGTCGCCGACGCCAACCAGCAGGACGTGAAGAGCTTCCTCGACGTCATGCGGTACGCGATGCTCGGCTTCGCCGGGATCGCCTTCCTGGTCGGCATCTTCCTGATCATCAACACCTTCTCGATGCTGGTGGCCCAGCGCACCCGCGAGATCGGCCTGATGCGGGCCATCGGCTCCTCCCGCCGCCAGGTCAACCGGTCGGTGCTGATCGAGGCCCTGCTGCTCGGCGTCGTCGGCTCCGTGCTCGGCGTGGGCGCCGGGGTCGGGATCGCCGTCGGCCTGATGAAGCTCATGGGCCAGATAGGCATGCACCTGTCCACGGACGACCTGACGGTCGCCTGGACCACCCCGGTCGCCGGTGTGGTGCTCGGCGTCGTCGTCACCGTCCTCGCCGCCTATCTGCCGGCCCGCCGCGCGGGCAAGATCTCCCCGATGGCCGCCCTGCGCGACGCCGGGGCCCCGGCCGACGCCCGGGCCGGCGTGATCCGCGCGGTCATCGGCCTGGTCCTCACCGGCGCCGGCGCCGCGAGCCTGGCCGCGGCCGCCGCCAGTGACCACGCCACGACCGGCTCGGCCTGGCTGGGCCTCGGCATCGTGCTCTCCCTGATCGGCTTCGTCGTGATCGGCCCGCTGCTCGCCTCCGGCGTGGTCCGTGTCCTCGGCGCGATCGTCCTCAGGGTCTTCGGCCCCGTCGGCCGCATGGCCGAGCGCAACGCGCTGCGCAACCCGCGCCGCACCGGCGCGACCGGCGCCGCCCTGATGATCGGCCTCGCCCTGGTGGCCTGCCTGTCCGTGGTCGGCTCGTCCATGGTGGCCTCCGCCACCGACCAGCTCGACAAGACGGTGGGCGCGGACTTCATCGTCCAGAACGACAACGGCTCCGTCATCACCCCGCAGGCCGTCGACGCCCTCAAGGGCACGCCGGGCCTGCAGCGGGTCACCGAGTACAAGGTTCTCCCGGTGACCATGACCACGCCGGACGGCAAGGTCTCCAAGAACGAGTCCCTCAACGCCGCCGACCCCAGCTACGCCGAGGACCTGCGCACCAAGACCGTCCAGGGCGACCTCGCCGACGCCTACGGCGCCGACTCCATGTCCGTCTTCGCCGGCTTCGCCAAGGACCACGGCATCAAGCTGGGCTCCCGGGTCGACGTCGCCTTCAAGGGCGGCCGCACCGCGGAGCTGACGGTCCGCGCGATCACCAGTGACGAGGTCGTGGTCGACAAGGGCGCCATGTACGTCTCCATCGCCACCGCGAAGAAGTACGTACCGGCCGACAGGATGCCGCTCGACCTGCTCCTCTTCGCCACCGCCAAGGAAGGTCAGCAGGACGCCGCGTACAAGGCGCTGAAGGCGTCCCTGCACGACTACCCGCAGTACACCGTCCGCGACCAGACCGACTACAAGCAGGCCCTGAAGGACCAGATCGGCCAGCTCCTCAACCTGATCTACGGCCTGCTGGCCCTGGCCATCATCGTCGCCGTCCTCGGCGTCGTGAACACCCTCGCCCTCTCGGTGGTGGAACGCACCCGCGAGATCGGCCTCATGCGAGCCATCGGCCTCTCCCGCCGCCAGCTCCGCCGCATGATCCGCCTGGAGTCGGTGGTGATCGCCCTCTTCGGCGCGCTGCTCGGCCTGGGCCTGGGCATGGGCTGGGGCGCCACCGCCCAGAAGCTGCTCGCCCTCCAGGGGCTGAAGGTCCTGGACATTCCCTGGCCGACGATCATCACCGTCTTCGTCGCCTCCGCCTTCGTGGGCCTGTTCGCGGCTCTGATCCCGGCGTTCAGGGCGGGGCGGATGAATGTGCTGAGCGCCATCGCCACGGAGTAGGGGGGAGTGGCGGGGGCCGGTGCCGGGAGCTCGGGAGCTCCCGGCACCGGCGTGTCCGGGGTGGCGTGTGTGTCCGGGCAGCTCCGGGAACGTGCCCGCCCACCCGACGAGACGTCCGCCTCACAGCCAACCGAGACCGACCGAGACGCCCGCCTCTCAGCCAACAGAGACGGTGGGCTGGGTGGGAAATCGGGGGTCCAGGGGGCAGAGCCCCCTGGTACGCCGACTGCAGCACAGCCCCCAGGAAGCAGACGTTGTCCACAGCCCCCGCCAAGCCGTAGCGCAGCGTCGTACGCTGGAAGACCCCCGGCCCGTACGACGAGTCGGGCGATTCGCGTTCCCACCCCCAGGACGGAAAGCCCCTCCATGAGCCTGCACGGTCTGCTCGACGCCGTCGTCAAGGACCCCGCCCTCGCAGAAGCGATCACCGCGGCCACGGACGGCAACCGCCCCCACATCGACCTCGTAGGCCCCCCGGCGGCCCGGCCCCTGGCGATCGCCGCCCTCGCCCGCGACACCGCCCGGCCGGTGCTCGCCGTGACCGCGACGGGCCGCGAGGCGGAGGACCTGGCGGCGGCCCTCCGCTCGCTGCTGCCCCCTGAGGGCGTGGTGGAGTACCCCTCCTGGGAAACCCTCCCGCACGAACGCCTCAGTCCCCGCAGCGACACCGTCGGCCGCCGTCTGGCCGTACTGCGCCGCCTGTCCCACCCCCGCCCCGACGACCCCGAGACCGGCCCCGTCTCCGTCGTCGTCGCCCCCGTGCGCTCCGTACTCCAGCCGCAGGTCAAGGGCCTGGGCGACCTGGAACCCGTCTCCCTGCGCACCGGCCAGACCGCCGACCTGAACGAGATCGTGGAAGCCCTCGCCGCCGCGGCGTACGCGCGCGTGGAGCTGGTCGAGAAGCGCGGCGAGTTCGCCGTACGCGGCGGCATCCTGGACGTGTTCCCGCCCACCGAGGAACACCCCCTGCGTATCGAGTTCTGGGGCGACGAGGTAGAGGAGATCCGCTACTTCAAGGTGGCCGACCAGCGCTCCCTGGAGGTCGCCGACCACGGCCTGTGGGCCCCGCCCTGCCGCGAACTGCTCCTCACCGACGACGTACGTGCCCGCGCCCGTGCCCTCGCCGAGGAGCACCCCGAGCTGGGCGAACTGCTCGGCAAGATCGCCGAGGGCATCGCGGTCGAGGGCGTGGAGTCCCTCGCCCCCGTCCTCGTGGACGACATGGAGCTGCTCCTCGACGTGCTCCCGAAGAACGCGATGGCCGTGGTCTGCGACCCGGAGCGGGTCCGTACCCGCGCCTCCGACCTCGTCGCCACCTCCCAGGAGTTCCTCCAGGCGTCCTGGGCGGCCAGCGCGGGCGGCGGCGAGGCGCCCATCGACATCGGCGCGGCCTCCCTGTGGTCCATCGCGGACGTACGGGACCGCGCGCGCGAGCTGGACATGATGTGGTGGTCCGTCTCGCCGTTCGCCGCCGACGAGGAGCTGGGCGGCGACACCCTCAAGCTCGGCATGCGCGCCCCCGAGACCTACCGCGGTGACACCGCCCGCGCCCTCGCCGACACCAAGGGCTGGCTCTCCGACGGCTGGCGCACGGTGTTCCTCACCGAGGGCCACGGCCCGGCCTCCCGCATCGTCGAGGTGCTCGGCGGCGAGGGCATCGCGGCCCGGCTGGACGCCGACCTCGACGAGCTGAGCCCGTCCGTCGTCCACGTCTCCTGCGGCTCGATCGACCACGGTTTCGTGGACCCGGCGCTCAAGCTGGCCGTCCTCACCGAGACGGACCTGACCGGGCAGAAGTCCGCCGGCCGCGAGGGCACCCGCATGCCCGTCCGCCGCCGCAAGGCCATCGACCCGCTCACCCTCGAATCGGGCGACTACATCGTCCACGAGCAGCACGGCGTGGGCCGCTACATCGAGATGGTCCAGCGCACCGTCCAGGGCGCCACCCGCGAGTACCTGGTCGTCGAGTACGCCCCCGCCAAGCGCGGCCAGCCCGGTGACCGGCTGTACATCCCCACCGACCAGCTGGAGCAGATCACCAAGTACGTCGGCGGCGAGGCCCCCACCCTGCACCGCCTGGGCGGCGCCGACTGGACGAAGACCAAGGCACGCGCCAAGAAGGCGGTCAAGGAGATCGCCGCCGACCTGATCCGGCTCTACAGCGCCCGCATGGCCGCCCCCGGCCACGCCTTCGGCGGCGACACCCCCTGGCAGCGCGAGCTGGAGGACGCCTTCCCGTACGCGGAGACCCCGGACCAGCTCACCACCATCGCCGAGGTCAAGGAGGACATGGAGAAGTCCGTCCCCATGGACCGCCTGATCTGCGGCGACGTCGGCTACGGCAAGACCGAGATCGCCGTCCGCGCCGCCTTCAAGGCCGTCCAGGACGGCAAGCAGGTCGCCGTCCTGGTGCCCACCACCCTGCTGGTGCAGCAGCACTTCGGTACGTTCTCCGAGCGGTACTCCCAGTTCCCGGTCAATGTGCGCGCCCTGTCCCGCTTCCAGACCGAGACCGAGGCCAAGGCCGTCCTGGAAGGGCTCGGGGAGGGCTCGGTGGACATCGTCATCGGCACCCACCGGCTGTTCTCCTCCGAGACCAAGTTCAAGGACCTCGGCCTGGTCATCGTCGACGAGGAACAGCGCTTCGGCGTCGAGCACAAGGAACAGCTCAAGAAGCTGCGCGCCAACGTCGACGTCCTCACCATGTCCGCCACGCCCATCCCACGCACCCTGGAGATGGCGGTCACCGGCATCCGCGAGATGTCCACCATCACCACCCCGCCCGAGGAGCGCCACCCGGTCCTCACCTTCGTCGGCCCCTACGAGGAGCGGCAGATCGGCGCCGCCATCCGCCGCGAACTGCTCCGCGAGGGCCAGGTCTTCTACATCCACAACCGGGTCGAGTCCATCGACCGCGCGGCCGCCAAGCTCCGCGAGATCGTCCCCGAGGCGCGCATCGCCACGGCCCACGGCCAGATGTCCGAACAGGCCCTGGAACAGGTCGTGGTGGACTTCTGGGAGAAGAAGTTCGACGTCCTGGTCTCCACCACGATCGTGGAGTCCGGCATCGACATCTCCAACGCCAACACCCTGATCGTGGAGCGCGGCGACAACTTCGGCCTCTCCCAGCTGCACCAGCTGCGCGGCCGTGTCGGCCGCGGCCGCGAACGCGGGTACGCCTACTTCCTGTACCCGCCGGAGAAGCCGCTCACCGAGACCGCGCACGAACGGCTCGCCACCATCGCCCAGCACACCGAGATGGGCGCCGGCATGTATGTCGCCATGAAGGACCTGGAGATCCGCGGCGCGGGCAACCTGCTCGGCGGCGAGCAGTCCGGCCACATCGCGGGGGTCGGCTTCGACCTCTACATGCGCATGGTGGGCGAGGCCGTGGCCGACTACCGGCGCCAGCTGAAGACCGGCGAGATCGAGGAGGAAGCGCCGCTCGAGGTCAAGATCGAGCTGCCGGTCGACGCGCACGTGCCCCACGATTACGCGCCGGGCGAGCGGCTGCGCCTCCAGGCGTACCGTTCCATCGCCTCCGCCAACTCGGAGGAGGACATCAAGGCCGTCCGCGAGGAACTCACCGACCGCTACGGCAAGCTGCCCGAGCCGGTGGAGAACCTGCTGCTCGTCGCCGGTCTGCGCATGCTCGCGCGGGCCTGCGGGGTTGGCGAGATCGTCCTCCAGGGCCCCAACATCCGCTTCGCGCCGGTGGAGTTGCGCGAGTCGCAGGAGCTGCGGCTGAAGCGGCTGTACCCGGGCTCGGTCATCAAGCCGACCGCGCACCAGGTGCTGGTGCCGCGTCCCAAGACGGCCAAGGTCGGCGGCAAGCCGCTGGTGGGCCGGGAACTCCTGGGCTGGGTCGGGGAGTTCCTGGCGTCGATCCTGGGCTCCTGAGGCGGTTGGCTCCAGAGGGCACGGACTGGTCGAGAGGGCTGGGGGAGCGGTGGTTCTCCCGGCCCTCTCGGATGTCTGACTGCTGCCGGGGCTGCCCGGAGCCGGGCCCGCTGTCAGTCGGCCGCCGAGTGGAACAGCATCGCGGTGAGGGCGCGGAACGTGTCCTCGGGGTCCTCCTTTCCCAGCTGGTGGTCGAGGTTGTGGCCTAGGAGCAGCGTGGCGTAGCCGTGGGCCAGCGACCACGCGGCCATCCCGGCCAGCCGGGCGTCGGGGCCCCGCTCGCCGGGGTCGACGGTGGTGACGGCCTGGGTCAGCGCGTCACCGGCCAGGGCGCGGGCCGTGGTCAGTTCCAGGTCCTCGGCGCGCAGCAGCTCCGGGCTGAACATCACCTGGAAGTGCGCGGGGTGTTCGCGGGCGAAGCGGACGTACCGCACACCGGCCTCGCGCAGGCCGGGAGCCTCCCGCAGGGCGTCCGCGAGCAGGCCGAACCCCTCGGCGGCTATCGCGGTGAGCAGTCCGGTGCGGTCCTTGAAATGGTGCGCGGGCGCCGCGTGCGAGACCCCGGCGCGGCGGGCGAGGTCGCGCAGGCTCAGCGCGCCGGGTCCTTCGGCGGCGATGACGTCGAGCGCGGCGGACAGCACGGCCCGCCGCAGGTCGCCGTGGTGGTACGTCCGCCGGTCGGTGGACGTGGAGTTCGAGGGGCTCATGGCACCAGAATACGCGGAATCTAGTCATTGACAAGTTCTTTCGGCTCCGGCAATCTAGTCAGTGTCAAGTCGAAGGCGGCCGGCCGACGGTCGCGTCCGGGGGAGGAGACCGGCATGTCCGGGAAGACACTGGAAGCGGTGGAGACGGCCCGCGTACGCCAGCTCTGGCACCTGCTGGAGCCGTTCCACGCTCTGCTCTACTACGCACCCGAGGTGGAAGAGGAGATGGCCGCCCTCGGGTACGGCACCGAGGACCGCTGGCCCACGTATTTCCCTTTGCGCGCCGCTCCCTTGGGAGAGGCTGGCGCCGAGCGTGTGGCCTCCGCCTTCTACAGCTTCAGCCCGCGCATGGTCGCCCGGCACATGGAGGGGGCGTGGGGCATCGCCGGGCCCCGGGAAGTGCTGGCGGCCCGTCTGCGGGGCATCGACCGCGCCTACCGCGCCATACTCGGCGCCGCTGTCGAAGGGCCGAGTCTGGCCGAAGCCGCCGCCCTGGCCCGCCGTGCGGCGGAGTCGGCCGGCGCCGAGGGCCGCCCCCTCGCGGCGGCCAACGTCGAACTCCCGTGGCCCGAGGCCCCGCACCTCCAGCTGTGGCACGCGGCCACGATCCTGCGGGAGCACCGCGGCGACGGCCACCTGGCCGCCCTGCTCGTCGCCGGACTCGATCCCGTGGAATCCCTGGTGTCCTTCGCGGCGATAGGCGCCGCGTCCGTGGAGCGCTTCGAAAGCCGGGGCTGGAGCCGCGAGGAATGGGCGGCCGCCCGCGAACGCCTGTCGGCACGCGGCCTGTTGGAGCCGGACGGTACGGCCACGCGGGAGGGCCGCGCCCTGCGCCGCCGCGTCGAGGAGCACACCGACCGCCTGGCCGCCGCCCCGTGGCAGTCCCTCGGCCGGGCGGACGCCGACCGCCTGGGCGACCTCCTCGGCGACCACTGGGTCGCGGTCCTCTCCTCCGGCCTGCTGCCTTCCGAATCGACACTGGGGATAGGCAAGGTCTGAGCAAGGCGCACGGACCGGCCGACGCTCAGGGCCCCGAATAACCTTGTACACCCCTTCTGCTCCTCTCCATCAAGCGCGGCGTGGCCGTTACGGTGGAGGGCGGATCTCTCCGCCCGCGTCCGCGGACGGACCAGGGCGTACGAGGGGGACGCACGTGAAGCGTCTGTGGGGCGGGGCTGTCACCGCCATGGCCGTGATGACCGCCGTGACGGGCTGCAAGGCCGAAGAAGTCAACGGCTCGTCCGGCGCGGAACCGACGGGTGCCAGGGGCGCCGCCCTGAATGCCGTCGACCAACTGGACGTCAAGGGCCGGGCGCCGAAGACCGGTTACTCCCGTGAGCGCTTCGGCAGCGCCTGGGCCGACACCGACTCCAACTCCTGCGACACCCGTGACGACATCCTCAAACGCGACCTGAAGGAGGTGAAGTTCAGTGGAGGCAAGTGCAAGGTCACCTTCGGCGTACTGGAGCCCGACCCGTACTCCGGCAAGACGGTCACCTACCGGCGCGGCCGCAGCCTGGTCGACATCGACCATGTCGTCGCCCTCTCGGACGCCTGGCAGAAGGGCGCCAAGTACTGGGACAGCAGCAAGCGCATAGCCCTCGCCAACGACCCGCTGAACCTCATCGCGGTCGACGCGAGCACCAACCGCGGCAAGGGCGACGGCGACACCGCTAGCTGGGTCCCCCCGCAGAAGAAGTACCGCTGCACCTACGTCGCCGCCCAGGTCGCCGTGAAGAGGAAGTACGACCTCTGGGTCACCTCGGCCGAGAAGTCCGCGATGAAGAAGATCCTCACCTCCTGCCCCGCCCAGAAACTCCCCACGGGCGGCAACCCCACCAACGCCCCGTCCCGCTTCCGGGCCCGCTAGGACCGTTCGTCATCACCACAGGCTCATTCGTGTGTTGGTTTGGCCTGCACTCGATCATGTGACGGCAAAGACGTTCACAAGCAGCAAAGGAGTTTTTATCGACAAACCGGTCTGGTTGAGCAAGGGCCATTCAAGGACTTCGCAAGATCACCCCTCGCGCCTGTCCGCAGGGTGTTCACAACGGCAAGATTAGTGGGCTTATCTGTCGCTTACTGATCGCTGAAGTCGCACCCGTGCCTACCAGGCCACTCAGTAGACCTAGGTCCGCACGGCGTGCTCAACGTCTGCGTCGCTCTGTCGCCGTTGTCGTACTCACCGCGCTGGCACTGGTGTTCACGACCGACCAGGGCCTGGAACTCGGTCGCGTGAAGTTGCCGAGCGCCAGTCTGTCCTCATGGGCTTCCTGGTTCACCGATCCGCACGAGAAGTTTACGTCTGAACAATTCCGTGAAAAGCGAAAAGGGATTGCTGCGAAGCGAGAGCTCGCTCTTGGTGACGACGTCACCGGGGCTCGTGCATTCGCGTATCAGGGAGCTGTCGCCCTATATACGGCGTTGGGTGCTCCTGCGGGACTGGGGGCCGGAGTCCTGCGTGACTGTTCATCAACACTCCGTAATTCCTCTTTCCGGCTCGAGCGTCGGTGCAACGCGCGGTTGTTGGACGAAGAGGATGACATTCAGCGGCGGGACATTGCTGACTTGTCAACAGTTGCTGGGAGCGGAGATGTGCAGAGAACGGAACTGCGGGAACGGTCTGCCGTAGTGGGACGGAAATGGCTTGACCTGGCGGTCGAACGATTCGGCTGATGCCTCTGCCGGCCAAGCGCCCAAGGCCACCTGACGGCAACGCTGACGGCCACGCCATCGGACATCAGAGCCCCCGCTGCGACTCGTGATGGGGGCTCTGACGTCTATGTGGCGTGTGGTGGTGACAGGTAACCGCCGCATATCGAATCGGTAAGAGGAGTGAATGAAGGGATCACTGAGGCGCAGGAAGTGATCACGGAGTCGTAGCCTGAGCGCTCGTGAACCCCTTCATAGCCATAGCCGGCGTAAGCGCCCTCGGTTACGCCGCCGTCACCATCCCCCGGAACGCCCGTAAGGCACGGGCCCAGCGGGCCGAGCAGCGGGGCAGGGCGAAGCGGGTCGTCATTGATCCCGCTGAGTTCGGGCTCGTGCCGGGGGATCAGCTTGATGCGCGGTATGCCGGGCCCGATCCGGAGGCGGACGCTGTTGCCGCGGCGGCTGTTGCCGGGGACTGGCGGGTCGCGGCCGACTACCTGGCGGGGGCCGGGCGGGACTGGGATCTGCGGTGGTACCGGCTCGGCATCCTCGGGCACGCGGCCGTAAAGGACGACAGTTGGCTGCTGGAGTGGCGCAGGGAGTATCCGCACGACCCCGCCGCCGCCCTCGTCCACGCCGACGCGCTGGTGGCATTCGCCGGCGAGGCCCGCGGGGCGAAGAGCGCGAAGCACACCACGGCCGAACAGTTCGACTCCTTCCACCAGTTGCTCGCACAGGCGCTCCCCGCGTGCGAGGAGGCGGCCCGGATGGCGCCCGACGACCCCACCCCCTGGGTCGCCCAGATCACCATCGCCCTGGGTCTGGGCTGGCCGCACGACCACTTCCGGGCACTGTGGGCCGAGATCACAGCACGGGACCCGCACCACTTCGGCGCCCACGTGTCGGCCCTCCAGTACTGGTGCGCCAAGTGGCGCGGCTCCGACGAGCTGATGTTCACCTTCGCCGAAGAGGCCGTCGCCTCCGCGCCCCGGGGCAGCCTGCTCCCGGTACTGCGCCTGTACGCCGCGTTCGAGCACCAGTTCCGGGTGAACGACCTGTCCGTCTACCAGAAGCCGTTCATGACCACGGCCATCGACGCCACCCTGGACGCGGTCGGCCAGGTACCGGCCGGCCACCACCGCCTCCCGACCGTCCGCCACCTGTTGGCCCACGCGCTGTTCCGCACCGAGCGGTTCGCCGAGGGCGTCGAGCAGTTCCGAGCCGTGGGCGCCTACGTCGGCAGCGTGCCGTGGAGCTACTCCGGCGACCCGGTCAAGGCGTTCGTCCACGCCCGTACCAACACCTTCATCGGATGGGACAAGGAGGGCCGCCCGGCGCCGCCGGCCCGTGCCGCCCGCTGACGCGAACCTGGTTGTCCGACCCCTCACTTAAGATCCGCGCATGTCGCTCGCCTCCCCGCTCCCGCCCCCGGACTTCGAGATCACGTCCGCCTACCCCGAAGTCGCCTGGCTGCGGCAGGCGGTGGCCGCGTGGGACTGGACGGCGGTGCGCCAGTACCTCGCCGGGCTGCCGCGGGGGAGCGACACGTCCCAGGTCTTCAGCACGGTGGCCGGGACGGAGGGCGTCGAGCAGGTCCTGCGCGATCTGGTGGCGGCCGCCCCCGACGACGTGTTCGCGTTGACCCTCCTCGGCGCCCGGGAGGTCCAGATCGGCTGGAAGGTCCGTACGGGTGCCCGGGCCGAGAGCGTGACCCGAGAGCAGTTCGCCACCTTCCACGCGCACCTGCGCACCGCCGAGCAACTGCTCATACGTGCCACCGCCCTCGACCCGTCCTACGCCCCCGCCTGGGCCGAACGGCTCAACACCGCCCGCGGACTCCAGCTCGGCCAGAACGAGGCGCGCCGCCGCTACGACCGGCTGGCGAAGTCCCATCCCCACCACTTCACGGCTCAGTCCCGGCTGCTCCAGCAACTGTGTCCCAAGTGGAGCGGCAGCTGGGACGCCGCCCACTCCTTCGCCCGTGACCGCATGCTCGCCGCCCCCGAAGGCGCCCTGAACGCGGGCCTGGTCGCGGAGGCGCACCTCGAGCACTGGCTGGGCCTGGACGCGGGCGAGGAACGGCACGCGTATCTGGGGCAGTCCCACGTCCACGCGGAACTGGTCGAGGCCGCAGGGCGGTCGGTACTCCACCCGGAGTTCCGGCGCGAGCCGGGCTGGGTCACCGTCGCGGGCTGCTTCGCGGCCCTGTTCTCGCTGATCGGCGACACCGCCCGCGCCGCCGCACACTTCCGCGCGCTGGGCAACCTGGCGTCGCAGTTCCCCTGGAGCTATCTCGGCGAACCCGCCGAGGCCTACACCCGGCACCGGGACACGGCCCTAGCGCTCACGTCCCCCGCCACCGCGCCGAACCGAGGCCGTAGATGAACCCGCAGTCCGCCGTCCACCGCACCGAGGTCGACGGCATACCCACCCTCTTCACGTACGTCGCCGGGCCGATGCGCGCCGGGCTCGTCTTCCGGGCCGGGATCGCCGACGAAACCCTCGGCCGGGCGGGGCTCACCCATCTCGTCGAGCACCTCGCGCTGTACCGCCAGGGTGTGGCGGACTACCACTACAACGGCGCGACCAAGGCCGCGTTCACCCACTTCCACGTGGAGGGCGCCGAGCACGAGATCGCCGCCTACCTCACCGGGGTCTGCGCCTCCCTGACCGACCTGCCCATGGACCGGCTGGAGACGGAGAAGGAGGTCCTGCGCACCGAGGAGTCCCGCCGCGACCCGGGTCCGCTCCCGCTGT
This sequence comes from Streptomyces griseoluteus, assembly GCF_004784465.1. Classification (GTDB taxonomy): domain Bacteria; phylum Actinomycetota; class Actinomycetes; order Streptomycetales; family Streptomycetaceae; genus Streptomyces; species Streptomyces griseoluteus. The sequence goes on along the minus strand of NZ_SRRU01000005.1, from coordinate 95,353 downwards.
GGCGGTACGGCGCTCAGGGGTACGGCCTGGTCAGCTACCCGGAGTGGGGTGTGCGCAACGCGAGCGCCCAAGACGTGGGGCAGTGGGCGCAGAGCTGGTTCACGTCGGACAACGCGGTGCTCTGGATCGCCGGTGAGCGCATCCCGCCCGGCATCTGCCTCAAGCTGCCCGCGGGCGACCGGCGTCCGATGCCCGCGGTGACCTCGGCCCTCCCCACCACGCCCGCGTACTTCTCGCACGGCACCGGCGGGGTTCTGCTGGACGCTGTCGTCGCCGACACGCCCGCCGCCTGGCTGTACTCGGGCGTTCTGGAGCGCGAACTGACCCGTGCCCTGCGCCAGGAGGGCGGTTACTCGTACACGACCGCGACCGACCTCACGCCCCGCCGGGACGGATTCACCGTCCTCGCCGCGTTCGCGGACGCGCTGCCCGCCAAGCAGGACGCCGTGCTCGGCGGTTTCGTCGACGTGCTCGCCGGATTCCAGGCGGGGCGGATCACCCAGGCCGACCTGGACGCGGTGCGCGGCCGCGCCGACGCGGCGCTGTCCTCGCCCGAGGCGGCGGCGCGACGGCTGCCCGGTATGGCGGAGGACCTGCTGGCGGGGCGCCCGTGGCGTGACGCCGCTGAATTGCGCTCCCAACTGTGGGCGGTGACGCCCGGCCACCTGCACGAGGTGGCCTTGGAGGCCGCCGGTACGGCCCTCCTGCAAGTGCCCTCCGGACACTCGGCGGACTGGGCCGGGTACACGGCGGCCCCGACCGCCTCGGACCGTACGGTCACCGGCCCGCGCTTCATCACCGGACGCGCGGGCGACGCCGAGCTGACCGTGGGGGACGACGGCGTCAGCCTCACCGAACGATCGTCCCCCGGACCCGACGGCACGCGGGTGGCGACCGTCCTCTACCGCTCCTGTGCCGCCATGCTGAGCTGGCCCGACGGTGGCCGTCGCCTCATCGGCGCAGACGGCCTCACCGTCGACGTGGAGCCCGCGGTGTACGGCGTCGAGCCGAGCACCATGGCGGTCATCGACGCCGCGGTACCGCCGCACGCGGTGGTGCCGCTGCCGCCCCGGCCGCATCCGCCGCGCCTGGACAGGGCACCGGCGTCCAGCACCACCACGTCCGCACGCCCCACGGCGGCCCCTCCCGCCACCGGCACCGTCCTGGCCGACCGGCCCCGGCGCACCGGGGGCCAGATGGCGGCGATGGTCCTCCTCGGGGCCCTCGGCGGCTGCTTCGGCCTGCTCGCCCTCATGCTCACGGTCTTCGGCGCGGACGATCCGGAGACCAGCGTCGGCGAGTGGCTCGCCATATCGGGGTTCCTCTGGGGGGTCACCGCGCTCCTGGTGTGGCCCGCCGTACGGATTCTGCGGCGCACCAGCCGGAGGTGAGTACGGCTCGCGCACGCAGGTTTTGCTGCTGCATAAGTGGCTCTTGTGATTTTCATGGCGGCCCCTTTCCTGGGCGTCGGACGGCCGTCGGCTACGGTGCCGACCGGTTTCGGCATCGTGGATACGTGTCAGCAGCCGTAGGACCCGTGCCGAGCAGGAGAGCAGGTAGTCCGTGACCAAGCAGGTCCGACAGGTGACGCAGTCGCGTCCGTCGCTGACGCGGCAGCAGGAGACGGGAGTCACCCGCTTCGGCCGCGCTGTCGTCGCCTGGCTGCGTGCTCTCAGCCGGCGCACGATCGCGATCGCCGCGGGTGCTCTGGCTCTCGTTGCCGCGGTCGTGGTGGTGTGCGCTTGCCTGTCCGGTGGTGACGAACGGCCGCCCGTCCCCGACATCCGTGCGCGGCACTACACCGAGACCGGCGCCTGCCTGCTCACCGGCAAGCAGGGCATCACGGCAGGCACGCCCGCCGCGACCGTCTGGCAGGGCATGCAGGACGCCTCTCTCAAGACGCACGCGCGGGTCAGTTACCAGCAGGTGATAGGGGAGCAGAGCGCCGGCAACGCGCGGCCCTTCCTCAACAGCATGCTCCAGGGGTCCTGCGAGGTCGTCGTCGCGGTCGGCGGCCCCGAAGTACGCCAGGACCGGCTTCGTGCTGATCGGTGGCGGCCACCCGGGGGGGGCAACGTGTCCCTCCTGCACACCGGCGACGGTCTGCGGAGCGAGGTCGCGGGCGCCGTCGAGCGGGCGATCGACGCGAGGAGCTGACAGAACCACGCGACGCGGGAAACACCGGCGGCGGTGCCCGAACTCGTGGTGAATCGTTGGTCCAATGGGTTGGCCGGAGCAGTACGGCTGCCTAACATCGATCACCGCAAGACTTTGTGCACCGTCGCACAATCTCCTCAGGAGGTTCCCCTTGCTCCGCCGCCGTCGCACCGCGCTAGTCCTCACCGCCGCGATCGCCGCCGCGGCCCCGCTCCTCACCGCCTGCGGAAACGACGCGCATCCCGGCGCGGCGGCCGTCGTCGGCGGGCAGCGGATCACCGTGTCGCAGTTGGAGGGCCGGGTGAACGAGGTACGGGCGGCACAGCGGGCCGAGGTGACCGACCAGGCCCAGTACCAGCAGGTCCTCGCCTCCACCGGCAGCCTCACCCGCGACACCCTGCACAACATGGTCCTCGACCAGGTGCTGCACCGCGCCGCGCGCGACCAGGGCGTCACGGTCACCCGCAAGGAGATCCAGCGGATGCACGCCGACCTGGAGAAGCAGGCGGGCGGGGCCAAGCAGCTCCAGTCCGCCTGGCTCCAGAAGTACGGCATCGCCCCCGAGCGGCTCGACGACAACCTCGGCCTCCAGATCGAGGCGCAGAAGCTCGCCGCCAAGCTCGGCACCGACACCAGCCAGCCCCCGTTCTGGAACGCCCTCGCCAAGGCGTCCAAGGAACTCCACATCGACGTGAACCCCCGCTACGGCGCCTGGGACGTGGCCAAGAGCAGCCGGGTCGACGCCCGTACGCCCTGGCTGCGGGACGCCTCGGCGGCGCAGAGCGCCTGAGCGCGATACGCCCGGTGCGGGGCTGGTGACCTGCTGGCTTCCGGCCCCGCACGGCGTGTCGGTCATACGATCACAAGACTCCTCCACCCCTGTGGACAACCCGGCCCGTCCTTCCGCGTCCTGGGTTACGTTCGGATCGTGAACGCAAACAGCTCCGCATCCGCCCCCGGCCGCATCGTCCTGCTCACCACCAGTCACCGCGTCGCCCCCGGTCTGCTGTCCTGGCCCGCCTGGCAGGCGCTGCGTTCCGCCGACGCCGTGCTGTGCGCGGACGGCGCGCATCCGCAGGTGCCGTATCTGCGCGAGGCCGGGACAGCGGTGACGGAGGCGTCACCCACCGCCGAGGAACTGGTCGACGCGTGCGCGGGCGGCCGCACGGTGGTCGTCGTCGCCACCGGTGAGGGAGAGCCCGCCCTCACCGACGGCCTCGCCCGGCTCGCCGGGTCCGGCCGGGTGCAGATGCCCGAACTGGAGCTGCTCCCCGCCTCCTACGACCTGCCCGGCGCCCGCCTCCTCGACCTCGTCCAGGTCATGGACCGCATCCGCGCCGAGTGCCCCTGGTCCTCCCGGCAGACCCACGAGGGCCTGGCCAAGTACGGCATCGAGGAGGCGTACGAACTCGTCGAGGCCATCGAGGCGGGCGACCGCGAGGAGCTGCGGGAGGAACTGGGCGACGTGCTGCTCCAGGTCGTCTTCCACTCCCGCATCGCCGAGGAGGACGCGGACGCCCCCTTCTCCATCGACGACGTCGCCGGGGGCATCGTCGCCAAGCTGATCCACCGTCACCCGCATGTCTTCGGGGAGGAGGAGGCGGAGACCCCCGAGGACGTCAAGGCGCACTGGCTGCGCACCAAGGCCGAGGAGAAGCAGCGCAGCTCCGTCACCGAGGGCGTCCCCCTCGGCCAGCCCGGCCTCGCCCTTGCCGCCAAGCTGGCCTCCCGCGTCCGCACCGCCGGCCTGGACGTGCCGCTGCCCCAGGGCGACGGCATCGGATACGAGCTGCTGGAGCTTGCCGCCCGCGCCGAGCAGGCGGGCGTCGACCCGGAAGCGGCCCTGAGAGCGGCCGCGCGCACCTACCGGGACGCGATACGCACCGCCGAGGGCGTGTCCGCCCCGGACCACGGCACCGCGTAGCCCAGCCGGGCGGGCCCACCCCGGCGCGGGTTTCCCCGCCGGCACAGAGCCCCGGCCGCCGGCAGACCCGGGTGAAAGGAGCCGACCCGCCCCCACCCCCGCCCGCCGGATACCGTCGGGGAGTGACCCAGCCGCACCAGCCCACCCCCGACGACCCCACCCCCGGAGCCCCGGCCGAGGCCCCCGCCCGGGGACCCGCCCCGGACCTCTTCACCTGGGAGTTCGCCGCCGACCCCTACCCCGCCTACGCCTGGCTGAGGGAGCACGCTCCCGTGCGCTGGACCAAGCTGCCCAGCGGGGTGGACGCGTGGCTGGTCACCCGGTACGCCGATGCCAAGCAGGCCCTGGCCGACCAGCGGCTCAGCAAGAACCCGGCCCACCACGCCGAGACCGCGCAGGCCAAGGGGAAGACCGGTATCCCCGGTGAGCGCAAGGCCGACCTGATGACCCACCTGCTGAACATCGACCCGCCGGACCACACCCGGCTGCGCCGGCTGGTCAGCAAGGCGTTCACCCCGCGCCGGGTCGCCGAGTTCGCGGGCCGGGTGCAGGAGCTGACGGACGAGCTCATCGACCGGTTCGCCGGGAAGGGCTCGGCCGATCTCATCCACGAGTTCGCCTTCCCGCTCCCCATCTACGCCATCTGCGACCTGCTCGGCGTCCCGCGCGAGGACCAGGACGACTTCCGGGACTGGGCGGGGATGATGATCCGGCACGGCGGCGGGCCGAGGGGCGGGGTGGCGCGTTCGGTGAAGAAGATGCGGGGCTATCTCGCCGACCTCATCCACCGCAAGCGCCAGGCGCTCCCCGCCGAGCCCGCGCCCGGCGAGGACCTCATCTCGGCGCTCATCCGGGCCTCCGACCACGGCGAGCACCTCACCGAGAACGAGGCCGCCGCCATGGCCTTCATCCTGCTCTTCGCGGGCTTCGAGACCACCGTCAACCTCATCGGCAACGGCACCTACGCGCTGCTCACCCACCCCGGGGAGCGCCGCAGGCTCGAACTCTCGCTGGCGGCGGGGGAGACCGGTCTGCTCCAGACCGGGGTGGAGGAACTGCTGCGCTACGACGGGCCGGTGGAGCTCGCGACCTGGCGTTATGCCACCGAGCCGCTCAGCATCGGCGGCCAGGACATCGCGGCCGGCGACCCGGTGCTGGTGGTCCTGGCGGCGGCGGACCGGGACCCGGAGCGGTTCGCCGACCCGGACCTGCTGGACCTCGGCCGCCGCGACAACCAGCACCTGGGATACGGACACGGCATCCACTACTGCGTGGGCGCGCCGCTCGCCCGGCTGGAGGGGCAGACCGCGCTGGCCACCCTGCTCACCCGGCTGCCGGACCTCGCCCTGGCGGCAGATCCGGCAGAACTCCGCTGGCGCGGCGGGCTGATCATGCGTGGGCTGCGCACACTGCCGGTGGAGTTCACACCGGTCGGTCCCAGTCGTGAAAACACATATGACGGACGTTCAACTATGTGATCTTCACGTGATCTCTGCGGCATGAACTTGTGACAAGTGTTCGTCTGACGCTACGTTCACCCATCAGCGTGGCGCCGAGCACCACTCGCCACGCCGTACTGCTGTCGCACGAAAGGCAACTGCATGCTCTCCGGGAACGGTAGGCACCGTCGCCCCCGCCAGGCTCCGGCGCTCCTCGTCGCGGCCGGCGTGACCACGTCCGCCATCGCCATCCCGCTCCTCGGGGCGGCGAGCGCCAACGCGGCCGACGGCACCACCTGGGACAAGGTCGCCGAGTGCGAGAGCGGTGGCTCATGGAGCGCCGACACCGGCAACGGTTACTACGGCGGCCTCCAGATATCCCAGGACGACTGGGACAAGTACGGCGGCACGCAGTATGCGGCCAGCGCCGATCAAGCCAGCCGTTCGCAGCAGATCTCGGTGGCCGAGAAGATCCTGGCCGACCAGGGCACCACCCACTGGGCCACCTGCGCCCTGCTCGCCGGACTGACCTCCAACTCCGGTTCGGTGGACGTCGACACGGGCGTGAGCGAGTCCCCGTCCGCCGGCCAGGGCGCCCCGGGCAAGGACGCCGGCAAGTCGAGCGAGACCCCTGAGGCGAGCGCTTCGTCCGATGGGTCCGGCTCGTCCGGACTGGGTAATTCCTCCCCGTCGTCCGACTCGTCCGGCTCGTCCGGCAAGGAGACCGGCAAGCCGTCCTCGAGCGCGAGCGAGAAGGGCACCGCCGGCGACGCCAAGAAGGACACCGGGGCCTCCCGCTCCGACGCGTCCGCGCCCCCGGCCGCCGGTCACGGGTACCAGGACGGCGGTTCACCCTCCAGCGCTCCCGCGGCGGAGGACGACGAGTCGTGGGAGGACGGCGGCTCCTGGAGCCTCGTCGACACCGGCGACCTCGGCGGCGGCCGTCACCGCGGCGGCAGCGCCGACGAGAGCGTGACGGAAGGTCAGCACACGGCCGGCACGGGCCGCCACGCCACCTCTCCGAGCACCTACACCGTCCGCGACGGTGACACCCTCGGCTCCATCGCCGACTCCCTGGACGTGGACGGCGGCTGGGAGGCTCTCTACTCCGCGAACAAGCAGGCCCTCGGCGCCGACCCGAACCATGTCGACCCGGGTCAGACCCTGAAAGTGCCGGGCGAATAGGACGTCGTGCGGCGGCATTTGACGCCCCGCTATATTCTTATATGTCCTATTTGGCGAAAGTGTGGGATGACTCTCAGAAGACCCGATCGTCTTTGAATTTCGCCGCGCGGCATGTCTACGGTCGGGACCGCTCGTCACCACGAGCCCCCGTGGCCGCAACGCCGAATCCTGCCAGCGGCCGTCGGGGACAACCGTCGCGTCAAGCGCCGTAGGCAGGAGCGGGGGACCCAAGGTAGGTGCCCGAACCGGTGTCTGACACCGGGACGGGCTTGGGGTGGAGCCACGCCTTCCGGAAGTACCGGGGAGGGGTGGCCGGGCAACTCAACCGGCCCGAACCCGACAGCTCACCTCGCAGGCGTCGGTGAGGGGATCGATCCATGCTGTTTTCCAGCAAGGGCAAGCACCGTCGCCCGTCCAAGACCGTCCGTGTCCTCGCGCTCGCCGGTGTCGCCGGCGCGGCCGTCGCGGGCCCGGTGATGGCGTCGGGCAGCGCCTCCGCCGCCACCGGTTCCGAGTGGGACGCCGTCGCCCAGTGCGAGTCGGGCGGCAACTGGTCCATCAACACCGGCAACGGTTACTACGGCGGGCTCCAGTTCTCCGCCTCCACCTGGGCCGCGTACGGCGGCACGCAGTACGCCGCCACCGCCGACAAGGCGAGCAAGGCACAGCAGATCACCGTCGCCGAGAAGGTGCTCTCCGCCCAGGGCAAGGGCGCCTGGCCGGTCTGCGGCACGGGTCTGTCCAGCGCGTCGTACGGCGGTTCCGCCGCCCCGGCGAGCCCGGCTCCGTCCACGGACACCAAGACGGAGGACAAGGCCGCGGCCGACACCTCCGACCGCGCTGCTGACGACCAGGCCGCCTCCCGCTCCACCGAGCGTCCGGACGCGAGCAAGACCGTCACCACGCCGACCGGTGGCAAGGTCAAGAAGGGCGACGGCGAGTACAAGGTGGTCAAGGGCGACACGCTCAGCACCATCGCCGCGAAGCACAAGGTCGAGGGCGGCTGGAAGAAGCTGTTCGACCTGAACAAGGACATCGTCGAGAAGGCCGACTTCATCTTCCCCGGCCAGATGCTCCACCTGAAGTAACCGCGACCCGCTCGGCGGCCCGGTCCCCGAACCGTCCGGCCCCCGAGCTTCCGGTCCCCTGACGGACCCCCCGCCCCGGTGCGCGTTCCCCCCGCGCGCCGGGGCGGTGCGCGTTCCGCGGCCGGCCCGCCCGGCGCACCGGCCCGCACGCCCGGAACCTTTGCCCAGAACCCTTTGTTCCGGACGGGAACAATGGGTACCGTCTCCCTGTCCCACCCCGTCCACGAGGCGGTCGGTCGACGTCCGGCGCCCCTGGGACGGTTAGGCTCTAGAGGCAAGGCATGCCATCCGGCGCACGCCCCGCACTCACCGCGTCACATCCATGAAGGAGATGCTCGTGCCGTCCATCGACGTCGTCGTAGCCCGGGAAATCCTGGACTCCCGAGGCAACCCCACGGTCGAGGTCGAGGTCGGCCTCGACGACGGCAGCACGGGTCGTGCCGCCGTCCCGTCCGGCGCCTCCACCGGTGCCTTCGAGGCCATCGAGCTGCGTGACGGTGACCCGAACCGCTACCAGGGCAAGGGTGTCGAGAAGGCCGTCCTCGCCGTCATCGAGCAGATCGGCCCGGAGCTGGTCGGCTACGACGCCACCGAGCAGCGCCTGATCGACCAGGCCATGTTCGACCTGGACGCCACCGACAACAAGGGCTCGCTCGGCGCCAACGCCATCCTCGGCGTCTCCCTCGCCGTGGCCCACGCCGCCTCCGAGGCCAGCGACCTGCCGCTCTTCCGCTACCTGGGCGGCCCCAACGCGCACCTGCTCCCGGTGCCGATGATGAACATCCTGAACGGCGGCTCGCACGCCGACTCCAACGTGGACATCCAGGAGTTCATGATCGCCCCGATCGGCGCGGAGTCCTTCTCCGAGGCCCTGCGCTGGGGCACCGAGGTCTACCACACCCTGAAGAAAGTCCTGAAGAGCAAGGGCCTCTCCACCGGCCTCGGCGACGAGGGCGGCTTCGCGCCGAACCTCGGCTCCAACCGTGAGGCCCTCGACCTCATCCTCGAGGCCATCACGGAGGCCGGCTACGCCCCCGGCGAGCAGATCGCCCTCGCGCTCGACGTCGCCGCGTCCGAGTTCTACAAGGACGGCAAGTACCTCTTCGAGGGCAAGGAGCGCTCCGCCGCCGAGATGACGGAGTACTACGAGGAGCTGGTGGCGGCCTACCCGCTGGTCTCCATCGAGGACCCGCTGTTCGAGGACGACTGGGCGGGCTGGAAGGCCCTCACCGACCGCATCGGCGACAAGGTGCAGATCGTCGGCGACGACCTGTTCGTCACCAACCCCGAGCGCCTCGCCCGCGGTATCGAGGAGGGTGTCGCCAACGCCCTGCTGGTCAAGGTCAACCAGATCGGCTCGCTGACCGAGACCCTGGACGCCGTCGAGATGGCCCAGCGCAACGGTTACAAGTGCATGATGTCCCACCGCTCCGGCGAGACCGAGGACGTCACCATCGCCGACCTCGCCGTCGCCACCAACTGCGGCCAGATCAAGACCGGTGCCCCGGCCCGCTCCGAGCGCGTCGCCAAGTACAACCAGCTCCTGCGGATCGAGGAGATCCTCGACGACGCCGCGGTCTACGCCGGCCGCAGCGCCTTCCCGCGCTTCAAGGGCTGACACCCCGGCGGGGCCCGGCGCGAGCCGGTCCCGCCCGTCGTACCTACGTCCCCGGACCCGGTCCCGTACCGTGTCCGGGGACGTACGCGCGTATGAGCACGGCGCGAGACGTGCAGCAGAAGACGCACAGGCACAGTGGAGGCGGAGAGCCAGATGGCCGCGAGGGACCGGGACCGTTTCTCCACCACGACCAGGCTGCGGCTGCTCGGTGAGCAGACGGCGGCCCGCGTCTACCGCTCCCAGACCAAACGGCAGGCCCGCCGCTCCCGCCTCACCGGCCGCGCCGCCCTGCTGGCCCTGGTCCTGTGCTCGATGATCGTGGCGCTCGCCTACCCGATGCGGCAGTACGTCTCCCAGCGCGCCGAGATCGCGGACCTGAAGCACCGCCAGGAACAGGCCCGCGCCCGTGTCGAGCAGCTCAGGGACGTCAAGGCCCGCTGGCAGGACGACGCCTACGCCGAACAGCAGATCCGGCGCAGGCTGCACTATGTGATGCCCGGCGAGACCGGGTACGTCGTGATCGACCCGGGCGCCGCCCAGCAGTCCCGCACCGACCGGGGTGCCGCCCACCGGCCCTGGTACGCCAACGTCTGGGACGGCGTCGACAAGTCCGACGCCTCCGACCAGTGACCGGCACCCGCCGGTGACCGAGAGAAAGCCACTTACGGAAGCAGTCATGGAAACGCCCCCGCCCCACACTCCGCGCACCGAGCCCACCGAGGCGGACATCGCCGCCTTCGAGCTCCAGCTCGGCCGCCCGCCGCGCGGCCTGCGGGCCATCGCCCACCGCTGCCCCTGCGGCCAGCCGGACGTCGTGGAGACGGCGCCCCGGCTGCCCGACGGCACTCCCTTCCCGACGACGTACTACCTGACATGCCCCCGCGCCGCCTCGGCCATCGGCACGCTGGAGGCGAACGGCGTCATGAAGGAGATGACCGAGCGGCTCCAGACCGACCCGGAGCTGGCCGCGGCCTACCGGGCCGCGCACGAGGACTACATCCGGCGCCGGGACGAGATCGAGGTGCTGGCGGGCTTCCCCAGCGCGGGCGGCATGCCCGACCGGGTGAAGTGCCTGCATGTCCTGGTGGCCCACTCGCTGGCCGCCGGACCGGGCGTGAACCCGCTGGGCGACGAGGCCATCGCCATGCTGCCCGAGTGGTGGGCGAAGGGCCCCTGCGTGGTGCCCGGCGCCTGCGCGGCGGTGGCCGAGTCCGGTACGGAGGAGCAGCGATGACCCGCGTGGCCGCCGTGGACTGCGGCACCAACTCCATCCGCCTGCTGGTCGCCGACGCCGACCCCGAGACGGGTGAACTGACCGACCTGGACCGCCGGATGAGGATCGTGCGGCTCGGCCAGGGTGTCGACCGTACCGGCCGCCTCGCCCCCGAGGCGCTGGAGCGCACCTTCGCCGCCTGCCGGGAGTACGCCGAGGTCATCCGCGAACTCGGTGCGACGAGGGTGCGGTTCGTCGCCACCTCCGCCTCGCGCGACGCGGAGAACCGGGACGAGTTCACGCGCGGGGTCGTGGACATCCTCGGCGTGGAACCGGAGGTCATCACCGGCGATCAGGAGGCCGAGTTCTCCTTCGTCGGGGCGACCCGGGAGCTGTCCGGGAGCGACCATCTGGAGAAGCCGTATCTGGTGGTGGACATCGGCGGCGGCTCCACCGAGTTCGTCGTCGGCGACGACCACGTGCGTGCCGCGCGGTCGGTGGACATCGGCTGCGTGCGGCTGACCGAGCGGCACCTGGTGCACGACGGCAAGGTCACCGACCCGCCGGCGCACGAGCAGGTCGCCGCCATGAGGGCCGACATCGCGGCCGCGCTGGACCTGGCCGCCGAGACCGTGCCGCTGGACGACGCGCGCACCCTGGTCGGGCTCGCGGGTTCGGTCACCACAGTGGCCGCCATCGCGCTGGAGCTGCCGGAGTACGACTCCGCGCGCATCCACCACTCCCGGATCTCGCGGGCCCGTGTCCGCCAGATCACCGAGTGGCTGCTCAGCGCCCCGCACGCCGAGCGCGCGGAGATCCCCTGCATGCACCCCGGCCGGGTGGACGTGATCGGCGCGGGCGCCCTCGTGCTGCTCTCGATCATGGAGCGCATCGGCGCCGAGGAGGTCGTCGTCAGCGAGCACGACATCCTCGACGGCATCGCGTGGTCCATCGCCTGACGGGCGCGCGACCGCTCCGACGCCCGCACTGGCACGGCTTGTTACCGTCGAGTAGTGTGCGGCTGAGCAGCCGGGACGACGTTTGAGCGCCTCCGCGGGGCGGCTGACACGCCGCTTCGCGGAGCTCTCGGCACAACCTTCGTGAAGTTCTTCACAAGGAAATCGGCCCTCGTGGGGGACGCAAGGGTCCGCATTGACCCGTTCGGGGTCCGGACGGCCCCTGGAGCATGATCACGACCGTATTGCGTCGGGGTTTCGGGACGATGTCCGGAGGCCCTGTGCGGGGTGTCGCGTGAGGGGTGGAAGGGGCCGGAAAGCCAGCTCAAGCGGCATTGACAACGGGTCGGGATCACCTGGGGTTCCCCCTTGTGAACATGACCTGCGTCACGCGAGTGGCGGAGGATAACACACCCCCTCCCCAAGCTTGTGAAGGGGCGCACGAGCCACCCCCCTGGGGCGGGTGGATACTCGATGGCATGAGCACCACGGAGCGTCCCAGGATCCTCGTAGTAGGCGGTGGGTACGTAGGCCTGTACGCAGCTCGGCGCATCCTCAAGAAGATGCGCTTCGGAGAGGCGACCGTCACGGTCGTCGACCCCCGGTCGTACATGACCTACCAGCCCTTCCTCCCCGAAACCGCCGCCGGCAACATCTCCCCTCGCCACGTCGTCGTACCGCTGCGACGCGTACTGCCGAAGGCGGAGGTCCTCACCGGCCGGGTCACCACCATCGACCAGGACCGCAAGGTCGCCACGATCGCCCCCCTGGTGGGCGAGGCGTACGAGCTGCCGTTCGACTACCTGGTCATCGCCATGGGCGCGGTCTCGCGCACCTTCCCGATCCCCGGCCTCGCCGAGCAGGGCATCGGCATGAAGGGCATCGAGGAGGCCATCGGCCTGCGCAACCACGTCCTGGAGCAGCTCGACAAGGCCGACTCCACGACCGACGAGGAGATCCGCCGCAAGGCGCTCACCTTCGTCTTCATCGGCGGTGGCTTCGCGGGTGCGGAGACCATCGGCGAGGTCGAGGACATGGCCCGCGACGCCGCCAAGTACTACAAGAACGTGTCCCGCGAGGACATGCGCTTCGTCCTGGTCGACGCCGCCGACAAGATCCTCCCCGAGGTCGGCCCCAAGCTCGGCCAGTACGGCAAGGAGCACCTGGAGAGCCGCGGTGTGGAGATCTACCTCTCCACCTCGATGGACTCCTGCGTCGACGGCCACGTCGTGCTGAAGAACGGCCTCGAGGTCGACTCCGACACGATCGTCTGGACCGCGGGCGTCAAGCCCAACCCGGCCCTCACCCGCTTCGGTCTGCCCCTCGGCCCGCGCGGCCACGTCGACTGCCAGCCGACCCTCCAGGTCACCGGCACCGACTACATCTGGGCCGCGGGCGACAACGCCCAGGTGCCCGACCTCGTCGGCCGCAAGGCGGGCAACGAGAACGCCTGGTGCCCGCCGAACGCCCAGCACGCGCTGCGCCAGGCCAAGGTGCTCGGCGACAACGTGGTCTCCGGCATGCGGGGCTTCCCGCAGAAGGACTACGAGCACGCCAACAAGGGCGCCGTCGCGGGTCTCGGCCTGCACAAGGGCGTGGCGATGATCGTCATGGGCAAGATGAAGATCAAGCTCAAGGGCCGTCTCGCCTGGTACATGCACCGCGGTTACCACGGTCTGGCCATGCCGACCTTCAACCGCAAGATCCGCGTCTTCGCGGACTGGACCCTCGGCATGTTCCTCAAGCGCGAGGTCGTCGCCCTCGGCGCCATGGAGCACCCGCGCGAGGAGTTCTACGAGGCCGCCAAGCCCGCCCCGGTCGCCGCCGCGCCGAAGACCGAGGAGAAGGCCAAGGCGAGCTGACCTCCGGTCAGTTCCCTCAACCCGGCTCGACCCTCACACAGCTCGACCCGAAGGACCTTCCGCCATCCGTGGTGCGGGAGGTCCTTCGGCGTTCCCGGCCACGCCCCCTGTTTTGCCCTGTCGTAACCCCAATGCGGGACTGTGCCGGGTACGGCACGGTGTTTACGTGGTAACGGACATCCGGGATCGTCGTCTTGGAGGTGTGCGTCATGGCCGACGCCGCGTCGCGCTTGTTGAGTGTTGCCGAACAGTTGCTGGGAGCGCCCCTCCCGGTGCGGGTACGCGCCTGGGACGGCTCCCAGGCCGGGCCGCCGGGGGCTCCCGTGATCGTCGTACGCAACCGGCGCGCCCTGCGCCGCATGCTGTTCAAACCGGGCGAACTGGGCATGGCCCGTGCCTGGGTGGCCGGAGACCTGGACATCGAGGGTGATCTGTACACCGCCCTCGGCGCCATGGCCGGCCTGCTGTGGGAGCACGACGACGAGGGCGGCGGCCGCTCCCTCGCCGACACGGTGCGCGACCCCGCCGCGCGGGCCGCCGTACGCGACCTGATCCGGCTGGTCGGACCGCCGCTGCCGCCCGCCCCGCCGCGCGAGGAGGTCCGCCGGCGGCGCCACCTGCACACCCGCCGCACCGACAAGCGGGCCATCAGCCACCACTACGACGTGGGCAACGACTTCTACTCGCTCGTCCTCGGCCCGTCCATGGTGTACTCCTGCGCCTACTGGGAGGACGACGGCTCCCTGGAGACCGCCCAGCGCGACAAGCTCGAACTGGTCTGTCGGAAACTCGGCCTGAAGCCCGGTCAGCGGCTGCTGGACGTCGGCTGCGGCTGGGGCTCGATGGCCGTGCACGCCGCCCGCGAGCACGGGGTGAGCGTCGTCGGCGTCACCCTCTCCCAGGAGCAGGCCGCCTTCGCCCGCAAGCGCGTCGCAGACGAGGGCCTCACCGACCGCGTCGAGATCCGCGTCCAGGACTACCGCGACGTCCGCGACGGCCCCTACGACGCGATCTCCTCCATCGGCATGGCCGAACACGTCGGCGCGGAGCGCTACCTGGACTACGCCCGCGACCTGTACGGCCTGCTCAGGCCCGGCGGACGCCTCCTCAACCACCAGATCGCCCGCCGCCCCCAGCAGGACGAGTCGGCGTACGAGGTGGACGCGTTCATCGACTCCTACGTCTTCCCCGACGGCGAACTCGCGCCGCTCGGCACCACCGTCACCATGCTGGAGCGCGCCGGGTTCGAGGTGCGGGACGTGGAGTCGCTGCGCGAGCACTACGCCCGCACCCTGCGCGCCTGGGTGACCAACCTGGAGGGCGACTGGGCCCGCGCCACCCGGCTCGCCGGGTTCGGCCGCGCCCGCGTCTGGCGGCTGTACATGGCCGCCTCCGCGCTGGCCTTCGAGCGCAACCAGATCGGTGTCAACCAGGTCCTCGCCGTCCGCACCCCGGAGACCGGCACCTCGGGCCTCCCGGCCCGCACCCGCACCTGGAACGCCTGACGAACGGCAGTGGGGCCCGTTCCGAACCCGGAACGGGGCCCCACGACTGCCGAGCGCTACTCGGCCTTGATCGCGCCGAGCACGTTCAGCCGGGCCGCGCGCCGGGCCGGCCACAGCGCCGCCAGCACGCCCACCAGGGCCGCCAGCAGCAGGAACAGCACCAGCCGGGACCACGGCAGCACCAGCTCGTAGGTCGCCATCCTGGTGCCCAGCAGCTCACCGGCCGCCCAGCCGAAGAACACGCCGAGCCCGATGCCCAGCACCCCGCCGAACAGCGAGATCACCAGGGACTCCAGCCGGACCATCCGCTTCACCGACCCGCGCTCCAGGCCGATCGCGCGCAGCATCCCGATCTCCTGGGAGCGCTCGAACACCGACATGGCCAGTGTGTTGATGACGCCGAGCACCGCGACCACCACGGCCATGCCGAGCAGGCCGTAGACCAGGTTCAGCATCAGCGTGAAGACCTTGGCGATGCCGTCGGTGATGTCCTGCTTGTCCTGCACCTGGATCGCCGGGTTGGAGCCGAGGGCCTTGGCCAGCCGGTCCTTGGTCGCGTCCGAGGCGCCGTCCGCCGTGCGGACCAGGACCTGCATGTCGGCCGGGGCGCGCAGGTGCGGGGTGAGCACCTTGTCGTCGATCATGATGCCCCGGATCATCTCGTTGCCCTCGTACACCCCGGCGACGGTCAGCGTGGTCTGCTTGCCGTCCTCGAAGTGCGCGGTGAGCTTCGAACCGGCCTTCCAGCCCTGCTCCTTCGCCCGGTCGGCGTCCACCACGATCCGGGTGCCGGACACGTCGAACCTGCCCTGCTTCACCTTCAGGTCGGTCAGCTCGCCGATCGCCGAGCCGGTGACACCGGTCAGGAACTCGGTCTCGCCGCCGATGCGGGAGGCGCCGTTGCGCAGCGGGCTGGAGGCGGTGACCCCGTCGGTGGCGGCCAGCTTGGTGGCCACGTCGGGGGAGAGCGGGGTGTGGTTGGCCATCGAGACGACGTAGTCTGCGCGGATCGAGGCCGCGGCCATCTTGTCGATCGACTTCTGCAGGCTGCCCGCCATCACCGTCATGCCGGTGATCAGGGTCAGGCCGATCATCAGCGCGGACGCGGTGGCCGCCGTACGGCGCGGGTTGCGCACCGCGTTCTGCCGGGCCAGGCGGCCCGAGACACCGAACAGGCGCAGCAGCGGGGCGGCGGCCGCGATCAACGGGCGGGACAGTAGCGGGGTCAGCACGAACACGCCGATGATCAGCAGGACCGCGCCGAGGCCCATCGCGCCCTGGCCCGTGTCGGTGTTCATGGTGGTGGCCGCGAACACCACGGCCGCTCCGGCCGCCGCGAACAGCGTGCCGATGGTGTTGCGCACCACCAGCGAGCGGGTGGTGGCGGTCGCGTGCACGCTGCTCATCGCCGCGACCGGCGGGATCTTCGCGGCCCGGCGGCCGGGCAGCCAGGCGGCGAGCACGGTGATGACGATGCCGACGGCGAGCGCGGCGACGACCGTGCCCGGCGTGACCACGAGCGGCCCGTCCGGCACGCTCGCGCCGAAGGAGTTCAGCAGGGCGCGCAGTCCGGCGCCGATGCCGACACCGGCGGCGAGTCCCGCCGCGCCCGCGACCGTGCCGACCGCGAGTGCCTCGGTGAGCACCGAGCGGGTGACCTGGCCGCGCGAGGCGCCGACCGCGCGCAGCAGGGCGAGTTCCTTGGTGCGCTGGGCGACCAGCATGGTGAAGGTGTTGGCGATGATGAACGTGCCGACGAACAGGGCGATGCCCGCGAACACCAGCAGCGCCTGGCGCAGCCCGCTCATCGAGGCGGAGATCTGCTCCGCCTGGTCGGCGGCGAGCTTCTCACCCGTGGTGGTGCTGACCTGGCCGGCCGGGAGGGCCTTGTCCAGCGCGGCCTTGAGGGCGCTCTGACTGGTGCCGGGTGCGGCGGTCACGTCGATCTCGTCGTACGTGCCCTTCTTGCCGAGCAGGGTCTGCGCGGTGGGCGTGTCGAAGAGGGTGAGGCTGCCGCCCGCGGCCACGTTGCCGTCGTCGGTGGTGAAGACGCCGGCGACGCGCGGGGTGAGGACCGGGCCGTCGACCGAGAGGCGGACGGTGTCACCGACGCCGTAGCCGGTGCGGCGGGCGGTCTCGGAGTCGATCAGCAGCTCGCCCTTGCCGTGCGGGGCGTGACCGGAGACGAGCTTGTACCGGGGGTCCTCGGTGCCCCAGTAGTTGCCGCCCATGGACTGCCAGCCGTCACCGACCAGCTTGCCGTGCTTGTCGGCCAGCGCGGTGAAGCCGCTGACCACACCGGTGGCGGAGGCGGCGCCGGGCACCTTCTCGGCCTTGGCGAGCAGCGCCGGGGTCAGGTCCGGGGTGGAGCCGACCCGGTCGCCGCTGGCCGCCTGGTGCTTGGGCCGTACGGCCACGTCGACGCCGTCGAAACCCTGGGCGGAGCTGTTCTCGAAGGCGCGGGAGAGGGTGTTGGTGAAGACCAGCGTCCCGGACACGAAGGCGACGCCGAGCATGACGGCGAGCACCGTCATCATCAGCCGGGCCTTGTGCGCGAGGACGTTGCGCAGCGCGGTGCGGAACATCAGCTCGTACGGCCCTTCGCGTCGAAGCGCTTCATCAGGTCGAGGACCGAGTCGGCCGTCGGGTCCTGGATCTCGTCCACGATGCGGCCGTCGGCGAGGAAGACCACCCGGTCCGCGTAGGCGGCGGCGACCGGGTCGTGGGTCACCATGACCACCGTCTGGCCCAGCTCGCGCACGGAGTTGCGCAGGAAGCCCAGCACCTCGGCGCCGGAGCGGGAGTCGAGGTTGCCGGTCGGCTCGTCCCCGAAGATGATCTCCGGCTTGGAGGCCAGGGCGCGGGCCACGGCGACGCGCTGCTGCTGGCCGCCGGAGAGCTGGGAGGGGCGGTGCGACAGGCGGTCGGACAGGCCCACCATCCCGATGACCCGGTCCAGCCACTCCTTGTCGGGCTTGCGGCCCGCGATGTCCATCGGCAGCGTGATGTTCTCCAGCGCGGTCAGCGTGGGGAGCAGGTTGAACGCCTGGAAGATGAACCCGATCTTGTCCCGGCGCAGCCGCGTGAGCTGCTTGTCCTTCAGCGAGCCCAGCTCGGTCTCGCCGATGCGCACCGAACCGGAGGAGAAGGAGTCCAGCCCGGCCACGCAGTGCATCAGCGTGGACTTGCCGGAGCCGGAGGGGCCCATGATCGCGGTGAACTCGGCCTGCCGGAAGTCGACGGAGACCCGGTCCAGAGCGACCACTCGGGTCTCACCCTGTCCGTAGATCTTCGACAGCTCCGCGGCGCGCGCGGCCACGGCGGTGGTCCTGCCGGTGGTGGATGTGGTGGTCACGGGGTGGTGCTCCTGTCGGACGGGTCTCGGGGGTCTGTTCCCATGGTTCCCGTTCCCGGCGGCCATTCGGTCAGCCGCTGTTCCCGTTCCCTACCGCGACTCCGGTCGGACGGAGCCACTTCGTGTCATACCTGGGGAGGACGGCCGACCCTGAGGGGGCGTACCACCAGGAACAGGGGGACCGCCCTTGTTCGGTAGGTGAAATTCCGTCATTCCGCGTACGGGTGCGCGGGTGTCCCGGCAGGCTGTTGGCAAGTGCGGATGGCTCGTTCCGTGGTCTGATGCACCCTCAGACATCAATAAAATAAGACAACGTCGGTCCGTACTTTCCGCTGTCCGCGTGAGCCCTCCCGATAGGCTCTGGATCTCGAATGCGGAGCCCACGGCCTGCCCGGATGGTGGAATGCAGACACGGCGAGCTTAAACCTCGCTGCCCCTTCGCGGGCGTGCCGGTTCGAGTCCGGCTCCGGGCACATTCCCTTGTCGTGACGGGCCGGCCGAGCGGTCCGCTCAGCCCTCGTACACCGTCAGTACCGCGCCGTCGACCTCGATGCTGCGGCCCGCTCGCATGCCGTTCGCGCGCAGGGTGGCCAGGCAGGTGCGGAAGAGGGCCAGTTCGGCGGTGTCCAGGATGGCCGCGGCGAGGTCGAGGAGTTCATGGACCGCCTGGTCGGTGAGGACCTCGGGCAGTTCGCCGGACAGGAGGACGACGGACTCGCCGTCCGGGCCCCGGACCACCGCGGTGGCCGGGCCGCCATGCACCAACAACACGTTCCCCCCAAGGGCCCGTGGTCGTGCGGCTCTCGCTCCTCGGGCAGGACGAGAGACTAGCGGGGGATCTTGGCCCGTTCGGGTGGACTTGCTTTCTTTTTCCGAGTTGACGGAAGCGTGGCCGGACGGGGGCGCCGCCCGGACACTCCGCGACGCGCCCCGGTACGCGGTTCAGTCCGGCTGCTCCGGCTTCGCCGCGCGGCCGAGCAGGGACTCCACGAGCGCGGTGACGTGTCTGCGGTCGTCGGACGACAGCCGCTGCACGCTGGCGATCAGCAGATCCACCTCGGGGTCACCGGAGCGGGGCGCGGCCGGGGCGTCGTCCTCGCCGGCCGGGCTGCCGTACACATGGATGCCGCACGCCTCGGCGGCCGCCCGGCGGACGGTGTCCAGCGGGATTTCGAGCCCCTTGGCCAGGCCCTCCAGGGTGCCGGCCTGCGGCATGCGCACCACGCGGTCGGTGGTGGCCAGATGGTGGACGGTGGAGCGGGGGACGCCGCCGCGTCGCGCCACTTCGCCGTAGGACCAGCCCTCGCGGTCCAGGCGCTCGCGGATCAACTGCTGCAGTGCGTTGGCCACCGTTGGTCACTTCCTGCTCGTCCTGCTCGCCGCTCGGCCGCACGTCCCTGTCGGGAGGGAGTCTACGGGCGAGTAGCTGAACCGCCGAAGGGGTGATTACCCAAAAGGGTTGCGGGCAGCCGCCGCGAGGGCCTAGTGTCCAATCTCGTTGGACAGCTCGTCCGACCAAGTTGGACAGAGTCCGGGGGGAACCTGACTCGGTCCGACCGGAAATGCCCATTTCCCGAGGGGGAAACATCATGATGGACGCCCACGAGCTCGAGGCCGAGTCCGCCGAACTGCTGCCCGGCCGCGAGGCCCTCGGCAAGCTGAAGTTCAGCTTCGGCAAGACGGTGAACGTCACCAAGCACGTCGCCAACATCGAGGCCGCCAACCAGTCGGCCGCGCTCAACGACCACTCGGCGTGGTCCGTCGCCAGCTCCGGCGCCTCGCAGGCCATCAGCGTCAGCCAGTAGTCCGGACCGTCGGGAAACAGCAAGCACGTCAAGCAGGACAAGAGGGGAACACCATCATGAGCATGGACATGCGCGACCTGGACGCCGAGTCCGCGGAGCTGCTGCCGGGCCGCGAGGCCCTGGGCAAGCTGAAGTTCAGCTTCAACAAGACGGTCAACGTCACCAAGCACGTGGCCAACATCGAGGCCGCCAACCAGTCCGCCGCGCTCAACGACCACTCGCTGTGGTCGGACGCCCAGTCGCACGCCGGACAGACGATCAGCGTCAAGCAGTAGCACCACCGCCGCGACGGCGGCCACGGGGGCGGACCGCGCCTGCAGTGCGGGGCGGTCCGCCCCCGCGGCCATGCCGGGGGGAAGCGCGGCGGTGAGGCGGCATCGATGTGGGGGGAGACCACGGATGACGGTGCTGGGAAACGGCACGACCACGCTGTACGACACCGGACCGCTGCCCGGACCAGGTGGCTGGCCGGTGACGTACGAGCAGGTGGCGACCGGCAGCCTGCCGGCAGCCGGGGTGCCGGCCCGGCCCGTCCCGCGGCTGAGCGCGGGGCTGCGGCTGCACGGTGAGTACCAGGGATCGGGCTTCACCGAGCCCAAGTACATCGCCCGTCGGGGGGACGGGCAGGTAGTGCAGCTCTCACGCCTGCTGTACCTGGTGGCGTCGTCCGTCGACGGGGTCCGCGACGACGACACGATCGCCCACCGGGTCAGCGCCCGCTTCGGCCGCGAGGTCAGCGGGGAGAACGTCCGCTACCTCGTGGAGAACAAGCTCGACCCGCTGGGCGTGACGGTCCCGGAGGGTCAGGAGAGCGACGAGGTCGACGCCCCGCGCTCCGACCTGCTGCTCGCCCTCAAGGGCCACCGGGTCATCTTCGACGAGCGGCGCACCGCCCGGATCGCCAGGTCGCTGGCCTGGCTGCACCGGCCGGTGGTGGTCGCGGCGGTGCTGCTGGCGGCCGTCGTCATGGACGTCTGGCTGTTCGGCTTCTTCGGCGCGATCGAGCCGGTGCTGGAGGTGCTGGACCAGCCGGTGCTCATCCTGCTGGTCTTCGTGCTCACCGTGGCCTCGCTCGTCTTCCACGAGTTCGGCCACGCCTCCGCGTGCCGGTACGGCGGGGCGAGACCCGGCTGCATCGGCTGCGGGATCTTCCTCATCTGGCCGTCGATGTACACCGACGTCACCGACGTCTACCGGATCGGCAAGGGCGGGCGCATCCGCACCGACTTCGGCGGGGTGTACTTCAACGTCGTCTTCATGCTGGCCATGGCCGGCGCCTACTTCGCCACCGGGGAGCAGTTCTTCCTGGCCGCGGTATACCTCGGCCACTTCGAGATCCTGGAACAGCTCATGCCCGCCGTCCGGCTGGACGGCTACTACATCCTGGGCGACCTCGCGGGCGTCCCGGACCTGTACGGCAAGATCAGGCCGATCCTGCTCTCCCTGGTGCCGGGGGAGCGGGGCCGGGCGGCCCGCCAGGAGGTCGCGGGGCTGAAGAAGTCCGCGCGCACCATCGTCGCCACCTGGGTGCTGACCATGGTGCCGCTGATCATCGGCGAACTGGGCTACGGGCTGTGGAACCTGCCCCGGATCATCAGCACGATGATCCGCTCGCTCACCGAGCAGATCACCGGCACGGGATCGGCGTTCGCGGCGGGGGACGTGCTGCCCGGCCTCGTCGGGGTGCTCGGCACGCTGATGCTGCTGATCCCGATGGCCGGTGTCCTCTATCTCTCGGTGAAGATCGGCGGCCGGCTGTTCCGGCTCGCCAAGCGCTCCACGGCCGGGCGGCCCACCCTGCGTGTCGCACTGTGCGGGCTGCTGCTCGCCGGGCTCGGCGGGCTCGCCTACGCCTGGACGTCCGGGGTGACCCCGCAGCCGCTGCCGAAGAAGCCGCCCATCGCGCCGATCCTCCAGCCGGGGGTGCCCACCACACCGCCGCCGTCCCCGGACGCCTCGGTGCCGGGCGCCGGTCCGGAGGGCACCTCCGGCGGGCCGGGCACGGCCTCCGGAGACCCCTCGGTCTCACCGGGAGCACCGGCCAAGGGCAGGCCGGGGGACCCGAGCGCCGGGGCCTCGGCGGATGCCTCCGCCTCCGCGCCGCAGCCGTCCGCCGCCTCCTCGACGGCACCGGACAAGCCGACGCGCGGCGAGGACGGGCCCGGGCAGAGCGAGACCAGCGGCCCGGCCGCGGGCGGCGATCCGTCCCCGCAGCAGCCGCCGCCCCCGGTCACGGAGACGTCGTCGGTCCCGTCGGAGAGCGCCACGCCGACGGCCTCGACCGCGCCCACGACGCCGCCGCCCACCAGCGATCCACCGGCCCCGGCGTCCACGCCCTGACCCGTCGCGGCTCCCCGGCCCGGCCGCGTCCGTGCGTGTGCCGGGCCCCTTCATCAGCACGTCCTTCATTCCTCGGGAGAGAATCCATGAGCAGTCACCGGAAACCACGCAGCAGTCCGTTCAACGGGCGGGCCGTCCGTACCGTCCTTCTCGCCGCCGGTGCCGCGGGCGTGGCCACCGCCGTTCCGGCGCACGCCGCGACCGGGCCCGCGCGGTCGGCCGCGGTGGTGTCGGACAGCGTGTTCACAGGCGCCAACCGGCTCCACCACACCCAGGCCCGCGACTCCTTCACCATCCGCCAGTTCGGCAAGGTCGACGCGACCTCCGTCCGTAACCAGGCCCGCGCGGTCTCCACGGGCTGCTCGGTGGACGACCACTGCCGCTCGGTCGCGCTGTCCTTCCAGATCGTCACGGTCGCCGGGGACGCGCACCACCTGAAGGCGGTCAACGTCAGCGACGCGGCGAACAAGTACTGCGACGGCTGCCAGACCCTGGCCGGCGCCTACCAGTTCGTCGTCTCCACGCCCCACGCGCTCACCCTGGACGCCGGGGCCCGGCGCCGGCTGGCCGACGTCCACCGCAGGCTGGACGTGCTGACCCGGTCCACGCTGCCCGCCACCGAGCTGCAGAAGCGGGTGGACGCCCTCGCGGCCGAGGTGAACGGCGTCCTGAAGGAAGCCGTGGCCAAGGCGCCCAAGGGCACCGAGAAGCCGGACGTCACCCTGCACCGCCGACTGGACGGCTGGCCGGGCCACTGACCCCGGTCTGACCGTCCCTCCCCGGCCGGCCGCCGGTTCCCGCGAGCGCCTCCCGCGGGGGACCGGCGGCCGGCCTCTTCCGCGGGGGCCTGCGCATATAAAAGGACCGGGCCGGGAACATGGCTTCCGCGTGGTGCGTTGGTCAAGCACGGCGAAGGAAAGATCCTCCTTGAGGAGCACTGACGATCCTTTGCCAATCCATTACTCTTGAGCCAAGGCTGCGCACGGCAGCCATGGAGGAGTGAAATGAGGAGCAGCAACCCGGTCTTCTCGCGCCGAGGGTTCGGCCGCGACAACGGCTACGCAGGCTTCGACACCGCACCGCAGGCCGGGTACGCGCAGGGCAACCCGTACGGCCAGAACCCGTATGCGCAGAACCCCTACGCGCAGACCACCGTCGGCCAGGGTGCCCCGCCGCAGGCGCCGCCGGCGGCCGGCCGGATGACGATGGACGACGTGATCGTCCGCTCGGCGACCACGCTGGGCGTCGTCGTCCTCGGCGCGGTGCTCGCCTGGGCCCTGCTGCCGGTCTCCACGACCAGCTTCGGCCTGGCCTTCGGGTCCGCGATCGTCGCCATGGTCCTGGGCCTGGTGCAGAGCTTCAAGCGCAAGCCGTCGCCCGCGCTGATCCTGGGATACGCGGCCTTCGAGGGCGTCTTCCTCGGGGTCATCAGCGAGATGTACAACAGCCGCTGGAGCGGCGCCCCCTTCCAGGCGGTGCTCGGCACCATGGCCGTCTCCGCCGCCACTCTGCTGGTCTACAAGGCCGGCTGGATTCGCGTCACCGCCCGGTACGCCCGGATCGGCATGGCCATCGCCCTGGCGTTCGTACTGGCCATGGTGGTCAACCTGCTGCTCGTCGCGTTCGGGGTCGCCCCGGACGGCGGTCTGCGCGGCATGGGCCCGCTGGGCGCGATCGTCGGCGTCATCGCCATCATCCTCGGCGCGTTCTTCCTGACGCTGGACTTCAAGCAGATCGAGGACGGCATCGCCTACGGCGCGCCGCGCGAGGAGTCCTGGCTCGCCGCCTTCGGACTCACCGTGTCCCTGGTCTGGATCTACCTGGAGATGCTGCGCCTGGTCGCCATCTTCAGCAACAACGACTAGCGCCCCCGGCGCGACGGAGGGCCCCCGGTGCACACGCGCCGGGGGCCCTCCGTCATGTGCGGGGCCGGGCCGGTCAGCCCAGCTTCCGCGCGGCCCTCCTCAGGTCGTACTCGTGGATGATCGCCTTGGCGTGGCCGTACGCGAGGTTGTGCTCGTGACGGAGCCAGTTGACCTTGTCCTCGAAGCGGAAGAGGGACGGCCCCTCGTCGACGGTGCGCAGCCAGTCGGTGACTTCGCGGCCGGTGCAGTGCGGGATGCGGGCGAGCAG
This sequence comes from Streptomyces griseoluteus, assembly GCF_004784465.1. Taxonomy (GTDB): domain Bacteria; phylum Actinomycetota; class Actinomycetes; order Streptomycetales; family Streptomycetaceae; genus Streptomyces; species Streptomyces griseoluteus. The sequence continues at coordinate 70,773 of NZ_SRRU01000005.1, read as the reverse complement.
GTTGCGGTGGGTCTCCTCGGAGAAGACTTGGGACATCGGCGCCTCCGGACACAAGGGAAAATAAGGCCGGTCCTTCAGGTCACCGTGCCCGAGCACGGGCCGCTTGGCAACAGTGCCCGCGTTACGCTCGGCCCGTGCTGGATACGACGCCCCTGACCAAAGCAGTGGAACTCTTCGCCGACCGGCTGCGGGCCGCCCCGCAGAGCCGGCTGCAGCGCGGCGCGGCCGCCGAGGCGCTGGCGGTGGCGCGCGAGCTGGCCCGGCGGGCGCAGGAGCTGGAGGAGCCGGGCAGTGAGCCGCGGGAGATGCCGGACGCCGGGATGTTCGCGGCGGCCGACCAGATCACGGTGGCCGGGCACGACCTGGCGCTCGCGCTCCAGGACGAGGACCAGCTCGCGGAAGCCGTCGAGCTGGTCGAGGAGGCCCGCAAGCGGGCCGGTGTCTGAGGTGCGAGGCGTCTTCGGGCGCCCGGCTAGAGCGAGGCGATGACCCGGTCGGCGAGGACGTACACCGTCTCCTCGCCGCAGGCGAAGGTCAGGGTGAAGGCGCCGGAGATGCCCGAGCCGCCCAGCAGGCAGGGGGCCTCGCCCTCCTGGAGCGCGGCGGCCAGCCGTTCCGCGGTCTCGCGGTGGCCCGGCGTCATGCACAGCGTGGTGCCGTCGGCGAAGACGTAGACGTCGAGCGTGCCCAGCGGGCCGGGGCGGACGTCGGCCAGGGCGGTGCCCTCCGCGGAGAGCCGCTCCAGGATGGTGACGGCGCGGTCCTCCTCGTCGCCGACCGGCGACTGCACGGGGACGAAGTCCGGGTGCGAGGGGTGGCGGCGGCGGGCCGCGGCCAGCTCGGGGGAGTCGCCGGCGAAGTCGTCGGGCTCGGTGGCCGGCTCCGACACCGGCTCCAGGCCCGCGAAGTCGGACGGGCGGGGCAGGAACGTATCGGCGTCCAGGCCGTACAGCGGGGGCGGCGCGTCGGAGAGGTCGCGGACCTCCTGCGCGGCCCAGAAGGCGCGGGCCTCGGCCAGCTCGCGCTCCCGCTCCTCGGCGAGCGCGGCTGCCACGGCCTCGCGTATCTCCTCCGCGTCGGCGGTGGTGCGGGCCGCGGGCAGCAGTGCGCGGATCTCGGCCGCCTGGTTCGCGGCGAGCTGGGTGTGCAGCTCGGCGATCTGGCGGCGCAGCCGCAGCACGGTGCACAGGACGGCGACGCCCACGGCGCCCGTGGCGGCCGTGGTGAGCAGCAGGGCGATGGACATGGCGCTCACTGACGTACTCCCAGGTTCAAAGTCGACCCCCGACTTCCTACCTCAGCTTGAAGGGTGGACTGACCGCCTGTCAGTGCGTAACGTCACGAAACGGACAGGCTTTTGGCCCCGGCGGCCTCGGGTGTCACTCGGGCCCCGGCATTGACCTGCATCGATCCCCCAGTGAGCGAGATAGGTCACACCCTGGGGGAGATTGGATCACAAAACGGCCCAGAACCAGGGGGCTTTACCGGGTTCTGGGCCGTTCGCGACCGACCGTGCGGAGACGGTCACCGAGGGTCGATCAGGAGAGGTCTCAGCTGAGGCGCTCGATGACCATGGCCATGCCCTGGCCGCCGCCGACGCACATGGTCTCCAGACCGAACTGCTTGTCGTGGAACTGCAGGGAGTTGATCAGCGTGCCGGTGATGCGGGCACCGGTCATGCCGAAGGGGTGGCCGACCGCGATGGCGCCGCCGTTGACGTTCAGCTTGTCCAGGTCGATGCCCAGCTCCTGGTAGGAGGGGATCACCTGGGCGGCGAACGCCTCGTTGATCTCGACCAGGTCGATGTCGCCGACACCGAGACCGGCCCGGCTCAGCGCCTGCTTGCTCGCCTCGACCGGGCCGAGGCCCATGATCTCGGGGGAGAGGCCGGAGACACCGGTGGAGACGATGCGCGCGAGCGGGGTCAGGCCCAGCTCGCGGGCCTTGGTGTCGCTCATGATGACCAGGGCCGCGGCGCCGTCGTTCAGCGGGCAGCAGTTGGCCGCGGTGACCAGGCCGTCGGGGCGGAACACCGGCTTCAGGCCCTCGACACCCTCCAGGCTGACGCCCGCGCGCGGGCCGTCGTCCTTGGCGACCACGGTGCCGTCGGGCAGCGTGACCGGGGTGATCTCGCGCTCCCAGAAGCCGTTCTTGATGGCTTCCTCGGCGAGGTTCTGCGAGCGGACGCCGAACTCGTCCATCTCCCGGCGGGTGATGCCCTTGAGCCGGGCCAGGTTCTCGGCGGTCTGGCCCATGGCGATGTACGCGTCCGGGACCAGGCCGTCCTCGCGCGGGTCGTGCCAGGTGGTGCCCTCCTGCTCGGCGACGGCCGCGGTGCGGGCCTCGGCCTCGGCGAAGAACGGGTTGCGCGTGTCCGGCAGGCTGTCGGAGTTGCCCTTGGTGAAGCGGGAGACCATCTCCACGCCGGCGGAGATGAAGACGTCGCCCTCGCCCGCCTTGATGGCGTGCAGCGCCATCCGGGAGGTCTGCAGCGAGGAGGAGCAGTAGCGGGTGATCGTGCAGCCCGGCAGGTGGTCCATGCCCATCTGCACGGCCACGATCCGGCCGAGGTTGTTGCCCTGCTCGCCGCCGGGCAGGCCGCAGCCGAGCATCAGGTCGTCGATGTCCTTCGGGTCCAGCTCGGGGACCTTGGCGAGTGCCGCCTGGATGATCGTGGCGGTGAGGTCGTCCGGGCGCAGGTCCTTCAGGGAGCCCTTGAAGGCGCGGCCGATGGGGGAGCGGGCGGTCGACACGATGACGGCTTCGGGCATCACGGCTCCAGAGGCTTGCGGGAGTTCGGGCAGGGCCGAGTCGGAAGTTACCCGTACGTATGGTCCGGGTCACCGGTGCGGCGGTGTGACACTGGCCGCAATTGTCTAAGCGCTTGCTTGGCCAGTGTCATTCCCGTCCGGCGTCATTCCCGTCAGGACGGTGTGCCCTTCAGGACGGTGTGACCGGTTCTGTCTCCCGCACCCGGCGGCGCCGGCGCCGCTTGAGCAGCGCCCACGGGCCGCGCGGGCCGGTCGGCATCGCCGCCGCGACCTCCGTACCCGCCTCCGACGCCGCCTCGGCGGCCGCGCGGGCCACCGGCAGGAAGCCCTCCCGGCGCGAGGCGTCCGGCGCCTCCTCCTCGGCCGGCCACAGGCCGAGCGTCGCGCAGAGGGTGGGCAGTACGGCCATCGCCGCCGTCGCGTACCCCTCCGCCGACGGGTGGTAGTGGTCCGGGCCGAACAGCTCGCGGGGGTTGGCGGCGAACTCCGGGCCCAGCAGATCGCCCAGCGACACCGTCCGGCCGCCCTGCTCCACCGCCCCGATGGTCTGCGCCGCCGCCAGCTGCCGTGAGGCGCGCCGGGCCAGCCAGCGCAGCGGCTGCCGCACCGGCTCGATGGTGCCGAGGTCGGGACAGGTGCCGACGACCACCTCGGCACCGGCCGAGCGCAGCCGTCGTACCGCGGCCGACAGGTGCCGGACCGAGCGGGTGGGCGGGATGCGGCGGGTGACGTCGTTGGCGCCGATCATGATCACGCAGATGTCGGGCGCGGTGATCGGGGCGGCCAGCACCAGCGCCACCTGACGTTCCAGGTCGTCCGAGGTGGCGCCCGGCAGGGCGACGTTGCGCAGCGACACCGGCCGCTCCGCCACCGCCGCCAGGCCCGAGGCCAGCAGCGCGCCCGGTGTCTGGCCCGCCCGGTGAACGCCCTGTCCGGCGGCCGTGGAGTCGCCCAGCATCGCCAGCCGCAGCGGGGGCTCGCCGAAGCGCCCGTACCCCGCGCCGTACACACCGTCCGCCAGGGGTACCCGGCCGGTGGCGCCGCCGTTGTTCACATGGCGCCGCGCCATCCGCATCTCCGTCAGCAGCAGTCCGACGGCGGCCGCGCCCACCAGTCCGATCCCGCCCCCGCCGTACGCCGCCCCGGCCGCGATGCGCCGGGCCACTCTCGCCCTCGACAAGCTCGTCATGCGTCGCCGCCACCTCCTCGTAGCCGTACCCACTCCTTGCCCCGTACGGCATGTGCGCCAATCTCCACACTGAGTGAAGGCCCGTCCGCATTCCCTCCCACTGGCCGTAGGCTGGCACAACCACGACGACCACAGTTTTTTGCAAGCAACCGGAGACAACGGTGCATTTCCACGACTCGATGATCAGCCTCGTCGGCAACACCCCGCTGGTGAGGCTCAACAACGTGACCGAGGGCATCCAGGCCACCGTCCTGGCCAAGGTGGAGTACTTCAACCCCGGCGGTTCCGTGAAGGACCGCATCGCGCTGCGCATGATCGAGGCGGCGGAGGCGAGCGGGGAGCTGAAGCCCGGGGGCACGATCGTCGAGCCGACCAGCGGCAACACCGGTGTCGGGCTCGCCATCGTGGCGCAGCAGAAGGGGTACAAGTGCATCTTCGTGTGCCCCGACAAGGTCAGCATGGACAAGATCAACGTGCTGCGCGCGTACGGTGCCGAGGTCGTGGTCTGCCCCACCGCCGTGGACCCCGAGCACCCGGACTCGTACTACAACGTGTCCGACCGGCTGGTCCGTGAGACGCCGGGCGCGTGGAAGCCCGACCAGTACTCCAACCCGAACAACCCCGCCTCGCACTATCACTCGACCGGCCCCGAGCTGTGGGAGCAGACGGACGGGAAGATCACCCACTTCGTGGCGGGCGTCGGCACCGGCGGCACCATCTCCGGCACCGGCAACTACCTGAAGGACGCCAGCGGCGGCAAGGTCAAGGTCATCGGCGCCGACCCGGAGGGCTCCGTCTACTCCGGCGGCTCGGGCCGCCCGTACCTGATCGAGGGCGTCGGCGAGGACTTCTGGCCCACCGCCTACGACCGGAACGTGGCCGACGGCATCGTGCCGGTCTCCGACAAGGACGCCTTCCAGATGACCCGCCGCCTCGCCAAGGAGGAGGGCCTGCTGGTGGGCGGCTCCTGCGGCATGGCGGTCGTCGCCGCGCTGCGCGTCGCCGAGGACCTCGGCCCGGACGACGTGGTCGTCGTCCTGCTCCCGGACAGCGGCCGCGGCTACCTGTCGAAGATCTTCAACGACGAGTGGATGGCCGACTACGGCTTCCTCGAGGACGAGGGCCCCAGCGCCCGCGTCGCCGACGTGCTCAAGGACAAGGCCGGCGGCGTCATCCCGTCCCTGGTCCACATGCACCCGGAGGAAACGGTCGGCCAGGCCATCGAGGTGCTGCGCGAGTACGGCGTCTCGCAGATGCCGGTCGTGAAGCCGGGCGCGGGTCACCCGGACGTGATGGCCGCCGAGGTCGTCGGCTCGGTCGTGGAGCGCGAGTTGCTGGACGCGCTGTTCTCCCAGCGGGCCTCGCTCGGCGACCCCCTGGAGAAGCACATGTCGGCCCCGCTGCCCCAGGTCGGCTCCGGCGAGCCGGTGGGCGACCTGATGTCCGTGCTCGGCGCGGCCGACGCGGCGATCGTCCTGGTCGAGGGCAAGCCGACCGGCGTCGTCAGCCGCCAGGACCTGCTGTCCTTCCTGGCCAAGGGCGGGCTGCACTAACGCGTTTGACCGGGCCGTGGTCCAACCGGCACGAGCGTGTCACGTGCGCGCAGCACGTGCTTAACACGGGCCCGGCACAGTGGTGGGTGCCGGCAGGGCGGTGGGGGTACCTCCCAGGCATTGAGCACTGGGGGAGGCTCCCCGCCCCGGCCGGCGCCGAACGGCGCCCAGGAACCTCCGGAGCGGCTCCCGGACCTCCCACGGCGCCTCGGACGCGCACGGGCCTGACCCGACCCGCGTCCTCCGCGGGGACCGCCGTCGTCCCGCCCCCCTTCACCGGGGGTGCGGCGGTCCCCGCGGATGTTTTTCACAGGGCTTTTCCGCGGGGGCCTCACCTCGTGGCGCTCGGACCCGACGTGTCCGTCGCCAAGGTGAGGGCCAGCGCCCCCAGTACCGTCCCCATCGCGTACCGCTGGATCTTCAGCCAGGACGGGCGGCGGGACAGGAACGTGGCGATCGTGCCGGCGGCCAGGACGATGGCGAGGTTGACCGCCACGCTCACCGCGATCTGGCAAGTGCCCAGGAGGAGGCCCTGGGTGAGGATGTGGCCTCGGTCCAGGGAGACGAACTGGGGGATCAGGGACAGGTACATGATGGCGATCTTCGGGTTGAGGAGGTTCGTCATCAGGCCCATCGTGAAGAGCCGGCGCGGGGAGTCGGGGGGCACCTCGCGCGGGGCGAAGACCGAGACGCCGCCCGGCCGGAGCGCCGACCAGGCCAGGTACGCGAGGTATCCCGCGCCGGCCAGCTTCACCGCCACGTACAGTTCCGGCACCGCGAGGAAGAGCAGCGAGAGGCCGAGGTTGGCCGCCAGCAGGTAGGCCACGAAGCCGAGGGCGACCCCGCCGAGGGAGATGAGCCCGGCGCGTCTGCCCTGGGTGATGCTGCGGGAGACCAGGTAGATCATGTTCGGGCCCGGTGTGAGGACCATCCCGAGGGCCACCACCGTCACTCCGAGGGCAGCGCTCGGCTCGATGAGCATGGAAGGTCCCCCCGTTGGGTGCGTGAGCGGTATTGCCTTGAGGCTATGAGCCGTCAACTCTCGGTGCAATAGCCGCTATTGTTCTCGGGGCAATGTCGTGGGAGGGGGCCCGGAGTGAGCGATTACCGGAGCGTGGCCGACGCGGTGGCCGCGGAGATCCGCAGCGGAGCCCTCCGCCCCGGTGACCGGCTGCCCCCGCAGCGCACGTTCGCCCGGCGGCACGGCATCGCGGACTCCACCGCCACCCGCGTCTACCGTGAACTCGCCCGCCGCGGCCTCACCGTCGGCGAGGTCGGGCGGGGCACGTACGTCCGCGCCGGAGCCCAGGCCGCCGCCCCCGCCCTCACCGAACCGGCCGCCGCCCGAGTCGATCTGGAGCTGAACCACTCCACCCTCCCCGGCCATGCCGCCCTCCTCGCCGAGGGCCTCGCCCCGCTCACCCGCCCCGACATCCTCGGTGACGCCCTCCGCCCGGTCGGCGCCGCCGGCACCCCCGCCGCCCGCGAAGCCGCCGCCGACCTGCTCGCCCGGGGCGGCTGGCACCCCGACCCCGGCCAGGTGCTCTTCGCCGGGAACGGCCGCCAGGCCGTCTCCGCCGCCGTGGCCGCCCTGGTCCCGCCCGGCGGCCGGCTCGGCGTGGAGGAGCTGACGTACCCCGTCATCCGCACGGTCGCCGCCCGGCTCGGCGTCACTCTCGTACCGCTCGCCATGGACGACGAGGGGCTCGTCCCCGGCGCCGTCGAGCAGGCCCACCGGCGCGCTCCGCTGCACGCCGTCTACACGCAGCCGACCCTGCACAACCCGCTCTCGCTCACCGCCCCGCCCGCCCGGCTGGCCGCGCTCGCCGAGGTGCTGACCCGGCTGGACCTCCCCGTGGTCGAGGACGCCGTCTGGGGCTTCCTGCGTGGCGAACTCCCGCCCTTCGCGGCCCTGTTGCCCGACCGGACCGTGCTCGTCGACAGCCTCTCCAAGCGCGTCGCCCCCGGCCTCACCCTCGGCTTTCTTGTGGCACCCCCCGCCCGCACCGACGCCCTGGCCGCCTCGCTGCGCTCCGGCGGCTGGACCCCGATGCGCTTCGCCCTGGAGGTCATGCGCCGCTGGCAGCGCGACGGCACCGCCGACAGGCTCGCGGCGGACAAGCGGCGGGACGCGGCCGAACGGCAGGCGCGCAGGGCCCGGCGGCTCGACGGGTTCGACGTGCGCGGGGACGCGGCCGCCTACCACTGCTGGTGGCGGCTGCCCGAGGGCTGGCGCGCGGACACCTTCGTCGCCGCCGCCGCGCGGCACGGCATCGCCGTCGCCCCGGCCGCCGCCTTCGCCGTACGCCGCGACAGCGCCCCGCACACGGTACGGCTCGCCCTCGCCTCCCCGCCCGCCGACGTGCTCGGCCCCGCCCTGGACACCCTGGCCGGTATCGCCCGGTCCGCGCCGGAGGATCTGCTGGCCGACTGACGGGCCGCCCGCCGCGCTGTATAAAGGTATGCAAGGGCTATCGCGTCTGAATAGGCGACGGTGCCCGACCCTGCCCCGGCGCTGTACCCTCCGTACTTTCCGCGCGGGGGCGTCCAGGACCCGACGACATCTGGAGGGGAGCGCGGCATGAGCGCGAGCGACAGCCCAGCGAACCGGTTGCAGGCGCTCTTCGAGGGGCACCGGCTCACGCCCACCCAGCGCCGGATCGCGCACAGCATGGTGCGCCGCGCCGCCGACGTGCCGTTCCTGTCCAGCGTGGAGCTGGCCGAGCTGGCCGGGGTCAGCCAGCCCTCCGTCACCCGGTTCGCGGTCGCCCTCGGCTTCGACGGCTACCCGGCGCTCCGCCGCCATCTGCGTGAGGTCGTACCCGCCGAACCTGCCGCGGACAACGGCGCGTTCAACGAGTACCAGCAGGCCGTCGAGGCCGAGATCGAGAACCTGCGCCACCTCGCCGAACTCCTCGCCGACCCCGCCCCGGTCGAGCGCGCGGGGCGGGTCCTGGCCGCCTCCCGCCCGCTGCTGGTGCTGGGTCTGCGCGCGGCCGCCCCGCAGGCGTTCGGCTTCGCCTACTTCGCCGCCAAGGTCCACCCCGACGTCCGGCTGCTCGACGAGGGCGGCTCGATGGTGCAGGACCGCATCGACGCCGCCGTACGGGCCGGGGCGTCCGCGCTGCTCTGCTTCGCCCTGCCCCGGCACCCGCGCGAGGTGCTGGACACCCTCGCGTACGCCAGGGAGGCCGGGCTGACGATCGTCACGGTGGCCGACTCCGCGTTCGCGCCGGTCGCCAAGTACTCCGACCTGCTGCTGCCCGCCGCCGTCGGCACCGGGCTCGCCTTCGACACCGCGTGCGCGCCGATGCTGCTGGGCCGGGTCCTGCTGGAGGCGCTGTGCGACGGGCTGCCCGACGCGCAGGCCCGGCTGGAGGAGTTCGACGCGCGGGCCTCGGCCCGAGGGCTCTTCGTGGAGTGACCGGCGCGCTCTTGAGGCCCGTCTCCGGTTGCCTCATGCGCGCGAACGTCGGACACGGTGGCGCGGCGGGCGACGCGGCCCCCGGCGGGGCCCGCCGCCGTGCCACGGCGTCGGGGTGGCTCAGACCTCCAGGTCCTGCTCGATGCGCTTCAACTGGTGCCGGGCCATGGCCAGGTTGGCCCGGCCGTCCAGCACCAGGTAGAGGAACAGGCCGTTGCCGCCCCGGCCCTTGAGCAGCCGGATCAGGTGGTACTGGTCGCTCAAGGTGATCAGGATGTCCTCGATCTCGGCGTTGAGCCCCAGGTGCTCCATGGTGCGCATCTTGGCGCGGATCACGTCGGTGTTGCCCGCGGCGGCGACGTTCAGGTCGAACGTCTTGCTTCCGCCCAGCGTGCCCAGCGCCATGCCGCTGGTGTAGTCGACGAGCGCGACGCCGCTGGCACCCTCGATGGAGGTGAGCGCCTCTTTCAGTGCCGTTTCGGTGTTCGCCATGGTTCTGCTGTCCTTTCGGAGGTTCATCTCTCGGTTGCGGTAGGTGTTTCGGTGACCGTGGCCCGCGGGGTGCGGGTGGCGGCGCGGGTACGGGCGGGCGCGGGCCGGGCGGGCCGCTCCGGCGGGCGGCGCCGCGCCTCGGCCTCGGCGGCGTCGAGCAGCTCCCCGACACGGGCGCCGGCCCGGCGGCCCTCCAGGTGCAGCCGCCCCACGTTGACCCGGTCCTGCGCGAGCAGCGTCAGTACGGCGGTGCGCCCGGCCGCGTAGGTGGCGACATAGCCGCGCTCGCCGCGCACCAGCAGCTCCCGGAAGCCGCCGTTGCCGGTGGCGTCGGCGAGCCGGACGGCGACGCCCAGTGAGGCCGCGGTGAGCGCCGCCAGCCCGTCGGGGTCGATCCCGGGCGTGTCGTGGGCGACGACCAGGCCGTCCACGCCCGCCGCCAGGGCGCCGGTGAGCTGGGGTACGCGGGTGCGCAGCCGCCGCAGCTCGTCCACCACGGCGGCCAGGTCCGATTCGGGCAGCATCAGCTCTCTCCTCTCGGCGGGCGGTTGCCGTTCAAAGCGCCTCCAGCGCATTCCTGAGCCTCTTCAGCAGCGCGATGTCGGGGTCGGTGACGGTGAGCGGGGCGGGCGGGTGGAACCCCGCGGGCGGCGGGTCGGGCGCGGTCGGCACCGGCATCGGCGCCAGCAGCCCGTCCGCGGTGAGCCGCCGTACGTCCACCAGGGTGTGGAACGCCTGGCGTCCCAGGTCGTGGGCGATCCGCAGCGCGGTACGGGCCCCGTCCACCCGCTCCAGCACCGCCCGGCGGCGGGGCGGGACCTGGGCCGCGCCCGCCGGGTCGGCCCGGATCAGCGGGGCGCTGTCGGCGGCCGGGTCGGGCCAGAGCCGGTGCAGCAGCAGGCGCCGGCGCAGCGTCTCCCGCTCCAGCGACACCACCGGCACCGAGGGCAGCGGGCCCAGCCGGGGCGCGCCGTCGTAGCGGAACCGGCCCGGTGTGCTGCTGGGCGCCAGGGCGAAGTACCCGGCGTCGTACAGCGCGTCCAGGTGGCACAGCTCCAGCGCGCCCTCGGGGAGCAGCCCGGCGTCGAGCAGCAGGCGGGCAGCGTCCGCGGGGCTCGTGGAGTGCTCGGTGGCGCGCCGCCAGGCGGTGGCCGCGAGGGTGCCGTGGGCCGTGAGGAGCACGCCGAGGCCGGGGGCGAGCGGACTCTCGGCGTGCACCACTCTGCCCTGGGCCAGGTAGAGCGTGCCGTGCTCGCGGACGAGGACGCCGGTGGCCTCTTCCTCCGCCAGCCGTCTGAGCATCGGGGACAGGGCGCCCGCCGCCACGTCGCGCTGGTCGCTCCGGTCCCGCACGGGCAGCGGCGGGGGTATGTCCACCACGGTCATCCCAGCACCAGCCGGTCGGCCATCTCGCCGAGCCTGATCCGGGCGAGGGCGAGATTGCCCTCCGCGCGACCCACCCACAGATGGAGGAAGACGCTGCTGTCGAAGGACGTGTCCACGAACCGCAACAGGTGATAGCTGTCGTGGTTGCTGACGATCACGTCCTCGACGGGCGGCCGCCCGTCCTCGCTCTCACCGGCGGAGAAGGCGCCGTGCTCGGCGGCCAGCCGGGCCAGTTCGGCGGCCTCGGCGGCCGTGGTCTCGTGGTCACCGCCGGGCGCCTCGCCGACCGTCCCGAGGGCCAGTCCGCTGGTCCAGTCCACCAGCGCCGCCCCCCGGGCGCCGGGCAGCCGCATGGCTTCCAGTAAGCATTCGTCGATTCCGGGCACCGTGGGCTCCCCTCCCCGCCTGGGTCTCCGGCTCAGTGACACTGACACTACGCAACGTGTGCGTGGCGGGTGAGGGCTTTGGCATTTTCCGTTGGAACGTGCGTCCGGCGCACTATCGTGGGCCGATTGGCACTGTGTTGCGCGGAAGTCGGGCCCTTTGTCCGTGGGCCTTTGTCCTCCGCGTGGACGTGCGGTGTCAACGGCTCCCGGGCGCGTCCAGCGTGGTGAGCGCGTCCGCGTGCGCCCCTCCGGACTCGGCCACGATCTCGGCCACCGTCTGCGGCTCGCGCACCACCGCGAACTCCACGCCCCCGGCCCCGTCCGGCACGAAGCCGTAGATGCCGGGCCGGGCAAGGGAGTTGTACGAGTAGTGGTGGGCGAAGTAGTAGGCCCCGGTGTCCAGCACGGCCGCCAGGTCGCCCTGCTCCAGCGCGGGCAGCGAACGCCCCTCGGCGAGCAGGTCCCCGGAGAAGCAGGCCGGCCCCGCCACGTCCTGCACCACCTCCGGCCCGGTCTTGGGCAGACCCTCGGCGTCGTACGCGGCGACCCGCAGCGGCCACTGCGCGGGGGCGTACACCGTCCGCGCGGCCACCTGCACGCCCGCGTGCGTCACCGCGATCCGCCGGCCGCCCGCGCTCTTGGCGTACTCCACCCGCGCCAGCACCGTGCCGTGCTTGGCCAGCAGCGACCGGCCGAACTCGGTCACCAGGCCGTACCGCCCGTCGAACAGCCCCGGCACCTCGGCGGCCAGCAGCCGGGCATAGTCCGCGTACGCTGGCGCGGTCGCCTCGGCCGTGAAGTCGACCGGCAGCCCGCCGCCGATGTCCAGGGTGTCGATCTGGCGCCGCCCGGCCCGCTCGTTGACCTCCTCCGCCAGCGCGTACGCCTCCGCCACGCCCCGCGCCATCAGCGGCAGCGGGATGCCCTGCGAGCCGGTGTGCGCGTGCAGCCGGGTCAGCCAGGGCCGCTCCAGGTACGCCCGCACCACCCACTCCCTGGCCCCCTCGTCCAACAGCGCCACCCCGAACTTCGAGGTCGGCGTCGCCGTGGAGGTCGCCCCGATGGTCCCGCCGCCCACCTGCGGATTCACCCGGATGCCGAGCGGGGACCGGGTGGACCCGGCCGCCATCAGGGCGTCGATACGGGCCAGCTCCTGCGGGTTGTCCGCGTTGACGGCGACCCCCAGCGCCAGCGCCTCGCGCAGCTCGCCGGGCGTCTTGGCGGGGGAGTCGAGCACGGTCCGCGAGGCGGGCACCCCGGCCGCGCGGGCGAGGGCCAGCTCGCCGGGGCTCGCCGCTTCGGCGCCCAGGCCGGCCGCGTGCAGCAGGCTCAGCACGGGGACCAGCGGGGCCGCCTTCACCGCGAAGGCGTGCAGCACCGGGGTGCCCGGCGCCACCACCGCGTCGAACGCCGCGCGCAGGGCAGCCGCCGACTCCCGGATGCCCGCCACGTCCAGCAGGGCGGCCAGCGGCGCGTCCGGCCCGAGCAGGCCGCCGGTCACGGCGCCTCGCACGGCGGCGTCCCGCCGGGCGACACGCGCGGCGGCCTCCCGCTCCCGCGCGTCGGTGCCGTCGTGCTCCACGGTCTCCTGTGCCACGGTGTGCCCTCGTCCCTCTCGCTCGCCCGCGTTCACGGTTCCAGCCAAACATTCCCGACGCGCGGGCGATGGCACCCGGTACCTATTGACTAGCTCTATTCACGACTGGACTATGTGAATAGAGACAGCAACAGGAGGAGCACACGATGTCGGGACCCCGCCCCGTACGAGCACCGCGCGGCACGGAACTGAGCGCCCTGGGCTGGCAGCAGGAAGCCGCCCTCCGGATGCTCCAGAACAACCTCGACCCCGAGGTCGCCGAGCACCCCGACAAGCTCGTCGTCTACGGCGGCACCGGCAAGGCCGCCCGTGACTGGCGCTCCTTCGACGCCATGGTGCGCACGCTGCGGACGCTGAAGCAGGACGAGACGATGCTCGTCCAGTCCGGCCGCCCGGTCGGCGTCATGCAGACCCACGAGTGGGCGCCGCGCGTCCTCATCGCCAACTCCAACCTGGTCGGCGACTGGGCCAACTGGGAGGAGTTCCGCCGCCTGGAGGCCCTCGGCCTCACCATGTACGGCCAGATGACCGCCGGTTCCTGGATCTACATCGGCACCCAGGGCATCCTCCAGGGCACCTACGAGACCTTCGCCGCCGTCGCCGCGAAGAAGTTCGGCGGCACCCTGGCCGGCACCATCACCCTGACCGCCGGGCTCGGCGGCATGGGCGGCGCCCAGCCGCTCGCCGTCACCATGAACGACGGCGTGGCCATCTGCATCGACGTCGACCCCCGCGCCATCGAGCGCCGCATCGAGCACAAGTACCTCGATGTGAAGGCGGACAGCCTGGAGCACGCCCTCCAACTCGCCACCGAGGCCCGCGACGCCCGCCGCCCGCTCTCCATCGGCGTCCTCGGCAACGCGGCCGAACTGGTCCCGCAGCTCCTCGCCATGAGCGCCCCCATCGACATCGTCACCGACCAGACCTCCGCGCACGACCCGCTGGCCTACCTCCCGGTCGGCGTCGACTTCGAGGACATGGCCGACGCCGCCGCGAAGGACCCGGCCGGGTTCACCACCCGCGCCCGCGAGTCCATGGCCCGGCACGTCGAGGCGATGGTCGGCTTCATGGACGCGGGCGCCGAGGTCTTCGACTACGGCAACTCCATCCGCGGCGAGGCCCAGCTCGCGGGCTACGACCGCGCGTTCGCCTTCCCCGGCTTCGTCCCCGCCTACATCCGGCCGCTGTTCTGCGAGGGCAAGGGCCCCTTCCGCTGGGCCGCGCTCTCCGGCGACCCGGCCGACATCGCCAAGACCGACCGTGCGCTGCTGGAGCTGTTCCCCGAGAACGAGTCCCTCGCGCGCTGGATCAAGATGGCCGGCGAGCGGGTGCACTTCCAGGGTCTTCCGGCCCGGATCTGCTGGCTCGGGTACGGGGAGCGGGACAAGGCGGGGGAGCGGTTCAACGACATGGTGGCCAGCGGTGAGCTTGCCGCTCCGCTCGCCATCGGGCGTGACCATCTCGACTGCGGGTCCGTCGCGTCGCCCTACCGCGAGACCGAGGCCATGCTGGACGGGTCCGACGCCATCGCCGACTGGCCGCTGCTGAACGCCATGGTCAATGTGGCTTCCGGGGCCTCCTGGGTTTCCATCCACCACGGGGGCGGTGTGGGGATGGGCCGGTCCATCCACGCCGGGCAGGTCAGTGTGGCGGACGGGACCGCGCTGGCGGGGGAGAAGATCCGGCGGGTGCTGACCAACGACCCCGGGATGGGTGTCATCCGGCACGTGGACGCGGGGTACGACATCGCGGAGTCCGTTGCCGAGGAGCGGGACGTCCGGGTGCCCATGCGTGAGGGTGGCGACGCGTGAGGCACGGCTCCGCGGTGGGGGCGGAGGGGGCCTCCCCCCGTGCGGCTTCCTTCCAGGAGATGTGGGCCGAGCTGCTTCCCATCGGGCGCAGCTCCGCCTCCGGAGGGTACCGGCGTCACGCGTGGACCTCCGCCGACGCCGAATGCCGGGCCTGGTTCCAGGAGCAGGCCGAGGCGCGCGGGCTGGCCTACGAGGTGGACCGGAACGGGAATCAGTGGGCCTGGCTCGGTGACCCCGCCGACGGGGATGCCGTCGTCACCGGGTCGCATCTGGACTCCGTGCCCGACGGTGGGGCCTTCGACGGCCCCCTGGGAGTCGTGTCCGCCTTTGCCGCGCTGGACGAACTCCGGTTCAGGAACGCCACGTTCGACCGGCCCCTCGGGATCGTCAACTTCGGGGACGAGGAAGGGGCCCGGTTCGGACTGGCCTGTGTGGGGTCGCGGCTGGCCGCCGGGCAGCTCACCGTCGAGCAGGCGCATCTGCTGACCGACGGGGACGGGATCAGCCTGCCCAAGGCGATGGCGGCCGCCGGTCACGACCCCGACGCCATCGGTGCCGACCCCGAACGCCTCGCCCGTATCGGCGCGTTCGTAGAGCTGCATGTCGAACAGGGCCGCGCGCTGGACCTGTCCGGCGACCAGGTCGGCATCGCCAGCTCCATCTGGCCGCACGGGCGCTGGCGGTTCGACTTCCGGGGCGAGGCCAACCACGCCGGCACCACCCGGCTCGTGGACCGGCGCGACCCCATGCCGACCTATGCCGAGACCGTGCTGGCCGCCCGGCGGGAGGCCGAACTCGCCGGTGCCGTGGCCACGTTCGGCAAGATCTCCGTGGAGCCCAACGGGGTCAACGCCATCCCCTCCCTGGTGCGGGGCTGGCTGGACTCCCGCGCCCCCGGCCAGGAGGCGCTGGACACGGTCCTCGCCGGGATCACGCGGGCCGCGCGGGAGTACGCCGACGCCCACGGCATCGACCTGGACGTGGCCCGGGAGTCCTTCACCCCGGTCGTGGAGTTCGACCACGCCCTGCGCGACGAGCTCGGCCGCCTGCTGGGCCGGGACACCGGGCTGACGGTGCCCGTGCTGGGCACCGGCGCCGGGCACGACGCCGGGATTCTCTCCGGGAGCGTCCCGACCGCCATGCTGTTCGTACGCAACCCCACCGGGGTCTCGCACTCCCCGGCCGAGTCCGCGACCGAGGACGACTGCGTGGCCGGGGTGCGCGCCCTCGCCGACGTACTGGAAGGACTGACCCGCAGGTGACCCAGGGAACCTACTGGTTGGAGCACGCCTGGCTCGGCAGCAATGTCGAGCCGGGGGTGCTCGTCGAGGTCGCGGACGGCCGTACCACCGCCGTCCGCACCGGCACGCCCGCCCCGCCGCCCGGTGCCGAGGTCCTGCGCGGCCTCACCCTGCCCGGCCTCGCCAACGCGCACAGCCACGCCTTCCACCGGGCCCTGCGCGGCACCGTCCAGGTCGGCTCCGGGACTTTCTGGACCTGGCGCGAGGTGATGTACTCCGTGGCCGACCGGCTGACCCCGGACACCTACCACGCCCTCGCCCGCGCGGTGTACGCCGAGATGGCCCTCGCCGGGATCACCTGCGTGGGGGAGTTCCACTACCTCCACCACGCCCCCGGCGGCACGCCCTACGCCGATCCCAACGCCATGGGCGAGGCCCTGATCGCGGCCGCCGCCGAGGCCGGCATCCGCATCACCCTCCTGGACACCGCCTACCTCTCGGCGGGCTTCGGCGAGCCCCCCAACCGCCATCAGCTCCGCTTCTCCGACGGCACCGCGGACGCCTGGGCGGAGCGCTGTTCAGTTCTCAAGGCACAGGATCACGCGCGGATCGGCGCGGCCGTTCACTCCGTACGGGCCGTGCCCGCCGCCCAGTTGACGACCGTCGCGGGCTGGGCCCAGGAGCGGCGGGCCCCGCTGCACGTCCACCTCTCCGAGCAGACCGCCGAGAACGACGCCTGCCTCGCCGCGCACGGCGTCACCCCGGCCCGGCTGCTCGCCGACCACGGCGTGCTCGGGCCGCACACCACCGGTGTGCACAACACCCACCTGACCGGCGAGGACATCGCCCTGCTCGGCGGCTCGGGCACCGGCACCTGCATGTGCCCCACCACCGAACGCGACCTGGCCGACGGCATCGGGCCCGCCGCCGCCCTGCAGAGCGCGGGCTCCCCGCTCTCCCTCGGCTCCGACAGCCACGCCGTCATCGACCTGCTCGAAGAGGCGCGCGCGATGGAGCTGGACGAGCGGCTGCGCACCCGCACCCGCGGCCACTGGACCGCGGCCGCGCTGCTGCGCGCCGCCACCGAGGACGGACACGCGGCGCTCGGCTGGCAGGAGGCGGGCGCCATCGAGCCGGGACGCCTGGCCGACTTCACGACCATCGCCCTCGACTCGGTCAGGACGGCCGGACCGCCGCCCCGGCTAGGCGCCGAGACAGCCGTATTCGCGGCGAGCGCGGCGGACGTCCGGCACACGGTCGTGGGCGGCCGCCAGGTCGTACGGGACGGGGCGCACACGCGTGTGCCCGATGTGCCCTCGGCCCTCGCCGACGCGATCGGCGCCCTGCGCGACTGACCCCCACCGGCACCCCCACCGGCACGACTGAGGACACCGAGCACACCATGAGCAGCAGCACCGCCATCACCAACATCGCCACGCTGGTCACCAACGACCCCTCCCTCGGTGACAATTCCCCTCTCGGACTCATCCAGGACGCGGCCCTGGTCATCGACGGCGAACGCGTCGTGTGGGCCGGTGAGTCAAGCAAAGCACCCGCCACCGACAATCACCTCGACGCCGGTGGGAAGGCGGTCCTGCCGGGCTTCGTGGACTCCCACTCGCACCTGGTCTTCGCGGGGGACCGCACCGCCGAGTTCAACGCCCGCATGTCCGGCCGCGCCTACAGCGCCGGCGGCATCCGCACCACGGTCGCCGCCACCCGCGCCGCCTCCGACGCGGAGCTGGAGGCCAATCTCGCCCGCCACCTGGCCGAGGCGCTCCGCCAGGGCACCACCACGATGGAGACCAAGTCCGGCTACGGCCTCACCGTCGAGGACGAGTCCCGCGCCCTGCGCCTCGCGGCCGCCCACACCGACGAGGTGACCTACCTCGGTGCTCACATCGTCGCCCCCGAACTGGCCGAGGACCCGGCCGCGTACGTCGCCCTGGTGACCGGGGAGATGCTGGACGCCTGCGCCCCGCACGCCCGTTGGATCGACGTGTTCTGCGAGAAGGGCGCCTTCGGCGCCGACCAGGCCCGCGCCATCCTCACCGCCGGCCGCGCCAAGGGCCTGCACCCGCGCGTTCACGCCAACCAGCTCTCGTACGGCCCCGGCGTCCAGTTGGCCGTGGAGCTGGACGCGGCCAGCGCCGACCACTGCACCCACCTCACGGACGCCGACGTGGACGCCCTGGCCGGCGGCAACACGGTCGCCACGCTGCTGCCCGGCGCCGAGTTCTCCACCCGTGCCGAGTGGCCGGACGCGCGCCGTCTGCTGGACGCGGGGGTCACGGTGGCGCTCTCCACGGACTGCAACCCCGGCTCGTCGTACACCTCGTCCGTGCCGTTCTGCGTGGCGCTCGCGGTGCGGGACATGGGGATGACCCCGGACGAGGCCGTGTGGGCCGCCACGGCGGGCGGGGCCGCGGCCCTGCGCCGCACCGACGTCGGCCGTCTCGGCCCCGGCGCCCGCGCCGACCTGGTCCTCCTCGACGCGCCCAGCCACGTCCACCTGGCCTACCGTCCCGGCGTCCCGCTGGTCGGCGAGGTGTGGCGGAGCGGCGTCCGGGTGGCCTGACCGGCCCGGTGCCCTCCGCGCGCGGGCCCCGTCCCCGTCAGCGGGCTCCCGCCCGCCACCGCTGCTCCCGCCCGCCGTCCAGGGGCCGCAGTTCCACCCCGCCACCGCCGTCGGGCACCAAGGCCGTCTCGATGGCGATGCCGGGCCGGATGGTTCCGTCGGGGTCGACCGTGAAGCGGAGGTTCTGGCCGTTGCTGCCGTTGACCGAGTCGCAGGCCCAGATGCCCACGCCCCGGTCGACGTCGCCCCGGCTGTCCAGGCAGAAATCGGAGTCGGCGGCCGAGCGGACGACCCCCAGGTCGCTGTCGACGCTCCAGCGCTGGGCGGGCGAGGACGTGCAGGGAGCGGTGATGACGTCGGTGCCCTTGTCGAAGTCGCCGTCGCGTACGTCCAGGCATAAGCCGGTGGCCAGATTCACCACCTGGGCGTAGGCGGCGCCCGGCGCCGGAGGCGGCGGGGGCGCAGGCGTGGGGGAGGGCCTGGGCTCGCGGTGGGTCGGCCGGGGTGCCGGACGGTGCGAAGTCCTGCTCGGAGAGGGGGACTTCGCCGTCCGGGACGGGGTGGGGGAGGCGACGGGCGAGGAGGAGGACGTCGCCGTGACCGTCACCCGCGGGGGCGCCGGGTTGGCCACGGGCTGTCCGGGGGAGTCGTCGGTGCGCAGGAGCAGGAACCCCAGGAGCGTCACGAGGCCCGCGCCCAGGACCACCGCGGCCGGCAGATAACGCCGCCGCGGTGGCCGGTTCCGGCGGGGGGCGGGCCCTCCGGGCGCCGTGGCCGGTGCGGGGCCGCCTCGGTGGGCGTATGCCGTGCCGCCCCAGGGCAGCAGCCCCTCCGCGAGGGCCTGCCGCGGGGCGTCCCGCAGCGCGCTCAGGTCCTCGAACGCGGCCGTGCAGCAAGGACATCGGGCCTTGTGCGCGTCCAGGTCGACGCTGCGGCGGGGCCGCTCCGGCCGTACCGCCTCCTCGATCAGCCGGCGGAAGTCGGCGCAGCGCGGGTCGTCGGACGCGGCCAGCCGGTGGCGCAGACACGCCTGGGCCAGCGCCTGCAGGGCTTGCGAGGTGCCGTGGGCGACAGCGGCGGGGGCGAGGCCGAGGTAGGCGGCGGTCCGCTCCTGGGCCTCCTCCTCCAGGACGCCGTACCAGACGAGGCCCTGGTCGCGGGAGGGCAGCGCCTGGAACGCCGGGAGCAGGGGCGGGGTCGGACCCTCGGGCGCGGCAACGGAATTGAGCACCAGCAGCAGACTTGGATCGAGGCCCGCCGCCCGCTCGTCGCGGGCCCAGGAGGCCGCGGCCCGCCCCGCCAGGAGCAACAGGTGGTGGCGCAGCGGCACGTTCGGCTCGATGCCGCGCGCCGTGTCCCGGGCGGCCTCGGTGAGGGCCTCGGCCGCCAGCCTGCGGGCGGTGGACTCGCCGGTGGTGCACAGGCGGGCGTAGGCGAGTACCGCCGGCTGGTGGCGGCGGCGCAACTCCTGGAGCGCCGGGTACGCCGTCTGGGTGGGGGCGCGCAGCAGTTCGGTGAGCCGCGCGTCCGGCGTGTCCTGGACGTCCTTGTCCGGCTCGGGCTGAGCCATGCGCACCCTCCGTCCCCTGGGGTTCTGACATACCAGTCAGTCGGGGGGCCCATGGTGCTGGAGGGGTGCGGTCCGGGAAAGGGGTTACTTCAGGTAACACATAACGGTTCGCGCACCGGCGGCACGGAAGAGGCGGCCCGGCATCTTCGGCCGGGCCGCCTCACGCGTACGGGAAAGGTCCGCCTCCCGGCGGCGCCCACCCTCACTCGTCCAGCGTCAGTCCCTTGCGCAGCCGCGTCAACGTCCGCGACAGCAGCCGGGAGACGTGCATCTGCGAGATGCCCAGCTCCTCGCCGATCTCGGACTGGGTCAGCCCCGCCACGAACCGCAGGGAGAGGATCTTCCGGTCGCGGGGCGCCAGTTCGGCGATGAGGGGCTTCAACGACTCGACGTACTCGATGCCTTCGAGCCCGTGGTCCTCGTACCCGATCCGGTCCGCGAGCGCGCCCTCGGCGTCGTCCTCGGCGGGCTGCGCGTCCAGGGAGGAGGCGGTGTAGGCGTTCGAGGCGGCCATGCCCTCGACGACCTCCTCGTGGGAGAGCCCGAGGCGCTCGGCCAGTTCCGCGACGGTGGGGGCGCGGTCCAGCCGCTGGGCGAGCTCGTCCCCGGCCTTGGCCAGGTCCAGCCGCAGCTCCTGCAGGCGGCGCGGGACGCGCACGGACCACGAGGTGTCACGGAAGAAGCGCTTGATCTCGCCGATGATGGTCGGCATGGCGAAGGTCGGGAACTCGACCCCGCGCGACATCTCGAAGCGGTCGATCGCCTTGATCAGGCCGACCGTGCCGACCTGGACGATGTCCTCCATCGGCTCGCTGCGGGAACGGAACCGAGAGGCGGCGAACTTCACCAGCGCCAGATTCAGTTCGACGAGGGTGTTGCGGACGTACGAGTATTCGTACGTGCCCTCCTCCAGCGACTCCAGGCGCTCGAAGAGCGTCTTGGACAGGGCTCGCGCGTCCACCGGGCCGACCTCGTCGAAGGGCGGGATCTCGGGGAGCCCCGCCAGGGGGTCGAGAGGGTCGATGGTGTGGTCCAGCATTTCCGGTGGGGGTGTCGACGCCGCTTTGTGGGTAGGCGATCCGTCGAGCCGGGCTGACATGGGTGTCCTCCATCGTTCTCGGCATATGGCTGCCGAAGCCGATACGTGCACTGCGGTGTGCGGCGCCTCCGAAGCCGGCGTGTAGGGATGTGTGTCGTACTAGCCCTACCTGCTTCGGCGAGTTGGTCGCAAGTGTCATTTGCGGCTATATGCCCGTTTCTGGGGGGTTGTTCGGGTGTCGAAGTGTGGCTGGAAGGCGTAATGTTCGAGGGCATCAGCAGCCAAGACTCGGGAGAGAGACGGCATGGACCACGGGACGGTCGGCAGCGCACAGTCGGGCCGGCTTCTGGTGGAGGTGCGGGAAGAGGGTTCCAGCGCCGTAGTGACGCCGGCAGGTGAACTCGATCACCACACCGCCGATCTACTGCGCGAGCCGCTCGACGACCTCCTGGAGAAGGGCTTCACGCGACTCGTCGTGGATTGCTCACGGCTGGAGTTCTGCGACTCGACAGGACTGAACGTGCTGCTGGGGGCCCGCCTGAAGGCGGACGCCGCCGGCGGTGGCGTGCACCTCGCGGGCATGCTGCCCGTAGTCGCGCGCGTGTTCGAGATCACAGGAGCCGAGGCGGTCTTCACCGTCCACGACTCCGTGGAGGCCGCCCTGGCGGGCGAGACCGGCTGACTCCTCCCGCGCGCCCCCTCCGGCCGTCGCTTCCCTGCGTCGGGTGAATGAGGGGGTGTTCCGGGGGATCAGTCGGGCAGGAGACATCTGAAACCTTTCGGCAGCCCCGCCGCCGAACCCGCTCCGGGAACCGGAGAAGGGGTCCGGCGCGACGTATGAGACGAGGGCGGACGCGGAAGGTGACGGAGGCAGCACGCGGACACCGGGCGGACGGTGAATCGGCCGTCCGGGACCGAACGGAGTCGGACTTTGGAATCGTGTACTGGTGGATCGGTGAGGTGAAGCGCTGATGAGCACCACCCGGCCCTACTCGCCGGGCGATGGTGGCCCGGAGCCGAGCGGCGCTTCCGGCATGCCCGAAGGAGGCGCGACGGCGTCCGAGGCGGCCTTGAGCGCCGCCTTGCCCGTCGCCCCCTCCGAGGCCGCGCCGGAGGCGAGGGGACGGCAGGTCCGCAGGCTCAGCCTGGACGGCGAGAGCGGGGTGGTCCCGCTCGCCCGTGACTTCACCCGCCAGGCGCTCTACGAGTGGGGCTGGCTCCCCGCCTCGGGCGCCGAGCAGCGGGCCGCCGCCGAGGACGTGCTCCTCGTCGTCTCCGAGCTGGTCACCAACGCCTGCCTGCACGCCGACGGACCCGACGAGCTGCTCCTGTCCTGCGACCGCAAGGTGATCCGTCTCGAGATCACCGACCGCGGCGCCGGCCAGCCCGCCCCCCGGACCCCGCACCAGGCCGGCCGACCCGGCGGCCACGGCATGTTCATCGTGCAGCGCCTGAGCCTGGACTGGGGCGTCGTACGCACCCCCGACGGCTCCGGCAAGACGGTCTGGGCGGAACTGGCCGCCCCCGCCTAGAACCGGGCTCTACGCACCGGGCTCTACGCACCGGGCTCTACGAGAACGGCGAAGGGCCCCGCATCCTCGATGCGGGGCCCTTCGTGTGTCCGGCGGAGCGGGGTCAGGTCAGTTGACGCTGCCCATCAGAGCCTTGACCTTCTTGCGGTACATCCAGACGGCGACACCGGCGACGACGGCCAGGATCGCCTCCAGGGCGACGAAGCCCATCTTGTCGAGGTTCACCCCGCCCACGGCCGGGTTCGACAGCAGGGCGGTGATCGAGTCGCCCGCGGTGACCGCGAGGAACCAGACGCCCATCATCTGCGAGGCGTACTTCTTCGGCGCCATCTTCGTGGTCACCGACAGGCCCACCGGCGACAGCGCCAGCTCACCGACGGTCTGCACGAAGTAGATCGCCACCAGCCACATCGCCGCGGCCTTGTGACCGCCCTCGGCGATCGACAGCGGAGCGAGGAAGAGGAAGAAGGACGCGCCGACCAGGACCAGACCGGAGCCGAACTTCACGATCGTGCTCGGCTCCTTGCCGCGGCGGTTCAGCCACAGCCACAGCCAGGCGAAGACCGGGGCCAGCGCCATGATCATGACCGGGTTGACCGACTGGTACCAGGAGACCGGGAACTCCCAGCCGGCGATGGTGTTCTTGGCCGAGCTGTCGGCGAACAGCGACAGGGTGGAACCACCCTGGTCGTAGATCATCCAGAACACGGCGGCGGCGACGAAGAACCAGATGTACGCGGAGACCTTCGAGCGCTCGGCGGGCTCCAGGTCCTTGTCGCGGTAGATCCGGGCGATCACCAGGATCGGCACGATCAGACCGATGATCGTGAGCGGGATCAGCGCCCAGTTCAGCGTGAAGTGGCCGGTGCCGCCCACCAGGGCGTAGAAGACCACGGCGATGCCGAGCCAGATCAGGCCCTTGCGCAGCGTGGACTTCTTCTCCTCGGCGGACAGCGGGGTCGGGACCTCGTTGCTCCGCGCGGCGAGGTGACGGCCGCCCAGCAGGTACTGGACCAGGCCCAGCGCCATGCCGAGCGCGGCCAGCGCGAAGCCGAGGTGCCAGTTCACGTTCTCGCCCACCGTGCCGATGACCAGCGGAGCGATGAAGGCGCCCAGGTTGATGCCGATGTAGAAGACGGTGAAGCCACCGTCACGGCGCGGGTCGTCCACGCCCTTGTACAGGTGGCCGACCATCGTGGAGATGTTGGCCTTCAGCAGACCCGAGCCGATGGCGACCAGTACCAGGCCGACGTAGAAGCTCGCGGCCACGGGCAGCGCCAGGCACAGGTGGCCGAGCATGATGATCAGACCGGAGACGGCCACCGTCTTGCGGGGGCCGAGCAGGCGGTCCGCGACCCAGCCGCCCGGCAGGGCGAGCAGGTACACGAGCGACAGGTACACCGAGTAGATCGCCGTCGCGGTGCCCGCGCTGAGGTGCAGGCCGCCCGGAGCGACCAGATACAGCGGGAGCAGGGCCCTCATGCCGTAGTAGGAGAACCGCTCCCACATCTCGGTCATGAAGAGAGTGGCCAAGCCGCGGGGGTGGCCGAAGAAGGTCTTCTCGGTGCCCGGGGTCTCCGGACGGACCGAGTCCTTCGTCAGGCTGGACGCCATGGTCGTTCCTTGCTGGTCGGGACGCGCGATGGAGCGCTGCGCGCCCGGTGGGGGGTGCGGCCGGCACCGGCAGGGTCGGGCGTCCGCCCCCACGCCCTGGGGGTTCCCGCATCGAAGGCATCGAAGGCGGAGGACGGCGACCACCGGGATCCACGCTCCTACGCGTCACTGCGTAACGAGCCCGGCCAGAGGTCATTCCTTTCAAGGCTGAGCGGAGTCAGCCCGCACAGAAAGGGAGACCCTTGGCGTCATGTGCCCGCCAAAAGGCCCCCGGTGTGCTACAGGCGTTCAGGTCACCATACGGCAGGACACTGCCGGATATGGAAGGACTTGAGACACGGATCACAGGAATCATGGGAACCGCGCGACCTGTTTCCAAGGTGTCTTCCACATTCGCATCGCACCGTCATTGGTTTGTACCAGCAGGGTACAAAGGTAAGAGCACTGCTGCCGACCACACCCCGGCCTCACGCGCGGGCGGTCTACCATCAGCTCATGACCCGTGTACTGCTCGCCGAGGACGACGCGTCCATCTCGGAGCCGCTGGCCCGCGCCCTGCGCCGGGAAGGTTACGAGGTCGAGGTGCGCGAGGACGGCCCCAGCGCGCTCGACGCCGGACTCCAGGGCGGGGTCGATCTCGTCGTGCTGGACCTGGGACTGCCCGGCATGGACGGCCTGGAGGTCGCCCGCCGGCTGCGTGCCGACGGCCACACCGTGCCCATCCTCATCCTGACCGCGCGCGCCGACGAGGTGGACACCGTCGTCGGGCTCGACGCGGGCGCCGACGACTACGTCACCAAGCCCTTCCGGCTCGCCGAGCTGCTGGCCCGGGTCCGGGCGCTGCTGCGGCGCGGCTCGGCCGAGCCCCAGCAGCCCCCGGCCACCCACGGTGTGCGGATCGACGTCGAGTCGCACCGGGCCTGGATGGGCGAGGAGGAACTCCAGCTCACGGCCAAGGAGTTCGATCTGCTGCGGGTGCTGGTGCGGGACGCCGGCCGCGTGGTCACGCGGGATCAGCTGATGCGGGAGGTGTGGGACACCACGTGGTGGTCCTCCACCAAGACGCTGGACATGCACATCTCGTGGCTGCGGAAGAAGCTGGGCGATGACGCCGCGAACCCCCGGTACATCGCCACGGTGCGCGGTGTGGGCTTCCGGTTCGAGAAGAGCTGAGTCCCGCCTTCCGGACGGGGGCCGCGGGGGCGTCGGCGGCCGACCCCGCGTCGTGGCCGGTCGCGCAGTTCCCCGCGTCCCTTAGGGTGCTGCGCCGGGCCGGGGGAGACTGGTGGTCCTTAGTCTTCCCGGAGGGACCCTGTGCGTCGTCGTCTTATTCAGTCCACGCTTGCCGTCGTGCTGGTGGTGATCGCCGTGTTCGGGGTCTCACTGGTGATCGTGGAGACGCGGACGATCAGCAACAGCGCGCAGGAGCGGGTGGAGTCCGAGGCGGTGCGGCTGGCCAGCATCGTGGACAGCCGCATCCTCGCCGCCGAGAACGTCAACGCCGACGTACTGCGCAACCCGGTCAGCAAGACCCAGTACGCGGTGATCAAGATGCCCGGCCGGGCCCCGATCGAGATCGGCAGCAGGCCCCAGGGTGACGTCATCCACTCCACGCAGCACGGCGAGGAGGGCGAGACCGTCACCGTGCAGGAGCCCCGCTCCGCCGTGACCCGCGAGGTCGGCCGCACCCTGCTGATCATCGCCCTGGTCGCCCTGCTCGCGGTCATCGCCGCCGTACTGCTCGCGGTACGCCAGGCCAACCGGCTCGCCTCCCCGCTCACCGACCTCGCCGAGACCGCCGAACGCCTCGGCTCCGGCGACCCCCGCCCCCGGCACAAGCGGTACGGCGTCCCCGAGCTGGACCGGGTCGCCGATGTGCTGGACTCCTCCGCCGAGCGGATCGGCCGCATGCTGACCGCCGAGCGGCGCCTCGCGGCCGACGCCTCGCACCAGCTCCGTACGCCGCTGACCGCGCTGTCCATGCGGCTGGAGGAGATCACCCTCACCGACGACCCGGACACGGTGAAGGAGGAGGCGACCATCGCGCTGGCGCAGGTGGAGCGGCTGACCGACGTGGTGGAGCGGCTGCTGACCAACTCGCGCGACCCCCGTACCGGCTCCGCGGTCACCTTCGACCTCGACGAGGTCATCCAGCAGCAGCTCGCCGAGTGGCGCCCCGCCTACCGCAGCGCGGGCCGGGCCATCGTCAGCTCGGGCAAGCGGCACTTGACGGCGGTCGGCACGCCCGGCGCGGTCGCGCAGGTGCTGGCCGCGCTGATCGAGAACTCGCTGATGCACGGCGGCGGCACGGTGGCCCTGCGCACCCGCGTCACCGGCAACCAGGCCGTGATCGAGGTCACCGACGAGGGCCCCGGCGTCCCCGCCGACCTCGGTGCGCGGATCTTCGAGCGGACCATCAGCGGCCGCAACTCCACGGGTATCGGGCTCGCCGTCGCCCGCGACCTCGCCGAGGCCGACGGCGGCCGTCTGGAGCTGCTCCAGACGCACCCGCCGGTGTTCGGCCTGTTCCTGTCCCGCACCGCCCCCACGCAGAAGGGCGAGGAAGCGACGGTCCGCTAGCGGACCCGCTCGGAGCTGTCCGGCTCGTGCCGGGCCACCGGCTCCCTGCCCGGCTCGCTGGGCAGGGCGCGGAAAACCCAGGTGCGGTACGACCAGAAGCGGAACAGCGTGGCCACGCCGATGCCGACGAACTTGAAGACGTTGCTCTGCAGCGGGGTGTCCCAGCCGAACCCGTAGGTGGCGAGGTAGAGCACCCCGTTCTCGATGACCAGGCCGATCACGCTGAACACCAGGAACAGCATCAGCTCGCGCGGGCGGCCGCCCCTGTCGCGGTCCCGGTACGTCCAGTAGCGGAAGCCCAGGTAGTTGAAGACGATGGCCACGATGGTGGCGATGACGCTGGCCCGGACCACGGGCAGGTCGGACACATGCCGGACCAGGTTGAACACACCGAGGTTGACCAGGACCCCGGCTCCTCCGACCGCACCGAACTTGGCCACCTCACGGGCGAGCCGTTGCAGCCCCGAGGAACGACGTTCCATGGCTGTGCAGCTCCCGTCCATAGGTTCTTCTCGGCCCCGCCATGCTATCCACGCGATCCCTCCCATGCCCGCGCGCCGGGCCCCGGCCGGGATACGGGTCGGCAAGAGGCGGACAAGGGCCGGGTAAGAGATGCGCGTCCGGCCGGCCGGGACGGCGGCCGTCCGCGCCGGTCCGCACGGCCGATACGCTAGGGGGGTGACGTTCCCGGTAGTCGGCATGGTCGGCGGGGGGCAGCTCGCGCGTATGACGCACGAAGCGGGCATCCCGTTGGGCATCAGGTTCAAGCTCCTCAGTGACACTCCACAGGATTCCGCGGCGCAGGTCGTGAGCGATGTCGTCATCGGCGACTACCGCGACCTCGACACGCTGCGTGAGTTCGCGCGCGGCTGTGACGTGATCACCTTCGATCACGAGCACGTGCCGACCGAGCACCTCAAGGCCCTGGAGGCGGACGGCATCCCCGTCCGGCCGGGGCCCGAGGCGCTCGTGCACGCCCAGGACAAGGGCGTGATGCGCGCGAAGCTCACGGAGATCGGCGTGCCCTGCCCGCGCCACCGCATCGTGCGCGACCCGGCCGACGTGGCCGCGTTCGCCGCCGAGGGCGAGGGCTTCCCCGTCGTCCTCAAGACGGTGCGCGGCGGCTACGACGGCAAGGGCGTGTGGGTCGTCGACTCCGAGGCCGAGGCCGCCGAGCCCTTCCAGGCGGGCGTGCCGGTACTGGCCGAGGAGAAGGTCGACTACGTCCGCGAGCTGGCCGCCAACGTCGTCCGCTCCCCGCACGGCCAGGCCGTCGCCTACCCGGTGGTGGAGTCCCGGCAGGTCGCCGGGGTCTGCGACACCGTGATCGCGCCCGCGCCGGACCTGGACGAGTCCCTCGCGCTGCGGGCCGAGGAGATGGCGCTGAACATCGCCAAGGAGCTGGGCGTCGTCGGGCACCTCGCGGTGGAGCTCTTCGAGACCCGTGACGGCCGTGTCCTCGTCAACGAGCTGGCGATGCGGCCGCACAATTCCGGCCACTGGTCGATGGACGGCGCGATCACCTCGCAGTTCGCCAACCACGTCCGCGCGGTCCTCGACCTCCCCCTCGGCGACCCGCGCCCGCGCGCGCCCTGGACGGTCATGGTCAACGTGCTCGGCGGCGACTACCCGGACATGTACTCCGCGTACCTCCACTGCATGGCCCGCGACCCGCAGCTCAAGATCCACATGTATGGCAAGGACGTCAAACCCGGCCGCAAGGTGGGGCACGTCAACACCTACGGCGACGACCTGGACGACGTGCTGGAGCGCGCCCGTCACGCAGCCGGCTACCTGAGAGGCACGATCACCGAATGAGCCCCGTTGTTGGCATCGTCATGGGGTCGGACTCCGACTGGCCCGTCATGGAGGCCGCCGCCAAGGCCCTCGACGAGTTCGAGATCCCGTATGAGGTCGACGTCGTCTCCGCGCACCGGATGCCGCGCGAGATGGTCGCGTACGGGGAGCACGCCGCCGACCGGGGGCTGAAGGCCATCATCGCGGGCGCGGGCGGCGCGGCCCACCTGCCCGGCATGCTCGCCTCGGTGACGCCGCTGCCGGTCATCGGCGTGCCGGTGCCGCTGAAGTACCTCGACGGCATGGACTCGCTGCTCTCCATCGTCCAGATGCCGGCTGGTGTGCCCGTGGCCACCGTCTCCGTCGGCGGCGCCCGCAACGCCGGTCTCCTGGCCGCCCGCATGCTCGCCGCGCACGACGAGGACCTCCTCCAGCGGATGCGCGACTTCCAGCAGGACCTCAACGACCAGGCCACCGAGAAGGGCAAGCGTCTGCGCGCCAAGGTCGAGGGCTCGGCCGGCTTCGGGTTCGGGAAGTAGGCCCGGATGACTTCGCTGGACGAGGCCCGCGCGCTGCTGCGGGAGTTCCCCGTCGTCGACGGGCACAACGACCTGCCGTGGGCGCTGCGGGAGCAGGTCGCCTACGACCTGGACGCGCGGGACATCGCCGGTGACCAGGCCGCGCATCTGCACACCGACCTCCCGCGGCTGCGCGAGGGCGGCGTGGGGGCGCAGTACTGGTCCGTGTACGTGCGGTCGGACCTGCCCGACGCGGTGCCGGCCACGCTGGAGCAGATCGACTGTGTGACGCGGCTGATCGAGCGGTACCCGGCCGAGCTGGCGCCCGCGCTGACAGCGGCGGACATGGAGGCGGCCCGCGCCTCCGGGCGGATCGCCTCGCTGATGGGGGCCGAGGGCGGCCACTCCATCGCCAACTCCCTCGGCACGCTGCGGGGGTTGTACGCGCTGGGCGTGCGGTACATGACGCTCACCCACAACGACAACGTGGACTGGGCGGACTCCGCGACCGACGAGCCGAAGGCCGGGGGTCTGACCGCGTTCGGCCGTGAGGTCGTCCGCGAGATGAACCGGCTCGGCATGCTGGTCGACCTCTCCCACGTCGCGGCGACGACGATGCGGGACGCGCTGGACACCAGCTCGGCGCCGGTGATCTTCTCGCACTCCTCCTCCCGTGCCGTCTGCGACCATCCGCGCAACATCCCGGACGACGTGCTGGAGCGGCTGCCGGCCAACGGCGGCATGGCGATGGTGACCTTCGTGCCGAAGTTCGTCCTCCAGGCCGCGGTGGACTGGACGGTGGCCGCGGACGAGAACATGCGCGCGCACGGTCTGCACCACCTCGACACCACCGAGGAGGGCATGAAGGTCCACCGGCAGTTCGAGGAGCGCCACCCGCGTCCGGTCGCCACCGTCTCCACGGTCGCCGACCACCTCGACCACATGCGCGAGGTCGCCGGGATCGACCACCTCGGCATCGGCGGCGACTACGACGGCACCGCCTTCACCCCGGACGGCCTGAACGACGTCTCCGCCTACCCGAACCTGATCGCGGAGCTGCTGGAGCGCGGCTGGTCCAAGCCGGACCTCGCCAAGCTGACCTGGCAGAACGCGGTCCGCGTCCTGGGCGCGGCGGAGGACGTCGCCCGCGAGCAGCGCGCCGCCCGCCCGGCGTCGCACGCGACGATCGAGTCGCTGGACGGCTAGCGTCTTTCGTTTGGATCAGGCCGGATCAGGGCGCGGTGCCAGGGCCCGCGAGCTCGGCAAGATCCAAACGAGAGGCCCTAGCGGTCCGCGAGGGCGGGGTAGTCGGTGTAGCCGTCCGCCCCGCCCACGTACATCAGATACCGCTCGCGGAGCGGGTTGAGCGGGGCGCCCCGGCGCAGCCGGGCCACCAGGTCCGGGTTGGCGATGTAGGGGCGGCCCAGGGCGACGAGATCCGCGCCGGAGGCCAGCATTTCCCGCGCCGCCCGTGCCACCGCCTCGGTGGTGAGGTCGGTCAGCACCGGGTTGCCGATCAGGGTGCCCGGCCAGTCGGCGCGCAGCCGTCGGTACAGCTCGTCGCCGGGGTCGGCGCGGACCACGTGCAGATAGGCGAGGCCCAGGTCGCGCAGGCGGTGCACGAGTGCCGGGTACAGGGCGGCGGTGTCGTCCTCCTGGATGCCGTTGACCGTGCCGCCCGGCGATATCCGTACGCCCGTCCGCCCGGCACCGATCGCCTCGGCCACCGCCTCGGTCACCTCCACGGTGAAGCGCACCCGGTGCTCGGGCGGGCCGCCGTAGCCGTCGGTGCGGCGGTTGGTGTTCCCGGCGAGGAACTGGTGCAGCAGATGCCCGTTGGCCGAGTGCACCTCCACGCCCTTGAACCCGGCGTCGACGGCCCGCCGGGCGGCGGAGGCGAAGTCCGCCACGGTGGCGCGGATGTCGTCGGGCGTCATCGCGCGCGGCACAGGGGCGGGCAGGTGCCCCTGCCGGGTGAAGATCGTCTCCGGGAGCGGCACGGCCGAGGGCGCCACGGGGGTCAGCCCGGTCGTCGCCGGGTGGCTGACCCGGCCACCGTGCTGGAGCTGGAGGAACATGTGCCCGCCGGCCGCCCGCACCGCGTCGGTGACCTTGCGCCAGCCGTCGGTGTGCCGGTCGGTGTGCAGCGCGGCGATGTCCGGGTACGTCTGGCCGACCGCGTTCGGGGTCGCGGCCTCGCCGATGATGAGCCCGGCGGAGGCGCGCTGGGCGTAGTAGTCCGCCATGAGCGGGGTCGGGGTGCCGTTCGCCTCCGCGCGGTTGCGGGTGAGCGGGGCCATCAACAGGTGGTGGGGGAGGGCGAGTTGGCCGAGCCGGGCCGGGGCCAGGAAGTCCGTCATGGCCGTACGGTAGAAGCTGACACCGATGTCAGGTTCAAGCCCTGGGGAGGCGCACATGCGGATCGGTGAACTGGCCCGGCGCACCGGCGTGAGCGAGCGGTCGCTGCGCTACTACGAGAGCCGTGGGCTGCTCGCGGCCGACCGCACGGCGGGCGGCCACCGGGAGTTCCCGGAGGCCGCCGTCGACCGCGTGGTCCGCATCCAGGAGTTGTACGCGGCCGGCCTCCACAGCGACCGCATCCGCCACCTCCTCCCCTGCATGCGCGACCAGGACGGCGGCCCCTCCGCCCAGGCCACCCCCCGCCTCCTGGCCGACCTCACCGAGGAACGCACCCGCATAGACCGCCTGATCACCGACCTCCACCGCACCAGGGACACGCTGGACGAGGTCATCGAGGCCGCGGGCGGAGAGTGACGTCCATTGCGATGCGGCGTGGTGCCGGAAGGTAGTACACGTGTAGTACCGGTTCTCGGTACCACCAGGGAAGGCGACGGACCATGACCATAAGCGCCGGCGAGGCACGCCGGGATCTGTTTCCCCTGATCAAGCGCGTCAACGACGATCACGAGCCGGTCCGGATCAGTTCCAGGGGCGGGGACGCCGTCCTGATGTCCGCCGATGACTACGAGTCCTGGCAGGAGACGGTGTACCTGCTGCGTTCACCCGCGAACGCACGGCGCCTGATGGAGGCGGTGGCCCGCGACAAGGCGGCGGCCGGCGCCGTCACCAAGTCGCTGGACGAACTGCGTGAGCTGGCGGGTGAGGAGTGAGGAGCGTCCATTTCGACCCCGACGCGTGGGAGGACTTCCTCTTCTGGCTTGCCGCCGACCGTCGGATGGCCCGCCGGATCACCCGGCTCAGCGCGGAGATCCAGCGGGACCCCTTCACCGGCATCGGCAAGCCGGAGCCGCTCAAGGCCGACCTGTCCGGCTACTGGTCCCGTCGCATCGACGACGAGCACCGGCTGGTGTACCGGGCCGACGACAAGGAAGTGAAGATCTTGAAGGCCCGGTACCACTACGGCTGACCCGCCGGGGGTCTCAGCAGGCGCAGAGGCAGAAGGGGTGGCCCGCCGGGTCGGCGTAGACGCGCCAGTTGCGGTTGGGGGCGTCCGTGTCCAGGGGCTTGGCGCCCAGGGTGAGGATCTGCTTCTCGGCCTCGTCCAGGTCCGGGACCCTCAGGTCGAGGTGGAACTGCTGCGGGGCGTCGGGGGAGGGCCAGGCCGGGGGGACGTGGTCCGGGGCGTGCTGGAAGGCGATGGTCTGGCCGGCGGGGGTGCGCAGGTCCACCCAGTCCGCGTCTCCTTCCGTCGTACCGCCCAGGATCTCGGCGTAGAAACCGGCCAGTGCCTCGGGGTCGGGACAGTCCAGGACGATCGCGCCCAGCTCGGCGAGAGCCATGACTTCCTCCTCGGTGCTAGTAGAGCTCGGTTACCAGTAAAGCTCGGTCACCGGTAACGGTTACCCCATGGTCCCTCATGAGGGGTAACGTCGCAAGCATGAGTGAGAGATCGGCCGCGCCGGGCAGCCTCGCCCTGGTGGAGTCCCTGGTGAACACCCTGGACATCGAGAGCGGCCGCGACGCGCTCGACACCGAGGAGGGCCGCGCGGCCCTCGGCATCGGGGACGGCGAGCTGGACACCGCCCGCGCCCTGCGGGAGTCGCTGCGCGCCGCGCTCCTCGCGCACGCCGGACACCCGCCGCACGCCGCGGTCACCCCGCTCGGTGAACTGCTCGCCCACGCCCCGCTGTTGGTCACGGTGGGCGACACCGACGGCTCCGCCGCCCTCGCCCCCGCCGATCCCGGCCCGCTGCTCTGCCGTGTTGCCGCCGCCGTGGCCGGTGCGCTGGTCGAGGGCACCTGGCAGCGGCTCAAGGCGTGCGAGGCGCCGGCCTGCCACTGGGCGTACTACGACCGCAGCCCCGCGGGCCGGAGCCGATGGTGCTCGATGCAGGTGTGCGGGGCGCGCGCGAAGATGCGCCGCTACCGGGCCAAGGACAGGTAAGAGACGGGGGGTTGTGCGGCCTCCGCCCGGCCCGGTGGTGCACAATGCGCACAGACGCCGGTTCGGCCGACTGAGCCTCGGCCGAACCGGCGTCGTACAGATGCAGGGTTACGCGGTCGGGCGGCCCATCGCCCGGAACGTCCAGCCCGCCTTGCGCCACGGCACCGGGTCCAGCGCGTTCCGTCCGTCCAGTACGACCCGCGACGCCGCGACCTCGCCCAGCACCGCCGGGTCAAGCTCGCGGAACTCCCGCCACTCGGTCAGGTGCAGCACCACGTCCGCGCCCCGTACCGCCTCGCGCGCCGACTCGGCGTAGCCCAGTGTCGGGAACAGCTTGCGGGCGTTGTCCATGCCCTTCGGGTCGTACACCGTGACCTGGCCGCCCTGGAGGTGTATCTGGCCGGCCACGTTCAGCGCGGGGGAGTCCCGGACGTCGTCGGAGTCGGGCTTGAAGGTGGCCCCGAGCACCGCGACCCGCTTGCCGAGGAACGAGCCCCCGCCGAGCGCCTCCCGCGCCATCTCCACCATCTCGCCGCGTCGGCGCATGTTGATGGAGTCGATCTCACGGAGGAACGTGAGCGCCTGGTCCGCGCCCAGCTCACCGGCGCGCGCCATGAAGGCCCGGATGTCCTTGGGCAGGCAGCCGCCGCCGAAGCCGATCCCGGCGCGCAGGAACTTCTTGCCGATCCGCTCGTCGTGCCCGATGGCCTCGGCCAGCTTCACGACGTCGCCGTCGGCGGCCTCGCACACCTCGGCCATGGCGTTGATGAAGGAGATCTTGGTGGCGAGGAAGGAGTTCGCGGCCGTCTTCACCAGCTCGGCGGTCGGGAAGTCGGTCACCACGAACGGCGTGCCCTCGCCCAGCGGGGTCGCGTACACCTCGCGCAGCAGCTTCTCCGCGCGCTCCCCGCGCACACCGACCACGACCCGGTCCGGGTGCAGGGTGTCCTGCACGGCGAAGCCCTCACGCAGGAACTCGGGGTTCCAGGCCAGCTCGGCGTCGGCCCCGGCGGGCGCGTGCTCGGCGAGGTAGGCGGCGAGCCGGTCGGCCGAGCCCACCGGCACCGTCGACTTGCCGACCACCAGCGCCGGGCGGCGCAGATGCGGGGCGAGGGAGGCGATCGCGGAGTCCACGTAGCTCATGTCGCAGGCGTACTCGCCGTGCTTCTGCGGGGTGTTGACGCAGACGAAGTGGACGTCGCCGAACTCCGCCGCCTCGGCGAAGTCGGTGGTGAAGCGGAGCCGGCCGGTCGAGCCCTCGATGCCCGCGACATGCGCGCGCAGCAATTCGTCCAGACCGGGCTCGTACATCGGGGTCTCGCCCCGCTCCAGCATCGCGATCTTCTCGGGGACCACGTCGAGCCCCAGCACCTCGAAGCCGAGTTCGGCCATGGCCGCGGCGTGCGTGGCGCCGAGATAGCCGGTGCCGATCACGGTGATCTTCAGGCTCATGGGTGCTCCAGCCGGGGTACGTCGATGATGCGGCCCCCGAGCATAGTCGTGTCGCGACCGGGGGAAATCTCCAGCTGTCGCCAACCTCACCTATGCGGGCCGGGGGCGGCGCTCTAAACTTTCAGTTACTTAACGGTAATTAGCGTCAGTATCACAGCGTCTTTGGAGCGTGAGAGACCGTGGCCGGATCGGCTGACTTCGACCTGTACCGCCCGTCCGAGGAGCACGACATGCTCCGGGACGCCGTCCGCTCGCTGGTCGAGGCGAAGATCGCGCCGTTCGCCGCCGCGGTGGACGAGGAGGCCCGCTTCCCGCAGGAGGCGCTGGACGCGCTGGTCGCCAACGACCTGCACGCAGTCCATGTCCCCGAGGAGTTCGGCGGCGCCGGCGCCGACGCGCTCGCCACGGTCATAGTGATCGAGGAGGTGGCCCGCGCCTGCGTGTCGTCCTCGCTGATCCCGGCCGTGAACAAGCTCGGCTCCCTTCCGGTGATCCTCTCCGGCTCCACCGAGCTGAAGAAGAAGTACCTGGGCCCGCTGGCCAAGGGCGACGGCATGTTCTCGTACTGCCTCTCCGAGCCGGAGGCGGGCTCGGACGCGGCCGGCATGAAGACTAAGGCCGTGCGCGACGGCGACTTCTGGGTGCTCAACGGCGTCAAGCGCTGGATCACCAACGCGGGCGTCTCCGAGTACTACACGGTGATGGCCGTGACCGACCCCACCAAGCGCTCCAAGGGCATCTCCGCCTTCGTGGTGGAGAAGTCGGACGAGGGCGTGTCCTTCGGCGCCCCGGAGAAGAAGCTCGGCATCAAGGGCTCGCCGACCCGCGAGGTCTACTTCGACAATGTCCGCATCCCCGCCGACCGCATGATCGGCGAGGAGGGCACCGGCTTCGCCACCGCGATGAAGACGCTGGACCACACCCGCATCACCATCGCCGCCCAGGCCCTCGGTGTCGCCCAGGGCGCCCTCGACTACGCCAAGGGCTACGTCCAGGAGCGCAAACAGTTCGGTAAGCCGATCGCGGACTTCCAGGGCATCCAGTTCATGCTGGCCGACATGGCGATGAAGATCGCCGCCGCCCGCGCCCTGACCTACCAGGCCGCGGCCGCCTCCGAGCGCGTCGACGCCGACCTCACCTTCCAGGGCGCCGCCGCCAAGTGCTTCGCCTCGGACGTGGCGATGGAGGTCACCACCGACGCCGTCCAGCTCCTCGGCGGCTACGGCTACACCCGTGACTACCCGGTCGAGCGCATGATGCGCGACGCCAAGATCACCCAGATCTACGAGGGCACCAACCAGGTCCAGCGGATCGTCATGGCCCGCAACCTGCCGAAGTAGCCGACGACGAAGGCGCCTCCCCGGCCGAGCGGGGGAGGCGCCTTCGGCACGTACGGGCTCAGTTGCCCGAGACGGTGACCTTCTCGTCGTTCTTCAGCTCGTCCACCAGCGTCTTCACCTTCGCCTTGTCCCAGACGAGGTTGCCGCCGACGGAGCCGGAGACGGGCATGTTCAGGGACGTGCCGTCGCCGCCGTTGACACCCTTCATCGCCCAGAACATCGAGGCCAGGTCGAACAGGCCCATGTCCTTGTCGACGCTGAGGGAGTCCAGGCCCGCGCCCATCGTCGGATAGAACTTGAAGGGGTTCAGCACGGTCGACGGGGTCGCCACCTGGTGGGCCAGCGCCGCGAGGAACTTCTGCTGGTTCTTGGTCCGCTCCAGGTCGGAGGCGGCGAAGGCGTGCCGGGTACGGACGAAGGCGAGGGCCTGCTCGCCGTTGAGAGTCTGCTCGCCTGCCTGGAAGTCGGCGCCGGAGTACTTGTCCTTGAAGCCCTTGTCGATCTTGATGTCGACGCCGCCGACCGCGTCCACGATGTTGGCGAAGCCGGCGAAGCCGATCTCCACGTAGTGGTCGATGCGCAGCCCGGTGTTGTACTCCACGGTCCGCGTCAGCAGGGTCGGGCCGTCCTCGGCGTAGGTCGCGTTCAGCTTCGCGTGCCGGCCGGTGGCGGGGTAGACCTTGCCCGAGGTGGAGCCCTTGTAGGAGGGGACGACCACGTCGGAGTCGCGGGGCAGGGATATCAGGGTGTCGCCGCCTGAGCCGACGTGCAGGATCATCACCGAGTCCGTGCGCTGGCCCTCGGCGGACCCCGTGTGGAGTCTCTTCTTGTCCTCGCTCGTCATGCCCTTGCGGCTGTCGGAGCCGACGATGAGGTAGTTGGTGCCCTCACCCTCCGAGGGGCGGTCGATCACCTGGGACAGGTCGACGTCCCGGTTCAGCTTGGAGTCGGCCCAGAAGTAGGTGGCCACCGAGGTGACGACCAGCACGGTGGCCAGGGTGATCGCGCCGACCTTGATCCGGCGGCCCCAATTGGGCGCCGGGCGGGGTGCGCGAGTACCGGCCGGGGCGCCGGGACCCCCCGGGCCGCCACCGCCGTACACCTGGCCGGTGTTGTAACCGCTGTCGTAGCCGTCGTGACCCTGGCCGTCGACGTACGACGGCTGCCGGGGCACACCGCCGCCGTACTGCGGCGCGGGAGCGCCGGGCGGCGCGGCCGGGCGTCGTACTTGCCGCATCATGCGCGGGCCTTCCGGCTGCGCACCGGCGCTGCCGCGTCCGTAGCGGGGGCCGCGCTCGTCGTCGGACCATCCCTCGGGCCAGTCATTCATGCGCCCCAGTGTGCAGGGTGCCCACGGATGCCTTACAAGGGTTGTCGGAAAATCGGAGCGCCTCTGTTGCGAACCCGACATAAATTCCGCGAAAGCCGCTTCGGCATAAGGTGGGGGACATGACACACCAGGCGCCCGCCGCTTCTCCGGAGATTCCGGGCAAGCCCACTTCCGCTTCCCGCACCACCCTCAGCCACATCATGACCCACAACGACACCAACCTGCTGGGGACGGTGCACGGTGGTGTGATCATGAAGCTCGTCGACGACGCCGCGGGCGCCGTGGCGGGCCGCCACTCCGGCGGGCCCGCCGTCACCGCGTCCATGGACGAGATGGTCTTCCTGGAGCCGGTGCGCGTCGGCGACCTGGTGCACGTCAAGGCCCAGGTGAACTGGACCGGCCGCACCTCCATGGAGATCGGCGTACGGGTCCTCGCCGAGCGCTGGAACGAGTCCGCGCCCCCCACCCAGGTCGGCTCCGCCTACCTCGTCTTCACCGGCGTCGACGCCGACGGCAAGCCCCGTCAGGTCCCCCCGGTCCTCCCCGAGACCGAACGCGACCGCCGCCGCCACCAGGAAGCCCAGATCCGCCGCACCCACCGTCTCGCCCGCCGCCGAGCCATCCGGGAACTCCGCGAACGCCGCGCGGCGGAGGGCATCACCGACTGAACGCCCGCGCTGAGCGTCGACCAACCGCGGCGCCGCGTACCGCGCGTCGCTGGTGCGCCACCGAGACCCACGGGTCTCGCTTTCCGCGCCCTGCCGTGAGGGGCGGAGTGCGGCGGTGGATGTGTCGTTGGTACCGGACGGCCGCCTCACCAGACCATGTGTCCCGCCGTAGTCGGCGCCGACGCTGGGGCGGGATGGGCAGCCCTACCCGACCGTCGCCCCGCCCGCTCCTCGCCGGGTCCGGGAGGGCGGCCGTGCCGCACCGCCATACCCGTCCAAGCCGCGCAGCGTCACGCCTCCCCGGAGCACACCACCTCGTCCCCCCGGACCACCGGGGCCTCCGAGGCGGCGATCTGAGGGGGCTTCACCGGGTGGACGCCTTTCCAGTCGGCGCCGGCTGTCACACGGAGGACGGGGCCGAGGCCGGGGGTCGGGTGGAGTTCGCTGCCGGGGATGGCGACGGCGAGGGAGCGGGCGGAGCGGTCCCAGCGGGGGTCGTAGGAGATGACCGTGCGGGCGACGGGGTGCGCGGCGGTCAGCGGCCGGCGGGTGGTGGCGAAGCCGGTCGCGGCGAGGGCCGCGTCCACCTTGCGGCCGAGCCCCGCCGTGCCGGTGCCGTTCTCCACCCGGACCTGGACCGTGTGCGGGTCTACCTCGACGGTGGTGGCCGCCGTGGCCTTCGTCGCCAGGTGGGCGCCGAGCGGCTTGTCGTCGCGCAGGTTCGTGAAGAGCCGCTCGGACTTGACCGGGTCCCACTTCAGGGTCGAGCCGATGCCCTTCACGGCGTACCCCATCTGTTCGATGGGCACGGTGGTGAACTCCGAGGACGAGGGCGAGAAGTTCCGCATGGCCCGGCCGAGGTCGAGCAGCTCGTCGGTGCCGAACCCGTTGTCCGCCCGCACCGAGCCGAGCACCGCCCGCGTCACGTCCCGGAACCGCATCGGGTTGAACAGCACCCCCGAGGACGTGGCCCGCTCGATCAGCGCCGCCATGAACCGCTGCTGGCGCTGCATCCGGCCCAGGTCGCTCGCCCCGTCCACATGCCGGGCACGGACGTACTGG
Organism: Streptomyces griseoluteus; assembly: GCF_004784465.1. Lineage (GTDB taxonomy): Bacteria > Actinomycetota > Actinomycetes > Streptomycetales > Streptomycetaceae > Streptomyces > Streptomyces griseoluteus. Next base: position 31,477 of record NZ_SRRU01000005.1, on the reverse strand, counting down.
AGTGCCTGTCCGCCGCCCAGGGTGTGCGGGCCGGGCGCGAGGTCGAGCCCGGTGTAGGAGTCCTTCAGCGGGGTCGGGGTGCAGATCTTCACCCCGCCGAGCGCGTCCACTGTCTTCATGAAGCTGGTGAAATCGACCTCCACGTAGTGGTCGACCTTCACATGCGTCATGGCCTCCACCGTGCGCACGGTGAGCTGGGGGCCGCCCTCGGCGTACGCCGCGTTCAGCTTCGTCGGGTGCGCGGGGTGCCGCACGCCGGTGTTCTGGTCGACGTGCTCGGGCACCTCGGTGTAGGAGTCGCGCGGCAGGCTCACCACACTGGCCCGCTCCCGGTCCTCCGAGATGTGCACGATCATCACCGTGTCGGTGCAGTGGCAGGGCGCGCCGCCCAGCTTGTACGCGCGCCGCTCCGCCTCGGTGATCTTGTCCCGGCCGTCGGTGCCGACCAGCAGCACGTTCATGCCGTGGCCCGCGCGGGGCCGGTTCTTCATGTCCTTGAAGGCGTCGACCCGGGCGATGCCGGAGTCCAGGCCGGTGACCACCGCGTGGCCGATCCCGGCCGAGGCCATGACCGTCACCGACAGCGCGGTCACCGCCCGCACAGCCCAGCGCGGCCGCCGCCTGCGGGCGAGCGGAGCCCGTCGCACCCTGCCTGCCGGCCGCGGCCGGCGCGGCGGCGTGGGAGCGCCCCCCGCACCCCGGACGGACGGGGCGGGGGGCCGAGGCGGTCTGGGCAAGGGACACCTCCGGGATGCGGCCGTACGTGGGAATGTGATCACCGTAGGCCGATACGATCTCCAGCCCGCGTCGCGGCCGCGGCGGCGCGCAATGGTGTCCCCCATTCGCGGTAACGTGAGCCCCCTATGAACGCCAAGCCCGACGTGCGGCACCCCGCCGTGTCCGTGATCATGCCCGTGCTCAACGAGGAGCGGCATCTGCGCGGCGCCGTCCAGGCGATCCTCGCGCAGGAGTACGCCGGCGACATGGAGGTCGTGATCGCCCTCGGTCCCTCGTCGGACCGTACGGACGAGATCGCGGCCGAGCTGGTGGCCGAGGACCCCCGCGTGGTCACGGTCCCCAACCCCACCGGCCGGACCCCCGCCGCGCTGAACGCCGCGATCAAGGCGTCCCGGCACCCGGTCGTCGTCCGCGTGGACGGCCACGGCATCCTCTCGCCGAACTACATCGCCACCGCCGTACGGCTCCTGGAGGAGACCGGCGCGCAGAACGTCGGCGGCGTCATGCACGCCGAGGGCGAGAACGACTGGGAGCACGCGGTCGCCGCCGCGATGACCTCCAAGATCGGTGTCGGCAACGCCGCCTTCCACACCGGTGGCGCGGCCGCCCCCGCGGAGACGGTCTACCTCGGGGTGTTCCGCCGCGAGGCGCTGGAGCAACAGGGCGGATACAACGAGGAGTTCATCCGCGCCCAGGACTGGGAGCTGAACTTCCGCATCCGCGAGGCCGGCGGCCTGATCTGGTTCTCGCCCGAGCTGCGCGTCTCCTACCGGCCGCGCCCGAGCATCAAGGCGCTGGCCAAGCAGTACAAGGACTACGGCCGCTGGCGGCATGTCGTCGCCCGCTACCACGAGGGCTCCATCAACCTCCGCTACCTCGCCCCGCCGGCCGCCGTGTGCGCCATCGCGGCGGGCGTGGTGGTCGGAGTGGCCCTGACCCCCTGGGGCTTCGTGGTTCCCGCCGGCTACCTGGCCGCCATCGCCGCGGGCTCGATACCGGCCGGCAAGGGCCTCCCCCTCAAGGCCCGCCTCCAGATCCCGGTCGCCCTCGCCACCATGCACATGTCCTGGGGCTTCGGCTTCCTGACCAGCCCCAGATCCCTGGCGAAGCGCGTCATCGCCTCCCGCCGCCCGGCGGTGCTGGAGAACGACGCCGTCTGAGCAGGGTCGGCCCTCGTCGCTGTCCTTCGCGGAGCCCGGAGCAGATCTGCCGGGCTCCGCAATCACCGTCAGCCGCAGTGCACGCCGTAGTCGACCTGGAAGTAGCTCGAGTTCGCCGAGCCACCGAAGTCGATGCAGGAGTGGGAGGCGTACAGGTAGACGGGGCCTGCGTAGTAGTTGTAGGTGCCCTCGTCCAGCTCGGCCGCCTTCCACACGGTGTCCGTCCGGTGGATTCGCAGCGCGGCCCTCAGGTGCATCGGCTTACCCGGCGTGTCGCTGACCGTGACGACGCAGTTGTACCCGGTGGAGCTGTTGTAGGTGAGGAAGGTGTTGCCGTCCCCGACGTCCTTGGAGTCGATCACGCTGTAGCCGGACCCGCAGCCGCCGTTGTAGGAGGCGGCCGCGGCCGTACCGGTGGCCGCGACCATTCCGACGGCGGTCAGGCCGAGGACGGCCGCGGCCGAGCCAATGCGCTTGCCCACGTGCATTCTTGATCTCCTGTCAGGTCCCTGAGGATTTGATGTGATCATTTCGGGGACGTGACGGGTGGGCAACTTGCCAGGATGTGATGTGCGCCACCTGCCACCTGCCACCTGCCACCTAGGTTCCAGGTCGGCGAACCGCTGCCCCTCACTCGGTCACCAGCGGTACGGCTTGTACACGTCCATGCAGGACTTGTCGTCCGAGCCGTTGATGGCGTCCGTGCCGGTGGGGAGGTCGCCGGCCTTCGGGGCGGCCTTCTTGGGGTACGTGTCGCCGGTGCGCCAGTCCGCGCCGACCACGACGGTCACGCCGGAGACGTCGGTGGAACGTTCCACCTGCTTCACCGGGATGCCCAGCGCCTTGGCCACCGCCTGGGCGTCGCCCTCCAGGTCGGCGCTCGGGTAGCGCACCACCGTCTCGTCGGCGGCCGGCGCGGCCGTGGTGTCCGCCTGGGCCTGGCCGTACCCCTTGGCTCCCAGGGCGCTCGCCACCGCGCGGGCGCGGCCGCTGACCGGGGCCAGGGTGTCGCTGCGGGTGCCGTTCTGCACCTGCACCCCGAGCCGCTCGGGAGCCGCCGAAGGCGCCTTGGCGGGCTCGGCGTCCGCCACCGTCTTCTTGGCCGGCTTGCCGTTCTTGTCGAGGGAGACGTCCTCGCGGAGCATTTGCCACAGCTTGTCAGCGCTGCCCTGGGCGGGGAGCACATGCGAACTGTTCTGCGGGTCCTCGATGTTCGGCATCGTCACCGAGGTGATCCGGTTGGTCGGCACCGCCTTCAGCTCCATGCCGAGGTCGTACAGCTTCTTGACGCTGCTGATCTCGTCGGACACGGTCAGGGACTTGGTGGCCGCCTCGGCGAGGTCCATCAGCCGGCCGCTGTCGGTGAAGACGTTCTGGCCCTTGAGGGTGCGGATCATCGAGTTCAGGTACATGTGCTGGGCGCGGGCGCGCATCACGTCGCTGCCCCAGGCGTGCCGGGTGCGCAGCCACTGGAGGGCCTGCTCGCCCTTGACCTTGTGCGTCCCGGCCGTCATCTTCAGGCCGGAGCCGCCGCGCTGGGCGGCGGTGGAGCGGTCCCAGACGTTCTGGTTGACGCAGACGTCGACCCCGCGGATCGCGTCCGCCATCCGCACCACACCGGCGAAGTCGATCGTCATCCAGTGGTCGATGTAGACCCCGGTGAGGTTCTCCCAGGTCGCCAGCGTGCAGCCGGCGCCGCCCCGGGCGAGCGTGGTGTTGATGATGTCGTTGGTCGCCGGGTAGACCCGTCCGGTCCTGGCGTCCTTGCACTCGGGGATGTCCACGCGGGTGTCGCGGGGGATGCTCACCATGGCGGCGCTCTTGCGGTCCGCGGAGACGTGGATCAGCATCTGCACGTCACCGAGGGGCGGGTTGTCGCGGTTGTCCTTGCTGCCGCCGAGCTTGACGTTCTCCGCGGAGGCGCGGCTGTCGGAGCCGATCAGCAGGATGTTCAGCGGGGTCTGGCCGTCCGCGTTGGGCCGGGTCCGCTGGGCCCGCGAGTCGTCGCTGCCGCTGCGCGCGCCCCTTTGGATGTTGCCGTTGAGATGCTGGTAGTACAGGTATCCGGCGCCGGCCGTGCCGAGTATCAGCAGCGCCAGCACACTCGCCGACCAGCGCAGCGCGCGCCGCCCGCCCCCCTTCGCGGCGCGGCCCCGGCCGCCGCCCCGCCCCGAGCCTCCGTCGCGCGGGCCCCTGGCCCTCGGTGCGCGCTCTCTGGTGTCCTGCGCCACCGAACCCCTCCCCCGAACCCGACTTTGCGACAACTCCCCGTCCTTCCACCACACACGCAGCAAACGGGCCCGTCCCGCGCCGAGTTAGACGCACGACGGGCCCATTGGGTTACCTAGGAGGCGCACTCCACCTTGTCCGCGGTGGACTTCTCACCCACATCCGGTGCCTTCGCCGGAGCCGTGAGCGAGACGCCCGCGCCCTTGAAGTCCTTGCCCAGCGTCAGCGACATCGTGGGCAGCCCCTGGGCGTTGGTGACGCTCTTACCCGGCTTCAGCGCCGAGCCGGACAGACCCATGAGGGCGGCCAGTTCGCGTGCCTGCGGTGCCTGGTCGGGCGCGTACTCCAGCGTCGTCCTGCTCACCTCGGCCGGGGCGTTGCCCGCGTTCTCCGACTTGAGGATGCCCTTCTCGGTCTGCATCCAGTTCACGACATCCTGCGCGGCGCCGTCGGCCGCGCCGCCGTTCATGATGCGCACCCGCACGTCGGAGGGGGCCGACCTGGTGCCCTTCAGCCGGGCGGCCTGGGCGTCCTTGGCGGCCTTCTCCTTCTTCTTGACGTCGGTGAAGGAGACGTCGTTGTTGATGGCGTCGAAGACCGGTGGCCCCAGCTCGGGGTTGACGATCACGGTCTTGTGGATCACGCCATCCGCGGGGTTGTCCTTCACCGGCACCGTGAGGAAGGTGATGTTCTTCGGCGGCACCTTCTTCATCTCCAGCGCGATGTCCTTGAGCGTGCTCACGGACTTGATGCCCTGGTCGACGGTGAGCGCGTTGGTCGCCGCCTCGGCGAGGTCCAGCAGCTTGCCCGGGTTGGTGAGGGTGTCGCTGGAGGACATGTCCCGCATCAGCGACCCCATGAACTGCTGCTGCACCTTGATCCGGTCCAGGTCGCCCTGGTTGCCCCAGGCGTGCCGGGTACGGACGAACGCCAGCGCCTGCTCGCCCTCGATCTTGGACTCGCCGGCGGGCAGCTGCAGGTGGGAGTCCTTGTCGTTCACCGGGTGCTTCAGGCAGACCTTGACGCCGCCGACCGCCGAGGTCAGCGTCTTGACCGCGTTGAAGTCGACCATCATGAAGTGGTCCGGCGTGATGCCCGTGACCGCCTTCACCGTGCGCATGGTGCAGCCCGCGTCCCGGCCCTCCTGGCCGAGGCTGGTGTTGAAGCGGACCTCGCTGGAGCCGGGGATGACCTTCCTGCTGCCGTCGGGCTGGAGGGTCTCGCAGTCCGGCACGTCCACGATCATGTCGCGGGGGATGCTCAGCGCCGTCGCGTTGGTCCGGTCCTTGGCGACGTGCAGCAGGATGTTGGTGTCCGCGTGGCCGACGCTGTTCTTGTCGCCGTAGCCCTCGTTGCCGGCACCGGTGCGCTTGTCGGTGCCGATGATCAGTATGTTGAAGGCGTCGTCCTTGCTGAAGCCCTGCTTCGCCGCGCTGCCGACGTCGGTCGCGGAGACGTTGCCCTCGAGATGCTTGAGGTAGAGGTAGCCCGCCGAGCCCGTGGCGACCAGCACCACCGCCAGACTCCCGCCGGTCCAGGCCACGATCTTCTTGGCCTTCGACTTCTTCTTCACCGGGCGCCGGCTGCGCCGTCCCGGCGGCGGCTCCGGCTCGGCCCCCCTGCGGCGACGCGGCTGCGGCACCTCGGCGCCGCGCTCCGGAGCCTCCCGCACCGCCGCACCGCCCCGGCCGCGCTCGGCCCCGGGATCAGCGGGACGGCCGCGCCGGGAGGCCCGCGGTCCCGGAACCGGTGACTGCGGTGCGGAATTGCCCAGTCGCAGTTCGTATTCGCCGGTGTTCGGATTGAGTACCCACTGGTCTGCGGGGTCGATGTTCTCCGCCCGCCCACGGCTTTGCGCGTCCACGGTTGTCCGAATCCTCCGTCGGGGCCACGCGGCGCCTTCCCCCTTGTAGGCGCTCGGGTCTCGGTGAAACGGTGCGCGGTCGGAGGACGGACCTCACGGGCCGGGGTGCACCGGATCGCTCACACTATCCGCCCTGTTCAGGGTCGGGCCACGCCGGTGACGAATTCCACGTTCTTAGAACTGGGCAATCCCGCTCATTCCTCTGAACAAAAGTTCGCCGATTTGGTGTGGGGATTACTCACACGTGTGGGCGGCGGCCGTGCTGCCCCGGTAGGTCGGGGTGGCGGAAGGGGAGTTTCCCGCGTTGTCGCCGGGGGATTTACCACCGGTATCCGGTGGAATGTCCGCCACCGCGACGGGCCGGTCCGCGCGCAGCCGGGCGAACAGTTCCCCGGCCTCGGGCTGCACCAGTTGGTCACGGTCGGAGTCGTATACATATGCCTCGCGCGGAGCGGTAAGAAACCGCACATGTGCGGTGGGGATGTCGCGCACTCCCCGGACCAACCGGTACAAGCCGCGCAGACTGGCCAGTTCGGGATCGGTGGTGAGCGCCGAGGTCGCCGCGTCCAGCAGCGGATACAGCTTCACCGGGTTCAGCAGGACGCCGTCACCACGGACCTTCTCCACCAGCGCGCCGAGAAACCGCTGCTGGCGGCCCATCCGCTCGGTGTCGCTGCCGTCCCCGAGCGTCTTGCGGGCCCGTACGTAGCCGAGCGCCTGCTCGCCGTCGAGGGTGACCCGTCCTGCGGGCAGCTTCAGCCTGGCCGCCTTGTCGTCGACGGGCTTGCGCAGGCACACCGGCACCCCGTCGACGGCGTCCACCATCTGCTTGAAACCGCTGAAGTCGACGACCATGTGGTGGTCGACCCGGATGCCGGTCAGCTCCTCGACGGTACGGATGGTGCAGGCCGAACCGCCGACCTCGAAGGCGGTGTTGAACATGGCGAACGACGGTTCGGTCCGCCCGCCGCCGGCGCGCGGGCAGGCCGGGACGCGCACCATCAGATCGCGGGGGAGCGAGACGGCGGTGGCGCTGCGCCGGTCGGCCGCCAGGTGGAGCAGGATCGTGGTGTCCGAGCGCTCCGCGCCCGAGTCCCGCCCGTACTGCCCGTTGCCGTCCCCGGCGCGGCTGTCGGTGCCGATCAGCAGGATGTTCTGCGCGCCCGACACCAGCGCGGTGGGCCGCTCCTTGTCATAGCGGGCCAGCTCGCGCGCGGCCGCCTCGTCGGGGGTGATGTTGTCGCTGAGCCGGGCGTACAGCGCCCAGCCGGCCCCGCCCGCCGCCAGGAGCAGTACGGCCGTGCCGAGCGCGCCGCCCCTCAGCCACCGCCGCCGGCGCCGCCGCGCGAGCCCGTCCCCGGTGGCCGAGGCGCCGGGCACGGCCGGATCGTCCGCGCTCTCGGGCACGGCGGCACCCCTCCTCGCGGTCGTCCGGGCGTCATGTCCTGCTCCTACGACCATGGCCGCGCGGACGGTTCCGGGCCGCCCTTTACTGGGCCGAACGAGGCATCCCCGCTCTCGGGCACGGCGGCACCCCTCCTCGCGGTCGTCCGGCGTCACGTCCTGCTCCTACGACCATGGCCGCGCGGACGGCTCCGGGCCGCCCTTTACTGGGCCGAACGAGGCATCCCTCAGGGGGTGTCCCGTCGATCACGCCGGGCTCGCGGCATGATGGCACCGCACCTCGCCGCGTTGTCGTCACTCTCCCCCGAGCTCTCGGCTTCGCTCGAGCAGGGGGCCCCACCGCTCCGCATCGACTCCCTCCTCCGCCTTGCGGTCCACGGCGCCAGACGCCGCTCCGTGGACCCGGCCCGACCGACAAGACACCCCCTAGTGCCGGGAGGCCGTCACCCGCTCGGTGTCGATGCGTTGCGCCAGCGCGTCGGCGGGCAGCTTGTCGAGGTTGCGGCACAGCACCACCGAGCCCCCGGCGGCCAGCGGCGCGTACAGCCCCGCGCTCAGCCCGGCCCAGGTGTCGTACGGCAGCCCCGACAGCAGCCGGGAGCCCGGCCCGGTCAGGTCGAGGCCGGGTGCGTCGGCGAGTGCCCGCTCCACCACCTCGGCCGCGCTGAACTCGGCTCCGGCCACGATCAGCGCGGGCTCCTCCGGGTCCACCGGCGCGAAGGGGGCGAACCGGTCGCCCTGCCCCGGCACTTCGGCGGCGTAGTCCATGAAGCCCTCCGGCACCTGCGGGAACCGCCCGCCCAGCGGACGCAGCGCCAGCGCGACCCGCTCGCCCCGGCAGGCCCGCGCCTCCTCAAGGGTGTCCGGCCCGCTCACCACCACGTCGGCCGCGGCCGGGTCCCCGGAGACGTCGGCCACCGCGCCCACCGACGAGCACGCCAGCAGCCACACGGCCGTCTGCCAGTGCGCGGGCAGCAGCAGCGCCACCCGGTCGCCGGGGGCCACGGAGAGCTCGCCCTGGAGCAGATTGGCGGTCTTGGCCACCCAGTTGGCGAAGGTGGCGACGGACAGCTCGACGCGTTCGCCCGTGGCGTCGTCGTAGAAGGTCACCAGGGGGCGTCCGGCGTCCGCGGCGAGCGCGGAACGCAGCAGGCCGGCTGGGGTGCGATCGGTGGCGTTCATCCGCGCAAGGGTACGCGGGCGGCGCCGCGCCCGACGGCCGCTCAGGACCGCTGCCCGCGCCCGACGGCCGCTCAGCACCGCTGCCCGCGCCCGGTGTCCGGCTGCCACTCGCATGTGCGGACGCGTACGGCCGGGGGACGGCGCCCGCCGATCCTCCCGACACCGCGCGGCCGGCGAGGGCCGGCACCGCACCGTCTGCCTACACTGGCCGGCCGAAAACGAGACGTTCCGCCGGTCCCGGCAGGAAGCGGAGACGACAGGTGACAGAAGCGATCCTCCTGGTCGGCGGCAAGGGCACGCGGCTGCGGCCGCTCACGGTGCACACGCCCAAGCCCATGGTCCCGGCGGCCGGGGTGCCGTTCCTCACGCACCAGCTGGCGAGAGCGAGAGCCGCGGGCGTGGACCACATCGTCCTCGCCACCAGCTACCTCGCCGAGGTCTTCGAACCCCACTTCGGCGACGGCTCCGCCCTCGGCCTCCACCTGGAGTACGTCACCGAGAAGGAGCCGCTCGGCACCGGCGGCGCCATCCGCAACGTCGCCGAACGGCTGCGCTCCGGCCCGGACGAGCCCGTCCTGATCTTCAACGGCGACATCCTCACCGGCCTCGACATCCGGGCCCTGGTCGACACCCACGAGTCCACCGGCGCCGACGTCTCCCTGCACCTGACCAAGGTCACCGACCCCCGCGCCTACGGACTGGTCCCCACCGACGACACCGGCCGCGTGCTGGCCTTCCTGGAGAAGCCGCAGACGCCGGAGGAGATCGTCACCGACCAGATCAACGCGGGCGCCTACGTCTTCCGCCGTTCCGTCATCGACACCATCCCCGCCGGGCGCCCGGTGTCCGTGGAGCGTGAGACCTTCCCCGACCTGCTGGCCGCCGGGGCCCACCTCCAGGGCATGGTCGACTCCACCTACTGGCTGGACCTCGGCACCCCGGCCGCCTTCGTCCGGGGCTCCGCCGACCTCGTCATGGGCCGCGCCCCCTCACCCGCCGTGCCCGGCCGGCGCGGGGACCGGCTGATCCTGCCGACGGCCAGGGTCGCGCCGGACGCCAAGCTGACCGGGGGCACGGTGGTGGGCGAGGGCGCGTTCGTCGCCGAGGGGGCGCGGGTGTGCGGTTCCACGATCCTGCCGGGCGCGGTCATCGAGCCCGACGCGGTCGTCACCGACTCCCTCATCGGCAGCCGGGCCCGCGTGGGCGAACGGTCGGTCCTCACGGGTGCGGTGGTCGGGGACGGCGCCGTGGTCGGAGCCGACAACGAACTGCGGGACGGCGTCCGGGTGTGGTGCGACGCACGCATCCCGGCCGGGGCGGTCAGGTTCTCCTCGGACCAGTGACCCCGGTTCACCACTTGCCGATGTCGGTCTTCCGCATCTTCGGGTGCCGGCGCGGCGGGGTGCTGCCGCTGAGCAGAACGTAGCGGGCGGCCCGGTGACGCTGGCCGTCGGGGGCGTACGGCTCCAGCAGGCGCAGCATCTCGGCGTCGTCCGCGTCCCGGTTCCCGGCCAGCGCCCAGCCGACGATGCGGGGCAGGTGCAGGTCGCCCGTGGTCACCGCGTCCGGCGCGCCATGGCTGCGCTGCACCACCTCGGCCGAGGTCCATGGGCCGATGCCGGGGACGACCTCCAGCCGGGTCCGCGCCTCGGCCGGAGCCATCCCCACCGCCTGCTCCAGCCGCGCGGCCACCCGGACGGCCCGCAGGATGGTGGAGGCCCGCTTGTCGTCCACGCCCGCCCGGTGCCACTCCCACGAGGGGATCAGCGCCCAGGTCCGGGGCGCGGGCATCACCCACATCGGCCGCTCGCCCCTACCGGCGGGGCCGGGCGCGGGCTCCCCGAACCAGCTCACCAGCCGCCGCCAGGCCCGGTACGCCTCGTCGGCGGTGACCTTCTGCTCCAGCACCGAGGGGATCAGCGACTCCAGCACCAGCCCGGTCCGGGTCAGCCGCAGTCCGGGGCGCCGGTGCCGGGCCAGGGCGACCAGCCGGTGCCGGGGCTCGAAGACGTCGGGGTCGTCGGCGGCGCCCAGCAGCTCGGGCAGCCGGTCGAGCAACCAGTCGGCGCCGGGTCCCCACGCCTCGCCGCGCACCTCGCCGCCGCACGCGGACACGCGCAGCGTTCCGGGCCCGGCGGGGGTACGGGTGGCCCGCCACACCGAGCCGTCGCGCGTCGCGCGGAACGTCGGGTCACCGCCCCCGCGCCGCAGCGGCCCGAGCACCAGACCGAGGTCGTACGGCCCCTGGGGCACCCACGTCCGCGTCCGGGGGCCGGCCGCCTGCCGGGGCACCACGGGTGCCGGAACCGCGTCGCGCACGGTCGCGTGCGACGGGGGCCGGGGGGCGAAACGTCCTGCCACGGGGAGAGGTCCTAGGGGTGCGGATGGGGCGGGGGTGCCCTATGAGACTAGGGCCTCCTGGGCGGAACCCGCCTCAGCGCACCTCGATGAAGGCCCCCGCCTCCCGCGCCGGCCGGGCCGGGGGCTCCTGGGCCGGGTGACCGATCGCCACCGCGCCCATCGGGTCCCAGCCGGCGGGCAGATCCAGCACCTCGCGGACCACGTCACGGCAGAACATCGTGGACGACACCCAGGCCGAGCCGAGCCGCTCCCCGGCCAGCGCGACCAGGAAGTTCTGCACGCCCGCGCCCGTGGCGACCACGAACATCTCCCGCTCGGCCGCGTCCCGCCGCGCGTCGCCGTAGGTGTGCGAGCCGTCCATCACGAGGCAGGGCACGGCCAGGTACGGCGCGTTGCGCAGTACGTCCCCGCGCCGGACCCGCTTGGCGATGGACTCCTCGCTCTTGCCGTCCCGGCGCAGGTCGGCGATCCAGGCGTCCCGCATCGCGTCCAGCAGTGCGAGCCGGGACTCGGCCGACTCCAGCAGCACGAACCGCCACGGGGTGGTGTGGTGCGGGGCGGGCGCGGTCACGGCGGCGGCCACCGCCCGGCGCACCGAGCCGGGGTCGACCGGCTCGTCGGTGAAGGCCCGTACGGTACGGCGCAGGCTCAGCGCCTCCCGTACCGCCTCGGAGGTGCCGAGCCGGAACATGTCGTCCCGTGCGGAGCGCACCATCGCCCGCGCGCCCTCGCCCTGCTCGGTAGCGCCGGTGACCACGTGGGGCAGGCCGCGGACGACCGCCACCGGCAGGCCCGACGCCTTGCCCTTGACCAGGTCGCCGGCCGAGGCGAGTTCGTCGGCGGTGGCGACGACGGTCGCGGAGAGCGGGTTGCCGTGCGCGTCGGTGCCACCACGCAGGTCGTCCAGGACCCGCACCCCGGCCGCGCCGATCGCCACGTCGGTGAGCCCGGCGCGCCAGGGGCGGCCGAAGGTGTCGGTGACGATCACGCCCACGGTGACGCCCAGCACCTCCCGCAGGCCCTCGCGGATCGCCCGCGCGGAGGCGTCCGGGTCGTCGGGCAGCAGCAGCACGGTGCCCTCGGCGGTGTTGGACGCGTCGACCCCGGCGGCGGCCATGACCAGGCCCTGCCGGTTCTCCACGATGCGCAGGGGCCCGCGCCGGGCGACCACGCGCACGGTCTCGGCGTCGATCGCGGCCTCCCGGTCGGCGGCCCGCACGATGCGTCCCTCGGCCTTGGAGACGATCTTGGAGGTGACGAGCAGCACGTCCCCGTCGGCAAGACCCGGCTCGGCCGCGGCGATCAGCTTGGCCAGGTCGGCGCCCGGCGCCACCTCGGGCAGACCGGAGGGGGCCCAGACCCGGTACTCACTCACGCGGTCCGCACCTCCCCGGCCAGCTCCAGCGCCTCGCGCGCCATCGCGGCGGTCGCGTCCAGGTCGCTCATCATCAGCGGGACGGCACGGCAGCGGATGCCGGCCGCCTCCACCGTCCCGACGGAACCGGCGTCCACGGTGTCGACCAGCCAGCCGTCCAGCAGCCCGGAGCCGTAGTGTGCGGCGACCGCGGCGGCGGTGGACTCCACGCCGACGGCGGCGAGCACCTTGTCGGCCATCCCGCGCACCGGCGCGTCACCGACGATGGGGGAGAGCCCGACCACCGGGACGCCCGCCTCCGCGATGGCCTCCCGGATGCCGGGCACCGCGAGGATGGTGCCCACGGACACCACCGGGTTGGACGGCGGGAAGAGGATGACGTCGGCCTCCGCGATGGCCTCCAGCACACCGGGCGCGGGCTTGGCCTGCTCGGCGCCGACCGGCACGACCGCCTCGGCGGGCACCGAGGCGCGCAGCCGCACCCAGTACTCCTGGAAGTGGACCGCCTTGCGCTCGCCGTCCAGGTCGACGGCGACGTGGGTCTCCACCCGGTCGTCGGTCATCGGGATCAGCTTCACGCCCGGCTTCCAGCGGTCGCAGAGCGCCTCGGTGACCGCGCTCAGCGGATACCCGGCGCCCAGCATCTGGGTCCGCACGATGTGAGTGGCGAAGTCCCGGTCGCCGAGCCCGAACCATCCCGGTCCGGCGCCGTAGGCCGCGAGCTCCTCCTTGAGGTGGAAGGTCTCGTCCGCCCGCCCCCACCCCTGTTCCTCGTTGATGCCGCCGCCGAGCGTGTACATCACGGTGTCGAGGTCGGGACAGACCTTCAGCCCGAAGAGATGGATGTCGTCGCCGGTGTTGCCGATGACCGTGATGTCCGCGTCCGGGGCGGCCTGCTTCAGACCGCGCAGGAACCGGGCACCACCGATGCCGCCTGCCAGAACCACAATGCGCATGGGATCAGTGTGTCAGCAGCCGCCGACAGCGCGTGCGGCCGGTGATCACACCGCGGCCGGGCTCGGCTCCGTACGGGCCTCGCAGTGCTGTGCCGTGTGCATGGGCATCTCGGTGAGGCCCGGGTAGTAGATGTGCAGGCTGACCGCGGGCTCCAGCGCGTCGTTGACCACGTCGTGTACATAGCCGGGCGCGAAGACCCGCTGGGCGCCGGCGGTAAGGGTGCGGGTGCCCCGGTCGGTGCGCTCGGTCAGGGTGCCCTCCAGCACGGTGAGGATGCCGGAGGAGCGGCCGTGGTCGTGCGGCCCGCTGCCCTGGCCGGGCACCCAGGACAGCAGCCACACCTCGTAGCCGGGGCCGGTGCGCAGCCGGTGGTACCAGCGGGTGGTGGCGTCGTAGCGGACCAGGTCTGCCCACCGGTCGCGGTCGGCGGCGACCGCGCGGGCCAGCCCGGCGAACTCGGCGACGGTCACCGGGTGCTCGCGGGGCGGCTGCAGCAGGTGGGGGACTTCGAGGAGGTCACCGGCGATCTGGAGGTCGTTGTCGCTGTTCATGGGGGTGTGGGGTTCCTCGGCGGAGAGGTGGCGGCTGGGTGTCGCTGGGCCCCGGCCCGGATCACGGGCGTACGGGCGGGTGTCCCCGAAGGGGTGGGGGAACGGCGGGACACGCGGGGCCGGAGTGGGCCCGGGGTCCGCTGGAGCGCGGTCGGCTCAACAGCAGGGACAGCAACAACAGCTGAGACGCATGCCGACAGCACCGAGGGACCCGGCGGTGCGGGTCGTGGCGGGTGCGAAGTCGGCGAGCATGCCCAATAGGACACCGGTTCATACCTGCCGTGTCAACTCGGGGCCCGGTTCGAGGGACATCCGTCACCTCATCCGGTGCATCTCTCAGGTGAAAGGTTTGTGCACCCAGTCCTCGGGACACATGGCGCACATCCGGGCGGCGCTCCTCGGCGTCCACAGCCGTGTGTCAAGGTTTATGCCGATTTGAACACTTAACGCAAGGCCTTGGTTCCGCAGAGTGAATAACGGGCTCAATAGCAGATCTCGGCTTGACTCGCTCGGAGCAGCACACTTGTAATTTCACTCGTGTCGTTCGGCCGGGACCGGCCAGGCACGGGGACGTGAAGAACAGACGAGGGGCGCACATGACCGAGCTGGTGGAGCAACTGCTGGTCGACGACGCGGACGAGGAACTCGGCTGGCAGGAGCGCGCTCTGTGCGCCCAGACCGATCCCGAGTCCTTCTTCCCGGAGAAGGGCGGCTCCACGAGAGAGGCCAAGAAGGTCTGCCTCGCCTGCGAGGTGCGCTCCGAGTGCCTCGAGTACGCCCTCGCCAACGACGAGCGCTTCGGCATCTGGGGCGGTCTGTCCGAGCGGGAGCGCCGCCGGCTGAAGAAGGCCGCCGTCTGACCGGCGCCCGCGCCGCCGGCCGGCGAACGGCCGCCGGGCACAGGCACATACGGGGCGAACGGTCCGTCGCACGTGGGTTGTCCACAGGCGGCGGGCCGTCGTCATGACCGACCGATAGTGTGGGCGCTCGTCCGAGACGCCCCGCTGTCCTTGATGGGCACAGGCGTCCACCGCAGTCCATCGAACCGGGGCCCGTACCTCGATGTCCGTGCACAGCCATACGGCAGCCCAACACGACGCTGCCACCCCTGAGTTCCCGCGCCATGTGGTGACGGCCGTCCTCGTCACCCATGACGGCGCCCGCTGGCTGCCCGACGCGCTCGCCGGGCTGCTGAGTCAGGAGCGCCCCGTGCAGTACGCGGTGGCGGCCGACACCGGCAGCGCGGACGACTCCGCCCAACTGGTCACCGAGACCCTGGGGGACGAGGCCGTCGTCCACCTGGCCCGGCGCACCGGCTTCGGCCAGGCCGTGGACGAGGCCACCCGCCTCGCCCCCGTCCTCACCCCGGACGACCTGCCCTACCTCAGGCGCCCGAACAGCTGGGACCCGGCCACGCGCACCTGGCGCGACGACGCCTACGACCTGCCCGAACTGCCGTACGGCGAGCCGGTCCAGTGGCTCTGGCTGCTGCACGACGACTGCGCCCCGGAGCCCGACGCGCTCGCCCAGATGCTGCGGGTCGTGGACAACGAACTCGAACTCGGCCGCGACGACGTGGCCGTGGTCGGCCCCAAGCTCCGCGGCTGGTACGACCGCAGGCAACTGCTTGAGGTCGGCGTGTCCATCGCCAACTCCGGCCGCCGCTGGACCGGTCTGGACCGCCGCGAACAGGACCAGGGCCAGCACGACCACGTCCGCACCGTGCTCTCCGTCTCCACCGCGGGCATGCTGATCCGCCGTGATGTCTTCGAGCGGCTCGGCGGGTTCGACCGCCGGCTGCCCCTGATGCGCGACGACGTCGACCTGTGCTGGCGCGCCCACACCGAGGGCTACCGCGTCCTGATCGCCCCCGACGCCGTCGTCCGGCACGCGGAGGCCGCCTCCCGCGAGCGCCGCACCGTCGACTGCGCGGGCCGCACCACCGCCTCCCCGCACAAGGTCGACAAGGCCGGTGCCGTCCACACCCTGCTCGCCAACACCCGCACGGCCGCGCTGCCCTGGGTGCTGCTCCGGCTGGTCCTCGGCACCCTGCTGCGCACCCTCGCCTACCTGGTCGGCAAGGTGCCCGGCCAGGCCCTCGACGAGATCCGCGGCCTGCTGGGCGTCCTGCTGCGCCCCGAGCGCATCCTCGCCGCCCGCCGCAGCCGGGGCCCCTCCCAGATCGACAAGGACGAACTGCGGCAGCTGTTCCCGCCGCCCGGCGCCACCATCCGCGCCACGGCCGAGCAGATCGCCGCCAACTTCTCCAGCAACTCCGACGTCGACACCTCGGCCGGCCGCCACGGCAGCGCGGTCGAGTCCGGACCCGGCGGCGACGACGCCGACTTCCTGGAGATCGAGCAGTTCGCCCGGCTCAAGCGCATCGCCCGCAAGCCGGGCCCGGTGCTCTTCCTCGCCCTGCTGGTGATCTCCCTGGCCGCCTGCCGCGCCCTGCTGGGCGGCGGTGCCCTCGCGGGAGGCGCGCTGCTGCCCGTCCCGCCCGGCGCGAGCGACCTGTGGGCAGGCTTCGCCGCCGCCTGGCACCCGGTCGGCGCCGGCAGCACCACCTCCGCGCCGCCCTACCTCGCGGTGGTGGCGACGCTCGCCTCGCTCTTCCTCGGCTCCACCGGGCTCGCGGTCACCGTGCTGCTGGTCTGCTCGGTGCCCCTGGCCGGCTTCACCGCCTACTTCGCCTCCCGGCCCCTCGTCAGCTCCCGGCTGCTGCGCGCCTGGACGGCCGTCGCGTACGCCTTCCTGCCCGCCACCACCGGCGCGCTGGCGCAGGGCCGCATCGGCACCGCCGTACTCGCCGTGCTGCTCCCGCTGATCGCCCGCGCGGGCGTCGCCGCCAGCGGCCTCGCGAACCCGTCCGGCGGGCGCGGCAGTTGGCGCGCCACCTGGGCGTACGCGCTGCTGCTGACCATCACCACCGCGTTCACGCCCGTGGTCTGGCCCGCCGCGCTGGTGCTCGGTGTCGGCGTGCTGGTGCTGCGCCGCTCCGACCCGGTCGCGCACCTCCTGCGCTTCCTGGCCCAGCTCGGCACCCCGCTGCTGGTCCTCGCGCCCTGGTCGCTGACCCTGCTGCCGACCGGCTTCTTCACCGAGGCCGGACTGGACTTCGGCGCCTCTGCGGCCTCCGCCTCCGACCTGCTGGGCACCAGCCCCGGCGGGCCCGGCACCCTTTCCGGCCTGCTGTTCATCGGCATCGTGCCGGCCGCGCTGGCCGCCCTCCTGCGCTCCGAGCGCCGGCTGGGCATCCGCGCCGCCTGGGCCGTCGCGCTGACCGGGCTGCTGCTCGCGGTGCTGGCCAACCGTTCCGCCTGGGCCGGCCCGGCCACCCTGGTCTACGGCATCGCCCTGCTGGCCGCCGCCGCGCTCGGCGCCGACGGGGCACGCGCGCGGGTGGCCGAGCAGAGCTTCGGCTGGCGCCAGCCGGTCGCCGCGCTGATCGCGCTGGCCTGCGCCGTGGGCCCGCTGGTCGCCGCCGCCGGCTGGATGATCCGGGGCGCCGACGGCCCCCTGGAGCGCCGCGACCCCGCCCAGGTCCCCGCCTTCGTCGCCGAGGACGCCGGCACCCGCGACCAGGCCCGCACCCTGGTCCTCGACAGCGACTCCACCGCGCGGGTCCGCTACACCCTGGTCCGGGGCGCGGGCGCCCGCATGGGCGACGGCGAGATCGCCGCGGCCGACGGGTCCGACACCGGGCTGGACAAGGTCGTCGCCAACCTGGTCGCCGGTTCCGGCGCCGACCAGACGGGCCAGCTCGGCGGCTTCGCCGTCCGCTACGTCCTCGTCCACCAGGGCACCCCGCGCCAGATCACCCGCGTCCTGGACGCCACCCCCGGCCTGAACCGGCTCAGCCAGCAGAACGGCAACGCCCTGTGGCGGGTCGACCGTGAGGTCTCCCGCGCCACCCTGATCGGCGCGGGCGGCTCCGGCACCCCGCAGGCCGTCGCGGCGGGCCCGGTGGAGATCCACACCACCGTCCCCCAGGGCTCGGGCGGCCGTGTGCTGCGCCTGGCCGACGCTGTCTCCGACGGCTGGACCGCCACCCTGGACGGCAAGCCCCTCACCCCGAAGACCGTCGACGGCTGGGCCCAGGGCTTCGAACTCCCGGCCGGCGGCGGCAAGCTGGACGTCACCTACGAAGCCCCGTTCACCCACACCGTCTGGCTGTGGGTGCAGGGCGCGCTCGCCGTCCTCCTGGTCGTCCTCGCACTGCCGGGCCGCCGCCGCGACGTCGACGACGACCTCCCCGAGGAGGAGCCGGTCCCGGCCCAGGCGATGGAGGGCGAGGGCCGCCGCGCCCGTCGCCTGCGCGCGCAGGCCGAGGCCGAGGAGACGGAAGAGGCCGCGGAGGCCCGGGAAGCCACCGAGGCCGCCGAGGAAGGGCCGGAGGCGCCGCCGTACGGACAGCAGGAGCAGCCGGTCATCCCGCACCAGCAGCCCTACGCCGACTGGGACACCGGCACCACCACCTACGCCGACCCCGAGTACGCGGCCTACCCCGCCGACCCCTACCAGGCCCCGTACCAGCACACCGGGTACGACCAGGGCGCCTACCACCCCGACCCCTACGGCCAGAACGCCTACGACCCCTACGGGTACGGGGCGCAGCAGGAGCAGCCGTACGACCCGGCGGCCCACCCGCAGGGCTACGACCCCGCCCAGCAGCCGCCCTACGGCGACGGCAGTGAGCGCCACGACGGGAGCCAGCAGTGAACCGCACGACCCTGTCCCTGATCGCCTGCACCGTCGCCCTGGCCGCCGTCACCGGGTTCGCCGCCTTCGACCCGCCCCCCGCCCCCGGCACGAGCGCGGCCGGCAGCGCCACCGAGCGGCCCGTGGAGCGCACCGGCCTGCTGTGCCCGGCGCCGAGCTTCTCCGACATCGCCGACACCGCGTACACCTCGTTCACGCCCGTCACCCAGGGCGCGGACAGCGGTGGCAAGGCCACGCTGGAGGCGGCCGCCGAGCAGTCCGCCGACGGCAAGGGCGGCAAGGACGCCGGCAAGAAGGACCAGGCGGTGCTCACGCCCAAGCCGCCGGGCACCCCGGCCCTGGGCGACACCTCCGGCAGCGACACACCCGCCCTGATCGGCACCGCCGACGGCAAGTACGCGCCCGGCTGGACCGTCCAGGAGACCACCCGGATCGCCGCGGGCACCGGACGCGGCCTCCAGGGCGTCACCTGCACCCCCGCCGACACCGACTTCTGGTTCCCCGGCGCCAGCACCGCCAAGGGCCGCACCGACTACGTCCACCTCACCAACCCCGACGACGGGGCGGCCGTCGTCGACATCAAGCTGTACGGCAAGTCCGGTGCCGTGAAGACCACGGTGACCGACGGCATCACCGTGCCTCCGCACTCCAGCGAGCCGGTGCTGCTGTCCACGCTCACCGATGACGCACAGACCGACCTGACCGTGCACGTCGGCGTGCGCAGCGGCCGGGTCGGCGCCACCGTGCAGGCCCAGGACGACGCGGGCGGCGGCGACTGGCTGCCCGCGGCCGCCGACCCGGCCGGCAGCCTGGTCCTGCCCGGCATCCCCAAGGACGCCGCCGACGTCCGCCTGGTCGCCTTCACGCCGGGCGACGACGACGCCGACCTCAAGGTCCGCCTGGCCTCCCCGAACGGCTCGATCACCCCGGCCGGCAACGAGACCGTGCACGTCAGGGCGGGCATGACCAGCGCCGTCGACCTCGGCCCGGTCACCCGGGGCGAGCCGGGCTCGCTGATCCTCACGCCCACCGACAAGGCGGTCCCCGTGGTCGCGGCGCTGCGCGTGGTGCGCGGCAAGGGAAGCTCGCAGGAGACGGCGTACATCCCCGCCACCGCCCCCGTCGGCCGCCGCGCCACCGCCGCCGACAACAGCGCCAAGAGCACCACCCTGTCCCTGACCGCGCCGACGGCCGACGCGACCGTCAAGGTGACCGCCTCGGCGGGCAGCGACGGCGGGTCCCCCGCGACGAAGACGTACACGATCAAGTCCGGCACCAGCCAGGACATCAGCGCCCCCACCGGTGGCAAGGGCACCTACGCGCTGACCGTGGAACCCGTCTCCGGCGGCCCGGTCTACGCCGCCCGCACCCTCACGGGCTCCTCCGACGGCGTCCCCGGCTTCACGATCCAGACCCTGCCGAGCGACCGGGGCCTGGTGGCGGTGCCGCGCGCGGAGCAGGACCTGTCGGTGCTCCAGCGGTAGGGCGAGTGCCGGGCGGCCGCCCTCGGGGACGGCCGCCCGCTACTCCTCGCCGTACCGGGGGTCCACCGTCTCCGGGGTCAGCCCCAGCAGCTCGGCGACCTGCTCCACGACCACCTCGTGCACCAGCTCGGCGCGTTCGTCGCGCCCCTTGGTGCGGATCTCGATCGGCCGCCGGTACACCACGACCCGCGCCCGCCGGCCGTCCCGCGCGGGGGCGATCCCGCCCAGCGGCACACCCTCGTCGCTCCACGGCCCGTCGCCGGTGCCCTCCAGCCGGGGCACCTCCATCACCAGGAACTCCACCTCGGCGAGCTGCTGCCAGCGCCGCTCCAGCCGTTCCACGGAGTCCCGCACGAGGTCCGCGAACACGTCGGCGCGGCTGGCCGCCAGGGGCACCTGGGGCGGTGCGATGGGGCCACGCATGCCCCGCCCGTGACGATCACGGCGTCGGGGTCGGGGACCTGCGGCACGGGGCGGTACACGGTTGTCCATCACCGCAGAAGCGTAGTCCTCGCCCGCCACCGACGCCCGGCTCCACGCGACAGCCACCCGCTCCCCGCCGGAGGGACCGCGCCTTCGCACCCCCTCCCCGGACTCTTCGCGCACTTTTCTCCCGGTGTTCGCTCAGTCGTCTCCCGCGCGGCGCACCACGGTTCCGGCCACGCTCGGGTGCGCCGGGTGGCCGAGAACCGACGTCGTCCGCCGGGCTTTGTCCCGGATCATCACCGGATGCACCCCCGCGCGGCGCGCTCACCGGGGCTCCCCCCGAGGGGCCCGGGGAACCCCGCAGGCCACGACACGGGGGAGTGACCTGGTGGAGAGTCGTCGCGGCCCGCTCAAGAGTGCGGTACCGTCCAACATCGTGAGCCTTGTACGTCGCTGTTCGCGCACCGCCTGCGGCCGACCCGCCGTTGCGACGCTGACGTACGTCTACGCCGACTCGACCGCGGTCCTCGGCCCCCTCGCCACCTACGCCGAGCCCCACTGCTACGACCTGTGCGCCGAGCACTCCGAGCGCCTCACCGCCCCGCGCGGCTGGGAAGTCGTCCGGCTGCTCGACGGCTCCGCCCCGGCCCGCCCCAGCGGCGACGACCTGGAGGCACTGGCCAACGCGGTTCGCGAGGCGGCCCGTCCGCAGGAGCGCGCGGCCGGAGCGGGCGGCGGCGCACGCAGCGCCGACCCGATGGAAGTCGCCCGGCGCGGCCACCTACGGGTCCTCCGCTCGCCGGACAACTAGAGCGCCCCTCCCCGCAGCCGCGCACCCCAACGGGTAGTTTTGGGCCCCCAATGGACTTTCAGGAGGGCCGGCCGTGGCAGATCTGTCGCAGATCGTGAAGGCGTACGACGTGCGCGGAGTCGTTCCGGACCAGTGGGACGAGGCCATGGCCGAACTCTTCGGCGCCGCCTTCGCCGAGGTGACGGACGCGACCGCGATCGTCGTCGGCCACGACATGCGCCCCTCCTCGCCCGGCCTCTCCCACGCCTTCGCACGCGGCGCGCTGAACCGGGGCGTCGACGTCACCGAGATCGGCCTCTGCTCCACGGACCAGCTCTACTACGCTTCCGGCGCGCTGGACCTGCCCGGCGCGATGTTCACCGCCTCGCACAACCCGGCCCAGTACAACGGCATCAAGATGTGCCGCGCGGGCGCCGCCCCCGTCGGCCAGGACACCGGGCTCGCCGACATCCGCGCCTTGGTCGAGCGCTGGACGGAAACGGGCGCCCCGGCCCCGGCCGCCGCACCGGGCACCCTCACCGCGCGCGACACCCTCGACGACTACGCCGCCTACCTGCGCTCGCTGGTCGACCTGACCGCGATCCGCCCGCTGAAGGCCGTCGTGGACGCGGGCAACGGCATGGGCGGGCACACCGTCCCGACGGTCCTGGCGGGACTGCCGCTCACCGTCGTCCCGATGTACTTCGAGCTGGACGGCACCTTCCCCAACCACGAGGCCAACCCGCTGGACCCGGCCAACATCGTGGACCTGCGCAAGCGGGTCGTGCAGGAGGGCGCGGACATCGGCCTCGCCTTCGACGGCGACGCCGACCGCTGCTTCGTCGTGGACGAGAACGGCGACCCCGTCTCCCCGTCCGCCGTCACCGCCCTGGTCGCCGCCCGCGAACTCGCGCGCAACGGCGGTAGGGGCACGGTCATCCACAACCTGATCACCTCCCGCACGGTCGCCGAGGTGGTCCACGAGCACGGCGGCACCCCGGTCCGCACCCGCGTCGGCCACTCCTTCATCAAGGCGGAGATGGCCCGGACCGGCGCGATCTTCGGTGGCGAGCACTCCGCCCACTACTACTTCAAGGACTTCTGGAACGCGGACACCGGCATGCTGGCCGCCCTCCACGTCCTCGCCGCCCTGGGCACCCACCCCACCCCCCTGTCCACCCTCACCGCCCAGTACGACCGCTACGCGGGCTCCGGCGAGATCAACTCCACGGTCGCCGACCAGCAGGCCCGCCTGGCCGCCCTCCGCGCCGCCTACGCCCCGGCCCCCGACACGACCCTGGACGACCTCGACGGCCTCACGGTCTCCACCCCCACCTGGTGGTTCAACGTCCGCCCTTCCAACACGGAGCCGTTGCTCCGCCTGAACGCCGAGGCGGAGGACGAGGCGACGATGACGAAGATCAGGGACGAGGTTCTGGCGATCATCCGCGCGTAGCCCTGGCGGAGCGCAACGGCTCCCCCTCAGCCGACCGGCACGGGCGGCTGGGTGGGCAACATCCCCCCGAACCCGCGAAGCGACTCGCGGTACCCTGACCAGCACATCCGTAGCACCCGTTTCCGCCCGAAGGGACACCCCATGCCGCTCGAAGCCGGTCTCCTGGAGATCCTGGCCTGCCCGGCCTGCCACGCTCCCCTCAAGGAGCAGGACGCGGAGCTGATCTGCACCGGTCAGGACTGCGGCCTGGCATACCCCGTCCGCGACGGCATCCCCGTCCTCCTGGTCGACGAGGCCCGCCGCCCGGCGTAAGCACGGCCGGAACACACCGCGCAGTAGGACCCCGGCGATCGGAGGCACCCCGCCCATGCTCGACGAATCGCTCCTGGACGCCCCGGAGGGCCTCGCCGAGGCCGACCGCCGAGGGTTGCTGCGCGGCGCGGCGGAGGCGGGCGCGAGGGTCCGTACCGCGGCCCGGCACGCCGCCGAGGCCGGAGTCGGCGCGCTCCAGCCCGACGGCCGCCCCCGCGCCGTACTGATCGCGGGCCCCGGCGCCGCCGCCACCCACACCGCCGACCTCCTCGGCACCCTGGCCGGCCCCGGCAGCCCGGTGATCCGCCTGGAGGCCAGCGGAGTCGCCCCTGCCCCCGGCGCCCTGCGCTGGGAACTGCCCGGCTGGGCGGGCTCCGTGGACCTGCTGCTGATCGCCACCCCCGACGGCACCGAACCGAGCCTCGGCCTCCTCGCGGAACAGGCGTACCGCAGAGGCTGCTCCGTGGTGGCCGTAGCCCCCGCCGGCACCCCGCTCGCGGAGGCGGTCGCGGCCGCGCACGGCATGTTCGTCCCGATGGCGACAGCCCCGTACGACCAGGGCGAGCCGGTCGCCGCGTCCTCCTCCGGCGTCTTCTGGGCCCTGCTCACCCCGCTGCTGGCCCTCCTGGACCGCGTCGGCCTGCTGACCGCGGGCCCCGACGCGCTGGAGAAGGTGGCCGACCGCCTCGACCAGGTCGCCGAGCGCTGCGGCCCCGCCATCGCCACGTACGGCAACGCGGCCAAGACGCTCGCCGCGGAACTCGCCGACGCCCTGCCCGTCGTCTGGACGGAGGGCACCTCCGCCGGCCCGGCGGGCCGCCGCTTCGCCGCCGCCCTGGCCGAACTCGCGGGCCGCCCCGCCCTGGTGGCCGAACTCCCCGAGGCGCTCCTCGCGCACGAGGCCCTGCTCTCCGGCCCGCTGGCCGCCCGCGCCGATCCGGAGGACTTCTTCCGCGACCGCGTCGAGGAGGCGCCCGCGATGCACGCGCGCGTGGTGCTGCTCCGGGACCGTCCCATCGGCGGCCTCACCGCCGCCCCCGCCGCCCGCGACCTGGCCCTCGGCCACGACACGCCGATCAGCGAACTCGAGCCGGAGGAGGGCGGCGAACTGGAGACCCTCGCCGACCTGATCGCCGTCACCGATTTCGCCGCCGTTTACCTGGCGCTCGCCGCCGGCGCCTGAGCTGACCCCAGGCACCCGCCCGCGGCGCCCGTACGGAGACAGAGAAGACACATGGACCGCCTCGACAACACCGTCCGCCCCTACGCCTGGGGGTCGACCACCGCCATCCCGCGGCTGCTGGGCACCGAGCCCACCGGCGAACCGCAGGCCGAGATGTGGATGGGCGCCCATCCCGGCGCTCCCTCGCGCACCTCGCGCGGCACGCTGGTGGAGGTCATCGACGCCGACCCGGAGCGCGAGCTGGGTGCCGGGGCGGTGGCGAAGTTCGGCCCGCGCCTGCCCTTCCTGCTCAAGATCCTCGCCGCGGGCGCCCCGCTCTCCCTCCAGGTCCACCCCGACCTGGCCCAGGCGCGCGAGGGCTATGCCGAGGAGGAACGCAGGGGCGTCCCCGTGGACGCCCCCGACCGCAACTACAAGGACGCCAACCACAAGCCCGAACTCATCTGCGCCCTCACCGAGTTCGACGGCCTGTGCGGCTTCCGCGCCCCCGTCGAGGCGGCCGGCCTGCTCGACGGCCTGGGCGTGGACTCCCTCAAGCCGTACGTCGACCTGCTGCGCGCCCAGCCCGAGGACGCCGCCCTGCGGGAGGTGCTCACCGCCATCCTCACCGCGAACCCCGAGGACATGGCCGACACCGTCACCGAGGCCACCGCCGCCTGCACCCGCCTCGGCGGCCCGTACACCCCGTACGCCGACATGGCCCGCGACTACCCCGGCGACCCCGGCGTGATCGCGGCCATGCTGCTCAACCACGTCCGGCTCCAGCCCGGCGAGGCCCTGTTCCTCGGCGCGGGCATCCCGCACGCCTACCTGGACGGCCTCGGCGTCGAGATCATGGCCAACTCCGACAACGTGCTGCGCTGCGGCCTGACCCCCAAGCACATCGACGTCCCCGAACTCCTGCGCGTGGTCCGTTTCGAGGCGAGCGACCCCGGTGTCCTGCGTCCCGAGGCGTCCCCGGAGGGCGAGGAGGTCTACGAGACCCCCATCGACGAATTCCGGCTCTCCCGCTGGGTCCTGCCCGGCGAGACCACCCGCGACCTGACCCTGCCGACCCCCCAGGTCCTCCTGTGCACGGCCGGTTCGGTCCGCGTCGGCGAGCACGGCCTGCTGCCCGGCCGGTCGGTCTTCGTCCCGGCGGCCGAGAAGGCCGAGGCGTCCGGCGAGGGCACGCTGTTCCGCGCCACTGTGATCGTATGACCGCCCCTGTGGCTACCTGAGGCGCCGCATGCCGGTGGGACTGCAACAATGGCCCACCGGCAAAGCACGTGCAAAGAAGCGACCCGTCGGGGCACAAGAGCCGTGCGGGGGTGCCGAGAAGGCGACAAGGGCGAAGGGAAAACGCGAACTCATGAGCGCGTCAGGCGGTAACAAGGCGATCGTGGCGGCACTCGGCGCCAATCTGGCGATCGCGGCATCGAAGTTCGTGGCGTTCGCGTTCAGCGGCTCCTCGTCGATGCTCGCCGAGGGCGTCCACTCGGTCGCCGACTCCGGCAACCAGTTCCTGCTGCTCATCGGCGGCAAGAAGGCCCAGCGCGAGGCCACCCCGCAGCACCCCTTCGGCTACGGCCGCGAGCGGTACATCTACGCCTTCCTGGTCTCCATCGTCCTCTTCTCCATCGGCGGCATGTTCGCCATCTACGAGGGCTACGAGAAGATCAGCCACCCCCACCCGGTGGAGCACTGGTACTGGCCGGTCGGCGTCCTCGTCTTCGCGATCATCGCCGAGGGCTTCTCCTTCCGTACGGCCATCAAGGAGTCCAACGAGCTGCGCGGCAAGCTCTCCTGGGCCCAGTTCATCCGCCGCGCCAAGGCGCCCGAGCTGCCCGTCGTGCTGCTGGAGGACTTCGGCGCGCTCATCGGCCTGGTCCTCGCCCTCGGCGGCGTCGGCATCGCCCTGCTCACCGGCAACGGCGTCTGGGACGGCATCGGCACCGTCTGCATCGGTGTCCTGCTCGTCGCCATCGCCTTGGTGCTCGCCTCCGAGACCAAGTCCCTGCTGCTCGGCGAGGCCGCCGGCCTGGAGGACGTCAAGAAGATCGAGGCCGCCATCGTCGACGGCGACACCGTCACCGGCGTCATCCACATGCGCACCCTCCACCTCGGCCCCGAGGAACTGCTCGTCGCCGCCAAGATCGCCGTCCAGCACGACGACACGGCCGCCGAGGTCGCCAACGCGATCGACCGCGCCGAGGCCCGCATCCGCGAGGCCGTCCCGATCGCCCGCGTCATCTACCTGGAGCCGGACATCTACAGCGCCGCCGAGGCCGCCAAGGGTCCCGACCCCCTCGCCACGCCGGGCGGCCCGAACCCCCACCCGGCCGACCACTGACCCCCAGGCCGCCGCGCCGAGGCCCCCGCCGCACCCCGGTCCCCACCGGCCGCGCCGGGGGCCTCGGCGTGCCCGAAGATGTAGCCCCGCACCCATTCGTTCGCGCCACATCCGTCACCTGGACGGCACGCGGTGTCCGAACGCGGACTGGGGCGCGCCCCGCCGTCCGGTGTAGCTTGGGACGGAGCCAGACGTCGCTGCTGATGGCGGTCGGGCGGTCCCGGAGCGGACCGGCCGAGGGAGAGAGGGCCTCCGACGGACTGCGCTGCGCGTACGCGGGCATGCCTGTGTCCTCTTCTCGGGGCACCCCTGTGTCCGTCGCCGTGCAGACCAGCCGTACCCACCTCGCCCCGACTTCGAGGAGCAGCCCGCCATGACCACTGTCGACAACCGACAGGACTTCAAGGTCGCCGACCTCTCCCTGGCCGAGTTCGGCCGCAAGGAGATCACCCTCGCCGAGCACGAGATGCCCGGCCTGATGTCGATCCGCAAGGAGTACGCCGAGGCCCAGCCCCTGGCCGGTGCCCGCGTCACCGGCTCCCTGCACATGACCGTGCAGACCGCCGTGCTCATCGAGACCCTCGTCGCCCTCGGCGCCGACGTCCGCTGGGCCTCCTGCAACATCTTCTCCACCCAGGACCACGCGGCCGCCGCCATCGCCGTCGGCCCGAACGGCACCCCGGACAACCCGCAGGGCGTCCCCGTCTTCGCCTGGAAGGGCGAGACCCTGGACGAGTACTGGTGGTGCACCGAGCAGGCGCTGACCTGGCCGAACAGCCCCACCGGCGGCCCGAACATGATCCTGGACGACGGCGGCGACGCCACCCTCCTCGTCCACAAGGGCGTCGAGTACGAGAAGGACGGCAAGGTCCCCTCGCCCGACACCGCCGAGTCCGACGAGCACCGCGTCATCCTCGAGCTGCTCAACCGCACCATCACCGACGGCTCCCAGAAGTGGACCCAGCTCGCCTCCGAGATCCGCGGTGTCACCGAGGAGACCACCACCGGCGTCCACCGCCTGTACGAGATGCAGCGCGACGGCGTCCTGCTCTTCCCGGCGATCAACGTGAACGACGCCGTCACCAAGTCGAAGTTCGACAACAAGTACGGCTGCCGCCACTCCCTGGTCGACGGCATCAACCGCGCCACCGACGTCCTCATCGGCGGCAAGACCGCCGTCGTCTGCGGCTACGGCGACGTCGGCAAGGGCTGCGCCGAGTCCCTCCGCGGCCAGGGCGCCCGTGTGATCGTCACCGAGATCGACCCGATCTGCGCGCTCCAGGCGGCGATGGACGGCTACCAGGTCACCACGCTGGACGAGGTCGTCGACAAGGCCGACATCTTCGTCACCACGACCGGTAACAAGGACATCATCATGGCCTCGGACATGGCCAAGATGAAGCACCAGGCCATCGTCGGCAACATCGGCCACTTCGACAACGAGATCGACATGGCCGGCCTCGCCAAGATCCCCGGCATCGTCAAGGACGAGGTCAAGCCGCAGGTCCACACCTGGACCTTCCCCGACGGCAAGAAGATCATCGTCCTGTCCGAGGGCCGCCTGCTGAACCTGGGCAACGCCACCGGCCACCCCTCGTTCGTGATGTCCAACTCCTTCGCGGACCAGACCCTGGCCCAGATCGAGCTGTTCACCAAGCCCGACGAGTACCCGACCGGCGTCTACGTGCTCCCCAAGCACCTGGACGAGAAGGTCGCCCGCCTCCACCTGGACTCGCTGGGCGTCAAGCTCACCCAGCTCCGCCCGGAGCAGGCCGCGTACATCGGTGTCGAGGTCGACGGTCCCTTCAAGTCGGACCACTACCGCTACTGAGCCGCTGATTCCCGCACCACCCGAGGCAGGCCCCCGCACCCCCGTGCCGGGGGCCTGCCCCTTTGCGCCGGACCAGCGGCCCCGGACCGTCAGCCCGCCAGACCCCAGGACCTCCCATGCCGCGCGGCCGATATTCGCTCCACGATCCGCACGATCACACCCCCCTCGCAGAAGAACACTTCCAG
Organism: Streptomyces griseoluteus; assembly: GCF_004784465.1. GTDB lineage: Bacteria > Actinomycetota > Actinomycetes > Streptomycetales > Streptomycetaceae > Streptomyces > Streptomyces griseoluteus. The sequence continues at coordinate 2,935 of NZ_SRRU01000005.1, read as the reverse complement.
TGCGCCCCCGGCCCCTCCGGCTGGCGCTACGTCTCCCAGCTCACCGCCCCCGACGGCACGCACCGGGGCTCGGTCGACCTCGCCCTGGACGACCTCGGCCGCCCCATCCGCCTCGAACTCCACGCCGGCGGCTGGCAGGTGCGCGGCGCCGCCCTCGACGGCGTCACCTGGGTCCGCACCGACCCGGCCGGGCTGGAAGCGACGGAGGGCAATGTGCCCGCCCACGCCTTCACCGGCACGTCCCCGGCATTCCTCGTCGCCACCGCACGTCTCCTGCGCCTCACCCCCTCCTCCTCCGCGACCCGCGTACGCCTCGTCGCGCTGACCGACCCGGTCCTCGCCCCCCGCACCGTGGACCAGTCCTGGGCGCTGATCGACAGAGAAGCACACGCCACTGACAACGGCCCCCTGCTCGTGGACGAATACCAGGTCACAGCCCTGGACACGGGGGAAAGGCACGCCGTGCACATCGCCGGAGACGTCGTCCTCGCGGCCCCCGGCATCGAGCTGGAGGACCTCCAGACCCCACCGTCGACGTTCCCCTGACCGGCCCGGCCGACTAGGCGGGCGGCGCGAACCCCGTCGACCGGCTCTGCGGGTGCTCCGGCGCCTTCACGTTCTTCTCGCTCACCGGCGCGACGAGCGGCGGAGACACGGAAGTCACCGCGTGGTCCCCACCGCCCTCGTACCGAGGCTGCTGCCGCGCCTGCCGGGACTGCCGCTCATGCACCACGGCCGCCAGAAACACGGCAGGCCGCGCCTGGAGGTCCGGCGGCACCGCGGCCCCCGTCCGCGCGGCCACATCGGCGGCCAGCCGCGACGCCATCGACCAGGAGACCTGCGGCTGAAGCTGGTGCATCCGCGTCAGGTACTGCCGCACGGCCAGCCAGAGCCCGTCGGGCACGCCCGACAGATCCAGCTCCGCGAACCGGCCCGCCAACTCCGGCGCCGGGGGCGGGACCACACCGGCCCGGCCCACCGGAATCCGCTCCCGCACCACCAGCGTCCCCGCGAACACGTCCCCGAGCCGCCGCCCCCGTTCCGAGACGAGCGAGGCGATGCACGCCACCACCCCGAACGTCATCAGAATCTCGATCATCCCGACGCCACCGCGCACCAGCGCATGCCGGAACCGCACCGGCCCACCGTCGTCACGCACCACGCGCAGCCCGAATGCCAGCTTCCCCAGCGACCGCCCATGGCTCAGCGTCTCCACCGCGATCGGCCCGCCGACCAGCACCAGCAGAAAGGCCGCCACCGACATCGCGGCCTGCGCGGCATCGTCCAGCGAAGAGGTGGCCGCCACGAGCCCGATCACCACGGCGATGTAGACGAGCACGGCCACGATCAGATCGATCAGCACGGCCAACGCCCTGCTCGGCAGCTTCGCGGGCCGCAGCTCCAACGCCACCGCCTCACCGGTCACCAGCTCACTCACGCCCGCCGTCCTTCCCTCGCCCACCCCTGTGGACGCAAGTCTGCCAAGCTGAGGGCGCATCGCATCCTGGTACGACAAGCTGACAGTGTCCCGTTGTCCGGTGGCGGCTGGCCACGACGAGTCGAGGAGCAGGCAGACCCCATGGACCTGGACGTCTTCGTCTCCGCACACCGGGCCGAGTGGGACCGCCTCGACGCCCTGATCCGCCGCCGGCGCCGCCTCACCGGCGCGGAGGCCGACGAACTCGTCACCCTCTACCAGCGCACGGCGACACACCTCTCCCTCATCCGCTCCAGCGCCCCGGACCCCCAGCTCACCGGTCGCCTCAGCCAGCTCGTGGCCCGCGCTCGCAGCGCCGTCACCGGAACCCGCCGCGCCTCCTGGCGCGACGTGACCCGCTTCCTGGGCCGAGGCTTCCCCGCCGCCGTCTACCGCGCCCGGCACTGGTGGGTGCCGACCGCCCTCGTCTCCACCGCCGTGGCGATCCTCCTCGGCTGGTGGATCGGCACCCACCCCGAGGTGCAGGCGTCGATCGCGGCCCCCGGCCACCTCCGCGAACTGACTCGCCCCGGCGGCGGCTACGAGACCTATTACTCCAGCCACCCCGCCGCGTCCTTCGCCGCACAGGTGTGGACGAACAACGCCCAGGCGGCCGCGCTCTGCCTTGTCCTGGGCGTCTTCCTGGGCCTCCCGGTCCTCTGGATCCTGTTCGAGAACATGCTGAACCTGGGGGTCGGCTTCGGCCTGATGTCCTCCGCGGGTCGCCTCGACACCTTCCTCGGCCTCGTCCTCCCGCACGGCCTGCTCGAACTCACCGCGGTCTTCGTGGCCGCCGGCACGGGCATGCGCCTCGGCTGGACCGTGATCGACCCCGGCCCGCGCACCCGCCGGGCCGCGCTCGCCGAAGAGGGCCGCGCCGCCGTGGGCATGGCCATCGGCCTCGCCCTCGTGCTGTTCGTGTCCGGCGCCATCGAGGGCTTCGTGACCCCGTCCGGCCTGCCCACCTGGGCCCGGATCGCCATCGGCGTCCTGGCCGAGCTGGCCTTCCTCACCTATGTGTACGTCCTCGGCGGCCGGGCGGTGCGCGAGGGGGAGACCGGCGACCTCCAGGAGGCCGAACGCAGCTCCACGGTCCCTACCGCCGCCTGATGTGCGCGGGACCCCGCCGAGCTGCTAGTCTCCTCATCGCCCCACAAAACCTGTTGACACGGGTGGAGCGGGGAGGTAGAGTTGAACAGTTGCCTGGAGCTGGACAAGTTCAAGGCTAACCATTAAGCTTTATCTGGCTTCGTCGGAACATCGCTGAATGTGATTCCCGAGAAGCACCCCCGATAAATCGGAAATGAAGCCGGTAAGACCGGCCGAAAACCTCTGATAGAGTCGGAACCGCCGGAAAGGGAAACGCGAAAGCGAAGAACTGGAAAGCACCGAGGAAATCGGATCGGAAAAAGATCTGATAGAGTCGGAAACACCGAAGGGAAGCCCGGAGGAAAGCCC
>NZ_SRRU01000004.1 GCF_004784465.1 Streptomyces griseoluteus | reverse complement strand
GATTTCCTCGGTGCTTTCCAGTTCTTCGCTTTCGCGTTTCCCTTTCCGGCGGTTCCGACTCTATCAGATCCTTTCGGCGTCTGATTCCCAGTCAGAGGGGGTTGTCTTCCCGGCCCGCTGGGCCGTTGCGACGAGTGAGACTTTAGCGGATTCCCGGCTCCCGAGCTAATCGGGGGCCGCGTCCTTTCGAACACGGATTCCTCATTTCGCAAATGCGCACACAAGCATGCGACAGCAAGTGTCGATGAGTGGTGGGCCTTGCGAGATGACCGTCCGGGGACCGACCGGAGTCGGCGCTCACGTCGGACAGCTCGGAGTACATTACGCATCCGGGGAGGGGGTGTCAACCCCCCACCGCACAGATCTTGCCGAGGTCAGTCCTTCTTGCCGGAGGCCAGCTCACGGCTGCGGTCGCGGGCCGCTTCCAGGGCCGCGATGAGGGCCGCCCGTACCCCGTGGTTCTCCAGCTCGCGGATGGCGTTGATGGTCGTGCCGGCCGGCGAGGTGACGTTCTCGCGGAGCTTGACCGGGTGCTCGCCGCTGTCGCGGAGCATCGTGGCGGCCCCGATCGCGGACTGCACGATCAGTTCGTGGGCCTTGTCCCGGGGCAGGCCGAGCAGGATGCCGGCGTCCGTCATGGCCTCGACCAGATAGAAGAAGTACGCGGGACCCGAACCGGAGAGCGCGGTGCAGGCGTCCTGCTGGCCCTCGGGGACGCGGAGAGTCTGGCCCACGGCGCCGAAGATCTCCTCGGCGGTGGCGACGTGCTCCTCGGTCGCGTGGCTGCCCGGCGAGATGACGGACATGGCCTCGTCCACCAGGGCCGGGGTGTTCGTCATGACCCGGACGACCGGGGTGCCCTCGGCGAGCCGCTCCTCGAAGAACGAGGTGGGGATGCCGGCGGCGCCGCTGATGATCAGACGGTCGGCGGGGACATGGGGGGCGAGTTCGTCCAGGAGGGCACCCATGTCCTGCGGCTTGACCGTGAGGATCAGGGTGTCGGCGCTCTTGGCGGCCTCGGTGTTGGAGACCGGCGTGACTCCGTGGCGGGCACGGAGTTCCTCGGCGCGTTCCGGGCGGCGGGCGGTGACCAGGAGGTCGGCGGGCGCCCAGCCGCCCCGGATCATCCCGCTGAGCAGGGCTTCGCCGATCTTGCCGGTGCCGAGGACTGCGACTTTCTGGCTCATGCGGTTCATCCTCGCACCGGCGACGCGGCGGGTGGGGCGTTCGTCCGGTGGGCGGACGCGGCGTCAGTCGGTGCGGCGGCGCAGCGTGGCCGCGCCGAGGGCGAGGACCAGGAGCGCGCATCCGGCGACGATCACTACGTCCCGTACGAAGGGTGAGGTCAGCTCGGTGTGGTGGAGGACCTCGTTCATGCCGTCGACGGCGTAGGACATGGGCAGTACGTCGGAAACGGCCTCCAGTAGAGGGTGCATGTCCGCGCGGGGCGTGAAGAGGCCGCACAGGAGGAGCTGGGGGAAGATCACCGCCGGCATGAACTGGACCGCCTGGAACTCCGACGCGGCGAAGGCCGAGACGAAGAGCCCGAGGGCGGTACCGAGCAGGGCATCCAGGAGGGCGACCAGCAGGAGCAGCCAGGGTGAGCCGGTGACGTCCAGGCCCAGGAGCCAGACGGCGAGGCCGGTGGCGAGGGCCGACTGGACCACGGCCACGGCGCCGAAGGCGAGCGCGTAGCCGGCGATGAGGTCGGCCTTGCCCAGCGGCATCGCGAGGAGGCGTTCGAGGGTGCCCGAGGTGCGTTCGCGCAGGGTGGCGATGGAGGTCACCAGGAACATCGTGATCAGCGGGAAGATGCCGAGCAGTGAGGCGCCGATGTTGTCGAAGGTGCGCGGGCTGGCGTCGAAGACGTAGCGCAGCAGGACCAGCATCAGGCAGGGGACGAGGAGCATCAGCGCGATGGTCCTGGGGTCGTGGCGGAGCTGGCGCAGGACGCGGGCCGCGGTGGCGGTGGTGCGGGCGCTGCTGAATGCGGCGGGGGTCGTCGTGCTCATCGGGTCGGCTCCTTGGTGTGGTCGTCCGCTTCGTCGACGAGGCGCAGGAAGGCGGCCTCCACGGTGTCGGTGGCGGTACGGGTGCGCAGGTTCTCGGGGGTGTCGTCGGCGAGGACGTGTCCTTCGCGCATGAGGAGGAGGCGGTGGCAGCGCTCGGCCTCGTCCATGACGTGGGAGGAGACGAGGAGGGTGGTGCCGCGGTCGGCGAGTTCGTGGAAGAGGTTCCAGAGGTCGCGGCGGAGTACGGGGTCGAGGCCGACGGTCGGTTCGTCGAGGACGAGCAGGTCGGGGGTGCCGAGGAGGGCGACGGCGAGGGAGACGCGGCTGCGCTGGCCGCCGGAGAGGTTGCCGGCCAGGGCATCGGCCTGGGTGGTGAGGTCGACGTCGGCGATGGCGCGGGTGACGTGTTCGCGGCGGCGGTCTGCGGCGGCGCGGCCGGGTTCGAGGATCGCGGCGAAGTAGTCGAGGTTCTGCTCGACGGTGAGGTCGTCGTAGACCGAGGGGGCCTGGGTGACGTAGCCGATGCGGCTGCGCAGGGTGGGGTGTCCGGCGGGGCTGCCGAGGACGTCGAGGGTGCCGGTGACCTTGGCCTGGGTGCCGGTGATGGCGCGGATCAGCGTGGACTTGCCGCAGCCGGAGGGGCCGAGCAGGCCGGTGATCCGGCCTCGGGGGACGGTGAAGTGGAGGTCCTTCAGGACGGTTCGGGTGCCGCGTACGACGGTGAGGCCGGCGGCGCGGACGGCATCGGGTGCCGTCGGTTGGGGCGGCTCGGGCACATTATTCATCACGTGATGAATAATGTGCCCGAGCCGGGGTGCCGTCAAGGGGTGCCGTCAACGGGCCTTGTCAGGGTCGGGCCGTTTCGGCTCAGGGTTGTGTCAGGGCCGGCTCCGGGGCTGGTCAGGGGCGGGCCGGGGATTCCGGGGTGGTGGCGACGAGCAGAACCACCTCGTACGTCTCCTCGACCAGGCCGTCGGGGAAGACCTTGATCAGGTGGGCGCGCTCGGCTTCGAGGAATTCGGTGCGGGCGGGCTCGGGGGCGAGGAGGAAAGCGGAATGACTGCCGATGTTGGCCAGGTGGGTGTCGAGCGGCACGTGACGGCTCCAGCGGACCGAGCGCCGGGTGAAGTCGAGCCGGCCGCTGGGATCGGCGGCGGAGACTCGGTCGGCGGCCTTGCGCTGCTCGGTGTGCACGGGCAGACCGAGGAAGCGGGCGGCGCGCGCGGCGGCCGCGGCGATCCAGTCGACGTCCGTGGCGTCGGTGTTCCACCAGAGCGCGAGCGCGCCGCCCGGCCGCAGCACGCGCAGCGCCTCCGGCACCGAGCGGTCCGGGTCGGTCCAGTGCCATGCCTGGGCGTAGGTGACGAGGTCGGCGTGGGCGTCGGCCACGGGAAGGGCGTCGCCGCTGCCCCGGACCAGTGGGATGTGCGGGTTCCGGCGGCGGAACTCGGCGGCCATGCCCGCGCCCGGCTCGACGGCGAGCACGTCGGCGCCCCGCCGGTGCAGCAGCTCGCTGGCGATGCCGGTGCCCGCGCCCACGTCCACGGCTCGGACACCGGCCAGGGGGCGGCCGGTGAGTTCCTCGACGGTGTCGAAGAGCGCGGGCGGATAGGAGGGGCGGTTCTCGGCGTACTGCGCGGCTGCCGCGTTGAAGGAGTGGGCGCGGGCGCCGGCCGTGGGGGCCTCTGGTGCGGTCATGCCGCCCATGGTGCTCGGCGCGGGGCCCTTGGGGACAGTGGTTCCGGGCCGGTCGCCCCGGTGCCTCCGCCGGGGTCAGGCGCGGCGCTTCTTGCGGGCCTTCGCGGGGTTGCCGGTGCGCCGGGACTGGGTGCGCTCGTACTCGGCGCGGGCCGTGTCGTACTCGGTGCGGTGCAGCTTCTCGCCGGGCGCCTCGGTGAGGGAGCGGGCGGACCAGGCGAGGAGGGTGCCGACGAAGCCGACGGCGAGCAGGCCGCGCAGGCGGGCCTGGCGCTCGGGGTCGGGGCGGCGGCCGAAGTTGTCCCAGGTGGTGCGGAAGGCGAGGGCGCTGCACACCGCGAACATGACGATGACCAGGACGGTCACGAAGGAACCGGTACCGGCGATCTGGAGGCCCTGGTAGGCGAGGCGCAGGATCAGGCAGGAGACGGCGGCCGCGGCGAGGGCGCCGAGGGTGACGGCGGCGCGGCGGAGCGCGTAGCCGCCCGTGTGGTCCAGCCAGGTCGTGCCGAAGAAGCGGAGGGGTTCGGGGCGGGGGCCGCCCGTGGAGCCCGCCGGGGTGGTGTCGGTGCCGGTCTCGTCGCTCACGCGTCGATTATGGCTCCGCCGCCCGACGGGCTCCGGGGCGGGGCGTCAGCCGCAGCGGCCGGTCACGTAGCCGTCGCTGCCGGTGTGCACATAGGCGTCGGACACGTACTCGCCGGAGCCGATGTTGTCCCAGATCTTCGTGGTGCCGTACGGGCCGGTCACCGTGGTGCCGGGCGTCTGGCAGTAGATGGTGACGCTGGAGCCGGCGGGCAGTGTGCGGACGATGCCGTAGCCGGTGCCGGGGCCGCTGCGGACGTTCAGGGCGGCGCCCGGTGCGATCGGGAAGCGGGGCGCGGAGGCCGTGGCGGTGGTTGCCGCCGGTTCGGCCAGGATCGTGGGCGCGTGGTCGTCGGACATGAGATACCTCCCCCGTGACACCCCGTGACGGCCACGGGGTGGTGACGCCGCTCGCCGGGCATCGCGTACCGGTGCCGGACGGGCGGGCGGGCCACGGCTGCGCCGCGACTCGCAGGCGGAGGTTAGCAAGCCGCCTCGGTGTCGTACGGGCAATCGAATAGGCTCCCTTCGTCGCGCGCGCGGCCGATGAGCACGGGGGTGGTCCATGGCGCCACGGCACAGCACCGGAGCCGGCGCGGAAGCGGAACTTCCGGAGTACGCCGGTCACTACCGGCTGGAGTCACGGCTCGGTTTCGGCGGGATGGGCGTGGTGCATCTGGCCCGCAGCGCCTCCGGGATGCGGGTGGCGGTGAAGGTGGTGCACGCGGAGTTCGCGCGGGACCCCGAGTTCAGGGGACGGTTCCGGCAGGAGGTGGCGGCCGCGCGGCGGGTGAGCGGTGCGTTCACCGCGCCGGTGGTGGACGCGGACCCGGAGGCGGCGCGGCCGTGGATGGCGACGCTGTTCATCCCTGGGCCGACGTTGGCACAGGAGGTGAAGCGGAACGGTCCGATGGAGCCCGCGCAGGTGCGGCGGCTGATGGCCGGGCTCGCCGAGGCACTGCGGGACATCCACCGGGTCGGTGTGGTGCACCGGGATCTCAAGCCGGGGAACGTGCTGCTGGCCGAGGACGGGCCGAAGGTGATCGACTTCGGGATCTCCCGGCCGAAGGACAGCGAACTGCGCACCGAGACGGGGAAGTTGATCGGTACGCCGCCGTTCATGGCGCCGGAGCAGTTCCGGCGGCCTCGGGAGGTGGGGCCGGCGGCGGACGTGTTCGCGCTCGGGTCGGTGATCGTGCACGCGGCGACCGGGCGGGGGCCGTTCGACTCGGACAGTCCGTATGTCGTGGCCTATCAGGTGGTGCACGACGAGCCGGAGCTGGCCGGGGTGCCGGCCGGGCTCGCGCCGCTGGTGCGGCGGTGTCTGGCTAAGGAGCCGGAGGACCGGCCGACGCCGGACGAGCTGATGCTGGCGCTGCGTTCGGTGGCGGCGTCGTACGACACGCAGGCGTTCATACCGGCGCAGCGGGAGGGAGCGGCGGACGGGGATGAGGCTGCCCCGCTGAAAGAGGACTCCGGTGCCACGCCCGAATCGGTCCCGCCGAAGCGGCGCCGGTGGCGTGGGCGGGTGGTGCTGGCGGCGACCGCTGCGGTGCTGGCGGTCGGCGGGGTGGTGGCCTCGGTGCAGTGGGCCGGGGCCGGGCAGGGGGCGCGGCCGCAGGCGGCTCCGGCGGTGACCGCGGCCGGGTTCGACGGGTGGCGGTCCGAGGCGGTGGCCGGGGTGCCCGGTGTGCCCCGGTGCGTGTTCGGCGCGGGCGAGTTGCTGTGCACGGCGGACGGGGCGGTCTTCGCGCTGGACCCGGTGAAGGGGTCCGTGGTGTGGCGGCGGACGTTCGCGGGGGCCTTGTGGAGTGATCCGCCGGTGCTGTCGGGCGGGGCGCTGCGGCTGCGGAACCAGAGCGGGCGGCTCATGGCGCTCGATCCGGGCACGGGGCGTACGCGTGGGGAGCGGGAGCTGACCGGGGACACCGGGACGCGGTACATCGGGGACACGCTGGTGACGACCCGTGCGGACGGGGTGGTCATGGGCGCGGAGAGTGGGTCGGGGAAGGAGAAGTGGCGGCTGCCGTTGCCGGACGGGACCCGGCCGCGGATCGACGCCTTCGGCGCCGGGAGCGGCGGTTACGCGACGGTGACCTCGGCGGACGGGCGGAGCACGCGGGTCACGGCGTTCGATCCGGTGTCGGGGGACGTGCGGTGGAGCGAGCGGCTGTCCGGGATGGTCGAACCGGTGGGCACGGAGGGCGGGTTCGTGTACTTCCTCGACGAGGACCCGGTGTACGGGGACACCAAGGGGCTGGTGCGGTACGAGGTGAAGTCGGGGGCGACGCGCCGGATTCCGCTGCTGGGGCCGCGGACGGACGCGCAGGCCACTGTGCGGGACGGGGTGGTGTACCTGCTCGCGGCCAACGGGGGGCTGGACGCGGTGGACATGGCGGCGGGCAAGCCGTTGTGGCACCTGGAGACGACGGTGAGCCGGGGTTCGGCGCCGGTGACGGACGGGCGGCGGGTGTACTTCTCGGCTGCCGACGGGCGGCTGCTCGCCGTGGACGCCCGCAAGGGCACCCTCGCGGGCCAGACCCGTCCCCGGCTGGGCGCGCGGGCGGACCGGGTGACGGCTGGGCTGCCGACGCCGGTGCCGGCGTTGGGCCATGTGTACGCGGGGGCGCCGGACGGGTCGGTGTTCGCGGTGAACACGGGTGATCCGGCGGCCTGGTGAGCGTGGAGCGCACCGGCCGCCGGAAGGCCCGAGGGGGTCAGCCCAGGAGGGAGACGTCGCGGACGGCGCCCCTGTCGGCGCTGGTGGCCATGGCCGCGTAGGCGCGCAGGGCGACGGAGACCTTGCGGGTGCGGTTGGCAGGGGCGTAGACGCCGTTCAACTCGGCCTCGCGGCGGGCGAGTTCGGCGTCGTCCACCAGGAGGTCGATGGTGCGGTTGGGGATGTCGATGCGGATGCGGTCGCCGTCCTTGACCAGGGCGATGGTGCCGCCGGAGGCCGCTTCGGGGGAGGCGTGGCCGATGGAGAGGCCCGAGGTGCCGCCGGAGAAGCGGCCGTCGGTGATCAGGGCGCAGGTCTTCCCGAGGCCACGGCCCTTGAGGTACGAGGTCGGGTAGAGCATCTCCTGCATGCCGGGGCCGCCCTTGGGGCCCTCGTAACGGATGACGACCACGTCGCCGTCCTTGACCTCCTGGGTCAGGATGCGCTGGACGGCCTCCTCCTGGGACTCGCAGACCACGGCGGGTCCCTCGAAGGTCCACACCGACTCGTCGACGCCCGCGGTCTTCACCACGCAGCCGTCCACGGCGAGGTTGCCCTTGAGGACGGCGAGGCCGCCGTCCTTGGAGTAGGCGTGCTCGGCGGAGCGGATGCAGCCGCCCTCGGCGTCGTCGTCCAGGGAGTCCCAGCGCTCGGACTGGGAGAAGGCCTCGGCGGAGCGGACGCAGCCGGGGGCAGCGTGCCACAGCTCGACCGCCTCGGCGGACGGGGAGCCGCCGCGCACGTCCCAGGTCTTCAGCCAGTCGGCGAGCGACGGGCTGTGGACGGAGTGCACGTCGTCGTTGAGGAGCCCCGCGCGGTGCAGTTCGCCGAGGAGGGCGGGGATGCCGCCGGCGCGGTGCACGTCCTCCATGTAGTACGTGCGGTTCTTCGCCACGTTGGGCGCGACCTTGGCGAGGCACGGGACGCGGCGGGAGACGGCGTCGATCTCCGGCAGGCCGAAGGGGACGCCCGCCTCCTGGGCGGCGGCCAGCAGGTGCAGGATCGTGTTGGTGGAGCCGCCCATGGCGATGTCCAGCGCCATCGCGTTCTCGAAGGCCGCGAAGGAGGCGATGGAGCGGGGCAGGACGGTCTCGTCGTCCTGCCCGTAGTACCGGCGGGTGATGTCCATGACCGTGCGGGCGGCGTCCTCGTAGAGGGCGCGGCGGGCGGTGTGGGTGGCGAGGACCGAGCCGTTGCCGGGCAGGGAGAGGCCGATGGCCTCGGTGAGGCAGTTCATCGAGTTGGCGGTGAACATGCCGGAACAGCTGCCGCAGGTCGGGCAGGCGTTCTCCTCGATGCGGAGGATGTCCTCGTCGGAGATCTTGTCGTTGACCGCGTCGGAGATCGCGTCGACCAGGTCCAGCGTGCGCACGGTGCCGTCGACGAGGGTGGCGCGGCCGGACTCCATGGGCCCGCCGGAGACGAACACGGTCGGGATGTTCAGCCGCAGCGCGGCCATCAGCATGCCGGGCGTGATCTTGTCGCAGTTGGAGATGCAGACCAGGGCGTCGGCGCAGTGGGCCTCCACCATGTACTCCACCGAGTCCGCGATCAGGTCGCGGGAGGGCAGGGAGTAGAGCATGCCGCCGTGGCCCATGGCGATGCCGTCGTCCACGGCGATGGTGTTGAACTCGCGCGGGATGCCGCCCGCTGCCGTGATCGCCTCGCTGACGATGCGGCCGACCGGCTGGAGGTGGGTGTGGCCGGGGACGAACTCGGTGAAGGAGTTGGCGACGGCGATGACGGGCTTGCGGCCGATGTCCGCGCCGGGTACACCCGAGGCACGCATAAGGGCGCGGGCGCCCGCCATGTTGCGGCCGTGGGTGACTGTGCGGGACCTCAGCTCGGGCATCGTCGCTCGCTCCTTCGTGAGAAGTCGGGTCAGAGAGACTTCTGACAGATGCCGAGCGTACGCCGGTCATCCACGGGGCGGGACGATGTGTCCGGAATGCGGGACGGATGTCTTGGCGGCCGGGCTCCGCCGCCCCCCCCTCTCCGCACCCCGCGCCGCACTCCCCCCGCGTCCCCGCCTCACCCCCCTGTGAGATGCCCCTGCACCACCGGTGCCAGCCGGGCCACGATCCGTTCCAGGTCGGCCGAGGCCAGCGGCTCCACCTTGATCACGTATCGCAGCATGGCCGTGCCGACCAGTTGCGCGGCGGCCAGCTCGACACGCAGCTCGGCGTCCGGCACGTCCAGGCGCCCGGCGATGCGCCGCAGGAGCTGGGCGGAGATCAGGCGGCGGAAGACGGCGGCGGCGGTGTCGTTGTTGACGGCGGAGCGGACGATGGCCAGCAGCGGCGTACGGGTGGCGGGGTTCTCCCACAGGCCCAGCACGAACCGGGTCAGCCGCTCCCCCACGGAGTCCAGCGGGCCCTCGGCGATCGCGTCCGGCGCCGCGAGGGCGGGCGCGAAGGCGACCGCGACGGCGGCCTCGAAGACCTGCTCCTTGGTGCCGAAGTAGTGGTGGACCAGCGCGGAGTCGACCCCGGCGGCCTTGGCGATGCCGCGCACGGAGGTCTTCTCGTAGCCGCGTTCGGAGAACTCCTCGCGGGCGGCGTCGAGGATGCGGTCGCGGGTGTCGCCGGACTCGGCGCGCGGGGGCCGTCCCCGGCGCCGCGCGGTGGGCTCGCTCACGGCCGGGGCACCCGCGCGCCGGCCGCGAGGTGGCGGCGGGTGAAGGCGAGGGCCTCGGCGAGGTCGGCCTCGCGTTCGGCGCTGGACATGGCCCGGCGGGTGTTGACCTCGATGACGACATGGCCGTCGAAGCCGGTGCGGGTGAGCCGGTCCAGCAGCTCGGCACACGGCTGGGTGCCGCGGCCGGGCACCAGGTGCTCGTCCTTGGCGGAGCCCCGGCCGTCGGCGAGGTGGACGTGGCCGAGCCGGTCGCCCATGCGGTCGATCATGCCGAGGGCGTCGGTGCGGGCGGTCGCGGTGTGGCTGAGGTCGATCGTGAAGTGCCGGTAGTCGTCCTTGGTGACGTCCCACTCGGGGGCGTAGGCGAGCAGTTCCCGGTCGCGATAGCGCCAGGGGTACATGTTCTCCACGGCGAACCGCACGTCGGTCTCGTCGGCCATGCGCCAGATGCCGTCGACGAACTCGCGTGCGTACTGCCGCTGCCAGCGGAAGGGCGGATGGACCACGACGGTGGAGGCGCCCAGCTTCTCGGCGGCCGACTGAGCGCGGCGCAGCTTGGTCCAGGGATCGGTGGACCAGACCCGCTGGGTGATCAGCAGGCAGGGCGCGTGCACGGCGAGGATCGGCACGCCGTGGTGGTCGGAGAGGCGGCGCAGCGCCTCGATGTCCTGGCTGACGGGGTCGGTCCACACCATGACCTCGACACCGTCGTAGCCGAGGCGCCCGGCGATCTCGAAGGCCGTCGCCGTCGACTCCGGGTAGACCGAGGCCGTCGACAGGGCGACCTTTACGTCCCTTGGTTCAGCCACGGACACACCTTACGGGGTGGGGCACCGGGGACGAGGGGTGTCCACGGGCCGGTGTGAGCTTCGCCATCGCGGGCCCGCGCACGGCTCACGCCGAGCCCATGTGGTCCAGGCGCCGCAGGATCACGCCCTCGCGCAGCGCCCACGGGCAGATCTCCAGGCTCTCCACGCCGAACAGGTCCATCGCGCCCTCGGCCACCAGCGCACCGGCGAGGATCTGCCCGGCCCGCCCCTCGGAGACACCGGGCAGCTCGGCGCGCTGCGCCGCGGACATCGCGGCGAGCCGGGGCACCCATGCCTCCAGCGACTCCCGCTTCAGCTCGCGCTGTACATAGAGGCCGTCGGCGTCCCGCGCGGCGCCCGCGATCCGGGCGAGCTGCTTGAAGGTCTTGGAGGTGGCGACGACATGGTCCGGGGCGCCGAACCGGCTGAACTCGCCGACGGTACGGGCGATCTCCGCGCGGGCGTGGCGGCGCAGCGCGCGCACCTCGTCCGTCGTCGGCGGGTCCTGGCTCAGCCAGCCCGCGGTGAGGCGGCCGGCCCCGAGCGGCAGGGAGGCGGCCGCGTCGGGCTCCTCGTCGATGCCGTAGGCGATCTCCAGCGAGCCGCCGCCGATGTCGAGGACGAGCAGCTTGCCCGCGGACCAGCCGAACCAGCGGCGGACGGCGAGGAAGGTGAGCCGGGCCTCCTCGGCGCCGCTGAGCACCTGGAGGCGGACGCCGGTCTCGTCGGCGACGCGCGCGAGGACGTCGTCGGCGTTGCGGGCCTCGCGCACGGCGGAGGTGGCGAACGGCAGCAGATCCTCAACGCCCTTGTCCTCGGCGGCCTGGAGGGCGTCCCGTACGACCGCGACGAGGCTTTCGATGCCCTCGTCGCCGATCGCGCCGCTGTCGTCGAGAAGTTGGGCGAGCCGCAGGTCGGCCTTGTGGGAGTGGGCGGGCAGCGGGCGGGCGCCGGGGTGGGCGTCCACCACCAGCAGATGCACCGTGTTCGAGCCCACGTCCAGGACACCGAGTCTCATGGACGAAACGCTACTGCCAGAAGCCCTGTCCGCGGTGCCCGTACGGCCCTGACGCGACTTACCCTGGACAGGTGCCAAAGACGAAAAAGGCGAAGGTCGACAAGACCGACAAGCCGAACAGGTCGCGCAAAGCAGACAAGGCCCTCAAGGACGACGAGAAGGGCCTCGATTTCGCGCGCGCGTGGGTGGAGTTCCCCGACCCCGCCGACGACGAGCAGATCTTCCGCTGCGACCTGACCTGGCTGACGTCCCGCTGGACCTGCATCTTCGGCCAGGGCTGCCAGGGCATCCAGGCGGGCCGCGCGGCCGACGGCTGCTGCACGCTGGGCGCGCACTTCTCCGACGAGGACGACGAGAAGCGGGTCGCCGAGCACGTCGCCCGGCTCACCCCGGACATCTGGCAGAACCGCGACGAGGGGCTGCGGGGCGGCTGGGTCTCGGAGGACGAGGAGGGCTCGCGGCAGACGCGTCCCTTCGAGGGCTCCTGCATCTTCCAGAACCGGCCCGGCTTCGAGGGCGGCGCGGGCTGCTCGCTGCACATCCTGGCGCTCAAGGAGGGCCGGGAGCCGCTGGAGACCAAGCCGGACGTGTGCTGGCAGTTGCCGATCCGCCGCACCTACGACTGGATCGACCGCCCCGACGACACCCGCGTCCTCCAGGTCTCCATCGGCGAGTACGACCGCCGCGGCTGGGGTCCCGGCGGCCACGACCTGCACTGGTGGTGCACCTCGGCCACCTCGGCGCACGGTGCGGGCGACCCGGTCTACGTCTCCTACCGGGCCGAACTGACCGAGCTGATGGGCAAGGCCGGCTACGACCGCCTGGTCGAGCTGTGCGAACAGCGGCTGGCGTCCCAGCTGCCCCTGGTGGCCCCCCACCCGGCGGACCCCGCCTAGCTGTCGGCCGGAGTCGGGGTGTCCTCGTCGTCGCTCGGCGGCGGGGACGAGTCCGGCGGGTCGGAAGGGGACGGGTCGGACGGGTCGGGGTCCGGGCTCGGAGGGGTGCTGGACGGTGGCGGGGACTGGCTGGGCGGGTCGGAAGAGGGTGACGAGGGCGGTGCCGTCGGCGTCGTCGGGTCCGGGCCCGGGGAGCCGGGGTGGGGGCGCGAGGGCGTGGGGGCCGGGCCGTGGCCGTCGATGGTGACGACCGCGCCGGCCGGGGCGACGGCCACGCGGGCCCGCCAGTGGCCCGAGGGCTCGCGCAGATGGTCGACGTACACCTTGACCGTGACCGAGTCGCCGGGGTCGAGGGTGCCGGCGGACCGGCTGAGGTAGAGCCAGGGCGCCGAGGTGGTCGCGGACCAGCGCACCGGGGCGTCGCCGGAGGCGCTGAGGGTGATCAGCGTGGTGTCGCCGTGATGGGCGGCGGCGACCGTGAGCCGCCCGGCGCCCGGGTGCCCGGCGCCGTCGACGCTGACGACCTCCACGGAGACGTCCGACTTGCCCTTCTCGGTGGGCGGGGTACCGGGCTTCACGCTGGCGTTGCCCGCGTTCTGGTAGCCGCCCGCCGGGTCGCCGCCGAGCACGCCGGGGCCGTCCGCCTCGCGCGCGGCGCCGGGGCTGTCGTCGCCGCCGAGCGCGGGGGCTCCCCGGTAGGCGGCCCACAGGGCGAGCACGGGGGCGGCGACCACGGTTGCGACGACGGTCGTGGTGACGGCACGCGCGCGCAGCTTGTCGCGGCGGGCCGCGCGGTCCTTGGGGTCCATCGGGAAGCCGCGCCGGTTGAACCGCGGTACGGCGGCGGACCGGGCGCGCGGCGGGTGCGCGAGTGCGGAGCGCAGGGCGGCGCGGGGCGCCGGGAGCACGGGCAGCTCGGCGGGGGTGACAGCGGCGCCGGGCCAGCGGCCGGGGACGGCACGCTCGGCGGTACGGCGACAGCGCGGGCAGTCGTCGACGTGCCGGACCAGCTCGCGGCGCAGGGCCGCGCTCAGCATCAACTGGCTGTCGCCAGTGAGGTGGGCCACGCTCGGGCAGCCCCCGGTCTCCACCACGGCGAGGGCGGCGCGGGTGCGTTCGACCTCGCAGGCGGCGGAGGCCAGCAGCTCGCGGGCGGCGGCGGGCTCCAGGCCGAGTACGGAGGCGACCTCGGGGGCGGTGAGCTTGTGCCGGACGGCCAGCTCCAGTGCCTCGCGCTGCTCGGGCGTGGTCCCGGCCGCCTCCGGCCAGGCCAGCAGGGCGAGTTCGCGGCGGCGCAGCTCCAGCACGTCGGCGGGCGGCGCGGATTCGGGCGCCGGGGTGGTGGGGCCGGGGCGGCCGGCGGCGTGGGTGGCCTGGCGTTTGCGGCGGGCCTCGGCGAGGCCGCGCAGACAGGCCCAGCGGGCCAGGGCGTACAGCCAGGCCCGGCGGTCACCGGGGGTCTGGGGGTCGCGGCGGCCGCGCCGTTCGGCGATGACGAGGACCTCGCTCAGGGCGGCGGTGGCGGCGTCGTGGTCGCACAGCACCGACAGGCAGTAGGTGAACAGGCCGTCCAGATACGCCTCATGGCGCGACGACGCCCGCTGGGCGATGTTCCGTGCCGCGGATCGGTCCCGCGCCTCCCGATGCGCCCGTTGCGCCCGGTGTGCGCCGGTGGTGCGGGTCGTGGTGTCCGGAGTGCTGCTCATCACCCGTGCGACCGTAGGCGTCGGCGGAGTGCCCCTTCCTGCACCTTGAGCACTTTTAATCCGTACGGGTGAAACGATCCCTCATAAGGGGACACCGGCCTCCAAGGAGCGGGCGCGAACCCGGTGGAGGGCGTCTGGAACCATCCGCTCCGCGTGCGCCCCGATACCCCGGCGTGCGCCCCCGCTCGCGCGCCGTCCAAGGAGGGGCGGCGGGCGTTGTCAGTGGCGGCGGCTACGGTTTCCGCATGGCCACCCGTACCAAGTCCGCCAAGGAGCGTCCGTCCTACCGCTGCACCGAGTGCGGCTGGCAGACGGCCAAGTGGCTCGGCCGCTGCCCCGAGTGCCAGGCGTGGGGCACGGTCGAGGAGTACGGCGCGCCCGCGGTCCGTACGACGGCGCCGGGCCGCGTCACCAGCTCCGCCCTGCCCATCGGCCAGGTCGACGGCCGCCAGGCCACCGCCCGCACCACCGGCGTCCCCGAACTGGACCGGGTGCTCGGCGGCGGACTCGTACCCGGCGCGGTCGTGCTGCTCGCGGGCGAGCCGGGCGTCGGCAAGTCCACGCTGCTGCTCGACGTGGCCGCCAAGTCGGCGAGCGAGGAGCACAAGACCCTCTACGTCACCGGCGAGGAGTCCGCGAGCCAGGTCCGCATGCGCGCCGACCGCATCAAGGCCCTGGACGACCACCTCTACCTCGCCGCCGAGACCGATCTGGCCGCCGTGCTCGGCCACTTGGACGCGGTCAAGCCCTCCCTGCTGATCCTCGACTCGGTGCAGACGGTCGCCTCCCCCGAGATCGACGGCGCCCCCGGCGGCATGGCCCAGGTCCGCGAGGTGGCCGGCGCCCTGATCCGCGCCTCCAAGGAGCGCGGCATGTCCACCCTGCTGGTGGGCCACGTCACCAAGGACGGCGCCATCGCGGGCCCCCGCCTGCTGGAGCACCTGGTGGACGTCGTCCTGAGCTTCGAGGGCGACCGGCACGCCCGCCTCCGCCTGGTCCGCGGCGTGAAGAACCGGTACGGGGCAACGGACGAGGTCGGCTGCTTCGAGCTGCACGACGAGGGCATCACCGGCCTCGCCGACCCCAGCGGCCTCTTCCTCACCCGGCGCGCCGAGCCGGTGCCCGGCACCTGTCTGACCGTGACCCTGGAGGGGCGCCGCCCGCTGGTGGCCGAGGTGCAGGCGCTCACCGTGGACTCCCAGATCCCCTCCCCCCGCCGCACCACCTCCGGCCTGGAGACCTCCCGTGTCTCGATGATGCTGGCGGTGCTGGAGCAGCGCGGCCGGATCAGCGCGCTCGGCAAGCGGGACATCTACTCCGCGACCGTCGGCGGGGTGAAGCTGTCCGAGCCCGCCGCCGACCTGGCCATCGCGCTGGCGCTCGCCTCGGCGGCCAGCGACACCCCGCTGCCGAAGAATCTCGTCGCCATCGGTGAGGTGGGTCTCGCGGGCGAGGTCAGACGCGTCACGGGCGTGCAGCGCAGGCTCGCCGAGGCGGCCCGCTTGGGCTTCACGCACGCGCTCGTACCGGGCGATCCGGGCAAGGTCCCGGCCGGGATGAAGGTCGTGGAGGTGGCCGACATGGGGGACGCGCTGCGGGTGCTGCCCCGCTCCCGTCGCCGAGAGGCCCCGCGGGAGGCGGAGGACCGCCGGTAGACTTTGCGCAGGTCTCGCCCGTCCGTGCGAAACGCGTGCCATGACGGAAGCGCGTCAGAACCTGCGACCGGAGGAGTGCAGTGGCAGCCAACGACCGGGCAGCAGCTCCCGGAAAGTCCGGTGGGAGTGCCGGTGCCGATGGCCTGATGCGCGCCTCGCTGAGTGCCGTTGCCCCGGGCACCGCCCTGCGCGACGGTCTGGAGCGGGTCCTGCGCGGCAACACCGGCGGCCTGATCCTGCTGGGCTGGGACAAGACTGTCGAGGCGATGTGCACCGGCGGTTTCGTGCTGGACGTGGAGTTCACCGCGACCCGGCTGCGCGAGCTGTGCAAGCTGGACGGCGGCATCGTCCTCTCCTCGGACCTGTCGAAGATCCTGCGCGCCGGCGTTCAGCTCCTCCCGGACCCCACGATCCCCACCGAGGAGACCGGCACCCGGCACCGCACCGCCGACCGCGTCTCCAAGCAGGTCGGCTTCCCCGTGGTCTCGGTGTCCCAGTCGATGCGGCTGATCGCGCTGTACGTCGACGGGCAGCGCCGGGTCCTGGAGGACTCGGCGGCGATCCTCTCCCGCGCCAACCAGGCGCTGGCCACGCTGGAGCGGTACAAGCTCCGGCTCGACGAGGTCGCGGGCACGCTGTCCGCGCTGGAGATCGAGGACCTGGTGACGGTCCGGGACGTCTCCGCGGTCGCGCAGCGGCTGGAGATGGTCCGGCGCATCGCCACCGAGATCGCGGAGTACGTGGTCGAGCTGGGCACGGACGGCCGCCTGCTGGCGCTCCAGCTGGAGGAGCTGATCGCCGGGGTCGAGCCCGACCGTGAGCTGGTCGTCCGGGATTACGTGCCCGAGCCGACGGCGAAGCGGTCGCGCACGGTGGAGGAGGCGCTGTTCGAGCTGGACAGGCTGAGCCATGCCGAGTTGCTCGAACTGGGCACGGTGGCGCGGGGGCTGGGGTACACCGCGTCTCCCGAGTCGCTGGACTCGGCGGTTTCGCCCCGTGGGTTCCGGCTGCTGGCGAAGGTCCCCCGGCTGCCGGGGGCGATCATCGACCGGCTGGTGGAGCACTTCGGCGGGTTGCAGAAGCTGCTCGCTGCCAGCGTGGATGATCTGCAGGCGGTTGACGGGGTCGGAGAAGCGCGGGCTCGCAGTGTGCGGGAAGGGCTCTCGCGGCTGGCGGAGTCCTCCATTCTGGAGCGGTACGTCTAGGTTTCGCGCGGTTCGTCTCCGGGTGCGGGCCGGCTGTGGCCGGCCGCGCAGTTCCCCGCGCCCCTGAGGGCACGACTCCTTCTCTGAAAAGCACCGGTTGCCCTTCTCACCCCTGAGAAGGGCCGGTTGCCTCTAGTCCGCCGACAGGACGAAGGACGTCTGGGTCTTGGCGAAGCCCGATGCCTTCGCCTCCAGCAGGTACGTGCCCGGCTTGGCCTTGCCGGCGGGCGGGGTCGCGCACTTGGCGGCGCTCGGGTGGCGGTCCCACTTCGCCGTGTAGGTGATGCTCTCGTCGGCCGGGACGCGGAAGATCAGGCTCTTGGCGCCCTCGGGGCAGTCGTCGGAGGCCCAGTAGGGGTCGTCGCCGTCGGCCGGGGTGATCTCCAGGACCGTGTGCCCGGGGCCGAGGTCGACCTTGCAGTCGCCGGACGAGCTGTTGCGGACGGTGAGTTCGAAGGTGGGGGTCTCGTCGGGCGAGAAGGAGTTGTGCTTGCTGCGCAGGCTCACCGTGACCTTGCCGGGGGCGCACACCGGGAGCGGGGAGGACGCGGCCAGCGCGTCGCCCGCGCCGACACTGCCGCCGCCCGTGCCGGACGCCGAGCCCGAACCACCCGTACCGGAGCCGGAGTCGCCGTTACCCGTGCCGCCGGAGCCGGAGCCGGAGCCGCCGTTGCCCGTGCCGTCGGAGCCGGAGCCGTCGCCCGAGCCGGAGTCGCCCGACCCGCCGTCACCGGAGCCGCCACCGCTCGACTCGTCGCGTCCGCCGGGGTGTTGGCTGATCGCGGGACCGGAGGACGTGGGACCCGGCGTGATCGTGGACGCTGGATTCTTGCCGTCGGGGCTGGCACCGTTCTTGCCTCCCCCGCCGCCCGACACGACGATCCAGGTGACCACGAGCGCCAACAGGGCGACCACGGACACGATGACGACCCTCCGTCGCCAGTAGATGGAGGAGGGAAGCGGCCCGACCGGATTGCGCAGAGATCCCACGCGGAAACTGTACGAGAGATCATGCCCACGACTCGCGTCCCCCGCCGCCCTCTCATCAACTTTTCCGGATCATCATCCCGGTAACTTCCCTCGCGCACCGGCATCTTGTGCCGAGCGCGACGCTCCGTGCGCGGGCCGTGACCCACACGGTCCGCGTGCGGCGTGGCAGGATCGGAAGGCCATGACTGAGAAGCTTCACGCCCCCGTGATCGACTGGTTCGACTCCCATGCCCGCGACCTCCCCTGGCGCCGCCCGGAAGCGGGGCCGTGGGGCGTGATGGTCAGTGAGTTCATGCTCCAGCAGACCCCGGTCAGCCGGGTGCTGCCGGTCTACGAGCAGTGGCTCGCCCGCTGGCCCCGCCCGGCCGACCTGGCCAAGGAGCCGCCCGGCGAGGCGGTGCGCGCCTGGGGCCGGCTCGGCTACCCGCGCCGCGCGCTCCGGCTGCACGGCGCGGCCGTCGCCATAACGGAGCGGCACGGCGGGGACGTACCCACCGACCACGCCCAACTGCTGGCGCTGCCCGGCATCGGGGAGTACACCGCCGCCGCCGTGGCCTCCTTCGCCTACGGGCAGCGCCACCCGGTGCTGGACACCAATGTGCGCCGGGTCTTCGCCCGTGCGGTGACCGGGGTGCGCTACCCGCCGAACGCCACCACGGCCGCCGAGCGCAGGCTCGCCCGTGAGCTGCTGCCCGACGAGGACGGCACGGCCGCGCGCTGGGCCGCCGCCTCCATGGAGCTGGGCGCGCTGGTGTGCACGGCGAAGAACGAGGAGTGCCACCGCTGCCCGATCGCCGCGCAGTGCGCCTGGCGGCTCGCGGGCAAGCCGGAGCACGAGGGCCCGCCCCGGCGCGGGCAGACGTACGCGGGCACCGACCGCCAGGTGCGCGGGAAGCTGCTCGCGGTGCTGCGGGACGCGCATGTGCCGGTGCCGCAGTCGGCGCTCGACCGGGTGTGGCCCGAGCCGGTGCAGCGGGCCCGCGCGCTCGACGGCCTCGTCACCGACGGTCTGGTGGAGCCGCTGCCCGGCGGCATGTACCGGCTGCCGCTCGGCTGACCCACAGGAAGGTCACAGCCACGGGCCGCCCGTCACGCCCCGGCCAGCCCAACAAAGGGCCCCATAGAGGAACATGACGGGCGCCTTCCTTACCCCCGGCTCACGGCTGTTACACAACCGACGGACAGCCGAGTGCCGGCCGCAGGCTTCCTCGGACAACCCCGTGACAACCGCTCCGTAGCTTCGTTCCGTGCCCGGCGGACCACCGGGCCTGCGAAAGAAGGCCCCGGCGTGGACCGGGGCGACGGGGAACACGGAAGGTGGTCGGGTCATGGCGCAGGGCGAGGTGCTCGAGTTCGAGGAGTACGTACGGACCCGGCAGGACGCGCTGCTGCGCAGTGCCCGCCGCCTGGTGCCGGACCCGGTGGACGCGCAGGACCTGCTCCAGACCGCGCTGGCCCGCACCTACGGGCGCTGGGACGGCATCGCCGACAAGCGGCTGGCCGACGCCTATCTGCGCCGCGTCATGATCAACACCCGTACGGAGTGGTGGCGGGCGCGCAAGCTGGAGGAGGTGCCGACCGAGCAGCTCCCCGAGGGCCCGGTCGCGGACTCCACCGAGCAGTACGCCGACCGCGCCCTGCTCATGGACATCCTGAAGGTGCTGGCTCCCAAACAGCGCAGTGTCGTGGTGCTGCGACACTGGGAGCAGATGTCCACGGAAGAGACGGCCGCGGCCCTCGGCATGTCCGCGGGCACGGTCAAGAGCACGCTGCACCGGGCGCTCGCCCGGCTCCGCGAGGAGCTGGAGGCCCGCGATCTGGATGCACGCGCGCTGGAGCGTGAGGAGCGGGAGCGTTGCGCGGCCTGACTGGGGGGCCCAGACGTGTCCGAGGCGTACGCGCGGTGATCCTGGCGGTGGCCGGGATCGCCGCCGTCGGCCTTTCCGCGACCGCCTGCGGCGCCGGGGGCACCGGCGCGCGGGACGAGGGACCGGCGCACGCCTCCGCCGTGGTCGGCGCGGCACCCGCCTCCCCCTCCCCCAGCCCGGCGGCCGGCTACCACCGCGTCGACGCGGTGAGCCTGCTCAAGCGGGACCCCGCGGTCTCTGCGGCCGTCAAGCACGAGCTGAAGCCGTGCGGCAGCGGCGACGACTACCCCGTCGACGTCTCCTACGGCGACCTGACCGACTCGGCCCGCTCCGATGTCGTGGTCAACGTGCTGACCTGCGCCGACGCGGTCGGCATCGGCGCGTATGTGTACCGGGAGAGCAGGGGCTCGTACCGGAACGTGTTCAAGACCGAGGAGTCGCCGGTCTACGCGGAGATCGATCAGGGCGCGCTGACCGTGACCAAGCAGGTGTACAGCAGGGGGGACCCCATCTCCAGCCCCTCCGGCGAGGACGTCGTCCCCTATACGTGGAAGGCGGGCCGGTTCGTGGCGGGCAAGCCCGTGCACACGGACTACAGCGGGGCGGTGGGCCACGAGCCGACGCCCGTGCCCGGCGACTGACGCGCCGCCCCTGATCACGAGGACTGAGAGCACCGGATGCCAGAGCACACGCACGTCCTGTTCGTCGAGGACGACGACGTCATCCGTGAGGCCACCCAGCTCGCCCTGGAGCGGGACGGCTTCGCGGTCACCGCCATGCCCGACGGCCTGTCGGGGCTGGAGGCGTTCCGCGCCGACCGGCCCGACATCGCGCTGCTGGACGTGATGGTGCCGGGGCTGGACGGGGTGAGCCTGTGCCGCCGTATCCGGGACGAGTCGACGGTGCCGGTGATCATGCTGTCGGCGCGGGCGGACTCCATCGACGTGGTGCTGGGCCTGGAGGCCGGCGCCGACGACTACGTGACCAAGCCGTTCGACGGCGCGGTGCTGGTCGCCCGCATCCGGGCGGTGCTGCGCCGCTTCGGGCACGCCGGGCATCCGTCCGGTACCGGGGCGGACGGCGCGGCGGACAGCGACGGGGTGCTGACCTTCGGCGAGCTGGAGGTGGACACCGAGGGCATGGAGGTGCGCCGGGCCGGGCAGCCGGTGGCGCTCACCCCGACCGAGATGCGGCTGCTGCTGGAGTTCTCCGGCGCGCCGGGCACCGTGCTCTCCCGCGACAAGCTGCTGGAGCGGGTCTGGGACTACGGCTGGGGCGGGGACACCCGCGTGGTCGACGTCCATGTGCAGCGGCTGCGGCAGAAGATCGGCCAGGACCGCATCGAGACGGTCCGCGGCTTCGGCTACAAACTGCGGGGCTGAGGGCGGTCATGCGGAGTCTCTTCGGACGTCCGGTGCGGCGGGTGGCGGGCGTGGGCCTGCGCACCGGTCTGCGGTGGAAGCTGAGCGCGGCCATCGCGCTGGTCGCGGGGCTGGTGGCCATCGCGCTGAGCCTGGTCGTGCACAACGCGGCGCGGGTCTCCATGCTGGACAACGCCCGTGACCTGGCCAACCAGCGGGTCCAGCTCGCCCAGCGCAACTACGAGCTCGCCGGGCGGCCCAACTTCCCCAGCATCAAGATCGACGACCCTGCCCTCCCGGCCGAGCTGCGGGTCAAGGTGGAGGAGGGGCGCCGGGCCAGCTACGTCAGCGACACGGGCAGCGGCGAGCCGGACATCTGGGCCGCGGTGCCGGTCAAGAACGGGCATGTGCTCTCGTTGCACGGCGCCTTCCCGGACAAGTCCGCCGACGTGCTGGCCGACCTCGACCAGGCGCTGCTCATCGGCTCCATCGCGGTGGTGCTCGGCGGCAGCGCGCTCGGCGTAGTGATCGGCGGCCAGCTCTCCCGGCGTCTGCGCAAGGCGGCCGCCGCCGCGAACCGGCTGGCGGCCGGCGAGACCGACGTACGGGTACGGGAGGCCATCGGCGGAGTCGTACGGGACGAGGCCGACGACCTGGCCCGCGCGGTGGACGCCATGGCGGACGCCCTGCGGCAGCGGCTGGAGGCGGAGCGGCGGGTCACGGCCGACATCGCGCACGAGCTGCGTACGCCGGTGACCGGGCTGCTCACGGCCGCCGAGCTGCTGCCTCCCGGCCGGCCCACGGAGCTGGTGCTGGACCGGGCCAAGGCGATGCGCACGCTGGTGGAGGACGTGCTGGAGGTGGCCCGGCTGGACGGGGCCTCCGAGCGGGCCGAGCTGCAGGACATCATGCTGGGCGAGTTCGTGGCCCGGCGCGTGGCCGCGAAGGACCCGGACATCGCGGTACGGGTGGTGCACGAGTCCGAGGTCACCACCGACCCGCGCCGGCTGGAGCGGGTGCTGCTCAACCTGCTCACCAACGCCGCCCGGCACGGCGAGCCGCCCATCGAGGTGACCGTCGAGGGCCGGGTGATCCGGATACGCGACCACGGCCCCGGCTTCCCCGAGGCGCTCCTCGCCGAGGGCCCGCTCCGTTTCCGCACCGGCAGCGAGGACCGCGCCGGCCAGGGCCACGGCCTCGGCCTCACCATCGCCGCCGGCCAGGCCCGCGTCCTCGGCGCCCGCCTCACCTTCCGCAACATCCGCCCCCACGGCGAGGGCGCGGTGGCCGTCCTCTGGCTCCCCGAGCACGCCCCCACGGCGACGGGCAGCTACACGGTCCCGCCCACCCTGCGAAGCTGAACGGGAAAAGGCCCCCCGACCGGCAGTCGGGGGGCCTTCTCATGATCGAACCAGGTCAGACCGCTTCGATCACCGGGGCCGGGATCGCGTCCGTGGGCTCGGTCGACGGCTTCTGGGGGCCGCCGCGCAGCGGGACCTCCTTGACGAAGACGGCCGCGACGAGGACCACGACGGCGATGGCGGAGCCCAGGAGGAAGGCGGAGTGGGTGCCCGCGGACACCGCGTGCTGGTACGCCTCCCGCGCCGCGGCCGGCAGCTTGGCGAGGCTGGCCGCGTCGAGCTGGGCGGACTTCTCGGTGATGCCCTTGCCCAGCGCACCGGCGCGCTCGGTCATCACGTCCTGCACCCGGTTGTTGAACAGGGCGCCCATGACGGCCACACCGAACGAGGAGCCGAGGGTACGGAACAGGGTGGCGGAGGAGGACGCGACGCCCATGTCCTTCATCTCCACGCTGTTCTGCGCCACCAGCATGGTCACCTGCATCAGGCAGCCCATGCCCGCGCCGACCACGGCCATGTAGATCCCGGAGGTGAGCCGGGTGGTGCCGGTGTCCATCGTGGACATCAGGTACAGCCCGATGATCATCAGCACACCGCCGGCGATCGGGAAGACCTTGTACCGGCCGCTGTTCGTGGTGACCCGGCCCGCGACCATCGAGGTCACCAGCATCGCGCCGAGCATCGGCAGGAGCAGCAGCCCGGAGTTGGTGGCCGAGGCGCCCTGCACGGCCTGCTGGTACAGCGGCAGGAAGAGCGTCGCGCCGAACATCACGAAGCCGGTGACGAAGCCGATGAGGGACATCAGGGTGAAGTTCAGGCTCTTGAAGATGTGCAGCGGCAGCACCGGCTCGGCGGCCTTGGTCTGCCAGAACACGAACCCGACCAGCGAGACCACGCCGAGGGCGATCAGCTCCATGATCCGCGCGGAGGTCCAGGCGTACTCCGTACCGCCCCACGTGGTGACCAGCACGATCGCGGTGATGCCGACGGTCAGCAGGACCACGCCGAGGTAGTCGATCCCCGCCTTGGCCCGCTTCTTCGGCAGGTGCAGCACGGCCGAGACCAGCGCCAGCGCGACCGCGCCGAGCGGCAGGTTGATGTAGAAGGTCCAGCGCCAGCCCCAGTTGTCGGTGATGGTGCCACCGACCAGCGGGCCGCCGATCATCGCCAGCGCCATGACGCCGGCCATCATGCCCTGGTACTTGCCCCGCTCACGCGGCGGGATCAGGTCGCCGATGATCGCCATGACGCCGACCATCAGACCACCGGCGCCCAGGCCCTGGACGGCCCGGAACGCGATCAGCTCGCCCATCCCCTGGGCCATACCGCTCAGCACGGAGCCGATCAGGAAGATCACGATCGAGCCGAGGAAGGCGCCCTTGCGCCCGTACATGTCACCGATCTTGCCCCAGACCGGGGTCGAGGCCGCGGTGGCGAGGGTGTACCCCGTCACGACCCAGGACAGGTGCTCGAGCCCGCCCAGGTCGCCCACGATGGTGGGCATCGCGGTGCCCACGATCATGTTGTCCAGCATCGCCAGCATCATGGCGATCATGAGCGCGAGCAGGACCACTCGTACGCTCTTCGGCTTCTTCTCCGGCTGCTGGGGCTCCGCCTGGCCCGCCTTGGCCGTCTGCGTGTCCGCCATTTCTCCCACTCCCCCTGGCGACTGCTACTTACTTGTCGCCCGGCTAGTTCACTACACTGGAAGGTAGCCTGCTACTAGCCGGGCGTCAAGTAAGTTTCCGCGGGAGCGGGGGGAGTACGAGGATGGGCGACACCATGGACGGCACCAAGCACCAGCGCCGCGGGAACACCCGCCAGCGCATCCAGGACGTCGCGCTCGAGCTCTTCGCGGAACAGGGCTACGAGAAGACCTCGCTGCGCGAGATCGCGGAGCACCTCGATGTCACCAAGGCGGCTCTCTACTACCACTTCAAGACCAAGGAAGAGATCATCGTCAGTCTCTTCGCGGACCTGACGCAGCCGATCGAGGACCTGATCGAGTGGGGCCGCAGCCAGCCGCACACCTTGGAGACCAAGCAGGAGATCGTACGGCGCTACAGCGCGGCGCTGGCCGGGGCGCAGCCGCTCTTCCGGTTCATGCAGGAGAACCAGGCGACGGTGCGGGAACTGCGCATCGGCGACACGTTCAAGGAACGCATGAAGGGCCTCAGGGAGATCATCATCGATCCCGAGGCCGAGATGGTGGACCAGGTCCGCTCGATCAGCGCGCTGTTCACGCTGCACGCCGGCATGTTCGTGCTGGCGGACCTGGAAGGCGACCCCGAGAAGAAGCGCGAAGCGGTTCTCGAAGTCGCCGTGGATCTGGTGACGCAGGCGCACGAGGGCGCCCGCGGCAGGAGGTAGTCCGGACATCCGTGGTCCGGACTACCGGCGGTGGCCGGTGAGGGCCGGGGGGCGGTGGCCCAGGGCTCAGACGTGGACGCCCTGGGTCCGCAGGAAGCTGACCGGGTTGACGGCCGAGCCGTAGTTCGGCGTCTTGCGGATCTCGAAGTGCAGGTGCGGGCCGGTGGAGTTACCGGTGCTGCCCGACAGGGCTATGTGCTGGCCGGTCTTGACGACCTGGCCGATCCTGACGTCGACACGGGACAGGTGGGCGTACTGCGAGTACAGACCGTTGCCGTGCTTGATGACGACGGCGTTGCCGTACGCGGGGCCGTCACCGGCGCCGTTCGGGCCGGCCTTGACGACGGTGCCGCCGTGGGCCGCGAGGACCTCGGTGCCGGTGGGCACCGCGAAGTCCTGACCGCTGTGCTTGTGCGCCCAGTGGCTGCCGCCCTGGTCGAAGCTGGCGGAGAGGGTGTACTTCTTCACCGGGTCGACCCAGGAGGTCGCGGAGGCGGAGGCGGCGCTGGCAACCCCGCCACCCAGCACGGCCGCGGCGCCGACACCGGCGGCCAGGACGGCCACGCGAGTGCGGAGCGCGGACGTACGGACAGACGTGGAACGCTTGAACATCGATACCTCGTGAACTCGGAGACAGAGAGCCACCCGGCGTACGGATGTTTCACCGTGTGCCGGGCGGGACTCCACATTGGTAACCCCTCACCCCATCCATGTTCAAAGGGCCCATCTACGGCACGAGGTAGTAGAAGTACCTGAAACCGGTCATCTCTTGACAGGCCGGACACCCCGGTCGGACCAGGCGGTACGGCCTGCTGGTATCACTCTGCGTTTCGACGTGTACGTCTGGGTTTGCCCTGGTTTGAAATACCACTATCACGGTTAGTACCGGACATTTCGCCTGTGCGGCATGTCACCGGCGGGGTGAGTCCGGGGCCCTATAAATGTGACGCGCGCCTCTAGCAACCTACCGTCCGGTAACCCTACGGTTCCTCTCGCGCCACCCGCTCCGCAGAGCATGCACTGCACCGTACGGACGCGAGAGGACCCCCCTTCATGACCAGACGCCCCTTGGCGCGCCGGATGGCCGCCATCGCCGTCTCCACCGCCGCGCTCACCGCGCTCGCCGCCCCCGCCGAGGCCGCCACCACGGCCCCCGCCGCCGCCGTCGACTACGCCACCTGGCAGCAGGACTGCGGGCGGGTGATGAGCGAGGCCCTCCCCTACATCCAGAGCCGCGCGGCCGCCGGCGCCGGCGAGAAGCAGGCCATCGTCCTGGACGTGGACAACACCACCCTGGAGACCGACTTCGGCTTCCAGTTCCCCCAGCCCGCCAACCGCCCTGTCCTGAAGGTCGCCCAGTACGCCCAGGACCACGGCGTCGCCCTGATCTTCGTCACCGCCCGCCCCGGCCTCCTGCACTGGCCCACGTCCTACAACCTCGAACACGACGGCTACCGCGTCACCGACCTCCGGGTGCGCGGCCTCATCGACCTCTTCAAGGACGTCGCCGCCTACAAGACCGCCCAGCGGGCCGACATCGAGCGCCAGGGCTACACGATCATCGCCAACATCGGCAACAGCGCGTCCGACCTGAGCGGCGGGCACGCGGAGCGGACGTTCAAACTCCCGGACTACGACGGACAGTTGTCCTGACCCGACCCGCCGTCCCGGGCTGGGCTCCATCCCGACGACGGGGGTGAGGGATGGAGCCGGCAGCCATCGTCACGGAAGCCCTGACGCATCGGCTGCGGGGGGTCAACTGATGCGTGCACCACCGAAGTTCAGGCCGAACATGAGGCACCTCGCCGCCAACCCCCGTGGTGCGACCTGAGCTGTGTCCTGCGCCGGAGCCGCTACCAGGCCCTGAGAGCCTGTCAGGCCGATGTTATCGGGGCGCACTTGTTCAGCGGCTGCGGTATTCCGGTGCCAAGTAGCCGCGGAAGACGTGCGGTGACGGCGATGAGCGGGCTGGCCTCGTTCCGCGTCAGCAAGGCAAAGTCGGGCGGGTGATACGCGATCCCCGTGATGATGCCGAACTGCTGGCCTTGGTTCGCCGATACGTCACGCCCGAGCGGCGCTACCTGAAGCTCGGCGGCAGCCTGCTGCGCATGCCAAGTCCTGCATCAGACCGACTCATGCGAGATCTCCGTGAGGACGCGGGACTCATCACCCCGAGTGAGATCGCCAAGCTTCTTGAGGGCAGCTGGCGCGAACGGAGAACTGCGGCTTGGCTCGTGGCTGTCTCCCGCAGAACCGAATTCCGTGAAGACGTCGGTCGGCTCCTCATGGCCAGCGAAGTCTGTTGTGTCGGGGTGGCCTACAGCGTGACCCTGGCCAGTTTCGGAACGGCGCGGGACGCTGATCTGCTCGCCGCCTACCTGGACCGCTACCTCCGCCGCCCTGATCTCCCGTACGACCAAACCGTCGTCATGGGCGCTCTCCAGTTCATCGACCTGAACCTGGGAGGTGGTCAAGCCGACCGCTTCAGGGAACCGGGCGGCCTGTGGCAGCAGTGGCTCCAGGATGCGCCTCATACGCAGGCCGCCTGGGACCCCGCCCCTTCCAATTTGAGCCTCATCCGTCGGCTTTGTGCGTTCGTCGACGAATGCGCCGAGGCCCGATAACGGCCACTCCGGTGGCCTCACCGGACCATGCCTGGGGACGCGTGGACTCCCCCTCAAGAAGCCCTGGACGCACTGCCCCGCAATCGCTTCAGCGGCGGCCAGTCACTCAGTCCTCCAAGAGCGTCCAACTCGTTGCGGCGGCCCTCTGAAACCCAAAAGGGGCCGGTGCCATTTGGCACCGGCCCCTTCGGGGCTACGCGGACCCCCGGAGGGTTACGCGTCCTTGCTCAGGTTCGGGCCACCGCCCGCGGCCTGCTCGATCGGCGGGGCGTCGGGCAGGGCGGCCTTTTCCTCGCCGCGGAAGGTGAAGGTCTGGTTCTCGCCCTCGCCCTCCGTGTCGACGACCACGATGTGACCGGGACGCAGCTCGCCGAAGAGGATCTTCTCCGAGAGGGTGTCCTCGACCTCGCGCTGGATCGTGCGACGCAGCGGCCGCGCGCCCAGCACCGGGTCGTAACCCTTCTTGGAGAGCAGTTCCTTGGCGGACTGGGAGAGCTCGATGCCCATGTCCCGGTCCTTGAGCCGCTCGTCCACCTTGCTGATCATCAGGTCGACGATCCGGAGGATGTCCGCCTGAGTGAGCTGCGGGAAGACGACCACGTCGTCGACGCGGTTGAGGAACTCGGGACGGAAGTGCTGCTTCAGCTCGTCCGACACCTTGTTCTTCATGCGCTCGTAGTTGGTCTTCGTGTCGCCGGAGGCGGCGAAGCCCAGGTTGAAGCCCTTGGAGATGTCCCGCGTGCCGAGGTTGGTCGTCATGATGATGACCGTGTTCTTGAAGTCCACGACCCGGCCCTGGGAGTCGGTCAGACGACCGTCCTCCAGGATCTGCAGCAGCGAGTTGAAGATGTCCGGGTGGGCCTTCTCGACCTCGTCGAAGAGGACGACGGAGAACGGCTTGCGGCGCACCTTCTCGGTGAGCTGGCCACCCTCCTCGTAACCCACGTAACCGGGGGGCGAACCGAAGAGCCGCGAGACCGTGTGCTTCTCGCTGAACTCCGACATGTCGAGGGAGATCAGCGCGTCCTCGTCACCGAAGAGGAACTCGGCGAGCGCCTTGGACAGCTCGGTCTTACCGACACCGGACGGACCGGCGAAGATGAACGAGCCACCGGGACGCTTCGGGTCCTTCAGACCGGCACGGGTACGGCGGATCGCCTTGGACAGCGCCTTGACGGCGTCGACCTGGCCGATGACCCGCTTGTGCAGCTCCTCCTCCATGCGGAGCAGGCGGCTGGACTCCTCCTCGGTCAGCTTGAAGACCGGGATGCCCGTGGCGGTGGCGAGGACCTCGGCGATCAGCTCGCCGTCGACCTCGGCGACGACGTCCATGTCGCCGGCCTTCCACTCCTTCTCCCGCTTGGCCTTGGCGGCCAGGAGCTGCTTCTCCTTGTCGCGCAGGGAGGCGGCCTTCTCGAAGTCCTGCGAGTCGATCGCGGACTCCTTGTCCCGGCGGACACCGGCGATCTTCTCGTCGAACTCGCG
Source organism: Streptomyces griseoluteus (assembly GCF_004784465.1). GTDB lineage: Bacteria > Actinomycetota > Actinomycetes > Streptomycetales > Streptomycetaceae > Streptomyces > Streptomyces griseoluteus. Next base: position 556,751 of record NZ_SRRU01000004.1, on the reverse strand, counting down.
GAGGTCCGGCGGCGCGGTCATCCGGCGGATGCGCATCCGGGAACCGGCCTCGTCGATCAGGTCGATCGCCTTGTCCGGCAGGAAGCGGTCCGAGATGTACCGGTCGGCCAGGGTGGCCGCCTGGACCAGCGCCTCGTCGGTGATGGAGACGCGGTGGTGCGCCTCGTACCGGTCGCGCAGGCCCTTGAGGATCTCGATCGTGTGCGGCAGCGACGGCTCCGCGACCTGGATGGGCTGGAAGCGGCGCTCGAGGGCCGCGTCCTTCTCCAGGTGCTTGCGGTACTCGTCCAGCGTGGTGGCACCGATGGTCTGGAGCTCACCGCGGGCCAGCATCGGCTTGAGGATGGAGGCGGCGTCGATCGCGCCCTCGGCGGCGCCCGCACCGACCAGCGTGTGCAGCTCGTCGATGAACAGGATGATGTCGCCGCGGGTGCGGATCTCCTTGAGCACCTTCTTCAGGCGCTCCTCGAAGTCACCGCGGTAGCGGGAGCCGGCGACCAGGGCACCGAGGTCCAGGGTGTAGAGGTGCTTGTCCTTGAGGGTCTCGGGCACCTCACCCTTGACGATGGCCTGGGCGAGGCCCTCGACGACGGCGGTCTTGCCGACGCCGGGCTCACCGATCAGCACCGGGTTGTTCTTCGTACGGCGGGACAGCACCTGCATGACCCGCTCGATCTCCTTCTCGCGCCCGATGACCGGGTCGAGCTTGGTTTCACGAGCGGCCTGGGTGAGGTTCCGGCCGAACTGGTCAAGGACGAGGGAGGTCGAGGGGGTGCCCTCGGCCGGGCCGCCTGCGGCCGCGGTCTCCTTGCCCTGGTAACCGGAGAGCAACTGGATGACCTGCTGGCGCACCCGGTTGAGGTCTGCGCCCAGCTTGACCAGGACCTGGGCGGCGACGCCCTCGCCCTCACGGATCAGGCCGAGCAGGATGTGCTCGGTGCCGATGTAATTGTGGCCGAGCTGAAGGGCCTCGCGGAGCGACAGCTCCAGGACCTTCTTGGCACGGGGGGTGAAGGGGATATGACCGGACGGGGCCTGCTGGCCCTGACCGATGATCTCCTCCACCTGCTGACGGACCGCCTCAAGCGAAATGCCGAGGCTCTCCAGGGCCTTAGCGGCGACACCTTCACCCTCGTGGATGAGACCCAGGAGGATGTGCTCGGTGCCGATGTAGTTGTGGTTGAGCATCCGGGCTTCTTCCTGAGCCAGGACGACAACCCGCCGCGCGCGGTCGGTGAACCTCTCGAACATCGTTAATCGCTCCTCAGAGCGGTCAGGCAGTGGGGGGAACTTCCCCTCCCTGTCCTTCCGCAGCTTAGTCCCGCAAGCGGGGACCGCTCATTCCAACTGCCGACACCGTCGATGGCCTCCTGACCCCGAACGCCGACATCTGCTCCAACTCGATGGTGCGAGACGATGTTCCCGCAGGCCAGGCAGTTACCCCACTCGCCGTTCCGCCGATGGCGAACGTGAGACGGCCTTTCCTGCGTGTCGCCCCCCTCCCACTAGGCATGTCTTACCCGCGGTGACGGGCGGTCCATGCCGCGCGCACCCTTTCCCTCCGCTATGGGCGAACAACCTCGGGGCTCGGGGTGCGCCCATGCGCTCCCCCTCGTCACACAGAGCGTGACTCTCCGGACGCTCAGCGTAACTCCTGAGCGTCCTTGTCGGTTGCACCTGGCATGGCTGGCTCAATGTCCCCGGCATCCCCGGAACCCTTCCCGGCGTCATCGGCGCTGCCCTTCCCACGCCCGCGGCGTCCGCTCGGGCCGGCCCCCGGAGCGGCGGCCCGGCACTGGTACGAGGACGTGCTGGGGTGGGCGACGGCGCCGGGGGCACCGCTGCGGCTGGTGACGGGGATGCGGTTCGACGTGCTGGACGTCCCGGCCGAGGCGGGGGCGGTGGCGCTCAGGCATCTGGCGCCCGCTTCCCCGGTGGCCCTGGTGGGCGGCCGCATGCGGCTGCTGGTGGCCGCGGGCAGCGCGGAGGAGCTGCCGGGGCTGCTCGACTGGCTGGAGTGGGGCGCGCTGACGCTGGACCTGCGGGCGCTGGGCGCCGGGGGCCTGACTCAGGCGCCGGCGCCGCCCGTGCGGGCGGTGGGCGCGGCGGTGCAGCGACCGGACGCCGGGGCCTTGCAGGGGGCCGCCGTATGGCTGCGGCCCCCCGAGCCGGGGCGCGATGTGGAGGCGGTACTGCCCGCGCTGCCGTCCTTCGGGGGCGTCACGGGCGCCCCCGACCTCGTACGGCTGGTGGACACCGTGGCGGCGCAGTGCCACCGGGTCCGGCTGCGGCGGGGCGCCGGGCCCCGTTCGCGGGGGCGTGATCAGCCGTTGGCCTTCTCGTAGGCCTCGCGGATGGACGCGGGGACGCGGCCGCGGTCGTTCACGTCGTAGCCGTTCTCCTTGGCCCAGGCGCGGATGGCCGCGGTGTCCTGGTTGCCACCGGAAGCGGCGCGGGCCGCCTTGCCGCGGCCACCGGAGGAACGGCCACCGGTACGCCGGCCGCCCTTCACATACGCGTCGAGAAGGCCGCGCAGCTTGTCCGCATTGGCGGTCGTGAGGTCGATCTCGTACGTCTTGCCGTCCAACGCGAACGTCACGGTCTCGTCAGCCTCGCCGCCGTCGAGGTCGTCGACAAGAAGGACCTGAACCTTCTGTGCCACGGGATTTCCTTTCATCGATAACGTGAGGGCGGGGAGGTCCGCGGCGTACGCCGTTTAGCCGCCCCTGTTATATGCAGTGCAGCAGTACGCCGGAAAGCAAACCGCTTTTGCCGGAAAAACACAAACCCTCGGGGAGAGACCCCACGCCCTCTCACGTCCGGAAACGTGCGCGTTTCGGACATAGGGAACCGGGGCATTGGCGATCACAGATGCAGAAGCATCCGGCTGTTGCCCAAGGTGTTGGGTTTCACTCGTTCGAGACCGAGGAACTCCGCGACGCCCTCGTCATAGGAGCGCAACAGCTCCGCGTACACATCGGCGTCCACCGGTGTCTCACCGATCTCCACGAAGCCGTGCTTGGTGAAGAAGTCGACTTCGAAGGTCAGACAGAAAACCCGGCGAACGCCGAGCCGGCGCGCGGTGTCGAGCAACTTCCCCAGCAGCCGGTGACCCACTCCGGCGCCCTTGAGGGCCGGGTTCACCGCGAGGGTGCGGACTTCCGCGAGGTCTTCCCACATGACGTGCAAGGCGCCGCAGCCGACGACCTCGGCGTTGTCGTCGCGTTCCGCGACCCAGAACTCCTGGATGTCCTCGTAAAGGGTGACCGTGGCTTTGTCGAGCAGGATGCGGTCACGCGAGTAGGCGTCGAGGAGTCGTCGGACAGCGGGAACATCGCTGGTCCGGGCGCGCCGGACGGTGATGGCATTCGCGGAGACTTCGGGGCTCTTCGCTGACATGGGCGGACGCTATCGCCCGCCGGTCTCCTCCGCCGAACCGGGGTTCTCGCGCGTTTGCGGCCCCTGGACGATACGGATGGCGTCACTGAGGGCCTGGCGCTGTTCCTCGCTCATCATCCCGAAGAACGCGACGAGAGCGGCGGCGGGGTTGTCGCTCTGCGACCAGGCGTCGTTCATGAGCGCGGCCGCGTAGGCGGCTCTGGTGGAGACGGCCTCATATCGATAGGCACGCCCTTCCGCCTCACGGCGGACCCAGCCCTTCTGATGAAGATTGTCCAAAACCGTCATGACGGTGGTGTACGCGATCGAGCGTTCCTGCTGGATGTCTTCCAGGACTTCCCGGACGGTCACCGGGCGGTTCCACTTCCACACCCGTGACATGACGGCGTCTTCGAGATCTCCCAAGGGGCGAGGCACAAAACAAATAATAGTGGGAGATCCGGTCAAATCGGCGCCGACGTGCGGGTGGCTCAGGCGTCGCCGTGGGCGGCCCGGCGGGCGTTCTCCGCGCGCGCGAGGGCGGCGTCGACGGCCGCGTCCTCCTTGCCCTTGGCCGCTCCGCCCTGAGTCTTCACGATCACCCGGACCACCCCGATGAAGAGGGCGGCCATGACGAAGGGGGGCACCAGCGCGGAGACGTAGTCCATGGCTCCAGGGTAGCCACGCGGGGCGGCCCGGCCGGGGCGGGGTGGGCCTTATGTCCTCCCCGCCCCGTAGAGCCAGGTCAGCCCGCGGCGAGGTGGCGGGCGCGGTCCTGTCCGGTGGGCGGCGACTGCGGTTTGCGGCGCGGGAAGACCTCGCCGGGAGTGGGGACGGGGCGCTTGGGGGCGGCCGGCTCGGCGGGGCGCTCGCCGGGGCGCGGGGAGGGGGCCCGGGCGGGCTCCTCAGCGGGCTTCTGAGCGGCTTCCCCGGACTCGTCGGCCCCGGTGGACCCGGAGTCCTCCGCGCCGCCCGGAAGGGCCAGCAGACGGGCGCGTGAGGGCGGTGCGGCGGGCGCGGGGACGGTGGGCGCGCCGGTGGCGAAGCGGGCGGCGCGGACGCTGCGCTCGACCAGGCCCTGGCAGTGGGCCAGCAGGGCGGCGGCCACCGGGTTGCCGCGCAGGGCGCGCAGGGCGGCGAGGTCGTCCGGGGCGGGCCGGTGCCCGGCGCCGAGCGCCTCCTGGAGCAGGGCGAGATAGCCGGCCGCGGTGCCGGGCAGGGCGGCTCGGTAGCGGCCCAGGTCGGCCAGGAGGAAGGCGCGCAGGCGAGCCGCTTCGTCCAGTGCCTCGTCGACCGAGTCGGCGAGGCGGAAGCAGTCCTGCACGTCCTCGGCGGAGGCCGTGCCGGGGTGGAGGGCGAGGGCGAGGGCGCGGCGGAGCACACGCAGCTCCTCCGCGCCGAACGCCATGCCGCCGCGAGTTCCGTATGGCGTGGGCATGCGGCGACGCTACCGCTAATCGGACAAAAGTTACGGAATGGGACGTGTTGTAACGCGTGTCGGACCCAGGGTTCCCCCGCCCGGCCCTGAGTCCCACGCGGCCCGGTTACCTGCGCGGCACGTTGCGCTCGTAGACCAGGCGCAGGCCGATCAGGGTGAGCCAGGGCTGGTGCTCGTCGATCACCGAGGACTCGCCCAGCACCATCGGCGCCAGACCGCCGGTGGCGATCACGGTGACGTCGTCGGGGTCGTCGGCCAGCTCGCGCGCCATCCGGCCGACCACGCCGTCCACCTGGCCGGCGAAGCCGTAGACGATGCCGGACTGCATGGCTTCGACGGTGCTCTTGCCGATCACGTTGCGCGGGCGGGCCACCTCGATCTTGCGGAGCTGCGCGGCCTTCACGCCGAGCGCCTCCACCGAGATCTCGATGCCGGGCGCGATGACCCCGCCGACGTACTCCCCGCGCGCGGAGATCGCGTCGAAGGTGGTCGCGGTGCCGAAGTCGACCACGATCGCCGGGCCGCCGTACAGCTCGTTGGCGGCGACCGTGTTGATGATGCGGTCGGCGCCGACCTCCTTGGGGTTGTCGAACTGGACCGGCACCCCGGTCTTGACGCCGGGCTCGACCAGCACCGCGGGCACGTCGCCGTAGTAGCGCCGGGTGACCTCGCGCAGCTCGTGCAGCACCGAGGGCACCGTGGCGCAGATGGCGATGCCGTGGATGCCGTCGCCCAGTTCCTCGCCGAGCAGCGGGTGCGTGCCCATCAGGCCTTGGAGCAGCACCGCCAGCTCGTCGGCCGTGCGGCGCGGGTCGGTGGACACGCGCCAGTGCTCGACGATGTCCTCGCCGTCGAAGAGACCGAGGACGGTGTGGGTGTTGCCGACGTCGATCGTGAGCAGCATCCGGGTCACTCCGCCGGGCGCAGGTCCAGGCCGATGTCGAGCACCGGCGAGGAGTGGGTGAGGGCGCCGACGGCCAGGAAGTCCACGCCGGTGTCGGCGTAGGCGCAGGCGTTCTCCAGGGTGAGCCGCCCGGACGCCTCCAGCTCGGCGCGGCCGGCCGTGAGGGTGACGGCCTCGGCGCACTCGCCGGGGGTGAAGTTGTCCAGCAGGATCAGGTCGGCGCCGGCCTCGACGGCCTCGTGGAGCTGGTGCAGGGTGTCGACCTCGACCTCGACGGGGAGGTCCGGGAAGGTCTCCCGTACGGCCTTGAACGCCTCGGCCACGCCACCGGCGGCGAGTACGTGGTTGTCCTTGACCAGGGCGGCGTCGGAGAGCGACATGCGGTGGTTGACGCCGCCGCCGCAGCGCACCGCGTACTTCTCCAGCGAGCGCAGACCGGGGGTGGTCTTGCGGGTGTCGCGCACGCGGGTGCGGCTGCCCTCCAGCACGTCGGCCCACGCGCGCGTGGCGGACGCGATGCCGGACATGCGGCCCAGGATGTTCAGCGCGCTGCGCTCGGCGGTGAGCAGGTCGCGGGTGCGGGTGGTGACCGACAGCAGGCGCTGGCCGGCCTCGATCAGGTCGCCGTCCTCGACGTGCCGCTCGACCTCGAACTCGTCCTCGCAGACCACGGAGAGCACGGCCTCGGCGACCCTGAGGCCCGCGACCACGCCGGCCTCGCGGGCGACGAAGTCGGCGGTGGCCACGGCGTCCTCGGGGATGGTCGCCACGGTGGTCACGTCGACGCCGCCGGCCAGGTCCTCCTGGACGGTGACGTTGGCGATGTCCTCGATCTCCACGGGGTCGAGCCCGGACTCGGCCAGCAGCGCGGCCAGCGCGGGGTCGAGACCGCACTCCAGTTGCTCTTCGCCCTCCTCGTCCGCGCCACAGGCGCAGCCGTCGCCGCAGCCGCCGGTCGGGGCGAGGGGAAGGTCGTCGGTGCTCACGTTCGTCACTGCTCCTGGGGAGGCGGGTTCACCCGGTGGACCGAGATGTCACCGGGTAGGGGGGAAGTCTGCGCTCTCGGTGGTGCGTACGGCCAGCGAACGGTCCGCGCGGAGAGTCACCACCAGGTGGCGGCGCCAGTGCGGGTCGTCGCGGTCGGCGTGGTCCTCGCGCCAGTGGCAGCCGCGGGTCTCCTCGCGCAGCGCGGCCGCGGCGACCAGGACGCGGGCCACGTCCAGGAGGTTGGTGGCCTCCCAGGTGTCGACGCCGGGCTCGGCGGTCTTGCCCTCACCGTCCAGGGTGTCACTGGCGCGGGAGTGTAGTTCCGCGAGGCGCTGCGCTGCGCGTTCCAGGGAGGCGGCCGAGCGCAGGACGCCCGCGCCCTCGGACATGATCCGCTGCACGGCGAGCCGGTCCTCCGGGGCCAGCAGGGGATGCGCGGGCGTGCCGTGGTGCGGGACGGGGGCCGGCACGCACGTGTGCGGGCCGTTCGCGGTGTGCTCGGCCGCGATGTCGGCGGCGATGCGCTCGGCGTAGACGAGCCCTTCGAGCAGGGAGTTGGAGGCGAGCCGGTTGGCGCCGTGCACCCCGGTGCAGGCGGCCTCGCCGCACGCGTACAGGCCGGCGACGGTCGTACGGCCGCGGTCGTCGGTGCGGACGCCGCCGGAGGCGTAGTGGGCGGCCGGGGCGACCGGGATCGGCTCGGTGACCGGGTCGATGCCGTGGGCGCGGCAGGCGGCCAGGATGGTCGGGAAGCGGTGCTCCCACATGTCGGCGCCGAAATGCCTGCCGTCGAGGTACATGTGGTCGGCGCCCAGCTCCTGCATCCGCCGCGTGATGCCCTTGGCGACGATGTCGCGCGGGGCCAGCTCCGCCAGCTCGTGCTGCCCGACCATGAAGCGCGTGCCGTCGGCGTCGACCAGGTGGGCGCCCTCGCCGCGCACCGCCTCCGAGACCAGCGGCTGCTGGCCCTCGGCATCGGGGCCGAGGAAGAGCACGGTCGGGTGGAACTGGACGAACTCCAGGTCGCTGACCTCGGCGCCCGCGCGCAGCGCCAGCGCCACGCCGTCGCCGGTGGAGACCGAGGGGTTGGTGGTCGCGGAGAACACCTGGCCCATGCCGCCGGTGGCGAGCACCACGGCGGGCGCGTGCACCGCTCCCACGCCGTCGTGCTGGCCCTCGCCCATGACGTGCAGGGTGACGCCTGCGGTGCGGCCCTCCGCGTCGGTGAGCAGGTCCAGGACGAGCGCGTTCTCGATGGTGCGAAGGCCCCGCGCGCGGACGGCGTCGACCAGCGCGCGGGAGATCTCCGCGCCGGTGGCGTCCCCGCCCGCGTGGGCGATGCGGCGCCGGTGGTGGCCGCCCTCGCGGGTGAGCTGGATCGAGCCCGCGTCGTCGGTGTCGAACCGCGCGCCGGTGTCGATCAGCCGCCGTACGGCGTCGGGGCCCTCGGTGACCAGGAGGCGTACGGCGTTCTCGTCGCACAGGCCCGCGCCGGCGACCAGGGTGTCGTCCAGGTGCTGTCCGGGGGTGTCGCCGTCGCCCAGGGCGGCCGCGATGCCGCCCTGGGCCCAGCGGGTGGAGCCGTCGTCCAGGCGGGCCTTGGTGACGACGACCGTCGTCAGGCCGGCCGCCTCGCAGCGCAGCGCGGCGGTCAGGCCGGCCACGCCGGAGCCGACCACCACGACGTCGGCCGGGATGGACCAGCCGGGGGCGGGCGCGTGCAGTCGTATACCGGTGCTGGTCACAGGGCGGCTCCAGGGCTGCCGAAGGTGAGCGGGATGTTGTCGATCAGCCGGGTCGAGCCGACCCGCGCGGCGACCGCGAGGACCGCCTCGCCGGTGAAGTCGTCGGCGATCTCGGTGAAGTCGGCCGGGTCGACCAGGGCGAGGTAGTCCAGGTCGAGCGGCGGGTCGAAGCGGGCGGCCTCGTCCAGCACCTGACGGGCCGCGGCGCGGACGGCCGCCGGGCCGCCGGGCGTGGCGGTGGCCACGGCGTGCGCGTCGGCCGCCGCACGCGACTCGCCTATGGCGCTCAGCGCCTCGGCACGCGCGTGCGTGGACGGCACTTCGAGGGCCCGCGCACGGAGGGCCTCCTGGGCCGCGTGCCGGTCGCGGCCGGCGAACAGGGCGCGGGACAGGGTGAGGGCGGTGGCGCGCTCCTCGGGGGCGAGGTAGCGATTGCGGCTGGACAGGGCGAGCCCGTCCTCCTCGCGGACCGTGGGCACGCCGACGATCTCCACGCCGAAGTTGAGGTCCCGCACCATGCGCCGGATGAGCGCCAGCTGCTGGGCGTCCTTCTGCCCGTACAGCGCCACGTCCGGCCGGGTGAGGTGCAGCAGCTTGCCGACGACGGTCAGCATGCCGTCGAAGTGGCCGGGGCGGGTGGCGCCCTCCAGCCGGCCGCCCATGGGGCCCGCGGTGATGCGCACCTGGGGTTCGCCGCCCGGGTAGACCTCCTCCACCGACGGGGCGAACACCGCGTCGGCGCCCGCGCGTCCGGCGAGCCGGAGGTCGGCGTCCAGGGTGCGCGGATAACGGTCGAGGTCCTCGCCGGCGCCGAACTGGAGCGGGTTGACGAAGACGGTGACGACGACCTCGCCGTCCGGCCCGGCGAGCTCGCGGGCGGCGCGGATCAGCGTGGCGTGGCCCTCGTGCAGGGCGCCCATGGTCATCACGACGGCACGGCGGCCGTGGCGCACGCGGGCGTGCAGCTCGTCGGCGGTGCTCAGCAGGGCGGTGGTCATCGGTCGTTCCCCTCGGGGCCGTTCTCGTCGTCGTCCGCGTCGGTGCCGGTGGCGGGCGCGCTGCCGCTGCCGGTCTCCTGGTCGGCGAGCACGCCGAGCAGGTCCTCGGCCAGCTCGGCCTTGAGCAGGCCGTGGGCGAGGGCGCGGTCGGCGGTGGCACGGGCCATCGCCACGTACCCGGCGACGGTCTGCGGGGAGTGCTCGCGCAGCTCGGCGATGTGCGCGGCGACCGTGCCCGCGTCCCCGCGCGCGACGGGGCCGGTGAGGGCCGCGTCACCGGAGCGCAGCGCGTTGTCCAGGGCGGCGCCCAGCAGCGGGCCCAGCATCCGGTCGGGGGCGCCGACCCCGGCCGTGCGCAGCAGCTCCATGGACTGGGCGACCAGGGTGATCAGGTGGTTGGAGCCCAGGGCGAGGGCCGCGTGATAGAGCGGGCGGCCCTCCTCGCTGATCCACTCCGGTTCGCCGCCCATCTCGATGACCAGGGCCTCGGCCGCGAGCCGCAGCTCCTCGGGCGCGGTGACGCCGAAGGAGCAGCCCGCGAGGCGCTGGACGTCGACGGGGCTGCCGGTGAAGGTCATCGCCGGGTGCAGTGCCAGCGGCAGCGCACCCGCGCGCAGGGCCGGGTCGAGCACCGAGACGCCGTAGCGGCCCGAGGTGTGCACGAGGAGCTGGCCGGGGCGGACGGCGCCGGTCTCGGCGAGGCCGGTGACCAGGCCCGGCAGGGCGTCGTCGGGGACGGTGAGCAGCACCAGGTCGGCGCGCTGGAGGACCTCGGCGGGCGGCACCAGGGGCACGCCGGGCAGCATCTTCTCGGCGCGCCTGCGGGAGGCGTCGGAGACGCCGGAGACGGCCACCGGGCGGTGTCCGGCGAGCTGCAGGGACGCGGCCAGGGCGGGGCCCACGCGTCCGGCGCCGACGACGCCGACGGTGAGCCGCGCGGGGCGGTCCTGGGTGTCCGAGGGGTGTGTACTCACGCGACCGTGGCCTTCCCGTTCCAGTCCGCTCTGGGTACCGGACGATTTCTCGTCATGTTAACGCTATCCGGCGACCGGCCCCCCGTCGTCCACAGGCTGTGGGCCGCCGCACCGGCCCGCCCGGAAACCGGGTACCCCCGCGGGGCCCGGCGCGGCATGATCCCCCGCATGAGCGACAAGACCGAGGACGAGCAGCGGCCTTCGATGCGAGAGCGGCGCCGGACCGCGATACGCACCGCCCCGCGCGTGCTGTCGCGCGGCGGCTGGCGCGGGACCCTCCGCGAGCGCCTCACCGGGCTGACGGAGGCGGCCCCCGAGGTGTACGACCTGGACGAACCCGCCGACATCTACGGCGACGGCGTGGTGTCCGCCCTGGAGCGCCGGGTCGCGGAACTGCTCGGCACCGAGGCCGCCGTGTTCTTCCCGACCGGCACCATGGCCCAGCAGGTCGCCCTGCGCTGCTGGGCCGCGCGTACCGGCAACCCGGCCGTCGCCCTGCACGCCCTGTCCCACCCCGAGGTGCACGAACGCCATGCGTTCAGCCAGGTCAGCGGATTGCGCCCGGTCACCGTGAGCCAGGAGCCGCGCCCGGTGACGGCAGCCGACGTGCACGGCCTGGACGAGCCCGTCGGCGCCCTCATGCTGGAACTGCCGCTGCGCGACGCCGGGTTCCTGCTGCCCTCCTGGGAGGAGCTGACCGGGGCGGTCGACGCCGCGCGGGAGCGCGAGGCGGTGGTGCACTTCGACGGCGCCCGCCTCTGGGAGGCCACGGAGCACTTCGGCCGTCCCCTGGAGGAGATCGCGGCCCTGGCCGACAGCGTCTACGTGTCGTTCTACAAGTCCCTCGGCGGCCTGGGCGGCGCCGCGCTCGCCGGCCCCGCGAGTCTCGTCGAGGAGGCGCGCACCTGGCGGCACCGGTACGGGGGGACGGTCTTCCAGCAGTTCCCCACCGCGCTCTCCGCCCTCGCCGGCCTGGACCGGGAACTGCCGAGGCTTCCGGAGTACGTCCGGCACGCGCGTGTGGTCGCCGCCGCGCTGCGTGAGGGGTTCGCCGAGGCCGGGCTGCCCTGGGCGCGGGTCCATCCCGAGGTGCCGCACACCCACGACTTCCAGGTCTGGCTCCCGTTCGACCCCGAGGTCCTCGCGGAGGCGGCCGTACGGCAGGCCGAGGAGACCGGCACCCTGCTGTTCGGCGACGGCTGGGACTCCCGCGGACCCGGCCTCTCCTTCACGGAGACCGGGGTCCGCGCGGCGGGCCTGGAGTGGACGGCACGGGACGTACGGGACGCGGCGGTCGACTTCGCCGGACGGCTGGGCTGAGACACCGGCCCCTGACGCCCCGTCGATTGACGGCGGCCGTCAATCCGGGGGGCGTTGTCAGTGGTGGGGGGCACCATGGGCACATGAGCGTGACCATCGACGTCAAGGGGCTCCCGGCGGAGCGGATCTCCGTGGTGCCCTCACCGCTGGCCGAGCTGGGAATGGCCCTGCACGCGCTCAGTGAGCCCGGTCACCATCCGGACCTCCAGGGCTGGGTGACGGCCGTGTCCAGCCGGCTGGACCCGTGCCTGGCCGACCGGCTCTGCGAGGCGGACTTCCTGTGGCGCACCACGTTCTCCGACGTGTTCGCCCCCTTCGCCGGACTCCCCGGCCGGCGCGGGCTGCCCGGCGGCACGCTCGCCGAGGAACTCGACCTGCTGGACAAGCTGACGGACGAACAGTTCGTCGACGCGGCCCTGGAGTTCACCTGCCACTTTCAGTACTCCCGGCAGAGCCTCGGCCCGCTGGGCGACCCGGAGCTGCGCCGCCGCGCCCTGGACCTGGCCGCCGCGCGCGGTGCCGTCCAGGAGCGGTTCGCCCGGCGCCTGCTGGCCAACCCGCCGACGGTCCGCGCCTGGTTCCGCCAGTTGGTGCTCGACTGCGACGAGGCGTTCTTCGCCGACACCTGGGCCCGGCTGCAGCCCGGCCTCGCCGCCGACGCCCGGCACAAGACCGAGCTGCTGCGCCGCAAGGGCCCCGCCGAGGCCCTCTCCTCGCTCTCCGGCGCGGTGTCGCTGGACGAGGAGGCCGGTCTCATCACGATCGACAAGCTCCTGGTGGGCCGGGGCACCACCGGTGACGGCGGGCTCGTCCTGGTGCCGACCAGCCTCGGCTGGCCGCACGTGATGGTGCTGCACCGGTACGACTGGCAGCCCGTCATCACCTATCCGGCCAAGGCCACCCGCCCCAAGGCACCCACCGTCGAGCAGCTCACCCTGCGCATGGAGGCCCTCGCCCACCCCGCGCGTCTGCGCCTGTGCCGCCACCTCGCCCGCAGCCCGCACAGCACCAGCGAACTCGCCGACGCGCACGGCATGTCCGCGCCCGAGATATCCCGCCACCTGGCCGTCCTCAAGAAGGCCGGTCTGATCACCAGCTGCCGCCAGGGCCGATATGTCCAGCACCAGTTGGACCTGGCCGCCGTGTCCCGGCTGGGCAGCGACTTCATCGAGGGCGTACTGCGCTGAGCCCTAAGCCTGCCCGCCCGCACGGACCAGCCCGGTCTCGTAGGCGAGGACGACCACCTGGACCCGGTCGCGCAGCCCCAGCTTGGTGAGGATGCGGCCCACATGGGTCTTCACCGTGGCCTCGGAGAGGACCAGCCGGGCGGCGATCTCGCCGTTGGAGAGCCCCTGGGCGACCAGCACCATGACCTCGCGCTCGCGCTCGGTGAGCCGGGACAGCTCCGCGTGCCGGGGCTCCTGCACGGCCGAGGGCAGCATCGGGGCGAACCGGTCGAGCAGCCGGCGCGTGGTGGAGGGAGCCACGACCGCGTCCCCGCTGTGCACCGAGCGGATGGCGCTGAGCAGTTCGCCCGGCGGCACGTCCTTGAGCATGAAGCCGGAGGCGCCCGCCTTCAGCCCGGAGAACGCGTACTCGTCCAGGTCGAACGTGGTCAGGATGAGCACCTTCGGGGGCTCGGACTCGGAGCAGATGCGCCGGGTGGTCTCCACCCCGTCCAGCTTGGGCATGCGCACGTCCATCAGGACCACGTCGACCGGGGTGGTGCGCAGCACCTGGAGCGCCTCCACCCCGTCGCCCGCCTCCGCGACGACCTCCATGTCCGGCTGGGCGGCGAGCACCATCCGGAAACCGGTGCGCAGCAGCACCTGATCGTCGACGAGCATCACGCGGATCGCCATCGGGGTCCTCTTCCGTGTCCTTCTCGGGGTGTGCGGGCTTCGGGGGTGCGGGGCGCGTTCGTGACAGGTGTCAGTGCGCAGGTTTCAGCGGGAGCAGCGCGCTGATGCGGAAGCCGCCGCCGGGGCGCGGCCCGGCGTCCAGGGTGCCGCCGACCATGCCGACCCGCTCCCGCATGCCGATCAGGCCGTGTCCCTGGCCGTCCGCGCCGCCCTCCTCGTACAGCTCGTGCGGCGCGCCCTTGCCGTCGTCCTCGACCAGCAGGCCGAGCCCGTCGTCGAAGTACACCAGCCGGACGCTGGCGCCCGCCTCGGGCCCACCGTGCTTGCGGGTGTTGGTGAGCGCCTCCTGCACGATCCGGTACGCGGTCAGCTCCACCCCGCTGGGCAGCGGACGCGGGGTGCCCTCGACCTTGAAGTCCACCGGCAGCCCGGCCTCGCGGCACTGCTCGACCAGGTCGTCGATCTGCTCCACGTCGGGCTGCGGGACGTACTCCCCGCTCTCCTGGTGCTCGCCGGTGCGCAGCACGCCCAGCAGCCGGCGCATCTCGGCCAGCGCCTGGCGACCGGTGGAGGAGATCGTCTCCAGCGCCTGGCGGGCCTGGTCGGGGGCGGCGTCCAGGACGTAGGCGGCGCCGTCGGCCTGCACCACCATGACCGAGACGTTGTGCGCGACCACGTCGTGCAGCTCGCGGGCGATCCGGGCGCGCTCGGCGGCGACGGCGACCTTGGCCTGCGCCTCGCGCTCCTTCTCCAGCCGGGCGGCGCGCTCCTCGAGCTGGGCGAAGTAGGCGCGGCGGGTGCGCATGGAGTCGCCGAGCACCCAGGCCAGCGCGAACGGCACCGTCTGGAAGACCGCGAGCGCGATCTGGCCGAGCGCGCTGACCTGCTCGTTCGGCCAGCGCAGTTGCGCCAGCGAGGCCGCGACCAGGCTGGTGGCGAGCGCCAGCCGGGAGGCCCACAGGGCGCCGCTGGCGGCGACCGTGTAGACGACCACCAGCATGGTGAAGTCGGCGACGACCGGCTCGACGTCCAGGATGAGCTGCGCCAGCCCGGTGGCCAGCACCGCGACCAGCATCAGCTCCGGCAGGCGGCGGCGCAGGGCCAGGATCACGCACAGCACGGTGGAGATCGTCCAGGCTGCGGCGAAGGAGCCGTGGTGGTGCGGGGTGCCGTCCATGTTCACCACGCTCACGCCGGAGAGCCCGAGCAGGACGACGGCCCAGAAGCAGTCGACCCCCGTGGGGTGGCGGCGGAGGAAGTCATAGAGGCGCTGCACCTCATCAGCGTAAGGAAACCCGGTGCGCGCACGGGTCAGCCGGAGGGGCGATCCGTGCCCGGCACACGTACGCCGCAGGGTGGATGCCCCGGTCATCTGTACGCATAGGCCGACCCGGTGGGTGTACGCCTAGGCTGACCCGGTGCGGGAGACATCGGAGCAGGGCTGGCGGGACGCCATGGAGGGGGCGCTGTACGGCCCCCGGGGCTTCTACCGCCGCCCCGAGGGACCCGCGGGTCACTTCCGTACCTCCGTGCACGCCTCGCCGCTGTTCGCCGCCGCCGTGGCCCGGCTGCTGTGCCGGGTGGACGGGGCCCTGGGACGTCCCGAGGTGCTGGACTTCGTCGATCTCGGTGCCGGGCGCGGGGAGCTGGTCCAGGGGGTGCTGGCCGCGCTGCCGGACGAGGTGGCGGCGCGCACGCGGGCGTACGCCGTGGAGGTCGCCGACCGGCCCGCGGGGCTGGACGGGCGGATCGCGTGGCGGGCCGAGGTGCCCGAGGCGGTCACCGGGCTGCTGTTCGCCAACGAGTGGCTGGACAACGTGCCCGTGGACGTGGCCGAGACCGACCGCGCGGGCGTGGCCCGGCTGGTGCTGGTCGCGCCGGACGGCACCGAGCGGCTCGGGGAGCCGGTGACGGGCGCGGAGGCGGAGTGGCTGGCCCGCTGGTGGCCGCTGGGCGCCCAGGAGGGACAGCGGGCGGAGATCGGGCTGCCGAGGGACCGGGCCTGGGCGGCAGCCGTCGGCCGGGTGGAGCGCGGGCTCGCGGTGGCCGTGGACTACGCCCATACCCTCGGCACCCGGCCGCCCTACGGCACGCTCACCGGCTTCCGGGCGGGCCGGGAGACGGCGCCCGTGCCCGACGGGACCTGCGACATCACCGCGCATGTCGCCCTGGACGCCTGCGCGGCGGCCGGGAGCGGCCACGGCACCCCCCGCCTGCTCACCCAGCGCGAGGCCCTGCGCGCGCTGGACGTCACCGGCGCCCGTCCCCCGCTCACCCTGGCCACCACCGACCCCGCCGCCTACGTACGCGCCCTCGCGGGCGCCGGAGCCGCCGCCGAACTCACCGCACCGGGCGGCCTCGGCGACTTCGGCTGGCTCCTCCAGCCGGCCGGGCTGCCCGGACCGCCCCTGTGACCTACTTGTCGATGTCGCCCACCACGAAGAACAGCGACCCCAGGATCGCCACCATGTCGGAGACCAGCGTCCCCGGCAGCAGCTCGCCCAGCACCTGGATGTTGTTGTACGACGCCGACCGCAGCTTCAGCCGGTACGGCGTCTTCTCGCCCTTGCTGACCAGGTAGTAGCCGTTGATGCCGAGCGGGTTCTCGGTCCAGGCGTAGGTGTGTCCCTCGGGCGCCTTCAGCACCTTGGGCAGCCGCTGGTTGACCGGGCCGGGCGGCAGTTCCGCGAGCCGGTCCAGACAGGCGTCCGCGAGGTCGAGCGCGTTGTGGGTCTGCTCCAGCAGGACCTCGAAGCGGGCCAGGCAGTCACCCTCGGTCCGGGTGACGACCTTCAGGGTGTCCTGGAGGTCCCCGTAGGCGAGGTACGGCTCGTCGCGGCGCAGGTCGAAGTCGACGCCCGAGGCGCGGGCGATGGGCCCGCTCACGCCGTACGCGTGCACGGCCTCCGGGGTGAGCGCGCCCACGCCCCGCGTGCGCCCCCGGAAGATCTCGTTGCCGAGGACCAGGTCGTCGAAGACGCCCATGCGGGAGCGGACGGCGGCCACCGCGTCCCTCGCGCGCCCGGTCCAGCCGTCGGTGAGGTCCTCCTTCAGGCCGCCGACCCGGTTGAACATGTAGTGCATGCGGCCACCGGAGACCTCCTCCATCACGTTCTGGAGCACCTCGCGCTCGCGGAACGCGTAGAAGACCGGCGTGATCCCGCCCAGCTCCAGCGGATAGGAGCCGAGGAACATCAGGTGGTTGAGCACCCGGTTCAGCTCGGCGAGCAGGGTCCGGGTCCACACCGCTCGCTCGGGCACCTCCATGCCGAGCATCCGCTCGACGGCGATGACCACGCCCAGCTCGTTGGAGAACGCCGACAGCCAGTCGTGGCGGTTGGCGAGCATGATGATCTGCCGGTAGTCACGGGCCTCGAACAGCTTCTCCGCGCCCCGGTGCATATAGCCGATCACCGGCTCGGCACGCTCGACGCGCTCGCCGTCCAGCACCAGCCGCAGCCGGAGCACGCCGTGCGTGGAGGGATGCTGGGGCCCGATGTTGAGCACCATGTCGGTGCTCTCGGCGGCACCGCCGATCCCGACCGTGGTCTCCGTGGCAGTCATGCGTCCCAGTCTCCCCTACGCGCGCTGCGCGGCGGAAACGGGCGGCGCGGCTCAGGAGGCCGCGCTGCGCAGCCCCTCCACGTCGATGTGCTCGGTCTCGTCGTGCGCGGTCAGATCGATGACCTGGCCCACGTCGTAGGTGCCGGCGGGCTTGTACGCCGTCCCGGCGTCCGCCTTGTGCAGGGCGAGGGCCTCCTGCCCGACCACGTCGGCCAGGTCCTCGTTGCGCACGTCCAGTGCCGCCGAGGTGTCCTTCTGCGTACCGAAGAAGTCGAACCCGCCCTCGACCAGCGGGCGCCGGGAGGGCGCGGCCGGGACGACGGCGACGGCGGTCGGCACGGTGAAGTGCCCGGCGGGCCGCTGCCCGGTGGACCGGGCGGGCACCACGGCCGTTTCGGCGGTGTGCGCCTGCGCCTCCTCCGGCGTCTCACCGGAGGCGGTGTGCGCCTCGGTCACTTCGCCTTCGGCGTCCACGGGTCCCAGCCCCTCGGCGGCGGTGTGGTCGCCGGTGTCGTCGGCCCCGGTACCCGCACTGTCCGGATCTCCTTTGGCGACGGCTTCCACCTCGGACCCCGCCTCGGCCTCGGACCCCGCCTCGGCCTCGGGCTCGGCCTCGACCTCGGGCTCCTCCGCCGACCGCTCCAGCCGCGCCAGCGCGGTCGCGGCCTTCAGGTACAGCTCCTTGGCGGAGACGGCCTCCGCGGCCCGGGGAGCCTCGGTGGTGTCCACCGCGGCCTCCGCGCTCGGCCCGGCCGGCAGCGCGAGCGTGCCGGACTCCGGCGCCGCCTCGATCTCCAGCAGCCGCCGCCCCTCCAGCGCGCTGGCACGCTCGGTCTCCGCGGTGGCGTACCGGCGCAGCAGGGAGGCGTGTTCGTTGCGCAGCCCCGCCAGTTCCGCGCGCTTGGCCCGCAGGCGCCGCTCCAGTTTGACGCGCAGCTCGCGCGACTCCTCCAGGTCGGTCTCCAGTTCGGCGACCCGTTCGTCGTACCGCCATTCGTCGCTGACCCGCGCGCGGGTCAGCTCGGCGACCTGCTTGCCCGCCTGTGCGTCCCACTGGCGCATCACGACCGCGCCGCCGACCGCCGTGAGCGCGGCGACGCCGGCCAGGGCGCGCACCACCCCGAGGGAGGAGAACACCCAGGGCGCCAGCGCGCAGACGACGGCGACACCGGCGATCGCGGAGGGAGGCAACAGCCGGTGCAGAGGCGGTGAATGGCGGTGGCGTCCACGTGGCATGGCCAGAAACTTACCGCGCGTAGGCGCCTCATGGGCCCCCGAGGCCCAAAAATCCGGCCACGGCAAGGGCTTCACGAGGTTTCAGCACCCCCGGCTCAACGGTCGCTGAGCTGCCCGCTGAGCCACTGGAGGGCGGGCGGAACCTCGCGCCGCCAGGTGTTGAAGTTGTGTCCGCCGCTCTCCAGGATGATGGAGGAGATCCTGGTCCGGCCGGTGGCACGTACCTCGTTCACGAACCTGAGCGTGTCCCGGTAGTTGTGTTCGCCGATCTTGCTGCTGGTGACGAGCAGGGAGGTGTCCGGCGCCGGTTCGTGTGCGAGCAGCCAGTGCAGATCGGCGTGATCACGCAGGCTGCGGTCGCCGTGGAAGAGGTCGCCGGTGGTGGGGTCGAGGGGCGCGGTGTAGTACGCCGACAGGCCGGCGCCCGCCGCGTAGACGTCCGGGTGGCGCATGGCGAGCTTGAGGGAGCAGTAGCCGCCGGTGGAGTCGCCGATGATGCCCCAGCTTCCCGGGCGGGCACCGGCCCGGTAGTGCGCGAGGACGGCCTCGGGGAGGTCCTTGGCGAAGAAGGTCTCGGTCTGCGGGCCCTGCGGGATGTCCACGCACTCGGTGTCGCGCGGGGGCGCCACGGTGGGCCGCATCATCACCAGGATCATCGGCTGCGCCCGCCCGTCCTTGGCCAGACCCCGCGCGACCGCCGGGTACTTGAGCTTGGTGACGAGCGCCTGCGCGGTGCCGGGGTAGCCGGTCAGCACCACCGAGACCGGGAACGTACGGGTGCGGAACCGGGGCTGGAAGTACTCCGGGGGCAGATAGACGTAGGCCGGGGTGGCGATGCGGGAGACCCGGCCGACGATGTCGACCTTCTGGACCTCGCCCACCGCCGAGGCCCGCGAACCGGCGTCGCCCGGCGGGGACTTGATGCTCACCACCCGGAGCGGGCCGCCCGCGCCGGCGGTCGTCGCCGACTGGTCGACCAGGACGCCCTGTTCGGTCTCCCGGCCGAGCAGGTCGTCCCAGCCCGCGTAGAAGCCGAAGCTCTGGTTGGCGGCCACCCCGAGGGAGCAGATGAGCGCCAACTGGGTGGCGAGCAGCAGGCCGATCCGGCCGCCGAGGGCCGCCCAGCTCCGCCGGGCCAGGCGCGGCCACAGCCACAGCGTGGCTCCGAACAGCACCACGGCGACCGCCACCGCCAGCACCAGAAGTGAGTTGCTCGTGAGACCCATGGCTGTTCCTGCCTGCGCTTTCCGCCTCGGACACCGTGCCGCGGCACGGACTTGCCCCAGGCTTTCCTTGACCTTTGACCCGACTTTCCGGAGCGGGAGGAACCTGTCTCCCCAAGACACCGTCCTAGAGGGCGCAATGTCACCGGATGCCCGATCGGCACCGGGTTTCAAGGTCTCTCGCAGAGCTACGGGATGCGATGTCTGTCAGGATAGATGGGGAATTGTCAGGCGGGGTTCCGCGGGGTTCGAACCGGGCGCGGCGCATACTGCGCGGCCCCCGTGCCGAGGCCGTCCCCGCCCTGATCGGCCGGGCGTGCGCCCTCGTCGGCCTGCTCGACATCGCGGCGGGCGTGTTCCCGCGCTTCCGTCACAGCCGTATGCACGCGATCGCGGAGGCGCTGCCCGGCTCCTTCGGGCCGTTCGCCGCGGCCCTCTCGCTCAGCGCGGGCGTGCTGCTGCTCCTGCTCGCGCACGGGCTCAAACGCCGCAAGCGGCGCGCCTGGCGGGCCGCCGTCGTACTGCTGCCGGCCGGCGCCGTCGCCGAGTTCGTGTACCGGCACTCGCTGCTCGGCGTGCTCATCTCGGTCGCGCTCCTGGTGCCCCTGCTGCGCCACCGCACCGAGTTCGGCGCACTGCCCGACCCGCGCAGCCGCTGGCGGGCGCTGGCCAACTTCGTCCTCATGAGCGCGGGTTCCCTCGTCCTCGGACTGGTCATCGTCAGCGTCCACCCCGACCGGACTCTCGGCGACCCGAGCCTGGCCGATCGGCTGACCCACGTCGTCTACGGCCTGTTCGGCTTCGAGGGCCCCGTCGACTACCAGGGCAGCACCTCCTGGACGGTCGCCTTCTCCCTCGGCGCCCTCGGCTGGCTCACCGCCGTCACCACCAGCTACCTCGCCTTCCGGCCCGAACACCCCGCCGCCCGCCTGACCGAGGAGGACGAGGCGCGCCTGAGGGAGCTGCTGGACCGGCACGGCCGCCGCGACTCCCTCGGCCACTTCGCGCTGCGCCGGGACAAGGCCGTCGTCTTCTCCCCCAGCGGCAAGGCCGCCGTCACCTACCGGGTCGTCTCCGGCGTGATGCTGGCCAGCGGCGACCCCATCGGGGACGTGGAGGCGTGGCCCGGCGCCATCGAGCGCTTCATGGACGAGGCCAAGGCCCACTCCTGGACCCCCGCCGTCATGGGCTGCTCGGAGACGGGCGGCGAGGTGTGGACCCGTGAGACCGGCCTGGACGCCCTGGAGCTGGGTGACGAGGCGGTGGTCGACGTCGCGGATTTCTCCCTCGCCGGACGCGCGATGCGCAATGTGCGCCAGATGGTCAAGCGCATCGAGCGGGCCGGCTACGAGACCCGCGTCCGGCGCGTCCGTGACCTCTCCGACGGCGAGCTGGAGCGCGTACGGCTGGCCGCCGAGGACTGGCGGGGCACCGACAACGAGCGGGGTTTCTCCATGGCCCTCGGCCGCATCGGCGACCCCGCAGACGGCGACTGCCTGATCGCCGCCGCCCACAAGCAGGACGACACACCCGGCCCGTACGGCGATCTGAAGGCGATCCTGCACTTCGTGCCGTGGGGCCAGGACGGCGTGTCGCTGGACCTGATGCGCCGTGACCGGCTGGCCGACCCCGGCATGAACGAGCTGCTCATCGTCGCCGCCCTCCAGGCCGCGCCGAAGCTCGGCATCGCCCGGATCTCGCTCAACTTCGCCATGTTCCGCTCCGCCCTCGCGCGCGGCGAGAAGATCGGCGCCGGGCCGGTGCTGCGGGCCTGGCGGGGGCTGCTGGTGTTCCTCTCCCGCTGGTTCCAGATCGAGTCGCTGTACAAGTTCAACGCCAAGTTCCAGCCCCGCTGGGAGCCCCGTTTCGTGGTCTACCGGGCCTCGGCCGACCTGCCCCGCATCGGCTTCGCCGCGATGCAGGCCGAGGGCTTCGTGGACCTCGCGCTGCCGCTGCCCCGCTTCCTGCGGCGCCGCCGGAACGCCGCCGCGCGGCCCTGCGCGCACCGCTCCCACGAGCACGGCGTACGGGCCGCCTGACCCGGCCGGACCAATCCCGCGCAGCTCGCGCGGAGGGCCGCGCAGGCCCCGGACCACCTTGCCGAGGCCGTCCGGAAGAGGCCGTTCCGTACCGGCCCGCGCACCTTCGCCGTGCACCTCGGGGCCTACGCTGAACGTATGAAGAACCTCAGCGGGCGCGGCGAAGTGGCGGGTCTTCCGACGTGGGACCGCTGCGCGGTCATGGGCGTCGTCAACGTCACCCCCGACTCCTTCTCCGACGGCGGCCGCTGGTTCGACACCACGGCCGCCGTCAAGCACGGGCTCGACCTCGCGGCCGAGGGCGCCGATCTGGTCGACGTCGGCGGCGAGTCCACCCGGCCCGGCGCGACCCGCGTCGACGAGGCCGAGGAGCTGCGCCGCGTGGTCCCCGTCGTGCGCGGGCTGGCCGCCGAGGGCGTGAAGGTCTCCGTGGACACCATGCGCGCGGCCGTCGCCGAGCAGGCGCTCGCGGCGGGCGCCGTCCTCGTCAACGACGTCAGCGGCGGCCTCGCCGACCCCGCGATGCTGCCCGTGGTCGCACGGACCGGCGCCCCCTTCGTGGTCATGCACTGGCGCGGCCTCCTGGAGGGCGCCAACGTCCGGGGCGTCTACGAGGACGTCGTCACCGAGGTCTGCGACGAGCTGCACGCCCGCGTGGAGGCCGTCCTCGCGGCGGGCGTCGCCCCGGAGCGCGTCGTCATCGACCCCGGCCTCGGCTTCTCCAAGGAGGCCGAGCACGACCTCGCCCTCCTCGCCCACCTGGACCGGCTCCGCGCGCTGGGCCACCCCCTCCTGGTCGCCGCCTCCCGCAAACGCTTCCTCGGCCACGTCCTGGCAGGACCCGAGGGCCCCACCCCGCCGGCCCGCGAACGCGACGCCGCCACCGCCGCCGTCTCCGCCCTCGCCGCCCACGCCGGCGCCTGGGCCGTCCGCGTCCACGAGGTGCGCGCCACGGCCGACGCGGTCCGCGTGGCCCGCGCGGTGGAGGGCGCCCGGTGAGCGCCGCGGACGTGGACGTCGAAGAGGTGTCCGCCGCCAACACCTCGTTCTACGAGGCGATGGAGCGCGGCGACTTCGAGGAGGTGGCCGGACTCTGGCTGGCCCCCGCCGACCTGGGCGTCGACGAGGAGTACCACGACCCCGCCGACACCGGGGTCGTCTCCTGCGTCCACCCCGGCTGGCCGGTGCTCACCGGGCGCGGCGAGGTGCTCAGGTCGTACGCGCTGATCATGGCGAACACCGACTACATCCAGTTCTTCCTCACCGACGTGCATGTCTCCGTCACCGGGAACACCGCGATCGTGAGCTGCACCGAGAACATCCTCAGCGGCGGGCCGGCGCCGGAGGAGGGCGAGGAGCTGGGGCCGCTGGTCGGGCAGCTCGTCGTCGCCACCAATGTGTTCCGGCGCACCCCCGAGGGCTGGAAGCTGTGGTCCCACCACGCCTCCCCGGTCCTCGCCACGTCCGAGGACGACGAGGAGGACGAGGAGGACGGCGACCAGGGCGTCGGACCGGACGACGGCACGCTGGCCTGAGCCGTGGTTGGAATCACGTTCGCCGGGGTAAATGCGGCTACCACCGACGGCACGGCCGGTCCCCCTTGGGCGGACACCTGGGCAAACGCCCGGTGAACCCTTCCGGTACCGGCACCGGGCCACGCCCCCGTGGCCCGGCCTTGTCCGTGCGCGCAGGTAGATTCGTTCAGGGCCGGGATGCCGCCCGAGTGCGGCAGCGACCGGCCGTTCCCGACGATTGCAGGAGTGATTCGCGTGGATCGTGTCGCGCTGCGGGGCCTGAAGGCCCGTGGGCACCACGGGGTGTTCCCCAGGGAACGCGAGGAGGGCCAGACCTTCATCGTGGACCTCGTCCTGGGTCTGGACACCCGCCCGGCCGCGGCCGACGACGACCTCACCAAGACCGTGCACTACGGCATCGTGGCCGAGGAGGCCGTCGCCGTGGTCGAGGGCGAGCCGGTCAACCTGATCGAGACCCTCGCCGAGCGGATCGCGCAGACCTGTCTGAAGCACGAGGGGGTCCAGGAGGTCGAGGTCTGCGTCCACAAGCCGGACGCCCCGATCACCGTCCCCTTCGACGACGTGACCGTCACCATCCTCCGGAGCCGAGCATGACCCGCCCCTTCCGCAAGGGTCACAGCGACCCGACCGTCCAGCCGGTGCCCGCGTCCGTCGTCCAGCAGGTCGACGACGCCGACTCCACCCTGCACAACCCCCAGCGGGCCGTCCTCTCCCTCGGCTCCAACCTCGGCAACCGCCTGGAGACCCTCCAGGGCGCCGTGGACGCCCTGGAGGACACCCCTGGCGTCCGCGTCAAGGCCGTATCCCCGGTGTACGAGACCGAGCCGTGGGGCGTCGAGCCCGGCAGCCAGCCCTCGTACCTGAACGCGGTCGTGGTCCTGAAGACCACCCTGCCGCCGTCCTCGCTGCTGGAGCGGGCGCAGGCGGTCGAGGAGGCGTTCCACCGGGTCCGCGACGAGCAGTGGGGCCCGCGCACCCTGGACGTCGACATCGTGTCCTACGCCGACGTCACCTCCGCCGACCCCCGGCTCACCCTCCCCCACCCGCGCGCCCACGAGCGGGCCTTCGTCCTCGCCCCCTGGCACGACGTGGACCCCGCCGCCGAGCTGCCCGGCCAGGGCTCGGTCGCCGGTCTGCTGTCCGCCGTCACCCGCGAGGGAGTCGCGCCCCGCGCGGATCTGGAACTCCGACTGCCCGAGTAGTCGTTAAGGTCGACAACGACCACGGGCCCGGCACGGTCCGGGGGGACCTGAAGGGACACCGTGAAACAGCTTCGCATCAGGGTGCTGGCAGGCGTGTTCGTCGTCGCCGGAGTCCTGTCCTGGGCCGGCGCGCGCCTCTGGAACTCGCTCGGCACCCTGCCCGGCGTACCGGTGGCCGCGCCCATCGTGCTCGCGCTGATCGCCGTGATCCTGTTCGCCACGGCGCTCTCCCTGCGCGCCCGCCTCAAGGCCCAGCGCGAGCGCCGTCCCGACGCCAAGGGCGTCGACCCCATGATGGCCGCCCGCGCGGTCGTCTTCGCCCACGCCAGCGCGCTGGTCGCCGCCCTGGTCAGCGGCGTCTACGGGGGCACCGGCGTCCTCCTGCTGGAACTCCTCGACATCCCCGCCCGCCGCGACCAGGCCATCTACGCCGGCTTCTCCGTCCTCGCCGGCTTCGCGGTCATAGCGGCCGCCCTCCTCCTCGAACGCGTCTGCCGCCTCCCCGAGGACGACGACACCCCACCCACCGGCACAGAACCGGCGGCCTGAGGGGCCGCCGGTCCGCCGGATCGGGTGGGGTGAACAGGCGCGCGGTTCAGCGCGCCAGTATCAGGCTCATCGCCTCGGCGCGGGTGGTGGAGTCCCGGAGCTGGCCGCGCACCGCCGAGGTGGTGGTCTTCGCGCCGGGCTTGCGAATGCCGCGTACCGACATGCACATGTGCTCGGCCTCGATGACGACGATCGCGCCACGGGCTTCGAGAATGCCCATCAGGGAGTCCGCGATCTGGGTGGTGAGCCGCTCCTGCACCTGCGGCCTCCTGGCGAACACCTCGACCAGGCGCGCCAGCTTGGACAAACCGGTGATCTTGCCCGACTCGGCCGGAATGTAGCCGACGTGGGCCACCCCGTGGAAGGGCAGCAGATGGTGCTCGCAGAGGGAGACGATCTCGATGTCCTTCACCAGGACCATCTCGTCGTGCCCCAGGTCGAACGTGGTCGTCAGCACCTCCTCGGGCTTCTGCCGAAGCCCCGCCAGCAGCTCCCGGTACGCCCGTGCCACCCGTGCCGGGGTTTCCCGGAGCCCCTCGCGGTCGGGGTCCTCGCCGACGGCAATCAGGAGCTCGCGGACGGCGTTCTCGGCGCGTTTCTCGTCGAACTCACCGATGGTGCCGTCTCCGGCCAGCGTCACGGCGTCGGTCATGTGGTGCCTCGTTCCTGTGCGTCCAGCGCGCGGGCATGGTGAAATGCCGCGCCCCCCAGGCTAGAACCCGGGGGGCGCGGCATACATTCCGGCCAGTGGCCGGAGGGAGCGTCAGCTCTCGGGGCGGTCCTCGGGGGACGGCTCCGGGACCGGACCGTGCTCGGTCGTCGTGGACTTGACCGTGCTGATCGCGGGCGTCGAGCCGTTCGCACCGTTGGTCAGTGCCAGCTCCCGGGGGGAGAGCACCGGCGGGCGGGTGGACGGCGTACGCCGCGAGGAGCCGGTCCAGGCCGGACGCGGCGGGCGCTTGTGGATCGACGCGAAGATCTCGGCGATCTCCTCCTTGCCCAGGGTCTCCTTCTCCAGGAGCGCCAGGACCAGGTTGTCGAGCACGTCCCGGTTCTCGACCAGGATCTCCCACGCCTCGTTGTGCGCGGTCTCGATGAGCTTCTTGACCTCTTCGTCGACCAGCCCGGCGACCTCTTCCGAGTAGTCGCGCTGGTGCGACATCTCACGGCCGAGGAAGGGCTCGGAGTTGTCGCCGCCGAACTTGATGGCGCCGAGCCGCTCGGTCATGCCGTACTGGGTGACCATCGCGCGGGCCACGTTGGTGGCCTTCTCGATGTCGTTCGCGGCGCCGGTGGTCGGGTCGTGGAAGACCAGTTCCTCCGCCGCCCGTCCGCCCAGCATGTAGGCGAGCTGGTCGAGCATCTCGTTGCGCGTGGTCGAGTACTTGTCCTCGTCCGGGAGCACCATCGTGTAGCCCAGGGCACGGCCGCGGGACAGGATGGTGATCTTGTGGACGGGGTCGGAGTTCGGCGAGGCCGCCGCGACCAGGGCGTGTCCGCCCTCGTGGTACGCGGTGATCTTCTTCTCCTTGTCCGACATGATCCGGGTCCGCTTCTGCGGGCCCGCGACCACACGGTCGATCGCCTCGTCCAGCGCCTTGTTGTCGATCAGCTTCTGGTCGCTGCGCGCGGTGAGCAGCGCGGCCTCGTTGAGCACGTTGGCCAGGTCGGCGCCGGTCATGCCGGGGGTCCGGCGGGCGACGGCGGCCAGGTCGACGTCGGGCGCGACCGGCTTGCCCTTCTGGTGGACCTTGAGGATCTCCAGGCGGCCCTGGAGGTCCGGCGGGTCCACCGCGATCTGCCGGTCGAAACGACCGGGACGCAGCAGGGCCGGGTCCAGGATGTCGGGCCGGTTCGTGGCGGCGATCAGGATGACGCCGCCCTTCACGTCGAAGCCGTCCATCTCGACCAGGAGCTGGTTCAGGGTCTGCTCGCGCTCGTCGTGACCGCCGCCGAGCCCGGCACCACGGTGCCGGCCGACCGCGTCGATCTCGTCGACGAAGACGATCGCCGGGGCGTTCGCCTTGGCCTGCTCGAACAGGTCGCGCACACGGGAGGCACCGACACCGACGAACATCTCGACGAAGTCGGAACCGGAGATCGAGTAGAACGGCACCCCGGCCTCGCCCGCGACGGCGCGCGCCAGCAGGGTCTTGCCGGTACCCGGGCGGCCGTACAGCAGCACGCCCTTGGGGATCTTGGCGCCGACGGCCTGGAACTTGGCCGGCTCCTGGAGGAACTCCTTGATCTCGTGGAGCTCCTCGACGGCCTCGTCACAGCCGGCGACGTCGGAGAAGGTGGTCTTCGGCGTGTCCTTGGTGATGAGCTTCGCCTTGGACTTGCCGAAGTTCATGACCCGCGAACCGCCGCCCTGCATCTGGTTCATCAGGAACAGGAACACGACCACGATCAGGACGAAGGGCAGCAGGGTGAGCAGCACGCCGACGAACGGGCTCTGCTTCGAGGGAGAGACGGTGTATCCCTCGGTGATCTGCTTGTCCTGGTACTTGTTCTGCAGCGTCTGCGCCAGTGCCACGCCCTGGTCGCCGATGTAGCTCGCCTGGATCTTCGAGCTGTCCTTGACCTTGACGCCGTCCTTGAGCGTGACCTTGATGGTCTGCTCGTCACCGGTGGTCAGCTTGGCCGACTTGATCTTGTTGTCGTTGATCGCCGCAACGACCTGGCCGGTGTCCACCGTCTTGTAGCCGCCGGAATTGCCGACGACCTGCATCAACACGACCACGGCAAGGACGGCCAGCACGATCCACATGACCGGCCCACGGAAGTATCGCTTCACGTCCATCCACACGGAGCGGTGACGCCCCGTCCCTCCTGCCATAGTGAGTTTGATAAGACAGTTCTTCTGACGGTACCCCAGCCTCGTCGTCCGCAGCCGCGCTCGGCGGCCCGGACGGACCAGGGCCCGTCTTCCAATGCTCCAACGTCACGGAGCCCGCCGGGGTTCCCGATCTTCCCCGGCGGTGTGCGCCACTGGGGTCAGCCGCCGTAGACGTGGGGCGCGAGCGTACCGACGAACGGGAGGTTCCGGTACTTCTCGGCGTAGTCCAGGCCGTAGCCGACCACGAACTCGTTCGGGATGTCGAAGCCGACCCACTCCACGTCGATGGAGACCTTGGCGGCGTCCGGCTTGCGCAGCAGCGTGCACACCTTCAGGGAGGCGGGCTCGCGCGAGCCGAGGTTGTTGATCAGCCAGGACAGGGTCAGCCCGGAGTCGATGATGTCCTCGACGATCAGGACGTGCCGGCCCTTGATGTCGGTGTCGAGGTCCTTGAGGATGCGGACGACACCGGAGGACTGGGTGCCCGCGCCATAGGAGGACACGGCCATCCAGTCCATGGTGACGGGGGTGGACAGCGCACGCGCCAGGTCCGCCATGACCATGACGGCGCCCTTGAGGACACCGACGATCAGCAGGTCCTTGCCCGCGTACTCCGCGTCGATCTTCGCGGCCAGGTCGGCCAGCTTCGCGTCGATCTGTTCCTTGGTGATGAGCACCCGCTGGAGGTCGGCACCCATGTCTTTCGCGTCCACCCGCATCACTTTCGGTCGTCCCGCATTTACGGCCGCGCCGGCGGCCACCGGCAGGCCCGGCCCGTCGGAGTCGGGCTCCGGGGGTCGGGATTTCAGCCTTGCCGAATCACCAGTCTGCCACCCTGCCGCTGGGCGACGACCTTGCCCGGCAGATTGATGGCTCCCTGGCCGCGCCAGCCGGTGATCAGGCGGTCCATCTCCTCGATGTGCCGGGCGAAGAGCGAACCGGCCGGAGCGCCCGCATCGATGGCGGCCCGGCGCAGTACCCGGCGGCGCACGGCGGGCGGCAGTGCGTAGAGCTTGGCGCACTCCAGCACGCCCTCGGCGTCCCGTACGGAGGACTCGGCCTGGCCGGCCCAGGCGTCCAGGGCGTCGGCGTCGTCGCGGGAGAGCTGGGCGGTGCGGGCGAGCGCCTCCACGACGCCCTTGCCGAGCGCCTTCTCCAGCGCGGGCAGGCCCTCGTGGCGCAGCCGGGAGCGGGTGTAGGCCGGGTCGGTGTTGTGCGGGTCGTCCCAGACGGGCAGCGACTGGACCAGGCACGCCTTGCGGGCGGTCTGCCGGTCGAGCTGGAGGAACGGGCGCCGGTAACGGCCGTCGGCCCCCGAGACCGCGGCCATGCCGGACAGGGAGCGGATGCCGGAGCCGCGGGCGAGGCCGAGCAGGACGGTCTCGGCCTGGTCGTCCCTGGTGTGGCCGAGCAGGACGGCGGCGGCGCCGTGGCGTTCGGCGGTGGCGTCCAGGGCGGCGTACCGGGCGTCCCGCGCGGCCGCCTCGGGGCCGCCGTCGCGGCCCACGGTGACGGTGACGGACTCGACGGGCTCCAGGCCGAGTTCGCGCAGCCTGAGGGCGACCTCCTCGGCGCGCAGGGCGGAGCCGGGCTGGAGGCCGTGGTCGACGGTGACGCCGCCTGCGCGCAGGCCGAGGCGGGGGGCCTCGAAGGCGAGGGCGGAGGCGAGCGCCATGGAGTCGGCGCCGCCGGAGCAGGCGACGAGGACGAGCGGCGCGGTGGCGGGGGCGGGGCCCCGGTGGCGCTGCGCGGTACTCGGCCCGCCGGTTCGGTGGGCGACCGCGACGGCACCTTGGCCGCTGCCGCCGTGGGCGGTGCTGCCGTGCTCGGCGGCCTGGCCGGTGGCGATGTCGTGGAGGACGCGGCGGACCGCCAGGCGTATCGCCGCGACCGCGGGATGGGGACCCATGTCCGGTTCCCTTCATGAAGTTTCGGGGGACGAGCCCGAAGTCCGGTCACTCAGAGTGCGTCGATGGTGACAGAAGCGGGCCCTTCCCCGAGCATTGCACGCCTACGCATGGCTGACGGTCCCTCGGACGGGTGATTGGAGGGGCGTTTCCCTGCCGTCCGCCCGCTCTCAGGGTTCAGTCGTGCGGTGCACACGCGCGACCCAGCCGGCCGGGTCGGAGATCTCGGCCTTGGTGGGCAGCGTGTTGGGCGAGGTCCACACCCGGTTGAAGCCGTCCATGCCGACCTCGTCCACGACCGCGCGGACGAAGCGCTCGCCGTCGCGGTACTGGCGCAGCTTGGCGTCGAGCCCGAGGAGCTTGCGCAGCGCGAGGTCGAGGCGGGAGGCGCCCTTGGCCCGGCGCTGCTGGAACTTCTCGCGGATCTCGGCGACGCTCGGCACGACGTCGGGGCCGACGCCGTCCATGACGAAGTCGGCGTGCCCCTCCAGCAGGGACATGACGGCGGTGAGGCGGCCGAGGATCTCCCGCTGGGCCGGGCTCTGGACCAGTTCCACCAGCGAGCGTCCGCTGTCCTCCTGCTCGCCCTCGGGGCGGCCCCCGGCGAGCGACTGGGCGGCGTCCCGGACGCGTTCGAGGAACGTCATCGGGTCGACGTCGGTCTCCGCGAGGAACGCCTGGATCTCGCCCTCCAGGTGGTCGCGGAGCCAGGGCACGGCGGTGAACTGGGTGCGGTGGGTCTCCTCGTGCAGGCACACCCAGAGCCGGAAGTCGTGGGGGTCCACGTCGAGTTCACGCTCCACGTGGACGATGTTCGGCGCGACGAGCAGCAGCCGGCCGCCTCCGCCGGGCGCGGTACCGGCGGGCAGGTCGGGGGCGGCGGGGGCGAAGGTCTCGTACTGGCCGAGGACACGGGAGGACAGGAACGACAGCAGCATGCCGAGTTCCACGCCGGTCACCTTGCCGCCGACGGCACCGAGGACGGCGTTGCCCGCGCCGGAGCCGCGCCGCTCGTGCATCTTCTCGAGCAGCGGCCTCAGCAGCTCCCGGAACCCGGCGACGTTGGCCCGTACCCAGCCGGGCCGGTCGACGACCAGTACGGGGGTGTCGTGGACGTCCTCGGTCCCCATGCGGGTGAAGGCGCGGACGTGTTCCTCGGAGACCTTGGCGTGCCGACGCAGTTCGGCCACCACCGCCCTGGCCTCGTCCCTGGTGATCTCCGGCCCCGGCCGCACGAGCCGCGTCGCGGTCGCCACCGCGAGGTTCCAGTCGACCATCCCCTGAGAAGCGGTGCCACCGAAGCTCGTCATGCGTCAACCGTACGTGAGCCCCCGCCCTCGGGGCAGTCCGCGAACCGGGCCGGGCCGGGGCCCCGTCCGGCCCGGTCGGCTGCCCGGACCCCCGCCCGGCCGGACCCCCGGCGGACCGCCGGAGGCTAGCCGCAGCCGCAGTTGGCCAGGCTGGTCGCCGTGTGGTCCAGGGCGGACTGGGCGGACTGGGGGTCGGTGGTGCCCGAGGTGAGGAAGGCGAAGGTGAGGAGGCGGCCGTCCTTGGTGACGACCGTGCCGGCGAGGGAGTTGACGCCGGTCAGGGTGCCGGTCTTGGCGCGGATGAGGCCGGCCGCGCCGCCGCCGGCGTAGCGCTCGGCGAGGGTGCCGGTGAACCCGCCGACGGGCAGGCCGGTGAGGACGGGTCGCAGGCCGGGCCGGGCGGGGTCGGCGGCGGCGGCGAGCAGCGAGGTCAGGAGGTCGGCGGTGAGCCGGTCGTCCCGGTCGAGCCCGCTGCCGTCGTGGAAGGAGGCGCCGCGCATCGGCAGCCCGAGCTTGGTCAGCCGGGCGGCGACGGCCTTGGCGCCGCCCGCGAAGCTGCCGGGCTGCCCGGAGGCGAGGGCGGTCTGCCGGGCCAGCGCCTCGGCGATGTCGTTGTCGCTGTTGGTCAGCATCCGCTCGACCACGTCGGACAGCGGGGGCGAGGAGACGGAAGCGAGGGTCGTCGCGCGTGAGGTGGCCTTGGAGGGGCCGGGCGGGGTCGCCTTGATGCCCGCCCCCTTCAGCAACCCCGCGAAGGTGCGGGCGGCCTCGGCGGCCGGGTCGGCCACGCGGGTCACCGGCCCGCTGGTGGAGTTGTCCGTGCGGCCCTCGTCCGCGATGAGGGCGGTGACCTCGGCGAGGTTGTCGTTGACGCCGATGGGGTGCTGCGAGGGACCGGAGTAGAGCGTCGTGTCGTAGGACAGCGTGACTTTCTCGACGCCCCGCTTCTTCAGCGCGGCGGCGGTGCCGGCGGCGAGGGTGCGCAGGCTCGCCCAGCCGCCGCTCGCCTTGTGCGCCGTGAGGGTGGGGTCGCCGCCGCCGACCAGGACCAGTTCGCGGGTGTCGGGGTCGAGCGCGGTCCGGGTGGTCAGCCGGTGGTCGGGGCCGAGCGCGGACAGCGCCGCCACCGCGGTGGCGATCTTGGTGGTGGAGGCGGGGGTGAACGCCTGGTCGGAGTGGGTCCCGTAGAGGCGGCTCCCGGTGGTCACGTCCACGACGGCCGCGGCCTGGCCCTGGCCGAGGGCGGGGTCGGTCAGCAAGGGGGCCAGGACGCCCGCGATGCCCCTCGGGGGCAGCTTGCCGGACTTCGCGGGCTCCGCGGCGCCGCCGAGCGCGCGCAGCACGGGCGGGGCGCTCGGTACGGACGCGGTGCCGCCTCCCCCGGTGCCGCCGCCGTCGTGATCTGCGCCACGTGCGAGCGTGAGTGCGACCGCGCGGTCCCGCTCGGCCGTACGCTGACCCGCGCCGTCGAAGGGGCCGGCCACGGCCACTGCGCCGGCGGCCAGGGCCAGTCCGGCGGTGGCCGCCGAGGCGGTGAAGTACCAGGTCCGGGAGGGCCTGGGACCGGACCGGCCGGGTCCGGGACGCAGGGTGGACGTCAACCGGGCGAGACGTGGTTTCACGACGGACGCGGTGTGCGCCAGACTCGGTCGTAGGGCGTCCGCGAGCCGCTTCACACGCGGTCTCACGGACCGCAAAGGTCCCAGCTCCGGCACGACCACCAGCCCCTTTCGCGATCACACTCCTGCGTGAGGGACACTTAATCACCAGAACTATGCGCTGATCATGGAGGAGCCACCGGTGGAGTTCGACGTCACGATCGAGATCCCGAAGGGTTCGCGGAACAAGTACGAGGTGGACCACGAGACCGGTCGGATCCGCCTGGACCGTCGCCTCTTCACCTCGACCGCCTACCCGACCGACTACGGATTCGTCGAGAACACGCTCGGCGAGGACGGCGACCCGCTGGACGCGCTCGTCATCCTCGACGAGCCCACGTTCCCGGGCTGCCTGATCCGCTGCCGCGCGATCGGCATGTTCCGCATGACCGACGAGGCCGGCGGCGACGACAAGCTGCTGTGCGTCCCGTCGACGGACCCGCGCGTGGAGCACCTGCGCGACATCCACCACGTGTCGGAGTTCGACCGCCTGGAGATCCAGCACTTCTTCGAGGTCTACAAGGACCTGGAGCCGGGCAAGTCGGTCGAGGGCGCCAACTGGGTGGGCCGTCAGGAGGCCGAGGCGGAGATCGAGCGCTCGTACAAGCGCCTGGAGGAGCAGGGCGGTCACTGACCTGCCGTTCCGCGATGAGCGGGTCGCGCCGCCCCGGTGGGGGCGGTGCGGCCCGTTCGCGCGTTCACGCGCATACTGAGGCGTAATCGGAAGGTGTCGTTCAGGGAGCGGTGCGAGGTGTCGGAGGCGGAGGACCGCAAGCCCCGGTCGGACGAGGCGCGGGCCACGTTCGACCCGGAGATCACGTCCGAGTTCGCCATTCCGGAGGGACTCGCGGTCGCCAGGGGAGGCGGCGAATCGGAGACGACGTCCGAGTTCGCCGTGCCCAAGGGGCTGGAGTCGGCGCAGCCGGAGAGCGAGCCGGAGGGCTCGGCGTTCAACACGCCGCGCACGTACAGCGTCAAGGACGCCCCGGCCGCGTTCACCCCCGCGACAGGTGTTCCGATGATCACGCTGGTCACGGACGCGCCCTGGCAGGACCGGATGCGCACGATGCTGCGCATGCCGGTGGCCGAGCGGCCGGCGCTGGAGCCGGTGGCGCGCTCCGAGGACGAGGGCCCCGCGGTACCGCGCGTGCTCGACCTGACCCTGCGTATCGGCGAGCTGCTGCTCGCGGGCGGTGAGGGCGCCGAGGACGTGGAGGCCGCGATGTTCGCGGTGTGCCGGTCCTACGGGCTGGACCGCTGCGAGCCGACGGTGACCTTCACGCTGCTGTCGATCACCTACCAGCCCTCCCTGGTGGAGGACCCGGTGACGGCGTCCCGGACGGTCCGCAGGCGCGGCACCGACTACACCCGGCTGGCGGCCGTCTTCCGGCTGGTGGACGACATCACGGACCCCGAGACGCACCTCTCCCTCGAGGAGGCGTACCGCCGACTGGCGGAGATGCGGCGCAACCGGCACCCCTACCCCGGCTGGGCGCTGACCCTGGCCAGCGGCGGGCTGGCGGGCGCGGCCTCGGTGCTGGTCGGCGGTGACGCGATCGTGTTCGTCGCGGCCGCGCTGGGCGCGATGCTCGGCGACCGGCTGGCCTGGCTGCTGGCCGGGCGCGGGCTGCCGGAGTTCTACCAGTTCACGGTGGCCGCGATGCCGCCCGCCGCGATCGGGGTGGCGTTCGCGCTGGCAAACGTGGACGTGAAGGCGTCCGCGGTGGTCACCGGTGGACTCTTCGCGCTGCTGCCCGGGCGGGCGCTGGTGGCGGGCGTGCAGGACGGGCTGACGGGCTTCTACATCACCGCGTCGGCGCGGCTGCTGGAGGTCATGTACTTCTTCGTCGCCATCGTGATCGGCGTGCTGACGGTGCTGTACTTCGGCGTGCAGGTGGGCGGCGAGCTGAACCCGGACGCGGCGCTGAACATCCAGTCCCGGCCGGTGCTGCAGATCCTGGCGTCCATGGTGCTGTCGCTGACCTTCGCGGTGCTGCTCCAGCAGGAGCGCTCGACCGTGCTGTGGGTGACGCTCAACGGCGGTGTCGCCTGGTCGGTGTACGGCGCGCTGCGCTACACCGCGGACATCTCGCCGGTGGCCTCCACGGCGGTGGCGGCCGGTCTGGTGGGCCTCTTCGGGCAGTTGCTGGCGCGCTATCAGTTCGCGTCCGCGCTGCCGTACACCACGGCCGCGATCGGGCCGCTGCTGCCCGGTTCGGCCACGTACTTCGGTCTGCTGTCCATCGCGCAGAGCCAGGTGGACAAGGGGCTGGTGTCGCTGGCCCAGGCCGTGTCGCTGGCCATGGCCATCGCCATCGGGGTGAACCTGGGTTCGGAGATCTCCCGGCTCACCCTGCGGATCGGCTCCGCGGGCAAGCGCCGGGCGGCCAAGCGGACCAGGGGCTTCTAGGGGCCTCGCCCCTACTGGGGGCGGTGTCCGCCCTGGTCGTACCCGTAGGGATAGGGCTGCTGCGGGTGCTGGGGCTGCTGGGGGCGTCCGTAGCCGTCGTACTGCGGCTGCTGCTGGGGCTGCTGTCCGTAGTACGGGTCCTGCTGCCGGCCGTAGCCGCCCTGTCCCTCACCCTGACCCTGACCGGGGTAACCCTGGCCGCCCTGGGGCTGCTGGTGGCCGTAGCCCTGCTGCCAGTGCTGCGGGGCCGCCTGCTGCTCGTACGGGCGCCCGTAGGGGTCCTCGTAGGGCTGGTCGGGCTCGATGCGGCGGAGCTGGGTCGTGGAGTCGTCCATGACCGGGGCCTGCGGCTGCTGCTCGTACGCGGGCTGCTCGGGGGCCTGCTGCTCCGCGCGCTTGTTCTTGCCGCGGGCGCGCAGGAACTCGATGGCGATCGGGACCACCGAGATGAGCACGATGAGGATGAGCATCGCCTCGATGTTGTCCTTGACGATGCCGATGTTGCCGAGCCAGGAGCCGAGGAGCGTCACCCCGGCACCCCACAGCACACCGCCGATGACGTTGAAGGTCAGGAACGAGCGGTACCGCATCCCGCTGACGCCGGCGATGATCGGCGTGAAGGTGCGCACGATCGGCACGAAGCGGGCCAGGACCAGCGACTTGGGGCCGTACTTCTCGAAGAACTCGTGCGCCTTGGTGACGTTCTCCTGCTTGAACAGGCGCGAGTCGGGCCGGTTGAACAGCGACGGGCCGACCTTCTTGCCGAACATGTAGCCCGCCTGGTCTCCCAGGATCGCGGCGGCGCAGATCAGCGCGATCGCTCCCCACAGCGGGAAGTCCAGCTGGCCTGAGGTGATCAGCAGGCCGGCGGTGAACAGCAGCGAGTCGCCCGGCAGGAAGAAGCCGATGAGCAGGCCGGACTCGGCGAAGACGATGAGCAGCAGACCCCAGATGCTGTAGGTGTTCAGCAGGTAGTTGGGGTCGAGCCAGCTCGGGCCGAGGGCGAGTGTCATCACGGGTCCGGGCTCCTGAGGGGGGAAGAGGGCGGCTGCGGCGGCTGCGATGTCCATGTGTGGCCGCCCAAAGCTATCAACGCTTCGTGACGGGCCCGGGTTCCACCGGGCGTCCCAGAATGCACTGTGCGGCGACCGGGGCAAAGCTGTGCGTCATGGGACTCGAAGACTACGGCGGTGGCCAGGGGCCCGAGCCGGACGTACTGGTGGTGACGGCGAACGACGTGCCCGGCCGGCGGGTGGAGCGGGTGCTGGGCGAGGTCTTCGGCCTCACCGTGCGCTCGCGGCATCTGGGCAGCCAGCTCGGCGCCGGGCTGAAGTCGATGATCGGCGGCGAGCTGAAGGGGCTGACCAAGACCCTGGTGCAGACCCGCAACCAGGCGATGGAGCGCCTGGTGGAGCAGGCACGCGCGCGGGGCGCCAACGCCGTGGTCGCCTTCCGCTTCGACGTCACCGAGGCCGCCGACCTGGGCACCGAGGTCTGCGCCTACGGCACGGCGGTGGTCCTGGCCCGCGAGTGAGCCAGGACCGGCCTGCCTACCCCTCGTGCCGGTCGGCGTTGGCGGCGATGGCCGCGTTCAGGTGGGCGGCGACACCGGGGCCGAGGGCCTCGTAGTACGCGGTGAAGCGGGCGTCGGCGACGTACATCTCCCCCAGACAGCGGTGCGTCGGGTAGGCGCATTCGTAGAACCAGCGGCCGATGTGGCGGCGGTGCTCCTCGGCGAGGTCCATCGCCGCCGGGTCGGCGGGCGGGACCCCGTCGGCCACCAGGGTGGCGTAACGGGCGTTCCAGTCGTCGGACTCGGCGCGCATCCGCTGCCAGTCGGCCTTGGTGTAGCGGGCGGTGCGGCGGTGGGACTCGGCGTACGCCTCGGTGTCCCCCCACCGGCGCTCGGTCTCCTCGGCGTAACTCTCGGGGTCGTGGTCCCCGAAGACCTCGAAGCGTTCCTCGGGAGTGAGGTCGATGCCCATCGTGCGTGCCTCCATGGCGTGTTCCACGGCCGCCGCCATCCTGCTCAGCCGCTCGATCCGGGCGGTCAGCAGCTCGTGCTGCCGGCGCAGATGGGCGCGGGGGTCCGCGCCGGGATCGTCGAGCAGGGCGGCGACCTCGTCGAGCGGGAAGCCGAGCTCGCGGTAGAACAGGATCTGCTGGAGCCGGTCGAGGTCGGCGTCGGCGTAGCGCCGGTGTCCGGCACGCGTGCGCCCGCTGGGCACGAGCAGCCCGATCTCGTCGTAGTGGTGCAGGGTGCGCACCGTGATCCCGGCGAACCCCGCGACCTGTCCCACGGAGAAGCTCAACGTTCCTCGCTCCCTGTCGTCGGCTCTTGCCGTCGGCGGCGCCAGGTGCGCCGCCCCGTACACGCTCGGTCCTCACGCCGGGTGAGGTGCAAGGGGGAATTCGGTTCGGGATGTTGTGCCGCTTAGGTCCACTTATGGTGAGCCCGTGGCCCAGGACACCGCGCGGCAGCCGCCCCCGACCGCTCCCACGGCCCCGGCGCGCGCGCTGCTGCCGCTGATCCTGCCCTCCGTGACGGTGGGGATCATGACCAGCCTCGTCTTCGTGGGGGTGAGCACGGCGGCCGAGAAGCTCCAGCACGTGCTGTGGGGGCCGCTGCCGGACGCCCTGGGTGTGGGCCGGTACTCGGTGCTCTGGATGTTCGTGATGCTGTTCGCCACCGGTGTCGCGGTCGGCCTGGTGGTGTGGAAGGTCCCCGGTCACGCCGGGCCCGACCCGGCCACCCTCGGCCTGGACGCTCCAGTGCTGCCGCCGCGGGTGCTGCCGGGGCTGGTGCTCGCGGTCGGGCTGATGCTGGCGGGCGGGCCGAGCCTCGGCCCGGAGAACCCGATCATCGCGGTCAACGTCGGGCTCGCCATGTGGTTCGGGCAGAGGCTGGTGCCCCGTACGCCGGACTCGGTGTGGCCGGTGCTGGCGGAGGCGGGCACCATCGGGGCGCTGTTCGGCACGCCGGTCGCGGCCGCGCTGGTGATTTCCGAGGCACTGGCTGGGCGCCCGCTGCAC
This sequence comes from Streptomyces griseoluteus, assembly GCF_004784465.1. GTDB lineage: Bacteria > Actinomycetota > Actinomycetes > Streptomycetales > Streptomycetaceae > Streptomyces > Streptomyces griseoluteus. Next base: position 518,640 of record NZ_SRRU01000004.1, on the reverse strand, counting down.
GGGCGGCTCTGGGACAACCTGTTCGCCCCGCTGACCGCCGCCGCCTGCGGCGCCATCACCACCACCCTGGTCGCCCGCCCCACCTTCGACCTGGGCCTGCCGCCCTTCGGCCACCCCCGCTGGGACGACGTGGTGGCCGCCCTGGTGATCGCCTCGGCGGCCGCGCTGCTCGGCATGTGCGCGGTCTATGTCTTCCCCTACGTGCACGCCGTCTTCCGCCGGCTGCGGCACCCGATGCTGATGCTCCCGGCGGGCGGGCTCGTACTGGGCGGGCTGGCGGCCGCGGGCGGGCATCTGACGCTGTTCAAGGGGCTCACCGAGGTCGGGGAGCTGGCGCGGGACCCCGGCGGCTGGTCGGCGGGCCAGTTCGCCGTGATGGCGGTGGTGAAGCTGGCCGCGCTGGTGGTGGCGGCCTCCTGCGGGTTCCGGGGCGGGCGGATCTTCCCGGCCGTGTTCATCGGGGCCGCGCTGGGCCTGTGCGCGCACGCGCTGGTCCCCGCCGTGGAGCCCGCGGTCGCGGTGGCCACGGGCGTGCTGGGCATCCTGCTGGCGATCACCCGGCAGGGCTGGGTGAGCCTCTTCACGGCCGCCGCGCTGGTCTCCTCCCCCGCCGTGCTCGCCCTGCTGTGCATCGCCTCGCTGCCCGCCTGGCTGCTGGTGACCGGGCGCCCGCAGATGCAGTTGCGCGCGGACGGGACCCCGATCCGCTGAACCTTCCCCGATTCCCCCCGTTGGAGGAGGCATGGCCCATGGCGCTGCCTGCGCCGCAGCAGGGGCCGACCGGTGACAAGGAGGCCGCCACCGGGTTCCACCACTGAGCCCTAGGAAGCGGACTGCTGCTTCTCCTCCAGCGCGACCAGCTCGAACGCCGTCTTGCCGTCCAGGGACTCGCGGATGATGTCGGCGTGTCCGGCGTGCCGGGCCGTCTCGCGGATCAGGTGGAGACAGAGCCAGCGCAGGGAGACCGCGCCGTCCGGCGGGAACCAGGGGGCGGAAGGCAGCGGGAAGGTGTCGTCCAGGCTGGGCGCGGAGCGGATCAGCTTCTCCGTCCCCGCGGCCACCTCCGCCCAGTACGCGAGCTGCTGCGCGACCGTCTCGTCGTCGGTGAGCCGGAAGCACTCGTGCCAGTTCGACTGGTCCCGCTCCACCGCCGGCGGCTCCTGCCGGGCGCGGGCCTGCCACGCCTGCTCGACCTCGGCGACGTGCTTCAGCAGCCCGCCCAGCGACAGTTCGCTCGCGCTGGGCCGGGTGCGCGCCTGCTCCTCCGTCAGGCCCAGCAGGGCCCGGCGGATGCCGCTCCGCTGCTCCTCCAGGAACGCCAGCAGTGCTCCGCGCTCGTCGCCCGGCGCCTCGGCTCCCACATGAGTGACCATGACCGTCCGCCTCTTCCTCGGCTCCCGCCGGGGCCGTCCGCCCCGACACCGACGAAGCTACGGGCCATCGAGGTCAGATCCTGTCCTCAATGGCCCGTGACGGCGAAGTTTCTCGCGGCGGCTCAGAACGGGAAGCCGCTGCGCCCGTGCTGCACCGAGATCCACTTGGTCGTGGTGAACGCCTCCAGGGTCGTCTCACCGTTCAGCCGGCCGATGCCGGAGTGCTTCTCACCGCCGAAGGGCACGATCGGCTCGTCGTGCACGGTGCCGTCGTTCACATGGAACATCCCCGTGTCGATCCGCTGCGCGAAGGCCACCCCGCGCTCGATGTCACCGGTGTGGACGGCGCCGCTGAGCCCGTACGGGGTGTCGTTGACGATCCGGACCGCCTCCTCCTCGCCGTCGAACGGGACGAGGAAGACGACCGGCCCGAAGACCTCCTGCCGCAGCAGCTCCGACCCCTCGGGCACGTCGGTGAGCACGCTGGGCGCGACCAGGTTCCCCTCCACCGGGCCGCGCACCAGCGCCGTGGCCCCCTCCGCCAGCGCCTGCTCGACCACCCCGGAGAGGGCGTTCGCCTGCGTGGAGCTGATGACCGGGCCGATGACCGTGGCCGGGTCGCGCGGGTCGCCCACCGGCAGCGAGCGCACCTTGGCGACGAACTTCTCGGTGAACTCCTCCGCCACCGAACGGTCCACCAGCACCCGGTTGGCGGCCATGCAGACCTGCCCCTGGTGCACGAACCGGCTGAAGACGGCCGCGTCCACCGCGTAGTCGAGATCGGCGTCGTCCAGCACGACCAGGGCGCTGTTGCCGCCGAGTTCGAGCACCGCCCGCTTGAAGTTCGCGGCGCACACCGTCGCGACATGGCGGCCGGTGCCGTCGGAGCCGGTGAAGGAGATGACCCGCGGCACCGGGTGCTCGAGGAAGGCGTCCCCGATCTCCGCGATGTCGGTGACGACCACGTTGAGCAGCCCGCCGGGCAGGCCCGCGTCCTCGAAGAGCTTGCCGATCAGGGTGCCGCCCACGATCGGGGTGTTCTGGTGCGGCTTGAGGACCACGCCGTTGCCGAGCGCGAGCGCCGGGGCGACCGACTTCAGCGACAGCAGGAAGGGGAAGTTGAAGGGGCTGATCACGCCCACCACGCCTACCGGGACGCGGTAGAGGCGGTTCTCCTTGCCCTCCAGCGGGGAGGGCAGGATGCGGCCCTCGGTGGCCAGCGCCAGGTGCACCGACTCGCGCAGGAACTCCTTGGCGAGGTGCAGCTCGAAGCCGGCCTTCACGCGGGTGCCGCCCAGCTCCGCGACGATCAGCTCGGCGATCTCCTCCTCGCGCTCCTCCAGCAGGGCGAGGGCCCGCTCGAAGACCGCGCGACGCGCGTAGGGGCTGGTGCGCGCCCATTCCTTCTGGACGCGCTCGGCGGCCCGGTACGCCTGGTCGACCTCGTCGACCGAGGCCACGGTGATCGAGGCCAGCTTCTCGTCGTCGTACGGGTTGAAGTCGATGACGTCCCAGGAGCCGGTGCCCGGCCGCCACTCGCCGTCGATGTACTGCTGGGCCAGGTCGCTGAGAAAGGCCGCCATGTGATCCCTCAATCGTGAGCGTACGGCTGAGTCACGCCAGGTGCTGATCACGGGCCATCGTACTGGTGCGCTACGGAGAGCGAGGAGCACACGACTCCTCAACTCCCTTTTAAGTCACACCTGTTCGGCGAGCCTTCGGATGAGTTCGCGGCTCTCCTCGGGGCCCGGACTGTCCTGCTGGAGTTCCTTGAGGGCGTGCTCGTACTGGGCGACGTCCTCACGCTTGTCCAGGTAGAGCGCGCTGGTGAGCTGCTCCAGGTAGACCACGTCGGAGAGGTCCGACTCGGGGAAGCTGAGCAGGGTGAAGGCGCCGCTCTCCCCGGAGTGTCCGCCGAAGGCGAAGGGCATGACCTGGAGGCGCACGTTGGGCCGCTCGGAGACCTCGATCAGGTGCCGGAGCTGACCGCGCATGACATCGCGGTCGCCGTAGGGGCGGTGCAGGGCGGCCTCGTCGAGCACGATGTGGAACTCGGGCGCGTGGTCACCGAGCAGATGCTTCTGCCGCTCCAGGCGCAGGGCCACCCGCCGCTCGATGTCCGCCGCGCTCGCGCCCCGCATGCCGCGCCGGACCACCGCGCGGGCGTAGTCCTCGGTCTGGAGCAGGCCGTGCACGAACTGCACCTCGTAGACCCGGATGAGGTGCGCGGCGCCCTCCAGGCCCACATAGGTGGGGAACCAGCTCGGCAGCACGTCGGAGTAACTGTGCCACCAGCCCGCCACGTTGGCCTCCCGCGCGAGGGAGAGCAGTGACTCGCGCTCCGCCTCGTCGTCGATGCCGTAGAGCGTCAACAGGTCTTCGACGTCCCTGGTCTTGAAGCTCACCCGGCCCAGCTCCATCCGGCTGATCTTCGATTCGGAGGCGCGGATCGAGTAACCCGCCGCCTCGCGTGTGATCCCCCGCGCTTCCCGCAGCCGCCTGAGTTGCGAGCCGAGCAGCATCCGCCGCACCACCGATCCGGGCTCTCCCGCGCTCACGTACGTCGCCTCCCCAACCATCCGCAAGTATCTGAGTCTGCCACTAAAACACTTCAAGCAGTACTCGTACGGTTACGGAAACGGAAAGAGGTGAACCGTTTCTGCCCGCCAGAGGTCACGACCACTGGCGCCGATGTGCGCGCCGATGGCGGAAAAAATGGCCAAGAAGCGGTACGCGCAGGGTGATTTCGGCCGCGTGCACGTGCATCTGCCCTTGCATCTGCTGTGCGCATCCGAAACCATGGGTGCCGCGCCACCGCTGCCTCGCAACGACCGCGAATTCCGGGAGTGCCTCGCATGGGGACGAATGGATCGACCATGCTCAAGCCGTTACGGCAGGGCCTTCCTCCGCTGGACCCCTCAGCCGTGTCCGGCGCCGCCTCCTGCGCGCTGCCGGCCCGCTACGAGGCCGTCCGCGAAGCGCGGAACTTCACCCGCTCCACCCTCGGCCCGTGGGACGTCGGCGACCGCTTCGACGACATAGCCCTGGTCGTCTCCGAACTCGTCACCAACGCGCTGCGCCATGCCATGCCCGCCGAACTCCCGCCCGGTGCCGGGCAGTCGGCGCCCGTCCGGCTGCATCTGCTGCACTGGACCGGGCGGCTGGTGTGCGCGGTGCGCGACCCGAGCGACGAAAGCCCGGTGCCGCGCGAGACCGAGGACGACTTCTCCGCCGAGTCAGGGCGCGGGCTGCTGCTGGTGGAGTCCTTCGCGGACGGCTGGGGCTGGCACCCGGCCCTGGGCGACGGCGGGGGCAAGCTGGTGTGGGCGCTGTTCCGGCTCGGGAAGGACGACCTCGGGCAGGGCGGCCTCGATTAGAGGACCTCGGGCAGGGCGGCCGGGGCGTCCGACTCCCTTGCTGGTCAGGCGGGTTGACATCGTTGCCGGACCGGCTGCCGCCCGGGGCAGCCGGCGGCGGGGTCAGCCGATGATGAGGTGGTCGAACTCGCCGTCCTTGATGCCGAGCAGCATCGCCTCGATCTCCGCGCGGGTGTAGACCAGCGCGGGGCCGTCCGGGAAGCGCGAGTTGCGCACCGCGACCTCGCCGCCGGGCAGCCGCGCGAACTCCACGCAGGAGCCCTGGGAGTTGCTGTGGCGGCTCTTCTGCCAGGCCACGCCGTCCAGCTGCGTGGCAGCCATGCCGTTGTACACGTCGTACCCCCCGTACACGCCGTCAACGTAGCGGTCCACAGGTCGCTCCCCGCTGTGCACTGTCTGATGTGGCCATGGTCGATCGACCCGGATCATAACCTTGTTCATGTGCAGATGAATGAGCAGATGCACGTGCACGGCGGGTGTTCCTGCGGTTACAGCTTTGACGTCCGCTTTACCCGAGCCGCTGGGGCAGGTGGTGTTGACGCGCATGCCCGAAAGCGGCTCCGGGCATGCGCGAGCGGGCGCCGCGCCCGTGCTTCCGCGCCAGGTCGTCCAAAACCGAACGTCCCGCCTTCGGGGAGACGCACGCCGGGCGCTTGTTGTTGCCCCGTGTCCCGGATTCCTCCGGGTAACGGCTGGTAACTTGCTGCGGACCTCCGGCTCTGGGGGGCCTCGCGCACGGCCGGCGGGGCGACCGGCTACTGGTTGGGAGCGTGACGTGACGACGGCGAAGGTACGGGCCGCTGCGGCGGCGGGACTGGTGGGCGCGCTCGCGCTGACCGTGACGGCGTGCGGCGGGGACGGCTCCCCGGACGACTCCCCCACCACGAGCAGCGCGGCCCCGACCCCCTCCGGCCCGGACGGCTCCGGCGGCGCGGGAGCCTCGGACCGGCTTCAGGGCAGTTGGATCACCACCGGCGGCGGCAAGATCATCGCCTTGGTCATCACCGGCAAGCAGGCCGGGCTCTTCGTCACCGGCGGCACGGTGTGCAGCGGTACGGCGGGCGAGCAGGCGGGCCAGGGCGTGATCCGGCTCACCTGTCAGAGCGGCGACGACAGCCGGGCCGAGGGCACGGTCGACTCCGTCGACGGCAAGGCGCTGAAGGTGACCTGGAAGGGCAGTGCCGGGTCGGAGTCGTACACCAGGGCGGAGGGCGGCAAGCTGCCCACCGGGCTGCCGACGAGTCTCCAGCCGTCGTAGGCGGTCCCCGTCCTGGTGAATCGCCGGGGGTGCGTGCTCGGCCGCCGTGCCGAGGCGCCATGATGCGGGGAGACGTCACGATCTCGATGGGACCAGTACATGCGCCGCGTCATTCCGCTCACCCTCACCGCTCTCGCCGCCGCCCTGGCCCTGACCGCCTGCGACGGCGGCGGCAGTGGCGGCGCGGACGGTGCCAAGAGCAAGGCCGGATCGGGCTGCGCGACCGGCGCGGTGGCCCTGGAGGTCGGCTCCGCGAGCGTCGCGCCCGCCGCCGGGGACACCGGCGAGGTGCCGGTCAGCATCACCAACCAGAGCGCCCCCTGCACTCTGGACCACTTCCCCGGCGTCGTCCTGCGTCAGGGCGACCGCTCGGTGAAACTGCCGGCCAGCGAGGGCGCCCAGGCCCAGACCCTGAAGCTGGCCAAGGGCGCGTCGGCGACCTTCACCGTCTCCTACACCCGCGGCGCGGAGGGCGACGCCAAGGCGCTCGACGCCGGCACCATGGAGGTCACACTGCCGGGCGGCGGCGACGCGAAGAGCTTCCCCTGGAAGTTCGGCCCGGTGGCGGCCAAGGGCACGGACTCGGCGAACGCGTCGGTGAGCGCGTTCCAGCAGGTCGGCGACTAGGGCTCCGCCCGGGGGCGGGGGTTCGGCGGGGCCGGAGTCCCGGCAGCCCGCGGTTGGTACGGCCACGGCAGGACTTCGCCCTCACCGGCTCGGGCCTGACGCCTCGGCTCGGCGGACCGGGGTCCGGCAGCCTGCGGTGAGACGACCACGGCAGGGCTTCGCCCCCAGCGGCTCGGGCCTGACCGGCCTCGGCTCGGCAGGGCCGGGTCCGACAGCCTGCGGTGGGTACGACCACGGCGGGGCTTCGCCCAGCGGCTCGGGCCTGACCGGCCTCGGCTCGGCGGGACGGGGTCCGGCGGCCTGCGGCGGGCGCGGTCGCGGCCGGGTGGCCCACCTCGGGCGGCTCCCGCGCGGACGCGCTCCGCGCGCGGCGGCGGGCCGTCGCCCGGCGGGCGGTCAACGGCTCGGGCGGGACGCGTCGCGGTTCGGCGGCACGGGGTCCGGCAGCGTGCGGCCGGCGCGGTCCCGGCAGGGTGTGTCACCAGGCCGGCTCCCGCGGGGACACGCCCCCTTCAGGGGTGGTCGGCCATCGTCCGGGAGCGGTCGGCGGCTCAGGTCCGAGCGGCCTAGATGCGGCGGCCCGGACTTCGGCGGCCTGCGGCCGGTCCGGTCACGGCAAGGCGCGCCGGTCGGCTTGCGCGCGGGCGCCGCCGTCCCGGATGCGGTGGCGCCGGGGTCTCACGGCAGCCTCGGACGAGCCCTCACCTGGGCCTTGTCCGCCGCCTTCGCTCCCTCCGTCCAGCCGGCCTCGTCGTTGATACCGCGCAGGCGGGTGGTGGTCGTTCGGGGGAACATGGTTTCCAGGCGGTCGGTGACGGCTGTTTCGCGGGTGACCAGCACCGGGAGCAGGTCCTCGCTGACCTGGCTTTCGGCGGCGGCGGTGAGACGGTCGCCGACGCGGTGGGCATAGGCGGCGAGGAACGACTGGCGGAAGCTCTTGGTCCGCTTGCGGCCCCCGGCCCGCTGGGCGGCCTCGGCCCTGGCCATGGCATGGGTGGCCTGCACCAGCAGCGAGGTGTACAGCAGCTCCACCGCCTCCAGGTCGGCCTCGAAGCCGACGACCGTGGAGAAGGCGTACGGCTCGTTCCACACCGCGCGGCAGTGGTTGGCCCGGGCGACCGCGTCCAGCAGTACGGCCTTGGCCTGCTCGTACGGCGGCTCGACGCCTATCCGGCAGGCGCCGGGCGCGTCCGGCGCCGGGGCGGAGGCGGCGAGCAGCGCCTCGTCCACGCTGTGCCGGGCCATCAGCTCCTGTGCCTTGGCGGTGAGCGCCTCGGCCTCCTCCGGGTAGCCGGTGCCCTCGGCCTTGGCGAGCAGGGCGCGGATACGGCCGAGCATCCGGGAGGTGCCGGGTCCGGCGGGCCGGCGGGGCTCCTCCAGCGGCTCCAGCGTGGGCAGCCGCAGCAACAGCCGGTACAGCTCCAGGACGGTGGTGGCGTGCGAGAAGCGGTCGGCGGGGCGGGCCTCGGGCTGCTCGGCGAGGGCGTCGAGCTGGGCGGTCCAGCGGGGTCCGCGCGGCCGGTCCTTCGCGGCCTGGGCACGGATCAGCGCGGCGGCGAGGCCGAGGTGGGCGTCCTCCAGCTCTCGCCGCACCAACCGCACCACGTCGGCGGGCTGCCACCCGCGCTGCCAGGCGACCGCCACGAACTCCTCACCGCGCCGGGCGAGTTCGGCGTCGGCACCGGTGTCGGCGGCGAGCAGGGACGCGCCGGTGTCGAGTCCCGAGTCGGTGTCGTCGTAGAGAGCGGCCGCGAAGGCGCGTTCGACGGTACTGGCAGTGCTGGTCACGTGGTCGATCGTGCCACGGTGGGCCGACAGCCCGCCGAAACCGTCCACAGCCTGTGGAAAACCCTTCTGGAATTCCTCGACCAGCGACTGTCAACCATCGGTTGACAGTCCGCCACTGTCAACCTACGGTTGTCACATGGCGACCAACCCGAAAGTCACGGCATCCGTACGCCTCGACGACCTCATCGAGGCCATCAAGACCGCCCACGCCGAGCCCCTCGAACAGCTCCAGGACGCGGTGATCGCCGCGGACCACCTGGGCGACGTGGCGGACCATCTGATCGGGCACTTCGTGGACCAGGCCCGCCGCTCCGGCGCGTCCTGGACCGACATCGGCAAGAGCATGGGCGTGACCCGGCAGGCGGCGCAGAAGCGGTTCGTCTCAAAGGAGTCGGCCGACCTCGACCCCAACCAGGGCTTCAACCGCTACACCCCCCGCGCCCGCAACGTCGTCATGGCGGCGCACAACGCCGCGGTGACCGCCCGCAACGCCGAAGGCCGCCCCGAGCACCTCGTCCTCGGCCTGCTGGCCGAACCGGAGGGCCTCGCGGTGAAGGCCATGGAGGCACAGGGTGTGGCGGCCGACGCCGTACGCCAGGCAGCGACCGCCGCGCTCCCCCCGGCCACCGGCACCACCCCCGACCTGGTCCCCTACGGCCCCGAGGCCAAGAAGGCCCTGGAACTCACCTTCCGCGAGGCGCTCCGGCTCGGCCACAACTACATCGGCACCGAGCACATCCTGCTCGCCCTGCTGGAGCAGGAGAACGGCACCGGCGTCCTGGCCGGCCTCGGCATCACCAAGGAAGGCACCGAGGAGTACGTGAACCGGGTGCTGGCCCTGCTCCTGGAGCAGAAGCAGGCGGCCGACTCGGCCCAGCAGGCGGCCACCCACCCGGACGACGAGCAGGAGAGCTGACCCGCGCGGCGAAAGCGCAGCTCAGGACCATTGTCAGACCCCCCTGCCACACTCGGACGCATGACCGACCGGTGGGCACTCGCACCGGCCGAGGACGGTGGCGTGGACGTCGCCCCCCTCGGCCGGGACGGGCTGCCCGCCGGTCCGGTCCGGCGCGAGAGCGATCTCGCCCAGGCGGTGCGGAGCCGCCCGGAGACCGGACGCTGGGTGTGGAGGTCGACCGCCGAGGTCTACCCGCGCCTGCTCGCCACGGGGGTGCGAGTAGAGCGGTGCTACGACGTCGAGGACGCCGAGACCCTGCTCCTGGGCCACGAGGGGCGGCACGGCGAACCACGCTCGGCCGCCGCCGCCCTGGCCCGTCTCCGGGGCGGCCCCGTACCGACCGACCCACCGCAGCGCGCGGCCGAACCGGGCGCGCAGTCCTCACTGTTCGAACCGACTGGCACCCGGATGCCGCTGACGGACCTCCTGGAGGTCTACGCCGAACAGCAGCGAAGACACGAGCGGACCGCCCACCCCGACCGGATGCGCCTGCTGACCAGCGCGGAGTCGGCGGGGATGCTGGTGGCCGCCGAGATGAACCGCGCGGGCCTGCCCTGGCGCGCGGACGTGCACCGCGCCCTGCTCACCGACCTGCTGGGAGAGCGGTACGCGGGCGGCGGCGAACCCCGCCGGCTGGCCGAGCTGGCCGACGAGGTCTCCGCCGCCTTCGGCCACCGGGTCCGCCCCGACCTCCCGGCCGATGTGATCAGGGCCTTCGCGCGAGCCGGGATCAAGGTGGGCTCCACCCGCCGCTGGGAGCTGCGTTCCGTGGACCACCCGGCCGTGGCCCCGCTGCTGGAGTACAAGCGGCTGTACCGCATCTGGGTGGCGCACGGCTGGTCCTGGCTGCGGGACTGGGTGCGCGAGGGGCGGTTCCGGCCGGAGTTCCACGCGGGCGGCACGGTCACCGGGCGCTGGGTCACCAACGGCGGGGGCGCGCTGCAGATCCCCAAGGTGATCCGCCGCGCGGTGGTGGCCGACCCCGGCTGGCGGCTGGTGGTGGCCGACGCGGCGCAGATGGAGCCGAGAGTGCTGGCGGCGATCTCCCGCGACCCCGGCCTGATGGAGGTGGCGGCCCGCGAGGGCGACCTCTACCAGGCGGTGTCCGACCGCACCTTCTCCGGCGACCGAGACCAGGCCAAGCTGGCCGTCCTCGGCGCGGTCTACGGCCAGACCGCGGGCGACGGCCTGAAGAACCTGGCCGCCCTGCGCCGCCGCTACCCCAAGGCGGTGGCCTACGTGGACGAGGCGGCCCGCGCGGGCGAGGAGGGGCGCCTGGTCCGCACCTGGCTGGGCCGCACCTGCCCGCCCGCGGCGGGGACGGGCGCGGACGCCGCGGAGGAGGCGGGCATTCCGCTGGGCGAGGAGCGCGGGGAAACGGCCGCCGACCGGGGCCGGGGCCGGTTCGCCCGTAACTTCGTCGTCCAGGGCAGCGCGGCCGACTGGGCGCTGCTGCTCCTCGCCGCTCTGCGGCGCGCGTGCGTGGACCTCGCCGCCGAGCTGGTCTTCTTCCAGCACGACGAGGTGATCGTGCACTGCCCCGCCGAGGAGGCCGAGCAGGTCGCCGAGGCGATCCGGGAAGCCTCCGCCCTGGCGGCCCGCCTCACCTTCGGCGACACCCCGGTCCGCTTTCCCTTCAGCACCGCCGTGGTGGAGTGCTACGCCGACGCCAAGTGAGGGCGCGCCACCTGTGCGACCATGGCCGGCAGAGCTCGAACGCGGCTCCTGGACGAGTGCGCCGTACCCAGCCCACGACAAGACGGCGCGTGGGAGTTCGACATGGGATGGATCGCGCTCGTGATCTCCGGAATGCTGGAAGCGGTATGGGCGACGGCCCTCGGCAAGTCGCAGGGCTTCAGCCGCCCGCTTCCGTCCGTCGTCTTCGTCCTGGGCCTGCTGCTGAGCATGTCCGGCCTCGCCTTCGCCCTCCGCACGGTCCCGGTCAGTACCGGCTACGCGGTCTGGGTCGGCATCGGAGCGGCCCTCACGGCGGCCTACGCGATGCTCTTCGGCGGTGAGCCGGCCAGTACGGCCAAGATCCTGCTGCTGCTCGGGATCATCGCGTGCGTGGCGGGGCTGAAGCTGACGCACTGAGCCGGTGCCCCGCGCGGCCGAACGACGACCGGAAAGCCATGGCTCGTCCAGGGCAACCCTCTCCCCGCCTCACCAGTCACACGAACATCACTTGTCCGTGTTCCCGCAGGTCCAGAAAGGGCCCTCTCCTGTGACGACTCGTCCCCGCATGGCAGCCGCGACTCTGACGGCCGCGCTCGCCACGGCGGGCGGTCTGCTGACCGCCACCCCGGCTTCCGCCGTCACCTGCGCCTCGCCGTCCTGGACCGCGCAGTACTACGCGAACACCTCGTTCAAGGGCACGCCCAAGCTGACCGCCTGCGACTCGGCGATAGCCGAGAACTACGGCTACGGCGACCCGGCCGGTGTCACCCTGCCGAAGGACAACTTCTCCGTCCGCTGGTCCGTGACCCGTGACTTCGGCTCCGGCGGCCCGTTCCGGCTCGCCGCGGCCACGCAGGACGGGATGCGCGTATACGTCGACGGCGTGCGGCGGATCGACCTGTGGCGGAACGTTTCCTCGACCGCCCGCAAGACCGCCGACCTGACCATCCCGGCGGGCAGGCACACGCTCCGCGTGGACTACGTCGCGTGGACCGGCTACGCCTCCGCCGCCTTCACGTACACCCCCCGCACCGACGCCAGGACGGACACGGTCAAGCCTCTGGCGCCGACCGGGCTCACCGCCGCGTACGACCGCGGGACGGCGAAGGCCACGCTGCGCTGGACCCGGAACAAGGAGATGGACCTCGCCGGGTACCGCGTGTACCGGCGGGCGAGCGGCGCGAGCTGGGCCAAGGTCAGCGGCACCACGCTGCTCACCTCGCCGTCCTTCGTGAACGCGCCGCCCGTGACCGGCCAGACCTTCTTCTACGAACTCCGCGCCGTCGACAAGGCCGGCCGCGAGTCCACCGGCAGCGCAGACGTGTCCACCACCACGGTGGACCGCACCGCTCCGGTGGCGCCGACCGGCCTGACGGCCACGGACGGGCAGGGCGGCGTCGCCCTGGCCTGGCAGCCGGTTCCGGGTGCGGCCACGTACACCGTCTTCCGCCGACAGCAGACCGAGCCGGGCCTCCCGGAGGCCCCGGTGACGCAGGTCACCACGGTGTCCTCGGCCTCCTGGACCGATACGGCCGCCGCCGAGCGCACGGGCTACACGTACTACGTCTCCGCCGTCGACGCCGCGGGCAACACCTCCGCGACGCGCGCCACGGCGTCCGCCACCCGCGGCGACCTCGCCCCCGCACCGGCCACCGCCGTGACGGCCGTGTTCAAGCCGGGCACCGGCATCGTCGTGAGCTGGGCCCGCTCGACCAGCGGCGATGTCGAACGGTACGACGTCTACCGCGACGGTCACCTGTACACGGACGTGTCCGGAAGCACCTACACCGACCTGACGATCAGTCACGGCTCCACCTATGCCTACACGGTGGTCGCCGTGGACAAGGGCGGCAACCGTTCCCCCGTCTCCGCGCCCGCTTCCGCCACCACGGACGGTGACCTCGTCGCCCCGGCGCCCGTCACCGGCCTGACGGCGACGCCCCGCGAGGACGGCGTCTTCCTGGAGTGGACGCCGAACACCGAGTCCGACCTGAAGCGGTACGAGGTCTTCAAGGCCGAGAAGTACGACGACGGCGACGGTGGCCGGGTCTGGCTCGCCCACCGCGTCGAATACCTCGGCCCGGACACCACCTCGTTCCTCCACACCAGCGCGGCGGACGGCGAGAACGTGATGTACGCCGTGATCGCCGTCGACGACTGGGACAACCAGCTCGACGTGACCAACGAGACCGTCCACTGGACCGAGGTCACCGAACTCGGCACCCCGACCGAGGACTGACGCCCGCGCCCGCGCAACCGCCGGCAGCAGTCCGTCGACGGGGATGCTGCTCAGCTGCTCGACGACGCGAGAAAATCACGTGTTCTTGACAGGGTGGCGTCGGCGGCGCGGAACCGCAGCGACGATCCGTCGGAGGAAGCGGACACTTGGACCGTGCCGTCGGGCGCTCTGTCGACGTGGACGTCCTTCTGTCCTGGGGCGCCCCAACCCCGCACGTGCACATCCCGTACATCAGGGAAGCGCAGAAAGAACTCGAAGCCCTCGCTGCCGTGCACACGGGAGAATCCGAGGGTGACGGAGCAGCCTCGTTCGTCGAAGTGGACGTAGAAGAGGTCGCTGTTGCTCAGGACGTCGTGCGCGCACAGCGCCGGGAGCTCTGGGCTGCTCTTTGCAGCACCCTCAGAGGCGTTCATAGAAGGTTTTCTCGCTCGGGTCGGGAACAGTGGTGTGGAGCCTGGCGTCGAGTCTGCTGAGGAAGTGGTGAGGCCCGCTGTCCGCGCCTTTTGGACCGGCCCGGAATCCGCTGATGTGGCCGACGAGCACATCGGTACTGCCGGTGAAGCGGAGGAAGTCGGGCTTCCCGCCATGCGACACCGCGACGCGCATCCTGTGCCTGCTCTCACTGAGCACTGCCAGTTCGAAAGAGACGAGCAGTCCGGGCTCCCAGGCGTCCAGCTCCAGATCCTCCACAGCGAGGAACTGGAGCTGCCCCTGCACCGTGTCGACGTCCGCGGCTGCCCATTCCTCCGGCAGCGGCAAGGGCAGAGCGGGCAGGTCCAGCCGCAGCGTCACGGTGGGGCCGTGCCAGTCGAGGTGCACGGACCGGAGTCTGACGGAGCTCAGATCCAGGGGGGCCCGGCCGTAGAGCGGGGCGAGAACCTCGCTGTTTCGGGGGGAGAGCTCAGCGGTCATAGTAATAGTGTTCCTCGCACCCAGGGACCTGGCCGTTCCGGGTGTTGTCGAATCCCCATTGGGGTTTTCGTACACCTCCTCGCGAGTCTCGAACCGGTCACGAACCATTCCAGAACGGTTCGCCTACCCGAACTCTGATCTGCCTCTTCTGTTCGTCGTGGAACGCTACTTCGGCCGAGACTTTTGCTCCGACCTCAGGCAGGTCGAGCGCCGGTGGATCGGGGTTGTACGAGGCAATGTCCAGGAATCCGATCACTTCGGGAGAGCCGTCCAGCTCGATGAAAACTCCGAACGGTCGTCGAATGCGGACCACCCCGTGAGTCTTACTGCCGACCGGATGCCGGAGCTTTGCGTCTTCCCATTCGTCCGCCATAGCTACCTGTGCCTCACTCTGGGGTAGTGGTTCAGATCCTCCACGGAAGTGTTCGGGATCTCGATCTCGGTCAGGGGTCCGCCCTCGTAAGGGCGCTCGTACTGCCCGAAGCGAAGATCATACTCTTCCCGAGGAATTTTGATCTCTATGACGCCTTCACCATAATGCCGGGCATATTTATCTGCGAGTTCACGCTCCTTGGCGAAATATGCCTTTCCATCCATGTACGGGTCATGGGGTCCACCCGGGAAGTCTTCGGCCCGGTATCCCAGGGATTCTTGAATCTCACCTTGCCCCCGCTGGGGGGCCTTGTAGATCGACTGATAGTCGGGAGCGAGGCCGAGCGAGTCGGACCATGTGGTCGGATTGACCACGTAGGTGACGGGGTTGGGTGCAGGGGCCAGGCCCAATGGATCGAGGGTCGTATAACGCCCGATCTCCGGGCCGTAGTGGCGGAAGTAGTTGTAGTGGAGGCCGGTTTCGGGGTCGTAGTACTGGCCTGGGAAGCGGAGTGGGGTGTAGGTGGTGGCGGTGGTGTTCCAGGTAGTGCTGCCCCAGAGGGTGGTGCGGGTGCGCCAGGCGATCTCGCCGTCCTCTGCCACGAGTTCGCGTGGGGTGCCGACGAGGTCGGTGACGATCGCGAAGAAGCGGGAGTCGATCTCCGTCTGGGGGGCGTCGGCGGCGGTGATGCGCTCGGTCTGGGCGATCGGTTGCAGGCCGCGGTGGTCCCAGGTGAGGGTGACCGGGTTCGGGACGTCGGGTGCCGAGGTCGTCTGTTCGCAGAGGGTGGTGCCGTCCCAGGTGAAGATGACCTGTTCCGTCACCGTCATGCCGTCTGCCGACAGACGTTGCTTTGAGGTGCGGCGGCCCAGGGCGTCGTAGGTGTAGCGCCACACGGTGCCGTCGGGGGTGGTGACCTGGGCGAGGCGGTCTTCCGGGTCCCATGCGTAGCGCCAGGTGTCGGGCTTATGGGAGACGCGGGGTTTCTGGCGGAGGGTGACGCGGCCGAGGGCGTCGTGTTCGTAGCGGACTCCGCCGGCTCGGGTGATGCGGGTGCCGGTGTAGGTGCGGTCGCCGGTGGCTTCGTGGCCGGGGTGGGTGGTCGGCCAGGAGGCCATGGTCTGGTTCCCCGCCGCGTCGTAGGCGTACGACTCGGACCAGTTTGTGGCGTGGATGGCGGTGACGCGGCCTGCTGGATCGAGGGTGAAGGTGCGGGGGCCGTCGAGGTGGTCGTCGAGGGCGGTGAGGTTGCCGTCGGCCCGGTAGGTGTAGGCCCGGCGTTGGCGGGTCTCGCCGTCCGTGGTCGCTGTCTGGGTGGACAGGCGGCCCAGCGGGTCGTAGGTGTTGGTGAGGGTGAGGAAGTCGCCGATTCCGCGAGTGAGTTCGCGACCTGCGTCGTCGTAGTCGATGTCGATGGGGCGGCCGGAGACGACCAGGTCCGTGCGGCGGCCCGCGGCGTCGTAAGACCAGGTGGTGCGGGCGCCGGTGGGGGTGGTGCGGCCGGTGCGGCGGCCCAGTTCGTCGTGGTCGTACGTGAGGGTGCGGTCGTCGACCGTTTCCGTGCGGACGCGGCCGTACTGGTCGCGGAGGACGGTCAGGCGAGTGCCGTCGGGGCCGATCGCTTCGGCGAGCTGGTCCGAGAGGTCGTACGCGAAGGTGCTCACTCGGCCCGCCGCGTCCTTGCGGACGGTGCGCCCCAGCGCGTCGCGCTCGAACGTCGTCGTCTCGTCGAGTGCGTTCGTCCGGGAGACGAGATGGCCCGCGGGGTCGAAGACGTACGCGAGGGTGCGGTCGTCGAAGTCGGTCTCGGACACTAGGTGTCCGGCCGGGTCGTAGGCGTATTCCCAGAAAGCGAGCGGCGCCCTCGACGCCTACGCCGACACGGTCAAGTGGGCGCAAGGCAAGGCCAAGACCAGGCCCGGGCACCCCGTCACCGACAGATCGCCCGAAACAGGAAACCCCAGGTCACGAGCAACGTGACCTGGGGTTTCTCAGCGGAGCCGCTTTCGGGATTCGAACCCGAGACCTACGCATTACGAGTGCGTTGCTCTGGCCATCTGAGCTAAAGCGGCGTGTTGGACGCACCGGGGTGCGATCGGCAACGTCGGTAAGTCTACACAGGTTCGAGGGGTGGTTCGTACCGGGCCCCGGCCCGAGGGGGCCCGGTGCGGCGGGGGTCAGGTGCAGCGTTTGCCGGGGGCGGGCGGGGTGCCGTGGAGGAGGTAGGTGTTGATCGCTGAGTCGATGCAGGCGCTGCCGCGGCCGTAGGCGGTGTGGCCGTCGCCCTCGTAGGTGAGGAGGCGGCCGGAGGAGAGCTGGCGGGAGAGGGACCGGGCCCAGCGGTACGGGGTCGCCGGGTCGCGGGTGGTGCCGACGACCACGATGGGCGCCGCGCCCTTCGCCTCGATGCGGTGCGGCTCACCGATGGCCCTGACCGGCCAGTACGTGCAGTTCAAGGCGGACCAGGCGAGGCCCGGGCCGAACACCGGTGACGCCTTCTCGAACTGCGGCAGCGCCTGCTCCACCTGCTCCGGGCTCTCGAAGGCCGGCGGCAGGTCGAGACAGTTCACGGCCGCGTTGGCCATCATCAGGTTGGTGTAGTGACCGCGGGAGTCACGCTCGTAGTAGGTGTCGGACAGGGCGAGCAGGCCCGCGCCGTCGTTCTCGTCCATCGCGGAGTCCAGCGCCTCTCGGAGCTGTTCCCAGGTGCTCTGGTCGTACATCGCGGCGACCACGCCGATGGTCGCCAGCGACTCGGTCAGGCGGCGGCCGTCCGCGTCGCCGGCCGGGATCGGGTGGGCGTCGAGCGCCCGGAAGAACTTCTGCAGGCGGTCGCCGACCTGCGCGGGGGTCGCGTCCTTGCCGTTCAGCGGGCAGTCGGCCCGCTTGACGCAGTCCGCCGAGAACGCGTGGAACGCCGTCTCGAAGCCCGCCGTCTGGTCCAGGTTGACCTGCCGGGCGTCGAGCGAGGGGTCCATCGCGCCGTCCAGGACCAGCCGGCCGGTGCGGTGGGGGAACAGCCCGGCGTAGGTCGCGCCGAGGAGCGTGCCGTACGACGCGCCCACGTAGTTCAGCTTCTTGTCGCCGAGCAGTTCGCGCAGGACGTCCATGTCGCGGGCCGCCTCGACGGTGGAGACGTGCCGGAGCAGCTTCGCGGAGTGCTGCCCGCAGGCCTCGGCGAACTTCCGGTCGGCACCGACCAGGGCGTCCGTCTCCTTGGCGTCGTCCGGGGTCATGTCCACCTCGGTGAACGCGTCCATCTGGCGCCCGTTCAGGCACTCCACGGGTTCGCTGCGGGCCACCCCGCGCGGGTCGACGGCGACGATGTCGTAGCGGGCCCGGACCTCGGCGGGGTAGCCGATGCCCGCGTACTGCTGGAGGTATGTGATCGCGGAGCCGCCGGGGCCGCCCGGATTGACCAGCAGGGAGCCGAGCGGCTTGCCCTTGCCGGTGGCCTTCTTGCGGGCGAGGGCCAGCTTGATGTCACCGGAAGCGGGCTTGTCGTAGTCGAGCGGCACCTTCATCGTGGCGCACTCGAAACCGGGGGCGCCGCACGCCCGCCAGCTCAGCTTCTGCGTGTAGTACGGAGACAGCGCCGAGGGCGTCGACATCGGCAGCGCGGCCAACGCCGCCGCCACCGTGCCGTCCGAGCCCGTACCGTTCGCGCCGCAGCCGGACACGAGCAGTGCGGACGCCGCGAGCAGGGCCGCCGCCGTCCGGGCCGTGGCTCGGGAAGCAGCCCCGGGCAGGAGCGAGCGGCGCGGCCGGGCGGGCGGGGGCGACGGGGAGGGCCTGGTGTCCATCAAACGAGCGTAACGCTGCGCGACGCCTCGCGTACGCTGCGTCCAGGTTGTGGCGTGCTCACCCCGCGCGCAGGGCCATGGTCATCGCCTCCACCGCCAGCAGCGGGGCCACATTGCGGTCCAGGGCGTCACGGCAGGCGGCGATGGCCTCGATACGGCGCAGGGTGGACTCCGGGGAGCCCGCCCCGGCGATGCGTTGGAGAGCGTCCTCGGCGTCCTCGTTGGCGATGGCCACGCGGGAGCCGAGCTGGAGGGCGAGCACGTCGCGGTAGAAGCCGGTGAGGTCGCCCAGGGCGACGTCGAGGCTGTCGCGCTGGGTGCGGGTGCGGCGCCGCTTCTGCATGTCCTCCAGGTCCTTCATCACCCCGGCCGTGCCACGCGGCAGCCGGCCGCCCTGAGCGGCGCCGAGCGCGGCCTTCAGCTCGTCGGCCTCCTTGCCGTCCATCTCCTCGGCGAGCTGCTTGGCGTCCTCGACGGCGGCGTCGACCAGCTCCTGGGCGGCCTTGAGGCAGCCGCCGACCTCCTCGATGCGCAGCGGCAGCTT
Organism: Streptomyces griseoluteus; assembly: GCF_004784465.1. GTDB lineage: Bacteria > Actinomycetota > Actinomycetes > Streptomycetales > Streptomycetaceae > Streptomyces > Streptomyces griseoluteus. The sequence goes on along the minus strand of NZ_SRRU01000004.1, from coordinate 499,711 downwards.
CAGCACCGAGGCGCGGCGACGGCGGGCCTCGGGGTCGGTGGCCAGGCGCCGGGCGCGGTCGACATGCCCCTGGGTGGCGCGGGCGGCGGCCGCGGCGACCTCGGGCTCGACGCCGTCACGGCGCACCAGCATGTCCGCGACGGCCGCGACCGGCGGGGTACGCAGGTTCAGGTGCCGGCAGCGGGAGCGGATGGTGGGCAGCACGTCCTCGATGGAGGGCGCGCACAGCAGCCAGACCGTGCGCGGGGCGGGCTCCTCGACGGCCTTGAGGACCGCGTTGGCCGACTTCTCGTTCAGCCGCTCGGCGTCCTCGACCAGGATGATCTGCCAGCGCCCGTTCGCCGGGCTGGTGTACGACTTGCGGACCGTGTCCCGCATGTCCTTGACCAGGATCTCCGCGCCCACGGCCGCGACCGAGGACACGTCCGCGTGGGTGCCCAGCAGCGCGGTGTGGCAGCCGTCGCAGAAGCCGCAGCCGGGGGTGCCGCCGAGGGCGCGGTCGGGGCTCACACACTGGAGGGCGGCGGCGAAGGCGCGCGCCGCCTGGTTGCGGCCTGCGCCGGGCGGTCCGGTGAACAGCCAGGCGTGGGTCATCTTCGATGCCTCGGGCGGCGGCTGGTCGGCCGCGGCGGCCGTGACGAGCGCGTCGGCGTCCCGCGCGGCAGCCTCCAGCGCAGCGCTCACCTTCTCCTGCCCGACGAGGTCGTCCCAGACGCTCATGGGTCACGCCGCCCTTTCCGTCACTTCGTGTTCCGTCGTCCATTGTGCGGGGGGCCACCGACAGTGCCGTCCGCACGGCGAAGGGCGGTGCCCTCCGCCGCGCCGAAGCGCCCGGTGGACACCGCCCCTTGCTTCCGCCCGGTCAGCCGCGCCGGCCCCGGCCGCGCCGGCCGCCGTCGTCGTCGTGCCGGTCGCGCTCGTCGTGCTCGTCGTAGGACCCGAGGAGTTCGTCCGCGAGCGACGGCAGATCGTCCAGCGGGGTCTCCTCGGCCCAGTCGGGGCGCGGGCGCCGGGGCTTGCCGTCGGCGCCGAGCTGCGGGATCTCGCGGGTGCGGTCCTCCGCGTCGTCGCGGACCGGCGGCAGTACGGCCGTCTCCTCGGCGGGACTCACCGGGGGCAGTACGGCGGTCTCGTCGGCCTCCCGGTCGGAGAACTTCGGCAGCAGCGCCGTCTCGTCGGCCGCGCCCTTCGGGGCGGGTGGCTGCGGCAGCTCGGCCGTCACCTCGGCCGCGGAGCCGCCGTCGCGCACCGGGCGCAGTACGGCCGTGTCGTCGCCCGCGCGGGGCGCCGGGGCGTCCGGGACGGCACGCTCGGGCTCGGACGGCTTGCGGGCCGCGGTGTCGGCCGCCGCGGCGGCCTCGGCCGCGCGCCTGCGGGCCTCCTCGGCACGCAGCAGGGCGTCCTCGGCCTTGCGCTGCTTCTCCAGGCGCAGGGCCTCGGCCTCGGCGCGCTGCCGGGCCTCCTCCTCGGCCTGCTTGCGGCGCCGCTCCTCCTCGGCCCTGCGGCGGGCCTCCTCCTCGGCGCGGGCCTTCTCCTCGGCGAGGAGCCGCTGACGCTCCTCCTCGGCACGGCGGTGCGCCTCCTCGGCGCGACGCCGGGCCTCCTCCTCCTGTCGCTCGGCCTCGCGGCGCTGCGCCTCCTCCAGCTCACGGCGCTTGCGCTCCTCCTCCTCGGCACGCAGCCGCGCGAGCTGCTCGGCGCGCTCGCGCGCCACCCGCTCCTCCTCGGCCTTGCGGGCGGCCTCGGCCTCCGCCTTGCGGCGGGCCTCCTCCTCGGCCTTCTTCCGCGCCTCCTCCTGGGCCTTGATCTCGGCCTCGGAGAGCGGCAGCACGGTGTCGAGCCGGTGCCGGATCACGCGGGTGACGCCCTCGGGCTCCTGGCCCGCGTCCACGACCAGGTAGCGGCCGGGGTCGGCGGCGGCGAGGGTGAGGAAACCGGCCCGCACGCGCGCGTGGAACTCGGCCGGCTCCGACTCCAGCCGGTCCGGCGCCTCGGTGAAGCGCTCCCGCGCGACCTCCGGCGGCACGTCCAGCAGGACGGTCAGATGCGGGACGAGACCGCCGGTGGCCCAGCGGTTGATACGGGCGATCTCGGTCGGCGACAGATCCCGGCCGGCGCCCTGGTAGGCGACGGAGGAGTCGATGTACCGGTCCGAGATGACGACCGCGCCGCGCTCCAGGGCGGGGCGTACGACGGTGTCGACGTGCTCGGCGCGGTCGGCGGCGTACAGCAGCGCCTCCGCGCGGTGCGACAGGCCGGCCTCGGACACGTCCAGCAGGATCGAGCGGAGCCGTTTGCCCACCGGGGTGGCGCCGGGCTCGCGGGTGAGGACGACCTCGTGGCCCTTGGCGCGAATCCACTCGGCGAGGGCCTCGGCCTGGGTGGACTTGCCCGCGCCGTCGCCACCCTCCAGGGAGATGAAGAAACCGTTCCCCGCAGGGGCGGTGACCGGGTCGTCGCCGCCGAGCAGGGCGTCCTTGATGTCCTGGCGCAGCGGGATGCCGGACCGGTCGTCGACCTTGGCGAGGACCAGCACAGCCACCGGGAGCAGCAGCGCGCCGACCAGCATCAGGGTGAAGGAGGCACCGCCGTGCGCGAAGACGAAGCGGCCGTTCTCCAGCCGGTGGCGGCCGATGAGCCCGGCGACGACCGGGGCGATCAGGGCGCCCAGCGCCATGAAGACCCGGACGACCGCGTGCAGGTGCTCGGTGATCCGGGTGCGGCGGGAGTCCTCGGTCTCCTGGTCGAGCAGGGCGTGCCCGGTGTTGGCGGAGATGCCCGCGCCGATGCCGGCCAGGGTGAGGATCAGCAGGACGGTGGTGACGTCCGGGACGAGTCCGGCGGCCAGCAGAGCGATGCCGGTGAGCGCGATGGCCAGGGCGAGCAGCCGGCGCCGGGACAGCGAGGGCAGCAGCGCGGGCGCGGTACGGATGCCGACGCCGACTCCGCCCGTGAGGCCCAGCACCAGCAGGCCGTAGAGCACCGGGCCGCCGCCCAGGTCGGAGGCGTGCAGCACGCACACCGCGACGGCGGCCGAGATGGCCCCGGCCACGGCGGCGCAGGCGATGACCAGCAGCAGCACGGCGCCCGTGCGGCCCTTGTCCACGCCGGAGCCGGAACGCGGACGGCGCAGGCCCTCCAGCGGGGAGCGCGGGCGCGGGGTGCGCGTGCCGGGCAGCTTCAGGGCGGTCAGCACGGACACCGAGGCGGCGAACAGGCCGGCCGCGACGTAGGCGGCGAGGGCCGCGTGGTGCTGGTCGAACCAGGCGATGCCGGTGGCCAGCAGGTTGTTGAACAGGGAGGCGATGACCAGGACGGCGGCGGCCAGCGGCAGCGCCACGAAGCCGGTGCGCAGCGACAGACGGCGCAGCGCGTCCAGGTGGTCCGGCAGCGGCCGCACCGACGCGCCCTCGGGGGGCGGGGCGGGCAGCAGCGCGGGGGCCGCGCTCTCCCGGCACACCGTCCACAGCCGCTCGGCGATGCCGGTCACGAAGGCGGTGGCCAGCAGGACGGTCAGGGCGTTGCCCGGCGTCCAGTCGATCCACAGCGGCGCCACGATCAGCAGCGCGGCCCGCACCCCGTCGGCGCCGACCATGGTCCAGCGCCGGTCGAGCGGGCCGTCCGGGGCGGTGAGCGTGGTCAGCGGGCCGAGCAGGACGGCACCGAAGAGCACGGTGGCCAGCACGCGGGCCCCGAAGACCGTCGCCACTGCGAACGCCGCGCCCCGGTAGCCCCCGCCGAAGGAGCCCTGGGTGACGGCCGCCTGGAGGACCAGCACCACCAGCACGAGCAGCGCGAGGGCGTCACCGACGCCGCTCACGAGCTGCGCGCTCCAGAGGCGGCGCAGGTCGGGTCGGCGCAGCAGTGAACGGACGGCGCGCTCGCGGGAATCCGCGACGAGGGCGTCGTCCGGTGCTGGATTGGGGGCCGTTGGCTGCTCGGCTCGCGTCATGCGTTCAGCCTATCCGCAGCTACCCACCCCCATGCCTCCCTCGTCCCCACCCCTTCCCTGACCCTCACTCCTTGATCCCTTAAGGGGCGCACGCCGGAGCGCGGAACACCCCGGTACCGAGGCCGGTACCGGGGTGTTCGCGAAAGAGGAAGCGGGTGAGCGACTCAGTCTTCCGAGCCGGAACCCGTCGCCTTGGCCGCCGTGGTCTTCTTGGCGGCCGTCTTCTTCGCCGTGGTCTTCTTGGCGGCCGCCGTCGTCTTCTTGGCCGCCGTCTTCTTGGCGGCGGTCTTCTTCGCCGGAGCCGTCTTCTTGGCCGTGGCCTTCTTCGCCGTCTTCTTGGCCGGCCCCTTGGCCCGCTTCTCGGCGAGCAGCTCGAAGCCGCGCTCGGGGGTGATCTCCTCCACACTGTCGCCGGAGCGCAGGGTGGCGTTGGTCTCCCCGTCGGTGACGTACGGACCGAAGCGGCCGTCCTTGACCACGACCGGCTTGCCGGAGACCGGGTCCTCGCCCAGCTCCTTCAGCGGCGGCTTGGCGGCCGCCCGGCCACGCTGCTTGGGCTGGGCGTAGATCGCCAGCGCCTCCTCCAGCGTGATCGTGAAGAGCTGCTCCTCCTCCGTGAGCGAGCGGGAGTCCGTGCCCTTCTTCAGGTACGGGCCGTAGCGGCCGTTCTGCGCGGTGATCTCCACACCCTCGGCGTCGGTGCCGACCACGCGGGGCAGCGACATCAGCTTCAGGGCGTCCTCGAGCGTGACCGTGTCGAGCGCCATGGACTTGAACAGCGAGGCCGTGCGCGGCTTGACCGCGTTCTTGCCGGTCTTCGGGGTGCCCTCGGGGAGCACCTCGGTGACGTAGGGGCCGTAGCGGCCGTCCTTGGCGATGATCTGGTGGCCGCTGACGGGGTCGGTGCCCAGCTCGAAGTCGCCGCTGGGCTTGGCCAGCAGTTCCTCGGCCAGCTCGACGGTCAGCTCGTCCGGCGCGAGGTCCTCGGGGACGTCGGCGCGCTGGTGCTGCTCGGTGTCCTTCTCGCCCCGCTCGATGTACGGGCCGTAGCGGCCGACGCGCAGGACGATGCCGTCGCCGACCGGGAAGGAGGAGACCTCGCGGGCGTCGATCGCGCCCAGGTCGGTGACGAGCTCCTTCAGGCCGCCGAGGTGGTCGCCGTCGCCGTTGCCCGCGTCCGCGGCGGCGCCGGTGTCGAGGCCCTCGCCGAAGTAGAAGCGCCTGAGCCACGGCACGGACTGCGCCTCGCCGCGCGCGATGCGGTCGAGGTCGTCCTCCATGCGGGCGGTGAAGTCGTAGTCGACGAGCCGGCCGAAGTGCTTCTCCAGCAGGTTGACCACGGCGAAGGACAGGAAGGACGGCACCAGGGCCGTGCCCTTCTTGAAGACGTAGCCGCGGTCCAGGATCGTGCCGATGATCGACGCGTAGGTCGACGGGCGGCCGATCTCGCGCTCCTCCAGCTCCTTGACCAGGGACGCCTCGGTGTAGCGGGCCGGGGCCTTGGTGGCGTGGCCGTCGACCGTGATCTCGTCGGCGGCCAGCGGGTCGCCCTCGGAGACCTGGGGCAGCCGGCGCTCGCGGTCGTCCAGCTCGGCGTTGGGGTCGTCGGCGCCCTCGACGTACGCCTTCAGGAAGCCGTGGAAGGTGATCGTCTTGCCGGAGGCGCTGAACTCGACGTCCCGGCCGTCGGCGGAGGTGCCGCCGATCTTGACGGTCACACTGTTGCCGGTCGCGTCCTTCATCTGGGAGGCGACGGTCCGCTTCCAGATCAGCTCGTACAGCTTGAACTGGTCGCCGGTCAGGCCGGTCTCGGCGGGGGTGCGGAAGCGGTCGCCGGAGGGGCGGATCGCCTCGTGCGCCTCCTGCGCGTTCTTGACCTTGCCCGCGTAGGAGCGGGGCTGCGGCGGGAGGTAGTCGGCGCCGTACAACTGCGTGACCTGGGCGCGGGCGGCGCCGATGGCCGTCTCGCTCAGGGTCGTGGAGTCGGTACGCATGTACGTGATGTAGCCGTTCTCGTACAGCTTCTGGGCGACCTGCATGGTCGCCTTCGCGCCGAAGCCGAGCTTGCGGCTGGCCTCCTGCTGGAGGGTCGTCGTACGGAACGGGGCGTACGGCGAGCGGCGGTACGGCTTGGACTCCACCGAGCGCACGGAGAACCGGGTGGTCTCCAGGGCGGCGGCGAGCGCGCGGGCGCCCGCCTCGTCCAGGTGGAGGGTGTTGGCGCTCTTGAGCCGGCCGAGGGAGTCGAAGTCGCGGCCCTGGGCGACACGCCGGCCGTCGACGCTCTGGAGGCGGGCGACCAGCGAGGACGGGTCCGACGCGTCACCGGCGCGGCCGGTGGCGAAGGTGCCGGTCAGGTCCCAGTACTCGGCGGAGCGGAAGGCGATGCGCTCACGCTCGCGCTCGACGATGAGCCGGGTGGCGACGGACTGCACACGGCCCGCCGACAGCTTCGGCATGACCTTCTTCCACAGGACCGGCGAGACCTCGTAGCCGTAGAGGCGGTCGAGGATGCGGCGGGTCTCCTGGGCGTCGACCAGCTTCTTGTTCAGCTCGCGCGGGTTGGCGACGGCCTCGCGGATCGCGTCCTTGGTGATCTCGTGGAAGACCATCCGCTTGACGGGGATCTTGGGCTTGAGGACTTCCTGGAGGTGCCAGGCGATGGCCTCGCCCTCGCGGTCCTCATCGGTGGCGAGGAAGAGCTCGTCGGAGTCCTTCATCAGGTCCCGGAGCTTCTTCACCTGCGCCTTCTTGTCCGCGTTGATGACATAGATCGGCGCGAAGTCGTGTTCCACGTCCACACCGAGGCGGCGGACCTCGCCGGTGTACTTCTCCGGCACCTCGGCGGCGCCGCTGGGAAGGTCACGGATGTGCCCGACGCTCGCCTCGACTACGTATCCGGGGCCGAGGTAGCCCTTGATCGTCTTCGCCTTGGCAGGCGACTCGACGATGACGAGTCGGCGGCCGCCCTGTGCGGTCTCGCTGGTCGGGGACAACTTCGCTCTTCTCTCCGGTCGGCGCTGGGGTCCTCCCCAGGGCGCTCGTCCCTGGGGTCGCGGCGTGTGGTGGCTGGTGTGACGCTGCGGAGTGTGACGGTACATCCCGCCCCCGTGTCAAACGGGAAAAGCCCACAACGGCCACTCGAACGGTAACCCGACTACCGCCATTCCTGCCGCCCGGAGTACCCACCGAGCGCTCACCCCAAGCCCGAAGCCCTCCCCTTCCGCCGCCGCTCCTGCCCGGCCGACCGGGTCAGGGACGCGTCAGGCAGTACGCGGCCAGCCCCAGGGAGACGAGCGCTCCGGCCGCCGCGAGCACCGTTGATGCGACCCGGTTCACACCGGCGGCGACCGGTTCCGCGCGGCGCACCCGCACCCCGGTCCACACCATCAGAGCCCCTCCGAACAGCGTGAACACCGCTCCCGCGAACACCGCCGGCACGCTCTCCATGATCCGTCCGCCCCTCCCGCGCGCCCGGCGCGGTCCGCAACTCTCCAGCGCGGGGAGGCTGCCACGCCCGGTGGGCGGCGGGGCGACGGCGGGATGAACGGACGGGGCCGGCTCTGTCGCCGTCCGGGCGGCACACATCACTTTCCGGCCTTTTTGCCGTTCCGCTCCGTGCCCCCGGCATACGACGATGATCCGCCCGCCCGTCCACCGGACCGGGTACGCCGGGTACGACAACCGGATCAGCCGACGTGTCCCGCCCGCGCGGCTCAGCCGAGCGGTTCCAGGAAGCCCTGCTCCACCAGCAGCCGGATCTGCGCGGGCGTACGGTCGCGCAGCACCACGGGGTCCTCGCCGACGAGCTGGGCGATGGCGTCCAGGATGACCCCCGCGCTCAGCGAGCCGTCGCACACGCCCGCGAAGCCCGCGCCGATGGTGTCCACCTTCGTCGCCCGGCGCATGCCCCGGTGCTGACGGAGCACCACATGCTCGGGGTCCTCGGCGCCGGGCAGGCCGACCTGCTCCTGCACGACCTCGGCGGCGAGCCTGAAGTGGCCCTCCAGCAGGGCCGCGTCGTCGTGCGCGCGCAGGTGGTCGACGCGCTCGAAGTGGTGCCGGATGGTGTCGCCGAGAGGCTGCTCGACCGGGTGCGGCCACTCCTCCACGGTGACGGAGGGCTCGGCCGAGCCGGTGCGGCGCAGGGTGATCCAGCCGAAGCCGACCGCCTTCACCTTGCGCGCCTCGAACTCGTCCAGCCACGCGTCGTACCGCGACTGGTACTCCGCCCGGTCCTCGCGGTGGTCCCCGGCGTCCCTGAGCCACAGCTCGGCGTACTGCGTGATGTCCTGGACCTCGCGCTGCACGATCCACGCGTCGCACCCGCGCGGCACCCAGGAGCGCACCCGGTCCTGCCAGTCCTCCCCCTCCACGTGCTGCCAGTTGGCGAGGAACTGCGCGAACCCGCCCTCGTTCAGCCTGTCCCCCGCCTGCTGAACGAGCGAGCGGCACAGATCGTCCCCGCTCATCCCGCCGTCGCGGTAGGTGAGCCGGGCGCCGGGCGAGATGACGAAGGGCGGGTTGGACACGATCAGGTCGAACGTCTCGTCGTCCTTGACCGGTTCGAACAGCGAGCCCTCGCGCAGGGAGGCGACGGGCGCGCCGGAGAGGGCGAGGGTGAGCGCGGTGATGTGCAGGGCGCGCGGATTGAGGTCGGTGGCGGTGACCCGCGTCGCGTGCTGGGCGGCGTGCAGCGCCTGGATGCCGGAGCCGGTGCCGAGGTCGAGCGCGGCGGCGACGGGGGTGCGCACGGTGATGCCGGCGAGTGTGGTGGAGGCGCCGCCGACGCCGAGGACCACGTCCTCGTCCCGGCTGCCGATGCCGCCCGCCCCGCCGACCGCGCAGCCGAGGTCGGACACGATGAACCAGTCCTCGCCGTCGGGCCCGCCGTAGGGGCGGACGTCGACGGTTGCGGCCAGCTCGTCGCCGCCCACGGGCTTGAGCCACCCGGCGTCCACCGCGTCCTCGACCGGCAATACGTCCGTCAGACGGGCGCGGGGCACCGGCTGCTGGAGCAGGAACAGCCGCACCAGGGCCTCCAGCGGCGTGTCGCCGCGGGTCGCGCGCAGGGCGGGCACGGTCTCGCTGCGGGCGAGCGCCGCGTAGGCGGGGGCGCCGAGCAGGTCGAGGAGGCCGTCCGCGGTGAAGGAGGCGGACAGCAGGGCGTCGCGCAGGCGGGCGGCCGCCTCGGGCCGGTCGGTGGCGGGCAGGGGGGCGGAACCGGAGTCAGTCACGCCCCCATTGTGGCCCGCCGCGCCGCCCCGGGGCCGCCGCACCCGGCCGTCCGCGCGGGCGCCGTCAGCTCTTGGCGGCGGGCGGCGCGGAGGCGGAGACCTTGCAGCTCTGCTGCTCGGCGATGGCCTCCTTGACGTCACCCTGCTCCAGACGCTTCAGCGCCTCGGTGCCGCTGCTGCTCTGGCGGCCGATCTCCTTGGTCTGGTCGGCGACCTCGTGCAGGCCCTTGGCGAACTTGCCCTGGTCCTTGGTGTCCAGCCCGTCGACCTTCTTCTTCAGGTCGGCGTAGGAGGTGGCCAGGCTGTTGAGGTTCTTCACCGCGTCCTGCTGCCGCTTGGCCCCGCCGTCGACCCCGGGGGGAGCACCGGCGCCGTTGATGGCGGTCGCGATGGCCTTGTAGCCGTCGGACATGTCTTGGAACGCCTGCGCGTACGTCTCCTTCGCCGTCTTCGGCGGGAGGTCGCTGTCGCTGGCGATCTTGGCGATCCCGGCGTTGGCCGCCTTGATCTTGGTGTACTGCGCGGGCACCGCGTCGCACACCTTCTTCGCCCAGACACCCAGCTTGGGGTCGGGGCCGCCGCCGTCGCTGCCGCATCCCGTCAGCGCCGTTATCAGTACCGCGCCGCCGGACAGGGCGGCCGCGAGCTTCTTGTTCACCGGATCGGTCCCTTCCATGGCTATCGGCCACCGGAATCTACACGGCGGAACGAGACCATCCACACGACCGATGCCCCATAAGAAGACTTTTGCGGTGCTTCGCACCATGCGAGAGAAGGCTCACGGCCGACGGCCCTCCCCACCACGCACGAGCGGGCGGCGACGCGTCAGCACGCGCCGTCCGCCCGCCCGTTGGCGGAGCCTCGTTTACGGAACCACCGCCGGCGGCGTGGAGTTGGACATCTCGCCCGCGTCCTCGTCGTCCCCCACGGCGATGCCGCGCCGCTTGGACACGTACACCGCGACGACGATCACCAGCAGCGCGAACACCGCGACCAGGGCGCGGACGAGCATGCTGCTGCTGCCTCCGTAGGAGAACTTGATCACCGCGGGGGCGATGAGCAGGGCGACCAGGTTCATCACCTTCAGCAGCGGGTTGATGGCCGGGCCCGCGGTGTCCTTGAAGGGGTCGCCGACGGTGTCGCCGATCACCGTGGCCGCGTGAGCGTCGCTGCCCTTGCCGCCGTGGTGGCCGTCCTCCACCAGTTTCTTGGCGTTGTCCCAGGCGCCGCCGGAGTTGGCGAGGAACACCGCCATCAGCGTGCCCGCCCCGATCGCGCCGGCGAGGAAGGCTCCGAGGGCGCCGACACCGAGGGTGAACCCGATGAAGATCGGTGCCATCACGGCGAGCAGGCCGGGCGTGGCCAGCTCTCGCAGGGCGTCGCGGGTGCAGATGTCGACGACCCGGCCGTACTCGGGCTTCTCCGTGTAGTCCATGATCCCCGGCCGCTCGCGGAACTGCCTGCGCACCTCGAACACCACCGAGCCGGCCGACCGCGACACGGCGTTGATGGCTAGCCCGGAGAAGAGGAAGACGACCGCCGCGCCCGCGATCAGGCCGACCAGGTTGTTGGGCTGGGAGATGTCCATCGACAGAGTCAGCGGCGAGCCAGGCCCGCTGAGCTGCTCCCCGACATCCCGCACGCCGGTGGTGATCGCGTCCCGGTACGAACCGAACAGGGCCGCCGCCGCGAGGACGGCGGTGGCGATGGCGATGCCCTTGGTGATGGCCTTGGTGGTGTTGCCGACCGCGTCCAGGTCGGTGAGCACTTGGGCGCCGGCGCCCTCCACGTCCGAGGACATCTCGGCGATGCCCTGCGCGTTGTCGGAGACCGGGCCGAAGGTGTCCATGGCGACGATCACCCCGACCGTGGTCAGCAGCCCGGTCCCGGCGAGCGCCACCGCGAACAGCGCCAGCATGATCGAGGTGCCGCCGAGCAGGAACGCCCCGTACACGCTGAGGCCGATCAGCAGCGCGGTGTAGACGGCGGACTCCAGGCCCAGCGAGATGCCGGAGAGGACGACGGTCGCGGGGCCGGTGAGCGAGGTGCGGCCGACGTCGCGGACCGGGCGGCGGGTGGTCTCGGTGAAGTAGCCGGTGAGCTGCTGGATGACGGCGGCGAGCAGGATGCCGATGGCCACGGCGACCACCGCCAGCACCCGGGGGTCGCCGTCCTTCCCGCGGATCGCCGCGTCGGTCACGCCGGCCAGCTCGGAGTAGCGGCCGGGCAGATAGACGTAGACGGCGACGGCGACCAGCGCGAGGGAGATCACGGCCGAGACGAAGAAGCCCCGGTTGATGGCGCTCATCCCGCTGCGGTCGGCGCGGCGCGGGGCGACCGCGAAGATGCCGATCATCGCGGTGATGACACCGATGGCCGGTACCAGCAGCGGGAAGGCGAGCCCGGCGTCGCCGAAGGCGGTCTTGCCGAGGATCAGCGCGGCCACCAGGGTGACGGCGTACGACTCGAAGAGGTCGGCCGCCATGCCCGCGCAGTCCCCGACGTTGTCACCCACGTTGTCCGCGATGGTGGCCGCGTTGCGCGGGTCGTCCTCCGGGATGCCCTGCTCGACCTTGCCGACCAGGTCGGCGCCGACGTCGGCGGCCTTGGTGAAGATGCCGCCGCCGACTCGCATGAACATGGCGATCAGGGCGGCACCCAGGCCGAATCCCTCCAGCACCTTGGGCGCGTCGGCCGCGTAGACCAGCACCACGCAGGAGGCACCGAACAGGCCGAGGCCGACGGTGAACATGCCGACCACGCCGCCGGTGCGAAATGCGATCTTCATCGCTTTGTGCGAGACGACGGTGAGATCCATTTGCGTCTCGCCGTCTCCCGGAGTCGCCTCCCGGGCGGCCGCGGCAACGCGCACATTGCTGCGGACGGCGAGCCACATGCCGATATAACCGGTGGCCGCCGAGAAAGCCGCGCCGATCAGGAAGAACACCGAGCGTCCGGCCCGCTGATTCCAGTCGTCCGCGGGAAGCAGCAGAAGCAGGAAGAACACCACGACGGCGAAAATGCCGAGGGTGCGCAACTGCCGCGCCAGATACGCCTTCGCGCCTTCCTGGACCGCCTCGGCGATCTCCCGCATGCGCGCGGTGCCCTCGCCCGCCGACAGCACCTGGCGCACCAGGACGCCCGCGACGACCAGCGCCGCGAGGGCCACCGCCGCGATCACGGCGACCAGGGCGCGGTTGCCGTCCGTCAGGACGACGGCCGCGAGGTACACGGAGTTGGATGCGGAGTGACCCGCCTGACCAGGGATGAGAAGCCCCGCCATTCGTCCTCCTTGACGCTTGGGCCGAGCTCAAGCTGTGGACGGACTTGTAGCTGCCCGATGGTGATCCCGACCGGCACGGTAAACAGAATTGCCCGCCCCTAACCCTTTAGCAAACGATCGAGTGCAGGACCAGAGCACGAAACCCGGACGGAGTAATACCCCTGAGGCATTTAAGATCGCGCCTTCACCGGCGCCAACTGCAGGGTTTCCGGTCGTGAATTCCTTCACGTATTCGCGGCGGTCGGCGGTTCGGCCGAAAGTGGGCGGAACGCCGCGAGGGGCCCTGCGGTGCAGGGCCCCTCGGGAAGTCGTCCGGCTCGCGTGGCGCGCGGTCCGGATCAGTGCGGTCCGGATCAGTACGGCTCAGATCACTACGGTCGGCGGCTGGACGGTCGGCCAGGACATGCGGATCAGGCCACCGTTCTCGCTGGTGGTGACCTCGACGTCGTCCACGAGGCCGCTGATGACCGCGAGGCCCATCTCGTCCTCCTCGGCCTCCACGTCCGCGTCGGCGCTCGCGCCGCCCGCGACCCGCTCGGCGGGCACGGCGTGCGGGGCCTCGTCGCCGACCTCGATGGAGAAGAGCTTCTCGTCCTCGATGAGCGCCACCTTGACCGGCGCGGTGATGCCCACGCTCTGGTGGAGTCCGACCGCGCGGGAGCACGCCTCACCGACCGCGAGGCGGACCTCGTCGAGTACGGCCTCGTCCACTCCGGCCCTGCGCGCCACCGCGGCCGCCACCAGACGGGCGGTCCGGACGTGCTCGGGCAGCGCGCTGAAGCGGAGTTCGACGGTGGCCATGCATCCCCCTCGCGTACTACGGGCGTGCGGTGCGGGGCCGGGGCCGCCGAAAGCCCGCACCCCCACGATGAAACTTCCGCGCCCGGACCGCTGACGGCGCCGGGGCGGAGTCGACCGGCGCCCGGACCGCACAGACGGCCCGGACCCGGCTTACGACCCTGATCAGTCGGTGGCCGCCACCGCTTCCTCGACCGAGGTGTGGATGGGGAACACCTTGGTGAGGCCGGTGATACGGAAAATCTTCAGAATGTGCTCCTGGTTGCAGACCAGACGGAGCGAGCCCTCATGGGCACGCACCCGCTTCAGGCCACCGACCAGCACGCCGAGCCCGGTGGAGTCGAGGAAGTCCACGCCCTCCATGTCGACGACAAGATGGAAATTGCCGTCGTTCACCAGCTCGACCAACTGCTCGCGCAGCTTGGGCGCGGTGTACACATCGATTTCGCCACCGACCTCGACGACCGTACGATCGCCGACGGTACGGGTCGACAGGGACAGGTCCACGAATCCTCCAGCACCTTGCTATCGAGCGGTCGCCCCTCGGGACATCCCGGCTTACGGCCCTTGGAACACTTCGCCAGCCGCCATGGCATTCAATCACTTACCGGCAGGTGTGCACGACGCCTTGGCTCCATTGTCCGTCAAGCCGGTGACACACTCGGTGCCGATGGCCAAGAATCACCGACCCGATCACCCCCAGCCGGACCCGGCGTCCCGCCCGTCCCCGGAGACGGTTCTGCACCGGCTCGCCTCCGGTCCGAGCAGGTCCGCGCGCATCACTCATACGGAGCACTTGCCCCCGCGTGCGGGCCGGCATGCCGTCTGGCCGGACCGGATTCGCGCCGAGGTGATCGCGGCGGTCCAGGAGCGCGGGATCGAGCACCCCTGGGCCCACCAGGCAATCGCCGCCGAGCACGCCCTGGACGGCGACTCGGTGGTCGTCGCCACCGGCACCGCTTCCGGCAAGTCGCTGGCCTATCTGATGCCGGTGCTGTCGGCCCTGCTGGACGGCTCCGAGGCCCCGAACGGCCGGGGCGCCACCGCCCTGTACCTCTCCCCGACCAAGGCCCTGGCCGCCGACCAGTGCCGCGCGGTACGGGAACTCGCCGCGCCCCTGGGCAACGCGGTGCGCCCCGCGGTCTACGACGGCGACACACCGTTCGAGGAACGCGAGTGGGTACGCCAGTACGCCAACTACGTCCTGACCAACCCGGACATGCTGCACCGGGGCATCCTGCCGTCCCACCCCCGCTGGTCCTCCTTCCTGAAGTCGCTCAAGTACGTCGTCATCGACGAGTGCCACACCTACCGGGGCGTCTTCGGCTCGCACGTCGCCCAGGTGCTGCGCCGGCTGCGCAGACTGTGCGCCCGCTACGGCGCGTCGCCCGTCTTCCTGCTGGCCTCCGCCACTGCCGCCGAGCCCTCCGTGGCCGCCCGCCGGCTGACCGGGCTACCGGTGGTCGAGGTCGCCGACGACGCCTCCCCGCGCGGGGAACTCGTCTTCGCCCTCTGGGAGCCCCCGCTCACCGAGCTGCACGGCGAGAAGGGCGCCCCGGTGCGCCGCACGGCCACCGCCGAGACCGCCGACCTGCTGACCGACCTCACCGTGCAGGGCGTGCGCTCGGTCGCCTTCGTCCGCTCCCGGCGCGGCGCCGAACTGATCTCGGTCATCGCGCAGGAACGGCTCGCCGAGGTCGACCGTTCTCTGGTCCGGCGTGTCGCCGCCTATCGCGGCGGTTATCTCCCCGAGGAGCGCCGCGCCCTGGAACGCGCCCTGCACTCCGGCGACCTCCTCGGCCTCGCCGCCACCACCGCCCTGGAGCTGGGCGTGGACATCTCCGGCCTGGACGCCGTGGTGATCGCCGGCTATCCGGGCACCCGCGCCTCCCTGTGGCAGCAGGCGGGCCGCGCCGGACGCTCCGGACAGGGCGCGCTGGCGGTCCTGGTGGCCCGCGACGACCCGCTGGACACCTACCTCGTCCACCATCCGGAGGCCCTGTTCGACCGCCCGGTGGAGTCGACGGTCCTCGATCCGGACAACCCCTACGTCCTCGCCCCGCACCTGTGCGCGGCCGCCGCGGAGATCCCGCTGACCGAGGCCGATCTCGATCTCTTCGGACCCGTGAGCGCCGATGTGCTGGGCCAGCTGGAGGCCGCGAAGCTGCTGCGCCGCCGCACCCGTGCCTGGCACTGGACGCGCCGGGAACGCGCCGCCGACCTGACCGACATCCGGGGCACCGGCGGACCTCCGGTGCAGATCGTGGAGGAGGGCACCGGGCGCCTGCTCGGCACGGTCGACGCCGAGGCCGCGCACTCCGCCGTCCACGAGGGCGCGGTCCACCTCCACCAGGGCCGCACCTACCTGGTGCGCTCGCTCGACCTGAAGGACTCCGTCGCCCTGGTCGAGCAGGCCGACCCGCCGTACTCGACCGCCGCCCGCGACACCACGTCCATCGCCGTCCTGGAGACGGAGACCGAGATCCCCTGGGGCTCCGGCCGCCTGTGCCTCGGCTCGGTCGAGGTCACCAACCAAGTGGTCTCCTTCCTGCGCAGACGCCTGATCACCGGTGAGGTGATGGGCGAGACGAAACTCGACCTCCCTCCGCGCACGCTCCGTACCCGCGCGGTGTGGTGGACGGTCACCGAGGACCAGCTCGACGAGGCCCGGATCAACCCGGAGATCCTCGGCGGCGCCCTGCACGCCGCCGAACACGCCTCGATCGGCATGCTGCCCCTCTTCGCCACCTGCGACCGCTGGGACATCGGCGGGGTGTCGGTCCCGCTGCACCCCGACACGCTGCTCCCCACGGTCTTCGTCTACGACGGCCACCCCGGCGGGGCGGGCTTCGCCGAGCGCGCCTTCCACACCGCCCGCGCCTGGCTGACGGCCACCCGCGAGGCCATCGCCGCCTGCGAGTGCGAGGCCGGCTGCCCGTCCTGCATCCAGTCCCCCAAGTGCGGCAACGGCAACGAGCCACTGCACAAGCGGGGGGCGGTGCGGCTCCTTACGACACTGCTGCGGGGGGCGCCGGAGGAGGCGGAGGGGACGGGGGCGGGGACCGGTGGGGTGGATGCGGCCGGGACGTGGACAGCGGCTTCCGGGGAGGGCGAGCCGAGCTAGGGGCTGAGGCCTTGTGATGCGGGCGCCCGGGCCGCGGGGCCGGGACCTTGCGATGCGGGCCCCCGGGTCGGAGGGCCGGGCCCCTGCGACGCGGGGGCCCGGGTCCCCGCAGCCGACGAGTCAGGAGGCCCCGCCCTGGCCCGTACCTCCGCCGCGAACGGCCCGTGTCCCGACCCCGCGCTCACGTCCGAGGTCTCGCCGACGATCGCGCACCGCACCAGCCGCGCCCCCTGGGCCGACGCCACCCGGCGACCCGCGTCGCACGCCGCCTCCGCGCCCTCGGCCCAGTGGTCCGCCGCCGCGAGCGCCGCCAGATCGGCCGCGCCCGCCGCCCGGTGCCGTACGACGACCGCGTGCCCCAGGCCGGCCACGGCACCGAACACCACGCACAGCAGGGCGATCACCCCGAGGCTCCAGACGGTGGCGGAACCCCGGTCACCCTCCCGGCATCTCATGGCCCCGCCGCTCCGGCCGCCACCGCCTCCTCGGCGGCGGCCACGGCCTCCTCCCGCACCTCGAACGGCAGCCCCGTCAGCACTGGCGGCTTCGCCACCACCGTCACGCGCACCTGCTCGCCCTCGCGGGCCACGCTGACCGTCGAGCCGCTCGGTGCCGCCTCTTGGGTCACCCGGACCACGGCGTCGGGCGGGTCCTGGCGGGCGGCGGCCCGCGCCCCGGTGCGGGCGGCGTCCACGCACTGGATCTGGGCGGCCACGGCGAGCAGCCCCCAGACCAGCGCCATGGTGAACGCCACCAGCACCGACAGCACCACGGCCGCCTCCGCCGTCACGAACCCCCGGTCCGTGCCTCGTTCACATGCGCGCACTGAGCGCTCGTTTCACGATGCCCTGGAGTTCCGCCTTCACTTGGCCGCTGGTGACGACCTCGTAGAGCAGCAAGGCGAATCCGACCGCCGCGATGATCCCCATGGCGTACTCGGAGGTCACCATTCCGGCGTCCTTGCGGCACCGTTCCCGCAGCAGCGCCCATGCCCTGCCGGCCTTCTCACGCATCTCGCGTTCCTTTCTCTGCAGCTTCGTTGTCGTTGTCGTGCACGTCGGTCCGCTCGGTCAGGGCCCACCTCCTCCCATCGCGCCGCCCGCGAGGCCGATGACCACGGGCAGGACGCCGACCGCGATGAAGGCGGGGAGGAAGCACAGCCCGACCGGCGCCGAGATCAGTACGGCCGCCCTGCGCGCCCGGACCGTGGCCGCCCGTATCGACTCCGCCCGCGCGTCCGACGCGAGCCGGGCCACGGGTTCGGCCGCCGGGAGCCCCGACCGGTCGGCCCGCTCCAGCAGCCGGGCGAGTGCTCCGGCGCCCGGAAGGGCGGTCAACCGGCCCCAGGCGTCCGCCGGTTCACCGCCGAGGCGGGCTTCCGCCGCACCCCGCGCCAACGCGTCACCGACCGGGCCCCCGAGCGCCTCCCCGACTGCCTGGGCGGCGACCACTGGCCCCGCCCCGGCCTCGATGCAGGCGGCCAGCAGCTCGGCGGCGAGGGGGAGTTGGCGGGCCGCCACAGCCGTGTCCAGCGCTGTCGCAGGCCGCGCCGCCGCCCGGCGCTCCTGCCACCGCCACAGCGCCACACCGGCCCCGAGCCCCACCAGCACCCCGAAGATCCCGCCGACCACCGCCCACGCCCCGCACGCGACTCCGGCCACCGGCAGCCACTTCCGGGCCGCGTCGGCGGCCGCGAGAGAACGAGCGGCCTCGGGCGGCTCCACGGCCAGCAGTCCCGCCACCCTCCGCCGCGCCAGACGCCGTTGCCGCACCAGCTCCAGCCGACGGCCCGCCCAGCCGAGGGCGACGGCCATCCCCACGGCCACCCCCAGGCTGTGGACGAACTCCCCGCTCATGCCGCCTCAGCTCCCCGCACGATCCGAGCCGCCCACCAGATGCCGGCGCCCTCGAACACCGCTCCCGCCACCAGACAGCCCAGCCCAGCGCCGGTGTGCAGCAGCACCCGGAGCGGATCGGCGCCCATGGCCGCGCCCAGCAGCAGCCCGAACAGGGGCAGCACCGCCAGCAGCAGAGCCGTGGCACGAGCACCGGACAACTGGGCGCGCAGGTCGGCGCGTTGGTCCCGCTCCGCCCGCAGGGCGCCGTCCAGCCGGTCAAGGCCGGCCGCCAGGCCCGCGCCCTGGTCCACCGCCACCCGCCAGCAGGCGGCCAGCCCCAGCAGCCCCTCGGCGCCCGGCTGGCGGGCCGCCACGGCGAGCGCGCCCGGCACATCGCCCCCGAACCGCGCCGCCGCGATCGCGGCCGCGTGCCCCTCACCCAGGCCCCCGGAGTCCCGCTCGGCCCGCAGCAGGGCCTCGCCGGGCTGCTGGCCGGCGCGGACCTCCCCGGCGAGCACCCCGCACAGGGCGATCACCGCGTCCGCGCGGCCTTCCCGCATCAGCCGGGCCCGCCGCGCCTTCCCCACCCGGCGCAGCACCGGCACCCCGGCGGCCCCTGCCACCACCGGAATGACCGAGGCCCCCAGCAGCGCCAGCACCAGCCCCGCCACGAGCGTCCACCACTCGGCACCCACCCGTTCGTACAGCCGCCGCAGTTCACCGAGACCCCGCTCCCAAGGCGTCGGCACGGGCTCCGCCACTCCACCGCCCGCGAACAGCAGCCTCGCCCGCCGCACCCCCTGATGCCGGGCGTTCACCACCCAGGCCACACCCCCGGCACAGGCCAGCCCCGCGCCCAGCACCGCCTCTCCGACACCGACGTCAGCCATGGCAGGCCCTCTCACTCCAGCCGGGCAGCCGCCGCAGCTCACCGAGACCCCGCTCCCAGGGCGTCGGCCCGGCGTCAATCACCCCGCCGCCCGCGAACAGCGGCCCGGCAGCCAGTACCGCCTCTCCCACCCCGGCATCAGCCATCGCCGACCCCCTCGCCCTCAGCCCCCTCGGACAACAGCCCCCGCAGCCGCTCCCACCCGCGCTCCGGCACGAAGCCCCGCTCGCCCCACCGCAGCGCCGGTACCGTCCGGACCAGCCCCGAGGTGTCTCGCTCCAGCACATGGACCTCCGCGATCCGGCGCCGCCCGGCCCGGTCCCTCATCAGGTGGATCACCACCGAGAGCGCGGCCGCCAACTGGCTGTGCAGCGCGGCCCGGTCGAGGCCGGCCGCCGTGCCCAGGGCCTCCAGACGGGCCGGGACGTCGGCGGCCGCGTTGGCGTGCACAGTGCCGCAGCCGCCCTCGTGACCGGTGTTGAGCGCGGCCAGCAGATGCACCACCTCGGGGCCACGCACCTCCCCGACGACCAGCCGGTCGGGCCGCATCCGCAGCGCCTGCCGGACCAGGTCCTCCAGCGTCACAAGACCGGCGCCCTCCTGGTTCGCGGGGCGGGTCTCCAGCCGGACCACATGCGGGTGGTCGGGCCGCAGCTCGGCCGAGTCCTCGGCCAGCACGATCCGTTCACCGGGGCCGACCAGCCCGAGCAACGCGCTCAGCAGCGTCGTCTTGCCGGTGCCGGTCCCGCCGCTGACGAGGAACGACAGCCGCGCCCCCATCAGCGCCCGCAGCAGCCCCTCTCCGCCCGGCGGCAGCGTGCCCGCGCGGGCCAGCTCGCCGAGCGTGAAGGCGCGGGGCCGGACCACGCGCAGGGACAGGCAGGTGCAGCCGACCGCCACCGGAGGCAGCACCGCGTGCAGCCGGGTCCCGTCGGGCAGGCGGGCGTCGGCCCAGGGCCGGGCGTCGTCCAGGCGGCGTCCGGCGACGGCGGCCAGCCGTTGCGCGAGCCGTCGGACCGCCGAGGCGTCGGGAAAGGTGACCGGGGTCAGCTCCAGGCCGCCGCCCCGGTCGACCCACACCCGGTCCGGCGCGGTGACCAGCACGTCGGTGACGCTCGGGTCGGCCAGCAGCGGCTCCAGCGGGCCGGAGCCGACGAGTTCGGAGCGCAGGTGCTCGGCCGCGCCCAGGACCTCGGCGTCGCCCAGCACCCGCCCCTGTTCGCGCAGCGCCTGCGCCACCCGTGCCGGCGTGGGTTCGGCGCCGCTCTCGGCGAGGCTGCGCCGGACCCCGTCGAGGAGGGCCGCGCCGTCGGCCCGGTCGAGTCCGGGAAGCGTCATCGCGGGCCTCCCGTCTCGGTCAGCGCCTGCTCCCAGAAGGCGGTGCAGAACCGGGACAGCGGGCCGCGTCCGGTCGCGCCGGGCGGTCTGGCGGTGCCCCGGGGCCGCAGCAACGCGGGATCGGCGGGGACGGTGCCGATCAGCGGCAGACCGAGCAGCCGGGCCACCTCGTCCTCGTCCAGCCCCGGCCCGTACGGCCCCCTGACCGCGACCCGCAGGTCCCGCACGACCATGCCCATGGCGGAGGCGACCCGGCCGGCCGCGGCCAGCGCGCGCAGCTCCGCCGGGACGACGAGCACCGCCATGTCGAGCTGGGCCAGGGCTTCCGCGACACCGTCGTCCAGGCGGCGCGGGAGGTCGACGACCACCGTGCCCCCGCGCCGCCGGGCGGCGGCGAGCACCGCGCGGACGGCCTGGGGCGGCACCGCCACGCAGTCGCCCCGGTCCCAGCTCAGCACGCGCAGCGCGTGCAGTTCGGGCAGGGATTCCTCCAGGGCGCCGCCGCCGACTCTGCCGCGTGAGGCGGCGAAGGCGGGCCAGCGGAGCCCTTCCGCGGTCTCGCCGCCGAGGAGCACGTCGAGTCCGCCGCCGAGCGGGTCGGCGTCCACGAGGAGGGTGCGCAGGCCCTGGTGGGCGGAGGTGACGGCGAGGGCGCAGGCCAGGGTGGAGGCCCCGGCGCCGCCCCGGCCGCCGATGACGCCGACGGTGAGGGCCGGACGGCCGACGCCCTCCGCCACGTCGGCGATGCGGTCGATGAGCCACTGCTCGCCGTCGGGCAGCATCAGTACATGGTCGGCGCCGATCCCGACCGCGCGTTTCCACACGTCCGGGTCGTCCTGGTCACGGCCGACCAGGACCACTCCGCGCCGCCGCGCGGCGCCGCGCACCCGGCGGGCGGCGTCGTCCCCGACCAGGACGAGCGGCGCGCCGTCCCATGCCCCGCCGTGGTCCGGGATGCCGTGGTGTACCTCCGGTGTCGCGCCGGCCGCCGCGCACAGGCGCAGCAGATCGTCGAGGAGCGCCGCGTCCTCGGTGACGATGAGCGGCCGTCCCGGTCGTCCGGCCGTGGCCGGAGGCGGATTGTGGGCGACGGTTCCGGTCATGGTGTTCCCCCTTCACTGCGACTTCCGCGCCGCTCTCTCGGCCGCGCGATTCCCAAGATGTGGAGAACCGGTAAAGGTCTCCATATGAACGGCCGACAGAAACCGGCCAGACGCACTCCGCATTGCGATCCAGCCATGAACGGGCCCGGATCAGGAGCGCTGGAATCACGATGGGGCTAACCGGGAAATCGTGTGGATCTTGGTCAAAAACTGTGGACGGCGGAGCGCCTGTGAATAACTTCGTCACTCATACCGGTGACGTCGGCACGCACTGTGTACGAGTTTCCGAGCGCACCCTAATGATTACCCTACGTAATCAATCGTGGGCATGACGAAAGGGCGGCCGCAGCCGCCCGATGCCGGTTCCGTACCGGCCGAAAGAGGGGTGAAAACGCGTCCGGACATGCGACGACCCCCGCCGGGGGGGAGAGCGGGGGTCGTCCCCACGGCCGACTCGGGGGGGGAGGAGTCGGGCCGGGGTTAGCACGGTCGCGAACGATCCGTGACTTCCATGGTGTACCCGAGAGGCCTCTCAGGCAAACCCACACGCCCCACCTTACGCCGAATGGTGGGCGCCTATGCTCAGGGACGTGGAAAACCACTCCTTGCCTCGCGCAGCGGCCTTCTTCGACCTGGACAAGACGGTCATTGCGAAGTCCAGCACGCTCACCTTCAGCAAGTCCTTCTACCAAGGCGGACTGATCAACCGCAGAGCGGCCTTGCGCACCGCATATGCCCAGTTCGTCTTCCTGGCCGGCGGTTTGGACCATGACCAGATGGAGCGCATGCGGGAGTACCTCTCCGCACTCTGCCGGGGCTGGAACGTGCGCCAGGTCAAGGAGATCGTGGCCGAGACCCTGCACGACCTGATCGACCCGATCATCTACGACGAGGCCGCCTCGCTGATCGAGGAGCATCACACGGCGGGCCGGGACGTCGTGATCGTGTCCACGTCCGGCGCGGAGGTCGTGGAGCCGATCGGCGAGCTGCTCGGCGCCGACCGGGTGGTGGCCACCCGGCTGGTGGTCGGCGAGGACGGCTGCTTCACCGGCGAGGTGGAGTACTACGCGTACGGCCCCACCAAGGCCGAGGCGATCCGCGAGCTGGCCGCCTCCGAGGGATACGACCTCGACCGCAGCTTCGCCTACAGCGACTCCGCCACCGACCTGCCGATGCTCCAGGCCGTCGGCCACCCGCACGCCGTCAACCCCGACCGCGCGCTGCGCCGGGAGGCGGTCTCCCGCGGCTGGCCGGTGCTGGAGTTCCGCAAGCCGGTGCGGCTCAAGCAGCGCCTGCCCTCGCTGCACGCACCCCGCCCGGCGGTCGTCGCGGCGGCGGCGCTGGGCGCGGCGGCCGCGACCGCGGGTCTCGTCTGGTACGCCAGCAAGCGCCGGGGCGCGACCGCCTGACCGGAACTCACCGCGCCCTTTTCGCCCTTTTTGAACTCAAAAGTAAAGAAGTTCGGCCAGGGGTTTCGCTCGTCACGAAGTTGCAGTACAAAGGTTTTATGGCCTGCGGGACCTGAGGACATCCGAGAGGATTCCCTACCACTACGCATATGGGCCCCACGGACCTCGTATGAACACCAGGCACCCACGCGACGTCGGACCGTCGATTACGGGCCTGCTACACCAGGGCCGGGCAAAGACCCCGACCTGATGAACAACATATCGAGGACGCTTGGTAACCCGGTGAACATGCCAGCGGCGGTACGAGGACCCCTCGTACCGCCGCAACCATGTCCCGGGGGTCAGGCCGCTCCGCGCTGGAGGGCCTCGCAGACCGCCGTCGACTCACGTGCGCCCAGCTCCACCGCGCGCCCGCAGTGGGCGATCCAGGCCGCCATGCCGCCAGGGGTGCCGGAGACGTAGCCGTCGAGCGCGGCGAGGTAGGAGGCGCGGCCCAGCTCGGCGTGGCCGACCTCGGCCGGGCACACCGACTTCGGGTCCAGGCCGCTGCCGATCAGGACGATGCGCTCGGCCGTGCGCGCCACCAGCCCGTTGTGGGAGGTGAAGGGGCGCAGCGCGAGGATCTCGCCGTGCACCACGGCGGCCGTCACCAGCGCGGGCGCGGAGGACCCGGCGATGATCAGCTCCGCGAGGCCGTCCAGGCGGCCGGACACCTCCTGGGCGTCCGGCAGCGGCAGCTCGATGAGGGGCTCGTCGGCGATTTCACCCGCTTGGCGCGGCCGGCCGACCTCGTCGGCGTCGCTCGCGGCGGCCACCATGTGCAGCCGGGCCAGCACCCGCAGCGGGGACTGCCGCCAGATGGACAGCAGTTGCCCGGCCTCGGCGGTGAGCCGGAGGGCCGCGCCCATGACGCGCGCCTCGTCGCCGGTGCTGAAGTCGGTGCGGCGCCGCACCTCCTCCAGGGCCCAGTCGGCGCCGGACAGCGCCGCCGAGCCGCGGGCGCCGCGGAGGGCGGCCTCGGAGGTGATGGCGTTGCTGCGACGGCGCATGATCCGGTGCCCGTACACCCGGTCCACGGCCTTGCGCACGGACTCCACGGAGTCGGCCACGCCGGGCAGCGAGCCCAGGGCCGCGAGCGGATCTGCGGTCGCTCCTGTCGTACTCATGAGGTCGACCCTACGCGCCCGCGCCGTCGACCGACCGGCACCCCTTCTTCGGCCCTCACACCCCTCGAAGGAGTGACGTTCACCTTCTTCCTGGCACATACAGCTACGAGCTGACTACCCTTCGTGAACATGAAAATTGCTTTCGTCGGGAAGGGCGGCAGCGGCAAGACCACGCTCTCCTCCCTCTTCATCCGCCATCTCGCCGCCGCCGGAGCGCCGGTGGTCGCGATCGACGCGGACATCAACCAGCACCTCGGCCCCGCTCTCGGCCTCGACGAGGACCAGGCGGCGGCGCTGCCCGCCATGGGCGACCGGCTGCCACTGATCAAGGACCATCTGCGCGGCTCCAACCCGCGCATCGCCTCGGCCGAGACGATGATCAAGACCACCCCGCCCGGCTCGGGCTCCCGGCTGGTCCGGATCAGTGAGCCAGACGCGATCTACGACGCCTGCGCCCGCCCGGTGGAACTCGACGGCGGTGCCGTCCGTTTGATGGTCACCGGCCCCTTCACCGAAGCCGACCTGGGTGTCGCCTGCTACCACTCCAAGACCGGAGCGGTGGAGCTGTTCCTGAACCACCTCGTAGACGGCCCCGGCGAGTACGTGGTGGTGGACATGACCGCCGGCTCGGACTCCTTCGCCTCCGGCATGTTCACCCGCTTCGACATGACGTTCCTCGTCGCCGAGCCGACCCGGAAGGGGGTCTCCGTCTACCGCCAGTACAAGGAGTACGCCCGCGACTTCGGCGTCACGCTGAAGGTCGTCGGCAACAAGGTCCAGGGTCCGGACGACGTCGACTTCCTGCGCGAGGAGGTGGGGGACGACCTGCTGGTGACGGTCGGGCACTCCGACTGGGTGCGCGCCATGGAGAAGGGCCGCCCGCCCCGCTTCACCCTGCTGGAGGACGGCAACGTCCGCGCGCTGGACACGCTCCGGGCCGCCGCCGACGCGACGTACGGGCTGCGGGACTGGGAGCGGTACACCCGGCAGATGGTCCACTTCCATCTGCGCAACGCCCAGTCGTGGGGCAACGAGCGCACCGGGGCCGACCTGGCGGCGCAGATCGACCCCGGCTTCGTGCTCGGTGAAAGCGTGGCGACCCCCGTCTGACTCTGCCGCTCGGCACTCCCGACGCCTACTGCTTGACGGCCGGCGCTCCGGGGACGCCCTTGGGCGCCGGGGCCGGGCGGCCGGAGAGCAGGGACGCCCAGCCCTGCTTGGGCGCCTCGCCCACCTCGAGGGTGCGCAGCTTGGCCAGGGTCTGCGGGTCCTGGGCGTCCAGCCAGTCGGTCAGCTCGCGGAACGAGACGCAGCGGACGTCGGGCTTGTTGCACACGTTCTTGACGACGTCCTCGATGGCGCGCATGTACGTGCCGCCGTTCCAGGACTCGAAGTGGTTGCCGATGATCAGGGGCGCGCGGTTGCCGTCGTAGGCACGGTCGAAGCCCCTGAGGAGGCCGTCGCGCATCTCGTCGCCCCACAGGGCGAACTTGTCGGGGTCGCCCTGGGTCCGGGTGCCGGACTGGTTGACCATGAAGTTGTAGTCCATGGTGAGCTGCTCGTAGGTGTGGCCGGGGAAGGGCACGAGCTGCATGGACAGGTCCCAGAGACCTTCCTTCTTCTTCGGCCAGACCTGGTCGTTGACGCCGCTGGAGTCGTAACGGAAGCCCATCTGGCTCGCCGCCTTGACGAAGTTCTTCTGCCCTTCCAGGCAGGGGGTGCGGGCGCCGATGAGTTCCTTGTCGTAGTCGAAGGGCAGCGGCGAGGACTTCTTCAGGCCCGAGTTGGTCTTCCAGGTCTTCACGAACTCCTTGGCCTGGCTGATCTCGCTCTTCCACTCGGCCACGGACCACTGGCCGACCCCGCCGTCGGGGCCGCAGAAGTGGCCGTTGAAGTGGGTGCCGATCTCGTTGCCCTCCAGCCACGCGAGGCGCGCCTGCTTGGCGGTGTCGGCGATGCCCTGCTCGTCGTTGAAGCCGATGTCGGAGCGGCCCGGCGAGTGCTGCGGCGGCTTGTAGAGGTCCCGCTTCTCCTCCGGCAGCATGTAGACGCCGCTGAGGAAGAACGTCATGTTGGCGTGATTGTCCTTGGCGACCTTACGGAAGTGCGAGAACAGTTTCTGACTGTCCTCACCCGCGCCGTCCCAGGAGAACACCACGAACTGCGGTGGTTTCTGACCAGGCTTCAGCTTTTCGGGCCGGGACAGGTGCGGCTGTGCGCCGGTGTACGCGGTGGACCCGTCGCCGATCAGCCGGACGACACTCTGGGGAGCCGGTGCGCCCTTCTGCGGGCCGGACGTGCCTTCCCCTGCCTGGCCGGAGCCGGCGGCGCAACCGGCGAGGGACGCGGCACCGGCAGCGGCGACCATGGCACAGACGGCGATCCTCTGGGTGGCGGCCATGTTCCGCCCACCTTCTTCCTTCTCTCGGGCGAACTCTCAGGCGAACGCCGATGAGGGCGTTTTCTGGCGATGTGCCGGATTCCTCCCGGCGGCGCCGCCAAGGTCGCATGGAGTCGAGAAGGAATTAGTACGACAAGCCGATGAGATGCACCTTTCACCCGGCAGAGTGCACATGTGTGCCATTTGCCTCGAAAAGATATGCCGAGCCTTTACTCTGGATTACGGTTCGTTTACCGAGCGTTGAATCATCCCGCCGCTGCACGCCGTGACCCACGGCCGCGACCGAACCCCCGCCCCTGGCGGGACCCCCCAGACCGCGACCGCGCTGCCCCGGAGGAGACGGGAACATGTCAGCCTGCGCACCACCCCGTACCGACCACTCCCCGCCCCCCACTACCCCACCGCCCCGGCGCCGCCGTTTCCGCGTCGAGAGCGCCGACGTCTCGGCGTCCGTCGCGGTGTTCCTCATCGCCCTGCCGCTCTCGCTGGGCATCGCCCTGGCCACCGGCGCCCCGCTCCAGGCGGGCCTGGTCGCCGCGGCGGTCGGCGGGATCGTCGCCGGCCGGATCGGCGGCTGCCCGTTGCAGGTCAGCGGGCCCGCCGCCGGTCTGACCGTGGTCACCGCCGACCTCATCCACCAGTACGGGTGGCGGGCGACCTGCGGCATCACCGTCCTCGCCGGACTCGCCCAGCTCGGCCTCGGCTGCCTGAAGGTGGCGCGCGGCGCGCTCGCCGTCAGCCCGGCGGTCGTGCACGGCATGCTCGCGGGCATCGGCATCACCATCGCCGTGGCCCAGGTGCACATCGTGCTCGGCGGCAGTCCGGACAGCTCCGTCCTCACCAACCTGCGTGCGCTTCCCGCCCAGTTGGCCCACCTCGACCCGGCCGCCGTGGTGATCAGCGCGCTCACCCTGACCCTGCTGCTGGCCTGGCCCCGCATCCCCGGCCGCGTGGGCAGCCTGCTGCGCAAGGTGCCGGCCGCGCTGGTCGCCGTCGTCGGGGCCACCGTGACGGCGGCACTGACCGGGCTCACCCTGCCCCGCGTCGACCTGCCGTCGTGGCGCAGCCACGCGCTGGCCGGACTCCCCCAGGGTCCGACGCTCGGCATCGTCGCCGCCGTGCTCACCACCACCCTGGTGTGCAGCGTGCAGTCACTGCTCGGCGCGGTGGCCGTGGACAAGCTGGCCGCCGGCCGCACCGGCCCCGCGCGCGTGGGGCGCTCCGACCTCGACCGCGAACTGCTCGGCCAGGGCGCGGCCAACATCGTCTCCGGCGCGCTGGGCGGACTGCCGGTCGCGGGGGTGGCGGTACGCAGCACGGCGAACGTCAACTCCGGGGCGGTGAGCCGGAACTCCACGATGCTGCACGGCGGTCTCGTGGTGATCGCCACCCTGCTGCTGGTCCCCCTCCTGGAGCGGATTCCGCTCGCCTCGCTCGCCGCCCTGGTGATGGCCGTCGGCATCCAGATGGTGTCCCTGAACCACATCCGTACGGTGACCCGCCACCGCGAGGTGCCGGTGTACGCCGCGACCACCCTCGGCGTGGTCTGCCTCGGCGTCCTGCAGGGCGTGCTCCTCGGGATCGCCGTGGCCGTCGCCCTGGCCCTGCACCGCCTCACCCACACCCGCATCACGCACGAGGAGAAGGAAGGGGTCCATCACGTCCGGGTGCGCGGCCAGTTGACGTTCCTGGCCGTGCCCCGGCTCAGCCGAGCCCTGCACCGCATCCCGCACGGCACCCGTGCCGTCGTCGAGCTGGACGGCTCCTTCATGGACCACGCGGCGTACGAGTCGCTCCAGGACTGGCGGAGTTCCCACACCGCGCGGGGCGGCTCCGCCGAGCTGAAGGACCACCGCACCGGGGTGCGGAGCGCGGGCACCCCGTCCTCCACCGTCTGCCGGTGCCGCCCCTGGACACCATGGCGCAACCACCGGTGCGACATGCCTGCGGCGGCCGTGCGCCAGGACGCGGCGGACACCATGGGCGCCCCCCGCCCCGACACCCACGAACTCGCCCGCGGCATCAGCTCGTTCCAGCGGAACACCGCCCCACTGGTCCGGGAGGAGCTGGCCCGGCTGGCCAGGGAGGGACAGCGGCCCTCCCAGCTCTTCCTCACCTGCGCCGACTCCCGGCTCGTCACCTCGATGATCACCGCCAGCGGCCCCGGCGACCTGTTCGTGGTGCGCAATGTCGGGAACCTGGTGCCGCCGCCCGGCCAGGAGCACTCCGACGACTCGGTGGCCGCCGCCATCGAGTACGCGGTGGATGTGCTCGGGGTCAGGTCGATCACCGTGTGCGGACACTCCGGGTGCGGGGCGATGCAGGCCCTGCTCGCCGCCGAGCCCGGCGCCGCCCCGACCCCGCTGCGCCGCTGGCTGAGGTACGGAGAGCCGAGCCTGGCCCGGCTGGCCGACGGGCCCCGGGAGCGGCCCCGGCTCGCCCCGCGCCCGGTGGCCGACGCGGTGGAGGAGCTGTCGCTGGCCAATGTGGTGCAGCAGTTGGCGCATCTGCGGGAGCACGAGTCCGTCGCGCGGGCCCTGGCGGCCGGTGCGCTGGAGCTGCACGGCATGTACTTCCACGTCGGAGAGGCGCGGGCGTACCTGCTCGGCGAGGAAGGAGCCGAGGGAGGCGAGACGGAAGCCGCGGTGTTCCACGAGGTCAGAGAGGACCCCAGGGAGGACGTGCGAGAGGCGCCGGAGGTGGGCAGCTTGGTCTGAGCGGCCACTCGCACGGGGACCGCAGATAGGTCTAAACCAATTCTGCGGTCCACCCTTGTCATCAGCCCCGACGTCTGATGAGGTGTGGCCTGGGACACAACGGACACCCTGGGAAAGGGAGATGTCGTGAGCAACGAGAGCCTGGCCAACCTTCTGAAGGAGGAGCGACGCTTCGCGCCGCCGGCCGACCTGGCCGCGAACGCCAACGTCACGGCCGAGGCGTACGAACAGGCCGCGGCGGACCGGCTCGGCTTCTGGGCCGAGCAGGCCCGCAGGCTGAGCTGGGCCAAGGAGCCGACGAAGACGCTGGACTGGTCGAACCCGCCGTTCGCCAAGTGGTTCGAGGACGGCCAGCTGAACGTCGCCTACAACTGCGTGGACCGGCACGTGGAGGCCGGGAACGGCGACCGGGTCGCCATCCACTTCGAGGGCGAGCCGGGCGACAGCCGCTCCATCACCTACGCCGAGCTGAAGGACGAGGTCTCCAGGGCGGCCAACGCGCTGCTGGAGCTGGGTGTCCGCAAGGGCGACCGGGTCGCCATCTACATGCCGATGATCCCCGAGACCGCCATCGCCATGCTGGCCTCGGCCCGCATCGGCGCCGCGCACTCGGTGGTCTTCGGCGGCTTCTCGGCCGACGCGCTGGCCACCCGTATCAAGGACGCGGACGCCAAGGTCGTCATCACCGCCGACGGCGGTTACCGCCGGGGCCAGCCGTCCGCGCTCAAGCCCGCCGTGGACGACGCGGTCGCCAAGGCGGCCGGCACCGTCGAGCACGTGCTGGTGGTGCGCCGTACCGGGCAGGACGTGGCGTTCGACGCCGAGCGGGACGTGTGGTGGGACGAGCTGGTCGGGCGCCAGTCGGCCGAGCACACCCCGGAGGCGTTCGACGCGGAGCACCCGCTGTTCATCCTCTACACCTCCGGCACCACGGGTAAGCCCAAGGGCATCCTGCACACCTCGGGCGGCTACCTCACGCAGACCGCCTACACCCACTGGGCGGTGTTCGACCTCAAGCCGGAGACGGACGTCTACTGGTGCACGGCCGACGTCGGCTGGGTCACCGGCCACTCGTACATCGTGTACGGCCCGCTGGCCAACGGCGCGACCCAGGTGATGTACGAGGGCACCCCGGACACCCCGCACCAGGGCCGCTTCTGGGAGATCGTCGAGAAGTACCGGGTCTCGATCCTGTACACCGCGCCCACCGCGATCCGGACGTTCATGAAGTGGGGCGACGACATCCCCGCGCAGTTCGACCTGACCTCGCTCAGGGTGCTCGGTTCGGTGGGCGAGCCCATCAACCCCGAGGCGTGGGTCTGGTACCGCAAGAACATCGGCGCCGACCGCACCCCGGTCGTGGACACCTGGTGGCAGACCGAGACCGGCGCGATGATGATCTCGCCGCTGCCGGGCGTCACCGAGACCAAGCCCGGTTCCGCGCAGCGCCCGCTGCCCGGCATCAGCGCCACCGTCGTCGACGACGAGGCGAACGAGGTGCCGGACGGGGGCGGCGGCTACCTGGTCCTCACCGAGCCGTGGCCGTCGATGCTCCGCACCATCTGGGGCGACGACCAGCGCTTCCTGGACACCTACTGGTCGCGCTTCGAGGGCAAGTACTTCGCCGGCGACGGCGCCAAGAAGGACGACGACGGGGACATCTGGCTCCTCGGCCGCGTGGACGACGTGATGCTGGTGTCGGGCCACAACATCTCTACCACCGAGGTGGAGTCGGCGCTGGTGTCGCACCCGGCGGTCGCCGAGGCGGCCGTCGTGGGCGCCGCCGACGACACGACCGGGCAGGCCATCGTGGCGTTCGTCATCCTGCGCGGTTCGGCCGCCGAGGACGAGAAGCTGGTCGCCGAGCTGCGCGACCACGTCGGCGCCACCCTCGGCCCGATCGCCAAGCCCAAGCGCGTCCTGCCGGTGGCGGAGCTGCCCAAGACCCGCTCCGGCAAGATCATGCGCCGGCTGCTGCGGGACGTGGCGGAGAACCGCCAGCTCGGAGACGTCACCACCCTGACCGATTCCACGGTCATGACGCTCATCCAGTCCAAGCTGCCGTCCTCCTCCAGCGAGGACTGAGCCGAGGCGGACAGAGGGCGCCCCGGTGACCGCGCCGGGGCGCCCGATCTGCCGGACCCTCCGATCTTGGGTAACGTGAACAAAGTACGGCAGTAGTCCGTGCCTCGAGGTGCGCCGGGAAGTCTGGTCGGCAAGCGTTCTGTCATGCCCACCAGCCGGAGGTTCCCGCCGTGGCCACGCCCCGCACCCCCAACGCCGCCCGCAAGGCCCTCGCCCGCCTGTCGCTGCCGGAGCGGACCGCCGTGGCGGACGCGCTGCGCACCGAGACGGTGGGCGGTGTCCTCCTGCTCGTCGCCGCCGTCGCCGCGCTGATCTGGGCCAACGTCCCCGCCCTGAGCCACGCCTACGCGACCGTCAGCCACTTCCACCTCGGCCCGGCCGCCCTCGGCCTTAACCTCTCCGTCGCCCACTGGGCGGCCGACGGCCTGCTGGCGGTGTTCTTCTTCGTGGCCGGCGTCGAGCTGAAGCGGGAACTGGTCGCCGGCGACCTGCGCGACCCCAAGGCGGCCGTACTGCCCGTGGTGGCCGCGCTGTGCGGGATGGTCGTACCCGCGCTGGTGTACACGCTCACCAACCTCACCGGCGGCGGCTCCCTGGCCGGCTGGGCGGTGCCGACCGCCACCGACATCGCCTTCGCGCTCGCCGTCCTCGCGGTCATCGGCACCTCGCTGCCCAGCGCGCTGCGCGCCTTCCTGCTGACCCTCGCGGTGGTCGACGACCTCTTCGCCATCCTGATCATCGCCGTCTTCTTCACCGGCCGGATCGACTTCGCCGCGCTCGGCGGGGCCGTGGCCGCCCTCGCGCTGTTCTGGCTGCTGCTGCGCAAGGGCGTGCGCGGCTGGTACGTCTATCTGCCGCTTGCCCTGGTGATCTGGGCCCTGATGTACAACAGCGGCGTCCACGCGACCATCGCCGGTGTGGCGATGGGCCTGATGCTCCGCTGCGTCACCCGTGAGGGTGAGGAGCGGTCGCCGGGTGAACGGCTGGAGCATCTGGTGCGCCCCCTGTCGGCCGGACTCGCCGTGCCGCTGTTCGCCCTGTTCAGCGCGGGCGTGCCGGTGTCCGGCGGGGCGCTGGCCCAGGTGTTCACGCGGCCGGAGACGCTCGGCGTGGTGCTCGGCCTGGTGGTGGGCAAGACGGTCGGTGTCTTCGGCGGGACCTGGCTGACCGTGCGCTTCACCCGCGCCTCGCTGAGCGAGGGGCTGGCCTGGGCCGATGTCTTCGCGGTCGCCACGCTCGCCGGGATCGGCTTCACCGTCTCCCTGCTCATCGGTGAGCTGGCCTTCAGCGGTGACCTCGCGCTGACGGAGGAGGTGAAGGCGTCCGTCCTCGTCGGATCGCTGATCGCGGCCATCTGTGCCACGGTGCTGCTGAAGGTGCGCAACGCCAGGTACCGGCGGCTGTGCGAGGACGAGGAGCGCGACGAGGACCAGGACGGCATCCCCGACGTCTATGAGCAGGACGACCCGGCGTACCACCTTCGCATGGCCGAGATCCACGAGGGGAAGGCCGCTGAGCACCGGCGTATCGCGGCCGGGCTGGCCGCCGCCGCGCGCCGCGCGCGTGCCGAAGTGCCGGGCGGGGCAGGCGAGGAGAACGGTCGTCCGGCATGATCTGACGAGACGGTACAAAACAAGACGGCACCACAAGCAGAGGGAGAGAACGCGATGAGCGCACCCGACGGCAGGCCGGTCGGCGCCGAACACAGCATCGGCCAGCTGGTCGCCTCGGCGACGACCGAGATGTCGGCGCTGGTGCACGACGAGATCGCGCTGGCCAAGGCGCAGCTCAAGCGGGACGTGAAGCGCGGCGCGGCGAGCGGCGGGGCCTTCTCCGGCGCGGGCGCGGTGCTGGTGTTCTCGCTGCCGATGCTCAACTTCGCGCTGGCGTACGGCATCCGGACCTGGAGCCACTGGAACCTCGCGGTGTGCTTCCTGCTGTCCTTCGCCGCCAATGTGCTGGTGGCCGGACTGCTCGCCCTGATCGGCGTGGTGTTCGCCAAGAAGGCCAAGAAGAGCAAGGGCCCGCAGAAGGTCGCCGCGTCCGTGAAGCAGTCGGCGGGCGTCCTCCAGAACGCCAAGCCGCACCCGCGTGAGCTGCCTGCGGCGGACCGCGCGCACAAGGCTGTGGCACGCTCGTCCTCATGACGGAACCCGCCGCCGCACCGGCCGTACGCCTCGACCTGCCCTCCGGGGAGCGGGTGACGCACCGGGACGTCGCCGCCAACGGCGCGCGTTTCCACATCGCGGAGCTGGGCGACGGTCCCCTGGTCCTGCTGCTGCACGGCTTCCCGCAGTTCTGGTGGACCTGGCGGTACCAGTTGTCCGCGCTGGCGGCCGCGGGCTACCGGGCCGTAGCCATGGACCTGCGGGGCGTCGGCGGCAGCGACCGCACCCCACGCGGGTACGACCCGGCCAACCTCGCGCTGGACGTCACCGGGGTGATCCGTTCGCTCGGCGAGCCGGACGCCGCGCTGGTCGGCCACGACCTGGGCGGCTACCTGGCATGGACGGCGGCGGCGATGCGGCCCAAACTGGTGCGCCGGCTCGCGGTGGTGTCGATGCCGCACCCGAGGCGCTGGCGCGCGGCGATGCTGCGGGACGCCCGGCAGACGGCGGCCAGCTCCTACATCTGGGGCTTCCAGCGGCCGTGGATCCCCGAGCGGCAGCTCACCGCCGACGGCGGCGCGCTGGTGGGCGAGCTGATCCGGGACTGGTCCGGGCCGCGCCTGCCGGAGGACGCGGACGTGGCGGCGTACCAGCGGGCGATGTGCATCCCGTCGACGGCGCACTGCTCGATCGAGCCGTACCGCTGGCTGGTGCGGTCGCTGGCCCGGCCGGACGGCATCCAGTTCAACCGGCGGATGAAGCGGCCGGTCCGGGTGCCCACGCTGCATCTGCACGGCTCGCTGGACCCGGTCACCCGTACGCGCAGCGCGGCCGGTTCGGGCGAGTACGTGGAGGCGCCGTACCGCTGGCGGCTGTTCGACGGGCTGGGGCACTTCCCGCACGAGGAGGACCCGGTGGCGTTCTCCACCGAGCTGATCAACTGGTTGAAGGACCCCGAACCCGACCGATGACCGTTCGGATGCGTTGAGTGTCCGCTTTCCCGACCGTTTCCGACCGTTTGCTCACCGAACTGCCACATGCCTGACGCATAGGCCGATCGGGGGGCCCGGAGGCGGTTACTGACCTTGGGGCGGGGGCAAACGTCGGGGTATGGGCTGGACGCACGACTACGGTGACGCACCCCGCGAACGACACTCGGCCTCCGGGCCGGATTCGCCGCCACCAGTAACGCCGCAACTCGCGGAAGGGGACCCGAGGGTGGGGATTCCGCGCATCCTGCGCCGCCGGGCCCGCTGGGTCTCCGTACGCCTGCGTCACACCGCGCGCACCTGAACCCACGTCACCTCATGGGACGCGGTCGCCTCACGCAGCGCGGGCGCCTCACAGGGCGCAGTTGTCGGTACCCACCTGACTGTTCGCCGTACGCCCCCGCGTGATGTCCGGGCGGATCTCGTCGGCGGTGAGGGCGTAGCCGGTCTCGGCGTCGTCCCGCGACTTGGCGAACACCACGCCGTACACGGTGCCCTGAGGGGTCAACAGGGGGCCGCCGGAGTTGCCCTCGCGGACGGTGGTGAAAAGTGAGTACACGTCACGGCCGACCGTGCCCCGGCGGTAGATGTCCGAGCCGTTCGCCATGATGCGCCCGCGCACCCGCGCCGCGCGCACGTCGTACGCGCCGTTCTCCGGGAAGCCGGCCACGATGGCGCCGTCCCCGCTGCCGGCGTCCTTCGAGGCGAACCGCAGCACGGGCGCCTTCAGGTCGGGCACGTCCAGGACGGCGATGTCGCGCCGCCAGTCGTAGAGGACGACCGTGGCGTCGTACGTGCGGCCCTCGCCGCCTATCTGGACGGTGGGTTCGTCGACGCCGCCGACGACATGGGCGTTGGTCATCACGCGCCGGTCGCCGAAGACGAAACCGGTTCCTTCCAGTACCTTGCCGCAACTGCGGGCGGTGCCGGTGACCTTGACGATGGAGCGCTGGGCCCTGACCGCCACGGCGCTGCTCGCCAGGGCCGGGTCCGGCGGCCGGACCTCGCGGATCTGCTCGTCGGAGAAGGGGCTGAAGACCTGCGGGAAGCCGTTCTGCGCGAGGATCGAGCCGAAGTCCTTGAACCAGGTGCCCGACTGCACCGGCAGCACCTGGTCCATCCCGACGAGCACCTTGGAGCCGCGGACCTCCCGGCCGAGCGTCGGCAGCGTGGTCTGGGCGAGCGCGGAGCCGATGAGCCAGGCGACCAGCAGCATGGCGCCCACGTTGACCAGGGCGCCGCCGGTGGCGTCCAGCGCGCGGGCCGGGGACCAGGTGATGTGGCGGCGCAGCTTGTTGCCCAGGTGGGTGGTGAGGGCCTGTCCGACGGAGGCGATCACGATGACGACGATGACCGCGACGACGGCGGCCACGGTGCCGACCTCGGCGTTGTCGGTCACCGCGTCCCAGACGGGAGGCAGCGCGCAGACGGCGAGCAGGCCGCCGCCGAGGAAGCCGATCACCGACAGGATGCCGACGACGAAGCCCTGGCGGTAACCCACGACCGCGAACCAGACGGCGGCCAGCAGCAACAGGATGTCCAGCACGTTCAACGCTTCAGGCCCCGCCCATCGACTTTCCCCGCGGTAACGAACACGCACGACACCCTGTCATGACCAGCGGTCGAGCGGGACCTGCCGGGTCCGGTCCCAGGGGCGCTCCCAGCCCGCGTAGTGCAGCAGCCGGTCGATGACCCCGGCCGTGAACCCCCATACGAGCGCCGATTCGACCAGGAATGCCGGGCCCCGGAACCCGCTGGGGTGCACGGTGGTCGCGCGGTTGGCGGGGTCCGTGAGATCCGCCACGGGGACGGTGAAGACGCGCGCCGTCTCGTTGGGGTCGACCACCCCGACCGGGCTCGGCTCGCGCCACCAGCCGAGCACCGGAGTGACGACGAACTCGCTGACCGGGATGTAGAGGGCGGGCAGCACCCCGAAGAGCTGGACGCCGGCCGGGTCGAGCCCGGTCTCCTCCTCCGCCTCGCGCAGGGCCGCCCGCAGCGGGCCGTCGGTCTTCGGGTCGCCGTCCACGGCGTCGAGGGCGCCGCCGGGGAAGGAGGGCTGGCCCGCGTGGGAGCGCAGCGAGCCGGAGCGCTCCATCAGCAGCAGCTCGGGGCCGCGCCGGCCCTCGCCGAACAGGATCAGCACCGCCGACTGGCGGCCGCCGCCGTCCTCGGGCGGCAGGAAGCGGCTGAGCTGGAGCGGCTGGACCGTCTCGGCGGCCCGCGCCACCGGCTCCAGCCACCCCGGCAGCCCCTCCCTGCGCAGCGCCACCGGGCTCTCGTGCGTGTCACGCGTGTACGTCATGCCACCCCCTGCTGCCGTGTCCAACGCCCGACTGCCCCGTGATCGTTCCCCTCATCCGGCCCCCAGCGGCGGGGCCGGGATGCCGCCCGCGTCCAGGTAGGACTGGGGCGGGTTGAGCCGCTGGCCGGGGAAGCCGCCCTTCTCGTACTTGAGGAGCTTGCGCGCCTTCTCCGGGTCGGTCTCGCCCTCGCCGTAGGACGGGCAGAGCGGGGCGATCGGGCAGGCGCCGCAGGCGGGCTTGCGGGCGTGGCAGATGCGGCGGCCGTGCCAGATGACGTGGTGGGAGAGGTCGGTCCAGTCCTTCTTGGGGAACAGCTCGCCGACCGCGGCCTCGATCTTCTCGGGCTCGGTCTCCTCGGTCCACTTCCAGCGCCGCACCAGCCGCTGGAAGTGGGTGTCCACGGTGATGCCGGGGCGGCCGAAGGCGTTGCCGAGGACCACGAAGGCGGTCTTGCGGCCGACGCCGGGCAGCTTGACCAGGTCCTCCAGCTTGCCGGGGACCTCACCGCCGAAGTCCTCCACGAGCGCCTTGGACAGCCCTATGACCGAGCGCGTCTTGGCCCTGAAGAAGCCGCAGGGCCGCAGGATCTCCTCCACCTCGGCGGGGTCGGCCGCCGCGAGGTCCTCCGGGGTGGGGTACTTGGCGAACAGCGCCGGGGTCGTCTGGTTGACGCGCAGGTCGGTGGTCTGGGCCGACAGGACCGTGGCGACCAGGAGCTGGAAGGGGTTCTCGAAGTCCAGCTCGGGGTGGGCGTACGGATAGACCTCGGCGAGCTCACGGTTGATCCGGCGGGCGCGGCGGACCAGGGCGGTGTGCGATTCACCGGTCGTCCCACCAGCCGTCTTCGCGGGGCCCTTTTTTATGGATTTCACCTTTTCGCCACTTCCATCGGAATCCTGTTCGCCCACGGCGGAATCACGTCGTGCAACCACCCGCGCAGCCCCCTCGGCCTGTGCTCTCACCGGCGATTTGGACACCCGGCCAGCCTAGAGCCCGGCACCGACATCCGCGCCGGACCCGGAAGATCGGCCCCCGATTGGACCCCTGCCGCTTACCCCGGCACACCTGTGCGGCATCCTTGTGACAGATCACACTGTTTGGACCGTCCGGGAAAACGGGGAACACGGTCCCCTGGCACGCTGGGGAGGAACATCCCCTGAGCAGCTCGACAAGGAGAGAACTCGTGGACGACGTTCTGCGGCGCAACCCGCTCTTCGCGGCTCTTGACGACGAGCAGTCCGCGGAGCTGCGCGCCTCCATGAGCGAGGTGACCCTCGCCCGTGGCGACTCCCTCTTCCACGAGGGCGACCCCGGCGACCGGCTCTACGTCGTCACCGAGGGCAAGGTCAAGCTGCACCGCACCTCCCCCGACGGGCGGGAGAACATGCTGGCGGTGGTCGGCCCCAGCGAGCTGATCGGTGAGCTGTCGCTGTTCGACCCCGGCCCGCGTACGGCCACCGCGACCGCGCTGACCGAGGTCAAGCTGCTCGGCCTCGGCCACGGCGACCTCCAGCCCTGGCTGAACGTCCGTCCGGAGGTCGCCGGCGCCCTGCTGCGTGCCGTCGCCCGCCGGCTGCGCAAGACCAACGACGCCATGTCCGACCTGGTCTTCTCCGACGTGCCCGGCCGTGTCGCCCGCGCCCTGCTGGACCTCTCGCGCCGCTTCGGCGTGCAGTCCGAGGAGGGCATCCACGTGGTGCACGACCTCACCCAGGAGGAGCTGGCCCAGCTGGTCGGCGCCTCCCGCGAGACCGTCAACAAGGCCCTCGCCGACTTCGCGCAGCGCGGATGGCTCCGCCTGGAGGCCCGCGCGGTGATCCTGCTGGACGTCGAGCGCCTCGCCAAGCGGTCCCGCTGACGCCTGTCCGTAATTGACCTGCACCGCCGCCTCCGGCGGTGCACAGTGTCCGCATGTCCGGACCGCCCGCCCCCCACGGCCTCGACGCCGAGGGGTTCATCGCCCGTGAAGGCTCCCTCGCGCGCGTGCAGGACGCGTTCCGCCCCGCCGTGGCCGCCGCGCGGGACGGGCTGGCGGAGACCTTCGGGGCGCGGCTGCACAGCGGCTACCTCTACGGGTCCGTCCCGCGCGGCACCGCGCGCGTGGGGCGCAGCGACCTGGATCTCCTCATCGCACTGCGCGGCGAGCCCACCGAAGCCGACCGCACCGCCGCGGCGGCCCTCGCCACGGCCCTGGACCGGGAGTTCCCCCAGATCGACGGCGTGGGCCCGCTGCTCTTCGGCGAGGCCCGGCTGCTGAGCGAGGGCGAGCGGTACGACATGGGCTGGTTCCTGGCCTGCCTGTGCACCCCGCTGCTCGGGGACGACCTCGCCGGGCGTCTGCCCCGCTACCGCCCGACTCCCCGCCTCGCCCGTGAGACCAACGGCGACCTGGCCGGTCTGCTCCCGCGCTGGCACGAGCGGATCGCGGGGGCCGCCGACACGGAGGAGGCCCGGCGTCCGCTGGTCCGGTTCATGTCCCGGCACCTGGTGCGCACCGGCTTCACCCTGGTCATGCCCCGCTGGAACGGCTGGACGAGCGACCTGGCCGAGATGGCGGAGGTCTTCGGCGCCTATCACCCCCGCCGGGCCGCCCAGATGCGCGTCGCGGCCCGCTACGGCCGCGAGCCCGTCGGGGACGCCGCGATCCTGCGCGGCTACGTGGACGACCTGGGCCCGTGGCTCGCCGGGGAGTACGCGCGCGTGCACGGCACGAAAGGCGCGGATTCCCCCTAGATGAGCCCGTGCTCCCCCAGGTAGTCCAGCTGGGCCCGTACCGACAGTTCCGCCGCCGGCCACAGCGAGCGGTCGACGTCGGCGTAGACGTGGGCGACGACGGCCTCGGCGGTGCGGTGGCCGTTCTCGACGGCCGTCTCGACCTGGGCGAGGCGGTGGGCCCGATGGGCGAGGTAGAACTCGACGGCGCCCTGGGCGTCCTCCAGGACCGGCCCGTGGCCCGGCAGGACGGTGTGCACGCCGTCGTCCACGGTCAGCGAGCGCAGCCGGCGCAGGGAGGCCAGGTACTCCCCGAGACGCCCGTCCGGATGGGCGACCAGGGTCGTGCCGCGCCCGAGGATGGTGTCGCCGGTGAGGACCGCCTGATCAGCCGGGACATGGAAGCTCAGGGAGTCCGCGGTGTGGCCGGGCGTCGGTATGACGCGCAGCTCGAGCCCGCCGACCGTGACCACGTCCCCGGCGCCCAGCCCCTCGTCCCCGAGCCGCAGCGCCGGGTCGAGCGCGCGCACGCGCGTGCCGGTGATCTCCGCGAACCGGGACGCGCCCTCCGCGTGGTCGGCGTGCCCGTGGGTGAGCAGGGTGAGCGCTATCCGCTTGCCGGCCTTCTCGGCGGTGTCCACGACCTCGCGCAGGTGGCCGTCGTCCAGCGGGCCGGGGTCGATGACCACGGCGAGGTCGGAGTCGGGCTCCGCGACGATCCAGGTGTTGGTGCCGTCCAGCGTCATGGGCGAGGCGTTGGGCGCGAGCACGTTGACGGCGCGCTCGGTGGCCGGGCCCGAGCGGACCGCGTCGCGGGGCTGGCCGGGCAGGGCGGCGGCGTCGGTCATGCCGCCCCTCCCCGCGGGCCCGGAGCGGCCGGGACGTGCTTGGTGAACTCGTCGTGCCCCGGCCAGCTCAGCTCCACCCTGCCGTCCAGCAGCCGGGCCCGCGCGAGCACCGGGGTGAGATCGCGGTCCGGCGCGGCCGCGAGCGCCTCGGCGGCCGTGCCGTAGGGCAGGAGTTGGCGCAGGGTGGCGATGGTGGGCGGCATCATCAGCAGGTCGCCCCTGTCGTACCCGGCGGCGGCCTCGGCGGGCCGGGTCCACACCGTGCGGTCGGCCTCGGTGGACAGGTCGCGGGTGCGCTGGCCCTCGGGCAGGGCGGCGACGAAGAACCAGGTGTCGTAGCGCCGGGACTCGAACTCCGGGGTGATCCACCGGGTCCACGCGCCCAGCAGGTCGGAGCGCAGCACGAGCCCCCGGCGGTCCAGGAACTCCGCGAAGGACAGCTCGTGCGCGACCAGGGCGAGCCGGTCCGCCTCCCAGTCGTCGCCGCTGGTGTCGCCGACGACCGTGTCCGGTCCGGTCCCCGCGAGCAGGACGCCGGCCTCCTCGTAGGTCTCGCGCACGGCCGCGCAGACGATCGCCTGGGCGCCCATCTCATCGGCACCGAGCCGGTCCGCCCACCACGCGCGCGTGGGGCCCGCCCAGCGGACGTGGTGGTCGTCGTCGCGCGGGTCGACACCGCCGCCCGGATACGCGTACGCGCCTCCGGCGAAGGCCATGGAGGCGCGTCTGCGCAGCATGTGGACGGCCGGTCCGGCCGGGGTGTCCTTGAGCAGCAGCACGGTCGCCGCCCGCCGGGGGACGACGGGAGTGATCGTGCCGTCCGCGAGGGCGCGGATGCGGTCGGGCCACTCCGGGGGGTACCACTGACCGTTCGCCATGGGCGGAGGCTATCCCGAACAGGGCAGATGTTCGAGAGGTACCGGACCGGAGCCCGGACGGGCTACGGGAGCAGCTCGACCAGGATCTCGACCTCGACCGGAGCGTCCAGCGGAAGCACCGCGACGCCGACCGCGCTGCGGGCGTGCACGCCCTTGTCGCCGAGGACCTCGCCGAGCAGCTCGCTGGCGCCGTTGAGGACACCGGGCTGGCCGGTGAAGTCGGCGGCGGAGGCGACGAAACCGGTCACCTTCACCACGCGGGCGATCCGGTCCAGGTCGCCCGCGACGGACTTGACGGCGGCCAGCGCGTTCAGCGCGCAGGTCCGGGCCAGGTCCTTGGCCTCCTCGGCCGTGACCTCGGCACCGACCTTGCCGGTGACCGGGAGCTGGCCGTCCACCATCGGGAGCTGGCCCGCGGTGTGGACGTAGTCCCCGGAGCGCACGGCGGGCTGGTAGGCGGCCAGCGGGGGCACGACCTCCGGCAACGTCAGGCCGAGGTCGGCGAGCCGGGCCTCGACCGCGCTCACGCCTGCTTCTCGCGCTTCAGGTAGGCGACGAGCTGCTCGGCGTTGGGCCCGGGCACCACCTGGACGAGCTCCCAGCCGTCCTCGCCCCAGTTGTCCAGGATCTGCTTCGTGGCGTGGACGAGCAGCGGCACAGTTGAGTATTCCCACTTGGTCATAGGCCGACTGTAGTCGCTGTTATCCACAGCCTCCCGCGTGAGTGTCGCCCGGACTGGTTAGGCTCGAAGACGTGAGCAGGCTCCAGGTCGTCAGCGGCAAGGGCGGGACCGGAAAGACGACGGTCGCCGCCGCTCTAGCGCTGGCTCTCGCCGGCGAGGGGAAGCGGACGCTTCTCGTCGAGGTCGAGGGCCGGCAAGGCATCGCGCAGCTCTTCGGGACCGAGGCGCTGCCCTACGAGGAGCGGAAGATCGCCACCGCTCCCGGCGGAGGTGAGGTGTATGCCCTCGCCATCGACGCCGAACAGGCGCTTCTGGACTACCTCCAGATGTTCTACAAACTCGGCAGCGCTGGCCGCGCGCTGAGAAAACTCGGCGCCATAGACTTCGCCACCACCATCGCCCCCGGCCTGCGGGACGTCCTGCTGACCGGCAAGGCGTGCGAGGCGGTGCGCCGCAAGGACAAGAAGGGCGAGTTCCTCTACGACCACGTCGTGATGGACGCTCCCCCCACCGGCCGCATCACCCGCTTCCTCAATGTCAACGACGAGATGGCCGGCCTCGCAAAGATCGGCCCGATACACACTCAGGCGCAGGCCGTGATGCGGGTGCTGAAGTCCCCGGAGACGGCCGTGCACCTCGTCACGCTGCTGGAGGAGATGCCGGTCCAGGAGACCGCCGACGGCATCGCCGAACTGCGCGCGGCGGGGCTGCCGGTGGGGCGCGTCATCGTGAACATGGTCCGCCCCGAGGTGCTGGACGCGGCCGAGCTGGACCTGGTCCGTACCGTCCCGCACACCGCCGTCGCCCGCGCGCTGTCCTCGGCGGGCCTGGGCGGGGGGCAGCGCGGCGGGCACGCCGAGCGGCTGGTCGACCCGCTGCTGGCGCAGGCCGCCGAGTACGCCGAGCGGCACACCCTGGAGCAGGAGCAGCGCGCGGTCCTCGGCGAGCTGGACCTGCCGGTGGACCAGCTGCCGCTGCTCGCCGAGGACATGGACCTGACGGGCTTGTACGAACTGGCCCTCGAGTTGCGGAAGCAGGGGTTGTCATGAGCCAGGAGCCGCAGACCGCCGCGGACCCCGACGCGCGCTCCGGCCGGTCCCCCGCGCCGACCCTGCACGTGGACGCGCTGCTGGACGATCCGGCGACCCGGATCGTGGTGTGCTGCGGCTCCGGCGGCGTCGGCAAGACGACCACGGCCGCCGCGCTCGCCCTGAGGGCCGCCGAGCGCGGCCGCAAGGTGGTCGTCCTCACCATCGACCCGGCCAAGCGGCTGGCCCAGTCGATGGGCATCGACTCCCTCGACAACGTGCCGCGCCGGGTCAAGGGCACCGAGGACCGCCGGGAGGAGGCCCCCGGCGAGAGCGCCGAGCCCGGCGAACTGCACGCCATGATGCTCGACATGAAGCGCACCTTCGACGAGGTCGTGGAGACGCACGCGGACCCCGAGCGGGCGGCCCAGATCCTGGCGAACCCCTTCTACCAGACGGTCTCCGGCGGCTTCGCGGGCACGCAGGAGTACATGGCGATGGAGAAGCTCGGCCAGCTCCGCGCCAAGGACGAGTGGGACCTGATCGTCGTCGACACCCCGCCCTCGCGCAACGCGCTGGACTTCCTGGACGCGCCCAAGCGGCTCGGCTCGTTCCTGGACAGCAAGCTGATCCGGGTGCTGACCGCGCCGGCCAAGCTGGGCGGCCGCGCGGGGATGGCGTTCCTGAACGTGGGGATGTCGATGATGACCGGCACCCTGGGCAAGCTGCTGGGCGGGCAGCTCCTGAAGGACGCGCAGACGTTCGTCTCCGCCATGGACACCACCTTCGGTGGCTTCCGCACCCGCGCGGACGCCACTTTCAAGCTGCTGCAGGCGCCGGGGACGGCCTTCCTGGTGGTGGCGGCGCCCGAGCGGGACGCGCTGCGCGAGGCGGCGTACTTCGTGGAGCGGCTGGCGGCCGAGAAGATGCCGCTGGTCGGCCTGGTGCTCAACCGGGTCCACGGCAGCGGCGCCACCCGGCTGTCGGCCGAGCGGGCGCTCGCCGCCGCGGAAAATCTTGCGGAGCCCGGCATTGTGGATCAGGCGGACGGGAATGCTGACGTTCGTAACTCCCCCGAAACAGACGGAAGTTCAGATTCCGGCCCAGAGGATGCCGCCGCGGACCCGGACCGGCCCGTGGACGAGCTGACCGCGGGTCTGCTGCGCCTGCACGCCGAACGCATGCGCCTGCTGGCGCGCGAACAGCGCACGCGGGACCGTTTCATCAGCCACCACCCCGAGGTGGCCATCGTGGAAGTACCCGCGCTCCCCGGCGACGTCCACGACCTCACGGGCCTGCGCGACATCGGTGACCGCCTCGCGGCAGGGCACACGGAACTGTCCTAGCGGCTCCGGGCACGCGCGGACACGCTCCTGTGCGGCGCGTCCGTGCGGGCCGTCGGTGCCGCCGGTCTATGCCGGAGGCGAGCTGTCAGCTGACGGCCGCGTAGTTCTCGTAGACCTCGTCGTCGTCGAGGGGCACGATTCCCGTGCCGCGCTCGTACTCCGAGCGGGCGGTCTCCAGCAGCCGCCGCCAGGAGCTCACGGTGGGCCGGCGGCGCAGCAGCGCCCGGCGCTCGCGCTCCGTCATGCCTCCCCACACGCCGAACTCGACGCGGTTGTCCAGCGCGTCGGCCAGGCACTCCGTGCGCACCGGACATCCGGTGCACACCGCCTTGGCCC
Source organism: Streptomyces griseoluteus (assembly GCF_004784465.1). Classification (GTDB taxonomy): domain Bacteria; phylum Actinomycetota; class Actinomycetes; order Streptomycetales; family Streptomycetaceae; genus Streptomyces; species Streptomyces griseoluteus. The sequence continues at coordinate 455,138 of NZ_SRRU01000004.1, read as the reverse complement.
TGTTCTGCGCTGCTCCCTGCACGAACAGTTCATCCGGATCGGTAGTGCGGCAGGCGGCCTGCGCACTCCAGTCGGTAACCCAGCCCATACCGGCGCCGTCCTCTCCCGAATCGAGGCTCCCCCACGGCGGCAGCGGCATATTCACCGCCGCCAGTTGAGGACGTTACGGAAGGCACGGACAGCGCAACACCCCCTTCGGGCCCAATCTTGAATGGCCCGAACGGACTATGGGTAAGCGGCAGATCACCCGGAGGAGTGAGCGGGCGACATGCGTGATCATCCCGGCAAAGCGGGACGGTTGTGGTGCGGCACATGGGGCGCCGGGTGACACATGAGGCGGTTTCGGACACGTCCCCGTCAGGAAGTCGGGGCTCTCCGGAGCGATTCGGGGTCGCCGGACGTATTGCTACCTGGCCGCGCCGCTGTGACAGTTGAATGCAGCTTAGGCCAACGCCTGTGCGTGTGTCCGGCGAATGACAACCTGAGCCCCCGCTTCGCCGCGCCGTAACGCCGTCATGCCGTCCCGCCACCCGACCGGACGTCACGATCCTGCACCCGAACCGCCCGAGGGGCCGTCGCTCCCCCGGAACGCTTATCACCACGGATTAGGCTGCCTCCATGCCAAAGAAGCGCTCGGGCGGTGGTCTGTCGGCCACGCAGCAGGCCGCCAAGTTCCTCGGTGTCAGCGTGCTCGCGGGGGCGGTGACGGCGGGGATCGCCCTGCCGGCCGCGGGGGCGCTGGGCCTTGCCGCGAAGGGCTCGGTGCAGGGCTTCGACGAGATCCCGGCCAACCTCAAGAGTCCCCAGCTCAGCCAGCGGACGACCATACTGGACAGCCAGGGCAACCAGATGGCCACCGTCTACTCCCGTGACCGCACGGTGGTGGAGCTGAAGGACATCTCGCCGTACATGCAGAAGTCCATCGTCGCCATCGAGGACTCGCGCTTCTACCAGCACGGCGCGATCGACCTCAAGGGCGTGCTGCGCGCGCTGAACAAGAACGCGCAGAGCGGGGGCGTGGCCCAGGGCGCGTCCACCCTCACCCAGCAGCTCGTGAAGAACTACTTCATCGAGGAGGCCGGCGACGACCCGACCAAGGTCGCCCAGGCCACCCAGCAGACCCTCGGCCGCAAGGTCCGCGAGCTGAAGTACGCGATCCAGATCGAGGAGAAGCTCGGCAAGAAGAAGATCCTGGAGAACTACCTCAACATCACCTTCTTCGGCGAGCAGGCGTACGGCGTCGAGGCCGCGGCCCAGCGCTACTTCTCCAAGCACGCCAAGGACCTCAACCTCCAGGAGTCCGCCCTGCTGGCGGGCATCGTTCAGTCCCCGAGCCGCTACGACCCGGTCAACGACGAGGCCGAGGCCACCAAGCGGCGCAACACCGTGCTCCAGCGCATGGCCGATCTGGGCGACATCTCCCGGGCCGAGGCCGACCGGGCCGGCAAGCAGCCGCTGGGCCTGCACGTCAGCCGCCCCAAGAACGGCTGCATCACCGCGACCCGCAACTCCGCCTTCTTCTGCAAGTACGTCGAGAACGTCTTCCTCACCGACCCGGTCTTCGGGAAGTCCCGCGAGGAGCGCGCGAAGCTCTGGAACAAGGGCGGTCTGAGGATCCGTACGACGCTGGACCCGCAGGCGCAGAAGTCGGTGCAGGACTCGCTCAAGGACCACGTCTACAAGTCGGACTCGGTCGCCGCGGCCGCGACCCTGGTGCAGCCGGGGACCGGCAAGGTGCTGGCGATGGGCCAGTCGAAGCCGTTCGGCTACGGCAAGGACGAGACGGAGTACAACTTCTCGGTCGACCGGGACCTGGGCGGCTCCAACTTCGGCTTCCCGACGGGTTCGACGTTCAAGCCGTTCGTGGCGGCGGCCGCGATCGAGGGCGGCAAGCCGCCGACGCAGGCGTACTCGGCTCCGTACAAGATGGCGTACCCGGGCCCGGTGCAGCGGTGCGGCTCGACGCCGTACCGGAACACCAAGAACGAGACGGTGGAGAACGAGAACGAGTCCGAGAAGGGCCCGTACCGCATGAAGGAGGCGATGGCCAAGTCGGTCAACACCTACTTCGTACAGCTCATCTCCGACATCGGGCTGTGCCCGGTGGCCAAGATGGCCGACAAGCTGCACGTGGTGCAGGGCGACGGCTCCAAGCTGCCGCAGGAGCCGTCCATCGCGCTCGGCTCCATCGGCCTCTCCCCGCTGACCATGGCCAACGCGTACGCCACCTTCGCCTCGCGCGGCACGTACTGCACCCCGGTCGCCATCGAGTCGATCACCGAGAAGTCCGGTGACGAGGAGAAGTCGCTGCCGGTGCCGAAGTCCACGTGCACGCGGGCGATGAGCGAGAAGACGGCGGACACGGTCAACACCCTGCTCCGGGACGTGATCGACTCCGGTACCGGCCAGGAGGCGGGTCTGAACGACCGGGACAGCGCGGGCAAGACCGGTACGACGGACGAGCGTAAGAACGCCTGGTTCGTCGGCTACACCCCGAACATGTCCGGCGCGGTCTGGGTCGGCAGCGCCCGGCAGAACGTGAAGATGGTCGGCATCACCATCGGCGGGGCGTACCACGACCTGGTCTTCGGCGGTGGCGTGCCGGGTCCGATCTGGCGGGACGCGATGTCCGGCGCCCTGGCGGGCAAGGACGCGCCCGACTTCAACACGATCGACATCCCCGACGACGAGGACAAGGGCGACGGGGACAACGACCGGGGTGACGACCGGGGTGACGGCAACGGCGGTCATCAGGGGACGCCCGGCGGGGGCCTGATCGGCGGGCTCTTCGGCGGGCTGACCGGCGGGAACGGCGGCCGTCCCGGCACCGGGCAGCCGAAGCCGGCCAAGCCGGGGCTGGTGCAGGGGAACGCGAACGGCGGACGCCGGAACTGAGTCCGGTACGACAGGGGGGCCGCACCCATTCGAAGGTGCGGCCCCACTGTCATGTCCTGCTTAGCCCTGGAGCTGCTGCTTCACGATCGCGGCGACGCGGCCGCCGTCGGCCTGGCCGGCCACCTTGGGGTTCACGATCTTCATGACGGCACCCATGGCGCGTGGTCCCTCGGCGCCGCCCGCCTTGGCCTCCTCGACGGCCTGGGCCACGATCGTGGTCAGCTCGTCGTCGGAGAGCTGCTTGGGCAGGTAGGTGGCGAGCAGCTCGCCCTCCGCCTTCTCCCGCTCGGCCTGCTCGGGGCGGCCACCCTGGGCGAAGGCGTCGGCGGCCTCGCGGCGCTTCTTCGCCTCCTTGGTGATCACCTTGAGGACCTCGTCGTCGGACAGCTCGCGCTTCTCCTTGCCCGCGACCTCCTCCTTGGTGATCGCGGCGAGGGTCAGCCGGAGCGTCGCGGAGCGCAGCTCGTCGCGCTCGCGGATCGCGGCGTTGAGGTCGTCGTGGAGCTTCGACTTGAGCGTGGTGGTCATGGAACGATTGTCGCAGGTGCGGCTGGCCGAACGCCCCTTGATTAAGGGGACACCAGCTCTTGGCACCGTGGCGGGGTCTGACACGATGGGCGTATGCGCGCGCGATACGGAGTACCCCTGGGAATCATGGCGGCCGGGGCCGCCGGAGTGGCGTACGCGGCGGGCTTCGAGGTCCGCTCCTTCCGCCTCCGACGAGTGACCGTGCCGGTCCTCCCGCCGGGCATGCGCCCGCTGCGGATGCTCCAGGTCTCCGACATCCACATGGTGGGCGGGCAGCGCAAGAAGCAGCGGTGGCTCCAGTCGCTGGCCGGGCTGCGCCCCGACTTCGTGATCAACACCGGCGACAACCTCTCGGACCCCGAGGGTGTCCCCGAGACGCTGGACGCGCTGGGCCCGCTGATGGAGTTCCCGGGCGCGTACGTCTTCGGCTCCAACGACTACTACGGCCCCAAACTCCGCAACCCCGCGCGGTACTTGCTGGAGAAGGCGAGCGGGAAGCACGGCCTGAACGGCAACGCCCCCGCGGTCGGCGTGGTCCACAACCCCTGGGAGGACCTCAGGGACGGCTTCGACACCGCGGGCTGGCTGAACCTGACCAACCAGCGGGGCGTGCTGAAGGTCGAGGGCGTCTCCATCGAGCTGACCGGCCTGGACGACCCGCACATCAAGCGCGACCGCTACGCCCGCGTGGCCGGCGGCCCCTCCGGGGGCCACGACTTCTCGATGGGCGTCGTGCACGCGCCGTACCTGCGCACGCTGGACGCCTTCACGGCGGACGGCTACCCGCTGATCCTCGCCGGGCACACCCACGGCGGCCAGCTCTGCGTCCCCTTCTACGGCGCGCTGGTCACCAACTGCGACCTGGACACCGACCGGGTGAAGGGGCTGTCCACCCACACGGCGGAGGGCAACACCTCCTACCTGCACGTGTCGGCGGGCTGCGGTACGAACCGGTACACCCCGATCCGCTTCGCCTGCCCGCCGGAGGCGACGCTGCTGACGCTGGTGGAGCGGGTGTAACCCTGGTTGGGCGGGGGTCGTCCTCGTTGAACGGGGGTGGCCCTCGTTGAGCGGCTGTAACCCGACCGGAGTGCCCTGAATGGTCGCATTTCGCCCTCCTGCCTAGCGTGAGGGCATGACCGCACCGATACCGCCCCTGCCCAGGGAGATCCCGGATCTGCCCGCGATCCCCTGGGAGAGCACGCCCGTACTGAAGCCGTCGATCGTGCCGGTGACGGCGGTGGTGGCGCCGGTCCGGCGCCCCCTGGTGGCCGTGTACCGCCTCCTGACCGCGCTGCTGGCGGGGGCGGGGGTGGCCCTGGAGATCCACCTCGCCGGCCCGGCCCGCGCGCTGAGCTACTTCAGCGTGCAGAGCACGGTGCTGCTGGCGGTGGTCATGCTGGTGTCGGCCTCGCGCTCCTGGCGCCCCCGCCGCGCCCTGCCGGCCGCGCTGACGGGGGCGGTGCTGCTATACGTGGTGATCGGGGCGGTGGTGTACCACGTACTGCTGGCCCATACGACGCCGCCGTTCACCATGACGGGGGCTACGACGCCGCCGGCGCGGTGGCACGGGCAGTGGGCGGCGCTCCAGGTGCTGCACACACTGGTGCCGTTGGCGGCGGTGCTGGACTGGCTGCTGCTGACGCCGGCGTCACGGATGCATCTGCGGCAGGCGGCGGGCTGGCTGCTGTTCCCCCTGGCATACCTGATCTTCCTGCTGACCCGGGCCCGCTCCCTCTACCCCTTCCTCGACGTCACGGCCCACGGCTACCGCCACACCCTGGCCAACGCCCTCCTGCTGGGCCTGGCGATCTACGCCTCCGCGGTGGTCATGATCACCCTGGACCACGCCCGCCCCTCCCCGGTCCGCCGCCGCGTCTAACCGGATTTCGTCTGAGGCCCCCGGTGGGCTAAAGTAAACGACGTCGCCGCGACAGCAGCGACATCGGGGTGTAGCGCAGCTTGGCAGCGCGCTTCGTTCGGGACGAAGAGGTCGTGGGTTCAAATCCCGCCACCCCGACAGCCGTAACAGCAGCTCAGGCCGGTACTGGATTCAGTACCGGCCTGAGCTGTTTCTGCCTGCGTGTCCATCTGCGTGACTACCGCTTCCCGCGTGCCTACAGCCGCCGTCCCTGCGTGCCGAAGATGCCGTCCATGACCACGGCGCCGGTCCGGATCACGGGCCCGCAAACATCGTCGCCTCAGCCGCGCTGGGCAAGATCGTCCACGAGGTCCCCGTCCGCCGGTGAGCGCGTCCCATCCCGGTCCGGGACCTGCGGCGATGCAACGGTTCCTGAACCGCTGGTACCCGATTGGGCTCACGGAATCACACCAGAGATACGTCCGAAATGCCAGCCATGGGAGCTGTCGGTACGTTCATCGCAGGTCGGTTGCCAGGCCGACGTCCGTCCGACAGAAAGAAGTAACATGCCTCCGCATATTTACGCTGTGGTTGGCACCGGAATAGGCGCGACCGCCCTTGCAGCCGCCGGCATCATCTACGCCCCGACCGTCGGATCCACCCCGGCCTCCCAGGCTGTCCATCGAGTTGCCCGACCTGCGCACCAAGCGGCCCTGCCTGTGCACCGCGCCGCTCCAGTCGCGGCTCCCTCAGGCGACAGGAGCGCGAGCGGCGAGAGGAACAAGGGCCACGACGAGGGCGGACGCGACTACGGTCACAAGGAAGACGGAAGGATCTACTTCAACGAACGTACGTACTCCGCCTCCGCCGACGGCTGCATCACTGCGGCCAGCTCCAACAGCTTCTACATTTTCAATGACAGCCGGCAGACCGTCGCGGTCTTCCGAGGCTTCTCCTGTGCCGGTTCTCCGGTCGCCATCGTGGGCCCCCACGACGAGACCTCTGGCACTGTGCCCCGTACCGACCCCGTTGGCATGTTCGGTGGCGATGTCGCCATGTTCGGTGACGATGGTGTGGTGGCCAGCTTCAGGGTGATCAACGACCACGACGAGTGGTGACAACGGCGCCCGGCGCAGAGAAAGACCCTGGCCCACCTGACATCCACAGCTGACTGGTGTCGCGGGTTCGATTCCTGCCAGGGCACAGGCCGAAGGGCCAGCGGAGGAGGTTTGCCTCCCAGGCTGGCCCTTCGTCGCGTCCGGGGCCTGGCCATACGCGTGGCACTACGACTGCTCGAAGCCCTCCTCGGACGATGGCAGAGAGCCCCCACCAGGCCCAGTGCCGCACCCGGCCGAGTGCGGCTGTCATCCTCCTTGGATGGCAAGCAGTCAGCTATCGGCAGGTTGGACCCTGTAGGAGATCCGCAGGGTCTCCGGCGACCAGGAGGCCAGTCCCAAGGGTGCACCGCCCATGCCTACAGAGCTACGGATCACAAGCTCCACGTGCCACACCCGTGCCAGATCGTACGGGGAAGCGTGGGGAATGGCGGGGAATCACTTCGCCGGCCAGCCCGGCTCTGTCGCCGCTCCACCGCAGGTCATCCCAGCAAGGCGGCTACCGGTACCAGTCGCCACCACCCGCGAGCGAACGGTGCAGGTAGTCCTCCAACTCGCGCGCAGCCCAGAGCCGACTGTCGTCCTCGTGGTCCCAAACGAAGATGTCCGGACGCTCAGGCGCTAGCACGAAGGCAAACTGATCGCCCCCACCGTTGTCGCCGAAGAACAGCAGCGGATCGAAGGGCATGTACAGGCCCGGGAACGTATCGGGGGACCAGAACAACAGGTTCTGCTCCACAATCCGATCCAAGGACCACACGACGTCAGTCCCGTACGCGCCGACCACCCCGTTGGTCTCCATCAGCAGAGCAGTCAGCTGCGCCGGCAAGCCTCTGCCAAGGCGCCGCTCTGCCTCGGCCAGAGCAGTCGCGTCAACGGGTGCGCGGAACTCGACCTCGGGCAGGGCTTCGGCAGCGGCTTCTTTCCACATGGGCGCAGCCTAGGTTGAAGGACTGACTACCCCGACGGCAGGCGCTGTACAGCAGCGCACCGCAACCACAGCAACCGGAAGGCCTGCCAGGCCGTTCCGGTATGCCTCGGACACCGCTGCTTGGAGTTCCGTGGCCGTGAGGTCGGTGGGCTCGGCCAGTTCGGGGTCCACCTCGTAGTCCTCCAGGAGCAGGAAGACGCGGTCGAAGAGTTCTTCCAGTGGGCCCCGGATTCGTTCGCCATTCGACTCGGTGGTTCGGCGGGTCTGCCACCAGGCGTGGGCGAAGGCGGGGGCTGGGAGGGTGCCGTGGGTGAACTCCTCGAGTAGGTGCAGGTGGTGGGCTGTGGCGGTGTCCGGGGGAACTTCCGCGGGGTGGGACCAGGCGTGGTGGGTGGGGGCGTATGCAGCCGCCACCGCGAGGAGGTCGGGGTGGCGGGCCGCCTGCCTGCGGGCGTAGCGGGTGAAGCGGGCTCGGGCTGCGTCGATGCCCTCCGGGACGGCCGCCGTCATGAAGGGCTTGGTGCCGGCCAGCAGGACATGGCCGGGGACCGGGAAGAGCAGCGCGGCGTGGCGATCGGGGGTCCAGAGGAGGGTCGGCGGGCGGGTGGCCGCATCGGCGGGGATGGCGCGGGTGGTCACGACTGGGTCCACGCCTAACGGGGCGTACCGGAGGTGAGTCGCGCCGGTCGAGCGACACCCGGCCGTCACCCGGTTCGCCAGGGTCACGTCCAGGCGATCGCCGACGGCGAGCGGGGTCACCGGCTTTCCGCTCAGCCAGGCAGGCGACAGGTTTCCGTCCGGGGTGAGCAGTACAGCTAGATCCTGTATTTGCCGTTCCATCAGGGATTCCTCACTGGAAGAGGAGCCGGTCCCGCACTGAAACACGAGGGGAGATATCAATTTCCATGACACCGGCACACTCGCCCACAGAGAAGTCGATCTGCGCACCGACAGTCGAGGAAGTGGACGTGAAGGCGAGCCGCGTGGCGCCCTCGCGGTAGACATCCATCAGCGAATCACCGTCGTTGTTCGACCAGAGCACTCTGACCGATCGGGTAACGGCTTCATAGGAGAGCACAAGGACGCCATCATCAGAGTGCCAGGTCAGTACACGCGCTCCATTTTCTTGAATCTCCGGCCATTCACCGATGGTGTCGAAAATCTCGTCATCACCTGGAATCAGAAACTCGCTGTACACCGCTGAACCTACTCCCTGTTCGCTACATCATCTCGCACGATTAGTGGAAACGACTGCCCGTCCCACGGAAGATGACACTACTGAATCTAGCGGTTCCGTCCGGCATGAGTTGCCACGACGTTTCAGCTTCCAGCGCGCCGCCCGGCCCTTGAAGCACTGAGCGAGTGATCCCGAAGTCCCCCCATTGATCGGTCCAGGTTCGCTCAAAAGGTTGCTTGGCTGCTGCGGTGAGATGGTCGTTGACATACTCCCGCATTTCCGGCGTGTCGCGGATTCCGATGCGACGCAACTGGTCTGCGTTCTGTCGAGCCCGCGCAGTGTTGTGATCGTTGGGTTTGATGTCCTTGTCAAATATGTAATCGAGTTTTCGAGGCGGCACATCCGCTGCACGATCTTCCCCAGGCGTGCAACCCGCGAGACCCAACGGGTCTGCCCAGGTGTGGGGATTGTGTACATATGCATCCGGATTAGGTGCCGGCGCCAACCCCAGCGGGTCCGGACTCAGGTACCGCGCCGTCTCCGGGTCGTAGTGCCGGAAGTAGTTGTAATGCAGCCCCGTCTCGGGGTCGAAGTACTGGCCCGGAAAGCGCAGCGGCGTGTACGCCGTGCTGTTCGCCGACCAGGCCGTCGTGCCCCACAGGGTGCTTCGGGTGCGCCATGCCGTTTCGCCCGCCTCGTCGACCAGTTCCGTCGGGGTGCCGATCAGGTCGGTGACGATGGCGTAGAAGCGGGAGTCGATGTCCGCTTCGGACGTGGTGGAAGTGATGCGTTCAGACTGGGTGACCGGGTGGAGGCCCTGGTGGTTCCAGGTGAGGGTCACCGGGTGGGGCAACTCGGCGGAGGACGTGGTCTGTTCGCAGAGAGTCGTGCCGTCCCAGGTGAACACCACGCGCTCCACCACCGCCTCGCCCTCCATGCGGAGCTTCGCCGTGCGGCGGCCCAGGGGGTCGTAGGTGTAGTGCCAGCGGGTGCCGTCCGGGGTGGTGACCGCGGTGAGGCGGTCCTCGGTGTCCCACTCGTAGCGCCAGGTGTCGGGGCGCCGGGAGAGGCGGGTCTTCTGGCGGAGGACCGTGCGGCCGAGGGCGTCGTGTTCGTAGCGGATGCCGCCAGCCCGGGTGATGCGCGTGCCGGTGTAGGCGCGCGGGCCCGTCGCCTCGCCGCCCGGGTGGGTCGAGGGCCAGCTCGCCTCGGTCTGGTTGCCCGTCTCGTCGTACGCGTACCGCTCCGTCCAGCCGGCCGCGTGGACCGCCGTGACCCGGCCGGTGGCGTCCAGGTCGAAGGTGCGGGAGAACAGGTCGTCGACGATGCGGGTGACGTTGCCGTCCGCGCGGTACTCGTACGCGCGGTGGCGGAGGAGGCCGCCGCGCGCCGTCCGTACCGACTGGGCCTTGAGGCGGCCCAGCACGTCGAAGGTGTGCTCCAGGGAGAGTGACTCGCCTATGTGGCGGCCGACTTCGCGGCCCGCCGCGTCGTAGGTGAAGTCGATGCTGTGGCCGGAGGCGACCATGCCGGTGCGGCGGCCCGCCGGGTCGTAGGACCAGGTGGTCGTGGCCCCGGCGGGGGTGGTGCGGCCGGTGCGCCGGCCGAGGGCGTCGTGCGTGTACGTCGTCGTGCGGCCGTCGACCGTCTCCGAGACCGTGCGGCCGTAGCGGTCGCGCAGGATGCGGAGGGTGCTGCCGTCCGGGCCGACCGCCTCGGCCAGTTGGTCGGTGAGGTCGAAGGCGTACGTGGTCACCGCGCCCGCCGCGTCCTTGCGGACGGTGCGGCCCAGCTCGTCCCGCTCGAAGGCGATGGTCTCGCCGAGCGCGTTGGTGCGGGCGGTGAGGCGGCTCGCGGGGTCGTAGGCGTACGTGAGGGTGCGGTCGTCGAAGTCCGTCTCCGCCGCGAGGCGTCCCGCCGGGTCGTACGTGTAACTCCACCTCAGACCCTGCGGGTTGGTGACCTCCGTCAGCCTCAGCTCGGTGTCGTACGTGAAGGCGTGCCGTACGCCGTCCGGGCCGGTGCGGGCCGTCAGCAGGTCGAAGTGGGTGTACTCGAAGCGGGACACCGCGCCGAGGGCGTCGGTGTGGGTGGTGCGGTTGCCCTCGCCGTCGTACGTCCACGACTCAGCTGTGCCGTCCGGCGCCGTACGGCGGGCCAGGTGGCCCTCCACCGTCCACTCCAGGCGGGTCACCGCACCCGTCGGGTCGGTGATCGCGACCGGGCGGCCGAAGGCGTCGCGCTCGTAGGAGGTGGTCGCGCCCAGCGGGTCGGTGACCCGCAGCGGGAGGCCGGCGCGGTCGGTGGCGATGACGGTGGCGTGTCCGAGCGGGTCGGTGACGGAGATCAGGTGGCCGGCTCCGTCGTACGCCAGGTGCGTGGTCTGGCCCGCCGCGTCGGTGATGGAGGTGAGGTTGCCGCGGTCGTCGTAGGTCTGGCGGACGGTGGTGCCGTCGGGGCGGGTCACCTTCACCGGGAGGCCGCGCGCGCCGTACTCGGCGCGGGCCTCGCGGCCGTCGGGACGGATCACCTTCACCGGGTTGCCGTCGGCGTCGCGGTGGAACTCCGTGGTGTGGCCCAGGGGGTCGGTCACCGACAGGAGGCGGTTGCGGCGGTCGCGCTGGTAGCGGGTGGTGGCGCCGAGCGGGTCGGTCTCGGCGACGACCTGGCAGTGGCGGTTGACGCGGTAGTGGCTGGTGTGACCGAGGGAGTCGGTGATGGCGGTGACGGAGTCGCCGGTGGCCGGGTCCGGGTCGCCGTAGACGAAGGTGGAGCGCAGGTGGCCCTCGGCGCCGGACTGGTGGACGCAGCGGTCCTGGTCGTCGTAGCCGTAGGTGAAGTGGCTGTCGTTGGTGTCGGTCCAGGAGGTGATGCGGGCCGACTCGTCGTAGGTGAAGCGGGTGGGGCGGCCGGAGGAGTTGGTGACCTCGGTGAGGTGGCCGCCGGTGTGGCCGTAGCGGATCAGCTCCTGGTCGGCGCCCGTGAGGCGGAGGGCGGTGACGCGGCCCTCCGCGGTGGATATCCCCAGGTGGTAGCCGCCGCTGTGGACGAGCGCGCTTGGCGCGCCGTCGGCGTCGTACTCGAAGGTGATCCAGTTGCCGTTGCGGTCGTCGAGCTGCTCCAGGACCGCGAGGGTGTCGGAGCGGTCGGCGAAGTGCCGCGTGTGCCCCGACTCCGGGTCGGTGAGGGTGTAGCCGCCCTCCACCCGGTCCAGCGGCCACCGCGGGCCGTGCGAGGGCAGGGTGGGCACGCCGGGCGCGGGGTGGGGGTAGGCCAGGACGAGGCCGTCCTCGCCGACGAACACCACGCCCTCGGTGTCCGTCTCCAGCCGCTGGTCCAGCGTGGAGGACCAGGACGGTCCGAACCAGCCGCCGAGCCGGTACGACGACTCGAACTGCCGCTTGACCAGCAGCGGAAGGACGCCCGGCAGGGCCACGTCGGTCTGCGGCAGCACCATGCGGCCGGTGGCGACGTCGACGGGGTCCTTCTCGCAGATCTTCTCGCCCGGGCGCCGGGCCACGTCGTTCGCGTCCTTCTCGATCACGTTCCGGGCGGTACGGCGGATGCCCTGGCTCGCGGCCTCCTCCGCGCCCTCCTTCACGGCGAGCCGGAGCCCGCCCCGTGCCAGCCCCGCGCCCTTGGTACCGATCAGCTCCGGGATCAGGCGGCCGACGAACTCGGACGGATCCTTCTTCAGACCGTCGATCGTGGCCTGGACGACCCGTTCGGGATGCGTGGCCGTCGACACCAGGCCGGACAGCGTCATGCTGACGTTCTGGAGGTACGCCGCCGGGTGCGTCAGGTTGTACGGGTCCGTCGGGTTGAGGCCGCGGGCGAAGTTGACCAGGCCGGCCGTGCCCTTGAGGGCGCCGCCGACCACATGGGTCAGTTCGGTGTTGGCGGCCTGGTAGCCGTCGGTGAAGTCGTGGCCGAGGCGTTCCAGGGGCGGGGGTTCGGCGGGGGCGTGGGCGAGAGCGGCCTTGATCTTCCCCTGGGCCTCGGCGGCGGCGGTGTTGCGCTGCTTGCGGGCCTCGTTCAGCTTGGCCGCGGCGGCGTCGCGGTCGGACTTGCCCGCCTGCATGTCCTGCTTCGGCTCAGCGCCGGGGTCCTCGCCCGCGCGGGCTTTCGCGTTGTAGGCGTCGGCCTTCTTCTGGTATTCGTCCGCCGCGTCGTCGAACGCCTTCGTGCCTTTCTTGTACAGCTCGACGGCCTCCGCCGCCTGTTTCTGCGCCCAGGTGACCGTGTCGGCGTACCGTTCCAGCGCGGCCGCCGCCGCACCGCAGGCCTCGGCCGCGTGGGCCCACTTGGTGGGGTGGACGCCGAACTTCTCGCGGAAGGCGTCGCCGCCCTCGCCCTTCCAGCCCGCCGAGTCGATCTTCTTCAGGCCCGAGCCGACCTTGTCGAACGCCCCGTGGAAGTCCTTCAGGTGCTTGGCGCTCTCGCGGATCTTCTCCGGCTTGCCGTGCACGAGTTCGTCGGCCTGCTCGGTCTGGCCGAGCTGCTGCTCGCCCGGCATCGCGCCCAGGTCGGAGGCGACTTCGTCGCCCCAGTCCTCCACGCCGTCGGCCCAGTCGTGCAGGCCGACGCGGTCCATCGCGCCGCCAAGCTTGTCCGTGCCGGAGTCGACCAGCTCGCCGGCCTTCTTCTTGCCCTTGTCGTACAGGTCCTCGGCGCCGCCCAGCAACGAGTTGGTGATGTCCCCCAGCCCCATCAGCCCTCACCGCCCTGCTGCTCGGCCGCCTTCGCGCGGGCTTCCGGGGACGGGCCGAAGGTGTCGTCGAGGAACTGGTCGTACTCCTTGTCCGACATGCCCACCGCGCCGTGCAGGTTCTCCGGCGTGACGGGGACCGTGCCGATCAGGGGCGCGGTCATCGCGTCCCGGCCGGCGTCCTTCCAGCCCTGCTTGCTGTTCTCCCACGCCTGCTCGAACGACTCCTGGGAGTAGTCCACCGTCCGGCCGGACTTGGCGATGTCCCCCCAGCCCATCTTCTCCACGTCCTCCTCGGAGGCGTACGGGTTGCCCACCGCCGAGTTCGCGACGACCTTCACGCTGCCCTTGAGGTACTGCTCGGTCTCGTAGTACGTGCCCGCCGAGAGGTTGGTCTTCTGCGCGAAGGCGTTGCCCTCCGCGATCAGGGCGCGTACGCCCCATTCCCAGCGTTCGCAGAACGTCTTCAGCTCGCCGGTGAGGCCCTCGTGGCCCAACTCCAGCCCCGACAGGGCGATTCCGGAGAAGCCGCGGCCCGCGCCGGCCTGGCCGGCCATGCCCAGCTCGCCCAGTTCGCCCAGCGCCTCCGTCAGGCCCTTGGCGATCTCCTCCAGGCCCTGCGCCTGGAGATCCATCCCGCCCTCGCCGCTCATACCGCACCCCCGTGCCGCGCCTCGTCGTCCAGGTCCACCGCCGCGCCGTCCGGCACGATGCCCGCCACCGGCGGGAACACCACTCCGTCCGAACCGTCCGCGCAGTCCAGCGCCACCCCGCACGGCACGCCCGCGGCGGGCACGGCCACGTCCAACAGGCGAGCGCCCAGCACGCGTTGATACGTCCACTCCCGAGCCGACTCCCCCCGCGCGGTGGCGTACCGGGCGAGCGCCTGCTCGTCGGAGAAGGCCAGGATGAAGCGGATGCCGTTGAAGTCGGCGGTCAGCAGCGCCTGTTCGCCGCCCGGATCACCGCCCCGCGGCACGAGAACGGGAGTACGGCGGAACTCCCCCAACAGCCCGGCGAACTCCCGTTTCCGGGCCGCCGCTTCAGCCGCCTGCGCGGGCCCGATGCCCGAACTCGTTATCCGGTCCCCGTTCTCAGACATGCCGCCATCATCACGACTGCGACGAGAGCGAACAAGTTCATACCCGTCACACCCTTGTCACACGCGGGATGCGGCGATCGCCGGGAACCGTGCCCGGCGGGACGTCAGGGCCCGCGCCACGGTCGACGCGCGGCGCGGGTGCCTTCCCCGACGCACCCGCGAGGAAGGCGGTCCGCGGCGCGCCCTTGCCAGTACCGGCGTGGAACCACTCCGCTCGACCCGGCTCGGTCACCTCTCGTTGGGCCGACCGAGCCGGGCCGGGCGGGTTCGGCCCAAGGCTTCCGTAGCGCCCGACCGCGGGTGACGTAGGGTCAGGAACTGTGTCCCTGCGTGACGCAGCCGCCCCGGCGATGATTGCCCGGCGTGAGGAGTGCGGATGAACGGCTGGGCCGTCGTGGCCGCCGGGTGTGTGGTCGTCGGTTACGCGATGCTCTCGCGGCGGCTGTCGACCACGGTGCTCTCGGGACCGTTGGTGTTCATGCTCGTGGGTGTGGCGATCGGCCCGCTGGGCCTGGATGTGCTGGACCGTGCGAAGGACCCCGAGGTCACCCGGACGCTGCTGGAGAGTGCGCTGGTGCTCCTGCTGTTCGCGGACGCGGCCGCGATCAGGGTCCGGGACCTGCGCCGGGAGGAGTTCCTGCCGCTGCGGCTGCTCGTGGTGGGACTGCCGGCCACGATGGCTCTGGGGTGGCTGGCGGCCTGGCCCCTGCTGCCCGGCCTGGGTGTGTGGGAGCTGGCCCTCGCCGCCGTCATCCTCGCGCCGACGGACGCCGCGCTCGGGCAGCAGGCTTTCTCCAACGAGCGGGTGCCGCCGCTGATCCGCGGCGGCCTGTCCGTGGAGTCCGGTCTGAACGACGGTCTGGCGCTTCCGTTCTTCGTGCTGGCACTCGCGGCGGCCGGTGAGGGCCACGGTCATCCGGGCGTGGCCGAGACGTTCCTGCGGGCGCTGCTACTGAGCAGCGCGATCGGCATCGCGGCCGGCTGGGCCGGGGCGGGTCTGCTGCGCTGGTCGCTGAGCAGGGGGTGGAGCACCTCCGACTGGCGGCAGTTGATGGTCCTCGCCGTTCCGGCCGTCGCCTACGCGCTGTGCCTCATGGGCGAGGGAAGCGGCTTCATCGGTTCCTGGGCCGCCGGCCTGGCCTTCGGCGTCCACCTGCGGCGTGCACCCGCCGGTCCGGACCTGTGTCCCGAGGACTCCGATCCCGTGCACAGCACGACGTTCACCGAACGACTCGGCCTCCTGCTCGCCTCGCTGAGCTTCCTCGTCTTCGGCGCCGTCATCCTCGGACCGACGCTCCAGCACCTGACGTGGCGGATGGTCGCCTACGCGGTGCTCAGCCTCACCGTCGTCCGGATGCTGCCGGTCGCTCTCGCGCTGATCGGCACCGGGCTGCGCGCCACCTCCGTGGCATACATCGGCTGGTTCGGTCCGCGCGGGCTCGCCTCCCTCGTGTTCGGCCTGCTCGCGTCCGAGGAACACCTGCCCGGGGGAACCCTGGTGAGCGGGGTCGTCGCCGTGACCGTCGGCCTGAGCGTCATCCTCCACGGAGCCTCTGCCCCCTTCCTGGGGAACCGCTACGGCGCATGGTTCACCCGAACACTGCGCAGGGAGACGAACCTGCGGGAGAACGCACTCGCACCCGACGACACGCCGCGCTGACGGGCTGGGTCGTCCGGGCGCGAACATCACTCCTGGGCGTAGGCCCTCAGCGCCGCCAGGTGGACGGTCCGGGCGACCGCTTCGACGGTGGTCTCGGGGGCGGTGACGTGTACGGCGACTCCGTCCCCGGCCGCCGTGAGGGTGACGTCCGCCGTGATCTCGGTGCCGAAGCCGTACAGGGTGAGGGCGCTCAGGCCGGTGAACGCCAGCTCGGTCTGCACGGTGTCGAAGCCCTGCGCCGCCCATTTCCGGGGCGGGTCGGCGGGGTACGGCAGGTCGAGGCGGAGCGTGAGGGCGGGCCCGTCCTCGTGGAGGGTGACCTGCCGGAGGCGTACGGCGGTGAGGGGTGGGGGCTCGGCGCCGTAAACCGCCCTCAGGCCCTGGGGGTTGACGAGGTGGGTGGGCCAGGCCTCAGGGGGCACGGGGGCATCTCCTGCGAGGGGGTCGGCGGGCATCGTACGAGACGACATCAAGCCCAGATCGCCTCTGCGCACGCCGTGCCCGCGAAAGCCGCTCCCAGGCCCGCCACCACGCTTGCCACCACGTTGGCCACCGCCAAGAAGCGGGCGCCGTCCTCGGTGAGGCGGAGAGTCTCGTAGGAGAAGGTGGAGTACGTGGTGAGGGCGCCGCACAGGCCGGTGCCTATGAGGAGTTGGGTGTGGGAGGAGGCGGCGCCCGCCGCGACCGCGCCGGTCAGGAGGCCGAGGATGAAGCAGCCGAGGACGTTGACCGTGAAGGTGCCCCAGGGGAAGACGGCGTCGTGGCGTTTCTGGACGGCGCGGTCGGTGAGGTAGCGCAGCGGGGCTCCGGCCATGCCGCCGATGATCACGAGGAGCCAGTTCACGCTTTCTTCTCCTTGCCCGAGTGACGCCGGGAGTGGCGGCCCGAGCGGCTGCCGGCGTAGCGGATGACCTCGCAGTCGTCCAGGATCACCAGCCCCGACTCCACCAGCTCGTCCAGCTGCGGCAGGAACGCCCGTACCCGCTCCGGGGTGTCGACGATGACGATCGCCACCGGCAGTTCCTCGTTCAGGGAGAGCAGCCGGGCGGTGTGGATCAGGGAGGACGCGCCGAAACCCTCGATGCCCCGGAACACGCTGGCACCCGCGAGACCGGCCGCGTGCGCGCGGTGCACGATCTCGCTGTAGAGCGGCTTGTGGCGGTAGGTGTCGTGCTCGCCGATGAAGACCGTCACGCGGAGGGCGTCGCCGGTCAGGCGTGTCGTGGTCATCGCTGCCTCCGGGCCAGGACGCGGCGCGTGAGCGCGACCGCGAGTCCGACCGAACCGAGGGCCGCGAACAGGGTCGCGGCCAGATAGGCGAGGGCGGTGCGCGCCTCACCGGCGTTCACCAGCCGCTCGATCTCGACGGCGTACGTGGAGAACGTGGTGAAGCCCCCCAGCACCCCCGTCCCGAAGAACGGCCGGACCAGCCGGTGCGCCGTCCACACCTCGCTGATCAGCACCATGAAGACGCCGATGACCGCGCAGCCGGTCACGTTGACCAGCAGGGTGGTCCAGGGGAAGCCGGGGTTCGCCACGGGCCACAGCAGCGACGCCGCGTACCGGGCCGTCGCCCCGATCGCGCCGCCGGCCGCGACCACCGCCACGACCGGGCCCTGACCGCGCCACGCCTCCTGCCACTGGGCGGGAGAGCGCAGGTCGAGGTCCGGGTCGACGGGTTCGTTCGTCGTGGGTCGTGTCATGGGCGTACGTCTCCTACTCGCCGGGGCCCGCGCAGGCGGGCGCGCTCCATCGCAAGTAGGGACTGTTGGCGGCACCGATGCCGCGGTTCGGGTACGGCGAGCCCCACCGCCGCGCCGCACGGGTGAGGCGCGGCCGGTCACCAGGGTATCGCGGGGCAGCGCGGTGGTCGCGCCTACGACGGGGTCAGCGGGAGGTCGTCCGTGTACGCGTTGACCGGCTGGGCGATGGGGTGGACCTCCCGGACGTCGAGCGCGGCCTCGGCGGTCTTGGTGCCGAGCCGGCCCGCGGGGTGCCAGGTGCCGGTGACCGCGAGCCAGGTGTTGGCGGGCGGGGCGTCGGAGCCGTGGACGCGGACCTTGACGGTCTGGGAGTCGGCGGCGCAGCAGGTGAAGATGATCCGGGTCAGGTACCAGCCGCCGCCTGCCCCGGCCGGGGTGACGAAACCGGTGAGCTGGACCTGCCTGCCCCTGATCGCCAGCGTGGGGTCCTGCTGGACTCGCTGGGTGAAGCCGGTGAGGGTCAGGGGGAGCGGGGAGGTCGCGGGGAGGGCGGGGAAACGCTCCTTCGGGCTGGTGGCGACCGGTTTCCCGTTGGAGTGGGCCGCCGTGTACGCGCCGAGGGCGGGCGGGGCGTAGAGGAGGAGGCTGAGGGCGGGGAGGGCGAGGAGCCAGGCGACCTTGGGGGCGGTGGAGTGGTCGTGGCCGTGCGAGTGGGCTTCGTGGTGGTCGTGCCCCTCTTGGGGCTCCCGGTTTCCGCGCAGGTCGAGGCAGGCGTTCACCGCGCCGAGGAGCAGCAGGGCGACGCCGGACGCGATCAGGGCGGGGCGCAGGCCCTCCTTGACGTAGCGCAGGTAGAGGTCGGTGAAGAGGGCCGTGTGCAGCAGGCCGGCGCCGATGAGGGCGAGCAGGGCGGTCTGGGCGAGGCGTCTCACAGCAGCGCGCCTCCGATCAGGGCGCTGGCGGCGACGGCGACGACCGTGGTCGCGGCGGAGAACCGTACGGCGAAGGCGCGGCCGAAGGTGCCCGCCTGAAGGGCGATCAGTTTCAGGTCCACCATGGGGCCGACCACCATGAAGGCGAGCCGGGCTGTGGGGGAGAAGCCTGTGAGTGACGCCGCCACAAAGGCGTCCGCCTCCGAGCAGACCGCGAGCAGGACGGCGAGCCCGGCGAGGAACAGTACGGAGAGCCAGGGCGAGCCGGAGAAGGCGTCCAGCACGCTGCGCGGTACGGCGACGTTGAAGGTGGCCGCCGCCATCGCGCCGAGCACCAGGAAGCCACCGGCGTGCAGGAAGTCGTGCTGGAAGCCCTGGCGGAACTCGGCCCAGCGGCTGTGTCCGTGCTGGTGGCCGGTGTGCCGTACGGCCGGGCGCAGCCACTTCTCCTTGCCGAAGCAGAGCCACAGCCAGCCCATCACGGCGGCGGTGGCCAGCGAGGCGACCAGCCGGGCGGCGACCATCGCGGGGTTGCCGGGGAAGGCGACCGCCGTGGCGGTGAGCACGATCGGGTTGATCGCGGGCGCGGACAGCAGGAAGGCGAAGGCGGCGGCCGGGGTGACACCCCGCCGGATCAGGCTGTTGGCTACCGGTACGGACGCGCACTCGCACCCCGGCAGCACCGCGCCCGCGACCCCCGCGACCGGTACGGCGAGCGCGGACCGCTTGGGCAGCACGCGGGTGAACAGGTCGGCCGGGACGAACGCGTTGATCGCGCCGGACAGCACGGTGCCGAGGATCAGGAACGGCAGCGCCTGCACGGTGATCGCCAGGCAGACCGTGCGCCACGCCTGTACGGCGGGCCGGTCGAGCACGCCGGCGCGGGCGAGCAGCAGCACCGTGATCCCGACGGCCGCGGCGGCGGTGAGGGCGAGCAGGGGGCGTACGGGGCTGGGGCGGGCCGGTGGAGCGGTGGGGGTGACGACCGTCGCCGCCCTGTCGACCACTCCCACCAGCTCATCCGTTTTTCCCATTTTCACTCCGGATGTCGGTGTTTGGCCGACGATAAGCGAGGGGCGTGCACGCGGTGGGGCGCACACGCCGTCTCGCCTCCGGATGCCCCAGGAGGTCCCGGCCCGGGTCCGGCTCAGGCCGGCTGGCCGGCCTGGTAGTCGCCGGCGGGCATGCGGATCATGACGTTCATGCGGTTGTAGGCGTTGATGAGGCCGATCAGGAAGACCAGGGCCGCGAGCTGGTCCTCGTCGTAGTGCTTGGCCGCGTTCGCCCACGCCTCGTCGGTGACGGCGCCCGGGGTGTCGGCGAGGCGGGTGCCCTGCTCGGCCAGTTCGAGGGCGGCGCGCTCGGCGTCGGTGAAGACAAGCCTCGCGCCAGGCGGCGACCATGTTCAGCCGGAGCTGGGTCTCGCCCGCCTGCGCGGCCTCCTTGGTGTGCATGTCGAGGCAGAAGCCGCAGCCGTTGATCTGGCTGGCGCGGATCTTCACCAGCTCCTGGGTGGCGGCGGGGAGGGTGGAGTCCGAGACCACCTGTCCGGCCGCGTTGATGTGCTTGATGATCTTCGCGGTGGCGGGGATGGCGAAGGGGTTGAGGCGGGCGGTCATGGGTGCGCTCCTGTGGGTCGGTGCCGGTGGATTCACGGTTACGACGGGCGCGGTGGCGGGGGTGTGACATGCGGGGGTGTGAGCCGGGTCACTAGGGGACTGGGGCGGGGCCACATGGGGTGCGGCGACATGGAATCGGGCCCTTTTCCGGACCAAGAGCTCGTCCTTGGCTGTAGTTCGCGCAGGGCCCAGGCGGCTTCGAGGTTTCGCCCCCCATTGCCGGTGCCGGGCGGCAACGTCTTCATTTGTGGTCGCGCAGGAAGGTAGGGATCTCGTCGCGGGCCGGGTAGTTCGGCAGGGGGGCCGGCTTGCCCTGAAGGAACGCGGTGATGACGGCGACAGCCCGGTCGTTGTTGTCGTCGAGGCCGTTCCACATGTGGTGTCCGACTCCAGGCATGTACTGCGTGCGCTGGATGGCGGGGTCATTGGCAAGCGCGACGGTCGCCCATTGACGGACCTGGGAGGAGCACGCGGCGATCATCAGCATCGCGGGGGTCCGGGAGCGCCTCAGTTGCGGGGCGATGGAGGGTGAGTCCTTGACCGTCTGCTGGATGCGGAGGCTGGCGGCGGGACTGAAGGAGAAGTTCTGTGCGGTGTCCTCGGTGGGGATGCGGTGCGCGTCGTGCGCGCAGTAGGCGGATGCGGTGTCGCTGCCGAGGTCGGCGGCGGTGAAGGCGTTGTCGCCTTCGGCCTGTCCGATCAGTCCGGTGTCCGGGGTGAGGAGTCCAAGTCGCATGAGGCCGAATGCCACGGCATACCGGGGGACGTGCGTCGATCGTGGTCCGGTCGGGGCCGGCGCGAGGCCTCGTGCGGATGCCCGGCCCTTGTGCCCGGTGATGTGTGCGGTGGGGCCGTCCATGGGCCCGGGCTCGGCGATGATCGCCCGGTGCAGGCGTGCGGCGACGCGCGGGTCGGCCAGGGCTCGGGTGAGCACGGCCCCGCCTGAGGAGAATCCGAGGACGTCAGCCTTGCCTTTGTTCAGGCGGTCGATGAAGGCGGCGAGGTCGCTGACTGACCTGGAGATCGTGTATTGACCCATGGGGAGCAGGTCGCTTCGTCC
This sequence comes from Streptomyces griseoluteus, assembly GCF_004784465.1. Taxonomy (GTDB): domain Bacteria; phylum Actinomycetota; class Actinomycetes; order Streptomycetales; family Streptomycetaceae; genus Streptomyces; species Streptomyces griseoluteus. The sequence continues at coordinate 433,847 of NZ_SRRU01000004.1, read as the reverse complement.
GCCGCCGGCCTGTTCGTAGGCATAGACGTCGTAGCCCTGGCGGGCCAGGAGTTGCAGGAACCGGTGGTCGAGCACCGAGATGCCGCGGACCGGTCCTCCGTTGAGGTACACGAGCGGGATGGGATGCCGGGGGCTGGGGTGTGCGGACGGGTAGTGGTACACCGCGACCCGGCTGCCCGTGGTCAGGCTCCAGTGCTGCGTGGTCACGAAGGGTAGGGCGGGCGGGTACCGCCGGGCCGTCGGCACGGTCGGGATGCAGACCGACGCCGTCAACGCCGCCGCGACAACCACCGGCAGGAACGGTACGAGCCGCGCCGGCCAAATGCGGCGTCGGCCCCGCCACGTCGCGAGGACGGCCCCGACTCCAAGGGTCGGCAACCATGCGGCAAGCCCCGAGCCTGCCCCATCCGTGAGGGTGATCAGCGCGAGAAAGACGACGACCAGCATGGCGGCGGCGGCCAGGGCCTGTAGTAAGCGTCCGGTGAAGCGGACAAGACGTGTGGCGGACTTGGGCACAGCGGACCTCCGACAGTTTCAGAACGCCGTTTCAAAACGACGTTATCAAACGGAGGTAGGCTGCTGCCGTGGGTAGGCCGAGAACAAACGACGAGGCCGTCAAAGAACGGCTTGTGGAGTGCGCGACCGAGATGCTCGCCACCCGTCCACGGGAGTCGCTCACGGTCCGCGCCGTGGCCGCAGCTGCCGAGGCGTCGACGACGGCCGTGTACTCCCTGTTCGGTGGAAAGGACGGGCTGATCCGTGCGGTGCGCGACGGAGCCGTCGCCGGCCTTTTCCAGGACCTGTCGACGGTGCAGACCTCCGCGGACCCCCTCGCAGACCTCTACGCGCTGGCCGTCGCCTACCGTCGTTGGGGGTGCGGGCACAGCCACCTGTACACGGTGCTCTTCGGTGGTGTGCAGTCCTTCGACCCGTCGGGAGAGGTCGGTGCCAGTGACCCGATCCGTCCGCTCCTCGCGGCAATCGATCGCGCCTTGACGGCGTCCGTCCTCGCAGGCGACGCAACGGCGATCGCCCTGTCGATCTGGGCAACCCTGCACGGGCTTGTGACCCTCGAACTGGCCGGGGCCCTCGACGCCACCACGGCCGAGGCCGCATTCCGCTCGTCGATTCACGCCACGCTGCGCGGATGGACGACCGTGGAGGTGTTCCGCAGCCTTCGCCTGGCCGAACTCGCTCGGTGACAGGATCAGGGCCGGTATCCGGACTCTCCCGGTCCTGGCTGAAGCCGTGGTGCGTGGTCGGTGAAGACCGGCATGCCAAGGTCAACCAGCTGCGGCCGGCCGTCGGTCGGAGCCCGTTCAAGGCTCGGTAGTCCGGTCAACACCTCCACGGCACGCGCCCACACAGGGCCGGACCACATGGGGCGCGCCCACACAGCGCCGCACCCACATCGCTTCCGGCCACACACCTTCCAGCCACCCGGAATCCGCTGGGAATGTGTGCAGGAGAGCCACATGGGGCGCACACACTCTGCTGATGGTCCCGTTACGGTGGCGGGCGCTCACCCGCGCCCGTCGACCCAGGAAGACCGCGAATGGACTACTGCTCCGCCTGCCGTCGGCATCTGAACGGCGCCCTCGTCTGCCCCGGCTGCGGCGTCTGCGCCTCCCCGGGCCTGGCCCCGATGCCGGTCCGCACAAGCCCGTACGCCGTACGGCAGCCCGGCGACGACCAGGACGTACCGGCGCCCCGGCACGGCAGGTCGGTGCCCCCGCCGGCCGCCCCGCACCGTCCGGCGGAGGTGCCGTCGGGCAGTGGCCGCGCGGCCCGGCGCCGTGAGCAGTCCCGCTGGAGGAAGACGCGCCGCAGGGCCGCCCTGGCGACCGCCGTCGCCCTGGTCGGCGGTGGCCTCACCCTCGCCGCCGCCCTGAACCACCAGCCCGCCGACCGCACCCGCCCCACCGCGGCCCAGGGCGAGCAGCCGATGGGCGGTACGGGTCCCGAGGCCACGGCCGGCCTCCCGGTACCGACGACGTCCCCGACCGGTCGTCCCACCGCCGCCCCGAGCACCCCGCCCCACACGAGCGCCAAGGCCAAGTCCCCGGCGGCCCCCCGCTCCGACGCCACCCCCACCCCGCACAAGGCCACCCCGAAGGCCACCACGCCCTCCACCTCCGCGTCCCCCTCGACGCACCCCCACCCCGGCCCCCTGCTCCCCCTCCCCCACGCCCCGGCCCCGGCCTCCACCACCCCCCTGACCCCGCCGCACCAGTCCCCCACCCCCACCAAGCCCACCCCCACGACGGACGCCACGACACCCACCCCCGCCGAGCGCACCGACCCCCCGTCGACCACGCCCTCCGCGCCCCAGTCCCCGGCCCCCACGGACGCGCACTCCCCCACGGCGGCCCCCTCCACCTCCCCCTCCCGCGTCTGCCTCCTGGTCCTCTGCCTGAGCTGACCACGCGGCGAGGTCGGACACCGCCGGGCTGAAGCCGGAGCCGTCGGCCAAGAGGGGGACGGCCCCGGCCGGGCATCAGCCGCTTCCGGTGGATCAACCTCCACCGGGCACCGACCCGACCCACCCAGGACGTACCGAGGGGAAACCCGCACGCCAGAGCCGGTCACACCCCGGCCGAACCAGGCCCGGGACCCCTCACTTGTTCCACGTCTCGTCATAAGGGTCGGCCGGAGCAGCCACCGGCCGGGCGGACGTCACCCGGAGATACGGGATCACCCCGTTGTTCACCGGGTCCCGCGTCACGCGCGAGGCGTAGACCCCCGTCACCTCCATCCACGCGTCCGGCCGCAGGACCGGGGGGAGTTGGCCGGTGAGGCCGATCTTGACCGGCTGGGCGTCGGCGGCGCAGCAGTTGAGGGCCATGCGGACCAGATACGGGGAGCCGTGGGCGTCCAGGGCGAGGAAGCCGGTGACGCGGACGGTGCGGCCGCGCAGGGAGTGGGTGTAGGCGGCGCGGGAGGCGTAGTCGACGACGCTCAGCCGGACGGGGTCCGAGGAGGGCAAGGGGTCGAGGCCGTACGGGGGTTGGAGTGCCGTACCGGTGCGAACCGCGCTGTAGGAGCCGAGGGCGGGCGGGGCGATGAGGATGAGGGCGAGGACGGGGAGCACGAGGAGCCAGGCCACGCGGGGTTCGGGGTGACCCCCATGACTTCCAGCCCGCTTCCGCTCGTACCAGACCGTCGCCAGCGCGGCCGCGATCAGGACCACTCCCGCCGCCAGCACCAGGGGCCGCAGGCCCGACTTGACGTAGCGGAGATACAGATCCGTCGTCCCCGCGTGCAGCAGCGCCCCGCCGAGGAGGAACATGACGGCGGCCTGCGCCTGGCGGTTCACAGCAGCACCGCCCCGGTGACCAGCGCGCCCGTGATGGCCAGCGCGAAGGTGGCCGGGGCGAAGCGCAGCGCGAAGCCGCGGCCGAAGGTGCCGGCCTGCATGGCGAACAGCTTGAGGTCGATCATCGGGCCCACCACCAGGAACACCAGCTTGGCCGTCGGGGAGAAGTCGGTCAGCGAGGCGGCGACGAACGCGTCCGCCTCCGAGCAGATGGACAGCACCACGGCGAGCACGGCGAGGGCGAGCACCGCGAGGAACGGGTTGCCCGCGGCCGTGCGCAGCCACTCCGCCGGGGCGACCGCCTTCAGGGTGGCCGCGGCCATCGCGCCGACCACCAGGAAGCCGCCCGCGTGCATGGTGTCGTGGCGTACGGAGTTCCAGAAGGTCTCCGCCTTCGTCTCGCCCGCGTGCGCGCCGTGCGCGGGCGGGCGCAGCCAGTCGGCGCGGCCGAGCCGCTGCCACAGCCAGCCCATCGCGCAGGCGACCAGCAGACTCGCGGCGAACCGGGCGAGGACCATCTCGGGGTTGTCCGGGAAGGCGACGGCCGTGGCGGTGAGCACGATCGGGTTGATCGCGGGCGCGGACAGCAGGAACGCCAGCGCGGCCGCGGGGGTCACGCCCCGCCGTACCAACGCGCCCGCCACCGGCACCGACGCGCACTCGCACCCCGGCAGCACCGCGCCCGCCAGCCCCGCCACCGGTACCGCGAGCGCGGGCCGGCCGGGCAGGGCGCGGGCGAAGAAGGCGGGCGGTACGAAGACGGCGATGGCGGCCGAGAGCAGCACCCCGAGGACCAGGAAGGGCAGCGCCTGCACGGTGACGGCGACGAACACCGTGGTCCAGCTCTGCATCACGGGGGTGCCGAGCGCGCCCCGGATCGGCGCCTGGGCGAGGACGGCGAGCAGCAGCACCAGGGTCAGGACGAGGGGGGAGCTGAGCCGGGTACCGGTACCACGGGACCGTTCGCCGGGTGGCTCGGTACCCGGCGGGGCGTCTTCGGTGATGGCCACGGGCGGGGTACCTCCGGCTGGGTGCGGCTGCTGTGCGGTACGCGGCCGCGGGCGGGGCCGTTCAGGTGATCGCTGGAACCGGCCGCCTTCTTGGGGCAGTCTTTTCCCTCGTGGCGAACAGCGTTCCGTACCAGGGCGGTTCAGGTGGCGCGTCGGCGCCGATGGTGGTGTGCGGGGACGACGGTCTCGCGCACCGGCTGTCCGCCGAGTTGCGCGGAGTCTACGACGAGCAGGTCGTGCTCGTCGTGCCGCCGAACGCCCGTACCGCGCGGCGGCCGGTGGTGGGGCGGCCCCGGTCGGCTCCGGCGGCGCTCTTCGACCGGGTGGTGTCGGTGGCGGTCGGCCGGGGCGGGCCCGTGCCGGGCGGGGGTGAGTCCGGTGCGTCCGGCCAACGCGCGGGCGGGGAACGGGTGCTGGAGGCCGAGTTCCTCACCGAGCAGGTGCTCGCCGAGGCGGGGGTGGAGCGGGCGGCCGCGCTGGCGCTGGTCTACGAGGACGACGAGACCAACATCCGGGCGGCGCTGACCGCGCGACGGCTGAACCCGCGGCTGCGGCTCGTACTGCGGCTCTACAACCGGCGGTTGGGTCAGCACATCGAGGAACTCCTCGATCAGGCCGCCGTGTTGGTGGGCGAATCGGAGGAGGCGCTACGGGACGCGGCCACCTCCGTCCTCTCCGACGCCGACACCGCCGCGCCCGCGCTCGCCGCGACCGCCGTTGCCGGTACCGGCAAGGTGATCCAGGCGGAGGGGCTGCTGCTCCGTGCGGTGGAACGGGTGGCGCCGCCGGCCGGGGGCCCGGCGCCGCCCGGCCTGTGCACGCTCGCCCTGCTGTCCGCCGACGGGGACGACGAGGGGCCGGTGCTGCTGCCCGACGACGAGGAGGTACGCCGGGCGGGTGCGCGGTCGCGGGTGATGCTGGAGCGGTTCTCGGCGGCGGAGGGCGCGGCGCCGGGGAACGGGCTCGGCGTGGGCGGTGTCCCGCCGCTCTCCTCCCTGTTCTCCAAGCAGTTGAGGTGGTCGCTGGCGGTGCTGGCGGGCTGCGTGATCGCGCTCGCGGTGGCCCTGTCGATCGTGACCGGCATCCATCCGGTGGGGGCCTTCTACCTGACTCTGCTGGACCTGTTCGCCATCGACGACCCCGCGCTGGGCCAGCCGTTGGGACGCCAGATTCTCCAACTCCTGTCCGGCCTGGTCGGGTTGCTGCTGCTCCCTGTGCTGCTGGCCGCCGTACTGGAGGGGCTGGGCACCTTCCGTACCCAGTCCGCGCTGCGCAAGCCTCCGCGCGGACTCGGCGGACACGTGGTCCTGCTGGGGCTGGGGAAGATCGGCACGCGGGTGCTGATCCGGCTGCGCGAGCTGCACGTGCCGGTGGTGTGCGTGGAGGGCAACCCGGAGGCGCGCGGGCTGGCGGTGGCGCGGCGGCTGCGGGTGCCGGTGGTGATCGGGGACGTCACGCAGGAGGGCGTACTGGAGGCGGCCAAGATCCACCGGGCGCACGCCCTCCTCGCGGTGACCAGCGCGGACACCACCAATCTGGAGGCCGTGCTGTACGCGCGCGGCGTACGCCCCGACCTCCGAGCGGTACTGCGCCTGTACGACGACGACTTCGCCACCGCCGTGTACCGCACCCTGCGCGTCGCCCACCCGCTGGCCACCACCCGCAGCCGCAGCGTCTCCCACCTCTCGGCCCCCGCCTTCGCCGGAGCCATGCTGGGCCGCCGCGTCCTGGGCGCGGTCCCGGTGGAACGCCGGGTACTCGTCTTCGCGTCGGTCGACGTCGCGAACCACCCCCAACTCGAGGGCCGCACCCTGGCCTCCGCCTTCAAGCCCGGTGTTTGGCGCGCCCTCGCCGTCGAGAACGCCCCCGACACCCCACCCGGCCACCTCCTCACGAAGGACGACCGGGTGGTGATCGCGGCGACGCGCCGGGGGCTGGCGGAGTTCGGCTGAACCGTCCCGGTGGAGGCAGCGGTTGCCCGACGGGCCTGTCCCGCCCCGCGGCACAGGGCCCGTCCGCCGGCCCGCACGCCTCGCGGGGCCCTGGCGGGCGGCGGAACCCCGACCGCGCGCTGCCGTGGCCGTTCCCGGCCGGGTGATCGCCCCCCCCCCCCCCGCCGGGACCTGGCGAGACCCGGCCGAGGAGCTCTACTCCTCCGAGCCCCCCAGGTGCCGCCGGGCGAAGTCCATCTCCAGCCGGACCTGCTTGATGCGTTCGTCCACCACCAGGGAGCCGTGGCCAGCGTCGTAGCGGTAGACCTCGTGCGGGGCGCCGCGGTCGCGGAGGCGGGTGACGTAGTTGTCGATCTGGCGGATGGGGCAGCGGGGGTCGTTGACGCCGGCGGAGATGTAGACGGGAGCCTTGACCTGGTCGACGTAGGTCAGCGGGGAGGACGCGGCGAAGCGGTCCGGGACCTCCTCCGGGGTGCCGCCCAGGAGGGTGCGGTCCATGGCCTTCAGCGCCTCCATCTCGTCGTGGTACGCCGTGACGTAGTCCGCGACCGGCACCACGGCGATGCCCACCGTCCACGCCTCCGGCTGGGTGCCGATGCCGAGGAGGGTGAGGTAGCCGCCCCAGGAGCCGCCGGTGAGAACGAGGCGCTCGGGGTCGGCGAGGCCGGAGGAGACGGCCCACTCGCGCACCGCGGCCACGTCCTCCAGCTCGATCAGCCCGACCCGGTGCTTGAGGGCGTCGGTCCAGGCGCGCCCGTACCCGGTGGAGCCGCGGTAGTTGACGCGGACCACGGCGTACCCCTGGTCCACCCAGGCCGCCGGGCCCGCGGCGAAGGAGTCGCTGTCGTGCCAGGTGGGACCGCCGTGCAGGTCGAACACGGTGGGGAGGGGACCGGTGGCCCCGGCGGGCTTCTGCACGAGGGCGTGGATACGGCCGCCGGGGCCGTCCACCCACACGTCCTCCACCGCGACCGAGGGCGGGCTCTTCATGCCGGGCGGGTCGAGCACGACGTCACCGCTGGTTGAGCGGACCACCGGCGGCTCGGCGGCCGAGGACCACAGGTACTCCACGCTGCCGTCGGGGCGGGCGGTCGCCCCGGAGACGGTGCCGGGCGGGGTGGGGATACGGTCCAGCTCGCGGGTGGCGAGGTCGTAGCGGAACAGCTCGCTGCGGGCCTCGAAGCCGTGCGCGATCAGCAGGGCGGAGCCGTCCGGGTACCACTCGGCGGCCACGTCGCCGGGCAGGTCCAGCGGGAGGTCCGTCTCCGCGCCGCTCGCCACGTCCCAGACCAGCGGCTCCCAGCGGCCCCGGCGCTGGTGGCCGATGAGGAGGCGGGTGTCGCCGTCGACGGGGGCGAAGCCCAGCACCTCCAGGCCCAGCTCCTCGGTGCCGCCACGGGTGTCGTCCAGGTCGGCGACGGCCGTGCCGTCCGGGCGCAGCACGCGCAGGGCGCTGTGCATGGCGTCGCCGTGCTCGGTGTGCTCGATCGCGATCAGCGTGCCGTCGTGTGAGAGGTCGCCGACGCCGGCGGACTCGCGGTGCCGGTAGATCTCCACCGGCGCCTCACCCGCGCGCGCGAGGTGGATCGTCGTACCGTCCTCGTCGGTCGACCGGCCGATCACAGCCGTCCGCCCGTCCCGGCCGAGGGCGAGCCCGGCCGGGTAGGAGGGCGCGAGGTCCGGTACGGCCGTCTCGTCTGGGCCGCCCCCGAAGGGCTGGCGGCGCCAGACCCCGAACTCGTCCCCGTATGACGGCAAGTCTGGAACGGAGGAACCCATGCCGTCGTCGAACCACCAGATCCACTCACCATCGGGCGAGACAGTCCCATCGGTGGTGCCGTCCGGCCGGTCCGTGACCTGTCGCTGGCGACCGGTCTTCCGGTCCCAGGCGTACAGCTCGTAGGTCCCGGTCGCGTTCGACACGAACAGCGAACGGTCGGGGGCGTCTTCCGCCCAGTCGGGCAGGGAGACACGCGGTGCACGGAACCGCTTCTCCCAGTCGGGCATGGCTTCTGCGTCGCTCATGCCCCTATGTAACCCGATCGGCGCCAGATCGTTTTACGGATCACCGGATGGTTCTACGACGCCATTCCCCTTCGCTCCGGCTTTAGCACAGAACGAGGTAAGATCAAGGTAATGCAAACAAACGTTCGAGTGGTGGGCTGCGGCCGACAGTCGGTGACCCGCACGGAAGACGAGAACTCTCTCTCCATCGGCGCCCAGAGGCGCGACCTCCAGTACTGGGCCGACACACCGGGGCAGGGGCGCCTCATAGTCGGATGGGCACTCGACACCAACACGTCCGGCACGACAAATCCCTTTCAGCGGGAACAGCTCCGACCATGGCTGACCGACCGCTTGGAGGAGTGGGACGTACTGGCGTTCCCCCGCATCGACCGCATCTCTCGCAAGGTGCGGTACTTCTCCGAACTGCTCGACTGGGTGGAGGAGAACAACAAGCACATCGTCACCGTCGACGGCAGCCTGAACACCCAGGCAGCCGGTGGAAGCGCGGTCGCGAAGGTGCTGTCCGTCCTCGCCGAGGAGGAGCACCGGAAGATCCGCAAGAACGTCGCGAGCGGCATGCGCACCCTGCGGGAACTGGGCCGCTTCACGGGCGGCCCGCAGCCTTTCGGGTACCTCTCCATCGATTCGGAGGACGAGCACCGAATTCTGACGCCTGATCCCGTGTACGCGGAACTGCTCCGGGAGATCGCCAAGCGCGTCCGTGACGGCGACTCCACGTACACGATCGCCGAGGACTTCAACCGGCGCGGCATCATGACGTGGTCCGACCATCTCCGCTCGCTCGCGGGCAAGCCGGTGAAGGGCATCCCGTGGAAGGCCGCCACCATCGCGCGCGTCATCCAGAACCCCGTCTGCGTCGGCTACCAGACGTACAACGGGGAGATCTGGGAGACCGAGGAGGGGGAGCCGAGCGTCATCGCAGACGAGCCGATCCTGAAGCTCGGCCAGTGGGAGGCCGCCAACAAGGCGCTCGCCGCACGCACCCGCCTGAAGAAGGTCCGGCGTCGTGACACCGCCTGTCTGCTCACGGGCATTGCCATCTGCGGGAGTTGCGGTAGCCGCATGGTCTGCCACCACACGACGAAGACCCTGAAGAACGGCGAGACCAAGACGTACCGCGACTACCGGTGCACCTCTCGAAACCGCTCTGTCGCCTGTTCCGCCGTGGCCACGGTCGGCGAGTCCGAACTCGAAGCCGTCTTCACCGAAGCGCTCATCGGCGCCATCGGCCACGCCCCGGAAATGGTCAAGTTGGTGGACCCAGGTGAAGACCACACGGCAGAGCTGGAACAGAAGCGCCAGCGGCTGAACAAACTGGAGAGCGACTACGCGGAAGGGAAGTACGACACCGAGGCCAAGGAGCAGTCGTACTGGCGCACGCTGGAAAACCTCACGAAGAAGATCGCCGAACTCGAAGCGCACCCCATCCGCCCTCGCACCGTCGTCTTCCAGCCCACGGGCCGGACATGGGCCGACAAGTGGAAGGCGATGGGAACCCAGGACCGGCGCGAGTTCCTGAGCGAGCGGAACGTCAGGGTCATCGTGTGGAGGGACCCGATGCCGGCGGTGAAGCGCGGGGCCGTCGTCCACTTCGGCAACCTGAAGGAGTTCGCCATTGCCGGTGGAGTCGACGGGGCCGAACTCTCCGACTGGGGAGAGACGGGCTGGAACGTCCCGGCCCACTGGATGGACCCGATTGCCCTGATGGACGCGGAGCAGCGAGCGACCATCGCCGAGACATACGGCACGGCCGAACTCCCCGAGACACTGCGGAAGGTGAGAGCCAAGACCGTGGAGACCTTCCCCGAGGCGGCATCGGTCTTCGTCTCCACGTTGCGCGCAGCGTGACCGCAGACGCTCACTGAACGCCCTTGCAGCCCCCGGCCTGGGACTTCCCTGGGTCGGGGGCTGTTCACGCCCCAGGGGGCCCACCGTGGTCTATGGTCTGCCCTTCCCCCGAAGCGGATGGACCGGGCTTGTACGATGCGTGATAGGTCGCCGCCGTCCCTCCGATTGCATGAGACCGAGTTCAAGGCCGGAAGCCCTGGGCGCCCACCTGTGAAGAGACCGCCAGCCCTGGCCGGTCCACCCCCGCGAAGAGAAGGAGACACATGTCCCGCCGCCCGGCGGGGGTCACTGGCGCACGCTGCGCCGCACAGGGAAGGAGCCACCAAGCGTGGCCATCAGTTTCGGCGCAGGCAGCACATGGGGAGCTGTTTCTCAGCGCGAGTTCCGGCGCATGACACGGGACCCCCGACACGTCCTTCACTACCGTGTTCACTTCGCTGCCATCGGTTGGGCCGACCGCCAAGGACACGCGAGCTTCCAAGCAGGCCAACTGGCCGCCACGCTCGCTTCAGAAGACGCCAAGCCCCTGAGCAAACAGAGTGTCAACGGTGCCGTTCAGCGCGCCAAGAAGCTCGACCTAGTCGCGTCCCCGTCGAAGGCAGCTTGCCTCGTCCTTCCCCGTCACATGTTCCAGAAGGAGAAGGGCGCGTCCGTCGCCTGCCGTGCGCACCCGAACCGTCGGTAAAGAAGTACACGCCCAGCGCGTACCCAGTACACGTGTGGCGCTTACCTAAACCACACCTGACCTGCACAGACGTTCGCTTCCTCTCTATCTAGTTAGCCCCCCTGTCGGGGGCCTCAGCGGCGAGAAAGAGTTCGAGCAAGCAGGTACCTGATGCCCCTCTTCTGCGGCTTCCTGGAAAGCCGCAAGGGCAAGACGTCCAGGCCAGGTGCGGCCCCGAGGGGGGCCGCCAATCTGAAAGCCCCTCACCGCTGCTTAGCCGCTGATCGTCATGGGCTCGCCGCTGACGCGGCTCGCTTCTCTTCAAACCCCTACAAGCAGGGAGTCAACAGCGAATTGAGCAAGACCAACCCCATCCGACCCGACCGCCGCCGCCTCCAGAAGGGCGACAAGTTCGGCCGGCTCGAAGTCCTTGAGATCCTGCGTGCCGACCGCGTGCGCGTCCAATGCGATGCGGCACGGTCAAGGAGGTAGACCGATACAACCTGACCAGCGGTAGGGCACAGACGTGCGGCAGCCGGAAGCGGCACCCTCGACCTCCGCAGGGAGACCCCACTACCTACGGAGGAACGCATCAGCGGATCGCGCGTCTGATGGGTAAGGCCTCAGCCGGACCGTGCTGGATCTGCGGTAGCACTGCAGCGGAGTGGGCGTACTCCAACGCCGATCCCGGCCAGCGGTACGAGAACGGAATGGCTTACACCCCTGACATCTGTCACTACCTCCGCATGTGCAGGCCGTGTCATCGACGGTTCGACAGAGCGGCACGGCTGAACGCACCGGGAAGGACGACCAGCCTGCCGCACACTGCGCTGTGGCTGCGTTTCTTCGAATCTTCGGACGAGACAAACAGCTGACACGGCCGGATGCGTCCTTTCTAGTCTCAGCGCAGGGAGGACGCATCCTCCAACTTGAGACAGGAACTAGAGGTGCATCTGCGTCGCCGGGAAGTAGCAGTCCCCCGTGCGATTGGCGTGCTCCAGCTTGCGGGCGATCAATTCGTCCAGGCGAATGCGGCCTTCGAGGACGGAGAACAGATCGCCGCCGTCCATCGTGATGAACGAGGTGGACTGCCGGAACAGGTCCTTCCCTCCCTCTGAGAACCCGTTGACGCTCACGAACAGACCCAGGGCGTTCTTGCCCTTGAACCGGACCTTCCCATCAAAGTCGCGGAGGTGCTTAGCCTCGACGGTGCCAGCCAGCCACTTCGCCTCGACGATGTAGTGGTTGGTGTCGTGGTAGATCGATCCGTCGATCTGCTCGCCGCTGAGGTTGTAGGCCAGCGTCGGCTCAAGGTCGAACAGCGTGAAGAGCCGGTGAAGGAAGCCCTCGAACTCGATCCCTGCGCGCTGCCGGTCAGCCATCGTGGTGAGACGCAGGAAGTCCTGTCGCAGCTCATCCCTCACCTCTGCGAAGCCGCGGGTCTTCGCCACCTGGTCACGGTGAGCAGCCAGCTCGGCAGAGAACTTCTCGCGCTCCTCGGCAATCTCGGCATGGCGGCCGACCCACTTCGCCAGGTGAGCCACGGCCTCGCGCGCCTGCGGCAGCAGATCTTCGGCATCCACCTGCTTGGCAAGGTTCGGAAACGTGTCGATGCGCGATATGTCAGTCATCATCTCGATAGCCAGCTCGCAGTACCTCTGCTCCTCAGCAACCAGCATCTCGACGAGTTGGGCCGACGTCTCGCGCTTCGTCAACGTGAAGTCGAGGCGAGCTAGAAGCTCAGGATGCTCCCGGAGCCGACGCCGAAGATCCTGTTCGAAGGGGACCTTGTTCCAGTAGATCGTAGTCAGCGCCTCGATCAGCGCCCCGTAGGCATCAGCGTGGATCCGCTTCGCTGTCACGCCCGACTGCACATCTGTCACGGCTCGCCTACCTTCAGACGCCCCAACGGCCGCACTGCCGTCTTCCTGATAGCCCATCAGAGTGTATCGGGCGAGGGGGCATGCCGGTCTCTTCTACGCACAGTGCACCTTTGGCCCACGATCCAGGCGAGACGCCACGACGCGGAGGGGCACCTTCGCCGACCCTTCGCCGTTCAGGTACTCGGCGCACCATCCGGCGATCTGCCACCCGAGCGTGTGCGCCGGCAGCTTCCACGAGCCGTCAGGCTCGCTCAGCCCCGTGGGGCCGAGGAAGCTCGGATCGAGCGCGTCGATCTCTTCCTCACTGAGGACCGGGAGAGCCTTCATCAAGGCGGCTCAGCCCCCAAGGGCAATAACGGAACCGAAGGGGCGCACCCGGCGTTTTGATGTCTGAAGGAGTCTCCAACAACGCTCCCCGCCTACTGGCTCCGGGCGGGGCCGCTTCCAGCGGTTGAGTGTCTGTACTCCCCCTCAAGGGGGCGTCAGATCAACTCGGGGTGAAGTGATGGGTGATGACGTCGAGACGTGGATTCAAGTGATCTACTACCTCGCTCGCGTTGCGAACGAGGTTCTGCGTTTCACGCACCTGCGGCGCGAGAGCCGTAGGCAACACCAGAAGTAAGGGAGTCGGGGTCGGCGCGAGCCGACCCCGGCTTACTCGGCGAGTCCGAGATCCTTCTTGTAGTCCGCGATGGCGAGGACAGCCGCCGACTGCTCCTCGGGCTCAGGCTCGTGCAGCTCGATACGCACACGACGCCGGTCGCCCTCGGCGACGAGCAGCCGCTCGAAGGCGCTGTAGATGGTCTGGAGCATCTGGCCCGACCGCTTCCCCGACTTCTTGTAGTACGAGAGGTCTTCGCACAGCGAGTAGGCGAGAGCCCAGTCGGACTGCTGGTAGAAGTCGGCCTGCCCACTCTGCTTGAGCGAGTCCCACAGACGCTTGGCGATCGGATGCCAGTCGCGATCCGCGTTCGGCGCCTCCGCGGGGCGGGCGACGCCTCGCGTGACTGGCTGAACGTCGTTGCCCTTGCGCTCGCTCGCGCGGGCGGGCGGGCGGGCGGGCGGGCGGGATCAGCCTCGCGGTTCGGTACAGGGCCAGGCACGTCGGAAGACCTCCCTTTCGCCACCGCGCGGACCTATCCTGAGCAAGTCGGCGCCACGGGGCGCCACTTGGCGCCCACAAGCGAAGACGATCACTAGGAGGATTTTCCTAACGGAAGGATTACTCGCATGAGTACCGACGGCCGAACCAACCCCAACTCACTAGTGCCGGAGCCAGTCGAGGCCAAGGTCATTTTGCCCTCGCCGGAAGAGTTGGGACGGAGTAGTACCACTAGGGGTGGCGAACCTATTGTCTGGACAGATGACCGCCGGCCGAACTGGCGCCCGGAGGTCATCAATGGAGGAGGTGATGATCACTATGTACGCACTCGCGAGGGTGAAAAATTCCAGCGCCTTGACGGATCAGCCGATGAGATGGACCGCATGCGCGCCCGGCATGACAACCGTATGGAATATTGGAGATTTTTCACCGCTGCTGGAGTTTCCCTACTTGTCTTCGTAGGTTGCGTGTTCGGGGGAGCTCTCCACATCCCGCAAGAGGCTCAGTCGTTCCTATACGCTGCCGCAGGTACCGCAGGTAGTTGGGTATACAGGACGAGTAAACCGAGTCTCCCGAGCCAGCGATCCGGTTTGAGGCAGCAGAAGTAGTAATACGCCTCGCAGGACACGTGTTTGGTTGCGCTTCGGGGGTATAGGCGATCCCGGAGTTGCGGGCTGCTGGGTGCTTAATCTGCCCAGCAGCCCTACCCGCGAACTAGATATAGCCGGGATGAGTCTCGGTCGGCTTGAACCACTGGTTGATGCGACGCCGCTTCGCGGTCAGAGCGAGGGCTCCCTCGCGAGAAGACTTGGCCTGCTGATGAAACCCGCAGAGTGATCGAAGGTTGAACTCTCGATGGTCATCACCAGGCACGATGTGGTCAACGTCGGTAGCGAGTTCCTCGCACCGCTCGCCATACTGGTTGCGGTGAGTGCAGCGGTTCCCGTCTCGACGCAGGACACGAAGTCGGATGCGCGGCCAATCCGCCGGCAACCTGTCGCGCCGGTCTGAGCCAGCCCAGTTCGGCACTAGACCTCCAGGTCGAGGAGGGCCTCGAACGCGGTCCGGGCCTGCTGGGGCACCACGCCGTTCCCGAGGATCTGAAGCTGTTGCCCGCGCGTCAGGCCGGGCACTGCGGTGACCCAGCCGAGGGGGGAGGCCCATGAGCCACTCGACCCACTCGGCAGTCACGCGGGGTCCGCCCTTGCGGCGCGCCTCGGTAGGCGGGGGAGCGGGGGCCGGTCAGCGCGGATTCGGGCTCGCGGCCTTCGAGGATCGCTTCCGAGTACGGGAGGAGGTAACACGCCTCATCAATCGAGGGTCGGGCCTGCCCACCAGCTCGACGCTCAGCAGGCGGGCGAGCGCCGCCGTTAGATCCCAAGTTCGAGGTCGGCGTCTTCAGGGGTCGCGATACAGAACCACCGGTCACGGAGTTGAGGGGCTTGAGCTGCGGTAGCTCGTAGGCACACCCACTTCGCGCGGTACCCGATAGTGCGCCCCGGAGGGGCGACATAGGGAAGACGGCAAGCGGTTGTGGCGGCCGCAGGCCGCCCCCTTCAGGAAGGCGCGAAGACGTACTTCAGGCAGCGGCGAGGGTTGGAGAACTGGATAGGCGATGTCGGGCAATCGCCTGACAGGCGAGGGATCCGTCCGGTAAATGTGTGCGCGTGACTGACTCCACGCCCGAGGGCGGCGAGCCCACACCCTTCCGGGAGAAGGCGAAGGGCTGGTACGAGACACGCAAGCCGAAGATCCTTGCCGTGGGCGGCGCAGTCGTCGCAGTCGGCGCCGTGGCCCTGACCGTGGCCGTCGCGGTTGCTAGGAACGCCGTGGAGCAGAACGCGCCCGAGGGCACCGGAGCCGCCGAGGACACCGAGTCGGCTGCCGAGCCTGCGAAGGAGAGCGAGCCACGAAACTCCCCCGGCAGGCACACCGTCTCCCCGCACAAGAGACGGCTCGCTGACGGCCGCGAGATCGACGTGTCGGGTTACGAGCGAGGCGGCTCCTCGGAAGATGAGGGCGAGGATGAGGACCCCGGCGACGCTGCGGCCTGAGCGCCTCTCATTCCTGTGCAGCGCCGGCGGGCGCTCTGCAGAACGCTCACACTGCCGCTGACCTGCGGATTCCTCCTCCGCTAGCGAGTTCCGCCGGGGGTCTCGTCGACCCTGAAACCGTGGCAGAATCCGAGCTGCTAAGACTCCGCGGCCCCTGCTATCAGACTCAAGGGGTCATAGGCCACCCCCACAGTCCTCCCGACTGTCAGAAGGTGACCATACGATCCGGCGCATGATCAGAATCTCTTCACCTCTAATAGCCCCCATCCTTGTCATCGAACCACCAGATCCACTCGCCGTCCGGCGAGAGCACGCCGTCCGTCGTGCCGTTCGGCCGGTCCGTCGCCTGCCGCTGCGCACCGCTCGCGCGATCCCACGCGTACAGCTCGTACGTGCCGGTCGCGTTCGACACGAACAGCGAGCGGTCGGGCGCGTCCTCGGCCCAGTCCGGCAGCGAGACCCTCGGCGCACGGAACCGCTTCTCCCAGTCGGGCATCTCCACAGCTTCGTCAGCTTTGTCCATGCCCCCTAGGATCACCCGCCCGACGCCCTACGGGACACCCCTGAGCTGGGCAAGGAGGTTCGGGGCCGGCCGGGTCCGGGCCCGGAGTGAAGGTGACAAAGGGGGCGCCGTACCTTTGGAGCGTGTACCGGTTTCTGCTGACACCCCGCTGGTGGGGCATCAACGTCTTCGTGCTGCTCGCCATCCCGTTCTGTGTGTTCATGGGGTCGTGGCAGCTCAGCCGGTTCGAGGGGCGGGTGCAGGATCATCGCACCGCCACCGAACAGGCGGCGGACTCCCGCCACGAGCAGGCGGTACCGCTCGCGCGGATGCTGCCTGTGGACAAGGCCACCTCGGGACGGCGGGTCGTGGTCAGCGGGGAGTACGGCAGGCAGCTGCTCTCGCCCGGCCGTGAGCTGGACGGCAGGACCGGCTTCTACGTCGTGACCCTGCTGCGCACCCCGTCCGGCGAGTCCCTCCCCGTGGTCCGGGGCTGGCTGCCCGGTGCGGCCGACCCGGCGAAGGCGCCGAAGCCCCCGGCCGGCAAGGTCACCGTCACCGGCGCGCTCCAGGCCCCCGAGTCACCGGGCAGCAACGGCGTCCCCGCGACCGGCGGACTGCCCGCCGGGCAGACCAACGCCATCGCCCCGGCCTCCCTGGTCAACCTGGTGCCGGACAGGCTGTACGCGGCCTGGGTGACCCTCGACCGGGGGGATGCCGGGATGAAGGCGGTGCCCGCCACCGCGCCCGTCGGGACCGGGCTGGACCTGAAGGCGTTCCAGAACCTCGGCTACACCGGCGAGTGGTTCGTCTTCGCCGGCTTCGTGGTCTTCATGTGGTTCCGCCTGGTGCGCCGCGAGGCCGAGGCCCTCCGCGACGCCGAGCTGGGCCTGGTGACGGCGGGTGCCGACGCCCCCGAGGACGCCGGCACCCCCACCACTGTCTAACTCTCGGACTGCATGCCGGTGTAGTACACCGTCCCCGCGCACGCGTTCGGCACCGCGGCCGTCGCCGCCGCGCCGGAGGCCGCGCTGTACGTGACCTGCACGCTGCCGTCGGCCGGGCCGTCCACCGTGAGGAGCTGCGGGGCCGCGCCGACCGTGCCGCCGGTGTCCGTGGTGCCGGCCGTCGTGCCCGTGTCGCCGCTGGGCGAGGGGTCGGGCGAGGGCCCGCCGGTGGCCGGGCCGCCGCCGGTGGTGCTGTCGCCGCCGCCCGGCACCGGGCAGGTCTCGGAGGGCACGAAGGCGAACTTCTCCGCGTACGCCCCGCCCGGCCGCAGCACCAGCGAGGACACCGCCAGCGACGGATCGGGCAGCCCGCTCGCCGCGTCGCCGGACACATGCGCGACCACGCTCAGCTTGGCCTGGTCGGCCGCGCCCACCGCCACCGCGCCGACCTGGCCCGCACCGGTGACCGTGCAGGCGGTACCGGAGACGTTGGCGACGCGGAAGGTGCCGTAGACCACGCCGGCGGAGTCGGGCCCGCTCGCGCTGCCCGTGACGCCCAGCTGGGCCGGGGTGCAGCTCGCGGTGCCGGAGGCGAGGCTCGCCGAGGGGTCCGCGGCGCCGGGCGCGCCGGACTCGCCGCCGCCCTTCCTGCCGGGCTCGTCCTTCTGGCCGCCGTCCTTGCCGGTGCTGGGCGTGTCGCCCGTGGTGCCGCGGGTGTCGCCGGTGGCGCCGTCGGAGGTGCGGCCCTTGCCCTCGGTGCCCTGCGTCGACTCGGACTGGCCGGCCATCGCGGTGTTGGGGTCGGTGCCGCCGGTGTTGGAGACGTGCACCAGGGCCGGGATGGCGGTGCCGAGCAGGAGGGCCGCAGCCGCCATGCCGACCGCCGCGTGCCGCTTGCGGGCCCGGCGCGCGGGAACGGCCCGCCGCAGATGCTCCAGCGAGCCGGTACGGGGCTGCACGTCCTCCACGGCGGAGTGCAGCAGCCGCCGCAGCGCCTGCTCGTCCGCGCCGAGCCCGTCGTCCAGGCCGTCGGCCTCGATGCCCCGGCCGCCCCTTCCGGAGCCGGACGACGACGTGCCGCTCAGCTCCAGAAGCCGTTCGAGGCCGTCGAGTCCGTCGAGCTTGCGTGTCTCCGCGTCGGCGGAGGCGTCCGGACGGGCGGACTCCTCCCCGCGGCTGCCGTCGTTCACAGTTTCGTTCCCAGCGTGCGTCGGCTTGTCGTGTCGGTCGGCCCCCGTGGTCGACTCGTCGGCCGGCTCGTCCCGCTCGCTCATGTCTTGGCCCCCATGGACACCCGCAGCGCGGCGATGCCCCGTGAGCCGTACGCCTTCACCGAGCCCAGCGAGATGCCGAGCGTCTCGGCGACCTGGGCCTCCGTCATGTCCGCGAAGTAGCGCAGCACCAGCACCTCGCGCTGGCGGCGCTGAAGACCCTTCATGGCCTTGATGAGCGAGTCCCGTTCGAGCTGGTCGTACGCCCCCTCCTCCGCGCTCGCCATGTCCGGCATCGGCTTGGAGAGCAGCTTCAGGCCGAGGATGCGGCGGCGCAGCGCGGACCGGGAGAGGTTGACGACCGTCTGGCGCAGGTACGCCAGGGTCTTCTCCTTGTCCCGGACGCGTTTGCGGGCCGAGTGGACGCGGATGAACGCCTCCTGCACGACGTCCTCGCACGAGGCGGTGTCGTCCAGGAGCAGGGCCGCGAGACCGAGCAGGGAGCGGTAGTGCGCCCGGTAGGTCTCGGTGAGGTGGTCGACGGTCGTGCCGGCGGCCGCGTCGGCCGCGGTGTCGTCGGCGCCGTCGCGCTGGCCGGGTATGCGGGTGGGGCGCGCGGCGGGCATCGGCGCGATCACCGGCATGCCGCCGGGCACACGCGGACGGAGTGCCGCACGGGGCGGCCGGAGCGCCGCCGCGCCGCGGGCTGCTGGGGATGCGCCCGGCTCGAAGAGAGCCGGTGCGAGTTCGAGTACCTCTGCCACGCCAGTTGGACACGCGTACCCCCGACAGGGTTGTACGTGCCGGGCGTCACATTCACGACGACCGACAGTTCCTCAAGTGCCGCCATGCGTCCCGCTCTTCCCCTACGCCTAGTTGAAAGGGCGTCACCACGCCCCACCGCGACGCCCCGCGCCCGGAATCAACGTCCCGCCGCACCAGGGTGAGGGCAAAGACGCTCCCGGTGCTCGCGCGGTTGCGGAGAACTGGGAGGGAAATCCTCTGTCGTGACGAAGGCCGGGTACAAGTGGTTTGGACCATGGTTCCGGCCACATTCCCCAGGAGAATCCCATGAAGGACACAGGATTCTCACATCATTTCAGCGGCCACCAGCTCGGCGATCTGGGCGGTGTTGAGGGCGGCGCCCTTACGCAGGTTGTCACCGCAGACAAAGAGTTCGAGCGCGGTGGGGTCGTCCAGCGCCCGGCGCACCCGGCCCACCCAGGTGGGATCGGTGCCCACCACGTCGGCCGGGGTGGGGTACTCCCCGGCGGCCGGGTCGTCGCACAGGACCACGCCGGGGGCGGTGGCGAGGATCTCGCGGGCCCCGTCCACGGTGACCTCGTCCTGGAAGCGGGCGTGGACGGTGAGGGAGTGGGTGGTGAGCACCGGGACCCGTACGCAGGTGACGGCGACCGGCAGGGCGGCCAGGCCGAGGATCTTGCGGGTCTCGTCGCGGACCTTCATCTCCTCCGAGGACCAGCCGTCCTCGCGCAGCGACCCGGCCCAGGGCACCACGTTGAGCGCGACGGGCTCGGGGAACGGCCCGGTCAGTTCGCCCACCGCACGCCGTACGTCACCGGGCGCGGTGCCCAGGTCGGTGCCCGCGACCAGGGACAGCTGGGCGCGCAGCGTCTCGATCCCGGCCCGCCCGGCCCCGCTGACCGCCTGGTACGAGGAGACCACCAGCTCGCGCAGCCCGAACTCGGCGTGCAGCGCGCCGAGGGCGACGATCATCGACAGGGTCGTGCAGTTGGGGTTGGAGACGATCCCGCGCGGCCGCATCCGGGCCATGTGCGGGTTGACCTCCGGGACCACCAGCGGCACCTCGGGGTCCATCCGGAAGGCACCGGAGTTGTCGATCACGACCGCGCCGCGCGCGGCGGCGATCGGCGCCCACTGGGCGGCCACCTCGTCGGGCACGTCGAACATGGCGACGTCGACGCCGTCGAGGGCCTCTTCGGTGAGGGCGGCGACCTCGACCTCCTCACCGCGCACGGCCAGCTTGCGGCCGGCCGAGCGCGGGGAGGCGAGCAGCCTGATCTCGCCCCAGATGTCCGCCCGTTGGGACAGGATCTGGAGCATCACCGCTCCTACGGCTCCGGTCGCCCCCACGACCGCCAGTGTCGGGCGACCGGTGCGTGCCATCAGCGGCCCGTGCCCCCGTAGACGACGGCCTCGTCGGTGTCGGAGTCGAGCCCGAAGGCGGTGTGCACGGCGCGGACGGCCTCGGGCACCTCGTCGGCACGGGTGACGACCGAGATGCGGATCTCGGAGGTCGAGATCAGCTCGATGTTGACGCCCGCGTCGCTGAGCGCCTCGAAGAAGGAGGCGGTGACGCCCGGGTTGGTCTTCATCCCGGCGCCGACCAGGGAGATCTTGCCGATCTGGTCGTCGTAGCGCAGGGAGTCGAAGCCGATGCCGGAGCGGTTGCGCTCGAGCGCGTCGATGGCCTTGCGGCCCTCGGTCTTCGGCAGGGTGAAGGAGATGTCGGTCAGGCCCGTGGAGGCGGCCGACACGTTCTGCACGACCATGTCGATGTTGATCTGGGCGTCGGCGATGGTCCGGAAGATGGCCGCGGCCTCGCCCGGCTTGTCCGGCACGCCGACGACGGTGATCTTGGCCTCGGAGGTGTCGTGCGCGACACCGGAGATGATGGCCTGCTCCACCTGCTGTTCCCCTTGCTCGATCGGCTCGCTGCTGACCCACGTGCCGCGCAGCCCGCTGAAGGAGGAGCGCACGTGGATCGGGATGTTGTACCGGCGGGCGTACTCCACGCAGCGGTGGAGCAGCACCTTGGAGCCGGACGCGGCCAGCTCCAGCATGTCCTCGAAGGAGATCCAGTCGATCTTCCGGGCCTTCTTCACCACACGCGGGTCGGCGGTGAACACGCCGTCCACGTCGGTGTAGATCTCGCAGACCTCGGCGTCGAGCGCGGCGGCGAGCGCGACGGCGGTGGTGTCGGAGCCGCCGCGGCCCAGCGTGGTGATGTCCTTCTTGTCCTGGCTCACACCCTGGAAACCGGCGACGATGGCGATGTTGCCCTCGTCCAGCGCGGTGCGGATGCGGCCCGGCGTGACGTCGATGATGCGGGCTTTGTTGTGGACCGAGTCGGTGATGACACCTGCCTGGCTGCCCGTGAACGACTGGGCCTCGTGGCCCAGCTTTTTGATCGCCATCGCCAGCAGGGCCATGGAGATACGCTCTCCGGCGGTCAGCAGCATGTCGAATTCACGTCCGGCAGGCATCGGAGAAACCTGCTCGGCGAGATCGATCAGCTCGTCCGTCGTGTCGCCCATCGCGGAGACCACGACAACCACCTGGTTGCCGTTCTTCTTGGCTTCCACGATCCGCTTGGCGACGCGCTTGATGCCCTCGGCATCGGCTACGGAGGAGCCTCCGTACTTCTGCACGACAAGGCCCACGTGCGCTCCTCGCTCGGTTCGTTTGTGTCGGCTCAGTCTATCGAGCGGGGGGATCCGGCTTCCTGGGTACCGCATGGTGAGACGCCCGTCCGCTGCCGTACTCCCTGCCCAGGGCCACGCGAGTGATGGCTGTACGTGAACGAGTGTGCAGTGACTCACAGGGGGTGAGGCGGTCAGTCGGCGAACTCTTTGAGGGGGGCGGTGTCGAGGACGATGTCGACGGGATCGGGGAGCTTGACGGAGGCGCCGAAGGGCAGCTTCTCGGCGTGGAGGTAGCGGCCGTTCTCCGGCTGGTTGTACACCACGACCGAGCCGTCGTCCCGGTCGATGAGCAGGTACACCGGGATACCTGCCCCGGCGTAACCGTCGGGCTTCTCGACTCGGTCGCGCTGATGGGTGTCGGAGTCGTGCGAGGTGACTTCCACTGCCATCAGCACACCCCCTGTGTCGGACCAGTCTCCGTGCCCCGCCGGGAATCCGAACGGCGCGAGGATGCCATCCGGACGTGCCCGCCCCTTCCGATGGCGCTCGACCTTCACCCCTCGGTCTCCGTACAACCAGAGCTCAGGGCGGTGCTGCATGCACAGCCGCTGCAGCCAGGCGATGATGTGGTCGTGGTTGCCATCGGTCACCGGCTTGACCTGGACCCTCCCATTGATGAACTCCAGCCGCACGGTCTCCGGGGCATGGCGTTCGAGCTCCTCGAACTCCTCGACGGACATCTGCGGCCGGTCCTCGGTCCTGGGGGTCATGGCGTCGCCTCCTCGACTCCATGGTGCCCCGACCGGCACCTCCTGCACGCTCATACGTCCCTCCCCACCCTGGGCCGCAGCCCGGCCGCCCTGCGCAGCTCGGCCGCCCAGTGGGTCACGTCGACCACCCCGGTGTCGTCGGCCGGGTCGCGCAGGAACGTCTCCGGGACATACCCGACCGACGGACCGCATGCCTCCTCCGCCTCCGCTGCCTCCTCCGCCTCGATCTCGGCATGACACTCGCGACAGATCCCGTCGATGATTTCCGTCGTCCGCTCGTCCGCGTCGCAGGTGGCGCAGGCCATGACCACGCGGCTGACGCGGGCGCGGCGGCCACCGGACTTCTGCCGGATCTTCGCCTTCGTGGGGGGCATCTTGTCCTCCAGTCGTTTGCGGGCGAGTCCGCCCGGGTTGGTGACCGCGGGCGGAAGCCCGTCGGTCAGGGCCTTGGTGATCTCCCGCGGCGTCGCCCCGAGGGCCAGCCACTGCGCGGCGAGGGATTCGAGGGAACGGCAGTCCGACGCGGACAGGGACATGCGCGGGTCCGCGTCGCGGAGGTCGGCGAGGGTGCGGTAGGCGGCGCCGGGCTCGTCCGAGGGCTCCTCAGGGTGCCGCTCGGAGGGCTGTCGACCGGGTTCCGCCGGGAGGGCTTCCGCGGCCGGCTCCCCGGCCCGCGCCAGTCCCGATTCGTACTGGTCGGTGACGTCCAGGCCCTTGCGCTCGCGTACGAACTCCGCCCACCACTCCGGCGACCTGGGTGTACGTGACCAGTACGTCCGCGTGACCCAACGCATCGAGTTGTCCTCGATGGTGAGGTGCTCGCGGATGTGCCGTAGGTGGCCGGCCGCGGTGACGCGCTTCAGCGACGTGCGCACGGCCTGCTGGCCGTAACGGGGGTGTACGGCGGCGATCGCCTTGTAGCCCATCGCGTGACCGTCGTCGAGATGGTCGATGAAGACGGCGATCTCGCGGTCGCGGGGGCTCAGGTGTGCGAAGTCCGGGTCGCCGTGCGGGTTTTCGTCACCGGCAGAGCGCTTGCCGTAGCCCGATTTGGCCATGGGGTGCTGCGGGGACGGCAGGGCAGGGCTAGGGTGAGTGCAAGCCACCATCGAGTCCGTTTCGATGAGTAGGTCTAGGCCCCGGAGCCGGTGTTGGCGCACCGACCGGGGCCGATCTATTGCCGCGAACCTAGGGCGGCTTTACTCTCCAGCGCAAGCCGATCACAGAAAGTCACACTTTCGAGGTAAGTGGCTTCAACTCACCTGCGCACTTGGTTGGTTGGGTTGGTTTTCACCCAGCCCGGAAACCCATGGAAGAGCTCGAAGCCCGAGGCTCAAGCCTCGGGCCGACCTGCGGCGATGAGCACGCGGCCGCTGTGTCCGCGTCAGCTGCCCGTCGACGCCGAGCCGATGTCACAGAGGCCGGATGGGCGTGGCCGACGCCACCCGCAGCAGCCCGAGTTCACCGTCTCGCCCGACGACGAGCTCCGCGCGGAAGGGAAGATTGGTGAGACGGAGCGGACAGCTCACCGACTCCGCCGGTGGGCACGCGTCCGGCAGCAGCATGCTTACGTTCTCGATGTGCAGGGCGGTCGCACCCGGTCCCGTCATCGCCTGCGCGATGCTCCCGCCGGCGGCGATGGCACCGGCACCGGAGGCGTCCGTGGCAGGCCCGGGCCGACGGTCGAACAAGGCACTCATGCATCAATCATGACCGCCCGCAGGACCCGTCGTCAGGCGTACCGCGGGAGTTGGGCATCCGTGCCCGGCACCGGCACGCCTAGCGCACCTGTCGGATGCCGAGCGGGGTGCCGATCTCCTCGGCCATGACCCGTCCGGCCTCCATCTCCAGCGCCTCGTCGCCCAGGTCCTGGTCGGTGTCGAGACCGTCCAGCTCCTCCAGCGGCTGGTTGAGGCGGACGTGGATGAGGACGGACTGCAGGGCGCGCAGCACGGCTGAGGCGGTGGGGCCCCAGTTGGAGAAGTAGGAGAACTGCCACCACCACAGCGCCTCGGCGGTGCGGCCGGCCCGGTAGTGGACCATCCCGTGGCGCAGGTCGGTGATGACGTCCGCGAGGTCGTCGGAGATCCGGGCGGCGACCGGCGCGGTGCGGGGCGCGTACGGGTCGAAGACCTCGGAGTAGACGTCGACCGGGTCCAGCAGGCGGGCCAGGTTCTCGCGCAGGCCGTCCGCGTCCGGCTCGGGGCCGGGGTCGGGCTCGTAGCGCTCGTCGGGGAGGAAGTCCTCGTGCGCGCCGAGACGGCCGCCGGCCAGCAGGAGCTGCGAGACCTCCAGCAGCAGGAACGGCACGGTGGAACCGGGCTCGTCGCCCTTGGCGACCTCGGTGACGGCGACCAGGAAGCTCTCGATCTGGTCGGCGATCTGGACGGCGAAGTCGTCCGGGCTCTGCGACGTGGCGTGCAGCGTGGCGTCAGACATCTAGCAGTCGTCTCCCCTCGAAGGCGCGACCGAGGGTGACCTCGTCCGCGTATTCCAGGTCCCCACCGACCGGGAGGCCGCTGGCCAGGCGGGTGACCTTCAGACCCATGGGCTTGATCATGCGGGCGAGGTACGTCGCCGTGGCCTCGCCTTCGAGATTGGGATCGGTGGCGAGGATCAGCTCCGTGACGGTGCCGTCGGCCAGGCGGGCCAGGAGTTCCCTGATCCGCAGATCGTCCGGGCCGACGCCCTCGATGGGGCTGATCGCGCCGCCCAGGACGTGGTACTTGCCCCGGAACTCACGGGTGCGCTCGATGGCCACCACGTCCTTGGGCTCCTCGACCACGCAGATGACCGAAGGGTCGCGACGCGGGTCGCGGCAGATGTTGCACAGCTCTTCCTGCGCCACGTTTCCGCAGGTCGCGCAGAAGCGGACCTTGGCCTTGACCTCCATGAGGGCGTGCGCGAGCCGTTTGACGTCCGTCGGCTCGGCCTGGAGGACGTGGAAGGCGATCCGCTGCGCGCTCTTGGGACCGACGCCGGGGAGCCGCCCCAGCTCGTCGATGAGGTCCTGGACCACGCCTTCGTACAACGGACTGCCTTTCCTTCAAGACCTTGCGGTACGTACGGTAGTTGCCTCGGCCTCAGAAAGGCAGACCGGGGATGCCGCCGCCGCCGAGTCCCTCGGCCAGCGGGCCGAGCTTCTGCTGCTGGAGGGCCTGCGCGTTCTCGTTCGCCGCCTGTACGGCCGCGACGACGAGGTCCGCGAGGGTCTCGGTGTCCTCCGGGTCGACGGCCTTGGGGTCGATCTTCAGCGCGCGCAGGTCGCCGGAGCCGGTCACGGTCGCCTTGACCAGACCGCCGCCCGCCTGGCCCTCGACCTCCGTGTTGGCCAGCTCCTCCTGGGCCCGCTGGAGGTCCGCCTGCATCTTCTGGGCCTGCTGGAGCAACTGCTGCATGTTCGGCTGGCCGCCACCGGGAATCACGGGGGTGTCTCCTGTCTGTCTTCGCCGCTTCGCTGCTGGGCACGAGCCTACGTGGTCCGGGCGGCCCTCGCGCTGTCACTCTTTCGGGTGACAGCACCTCGGCCCCCTACCTGATCAAACCCCTCTTCCGGGCGTACCACCCCGCGAACGCCGCTCCCCGCCACCCGTTGGGCGGTAGGAAGGACACTTCGCGCCGCCACTGGGTGTGACGGCCGCGCGATCGGTGTTCGTGTTCAGTAGGGAGTACCGGGTGGGTCAGCCGGAGCAGCAACCCGAGCGTCCGCCGCAGGAGCGCCGCGACGGGCCCGCGGGTACTCCGCTTCCGGCGGACCGGGGATCTGCGGATCCGGAGGTGAGCGGACCTCTGGCCGGGGATCTCGTGGGGCGGGCGCTGCCGCTCGGGGACTGGGGGGAGCCCGCGGAGCGGCTGGGTGAGCTGTTCCGGTGGGTGGAGGCGGGGGCGCTGCGGACGGCGGAGTGGTATCTCGCGGACCGGATGTGGCGGCGGCGGGCCGCGCGGGGGTTGCGGGGCGGTACGGCCGCGGGGGTGGTGGTCGGGGCGGGGTTGCCGTTGCTGGACGCGACCGGGACGGTCGCGGGGTGTGCGCCCTGGGGGTACCTGGCGCTGCTGCTGGGGGCCGCGTGTGCCGGGGTGGACCGGTGCTTCGGGCTGACCTCGGGGTGGATGCGGGACCTGGCCACCGCCCAGGCGGTCCAGCGGCGGTTGCAGGCGCTCCAGTTCGACTGGGCGTCGGAGAGTGCGCGTGAGGTGCTGGGTCCCGCGGAGGGCACGGCGGGGGAGGCGGCGGAACGTTGCCTCGGGATTCTGCGGCGCTTCTCGGAGGACGTGACGGAGCTGGTCCGTACGGAGACGTCCGACTGGATGCGGGAGTTCCGGGGCGGCCGTCCCCCGGTCTGCCTTCCGCCCCCTCCGTCCCGGCCCGCGGACCCCACCCCTGTCTCCCGCTACCTCTCCCCACCGCCGGGCACCCGCCCCAACATGCCCCGCCAGAGACCCCCGGACCCCCGCTGACGGCTCCGCCGGGGTGGGCGGAATCGCCGTCTTCGGGCGCGGGTGAGGGGTCAGTCGTGGCCGCTCCGGCTATAGGTCACGGCTCGCGTGCCGGGCTGTCCCGTCCGCTTCAGGTGGTCGTCCGGGGTGAGGGTGAGGGTGGTGGGGGTGGCGGGGGCGCAGGAGGAGAGGGGGGCGCCGGAGGTGACCGTGGCGGCGGAGAGACGGAGCGTGCCGTCGGCGTCCGGCTTCCGTAGCAGGGATACGGTGAAGACGCAGTGATGGTCGGCCCCGTCGTCGACCAGGGTGAGTACGCGCTCGCCGACCCGCCCCTGGATCACGGTGAGCCGATGCGTACCGGCCCCGTCGACGCGCGCTTCCCACCTGCCGAGGTAGCCCTCCGGAACGACCCCTTCAGCGGGGGCCGGCACCACGGTCGCCGTGTCCGACACCCCGCCACCCCGTAACAACGTGAAGAGCGTCCCCCCGGCCCCGAGGGCGACGGTCAGCGCGACCACGACGAGCAACCACGTCGACCGCCGGTCCCGTACCTCCCCGTCCACCTCCGGATGCCCGTACGCACCGACCGCCCACCCCCGCCCATCGCCCACAGCGACATGCTCCGGCCCCTCACCGAAGCCCCCCGTACCCGACGACGAAAGTGGCATGGGTGGTGACCCCGCCCAAGAACCCGCACCCGCCGACGGCGAATCCGCCCCACCGGGGCCACCCGCACCCGACGACGAAGGCTGTACGGGTGGTGCGGGTGGGAATCCGGACCCGGCCGGAGGCCGGGTGCCCTCCCCCGAACCCGAACCCGTACCCGCCCCGAACACCCAGTCCCAGTCCTCCCCCGGTCCCAACTCCCGCATCCCGCAACCGCCTTCCCCCGAAGCGCGCCGACGGCCCGAGGATAGTGCGGGCATACGGGACCGCACCGCACCCCGCGAAAAGCACCTCCACTCACGACAACCTGTCGCACATCCAGCCCCCGCCCACAACAGTCCGCCGATGTCGCGACGCCGCCCCCACCCCCTACCCTCACCCGCATGACGCCTCAGCCGAACCCGGAGCAGACCCCCACCCCCGACCCCGAGACCGGTGCCGCCGTGAAGGCCGCCGACCGGGCGCACGTGTTCCACTCCTGGTCCGCGCAGGACCTGATCGACCCGCTGGCCGTCGCGGGCGCGGAGGGCTCGTACTTCTGGGACTACGACGGCAAGCGGTACCTGGACTTCACCAGCGGCCTGGTGTTCACGAACATCGGCTACCAGCACCCGGAGGTCGTCGCCGCGATCCAGGAGCAGGCGGCGAGGATGACGACGTTCGCGCCGGCCTTCGCCGTGGAGGCCCGGTCGGAGGCGGCGCGGCTGATCGCGGAGCGTACGCCGGGCGACCTGGACAAGATCTTCTTCACCAACGCCGGCGCGGACGCCGTCGAGCACGCGACCCGCATGGCCCGCCTGCACACCGGCCGCCCCAAGGTGCTGTCGGCGTACCGGTCGTACCACGGCGGCACCCAGCAGGCGGTGAACCTCACGGGCGACCCGCGCCGCTGGCCGTCGGACAACGGCAGCGCGGGCGTGGTGCACTTCTGGGCGCCCTTCCTGTACCGGTCCCGTTTCTACGCGGAGACGGAGGAGCAGGAGTGCGCCCGCGCGCTGGAGCACCTGGAGACGACGATCGCCTTCGAGGGGCCCGGCACGATCGCGGCGGTCGTCCTGGAGACGATTCCGGGTACGGCCGGAATCATGGTGCCCCCGCCGGGCTACCTCGCCGGAGTCCGGGAGATCTGCGACCGCCACGGCATCGTCTTCATCCTGGACGAGGTGATGGCCGGGTTCGGGCGGACCGGTGAGTGGTTCGCGGCGGACCTCTCGGGGGTCGTCCCCGACCTGATGACCTTCGCCAAGGGCGTGAACTCGGGGTACGTGCCCCTGGGCGGCGTCGCCATCTCCGGCGCCATCGCGGAGACCTTCGCCAAGCGTCCCTACCCCGGCGGTCTGACGTACTCCGGCCACCCCCTGGCGTGCGGGGCGGCCGTCGCCACGATCAACGTCATGGCCCGCGAGGGCATCGTGGAGAACGCCAGGCACCTCGGCGAGACGGTCCTCGCCCCCGCCCTCGCCACCCTCGCCGAACGGCACCCCAGCGTGGGCGAGGTCCGCGGTACGGGCATGTTCTGGGCCCTGGAACTGGTCAAGGACCGCGAGACCCGCGAGCCCCTGGTCCCCTACAACGCGGCGGGCGAGGCCAACGCCCCCATGGCCGCCTTCGCCGCCACCGCCAAGAAGAACGGTCTCTGGCCCTTCGTCAACATGAACCGCACCCACGTGGTCCCGCCCTGCAACATCACCGAGCCGGAGCTGAAGGAGGGCCTGGCGGCCCTGGACGCCGCGCTGGCCGTGGCGGACGAATACACCACGTCCGGCTGACCTGGCGAGTCCGGCGGAGCGCACCCGCGCCTCCGCCGGACCGCGCCTCTCAGCGGGCGGCCGCCTCAGCTCGCCCAGCGGCTCAGCGCTTCGTCCAGGCCATGCGCGTCCGGCGTGTCCGTGGCCCACACCACCACCCCGTCCGGGCGGATCAGGGCGCCCGCGACCCCGGTGCCGTCGTCCCGGATCACCCGCGCCCGGCCGTGCGCGCGCCCGCCGAACACCGCCCCCGGCGTGCGGTCCAGGAGCAGGAAGCCGCCCCCGTGGGCGTGGTCGGCCAGCCGAGTGCCGTTGCTCAGGGGCACGTCGGGGACGTAGCGGCCCGTCCATGGGTGAGAGCCCGGCAAGGGGAGCCGCTGCGTCACGCCCGCGATCTGCTTCACCGCGTACGTCGTGCCGTCGCGCGTCGCCAGCAGGTCCGCCAGCACCCCCCGCAGCACACCCGACTTGGGGTCGCCCCGCAGGATGCCGATCTGGGCCCGCGTCCAGTCCAGGACCCAGGCGCCGACGGGGCGGCGTTCCGCGTCGTACGTGTCCAGCAGGGCTTCCGGGGAGCGGCCGCTCACCACGGCCGCCAGCTTCCAGCCCAGGTTCACCGCGTCCCCCACCCCCAGGTTCAGCCCCTGCCCCCCGAACGGCGGGTGGACATGGGCCGCGTCGCCGGCCAGGAACACGCGGCCGGCACGGTACGTGGACGCCTGGCGGGTGTTGTCCGTCCAGCGGGTCGGAGCCGCGCGGAAGGCCGTCAGCGTGACGTCCGTACCCGAGACCCGGCGAAGGCTGGACTGGACGTCCGCCAGGGTGACCGGGGCCGAACGGTCGGCCGGACCCCCGTCGAACTCGACGGTGGCGACGCGGCCGGGCTGGGGGCCGTAGCGGTAGACGCCTCGGGGGGACCAGGACCAACCGGCGGTGAGCTTCCCGGGGTCGGCGATGTCCACGACCGCCTGGTAACCGGTGATCTCGGGGTTCGTGCCGGGGAACGGGATACCCGCGAGGCGCCGGACGGTGCTGTGGCCGCCGTCGCAGCCGACGAGCCAGCCGGCACGCAGCGAGCCGGAGGCGGTGCCGACGACCACCCCCTGGCCGGTGTCCTCCAGCGAGGTCACCTCCACCCCGCGCCGGACCACCACCCCGAGCCGCTCGGCGTGCCCGGCGAGCACCTCCTCCAGCCGGGGCTGGGGAATCATCCGCGCCCCCTCCACAGCGGTGTGCGCGGCCAGCTCGGGGTCGGCCCAGTCCACCAGGCCGGGACCGAGGGACATCCCCGCGAAGTGCCCGGTGAAGCGGAAGCCGGGGGCGCCCAGCGTCTCCCGCTGAATCCGCTCCAGGGCAGGCAGCAGTCCGCGCCGGTCCAGTGCCTCGGCCGTCGGCACGTTGATCGACTGCGCTCTCATGGCGGGGTCGGCCGAGTCGCGCCGTTCGAGCACCCGCACCGATACCCCGGCGAGCGCCAGCTCGGCAGCGAGGGCGAGCCCGACAGGCCCGGCACCGACCACGATCACATCCACATTCGTCTTCACGAACACCGTTCTAGAAACGAACAGCGTTCGTGTCAAGTTATAGTTGTCCCGTGAACGCGAAAGAGCGCCGCACCGCCCGCCACCGGCCCGCGCCCGCCGAGGAGACCCGGCCCCGCCGCCGGAGGGACCCGATCACCGTGGACCAGGTGGTCGAGACCGCGCTGGGGATCATCGCCACGGAGGGGTACGACGCCCTGACCATGCGCAGGCTGTCGGCCGCCCTGGACACGGGTCCGGCCTCGCTCTACGCCCACGTGGTCAACAAGGCCGACCTGGATGAGCTGCTCATCGGCCGCCTCTGTGCCCGCCTCACCCTCCCGGACCCCGACCCCGCCACGTGGCGGGACCAACTGCGAGGGGTCTGCGAGGCCCTGCGGGACCAGTACCTGCAGTACCCCGGCATCTCCCGGGCCGCCCTGGCCATGGCCCCCACCGACCTGGAAGCCCTCCGCGTCAGCGAGGGCATGCTCGCGATCCTCCTCGCCGCCGGCATCGCCCCCCAGCGCGCGGCCTGGACCATCGACGCCCTGCTCCTCTACGTGGCCGCCCACTGCCTGGAACTCTCGGTGGCCCACCGCAGGGCGGAGGACGGCGACGAGGTCTGGCCCGCGGACAGGACCGACCTCCTCCACCGCCTCACCACCCTCCCGGCGGCGGCCTTCCCCCACACCACCCGCCACGCGGCCGAACTGACCGCGGGCACCCCCCACGACCGCTTCGACTTCACGGTGCGCCTGATGATCAATGGCCTCGCCTGAAGCGACCCGCACATCATCCCCCCGCACATAAAGGGCACCGGGGCTGATGCCCGGCAGGGGTGAACGCGTAAGGTGACGTGCTCGTAAGGGGTTGTGGCAATAGGCACGGACGTACGAGTGCGGCCCCATTCGTGTGAGGAGACTCCGGGACGATGCCCGGCTACGGCGCTGTGACGCGCAGTACCTTGCGGCAGCAGATCGCCGACGCGCTGCGCGACGAGGTGCTGGCCGGGCGGCTGCTGCCGGGGCGGGCGTTCACCGTGAAGGAGATAGCGGACCTGTACGGGGTCTCCGCGACGCCGGTACGGGAGGCCCTGGTCGACCTGTCGGCGCAGGCCCTGCTGGAGGCCGACCACCACCGGGGCTTCCGCGTCCCCGAGTACTCCCTCGCCGACTACCGGGGCATGATCGAGGCCCGCTCCCTGGTCACCGAGAGCATGTTCCGCGTACTCGCCCAGGGCCACCCCGCCTTCGCGGACCCGAAGAACCCCGACACCGCGGCCGCGCTCGCGACGGTACGGCGACGCGGCGAGGAGGCCCAGCGGGCGAACGCGGCCGGCGATCTCACCGTCCTCATCGGCTACGACCTCCGCTTCTGGCGCGAGCTGAGCGTGCTGTTCGGCAACCCCTACCTCGCGGAGTTCCTGCACCGCCTGCGCGTCCGCTCCTGGGTCTGCGCGGTCCAGCACCTCCGCCGCCTCCCCGAGGTCCGCGGCCGCATGTGGGCCGGCCACATAGACCTGGTCGACGCCCTGTCGGCCCACGACCCCGAGGCCGCCCGAGCGATCGTGGCGGCGGCCAACGCCCACGCCCTGAAGATGGTCGAGGAACTCGCCGGGGGCTAGGCGGAAGAAGGTAGCAACAGTGGCGCTCAAAATCCTCGGAGACAAGCCGGAATACCTGGAGACCGAGATCGAGATGCAGCAGTATCTCGACTCGATTTTCCTCAGGGGTTCTCACCCTGAATCCTTTGTGAATGTCGACTTCCAGGTCGTGCAGGACACATCGGTCGACCGGGTCGCTCACCATGCGCTGTCGGTTCCGGACAACGTACTCTCGATCGGGATCGATCACTCCACAGAATATGGGGGTATTCTCTGGTATTGCGACGGAGGGCTGGTGGACCGAGTGACGAAGTCCGCCGGTGCTGATGTTGCGACAAACGCCTGGGTTTCGCTAAACGAGAATCCTCCGGAAACAGATCCACGGATTCTCGCCGATCCTTCGTGTCCCAGTTTTTTCGACAGGGTCAGCGCACTGCCGCTCATCACCGTCCGCTCCACAATCGAAGAATACTTCTGCGAAGGAAACGGATTTCGGCCAAAGTTGATTCAGTGGGCGAAGGGGCATTTTACGGGAGAGCTTTACACAGAAGCGGAAGGAGCGGAACAGCACTGATGATCAAGCCGTCGAGGAACTCTCCGGGGGCTGGGTGTTGCGGGCCAAGACGTTGATGTCGGCGGTCACTTGCTACTGATCAAGGGCTAGGGTCATCGACCGCGAATTCCTCACATCGGATGATCAAGGGTCCCAGACGAATGTCGCGCAGTCCGCGCACTCCTCAAGGTACCGATGGCGACACTCGACGGTGTGCCGGAGGAAGGTGATCGCTTGCTGTCTGCGGCGGACCTCACTTTCGAGCGCAGCGATCTTCGCGCGCACGACCTCCTGCGCTGCGGACTTCTTCGGGGACATCGCTGCGGTGACCTCTGGCAATGAGAGCCCGACTTGTCGCAGTTTCAGCACGGTTCGTGCCTGCTCCAGGACGTCGTGGTCGTAGAGGCGGTAACCGTTCGCGTCGCGGTGCACCGTGAGTGCTCCGACGTGCTCCCAGTGCCGTAGGACATGGGCCTCGATTCCAAGCTGCGCAGCCGCCTCGCCGATCGTTATCGCCATTCCGCCCTTGCCTTGATGTCGACCTGAACCTTTAGCTTCCCCAGCATGCCTGACATTTCTCCCACCCCGCCTACTCCTGCTTGTTCCCGATCGGTCCTGGTCACCGGCGCGACGGGCAACCTCGGCCGTGAGCTCCTCGCCTGGCTGCATGCCCGCGCAGCAGCTGTGCGGTGCCTCGATCGTCGCCGTGTTGGCCCGCGACCCGGCATCGAGTCGGTGCGCGGTGACCTGACCGACGCCGACTCCGTCCGTGCGGCGCTCGACGACATCGACACCGTCTTCCTCATATGGCCGCTGCTCGACACCGCCCCCGCCGAGCCTCTGATCGCAGAACTCGCCGCAGCAGCACCGCGCGTCGTCTACCTCTCCTCGACTGCCATCGATGACGCCTCATTTCGCCAAAGCGACCCGATTGTGCAGGTACACGCGGACATGGAACGTCGGCTCCGGGATGCTGGCCTGCATCTCACCGTGCTGCGCAGCGACACGCTGGCGTCCAACACCCAGGGCTGGGCGGCACAGCTGCGTGCAGGCGACGTGGTCAGAGGTCCGGACATAGCGCGCACAGCAGTCGTGGACGAGGGTGATGTGGCGGCCGCAGCCGCGGAGGTGCTCCTTCGACGCCAGGACGATTCGGATCCCACCCCCTACCTGCTGACCGGGCCCGAGCCGCTCAGCAGGGCCGACCAGGTCGGAATCCTCGGCGCCGCCCTCGGACGAAAGTTGCGTTTCGAGCCGGTCCCCATGGATATCGCGCGCGCACGAATGCTCGCGGACGGCCGTCCCGAACAGCTGGTTGATGCCCTCATCACGGCGTCAATGCGGCGGCCCGAATCACGTCTTGTCACCGATGATGTCGAGCGCCTAACTGGTAGGCCGGCCCGCCCCTTTGCGCAGTGGGCCATCGACCACAGCACCAAGTTCGGCCCGCGGCCATGACCACACACATCAGTCAGTCTCTAACCGGTGTGATGACCGCCGAAGATCGCTTCCCCGACATCCACTACAACTACCACCGGCCTCACGGCACCGCTGGCGGCCGGCCACCAGCGTCGCGGCTCCAAAGCGGTGGCACCAACGTGGTGGCCTCCTACAGCTAGACGCTAGCCGGAGTTCCGCACCGTGCCCAGGTCCAGGGTGTCCGCCGGCGCCGGGGGTCTGACGGCCAGGGGCTTGTCGAAGCCGGTGAACACGGTGGTGGTGCGGATGTGGGGACCCTTGTAGTCGAACTTCAGCAGGTACGGCGTGCCCTCGGCCGCGACGTAGAAGGTGTACGTGCCCGGCTCACGTGCGAACGGCGACTCCCCGCCCTTGTCCCGCACCTCCACCGGAATCACCGGCCGCCCGTCCAGCTCGGCCCGCGCCCCTTTGGCGGGCCTGCCGAACGACGTGAACGGCCAGGTGCAGTCCTTCAGACCGTCCGCGTCCCGCGCCGCACCGACCGGACTCTTCAGCCACGGCTTCTCCCGCATGGCGGGGACCGTCCCGCGCCCCCACATCTCGAAGTACATGGCATTGCCGTGGATGTAGTCCGTGCCGCCCGTCCGGATCTGCTCCAGCTCGGCCCCCGAGCGAAAGCGTGCCTTGTACACGCACCTGCCCTTGAGGTCCGTGGTCTCGTGACCGGAGTAGACCGTGCCGCCCCCGGTCGCGGCCGTCTCCGTGGTGATCGTGACCGAGCCCAGCGCCTTCATGGCCCGGTCGGCCGAGTCGAGCAACTGCCCGGCCGAACGCGGGTCCGCGGCCGCATGGCTCTCCCCGCAGCCGGTGGCCGCACAGCCCAGCAACAGCGCCAACGCGACAGCGCCCAGTCTTCTCCGCATCATCCCCCCGCGTTCGAGCGGGTCAGGCTAGCGCCTCACCGTGCGTCACAGCCGCGCACTCACCCGATTCACACCGTCGCGCGGTCACCGGTCCGGGAATCCGTGCCGCCGGGCAGGAGTTCCCCCGACGGGGGCTGAACGTACGGAGGGACGGGACGCGCATGAGTCTGCGGCAGTTCGAGTACGCCCTGGCTGTTGCCGAGGAGGGGTCGGTCACGGCGGCGGCCGAGCGGTTGCGGGTGGCTCAGCCGTCGATGTCGCAGCAGATCCGGGGGCTGGAGCGGGATCTCGGGGTGGAGTTGTTCACTCGGACGCCCACCGGACTGACGCCCACCGTGGTCGGGCGGGCGTTTCTGCGGGAGGCGCAGGCCGCGGTGAACGCGGCGCGGCGGGCGACGGCGACCGCGCGGGCCGGGGCCGCCGAGCTGGTCGGCGAGCTGACCGTCGCCGTGCAGATGGGCTTCGGTACGCGCCGGCTCCCCGAGGCGCTCGGCGCGCTGCGCCGCCGCTACCCCCGGCTGGAGATCACCCTCTCCGAGGAGCCCAGCTCCGCCGAGCTGGACCGGCTGTGCCGCCGGGGCGTGCTGGACCTCGCCCTGATGGCGAAGTGCGACCGGACCCCCGCGGAAGCGCACCGCCTCGGCGAGGAGGAGTTCTTCGTGGTGCTGCCCACCGGTCACCCGCAACTCGCTCACGAGCGCGTCGAGTTGCGCGACCTCAAGGGCGAGCCCTGGGTCCGGTTCGACCGGGACAGCGCGCTCGACGGCGTCCTCGTGGAGGCGCTGCGGGAGACCGACCCGGACCCCGACACCGTCGCCCGCGTCTCCCAGACCGCGACCGCCGTCCGCTGGGCCGCCCAGGGACTCGGCGCCACCCTCGTCCCCGCCTCGGCGGTCCCCGCGGGCCACGAACACCTCGCCCGCCCGGTCTCCCCCGCCGTGGCCCAGCCCGTCATCGCCGTCGTCCGGAACCCGGCCGGCCCGGCGGAGACGGCCCTGCTGGAATTCCTCCGCCAGGAGAAGTGGGACCCGAAGAATTCCCCGGCACCGGCCCCCTGACAGAAATCCGGTTCAGCCCCTCGGGAATTCCCCGCCGTCGATGACGAAATTGCTCCCGGTCACCCAGCTCGCCTGATCGGAGACCAGGAACAGGACCGCCCGCGCGATGTCGTCGGGCAGCCCGTCCCGCCCGAGCGGTACGAGGGACTCGGACCCGGCCTGCGTCGGGTCCAGGCGAGCCCACTCCTCCCGCACCTTCTCGCCGCCGGGCGTGGCGACCCGCCCCGGAGTGACCGTGTTGACCCGCACCCCGGCCGGGGCCAGCTCGGCGGCCAGCCCCCTGCTGTAGTTCTCCAGCCCCGCCTTGGCCACCGTGTAGTGCAGGAACGGCGGGAAGGCGACCGGCACGGCGGCGGAGGAGATGTGCACGATCGCCCCCGACCCGCGCTCCCGCATGCCCGGCGCCAGCAGGGCGTCCAGCCGCACCGAGGCCAGCAGATTCAGGTCCAGCACGTCCAGCCACTCCTCGTCCGGAATGCCGAGCGCGGAGGCGTGCGGCTGGGCCCCGCCCGCGTTGTGGACCAGGATGTCCACTCCGCCGAGCACGTCCACGGCAGCCGCCGCGAGCTCCGCCGCCCCCTCCCGGCTCCGCACGTCGGCGGCGACGAAGCGAGCCCCCTCCGGCACGGTCCCCGACGACGACCGCGCGGTGGTGAGCACCTCCGCCCCCGCCTCCAGGAGCCGCCGCACGATCCCCGCCCCGATACCCCGCGTACCCCCGGTGACCAGCGCCCGCTTTCCCTTGAGTTCCGGTGTTCCCGTTCCGTTTTCCGTGGCGCCCATTTCAGCGTTCCCCTCTTGAACAATTGACGGCGGACTTTTCTTCGAGTCGCCTCACCGTAGGTCCGGAAAAGAAGGAGAATCAAAGACCGAATAGCAGCAGAGGCCATAGGGCTTTCCTATGGCCCGCCGTACGGACTACGCTTCCTGGTCCACCCGCGTGCGAGGAGACCCCCCGCACCGGACGATGCGAGGAGTCCTTCTTGGCCTGTGACCTGTGGCTGGTGCCGCTCGTGGATGTGCTGTGCCACACGCCGGACAACCCGTTCGCCGAGGAACTCGCGGTGTACAACAACGCGTTGGGCGCCGCCGGGCTCCCCCCGGTCCCGGTCTACCAGTACATGCCGGGGCTGAACGGCGAGGTCGCCCCCGTCGCGGGATTCGACTACGACGCGCTGCACTTCCTGCGCCGCGCGCACCTGCTCCAGCTCTGCGGCCTCCCCGTCACCCCTGTGGGGGAACTGGGCGGCGACTACGAGCAGTTGCTCGAAATGTTCGAGTCGACCGCCCAGCAGTCCCACCTGGTCTGGCACTACGACCACGCCGGCGCGTACGTCCCGCTGGACTTCCCGCGGCCCCTCTCCAACGACGAACTCCTCGCCGGTGGCGGCCCCCTGGGCTCGGTGCACGCCCTGTTGCGGGAGCTGGAGCAGGTCGCCCCGGCCATCGGCATCGACCCGGCGAACCCGCCCGCCGCCCCGGCACCCCCCTCGGCCCCCACCGAGCTGGAGGAGCCCGCCGTCCCCGGGCCCTACGACCCGAGCCCCTTCGCCCGTGAACGGCACGTCTGGCTCGGCCTGCACGCCGCCGCGACCCGCTCCCTCGCCCAGGGCTCGATGATCGTCTTCAGTTGAGCTCGTGCGGCTGCGGCGGCCCCTGG
The DNA here is from genome assembly GCF_004784465.1 of Streptomyces griseoluteus. Lineage (GTDB taxonomy): Bacteria > Actinomycetota > Actinomycetes > Streptomycetales > Streptomycetaceae > Streptomyces > Streptomyces griseoluteus. The sequence continues at coordinate 395,563 of NZ_SRRU01000004.1, read as the reverse complement.
CTCCCGTCCAGCAGGGCCGCCCGCAGCAGCAGCGTGTGCACGAACCGGTCCGGCGCGGTCGGCGGGAACCGCCAGCCCAGCGGCCAGGTCTGCCCGTCCAGCGCCGGGACGGGGATGTAGCTCACCCGGTACGGCCCACTCGTGAGCCGGGTGACCTCGGCGGGCCAGGCGTGGTGCGCGGTACTCCCCGGCGCGACCAGGAAGTACACGCACCTGCGCCCGCTCCCCGACTCCACCACCGGCCCCGGATCACCCCCGGTCATCCGTGCCATCCGGTCCGCGACGACGCGTCCGCGATCGCCGTCCAGCCGCACCGCGTCGAACTGCACTCCGGCCCGCCGCAGTTGGATGCCCATGGCGGGAACCCACTGGATGCCCGCGTGACTTTGCGTATTCATGCGATCAGTTTCGGCAGGCGGCGCTACGGTTTCCATGACTCTCCGTCGACCTGTCGGAACGGTCGGGAGTCGGCGGCAATCGTTGAAGACCGGTTGAGTTCGGTTGAGTCCGGGGGTGATCGCAATGGCGCGAGCGGCGAACAAGCTGGCGGCCAGCGGGACGGCGCGCATGGTCGCCGCCTTCGCGAAGGCACGGCGTGAGCAGATGGGTCTCACCCAGGAGGAGTTGGGCGCCCTCATCGGCTACACGGCGTCCGCGATCAGCGCGATGGAGACGTGCGCGCAGCCCGCCAGCGACAAGATGCTGATGGAACTGGAGCGGGTGCTCGGGGACGGCATGAACATCTTCGAGATGGCCCGCAAGTTCGTCCTGCTGGACAAGTACCCGCCGCAGTTCCAGGACTTCGCCCTGATGGAGGCGGAGTCGGTCACGCTGTCCTCGTACCAGACTTACGTCGTCGACGGCTTGTTCCAGACTCCGGACTACGCGCGGGCACTGATCGGTGGCGGCTTCCCCAAACTCCCTGACGCGACGGTGGACGAGTTGGTGGATGCCCGCATCGCCCGACGGTCCCTCTTCGACCGCACCGAGCCAATTGCCATGATCGAGCTGATCCTTGACGAAGCAGCACTCCTTCGTACGATCGGCAGCCGGGACATCATGAGCGAGCAGTTGTACGCTCTCGCCGAGGACGCCGAGCGGGACAACGTGAGTCTGCAAGTGATTCGCCTGAACCGAGGGGAGAAGGGCCCCCACGCGGGTACCCGAGGCGACATGGTGCTCGTCACCACCAGCGAACACCACCACGTGGTCTACCTGGAGAGCCAAGACGAGAGCGTGCTGGTCAGTGATCCAGTTAAGGTAGCCCGCCTCACCCACCGGTATGCGAAGATCCGATCACAGGCTCTGAGCCCGGACGACTCTGTGAGCCTCATCCAGAAGTTGGCGGGAGAAGCGCGAAATGACCAGCACCCTCCTATGGTTCAAGTCGAGCTACAGCAATGACAGCGGCGGCCAGTGCGTCGAGACCGCTTACACCTGGCACAAGTCCTCGTACAGCGACGGCGGCGGCGGCCAGTGCGTCGAAGCCGCCTATACCTGGCACCAGCCCACGCGTCCCACCACCATCCACATCCGCGACTCCAAGCAGACCGACGGCCCCACCCTCGCCGTCACGCCCACCGCGTGGACCACCTTCCTCACGGACGCCCGACGAGGCTGATCTCCGGCGGCCACAGCACGCCCGAGCCCATCAACAGGGACGGGCCGAGGTGGAGCGGGCAGACCTGCAAGGACGGCCGGTTGTGCCGCCGCACCTCGAACACCGCGGGGTCCCCGCACTCGGACACCTCGCCGTAGGGCCCCCCGCACTTCTCCCGGTCGCTGCTCATGGAGAGATTCCACCGCGCCGGAACGCGGAACGCCCGCCGAGCGCGCCCATAGGGCGGACCGGCGGGCGTACCCACGTACAGACCGTGCGGCCTAGAGGAACGAGTTGATCTCGATCGTCTCGTCACGGCCCGGGCCGACACCGATTGCGGAGATCGGCGCGCCGGACATCTCCTCCAGCGCCTTCACGTAGTTCTGCGCGTTCTTCGGCAGGTCGGAGAAGGACTTCGCCTTGGTGATGTCCTCGGACCAGCCCGGCAGGGTCTCGTAGATCGGCTTCGCGTGGTGGAAGTCGCTCTGGGAGTAGGGGAGTTCCTCGACCCGCTTGCCGTCGATCTCGTACGCGACGCAGACCGGGATCTGCTCCCAGCCGGTGAGCACGTCGAGCTTGGTGAGGAAGAAGTCGGTGAGGCCGTTGACGCGGGTCGCGTAGCGGGCGATCACCGCGTCGAACCAGCCGCAGCGGCGGTCGCGGCCGGTGGTGACACCGCGCTCGCCACCGATGCGGCGCAGCGCCTCGCCGTCCTCGTCGAACAGCTCGGTCGGGAACGGGCCGGCGCCGACGCGGGTGGTGTACGCCTTGAGGATGCCGATGACACGGCTGATCTTCGTCGGGCCGACACCCGAGCCGGTGCAGGCACCGCCGGCGGTCGGGTTGGAGGAGGTGACGAAGGGGTACGTGCCGTGGTCGATGTCGAGCAGGGTGCCCTGACCGCCCTCGAACAGCACGACCTTGTCGTCCTCCAGCGCCTGGTTGAGCACCAGGACGGTGTCGGCGACGTACGGCCTGAGCTGCTCCGCGTAGCCCAGCAACTCCTCGACCACCTGGTCGGCGGCGATGGCGCGGCGGTTGTACAGCTTGGTGAGCATCTGGTTCTTGACCTCGAGCGCCGCCTCGACCTTCTGGGTGAGGATCGACTCGTCGTAGAGGTCCTGGACCCGGATGCCGACGCGGTTGATCTTGTCGGCGTAGGTCGGGCCGATGCCCCGGCCGGTGGTGCCGATCTTGCGCTTGCCGAGGAAGCGCTCCGCCACCTTGTCCATGCTGACGTGGTACGGCGTGATGATGTGCGCGTTACCGCTGATCAGGAGCTTCGACGTGTCGACGCCGCGCTCGTTCAGACCGCTCAGCTCGGAGAGCAGGACCGAGGGGTCGACGACGACACCGTTGCCGATGACCGGCGTACAGGTTGGGGAGAGGATTCCGGAAGGGAGGAGGTGGAGCGCGTACTTCTGGTCGCCCACGACGACCGTGTGGCCGGCGTTGTTGCCGCCCTGATAGCGCACTACATAGTCCACCGAGCCACCGAGCAGGTCGGTCGCCTTCCCCTTGCCTTCGTCACCCCACTGAGCACCGAGCAGCACAAGTGCGGGCACGCGCGTACACCCCTTCCGGGCGGGGCATGTCCATGGTCGGGATGTGGGCGTATGGTTCACCACCGCTTAACACCGCGACCGTCTTTGGCCGCACGACCGTCGGACCGGATGCCCCGGAATAGACGAAGCCCCTGGCGCAATAGCGCAAGGGGCTCTTGCACAAAGATGCTACCCGAGGAAGCGAGGCAGGACCGAGGTGGCGACTTCCGCGACGTCCGATCAGCTCCTTGTGATCATCGATCCGATGGCCCGGCACACGGACGGGGAGTCCGTGCGGATAGCGAAAGACGTGCTCAGCGCGGGTGCGGCGGCGAAGGTGTGCATGCCGGACGGCCCGGAGGAATTCGCCCGCGCGCTTGGGCGGCGGGGGTCACGCCGGCCGGTGGTCGTCGGGGACGATCGAGCACTTGTTCGAGCGGTGGGGTTGTTGCACCGGCATCGGGAGCTGGCCGGATGTGCGCTGTCCGTGGTGCCGGTGGGATCGGCGGGGCTGGCACGTTCGCTGGGGGTGCCGGGAGGGCCGGTCGCCTCGGCGCGAGCGGTGCTGGAAGGGGTCTCCCGGCAGCTGGACCTCCTGGTCGACGACAGCGACGGCGTCGTGCTCGGCTCGCTGGGCATACCGCCCGCGTCCGTCCCCGCCGAGCCGGTCGGCGCCGGCACCCGCCCGTGGCTGCGCACCCTGGTCCGCACCCTCGCCGCCCGCCCGGCCCGGCTCCGGGTCGAGATCGACGGCGTCACGGTGATCGACCTCGACCGTCCGGTGGAGTCGGTGTCGGTGACGCCGGGGGTGCGGGGGGTGGCGGAGGTGGAGATCCGCCCGGTGTCCCTGGGCGCCGAGTCCACCCCCCTGCGCTCCTGCGGCCGCACGGTCACCGTGACGGGGGAGGACTTCCACTACAGAGCCGACGCGGAGACCTCCGGCCCGGTGCGACGGCGTACCTGGCGGGTGGCGGAGGGGGCTTGGGGGCTGGTGGTGCCGGGGCCGTGAGTCAGGCGCCGCTGGATGACCGGGGGGCCTGGAAGCCGCTGGTGTCCAGCAGGCAGTCGAACGGCTCCGGGATGTGGACCTTCTCGCCGAACGGCTGGGTGCAGCGCGACTCGTACCCCTTCGCGGAGGGCGCCCACAGGACGGTGGCCCGCTCCTCCTGCATGTCCAGGATCAGGTAGACCGGCACACCCGCCCGGCCGTAGACCTCGACCTTGTCCGTCAGGTCGTCGTCGCGGGTGGATGCCGAGGTCAGCTCCGCGACGAACGACAGCGCCTCCCCGTCCAGACGGTTGCTGACCGTCTCGTAGACCTGACGCGGCGCCGCGTGGACGTCCGGCCCGTAGGCGCGCTCGTCCTGCGGAAAGACGTACAGGAACGGGGCGGACCCGATGGTGTGCCCGTCGGGCAGGGCGGGCGTCAACTGCCGGCACACCAGCTCCATCACCCGGTGGTAGTAACCCCTGGACCACGGCGACAAGACGATGTTCCCCTTGATGATCTCGGCCTTGTAGCCGACAGGCACGACGAGGTCGTCGAGGTCGCTCAGCAACGCCTCGAAGGCCCGGGGCCCGGTGCCGCCTGTCGTCGGTCGCTCGGTCATCAACGTCATGATGCGCCCTCCCTGTGACCCAGACCAGCCACGACTCAGCGTAGCCAGTCGCGCACGGTCAGGTGATCCAGTCGGGAAAACCGGGTCAGTCGCGGTCGAGCGCCTGCGCGCGGTGCCGCCGCCAGCGTTCCATGATCCCCGCCACGTCCTCCTCGATGAACTCGAAGAACTCGAGGGTGTCGGTCAGGCGGCGGCCGGCGGGGGTGTCGGGGCCGAGGCTGGCGATGCCCTCGCGGAGGGCGTCCTCCCATCGCTTGATGATGGCTTCGCGGCTGGTGAGGGCCTCGTACCACTGGTCGCTGTGCACGCGGTAGCGCTCGCGCCGGGAACCGGGTTCACGCTCACGGGAGACCAGGTGAACCTGGGACAGGTACCGCACCGCGCCGGAGACGGCAGCCGGGCTGATCCGCAGCAGCTCACCCAGCTCCGCCGAGGTGAGCGTCCCCGTGTCGGAGGACAGCAGCGCCGCGAACACCCGCGCGGGCATGCGGGGCACCCCCGCCTCCACCAACTGCGCCGCGAACCGCTCCACGAACCGCGACACCGACTCCGGATCGCGCCCGCCCCCACTCTCCACGCTCGGCCCCGTCATGCCCTCACCCTAACTCTGATTCATACGCTTCCTTAACTTCACAAACTTCTGAAGGAAGCGTACTTTCTGAACCATGACCAAGGCACTCACGGTCTCGGGGCTGCACAAGTCCTTCGGCCGTACCCCCGCCCTGACCGGCCTCGACCTGGAGGTCGAGGCCGGCGAGGTGCACGGCCTCCTCGGCCCCAACGGCGCCGGCAAGTCCACCACCATCCGCGTCCTCCTCGGCCTCCTCCGCGCCGACTCCGGCGCCGCGCAGATCCTCGGCCGCGACCCGTGGGCCGACGCGGTCGAGATCCACCGGCGCATCGCGTACGTCCCCGGGGACGTGACGCTGTGGCGGGGCCTGTCTGGCGGCGAGGTCATCGACCTCTACGGCCGGCTGCGCGGCGGGCTGGACACGCGCCGCCGTGCCGAACTCGTCGCCCGCTTCGAGCTGGACCCCACGAAGAAGGGCCACACCTACTCCAAGGGCAACCGGCAGAAGGTCGCCCTGGTCGCCGCCTTCGCCTCCGAGGTGGACCTGCTGATCCTGGACGAACCGACGTCCGGGCTGGACCCGTTGATGGAGGAGGTCTTCCAGAGCTGCGTCCGCGAGGAGCGGGAGCGGGGCCGTACCGTCCTGCTCTCCTCGCACATCCTCAGCGAGGTGGAGTCCCTGTGCGACCGGGTCAGCATCGTGCGGAAGGGGCGCACGGTGGAGAGCGGGTCGCTCACGGAGCTGCGGCATCTGACGCGGACGAGTGTGCGGGCGGAGGTTTCCTCGGCGGTGGACGTGGAGGGGCTGGCCGGGGTGCACGACCTGGAGGTGCGGGGGCCTCGGGTGCGGCTTCAGGTGGACACCGCCGAACTTGACGCGGTGCTACGGGTGTTGAGCGCGGCGGGGGTGCGGTCGCTGACGTGTACTCCGCCGACGCTGGAGGAGTTGTTCCTGCGGCACTACGAGGGTGCGGACGCCGTAGGGGTGACCGCCTGATGAGTGCGCTGGTGGGGACGGGGGTGCTGTTCCGCTTCGCGCTGCGGCGGGACCGGGTGCTGCTCCCGGTGTGGATCGGTGTGAACGCCCTGATGGTGCTGTCGATGCCGGGGACCCTCCGGGGGCTGTACGCCACGGAGGCGGAGCGTGCCGCCCTGCGTTCGCAGATGGCCGGCAACGCCTCCCTGCGGGCCCTGACAGGGCCCGCGCTGGACGATTCCCTGGGTGGCCTGACCGCCTGGCGCGTCGGCGTGTACGCCGGGCTCCTGGCCGCCGTGATGAGCCTCCTGATCGTCATCCGGCACACCCGTGACGAGGAGGAGAGCGGGAGGCTGGAGGTGATCGCCTCCGGCGCGGTGGGCCGGCGCGCGCCGCTGAGTTCCGCGCTGCTGACGTCAGCGGCGGCGAACGGGGTGCTGGCGGTCGTCCTGATCGCGGGGTTGGCGTCGCTGGGCCTGTCGGGCGCTCTGGCTCTCGGGCTCGCTGTGGGCTTGACCGGGCTGGTCTTCGCGTCGGCGGCCGCGGTGGCGGCTCAGCTCACCCAGAGTGCGCGGCTGGCGCGGGGGCTGACGGCAGGGTTGCTGGGGGCGGCCTTCGTGCTGCGGGCGGCGGGGGACGCGGGCCCTGCGTGGCTGACCTGGGCTTCGCCGCTGGGGTGGCTGGAGAAGGTGCGGGCGTACGCGGGGGAACGGTGGTGGGTGCTCGGCCTGTCAGCCCTTGCCTGTTTGTCCCAAGCTCTGCTGGCCTACGCCCTGGCCGGTCGCCGCGACCTCGGCATGAGCTTCCTCCCCACCCGGCCGGGCCCCGCCGTGGGCCGTCTGGGCAGCGCGGGCGCCCTCGCCTGGCGCCTCCAGCGCGGCGCGCTGCTGGGCTGGAGCACCGGCTTCTTCCTGGCCGGCGTGATCTACGGCAGCCTGACCGAGGGAGCGGCGGACATGATGTCGGGGAACGCGGGCGCGAGGGCGGTCCTGGAACGGATGGGGGGCCGTGCGGGTGTCACGGACACGTTCCTCTCCGCGATGATCAGCATGCTGGGCCTGGTCTCCGCGCTGTACGTGGTCTCGGCGGTCCTCCGCCTCTCCTCGGAGGAGTCCTCGGGCCGGGCCGAACCCTTGCTGGCCTGCGCGGTGAGCCGCCTCCGCTGGGCGGGGGGCCACCTGGTGACCGCGTTCGGCGGTGTGGCACTGCTGATGCTGCTCGCCGGGCTCGGCTTCTGGGCGGGGTACGGGGAGCGGCCGGACGCGGTGATGGGCGCCTGCCTGGTCCAGGTACCGGCCGCGTGGGCCCTGGGGGCCGTGACGGTACTCCTCTACGGGTTCGCCCCGAGGGTGGCGGTGGCGGGGTGGGCGGTCGCGGGGGCCGTGCTGCTCATCGGCTGGGTCGGATCAGCCCTGGACGCCCCGAGGTGGCTGCTGGCGGTCTCCCCGTACGACCACCTCCCGAAGCTGCCTGGGGCGGGAATGACTTGGGGGCCGGTGGGAGTGCTGATCGGGCTGGCGATGCTGCTGACGAGCGCGGGGCTCGTGGGCCTGCGTCGCCGGGACCTGGGGAGCTGAGTCCATGTGGGGGTGGGGCGCGGAGGGGACGGGGGTTCACTCGTGGGGGGGTAACTTCGGGGCGGGGGTGATGGGGTGGCGTACGTGTTGCTCGGGATCGTGGGCGAAGCCTCGGTGTTGAGGCGGACGTCGGGGGCGCGGGTCGTACCGCTCGGGCAGGGGATGGGGCTGCTGCCCGATCCGGGGCGAGCGGTGTCTGAGGGGGAGCTTGTCGTCTGGTCGGCGGCGGGGCCGGTCGCTCGCGTGGGTGCGGAGTACTTCGGGGGGCTCGGGGAGCAGTGGGCCACCGTCTGGAAGGGCGGGGTTGCCGTGCTGGGTCCCCTTCACCTGCCGGAGGGCGAGCCCTTTCCTGCCGAGGGCTCGCCGATCTCCCGGGCGCTGCGGCGGCTGGGGGTGGTCGCGGGGGCCGGTGAGGACGAGTTCACGGCCGTGGGGCTGGGGCGGCACCGGGCCACCGAGGACTGGCTCCACTGACCCGGTTTCCGTCATTTCGGGTGGCTGGATCAAGCCGTTTCGCCTCGGTGGCGGGTGGGGGCTGCTACCTGTGGGGGGCGGCGGAATTCAGGGGGACGTATGAAGAAGAAGCTGTTGGTGGCCGGGACGGTTCTGGCGGGGGTCGCGCTCGGTGGGTGTGCCGTGCAGGACAAGTCGGCGACGGCCCAGTACGGGATCGACGCGAAGGTGACCGCGCTGAGCGTGACGACGAAGGGCGGGAACATCGACGTCGTACCCGGTGAGGGCACCGGCGCGCAGGTCACGGAGAAGATCCGGTACGCCGGTGACAAGCCCCGTACCGAGCACTCCGTGCGCAACGGCCGCCTCACCCTCACCGCCCCCCGCTGCGACGACTGCGGCGTGAACTACACCGTCTCCGTGCCCCCCGGCACGACCCTGACCCTGGACACGGAGGGCGGCAACATCACCGTCCGCGAGGTCGACGGCGCGATGACGGCCCGCACGGGCGGCGGAAACGTACGCGTGACCGACACCGCCCCCAAGACCCTCTCCGCCCGGACGGACGGCGGAAACATCGAGGCGTCACTGAAGAAGCCCCCGTCCGCCCTGACCGCGGAAACGGGCGGCGGCAATGTCACGGTCACCCTCCCCCGCACCCCCTACGCCGTCGACGCCACCACGAGCGGCGGCCGCAACACGGTCTCGGTCCCGACCGACCCGTCCTCCCCGCACCACGTGACCATCCGAACCGGCGGCGGAAACATCAACGTCAACCTGGCACCTTCCACCTGAGGGTGAACCTTCGGCGGCCGCCCGGCCGGGCAAAAGCCTTTGCCGTCCCGCTGTTCAGCCACCGAGACTGGGCGGATGCTGATCCGACGAGAAGCGCCCGCCGACGAACCCGCCGTACGCGCGGTCACCACCGCCGCGTTCGCCAAGCCGGAAACGCCGGACCCCGTGGAGGCCGGCCTCCTGGACCGGTTGCGGACCTGTGAGGCGTGGCTTCCGGAGCTGTCGATGGTGGCGACCGGTGAGCAGGGGGAGATCATCGGGCACGTCGTCTGCACCCGCGGGCACGTCGGAACCCACCCGGTCCTCGGGCTCGGCCCGCTCAGCGTGCACCCGGCGCACCAACGCCGTGGCGTCGGCCTGGCGCTCGTCCATTCCGTACTGGGCGCGGCGGACGCGACCGGCGAACCCCTCGTCGCGCTGCTCGGCAACCCCGCGTACTACAACCGCTTCGGCTTCCGGGCGAGCACGCGGTACGGCATCACCCCTCCCGATCCCGGCTGGGGCGACTACTTCCAGGTCCGCACCCTGAGCGCTTACGCCCCGGCGCTACGGGGCGCCTTCGCCTACCCCGACCCGTTCAACGACCTCTGACGCCCCGGAACGCCTCAGACGACGGTCACCCTCAGTTCCTCCAGCCCCCGCATCACGAAGCCCGGCTTGCGGGCAGGCTCGGAGGCCAGGGTCAGGGTGGGGGCCAGGGTCAGCAGAGCCCTCATGGACGCCCCCAGCTCCAGGCGGGCCAGGGGGGCGCCGATGCAGTAGTGGGTGCCCGCGCTGAAGGAGATGTGGGGGTTGTCCCTACGGGTCAGGTCCAGGGTCGTCGGGGCGTCGAAGACAGCCTCGTCGTGGTTGGCCGAGCCGAAGAGGAGGGCGAGTTCGGCGCCCCGCGGGATGGTCGTGCCGCCGAGTTCGATGTCGTCCAGGACCCAGCGTTCGAAGAGCTGGAGCGGGGTGTCGTAGCGGAGCAACTCCTCCACCGCCGTGGGGATCAGAGTCGAGTCGGCGCGGAGAGCCGCCAGTTGATCCGGGTGCTCGAACAGCGCCAGCCAGCCGTTCGTCGTGGCGTTCACCGTCGCCTCGTGGCCCGCGTTCAGCAGCAGCACCGCCGTGGAGATCATCTCCTGCTCGGTGAGCCGGTCGCCCTCGTCGTGGGCCGCGATCAGGGCCGAGATCAGGTCCTCCCCGGGGGCCGCGCGGCGCGCCGCGATGAGGCCCCGCAGGTACTCCGAGAACTCCACCGACGCCCGTACCGCCCGCGCCGCCGCCTCCGGCGACGGATTCAGCTCGTACATTCCGCAGATGTCCGCCGACCAGGGCCGCAGCGGTCCCCGGTCCCCCTCCGGGATGCCCAGGAGTTCCGCGATCACCGCGACCGGGAGGGGCTCCGCCACGTCCGCCAGGAGATCACCCCCGCCCGCCGCGACCAGGCCGGCCACCAGGGAGTCCGCCAGCCCGTGCACGTACCCCCGCAGCCGCTCCACCGTGCGCGGGGTGAACGCCTTGGAGACCAGGCGCCGGATGCGGGTGTGGTCCGGCGGCTCCAGGTCGAGCATGCCGTGATCGTTGAGCGTGTGGAACGGCTCGTGCTCGGGAGGCGGCGCGGTACGGCCGAACTCCTCGTGCGTGAAACGGTGCTGGTACGTCCGCCCCAGCCGCCGGTCCCGCAGCAGCGCCGACACGTCGGCGTGGTGCGGCACCAGCCACTGGTCCGTCGGCTCGTACCGGATCACCCGCCCGCGCCCCCGCAGCTCGGCGTAGGCCGGGTAGGGGTCGGTGAGGAACTCCGGTGACCAGGGGTCGAAGGTGGTGCCCATGGGGGGACGCTAGTGCGTACGAACCCCACCGGGGTAGATGACATGTGTCATTCCCAGGACATGCCCCTCGGCACTGCCCCCGGGGACCCCGCCTTCCTAGACTCGCCCCATGTTCAAATCCCGCAAACCCGGACAGGACGACGCCTGGGAAGGCGTCGTCACCGACAAGTCGCGCGGCATGCTCGACGGCGCGAACATGTACCACTTCGCCGAACTCCGCCTGGACGACGGCGCGTCCACGAAGGTACGGATCGGCCGACAGCTCTGGAAGTCCCTGGCCGTCGGCGACCGCCTTGTCAAGCGACCCGGCGAGGACCCGGTCAAGGCGTAGGGCTAGAAGGCCAGTTGGGCGATCTCCTCCGCCACCACCGCGGCCGCGTCCGCCGCCGGATCGATCAGCGGGAAGTGGCCGACGTCCTCCAGCAGCGTCACCCCCACGATCTCCCCGGCCCTGGCCGCCGCGTCCGCGAAGGACTCCGCCACCTCGTAGGGGACGTCCCGGTCGGTACGGCCCTGCACCAGGGTCGTGGCGATACCGGTCGGGAGGAGCAGCGCGGGGTCCGCGTGCGGGGCCCGCTCCACGGACAAGTGCGGCCCACCGAGGAGCTGGCCTACCGCCCCCTCGCAGACCTCCAGCCTCTCCGCCAGTCCCAGATCCGCGATCGGGGCCAGCGCGACGACCCCCCGCAGGGGCGCCGGCCGGTCCGTACGCCAGGGCGAGTCCGCCGGGAGGACGTGCCGGGCGGCCGCCCACAGCGCGAGGTGCCCGCCCGCAGAGTGCCCGGTGAGGACCATGCGCCGGGCGTCCGCGCTCGGCAGCGCCTCGCGGGCCAGCTCCGGCAGCGCGTCCAGCGCGGCGGCGACGTCGTCGAAGGTCTCCGGCCACCGGCCCGCCACAGGCGCGGAAGCCGGTTCGCCGCCCGTGTTCTGGGCCGGGATGTCCGGCCCGCCGCGCCGGTACTCCACGTTCGCCACGGCGAATCCCCGCCGCGCCAGGAAGTCCGCGAACGGCGTGATGTGCCGCCGGTCGTACCGCGCCCGCCACGCCCCGCCGTGCAGGACCACGACCAGCGGCGCGGACGCCGTGCCGGTGCGCGGGGCGTAGAAGTCGATCACCTGGTCGGGGTGGTCCCCGTAGGGGGCGCTCGCGTCGGGGTCGACGGGCGGATGGGAGAACGCCGACTCCTCCTCGGCGGCGGCACGGGCTGCGCTTGCGTCCTCCGGCATGCTCCAACCTTCCAGCTGTGTACGGGATTTGGCGGGCCAGGGCCACGGTGGGATTCGGCCGTTGGCCGGGACGGTACCAGGCCCGTGACGTGCGCGGACACGGGGATGTCACCCAGGGTGAGGCAAAAGGGGGCTGCGCGGAGTTCGTCCCTCCGCACAGCCCCCCGGCGCCCCGTTCCAGCGCCTACGCCAGCACCTCTCCGAGCACCCGCGCCGCCCGCTCCGCGTCCGCGAAACCGACGTACAGCGGGGTGAAGCCGAAGCGCAGCACGTCCGGGTGGCGGAAGTCGCCCACCACGCCCCGGTCGATCAGCCGTTTCATCACGTCACCGGCGTCCGCGCAGCGCAGCGCGACCTGGCTGCCCCGCTCCTCGTGCCGCAGCGGGGTCACGCACTCCACTCGGCCGGGCTCGGTGTACGCGGTCACGCAGTCCAGGAAGAAGTCGGTCAGGGCCAGCGACTTCGCCCGTACGGCGTCCACCGAGACCCCGTCCCACACCTCCAGTGCCGCTTCGAGCGCCAGCATGGAGAGGATGTCCGGCGTGCCGACCCGCCCGCGCCGCGCGCCCGGCACCGGGGTGTACTCGGGGTTCATCCCGAAGGGTTCGGCGTGCGAGTTCCAGCCCGGCAGGGGCGAGTCGAAACGGTCCTGGAGATCGCCGCGGACGTACAGGTAAGCCGGTGAACCGGGGCCGCCGTTCAGGTACTTGTAGGTGCAGCCGACCGCCAGGTCCACCCCGTGCGCGTCCAGCCCGACCGGCAGTGCGCCGGCGCTGTGACAGAGGTCCCAGACGACCAGCGCGCCGGCGTCGTGGACGGCCGCCGTCAGCGCGGGCAGGTCGTGCAGGCGGCCGGTGCGGTAGTCGACGTGGTTCAGCAGGACCGCGGCCGTGCGCGGGCCCAGGGCAGCGGGGATCTCGGCGGGGGCCAGGGCGCGCAGCTCACAACCCGTCATCCTTGCGGCCGAGTTGGCGATGTAGCCGTCCGTGGGGAAGGTCGTCGCGTCGACCAGGATCTCGTCGCGGCCCTCCCCCGCCATCCGTACGGCCGCCACAAGTGCCTTGTACACGTTGACGCTTGTCGAGTCGCCCACCACGACATGGCCCGGACCAGCGCCGATCAGCGGGGCGATGCGGTCCCCGATCCGCTCCGGCGCCGTCCACCAGCCCGACTCGTCCCAGGAGCGGATGCGCAACTCGCCCCACTGACGGGCCAGTACGTCCCGCATCCGGTCGGGTACGTGCGCGGGGAGCGCGCCGAGCGAGTTGCCGTCCAGGTACACGCCCTCGTCGAGGACGAACCGGTCACGCAGTCCGGCGAGCGCGTCGGCCGCGTCCAGCTCCTTGGCGCGCAGCGCCGGTTCCGTACGGTCAGACATGGGACCTCGCCGTCCACAGCTCGGGGAACACGTTCTTGCGGGCCCGCTTCTCCAGCCAGGCCACCCCGGCGGAGCCGCCGGTGCCGGCCTTCGAGCCCATGGCGCGGCGGGTGGCCACGAGGTGGTCGTTGCGCCATCGCCACACCAGTTCGGCGACGTTCGTCAGCGCTTCCCCGAGGCGGGCCAGGTCGGTGTCGGGGTCACCGGAGTACACCGCCGTCCACGCGGCCTCGACCGCGTCGACGGGCTCGTACCGCCGGGACACATCCCGGTTCAGCACCTCGGCGGGGATCGCGTGGCCGCGGCGGGCGAGCAGGCGTACCGCCTCGTCGTACAGGCTCGGCTCGCACAGCGCCTTCTCCAGCTCGGCGTACGTGCGGGGGGTGCCGCGGTGCGGGACGAGCATCGACGCGGACTTGTCGCCGAGCAGGAACTCCATGCGGCGGTACATCGCCGACTGGAACCCCGAGCCCTCCCCCAGGGCGGACCGGTACGAGTTGAACTGGGCCGGGGTGAGCTGGGCCAGCGGGCGCCAGGAGGCGTTCAGCGCGTCCAGCTCGCGCACGGAACGCTTCAGCGCGGCGATCGCGGTGGGCACGTCGTCCGAGCGGAGCGCCTTCGCGGCGGTCTCCCACTCGTGCGTGATCACCGTGAACCACAGCTCCATGACCTGGGTCGTGACCAGGAAGACCATCTCTCCGGGGTCGTCGGAGAGGGTGTGCTGGAGGTGCGTGAGCACGTCGGCCCGGACGTAGTCCTCGTACGGCGTCGTACCGGCGAAGTCGAGATGCGGGGTCTCGGGCTCAGCGGCCTCTTCGGCGGCCTGGGAAGGGGGGTGAGCCTGATGGGACATCGCTGTCTCCTGTTGAACTCCGGGTAGCGGTCCGCCCCTGCCGAAGCCGGCACGGGGGCCCCGGTCCCCAGACCGAATCCTCCGCAATCCCATGGGATACGGCAAGGCGGGGACGGTAACCCCTAGTGGCAGACTTCAACCATGACTACGCACAAGAACCTGCTCGGCGGCCCGGACCCGACGCACCTGCCCGAGAACGAAGAGGCGTACCGCCTGCTGGACGACGACGCCCTGGCCCCGGCCGAGGTCGTGGCGAAGTACCCCACGTTCTCCCTGGCCTGGGCGATGCTCGCGGACGAGGCCTTCGAGGCCGGCCGCGTGGTCGAGTCGTACGCCTACGCCCGCACCGGCTACCACCGCGGCCTGGACGCGCTGCGCCGCGCCGGCTGGAAGGGCCACGGCCCCATCCCCTGGTCCCACCGCCCCAACCGGGGCTTCCTCCGCTGCCTCGCCGCCCTCGCCCGCGCGGCCGACGCGATCGACGAGAAGGAGGAGGCGGACCGCTGCTGGCAGTTCCTCCAGGACAGCAGCGAGGAGGCTTACGCGGAGCTGCGGCGCTGAGTTCTGCGGGGCCGGCCGGGGGGCCGAGTCCGCTCACCCCCTCGCAGTCGGCTCCGTCTCTCCCGTTTCCAGGGGTGGGGTCGTGATGCTGCCGTGGGTTCTGCATTCCGGGTGGGGGCAGTCCGGGGTGGGGCGGCGGCGGATCAGGGTGGCGGAGAGGAGTGAGGCCAGGACCAGGACTCCCGCGCAGATCGGCATCGCCTTGTCGAAGGACGTGTTGAAGGCCGCCGGGAGTCGGTACGCCTCCGGGCCCATGCCCGTCAGGAGGGGCAGGGCCGCCACCGCCACCAGGCCCGCCACCCGCGCCGCCGCGTTGTTAACGCCGCTCGCCAGGCCTGCCCGGGCGGTGTCGACCGAGGCGAGGACCGTCGCCGTCAGGGGGGCCACCAGGGTGACCATCCCCGTGCCCATGACGAGCAGCGCGGGGAGGACGTCCGTCAGGTAGTTCGCGTCGGTGCCTACCCGGAGCATCAGGAGCATCGCTGCCGCGCAGAGGAGGGGGCCGACGGTCAGGGGGAGGCGGGGGCCCGTGCGGTCCGCCAGGGCGCCCGAGCGGGAGGAGAACAACAGCATCAGGATCGTCGGCGGGAGCAGGGCCGTACCCGCCGCCAGCGGGGAGTAGCCCGCCACCACCTGGAGCTGCAGCGCCGTCAGGAAGAAGAAGCCGCCGAAGGCCGCGTACACGCACAGCGTGACCAGGTTGACCGCGGTGAACTGCCGCGAGGCGAAGATGTCCGGCGGCAGCATCGGGTCCGGCCGGTGGTGCTCGACGTACACGAAGGCCACCGCCGCGACGACGCCCGCCACCGCCGTCACCCAGACCGCGACGGACGCGGAGCGGGCCTCGATCAGCGCGTACGTCAGCAGCGCCAGCGCCACCGCGCCCAGCACCGCCCCGAGCACGTCGAACCGCCCGCGCGCGGGCCCCGCGTCCGACTCGGGTACGTGCCGCAGCGCCACCGGTACGCAGATCAGGGCGAGCGGCACGTTCAGCAGGAAGACCCAGCGCCAGCCGGGACCCTCCACCAGCCAGCCGCCCAGGAACGGCCCGATCGCCGCCCCGACCCCGCCGAACCCGGACCACAGCCCCACCGCGCGGCTGCGGTCGTCGGGGTGGAAGGACGCCTGGATCAGCGCGAGCGACCCCGGCGTGAGCAGCGCCCCGCCCACGCCCTGGAGCGCACGGGCGATGATCAGCACGTTCGCGTCGGGGGCCAGCCCGCACATCAGCGAGGCCGCCGCGAACCAGATCACCCCGATGACGAAGACCTTGCGCCGCCCGTACCGGTCCCCCAGCGAACCGCCCAGCAGGATCAGGCCCGCCAGCGTCACCATGTACGCGTTGACCGTCCACTGGAGCGCCGCGAGGCTCGCGTCGAGATCGCGGCCGATGCGGGGCAGCGCGACGTTGACGACGGTCGAGTCCAGCAGGGCCATGCTGGAACCGAGCACGGTGGTCAGCAGAATCCACCGGCCCTTGGGGGACGCCAGCCGGACATCGGGCATGCCCCCAGGTATAC
Organism: Streptomyces griseoluteus; assembly: GCF_004784465.1. Classification (GTDB taxonomy): domain Bacteria; phylum Actinomycetota; class Actinomycetes; order Streptomycetales; family Streptomycetaceae; genus Streptomyces; species Streptomyces griseoluteus. The sequence goes on along the minus strand of NZ_SRRU01000004.1, from coordinate 379,075 downwards.
CCCGGATACCCGTAGGGGGCCCGGCCCCTGCGCGAGACAGGGTGCCGGGCCCCCTGAGGGAGACCAGGGAGGGTCACTTCATCTTGTTGCCCGCCGACCGCAGGTTGTTCGCGGCGGTCACGACACGCGCCGCCATGCCCGCCTCGGCCAGCTTGCCCCAGGTGCGCGGGTCGTACTGCTTCTTGTCACCGACCTCGCCGTCGATCTTCAGCACACCGTCGTACTGACGGAACATGTGGTCGGCGACCGGACGGGTGAAGGCGTACTGGGTGTCCGTGTCGATGTTCATCTTCACGACGCCGTTCTCCAGCGCGATACGGATCTCCTCCTCGGAGGAACCGGAACCACCGTGGAAGACGAAGTCGAACGGCGACGGCTTGCCGAACTTCGCGGCGACCCCGTCGTTCAGCTCCTTCAGCAGCTCCGGGCGGAGCACCACGTTGCCCGGCTTGTACACGCCGTGCACGTTGCCGAAGGACGCGGCCAGCAGGTAGCGGCCCTTCTCGCCCAGGCCCAGCGCCTCGGCGGTACGGATCGCGTCCTCGACCGTGGTGTAGAGGGAGTCGTTGATCTCGTGCGAGACGCCGTCCTCCTCACCGCCGGTCGGGGTGATCTCGACCTCGAGGATGATCTTCGCGCGGCGGGCCTGCTCCAGCAGCTCCTGGGCGATCGCCAGGTTCTCCGAGAGGGTCTCGGCGGAGCCGTCCCACATGTGCGACTGGAACAGCGGGTTGCCCCCGGCCTTCACGCGCTCCTCGGACAGCGCGAGCAGCGGACGCACGTAACCGTCCAGCTTGTCCTTGGGGCAGTGGTCGGTGTGCAGCGCGATGTTGACCGGGTACTTCTCGGCGACGACGTGCGCGAACTCCGCGAGCGCGACCGCGCCGGTCACCATGTCCTTCTTGTACTGGCCGCCGAGGAACTCCGCGCCGCCGGTCGAGATCTGGACGATGCCGTCGCTCTCCGCCTCCGCGAAGCCGCGCAGGGCCGCGTTCAGGGTCTGGCTGGAGGTGACGTTGATGGCCGGGTAGGCGAACTTGCCTGCCTTCGCCCGGTCGAGCATCTCGTTGTAGACCTCGGGAGTTGCGATGGGCATCTGTCCGCTCCTCGTGTTGCGGGTTGGCGTTCTGCGATATGCGGCCCTGACCTGGACCCTGGGGGCGACATCGGCGTCGGCCCCATCTTTCCAGACCTGCCCTGCCGGACGGTCTGGCGGCCGGGGAGAAGTCCAGCCCCAAGCGGACCGTCAGTCCAGCCCCAGTTCATCCTTCGAGAAGGCGAACCGGTACGGAACGCCCGCCCCGGCCTCGATCTTCTCCGCGGCGCCGGTCGCCCGGTCCACGATCGTGGCGACGCCGACGACCTCCGCGCCGGCCTCCCGTACCGCCTCCACCGCCGTCAGCGGCGAACCGCCGGTGGTGGAGGTGTCCTCGACGACCAGCACCCGGCGGCCCGCGATGTCCGGACCCTCGACCCGGCGCTGGAGGCCGTGCGCCTTCGCGGCCTTGCGGACCACGAACGCGTCGAGCTTCTGCCCGCGCGCGGCGGCCGCGTGCAGCATGGCGGCGGCCACCGGGTCGGCGCCCATGGTGAGACCGCCGACCGCGTCGAAGTCCAGGTCGGCGGTGAGGTCCAGCAGCACCTGGCCGACCAGGGGGGCGGCCTCACCGTCCAGGGTGATGCGGCGCAGGTCGACGTAGTAGTCGGCCTCCAGACCCGAGGAGAGGGTCACCTTGCCGTGCACCACGGCCTTGTCCTTGATCTGCTGGAGCAGTTCGCCACGCACGTCCGTCGTCATACCGCCCAGCTTAGAGGCGACGCCAGGTCCAGGTCGTGGACGCCTCCAGCGGTTCCAGGGGGGTGACCAGGCGCTGGGCGGTGTTCAGGCCGTTGGGCGGGCCGGTCTGGGGCTCCACGCACACGGCGGCGTCCTGCTCGTCGTAGACGACCGCCCACTGTTCACGGCTGGCCACCCTGAGTTCGAGCTGGCCGGGCCAGGTCAGCCGCACGTCGACTCCGTCGGGCATGCCGAAGCAGTCGTCCCAGGGGCCGGGCCTCGGCTCGATACGGTTGCCGGTGGGCAGGTGGTCCTCGCCGCGCTCCTCCTGCCACGCCGGGTGGAAGTCGATCGTCACGTCCTCGCCGCCGAGGTTCCGGTTGAACCAGGGGTGCCAGCCGATCTGCGCCGGGAACGAATCCTCGTACGTCTCCACGGACATGCTCAACGTCAGGCTGTCCTCAGCGAGGCTCACGATCTGCGTGATCCTGCCGGAGTGCGGCCAGGGGTCGGTCAGTTCGTACGTCAGTACCGCCTCGTCGGCCGACTTGCGCGCGACGCGCCAGGCGCCGTCGCGGGCGGTGCCGTGGATGGCGTGCGGCGGGGAGTTGAGCGGCATCTGCCGTACGACCCCGCCGTCCAGGAACTGCCCGTCCCTGATCCGCCCGCACCAGGGCACCATCGGGAAACACCCGAACCGCTCCCCCTGCCGCAGCAGCTCCGTCCCGCCGACGAGCAGCCCGCCGATCCGCCCGCCGTTACCGGGCAGCACCCGTACCTCCGCGTCACCCGCGGTCAACGTGATCTCTCCGTTACTCACGCTGCCGACCCTACTGGTCCCTCCGGGGGTGGGGCGGGGTGGTGCTCAGTGGCGCTTGCGGAGGGCTCTCGCGACCACGATCGCCCCGGCGACCGCCACCGCTGCCGCCGGGGCGGCCCAGCGGAGGGCCGGGTTCGCGGTGACCGTCTGGGGGGCGGGTACGGGCGCGTAGCGGCCTCGGGGCGGGGCGTGGTCGACCTCCTCCGCGCTGCGGCCGATCATCGTCCGGCGGGCGTGGGCGGCCTCGGCGGGAGGTTCGGCGCGGACCTCCAGATCGTCCGGGACGGTGTCGGGGATCGCGGCGTCCGTCTCGGGGTCGAGGGAGGGCGGGGGGACTTCGGTGTCGAAGCCGGAGGGGGGCGGGGTACCGGGCTTCTCGTCCGTGGGCTCGGCTTCGGCCTGCCGGCCCGGGGCGGGCTCGCCGTCCTCGTCTTCTGCTCGCTCCCCCGGGGCGGCCGACTCGCCGTCGGCGTGCGGCCCCGGCCCGGACGCGGCCTCTGCCTGCTCGGGGGCGGCCGGCTTGCCTTCTGCCTGTCGGCCCGGCGTGGCCGAATCGCCCTCCACCTGCTCCGGCCCGGCTGCCTTGTCCGCTGCCTGCGGGGCCGGCTCGGTCGCCTCGCCCTGACCCTGCTGCCCCGGCTCGGACGCGTCTTCCGCCCGCACCGGCCCGGTGCCCTCGGTCGCGCCCGCCGCCAGAGTCTCCAGCGTCCGCGTCAGCAGCCGGTTCGCCGCTGTCGTCACCGCGTCCGCGGGGAGTTCCGCGAGACGGCCGTCCGCCTTGGCGGTGCCGCCCACGGTGACCGTCGTGCCGCCCTGCGTGGGCGCCAGGGCCAGAGTCAGGGACAGGGTGACCGTGCCCGCGCCGCGGGACTCCGAGCCGTCCGCGCGTACCGCGTAGGTGCCGTCCGCCCGCGGGCTCACCGCAAGCGTGCCCCGGTACGTGACCGAGTGCCCGGCGACCCGTAGCTTCAGGCGGCCGGCGACGGGAGCCGCACCGGCGTCCTGCTGGAGTCCCGGCACCGCGCGGGCCACCCTCACGGCGTCCGCGAGGGCCTCCCTGAGCCGGTCGGCCGGAACCGGAACGAAGACCTGGAGCTCCATGTTGGCCGAGCCTACCCAGTAGTCCCCGGAATGCACCTGCCCTGGCGGCGAACGGGAGACCCGGCCCCTGGACCCGCGCCCCGAGACTCCGGCTCAGGGCCCCTCAGTACTGCGGATGCGCCAGCGTCGACGGCCGCAGGCCCGGTACGTGGGTGAGGCGGGCGGCCGCGATGTCCGCTGTCAGGCCCGAGTCCGTCAGGGTGGAGGGGTGGAGGCCGAGGTGGGGGCGGGGGGACCTCGGGCCGGGCGCGGAGAGGAGGAAGCCCCAGTCGTGGAGGGTGCGGGAGGTGCCTGCCGAGCGGTCGGGGCCGGTGGCGAAGCCGGTGTCGTGACGCAGGACCCGGTAAGGGGTGGTGGAGAAGCCCGCCGCGCGCAGGGTCGCCTCGACCGTCCAGAAGACGCGGGGCCGCGCCGACACTGGACCCGCGTGCACCGCGAGGCGGCCGTGCGGGGTGAGGACGCGGCGGGTGAGCCCGTAGAACTCCTGGGAGTACAGCTTGGTGCTCGCGGTGATGCCGGGATCGGGGAGGTCCGCGAGGACCACGTCGTACCGCCCGGCCGGCGCCCGCCGCAGCCAGCTCAGCGCGTCCGCCGTGGTGACGTGCATCCGCGGGTTGTCGTACGCGTGCGCGTTGAGAGACGACAGGCCGGGGTCGTGGCGCGCCAACCGCACCAGACCCGCGTCCCGTTCGACCACGTCCACCCGCGAGACCCCCTTGTGCCGCAGCACCTCCCGCGCGGCCAGCCCGTCCCCGCCGCCCATGATCAGCACCCGCCGGTGCGGCCCCGACAGCGCGGGATGGACCAGCGCCTCGTGGTACCGCCGCTCGTCCCGCCCGCCGACCCGCAGCCGCCCGTCGAGGTAGAGGTCGAGCGGCTTGCCGTCCGTACCCCCGGCGAGCACGACCTCCTGTACGTCCGTCCGCGCGGCCACCCGCACGTCCGGCCCGTACACCGCGCGCCGGGCGGCCGCCTCGAAGTCACCGGCGAGTACGGCGGCGGAGGCGAGCACGCCGAGCACCGCGAGCCCGGCCACGAGCAGCGTCCAGCGGGCGCGCCGGGTGAGGTCGCGGCGGAACAGCCCGAGCACCAGGGCGCTTCCCGCGACCACGTTCACCGACCCGGTGAGCAGCGCGCCGGTCAACTGCCCCAGGAACGGCAGGAGCAGAAAGGGGAACGCCAACCCGCCGACCAGCGCGCCCACATAGTCGGCAGCGAAGAGATCGGCCACCGCCCCGCCCGCGTCCTGCCGCCGGATGCGCTGGATCAGCTCCATCAGCAAGGGCACCTCGGCCCCCACCAACAACCCGATGGCCAGCGAGAACCCGACCAGCAGACAGCACGGCCCGTCCGCCCAGATCCCGCCCCACCCGCCGGTCCAGGCGAACACCGCGTACACCGCCATCGCACTGCACCCGCCCACCAGCGCGAGCGCGGTCTCGATCGCGCCGAACCCCACCGCCGCGTGCCAGCGCAGCCGTTTCGCGCCGAGCGAGCCGATGCCCATGGCGAACACCATCACCGACAGCACCACGGACGCCTGGGTGACCGAGTCACCGATCAAGTAGGAGGCGAAGGCGACGAGTTCGAGTTCGTACACCAGCCCGCAGGCCGCGCAGACGAAGACGCACGCGAGCACCAGGAACCGCCCGGTACCGGGCTGGACGGGGAGCCACGCGGGCTCGGTCCAGGGCGGGGCACCCGAGGACGGCGGGGCAGCCCGGGACACGGGGGCGTGCGGATCGATCACGCTGCGACGTTACGTCACCGCAGTGGGACGCTTCGTCACCCACACGTGTGGAAACTCCCCGTCAACCTGGCCCTGTTGGTTTACCAGGCACCCCGCCCGGCCGGGACTCTCACCCCGACGCGGGTACGGGTCACCACCAACTGCCCGTCCTGCGGGTACGCGTGCCAGGTACGCCACCGCACCTGGCCCTCGTGCCGCTGGGCGAGCATCGCGGTGAAGGCGTGCGGGCTGCCGGGGAAGACCCCGGCGAGTCCGTGCGGATGGTCGGAGACCAGCGCCAGCAACTCCTGGGCGCGGCCCGCGAAGGAGCCCGGCGTGAGCACCTCCACGCGCGCCGCGAACTCGTACTCCCAGTCGCCGACGCGCTTGGCGACGCCGAGGGGCAGCGGGGTGGAGGAGCCGGGCATGCACGCGACCGTCTCCGAACAACTGCCCCGGTCCGTCTCCAGAAGGACCTGGTGCGAGGCGCCGAGCAGCCTCAACTGCATTTTGGCGCCACTCAGTTCGAGGTCGAGGGTGGCCAGGGCCGGGAGCGGTTCGCGGCCGAGGGCCCAGGCGAGGTCTGCGGCTCGGGTGTCGGTGTAGGACGTGTTCAGGGTCGTGAGCATGGATCGGCTCCGCTAACACACAAGGAGAGGGCGGCACACCTCGGTGACACCGGGCGATTCGGCCAGGTCGGCCCGGCTGGAGAAGCGGTGTCCCTAGGACGTCCGAGGGCTTGAGGTGGTGTTTTAGAGGGAATCACGAACACTGGCCCTGCCACAGGGTTTTTACCCAAGTTCGTAGGGTTTCCATCCCTCAGAGGGCTCCACAGCTCAACTGTTCAACTACGGCGTACGCCCAGCGCGGAGCGAGATGCTCCGCCGGTTCGGGCGCCCTGGGCGCCGACCCCTGGGCGTTTCCGCCACGCGGGGGCGGTCGCGGGCGGCCGGATATCGCCGCTGCGGCCGCCCGAGCGCTTCGGTGTCCGTGCCTCGGTATGCGTGCCTGGGGTGCGTGCCCCGAGGGCTCAGCTGCCGCCTCCGCAGCCCCCGCCGCCACCACAGGAGGAGCCGCCGCCGCAGGACGAGTGGCCGCCCCCGCAGGAGGAGTGCCCGGAGTGGCCGCCGCTGTCGCCGCCGTGATGCCCACCGTGGTGCCCACCGCCGGAGGAGGACCCGGAGTCCCCGCCCCAGACCCACCAGCTGGCCCCGCCGTCGTACGCCCCCGACCCCGAGGACGAGGACCCCGACGACCGCGACCCGCCGCCCCGCGACGGCCGCGCCTTCCCGGCGGAAACCCCCCACGTACGCCGGCGCCGCGACCGCGCCGCGGCCACGCCGGCCAGGATCACCACGATGAGGATGATGCCGAAGACCATGGCGTCCCCCCTCCTTCCGTTCCCCCGAAGCGACCCCCCGTGGGCGCCCCGTCCATCCCCGCGCACCGCGCGGTGACCGGGAGATGCCCGCCCCCGAAGAACCCCAAAGCCGAGTTGAGGAACTTCAGAGGGTTCTCCCACGCCAACAGCCCCTGACCTGCGGAAAAGGGCAGATCAGGGGCCGTCGCTGTCTTCCTGGGCCGTCTAGGGGCCGTGATCTTCTTGCGAGGCGCCCCACAGCACGGAGTCGATGGCACGCCGGGCACGCTCGCGGCTGTCGGGCATCAGGTGGGCGTACACCCGCAGCGTCAGAGCCGGGTCGGCATGCCCCATGTACTCGCTGACGGCTTTGATGTTCTCGCCGGCGTCCAGCAGTGCGGAGGCGTAGAAGTGCCGGAGGGCATGCATCCCGTGCTCGCGCGCCGACTCGTACTTGCCGTCACCGTCCGCTTCCGGGATGAGGCCCGCGGCCGCGAGAGCGGGCTTCCACTCCTTGCCGTTGAAGTTGCTCCGCCACACCATGCCCCCTTGCTCAGCCGTGAAGATCAACCGGGCGGAGACCTCCGGCCCTTCCGGCACGTCCCACGGCAACGTGATCTCTACGGGCTTGCAGGCGTCCATGTGCGCTCGGAGGGCCTGCCCCACGGAGTCGGGCAACGGCACATCCCGCCTCTTGCCGCCCTTGGGGAGCGCGAAGACCGGGCGCCCTTCCACATGCTTGATCTGCCGCACGACACGGAGTGTGCGACCGTCAGCGGCAATGGCGTCTTCAGCCAGTCCGAACACCTCACCCTGACGCAGGCCGCATCCGGCACCAACGTCGACCATTGCTCGGTACCGCTCCAGAAGGGCCGCTCGAACAGCGAACACCTGAGCGGGCGCCCACGGGACCACGGGATGCGCCTCGGGCCTGGGCCGCCGGATACTCCGTGCGCTGCACGGGTTACGCGACAACAGCGAGTCATCGACAGCCGCAGACATGACCGACTGCACGTCCGCGAAGATGTTCCGGGCGTAGGAAGGGCCGATCCCAGGCTTCGCCTCCAGGGTGGCGAGGAATGCCCTGATGTGCTCGGGCCGGAAGGTCCCGACCGGTCGGGAGCCGAGCACCGGGTAGGCATGCAGCCGCAGGCGCCGGCCGAGTTCCTTCCTGGCGGTCGCACTGGGCGTCTTGCTGTCCAACCACTTCTCCGCGTACTGACGGAACGTGATCTGCATGGACTTGGGATCGGTGTACTGCCCGCGCGTCATGTCCGTCTCGATGGCGCTGAGCCACTTCTCGGCGAGACGCTTCTTGCCGTCGGGGAAGCTCTTGGACTTCTCAGCCCCGTCAGGGCCGACGTACCGGGCCCGGTAGCGCATGCCCGTGCCATGACGGTCGGTCTTCACCTTGACGGGTTTGCCGTTCGGGCCGGTCTCGGACCTGTACCAGCGGTCTTGGATGTGACCGGCCATCAGGCAGCCTCCCCGATTCGAGAGTCCACCCAGGCCCGCACGTCACTGGGGTCGAAGCGCAGGTGCCGGCCGACCCGGAAGCCGCGGGGCCCGGTTTGCTTCCGGCGCCACTGGTAGACCGTCTCCACGCTGGGCAGCTCGAACATCTCGACCAGGTCCTCAGGGGTCAGGAACCGGTTCGGCAGCTCTGAGGCCATGGTCAGCAGTCCCTTTCGTCGGCAAGCAAGGCAGGCAGTTCTTCGCGGGCGATCTCGCGGTTGTGCTGGATGTCGCGACGGATGTTGGCGGCGAGCCAGGATTCGCCGGGGGTGTGGCCGTGACCGGCGTAGACCCAGTGAGCGAGCGTGAGGGTGGTCGCCTCTTCGTCGTCGGGGTCAGGCAGGCCGAGGGCGGCACGCTGCTGGGCGGCGCGGTAGTCGGCGCGGACCTGGCGCAGGGCGCCGAGAGTGGTCGAGTAGCTGCGGGACTTGGTGGAGAAGTGGCCTCGGAAGCCGAGCATGTGGGCCCAGTCCCGTAACTTCCGGTCCGGGTAGAGCGGGTGGAGGTCGAGGCACGCGGTGATGAGCCGCGCCGGGTGGTCGGGCACGTCGAGCAGGGCCAGGGCTTCCTTGTTGCCGATCCGGCGATCCACGGTGCCGGTCGTTTCGGCGGCCTTGGTGGCGTACTTGGCGACGTAGGAGGCCACGGCCTGTTCGGTGATCTCGGCACCGTCCCCGAAGGCCCGGATCGGGCGCACGTCGATCTGCTCGCCCCAACGCAACGTGCGCGCGGGTTCGGTACGTGCCGGCTGCTCGGGGTCCGGCTGATACCAGGCCGGAGGGACATCGACCGCGACGCGGGCAGCGGCTGCACGGATAGCGTCGGTGAGCAGATCGAGGGTGGCCCAGGCCGGGGGCGGGCTGTCGGGTCCCTCAGGTCCGTCGAAGCGGATCACTGCGTGGAAGTGGATGGTCCCGCGCTTCTGGTACTCGGCGACCTTGCCGAAGGAGACGCGGGACTGTTCCCGGGCGGCCTTCTGCGTGAGACCAGCCAGCTTGGCGATCTCGCGCCGCAGGTAGATCGTGAAGTAGCGCCACAGGTCGCAGGCGTGGTTGTTCCAGAGCACGGCGCCTGCGTAGTCGTACGACTCGGGGTCGAGCGGGGTGCCGAGGTCGGGCGCGTCGTCCTGGTGGTGGGTGCCGCAGCGGCAGGGCCGGTTGCCGGGCCGGTTGTGGACCGGGCCGAACGAGGGCGCGGTGAGGGTGGCGAAGACGCGCGGGTGATCCCGGATCGTCTCAGGGGTGCCCTTGGCGGGGTCTCCGACGAGGCCGGCGCGGATGAGGTGGTAGGTGTCCCCGGCGTAGGTCCAGGCGCAGGCCGGGCAGCGTGAGGCACGCCGGTTGCCGCAAGCCAGGCGGAGGACGCCGCCGGGTTCGGTGGCGGTGGAGTAGGAGTGCAGGACGTGGCCAGTAGCCGCGTCGCGGGTGATGGTCGTACCAGTAAGGCGGATGGGGTCGGTGCAGCCGCCGGTGCGGCGGATCTGGTCTTGGATGCGGTCGAAGCCTTGGGACCCGGCCAGCCTCAGCACGTCGGCGAGGGTGGCCGGGTCCAGGCCCGCCATCGTGGCGGTGTCGGTCACGCGGTCACCCCCGAGCGCGGATGAGGGTGCGGGCGGGGGCGGTGTGGCCGGTGCCCTTGCAGGCCGGGCAGGTCACGCGGAGGGTGACGCGGGTGCCGTCCGGGTTGAGGGTGCCGGTGGTGATGTGGGCGGTGGCGTGGCCGTCGCAGTCGCGGCAGACACGCGTACTGCGGGTGTGCTGGGGCATCATGAGGTTTCCCTTTCGGGTCCGTTGGATCTGGAAGTGGTGCAGGCGCCCGGAGCGGCGGATCTTTGGCGAGAGAGGCCGCTCCGGGGGCCGTCATGGGCGGGTGTTGCGCCTGCCGTGACCCTTGGCCGCGTACATCGCCGCGTCGGCGGCGGACAGGGCGTTGGTGAGGGTTCGCACCGGCAGGTGTGAGCAGGGGCAGCGGCCGACCGAGGCCGAGACCGGCAGGGTGCGGCCGTCGTGTTCGAGGGGCCGGTTCAAGGCGAGCTGCAGGGCGTCGAAGCCGGGGGTGCGTCCGGGGTCGGTGACGATGGCGGTGAACTCGTCTCCGCCGAGGCGGGCGGCGATGCCGTAGCGGCCAATCCAGGTGTTCAGACGGCGGGCAGTGGCGGTGAGAACGGCGTCTCCGGCGGCGTGGCCGTAGGTGTCGTTCGTGGCCTTGAAGTCGTCCAGGTCGACCAGGAGCACCAGGGCGCCGGGGTGCTTGGCCAGCAGGTGTTGGGCGCGGGTGGTCCATCCGGCGCGGGTGTGCAGGCCGGTCAGCGGGTCACGGCGGGCGGTGGCCAGGCGGCGTACGAGGAGGCCGCCGTGAACGGCCCAGCCCAGCGTGGGTAATGCGGCGGTGATCACGTGGGTGTCCATCGTTCAGTGGCCCTTCCGTAGGTCGGTGATGAGGAAGCGGAGCACGACGGCGGTCACGGCGACGGAGACAGCGGTGATGGCGACCGCGAGGAGCATGGAGACCAGGACCGCGCCGACGACCAGGACCACAGCCCCGCCACCGGCCGCCAGGGCAAGCGCGCTACCGGGAGTGAGCTGGACGGCCGGCCGGTTCGAGGCCGGGGCCATCGGGAGGACCTGAGCCGGGGCCGGGGCCTGAACCGTGGGGACCGGGGCGGTCGTCTGCAGCGGGGTGACGTTCGGTGCGGGGGCGGTGTCCTGAGGCGGGTACTTCGGTGTGAACACGGGATCTTCCTCCTGTCAGGCGTTGCAGCGGTGAGTGCGGGCGGCCAGCTCGGCGGCCGAGCGGTCGCGGTGTTCGGTGGAGAAGCCGCAGCCGGGCGCGGTACAGGCAGCGGTGTGCCGGGGCTGGCCGCGGCCGTTGTGGTAGGTGCCGACCGTGACCGGCCCGAAGCGGCACACGTCGCGGAAGCGGCGGTAGGCGGCCACGTCAGCTCTCCTGCCGCAGGCTCTGGCCGGGGAACTCGGCGAGGATGCGGGCCGCCTCGTTCGGGTCCGGGGTGCGGTCGGCGGCTTCCTCGGCGAGGAGCCGGGCCAGGGTGTGACGGCCGGAGTCGGACATCTCGCGAGCGGCGTCCAGGTAGTCGGTGGCGCGGTCGTAGGACCAAGACATGGGCTGATCTCCTCTCGGTGTCAGGTGAGCTGGAGCTGCGCGGCGATCTCTTGGCAGGTCGGGGCGGGCAGGCCGAGCCGGGCAGTAAGCACCTCGGCGGTGATCGGCTCACCCGTGCTGGAGCGGTGGGCGTCCGCGATCGAGCGGGCGTGGTCGAGGAGTGCCGGCGGAACGGCCGCACCAGAGGCGGGCGGCTTGGGCGGAGCCGGGGCGATCTCCGGTGCCCGGACCGGGGCCGGGGCCGACTCGTCGGCGGTGTCGGTGCGGAGCGTCTCGACTTCCACCGCCGGTTCCTCGACCTGCTCCAGGTTCGGGGTGTCCGGTGTAGGGGCGTGGACGAGGAGGGTGCCGCCGAGGAAGGCAAGGGCGGGCCACCCAGCGACGAGGATGCGCAGCCAGGCGGGCACCTGGTGCAGGTCGAGTAGGCCGGCCGTGGCGACGTTGGCGCCGAGGGAGGCCGCCAGGGCGATGGCGAACCAGGTCCAGGAGGAGCGGTCCCGGCCGGCGCGGAACCGACGCCAGGCGGCGACCAACAGCAGGTCGACCGAGACCGGGTAGGCCCACGCCTTCCATCCGGACTGTCCGGCCGCAGCCGCCAAATCGTGCAGGTGCGCGAAGGAGAGAGCACCGGCGATCACGGCTTGGATCAGCACCGCATCGGGGCGGATCGAGCGATTCACGGCCATCGCTCCCCCTAGTCCGTGACCGGGAGCGGCTTGACCAGCGACGGCCCGGACGCCGGGGCGTCGGCGGGCACATGTGGGCGGTACGGGTCGAGGGCGGGCAGATCCGGGACGAGGTGGGCGAACTCCCGGCACACCGCCTTCGCCTCATCACGGGGGGTGTGCGGGGTGCGGATCTTCGCCCAGCCACCGGAGGAATCCGCGGCAACCGCCGTACCGGGGCGTTCGGCGGGGATGAGGCTGGCGGCCATCACCGCGTCCGGGGCGACGTCGGCGAGGCCCATCTCGGCGGTCTGTTTGTCGTTGACCCGGTGCACGACCCGGCCGGTGAGCTGGGCGCGGAGCATGGTCGCACCCCTGCCCAGCTCGGAGCCGAAGCGCTGCCCGCACACCTCCAGGTAGATACCGACCGCGCGGGCCATCTGCGCCAGCCGGATCAACGCGGTCACGATCCGCTCCCGCCGCTCCTCATCCTTCTTCGAGGAGATCAGGAACAGCTCCGCCACCTCGTCCATTAGGACGACGACGGGCACCGGCCGTAACCGCTCGGGCAGCTCCCACATGTCCGACACCCCGTGGAGGCTCAGCACGTCGAAGCGGGATTCCATCTCCGCGACCAGCACATCCAGCAGGGAGGCGGAGTCGTCCGGGGTGGTGGCCAGGGCCGACAGGCGGGGTGCGTAGGCGGAGTGTTCGACACCGCGCTTGCAGTCGATGCCGACCAGCGCCACCGGCAGTCGCGCCAGCCCTTTGATCAGGTTCCGCTGATACACGGACTTGCCGGAGTTGTTGGCGCCCAGCGTCAGTGCCATCGGCATGGCGCGGTAGTCACGGACGAAGGCCGTTCCGTCCTCGCGCAGCGCCACCGGCACCGTCAGTCCGTCAGGGCGGGCCCCGCGCGGCATCCGGACCTGACGCAGCACGTCATAGCCGGTCATGCGCAGTTCGACATAGCCGGGCTTGGTCTCGGCGACGGTCACCGAGTGCACGCCCCAGGCATGCCGCAGCCGCTCCGAGGCGGCCATCAGGTCGGCGGGTTCCAGGCCGGCGGGGAGCCGCAGTGTCACTCGCAGCCCCGTCGACGTGCCCCGGACCCGGCGCACCTTTGGCGGGACCGGCAGCACCTCACGCCGGGCCACGTTCCGGGCGATGAAGGCCCGCAGCCGGGAAGGCTGCACTGTCAGCCCGCACACGTCCATCGTCGAGCGGTAGGAGAGGGTGAACCGGGCCCAGGTGACCGGCAGCCCGACCAGCGACCAGTACACGCGCGGAGCGCGGACCTTCGCGTAGCCGAGACTGCCGACACCTGCGAGGGCGCCCGTGGCCTCCAGCATCACGGACAGGTCGGTCATGTCAGGCCGCCGAGGTGATCGCGACCGCGCGAAACGAGATCCCGTGCCGCTTCTGCCCGTTGAACTCGTTCTCCCAGTCCCGCGCCTTCAGCCCGACCACCCGAACCGGCAGACCCGGCGCCAACCCCTCGGGGTAGCCGGTCTCCGGGATGGTGACCTGGTAGAGGTTGCCCTCCCCCTCGTCCGAGACCAGCAGGCCCACCGTCGACAGCGGCGCCCCGGTCTCCCGGTCCATCGCACGTTCACCGGTCTTGGCGTTGGCCAGCTTCGGCACGGGCGCGGTCGCCACGAACACCACAGCGGTCGAAAGGTCGATCTTGAAAGACGGCATGAGCGCATCCCTCGTTCAGGAGGCCACCCGGTGCAGCCTCTCTAGACATCTCCACAATGGAGAGCCTGTCTAGAGATGTCAAGAAGGATGTCTAGAGACGTCCGAGCTGATGGCTAGAGATGTTGCGGGCGCAAGATCGCGGATACACGCAGAGAGCGACGCGAGACAGCTGGTCCCCTAGAGTGGGGTGTCTAGAGAAGAGAGGAGGGCTCCGGAATGGCCAACGCCGACGACGACCGCCGGCCGAAGTACCAGCGGATCGCGGACTCCCTACGCGAGGCGATCCAGTCGGGCGAGTACGGCCCCGGTGATCGCCTCCCCGGAGAGAACGACCTGATGGCCGCGCACGGCGTGGCTCGCATGACGGCCCGACAGGCGTTGAGCGTGCTCCGAGACGAAGGCGTCGCCGAGGCCCGCAAGGGCGCCGGCGTGTTCGTCCGAGCCTTCCGTCCCCTTCGGCGCCGAGGCATCCAGCGACTTTCCCAGCAGCAATGGGGTAGCGGCCGTTCCATCTGGTCTGCGGACATCGAAAATCGCGCGCTCGAGGTGGACCAGGTCACCGTGTCCGAGGAGGCCGCACCCGACCGCATCAGCGCGGTTCTGGACCTGGCCGACGACGAAACGGTGTGCGTGAGGCGCCGACGCTTCGTCTTGGACGGGAAAGCCGTCCTGCTCGCGACGAGCTATCTGCCCACGTCAGTGGTCGCCGGGTCCGCCATCACCCAGGAGGACACAGGACCAGGCGGAACGTACGCCAGGCTTGCCGAACTCGGCTACAAGCCAGTGCACTTCCGCGAGGAGATCCGCTCACGCATGCCGTCGAAGGATGAAGCGGCACAGTTGAGCATGTCCCCCGGCACGCCGGTCATCCACATCTGCCGCACCGCGTTCGCGGACGAAGGCCGCCCCGTCGAGATCAACGAGATGACGCTCGACGCCGCGTCCTACATCCTGGAGTACGACTTCGACGCGTGACCTGGGCTGTTACAGGTTTCTCTACCTCATCAAGCCCCGGCTGCGCTCCGCTCCGCCGGGCGCGCTTCCCGGCTCCGCTGCGGGCGCCGCTCCTGCCTCCGGCCCGCTCCGCCCGCGCTGCGCCGACGCGCGCCCACTGGTGGATAGGGCCGGAGGCCATGAGTCGATCACCGCATAGAGCGGCTCGTGGTCAAGACGATGCCTCCGGCGGGGGATCGGCCGGCACCGGGGGGAAAGGAACGCCGATGCCGTCTGCGGGTCCGAAGTGGTGAGCGTGGAGCGCTCCCGTCCCGTACGCCATCGACCCAGGCAGAGCCGAGCAGACGCGGCCCAGGGCGTCAAGGTCGTTCGTACAGTGGCGCGCTCCACCTTGACGCCCTGAACCACGCCCGCTCCACGGTGTGTGGGTCGACGGCGTACGGGACGGGAGCTAGGCGTGGTTCATGAAGGGTTTTCAGTGGCGGTCGGCCCTCGTTTCACGTGAAACGTTCTCACTTGGCATCGATGTTCGAGGTCTCGTGCAAGTTCTCATTCGAACTCGATGTCGGACCTGACGTAGCGTCAGAAAAACATGGGCCCTGACCTGCGAAAACAAGGCTGTCGGGGTTGTCGGTGGCGACCGGTAAACTAAGCCTGGCTACTTCACGAAGCTCGTGATTGAACTCCGCTGCGAGGGGGGCGGATTCGAGGACTCCGGTTCACTCGGAACCGGCACGCGAGTGAAGGGAGGTAGCTGGTGAGCGGGAACCTCGACAAGCGCAGGCGTAAGTGGACGGGCCCTGAGAAGTGGCAAGTTGGCTTGGCCGTGCTGGCCTTGGTGTTCACGATCATCGATCATGTGGGGTGGCCCCACTGATCATCGGAGAACCGGTCGGAGGTGACCTGATGAGCTGTGAACGCAGCGAGTCCGGTCGGCTGCAACTCGACCGGACTCGCTAAGGCGGGAGGTTTGGCCCTGGCTGGCACCGGGGCCAAGCCTCTCTGTCTACCGCTTTGGAAAAGCCCTGATCAGAGCCCCAAAAGCGTAACGCCCTGTAAGGAATAGTACAGCGCTGAGGCAGGGGCTTGCTAGCGTGCGCGCTTGTACGTCACCCTTCTAGCATCTGTCAAGGGCGGACTGATCTATGGCCTCAGTAGGTCACCTCCACAGAACGACCAGAGGCAACTAGGCAGGTGCCTAGACGGGCATGGCAGGTGACCTGGAAACGCGTCGGGCACAGCCAGCGGTGGTACAGCAGCGGAGTACAGCAACTACCGCAACCGGCAGCGTCCGCAGGCACCCTAGTGTGACCGTAGCGCGGCAGGTATGACCGCCACTGACCGATCCACATAGAGCTACGGATCAGAAGGTGGCCGTGCCCCAACCGTGCCCGATCCAACGGGAACCACGGGGAACAGCGGGCAGTCACAGCGCGCGGACATGAGAACGGCCCCCGACCGGACATCCAGGTCAGGGGCCTTTCCTCACGGCTCATCGTGCGGAGGCGGTGGGATTTGAACCCACGGTGACATCGCTGCCACGACGGTCTTCGAGGCTTCACCGACCTGAGGGGTGTAGCCGGCTCCGGTGAATCACCGGGCGGCGGAGCGGTCCCCGACGGGGTCGGCTGCCAGGTTCTCCCCCTCCGCCGGACGGGCCGACGAGCAGAGCGGGGCGGGGCCGGCCTGCGCGGGTACCGAAGCGGCGCCGGCCGTCTCCTGGAGCGTCGGCCGGCCCCTGCGGGCCAAGCGCCGGTACAGGTGGGGCAGGAAGAGATAGAAGCGGTCGGGGAGGAACACGGCATCCGCGATGATCATCGCGCCCGAGAAGAGCGGCAGCCCCATGAGGACCGCGATGCCGAGGTGCATCCCCAGCAGCATGACCAGCACGGGGTACTTGAGCCGGCCGAAGAGCACGAACGGGAAGGCCACCTGCAACAGCACGGTCATGTACCCGGCGACCGCGATCAGGGTCGTGTGCGCGTCCACGAACTGGGAGAGGGCGGGCCAGGGGCGGAAGAGTTCGAGGTGGAGGACGTAGTGGAGGGCGGTGCCGCTGCCCCACATGGCGCCCTGGACCTTGTAGAGGCCCGCCGATCCGTACAGGAAGCAGACCTGGGCCGCGATGAGGAACATGCCGCAGTTGTGCACGACCGTGGTCAGGGTGATCCGGGCGTCCCGGACTCCCTGTACGAGCGAGCCCTTCACCGGTTCCTGCGGCGCCCCGTCCGCCCGGGCCGTCTTCACCCGGACCCTGCGCGCGTCCAGGGACCAGCGCCGGCCGCACGCGGTGAGGACGAGGTAGAGGGACATCAGCAGGATCAGGTTGTCGCCGCCGTCGGTCATGAAGATCGCCCGGGCGTGGAACGAGGTCACCACGAGGGCGAAGAGCACGGAGGTGATCCGGGTGCGCCAGCCCAGCAGGAACAGGGTGGACGTGACGACGGCCGCCGCGTAGCAGAGCTCCAGCCAGGCGCGGTCGTCGGACAGGGTCAGGAAGCTGTTCCACCCGGTCTGGGCGAAGAGCTGCCGCGCCAGGGCCGGGGTCCACGGCGAGTCGGGGCCCCAGATCTCGTGGCGGTGCGGGAACTCGCGCAGCAGGAAGCCCAGGTAGAGGAAGCCGTAGCCGATGCGCAGCACCGACGCGGCATACAGGGACACCGGCCGGCCGGTCAGCAGTTCCCGGAGGGCTCCGTACCGGTCGGTCGAGGGGATCTGCTCACTTCCCATGGCTGGACACCTTCCACCACGGCAGAAGCCGGTTCTCGGCGGGCTTCGGCGGGCTGCCCGCGGAGCCCGAGGCGGGGATGGGCCGGGTGATGACACGGAGCTGGACGAAGTCGAACGAGCCGCCCTTGTGCGCGGCGACCCGGTCCGCGGCGATGTTCGCCAGGTACTTCTGCATCATCAGGGCCCGTTCCGTGCGGGACTTGTCGTCCCCGCCGTGCGAATCGACGTAGGAGGACCAGGCGCGGCGCAGCAGGTTCTGGGCGGTGTGGCTTGGGAACGGATCGTGTTCGACCGCCGCGTGGTCCACCGCGGTCAGGTCGGACCAGCCGCTCACCCGGATGGCTCCGCCCGGCCCGGTGTGGGCCGTTCTCACCAGGATCTGCCGGTTGACGGATTCAGGGTCCGGCGCGAAAAGTCGCCAGTTCTGTTCGAAAAAGGGAAAAACCCACGCGTTGATCTGCGGGGTGAATCGTTTGGACACGGTATTGGCGGGAGCGACGTGCAGGAAAACAAGAAACACGTGGACGAGGGTCGCCGCCACGCAAAGGATCACAGTGGTCCACAGACCTGTTCTCACCACGAGGACACCGGTCGGCCGGCTTTCCGGCGTCGGGTCGCCGCCAGGGCCTTTAGGTGCGGCCGGACCGGAAAGGGAGTGCTGGATCGCCTCCGCCTCCGCCTCCGCATCCGCCGATTCGATTCGGGTCGGCACCGCCACCCCGCCTCTCTCAGATAACTGCTCGCGTCCGATAGTCACCGCGGATCGCCACGGGCGGCGCACGGCGGGTCCGTGGGGACTCGCCGTGCGCCGTCGTCCGGTGGACGAATTCACCGCGGTGGGTGCCGTCTAGCCCTTGTACGCCTTGTCGTAGTCGCCCATCTCCGGGACCTCGGGCTTGTCCTGGTAGCCGTAGGTCTCGTCGGGGTGCTGGGGCTTGCTCTCGTGGCCGTGGCCCGGCTTGCTCTCGTGGCCGTGGCCCGGCTTGGCGTCGTGGTGCGGCTTCTCGTGCTTGCCGTGGCCCGGCTTGGCGTCGTGGTGCGGCTTCTCGTGCTTGCCGTGGCCCGGCTTGTGGCCGTGGCCGTTGCCGTTGCCGTTGCCGTTGCCGCCGATGGTGTTGCCCGCGGTGTTGCCGGAGGTGGTGTTGCCGGCGGTGTTGCCCGCCGTGTTCCCGGACGTGTTGCCGGCGATGTTGCCGGAGGTGTCACCGCCGGTGACGTCGACGATGGGTCCGCCCAGGACCCCGCCGGTGACCAGACCCCCGCTGAGCAGTCCGCCGGTGGTCGTGCTTCCGGTCGTGTTGCCGGTGGTGGTGCCCGTGGTCGTGCTTCCGGTCGTGTTGCCGGTGGTGGTTCCCGTGGTCGTGCCCGTGGTCGTGCCGGTCGTCGTCCCACCGGTGGTGGTGTTCGCGCACGAGTTGAGGAAGATCCGGTTGGTGTCGAGCGTCACGGCACCGTTGCGGGCCAGCGCCCGGCCCTCGATGTTCGTCCCCGTGGTGACGCTGATCGAGGTCAGGGCCATGATGGTGCCGACGAAGGTGGAGTTCGTGCCCAGGGTGGCCGAACTGCCGATCTGCCAGTACACGTTGCACGGCGAAGCGCCGTTCGTGAGCAGTACCCGGCTGGAGGACGCCGTCGTCAGGGCCTCCGGGATCTGGAACACCCAGACGGCGTTCGGGTTGCCGCCGGCGTCCAGGATCAGGTCGCCGTTGAGCCCGACACCGGCCACGGCGCTGTAGACACCCGGAAGCAGGGTGTTGCCGTTGCCGATGCCGGCCGGGAGCGCGAAGTCCGTGGCCTGGCCGGCGGCGTTGTTGTACGCGGTGACCAGGTCCGCCTTGGCCTGAGCGGCGGCGGCGTCGGCGGAGTGGACGGCACCGAGCACCTGGCCGGGCGGGAAGCCGGTGATGGCCGTACCCGGGTGCACCCCGAGGTCGTGAGCGATCACCGAGGGTCCGGTGTTGGTGACCTGCGTACCCGCGAGCACGGAGTAGCTGGCGGCCGTCGCCAGCGGTACGGGCGTGGCGATGGCGAGCGCCGGCGTCGGTGTGAGCGCGACCATCGTGGCGGCGACCGTCGCGGCAAGAGCCGAGGCGAGCACGCCGGACAGACTGCGGCGGTGAGCCACTTGATGGAACTTCAGCTTCATCGAAGGCCATTTCCTGTGGGGGCCGTTGGCATCCGGGCCCTATCCGATACGCCCGGTAGCCTTGTTGCTGTTGCGGCATATTACGCAGGAAATTCGCGCACCGAGAAAACTAGCAATCGACAACTAAAAGCAATCGTTTCTTCAGTGACATGAGGCGGGATGAAAAGAATCAGACTCAAAACTCTGATCATCCGGCGTATCCCCCGAACGCGTGAAGGGGATTACGGCAGACGGGTCGACGCGGTCCCGTCCGGCCGCGATGTATGCACCGCCATGCATGTCTCGGTGCCGCCGATGGGGTGGTTGTGCATGAGATGCCGATGAACGGGCGTGGCGGTGATTTCGCGCATACCCCGACAGACCAGGCGGGCGCCATCCGCATCATCGGCCTGCCCCCGTCACTCTTGCGCGGTCATTGAGCCAGAACGCCGCTCGCGGAGGTAGTCGAGGTACTCGTCTCCTGCCATGCCGGCGTTCACCCAGCGGTGACGGGCCGCCCCGGTCCGACACTCAGCCTCAGCCATCGCGACGGCCGCATCATCGGCGACAGCAAGTGTCCGGCCGAACTCGTGATCGGGGTCCAGCGGCGGAAACTCCAGGAGATCACAGAAGGTCTCGCTGCCCGCGTCCTCGACGACATGCAGTGTCACCTCGTACCCGCGCTTCATCGACTCGATGCCGACCCAGCGAATGGCAGGAGTCTCTGCCCCTTGTACCGGCCCGAGGAACTGCTCAATCCCTTGGCCACGCCGCAGAGCACCGACAGCGAGCGACTACTCAACCAGATACCGCATGGGCGCAGCGCACGGCGCGAAATTGCGCGCTCCCCCTGTGCCCCATCAACCGGGAACCTGCGGGGGGGTGGACGCCCCGCGCTGGGCCGTCTGTGGGCCGTCCGACAGCAGCCAGCCACGACCAACGATGACAGTTGACGGCAGATCTCCCCCAGCTCAGAGGAGCCCCAAGGAGCGTCGACGCAGACGCCAACCCCCGAACGTAAGTTGAGGAACTCCAGAGCTTGGGCGGAGGATGGCCGGTATGACCTCCACCGCACGTCCGTACCTCAACCGCCGGCTCGCCGAGTTCGGGACGACCATCTTCGCCGAGATGTCCGCGCTGGCCACGGCCACCGGCGCGATCAACCTCGGGCAGGGTTTCCCCGACACGGACGGCCCCGAGGAGATCAGGGAGGCGGCGGTGCGGGCGCTGCGGGACGGGCGGGGGAACCAGTACCCGCCGGGTCCGGGCGTGCCGGAGCTGCGGCACGCGATCACCGCGCACCAGCGGCGCCGGTGCGGCCTCGCGTACGACCCCGACACCGAGGTGCTGGTCACGGCGGGCGCCACGGAGGCCATCGCGGCGACCCTGCTCGCGCTGGTGGAGCCGGGTGACGAGGTGGTGGCGCTGGAGCCGTACTACGACTCGTACGCGGCGAGCATCGCCATGGCCGGCGGGCGGCGCGTACCGGTGACGCTGCGCCCGGCAGAGGACCGCTTCCGGCTGGACCTGGACGAGCTGCGCGCGGCCGTCACCGACCGCACCCGGCTGCTGCTGATCAACACTCCGCACAATCCGACCGGCACGGTCCTCACCCGCGAGGAGCTGACCGCGATCGCCGGGCTGGCGGTCGAGCGGGACCTGCTGGTGGTCACGGACGAGGTGTACGAGCACCTGGTCTTCGACGACGCCGAGCACCTCCCGCTCGCGAGCTTCCCCGGCATGCGCGACCGCACGGTGACGATCGGCTCGGCCGGCAAGACGTTTTCGTTCACGGGCTGGAAGGTCGGCTGGGTGACGGCGGCTCCCGCCCTGGTCAGCGCGGTCCGCTCGGCGAAGCAGTACCTCACCTACGTCTCGGCGGGTCCCTTCCAGTACGCGGTCGCCGAGGCCCTCGCCCTGCCCGACTCCTACTTCGACGGCTTCCGCAGCGACATGGTCGCCCGCCGCGACATCCTCGCCACGGGCCTCGCCGAGGCGGGTTTCGGCGTCTTCCGTCCCGCCGGCACCTACTTCATCACCACCGACATCCGCCCCCTCGGCGAGAAGGACGGCTTCGCCTTCTGCCGCGCCCTCCCCGAACGCGCCGGCGTGGTGGCCGTCCCCAACGCCGTCTTCTACGACGACCGCGAGGCCGGCGCCCCGTTCGTACGCTTCGCGTTCTGCAAGAAGCCGGAGATCCTCCAGGAGGCCACGGACCGCCTGCGCCGCATGGCGTGACAACGGAAACGGCCGAGGGCCGGGGCAGCGAAACGCGCCCCGGCCCTCGGCCGTGTGCGGCCGGGGTGGGTGGATTACTCCACGTCCCCGCCCGAGTCCTCCGCGTCGTCGATCTCCTGCTCGAGACCGAGCTGTTCGGCGAGCCACTTGTCGAACTCGATGGCCGCGCGGACCCAGCTCACCACGGAGGAGACGAAGTGGTTCAGGTCGACGCCCGTGCCGATCAGCATCTGGGCCTCGCCGATGAGGCGGACCGTGCCGTCGTCGTGGGTGTGGGTGTAGACCTTGGGCCACAGGGTGCGCCGGTTCCAGTCGTCGACGGACTCCAGCAGTCGCGTCTTCTCCTCGATCTGGTGCGGACGGTCGTAGAAGGTCCGCACCGAGAAGACGGCCTGCTCGTCCTCGCCGCGGAACATGAAGTACGTACGGAACTGCTCCCAGGGCGCCGCGAGGTCGCCCTCCTCGTCCACGACGTACTTCAGCTCCATCTGGTCCAGGAGCTGCTTCACAAGGTCCTGATCCGGGAGGACGGGGCCCGCCGGTCCCTGCGGCTGCTGCTCGGGCTGGCCCCCGAAGTTCGGAATCGAGGACGGGTCGATGCTCACCGTGGTTCTCCTTCGTACGGAATTCCGCCATCCTCTCCCAGAGGGGGAGGTCCGTGGCAAGCCCCGGCGCGGCCTGTCAGCCACGGGCGGACAGCCCTGCGCCGTACGGGGCTCTCAGCGGCGAGTACCACCCTCAGCGCTCTTCCATTCGTTCCACGAGCTGCCATACACCGGTCGACGGGTTCCGGGCGTAATCCTGCCCGCTGGAGTCCAGCTTGCGGGCACGCTCCATCGCGTCGGTTCGGCCATCTCGGTACACAGCGAAGTCGATGCGCGTCTTGTCGTACTCCGGCACGTGCTTACGCAGGATCGGCAGCAGGGCCTTGTACGTCGCCACGTGGGCCGTGTGCGCGGCGAAGTGGAGGAGCAGCCACAGCTCGAAGCACGGGTGGGAGACCGCCACCCGGATGCCTGCGCGGCGGGCGGCGGTCACAGCCGCCGACACGTCCGGGAACTGGTCCACGTCGAAGACGCACCAGACCTCGTCGAAGCTGTCCTTGCCCAGGCTGCGCTGTGTCTTGGCATAGGCGACCAGCTGTGTCGGGGAACATGCCTTGCCCCGCACGACGACGGACACAGCGGGGTTCCGCAATTGCTCGCGCAGCCCCTGGAAGTACTGGCGCTCGGTCTCCTTGCTGCCGCAGACGATCAGGAGCGTACGCGCCGAGCGCCGGACGGGGCCGCGCCGACGGCCCGATCCCTCACGCGGAAACGGCCTTGCCACGTGCCCCCCAGTACTGCTTGACCATGTCCTCGAAGGCCCCGTCGGGCAGCAGTGGCACAGCGCCGTAGCTTCCCGCCAGATACCGCCGCTCGAAGTTCTCCCCCTTGCGCGGCTTGAAGTCACTCAGCGGGTACAGCTCCGAGGCTCCGGTCGCCGCGTCCTTCTCCACGAACCAGATCTGGTCACGGCGCAGCACCTCTTCGCCGAGCATGGTGCCGAGGAGCGATGCGTCGTGTGTGGTGAAGACCAGCTGGGCGCCGAGCGGGTTCATTTCGGTGCTCTGGAAGAGCTTGACGAGCTTGGCGGTCAGCAAAGGGTGCAGGCTGACATCGACCTCGTCGATCCACAGTTGCGAGCCACGGCCGATCGCGAGAAGCGAGAAGGTGACCAAGGTGAGCCAGGTCTTTGTTCCGGCGGACTCGTCCTCGGCCGTCAGCAAGAACTCCTCGTCTTCGACCCGGTGGACAAATCGAAGCGACTTGCTCATGGACCGCGTGAGCGATGCCGTGAACTCGTCGCTGAGGCCCGCCTGAGTCTGCAGTCGCATGAACTCGGCGGCGTAACGCTGGAGTCCTGGATCGTCCTCCTGGCTCGGCCGCACGCCGTGCACTCCGAGATCCGCAGCCGCCAGCAGTTCCCCGGCCCGCGCGATACCCATCCTCTCGAAGAAGTCGAACACTTCCGCGGTGATGGAGCCTGCCGTCGGCAGCGCCTGCCGCATCTTGTCATCGACAACCGCGACCCCCTGCAGGGCCTCCCACACGGCACTCAACCTCGCGTGTCCGGACTGCGCGGCGGCGGAAAGGTACAGACTGTTGGCCCGCATGATCCGCTCAGCAGCGACCCGCTCGCCGGTAAGCGAGGCTCCGAACGTCACCGCGCCGCCCTTGCGCTCGAAGAGGACGCGCTTGCGGGCCTTCGGGTAGGAGTAGAGCCATTCCTCCTCGATAGCCCCGTCACCGGTGCTGAAGCCGTAGACATGGCGGACCCCGTCGATCAGTAGATCCACCGCGTAGCTCGACGGTTCGCGCCTGCTGTCGTGATCCAGGAGGAAGGGACGGCGCTTCACCGGCTCGTCCGGAAGCCAGCGGGCCTGGGAATCCCGCACGGCGCGCAGGAAGAACTGGTACGCGTTCATCACCGTCGACTTACCCGAGGCGTTGGCACCATAGATCGCCGCCACGGGCAGTGCGGGGCGGTCAGCGTCATAAGCAGGAACGAAGTTCAGCTCCTGCGGATCACGCAGCGAGCCGTGATTGGCCACTCTGAAACTCAAAAGCACGTCATGACCCCCACTTCCGCCTTTGTGAACAAGTGAATCTCATATCCGCCACTGAACAAATGCTAGCTTCTGGCTCTCCACGCGAAAAGGTCCGCCACCCAAAAGGGGAAGCGGGCCTTTTCACGCCATCCGGTCAGAGCGACTTACCCGTCGCCGGGCCCACCTTCAGGCCCTCCTCCGCGCGGTCCACGCGGACCGTGTCGCCGTCCTTGATCTCGCCGGAGAGGATCTCCTTGGCGAGCCGGTCGCCGATGGCCGTCTGGACCAGGCGGCGCAGCGGGCGCGCGCCGTACGCCGGGTCGTTGCCCTCCTCCGCGAGCCACCCCAGCGCCTCGGGCGTGACGTCGAGGGTGAGGCGCCGCTCCGCCAGCCGGCGGCCGAGCCGGTCGATCTGGAGGCGGGCGATCCGGGCCAGCTCCGTCTCGCTGAGCGCGGAGAACACCACCAGGTCGTCCAGCCGGTTCAGGAACTCCGGCTTGAACGAGGCCCGCACCGTGTCCAGCACCCGCTGCCGCTTCTCCGCCTCGTCCAGCGCCGGGTCGACCAGGTACTGGCTGCCCAGGTTGGAGGTGAGCACCAGGATGGTGTTGCGGAAGTCGACCGTACGGCCCTGGCCGTCCGTCAGGCGGCCGTCGTCCAGCACCTGGAGCAGGATGTCGAAGACCTCGGGGTGCGCCTTCTCCACCTCGTCCAGCAGCACCACGCTGTACGGGCGCCGCCGCACGGCCTCGGTGAGCTGGCCGCCCTCCTCGTAGCCGACGTAGCCGGGAGGCGCGCCGACCAGGCGGGCGACGCTGTGCTTCTCGCCGTACTCCGACATGTCGATGCGGATCATCGCCCGCTCGTCGTCGAAGAGGAAGTCCGCGAGCGCCTTGGCCAGCTCCGTCTTGCCGACGCCGGTCGGGCCGAGGAACAGGAAGGAGCCGGTGGGCCGGTCCGGGTCCGCGACCCCGGCGCGCGAGCGGCGCACCGCGTCGGAGACGGCCTGCACGGCCTCGCTCTGGCCGATGAGCCGCTTGCCCAGCTCGTCCTCCATGCGCAGCAGCTTCTGCGTCTCGCCCTCCAGCAGGCGGCCGGCCGGGATGCCGGTCCAGGCGGCGACGACGTCCGCGATGTCGTCGGAGCCGACCTCCTCCTTGACCATGGTGTCCCGCGCGGCCTCCTCCTCGGCCTCCGAGGCCGCCTCCAGCTCCTTCTCCAGCTCGGGGATCTGCCCGTACAGCAGCTTGGAGGCGGTGTCGAAGTCACCGTCGCGCTGGGCGCGTTCGGCCTGGCCGCGCAGGTCGTCCAGGCGCTCCTTCAGCTCACCGACGCGGTTGAGGGACTGCTTCTCCTTCTCCCAGCGGGCGGTGAGCCCGCGCAGCTCCTCCTCCTTGTCGGCGAGGTCGCGGCGCAGCCGCTCCAGGCGCTCGCGGGAGGCCGGGTCGGTCTCCTTGCCGATCGCCAGCTCCTCCATCCGCAGCCGGTCGACCCCGCGCTGGAGCTCGTCGATCTCCACCGGGGAGGAGTCGATCTCCATGCGCAGCCGGGACGCGGCCTCGTCCACGAGGTCGATCGCCTTGTCGGGCAGGAAGCGGGAGGTGATGTACCGGTCGGACAGGGTCGCGGCGGCCACCAGCGCGCTGTCCGCGATCTGCACCTTGTGGTGCGCCTCGTACCGCCCCTTCAGACCGCGCAGGATCGCGATGGTGTCCTCGACACTCGGCTCGGCCACCAGCACCTGCTGGAAGCGCCGCTCCAGCGCCGGGTCCTTCTCGATCCGCTCGCGGTACTCGTCCAGCGTGGTCGCGCCGACCATGCGCAGCTCGCCGCGGGCCAGCATCGGCTTGAGCATGTTGCCCGCGTCCATCGCGGAGTCGCCCCCGGCGCCCGCGCCGACGACGGTGTGCAGCTCGTCGATGAAGGTGATGATCTGCCCGTCGGAGTCCTTGATCTCCGAGAGCACGGCCTTGAGCCGCTCCTCGAACTCACCGCGGTACTTGGCGCCCGCGACCATCGCGCCGAGGTCCAGCGAGACCAGCCGCTTGTCCTTCAGCGACTCCGGCACGTCGCCCTTGACGATGCGCTGGGCCAGCCCCTCGACCACGGCGGTCTTGCCGACGCCCGGCTCACCGATGAGGACGGGGTTGTTCTTGGTGCGGCGGCTCAGCACCTGCACGACCCGGCGGATCTCCTGGTCCCGGCCGATGACCGGGTCGAGGCGGCCCTCCCGGGCGGCGGCGGTGAAGTCGGTGCCGAACTTCTCCAGGGCCTTGTACTGACCCTCGGGGTCGGCGGTGGTCACGCGGCGTCCTCCTCTGGCCTTCTGAAAGGCGTCTTGCAGCTTCTTGGCGGTAGCCCCCTGCTCGCGGAGCACGTCCCCGGCGGCGCCGCCCTTCGCGGCGAGACCGGTCAGCAGGTGTTCGGTGGAGAGATAGTCGTCCCCGAGGGCCCCGGCGCGCTCGTCGGCGTCCGCGAGGACGGCGAGCAGCTCCCGGCTGGGCTGCGGGGGCGCGACGGTGGAGCCGGTCACGCTGGGCAGCGTGGCGAGCGCGCGCTCGGCCCCGGCGCGCACGGCGGCCGGGTCGGCGCCGACGGCGGCGAGCAGGTCGGTGATGTTCTCGTTGTCCTGGCCCGCGAGCAGCGCCAGCAACAGGTGAGCGGGCGTCAGGTCGGGGTGCCCGTCCGTCACGGCCCGCTGGCTTGCGGCGTTGATCGCGTCCCGGCTCCTGTTGGTCAGCTCGGCGTCCACGTGCGTGTTCTCCCCTTCCGCCACTGCTCCACTGATGACTTAATCAGTGTACACAAACTTGAGTCGGGTGCGCTCAATTAAGCGCCGCCGACTTCACGTTGGCTAGGTTTCAGCCATGCCCTCATACTCCGTGGACCTGGACGCACCGGATGAGTCGTACGTCGCCTTCTGGCGGGAGCGGCACCTGAGCACGCTCACCACCCTGCGCCCGGACGGCAGCCCGCACGTGGTGCCGGTATGCGTGACCTGGGACCCCGGGGCCGGCATCGCCCGCGTCATCACCAGCGGCACCAGCACCAAGGCGGCGCTGGTACGGGCGGCCGGGGAGGAGGGCGCTCGGGTGGCGGTGTGCCAGGTGGACGGCCGGCGCTGGGCCACGCTGGAGGGACGGGCGCGGGTGCGCGAGGACCGCGAGGCGGTCGCCGAGGCGGAACGGCGCTTCACCGAGCGGTACGGCCGCGAGCCCCGGGAGAACCCGCTGCGGGTCGCCCTGGAGATCCGGGTGGAACGCGCGCTCGGACTCGGCTGAAGAATTCCGGCCAGGTGGCCGGAGTGCCGAAACCCCGAAATATGCGCAGAAACTGCAGCGGCGTCACCGTGTTCAGGTCACGGTGACGCCGCTGCGGGGGGAAGTACCTGAGGCGATCTTTTACGACGGGGGAATCGCGTCAGGCACTGCGGGGGGTGGCAGTTGTGGTCCTGAGGTCGGCGACCTCGGGCTCAGCGAGACGGTGGTCCCGCTGGTCCAGATTGACGAAGATCATGCCGTACCGGACGGCACACCGCACCGGCTGCGGCGCGCCGCGTGGCTTGCGCAGGCAGCGGTACGCCCGTACGTCCTCGTCCTCGTCACGGGTGACCACCACCGGCTCGCCGAACACCGTCACCATCAACGAGTCGCCGCTGTGGGGGATGGCGGTGACCAGGTCGATGAAGTGCCAGCCGGAGCGGTAGGCGGTGGCCATCTCACGACGGAAGGAGCGGTCGTCGGGAGGCGTGGTCATGGTGATCAGTCCCACCGCGTGTCGAGCGGGGCGACGTCCCACCTCGTGTCCGCGGGTGTGGTGTCCCACCTGGTGTCCGCCGGCGTGGTGTCCCACCGGGTGTCCTGAACGCCCGCCGCTCGCACGGCCCCCCCGTCACCCGGCGAGTGCGCGCTCGTCGCACCGGAGAGGCCCGCCAGTGTTCCGACGGCCGCAACGGCGGAGAGAGCGGCAACAAGCGCCGAGCGAAGCATTCTGTTACGCATGGTCGGCTTCGTCCTCACTTGAAAGTCCCCTCTTCCCCCGTCGAGTTAGACGATGGCTCATTCAGGCACATCATCGCCACACGATCGGTGCATCATGTTCCTGCATGTTCAGGACCCTGGGGGGTGGAGATTTGGCAACAAACGGGACAGAGGCGACACATCCCCACGCGGTGACAGAGATGTGCGCGGAAGGAAGCCGCCTCTACGCGAGCGCGCTGCGCACCGGCCGCATCCCGCGCGCGGACGCCGAGGCGGCTCCGTGCCTGATGGAGTTCGCCCTGCTCCACCCGGACCCCGACGATCCCGGCTGGCTGCGGCCGGTGGCGCCGGCCGTCGCGCTGGCCCAGCGCCTGACCCCGATCGAGCGGGAGATCGCCGAGCGGCGGCGCCGGTCCATCGTGCTCTCCGAGATCTTCGAACCCTTCATGACACTGAGCGCCCGCGAGGACGCCCCGACGCACGCCATCACCGTCCTGGAGGGCCTGGACCGCATCAACGCGGCCCTGGACCTCGCCACCGGCCAGTGCCGCACCGAGGTGCTCACCGTGCAGCCCGGCGGCTGGCGCAGCCCCGAGAACCGCCTCCTGGAGGCGCTGGACCGCGACCGCCCGCTGATCGAGCGCGGGGTCCGCATCCGCACCCTCTACCAGCACACCGCCCGCTACAGCGCCGACCGCCTCGCCTACGTGGACCGCCTCACCGACGGCAAGGCCGAGTACCGCACCATCGACGAACTGGTCGAGCGGCTGATCATCTGCGACGAGACGGTGGCCTTCATCCCGGTCCGCGAGGACCGCCAGGTCGCCCTGGAGCTGCGCCACCCCGGCCTGGTGCGCTACCTGGTCAAGGTCTTCGAGTTCATGTGGAGCCGCGCGGTACCGCTGAACGCCGGCACGCCCTACGAGACCGCCCCGGACGGCATCACCGACGTCCAGCACTCCATCGCCAAGCTGCTGGTGGAGGGGCATGTCGACGAGGCCATCGCCAGGCGCCTGGGCATGAACGTCCGCACCTGCCGCGCCCACATCGCCAAGCTGGCCACCGCGCTGGGCAGCGGCAGCCGGGCCCAGCTCGGCTATCTGATCGCCCGCTCCGGGATGCTCAACGAGGAGGGCTAGGGCCTCTCGTTTGGATCTTGCCGGGCTCGCGGGCCCTGGCACCGCGCCTCGCGGCGTTGTCGTCGGTTGCCATGGCTCCGCCATGTCGCCCTCCTCCGCCTTGCGATGCACGGCACCAGACCCCGCTCCCTGATCCGGCCTGATCCAAACGAAAGACCCTGGTTCAGGGCGCGTGCACGCCCTCGGCGGGCGCGGGCGCCGGTCCGTGCGAGGGGCCGTCCAGCCCCACCTGGGCGATCCGGACGCCGAGCTGGGTGCGGCTGGTCGCGCCCAGCGTCTCCGAGAGCCGGGCGATGTGCGCGCGGCAGGTGCGCACGCTGATGCCGAGCCGCTCGGCGATCACCGCGTCCTGGTGGCCCTCGGCGAGCAGTGCGGCGATGGCGCGTTCGCGGTGCGAGATGCCCTCGATGCCGGTGTCGGGCAGCGGGGCGGTGAGCGGGATCGCCAGCCGCCACAGCCGCTCGAAGACGGTCACGAGGTACTCCACCAGCGCCGGGTGGCGCAGCTCCAACGCCATCGTGCGGTCGGTGTTGGCGGGGATGAAGGCCACCGTGCGGTCGAAGAGGATGAGCCGGTCGATGACCTCGTCCAGCGTGCGGGCCTCCACCGCGTCGCCCATCAGCTCCAGGTAGTTGAGCAACCCCTGGCCGTGCCGGGCGACATGGGTGTACAGATCGCGCATCCGTACGCCCCGGCCCCGCAGTTCGAGCGCCCGGTGCAGCCCCTCGGTCAGCTCGGCCTCGCGCCGGATGCCGCCGGGCTGCACGGTGAGCACCTCGGTCGCGCACCGCTCGGTCGCCTCGTCCATCGCGGCCTGGATGCGGGTGAGTCCGTCCAGCACCCGGATCGCGGAGCCTTCACCCGGTGCGCCGAGGGCGGGCAGTTGACGGCCGAGCCCGGCGTACCAGTCGAACGCTGCGACCGCCGAGCCCATCCGGCGCCGGCTCTCGGTGACCTCGTCGTAGACCCCGCGCAGCAGCCGGGTCATCACCTCCTGCGGGGAGGTGGGGACCAGCCAGTCCATGTCGTCGGGGTCGGGGTGCAGCAGGGCCAGCTCCAGCAGGCAGGGCACCGGCTCCGCGTCCGCGCGGGGCACCCGGCCCCGGCGCACGGCACGGGAGTACAAACGGTCTCCCTGCCCGCACAGCCGGTCGGCACCGTGGGGATGCTCCTCCGTCGCGTGCCCGGCCATCGCCCATTCCACCCCCGGTCGCCGCCACTTCGCAGCGCAACTATGCGCGGCGCCGCCCGCCTCCGCAACACGGCTCCTCCTGCCCCGCGCACCGCGAAACACCGGTATGCCCGGATCGCCGGGGGCCGGACAACGCACGAAAAGGGAGGCGGCCCCGCCGTCACCGGGGCCGCCTCCCTCACCTGTCTCCGGGTCGCTCCCCGGCCGTGTGCCGGCGCGTCAGCGCAGGCCCACGGCGGCGCAGGCCGACTTGTAGGGGGCGGTGCAGATCTGGTCGACGGTGTAGATGCCGTCCTCGACGACCGTCTCCTTGATCTTGCTCTTGGTCAGCGCGGTCACCTGGACCAGCTTGGCCGGGATCTGCTTGTCGGTGGGGCTGTCGACGCGGTCCTGGGTGAGGGCGTCGAACTGGATGTCCTTGCCCTGCACCTTGGCGACGGCCATCTGGGCCGCTGCCTCGGCCTCGTCCGGGTAGGACTTGTAGACGCTCATGTACTGCTGGCCCGCCAGGATGCGCTGCACGGCGTCCAGTTCGGCGTCCTGGCCGGTGATCGGGGGCAGGTTGGTGACACCGGCGTTCTTCAGGGCCTTGATGACGCCGCCGGCCATGCCGTCGTTGGCGGCGTAGACGGCGGCGATGTTGTCCTTGCCGATCCGGCTTATCGCCTCGGTCATGTTGGCCTCGGCGTTCTCCGGCTTCCACTCCTTGGTGTCGAAGCTGTCCGCGATCGTCACCTTGCCGCTCAGCTCGGAGAGCGCGCCCTCCTTGAACTGCTTGGCGTTGGGGTCGGTGGGCGAACCGTTCATCATCACGATCTTGGTGGAGAGCCCGGCGCCCGAACCCAGCCGCTCCAGCAGGGAACGGCCCTGCACCTCGCCGACCAGCTCGTTGTCGAAGGAGATGTACGCCTGGATCGGGCCCTCGGCGAGCCGGTCGTAGGCGATGACCGGGATGCCCGCGTCCTTGGCCTTCTTCACGGTCGGCGCGATCGCGTGCGCGTCTACGGCGTCCAGCAGGATGACGTTGACCTTCTCGTCGATCATCCGCTGCATCTGCTCGGCCTGCTGACCGGCGTCCGCGTCGGCGTTGGCGTACTCGACCTTGCCCTTCTTGTGGGTCAGTTCGGCCACCTTGCTCTTGATGATGGGGTAGTCGAACTTGTCGTAGCGGGTGTTCGCCTTCTCCGGCAGCAACAGGCCGACGGTGACCTGGTCGCCCATGGTCGGGCTCGCGCTCGCGTCGTCTCCCGCCGCGTTCAGGACGCCGCAGCCGGCGAGCGGGAGGACCATCGCGGAGACGGCCACGGATATGGCGATACGGCGCATTCGAGGGCTCACTTCAGGTGCGTTTCGACGGGGTGCTGCGTGCTACCCGGGTGTCTGAAAAGACAACTTGGAGGCGACCTGTGGCGTCAAGCAAAACAACTTAACGAGATGGCAACACCACGCTGCGTTCAGCCGGTGAAGACCTGGCGGAACCTTGCGCAACCCGCTGTAAACGCCCTTCACAACCTCCCCGCGCGAACCGCGTGTTACGTACACACAGGCGAAAGAAGTCAGCCACGCTGTGAACGCCTGCCCGGTGAACGAGCGAAGGGGCCGGGAGGCTTGTGCCTCCCGGCCCCTTCGAAGGTGCTCGGACACGTCAGTCCGCGGACGGCTGCCGCTTCGGCCGCCACACCACCAGCGCGCTGGTCTGCTGGACCTCCTGGTACGGGACCAGGTCACGCCGGTAGGAGGCGTGCACGGCGGCCTCGCGCTGACGCATCGTCGCCGCCGCGCCGTCCAGCGCCGACTCCAGCTCCGCCACGCGGGACTGGAGAGCCGCGACGTGGTTCTCCAGTTCGATGATGCGCTTGATGCCGGCCAGGTTGATGCCCTCGTCCTGCGACAACTGCTGCACCTGGCGGAGCAGTTCGATGTCACGGGCCGAATAGCGCCGCCCGCGCCCCGCCGTGCGGTCCGGGGAGACCAGACCGAGGCGGTCGTACTGCCGGAGCGTCTGCGGATGGAGTCCGGAGAGCTGTGCGGCGACCGAGATGACGTAGACCGGGGTCTCCTCGGTCAGCTCGTACGGGTTGCGCCGACGACCTGGTGTGTCCATCGGGCTCATTCTCCCTTCGCGGCCTCGAACAGCTCCGCCCGCGGGTCCTCGTCCGCGGTCGCCTCGCGATACGCCTCCAGCGCGTCACGAGCCTTCCCCGAGAGGTCCTTCGGGACACTCACCTCCACGGTGATCAGCAGATCGCCGTGGCTGCCGTCCTTGCGCGCCGCGCCCTTGCCCCGCGCCCGCATGGTGCGGCCGTTGGGCGTGCCGGGCGGCAGCTTCAGGGTGACCGGGGCCCCGCCGAGGGTGGGCACCCGCACCTCGCCGCCGAGGGCCGCCTCGGTGAAGGTGACCGGGACGGTGACGGTGAGGTTGTCGCCCTTGCGGCCGAACACCTTGTGCTCGCCCACATGGACGGTGACGTACAGATCGCCCGCCGGACCGCCGCGCTCGCCGGGCGCGCCCTTGCCGCGCAGCCGGATGCGCTGCCCGTCGGTGACACCCGCCGGGATGCGGACCTGCATGGTGCGCGAGGACTTGGCCCGGCCGCTGCCGCTGCAGTCGGTGCAGGGGTGCTCGGCGATCAGGCCGCGGCCCTTGCAGTCGGGGCACGGGTCGGTGAGCGAGAAGCCGCCGCCCGAACCCCGCGCGACCTGCCCGGTGCCGACGCAGGTCGGGCACACACGCGGCGTGCCGTTCTTGTCGCCGGTGCCCGAACACGCCTTGCAGGGCGCCTGGGAGGTCATCCTGAGCGGCACGGTCGCGCCCTCGATCGCCTCGGTGAAGCTGAGGGTCACCTCGGTGTCGACGTCCTGCCCCCGGCGCGGCTGGGTACGGGTGGTACCCGCGCCGCCCCGGTTGAACAGGCCGCCGAAGACGTCGCCCAGGCCGCCGCCGAAGCTGCCGCTCTGCGCGCCGCCCGCACCGCCGGCGCCCCCGAAGAGGTCGCCGAGGTCGAAGTTGAACTGACCGCCGCCCGCGCCCGGCCCCGGCCGGAAACCGCCGTTGCCGAACAGGGCCCGCGCGTCGTCGTACTCCTTGCGCTTCTTGGGGTCGCCGAGGACGTCGTTCGCCTCGGAGATCTCCTTGAAGCGCTCCTCGGCGCGGGTGTTGCCCTTGTTGGCGTCCGGGTGGAACTCGCGGGCGAGCTTCCGGTACGCCTTCTTGATCTCGGCCTCGGTGGCGTCCTTCGGGACGCCGAGGACCTTGTAGAAGTCCTTCTCGATGAAGTCCTTGGTACTCATCCCCGACGTCCCTCCTTCCGGACCTGCATGACTTCCGTGATTACGTCAGCCCTCCTCCGGGCCACCGTTCTCCTTGTCGTCGGCCGCGCTCTCCTCGGCCTCCTCCGCCTTGACGGTCTGCGCGCCGGGCTGCGGCTCGGCGACGGCCACCCGCGCGGGGCGGATGGTGCGCTCACCGATGCGGTAACCGGGCTGGAGGATGGCCACGCACGTCGTCTCCGTGACGTCGGGCGCGTAGGAGTGCATCAGGGCTTCGTGGATCGTCGGGTCGAAGGGCTCGCCCTCCTTGCCGAACTGCATGAGGCCCATCTTGGCCGCGACGGTCTCCAGCGACTCGGCGACCGACTTGAAGCCGCCGAGCAGTTCGCCGTGCTCCCGCGCGCGGCCGATGTCGTCCAGCACGGGCAGCAGCTCGGTCAGGAGGTTCGCGATGGCGATCTCCTTGACCGCGACGCGGTCGCGCTCGACGCGGCGGCGGTAGTTCTGGTACTCGGCCTGCAGCCGCTGGAGGTCGGCCGTGCGCTCACCGAGCGCCGTCCGCACCTGGTCCAGCTGCGCCACCAGACCGGCGTCCGCACTTGCGTCCCCCGCCGGGGCCGCCTCCTGCTCGGAGGCGGCCTTCGGCTCGGCGTCGTCGGGGTTCGCGCCGGAGGGGACGTCGGGCTTCTCCTCGAAGCCCGGGGTCTCCTCCGTCACGCGGCACCGTCCTTGCGCTCGTCGTCGACGATCTCGGCGTCCACGACGTCGTCGTCCTTGGCCTCACCGGCGTCGGCGGACGGACCGCCGGCGGCCTGGGCGCCCTGGGCGTCGGCGTACATGGCCTGGCCGAGCTTCTGCGAGACGGCCGCGACCTTCTCGGTGGCCGTACGGATCTCGGCGCTGTCCTCGCCCTTGAGCTTCTCCTTCAGCTCGGCGACAGCCGCCTCGACCTCGGTCTTGATCTCGCCCGGGACCTTGTCCTCGTTGTCCTTGAGGAACTTCTCGGTCTGGTAGACGAGCTGCTCGCCCTGGTTGCGGGACTCGGCGGCCTCGCGGCGGGCGTGGTCCTCCTCCGCGTACTTCTCCGCCTCCTGGCGCATGCGGTCGACCTCGTCCTTCGGCAGCGAGGAGCCGCCGGTGACGGTCATCTTCTGCTCCTTGCCCGTGCCCAGGTCCTTCGCGGTCACGTGCATGATGCCGTTGGCGTCGATGTCGAAGGCGACCTCGATCTGCGGGACACCGCGCGGGGCCGGCGGCAGACCGGTCAGCTCGAACATCCCGAGCTTCTTGTTGTACGCCGCGATCTCGCGCTCGCCCTGGTAGACCTGGATCTGCACGGAGGGCTGGTTGTCCTCGGCGGTGGTGAAGATCTCGGACCGCTTGGTCGGGATCGTCGTGTTCCGCTCGATCAGCTTGGTCATGATGCCGCCCTTGGTCTCGATACCGAGGGACAGCGGGGTGACGTCGAGGAGCAGGACGTCCTTGACCTCGCCCTTGAGGACACCGGCCTGGAGGGCCGCGCCGATGGCGACGACCTCGTCCGGGTTGACGCCCTTGTTGGCCTCGTTGCCGCCGGTCAGTTCCTTGACCAGCTCGGCGACGGCCGGCATACGGGTCGAACCGCCCACGAGGACCACGTGGTCGATCTCGCCGAGCTGGATGCCCGCGTCCTTGATGACGTTGTGGAACGGCGTCTTGCAGCGCTCCAGGAGGTCGGCGGTGAGCTGCTGGAACTGGGCGCGGGTGAGCTTCTCGTCCAGGTGCAGCGGGCCCTCGGCGGACGCCGTGATGTAGGGCAGGTTGATCGAGGTCTCCGTGGAGGAGGACAGCTCGATCTTGGCCTTCTCGGCGGCCTCACGGAGGCGCTGGAGAGCCATCTTGTCCTTGGCGAGGTCCACGCCGTGGCCGGCCTTGAACTGCTGGACCAGGTAGTCGACGACGCGCTGGTCCCAGTCGTCACCACCGAGATGGTTGTCACCGTTGGTGGCCTTCACCTCGACGACGCCGTCACCGATCTCCAGCAGCGACACGTCGAAGGTGCCGCCACCGAGGTCGAAGACCAGGATGGTCTGGTCGTCCTTGTCGAGGCCGTACGCGAGGGCGGCGGCGGTCGGCTCGTTGACGATGCGCAGGACGTTCAGACCCGCGATCTCACCGGCCTCCTTGGTCGCCTGGCGCTCGGAGTCGTTGAAGTACGCCGGGACGGTGATGACCGCGTCGGTCACCTTCTCGCCCAGGTAGGACTCGGCGTCGCGCTTCAGCTTCTGCAGGATGAACGCGGAGATCTGCTGCGGGTTGAAGTCCTTCCCGTCGAGCTGGATCTTCCAGTCGGTGCCCATGTGGCGCTTCACCGAGCGGATGGTCCGGTCCACGTTCGTGACCGCCTGGCGCTTGGCGACCTCGCCGACGAGCACCTCACCGTTCTTCGCGAAGGCGACGACGGACGGCGTGGTCCGGGCACCCTCGGCGTTGGTGATGACGGTGGGCTCGCCGCCCTCCAGAACGCTGACGACGGAGTTAGTCGTGCCCAGGTCGATGCCGACCGCACGTGCCATGGTTGGTTCCTCCAGAGGACTTGAGTGGGAATGGCTCAAGTGTGCCACCCCGACTCCACTGGGTCAACAGACATGAGCCGACCGGGCTCAACTCTTATATGGCGCTTATATGCAAGGCGGCGTCGGGCCCGGCCGGGCGGGTTCCCCCGTCCCGGCGAAGGCAACCCTCAGCGACTCATCTCACCCCGCGCCGTGCTGCATCGCGCAGGAGGATGGGGGTAGTCTCAGACGGACTGCATAAGTTACCGCTTAGTAATTTCGAGGCCGCCTCAGGAGCCCCTCATGCAACTCGCCGCGATCATCGTGTCGCTGGTCCTGACCGTGGTCGGTGTCGCGCTGCTCGCCCGGGCCATCGGACAGTTCGTCCGGTACTTCAAGCTGGGCCAGCCCGTCCCCGCCGGTACCAGGACCGACAACCCGTACCAGCGCAGCGTGACGCTGGTGCGGGAGTTCCTCGGCCACACCCGGATGAACAAGTGGGGCATCGTCGGTGTGGCCCACTGGTTCGTGGCCGTGGGCTTCCTGACGCTGCCGCCGACCCTGGCCCAGGCGTTCGGCCAGCTCTTCAAGGCCGACTGGACGCTGCCCTTCATCGGCGACTTCCTGCCCTTCGAGCTGTACATCGAGTTCATCGGTGTGATGACCGTGCTCGGCATCGCCGTGCTCATGGTCATCCGGCTGCTGAGCCTGCCCAGCCGCCCGGGCCGCAAGTCCCGCTTCGCCGGTTCCAAGGCCGGCCAGGCGTACTTCGTCGAGTACGTCATCCTCACCATCGGCCTGGCGATCTACACCCTGCGCGGCCTCGAGGGCGCCCTGCACCACGTGGACCACTACGAGGCGGCCTACTTCGCCTCGTACCCGCTGGTCCTCGCCTTCAAGACGCTGA
Source organism: Streptomyces griseoluteus (assembly GCF_004784465.1). Classification (GTDB taxonomy): domain Bacteria; phylum Actinomycetota; class Actinomycetes; order Streptomycetales; family Streptomycetaceae; genus Streptomyces; species Streptomyces griseoluteus. The sequence continues at coordinate 341,628 of NZ_SRRU01000004.1, read as the reverse complement.
GCGTCACCACGCTGCAGAACCTGGTCTACCTGGTCGCCATGATCAAGATCGGGACCTCGTTCATCTGGATGATCGTGGTCTCGCTCAACACCAACATGGGTGTGGCCTGGCACCGCTTCCTCGCGTTCCCGAACATCTGGTTCAAGCGGGAGGCGGACGGCGGTGTGGCCCTCGGCGCCCTTCAGCCGATGACCTCCGGCGGCAAGCCGATCGACTTCACCGACCCCGGTGAGGACGACGTCTTCGGCGTCTCCCAGGTCGAGCAGTTCTCCTGGAAGGGCCTGCTGGACTTCTCCACCTGCACCGAGTGCGGCCGCTGCCAGTCGCAGTGCCCCGCGTGGAACACCGGCAAGCCGCTCTCCCCGAAGCTGCTGATCATGTCGCTGCGGGACCACGCCCACGCCAAGGCGCCCTACCTGCTCGCGGGTGGCGGCAAGACCATGGAGGGCGACGAGAAGGCGTCCGAGGAGCAGCTCGCGAACGTGCCCGCCGCGGCCCTCGCCGAGGCCGAGCGCCCGCTCATCGGCACCGCCGAGGAGAACGGCGTCATCGACCCGGACGTGCTGTGGTCCTGCACCACCTGCGGCGCCTGTGTCGAGCAGTGCCCGGTGGACATCGAGCACGTCGACCACATCGTCGACATGCGCCGCTACCAGGTGATGATCGAGTCCGCGTTCCCGTCCGAGGCGGGCACGATGCTCAAGAACCTGGAGAAGAAGGGCAACCCCTGGGGCCTGGCCAAGAAGCAGCGCCTCGAGTGGACCAAGGAGGTCGACTTCGAGGTCCCGGTCGTCGGCAAGGACATCGAGGACCTCTCCGAGGTCGAGTACCTCTACTGGGTCGGCTGTGCCGGTGCCCTGGAGGACCGCGCCAAGAAGACGACCAAGGCGTTCGCCGAGCTGCTGCACATCGCGGGCGTCAAGTTCGCCATCATGGGCGGCGACGAGAAGTGCACCGGTGACTCCGCCCGCCGCCTCGGCAACGAGCCCCTGTTCCAGGAGCTCGGCATGGAGAACGTCATGTCCCTCAACGCCGCCTTCGGCGAGGAGATGGACGACGACGGCAAGGTGGTGCCCGAGTCGGCGAAGCCCAAGTCGGCCAAGAAGATCGTCGCCACCTGCCCGCACTGCCTCAACACGCTCGGCAACGAGTACCCGCAGCTCGGCGGCGACTACGAGGTCATCCACCACACCCAGCTGCTCCAGCACCTGGTGGACGAGGGCAAGCTGATCCCCGTCACCCCGGTCGAGGGCATCATCACGTACCACGACCCCTGCTACCTGGGCCGGCACAACAAGATCTACACGCCTCCGCGCGAGATCATCGGCAAGGTGCCGGGCCTCAGGAACGAGGAGATGCACCGCCACAAGGAGCGCGGCTTCTGCTGTGGCGCCGGTGGCGCGCGGATGTGGATGGAGGAGCGGATCGGCAAGCGCATCAACAACGAGCGCGTCGACGAGGCCCTCTCCCTCAACCCCGACATCGTCTCCACCGCCTGCCCGTTCTGCCTGGTCATGCTGACCGACTCGGTCAACGGCAAGAAGAACGACGGCAAGGCGAAGGAGTCCATCCAGGTCGTGGACGTGGCCCAGCTCCTGCTGGACTCCGTCAGGACCCCGGCGGACCCCGCGGACGACGAGCCCGCCACCGAGCCGGAGCCCGAGCCGGTCAAGTAGCGCACCGCTTCGCACACGACGGCGCCCCCCGGTCCACGAGGCCGGGGGGCGCCGTCGTACCCGTAGGGGTTACGCGGGGGAGTTACTTCGGGGACGCCTGCTGGACGACCTCGAAGGACCACAGGGTGGAGCCGGCCGCGGCGGGCCGCTGCTTCTCGCCCTCACCACCGCCCGTGCCCTGGTGGGCGGCCTTCATGGGGCCCTCCATCCACGCCTGGAAGGCCGCGTCGTCGCGCCAGCGGGTGTAGACGAGGTACTGGTCGGTGCCCTCCACCGGTCGCAGCAGCTCGAACCACTCGAACCCGTCCGAGCTCTCCACGGTGTGCGCCCGCGAGGCGAACCGCTTCTCCAGCACCTCCCGCTGGTCGTCAGGAACGGTCAGCACGTTGATTTTTACTACGCTAGGCACATGACACCTCTCGTCAAACGGGGCTCCGATTGGACCCCTAATCTGGACCATGTGCGCGCAGTGTCCTACATCCGACAGTCAAGGAAGCGTGAGGACGACTCCGCGTCGTCCCCCGAAGCGCAGCGGACCAAGTGCGAGGCGCTGATCACGGCCAAAGGCTGGGACAACGCGGGCCACTTCGCCGACGTCGGTAAATCCGGCTGGGACCCCAAGGTTGTCCGGCCGGAGTTCGAGGAGATGATGTCCGCCGTTCGCGCCGGGCACGTAGACGCAGTGGTCGTGTTCTCGCTGTCCCGCCTCACTCGACAGGGTGCCCTTGAGGCCATGCTGATCAATGAGGAGTTGGCCAAACACGGCGTGCTGCTCGTCAGCGTGGAAGAGCCGTACCTGGACACGTCCACCCCGATGGGCGTCGCGATCTTCGGCCTCATCGCCGCGCTGGCCCAGCAAGAGTCCGACATGAAGTCGGCGTACATCACGGCGACGAAAGTGACGCTGAGGGCAGCGGGTAGCCACGTGTCCGGCATGGCCCCGTACGGCTTCCAGTCGACGCGTGAGCCGCGCGGGGAACTGGTGGTGGTCAGGCTGGTCCCCCATCCCGCTGAGGCCCCGTACGTGCGCGACATGGTGTCCTGGGCACTGGGCGGCATGACCGCATCGGCCATAGCTCGCAAGCTGAACACCGAGGGCGTACCGACCAAGGCAGCGGACATGTCAGCGCGTGTGATCGCACGCCGGGCCCGAGGCGTAAGCCAGCCGCTGGAGCGTACGACGTGGGTGTCGTCCACTGTGCTCCGCATCCTCCGTGACCCGCGCCTTGCCGGCTACGCCGCCGAACGTCAGGGGACCAAGCGCGTCATTCTGCGCGACGACTCAGGGGCCCCGCTGGTGGCGCATGAGGGCATCGTTCCCGCCGATGACTGGTGGCGGCTTCAGGACGTACTCGATGGCCGTACGCCCCAGGGGGTTCGCCAGGGTGGCCGTTCCGTGCCATCCCTGCTCGGTTCCGCCGGGATGCTGTTCTGCGAGGTCTGCGGTAGCTCCATGGTCACGGACAAGCGCAACGGCAAGCCGCTCTATCGCTGCAACCGGGCCCAGTCCGGCGCTGTGCCGGGACACGGTGGTCTGGCCATCAACATGGACGCAGCTGATGACGTGGTGGCCCGTACCGTGTGGTCGCGCCTGACTGCGCTGGACCCCGAAGACCCCGAAGATCTCGAATGGCTCGCTGAGGCCGCACGCCGGTTTGCAGCGCAAGCCGACACGGGCGAGCGACAGGCCGAACTAGCAGCCGCTCGGGTCGAGTTGGAGCACGTACGAGAAGCGCTTCGCACGCTGTATGTCGACCGGCAGGCAGGCTTGTACGCGGGTGCCGTGGGTGACCGGATGTTCCGTGAATCAGTGGAACGGCTGTCAGCCCATGAGGAACGTACGGCCGCCCGCGTGGAAGAGCTGGGAACCGCTGAGGCCGGCACGGTAGCTGTCCCGTCAGAGTGGACTGCACCGGAGGGGGACCCGCTTGGCCCGGAGTCGACGTGGGCCGGTTGGGACCTGTCTGAACGGCGGGGGTTCCTTGCGCTGTTCGTTGACCGCGTGAGCGTGGCACGCAGCGTAGGCAGGGGCCGGAACGCGAACACGGCGGAGCGGGTGGCCGTGCACTGGGCGGAGGCACCAGCCACGTAGGCGCCTGAGCGCCCCTCTGAGCCCCGTTCGGGCGCCCTGGCGGGAATCCGGGCGGGGCTTTCTCGTGGCCGCCGACAGCCGTGCAGAGCCCTGGAAGCCGTTGCGCTTCCAGAGATGGGTAGCACGTCGGCGCGGGCGACCGGGGTGACGGAACGGCTTTACCCATCACCGCGCTGACCTGCGAGAATGACCGCCAGCAGCCCGTCACGGTCGACGTAGCCTCGCTCGAGCGAGGAAAGCAAGTCCAACGTTCCGCAGGTCAGGCTCATGTGCGTAGCTTGATAGCTTCATTGATCTTCTACGCTCAATTTTCGGGAAGCCGCACAACCGTTCCCCGCCAGTGTCGGTCTGATGATCGCCAACCGCTTCGCGGCCCCCTGGGCGACCAGGGCCCACGCGGGCTGTCGGCCCCACACCGACTCGCGGACGCCGCTCCCGGCATCCCCGTACGCCGCAGGAGAATCCCATGCGCGCGCACCACAGAATCGCCCTGGCGACGGTCACCGCCGCCGCCCTCACCGGCGGACTGCTCAGCCTCACCGCCGCCCCCGCCACGGCCGCCGACTCCACCACCGTGGCCAAGGCCGACTTCAACGGCGACGGCATCGGCGACCTCGCCACCTCTGCCTCCGCCTCCTACGTGAACGGCCGCAAGGGCGCCGGCCAGGTCGTCGTCCTGTACGGCACCAGGACCGGCGTCTCCGGCGCCAAGCGCACCACCCTCAGCCAGGACACCCCCGGCGTCCCCGGCGGCGCCGAGGTGGGCGACGCCTTCGGCGGCGCGCTGGCCTACGGCGACTTCAACGGCGACGGCTACGACGACCTCGCCGTCGGCGTCCCGCACGAGAAGCTCGGCAGCGACACCAACGCCGGTGCCGTCGCGCTGCTCTGGGGCTCCGCGAACGGGCTGACCGGCAAGAGCGCCGAACTCCTCGACCCGGCGCAGTCCTCCCACGACTACTGGGGCCACCTCTTGGCGGCCGGCGACTACGACGGCGACGGGCGCACCGACCTCGTCGTGAGCGCGTCGACCTCCACGCTGTACCTCTACAAGGGCGGCTTCAGCTCCACCGGCACCGCCACGAGCCGCACCACCCTCAACCCGCCGATCCAGTCCGGCGACGACACGTACCCCTTCGGCCCGCTGAACCTGACCGCGGGCGATGTCAACGGTGACGGCCGCACCGACCTGGTCGTGGACGGCTACGAGACCAAGACCCGCTACGGGTGGAACACCAACTACTGGCTGCCCGGCACCGCGAACGGTCTCAGCACCGCCGCCGCGAAGAAGCTCAAGTCCGGCATCATCACCGGCATCGGCGACATCAACGGCGACGGCTACGGCGACATCGTCAGCGGCGCCATGTGGGACGCCGGCAAGCTGGAGGACGGCACCGCGGTCCCGGACGCCTCCACGGGCGGCCGCGTCAATATCACCTACGGATCGGTCTCCGGGCCGGACCGCACCGCCGCGATCAACCAGAACACCGGCAACGTCCCCGGCGGGTCCGAGAAGGGCGACGGCTTCGGCGGCGAGCTGGACCTCGGCGACATCAACGGCGACGGCTACCAGGACCTCGTGATCAGCAGCGTCTTCGAGGACCTCGGCAAGGTGTCCGAGGCGGGCATGGTCACCGTGCTGTACGGCTCCGCGAGCGGCGTGAACACCACCACCCGCGCCCAGGCCTTCGCCCAGAACAGCGCGGGCGTCCCCGGCGGCGACGAGAACGGCGACCACTTCGGCAGCGACGTGAAGCTCGACGACGTCACCGGCGACGGCCGGGCCGACCTGCTGGTCGGCTCCGACGAGGACGGCGGCGACGGCGCCCTCACCTACCTGCCCTCCGACGGCACGAAGATCACCACGACGGGCGCCCGCCTCATCGGCGTCAAGAACGTGGGCGTCTCCGCGACCGGCACGCCCTGGTTCGGCAGCATCATCGCGAACTGAGCCCACTCACCGAACTCACGTACAACCTTTACCTTTCATCGCGGGTCTCCTGATCGCCGACGGCCCCCGCGGGCCGTCGGCGGTCCCTCGTCCGGCCGGGCGCGCAGCAGTGCGGGCCCGGCCCACTCCCGCTCGGAGCCCGCCTTGCGCAAGCGCGTCCTCCTTCTGGCCGCCACTCTGACCACCGGCCTGCTCACCGCCCTGCCCGCCACCCCGGCCGGCGCCGCGCCGTCCCGGCTGTCCGGCGACTTCAACGGTGACGGGTACCTGGACATCGCCCTCACCGCCGCCGGCCACGACGTCGGCAGGGCCCAGCAGGCGGGCACGGTGGTCGTGCTCTACGGCTCCTCCTCGGGGGTCTCCGCCGCCAGGCGCAGCGTGATCACCCAGAACTCCGCCGGTGTCCCCGGCACCGCCGAGACGGGCGACCTCTTCGGCGCGAGCCTGGCGGCGGGTGACCTGGACGGCGACGGCTACTCCGACCTCGTCGTGGGCGCCACGAGCGAGAGCATCGGCGACCGGGACCAGGTGGGCAGCGCGACCATCCTGTGGGGCGGGAGGTCGGGCCTGTCGGGCGGTGCCCTGGTGCCCCAGCCGGCCTCCCTGCCCGAGTGGAGCGACTTCGGCCGGGGCATCGCGATCGCCGACTTCGACGGGGACCACAAGCTCGACCTGACCCTCACCGGCCGGACCCAGACCCGGCTGTACAGGGGCCCCTTCACCCGCTCGGGCACCCCGCTGACCAACAGCGGCGTCGGCGAACTGGGCAGCACGACCGAGACGTTCGCGGGGGACCTCAACCACGACGGCGCGGCCGAGCGCTTCTACCCCTTCCTCGTCGACGGTGACGAGGGCGGCGACATCATCTACTACACCTGGACCGGTACGAAGCACGCCATGAAGCGCCTGCCGAAGGCGGACGGTCTGGCCGGCTCGGTGGCCGACATCAACGGCGACGGCTACGGCGACGTGGTGCTCGGCGACGCCTCCGACCCCACCGGGATCAAGAAGTCCGGTCACAAGGGCGGACAGATCACCGTCTGGTACGGCGGCCCGGCAGGCCCGGACCCCGCGCAGACCCCGACCGTGATCCACCAGGACACCGCCGGCGTACCCGGCACGGGCGAGTCCGACGACGCGTTCGGCTCCTCGGTCGGCACCGGTGACATCAACGGCGACGGCTACGCCGACGTCGCGGTGGGCGCGCCGGGCGAGGCCCTCGGCAAGGCCCTCGGGGCCGGGTCGGTGACCATCCTGTTCGGCTCCGCCTCGGGCCTGACCACGAAGGGCGCCCAGGGCTGGACGCAGGACTCGAAGGGCGTACCCGGCGGCTCGGAGACCGGGGACCAGTTCGGCCAGTCGGTCCGTCTGCCCGACATCAACCGGGACGGCAAGGCCGACCTGGTGACCGGGGCGGGCGGGGAGGACGGCCACGGCGCCGTCACCGTCCTGCGGGGCTCGGCATCCGGCCTGACCACCGGCTCTGCCAAGTTCATCGCCGCCCGCGACGTCGCCCTGACCGGCACGGGCGACTTCGCCTGGGCCATCGCCCCGTGATCCGCACCCGACTCCGGCCTCCCAAGGACACTTCATGCGTACGCGCGTCCTCGCCCTCGCTCTCACCGGGCTCGTCGCCCCGCTCGCGCTGAGCGTGCCCGCCCACGCGGCCCCGGCTGCCGCCCCGTACGACTTCAACGGCGACGGCCGTATCGATCTCGCGGTCGGCGCCCCCGACGCCACCGTGGGCGGCCGGTCCGAGGCAGGTGCCGTCTCGGTCGTCTACGGCGGCTCCGCCGGGCTGAAGACGGCCACCCGCACCCTGATCACCCAGAACACCGCCGGAGTGCCGGGCGCCGCCGAGGCCGGCGACGCCTTCGGCACCGCCGTGGCGAGCGCCGACCTGAACAAGGACGGTTACGCCGACCTGCTGGTCGGCGCGCCCGGCGAGGACGTGGACGGCGACACCAACGACGGCATGGTGGTCGTCGTCTGGGGCGGCCGGAACGGCCTGTCCGGAGCCCGCGGGGTCATCGACTACTGGCACGAGGACAAGGACCGCTACGGGCAGTCGCTGGCCGTCGGCGACCTCGACCACGACGGCGACCTCGACGTGGCGATCGGCTCCACCGGGTCCCTCGGCCTGTCCTTCCTCAATGGCCCGGTCACCAGGTCCGGCGCCTGGCAGGGTGCCTCCGGCTCGGGTGTCACCGATGCTTACTCCCCCTCGTACGGCGTCACGTCCATGAGCGTGGGGAACGTCTCCGCCGCCTGGTCCACCAGCCTGGTGGTGCACGGCAGGAAGCCGGGCGCGGGGGGCTCGGTCACCGACCTCGTCGTCGACCCCTCCATCGGCAACTACAGCGACTGGCTCCAAGGCCTGCCCGCCGGCACGGTCTCGGCGATCGGCGACATCGACAAGGACGGGTACGCCGACATCGTCGTCGGCAACCCCGCCGAGCGGTCCGCCGACCCGGCCGGGGCAAAGGGCGGCAGGGTCACCGTCGTCTACGGCGGCCCGGCCGGCAAGGACACCTCGCGCGAGCCGCTGGTGCTCGACCAGGACACTCCGGGCGTGCCGGGCGGGGCCGAGACGGGCGACGCGTTCGGCGGCAGTGTCTCGCTGGGCGACGTCGACGGGGACGGGTTCATGGACCTGGCCGTCGGCGCGCCCGGCGAGGACGCGGGCGCCGGCGCAGTCACCCTGCTCCGGGGCAGTGCCTCGGGGCTCACCACCCGGCAGGCCGCGTGGTTCGGGCAGAACACCTCGGGCGTCCCCGGCACCTCGGAGAAGGGCGACCGGTTCGGCGCCCGTGTCCTGCTCGCCGACCACTCCGGTGACCGGCGCGCGGAACTGACCGTCGCGGCCCCCGGCGAGGACGCGGGCGACGGCGCGGTCTGGTCACTGCGCGGCTCGGCGGGCGGCCCCGTCACCGCGGGCGCCCTCTCCTTCGGCCCGGCGGCCACCGGCGTCGGCACCACAGGCAGCCCGCGCTTCGGGACGGCCCTGAACGGCTGAGCCCCTGATCCGCCCCTGACGGTCCCTTAGGGGATGTCACAGGATGGCCGCAATGCCGGGCCCGACCCCCCGGGCCCGGCACGCGGGCGGCCGGGAGCAGGTACGTTCGACGGGTGGCTGGATTCAGGATGGGACGCGGGGACCGGGACAACCGCACCGCGCAAGGACAGCAGGCGCACGCACCCCAGGGCCCGTCGTACGGCGGCCAGGCCCCGCACCACGGGCAGCGGGGGCCCGCCTACGGCTACCCGCAGGGCCGTACGGGGCACCCGCAGGGGAGCCAGTACGGGTATCCGGGGCCGGTGAACGACGGACCGGAGTACTTCGGCGACCCCGGCCACGGCGGGCACGGCGGGCACGACCCGTACGCGGCGAACCAGCCGGGCCACACCCAGGCGTTCTCCATCGACGAGGCGTCCGCCTACTCCCACGGCGAGACCTACCACGCGGGCTCGGCGCAGCCCCCCGGCCCGTCCGGCCCGCCGCTGCACTGGAAGGAACTGCTGAAGGGGGTCGTCCTCAACCCCAACCCGACCTTCCTCCGCATGCGGGACTACACGATGTGGGGCCCCGCCCTGATCGTGACGTTCCTCTACGGCCTGCTCGCGGTGTTCGGCTTCGACGGCGCCCGCGCGGACGTGATCGGCGCGACGTTCACCAACGCGGTGCCGATCGTGCTGATCTCGGCCGTGGCGATGGTGCTGAGCGCGTTCATCCTGGGGGTGGTCACGCACACGCTGGCCCGCCAGCTCGGCGGTGACGGCGCCTGGCAGCCGACGGTCGGCCTGTCGATGCTGATCATGTCGCTGACGGACGCCCCGCGCCTGGTCTTCGCCATGTTCTTCGGCGGTGACGCGAGCTTCGTGCAGGTCATCGGCTGGATCACCTGGCTCGGCGCGGGCGCCCTGCTCACCCTGATGGTCTCCCGCTCCCACGACCTGCCCTGGCCGAAGGCGCTGGGCGCGTCCGCGATCCAGTTGATCGCGCTGCTGTCGATCGTGAAGCTGGGAACGTTCTGACTCCGGTTCGCACAAATTCCGCGTACGTATAAGGCGTACGTATGAGAGGGGCTCCCGGCACTGTGCCGGGAGCCCCTCTCGCATTCCGGTTCATCGGCAACTACGCGAGCCAGGGCGCGACACGAAAGCGACGAGGCCCACTGCGTGCGGTGATGCCGGACATCTCCGCAGCACAGTGGGCCTCGTTCGCCGCGGCAGCGGCCTCGTCATCCGTTCAGGCCGTCATTGATCAATTCGAATGTGCGCGAACTGATCTTTTTCGCCGCGTCCTCGGCGCCTTGGGTGATGCCGCCCTGGTTGTTGTTGGTGCCGCTCTGTGTGCCGCCCTGGATGTTGTCGGTGCCGCCCTGCGTCCCACCCTGGGTGTTGCCATTGCCGGCGCCCTGGACACCGCCCTGGGTGTTCCCCTTGCCGATCAGCGTGCCGCCCTGGGTGTTGCCGGTGCCGCCCTGCACACCGCCCTGGGTGTTCCCCTTGCCGCCCTGGGTGTTGAAGACGTTGCCGTAATACCCATGGTTGAAAACAACAGTGACTTCTGCGGGGTATCCCGCATAGTGGCGGTTTTCCGCGGAAGCCTGGCTTGCCGTTGCGCCTGTCAGCGCCATGGCAGCGGCACAAGACAGGGATGCGTAGATTCCGACCCGCTTCACGGTAGGCCTTTCTTGCGGTAGACAGCAGAGAGGACTTCTTGCGGGCCAAATTAGCCGCAACCTCTCACTGCGTTACTACAGCGACACAGGCGATGTCACCCGTACAGAGTGCATGCCGGGCGATCGGCATGGGGTGAACACGGCATCACCCCGCAGAGGTTTCCTCCGCGGGGTGATGAACTCGGTCTATCGATTAACCCTGGACACCGCCCTGGGTGTTGCCGGTGCCGCCACCCTGGACACCGCCCTGGGTGTTCCCGGTGCCGCCACCCTGGACACCGCCCTGGGTGTTCCCGGTGCCGCCACCCTGCACACCGCCCTGGGTATTGCCAGTGCCGCCACCCTGGACTCCGCCCTGGGTATTGCCAGTGCCGCCACCCTGGACGCCGCCCTGGGTGTTGCCCCGACCGCTGCCCTGCACACCGCCCTGGGTGTTCCCGGTGCCGCCACCCTGCACACCGCCCTGGGTGTTCCCGGTGCCGCCACCCTGCACACCGCCCTGGGTGTTGCCAGTGCCACCCTGCACACCGCCCTGGGTGTTGCCCCGACCGCTGCCCTGGACGCCGCCCTGGGTGTTGCCAGTGCCGCCACCCTGGACACCGCCCTGGGTGTTGCCAGTGCCGCCACCCTGGACACCGCCCTGGGTGTTGCCAGTGCCGCCACCCTGGACACCGCCCTGGGTGTTGCCAGTGCCGCCACCCTGGACTCCGCCCTGGGTGTTGCCGGTGCCGCCCTGCACACCGCCCTGGGTGTTGCCAGTGCCGCCACCCTGGACTCCGCCCTGGGTGTTACCGGTGCCGCCACCCTGGACTCCGCCCTGGGTGTTACCGGTGCCGCCACCCTGGACTCCGCCCTGGGTGTTACCGGTGCCGCCACCCTGGACACCGCCCTGGGTGTTGCCAGTGCCGCCACCCTGCACACCGCCCTGGGTGTTACCAGTGCCGCCACCCTGGACGCCACCCTGGGTGTTCCCCCTACCGCTGCCCTGGACCCCGCCCTGCGTGTTCCCCCTACCGCTGCCCTGGACCCCGCCCTGGGTATTACGACCCTGAGCATTACGGTTGATCTTGCAGTTCTTCTTCTGGCACGGCTGGTCCGGCGTCGTCGCCTGAGTTCCTGTGGGCGCCGGGGTGGCGAATGCGGAGGAGGGCGTGAGGGCACCCCCAGCAGCCAGGGCAGCCGATGCCGTCACCAGCGCCGCACGCTTCGCGAAGTTCTGCATGATGATTCCTTTCCGGGGACTATCGGGACCAGCCGGTTCGCGGCCCCGATTCGATTACGGAGGGCGTCCTCCGTAGCCCTGGGGCTCAAGCCGCCTCAACTCCGGGACATCAGGACGCGGCGGACCGCCACAGTCTTTTCTCGGAGGCGCGGGGGAGCCCGGGTTTGGAACTCCTCGACCAGCATGCGCCGCCGTCCTGGGCGGCGCATCGGGCGAACACCCCAAGTTCCACCCCGGGCACACCCCAGGTCCCGGCCCGGAACCCGGGCATTACCGCCCCGACGGCCTACCTGCTGGGATCGGGCTGGATCTTTTGCGCGGCTCCGGCCACGGAGAGAAACTGACTGTGATGGACCTGCTAGAGCGAGAGGCCGTTCTCCAGGACCTCACCGGCCACCTGAAAGTGGCAGTGAGCGGCCCGGGACGCCTGGCCCTTGTGCGTGGCGAGACCGGCATCGGCAAGACCGCCGTTGTTCACCGGCTGGCCCGGCTGGCCGATCCCCACGTCCGGGTGTTGTCGGGCGCCTGTGATCCGCTGGCCACTCCCCGCCCGTTGGGCCCCCTGATGGACCTGGCCCCGAATTTGGGTGCCGCGGCGCGCACCGCCCTGACCGGGGCGCTGGCCGGTACCTGCCGTTCCGACGAGCTCTTCGACTGCCTGCTCGCCGACCTGAGTTCCTATCCGAGCCTGCTGGTCGTGGAGGACGTCCACTGGGCCGATGAGGCCACGATGGACCTGCTGCGCCATCTGACCCGGCGCCTGCCCAGCGTTCCGGCGCTGGTGGCGGTCACCTACCGCGACGACGAGATCGGCCGGACCCACGACCTGACCGCCCTCCTCGGCACCCTGGCCGGTTATCCGTGGGTGTACCGCCACGACCTGCTCCCCCTGAGCCGCCGGGCCGTGGCCCGACTGGCCGCCGGACACGCCGTGGACGCCGAGCAGGTGTACCGCGTCTCCGCCGGAAACCCCTTCATCGTCACCTCGGTCCTGGCCGACCCCGCCGAGCCCGTCCCGGCCACGGTGCGCGAGGCCGTCGCGGGCCGCCTGGCCGGCCTGTCGGCCTCGGCGCGCCAGGTGGTCGACGTGCTGGCCGTCCTCGGCCGCCGGGTCTCGCTGCCGCTGCTGGCCGGCGTCCTGCCGGCCCCGGAGGAGGCTCTCGACGAGGCCGTGGCCTGCGGCATCGTACGCACCGAGGGGCGAACGGCCGAGTTCCGCCATGAGCTGACCCGGCAGGCGGTCCTGGAGGCCGTACCCGCCGCCCACCGGCTGCGAGTGCACCGGCAGGCACTGGCGTTGATGCGGTCCGGGCCGGTCGCGGCGGACGACCTGGCGCTGCTGGCCGATCATTCCGAGGGCGCCGAGGACGCGGCCGCCGTGCTGGAGTACGCGCCCGCGGCAGCCGCCCACGCCGCCGCGTCGGGCGCGCACCGGGAAGCGGCCGCCCAGTACGCCCGCGCCCTGCGGTACGCCGACGACCTGCCGACCGACCAGCAGACCTCCCTGCTGGAGGGCCACTCGCAGGCCTGTCTGCTGTCCAGCCGACTCGATGAGGGGGTGGCGTCCCGCCGTACGGCGGTGCGGCTGCGCCGGGCACTGGGTGACCGGCTGGGCGAGGGGGAGGACCTGCGCCGGCTGTCGTGCTGGCTGTGGCCGGCCGGGCGCACCGCCGAGGCCAGGCAGACCGGCCTGGAGGCAGTGCGGGTACTCGAAGGGCTGCGACCGGGCCGGGAGTTGGCGTGGGCGTACCTGAACCTCTGCCAGTTGGCCTGTCACGAGCATGAAGGGGTCGCGGTGGCCGCCGCCTACGCCGAGAAGGCGGCCGCTCTGGGCGAGCGTTTCGGCGACGCGGGGGTGGCCGACCAGGCGCACTTCTATGCCGCGGCGGCACGCATGCTGAGCGAAGGGGCGGGGTGGGAGGACTGCGAGCGGGCGGTGTCCCGCGCGATGGCGCGGGATCTGCCGGTGGACGCGGGCTTCCTGGCGCTCACCCTGTGCTGGCTCGCCGCGTTGCAGCATGACGCCGACCGGATCACCGCGGCCGCGAGCCGGGCGGAAGCCTACTTCCTCGATCACGACCTGCTGCCCCACCTGCTGTGCGCGAGGGCCTGGGACAGCTGGGGACTGCTGAACCGGGGCCTGTGGACCGAGGCCGCCGACACCGCGCAGGAGGTCGTGTCCCACCCCGGCTCACCACCGGTCGGCGAGGCGCTGGCCCTGACCGTCCTGGGCCTGGTGCGGGCGCGTCAGGGCGAGGACCAGGTGTGGCCGCTGCTGGACCAGGCGGCGGGCCTGGTCGACGCGGGCTGCCTGCTGGACACGGGTCTGGGGTGGGAGGCCCGGGTCGAGGCGGCCTGGCTGGCCGGTGACCAGGAGCTGGTACAGACGGAGGCACGCCGCGGGCTGGCCGCGTTGGCGGAGCGTACGCACCCCTGGCTGTCCGGCCCGCTGGCCTGCTGGATCCGCCGCGCCGGCGGGACACCCCCGCAGGTGCCGGCCGCCGAACCCTACGCGCTGGAGCTGACCGGCGACTGGGCCGGCGCCGCGGCCCGCTGGGACGGGCTCGGCTGCCCGTACGACGCGGCGCTGGCCCGCCTGTCCGGCGACGCAGCCGCGCTGCGCGAGGCCCGGGCCGCCTTCGAGGCCCTGGACGCCCGGCCGGCCGTGGCACGCACCCGCGCCGTGATGCGCGCCCGGGGGGTCCGCCCCGTCCGGCGCGGCGCACGGGCGGCCACCCGGGCCAACCCGTACGGGCTGACCAACCGGGAGCTGGACGTCCTCAAGCTGCTGAACGAGGGCCTGTCGGACGCCGAGATCGCCGCGCGCCTCTACATCACGCCCAAGACCGCCGGGCACCACGTGGGCGCGGTGCTGGCCAAGCTAGGCGTCCACACCCGGCACGACGCCGCCCGCAAACTGCACCCTCCCGAGCCGTGACAGGGGTTCCGTGACGGGTATCGGGGCAGCGGCGGGCCGGAATGCCGGTGCTGCGGCCGCGGCTTTCTGCATTTGCTGCGTTTCACTCGGTGTGTGGGGTCCACCAGGTGCGGCAGCGAGCGAATCGGGCGCCCGGTGGGAGAACTCCTGACGCGGCATGCGGGCCCACTGGGGTTGCGGCAACGGTCCTACAGGGCGTCCTTCGAGGGCGTGACCGGAGTGCCCGCCTTACGGCAGGGCGGCAGAACGGACCACGGGAAGTTGATCCAGTCCTCGGTGCGCTTCCAGACGTACTCGCACTTCACGAGGGAGTGGGACTTCTCGTAGATGACGGCGGAGCGCACCTCGGCGACGGTGTCGAGGCAGAAGTCGCGCACCAGCTTGAGCGTCTTGCCGGTGTCGGCGACGTCGTCGGTGATGAGCACCTTCTTGTCGGAGAAGTCGATGCGGTCGGGGACGGGTGCCAGCATCACCGGCATGTCGAGCGTGGTGCCGACGCCGGTGTAGAACTCCACGTTGACCAGGTGGATGTTCTTGCAGTCCAAGGCGTAGGCCAGGCCGCCGGCCACGAAGACGCCGCCGCGCGCGATGCTCAGCACGATGTCGGGCTCGAAGCCGTCGTCCGCGATGGTCTGCGCCAGCTCACGGACGGCCGTGCCGAAGCGCTCGTAGGTCAGGTTCTCCCGCACGTCGCTCATGTCGTCGTCACCCTCATACCTGGGTCCGGTGGAAGTTCAGGAAGGACCGCGAGGCGGTCGGGCCGCGCTGGCCCTGGTAGCGGGAGCCGTAGCGCTCGCTGCCGTAGGGGTGCTCGGCGGGGGAGGACAGCCGGAACATGCAGAGCTGGCCGATCTTCATACCGGGCCAGAGCTTGATCGGCAGGGTGGCGAGGTTGGACAGCTCCAGGGTGACGTGGCCGCTGAAGCCGGGGTCGATGAAGCCGGCCGTGGAGTGGGTGACCAGACCGAGGCGGCCCAGCGAACTCTTGCCCTCCAGGCGGGAGGCGAGGTCGTCGGGAAGCGTGATGACCTCGTACGTGCTCGCCAGCACGAACTCACCGGGGTGCAGGATGAACGGCTCGTCGCCCTCGGGCTCGACCAGCCGGGTGAGATCCGGCTGCTCCACGGAGGGGTCGATGTGGGGGTACCGGTGGTTCTCGAACACCCGGAAGTAACGGTCCAGCCGTACGTCGATGCTCGAGGGCTGAACCATGGATTCTTCGAAGGGATCGATCCGGACCCGCCCGGCGTCGATCTCGGCCCGGATGTCCTTGTCTGAGAGAAGCACGCCCCGAGGATACGCAAGGGGCGCGGACCGCCGACAATCGTGACGGGTCCGCGCCCCTGGTGGTGCGTATGCCCACCCTTAGGTGGTGCGTGTGCCTACCGCTTCTGCAGCGTGACCGGCACCGCGCTGCGCAGCCGCGCGCAGCGGGGACACCGGACGAGCCGGCCGGGGCCCAGCCGCTCGGCCTGCTGCATCGGGAACGAAGCGGCGCTGAAGACGTGCCCGTCCGCGCAACGGACGACGGTGCGTTCCATCAAGTCCCTCAAGTCCCTTCCCCAGGAGCCGCGTCGGGCTCGCTCCCCCGACGCCGAACGTCACGTTACGGGACCACCGGAACCTGACCCAGGCGGCACTCCGGGACCCCGAAGCCCCCACCGTAAGGTACAGTGAGCGAGCGTTCGGACGCCGACTGCACCCCAGTCGATATGTCCGTATTGCGCGGGTGTAGTTTAATGGTAGAACATCAGCTTCCCAAGCTGAGAGCGCGAGTTCGATTCTCGTCACCCGCTCTTCGAAAAGGGCCCAGGTCATCGACCTGGGCCCTTTTTTGCCTCCGGGATCTCACGCGTCCCGGTACCAATGTGTTCCGCCCACCAGGAACTCGTACACCGGCCGCCCCCGGCTCCCGCTCGTGCGGAAGGCCTCGCCGTGGTCGTTGATGCGGATCGTGCCCTGGCGGCCGGCGCTGTTCCACTGGAGGTCCACGTACCAGTGGACGTCGTGGGTGTCGGCGTGGGCGGTGATGTAGAGGACCTCGGGGTCGGTGCGGCTGACCTTGTAGGGGAAACCGCGCTGGCCGGCCTTCGGGGACAGTACGGGGTGGGGGGCGTCGAGGTCGGTGTCGAAGGACCTCGTCTGGACGCCTCCGCCGCAGCCGGAGGAGCCGAGGTACGCGTTCCAGGCCGGCGGTGGGCCGGAGTCGGCCACACCGACGTGCATCGACTCGATGACGACGGCCTCGTCGCCGGTGCCCTGGACGGTCAGCGCCACGCGCTGCTCGTCGGCGGCGACGGCCCGGTGTGCCTTCACCCAGCCCGGTAGGTCCTGTCCCATCACCGGCGGGGCGACCTCGGCGGGAGGCCGGTCGACGAGGTACTTCCCCTCGCACTGGGGGTCGTCCCAGCCGTAGGTGCGGGTGCTCACGGTGAGGGGGGCGGCGGTTGCCCGGCCGGGGACGGTGCCGTGCGCCGAGGGGTCACCGTCGTCGCGGTTCAGCGTCAGCGCGGTGGCCACCGTGACGACCAGGGCGACGGCCGCCGCGATCAGGGGCCAGTGCCTACGGCGAGGGCGGGGGGACGGCTCTTCCACGGAGGCCGTTACGCGTACGGGGACAGATGGGGCACCCTCCGACGCCGGGGACACGGGCGCGACACCCGCCCCCGGCGCCGGAGCAACCGCCCGCCGCCCCCGCTCCCGCGCCGCGTCCGCCAGTACCCACCGCCGGTGCAGTTCCACCAGCTCCTCCGGCGTCGCCCCGCACAGCCGGGCCATGCGGGAGACGACCGCGTAGTCGGCCGGTACGCCGTCGCCGCGGCAGTAGCGGTGCAGCGTCGAGGTGCTCATGTGCGCACGCTTCGCCAGAGCCTCGTAACTCAGCCCGGACCGCTGCTTCAACTCGCGTAAGAGCGCCGCGAACTCGGCGATCTCCTCAGCCGCCCCCACCAGTCCCCCATTCCGTCCGGCATCCCATGCCGACCGCGTTTCACCAGGTCAGAGCCGGTGCCGACATCCCAGCGTTCCAGAAATCCCGATGGAATGGCGGGCGGGACGCGGGGTGGCACAGGCTGAGGTCATCCAAGCACGGCACCCCACCGGTCACCGTGCTGGCCCAGCTTCCCTTGCGCTTCGAGCGCGTTGAACCGGCGGAAGCTCAACTCACCTACAGACAGGGCAACCCACTCATGCGCAGCACGACCCGTACCGCAGCCGCCTCCTCCCTGATGGCCCTCGCCGCACTCGCCCTCGTGGGCGTCCAGGCCGGCACGGCCCACGCCGCCACCACGGCCACCTGCACCACGGCCAACACCAAGCTGACCGTCACGGAGGTGTCCCGCCCCATCAACCACCTGCTGCTGAAGGCCACCAACACCGGCACCGCCACCTGCAACGCCTTCTACGCCCCCGTTCTGCGCGCCGGCGCCGACGCTCAGGCCCCGCTCGCCCGGGTCGAGGACAGCAAGCCGCAGGCCGTGGTGACGCTCAAGCCGGGCGAGTCCGCGTACGCCGGCATCGCCACGTACTCCCCCGACGGCGAGGGCGGCGCCACCGAGAAGACCCTCGGCGTGTTCTTCACCGACCGGAACGCGGGCACCACCGGCAAGGAGAAGACGCTGAACCTGCCGAACGGCGGGGTCTTCTTCAACAGCGCGGCCGCGGTGACGTACTGGCAGGACAACGCGGCCGACGCCCTTGTCTGGTAGGACCCTTCGGCACTCCAGGACGTAACCACCGCCAGCCGCACCGCGTATCCAGCCTTCATCGGGATGCCCGGTGCGGCTGGCCGTGTCTGGGCGCCCCCGGTCCGGAGGACACGGCAGGCGGTTGGGGTCCGTCGGCGGAGGGTATGTCAGACGGATCGGAGCCACCACGCCACCGCTGGGGCAGAAGGACGCTGTGGCGTGAAGGGCGCGTCCGGACACCTTCGGGGGGTTCCATGACTGTGGCCGAACGGCCGAAAGTCGGAGTGGGCGTCATGCTGCGGAGAGGTTCCGACATGCTGCTGGGGAAACGGCTCCGGTCGCACGGCGCCGGAAGCTACGGCTGGTGCGGCGGTCACGTGGAGTTCGGCGAGACGCTGGAGGAAGCCGCCGCCCGAGAGGTCGCGGAGGAGAGCGGCCTCAAGGTGCACGGCCTCAGGCTGCTGTGTGTGAGCAACGTCCGGGAGTACGGGCGCCACTACATCGACATCGAGTTCATCGCCGAGGACTTCGAAGGCACCCCCGCGGTGCGGGAGCCGGACCGGCTGGAGAGCTGGGACTGGTACCGGCTCGACGCCCTGCCCAGTCCGCTGTTCCTGCCTGTGCGACTGGCGCTCGACAGTTATCGGACGGGACAGATGTACAACCCGTGAGCCGGTATGCCACGCACCATTCACATCTCCCTGGGGGTGGGTGATCGATGAGAACGTCGGCCGGGTCGACTAGCCGGCGTGATCCGGCTTGCTATCCCCGTTTGCGCTTCGTCACGCGGCCGATCCCGGAAGCCCTGCTCGCCCTCATGGACGACTCCACCATTCTCCTGGCGGACAGCCACAACTTTCCTCTCGTCCGTGACGTGGGTGAGACGGTGCTGGTCACTGAACCGCGTGCGGATGTCGTGGACGACATCCGCACGACGTACCGCTACGAGAAGGTGATCGCCGTGGGAGGGTGTTCGGTACTGGACGTCGGCCGGGCATGCGCCCAGCCGGGGTCCTTACGGGTATTTCCGTCGATTCTCTCCAACTCGTGCCTGAGTACGGATCGCAGTGTGCTGATCGAAGACGGCACCCGGACCAGCAGACGCACCGTGGCGCCGGTCGCAACGGTGATCAGCCAGCCCTCTGTCCATGCGGCCCACCGGGGCCCGGGCGTCAAGTGGACGACTTCGGGTCTGGGTGACTTGTTCAGCTCGCTCAGTGCCGCGATCGAATACCAGTGTCCCGACGGCGAGGACGCCCTCCTCAATATGCCGGTCACCCGAGTGACATCCCAGATTCCCGTCGTCTGGGCGGCTGTGGAATGGGTGCTGGGCAGCCGGGGGTCCATGGCCGGCCTAGACCTGCGGTCGCTCGCCCGGTACCTGCACGAATCGTCTCTCGACGTGCTCCGTCTCGGGCACACCAGACTGAACGCCGCGAGCGAGCACCTGCTCTGCTACCGGCTTCAGGAGAAGCATCACTACCCGGCCGACCACGCGACGCACGGGCGTCTGGTCAGCATCGGCACGCTCCTCGTGTGCGCGATGTTCTCCCGGAGCAGCGGCCAGCACGGTTTCTACCGGTCGGTCCGGCGGCTCTACGAGAAGTCCGGACTACCCACCACCTACGGGGACCTGGCTCAGATCGGTGTCCACCGGGAGCACATCCTGCACGGGCTCGACGAGTTGGCCGAAACGAACTGCCTTCTCGGACGGTTGTACCGGCAGTACGCGTTCCGCATGGCCGACGAGGTCTTCGCCTGATACAGGCCGTTCACCAGCGGGTTCGTCACCGAGCAGAGGAGCGGATGGTGCAGCAATCGGGCGGGGCAAAGGCAGAGGCGGACCGACCGCGCATCGTGGTGACGGGGAACGCGGTCATGGACCTCCTCTACCGCGTGCGGTCCCTGCCGAAGTGGTCCGAGGCGGTTCCGGCCTCCGACGTCACCGTCCTGCCGGGCGGCAAGGGCCTCAACCAGGCACTCGCGGCGGCCCGGCTCGGCGCCCAAGTCCATCTCCTCAGTGCCGCGGGGCAGGACCAGTGGGGCGTACAGCTGAAGGAAACACTGGTCGGGAACGGCGTGGACGTCTCCCACTTTCTCCTGAGGGAAGGCGCTTCCACGTCACCCGTGGCAGTCCTCGTGGCGCCGGACGGAGCGACGGCCTTCATCGGGTGGAAGCAACCTCGCCCGCTGCGGCTACGCGACACCGACATCGAAGCGGTCCGTCCTGTCATCGGCGGCGCGAACCTCCTGATGGCCACCCTGGAGATAAGTCCGGCCATCCTGCTGCGGCTCTTCCAGATCGCGGCGGAGTCCGGAGTCAGCGTGATGCTCAACCCAGGACCCACTCCCGACCTGGCCGATCTGCCGGAGGTCGGCAAGCTCCTTCCCTACGTGGACATCCTGGTACCCAACCTCGAGGAGGCGGCGCTCCTGGCACAGGGGGCGGGCCTGGGCCGGCTCGACGGCGCGGAAGAACTCGCCGCCGCCCTGCACGGGACGGGCATCCCCGTCGTCTGCGTCACCGACGCGGGCCAGGGGTGTGCCGTGGCCTCCGACGAAGCCACGTTCCGGTCACCCGGATTCCCCTCCCGGGTGCAGGACACGACAGGGGCGAGCGACGCGTTCTGCTCCGCGCTGGCAGTAAGCAGGTCCTTGGGAGCAGGCCTTCGCACCGCCGCCGCGTATGCCAACGCAGCCGGCGCCCTCACGGTACGCACGGTCGGGTCCTCCTCCGGCCTGCCGGACGCCCGGTCCATACAGCGGGTGTTGTCGGAAGCGAAGAGCAGTCCGGTGACACCGGCCCGGGGAGACCTCGATGAGTGAGCGTCCCGCCGAGATCAGCGCCCGTGACCTGCAGGGTGCCCAGATCGGTGACGGTGGCCACCAGGCGAACACCTGGCACAACACCTGGATCACGACAGGTCCGTCCGTCCAATGGCCCATGCAGGTGGGTCGGCCTCCCACCCGGCCGGCTGCCTTCCAGCAGCGGCATGCAGTGTCCGCGTTGATCGCGCACATACTGGACGACGGCGGTGCCACCGTGCTGACCCAAGTGGTGGCCACCGGTGGCGGAGGGGTCGGCAAGACACAACTTGCCGCGAACGCCTTCCTCCAGGCCCGCGAAGACGGCGTCCAGCTCCTGCTGTGGGTCAACGCCATGTCCCGCGAATCGATCGTCAGTACGTTCGCGCAAGCACGCATCGAGACCAGCCCCGGTGCTCTGCACGCCCAGTCCGCCGACGTCCTCTGCGACCGCTTCCTCGACTGGCTGAGCACCACTCGGACGCCCTGGCTGATCGTCCTGGACGACGTGAGCGATCCCGCCGACCTGGTGGGGCTGTGGCCGGAAGGGCCGGCCGGGCGGGTTCTGGTCACCACACGGCGCAGGGATTGCGCACCGGCCGGTGCCCGGCAGATCACGGTGGACGTGTTCACCCCGGAAGAGGCGCACGCCTACTTCGTACGCAGGCTCAGTTCGCCCGGGGCACAGGACACCCATCCTCAGGTGCTGGACGAGGCCGCGGAGCTCGCGGATGACCTGGGCCGGCTGCCGGTGGCGCTGGCGCAGGCGGCCGGTGTCATCCGCAACCAGGGAATCACCTGCGCCGAGTACCGGGTCTCCTTCGCCCAGCGATCGCAGCGTCTCGACCACCTCTTCCCGGGAGACGCGAGCGCGGACGGCTACCGGCACACGGTCGCCACCACGTGGTCCCTCGCCGTCGACCGCGCGGACCAGCTTCCTCCCACCGGCTTGGCCCGTCCCGCTCTGTACGTGGCCGCGGTCCTCGATCCCAACGGCGCGCCCGACTCCATCTGGGCGGCCGAGCCCGTACGCCGGTTCCTGACCACGACGCCGTATCCCTCACGGTCGGAGGTCACACCGACAGAGGCCAGAGCGGCACTGCGCAACCTTCACCGGCTGAACCTGGTGACCCACGACCCGGCAGGCGGGTCTGTGGCTATCCGCACCCACGCCCTCGTGCAGCGGGCGGTCCTCGACCCGCTGCCCGCCGAGGTCCGCACCGCCGCGGTACGCGCCGCGGCGGACGCCCTCACTCAGGACTGGCCGGCGATCGAGGACGATCCGGAGCATTCGCGGGTCCTGCGGCACAACGTCGCCGCGCTCTCCGCGCACGAGGGCGCCGCCCTGTGGCAGCCGCGACTGCACAGGTCGCTGTTCCAGGCGGCCGGGAGCTTCGGCGAGCTGGGCCTGATCGATGGCGCGGTCGCCAACTGGGAGCACCTGACGGCGACGGCCACCGGGCACCTGGGCGCGGACCATCCCGACACACTGGCGGCCCGGTACGGCATGGCGTACTGGCTGGGATCGGCTGGTCGCGTCACCGAAGCTCTCCAGGCCATGGGCGAGCTGCTCGAGGACCGGGTCAGACTTCTCGGGCCGGAGCACCCGGAAACCCTCAACACCCGGCACAACCTGTGCGACTGGCAAGGCGCCGTGGGAGATGCGCCCGCCGCGGTGGCGGCGCTGCGCACACTGCTGCGGGACCGGTTGCGTCTGCTCGGTCCCGACCATCCGCACACCCTGATGACGCGGCACAGTCTGGCCCGCTGGCGAGGTGTGGCCGGTGACCCGGAAGGTGCGGTCCGTGAGTTCGAGTGCCTGGTCGCGGACCGCAGCCGGGTGCTCGGTCGGGACCACCCCGACACACTGGCGGCACGTCACGCCCTGGCGTGCTTCCGGGGAGCGGCGGGTGACTGCCAGAACGCAGTGGCGGAGTTGAGAGAGCTCCTGGACGATAAGTTGCGACTACTGGGTTCCGAGCATCCCAGCACCCTGACGACCCGGCACGACCTGGCCTGCTGGCAGGGTGCCCACGGAGACGTCGCCACGGCGGTCTCGGCCATGACGACGCTGTTGGAGGACAGGCGGCGCGTGCTGGGCACCGACCATCCCCGCACCCTCACAACACGTCAGGACCTGGCCGACTGGCTGGGGGAGACGGGGGACGCCGAAGGTGCCGCGCAGGCACTGAGGGCGCTGTTGGAGGACCGGCTGCGCGTCCTGGGTGGCCGGCACCCGGACGTCACGATCACCCTGCAAGGTCTGGCGTTCTGGCTCGCCGAGGCGGGGCGGACGGAAGAGGCGGCGGCCGCGGTGCGGGAGTGGCAGCAGGCCACGGAACAGAGTGGTCGTACGGCCTCCGCACCCGGACCGCCCGCAGGGCCGGACAGTTGGCGCGAGGGCCGCTCGCGCCGGTGGCTGACGCGCTGGTCCAGCCGGGCGCTGCAGTGAACCCACCTGCCGGCCTTGATCACTAGGTGCCGGCAGGTGGGGTGCCGAAGGTGTTCTGCTGGTGCCCGAAGTCGCCGATCTGCACGCCCTGCGCGTCCCGGACGTCGACCCGGTACTTCCCGCTGGCCGATCCCGTGGGGTCGGCTATGCGCATGATCTGCGCCGATGTGCGCAGTGCCTGTTCGTCGCCGTCAGCACCCGTCTCGGCGAGGTAGCCGCGTACGGCCGCCGCGAAGGTGTCGGGGTCCTGTGCGTGGAGATCGAGGGTGGCGGGAGCCTGTGGATGCCGTGCGAACAGGTGCCGTAGTCGCTCACGCAGCGCGGTGTGAGCGCTGTTGACGGCGAGTGTGGCCGACTGACCGACCGCGGCGGTACCGCCGATCGACAGGGCCGCGAGAATCAGGTCAGCGCCTTCCATGCATCCCCCCCGGAGTCATGCACTCGGATCCCCATCATGAGGCCATCGCGCCCTGCCGGCCACCACGCCGTTGCGCCAGGGGGTCACGGGCAAGGAGGTGCCGGTTGCCGGGGAAAGGGAGCCATCCGCGCCTCGCGGGTGGACGGCGTGCTCAGCGGAATCGCAGCCGCGCTCGGGGGAGGGGTCTTCCACCCAGAGATCGCCGCCTTCGCGCGGAAGGGTTGGCACTGGCCATTTCGTCGGGAGCGGGCCTGGTGATCCTGAGATCGGGATCGTGGGTGGCGGGTCCGCCGCTGCGAGCGGACCCAGTTGGTGGGCGGTGGTTGCCCTCGGGCCGGTACCCGTTGTCCGGGAACTCTCCCGGAATTGTCCGTGATCGGTAACACGCGCATCCCCCCGCTCCCGCCCTCCGTCCTGACAAGTGGTCGCGACGCGGCCGGGGTCGGACGGGCGAGAGTGGGGGCGGGCATGGCGCGGCACAACGGGACGCGGGGCTGGTACGGCAAGGTGGTCGGGGCGGCGCTCGGCGTCACGATGCTCGCGGTCGGCGCGTCCATATGGACCGCGCAGGCCGACACCGCGGGCGGGCCCGCGCCGAAGCCCGCGACGAGCAGCGTCAAGCCGGTCGACGTGACCATCGCGCACTCCTCCGACCGGGGCGCGCGCGGCGTCAACATCACCATCGACGACGGCCCCGACCCCACCTGGACGCCCCAAGTGCTGGCCGTGCTCGAGGAGTACGGGGTGAAGGCGACGTTCTGCATGGTCGGCACCCAGGCGCAGGCGCACCCCGATCTGGTGAAGCAGGTCGTCGCCGCCGGGCACCGGCTGTGCGACCACACGGTGTCGCACGACACGGCGATGGACAAGAAGCCCGTGTCCTACCAGTCGAAGCAGATCCTCGACGCCGAGCGCATGATCACCGAGGCGTCCGGGGGCGTACGGCCGATGTACTACCGCGCTCCCGGCGGCGCCTTCACCCCCGCCAGCCGCAAGCTCGCCGCCTCGCGGGGGATGCGTCCGCTCGGCTGGAACGTCGACACCAAGGACTTCGAACGGCCGGGTACGGAAGCCATCGTGGCCACGGTCGAGCGTGAACTTCCCAACGGCCCGACACTGTTGTTCCACGACGCGGGCGGTGACCGCTCACAGACGGTCGAGGCGCTGCGCCGCGTGCTGCCCGAACTCAAGCAGCAGGGTTACTCGTTCGGCTTCCCGGTGCGCTGAGAGCGGTTCACCCGCTCTTGCATCCCCCACTTCGAAAGGAACCTCCCATGAACCGCCACCTGCGCAAGGCCGTTGTCGCCTCTGTCGCGATCACCGCCGGACTGCTGATGACGGCGTGCCAGAGCGGCGCAGACTCCGCCACCGCCTCCGGCACGAGCACCACGTCCGCCGCTGGGACGGCCACGGAATCCCCCGGGTCCCAGGACGCCGGCGGGTCGGAGCGGCAAGCCGCGCAGCAGGGCTCCGGCGCGGATTCCTCCACCGGCTCCTCCACCGGCACGGGCTCCGGCTCCGGCTCCGGCACTGTCTCCCCCTCCCGTGACACCGCCGTCGAGGGCATCGACAAGGGCGAGGGCGTCAACGGCACCTGGTTCGGCAACGTCTCGTACCTCGCCCCCGGCAAGTACACGGTCAGCGACCAGAAGAACAGCGAGCAGGAATTCCTCCTCGCCGAGGACACCGAGATCATCGGCTACGACGACATCTGCGGCGACCCGGGCGTGGCCGGCGGCACCAAGTGCACCGAGGCCCAGCTCGAGACGGCCGCGAAGAAGGGTGTCTCGGCCGAGGTCGTGATCAGGAACGGCATCGCCACGAGCATCCGCGACGACCACTGAGCCCGGCCGCGAGGACGCCTCACGCCGGTTCGAGCTGCGGCTCCGGCCGGGGCGTCGGCGGGGCGGCCTTCGGCTCCCAGCGGGCGGTGGTGCGGAGGTAGCCGTAGATCACCGCGGCCGTGGCCAGGAGGATGAAGGGGCCCACCGTCCAGGGGTGGTGGGCCATCTGTACGGGCAGGAAGCGGGCCGCGAGCAGGAGGGCGGTGAAGAACGCCACTCCCCCGGCGACCTGCTGTACGGCCCGGCGGTCCCAGCCGTGGTCGAGTGCGCGCAGGGCCGTCTCGATGGTGAGCGTGAACACCACACCGGCGACGAGGTCGATGCCGTAGTGGTAGCCGAACCCCAGGGTCGCGGCGAGGGTGGCCAGGAGCCAGAAGGTGCCCGCGAAGCGCAGGAACCGCGAGGCTCTGCGGGAGTGGATGAAGATCGCGGTGGCCCAGGCGGTGTGCAGGCTGGGCATGCAGTTGCGGGGCGTGATCGCGTCGTAGACCACCGGGTGCGGGGACCCGACCGGGGGCGGGGTGTGCGGCCAGATCTCGGCGACGGCCCAGTGCGCGCTGCCCGTGCCGAAGGCGCCGGTGCCGTAGGCGAAGACGGGGCCGACCACGGGGTAGATCATGTAGATGGCCGGTCCGAGCAGGCCGATCACCAGGAACGTACGCACCAGATGGTGGGCCGGGAAGCGGCGCTCGGCCGCCACATTGCGGAGCTGGTACAGCGACACGACGACCGCGGCCACCGCGAGCTGGCCGTAGACCACGTGGAGGATGTTCGAGCCCACCGGGCCGGTGGCCGCGACGATCCGGCCCGCCACCCACGAAGGGTTGCCCAGCGCGTGATCGGCGGTCGCCACGTACGGGTCGAGCACCAGGGGACGGGTCTTGGAGGTGATCAGCAGCCAGGTGTCGCCCGTCTTGCGGCCGGCCACCAGCAGCAGACCCAGGCCGACGCCCTTCAGCAGCAGGACGCGTTCCCGGCCGGTACGACGGGTGAGCGCGATGACTCCGCAGCCCAGTACCACCCACAGCGCGCCGTTGCCGAACGCGCGGCCCTCGTTTCCGCCGACGCCGCCGATGTCGAACGCCCAGCGCGTCAGCGCGAGGACGGCGTCGATGCCGAGCGCCACTCCGATCGCGACGAAGCGCTGCCGCCAGGTGAGCACCACCAGGGTCAGCGCCAGGCCGGCGTACAGCAGAGCCCCCGACTTGGGGCGGTACACCAGCTCCGCGACCTGGTGGGTGAGCGGCCCCGGCAGGCCGTACCGACGCGCGGCCAGCTCCAGCGCGACGAGGAATCCGAGAGCCGTCACACCCGCCGCGGCCCAGAGTCCCGTCCGCGCCCGCCCCTTGGGGGTGGACGCGGTCGGGCCGGATATTCGCGAAAACCCCCGTGACAGCATGCGCCTCAACTTATCGGCACAGGGCACTGAAAAGCGCCCCTATGGACAGAACTGATCAACAAAGGGCGGACCTGGGCGGGGGCGGCACGTGAACAGGCCCGGACGGGAGATCGTCCGGGCCTGCTCGGGGTCGTACGGGGCGCGCTGTGGCCCTGGTCGTACGGGGTGGTCGTCACCTCAGCCGTACGGGGTTGGCCGCCGGCACCTCAGCGGTGCGGTGCCGCCATCGCCACTGGCGTCGTCAGACCGCGACGTTGCCGCCCTCGTTGCGGCGGCGGCGGACGACGAAGACCGCGCCGAGGCCGAGCGCGACGGCCGCGCCACCGGCGAGGGCTATCGCCGGGAGGGCCGAGCTGGAGCCGGTCTCGGCGAGGTGGCCCTGGGGGACGACCTGGGTGTTGCCGGCGGGCTTGGTGGTGGGCAGGGGCTTGCTGCCGCCCTGCGGCTTCGGGGTGGAGTCGTCGACCGGGCCGGGGGTGGCGCCGGCGGCGAGGATGTCGAACTCGTAGAAGTCGTCGTCCGACGCGTAGACGCAGTTGCCCTCGTCGTCCACGTACGAACCGATGCTGATGGCGAAGCCGGCCCCGGCGGGGGCCTTCTTGTCCACCGACAGGCGCAGGTCGATGGAGAACGACTCCTTGGCCTTCACGTCGGTGTAACCGAGGTAGCCGGCGGACTCGTCGTCGAGGTCCACGGAGATGTCGTTCCACTTGCCCGAGGTCGGGTCCTGGTACTGCAGGGTGAGGTACTGGGTGGCGTCGGAGAAGTCGTCCTCGCCCATCGCCGCGGCGAAGACACCGAGGTCGACCCGCTTGTAGGCGTGCTCGCCCGAGTTCTTCACGTTGAGCTTGAAGCCGTGGAACCCGCTGCCCGCGACGATCTTCGACGGCAGCCCGGAGAGGCTGGTGGTGAGTTCCTTGTCGAGCTTCGGGTCGGTGTCCTCGCAGTCCTCCGGGCCGGTGGACGCGGACGCCGACGCGGAGGCGGAAGCGCTCGGCGAGGTGGACGCGGGGGTGGAGGCGGACGCCGAGGCGGAGGTGGCGTCCGTGGAGGGCGCGGCCGAGGTGGAGTTCTGGGCGGGCGGGGTGGAGGTGCCCGTCTCGGCCGAGGTGGAGGTGCCGGTGGCCGGGGTGGAGGTGACGCCGCCCTCGGGCTCGGTCTCCCCCGTCGTGACCGACTCGGAGGCCGAGGGGGAGGGGTTCTCCTCCGCCTGCGCCACCGAGGCCGTCATGAGCACGACCGGAGAGAGGACGGCCGTCGCAGCAGCGAGGGCCAGGGAACGACGCAGCTTCATTACGAACCTCTGGGCAGCAGGGATCAACGTATGCGCATAGCTGACTCGCCTGCGGGGAAAAGGGTTGCCCAAAAAGTTTCGAAATCTCTACGCCAAGTGCCCGAGTTCAGCATACAGATGGGGCATGAGTGATCATTTACGGATGAGACGGGCGGGACTCAGGAGGCCGGCGTGGCGATCGGTACGGCCTGCCCGGTGACCCTCACGGGAGTCTCGTACGGGTCCACCTCGATGGTGAGGTCGCTCGGGCGGCCCATGTCCTCGCCCTGGCGGATGGTGATCGCGCTCGGGGCGGTCACCAGGCCGATGGTGCGCAGATAGCCGCCGAACGCCGCCGCCGCCGCGCCGGTGGCCGGGTCCTCGACGACGCCGCCGACGGGGAAGGGGTCGCGGGCGTGGTAACTGCCGTCGTTCTCCCGCCAGACGAGGTGGACGGTCGTCCACCCGTGGGTGCGCATGACGGTGGCGAGGGCGTCGAAGTCGTAGTTCAGGTCGGCCAGTCGGGCGCGGGAGGTGGCGGCGAGGATCAGGTGGTCGTTGCCCCCGAAGGCCACGTGCGGCGGCAGGGCCGGGTCCAGGTCGGCGGCGTCCCAGTGCAGGGCGGCGAGCGTGGCGGTCAGCTCGGTGGCGTCGGCCGGGCGGGAATGGGCGGGGACGCTGGTGAGGGTGGCCCCTACGGTGCCGTCCCGGTCGGCCGTCGTCTCGACCCTGATCTCCCCTGCGGGTGTATCGAAGTGGAGTTCACCGGTGCCGATGCGTTCGGCGAGGGCCACCGCGGTGGCGACCGTGGCGTGGCCGCAGAAGGCGACCTCGGCGAGGGGGCTGAAGTAGCGGAGTGTGAACCGGCGTCGGGCGTCGTCCCGTTCGGTGACGAAGGCGGTCTCGGAGTAGCCGACCTCGGCCGCGACGGCGAGCATGCGCTGCTCGTCGAGGCCGGTCGCGTCGAGGACGACCCCTGCGGGGTTTCCCCCGTGGGGGTCGGGGGTGAAGGCCGCGTAGCGCAGGACATCGGGTGCCGTGGTGTGAGCCATGCCCCTATGCTGGCGCTTCCAGGGGCATCAATGCCAACGATTGTTTTTCATACGAGCCATCGGCATCCTCGATGGCTGGCTACCCTTCCGCCATGGAAACCCGGCTCCTCCAGACCTTCGCCACGCTGGCCAGAACGGGCAGCTTCACCGCCGCCGCCACCGAGCTGCGGCTGGCGCAGTCCACGGTGACCGTGCAGATCAAGGCGCTGGAGAAGGCGCTGGGCACGCGGCTGTTCGACCGGGTGGCCAGGGGGGCGCTGCTCACCGAGGACGGGCGGCGGCTGCTCGGCACGGCCGAGGAGGTGCTGGAGGCGGAGTCCCGGCTGTTCGCGGCCGCCGCCGAGGACGGGCCCGTCACCGGGACGGTGGTGGTGGGTGCGGGTGAGACCCTGTGCTCGGCCCATCTGCCGCTCATTGTCGCCGCGTTGCGTGAGCTCCACCCCGAGGTGGAGGTCCAGCTGGAGCCCCGCGGCACCTCCGCCGCGCTGACCGGCCTGCGCTCCGGCCAGCTGGACCTCGCCCTGCTGCTGGAGGAGCGAGTCAACCACGCGGACATCGCCGCCGATCGCATCTCCGCCCAGCCGCTGGACCTGCTGTGCGCCCCGGGCCACCGGCTGGCGGACCGTACCCACCCGGCGACCTGGGAGGAGCTGGCCGAGGAAGACTTCTTCCTCCATGAACAGGGCTGCTCCTACAGCGACTGGCTCGCCGGCCAACTCCAGGCGGTCCCCGGCGCCCAGCCCCGTATGACCCGCTTCGGCAGCATCGAGGCGGCCCGCTCCTGCGTCACCGCGGGCCTCGGCCTGACAGTCCTCCCCCACGCGAACGCGTCCCACGCCCTGGAGGAGGGCCGCCTGACCCTGGTCGCGGGGCCGCCCCTGCCGGACGTCCCCATCCACCTGGCCCACCACCGGCGACGACAGCCAACTCGAGCGGCTCGGGCGGTAATGAAGGCGGTCGCACGGCACTTCGAGCAGGGGTAACCCCCCTGCGGAGTCCCCTCACTCCAGGTGCGCCACGACCGACCGGTGGAAGCGGTGTACCGGGAGCCTTTTGCGGAGCCGGGCTGGGGGTGCGTGTGCGCATTAGGGTTTCGGAAGTTCGGGGCAGGGCCTCGGTTGTCGAAGGGGAACGCGTTTCGTATGCCTACGCTCAGTGTCCTGACGCCCGTTCACGACGGTGGGCAGGGCTATCTGCGGGAGTTGTACGACTCGTTGTGTGCGCAGCGGTTGCCCGGCGGGTGGGGGCTGCAGTGGGTGGTGCAGGAGGACGGGGAGACGGGGCGGCCGGCGGGGGTGCTGCCGCAGGAGGCGTGGATCTCCACCGGCACCGGGCGTCACGGTGGGGCCGCGCGGGCTCGCACGCTCGGACTGGCTCGGGTGAGCGGAGCCCTGCTGCGGTGCGTCGATGCCGATGATCTGCTGCCTGATGCCGACGCGCTCGCCCGCGACATCGAGGTGCTGGTTGCCCAGCCCGGTTACGGCTGGACCGTCGCCCCCTGTCTCGACCTGCACCCCGACGGGCGGCTCGAACCCGGACCCTACGATCCCGAGCCCGGTCCGTTGCCCGCTCGGGCCCTGCTGGACGGGGCCGCGCGTGGGGCCATGCCGGTGGTCGGGACCACCCAGACCGTTCACACCGAGCTGGTCCGGCTCCTGGGCGGCTGGCCCGCGCTGCCCGCGTTCGAGGACGGGGCGCTGCTGCTGAGCTGCGAGGCGGTCAGTCCCGGCTGGATGCAGGCCGAGCCCGGCACGCTCTACCGCAAGCACCCCACCCAGCACACCGCGTCCGCAGCCTTCCGGGACCGCGCCGAGGCCCGGCTCCGCGTCCAGATCGCGGTCCAGCGGGCGGAAGCTCTGCACGCGGCGGGGTGGCGCTGGCGGCCCACGGCGATCAAAGGCTGACTCGGTCGCCTTCGTGTTTCACGTGAAACCACCCGATTGCCCCTCACATACGGCTGGACGTTCTGCTCGGCATGAGCGTGTCCGTCCGAGGTGCCGGCACCGTGGGTCGCGGGGTCCGGGGGGCCTCGATGTCGGCGAGCAGGCGGTGCAGGGACGCGCGTACGGACGGGATGTCGGGAGAGTCCGGGGTGCCCGGCAGGGGGACGCGGGCGTCCAGCGTGGCCAGGGTGCGGTGGGCGCGGTGCCAGGCGCGGGCGGTGTGGCCCTGGTGGTGGTCGGTGTAGGCGCGGGCGTAGCGGGCGAGGGCCGTCGCCCAGGCGTCGTCACGTACGCCGGGGAAGGACAGCGCGCGGCCCGCGCTGCGGCCCGCCGCGCCCGGTGAGGTGCGGACCTGGGCCAGGGCCAGTGCCGCCAGGCTCACGGCGGGGGCCGGGCCGCCGGGGGCGAACGCCGGGACGGTGTCGGCGGCCTGCCGGAAGCACTCGGCGGCGGTACGGGCGTCCCCGCGCTCCCACGCCACCACGCCCTGGACATGCGCGACCCAGCCGATCAGCGCGTCGTCACCGGCGAGGACCGCCACCGGCCAGACCTGGCCGAGCAGGGTGCGGGCGGTGGCCGGGTCGCCGGGGGCGTGCAGCCAGGCGGCGAGCCAGCGGGCGCGGGCGGTGAGGTGGTCGTCGGCGGTCGCGCGGGGCAGCAGGCGGGCCAGATGGGCGCGGCCCTCCTCGCCGTGGTCGTACACCGTCCACCAGAACCACAGGTCGGCCACCGTGGCCAGCGCCGCCGTCACCTGCGCGGCCGGTGCCTCGGGGCGGGACGCGTACTCCACCAGCGCCGTCAGCTCGGCCGCGTTGTCCCGGACGAGACGGGCCGCCTGGCGCTGATCGCCCGCGTGCCACAGGTGCTCGGCCACCTCCGCGAGACGGCGGTGGTGCAGTACATGGCGTTCCACGGCCACCTCGAACTCACCGGCCGCGCCCAGGCGTTCGGCACCGAAGTCGCGGGCGGCGCGGGTCATCCGGTAGCGGGGCGGGCGCAGGCCACCCGGTTCGTCGAGGGTCTCCAGCACTCCGGCGGCGGCCAGCCGGGCGAGGCAGGTGGCGACCTGGTGCGGGGCGACTCCCGCACCGGCGCACAGGTACGCCGCCGTCGGCTCGGTGAACACCCCCTGGAAGACGCTGCTCCGGCTCCACACCGCGCGCTCCGGCCGCTCGCACAGCAGATACGCCGCGCCGACGGCCGACCGCAGCGAGCGGTGCCTGCGCAGTGCCGGGCCGGGTGCGGCCAGCCAGCACTGGCCCTGCTCCAGCCGGTCGGCGAGCGCCCGGGCGGAGGGCTCCGCCTCGAGTTGGCCGGCGGCCAGCTCCACGGCGAGGGGTACGCCCTCCAGCACCCGGCAGATCCGGGCCACGGCCGCCGACTCCGCGCCCTCCGCGCGGAAACCGGGGGCGGCGTCGCGGGCCCGCGCGAGGAACAGCTCCACCGCCGCGTCCGGGGCCAGCGGGGCCAGCCGCAGCACCCGTTCCTCACCGAGCCCGAGCGCCTGACGGCAGGTCACCAGCACCCTCACACCGGGTACGTCCATCAGCAGCCGTTGCACCAGACCCGCGCACTCGGTGCGCACCGCGTCGGCGTCGTCGAGCAGCAGCAGGACGGACCGCCGCCCGGCCGTGCCCCGCAACGCCGCGACCAGGTCGGCAAGGGAGGGGCGGGCCTTGGTACGGGCACCGCGCGCGGCCGGTACGGCCCCCGCGCCGACTCTCCGCCGCCCACCCGCGCCCACAGCCACACCCCGCGGCCCCAGCACCGCCTCCGACACCCGAGCGGCGAGCGCCCCCACGGCCACGGGCCCGCCTCCGCCGGGGCACCGCACGTAGATCACCCGGGTCCAAGCGGGCGCGCCCTCCGCACCGTCACCCCTCTCACCCCCCGCCGCGACAGCCGCCAGCGCGCTCTTCCCCACGCCCGCGGCCCCCGTCACCGTGACCAGCCGATGCCGCGCCAGCGCGTCCCGGAGGGACCCCGTCTCCTCCCCCCGCCCGATCAGCCCGTCCGGTCCGCAACGCCCCGCTGCGGACGCCCACTCCGTGTCCTCGGCGTATGCCCACACTGTTCTGCGCTCCGTAGCTCGCGGCGGTGCGGCATCCGGTGGCCGCATGCTCAGAGAGGGCGGCAAAATCGTTCCTGCGCCGCGCCGCCTTCACGCAGAGTCCAACGGCCGCCCGCGACCTCGGGTGCGGACGCGGGCCAGGGATCACACCCCGCGCTGAACCCTCGTACACAGGTGCACATAGCGGTGGGCGGCCCGGCATCCGGGCCGCCCACGCGTCCAGCCTGCCGGGAGAACCTAATACTCGTCATCCTCGTCCGGCCCCTTCCGCCTGCCGCCGCCGCGGCCCGTCTCGTCGTCCTGGTCGATCGTCCTGACCGGGCGGGTACGGCCGGGCTCGGGGAGTTCGCCCAGGTGGTTGCGGAGATAGAGGACGTCGCCGATGAAGAGGTCGTAGAGGAAGATGCCGACCAGGCCGCCGATCAGCGGGCCCACAATGGGAATCCACCAGTAGTCGCTGAACTGGCCCGGCTGGCTGCCCGGGAAGGCGAGGCTCCCCCAGCCCGCCACCCAGGTCAACAGCCGGGGGCCGAAGTCGCGGGCCGGGTTGATGGCGTAGCCCGCGTTGGCGCCGTAGGACATGCCGATCGCGGCGACCGCGAAGCCCACCATCAGCGGGGCCAGGTTCGCCTTCACCGCCTGGTTGCGCAGGTCCAGGATGGCGACCACGAACATCACCAGGAAGCCCGCGCCGGCGATCTGGTCGATCAGCGGCCCCCAGATGCCCCCGTGGAAGTAGGGCGCCGGGAAGGTGGCGAAGATGGAGAACGAGGCCAGGGTATGACCGTCGGTCTTGGGTCCCGGAGCTGCCGCGTCGAAGGTGTCGATCGCGTTGTGGTAGACGAGGTACACCAGCGCCGCCCCGGCGAACGCGCCCGCGACCTGGGCGAACCAGTACGGCAGCACCTTCAGCCAGGGGAAGCCCCGGCGCACGGCCATGGCGAGGGTGACCGCGGGGTTGAGGTGGGCCCCGCTGACGCCGCCGGCCACGTACACGCCGAAGGTCACGGCCAGCCCCCAGCCCCAGGCGACGAGCAGCCAGTCACCGGCGGCAAGGAAGATCGTCGTGGGGGTGGCGGCGCGGCCGGAGCCCGGCAGCGCGGCGACCGCCATGGCGACGACACCGCAGCCGAACGAGATGAGGACGAAGGTCCCGATGAACTCCGCCATGAGCTCGCCCGCCAGACCGCCCCGGTGCCGGAGCCGGGACGGCTTGATGAGCGGGGGAATGTCTACAGCAGCCATTGAGGCCCCCTAGCAGAGGAGCGGTGGGGCAAACATCCTCATGTTCACCCACACCGCCCCGGCCCGCAGGACGGGAAACCCGTCTGGCCTAAGGGTTGTTGCGGGGGCGCCCCCAGAACCGGCGGCCCCGGCGCGTTTCCCTACGGGATGTCAGGCCCCCGCGAGACGCGCCGTCTGTGCCCCCGTCACCGTACGCACCATCAGCGCCCCCGCCACGGCCGCGCCCGCCACGGCCAGGTCGGCCACCAGCAGCGGCCCGATCTCCGAGTAGGCCCGGCCGATCACGGAGTCGGCGTCCCCCTGCTGGAGGAAGCCACCGAGCAGGCCGGCCAGCCACAGCCCCCACCACACGTTGACCACGGCCGGCAGCCGCCGCTCCGCCGCGCTCGCCCAGTAGGCGTCGGCCACGATGCAGCGCGGGAACCAGAGGTTCACCACCGGCACCACCCAGCCCAGGTACACCCAGATCCCCGCGTACTTCGGCGGGCGTCCCGACAGCGCGCGGGCGTTGTCCCGGACCCGCCCCAGCCACATCAGGAAGGCCGCCGCGCACAGCAGGGTGAGCACGGAGCCGGCCGTGCTCACCAGGTGGTACGAGTTCTCCAGGGAGGTGAGCGGGCGGTGCACCCCGTCGCCCTGGTCCGGGAGCCCGGAGGCGGGCTCGCCAGCGCCGTACAGCCGTATCTCCCACACCGCCCGGGCCAGCCAGCCGGCCCCGGTCAGCAGGAGCGTCCCGGCGGCCAGCCGGGCGAGGGAGTCCGACGCCCGCGGGTCGGGCGGCGCGGCAGGGGTGTCGAGAGCGTTGTCCGTGGTCACGGGGCCCATCCTCGCCCCCTCAACTGGCCGGTCACCAGGGACTATCGGGCCCGGAAACCGATGAAACCCGGACAAGGGGCCGGTGCCGCGCGGGAGAGCGTCGCGGCACCGGCCCGTAGGGGGAGGCGGCGGTCAGACGACCGGACGGCCCTCCGGGTGCCAGGTCGCCAGCGCCCAGATGATGAAGAAGTCGAGGGCGATGGTGATCAGCGACCAGAGGGGGGCGTACGGGAGGAACAGGAACTGCAGGATCAGGCCCAGTGAGATGATCACGATGCCGACCAGCCGCGCCCAGGCCGCTCCCATCAGCACCCCGATCCCGGCCGCCACCACGATCACACCGGCCACCAGCAGGATCCAGCCCCAGCCGGTCAGGTCGATCTTGTAGACGTAGGCGTTGATCCGGGCGTACACGTCGTCCAGGGCGATCGCCGAGATGCCCTGGAAGATGTGAAGGATGCCGTTCACCAGCATCAGGACACCCGCGAATACCGCGCCTCCCTCGGCCAGCCCGTTGTACTCGGGCCGCGCCGACTGCGTCTGCTGGGTCATGGCCGTTACCTCCGACGTCTCGTCCCCCGTGAACCCCGGACGGGGTCGTAGGTACGACGATCCGACGCGCGGCGCCCGGCGACCACGGGGACTAGGCCGTACGGGTGACGCCCCGGCGCGGTCCTGGGCGTGTCACGCCATCCAGAAGAACACCGCCGTCATCCGCTTCTCCTCCAGCGTGCGGCCGGTGTAGGCGGTCGCGCTGTGCACCAGATTGGCGTTGTAGAGCAGCAGGCGGTTGGCGCGGTGCGGCACGCGCACGTCCTCCTCGAAGGCATCGGCAGCGACGAATCGGGTACCGAGGGCGTCGACGAGGTTGTTGTGCGGGGCCTGGACGACATTGCCGCCGAGCCGCCCGCCGGGGAGGGACTGGCGGTAGAAGCTGGTGCCGCAGTGCTTCGGCACGGCGGGGTTGAGGTAGAGCACGGCCGCGTACCGGCACAGCGCGCGGGAGTCGGTGTGCGGGCGGGGCTCGCTCTCACCCTCGCCGACGACCTGGACGCAGTTGTGGTTGAGGGTGCCGCCGCCGGGCGCCCGCTGCACCCACAGCTCCTTCGCGCCGGTCGCCTTCTTCACCAGCCGCTCCACGCGCGCCAGCTCACCGGGTTCGAGACCGGGCATCGCCCGCAGGCCGGGCCAGGTCTGCGAGGTGTACGGGTATCCCTCGGCCCAGTCCTCCTTGGCGAGACACCGTTCGCGCACCGCACCGGCGTCGGGCAGCGCGTCGTCCAGCACCCAGTAGTCGCGGCCCTCGGTGGGCTTGCGGTACGGCAGGACGGGCAGGGCCGCGGGCGTCCGGGGCGGTGGCTGTGGGGGCATGCGGCGAAATCTAGGCCGCTGACCTGGGCCGCTTCGCCCGAGGGCAGGTCAACCTTTGGCCAACGTCCGCTCATACACTGGTCGTTGGCGGGCCAAGGACGCCCCCGTCGCACAGCACCGGACACCGGCGCGGAATCTTTTCGGCGGCTGTCGAGACGATTCGGCTCCGCGTCCGTACTGCTGTGTGTCTGAACCGCCTGTCGGCGGAACCACGACCGGGCAGGAGGAACGGTGCGCTTTTCGCGGAACGCGACGGGAACTCTCTTCGTGGGCGGTGCCATGGCACTGACCCTCGCGGCGCTGGCCTACCCGGGCATGCTCGGGCTGGACACCGTCTCCAGTTCGCAGACCCGTATCATCGCCAACACCCAGTGGGGTCCGCTCACCGAGCAGGACCGGGACTTCGTGGTGAAGGTGCGCGCGGCCGGGCTGTGGGAGTACCCGCTCGGGCAGATCGGGCTCCAGAAGGGCTCCTCCGAGGGGGTCAAGATCGCGAGCAAGCACCTGATCGACGGGCACGCGGCGCTGGACGCCTCCTGCCGCAAGATCGCGCCGATGCTGAACATCACGATCCCCAACGTGGCGAGCCCCCAGCAGGAGGGGTTCGTGACCCAGCTCAAGGGCGAGACCGGCAAGGCGTTCGACACCGACTTCGCCAACATCCTGCGGATGACGCACGGTTCGATCTTCAACGCCATCGCGAAGATCCGGTCCACCACCAAGAACTCGCTGATCCGCTCGCTGGCCGACCAGGCCAACGACACCGTGCTCGACCACATGACGGTGATGGAGAAGACCGGTCTGGTCGACTTCGACCAGACCATCTTCCAGCAGACCACCCCGCCCAAGCTGCCCTCGGACAACCTCACCCCGCCCGCGCCGGACCCCGGCCAGCCCCAGGTCGTGCTCACCCCGCCGCCGAACGCCACCTCGACCCCGCTGGCCATCCCCGGCGAACCGGCCTCGAACAGCACCCGCGAGGACCCCACCCCGGCCGAGCCGGGCTCCACCCCGACGATCGGCTAGCCCAGCCACACCGTGGTGTCCGGCGGGAGTAGGTCCGGCTCGCTCAAGGGCGCGCTGGACAACAGGAGTTCGCCCGCCGGACGCTCCACCTGCTCGGTGGTGAGGTTGGTCAGGCAGCGCCAGCCGGGGGCGCGGGTGAAGTCCAGGACGCCGGGCGGCGCGCCGGGCGTCCAGGTCAGTTCCTCGCCCTGGAGCAGCTTGCGGCGCAGCCTGAGCGCGGTGCGGTACAGCTCCAGCGTGGAGCCCTCGGCGCCGGCCTGCGCCTCGACGGCGTACCGGGCGAACGATTCCGGCTGCGGCAGCCAGGCCGGGCCCGGGCCGAAGCCGTACGAGGGTCCGGTGACCGTCCACGGCAGGGGTACGCGGCTGCCGTCCCGGCCCTTACGGGTGTGCCCCGACTGTTCCCAGACCGGGTCGCGCAGCGCCTCGGGGGGCAGGTCGGCGACCTCGGGCAGGCCCAGTTCCTCGCCCTGGTAGAGGTAGGCCGAGCCGGGCAGCGCCAGCATCAGCAGGGTCGCGGCGCGGGCCCGGCGCAGTCCCGCGTCGGGATCGGTGGCGGGGTCGGTGCCGCCCGAGCGCAGCCAGGCGTCCAGGTCGGTGCCGGGCGGCAGGACCAGGCGGGAGGCGTGCCGGACCACGTCGTGGTTGGAGAGCACCCAGGTCGCCGAGGCACCGGCGGTGTGCGCCTCCGCGAGGGAGGCGGTGATGGCGCGGCGCAGCCGGTCCGCGTCCCAGCCGGTCTCCAGATACTCGAAGTTGAACGCCTGGCCCAGTTCGTCGGGGCGGGCGTACAGGGCGCGCCGGGTGTCCGGGACCCAGGCTTCGGCGACGGCGGTGCGGGGCGGGTCGTAGGCGTCCAGCAGGGTGCGCCAGTCACGGTAGATCTCGTGGACCTCGTCCCGGTCCCAGTAGGGGTGGCTGCCGGGGGCGAGCAGGGGCAGGGCCTCCTCGCCGGTGGCGCCGATGCCCCCGACGTCCCGCAGGGGTTCGGTGAGGTCCTTGGCCAGGCCGTGGGCGACGTCCACGCGGAAGCCGTCCACGCCCCGGTCGGACCAGAAGCGCAGGGTGGTGCGGAAGTCCTCGCGGACCTCGGGGTGGGACCAGTCGAGGTCGGGCTGCTCGGGGGCGAACAGGTGGAGGTACCAGTCGCCGTCCGGGACGCGGCTCCAGGCGCTGCCGCCGAACACCGACTGCCAGTCGGTGGGCGGGAGTTCGCCGTACTTTCCGCGGCCGGGGCGGAAGACGTAACGGGCGCGGGCCGCCGAGCCGGGCGCGGAGAGCAGGGCCTCCTGGAACCAGGGGTGGCGGTGCGAGGTGTGGTTGGGGACGAGGTCGACGACGACCTTCAGGCCCAGGCGGTGGGCCTCCGCGACCAGGGTGTCGAAGTCGTCCAGGGTGCCGAGGCGCGGGTCGACGCCCCGGTGGTCGGCGACGTCGTAGCCGCCGTCGGCCAGTTCGGAGGGGTAGAAGGGGCTGAGCCACAGGGCGTCGACGCCGAGCGTGGCCAGGTGGTCCAGGCGGCCGGTGACGCCCGCCAGGTCGCCCAGGCCGTCGCCGTCGGCGTCCGCGAAGCTGCGGGGATACACCTGGTAGATGACGGCCTGCCGCCACCAGTCCGGGTTCCTGGACGAGAGGTCCGCCATGCGGGCTCCGTTCGTACGGTTCGCCTGAGGCCAGGAATCTGCCCAACTCGCCCCGAATCGGAAACGTGATCCTCGGCTACGGCCGCTCCACCGTCTTCAGGTACAGGTCCACGTACCGGGCCACGTCGACATCGAGCGCCACGTCCACCAGGGGCCGCGCGCGGGCGCCGCCGTGGATCTCGGACTCGCCCGGCCGGGGGCGGCGGTCGACGACGGTCTGGCCGCGCGCCGGGCCGGGGGCGAGGCTGACCTCGACCGGGAGCAGACGGGTGGTGAGCCCGGCCGGGTCGGCCACCGCGCAGACCGCGCCCGCGTCGCCGAGGCCGCCCGCCTCCTCGTCGTCCGGGGTGGTGCCGGGGGCGCTCGGGCGGTGGGACAGCAGGTCACCGGCGAGCTTCGCGCCGGGCTCGGCGGAGCCGCGCAGGCGGCGCACCTCCGTGCCGGGGACCACGACGCGGGTGAACACGTCCAGCCCGTACATCGTGATCGGCACGTCCGCGCCGAGCAGGATCGCGGCCGCCTCGGGGTCGTGCCAGACGTTGAACTCCGCGACCGGGGTGGCGTTGCCGACGCCGGCCGCGCCGCCCATGAAGACGATGCGCTCGATGTTGCACGTCACCTCCGGGTGGGTGCGCAGCAGCAGGGCGATGTTGGTCAGCGGCGCGGTGGGGATCAGGGTCACCGGCCGCGGAGAGGCGAGGATCTCCCGGTGCAGCAGGGTGACGGCGTCCACGGCGGCCGGGGCGCGGGTGGGGGCGGGCAGGCCGAGGTCGCCCATGCCGTCGCTGCCGTGCACATGGCGGGCCGGGCGGGCGGGCTCCAGCAGCGGGCGTTCGGCGCCCCGGGCCACCGGGATGTCGGGGGCGCCGGCCTGCTCCAGCACGGTGAGGGTGTTGCGGACCACGCCGTCCACGTCGGTGTTCCCGGCCACGCAGGTCACCGCGCGCAGGTCGAGTCCGGGGTGGCGGACGGCGAGGAGCAGGGCCAGCGCGTCGTCGACGCCGGTGTCGCAGTCGATGATCACGGGCACCACGGGCTGCACGGCGGCCTCCTGCCGGGCGTCGCTGCGTAACGGACACACCGACCCTAGACGAGCGCCCGCCCCCTCGGTCCTTATGCCCTCACCCGAACGGACCGGAGCGCTGGTGGGCGGTGATCGCCGGTGGTGCCGTAGGAGCAGGCAGCGGCCGGAACGATCAGGAGGCACACCCGATGACCGGAGGCATACGTACCCGCGGCGCCCGTGTCCTCCTGCCGCTCGGCTCCCTGCTCGCGCTGAGCGGGTGCGTCACCCTCGGTCTGGAGCATCCGCCGACCGCGACGTACTCCCTGCCGACGGTCGAGAAGCCCTCGGCCACCTCCCGGGCACCGGCCGCCGGGGATTCCGCGCTCACCGACGCGCAGGCGCGGGCGGCGCTGGTCACCGAGTCCGACCTCGGCTCGCCGTGGGCGGCGGCGGACTCCATCGCGACCTGGCGGGACGGCCTGCTGAAGGCCAGGTCGGAGGTGGCCGAGTGCCAGCGGCTGCTGGACGCGCTCTACTCCGACCAGGTCCTCGGCGCCCCCGCCCGCGTCGCCGTCGCCCTGGACGACCCCGGCACCCGGGCCCAGCTCCGCTACCAGATCGGCGCCCGGCGCCCTTCCGACGTGGACGCCGACCTGAAGTGGCTGGGCGAGATGCCGGCCAAGTGCGCCCGCTTCACCGCCACCACCCAGACCGGCTGGACCGAGGACGTCCA
This sequence comes from Streptomyces griseoluteus, assembly GCF_004784465.1. Taxonomy (GTDB): domain Bacteria; phylum Actinomycetota; class Actinomycetes; order Streptomycetales; family Streptomycetaceae; genus Streptomyces; species Streptomyces griseoluteus. Next base: position 300,281 of record NZ_SRRU01000004.1, on the reverse strand, counting down.
GGTCTCCGACCTCCCCCTCCCCGAGGTCGGCGACAAACGCCAGGGCCTCCGCCTCACCCTCACCGCCACCGACCCCGAGAACCCCGACGCCGACGAGCAGGACCTCACCGTCGAACTGGCCGCCGCCCGAGTGGGCGAGGACGCCTTCGCCCTCACCAACGGCGGCCAGGGCGACGTCCCCAACGACGCGACCCAGGCGGCGGTACAGATCGGCGCGCTGAGGCTGGCGGACGTACGGCGGCAGGGTCGGGCGCAGGTCTAGAGCAGCGGGTCCAAAGCGGCGGGTCTAGAACGGCGGCCCGGCCGGTGCCGGGCCCAATGTGGTCGTGCCCGGCGTCGTCCGGTGGCCCAGCCCCGTGCGGTACGCGTCCAGGGCCGCCTCCGTGCGTCCCGTGCGGCGGAGGAGGTCGCCCAGGAGGCGGCAGAGGTCGGCCAGGTCGCCTGCCGCACCAGCGCGTTCGAGGAGGCTCAGGGCGCGTACGTAGTGCTCTTCGGCCGAGTCCGTTTCGTCCGCCTCCTCGGCGATGATGCCGAGGAGGCGGTGGGCGGCGGCCGCGTGCACGGCGCCGCGTTCGGAGGAGAAGTCGCCGAGGACGCCGTCGAGGAGGGCGGCGGCCTCGGTGGGTCTGCCCCGGCGGTGCAGGACGTCGGCCAGCTCGACCGCGGCCTGGCTGCGGTACAGGGCGGCACGGGTCTCGGCCAGCATCTCCAGCGCTTGCCGCAGTTCGCTTTCGGCGCGGTCCAGTTCGCCCGCCTGGGCGTGGACGTAGCCGCGCATCCAGTGGCAGTTGGCCAGCTCGGTGCGCAGCCGGAGCTGGCGGTAGAGCCCGGCCGCCTTGGCGAGGGAGGCGTCCGCCTCGGCGTGCCGGCCCTCGGCGAGCAGCGTACGGGCCACCGAGCGGTGCATCCGGGCGATCAGCGCGGGGTCGGCGGCGCGCGGGGCGAGGGCGAGCGCGAACTCGGCGGCCTGGGCGGCGCGGGCGTGGGCGCCCATGTCCATGTAGGGGCCGATGACAGCGGTGTAGAGGTGCAGCAGGGCGTCCGGGTCGTGCAGGCCGCCCCGGTTGAGTTCGTCGAGGGCGGACTCCAGCAGGTAGACCGCGTAGCGAAGTTCACCGCCCAGGTAGTGCGCCACGGCCCGGCCGCGTACGGCGGGTACCCGTACCGGGAGGGTCTCGCCGGAGAGCAGTGCCTCAGCCTGCTCGAAGTGGTCGTGCGCCGAACGGAGTTCACCGGTCTCCAGCGCGCATTCGCCAAGTCCCATGAGGGCGGCGGCCTGTTCGTGGCCGAGGCCGTGTTCCTCCGCCTCGGCCAGCAGGGCCGCGTACCGCTCGGTGGCCTCCTCGGCGCGGCCGTCCGCGAGGAGGCGCTGCGCCTCGGTGAGCCGGAGCCGCAGGGCGGTGACGAGTCCCGCGGGGCGGCCGGAGGCCAGCTCGTCGTAGGTGACGCCGAGCCGGTCCGCGATGTACCTCAGGGCGTCGTCGGAGGCGCGTACCCGGCCCGCCTCCAGGGTGGAGATGTAGGCGGGGGTGTAGGCGGGCTCGGCCAACTGTCGCTGGGTCATACCGCGTTCGGCGCGCAGCCGTTGCACGCGCCGTCCGACGACCTCCGGTCCGTCCCGCTCCGGCATGCCCGCCCCTCCCCAACTCCCCTGGGTCCCCTTGTCGTTGAGGTCCCGCAGCCCTAGGTTAAACGGCGGCTCAAGTCCGCTTGACCCGTCGCTGATGTTGCGAGGTAGCCGTGCCAGGTCGCACGCCCGCCGCACGCCCCCATGCTCCCGCCCGCACCCGGCTCCGCCTCGCGGACGCCGGCCCGTTCGCCAGAGGGACCGTGGCGGCCGTGGTGGCCGTTGCCACCCTCGTGATCGCCGGCCACGCCGGCCCGGCCCGTGCGGCGGGCGCCGCCCCCGAACCCGTCGCCCGGCACGCCCAGCCCTGACAACCCCAACGCCTCGTCGCGCAAGGGGGTTTCTCGCCCAACCCCGAGTAAAACCCACCCCGAGCCGCCCGGCGAACCCCCCCAAACACCATCAAGACACCGGTTGTACCGGAGTGGAATATCTCACCGTCAACAGTTGACAGCGGACCCCGCCATTAGGGTGAGCCACGATCCGGCCAGGCCCTTCACGCAGCGCGAACCGCCTTGCCGCTGAACGGGGTTTCTTTTCGGTGGCCGGGGTCGGGGGGCCAGGGCGGAAGGGCACGGGGGATGACGGGTAGCAGCCTGCGCACGGAGGACACCGGGGCACCGGACACCACCGGCGAGACCGGGCCGCCGCCGGGAAAGCGGGCCGGACGCGTCCTGCGCTGGACCGCCCTCGCGCTGGCCCTGCTCCTGCTCGGCACCGCCGCCGCCGGCTACCTCTACTACCGGCACCTCAACGGCAACCTCGCCAAGGCCCCGCTCAACCTCGGCGACAGCCCCAACCCCTCGGCCACGCCGGACGCGGCGGGCCGTACCCCGCTGAACATCCTGCTGATCGGCTCGGACAGCCGGAACACCGCCGACGACCTCGAACTCGGCGGTTCCAAGGGCGATGTGGGCCGCCCCCCGCTGGCGGACGTACAGATGCTGCTGCACGTCTCGGCGGACCGGAACGACATGTCGGTGATCAGCCTGCCCCGCGACACCATGGTCCCGATCCCCCGCTGCACCGACCCCGTCACCAAGAAGGTGTATCCGGAGCTGAGCCTGGCGATGGCCAACGAGTCGCTGGGCCGGGGCGGCCCCGGCTGCACGGTCGCCACCTGGATGCGGCTCACCGGCATTCCCGTGGACCACTTCATGATGGTCGACTTCTCCGGCGTGGTCGCCATGGCCGACGCCATCGGCGGCGTCCCGGTCTGCGTGGAGCAGAACGTCTACTCGCACACCGCGAGCGGCCACGGCTCCGGTCTGAAGCTCAGGGCGGGCACCCACCCGGTCAAGGGCGAGCAGGCCCTCCAGTGGCTCCGCACCCGCTACGGCTTCGAGGACGGCACCGACGTCGGCCGCACCCACGCCCAGCACATGTACATGAACTCCATGGTCCGCCAGCTCCGCGCCAACGCCACTCTCGGCAACCCCGCCGAGATGCGGCGCCTCGCGGAGGCCGCGACCAGCGCGCTCACCGTCGACGAGGGCCTCGGCACGGTCAAGAAGCTGTACGACCTCTCGATGGAGCTGCAGAAGGTGCCCACCGAGCGGATCACCATGACCACCCTGCCCACCACCCCGTGGTCGCAGGACCGCAACCGCCTGGTGCCCGCCGCCGACGACGCCGACAAGCTCGTCTCCATGGTCCGCGACGACGTCCCGCTGGACGGCCGCGGCACCAAGGACCCCGGTCCGAAGACCACCGACCCGGCCGCGCCCCCCGCCGAGATCACCGTCCGGGTCAAGAACGGCACCGGCGCGGGCCTGGAGTCCCCCGCGCCCGACCGCGCCGGGGCGGTCGCCGGCATCCTCCGCGACCACGGCTTCACCCACACCCTCGACGAGAAGACCCCCGCCGCCGAGCCCGGCACCTCCGTCCTCTACTCCGGCACCACGCTCAGGGGCGACGCCCTGGCGGTGGCCAAGGAGCTGAACATCCCCCCCGCCCGCGTCCGCGCGGTGGACGACGCGCGGGACATCACCCTCGTCGTCGGCGCCGACTGGCCCTCCGGCGACCGCTTCCCCGAACCCGCCGAGCGCGAGGTCCCCGAATCGGCGGCCGTACTGAGCGGCGACAGGACGGATGCCTGCATGAAGATCCAAGAGGGCTTCACCTGGTGATCAGCGCGTGACGCTGTCAGCGGCATGACCTACTCTTTGCTCACTCGCCGCACGAGGCACACAGCTCACCCACATCACAGGCGCACCGGGGACTCTCCGCGCCGTGCCGCCCGTACGGCTCCAACTCAGCATTCGTTCCGGGGGGTTCGAATCAGCGTGCGTATACGCACCCGCTCCACCGCCACCGCTCTGGCGGTGCTCTTCAGCTCGGCGGCCCTCGCGGCCGCCCCCGCCCACGCCGACACCGTGCAGCCGCTGCCGGTCAGGTCGACCGGTTCCCTGGTGGTGGACGGCCTCCACCAGCGGGTGTTCCTCAGCGACCCGTCCGGCGGCAAAATCGTCGTCACCGACTACCGGGGCACGGTCGTCAAGCAGCTCACCGCCCTGCCCGGCGTGCTCGGCCTGGAACTCTCCGCCGATTCCGCCACCCTGTACGCGGCGGTCCCCGGCGGCACGGACGCGATCGTGGCCATCGACACCGCGACCGCCACCGAGTCCGCCCGCTATCCGGTGGGCGACATCGACCCGAAGTACCCGGCGATCGCCGGCGGCAAGCTGTGGTTCGGCTACGACTCCGACGCCACCGGCATCGGCGGCAACATCGGTTCGATCGACCTCACCGCGGCCGAGCCCACCGTCGCCCTGGCCCAGGACCCGCAGAGCCCCTGGTTCGCCGCGCCCATGCTCGACGGTGCGGGCGGCACCCTGGTCGTCGGCATCCCGTCGCAGAGCCCGTCCGAACTGGGCGTTTACGACGTCTCGTCCGGCACCCCCGTCCGCACCGCGCATCGCAGCGTGGACGGCGGCAACCTGCGCGACCTCGCCGTCACACCCGACGGGCAGCGGCTCGTGGTGGCCAGCGGCTACCCGTACCACCAGGCGGTCTACAACACGGCCGACCTGTCGGACGACGGCTCCTACCCGACCGACGCCTACCCGAACGCAGTGGACATCGCCCCGGACGGCTCGGTGGCGGCGGGCATCGACGGCGCGTACGAGCCCGACGTGTTCGTGTTCAAGCCGGGGCAGCGGACGTCGGTCCGGGAGTACGACTTCGAGGCGAGCGACCAGATCCTCGCGGACGCCGGACTCGCCTGGGCGCCGGACAGCTCCCGTCTCTTCGCGGTCAGCCACGACTACGACGGCGCCTACCGGCTGCGCGTACTGGAGGGCCCCACCAAGGCCGTCACCAAGGTCACCGCCGACGCCCCGGCCACCGCGACCCGCGCCAAGACGCTCACCGTCAAGGGCAAGGTGACCTCGAAGGCCGCGCTCCCGGCCGGGACCCGGCTCACCGTGACCCGCACCGACCTGGAGTCCCCCAAGGGCAAGCCGCTGCCCCAGGTCGGCACGAAGGCCGACGGCAGCTACTCCTTCACCGACACCCCGCCGGCCGGCGGCAAGGTCACGTACAAGGTGTCCTACGCGGGCGACGCCGCCCACACCGCGGCCTCCGGCAGCGACAGTGCGACCGTCTCCCGCAGCAAGGCGTCGCTGTCGCTGAACAACAACGGCAAGGTCTACTCCTACGGCAAGGACGTGAAGTTCACGGCCCACCTGGGGAAGACGTACAAGAACCGCACGGTGGAGATCTGGGCCGACCCCTACGGCGCCGACAAGCCGAACAAGCTGGTGAAGTCCGGCAAGGTCAACTCCAACGGCGACCTCGCCGTCACCCTCGACCTGCGCCGGGACACCAAGCTCACCGCGAAGTTCGCCGGTGACGCGCGCACCGCCACGGCGAGCGCCACCAGCACCGTCTGGACCCGCGTCAGCGTGTCCCTGACGACGGCCAAGCAGTACAAGTCGGTGAGGACGTACGGCCAGACCTACGCCTACTTCCACAAGTCCACCGACCCGCGCTTCACCACCAAGATGCCCTACTACAAGGGCCGTTCGCACCGTCTGGAGATCCAGGTCCACTACCAGGGCACCTGGTACGACGCCGGGTCGGACTACTTCAAGCTCGGCACCAACGGGGTCTCCGAGGTGCGGTACACCGGCGACCACGGCCAGGAGGCCGGCTACCGGCTGCGGGTGCGCTCGTCGTACATCAACGGCAGCTCCGGCGACAGCGTGAACTCCACGACGTACGGCTCCTGGAAGTACTTCCTGTTCACCAAGTGACGTCAGCTGTCCTGTAGCTGCTCCAGCCGCTCCCGCACGGCGTCCAGGGCGCCCTCCCGGCGTCCTGGTACCCGGGCACGCAACTCCGCGAGCTTGTGGCCCAGTTCGCGTACCCGGTCCGCGTCCTCGATGCGGCTCCACTGGTGGTGGGCGCGGTCCACCGCGGACTCCACGGCGGGGGCGTCGGGAGCGTGGCCGGAGGCGAGGCGGAAGCCGGCCACGCCGAGCCAGGCGCGGCAGCTGCGCACCGGGTCGCCCGCGAACATCGCCAGGTCGGCGCGGACCTCCGCCCAGTGCAGGGCGTCCTCGGAGGCGGGCCCGTGCCGCCGTACCGCCGCCTCCTGGTGGCGGGCGGCCAGCCGGTCGGCGTCGGCATGGCGCCCGGCCCGGACGGCGGCGCTCAGCGCGGCGTGCGGGTCGCCCTCGTCGTCGGGGGCGGTGAGCACCAGGTTGGACGGCAGCTCGGCCGCGATCCGGTCCAGCGCCCGCCGGTGCAGCTCCGCGACCGGCGGCCGGTGCCCGCCGCGCAGCAGCGCCGCCACGGCCCGCATGTACGTCGGCTCCGCGATCCGGCGCCGGCCCGGCGGGGGCGCGATCCGGCCGTGCACGACGGCCGTACGGCCCGAGTCCAGCGGGCGTTCCGCCAGATCGGCCCAGGTCTCGGCGTCCGCGTGCAGGTCCAGCAGCAGATGGGTGGTCCCGGCCGGGCGGAGCCGCAGCTCGTCCTTGAGCCAGTGCCAGGGCAGCGCGGTGTAGCGGGCGGTGGCCGGAGTGGTGCGGGCCAGCGCGAGGTGGGGGAGTCGCTGGCGGCGGTCCAGCAGCAGCTGCCCGGTGACGTACACCGTCAGCGGGCCGGACGCGGCGGCGGCCGCGCGCAGCCGGGTCAGCACGCCCTGCGGGTCGAGCGGGTCGGCGAGTTCGACCACGTGCGCGGTGTCGGTGCCCGCCAGCACGGACGGCGCGACCGCGCCCAGTACGGGCAGCACGGCCGCCGCGTCCACCAGGCGGCCGCGGCCCAGCGGCGCGGCCGCGAGCAGCAGCACGGTTCCGGGCATGGCGCCTCCCCCTGTGTTCGGCCGGCCGGTTACGCCGGTCAGCCAGCACCGTAACCGCTGGACGCGGGCGGCGCGGCTCAGGCCCGCGAAGGTCGCCCGGTCGTGGACGCGGGGCCGGGGTCGGACTGCGGCTCGGGGAGCCTGCGCAGCGCGAAGACGGTGGTGTCGTCGTCGAGCCGGCCACGGGTGTGCCGCAGCACGCCCTCACGGACCAGGCGGACCAGCCGCCGGGGCGCGGCCCGGCCGTGGTCGGCGGCCACCGCGCGGGCCACGTCGTCCAGCAGCGGATAGAACTCGTCGGCGCGGTCGCGGGCCTCGGTCACCCCGTCCGTCACCATCAGCAGCGTCTCGTCCTCGTCCAGCCGCACCCGGCAGGCGGGCGGTCCCGGTTCGGCGCCGGGCTCCGCGGCCCCCGTGAGGTCCCCGAAGCCGATCGGCAGCCGCTCCCCGCCGGGCAGCGGGCGCACTCCGCGCGGGCCCACGGCGAGCGGCGGCTCGTGCCCGAAGTTGATCACTTCGACGGCGTCCCGCGCGTCCTTGGGGAAGCCCAGCAGCAGCGCGGTGGCGAACCGGTCGCCGTCGTACCGGCCCAGCGCGGCGGTGTGCCCCCGGTGGCGGCACATCCGCACCTCCAGCCGGTCGGCCACGGTCACCAGGTCGGGCTCGTGGTACGCCACCTCGCGGAAGGTGCCCAGCAGGGCGGCGGCCGTCTCCACCGCGCCGAGGCCCTTGCCCTGCACGTCCCCGAGGAGCACCCGCGTGCCGTTCGGGCCGGGCTGGATGTCGTAGAAGTCACCGCCCACCCGCGCGTCCACGTCGGCGGCCAGGTACACGCCCGCGTGCTCCAGACCGGCCCAGTTCGGCGGCAGCGGGCGCAGCACCGTACGGCGGGTGGTCTCGGCGATGTCCCGCATGTGCAGGCCCCGCCGCTCCCGGCGCGTCCGCACCACGGAGGCGGTCACGGCGAGCACGCCGCCGAACGCGAGCAGCACGAAGTCGGCGGTGCCCGCCCGGTACCGCTCGGGGAAGGCGGTGTCCACGGCGAGGTAGGCGGCCAGGGACAGCAGGGCGAACAGGATGGTCGCGCCGACCCCGCAGATCGCGGCGGCGATGCTCGGCACCAGGATGATCCAGGAGACCACGCGGAACTTCTCCCCGGTCTGGAGGTCCACCGTCACGATGGCCGCCAGCAGCACCAGCGGCACCAGCCAGGCGGTGCCCCGGCCCACGGTCCGCCGCTGCTCGCGCCGGTCCCCGTACTCCATCTCGGTCACGAGCCCCATCTCCGTCCCGGGGCCGCGCGAAGGTCGCGGCGGGCCGCCCTCCTCGGAAACCTCAGGGGAACACGGGCCGGTCCAGGCCGCATCCGGGCCCCGTCACCCGCCCGGCCGAGTTGCCGGGCCGTCGCCGCAGGTGTGCCCTGGAAGCCGGGCCGTCACCCCATGGCCCGAAGCGGCGAGAGAAGGAGCGCTCTCATGGCTCACGCGGCACCCGCGCCCGGCACGCCGATCCGAGGCGGCCGCCAGGACGCCCCGAAGGCGATCACCCCGCCCCCCGACGTCTTCGACACCCGCACCCACCGCATGGCCAGGGTCGCGGTACCGGTGCTGCTGGCGCTGGTCTACGGCTACTGGGCGGCCGCGAACCGCCGCTCCGGCGGCCCGGTCACCGGCTGGAACCTGCTCTTCGGGTTCCTCACCGCCCTGGTCTTCGGCGTCGTGTTCTACGCCGTGCTGAGGATCGCGCCCCGGCTGCGGCGCGAGACGCACGCGCTGCTGTGGGCGGCGTTCGTCGGCGCGTCCTTCGGCTTCCTCTACAACCAGGCGGGCGCCTCGCTCGTGCGGTCGGTGGGGATTCCGCTGATCGTGGCGGCGGTGACGTTCATCGTGTTCTTCTACCGCTTCTACACCCACGAGGACGCGGTGGGGCACCGGGTGAGCTGAGCCGGTGGGGGTGCGTCCGTCCCCCGAACGCACCCCCACCGCTCGCGCCGAAGGTCCGGCGGGACTTGCCTGTAAGACGTGCACCCCCGACTGAGGAGTGCCCTGTCGGCCGCGCTGATCGCCCTGGCCTGCCTCCTCGTGCCCTTCGGCGCACCGGCGGCCTGGGCGGCGTACACGCTCACCGACACGGGCCGGTACGTCACCACGATGGCCCCGCTCGCCGCCGACCCGGCCGTGCGGGACGCCGTCGCGGACACGGTCGGAGACGGCATCCTCCGCGAGGTCGGCCAGCACGCGGACATGACGCCGGTACGCGGCTCGGTCGGCCCCTTCGTCCGGGACGCGGTGCGCTCCTTCACCCACACCCGCGCCTTCCGCCTCGCCTGGAACACCGGCAACCGGGTCACCCACGACGCGGTGCTGCGGGCGCTGCGCGCGGACGCCCCGGCGGGCGACGCCCCGCGCGCGGTCACCGTCGACCTCGCCCCGGTGACCGCCGAGGTCAAGGCCCAGCTCGCCGAGGACCACATTCCGCTCGCCGCCCGCATCCCAGTGCGCCACACCGAGGTCCCGGTGCTCCCGGCGGGGGAGCTGACCCGGTACCGCAAGGGATTCCACATGCTCGAAGTCGCCGGTCTGTGGCTGCCGGTGGCAGCCGTCCTGTTCGCCGCCGCCGGCATCGCCCTGGCCGTACGCCGCCGGCGCGCGATCGTCGCCACCGCCCTGGGCACCGCGCTGGGCGGCGCCCTCCTCGGCCTGGCCCTCACGGCAGGCCGCGCCCTCACCCTCGCCGACCTCCCCGCCGACGTCCCCCACCCCGTGGCCGCCGCCGTCTACGACACCCTCACCTCCGGCCTCCGCACGGTCTCCTGGCTCCTGTTGGTCCTGGGCCTGGTGGTGGCTCTGACGGTATGGCTGACCCGGCGCCGGTCGGCGCGCCGGCGGGGGGAGGGAGGGGGGAAGTCGGCGGGGACGCCCGCGCGGACCCGGGCGCGGGTCTGAGGGGGGCCCGGGTCACCCGGCGGTGAGTACCGCCAAGCTTTCTGCCTGGCGGGCCGGTTGAGGGGACCGGAGGCCACAGTGGACATAATGGGCACATGGTCCGAGAGTTGCCCATTGGCCTGGCGCCGCCCGACTGGCTGGTCCGGAACCTTCGGCCGCGTCCGGCGCCGGTCAACTGGGCCGCTGTGGCGCGGGCCTCCCTGGCGATGGCGTCGCCCCTGGCGGCCGGGTTCGCGGCCGGGCAGCCGGCGCTCGGGGCGCTCGCGTCGATGGGGGCGCTGAACGGGGTCATCGGCGACACCGCGGACGCGTACCGGATGCGGGTCATCACCATCGCCGTACCCCAGCTCACCGGCGCCGTCGGGGTCATCCTCGGACAGCTCGTGTTCGGGCAGGGATGGTCCGCCGTCGTCGTGGTCACCCTGGTCGCGCTGGTCTCCGGGATGATCTCGACCATCGGCACGGTGGCCTCCGTGTCGGGGCTGCTGCTCCTGCTCAACTGCGTGGTCGGCGCCGGGCTCCCGCTGCCCCACCCCTGGTGGCTGGCGCCGCTGCTGATGACCGGAGGCGGCCTGCTGGTACTGGCCCTCGCCCTGCTGGCGTGGCCCCTGCGGGCCGGGGTGCCGGAACGGGCGGCGGTGGCGAAGGCCTACCGCCGGGTCGCCGACCTGCTGGACGACACCGGCGACGACGACCGCTACATCGGCACCCGCTTCGACGTCACCCGCGCGCTGGACCAGGCGTTCGACCTGATCCTCGGACACCGCGCCCGCCACCACGGCCGCAGCGAGGAACTCACCCGGCTGCTGGCCCAGTTGAACGCCATCACCCCGGTCGTCGAGGCCGCCCCCGCCGTCCACCTCACCGGCCGCCCCCTCCCGCCCGAGGTCCCCCGAGCGGTACGGGAACTGGCCGACGCCGTCGAGACCGGCGACACCACCCGTCTGCGCCTGCCCAAGCTCCCCCTCGCCCTCACCGAGACCGAGCGCGCCGTCGACCACGCCCTCAAGCACACCGCCGCGGTGGTCACCTCCCCCTCGGCGGACCCGCGCGGTATCGACGAACACACCGTCGCCCTCCACGTCCGCGCCGCCCAAGCCACCCGGAACGCGGTGCTCTCCGCGGGCTCCTGGCGCTACGGGCTCCGTCTCGCCGTCTGCATCGGCATCGCGCAGGCCCTCGTCTCCCTCGTCCCGGTCCCGCGCTCGTACTGGGTCGCGCTGACCGTCACCTTCGTCCTCAAGCCCGACTTCGGCTCGGTCTTCTCCCGCGCCCTGCTGCGCGCGCTGGGCACGGTGGTGGGGCTGGCGATCGCCGCGGCGATCCTGGCGGAGGTGCCGATCGGCTGGTGGGACGTACCGGTGATGATGCTGCTCGCCCCGCTCGTCCCGGCGCTCACCCCGCGCGGCTACGGCTTCCAGACCGCCGCGATCACCCCGGTGATCCTCCTGCTCTCCGACATCCTCAACCACGAGGGCACCGGCCTGCTGCTGCCCCGCCTGCTGGACTCCCTGATGGGCTGCGGGATCGCCCTGGTCGCGGGGTACCTCCTCTGGCCGGAGAGCTGGCACACCCGTGTCGGCGACCGGCTCGCGGACGCGGTCGAGGACACGGCGGTGTACGTCGAGACGGCGTTCGGCACCGAGACGGACCCCGTCCGCCGCACCCGGATGCGACGCCGTCTCTACCGCGACCTGTCCACCATCCGGACGGAATTCCAGCGCGCGCTCACCGAACCGCCGCCCACCGGACGGCGCGCTGCGGCATGGTGGCCGCTGGTGGTCGCCGTGGAGCGGATCGTCGACGCGACGACCGCGGCACGCGTCCGCGTCCACCACGGCGCACCGCCCCCGTCCTCCGCCGAGGTCCACCAAGTGGTGCGCCAACTCGGTGAATTGGCGGAGGGGGTGCGGGAGGCCGAAATCCTCACCGGCTTCCCCACCCACCTGACCGGCCCGGCGGGCAGCGTGCTGGAACCGGTACGACAAGAAGTGGCGGCCGCGAGAGCCATCGCCACACCGCACTGAAGGGCCGCTAACCTGACGTGGCCGTCCTGGCCAGGGATCTACGGCGACAACTCACGCGAAGGGGTGCGCACATGGGCATTCTCACTCTCCTGCGGAACGCGTTCGGCCGAGGACGCAAAGGGCGTCCCGCCGAGGCGGAGAGTGCAGACCACCTCCCGACCCCTCGCCAGGAACACGACCTGGTAACAGAGGCGTTCGAGAACCCGAGGGTCCCGTCCCAGGGAGGCTCGGACTCACCGAAGGCGGAAGCTGCACCCAAGACCCCGGCCGCGTCGGAGACCCCGGCCGCGGTGGAGAACCCGGAGCCGGTGGACGCCGAGGCTGCCGTGAAGTCGGCGGAGGCGGACGGCGCGGCTGAGGCCCTTGCCTCGGAGGAGCCGGCCGGAACGGCTGCGCCGAACGCGGGGACCACGCCCGCCTCGGAGACGCCGAAGGCGGAATCAGCGCCCATGTCCGAGGCGCTGGACTCGGAGAAGTCGACGGAGGCGGAAGCTGCCGTTGCACCGCAGACCTCCGCCCCGGCGGAGTCGCCGAATGCGGAGACCGCGCCCACGGCGGACGCCCCGGTCACCCCGGAGCCCGAGGCCGAAGCTCCGAAGGAGAAGGCACCGGAGATCGAGCCCCTGCTGCTGGAGCCGGCCATCATCGACGCGGACCCGGAGGTGGTGGTCCCCCAGCAGCGCACCGAGCCGCTCCCCGAGGCGGAGGCGGAGCACGACCAGCCGGCCATCCCCGAGCAGTCCACGGAACCGCCCACCGGCACCTTCGCGGAACCGGCTTCGGAAAGCGCCCCGCGGGCCCCCGAGGCCGACGCCGACCGGGACACCGTCCCCGCCCCGAAGATCACCTCCACCCCGGCAGCGAAGTCTGACGCCGACCCCGAGCCCACCCCGGCGGCGAAGGCGGACCCCGAAACCGAGCCCACCCCGGCGGCGAAGGCGAAGGCCGAGCCGGAGGCCGACGCGGAGGCCACCCGCGAGCCGGAGCCGAAGGCCGAGGCGAAGACCACCCCCGAGCCCGAGGCCAAGGCCGAGGCGAAGACCGCCCCCGAGGCGGAGGCAAAGGCCGAGCCGGACGCCGACGCGAAGGCCCCTGCCGAGCCGGAGGCGGCGGCTCCCGCCGAGGCCGAGGCGGACGCCGACGCGAAGGCCACTGCCGAGCCCGAGGCCGAGACGGAGGCAAAGGCCGAATCGAAGGCGACGACTCCCGCCGAGCCCGAGGCCAAGGCCGAGCCGGAGGCCACCCCCGCCCCGGCCGACGCCACCCCGGAGACCTCCCCCGCGTCGAAGCCCAAGGCGAAGGCCCCCGCCGAGACGGACGCCGAGGCCAAGCCGAAGGCCGCCGCCGAGGCCAAGCCGAAGGCCGCCGCCGAGACGGAGGCTCCTGCCGAGCCCCAGCCCGGGGCGAAGGCCGGGCCGGACGCCGACGCGAAGGCCACTGCCGAGCCGGAGACGGAGGCGAAGGCCGAGACGGAGTCCGCCCCCGCCCCGGAAGCCGACGCCGAGCCGGAGGCCGCCCCCGCCCCCGAGGCCGCCGACGCTCCCGCGCCCCCGCAGGCCGCACCCGCAGGCGACAAAGCACCCCGCGAGGGTGGTGCGGGTGGGGACACGGCCGGGGCCGAGGGCGAGACGCTCGCCCAGACACCGTCCCTCACCACCGCCCACACCGCCGCGGCAGCAACCCTCGCCGCCACCGACCTCACCGGCACGACAGCGAAGCTCTACCTCGTGCTGGACCGCTCCGCGAGCATGCGCCCCTACTACAAGGACGGCTCGGCCCAGGCCCTCGCCGACCAGACCCTCGCGCTCGCGGCCCACCTGGACAAGGACCCGACCGTCCACGTGGTCTTCTTCTCCACCGAGGTCGACGGCACCACCGACCTCACTCTCACCGAGGACCACGCCACCAAGATCGACGAGACGCACGCGGAACTCGGCCGCATGGGCCGCACCAGCTACCACGCCGCCGTGGAAGCCGTACTCGCCCACCACGACAAGCACAACAGCGCCGAGGACAACGTCCTCGTCGTGTTCCAGACGGACGGCGCCCCCGACGCCAAGACCCCCGCCACCCAGGCCCTCACGAACGCCGCGAAGACCCACCCCAAGGTCTTCTTCTCGTTCGTCGCCTTCGGTGAGCCGGACAACAAGGCGTTCGACTACCTCCGCAAGCTCAAGACCGGAAACACGTCCTTCTTCCACGCGGGCCCCACCCCCCGCGAGCTCACGGACACCGAGCTGTACGAGGGCGTACTCGCCGCCTGGCGCCCGTAACCTCCCGCAGCATCCCGATGCCGCCCGCGTCCCACCCCGTAAAACGGGAGGCGGGCGGCATACACACGTCGGCTACGATTTCAAGGTTCGTACCCATAGCGACCTGGGAGCAGCCCCCGATGGCTCGACACCTCATCACCAGCGCCCTTCCGTACATCAACGGGATCAAGCACCTGGGCAACATGGTGGGGTCCATGCTCCCGGCGGACGTGTACTCCCGGTACCTCCGCCAGCGCGGCCACGACGTCCTGTACATCTGCGCGACCGACGAGCACGGCACCCCCGCCGAGCTGGCCGCGAAGGAGCGGGGTCTGCCGGTGGACGAGTTCTGCGCCCAGGCGCACGACGCGCAGAAGGCGGTGTACGACGGCTTCGCGCTGGCCTTCGACTACTTCGGCCGCAGCTCCTCCGCCGAGAACCGCGACATCACCCAGCACTTCGCCCGGAAGCTGAACGAGAACGGCTTCATCGAGGAGCGGGCGATCCGCCAGGTCTACTCCCCGGCCGACGGCCGCTTCCTGCCGGACCGCTACGTGGAGGGCACCTGCCCGCACTGCGGCTACGACAAGGCCCGCGGTGACCAGTGCGAGAACTGCACCCGGGTGCTGGACCCGACCGACCTGATCGAGCCGCGCAGCGCGATCTCCGGCTCCACGGACCTGGAGGTCCGCGAGACCAAGCACCTCTTCCTGCTGCAGTCCAAGCTCCAGCACGAGGTCGAGGAGTGGGTGGCCCGGCACGAGCAGGACTGGCCGCAGCTGGCCTCCTCGATCGCCCGCAAGTGGCTGACCGAGGGCCTGCACGACCGCGCGATCACCCGTGACCTGGACTGGGGCGTGCCCGTCCCGGCCGACACCTGGCCGGAGCTGGCCGCCGAGGGCAAGGTCTTCTACGTCTGGTTCGACGCCCCGATCGAGTACATCGGCGCGACGAAGGAGTGGGCCGATCAGGACCCGGAGAACCGGGACTGGAAGTCCTGGTGGTACGAGGCGGACGACACCGTCCGCTACACGGAGTTCATGGCGAAGGACAACGTCCCGTTCCACACCGTGATGTTCCCGGCGACCGAGCTGGGCGTGCGCGAGCCGTGGAAGAAGGTCGACTACGTCAAGGCGTTCAACTGGCTGACGTACTACGGCGGCAAGTTCTCCACCTCGCAGAAGCGGGGCGTCTTCACCGACCAGGCCCTGGACATCCTGCCCGCGGACTACTGGCGCTACTTCCTGATCGCCAACGCCCCCGAGTCGGACGACGCGTCCTTCACCTGGGAGCACTTCACCGCCACGGTGAACAAGGACCTGGCGGACACGCTGGGCAACTTCGTCAACCGCGTCCTGTCCTTCTCCCGCAAGCGCTTCGGCGACGAGGTCCCGGCGGGCGGCGAGCCCGGTGAGGCGGAGACCCGCCTGGGCGAGGAGATCGCCGGGCTGCTCGCGGAGTACGAGAACCAGATGGAGGCGCTCCAGTTCCGCAAGGCGGCCTCCGCCCTGCGCGCCCTGTGGTCGGCCGGCAACTCCTACCTGGAGGAGAAGGCCCCCTGGCTGGAGATCAAGACCGACAAGGACGCGGCGGCCCTCACCCTGCGCACCGCGATGAACCTGATCCACCTCTACGCGGTGGTCTCCGAGCCCTTCATCCCGGCCTCGGCGGCAGCCATGCGCGCGGCCTTCTCCCTCCCGGACGACACGGCCACCTGGATCACCCAGGAGGAGGCCCGCACCCTCACCACCCTCCAGCCCGGCATCCCCTTCACCGTCCCCCCGGTCCTCTTCGCCAAGCTGACGGACGAGGACCTGGAGACGTACAAGGAGCGCTTCGGCGGCACGGAAGGCTGACCCCGCCCTCCCACGACGGCGCCGCCCCCTCGGGGTCGGCGCCGTCGCATGTCCCGGCACCTGCGGGAACCTCCCCTCGCCCCTCGAACGAGTGAACCCCTCCCCATCCCCCGGACAGAGCACCCACCTTTGTCGTCGGCCCGGACAACCTTCCCGCGATCACCGACGCAAGGACGGCGGCCGAGAAGCCCGCCATGGCCGCCTTTTCAGCACTGGCACACGCCAGCACACCGGTGGGCGACGCCATACTGGACGCACTCGGCAACGCGCTCCCGAAGATGGCCGGCCACGCCGCTCTGTACATCGGTCAGTTCTTGGACAGCGCCCTCGGGACGACTCCCGCGGGCGACAAGTGGAGGAACATCATGTCGTTCGTGAACCACTTCCCCGGTCGAGGCACCCTGCTGGAGCGCACGTTCAACGAGGGTGAGGCGATGGGTGAGGCGAAGGGCGTGCTACGGGTGCTGGAGGTGCGCGGCGTCCCGGTCCCGGACGATGTCCGCGAGCAGATCACCGCCTGCACCGACCTGGCCCGCGTGAGCGAATGGCTCGATCGTGCCGGGACTGTCGAACGGGCCGAGGATCTCCTCACCGACACCCCGGAGGCACCGGAGTCGGTCTGACCCGGTTCGGGTCTGGCAGAGTACGGGTGCCGTGAGCATCATCGAGACCCACGAGCGCCTCTTGGCCGACGTCGTCAGTGCGGGGAGCCCGTACGGGCTGGTGCTGGCCGGGGGGTATGCGCTGGAGGCGCACGGGGTGGTGGACCGGGGGCACGGCAATCTCGACTTCGCCACCGAGAGCGGCGAGGCGATGGAGGGGGTTGTCCGCGGGCTCGCGGCCGCGCTCGAGGCCCGGGGGCGGGCCGTGCGGGCCGGGGCCGTCGGGGTGCTCACCGGTCAGCTCGTCGTCGGTGATCCGCAGAGCGGGGAGGACCTCGACCTCGCGCTGCACAAGGAAGCCTTCTGGCAGCCGCCCGAGCTGACCCCGTACGGACCCGCCCTCTCGCTCGCGGACGCCGTCGGTACGAAGATCCGCGCGCTGTACGACCGGGGAGCCGCCGTGGACCTGATCGACGCCCGCGCCGCCGCCGAGCACTACTCGCTGCCCGAGCTGGAGGAGCTGGGCCGCAGGCACGCCCACGACGCCTTCGACCTGCCCACCCTCCAGTCCCGCCTCACCGGCACCGACTTCTACTCCGACTTCGAGTTCCTCCGTTACGGCCTTCCCCGTGAAGAGGTCGGCCCCCTGCGCGCCTGGGCCCAGCACTGGTCCGACGACATCGCGGACCGCCTGCTGGAGGACGGCGCCTCTCCGGACGAGGACGAGGAATAGAAACGGCCCGGCTCCCCAGAGGGGCCGGGCCGTCTCACACGCACCGCTTACTACTTCGGCTGCGGCTTCCTGATGCTCAGGTGCAGCTCGCGCAGGCGGGACTCGTCCAGCTCGGTCGGGGCGCCCATCATGAGGTCCTGGGCGTTGCCGTTGAGCGGGAAGGCGATGGTCTCGCGGATGTTGGGCTCGTCGGCGAGGAGCATGACGATGCGGTCCACACCGGGGGCGATCCCACCGTGCGGCGGGGCGCCGAAGCGGAATGCGCGGAGCATGCCGGCGAACTTGTCCTCGACCGTGTCCCGGTCGTAGCCCGCGATCTCGAACGCCTTGAGCATGATGTCCGGCTCATGGTTCCGGATGGCGCCGGAGGAGAGCTCCACACCGTTGCAGACGATGTCGTACTGCCAGCCCAGGATGTCCAGCGGGTCCTGGGTCTCCAGGGCCTCCAGGCCGCCCTGCGGCATCGAGAACGGGTTGTGCGAGAAGTCGATCTTCCCGGTCTCCTCGTCCCGCTCGTACATCGGGAAGTCGACGATCCAGCAGAAACGGAAGACGCCGTCCTCGAACTGGTCCGCGCGCTTGGCCGCCTCGACGCGCACCGCGCCCATGATCTTGGAGACCTCGTCGAACTCGCCCGCGCCGAAGAACACCGCGTGGCCGGGGGCCAGCGACAGGCGCTTGGTCAGCTCGGCGACATTGTCCTCGGTGAGGAACTTGGCGATCGGGCCGGTCAGCGAGCCGTCCTCGCCGACGCGCACCCAGGCCAGGCCCTGAGCGCCCTGCGAGACGGCGAACTCGCCGAGGCCGTCGAAGAACTTGCGGCTCTGGCCCGCGACGTCCGGCACCGGCAGGGCCCGCACGTGCTTGCCCGCGAACGCCTTGAACGCCGAGCCCTCGAAGACGTCGGTGATGTCCACGAGCTCCAGCTTGGCGCGCAGGTCCGGCTTGTCGGAGCCGTACTTGAGCATGGCCTCGCGGAACGGGATGCGCGGGAAGGGCGAGGTGACGTGGCGGCCGCCGCCGAACTCCTCGAACAGCTCGGTCATGAGCTTCTCGATCGGCTGGAAGACGTCCTCCTGCTCGACGAAGCTCATCTCGACGTCGAGCTGGTAGAACTCACCCGGCGAGCGGTCGGCACGCGCGTCCTCGTCACGGAAGCAGGGCGCGATCTGGAAGTACCGGTCGAAGCCGGAGATCATCAGCAGCTGCTTGAACTGCTGCGGGGCCTGCGGCAGGGCGTAGAACCGGCCCGCGTGGACGCGCGAGGGCACGACGTAGTCGCGGGCGCCCTCGGGGGAGGTGGCGGACAGGATCGGCGTGGCCATCTCGTTGAAGCCCATCGCGGACATCTTCTGGCGCATGGCGGAGATGACCGCCGTACGCAGCATGATGTTGCGGTGCATGCGCTCGCGGCGCAGGTCCAGGAAGCGGTACTCCAGGCGCCGCTCCTCGTTGACCCCGTCCTCGGCGTTGATCGTGAAGGGCAGCGGGGCGGCGGCGCCCAGCAGCTCGACCTCGGCGACCTCGACCTCGATCTCGCCGGTGGGCAGCTCGGGGTTCACATTCTCGGTTCCACGTGAAACAACGCGGCCGTCGATGCGGACCGTGGACTCCTTGGTGATGGAGTCCAGCGCCTCGTACGCGGGGGTGCCGGGGCGGGCCACGAGCTGCGTGATGCCGTAGTGGTCACGCAGATCGATGAAGAGGATGCCGCCCAGGTCGCGCCGATTGTGCAGCCAGCCACTCAGCCGGACGTCGGTACCGACGTCGGAGGCGCGGAGCTGGCCGCAGGTGTGGGACCTGTACCGATGCATCGTCGTTCATCGTCCTTCGTTGGGGGTTCTTCGCCGGGCTGTGCTCTCCCCGGCCAGAACGGGCACGGGGCCCGGACCCATCAAGGGTACCGGGCAGCCCATGATCGCCTCCCCACCATTACCACTGGCCGTACCAGGGTGGCAGTAGTGGGGACGACCTTCTTAAAGTGGGGCAATGCGTACAGGTGAGCCACTGCCGTCCCTGGGGGATGTCCTCGTCTCCCTCGCCACGGGGCTCTGGCAGTGGGACACGGCCACGGAGATGGTCACCGTGGACGCGGAGGCGGCGCGGTTGCTGGGGCTGCCGGCCCGCCCCACCACGCTCACCGAGAACCAGGCCCGTGCCCGGATGCACCCCTCCGACTGGCACGAGATCACCGGTGTCATCCCGCTCGCCGTGGCCCGCGGCACGCTCGCCGAGGTACGCATCCGGGTGGTGGACGCGGAGGGCCGTACCGTCCGGGTCGTGCGCAGCCGGTCGAAGCCCGCCTACGACCGGGAACGGGGGGCGTACGAGCTGGTCGGCACCCTTCAGGAGGTCATCGAGCCGGCGTCGGGCACGTCCTCGGCGCGCAGCGCGATCACCGGGGACTGGCGGCGCTCCCGCGAGGCGTTCCTGCTGGACGCGGGCCGGGCGCTGGCCGAGGCGCGGTCGACGGCAGAGGTGCTGCGGGTCGCGGCCACGCTGTCCATGCCGGGCTTCTCCCCGGACGGGCTCGCGGTGTTCGGCGTGGAGGGCGACCGGCTGACGATCATCGGCCAGCACGGCTACCTCCCCACCGACAGCGGCCCCTTCAGCCAGATGCCACTGAACACGGACTATCCGGCTGCCGAGGTGGTCCGCACCGGCCAGGCGGTCTATCTGTCCTCGCCCGGCGAGTACCGGGACCGCTATCCGACCACCTGGCCCCTGGTCGAGCGGTTCGGGCGCTGCTCGTGGGCGTTCCTGCCGCTGACGCTGGGCGGGCGGACGCGGGGCGCGTGGATGGCGGCGTTCAGCGACCGGGTGGCGTTCACCCCGGACGAGCGGGCGGTGCTGACCACGGTGGCCCGGATGCTGGCCCAGGCGCTGACGCGGGCGAGCGACGCGGAGACCCAGCGGGAGCTGTCCGAGGGGCTCCAGCGGTCGATGATGCCCTCGCTGCTCCCGGAGATCCCCGGCATGGGCGTGGCCGCGCGCTACATCCCGACCGGCGGCGGCCTCCAGGTGGGCGGCGACTGGTACGACATGATCCCGCTGCCCGGCGGGGTCTCCCCGACCACCGCGCAGGGCGGCAGGTTCGCGCTGGTCATCGGGGACGTGCAGGGGCACGACGTACGGGCGGCGGGCCTGATGGGCCAGCTCCGGATCGCGCTGCGGGCGTACGCGGCCGAGGGGCACCGCCCGGACGCGGTGCTCTCCCGCGCCTCCCGCTTCCTGCACGGCATCACCCATGGCGAGCACATGACCGATGTGCGCTTCGCCACCTGCCTGTACGCGGAGGTCGACCCCGCGACCGGGCGGCTGGAGGTGGCCCGCGCCGGACACCCGGAGCCGGTGATCCGCCTGCCCGACGGCACGGTGGTGCTCAGGCCGACGGCGGGCGGGCTGCCGCTGGGCGTCGACCCGGACGGGGACTACCCGACGACCCGGTTCACGCTGGAGCCCGGCGAGACGATGATGCTGTGCACCGACGGCCTCATCGAGACCGGCGGCCACGACATGGAGAGCGGCTGGCGGCGCATCCGGGCCATCCTGGAGCGGTACGGCGCCAAGGAGTCGGAGCGCGAGAACGGTCTGGAGGGGCTCGCGGACGCGCTGGTGCAAGGGGTGCACGGGCCTTCCTCCCACCACACCACCGGCCCGCTGACCGACCGCCGCGAGGACGACATCGCGGTGCTGCTGCTGTTCCGCTCCGGGGAGAGCTGGGGGCTCAGCGGCCCGGCGGCCACAGCCCGGAGCCGGGTGCGCAGCACGCTGCTGTCGGTGGCGCAGGACGAGCCGGAGCGGATCGCGGAGGCCCGCCAGCACCTGCGTGAGCTGCTGCACGACTGGACCCCGGCCGAACAGGTGGACTCGGCGGTGCTGCTGGTCTCGGAGATGACCACCAACGTGCTGGTGCACACCGACGACGACGCGCTGCTGCTCGCGGAGATCTTCGGCGAACACGCCCAGCGCCGGCTGCGCGTCCAGGTCACCGACGGCGGCGACGACCTCCCGCACAAGCGCCGCCCCGGCGAACTGGCCTCCTCCGGGCGCGGCCTGATGCTGATCGAGATGCTCGCCGACGCCTGGGGGGTCGAGCCGCGCGGCGAGGGCAAGAGCATCTGGTTCGAACTGTACGAGCGCCCCGGGGACGACGACGCGGACGAGACGGACGGCGCGGTCTAGGGCTGCTCGTGCGGGGTGCCGTACCGCTCGCGGAGTTCCTGGACGACGCCGAAGACGGCCGCGGTCAGGGGGACGGCGAGGAGCATGCCGAGGATGCCCGCTACGGAGGCGCCGGCGGTGATCGTCAGCATCACCACCGCCGGGTGCATCTGCACCGTGCGGCTCTGGATGGCCGGCTGGAGCACGTGCCCCTCCAGCACCTGGACCGCGAGCACCACCCCGAGCGCCCAGAGCGCGATCACGAAACCCCGGTCCGCGAGGGCGACCAGGACGGCGACCGCGCCGGAGAGGAAGGCGCCGAGGTAGGGGATGTAGGCGGAGACGAAGACGAGCGCGCCCAGGCCCACCGCGCCGGGTACGCGCAGGATCAGCAGGCCGACGGTGATGCAGACGGCGTCGATGAGCGCGATGATCGTCGTCCCGCGCATGAACCCCTCGACCGCCTCGAAGGCCCGGCGCGCCATGGCCTCCACCACGTCGGCGGTGCCCGCCGGGGCGAAGCCGCGCAGGGAGCGCAGGGCGCGGTGGGAGTCGCGGAGGAAGAAGAAGACCAGCAGCAGGGCGAGTACGGCGATGGCGACGGACTCGCCGACCACGCTGACGCCGCTGATGACGTTGGAGACGGCGGTGCCGCCGAACTTGCCCAGCAGTTCGCGGGCGTTGCCCGCCAGGTCGTCCAGGCCGGTGCCGGCGGCGCCGAAGTGCCGCGCGACGGCCTTGGCCGCCTCGCGGAGGGACGCCACGATCTCGTCGCCGGTGTCGACGAGGGCGGCGACCACGATGTAGACCGCTCCGCCGACGACTGCCACCACGGCCACGCAGGTCAGGGCGGCGGCGAGGCTGGCGTTCAGCTTCATCTTGAGCAGCCAGCGGTACAGGGGGCCCAGCAGGGCGGTACCGAGGAGAGCGAGCAGTACGGGGGTGACCGCGGTACGCAGCTCTCCGCACAGGCGGATGCCGACCCAGCCCAGCCCGGCGGCCAGCAGCAGTACGGCACACCAGGCGGCGAACCGGCGCACGGGTACGGGGAGAAGCTGCACGCTTCCAGCGGAGCACGCCGTGGGTTCGGGTGCCCTGCTGTGGCGGGCCGGGTGGGTGAGTGAAGCGGTGCCGGGGGTCCAGGGGGCTCCCGCCCCCTGGACCCCCGGCCTGTGCCCACCCACCACCCGAAACCGTCGGCCGAGTGGTGGGCGAACAGATCCAGGTCAGCCCTGCGGGCCCTTCTCCGTCATGCCGTGCACCGCCGGCACCGTGCCCAGGCGGCCCTTCTGGAAGTCCTCGAAGGCCTGCATGAGCTGGTCCTTGGTGTTCATGACGAACGGGCCGTAGTGGGCCATGGGCTCACGGATGGGCTGTCCGCCGAGAAGGACGACCTCGAGGTCCGGGGTGTGGGAGTCCTGCTTCTCGTCCGCGCGGACGGTCAGCGCGGACCCGGCACCGAAGACCGCGGTCTGCCCGGTGCGCACCGGACGGCGCTCCGCGCCCACCGAGCCGCGCCCGGCGAGCACGTAGGCGAGGCCGTTGAAGTCCTCGCGCCACGGCAGGGTGATCTCGGCGCCCGGCGCCACCGTCGCGTGGATCATGGTGATCGGCGTGTGGGTGATGCCGGGACCCGCGTGCCCGTCCAGCTCACCGGCGATGACACGCAGCAGCGCGCCGCCGTCGGGGGTGGTGAGCAGCTGGACGCTGCCGCCCCGGATGTCCTGGTAGCGCGGCGCCATCATCTTGTCCTTGGCGGGGAGGTTCACCCAGAGCTGGAGCCCGTGGAAGAGACCGCCCGACATGACCAGGTGCTCCGGCGGCGCCTCGATGTGCAGCAGGCCCGAACCGGCGGTCATCCACTGGGTGTCGCCGTTGGTGATGGTGCCGCCACCGCCGTTGGAGTCCTGGTGGTCGAAGATCCCGTCGATGATGTAGGTGACGGTCTCGAAGCCGCGGTGCGGGTGCCAGGGGGTGCCCTTGGGCTCGCCCGGCGCGTACTCCACCTCACCCATCTGGTCCATCATGATGAACGGGTCGAGGTGGCGGTAGTTGATCCCGGCGAAGGCGCGGCGCACCGGGAACCCCTCGCCCTCGAAGCCGCTCGGCGCGGTCGTCACGGTCAGCACCGGACGCGACACGGCATCGGCGGACGCGGTCACACGGGGCAGCGTCAACGGGTTCTCGACGGTCACTGCAGGCATGGTCGGTACCTCCTTGTGGACCCAGTTTAGTTGAGCGTTGAACTTTTCGCCAGCCACAACACGGGAGGCCCGGAGGTAATTCCCTCCGGGCCTCTCCACCGATGAGCAGGGGCTAGCCGTACATCCGGCGCATGGCGAACTCCACCATCTGCTCCACCGCCTTGGCGTCGAACACCATCCGGTGCTCGCCCTCCATGTCGACCACGAAGCCGTAGCCGGTGGGGAGCAGGTCGATCACCTCGGCGCCGGTGATCACGAAGTACTTGGACTCCTTGCCCGCGTACCGGCGCAGCTCCTTCAGCGAGGTGAACATCGGGATCACCGGCTGCTGGGTGTTGTGCAGGGCGAGGAAGCCGGGGGTGTCACCGCGCGGGCAGTACACCTTGGACGTGGCGAAGACCTGCTGGAAGTCCTCGGCGGGCATCTGCCCGGTGGTGAAGGCGCGCACCGCGTCCGCCAGCGAGGGTGCGGACGGCTCCGGGTAGAGCGGCGGCTGCTGGCCGTACCCGCCGACACCACCCGGCTGCTGCTGCGGCGGCACGTACTGCTGCTGGGCGCCCACGTTCTGGTCGTAGCCGTACATGGGCGCAAGAGTACCGAGCCCGGGCGGCGGGGTCAGGAGAGCGGTAGAGCCTTCTCACACCGGCCGGGGTTGCGTCTTATTACCGACGGGTAGCATCATCGTAGCCACTTGCTTGATACGTGATCAGCCGCGAGGAGTCAGTGCCTCGCCGAGTCCGTGATGGAGTCACCATGGGGCACTACAAGTCCAACCTGCGCGACATCGAGTTCAACCTCTTCGAAGTCCTCGGCCGCGAAAAGCTGTACGGCACGGGCCCGTTCGAGGAGATGGACACCGACACCGCCAAGTCCGTCCTCGCGGAGCTGACCCGTCTGTCGGAGAACGAGCTGGCGGAGTCCTTCGTGGACGCCGACCGCAACCCCCCGGTCTTCGACCCCGAGACCAACACCGCGCCGGTCCCGGCCTCCTTCAAGAAGAGCTACAAGGCCTTCATGGACTCGGAGTACTGGCGGCTCGGCCTGCCCGAGGAGATCGGCGGCACCAACACCCCGCCGTCCCTGATCTGGGCGTACGCGGAGCTGGTGCTCGGCGCCAACCCGGCCGTCTGGATGTACTCCTCCGGCCCCGCGTTCGCGCGCATCCTCTTCGAGGAGGGCACCGAGGAGCAGAAGCAGTGGGCGAAGATAGCGGTCGAGAAGACCTGGGGCTCCACCATGGTCCTCACCGAGCCGGACGCCGGTTCGGACGTGGGCGCCGGCCGCACCAAGGCCGTGCAGCAGGAGGACGGCTCCTGGCACATCGAGGGCGTGAAGCGCTTCATCACCTCCGGTGAGCACGACATGGAGGAGAACATCCTCCACTACGTCCTCGCCCGCCCCGAGGGTGCTGGCCCCGGCACCAAGGGCCTCTCCCTCTTCCTGGTGCCGAAGTACCACTTCGACGGCGAGACCGGCGAGCTGGGCGAGCGCAACGGCGTCTACGCCACCAACGTCGAGCACAAGATGGGCCTCAAGGCGTCCAACACCTGCGAGATGACGTTCGGCGACCGCCACCCCGCCGTGGGCTGGCTGATCGGCGACAAGCACGACGGCATCCGCCAGATGTTCCGCATCATCGAGTTCGCCCGCATGATGGTCGGCACGAAGGCCATCTCGACCCTGTCGACCGGCTACCTCAACGCGCTGGAGTACGCCAAGGAGCGCGTCCAGGGCCCGGACCTGGCGAACTTCATGGACAAGAAGGCGCCCAAGGTCACCATCACCCACCACCCCGACGTGCGCCGCTCGCTGATGACGCAGAAGGCGTACGCGGAGGGCATGCGCGCCCTCGTGCTGCACACGGCGTCCGTCCAGGACACCATCGCGGTCAAGGAGGCGAACGGTGAGGACGCCTCCGTCGAGCACGCGCTGAACGACCTGCTCCTGCCGATCGTGAAGGGCTACGGCTCCGAGAAGGGCTACGAGCAGCTCGCGCAGTCGCTGCAGACCTTCGGCGGCTCCGGGTTCCTCCAGGAGTACCCGATCGAGCAGTACATCCGCGACGCCAAGATCGACACCCTCTACGAGGGCACCACCGCGATCCAGGGCCAGGACTTCTTCTTCCGGAAGATCGTCCGCAACCAGGGCGCCGCGCTGAACGGTCTGGCCGAGGACATCAAGAAGTTCCTGGCGCTGGCCACCGGCGGCGAGGAGCTGGCGGGCGCCCGCGAGCACCTGGCCAAGGCGGCCGTCGAGCTGGAGGCGATCGTCGGCCTGATGCTGACCGACCTCGCGGCCACCGAGCAGGACGTCAAGAACATCTACAAGGTCGGCCTCAACACCACCCGCCTGCTGCTGGCCTCCGGTGACGTGATCGTCGGCTACCTGCTGCTGCGCGGTGCGGCCGTCGCCGCCGAGAAGCTCCAGACGGCCTCGGCGAAGGCTGTGTCTTCCAAGGATGTGGCCTTCTACACCGGCAAGATCGCGGCGGCGAAGTTCTTCGCGGCCAACGTCCTGCCCGGCGTCACCCTGGCCCGCAAGGTCGCCTCCGGTGTCGACCTGGACCTGATGGAGCTGGACGAGGCCGCGTTCTAGTCCGCGCCCTCCCTCCGAAGACCCCACGCGGGCCCGCTTCCTCCTTCCGGAGAGCGGGCCCGCGCTCGTCGTTAAGGTAAACGCCATGAGCGCACCGTCCCGTTTCGACCGCGGCCACACCGACGACCTGATGGCCTTCCTGGCGGCGAGCCCGACGCCGTACCACGCCGTGGCGAACGTCGCCGCGCGGCTGGAAGAGGCAGGCTTCACCCAGGTCACCGAGACCGAGGCGTGGGACACCCCCGCGGGCACCGGCAGCGGAGGGCGGTACGTGCTGCGCGGCGGCGCGGTCATCGCCTGGTACGTCCCCGAGGGCACCACCCCGCACACCCCGTTCCGGATCATCGGCGCGCACACCGACTCCCCGAACCTGCGGGTCAAGCCCGAGCCGGACAGCGGCGCGCACGGCTGGCGCCAGGTCGCCGTGGAGATCTACGGCGGACCGCTGATGAACTCCTGGCTCGACCGCGACCTCGGTCTCGCCGGCCGGCTCACCCTGCGCGACGGCAGCCCGGTCCTGGTCGACATCGACCGCCCGCTGCTGCGGGTGCCGCAGCTCGCCATCCACCTGGACCGCTCGGTCTCCGTGGACGGCCTCAAGCTCGACAAGCAGCGCCACCTCCAGCCCGTCTGGGGTCTCGGGAACGACGTCCGCGAGGGCGACCTGATCACCTTCCTGGAGGAGGAGGCCGGGCTGGAGCCCGGTTCGGTCGCGGGCTGGGACCTGATGACCTATCCGGTCGAGGCGCCCGCCTACCTCGGCCGGGACCGCGAGCTGGTCGCCGGGCCCCGGATGGACAACCTGCTCTCCGTGCACGCCGGTACGGCCGCGCTGATCGCCGCCGCCACATCGGGGGAAACGCTCACTCACATCCCCGTCCTGGCCGCCTTCGACCACGAGGAGAACGGCTCGCAGTCGGACACCGGTGCCGACGGCCCCCTGCTCGGCAGCGTGCTGGAGCGCTCGGTGTTCGCGCGCGGCGGCTCCTACGAGGACCGGGCCCGTGCCTTCGCCGGCACCGTCTGCCTCTCCTCCGACACCGGGCACGCCGTGCACCCCAACTACGCGGAGCGGCACGACCCCACGCACCACCCGCGGATCAACGGCGGCCCGATCCTCAAGGTGAATGTCAACAACCGCTACGCCACGGACGGTTCGGGCCGCGCGGTGTTCGCCGCCGCGTGCGAGCGGGCCGGGGTGCCGTTCCAGACGTTCGTCTCCAACAACTCGATGCCCTGCGGCACCACCATCGGCCCCATCACGGCCGCCCGCCACGGCATCAGCACGGTGGACATCGGCGTGGCGATCCTCTCCATGCACAGCGCGCGCGAACTCTGCGGCGCGGACGACCCGTTCCTCCTCGCCGAGGCCCTGACGGCCTTCCTGGAGGCGTAGTTGGCAACCCGGCCGGGTGGCTAACCGGCCGGATGGGGGGTACCCGCCGAACGGGACCGGAGATTCCGGAACCTTTTAGGGGAGGCAAGATCTCATGGGCCTCGGCGGATGCATCATCCTCATAGCCGTGGGAGCGATCCTCACATTTGCCACCGACTGGCACATGAGCGGCGTCAACCTCGACCTCGTCGGGGTGATCTTCATGGCTACCGGGCTCATCGGCCTGGTGACCTTCAGCGGGATCGCCCGGCGCAGGCGCGTGGTCGTGCCGCCCACCCCGGTCGTGGAGGAGGAGCGGCACCACCACACGCGCGACGGTTACACCGACGGCTACGGCGCCTGACTCAGCGCCCGTCGCCCGCGTCGAGCCCGGCCAGCACCAGCGGCAGCCGGTCCGCCGCGCCCGCGACGAGGCGCACCGGGACGCCCCAGTCCTGCTGGTGCACATGGCAGGCCGGGTACTCGTTCGCCGGGTCGTCGTCGCAGGAGGCGGCCATCGCGGAGACGTGCAGCACGCCCTCGGTGACGGCCGGGTCCAGCTCCAGCTCCCGGCTCAGGTCGGTGTCCGCGCCCTC
Source organism: Streptomyces griseoluteus (assembly GCF_004784465.1). Lineage (GTDB taxonomy): Bacteria > Actinomycetota > Actinomycetes > Streptomycetales > Streptomycetaceae > Streptomyces > Streptomyces griseoluteus. The sequence continues at coordinate 271,994 of NZ_SRRU01000004.1, read as the reverse complement.
GCCCTTGAGCAGCAGCTCGGGCGGGGTCGCGGAGACCAGCAGCCGGGTCGAGGGGCCGTAGCGGGTGTCCAGCTTCTGACCCGCCGGCGCCTGGAAGATCACGTCCAGCCGTAGCCGGCCGGGGGCCACCTCGGTGGCCGCGCGCTGCGTGCGGTGGGCGACGGCCTCCACACGCACCGCCTCCTCGGGCAGGCGCAGCCGGGTCAGCCGGTGGCGGGCGGACTCGACCACCACGATGTCGTCGCCGGCGAGCACCGCGTCGCTGGGCTCGCGCAGATCGGTGGCGAGCGTGGTGACCTCGCCGGTGGCGGGGTCGTAGCGGCGCAGGGCGTGGTTGTAGGTGTCGGCGACGGCGACCGAGCCGTCCGGCAGCGCGGTGACGCCCAGCGGGTGCTGAAGCAGGGCCTGCCCGGCCTCGCCGTCCCGGTGGCCGAAGTCGAACAGACCGGTGCCGACAGCGGTGTGCACGGCGCCGTCCAGGTCGACCCAGCGCAGCGCGGAGGTCTCGGAGTCCGCGAGCCACAGCCGTTCGCCGGCCGCCGCGAGCCCGGAGGGCTGCGCGAACCACGCCTCGGCGCCCGGCCCGTCCACCAGACCCTCGTTGGTGGTTCCGGCCGCGACCTGGACTGTCCCCGCCGCCGGGTCGTACGTCCAGAGCTGGTGCACGCCCGCCATGGCGATCCACACCCGGCCGCCGAAGAGGGCCACGTCCCAGGGTGAGGACAGCGCGACCTCGCGGGCCGGCCCCGAGGTGGGGGCGCCCTGCATCCACTGCCTGCCGGTGCCGGCCAGGGTGGTGACCGCGCCGGAGGCGAGGTCCAGGCGGCGCAGGGCGTGGTTCACGGTGTCGGCGACGACCACGGAGCCGTCGTCCAGCAGCGCGAGACCCTGCGGCTCGTTGAAGGACGCCTGCTCGGCGGAGCCGTCCGTGAAGCCGCGCGCACCGGTGCCGATCCGGCGCACCACGCTCTCGCCGTCCTCGGCCAGCTCGACCAGCTGGTGCCGGGTGGTGTCGCTGACCAGGAAGTTCCCCGAGGGGAGCAGCAGCGCCTTGCCGGGGAAGCGCAGCACGGTCGGCTCCGGCTCCGGCGCCACGTAGGGGCCGTCTCCCCGGCGCAGGGTGCCCTTGGCCTCGTGCTCGGCCTCCAGCTCCGCCACCAGCCGCTCGATGGCGTGCACATGCCCCTCACCGGCGTGCTGGGCGACCACGTACCCCTCCGGGTCGATCACCACCAGCGTCGGCCAGGCGCGTACCGCGTACTGCTTCCAGGTGGCCAGCTCCGGGTCGTCCAGTACGGGGTGCTCCACGCCGTACCGCTCGACCGCGTCCACGACCGCCTGGTGCTCCGCCTCGTGCACGAACTTCGGGGAGTGCACGCCGACCACGACCACGGTGTCCCGGTGCCGCTCCTCCAGCTCCCGCAGCTCGTCCAGGACGTGCAGGCAGTTGATGCAGCAGAACGTCCAGAAGTCGAGGATGACGATGCGTCCTCGCAGGTCGGCCAGGGTGTACTGCTGATCGCCGGTGTTCAGCCAGCCGCCCTTGCCGACCAGCTCGGGAGCGCGGACACGGACACGTCGAGAAGCGGAGTCGTTCATGCTCCAAGGGTGCCACCAGGAGGGGCGGCCATCAGTCCAGGGTGTGCCCGGTGGTGGCGTCCACATGATCCGGGACTTCTTCGTGTCGGTCGCCCACAGTCAGGGTGCCGGTGGGTTCGAGGAGCAGGATCTCGGTGGGGACCGGGGCGTACGGCTTGTGCTCGGTGCCGCGCGGGACGGTGAAGACCGAACCCTGACGCAGGACGACCGTGCGCTCACCGGCCGGCTCGCGCAGTGCGATGTGGAGCTCGCCGGTCAGGACGAGGAAGAACTCGTCGGTGTCGTCGTGCGCGTGCCAGAGGTGCTCGCCCTCGACCTTGGCCACGCGCACGTCGTAGTCGTTGACCGACGCGACGATGCGGGGGCTCCAGCGGTCCGTGAAGGAGGCGAGGACGTCGGGGAGGGAGCGGGGCTCTTCGGTTGCCATGTGCTCATCGTGGGGTGTGCGGGCGCCCCGCACGAGTGCTAGGAATCGCACATGGCGCAAGAATCCTCGCAGGCGCGGCGCACCCACCGGGTCGCCGTCCTGGTGGACGCCGGCACCAACCCGTTCGAGGTCGGTGTCGCCACCGAGCTGTTCGGCCTGCCCCGCCCCGAACTGGGCCTCGCCGCCCCGCTGTACGAGGTCACGGTGTGCGCGCCGACCCGTGAGGTGCGGATGAACCACGGCTTCTTCACCCTGACGGACGTGGCCGGGCTGGACACGGTGGACGGCGCGGACACCCTGATCGTGCCCGGCCGCCCGGACAACGTGGTCCCGCGCGAGGCCCCCGTACGGGACGCGATCCGGCGCGCGCACAAGCGGGGCACCCGGATCGTGAGCTTCTGCACCGGCGCCTTCGCGCTCGCCGAGGCCGGGCTGCTCGACGGGCGGCGGGCCGCCACCCACTGGCGCTGGGCCGACACCTTCCGGCGGCTGCACCCGAAGGTGCTGCTGGAGCCGGACGTGCTCTTCGTCGACGACGGGGACGTGCTCTCCGCCTCCGGCAGCGCGGCCGCGCTCGACCTCGGGCTGTACCTGTGGCAGCGGGACCACGGCGCCGAGATCGCCAACACGGTCTCCCGGCGCCTGGTCTTCGCCGCCCACCGGGACGGCGGACAGCGGCAGTTCGTGGAACGTCCGCTGCCCGAGGTGCCCGACGGCTCGCTCGGCCCGCTGCTGGCCTGGGCACAGGAACGGCTGGGCGAACCGCTCACCGTGGCCGACCTCGCCACCCGCGCGGCCGTCTCCCCCGCCACCCTGCACCGCCGCTTCCGCGAGCGCCTCGGCACCACCCCGCTGGCCTGGCTCACCGGCGAACGGGTGGCACTGGCCTGCCGGCTGATCGAGCGCGGGGAGACCAGGCTCGACGTGGTCGCCGCCCGCAGCGGACTGGGCACCGCGGCCAACCTGCGGGCGCGGCTGCGCCGGGAGACCGGACTGAGCCCCTCCGACTACCGGAAGCGGTTCGGACCCGCCCCTCGGTGAGGAACGCGTGCCACCGGGGAAGCGCTTCACCCATGAGACTCCTCGTGCGCGACCGGCTGCTGGGCATCGGCGACGACTACTGGATCGAGGACGAGAACGGCCGCAAGGTCTTCCTCGTCGACGGCAAGGCCATGCGGCTGCGGGACACCTTCGAGCTGAAGGACACCGCGGGCAACGTCCTGATCGACATCCACCAGAAGATGTTCGCCCTGCGCGACACCATGGTGATCCAGCGGGACGGCGAGGACCTCGCCACCGTCCGCCGCAAGCGGCTCTCCCTGCTGCGCAACCACTACCGCGTCGACCTGGTCGACGGCACCGAACTCGACATCAGCGGCAAGATCCTGGACCGCGAGTTCGCCGTGGAGTACCAGGGCGAACTCCTCGCGGTGATCTCCCGCCGGTGGCTCACCGTCCGCGACACCTACGGGGTCGACGTCGTACGGGACGACGCCGACCCGGCGCTGCTCATCGCGGTGGCGGTGTGCGTGATCCACCTGGCGGAGAAGGAACGGGAGGACGACTGAGGCCCATCGGCCGGGGCTCAGCGGCGGGGCGGTTCCAGGCCGAGGACACGGTCCTTCAGCGCGGGGAACTGCTCACGGGTCGCCGGGACCTTCGCCGGGTCGAACTCCACCCCCAGCACCTCCTCGTCCGGGCCCGCCTCGGCCAGCACCTCGCCCCACGGGTCCACCACGATGGAGTGACCCGCCTGGGGAACTCCGGCGTGCGTCCCGGCCGTTCCACAGGCGAGGACGTACGCCTGGTTCTCCACCGCGCGTGCCTGGGCCAGGAGCGTCCAGTGGGCGCGGCGGCGCTCGGGCCAGCCCGCGGAGACGACCAGGGTCTCGGCGCCGGCGTCGGTGAGGGCGCGGAAGAGTTCGGGGAAGCGGAGGTCGTAGCAGGTGGCGAGGCCGACGGTGGTCCCGGGCAGGGGGACGGTGACCGGTTCGCGCCCGGCGCCCATCAGCACGGCCTCGCCCTGGTCGAAGCCGAAGCGGTGGATCTTCCGGTAGGCGGCGGCGAGTTCACCGGAGGGCGAGAAGACCAGCGCGGTGTTGTAGAGGGTGCCGTCGGGGTCCCGCTCCGGGATGGACCCGGCGTGCAGCCAGACGCCCGCGTCCTTGGCCGCGCCCGCCATCGCCTCGTGGGTGGGGCCCTGAAGCGGCTCGGCCTCGGTGGCGAAGGTGTCGTAGGCGAATGCCCCGGTGGTCCACAGCTCGGGCAGCACCACGAGGTCCGCGCCCTCCTCGACGCGTACGAGATCCGCCGCGCGCGAACGCCGTTCGGCCACGGATTCGCCCTCGTCCACACGGATCTGGATCAGCGAGGCGCGCACACTACCACCGTCCTGGCATTCGAGTCGTTCCCACGGGCCTACGATCGTCACACGAAAGCACTGCCGAGGGGTATCGGAGCAGCGTAACTTGGGGGTCCCCCCTCCTCGCGCAAGCCGAGAGCGTGGGGGAGTTTCCAGACACCCGCCCAGTGCAGCCGCCGATTCTGCCCGTGTACCGACCGCCGAGGGGTCCTGTTCCGTGAGTCTGCATCCCACCCTCCAGCCCTACGCCGACGCCTGGAACCACTCGATCGACGCGATATCCGAGCTGGTGAACCCGCTGGCCGAGGCCGAGTGGAACCGGCGTACGCCGTGCCCCGGCTGGTCGGTGCGGGACGTGGTCTCCCACGTCATCGGGCTGGACTGCGAGATGCTCGGCGACCCCCGGCCGATCCACACGCTGCCCCGCGACCTCTTCCACGTCACCAACGAGGCGCAGCGGTACATGGAGATGCAGGTCGACGTGCGCCGCCATCACACGGCGCCGGAGATGACGTCGGAGCTGGAGTACACGGTCATCCGGCGCAACCGGCAGATCCGCAACGAGTCCCGGCAGCCCGACACCGTGGTCCGGGGGCCGATGGGCAAGGAGATCACCCTCGAACACGCCATGCGGATGCGGGCGTTCGACGTCTGGGTGCACGAGCAGGATCTGCGCACCGCCCTCGGGCGTCCGGGCAACCTCGACTCGCCCGGCGCGCTGGTCGCCCGTGATCTGCTGCTGGCCGGCCTGCCCATGGTGGTCGCCAAGAAGGCCGAGGCGCCGCGCAGTTCGGCGATCGTCTTCGACGTGCACGGGCCGGTGGAGTTCCTGCGCACGATCCGCGTCGACATCCAGGGCCGGGGCACGCTGGAGACGGCACCCGCGCTCGGGCCCGCCGCGAGCTTCAGCCTCGACTGGGAGACGTACTTCCGGCTGGCCTGCGGGCGGATCAGTGCCGAGGCGGCGGGCGACCGCGTCAAGACCGAGGGCGACCCGGACCTGACGGCGGCGATCCTGCGGAACTTCGCGGTCACGCCGTGACCCCTTAATCGGGTGCCGGTGGTCCGGGCCGCGGTTACGGTCCCCGCCATGACCACTCGACTCACCTTCCACGGCCCGCTCTCCTCCGCCCGCGCCGACACGATCGTCGGCCGCCTCTCCGCGAACCGCCCCCACACCGTCCTCGACATCGGCTGCGGCTGGGGGGAGCTGCTGCTCCGGGTCCTGGAAGCGGTCCCGGAGGCGCGGGGCACGGGCGTCGACCTGAACGAGACAGACCTCGGCCGGGGCCGCCGCTCGGCGGAGGAGCGGGGTCTGGCGGGACGGGTGGCCTTCCTGGCGGAGTCCGCCCGTGACACCGCCCACGGCCCCGCCGACCTGGTCCTCTGCCTGGGCGCGACCCAGGCCCTGTCCGACGCCGACTGCCCCACACCAGAAGCCCTGCGCTCCCTCCGCCGCCTGGTCACCGACCACGGCCGGGTCCTCCTGGGCGAGGGCGTATGGGACCGCCGGCCCACTCCCGCCGAGCTGGCAGGCATGTGGCCGGGCGCCGCCGAGTCCGACCACCTCACCCTCCCCGCCCTGCTGGACCTCGCGGTCGAGTCCGGCTTCCGCCCGGAGTGGACGGAAACGGCCACTCTCCCGGAGTGGGAGGAATTCGAGTCGGGTTGCCAGGCCGACCAGGAAGTCTGGCTGGCCGCCAACCCGGACGCGGTCGAGGTCCGCGAACGCCTGGACCGCCACCGGGCCCAGTGGATGAGCTACCGGGGAATCCTGGGAATGGCGTACCTGACGCTGGTCCCGGTCAGGGACTGGACCGCCTGACCGCCCGCAGTGGCGACGGCAAGCGCCCCTCACTCAGGCAGCAGCCACGGGCTCCGCACCCACCACCGCCGCACCCCATTGGGCCCCGTGCCACAGCGCGCCCGGCACGGCACCTCGCCCAGGGCCCGGCCGCGGGCCGGCAGCGGGCGGCGCAGCCCCGTTCAGCCCAGCCCCGCTGACATACCGGGCCCCGCCGAAGCCCCCCGCCGAAGCGCCGCAGGCTCACGCCGCGGGCACGTGCACGGTCTCCACCCTGCTCGCCACCAACCGCTCCCGCTCCCGGCGGGCCGCCCGGCCGCGCAGACGGAGGATCTGGGTGAGGCCGAGGGCCTGGACGACGAAGACGGCGCAGAAGGCCACGGAGTAGTCGTCGCCGGTGGCGTCCAGGAGGACGCCGATGGCGAAGAGGGTGGTCATGGAGGCGATGAAGCCGCCCATGTTGGTGATGCCGGAGGCGGTGCCCTGACGCTCGGGCGGGTTGGCGGGACGGGCGAAGTCGAAGCCGAGCATCGAGGCGGGGCCGCAGGCGCCGAGCACCACGCACAGCACCAGCAGCAGCGCCATCGGCGCGTGCGCGCCCGGCCAGGCGAGGGTCAGCGCCCACATGACGGCGGTCGCGGCGACCGTACCGAGGGCCAGCGGGAGCCGGGCCGCGTGGTGCCGGGCGACGACCTGGCCGTAGACGAGACCGACCACCATGTTGGAGAGCACGACCAGGGTGAGCAGCTCACCCGCGGTGGCCCGGCTGAGTCCCTGCGCCTGCACCAGGAAGGGCAGCCCCCACAGCAGCAGGAAGACCATCGCCGGGAACTGGGTGGTGAAGTGCACCCACATCCCCAGCCGGGTACCGGGCTCCCGCCACGCCTCCGCGATCTGCCGGCGTACGTACGCGGCGCCCTGGTGCGGGAAGGGCTCCGGCTCATGGCCCTCGGGGTGGTCCTTGAGGAACAGCAGCGCCAGCACCAGTACGACCGCGCCCGCGAGCGCGCTGCCCGCGAACGCCGGGGTCCAGCCGAGCCCGTGCAGGAGCCGGGCCAGCACCAGGGTGGAGACGAGGTTGCCCGCCATACCGACCAGCCCGGCGAGCTGCGCGACGAAGGGCCCGCGCCGGGCCGGGAACCACCGGGTGCCGAGCCGCAGCACGCTGATGAAGGTCATCGCGTCCCCGCAGCCCAGCAGCGCGCGGGACGCGAGGGCGGTGCCGTAGGACGGGGAGAAGGCGAAGCCGAGCTGCCCGGCCGTGAACAGCACCGCGCCCAGGCACAGCACCTTCTTCGTGCCGAGCCGGTCCACCAGCAGGCCGACGGGTATCTGCATGCCCGCGTACACGAGCAACTGCAGGATCGAGAACGTCGACAGCGCGGAGGCGTTCACATGGAAGCGGTCCGCCGCGTCCAGGCCGGCCACGCCGAGCGAGGTGCGGAAGATGACGGCGACGAAGTAGACCGCGACGCCTACGGACCACACGGCGACGGCGCGGCGGCCACCCGGAGGGTCACCCGGCAGGGTGGTCATGGCCCGGTTCACCGGACCTCCCCGCGCGCCAGCTCGGAGAACCAGCCGACGTGCCGGTGCACCAGCCCGACCGCCGCCTCCGCGTCCCCGGCACGCAGCGCGTCGAGGATCCCGGCGTGCTCGGTGAGGGTCTTGGCGATCCGGTCGGGGTGCGAGTGCATCACGGCGACACCCATCCGGAGCTGGCGGTCGCGGAGCTGGTCGTAGAGGCGGGAGAGGATCTCGTTGCCGCCGCTGCGCACGATCTCGGCGTGGAAGCAGCGGTCGGTGACGGCGGCGGCGGCGAAGTCGCCCGCCGCGGCCTGCTCCCGCTGCCGCTGCAGCAGCTCGGCGAGCCGGTCCAGCAGGGCGGGCGGCGCGGGCACCGCCTTGCGGGCGGCGTGCTCCTCGACCAGCAGCCTGGTCTCCACCACGTCGGCGATCTCCTGCGCGGAGACCGGCAGCACCAGCGCGCCCTTCTTCGGGTACAGCCGGATCAGCCCCTCGGCCTCCAGCCGCAGCAGCGCCTCGCGGACGGGGGTACGGGACACCCCCACCGCTTCGGCCAGCTCACCCTCGGTGAGGAGGGTGCCGCCCTCGTACCGGCGGTCGAGGACGCCCTGCTTGACGTGGGTGTAGACGCGGTCGGCGGCGGGTGGCTGCCTGGTGGCCGTTTGCATGCCTACAGGATAGATACAACAGACCGGGGCGGGACAACGCGGTCCAGCATGCGGACCCGACTGAAGGGGCGTCAGCGGAGCGCCGGAAATTTTCCTGTCAGGGGAGTGCAACCATGAGGGCCGATCACTTGTCACACAGGTGCGGCCCTCCTTTCAGGGCACCTCAACTAGGCCGCATTCCCAGGGCATTTCAGACAATCGAGGTATTTCGCTTTGATTACCGGCATCAAGGGCTCCTCCCTCCGCAGGGCCGCCGCCGTCGCCGTCGCGTCCGGCGCGCTGCTCACCACCAGTGCCCTCACCGCAGCGCCCGCGCAGGCCGCTTCCGCGCCTTCGATCGTGGCCGCGGGCGGTTACGCGATGAACAACTCCACCGGTGCGTCGCTGTACACCAAGGCCGCGGACACCCGCCGCTCCACCGGCTCCACCACCAAGATCATGACCGCGAAGGTCGTGCTGGCGCAGCCGAACCTGAACCTGGACGCCAAGGTCACCATCCCCAAGGGCGCCAGCGACTACATCGTCGCCAACAACGCGTCCTCGGCCGGCCTGATCGTCGGTGACAAGGTCACCGTCCGCCAGCTCCTCTACGGGCTGATGCTGCCGTCCGGCTGCGACGCCGCGTACGTCCTCGCGGACAAGTACGGCTCGGGCAGCACGCACTCCGCGCGCGTGACCTCCTTCCTCGGCAAGATGAACTCTGCCGCGAAGGCCCTCAACCTGAAGAACACGCACTTCGATTCCTTCGACGGCATCGGCAAGGGCTCGAACTACTCGACCCCGCGCGACCTGACGAAGATCGCCAGCAGCGCGATGAAGAACGCCAACTTCCGCGCCATCGTCAAGACCAAGTCATACACGGCGAAGACGGTCACCAAGACCGGCAGCACGCGCACGATGAAGGCGTGGACCAACACCAACACGCTGCTGAGCAGCTACAGCGGCGCCATCGGCGTCAAGACCGGCTCCGGCCCCGAGGCCAAGTACTGCCTCGTCTTCGCCGCCACCCGCAACGGCAAGACGGTCATCGGCACGGTCCTCGCGTCGTCCTCCGTCACCCAGCGCGGCACGGACGCGACGAAGCTCCTGAACTACGGCTTCACCAAGTAGGGCTGCGCCGCTTCGGCGAGACAGGGCCCGCCCGCACGGTTCACTCTGTGCGGGCGGGCCCTTTGCGTGGCGCTAACTCGCGCCGCTTCATGTGCTCAACGAGAGAATTCTGAGACTGTGAACGGGAGTCACAATCTCAGAATTCTCTGGCGACCAAGACCCTGACTGGAGGTCAGGGTCTCAGCCTTTCCGCAGGTGGAATGGCTCGCTACGCCCAGGAGATCAATCGCTTCGGCTGTTCCAGAATCGCCGCGACGTCTGCCAGGACCTTGGAGCCGAGTTCGCCGTCGACCAGGCGGTGGTCGAAGCTGAGGGCGAGGGTGGTGACCTGGCGGGGCTTGACCTTGCCCTTGTGCACCCACGGCTGGAGCTTGATCGCGCCGATCGCGAGGATCGCGGACTCGCCGGGGTTGAGGATCGGCGTACCGGTGTCGACGCCGAAGACGCCGACGTTGGTGATGGTCACCGTGCCGCCCTGCATCGCCGCCGGGGACGTCTTGCCCTCGCGGGCCGTGGTCACCAGCTCGCCCAGCGCCGCCGACAGCTGCGGGAGCGTCTTGTCCTGCGCGTCCTTGATGTTGGGCACGATCAGTCCGCGCGGAGTCGCCGCCGCGATGCCCAGGTTGACGTAGTGCTTGAGCACGATCTCCTGGGCGGCCTCGTCCCAGGACGCGTTGACCTCGGGGTTGCGCTTGATCGCGACCAGCAGGGCCTTGGCGATCAGCAGCAGCGGGTTCACCCGCAGCCCCTGGAACTCCTTGTCCTGCTTCAGCTCCTCGACCAGCTTCATCGTCCGCGTCACGTCCACCGTCACGAACTCCGTGACATGCGGCGCCGTGAACGCCGAGCCGATCATCGCCTGCGCGGTCGCCTTGCGGACCCCCTTGACCGGGATACGCGTCTCCCGCGCCGAGTCGTACCCGGCCACGGCGGGCGCGGGAGCGGGCACGGCAGCCGGGGCCGGGGCCTCCACCACGGGCTCCGCCGGAGCCACCGCCGCGTGCACGTCCTCGCGGGTGATGATGCCGTCCGGCCCGGACGGGACGACCCGCGCCAGGTCGACGCCCAGGTCCTTGGCCAGCTTGCGCACCGGCGGCTTGGCCAGCGGGCGCTCCTTCACCGGAGCGGGAGCGGGAGCGGCGGGGCCGTGCCCGTTCAGCTCGGCCGGTGCGGCGGCCACCGCCACCTCGGGTCCCTTGCGGGGACGCCGCTTGGTGGAGGAGGCGGCCACGCCGTATCCCACCAGCACCGGCGTACGGCCCTGCGGCTCGGCCTCTTCGGCGGGCGCGGCCGCGGGCTCGGCGGCCGCGGCCGGCGCCGGCCCGGGAGCCGCCCCGCCCGCCACGTCCACCGCGATGATCGCCGTACCCACGTCGACCGTCGTGCCCTCGGCGAAGCGCAGCTCGCGCACCACCCCGTCGTAGGGGATGGGGAGTTCGACGGCCGCCTTGGCGGTCTCGACCTCGCACACCACCTGGCCGTCGGTGACCGTGTCCCCGACCTGCACGTACCACTTGAGAATCTCGGCCTCGGTGAGCCCCTCGCCCACGTCCGGCATCTTGAACTCGCGCACGGAAGCTTCCGTCATCGTCGTCACGAAACCTTCCTCAGTACGCAAGGGCGCGGTCGACGGCGTCGAGCACCCGGTCCAGACCCGGCAGATACTCGTCCTCCAGGCGCGCCGGCGGGTACGGGGCGTGATAGCCGCCGACCCGGAGCACCGGGGCCTCCAGGTGGTAGAAGCACCGCTCGGTGATCCGCGCGGCGATCTCCGCGCCGGAGCCGAGGAACACCGGTGCCTCGTGGACGACCACCAGACGGCGGGTCTTCTCGACCGAGGTCTGGATGGTGTCGAAGTCCAGCGGGGAGACCGAGCGGAGGTCGAGCACCTCCAGGGACTTGCCCTCCTCGGCGGCCGCGTCGGCCACCTGCCGGCACAGCTTGACCATGGGGCCGTACGCGGCCAGCGTCAGGTCGGTGCCCTCGCGGACCACGCTCGCCCTGTGCAGCGGGCCGGGGATCAGCTCGGGATCGACCTCGCCCTTGTCCCAGTAGCGCCGCTTGGGCTCGAAGTAGATCACCGGGTCGTCGCTCTGGATGGCCTGCTGCATCATCCAGTAGGCGTCCGAGGAGTTGGACGGGCTGACCACCTTCAGGCCCGCCACGTGCGCGAACAGCGCCTCGGGGGACTCGGAGTGGTGCTCGACCGCGCCGATGCCGCCGCCGTAGGGGATGCGGATGACGACCGGCATCTTGACCTTGCCCAGCGAGCGGGCGTGCATCTTCGCGAGCTGGGTGACGATCTGGTCGTACGCCGGGAAGACGAAGCCGTCGAACTGGATCTCGACCACCGGGCGGTAGCCGCGCAGGGCGAGACCGATCGCGGTGCCGACGATGCCGGACTCGGCGAGCGGGGTGTCGATGACCCGCTCCTCGCCGAAGTCCTTCTGGAGGCCGTCGGTCACCCGGAAGACACCGCCGAGCTTGCCGACGTCCTCGCCCATGACGAGGACCTTCGGGTCGGTCTCCAGCGCGCGCCGCAGCGATTCGTTGATCGCCTTGGCCAGAGCCATTTTCTCCGCCATGTCAGTTGCCCCCCTGAGCGTCCGCGAACGACGCCTGGTAGGCGGCGAACTGGGCGCGCTCCTCGTCGACGAGCGCGTGCCCGTCCGCGTACACGTTCTCGAAGATGGCGAAGCGGTCCGGGTCCGGCATGGCGCGGACCGCTTCCCGCACCCGCTTGCCCAACGCCTCGGACTCGCTCTCCAGCTCCGCGAAGAATCCCTCGTCCGCGTGGTTCGAGGACTCCAGGTAGGCGCGCAGGCGCAGGATCGGGTCCTTCGCCTCCCAGGCGACGCGCTCGTCGTCATGGCGGTAGCGCGTGGGGTCGTCGGAGGTGGTGTGGGCGCCCATCCGGTAGGTGAACGCCTCCACGAGGGTCGGGCCCTCGCCGTTGCGGGCGCGTTCCAGCGCCCAGCGGGTCACGGCGAGGCAGGCCAGCACGTCGTTGCCGTCCACCCGGACGCCCGGGAAGCCGTAGCCCTGGGCGCGCTGGTAGAGCGGGACGCGGGTCTGCTTCTCGGTGGGCTCGGAGATCGCCCACTGGTTGTTCTGGCAGAAGAACACGACCGGGGCGTTGTACACCGCGGAGAAGGTGAACGATTCCGCCACGTCGCCCTGGCTGGACGCGCCGTCACCGAAGTAGGCGATCACGGCCGAGTCCGCGCCGTCCTTGGCCACACCCATCGCGTAGCCGGTGGCGTGCAGCGTCTGCGAGCCGATGACGATCGTGTACAGGTGGAAGTTGTTGCCGTTGGGGTCCCAGCCGCCGTTGTTCACACCCCGGAACATGCCGAGCAGGTTGGTCGGGTCGACCCCGCGGCACCAGGCGACGCCGTGCTCGCGGTAGGTCGGGAAGACGTAGTCGTCCTCGCGGGTGGCGCGGCCGGAGCCGATCTGGGCGGCCTCCTGGCCGAGCAGCGAGGCCCACAGGCCCAGCTCGCCCTGGCGCTGGAGGGCGGTCGCCTCCGCGTCGAAGCGGCGGGTGAGCACCATGTCGCGGTACAGACCGCGCAGCTCGTCGGGGGTGATGCCGGCGACGTAGGCGTCGAACTCGGCGTTCTTGACCCGCTTGCCCTCCGGCGTCAGGAGCTGTACCAGCTCCGGCTCGGTGCCCTGCTTCACGGTGCTGCGGGTGCTGCGCCCGGTACCGGCGGTACCGGTCTTGCCTGCGGCGCTGCGTCGCGGCTTGCGCGCGGCACTGCTCTCCACGGTCACGTGTGCTCCTCCGTCGTTCCGGCCCACGGGGTTGCCGGTGAGCCTGGGTTCCCCCTTGCTCGGTCGGAGCCGGGGGGAGCGGCCACCTCTTCTCGACCACCGGGCACGGGGTGGGTGCCGCTCGGCCGGGAACAGGCGTGACAGGTGCCCCGGCGAGCGCCTGCGGCTTTTAACGTTACCCAGTGCTCCACATTTCTGTGAAACCCCACCTGACCTGCGTTTTTGCTTGGATTTCCAAGTAAATCCACAAGTCCCGGAAGTTCGCTGGTCACAGCCTTGCAGGAGGCCGGAGCAACGGCACGTTATCCCGCCCACCCAGCTCAAAGGAAGAGTCCCGGCGCGTCACCGGGGACGGGCGGGGATTTCTTTCGCGCCGCGCGCGAATTGCACTTCCGTGTGCACCCGGACGTTCACCGGGGCACGCCGGGTGACCGAATGCGACCGCCGACGACTGCCTGTGACAACCCCCAGCTCACGGGGTCTTTTCGTGCCCTAGCATCGGCGCGTGCAGCGCCTCCGTGTACCACCCGCAGTGCCCCACGCGCCCCCGCTCGGCGCCTTGTTACCCCTGTACGAAGCCGGTACGGCCCTCGCCTGCGAACCGGTCGACCAAGGCCTGCTCAACCGGGGCTACCGGGTGCGCACCACGCGGGGCCGGTACTTCCTCAAGCACCACTTCGACCCCGACACCGCCGATCCCGACGCCATCGAGCGCCGTCATCTGGCCACCCAGCGCCTCGCCGAGGTCGGCGTCCCGGCCGTCCCTCCGCTCACCCACCGCGAGGGCCGTACGGTCGCGGTCGTCGGCGGACACGCCTATGCCCTGCACCCCTGGATCGAGGGGGGACATCTGCACGGCGGTCAGCTCACCCGCTCCGAGAGCGCGCGCCTGGGCGCGCTACTGGGCGCCGTGCACGCCTGCCTGGAGCGCGTGATGCCGCCGAAGGGGCGCACCCGCCCGGCCACGAGCCCGCACCCGGTGGAGAGCGCCGACCCGGCCGACACCTTCGCCCTCATCGACGACCTGCTCGGCCACGTCCACCGGCACAAACCCGCCGACGCCTTCGACGACCTGGCCCGTCACCGCCTGCTGGAACGCCGGTCGCTGCTGGAGCAGCACGCCCACCACCGCCCGCCGCGCGGCGGCCCGGTGGGCTGGGTGCACGGCGACTTCCACCCGTTCAACCTGCTCTACCGGGGTGGCACCCCCGCCGCCATCGTCGACTGGGACCGCCTGGGGGTGCAGCCCCGCGCCGAGGAGGCCGTACGCGCCGCCGCGATCTTCTTCGTACGGCCCGCGGGGATGCTGGACCTGCCCAAGGCGCGGGCGTACGCGCGGGCGTACCGCCGCGCGGCGCGCTCCACCCCCTCGGAGCTGGCGGCGGCCGTGCACCGGGTGTGGTGGGAACGCCTGAACGACTTCTGGATGCTGCGCTGGCACTACGAGCGCGGTGACACCCGCGCCGACTGCCAGTTCCCGGCCGCCTCCGCGCTCGCGGTGTGGTGGACACGGGAGTACGACGCGGTGTGCGACGCCTTCACGGGCTGAGCCGCCTCGGCCCGGTCAGCCGACGGGCCCGTCCGGGCCCGTTCCGGGGGCCGGCGACGTCGGCCTTCAAGTGCCGTTCGCGCCGGCCGCGTCCGCCCCGGCCGCCGCACCGGCGTCCGCACCGCCGGCACCGGCCGTGGTGCCCTGGTCGGTGCCGCCCGCGTTGCCCGTGCCGTCCGTGGTGCCCGCGTCCGTGCCGCCACCGCCGGACGCGTCGCCCGTGGCGGGCGGCGAGCTCTGCGGGGCGCTCGGCTGCTCGGAAGTCTGCTGGCCGGTCGGCTCGTCCGTCGGCTGGGCCGTACCGCGGTCGGTCGGCTGGTAGGACGGGGTGTAGTCCGAGCCGTTGTTCCAGCCCGAGCCGCCCTGGGTGGCCGGGTCGTCCGTCGGCTCCTTGGAGGTGTCGTCGGTCGGCGTCTTGGACGCCTTGTCGTCCTTTTGCGTCCGGGAATGCGTCGGGGTCGGCTTGGGGCCCTTGCCCTCGTCGCCGCCGGTGTTGTTCAGCGCGAGGGCGACACCGGCCACGACCGCCACCAGGGCGAGCGCGGCCAGCACCAGGAGCTTGCCCTTGCCGCTGCCCCTGTTGCCGTGGCCCTCGAAGCCGCCGTCGTCGCCGCTCCCGTACCCGCCGGGCAGGATCGGCTGCGGGATCTGCGTGGTGCCGCCGCCGTAGCCGCCGGACTGGGGCATCACGGTGGTGCCCGCGTAGCCGCCGGGCGGGGCCGGCGCGCCCGCGGCGGCGTCCACCGGGCCGGTGTTCCAGGTGCCGGAGTGGGCGCCCTGGTCGTACAGCATCTGCAGGCCGTACTGGATCAGGCCGCGCATCTCCTCGGCCGTCTGGAAGCGGTCGTCCGGCTCCTTGGCGAGGGAGCGCATGACCAGGCCGTCCAGCTCGGGCGGGCAGCCGGCGGTGACCTGTGACGGCGGCACCGGCATGTCCTGGACGTGCTGGTAGACCACCGACAGCGGGGTCTCACCGGTGAAGGGAGGCCGCAGCGCGAGGAGTTCGTAGAGCAGGCAGCCGGTGGCGTACAGGTCGGAGCGGTGGTCGACCGCCTTGCCGAGCGCCTGTTCCGGCGAGAGGTACTGCGGTGTGCCCATGACCATGCCGGTCTGGGTCATCGTCGTGGAGGCGCCGTGCAGGGCGCGGGCGATGCCGAAGTCCATCACCTTGACCGCGCCGTTGTCGGTGATGATGACGTTGGCGGGCTTGATGTCGCGGTGCACGATGCCGTGCTGGTGCGAGTAGGCGAGCGCGTCCAGCACCCCGGAGACGATGATCAGGGCCTGCTCCGGGCCCGGCGCGTCCGCGTCGACCAGCAGCTCACGGATGGTGCGGCCCTCGACCAGCTCCATCACGATGTACGGCACGGCCTGGCCGTTCACCTGGTCCTCGCCGGAGTCGTACACGGCGACGATCGAGTGGTGGTTGAGCCCGGCCACCGACTGGGCCTCACGCGTGAAGCGGGCCTTGGAGGTGGGGTCCTCGGCGAGGTCGGCGCGCAGCAGCTTGACCGCGACCGTGCGGCCGAGCCGGACGTCCTCGGCCGCGAACACCTCGGCCATGCCGCCCCGGCCGAGCCGGTGGGTGAGCCGGTAGCGGCCGTCGCCGACGAGCCCGCCGTTGCCCCAGTTCTCCGGCGCCTCCGCCATGCCGCCGCCGGCCGCCGCCTCGGGGTCGGACGGGCCTTGGGCGCCGTGCGTCTGTGCCATCGGTCCTCGCCGTCGTTTCTGCCCGCGATGCGCGCGGTGTTGATACGGACTCCGTCGGCCACGCTACAGCCTCGCCGGTGGCCGCCGGTCCCGATCCGGCACCGGGACGGGCCCAGGACGGACCGGCCATGAAACCCGCAGCACAGGCCCTCGTGCAAATTCCGTGCACCGGTCGTACCCCTGCTGTAACGCTTGCGCGACGCTTCTTTCGCGTACGGTCACGGAACGGGCACCGGGCTTGACGTGTCCGTGCCCTCGGGCAGACTTGGCCGGGAATGACACATTCGATCAAGACAGGTGCCGCGCGGCGCGTGTCCGGTCGATGACGGCTCCGACGGGCCAGTGGGGGACACGGAACGATGAGCCAGGACGGCGCACAGGGCGGCCGGTACACGGGGCGGGCACTGGCCGGTGGCCGTTACCGGCTCCAGGACCTGCTCGGCGAGGGCGGCATGGCCGCCGTGCACCTGGCCCACGACTCGGTGCTGGACCGCCAGGTGGCCATCAAGACCCTGCACACCGAGCTGGGCCGGGAGCAGGCGTTCCGCGAGCGGTTCCGCCGCGAGGCCCAGGCCGTGGCCAAGCTCACGCACACCAACATCGTCTCCGTCTTCGACACCGGCGAGGACGAAGCGGACGGCATGCCCTACATCGTCATGGAGTACGTGGAGGGCCGCCCGCTCGGCTCCGTGCTCGCCGACGACGTACGGCAGTTCGGCGCGATGCCCGCCGACAAGGCCCTGAAGATCACCGCGGACGTGCTGGCCGCGCTGGAAATCAGCCACGAGAAGGGGCTGGTCCACCGGGACATCAAGCCGGGCAACGTGATGACCACCAAGCGCGGCGTGGTCAAGGTGATGGACTTCGGCATCGCGCGGGCCATGCAGTCCGGGGTCACCTCGATGACGCAGACCGGCATGGTCGTCGGCACCCCGCAGTACCTCTCCCCCGAGCAGGCCCTCGGCCGCGGGGTGGACGCCCGCTCCGACCTGTACTCGGTCGGCATCATGCTGTTCCAGCTCGTCACCGGCCGGCTGCCGTTCGACGCGGACTCGCCGCTGGCCATCGCCTACGCGCACGTCCAGGAGGAGCCGGTCGCGCCCTCCTCGATCAACCGCGCGCTGCCCCCGGCGGTGGACGCCCTGGTGGCCCGCGCGCTGAAGAAGAACCCCAACGAACGCTTCCCCACCGCCGAGGCGATGCGCGAGGAGTGCCTGCGGGTGGCCGCCTCGCTCCAGCAGGCGGCGCCGAGCATCGTGCCGGGCGCGGGTCCGGCGCAGAGCGGCTCGGGCGTGGGCTCGGCGGTGTTCCCGCCGGTCGATCACACGGCCCCGCAGCCCCACCCCGGCCAGGTGCAGCAGCCGTACCAGCCGACGCCGAACCCGTACGGCACCCCGCCCCCGTCCTACGGCTACCCGCAGCAGGGCGGCTACCCCACCCCGCCCGTGTACGGCGGGCAGCCGGCGCCCGCCTACGGGGCCCAGCCGCCGACCGCGGTGCCCGCCTCCGGGGGCGGCGGCGGGCGGAACAACAAGCCGGTGCTGATCGGCTCGGTCGCGGTGGCCGCGGTGCTGATCGCGGGCCTGCTGATCGCGCTCAACATGAACAAGAAGGACGACACCACGGCGGGCGGTGACGACTCCCCCAGCGCCTCCATCTCCTCGCACGCCTCCGGTTACCGGGGCCCGGACACCTCGCGCACGATCGACGACACCGAGTGCACCGAGCCGCAGGAGTCGTACAACGACGAGAAGAAGATCCGGCTGCCCGACTTCCGGTACAAGAACATCGACTCCGTGAAGGCGTGTTTCCAGGCCGCGAGCTGGCAGTACAAGGTGAAGAAGGAAGACAACAACACCTGGGGCGACGGGACGGTCCTCGACCAGTTTCCCGCGCCTGGCACGGACGTCGACCCGAAGAACATGGGCGAGGTCTCGCTGAACGTCTCCACGGGCGAGCCGCCGCAGTAGGCGTCACACAAGAAGGGCCCGCCGGATCGCTTCCGCCGGGCCCTTCTCGTAAGACGTGTCTACAGGTACGGTCCGCCCGAGCGGCCGCCGGTGTGCTGCTCCTCGGGGCCGTCGGGGACACTGCCCGGCGGGAGCGCGCGGCGCATCTGCTCCAACTGGGCGCGGGCGGCCATCTGCTGGGCGAACAGCGTGGTCTGGATGCCGTGGAAGAGGCCCTCCAGCCAGCCGACCAACTGGGCCTGGGCGATCCGCAGCTCGGCGTCGCTCGGCGTCGCGTCGTCCGTGAAGGGCAGCGACAGCCGCTCCAGCTCCGCCACCAGCTCCGGCGCGAGGCCGTCCTCCAGCTCCTTGACCGAGCTGGCGTGGATCTCCTTCAGCCGGACCCGGCTCGCCTCGTCCAGAGGAGCGGCGCGCACCTCCTCCAGCAACTGCTTGATCATGCTGCCGATCCGCATGACCTTCGCCGGCTGCTCCACCTGGTCCGTCACCGGGATCTCGCGGGAGCCCCCGTCCGTGTCGCCACCGAGCGCCATCCCGTCCTGGCCCACGACGAGGATCTGGGGGTTCTCGGGCGACCGTTCGTTCCTCGGCATCTCCATGCCGTCATTCTCTCGCACCCGCCCACCCCATCGCCGCCGCACCCCCGCGCGCCGGTGATCCGGCGTACCGCCCCGTACGGCCCAACCCGGAATGCCGGGTGCGCCATGAAATGTGAGGCTGGATTCCTTCTTCCCCGGCATTTCCCCGGAGGTCACCGACGTGACTCCATGGCTGCGACTCATGCTCCGCATGGTGCGGGTGCTGCTCGTCCTGGCGACGACGGCCGCACCCGTGTGCGGCACCGCGACCGCGTACGGCGCGGAGAGCGCCCCGCCGGGTTCGCCCACCCCGTCCGGTCGCCCCTCCGTCCCCGCCGTGCGGGCCCGGAACGCCGCCGAAACCGCCTCGCCGTCCCCGACCGTCTCCAAGCCCGCGCGAGCCGGGAGCCGGGGCGGGGAGGGGCGGATGCGGCCGGGCCGCCCCGAACTGCCCGACCCGGCCCAGGACCCGACAGGCAGCGCCACACCCGCCACCCCGGAGGCCGCCTACCCGGAGGAGCCGGAGACCGCCGACAGCCCCGCCGCGCCCACGCCGACCGCCACCGCCGCCCCGGCCTCGCGGCCGGCGGCCGTACGCCAGGGGGAGAGCACCACGGCACGGGCGCCGCGTGTCCTCCCCCTGGGCAGCGGCCTGGTCCTGCTGGGCCTCGGCCTCGCGCTGGCCCGGCTGGGCCTGCGCATCCGCCGCACCTGAGGTTCAGTGAGGTTACGGCGCGACCAGCAGCACCTTGCCGATGTGGCCGCTGTCCTCCACCACCCGGTGTCCCTCGGCCGCGTCCGTCATCGGCACCTCGCGGTCCACGACGGGACGGACAACGCCCGACGCGATCAGCGGCCAGACATGCTCGCGTACGGCCGCCACGATGGCCGCCTTCTCGCTCAGCGGGCGGGCCCGCAGCGAGGTCGCGCTGACCGCGCCGCGCTTGCCCAGCAGCAGGCCGATGTTCAGCTCGCCCTTGGTGCCGCCCTGCATCCCGATGATCATCAGGCGCCCGTTGACAGCCAGTGTCTCCACGTTGCGGCCCAGGTACTTGGCGCCCATGTTGTCGAGGATGACGTCGGCGCCCTTGCCGTCCGTGGCCCGCTCGATCTCGGCGACGAAGTCCTGGTCGCGGTAGTTGATCAGGATGTCCGCGCCCAGCTCGGCACAGAAGTCCAGCTTCTCCTTGGTCCCGGCGGTCACCGCGACCCGCGCCCCGATGGCCTTGGCCAACTGGATCGCCATGGTGCCGATGCCGCTGGAACCGCCGTGCACCAGCAGCAGTTCGCCGGGCCGGAGGTGAGCCAGCATGAAGACGTTGGACCAGACCGTGCAGGCCACCTCGGGCAGCGCCGCCGCCTGCTTCAGGTCGATGCCCTCGGGCACGGGCAGCAGTTGCCCGGCCGGGACGACGACCTTCTGCGCGTAACCGCCGCCCGACAGCAGCGCGCACACCTCGTCGCCCACGGCCCAGCCGGAGACACCGGGGCCGAGGGCGGCGATCCGGCCGGAACACTCCAGGCCGGGGTAGGCGGGGGCGCCGGGCGGCGGGTCGTAGTGGCCCTGGCGCTGCATGATGTCGGCCCGGTTGACGGCGCTGGCCACCACCTCGACCAGCACCTCGCCCTCGCCGGGCACCGGATCGGGGACCTCGGTCCAGGTCAGGTTCTCGGGCCCGCCGGGTTCGGAAATCGTGATCGCATGCATGCCCGCGACGCTACTCCCCCGACCGCGCCAGGGGCCTGACGGCCCGCTCAGTCGCCCGGCAGTGGACGCGCGTGCGGGGCGACGTGCTCGGTGGGGGTGGCTCGCACGATGGTGATCAGCCGGTCGGTGAGCTGCAACTCCCCGATGGCCGGGTCGTCGTAGCCGAGGACACGGTGGCCGCGTACGACGCTGACGACGAGGTCCTCCGTCTCGCGCGGGCTGCGGCCCACCTCGGAGCGGACCACCGGGCGGTCCACGATGTCCAGGCCGCTGCCCTGCTGGATCAGGTCCTCCATCACCATGCCGGCGGCGGGGCTGAGCACGGAGAGACCCAGCAGCCGGCCCGCCGCTCCGGAGCTGGTGATGACCGCGTCGGCGCCGGACTGCTTGAGCAGCGGGGCGTTCTCCTCCTCGCGGACGGCGGCCACGATCTTGGCGCTTCGGTTGAGCTGGCGCGCCGTCAGGGCGACCAACACCGCGGTGTCGTCGCGCTGGGGGGCGATGATGATCTGCCGCGCCTTGTGCACCTCCGCGCGCCGCAGCACCTCACTGCGGGTCGCGTCCCCGGTGACGCCCGCGTACCCCTCGGCCGTGGCCGCCTCGATCGCCTTGGAACTGGGGTCGACCACGACGACCTGTTCCTTCTTCAGTCCGGTCGCGCAGACGGTCTGGACCGCCGAACGCCCCTTCGTACCGAAGCCGATGACCACGGTGTGGTCGCGCAAGGTGGACCTCCAGCGGTTGAGACGCCATTCCTCACGGGTGCGTTCGGTGAGGACCTCCAGCGTGGTGCCGACCAGGATGATCAGGAAGAGCACGCGCAGCGGGGTGATGACGAGGATGTTGATGAGCCGGGCACCGTCGCTGACCGGGGTGATGTCGCCGTATCCGGTGGTGGAGAGGGTGACCGTCGCGTAGTAGAACGCGTCGAGCAGGTCGACGGGACCGTCGGAGTTGTCGTGGTACCCGCTGCGGTCGGCGTAGACCACGAACGCGGTGGCCACCAGCACGACCAGCGCCATCACCAGGCGCTTGGCGACCTGGCGTATGGGGCGTTCCACCGCCTTCCTCGGCAGCTTCACCCGCGAAGGCACCAGATGTTCGCCGGCCTGGCGGGCTATGGCGTCATGGCCCGGAAGTTTCACGTGAAACACACCCCGATTCCGGCCGTGTCCCACGGCAGATCCAGCAGTTCCAGTCCGGCACCCTGCGCCGCCCCGCCCGGCGGGACGACGGCCAGCGCGTCGGCGGTGGCGATCCCGCGCAGCATGGCGGGCCCGCTGTAGCGCAGAGGGACGGCCCGCTCCCCACGCAGCACCACGGGCACCAGCCGCGTGTCGTGCGCGTGCCCCTGCACCGCTTCCCTGAGCGGCATCCGGTACGCCTCGGGCGCCGGGTGGGCGGCCAGCGCCCGCAGCAGCGGCTCGGCCAGCGTAAGCAGCCCGGAGACGGCCGCGAGCGGATTGCCGGGCAGCCCGACGAGGTGCTGGTCCGCCTTGGTACGGGCCAGCAGCATGGGGTGGCCGGGGCGCACCGCGACGCCGTCGACGAGGAGTTCGGCGCCGATCCGCGCCAGCGTGGGGTGGACGTGGTCCACGGGTCCGGCGGCGGTGCCCCCGGTGGTGACGATCAGGTCGGCGCGGGAGGTGGTGATCGCCCTGCGCAGCGCCTTGGCGTCGTCGCCGAGCCTGCGGACGGCGATGACCTCGGCGCCCAGTGCGCGCAGCCAGGGCGCAAGCATCGGGCCGAGCGCGTCCCGGATCAGCCCGTCGTGCGGGAGTCCCTCGGTGAGGAGTTCGTCCCCGAGGACGAGGACTTCGGCGCGCGGGCGCGGGACGACGGTGAGGGTGTCGTACCCGGCCGCCGCTGCGAGGCCCAGCACGGCCGGGGTGACCAGGGTGCCGGTGGGCAGCAACTGGTCGCCGCGGCGGCACTCCTGGCCGCGCGGGCGGATGTCCTGGCCGTGGCTCATCTCGCTGGTGGAGTGCAGCCGGTCCTGGGGCCCGGTGCGGCCGTGCTCGCTGCGCAGGACTGCGGTGACGCCGGTGGGGACGCGGGCGCCGGTGGCGATCCGCACCGCCTCGCCGTCGGTGAGGGGCTCGGGGGGCGCGTGTCCGGCGAGTACTCCGCCGTCGCGGATCTGCCAGGGTCCGGGTCCGGCGACGGCCCAGCCGTCCATCGCGGAGGTGTCGAAGGAGGGGAGGTCGCTGAGGGCGTCCAGGGGGGCGGCGAGGACCAGGCCGAGGGCGTTGCCCAGGGCGACGGAGACATGCGGGCGCCGTGTGGACCGGCGGGCGGCTCGGGCGGCGGTCTCGCGGGCCTCGGGCCAGGGGGTGGCGTGGCGGTGCGGGTGCTCGTGCCCGGCCGGGCGGGCGGGCACGTGGTCCGCCCGGCCGGTCCGGTCGGCCCGGTCGCTCTGGGGTGCACGGACGAGCGCCAAGGCCTCCTCCACGTCGAGGTCGTCGGCGTCGCCGCGCCCGGCGTGCGGTCCCGCGTGGGTGCCGGAGGCGGTCATCCGGCGTCCGGGGCGGACCCGCCCCCGCCGTGCTCGGCTTCCCAGCGGGTGGCCAGGTCGGCGACCTTGGCGGACGCCTCGGCGACGGACTCGGGGTCGCCCTTGCCCTGGGCGGCGGCGTAGCCGATGAGGAAGGTGGTGAGCGGGGCGGCGGGGCGGGCCACACCGTGGGCGACGTCGCGGGCCGCGTCCAGGAGGACGCGGGTGTCGACGTCGAGCTCGATGCCCAGCTCGTTCTTGACTGCGGTGATCCATTCGTTCAGCACGTGCCCATGCTCCCTGATCCGTGCCCTGGCGTGGGCGATGTCTTCCCAGGTGTCGCAGTCGAAGGAGGCCAGCGGGTCGGTGAGCCGGGTCAGACGCAGGGCGCCGGTCAGGCGGCGCAGGGGCAGCCCGGTCAGGCCGCCGTGCTCGGCATGCCCGCCCTGCCTGGCATGCTCGCCCTGCCCGGCGTGCCCGGCGTGCCCGGTGGCCAGGTCCGCGAGGGCGCGGCGCAGGGAGGCGGTGCGGTACGCGGCCACCAGCGGCTGGTCGCGGCCGTCGTCGTCGGTGAGCATCGCCCCGTCGGCATCGCCGTCCCGCAGAGCGGCCAGCAGCCGGTGCACGGTGTCCGCGCCGAGGAACGGCAGGTCGGCGGAGAGCACCACCGCGTACTCGGCCGTGGTGAGCCGCAGCCCGGCGTCGAGCGCGGCGACGGGTCCGCCACCGGCCGGCTCCTCCCGCGCCCAGCGCACCGGCCGGGCGGTGGCACGGGGGTCGGCCACGACGACGGTGGTGGCCGCGTCCGCGCAGGCGGCCAGCACCCGGTCGAGCAGCGCCCGGCCGCCGACCTGGACACTGGGCTTGTCGGCCCCGCCGAGCCGCCGGGCCCCGCCGCCGGCCAGCACGACAGCGTCGTACGGGGCGCCGGCCGCCGGGCCGGACCCGCTGGACGCGGAGGAGGCGGCCGGCGGGGGGCCGGCCGGGGCGTTGTCGGTCACCCTTCGAGTATGGCTGGTGGACCCTCGGGAGCGGATGCCGCCCGGCGGGAACCGGGCGGCGGGTGTCGAACGGCCGGGCTCACACGGTGCGCAGCAGTACGGCCGGCTGTTCCACGCAGTCCGCCACGTACCTCAGGAAGCCGCCCGCCGTGCCGCCGTCGCAGACCCGGTGGTCGAAGGTGAGCGAGAGCTGCACGACCTGGCGCACCGCCAGTTCGCCCTCGTGCACCCACGGCTTGGGGACGATGCGGCCGACGCCGAGCATGGCCGCTTCGGGGTGGTTGACGATCGGGGTGGAGCCGTCGACCCCGAAGACGCCGTAGTTGTTCAGCGTGAAGGTTCCGCCGGTGAGTTCACCCGGCGTCAGCCGCCCGGCGCGGGCGGCCTCGGTGAGCCGGGCGAACTCGGCGGTCAGCGACTCGGCGTCCCGCCTGTGCGCGTCCCGGACGACGGGCACGACCAGCCCGCGCTCGGTCTGCGCGGCGAACCCCAGGTGCACGCCGGGCAGTTGGACGACCTCACGGGCCTCGGTGTCGACGTAGGAGTTCAGCTCCGGGAACCGGGCGAGGGCCGCCGCGCAGATACGGGCGAGCAGGGCGACCAGGGAGATCTTCGGGGTTCCGGCGGCGTTCATCGCGGCCCGCGCGCGCAGGAGTTCGGTCGCGTCGGCGTCGACCCAGCAGGTGGCGTCCGGGATCTCCCGGCGGCTGCGGCTCAGCTTCTCGGCGACGGCGCCGCGCACGCCCTTGAGGGGGATGCGGGTGCCTTCGGGGTGGGCGTGGGTGGTGGGGGCCGGCGCCGGCGCGGTGGCTTCCACGCGGAGGGCCGCTTCGACGTCCGCGCGCAGGATGAGGCCGTCCGGGCCGGTGCCGCGCAGGGTGTGCAGGTCGACGCCGTTGTCACGGGCGAGCTTGCGGACGAGGGGGGAGATGACGGGGACGGGGCCCGAGGGGGTGGGGGGCTCCGGTGCGGCCGGTTCCGGCACGGGTGCGGGTGCCGGGGCCGCCGGTGCGGTGCCGTTGGCCGCGGTGAGCTGGGTGCGTACCCGGCGTCGGCGGCGGGCGGGGGCCTGGGTGCCGTAGCCGACCAGGACATTGCCGGAACCCTCGGCGGCGGCTTCCCCGGCCGGGCCGACGGAGTCGGGGGAGCCGACCGCGACGGTGATCAGCGGTGCGCCCACGGGCAGTTCGGTGCCCTCCTCGCCGTAGCGGGCGGTGACCACGCCGCCGTAAGGGCAGGGGACCTCCACCATCGCCTTGGCCGTCTCGACCTCGACGACCGGCTGGTCGACGGCGACCACGTCACCGACGGCCACCAGCCAGCGCACGATCTCCGCCTCGGTGAGCCCCTCGCCGAGGTCGGGCAGCTTGAACTCCAGGACCTGGGCCATCAGTTCTCCGCCTCCCACTGGAGACGGGCCACCGCGTCCAGTACGCGGTCGACACCGGGCAGGTGGTGCCGCTCCAGCATCGGCGGCGGGTAGGGCAGGTCGAACCCGGCCACACGCAGCACCGGTGCCTCCAGGTGGTGGAAGCAGCGCTCGGTGATCCGGGCCGCGATCTCGCCGCCGGGACCGCCGAACCCGGTGGACTCGTGGACGACGACCGCGCGTCCGGTGCGCCGGACGGAGGCGCAGACCGTCTCGTCGTCGAAGGGCACCAGCGAGCGCAGGTCGACGACCTCCAGGTCCCAGCCCTCGGCGCGGGCGGCCTCGGCGGCCTCCATGCAGACCGGCAGGGACGGCCCGTAGGTGATCAGGGTGGCGCTGGTGCCGGGGCGCCGGACGACCGCGCGCCCTATGGGCTCCACCTCGGTGGGGTGGTCGGCGTTCCAGGCGTCCTTGGACCAGTAGAGCCGCTTGGGCTCCAGGAAGACCACGGGGTCGTCGGAGGCGATGGCCTGCCGCAGCAGCCCGTAGGCGTCGGCGACGGTGGCCGGGGTGACGACGTGCAGGCCGGGCGTGGCCATGTAGTACGCCTCGGAGGAGTCGCTGTGGTGCTCGACGCCCCCGATGCCGCCGCCGTACGGGACGCGCACGGTGATCGGCAGGGGCATGCGGCCCCGCGTGCGGTTGCGCATCCGGGAGACATGGCTGATCAACTGCTCGAACGCCGGGTAGGCGAACGCGTCGAACTGCATCTCCACCACGGGCCTCAGGCCGTACATGGCCATGCCCACGGCGGCGCCGAGGATGCCCGCCTCGGCCAGCGGGGTGTCCGTGCAGCGGTCCTCGCCGAACTCGGCGGCGAGCCCGTCGGTGACCCGGAAGACACCGCCGAGGGTGCCGACGTCCTCGCCCATGACATGGACGGCGGGGTCGGCGGCCATCGCGTCGCGCATCGCGCGGGTGAGGGCCTGCGCCATGGTGGCGGGCTTGACGGCGACGGTGGTCATCGCGGGTCGCCTTCCTGGTCGTCCTGTTCGGCGGCCAGCTCGGTCCCGAGCAGCGCGCGCTGTTCGCGCAGCTGCGCGGTCGGCTCGGCGTACACGTGGTCGAAGAGGTCCATCGGGTCGAGCCGGGGGTCCTGGTTCATGCGTTCCCGCAGGTCGGCGGCCATCGCCTCGGCGTCCTGCCGGACCGCGTCGATCGCCGCCTCGTCGAGCAGCCCGCGCGCGGTCAGCTCACGCTCCAGGAGCTGGAGCGGGTCGTGCCGCCGCCACGCCTCGACCTCGTCGTCCTCGCGGTAGCGGGTCGCGTCGTCGGCGTTGGTGTGCGCCTCCATGCGGTACGTCACCGCCTCGACCAGGGTCGGGCCGCCGCCCGCGCGGGCACGCCGTACCGCGTCGGCGAGCACCTCGTGCACCGCGACCGCGTCGTTGCCGTCGACCAGGCGGCCCGGCATGCCGTACCCGACCGCCTTGTGGGCGAGGGAGGGCGCGGCGGTCTGCTTGGCGAGCGGGACGGAGATGGCGAAGCCGTTGTTCTGCACCAGGAAGACGACCGGGGCCTGCCAGACGGCGGCGAAGTTCAGCGCCTCGTGGAAGTCGCCCTCGCTGGTGCCGCCGTCGCCGACCATGGCGAGCGCGACCACGTCGTCCCCCTTGAGCCGCGCGGCGTGCGCGAGACCCACGGCGTGCGGCAACTGGGTGGCGAGCGGGGTGCTGAGCGGGGCGACGTGGTGGGTGTGCGGGTCGTAGCCGTTGTGCCAGTCGCCGCGCAGCAGGGTGAGCGTCTCCACCGGGTCGACGCCCCGGGCGACCACGGCGAGGGTGTCGCGGTAGCTGGGGAAGAGCCAGTCGCGCTCCTCCAGGGCCAGGGCGGCGGCGACCTCGCACGCCTCCTGCCCGGTGCTGGAGGGGTAGACGGCGAGCCGGCCCTGCTTGGTGAGCGCGGTCGCCTGCGTGTTGTAGCGGCGGCCGCGGACCACCTGGGCGTAGAGCCGGCGCAGCAGCTCCGGGTCGGCCTTGGCGGCCGTGTCGGTGCCGAGGACGCGATAGGGCTCGGCGTCGGGCAGCAGCGGCGCGGGGTCCGTGCGGGGTTGCCAGGCGGGCGGCGGCGATGGCCGGTACGCGCCCCGCTGCTCCATGACCGTCATGACGGCACCTCCTCGTGGGAGCGGCTACGAGAGGCGGGTCGGCTGTGACCCGTCTCACCTACCGATTGTTCGGTCGTCGGCGCATTTTGGCTACTGGCCCCCTCAGGCTGTGGACAAACGGTTTTGCACAGCCTGGAATGAATGCAGGACGTCCACGGCGATGAAGCGGGGGGACATGACACCTGAACAAATGGCCCAGGCGGTGGAGGCGAACGGCGCGCCCCCGCCCCGCCCGCTGGATGCCATAGATCAGGACATCCTCAAGATCCTCCAGGCGGACGGCCGCGCCTCCATACGCTCGGTCGCCGAGCGGGTCCATGTCTCCCGCGCCAACGCCTACGCGCGAATCAACCGGCTGGTCGAGGACGGGGTGATCCGGGGCTTCGGCGCCCGCGTCGACCACGAGCGGGCCGGGCACGGCACCTCGGCGTACATCACGCTGAACATCGTCCAGAACACCTGGCGCACTGTCCGCGAACAGCTTCGCCGCCTGCCCGGCGCGTCCCACATGGCGCTGGTCGGCGGCGACTTCGACGTGCTGCTGCTGGTGCACACGCCGGACAACAGGGCGCTGCGCGAGCTGGTGCTCACCCGGCTCCAGTCGATCCCCGAGGTGCTGGGCACCCGCACGCTGCTGGTGTTCGAGGAGGAGGACCTGGAGCCGGACGCGTGACCCGCGTGCGCGGCCCCTACTCCCTGCGCAGCCCGGCGAAGACCAGCCGCACCACCGCGTCGGCCACCTCGCGCCCGCTGGCCCCCCGGATCTCGGGCCGGTACCACTCCACGATCGAGTTGATCATTCCGAAGACCAGCCGGGTCGCCAGCCGGACCTCCACGTCGCCGCGCACGTCCCCGTCCTCGGCGGCCGCCCGCAGCAGGTCGGCCACCCGGTGGTCGAAGTCCCGGCGCCGCTCCAGCGCCCAGCGCTCCGCCTCGGTGTTGCCCCGGACACGCAGCAGCAGCGTCACATAGGGCAGCTCGGCCATGAGCACCTCGACCATGCGCCGCACGACGTGCTCCAGCCGGTCCACCGGCCGCCCCACGCGCGCGTGCTCCTCGTCGAGGATGGCGAACAGCCCGTCCAGCGCCCGGCTGACGGCGCGGCGCAGCAGTTCCTCCTTGCCGCTGACGTGGTGGTAGATCGAGGACTTGGATATGCCCGCGGCTCTGGAGAGGTGCTCCATGGAGGTGCCGTCGTAGCCGCGCTCGTTGAACACCCCCACGGCGACCGAGAGGAGGGTCTCGGGGGTGTACGTGTCGCGCTTGGCGGTGGTCATGAGGTGCCCTCCCGCTTGTCGGTGGCGTACGCGTGGCGGTAGAGCGCGAGGGACGGCGCGTACCGGCCGGAGGGGTCGCGCAGGTGCAGGTCGTCCAGCAGCTCGTAGGCCCAGCTCCGGCCGAGCCTGCGGCTCCACTCGAAGGGCCCGAGAGGGTAGTTGACGCCCAGGCGCATCGCCGTGTCGACGTCCTCCTCGGTGGCCACGCCCGTGGCGACGGCGTCGTGCGCGAGGTCGACGATCCGGGCCACCGTGCGGGCGACGATCATGCCGGGCACGTCCCCGATGACGCTGACGTCCTTGCCGAGCGCCTGGAAGAGGCCGATGGCCTCGGCGAGGGTGCGCGCGGAGGTGTCCTGGGAGGCGGAGAGCGCGATCCGGGTGGCGGCGCGGTAGTCGAGGGCGAGGTCGAAGTAGACGACGTCCCGGAACTCCACGGCGGTCTGGCCGTCGGCGAGGACCAGCTGGCCGCCGCTCGGCAGGGCCAGCCGGCTGCCCTGGTCCTCGTCCTCCTCGTGGACGGCGATGCCCGCCTCGCGGATCAGCGGGAGCAGCCCGGCGGCCGGGCCCAGGTCGCCCTCCACCGTGACGTGCGCCGGCGGCTTCTCCTTCTCGGCGGTGTGCGGCTCGGGACGCTCGGCGTCCTCGGCGTAGTCGTACCACCCCTGGCCGCTCTTGCGGCCGAGCCGGCCGGACTCCACCAGGCGGCGCTGGGCGAGGGAGGGCGTGAAGCGGACGTCCTGGAAGAAGGAGTTCCACACCGAGTGGGTGACGGATTCGTTGACGTCCTGCCCGATGAGGTCGGTCAGCTCGAACGCGCCCATGCGGAAGCCGCCGCTCTCCCGCAGTACCGCGTCGATGGTCGCCGGGTCGGCGCCCTGGGCCTCCAGCACGGCGAACGCCTCGGCGTAGAAGGGCCGGGCGATCCGGTTGACGATGAAGCCGGGGGTGTCCGCGCAGGCCACCGGGGTCTTCCCCCAGGCGCGGGCCGTCTCGTACGCGCGCGTTACGGAGGTGACGTCCGTGGCGTACCCGGAGACGACCTCCACCAGGGGCAGCAGCGGGGCCGGGTTGAAGAAGTGCAGGCCCAGGAAGCGGCCGGGAGAGGCGAGCGCGCCGCCGACGGCGGTCACCGACAGGGAGGAGGTGTTGGTGGCGAGGAGGCAGTCCTCGGAGACGATCCCCTCCAGCTCCCGGAACAGCTCCTGCTTGACGTCCAGCCGCTCCAGCACGGCCTCCACGACCAGCGCGCAGCCGGCCAGTTCACCGAGGTGCTCGACGGGGGTGAGCCGGGCGCGCGCCGCGTCCCGTTCGTCCGCGCCGAGACGGCCCTTGGCCACGAGCCGGTCGAGGCGGGCGCCGATGGCCTCGGCGGCCTCCTGCGCCCGGCCGGGCAGGGCGTCATGGAGCAGGACGGGGTGGCCGGCGGTCAGCGCGACCTGGGCGATGCCCTGGCCCATGGTGCCGGTGCCGACCACGGCCACGGGGCTGCTGAGGTCGATAGCTGTCATGTGCGCGATCCTCCCGCACGACGTTGTCCACAGATGCGGCGGACCCCCTTGTCCCGACCGATCGTTCGGTTACTCTAGCCCTGACCGCCCGCAGCCCACCACCGTCCGGCGGAAGGCTGCGCGGGCCGCGCCCGCCGCAACCCTGCCGTCTCTCCAAACGCCCAGGTCACGAGCTCGACGACGAGTTCACGCAGACGAGGAGTTGGTCCCGGATGACCGCCCGACCGACCGCACACGAGCTGATCGCCAAACACCGCCCCACCCTCGACCAGGCCCTTGAGGCGATCCGCACCCGCGCGTACTGGTCCCCCCACCCCGAGCACCCCAAGGCGTACGGCGAGCACGGCAGCCTGGACGCGGGCGCGGGCAAGGCCGCCTTCGACGCGCTCCTCGGCACCCGTCTCGACCTGGACCAGCCCGGCACGGACGACTGGGTGGGCGACGAGGTCTCGCCGTACGGCATCGAGCTGGGCGTGAGCTACCCGCACGCCGACCTCGACGTACTGCTCCCCGCGATGCGCGCCGGGCAGGCCGCCTGGCGCGACGCGGGGCCGGAGACCCGCGCGGCAGTCTGTCTGGAGATCCTGAAGCGGATCAGCGACCGGACCCACGAGTTCGCGCACGCGGTCATGCACACCAGCGGCCAGGCGTTCATGATGGCGTTCCAGGCGGGCGGCCCGCACGCCCAGGACCGCGGCCTGGAGGCGGTGGCGTACGCGTACGCGGAACAGACCCGCACGCCCGAGACGGCGGAGTGGAGCAAGCCGCAGGGCAAGCGCAACCCGCTGACGCTGACCAAGAGCTTCACCCCGGTCCCGCGCGGCATCGCCCTGATGATCGGCTGCAACACCTTCCCGACGTGGAACGGTTATCCGGGCCTGTTCGCCTCCCTGGCGACCGGCAACGCGGTTCTGGTCAAGCCGCACCCGCGCGCGGTGCTGCCGCTCGCGCTCACCGTCCAGGTGGCCCGCGAGGTGCTGGCCGAGGCCGGGTTCGACCCCAACCTGGTCGCACTGGCCGCCGAGCGGGCCGGTGAGGGCATCGCCAAGACCCTCGCCACCCGCCCCGAGATCCGCATCATCGACTACACCGGCTCCACCGCCTTCGGCGACTGGCTGGAGGCCAACGCCCGCCAGGCACAGGTGTACACGGAGAAGGCCGGCGTCAACACGGTGATCGTGCAGTCCACCGACGACTACCAGGGCATGCTGGCGAACCTCGCATTCTCGCTCTCCCTGTACAGCGGCCAGATGTGCACCACTCCGCAGAATCTGCTGATCCCGCGCGAGGGCATCAGCACCAACGAGGGCCACAAGTCCTTCGACGAGGTGACCGGCGACCTCGCCCGCGCGGTCGACGGCCTCCTCGGGGACGACGCCCGCGCCAACGCCCTGCTGGGCGCCATCGTCAACCCGGACGTGAAGGCCCGCCTGGAGGCCGCCGCCGACCTCGGCGAAGTCGCCCTGGCCTCCCGCGAGATCCCCAACCCGGACTTCCCGGACGCGGTCGTACGCACCCCGGTGATCGTGAAGCTGGACGCCGCCAAGCCGGACGACGAGGCCGCCTACCTCGGCGAGTGCTTCGGCCCGGTGTCCTTCGCGGTGGCCGTCGACTCGGTCACCGACGCGGTGGACCTGCTGCGGCGCACCATCCGCGAGCAGGGCGCCATGACGGTCGGCGCCCACACCATCGACCCGGAGGTCGCGCGGGCCGTCGAGGAGGTCTGCCTGGAGGAGCCCGCCCAGCTCTCCCTGAACCTGACCGGCGGGGTGTACGTCAACCAGACCGCCGCCTTCTCCGACTTCCACGGCTCCGGCGGCAACCCGGCGGCGAACGCGGCCCTCACCGACGGCGCGTACGTGGCCAACCGCTTCCGCGTGGTGGAGGTCCGCAAGGAGGCGTAGGCGCGCGGCTCAGGCGGTGCGCAGGCTCCAGTGGTACAGCGTCATGGCCACGCTGGTGGCCAGGTTGTAGCTGGAGACCTGCGGCCGCATGGGCAGCGCCAGCAGCCGGTCGGCGCGGGCCCGCAGCGGCGCCGAGAGCCCGCTGCGCTCCGAGCCGAACGCCAGCACCGCGTCGTCGGGCAGCTCGACCCGCCGGATGTCGTCGCCCTCGGGGTCGAGGGCGAACAGCGGTCCGGCGGGCAGCTCGTCGACGCCGAGACGCTCCACGGCGGTGGCGAAGTGCAGCCCCGCCCCGCCGCGCACCACGGTGGGGTGCCAGGGGTCGAGGGTGCCGGTGGTGACGACCCCGGTCGCGCCGAACCCGGCGGCCAGCCGGATCACCGCGCCCGCGTTGCCGAGGTTGCGCGGCTCGTCCAGCACCACCACGGGCGCCGTGCGCGGCAGGTGGGCCAGCGCCTTGAGGTTGGCCGCGCGCGACGGCCGTACGGCGAGCGCCGCCACGCCGGTCGGGTGCGGGCGGGGCACCAGGGAGGCATAGACCGCCCGGGGCACCTCCGTCAGCAGCGCGTCCAGCGGGTCCCGGACGTCTTCGGCGAGTTCACCGGCGAGGGCGAGCGTGGCCTCCCGGTCGGTGGTGACCGCCACGGGCACCTCGGCCCCGAAGCGCAGCGCGTGCTTGAGGGCGTGGAAGCCGTCCAGCAGCACGGCATCCCCGGCGCGCTCGCGCCAGCGGTTCAGGGGGTCGGTCATGCCCTGAACCCTACGTGCCCGGCGGTGGACTCCTCCGGGGCGCGGGGCGGGGGCACCCGGCGCGTCCCGCCGCGCCGTATCAGCCGTCCACGCGCGCGTGAGGCCCAGCCGCCGAGGAACAGCAGGAAGGCGGTGGGCAGGAAGACGGCGTCCGCCGTGATCATCGCCAGGGAGAAGAAGGGCAGCCCGAGGACGACGGCGATCACCGCGTGCTCGGCCATCATCAGCACCAGCAGGACGTTCTTGACCCGCCGGTTGAACAGGGTGAAGGGGAAGGCGACCTGCACCATGACCGTTCCGTAGGTCACGATCATCATGAGGACGCCGCTGGCGGACATCAGGTCGGCGAGGGCCGGCCAGGGCGAGAAGTAGTCCAGGTGCAGCGGGTAGTAGACAGCGGTGCCGTCCTGCCAGCGCGAGCCCTGGATCTTGTACCAGCCGGCCGTGGCGTAGATCAGACACGCCTCCGCCATGATCACGACGAGACCGGCGTTGTGCAGCACGTTCGCCAGCACGTCGAGCAGCATCCAGGGCTGCTGCGACCGCGTCCAGCGGCCCGCCGCCCACCAGAGGCCGAGCCCGGCCCAGACCGCCCACAGCAGCGCCGGCACCAGCCAGCCGCCGCCGAACCGGCCGGTCACCGCGGCCGTGACCAGCACCGCGCCGGACAGCGCCCACAGCACCGGGCCCACCCGGTCGCCGGGAACGCGCTCCCCACGCGCGCGTGCCGCCTCAGCGCGACCGGCCCGGCGCGCGTCCAGCGACCAGACCTGGCCGCAGCGGGTGAACACCAGGTAGAGGGACATCAGGTGCAGCACGTTGTCGCCGCCGTCCCCCATGAACACGCTGCGGTTCTGGAGCGAGAGCACTCCCACCATGAACAGCACGGCGGCGGTCCGGGTGCGCCAGCCGACCAGCAGCGCGGCACTGGCCAGAAGAGCGAGGAGGTAGCAGACCTCGAACCAGAGCCGGCTGTCGGACCACATCAGCACGGTGAAGGCGTGGTTGTCGGCGATGAGCTGGTGGGCCAGGTTCCAGCTCCAGGGCCCGGCCGGCCCGTACAGCTCCTGGCGGTGCGGGAACTCGCGCAGCAGGAAGAGCAGCCAGGTCCCGGCGAACCCGATCCGGATCACGGCACTCTGGTACGGGCCGAGGGCCGCGCCGGTGACGCGTTCGAGGCCCTGGGCGAGGGTCTGGGAGAGCCGGTTCACCGGGCACCCGCCTCGGTCTCGTCACCGGTCACCGTCCACCAGGGCAGCACACGGTAGGCGGGACTGGTGGAGACCTTCTCCCGGCTCCACGCGGGCGGGGGGACGTTGACGGTGCGGGAGCGCACTTGCACGCGCTCGATGGTTCCGGCGCGGTCGAGGTCCTCGTCCCGCCGCAGACGCAGCACCACTATCCGGCGCACGTACTGCTCGGAGAGCGCCCCGCGCACGCCCACGGGCCGGTTGTCGGTGCCGTGGGTGGTGCCGAGGAAGTCCCAGGCGCGGCGCAGCTCGTTCTGCTGCGTGTGGCTGGGCAGCAGGTTGCCGTCGATGGCGGCGCCGTCCT
Source organism: Streptomyces griseoluteus (assembly GCF_004784465.1). Lineage (GTDB taxonomy): Bacteria > Actinomycetota > Actinomycetes > Streptomycetales > Streptomycetaceae > Streptomyces > Streptomyces griseoluteus. The sequence continues at coordinate 237,178 of NZ_SRRU01000004.1, read as the reverse complement.
CGGCGGACAGGTCGGTCCAGCCGGTGGTGCGCAGATCACCGCCTTCGCCCCGGATCTGTGCGCGGACCTGTACGGCGACGTTCTGCTGCAGCGGGTTCGGCGCGAACAGCTTCCAGTTCTGCTCGAACTCCGGGTACACCCATCCCTCCACCGCCTTGGCATGCCGCTTGCTCACCGTGTTGGCGGGGGCGAGGCTCAGGAACACCATGCCGAGGTGCACGGCGGCGACGGCCGCCACGACCGCGAGCGCGCCGCCCGCGACGAGGCGGTAGCGGGGGGAGAGGGCGGCGAGGCCGGCCCGCGGGGCCGGGTCCGGAGCGTCGGCGCCTCCGGTGTCCTCGGTTCCGGTGCCCGTGGGTCCTGGGCCCTCCAGTCCGGTGTCCTCACCCGATGTGCCGGGGCCGCCCGCGCGACGCGCCCCGGCCGGGCCGGCCGGCCCGCCCAGGGCCTCCGGCTCCTCGTCGTACGCGTCCATCCCCGCCCCGTCCCGCTTCCGCTCCGGCATCGACGCGCCCGTGGCGGGCGCCCCCTGGTCCTCGGACGCCTTTGCTTCCGCTTGGCACCCGCACGGAACGGTACTCAGCCCCACCCACCCCGCGCAGCCCCGGCCCCGGCCTTCGCCGCGCGACTGCGGCCGCCGCGCACCGGCCCGGCATCGCCGGGGACGCAGACCGGCCACGGCGGTTTTCCACAGGCGCCCCACGGCGTTGTCCACAGCGGTTGACACCCGACGACGCCCCGGCACACCATTGACACGCACGAACCGAACGATCGGTCGGGGCGTGTTTCCGGCAGAGTCCTAGGTCAGGGGGACCGCATGGCCACAGCAGCCGCGCCTCGCACGGACCGCACACCCGCGGACGGCGCACCCGGCGCCACCGCGGACACCGCGGCACACCAGCACGCCTTCGACACGGCGGTGGCCGCCGAGGAGCGCATCGAGCCACGCGACTGGATGCCGGACGCCTACCGCGCCACCCTCGTCCGCCAGATCGCCCAGCACGCGCACTCCGAGATCATCGGCATGCAGCCCGAGGCGAACTGGATCACCCGCGCCCCCAGCCTGCGCCGCAAGGCGATCCTGATGGCCAAGGTCCAGGACGAGGCGGGCCACGGCCTCTATCTCTACAGCGCCGCCGAAACCCTCGGCACCAGCCGCGAGGAGCTGCTCGACAAGCTGCACAGCGGCCGCCAGAAATACTCCTCGATCTTCAACTACCCCACCCTGACCTGGGCCGACGTGGGCGCCATCGGCTGGCTGGTGGACGGCGCCGCCATCACCAACCAGGTCCCGCTGTGCCGCTGCTCCTACGGCCCGTACGCCCGCGCGATGGTCCGCATCTGCAAGGAGGAGTCCTTCCACCAGCGCCAGGGGTACGAGCTGCTGCTCGCCCTGAGCAAGGGCACCCCCGAGCAGCACGCCATGGCACAGGACGCGGTCGACCGCTGGTGGTGGCCCTCGCTGATGATGTTCGGCCCGCCCGACGACTCCTCCCAGCACTCGGCCCAGTCCATGGAGTGGAAGATCAAGCGCCATTCCAACGACGAGCTGCGCCAGCGCTTCGTCGACATCGCCGTCCCCCAGGCCGAGTCCCTCGGCCTCACCCTCCCCGACCCGGACCTCAAGTGGAACGAGGAGCGCGGGCACCACGACTTCGGCGCCATCGACTGGACCGAGTTCAAGGAAGTACTCAAGGGCAACGGCCCCTGCAACGAACAGCGCATCACCCAGCGCCGCCGCGCACACGACGAGGGCGCCTGGGTCAGGGAAGCGGCCGCCGCCCACGCGGCCAAACATGCCGGGAGCACCGGCCGGACAGGAGCGACGCGCGCATGACCCACACCGACTGGCCCCTGTGGGAGGTCTTCGTCCGCTCCCGCCGCGGCCTCTCCCACACCCACGCCGGCAGCCTGCACGCCCCCGACGCCGAGCTGGCCCTGCGCAACGCCCGTGACCTCTACACCCGGCGCGGCGAGGGCGTCTCCATATGGGTCGTCCCGGCCACCGCCGTCACCGCCTCCTCGCCCGACGAGAAGGACCCGTTCTTCGAGCCGTCCGCCGACAAGCCCTACCGGCACCCGACCTTCTACGAGATCCCGGAAGGGGTGAAGCACCTGTGACCGCCACCGTCCCCGCCACCGCAGCCCTGGCCCTCGGCGACGACGCCCTGGTGCTCTCCCACCGCCTCGGTGAGTGGGCCGGGCACGCCCCCGTGCTGGAGGAGGAGGTCGCCCTCGCCAACATCGCGCTCGACCTGCTCGGCCAGGCCCGCGTGCTGCTCTCCATGACCGGCGACGAGGACGAGCTGGCGTACCTCCGCGAGGAACGTGCGTTCCGCAACCTCCAGTTGGTGGAGCAGCCGAACGGCGACTTCGCGCACACCATCGCCCGGCAGCTCTACTTCTCCACCTACCAGCACCTTCTGTACGCCGAACTGGCCGCCCAGGAAGGCCCGTTCCAGCCGCTCGCCGGCAAGGCGGTCAAGGAGGTCGCCTATCACCGCGACCACGCTGAGCAGTGGACCCTGCGCCTCGGCGACGGCACCGGCCTCAGCCACGACCGGATGAGCCGGGCCTGCGACGCGCTGTGGCGCTTCACCGGCGAGATGTTCCAGCCGATCCCCGGCGTGGACATCGACTGGGCCGCCCTGGAGACGAGTTGGCTCGCCTCCGTCACGGACGTGCTCGGGCGCGCCACCCTGACCGTGCCCGAGGGTCCCCGCACGGGAGCGTGGGCGGCGGGTGCGGGCCGGCAGGGCCTGCACACCGAGTCCTTCGGGCGGATGCTCGCCGAGATGCAGCACCTGCACCGCAGTCATCCGGGGGCGTCATGGTGACCGCCACCGCGCTGGAGACCGAGCTGCTGGAGCTGGCCGGCTCCGTGCCCGACCCCGAACTCCCCGTGCTCACCCTGCACGAGCTGGGCGTCGTGCGCGCGGTCCACCTCACGGGCACCGGCGCGGTCGAGGTCGACCTCACCCCGACCTACACGGGCTGCCCGGCGGTGGAGACGATGCGCGCGGACATAGAGCAGGTCCTGCGCACCCACGGCATGCGAGAGGTCACCGTCCGCACGGTCCTCAGCCCCGCCTGGTCCACGGACGACATCACCCCCGAGGGCCGTCGCAAGCTCCAGCAGTCCGGCATAGCCCCACCGCGCACCCAGCACTCCGCGGGACCGGTCACCCTCACCCTCGGCCCGACCCGCACCGGGCACGCCGGAGAAGCGGAGACCGGGACGGCGCCGGAGGCCATCCGCTGCCCCCACTGCGACTCCGCCGACACCGAGCTGCTGAGCCGCTTCTCCTCCACGGCCTGCAAGGCGCTGCGCCGGTGCCTCGCCTGCCGTGAACCCTTCGACCACTTCAAGGAGCTGTGATGGCACGCTTCCACCGGCTCCGGGTGGCCGAGATCGACCGGCTGACCGACGACTCGGTCGCCGTCACCTTCGCCGTGCCGCCCGAGCTGCGCGAGGAGTACCGGCACAAGCCCGGCCAGCACCTCACCCTGCGCCGCCGCGTGGACGGTGGGGACATCCGCCGCACCTACTCCATCTGCTCCCCGGCCCCCGACCCGGCCGGGCCCGGCCCGAGCACGCTGCGGGTGGGGGTGCGGCTGGTCGACGGGGGCGCGTTCTCGACGTACGCGTTCAAGGAGATCGCTGCCGGGGACGAGCTGGAGGTGATGACCCCGGCCGGGCGCTTCACCCTGGACCCGGCGCCGGGTCTCTTCGCGGCCGTCGTCGGCGGCAGCGGCATCACCCCGGTGCTGTCGATCGCCGCCACGCTGCTGGCCCGTGAACCGGGCGCACGGTTCTGCCTGATCCGGGCCGACCGTACGGCCGCCTCGACCATGTTCCTGGAGGACGTGGCCGACCTGAAGGACCGTTACCCCGAGCGGTTCCAGTTGGTCACGGTGCTCTCCCGTGAGGAACAGCAGGCGGGCCTGCCCTCCGGCCGCCTCGACCGGGACCGGCTCACCGGCCTGCTGCCCGCGCTGCTGCCGGTGGACCAGGTGAAGGGCTGGTTCCTCTGCGGCCCCCACGGCCTGGTGGAGGACGCAGAACGGGCCCTGCGCGGCCTCGGCGTGGATCGCTCGGGCATCCACCAGGAGATCTTCCACGTGGACGGCGGCACCGCCCCGGCCACCACCGCCCCGGCGGCCGCCCACAGCACGGTCACCGCGCGCCTCGACGGCCGCGGCGGCAGTTGGCCGGCCCAGCAGGGCGAATCCCTCCTGGACACCGTCCTGCGCAACCGCCCCGACGCCCCCTACGCCTGCAAGGGCGGCGTCTGCGGCACCTGCCGCGCCTTCCTGGTCACCGGCGAAGTCCGCATGGACCGCAACTTCGCCCTCGAACCCGAGGAAACCGAAGCCGGCTACGTCCTCGCCTGCCAGTCCCACCCCATGACAGAGAGGGTGGAGGTGGACTTCGACCGGTGAACGGGCCGGGGGTCAGGCGTCGTGATGCGAGGCGGCGCCGTCCCACCAGGCGCGCAGGCGGGCGGCCATCGACTCCGTGCCCAGGAAGCGCGGATCGAGCCGGAAGTGGTGCGTCAGATCGTCGCGCAGGTACCCGGCGATCCGCGCCTGGTCCGCACCGGTCCGGAGCAGCAGGAACAGATGGCCGAGCATGCAGTCGTACTCGTCCTGCACGTCCTCGGCGACGTCGAGCGGGTCCCACTCGTTGAGCAGACGACGCAGGCCGTCCTCGTACGCCTCCGGCACGACTGTCATCGCCGGACCCCAGCTGCTGGCAGCACCTGCTAGATCACAACCCCGGCCTGCCCCGCATCCGTGACCACCGGGCGCCCCGCGGCCTCCCAGTGCTTCATGCCGCCGTCGACGTTCACCGCGTCGATGCCCTGCTGGACGAGGTACATGGTGACCTGGGCGGAGCGGCCGCCGGAGCGGCAGATGACGTTGACGCGGCCGTCCTGGGGGGCGGCCTCGGTCAGCTCGCCGTAGCGGGCGACGAACTCGCTGATCGGGATGTGCAGCGCCCCCTCGGCATGACCGGCCTGCCACTCGTCGTCCTCGCGGACGTCCAGCAGGAAATCGCCGTCCTTGAGGTCCGTGACCTCGACCGTGGGCACACCAGCTCCGAAACTCATGCCCCCGACGCTACCCGAAGCGCCGCATACGGCGCGGGGACCTCACTCCTGCGTCAGCAGCGCCGCGAGGTCGGACTCGCGGCGGGCGATGTCGCCGTGCAGCCGCTCGGCGATCTCGGTGAGGAGGCTGTCGGGGTCGTCCGGGGCGAGACGGAGCATGCCGGCGATGGCGCCGTTCTCCAGTTCCCGCGCGACCAGGGTGAGGAGTTCCTTGCGCTGGGCCAGCCACTCCAGGCGGGCGTACAGCTCGTCGCTGGGACTGGGCTGCCGCTCGGGCGGCACCGGGCCGGCGGCCCACTCCGCGGCGAGTTCCCGCAGCAGGGCCTCGTCACCGCGGGCGTAGGCCGCGTTGACGCGGGTGATGAACTCCTCGCGGCGGGTGCGCTCGGCGCTCTCCTGGGCGAGGTCGGGGTGGGCCTTGCGGGCGAGATCGCGGTAGAGCTTGCGGACCTCCTCGCTGGGCCGCACCCGCTGCGGCGGCCGCACCGGCTGATCGGTGAGCATGGCGGTGGCCTCGGGGAACAGCCCCTGGCCGTCCATCCAGCCGTGCAGCAGTTCCTCGACACCGGGGATGGGCGACAGGTTGGCGCGGGCCTCGGCGGCGCGCCGGATGTCCTCGGGGTCCTGGGTACGGGCGGCCCGCGCCTCGGCGATCGAGGCGTCCAGCTCCTCGATGCGGGCGTAGAGCGGGCCGAGCCGCTGTTCGTGCAGCCGGGCGAAGTTCTCGACCTCGACGCGGAAGGTCTCCACGGCGATCTCGAAGTCGATCAGCGCCTGCTCGGCGACCCGGACGGCCTTTTCCAGCCGTTCCTCGGGCCGCGGCGACTGGGACTGCTCGGTCTGCTCAGCTTCCGGGGTCGTCACCCGACCAGCCTAGGCCACGCCCACAAGGCCCTACCGCGACGGAACGGAACGACCGCCCCAACTCGCCGTCCCCGCCTAAGAACCCGTCTCCGGGCAGGCAGCCGGAACCCACTCGGCCACCAGATCCCGGCAGGCCACCACCAGCCGGCCGGGACGGCAGGCCACCTCATGAGTACAGCCACCCGGCAGCGGCAGGATCTCGTCCAGGATCACATCGCCCAGCGAGGCCGGATCGCACACGTCCAGCACATCCGACTGGAAGTCGGACACACCGGTGTAGCGGACCAGCAGGTCCTCCTCGTGCCGGAAGCAGTTGTGCCGGAAGCGGATCTCGACGTCACCGTCGGCCGTGCGGTTCACCCGCGTGGGCAGCAGGTCGCGGACGCACCGCTTCGCCTCCGGGTCGTAGTGCGCCGGGTCGGTGGCGAAGGCACGGGCGCCGGGCGGCAGTCCCGCGGCGATGCCGGGCAGCCGGGCAAGATAGGGGCGTGGGTCGGCGAGCAGGGGCTCCTCGCTCCCACCGCCGCGCAGTTCGACGTACTTCATCTCAGCACTCCGGGCACCCTCTTCCCCACCACGGCGGCCGCCCCTCTCGTCCCCGCATCCCCGCTCACAACCCTGTCTCGGCCGCGATCCGCCCGGAGCGCACCGCCTCCACCAGTCGCGCGTGGTCGGCCTCGGTGAGGTCGGCGTAGGCGGTGGCGAAGTCGGCCACGGCGTCGTCCAGTTCGTCGTTCTTGCCGCAGTACCCGGCGATGAGGCGGGGGTCGGCGTTGTGGGAGTGGGCGCGGGCCAGCAGGGCGCCGGTCATCCGGCCGTAGTCGTCCACCTGGTTCGGCGCGAGGGCCACGGGGTCGACGCTGCCCTTGCGGTTGCGGAACTGCCGTACCTGGTAGCCCCGTTCGTCGACGGTGGTCCAGCCCAGCAATATGTCACTGACCACCTGCATCCGCTTCTGCCCCAGCACCACGCGCCGACCCTCGTGCTCGGCGGGCGGCACCGGGAAGCCCGCGGTGGCCAGATGCGGGGCGAGCGCGGAGGGCCGGGCCTCCTTCACCTGGAGGACGAGCGGCTCACCGCGGTGGTCGAGGAGCAGCACGACATAGGACCGGGTGCCCACACTGCCGGTGCCGACGACGCGGAAGGCGACGTCCTGCACCGCGTACCGCGCGAGCAGCGGCAGCCGGTCCGCGCCCAGCGTCGACAGATACGGCTCCAGCGAGGCGGCGACAGCGGCGGCCTCGGCGTCCGGGACACGGCGCAGCACCGGGGGCGCGTCCACGAAGCGGCGCCCGCCGTCCTCGCACTCCTCGGTCGACCGGGCGGCGAAACGGCCGCTGGTGTTGGCCCGTGCCTTCACCGAGACCCGCTCCAGGGTGCCGAGCAGGTCATGGGCGTCGGTGTGGGAGACGAGTTCCTCGTCCGCGATGGCGTTCCAGGCGTCCAGCGCGGGCAGCCTGGCCAGCAGCCGCATGGTGCGCCGGTACGCGCCCACGGCGTCCCGCGCGGCCGCGTGACAGGTGTCCTCGTCGGCCCCCGCCTCGCGCCCGGCCAGCACCAGCGACGCGGCGAGCCGTTTCAGGTCCCATTCCCAGGGGCCGTGCACCGTCTCGTCGAAGTCGTTGAGGTCGATGACCAGGCCGCCGCGCGCGTCCCCGTAAAGGCCGAAGTTGGCCGCGTGGGCGTCGCCGCAGAGCTGGGTGCCTATGCCGGTCACCGGGGTGCGGGCCAGGTCGTACGCCATGAGGCCGGCCGAGCCGCGCAGGAAGGCGAAGGGGGAGGCGGCCATGCGGCCCACCCTTATCGGGGTCAGCTCGGGAAGGCGCCCGGCGTTGGACTCCTCGACCGCGGCCACCGCGTCCGGACGCGCGTCGTCCACCACGAGGTCCCGGTGGGCGGCACGGGGCACCTCGGCCCGCAGCGCCTTGCCCTGATGCTTGGCGGACCCGGCCGGCGGCCACTCGGCGAACCCACGCAGCCTCGGCACCCTGCCCACCGGCCTCACCTCGGCCGGCTCCGCCCCGACTCCGGCCACCACGACCGCCTCCCCCGCACCCCGAACGCCCCCGCACGAGCGTCTCGAACATCAACTCGTGCCGAAGGTACATGCGGTGGCCGAAACGCGTCAGACCCTGTGGACAACTCACCACTTGTGGACATCCACGGCGTCTTCCGCGCGCAGCACACGCCGCAGCACGGTGGCCACGCTCGGACCGGTCGCCGCCTTCTGATCGCCACATGCCTGCCCAAGCACCCTCCGCAGAAGAAGGAGACTCACTGCCGGCGCCACCGCCGGCCGCCGACTCCATAGATCAGACCGCCATGCCAGGGAAGGAGACGGCGAGGAAGCGGACCGTCAGCCGTTGCACGTCGCCCTCGCCGCCGCCCACAAGCAGCGTGTCCACCGGAGGGTTCGATGAGTCCGGAGAGCAGCTCGCATGAGAGGGGGACACCGAGCCCCAGCAGCGCCCGGCGGGCGGCGGCGGAGTACCGGGGGCGGACGGCCAGCCGGGTTCCTCCCACGCGCCGGGGCCCGGTACGCATCGCCGACGAGTCCGACCCGTACCGCAAGGGGATGCTGGTCATGGCCAGAGCGGCCCAGCGGGCGGAACGCGCCTGGCTGGAAGAGGCTCTCCGGGAACTCGACCCCCCGCCGACCCCATAACCCCGAGGCGGTCCGGCGCACATGCCCCCGACCTCCGGGCACTCTTCGCCAACTCCGTTGAAAGGGACGCCGACGAAGCCCCCACCTCCTGAGACCTTCCTCACAGAGGGCCGCCTCCAGGCCCAAGCCCCGAGCGACCCTGGAAACGCCGAAGTGGGCGGCATCTAAACGATGCCGCCCACTTGGGTGTTGTGCGCGAGGGGGGAGTTGAACCCCCACGCCCTTTCGGGCACTGGAACCTGAATCCAGCGCGTCTGCCTATTCCGCCACCCGCGCATTGGGTGTGTCTTCCGGTTCCGCCCTTGCGGGCTGGCCCCTTCCGACATGCAGAACATTAGCACGGCCCACGGGGTGGAATCACATCCCTTCCCCAGGCCCCCCACCAGGCCATCTGCCCCGCCGCGCCCGAGAACCGCACCGCACGGGCGCCCCGCCGGGACCTCCCGCAACCCCCGCCCCTGTGGACAAAGCTGTTCAGGTATCAACCTCGTACCGGTCCCGGCCATCTCATCCACAGGGGGACCGGACCGGACGCCGGGTGCGGGACACTGGACCGGGACCACCTCTACGATCCTCCTCCGAAGGAGTTCGAAGGGGGTCCGCTGGGGGAACCGGCTGATTGCCGGGCGCGTAGATACGATCAGTGAGCAGTACCGGCGAGGCTGCCGCGCCGAGCACGGCACGGCAGAACGGCAGCGACGGAGGAGGTGCCCCATGGGAGTCCTGAAGAAATTCGAGCAGCGTCTCGAAGGTCTGGTCAACGGCACCTTCGCCAAGGTGTTCAAGTCCGAGGTCCAGCCGGTGGAGATCGCCGGCGCGCTCCAGCGGGAGTGCGACAACAACGCGACGATCTGGAACCGCGACCGGACCGTCGTGCCCAACGACTTCATCGTGGAGCTGAGCACGCCCGACCACGAGCGGCTCAGCCCCTATTCCGGACAGCTCGGTGACGAGCTGGCCGGAATGGTGCGCGACTACGCCAAGCAGCAGCGCTACACCTTCATGGGGCCGATCAAGGTCACCCTGGAGAAGGCCCCCGACCTGGACACCGGTCTGTACCGGGTGCGCAGCCGCACCCTCGCCTCCTCCAGCAGCCAGGAGCCCCAGGCCCCGCACTCCGGCGGTCCGGGCCCCGCGGCACCCCATGCCCCCCAGGGCGGATACGGCTACCCGCCCGCCGGAGCCCCCCCGATGCCGTCCGCGCCGCCCCCCGGCGCCCGGCCCGGCGGCTACGGCTACCCCCAGCCCGCCACCCAGCGCCCCGCCGCCGCCCCGATGGGCGGCGCCGCGACCCGGTACTGGATCGAGGTCAACGGCACCCGCCACCAGATCTCCCGTCCGACACTCGTGATGGGCCGCAGCACCGAGGCGGACGTACGGATCGACGACCCCGGCGTCTCCCGCAGGCACTGCGAGATCCGCACCGGGACGCCCTCGACGATCCAGGACCTCGGGTCCACCAACGGCATCGTGGTGGACGGGCAGCACACCACCCGCGCTACGCTCCGCGACGGCTCGCGGATCGTCGTGGGCAGCACCACCGTTATCTATAGGCAAGCCGAAGGGTGAAGCGGGGGCAATGTCAGAGCTGACCCTCACGGTCATGCGGCTGGGTTTCCTGGCCGTACTGTGGCTGTTCGTGATCGTGGCCGTGCAGGTCATCCGCAGCGATCTGTTCGGTACGCGTGTCACACAGCGCGGAGCGCGCCGGGAGGCCCAGCGACCGCAGGCCGCCGCCCGGCAGCAGTCCGCGCCCCCGCAGCAGCGCGGCCAGCGCGGACAGCGGGCCCAGCAGAGCGGCGGTGGCCGCCAGCGGCGCAACGCGCCCAGCAAGCTCGTCGTCACCGAGGGCACCCTCGCGGGGACCACCGTGGCGCTCCAGGGCCAGACCATCACCCTGGGCCGCGCGCACGACTCCACGATCGTGCTGGACGACGACTACGCCTCTAGCAGGCATGCCAGGATCTACCCCGACCGCGACGGCCAGTGGATCGTGGAGGACCTCGGCTCCACCAACGGCACCTACCTGGACCGGTCCCGGCTGACGACCCCGACACCGGTCCCGCTGGGCGGGGCGATCCGCATCGGCAAGACCGTCATCGAGCTGCGGAAGTAGTGCTACACCAATGAATGAGCGCGAGCGGAGCGAGCACGCGGCGGCGGATCGCAATCCGGTCCCCGGCGCGCTCCCGACCGGAGGGTGGGCAGTGTGGCTCGACACGACCGGCTGTACCCGGAGCCGACTGGCGAGGTGCGCATGAGCCTGTCACTGCGCTTCGCCGCCGGATCGCACAAGGGCATGATCCGGGAGGGCAACGAGGACTCCGGTTACGCCGGTCCACGCCTGCTCGCCATCGCCGACGGCATGGGCGGCCAGGCCGCCGGTGAGGTCGCCTCCTCGGAGGTCATCTCCACCCTGGTCACGCTCGACGACGACGTGCCCGGCTCCGACATCCTCACCTCGCTCGGCACCGCCGTGCGCCGCGCCAACGAACAACTGCGCTCCATGGTCGAGGAGGACCCCCAGCTCGAAGGCATGGGGACCACCCTCACCGCGCTGCTGTGGACCGGCCAGCGGCTCGGCCTCGTGCACGTCGGCGACTCGCGCGCCTACCTGCTGCGCGACGGCATGCTCAGCCAGATCACCCAGGACCACACCTGGGTGCAGCGCCTGGTCGACGAGGGCCGGATCACCGAGGAGGAGGCGGACGCCCACCCGCAGCGCGCCCTGCTGATGCGCGCCCTGGGCAGCGGCGACCACGTCGAGCCCGACCTCTCCATCCGCGAGGTCCGCGCCGGCGACCGCTACCTGATCTGCTCGGACGGGCTCTCCGGCGTCGTCTCCCACCAGACGATGGAGGAGGCGCTCGCCAGCTACCAGGGCCCGCAGGAGACCGTGCAGGAGCTGATCCAGCTCGCGCTGCGCGGCGGCGGCCCCGACAACATCACGGTGATCGTCGCCGACGTGCTCGACCTGGAGACCGGCGACACCCTCGCCGGGCAGCTCTCCGACACCCCGGTCGTGGTCGGCGCCGTCGCCGAGAACCAGCACCACCTGAACCACGACAACGGCATCATGCAGACCCCGGCCGGCCGCGCCTCGCACCTCGGCCGCCAGGGCCGCAGGCAGTCCGGCGGCGGCCGGCACGGCGGGCCCTCCGGTGACACCGAGGAATACGCCCCCGAGGGAAGCTTCGGCGAGTACTCCGAGGAGGACTTCACCAAGCCCCGCAAGGGCCGGCGCTGGCTGAAGCGTTCCCTCTGGAGCGCGCTGGCCCTCGCGGTCATCGGCGGCGCCGTCTACGGCGGCTGGCGCTGGACCCAGACCCAGTACTACGTCGGGGCGAACGGCGAGCACGTCGCGGTCTACCGGGGCATCAGCCAGGACCTCGCCTGGGTCTCGCTGTCCAAGGTCGAGCAGGACCACCCCGAGATCGAACTCAAGTACCTGCCGTCGTACCAGCAGAAGCAGGTCAAGAACACGATCGTGGTGGCGGGCGGTCTGTCCCAGGCCCGCTCCAAGGTGCAGGCCCTCTCGGTGCAGGCGTCCGCCTGCCGCAAGCAGGCCGAGCGCACCGCCGCCGAGCGCGAGCAGCAGAACTCCAAGACGGGCCAGGGCGCGACCGGCGGCACCACCGGTGCCACCAAGACCGCCTTCACCAAGGCCAGCCCCTCGCCGGACCCCTCGGCCTCCGGGTCGAAGTCGCAGGCGTCGCCCTCGAAGTCCCCGACCGCGTCCGCCACTCCCCGGCCCGGCCCCAGCCTCTCCGAGGATGAGCAGAAGGTCGCCGATCAGTGCGGCAAGCAGTAGGCAAGCCGTGAGAGGCCCCGTCACACGATGAGCAGTACTACCAACACGCCGACGCACCACACGTCCACGATCGGCTCGATCGGTGCGCCGAGCCGCCGCAACACCGAGCTGGCCCTGCTGATCTTCGCCGTGGCCATCCCGGTGTTCGCCTACGCCAACGTCGGCCTGGCCCTCAACGACCAGGTCCCCGCGGGCCTGCTCGGCTACGGCCTGGGCCTCGGCCTGCTGGCGGGCGTCGCCCACCTCGCGGTCCGCAAGTTCGCGCCGTACGCCGACCCGCTGCTGCTGCCGCTGGCCACCCTGCTCAACGGGCTGGGCCTGGTGGCGATCTGGCGCCTGGACCAGTCCAAGCGGCTCCAGGCCATGCACGCGGCCGGCGACAAGGCGACCAACCAGTTGATCTACACGGCCCTGGGCATCGCGCTCTTCGTGGTCGTGCTGATCTTCCTCAAGGACCACCGCACGCTCCAGCGCTACACCTACATCTCCATGGTGGTCGCGCTGTTCCTGCTGCTGCTCCCTCTGGTCCCCGGCCTCGGCGCGGACGTCTACGGCGCCAAGATCTGGATCCAGATCGGCAGCTTCACCATCCAGCCCGGTGAGTTCGCCAAGATCGTGCTCGCGGTCTTCTTCGCCGGATACCTGATGGTCAAGCGGGACGCGCTCGCGCTGGCCAGCCGCCGCTTCATGGGTCTCTACCTGCCGCGCGGCCGCGACCTCGGCCCGATCCTGGTCGTCTGGTTCATCTCGATCCTGATCCTGGTCTTCGAGACCGACCTCGGCACCTCGCTGCTGTTCTTCGGCATGTTCGTGATCATGCTGTACGTGGCCACCGAGCGGACCAGCTGGATCGTCTTCGGTCTGCTGATGTCGGCGGCCGGCGCGGTGGGTGTCGCCAGCTTCGAGCCGCACGTCCAGACCCGTGTCCAGGCGTGGCTCGACCCGATGGGCGAGTTCAAGGCCAGCCGGTCCGGCATCCAGGACGGCATCATCCACTCCGAGCAGGCCATGCAGGCGCTGTGGGCGTTCGGCTCCGGCGGCACCCTGGGCACCGGCTGGGGCCAGGGCCACTCCGAGCTGATCGGCTTCGCCGCCAACTCCGACTTCATCCTCGCCACCTACGGCGAGGAGCTGGGTCTGGCCGGCATCATGGCGATCCTGCTGATCTACGGTCTGGTCGCCGAGCGCGGTGTGCGCACCGCGCTGGCCGCCCGCGACCCGTTCGGCAAGCTGCTCGCCATCGGCCTCTCCGGCGCGTTCGCCCTCCAGGTGTTCGTCGTCGCCGGCGGTGTGATGGGCCTCATCCCGCTCACCGGTATGACGATGCCCTTCCTCGCGTACGGCGGTTCGTCCGTCATCGCCAACTGGGCACTCATCGGCATTCTGATCCGCATCAGCGACACCGCCCGGCGTCCGGCACCCACCCCGGCCGCCAACCCCGACGCCGAGATGACGCAGATCGTGCGGCCCGGCACCACCGGGCCCGACCCGCAGTGAGCGCGACGGGCGGCGGGACCGTACCTCAGGGCGGGTCCCGTCGCCGGGCATCGGGGACGTCCTCGTCCACAGGCAGTGCCCCTAGACTGTGGGCGGCCAAGGACGGGGGCCAGCCCCAGCGACACCGAGAGACCGAAGCGACAGGCGCCCCTGTCAGCTCGTGGAAAGGCCGGACGTGAACAAGCCCCTGCGCCGCATCGCCATCTTCTGCGGACTGCTCGTGCTGGCCTTGCTGATCCGCGACAACTGGCTCCAGTACGTCCAGGCCGACAAGCTCCGCACCGCGAGCGACAACCGCCGCGTCGCCATCGAGCGCTACGCCGCCCCGCGCGGCGACATCATCGTGGACGGCGAGCCGATAACCGGTTCCGTGTTGACCAAGGCCGGCGACTACAAGTACAAGCGCACGTACAAGAACGGGCCCATGTGGGCGCCGGTCACCGGATACTCCTCCCAGGCGTTCGACAGCACCCAGCTCGAGAAGATCAACGACGGCATCCTCACCGGCAACGACGACCGGCTGTTCTTCCGCAACACCCTGGACATGCTGACCGGCAAGCCGAAGCAGGGTGGCAACGTCGTCACCACGCTCAACTCCGCCGCGCAGAAGGCCGCGTACTCCGGGCTGAAGAACCAGGGCGGCAAGGGCGCGGTGGTCGCGCTGGAGCCCGCCACCGGCAAGATCCTCGCGCTGGCCTCCTACCCCTCGTACGACCCGTCGTCCTTCGCGGGTTCCCGTGACAGCGACGCGGCGGCCTGGTCGAAGCTGCAGAAGAAGAGTGACGCCTCCGACCCGATGCTCAACCGGGCGCTGCGCGAGACCTACCCGCCCGGCTCGACCTTCAAGGTGGTCACCGCCGCCGCGGCGCTGGAGAACGGCAAGTACTCCTCGGCCGACCAGAAGACCGACAGCCCGCTGCCCTGGGTGATGCCCGGCACGCAGACCGAGCTGAAGAACGAGGGCAACATCCCTTGCAAGGACGCGACGATGCGGGTCGCGCTCCAGTACTCCTGCAACACCGTCTTCGGCAAGATCGGCGCCGACCTCGGCAACGACAAGATGCTGGCCGAGGCGAAGAAGTTCGGCTTCGACTCCGAGCAGTTCACGCCGATCCGCGCCAACGCCTCGGTGTTCGGCAAGAACATGAACGACTCCCAGACCGCGCTGTCCTCCATCGGCCAGTTCGACACCGCCGCCACCCCGCTGCAGATGGCCATGGTCGCCTCCGCGGTCGCCAACGACGGCAAGCTGATGAAGCCGTACATGGTCAGCTCCCTCCAGTCCAACCTGGACCCGGTGGAGCGGTTCGAGCCGGAGGAGATGAGCCAGCCGCTCTCTCCGAGCAACGCGCAGATCCTCCAGTCGATGATGGAGACCGTCGTCAAGGACGGCACCGGTAAAAACGCGCAGATCAACGGCGTGACGGTGGGCGGCAAGACGGGTACCGCGCAGCACGGCGTGGAGAACAGCGAGAACCCTTACGCGTGGTTCCTCTCCTACGCCAAGCTGCCCGACCACAGCTCGCCGGTGGCCGTGGCCGTGGTCATCGAGGACGACAACGCGGTCCGCGACGACATCTCCGGTGGCGGCCTGGCCGCCCCGATCGCGAAGAACGTCATGGAGGCGGTCATCAACTCCAAGAAGTGAACCCGCTCACGTGCCCTTCACATCGCCGCACGTTGCGATACCGGTCCGGTATCGGGTTATCGGCTTGGCCAGGTCACACAGAGCGAGCCGGGTACGGTAGGCCCGGACGGAAGCTCCGGCCGCGCACACCCGTGCCGGGCGGGACCGACGGAGAGGGCTGGTAAGTAGCTATGGAAGAGCCGCGTCGCCTAGGCGGCCGGTACGAGCTGGGCCACGTACTCGGCCGTGGTGGCATGGCAGAGGTCTACCTCGCGCATGACACCCGCCTCGGCCGCACCGTGGCGGTGAAGACGCTGCGCGCGGACCTCGCGCGTGATCCGTCCTTCCAGGCCCGGTTCCGCCGGGAGGCCCAGTCTGCCGCCTCGCTCAACCATCCTGCGATCGTCGCGGTCTACGACACGGGCGAGGACTACATCGACGGGGTCTCGATCCCGTACATCGTGATGGAGTACGTCGACGGCTCCACACTCCGTGAGCTGCTGCACTCCGGGCGCAAGCTGCTGCCCGAGCGGTCGATGGAGATGACCATCGGCATCCTCCAGGGTCTGGAGTACGCCCACCGCAGCGGAATCGTCCACCGGGACATCAAGCCGGCCAACGTCATGCTGACCCGCAACGGCCAGGTCAAGGTGATGGACTTCGGCATCGCCCGCGCCATGGGCGACTCCGGGATGACGATGACGCAGACCGCGGCCGTGATCGGCACCGCCCAGTACCTCTCGCCGGAGCAGGCCAAGGGCGAGCAGGTCGACGCCCGGTCCGACCTGTACTCCACGGGCTGCCTGCTCTACGAGCTGCTGACCGTCCGTCCGCCGTTCGTGGGCGACTCCCCGGTGGCCGTGGCCTACCAGCACGTGCGCGAGGAGCCGCAGCCGCCGAGCGTGTTCGATCCCGAGATCACGCCGGAGATGGACGCGATCGTCCTCAAGGCGCTGACCAAGGACCCGAACTACCGCTACCAGTCCGCCGACGAGATGCGCGCCGACATCGAGGCGTGCCTCGACGGCCAGCCCGTCGGCGCGACCGCGGCCATGAGCGCGGTCGGCTACGGCTACGCGGACGACCAGGCGACCACCGCGCTGCGGCAGGAGCCGGCCGGGGCGACGACGATGCTCCCGCCGATGAACCCGGACGACGGCGGCTACGGCTACGACGACCGGCCCGACCGGCGGCGCCAGCAGAGGAAGAGCAACAACACCTCGACGATCCTGCTGGCGGTCGCGGGTGTGCTGGTGCTGGTCGGCGCGATCCTCATCGGCATGTGGATCTTCTCCGGCAAATCCGAGAAACCGTTCCCGGCGCCGAACTTCGTGGGCAACACCGTCGACGATGCCCGGAAGATGGCGGAGGCGTCGGATCTGAAGCTGGGTGACATCACGCGGAAGCCGTGTGAGAACCAGCCCAAGGACAAGATCTGTAAGCAGACCCCGACGGCCGGCTCGGACGTCAACAAGAACGACACCATCGACCTGGTCGTCTCCACGGGCGCGCCGAAGGTGACGATCCCGAGCGTCATCGGACTCCCCTTCGACGAGGCACGGGAGAAGCTGGAGGGCGACGACTACCAGCTCACGGTGAAGAAGGAGACCCGCGTCTCCAGCGACACCCCGGACAACGTCCTCGACCAGGACCCCACCGGCGGCAAGCAGGTGCAGAAGGGGTCCACGATCACCCTGATCGTCGCCAAGGCCGAGGAGAAGGTCACTATCCCGGACGTCAGGGGCAAGTCCTGCGACGAGGCCAAGGCCGACCTCCAGAACGCGGGCCTCGTCCCGACCTGCAACGACCAGCCCGTGGCCGACCCGGCTCAGAAGGACAAGGTCCAGGGCACCAACCCCGAGATCGGCCGTCAGGTCAAGAAGGGCACCCCGGTCTCCATCAGCGTCGGCAAGAACGATGCCCCGGAGCAGGTCCAGGTCCCGGACGTCACCAAGCAGTCCCTGAAGGACGCCCGCAACACCCTTCAGGGCCTCGGCCTCCAGGTCAACGCTCAGGGCCCGGGAGCCGGCGACGAGAAGTCAACCGTCCTCACGCAGAGCGTCCCCCCGAACACCACGGCCAACAAGGGCGACACCATCACCCTCATCGTCGCCAGCCAGGACAACGGCAACGGCGGCGGAGGCGGCCTCGGCGGAATCTTCGGCGGCCCAAACGGCTGACCCCCGCTCCGCTCTGATCAACACACAGTCCCCCGGCACCCAAGGTGCCGGGGGACTGTGTCGTTTTCCGATCGTGCCCTCATATGCCCGCAGGTCGTTGGCAGTGCATGATCGACGAAAACGTACTCCTGGAATCCCGGACGCTGCGCACCAGCGCGCTGGACCGCATCGAGGTACTGGACCGGGTGAAGACCCTCTCCCTGCTTCCGGACGGCCTGCACGTGACGACGGCGATGGTGGCGACCTACTTCGGGGTTACCACCGAGGCTGTGCGCCAACTGACCCGTCGGCACCGGGAGGAACTCGCCACCAATGGCATGGCCGTGCTGCGCGGCGCTGACCTGCGGCAATTCGAGAGTGACAACGTGTCACTCTCGCTGGGAAGTTATCCACAGGCCCGTCGGAGCCTCACGGTCTACTCCCGCCGCGCCGTCCTCAACATCGCCATGCTCCTGCGCGACAGCGAGGTCGCCCGGCGGGTGCGCACGTACCTTCTGGACGTGGAGCAGGCGTCCCGTGCCGAACTCGACGGCTCCGCGCTGGACGACCGTATCGACCAGCGGATCGCGCACGTCCTCGGCAAGACGGTCGTGCCGATGTTCAACGTGCTGATCGAAGCCTCGGGTGAGCATCGGCGGGAGCTGGTGGCGATGCGGGACGGGGTGGGGCGGATCGAGCAGCGGCTGCGGACGCATCAGGCGCGGCTGCGGCGGTTGGAGTACCGCAGGCCGTGATCAGCGAAGTTCCGCCGGAGGGGTGCGTTTGGCGTCAACCTTCTCCGTGCGGACCAGCTCGGCCCAGACCACGTAGCGGTAGCGGCTGGTGTAGACCGGGGTGCAGGTGGTCAGGGTGATGTAGTGGCCCGGCTTGGTCCTGCCGGACTCCTTCGGGACCTGGGCCAGGACGTCGACGTTGTACTTCGAGGTCTCGGGGAGGATCGAGTAGACCTTGTAGACGTACCACTTGTCCTTGGTCTCGAAGACGACCGGGTCACCCTCGTGGACCTTGTCGATGTTGTGGAACTTGGCGCCGTGGCCGTCGCGGTGGGCGGCGAGGGTGAAGTTGCCCTTCTTGCCGGTCGTCGGTAGCACGGCCTTGGCCGGGTCGGTGTAGTAGCCGGCCACACCCTCGTCGAGGACGTCGGTTGAAGTGCCCTTCTCCACCAGCACAGCACCGTTGCGCATCGCCGGGACGTGCAGGAAGCCGATGCCGTCCTTGGTGTCCAGCGCGCCGGGACCGGTCGCGGAGTCGGCCCAGTGGTCGCGGACCCGGTCCGCCTGCCGGTCGGCGTGCCGGTCGGCGACGACGTTCGTCCACCACAGCGAGTAGACGACGAACAGCCCGAGCACCACCCCGGCGGTGATGAGGAGTTCCCCGAGGAAGCTGACCGCCCGCGCGATCGGCCCCTGCCCCCGCGGCGGACCACCGCCCGTACCGGACGCGGCCGTGTGCTCTTCGGTGCCGTCGGCGGTCGCTGCCACAGATCCCCTGCCCATGTTCGGCTCTTCGGCTGGTGAGACGGACCGCCGCTACTGGATGAGCGCGTCCGGCTTGCCCTTGCTGCGCGGGCGTTCCTCGACCATCTTGCCCCAGACGATCAGCCGGTACTTGCTGGTGAACTCGGGCGTGCAGGTGGTGAGGGTGATGTACCGCCCCTGCCGGGTGAACCCGGACCCCTGCGGCACCGGATTCAGCACGCTGGTGTTGGACGGCGGGGTCACCGGCAGCATCGACGCCACCTTGTACACGAAGTACTCGTCCTGGGTCTCCACCACCACCGCGTCGCCCGCCACCAGCCGGTTGATGTAACGGAACGGCTCCCCATGGGTGTTGCGGTGCGCCGCGAGCCCGAAGTTACCGGTCTTGTCGTACGGCATCGCCGTCTTCAGCGGCGCTTCCCCGTAGTGCCCGACCATTCCCTTGTCGAGCACCTTCTTATTGCTGACGCCCTCCGCGATCGGGGCGACCACGTCCAGCTTGGGGATGTGCAGGATGGCGAACCCCTGCCCCGGCTCGAACGCTCCCGGCGCCCGCTTGCCGTTCGCCCAGTCGTCCTGGAGCTGGCTGGTCTCGCTGCCGGCCTCCGCGTGGGCCCGGACGTTGGTCCACCAGAGCTGGTAGGTGACGAACAGCAGCATGACCACGCCGGTGGTGATGAAGAGTTCGCCCACCGCCCGGCTCACCAGGACCGCCGCCCCCGGCTTGCGCGCCCGCGCCTGCTGCCGGGCCTCCACCCGCGACAGCGGCCGCGCCGCGCCGTCAGCAGAGACAGACGCCCCCTCACGACCCCCGCCACGCCGTCCGCCGCCGCGCTTGGCGGCCTTCCTGCGGGCCGCGCGCCCCCCGGTGGCTCCCCCCGCGCCCGCCACGCCCGCGGAGGCGCTCAGCGAGCCGTACGCGCCCTCCGCCGCACCGGGCACCCTGAGTGCCATCGTCCGGTCGTCCAGGGGGAGTTCGGGATGCTGATCGCCGTACTCGCCGTACTGGTCCACGGCCGGCATCCGCGCCGTCCCCGGATCGCCCGCGCCCACGAACGCCGGGCCGTAGGAGCCGTACGGCACCCCGCCGTACGCGTCCTCGCGTTCCGGGCGCGGGGTGGTCACGCCGTGGCCCTGCCCACCACCGGGGCGAGCCCCGCCGACCTCGCCACCGCGTCCCGGTCGCCGCACTCGGCGAGCCAGTTGGCCAGCATCCGGTGGCCGTGCTCGGTCAGTACCGACTCGGGGTGGAACTGCACGCCCTCGACCGGGAGTTCACGGTGGCGCAGCCCCATGATGATCCCGTCCTCGGTGCGGGCGGTGACCTCAAGCTCGGCGGGCACGGTGGCCGGCTCGGCGGCCAGCGAGTGGTACCGGGTGGCGATGAACGGCGTCGGCAGGCCCGCGAAGACGCCCCGCCCCTCGTGGATCACCGGCGAGGTCTTGCCGTGCAGCAGCTCGGGCGCCCGGTCCACCACCCCGCCGTAGGCCACCTGCATCGACTGCATGCCGAGGCATACCCCGAACACCGGGACACCGGTCGCCGCGCAGTGCCGGACCATGTCCACACAGACCCCGGCCTCCTCGGGCGTACCCGGTCCGGGCGAGAGGAGGACGCCGTCGAAGCCGTCCTGCGCGTGCGCGGTGGTCACCTCGTCGTTGCGCAGCACCTCGCACTCGGCGCCGAGCTGGTACAGGTACTGGACGAGGTTGAAAACGAAACTGTCGTAGTTGTCGACGACGAGAATCCGGGCGCTGCTCACTGGTTGTCCACCGTCACATCGTTGAAGGGCAGCAGCGGTTCCGCCCACGGGAACACGTACTGGAACAGGACGTAGACCGCGGCCACGACGAGCACGAGCGAGATCAGTGCCCTCACCAACGCGTTGCCCGGCAGATGCCGCCAGATCCAGCCGTACATGCCGTCCCTTCCGTTCCTCCACGGCTCCTGACTCACGCCGTACGGCACCAGACTAACGGCGCCGGGTCCGTCACCGGCGTGCCTGGAGCACACCTGGACTTACGGGGCCGGGCGCCGATCACCTCAATGACGGGCGGAACGGTTTCGCGCCGCGAACACGCGGTCGGCGGGTGAGGTGCGGCTCCTCCACGGGCCCCCGCTCCACACGCGCCTACTTCACGGGCGTCGCGTAGTGGAGGTCGACGGTGCCGGTGTAACCGGGCAGCGTGACGGTGCCCTCGTCGGCCACGTCCCAGCCGAGGCCGTAGACATTGACGTACACCATGTAGTTCTGGATCGCCTTGCTCGCGGCGAGCGCCTGCTTCAGCCGCTCCGGGTCACCCACGGCGGTGATCTTGTAGGGGGGCGAGTAGACGCGGCCCTGGAGGATCAGGGTGTTGCCGACGCAGCGGACCGCGCTGGTGGAGATCAGCCGCTGGTCCATGACCTTGATGCCCCGGGCGCCGCCGTGCCACAGCGCGTTGACGACCGCCTGGAGGTCCTGCTGGTGGATGACCAGGTAATCGGGCTGCGGCGGGGGATAACCGGGGAGCTTGGCGGTGGCGTTCGGCGGGGCGTCGTTGAGGGTGACGGTGACCGCCTTGCCGGTGAGCCGCTCGGTGCCCGCGCTCTTCTCGAGTCCGCCGAGCCGCCGGTCCTGGGCGCGGGTGCTGCCGTCGTCGCCCTCGGCGAGCGACTCGACCCTGTGCCGCAGTGTGGCGTTGGACTCGTCCAGGCCCTGGTTCTTCCGGCTGCGCTCCTGGATGAGGTCCGACAGCTTCAGCAACGAGGTGTCGGTGCGCAGGTCGGTGCCCTTGGCGGTGTTGAAGCTGGTGACGAAGATGAGCCCGGCCAGAGCGAAGACACCGGCGGTGAGAATCCGCACCGGCCGGAAACGGGGACGACGGGCGGGCGCGGAACCCATTGCTCCCGTCCCTGGGGAGTCGGCAGAATTGCTCAACGTACCCTTATCTCCTTCGGCGCCGCGGAAGCACTACGCTAACGGACGTCCGGGGGAGCACCCGGTGTGCCCTTGCCGTCCCCCTTGTACGCTGCCCCGAGCTCGACCCAGACACCTGCGCGGCCACGCAGCGCATCGACAGGAGAGACCTTCGTGCCGAAGTCACGTATCCGCAAGAAGGCCGACTACACGCCGCCGCCGGTCAAGCAGGCGCAGGCCATCAAGCTCACCAACAGCGCCTGGGTCGCGCCCGTCATGCTGGCCATGTTCCTCATCGGCCTGGCGTGGATCGTGGTGTTCTACGTGACCGACGGCTCGCTGCCGATCGACAGCCTGGACAACTGGAACATCGTCGTCGGCTTCGGCTTCATCGCGGCGGGCTTCGGCGTCTCCACCCAGTGGAAGTGACCGGGCCCCGCACCCGGTTCCGGCGACCTCTGCCCACGGCTCTCCACTGAGTTATCCACAGGCCAACGAAGTATCCACACCCTCCTGGGGAAAAGGAATACGATCTGTGGATAACTAATCGCCGGTTGACGCCGGAAACACCATCCGACGACCGGCGCTCCGCCTAACGCCCCCTGTCTGACCTGCGGATTCACATCCGAGCGGCAGGGGGCACGGTTGTTCCCGCACCGTGTGCACAAGATCGGGCACAGACTGTGGACAACGGTTCGGGCTCAGGTGAGCTGGAGCGTCCTCACCAGGGTGAGAACGGCCACCACCAGGAGCACCAGCGCACAGGCCCCGTACTGGATCAGCGCCCGCCGCTCCCGTGGGGCGTGGATCATCGCGTACCCCACGACGACACCGGCGACGAGACCGCCGATGTGCGCCTGCCAGGCGATGCCCGGCACCCCGAACGTGATGATCAGGTTGACCACCAGCAGCACGATGACCGGCCGCATGTCGTACCGGAGGCGGCGCATCAGCACCGCGGTGGCGCCGAACAGCCCGAAGATCGCCCCGGAGGCGCCCAGCGAGGGCTGATTGGGCGCGGCCAGCAGATAGGTCAGCGCGCCGCCGGCCAAGCCGCAGACCAGGTACAGCGTGAGGTAGCGGGCGCGGCCGAGGGCGCCTTCGAGCGGGCCGCCGATCCACCACAGGCTGAGCATGTTGAACAGGATGTGCACATAGCCGCCGTGCAGGAACATCGAGGTCAGCAGGCGGTACCACTGCCCCTCGGCCACGCCCTGGATGCCGGTGAGATGGGGGGCGTAGGCCCGGCCGATCAGGTCGAGCTGGTTGGTGAAGACGTCGCCCAGGGAGAGCTTCACCAGGAAAAGGGCCAGGTTCAGCCCGATGAGGACCTTGGTGACCAGGCGGGGGTCGCGGGTGAGGGTGCCGCCCGCGAGGGTGCGGGGACGGGTGTCGGCCGACGCGGATGCGGTGCCGCCCGAGGCGGGGGTGCCGCCGCGCGCGCAGTCGGGGCACTGGAAGCCGACGGAGGCGTCGACCATGCACTCCGGGCAGATCGGCCGGTCGCAGCGGGTGCAGCGCACGCCGGTCTCCCGGTCCGGGTGCCGGTAGCAGACGGGCACGCTGCGGGCGCCCGGGGCGTCAGCCGCTGCCTGTTCCATGAGTTCCCCTTCGTCCCTCGCGTCGTCCGTCGTCACTCCGGGGGCGCGGCACCGCCCCCGCCCATCCTTACGGACGAGCGGGGCGTTTGGTTCCCTATGCGGAATTCACCGGGCGCCGGTCAGTCCTCGGTCTTCTCCACCACCACGGACTCGATCACCACGTCCTCGACCGGGCGGTCGTTGCGGCCGGTGGGGACTGCGGCGATGGCGTCGACGACCTTCTGGCTGGCCAGGTCGGCGACCTCGCCGAAAATGGTGTGCTTGCGGTTCAGCCAGGTGGTCGGGGAGACCGTGATGAAGAACTGCGAGCCGTTGGTGCCCGGCCCGGCATTGGCCATGGCGAGCAGATAGGGCTTGTTGAAGGACAGGTCGGGGTGGAACTCGTCCGGGAACTGGTAGCCGGGGCCGCCGATGCCGGTGCCGAGCGGGTCGCCGCCCTGGAGCATGAAACCGCTGATCACCCGGTGGAAGGTGGTGCCGTCGTAGAGCCGGTCCGTGCTCTCGACGCCGGTCCCCGGGTGCTTCCAGGAGCGCTCGCCCTGGGCCAGCTCGACGAAGTTCCTGACCGTGGCCGGCGCGTGGTTCGGGAACAGCCTGATCTTGATGTCGCCGTGGTTGGTCTTCAGGGTGGCGTAAAGCTGCTCGGCCACGGTCTGCCTTCCGTTGTCTTTCCGTTCGCCCCCGATCCTCGCACGCTCACGGCGGGCCCGAACCGGGCGGGTGACGGCGAGTTCGGCCCGTATGGGCGGCGAGCGGCGGCGAATCGTGGCAGGGTCGTTAGCGGGGCCGGTTGCCCGGAATTTCACCGCTTCGCCAGAGATCGGCACCCGTATGCCCGTCCACACATGCCGTGTGGGCCACCGACAGGCATGATCCGTAACAGGGTGGACAGTCGAAATACCGTACCGCCACCGAGGAGGAGGTTCCCGTGACCCGCATCGACAGCGTGCGCGCCGCGACCGGTTCGGCCAAGGACAGCGTGCTGCACGCAGCGGACGTGGTGGCGCCCTATGCCGACACGGCCAAGGAGCGTGCCGCTCATTACACGCAGGAGGCACGTGTACGGCTGGCGCCCGTGGTCTCGCAGGCGGCCGACCAGGCCCGCCTTCAGTACGACGCCAAGCTCGCCCCGCAGGTGGAGCGAGCACTCTCCCACGTGCCGCCGAAGGTCGATCAGGCGGCACAGGACGCCGCCAAGCTGACCCGCAAGGCCGCCAAGCAGGCGGCGGTGTACTCCCGACCCAAGATCGAGCAGGCCGTGGCCGCCGCCACCCCGGTGTACGACGAGGCCGCGGCGCGCAGCGCTGCCGCCCTGGTCGCACTGCGGGGCAATGTGTCGGCCAAGGAGATCAAGAAGCTGGCCCGCCGCAACGAGCGCCGCGGCCGCACCGGCCGGGCGCTGAAGTACGTGGCCCTGGCCAGCCTGCTCGCGGGCGGCGCCTACGCCGTCTGGCAGTGGTGGGACCGCCAGGCCAACCCGGACTGGCTGGTCGAGCCCCCGGCCGCCACCGAAGTGCCGGACTCCGCCCGCCTCCACTCGGTCGACGGCACCGGCACCTCCGTCCTGGACCCGGAGGTCCAGGCGAAGCAGGTCGAGGACGACGTCGAGGGCGACGAGAACCGCTGACCTGACGCCCCAAGTCACGGGCACCGCAGGCTGTTTCACGTGAAACAGCCCTCGCCATGCCCGGAGCCCCCGTCCCCCACGGCGGCACGAGAAAACCCCCTCCGCACTGCGTTTTCGCAGGTCGGAGGGGGTTTTTCGGTGTGGAGCCTAGGGGAGTCGAACCCCTGACATCTGCCATGCAAAGACAGCGCTCTACCAACTGAGCTAAGGCCCCGGAAGGGAACGACCGACGGGAGAACGGGCTCCTGGCGGGCGTCGCAGACCAGAGTACCGGTTCACCCCCCGTATCCCGCAAAAAGATTGGGGGTCCCCGCGAATCACCCCGCTCCGTAGGATGCTCGACGTGGTTCGCTTCAGCGAACCACGGTTTCTGGGGAAGCGATGGGGAGACGCAATGGATGCCGCACAGCAGGAAGCCACCGCGAGAGCGCGGGAGCTCCAGCGGAACTGGTACGGGGAGCCGTTGGGGGCGCTCTTCCGTAAGCTCATCGACGATCTCGGGCTCAACCAGGCCCGGCTCGCCGCCGCGCTGGGGCTGTCGGCTCCGATGCTGTCGCAGCTCATGAGCGGCCAGCGGGCCAAGATCGGCAATCCCGCGGTGGTGCAGCGGGTGCAGTTGCTGCAGGAGCTGGCCGCGCAGGTGGCGGACGGCAGTGTGAGCGCGGCCGAGGCGACCGACCGCATGGATGAGATCAAGAAGTCCCAAGGGGGCTCGGTGCTGAGCAACACCACCGCGACGACGAGCAGTTCGGGCGCGCCCACGGTCAAGCGGGTCGTGCGCGAGATCCAGTCGCTGCTGCGTTCCGTCGCCGCCGCCGGGGACATCATCGACGCCGCGGACACCCTCGCCCCGACCCACCCCGAACTGGCAGAGTTCCTCCGGGTCTACGGCGCGGGCCGCACCGCCGACGCGGTCGCGCACTACCAGTCCCACCAGAGCTGACCCCCGGCCCGGTCCGGAGGAGGTCCGGCACCGGGCCCGGTCGTACGGCCGGGGCAGCGCACCAGGGGGAGGAGCTGCACGGTCATGGGTGAGGTGTTCGCGGGCCGGTACGAGCTGGCCGACCCGATCGGGCGTGGCGGTGTCGGCGCGGTGTGGCGCGCCTGGGACCACCGCAGACGGCGCTACGTCGCCGCCAAGGTGCTTCAGCAGCGCGACGCCCACACCCTGCTGCGCTTCGTGCGCGAGCAGGCGCTGCGCATCGATCATCCGCATGTGCTCGCGCCGGCGAGCTGGGCGGCCGACGACGACCAGGTCCTCTTCACCATGGACCTGGTGGCCGGGGGCTCCCTGGTCCATCTGATCAACGACTACGGCCCTCTTCCGCCGGTGTTCGTGTGCACCCTGCTGGACCAGTTGCTGTCCGGGCTGGGTGCCGTGCACGCCGAGGGGGTCGTGCACCGGGACATCAAGCCCGCCAACGTGCTGCTGGAGGCCACCGGCACCGGCCGGCCCCGGCTTCGGCTGTCCGACTTCGGCATCGCCATGCGGTTCGGGGAGCCCCGGCTGACCGAGACCAACCTCGTGGTCGGTACACCGGGCTATCTGGCGCCCGAGCAACTGCTGGGGGCCGAACCCGACTTCCCCGGTGACCTGTTCGCCGTGGGGCTGGTCGCCCTGTATCTGCTGGAGGGGGCCAAGCCGGACGGCAAGGAGATCGTCCGCTACTTCCTCGAGCACGGGACGCCGGGCGCGCCCGCGCGGGTGCCCGAGCCGCTGTGGCAGGTGATCGCCACCATGCTCCAGCCCGACCCCGCGGCCCGCTTCCGCACCGCCACGGGCGCCCGCAAGGCCCTCGCCGCCGCCCGTGAACTCCTCCCCGAGCCCGGCCCCGACGACGAGCCGATAGAAATCTTCGACCAGCTGGGCCCTCTGCCCCCCGGCTTCAGCCCGGAGGGCCCCCACAAACCCGCCGCCGCGGTGGACACCCGCTGGGGCCACCGCCGCGTCGGCACCCCGGACACCAGCGGCACGACGACCGACGCCCCCCTGCCCGCCTCCTCCCCGACAGCCGACCTGGGCACCCGCCCCCCGGCCGTCACCGCCCCGTCGATGTCCGACACAGGCAGCTTCCACCTCCCGCCCCCACCTCCGCCCCGTCCCACGACCGAGCCCCACACCGCCGCGTACACGGCCCGCGACCCCCGCACCCCCGGCCTCCCCACCGAGACCCCCCGCGCCCCCGGTCACCGCGCCCGCTCCCGCCCCCGGCCGGGCCCTTCCGCCAAGGTCGCGGTACCGGTGCTGCTCCTGGCGCTGGTCTGTTATGCCGTCGGCTTCTGGGCCCTGACCCGCGTCTGAGACCGCCGAGCGGCATCCGGGCGCCCAGCGCCCACATCGCCAGGGCTCGCAGTGGCCTGTCTTGCGACTGCCGGTGTGGGCTCCAAGCCCCGGACTACACCCGAGACCGCCGAGCCAGCAGCGTCCACGCCCCCAGCGCCAGCAGCAGCGCCGTACCGGCACCGAGCCCGCCGTACGCCAGCACCCGCATCGTCGGATCACCGCTCCTGGTGCCCCTGGTGCCCCCGGTGCCCTCACCCGGAGCCGGCCCCCAGTCGCCCGTGCTCACAGAGAAGAGGTCCGTCGGCTCGGTGCGCCCCCGGTACTTCGGGCCGGCGTGGGCAGTCCCGTCCAGCCGTACCCGGAGCGTCACCCCGAAGGGGCCCGTGCCGAAGGAGTCCGCCAGGCGTTCGCTGAGGTGGAGGACGACGTAGTAGTCCCCCGCGAACCGCACCCCGTTCTCTCCGCTCGGCACCGCGTAACGGTTGGCGTACTCCACCGGCGGGACCGGGGCGAGGGACACCGCGCGGCGGGTGCCGGTGTAGCCGAGGGCCACGTCGTCGACGGGGGCGCGGGCCGGGTTGAGCAGGGAGAGGGTGAGGGCGCCGCCGACGTAGCCGTGGCCGGTGGCGGCGGACAGTTCCGCGCCGGCGTGCACCTGGCGTCCCCAGTCGACCGGCACCCTGTAGAAGGCGGTGTCGCCGGGGGCCAGGCGGGTGCGCCAGACGCCTTGGCCGAGCAGGCGGGCGGAGGAGAAGCCCTCACCCCCCTTTCTCTCCCGCGGGGCGTCGCCGGGCGGGAGGGGCGTGGCGGAGTTCCAGGCGCCCGGCGGCGTGGTGGGGCCGGTGGCGGCGAGGCCCGGTTCGGTGGCGGGGGCCAGTTCCAGGTCCCAGCGGCCGGGATCGGAGTTCTTGGCGTCCAGCCGCTCCACCAGCAGGTAGTACACGGCCGCGCTCTGGCACAGCGACTTGCCGGTGTCCCGCTGGCCGACGGCCGTAACGGGCCGGGGGCTGAGTCCGGCGCCGAAGGACGCGGAGGAGTAGAAGCAGGCGTTGCCGTCGGCGTCCTGGAGCGAGACCCGTATGCCGTCGGTGGCGGCGACGGTCGCGCCGCGCGGAGGCACGGCGGTGACGGGAACGTAGGCGTTCGCCGCGGCGGTGAGGGTGAGCCGGTAGTAGAGCCGGCCGTGCGCGGGGAGCGAACTGCGGTAGGTGTGGCCGGGCACGAGCGTCCGGGCCCCGGCGGTGTCCGGAGACCCGGCGAGGTTCTCGGCACCCGGCGTGAAGGCGTATCCGTCTGGGACGGCCACCGCGGGTGTCCCGGCGAGGGCCCACACCACGGCCCCCGCGCACAGCCCCCGTACCGCGTTCCGCAACCCCCGCCGCATCAGCCGCCCCCTGCCCCTAGGTCACCGCGCCGGGGCCCATACTGCCCGGTACCGCTTGCGCCATCAGGGTTTTCGCGTGGCCGTCCGAAACGCCGGGGCTCTCCGGGACGAGGCGTACCTCACGTTCCGGGGTCCGGCAACACAGAACCCCGGCCGCTCGAGCGACCGGGGTTCGTTCAGACCGTGGTGCCGGGGTTTCAGGAACCGGTGGGCACGGAGTCGGTGGCCTCCGTCCACAGGTCCTGCTCGGCGCGATCCGCCTGGATCTGGCGGTACACAAGGAGACCGCCGATGGCGGCCAGTGCGACCAGGAGCAGCTTCTTCACCGCGCGACCTCGTCTTTCGTTGACGTAGGGGACCTCTGGCGCCCGACTATACACACCGGCCGAGACCGATCGGTGACCTGCGCGGGCCCCCAACTCCCGTCTCCCGGCGGCCCGGAGCCGTTGCGATCGGAGGGTGATCACACCCGCACAGAGGGTTGTGTTCCTCCCGTTTAGGGACAGCTACAGGGGTTTTCCACCTCCTTGCGCCCATCCGAGTGGTGTTCATCTGAACATCAACGCGCCACGGGCGTCGGTCCACCACTTCGCCGCCCACGTACACATCATGAGGAAAGTACGCAAATCGCCCAACCTGAAAGTGAGGGGCCATGGCCAGGAACAAGGTCATGACGCTGTGGACCGCCATCGTCACCGCCTTCCTCGCGCTGTGCACGGCGCTCGGACTCGTCACCGCGACCGCCCCGGTCGCCTCGGCCAACACCGAGAGCCCGAGTCACGGCAGCACGGAGCACAGCGCGCCGGAGGCACCGGCGGCCGTCAGCCACCAGGTCTGGCCACAAGCCAGGTCCCTGCCCCCCACGATGAAGCAGCGCATCCGGGCCGAGGCCCACGGGAAGTCCCCCAACTGCCGGCACCGCTCACTGGCCGGACGGGAAGCAGGCGCCCTCGCCCCGTACCGCGTGAACGCCCCGGACCGCACCGAGACCACGCACCGGCAGGAGAGCACCGAGCAGTACGCGTCCCACCTGGACTGCTGAGACCGCCGAGCCCCACGGCAGGCATCCAGTACCGCGGACGTCTCGACACACCGGCGACTTGCGTACCCGACCGTCGACACGGAACGCCCCCCGGCCACCGGCCTGGGGGCCCGCACCGCGTCCGCCTCATTCCCCCAGCAGCACGGCCTGCGAGGGACACTTCTCCACGATCTCGCGCACCAGCGGATCGTCCCCGGAATCCTCCCGGCCGGGCCTGACCACGCCGTACCCCTCGACGAAGTCGAAGACCTCGGGAGCGCGGTACGCGCACTCGGCCGAGCCGTAACAGACCTCGCGGTCCACGGACACCTTCATGCGTCCTCCCCTGCTCGCACGGGCGGCCCCGGGCCCCTCGACGGCCCGCGCCCACGACGTCCCTGCCCCGGAGGCACGCGCCCGAACCGGTCGCGCCACCGCCCGTCCGGCACCGGTCCCTCCCCTCGTGGGGACCGGTACCGAACGGAGCGGGGGGTCTTCGTCCCGAGCCGTGCCGGTGTGCCCGGCGCGGTGGGTCCGTGGATCTCGTGGCGTCCCGCCACGCCGTGCGCCGCTCCCGGCGAACTTTGACCGAGAACGTTCGGCGTGCGGCGGGGCCCGCTCGCGGACCGGGCCGGTGGCCTGTCCGGACGGTGTGTGACAGCTCCGCTACCGCGATGCGATCCTGCCATCTGTGGCAACCGGCGAGGAGATCCGGACCACCGAGCCAGGGCTTTCCCGCAGGTCAGCCGTATAGGGTGAGTTTTCCGGTCCGGACGCATCAGATGGGGGAAGTGAGGGGTGGGACCTTGGGTTCCGACTCAGGGGCACGCACAGCCTTCGCCGAACGCCTCGCCCTGCTGTACAGGGAAGCCGGGAATCCGCCCCTGAAAAGCGTCGCGGAGGCGGTCGTCCGGCTCCAGCGGGTCGACGAGCGGGGCCGCCCGGTACGGGTCTCCGCGCAGCGCATCAGCGACTGGCGACGGGCCAAGAACGCGCCCGCCCAGTTCGCCGCCCTGGCCGCAGTCCTCCAGATCCTCATCCCCGAGGCCCGCCGCGCCAGCCCCACCCCGGTCTCCAGCGGCCTGTACGACCTGGCCCAGTGGCAGCGGCTGTGGGAACGCGCCCTGGCCGACCCGGTGGGCGAGCGCCCCGAGGGCCCCGCGGCCGAACCACCTCCCGCCGAGTCGCCGGTGTGCCCGTACCGGGGCCTCGCCCCCTACCGGCAGCAGGACGCCCGGTGGTTCTTCGGCCGGGAGCGGGGCACGGAGGCGCTGGTGGCCCAGTTGCGGGCCGCCGAGCGCGGCGGGGGACTGGTGATGCTGGTCGGTGCCTCGGGCGCCGGGAAGTCGTCCCTCCTCAACGCCGGCCTGGTGCCCGCGCTGGAGGAGGAGGGCGCGCACACGGTCCTCCAGCTCGTGCCGGGCGCCGATCCGCTGGGGGAACTGACCCGCCTGGTCCCGGCCCTCGCCCCGCTCGCCGCCGAGGCGCGGGCCGCCGGGGAGGAGGACGGGATCCCGGCCGCCGGGGCGATACGGGAGGCGGTCACCGAGTGGGCCCTCGACCGGCGGCCGCCGGGCACCGTCACCATCCCCGGCCCCCGCTCCTCACCCGAGTCCCCGGCGCCCGCCGCCCGCAGGACGGCCCGGCCGGTGCTGATCGTGGACCAGTTCGAGGAGACCTTCACCCTCTGCCCGAGCGAGGCAGACCGCCGGGCCTTCGTCCAGTTCCTGCACGCCGCCTGCACCCCCGGACCCGCCGGCCCCGCTCCCGTCCAGGTCGTCCTCGGCATCCGCGCCGACTTCTACGAGGAGTGCCTCGGCTACCCCGAGCTCGCCGACGCCCTCCAGCACCGGCACATGGTGCTCGGCCCGCTGACCACCGCCGAACTGCGCGAGGCGGTGACCGGACCGGCGCGGGCGGTGGGGCTGGAGCTGGAGGCGGGCCTGACCGAGCTGATCGTCCGCGAGGTCAGCGCCGACGGCCCGCGCGGCGCCCATGACGCGGGCGTGCTCCCACTGCTCTCCCACGCCCTGCTCGCCACCTGGCAGCGCCGCAAGGCCGGCCGGCTGACCGTGGCCGGGTACCGGTCGGCGGGCGGCATCCAGGGCGCGGTCGCGGCCACCGCCGAGCGCGCCTGGTCCGGGCTCGACCCGGCCGCCCGCACCGCCGCACGGCTGCTCCTGCTGCGCCTGGTCCGGCTCGGCGAGGACACCCAGGCCACTCGCAGGCGCGGCACCCGGCGCCAGTTGGCGAGCGAATCCACGGACCCGGACAAGACCGAGGAGTCGCTGGAGGCGCTGGTCCGCGCCCGGCTGGTCACCCTCGACGCGGAGACCGTGGAGATCACCCACGAGGCGCTGCTGCACGCCTGGCCCCGGCTGCGGCACTGGATCGACGACAACCGGGGCGACCATCTGCTGCGCCAGCGGCTGGAGGAGGACGGCCGGGCCTGGGAGGACTCCGAGCGCGACAGCTCCCTGCTGTACCGGGGTTCCCGTCTCGAGCAGGCGCGCGGCTGGGCGGAGACGGCCGGGGACACCTATCTGACGCGGGGCGCACTGGACTTCCTGGCCGCCTCGGTACGGCTGCGCAAGCGCACGGTGCTGATCAGCAGGGCCGCGGTGGCCGCGCTCACCGTGCTGGCGGTGCTCGCCGCGGGGGCCGCGGTGGTGGCCTGGCAGCAGCGGAACGACGCGGTGTTCGAGCAGGTCCTCGCGGAGGCCGACCGGGTCCAGCACACCGACCCCTCGCTCGCGGCGGGCCTCGACCTGGTCGCGCACCGGCTGCGCCCGGACGACGAGGGCGCCTACAGCAGGCTGATCTCCATCGTGAACGCCCCGCTCGCCACCCCGCTCACCGGTCACACCGGCGCCGTCTACCTGACCTCCTTCAGCCCGGACGGCAAGGTCCTCGCCACCGCCAGCTACGACCGCACCGTCCGCCTGTGGAACGTCGCCGACCGGGGTGCCCCCAAGCCGCTGGGCGCCCCGCTGCACGGGCACCGGTCCTGGGTGAGCAGCGCGGTGTTCAGCCCGGACGGGCACACCCTGGCGAGCGCGGGCGACGACGGCACGATCCACCTCTGGGACGTCACCGACCCCGCTCACCCGAAGCCCCTGGGGGAGCCCCTCACGGGTCACGACGGCACGATCTACCTGGTCGCCTTCAGCCCGGACGGCCGCACCCTGGCCAGCGCGGGCGAGGACCGCACCGTACGGCTGTGGAACGTGGCCGATCCGCACCGGGCGAAACCGCTTCAGGCGCTGCGCGGGCACAGCGCGCCGGTGCGCTCGGTGGCGTTCAGCCCGGACGGGCGGACCCTCGCCTCGGCGGGCGACGACGACACCGTACGGCTGTGGGACGTGGCCGACCCCCGGCATGCCAAGGCTCGGCGCGGGGTGTTGCGGGGGCACACCGATCTGGTGCATTCGGTGGCGTTCAGCCCCGATGGCAAGGTGCTGGCCAGCGGCAGTGCGGACGACACCATCCGGCTGTGGAACGTGGCCGACCCGGCACGTCCCGCCCCGCTGGGCGCGCCGCTGACCGGGCACACCGGGCCGGTGTGGTCGGTGGCGTTCAGCCCGGACGGGGGCAGGCTGGCGGCGGCCAGCGCCGACTCCACGGCCAGCCTGTGGAACGTCACCGACCCCGCCTCCCCGTCCCAGGTGGGCGAGCCGCTCGCGGGGAGCAGCGGGGAGATGTACGCGCTGGGGTTCAGCCCGGACGGCCGCACCCTCGCCACCGGCAGCGGGGACGGCCGGGCCCGGCTGTGGGCGGTGCCGACCTCGGACATGACCGGGCGCAGCGCCGCGTTCCGCCGGGACGGGAAGGTGCTGGCCACTGCGGCGCGCGACGGCCGGGTCCGGCTGTGGTGGGTGACGGCACCGGGGCGGCCGGTGGCGCTGGGCGCGCCGTTCATGCCGGCGGACGGCGGGCAGCGCACCCTGATGTTCGCCCCCGACGGCCGCACCCTCGCGGTGCTGACCGGGAACCGCTCGGTGTACCTGTGGAACGTCTCGGACCCCGCTCATCCGGTGGTCGCCGGGCCCCCGCTCAAGCTGATGACCCGCTTCATGGGCTCCGACGCGCTCGTCTTCAGCCCCGACAGCCGCGTCCTGGCCACCGCCTACGACGACCACCGTTTCCGCCTGTGGAACGTCGCCGACCCGGCCCGCCCCGCCCCCTACGGGCCGCCCCTGGCCGGGCACCGGGGATACATCAACGCGCTGGAGTTCACCCCGGACGGGCACACCCTGACCAGCGGCAGCGCGGACGGCACGATCCGGCTGTGGAACGTGGCCGACCCGGCCCGGCCGGTCCTGCGCGGCCGCCCGCTCACCGGCCACTCGGGCCCGGTCAACGCGCTGGAGTACAGCCCGGACGGCCACACCCTGGTCAGCGGCGGGGACGACGACACGGTCCGCCTCTGGGACGTCACCGACCCCGGCTCGGCCGCACCCCTCGGGCACCCCCTGACCGGCCACACGGAGTCGGTGACCTCGCTGACCTTCAACGCGGACGGCCACACCCTGGCCAGCGGCGGCAACGACAACACCGTCCGCCTCTGGGACGTCACCCACCCCGGCTCGGCGACGCCGATCGGCCAGTCGATGAGCCCGTACGCCAAGACGGGCAACTTCCTCGCCTTCAGCCCCGGCAGCCACGTCCTCGGCGTCTCCAGCGGCGCGGACACCGTACGGCTGTGGAGCCTGGACGCGGACGAGGCGGTCCGGCACATCTGCGCGGTCACCCGAGGTGTCCTCACGCCCCAGAAGTGGCACGAGTACCTCCCCCGCCTCTCCTACGACCCCCCGTGCCCCCGCTGACCCACCAAGATCAGCCAACTCCCCCATCGATCAAGCCCGTTGGCCCCGCAACGCCCCCAACCTTGTTACCCTTGGCCATAGCCCGATCGCTGGTGCATCCCCCGTCGCCAGCGATCGGGTCTTTTGCGTGCGCGGCCCCCCAAACCTTCCCGGACGAAACATCCGCGAACGCCGAAGACCCCCAGTCGGTACCGACTGGGGGTCTTCGAAAATGTGGGGCTAACAGGATTTGAACCTGTGGCCTCATCCTTATCAGGGATGCGCTCTAACCAACTGAGCTATAGCCCCGCCCGCTTCGCGGGGTGTGTCCCGCGCGCTGACTCCTGAAGATTAGCGCACGACCGGGGCAGTCCCAAAATCGGTTGTCGGGGGATCGTCAACCGAGGCGGGAGACACCCTCACTCGTCCTCCGCGAGGGTCAGCTCGACGCCGCCCACGAAGCCCGCGGAGAGGTTGTAGATGAAGGCGCCCAGCGTCGCCAGGGCCGTGGCCAGGACGACGTCGATGACCGCGATGATCGTCGCGAACATCAGGACGTGCGGCAGCGAGAGGTAGGACTGGAGGTCGAAGCCGGTCGCCTCGGTCGCCCCGGTCGCCTCCGAGATCGTGCCGCCCACGGTGGAGAACACGCCCATCGCGTCCAGCACCATCCACAGCACCGCGGACGCCACGATCGTGCAGATGCCGAGTGCGATGGAGAGCAGGAAGCCGACCTTCATCACCGACCACGGGTCCGCCTTGGCCACCCGCAGCCGCGCCTTGCGGGTGCGCGGCGCCGTGCCGACCCCCGTGCGCGGACGGCGTACCGCCCCGGCCGGCGGCTGCGCCGCGTACGCCTGCGGCGGGTGGTAGGGCCCGGCCGGCTGCTCGGGGCCGCGCTCACCGGGCAGCGGGGAGGCCGCCATGCCCTCGGTCGTACCGGCGTCGGCCCGCGCACCACGGGTGTCCGTCACGGTTCCCCCCTGGGAACTCGAAGAATCAGGAGTAGAAGCAGAAGAAGTATCGGCTGAGGCCGCCTGCGCGGCGGAGCCACGGCCGCCGTCCGTCTCCGTACCCGTGGAGGTACCGGCCGATCCGGCGTCCGTGGCTCCGCTCACGTGATTCACTCCTCGTGCTACTCGGCCGAGGGCGCCTCACCCTCGTCCGTGGTGATCTCGGCGGTCTCGTCGCCGACGATCTCGCCGTCGACCTCCTCCGCCTCACGCCCCGCTTCGGCGTTGCGAGCGATGCCGACCACGGCATCACGCTTGCCCAGGTTGATCAGTTGGACGCCCATGGTGTCACGGCCCGTCTCCCTGACCCCGCTGACGCGCGTACGAATCACACCGCCGCCGAGGGTGATGGCGAGGATCTCGTCACTCTCCTCGACGATGAGCGCGCCGACGAGCGAGCCCCGGTCCTCCACGATCTTGGCAGCCTTGATGCCCAGACCGCCACGTCCCTGGACGCGGTACTCGTCCACGGCCGTCCGCTTGGCGTAGCCGCCGTCCGTCGCGGTGAACACGAACGTACCCGGCCGCACCACGTTCATCGACAGCAGCTCGTCGCCCTCGCGGAAGCTCATGCCCTTCACACCGGAGGTGGCACGGCCCATCGGGCGCAGCGTGTCGTCCGACGCGGTGAACCTGATCGACTGCGCCTTCCGGCTGACGAGGAGCAGGTCGTCGTCGGCGGAGACCAGCTCCGCGCCGATCAGCTCGTCGTCCGTGCCGTCCTCGCCCGCCCGCAGGTTGATGGCGATGACACCGCCGGAGCGCGGCGAGTCGTAGTCCTTCAGCGGAGTCTTCTTGACCAGGCCCGCCTTGGTGGCCAGCACCAGGTACGGCGCCGCCTCGTAGTCGCGGATCGCCAGGATCTCCGCGATCGCCTCGTCCGGCTGGAAGGCGAGCAGGTTGGCCACGTGCTGGCCGCGCGCGTCCCGGCCGGCGTCGGGCAGCTCGTACGCCTTGGCCCGGTAGACCCGGCCCTTGTTGGTGAAGAACAGCAGCCAGTGGTGCGTGGTGGAGACGAAGAAGTGGTCGACGATGTCGTCCTCCTTCAGCTTCGCGCCCCGCACCCCCTTCCCGCCGCGCTTCTGCGCCCGGTAGTCGTCCGTCTTGGTGCGCTTGATGTAGCCGCCGCGCGTGACGGTGACGACGATGTCCTCCTCGGCGATCAGGTCCTCGATGGACATGTCACCGTCGTAGGGCACCAGCGTGCTGCGCCGGTCCTCGCCGAACCGCTCGACGATGGTGGCCAGCTCGTCGTGGACGATCTGCCGCTGCAGCTCCTCGGAGGCGAGGATGCGGTTGTACTCGTTGATCTTCGCCTGGAGCTCGTCGTGCTCCTGGACGATCTTCTGACGTTCCAGGGCGGCCAGCCGGCGCAGCTGCATCTCGAGGATGGCGTTGGCCTGGATCTCGTCGATCGCGAGGAGGTCCATCAGGCCGCTGCGGGCGATCTCGACGGTGTCACTGCGCCGGATCAGCGCGATGACCTCGTCGATGGCGTCCAGGGCCTTCAGCAGACCGCGCAGGATGTGGGCGCGCTCCTCGGCCTTGCGCAGCCGGAACCGGGTCCGGCGGACGATGACCTCGATCTGGTGCGTCACCCAGTGCCGGATGAACGCGTCCAGCGACAGCGTGCGCGGCACCCCGTCGACCAGGGCCAGCATGTTGGCGCCGAAGTTCGTCTGCAGCTCGGTGTGCTTGTACAGGTTGTTCAGCACGACCTTGGCGACCGCGTCCCGCTTGAGGACGATCACCAGACGCTGGCCGGTGCGGGACGACGTCTCGTCGCGGACGTCGGCGATGCCGCCGATCTTGCCGTCCTTCACCAGGTCGGCGATCTTCTGCGCCAGGTTGTCGGGGTTCACCTGGTACGGCAGCTCGGTGACGACCAGGCACTGCCGGTTCTGGATCTCCTCGACCTCGACCACCGCGCGCATCGTGATGGAGCCGCGCCCGGTGCGGTACGCCTCCTCGATGCCCTTGCGGCCCACGACCAGCGCGCCGGTCGGGAAGTCCGGGCCCTTGATGCGCTCGATGAGGGCGTCCAGCAGCTCCTCCTGCGACGCCTCCGGGTGCTCCAGGTGCCACTGGGCGCCGGCCGCGACCTCGCGGAGGTTGTGCGGCGGGATGTTGGTCGCCATGCCGACCGCGATACCGGCCGAGCCGTTGATCAGCAGGTTGGGGAAGCGGGCGGGCAGGACGGTCGGCTCCTGGGACCGGCCGTCGTAGTTGTCCTTGAAATCGACGGTCTCCTCGTCGATGTCGCGGACCATCTCCATCGACAGCGGCGCCAGCTTGCACTCGGTGTACCGCATGGCGGCCGCGGGGTCGTTGCCCGGGGAGCCGAAGTTGCCGTTGGAGTCGACGAGCGGCATGCGCATCGACCACGGCTGGGCGAGGCGGACCAGGGCGTCGTAGATCGAGCTGTCGCCGTGGGGGTGGTAGTTGCCCATGACGTCACCGACGACGCGCGCGCACTTGTAGAAGCCGCGGTCGGGGCGGTAGCCGCCGTCGTACATCGCGTACAGCACACGGCGGTGGACGGGCTTGAGGCCGTCCCGGACGTCGGGCAGCGCGCGCGACACGATGACGGACATCGCGTAGTCGAGGTACGAGCGCTGCATCTCGGCGTCGAGGCCCACCGGCTCGATCCGGAGGGTGACGGTCTCGCCCGTCTCCTCCTCCGGGGTCACCGGTTCGGGCGTGAACTCGGGGGTTTCGTCGGTCATTGCTGGTGAAGATCCTTCCCTGGTGCGGTCAGCCGGGACCGACTCAGATGTCGAGGAAGCGGACGTCCTTGGCGTTGCGCTGGATGAAGAGGCGGCGGGCCTCGACGTCCTCGCCCATCAGGACCGAGAACAGGTCGTCGGCCTGGGCGGCGTCGTCGAGGGTGACCTGGCCGAGGACGCGGTGCTCCGGGTCCATCGTGGTCACGCGCAGCTCCTCCGCGTTCATCTCACCCAGACCCTTGAAGCGCTGGATGGAGTCCTCGCGGATGCGCTTGCCGCGCTGGCGGCCCATCTCGATCAGCGCGTCGCGCTCGCGGTCGGAGTACGCGTACTCCACGTCGTCCCGGCCCCACTTGATCTTGTACAGCGGGGGGCGGGAGAGGTACACGAACCCGGCCTCGACCAGCGGCCGCATGAAGCGGAACAGGAAGGTCAGCAGCAGGGTGTTGATGTGCTGGCCGTCGACGTCGGCGTCCGCCATCAGGATGATCTTGTGATAGCGGAGCTTCTCGATGTCGAAGTCCTCGTGCACACCCGTGCCGAAGGCCGAGATCAGCGCCTGGATCTCCTGGTTCTGCAGGATCTTGTCGATCCGCGCCTTCTCGACGTTGAGGATCTTGCCCCGGATCGGGAGGATCGCCTGGTACTGCGGGTTGCGGCCGGACTTGGCCGAACCGCCGGCGGAGTCGCCCTCGACGATGAAGATCTCGCACTTGGACGGGTCGTTCGACTGGCAGTCGGACAGCTTGCCCGGCAGCGCGCCGGATTCCAGCAGACCCTTGCGCCGGGTGAGATCACGGGCCTTGCGGGCCGCCACACGCGCGGTGGCCGCCTGGATGCCCTTGCGGATGATGTCCGCCGCCTCGACCGGGTTGCGGTCCAGCCAGTCGTTGAGGTGCTCGTAGACCGCGCGCTGCACGAAGGTCTTGGCCTCGGTGTTGCCCAGCTTGGTCTTGGTCTGGCCCTCGAACTGCGGCTCGCTCAGCTTGACCGAGATGATCGCGGTCAGGCCCTCGCGGATGTCGTCACCGGTGAGGTTGTCGTCCCGCTCACGCAGCAGCTTCTTGTCGCGCGCGTACTTGTTGATCAGGGAGGTCAGCGCGGCCCGGAAGCCCTCCTCGTGGGTGCCGCCCTCGTGGGTGTGGATGATGTTGGCGAAGGAGTAGACACCCTCGCTGTATCCGCCGTTCCACTGCATGGCGACCTCGAGGGACAGGCTCTTGTCCTTGTCCTCCGCCTCCAGCGAGACGACCGTGGGGTGCACGACGTCGCCCTTGCGGGAGTTCAGGTACGTCACGAAGTCGACGATGCCGCCGTCGTAGCGGTACGTGACCGACTTGACCTCGGCCTTCTCGTCCGCGCCCGCCTCGTCCGCGCCGCTCGTGGCCTTCGCCGACTCGCGCTCGTCGGTGAGCCTGATCGTCAGGCCCTTGTTGAGGAACGCCATCTCCTGGAAACGCCGGGACAGCGTCTCGAAGGAGTACTCCGTGGTCTCGAAGATCTCCGGGTCGGCCCAGAAGGTGACCGACGTGCCGGTCTCCTCGGTCGCCTCGTTCTTCACCAGCGGCGCCGTGGGGACGCCCATCTTGTAGTCCTGCGTCCAGCGGTAGCCGTCCGTCTTCACCTCGACGGCGACCTTCATGGACAGCGCGTTCACCACGGACACGCCCACACCGTGCAGACCGCCGGAGACGGCGTAGCCGCCGCCGCCGAACTTGCCGCCCGCGTGCAGCACGGTCAGCACGACCTCGAGGGCCGGCTTGCCCTCGGAGGCCACGATGCCGACCGGGATGCCTCGGCCGTTGTCCACCACGCGCACCCCGCCGTCGGGCAGGATCGTCACGTCGATGGTGTCCGCGTGCCCGGCCAGCGCCTCGTCGACGGAGTTGTCGACGACCTCGTACACCAGGTGGTGCAGACCGCGCTCACCGGTGGAACCGATGTACATGCCGGGGCGCTTGCGGACCGCGTCCAGCCCTTCGAGCACGGTGATGGCACTGGCGTCGTACGAGGCGGCGACTGCCTCGCCGGTGACGCCGGCGTCGGTGGAAGGAATGTTCTCGTTGGGGTTGCCGGAATCGGCCACGAAGCGCCCTTTCTGGCACAGCACGAGCGCTCCTTGCGGGTGCGCGCCCTCCGGAAGGAGGGTTGCCGGAGCGGCTGCGGCATGTTGCGTTGGTAAGCCCTGAATCAGCGTTGCTCAGCTTTTCCCGGACGGTCCCCACGAATGGGGCGGGATCGCCTTCCAGTCTACCGGTAGCACTGACAATGATGGGGGCTTGCGGGCACCTGAGTACGCATGTGCCGCCCTGAACCGGCCCCGACCGGGTCCCGATATGGGGAAGGGGGCTGCGAGGGGCTCACAGCGGCGCTCAGGGCTTCGGGCCGTCAGCCCTTGTCCGTCGGGGGGTCGGCCCATGATCGGCCGCCGATCCGTACACCCGTACGGCTGCGGAGTGCCCTCACGCCTCACTGGTCAGACGTGAGGTACGTCACCCGTAGGTGTCGCCCGGACCGGCGCTTCCCGGCGCCCTGAGAGGCCCGTAACGGCGCACCGGGGCACCCGGACCGTTCACCTTGATCATCCGGACCGTGCCGTGACCGAGGTCCTCGTTCAGCCGGGCCACGAGCGTCGGCGCCAGCAGGCGGAGCTGCGTCGCCCATGCCGTCGAGTCACAGGAGACCGACAGCACCCGCTCGTCCTCGTCGTACCGCTGCGGCACGCAGTGCTTCGCCAGGTCCTCGCCCACGATCTGCGGCCAGCGGCCCATGACACCGCCGACCGCCGCCGGGGCCTCCCAGCCGCGCTCGTTCAGCAGCCGGTTGATCGCCGCGCCCAGCGCCATCGGGTCCCGGCCGTCCGCCCGAGCGCCCGAGCGCAGGCCACCGCCGCGCCGCGCCTGCTTCTTCTGCCGCGCCGCGTCCCCACGCGCGCGTGCCTGCTCCTTCGCCGCCCGCAGCGCCACGCGCGCGAGGTCGACACCGGACGGCTCCGGCGCCTTGCGGTCCTGCCCGTCCCCGTCGCTCATACCGGCTCCACCGTGCCGTCGGACACCGCGTACCGGGCGCCCGCCAGGACGTGCGGCACGTCGTCGTCGACCGCGGCCGTCACCAGCACCTGCTCGCCGGGCGCCACCAGCTCGGCCAGCCGCTCCCGGCGGCGCGCGTCCAGCTCGGCGAAGACGTCGTCCAGGATCAGCACCGGCTCATTGCCCTCGGCCCGCAGCAGGTCGTACGAGGCCAGGCGCAGCGCGAGCGCGTAGGACCAGGACTCGCCGTGCGAGGCGTACCCCTTGGCGGGGAGACGGCCCAGGCGCAGCACCAGGTCGTCGCGGTGCGGGCCGACCAGGGTCACGCCCCGCTCGATCTCCTGCTTGCGCGCCTCGGCGAGCGCGCCCAGCAGCTGTTCGGCCAGCTCCTCGCGGGTGTGCGCGGTGCCCGGCGCGGAGGCCTTGTACTCCAGCGCGACGGGTCCGCCACCGGGGGCGAGCTGCTCGTACGCCTTGTCGGCGAGCGGCTGGAGCACCCCGATGAGGTCCAGGCGCTGGGCCAGCAGCTCGGCGCCCGCGCGCGCGAGGTGCTGGTCCCACACGTCGAGCGTGGAGAGGTCCATGGAGCGGCCGCCGTGCCGGCGCGCGAGGGCGGCCGACTTCAGCAGGGTGTTGCGCTGCTTGAGCACCCGCTCGTAGTCGGAGCGGACGCCCGCCATGCGCGGGGCGCGCGCGGTGATCAGCTCGTCCAGGAAGCGGCGGCGCTCGCCGGGGTCGCCCTTGATCAGCGCCAGGTCCTCGGGCGCGAACAGCACGGTCCGCACGATGCCCAGCACGTCACGCGGCCTGACCTGCGAGGACCGGTTGATCCGGGCCCGGTTGGCGCGGCCGGGGTTCAGCTCCAGCTCGACCAGCTGCTGCCGCTCGCCCTGGCGGACCTGCGCCCGCACGACGGCACGCTCGGCGCCCATGCGGACCAGGGGGGCGTCGGCGGAGACCCGGTGGCTGCCGAGGGTGGCCAGATAGCCGACGGCCTCGACGAGGTTGGTCTTGCCCTGCCCGTTGGGGCCCACGAAGGCGGTGACGCCCGAGCCGAGCGGAACCTCGGCCCGGGCGTACGAGCGGAAGTCGGCCAGCGAAAGATGCGTGACGTGCATGGTCGTCCGCCGACCTCCCTCAACAGCCTGTGGATCGCCGGAACGACCCTGTGGACTACTTCTTGTGCCGGTTACGGCTTCTTCTCGACGGCGTGGCCGCCGAACTGGTTGCGCAGCGCGGCGATCATCTTCATCTGCGGCGAGTCGTCCTGCCGCGAGGCGAACCGCGCGAACAGCGACGCGGTGATCGCCGGCAGCGGCACCGCGTTGTCGATCGCGGCCTCCACCGTCCAGCGTCCCTCACCGGAGTCCTGCGCGTAGCCGCGCAGGCCGTCCAGGTGCTCGTCGTCGTCCAGGGCGTTGACCGCGAGGTCGAGCAGCCAGGAACGGATGACCGTGCCCTCCTGCCAGGAGCGGAAGATCTCGCGGACGTTCTCCACGGAGTCGACCTTCTCCAGCAGCTCCCAGCCCTCGGCGTACGCCTGCATCATGGCGTACTCGATGCCGTTGTGGACCATCTTGGAGAAGTGGCCCGCGCCGACCTTGCCGGCGTGTACGGAGCCGAAGTCGCCCTCGGGCTTCAGCGCGTCGAGGACAGGCCGCACCTTGGCGACGTTCTCCTCGTCACCGCCGTACATCAGCGCGTAGCCGTTCGCCAGGCCGTGGACGCCGCCGGAGACGCCGCAGTCGACGAAGCCTATGCCCTTGGCCGCCAGCTCCTCGGCGTGCTTCTCGTCGTCCGTCCAGCGGGAGTTGCCGCCGTCCACGACCACGTCGCCGGGCTCCAGCAGCTCGCCGAGCCGGTCGACGGTCGCCTGAGTCGCCTCGCCCGCCGGAACCATCACCCAGACCACGCGCGGGGCGCTGAGCTTGCCCACAAGCTCTTCGAGGCTGTGGACGTCCGCGAGGTCCGCGTTGCGGTCGTATCCGATGACGGTGTGGCCTGCGCGGCGGATGCGCTCACGCATGTTGCCGCCCATCTTGCCGAGGCCGACGAGACCGAGCTCCATCAGTTGTTCCTTAGGTCGCTGTGTGGCGTGCCGGGCACGTGGGTGCCCGGCACCGAGCCTAACGGCGACCCGTCATGCACAACTGTGGGTATACGCGCTCATACGTACGCCCCCACCTGGGCTTTTGCCACCGGTCCCGCACTCGGTCCGGTGCCGGGGAGCCCGGCTCAGC
This sequence comes from Streptomyces griseoluteus, assembly GCF_004784465.1. Taxonomy (GTDB): domain Bacteria; phylum Actinomycetota; class Actinomycetes; order Streptomycetales; family Streptomycetaceae; genus Streptomyces; species Streptomyces griseoluteus. The sequence goes on along the minus strand of NZ_SRRU01000004.1, from coordinate 193,312 downwards.
CGCTCAGGCGCACCGGCATGATCAGGTACTTGTAGGCGTCGTCCGCCTCCGCGTCCAGCGCGGGCTTGCCGCTGAGCAGCGCCGGCTTGGTGGAGGTGGTGAACGACAGTTGGGCCACAGGGGAGTCGATCGCGCTCAGACCGTCCAGCAGGAAGGTCGGGTTGAAGGCGATCGAGATGTCGTCGCCGTCGAGCTGGGCGTCGACCCTTTCCACAGCCTGTGCGTCGTCGCTGGAGCCCGCCTCCAGGATCAGCACGCCCTGCTCGAAGCTGAGCCGCACCGGGGTGTTCCGCTCGGCGACCAGGGCGACGCGCTTGACGGCCTCCACGAAGGGGGCGGTCTCGATCACTGCGACCGAGTTGAACTCCGTCGGGAACAGCGTGCGGTACTTCGGCAGGTCGCCCTCGAGCAGCCGCGTGGTGGTGCGGCGGCCGGCGCCCTCGAAGCCGATGAGGCCCTCGCCCGAGCCGGAGCCGGAGAGCGCCAGGGTGACGCTGTCACCGGCGCCGAGCGACTTGGCGGTGTCCAGCAGCGTCTTGGCCGGGACCAGGGCGACCGCGGAGGCGTCCGGGTTCTCCGGCTTCCACAGGAACTCGCGGACCGCGAAGCGGTAGCGGTCGGTGGAGGCCAGGGTGACGGTGTCGCCCTCGATCTCGATGCGCACACCGGTGAGGACGGGCAGCGTGTCGTCACGCCCGGCGGCGATGGCCACCTGGGACGCGGCGGCCGCGAAGACCTCGCCGGGGACGGTGCCCGTGGCGGTCGGCATCTGCGGCAGCGCCGGGTACTCCTCCACCGGCAGGGTGTGGAGGGTGAACCGCGAGGAGCCGCAGACCACGGTGGCCCGCACACCGTCGGTGGAGATCTCCACCGGGCGGTTGGGCAGCGCGCGGCAGATATCGGCGAGCAGGCGGCCGGAGACCAGGACGGTGCCCTCCTCCTCGACCTCGGCCTCGACGCCCACCCTGGCGGAGACCTCGTAGTCGAAGCCCGACAGGCTGAGCTGGCCCTCCTCGGCCTTCAGCAGCAGGCCGGCGAGGACAGGCGCCGGCGGACGGGCCGGGAGGCTGCGTGCCGCCCACGCCACTGCCTCCGCGAGTACGTCGCGTTCCACCCGGATCTTCACCGTAAGCCGCCTCCTGCTGTTGCCTTCTGAGTCCTCCGACTCGGTGTCGCCTCCCGTTGCGAGGGGAAGGACACCGGTGACCAGTCTGACGCACCGCGCTGACAGCAGGTGCCGGTCGGGGTCAAGTCGGGCCGAGCGGCAGCCGAGGGCGAAGCAGCAAGTTGTGCACAGGCCCCGCTTCGAAACGGATTCCTAGCTCTCTCTAGTCGGGAGTAGTAGTAGGGCCTGTGGATACCGTGGATAACCCCGTTTTCCCAGGTCAGGCCCCAAATTTTATCCACTGCCCCTGTGGGCGGACCCCGTGGACAACTTGGCCCATCTGTGGAGAACAGAAAGTTCTGCACACACCGTCCCCAGGACAGGGCGAGTTCTCCCCAGCTGCGTCCCCAGGTTTGGCGCCGTTTCCCACAGGGGCTGTTGGCAGTTCCGTGTGACGGCTTTCACTCGACGCAGTGACCGGCCCCGTGATGTTGCCGAACAGTGGACAGTGATGTGGAGAAGCCAGCTTCCGCTGGGGACAACCGCCCCCAACCTGTGGGGCCAGCCGTGGACAACGTTACGCACAGGGTGTGGACGGAGTCTTTGTCCACACCCTGTGGAGATCGTTCGTCCACGAATCCACAACCCTCTGAGCAGGGCAGATGCCCAACCCCCAGCTTCCCTGTGGACGCAGCTTGGGACAACTTCGCAGTCCCCACCCTGTGGGCGAAAGAAAGTCGGGCAATCTGTGGAGGGAGGCCGTAACTCGCCAGGGAATCGAACACAAGGTTGCTGGTGGGACACGGGGGTTGGGGGGTGGGGACGGGGCCAGCGGCTCGGATCGGAGGGTTGGGCGGGGCTCCCGGTGCCCTTACGGGGTTCCCACGCGCGTCGGCCGCCGTGCTGTTCACCCGCCGGCTCCTCTTCGGCCCCGCGCGGCTGCCGGACCCCCGGACCCACCCGCATCGCAGCCGTCTCTCCCCCGGACGCTTCCCGCAGGAACGCCGAAGGGCGCCCCGGAGAACTCCCGGAGCGCCCTCATGGGCCCGTACGCGGCCGGCGTCAGCCGTTCTTGATGCGGTTCGTCAGCTCGGTGACCTGGTTGTAGATCGAGCGCCGCTCGGCCATCAGCGCCCGGATCTTGCGGTCCGCGTGCATGACGGTGGTGTGGTCGCGGCCGCCGAACTGCGCGCCGATCTTCGGCAGCGACAGATCCGTCAGCTCACGGCACAGGTACATGGCGATCTGCCGGGCGGTGACCAGCGCGCGGCCGCGCGAGGTGCCGCAGAGGTCGTCCACCGTGAGCCCGAAGTAGTCCGCGGTGGCCGCCATGATGGCCGTGGCCGTGATCTCGGGCGCGGAGTCCTCGCCGCCGGGGATCAGGTCCTTGAGGACGATCTCGGTGAGCCCCAGGTCCACCGGCTGCCGGTTGAGCGAGGCGAAGGCCGTCACCCGGATCAGCGCGCCCTCCAGCTCACGGATGTTCCGCGAGATCCGGGAGGCGATGAACTCCAGCACCTCCGGCGGGGCGTTGAGCTGCTCCTGCACCGCCTTCTTGCGCAGGATCGCGATCCGCGTCTCCAGCTCGGGCGGCTGGACGTCGGTGATCAGGCCCCACTCGAAGCGGTTGCGCAGCCGGTCCTCCAGCGTGACGAGCTGCTTGGGCGGCCGGTCGGAGGACAGCACGATCTGCTTGTTGGCGTTGTGCAGCGTGTTGAAGGTGTGGAAGAACTCCTCCTGCGTCGACTCCTTGTCCGCGAGGAACTGGATGTCGTCGACGAGCAGGATGTCCATCTCCCGGTACCGCTTGCGGAAGCTGTCGCCCTTGCCGTCGCGGATCGAGTTGATGAACTCGTTGGTGAACTCCTCCGAGCTGACGTACCGCACCCGCGTACCGGGGTAGAGGCTGCGCGCGTAGTGCCCGATCGCGTGCAGCAGGTGCGTCTTGCCGAGCCCCGACTCCCCATAGATGAAGAGGGGGTTGTATGCCTTCGCCGGCGCCTCGGCGACGGCCACCGCGGCCGCGTGCGCGAAGCGGTTGGAGGCGCCGATGACGAAGGTGTCGAAGAGGTACTTCGGGTTCAGCCGCGCGGTCGGCTCACCGGGGCCCCCTGCGCTCGGCGACGGGGAGGACGACGAGCCGGAGCCGCCGCGGCCGGTGGACGGCAGCTCGGGACGCCCGGTCCCGCCGCCGCGCCGCCCCGCACCGCTGTCGGACGGCGGCTCGGGCCGCTCCCGCCGGACCGGGTCGCGCTGGTCGTACTCGGCACGGGGCGCGCCGTACTCCGGGCGCGGGGCGTCGTAGTCGGGGCGCTGCTGCTCGTATCCCTGGCGCTCGCGGCCGGGCGCGCGGTAGTCCGGCGCGCGGCCGTAGGAGTCCTGGGACGGGGAGGCGTAGGGGTCGCGCTCGGGGTAGCCGAGGCGGGGCTGCTGCCAGCCGTAGTCGTCCTGCCCGGAGCGCGGCCAGGCGCCCGGCTCGGGGCGCTGGTACTCGGACGGATAGGTGGGGCGGGCCGTCGGCATCCGCTCCTCGCGCGCGGTCGGCGGGCGTTCGCCGCGGCCGGCCTGGCTGTCGCCCGGGCGCTGCTGGTCGTCGGCGCGGTGGCGGCCGTAGCCCTCGTAGGGGCCGGAGGGCAGTTCCGGCTCCTCGTAGCGCGGCGGGGCGCCCTGTTCGCGCTGGTCGCGGTCGCGGGAGTCGGGCTGCTCGTGGCCGCCGGACGGCTGGGGGGCCGGGGGGCCGCCGACGGAGTCGTCCACCGTGATGGCGATCCGGATGGGGCGGCCGCACTCGCGGCTCAGGGTCTCGCTGACGACCGGGGCCAGGCGGCCCTCGAGCACGTTCTTGGCGAATTCGTTCGGCACGGCCAGCAGCGCGGTGTCCGCGACCAGGGCCAGCGGCTGGCAGCGCCTGATCCAGTGCTCGTCCTTGGTCTCGACGCCCTGGCCCCGGCCCTCGCCCAGGAGTTCCTCCAGTACGCGTGGCCACACTGCGGCAAGATCGGCAGGTACGTCAGCCACAGGGCACGCTCTCTCGCAGGTCCCACGAACGTGTGGTTGTGGGATGGGTCGGGATGAACATCAGGTGGACGGGCCGGACTGGGCCGGGCAATCCCGGTGGTGCGGGGACAAGGGAACGAATCGGAGTCCAGCCACGGTAGTCAGCGCAGCGGGTAGGGTTCAAGTTGTTGTCCCCAGCCTGTGGACAGTCTCCCCCGACGGGCGCCGGTTTGACCGGATGGCGTAGCCGCGCGTACCGTAACCAGGTCGAGTTGTCGATGGCTGCTGCCGCCTGCCTCCGATGGGCACAGATCGCTTCAGGTGATCGGGAAGCGGTGCACTCGGGCGTGACGCGAGCTACTCGTGGGCGCACGGTGACAGCCAGGACGGCACCCCGCCACTACCGATTTCTTCTGGAGCCCCCGAGTGAGCAAGCGCACCTTCCAGCCGAACAACCGTCGTCGCGCGAAGACCCACGGCTTCCGGCTGCGTATGCGTACCCGTGCCGGCCGCGCCATCCTGGCGACCCGCCGCAGCAAGGGTCGCGCCCGTCTGTCCGCCTGATCCCGATCAGGTCATGACATCGTGCTGCCCCTCGAAAACCGGCTGAGGCGGCGCGAGGACTTCGCATCCGCGGTACGACGAGGACGCCGGGCCGGTCGCCCGACTCTCGTCGTCCACCTTCGCAGCGGTGCCACGGACCCGCACGCGCCTGGGGAGAGCGCTCCCCCGACGCGTGCGGGTTTCGTCGTGAGCAAGGCCGTGGGCAACGCGGTCGTCCGCAATACCGTCAAGCGCAGACTGCGTCACCTGATGCGTGACCGAGTCGCCCTGTTTCCCCCCGGTAGCCTGGTAGTCGTACGCGCGCTGCCCGGATCGGGCGACGCGGACCACGCACGGCTGGCCCAAGACCTGGACGCCGCTATCCAGCGGCTACTGGGAGGGGGCACGCGATGAAGTACCCGCTACTGGCTCTGATCAAGTTGTACCAGTGGACGATCAGTCCGCTGCTGGGGCCGGTGTGCAAGTACTACCCGTCGTGCTCCCACTACGGCTACACGGCCATCGACCGGCACGGTGCCATCAAGGGAACAGCTCTCACGGCCTGGCGCATTCTCCGCTGCAATCCGTGGTCGCTGGGCGGTGTGGACCATGTCCCGCCGCGCAAGCGTCCGCGGTGGCACGAAATGCTGCGCAACGCCTGGGGCGCACGCAAGGGCGGGAACTCCGCCGAACCGGCCACCGAGGCGAAGCTTTCTTCCGAGCCACCTTCGGGCCCGGCCGCAGAGACCTCGTCCCATGCCCAAGGAGCATGATTAGTGGACACGATTGCCAGCTTCTTCAGCTTCATCACGACACCCGTCTCCTGGGTCATCGTCCAGTTCCACACGGTGTACGGGTCCATCTTCGGCCCTGACACGGGTTGGGCCTGGGGCCTGTCCATCGTGTCCCTGGTGGTCCTGATCCGCATCTGCCTGATCCCGCTCTTCGTGAAGCAGATCAAGGCGACGCGTGCGATGCAGACGCTCCAGCCGGAGATGAAGAAGATCCAGGAGCGCTACAAGAACGACAAGCAGCGCCAGTCCGAAGAGATGATGAAGCTGTACAAGGAGTCGGGTACCAACCCGCTCTCCTCGTGCCTTCCCATCCTGGCGCAGTCGCCGTTCTTCTTCGCCCTGTACCACGTGCTCAACGGCATCGCGTCGGGCAAGACCATCGGCGTCATCAACGACTCGCTGCTGGAGAGCGCCCGTAAGGCGCACATCTTCGGTGCCCCGCTCGCGGCGAAGTTCAAGGACAACGCGGACACCCTGCACGCCCTCGGTGCCACCGTCACCGATGTGCGGGTCGTCACCGCCATCATGATCGTCCTGATGTCGGCGTCGCAGTTCTACACGCAGCGCCAGCTCATGACGAAGAACGTCGACACCTCGGTGAAGACCCCGTTCATGCAGCAGCAGAAGATGCTGATGTACGTCTTCCCGATCATGTTCGCCGTCTTCGGCATCAACTTCCCGGTCGGTGTCCTCGTCTACTGGCTGACCACCAACGTGTGGACCATGGGCCAGCAGATGTACGTCATCCGCAACAACCCGACTCCGGGCTCCAAGGCGCAGGCCGCCTACCTGGAGCGCCTGACCGGTCACGTCACGCACCACGGCAAGGTCCGCAGCCGCAGCGCCCGGGTGATCGTCAAGGCGATCGTCGCCAAGGGCCGCGACCGCAACGAGGCCGAGCGGAAGTTCATCAACTCCCTCACCAAGGCCGGTCTGGTGGCCCAGGCCGACGGCAACGTGGTCAAGAGCGACAGCCAGGCCGTCGCTCAGGCCGAGGACGGCACGCCCACCGCGGCCGTCGGCGCCCCGCGCCGTCAGCAGCCCAAGCGGCAGAGCAAGTCCCAGCGCCAGGCGGGGCCCAAGCAGCCGCACGAGGCCGAGCCGGCCGATGAGCCCGCCTCTTCGCCCTCGCTGACCAAGTCCGAGGAGCCGCAGGACGCCAAGCCCGCGCCTCCCAAGCAGACTCCGAAGCCCGGTTCCGGCACCCGCAGCAAGGCCCAGTCCGGGCAGCGCAAGGGTGGCCAGCGGCCCAAGTCCCCGTCCAAGAAGTAAGAAGGAGCCCATCCCGTGACGGAAGGCACCACCACCGCCGCCGCCGAGGGTGCAGACACCCTCACCCGCCTGGAGCAGGAGGGTGAGATCGCTGCGGACTACCTCGAGGGTCTGCTGGACATCGCCGATCTCGACGGCGACATCGACATGGACGTGGAGGCCGACCGCGCCTCCGTCTCGATCATCAGCGACGCGCCGGGCCGCGATCTGCAGAAGCTGGTCGGCCGGGACGGCGAGGTGCTGGAGGCCCTTCAGGAGCTGACGCGCCTGGCCGTGCACCGCGAGACCGGTGACCGCAGCCGGCTGATGCTGGACATCGCGGGCTACCGGGCGCAGAAGCGCACCGAGCTGGCCGAGCTGGGCGCCAAGGCGGCCGCCGAGGTCAAGAGCACCGGGGAGCCGGTCAAGCTCAAGCCGATGACCCCGTTCGAGCGCAAGGTCGTCCACGACGCAATCAAGGGCGCGGGACTGCGCAGCGAGTCCGAGGGCGAGGAGCCCCAGCGGTTCGTCGTCGTGCTGCCCGCCTGATCGGCCCCATGGTTCCATCGGCCCCGTCTGACCAACAGACGGGGCCGAACTTTGTCAGCCTGGTAGTTCTGAGGGCCGGTGCGTGAAGCACCGGCGCGGTACGGAAGGACGGTCCCCGTGACGGAGGCAGCGGAGCTTCCCCCCGCGCCCGAAGAGGCGCGGGAAGTGTTTGGCGATCGCTTCGATGACGCGGTCCGCTATGCGGAGCTGCTCGCCGAGGCAGGCGTCCAGCGTGGCCTGATCGGCCCGCGGGAGGTGCCCCGGCTGTGGGAGCGGCACCTGCTGAACTGCGCGGTGCTCTCCGAGGCCGTCCCCGAGGGGGTGACGGTGTGCGATGTCGGCTCGGGTGCGGGACTGCCGGGCATTCCGCTGGCCCTGGTGCGGGACGACCTCAACATCACCCTGCTGGAGCCCCTGCTGCGGCGGACCACGTTCCTCACCGAGGTCGTGGAGCTGCTGGGCCTGGACCACGTCACCGTGGTCCGGGGGCGCGCGGAGGAGATGCTGGGCAAGGTGCCGCCGGTCCATGTGGTGACCGCGCGTGCCGTGGCTCCGCTGGACCGCCTGGCCACCTGGGGCATCCCGTTGCTGCGGCCCTACGGCGAGATGCTGGCGCTCAAGGGCGACACCGCCGAGGAGGAGCTGAAGGCGGCGTCCACCGCGCTGAGCAAGCTCGGTGCGGTCTCCACCTCGGTGCTCCAGGTCGGCGAGGGCGTGGTGGACCCGCTGTCCACGGTGGTCCGGGTGGAGGTCGGGGAAAGCCCCGGCGGTGTCCGCTTCGCCGCCAAGCGCGCCAAGGCGGCCCGTACGAGCCGGACACGGCGGCGCCGCTGAGTCGTGGGCTTCTCCGTCCCGGGCTGGTCCTGGGCCCTTGAGCCCTGAGAGTGCGTCCCTGGCCGAGGCTGGGGGCGCATCTTTCTTTCCCGGCCGGGTTAGTCGGCCGGGCGAGCCGGAGTGTCGCAGAGCACCGGTCCTCCGGGCTGTGCATCGTGTTTCACGTGAAACGTCGCTCCTTGCTGCACGGCATCATCAGCCGCGGTCGCGCCGCGGCAGAACCCCTCGACCGGCGGCCTCTTGGTTCACTCGGAGGGGTTCCGAAGTTGTCCACAGAGGTGGACTTCTCCACAGAAGGACAGGGCTCACTGGTTCACGCCCCCGAAGGCATGGGAGGCTCTGTTCATTGCGAGCCTGTAGTCGAGGAGAGTGAATCCTTGCGGTCCGACGCCAACATCGCGGGACCGATGACCGATCCGGTCCCCGGTCCCCGTACCGAATCGAGGGGGACGGATGTTTCACGTGAAACACCGCCTCCGATGGACGACACTCCCATCGGTCGTGCGGCCCAAGTGGCGGTCGACGCCCTGGGCCGTGCCGCTGAAGGCATGCCGAGGCCGGAGCAGACCCGAGTCATCGTGGTCGCCAACCAGAAGGGCGGCGTCGGCAAGACCACGACGACCGTCAATCTGGCCGCCTCCCTCGCGCTGCACGGCGGCCGGGTCCTGGTGATCGACCTCGACCCGCAGGGGAATGCCTCCACGGCACTGGGGATCGACCACCACGCGGAAGTTCCCTCCATCTACGACGTGCTGGTGGACAGTCGGCCCCTGGCCGAGGTCGTCCAGCCCGTCCCCGATGTCGAGGGCCTCTTCTGTGCTCCCGCCACGATCGACCTCGCGGGCGCGGAGATCGAGCTGGTCTCCCTGGTGGCCCGCGAGAGCCGGCTGGAGCGCGCCATCCAGGCGTACGAGCAGCCGTTGGACTACATCCTCATCGACTGCCCGCCCTCGCTGGGCCTGTTGACGGTCAACGCACTCGTGGCCGGCCAGGAAGTCCTCATCCCGATCCAGTGCGAGTACTACGCCCTGGAGGGCCTGGGCCAACTCCTGCGCAACGTCGACCTGGTGCGGGGCCATCTCAACCAGTCCCTGCATGTGTCGACGATCCTGCTCACGATGTACGACGGCCGGACCCGCCTCGCCTCCCAGGTCGCGGAAGAGGTGCGCACCCACTTCGGCGACGAGGTGCTGCGGACGAGCATTCCTCGCTCGGTCCGTATCTCCGAGGCGCCGAGCTACGGGCAGACGGTACTGACCTACGATCCAGGATCGAGCGGTGCGCTCTCCTATCTCGAGGCGGCCCGAGAGATCGCGCTGAGGGGTGTGGGGGTCAGCTATGACCCGACCCAGGCCCATCTCGGCACCCAGAACGACCCGAACATGGTGGAGGGGATGCAGTGAGTGATCGACGGAGGGGGCTGGGCCGAGGACTTGGCGCACTGATCCCCGCAGCACCGACCGAGAAGATCCCGGCTTCGGCCGTGCTGGGTGGCGGTTCGTCCGCCGGCTCGGCATCGGGTCCGGCGCTGTCGCCCGACCGCAGGTCCGCCGGCATCGGCCGGGGCGGTGCCCTGTCGTCGGCGCCCCAAGAGCCGGAGGGCGCCCCGGCAAGCCCGGCCGACGAGCGCCCCGCGCCGCCCGCCGGTGCCTACTTCGCCGAGCTGCCGCTCGAGTCCATCACGCCGAACCCGCGCCAGCCGCGCGAGGTCTTCGACGAGGACGCGCTGAACGAACTGGTCATCTCCATCAAGGAGGTCGGCCTGCTCCAGCCCGTCGTCGTACGGGAACTGGGCGACGACCGCTACGAACTGATCATGGGTGAGCGCCGGTTGCGCGCCAGCCGTGAGGCGGAGCTGGAGTCCATTCCGGCGATCGTCCGTGCCACGGACGACGAGAAGCTGCTGCTGGACGCCCTGCTGGAGAACCTGCACCGCGCGCAGTTGAACCCGCTGGAAGAGGCACACGCCTACGACCAGTTGCTCAAGGACTTCAACTGCACGCACGACCAGTTGGCCGACCGCATCGGGCGCTCCCGGCCGCAGATCTCCAACACTCTGCGGCTGCTGAAGCTTTCGGCGACCGTGCAGAAGAGGGTCGCCGCGGGCGTGCTCTCGGCCGGTCACGCGCGAGCGCTGCTGTCGGTGGAGGACTCCGAGGAGCAGGACCGGCTGGCGCACCGCATCGTGGCCGAGGGGCTGTCGGTGCGGGCGGTCGAGGAGATCGTGACGCTGATGGGTTCGCGCCCCCAGCGGGCCCAGCGTGCCAAGGGCCCTCGGGCCGGTGCTCTGGTCTCCCCGGCGCTGAGCGATCTGGCGACGCGGCTCTCCGACCGGTTCGAGACCCGGGTGAAGGTCGACCTCGGCCAGAAGAAGGGCAAGATCACCGTCGAGTTCGCCTCGGTGGACGATCTGGAGCGCATCCTCGGCACGCTGGCTCCGGGTGAGGGGCCGATCCTGCCGAAGGGGCTCCAGGAGGAGGACTCCGAGGAGTAGCCCTCTGTCAGGGCGTCCTCACCAGGGCCGCAGGGGCGGGCCGTGTCCGGTGTGTACCGGAACACGGTCCGCTCTTTGCTTTGCGCCGGTATCTAGGCAATCGCATCGTGGATACGATGCCAGCGGATATGACCCGGCGAAGGAAGCGAGGAACGTCTTTTATGGGGCGTCGGCTCGTACCGCTCACGCTGGACAATCTCAAGGACCTCCCCCAGCGGTGCCGCTCCTGCGTGTTCTGGGAACTGGACCCGGTCACCGCCGAAGCGGCCGTGCGCGAGGGGACCGCGGAGGTGGAGAAGGAGTCCTGGATCTCCGCCGTCCTGCTGGACTGGGGCTCCTGCGGCCGCGTCGCCTATGTCGACGACGTACCGGTCGGCTTCGTGCTCTACGCCCCGGCCGCCTACGTCCCGCGTGCGACGGCGTTCCCCACGAGCCCGGTCTCTCCGGACGCCGTTCAGCTCATCACGTCGTTCATCATGCCCGGCTACCAGGGGCAGGGGCTGGGCCGGATGCTGGTGCAGGCGGTCGCCAAGGATCTGCTGCGCCGGAACTTCAAGGCCATCGAGGCGTTCGGGGACACCCGCTGGAAAGAGCCCGCCTGCCTGCTGCCGGCCGACCATCTCCTTGCCGTCGGCTTCAAGACGGTGCGCCAGCACTCCCGCCACCCCCGTCTCCGTCTGGAACTGCGTTCCACGCTGTCCTGGAAGGAAGACGTCGAGATGGCACTCGACCGGCTGCTGGGCGCGGTGCACAAGGAACCGGCGCTACGGCCGCTCTGACGGTCGGCGCGGACTCCGGATCACGGACACGACGAAGGGGCCGGCCCGAGTGGGCCGGCCCCTTCGTGAGCCGTGTTTCACGTGAAACGTCAGCCGGTGATGAAGTCGTCCAGGTCGCGGACGAGCGCCGCCTTCGGCTTGGCGCCGACGATCGTCTTGACGACCTCGCCGCCCTGGTAGACGTTCAGCGTCGGGATGGACATGACGCCGTACTTGGCGGCCGTGGCCGGGTTCTCGTCGATGTTCAGCTTGACGATCTGGATCTTGTCGCCGTGCTCGGCGGCGATGGCCTCCAGGGACGGAGCGATCTGGCGGCACGGGCCGCACCACTCGGCCCAGAAGTCCACCAGGACGGGCTTGTCGCTCTTGAGGACGTCCTCGTCGAAGGAGTCATCAGTCGTTTTCTTCACGGTGCCGGCCACAGCGGGCTCCTCACTTGATCATTCGGTGGGGGAAGGGGGTATCAGACAGCGGTCTTCTCGGGCTCGGCGTGGCCGCCCTCGTCCAGCAGGGCCGCGAGGTAGCGCTCGGCGTCCAGGGCCGAGGCACAGCCGGTGCCGGCCGCGGTGATCGCCTGGCGGTAGGTGTGGTCGACCACGTCACCTGCGGCGAAGACGCCGGGCAGGTTGGTCCGGGTGGAGGGCGCCTCGACCTTGAGGTAGCCCTCCGCGTCCAGGTCGAGCTGGCCCTTGAACAGCTCGGTGCGCGGGTCGTGGCCGATGGCGATGAACAGACCCGTGACGGGCAGGTCCGACAGCTCGCCGGTCTTGAGGTTGCGCAGCTTCAGCCCGGAGAGCTTCTGCTCGCCCAGGATCTCGACAACCTCGCTGTCCCAGGCGAACTTGATCTTCGGGTCGTTGAAGGCGCGCTCCTGCATCGCCTTGGAGGCGCGCAGGGTGTCCCGGCGGTGGATGATCGTCACGGACTTGGCGAACCGGGAAAGGAAGGTCGCCTCCTCCATCGCGGTGTCGCCGCCGCCGATGACGGCGATGTCCTGGTCCCGGAAGAAGAAGCCGTCACAGGTGGCGCACCACGAGACGCCACGGCCGGACAGCGCGTCCTCGTTGGGCAGCGCGAGCTTGCGGTGCTGGGAGCCGGTGGCGACGATGACGGCCCTGGCCCGGTGGACCGTGCCTGCGGTGTCGGTGACGGTCTTCACGTCGCCGGTCAGGTCGACGGAGACGATGTCGTCCGGCAGCAGCTCGGCGCCGAAGCGCTCGGCCTGCGTCCGCATGTTGTCCATCAGCTCGGGGCCCATGATGCCGTTGGGGAAGCCCGGAAAGTTCTCCACCTCGGTGGTGTTCATCAGCGCGCCACCGGCGGTGACGGCACCCTCGAACACCAGGGGCTTCAGGGACGCACGCGCGGTGTACAGCGCCGCCGTGTAGCCCGCGGGCCCGGAGCCGATGATGATCACATTACGGACGTCGCTCACGGCTTGGTTCCTCGTCTCTGGTCTGTGTCGGCCGACCGGTGGGAGCCCCTGCCGGGACTCTCACACCACCCAACCGATCCTAAGGGGCGCACATTCCCCTGATGTCCGGCCACGCGACGGCTCACACGGTACGGGCGAGGAGAGGGTGGGCGGAGACGACGTCCGCGCCGTTTCAGGAACGGACGAGACTCTGCTTGAGGAGCACACTCCCGGCGGCGGCGGTCCGCTTGGACGCACAGGACGCGTCGACCACGTAGGCCGTGACGCGCTTGCTGTCAGCCTTGTCCGGCACCACCACGAGGTAGGCGCTCTTGTCGGCATAGGTGCCGCTCTTCGCCCCCAGAACCGTTTCACCGGAGTGGAGTGCCCGGCGGACACAGTCCGGTACCGGGGCCGCCGTCTGGATCAACGTGTTCGCGCTCTGCGTAGGCCCCGAGGGGGTGAGGTCCGGCTCGGTGTCCTGCTGCGGGTGCTGACTCCCTCGCTGCAGTCCCTCCCTGGCGGTGAGCAGGTCCGACACCTGGCTTTTCACGCTGGCCCCGGAGAACGTGCCGACGGCGGACGCGGCCGTGCTCCGCGCCGCCTTGTCGGACGCGTTGTTACTGACGGACTGCATGAGCAGAGAGCCGGCCCCGAGGACGGCAGCGGTGAGTACGGCGCCCAACGCGGCTGTGCGGCGACGACTTCGAGAGCGCTCTTTCCGGCCGGGACCAGTGGCGGCCCGGGGGAGCTTGCCGGGGCGGGCCGGGGGGATCGGTGTTTCACGTGAAACATGACGGCCGGGGCCTACGGAATCCGCCTGCTCAGTCTGCCCCGCTGCCTCGGCGGCGAGGGCGGCGTCGATCCGATCCGCGATGTCCGTGGGCATCGGGGGCACATCCGGGACGTCGCGCAGCAAGCCCTGGATCTCCGTCAGCGCGGTATGGACCTCGGTGCACGCTTCGCAGCCCTCGAGGTGGTGCCGCAGCTCCGCGCTGCGGGACGGTGGGAGGAGCCCCTCGGTCAAGTCGGAGATCTCGGCGACATCCGGGTGCCCGGTCGTGTCCGTCGAGGACGTCATGCTCGCCCACCTCCGCCCTTCACGACGGCTGAACCATTCGGCCCGGAGTCTTCGGTTCCCTCGCCCGCAGATCCTGTCGGAGGTGGGACGGATGCCCCGTGCACCCGGTTCCGTCCCGCCACGGGTTCTTTCCCACCCTCACCGGCGTCGCCCGGCCGCAGGTGGGTGAGCAGGGGGAGGAGTCTGGCCCGGCCTCGGGCGCAGCGGCTCTTCACTGTCCCGGTGGGCACGTCCAGGACCCGCGCGGCCTCGGCGACGGGGTAGCCCTGCATGTCCACCAGGACCAGCGCCGCCCGCTGTTCCGCGGGAAGGGTGCCGAGGGCCTCCAGGAGCTGGCGGTGGAGGTCGTTGCGCTCGGCCGGAGCGGAGGCCGCCTCGTGCGGCTCCAGGAGCTGTTCCAGGCGTTCGGGGTCGTCGACGGGCGCGGTCTTCCGCGAGGCGGCCTTGCGGATGCGGTCCAGACAGGCGTTCACCGTGATCCGGTGCAGCCACGTCGTGACGGCCGACTGCCCGCGGAAGGTGTGCGCGGCCCGGTACGCCGACACCAGCGCGTCCTGCACCGCGTCGGCGGCCTCCTCGCGGTCCCCCAGCGTCCGCAGCGCGACCGCCCACAGCCGGTCCCGGTGCCTCCGCACGATCTCCCCGAAGGCATCCGGGTCACCCTGCACATGACGGGCGAGCAGGTCCTCGTCCCGCACCCCGCCGTACCGACTGGCGCCTGCCATCGTCCCCCTCCGGTGTGGATGAGACGTCAGCTGGTGACTTTGACGTCAGCGACCCTGCCTCGCCAGTGGCCCTGACCGTCCGGCGGCAGGTGGGTCAACCACACCAGGAGGTACCGGGTCTGGAGGGGCTTGCCGGGCTTGAGGTTGACCGTGGTGCCCGAGCCGGAGGCCACCTTCTCGTAGGCGGACAGGTTCGTCGGCTCAGACGCGGCGTCCGAGCTCGCGGCGCGCAGCTCGACCGAGGTCTCTCCCAGGAAGCTGACCGTGACCCTGCTGACGGACTGAACCTTCTTCAGGTCCAGGATGACGCCGACGCCGGACTTCAGACGGCCGAAGTCGGAGCTCAGGTAGTAGTCCGTCTGCCAGTACGAGCTCGGGTCTCCGTCGTAGACGCTTCCGACGGTGGCAGGCTTCTCGGAGTTGTCACCGAGCGGGTCGAAGTCCCGTGCGCCCCCAATGGTGATCGGCTTGCTGATCACCTGTTGCTGACCCTTGTCGCCCCCGTCCTGCGTCTGCGTCGTGTTGGTGTCGTCGGAGTTCTTGCCGCGGTCCATCAGGGCGTCCGCGAGCTGCCAGCTTCCGAGGCCGAGTGCGGCGATGAGGAGGGCGGAGACGGCCCACTTCAGGGCCTTGCCGGTGCGGCTCTGGAGGGGGGCGGGCGGAGGCACGACGGGCTGGGTGACGCCCGCGTGGGCCGAGGGTCGGCCGTAGGTTCCCTGCTGGTAGGTCGTGCGCTGGTACTCCGGCGGGCCGGCGAACGCGGGCTCCGGCGGCCGCACACGCGGCATCTCACCGATCGCCTTGACCAGCTCCTCCGGCGTGGTGCAGGCGGCCTCGTGCCGGGAGGCGGTGGCGCCGTCGTTGACGAGCGCGCGCATGGCCAGCTCGGACAGGCCCCGGTGGACTCCGGCCCGCACTTGGTCCGGCGCGATGAGACCGATGTCCTTGGGCAGCCCGGCCAGGCCGTACGCGTCGCTCTCGTAGGGCCAGCGCTGCGTCAGCGCGGCGTACAGGAGGGCGCCGATCGCCTCGGTGTCGGTGCGCTGCGGGGTGTCGGAGCCGACGCCGCGCAGGGCGGCGTTCACGGCGAGGCCGCGGATGCGCCACTGTCCGGAGGAGGTGCGCAGGACAGCGTTCGGGTTCAGCCGAAGATGGGCGAGGCCCTCACGGTGGGAGGCGGCCATGGCGGCCGCGACCTGACTGACCATCTGGTAGGCGTCGTGCGGCTCCAGCGGGCCGGCAGCGAGCAGCGCGGTCAGCTCGGTGGCGTCGGGCAGCCACTCGTGGACCACGTAGACGAGGTCGTTCTCCTCGACCGCGTCGAGGACCTGGACGAAGCGCGGGTCACCGAGCAGCGCCGCCGAACGGGCGGCCGCCAGCACGGCACGGGCACGTACGTGGTCGGCGGGCAGGATGTGCACACCGACGGCACGGCGCAGTTTCTCGTCGACCGCACGCCAACTGCTGAATCCGTCCAGACGGGTGACGCACTCCTCCAGACGGTAGCGCTTGGCGAGCTTGTGACCGCTGTGCAACTCGGTGGGCGAAGACTCCTTGCCGGACTCCTTCGCGCCGCCTCTCCCCTGCGTCTGGTCGATGTCCGTGTCCCGCTCCGGGTTCTTGGCCACCCCGTCGGCCGTGGCCTGATCCGCCTTGGCGGTCAGCGGCTCGTCACCGCTGTTGTCTGCCACGTCGACGGCAGCCGTGCTGCGTTCCGCCACCGTCGTCCCTGCCTCCCCATCCGTTGCACGCTGTCCGACGCCGAACCCAATTGTGCCCACAGTCCGCCGCTATGCACGACACGCAGAGGGGGACGATGGTTGTGCGACTACCCCCGGCTCATCGCCCCAGCCGCCCGCGCACCATGCCGACGAGCGAGTTCAGCTCGTCGATCCGCATGCGGCGCGCGGCCACGAAGAAGACTCCGAGCAGTACCGCCCCACCTGCCACCAGGGCCACGAGAGAGCCGAAGACGCCCTGTCCGAGTGAGTGTCCGATGCCGTAGCAGACCGCGCCGCTGAGCAGTGCCGCCGGGACCGAGGCGATCGCCAGGCGGGCGTACGTCCGCAGCACCCGGGAGCCGTCCAGGTCGCCGCCCAGCCGCTTGCGCAGCCGGCGCCAGGCGACACCTACGCCGATGGCGTAGGAGAGGCCGTACACGGCCGCCATGCCCGCGACCGCCCAGCGGGACGGCAGCAGGAAGTAGCAGAGCGCGGAGGCGCCCGCGTTGACCGCCGCCACGATGACCGTGTTGTAGAAGGGGGTCCGGGTGTCCTCGTACGCGTAGAAGGCGCGCAGGACGACGTACTGCACCGAGTACGGGATCAGGCCGAGGCCGAAGGCCATCAGCATGAAGCCCATGTTGGTGGCCGAGCCGGTGCCGGAGGAGCCGAAGATCAGCGTGCACATCGGGATGCCGAGCGAGACGAAACCGAAGGCGATGGGCACGATGGCCACCGCCGTGGTGCGCAGGCCCTGCGAGATGTCGTCGCGGACGGCGCCGCCGTCGCCCTCGGCGGCCGAGCGCGACAAACGCGGCAGCAGCGCGGCCATCAGGGACACGGTGATGATGGCCTGCGGCAGACCCCAGATGAGCTGGGCGTTGGCGTAGGCGGCGAAGCCGGTGCCGTCGACCCTGGCGGCCTTGCCGGCGGCGGTGGAGAGCTGGGTGACGACCATGGCGCCCGCCTGGTTGGCGAGCACGAACAGCACCGTCCACTTGGCGAGCATCGCGGCCTTGCCCAGGCCGTGGCCCCGCCAGTCGAACCGGGGCCGGATACGGAAGCCGGTCTCGCGCAGGTAGGGGATCATCGCCAGGGCCTGCACGGCGAGACCGAGCAGGATGCCGATGCCGAGGAGCCGCTGGCCCTCCGACGGGATGTTGTGGACGGTCATGTGGGAGTCGGCCGCGGAGCCGTAGACCCACAGGAACATGCCGAGCGTGACGATGATGACGATGTTGTTCAGGACGGGGGTCCACATCATCGCGCCGAACTTGCCGCGCGCGTTGAGAACCTGACCCATCACCACGTGAATGCCCATGAAGAAGATCGAGGGCAGGAAGTAGCGGGTGAAGGTGACCGCCACCTGGTTGGCCGCCGGGTCGGAGGCGATCGGGTCCGACAGGACCCGCACCAGGTACGGCGCGCCGAGCATGGTCAGGGCGGTCAGCGCGGCGAGCGCGACCATGACGAGGGTCAGCAGCCGGTTGGCGAAGGCTTCCCCGCCGTCCTCGTCCTCCTTCATCGAGCGCACGAGCTGGGGCACGAAGACCGAGTTGAGGCCGCCGCCGACGGTCAGGATGTAGATCATCGTGGGCAGCTGGTAGGCGATCTGGAAGGAGTCGCCGAGGATGCCGGTGCCCAGCGCTCCGACGATCATCGCGGAGCGGACGAAGCCGGTGAGGCGCGACACCATCGTGCCCGCGGCCATGACGGCGCTGGAGCCGAGCAGTCCGGAGGCGCGCCCCTTCGCCGGGGCCGGAGCCGGCGGTGCCGGGGTCGCCGCGGGACCAGAAGGACCGGCCGGGGCGGGTACGGGTGGCTGCATGGGGTTCCCGGAGGCTGCCTGATACGGGGTTCCGCCGCCGCCGTACTGCGCGGGGCTCTGGGCGCGGGGCGGCGGGTAGGAGCCGCCGGCTCCCTGGCCCACGTGGGCCGATGCGGCGGAGCCGGTGTGCTGCTGGTCCCGCAGAAGGTGCGCGAAGGCGTCCGGCTCGTGGTACTCCTCGCCGGAGTGCGACACGAGGTCGTCCACGCCCACGAACTGGGTGGTGCGCGGATGGTCGCCGTACGGGAGGTGTTGCGTGGCGTCACCCTCCGGCTCGGGCGCCGGGGTCTTGGCCCACACGCGGGGGTCGGGGGAGTACGAGGACTGCGACGGCGGTGCGTAGAGCGGCTGGCGCGGCTCGTAGCTGCCCGGAGGGGGCGGCGGGTGCGCGGCGCGGTCATAGAGCGCCTCGGCGACCGGGTCCTGGGCGGAGAGGTCTCGCGCCCGGTAGGGGTCCTGGTCGTAGGCGTCCTGGAGGTACATGTCCGCTGCGGGCTGCGACGGCTCCTGGCCGGGCTCGGGCGGGGTCTCGGGACCGTGGCCCGAGTCGGCGGCGTCCTGGCCGCGGTCACCGTCGTACGGCGCGTTCATGGTTACCCCACCTCATCGTCCCTGGCCACACGGGCCGCGGCGTCGCTCAACGGTCCACTCTCTCACCCGTGCCGGACGGGTCGGTGCTTTCCGGTGCGGTGTCCGGCGCAGGGTCACCCGGCTGGTCCGGCCCGGCTGTCCCGGCGGGGGGACCGGACTCCTCGGGAAGACGGTCTCCGGCGTCGTCCGGGTTCCCGGCCTCGTCACCGGAGTCCGCCTCCGCCTCGTCCGGGCCCTCTTCCTCGGCCTGGCGGGCGGCCGCGCGCTTGCGCTGGGTGTACATCCTGAAGCCTGCGAGGACCAGCAGCAGCACCCCGCCGCCGATCACCAGCATGACGGTGGGCGTGACCTCGGTGACCTTCACGTCGAAGCTGACGGGGTCGCCGTACTCCTGGCCGTCCTCGGTGTAGAGCTGAGCGAGGACCGTGGCCCGGCCGTTGGCGTTGGCCGAGGTGGTGAACTTCACCGACTGGCTGTGGCCGCCGGAGACCTCGACGGGCTGCTCGTCGTACGCCTTGCCGGCGATCTTCAGCCGGGTCGGCTGGGTCGAGCTGAGCCGCAGATACAGGTGGCCGACGGGCTGGACCAGGTTGTTCTGCACGGTCACCGGGATGGTGGCGCTGCGCCCGGAGAGCTTGGTCTCCGACTTGTCGATCAGCTTGACCTGGCCGCCGAGGTTGTCGAGATAGCCCAGCACGTCGGTGCGGAAGCCGTCCGCCTTGGCGGCCTGAGCCCGCCACGACGTGGACATTCCGCGGTTTATGGCCCGGCCGAAGGGTGTGACCACACGGGACTGGTCGGTGAGGATCACCTGGAAGTTGTCGAGCTTGTCCTGCGTGTCCGCGATCTGCTCGAACGCGCTCCTCGGCAGTTCCTGCTTGCGCAGCGAGGAGGGGTAGGCCGACGTGGAGGGGATGCGCGTGGTGGCGTCCGGGTCGGGCTTGGCGTTGGCGGCGCCGGTGAGGGTCTCGGGCTGCGACCAGTTGCCGTCCTGGAGTGCCTTCACGGCGGTGGCCATCGCCTGCGCCTGGCTGGCGGTCGGCGTGCGCTGCGGGGCGACCACGAAGCTGCGCTGCTCGTCTTTCTGTACGTTCGCCTCGAGGCTCTGTGCCAGGAACTGCTGCACCGCGAGCGTGGAGGTGTCCGCCTTGGTGAGGTCGCCCTCGAAGGCCGTGGACATCCGCGCGTCCGCGACCACCGCCGTGGTGCCGCCGCCGATCGGGCGGGCGGCGGACGGCGTGTAGGGCAGCCCGGCGGACTCCCGGAGGCTGTCGCTGCGGGCGATGACCCGGTCGGCGCCGGCGGAGGTGGCCACCTTGATGATCGAGGGGTCGACGGCGCCGTCCACCGGCCACGCGAAGTCGGTGGTCGGCGTCACATGGAGCACGGTCTTCACCGTGAGGGCGGCGACGTCGGTGGCGTCCTTGAGGTGGCTGAGCGAGCCGGTGACGCTGGTGCCGGTGTGGGCGAGCGAGGCGAGGTCCGGGTCGGCGAAGGGCAGCGCGACGACCTCCTTGTCCGCCACGGCCTTCTGGAGACCGGCCAGCCACTGCTTGGCGACGTCCTGGTTCTCGCGGGAGCCGGCCTTGCTGGTGCCGTCGGGCTGCTGGAGCCGGTAACCGTTGGCCATGGCGTCCACCGCGGCCAGCAGGTCCGGGTCGATCACCCAGGTGACGTCGAGATCGCGGCCCAGGTCCATCATCTGCGCCAGGCGGCCGCCGGGGGCGATCTCCTTGGCCAGCTCGTCGTCCTGGAAGACGGGGGTCTGCCGTTCTCCGGCGCCCGTGCGGGCGGTCATGTGGACGGAGGAGATCAGCGGCCACATGACCGTCGTACGGCTCTTGGTGTCGGCCTCGGACGACTGCCAGGGCAGGAAGGTCCGCTCGATGCCGAGCATCTGGTCCCAGGGCCGTGCCGAGGTCTTGCCGGACACGGAGACGCCGAACGAGTAGACGCCGTCCTTCCCGAGGTCCAGCTCGTCCACGGGCACGGAGATGCTGAAGTGCTCGGCGACGCCCGGAATCAGCTTGCTGAACTTCTGCGTGTACTTGCCGCCGAGCTCGTCGCCGGCACCGCCGCGGAGATCGTCGGGGTGCTGGGCGATGCCGTCGATCGCGGAGCGGGTGTTCAGCAGGGGACCCACCCGGAGGCCGACGTGGGCGCCGGTCACGGACTGCCTACCGTTGTTGATCACGGTGCCGGACACGGTCAGCGTGTCGTCCTCGGTGGGCGCGCTGGGCGTCAGTGAGTCCAACGCCACGGACACCGAGTCCGCCGGCGCCGCCTGCGCGGGCTCGGCCACGGTCAACTGGAGCAGCCCGGCCAGCAGCGGTGCGCCCGCCAGCAGCGCTCCGGCGCGCCGCAGTCGGCGGCGGGCAGGAGAGGCACTGGGCCCCTGGATTTCAGCCGCGTCGGCCACGCGCTAGCCCGTCCCTCGTCGTCGTCATCAGTGGTCGTCAGAATGTGCGTCCCCGCATGGTAACGATGACCGCAGAGGCTGAGTGCCACGGACCGTTCCCCAAGATCGTCACGGAACGGCCGCCTGTCCTCTATATCCATTAAGGAGCGGAGAGCCGGTGTCCGCCGCTAGGGGAGCCCTTGTGGGGGTATGGCAGGGAGCCTCCGCGCCGGTCAAACGGGTGCGGTCCCGGGCGGCCGGGCCACGTACCCTCTTCTGTTGTGCCGAACCCCAACGATGACAATCCCGCTGCCCTCAGCCAGGTGCAGCAGAGCGCGGTCAGCGAGCTGCTGCGGGTGGCCCCCGTCGCCGACGACCTCGCCCGCCGTTTCAAGGAGGCCGGGTTCTCGCTCGCCCTGGTCGGCGGCTCGGTCCGTGACGCGCTGCTGGGCCGGCTCGGGAACGACCTGGACTTCACGACCGACGCGCGCCCCGAGGACGTGCTGCGGATCGTCCGGCCCTGGGCGGACGCCGTCTGGGAGGTCGGGATCGCCTTCGGCACGGTGGGCGCCCAGAAGGACGGCTACCAGATCGAGGTCACCACCTACCGCTCCGAGGCGTACGACCGCACCTCCCGCAAGCCCGAGGTGTCCTACGGCGACTCCATCGAGGAGGACCTGGTCCGGCGCGACTTCACGGTCAACGCGATGGCCGTGGCCCTGCCGGAGAAGGAGTTCATCGATCCGCACGGCGGTCTGGACGACCTCGCGGCACGGGTGCTGCGTACGCCCGGCACTCCGGAGGAGTCCTTCTCCGACGACCCGCTGCGCATGATGCGTGCCGCCCGTTTCGCCGCCCAGCTCGACTTCGAGGTGGACCCGGCGGTCGTCACCGCGATGACGGAGATGTCCGCGCGGATCGAGATCGTGTCGGCCGAGCGGGTCCGGGACGAGGTGAACAAGCTGCTGCTCTCCGCGCACCCCCGCAAGGGCCTCACCCTGCTGGTCGACACCGGGCTCGCCGCCCATGTGCTGCCCGAGCTGCCGGCACTCCGGCTGGAGCGTGACGAGCACCACCGCCACAAGGACGTCTACGACCACTCACTCATCGTGCTGGAGCAGGCGATCGACCTGGAGGAGAACGGCCCGGACCTCACCCTCCGGCTCGCCGCGCTGCTGCACGACATCGGCAAGCCCCGGACGCGGCGCTTCGAGCAGGACGGCCGGGTGTCCTTCCACCACCACGAGGTGGTCGGGGCCAAGATGACCAAGAAGCGCATGACGGCGCTGAAGTACTCCAACGACCTGGTGAAGGACGTCTCCCGCCTGGTCGAGCTGCACCTGCGCTTCCACGGCTACGGCACCGGGGAGTGGACGGACTCCGCGGTCCGGCGCTACGTCCGCGACGCGGGCCCGCTGCTGGACCGGCTACACAAGCTGACCCGCTCCGACTGCACCACCCGGAACAAGCGCAAGGCGGCCGCGCTGTCCCGCGCCTATGACGGGCTGGAGGCGCGCATCGCCGAGCTGCAGGAGAAGGAGGAGCTGGACTCCATCCGCCCCGACCTCGATGGCAACGAGATCATGACGATCCTCGGCGTCGGACCGGGCCCCGTCATCGGCCAGGCGTACAAGCACATGCTGGAGCTGCGCCTGGAGAACGGCCCGATGGAGCACGACGCTGCGGTCGCGGCCCTCAAGGAGTGGTGGGCGCAGCAGCAGAGCTGAACGCTTCCGGGACGTGGTTTCACGTGAAACATGACTCAGCGGCGGGACGGTGTTTCACGTGAAACACCGTCCTCCTCGCTGTCCCGGCGCCCCTCGAAGCGAGCCATGGCCGCAGTGACGGCGGCATAGAGCAACGCCACGAGGATCACCAGCAGCGGCGACCGGCCGTCCGGCGGGAGCATCAGGGCGGCCACCCCGGCAGCGCCGACGAAGGCGACGTTGAAGAGGACGTCGTAGACGGAGAAGACCCGACCGCGGTAGCCGTCCTCGACCGACGCCTGGACGATCGTGTCCGTGGCGATCTTGGCGCCCTGGGTGACCAGCCCCAGCAGGAAGGCCGCGATCAGCAGCGGCACCGTGGCGAACGGAAGCCCGAGCGCCGGCACCAGGAGGGCGGCGACGCCCGCACAGACCGCGATCCACCGCCCGGCACCCAGGCGTCCCGCGCTCCAGGGCGTCACCACGGCCGCCGCGAAGAACCCCGCGCCGGACACCCCCAGCACCAGCCCCAGCAGACGGAGCCCGTCCTCCGGGGTGCGGGAGAGGCCGTAGCGGCACAGCATGAGCAGCAGGACCAGCAGGGCGCCGTAGCAGAAGCGCATGCAGGTCATCGCCGCGAGCGCCCAGACGGCTTCCCCGCGCCGGGGCTCGCCCAGGTACCGCACGGCCGCGAGGAGACCGCGTGCCGTGTCGGCGAGGACGGTGCGCAGCCGGGGCAGCACCGGTGGCCGGTCGGGGCCGAGCAGGGAGGGGGCCATGGTCAGGGCGGTCAGACCCGCGCAGAGATACAGCTGGGCACCGAGCAGTACCACCGCCGCGTCCGAGTCCGCCGCGACGAACCGTACGCCGAGGGCCAGGGCGGCACCGAGGGTGGCGGCCAGGGTTCCGGCGGTCGGGCAGAGGGAGTTGGCCAGCACCAGACGCTCGGTACCGACCACACGGGGAAGTGCCGCCGAGAGGCCCGCGAGGACGAACCGGTTGACGGCCGTGACACACAGCGCGGAGGCGTAGAACAGCCAGTCCGGCGCGTGCACGGCGATCAGTACGGCGGTGGCGGCCGCCAGCAGGGCGCGCAGCACATTGCCGTGGACGAAGACCTGACGCCGGCGCCAGCGGTCCAGCAGCACCCCCGCGAAGGGGCCGACCAGCGAGTAGGGCAGCAGCAGGACCGCCATCGCGGAGGCGATCGCCGGGGCCGAGGTCTGCTTCTCGGGGGAGAAGACGACGTACGAGGCGAGGGCGATCTGGTAGACGCCGTCCGAGCCCTGGGAGAGCAGGCGGACGTACAGCAGGCGCCGGAAGTTCCGCTCGCGCAGCAGCAGGCGCAGATCACGGACGACGGGCATGGGCACAGCCTCACACATGCGGAGGGTCCCTGGGGCCGGCAGACCCCAGGGACCCTCACAGCCCTGGCAGGAGCGTTGTCGGGCGAGCGGCGCCTAGCGCTCGACGTCGCCGCGGATGAACTTCTCGACGTTCTCGCGGGCCTCGTCGTCGAAGTACTGAACCGGCGGGGACTTCATGAAGTACGAGGAGGCCGACAGGATCGGGCCGCCGACACCCCGGTCCTTGGCGATCTTCGCGGCACGCAGGGCGTCGATGATGACACCGGCGGAGTTCGGGGAGTCCCAGACCTCCAGCTTGTACTCGAGGTTCAGCGGAACATCGCCGAAGGCACGGCCCTCAAGGCGGACGTAGGCCCACTTGCGGTCGTCCAGCCAGGCCACGTAGTCGGACGGGCCGATGTGGACGTTCTTCTCGCCGAGGTCCCGGTCGGGGATCTGGGAGGTGACGGCCTGCGTCTTGGAGATCTTCTTGGACTCCAGGCGCTCACGCTCGAGCATGTTCTTGAAGTCCATGTTGCCGCCGACGTTGAGCTGCATCGTGCGGTCCAGGATCACACCGCGGTCCTCGAACAGCTTCGCCATGACGCGGTGCGTGATGGTGGCGCCCACCTGGGACTTGATGTCGTCACCGACGATCGGCACGCCGGCCTCGGTGAACTTGTCCGCCCACTCCTTGGTGCCGGCGATGAAGACCGGGAGGGCGTTGACGAAGGCGACCTTGGCGTCGATGGCGCACTGGGCGTAGTACTTCGCCGCGTCCTCGGAGCCCACGGGGAGGTAGCAGACCAGGACGTCGACCTGCTTGTCCTTCAGGGTCTGGACGATGTCGACCGGCTCGGCGTCCGACTCCTCGATGGTCTCGCGGTAGTACTTGCCGAGACCGTCGAGGGTGTGGCCGCGCTGGACGGTGACACCGCTCGAGGGCACGTCGCAGATCTTGATGGTGTTGTTCTCGGAGGCGCCGATGGCGTCCGCGAGGTCGAGGCCGACCTTCTTGGCGTCCACGTCGAAGGCGGCGACGAACTCGATGTCCCGCACGTGGTAGTCACCGAACTGCACATGCATCAGGCCGGGTACCTTGGCCGCCGGATCGGCGTCCTTGTAGTACTCGACTCCCTGCACCAGCGACGCGGCGCAGTTGCCGACACCGACGATGGCTACGCGAACCGAACCCATTCCGGTTGCTCCCTGTGTGTACGAGTGAGGCCCTGGTGGGCCGTCACGTGGCGGTGTCGCCGGGCGTATCCGTCCCCGGAAGATCCCTGGGACGGGGCAGGCCGCCCGTCGATCCAGATGTGGTGTCCTGCTGAGCGGACCCGCCGGACTCGGGACCCTTCAGGTCCCGCCCGGCCCGCTCGCTCTCGATCAGCTCGTTCAGCCAGCGCACTTCGCGCTCCACGGACTCCATTCCGTGGCGCTGAAGTTCGAGCGTGTAGTCGTCGAGGCGCTCCCGGGTGCGTGCCAGGGAGGCGCGCATCTTCTCCAGGCGCTCCTCCAGCCGGCTGCGCCGGCCCTCCAGCACACGCATGCGCACATCGCGCGAGGTCTGCCCGAAGAAGGCGAACCGGGCGGCGAAGTGCTCGTCCTCGTATGCGTCGGGGCCGGTCTGCGACAGGAGTTCCTCGAAGTGTTCCTTACCTTCGGCCGTCAGCCGGTAGACGATCTTGGCGCGGCGTCCGGTGAGAGGGGCGGCCAGAGCGTCTTCATGGGTGTTCCCCGGTTCCTCGATCAACCAGCCATTGGTGACCAGCGTCTTGAGGCAGGGGTAGAGCGTCCCGTAGCTGAACGCCCGGAACACACCCAGGGACGTGTTGAGTCGCTTGCGCAGCTCATAGCCGTGCATCGGCGACTCGCGCAGCAGCCCGAGCACGGCGAACTCAAGGATGCCGGAACGACGGCTCATGATCGCCTCCTCTCGGCACACGGCGCTTTTATCTCGCTCTGATGTATCGACTCGATACATCACGACGATAGAACGACCCACGGCATGCGACAAGAGGGTCGGTGGTGAACGGGATCACATCACCGATTCGTACGAGGCAAGTTGCCTGTTTTGGGGTGAACTTCGGGGCTCGGAGGGTTTTGGCGGTGCGTAGTCTGTGCGGCATGCACAACACCGGGAACCAAGGGGCGCTTGGGGAGCGTCGTGATCCTCGGTGCAGTACGGGTGAATGCAGCAACGACCGCATCCGTACTTCGGGGGGACCGGAAACCAGCCGCTGTTTCCAGGCGCGCACGGATGCGCCTGCCCGAGGAGTAATCGTTCGATGAGCGAGCACCGTCGCAAACCGCCGCAGCCGCAGGGAGGCGGACGGGCGGCCCGACGCGGCCAGCCCGGCCCGTCCTCCGGCCGTCCCGCGGCACCGCGAGGCGCCAACGGGGCCTCCGACCACTCCTATGGGTCTCATTCCCAGGGACCGGACGCCTATGGCTCTGGGGGTGATGGGCGTGAATACGGCAGCCGTGCCGAGGCGCGCCGTGCTGCCCAGAGAGGCGGCGGGCGTCGCCGGGGCGCGGACAACGCTCCCCCGGGTGGCGGCCGGGGCCATGACCAAGGACCACCCGGCAAGCCCCGGTTCATCGACTATCCCCGCGTGGGCAAGTACGGCTGGCGTCGCTGGGTGCCCTCATGGCGCCTGGTCACGGGCCTGGGCATCGGGTTCGTGGGCAGTCTGGTTGTCATGGCCGGCGTGGGTTACGCGTTGGTCGGCATTCCGGACGAGAACGCTGCGGCCGAGTCGCAGAACAACGTCTACTACTGGGGCGACGGGACCCAGATGGTGGCCACGGGCACCGGTGTGAACCGGCAGAACCTCACGATCGACAAGATCCCCAAGGCCATGCAGTACGCGGTGATCTCCGCGGAGAACAAGAGCTTCTACCAGGACTCGGGCGTGGACCCCATGGGTATCGCGCGGGCCCTGGCCAATATGGCGCGCGGCGGCCAGACCCAGGGTGGCTCCACGATCACCCAGCAGTTCGTCAAGAACACGTATCTGAGCCAGGACCAGACCCTCACCCGCAAGTTCACGGAGATGTTCATCTCCCTGAAGGTGGGCACGAAGCTCGACAAGAACGAGATCATGCGGGGTTACCTGAACACCTCGTACTACGGCCGTGGTGCGTATGGCATCCAGGCGGCCGCGCAGACGTACTACGGCAAGGACGCCGAGGACCTCACGCCCAGTCAGTGTGCGGTCCTCGCCGCCCTGCTGAAGGGTCCGACGTACTACGACCCCGCGGGTAACGCGGACCTCGACAAGAGTGCCACCGAGGAAGCCAACCGGGCCCGTTCCGAGGGGCGCTGGCGCTGGATTCTCGGTGAGATGCACAAGGACAAGCACCTCAGCGACGCCGACTACCAGAAGGCGGTCAGCAAGTACCCCAAGCCGCAGGGCCGCAAGGCGACCAGGGGTATGAACGGCCAGGTCAGCTACATGGTCGACACGGCGAAGAAGTACGTCCTGAACCACTCCGACATCACGGAGGCGCAGTTCGACAAGGGCGGCTACCAGATCTACACGACCTTCCAGAAGGCCAAGGTCGACGCCCTGAGCGCAGCCGTGAAGAAGATCCAGAAGTCGCGGCTGAACCCAGAGACCAAGGAGAAGGACAAGTACGTCCAGTTCGGCGCGGCCTCGGTGGTGCCCAACGACGGCGCGATCGTCGCCCTCTACGGCGGCGACGGCTACGAGAACGGCCACTTCACGAACAACGCCGACACCTCCGGTGTTCCGGTGGGATCGACCTGGAAGCCGTACGTGCTGGCCGCGGCCATGCAGGACGGCACGTACAACTCCAACGGTGAGGGCATCTCCCCGCTGAGCAGGTACAACGGCAACGACCACCTCAAGGTCCGCCGGCCCGACGGCTCGTACTACCTCAACAAGGACAACTCGTTCTTCTTCCAGGCGAACGAGAGCGACCACCCCTGGGGCTACATCACCCTGCGCAAGGCGATGGAGCAGTCGGTCAACACGCCGTTCGTGCAGCTCGGTGTCGATGTCGGCATGTCGAAGGTCCGGGACATGGCCCGTTCCACCGGCATCCTGGAGGGGAGCATGGCGAAGGACCTGAACCCGTCCTTCGCCATCGGTACCTCCACCCCCAGCGCGATCCGCATGGCGGACTCGTACGCGACGTTCGCCGCATCCGGCAAGCAGGCGGACCCGTATTCGGTCACCACGGTCAAGAAGGACGGCGTGGAACTGTCAGACTTCACCAAGCCGAAGCCCAAGCAGGTGATGGACTCCAGCATCGCCAACAACGTCACCGACGTCCTGGAGAACGTGATCCAGAACGGCACGGGTCAGAACGCCAAGGCGCTGGGCCGCACGGCCGCCGGCAAGACCGGCACCACCGACGAGAACAAGTCGGCCTGGTTCGTCGGCTACACCCGGCAGCTTTCCACCTCGGTGGCGATGTTCCGTGAGAACCCCAAGGATCACCGTCTGCTGTCGATGAACGGGACGGCGGGCACGGACTCCATCCACGGTGGTGACATCCCGACGTCGGTGTGGACCGAGTACATGCGGGCCGCGCTGCAGGGCAAGAACGACCCCGGCTTCCCGGACGCGATCAAGATTGGCAAGATCCACAACGAGGTGGGCGCTCCCACGCCGACTCCGAAGCCGAGCGTTACGGTCACCCAGACGCCGACCGAGTCGTCGAGCCCGTCGCCGAGCGAGTCCACGACGTCGCCCTCGCCCACCGCGAGCGAGACCTGCCGGTTCTTCTGCAACGACAACGGTGGCACTGGACCCGGTGGTGCCGATGGCGGAATCAGCCCCTCACCGACCGAGTCGACCTCACCCGGAACCGGTGATGTCAGGGGCAATGGCAACGCCGGGGCCAATGGGAATGACGGCGGAGGATTGTTCGGAGGTCAGGCAGGCCAGTAGGGCCACCTGCCCGATTGACGTTCCTTTCGACCGTCGTGGGTGTTTCACGTGAAACAAGGGCCGTCGCACCGACCAGGTGCGGCGGCCCTCGGCGCTTTCCCGAGCGAGTACGGCAGGATGTGCCCCATGCCCAGTGCAGAGACGACGCCCGCGCGCGTACGTGAACCGGAGACGGTACGGCCGACGCGGGAGGACGAGATCGCCGCGGCCGGCAGCGAGCTGATCGGCGGCCCCCTCGGGCGACGCGCCCTGACCGGGACGTCCTGGTGGACGCCGGTCCGGGTCGTCGTGCTCGTGGCGATCGGCATGTTCGCCCTCGGGCTCGTCCAGAAGGCCCCTTGCTACGACGGAGCCTGGTTCTTCGGGGCCAGCTCGCAGTACACGCACGCCTGCTACTCGGACATTCCCCACCTCTACCAGGGGCGTGGCTTCGCCGACGGGCTCGTGCCGTACTTCGACAAGCTGCCCGGCGACATGGACTACCTCGAGTACCCGGTGCTGACCGGCGTGTTCATGGAGGTAGCTTCCTGGCTCACACCGGGCAGCGGCGGTATCCAGCGGCAGGAGCAGTGGTACTGGTTCGTCAACACGGGGATGCTGATGGTCTGCGCGGCCGTTATCGCCGTCTGCGTCAGCCGTACCCACCGCCGCCGCCCCTGGGACGGCCTGCTGCTCGCTCTGGCGCCGGCCTTCGCGCTGACCGCCACGATCAACTGGGACCTCCTGGCGGTGGCCCTGACGGCCGTCGCGATGCTGATGTGGTCCCGTGGCCGGGCCGTCGCCTTCGGCGTGCTCCTGGGCCTCGCCACGGCCGCCAAGCTCTATCCCCTCGTCCTGCTCGGCCCCCTGCTGGTGCTGTGCTGGCGGGCGGGCAAGTGGCGGGAGTTCTTCCAAGCGGTCGGCGGCGCGGCGGGCACGTGGCTGGTGGTGAACGTGCCGGTGATGCTGTTCGCCTTCGAGGGCTGGTCGAAGTTCTATACGTTCAGCCATGACCGAGGCATCGACTTCGGTTCGTTCTGGCTGATCTGGTCCCAGAACTCCAGTAACCCGCCGAGCATCGACTTCGTGAACACCACTGCCAGCGCCCTGGTGGTGCTGTCGTTCCTCGGCATCGCGGCGCTGACGTTCACCGCGCCGCGCCGGCCGCGCTTCGCCCAGCTGGCCTTCCTGATGGTGGCGGCCTTCATCCTCACCAACAAGGTCTACTCCCCCCAGTACGTGCTGTGGCTGGTGCCGCTGGCGGTCCTCGCCCGGCCCAAGTGGCGGGACTTCCTGATCTGGCAGGCGTGCGAGGTGGCGTACTTCCTCGGCATCTGGTTCTACCTCGCGTACACGACCAGCGGAGACGCCCACAAGGGTCTGCCCACCGAGGGCTATCACTGGGCGATCGCCCTGCACCTGCTCGGCACCCTGTACCTGTGCGCCGTCGTCGTGCGCGACATCCTCCGCCCGGAGCGGGACGTGGTGCGCCGGGCCGGGGACGACGACCCCTCAGGCGGCGTACTCGACGGCGCGGCCGACCGCTTCGTCCTGCGTGGGCTCCGGCACCCGGAGCACGAGGCGCCCGAGGAGCCCTCTCGGACGGACTGGGGCGGCCCAGAACCCCTGCCCCACCAAGGTCGTTCACTCTGAGCGAACAGACCCCGAGGGCATGAGAAAGGCCGTGCACGAGATTCCGTGCACGGCCTTTCCGTCGGCTTGGGTCCGGTTCGGTCTTAGCGGTCCACGATCCGGTCGAACGTCGTGGTGGTGTGCCGCAGATGGGCCACCAACTCGTCCCCGACCTTCGGCTCGGGAGCGTCGGAGGGGACGAACAGGATCGACACCTGCATGTGCGGCGGCTCCGCGAACCAGCGCTGCTTGCCGCCCCAGACGAAGGGGGCGAGGTTCCGGTTCACCGTGGCGAGGCCGGCCCGCGCCACGCCCTTGGCGCGCGGCATGACGCCGTGCAGGGCCTTCGGGGCCTCCAGGCCCACCCCGTGCGACGTACCACCCGCCACGACCACCAGGTAGCCGTCCGAGGCCACCTTCTGCTGCCGGTAGCCGAAGCGGTCGCCCTTGGTCACCCTCGTGACGTCCAGAACAGCGCCGCGGTACTCGGTGGCGTCGTGGTCGCCCAGCCACAGCCGGGTGCCGATCCGCGCGCGGAAGCGGGTCTGCGGGAATTGCTGCTGGAGCCGGGTCAGTTCATCGGCCTTGAGGTGGCTGACGAACATCGTGTGCAGCGGCAGCCGGGCCGCGCGCAGCCGGTCCATCCACCCGATGACCTCCTCGACGGCGTCCGAGCCGTCGGTGCGGTCCAGCGGCAGGTGGATGGCGAAGCCCTCCAGGCGGACGTTCTCTATGGCCTGGTGAAGCTGCGGCAGTTCCTGCTCGCTGATGCCGTGCCGCTTCATCGAGGACATCACCTCGATGACGACACGGGCACCCACCAGGCCGTACACGCCGTCGACCGACGACACCGAGCGGACCACCCGGTCCGGCAGCGGCACCGGCTCCTCGCCGCGCCGGTACGGCGTCAGCACGAGCAGGTCGCCGCTGAACCAGTCCTTGATGCGCGCGGCCTCGTAGGTGGTGCCGACGGCCAGCATGTCGGAGCCCAGCCGGGTGGCCTCCTCCGCGAGCCGTTCGTGACCGAAGCCGTAGCCGTTGCCCTTGCAGACCGGGACGAGTCCCGGGAACTGCTCCTGCACGTGCTTGTGGTGCGCACGCCAGCGCGCGGTGTCGACGTAGAGCGTGAGCGCCATGGCCGGACCCGGAACCTTTCTCGTGGCTGCGGTGGATTCAGAGGGACGTCCCCGAGGGGGTGTTCGGGGACGGGTGACGGTGAAGCCTTGTGAAGGCTATGGAACCAGAAGGCGGGACGGGCGGCCGCCCGCCGCTCAGCGTCGCGACATGTAGATGTCGAGCGCCTTGTGCAGCAGCTTGTTGAGCGGGAAGTCCCACTCGCCGAGGTACTCGGCCGCCTGGCCGCCGGTGCCGACCTTGAACTGGATCAGGCCGAACAGGTGGTCCGTCTCGTCCAGCGAGTCGGAGATGCCGCGCAGGTCGTAGACGGTGGCGCCGAGCGCGTAGGCGTCGCGCAGCATCCGCCACTGCATGGCGTTGGAGGGGCGGACCTCACGGCCGATGTTGTCGGAGGCGCCGTAGGAGTACCAGACGTGGCCGCCGACGATCAGCATGGTGGCCGCCGACAGGTTCACGCCGTTGTGCCGGGCGAAGTACAGCCGCATCCGGTTGGGGTCCTCGGTGTTGAGGGCCGTCCACATGCGCTGGAAGTACGACAGGGGGCGCGGGCGGAAGTGGTCGCGGACCGCGGTGATCTCGTACAGCCGCTGCCACTCCTCCAGGTCCTGGTAACCGCCCTGGACGACCTCGACGCCGGCCTTCTCGGCCTTCTTGATGTTGCGGCGCCAGAGCTGGTTGAACTGCTTGTGCACCTCTTCCAGCGAGCGGTTGGCCAGCGGCACCTGGAAGATGTAGCGCGGCTGGACGTCACCGAAGCCGGCGCCGCCGTCCTCGCCCTGCTGCCAGCCCATGCGGCGCAGCTTGTCGGCCACCTCGAAGGCGCGCGGCTCGATGAAGTCGGCCTCCATGTCGCGCAGCCGCTTCACGTCCGGGCTCTGGATGCCCTTCTTGATGGTCTCCGCGTTCCAGCGGCGGATGATCACCGGCGGGCCCATCTTGACCGAGAACGCGCCCTGGTGCTTGAGGTGGGCCAGCATCGGCTGGAGCCAGTCCTCCAGGTTCGGCGAGAACCAGTTGATGACCGGGCCCTCGGGAAGATAGGCGAGGTAGCGCTTGATCTTGGGGAGCTGGCGGTAGAGGACCAGACCGGCGCCGACCATCTCGCCGGTGCGCTCGTCGAACCAGCCGAGGTTTTCCGAACGCCACTCCGCCTTCACGTCGGCCCATGCGGGGACCTGCATGTGACTGGCCGACGGCAGGCTCTGGATGTATGCCAGATGCTGCTCACGGCTGATGGTCCTCAGGGTCAGACTCATGTCGGGGCGCTCCTCGGGCTGGTGTGTCCCCATGGGATCAGGGGCTCCGGCTCTCGCGCCGAAGCCTACTGCGCCATGCGAGCGCCCCGAATGGGGCGTACAGCACCGGTGTTCCGGCCCGCTCGCGGACCGGAACATTCCGGGTGCTCGTGATGCCGTCCTGGACGGGCGGCCGGGTGGGGTCAGCTGCCGATGAGACCGCCGAACAGACCGCCGTTGGCCATGCCGATGAGGAAGCCGACCCCGGAGGCGCCGAGCCCGACGACCAGGCCGAAGCGCTCCCGGGTGGTGATCGAGATCCACTGGCCGTAGGCGCCGGTGATCATGCCGACCAGGCCGGCCCAGGAGGCCACCAGGTGGAGGCCGTCGATGAAGCAGGTGACGAAGGCGAGCACGCCCAGGACGAGCGTCACCACCGTCAGGGTGTCCTGAAGTGGATGGGGCTTTCCGTCACTGGCGAAGAGGGAGCCGGCGGTGGTCGGTCGCAATGCCTGTGTCATGAGGCACCTCCTGCGGATCGCGGCGCACTGTAGCGCCCTACACACCCGATGTGTACAGATTGCGGGGTTCCAGGGCCGGATTTCAACCGGAAGCGGGTGGGCGGGTAGTCTGTAACGTCTGCACCGGTGTCTGCCCTGGCCCGTGGCGGCCCACTGTGGACGGTTCCTCGCGGAACCTTCGGTTGTCAGTGGCGGCCGATACCGTTGCTCACGCATCACGACCCTCCTGCCACGGAACGACCGTGGCCGCTGAGTCCAAAGGAGGTGGGTTCCACATGCGTCACTACGAGGTGATGGTCATCCTCGACCCCGATCTCGAGGAGCGTTCTGTCTCCCCGCTGATCGAGAACTTCCTCTCTGTCGTCCGCGATGGCGGCGGCAAGGTGGAAAAGGTCGACACCTGGGGCCGTCGTCGTCTCTCGTACGAGATCAAGAAGAAGCCCGAGGGCATCTACTCGGTCATCGACCTGCAGGCCGAGCCTGCGGTCGTCAAGGAGCTCGACCGCCAGATGAACCTGAACGAGTCGGTCCTCCGGACCAAGGTCCTCCGCCCCGAGATGCACTGAGCTTTTCCGCTCAGCTGATCTCGGGATTCGAGTAGCAGCAACCAAGCAGCCAGAGCAATCCCGCCGAGAGGTTCCCCATGGCAGGCGAGACCGTCATCACGGTCGTCGGCAATCTTGTCGACGACCCCGAGCTGCGCTTCACCCCTTCCGGTGCGGCGGTCGCAAAGTTCCGCGTCGCGTCCACTCCCCGCACCTTCGACCGCCAGACCAATGAGTGGAAGGACGGCGAGAGCCTGTTCCTGACCTGCTCGGTCTGGCGTCAGGCGGCGGAGAACGTCGCGGAGTCGCTCCAGCGAGGCATGCGCGTCATCGTGCAGGGCCGGCTGAAGCAGCGGTCGTACGAGGACCGCGAGGGTGTCAAGCGCACGGTCTACGAGCTGGACGTCGAGGAAGTCGGCCCCAGCCTGCGCAACGCGACGGCGAAGGTCACCAAGACCTCCGGCGGCGCCCGCGGCGGCCAGGGCGGTTACGGCGGCGGCGGCAACCAGGGCCAGGGTGGTGGCGGCTGGGGCGGTGGCTCCGGCGGCGGCAACCAGGGCGGTTCCCAGGCCGACGACCCGTGGGCTTCCGGCGCTCCCGCCGGTGGCAACCAGGGTGGCGGCGGCTGGGGCGGCGGTTCCGGCTCCGGCGGCGGTGGCGGCTACTCGGACGAGCCCCCTTTCTAAGGGCTCGCATCCCACTTCTTGATCACACAGGAGAAACACCATGGCGAAGCCGCCTGTGCGCAAGCCTAAGAAGAAGGTCTGCGCTTTCTGCAAGGACAAGGTCACGTACGTGGACTACAAGGACACGAACATGCTGCGGAAGTTCATTTCCGACCGCGGCAAGATCCGTGCCCGCCGCGTGACCGGCAACTGCACGCAGCACCAGCGTGACGTCGCCACGGCCGTCAAGAACAGCCGTGAGATGGCGCTGCTGCCCTACACGTCCACCGCGCGCTAAGGAAGGGTGACCTACACATGAAGATCATCCTCACCCACGAGGTCTCCGGCCTCGGTGCCGCCGGCGACGTCGTCGACGTCAAGGACGGGTACGCCCGCAACTACCTGATCCCGCGGAAGTTCGCTATCCGCTGGACCAAGGGTGGCGAGCAGGACGTGGCGCAGATCCGTCGCGCCCGCAAGATCCACGAGATCCAGACCATCGAGCAGGCCAACCAGATCAAGGGCCAGCTCGAGGGTGTCAAGGTCCGTCTGGCCGTCCGCTCCGGCGACGCCGGTCGTCTCTTCGGTTCCGTCACCCCGGCCGACATCGCTTCCGCGATCAAGGCTTCCGGTGGCCCCGAGGTCGACAAGCGCCGCATCGAGCTGACCGCTCCGATCAAGACCCTGGGCGCCCACGAGACGTCCGTGCGTCTGCACCCCGAGGTTGCCGCCAAGGTGACCCTTGAGGTCGTCGCGGCCTGATCGCCGTGACCGCTCGGCTCGTTTGAGCTGGTGAGGGGCCGCATCCTTTCGAGGATGCGGCCCCTTTCTCATGTGTTCAGGGCCCTGACCGGGGGCGGAAGCCACGGCACGTTTCACGTGAAACGGTCAGCGGGTCGCGCCCGTCACGATCCAGCGGCCGGAACGGGCGCGCAGCCAGAGGGTCACCATCCGCACCGTCATCATCAGCGTCATGGCCGCCCAGATCGCGGTGAGACCGCCGCCCAGCGTGGGCACGAGCAGCGCGACCGGAGTGAAGACCGCCAGGGTGACCACCATGGCCCAGGCCAGGTAGGGGCCATCACCGGCGCCCATCAGCACCCCGTCCAGCACGAAGACGATGCCGCAGATGGGCTGGGACAGGGCGACCACCAGCAGCGCCGGCAGCGCCACGTCCTTCACCCCGGCGTCACTGGTGAACAGCGGCAGGAACAGCGGCCGCGTGGCCACGACCAGGAGCCCGAGGACCACGCCGGTGGCGATGCCCCACTGCACCATGCGGCGGCAGGCCGCGCGGGCGCCGGGTGCGTCGTCGGCGCCGAGGTAGCGGCCGATGATCGCCTGTCCGGCGATGGCGATCGCGTCCAGGGCGAAGGCGAGCAGGCTCCACAGGGACAGCACGATCTGGTGGGCGGCGATGTCGGCGTCCCCGAGCCGGGCCGCCATTGCGGTGGCGATCATGAGGATGGCCCGCAGGGACAGGGTGCGGACGAGCAGCGGTACGCCCGCCTGTGCGGAGGCGCGGATACCGGCGAGGTCAGGGCGCAGGGAGGCCCCGTGGCGCCGCGCACCCCGGACGACCACCCAGAGATAGACGGCGGCCATGCCGCACTGGGCGATCACGGTGCCCCAGGCGGAACCGGCGATGCCGAGTCCGGCGCCGTAGACGAGCACGGCGTTGAGGGCGGCGTTGGCGATGAAGCCACCGATCGCCACGTAGAGCGGCGTCCTGGTGTTCTGGAGTCCGCGCAGCACGCCGGTGGCGGCCAGGACGGCCAGCATGGCCGGGATGCCGAGAGCGGAGATGCGCAGATAGGTGGTGGCGTAGGGCGCCGCGGTGGCGGAGGCGCCGAAGAGGTCCACGATGCCGGGTGCGAGGGGCAGGACGACGGCGATCACGGCGGCGCCGATGAGCAGGGCCAGCCAGATGCCGTCCATGCCCTGGCGGATGGCGGCCCGCAGATCGTTCGCGCCGACCCGGCGGGCGACCGCCGCCGTGGTGGCGTAGGCGAGGAAGACGAAGACGCTCACCGCGGTGGTGAGGAGCGCGGAGGCCACGCCGAGGCCGGCGAGCTGGGCGGTGCCGAGATGGCCGACGATCGCACTGTCGGCCATGACGAAGAGGGGCTCGGCGACCAGCGCGCCGAAGGCCGGCACGGCGAGTGCCACGATCTCCCGGTCATGGCGTCGCCGGCTGGCCTTGGGGATCGCGGGAGCCTGTGTCATGCGCACCAATCTAACCGTCCACAGGTAAGAGATACAACTAGGCTGTGACCCTTACGCTCGTTTCCGGAGGGCAAGGTTTCGCGCGACGTTCGAGGGGATCTTGGTCCGACTGGGAAAGTTTTTCTTCTGCACAGCCGGTGGACGGTAAAGGTGCAGGTCAGTGCCGTTCCGCCGAGGAGGGCGAGGTCTTGTTCACAGGGCTGTCCACCGGGTCGTGCACAGGTTTCGGGGAGTTCTCCACAGCATATGGACCGTCGTCCACATGGCCTGTGGATAACCAGATTGGCTGACGGTGCCGGGGGGCCTACCGTGGTCCGGCGCCCGCTCCCTCTCCTGGCCGTGGAAACGTCACATTTCCGACGCACCGGAACCGGAGTTGGGCCTCTCATTTTGTCAGTGCCGTGCCGTAGAACAGGGGACACGGCGAGGTCCGCTCCGGCGGACGGGAGGAGGTGGCTCGGTGAGCATTTCCGAGCCCTTGGACGATCCGTGGGCCGACAGCGGTCCCAGCGATCGTCTCCCCGCCTCCCGGCGCCGCGGTGACTCCGGCCGCGGCGGCCGAGACGAACAGCATGAGCGCGGCCGTGAGAACGGCGGCTGGGAAGGCGGGGGTTCCGCCTTCGAGCGGGTGCCCCCGCAGGACCTGGACGCCGAGCAGTCCGTGCTGGGCGGCATGCTGCTCTCCAAGGACGCCATCGCCGACGTGGTCGAGATCCTCAAGGGCCATGACTTCTACAAGCCGGCGCACGAGACGATCTACACGGCGATCCTCGACATCTACGCCAAGGGCGAGCCGGCCGACCCCATCACCATCGCGGCCGAACTCACCAAGCGCGGCGAGATCAACAAGGTCGGCGGCGCCGCCTATCTGCACACCCTCGTCCAGACGGTGCCGACCGCGGCCAACGCCGAGTACTACGCGGAGATCGTCCACGAGCGTGCCGTCCTGCGCCGCCTGGTGGAGGCCGGCACGCGCATCACGCAGATGGGATACGCGGCCGACGGCGATGTCGACGAGATCGTCAACAGCGCCCAGGCCGAGATCTACGCGGTCACCGAGCAGCGCACCAGCGAGGACTACCTGCCGCTCGGCGACATCATGGAGGGCGCCCTCGACGAGATCGAGGCGATCGGCTCGCGCAGCGGCGAGATGACCGGCGTGCCCACCGGGTTCACCGACTTCGACTCCCTGACCAACGGCCTGCACCCCGGCCAGATGATCGTCATCGCCGCCCGTCCCGCCATGGGTAAGTCGACGCTCGCGCTGGACTTCGCGCGAGCCGCGTCGATCAAGCACAACCTGCCCAGCGTGGTCTTCTCCCTCGAAATGGGCCGCAACGAGATCGCCATGCGTCTGCTGTCCGCCGAGGCCCGCGTCGCCCTGCACCACATGCGCTCCGGCACGATGACCGACGAGGACTGGACGCGCCTGGCCCGTCGGATGCCGGACGTGTCGGCCGCGCCGCTCTACATCGACGACTCCCCGAACCTGTCGATGATGGAGATCCGCGCCAAGTGCCGTCGCCTCAAGCAGCGCAACGACCTGAAGCTGGTCGTCATCGACTACCTCCAGCTCATGCAGTCCGGTGGCTCCAAGCGGGCCGAGAGCCGACAGCAGGAGGTCTCGGACATGTCCCGTAATCTCAAGCTGCTCGCCAAGGAGCTGGAGATCCCGGTCATCGCGCTCTCGCAGCTCAACCGTGGTCCCGAGCAGCGCACCGACAAGAAGCCCATGGTCTCCGACCTGCGTGAGTCGGGCTCCATCGAGCAGGACGCGGACATGGTCATCCTGCTCCACCGCGAGGACGCCTACGAGAAGGAGTCCCCCCGCGCGGGCGAGGCCGACCTGATCGTGGCCAAGCACCGAAACGGCCCCACGGCCACCATCACCGTCGCCTTCCAGGGCCACTACTCCCGCTTCGTGGACATGGCCCAGACCTGATCCACGCCCTGGGGGGTGTCCGCTGCCTGATCCGGCCTGACCGACAAGACACCCCCTGGACGGAATGCGCTCGACGTGGCCCGTCCCAGCGGGTGGACTGGGCACATGACGACATGGGACGAAGAGCTGCTGCCGGCGACGCGCCGGGCGTTGACGCACCGGATCGCCGTCGCGCAGGCCGAGGGGCGGGCGCCCTCGCTCGTGGCCGCGGTCGTGCGCGGGGGCCGGGCGGTGTGGCACGGGGCGCGGACCTCGGTGGACGGGCACGGGCCGGACGAGGACGTGCAGTACCGGATCGGCTCCATCACCAAGACCTTCACCGCCGTTCTGGTGCTGCGGCTGCGGGACGAGGGCGTGCTCGACCTCAATGACCCATTGGAGAAGCATCTGCCGGGCACCGGCGCCGGTGAGGCGACCATCGCCGAACTGCTGGCGCACACCGCCGGATTGGCCGCCGAGTCGCCGGCGCCCTGGTGGGAGCGGACACCAGGCTCGACCCGCCCCGAGCTGAGCGACGTGCTCGGTGAGAAGCCCCGGCTGCACCCGGCCGGGCGGCGCCACCACTACTCCAACCCCGGCTACACCCTGCTCGGCTCCCTGGTGGAGGAACTCCGGGGCGCCCCCTGGGAGCAGGTGCTGCGCGCCGAGGTGCTCCAGCCTCTTGGCCTCCACCGCACCAGCGCCCAGCCCGAGGCACCGCACGCGGGCGGCTGGGCGGTGCACCCCTGGGCCGACGCACTGCTGCCCGAGCCGTTGGAGGACCTCGGTCTGATGGCCCCGGCCGGCCAACTCTGGTCCACCACGGGCGACCTCGCCCGCTTCGCCGCCTTCCTGGTCCGGGGGGACGACCGGGTGCTGAGCGCCGAGTCGGTACGAGAGATGCGTACGCCTGCCGCCCCCGCCGAGCCCGCGGACGTGGTGGACGGCGCCACGTACGGTCTCGGGCTCCAGATCCAGCACCGGGACGGCCGGCTGCTCGCCGGGCACTCCGGTTCACTGCCGGGCTTCCTGGCGGCCCTCACGTTCAGCGTGGCGGACGACGTGGCGGCGGTGGTGCTGGCCAACTGCACCAGCGGACCCGCGGTCGGAGCGGTGGGTGCCGACCTCGTCCGCATCGTCGCGGAGGCCGAACCGCGCATCCCCGAGCCGTGGCGCCCCCTGCAGGAAGTCGACCCGTCGGTGCTGGAGTTGGCCGGTCCCTGGTACTGGGGCACGCACCCGTACGTCCTGCGGGTCCTGGCTGACGGCATCACACTGGGGCCGTTGGCCGTAGGCGGCCGGCGTACCCGGTTCCGGCCGAACGGTGACGGCACCTGGACGGGTCTGGAGGGCTACTACGCCTGGGAGTTGCTGGAGGCCGTACGACGCCCGGACGGAACGGTGAGCCACCTGGACCTCGGGTCGTTCGTATTCACACGCCAGCCGTACGAAGAGGGTGCGCCGGTGCCCGGTGGGGTGGACCCGGAGGGCTGGCGGGGGGTCGCCCAGCCGTAGCAAGCCGTATACCGGAGGACCCTGTTTCACGTGAAACAGGGTCCTCTGCTCCATCAATCCCCTGTCAGAGGTTCAGCTTGAAGCCCTCGTGCGAGGCGGTGAAGCCCAGCCGCTCGTAGAAGCGGTGGGCGTCGGTGCGCGTCTTGTCCGAGGTGAGCTGCACCAGGTGGCAGCCGAGACGGCGGGAGGTGTCGACGGCCCACTGGATCAGCTCGCCGCCCAGCCCGCTGCCGCGCTCGTCGGCGTGAATCCGTACGGCCTCGATGAGGGAACGGGTCGCGCCCCTGCGGGAGAGCCCCGGAATGATCGTGAGCTGGAGCGTCCCGATCACCCGGCCGTCGCGGACCGCCACGACGAGATGCTGGTTCGGGTCGGTGTCCAGGCGCTCGAAGGCCGCCAGGTACGGCGTCAGGTCGTCGGGCGACTCGCGTTGGGCGCCCAAAGGGTCGTCGGCGAGCATGGCCACGATCGCCGGGATGTCGTCCGGGGCCGCGGGCCTTATGGCGAGGTCGGTCATGGCCCGCAGCTTATGCGGGGGCGTGCAGCGACTCCACGGCCCTGACCAGCGGGGCGAGTTCGGGGTTCAGCGCCGCCGTGTCCAGCGCCTCGCGCAGCGCCGAATCGTTGGTCGGACGCGCCTTCTCCAGCAGCTCCAGTCCGGCCTCGGTGACGTTGGTGTAGATGCCACGGCGGTCGGTGGGGCACAGATAGCGCTCCAGCAGCCCGCGGTCCTCGAGGCGGGTCACCAGCCGGGTGGTGGCGCTCTGGCTGAGGACGACCGCGTCGGCGACCTGCTTCATCTGGAGGTGGCCGCCGTCCCCGTCGTGCTGCCTGCTGAGCACGTCGAGCAGGGAGTACTCGCGCACGCTCAGCTCGTGCTGCGCCTGGAGGGCGCGCTCGATGTGTGTCTCGATTCTCCCGTGCAGCAGAGACAGGGCCCACCAGCCCTGCGCGAGGGCGGTGAGCGCGGGATCCGTCGCTGTCATTGGGTGTTCCTCCGTTCCACAGCGGCCGACTTCCAGGGTAGAGCACGGGTGCAATATCCAGCGATTGCATTTAACCCGCGTCTGCAACTATTGTGAGGGCACGTAAAGCGCTCCTGCAATCGTTTGGGAAGGTCTACCCCCTCATGCCTCTCGCGCTTCTGGCCCTGGCGATCGGGGCCTTCGGAATCGGCACGACCGAGTTCGTGATCATGGGTCTGCTGCCCCAGGTCGCGGGTGACTTCGGCGTCTCCATCCCCACCGCGGGCCTGCTCGTGACCGGCTACGCCCTCGGCGTGGTGATCGGCGCCCCGCTGATGACCGTGCTCGGCACCAAGGTCTCGCGCAAGCGGATGCTGATGGTGCTGATGGGCCTGTTCATCGCCGGGAACCTGCTCTCCGCCATCGCCCCCGTCTTCGCGGTCATGCTGATCGGCCGGGTGGTCGCGTCCCTCGCCCACGGTGCCTTCTTCGGCATCGGGTCGGTAGTCGCGGCGGAGCTGGTGGCACCGCAGAAGAAGGCCGGCGCCATCGCCATGATGTTCACCGGGCTGACCGTCGCCAATGTGGTCGGTGTCCCGCTGGGCACGCTCATCGGGCAGCAGATCGGCTGGCGGGTGACCTTCGGCATCGTCGCCGTCCTGGGCGTCATCGGCCTCGCCGGCATCGTCAAGCTCGTACCCGAGGTGCCCAAGCCCGAGGGCGTGCATCTGCGGCATGAGCTGGCCGCCTTCAAGAACGCCCAGGTCCTGCTCGCCATGGCGATGACCGTGCTCGGTTTCGGCGGAGTCTTCGCCGCCATCACCTACATCGCGCCGATGATGACCCACGTCGCCGGTTTCGCGGACGGCTCGGTCACCTGGCTGCTGGTGCTGTTCGGCCTCGGCATGGTCGGCGGCAACCTGATCGGCGGCAAGTTCGCCGACCGCGCGCTGATGCCGATGCTCTACGTCTCGTTGGGCGCCCTGGCCGTCGTCCTCGCGCTCTTCACGCTCACCGCGCACAACAAGATCGCGGCCGCCGTGACCATCGCCCTCATCGGTGCCCTCGGCTTCGCCACTGTCCCGCCGCTCCAGAAGCGCGTCCTCGACCAGGCACACGGCGCCCCGACGCTCGCCTCGGCCGTGAACATCGGCGCCTTCAACCTGGGCAACGCCCTGTCCGCCTGGCTCGGCGGCATGGTCATCGCGGCCGGGTTCGGCTACACCGCCCCCAACTGGGTCGGCGCCGTCCTCGCCGCAGCCGCCCTGCTGCTCGCCGTCCTGTCGGCCGCCCTGGAGCGCCGCGGCACCAGGACCGGCGCGGCGCTCACCTCCGACGCGCCCGCCATGCCGGAGCCCGCCCGCCACTGAGGCCGGCCCCGCATCACCCAGACCCCGTCCGCGCCGGTGACCAACCCCGGCCCGGGCGGCCCCACCTCAGGAAATTCCAAGGAGACTCCCACCATGAGCACCACCACCTTCGCCCCGCTCACCATCGAGGACGCCGAGCTGCTCATCGCCACCGCCCGGCGCGCGGCCGAGGACGCCGGTGTCACCGTCAGCGTCACCGTCCTGGACGCCGGTGGCCACCTGCTCGCCTTCCGCCGGGACGACCGGGCCGTTCTGATCTCCGGCGAGACCAGCACCCGCAAGGCGTACACCGCGCTTCAGCTCAATGCGCCGACCGCCGATCTGGTCGACGCCGTGCAGCCCGGCGGCCTCTTCCACACGCTGCCGACCGCGCTGGACCGCCCGCTGCTGTTCATCGCCGGTGGCGTCCCCGTCCACCGCGACGGCCGGCTGATCGGCGCGATCGGCGTCGGCGGCGGTGCGCCGGAGCAGGACCACGGTTTCGCCACCGAGGCCTTGACCGCTCTGGTCTGAGCGAGCCGCACACATGCCGAAGGCCCCCGTGGTACCGCGGGGGCCTTCGGCATACCGGGAATCAGCCCGCGGCCACCGTCAGCGGTGCGAACCTGCGGGTCCAGTCCCCCGGCAGATCGGGCGTGCCGAGCATCATGACCGCGTTCGACATCACCGGAGCCAGCCCCCGCTCCTTCGCCCACACCAGCAACTCCTCGTGGCGCACGTCCAGGTCGGTGCGCAGCGGGCGGTCGCTGTGGGCCGCCAGCGACTCGACGAGCGCCTTGGCCGTCTCGGTGTCGCGGGCGATCAGGGGGCCGACGACATGGGTCCGCATGTTCGGCCACGCGGCGGTGTACCCGATGATCCGGCCGTCCTCCTCCGCCACGCGGACCTGGTCGGCGAAGGCGGGCAGCCGGACGAGGATCGGGGTGCGGTCGACACCGAATACCTCCGCGTCGAGACGGAGGATCGACGGAAGGTCCTCGGCGGTCGCGGCCCGCGTCAGTACCGACGGCTCCGATCCGTCCGGCGTGAAGTGCCCCATGAGCATCTCCGCTTGGCCCACCGTCTTGAAGCCGATCTCCTCGTACAGCGGGCGGCCCAGCGGGGTGGCGTGCAGGGTCAGTGGGGTGCCGTCCTTGGCGGCCACGACGTGGCGCATCAGGCGGCGTC
Source organism: Streptomyces griseoluteus (assembly GCF_004784465.1). Classification (GTDB taxonomy): domain Bacteria; phylum Actinomycetota; class Actinomycetes; order Streptomycetales; family Streptomycetaceae; genus Streptomyces; species Streptomyces griseoluteus. The sequence goes on along the minus strand of NZ_SRRU01000004.1, from coordinate 149,356 downwards.
CCACGCCCTTGCGAGAGTGACGCTCGGCGACCAGGACCATGCCGATCGCGCCCAGTTCCACCCGCTGTGCGGAGCCGTACTCCGTGACGACGCACGCGGCGACTAGGCCACCGTCGGGGTCGTCGATGCCGTAACCGTGGCCGGCGGTGAGCAGCAGGCCCCATTTGTGTTCCTCGCGGGCCCAGCCCCGGTCCTCGGACAGATCGGCGCAGGCGGTGAGATCGCGCGGAGTCAGACGGCGGATGGGCAGCGCGGCGAGTGAAGAGATCGGCACGCCGGTCAGGCTGTACGAATCGCACCCCTCACGTCCACCGGATTCGGAGACCTCTTACCGGTTCCGGCCAGATTCTCCGCTCGGGGCAAGCCACTGATGGCCGGCGCTGTTTCACGTGAAACGTCGGCCTGTCGCGGCAGCCAACAGCGTAATCGGACGAAGCCCGCCACAGCCGTCTTTCCGGTTAATGGGACGCGATACCGGCCCACGGTGCCACGCTGCGGAACGAGTGCTGCGGTCCTCCGCCCCGGCGGGGATCACGCGCTTCCGAGGGGGAGAGCGCAGACCGCCGCAAGAGTGCGAGCGAGGGCACACATGGAAGCTCCGGCCACTCCATCGGGGGACGACGGCCCGGCGGACGGCGTCGGCCGACGGCCACGGCACGCAGCCGCGCCTTCCCGCGCGCGGGCATCCTGGGACGCGCTGCTCATCCGCCGCACGATGGCGGAGATCGCGCCCCTGGCCGACAAGGTCACCTCCTACTTCTACGCCCTGCTCTTCGTTCGCCACCCGGAGCTGCGTCCCCTGTTCCCGCCCGCCATGGACACCCAGCGGGACCGGCTGCTGCGTGCCCTGCTCACCGCGGCGGAACACATCGACAACGCCCCGGTACTCGTCGACTACCTGCGCACCCTCGGCCGGGGCCACCGCAAGTACGGCACCCGGCCCGAGCACTATCCGGCCGTCGGCGCGTGTCTGATCGGCGCCCTGAGCGCGTACGCCACCCACACCTGGAACCCGCAGACGGAGGCGGCCTGGGGCCGGGTCTACGCGACCATCTCCCAGGTCATGATCGAGGCCGCCGAGACGGACGGGCGGGCCACTCCGCCCTGGTGGCACGCCGAGGTCGTGACCCACGACCTGCGCACCCCCGACGTCGCCGTGATCACACTGCGTCCCGACCAGCCGTACCCCTTCCTGGCCGGGCAGTACGCGAGCGTCGAGACGCCCTGGTGGCCGCGTGTGTGGCGGCACTACTCCTTCGCCTCCGCGCCCCGCGCCGACGGCCTGCTCACCTTCCATGTGCGGGCGGTTCCGGCGGGCTGGGTCTCCCATGCCCTGGTGCACCGCGCCTGCCCAGGTGACGTGGTGCGTCTCGGGCCGCCGGTCGGCTCGATGAGCGTCGACCACGCCACCGACAGCGGCCTGCTCTGCCTGGGCGGCGGCACCGGCATAGCCCCTATCAAGGCCATGGTCGAGGAGGTCGCCGAGTACGGCGCGCGCCGCCCGGTCGAGGTTTTCTTCGGCGCCCGCAACGACCACGACCTGTACGACATCGACACCCTGCTCCGGCTGCGGCAGGCCCATCCCTGGATATCCGTTCGCTCGGTCATCGACCGGGAGGACCGCCATCTGCACGACGCCGTGCGGGCGGGCGGCCCCTGGCGGGACTACGACGCCTATCTCTCCGGCCCGCCGGGCATGATCCGCAGCGGTGTCTCCGTGTTGCAGGCGCTCGGCGTGCCGGCGCGCCGCATACGCCACGACCCGGTCGACGACCTGGTGGTCATCGGCTCCTGAGCGGCCCTGGTCAGCCGAGGTCGGGGGCGTGCATCGCGCGGACGCCTTCGATGTTGCCGTCCAGGTAGTGCCGCAGCGACAGCGGGACGAGGTGGACGGAGGCGATGCCGACCCGGTTGAACGGGATGCGGACGATCTCGTACTCCCCGGCCGGCTCCTCCATCTCGGGGCCGTGGCGGAGCGAGGGGTTCATGGACTCCAGGCGGCAGACGAAGAAGTGCTGAACCTTCACGCCGGTCGCGCCGCCGTCCTCGCCGATGTGCTCCACGGTGTCCACGAAGCAGGGCACGACATCGGAGATCTTGGCGCCGAGTTCCTCGTACACCTCGCGGTGCAGGGCGTCGACGACGGTCGGGTCCTCGGCCTCGACGCCGCCACCGGGGGTGACCCAGTAGGGATCGACACCGGGCTTGGTGCGCTTGATCAGGATCAGGTCGTCACCGTCCAGCAGAACGGCGCGGGCGGTGCGCTTGACCACGGGTCGGACGGTCATGGGAACAATGTGGCCCGGCCGGTTCCACGTGAAACATCGCGGGCGGCCCCGGACTCGTCGCGGGGAGGCATTCGCGGAGGAATGCCCGCTCAGCACCACTGTGAGGCGGCCCGCTGGAGCCACTCGTGCGCCCGCGTCACATGCGGCAGCGCCAGCGAACCGGTTCGCACCACCAGGAAGTAGGTCCGCAGTGGCGGCACGGCCGGGTCGTGCAGCAGGACCAACTCGGCCCGGTCGAGGGCGGCGGCGCACAGATAGCGGGGCAGCACCGCGAGCCCCGCCCCCGAGGCAGCACAGGCCAGCACCGCGCGCAGGTCCGGCACGATGACCGTCCCCGAGGCGCCCGGACGGGTGTCGAACACGCAGGTCCAGTAGCGCGTGACGAAGGGCAGCGACTCGTGGACCTCGACCACGGGCAGGTTCTTCAGCGCGGCCGCCCCCGTCCCCCCCAGCGCGTCCGGCCCGAGCCGCTCGGCCCAGCGCGGGGCGGCGACCAGCACATGCTCCTCGTCCCAGAGCGGGCTCGCGCTCAGCAGGGCACCGCGCGGTCGGACCGTACTGATGGCCAGCTCGTGATGGCCCGCCGCCAGCCCTTCCAGGACTTCCTCCGCCGTGCCGAAAGAGGCGCGGAGGGCGAAGCCCTGGCCGTCGGCGCCGGTCAGCTCCGTCAGGGCGGGTAGGGCGCGTTCGGTGGTGAACTCCGGAGGTCCGGCCAGATGCAGGGTGCGCAGCGAGGACTCGTCGTCCAGGCCGCTCTCGGCTATCTCGACCAGGGCGTCGAGATGGGGCGCGGCCTTGTGGGCCAGTTCGTCGCCGATGGTCGTGGGAGTCACCCCGCGTGCCTGGCGCAGGAAGAGGGGGCGGCCGAGCTGGCGCTCCAGCGTGCGGATCTGAGAGGTGACGGCGGGCTGGGAGAGGCCCAGCAGCGCGGCGGCGCGGGTGAAGGAGCCGGCCCGGTGCACGGTGACGAAGGTCCGCAGCAGGGCCAGGTCCATTGTGGGGCCCCCTTTCCCTGCCTCCTCGGGCAGGCCGGGCAGGCCCCAACTATAAATAAGTCGATAGGTCTCTGTCGTTACCGTGATTGGACACTGACGCAGAGTCAACTAACCTTGTTGGCGCGGTTCTTCGCGCGCGGAACCGGGGACGGTCCGAGCCACGAGGGGGGAGGCTCGGACCGTCCGCACCGCTTTCAGCCGGCGGACTCGGCGGACTTGTCCAGGGCCCGCAGCACGTCCGCCACCAGGTCCTCGGCGTCCTCGGCCCCGACCGACATGCGGATGAACCCGTCCGGCACCGCGTCTCCGCCCCAGCGGCCACGCCGCTCGGCCGTGGACCGCACCCCGCCGAAGCTCGTCGCGTCCTCGACCAGCCGCAACGCCTCCAGGAACCGCTCGGCGTGCTCCTGCGTGGGCAGCGTGAAGGAGACCACGCATCCGAAGCGGCGCATCTGCCGCGCGGCGACCTCGTGCGACGGGTCGTCGGGCAGCCCCGGATACCGCAGGCCGGAGACCTCGGGGCGGCCGCGCAGCGCCTCGGCCACCGCGAGCGCCGTGGCGTTCTGCCGGTCGACGCGCAGCGGGAGCGTGGCGATCGAGCGGTGGGCGAGCCACGCCTCCATCGGGCCGGGGATGGCCCCGACGATCTTCCGCCAGCGGCGCACCGCGTCCATCGGCTCGCCCGCGCGGCCGACGACGTACCCCAGCAGGACGTCGCCGTGCCCGCTGAGCTGCTTGGTGCCGCTGGCCACGGCGAAGTCGGCGCCCAGCTCCAGCGGACGCTGCCCGAGCGGCGTGGCGAGGGTGTTGTCCACGGCCACCAGCGCACCGCGGGCGTGGGCCTCCTCCACCAGCCGCCGGATGTCGCACACGTCGAGCCCGGGGTTGGACGGCGACTCGATCCACAGCAGCTTCGCCCCGTCGAGCACGTCGAGCTGGGCGTCACCGCCGGTGGGCGCCGTGCGCACCTCGATGCCGAACGCCTCGAGCTGGGCCCGGGCCAGGGGGAGCGCCTGGTAGCCGTCCGAGGGCAGCACGACGGTGTCGCCGGTCTTGAGCTGGGAGAAGAGCACGGCCGAGATCGCCGCCATGCCGGAGGCGAACACCAGCGTCTCGGCGTCGTCGGCACCGGGCACCTCCAGCTCGCCGATGGCCCGCTCCAGCAGGGTCCAGGTGGGGTTGCCGTCGCGGCCGTAGGAGTACGGGCCGCTCACCTCGCCGGGCAGGTGGAAGTGCGCGGCGAAGACCGGCCCCGGCAGGGTCGGCTCGTGCTTCACCGGCTCGGGAAGACCGGCGCGAACGGCGCGGGTGCCGTCGCCGGGGGAGTCCGGGTGTGCGGCAGTGTCGTTCATACGGGCCGTTCCTCCAGATGTTCGCGTACGGAGTCGAGCAGTCCGGCGCTCGCCGCCTCCACCATCTCAAGGCACTCCTCGAAGCCGTCGCGGCCCCCGTAATAAGGGTCCGGGACATCGAGGTCGGCGCCGGCCGACGGGTCGTACGAACGCAGCAGGCGCACCTTGCGGGCGTCCTCCTCGGTGGGGGCGAGGCGGCGCAGGACCTTGAGGTGGCCGGTGTCGAGGGCGATCACGAGGTGGAGCCGGCCGAACCAGGACGGCTGGAACTGCCTCGCGATGTGCTCGGTGCCGTAGCCGTGCTCGTCGAGGACCGAGACGGCGCGCGGGTCGGCGGCATCGCCCTCGTGCCAGCCGCCGGTGCCGGCGCTGTCGGCCTCGATCAGGCCGCCGAGCCCCGCCTCGGCGACGCGCGCCCGGAAGACCGACTCGGCCATCGGGGAGCGGCAGATGTTGCCGGTGCACACGAAACACACGCGGTAGGCCATGACCGGATCAGTCCTCGTCGGGCAGGACGAGGTTCAGCGCCCAGGAGACGATGGAGATGATCAGACCGCCGAGCACGGCCGTCCAGAACCCCTCCACGTGGAAACTCAGGTCGAGCTGCCCGCACACCCACGAGGTCAGCAGCAGCATCAGCGCGTTGACGATCAGGGTGATCAGGCCGAGGGTCAGGATGAACAGCGGGAAGGTGAGCACCTTCACCACCGGCTTGACCAGAAGGTTCACCAGCCCGAAGACCAGCGCGACCACGATCAGCGTGCCGACCTTCTTGCCCGTGCTGTCACCGGTGAGGGTGATCTTGTCGAGGAGCCACACGGCGACCGCGAGGGCGCCCGCGTTGGCGATCGTCTTGACTAGGAGATTCTTCATGTGTCTGATCGTTGCAGACCAGGATCAGAGTGGGCGGCGCGGCAAGGGCGGACGACGGCGATGAAGGTATTCCGGCTGGACGATCTGGAGGCGGAGCGCGCCGCGAACGATGGCGCCTACCTCCAGTTCCTGCGGGAGCGGAACATGTCGGTCGGCCTGTACGCGCTCGACGCCGGGTCTCACGACCCCCAGAACCCCCACTCCCAGGACGAGGTGTACTTCGTGGTCAGCGGCCGGGCCTCGGTCTCGGTCGGACTGGAGACCACCGAGGTCGCGCGGGGCAGCGTGATCTACGTGCCCGCCGGGGTGTCCCACAAGTTCCACCACATCAGCGAGGATCTTCGGGTCCTGGTGGTGTTCTCGCCCCCCGAGGGCTGAGGGTCGGGTCTCAGGGTTCCCTAGGGGATGGATCAGGGGACGACAAGGGGTGCGACACCCCCACGGAGGCCCTCGCCGGCCCTAGCATCGAAGCGGGACATCGAGAACCGCTAGCGCAAAGGACAGGGCGATGCGAGAGATCTTCACGGGCTTGCCGTGGTGGGTGAAGTGGGTCGCGGTGCCGGTCATCGCGCTGGTGGTGTTCGGTGGCCTGATAGCGACCGTGGTCGGCTTCCTGATCGGCCTGCTGTTCAAGCTCCTGCTCTTCGTCGCCCTGGTCGGCGGACTCATCTACGTGGTGCGGAAGTTCACGGCGGGCTCCTCCTCGCGCGGCGACTGGTGAGGCGCGGGGGTGACGGGGAGCGGAACACGGGGCGGTAACACGGAACGCCGGTTCCCTCGGGGGAGGGAAGTTTCCCCGGCAGGCCGTCCGCGCGCGGTGGTGGACGGTTAGAGTCCGGAACTCCCGTGGGGCCCCGAACCCCACGGGCGGCACGCACCCCACCCGTGTCCACCCCGCACGGGCCGCCCCCACCTCCGCGCTTCGGGAGTAAATCCTTGGCCACGGTCGACACCGCCCCGGCAGGACCCCACGCACCCCCGGCTCCCGCGCGGTCCTGCGCGCCCCCGATGCAGCGGCCACCCGCCGCCACCGCCCCCGACAAGCATTCCGCGACCCTCATCGGGTCCGTCCAGCGCGCGATGCGCCTGCTGGAGACGGTCGCCGCGCACGAGTACGGCGCCCCCGCCAAGCAACTGGCCCGCGAGACGGGGCTCGCGCTCCCCACGGCGTACCACCTGCTGCGCACCCTGGTGCACGAGGGCTATCTGCGCCGGGACAAGGGGCGGTTCTTCCTCGGCGACGCGGCGGACCGGCTCAGTAGCAGCGGAGCGCAGCAGAAACGTCGCAGCACGGTGACCGACACCCTCGCGCACTGGCGCGATGCGATCGGCGCCCCGGTGTACTACGCGATGTACCGGGACGGCGAGATCGAGGTCATGTGCGTGGCCGACTCACGGGAGACGCCGGCGGTCGCCGAGTGGGCCGACTTCCGCGAGACGGGACACGCCCACGCCGTAGGGAAATGCCTGCTCTCCCAACTGGACGACGACGCCCGCCGCGACCACCTCGCGCGCTACCCGGTCCGCTCCCTGACCCCGTACACGGTCCGCGACAACGATGCCCTGCTCAGGCGGCTGGCCAGGACCCGGCGCATGGAACCGGTGATGGAGCGGCAGGAGTACGCTCTTGGCGCAGTCTGCGCGGCAGTGCCGATCACTGTCGGTACAACCGCGGCGACGATGGCGATTTCCCTCCCGACCCGTCAGGCGGATCAACTCCCGTGCATGACAAGGAGGTTGCAGGCGGAAATGGGCCGCCACATGGGCGCACTGGCGCTCTCTATCAGCATCTGAAAACTCACTCCTTGTGATCTGCCATGTACGTTCAGCTAGATTTGACCCCAGTCAGGGATTAAACCCGGCCAGTCGATGTCTTATGACGGGGTAGGCGATGCGCGAGTCCGTACAGGCAGAAGTCATGATGAGCTTTCTCGTCTCGGAGGAGCTTTCCTTCCGTATTCCGGTGGAGTTGCGCTACGAGACGAGTGATCCCTACGCGGTGCGGCTCACCTTCCATCTGCCCGGTGACGCCCCGGTGACCTGGGTCTTCGGCCGGGAGTTGATGATCGACGGAGTCGGCCGGCCGTGCGGCGAGGGGGATGTGCACATCTCCCCCGTCGACTGCGAGGTGCTGGGCGAGGTGCTGATCCGCCTTCAGGTGGGCGGCGACCAGGCGCTGTTCCGCTCCTCCACGCCGCCGCTCGTGGCGTTCCTCGACCGCACCGACAAGCTGGTGCCGCTCGGGCAGGAGGGTGCGCTGGCCGACTTCGACACCCACCTCGACGAGGCGCTGGGCCGCATCCTGGCCGAGGAGCAGAGCGCGGGCTGAAGTGGCGGGGCCGAGGGGAGCCAGGCGCTCGACCAGGCTCCGTGAACCTTTGAAGAAACGCTTCTGCAAGGGCTCGGGGTCCGACGCCCCCGGCGCCCCGCTCAACGCTTCCGACGCCGCCCCCGGCCGCCCGAGGCCGCGACGGGCTGGGCGCCCGCCGCAGCGGCCGTACCGGGGGTGGGGCGGTCCGCCGAGACGACCAGGGCGGCGAGCGCGGTGGTGACCGGCACGGAGGCGACCAGGCCGATCGAGCCGACCAGCGTGCGCACGATCTCCTCCGCGACCAGCTCGCTGGTGGCCACTGTACCCACCCCGCTCTGCGCGATGGAGAACAGCAGCAGGAGAGGCAGCGCGGCGCCCGCGTAGGCGAGGACGAGGGTGTTGACGACGGACGCGATGTGGTCGCGGCCGATGCGGATGCCCGCCCGGTACAGCCCGCGCCAGCCCATCGAGGGGTTGGCCTCGTGCAGCTCCCACACGGCCGAGGTCTGGGTGACCGTCACATCGTCCAGCACGCCCAGCGAGCCGATGATGACGCCCGCGAGCAGCAGACCGCTCATGTCGATCGACGGGTAGAGCCCGTGGATCAGGCCGGTGTTGTCGTCCGTGTTGCCGGTGAGCGCGGCCCAGCCGATGAACTGCGAGCCGAGGAGGCCGATCAGCAGCAGCGAGACCAGCGTGCCGAGCACCGCGACGGAGGTCCGCGCGGAGAGGCCGTGGCACATGTACAGGGCGATGAGCATGATCGCGCTCGACCCGACCACCGCCACCAGCAGCGGGTCCGAGCCCTGGAGCACCGCGGGCAGGATGAACAGGGTCAGCACCAGGAAGCTGACGGCCAGGGCCACCAGCGCCATGACGCCGCGCAGCCGGCCCACCACCACGACGGCGACCGCGAAGATCCCGGCGAGCAGGGCCATGGGGAACTTGCGGTCCAGATCCGTGACCGCGTACTGGAGTTCCTTCGGCGCCTTGGGCTCGTAGGCGACCACGACCTTGTCGCCCTGGTGCAACTGCCGTGTCTGGTCCGGCTGCACCAGCTCGGTGAAGGTGCGGCCCTTGTCCTTACCGGTGTCGACCCGGACCGTGGCCTTCTTGCAGGGGCCCTTCTTGTCCCCCTGGGCTGAGGGATCGCCGCCCGTGGCGGAGGGATCGCCGACAGGGGCCTGCCCGCCCGCGCCACCGACCTGGCAGCTCACGGAGGTCACCGTGGTGACGGTGGCCTGCTGCGTCTGGCGGTCGAAGCCCACGCCGGTGCGCTGGTGCGGGGGCGCGCCTCCGGGCCAGAGCACCACCAGACCCACCACGACGGCCGCGCTGAACGGGATCAGGATGGCCGCGATGACCTTGCGCAGATGCTTGGACACCGGCGCGGCGGGGCCGTGGCTGTGGGAGTGGCCGTGACCGCCCCCAGAGCCGTGCCCGCCATGCCCACCGTGCCCATGCCCATCGTGCCCGTGCCCATGTCCACCCCCGTCGCCGGGACCTGGTCCGGGGCCGGGCCGGTGGGGTGGGCCGGGAGGAGGGTAGGGAGGCTGCTGTGTCGTGGTCACGGCCCGATCATTGCAAGAACGGGGGAGGCCCACTGTTCATCCCGTCACATGGGGCGCTAGCGTGGAGGCACCTTTGCACACGCGGGAGCTCGGAGCACCGGGCTGAGAGGGCGCTGACCTCTGTCGTTGCGATGTTTCACGTGGAACGTGGTTCCCCGTGAACATCTGCGGACGGGAATCGCTGCGTCGACCGCCGAACCTGTTACCGGGTAATGCCGGCGTAGGGAGTAGGTCTCATGACCAACAAGGACGCACGCACGCCTGCCTCCACGCAGAACGCGACGAACAGCTCGCCGGGCGAGGAGACTGGGAAGTCCATCGGCTGGCACAAGGCGTATGTCGCGGGTTCGCGCCCCGACCTGCGCGTGCCGGTCCGTCAGGTGCATCTCACCAACGGGCGGTCGGTCACGCTGTACGACACCTCCGGCCCGTACACCGATCCGGAAGCCGACACCGATGTCCGCCGGGGGCTCGCCCCGCTGCGGGAGAACTGGATCGTCGCCCGTGGCGACACCGAGGAGTACGCGGGCCGTCCGGTCCGCCCCGAGGACGACGGGCTCAAGCACACCTCGCCGCGCGGCGGGCTGCGCAACCTGGACGCCGTCTTTCCGGGACGGCCCCGGCAGCCCCGGCGCGGACGCGCGGGCCGGGCGGTCACCCAGCTCGCGTACGCCCGCCAGGGGGAGATCACGCCGGAGATGGAGTTCGTGGCACTCCGGGAGAACGTCGCTCCCGAGGTGGTCCGCGACGAGATCGCGGCCGGCCGCGCCGTGCTGCCTGCCAATGTGAACCACCCGGAGATCGAGCCGATGATCATCGGCAAGCGGTTCCTGGTGAAGGTCAACGCCAACATCGGCAATTCGGCCGTCACTTCCTCGATCGAGGAGGAGGTGGAGAAGATGACGTGGGCGACCCGCTGGGGCGCGGACACGGTCATGGACCTCTCCACCGGCCGCAACATCCACACCACCCGCGAGTGGGTGCTGCGCAACTCCCCCGTACCCATCGGCACCGTGCCGCTCTACCAGGCGCTGGAGAAGGTCGACGGCCGGGCCGAGGAGCTGACCTGGGAGATCTACAAGGACACGGTGATCGAGCAGGCCGAACAGGGCGTGGACTACATGACGGTGCACGCCGGTGTGCGGCTGCCGTACGTCCCGCTCACGGCGAACCGGAAGACGGGCATCGTCTCGCGCGGCGGCTCGATCATGGCCGCCTGGTGCCTGGCGCACCACAAGGAGTCGTTCCTGTACGAGAACTTCGAGGAACTCTGCGAGATCCTCGCCGCCTACGACGTCACCTACTCGCTCGGTGACGGCCTGCGGCCCGGTTCCATCGCGGACGCCAACGACGAGGCGCAGTTCGCGGAGTTGCGCACGCTCGGGGAACTCAACCGGATCGCCAGGCGTTTCGATGTACAGACGATGATCGAGGGCCCCGGTCATGTCCCGATGCACAAGATCAAGGAAAACATCGACCTTCAGCAGGAGATCTGCGATGAGGCTCCGTTCTATACGCTCGGCCCGCTGACCACCGACGTCGCGCCGGCCTACGACCACATCACCTCCGGCATCGGCGCCGCGATGATCGCCTGGTGGGGCACGGCGATGCTCTGCTACGTCACGCCCAAGGAACACCTGGGCCTGCCGAACCGGGACGACGTCAAGACCGGCGTCATCACCTACAAGATCGCCGCCCATGCGGCCGACCTCGCCAAGGGGCACTCCGGCGCCCAGGAGTGGGACGACGCACTCTCGGACGCCCGCTTCGAGTTCCGGTGGGAGGACCAGTTCAACCTCGCCCTGGACCCGGACACGGCACGGGAGTTCCACGACGAGACGCTGCCCGCCGAGCCCGCCAAGACGGCCCACTTCTGCTCCATGTGCGGGCCGAAGTTCTGCAGCATGAAGATCTCGCAGGACATCCGGCGCGAACACGGCGGCAACCGGGCCGAGATCGAGGAGGGCATGGCCAGGAAGTCCCTGGAGTTCGCGGCCACGGGCAACCGGGTCTACCTGCCGATCGCGGAGGACCGGCCCTAGTCATACGGGACGCCGGCCGGATGCTCAGTCCGGCTGGTGTTCCGGCCCGCCGAAGTCCGGGCTCGAGTAGTCCGGGCTGCTGAAGCGGGGCCGGTCGGTGGCCGTGCCGTCGTCGGGGCTGGTGAAGCCGGGGCGGCCGTAGCCGAGGCGGGGCATCCGGCTCGGGCCGGGGGCCGGCAGGGGCTGGGCGGCGGGGGCGCCGGGCTGGGCGAGGGCGTCGCGGAGGAAGGGCAGGATGCCGCGTTCCAGCAGGGCGTCCCGCCACTCCTCGCCCGCCCGTGCCACCGCCTCACGGGCCTCCGCCTGGGCGGCGGCCTCGGCGGAGGAGCTGTTGCGCAGCGCGGTGAGCAGCAGCGCCACCCCGGCGGCCAGGATCGCCGCCGCCGCCACGGCGCCGAAGACCCAGCCGACGGTGACCATGGTCCGGCCGAACTGCTGGCCGGGGGCGACCATCCGCAGGAGGTAGCCGACCAGCAGGAAGATCACGGCGGCCGTCCCGGCGAGCACGGGGGCGAGCACGGCGACCATCGCGCTGGCGCCCGCACCGGCGCCCTCGGCCGTCTCCCCGAGGGCGGCGGCGAGCCCGAGTGCGCCCGACTCCGTCTCCGCCGGGGCGGCTTCGGCGACGGCCGTCTCGGCGGCCGGCGCCGGATGGCGCAGCTCCTCGCGGACCTTGACGTAGTGCTGGTACTCGGCGGCGGCCGCCGCCGTGATGAGGGCCGTGGCGCTGAGCGCCATCGTGCGCAACTGCTCGGGGTTGAGCCGCTGTCCGATGCCGGACAGCTCCGGGTGGTCCGGTGCGGAGCGCAGCGCCTCATCGAGGAGCCGCTCGAATTCCCGGCGGTCCTCGCTCAGCAGGTGCTGCGGAACGCTGTTCATGTGCATCCCCCGATGCTCCGTAGGGCTTGGGGCTCGCATGGGGACGAGCCGTCGGGCAGAAACGGAGGGGAGCCTGCTACGGATAAGCCGATGGTAGAGCTGTCATACCGCGCGGTGACAGGGGGTTGCCGGAAATTGGGGCGATGCCCGGTGCCCCTTCCGCGCCGCTCCGGCCGGGGGCCGGGCGACGCGGTGAAGGGTCAGGCGTCCAGCGGGAGTTGCTGGACCAGCAGCTTTCCGGCCATGGTCACGCCGCCGTCCATGGCGATGGCGAGGCCGTCGGCGTAGACGTGCGGGCCCTCGACGTGGGGCTCGCCCCGCTCCTCGCCCTCCTCGGAACCGACCTGGCCGAGCAGATAGGGAATCGGGCTGTGGCCGTGAACGACCCGGGAGCCGCCGTACGTATCCAGGAGGGAGCGCACCGCGTCGGCGCCGCCCTCGTCGCGGAAGGAGAAGCGCTTGGTGAACTTGCGGAACAGGTCCCAGACCTCGTCCGCGTCGTTGCGGGTCAGCGCGTCGCGGACGGTGTCGTTGACCGCCTCGATCGAGTCGCCGTAGTCGAGGTAGGCGGTGGTGTCGGAGTGGAGCAGCAGATGGCCGTCGACCTCCTCGACCGCGTCCAGCCGGGCCATCCACTGGAGGTGGTGGTCCTGGAGGCGGTCCATGTCGGTCTTCTGGCCGCCGTTGAGCAGCCAGGCCGCCTGGAAGGTGGCGGTGCCCGCGCCGGAGTTGACCGGGGTGTCGCCGAACCGCTTGGCGCCCAGCAGCAGCAGTTCGTGGTTGCCCATGAGCGCCTTGCAGTAGCCGCCGGCCGCCGCGGCCTCGGCGGACAGCCGCATCACCAGGTCGATGACGCCGATGCCGTCCGGGCCCCGGTCGGTGAAGTCGCCGAGGAACCACAGCCGGGCGGTGCCCGCGCACCACTGGCCCTCCTCGTCGACCAGGCCCTTCTCCCGCAGCGCGCTCAGCAGCTCCTCGATGTAGCCGTGGACGTCGCCCACGACGAACAGCGGACCGGGGCCCTCTTCGGGCTGCGGCGCCGGGGCGGGAGCGGGCTCGACGGGCGGCGGGAGGGTGTCGCCGCGCCGGATGACCGGCAGGTCGCGCTCGGTCGGGGTGTACCCGTCGGGGTGCTCCTCCTCGTGCGGAGGGACGACGTCACCGGGGTGCACGTCGGCGTACGGACCGGTCTCATGGACGTACGCGGGCACCCGGAAGTCGCGCAACGTCGCCGTACGCTCCGTCTCGGGTCCCAGACCGGCCCCCTGAGTCATCAGACCCCTCCACCATCGCGCCGAAGCTGCACCGCTTCGGACTGCCTGGTCGCAGCGGCCCGCGGTGTCGTGCGCCCATCATAGGAATGCGCGTCGCGCCATGTGATGACCCAGGGGTGGTGAATCACGGTGAGGTTCCTGATCGCTGGGGCTTTCGTCCCGATTGGGCAGGAGTCCGGTCGGTTGCCCGCCCGGGATCGGCTGGTCGCCGGGCGGTCGTCCGCCCCGGTTCGCCGAGGCGCGGCGGACCCCGCCACACCTCGCGGACCTCTCCGGACCCCCCTCGGGCCGGTTCTCCGTCAGCCCCGCTCCGGCACCCGCGGCGGGCTGACCGTGGTGCGCGGCGGACGGCGCTGGGAAGAGGTGCGCACGATCAGCTCCGTCGGTATCACCTGCTCGACCGGCTGGTCCGACTCGACCCCCTCGATGGCGTCGATGAGGAGCTGCACGACCGCCGTGCCGATGCGGCGCGGCTTCAGCGAGAGCGTGGTGATGGGGGGCTCGGTGGTGGCGTACACGGTGGACTCGCTGCAGCACACCAGCAGCAGGTCGTCCGGGACGCGCAGGCCGTAGCGCCGGGCGGCGGCGAGCAGGTCGGTGCCGTTGGGGTCGAAGAGGCCGTAGACGGCGTCCGGGCGGTCGGGGCGGGCGAGCAGCCGGTCGGCGGCGACGGCGCCCGCACACGGGTCGTGCGCCGGGTACGCCTCGTAGACCGGGTCCTGGCCGACCCGCTCGCACCAGCGCAGATAGGCGGTGGTGGACAGGTGCGTGTACGTGTCCGTGGTGGTGCCGGTGAGCAGACCGATGCGCCGGGCCCCGGCGGCGGCGAGGTGGTCGAGGATGCCGAGGACGGCGGCCTCGTGGTCGTTGTCCACCCAGGCGGTGACCGGGAGGGAGCCGGCTGGGCGGCCGTCGGAGACGACCGGTAAACCCTGCCGGACCAGTTCGCTGACGACCGGGTCCTGGTCGGAGGGGTCGATGACGACCGTCCCGTCCAGAGCGACGTTGGACCACACGTCGTGCCGGGAGGTCGCGGGCAGGATGACCAGGGCGTAGCCGCGGGCGAGCGCGGCGGAGGTTGCGGCCCGTGCCATCTCGGCGAAGTACGCGAACTCGGTGAAGGTGAAAGGTTCATCCCCGTACGTGGTCACGGTCAGGCCGATCAGGCCGGACTTGCCGGTACGGAGGGTGCGGGCGGCGGCCGAGGGCCGGTAGCCCAGTCGGTCGGCGACCTCGCGGACATGGCGGCGGGTGGCGTCCGGGAGCCGCCCCTTGCCGTTGAGGGCGTCGGAGACGGTTGTGATGGAGACCCCGGCGGCGGCGGCCACGTCTCTGATGCCGGCCCGTCCGGGCCGGCTGCCCCGCCGGGAGGTTTCCGCGCGGCTCACCTGGTGCTTCCCTGCTGCTGTCATGGCGAGCCGATAGTAGGGCTCTTCCGGTGGGGTAGGGCGGACGCATATGCATGCGTTGACAGGCACGTTTCTGCATGGTCGTCAGACCCCAACCACCTTTGAAAGCAAGTCAGTTGGCCGGTCCAATGGCAGTACGTGTCTTGTCGACGCGCGTGGGCCTGCCAAGGGCTCCATGTCTCGAAGAGGTCTCAACTCACCTTCACGGGGGATGCGCGCCACGGCGCGAGCTACCGGCGCATGGACAAATGCGCGGTGCGCCCCCTAAAGCGCAGCCAGTCGCCCGGCGCGGCCCCCGAGATGTCCCCGGCGCCGCGGAAGCGGGGACGCACCGGTACGCAAGCGCGCCGAATCCTCATAAGGTGAGGAGCATTGGATGCCGGCGGCGTCGACGGTCCGCCGGTGGTCGCGAGGAGGACTGCGGTGAGCGAGACGAGCCCCAAGCTGCGCGCCGAGCTGGAGGGTATCCCCACCTACAAGCCGGGCAAGCCCGCCTCGGCCGAGGGTCCGGTCGCCTTCAAGCTGTCCTCCAACGAGAACCCCTATCCCCCGCTGCCGGGTGTGATGGAGCGGGTGGCGGCGGCCGTGACCGAGTTCAACCGCTACCCCGACATGGCGTGCGGCGGTCTGATGGCCGAGCTGGCGGAGCGTTTCGGCGTCCCGGTCTCCCACCTGGCCACGGGCACCGGCTCGGTCGGCGTGGCCCAGCAGCTCGTGCAGGCGACCAGTGGTGCGGGCGACGAGGTCATCTACGCCTGGCGTTCCTTCGAGGCGTACCCGATCATCACGCGGATCAGCGGGGCCACGCCTGTGGAGGTGCCGCTCACGCCCGGCGATGTGCACGACCTGGACGCGATGGCGGACGCGATCACCGAGCGGACCCGGCTGATCTTCGTCTGCAACCCCAACAACCCGACCGGCACCGTGGTGCGGAGGGCCGAGCTGGAGCGGTTCCTCGACCGGGTGCCGAAGGACGTGCTGGTGGTGCTGGACGAGGCGTACCGGGAGTTCGTCCGGGACACCGAGGTGCCCGACGGTGTCGAGCTGTACCGGGAGCGGCCGAACGTCTGCGTGCTGCGCACCTTCTCCAAGGCGTACGGGCTGGCCGGGCTGCGGGTCGGTTTCGCCATCGCGCACGAGCCGGTGGCGGCGGCGCTGCGCAAGACGGCGGTGCCGTTCGGCGTCAGCCATGTCGCGCAGGAGGCGGCGATCGCCTCGCTGCAGGCCGAGGACGCGCTGCTCGGCCGGGTCGGCTGCCTGGTGTGCGAGCGTGCCCGGGTGGTCGACGCGCTGCGCGCGCAGGGCTGGACCGTTCCCGAGACGCAGGCCAATTTCGTGTGGCTGCGGCTGGGGGAGCGGACCATGGACTTCGCGGCGGCGTGCGAGGACCACGGGGTGGTCGTGCGGCCGTTCGCCGGTGAGGGGGTGCGGGTGACGGTCGGGGAGAACGAGGCGAACGACCTGTTCCTGAAGGCGGCGGAGGCGTTCCGCCGCGAGGTGGCGGGCTGACGCCGGTCCGCAGTCCATGACGTGAGGGGCCCTGCCGGGAGGCGGGGCCCTTCGTCGCAGGGCCCCCCTTGTGGGTGCCGAATACGTGTGCGCCATAATGGCTTGTGAATGTGAACGCTTTCACAAGCTCCGACCGGATTGCTCCATATGTGGGGGGCATAAGCGGCGAAGGCCGCACCGGAACGGCGAGGTAAGGAGGGGTGACGACGTGGAACTGGCGTTGGCACCGGAGACCCTGGCGCGCTGGCAGTTCGGCATCACCACCGTCTATCACTTTCTGTTCGTCCCGCTGACGATCTCCCTGGCCGCCCTCACGGCCGGGCTGCAGACGGCCTGGGTGCGCTCGGAGAAGGAGGTCTACCTCAGGGCCACCAAGTTCTGGGGCAAGCTCTTCCTGATCAACATCGCGATGGGCGTGGTCACCGGCATCGTGCAGGAGTTCCAGTTCGGCATGAACTGGTCGGAGTACTCGCGCTTCGTCGGGGACATCTTCGGCGCCCCGCTGGCCTTCGAGGCGCTGATCGCCTTCTTCTTCGAGTCGACCTTCATCGGGCTGTGGATCTTCGGCTGGGACAAGCTGCCGAAGAAGATCCACCTGGCCTGCATATGGATGGTCTCGATCGGCACGATCCTCTCGGCGTACTTCATCCTCGCGGCCAACTCCTGGATGCAGCACCCCGTCGGCTTCCGGATCAACAAGGAGCGGGGGCGCGCCGAACTGACCGACTTCTGGGCCGTGCTGACCCAGAACACCGCGCTCGCCCAGGCGTTCCACACCCTCTCCGCGGCCTTCCTGACCGGCGGCGCCTTCATGGTGGGCCTGGCCGCCTACCACCTGGCCCGGCGCCGGCACATCAAGGTGATGCGGACCTCGCTGCGCCTCGGCCTGGTCACCGTGGTCATCGCCGGACTGCTCACCGCCATCAGCGGCGACACCCTCGGCAAGGTGATGTTCAAGCAGCAGCCCATGAAGATGGCCGCCGCCGAGGCCCTGTGGGACGGTCAGAAGCCCGCGCCCTTCTCGGTGTTCGCCTACGGCGACGTGGACAAGGGCCACAACACCGTCGCCGTCGAGGTGCCGGGCCTGCTGTCCTTCCTCGCCAACGACGACTTCACCTCGTACGTCCCCGGCATCAACGACGTCAACAAGGCCGAGCAGCAGAAGTTCGGGCCCGGTGACTACCGGCCCAACATCCCGGCCGCCTACTGGGGCTTCCGCTGGATGATCGGGTTCGGCATGGCCTCCTTCACCCTCGGGGCGCTCGGGCTCTGGCTGACCCGGAAGAAGTTCCTGCTCCCCGGGCACCTGCGCACCGGTGACGACGAGGTGCCGCATCTGGTGCTCTTCGGGGGGCGGGCGCTGGGCCCGAAGCTCACCCACTGCTTCTGGCGCGTGGCCACCTGGACGATGGCCTTCCCGCTGATCGCCAACTCCTGGGGCTGGATCTTCACCGAGATGGGCCGCCAGCCCTGGGTGGTCTACGGCCTGTTCCAGACCCGCCAGGCGGTCTCCCCCGGTGTCTCCCAGACCGAGGTCGCCATCTCCATGGCCGTCTTCACCGCGCTGTACGCGATCCTCGCGGTCATCGAGGTCCGGCTGCTGGTCAAGTACGCCAAGGCCGGACCCCCGGAGCTGACCGAGGCCGACCTCAACCCGCCCACGAAGATCGGCGGCGACCACCAGGACGCCGACCGGCCGATGGCCTTCTCGTACTAGCGCTGGGGGAACAGCCATGGAACTGCATGACATCTGGTTCGTACTCATAGCCGTGCTGTGGACCGGCTACTTCTTCCTGGAGGGATTCGACTTCGGGGTCGGTGTGCTGACCCGGCTGCTCGCCCGGAACCGGCCCGAGCGGCGGGTGCTGATCAACACCATCGGCCCGGTCTGGGACGGCAACGAGGTGTGGCTGCTCTCCGCGGGCGGTGCGACCTTCGCCGCCTTCCCGGAGTGGTACGCCACCCTGTTCTCCGGCTTCTATCTGCCGCTGCTGCTCATCCTGGTCTGCCTGATCGTGCGAGGGGTTGGCTTCGAGTACCGGGCCAAGCGGCCCGAGGAGAAGTGGCAGCGCAACTGGGAGTGGGCCATCTTCTGGTCCTCGCTGATCCCGGCGTTCCTCTGGGGCGTGGCCTTCGGGAACATCGTGCGGGGCGTGCAGATCGACCAGCACTTCGAGTACGTCGGCGGGCTGGCCGACCTGTTCAACCCGTACGCCCTGCTCGGCGGCGCGGTGACGCTCACCCTGTTCACCTTCCACGGGACGGTGTTCACGGCGCTCAAGACCGTCGGCGACATCCGCACCCGCGCCCGGACCCTGGCCCTGCGCCTCGGCCCGGTGACCGTCGTGCTGGCGCTCGGCTTCCTGGTCTGGACACAGCTCCACAGCGGGGACGGCGCGAGCCTGGTCGCCCTCGTCGTGGCGGCCGTCGCCCTGGTCGGCGCACTGGGCGCCATCTGGCGGGTGCGGGAGGGATGGGCGTTCGCGCTGTCCGGGGTGACCATCGCGGCCGCCGTGGCGATGCTCTTCCTGTCGCTCTTCCCGAACGTGATGCCGTCCACCCTCGACGCGGACTGGAGCCTGACGGTCACCAACGCTTCGTCGAGCCCGTACACCCTGAAGATCATGACCTGGTGCGCCGTCATCGCCGCCCCGTTGGTCATGCTCTACCAGGCATGGACCTACTGGGTCTTCCGCAAGCGCATCGGTACCCAGCACATCGCCGAAGCCGCACACTGACCGCCTCAAGGGTATGTTTCACGTGAAACACACTCTCGGGACTGAAGGACACGTTTCACGTGAAACCGATCGATCCCCGTCTGCTGCGCTACGCTGGTGCCACGCGTTTCTTCCTGGTGGCGGTCGTCCTCCTGGGCGGGCTCGGCGCCGGCCTGGTCATCGCCCAGGCCATGCTGATCGCCGAAGTCGTGGTCGGTGCCTTCCAGCACGGAAAGTCGGCAAGTGACCTGGTCATGCCGCTGGCCCTGCTGGCCGGTGTGGCCGGTGGACGGGCGTTGGTCTCCTGGCTCACGGAGCTGGCGGCGCACAAGGCCAGCGCTGCCGTGAAGTCCGAGCTGCGGGAGCGGCTGGTCGAACGGGCCGCGGTGCTGGGTCCCGGCTGGCTGAGCGGCCAGCGCACCGGCTCGCTGGTGACCCTGGCCACGCGCGGGGTCGACGCCCTGGACGACTACTTCTCGCGGTACCTCCCGCAGTTGGGGCTCGCTCTGGTCGTTCCGGTGGCGGTACTGGCGCGGATCGTCACCGAGGACTGGGTCTCGGCGGCGATCATCGTCGCCACCCTCCCCCTCATCCCGGTCTTCATGATGCTGATCGGCTGGGCCACCCAGTCCCGGATGGACCGCCAGTGGTCGCTGCTGTCCCGGCTCTCCGGACACTTCCTGGACGTGGTCGCGGGGCTGCCCACGCTGAAGGTGTTCGGCCGGGCCAAGGCGCAGGCCGAGTCCATCCGCAGGATCACCGGCGAGTACCGCCGCGCCACCATGCGGACCCTGCGGATCGCCTTCCTCTCCTCCTTCGCGCTGGAGCTGCTGGCCACCCTCTCTGTCGCGCTGGTCGCCGTCACCATCGGCATGCGGCTGGTGCACGGCGGGATGGACCTGTACATCGGCCTGGTCATCCTGATCCTGGCGCCGGAGGCGTACCTCCCGCTGCGCCAGGTGGGCGCGCAGTACCACGCGGCGGCTGAGGGGCTGGCGGCCGCCGAGGAGATCTTCGCCGTGCTGGAGACGCCGGTCCCGGCCACCGGTGCCGCGCCCGTCCCGGCCGGCTCCCTCGCCTTCGACTCCGTGACGGTCCGCTATCCCGGCCGCTCGGCCGACGCCGTCACCGATGTGTCCTTCTCCGTGGAACCCGGCGAGACCGTGGCCCTGATCGGGCCGAGCGGCGCGGGCAAGTCCACCCTGCTCAGCGTGCTCCTCGGCTTCGTCCGGCCCACCGAGGGCCAGGTCCGCGTCGGCGGTGCCGACCTCGCCGACCTCGACCTGGAGGAGTGGCGCACCAAGATCGCCTGGGTCCCGCAGCGGCCGCACCTGTACGCCGGGACCATCGCGGAGAACGTACGCCTGGCCCGCCCCGACGCGGACGACACCGCCGTACGCCGGGCGCTGGCGGACGCCGGTGCGCTCGAGTTCGTGGACGCGCTCCCCGCGGGCGCCGACACCGTGCTCGGTGAGGACGGGTCCGGGCTCTCCGCAGGCCAGCGGCAGCGGCTCGCCCTGGCCCGCGCCTTCCTCGCCGACCGGCCGGTGCTGCTGCTGGACGAGCCCACCGCCGCGCTGGACGGCGCGACCGAGGCCGACGTCGTCGCGGCGGTACGACGCCTCTCCGTCGGCCGCACGGTGCTGCTCGTCGTGCACCGGCCTGCCCTGCTGGAGGTCGCCGACCGGGTCGTGCGGCTGGAGCTGTCCGAGCCGGCCGCCGCGCCCGAGCCGGTCATGGCCGAGGTGCTCGGCCCCGAACTCGCCGCCGCCGCGCTGGACGCGCACGTGCCCGAGCCCGCCGGCGGCGAAGCCTTCTTCCCCGAGCCGGACGACGCCGACGACGACCGGGACGCGTCGGCGCCCGAGGTGACGGGCCTGGAACGGGGCATCCTGGCCCGCGTCCGTTCCGTGGCAGCCGCCCGGCGCGGCCGGCTGCTCTTCGCGCTGCTGCTCGGCAGCCTGGCCCTCGGCTGTGCCGTCGGTCTGATGGCGACCTCCGGCTGGCTGATCTCCCGCGCCTCACAGCAGCCGCCGGTGCTCTATCTGCTGGTCGCGGTGACGGCCACCCGGTTCTTCGGCATCGGCCGCGCGGTCTTCCGGTACAGCGAGCGACTGGTGTCGCACGACGCCGTGCTCCGCATGCTGGCCGACACCCGCGTCGCCGTCTACAAGCGGCTCGAGCGGCTGGCCCCGGCCGGGCTGCGCGGCACCCGGCGCGGCGATCTGCTCAGCCGGCTCGTCGCCGACGTGGACGCCTTCCAGGACTACTGGCTGCGCTGGCTGCTCCCCACCGGTGTGGCGGTGGTCGTCTCCGCCGCCTCGGTCGGCTTCACCGCCTGGCTGCTCCCGGAGGCGGGAGCAGCACTGGCCGTCGGCCTCCTGCTCGCCGGAGTCGGCGTCCCGCTGATCACCGCGGCGGTCGCCCGGCGCACCGAACGACGGCTGGCGCCCGCCCGGGGCGTGCTGGCCACCCGTGTCACCGACCTGCTCACCGGCACCGCCGAGCTGACCGTCGCCGGTGCGCTGCCCTCGCGTACGGCGGCCACCCGGAAGGCCGACGGCACCCTCACCCGGATCGCGTCCCGCGCGGCCGGGGTCACCGCGCTCGGCGACGGCCTGACCGCGCTGATCTCGGGCCTGACCGTCGCCGTCGCCGCGCTGCTCGGCGCGCAGGCGGCGGCCGGCGGCCGTATCCACGGCGTGCTGGTGGCCGTGGTCGTCCTCACCCCGCTGGCCGCCTTCGAGGCGGTGCTCGGTCTCCCGCTGGCCGTCCGCTACCGCCAGCGGGTCGCCCGCAGCGCCGAGCGGGTCTACGAGGTGCTGGACGCCCCGGTGCCGGTGCACGAGCCCGAGCACCCGCGCGAGGCCCCCGCCTCGCCGTTCCCGCTCGTGCTGAGCGACCTGACCGCCCGCTACGAGGACCAGCACCGGGACGCCCTCCACGGGCTCGACCTCACCCTGGACCGGGGTCGCCGGATCGCCGTGGTCGGCCCCTCGGGCTCCGGCAAGACCACCCTCGCCCAAGTGCTGCTCCGCTTCCTGGGCCCCGGCTCCGGCACGTACACGCTGGCCGGGGTGGAGGCGGCCGAGATGGACGGTGACGAGGTACGGCGGCTGGTCGGGCTGTGCGCCCAGGACGCCCACCTCTTCGACAGCACCGTCCGGGAGAACCTGCTGCTCGCCCGCAAGGACGCGACCGAGGCGGAGTTGCGGGACGTGCTGCTGCGGGCCCGGCTGCTGGACTGGGTGGACGGGCTCCCCGAGGGCCTGGACACGCACGTCGGCGAGCACGGCGCCCGGCTCTCCGGCGGCCAGCGGCAGCGGCTGGCGCTGGCCCGCGCGCTGCTCGCTGACTTCCCGGTGCTGGTGCTGGACGAGCCCGCCGAGCACCTGGACCTGCCCACGGCGGACGCCCTCACCGACGACCTGCTGGCCGCGACCGAGGGCCGCACCACGCTGCTGATCACGCACCGGCTCGCCGGTCTCGCCGCGGTCGACGAGGTGCTCGTCCTCGACGCGGGCCGCGTGGTGCAGCGCGGCCCCTACGCCGAGCTGCTCGCCGTGGAAGGCCCGCTGGCCGCGATGGCCCGCCGCGAGGCGGAGGCGGAGGCCCTCGTCGTGCTCTGAGCGGCGGGGCCGGTCAGACCCGTCCGGCGAGGAGGTCCTCGATCACGCGGGCCACACCGTCCTCGTTGTTGGCGTGGGTGCGGCCGGTGGCGGCGGCCAGCGTGTCGGGGTGGGCGTTGCCCATGGCGTAGGAGCGTCCCGCCCAGGTCAGCATCTCGATGTCGTTCGGCATGTCGCCGAAGGCGACGACCTCCTCCTGCGAGATGCCGCGCTCGGCACAGCACAGGGCCAGGGTGCTGGCCTTGGAGACACCGGGTCCGCTCAGTTCCAGCAGCGCGCTGGGGCTGGACCGGGTGACGTTGGCGTGGCCGCCGATGGCGATCCGGGCGAGGGTGAGGAAGGCGTCCGGGTCGAGGTCGGGGTGGTGGGCCAGGATCTTCAGCACCGGCTGGCTCGCCGCGACACCGTCCGGCGCGAGGAGTTCCTCGGCGGGCCGCAGGGTGTCCGGGATCTCCAGGTGCAGCTTGGGATAGGCGGGCTCCTGGTGGAAGCCGTAGGTCTGCTCGACCGCGAACAGGGTGCCGGGGGCCGCCTCGCGCAGCAGCTGGACGGACTTCAGGGCGTTCTCCCTGGCCAACTCGCGGACCTTCACGAAGCGGTGGGCGCCGGGACCGCCGTGCAGGTCGACCACGGCGGCGCCGTTGCCGCAGATCGCCAGGCCGTGGCCGTGCACATGCTCGCTGACGACGTCCATCCAGCGGGCCGGGCGGCCGGTGACGAAGAAGACCTCGATCCCCGCCTTCTCGGCCGCGGCCAGCGCGGCGACGGTCCGCGGGGAGACGGTCTGGTCGTCGCGCAGCAGGGTGCCGTCGAGGTCCGTGGCGATCAGGCGCGGCGGGAGGGAGCCCCCTCCTCGTCCGGACGGGGCCGACGGCTGTGCGGGGGCCGGGGTCCCCGGCTGTCTGGTCGCTGAGGTCACCCGAGCATTCTCGCGCATATGCGCGCACGATCGTGCGGCGCGGGGCACGGATGAGGGCAGGTACGCGTCAGATGCGTTCGGAATCCGGTCCCGGCCGGCCATCCGGGCGTCGTAGGCTCGTCGGCATGGCCCTTCGTCTCAGTACCGTGATCCTCCCCGTCGACCGCTGGAGCGAAGGGGGTCGGGCGAAATGGCAGCGGGCCGAGGAGCTCGGCTTCCATGCGGCGTACACCTACGACCATCTGTCGTGGCGCTCGTTCCGGGACGGGCCGTGGTTCGGGGCGCTGCCGACGCTGACGGCCGCCGCGGGGGCGACCGAGCGGCTGCGGCTGGGAACGCTGGTGACCTCGCCGAACTTCCGGCACCCGGTGACCCTGGCCAAGGAGCTGATCTCCCTGGACGACATCTCCGGCGGCCGGGTCACCCTGGGCATCGGCGCGGGCGGCTCCGGCTTCGACGCTACGGCGCTCGGGCAGGAGGCGTGGTCGCCGGGTGAGCGGGCCGACCGGTTCGCGGAGTTCGTGACGCTGCTGGACCGGCTGCTGACCGAGGACGCGGTGTCGTACCCGGGCGACCACTACTCGGCGGTCGAGGCCCGCAACATTCCGGGCTGCGTGCAGGAGCCCCGGCTGCCGTTCGCGGTGGCGGCGACGGGCCCGCGCGGGCTGAAGCTGGCGGCGCGGTACGGGCAGGCGTGGGTGACCACGGGCGACCCGAAGCTGTTCGAGACCGGTACGCCGGAGCAGTCGGTGCTTGCGGTGGAGCGGCAGATCGGCCGGCTCACCGAGGCGTGTGCGGAGATCGGCCGGGACGTGACCGGCCTGGACAAGATCATGCTGACCGGGTTCACCCCGGACCGCGCCCGTCCGCTGGACTCCGTCGACGCGTTCGTGGACTTCGCCGGCCGGTACGCGGCGCTGGGCATCACCGAGCTGGTCATCCACTGGCCCATCGCCGACTCGGACTTCGCGGCCGACCAGGCCGTCTTCGAGAAGATCGCCACCGAGGCCGTCGCCCAGCTCGGCTGAGCGGCCGGAGGATCTCAGCGCGGCTCGGAGAACCGCAGGTAGCGCGGCGGGACGGAGTCGGTCAGCCAGACGCCGTTCGCGCTGACGTGGAAGACATGGCCGTCGCGGTGCATGGCGCCCGCGTCCACGGCGAGGACCACGGGACGGCCGCGGCGGGCGCCCACCCGGGTCGCGGTCTCGCGGTCGGCCGAGAGGTGGACGGCGTGCCGGTTCATGGGGCGCAGCCCCTCGGCGCGGATCGCGTCCAGGCTGCGGGCGACGGTGCCGTGGTAGAGGTACGGCGGCGGGGTCGCCGGGGGCAGGCCGAGCGCCACCTCGACGGTGTGGCCCTGGCTGGCGCGGATCCTGCCGCCCTCGACGGCGAAGCGCCGCTTGTCGTTGACGGCCACGACATGGTCCAGCTCGGCGCGGCTGATGGGGAAGCCGTGGGCGGCCGCGGCGGCGAGCAGCGTGTCGATCTCCACCCAGCCGGCCGGGTCCAGGGTGAGCCCGATGCGCTCGGGCTGGTGCCGCAGGTGCTTCGAGAGGTACTTGGACACCTTCACAGTGCGTCTGTCATCCATCACCTCTGATATACCCATTTCTCTCATACGATGCTTTTCGTATCGTCCTCTCTTAGGGCTGCCCCGCGTTTTCCCGCCAGGTGTCCGCCCCTCCCCAGCCTTCCGGAGAGACGCGGATCACGCGCATGATTCAGGCGGGCAGGTTTGATCCACAGCCAATGCCCGTTATCCACAACCTTTTTGACGACTCTGTGGACAACCGGCGCCCGTTTCAGGCAGGTTGATCAACTTCCGAGTGCTTCACGGCAGATGGAGCCCCCGCAGCCGACCCCTCGACTCACAACTTCGGCTCCACCCGCGCCAATTTACGCAGCGCCCCCGGCACGAACCGCGACAGCAGATACGCCCCCCGCGCCTCCGGAGTCACCGGCACCACCGCCCGGTTCTCCGCCACCGCGTCCAGAATCGCCCTGGCGACCTTCTCCGGCGGGTAGTTGCGCTTCCCGTACAGCCGCGACGACCGCTCCTGACGCCGCCGTGCCTCGCTCTCGTCCACCCCTGTGAAGTGTGTCGTCGACGTGATGTTGGTGTTGACGATGCCGGGGCAGATGGCCGTGACTCCGATGTCCTTGGCGGCGAGTTCGGCACGCAGGCACTCCGACAGCATCAGCACCGCCGCCTTGGACGTGCTGTACGCCGGAAGCGCCCGCGAGGGCTGGAAGGCGGCCGCGGAGGCGATGTTGACGATGTGGCCGCCCTGCCCCCGCTCCGCCATCCGGCCCCCGAAGAGACGGCAACCGTGGATCATTCCCCACAAGTTGACGTCCAGCACCTCGCGCCAGTCGTCCGGAGTCGTGGTGAAGAAGGAGCCGGAGACGCCGATGCCCGCGTTGTTGACCAGCACGTCCACCACGCCGTACTCGCGGTGCACCCGCTCGGCCAGCTTCTCCATGGCCTGCTCGTCCGAGACGTCCGCCGTCTCCGGCCAGGCGCCCGACGCGCCCGCCGCCAGGGCCAGTTCGGCGGTACGGGCAGCCGTCCCGGCATCCCGGTCGACCGCCACCACCCGCGCCCCCGCCTCCGCGAGGGCCAGCGCCGTCGCGCGCCCGATGCCGCTTCCCGCACCCGTGACCAGTGCCAACTGACCGCCGAAACGGGCGGCATGACGACTACCGCCGCCCCGCGACGGCTCGCCCTGCTCCACGGAGGTCACGAACTCCTTGATCCATCGCGCCAGTTGGTCGGGCCGGGTGCGCGGCACCCAGTGCTTGGCCGGGAGTGTGCGCCGGGTCAGCCTCGGCACCCACCGCTCCAGGTCGTCGTAGAGCCGCTCCGAGAGGAAGGCGTCGCCCTGCGGGGTGATGAGCTGCACCGGCACGTGTGCGACGGCGTCCGGGCGGGGGTGGCGCAGCCGGGGGCGGACGTTGTCCCGGTACAGCCAGGCACCGTGGGCCGCGTCCGAGGGCAGCGTCGCCGTCGGATAGTCGCCGGCCGGGACCTTCTCGGCCCGCTCCAGCAGCTTGGGCCAGCGCTTGCCCAGTGGCCCGCGCCAGGCCAGCTCCGGCAGCACCGGCGTGTGCAGCAGGTACACGTACCAGGATCTGGCGCCCTGGCCGAGGAGCTGGCCCACCCGGCGCGGGGTGGGGCGTTTCACGCGGGCGTCGATCCAGTGGCCGAAGTGGTCCAGTGACGGGCCCGACATGGAGGTGAAGGAGGCGATGCGGCCCCGTGTCCGCTCGACCGTCACGAACTCCCAGGACTGCACCGAGCCCCAGTCGTGCCCGACCAGGTGCACCGGCCGGTCCGGGCTCACCGCGTCGGCAACCGCGAGGAAGTCGTCCGTCAGCTTGGCCAGGGTGAAGCCGCCGCGCAGCGGCTTCGGCGCGGTGGAACGGCCGTGGCCGCGCACGTCGTAGAGGACCACATGGAAGTCGTCCGCCAGGCGGGCGGCCACCTCGGACCAGACCTCCTTGCTGTCCGGGTAGCCGTGCACCAGCACCACGGTGGGGCGCCGTGGATCGCCCAGTTCGGCCACGCACAGCTCGATCCCGCCGGTGCGCACCCGCCGCTCACGTGCGTCCTTCAGCGTCACTTGTCCTCCGCCCGCGTCCGTCCGACTCCGTCCAGCGAATGTGGCAGTTGTTAGAGGTCGCGTCAACAGGGGGGATGGGCCCCCTCCCCCCAGGGCCCATCCCCCCTAGGGCCCCGTACTACCCGAGACGGACCCCAAGACGGCTCTGAGGTCTGACGACCCGCGTGCCCCACGTCACTACCGTCGGGGACGTGACTGTGATCGTGACCGAGAGCCTGAGCAAGCGGTTCCCCCGGGTGACCGCGCTCGACCGGCTGTCCGTGGACATCGGACCCGGTGTGACGGGACTCGTCGGTGCCAACGGCGCCGGCAAGTCCACCCTGATCAAGATCCTGCTGGGTCTGTCCCCCGCCACCGAGGGCCGTGCCGCCGTGCTCGGCCTCGACGTGGCGACCGAAGGCGCCGCCATCCGCGAGCGCGTCGGCTACATGCCGGAGCACGACTGCCTGCCGCCCGACGTCTCGGCCACCGAGTTCGTCGTGCACATGGCGCGCATGTCCGGCCTGCCGCCCACCGCCGCCCGCGAGCGCACCGCCGACACCCTGCGCCACGTCGGGCTGTACGAGGAGCGCTACCGCCCCATCGGCGGCTACTCGACCGGCATGAAACAGCGGGTCAAGCTCGCCCAGGCGCTGGTGCACGACCCCCGGCTGGTCTTCCTGGACGAGCCGACCAACGGCCTCGACCCGGTCGGCCGTGACGAGATGCTCGGCCTGATCCGCCGCATCCACACCGACTTCGGCATCTCGGTCCTGGTCACCTCGCACCTGCTGGGCGAGTTGGAGCGCACCTGCGACCACGTCGTGGTCGTCGACGGCGGCAAGCTGCTGCGGTCCAGCTCCACCACCGACTTCACCCAGAGCACCACCACGCTGGCCGTCGAGGTCACCGACAGCGACACCCACCCCGACGGCACCCGCGCCCTGCGCGAGGCGCTGCACGCGCGCGGGATCGACACCCACGACGACGGCGGCGGCCTGCCCGGCGCCGGCCACATCCTGCTGCTCACCGCGCAGGGCGAGGAGACGTACGACCTGGTGCGCGACACTGTCGCCGGGCTCGGTCTCGGCCTGGTGCGGATGGAACAGCGGCGCCACCACATCTCCGAGGTGTTCACCCGCGACGAGCAGCGGAAGGAGGCAGTCGGCCATGGCGGTTGACCAGCCTGTCCCGACGGCACCGGCGCCCTCGGGCGACCAGTCCCGCATCCACGACATCGGCTACCGCGGCTACGACGGCCCCCGCCTCGGCCGCGCCTACGCCCGCCGCTCGCTGTACTCGCAGTCCCTGCGCGGCGCCTACGGCCTTGGCCGCTCGGCCAAGTCCAAGGTGCTGCCGATGCTGCTGTTCGCGGTGATGTGCGTGCCGGCCGCCATCATGGTCGCCGTCGCGGTGACCACCAAGGCGCACGACCTGCCGGTCCCCTACAGCCGGTACGCGATCATCATGCAGGCCGTGATCAGCCTGTTCGTCGCCTCCCAGGCACCGCAGTCCGTCTCCCGCGACCTGCGCTTCAAGACGGTCCCGCTGTACTTCTCCCGGCCCATCGAAACCGCCGACTACGTGCTGGCCAAGTTCGCGGCGCTCGCCTCGGCCCTCTTCATCCTCACCGGCGGTCCGCTGATCGTGCTCTTCGTGGGCTCGCTGCTCGCCAAGATGGGCGTGGCCCACCAGAGCGAGAAGTTCGGCCAGGGACTGGTCACGGTGGCCCTGCTCTCCCTGCTGTTCGCCGGGATCGGCCTGGTCATCGCCGCCGTCACCCCGCGCCGCGGCTTCGGCATCGCCGCCGTCATCGCCGTCATGACCATCTCCTACGGCGCCGTCTCCACCCTCCAGGCCATCGCGGACTCCCGGGACAACAGCGGCTCGGTGCCGTGGATCGGGCTGTTCTCCCCGGTCACCCTGATCGACGGGGTCCAGTCGGCGCTGCTCGGCGGCACGTCGTCGTTCCCCGGCGGGGTCGGCCCGTCCACCGGCGAGGGCTTCGTCTACCTGATCGTCGTCCTCGGCCTGATCGCCGCGAGCTACGGCCTGCTGCTGCGTCGCTACAAGAAGGTGGGCCTGTGACCGCCCTCCCGTCGCCCGCCACCACCCTTCCAAGGAATGGGCTGCGCCCATGAGCGCACTTTCGATCCCGTCGCCCGCCACCACCCTTTCAAGGAATGGGCTGCGCCCATGAGCGCACTTTCGATCCCGTCGCCCGCCACCACCCTTTCAAGGAATGGGCTGCGCCCATGAGCACACTCTCGATCGACCACGTCTCCCGCTGGTTCGGCAACGTGGTCGCCGTCAACGACATCACCATGACCATCGGCCCCGGCGTCACGGGCCTCCTCGGCCCCAACGGCGCGGGCAAGTCCACCCTCATCAACATGATGGGCGGCTTCCTCGCCCCCTCCACCGGCACCGTCACCCTCGACGGGCAGCCGGTGTGGCGCAACGAGACGGTGTACCGGCACATCGGCATCGTCCCCGAACGCGAGGCGATGTACGACTTCCTCACCGGCCGCGAGTTCGTCGTCGCCAACGCCGAGCTGCACGGTCTCGGGGCCAAGGCCGCCCAGCGCGCCCTGGCCACCGTGGAGATGGAGTACGCCCAGGACCGGAAGATCTCCACCTACTCCAAGGGCATGCGCCAGCGCGTGAAGATGGCGTCCGCGCTCGTCCACGACCCCTCGCTGCTGCTGCTCGACGAGCCCTTCAACGGCATGGACCCGCGCCAGCGGCTGCAGTTGATGGAGCTGCTGCGCGCCATGGGCGACGAGGGCCGCACCGTGCTGTTCTCCTCGCACATTCTGGAGGAGGTCGAGCAGCTCGCCCGGCACATCGAGGTCGTCGTCGCCGGACGGCACGCGGCCAGCGGTGACTTCCGCAAGATCCGCCGCCTGATGACCGACCGCCCGCACCGCTATCTGGTCCGCTCCAGCGACGACCGCGCCCTCGCGGCCGCCCTGATCGCCGACCCGTCCACCGCGGGCATCGAGGTCGACGCCGTCGAGGGCGGGCTGGTCGTCCAGGCCGTCGACTTCGGCCGCTTCACCACGCTGCTGCCCAAGGTCGCCAGTGACCAGGGCATCCGGCTCCTCACGGTCTCGCCCTCGGACGAGTCCCTGGAGTCCGTCTTCTCGTATCTCGTCGCGGCGTAGGAGGCCGAAGATGTACGACCCCACAGTCGCCCGGCTCACCTACCGGGCCCTGCTCGGCCGCCGCCGCGCTCTCGTCCTCGGCGCCCTGCCCCTGCTGCTCATCGTGATCTCGGTGGCGGTACGCCTGCTGACCGGCGCCGACGACCAGGTCGCCGCCGACGTGCTGGGCGGGTTCGCGCTCGCCACCATGGTGCCGATCATCGGCGTCATCGCGGGCACCGGCGCGATCGGGCCGGAGATCGACGACGGTTCCGTGGTCTATCTGCTGTCCAAGCCGCTGAAGCGGCCCACGATCATCTTCACCAAGCTGATCGTCGCCGTCGCGGTGACCATGGTGTTCTCCGCGCTGCCCACCCTGATCGCGGGCCTGATCCTCAACGGCAACGGCCAGCAGGTCGCCGTCGCCTACACGGTCGCCGCGCTCGTCGCGTCCATCGCCTACTCGGCGCTGTTCCTGCTGCTCGGCACGGTCTCGCGGCACGCGGTGGTCTTCGGCCTGGTCTACGCCCTGGTCTGGGAGGCGCTGTTCGGCTCGCTGGTCTCCGGCGCCCGCACCCTGAGCGTCCAGCAGTGGTCGCTCGCGGTCGCGCACAAGGTGGTCGGCAGCAACCTGATCACCTCGGACGTCGGCCTCCCCGCGGCCACCGCCCTGCTGATCGTGGTCACCGTGGCCGCCACCTGGTACGCGGGTCAGCGGCTGCGCGCGCTGACCCTGGCGGGCGAGGAGTAGCCACCGCCGGCGCCGGGGTTAATTCGCTGGCGCCGGGCTCCCGGGCGGAGGCACAGTGGGGGAGCCGACGCCGGGTTCAGGGAGCCCGGCGCGCCCCCGTACCGGGAGCGGAGCCGGACGGCGTCATGTCCGGCTTCCGTCAGGACGGTCCCAGGGCGGGCTCCGGTGCGGTTACTCCACCGTCGAGCCCGCTCCCGCACAGGGACCGTCCGGGGCGGCCGCTTCGAGCACGCGATGTCGCTCTCGCGTGGGCCGCCCACCCGGAGAATTCGCCGGGAGGCGGGGCAGGACCACGCCGTGCCCCGCCTCTCAGCCGAGCAGTCGCTCCAGCACCACCGCGATGCCGTCCTCCTCGTTGGAGGCGGTCACCTCGTCGGCCACGGCCTTGAGTGCGGGGTGGGCGTTGCCCATGGCAACGGTGTGCGCGGCCCAGGCGAACATCGGCACGTCGTTCGGCATGTCGCCGAAGGCGATCGTGTCGGCCGCCTTCAGCTTCAGCCGCCGGGCCGCCAGCGACAGGCCCGTCGCCTTGGACAGCCCCAGCGGCAGCAGCTCCACGATGCCCTCGCCCGCCATGACGACGGTGACGAAGCCGCCCGCCGCGCGCGAGGCCGCGTCCGCCAGCTCGTCCGTGGACAGCGTCGGATGCTGGATGTAGATCTTGTTCAGCGGGGCTTCCCACAGGTCGGCCACGTCCGTGAACGGCTTGCCCGGCAGCCGGCCGGCGACCGCGTAGCCGGGGCCCACCATGACCTCGCCGTCCAGCCCGTCCCGGCTCGCAGCCAGGTACAGCGGGCCCACCTCGGCCTCGATCTTGGCCAGGGCGACGCCCGCCAGCTGCCGGTCCAGCGTCACCGAGGTCAGCAGCCGGTGCTGTCCGGCGTCGTAGACCTGGGCGCCCTGGCCACAGACGGCGAGGCCCTGGTAGCCGAGGTCGTCCAGTATGTGCCGGGTCCAGGGGACCGCCCGGCCGGTGACGACGATGTGCGCGGCGCCCGCGGCCGTGGCGGCGGCGAGCGCCTCACGGGTGCGCGGCGAGATCGTCTCGTCGCCGCGCAGCAGCGTGCCGTCCAGATCGGTGGCGACCAGGCCGTACGGGAAGGGGTTGCTCACTTGGCGACCGGCTCCAGGACTTCCCGTCCGCCCAGGTAGGGGCGCAGGACCTCGGGGACACGGACCGAGCCGTCGGGCTGCTGGTGGTTCTCCAGGATCGCCACGATGGTGCGCGGTACGGCGCACAACGTGCCGTTGAGCGTGGCCAGCGGGCGGACCTGCTTGCCGTCGCGCATCCGGATCTGCAGCCGACGGGACTGGTACTCCGTGCAGTCCGAGGTGGACGTCAGCTCGCGGTACTTGCCCTGGGTCGGAATCCACGCCTCGCAGTCGAACTTGCGGGCGGCGGAGGAGCCCAGGTCACCGGTGGCCACGTCGATCACGCGGAACGGCAGCTCCAGCGAGGTCAGCCACTGCTTCTCCCAGTCCAGCAGGCGCTGGTGCTCGGCCTCGGAGTCCTCCGGGGCGACGTAGGAGAACATCTCCACCTTGTCGAACTGGTGGACGCGGAAGATGCCGCGGGTGTCCTTGCCGTGGGAACCGGCCTCGCGGCGGAAGCAGGGGGAGAACCCGGCGTAGCGCAGCGGCAGCCGGTCCGCGTCGATGATCTCGTCCATGTGGTACGCGGCGAGCGCCACCTCGGAGGTGCCGACCAGGTAGAGGTCGTCCTTCTCCAGGTGGTACACGTCCTGCGCGGCCTGGCCGAGGAAGCCGGTGCCCGCCATGGACTGGGGGCGGACCAGCGCCGGGGTCAGCATCGGGGTGAAGCCGGCCGCGGTGGCCTGCGCGATGGCCGCGTTGACCAGGGCCAGCTCCAGCAGGGCGCCGACGCCGGTGAGGAAGTAGAAGCGGGAGCCGGAGACCTTGGCGCCGCGCTCGGTGTCGATCGCGCCGAGGATGTGGCCGAGCTCGAGGTGGTCCTTGGGCGCGAAGCCCTCCGCCTCGAAGTCGCGGATCTCGCCGTGCGTCTCCAGGGTGACGAAGTCCTCCTCGCCACCGACCGGGACGGAGGGGTGGACGAGGTTGCCGAGTCCGAGCAGCAGGCGCTGGGTCTCCGCGTCGGCCTCGTCGCGCTCGGCCTCGGCCGCCTTGACGTCGGCCTTGAGCTGCTCGGCACGGCTGAGCAGCTCGGCCCGCTCCTCGGGGGTGGCCTTGGGGATTAGCTTGCCGAGCTGCTTCTGCTCGGCGCGCAGCTCGTCGAAGCGGACACCCGATGACCTGCGCCGCTCGTCGGCAGACAGGAGGGAGTCGACGAGCGCGACGTCCTCTCCACGGGCACGCTGGGAGGCGCGCACACGGTCAGGGTCCTCACGAAGCAGGCGAAGGTCAATCACAGGCCCAAGGCTACCGGTGCGCGCAGACCGGCCGGGACCCATATACCCAGGGCGTGCGTGCGCGTCCACACCCCGCGGGAAGTTATCCACAGGCTGTGTGGAGTGACTGTGGATTTCGGAATTGATCATTCCGAGGCGCTCGTCTCCCGTGGAATTCTCGGTTCAAACTCCCTGGATAGCCACTTTCGAGTGGAAAGTGGTCGCCCTAAAAGCTGAATTGATGGAAACAGGTGGACGAAGGGTGATCCGCGTTGGGCTGAATGCAGCCGCGGACTGTGAACCGATTTGTCGACCCTCTGGGTCTTGTTGTCGACTTGTCCCCAGGTAGAGAAGCGGGCCTGTGGATAACTTCTGTGGATAACGCGGACCGCTAGAAACGGCCGTCCTGGCAGCGGGTCACCCAGTCGGAGGCGGCCAGGAACTCCTGGTCGGACGTGCCCGGCTGAAGGGGCCGCGCCCCGCCCGGCGCGATGTCGGCACGCGGATAGGAGCCCAGGAAGCGCACCTGGAGACAGACCCGCTTCAGCCCCATCAGTGCCTCCGCCATCCGCCGGTCGGAGATGTGCCCCTCGGCGTCCACGCAGAAGCAGTAGTTTCCGATGCCCTCGCCGGTCGGCCGGGACTGGAGCAGCATCAGGTTGATACCACGGGTGGCGAACTCGTCGATCAGGTCACGCAGGGCGCCGGGGTGGTCCTCCCGCTGCCACAGCACCACCGAGGTCTTGTCGGCACCGGTCGGCGCGGCGGGCCGGGCGGGCCTGCCCACCAGCACGAACCGGGTCTGCGCGTTCTCCGCGTCGTGGATGTCGGTCTCCAGCGGCACCAGACCGTACCGGGCCGCCGCGAACTCGCCCGCGAAGGCCGCGTCGTACCGGCCTTCCTGGACCAGACGGGCGCCGTCCGCGTTGGAGGCGGCCGACTCCCACAGGGCGTCGGGGAGGTGGGCGCGCAGCCAGTTGCGGACCTGCGGCTGGGCGGCGGGATGGGCGGTGACCGTCTTGATGTCGGCCAGCTTCGTGCCCGGCCGGACCAGCAGCGCGAAGGTGATCGACAGCAGCACCTCGCGGTAGATCGTGAGTGGCTCGCCCGCGACCAGTTCGTCCAGCGTGGTGGTGATCCCGCCCTCGACCGAGTTCTCGATCGGCACGAACGCGGCCTCCGCCTCGCCGGTGCGCACCGCGTCCAGCGCGGACTGCACCGAGACGTACGGGATCAGCTCGCGGGTGGCGGCCTCCGGGAGAGTACGGAGGGCGACTTCGGTGAAGGTGCCTTCGGGACCGAGATACGCGTAACTCGCTGGCATGCCCTCACCCTAATGGCCCTGCGGCGAGCCGGCCCGGCCGTCTCATGCCGGCCACCCTTCCGGGTGGTTTCGATCCCGGACGCCTGCGAAAGGTGCGTCCGGGATGCCTGGTCAGCTCTCCAGCAGCCGCTGACCCACGTACTCGCCCTTCGCCGCGCCCCCCGGCACCGCGAACAGCCCGCTCGCCTCGTGACGCAGGTACCGCGACAGCGCGTCGCCCCGGTCGAGCTTGCGCTGCACCGGCACGAAGCCGCGCAGCGGGTCGGCCTGCCAGCAGATGAACAGCAGCCCGGCGTCGGGGGTGCCGTCCGCGTCGTAACCGTCGTGGAAGGAGAAGGGGCGGCGCAGCATCGCGGCCCCGCCGTTCTGGTCGGGCCGGGTGATCCGGGCGTGCGCGTTGAGCGGGACGACGTACTCGCCCTGCGCGTCCGCCTTCTCCAGGTCCATCGGCGTGGTCTCGTCGCCGCCGGACAGCGGGGCGCCGTCCGACTTGCGGCGGCCGATCACCGCCTCCTGCGCCGGGCGCGCCAGCTTCTCCCAGTCGTCCAGCAGCATGCGGATGCGGCGGACGACGGCGTAGGAGCCGTTCGCCATCCAGGCGGGCTCCCCCGAGGCGGGAACGAAGATCCGCTGGTCGAAGTCCGGCTCGGCGGGCTTGGGGTTGCGGGTGCCGTCGATCTGGCCCATCAGGTTGCGCGTGGTCATCGCATGCGCGGTGGTGCCCGGCGAGCGGTTGAAGCCGTTCATCTGCCAGCGGACGCGGGCCGCGTCGCCCGCCTCCTTCTGCAGGGTGCGCAGCGCGTGGAAGGCGACCAGCGCGTCATTGGCGCCGATCTGCACCCACAGGTCGCCCTCGCCGCGCTTCCTGTCGAGGTGGTCGGCGGAGAAGTCGGGCAGGGGGTCCAGCGCGGCCGGCCGCTGCTTCTCCAGTCCGGTGCGGGCGAAGAAGCTGTGCCCGAAGCCGAAGGTGACGGTCAGCGAGGAGGGTCCGGCGTCGCGGGCCACATCGGTGTCCTCGTGCGGGGCCGCCTCGCCCGCCATCAGCCGTTCGGCCGCCACCGACCAGCGGCGCAGCAGGGCGGCCGCCTGCTTGCGGCCCGCGCCCGGCTTCAGATCGAAGGCCACGAGATGACCGTGGGCCTGGAGTGCGTCGGTGATGCCGGGCTGATGTTTCCCGTGAAACATCGCGCGGTCCGTGCCGATCGAGGTGAGCGGCGTGGCGGGGGCGGGCGCGGCGGCGTACCCCAGGGCGCCGCCCGCCGCGCCGAGCACGAGGCCGGTGGCAC
This sequence comes from Streptomyces griseoluteus, assembly GCF_004784465.1. Taxonomy (GTDB): domain Bacteria; phylum Actinomycetota; class Actinomycetes; order Streptomycetales; family Streptomycetaceae; genus Streptomyces; species Streptomyces griseoluteus. The sequence goes on along the minus strand of NZ_SRRU01000004.1, from coordinate 113,113 downwards.
CGGCGGTGCCGAGCAGGGCACGGCGGGAGACGCCCCGGCCCGGCTCGGGGGCGGACTGCTCGGCTTCCGGGGTTCGGGTCTGGGGGACGGACGGGTCGGGCATGGTGCGGTTCAGCCGATCTGCGCGTTCTTGGAGACGGTCACCTGGTCGATGTCGGAGGTCCGTACGGTGACGGCGACCTCCCAGTCTCCCGCCATGGGGACCTGGACACCGTTCGCCGCCCAGTGGCCGGTGGTGATGTGTTCCGGCGCCACCGGGAGCGGGCCGATCTTCTTCGCCTTCAGGGTGAGGGCGACCTTCACCTCGGGGATGTCGTACGGGCGGCCGTCGGGCCGCTGGACGTACAGATGCATCTCGTTGGCGCCGACGCGGGCGGGGTCGAGGTCGATCCGGACCAGGCCCTTGCCGTTCTTGCCGCCGGTGTCGAAGGGCATGTCCAGGGTGAGGGCGCCGGAGGTGTCGGCCGGGGAACTCGCGGCCGGAGCCGTGGCCGCCCTGGCCTCCTGCTCGGTACGGCCCGGCTCGGTCTGCGTGAGCGCGGTGGTCACCGCGAGCAGCACAACGGCGACGCCGGCCTCCGCCAGCACCGACCGACGCAGCCCGGCCCGGCTCGGGTCGGCATCCCGCACCCGCTTGCGCCGTGCGGTCTCGACGGCGGCCCGCTGCCGAGCGAGCTGCGCGGCCCGGCCGGGGTCGGCGGGATTCTCACCCTCCGTCGGCCGGGCTTCTGCGGCCTCGGTGACGGCAGCACCGGACGGCACGGTGGCGGCCAGGGGCGCCTGCACCTCCGTCTCGGCCGGCGGGGCATCCGCGGCTGCCTCGGACGCCTCTTCAGCCGTACCCCCGTCCGCGAGCCTGCCCGTCCACCGCCGGGAGATCCACGCCAGTCCCACCATGACCGCGACAAGCCCCAGCTTGACCAACAGCAACTGCCCGTACCGGGTGTCGGTGAAGGCCGACCACGAGCCGAGCTGACGCCAGGACTGGTAGACACCGGTGGCGACCAGGGCCAGAACGGAGCCGAAGGCCAGCCGGGAGAAGCGCCGCACCGCATCCGTACCGAGCGGGGTGTCGGCGGGCGCCCGGTACAGGGCGACGAGCAGCGCGGTCAGTCCGCCGAACCAGCAGGCGACGGCGAGCAGATGCACGATGTCGACCGGCATGGCGATACCCGGCTGGAGCCCGGTGGACGCGTGCTCGGCCATCGCCCAGCTCGCCGCGAGCCCGGCCCCGACGACGATCCCGCCGATGGCGAGCCCGAAGCCCAGGTCACGGCGCTCGGCGGCCGCGTCCTCGTCGGCCCCCTCCTCTTCTTCCCGCCGCGCGTACGCCCCGAAGAGCACCGCGACGAACAGCGCGGCGGCGGCGAGCAGCAGCAGCCGGGAGACCAGCGCGGCCCCGGTCTTGGTCTGGAGCACCTGCCCGAGCAGGTCGAGGTCGAAGACGTCGCTGAGCTTGCCGGAGGAGGTGTACGAGCCCCGGAGCAGCAGCAGCCCCAGCGTGGCCGCGGTGAGCGTCAGCCACCCCCCGACCACGAGCCGCTGCAGCGCCCGTACCCCCGCGCCCTGCCGCCAGCAGGCCAGCACGAAGGCGGCGCCGCCGGCCAGCACGATGAAGCCCGCGTAGGACAGGTACCGCCCGACGGCGTACAGCCAGCCGACGGGCCCGCTGCCCGCGCCCGCCCCGGTGTCGGAGACGACCGTGCGCGAGGGCGCGCCGATGGAGAAGGTGTAGGCCCCGGCGACGGGGTGGCTGTCGGCCGAGACCACCTGGTAGGCGACGGTGTAGGTGCCGTCCGCCAGCCCGGCGTGCAGCCGGACCGCGTAGGTGGTGCCGCTGACGTTCGCCGGTTCGCCGGACTGGACCGGCTTGCCCTTGGGGTCGAGCACGCGCAGCGAGTTGTCGCCCATCGCCACCTGCTCGGAGAAGGTGAGCGAGATCTGGGTGGGGGCCCGGTCGACCACCACCCCCTGCGCGGGGTCGCTGCCGGTCAGCGCGGCGTGCGCGGAGGCGGGCGCGGCGCCCGCAAACAGCGCGCCGGTGACGGCGAGGAGCAGCAGTACCAGGGTGCGCAGCCGGGGGGTGATGGTCCGCGTCAAGGTGGTCCCTCCCTCAGTGTCCGGTCGACGGGTTGTACGTGGCGGACCGCACCGGCATCTCGACGGTGAGCGGGCCGGACCTGGCGAAGCCCAGCTTGAGCTTGACGGTCTGGCCCTGGCGCGGCTTCTGCTTGAGCTGCTCGAACATCAGGTGGTTGCCGCCGCTTCGGAAGACGAGCCGGCCGTGCGCGGGCACCGCGAAGGAGGTGCGCTCGGCCATGGTGCCGCCGCTGGTGCTGTGCATGGTGACCCGGCCGATGTCGCTGCTGACCGAGGTCAGCTCGTCCTGCTCGCCACCCCTGTTGGTGACGGTGAGGAAGCCGGCGGCCATGTCGGCGGCGACCGGCTGGGGCATGTAGGTGGCGCTCACCGACAGCTCGGGCTCGCCGGCCCCCTGGCCGGAGCCGCACCCCGCGAGGGCGAGGGCGGCTGCGAGGGCGGTGACGGGCAGTGCGGCCCGCTTCACGGCTTCGCCCCGCGCACGAGCTTGGGCAGGTCCTTGGTCCAGTCGTCGACGGTGGCCTCCTCGCCGTAGAGGACGTAGCCGCCGTTCGTCTTCGGGGAGAAGGCGATGACCTGGGTGCCGTGGACGGAGACGGTCTTGCCGTTCTTGTCCTTGCTGGTCGGCTCGACCGAGATGCCGAGCGAGCGGGCGCCCGCCTGGATGGTGGCGAAGTCGCCGGTCAGGCCGGTGAAGCGCGAGTCGATGCTCTTGAGCCAGGTGCCCAGCTCGGCCGGGGTGTCGCGGCCGGGGTCGGTGGTGACGAAGACGACGCGCAGGTCGTCCTGCTCGGACTTGGGCAGCGCCTTCATGGCGACGGCGATGTTGCTCATCGTCGTGGGACACACATCGGGGCAGTGGGTGTAGCCGAAGTAGACGAGCGTCGGGTGGCCCTTGGTCTCGGCCCGCAGGTCGTACTTCTTGCCGTGGGTGTCGGTGAGGACCAGGTCGGGCTTGGCGAACGGCTGGTCGAGGACAGTGGCGGCCTTGTCGGAGCCGCCCTCCTCGGAGACCACGGAGACGGGCGAGGAGGCGGAGTCGTCACCGCTGCCGCAGGCGGACAGGGTGAAGGCGGCGGCGGCCAGCAGCGCGGCCGCGGCCAGGGTCTTCTTGCGCGGAGCAAGCGGAGAGAGCATGGAGAGATGTCCCGGGGGGTCGATGACTCCCGCGCGCACCGGGGCCGTACCGGGCGGGCAAGGCCCCGGTGCGCGCGGATCAGTTGAGGTCAGGCGGTGCGGCGGCGGCCCGCGAGGACGCCGTAGGCCACGCCCGCCACGCCGATCACGATGCCGACGATGCCGAGCACGCGGGCGGTGGTGTCGGTGCCGCCGTCGGAGTCGGCGGCCGCCTCCTGGTGGGCGTCGTCCTTGTCGCCGCCCTTGGCGTCGTCATCGGCGGCAGCGGCCGTGCCGTGGTGGTCGTCGGTAGCGGCGGACAGCGCCAGCGTCGGGGCCGGGTTCTCCGGCTCGTCCTGGCCCTCCTGCGGCACCTCGATCCAGCGGACGACCTCCTTGTTGGAGTACGTCTGGATCGCCTTGAAGACGAGCTGGTCGGTGTCCTCCGGCAGCGCGCCCAGCGAGAGCGGGAACTTCTGGAAGTAGCCGGGCTGGATGCCCTTGCCGTCGGCGGTCCAGGTCACCTTGGTGACGGCCTCGCCGATCTTCTCGCCGTGCACGGTCAACGGCTTGTCCAGCTTGGACTTGGTCACCTTCACGCTCCAGCCGGGCACCGGCTGCGGCATGACGGAAGCCAGCGGGTGGTCGGCGGGGAGGTTGACCTCGACCTCGGTGGTGGAGGCGTTGTCGCGCTCGTTGGGCACCTTGAAGTCGACGGTGGCGTAGCCGCCCTTGGCCGCCGTGCCCTCCGGCTGCACGGAGACGTGCGCGAAGGCGGGGACCGACACGGCGAGGACGGTCGCGCCCGCCACGGCGACGGCGGCGGTGACACGGGAGGCGGTACGGGAGATCTGCATGCTGGGAAAACTCCGCTCTTGAGCGAGATCCGGTGCTGAGCCCGGTGACGGTGAGGGGTGCGCGGGGCGCGTAGGAGAGGCGCACACGCGCGTGCCGCGTGACGGCGGCCCCTCCCCTCCTCGTACGAACGGGAGCGGTGGTCGCGTCAGGCGGCGAGACGGAACGCGTCGGCGGGCGGGCCGCGCCGGATCACCGAGTGCTGGAGCGCGGCGGCCTGCGGGACCGGCGCCTCGTCCCGCTCGGTGCGGCGCAGGCGCGGGGCGGGCCCGGCCGCGGGCAGCAGCCCGGCGTACAGGGCGCGGGTCAGCGCGAGCGCGGCGCGCAGGGAGCGCACGAGTGCGCCCTCCGCGACCCCGTGCGTCGACAGCTCGACCAGCCGCAGCACGGCCAGGTCGCCCCGGCGCAGCAGCCAGCCCAGGGCGAGCGCCGCGAGGAGGTGGCCGAGAAGCATCGGCAGCGAGAGCAGTGAGAGCGCCGACGGCACCGGGCCGGCCGGGGAGCCGGCCATACCGGAGGCGTGTCCGCCGGTCGCCGCGTGCCCGGTGAAGCGGCCCGAGGCGTCGATGAGGCGGGCGTCGAGCAACAGACGGTAGGCCTGGCCGGGGGTCAGGGTGGCCGGGCCGGACCCGCACAGCAGTTGCGCGGCCCGCTGGACCATCTCGTCGTCGGCCGCGCCGGAATGCGCGGTGCCCAGGGACGCCATGGGCTGCGCGGTGTGCTGGCCGAGGCCGAACAGCGTGTGCAGGGCGACCTGGCAGAGGGCGAGGAGGGCCGCGATGGCGGGCACCGACCGGGCCCGTCCGGCGAGCGGCGCCATGACCAGCAGGGACCCCGCGAACCCGGCGCCCAGTGTCCACAGCGGGACGTTCGCGCAGGAGGCCGTGGTGTGCCCGGCGGCGGCCAGCACGACACAGACCGCGGCGAAGACCGCGGCCCGCAGCAGCCGGACGCGGGGTCCGGGTCGCGCCGTGCGCGGACGGGGGGCACTCATGGCGGGGCTCATCATCGCACTGCGCCCGCCGCACCCCCGAGGCAGGGCCGCCGGATCGCGCCACCGCCGGGACGCGCGCTGCGGCGACGGCCGTACCTCATACCCCGATTCGTCCCGGCGCACATCGACCATATGGGCGGCATCACGTCACTTGAGGGCTTACGGGCGCTCACGCACGGCAATAGGTAACGGTATGTCGAGCCGCGGCCAGGAGGCTGGAGCATGAGCATCTGGTGGTCACTCCATCTGCGCCGCGATGCCGCGAGCGTCCCGCTCGCCCGCCGGCTGCTGATCGGCACCATGGAGACGGCCGGTGTCGACCCCGACGTCTCGTACGACATCTCCGTGGCCCTCACCGAGGCGTGCGCCAACGCCGTCGAGCACGGCGGGACCGCGCGTGGGGGGCACACCGAGGCGTACCGGGTGACGGCCTATCTGGACGGCGAGAAGTGCCGCATCGAGGTGGCCGACTCGGGCCCCGGTGTCCCGTCCGCTCCCGCCCCGGACATCCGGATGGCCCGTGTGGACGCCGAGGACGGCCGGGGCCTGTGTCTGATTCGGGAGCTGGCCGACCACGTCCACATCGGCGCCCGGCCGGGCCGCACGGGCACCGTGATCAGCTTCGACAAGATCCTGAAGTGGAAGAAGGACCCCTCGCTGCTCACGGCGTGAGGGGTCCTTCACAAAAGGGCCGGGCACGATGCCCGGCCCTTCGTCGTGTCGTCAGCCCTTGAGCGACGCCATCCACGCCTCGACCTCGTCGGAGCGGCGCGGCAGCCCCGCCGACAGGTTCCGGTTGCCCTCGGCGGTGACGAGGATGTCGTCCTCGATCCGGACGCCGACGCCCCGGTACTCCTCCGGCACCGTCAGGTCGTCGGCCTGGAAGTACAGGCCGGGCTCGACGGTGAGGACCATGCCGGGCTCCAGGGTGCCGTCGACGTAGGCCTCGGTGCGGGCGACCGCGCAGTCGTGGACGTCCATGCCGAGCATGTGACCCGTGCCGTGCAGGGTCCAGCGGCGCTGCAGGCCCAGCTCCAGGACGCGCTCGACCGGGCCCTCGACCAGGCCCCACTCGACCAGCTTCTCGGTGAGCACGCGCTGGGAGGCGTCGTGGAAGTCGCGGAACTTGGCGCCGGGCTTCACCGCCGCGATGCCGGCCTCCTGGGCCTCGTACACCGCGTCGTAGATCTTGCGCTGGAGGTCGGTGTAGGTGCCGTCGACCGGGAGGGTGCGGGTGACGTCGGCGGTGTAGAGGGTGTGGGTCTCCACACCGGCGTCCAGCAGCAGCAGGTCGCCGGAGCGGACCGGGCCGTCGTTGCGCACCCAGTGCAGGGTGCAGGCGTGCGCGCCGGAGGCGCAGATCGAGCCGTAGCCGATGTCGTTGCCCTCCACGCGCGCGCGGAGGAAGAAGGTGCCCTCGATGTAGCGCTCCGAGGTGGCCTCGGCCTTGTCGAGGACCTTCACCACGTCCTCGAAGCCGCGCACGGTGGAGTCGACGGCCTTCTGCAGCTCGGCGACCTCGAACTCGTCCTTGACCAGGCGGGCCTCGGAGAGGAAGACGCGCAGCTCCTCGTCGCGCTCGGCGGTGACCTTGTCGGTCAGGGCCGCCTCGATCGCGGCGTCGTGACCGCGCACCACGCGCACCGGGCCGGTGGCCTCGCGCAGCTTGCCGGCCAGCTCGCGCACGTCGGCGGCCGGGATGCCGTACAGCGCCTCGGACTCGGTCAGCGAGTGGCGGCGGCCGACCCACAGCTCGCCCTGGCCGGACAGCCAGAACTCGCCGTTCTCGCGGTCGGAGCGGGGCAGCAGATAGACGGTGGCGTGGTGACCGTCGGCCGTGGGCTCCAGGACCAGGACGCTGTCCTCGGTCTGGTTGCCGGTGAGGTAGGCGTACTCGGTGGCGGCGCGGAAGGCGTACTCGGTGTCGTTCGAGCGGGTCTTCAGGTTGCCCGCGGGGATCACCAGACGCTCGCCGGGGAAGCGGGCGGACAGCGCGGCGCGGCGGCGCGCGGTCTCGGCGGCCTGCGGGATCGGCTCCAGATCACGCAGCTCGGTGTCGGCCCAGCCGGAGCGCATGTTCTCCGCCAGCTCGTCGGAGACACCGGGGTAGAGACCGTTCTTGCGCTGCTTGATGGGCTCCTCGGCCTCGGTGGCCTCGTCGGTAACGGCGTTGAGCTCGTCGGACACTGATCCTCCTCGGTACGGCGTGTGATCTCCCCCAGCGGGCACGCGGCGCTCGCGTCCACGCCCGAGCGAGGGTGCCTCCATCATCGTACGTTCGTACCGAAACCGGACCGGTCGTGCCTGCCTGGGCTCAGTCGAAGCGGGCCGCCAGGAGCACCACGTCCTCGTCGCCAGCGGCGGTGTCCTCCTCCGGCAGGAGGGTGGCGAGGACGTGGTCGGCGACGGCGCCGGGGTCGGCCCGCAGGGCGCGCGGTACCGCGGCCGCGGCCGCGTGCAACCGGGCGAAGGCCCGGTCCATGGCCGCGCCGGTACGGCGGAGCAGCCCGTCGGTGTAGAGGAGAACCGTCTCTCCGGACTGGACGCCGAACTCCACGCTGGGCGCCTCCCAGCAGGCGAGCATGCCGAGGGGGGCGGACAGGGAGGTCTCGACGTACTCGGTGCGGCGCTCCCCGATGAGCAGCGGCGGGCTGTGCCCGGCACCGGCCAGGGTGACCCGGCGCGCGGCCGGATCGCAGTAGGCGAACAGGGCGGTGGCCGAGCGGGCGGGCTCGGTCAGCCGGAGCAGCAGCTCCAGGTCGGAGAGGACGGCGACCGGGTCCTCGCCCTCCATCACGGCGTAGGCCCGCAGGGAGGCGCGGAGCCGGCCCATCGCGGCGACGGCGCCCGGCCCGCTGCCGGTGACGGAGCCGACGGAGAGGCCGAGGGCGGCGTCGGGCAGCGGCAGCGCGTCGTACCAGTCGCCGCCGCCGCGCGGGCCGGTGCGGTGCCGGACGGCGAGCTGGACACCGGGGACGCGGGGGAGCCGGGAGGGGAGCAGTTCCTCGGTGAGGGTGGCGGTGTCCAGGCGGGCGCGCTCCACCTCCAGCAGCAGGGCGAGGTGCTCGGTGGTCTGGCGGAGGTAGAGCGCGATGAGATGTCTGTGGTGTTCGTCGGGGGCGGCCGGTTCGTCGTAGAGCCAGACGGCGGCGCCGATACGGGTGCTGTCGGTGGCCAGCGGCAGGGCGTGGCTGGCGGCGTAACCGAGGCGGGCGGCGACCTCGCGGTGGCGGGGGTCGAGGCCGGGCTCGGCCAGGAGGTCGGCGGTACCGGCCAGCAGCGCCTCGCGCGGGACGGTCTCGATGTGGCCGAGATCGGCCCGGCCCAGGCCGAGGCCGACGGTGCTGCGGGGGCCGAGTCCGTCGCCGGGTTCCAGTACGACGAGACCGCGCCGGGCGCCCACGAGGGCGGCACCGGCGCGCAGCAGTTCCTCAAGTGCGGCTGGCAGGGCGGATGTTCGGCACATCCGTTCGGTCAGCTCATGAAGAGTGGTGAGGTCGGAGACCCAGCCGGCCAGCCGGTCCTGGAGCAGGCTGCCGGGGGCCTCCGCGGCGGCTACGAGGGGTGGTGTGCCTCCCGGGGCGTCCGGTGCGGGACCGGCTTCCGGGGCGGGGGGTGCGGGCGCGACAGTGTGGGCGGGAGTGGGAACCGTGGGATCGATTCCGGCCACTTTCGGAGGGTGCGGGGCGTTCATGGCGTCCGGCTCTCGGACCGGTGCGTCTTGCTGAAAAGCATCGCAAACCCCCATGTGATTCTGCGCCGCCAGCAGTGTCTCCACATGTACACGCACTCGTGAGGGGATGTCCAGCATTGTCCTGCGGGGATTCCTGGTGTTGGTGGGGTGCGGGAGGGATATCCCGGAACCCCTTGCCCTACTGGCAAGTTGGCTGGAAACTGCCTCGGGTGGAGCGTCATTGCGGTCGACTGGCCCTGCTCGACGGAGCGTCACCACGGTCGTGCGGGGTACGTACTCGAGAGAAGTCCAGGGGTGGCCACAGGCCGCCCGGAACCTGGCGAAGGACCCGGACGTCATAACCACCGACGACCGGGCCCCATCCTCCCGTGGCGGAGGCGGAGAGAAACACGCGCGACGGCAAAACGCCAGACTTCGCCACCCCCGTGCCGTGTCCGTGCTCCTGAAGAACCGCACGTCTGAAGAACCGCACGTCGGACGCGGCCGTTGTTCCATCCCTGGGGGTTCCCCCGCCGTACGCGGGGGCGTGATGCGCCAACAGGTACGCACAGTGAAGTGATCCACACATGTTGTGATGTCCACGGTGTTGCCAGCGGTGCAACGGAAAGGAACGAGCGCTCATGCGCGAGATCCTCGGAAGCCGAAGCGGCCTTCCGCCCCGGCGGGGCGACGACGGCCCGGCGCTGATCGACGCGGCTACGACCTTCGCGGCGATGTGGCGGTGGCCCGTACTGCCGGGCACCGCCCCCGATCCGCAGGGTCCGGCCGGCTGCTCCTGCCCCGACCCCGCCTGCACGGTGCCCGGCGCCCATCCCGGTGACCCCGATCTGCTGGCGGCCACCACCGACGCCCGCATGGTGCGCTGGTGGTGGACCAGCCGGCCGGACGCGCCGATCGTCCTCGCCACCGGCGGCCAGGCCCCCTGCGCGGTCAGCCTGCCCGCAGCGGCCGGAGCCCGCGCGCTGGCGCTGCTGGACCGGCGCGGCATGCGGCTCGGCCCGGTCGTCGCGGCCCCGCACCGCTGGGCGATCCTCGTGAAGCCCTACTCCATGGAGCAGTTGGGCGAACTGCTGTACGCCAAGGACTTCGTCCCCGGCTCGCTCCGCTTCCACGGCGAGGGCGGCTACCTCGCCCTCCCGCCCTCCACCACCGGCCAGGGCGAGGTCCACTGGGAGCGCGCCCCGCTGCCCGGCTCCGCCTCCCCGTGGCTGCCGGACGTGGAGGCCGTGGTGGACGCGGTGGTCGAGGCCCTCACTCGTACGGGTGTGAGCGCGCCCGAGTTGTAGGGGTGTCGGGGGCGCGCGGGGCCTTGGGGCCGCGCGCGCTCGTTATCTTCCGCCCATGCTGCGAAATCACCGGTCCCGCGCGGGCGGGCCGGGAGCCGGTCCGCTCCGTACCTCCGCCCTGGCGGGCCTCGTCGCGGCGGCCCTGCTGCTGTCGCTGGGCGGGGCGTCGGCGGAACAGGGGGCGGACGGGGACGGACGTGCGGCTTCGGCTTCGGTGCCCTCTTCCCCGGACCGGATCACCCTCTCCCGCTGCGGACCCGAACTCGCCTCGCCCGACGGTCTGGAGGCGCAGACCTGCGTCCTGACGCGGGGCGGCGACACCTGGGCGCGGGTGTACTACCGCAACACCACCGGCGACGCCCTGGACGCCGGCCTGAGCCTGCTGGGCCCGGACGGCCGGGCGGTGCGTACGACCTGTGTCACCGGTGCGGACGACGCGCCCGCCACCTGTGAGACTCCGCGCGAGCGCACGCGGGGCGCGGGGGCCGCGTACACGGCCGTCTCCGAGTTCGCGCGCGGCGCCGAGGACCCGCTGCTGCTCCGCTCCGCCAGCAACTCAACTCCGCGGAACTGAACGGAAGTTGGCGAAGGACCATGGCTGACCCGGCCGGGCGCGGGCATGGAAAGGCCCGGTTGCTGGCGACGGGGGATGCACCAGCAACCGGGCTACTGGAACGGTAACAAGAGATCGGCGGTTCGCAAATTCGGTCCTGCTCATTCGGACACCGATTCGCTTGTCACACCGAGGAGTTGTGACAGGAGTCACCTGTTCCTGACAGGCGTCACCCGTCCCCGTCCTCCAGGCCCTGTGGGGGGTCAGCTCAGGGTGACCTGCCGGTTGGTGAGGCCGCCGCGTGCCCGGCGCTCCTCCGGGGTGAGCGGCTCGGTCACCGCGAGGGCCGCGGCCAGCCGCTCGGCGAACTCGGCGGCTGGCTTCTCGATCTCCTCGGCGCCGACCCCGCTCGGCAGGTCCCACACCGGCACGGTCAGCCCGTGCGCGCGGAACGAGCCGACCAGGCGGGTGCCCTCACCCAGGCTGGACGTGCCCGCCGCGTGCAGCCGGGCCAGCGCGTCCAGCAGGTGCTCCTCCTCGTGCGGCATGACCCAGCGCAGGTGGTTCTTCTCCGGGGTCTCGCACCAGTACGCGGCGTCCACCCCGGTCAGCTTGACCGTGGGGATCGCGGCGGAGTTGGCCCGCTCCAGGGAGGCGGCCACCTCGGGCGTCGCGTTCTCCGCGTCCGGCACCCAGAACTCGAACCCGCTGTGCACGACCGGCTCGAAGGGGCCGTCGGCGGCCAGCAGGTCCTGGAGCCGGAGAGCGTCGGAGGGGGCGCGGCGGCCCTCCACCGGGGTGCCCGGCTCGGCCACCAGGGCCCGCTGGAGGGTGTCGGCCAGATCGCGGCTGATGTCGCCGGAGGCGGTGTCGTTCTGCAGGCCCAGCAGCACCGAGCCGTCGTCGCGGCGCAGTGCGGGCCACGCCATGGGCAGCACGGTGGCCAGCGTGACCGAGGGGACGCCCTCGGGCAGGCCCTCCTTCAGGGTGAGTTCGACGGTCGCGGCCGGGACCAGCTCGCGCAGCGCCACCCAGTCGCACTCGCCCGGCAGGCCCTCGAAGGGGCGCTGCACCAGCTCGGTCACGGCGTGCGCGGCCGCGCGGCCGTGGCACGCCTTGTAGCGGCGGCCGCTGCCGCAGGGGCACGCCTCGCGGGCACCGACGACCGGAACCTCGCCCCCGGCCCCGTGCGGCTGCGGGCGGCTGCCCTTGGTCTGGGGTCGCTTCTTGGCCATCGTGGCTGTCTCCCGGTAACGGCTGGTCTCGTACGGTCGGGAGCCTAGCCGTTCGGGCCGCGAGCCACGGGAACCTGGGGACGACGCGGGCGGGGGTGGGCAGTGCCTGTGGACAACCGCCCCTTTCGGGACCCTCGTTCAGTCCAGGCTCTCGAACGCGTCCGTGAAGCCGAGTTGGGCCAGCGCGGCGACCGGCGCGGGGGTGGTGACGCGCGTAGCGAAAGATTCGAGCGGGGCGCCGGCATCGGGATCGTGCACGTCCGCGTGGACCACCACCCAGACGGTCACCTCGCCCGGCACGTCGTCCCGTACGCCCCAGTCGTCGGCGAGCGCGTCGATGATGCTCAGGCCCCGGCCGCCGTGCGCGGTGACCGAGGGGGTGGCCGGGGCGGGGCGGGTCGGGCCGCCGCCGTCGGTGACCTCCACGATGAGCCGTCCGCGCGGGTCGATCCGCCAGTCCGCGCGCACCGCGCCGTCCCCGGCCCGGGCGCCGCCCAGCGGGCGTCCGTGCCGGTACGCGTTGCTCAGCAGCTCCGACAGAATCAGCACGGCGTCGTCCACGACCGGTTCCGGGACCCCGCCGCCGCGCAGTTGCGCACGCATCCGGTGCCTCGCCTTCCCCACGCCGGCAGGGCCATGAGGTACGGCCATGCTCGACGACGCGGGCACTTCCTGTGCCACCACCAACGCCACCCCCGAGACCTCCTTCGCCCCACGCCACGGTGTGGATGCCCCATTGGCCTGAACCGGAAACCGGCCAGTCTCGTTCCGGCGACGCATTCGCAATCCCGGTGCGGGAGGCGAACGCGCCGGAGCACTCCCGGAGTCCGGGGGAGGGTCAGCGGCCGAGGCGGCCGAGCACCTCGCGCGGGCGGTTGGTGATGATGGCGTCGACGCCGAGTTCCACACAGAGGTCCACGTCGGCGGGCTCGTTCACGGTCCACACGTGCACCTGGTGACCGGCCTCCTTGAGCCGTCGTACGTACGCCGGGTGGCCGCGGGCGATGCGGATGGAGGGGCCTGCGATGGTGACGCCCTCGGGGAGGCGTCCGTCACGCAGGCGCGGGGTGGCGAACTGGGCGAGCAGTACCAGGGGCAGGGCCGGGGCGGCGGCGTGCACCCGGTGCAGGGAGCGTGCGGAGAAGCTCATCACGCGCACCGGGGAGGCCTCGGCAGAGGCGGGGGCGTGCAGCCCGTACCGGCGCAGCAGGGCGAGCAGGCGTTCCTCGACCTGGCCGGCCCAGCGGGTGGGGTGCTTGGTCTCGATGGCCAGCTCGACCCGGCGCCCCGCGTCGGCGACGAGTTGGAGCAGGCGCTCCAGGGTCAGGACCGAGGTCTCCTCGCGGTCCTCGGGCCGGTGTTCCCAGTCGGGCTCCTCGTCCCGGCCCGCCCGGCCCTTCCAGGAGCCGAAGTCGAGGGCCGAGAGGTCGGACAGCTCCAGGGCGGAGACGGCGCCCCGGCCGTTGGAGGTGCGGTTCACCCGGCGGTCGTGGACACAGACCAGGTGTCCGTCGGCGGTGAGCCGTACATCGCACTCCAGGGCGTCCGCGCCGTCCTCGATCGCCTTGCGGTAGGCGGCGAGGGTGTGTTCGGGCGCGTCCTCGGAGGCTCCACGGTGGGCGACGACCTGGATCGTGTGGTGTGGTGCGTGGGTCACCGCGTCATGGTGCCACCGACCGGGGGTTGTGCGGGGCGCGCGAGCGGGCAGGCGACCGGGAGGAGTGCGCCACCGGGCGGACCTCCGTACATACTTATCTCACTTATGCCCGAGAAGTCCTATATAAAGGGTCTCCGCGGTCCCACAGGGACCGCTTACGGTGCCCTGACGGCCCGTGGGAAAAGCTGGGTGCGTACAACAGGAACAGGTACGGGACCATGTGCGGCCTTGTCGCGCCGGTCCGCGCGTCTTGGGCGACGGGCGTGCGCACGGCCACGCGCATGACCGACCATGGACGGGCGCGACCGGTCGCGCCCCGTATAAGACGCGGCGCGACCGGTGGGCGACTGAGCATGATCGAGTTCGACCGAGCGCGACCGACGACAACAGCCGTGGATCGAGGAGAGAAGAGCTGTGAGCACCGAGAACGAGGGCAACGCGGTACCCCCGGCCCCGTCCGCACCTCCTGTGCCGGTGGCATCTCCCGCTCCCCCGCAGGGTGACGCGGGTGCGACGGCTCAGCTTCCGCCGGTGCCCTCCGGCCCGCCGGAGCAGCACCCGTACGGGCCCGGCCCCACCCAGTCCTACGGCGCCCCCGAGGGCTCCTGGCCGCCCCCGCCGCCCCCCGGTACGCCGGGTTACGGCGAGGCGGGCGCGGGCGGCGGCTGGGGTGCCTCGTACCAGCAGCCGGCGCCGAAGCCGGCCGGCGGCGGGCGCGGCGGGCTGATCGCGGCGGTGCTGGTGGCCGCGCTGGTCGCCGGTGGTCTGGGCGGCGGCCTCGGCTACACCCTGGCCAAGGACAACGACAGCCAGGGCTCCACCACGATCTCCGCCGCGGACAACGGCGCCTCGCAGGTCAAGCGGGCGCCGGGCACCATCGCGGGCGTGGCCTCCAGGGCGCTGCCCAGCACGGTGACCATCGAGGCGGAGAGCAACAGCGGCGAGGGCGGCACGGGCACCGGGTTCGTCTTCGACACCCAGGGCCACATCGTCACCAACAACCACGTGGTCGCCGAGGCGGTCGACGGCGGCAAGCTGTCCGCCACCTTCCCCGACGGCCGCAAGTACGCCGCCGAGGTCGTGGGACACGCCCAGGGCTACGACGTGGCCGTCGTCAAGCTGAAGAACGCGCCCTCGGACCTCAAGCCGCTCTCCCTCGGCAACTCCGACCAGGTCGCGGTGGGCGACGAGACGATCGCCATCGGCGCCCCCTTCGGGCTGTCCAACACGGTGACGACCGGCATCATCAGCGCCAAGAACCGCCCCGTGGCATCCAGCGACGGCAGTTCCAGCAGCAAGGCGTCCTACATGAGTGCCCTGCAGACCGACGCGTCGATCAACCCGGGCAACTCCGGCGGCCCGCTGCTCAACGCCTCCGGCGCGGTGATCGGCATCAACTCCGCGATCCAGTCGACCAGCGGCGGCAGCTTCGGCTCCGGCCAGTCCGGCTCGATCGGCCTCGGCTTCGCCATCCCGATCAACCAGGCGAAGTACGTCGCCCAGCAGCTCATCAAGTCCGGCAAGCCGGTGTACGCCAAGATCGGCGCCTCGGTCTCCCTGGAGGAGTCCGCCGACGGCGCGAAGATCACCGACCAGGGCGCGGGCGGCGCGGACGCGGTCGAGTCGGGCGGCCCCGCCGCCAAGGCTGGCCTCAAGCCGGGCGACGTCATCACCAAGCTGGACGACTCCGTCATCGACAGCGGCCCCACCCTGATCGGCGAGATCTGGACCCACAAGCCCGGCGACAAGGTCAAGGTCACCTACACCCGGGGCGGCGACCAGCACACCGTCGACCTCACCCTCGGCTCCCGAGTCGGCGACAGCTGAGCCAGGTCCCCCGCCCGCCCCTCGCTCCCGGTACGCTGTACCCCGCTCCGCCCCAGGTGGGCGAAGCGGGGAGGTGTGCCCGAGCGGCCTAAGGGAACGGTCTTGAAAACCGTCGTGGCAGCGATGTCACCGTGGGTTCAAATCCCACCGCCTCCGCGTGGTGAGCAGTGAGAACGGCCCCTGACCTGGAGTTTGGTCAGGGGCCGTTCTTGTGCCCTGTAACCGTGACCGCCCGGTGTTCCCCGTGGTTTCCCGCTCTGTCGGGCACGGCTGGGGCACGAGGAACTTCTGCTCCGTCGCTCTGTCAGTTGATACAGGGCTCCACTGCTTCCGAGACCTCGACCAGGAGTTGTTCGACCCCCGCGCCCCACCGCGAGCTGATTACCAGGTCGCGGGCCGGATCCACCCACAGCAGGTGGCTGCCACCGTTGCCGCGGGCGCAGCGGCCGGTCTCTGGAGCTTTCGGCCACACCGTGCGGTCGTGGTTGAGCCACCAGGACAGGCCGTAGTTCGGCTTGACCCGGCAGGGGGTCCAAAGCTCCTCGATCCAGTCGCGCGAGATGACCTGACGGACGCCCCATACTCCACCGCGCAGACAGAGTTGGCCTAGGCGGGCCAGGTCCAGAGCACTGATCCACAGACCGCCGCCCCAGTGGGCGCCCCCGGAGACTACCGGGACACGGGCGCCCTCGATCTCGGCCACTGAATTCTCGTAGCCGTGCCAGGACCAGCCATCTGAGGCGCCGATTGCCGTCATGACATGGTCGCGCAGCACATCCGGCAGGGCGCGGCCCAGGAGCACCGTGAGCGCGAGGGCAGTGAGGTTCACCCGGACGTCGTTGTAGGCCCAGCCCTCCCCGGGCGGCCCGCCTGCCGACTCCGTGCCCTCGCGCGTGCTTTGTGCGTCTACCTGTGTCGGCTTGCCCCACAGCTCGCCTTCCCACTGGCTGGTCTGGTCGAGGAGATGACGCCACGTGATCGCGCGCCCATGGGGGCCCGCGAACTGGGGGAGGTTCACCGACAAGGACACAGGTTCATCCAGGCGCAGCTTGCCCGTGTCGAACGCGATACCGGCGACCAGGGACAGAACGCTCTTCGTTGCGCTGTAGGCCATCTCCTCGCGCTTCGGGTCGCCCCACGAAGCGATGACTGTGCCGCCCCGCACCACGACACCGCTGGCGCCCTGGCCGTCGAGAAGCGGGCCCACTACCTCACGGTGTGAAGTGTCCGACACCTGTGCGGCGAGGTATGAAGCCATGTCGTCGATGCCGGGCACCGCTCGGTCGGCCTGAGCCCGCACGGACCGCATCAGCATCGCCATGTCAACTCCGTCGAGCGGAGCAACGGGCCCAGGCTCGCCCAATGCCTCACTGTCGGGCCACGACGCCACCACGTCCATCTCAATCTCCGCTCGCCACAGGGGTGTTCTTGGCGATACGCGATCTTGCCGCCTGACGGACACCCGCGGAAGGACATATCCCAGCCCACCACTCACCCCGTACGCCGTCGACCCACACACCGTGGAGCGGGCGTGGTTCATGGCGTCCAGGTGGAGCGCGCCACTGTAGGAACGACCTGGACGCCATGGGCCGCGTCTGCTCGTCTCTGCCTGGGTCGATGGCGTACGGGATGGGAGCACCCGCGCACGCCACAACGGACCCGAGGGCGGCAACGGCGCCCTCTCCCCCCGGTGCCGGCCGATCCCCCGCCGGAGGCATTGCCTTGACCTGGCCCACGCTATGCGGGTGATCGACTCATGGCTTCCGGCCCTATTCACACGTGGGCGCGCGTCGGCGCAGCGCGGGCGGAGCGGGCCGGAGGCAGGAGCGGCGCCCGGAGCGGAGCCGGGAAGCGCGCCCGGCGGGGCGGAGCGCAGCCGGGGCTTGATGAGGTAGAGAAACCTGTAACAGCCCAGGTCACGCGTCGAAGTCGTACTCCAGGATGTAGGACGCGGCGTCGAGCGTCATCTCGTTGATCTCGACGGGGCGGCCTTCGTCCGCGAACGCGGTGCGGCAGATGTGGATGACCGGCGTGCCGGGGGACATGCTCAACTGTGCCGCTTCATCCTTCGACGGCATGCGTGAGCGGATCTCCTCGCGGAAGTGCACTGGCTTGTAGCCGAGTTCGGCAAGCCTGGCGTACGTTCCGCCTGGTCCTGTGTCCTCCTGGGTGATGGCGGGCCCGGCGACCACTGACGAGGGCAGATAGCTCGTCGCGAGCAGGACGGCTTTCCCGTCCAAGACGAAGCGTCGGCGCCTCACGCACACCGTTTCGTCGTCGGCCAGGCCCAGAACCGCGCTGATGCGGTCGGGCGCGGCCTCCTCGGACACGGTGACCTGGTCCACCTCGAGCTCGCGATTCTCGATGTCCGCGGACCAGATGGAACGGTCGCTACCCCATTGCTGCTGGGAAAGTCGCTGGATACCTCGGCGCCGAAGGGGACGGAAGGCTCGGACGAACACGCCGGCGCCCTTGCGGGCCTCGGCGACGCCTTCGTCTCGGAGCACGCTCAACGCCTGTCGGGCAGTCATGCGAGCCACGCCGTGCGCGGCCATCAGGTCGTTCTCTCCAGGGAGGCGATCACCGGGGCCGTATTCGCCCGACTGGATCGCCTCGCGCAGGGAGTCCGCGATCCGCTGGTACTTCGGCCGGCGGTCGTCGTCGGCCACCTGGTTCAGCGGGCAAGACGACCCCAAGGGGCACGCAGGGGGCACGATGACGACGATGACGGCTCCGCTGGAGTGCCCGCACGCGTCTGACCTGCGGCGTCGCGGTCAGCGGCCGTGATCGCAAAAAGGTCTTGAAAACCGTCGTGGCAGCGATGTCACCGTGGGTTCAAATCCCACCGCCTCCGCAGAGGTGAGGGGCGCCCCCGGCCAAGGGGGCGCCCCTACTGCGTGGGGTACCCCGGCCGGTCAGTTCCGCAGGGCTGCCGTAAACGTCTCGCGGCGGTCCGCCAGCCAGGTCTGCACGCGGTCCCAGCGCTCCCAGCCGCCACGCTCAGCCAGTGCCTGGAGGTAGACGGGGTCGCCCTCGGTCACGCGGTGGGTGACAAAGGCGCGGCAGACCTCCGTGGCCTGTTCGATGACGCGGGGCAACTCGGCGCGCTCCTGGGCGGACAGGCCGTATCCGTCGGCGAGGACCCGCAACCGCGCGGGTGCGTCCAGGCCGGCGGGATACAGGGCTGCCGCGGACGCCGGATCGAGCATGGGAACCCAGTAGCGGGCCGTCATGGCCACGTCCCAGAGGGGACGGCCCGGGGCCGCCATGTCGAAATCGATCAGGGCGGCGGCACGGCCGTCCCGGAATACGACGTTCTCCGGGCAGACGTCGTTGTGGCAGAGCATCGTTCCGCCCGCCGGGTCGGCCAGGTCCCTGGGCCACTCGGCACAGGTGTCGATCGCGACGGCCGCGCCGGCCTCGTGCAGGCGCCGCAACAGGCTCCCCACCGACCGGAGGGCGGCCATCGTCATCACCCGGTCCGGGAACGGCGGCAGGGCCACGTCACCCGGGATGAAGGTCAGTTGCTCCCGGCCGTCCACGGTGAGACCGACGGGCACCGGAGCCGCGTGGAAGCCGTGTTCTCTCAGCGAGAGGAGGTAAGGATGCAGCGCACCCGCGTGGGGTGGCGCCGGACGCTCCACCAGCTCACCCCGCCGGAAGACCGCCCCCGCGTTCGCCATGCTTCCGGCCAGCGCGTCACCCCCGGCCTGCACAGCCGTCTGCCTGTCCGGCGTCACGCCCCTTTGTCCTCCGGGTACCACCGCAGCTCGATCGTGTTGCCGTCCGGGTCCTGGACGTAGATCGACGTCGCCTCACCGCGCGCGCCGGAGCGCTGGACCGGGCCCTCCAGGACCGTGAAGTGGCCGGTGGCGATTACTTCGGCCCAGTCCAGGGGGTCCACGACCAGGCAGAAGTGGTCGACGTTGGAGTCGGAGCGGGGGCCCTCGACGATGTCGATGATCGTGTCCGGGGTGATGCGGACGGAGGGAAAGGGGGCCTTGCCGGCGCGCCACTCGTCGACGTTCTCCGGCTGGAGGCCGAGGAGCGTGGTGTAGAAGCCGAGGGAGCGTTCGACGTCGGCGACCTTGAGGACCAGGTGGTCGAATGCCTTGACGTGCAGGGCGGGCACTTTGCCTCCAGAGGCTGTCGGGGACGGGTCCACGATCCACCGGTGCGGGTGCTTCATCAAGGTCCCCCCGCCCTCCGTGCCGCCGACCCCAGCGTCGCCCGTGCCTCCGCCTCCGGCAGGCCGGTGTCCAGGGCCGCGTCCAGGAGGGGGTCCGCCAGCGCGGCCCCCATGCCCTGTTCCCACGCCCGGCACGCCGCCCAGAAGAGGCGGGAGTTGCGCTCGCCCTCGTGCGCGGTGCGGACGAAGTGGAGCAGGGCCGCGCCACCGTCCGCCGAGTGCGCCCGCGAAGACCGTGGCGGCGGGGGCAGGAGGAGGTGCAGCAGGGCCGGGGGACAGGGTGCCGGGCGGAGACGGGCGGTGCCCGGCGCCGTCGCGTACGTACCGCGGGTGCCCCATGAGCCGGGGCCGACCAGGTAGCCGCCCGCGCCCCGGATGTCGATGCCGGGCGCCAGCCGGCTCGCGGAGTTGGGGACCGCCACGTCCGGCGGCCCGGTGAGCCAGAGATGGCGGCCGCCGCTCGGGGTGAGGACGACGACCGTCTCGGGGATCGTGAACCCGTGCCGTACCGCGAGGGCGCGCAGCGCGGCCGGGGAGTCCGTACCGGGCTTGGTGTCCAGGTCGACGCCGATCAGATGGTGCGGGGGCAGCCCGCAGGCGATGCCGTACCCGGTGGCCCAGGGCGCGGCGGCGAACAGGGCGCGCACGCGCGCGGGGTCGGCGGAGGCGTCGTGCACCCCGTGCCCGAGCCGTCCGCACTCGCCGTGGCAGGGCGGGTGCGCGGGGTCGTCGTGGTGCGGGGAACGCAGCGCCGGGAGCTTCCGCCGGGACAGGGGGATGACGGCCAGCCCGCGCTCGGCGGCTGACAGCGCGTGGGCGAGGGCCGGCGGCGTGGTCTGCCGGGCGGAGGTGGCCATGACTCCATGGTCGTACGCGCGTTCGAGTATGGGAAGTGGGCGGGGATGTCCGGTCTGCACCGCAGAGCGAAGAAATGTGGCGATGGGGGTTTATCGACTTGTCCTCACGCTTGCGTGGTAATCGTGCCCCCTGAGGAGATTGGGACGGGGCCGGGCGGGCAGTACTCCGGTGCGACGCCGCAGGAAACGAGTCGGGATGGTCGGCCAACCTCCCCGACTCAAGCCGTAGTCGGTCTGGAGGAAGAGATGGACAGCAGTCACCGCGGACCTCTCCGGTGAGCCGGGGGCGGGGTCCCTGGGGAGGGACTCCGCCGGGGTGTGCTTCGGGGTCATGACAGCGGCGCGGCCGGCACTTCGGTGCCCGCCGCGCCGCTGTCGTACGCCCGGCCCCGTCCAGTCCGTACGCGTGCCGCGCCCCGCCCCGACGACCCCTCCGGGACAACCCCCAGGCCGGGTGGAGGCCCACTCCACCTTCAGGAGGTCCGGCGCACCCCACCCCTACAACCTGAGGCGGACCCGGCTTCGGGACCTCCGGCCGATCCCCGGCGCCGTACCCGCTCCTAGCGTGGAGACATGACCGCACCCGTCTGCATCAGCGCCTCGGCCGCCGCCGCACCAGCGCGGCAGACTCTCCCCCACCCCCGGCTCGCACCGGCCGGGACCTCGCCGTACCCCTCCTTCGCCTCCTACGTCCGTGCCCGCCACCCCGCCCTGCTGCGTACCGCCCGCTCGCTCACCGCCAACCCGAGCGACGCCGAGGACCTGCTGCAGACCGCGCTGGCCAAGACGTACGTCGCCTGGGAGCGCATCGAGGACCACCGGGCGCTGGACGGCTATGTGCGCCGCGCCCTGCTCAACACCCGTACCTCGCAGTGGCGCAGACGCCGGGTGGACGAGTTCGCCTGCGACGAGCTGCCCGAGCCCGAGCCGCGTCCCGGCGCCGACGACCCGGCCGAACGGCAGGCGCTGCGCGACGCGATGTGGCGGGCGATCCTGCGCCTGCCCGCGCGCCAGCGGGCGATGGTCGTCCTGCGCTACTACGAGGACCTCAGCGAGGCCCAGACCGCCGAGCTGCTCGGGGTCTCGGTCGGCACCGTGAAGTCCGCCGTCTCCCGCGCCCTCGGCAAACTCCGCGAGGACCCGGAACTCGGTCTCGCCCGCTGAGTAGCGGAAGCACCGCCACGAGGCGCAGCCCACAGCGCGACTTTCCCTGCCCCTAGTGACATACCGCGCGGTATGTGCGCAGAATCAGCGCGACTCTACTTCCGTACAGGCAACGCTGCCGGGGAGGACGCCCGCTGTGCTGAGCACCATGCAGGACGTACCGCTGCTGATCTCGAGGATTCTGACCCACGGCGCGACCGTGCACGGGTCGTCCCTGATCACCACCTGGACCGGCGAGTCCGAGCCGCACCGGCGCACCTTCGCCGAGATCGGCACCCGCTCCGCCCAGCTCGCGCACGCCCTGACCGGCCTCGGGGTGCGGGACGACGACCGGGTCGCCACCCTGATGTGGAACAACGCCGAGCACGTGGAGGCGTACTTCGCCATCCCGTCCATGGGCGCCGTGCTGCACACGCTCAATCTGCGGCTGCCCGCCGAGCAGCTCGCGTGGATCATCAACCACGCGGCCGACCGCGTGATCATCGTGAACGGCTCGCTGATCCCGCTCCTCGCGCCCCTGCTGGCGCAGCTGCCCACCGTCGAGCACATCGTGGTGTCCGGTCCCGGCGACCGCGCCCCGCTCGCGGGCGGCACCGCCCAGCTGCACGAGTACGAGGAACTGCTCGCCGGCCACCCGGAGACGTACGACTGGCCCGAGCTGGACGAACGCCGGGCCGCCGCCATGTGCTACACCTCCGGCACCACCGGCGACCCCAAGGGCGTGGTGTACAGCCACCGTTCGGTCTACCTGCACTCCATGCAGGTCAACATGACCCAGTCGATGGGCCTGACCGACCAGGACACCTCGCTGGTGGTCGTCCCGCAGTTCCATGTCAACGCCTGGGGCCTGCCGGACGCCGCGTTCATGACCGGCGTCAACCTGCTGATGCCGGACCGGTTCCTCCAGCCGGTACCGCTGGCCGAGATGATCGCGGCCGAGCGCCCGACGCACGCGGCCGCGGTCCCCACCATCTGGCAGGGCCTGCTCGCCGAACTCAGTGCCCACCCCCGCGACGTCTCCTCCCTCGTCCAGGTCACCATCGGCGGCGCGGCCTGTCCGCCCTCCCTGATGGAGGCGTTCGACGCGCTCGGCATGCGGGTCTGCCACGCCTGGGGCATGACGGAGACCTCCCCGCTCGGCACGGTCGCCCGGCCGCCCGCCCACGCGATCGGCACCGAGAAGGAGCTCGCCTACCGGCTCACCCAGGGCCGCTTCCCCACCTCCGTCGAGGCCCGCCTCACCGGCCCCGGCGGCGAACGCCTGCCCTGGGACGGCGAGTCGGCGGGCGAGCTGGAGGTGCGCGGCCCCTGGATCGCGGGCGCCTACTACAACGGCCCCGGTGCCGAACCCCTGCGCCCCGACGACAAGTTCAGCGCGGACGGCTGGCTGAAGACCGGCGACGTCGGCACCATCTCCCCCGACGGCTACCTCACCCTGACCGACCGCGCCAAGGACGTCATCAAGTCCGGCGGCGAGTGGATCTCCTCGGTCGCGCTGGAGAACGCCCTGATGGCCCACCCGGACGTCGCCGAGGCCGCCGTGGTCGCCGTGCCGGACGAGAAGTGGGACGAACGCCCGTTGGCCACCGTGGTGTTGAAGGAGGGCGCGGAAGTCGGCTTCGAGGCGCTGCGGGTCTTCCTCGCCGAGGAGTGCGGGATCGCCCGCTGGCAGCTCCCCGAGCGCTGGACGATCGTCGAGACCGTCCCGAAGACCAGCGTCGGCAAGTTCGACAAGAAGGTGCTGCGCAGGCGGTACGCGGACGGGGAGCTGGACGTCACCCGGCTCTGAGCCTTCTTCGCCGACAGAGGGGCCGGGGGTGTGTGAACACCCCCGGCCCCTCTGTCAGTTGGTGCCGATCCGGGCCAGCAGGTCCACGATCCGCCCCTGCACCTCGTCGCTGGTGGACCGCTCCGCGAGGAACAGCACCGTCTCGCCCGACGCCAGCTTCGGCAGGTCCGCCTGCTCGACCGCCGCCGTGTAGACGACCAGCGGGGTCCGGTCGAGCTGCCCGTTGGCACGCAGCCAGTCCACGATCCCGGCCTGACGGTGCTTGGTCCGCATCAGGTCCATCACCACGAGGTTCGGCCGGAACTGCCCGGCCAGCGTCACCGCGTCGGCGTCGCTCGCGGCCCGCGCCACCTGCATCCCGCGCCGCTCCAGCGTCGCGGTGAGCGCCAGCGCGATCTCCGCGTGCTCCTCGATCAGCAGCACCCGGGGCGGATGCTGCTCGCTGTCGCGCGGGGCCAAGGCCTTGAGCAGTACGGCCGGGTCGGCGCCGTACGCCGCCTCGCGGCTCGCCTGGCCGAGGCCGGCCGTCACCAGCACCGGCACCTCGGCGGCCACCGCCGCCTGGCGCAGCGACTGCAGCGCGGTCCGGGTGATCGGGCCGGTCAGCGGGTCCACGAACAGCGCGGCGGGGAACGCCGCGATCTGCGCGTCGACCTCCTCGCGCGAGTGCACGACCACCGGCCGGTAGCCGCGGGAGCTCAGCGCCTCCGAGGTCGTCACGTCCGGCGCGGGCCACACCAGCAGCCGGCGCGGGTTGTCCAGCGGCTCCGGGGGCAACTCGTCGTCCATCGGCTGCGGACGCGGGGTGTCCGCGACCTCGACCGCGCCGCCGGGACCGTCCAGCGGCTCGGGACCCTCGGCGGCGTTGGCGTCCGGTGCCCCTATGGCGTACGACCGGCCCACGCCCTCGGTGCCCGGAGCCCGGCGCGGCTGCGCGGGTGCCTCCGGGTGCGGACGGGCGCCCGCCTCTGGCTGCGTCTCCGGGCGCGGGGGCGGGGTGCCCAGCTTGCGCCGCCGCCCGCTGCCGTTGGTCGCGTGCGGGGGCGGGGTCGCGGTCGGCTGCTGCACCTGCGCGGCCTGCCGTACGAACGGCACGCCCTGGCCCAGCGTGCGCACGCTGATGGCGCGGCCCTGGGTGGAGTCGGGCGCCTCGGCGGGGAGGGGCTGTGCGGCCCGGGGCTGCGGCGTGAACTGGGGCGGCAGCGCGGCGCCGGGCAGACCCGCGCCCGCCGTGTCGTCGTCCTCGTCATCGGGCCACGGCTGCGGAACGGGCGCCGGGGCGGCGGGCGCGGCGGCGGCCTCGGCGGGCAGCGGCTGCGCGGGTACGGCCGCCTCGGGGGCGGTCGCCTGCGCCGGTACGGGGAGGGGCTGGGCGGGGGGCGCGGCCTGGGCCGGGATCGCCGCCTCCTGCGGCGCCGGCTGGGCCACGGCCCGGCGGCGCCTGCCGGTGGGCGCGGTGGTCGGATGCGGCTGCGGCGGCGTGTGGTCCTCGGACTGGTCCACGGGCACCGCGTCGTGCCGCCCGCCGTCGACGGGGCCGCCCTGGGCGGGGGGCTGCGGGGGTACGGGGGCGGACTGGGCCGGGGCCGCCGGTACGGGAGGCCGAGCCGCGGCGGGGGCCATGCCCTGAGCGGTGCCGGTGGTGGCGGGACCGGGGGTGGGGGCCGGGCCCTGGGCCGGAACGGGGCCCCGGGCGGGGACGGGTACCGCGCCCGGAGCACCCGGCATCGGAGCCTGAGCCTGCGCCGGGACGGGGACCACGCCCGGAGCCGCCCCCGGCATCGGAGCCTGACCCTGCGCCGGGACGGGCGCCGCATCAGGAGCAAGACCCTGCACGGGCACCGGACCAACGCCCGCGGCGCCACCCGGCATCGGAGCCGGAGCGACACCCTGCGCCGGAACCGGTCCCACACCCTGACCGATCCCCCGCACCGGGACCGGACCAACCGCCGGACCGGCGTTCACAGTCATCCCCGGAGCCACCCCGGCCCCCGCGGCCGTACCGGCACCAGGAACCGGCGCCCCTGCCAGCGGGCCCACCCGCACACCCGGCGTCTCCGCCTCCGGGGTCCGGTCCGCCTCGGCAGGCGGCAGGGCGAAGACCGTACGCTCCCCCGTGTCCTGTGCGGCCGCGCGCTCGGCCGCTGCGGCCAGGGCACGGCGGCGCCGCCCGGTCGGCTGGGCATCCCCGGACGGTGCGCCCTCCGCGCTCGGCGCGGGAAGCGCGGGCGGCAGCGCCGCCTGCTCACCGGCGCCCTGCGGAGCCCGCTGCCCGGCGGGCACCGGCACGCCCTGCGGCGGCACCGCGCCACCAAGTCCCGTGTTGGAAGCAGCGGTTCCGGCCGCATGCTCGGCCGCCGTCATCACGGCACCCTCGGCCGCCACTCCGTCCCCGACCTCGGCGGGACGGCCCCGTCGTCGGCCGGTGCCGCTGGAAGCCGCCTCCGCGCTCTCGATCGCGGCCGGGGCCAGTTCCTCGGCCGCCGGGGCACCGCGCCTGCGGCGCCGCCCGGTGGGCGCGGGAGCACCCGGCGCGTCGGCCGCCTCCGCGCCCGCGACCTCGCTCTCCAGGAACGCGTCGGTCGACGACCGCCGTGCCCGCCGCCGGCCGCCCTGCTCGCCGGTGTCGCCCACGAGGGCGACCTCGGCGCCGGTCGACACGGCCTCGCGCGGGTCAGGGACGCGCGCGGCGACCGTACCGGCGCCACCGCCCAGCGGGACTTCGAGGACGTAGGCACGCCCACTCATGCCCGGCACCTCATGTGTCTGGAGCACACCTCCGTGCGCCCGGACGATGCCCCGCACGATCGGCTCGTGCACCGGGTCGCCCCCGGCGTACGGCCCGCGCACCTCGATACGCGCGACCTCGCCACGCTGGGCGGCCGCGACCACCACGGTGTTGTCGAGGTAACCGGCTGAGGAGACAGGGGCGTTGCCGGTGGCGTCCACGCCCGCGACGTCCGCCACGAGGTGGGCGAGCGCGGTGGCGAGCCGCTGCGGGTCGACCTCGGCCTCGATGGGCGGCGCGTGCACGGCGAACTGCACGCGGCCCGGCCCGATCAGCTCCACGGCACCGTCGACACCGGCCGCGACGACCGCGTCCAGCATCACCTTGGTACGGGCGATGTCCTCGGTGCCGGAGTCCAGGCGCTGGTAGCCGAGGACGTTGTCGATGAGGGCGGTGATGCGGGCGTACCCGGCCGACAGGTGGTGCAGCACCTGGTTGGCCTCGGGCCAGAGCTGGCCCGCGTCGTCGGCGGCGAGGGCGGCCAGTTCGCGGCGCAGCTCGTCCAGCGGGCCGCGCAGGGAGGAGGCGAGGAGGGTGAGCAACTGCTCGTGGCGCGCGGCCAGGGCGTCGTACCGGTCCTTCTCGCGCTCGCCGAGGGCGGCGTACCGCTCCTCGCCCGCGGCCAGTTCCTCCTGGAGCTTCTCGCGCAGCCCGGTCAGCTCGGCGGCGCCGCGCTCGGTCAGCTCCTCGACCTCGGTGACGTGCTTCTGGCGCAGCGCGGTGAGGTCGGCGGCGTGCTCCTCGGCGAGCCGCTCCAGCTTCTCGGCGTGTGCCTTCTCCAGCGCCTCCTTCTCGTCGGCGAGGGACTGGTAGGGGCGCCGGTCGGTGAAGGTCATGACGGCGCCGACGAGCTGGTCGCCGTCGCGCACCGGGGCGGTGGTGAGGTCCACGGAGACCTCGTCCCCGCTCTTGGACCACAGCACCTGCCCGCGCACCCGGTGCTTGCGCCCGGAACGCAGGGTGTCGGCGAGCGGCGACTCGTCGTACGGGAAGGGGGAGCCGTCGGCGCGGGAGTGCAGTACGAGGGTGTGCAGCTCGCGGCCGCCCAGCTCACCGGCGCGGTAGCCGAGGATCTGCGCGGCGGCGGGGTTGACCAGCACGATCCGGCCGTCGGTGTCCGTGCCGACGACGCCCTCGGAGGCGGCGCGCAGGATCATCTCGGTCTGCCGCTGCGAACGGGCGAGTTCGGCCTCGGTGTCGACGGTGCCGGAGAGGTCCCGCACGACGAGCATCAGCAGCTCGTCACCGGTGTAGGCCGAACCGTCGTACGCCTGCTGGGGGTTCTCCAGGTTGGCGCTGGTGACCTCGACCGGGAACTCGGTGCCGTCGGTGCGCCGGGCGACCATCCGCGTCGGTTTCGTGCGTCCGGCCGGGTCCATGTGGTCGGGGCGGCGCATCGAGCCGGGGATCAGCTTGGAGTCGAACTGCGGCAGCAGATCGAGCAGGCCCCGCCCCACGAGCGCCGTACCGGGTGCCTCGAACGCCTCCAGGGCGATGGTGTTGGCGTTGACGACCGTGCCGTTGGCGTTGACCAGGAGCAACGCGTCGGGCAGGGCGTCGAGTATGGCTGCGAGGCGAGCAGCGCCTCGGGATGGCCTGCTGCTCACGAGACGCTTCCTCCCTGTCACCGCACCTTGCCGACCGCTCGGGCCATCTTGCCAAGCGGCCCGCGGGGTGTCACGCGAGGGAGTCTAAGGGCTACGCCCGCGCGCACGGCGCCGGATGGGAGGGAGGTACCACGACGAAGTGACGCCGAACATATGCCCGCATCCCACCACGGGTCGCCTTCCGCGGTACGCGACTTGCCCCTGACGTGCACCCCGGTCCGCTGCCGCCCCCTCCGCCCGGCACCCGCCGCCGGCCCTCCCCGGCTGCGCAACCACTCCCTGAGACCTTCGCCGGACCTTTACGGGGATTTCTGCGCCCCGGCACCCGGCAGGAACGGCACCAGCCGGTCCCAGCGGGCGATCTCGCACCCGTTGCGCCGGCTGAAGTCGGCGTCCACGGGGCGGCCGGCCCAGGACCCGGTGACGTGCGCGGTGGCGGGCCCGCCGTCGATCATCGTGCAGATGCTGTCCGGGGGGACGGGGGCGAAGGTGTCCTGACCCCAGCGGGTGTTCTCGTCGAGCACGCGACAGGCGTCGGCGGGGTCGGGGTGATCACCACCCTCGGGATGACAGAAGAGCTGCCGCACACCGTCCCGGCCGGGGCCGGCGCCATGGACGAAGAGGGTGAGGTGATCACCGGTGCGGTCGTCGGGGAGCGGGGGCGGGGGGAGGGCGGGGGTGGTCGCGTGGCTGGGAGTGACGAGGGCCGGGGTGACGGCGGCCGCGTAGGCCGGGAGGGTAGAGGTTGCGGCGGTAGGAGTCGCGTAGGGCGGGACGGCAGAGGTTGCGCGGGTCGGAGTCGCGTGGGCCGGGGCGGCGGAGGCCGCCCGGGCCTGAGCGGCGGCGGGGGCCGCGACGGCCGGGGTGGCGGCGAGGCCGCAGAGGAGGGAGACGGCGAGGGACGCGATGCCGCGCCGCGGGAGAGCACTCATACCCACCCCAACGCGCATCCCCGCCCGACGTTGCGCCTCACCTGCGACACCCCCCGCGGAAGCGGCGCGCGCCTCGCCGGGGAAGCCCTTTGCCCTGCGGGCCAGGTGCCTAGTACCGTGGGGGGCGATTGGTGACACCGCGCTTGCCTGTGTCATCATCTGCACGCACCATTCGCGCGCTCGCGGGAGTGGTTGTGCTGGAGGCGTCGCCTAGTCCGGTCTATGGCGCCGCACTGCTAATGCGGTTTGGGTCTTAAAGCCCATCGAGGGTTCAAATCCCTCCGCCTCCGCCCTGATCCGAAGCCCCGGTCCACTTGGACCGGGGCTTCGGCGTTGCCGGGCTCGTGGCGAGCCCCTGCGTTCGATCTAGGTTTCGACGTTTCCGCAGGTCAGGCAGGGTGCGGGGAACGGATTTCACATGACGGCGGCAGTCATGTAATGTTCTTCCTGTCGCCGGGACGGGCCGAAAGGCCAGGGAAACGGAGACAAAAACAAAAGAACAAGCACTCGTAGCTTAACGGATAGAGCATCTGACTACGGATCAGAAGGTTGCAGGTTCGAATCCTGCCGAGTGCACACAGGTTGAAGGCCCCGGAGAGATCCGGGGCCTTCGGCGTTTCAGGGTCGTACAGCAGCTAAATACAGCAACAGCGTCAGTTGGCGCCGCCCATGGCATCGGAGAGCTTGCCGAGCGCGGCCCGCACCTCTTCCTCACTGGCTTCGGCGTAGACCTCCATCGTCATGGCGATCTGCGAGTGCCGCAGGATCCGTTGAGCCACCTTCGGGTGCACCTTCAGGGCGACCAGGAGCGAGCTGCAGGTGTGCCGGGTGTTCCGGAGCGGGATCACCCGGAGCCCGGCGCGCCGGGCCCGCAGGGCGAACATGCGGGTGAGGTTCCCCGGCTCGATCGGCGTCCCGTACTTCGTCGTGAAGATCAGCCCGCGAGTGTCCTGCCACAGCTCACCGGCCGCATTCCGGTCCCCGGTCTGCTGGGCACGCCGCATTCGGAGCGCCCGGAGGCAGAACTCGGGGAGCGGAAGGAAGTCGTCGGACTCCTCCGTCTTGGTCTCCCGGTGCAGGATCTGTCGGCCCGCGCGCTGGATCTGGTGATCCACGTACAGCTCACCGGCCTCGAAGTCGATCGACTGCCAGGTAAGGCCCAGCGCCTCACCACGCCGCAGACCGAGGCAGAGGACCAGGACCCAGGCCGCGAAGAGCGGATCTTCCCGGGCGACCGAATCGGCTAGGAAGCGCCCCGCCTCGACCACGGACCAGGGCTTGATCCGGCGCCGCCGAGGTTTTGGCACCTTGACCAGGGAGGCCACGTTCTTGTTGATCTCCTCCTCGGTCACGGCGTGCGTGAGCGCGGCCCGCAAGGCGTCACGGGCGGCCTGGACGACCCGCCGGGACGGATAGGCCTCACAGCACTCCCCAACCGCACAGCACCGCTGACGCGGCTTAGCCCGCTTGGCGTCCTTGCCCTGGGCGCAGCACTGGCAGATGCCGGCCAGCTTGGTCAGCCACTCCCGCACGTCCCGGACGGTCAGCTTGTCGAGCCGCTTCCCGCCGAGGTGCGGATTGATGTAGAGCCGCACCGAGCCTTCGTACGACACGTACGACAGCGGAGCGAGGTTGGGCTCCACGATTGACTCGAGCCAGTAGGACAGGAACGCCTGAACCGTCCGGTGCCGAGTCTGCACCGGGCCCTTGCTGGCGTCACTGTGGAGCCTGATCCACTTCTCGTGGGTCTCCTCGCGGGTCTTGCCGTAGACGTACTTGCGCTTGCGGTCGCCGTCCGGGGTAGTCACCCAGGCGTAGGCCGCGAAGCCGTTCTTGTACTGGTAGATGGAGCCCTCGCCGTTGGCCCTCTTTCCGCTCATGCCGCCCGCTCCACGGTCTCGGAGGCGCAGCGGTTCACGTACTCGTCGACCCAGGCCGGGAGGATGCGGCGGTTACGGCCGATCTTCACGGACCGGATCTCCCCGCTCAGGACGAGCGCCTTGGTCTTGGAGAGGCCGAAGCCGAGCATCTCGGCGACTTCGGCCGTGGTGTGCCACTTGCGGGTGATGGTCACTGTCGTCATGCGGTGGGTTCTCCTTCGGTTCCGGGGGCGGGTTCGAGGGTTTCGGCGAGCCAGGCTTCGGCGTCGGTGAGGCCCGTTCCGGCGTAGACCCAGTGGGCGAGGACGAGGGTCGTGTCCGGCTCGGTCCGGGAGTCGGAGGCCGCTTGGGCTCGGCGCCATGCGGCGCGGGCGTCGCGGAGGGCGCCGAGGGTGGTGGAGTAGCGGCGGGACTTGGTGGAGAAGTGGCCGCGGAAGCCGAGCATGTGGGCCCAGGCGCGCAGGCGGAGGTGTTCGAGGTCCTTGCGGGCGCCGAGGGCCCAGGCCGTTCGGATGAGGCGGCGGGCGTGGTCGGTGATGTCTAGCTGGGCGAGTTCGGCGACGAACTTCAGGGGCCGGTCGAGAGCTCCTGTCGCGGTCTCGGCGCCCTTGGTGGCGTACTTGGCGATGTAGGCGGCGACGGCCCGCTCGGTCAGCTCTTGGCCGCCGTCGAAGTCGGCGGAGCGGATGGTGCGTACGTCGAGCTGGCGGCCGAAGGTGAAGACGTGGGACCGGCCTTCAATGACGGGCCCGTCCACGCGGACAGCGGTGGCGGCGGCGTGGATGGCGTCGGTCAGCAGCTCGGCGGTGGCCCAGGCGGGAGGCGGGGTGTCGCCGCCCTCGGGGCCGTCGATGCGGATGACGGCGTGGAAGTGGACGGCGCCCCGCTTCTGGTACTCGGCGACCTTGGCGAAGGACACCCTGGCGTACTCGCGGAAGGTCCGTTGCGTGAGACCGGCGCGCTTGGCGACCTCCCGGCGCAGGTAGGTCGAGAAGCGGCGCCACAGCGGACCGGCGTGCGCGTTCCAGAGGATGGCCGCTTCGTAGTCGTAGGTTTCCGGGTCGAGCGGGGTGCCGAGGGCGGGGTCGTCCTGGTCGTGGCGGGTGCCGCAGCGGCAGGGGCGGACCGAACCGGCCGCGCCGGTGGGGCGGTTGTGGACGGGGCCGAAGCCGGGGGCGGTGAAGGTGGCGAAGACGCGCGGGTGTGCGGCGACACGTTCGGGAACGCCCTTGCCGCCGCGCAGGCCGGAGGTGATCAGGTGGAAGGTGTCCCGGCGGTAGACCTCGGCGCAGGCCGCGCAGCGGGTCGTGCGGCGGTTGTTGCAGCGGACGAGGAGGTGTCCGGCCGGGAGGGCGGCGGAGTCGAGGTGGTGGAGGACGCTCCCGATCTCGCCGGTGCGGGTGTTCACGTCGTATTCGGTGCGGTGGCCGTCGAGGCGGATCGGGTGGGTGCAGCCGCCGAGGCCCGAGAGCTGGCGCAGGAGGGCGGGCATGGTGCCGAGGGCGGGCAGGTCTCGGAGTTCGGTCAGCGGGGGCGGGGTGGCGCGGGTGATGATGGGCTTGCTCCTTCTGGCTTCGGCTGGAAGGGGTGAAGGCCCCCGGGGCGGCGGATGCTTGCCGGTATCGAGGCCGCCCCGGGGGTCTGGTGCGTCAGTGGCGACGCTGATCGCGGAGCATCGAGCGCAGGACCACGACGGCGACGGCCACGGACATGGCCGTGACGGCCACGGCGGCCAGTAGCGCGGTCAGTACGACCCCTCCGACGAGGACGGCCGCGACGGCTCCGGTGCTGACGGAGATCTGCGGGGCCGGGCGCCGGGTGGAGAGTTGGTGGTCGGTCGCCACGGTGTGGGTGTGCGCGGGCGGCGGGGTCGGGGTGTCGGGGTACTTGGGCAGGAACACGGCGAAGCTCTGCTCACCTAGTCGTCTAGTCATGTGAGCCGTTGACGATGCCCACGCCGGAGCGCGTGCCGGACTCGATGGCCGGGGCCATGAAGGTGTGCGAGAGCCAGAAGCCGAAGAGGGCGATCAGGACGACGATCCACGTGCGGACGCCGAGGAACTTGACCGCTCCCCAGGCGAAGAAGCCGAGGACGACGACGAGCGGGAGGCTGACGGTCACGGGAGGCGGGTCCTTTCAGCGGACGGGGCAGCGGTGGGTGCGGGCGGCCAGTTCGGCGGCGGCGCGGCTGTCGTAGTCGGCGGAGAAGCCGCAGCGCGGGGCCGTGCAGGCGGCGGTGTGCTTTTCCCGGCCGAGTCCGTCGTAGGAGGTGCCGACCTGGACGGGGCCGATGCGGGAAACGGAGCGGAAGCGGCGGTTGGCACTCATGGAGGGCTCCTTTCAGAGCTGTGCGGCGATGGCGTCGGCCAGGGGCAGGGGCACGCCGAGGCGGGCGCGCAGGGTCGGGGTGTCGATGGCCGTTCCGGTGCGGTTGTGGTGCTCGGTGGCGACCTTGCGTGCGTGCTCGACCAGGGCCGCCGGGACGGGGACCGCGGGCGGAGCGGGCGCGTCCTCCTGGTCCTCGATGGGCTGCGGTTGCTCCGGTTCGTCGGTCGTCTCGGGGTGGTCGTCCGTCGTCGGCGGGGTCGAGTGGGCGAGGAGGGTGCCGCCGAGGAAGGCGACGGCTGGCCAGCCCGCGACGAGGATGCGGAGCCAGGCCGGTACCTGGTCGATGTCGAGCAGTCCGGCGGTGGCGACGTTCGCGCCGAGGGAGGCGGTCAGCGCGATCACGAACCAGCACCATCTGGCCGCCTTGGCCTCGCCAGAGCGCAGTCGGCGCCAGGCGGCGACGAGCAGCAGGTCGACGGAGACGGGATACGCCCACGCCTTCCATCCGTCCTGACCGGCGGCCGAGGCGATGTCATGCAGGTGGGCGAAGGACAGCGCGGCGGCGATGACCGCCTGAACGAGCACCGCGTCGACGCGGGCCAGGTGGGCGCGCATGCTGCGGCTCCTTCCGGCTTCGGGCATGGGAGGGGTAGGGACGTGGCGCGAGGCGGTCACGCCGACCGGGGGTGAAGGGGGAAGCGCCGGGTCAGTCGGTCACGGGTCGCGGCTTCACGACCGGGGACGGGATCTCGACCGGCGGCGCAGGCACGTCGGGCCGGAAGGGCTTGAGCGCGGGAAGGTCGGGGACCATGTGGGCCCAGGCGCGGCAGATCTCGGCGGCGTCGCCGAGGGAGAGGTAGGGCGTGCGGATGCGGGACCAGCCGCCGGAGGTGTCACCGGCCACGGCGAGGCCGGGACGTTCGGGGGCGATGGCGCAGGCGGCGAAGACGGCTTCCGGGGCGATGTCGCCGAGTGCCATCTTGGCGGAGGCTTCGTCGTTGACGCGGTGGCAGACGCGGCCGGTCAACTGGGCCCGCAGCATGGTCGCTCCCTTGCCCAGCTCGGCGCCGAAGCGCTGCCCGCACACCTCCAGGTGGATGCCGGCGGCGCGGCCGAGCTGGGCGAGCCGGATGAGCTGGGTGACCATCTCGTCCCGCCGTTCCTCGTCCGTCTTCGTGGCGACGAGGAAGAGTTCGGCGACCTCGTCGACGAACAGCACGACGGGTACAGGGCGTTCGCTTTCGGGCAGGCCCCAGATGTCGGAGGTGATCTCCTCGTCCGGCGTGCCGGGGGCGATGCCCTGTCGGGCCTTGATCAGGTCATACCGTTCCTCCATTTCCCCGATGAGCGCGGGCAGTAGTTCGGCGGCCTGCTCCGGGTTCGTGGCGAGGGCCGAGAGCCGTGCGGCGAAGGGCGCGAGTTCGACGCCCCGCTTGCAGTCGATGCCGACCAGGGCGACCGGCTGCCGGGCGAGTCCGGCGACGAGGTGACGCAAGTACATGGACTTGCCGGACAGGGTGGCGCCGAGGGTGAGTTGGTGCGGCACGGTGCGGTAGTCGCGCAGGAAGGGTGTGGCGTCCTCGCGCAGCGCGACCGGCACCCGGAGGAATTCGGCCCGAGTCTTGCGCGGCATGCGCACCCGGCTCAGCACGTCGAAGCCGACGAGCCGCAGCTCGACCACGCCCGGCTTCACCGTGGTGACGTAGACGGCGTGAACTCCCCAGGCGTGCCGCAGCCGTTCGGCGGAGGCGGCCACGTCGGCCGGCTCCTGACCGGGGGCGAGCCGCAGGCGGAGCCGCAGTCCGGTCGTGGTCGGTCGGATGATTCCGCGTCGCGGCGGTACCGGCCGGACCTCGCGGCGGCTGGTGGCCTTGACCGCCAGGACCCGGAGCCGGGACGGGGCCACGGTGAGGCCGCAGGCTTCCATGACGGACCCGTACGAGCCGATCAGCCGGGCGGTCGAGAGCGGTAAGCCGACCGTGGACCAGTAAAGGCCGGGGTGTCGCGCCCGGGCGTAGGCGGCCCCACCGCCCAGTGCGGCGACGGGACCACCCACCTCCAGAAGCGTTGTCAGGTCGGACATCAGGCCGTGGCTCCCACGGTGGCAGGGAAGGTGGCGGGGGTGACGGCGGCGGCCCGGTAGGCGATGCCGTGCCGCTGCTGCCCGTTGAACACGCTCTCCCACGGACGGGCGGCCAGACCGGGCAGCGAGACCGGCGCACCGAGCGCGAGCCCTTCCGACACCCCGCTCTCCGGAACGGTCACCTTGATCAGGGACGACTCCCCCTCCTCGATGTACACGACGCCGATCGTCATCAGCGACTCGCCGCTGACGGCGTCCTTCGCGATCTCGCCCGTCTGCCGGTCACGGACCTTGGGCTCGGGTGCCTCGGTCAGCAGGATCGTCGCGGCCGAGGTCTCCACACGAATGGTGCGCAAGGCTTCTTCCCATCTACTCGTCTATACAAGATGCGATCTGAGAACCCGTCATCGCCGGGAACGAGATCACCTTGCCACACAACTTGCCCACTCGTCTATACGAGTAACCCTGTCGGCGTGTACGAGTCCGAAGAAGTGGCCTCGCGCACCGCCGATCAGGTCGCCGGGAGCTGGTAGGAGAGGACGTAGGCGTCGGCCGCCATCACCGTGTCGCAGACCTCCACGGCCCGCCCTTCGGTGTCGAAGGCGGTGCGGACGAGGTGGATGACCGGCACGCCTGCGGCCAGGCGCAGCGTCTTCACCTCAGCGGGCGAAGGCATCCGGGCGCGGATCTCCTCCTCGAAGTGGTCGAGGTGGTGCCCCAGCTCTTCGAGGCGGGCGTAGATGCCGCCGGGGCCGGGGTTGGGCTCGGCGATCTGGGTACCGCGGGCGATGTCGAGCGGCAGGTAGGAGGTGGCGAACTCCACCGGGCGTCCGTCCAGCAGGTACCGGCGCCGCCGGGCGAGTACACGGCGTACCGAGCCGAGCCGCGTAGAGATGTCCTGGCTCGCCTTCTCCTCCTTGACCTCCAGGCTGTCGACCTGCGGATGACTGCCGGCGGCATCGGCCTCCACGATGAACGCGGACTTGCCCTGCTCGCGATGGCGGCGGGCGAAGCGGTCGGAGGCGAGACGGCGCACGGGCGGACGGGGCCTGACGAAGACGCCCTTGCCGTGCTCGGCGTGCACCAGGCCCTCGCCCGTGAGGATCGAGAAGGAGTTCCGGACCGTCATCCGGGAAACGCCGTAGTGCTCGACCAGTTCGGCCTCGGAGGGCAGCTTCTCCCCTTCTTTGAAGCGCCCACGATCGATGGCCTCGCGCAGCTGGTCGGCGATCTGCCGGAAGACCGCACGATCACTCGTGGGGTCAAGCGTGCCGAGAACGCTCGGTAGAGAGGTCATGGATACTCCTTTAGGTATCTAGACGAGTGGCCGAGTGTTATTGCTACGGTGGAGAGCCTAGCCAGCCGAGAGGGCCGAGGAACGTGAGCACAGAACGCCCGCACTCCGTGAGCGTCGCCGGGGTCATCGTTGACGACAACGGCCGTGCCCTCTTGATCAAGCGCCGCGACAACGGCCATTGGGAACCGCCGGGCGGAGTCCTCGAACCCGAGGAGACCATCCCCGACGGCCTTCAGCGTGAGGTCCTCGAAGAGACCGGCATCAAGATCGCGCTTCCTGCGACCCTCACCGGCGTCTACAAGAACATGACGGGCCTGATCGTCTCGCTGGTCTTCCGCTGCGAAGCGATCGACGGGACCCCCACCACCGGGGACGAGACCAGAGCCCTTCGCTGGGCCACCCGCGAAGAGGTCAGCGAACTCACCGACGAGGCGTACGCGATCCGCGTCCTGGACGCCCTCGACGCGACGAACCCGCCGGCCATCCGCGCCCACGACGGCGTGAAACTCGTCTAGTCCGAACCCGCTGCACATGGCGGCCTACCTGCATGAAGGAACTTGTATGCACGAGTATACGAGTAGTGCTCGGGTCTGGGGGCTGAGTTGCCCAGGATTCCCGGAAGAGGTGAGCCGGGCCCGCCGATGGACCCGCGACATCCTGCGAGGCTCCCCCTTAGCCGAGGACGCCGAGCTGATCGTGAGCGAGCTGAGCGCGAACGCGATCCTTCACACGGCGAGCGGCCGCAAGCACGGTGGCTTCCACCTGGCCGTCGCGGTCTCCGCTCAGGTGGTGGCGGTCTCGGTCACGGATGACGGCGGTACGGGGACGACTCCGAAGGTCGAGCACCAGGACCAGGCCGCCGAGCACGGCCGGGGCCTGAGCATGGTCAGCGTCATCGCTCACCGGGTCGTCGTGCACGACAGCGACCACGGCCACACCGTCACCGCGGAGTTGTACGCGGATGCCCGGTTGGGAGGCCACCCGTGCTGATGAAGCCACCGCAGCGGGGCTACTGGTGCGAGTGCTGGACCGAGAACCTGGCGGAGGAGTGGCCGCCGGCATTGCTGGCATCGTTCGACGCCTACTCCTCAGCCCAGGCGGACCGTTGGGTGGCAGTCGTGCTCCGCACGATCTCACCGGCACTGGACGCGGATGCCTCCGACGCGGCGTGGGAGTGGCTGTACGAGGGGCGCATCGAGACCAGGCGAGCCCTGCTGCGGGCGGAGCCGTGCACGGTGTCTGTCACCCACGCCAGGACCCGGATCACGTGGACCATCCGACCGGTGCTCTTCCTTGCGCTGGCTCACCGTCAGAACACCGAACTACCGGCGTGTGCATACCGGTTCAAGGCCCACGCGACCGACTGAGTTACAACTTTCTCTACTGGTTCAAGCCCCGGCTGCGCTCCGCTCCGCCGGGCGCGCTCCCGGCTCCGCTGCGGGCGCCGCTCCTGCCTCCGGCCCGCTCCGCCCGCGCTGCGCCGACGCGCGCCCACAGGTGGATAGGGCCGGAGGCCATGAGTCGATCACCGCATAGAGCGGCCCGCGGTCAAGGCATTGCCTCCGGCGGGGGATCGGCCGGCACCGGGATGGAGGGGGGCCGTTTGGCGACTGCGGGTCCGTTGTGGCGTGTGCGGGAGCTCCCATCCCGTCCACCGCCGACCCAGGCAGAGCCGAGCAGACGCGGCCCAGGGCGTCAAGGTCGTTCGTACAGTGGCGCGCTCCACCTTGACGCCCTGGACCACGCCCGCTCCACGGTGTGTGGGTCGACGGCGTACGGGATGGGAGCTGGGGTGACTGGGGAGCTGATGTCGTGGGCCACCCAAACCTTCGGCAAGCTCACAGCATCTTTTTGGCCAACTTGCGGTCAGGCGGGTAGGCCCGGGTTCCGTGCCGTTCAGTGCCCTTCAGTGCCGTTCATTGCCATTGAGTGCCCTTCAATGCCCCTCAGTACAAGCGCCCAGTTGCTGGAAGTGAGCGGATGCGCCAACGGCTGGATGAGCACTAAAGCGCACGCTGCTACCGTCTTGAAGCAGCTCGTAGTACAACCTCGCAAGTAGCAACCAGCAAGGCCGAGTTGCGGAGTGACGCCTGTTAGAGTTGGCGAACTGCGCGCACGCCAAAGACCCGTTCGGCGTCTGTCTCTCACCACGTTCGCCGTACGGGTCACTCGACGCCCGAAAGGAAGTCATGTCTACGCACGACGACCGACCGAAACCATCGAAGACGCGAGACAACTGTCTCCCGTCCCGGAATAGTACACCCAGGGCAATGAGCAGAACAGCCGAGACTCCCAACGCAGCCGCGCTGATCTCGTCGCTCGCCAGTCTGATCACGGCCCTGACCGGTCTCGCAGCCCTTCTGCTGCGAAGCTGACCGACCAATCACCGTGCCCCCTGCGGTGCCCGACACTGAGGCACACAGGGGGACTCACGGGGGACGGCAGCGAGCACCCGGAAAACTTGCAGGTCAACGTCTCACCAGGTCAGACGCCATCCACGTACGCGATCTTCCAAACTGGTGCTCAGGGTCTCGAGCGATGCGGCGCTTTCTTAGGGACGGGCGGACAGTCGCGCGCCACGCTCTGAGACTCTGGGCAGATGCTCACTGAAGACGAAGCACGAGGGCTTGTTCTCGCGGAGCTCGCACGGGCCGAAAGAGCAGTACACCTGGAGCTTGCGATCTCCAGGGTTGAACCGGTGTCTTTCGGGTGGGTGTTCTACTGGTGTGCGCGACAGGACATCGGTCGCCCCGCTGGCCAGCGGCCAACACTCGGTGGGAACGGCCCTTTCTTGGTGGATCGGGAGAGCGAGCGGCTTATCCGAGCTGCAACCAGCAGGCCCGTACCCGAACAGATCGCGGACTATGAGCGTCGACTGCGGCATGAGGCTCATGTCCAGAACGCGGCGGCGAAGCAAGCTGTACAGCAAGGAAGTACAGCAACCACGGCAACCGTGGCCATCCGCCACCAACCTCCGACGGCCGACTGACCTGCCGAGCGAGCCTCAGCGACCGCCCCGCCCGTAGTTCGCATCGAGGAGGCCGCAGGGCGTGCCACTTCCGTGCCAGAACGGGCGGGGACTCACGGGGAGTCGAGGTTGCCCAGAGTACGCACGGCCATACGCCGCCCAAGGCAGGGATTCCCAGGTCAGGCCCAGGGTCCCCCAACCTCGCTCCTAAAGCGGTGGCTCCCTGGCAACCAGCGGCAGCGGCCCGCCGGCGCAGGCCACTGCGCGCCGCCGTCCTCGCTGAGGAAGAGCAGGGGGGGCCATGTCCGATCGGCGGCATCGATCAGCCCCGTGCGCAGAGGATGGCCATGTCCACGGATGAGCTGCGCTGCTCGTTGGGTAAGGGGATCCCCCCTTTACGCCTCAGCGATGCTGCGCCTGTTCGGGCACCACAGGAGGTGCCTCACTGAACTGAGGTCCAATCGCAGGCATCTCGGCCCCTGCGAGCTTCATGATCAGTCCAGCTTGCAGACGGGTCTTCACCTCCGGGTCGGTCACTCCTGCAAGTAGCGCGATCGCCTGCTCACCAGCCCGCTCAGCAAGCATGTCGGCACGAAGGGCCTCGGTCTGATCGGCCATGTGTTTCAAGGCGATATCCGCCCGCCGGTGCACCAACTGACCAATCACAGTGGAGACGACACCCGAGCAGCTAGTAACAATCGAAGCGAACATGTCACCACTGGTCTCTGCTCGCCAGATGGCCAGAGTCACGCCGGAAAGGATCACCAGCACGCCGACTGCGGAGATCACCTGGCTTGCATAGAAACTACGGCGCGCCTGCGTGAGCCCGTACGAGTAATACTCGACCAGCACGCTTGCGAACTGATCATCGCGTCTTCGTGCCCCACTGCCCGGTCGAGTGCCATCACCATCCGGTTCGCCACCTTCCCGGTCAACGACCGCGACGTTGCCGCCAGCAAGGTCGCCCCACGTAATGCCGCCTCCGGGTCCCGAGCCAACCAGACGTTTTGCCGTCTCGCGTTGCTCGCGCTCGAAACCTCGCCGGGTAGCCAACAGAGTGCTGACGACCGTGGCTGCTGCGAGAACGGCACCCGCGGAACCCGCCGCGATGTTCAGCCAGTCACCTTGCATTCGCAGCCCCCACCCTGAGCACCTCACTTCGCCGAGACCCAAGCGATCTTACGCACTCGGCTAGAAGGCTCAGCGAGTCCAGACGGACCGCTCCGCCGACCTCAGGGGCGCAAGCGACGCTCGATCTGAGACGATCAAACGGCCCTTCGAATCGCGTCCATAGTCCGGCGACGTTGCTGGCATCACCTGCGGCGGCGCTGATGTCCCCCACCCCCGTCGCTTCGAAGCTGAACCGCCAAGCCACCCGGAGGCGTGTCGGCGGCCCTGGCTGGCCGTCTCAGTTTCCGTCTCATTCAGCCTCGTTCACGGCCGTTCAGGCAAGACCCAGCTTCGCCCCCGAACGAGCGGTTGTTCTCCCATGAACGCACGTGAACGGTCCCGCACGCGCCCCATCACCCCACCAACACAGTTGGAAAGCGTGTTGGCCGTGCAGAGCGCCATCAGGCGCCTGGTCGCGCAGGGCCCGGTTGGGTCTGCCGGACGCCGGGGCATGCCACCAGCGTGCTGCCGTCCTCGTTGAGAAACAGCATGAAGATCCAGGACCGGTCGGCAGCCGTGACTTGGCCGAGTCGAACCGGTCGGCCGTACAGGTCCAGGCGTTGCACGGCTCGCGCTAGGCCGTGCGTCTCGATGCCTCTCCGGAGGGTGTGGCGGAGTCGGCGTGCGTAGATCGTCGCGAGCGACTTGGCTGACGTCGCTCCGTCCCAGACGACGTAGGAAGCGCCGGCGTGGAGAGCAGAGAGAGCGGCTAATGACGTCTCGTCTCCGCGGCCCAGAAGTCGTTCGAGCGCTTCCCGCTTCATGACCCACCCCCGGTCAGGATCCTGCTGTACAGCAGCGAGGTACAGCAACCCCAGCAACCGCCCCAGCCCGGCAGCGGTTTCCACGACCCTCCGCGCGGCCTGTATGACCTTCAACGACCGATCTCTCTAGAGCTACGGATCAGAAGGTTGCAGGTTCGAATCCTGCCGAGTGCACAGTAAAGAGGCCCCGGAGAAATCCGGGGCCTCTTGCGTTTTCCGTGGCGTACAGCAGCGAAGTACGGCAACTCGGCGTTCCGGAGCGGGACGACCCTGGGAGCTTCGGGGTGGACAACAGCCCCCGAGTTGTCAGTGACGGCTGTTAGGTTCCCACTCGCGCTGCCGAGGAGATCATTCGCCGCCCCCCCCGATTTGATCGGTACCTGACATTCGACAGCCGTGTGCGTGATACAGCCCGGTCCATCGGGACCGGGGCCGCTCCTTACGAAGGGGAAGCTTGATGAGAAGCAGTGTGCTGGGCCTCAGCCTGGCCCGTACGGTGGCCGTCCTCACGGCGGCCGTGGCCCTGGCGGTGACGGCGGCACCGCTGACGGGCACGGCGGAGGCCCATGAGGCGGTGACGGGATCACTCAGCTTCAGCGGGGAGCCGGGCGAGTACATCTCCGGCGGCCAGTCGTACAGCTACACCCCCGAGACGACCGAGATGTTCGACATCTCGGGTCCGGTCTCGGGGTCCGCCGTGGGCGCCACAGTCGTCACGCCCGAGGGCGAGCGCTGGTACCTGCACATGGAAGCGCCCTACGGTCAGAAGCTGACTTCCGGCACCACCTACACCAACGCCTCGAGCTGGCCCAACGCTCAGCCCGAGGACCCCAAGCTGGAGCTCAGTTCGACCGACCGGTCCTGCGACACCGGCACCGGCTCCTTCACCATCTCCCACATCGCCTACGGCCCCTACGGCTACATCAGCGAGGTCGACGCCACCTTCGAACGGTATTGCAGCGGCTCCACGCTGCCTGTGCGCGGCGAGCTCCACGCCCGTATGGCCGAGCCGCCGGCGGAGCTCGCCATCGGCATGAGCCTGAACACCACGGGCACGGTCGACACCCACACCCACGAGATCACCGTCGGCGGCTCGGTGACCTGCAACAAGCCTGCCCGCATCACCCTCACCGCCAGCGCCTACCAGACGCAGAAGACTGAAACCGCGTCCGGTTCGTACGAGGACCTGGTCGTCGTCTGCGAGCCCGGGGCCCCGGCTCCGTGGACGGTCGCCTTCCCCAGCAACATCGAGCCCACCGCCTCCTTCAAGCCCGGCGCCGCCGTACTCCGGGGCGTCGGCAGGGCGGACGACCCTGACTACCCGGTGACCGTCAGCACCGGCTTCCCGAGCACCGACATCACTCTCGTCAAGTCCTGATCCCGAAGCGGGCCCGGCCACGTGCAACGGCCGGGCCCGCCTGTCGATCCGGCCCTCCACCACGGGCTCGATCACCGCAGGACCGGGTCATGATCAAAACGAGGCCTGCCAGAGTGCACGTCCTGGATGACGTGAGAGGTCCCTGGCGGGCACGGGTCGTGCGGCGGACAATGGCGTCGTGACGTTGACTATCTGGGTCGATGACTGGCAAATGCAGTGCTGCGGACAGAACTTCGCTGTGGGGGACGTCGTCTCATGGACGCTGGTCGAGGCCGATCCGGAGGACTACGCAGACGTCGTCGGGGAGAAACGTGCGGATGAGATCGGCTTCCGCGAGGAGCACCACGGCCGGGCGGGGCAGCGTGCGGCCACCGCGGTGGAGGTGCTGTCGATCGATGAGGTGCACTGCCGTTACGAGATACCGGCAGGTGCCACGGACCGGCTGAACCTTCCCGTTCGGGGCACGACCGTCCTGGCTCCCGTCGGCAGGGCGGACGGATGGGCCCGGCCCCGCCCGGACGTGGACTTCGCGGGCTACCTGGTGACCGCCCGGCACGTCACAGGTCTGCCGGAGGGTGCCGTCGCATGAAGCCCCTTCCGCAGGAGAACAGCGGGCCTCAGCAGACCGGTGCGTGGCTCGTTCTGCTGAACGTCGCGGCCATGCATCTGAGCGGCGCCCTGCTGTTCGTCGCTCTGGGCCGGCTTCCGTCCGTGTCCACGAAGACCTACGGCCAGGTGTTCGGTCTGTTCGCCTGGTTCCTGGTGCTCCATGTGTCCATCCAGGTGCCGTCCGGCATC
Source organism: Streptomyces griseoluteus (assembly GCF_004784465.1). GTDB lineage: Bacteria > Actinomycetota > Actinomycetes > Streptomycetales > Streptomycetaceae > Streptomyces > Streptomyces griseoluteus. The sequence goes on along the minus strand of NZ_SRRU01000004.1, from coordinate 69,804 downwards.
CTCGTCTCTCGCTGGGCGGCTCGCGGACAGGTGGTCAAGGCCGGCTCGGTCGCGTTGGCGCTGGCCACCTCGGCTGTCTGCGCTCTCCACTGGTGTGTCGAACGGCAGCCGTCGACATGGGACTTGTGGTGGCAGAGCTGGTGTTGTCTCTGCGTTTCCCTGAGCGGTTACGTCTGGCTGTGTTCCTTGCGCCGCTCCACAGTCCAACGGCTCAGGGAGCGAGTGAGCCGTCATCTGGGCACTGTCGCCGTCTGGGCTCTGCTGCGGCCAACCACGGCATGGCCCCCGCTGAATGGCGAACCGCGTGCTGCCTTCTGGACAGTTTGCTCTGAGGGGTCAGTCGGGCTTTTCCACCGACAGTTCCACTCGGGACTCGTGGGCCAGTGCCGTCGCGCGGGTGAACCAGTCCGTGATGACCGCCAGTTCGGCCGGTGTGTAGTCCGCGAACAGGGTCATCAGGCGGGTGTAGTGGGGGCCGTAGGCCGCCTCCACCCGGGCGACCGCCGAAGGGACCGCCGCCACTCGGACCCTGCGGCGGTCCGTGGGATCGGGGCGGCGGGTCACGAAGCCCGCGCGTTCCAGGCGGTTCAGGATGCCGGTCACCGCGCCCGTCGTGACCTGGATACGGGACGCGAGGTCGCCGGCGGTCAGGAGATCGGGGCCCGCCTGGAGGACGTAGCCGAAGCAGGTGAGGTCGGTGACGGTCAGGTTCAGCCGCCGGGCCATCTCCTGCTGGCCGATCAGGTGCGCGGCGATGAGGTCGTCCATCGCGGTCAGCGCCTGCGCGGGGGTCGCGGGCGGGCGGGACTTGCCGTCCATCTTCCTTGGTTCCTTAGTTTGTGAGATATTCGAGAGGTAAATCTCTTAGTACGTGAGAGATGTATAGGAGGCCGTTCCATGAGTCTGTACGACGAGGGTCACACGATCGCGGGGTGGACCGGGTGCGCCATCGCCACGCTCGGCAGTGGTGTCGGGGGCGCGGGAGTGTGTACGGGGTCCGTTGCGGCTCTCGTGGGCGGCGGGGTGCTCGTCGCGGTCGGCGTGCTGGTCACCTGGGTGCTGCATCTCAGTGGGTGGGGGAAGCCGCCGGGCGTCCGGCCGCGGGCGGAGTGGCGGATGGGGACGCGGGACACGCAGGCCCGCGGTGGCCACGCCGGGTGCGTGGGCTGCGCTCTCGCCGGCCGGCGTCCGGCCTCCGCCCCCGCGGTCACCCGTGCCGAATCGATACCTCTGTCTCCCATCGAGTGAACGTGCCCTGCAACGGCCATAGTTGCTGGTCAGCCTCCCTAGCTTCCGTGGTGGAGGTGATGCTCGATGTACGAGCACAACGACAGGACCCGGCTGCCCGAGCGGGGCGCGATCGACATTGACGACTTCGTGTTCGCAGCCACCGGGGCCCGCGTGCGGAGGTTGACCACTCCGGACGGTGAGCACTGGTTCCCGGCCGTCGACGTGGCGACGAGGCTGGGGTATGTGAACACTCGCCAGGCACTGCTGCACCATGTCCCGAGGGATGGGCACCAGAGTCTCGAAGATCTTGCACGAAGCGTCTATAGCGGAGACGCTTTGCGCAGAATCGCAGGTCACGGGCTCAAGAAGTCGATGCGGATGGTGAGTCTGCGGTCTCTGATCACCCTCGTGAACGCGTGCACCAAGCCCGAATGCGCCCCCTTCAAAGCCTGGGTCTCCGAAGTCATCGTCACCATCCAGCGCGACGGCACATACAGCCTCGACCCCGCCCCGCTCCAGACCGCTCCGGGCACCTCCTACGTCATGCCCGCACAGGTCGCCGACGCCATCGTGCGCCTGGAGGAGCGCAACCTCCGCGCCGACGAAGCCCTCGCCGCCGCCCAGGCCGAGCACCTCGCCGAACTCCGCCGCGCGAACGACGAGCGCAGCAAGGTCAGCGAGCAGCTGGGCGCCCTCACCCACCAAGTAACCGGCGTCCACCACGTCCTCACCCGCATCGCCGACGCCCTCGACCAGATCGCCGACCGCATGCGCCCCGCCCCTCCCCCCGAGCCGCGGCGCGCACCCCTGACCCCCCAGCACCTCCTCGCCACCTGGCGCGACCGCAACCTGGTCGTCACCGAGGACGTGCATGCCGTCGCCGCCCACCTCGCCCCCGCCCTGGTCCACGGCCCCGTCGCCTGCCGTCTGGAGGACGTCGCGGCCCGCACCGGTCTTACACGCGACCGCGTCCACGACTGCGTACGCATGCTGATCAAGCGGGGCTGTGTACGGCAGAGCGGCAGCGCGGCGGACGGGGTACCCGTCTACTCGCTCCCGTAGCCGAAGAGACTCGGTAGCCAAAGAGACAGAGCCCGAAGTCGCACTCAGAGGATGCGGCTTCGGGCTCTCCACGTACCGTACCCGCCTCCGCCGCCGGACCGGCGATGTCGGCGGCATCTCCTACCCTCACGAGTGATGGCAGCACAGATGTGGACGTGTACGGGACTGCGCTGGTCCCCAAAGGGGCCGGAGCTGGTCTGGTCCGGCGGCCGGCGCAGCGCGCTGACGTGGGGGAAACGGGTCGCCTTCGGCGTACCGGAGGACACCGTGCGGCGCTGCGTGGGCGCGCGGGGGAACGCGTGCCCCGCCGGCGCCCCCGTCCCCGCGCGAAGCACCGGCGCCCGCTGCGACGACTGCGCCCGCCTGGACCGCGCGCACTCCGTGGCCGCCGACACGATCGCCGACGACCCCCGCCCGTACCGCGTCTACCTGGCCTGGTTCGGCCCCGGAATGGTCAAGGTCGGCATCACCGCCGTGGAGCGCGGGTCGGCACGGCTGCTGGAGCAGGGTGCCGTCTGCTTCAGCTGGCTCGGCACCGGCCCGCTGATGGCCGCCCGGCGCACCGAGGAGCTGCTGCGGGCCGCGCTCGGCGTCCCGGACCGGATTCCGTACGCCGCGAAGCGCACCGTACGCGCCGCCCTCCCGGCCGGAGCCGAGGAGCGGGCGGCGGAGGTGCGGGAGCTGCACGCACGGGCCGCCTCCCTCGGGAACTGGCCGGAGTCCGTCGTACGAGAACCGTGCCACGTCACGGACCACCTCGCCGCCTTCAACCTCCAGCACGCCGAGCCCGCCACCGGCGCCGTGACCGAGCTGGTCGCCGGAGGACACGTGGCCGGTGAACTCGTCGCCGCCGCCGGACCCGACCTGCACCTGGACACCGGCGGACCCGGAGGCGTACTCGTGCTCGACACCCGTCTGCTCCCCGGCTGGGAGCTGATCCCGGCTCAGGGGAGCAACGAAATCACCCTGCCCGTAAAGGACTTCGCCGCCCGTCAGGACGGCCTCTTCTGACTCTCACCCCTTTCTCAGCGAAATCACAGACTGCCGAAAGGGCTCTCTCAGAGGGTGCGGACAAGGTCTCACCATGACCACGACCTCGCCCCAGGGGCGCACCGAACTGCTGAGGCCGGACGGCAGCCCCGTCCGCGTGCTGGTGGTGGACGACGAGCTGTCGATCACCGAACTGCTGAGCATGGCGCTGCGCTACGAGGGCTGGCGGATAAGGAGCGCGGGGGACGGACAGGGCGCGCTGCGGGCGGCGCGTGAGTTCCGGCCCGACGCGGTGGTCCTGGACATGATGCTGCCGGACATGGACGGGCTGACCGTGCTGAGCCGGCTGCGTCGCGAACTCCCGGACGTGCCGGTGCTGTTCCTCACCGCCAAGGACGCGGTGGAGGATCGTATCGCCGGGCTCACGGCGGGCGGGGACGACTACGTCACCAAGCCGTTCAGCCTGGAGGAGGTCGTGGCCCGGCTGCGCGGGCTGATCCGGCGCTCCGGCGCCACCGACCGGCGCCCGGACTCCGTGCTGGTGGTGGGCGACCTCAGCCTGGACGAGGACAGCCACGAGGTCTGGCGGGGCGAGGAGTCCATCCACCTGACCGCCACCGAGTTCGAGCTGCTCCGCTTCCTGATGCGCAACCCGCGCCGGGTGCTGAGCAAGGCGCAGATACTGGACCGGGTCTGGTCGTACGACTTCGGCGGGCAGGCGAACGTCGTGGAGCTGTACATCTCCTATCTGCGCCGGAAGATCGACGCGGGCCGGGAGCCGATGATCCACACCCGCCGGGGGGCGGGCTACCTGATCAAGCCCGCCGTGTCGTGAGGCCCGTGCGCCGCGCGGGCACCCCACGCACCCTGCGGACGCGGCTGGTCGTCGCGTCCGTCGTGCTCATCGCCGTGGTCTGCGCGGTGATCGGTACGGTGACCACGCTCGCCCTGCACGAGCACCTGTACCAGCAACTCGACGGCAAGGTGCGGGAGATGGCCGAGCGGGCGGTCGGCCGCCCGCGTCCCGGCCCCGGCCCCCTGGACCCGGCCGCCGCCGCGCTCGCCTCGGCGGCGGCCGTCGAGAGCCCCGCCGAACGGGTCACCACCCTGCTCACCCGTGGACCCACCCAGAAGCAGACCGTCGCCGCGTACGTGCGCGACGGCTCGATCGTCTCCGGGGCGGTCTCCGAAGAGCAGAAGGACGGCAGCGGTGTGTTCCGGCGCATGCGCGCGGCCCGCCTCAGCCAGGCCCAGACCGACGCCCTCGCCACCGTCCCCCAGGACGGCGGCGCCCACACCGTCCACCTCCCCGGCCTCGGCGACTACCTCGTCCGGTACGCGGCGAGCCACGACAGCGCCGACCGGTACTACGTCGCCCTCCCCACCGCCGACATGGACGGCGTCGTCGACACCCTGATCCTGGTCGAGGTCTGCGTCACCCTCGCCGGGCTCGTCGCGGCCTCGCTGGCCGGCACGGTCATCGTCGGCGTCGCCACCCGCCCCCTGCGCCGGGTGGCGCGCACCGCCACCCGTGTCTCCGAACTCCCCCTGCACTCCGGCGAGGTGAACCTCAGCGAGCGGGTCCCGGAGTCCGAATGCGACCCGCACACCGAGGTCGGCCGGGTCGGCGCCGCGCTCAACCGGATGCTCGACCACGTCAACGGTGCCCTGCACGCCCGCCAGGAGAGCGAGACCCGCGTCCGGCGCTTCGTCGCCGACGCCAGCCACGAGCTGCGCACCCCGCTCGCCTCGATACGCGGCTACGCCGAGCTGACCCGGCGCGGCGGGGAACAGGTCGGCCCGGACACCCGGCACGCGCTGGCGCGGATCGAGTCCGAGGCGGGCCGGATGACCCTGCTGGTGGAGGACCTGTTGCTGCTCGCGCGGCTGGACGCCGGCCGCCCGCTCCAGTTCGACCGCACCGACCTGGTCCCGCTGGTGGTGGACACGGTCAGCGACGCCCGCGCGGCCGGCCTCGGCCACACCTGGCGGCTCGACCTGCCCGACGAACCGGCGCCGGTGACCGCCGACGCGGCCCGGCTCCAGCAGATCCTGGTCAACCTGCTGGGCAACGCCCGCAGCCACACCCCGCCGGGCACCACGGTGACCGCGCGGGTGCGCAGGCAGGGCGACCGGATGTGCGTGCAGGTGGCGGACGACGGTCCGGGCATCCCCGCCGCGCTGCTGCCGCACGTCTTCGAGCGGTTCGCGCGCGGCGACTCCGCCCGCACCCGCGCCACCGGCTCCACGGGGCTCGGCCTCGCCATCGTGCGGGCCGTCGTCACCGCGCACGGCGGCACCGTGGACGTCGAGAGCCGGCCCGGCCGGACCGTGTTCACCGTACGGCTGCCCGCCGCCGGGCCCGAGCCGGTTCCGCGCTCACAGCCGGGCCACAGCGTCACCACACGGGCGCGACAGGGGAGTTGAGAAGAGTCGGTCCCATGCGAACCGACTCTTCTCCCGGCACCCTCCCGGCACGGGAGCACCTCCCTGCCACGGCCGCCGGCACCCCGGTGCTGGACGTGGTGATCCCCGTCTACAACGAGGAGAAGGACCTGCGCCGGTGCGTCCTCAGACTGCGGGAGCACCTGGCGCGCACCTTCCCCTACGCCTTCCGGGTCACCATCGCGGACAACGCCTCCACCGACGGCACCCCGCTCATCGCCGCCGAACTCGCCGCCCGCCACCCGGACGTGACCAGCGTCCGGCTGGAGCGCAAGGGCCGGGGACGCGCCCTGCGCACGGTGTGGTCCGCCTCCGACGCGCCGGTCCTCGCGTACATGGACGTCGACCTCTCCACCGACCTCAACGCCCTGCTCCCGCTGGTCGCCCCGCTGATCTCGGGCCACTCCGACCTGGCGATCGGTTCCCGGCTCAGCCGGACCTCGCGGGTGGTGCGCGGGCCGAAGCGGGAGTTCATCAGCCGGGCCTACAACCTGATCCTGCGTGGCTCGCTCCAGGCGCGGTTCTCCGACGCGCAGTGCGGCTTCAAGGCGATCCGGCGCGAGGTGGCCCGGGCGCTGCTGCCGCTGGTGGAGGACACCGGCTGGTTCTTCGACACCGAGATGCTGGTGCTGGCCGAGCGGGCGGGACTGCGCATCCACGAAGTGCCGGTCGACTGGGTCGACGACCCGGACTCCACCGTGCGCATCGTGCGCACCGCGACCGAGGACCTGAAGGGCGTGTGGCGGGTGGGGCGGGCGCTGACCACCGGTTCGCTGCCGCTGGACCGGCTGGCCCGGCCGTTCGGCGACGACCCCCGCGACCGCGAGATCACCGACGTGCCCAAGGGGCTGGCCCGCCAGCTCGTCGGGTTCTGCGTGGTCGGCGGGCTCTCCACCCTCTTCTACCTGCTCCTCTACAGCCTGTTCCGGCAGTTCGGCGGCTCGCAGGCGGCCAACGCGCTCGCCCTGCTGCTCTCCGCGCTCGCCAACACGGCCGCCAACCGGCGCCTGACCTTCGGGGTGCGCGGCCGGGGCGGAGCGGTACGGCACCAGGCGCAGGGCCTGGTCGTCTTCGCCATCGGACTCGCCCTGACCAGCGGCTCGCTGGCCGCCCTGAACGCGGCCACCGCCGGCCCCGCGCACAGCACCGAGATCGCGGTCCTGGTCGTCGCCAACCTCGCCGCGACCGTCCTGCGCTTCCTCCTCTTCCGCGCCTGGGTCTTCCCCGACCGCCGCGACCCCGCACCCGCACCCGTACTCGCCCCGGCCGTACCCGCCGCCCTCTCCGAACCCACCACCATCTCCACGGGGGACCCCCGATGACCACCCACTACGACCAGCCCCCGCAGACCGCCGAGACGCCACCCGCACCGGCCGCCGCTCCCAAGGCCACCTTCGCCCGCCGTCTGTGGCGCGGCCGTCCCCAGGACCCGGGCTGGGTCCGTCCCGCCTTCTGGGCACTGCTGGCGGCGACCTTCGTGCTGTACCTCTACGACCTGAGCGCCTCCGGCTTCGCCAACTCCTTCTACTCGGCGGCCGTCCAGGCGGGCAGCACCTCCTGGAAGGCCTTCTTCTTCGGCTCGCTGGACGGCGGCAACGCCATCACCGTCGACAAGCCCTCGGCGTTCCTGTGGCCCATGGAGCTGTCGGTCCGGGTCTTCGGCCTGAACTCCTGGGCGGTCCTGGTCCCCCAGGTCCTCATGGGCGTCGGCTCGGTGGCGGTCGTGTACGCGGCCGTACGGCGCCGGTTCAGCGCGGTGGCCGGGCTGGTCGCGGGCACGGTGCTGGCGCTGACCCCGGTCGCGGCGATGATGTTCCGCTTCAACAACCCGGACGCGATGCTGGCCCTGCTGATGGCGCTGGCCTGCTACTTCACCGTCCGCGCGGTCGAGGACGGCCGGACCCGCTGGCTGGTCTGGGCGGGCGTGGCCATCGGCTTCGCCTTCCTCGCCAAGACCCTCCAGGCCTTCCTGATCCTGCCTCCGCTGGCGATCGTCCACGCGGTCTGCGCGCCGGTGCGGTTCGGCAGGCGGCTGGTCCAGCTCGCGCTGGCCACCCTCGCACTGGTGGTGTCCGGCGGCTGGTGGGTCGCGGTGGTCGAGCTGTGGCCGGCCTCCTCCCGCCCGTACATCGGCGGCTCGCAGCACAACAGCTTCCTGGAGCTGACCTTCGGCTACAACGGGCTCGGCCGGATCAACGGCGACGAGACCGGCAGCGTCGGCGGCGGAGGCGGCGGCATGGGCGGCGGCGGTGGCCGCTGGGGCTCGACCGGCTGGGACCGGATGTTCGGCGCCGAGGTCGGCGGCCAGGTCTCCTGGCTGCTTCCGGCCGCGCTGATCCTGCTGGTCGCGGGCCTGTGGGCCACCCGGAAGCTGGGCCGCACCTCTGTCACCCGTGCGTCGTTCCTGGTCTGGGGCGGCTCACTGCTGATCACCATGGCGGTCTTCAGCTACATGGCCGGCATCTTCCACCAGTACTACACGATCGCCCTCGCCCCGTACCTCGCCGCCGTGATCGGCATGGGCACCGGGCTGCTGTGGGAGCGCCGCGAGGAGACCTGGGCGGGCTGGGCGCTGGCGGCCGCCTCGGTGGCCGCGGGCGCCTGGGGGTACGTGCTGCTCAACCGCACCTCCGACTACCTGCCCTGGCTGAAGTGGCTGGTGCTGGTCGGCGGGCTGCTCGCCGCGCTCGGGTTGTTGTTCCTCGGCCGCGCGCCCCGGAACCTGGCGCTCGGCGCGGCCGCGCTGGGCCTGGCCGCGGCCCTGGCGGGGCCGACGGCGTACACGCTGAGCACGGTGAACTCCGCTCACACCGGGTCGATCCCGACCGCCGGACCGGCGGGCGCGAGCATGATGGGCTTCGGCCGTCCGGGTGGCCGGGGCGAGGGCATGCGCGGCGGCTTCCCCGGCGGGATGCCGGGCGGGCAGGGCCAGGGCCAGACGCCGCCCGGCGGTACGGGCGGCCAGGGCTTCCCCGGCGGTGGCTTCCCCGGCCAGGGCGGTCAGGGCAACAGCAACGGCAACGGCCAGAGCAAGGGCCAAGGCGGGCAGAACGGCCAGGGCTTCCCCGGCGGCGGTTTCCCGGGCGGCCCGGGCTTCCCCGGCGGTACCGGCGAATCCGGCCGCATGGGCGCCCCCGGCGGCGCGGGCGGCCTCCTCAACGGCGCCACCGTCTCCGCCAAGGCCAAGAAGCTCCTCCTGGCCGACGCCGACTCCTACACCTGGGTAGCCGCCTCCACCGGCTCGCAGAACGCGGCCAGCTACCAACTCGCCACCAACAAGGCGGTGATGGCGATCGGCGGCTTCAACGGCACCGACCCGTCCCCGACCCTCGCCCAGTTCAAGCGGTACGTCGCCGACGGCAGGATCCACTACTACATCGCGGGCGGGGGCATGGGCGGTGGCATGGGCCGCACCGGCGAGGCGCGAGGCGGCATGGGTGCCGGCGGCACCGCCACCTCCATCAGTACCTGGGTGGAGGCCAACTTCAAGAAGGTGACGGTCGGTTCGGCCACCTTCTACGACCTCACCCGGAAGCAGGCCGGCTGACCGGGAACACCTTCGGCCGATAATGCCGTACACCGTATAGGGAAAGCGCTATACGGTGTACGGCATGTCCGCTCCCGACGTCTCGGCACCACCGCACCCGAAGGCCCCCGCGGGCCACCCCCGCCGCTGGCTGATCCTCGGCGTGATCTGCCTCGCCCAGCTCACCGTGCTGCTCGACAACACCGTGCTGAACGTGGCGATCCCCTCGCTCACCCACCGGCTGCACGCGGCCACCTCCGACATCCAGTGGATGATCAACGCGTACTCGCTGGTCCAGTCCGGCCTGCTGCTCACCGCGGGCAGCGCCGCGGACCGCTACGGCCGCAAGAAGATGCTGATCGCGGGCCTCGCGGTGTTCGGTCTCGGCTCACTGGCCGCCGGACTCTCGACCACCACGGGGCAGTTGATCGCGGCCCGCGCGGGCATGGGCATCGGCGGCGCGCTGCTGCTGACCACCACGCTCGCCGTTGCCATGCAGATCTTCGCGCCCGAGGAGCAGCCGAAGGCGATCGGCATCTGGGCCGCGGTCAACTCGCTGGGCTTCGCGGCCGGCCCGCTGATCGGCGGCTTCGTGCTCGACCACTTCTGGTGGGGCGCGATCTTCCTGATCAACCTGCCCGTGGCCGCCCTGGGCCTGGTCGCCGTGGTGGCCCTCGTACCCGAGTCCAAGGCCACCCGTGCCGTCGGCGCCACGGGCCTGCCCGCCCGCCCCGACCTGCTGGGCGCGCTGCTCTCCACGATCGGCATGACCGCCCTGGTCTTCGCGGTCATCTCCGGCCCGCACCACGGCTGGTCCTCGGCCCGCGTGCTCGGCTCGGCGGCCGTGGCGGTGGCCGTGCTGGCGGTGTTCGCGTACTGGGAGAGCCGGGTCGAGGAGCCGATGCTCGACCTCGCGTTCTTCCGGGACCGCCGGTTCACCGGAGCGGTCGCGGGCGCGGTGCTCATCACCTTCGGCATGGGCGGCGCGCTGTTCCTGCTCACCCAGCACCTCCAGCTGGTCCTCGGCTACGGCCCCTTGGAGGCGGGCGCGCGCACCGCGCCGCTGGCGCTCACCGTGGTCCTGCTCAACTTCAGCGGGCTCTCCGCCAAGTGGGCGGCCAGGCTGGGCACGCCGGTGGCGATCGCGCTGGGCATGGCGCTGATGGCGGGCGGCCTGGTCTCCATCGCCGAGCTGGCCTCCTCCGGGTACGCCGGGACGCTGCTCGGGCTGGTGCTGATCGGCGCCGGGTGCGCGCTGGCCAACCCCGCCATGGCGCACGCGATCATGAGCGCCATCCCCCCGGAGAAGGCCGGGGTCGGTGCCGGGATCAACGGCACGCTGGCCGAGTTCGGCAACGGTCTCGGGGTGGCCGTGCTGGGCGCGGTGCTCAGCTCCTTCCTGGCCCACGGCCGCACCCTGTCGGCCGGGCTCAGCGCCGGCCAACTGGTCGGCTCCGTCTCTGTGCTGGCCGGTGGCCTGGTCGCGGCGGCACTGCTCAAGCGGGCCCAGCGCGATGCCGCCTGAACCGGGGTGGTTGAGCCGCCCGGACCTGGCAAGGTGTGCGGTGAGCGACGGCCCACGGAGGGAAGCCCGGTGGTGAAGGAAGACGGCCCCCATGAGGACCGCCCCAAGGCCGGGCGGCGCGGCAGCGTCTGGGTGACCGGCAAGGAGCGGCGCGGCCGGGGCGGCCAGCCCTCCGGCCTGGACCGGGACCGGATCACCGCGACCTCGGTCGCCCTGCTGGACGCCGAGGGCCTGGACCGCTTCTCCATGCGCCGCCTGGCGGGCGAGCTGAATGTGACCGCGATGTCCCTGTACTGGTACGTCGACACCAAGGACGACCTGCTCGAACTCGCCCTGGACACCGCCTTCGGCGAGCTTCCGCTGCCCGACGCGGAGGACACGGAGGCCGACTGGCGCGAGCAGTTGCGCGCCCTGGCGACCGAGTACCGGGCGATGATGGTCCGCCACCCCTGGCTGTCCCCGATCGCGGGCCGCTTCCTCAACATCGGCCCGAACTCCCTGGCCTTCTCCCGCGCGGTGCAGCGGGTGGTCGGCCGGGCGGGGCTGCCCGCGCACGGGGTGACGGGCGCGATCTCGGCCGTCTTCCAGTTCGTGTACGGCTACGGCACGATCGAGGGCCACTTCCACGCCCGCATCGCGGACACCGGGCTGAGCGCGGACGAATACTTCCAGCAGTCCCTCAACGTCGCCTCCGAGGTGGCCGGCACCTCGGAGGTCCTGCGGGAGTCCCTCGCCCTGATGGACGCGCGCGGCGGTGACACGGTGCAGGAGATGCTCGACCGGGACTTCGTCTTCGCCCTTGACCTGCTGATCGCGGGCATCGAAGCGATGGTGGCCCGCGGCTGACCCCCCGAGGGCCGGCCACGGGCCACCAAGGTGTTGCTCTACGAGCCGGACGCCAGCCGCGCCGGGAACCCGCCCGTCGCCACCGGCCCCCACCGCTCCGGCGTGACCCGGATGATGGACTTGCCCTGCTCGGCCATGGCCTTGCGGTACTCGTCCCAGTCCGGGTGCTCACCGGCGATGTTCCGGTAGTACTCGACCAGCGGCTCGATGGACTCCGGGGTGTCCAGCACCTCGGCCGTGCCGTCGATCTGGACCCAGGGCCCGTTCCACTCGTCGCTCAGCACGATCAGGCTGACCCGCTCGTCCCTCCCCCAGTGCCTTGAGGGCCTGGGAGGTGCCCCCACGCGTTCCGGGTCTTGGCCCGCTCCGGATACGTGGAGGCCACGATCCGGCCGGAGTCGTCCACCCCGCAGGTCAGCGGGGAGCCCTGGGGCGAGCCGTCGGAGCGCCGGGTCAGCAGGATGGCGCGATGGCGGGGTCGTACGAAGTCCAGCAGTTCCGGCAGGGTCACTTTGGTGTTCGTAGCGATGTCGGGTGCCATGCGCCGAGCCTAAAGGCTGTTGCACAACGGCTGGTCGATCTTCCGGGTCTCCTTCCTGCGGCGTTCCAAGACGGCAGAAAGACGGGCACATTCGGGCAGTTGACCTTGCTGCCGATGGCTGGATCTGAGCGTGATCGCCGTTGTGCAACACCCTTTAGGGGGTGTCTCGTCAGAGCGACGGCAGCACGTCGCCCTGGACCGCCTGGATTTCCAGCTCGATCCGCAGGGTGGTGCCGATGGCGGCGATGCCGGCCTGGAGAACCTGGTTGTAGTTCATGGCGAAGTCGTCCCGGTGCAGCTCGGCCGTCGCCCGGAACGCGGCCCGCGTACCGCCCCAGGGATCGGCGCCGGTGCCGAGGTAGGCGAGGTCCAGGTCGACCGGGCGGGCGATCCCGCGCATCGACAGCTCGCCGTGCACGGTCCACCGGTCGGGCCCGGCCTGGGTCAGCCCGGCCGAGCGGTAGGTCAGCTCCGGGTACTTCGCCACGTCCAGGAAGTCGGCCGAGCGCAGGTGGGTGTCCCGCATCCCGTTGCCGGTGTCGATGGACTCGGCCCGGATGACCGCCTCCACGCGGGACTTGGTGATGTCGTCGGGCGCGATCTCGATGCTCCCGCCGAACTCGGTGAACCGGCCCCGCACGCTGGAGATGCCCAGGTGCTGCGCGACCGCGCCGACCGAGGAGTGCACCGGGTCGATGGTCCACGGGCCGGGCGGCGGCAGCTCGCTGCCGCCCTGCCGGGCCAGGGTGACCGCGCCGACCTCGGCCCGGCCGCTCGCGGTGACCAGCGCGCTGGAGGCGACGGGCGCGTACCCGACGGCGGTCACGATCACCGTGTACGCCCCCGGAGCCAGCGCGGTGTCGTCGCGCACCACGCCCTCGGCGTCGGCCTCGGCCCGCAGCACCTGCGTACCGGTCATGTCGGCCACCGTGACCACCGCGTGCGAGACGGCCCAGCCGTCACGGGTGCGGATTCTCGCGGTCAGTGCCATGGCGTTCTTCTCCCTGCGCGGCTGAGCGCGCGTCGGTCAGGGGACCGGCCCGTGGCCCGCTTCTTCGAAGGCGGGCCACGGGCCGGTCGGGTGAACTACTCGCCGGGGTGGGCGAGTTCGATGTCGTGGCCGTCCGTGCCGGTACCGGCGACGGTCAGCGCGGTGGCCACCGGCGGGTAACCCGTGGCGATCACGGTGTACTCGCCGCTGTCCAGGTCGGTGAAGGCGTACGCGCCGTCCGCACCGGTGGTGGCGGTGCCGACCACGTTGCCCGCCTGGTCGACCAGGGTGACGCGGGCGTCGGCCAGCGGCCCGTGCGGGGCCCGGACGACACCGCTGAGCAGCGCGCCGGTGTCCAGGTCGACCTCCACGCGGGTGACCCCGGTGGTGGCGACCTCCACGGGCAGCGCGCGCGGCCGGTAGCCGGCGGCGTTGACCGCGATCGTCACGGTGCCGGGCACCAGCTCGGTGAACCCGAACTCGCCCTGCTCGCCGGTCTGCGCGGCGGCCAGCAGATCACCGCGCACATCGGTGACGACGACCATCGCGTCCTTCACCGGCTGGGCGCTCCCGGCCGCCCGGACCACACCGGTCAGCCCGCTGGTGCCACTGAGCAGGATGTCGTACGACAGCGGCTCCTCGCCCACCACGACGGTGGACGCCTGCGGCTGGAAGCCGTCCGCGGAGGCGATCAGCACGTACGAGCCGGTGCCGGGGGCGGCCAGCGCGTAGGAGCCGTCGGCCTGGGCGACCGCGCGGCCGAGCTGGCGGCCGGCCAGCGAGATCAGCGTGACCGCCGCACCCGGGACCGGGGCGCTCTCGGCGCCGCGCACGAAGCCCTGCACCGGGGTGCCGCCGGCCGGAGCGGTCTCGCCGGCCATGGCGACGGCCGTCACCCGGGGGGCGGTCGCGGCCGTGGTGGCCGTGCCGTCGGCCGAGGAGGCGCTCTCGGTGGTGGCGAAGGCCATGGCCGGGACCTGCTGGGCCTCGGCGACCGCGGGGGCGGCGGCCGGGTCCGTGACGGGGGCCTCGGACTCGGAGGACTGCGCGAGCGCGCCCTTCGTCTTCAGCGGGACCTCCTTGATGAACAGCGTGATCAGGAAGGCGACGGCGGCGAGGCCGCCCGCGATGAGGAAGACATCGGCGATGCCGTGGCCGTAGGCGCTCTCCAGCAGGTTCCGGATCGGGCCCGGCAGCGTGTTCATGTCCGGGATGGTGTCGGTCGAGCCGGACTGCGCCATCGCGGCCTGGTACTTCGGGCTCAGCGAACCGATGCCGTCCGTGACGTAGTGCGTGATCCGGTGGGCCATCACCGCGCCGAGCGCCGAGACGCCCACCGCGCCGCCGAGGGAGCGGAAGAAGGTGACCGTGGAGCTGGCCGAGCCGAGGTCGGAGGGCGCCACCTGGTTCTGCGTGGCGAGCACCAGGTTCTGCATCATCATGCCGATGCCGAGTCCCAGCAGGGCCATGAAGATGGCCATCTTCCAGTAGTCCGTGTCGTAGCGGATGCCGCCCAGCAGGAGCAGTCCGGCGGTGACCAGGACGCCACCGCTGACCAGCCACGCCTTCCAGCGGCCGGTACGGGTGATGAACTGGCCCGACACGGTCGAGGAGACGAACAGACCACCGATCATCGGGATGGTCAGGACGCCCGACATCGTCGGGGACTTGTCGCGGGCGAGCTGGAAGTACTGGCTGAAGAACACGGTGCCGCTGAACATGGCCACACCGACGAACAGCGAGGCGAGCGAGGCCAGCGTGATGGTGCGGTTCTTGAACAGGCGCAGCGGGATGATCGGCTCGCTGGCCTTGGCCTCGACGAGCACGAACAGCGCGCCGAGCACGATCGAGCCGGCCACCATCGCGTAGGTCTGCCAGGACAGCCAGTCGTACTTGTCACCGGCGAAGGTGACCCAGACCAGCAGCAGCGAGACGGCCGCGGAGATCAGCGCGGCGCCGCCCCAGTCGACCTTGACCTCACGCTTGACCACGGGCAGGTGCAGGGTCTTCTGGAGCACGATCAGCGCGATGACCGCGAAGGGGACACCGACGTAGAAGCACCAGCGCCAGCCCAGCCAGGAGGTGTCGGTGATGACACCGCCGAGCAGCGGGCCGCCGACGGTGGCGACGGCGAAGGTCGCACCGAGGTAGCCGGAGTACCGGCCGCGCTCACGGGGGGAGATCATCGCCGCCATGACGATCTGCGCCAGGGCGGACAGACCGCCGACGCCGATGCCCTGGACCACACGGCAGGCGATCAGCATGCCGGGGTTCTGCGACAGACCGGCCGCCATCGAGCCGACGACGTAGATCACCAGGGCTATCTGGACGAGCGCCTTCTTGCTGTACAGGTCGGCGAGCTTGCCCCACAGGGGGGTGGCGGCCGTCATGGACAGCAGGGCCGCGGTGACGACCCAGGTGTAGGCGGACTGGCCGCCGCCGAGGTCACCGATGATGTGCGGGAGCGCGTTGGAGACGATCGTGGACGACAGGATCGCCACGAACATGCCGAGCAGCAGCCCGGAGAGCGCCTCCATGATCTGCCGGTGGGTCATCGGGGCCTCATCGGCCCCGCCCCCGTGCTTGGCGTGAGCCCGCACACCGGATGGTGTGGTCGTTGCCATGGGCTTCCTTTACTTACGTGATCGCGGGTGTACGGGTTTCTGCGGAAACGGGGGCGGCCGGTCTCGGCACACCGGAGCGGCAGTCGCCGAACGACGCGCGCAGCCGGGTCATGAGCTGGATGAGCTGGGCGACCTCGTCGTCGGTCCAGTCGCTCAGCCGCTCGGCGAGCAGTCGGCTGGTGCGCAGCGACAGCTCCACGAGCTGGTCGTTGCCCGCGGGCGTCAGGCGCAGGATGCGCGAGCGCTTGTCCGCCGGGTCCGGGGACCGCTCGATCCAGCCGCGCGCGGCCACGTGGGCGACATGCCTGCTGGTCACCGACATGTCGACGGCGAGCAGCTCGGCGAGCTTGCTCATGCGCATCTCCTCGTGGCGGCCGAGCAGGGTCAGCACGGCGGCCGAACCGGCCGGGCAGTCGGGCGGGAGTATCCGCCCGATGTCGCGCTTCACGGCGCCGACGGCACTGAGCTGACGTGCCAGCTCCTCGAACTGCGCCTGCTCGGCCATCACACCTCCCGTATTCGTTGCTTTGGGCAACCATAGAGATACTTGGTTGCTGTAGGCAAATAGATCGGTGGCCGATGGCGCAAAAACTTGGCAAAGGCAAGTATTGCGATCGTAAATGTGCAGGTGAACGCGGGTGACCTGCCCGCCTCTGTCCCCATGGCCCCGCACTTGGGGTGGGCACCCGGATTCGCTAGTGTCTCGGCCCATGGCTAACACCCAGGGCCCCCAGGGCAATTACGACCCCGCAGGCAGCACTCAGATGTTCCGCGCGTTCGTCGACGAGACTCCCCCGGCTCGCCAGCAGGAGGCGGCTTCCTCCGGTCCCCGCGTCGGCCTCATCATCGGCGTCATCGTGGCCGTGGCCGTCGTCGCGGCCGTCGCCTGGCTCGCGCTGAAGTGACCCCCGGCTCCCTCTGGGAGCCCCCTCAAAAGCCCGCGGCCCGCGTCCGCGCCGAAGCGCGCGACACGGGCCGGGCGGGCCTTTCGGTCCGTCGGACTCCGGGTCCCTCAGTCCGAGACGAGACCCTCGCGGAGCTGGGACAGCGTGCGGGTCAGCAGCCGCGAGACGTGCATCTGCGAGATGCCGACCTCCTCGCCGATCTGTGACTGGGTCATGTTGGCGAAGAAGCGCAGCATGATGATCCGGCGCTCGCGCGGCGGCAGCTTGGCCAGCAGCGGCTTGAGCGACTCCCGGTACTCCACGCCCTCCAGCGCCGTGTCCTCGTAGCCGAGGCGGTCGGCCAGGGAGCCCTCCCCGCCGTCGTCCTCGGGGGCCGGGGAGTCGAGCGAGGAGGCGGTGTAGGCGTTGCCCACCGCCAGACCGTCGACCACGTCCTCCTCGGAGACACCGAGCGCGACCGCCAGCTCCGGCACGGTCGGGGAGCGGTCGAGCCGCTGGGACAGCTCGTCGCTCGCCTTGGTCAGCGCCAGGCGCAGCTCCTGGAGCCGGCGCGGCACCCGCACCGACCACGAGGTGTCGCGGAAGAACCGCTTGATCTCGCCCACGACCGTCGGCATGGCGAACGTCGGGAACTCCACGCCCCGTTCGCAGTCGAAGCGGTCGATCGCCTTGATCAGCCCGATGGTGCCGACCTGGACGATGTCCTCCATCGGCTCGTTGCGCGAGCGGAAGCGGGCCGCCGCGTACCGCACCAGCGGGAGGTTCAGCTCGATCAGGGTGTCCCGGACGTAACCCCGTTCGGGGCTGTCCTCGCCGAGCGCGGCGAGCCGCAGGAACAGCGAGCGGGACAGCGTGCGGGTGTCGATGTCCCCCGAGGGCACCGGCAGTTCTGCGGCCTCCCCGGCGGCCGGGGCCGCGTCGGGCGCCGGTGCCGGGACGGCGGGGGCGGGCGCGGCGTCGAGGGCCTCAGCGCCCTCGAAGCCGTCGAGGACGTCGAGAGCGTCGAGCTTCTGCGGCGCTGCCACGGTCTTCGTGAGCACCTTCGAGCTGCCCTGTTCTGCGGACATGCCACCCCCTTTGGGTCGCGGGACGGTCGCGGCGCACTGTCCTGATCGAACAGCACGGCCTTCACCTGAATACCGGAGCCGAAGCCTCGGCAAACGCGCTTCCCGCAGAATGTCACATGTCGGCAACGCGCTGTAGTGACATGTCGACACGTGAGACGCCAAGAAGCCCTGGCAGAACGGGGTCTGACGGGCTTTCGGCGCACAATTGCCGACACTGCCGACGTGCCGTGATTCGCTCCTGACGGTGATCATTCGATCCCGCATGCGAACGGCTGCTACCTGCTGTTTTCCGTTCCGTGCTCCCGTGCGCCGGTCATGCCTCGATCCGGTTGGCCGATCTGAGCCGCTGGAAGCTCCGGGCGAGCAGCCGGGAGACGTGCATCTGGGAGACACCGAGTTCGGCGCTGATCTGCGACTGGGTCAGGTTGCTGTAGTAGCGGAGCAGCAGGATGCGCTGCTCACGCTCGGGGAGCTGGACCAGCAGGTGCCGGACCAGGTCGCGGTGCTCGACGCCGTCCAGCGCCGGGTCCTCGTACCCGATGCGGTCCAGCAGTCCGGGCAGCCCGTCGCCCTCCTGAGCGGCCTCCAGCGAGGTCGCGTGGTACGAGCGTCCCGCCTCGATGCAGGACAGCACCTCCTCCTCGCTGATCCTCAGGCGCTCGGCGATCTCGGCGGTGGACGGTGATCTGCCGAGCGCGGTGGTGAGGTCCTCGGTGGCCCCGTTCACCTGCACCCACAGCTCGTGCAGTCGGCGCGGTACGTGCACGGTGCGGACGTTGTCCCGGAAGTACCGCTTGATCTCGCCGACCACGGTCGGCATGGCGAAGGTCGGGAACTGCACGCCCCGGTCGGGGTCGAAGCGGTCGATGGCGTTGATCAGCCCGATGGTGCCGACCTGGACCACGTCCTCCATCGGCTCGTTGCGGGAGCGGAAGCGGGCGGCCGCGTAGCGCACCAGCGGGAGGTTGGCCTCGATGAGTGCCCCGCGGACCCGGTTGTGCTCCGGGGTGCCGGGCGTCAGGTTCTTCAGCTCGCCGAAGAGCACCTGGGTCAGGGCGCGGGTGTCGGCGCCCCGGCGCTTCTCGGGAGGAGGTGCGGCGGAGGGCTCGGGGAGGTTCGCGGGCGCCTCCGCCTGGGGCGGCGCAGTACTGGCCGACACGGTCAACGCCACCTCTTCATCGGTCAATCATCCGTCAAAAGCGGTCATAGCATCACAAGACATGTGCACTGTGTGCAAGCACCGCATAACGCCGTGTTGGCCCTCAAACGACGCCAATGGATGGATCGCCGGACACGAAACAGCCCCCCGCCGTAACGGCGGAGGGCTCGCGTTCCGGGCCTGCCCGGCCCTCAGAACTCGTAGTCGGCGATCACCCACGTGGCGAACTCCCGCCACAGCGCGACGCCCGCCTGATGGGCGGGGTGGTCCAGGTAGCGCTGGAGGGCGCCGGTGTCCTCGACGGAGGAGTTGATGGCGAAGTCGTAGGCGATGGGGCGGTCCGTGACGTTCCAGCCGCATTCCCAGGAGCGCAGCTCGTCGATCTGCCCGCCGAGGGCGCGGAAGGCGGCCACGCCCTCCTGGACGCGCGGGTCGTCGCGCTCGACACCCTCGTTGAGCTTGAACAGGACCAGGTGCCGGATCATGCGGCGTACCTCTTGCTCTTTCGGCCGGTCAGTTCTTCGCGCCGTCCACGACCCAGGTCATGAAGTCCCCGATGGCCCCGGCGGCGTCCGATATGCCCTCGAAGGCTATCTGGACGTAGTCGGCCGCCTTGGCCGGGTCCGTGATGATCACGTACATGGCGAAGACCACGAGCGCGAACACGACGATCTTCTTGGCGTTCACCGCCACCGCGGCCTCCCCTGTCCCATCGGCCCCACTGACCTGCCTGCGGCGGCGAGTGTAACCGCCACGGGCCTTCGCGCACCCAACAGGACGGCCACGATTGTCAATTGGAAGCGCCGAGGCGGGACGCACGAAGGGCCCCGTCCGAAGACGGGGCCCTTCTCAAGCGGTAGCGGAGGGATTTGAACCCTCGGTGACTTGCGCCACACTCGCTTTCGAGGCGAGCTCCTTCGGCCGCTCGGACACGCTACCGAGGGAGACCTTACAGCAAGGTGCCCCGTCGGCAGAAATCGATGGCCGGAGCCCCTCCCAGCAGGGCTTTCGGGACTTCTTCAGCGCCCTCTGAAGAACTCCGTCAGCGGCCGGGCGCACTCCTCGGCGAGCACGCCCTCCACGACCTCCGGCCGGTGGTTGAGCCGCCGGTCGCGTACGACGTCCCAGAGCGAGCCGGCCGCGCCCGCCTTGTCGTCGCGGGCGCCGTAGACGACCCGTTCGACGCGGGACTGGACCAGGGCGCCCGCGCACATCGTGCACGGCTCCAGCGTCACCACCAGCGTGCAGCCGGTCAGCCGCCACTCGCCGAGCGCGGCGGCGGCCCGGCGCAGTGCCAGTACCTCGGCGTGGGCGGTCGGATCACCGGTCGCCTCACGCTCGTTGTGCCCGGCGCCCAGCACGGTGGTGCCGTCCGGGCCGAGCACGACGGCGCCCACCGGGACGTCACCGCCGAGCGCGGCCCGCCCGGCCTCGGCCAGGGCGAGCCGCATCGCGGGACGCCAGGGGTCGCGCACCGGGTCCGCGCTTCCTCGGATCTCGTGCGGCGCGGTCAGCGGACGGTCTCCAGTACTTCCGAGGCGCCCAGCACCTCGGCGATCGTGCCCAGGGCGTCGTTCGCGTCCAGGGCGCGCAGCTCCTTCTCGCCGATCCCGAGATCGCCGAGGATCTCGCGGTCGCCGACCGGGCTGTGCGGGACGGCGTCGGTGTCCGGGGACTCCTCGTCGTCCTCCGTCTCCTCGGCCTCCCCGTCCTCGGTGCCGTCGAGGTCCAGGGAGTCCAGGTCGGGCCCGTCGTCCGCGCCGGGCTCGCGGCCCAGCAGCTCATCGGTGAGGAGCAGCTCCCCGTAGGCGCTGCGGGCGGCGGCGGCCGCGTCGGAGACATAGATACGGGGGTCCTCCTCCCCGTCCACCCGGACGACCCCGAACCAGGAGTCCTCCTGCTCGATCAGGACGAGCACCGTGTCCTCCTCCGGCGAGGCCTCGCGGGCGAGGTCGGCCAGATCGGACAGGGTCTCCACATCGTCGAGCTCCGTGTCGCTCGCTTCCCACCCGTCTTCGGTGCGCGCGAGCAGTGCGGCGAAGTACACCGTGACTCTCCCACTGGTCATAGGTGTGCCGGTCGGGGGGTCCCCCCGGCGGAGGTCCGGGCGGGGGAGCAGCTGCGCTCCGGGGTCCGCCCACTGGGAATCGTGGCAGAAACAAGTCGTTCAGGGGACGTCTTCGGCTCCCTGTGTCCGGCTGTTTCGGCCGACCGTCACCAAACGGCCGACCGTGGGTCCGTAAAGAGCTCACCAGCGCATGCCGCCACCTGCGGATCGTACGTGGCCTCGTGAGCGCCGATCATCCTCGCCGGGAGCTTTCCCCGGTGCCTGCTGACAGGACCGTACGACGGCCGGGGCTACCAGCGGAACGTTCGCATGCGCATGGCGTGGCGCAGCCGGGCCGCCTTGGCGCGGCGCGGCTGGACCCGGTCGCGCAGTTGCCGGGCCTCGGCCAGGTCGCGGAGGAACTGGGCCCGGCGGCGCCTGCGTTCGGCGTCCGTCTCGGGCCGCGGAGGCCTGAAGGGCCCGATCTCCCCGGTCGTCGCCGGGCCGTTGTTCGGCAGGTTCGGCAGGTCAGCCACGGTTTCACCACCCCGGTCGGTCCTGTGCGCATTCCCCCGGACGGGCGTTTTGATGCCGAGACGAGGCACAGGGCGGGCACGGTTACTGTTGAAGGCATGCGTCTCCACGTCGTCGACCACCCCCTGGTCGCTCACAAGCTCACCACGCTGCGCGACCAGCGCACCGACTCCGCGACCTTCCGCCGTCTCGCCGACGAGCTGGTCACCCTGCTCGCCTACGAGGCCACGCGGGACGTGCGCACCGAGGCCGTCGACGTCCAGACCCCGGTCGCCCGGACCACCGGCGTCAAGCTCGCCCGTCCGCGCCCGCTGGTGGTGCCGATCCTGCGCGCCGGCCTGGGCATGCTGGACGGCATGGTCCGGCTGCTGCCGACGGCCGAGGTGGGCTTCCTGGGCATGATCCGCAACGAGGAGACGCTCCAGGCGGAGACCTACGCCTCCCGCATGCCGGACGACCTCTCCGGCCGCCAGGTGTACGTCCTGGACCCGATGCTGGCCACGGGCGGCACCCTGGTCGCGGCCATCCGCGAGCTGATCGGCCGCGGCGCCGACGACGTGACCGCCGTGGTCCTGCTGGCCTCCCCCGAGGGCGTGGAGATCCTGGAGCGCGAGCTGGCCGGCACCCCGGTCACCGTGGTCACCGCCGCGGTGGACGAGCGCCTGAACGAGCAGGGCTACATCGTGCCGGGCCTGGGCGACGCGGGCGACCGCCTGTACGGCGCCGCCGAGTAGGTACGAGGACAGGAAGGGGGGCCGCCCGGTCGGGTGGCCCCCCTTCCTCGTGCTGTCGGGTTCAGCAGGTCTTCTTCTTGGTGGTCGTGACCGCGGCCACCTGTTCCGGCGCGGTCAGCCTGGTCACCGCGCTGTCGGCCGCCGGCCGCTGGGTGAGGGCCTTGAACTTGTCCCCGATGACCAGGTCCAGCTCGGTGCCCTTACGGGCGGCGTCGGTACGCCGCTCGGCGTCGGTGAGCTGGGTGCCCAGCACCGGCAGCGTGGTGTCGAGGGCGGTGGCGGGACCGATGAGCATCCCGGTGCCCTTGACCTTCTTGTCGAACTGCTTGTCCGCGTTGCCCACGTCGCCGATCTTGAAGCCGCGCTTCTTCAGCTCGTCCGCCGTCTGCTTGGCGAGCCCGGAGCGCGTGGTGGCGTTGTAGACGTTCACGGTGATGGTGCCGGGCTTGGGCAGGGCCTTGACCGGAGCCGCCTTGGCGACCTTGGTGCGGCAGTCCGCCGCGTGGCCGGACACCGAGCCGTCGCCGCCGGTGAAGACGTCGATGAGCTGCAGCGTGCCCCAGCCGGCGACGCCCAGCGCGGCCACGGAGGCCACGACGGCGGCGACGAGCCTGCCGCGTCGCCGGGGCGGGCGCATCCGAGGGTAGGTGTCCCCTGTGATCCGGTATTTACCGCCCATGCCGGGGGGAGTCAGCATGCTCATGAGCGCAGCGTAGTGCGCCGAGGCCGCGATGCCTATTAGATGATCAGTCCATCCGGCGTAGCCGAACCCGAAAGGGGTAACCGGCGGGCCGTACGGGCCAGTCGGGCTTGCCCGGAACGCCCGTCAGCCCAGTTCGAGGACGCGGGCGTGCAGCACCTGGCGCTGCTGGAGCGCGGCGCGGACCGCGCGGTGCAGCCCGTCCTCCAGATAGAGGTCGCCCTGCCACTTCACGACGTGGGCGAAGAGGTCGCCGTAGAACGTGGAGTCCTCGGCGAGCAGCGTCTCCAGGTCGAGCTGCTGCTTGGTGGTCACGAGCTGATCGAGGCGGACCGGGCGCGGCGCGACGTCCGCCCACTGCCGGGTGCTCTCCCGGCCGTGGTCGGGGTACGGCCGGCCGTTTCCGATGCGCTTGAAGATCACACGGAAAGCCTACCGGCCCAGACGTTCCGGGCGCAGCCATGGCGGCGGAGTGCGACGCTGAAAAAGACACGGCAAAGCGGGCATTACGGCGACTACCGGCAGTGGCGGTGGCCGGGACGAGGGGCCTTGAGATGAGCGACAGCGCGACCACGCCCGCCCCCGACGGTTCCGGCGCGGCACAACTGCCCGACGTGGCCCGCCCGATCGCGGCCGGCTATACCTTCACCGGTCCGGCGCTGGACCTCGGCGCGCTGCTGTGGGACGGGGTGTGCCACCCGGACGCGCAGGTACGGGTGCCGCTGCCGATGCTGAACCGGCACGGACTGGTCGCGGGCGCCACCGGCACCGGCAAGACCAAGACGCTCCAGCTCGTCGCCGAGCAACTCTCCGCCCAGGGCGTCCCGGTGTTCCTCGCGGACGTCAAGGGCGACCTCTCCGGCATCGCCCGGCCCGGCCAGGGCGGGGACCGGGTGAGCACGCGCGCGGCTCAGACCGGGCAGAGCTGGTCGGCCGAGGGGTTCCCGGTGGAGTTCCTGGCGCTCGGCGGGATGGGCCACGGCATCCCGGTGCGGGCCACCGTCACCAGCTTCGGGCCCGTACTGCTCTCCAAGGTGCTGGGCCTGAACCGTACTCAGGAACAGTCCCTCGGCCTGATCTTCCACTACGCCGACATAAAGGGCCTGGAGCTGATCGACCTCAAGGACCTGCGCGCGGTCGTCGCCTTCCTCACCTCCGACGAGGGCAAGCCCGAACTGAGGGACATCGGCGGCCTGTCCACCGCAACGGCCGGGGTGATCCTGCGGTCGCTGACCGCGTTCGAGGCGCAGGGCATGGCGGACTTCTTCGGCGAGCCCGAGTTCGACACCGCCGGCCTGCTGCGCCTCGCCCCGGACGGGCGCGGCCTGGTCTCCGTACTGGAGCTGCCCGCGGTGCAGGACAAGCCGCAGTTGTTCTCCACGTTCCTGATGTGGCTGCTGGCCGACCTCTTCCACGATCTGCCCGAGGTGGGGGACACCGACAAGCCGAAGCTGGTGTTCTTCTTCGACGAGGCACATCTGCTCTTCCACGGCGCCTCGGCCGCGTTCCTGGACGCCATCACCCAGACCGTGCGGCTGATCCGGTCCAAGGGCGTCGGCGTCTTCTTCGTGACCCAGACCCCCAAGGACGTCCCCTCCGACGTGCTCGGCCAGCTCGGCAACCGGGTCCAGCACGCCCTGCGCGCCTTCACCCCGGACGACCAGAAGGCGCTGAAGGCGACCGTGCAGACCTTCCCCGACTCCCCGTACGGCCTGGAGGAACTGCTCACCGGGCTCGGCACCGGCGAGGCCGTGATCACCGTGCTCAGCGAGAACGGCGCTCCCACCCCGGTCGCCGCCACCCGGCTGCGCGCCCCGGAGTCCCTGATGGGCCCGGTGGACGCGGCCGAGCTGGACCGGGCGGTGCGGGAATCGCCACTGTACGGACGTTATGCACAGGCTGTGGACCGCGAGTCGGCGTACGAGAAGCTGACGGCGGCCCGGGCCCGGCCTCCCGCCGAGGCGCCCGGGGCCAGGCGGGAGAAGGCGCCGGCCGAGGAGCCCTCGCTGGTGGAACAGGTCGTCGGCAGCGGGATGTTCAGGTCCCTGGCGCGCTCGGTGGGCACGCAGCTCGGCCGGGAGATCACCCGTTCGCTGTTCGGCACGGCCCGGCGGGGGAGGTAGGGGGCGTCGTCCGGATCAGTTCGACGACGCGGGGTCTGGCACGCATTCCCCCCAGCTCTCCGAGCAGGGGACCCCCATCGCGTCGACTCCCTCCTCCGCCTTGCAGCCGCACGCACCAGACCCCGCTCGGGCCGGCCCATAGGCGCCGCATCCATCCGCCGGCCTGATCCGGACGACACTCCCCTGGCCCGCCCCCCCCGGGTGCGTCAGCGGCGCTTCTCCTTGGGCGGTCGCTGCTCCTGGGCCGTCTCGTTCCGCCGGCCGGGCGCGTTGCGCCGGGCCTCGGCGCGCAGCAGGGCGCGCAGGACCGCGTAGGGGTCGATGGGCATGGCTGTGGTCCTCCTGGTTCGGGCTGACGTGGGCGGTGCCGACTGCTCGGCCCGCTCAGCAGCGCAGGACGACCGTGCTCAGGAGGGGTGCGGTGTGCGGGGGCCGCGTGCGCTCCGGGTCCGGTGCCGCGCCGGCCGGGGCGGACGCGGGGGCGGGCGGGGGAGCGGTGCGGTCGGGGGTGTCGGCGTGGTGCCGGGGGCGGGCGCCGGGGCGGGCCGGGGTGGCGGGCAGGTCGTGCTCGCACTCCTGGGCCGTGCCCGGCACCGGGCCGGTCTGCGCGAGGGCCACATGGCCGCCGGACACCGACAGGGCGAGCAGCAGCACGAGCGCCCGGAACCAGCTCCGGGCGCGCGAGGCACGAGGACGCGCGGTGCTCACGCAGGTCCTCTGCCCGCCGGAACCCCCCCGCTCCGCCTCCGGCCGCCCAAGTCCGCCCGCACGGCGTACGACGGTGGCGGGAGGTTGACGACGGGAAGGGAGCGGGAGCCGGGGGATCAGACCGTCTGCGGGATGTCCTTGGCGCGGCCCTTGATCCGGATGGAGGTGATGATCTCGACGATGCCGACGACGATCAGCCACCAGCCACCGACCAGGGTCAGCACGGCAATCGACTGGAAGGGGGAGTCGATCAGCACGATGCCGGCGATGAAGGTGACGATGCCGAGGAAGATCTGCCAGCCGCGCGCGGGCATCCCCTTGTCGGAGATGGCGGCCATGGTCTGGGTGATGCCCCGGATCAGCCAGCCGATGCCGATCCACAGCGCCAGCAGCAGGATCGACTGCATCGGCCCTCTGAAGCAGAGCAGGCCCAGCAGGATCGACAGAGTGCCGCTGAGGAAGGCCAGCACTCGCAGCGAGGTCTTCTTGTGCGTGCCGAAGGCGGAGACCAGCTGGAAGACGCCGCTGACCAGCAGGTAGAGGCCGAACAGCACGCCGACCGCCAGCAGGGTCGCACCCGGCCAGATCAGCACCAGGATGCCGAGGATCAGCGAGGCGATGCCGGTGAGCAGCACGACCTGCCAGGCAGCCTGGGACAGCATGTGCAGCGGTCCCTCGAACGGCTCCTCCTGGTCGTGGCGCTCCCGCTCCGCGCGCTCGCGGTCCTTGTCCATCCGGACCGCGTCGGGGCCGGGGGCGGTGCCGGGCTGGGCCTGGCCCGCGCCGGCGTTCGGTTCGTACGGGCCGCCCTGCGTGGGGCCGCCGATGGGAGGCTCGGTCATATTCCATGCTTGGACCGAATGGGGACATTCCGCCACTCGGGGGGCGCCCGACGGGTGTTACTCCTTCGTCCTGGCCGCCTTCGCCGCCTTGGCCGCCGCCTTCATCTCCTGCTTGTGCGCCCGCACCTTGGCCAGCGACTCCGGCCCGGTGATGTCGGCGACGGAGCGGTACGACTTCGTCTCGCCGTACGCCCCGGCCGCCTCCCGCCACCCCTTCGGCGTCACCCCGAGCTGCTTGCCGAGCAGGGCGAGGAAGATCTGCGCCTTCTGCTTGCCGAAGCCCGGCAGCGCCTCCAGGCGCTTCAGCAGTTCGGCCCCGCTGCCGGCGTCCCGCCACACCGCCTCGGCGTCACCGTCGTAGTGCTCGACCAGGTACTGGCACAGCGCCTGCACCCGCTTGGCCATCGACCCCGGATAGCGGTGCACGGCCGGCTTCTCGGAGAGCAGCGCGGCGAACTCCTCGGGGTCGCGGGCGGCGATGTCGTGCGCGTCCAGGTCGTCGGCACCCATGCGGCGCGCGATGGTCTCCGGGCCCTTGAACGCCCACTCCATAGGGATCTGCTGGTCCAGCAGCATTCCGGTGAGCGCGGCGAGCGGGCTGCGGCCGAGCAGCGCGTCGGCGTCGGGGTCCTGGGCGAGGTGCAGGGTGACATCCATGCGGCCATGATCCCGCGCGCGGGATCAGTCCGCCCGCCAGTACCCCAGCGCGTGCACGCGCTGCCTGGGCACGCCGAGTTCCTTGCGGACGTACGAGCCGAGGGCGCGGGTGGTCGCCGTGTCGCAGGCGATCCACACGTACGGGTGCCCGGTGCTGGACAGGATCCCGGGCAGCTCGGCGCGGACCCGCTCGACCAGGTGCTTTCCGGCCTCCCGGCGCGGTACCTCGCGGATCTCGTGCCGCTCGGGGTCGGCGCCGGAGGGGAGCCCGTCGAGGGTGCCCTCGAACCAGACGGTCGCCGGGGCCGAACCCAGGTTTTTGAGCAGGGAGTTGATCGCGGGCAGCGAGGCGGTGTCGCCGACCACCAGGACGCGCGAGGGATCGGGTTCGGGGCGCTGGAAGCCGGTGCCCTGGACGGTCGCCTCGACGGTGTCGCCCTCCTTGGCCGCGCGGGCCCAGTCCGAGGCGCATCCCTCGTGCAGGGCGAACTCCAGGGCGAAGGTGCCGGTCCCGGGGTCGGGGTCGACCAGGGTGTACGCACGCTGGTGGGGGCGGCCGTCGGCGGAGAACCACAGGCGGACCCACATCGTGGGGTGCACGCCGGTCGCCGCGAGCAGTCCGCCGTCGGTCATCCGCAGCCGGCGGTAGTGCGGGGTGACGTCCTCCGCGCCGGTCACCGTGCACGTGAAGTCCTTCGCCCGCAGCAGTCTGAGTACCGCACCCTCCCAGCCCCGGCCCTGACCCATCGTGTCCCCGCCCCTCGCGTACGATTCCTCCACTTGGCTGTGAAGTTAGGCAAGGCTAACCTAAAAGGGAAGGGCTCCAGGGTGACCACCGAGACCTACCGCGACGCCTGGGGCATCCCCCATCTGCGCGCCACCGGTGCCCGCGAACTCGCCCGTGCCCAGGGCCGGGTGACCGCGGCCGACCGCGCCTGGCAACTGGAGGTCGAGCGGCACCGCGCGCAGGGCACCTCCGCGTCCTTCCTCGGCGCCTCCGCGCTCTCCTGGGACGTCTTCGCCCGCCGCGCCCGCCTCGACGACACCGCGAGACGGTGCTTCGCCGCGCTGGAGAGACGGGACCCGGAGACGGCGGACTGGGTCCGCGCCTACGTCGACGGCGTCAACGCCGGCCTCGCCGAAGGGGCCGTGCGCACACCGGAGTTCGCGCGGGTGGGCCTGGCGCCCGGCCGCTGGGAGCCGTGGACCCCGCTCGGCGTCTGGCTGGGCACGCACATCCTGTTCGCCGGGTTCCCGGCCAAGCTGTGGCGCGAGGAGGCGATACGGCACCTCGGTCCCGACGCGGTCGGTCTCTTCGCCACCGACGGCCCCGGCACCTCGGGCAGCAACGGCTGGCTCCTCTCCGGCACCCGCACCACCACCGGTCTGCCCCTCCTCGCCGGCGACCCCCACCGCTTCCTGGAAGAGCCCGGCGTCTACCAGCAGATCCGCCTGTCCTGCCCCGAGTTCGACGTCGTCGGCCTCGCCGTCCCCGGCGTCCCCGGCACAGCCCACTTCGCCCACACCGGCCTCGTCGCCTGGTCCATCACCAACGCCATGGCCGACTACCAGGACCTCTACCGAGAACGCCTCCGCCGCACGGGGGCCGGGGTGGAGGCCCTCTCCCCCGAGGGGACCTGGCAGCGGGCCGTCCGTCGCGTGGAGGTTGTCGAGGTCGCGGGCGAGGGGGCGGTGGAGGTCGAGGTCATCGAGACGGCGCGCGGGCCGGTGATCGCGGGGGGCCCGGAGGGACTTGGCGGGCTGGAAGGAACGCCGGCCCCCTCAGGGTGTACAGGTGAAGTTCCCCCCATGGCCATCGCCCTCCGCTACCCGCCCCGAGTGACGGAAGACCTCGGCTTCAGCGCCCTCCTCCCCCTGCTCAGGGCGCGCACAGTCGCCGACGTGGACAGGGCTCTGGACGCCTGGACCGAGCCCGTCAACGTCGTACAGGCCGCCGACACCACGGGCGCCGTACTCCACAGAGTCGCCGGCCGAGTCCCCGTACGCCCCCGCACCAACAGCCTCCGCGTGGTCCCCGCCTGGGAAAAGGGCCACGCATGGCAGGGCTGGCACACACCCCCCTACGGCACGCTGGACAACGGCACAGCCGTGATGGCGAACCAGCGCGGCCCCGCCACCCCCCTCGGCGTCGAGTTCGCCCCGCCCCACCGGGCCAACCGCATCCGCACCCTCCTCGGCCAACGCCCCACCTGGTCCGCCACCGACCTCCCCGCCATCCACACCGACACCCACCTGGCCTCGGCGGCCCCCCTCCTGGCCCACCTCACGACCCTGACCACCCTCACTCCGGAAGCCGGCCGCCTACGCGACCGCCTGTTGTCCTGGAACCGCCACATGGACGCCGACAGTACCGAAGCAGCCGTATACGCGGCCCTCCGTACAGCCGTGGTCCGCCGCCTCGCCGCCCACCCGGCATTCGCGGCCCTCACGGAACCACCGGCCTACCCAGAGGTTCTCCTCCCCTGGATGTCCCTCACGGCCCGCATCGGCTTCGCCCTCGAACATCTCCTGAATGCGGAGGAGTTGTACGGCACAGACCGCCGCGAGACCGTACGCGAAGCCCTGGAGGAGATCGCGGAAGCGCCCCCCACCGCCCCCTGGTCCAGCACCCACCGAGTGGCCCCCTGGCGCGCTCTACCTGAACCCCCGTACACAGATCCGGGTTTGGCCGGCGACCACGACTGCGTCAACTGCACCACCGCGGTCCCCGGCATCACCGACCTGGCGGCCCGAGGTCCCGCCGCCCGCTACGTCTGGGACCTGAACGACCGCGAGAACAGCCGCTGGATCGTCCCCTTCGGCGCGGACGGCGTACCCGGCAGCCCCCACCACCGCGACCAACTCCCGCTATGGCTCAAGGGAGATCTCGCCCGGGTCGTCACCGACTGGACCCGACTCACCCTCGAACGCACCGACAACCCCGAGGAAGCCCATGCCTGAGACCGCCCCTCACGAACAGCACCTCCCCGACTACGGCACCGTGGCCATCCGCCCCCTGGACCCCGAGACGGACGCCCGGGTGATCCACACCTGGGTCAGTCAGGAAAGAGCCGCCTTCTGGGGAATGACGAACCTCACCGAGGCCCAAGTGGCGCAGGTCTACGCCCACATGGCCACCCTCGCCACCCACCACGCCCACCTCGTCACCAAGGACGGCGAGCCCGTGGCCCTCCTCCAGACCTACGACCCCGCCGCCGACCGCGTGAGCGAGTGCTACGAGGTCCGCCCCGGAGACATAGGCGTCCACCTCCTCGTCGCCCCCGCCGCCCCCGGCGCCCACCGCCCCGGCTGGACCTCGGCCCTGCTGACCGTGGTCGCGGACTACGTCCTGCGCGTACTGGACCGGACCCGCGTCGTGGTCGACCCGGACGTCCGCAACACCAAGGCCATCACCCGCTTCGAACGCCAGGGCTTCACCACCGGTCCCGAGGTCGTCCTCCCCGAGATCGACCTGCCGGACGTGTATCTGCCGAAGAAGCGCGCCCGCCTCGCCTTCCTCACCCGCGAGACCGGCTTCACGGAGGCCACCGGTACCGTTTGAGCGCCCCGCCGCCGGCATCCGTACAGGCGGGGGACAGGGCGGGGTCGAAGACGGAGGCGGAACGACGTGCGCGACCGTGAAAGAGCGCTGCGGCGCGTGCTGCTGGCGGCCGCGAGCCTCCTCCTGCTCGTCCTCGGCACCGCGTCCCCCGCTTCCGCGCACGCGGCCCTGCGCGCGACCGACCCCGAAGACGGAACGATTCTCCAGCGCGCCCCGCGCACGCTGACGCTGACGTACACGGAGTCGGTCGGCCTGCTCACCGACTCGTTCCGCGTCTACGACCCGGAGAACCACCGCCTGAGCACCGGCCGGGCCGACCACGCCCCCGGCCGGGCGGACACGGTCCGCGTCCCGCTGCCGGCGCGGATGGCGAAGGGTACGTACGTGGTGGCGTGGCGCGTGGTCTCCGCCGACAGTCACCCCGTCTCCGGCGCGCTCACCTTCTCGGTGGGCGAACGCACGGTGACGACGGCGAAGGCTCCCGGCGAGGCGGAGAACGGTACGACCACCAGCCTGTACAACATCGCCCGCTACCTGGCGTATCTCGCGGTGGCGCTGGTGCTGGGGGCGGCCGCTTTCGTCGCGTACTGCCGCCCGCCTCAACGGGTCTGGCTGCGGCCGCTGTTCGTCGTCGGCGCCGCCACTCTGCTCGTCTCCACGCTGGCCCTGCTCCTGCTGCGGGGTCCGTACGAGGAGGGCACGGCACCGGCGTTCACCTCGCTGGGCCGCACCCTGACCACACGGCCCGGTGAACTGCTGCTCGCCCGGCTGGCGTTGCTGCTGCTGGCGGTGGTCGGCGCGCTGGTCCTGCGCCGCCGTCCCGTGCCGCGTCCGGCCGCCCTGACGGCGGGCGCGGCCCTGGCCGTGGCCCTCGCCCTGACCTGGTCGGCCGCCGAACACGCCTCGGCCGGCATCCAGGTGCCCCTCGCCATCGCCTCCACCACCCTCCACCTCCTGGCGACGGCGGCCTGGCTGGGCGGCCTTGCGGCCCTGCTCCTCACCCTGCGAGCGTCGGCCGTCCCCCCGCAGGTGGTGACCCGCTTCTCCCGCCTCGCGCTGACCTCGGTGATCGTCCTGGTCGTGACCGGCGTCTACCAGTCCTGGCGCGGCCTCGGCACGTGGCAGGCGCTGACGGACACGACGTACGGGCGGGTACTGCTGGCGAAGCTGGTGGCGGTGGGGGTGCTGCTGGGGGCGGCGGCGTGGTCACGGAGATGGACGGGACGGCTGCCGAGGACGGCGGAGGTGGCGGTGCTGGTGCCGGTGCCGGCAGGCGGCCCCGCGCTCCCCCCGGAGTCTGACGCCCCCGTACCGGACCTCCCGGTGCGACACCTGCGCCGCTCAGTACTGGCAGAGGCGGCCGTGGGCGTGGTCGTCCTGGTCCTGACAACCCTCCTGACCAGTACGCTTCCGGGCCGGGCGGCCGAGGAGGCGGCCACGGCGGAGACGGGCATCCCGGCGGCCTCGGTCACGACGGTCCCGTTCACGGTGGGCGACAACGGCCGCGGCAAGGTCCAGATCACCTTCGACCCCGGCCGAGTGGGCCCGAATTCCGTCCAGGCAGTGGTCTACGGCGCGAACGGCGCCCTGGCCGCCGTCCCCGAACTCCGCATCACCATGACCCTGCCGGCCCAGCGCCTGGGGCCCCTCGACACGGGTATCACCGACCGAGGCGGCTACTGGGCCACGAACTCCTTCAACCTTCCGATCCCCGGCACCTGGACCATGAAGGTGACGGTCCGCGTCTCCGACTTGGACCAGGTGACGGTCACCCGCGAGGTACGGGTGACACGCTGAGGGGCGATGCACACGGAGCGAGTGACGATCGAAGGCGTGACCTTCCTGACCACGCTGCGCCTAGGAGGCCCCATCGGCCTGCTGGCCCTGCACGGCGCGGTGGAAGGCGGCACAGCGGAACTGGCGAGGGAGGTGGCGACCCGCACCGGAGCCACCCTCCTGACCTTCACCCAGCCGACGGGCCCCCCGCAGCACATCCCGTCCATCCGCATGTCCCCCAGCACCCCCCTGACCGCCTTCCTCACCCACGCGAGCCTGACGATCTCCCTCCACGGCCACAACCGCCGCTCCGCCCCCCGAACGATCTACGTAGGCGGCTCCAACCGCCCGGCAGCGAGGGTCCTCGCCACCGCCCTGGCCGGCTGGGCCCCAGCTTTCGTCCCCATCACCACCCTGTCCGAAATCCCCAACCCCCTACGGGGCCTCCATCCGGACAACCCGGTCAACCAGACCCGCGAGGGCGGAGTCCAACTGGAACTCCCGGTGCTGGCGCGCACGAGTCACCCGGTGCCGACCGACCCGGAGGTCCCACCGAGGGAAATGGCGGACGGGATCGCGGCGGGGGTACGGACGCTGATGGAAAAAGAGGGAGCCCGTTGGTGATCCCTCTGGCCACGTGCGACGGCCCGCGGAACCAGGCCATGGACGCCCACCGGGCCAAGGGCACAACCCCGGAGTGGATGAGCACCCACATGGGCCGGGAGCTCTCCGCCGCGGCCAGTGTGGGGCCCGAAGAGGGACAGCAGCCCGCACTCGGGTGCCGGTTACTTCCCCGGCTCGGGGCCGTACCACTGGAGTGCTTGGCCGGTGACGGCGGCGATGCAGTCGAAGTCACGGTCGCGGTGGAGCAGGGTCAGGCCCTGAAGTTCTGCCGTGGCAGCCACCACAAGGTCCACGGCCCCCGCGCTGCGATGCCGGCCTTGTGCGGTCAGGGCGTCCTGTACCTGCCAGGCGCGGGCGTAGGCGCGATCGTCGACCGGAACCCAGCCGAAGATCATGCGCATGTCCTCGATGCCTCGCGCCCGGTCTTCGATGGAACGGGCGCTGTGGAAGAACTCGAGCTCGGTGATGGGGCAGGTGGCGATCAGCCCGGCAGCGGCGGCCTGGTCCCATCCGTACTGTTCCGCGTCGGCGCGCATGAACCGGGCGAGCGCGCTCGTGTCGATCAGGAACTGGGCCGCGTTCACCGGCGGTAGTTCCCCTTGTCCTCGAAGAGGTCCAGATCGAAGGCACCCTCACCGGCCGCAGTCCGCAGCCGCGTGATCGCGAG
Organism: Streptomyces griseoluteus; assembly: GCF_004784465.1. Classification (GTDB taxonomy): domain Bacteria; phylum Actinomycetota; class Actinomycetes; order Streptomycetales; family Streptomycetaceae; genus Streptomyces; species Streptomyces griseoluteus. The sequence goes on along the minus strand of NZ_SRRU01000004.1, from coordinate 35,919 downwards.
CGCTCGCCGGCGGTTCTCCAGCACCTCTCGAAGGGCGGTGTTCACCGTTTCCTTCTTGGTGCCGGTGCCGAGTGCCTTGGCCACAGCGGCCAAGAGGTCGTCATCGAGATCGATCACGGTACGGCTCATGTGTGCACCTCCTTATATCGAAGATGCCACCGAGTATATCTCCGTCGGCTGCGCGGCCTGGGTTGGGCACTGTCGGAGCGTTGGCGGGTCACCAGTCCGTGCGGCCAGCCACTTGAACGCACACACGTCGATGGGCCCCGCTGCAAGCAACGGGGCCCATCGACATCGTGCCGGTGAGGCACTGGCGATTCGAACTCAGCCGCAGGCGCATCCGGCCGCTGCCGGGCTCTCCTCGGTGGCCTGGCCGGTGCAGCAGCCGTCGCCGGTGGCGTTGGGGTCGGCGCTCTTGCCGAGGGTGCCGGCGTCGGCCTTCACGACGTAGACCTCCCAGGGCTCCTTGCCGGGGCCGTGGACCCAGACCTTGTCCTGGAGGGCGTAGCAGCAGGAGGTGTCGTTCTCCTTGAACGTCGCCAGGCCGGCGTCCTTGAGGCGGATGGTGGCGGCGTTGACCTGGTCGGTGGACTCGACCTCGACGCCCAGGTGGTCCAGGCGGGTCTCCTCGCCGGGCTCGCCCTCGATCAGCACGAGCTTCAGCGGGGGTTCGGTGAGGGCGAAGTTGGCGTAGCCCTCGCGCCGCTTGGCCGGTTCGGTGCCGAACAGCTTCGAGTAGAAGGTGATCGACGCTTCGAGGTCGCTGACGCGCAGGGCGAGCTGAGCACGGGACATGACGGGCTCCCATCCGGTTGCATTGACGTCTGTCGATGCAAGATTGCGTGCTGGATCGAAGGCTGTCAACATAGAGACATGTCGAATCAAGAGCTGGTGGTGCTCGGTCAGATCGATGACGCCGGAGCGTGCTGCCCCGGGCTGCTGACCGCTCCCCTGGACGAGAGCCAGGCCGTGGAGCTGGCGAAGGTGTTCAAGGCGCTGGGTGATCCGGTGCGGCTGCGCCTGCTGTCGATGATCGCCTCCCGTGCGGGCGGTGAGGTGTGCGTCTGTGACCTGACCCCGGCGTTCGAGTTGTCCCAGCCGACGATCTCGCACCACCTGAAGCTGCTGCGTCAGGCGGGCCTGATCGACTGCGAGCGGCGCGGCACCTGGGTCTACTACTGGCTCGTGCCGGAGATGACCGACCGTCTCGCCGGCATCCTCACGCGTCCTGCGGGTGAGCCGCTGCCCGGGCGCACCGCAGCGGCGGGAGCTGCCTCGTGAGCACTGCCGTACCCGAAGGGAACGTGGCCGGACGCCTGTCCTTCGTCGACCGCTACCTGGCCGTCTGGATTCTCGCGGCCATGGCCGTAGGGCTCGGACTGGGCCGCCTGGTCCCCGGCCTGGGGGATGCGCTGGCCAAGGTGACCGTGACGGGGGTGTCCCTGCCGATCGCCCTGGGCCTGCTGGTGATGATGTACCCGGTGCTGGCCAAGGTCCGTTACGACCGCATCGGCACCGTCACCCGCGACCGCCGCCTGCTGCTGCCCTCCCTGCTGCTGAACTGGGTGGCCGGCCCGGCGCTCATGTTCGCCCTGGCCTGGCTGTTCCTGCCCGACCTGCCCGCCTATCGCACCGGCCTGATCATCGTGGGCCTGGCCCGCTGCATCGCCATGGTCATCATCTGGAACGACCTCGCGTGCGGCCACCGGGAAGCCGCCGCCGTCCTGGTCGCCCTGAACTCCGTCTTCCAGGTGATCGCGTTCTCGGCGCTGGGCTGGTTCTACCTCTCCGTCCTGCCCGGCCGGCTCGGCCTGGAGCAGACCGCACTGGACGTGTCGGTGTGGGAGATCGCCCGCAGTGTGCTCATCTTCCTCGGCATCCCGCTCGCCGCCGGCTACCTCACCCGCCGCATCGGCGAGAAGACCAAGGGCCGCGCCTGGTACGAGACCAAGCTCGTCCCACGCATCGGCCCCTTCGCCCTGTACGGGCTGCTGTTCACGATCGTCATCCTCTTCGCCCTGCAAGGTGACGCGATCACCTCACAGCCGCTGGACGTCGCCCGCATCGCCCTGCCGCTGCTGGTCTACTTCGCTGTCATGTGGGCCGGGTCCATGGCCCTGGGCCGCGCGGTCGGCCTCGACCACTCACGGACCACGACGCTGGCGTTCACCGCTGCGGGCAACAACTTCGAACTGGCCATCGCCGTCGCCGTCGCCACCTTCGGCGCCACCTCCGGCCAGGCCCTCGCCGGCGTCGTCGGCCCCCTCATCGAGGTGCCCGCTCTGATCGGCCTCGTGTACGTCGCCTTGTACGCGCGCCGCTACTTCACCGCCCCAGCCGCTCTCCCCGCACCCCAGGAAGATTCAGCCCATGTCTGACACCGCCATCCCGTCTGTTCTGTTCGTGTGCGTTCACAACGCCGGACGCTCGCAGATGGCAGCCGCCTTCCTCACCCACTTCGCGGGCGACCGCGTACAGGTGCGCTCCGCGGGCTCCGCGCCCGCCGACACCGTCAACCCGGCGGTCGTCGAGGCCATGGCGGAGGCGGGCATCGACATCAGTGCCGAGGTGCCCAAGGTGCTCACGGTGGAGGCGGTCCAGGCGTCCGACGTCGTGATCACGATGGGCTGCGGCGACACCTGCCCCGTCTTCCCCGGCAAGCGCTACCTCGACTGGGAGCTCCCCGACCCGGCCGGGCAGGGCGTGGACGCCGTTCGCCCGATCCGCGAGGAGATCGAGAAGCGCATCCGCGGTCTGGTCGACGAGATCGCTCCGGTGAGCTGACCATGGGCACGGCCGGTGAATGCCGCATCGCCGCGCTGGGTGTCGAGCATGCCTACGACGTCCTGACCATCTATCAACTCGGCATCGACGAAGGCCATGCCACCTTCGAGACCGCCGCTCCCACCTGGGAGGAGTTCGACGCCGCCAAGCTCCCGCAACACCGACATGTCGCCCTGGACGACGCGGGCCGGGTGCTTGGCTGGGTCGCCGCCGTGCCGGTCTCCGACCGATGCGCGTATGCCGGCGTCGTCGAACACTCGGTGTACGTCCACCCCGAAGCCCGCGGCCGAGGGGTGGGCTCAGGTCTTCTGCGGGCCTTGTTCGGATCGACGGAGGCGGCGGGTATCTGGACGATCCAGTCCGGCATCTTCCCCGAGAACACCAGCAGTCTCACTCTGCATCAACGGGTGGGGTTCCGTGTCATCGGCACTCGCGAGCGCATCGGCCGGCACCACGGCGTATGGCGCGATGTCGTCCTGGTCGAACGCCGCAGCCCGCTTGTCGCATAGAGCGAACGCGGACCGACAAGTCAGGCCCCGGACCAAGCCGGGGCCTGCCTGCTTCGGGACGCCGGTGTCCGCGACGGCCGTCTGCACCACGCTCACCGACACGGACAACGACGAAGGGCCCCGCTGCAAGCAGCGGGGCCCTTCGACATCGTGCCCGGTGAGGCACTGGCGGAGGATACGAGATTCGAACTCGTGAGGGGTTGCCCCCAACACGCTTTCCAAGCGTGCGCCCTAGGCCTCTAGGCGAATCCTCCGAGGGAGACATTACATGACCGGAAGGAGTGGTCGCGAACTCGTCCCCCCGCCCCCGGATCAGGTACTCTTTGCGCAGCCCCTCACGCGGCGCTATCTGACTGAACTCCCCCAGGGCCGGAAGGCAGCAAGGGTAGGTTGGCTCTGGCGGGTGCGTGGGGGGCCCTTGTGTTTCCGGGGGCAGAGGGATCGCGGCCGGTCCGGGTGACCCGGGTGGGTGTACGGGCGGCCAGGAGATGCCCAAGCCGCTGACCTGCGCCGGAACCCGCGTCGAGTCCGGATGTCGGTGGGCGCCTATAACCTCGTATGCGTGTCGTCTCTCGCCTTGTACCGCCGCTACCGCCCGGAGACCTTCGCCGAGGTCATCGGGCAGGAGCACGTAACCGACCCGCTGCAGCAGGCGCTGCGGAACAACCGGGTCAATCACGCGTACCTGTTCAGCGGGCCGCGCGGCTGTGGCAAGACGACCAGTGCCCGCATCCTGGCCCGTTGTCTCAACTGTGAGCAGGGTCCCACCCCCACCCCCTGCGGCGAGTGCCAGTCCTGCCGCGACCTCGCGCGCAACGGGCCCGGTTCGATCGACGTCATCGAGATCGACGCCGCCTCCCACGGTGGTGTGGACGACGCCCGTGAGCTGCGTGAGAAGGCGTTCTTCGGGCCCGCCGGCAGCCGGTACAAGATCTACATCATCGATGAGGCCCACATGGTCACGTCGGCCGGCTTCAACGCGCTGCTGAAGGTCGTCGAGGAGCCGCCGGAGCACCTCAAATTCATCTTCGCCACCACCGAGCCCGAGAAGGTCATCGGGACCATCCGGTCGCGTACGCACCACTACCCCTTCCGGCTCGTCCCGCCCGGCACCCTGCGCGAGTACCTCGGCGAGGTGTGCCAGAAGGAGGCCATCCCGGTCGCGGAGGGCGTACTGCCGCTGGTCGTGCGCGCGGGTCAGGGGTCCGTGCGTGACTCCATGTCCGTCATGGACCAGCTCCTCGCCGGTGCCGGTGCGGACGGTGTGACGTACCCCATGGCCACCTCCCTCCTCGGCTACACCGACGGGTCCCTCCTCGACTCCGTCGTCGAAGCCTTCGCCACGGGGGACGGGGCCGCGGCCTTCGAGGTCGTCGACCACGTCATCGAGGGCGGCAACGACCCCCGCCGCTTCGTCGCCGACCTGCTGGAGCGGCTGCGCGACCTGGTGATCCTCGCCGCCGTGCCCGACGCCGCCGACAAGGGACTCATCGACGCCCCTGCCGATGTGCTGGAGCGGATGCAGGCCCAGGCCGAGATCTTCGGCGCCGCCGAGCTGAGCCGCGCCGCCGACCTCGTCAACGAGGGCCTCACCGAGATGCGCGGCGCCAACTCGCCCCGTCTCCAGCTCGAACTCATCTGCGCGCGTGTGATGCTTCCCGCCGCGTACGGCGACGAGCGTTCCGTCATGGCCCGGCTCGACCGCATCGAGCGGGGCGTGAACTTCTCGGCGGGTACCGGCGCGCCGGCCATGCAGTATGTGCCTGCGCCCGAGGCGCACCCCGGCGCGGTGGCCCCGGTCGCGAGTCCTGTGCCGCCCGGTGGAGGGCCGGCTGCCGCTCGTGCGGCGGTACGGAATCCCGTGGGACCCGGCGGGGGTACGGCGCCTGCTCCTGCCCCGGTGGCGCAGGCCCCCGCTCCGACCCCGCCGCCCGCTCCGGCTCCGGCGCCTGCCCCGGAAGCCGCGCCCGCCGCTCCGGCTGCTCCCGGCGCCTGGCCCACCGCGGCTCCCGCCGGTGGCGGCCGGCGCTCCGGCGCGTGGCCCACCGCCACCCCGGCGGGCCAGGGCCCGAGCCGGCCGCAGCAGACCCCGCCCAGCCGGTCGCAGGCCCCGAGCCCGCCCCAGCAGCCCGCTGCCCCCGCGCCCGCCCCTTCCGGCGGGCTCGACCCCCGCACGCTCTGGCCGAACATCCTGGAGGCCGTCAAGAACCGTCGCCGCTTCACCTGGATTCTGCTCAGCCAGAACGCCCAGGTGACCGGCTTCGACGGCACCACCCTCCAGCTCGGCTTCGCCAGCGCCGGCGCCCGCGACAACTTCTCCGCCAGCGGCAGCGAGGACGTACTGCGGCAGGCGCTGGCCGAGCAGTTCAACGTCCAGTGGAAGATCGAGGCGGTCATCGACCCCTCCGGCGGCGGCTCGGCACCCCCGCCCTCGGGTGGCGCCCCCGGCTTCGGCGGAGGCGGCGCGGGCGGCGGCTACGGCGCCCCGGCCCCCTCCCGCCCCGCTGCCCCACAGCAGAGCGCCCCCTCCCAGAGCGCCCAGCCGGCCCCGGCCCCGAGACCCCCGGCCCCCGAACCGCCCCCCGTCTCCCCCGAGGACGACACCCCCGCCGACGACGACCCCGACCTCGACGAATCCGCCCTCTCCGGCCGGGACCTGATCGTCCGCGAACTCGGCGCAACCGTCTTGGACGAGTTCTCCCACGACCAGTAAGGAGCGCGTGGGCGGCTGCGGGTTCGCTGAGGCCGGTCGCGCAGTTCCCCGCGCCCCTGGGGTGGCTGCAGCGGAAGCAGGGCAGGCCCCCTGTCTGCTCACTCGCCGGAGGACCGGGTCGTAGGTGTGCAGGCGCGTGGCGACTGGCGGGCCGTCATGGCCGGTCGAGCAGTTCCCCGCCCCCCCGAGGCGGGGACAGCGGGAGTGGGCTGGAGGCGTCGTGGCTCGTCGCACCCCATGAGGCGCGGCTCGGCGCGCGGAGCGACAAGGCGTTTCGACCCACTTCCGCCATGCCACCCCTCAGGGGCGCGGGGAACTGCGCGACAAGCCACCACGGACCCGCAGCCGCCCACCCGCAAGGCGTGCCTCGGCGACTGAGCGGGCCCAGCTTCCCGGCCCCCTCCCACCGCACCCACCCAGGGGCGCGGGGAACTGCGCGACAAGCCGCCACGGACCCGCAGCCGCCAACGAACCCACGCCCCCGACCCCGCGGCGCCCCGCCCCCGCCAGACCGCCTCGTAGGTTCCCACAACTTCCCCACCCCCCGACCTTCGGCAACCCAGCCGATAAGCTGACCCCCGTGAAGGTCCTCGTCATCGGCGGCGGCGCCCGCGAACACGCCCTGTGCCGCTCCCTGTCCCTCGACCCCGACGTCACCGAAGTGCACTGCGCGCCAGGGAACGCGGGCATCGCCGAGGTGGCCCAGCAGCACCAGGTGGACGCGCTCGACGGCAAGGCTGTCGCGGCGCTGGCCACGGAGCTGGAGGCCGGCCTGGTCGTGATCGGCCCGGAGGCCCCGCTGGTGGCGGGCGTCGCCGATGCCGTGCGCGAGGCGGGGTTCCCGGTGTTCGGCCCGTCCCGCGAGGCAGCCGTGCTGGAGGGCTCGAAGGCGTTCGCGAAGGACGTCATGGCCACGGCCGGCGTGCCCACCGCGCGCTCGTACGTCTGCACCACCCCCGACGAGGTCGCCGAGGCGCTCGCCGCCTTCGGGGCGCCGTACGTCGTCAAGGACGACGGGCTGGCCGCGGGCAAGGGCGTCGTCGTCACCTCGGACGTCGAGGAGGCCAGGGCGCACGCTGCCGGGTGCGAGCGGGTGGTGATCGAGGAGTTCCTCGACGGCCCCGAGGTCTCGCTCTTCGCGGTGACGGACGGCGAGACGGTCGTACCGCTCCAGCCCGCGCAGGACTTCAAGCGCGCGCTCGACGGCGACGAGGGCCCCAACACCGGTGGCATGGGCGCGTACTCCCCGCTGCCGTGGGCCGACCCGGAGCTGGTGGACGACGTGCTGCGCACCGTGCTGCAGCCGACCGTGGACGAGCTGCGCAGGCGCGGCACCCCCTTCTCCGGCCTGCTGTACGCGGGGCTGGCGATCACCTCGCGCGGGGTACGGGTCATCGAGTTCAACGCCCGCTTCGGCGACCCCGAGACCCAGGTCGTGCTGGCCCGCCTGAAGACCCCGCTCGCCTCCCTCCTGCTCGCCTCCGCCAACGGCACCCTCGCCGACCTGGAGCCGCTGCGCTGGAGCGAGGACGCGGCCGTCACCGTGGTCGTCGCCTCGCACAACTACCCCGGCACCCCCCGCACCGGCGACCCGATCACCGGCCTGGCCGAGGTGGCCGCCGAGGACGCCCCGCACGCCTACGTCCTGCACGCCGGGACGAAGCAGGACGGGGACACCGTCGTCAGCGCCGGCGGCCGCGTGCTGTCCGTCACGGCCACCGGCGAGGACCTCGCCGAGGCCCGCGAGCGGGCGTACCGCGCGGTAGGCCGGATCGGTCTCGACGGCTCGCACCACCGCACCGACATCGCGGCGAAGGCGGCCGAGACGGCCGCGACCGTGGCGTAAAAGCCCCTCGCTCGACCCCAGGCCCCGGACCCCGAAATCCGGGGCCTGACCTTTGCCGTCTGTCACTCAGCTCTGACCAAGGCCATTCCATCGAGTGAGCAATGCGCTATCCGGCTGACGGGGGCCGGGGCCCCAACTATGGTGCGGCGCAAGCGGTCCGGCACTTGGCCCACCGGCATTGCGATGTCAGTGACGGGTGCCACAGTGGGGGAGTGGGCACCGCCATGACAGCACGCGATCGGCAGGCAGGGGGTGAGCGTCGCGTATGACCGGAACCGGTGGGGAGCTGGGCGCCAGGGCCGCGCGTTCGCGCGCGCTGGCCGTGCTGCGGGTGCGCAGCAGGGCGCTGGCCGTGGCGCTGCTGCCGGCGGCCGCCGAGGTGATCCTGCTGACCGGCGCGGCCACCGGCCAGTTCACCGGCCAGGGCTGGGACACGGCCCGCTGGGTGGTGGGCGTCCTCGCGGTCCTGGTGCTGCTGGCGGCCGGCGGCATCGCCCTGGTCGTGGCCCGCGCGCGCCCCGCCGCGAGCCCCACGGTCCCGGTGTCCGAGCACTCCGCCCCCGACCTGTACCGGATGGTGCGCGACCTGGCCGACCGGCTGGACGTGCCCGCGCCCTCCGCCATAGCGCTCACCCCGGACTGCGACAGCTGGCTCGAGGACCGTACGCACCCGGCGCACGCCCCGCCCGTCACCCGCGCGCACGACGAGCCGGTGATCCCCGGCGCCCGCCCCGAGCGGCGGTTGGCCGTCCCGGCGCCGGTGCTGGTGATCGGGTCGCCCTTCCTGTGGTGGATGCGAGTCGCGGAACTGCGCGCGGTGCTCGCCCCGGTCGTCGCCGGTACGGGCCCGTCCGCGCAGCCCGACATAGCCGCCGCCCGCCGCTTCGTGCGCGGTCTGGACGCCGCGGTGGCCGTAGCCGACGCGCCGGGCCGCAGCCCGCTGACCCGTGGGGTGTACGCGGCTCTCGGCAGGGTCGCCCGGCTGCTGCTGCGGGGCTGCCGGGAGCATGCCGCGCTGATGGAGCGCGGGGTCGCCACGGCCGCCGCCGAGCGCGCTCATGCCGTGGACTACGGCCCCCGGATCGCCGCCCAGGAGCAGGTCGGCCTGGCGTACGCGGGCTGGGACCGGCTGCTGACCAAGGTGGCGCTGCCCGCGTGGCGGATGGGCCGCTGGCCGTCCCGGCTGGACGTGGGCGTGGCCGCCGCGCTGACCGAGCTGTCCCGGCGTGACCGGCTGGCCGACGGCTTCGCCGCCCGGCTCGGCGAGCGCCCGGCGTGCGATCTGCTGGAGGAACCCGGCTCGGTGGACGAGGCGGTGTCCCTGCTCACCGCCCGCCTCTTCCACGGCGGCCCGGCGGAGTCGGGCCCGAGCTGGGCGCCGGTGGACTGGCAGGCGTACCCGGAGGAGGTCGTGGACCGCACCTGGCGCGCGGAGGCGGCCCGGCTGCACCGGGTGCTGGACTCCCTGGGCGTCAGCCCCAGCCTGGACCCGGCCACCCCCGACCCCGGCGGCCCGACCCTGGCCCGCGTCCTGGACCACCTCACCGAGCCCGCCGCCGACACCGCCCCCACGGTCCCGGCCCCCACCGCTCCCCTCGACAACGAAGACAGCGAAGACAACGCGGACACCCCCGACAGCCCGGACGCCGACCCCGACCCCGCCACCGAGCGCAGCGCCCTCCTCGCCGCCCGCCTGAGTGCTGCCCTCGCCCGCGAGGAGCGCGAGGAGAGCGCCGTACCGCGGGGGGCGAGGGCCCAGGGCCCCGACAGCGCGCTCTGGGAGGACGGCGACCTGCCGCTGTTCCCGCTCCAGCCCCCGCGCACCGGACGCGAACTGCTCGCCGCGCACATCACCGCGATGATCTGCTGCGCGGCCGTCGACACCGCCGGAGCCGCCCCCGGCCTGGACTGGCTGGACGGCCCCACCCTGCTTCTGGACGGCGAGCGCGCCGCCGACCTCACCCCCAAGGTGCACAGCCTGATCGAGGAGGGCGATCCGGCCCCGCTGCGCGCCTGGCTGGCCGAGTGCGGGATACGGCCGGAGAAGCCGGTCCGGCTGGTCTGAGCCAAGCGGCACAGAAGTCGTCACCGGGCACCAGGAGTCCCGGCCGTCCACCGGTGTAACGGAGCAGCCCCTTCCACTTCAGGCCAATTCGCAACGAACTGTGACCGGAGTCGTGCGTTATGTGATGTGCTGGGACCGGCACGCACATGGCACGGGCATACGACACGCGCCCACACGGCCGAGCGATCCGGCGCACCGAGCACACCCGAGACGGCAGGCGACGACACCGGGTTCCGGTCCTGGCACCACAGACAACGCCATTTTGGCAACGGGGGACACGAGGGAGGGGGCGTCCATGACCTCGGAGCACATCCGCCGGTGGGAGTCGGGAGCGCTGGCGCACGCCGTCACCGATCCCTTCGGCCTGGGCCCGGTGCCCTGGCTGCGCGGCAGTGAGACCTACTTCGACGACACCGGACACGTGGTGCCCTGGTACGTCGACCCCATCCAGCCGGCCACCACCCGGTCCGGCCGGCCCGGCGCGCGTGTCCCGGCGCCGCGTTCGGCCGGACCCGGCCCGCGCTCGGCCGACGACGTGGGCCGCCAGATCAAGGGGTTCGCGTCCACCGGCGCGGTCGCCCCCGGCGAGGCGATCGACTTCCACATCACGGTCGACCCGCCGCAGGAGTTCAGCGTCGACATCTACCGGATCGGCCACTACGCCGGGCACGGCGCCGCGAAGATCACCACCAGCCCCCGGCTCTCCGGCATCGTCCAGTCCGCGCCGCTCGCCGCCGACCGTACGGTCTCCTGTCACCACTGGTGGCTGTCCTGGCGCCTGCAGGTGCCCGCCGAGTGGCGGGTCGGGGCGTACGTCGCGGTCCTCACCACCGCCGACGGCTACCGCTCCCACATCCCCTTCACGGTCCGCGACGACGAGCCCGCCGACCTGCTCCTGCTGCTCCCGGACATCACCTGGCAGGCGTACAACCTCTACCCGGAGGACGGTCGCACCGGGGCCAGCCTCTACCACGCCTGGGACGAGAAGGGCTCCCTGCTCGGCGAGGCCGACGCCGCCACCACCGTCTCCTTCGACCGCCCCTACGCCGGTGCGGGCCTGCCCCTGCACGTGGGCCACGCATACGACTTCATCCGCTGGGCCGAGCGCTACGGCTACGACCTCGCCTACGCCGACGCCCGTGATCTGCACGCCGGCCGGATCGACCCCACCCGGTACCGGGGCCTGGTCTTCCCCGGCCACGACGAGTACTGGTCGGCGCCGATGCGGCGGGCGGTGGAGGAGGCCCGCGACCGGGGGACCTCGCTGGTCTTCCTGTCGGCTAACACCATGTACTGGCAGGTGGAGTTGTCGCCCTCCGCGTCCGGGGTGCCGGACCGGCTGCTGACCTGCCGCAAGCGCAAGGGCCCCGGAAAGCCGGTGCTGTGGCGGGAGATCGACCGCCCCGAACAGCAGGTGATCGGCATCCAGTACGCGGGCCGGGTGCCCGAGCCGCATCCGCTGATCGTCCGCAACGCCGGGCACTGGCTGTGGGACGCCACCGGCGCCCGCGAGGGCGACGAGATCGCGGGCCTGGTCGCGGGCGAGGCCGACCGGTACTTCCCGCGCACCGCCCTGCCCGAGCACGAGGAGCGCGTGCTGCTCGCGCACTCCCCCTACACCGACGGCGAGGGCGTCCGGCGCCACCAGGAGACCTCCCTGTACCGCGCCCCCTCCGGCGCCTGGGTCTTCGCCTCCGGCACCTTCGCCTGGTCCCCCGCGCTGGACCGGCCCGGCCATGTGGACGCCCGTGTCCAGCGCGCCACCGCCAACCTGCTGGACCGTATCTGCAAGCGGGACTGACCCTGCCACCTGCCCCGTCCCCGGCATACGGGAGAATCGAGGCAGTTGGACAGAACCACGGGGAGGAACCGTGTCCGGATTCGTAGAAAAGCCCGAGCCGATCCAGGTTCCGGGTCTGGTGCACCTGCACACCGGCAAGGTGCGCGATCTGTACCGCGACGAGGCGGGCGACCTCGTGATGGTCGCCAGCGACCGCATCTCCGCGTACGACTGGGTGCTGCCCACCGAGATCCCGGACAAGGGCCGGGTGCTGACCCAGCTGTCCCTGTGGTGGTTCGACCAGCTCCGTGACCTGGCGCCCAACCACGTCATCAGCACCGAGCTGCCCGAGGGCGCCCCGGCCTACTGGGCGGGCCGCACCCTGGTCTGCAAGTCGCTGGACATGGTCCCGGTGGAGTGCGTGGCGCGCGGCTATCTGACCGGCTCGGGCCTCGCGGAGTACCGGGAGTCGCGTACGGTCTGCGGGCTCGCGCTGCCCGAGGGGCTGGTGGACGGCTCGGAGCTGCCCGGCCCGATCTTCACCCCGGCCACCAAGGCCGAGGTCGGTGAGCACGACGAGAACGTGTCGTACGAGGAGGTGGCCCGCCAGGTCGGCGCGGAGACCGCCGCCCAGCTCCGCCAGCTCACCCTGGCGGTGTACGGCCGCGCCCGCGACATCGCCCGTGAGCGGGGGATCGTGCTGGCGGACACCAAGTTCGAGTTCGGCTTCGACGACGGCACCCTGGTCCTCGCCGACGAGGTGCTCACCCCCGACTCGTCGCGCTTCTGGCCGGCCGAGTCCTGGGAGCCGGGGCACGCCCAGCCGTCGTACGACAAGCAGTTCGTGCGGGACTGGCTGACCGGCCCCGAGTCCGGCTGGGACCGCAAGAGCGAGCAGCCCCCGCCCGCGCTGCCCGGGCAGGTGGTGGAGGCGACCCGCGCCAAGTACATCGAGGCGTACGAGCGCCTGACCGGCACCCGCTGGTCCTAGGCCCTGTCGGCCCAGGACGAGAGAAGCCCCCCGGTGAGAACCGGGGGGCTTCTGCATGGAGCGGACGACGAGGCTCGAACTCGCGACCTCAACCTTGGCAAGGTTGCGCTCTACCAACTGAGCTACGTCCGCAGTGCGCCGTGGCGCGGAGCCAACTATACCCAACCCCGGTGGTGTGCGAGACACACCGCGGTGGGCCGGTTCTCCGTGCCCGGCGTGGCGACGGCCGAGGACAGGCAGGTCCGGGCCGTTCCCGGTGACAGCGCGGCCCGGTCGGCGATCTCCCTGACCGGCGCCCCGCCGGCCGTCAGTTCCAGCACCTCGGCCTTCGCACGGTCAGCGGGGAGTCTCCGGCGGAGATCGCGGCGGCGGCCAACTCGGGTTCGGCATAGCGGCTTCCGGCGTGCACGGTGCGGATGATCCCGGCGACCCGAACGGCGCTGACCGTCTTCGGCACGCACCCCCGCACCCCGGCCGAGAGCGCCCGCTTCAGGTGACCCGGCCGCCCGCACCCGGTCGCGATCAGCACCTGGCAGCCGGGCAGTTCGGCCCGCGGGGCTGTGGCGACCCTCACACCGCCGGCGCCCGGCATCCGGAGATCCAGTACCGCCCCGGTGGTCCGGGAAAATCTCAGCCTCATGACGGCATGCAAAAGGCCCCGGTCCGAAGACCGGGGCCTTTTCACTGAGCGGACGACGAGGCTCGAACTCGCGACCTCAACCTTGGCAAGGTTGCGCTCTACCAACTGAGCTACGTCCGCACTGCTCCCGACCGGCTCCCACCGATCGGTGCGAGCACCAGCCTACCTGATCCAAAAGGATGGTCATGACCGGTGCCAGAGCGGGTGACAGGAATCGCACACTGCGCCTCCCCCCTGGAAGGGGGGTGTTCTACTACTGAACTACACCCGCACGGTCCGTGGGTTTCGGCCTTTCGGCCTTGCCCTTCGGCGTGAGCCAGACATTAGCCGATCAGCAGGGGGGTTGCGCAAGTCGGGTCCCTGCGGCGACAGGTGAACGAGTCTCAGGGCCCGCGGGTCCAGGCCCTGAGGGGTGAAGCCCGTTCGGGCTCAGCGGGCCTCGCTGAACGCCTCGTAGACCTTCTTGGGGATGCGGCCGCGGGCGGGCACGTCCATCTTGTTCGCCTGGGCCCAGGCGCGGATGGCCGACGGGTCGGGGGCGACCTCGGTCTGCCGGTACGCCTTGCCGGACCGGGCGCGCTTGCGGCCGGCCTCCACGTAGGGCGCGAGCGCCTTGCGCAGTTTCTTGGCGTTGGTTTCGTTCAGGTCGATCTCGTACGACTTGCCGTCGAGTCCGAAGGCGATCGTTTCCGCCGCTTCCGAGCCGTCGATGTCGTCGAAGAGCGTGACCACGACCTTTTGCGCCACGGATATCGGTCCCTTCGTGCGGCACGTCGGTACCGGTGTCGAGCCGGCAATGACGTGCCGAGTATCGGCTATTGCCAATTCATTTGTACAGTGCGCGCCAATGAAATGGGAAGCCCTACTGAATACCTCCGCGTGTCCGGACTCAATAGGCATCACCAGTGGCCCGCAGAACTTTCCCAGAAATTTTCACCGGGGTCGGTCTTCGACACCCGATCGTGATGCGGGTCACGTAGAAACCTCCAACTCTACCCGCGTAGAAATTTTGTACGGGTAGTCTGAAGGAACCTGCTCAGCACCACACACCGGGAGTGCCAGTGGCACGCGTCGTAGTCGACGTCATGCTCAAGCCGGAGATCCTCGACCCCCAGGGCCAGGCGGTCCAGCGTGCGCTGCCGCGCCTGGGTTTCACGGGGATCTCGGACGTCCGTCAGGGAAAGCGATTCGAGCTGGAAGTAGAGGGGCCGGTCGACGAGGCCGCGCTCGCCCGCATCCATGATCTGGCGGAATCCTTCCTCGCCAACACCGTGATCGAAGACTTCACCGTGAAGGTGGAGGAAGTAGCGGGGGCCGCCGAGTGACCGCTCGTATTGGTGTCGTCACATTTCCGGGAAGTCTCGACGACCGTGACACCCGGCGGGCGATCACCCTCGCCGGCGCCGAACCCGTAGCCCTCTGGCACAAGGACAAGGACCTCAAGCAGGTCGACGCCGTGGTGCTGCCGGGCGGTTTCTCCTACGGCGACTATCTGCGCGCCGGAGCGATCTCCCGCTTCTCGCCGGTGATGGAGTCCGTCATCGGGCAGGCGAAGGCCGGCCTTCCGGTCCTCGGTATCTGCAACGGCTTCCAGGTCCTCACCGAGGCGCACCTGCTGCCCGGCGGGATGCTCGGCAACGACCACCTCCACTTCATCTGCCGCGACCAGAAGCTGCGGGTGGAGAACGCGGGCACGGCCTGGACCGGCGACTACCGCCAGGGCCAGGAGATCCACATCCCGCTGAAGAACATGGACGGCCGGTACGTCGCCGACGAGTACACGCTCGACAAGCTGGAGGCGGAGGGCCGGGTCGTCTTCCGCTACCTGGACGTCAACCCCAACGGCTCGCTGCGCGACATCGCCGGCATCACCAACGAGGCCGGGAACGTGGTCGGCCTCATGCCGCACCCCGAGCACGCCGTCGAGCCGCTGATCGGAACCGGCCGCACCGACGGCCTCCCGTTCTTCACCTCGATCCTGAAGAAGCTGGTCAACGCATGAGCCGGACGCCTCTGGACACGGTCGACAACGCGGCCGCGACCCCCGACGTCGAGCTGCCTTGGGCCGAACTGGGCCTGAAGAAGGACGAGTACGAGCGCGTGGTCGAGATCCTCGGCCGCCGCCCGACCGGCGCCGAACTCGCCATGTACTCGGTCATGTGGTCCGAGCACTGCTCGTACAAGTCCTCCAAGGTCCACCTGCGCCAGTTCGGTGAGAAGGCGCCCCAGTCGGACGCCATGCTCGTCGGCATCGGTGAGAACGCCGGTGTGGTGGACGTCGGCCAGGGTTACGCGGTCACCTTTAAGGTCGAGTCGCACAACCACCCCTCCTACGTCGAGCCCTACCAGGGCGCGGCCACGGGCGTCGGCGGCATCGTCCGCGACATCATCGCCATGGGCGCCCGCCCGGTCGCGGTCGTGGACCCGTTGCGCTTCGGCGCCGCGGACCACCCCGACACCAAGCGCGTGCTGCCCGGCGTGGTCGCCGGCATCGGCGGCTACGGCAACTGCCTGGGCCTGCCCAACATCGGCGGCGAGGTCGTCTTCGACGCCTGCTACCAGGGCAACCCGCTGGTCAACGCCGGTGCCATCGGCGTCATGCGGCACGAGGACATCCACCTGGCCAAGGCGTCCGGCGCCGGCAACAAGGTCATCCTCTACGGCGCCCGTACCGGCGGCGACGGCATCGGCGGCGCGTCGATCCTCGCCTCGGAGACCTTCGACGACGCCAAGCCCTCCAAGCGCCCCGCGGTGCAGGTCGGCGACCCCTTCCAGGAGAAGCTCCTCATCGAGTGCACCCTGGAGGCGTTCCAGGAGAAGCTCGTCGTCGGCATCCAGGACCTCGGCGCGGCGGGCCTGTCCTGCGCGACGAGCGAGCTGGCCTCCAACGGCTCCGGCGGTATGCGCGTCACGCTGGACGACGTACCGCTGCGCGACTCCACGCTCTCGCCCGAGGAGATCCTCATGAGCGAGTCGCAGGAACGCATGTGCGCGGTGGTCGAGCCGGAGAAGGTCGACCGCTTCCTGGAGATCTGCGAGAAGTGGGACGTCATCGCCACCGTCATCGGTGAGGTCACCGACGGCGACCGGCTGGAGATCTTCTGGCACGGCGGCAAGATCGTCGACGTCGACCCGCGCACGGTCGCCCACGACGGCCCGGTCTACGAGCGCCCCTACGCCCGCCCCGACTGGCAGGACGCCCTCCAGGCCGACGACGCGAACAAGCTGCCCCGCCCGGCCACCGCCGAGGAGCTGCGCGAGCAGGTCCTGAAGCTGGTCGCGTCGCCCAACCAGGCGTCGAAGAAGTGGATCACCTCGCAGTACGACCACTTCGTGCAGGGCAACACCGTCCTCGCCCAGCCCGAGGACTCCGGCATGATCCGCGTGGACGAGGAGACCGGCCTCGGCGTCGCCATCGCCACCGACGGCAACGGCCGCTACGCCAAGCTCGACCCGTACACCGGCGCGCAGCTCGCGCTGGCCGAGGCGTACCGGAACGTGGCGACGACCGGTGCCAAGCCGCTCGCCGTCTCCGACTGCCTGAACTTCGGCTCGCCCGAGGACCCGGCGGTGATGTGGCAGTTCGCGGAGGCCGTGCGCGGTCTGGCGGACGGCTGCCTCCAGCTCGGCACCCCGGTGACCGGCGGCAACGTCTCGCTGTACAACCAGACCGGCGAGGCGGCCATCCACCCGACCCCGGTGGTCGCGGTCCTCGGCGTCATCGACGACGTGGCCCGGCGCACCCCGGTCGCCTTCCAGGAGGAGGGCCAGCTCCTCTACCTGCTGGGCGACACCTCCGAGGAGTTCGGCGGCTCGGCCTGGTCCCAGGTCGTCCACGACCACCTCGGCGGGCTGCCCCCGAAGGTCGACCTGGAGCGGGAGCGGCTGCTGGCCGAGATCCTGATCTCCGCCTCCCGCGACGGGATGATCGACTCCGCGCACGACCTTTCCGACGGCGGTCTGATCCAGGCCGTGGTCGAGTCGGCGCTGCTCGGGGAGAAGGGCGCGCGGCTGATCGTCCCGGACGGTCTGGACGCGTTCACCTTCCTCCTCTCGGAGTCGGCGGGCCGCGCGCTCGTCGCCGTACCGCGCTCGGAGGAGCTGCGCTTCACCGACATGTGCGGCGCGCGGGGCCTCCCGGCCACGCGTATCGGTGTCGTCGACGGTGACTCGGTCGACATCCAGGGCGAGTTCACCCTCTCCCTGGCCGAGCTGCGCGAGGCGCACGAGAACACGATCCCGGCGCTGCTGGCGTGACGACCGCGGACGGCCCCCGCCCCACCCGGGCGGGGGCCGTCCCGGCATAGGGTCGCTCCATGCCTCCGGCCAAGAAGCGTGCCCGCAAGTACGACCCCCTCCGGACCCGTGCCGCCGTGCTCGCGCAGCTCGGCGCGGTGCGGGAGGCCGTGGAGGGGCTCGATCCCGGTCAACTCGCCCTGCCCACGCGGCGGGAGGGGGCGACCGTGCGGGAGCTGGCCGAGCAGGTCGCCGCGTCCGTGGTGGCCGTGCGGCAGGCGGTGGAGCGGCCGGCGCAGTTCAAGCAGACGCTGCCGCTCGCGGAGTGGCCGCTGCGCAGGGCCGTCGCCATCACTCCCGTACCGCTCGATCTCGGCGCCGCCGAGGACGATCTGCGGGCCCTGCTGGCCGACCATCCGGGCAGCCCGCTGGTGGACACCGGTGCCGGGGTGCTCCCGCTCAACGAGTACCTGGTCACCCGTGCCGTCGAGCTGGTCCTCGCCGCCGACGACCTCTCCGGCGCGGTGCCCGGACTCGAGGTGCCGCTGGACCGGCACGCCCTGGCCGCCGCGACCCGGCTGCTCGCCGACGCCCTCGCCGTGAAGGCGCCCGGCGGCTCCACCGAGGTGCGGGTGCCGCCGTACGCCGTGGTGCAGTGCGTCGAGGGGCTGAGGCACACCCGGGGGACACCGCCCAACGTGGTCGAGACCGGCCCGCTCACCTGGGTCCGCCTCGCCACCGGACGCCTGGCCTGGGCGGACGCCGTCGCGCGGGCCGAGGTGAGCGCGAGCGGGGAGCGCGCCGACCTCTCCGGGCTGCTGCCACTCGGCGGATAGCGGGGAACCCGGGCCGCGCCGCGCACGTCGGAGGGGTATGGACCGGCACACGCAGCGCATGACACTGACCGTGGCCGCCGCGCTCGTACCGCTCGCGGTGGCCTGTGGGACGGACACCGCCGACACCGGCAGCGGCTCGGTGGCCCCGCCCCCGAAGCTCACCGGCACCGACTGGCGGGTGGACAGCGTCACCGAGGGCGACACCACTCACCGCGCCCCCGCGGCCGCCCGCATCCGCATCGACGACGAGGGCCGCGCGACCGGCAACCTCGGCTGCAACACCTTCTCCGCGCCCACCACCATCGATGACGGCCGGATCGACTTCGGCACCCTGCGCACGACCCGCATGGCCTGCGACGAACCGCGGATGACCTTCGAACGCGCGCTGACCCGCGCCCTCAACTCCGGTGCGCTGACCGCCCGTACCGACGACGGCGCGCTCACCCTCACCACGGGCGAGGGCGGGCGCGTCCAGCTCACGCCGAGCGCGTCCGAATGATGTGCGACAACTCACTCAGGACGGCCCCCAGAGGCCCCCGGAGCGCTCACCTGAGCTGCGGCCATCCCTGAGCCGGCGGGCGGCCACCTCTCTGACCTGGGCAAACGCAGAATCCGCCAAAGTGATCGCGACTCCGGGTTCGGCGAGGGCCACATATCCCCAATTCGGCCCAGCGGTCGGCCTCGCCTACACTCGGAAACGTGCCACGTGGTGACGGTCGACTCAATCACGATCTGCTTCCCGGCGAAAAAGGCCCCCAGGACGCTTGCGGCGTCTTCGGTGTCTGGGCGCCGGGTGAAGAGGTCGCAAAGCTCACGTACTTCGGGCTCTACGCCCTCCAGCACCGGGGTCAGGAATCCGCGGGAATCGCGGTCAGCAATGGCTCCCAGATCCTCGTCTTCAAGGACATGGGCCTGGTCTCCCAGGTCTTCGACGAAACCTCGCTCGGTTCGCTCCAGGGTCATATCGCGGTCGGTCACGCCCGCTACTCGACCACCGGCGCCTCCGTGTGGGAGAACGCCCAGCCGACGTTCCGTGCCACCGCGCACGGTTCGATCGCGCTCGGCCACAACGGCAACCTGGTCAACACCGCCCAGCTGGCGGAGATGGTCGCCGACCTGCCCAAGGACACCAACGGCCGCTCCACCCGGGTCGCGGCCACCAACGACACCGACCTGCTGACGGCACTCCTCGCCGCGCAGGTCGACGAGGACGGCAAGCCGCTGACCATCGAGGAGGCCGCCCACGCGGTGCTCCCCAAGGTCAAGGGCGCCTTCAGTCTCGTCTTCATGGACGAGCACACCCTCTACGCCGCCCGTGACCCGCAGGGCATCCGCCCGCTGGTCCTCGGCCGGCTGGAGCGCGGCTGGGTGGTCGCCTCCGAGTCCGCCGCGCTCGACATCTGCGGCGCGTCCTACGTCCGGGAGATCGAGCCGGGCGAGTTCATCGCCATCGACGAGAACGGTCTGCGCACCTCCCGGTTCGCGGAAGCGAAGCCCAAGGGCTGTGTCTTCGAGTACGTGTACCTGGCCCGCCCGGACACCGACATCGCCGGCCGGAACGTGTATCTGTCCCGCGTCGAGATGGGCCGCCGCCTGGCCAAGGAGGCGCCCGCCGAGGCCGACCTGGTCATAGCGACGCCGGAGTCCGGCACCCCGGCCGCGATCGGGTACGCCGAGGCGTCCGGCATCCCCTTCGGCAACGGTCTGGTGAAGAACGCCTACGTCGGCCGGACCTTCATCCAGCCCTCGCAGACGATCCGCCAGCTCGGCATCCGGCTGAAGCTGAACCCGCTCAAGGAAGTCATCAAGGGCAAGCGCCTGGTCGTCGTGGACGACTCCATCGTGCGCGGCAACACCCAGCGGGCCCTGGTCCGCATGCTGCGCGAGGCGGGCGCCGCCGAGGTCCACATCCGGATCTCCTCGCCCCCGGTGAAGTGGCCCTGCTTCTTCGGCATCGACTTCGCCACCCGCGCCGAGCTGATCGCCAACGGCATGACGATCGAGGAGATCGGCACCAGCCTGGGCGCCGACTCGCTCGCGTACATCTCCATCGACGGCATGATCGAGGCGACCACCATCGCCAAGCCGAACCTGTGCCGCGCCTGCTTCGACGGTGAGTACCCGATGGACCTGCCCGACCCCGAGCTGCTCGGCAAGCAGCTGCTGGAGACCGAGCTGGCGGCCGGGCCCGCCACCACCGCCGCGGCCGACGCCATCCGGCGTCCCTGAGCTGCGCCGTCCGAGCCGTACGACAGGAAAGTTCTCTCAAGCATGTCCTCTGAGACCACGGGCGCCAGCTACGCGAGCGCGGGCGTCGACATCGAGGCGGGCGACCGCGCCGTCGAGCTGATGAAGGAGTGGGTGAAGAAGACCCGCCGTCCCGAGGTCCTCGGCGGCATCGGCGGCTTCGCCGGCCTCTTCGACGCCTCCGCCCTCAAGCGCTACGAGCGCCCGCTGCTGGCCTCCGCCACGGACGGGGTCGGCACCAAGGTCGACATCGCTCGCCGCCTCGGCGTCTACGACACCATCGGGCACGACCTGGTCGCCATGGTCATGGACGACATCGTGGTGTGCGGCGCCGAGCCGCTGTTCATGACCGACTACATCTGTGTCGGCAAGGTCCACCCCGAGCGGGTCGCCGCGATCGTCAAGGGCATCGCGGAGGGCTGTGTGCTCGCCGGGTGCGCCCTGGTGGGCGGCGAGACCGCCGAGCACCCCGGTCTGCTCGGCCCGGACGACTTCGACGTGGCCGGCGCCGGCACCGGCGTGGTGGAGGCCGACCGGCTGCTGGGCCCCGACCGCATCCGCTCCGGTGACGTGGTGATCGCCATGGCGTCCTCCGGGCTTCACTCCAACGGGTACTCCCTGGTCCGCCACGTCCTGCTGGAGCGGGCCGGGCTGGCGCTGGAGAGCGAGGTCGCGGAGCTGGGCCGGACGCTCGGCGAGGAGCTGCTGGAGCCCACGAAGATCTACTCCCTGGACTGCCTGGCGCTGACCCGCACCACCGAGGTGCACGCCTTCTCGCACATCACCGGCGGCGGCCTCGCGGCCAACCTGGCCCGAGTGATCCCGGACGGGCTGTACGCCACCGTGGACCGCTCCACCTGGACGCCTGGCCCGGTCTTCGACCTGGTCGGCCGGAGCGGCGACGTGGCCCGGCTGGAGCTGGAGAAGACGCTGAACATGGGCGTCGGCATGATGGCCGTCGTCCCGGCGGAGTCCGCGGAGGCGGCGCTGACCACGCTGGCCGACCGGGGCGTCGAAGCCTGGGTGGCCGGCACGATCGCCGAGCGCGGCGAGCAGGAGAGCGCCGCCGGGCTCGTCGGCGACTACGCGGTCTAGCGCGGCCGCCGGCCGGTTTCCGGACAGCACAGAAGCCGGTCGGTGGCAGTGCCACCGACCGGTCTTCCGCTGTTCATGCTCAGTGCAAGGTCAAGCGCCGCGACGGTGCTGTGAGGGACCGTCGTCCTCGTCCTCGTCGTCGTCCTCATAGAGGTCGGCGTAACGGGAGTAGAGGTCTTCCTCGTCGTCCTCATCGTCTTCGAACGGCTCGCTGTTCGGCGGCTGGTTCGAAGTCGATGCGCCCAGTTCACTGGCCAGACGCGACAGATCAGTCCCACCGCTGTTGTACTTCAGCTGGCGGGCGACCTTCGTCTGCTTGGCCTTGGCCCGGCCGCGCCCCATGGCTCGACCCCCTCGGTGACGGGGCTCAACGGCCCCAGAGTCTGACACGCGTTCATGATCCGAAACGGACTCCCCGTAGAGAGGCCGGTCCGTAGGGCTTCCACGGTACCTGAGCCCGCGCCCATACGGTACGTCGCCCGCAGCACGCGCGTGTGCACAGGACCCACGAGGAGCCCTGTCCTCGCTGGTCAATGCCGATTTTAACCACTTATCGGGGTACGACCCGCCGACGGAAGTGACAGTTCTCTCCAAGTTGCCCCCGGCGGGTACCGCCGGGGGCCTCGGGTGCCCGCCCGCACGCGGGCGGGACAAGATCGCCGGGTTCGCGTTCTTCCGGCGTGTCGGTCAGCGCGAGGCGCGCGCGTCGGCCATCCGCTGCTCGGCGATCCGGTCGGCCGCGGCAGCGGGCGGAACGCCGTCCGACTTCGCGCGTGCGAAGATCGCCAGCGTGGTGTCGAAGATCTTCGCCGCCTTCGCCCGGCACCGCTCGAAGTCGAAGCCGTGCAGCTCGTCGGCCACCTGGATGACCCCGCCCGCGTTCACCACGTAGTCCGGCGCGTAGAGGATGCCCCGGTCCTGGAGGTCCTTCTCCACGCCGGGGTGGGCGAGCTGGTTGTTGGCGGCGCCGCACACCACGGACGCGGTGAGCACCGGCACCGTGTGGTCGTCCAGCGCCCCGCCGAGTGCGCAGGGCGCGTAGATGTCGAGCCCCTCCATCCGGATCAGCGTCTCGGTGTCCGCGACCCGGCGCACGGCGGGGTGGGCCTCGACGATCTGGTCCACGGCCTCGCCGCGGACGTCGGTCACCACGACCTGCGCGCCCTCCGCGAGCAGATGCCCGACCAGATGCCGGCCGACCTTGCCGACGCCCGCGATGCCGACCACCCGGTCCCGCAGGGAGGGGTCGCCCCACAGGTGCTGGGCGGAGGCGCGCATGCCCTGGTAGACGCCGAACGCGGTGAGCACCGAGGAGTCGCCGGCGCCGCCCTGCTCGGGGGAGCGGCCGGTGGTCCAGCGGCACTCGCGGGCCACCACGTCCATGTCGGCGACATAGGTGCCGACGTCGCAGGCGGTGACGTAGCGGCCGCCGAGCGAGGCCACCATGCGGCCGTAGGCGAGCAGCAGCTCCTCCGTGCGGTCCCGCGCGGGGTCACCGATGATCACGGCCTTGCCGCCGCCGTGGTCGAGCCCGGCCATGGCGTTCTTGTACGACATCCCGCGCGCGAGCTGGAGCGCGTCGGCCACGGCCGCCGCCTCGTTCGGGTACGGGTGGAAACGGGTGCCGCCGAGCGCGGGGCCCAGCGCGGTGGAGTGGATGGCGATGACGGCCTTCAGGCCGGTGGCGCGGTCCTGGCAGAGCACGACCTGCTCATGGCCGCCCTGGTCCGAGTGGAACAGGGTGTGCAGGACATCTGTGGTGACGCCGGTTACCTCGGTCACTGTGGTGACTCCTGTGCAAGAAGCGGCGGGCGGGGCCGAAGCCCCTGGGGGTTCCCCCACACTTTTGGTGGCGGGGGAGGCGGCTGGGTGCTGCCACGCGGCGGTTGGGCCGCACGGCTGAGAGTAGAGCCTGCGCCCGGCCCACGACCGGCCTCCGCCGAGGATCACCCGCAGGTGCGACGCCCCGGCGGTGGCGTGGCACGATTTGCAGTGGTTTCGAGGTGACCCCGACGGGGAGGGAGCAGGCGTGGCCAAGGTGTCCTCGGTGGCGGTCCCCTACGCCGCCTACCTGCGCGTGTACGAGCCGCTGGCCGCCTTCCCGGAGCCGGAGCGCGATCACTGGGCCCGCTACGCCCGCCGCGCGGACCGCCCCACCTACCAGGACGAGCTGCGCCGCTCGCTGGCCGACCTGCTGGCCACCCCGCCCGTCGCGGTGCCGGTGCACGAGAGCGCCGACGCGTTCGTGCTGGAGCGGGACGGTGTGGTCTGCGTCTGCCCCTGGCGCACCCGGCTGCGCGGCTGGCAGGCGCTGGCGGGCCTGGGCGAGGAACTGCCCACCCCGGTGCTGGACGCGGTGCTGCCGCCCCTGGTGCGCGACCAGGCGGCCCAGGACTACGAGCGCTGGCTGGAGCGCAATCCCGAGGCGCGGCCCTGGATTCGCGGAGCGACCTGGCAGATCCCGCTGAACTGGTTCGTGCTGGTCGCCGACGAGGAGCGCCGTTTCGAGCCGCGCAGCGGCGAGACCCCGGCCCTGCTGCGCTACCGCACGCCGATGGTGCAGGCCCGGCGCCGGGTGGCGCGGGCGCTGCGCACGCTCCAGGACACCGTGCGGGAGAGCCCGCTGATCGACGGCGTGCTGGACGTCGGCCGCTGGCTGGAGGAGTTCCACCCGCGTTCGGTGGTGGAGCTGGACTACGGCGGCCTGGTGCACGCGGTGCCGGGCGGGACGCTGGAGGAGGACCACTCGGCGGCGGACGTGGCCGCCGGCATCGACGCGCTGCGCCGGGGCGACGAAAGTGCCGCAACTCACGCCTACACCCGTCTGGCGACCCGCTGGCGGTCGATCCGGGACCTGCGCTCGGCGAACTGAGCCCGTCCTGCGTGACGCACGTCACGGTCGAAATGGGCTCGAACAGCGTACGGTCTACGGAACTTGGACCGTTTGACGGGGCGTTGGCCTCGAACCGGGCTTTTGCCTCATTGGGTGATGGACGGCACTTACACGGCCCTTGCGTCTCTTGCCACTCCTCGTGCCAAAATAGGACAAGGAGTCCGGGGAGGACTCCGTCTGTCCATCTGTGCTCCACTGTGGGCGGATTCTCCGCATTGCTAGCTTTGGGGGGTCTTGTGACTCCCGAGCGCCATGTGACTGATCGTCACGTCGGCGTGACTGTCCGCTATGGCATGGTCCATCGGCTTCCGTCGTGGATGAACACCTGGGAGGGCAATTCCATCGGTTTGGCCGACGCGGCTGGACAGATGGTGTAGTTGTAGTGCCGAGGACAAGCCGTTCGTCCTATAACCGACTCGACTCGCGTCCGCCATTTCGGGCAACGCGGGTCAAGGTGCAGAATTTAGAGGAATGAACCGAGAAGGTTCGGTTCTCCCGAGGAGGCCGCTCATGACCGCTCGCACCCCTGATGCCGAGCCGCTGCTGACCCCGGCTGAGGTCGCCACCATGTTCCGTGTCGACCCCAAGACGGTCACGCGGTGGGCGAAGGCCGGCAAGCTCACGTCGATCCGCACGCTCGGCGGGCATCGCCGCTACCGCGAGGCGGAGGTCCGCGCCCTGCTCGCGGGCATCCCGCAGCAGCGCAGCGAGGCATAACAACTGAACAACCGGGCAAAACGACCGGTCCCCCAACCGGTCGAAGCGCCCGAACCCTAGCTCCACAACGACGCGGGCCTGCCCCAACAGGCCCCATGCCCACGCCGGACGAAGTCCGGAGGCACGTGGCACCGAGCGCGTCATAGGTCGCGCTGGACTCCGCCGGGTCCAGCGCGATCTTTTTTGTGCGCTCACGGGCGCCCGCCGGCCTCCTGTGTGAGCGGCCCTGTCGAAGTCTGGGGAGGGCTGTGGGAAGTGCCCCGCACCTGCTCCGGGAGCCCGCCAGGCCACCCTCGGGGAGAGTGCAATTGCACATATTAAATCGACCTGTTGTAGGGCAGCAGTAAAAACCTGGGTTTCCAAAACTCATGCCGTGACACCCGTCACACGCGGAGACGCTTGTTGTCCCCTGCATGGGTGCGCTATTGATGCTCTCCCGCCTCACCGCCCCCTGCGGGAACGGGTGTTGGGGCATCGGCCGGTGCGGCGCCGGCAGGGCGGGGCGGCCGCCAGGTGCGCCCTCAGGGTGCCCGCGCCTCGTGCCGGGCCGATGGCGCCATGCGCCACCTCCGCAGGCCGCACAGGGTGCACAGGGCCCACAGGGCGCACGCGGGCGCCTGCGAGCGCCGGGAACGGCGGAAGGGCCCCCGGAAATCCGGGGGCCCTTCTCTTTGCTGCGGTCCTGACGGGATTTGAACCCGCGGCCTCCACCTTGACAGGGTGGCGAGCACTCCAAACTGCTCCACAGGACCATCTGGTGCGGCGCTTCACTTCTGCGTTGCGCTGCGAGAAGGACTGTACAGGAGTCCGGGTGCCCGGGTCGAACTCACCCGGTGCGATCGTGCGGTTACGGTACGGCGGCGTCGATCGCCTTCACGATCCGCTTGTCGGAGATGGCGTACGCGGTGCCCAGCGCGTGGGCGAAATAGCTGACCCGCAGCTCCTCCAGCATCCAGCGGATGTCCAGCACCTGCCCGGGGACGGGCCGGCCCTGGGGGAGTTGCTCCAGCAGCCAGGCGTACTCGTCCCGCATCTCGTGGACCTTCTGCATCCGGGTGGTGTCCCGCTGGACGTTGCCCGGCATCTGCTGCAGACGCCGGTCGGCGGCCACCAGGTAGCGCATCAGGTCCGGCAGCCGCGCGATCCCCGCCCAGGTCACGAAGCCGGGCTTCACCAGCGCGTCCAACTGCTGCCGGACGTCGGTGAGGTTGGCCAGCAGCGCGGGGCTGGAGACGGCCTTCAGGCGCCGTTCGGCCGCCTGCCAGGCGGCCAGCACCTGCTGCACCTGGCCCACCGCACGCACGGTGGTGTCCACGATGTCGGCCCGCACCTTGTCGTAGAGCTTCCGGTACGACTCCTCGTCCCACACCGGACCGCCGAAGTCCGCGATCAGCTTGTCGGCCGCCGCCATCGCGCAGTCGTCGAACAGCGCCTGCACCGAGCCGTGCGGGTTGGCGGAGAGGGCGAGCTTCTGCGCGTTGGTCAGCTTGTCGGAGGCGAACTTCGCCGGGTTCACCGGGATGTTGCGCAGGATCAGCCGGCGTACGCCCTTCCACATCGCCTCGGCCTGCTCCTCCTCGGTGTCGAAGAGGCGGACCGAGACGGTGTCGCCGTCGTCCACCAGCGCCGGGTACGCCTTCACCGGCTGTCCGGCCCGGCGGGTCTCGAAGACCCGGCTGAGGGTGCCGATCGACCAGTCGGTCAGGCCCGAGCGCTCCAGCGAGGGCCCGCCCTGCCGGGACGCGGTGGCGGCGGCAGCCTGCGAGATCGCCTTGCGGGCCTTCGGCCGCAGCTGGAGCTTGAGCGCCTCCAGATCCTTGGCCTCGGCCAGCTTGCGGCGCCGCTCGTCCACGATCCGGAAGGTGACCTTGAGGTGGTCCGGCACCTTCGCCCAGTCGAAGTCCTCGGCGTCGAAGGGCACGCCCACCATGCGCTTCAGCTCACGCGCCATGGTCGTCGCCAGCGGCTCCTGGAGGGGAACCGCCCGCTCCAGGAACTTCTTGGCGTAGTTCGGCGCCGGGACGTAGTTGCGGCGGATCGGCTTGGGCAGCGAGCGGATCAGCTCGGTGACGACGTCCTCGCGCAGCCCCGGGATCTGCCAGTCGAAGCCCTCGTCGGTGACCTGGTTGAGCACCTGGAGCGGGATGTGGACGGTCACACCGTCGGCGTCCGCGCCCGGCTCGAACTGGTAGGTCACCCGGAACTTCAGCTCGCCCTGGCGCCAACTGTCGGGATAGTCGGCCTTGGTGACCGCCTCCGCCGACTCCCGGATGAGCATCTCCCGCTCGAAGTCCAGGTATTCGGGCTGCTCCTGCCGCTTCCGCTTCCACCAGGAGTCGAAGTGGGCGCCGGAGACGACGTGTTCGGGCACCCGCTGGTCGTAGAAGTCGAACAGCGTCTCGTCGTCCACGACGATGTCCCGGCGCCGCGCCCGGTGCTCCAGCTCCTCGACCTCGCTGAGCAGCTTGCGGTTGTCGGCGAAGAACTTGTGGTGGGTGCGCCAGTCGCCCTCGACCAGGGCGTTGCGGATGAACAGCTCGCGGGAGACCTCGGGGTCGATCCGCCCGTAGTTCACCTTGCGCTGGGCGACGATCGGCACGCCGTACAGCGTCACCTTCTCGTACGCCATCACGGCCGCCTGGTCCTTCTCCCAGTGCGGTTCGCTGTACGTGCGCTTCAGCAGGTGGCCGGCGAGCGGCTCGACCCACTCGGGCTCGATCCTGGCGTTGACGCGCGCCCAGAGGCGGGAGGTCTCCACCAGCTCGGCGGACATCAGGAACTTGGGCTGCTTCTTGAACAGCGAGGAGCCGGGGAACACCGCGAACTTGGCGTTGCGGGCGCCCAAGTACTCGTTCTTGTTGCCGTCCTTCACGTCCTTCATCCCGACGTGGGAGAGCAGGCCCGCGAGGAGGGAGACATGGACGCGGTCGGCGGGGGCGTCGTCCTCGTTGAGATGGATGTCCATCTGCTTGGCGACCGTGCGGAGCTGGAGGTAGATGTCCTGCCACTCGCGCACTCGCAGGAAGTTCAGGTACTCCTGCTTGCACATCCGGCGGAACGAGGAGGAGCCGCGCTCCTTCTGCTGCTCCCGCAGATACCGCCACAGGTTGAGGTAGGCCAGGAAGTCGCTGGTCTCGTCGCGGAAACGGGCGTGCTGCTGGTCGGCCTGGGTCTGCTTGTCGGCCGGGCGCTCGCGCGGGTCCTGGATGGACAGGGCGGCGGCGATGACCATGACCTCGCGGACACAGCCGTTCTTCGCGGCCTCCAGCACCATCCGGGCCAGGCGCGGGTCGACCGGCAGTTGGGCGAGCTTGCGGCCGGTTTCGGTGAGCCGCTTGCGCGGGTCCTTCTGCGCCGGGTCGAGCGCGTGCAGCTCCTGGAGCAGCTGGACGCCGTCGCGGATGTTGCGGTGGTCCGGCGGGTCGATGAAGGGGAACTTCTCGATGTCGCCGAGGCCGGCCGCGGTCATCTGCAGGATGACGGAGGCCAGGTTGGTGCGCAGGATCTCGGCGTCGGTGAACTCCGGCCGGGCGAGGAAGTCGTCCTCGGAGTACAGCCGGATGCAGATGCCGTCGGAGGTACGGCCGCAGCGGCCCTTGCGCTGGTTGGCGCTGGCCTGCGAGACCGGCTCGATGGGCAGCCGCTGGACCTTGGTGCGGTGGCTGTAGCGGCTGATCCGGGCGAAGCCGGGGTCGATCACGTATTTGATGCCGGGCACGGTCAGCGAGGTCTCGGCGACGTTGGTCGCCAGCACGATCCGGCGCCCGGTGTGCTGCTGGAAGACCCGGTGCTGCTCGGCGTGCGAGAGCCGCGCGTACAGCGGGAGCACCTCGGTCGAGCGGTACTTCTTCTTCTCCAGCGCGTCCGCGGTGTCCCGGATCTCCCGCTCGCCGGAGAGGAAGACGAGGATGTCGCCGGGACCCTCGGCCATCAGTTCCTCGGCCGCGTCGGTGATCGCGGTGATCTGGTCCCGGTCGGCGTCGGAGGAGTCCTCCTCCAGCAGCGGCCGGTAGCGCACCTCCACCGGGTACGTCCGCCCGCTGACCTCGATGATCGGTGCGTCCCCGAAGTGCCGGGAGAACCGCTCCGGGTCGATGGTCGCCGAGGTGATGACGACCTTCAGGTCCGGCCGCTTCGGCAGCAACTGCGCGAGGTAGCCCAGCAGGAAGTCGATGTTGAGGGACCGCTCGTGGGCCTCGTCGATGATGATCGTGTCGTAGGCGCGCAGCTCGCGGTCGTTCTGGATCTCCGCGAGCAGGATGCCGTCGGTCATCAGCTTGATGAAGGTGGCGTCCGGGTTCACCTGGTCGGTGAAGCGGACCTTCCAGCCGACGGTCTCGCCGAGCGGGGTGTGCAGCTCGTCGGCCACGCGCTCCGCGACGGTACGGGCGGCGATCCGGCGGGGCTGGGTGTGCCCGATCATCCCGCGCAGGCCCCGGCCCAGCTCCACGCAGATCTTGGGGATCTGCGTGGTCTTCCCGGAGCCGGTCTCACCGGCCACGATGACGACCTGATGATCGCGGATGGCGGCCGCGATCTCGTCCTTCTTCTGGCTGACCGGAAGCTGCTCGGGATAGCTGACCGAGGGCACGCGGGAGCGCCGTTCGGCCATCCGGGAGGCGGCCTTGTCGACCTCCCCCTCCAGCTCGGCCAGCACGGCGGCACGCGCCTCCGGCTTACGGATCTTGCGTGCGCCTTCGAGCCTGCGCCCGAGCCGGTGCGCGTCACGCAGCGACAGCTCGGTCAGACGGGAGGCGAGAGACCCCAAGGCGGGGGCGGGATGCGTAGACATACGCGATCCAGGATCTCACCTCGGGGAAATTCCGCGCGAATGAATTGACGCGGGGGGTCGCCCCAGGGGGCCGGGGGTCAGCAGGAGTCCAGACCGAGCCGGAAGCCCGACTTGTAGCCGTTCTTGAATCCCTGCTGGTAGTCGCGGCGCGGGTCCTTCAGCGACACGCCTCTCCCGTCGTGGTGGTCACGGTGGTGATGGCAGTGACGGCCGTCGCGGTACCCGGACTGGAACCCGTCCCGGAACCCGCGCTGGTAGTCCCCTTGCGAGGCGGGCGCCTTGGCCGACGTACCGACGTGGGACGGAGCGGGCGTCGCCGAGGCCGCCTGCTGGAAGCCGATCGGAGCGAGGACGACGCCGGCGGCCATGAAGACCGAACACAGGGCAGCCGTCCGTTTTCTGTTCGTGGCGGGCATGGAACGTCCCCTTGGGTAATTTCTCCACGAATAGATGCCTTTTCACTCTAGCCCCGCGCTACTCACCTGCAACCGCGCTCCCAGGGCCCGGAAACGCAAGAACCCCCTCCAGAGACTGGAGGGGGTTCGGCCCGGATCGGGCGGTTGTGGCTGGGGCCGGGGTCGAACCGGCGACCTATCGCTTTTCAGGCGATCGCTCGTACCAACTGAGCTACCCAGCCACGAGGTTTCACGTGAAACCTCAGCGGTCCTGACGGGATTTGAACCCGCGGCCTCCACCTTGACAGGGTGGCGAGCACTCCAAACTGCTCCACAGGACCAGGCGCTGTACGACAGTGTCGCACAAGGTTGCGGGCCTTCCCAACGCGTTTCCCACCGGGGTGAGGTGCGTATCTGCTGGGCTGACGTCGCTGGAGAAGCGTATCAGAGCAGGGGTGGTGCTCCGTACCGTGCTTTTCGGCGGCGAGCGGGGCCCGGACGTGGGGAAACATGAAGGCCCGCCCTGGATCAGGGCGGGCCTTCATGACAAGTCCGCTGTGGTGCCCCCAACGGGATTCGAACCCGTGCTACCGCCTTGAAAGGGCGGCGTCCTAGGCCGCTAGACGATGAGGGCTATCGGCCCGCCTGGGCGCCGCATCGCGGCGCGTCGGGGACGTGTGCAGCATAGGGGATCGTGAGCGGTATGGGCAAAACCCTTCGCCGCTGTGCGGGCGCCGGGCCGGGGATTCAGCGCTGCACCAGATGCCGGCTGACCTCGGCCGTGGTCCGCCCGAGCCCGCCCAGCTTGATCGCGTCCCACGCCTGTAGCCGGCGGGTGTCCCGGTCCAGATAGAGCACCGACGCCTCGATCGGTGCCGGGTACTGGCCCTCCACCGCGCGCAGTCCGCTGCCGCCGGTCGAGCCCTCGCGGCGCAGCCGGGTGCCCAGCGGGAGGACCTTGGTGCCCTGGGTGTGCAGATGTCCGCAGAGCACCAGCGGCACCGTGCCGTCGGTCTCGGCGGCGGCCAGCGGCTCGTGCGCCACCGCGATGTCCACCGGGGTGCCCTTGGCCTTCTGGTCCCGCAGCGCCGAGGCGAGCCGGGCGCCCGCGAGCCGTTCCGCCGCGTCGCCGCCGGTCGCCCGGGAACGGTCGGGGGTGAACTGGGGGTCGCCGGTGCCCGCGAAGCGCACTCCGGCGATCGTCTCGGCCTCGCCCTCGTCCAGCACGTGCGCGTTCTTGATGCCCTCCAGATAGCGCTGGGTGGCCCGCGAGTCGTGGTTGCCCCGGACCCAGACGTACGGCACGCCCAGGTCCTTCACCGGGTCGAGGAAGCCGTTCTCCGCCGAGGTGCCGTGGTCCATGGTGTCGCCGGAGTCGACGATCACGTCCACCTTGTACTGGTCCACCAGCGATCCGATGATCTTCCACGCGGCCGGGTTGAGGTGGATGTCGGAGACGTGCAGGACCCGGATCGTGGAGGGGTCGGGCTGGTAGGCGGGGAGCGTGGAGGCGACGTCGTACAGCTTGGTCACGTTGGTCACCAGGCGGGCCAGCTCCTGCTGGTAGACGTCGAAGTCGGTGACGATGCTGCGGGCGTTGCCCACCACGGACGGCGCCGAGGAGAGCAGGCCGGAGAACTTGGGCTCCAGTACCGACTTCGGATTCCAGGTGGCCCACGCCGACACCCCGGAGGCCGCGAGCAGCGCCAGGGCGAGACCGCCGGCCGCCAGCGCGGGGCGCGTCCGGCGGTAGACGGCGAGGCCGAGCGCGGTCGCGCCGGTGACGACGGCCACGCACGAGCGCACCGCCAGGTCGAGCGTGCCGCGCTCGACGTCATGGGCCACCTCGTCCTGGAGCCCGGACAGCCGCTCGGGGTGGTCGACCAGCGCCTGTGCGCGTCCCGGGTCGAGCTGGTCCACGTCGACGTCCAGCCGGACGGGCGCGACATGGCTGTCCAGGGTCAGCGCGCCGAGCGGGGAGACGTTGACCTTGGTGCCGCCGCTGAGCGAGGGCCGCAGGGCCATCGTGGTGTCCATCGGGCCGACCGGGGTCCGTACGCTGCCGACGATCAGCAGGCCCAGCCAGGCCCCGACGAGCACGACACCCATCAGGCCGAACGCCTTCAGCCAGCGGCCGCCGCCTCTCCGGCGCGGCAGATGCCACCACTTCCGGTCGCGGGGCGGGTCCGGGACGGAAGCGACGGGGACTTGGGGCATTGGTGCCGTATGCCCGTACGAACGCCCGGACATGCGGGGTGGTCAGCCCCAGCCCAGTTCGTGCAGCCGGGCGTCCTCGATGCCGAAGTGGTGGGCGACCTCGTGGATGACGGTGACGGCCACCTCGTGGACGACCTCCTCGGCGGTCCCGCAGTACCGCAGGGTGGGGCCCATGTAGATGCTGATGCGGTCCGGGAGGACCCCGGCGTACCACTCGCCGCGCTCGGTGAGCGGGGTGCCCTCGTAGAGGCCGAGCAGTTCGGGGTCGTCGGCGGAGGGTTCGTCCTCCACGAAGACGGCCACGTTGTCCATGACCCGCGTCAGTTCCGGCGGGATCTGGTCCAGGGCCTCGCTCACCAGCTCTTCGAACCTGTCGCGTGTCATCTCCAGCACACGGCCATTGTCGGCCAAGCGCACCCGGCGCGGGGCGTGTACGCGCGGTCCGCCGCGCTTCGGCCGGCCGGGACGGTGGCGTGTCCTCCCGCGTGCGGCGGGAGTTGGGCAGGGCGTTCCCGATTCCCCGCTGTCGGAGGTGGCCGTCGTGCGCCGCTTGTACGTACCCGTCCGTCTGGTTGTCGCGGTGCTGGCCGTGGCCGCCGCCTCCGGCTGTGTGCACGTCGGTGACGACGCGGGCCCCCGCCGCACCCCGCACTCCGCCGCCCAGCGGGAGGGCGCGGATTCCGGGGGCGGGCCGGTGTCCGGGGGCGGCGGTGCCGAGGCGGACGGCGAGGACGGGGGCGACGGCAAGCACGGGCACGGCGGCAAGAAGAAGAAACACGGGGAGTCGGCCTCCGCCTCGGCGGACGAGCGCGAGCCAGGCAAGAAGGTTTCGGCGGCGCCGTCCAAGCCCGGGCAGACGGTGCGGCCCGGTGAGCCGGTGCCGACGGGGGAGCCGACCCCGCCCCCGGTGACCTCCGCGCCGCCCGAGCCGCCCGCGTCGACCCCGCCCCCGCCGGACACCGAGCCGCCGTCGGCCGAGCCGTCGTCCTCGGCCCACGAGGACCCCGCCCCGCAGCTCGGCGGACGGGTTCCGGTGCCCGCCGTACGGGTCGGCGTGTGAGCCGTGAACGGGCGTCGGAAGGGGGCTGACGAGCCGGTTTGCCTTCAGGGGTGGGGGGTGCGTATGGTGGTAGATCGTTTGATCCCATTTGCCCGGCGCCATCGCAGAGCGCGCCGTGTGGCGCGTACTCTCCTTTGCCGTGACGGACCGCATTGAGGCGGTTGTGTTGTGCGAATCACGGAGTTGACGGGCGCGTGCCGAGAGACTCCGGAAGGTTTCGCATTCGCATGTCCGTTTCCAGTACTGACCAGTTCGTCGCGCCCGAGAACGGGGACGCCCCCGTCGACGGGACGAACGAGGTCACCGCTGTCGTCGAGGCCGACGACACCACCGACACCACCCCCGAGCTCACCTTCGCCGACCTCGGTCTCCCCGAGGGCATCGTGCGCAAGCTCGCCCAGAACGGTGTCACCACCCCCTTCCCGATCCAGGCCGCGACCATCCCGGACGCCCTGGCCGGCAAGGACATCCTCGGCCGTGGCCGCACCGGCTCCGGCAAGACCCTCTCCTTCGGTCTGCCCACCCTGGCCACGCTGGCCGGCGGCCGCACCGAGAAGAAGCGCCCGCGCGCCGTCATCCTGACGCCGACCCGCGAGCTGGCGATGCAGGTCGCCGACGCCCTCCAGCCCTACGGCGACGTGCTCGGCCTGAAGATGAAGGTCGTCTGCGGCGGCACCTCGATGGGCAACCAGATCTACGCCCTCGAGCGCGGCGTCGACGTCCTCGTCGCCACTCCGGGCCGCCTGCGCGACATCATCAACCGCGGCGCCTGCTCGCTGGAGCACGTCCAGATCGCGGTCCTCGACGAGGCCGACCAGATGTCCGACCTGGGCTTCCTGCCCGAGGTCACCGAGCTGCTCGACCAGGTCCCGGCCGGCGGCCAGCGCATGCTGTTCTCCGCGACCATGGAGAACGAGATCTCCACGCTGGTCAAGCGCTACCTGAACGACCCGGTCACGCACGAGGTCGACAGCGCCCAGGGCAACGTCACGACCATGTCGCACCACATCCTCATCGTGAAGCCCAAGGACAAGGCGCCGGTCACCGCCGCGATCGCCTCCCGCAAGGGCCGCACGATCATCTTCGTCCGCACCCAGCTCGGTGCCGACCGCATCGCCGAGCAGCTCCGCGAGTCGGGCGTGAAGGCCGACGCGCTGCACGGCGGCATGACCCAGGGCGCCCGTACCCGGACGCTGGCCGACTTCAAGGACGGCTACGTCAACGCGCTCGTCGCCACCGACGTCGCCGCGCGCGGCATCCACGTCGACGGCATCGACCTGGTCCTGAACGTCGACCCGGCGGGCGACCACAAGGACTACCTGCACCGCTCCGGCCGCACCGCCCGCGCGGGCCGTTCCGGCACGGTCGTCTCGCTGTCCCTGCCGCACCAGCGCCGCCAGATCTTCCGGCTGATGGAGGACGCGGGCGTCGACGCCGCGCGCCACATCATCCAGGGGGCCGGCGCCTTCGAGCCCGAGGTCGCCGAGATCACCGGCGCCCGGTCCATGACCGAGGTGCAGGCCGAGTCCGCGGGCAACGCCGCGCAGCAGGCCGAGCGCGAGGTCGCCGGGCTGGTCAAGGAGCTGGAGCGCGCCCAGCGCCGTGCCGGTGAGCTGCGCGAGGAGGCCGACCGCCTGGTGGCGCGGGTCGCCCGCGAGCGCGGTGAGGACCCGGAGGCCGCCGTGGCAGAGGCGCAGGCCACCGCCGAGCAGGCCGTGGCCGAGGCGACCGCCGAGGCCGAGCGTCCGGCCGTCCGCGAGACCGAGCGCGACGAGCGTCCGGCCGGCCGCCGTTCCTTCGACCGCGACCGTGGCGAGCGCCGCGACGACCGTGGAGGCCGCGGCTTCGAGCGTCGTGACGACCGTGGCGGCCGTTCCTTCGAGCGCCGTGACGACCGCGGTGGCCGTGGTTTCGAGCGTCGTGACGACCGTGGCGGCGAGCGCCGTTCCTTCAACCAGGACCGGGGCGAGCGGGGTTTCGAGCGTCGTGACGACCGTGGCGGCCGTTCCTTCGAGCGCCGTGACGACCGCGGTGGCCGTGGTTTCGAGCGTCGTGACGACCGTGGCGGCGAGCGCCGTTCCTTCAACCAGGACCGGGGCGAGC
>NZ_SRRU01000003.1 GCF_004784465.1 Streptomyces griseoluteus | reverse complement strand
TCATAGTGTTTCGGTGGTCATAGCGTGAGGGAAACGCCCGGTTACATTCCGAACCCGGAAGCTAAGCCTCACAGCGCCGATGGTACTGCAGGGGGGACCCTGTGGGAGAGTAGGACGCCGCCGAACTCCTTTTACAGCTCCGGCTCTTGGGCATACAGCCCGAGAGCCGGAGCTTTTTTGCGTTGCGGTAGGGTCAGGTGCGTTGTCGTCACTTTCGTACAGGAGGCTTCCGGGTGGAGGTCCAGGAGACCCGCGTCCAGACGGACCGGGTCCTCACCATCCCCAACATCCTGAGCATGGCTCGGCTCGCCGGTGTCCCTCTGTTCCTGTGGCTGATTCTCAGGCCGGAGTTCGGAGGCCCCAAGAGTGATGGTTGGGCTCTCCTGGTCCTCGCGCTGAGCGGAGTCAGCGACTATCTGGACGGCAAGCTCGCCCGGCGCTGGAACCAGGTCAGCAGTCTCGGCCGGCTTCTCGACCCGGCTGCCGACCGGCTCTATGTCCTTTCCACGCTCCTCGGTCTCACCTGGCGGGAGATCCTGCCGCT
Organism: Streptomyces griseoluteus; assembly: GCF_004784465.1. GTDB lineage: Bacteria > Actinomycetota > Actinomycetes > Streptomycetales > Streptomycetaceae > Streptomyces > Streptomyces griseoluteus. The sequence continues at coordinate 615,393 of NZ_SRRU01000003.1, read as the reverse complement.
GTGGCTGACCGCGCTGCTGCTGGCCCGCGAGCTCGTTCTGCTGGTGATGGTCGGCATCCTGCGCCGGCACGGCTATCCGCCGCCCCAGGTGAACTTCCTCGGGAAGGCGGCCACCTTCAACCTGATGTATGCCTTCCCGTTGCTGCTGCTCAGTGATGGAAGCGGTTGGATCGCGTCACTCGCCGCTGTTTTCGGATGGGCGTTCGCCGGATGGGGTACAACCCTGTATTGGTGGGCAGGAGTGCTTTATATGGTCCAGGTCCGCCGTCTGGTGCGCGCGGACTCGTTGGCCGACGGAACTCCGAGATCGTCCACGACGTGACGCTTCGATGGCCCGCGACGGAAAAGTGCGGGACAATCTGGACGGGTGAAGTCGGCTAGACCGTCGTCTCTTCGAGGAGGACGCTTCCGACATGAAGGCCGTCGTGATGGCCGGTGGCGAAGGCACGCGCCTGCGCCCTATGACCTCTAGCATGCCCAAGCCGCTCCTGCCCGTGGCGAACCGCCCGATCATGGAGCACGTGCTCAGGTTGCTCAAAAAGCATGGGCTCAACGAGACCGTGGTCACCGTGCAGTTCCTGGCGTCGCTCGTCAAGAACTACTTCGGTGACGGCGAAGAACTCGGCATGGAGCTCACGTATGCCAATGAGGAGAAGCCACTCGGTACCGCCGGAAGCGTCAAGAACGCCGAGGACGCGCTCAAGGACGATGCCTTCCTCGTCATTTCCGGTGATGCGCTGACCGACTTCGACCTCACCGAGCTGATCAACTTCCACAAGGAGAAGGGAGCCCTGGTCACGGTCTGCCTGACCCGGGTCCCGAATCCGCTGGAGTTCGGCATCACCATCGTGGACGAGGAGGGCAAGGTCGAGCGCTTCCTCGAGAAGCCGACCTGGGGCCAGGTCTTCTCCGACACGGTGAACACGGGCATCTATGTGATGGAGCCCGAGGTGTTCGACTATGTCGATCCCGATGTCCCCGTCGACTGGTCCGGAGATGTCTTCCCCCAGTTGATGAAGGAGGGCAAGCCCATCTACGGCTACATCGCCGAGGGCTACTGGGAGGACGTCGGCACCCACGAGAGCTATGTGAAGGCCCAGGCCGACGTTCTCGAGGGCAAGGTCGACGTCGACATCGACGGTTTCGAGATCTCGCCCGGTGTCTGGGTCGCCGAGGGTGCCGAGGTGCACCCCGACGCGGTGCTGCGCGGCCCGCTCTACATCGGTGACTACGCCAAGGTCGAGGCGGGCGCGGAGATACGCGAGCACTCCGTCATCGGCTCCAACGTGGTCGTCAAGAGCGGTGCCTTCCTGCACAAGGCCGTCGTCCACGACAACGTGTACGTCGGACAGCAGAGCAATCTGCGTGGCTGCGTGGTCGGCAAGAACACCGACATCATGCGGGCCGCGCGGATCGAGGACGGCGCGGTCATCGGTGACGAGTGCCTGATCGGCGAGGAGTCGATCATCCAGGGCAACGTCCGGGTGTACCCGTTCAAGACCATCGAGGCCGGTGCCTTCGTCAACACCTCGGTCATCTGGGAGTCCCGGGGCCAGGCGCACCTCTTCGGGGCGCGCGGGGTCACCGGCATCCTGAACGTGGAGATCACGCCGGAACTGGCCGTGCGGCTGGCCGGCGCGTACGCCACCACGCTGAAGAAGGGCACCACGGTCACCACGGCGCGTGACCACTCCCGAGGCGCCCGTGCGCTCAAGCGCGCGGTGATCTCGGCGCTCCAGGCGAGCGCGATCGACGTGCGAGACCTGGAGAACGTGCCGCTGCCCGTGGCCCGGCAGCAGACCGCGCGAGGCAGTTCCGGCGGCATCATGATCCGGACCTCGCCGGGTGTGCCGGACTCCGTGGACATCATGTTCTTCGACGCCAAGGGCGCGGACCTCTCCCAGGGCAGCCAGCGCAAGCTGGACCGGGTGTTCGCGCGCCAGGAGTACCGGCGGGCGTTCCCCGGTGAGATCGGTGACCTGTACTTTCCGTCCAGCGTCTACGACTCGTACACCGGGTCGCTGCTGCGGAACGTGGACACGACCGGGATCGCCGAGTCCGGGCTGAAGGTCGTCGTCGACGCCTCGAACGGCAGCGCCGGCCTGGTCCTGCCCAGCCTGCTCGGCAAGCTGGGCGTGGACTCGCTGACCATCAACCCCGGTCTGGACGAGTCCCGGCCCACCGAGACCGAGGAGATGCGGCGCAAGGGCCTGCAGAGGCTCGGGGAGATCGTGGCGTCGTCCGGGGCGGCGTTCGGCGTGCGGTTCGACCCGGTCGGCGAGCGGCTGTCGCTCGTGGACGAGAAGGGCAGCATCATCGAGGACGACCGGGCGCTGCTGGTGATGCTCGACCTGGTCGCCGCCGAGCGGCGCAGCGGCCGGGTGGCACTGCCGGTGACCACGACCCGGATCGCGGAGCAGGTGGCCGCGTACCACGGCACCCAGGTGGAGTGGACGACCACCTCGCCCGACGACCTCACGCGGGTCGGCGGCGAGGAGGGAACCATCTTCGGCGGTGACGGCAAGGGCGGCTTCATCGTCCCCGAGTTCAGCAGCGTCTACGACGGCACCGCGGCGTTCGTGCGGCTGATCGGGCTGGTGGCGCGGACGCAGCTCACGCTGAGCCAGATCGACGCCCGGATTCCGCGGGCCCATGTCCTGAAGAGGGACCTGGCGACGCCGTGGGCGGTCAAGGGTCTGGTCATGCGCAGCGTGGTCGAGGCGGCCGGCGACCGGTCCGTGGACACCACGGACGGCGTGCGGGTCGTGGAGAGCGACGGCCGCTGGGTGATGGTCCTGCCCGACCCGGCCGAGGCGGTCACGCACCTGTGGGCGGAGGGCCCGGACGACGCCTCGGCGCAGGCCCTGCTGGACGAGTGGTCGGCCGTGGTGGACAGCGCCGGCCGCTGATCCCCGCAACGCTCCGAATCTGCCGGACAGTGTCCCCACCGGGGGTGCTGTCCGGCACCTCTATGGGGCTCGTTCGAAGACACCGCTCGCGGCATGCGACGATGTGCGGCATGCCGCAGCAACCCCCCGTTCGGAGCAGCCCCGCGCGGCCGGGGCGCCCGGACGCCTCCATGTCGTTGATCACCAACGTGATGGACCACAGCCTGGACGACGGGTACGCCGAGGCCGCCGCGCGCCGGAAGTCCCTGGGCGAGGGCGGTCTGCCGAAGACCCTCCGCGCCAAGCTGGGCCTCGCGGGCGGCCTGGTGCTCGCGGCCCTGGTGGTGACGGTCGGGGCGTCGCAGGCGCATGTCGCGGCTCCCGTGGTGGCCAAGGAGCGCCAGGAGCTGATCGACCGCATCGACCGGGAGACCACCGCAGCGGACAAGCTGGAGAGCGGGGTCGACCGGCTCCGTGAGGACGTAGGCGCGCGGCAGCGGGCCGCGCTCCGGCAGAGCGGGGGCAGCCAGGCGGACCTGGTGAGTCTGCTGTCGGGTGCCACCGCCGTGCACGGGCCGGGCGTGAAGCTCGTGGTGAACGACGCCAAGGAGGCGAGCAGTGGGGGAGACGGCACGAATCCCCGCGAGTCCGCCGGCTTCTCCGACACCGGGCGGGTGCGTGACCGGGACATGCAGCGCGTGGTCAACGGACTGTGGGCCTCCGGCGCCGAGGCGGTGTCCATCAACGGGCAGCGGCTGACCGCCCTGTCCGCGATCAGGGCCGCGGGTGACGCGATACTGGTCGACAACAGGCCGCTGGTCCCGCCGTACACGGTGCTGGCGGTGGGGGACGGGCAGAAGCTGAGCACCGCGTTCCAGAACAGCGCCGACGGGTTGTATCTGCACGCGCTCCAGGACAACTTCGGTATCCGCACCGCCATCTCCGCGGAGGGCGACGTCCGGTTGCCCGCCGCACCGAGTGTGATCGTACGAACAGCACAGCCGAGCGCCGAGCAGGCCGAGAAGACTGAGAAGGGCACATCGTGATCGCCGTACTGGGCCTCGTCGTGGGAGTGGTGGCCGGACTGTTGGTCCGGCCCGAGGTTCCGGCGGTGGTCGAGCCGTATCTGCCCATCGCCGTCGTGGCGGCGCTGGACGCCGTGTTCGGCGGGCTGCGGGCGATGCTCGACGGCATCTTCGACGACAAGGTTTTCGTGGTGTCGTTCCTGTCCAACGTGGTCGTGGCCGCGCTGATCGTGTTCCTGGGCGACGAGCTGGGGGTGGGCGCGCAGCTGTCCACCGGCGTCGTCGTGGTCCTGGGCATCCGCATCTTCTCCAACGCGGCGGCGATCCGGCGCCACGTCTTCCGGGCGTGAGCGGGATGAGCGACCAGGAGGAGCGGCCGGAGAACGGTCTGCGCAAGAAACTCCCCGCGGAGCTGCCGCCCCGGGCCCCCGCGCCCCGGCCGGCCCCCGAGCCCGCTCCCGCCGAGCCGGTGTCGGAGCAGGCGCCCCAGCCGCAGCTCACCGGGCGTCAGCGGCTGATCGACGGTCTCTGGCCGCCCCGGCTGACGCGCGCCCAACTCATCGTGGCCCTGCTGCTGTTCGGGCTCGGATTCGGACTGGCCGTGCAGGTGGCCTCCAACAGCGACGGCGACAGCGCGCTGCGCGGGGCCCGCCAGGAGGACCTGGTCCGCATCCTCGATGAACTGGACGACCGTACTCAGCGTCTTGAGGACGAGAAGCAGGGACTGGAGAAGCAGCGTCAGGAGCTGCAGAGCAGCTCTGACCAGGCCGCGGAGGCACGCAGGCAGACCGCCGAGAAGGAGCGCCAACTCGGCATACTCGCGGGCACCGTCGGCGCGACCGGTCCCGGCATCACGATGACCGTCCAGGACACGAAGGGAGCTGTCGAGTCCGACATGCTGCTCGACGCGATCCAGGAGCTGCGCGCGGCCGGTGCCGAGGCGATACAGGTCAACGGAGTGCGCGTGGTGGCGAACACCTACTTCTCGGACACGGACGGTAGCGTCGCGGTCGACGGGAACAAGATCAACGCCCCGTATCGTTTCCAGGTCATCGGCAAGCCGCAGGACCTCGAACCGGCGTTGAACATTCCTGGAGGAGTGGTGCAGAGCTTGGAGAAGGAGCAGGCCACGGTGAGTGTGGAGCGGTCGGACAAGATCGTCGTGGATGCCTTGCGGCAAGCGAAGCTGCCTGACTACGCTCGGTCGTCCTCGCGGTGAACCGGCGGTGCATGGGCGGCGTCGGGCGGGGGCATGAGGTTGCGGGGGGTCGCCGCACCGAAGGGGTGGTGCGTGGTGGAAACTGTCGGGTGGATACGGACGTTGTGAAGATGTCCGGATCGGTCGGTGTAGGCATTCTGGGTTCGTCCTGCCCCACGGGCGGGTCTGTTTCGGTCAAGGGGAATCGCCCGTGAAGTTGTTTGGGAAGTTGTTCGGCAAGAGCGCGCGAGAGGGCAACGAGAACGCGACGGCCCGTCATCGCGCACAGCCCGACGAGGAAGGGCAGCGTCCGCTGTTCCGGGACCAGGTGGCTGGTCCGGGTGGTGGCACTTCCGGGGGACAGGGCGCGGCGTCCGTTGACCCTGGCCAGGGCGGCGGCATAGGTTTCGGGCAACCGTCGCGGCAGGAGGCTCCGTCCATGTCGGCCCTGGTGTGTACGAGGTGCGGGAACCGCAACGCGGAGAACGCCCGTTTCTGCTCCCACTGCGGCGCGCCCCTGCGTCCCGGTGTGGCGCCGGAGCGTCCGTCGGAGACCACGTCCACGATCTCCATCTCCGGCATCGAGGCGTACGACTCCGAGGTCACCGGTCAGACGGCCATGCCGATGCTGTCTCCCGAGGCGCAGGCGGCGGTCGACGCGCTGCCGGTCGGCTCGGCGCTGCTGGTGGTCCGCCGGGGTCCGAACTCCGGCAGCCGTTTCCTCCTGGACAGCGACCTGACCACGGCGGGGCGTCACCCGCAGAGCGACATCTTCCTGGACGACGTGACGGTCTCCCGCAGCCATGTGGAGTTCCGCCGCTCGCCCGACGGTTCCTTCACGGTGGCCGACGTGGGCAGCCTCAACGGCACCTACGTCAACCGCGAGCGGATCGACCAGGTGGCGCTGGCCAACGGTGACGAGGTGCAGATCGGCAAGTACCGGCTGGTCTTCTACGCGAGCCGGCAAGGAGTCTGACCCACCCCCGGACGCCCGTCCGGGGGAACCCCAGGGAAGGTCCATGCTTCAAACACCGAGCGGCGGTGCCGGAAGCGGTACCGCCGCCAGGGACAGTGGGCTGATGAGCATCGGCACGGTGCTGAACGTGCTGCGCGACGAGTTCCCCGAAGTAACCATCTCCAAGATCCGCTTCCTGGAGTCGGAGGGGCTCATCGAGCCGCAGCGGACTCCCTCGGGGTACCGCAAGTTCAGCCCCCGTGACGTGGAACGCCTCGGCCATGTCCTCAGGATGCAGCGGGACCACTATCTGCCGCTCAAGGTGATCCGGGAGCATCTGGACGCCATGGAGCGCGGCGAGGCCGCTCCGCTGCCCGTCGTCGGCCGGCAGCGCAGCGGCGACGGCGAGCCCGAGGAGGCCGAGCGGTCCACGGTCGCCCGGATCGGCCGGGACGAGCTGCTGGCCGCGGCAGACGTCGACGAGGCCGAACTCCGCGAGTGGGAGTCGTACGGGCTCCTCGCACCCCTGGCCGACGGCGTGTACGACGCCGAGGCCGTCACCGTGGCCGCGCTGGTGGCCGAACTGGGCCGGTTCGGCATCGAGCCCCGCCATCTGCGGGTGATGAAGGCGGCCGCCGAGCGCGAGGCGGGGCTGGTCGACCAGGTCGTCGCCCCCTTGAAGCGGCACCGCAACCCCCAGACCAGGACGCTCGCCGAGGCTCGTACCAGGGAGCTGGCTGCGCTCACCATGAAGCTGCACTCGGCGCTGGTGAAGGCCGCGCTCGGGGTGCGGCTGCCCTGAGGGGCGGTGTGCCCCGACCCGGTCGCGTTGCGCCGGATCGCCCACCTGTTCCCGGCCCGACTACCCAAACGTCCCGAGCACGGCCTAGGGTTGCTGTGTGAACGAGCTCGATGTCGTAGGTGTCCGGGTCGAAATGCCCTCCAACCAACCGATCGTGCTCCTGCGCGAAGTGGGAGGCGACCGCTACCTCCCCATCTGGATCGGGCCGGGGGAGGCGACCGCGATCGCCTTCGCCCAGCAGGGCATGGCTCCCGCGCGTCCGCTGACGCACGACCTCTTCAAGGACGTGCTGGAGGCGGTCGGCCAGGAGCTGACCGAAGTACGCATCACCGATCTGCGAGAGGGTGTCTTCTACGCGGAGCTGGTATTCGCCAGCGGGGTCGAGGTGAGCGCGCGGCCGTCCGACGCCATAGCGCTCGCCCTGCGCACCGGCACGCCGATCTACGGCAGTGACGGGGTGCTGGACGACGCGGGCATCGCCATCCCGGACGAGCAGGAGGACGAGGTGGAGAAGTTCCGCGAGTTCCTCGACCAGATCTCGCCCGAGGACTTCGGTACCAGCAGCCAGTGAGGCCGGGGGCCGGCCGGGTGGACGAAGGGTCCGCTCCCGGCCGGCTCGTGGCACGCTGTGACGCCTGGGCGAGGGCACATGCCAACGTCCCGTGAGAGCGTCCTACGCCTCTCCGCGAGCGCATTCGGCTAGCCTTTCCCCGCGGTGGGACACGAGAAACCACTCTCAGGGTGATTATCACTCGGCGTGCCGAGTGTGGCGATCGTTGACGCACCCCTGGTGACTGCCTACCGTCGACAAGGCAGGTCAAGGACGGAGGTCGGCGTGAGGATGAGCGGCGACGGTACGGCTGGGGGTGCCCCCGGACACGGTTTCGGGGACGGCGGCCGGTACCTTCCCCCGAGCGCACGGTTTCAGCCGGGCGGGGGACACCCACAGCTCGGCGGCGTGGCCGATCACGCTCCGCAGCGGCCGACGGTGGTGCCTGACGGTGAAGGGGCGGCGGCCATGACGTCCGAGGAGATCGGATACCGCGGTCCCACGGCCTGTGCGGCCGCCGGGATCACCTACCGGCAACTCGACTACTGGGCCCGTACGGGACTGGTCGAGCCCAGCGTGCGCCCCGCGCACGGTTCGGGCACGCAGCGGCTGTACAGCTTCCGCGACGTGGTCGTGCTGAAGATCGTCAAGCGGTTCCTGGACACCGGTGTCTCGCTCCAGAACATCCGCTCGGCCGTGCAGCACCTCAGGGAGCGCGGGTTCCGCGACCTGGAGCGCATGACCCTGATGAGCGACGGCGCCATGGTGTACGAGTGCACCTCCCCGGACGAGGTCCACGCGCTGCTCCAGGGCGGCCAGGGCATCTTCGGGATCGCCGTCGGCGTGGTCTGGCGGGACGTGGAGAGCGCCCTGTCGCAGCTCCACGGCGAGCGCGTCGACACCGGGGAGACGCTGATCGGGCACAACCCGGCCGACGAACTGGCGCGGCGCCGCAACCGCGCCGTCTGAGACCGGCCGGCACCGTTTTCCACAGGGCGTCCCCGCGCGGGGGCCGTTGTCAGTGGCGTGGTGCAGCATCGGACCTGTGAGAAACGCGCCCACCATCCTCCATCTCGACATGGACGCCTTCTTCGCCTCGGTGGAGCAGGCGTCCAAGCCGAGCCTGCGCGGGAAGGCCGTCGTGGTGGGCGGGATCGGGCCGCGCGGAGTGGTGGCCACGGCGTCCTACGAGGCACGGGTGTTCGGGGTGCACTCGGCGATGCCCACCGCGCAGGCCCGGCGGCTCGCGCCGAACGCCGCGTACCTCATGCCGCGCTTCGCGCTGTACCGGTCGATCAGCGACCAGGTGATGGCGCTGCTGCGGGAGTTGTCCCCCCTGGTGGAGCCGCTGAGCCTGGACGAGGCTTTCGTGGATCTGGAGGCCGGCAACACCGCCTGGGACGAGGCGTCGGCGCGGGAGGCCGGGGCCCGGCTGCGGGCCGACATCCGGGCGGTGACGGGGCTGACCGGGTCGGTGGGGCTCGCCGCCTCCAAGATGCTGGCCAAGATCGCCTCGGAGCGGGCCAAGCCCGACGGCCTGGTTCTCATCGAACCGGGCACCGAGCGCGCCCTGCTGTCCCCGATGCCGGTCCGCACCCTGCCCGGCGTCGGCCCCGCCACCGGCGACCACCTGAGGCGAGCCGGGATCACCACCGTGCAGGAGCTGTCCGAGGCGGGCGAGGACGAACTGGTCCGGCTGCTCGGCAAGGCCCATGGACACGCGCTGTACGCGATGGCGCTGGCCCGCGACGACCGGCCGGTGGTGGCCGAGCGGGAGGCCAAGTCGGTGTCGGTGGAGGACACCTACGCCGTCGACATCCACGACCGGCTGCGCATCGGCCTGGAGGTCCGCCGCCTCGCCGACCGCTGCGTACGACGGCTGCGCGGCGCCGGGCTCTCCGGGCGCACCATCGTGCTCAAGGTGCGGCGGTACGACTTCTCCACCCTGACCCGCTCCGAGACGCTGCGGGGGCCCACGGACGACCCCTCGGTCATCCGGGAGGCGGCCGCCCGGCTGCTGGACTCCGTCGACACCACGGGCGGGGTGCGGCTGCTGGGCGTCGGCGTGTCCGGGCTGGCCGACTACACGCAGGAGGACCTGTTCGCCCAGGCGGCCGGGGAACTGGCCGAGGAGACGCCGGAGGAGAGCGCCCCCGACTTCGGCCCGGAGAGACCCGGGCCCGCCGCGCCGGAGTGGCGGGCGGGCCAGGACGTACGGCACCCGGAGTACGGGCACGGGTGGGTGCAGGGCAGTGGCCTCGGGCGCGTCACCGTGCGCTTCGAGACCCCGCTCTCCGCGCCGGGCCGGGTGCGGACGTTCCGGTCCGACGAGGCCGGCCTGGAACCGGCCGACCCCCTGCCGCTCGTGGCTCAGGTGGAGGCGGCCACCGCGGAGGGGGAGACGGACGGCGGATGAGTAGGAGGGGGTCAGGGTTCCTCCGTGCCCGCGACCTTGCCGAAGTCGCGGTCCGGAGTGGGCCTGGCGGAGGGGCCCACGTCGAGGCCGTAGTGGTGGTAGAGCTGGAGTTCCTGCTCGGGGGAGAGATGGCGGCCCACGCCGAAGTCGGGGGCGTCCTTGATGAGGGCGCGTTCGAAGGGGACGCGGAGTGCGCCGTCGACCAGTTCGCTGGGCTCCAGCGGGACGAACGCGTCCCGGGAGAAGAGGCCGGTGCGCACCGCCGCCCACTCCGGGACGCCGGTCGCGTCGTCGAGGTACACCTCGTCTATGGTGCCGATCTTGGTGCCGGCGCGGTCGAACGCCTTGCGGCCGATCAGGCTGCGCGGATCGATGTCGGTCTGCACGATCCCTCTCCCTCCACATGGTCGCAACTCATCCGTAAGCACTACAAAAGAGCAGAATCAGCCGGGCGGCCACTCGAACGCCGCGCTCAGGACCCCGCTGGTAGGCTGAAGTCGGCTGCTGACCCCGTGCGGGAGAGTCCTCCGAGTCATTCGGAGGCGCCGAAGGAGCAACTCCTCCCCGGAATCTCTCAGGCCCCCGTACCGCACGGACGAGGTCACTCTGGAAAGCAGGGCGGGCGCCGTGGCTCCCGCCCTCACCGACGGTGCAAGCCGGGGTCCGCTGGCCCCCGGTGAAGCTCTCAGGTACGAGATGACAGAGGGGGAGGCCGGTGGGCACCCGAGCCGTGGTGCCCCTCGCAGGTCGCGTCAGACCAGGAGGCCTCCGCACATGACCGCCCCTCGCATTCCGCTCGCCGAGCTCGAAGCGGGCATCCCCTTCGAGCAGCGCCACATCGGGCCCGACCAGGAGGCGCGGGCCAAGATGCTCGCGCAGGTCGGCTACGGCTCCCTCGACGAGCTGACCGCCGCCGCGGTGCCGGACGTGATCAAGAACGCCGACGCGCTCGACCTGCCCGGTGCCCGCACCGAGGCCGAGGTGATCGCCGAGCTGCGCGGTCTCGCCGACCACAACCAGGTCCTCGGCTCCATGATCGGCCTGGGCTACTACGGCACCTTCACCCCGCCGGTCATCCTGCGCAACGTCATGGAGAACCCCGCCTGGTACACGGCCTACACGCCGTACCAGCCGGAGATCTCCCAGGGCCGGCTGGAGGCCCTGCTGAACTTCCAGACGATGGTCGCGGACCTCACCGGGCTGCCCACCTCCGGTGCCTCCCTGCTGGACGAGGGCACCGCCGCCGCCGAGGCGATGGCGCTCTCCCGGCGCATGGGCAGGAACAAGAAGGGCCTCTTCCTGGTCGACGCGGACACCCTGCCGCAGACCATCGCCGTCATCGAGACCCGCGCCGAGCCGGCCGGGGTCGAGGTCGTCGTCGCCGACCTGAGCGAGGGCATCCCGGCCGACATCGCCGCCCGCGACATCACCGGCGTCCTGCTCCAGTACCCGGGCGCCTCCGGTGCCGTTCGCGACCTGAAGCCGGTGATCGAGCAGGCGCACGGGCTGGGCGCGCTCGTCACCGTCGCCGCCGACCTGCTGGCGCTCACCCTGCTCACCTCGCCCGGTGAGCTGGGCGCGGACATCGCCATCGGCACCACCCAGCGCTTCGGCGTCCCGATGGGCTTCGGCGGACCGCACGCCGGTTACATGGCCGTGCACGAGAAGTTCGCCCGCAGCCTGCCCGGCCGCCTGGTCGGCGTGTCCGTCGACGCCGACGGGCACCGTGCCTACCGCCTCGCGCTCCAGACCCGTGAGCAGCACATCCGGCGCGAGAAGGCCACCAGCAACATCTGCACCGCCCAGGTGCTGCTCGCCGTCATGGCCGGCATGTACGCCGTCTACCACGGCCCCGACGGGCTGCGGACCATCGCCCGCCGCACCCACCGCTACGCCACGATCCTCGCGGGGGGACTGGGCGCCGGCGGTGTCGAGATCGTGCACGGCGCCTACTTCGACACCCTCACCGCGCGCGTGCCCGGCGGGGCCGCCGAGGTCGTCGCCGCCGCCCGCGAGGGCGGGGTCAACCTGCGCCTCGTCGACGCCGACCACGTCTCCCTGGCCTGCGACGAGACCACCAACCGGGCTCAGCTCGAGGCCGTCTTCGCCGCCTTCGGCGTCGAGGGCGACATCGAGGCGCTCGACACGGCGGCCGAGGACACGCTGCCCGAGACGCTGCTGCGCACCGACGACTACCTCACCCACCCGGTTTTCCGCGAGCACCGCTCCGAGACGGCCATGCTGCGCTACCTGCGCAAGCTGTCCGACCGCGACTACGCGCTCGACCGGGGCATGATCCCGCTCGGCTCCTGCACCATGAAGCTGAACGCGACCACCGAGATGGAGCCGGTCACCTGGCCCGAGTTCGGCGCGCTGCACCCCTTCGCCCCCGCCGAGCAGGCCGAGGGCTACCTCACCCTCATCCGCGAGCTGGAGGACCGGCTCGCCGAGGTCACCGGGTACGACAAGGTCTCCCTCCAGCCCAACGCCGGTTCCCAGGGCGAGCTGGCCGGACTGCTCGCCGTACGCGCCTACCACCGGGCCAACGGCGACGCGCAGCGCACCGTCTGCCTCATCCCGTCCTCCGCGCACGGCACCAACGCGGCGAGCGCCGTGATGGCCGGGATGAAGGTCGTCGTCGTGAAGACCGCCGGGGACGGCGAGATCGACGTCGACGACCTGCGCGCCAAGATCGAGCAGCACCGCGACGAGCTGTCCGTGCTGATGATCACCTACCCGTCGACGCACGGCGTCTTCGAGGAGCACGTCGCCGACATCTGCGCCCGGGTGCACGACGCGGGCGGCCAGGTGTACGTGGACGGCGCCAACCTCAACGCCCTGGTCGGCCTCGCCAAGCCGGGCCACTTCGGCGGCGACGTCTCCCACCTGAACCTGCACAAGACGTTCTGCATCCCGCACGGCGGCGGCGGCCCCGGCGTCGGCCCGGTCGCGGTCCGCGCCCACCTGGCGCCGTACCTGCCCAACCACCCGATGCAGCCCGCGGCGGGTCCCGAGACGGGCGTCGGCCCGATCTCGGCGGCGCCCTGGGGCAGCGCGGGCATCCTGCCGATCTCCTGGGCGTACGTCCGCCTGATGGGCGGCGAGGGCCTCAAGCGCGCCACCCAGGTGGCGGTGCTCTCCGCCAACTACATCGCCAAGCGCCTGGAGCCGCACTTCCCGGTGCTCTACACCGGCCCCGGCGGCCTGGTCGCGCACGAGTGCATCATCGACCTGCGCCCCCTGACCAAGGCGACCGGCGTCAGTGTGGACGACGTGGCCAAGCGCCTGATCGACTACGGCTTCCACGCGCCCACCATGTCCTTCCCGGTGGCCGGCACGCTGATGATCGAGCCGACCGAGTCCGAGGACCTGGGCGAGCTGGACCGGTTCTGCGACGCGATGATCGCCATCCGCACGGAGATCGAGAAGGTCGCCTCCGGTGTCTGGCCCGCCGAGGACAACCCGCTGCGCGGCGCCCCGCACACCGCGGCCGCGCTGGGCGGCGAGTGGACGCACGCGTACAGCCGCGAGGAGGCCGTCTTCCCGGCCGGGGTCTCGGCCGCCGACAAGTACTGGCCGCCGGTCCGCCGGATCGACCAGGCGTTCGGCGACCGCAACCTGGTCTGCTCCTGCCCGCCGCTGGACGCCTACGAGGACTGAGCGCGCGCGTGAAGAAGGCCCCCTGCCCAGGTTCGGGCGGGGGGCCTTCCCCGTTCCGCCCGGGCCGTGGCCGGGGACACCGCGGACGGGGCGACCTCTGCGGTGACGGCCGCGGACTACGAGCGCGAGCTGACCGGCCGGATCATGACCCGGATAACCACGGCCGTGGACGCGCTGTCCACAGCGGTCAACTGCTGACCGCCGGCCGGCCGGATCCTGACGAATCGCCATGACGTCGCCGGGTGGACCGCCGTGACGGTGCCGGGAAGCTGGTCGCGGATGCTCATGCTGATGAGGCCGCACCGCAGTGGCCGAGCGGCCTATGCCGGGTAGGCGTGGGTCTGCGTCGCTTTGACGGTCGCCCAGACCGGCGCACCGGTGTGCAGGTCCAGCTCGGCGGCGGCCGCGGTGGTGAGGTCGGCGGCCAGCCGGATCTCCCCGGTCAGGTCGGCGCGGATCTGATCGCCGTGCGTCTCCAGGCCGGCCACCTCGCAGTGCCACAGGTTGCGGGCGCTCACCCCGGTCGGCCGGTCCCGGAACAGGGTGACGGCCACCGGCGGGAACGCGACGAACACCGGCCCGGTCAGATCCTCGGTGGTGGTGATCGACGGACCGCCCTCCAGCCGTACCGCGTGCCCGTCGGCCTCGCCCCGGTAGAGGTTGAGGCCGACCAGCTGCGCGATGTAGTCGGTACGGGGGTGCCGGGCGATCTCGGTGGGCGTGCCCTCCTGCACCACTCGGCCGTGCTCGACCACCACCAGCCGGTCCGCGAGCACCATGGCGTCCAGCGGATCGTGCGTCACCAGTACGGCGACCGCCTCGAACTCCGCCAGATGCCGCCGCAACTGCGAGCGGACCTCCAGACGGGTGCGGGCGTCCAGCGCGGCGAGCGGCTCGTCCAGGAGCAGCAGCCGGGGCCGGGTCGCCAGTGCCCTGGCCAGCGCGACCCGCTGGGCCTGACCGCCGGAGAGACGGCGGGGCTTGGCGCCCGCGTGGTCGGCCAGGCCCATACGCCCCAGCCAGGTGGCGGCCTGCGCGCGGGCCTCGGCCTTGCCGGTGCCGTGGCAGCGCGGCCCGAAGGCCACGTTGTCCAGCGCGGTCAGGTGCGGGAAGAGCAGGTAGTCCTGGAAGACCACGCCGACCGGACGCTTCTCCGGCGGAATGCGCTCCAGCGCGGTGCCGTCCAGCCGCAGATGCCCCTCGGAGAGCGGGACGAGGCCCGCCAGGGCGCGCAGCGCGGTGGTCTTGCCCGCGCCGTTCGGTCCGAGCAGCGCGACCACGTCACCCGGGGCCGCCCGCAGGGACACGTCCAGCCGGAAGGTGCCCCGGTCGACCACGAGACGGGCGTCGAGGCCCTGTTCGTCCGCCGCCCCGAGCAGGGCGGGAGGCGCGTCGATGTCGGTCATGGGGCGGTCGTCCTCCGTCGGCGCCGGCGTGGTCGCTGTCCTCCATCCTCGCGGCACCGTCACGCTCCCGTCATCCACCGGTCCCGCAGGCCCGCGAGCACCGCGATGGACACGGCCAGCAGGATCAGGCTGAGGGCGATGGCGGCCTCCGGGTCGTTCTGGAGAGCGAGGTAGACCGCGAGCGGCATGGTCTGGGTACGGCCGGGGAAGTTGCCCGCGAAGGTGATCGTGGCCCCGAACTCACCGAGCGCACGGGCCCACGCCAGCACGGCACCGGCCGCGATGCCCGGCGCGATCAGCGGCAGGGTGACCCGGCGGAACGCGGTGAACCGGGACGCGCCGAGCGTGGTGGCCGCCTCCTCGTAGCGCGGGTCGGCCGCCCGCAGGGTGCCCTCCACGCTGATGACGAGGAACGGCATGGCGACGAACGCCTCCGCGATCACCACACCGGCGGTGGTGAACGGCAGGGTGATGCCGAACCAGGCGTCCAGCCACTGGCCGACGACGCCGTTGCGGCCGAGCGCGAGCAGCAGCGCGACACCGCCCACGACCGGGGGCAGCACCAGCGGCAGCGTCACGAGCGCCCGCACCAGACCGCGGCCGGGGAACTCGGCGCGGGCCAGCAGCCAGGCCAGCGGCACGCCGAGCACCAGGGCGACGGCGGTCGCGGCGGTCGCGCTGATCAGGGAGAGCTGGAGCGCCTGCCACACCTCGGTGCTGGTGAGCTGGGACGGCAGGCTGCGCCAGGGGGCGCGGACCAGCAGGGCGAGCAGCGGAACCAGCAGGAACGCCAGGGCGAGCAGGCCCGGCACCAGCAGCGGTACCGGCACGCCCCGGCGGACGGCACGGACACGCGGGCGCCGCGGTCCGCCTCCGCCGGGACGGGCCGCTACCGGCTGCTTCGGCCCGGTCACGGCTTGAGGAAGCCGGCCCGGCTCAGCACCTTCTGGCCGTCGGGGGACTTGACCAGGGCGATGAAGGCGGCGGCCGCGTCGGCGTTCTTCGAGCTCTTCAGCGGGGCGATCGGATAGTCGTTGATCGCGTCCTTGGACTCGGGGAACTCCACGCCCCGGACCTTGCCGCCGGCGGACTTCACGTCGGTCCTGTAGACCAGGGACGCGTCGGCCTCCTTCAGCTCCACCTTGTTCAGGGCGGCCTTGACGTCCTGCTCGTAGGAGACCGGGGTGACCTTGACGCCGCCGGTGTCGAGCACCTTCTGCGCGGCCGCGCCGCACGGCACGGTCCTGTCGCAGAGGACGACCTTGAGCCCGGGGTCGGTGAGGTCCTTCAGTGAGGACACCTTGCCGGGGTTGCCCGGCAGAGTGGCGATCTCGAGCTGGTTGCGGGCGAAGATCGACGGGGCGCTCGTCGTGTCCGTCCTGTCGGTAACGACCGACATGGTCTTCGGGCTGGCGGCGGCGAACACGTCCGCCGGGGCGCCGCTGGTGATGCTGGCGGCCAGGGTGTCGCTGCCGCCGAAGTTGAAGGCGACCTTGGTGCCGGGGTGCTGCTGCTCGAACTGCTCGCCCAGCGTCGTGAAGCTCTCCTTCAGGGAGGCGGCCGCGAACACGGTGACCGTGCCGGACAGCCCGGGGGCGGCGGAACGGGAGCTGTCGGCCTTGGCGGGCGTGGCCCCGTCGGAGTGGGAGCAGGCGCTGAGGGCCAGCAGGGCGGCGACTCCCACACCGGCCGGCGGCAGCATCCGGCGGGTCCGGCGTGCGGTACGGGTCATCACGGTCTTCTACTCCTCGTCTCGGCGGAACAACACTCGCGCCCAAGGGGGCGGAGACCGGCCGCGAGGTCGATGATACTGCCGCATTTGCCAGACGTAAGGCTGATATCACTTCGCATGCGCTGTGAAGTTGTTGCTCGGGGCTGGCATATGCGGTTGAGTGATCACCGGCAGCCAGGTGGCCCCGGCCCGCTTCCGGGGCCGCTCAGAAGCGGTCGACGTGCACGTTGGTCGACTTCACGCGCGCGGTGGCCTCCATGCCGACCTCCAGCCCGAGTTCCTCGACCGCCTCGCGGGTCAGCAGCGAGACCAACCGGTGCGGGCCCGCCTGGATCTCCACCTGGGCGGCCACGTCGCCGAGCTTGATGGCGGTGACGATGCCGGGGAACGCGTTGCGCACCGAGGTGGCCGAGGTCTCCTCCTCGGCCGCCCCGCCCGCCTGGGCCAGCTCGACGGAGAACGCGGCGAGGTCCTGGCCGGCGATCAGACGCCGCCCGGACTCGTCGCGGTGAGTGGCCACCCGGCCGGCGTCGGCCCAGCGGCGGGCGGTGTCGGGGCTCACGCCGAGGAGCCGGGCTGCCTGGCCGATCGTGTAGGACTGCATGCTGGTCACCATAGATCGAGAGGTGGGCGACCAGGCATGTGGGCGGGCTCCGGGCGGGACGCGCCAGCGTGTCAGCCGGTGTGCACGCGGGGGCGGCGGGCCCGGTCCGGCTCCGCCTCGCGCAGTATCTCGCGGGTGACCGGGGCGACCTCGCCCTGGCCGAAGAGGAAGAAGCGCAGGAAGTTGGCGAACGGATTGCCCTCGGTCCACTCGAAGTAGATGTGCGGCGTACGCCCGGTCAGGTCACGTACGTGCAGCAGCAGGGCGGCGAGGGCGTTGGGGATGGAGGAGGACTCCACGGTCAGCACCCGGTAGCGGTTGTGCAGGACCTCGCCGCGCACGGTCAGACACGTCTCGAACTCAGAGGGATCGGCCACCGTGACCTCGGCGAAGACGAAGTCCTCCTGCTCGGGCATGTCGTTGTCGGCACGGATCTGCTCGATCTTGTCGCGGTACTCGGCCCGGTCACGGTTGTCGGGCTCGTTGGCGATGAACCGGATCTTCCGGCTGGCCATGTCCCGGACGAACCGTTCCGCCATCGGGTCCATCGCCACGCTGGTCACCCGCAGCTCGAAGGAGCGGGCCAGCCGGGACAGCAGGGAGACCAGCATGATGCCCGCGATGAAGCAGGCGCCGATCTTCACGCCGTCCGGGCGCTCGATGACGTTGGCGACCGTGGTGTACAGGAACACGGCGGAGATCACGCCGAAGCCGATGGTCCAGCCGCGCTGACCGGCCTTCCGGGCGGCGATGGTCACCGCGATGGCGGCCGAGCTGATCAGCACCAGCACACCGGTGGCGTAGGCGCCGCCCTGTTTGTCCACGTTGGCGTCGAAGAGCCAGGTGACCAGGAAGGCGATCAGGATGAAGACGATGACCATCGGGCGCACCGCGCGGGCCCAGTCCGGGGCCATGCCGTACCGGGGGAGGTAGCGGGGCATCAGGTTGAGCAGGCCGGCCATGGCGGAGGCGCCGGCGAACCACAGGATGGCGATGGTCGAGACGTCGTAGACCGTGCCGAACGCGTTGCCCAGGTACTCGTGGGCGAGGAAGGCGAGGGCGCGGCCGTTGGCCTGGCCGCCCGGCTTGAACTCGGCGGCCGGGATGAGCAGCGTGGTGATGAAGCTGGTGGTGATCAGGAAGCAGCTCATGATCACGGCGGCGGTGGTGAGCAGCTTCTTGGTGTCCCGGATGCGGCCCGCCGGGTGTTCCTCGGTGTCGCCCGCGTCGCCCTGGACGTGCGGCATCACGGCGACGCCGGTCTCGAAGCCGGACAGGCCGAGGGCGAGCTTGGGGAAGACGATCAGGGCCACGCCGATCATCACGAAGATGCTGCCGTGCTGGACGGTCAGTGCGTTGGCCCAGTCGGTGACCACGTGCTCGGCGGTCAGCACGTGCCACAGACCAGTGATCACCACCACGAGGTTGAGCCCGAGGTAGATGCCGACCAGGGCGACCGCGACGCCCATGGCCTCCAGGAAGCCCTTGAGGAAGACCGCGCCGAGCAGCGCCACCAGGATCAGCGTGATGAGCATCTGGTGGCCGCCCAGCGTGCCGGTCAGATGCGGGTTCTCCACCAGGTGGGTGGAGGCGTCGGCGGCGGAGAGGGTGATGGTGATCAGGAAGTCGGTGGCCGCGAACCCCAGCAGGGTCAGCACGAACAGCTTGCCCTTCCAGAAGGACAGCAGCCGCTCCAGCATGGCGATGGAACCCTGCCCGTGCGGGCTCTCCTGCGCCACCCGCCGGTACACCGGGAGGGCGCCCGCCAGGGTGACGACGACCAGCACGATGGTTGCCAACGGGGAGAGCAGACCGGCCGCGAGGGCGGCGATGCCGGGCTGGTAGCCGAGGGTGGAGAAGTAGTCGACGCCGGTCAGGCACATCACCCGCCACCAGCGCTGGCCCCGGTGCGGGGGTTCCGGCTCGGCGTGCGGACCGGTCAGGCCACCCCGCTTGCCCATGTCGGAGAGCCCCTGCAGCATCCAGCCGCGCAGACGGCTGGGAGGGTGCTCGGTCGTGGCCATCGGCGTGCTCCAGGTGGTGCGGCTCGGCTGCCTGCGGTCACTGCCTGCGGTCGCGCGGACAGCCGGACCAGCGTATGCGGAGAGTGACGCTCGCCCCATGGATTCCGGGGCGGGGAGGCGTCAATCCTGCGTTAAGAATGGGCCGACGGGGGCTGCTGACGCACCGATAAGTGAAGGCCCGGAGCCCGCCTGGACGGGAGACGCGGTGTGCGGGCGGCGCCGGAAGAGGTTGCGGGGGCTCCGGGCGCGGACACCGAGCGTCATCTCGGGCGAGATCGTCGGGCGGTCGTCCGCACCCTGTCCATGCTGCCTCGCGTGGGGGCGGTCCGCAGCCCAGCGGGAACGGGGTCAGAGGCCGCGGATGTCCATGCGCCAGTGCCAGGTGTTGCGGCGATGGACGGCCGTCAGGTCGGACTCCAGCGGGGAGGGCGGCACCGCGAGCACCGGGCAGCGGGCGTGGGCGAGGCACTGCCGGGAGACCCGGCCGGAGAAGGCCCGGCGCAGTCCCCGGCGGCCCGCGCCGACCACCAGCAGGTCGTCCTCGCGGTCCGCGACCGCCAGCAGCGCCGGGCCCGGAGTGCCGCGCACGATCACCGCGTGCAGCGGCAGGCCGGGGCCCTCCTCGCCGAAGAGGTCGTCGAGCAGGGAGGTCAGGCGGTGTTCCGCCATCCGCTGCCATTCCTCGGTCAGCGGGTCGGCGACGGGGGAGCGCCGGCCGGCCGGATCGCCGCCGGGCGGCGTCCAGGCCAGCACCGGCCACAGCTCGGCGGCGAGCCGGTGGGCGAGCGCGGTGGCCCGGCGCAGGACCGTGACGCTGCCCAGGGAACCGCTCACACCGACGACCACCCGTGTGGCCCAGGGGGCGTTGTAACCGGACATCACTTCACGCTCCTCGGGGAGGGACCGCTCGCGCATCCTGCTTCCATCCCACCCCGGTCCGGCCGATTCGACCAGCCGGCCTCGGCTCCCCGGCCCCGGACGCGCGTCGGGGCCGGTGCGCACCGTGTGTGCGTCCGGCCCCTGCGTTCGTCGGGCGGCCTCGGCGGGCCGCCTCAGGTGCTGCTCAGGCGGCGGTCATGAGTGCGCCGAGCGGGCGGTGGGGGGCGATGACCCGGCCGTCGGGCAGCAGCTCGCCGGTGTCCTCGAAGAGGAGAACGCCGTTGCACAGCAGACTCCACCCCTGTTCCGGGTGGTGCGCCACGAGACGGGCCGATTCGCGGTCGGCGGACTCGGCTGGCGGGCAGGTCGGTTGATGCTGGCACATGGGCGGGATCTCTCGCTTTGTCGTGGTCATGTCCGTCCCCCGTGGTGAAACATCGGTCGGAATCCAGTGTTGCCCGCTGGGCGTCGTTCCGCAGGGATTTCGCAGCACCGCTCCTTACTCGTTCATGACGCATCACCCTGGCGGACGGTTCAATCCAACCGCACTGTCCCTTTGGGTGGTTCGTTGTGGCCGGAAAGGGCTAGTCCACTTGGGGGAGTGGCGGCCATTCGCTCACAGGAGCGGGCAATTACTCGCACGAGCGAAATGTGTGGGGCTCACGGAAAGGGCGCGCACCCCGAGCAGGAATCCGGCGTACCCGGAGAAAAGGCCGTACCCCGCTTCCGCGCGGGGAAGCGGGGTACGCGGGTGGTCGGTCAGGCGGGTGAGCCGAGAAGGGGCACGGGAGTCGCGCGATGGGTCAGCACCGGCAGCAACTCCGAGACCCGGTGCGGCCGGTGGGCCCGGATGCCGGGCGGCGCCGGGGCGAGCGGGACCAGGAGATCGGTGGCGGCGGGGTGGCCCTCGGCCGGGTCGGCGCCGGGATCACCATGCAGCCACAGGGTGAGCATGTACAGGCCCGGCACCGAAAGCAGGCGCGGCTGGTAGGGCTGGAGCAGCGCCTCGGCCTGCTGGAGCGCCCGCTCGGTGGACGGGATGTAGGGGCCCTCGAAGAAATGCGAGAAGGCCCAGCCGTCCGGGGTGAGTACGGTGTCGGCCGCCGCGACCGGGCGGTCGCCGGCCCGGATGACGAACCGCCACCCCGTCAGCCGCGTCGCGGACAGGCCCTTGGGGGTGATGTGGTCCAACACGTGCAGGGCGAGCGGGAGTTCTGGCGTGACCGGGCCCTGCGCGGCACGCAGGGCGGGGGTGCGCGCCTCTCGGACCGCGGTGGGGGAACCGAGGGCCGTGAGGACGGAGTGCAGTGCGGGCGCGGGCGCGGGGGGCACGTGCAGCGGCATGGTGGGTCGCCTCTCGTTCGACAGGCGCGGCGGCGCGAGAAGGGTGGGGCGGACGGCACTGTCTGCTCACAGGTGGAGGGCCGGGGGCGGCGGGGCCCGGAGCGGACGCGAATGCGACGGAGATTCGCCGGTCGTCGACCGACGGACGGAATGCGGCGGAAACGCGTCAGAAACCGGTACCGAGGAACCATCCTTCGGCCCTGTCCGCGAAGTTTATACGACACGTGTTCACCCGTTGTTTCGGCTATCCGATTCCGATGATCCGGGCAAGGCGATATCCGGTCGCGGATACGTGCTGAACATCCCGATTTCCCCGGCCGCGGAGGTCCGCTGACCTCGACGGACCCCGCCCGCGCGGTCGGCCGGTTGTCGTCGGCGTTTTTCACGAGGCGATCAGGGCACCCGAAGATGCGTGATGCGGCATGCCTAGTGAATGTGCCGCAGGACACTTCCGTCAGAATAATGGGCGGCGAGGCCGGATGCGGCGTTATCGATCGCTTCCGCTGGGCATCATCCCAACCGATCCGGGAGCCCCGGCGGCCGGACCCTCGGGCCGCCCATCCGAGGAGGGACACTTCCATGGGGGAGAAGGTCGTGGCAGGCCCGTTCGACCTGTCCGATCGCCAGCGCTACCGTGAAAAGCTCCAGAAGTGCCTGGCGGGACTGGAGCGACTGCTGGCCGAGAAACGGTTCGACCGTCCCAAGAACCTGATGGGGCTGGAGATCGAATTGAATCTCGCCGGCCCCGACGGTATGCCGAAAATGCTGAACGGCGAGGTACTGGAGCGGATCGCCAGCCGCGATTTCCAGACCGAACTCGCCATGTTCAATCTGGAGGTCAACATAGCCCCGCACCGGCTGGGCGACCGGGTATTCGACCGGCTCGCGGAGGAACTGCGCACCTCCCTCGCCTACGCCGACCGCAAGGCGGGAGAGGTGGACGCCGGAATCGTGATGACCGGCATCCTGCCCACGCTCGGCCGGGACGACCTGGTCTCGTCCAACCTCTCCGAGGTGGACCGGTACACCCTCCTCAACGACCAGATCGTCGCCGCGCGCGGTGAGGACTTCCGGCTCGACATCGAGGGTGTGGAGCATCTGCGCTGCACCTCACGCTCCATCGTCCCCGAGGCGGCCTGCACCTCGGTGCAGCTCCATCTCCAGGTGACGCCCGACCGGTTCGCCGATGTGTGGAACGCGGCGCAGGCGGCCTCGGCCGCGCAGATCGCGGTCGGCGCCAACTCGCCGTTCCTGTTCGGGCACGAGCTGTGGCGCGAGTCCCGGCCGCCGCTCTTCATGCAGGCCACCGACACCCGCCCGCCCGAGCTCCAGGCCCAGGGCGTACGGCCGCGCACCTGGTTCGGCGAGCGCTGGATCACTGGCGCCCACGACCTGTTCGAGGAGAACCTGCGCTACTTCCCGCCCCTGCTGCCCATCTGCGACGACGAGGAGCCGCTGGAGGTCCTCGACGCCGGCGGCGTGCCCAGGCTGGCCGAACTCGTCCTGCACAACGGCACGGTGTACCGCTGGAACCGCCCGGTCTACGACATCGCCGACGGCGTTCCCCACCTCCGGGTGGAGAACCGGGTGCTGCCCGCCGGGCCCACCATCACCGACGTGATCGCCAACGCGGCCTTCTACTACGGTCTGGTGCGCGCGCTCGCCGAGGAGTCCCGCCCGGTGTGGTCCCGGCTGCCCTTCGAGGCCGCCGAGGCCAACTTCGACGCGGCCTGCCGGTACGGCATCGACGCCCGCTTCACCTGGCCCCGGCGCGGCCGCTACGGCGGTACGGCCGAGGTCGACGCCGTCACCCTGGTCCGCGACGAGCTGCTGCCGATGGCCGCCGCGGGACTGGACGCGTGGGGGATCGAGGCGGCCGACCGGGACTTCTACCTCGGGGTCATCGAGGAGCGGTGCCGCAAGCGGGTCAACGGCGCTTCCTGGCAGGCGGCCACCTTCCACCGCGCCCTGGAGAAGGGGCACGGCCGGGAGGAGGCGCTCGCCGCGACGACGCGCCGGTACGCCGAGCTGATGCACGCCGGGGAACCGGTGCACACCTGGCCGGTGGGGGTGCCGGAGCCGGTGCCGCTGGGCTGAGGAGGTTTTCCAGGGGGGTCTTCCAAAGGCCTTTTCCGGGGTTACGGCCGTACGCGGGTGTTCCGTCCGCGTACGGCCTTGCCGTGTGCCACCCGGTGCGCGGCCCGGCCGGGTCCTTCTGCGATCCTTTGCCCGAACGCAGGCGCGCGGGGGCAGGTGGAGCCGCCCGGCGCCCGGAACGCGGGTGGAGGCGGAACCGGTGGCCGAGTCCATGGCATGGCAGCAGCCCTCGCGGCGGATGCTGCGGGACGAGACGCTGATCGTGCTGGGCCTCTCGCTCGGGGCGAGCGGGGTGTCCGCGCTCATCAGCTTCATCGGGTCGGTCACCAAGCCCGGCGGGCTCAAGGACCAGGCGGCCACCCTCAACGCCTCCGCCGCGCCCGGCCGGCCCTGGCTCGATCTGGCCTGGCAGCTCTTCGGTATCGCGTCCGCGCTCGTGCCGGTGGCACTGGTGGCGTACCTGCTGTGCCGGGAGGGCGAGAGCCTGCGTGTGATCGGCTTCGACCGGGGGCGGCCCTGGTCCGACCTGGCGCGTGGCGCCGCCGTCGCGGCCGTGATCGGCAGCACCGGGATCGCCTTCTACCTGGCCGCGCGCGGGCTCGGCTTCAATCTCACCGTGGTGCCCGAGGCGCTGCCCGACGTGTGGTGGAAGTACCCGGTGCTGGTGCTGTCCGCCCTGCAGAACGCGGTCCTCGAAGAGGTCATCGTCGTCGGCTATCTGCTGCGCAGGCTGCGCCAGTTGGGCTGGAGTCCGGGGACCGCGCTGGTGGCCAGCGCGGTCCTGCGGGGCTCGTACCACCTCTACCAGGGCATCGGCGGCTTCATCGGCAACATGGTGATGGGCGTGGTGTTCGTCTGGCTCTACCGCCGCTGGGGCCGGGTCGGCCCACTGGTCGTCGCCCACTCACTGCTCGACATCGGCGCCTTCGTCGGCTACGCCCTGCTGGCGGGCAAGGTGGGGTGGCTGCCGACTCCCTAGGCCAGGAGTTCGCCGTCGATGACGGTGACCGCGCGGCCTCGGAGCAGGGTGCGGTCGCCGCGCAGGCCGGTGCGGATCAGGCCGGCGCGGCGGGACGCCTGGAGGCCGGTGAGGTCGTCGCGGTCCAGGCGCGCGGACCAGTAGGGGGCGAGTGCGGTGTGGGCGCTGCCGGTCACCGGGTCCTCGTCGATGCCGACGTTCGGGAAGAAACAGCGGGAGACGTAGTCGGCGCCCAGCGTGGGGTCCTCGGCGCGGGCGGTCACGATCACGCCCCGGCTGGAGCAGCCGCCGAGCGACCGGTGGTCCGGGGTCAGTTCCAACACCGTCTTCTCGTCGGCCAGTTCCACCAGCAGGTCCCCGACGTCCGGCCCGGTGTCGAACGCGGCCACCGGCTCCGCGCCCAGCGCCTCGGCGAGCCCCGCGGGGGCCTCCACCTCGGTGAGCGGGGCGGTGGGGAAGTCCAGGGTGATCTCCCCGTCCTCGTGCGGCGTGGCGACGACCACCCCGCTGCGGGTGGCGAACCGCACGAGGCCCTCGTGGGCGCCCGTGGCGTACAGCACGTGCGCGGTGGCCAGCGTGGCGTGCCCGCACATCGCCACCTCCGTGACCGGCGTGAACCACCGCAGCGCCCAGTCCGCCTCCCCGCCCCCGGGCAGCCGGTGGGCGAAGGCCGTCTCGGAGTGATTGACCTCGGCGGCCACCCGCTGAAGCCAGTCGTCGTCGGGGAACACGTCGTCCAGGAGCAGGACCCCGGCGGGGTTGCCGGTGAAGGGGCGGTCGGCGAAGGCGTCGACGATTCGGATGCGCATGCGCAGACCCTAAGGGGTCGAACGAGCCTGCGGCCAAGGCCAGTTGAGCAGGAGTGGCCCTGGCCGGGCGGAGCTCAGGGAGCCAGCGGGAGCTGGCGCTTGTGTGCGGTGTGGTGGTAGCGGTCGACGATCGTGGTGTAGGCGGGGTCGGGGACCGGCTTGCCTTCCAGGAGGTCGTCGATGTCGTCGTAGGTGACGCCGAGGGCGGTCTCGTCGGACTTGCCGGGGTCGAGGGTCTCGAGGTCGGCGGTGGGGGTCTTCCAGACCAGCTCGGCGGGGGCGCCGAGCGCGTCGGCCAGGGCGCGGACGCGGCGCTTGGTGAGGCCGGTGAGGGGGACGACGTCCGCCGCGCCGTCGCCGTACTTGGTGAAGAAGCCGGAGACCGCCTCCGCCGCGTGGTCGGTGCCGACGACGAGGCCGTCCTGGGCGCCGGCCACCGCGTACTGGGCGATCATGCGCTGGCGGGCCTTGATGTTGCCCTGCACGAAGTCCTGGTGGTACGCGTCCCGGAAGACCACGCCGCCGGCCACGACCGCGTCCAGCGCGGCGTCGCTCGCGGGGCGGATGTCGACGGTCAGGGTCCGGTCGGGGCGGATGAACTCGAGTGCGCGCTGGGCGTCGGCCTCGTCGGCCTGGACGCCGTACGGCAGGCGCATCGCGTAGAAGGTCGCCTCGTGACCGGCCGCGCGGGCCCGCTCGACCGCGAGCTGGCACAGGCGGCCCGCCGTGGTCGAGTCCACCCCGCCGCTGATCCCCAGCACCAGTGAGCGCAGGCCCGTGGAGGTCAGGCGCTCGGCGAGGAAGGCGGTGCGGCGCTCGATCTCCTGCTCCGCGTCGAAGGACTCGGAGACCTGGAGATCACGGGCGATCTCCTTCTGCTGCGGCGTGGGGGCCAGGTCGGTCATGCTGCTCGTTCCTCACACTTCGGCGGCGGCCCTCACCTGCGGACCGCTGCCATTCTGACAAACGCCGGGCGGGTCGGTGCGCGACGGGTCAGGCGTCCCGCGCCGCGCGCTCCACCCGTGCCCGGTGCCCCGCCCACCAAACGGGGTCGTCCGACGGCAGGCTGGTATTCCCCCGGTCCATCCCGGTCTTGCCGTCCACCAGCTCCCGGACGATGTCCGCGTGCCCGGCATGCCGCTGGGTGTCGGCGAGGACGCGTACGACGGCGTGGTGCAGAGTCACCTCGTCCCGGCCGCTCGGCCACCAGGGCACCCGGCCGACGGTGTCCAGCGGGAGTGCCTCGACCGTCGCGTCCGCGTGCGCCCAGGCGCGCCGGTACAGGCCCGTGATGTCGGCACGCGACTCCTCGGCGGTGGCCCACATGTCCGCGTTGACCTCGGCGTCCTCCCCGAGCCACGGCAGCGGCTCACCCGAGGGCCGCCCGAAGGTGTCGCCGAGATACCCCAGCTCCACCCCGGCCGCGTGCTTCACCAGGCCCAGCAGGTTGGTCCCGGTCGGAGTGAGGGGGCGACGGGCGTCGTACTCCGAGAGCCCCTCGAGCTTCCAGAGCAGGGCTTCGCGGGCGGACCTCAGGTAGCGCAGGAGGTCGGCCTTGGGATCGGGCGTGGTCATGGGGTGGGTTCGTCCCGGAAGTCGTCGGCCGGGGTCTCCCGGCGGTGGATGGTCGGGCGGTGCGCTCTACAGCGGGACCAGGAGGCAGAACTCGTTGTTCTCCGGGTCGGTGAGGACGGTCCAGGAGACGTCGCCCTGGCCGAAGTCGAGGTCGGTGGCTCCCAGGGCACGGAGGCGGTCGGCCTCGGCGGACAGGTCGTCGCCGGGGTAGGGGCGGAGGTCGAAGTGGACGCGGTTCAGGCCGGTCTTCGGATCCGGGGTGCGGATGAATTCCAGGTAGGGGCCGACGGACTTGACGGACCGGAGGCGGGCGATGTCGTCGGTGACCTCGTGCACGTTCCAGTCCATGGCCTCGCCCCAGAAGCGGGCCATGGCGTGCGGGTCAGCGCAGTCGACGACCACCGCGGCGACCGGGCCGGTGTGCCGGTAAAGATCCCGGGGCTCCAGTACGCAGAACTCGTTGCCCTCGGGGTCGGCCAGGACGGTCCAGGGGACGTCGCCCTGGCCGATGTCGACGGGGGTGGCACCCAACTCCGCCAGCCGGGCGAGCAGTTCCGACCGGTGGGCCTCGGAGGTGGTGGCGAGATCGAGGTGGACGCGGTTCTTCACCGTCTTCGGGACCGGCACGTCGAGGATGTCGATGCAGACGGCCTCGGGGGAGGGGTACGTGACGCCCTCGGGTTCGACGTTCGTCTCATCGGGCGTGTCCCCGGTGACCTTCCAGCCGAGTGCCTCCGCCCAGAACCGCCCGAGCGCGGACTTGTCCGTGGCCTTCATCGAGATCTGCACCAGACGCGTCGTCATGCGGGGGATCGTATGCCCGCGCGGTGAGGGGCGGCCAGCCGGTTTCTTCGCGCAGGGGCTTGTCGGTGAGCAGTTCACCGATATATCGTTGACGTGTCGCGTAAGGAACGCGATCGGATGTGATGGATCGACAACAGAACGGAGTGATCGTGATGCACGGTCATGGATTTCTGCGCGGCCCCTGGGGCGCCGGTCCGGGTCCGCACGGCCGGCCCGGGTTCGAGGGGGAGCGGGGGGCGTTCGGGCCCTTCGGGCCGGGTGGCCCCGGATTCGGTGGGCCGATGTTCGGCGGACCCGGATTCGGGGGCGGCCGTGGACGCGGCGGGCCGAGGGGGAGGGCGCGGCGCGGTGATGTGCGGGCCTCGATCCTGGCGCTGCTCAAGGACCGCCCGATGCACGGCTACGAGATGATCCAGGAGATCGCCGAGCGCAGCGGCGGCGCGTGGAAGCCGAGCCCCGGCTCGGTGTACCCCACGCTGCAACTGCTGGAGGACGAGGGCCTGATCGTCAGCGAGAGCGAGGGCGGCAAGAAGCTGTTCGCGCTCACCGAGGCCGGCCGTACCGCCGCCGAGGAGGGGCCGGACGCGCCCTGGGAGGAGGCGTCGCGGAGCGTCGACTGGGAGGCGCTCAGCGAGATCCGCCAGGCCGGGTCCGGTCTGATGGAAGCCTTCGGCCAGGTATGGAAGACCGGCACCGAGGAACAGCGGGTCAAGGCGCTGGCCGTCCTCAACGACGCCCGCAAGAAGCTGTACCTCATCCTCGCCGACGAGGCCTGAGCCCTGGCCGGCGTGCGCCGGGGATCAGGCCGTCGGCACCCGGCGTATCACCGCCGCGTCGAACAGGTCCCACGCCCGTGGGAAGGGGCCCTCGTCATGGCAGTGCCAGGCGTCCCAGAACAGGTCGGCGGGCAGAGCGTCCCCCGGGGCGTACACCCGGTAGACGTACTGCTTGCCGTCCACCGCCGGCAGGCCCACCAGCCAGCACGGGCATCCTTCCTCCACTTCATGTGAGACGTGTGAGGGAGCCGTGGGGTTGCGCGGGGGCGAGTGCCGGGCCGGGCGCCCCCTGGGGAGAAGGCGCGGCCTCATCCGTGAGGAGGAGACGGCGTACGCCGTTCTCCACTCTGCGTGGGACGCGCGAATGGTTCCCCTCGCGGATGTGAAGAGGCCGCCGTGACTGATGGGGTGGGACCGTGGAACCCCGTACAGCCGGTCGGACCGTCCCCGACGAGGGCGGCGCCGGCGCACCGGACGACACCGGACTCGACGCAACGCTCGCCGCGGTCGTGGCCGGTGCCCGCCGCCGCGCCGTGCGGGACGGCGACCGGCAGATCGACACCGCCCACCTGCTGCACTCCCTCCTCGACGCGGACCCCGAGGCCCGAGCCGCCATGGGCCCCCACCTGGTCCGGCTGCTCGGCTACCTGGTGCAGCGCAGCATCGGCTACGGGCTCGGCTGGCAGCGCGTGGCGGAGGGCGGCGGCACACCGGGTGCCGTACCGAGACCGGTGCGGGACGACGGCACCTTCGAGGGTCCCGAGCGCTGGTCGCCCCTCGCGGCCGAGGCCATGCGGGACGCCCGGCGCCGCGCCGACCGCCGGGGCGAACTCCACGCCGCCGGCCTCGATCTGCTCGCCGCCCTGGTGGCCGACCCGCGCTCCCGCGCCGTCGAGGTGCTGGAGCACGCCGGAATCCCGGCGGGCGCCCTGGCGGCGAGAAAGGCACCCCGCGCCACGGGCGGGTGAGCCCCCGCGTCCATCTTCTGAGACAGGTGTCAACAGGGGTGACGCTCATGTCATCGCCTGTCATCATGTGCGCGTGCGTACGTCCGGAAACAGTGGCAGCGGCCGGGGCGCCGGGCTGGGCCTCGCGCTCGTCTCGGCCCTGGCCTTCGGCGGGTCGGGAGTCGCGGCCAAGCCCCTGATCGAGGCGGGCCTGGACCCGCTGCACGTCGTCTGGCTCCGGGTGACCGGTGCCGCCCTGGTGATGCTGCCCCTCGCCGTACGGCACCGCGGGCTGCTCCGCCGACGCCCGGCGCTGCTCGCCGGGTTCGGGCTGCTGGCGGTCGCCGGAGTGCAGGCGTGCTACTTCGCCGCGCTCTCCCGCATCCCGGTCGGGGTCGCGCTGCTCGTCGAATACCTGGCCCCTGCGCTGGTGCTCGGCTGGGTGCGCTTCGTGCAGCGGCGGCCGGTGACCAGGGCGGCCGCGCTCGGTGTGGTCCTCGCGGCCGGCGGACTCGCCTGTGTGGTGGAGGTGTGGTCCGGGCTCCGCTTCGACGCGCTCGGCCTGCTGCTGGCCCTCGGCGCCGCCTGCTGCCAGGTCGGGTACTTCGTGCTGTCCGACCAGGGCGGTGACGCGGGGGAGCGGGCACCCGACCCGCTCGGCGTGATCGCGTACGGCCTGCTGGTCGGCGCCGCCGTGCTCACCCTCGTCGCGCGGCCCTGGACCATGGACCGCTCGGTGCTCACCGGCACGGCGCACCTCGACGGCACGCCGGTGCCCGCGCTCGCGCTGCTCGTCTGGATCGTGCTCGTCGCCACGGTCGCCGCCTACGTCACCGGCGTGCTGTCCGTACGGCGGCTGTCGCCGCAGGTCGCCGGGGTCGTGGCGTGCCTGGAGGCGGTCATCGCCACCGTGCTGGCCTGGGTGCTGCTCGGCGAGCACCTCTCGCTGCCGCAGGTGGCCGGGGGCGCGGTCGTGCTCCTCGGGGCGTTCATCGCCCAGTCCTCGGCGCCGGCCCAGGGGGTCCCCGAGCCGGTCGCGGAGGGGGGCGCGGAACGGGAGCTGTCGGCGCGGGGGACCGCGGCCTAGGCTCCCGCGGGGCCTACTTCGTCAACTCCGCCAAGTAGGCCGGCAGTTCGGTGCCGGGGGCCAGGTCGGCGTCGGCGAGCGGGGTCGCGTAGGTCTTCTGTACGGGGACGACTCCGGCCCAGTGCGGCAGGGTGAGATCCTCCGGCTCGTCGTTGACGCCGCCGGTGCGGACCTTGGCCGAGACCTCCTGCAGGTCCAGCCGGATCACCGCCGTCGCGGCCAGTTCCTTGCGGTTGGCGGGGCGGGAGTCGGCCGAGCGGCCCGGCACCACCTGGTCCACCACGGCGTCCAGCGCGATCCGGCGCTCCTCGGGGTCGGTGACCTCGTACGCCACGCCGTGCACCACCACCGAGCGGTAGTTGATCGAGTGGTGGAAGGCGGAGCGGGCCAGCACCAGGCCGTCGACATGGGTGACCGTCAGGCACACCGGGAGTCCCGGATCTGCGGCGCCGGTCATCCGCAGCGGACGCGAACCCGTGGACCCGTGCACGTACAGCCGCTCGCCGACCCGGCCGTACAGCGTGGGCAGCACCACGGGGGCGCCGTCGCGGACGAAGCCGAGGTGGCAGAGGTAGCCCTCGTCGAGGATCGCGTGCACCGCCTCCCTGTCGTACGACGCACGCTGCGGGGCCCTGGTGGGCACGGTGCGGTCGGTCGGTGCGTACTCGGCCTGCGGTGCTGCCTGTCCGGTGCCCTGCATGGCGGCCCTCCCTGGACTGCTGGATTGTACTAGTGCATAATTGCGTTTGTGCTAGGAGAGTATCCGATTCAGGGGCGCGGCGCAGCGGAGATCGCGGCCAGCGTCGAACACGCGGTCGGCTCCGGGGAGCTGCTACCGGGTCAACCGCTGCCCCCCATGCGGGAGTTGGCGGCCCGGCTCGACGTCAATCCCAATACGGTCGCGGCCGCCTACCGCACCCTGCGCGAGCGCGGGGTGATCGAGACCGCCGGCCGCCGGGGCAGCCGTGTCCGCCCCAAGCCCGCCACCACGGGCCGCGAAGAGCTGCGTGTGGACGTGCCGGAAGGCGCGCGCGACCTGTCCACCGGCAACCCCGACCCGGCGCTGCTGCCCGCCCTGGGCCCGGCGTTCGCGGAGGCCGCCGCCCGCGCGGACCGCGCCCCGGCGCTGTACGGAGACGACCCGGCCGACCCGGACCTGGTGCGCGCCGCCCGCTCGGCGCTGGACGCGGACGGGGTTCCGGCCGGGCCGCTCACCCTCACCTCCGGCTCGCTCGACGCCATCGAGCGTGTCCTCGCCGCGCATCTGCGGCCCGGCGACGCGGTCGCCGTGGAGGACCCCGGCTGGGGGAGCGTGCTGGACCTGATCCCGGCGCTCGGGCTGCGGGCCGTACCCGTCGGGGTGGACGACGAGGGCCCGCTCCCCGCCGAGCTGGACGCCGCCCTGCGCGCCGGCGCCCGCGCGCTGCTCGTCACCACCCGTGCCCAGAACCCCACCGGCGCTTCGGTGAGTGCGGCCCGCGCCCGCGAACTCCGTGCGGTGCTGCGCGAGCACCCCGGTACCGTGCTGATCGAGGACGACCACGGGCACGGCTTCGTCGACCTCCCGGCGCACCCCCTGGCGGGCGCCACCCCGCACTGGGCCTTCGTCCGCTCCGTCTCCAAGACCTACGGCCCCGACCTGCGGCTCGCCGTCCTCGCCGGGGACACCCGCACCGTCGACCTGGTACGCGGACGTCAGCGGCTCGGTCCCGGCTGGGTGAGCCACCTCCTCCAACGGGCCGTCGTCCGCCTCTGGGCCGACGGCGCGGCGGGGCCGGAGGTGGCCGCGTCCTACAGCACGCGCCGCGGGCGCCTGCTCGACGCCCTCGCGGAGCGCGGCGTCACGGCCCACGGCCGCAGCGGCATGAACGTCTGGGTGCCGGTCCCCGACGAGACCGGCGCCGTCGCCCGCCTCCTCCAGTCCGGCTGGGCCGTAGCCCCCGGCGCCCGCTTCCGCCTGAACTCCCCGCCCGCGATCCGCATCACGGTGTCCCCGCTGGCCGAGGCGGACATCGTCCCGCTGGCGGAAGCGGTGGCGGCGGCGGTACGGCCGTCCCCGGCGCGGTCGTACGGGTAGGGGCGGTCGTGCGGGCGGGGCGGTCAGCCCTTGCGCCTGACCTGTGTCAGCGCCGCCCCCGCGATCACGATCGCCGCGCCCACCGGTGTCGTCCAGTGGAGGGACTCGCCGAGGATCGTCACTCCGGCGACCGTGGCGATGACCGGGACGAAGTAGGTGACCATCTGGGCCGTGGTGGGGCCGACCTCGGCGACGAGGCCGTACTGGACGAGCATGGCGAGGCCTGTGCCGAGGGCGCCCAGGGCGGCCACGGCGAGGAACGGGAGTACCGGGAAGTGGGCCGGGAGGGTGGTGAACAGGGGCGTGACCAGGGCGAGTTGTGCCGTGGCGAGGAGGAGTTGCGCGCCGGTCATCGAGAGGTGGGAGTCGGTGGTGCCGGCCAGGGTGCGGCGGACGTAGATCCAGCCGACGGGGTAGCTCAGAGAGGCCAGGAGGGCCAGGGCGGTGCCCCGTGCGTCCAGGCCGTGGAAGCCCTGCCAGGCGCCGAGGACGGTCAGGACGCCGAGGAAGCCGAGGCCCAGTCCGGCGACGCGGACGCGGGTGGGGCGGTCCTCGGAGAGGGCGACCAGGGAGAAGGCCATGCCCCACAGCGGGGAGGTGGCGTTGCAGATGCCGGCCAGCGTGGAGGGGATCGTCAGCTCGGCGAACGCGAAGAGCGAGAAGGGCAGAGCGTTCAGGAAGAACGCGGCCACGGTCAGGTGCGCCCAGGTGCGGCCCCCGCGCGGCAGCCGCTCCCGCTTCACGGCCATGGCGGCCACGAGCACCAGCGTGCCGAACAGCAGGCGGCCCAGGGTGACCTGGAAGGGGGCGTACGCACCCGTGCCCACCTTGATCAGGAGGAAGCTGAAGCCCCAGATCAGGGACAGCAGGCCGAAGCGCAGCCGCCAGTCGAGCAGGCGGGGCGGCCGAGCGGTGGGGGCCGGGGCTGTGGGGGACTGGGCGGCGGGGGACTGGGGCCGGGAAGGGATGACCGTACTCATGCCGTCAAAGATGCGGTACGCAACTTCGTAGCACAATCGAGAATGTGAGCGCGATGCCGTTTAGGATCGCTTACATGTTGAACCTGGAGCGCCTGCGTACCCTGCACGCCTTCGCCCGGCACGGCTCCGTCAGCGCCGCCGCTGAGGCGCTGCACGTGACCACGTCAGCGGTGTCCCAGCAGCTCGGCAAGCTGGAGCGCGAGGCCGGACAGCGGCTGCTCGCCAAGAACGGGCGCGGAGTGCGCCTCACCGACGCCGGACGCCTGCTGTCCGAGCACGCGGCCCGCATCCTCTCCCAGGTCGAGCTGGCCCAGTCCGACCTGGAGGCACACCGCGGCCAGGTCGCCGGGGAACTCAGGATGTCCGCGTTCCCCACCGCGGCCCGCGGCCTCTTCCCCGCCGCGCTCGCCGCACTGCGCGCCCAGCACCCCGCCCTGCGGCTCCGCTCCTGCGAGCTGGAGCCCGAACTCGGCGTCGCCGGGGTCGCGCGCGGCGACCTGGACCTCGCGGTCGTCCTCGACTGGTACAACAAGCCGATGCCGGTGCCCGACGGGCTGGTCAAGGAACCCCTGCTGGACGACCCCGCCGAGGTCGCCCTGCCCGCCGGGCACCCGCTGGCCGGCCGGGACGAGGTCGACCTCGCGGAGTTCGCCGGGGACGAGTGGATCACCTGGGGCGAGGGCGAGTTCTGCCACGAGTGGCTGCTGTTCACCCTGCGCTCCAAGGGCGTCGAACCCATCGTCGGCCATCGCGCGGGCGAGACCCACACCCAACTCGCGCTGGTCGCCGCCGGGCTCGGGGTGTGCATCGCGCCCCTGCTGGGCCGCGACCCCGTACCGCCCGGCGTCGTCCTGGTCCCGCTCAAGCAGCGGGTGCGGCGGCACGTCTACGTGCTGTGGCGCGCGGACGCCGACCGGCGGCCCTCGATCCGGGCCGCCGTCGACGCCCTGCGCACGGCGGCCGCGCGGCTCGGCTGAACCCTCAACGCCCGCTGAGCTTGCGGAAGTCCCAGGACACGACCTTCTCCGGGGTCAGCCGGGCCCAGGCGTGCCGCCCGTCGTGCGGCATCTCGTCCATGCCGAAGTTCTTCCGTGCGAACAGCGTCTCCACCGTGTCGAGTTCGGCGCACAGCTCCCCCGTGCGGGGCACCTCGCCCACGAACTCCACCCGCCCGGACAGCTCGGCCCCCCGCAACTGGTCGTACTCCTCACCGGAGTCGACGACCACCGCCACCCGCGCGTCGTTCCGGAGCTGGGTCCAGCGTCTGCTTCGCACCACGGAGTAGAGCCACAGCGAGGTGCCGTCCCAGACGAACCACAGCGCGCTCACGTGCGGGGTGCCGTCCGCCGAGACGGTCGCCACCCGGCAGGTGC
The DNA here is from genome assembly GCF_004784465.1 of Streptomyces griseoluteus. GTDB lineage: Bacteria > Actinomycetota > Actinomycetes > Streptomycetales > Streptomycetaceae > Streptomyces > Streptomyces griseoluteus. Next base: position 580,406 of record NZ_SRRU01000003.1, on the reverse strand, counting down.
GCTGACTGGTCAGGAACCCGTCCAGCTCGCCGGGCGTCATCATGATCTTCCGGCCCCGGCGCTGCTGCGTGACGGTCATGCGGCCCCCCTTCCCGGTCAGGCCAGCTTGATCTCGTCGCCGGACACGCTGATCTTCTGCTCGGGCAGCGGAGCCGTGGCCGGCCCCTTTTTCACGCTGCCGTCGGCCACCGAGAAGTGGCTGTTGTGGCACGGGCAGACGATCACCCCGTCCGCGACACTGCCCACCGCACACCCCTGGTGCGTGCACTTGGCGGAGAACGCCTTGTACGTACCGGCGCTGGGCTGGGTGACCACCACCCCCTGGTCCTTGAAGATCTTGCCGCCGCCCTCGGGGATGTCGGCCGTCTTGGCGAGGGCGTCCCCGGCGGAGCCGGAGCCGGCCGCGTCCGAGTCGCCGTCTCCCGAACCGCACGCCGCCAGCGCCACGGTGAGGCCGGCCGCTCCCGCCGCGGCGATCACGGTACGCCGGTCCGGTCCGGCAGTGGGTCGGGGCGTTGCGCTGGTCATGGGCGTTTCCTTCCGCCTGGGTGAACGTTCTTGATCCGTCCAGGGGTACGGCCCCGTGGCACCTGACGTTCACCGACGGCCCCGATCCTCGCCGCCCGGGCATGAGGACGGCGTAAGAGGCGGCCCCCGGATCAACTCCCGGCGAGCGGCGCCCAGGTGTGCACCCAGGTCAGCAACTCCGCCGTGTGCAGGGTGGGTACCCACAGGTCGGCACGGTGCGCGTCGTCCCCGTCCGGCCGGGGGCCGACGCCCACGACGCGCAGCCGGGCACGGCGGGCCGACTCCACGCCGGTCAGGGAGTCCTCGACGGCGAGGGCCTCCTCCGCGTCCACCCCGCACAGCCGGGCCGCCGTCTCGTACACGTCCGGCCACGGCTTGGGGCGGACCGTGCCGGTGTCGCCGGCCGAGGCCGGGGAGGGGACGACGATGTGTGCGAAGTGGGCGCGCAGACCCGCCCGTTCGAGGCTCGCCTCCACCACCTCCGCGGGGCAGTTGCTCGCCACGGCGAGGGGGAGTCTGCCGGAGAGCAGGCGCACGAGGTCGACGGCGCCCGGCATCGTCACCGGGTCGTCCGCGACGAGGTCGAGGAAGTGGTGGAGGAGGGCGGCCGTCAGGTCGGTGGTCAGCTCGGGCTTGCGCACCGCTTCGGCCATCAGCCGCCCGCAGTCGGCGTAGTGCACTCCCTTGGCCTGGTCGGCGAAGCCCGGCGGGGGCTGGAGGCCGAAGCCCCGGAAGGCCCGGCCGCGGGCCTCCTGCCAGTGGCGTTCGCTGTCCATCAGCGTGCCGTCGCAGTCGAAGACGACGGCCTTGGGGGACCAGCCCAGCAGTTGATGACCCGTGGTGGACACAATGACCTCCCTGGAACGGGCATTCCCGGCATAGCTCGGGAAACGGAAACATCGTGGCCGCTACGTTATTTGCGCGCTAAGAGTGAGGAAATAACTACAAGGAGTTATCGACGGCGACGGGTTTCGGGGTGTATGTGCCCTCTTGGTGCCCGGCGGCGGGAGTGGTCACCGAGGACGCCAACGGCGTTGTGCGAAAGCACAGTTGAGGCATGTTCACCACGGGGCCGGCCCCGATGCACGAGGGCCGCCGCTCCGCCGGCGAAGCACTGAAACGGAGGGGTTGCGCACCCTTTACCACTCGCCCGCGTTCATCCTCGAAAGAAATGCGCAATTACCGCGCGAGTGTGGTTGCAGTTGCTCCCGGCGCACGCGGGCGCATTACATTCTCCGGAGTCGGGAACGTTGAGCGAGGGTGGACGGGACGTTGCAGGAACGCGCCAGGGCAACGCGCCGATCACTCCTGGAGGCGGCTGCCTCCCTCTTCGCCGAACGCGGGTACGCGGGCACCAGCGTCAACGACATAAGCAGCAGGTCGGGACGGACGAGCGGCGCCGTGTACTTCCACTACGCGAGCAAGGAGGGCATCGCCCTCGCCGTCGTCCGGGATCGTTTCGCCACCTGGCCCGAACTCACCGCCCGCTACACGAACGACACGGTCCCGCCGATGGACCGGCTCGTCGCGCTGAGCTACGACATCGCCAAGGCTCTCGCCGAGGACCCCGTGACCCGTGGGGGCGCCAGGCTGTGGGCCGAGCGCGAGGTCATCAACGCCACGCTCCCCGACCCCTTCGCCCTCTGGACCGCCGCCACCACCCGCCTGCTGGCCCAGGCGCGGGCCACCGGCCACCTGGCCCCGCACATCCGGCCCGCCCCCACCGCCCGCGCCCTGGTGCGCGCCTTCTTCGGCCTCTGCTCGCTGACCGAGGCGCTGGAGGGCACCGCCACCATCACCGCCCGCCTGGCCGAGTGGTGGCACCTCACCCTGCCGTCCCTCCAGGCCGCACCCGACCGCTGAGGCGGACCGGCAACTCCCGCACGCTGTTGCCGACGAAGCCGGCGTGACGCGGCAGGTCCGCCTCCGGCACGGCGAGCTCGAGGTCCGGGAAGCGGGCGAACAGCCGCTCCAGCGCGACCGTCGCCTCCAGCCGGGCCAGGGGAGCGCCCGCGCAGTAGTGGGCGCCGTGCCCCAGCGACAGACTGCGCACGGCGTCGGCGCGGGCCGGACGCGTGACATCGAAGCGGTCGGCGTCCTGGCCGTGCGCCGCCTTGTCGCGTCCGGCGGCGGAGTAGCCGGCCAGGACCGGAGTGCCCGCCGGGATCGTCGTACCGTCGACGTCGAGGTCCCGTACCGGATAGCGGAACGGGAAGTAGCTGACAGGGGAGTCCCAGCGCAGGGTCTCCTCCACCACGTCGGCCCAGCTGGCGGCCCCGGAACGGACCAGGCCGAGCTGGTCGCGGTGCGCGCACAGGGCCCGCACGGCGTTGGTGATCAGATTCAGGGTGGTCTCGTGCCCGGCCACGATCAGCAGCACCAGTGTGCCGATCAGCTCCTCCTGTCCGAGCCGGTCGCCGCCCTCGTCCCGGGCCGCGATGAGGGCGCTGGTCAGGTCGTCGCCGGGGTGCGCCGCCTTGCCCGCGGCTATCTCGCCCAGGACGGCGACGAGTTCGCGGTTGGCGGCCAGTGCCGCCTCCGGGCCGATGTCGGTCGCCACCACCTGATTGCTGAGCCGGTGCAGGCGGTCGCGGAACCGCTCGTCCACCCCGAGGAGTTCACAGATGACGCCCATCGGCAGCGGGAGCGCGAAGCGCTGCCGGAGGTCGACGACGCCGTCCGCCGCCGCGAGGCCGTCCAGCAGCGTTTCGGTCAACTCCTCGACGCGCGGCCGGAGTCCGTCCACCCGGCGCGGGGTGAAGGCCCGGCTGACCAGCGACCGCAGCCGCCGGTGGTCCGCCCCGTCGGCCGTGGTCATGCCGCGCACGGTGGCGAAGGTCAGCAGTGGCCAGCCCGGTGCGATCCGGCCCTCGTGCAGCGCCTTGAAGTGCCGTACGTCCTTGGCGACTTCGGGATGCTGGAGGAACTCACGCAGCGCGTCGTGGCCCAGCACGGCCATCCCCTCGATCCCGCCCGGCAGCTCGACGGGCGCCACCGCGCCGAGGGCCAGCAGCCGGGCGTTGTCGGCGTGCGGGCAGCCCCCGGCGGGGTTCAGGCGGTGCGGGACTGAGGAGGGCGACGTCTCCATGGTGCTCCTGACGGTCGTACGGCCGGGAGGGGGCGTCGCCGATCGTAGGGGCGGCGGGTCAGCCGAGGTAGTGGGCGCGGCCGTCGTCGTCCAGCTCGAAGGGGCCGTCGGGGATGACGCAGAACTCATTGCCCTCCGGGTCCGCCATCACCAGGAACCCGCCCTCGTCGTACTCCGTCAGCCGGTGCCCGCCCAGCGCCTCCACGCGCCGCTGCTCGGCGGCCGGGTCGGCGGCGGTGACGTCGAAGTGCATACGGTTCTTGCCCGACTTGGGGCCGTCGGCCCGCTGGAATCCGAGGCCCAGACCGTCCTCCCGCCGGAGCCAGACGTAGGGGCCCGTGCGGCCCACGACCGGCCTGCCGAGCAGCTCGGACCAGAACGCGGCGAGCCGCTCGGGGTCGTTGGCGTCGACGATGAGGGCGTTGATCCGCAGCGGAGTGTTCGTCATGCGCCGATCCTGCCAGGAGGCGCCGGAACAGGGGCCGGGGTGGGCCGTCGTAGGCGAGATAGCCTGGGCAAATGCTGACCGAAGTCACCGCCACCCGGTTCGTCACGCCCCTGCGTGAGGGCGGCTCGCTGCCGGGGCTCGTCGAGGCCGACGATCTCGGGCTCTACGTCCTGAAGTTCACCGGCGCCGGGCAGGGCCGCAAGACCCTGGTCGCCGAGGTCGTCTGCGGGGAACTCGCCCGGCGCCTCGGCTTCCGGGTGCCCGGCCTCGTGACCGTCGGGCTGGACCCCGTGCTCGGACTGGGGGAGCCCGAGCGGCAGGTGCAGGACCTGTTGCGCGCCAGCGGGGGTGTCAACCTCGGCATGGACTTCCTCTCCGGTGCCCTCGGCTACGACCCGCTCGCCTTCCCCGTCGACCCCGGAGAGGCGGGCCGGATCGTGTGGTTCGACGCGCTGGTCAACAACGTCGACCGCTCCTGGCGCAACCCCAACCTCCTGGTGCAAGGGGGTGGGCTGTGGCTCATCGACCACGGCGCCACCATGATCTGGCACCACAACTGGCCCTCCGTCGACGCCTCCGCCGCCCGGCCCTACGACGCGGCCGACCACGCCCTCGCCCGCTTCACCCCCGACGTCGGCGCCGCGGCGGCCGACCTGGCCCCCCTGGTCACCGAGGAGCTGCTCGCCGAGGTCACCGCCAGGATCCCGGACGCCTGGCTGGCCGGCGAACCCGGCTTCGGCACACCCGACGACCTGCGCCGTGCCTACGCGCGCCCGCTGCTCGCCCGCGCGGGCACCGTCCACGAACGCATCGAGGGCCTCAAGGAGAGCAAGTGAGCGAGCACCACATTCACATGGCCGGAAGTGTGGTCGAGCGCCACATCATCCGGAGCGGCCAGGGCGGCGACCGCGAGGTGTACGAGTACGCCCTGCTGCGGGTCGTCCCCCGCGTCGAGCGCGGCGAGCGGATCAACGCGGGCGTGATCGTCTACTGCCGCGCCCGCGGCTACGTCGGCGCCCGCACCCACCTGGACGAGGCCCGGCTGCTCGCACTCGACCCGGACGCGGACGTCGAAGGGGTGCGCGCCGCGCTCGGCGCCGTGGAGCGGATCTGCGCCGGTGGGGAGGACGCCGGGCAGGCGGCCGGTGACGACGCCGGGCGGCGATTCCGGTGGCTGATCGCGCCCCGTTCCACGGTGGTGCGGCCCGGCCCGGTGCACACCGGGCTGACCGCCGACCCGGTGGCCGAGACGGAGCGGCTGCTGGACCTCCTGGTGAGGTAATGGATCACACCGCCCGGTGTCCCGTTGACACCGGGTGCCAGGGCTTCTAGCGTCACGGGTGCTGAAGGTACTAAGCGGTCGCTCACCGCACGGCGGGTCCGGTCCGGACCGGCCGGGTTCTCTCAAGGGCGAGGAGAAGCAGCAATGTCCACCACTGAACAGCGGGTCGCGGTAGTAACCGGCGCGGCGCGCGGCATCGGCGCCGCCACCGCCGTCCGGCTGGCCGCCGAGGGTCACGCCGTCGCCGTCGTCGACCTGGACGAGGCCGCCTGCAAGGACACCGTCGAGAAGATCACCGCCGCGGGCGGCAAGGCCCTCGCGGTCGGCGCCGACGTCTCCGACGAGGCGCAGGTCGAGGCCGCCGTCGCGCGGATCGCGGAGGAGCTGGGCGCGCCCACCATCCTGGTCAACAACGCCGGGGTGCTCCGCGACAACCTGCTGTTCAAGATGAGCGTGTCCGACTGGGACACCGTGCTCGGCGTGCACCTGCGCGGCTCGTTCCTGATGACCAAGGCCGTGCAGAAGCACATGGTGGACGCGGGCTTCGGCCGGGTCGTCAACCTGTCCTCGTCCTCCGCGCTCGGCAACCGCGGCCAGGCCAACTACTCGGCCGCCAAGGCGGGTCTCCAGGGCTTCACCAAGACTCTCGCCATCGAGCTGGGCAAGTTCGGCATCACCGCCAACGCCGTCGCCCCCGGCTTCATCGCCACCGAGATGACCAAGGCCACGGCCGACCGCGTGGGCATGGGCTTCGACGACTTCAAGAAGGCCGCCGCCACCCAGATCCCGGTCCAGCGCGTCGGTGAGCCCGAGGACATCGCCAACGCCATCGCCTTCTTCACCGGCGAGGCGGCCGGATTCGTCTCCGGCCAGGTGCTGTACGTCGCGGGCGGACCGCTCGACTAGCCGGTCCGGACCCGAGAACCCTGGAGCACACGGACATGACTGAACTCCCCGCACTCTCCGGCAAGGCCGCGCTCGTCACGGGCGCCAGCCGGGGCATCGGCTACGGCGTCGCGGAGGCCCTGGTGGCACGCGGTGACCGCGTCGTCATCACCGGCCGCAACGAGGAGGCGCTGAAGGAGGCCGTCGAGCGGCTCGGTGCCGACCGCGTCATCGGCGTCGCCGGCAAGGCCCACGACCTCGCCCACCAGACCGAGGCCGTCGAACGCGCCATGGAGGCGTTCGGCCGCGTTGACTACCTGGTCAACAACGCGGGCACGAACCCGGTCTTCGGCCCCATCGCCGACGTCGACCTGGACGTGGCCCGCAAGGTCTTCGAGACGAACGTGATCTCGGCGCTCGGCTTCGCCCAGAAGACCTGGCACGCCTGGCAGCGGGAGAACGGCGGCGCGATCGTCAACATCGCCTCCGTCGCCGGCCTCGCGCCCTCGCCGTTCATCGGCGTGTACGGCGTGAGCAAGGCCGCGATGATCAACCTGACCCAGCAGCTCGCGCACGAGTTCGCGCCGAAGGTGCGGGTCAACGCGATCGCCCCGGCGGTCGTGAAGACCAAGTTCGCCGAGGCCCTGTACGAGGGCCGGGAGGAGGAGGCGGCCGCCTCCTACCCGCTCGGCCGGCTCGGCGTCCCCTCCGACATCGGTGGGGCCGCGGCCTTCCTCACCTCCGCGCAGTCCGACTGGGTCACCGGTCAGACGCTCGTCGTGGACGGCGGCATCTTCCTCAACGCCGGGGTGGGCTGACCCCGCCCGGCCCGCGCCGCCACGGGCGCCGTTCCCCCAAGGGGGAGCGGCGCCCGTACGCGTTCCCGGCGGATCCGCCGCATGACAACGTAGTCACTCGGAATTGATCAACAAGCCATGTTTCAGGGGAGGTTCGCTAGGTCCGGTGCTGCGGTATGGTCTGCCGACCTTGGTACGGCGGATCGAGGAGCGAGCGCGTGTTCAAGCGGAACAGAGTCCGGCGCAGGGTCGCGGCGGCCGTGTCCCTCACCTCCCTCATCACCCTGCTGCCCGGCTGCGGACTGCTCTCCGACGCCGGCCCGGACGACAGCAGCCCGATCGTGGTGGGGACGACCAGCGCGCCGAGCACCCTGGACCCGGCGGGCGCCTGGGACGGCTCCTGGGAACTGTTCCGCAACGTCTACCAGACCCTCCTGGCCTACCCGAACGGCGCGACCACCCCCCAGCCGGACGCCGCGGAGAGCTGTTCCTTCACCGACTCCACCAGCCGCACCTACCGCTGCAAGCTGCGTGCCGGGCTGAAGTTCGCCGACGGCCACCCGCTCGACGCCGAGGCCGTCCGGCACTCCATCGACCGCATCCGCACCATCAACGCCCCGAGCGGCCCCGCCGGACTGCTGGAGGGGCTGGACCGGGTGGAGACCAGGGGCGCGCGGGAGATCGTCTTCCACCTCAAGAGGCCCGACGCCACCTTCCCGTTCGTCCTCGCCACCCCGGCCATGTCCCTCGTCGACCCGCGCGAGTACCCCGCCAACTCGCTGCGCAAGGACGGCGACGTGCATGGCTCCGGCCCGTACCGCCTGGCGTCCTACGACGAGGGCAAGCGGGCCGTGCTGGTGCGCAACGACCAGTACGAGGGCTTCGCCGAGCGGGAGAACAAGGCGGTGACCATCCGGTACTTCCAGGACTCCGCCGCGATGGTCGAGGCGCTGCGCGACAAGAGCATCGACGTCACCTACCGCGGACTCGCCGCCAACGACATCCTCACCCTCCAGCGGCAGTCCCCGGCCGGGCTGCAACTGGTCGACGGCACCGGCACCGACATCAGCTACCTGGTGTTCAACCCCAAGGACCGCTGGGCCGGCAACGACGCCGTGCGCAAGGCCATAGCCCAGGTCGTGGACCGGGGTGCCATCGCGCACAAGGTGTACCGGGACACCGTCGAACCGCTGTACTCCATGGTCCCCAAGGGCCTGACCGGCCACGCCACCTCCTACTTCGACCACTTCGGCGAACCCAGCGCCGGCAAGGCCCGCACGATCCTCGCCGAGGCGGGCATCAGGCAGCGGGTCCCGCTCACCTTCTGGTACACCTCCGACCGCTACGGCTCCGAGACCGGCGTGATGTTCCGGGAGCTGAAGCGGCAACTGGAAGCCTCCGGGCTGTTCACCATCACCCTGCGCGCCCGCCCCTGGAAGACCTACGTCACCGGCTACCAGAAGGGGGAGTACCCGGTGTTCGGCCGGGGCTGGTTCCCGGACTTCCCCGACGCGGACAACTTCATCGCGCCCTTCGTCGGCGAGCACAACGCCCTCGGCACCCCCTACGTGAGCAAGAGGATCACCGGTGAGCTGCTGCCCCGGTCGCGGGCGCAGGGGGACCGGGCCCAGGTGGTGAAGGACCTGACGGCCGCCCAGCGGATCATGGTGGAGGACGCCCGGCTGATCCCGCTGTGGCAGGGACGCCAGTACATCGCCGCGAGTGAGGACATCTCCGGCGGCGAGCGTGCCCTCGACCCCTCGACGATCATGATGATGTGGGAGCTGAACCGGAAGACGAGCTGGTGAGCGGCCTGCCGTCGGCGTTGTCAGTGGTCGCCTGTAGGTTCTGAAGCCTTGGAAGTGACCGCCGATCGTTAGGGACACCGACGTGACCGACATCGCCATGCTGCCCGCGTCCTGGCAGAGCGTTCTGGGCGACGAGCTCCAGCAGCCCTATTTCAAGGAGCTGACGGAGTTCGTCGAGGAGGAGCGGGCGAAGGGTCCCGTCTACCCGCCGCGCGAGGAGGTCTTCGCGGCGCTGGACGCGACGCCGTACGACCAGGTCAAGGTGCTCGTGCTCGGCCAGGACCCGTACCACGGCGAGGGCCAGGGGCACGGGCTGTGCTTCTCGGTGCGGCCCGGTGTGAAGACCCCGCCGTCGCTGCGGAACATCTACAAGGAAATGCACGAGGAGCTGGGCCTGCCCGTCCCGGACAACGGCTATCTGATGCCCTGGGCCGAACAGGGCGTCCTGCTGCTGAACGCGGTGCTCACCGTGCGCTCCGGCGAGGCCAACTCGCACAAGGGCAAGGGCTGGGAGAAGTTCACGGACGCGGTGATCCGCGCGGTGGCCTCCCGTCCCGACCCGGCGGTGTTCGTGCTGTGGGGCAACTACGCCCAGAAGAAGCTGCCGCTGATCGACGAGACGCGGCACGTGGTCGTCAAGGGCGCGCATCCCTCGCCGCTGTCCGCGAAGAAGTTCTTCGGCTCGCGCCCCTTCACGCAGATCAACGAGGCCGTCGCCGCGCAGGGCCACGAGCCGATCGACTGGCGCATCCCCGACCTGGGCTGAGCGGGGACCGGCCAGGCGGTCTCACCGTTCCGTCCGGGGCCGCCTGCCCGGTATCGCCGCCGGCTGCGGTTAGCGTCATGGGCGGACGGCCGACGAGCGGCCGGGTGACGGGTCCGGAGGGCGCGGTGGCGGAGCGACAGGAGCAGACGGCGCCCGATGCCCTGCTCACCCGGATCGGGCAGATCGTGATGCTGCACCGCGGCGGCGACCGGGAGGAGGCCCGGCGCCGGCTGCTGGAGCTGTGGGCCGAGACGGCCGAGTCCGGTGACCCGCTGCACCGCTGCACCCTCGCCCACTACCTGGCCGACACCCAGGACGACCCGGCGGACGAACTCGCCTGGGACCTGAGGGCGTTGTCGGCGGCCGACGAGCTGACCGACGGCCGGCCCGGCGCCGACCCCGCCAGCGTGCGCGGCTTCTACCCGTCGCTGCACCTCAGCCTCGCGGCCGACTACCTCAAGCTGGACCGCGCCGACGCCGCCCGCACCCACCTCCGCCGCGCCCGCCGCGCGGCCGGCATCCTCCCCGACGACGGCTACGGCACGGCCGTCCGGGACGCGATCACCCGGCTGGAACTCCGCCTTCCCGACACCGGCCCCTCGGAGGGCGACGGCTGGGGGCCGCCGAGACAGCGGCCGACGCGCTAACGCCCGTACGCCTGCTCGCAGATCGTCGACTGCGGGCTGTTCTTGGGCCAGCCGCCGTACTTCTTGCCCAGCGCGCACACATTCGGGATCTGCGGCACCGCGCGGGGCGCGTGCGGGGTGTCGGCGCGTGGACGGTCCGGGTACGCCCGGCGCGGGGCGGGGGCGACGGGGGTGCGCCGGGGCTCGGGCGCGGCGGCGGGCGCCGAGCGGTGCGGCTTCGTGGCGCTGGGGGAAGGGCCGGTCCGGGTCAGCGCCTCCTGCCCCGGCTCCTCGTCCATGCGGGGCTGCGCGCTCCCGTCCGGCCGGGCCGCCGCCGCCCGCGAGGGCGGGCCGGCCGGCCCCGAAGCGGGCACCGCCGGCCCGTGCACGGTCATACACCCGGTCAGAGTCGTGACGGCCACCAGGAGGGCCGCGGCAGACGAAGTTCGATCCACCCGCCCACTCTGCGCACCCCCTCGCCCGCCTTCCACCACCGACGTGCCGCCATGCCCCGCACGAGTGATCTCTCACCCCGTGGGGAGGGCGTGGCGCGGACGCGGGGTGACGCCGCGCGGCCGTGGCCGTCCGCGCTGCCGCCGCAGTCCTCGTCGGCATCGCCCACTGGCGCCCGCCGTATGCTGCCGAGGACGGGAACGCGGGACAGCGGTAAGGAGTACACAGGTGAAGGTCGGCTGCATCGGACTCGGCGACATCGCGCGGAAGGCGTATCTGCCGGTCCTCGGCACACAGCCCGGACTCGACCTCCACCTCCAGACCCGCACCCCCGCCACCCTCGCCGCCGTGGCCGACTCGCTGCACCTGCCCGCCGGGCAGCGGCACGAGACGCTGGACTCGCTGCTGGACGCCGGGCTGGACGCGGCCTTCGTGCACGCGCCCACCGCCGTCCACCCGGAGATCGTCACCCGGCTCCTGGAAGCCGGCGTCCCCACGTACGTCGACAAGCCGCTCGCCTACGAACTCACCGACTCCCAGAAGCTGGTGGAGCTGGCCGAGCGCCAGGACGTGCCGCTCTTCGTGGGCTTCAACCGGCGTTACGCCCCCGCCTACGCGCAGGTCCTGGAGCACCCGCGCGACCTGATCCTGCTCCAGAAGAACCGGGTCGGCCTCCCCGAGGAACCGCGCTCGATGATCCTGGACGACTTCATCCACGTCGTCGACACCCTGCGCTTCCTGGTCCCCGGCCCGGTGGACGACGTCACGGTGCGGGTCCGTACCGAGGACGGGCTGCTTCACCACGTCGTGCTCCAGCTCTCCGGCGACGGGTTCACCGCACTCGGCGTGATGAACCGGCTCAGCGGCTCGGCCGAGGAGATCCTGGAGGTCTCCGGGCAGGACACCAAGCGCCAGGTGATCAACCTCGCCGAGGTGATCGACCACAAGGGCCAGCCCACCGTGCGCCGCCGGGGCGACTGGGTGCCGGTGTCCCGCCAGCGCGGCATCGAGGGCGCCGTCCTCACCTTCCTCGACGCCGTCCGCGCGGGCGAACCGGTCAGCGCACGGGACGCGCTGGCGACTCACGAGCTGTGCGAGCGCGTGGTACGAGCGGCTCAGGCCCCGTCCGGCGCGGCCTGAGCGTCCGCACGCCCTCCGTCACACCGAGCACCGCCAGCACCAGCAGCGCACCGTCCACCGGCCAGTCGCCGTGCCGTACGTACGGGGTGACGCCGTGCGCCAGCGGTACGTCGTACACGTGGGCGGCGCTCGCGCCGGTGCCGAGCCGGGGGCCGACGCGTTCGCCGTCCGGGCCGTAGACGGCCGAGACGCCGGTCAGGGTGGCGTGCACCATCGGGCGGCCGGTCTCGGCGGCCCGCAGCGCGGCCAGCGAGGCGTGCTGTTCGGGGGCCCAGCTGTGCTGGAAGGAGGAGGTGGCGGACTGGCCGAGGAGTATGTCGGCGCCGTCCTCGGTGAGGTGGCGGCCCATGTCGGGGAACGCGGTCTCGAAGCAGATCAGCGGGCCTGTCCTCAGGCGCCCGGCGTCCATCACGACCTGCTCCGTCCCCCGGTGCCGGTCCTCGCCCGCCGCCTTGCCGACCGAGGTGGCCCAGCCGAGCAGGGCGCGGGCCGGTATGTACTCGCCGAACGGGACCAGCCGCATCTTGTCGTACCGGTCGCCGGTGGGGCCGTCCGGGCCGATCAGGACCGAACTCTTGTAGATGCCGGGACGATCCGAGCGGCGGGCGTCCACGTTCACCAGGATCTCGGCGCCGGTCTGCCGGGAGAGGGCGGCGATCTGGCGGGCCAGGTCGGCGCGGTCGCCGAGGTCGTGGCCGACGCTGCTCTCGCCCCAGACGATCAGGTCGACGTCCCGTCCCGCCAAGTGCCGGGTCAGCGTCTCCTCCCGCGCGAACCGCTGCTCCGGGCCGACGTACACACCCGGCTGGACCACCGCGATCCGCGCCCGCCCGTCCACGTCCGCGCGCGGGGCCCAGGCGTACGCGGCGCTCGTCGCGGCGGCGGTGGCGATCAGGGAGGCCATGGCGGGGACGCGGGAGCTGGGAACCGAAACCAGCACCACCAGCGCCACGTTGACGGCGACCACCAGGAAGCTCAGCAGCCACACCCCGCCCACCGAGGCCAGGCGCAGCGCCGGGCCGACCTGCCACTGGGTGGAGCCGAGCATGCCCCAGGGGCCGCCGAGACCCTGCCAGGAGCGGACCAGTTCCACCGCCAGCCACGCCGAGGGCAGGACCAGCAGGGCGGCCGAGGCGCGGGCGGGGGAGGGGGTGCCGCCCAGGAAGCGGCGCACCAGCCGGCCCCAGGGGGCCCACAGCGCGCCCAGCAGCGCGGCTATCAGGAAGATGAACACATGCAGGCTCGGCAGCAGCCAGTGGTGCACGGCCACCATGAACCCGAGCCCGCCGCACCAGCCGTCGAGCGCGGCCCGGCGTCCGGTCGGCGCGGTACGGGCCAGCGCGATCCACGGGACGAGGGCGACGTAGGCGAACCACCACAGCGCGGGCGCCGGGAACGCGAGTACGGGCAACGCGCCCGCGAGGACGGCGGCGCCGGAGCGGGGCCAGGGGGAGTCCAGTAGCCGGCCGAACGACCTCGTGCTCCTCATCCGGAGTCTCCCTCCCCAGGGCTCTCCACCCAGTGTGCGCGCCCCACGCGATCTACGACAGGGGATATCGGGTGGCACAGTGGGCTCCGGGTGGCCGGATCTCGTCCCCTGACCCCGGCTGTGTGGGTCAGTCGGTGTCGTCGCCGCACTCCGGCTCGGCGAGGCTGCCCTGCCGAGCCGCTCGGGTCGGCAGGGACGGCTGGGTGCCGTCCTTGGCGACCGGCTGGAAGTAGTGGTCCAGCGCCCAGGCGGCCACGCGGGTGCCGGCCCGGCAGCCGACCACATCCGCCGTGCGGGAGTGGACGCCGCCCCACACCCGCGCGTCGACGACGTCCCGGTCGAGGTCGTCGGCGGACCCGTAGAACCGCGTGGTGCCGGTGACCTCGGAGGGGACGTAGAGGTCGAGGTGCGAGGTGCGGAGGACGCCGGTCAGGGCGCGTGCCACGGCGGCGGCGACGGTCGTATGGCCGGCGATGTAGTCCGGGTGGGGTGGGGTGAGGAGCAGCGGCTCCCAGGCCGGGTCCGCCGTCGTCGCGGGGTTGCCGTCGGTGTCGGCGAGGCGGATGGCGGTGATCGGCCGCCAGGTGCCGTAGCGGAGCTTGGCGTCCCAGGCTGTGACGACGGCGTCGGTCGCCGACGCGTTCACCGCGGCGAACAGCCGGGCCGTCTCGGCGATGCCGAGCCGGTGCCGGGCGGCGTGGTCCCGTACGGCGATCTGGACCTGTTCGACCAGGTTGCCGCTGAAGAAGAGGGCGGTCTCGGTTTGCCGCGCGCTCCTGCCCGAGCCGGTCTTCACGCCCATGGTCTTCAGCTCCTGGACATCCTCGGCGTAAGCGGCCGAGGAGAGGGCGGGTGGCTCGCCGGGCCGGAACTGCTGCGGGGAGGTGAGCAGGAGGGGGCGGAGCCTGGCGAGCCAGGTGTCGATGAAGGGCTGGAACCCGGGCGGGGTGGGCCGCCAGACCCCCGGTGCCGGGGAAGCGGTGAACGGAACGTCCGCGAACCTGCCGTCCCCATCCCGGAGTTCGATGATGCGGGCGGCGGCGCGCTTTCCGTAGGCCACGCCCTGGTCTCTGGTATGACCGGCCGGAAGGGCGGCGAGCGAGTCCGCGTAGGCGGTGTCGAGCCGCTCCTTGAAGGCGGGGAAGTAGGTGAGCAGCACGTCGTGGGCCGCGGTGGCGGCGGCCGCCGCGGAGGATGCCTTCGCCGGACCGCGCTCGTGCCATTTGTACAGGTCGTAGCCGCCTTCGATCCCCACCACGGCGTTGTACACGGCGACGGAGACGAATCCCTGCCAGATCGCTGCCTGCCCGGAGGGGCGTGGGCCGAGGCTGGTCTTGATCGTGTCGGTCGCGATGGCGTTCCACTCGCGGACCACGGCTGCCGGGTCCGCCGGCGTCCGGGTGTGCGCGTCGGGGGGACTTGCCGCGCCGGTGAGCGTCACGAGGGCGATGGCCGCGACGGCACAGATGAATCCCCGGGCACGTGAACGCGGAGGAGCGGGAAGAGGGGGTTCTCGATACACGGCGTGCTCCCTGGAGTTGAGTGCCCAAGGGATAGCAACGCCCTACTGGGTGAGCAAGACAACTCGCCGCGAACCGGGCAGGTTCAGGGCGCCCTCGAACGCCTCACCGCCCGCTGCGGGGAGGTCACCGCCGGACAGCCCCCGCGTCCGCCCCGGGCACCGGCGAACCGCGCTGCCCTTGTCCGTGCCGGAGGGGCTGCTGACTCACCTGGGCGCGTAGATCACCGGGGCGGGATGCTCGCACTACCCTGGCGACCATGATTCGCGCTGCGGTCTTCGATGTCGGTGAGTGTCTGGTGGACGAGACGACGGAGTACGGCACCTGGGCCGACTGGCTGGGCGTACCCCGGCACACCTTCTCGGCGGCGTTCGGCGCGGTGGTGGCCCAAGGGCGGGATCACCGCGAGGTGTTCGAGGAGTTCCGGGCCGGCTTCGACCTCGCGGCGGAGCGGGAGCGGCGGGCCGACGCCGGGGTGCCGGAGGCGTTCGGCGAGTCCGACGTGTACGACGACGTACGCGACACCCTGGCCGCCCTCCGCGCGGACGGCCTCTGGCTCGGCATCGCCGGCAACCAGGAGGCCCACGCCGCCCGCCTCCTGCGCGAACTCTTCGCCACGGACGTCGACCTGATCGGCACCACGGCCGACTGGGGCACCGCCAAGCCCGACCCGGCCTTCTTCGCCCGCCTGACCTCCCTGGTCCCCGCGGAACCGGACGAGATCCTCTACGTGGGCGACCGTCTCGACAACGACATCCGCCCCGCGGCAGCCGCCGGCCTCCACACGGCTCTCCTCCACCGCGGCCCCTGGGCGAGACTGACCTGGCCCACCAAGGACGCCCACCGCCTCCCCCTGTTCCGCATCGAGAGTCTGCTGGAACTGTCGGGTCTGATCAGGGAGTTCAACCGCTCGGCATGAGGGGGATCAGCCCGCCGACTCCGCCGCGTGCGGGCTCAGGACGCCCGCGCTGACCAGGGCGATGATGACGATGCCCAGGGCCACTCGGTAGTAGACGAAGGGCATGAAGCTCTTGTTGGAGATCCACTTCATGAACCAGGCGATCACCGCGTAGCCGGAGGCGAAGGCGATGACCGTGGCGAAGAGGGTCGGACCCCAGGCGACCTCGCTGTTCTCGCCCAGGGAGTCCTTCACCTCGAAGACGCCGGAGGCGAGGACGGCCGGGATGGCGAGGAGGAAGGAGTAGCGGGCGGCGGCTTCGCGCTTGTAGCCCATGAAGAGGCCGCCGCTGATGGTGGCGCCGGAGCGGGAGACGCCGGGGATGAGGGCGCACGCCTGGCAGAGGCCGAAGATCAGGCCGTCGCGTATGCCGAGGTCCTTCAGGGTCTTGCGCTGCTTGGGACTGCGGTGCCGGCCGCCGGACTCGTCGCGGGCCGCCAGCCGGTCCGCGATTCCTATGATCACGCCGACCACGATCAGCATGGTCGCGGTGATCCGCAGGTCGCGGAACGGCCCCTCGATCTGGTCCTTCAGCGTCACGCCGAGCACGCCGATCGGGATCGAGCCGACGATCACCAGCCATCCCATCTGCGCGTCGTGGTCGCCCCGCATCGACTTGTCGAACAGCGAGCGGAACCAGGACGAGATGATCCGCCCGATGTCCTTGCGGAAGTAGATGAGGACCGCCGCCTCGGTACCGATCTGCGTGATCGCGGTGAAGGCCGCCCCGGGGTCGTGCCAGCCGGAGAAGGCCGCGGTCAGCCGCAGATGCGCGCTGGAGGAGACGGGCAGGAACTCGGTGAGCCCCTGGACGAGTCCGAGGACGAGCGATTCAAACCAAGACATGGAGGTGTGGCGTCCAAGCGCTGGGGAGCGTAGGGGTGATCATGCGACGCAGGGCAGCGTAGCGGGCGCCGATGGCAAAGCCTTCACAGGGGGTTGGTCATGCGATGGTCATGAACGCCGGTGGGCCGTGGCGTGTACCAGGGCGGACCGGGCAGTGGCGTCAACGTGCGCGCAGCTGGTGGCGCTTGCGCCAGGCCAGCGCCGTACCCGCCAGAGCCGGCAGCCCGATCACGGCCAGCGCGATCAGGAAGGCGGGGGAGGTGGGCGCGGAGGCGCGGGCCCCGGCGACGGCGTACGCGGCCGTGTTCGGGATCGAGCCGAGCGCCGTGGCGACCAGGAACGGCAGCGTGCGCATCCGGGAGACGGCCGCGCAGTAGTTGGCCGCCCAGAACGGCACCCCGGGGAACAGCCGGGCCGCCAGCATCGAGCGGAACCCGTGCCGGCTGAGCTGCCCGTCGGCCGCCTTCAGCCAGCGCCCGCGCAGCAGCGGCCGGAGGGCGTCCTGCCCCAGTGCCCGCCCCAGCCCGAACGCCAGCCCGGCGCCCAGCACCGTGCCCGCCAGCGCCGAGGTCAGCCCCAGCGCGGAGCCGAACAGCGCGCCCGCCGCCAGGTTGAGCAGGGGGCGTGGGACGAACGCCACCGTGCACAGCCCGTACGCCAGCGCGAAGACCCCGGCCGCGGCGAACCCGCCGAGCTGCGGCGGCCAGCCCGCGGTGAGCAGCCGCTGCGGGTCGAAGACCAGGACGGCGGTGGCCGCGCCCGCCAGCAGGGCGAGCAGCAGCGCGAGACGGACATACGCGGACGGCCACGCGCGTACGGCGGGACCGGCGGGGGTGACGGGCGTGAGGGGCACGGCTGGGGTCGGCCTCAGGACTACGACCGGGGGAACGGCCGTGGCGGTGCCCCCAGAGCGGGTGGTGGCATCGGGCATTCGGCGACAGTAACCGACCCAGGGGTGTGATCGGCGTATGGTCCACGGCCGTTGACGCTCCGAAGGCCGCGGAAAACCGTTCGACGTGGGACGACGCGTCCGCCATGATCTGCGTCATGTTCCGGTACGCCTTCCTCGCAGCCTCCGCCCTCGCGGACGCGCCGAAGGCTGCCGTCCTCGTCCTCGTGGCAGCCGTCGACGGCGCCCGAAGCTGACCCTCTCCGGAAAGTCCGGCGGACCCCGCGAGGGGAGGGTCGGCGGATTCCAGGGGTCCCGCGCTCTCCACGCACCACCAAGACCACGAGGGACAGCCATGCCCAAGACGGCATACGTGCGCACCAAGCCGCATCTGAACATCGGCACCATGGGCCACGTCGACCACGGCAAGACCACCCTGACCGCCGCCATCACCAAGGTGCTCGCCGAGCGCGGCACCGGCACGTTCGTGCCGTTCGACCGCATCGACCGGGCCCCGGAGGAGGCGGCGCGCGGCATCACCATCAACATCGCGCACGTCGAGTACGAGACGGACACCCGGCACTACGCCCACGTCGACATGCCCGGCCACGCGGACTACGTCAAGAACATGGTGACCGGCGCCGCCCAGCTCGACGGGGCGATCCTGGTCGTCTCCGCGCTGGACGGGATCATGCCGCAGACCGCCGAACACGTGCTGCTCGCCCGGCAGGTGGGGGTCGACCACCTGGTGGTCGCGCTCAACAAAGCCGACGCGGGCGACGAGGAGCTGGCCGACCTGGTCGAGCTGGAGGTGCGCGAACTGCTCACCGCCCAGGGCTATCCGGGCGACTCGGTACCCGTCGTACGGGTCTCCGGCCTCAAGGCGCTCGCGGGCGACCCGCGCTGGACGGCGTCCGTGGAGGCGCTGCTCGACGCGGTCGACACCTATGTGCCGATGCCGGAGCGGTACCTGGACGCGCCGTTCCTGCTACCGGTGGAGAACGTGCTCACCATCACCGGGCGCGGGACCGTCGTCACCGGCGCGGTCGAGCGGGGCAGGCTTCGCGTGGGGGACCGGGTGGAGGTCCTGGGCGCGGGGGTGGAGAGCGTGGTCACGGGGCTGGAGACCTTCGGCAAGCCGATGCCGGAGGCCCAGGCCGGGGACAACGTGGCGGTCCTGCTGCGGGGGGTGCCGCGCGACGCGGTCCGGCGCGGGCACGTGGTCGCGGCGCCGGGGAGTGTGGTGCCGGGCCGGCGGTTCACCGCGCGGGTGTACGTGCTCGCCGGGGCCGAGGGCGGCCGCAGGAAGCCGCTGTCCACGGGGTACCGGCCGCAGTTCTACCTCCGCACGGCGGACGTGGCCGGGGAGGTGGACCTGGGTGAGGCGGAGATCGCCCGGCCCGGCGACACGGTGGAGATGACCGTGGAGCTGGACCGGGAGGTGCCGCTGGAGCCGGGGCTCGGGTTCGCCGTCCGTGAGGGCGGCCGGACCGTGGGCGCGGGGACGGTCACCTCGGTCGGCTGAGCGGTACGGGGTGCGTGGGGCTCGTCCCCGCGCACCCCGGCGGACCGGCGACAATGGCCGGGTGAGCGAACCGATACCCGTGAGCAGGGCCGTCGACCACGGCACCGCCAAGCTGATGCCCGACATCGACCGGGACCGGGCCTGGCTGCTCACCGTCGACGGGGCTCCGCAGTCCTATGTCGACCTGGACGAGCCGGAGCACCTGGAGTTCGAGTACGCGCGGCGGCTCGGCCACGCCCTCGACGTGGCGGCCGGGCCCGGCCGGGCGCTGGACGTACTGCACCTGGGCGGGGGAGCGCTCACCCTGCCCCGGTACGTCGCCGCGACCCGGCCCGGCTCCCGGCAGGACGTGATCGAGGCCGACCGGGGCCTCCTCGACCTGGTCACCGAACACCTCCCGCTGCCGCCCGCCTCGGGCATCACCACCCACGCCGCCGACGCACGAGCCTGGCTGGAAGCGGCCCCCGCCGACAGTGCCGACGTCGTCATCGCGGACGTCTTCGGCGGTTCCCGAGTCCCGGCCCACCTCACCTCGCTGGACTACGCCCGAGAGACGGAACGCGTCCTCCGCGCGGACGGCCTCTACCTCGCCAACCTCGCCGACGCGACCCCCTTCACCTTCCTCCGCTCCCAACTTGCCAATCTCGCCGCCCTCTTCGAGCATGTGGCCCTGATCGCCGAACCAGCGGTCCTACGAGGCCGCCGCTTCGGCAACGCGATCCTGCTCGCCTCCCACGCCTCGCTGCCCACGGCCCCCCTGACCCGCCGCACGGCAGCCGACGCCTTCCCGGCGCGGGTCGAACACGGCCCCGCGCTAAGCAAGTTCATCGGCGCGGCCCGTCCCCTCTCCGACATCGACGCCGTCCCGTCCCCGGAGCCCCCGGCCGGCGCCTTCGGCATCGGCTGACACCGCTTTCGTCGTGTCCCGGCGGCGCAGTCGCCGGATGTCCGGGATCAGGAGGACCAGGGCTGTCGCCGCGACGATGAGCGCCGAGGTGCCCCACAGGGCCGGGGCGCGCCCGAAGGCCGACTGGGCCGGGCCGGCCAGGGCTGTGGCGAGGGGGATGAGGGCCACCGAGCCGAACCAGTCGTAGGCGGAGACACGGGAGAGCTTGTGTTCGGGGATCTCCTGGTGGAGGGCGCAACACCCCGGTGAAGGTAACCGTTTTGGCGTCCGAACCCGGTGCTCTTTCCTGACGGATGCTCCCGGAGCCACCGGATGCGGCGGACACGCTGTTGGAGGCGGGCGAGGAACCCACCGGCCTTTCCCCTGCGCCGCTCGCCGGGCCCCGCCTCCGTCCTGATCAGGACTGAGCGGCGGCGGCTCAACGGTGAGGGATGCCGCCCAGCGCCGAGGGTGACTCCCTGGTGTGCCACGGGACCGATGGGGGCGAAAGAAGCGGAAGGTGTCGTTCTATGACGTCGGTCACAGCGCCCCGCCAACAAACCGGCACACTTAGTAGACGGGATATGGCAGACATCTGGAAATTTGTCCGTCTTGGTCCGGATGTGGATCCCGCTGTGCCTCCGGCGAACCCTACGATCGGCCCCGCACGCCCGTTGCCCGGTGAGTTAAAGGCTTCTGACGCCGCGCCAGTTCCTCTCCTGCCTGCCAAGTGCGGACCGGAGAGCCTGTGCCCTGCCCTGGCGAGGTCCCCGGACCTACGAAGCGACGTAGTGGCGGGGACCCTTTGCGCTCCCTGTCGCGCCGTCCTAAGAATGACGACCCACAGGACGTCGCCGCAGTTCGGGTGTTCAGGCAGATTCGACCGCGCACCGGGCGCTCGGCGTCACCGAGTGAGTAGGAGCCCCCCACATGAAGTCGTCCCGAACGTCCGCGAGACTCCTCACCCTCGCTCTCGGCCTGGGGCTGGCCTCCAGCGCGCTGGGCGCGGCGGCGCCGGCCGGCGCCCAGACCGCCGACACCCCGTCCGGTGCCACCGGTACCTCCGTGGCGCGGTACACCGGGTCGGTTGAGGAGGCCGCGAACAACAAGGCGTTCTTCGAGGCCGTGCTCAAGTCCGTCGCCGAGAAGCGTGCCGTCCAGCCGAACGCGCAGGCGGTGACTGTCC
This sequence comes from Streptomyces griseoluteus, assembly GCF_004784465.1. Taxonomy (GTDB): domain Bacteria; phylum Actinomycetota; class Actinomycetes; order Streptomycetales; family Streptomycetaceae; genus Streptomyces; species Streptomyces griseoluteus. Next base: position 559,286 of record NZ_SRRU01000003.1, on the reverse strand, counting down.
ACTACGACGCCTCCCAGGCACCGGGCTTCCGTTCGCAGATAGCGAGCGCGGCCTCGATCTGGAACAGCTCCGAGTCCAACGTCAAGCTCCAGGAGGCGTCGAGCGGTGGTGCCGGTGCCGACTTCTCCTACCGCGAGGGCAATGACCCGCGCGGGTCCTACGCCTCCACCAACGGCCAGGGAAGTGGCTTCGTCTTCCTCGACTACACCCAGAACCAGCAGTACGACTCGGTCCGCGTCGTCACCCACGAGACCGGGCACGTGCTGGGCCTGCCGGACAACTACGGCGGGCCGTGCAGTGAGCTGATGTCGGGCGGCACCGCCGGCCCGTCCTGCACCAACCGCTACCCGAACGTCACCGAGCGCTCGCGTGTCGACCAACTGTGGGCCAACGGACTGGCACAGGCCCCGGGCACGGCACGATCACCCGAAACCGCCGGCCCGCTCGCAGGCGGTGTCGCCGGTGGCGGCGAGGCACCGATCGGAGGCGATGCCCAGGCCCCCAGCACGCCCGCGACCACCGTGCCGGCACCCGCACCCGTCCTGATCCATATTGGCTGATCCCCCAGCAACAGCAGATCACCCAGCATCACGCACAGCCCGAACACCGCCAAGGACCCTGCCGCGACCGACACCGGCGTCCCCGCCCGCGTCCAGCACGGCGAACGCGGCCGCGATGAGCGACCCGTTGGCGCCGAGGCTGGTGACGACGGCCGCGCCGGTCAGCAGTGAGTAGTTGCGGCTCGCCCACGAGGGGCGCGAGGAGGAGTCCGGGGTCACCGGCCGACTATGGCCGGACGACCCCGCGGCTGCCAACCCGATTACGCGCCGTCCGTCAGCTCTCCGTGGGGTCCCCGTGCAGCCGCACCGAGGACAGGATCTTCATGATGGTCGCCGTGTCGACCTCCTCCTTCACGCCCTTGGCGCCGTAGAGGTCGAACGACACGATGTCCTGCGCGGAGTTGCGGAAGGCGAAGGAGATCGCCTTGCCGTCGCTCGCGCACTTGCCCTTCTGGGGGCTGCCGGACGAACGCGCCCAGGCGTAGGCGCCCTTGACGCCGGAGGACGTGGTGAAGGGCTTGGTCTTCTTGTCGTACGTGAGGCTCTTCTTGTCCGGCTGGGTGTAACCGCCGTACACGTACCACGGCACCCGCGTCACCGCGGCCTGCTCCGGGCTCTTCGCGCCGCTCTCACCGCGCGTACCGGCCACCGCCAGCGAGGTGTCTTCCGTACGGCCGTCCTTGTCGCTGTCGTCCGTGCACCACTTGGACTTGTAGACGGCGGGCGCGGACACCGAGGTGATCAGCTTGTCGTCGTCCGCGTGGTCCTCCATGAAGTAGGAGGTGTCCGTGGACTCGAGCTGCCACTCCGGCGGCACGTCGAACGCGGTGCCGAACTTCGGGTTGACGACGACCTTCCAGCCGGCGACGACCGGCTTCTCCCCCTCCCCGCCACGCGGGTTGTCGTCCGGCGTCGACGAACTCACCGTCGGCTCGGGCGTGGGCGACTGGCTGGTCCTCTTCCCGCCCTTGGCCTCGTCGCGGCCGTCGTCCTTGGAGCCGAGGACCAGATACCCCGTCACCCCGGCGGTGACGACGACCGCGAGGGCCGACACGATGGCGACGACCTTGACCCGGTTGCTCCCGCCCGGCTTGTGCGGCGGCTGCGTCGGCGGCCCCCACTGAGGCTGCTGCCCGTACGGGTTCGGCTGCGGGTACTGCTGGTAGCCGGGCTGCTGATACGGATTCGGCTGCTGGTAACCCGGCTGCTGGTACGGGTTCTCCTGCGGGTTCTGCGCGCCCCCTGGCGGCTGCTCTCCTGGCCACATGGCCAGAACCCTAATGCGCCACGGGACACGTTTCGGTCACCGTCGCTCGTCAGGGGCGTACCGAAACGGTCGGGACCGGGGCTGGCCAGGTCCGCTACCCGTCGGTAACATCGCGGTCATGACAGTTGAGAGCGCCTCCATGGGCGACATGCTGGCCGCCGCGGTGCCGATGGTGCGGACCCTGAACCTGGAGTTCATCGAGGTCACCCCCGAGCGCGCGGTGCTCCGGCTGCCGGACCAGTCCGAGTACCACAATCACCTGGGCGGCCCGCACGCCGGCGCGATGTTCACGCTGGCCGAGTCCGCGAGCGGGGCCATCGTGCTGACCGCCTTCGGGGAACAGCTCTCCCGTGCCGTGCCGCTCGCGGTGCGCGCCGAGATCGACTACAAGAAGCTCGCCCTCGGCCCGGTGACCGCCACCGCCACTCTGGGCCGGCCGGCCGCCGAGGTCGTCGCGGAACTGGACGCGGGCAGCCGCCCGGAGTTCCCGGTCGCCATCACCATCCAGCGCGAGGACGGCGCCGTCTCCGGCGAGATGACGGTGGTCTGGACCCTGCGTCCGAACGGCTGACCTCCCTCACCGTGTCGCGGCGGCCGCTGCCCGCAGCGCCGCCGCCGCGCCGTGGACGACCGGGTCGCCGTGCCCGAAGACCGCCGTCTCGGCGTCCAGCGCGGCGAGCCGGTGCAGCGACTCGACGGCCCGCGCGCGGTCGGTGTTGAAGACGCCCAGGGTCGTCCGCCCGACGCCCGCGACCGCGTCCCCGGTGAACAGCACCCCCGGCCCCGGCAGGTGGACGGCTATCGACCCGTTCGTGTGGCCGGGCACCGCGACCACCACCGCCCCGCCGCCGAACTCCAGCACATCGCCGTCCTCCACCTCCCGGTCCACCCGGCACGGCGGAGCCGGGGGCAGGGCGGGAACCCCCGCCCGGATCGGGATCTCGAACTCCTCCAGCACCGGCGGCGCCCCGGCCGCCTCGCCCCGGATCACCGGCGCCTCCAGCCGGTGCGCCACCACCTCGGCCCCGTGCCGGGCGGCGAGACCGGCCGCCGAGCCGGTGTGGTCCTCGTGCCAGTGCGTGAGCACGATCCGCCGCAGCGCGCCGTCGAGCACCTCCTCGATCTCCGCCGCGGCCCCCGCCGTCCCGGAGTCGATCAGCGTCAGCTCGTCACCGTCCCGCCACAGATAGGCCGCCCCCACCGGGAAGCGGAGCATGCGCAGCCGGGGCAGTACCTCGATCAGGTCCATGCCTCCAGCCTGCGCGCCCGGCCGCGCGGCCATGCGCCCGTTCGCCATGGGCTCAGACGGCCGTGCCCGCCGGCGGTGCGCGGCGACCGGGTAGCCTTCCTGGGGGGTGCGCGTGTACGGCGCGCCCGGCAGGGTGCGACAGCGACTGGGAGGAACCGCGGTGCACGTGCAGGAATGGCTCGACTCGGTGCCCGCCGTCGCCGTCTACGCCCTGGTGGGCCTGGTGATCGGGCTGGAGAGCCTCGGCATCCCGCTGCCCGGCGAGATCGTCCTCGTCTCGGCCGCGCTGATGTCCTCCCAGCACACCGGGATCGACCCGTTCGTGCTCGGCGCCTGCGCCACGGCCGGCGCGGTGATCGGCGACTCCATCGGCTACGCGATCGGCCGCAAGGGCGGGCGCCCGCTGCTGGCCTGGCTGGGGCGGAAGTTCCCGCGCCACTTCGGCGAGGCGCATGTCGCCACCGCCGAGCGGTCGTTCGAGAAGTGGGGCATGTGGGCGGTCTTCTTCGGCCGCTTCATCGCCCTGCTCCGCATCTTCGCCGGCCCCCTCGCGGGCGTCCTGCGCATGCCGTACTGGAAGTTCCTGATCGCCAACGTGCTCGGCGGTGTCCTCTGGGCGGGCGGCACAACGGCCGTCGTCTACTACGTCGGCATGGTCGCGGAGGACTGGCTCAAGCGGTTCTCCTGGGTGGCGCTGGCCGCCGCGATCGTCGTCGGCCTCGGCTCCTTCGTGGTCATGAAGCGCCGCTCGCAGCGCAAGGAGTCCACGGACCAGGCCCCCGAGGCCGAGCCGGTCGGCGCCGACCAGGCGTAGGGGCCCCGCCCGCGCTCCGCCCCTCCTACTCGTGCACGGCCCGGTGCGTCTTCGCCAGGTCCGCGTACAGCGTGCCGTTGAGGGTGACGCCCTGCCGCTCCTCCTCCGACAGTTCCCGGCGGACCTTCGCCGGGACGCCCGCCACCAGCGAACCGGGCGGCACGACCATGCCCTGCGGGACGAGGGCCTGGGCGGCGACCAGGGAACCGGCGCCGATCACCGCGCCGTTCAGCACGGTCGCCCCCATGCCGATCAGGCAGTCGTCCTCGACGGTGGCGCCGTGCACCACGGCGTTGTGGCCGACGGAGACGCGCTCACCGATCGTCAGCGGGAAGCCTGGATCGGCGTGCAGGGTGACGTTGTCCTGGATGTTGGCGTCCGCGCCGACGGTGATCCGCTCCACGTCACCGCGCACCACGGCCCCGTACCAGACGCTCGCGCCCGCCCGCAGCGTCACGTCGCCGATCACCGTGGCGTTGGGGGCGACGAACGCCTCCGGGTCGATCGCCGGCTCCCTGCCGCCGATGCCCACGATCAGGGCCTTGTGCGTCATCCGTGTCCACCGTCTCTCTGCCGGGCGAAAATCGGGCCGGACCGCGCCGGGCGGTCTCCCGCGCACGGTAGGGCATCGCGGGGCCGGCCGGATGGGGTGAAGATCACAGGCGCCCGGCGCCTCGCGGTGAGTGACCGCTGAGTAACGTGGGCGGGTGCCGAAGCCCAAGAACACGTTCACCTCCTGGCGGCAGGGGCTCGCCCAGCGTGCCGTCCATGCCGCGTGGGGCTGGGTGCAGCGCCGGGGCGCGGTCACCGCCGGGCATCCGGGCCGCTTCCGGTTCGGCGCCATCGGTGAGGCCACCCGGCTCGCCTTCCCGCTCGGCACGGTCTTCGGCGAGCGGTGGATCACACTCGGCTCGCACTGCATCATCGCCGAACAGGTCACCCTCACCGCCGGTCTCATGCCCGACCTCGACCTCGGCCCCGACCCGATCCTGCGCATCGGGGACGGCGTGGTCCTCGGCCGGGGCAGCCACGTCATCGCGGACACCACGGTCACCATCGGCCGCGACTGCTACTTCGGCCCGTACGTCTACGTCACCTCCACCAACCACTCCTACGACGACCCGCACGAGCCCATCGGCCGCCAGTGGCCCCGGATGGAGCCCGTGGAGATCGGCCCCGGCTGCTGGATCGGCACCGGCGCGGTGATCCTGCCGGGCGCCCGGATCGGCCGCAACGTGGTGGTCGCGGCCGGCGCGGTGGTACGCGGCACGGTCCCGGACCACGCCGTGGTCGCCGGGGCGCCCGCCCGGGTCGTACGGCGCTGGACACCCGAGGAGGGCTGGCAGCCACCGCTGCGCACCCCCGCCCCGGTGCCGCCCCCGGCCGGTGTCACCGGGGCGCAACTGGGTGCGCTGGCGGCACTGGACGAGGAGCAGGTGGAACAGCTCGCCAAGCTGGACGCGGAGGGCTGAGCGGGCGGGCGCGTGCTCCGTACCGGACCGCGCAGTACAGTGCGGTGGACGGCCGGGTGCGGCGCGCCGCCGTCCCGTGCACCCGATCCGGTCATTCCTTCCCGTGACCGACGAGGTCCCCGTGGCCTCGGTGACTTCCGATGTGATCTGCAATGGACGTGATGTGGCGGACCTCGACCTGCTGACCCAGTCCCTGGCGCGCAACGTCCGCCGCTGGCGCACCGAGCGCGGCTTCACGCTGGACACGCTGGCCGCCCGCGCCGGTGTCAGCCGGGGCATGCTCATCCAGATCGAGCAGGCCCGCACCAACCCCAGCATCGGCACCGTCGTCAAGATCGGCGACGCGCTCGGGATCAGCGTCACCACGCTGCTCGACTACGAACAGGGGCCACGCGTCCGGGTCGTCCCCGCCGACCAGGCGGTCCGGCTCTGGCACACCGAGGGCGGCAGCTACAACCGGCTGCTGGCCGGCACCGAGGCGCCCGGCCCGCTGGAGCTGTGGGACTGGAACCTGATGCCGGGCGAGCGCAGCAGCGCCGACCCCCACCCCTCCGGCACGGTCGAGCTGGTCCACGTCACCTCCGGTGAACTCACCCTGGAGGTCGACGGGGTACGGCACGCGGTCCCGGCCGGGGCGAGCGCCACCTTCGAGGCCGACACCCCGCACACCTACGGCAACGAGGGTGACGTACCGATGCGGATGGTGATGGCGGTCTCCGTGCCCCCGGTGCGCTGACGGGCGCCCCCGCGACGGCTGTTACGGTGCCGCCATGCGCGCGCCCATCGGAGACTTCGACAACGCCACCCCCGCCCCCGAGGCCCTGGCCGAACTGACCGCACCGGTCGCGGAGGCGGTACGGAACTGGCGGGGGTCCGTCCCCGCCGAACAGATCCTCTACGTCGACACCGACCCGGACCTCGCGGACACGGCCGTCTTCGTCCAGCACTACGGCGCCGACCTGCCCGAGCTGAGCGCCAACTGCGTGGTGGTCGCGGGCAAGCGCGGCGGCGAGACCACGCTCGCCGCCTGCCTGGTGCTGTCCCGGACCAAGGTCGACGTCAACGGCACGGTCCGCCGCCAACTGGGCGCCCGCAAGGCGTCGTTCGCCCCGATGGACCTGGCGACCGGCGAGACCGGCATGGAGTACGGCGGCATCACCCCGCTCGGACTCCCCGCCGCCTGGCCGGTGCTGGTCGACTCAGCCGTGCCGGACCTGCCCTACGTCCTGGTCGGCAGCGGCCGCCGACGCGGCAAACTCCTGGTGCCGGGCAAGGCGTTCGCCGAGATCCCCGGCGCGGTCGTGATCGAGGGGCTGGGCGTCTAACCCAGTCGGGGGATCTCGATCGCCGGGCAGGCGTCCATGACCATCTCCAGACCCGCCGCCCGCGTCCGCTCGTACGCCGCCTCGTCCACCACGCCGAGCTGGAACCAGACCGCGCGGGCCCCCTTGGCCACCGCCTCGTCGGCCACCGCGCCGGCCAGCTCGCTGTTGACGAACACGTCGACCACGTCCACGTCGAACGGGATGTCGGCGAGGCTCGCGTACCCCTGCTCGCCCCCGACCGGCTCGGCCTTCGGGTGCACCGGCACCACCCGCTTGCCGTACCGGCGCAGCACCTCGGCGACCCCGTAGGCGGCACGGGACCGGTTGTTGGAGAGGCCGACCACCGCCCAGGTGTCGCCCAGACCGGTCAGGATGGTGCGGATCGTCGCCTCGTCGCCGTACACGGCGGCCTCCTCCAAGCGCGGGAACTGTGCCGTGGGGACAACAGCGGGCGCCGCGCGCCGATTCCCCCGCTTGCCCGCCACGCTGTCCGGAATCGGCACAAGGTGCTGCGTCCGGGCCCCGGCGCGCCTACGCTCGCTGCGTGCTGCGCATCCTCGACGCCCGGACCGGTGAGTCCGTCCCCGCCACCCCCGCCCGCCGGGGCCTGACCCGAGTGGAGGCCCACGCGGGCGGCCTCGACCTGACGGCGCTGCGGGTGCTGCTCACCGCCGACCTCCTCGTCCGCGCCCTGGAGCTGGGCGGCACCCCCGTCTGGACCATGCTCACCGCACCTCGCGAACAGGCCGAACTCGGCACGGCGGCGACGGCGTTGAGCATCCGCCCCTTCGAGGACAGCCGGGATGTCGCGTCGGGCCTGGGGGAGGCCCAGGTGGTGCATGTGCGGGCCGCCGCCGAGGAGCCGCCCGCGGCCGGAGTGGTGGTGGCCGTCGCCCCGGCCCGGTGGGACGGGGGCGGTGAGGACGTGCAGGAACTTCTGACGGACCCCGGTGCCCTGCGCCTGGCCCTCCTCTCCGTCCCGCGCGACGAGCCCGCCGCACTGGACGCGGGCGCACTGGAGGCTGCCGCGCGGACCGCTGCCGAGTGGCGGACCGGTGTGGCCCGCTGGGCGAACCGGCCCTCGCGCCCGGTGCCGGACGAGGTGCGGGCCCGGCTGCGCGCGGCCTGGGAGGACGACCTCGACCTGCCCGGCGTCCTCGCGGTGCTCCGGGACGTGGCGAGCGCCCCGGACCTCCCCGACGGCGCCCGCTTCGAGACCTTCCTCTACGCCGACCGCCTCCTCGCCCTCGACCTCGCGGGGGAGCTGGGCAACCCCGGCTGAGTGCTCAGCCGACGTGCACCCAGGGCCTCCGTTCCGGGTCCGGTTCCGCGCGGCGCAGTACCTCGCGGGTGACCGGTGCCGCCTCGCCGTTGCCGAAGACCAGGAACTGGAGCAGGTGGGCGATCGGGTTGCCTTCGGTCCAGTTGAAGTAGACGTGCGGCACCTTGCCGGTGTGGTCGCGCAGGGCGAGCAGGACGGCCGCGATGGTGTTGGGCACCGTCGGCCCCTCCGCGCGCAGCCGTCGTACGCCGTGTTTCTCGTCGCCGTGGACGGTGATCTCGGTGGTGAAGTCGGAGGAGTCCCGCACGAACACCTCCAGGAACACCACCGAGGCGCCCTTGGGCAGCCGGGTGTGCTGGCGCTGCTCGCGCTCCTTCTCCCGGTACTCCCGACTGCTGTGCTCCTGCGGCTCGTTGGCGATGAGCTGGAGCGGGCCGTGCTCGGCGGCCTCGTCGATGATGCGCAGCGCGGCCTCGTCGAACACCACCTCGGTGGCGCGGAGTTCGAAGGCGCGGTGCACACGGGAGACGAACGACGTCAGCATGATCAGCACGATGAAGATGGATGCGATCTTGATGCCGTCCGGCCGCTCGATCACGTTGGCGACCAGGGTGTAGGCGAAGACGACGGTGATCGTGCCGAAGCCGAGGGCGGCCGCCCGGTGCCCGCGCCGGTGCACCGCCACCGTGGAGGCGAAGGCCGCCGAGAGCATCAGCACCAGCACGCCGGTCGCGTACGCCCCGCTCTGCGCGTCCACGCTCGCGTGGAACCACAGGGTGATCAGCACGGCCGCCACCAGGAACACCAGCACCAGCGGCCGCACCGCGCGCGTCCACTCCGGGGCCATGCCGTAGCGGGGCAGATAGCGCGGGACCAGGTTGAGCAGTCCGGCCATCGCGGAGGCGCCCGCGAACCACAGGATGGTGATGGTCGACAGGTCGTACACCGTGCCGAAGATCTCGCCGAGGTACTGGTGGGCGAGGTAGGCGAGGGCGCGTCCGTTGGCCGGGCCGCCGGTCCGGAAGTCCTTCTCGGGGATCAGGATCGTCGTCGCCAGGCTGGAGAGCAGCAGCAGGCAGCTCATGATCAGCGCGGCCGTGGTGAGCAGCTTGCGGGCGCCCCGGATACGGCCCGCCGGGTTCTCGTAGGTGTCCTGGGGGTCGCCCTTGATCTGCGGCATCACCGCCACGCCGGTCTCGAAGCCGGACATGCCGAGCGCGAGCTTGGGGAAGACCAGCAGGGCGACGCCGAGCATGGCGAGCGGGGAGGAGTGCTCCGCCGTCATCAGATGCGTCCAGTTCTCGATCCGCACCGGGTGGGTGAGGACCTGGTAGGCGCAGACGGCCAGGACCACCACATTGAGCGCGAGATAGGTGGCGACCAGGACGACGGCGATCCCGATGGCCTCCTGGAAGCCCTTCAGGAAGACCGCGCCGAGCAGCCCGAGCAGGACCAGGGTGATCCAGACGCCCTCGCCCTCGGTCCAGTGCGGGGCGAACGGGTTCTCCATCACATGGGCCGCCGCGTCCGCCGAGGACAGCGTCATGGTGATCATGAAGTCGGTGGCGGCGAACCCCAGCAGGACCAGCACCAGGATCTTCCCCGACCACCAGGACAGCAGCCGCTCCAGCATGGCGATCGAGCCCTCGCCGTGCGGGCTCTCGCGCGCCACCCTGCGGTACACCGGGAGCGCGCCGAACAGGGTCAGCGCGATCAGCACCAGGGTGGCCAGCGGCGAGAGGGCGCCGGCCGCGAGGGCGGCGATGCCGGGCTGGTAGCCGAGCGTGGAGAAGTAGTCGACGCCGGTCAGGCACATCACCCGCCACCAGGGGTGGCCCTCGCGCTCCTGGGGAGGGGTGCGGTGCGGCCCCGGATGGCGGGCGGTCCGCTCGCTCAGGCCCTCCAGCAGCCAGCCTCGCAAGCGGGCCCGCACGGAGTCCGGGGCGGGTCCGCCGGGCTCCGCGGGCTGCACGGGGACCCTGGTCATACGCTGTTGCCTCCTCACCCGCGGCCCACCGCGCGGGCCGTCCGATCGCTGAGCGCGTCTGCCCCGCATCCTCCCCCGCACACCGGGGCCGGGCGGGCGCGGCGCTCCGCATAAGCTGGCGGGATGCAGGACGAGTACCGCACAGTGGCCCGCGCGGGTGTGCACGAGACCGAGATCAACCGCTCCCGCTTCCTGTGCGCGCTCGCCCCGGCCGCCACCGAGCGGGAGGCGCAGGAGTTCATCGCCGGGGTCCGCAAGGAGCACGCCGATGCCACGCACAACTGCTGGGCGTACGTCATCGGCGCCGACGCCTCCACCCAGAAGGCCAGCGACGACGGCGAGCCCGGCGGCACGGCCGGTGTGCCCATGCTCCAGATGCTGCTGCGCCGCGACATGCGGTACGTCGTCGCCGTCGTCACCCGGTACTACGGCGGGGTGAAGCTCGGCGCGGGCGGCCTGATCCGGGCCTACGGCGGCTCGGTCGGCGAGGCGCTGGACGCCGTCGGCACCCGAACCCGGCGCCGCTACCGGCTGGCCACGGTGACCGTCGACCACCAGCGCGCGGGCAAGGTGCAGAACGACCTGCGCGCCACCGGCCGCGAGGTCCGCGACGTCCGCTACGGCGAGGCGGTCGCCATCGACATCGCCCTCCCGGACGCCGACGTCGACGCCTTCCGGGGCTGGCTGGCCGACGCCACGGCCGGCTCGGCAGACCTGGAGCTGGGCGGCGAGGCGTACGGGGACGCCTGATCCGGGCCAATCGGGCATAACGCTCAAATCCGAAGCGACCGGGGCGCGTTGTCCGACCCTGCCGTTAGTCTCGGGGTCCATGAGACTCCTGCACACCTCCGACTGGCATCTCGGCCGGGCCTTCCACCGGGTGAACATGCTCGGCGCCCAGGCCGAGTTCATCGGTCACCTCGTCGCCACCGTGCGGGAGCGGGCCGTGGACGCCGTCGTGGTGTCGGGAGACGTGTACGACCGCGCGGTGCCCCCGCTGGCCGCGGTCGAGCTGTTCGACGACGCCCTGCACCGGCTCGCCGGGCTGGGCGTGCCCACCGTGATGATCTCCGGCAACCACGACTCGGCCCGCCGCCTCGGCGTCGGCGCCGGACTCATCGACCGCGCGGGCATCCACCTGCGCACCGACCCGGCCGCCGCCGGCACCCCGGTCGTCCTCGCCGACGCCCACGGCGACGTCGCGTTCTACGGGCTGCCCTACCTCGAACCCGCCCTGGTGAAAGACGAGTTCGCCCTACCGAAGGCCGGACACGAGACCGTGCTCGCCGCCGCCATGGACCGGGTGCGCGCCGACCTCGCCGGCCGCGCCCCCGGCACCCGCTCCGTCGTCCTCGCCCACGCCTTCGTCACCGGCGGCGAGGCCAGCGACAGCGAACGGGACATCACCGTCGGGGGAGTGGCCGCCGTACCGGCCGGGGTCTTCGCGGGCGTCGACTACGTCGCCCTGGGCCATCTGCACGGCTGCCAGCGGATCAGCGAGCGCGTCCGCTACTCCGGCTCCCCGCTCGCCTACTCCTTCTCCGAGGCCGAGCACCGCAAGAGCATGTGGCTCGTCGACCTGGACGCCGAGGGCGCTGTCACCGCCGAACGCCTCGACTGCCCGGTGCCGCGTCCGCTGGCCCGCCTGCGGGGCACGCTGGAGGAGCTGCTCGACGACCCCGCCCTGAGCCGCCACGAGGACGCCTGGGTCGAGGCCACCCTCACCGACGCCGTCCGGCCCGCCGACCCCATGGCCCGGATCGCCGCCCGCTTCCCGCACACCCTCAGCCTGGTCTTCGCCCCCGACCGCGCCCCGGACGACCCGGCCGTGTCCTACGCCCGGCGCCTCGCGGGCCGCAGCGACCAGCAGATCGCGGAGGACTTCGTCGCCCATGTACGCGGCGCCGCCCCCGACGACCGGGAGACCGAGGTGCTGCGCGACGCCTTCGACACCGTGCGCGCCGACGACGCCGAGCGGGAGGTCGCCCGATGAGGCTGCACCGGCTCGACATCACCGCCTTCGGCCCCTTCGGCGGCGCCCAGAGCGTCGACTTCGACGCGCTCTCCGCCGCCGGGCTCTTCCTGCTGCACGGCCCGACCGGTGCCGGGAAGACCTCCGTCCTGGACGCCGTCTGCTACGCCCTCTACGGCTCCGTCCCCGGCGCCCGGCAGGGCGGCCAGGGCACCCACCTGCGCAGCGACCACGCCGAACCGGGCACCCGCACCGAGGTCCGGCTCGAACTCAGCGTCGCCGGACGCCGGTTGGAGATCACCCGGCAGCCCCCGTGGGAGCGCCCCAAGAAGCGCGGCACCGGCACCACCCTCGACAAGGCCCAGACCTGGCTGCGCGAGTACGACGCCGTGGGCGGCACCTGGAAGGACCTCAGCCGCTCGCACCAGGAGATCGGCGAGGAGATCACCCACCTCCTCGGCATGAGCCGCGAGCAGTTCTGCCAGGTCGTGCTCCTGCCCCAGGGCGACTTCGCCCGCTTCCTGCGCGCCGACGCCGAGGCACGCGGCAAGCTGCTCGGCCGCCTCTTCGACACCCGGCGCTTCGCCGACGTGGAGAAGCGGCTCGCCGAGCGCAGGCGCGCCACCGAGGCACGGGTGCGCGAGGGCGACACCGCGCTGCTCGCCGACGCCCACCGCATGCAGCAGGCGGCCGGTGACGCCATGGAGCTGCCCGGGCTCGCGCCCGGCGATCCGGGCCTCGCCGTCGCGGTCCTCGGGGCGGCGGCCGTGGCCCGCAGCACCGCCCGCGAACGCCTCACCATCGCCCACTGCGGCCTCACCGCCGCCGAGTCCGCTCACACCCGCGCCCAGGAGGAACTGGCCGAGGCCCGCGAACTCGCCCGGCTGCAGCACCGGTTCACCGAGGCTCAGGACCGCGCCGCGCGGCTCGCGGAGCGGGCGGAGGAGTACGAGGAGACGCGGGCCCGCATGGAGCGCGGGCGCAAGGCCGAGACCGTGGCGCCCGCGCTGGAGATGCGCGAGGAAGCGGAGAACGTGCACCGGCGGGCCGCCCTGGCCGAGGCGGACGCCCGGCGTGCGCTGCCGGAGGACCAGGCCGACTCCGGCGCCCCCGGCCTCGCGGCCGCCGCCCGTCGCGCGGTCGAGGAGCTGGGCTCCCTCGCCTCCGCCCGCCGCGCCGAGCACCGGCTCACCGAACTGCTCGCCGAGCGCGCCGGGCTCGACCGGGAGGAGCGCGCGGACGAGGACACCGCGCGTGAGGCGGATGCCTGGCTCGACGGCTGGGAGGCCGCCCGCGCCACCCTCCAGGCCCGTATCGACGCGGCCCAGGAGGCCGCCTCCCGTGCCGAATCCCTCGCCGCCCGGCGCGACCCCGCCCGGCGGCGGCTCGAGGCGGCCCGCCGCCGCGACCGGCTGATCTCGGACGCCGCGGCCGCCGAACGCCAGGCGCTGGACTCCGGGCAGCGCGCGCAGAAGCTGCGCGGAGACTGGCTCGACCTCAAGGAACAGCGCCTGACCGGCATCGCCGCCGAGCTGGCCGCCCACCTCACCGACGGCGCCCCCTGTGCCGTCTGCGGGGCCACCGAGCACCCCGCCCCGGCCCGCAAGGACGCCGGACACGTGGACCGCGAGGTCGAACAGCACGCCTTCGAAGCGCACCAGGAGGCCGAGCGGGAGCACGTCGAGCACGAGCGCCGCAGCACCGAGCTGCAAGCCGCGCTCGACGCCGTCACCGCCGAGGTCGGGGACACCCCCGCCGACCGCATCGCCGCGGAAGTCACCGAGCTGGAGCAGGAGTTCGAGCAGGCCCGCCGGGACGCCTCGGCCCTGCACGCCGCGCACGAGGAGCTGCGGCGGGCCGAGGCGGAGCGCGAGCAGCGGCTCCAGGCCCGCCAGCAGTCCGCCGTACGGGCCGCCGCGCGGCTCACCCGGCGCGACACCCTCGACCGCGAACAGACCACCCTCCAGGCCGAGTTGACGCGGGCGCGCGGAGCCGCCGAGAGCGTCGCCGCCCGTGCCGCCGAACTGGAGCGGCTCGCGGCCGTGCTCACCGAGGCCGCCGACGCCGCCCGTACGGCTCAGGAGGCGGCCGTCCGCCTGAAGGACGCCGACGCCCGCCTCGCCGACGCCGCCTATCGCGCCGGGTTCGACACCCCGGGCGCGGCGGCCGGGGCCCTGCTGGACCCCGCCACCCACCGCGCCCTCCAACACCGGGTGGACGAACGGCAGTCGGAGGAGTCCGCCGTACGCGCCGTCCTCGCCGAGCCCGAGACGGTGGCTGCCTCCAAGCGAGCCCCCGCCGACCTCGTCGCGGCGGGAGAGCGCGCGGCCGGGGCCGAGCGGCGGCTGCGGGAAGCCGCCTCCGCCCGCGACGAGGCCGCCCGCCGCACCACCGAGCTGGACCGGCTCTCCGCCCGTGCCGAGGACGGCGCCCGGCGCCTCGCCCCGCTGCGCGAGGAGTACGACCGGGTGGCCCGGCTCGCCGCCCTCGCGGCCGGCACCAGCGCGGACAACGAACGCCGGATGCGCCTGGAGTCGTACGTCCTGGCCGCCCGCCTCGAACAGGTCGCCGCCGCCGCGACCGCGCGCCTGAGGCTGATGTCCGCCGGGCGCTACACCCTCGTCCACTCCGACGACCGCAGCGGGCGCGGGCGCAGCGGGCTCGGCCTGCACGTCGTGGACGCGTGGACCGGCCGGGAGCGGGACACCGCGACCCTGTCCGGCGGCGAGACCTTCTTCGCCTCCCTCGCGCTCGCCCTCGGCCTCGCCGACGTGGTCACCGACGAGGCGGGCGGGGTCCGGCTCGACACCCTCTTCATCGACGAGGGCTTCGGCAGCCTGGACGACCAGACGCTCGACGAGGTCCTCGACGTGCTGGACTCGCTGCGCGAACGCGACCGCAGCGTCGGCATCGTCAGCCACGTCGGCGACCTGCGCCGGCGCATCCACGCCCAGTTGGAGGTCGTCAAGGACCGCACCGGGTCGTCGCTGCGCCGGCGCGGGGTCTGAGGGGTCAGGGCAGTACGCCGTCGACGGCGACGGGCAGATGGCGCGGCCCGCGCAGCACCGCGTTCGGCCGGTACGGGGGCGGGTCCGCCACCAGCCGCGGGTTCTCCAGCCGCCGCGCCAGCTCGGCCAGCGCGATCTGCGCCTCCAGCCGGGCCAGCGGCGCGCCGAAGCACGCGTGGATGCCGCTGCCGAAGCCGAGGTGCTGGAGGTCGTCCCGGTCGGGGTCGAACCGCTCGGGGTCCTTGAAGCGCTCCGGGTCCCGGTTGCCCGCGGCCAGCATCAGCCAGATCCGGGAGCCCTTGGGGATCGGCACCCCGCGCACCTCTATGTCGGTGATGCAGGTGCGCTGCGGCAGGAGCTGCACCGGAGGCTCGTAGCGCAGCAGCTCCTCCACGATGTTGACCGCCAGCTCCGGCTCCTCGCGCAGCCGCTGGAGGTACTCGGGGTGGCGCAGCAGGGTGAGCATGCCGTTGGTGATCAGGTTGACGGTGGTCTCGTGACCGGCGATCAGCAGCAGTACGGCCGTGCTGAGCACCTCCATCATGGTCATGGCGCCGTCCGGCCCCTTCCCGGCGGCCAGGTCGGACAGCATGTCGTCGCGCGGGTCCTTGATGCGCTCCTCCACCAGCCCGGCCAGGTACATGCCGAGCTGGGTACGCGCCTCCTGCGCCTTCCGCACGAAGTCGGGGTCCGCGCCCTGCCGGGTCTCCGGGTCGAGGCTCGCCACCACCGGGTCGACCCAGGACCGGAACCGGGGCTCGTCCTCGCGGGGCACCCCGAGCAGCCGGCAGATCACCGTCACCGGGAACGGATAGGCGAACTGGTCCACCAGGTCGATCTCGGTCCCGCTCGCGAGTCCGTCGATCAGCCCGGCGACGATCCCGTGCAGCTCGCCCCGCATGCCGTCGATCCGGCGCGGCTTGTGCGGCGGCCCGAACGCGCTGTTGGCGATGCGCCGCAGCCGGTCGTGCTCCGGCGGGTCCAGCCGGATGAACGACGGTGGCAGCCCGGTGTTCTCCGCCTGGTTCAGCTCGTCGGCGCCCGCCGCGGTCAGATTCGTCGCGTCGGAGCTGATCCGGGGGTCGTGCAGCAGGCTCTCGATGTCCCAGTACGAGGAGATGACGTACGGGTCGTCGTCCTCCTCGTGCAGGACCGGCGTACGGCGCAGCTCGGCGTAGAGCGGGTAGGGGTCGGCGCGGTTGGCGAAGTCGGTGATCCGGGCCACCAGCGAGGGTTCGGTCATGGCAGTTCCTTGGAGCGTCGGGGGCGCGGGGCCGGACGGCGGTCAGTGGTGGCCGGGGGTGAAGACCAGCCGGCGGTCCGCCGGTGAGTAGCCGCTGAGGGTCACGGTCGGGCCGTGGGTGGGCAGCGACGGGTCGGGGAAGTCGGCCGGGACCGCCTTGCGCCCCTCGGGGCGCCGGTCCACCGTGGGGTACTCCACCGGGAAGGGCGCCCCCTGTTCGATCTGCCGCTGGCAGTACTCCAGCCAGCGGGCGTTGTCGAAGGTCACGCCGGCCACGATCCGGCCCTTGTACCCGTACACGCCGACGAACCGGCGCTCGGCCGTGGATCCCTGGATGATCATCAGCTCGTCGCCCATGGGCGGCACGCCCACCGACTTGATGTTCACCCCGAACTGCGAGGACCAGAAGGCGGGCATCCACATGTGGGGGCGCCGGTCGGAGGCGGAACAGATCATGTTGTGCGCGGCCGTCTCCGCCTGCGCCACCGCGTTGCCCCAGTGCTCCAGCGACAGGAACTGGTAGCCGAACAGCGCGTGCGGGGAGCGGGCCACGTCACCGGCGACGAACACGTCGTCCGTGACGATCCCCCGGAAGTCGAACGCCCGGCACCCCGCGTCGCTCGCGATGCCGCGCGGCCCCGCCCCGAGCCCCGAGCCGCTCAGCCACTCGGTGTTGCGCAGCGACCCCAGCGAGACCACCACGACGTCCGCCTCGACCACGCTCTCGTCGGACAGGTGCACCGACCGCACCCGGCCCATCGGGTCGCCCTCCAGCGCGGTGACGGTGACATGGGTGCGCAGGTCGACGCCGTTCTCCAGATGGAGATCGGCCGCGACCGCCCCGATCACCCCGCCGAGCGCCCCCACCAGCGGGGCCCCCGCACGCTCCGCGACCGTGACCTCGAGACCCATCTCCCGGCAGGCGGAGGCCACTTCGGACCCGGCGAACCCGGCGCCGATCACCACGACCCGCTTCGCCCCGGCCCGCAGCCGCTCAGTCAGGGCGATCGAGTCGTCGCGGGTGCGCAGCACGAAGACGCCGTCCAGCTCGGCCTCCTCCGCCACCGGCCAGGGGCGGGCGCGCACCCCGGTGGCGATCAGCAGCCGGTCGTACTCCACCTCCTCGCCGTCGGCGAGCAGCACCCGCTTGCCCGTCAGGTCCAGCCCGGCCGCCGGGACCCCGAGCCGCCACTCGGCGTCCAGGTGCCGGCGCCGGGGCAGCTCGGTGTGCCGCGGGGACGCCTTGCCCAGCAGTACCGCCTTGGACAGCGGCGGCCGGTCGTACGGCTCGTACGGTTCGTCGCCGATCAGGGTGAGGGAACCGGTGAAGCCCTCCGCGCGCAGCGTCTCGGCCGCCCGCAGCCCGGCCAGCGAGGCGCCGACGATCACGATGCGGCCCTCGCGGCGCAGCCAGTCCACGTAGTCAGCGGCCATCGCGCGGCTCCCAGGGGGCACCGGAGAAGACCTGCACGGGCTCGACGGGCGCGCCCTCGTGCAGACCCTCCACCGTGATCGCCTGCACCGGGCAGGCGGCGGCGGCGCGGGCGACCGCGGCCCGCTCCTCCTCGGCGGCGTGCGGGTTGTAGAGCAGCGCCTCCTCGCCGTGCATGGTGAACACGTCGGGGGCGAGGAACGCACACTGGGCGTATCCCTGGCACTTGTTGAGATCGACGACGATCCGCATCCGCGCTGCGCCCTTTCCGGTGGTCGGCTCCGCTCGTCCCCCGACCGCAAGCATCGGCGCGCCGGTGCCGGGGCCGCGCGTCGGGACGCGCCGATCGGGTGAGCCGGTCAGGCCGGGGTCACGCGCCGCCGGCGCCCGCCGGCCAGCAGGATGTGCACGCTCAGCAGCAGCGGCCAGGCGGGGAAGACCAGTTCCGCCCAGGGCACGTTGGAGGAGACGAAGAGCAGCAGCAGCGCGGTCACCGCGCCCACCGCCGTCAGCCAGCGCGGCAGCACGCCCATCCGCGTGCCGATCACCGACATGGACGACACGAAGACGGCCGCCATCCGCATCGCGTAGTCCGTCAGCAGCGTGTACGCGAAATGCCGCCCGAAGTCCCAGGTGGTGAGCGAGGGCGCGCTGCCGGCGTGGTGGGCCACGGCCAGTACCGCCGTGGCGGGGGCGGCCGCGCCGAAGAGGGTGGCGGTGAGGACCAGGCCGCTGCCCAGCAGCACCGTCGCCAGGAACCGGTCCTCCACGTCGCCCACGTGGGCGCGCACCGCGCCCAGGAACCACAGGAAGAAGAGGCCGGCGAACGGGACCAGCGCCAGCGCCGCTCATACCGCGTCCCGCCGGGTGGAGTCCGTGAACCCCTCGGCACCGGCCGCGTGGGCCCCCTCGGGGATGCCGGGCCGCAGCAGCACGATCGTCGCCGCCAGCAGCAGCGCGAACACCCCCCGGCCGGCCCGGCCGCCCGGGGCGTCTCCAACGCCCGGTCCGGGCCGTTGCGCTGCATGGGCGGCCCACCTCCCTCGTGCGACGGCCCCCGCACCAGCAAGCAGCCGGTACGGGAGCCACGCCACCCGGGCACGGCCGTACGGCCGAGTCAGAGCCGGGACAACTCGTCCACCAGGTCGTCCAGGCCGAGCGAACCCTGGGACAGCGCCGCCATGTGCCACGCCTTCGGGTCGAAGGAGTCACCGTGCCGCTCCCGCGCCCGCTCCCGGCCGAGCAGCCAGGCCCGCTCGCCCAGCTTGTAGCCGATCGCCTGGCCTGGCATCGTCAGATAGCGGGTCAGCTCGCTCACCACGAAGTCCGCCGGACGGCTGCTGTGCGCCCGGAAGAACTCCTCCGCGAGCTCCGGCGTCCACCGCTCACCGGGGTGGAACGGCGAGTCCGCCGGGATCTCCAGCTCCAGGTGCATACCGATGTCGATGATCACCCGGACCGCGCGCATCATCTGCGCGTCCAGGTAGCCGAGCCGCTCCTCCGCGTCCGTGAGATAGCCCAGCTCGTCCATCAGCCGCTCCGCGTACAGCGCCCAGCCCTCGGCGTTGGCGCTGACCATGCCCACCGTGGCCTGGTAGCGGGACAGGTCCGTCGCGACGTGCGCCCACTGCGCGATCTGCAGGTGATGGCCGGGCACGCCCTCGTGGTACCAGGTGGACACCAGGTCGTACACCGGGAACCGGGTCTCGCCCATCGTCGGCAGCCAGGTCCGGCCCGGCCGGGAGAAGTCCTCCGAGGGCCCCGTGTAGTACGGGGCCGCAGCGCCGCCCGGCGGGGCGATACGGGACTCCACCCGCCGTACCCGTTCGGCGAGTTCGAAGTGGGTGCCGTCCAGATCGGCGATCGCCCGGTCCATCAGGCCCTGCAGCCACTCCCGGACCTCGTCCACGCCGTCGATGTGCCGGCCGTGCTCGTCCAGGTGCGCCAGCGCCACCCACGGCGTCCCGGCGCCCGGCAGCACCTTCTGCGCCTCCTTCTCCATCTCGCCGAGCAGGCGGTGGAATTCCGACCAGCCGTAGGCGTACGCCTCGTCCAGGTCCAGGTCGGTGCCGTTGAAGTAGCGGGCGCAACGGGCGTACCGCTCACGGCCCACCGTGTTCGGGGCGTCCGCGACGGCCGGGGCGTACACGTCCCGCATCCAGTCGCGCAGGGAAACCACCGAGGCCGTCGCCGCGCGGGCCGCCTCGTCCAGCTCCGCGCGCAGCGCCTCGGGACCGGCCGCGGCGAAGTCCTCGAACCAGCCGCGCCCCTCGCCGGTGTCCGCCCACTCGGTGAGCTGCTCGACGAAGGTGGCCGTCGGCCGGGGCGCCGCGTACAGACCGCGCTCCAGACCGAGGGCGAGGGAGGCGCGGTAGCCCTCGTAGGCCGCCGGGACGGCGCGGAGCCGCTCGACGAGGGCCGCCCAGTCCTCCTCGGTCTCCTGCGGGGTCACGGAGAAGATGTCCCGCACCGAGTGACCCGGTGTGTGCATGTTGCCGACCGCGCGCAGGTGTTCGTGCGCGTCGTGCATGGCCAGGTGGGCGGTCAGCCGCTCCCGCAGCAGCCGCCCGCAGCGGCGCTCGGCGTCACTGTCCGCGCCTGGCAGGCGCTCGGCCTCGTCCAGCCGGGCGAGCGTCGTACGCGCAAGACCGGCCAGGGCCTCCTGGCCGGCGGGGGAGTAGTCGGGCAACCGGCGGGAACTCTCCCGCACACCGAGGTACGTGCCGGTGACCGGGTCGAGGGCGATGAGGTCATCCACATAGGCGTCGGCGACCTGACGGGGCAGCAAGCTCTTGGTGTCGGACATGGCGCCCATCCTGATACCAGAGGCGCGCCCGCGTCACCCGTGCACCGGTGATTTCAGCTCTCGGCATGACCCGGCGGCAGCAGGGGCCCGCACTCCCACTGCTGGAAGATCAACCGGGTCTCGACCCGCGCCACTTCACGCCGCGAGGTGAACTCGTCCAGCACCAGCCGCTGGAGGTCGGCCATGTCGGCGACCGCCACATGCACCAGGTAGTCGTCCGGGCCGGTCAGATGGAACACCGTCCGCGCCTCCGGCAGCGCCCGCACCCGCTCCACGAACGGCCCGACCAGCTCCCGCCGGTGCGGCCTGACCTGCACCGACAGCAGCGCCTGCAGGCCCCGGCCCAGCTTCGCCGGATCCAGCCGGAGCTGATGGCCGAGGATCACGCCCGACCGGCGCAGCCGGGCCACCCGGTCCAGACAGGTCGACGGTGCCACCCCCACCCGTGCGGCGAGATCGCGGTACGTGGTCCGGGCGTCGTTCTGCAGCAGCCGGAGCAGATGCAGATCCACCGGGTCCAGTACGACAGAGGCGTCCATCGGCCGAACGTAACACGGCTTTCAGCCCCCTGAACCCGTTGAGTGTTCACCCTTCGGTCATGGAATCGAGCAGCAACGGCGCCGCCGACACCGTACGCAGGGCACTGGCCACCGAGGCCGTGCACGCCGGCCGGGAGGACCTGACCGCACAGGGCCTGCACACCCCGCCCATCGACCTCTCCACCACCTACCCCTCCCACGACAGCCGGGACGAGGCCGCCCGCATCGACGCCTTCGCGGCCGAAGGCATCCTCCCCGAGGGCCCGCCCGTCTACGCCCGGCTCGGCAACCCGACCGTGGCCCGCTTCGAGACCGGCCTCGCCCGCCTCGAAGGCACCGAGTCCGCCGTCGCGTTCGCCAGCGGTATGGCCGCGCTCAGCGCCGTGCTGCTCGCCCGCTCGGCCGCCGGCCTGCGCCATGTGGTCGCGGTCCGGCCGCTGTACGGATGCAGCGACCACCTGCTGACCGCCGGACTGCTGGGCACCGAGGTCACCTGGACCGACCCGGCCGGGATCGCGGCGGCGCTGCGCCCCGACACCGGTCTGGTGCTGGTCGAGTCCCCGGCCAACCCCACCCTCACCGAGGTCGACATCCGGGCCGTCGCCCACTCCTGCGGGACCGTACCGCTGCTCGTCGACAACACCTTCGCCACGCCCGTCCTGCAACGCCCGGCCGAGCACGGCGCGCGGCTGGTGCTGCACAGCGCCACCAAGTACCTCGGCGGGCACGGCGACGTCATGGCCGGAGTGGTGGCCTGCGACGAGGAGTTCGCCGGGCAACTGCGGCGAATACGGTTCGCCACCGGCGGGGTGCTGCACCCGCTGGCCGGCTATCTGCTGCTGCGCGGTCTGGCCACGCTGCCGGTCCGGGTCCGCGCGGCCTCCGCGACCGCCGCCGAGCTGGCCCGCAGGCTTGCCGCCGACCCGCGCGTGTCCCGCGTCCACTACCCGGAGCTGGGCGGCGCGATGGTCGCCTTCGAGGTGCACGGCGACCCGCACGAGGTGATCGCCCGTGTCCGGCTGATCACCCCGGCGGTCAGCCTGGGCAGCGTCGACACCCTCATCCAGCACCCGGCGTCCATCAGCCACCGCATCGTGGACACCATCGACCGGCACGGCGCCGGAGTGGGCGACCGGCTGCTGCGGCTCTCGGTCGGCCTGGAGGACACCGAGGACCTGTGGGCCGACCTGTCCGGCGCGCTGGGGGAGCGGGTTCTGGCGCCGGTGCCGCTCTTCGAAGGCGTCAACTGAGTTTCTGTCACAAGGAATTCCCATGACGACGGCCCGGCGGCTGGTCACCGCCGGGCCGTCCGCCGTACCGGGAGGTCAGAGCCGGAGCTGCTCGTCGTCGCGCCTCGAAGGGGTGCCGGTGCGGGCCGGGTCCAGCCGGGCGGTGATCACGAGGGTGCCCTCCTCGACCTGGTAGTCCAGGGGCAGCCCGAGTCCGCGCATCGCGGCGACCATCCCGGTGTTGGCGGAGCGGGTCACCGCGTACACACTCGCGCAGCCCGCCTCCACCGCCATCCGCACCAGCCGCTCCAGCAGCTCGGCGCCGACACCGCGCCGCTGCCAGTCGTCCTCGACCAGCAGGGCGACCTCGGTCTCCTCGCCGTCCCACAGCAGATGACCGAGGCCGACCAGGCGGCCCGAGGCGGTCTGCGCGGCCAGGGTGCGGCCGAAGCGCGGGCTGAGCAGGTGGTTCAGATAGCGGTCGGCGTCGCGCACCGGCCCGTGGTAGCGCAGGTCGAGGGTGCGGTCCGAGCAGCGCTCGTGCATCGCCCGGGCCGCGTCCAGGTCGCCGGTGTCGACCCGGCGCACGGTGATCGCGTTGCCCTCGGGCAGCGTCAGCACGTCGTGCGCGCGCGGGATGCGCGGGCCGAGGCGGCTGTCCAGCTCCACCAGCGCCCGGGCCCGCGCGAACTCGGTGGGGGTGAAGGGCAGATACGGCCGCTCCACGCTCAGCACGCCCCCGCCCGGCGCCCGCAGGCGGAGCACGGTGTCCTCCAGCACCCCTTCGGCGGGCACCGGTTCGCCGCGCGTGCCGGCGGGCAGCGAGCGGATCGTGCACCGGCCGAGCAACTGGCGCAGGGCCAGCGGGAGTTCGGCCGCGTCCAGTGCGGTGCGGGTGGCGAGGCTCAGGACGCGGGTGGGGGCGTCGACCAGATCGTGGGCGTCGGCCCGCTCGATCCAGGTGGAACTGCCGCCCGACTCCGCGATCACACGGGTCAGTTCGGCGGCCGTCAGGGGGTCCGGGGCCCGCAGCAGGAACTCGTCCACGGTGCCGTCGGCCAGCGGGTGCGTCTGGAGGCTCAGGATGTCGACCCGGTGCGTGGCCAGCGCCGTGCAGAGCGCGGCCAGCGAGCCGGGTTCGTCCCGTACGGTCGTCCGCATCCGCCACAGGGCGCCGGGGCCTCCTTGCGCGGACGGCCCGGCCGGGTGCGCGGACGCGCTCGGCCGGGCGCCGGTATCGCTGGTGTCACCGGTGGGCGGTGCGTGCACATGGCGCCGGGCCCACCAGGTGTGGAACCCGGCCGTCGCCGCCAGGGCGAGCGCCGAGATCAGTAGCAGGGCGGGACCGTCGGGGCCGTGCCCGATCAGGTTCGCCACCGCGTCGGCCACCGCGACGGCCGTGAACAGGGCCGCGAGTTCGACGAGGTCCCGCCGCCAGTGGTGCACGGGACGCCCGTGCCGGGTCCGGATCGCGCCCGGCGTCGATTTCCGGTTCGTTCGAGAGATGTCCGCAGTCATGCGGCCACTGTGCAGGAATGGTGTTGCGTGATCACGAACGCTCTGTGACCTATGGGTTAAGCATCGTTGTGCCCGACTTCGTCGCACTTTCCACCACCAGCGGACGCCCCGTCAAAGCCGCTGCTCCGGCTCGCGGTTGGCGTGCCGCGCTCCGGGGGATGACGCCGGTGCGCGACACGCCTCCGAGGGTACGGGACGTCAGGCGCCGACCGCGCGGCTGCTGCCGTCCAGGATGACGCGGGCGACGAGCGCCGGGTCGTCGTTCATCGGGACGTGTCCGCAGCCGGGCAGCCGGACCAGCCGGGCGTGCGGGATGATCCGCTTGGCCCGCACACCCTGGCGGCGCAGCAGAATCCGGTCGTGCGCACCCCAGGCCACGGTGACCGGAACGCCGGCCAGCGGGTCAGTGAACCGCACGGTGGTGCCGGTGCGCAGCGTCGCCTCGAACGCGGTGGCCCCGGCCAGTGCCAGCGTCTCCGCGACCACCGCCTCCGGGGCCCGGCGTGCGGGACGCCGGTAGATGG
This sequence comes from Streptomyces griseoluteus, assembly GCF_004784465.1. GTDB lineage: Bacteria > Actinomycetota > Actinomycetes > Streptomycetales > Streptomycetaceae > Streptomyces > Streptomyces griseoluteus. Next base: position 535,059 of record NZ_SRRU01000003.1, on the reverse strand, counting down.
TGCTGGTCAGCGCGGTGCGGCCGGCCGCGCTGCGGGACAACCGCTCCACCACCGGCAGTGGCAGCCGCTGGGCAAGCCCGCGCATGGTGAGCAGCACGCCGAAGGCGTACCGCCGCTCGGCCTCGGTCCAGAACCCCGCCGGGGCCAGCGCGGTGACGGACCGTACGGCCTTCTCCCGGCCCAGCTCCAGCGCGAGCAGCCCGCCGAGGGAGTTCCCGGCCACGTGCGGGCGGTCGAGGTCCAGCGCCTCGAACAGCGCGCCCAGCACGGAGTTGATCGTCGGGAGATCGTGGGCGAGGCCGTCGGGCAGGTCCGGCGAGGCGCCGAAGCCGGGCAGGTCCACGGCGATCACCTCGCGCTCGGTCGAAAGGATGTCCACCACCGGGTCCCACGCCTGCCGGTGGTGCCCGATGCCGTGCAGCAGCACCAGCGGATCACCCCGCCCCACCCGCTGGTACGAGACGGTCACATCCTTCGTCCCGGCCGGGGCGGGAACCTGGAAGGAGACGGTGGCGGACATACGAAGCTCCTCGGTACGGCTGCTGACGGACGCCGTAGACAGCTTGTCAGCAATTGCTACCGGCGGGTAGCCCCGCGCACCGTGTCGCTGAACTCCGCTGATTTCAGGCCGCGAGCGCCGCGGCGACCAGGCTGGCGAAGGCCTCGGGGGCGTCCAGCATGACGTTGTGCCCGCAGTCCGCGACCGCGACCACGGACACCCCGGCCTCCCGCAGCCCGTCCTCGCCCGGCAGCGGCCCGTCGGCCTCGGGGCGGAGGAAGGTGCGCGGAATGTCCAGGCGCACCAGCAGCTCCCGCATGGTCGGGACCGTGCCACGGGCGAGCCCGGCGGCGCTGCGGTGCAGGGCCGTACGGTCGGTCAGCCGCATGGTGGCCCACCAGAACGCGCCGGTCCGGTCCCGGACCTCCTCCCACCCGCCGTCCGCGAACTCCGCCTCGGAGTAGGCCGCGATGCCGGCGCTGCCGAGCGCGCCCCTGGCGGGCTCCACCGGGTCGAGGTTGGCGTCGATCAGCATCAGCCGGGACACCAGCTCCGGGTGCCGGTCGGCCAGCACGATCGCGACGGCACCGCCCATGCTGTGCGCGATCACCTCGGCCCCCGTCACCCCGGCCCCGGCCAGCGCGGCGGCCAGTGCCCCGGCGTGCGACTCGAGGCTGTAGTCGAAGTCGTGCGGCCGGTCGCTCAGCCCGTGTCCCAGCAGGTCGACCAGGAGCGTGCGGTGCCCCGCGACCAGCGGATGGGTGGCCGCCTCGGCGAAGTAGGCGGCCGCCGTGGCACCCAGACCGTGCAGATAGACGCGGGGCGCGTCGCTCCCCGGCAGCTCCACCCAGCGGATGCGGTCACCTGCGGCGGTGACGACTGCGTCCCGGATGCTCACGGCATTCCCCCTGCTCGACGGCGTACGAGCGGATGATCTCAGACCTTCGCCCGCCCCGCCCGGCGCCGCCCCGCCGGGCTCCGCAACGCGCCAGGAACGACCGAATTCGTCTGGACACCGGCGGGTGCGCCGGGATGGGATGGGAACCGTGACGACCGAGACCGCGATCGATGTCTTCGAAGAGAACCGTCCACTGCTGACCGGCGTCGCCTACCGCATGCTGGGCCGCGTCGCGGACGCGGAGGACGTGGTGCAGGACGCCTGGCTGCGCTGGTCCCGCGCCGATCGCGCCGAGGTCCGCGAACCCCGCGCCTACCTGGTCCGCGTCACCACCCGGCTGGCCCTGGACCGGCTCCGGCAGGTCAAGTCGCGCGGCGAGGCGTACGTCGGCCCCTGGCTGCCCGAGCCCTACACCACCGATTTCGGGGACACCGTCCCGGACACCGCCGACCGGGCGCTGCTCGCCGACTCCGTGTCCGTCGCCGTCCTCGTCGTACTGGAGTCGCTGTCCCCGCTGGAGCGCGCGGTGTTCGTGCTGCGGGAGGCGTTCGGCTATCCGTACGCCGAGATCGCGGAGCTGCTGGACCGGGGCGAGCCCGCCGTACGGCAGCTGGCCGCGCGGGCCCGCAGACACGTGGAGGAACGCCGGCCGCGCTACGACGTCGACCCCGCCCAGCGCCGGAAACTGACCGAGCGGTTCCTCGCGGCGGCCACGGAGGGTGACCTCGACGGGCTGATGTCCCTGCTCGCGCCCGACGCCCGTCTGGTCGGCGACAGCGGCGGCAAGGCCAAGGCCCCGGTGCGGGTGCTGTTCACCGCGGACAAGGTGGGACGCTTCCTCGCCGGGGTGTCCTCGAAGAACCTGCTGCCCGACATGACCCACCGGTTCATCGAGGTGAACGGCGGTGTCGCGGTGCTCGTGCTGTCCGAGGGCAGGCCGGACACCCTGTTCCAGCTCGGCATCACCGACGGCGCGATCAGCGCCGTCTACATCATCCGCAACCCGGACAAGCTGCGCGTCCTCGCCGGGGACGGAGCCCCTCGGCGTGCGAACTCCATGTGAACGCTCGGTCACCCGGGCACCGGGCGAGTGGGCAGGGATGGGACAATTGGTCTTGACCAAGCATCAGGGCCGCCCTATGGTCACAAAGAACTGCAACAACCTTTAATAAACAAGGGCGCCAAAACCGCCGGAGCACGGCACTCGCGGAGGACAGGGTGGGGACCACGCAACTGGAAACGGTGCCGGAGCCGAAGTACTTGCACCTCAAGACCGTACTGAGCGAGGCGCTGGACTCCGAGTTCTCGGTGGGTGAGATCCTGCCGAACGAGCGCGATCTCGCCGCCCGGTTCGGCGTCGCCCGCGCCACGCTCCGGCAGGCGCTGGAGCAACTCGAGCTGGAGGGACGACTGCAGCGCCGCCGGGGGGTCGGTACGACCGTCGCGCCGCCGCGCGTCGGCGTCGCCCTCGGCACCGGGCGGCAGACGTGGCCCGGCACCGGTGACGACGTCTGGCAGCCGATGGACTGCGAGCGGGCCGTACCGCCCGCCCCGGTCGCGGCCGCCCTGGGCACCGGTACCGAAGAGGTGCACCTCGTACGCCGGTTCCGGATGTCGCAGGGCCGGCGGGTCGCCACCGAGCTGCTGTACGTCCCGGCCGCCTCGGTGCCCGACCTGAGCGCGATCGACGCGCCCTCGGGACCGGCCCGCGCCCGTGCGGTGCTGCGCGAACTCCAGCGGCTCGAACTGGACGGCCAGGACCGCGCGGTGGAGCTGGGCTCGGCCGGCGCGGAGGACGCGAAGGAACTCGACCGGCTGCCCGGCTCGCCCGTCCTCGTCGTCACCACCCGGTTCGCGGCCGAGGGTCGTACCGCCGCGCTCGGCGTGGCCACCTACCGCGCCGACACCTGCCGCCTCACCTTCGGCGACACCCCGGACGTCGAGATACACCACGACCCCGAGCGACGCGCCTCCTGAGAGCGGCAGCACCAGCACCGCGCACCCCGCCGCGCCCCGGAATCCCACCGGGGCGCGGCGGCGTGCGGGCCGCCCGCCCCGCACCCGCCTGGCGCACGGTGCCGCGTCACATGGGCCACCGCCCACCAGCCGCCCCCCGAAACCCGCTGGGGCGCGGCAACATGCCCGAATGCACCCCGCGAGGGCGACCGGTGCCGCTTCACTCGGGTCACCCGCATCCCGCGGCCCCCCGGAACCCCACTGGGACGCAGCGGCATCTGGGCCGCACGTCCCTCGTGCACCCCGCGAGGGCGACCGGTGCCGCTTCACTCGGGTCACCCGCATCCCGCGGCCCCCCGGAGCCTTCACCGTGTCGGAATCCGGGCCGCACGCCCCTCATGTGCCCCGCGACGGCGCACCGTGCCGCTGCACAGGGGCCACCGCGCATCCCGCCGACCCCGAATCCCGCTAGGGGCCGCGGTGTTGTCGCCTCACGCTCCCACGGCGCCCTCGACCGCGAACAACTGCCGCTCCACATGGTCCAGCGCCAGCCGCAGCGCACCCGTGGCCACCACCGCCTCGCCCAGCAGGGACAGCGCCACGGCCGGGGGCCGCAGGCAGTAGCGGGCCAGTTCGCGGCGGAGCGGGTCGAGGACCCCGTCCAGGCCGGCCGCCCAGCCGCCGACCACCACCAGCTCCGGATCGAGTGCCAGCACCAGCGCGGCCACGTCGTGCACCAGCCGCTGGATGAACCGTTCCACCGCGGCCAGCGCCGAGCCGTCGCCCTCCCGTGCCAGGGCGAAGACCTCGGTGACCGCCTGCTCGTCCAGCGGCGGCAGCGGCTCGTCCGTGGTGGACAGCAGGGCCTCCGGGGTCGCCTCCCGGCCCAGCAGATGCAGCGCGCCGATCTCCCCGGCCGCCCCGCCGTGCCCCCGGTGCAGCCGGCCGCCGATCAGCGAGCCCGCGCCCGGACTCAGCCCGGCCAGCACGAACACCACGTCGTCGGTGTCCTTCGCCGCGCCCTGCCAGTGCTCGGCCACGGCGGCCACGTTGGCGTCGTTCTCCACCAGCACCGGGCACCGGAAGGAGCGGCTGAGCCGCTCGCCCAGGTGGAGCCCGGTCCACTGGGGCAGCGCGGTGCCCAGGCGAACCGTTCCGTCGGCCTCGACGATGCCCGGAGTGCCGACGCCCACCGCGCGCAGCGAGCCCCGTGGGACGCCGGTGCGGCGCAGCAGCTCGGCGACCGTGCCGCGCAGCCGCTCCAGCCGCTCGTCGGCCGGCGCCTTCTCGTCGACGTCGCGTGTCTGCGTGCCCAGCACCCGCCCGTCCAGGTCGGAGACGACCGCGACCACCCGGTGCGCGCCGATCTCCAGCCCCAGCAGATGCCCCGCCTCGGCCCGGAACCGGAACCGGCGCGCGGGCCGCCCCTGACGGCGGGCGGTACCCTCCTCGGCCGCCCGCTCCACCACCAGACCCGCCTCGGCCAGGCCCTCCACGACCCCCTCGACGGTCGGCCGGGACAGCCCGGTGGCCCGGGTGATCTCCGTGAGCGTCGCGCAGTCGGTGTCGCGCAGCGCGCGCAGCACCACCGCGGAGTTGATCCTCCGCAGTAGCGAGGGATCGCCACCGGTCAACTGCCCCACGGTCCGTCCTCCCAGCTCGCGGGCGTGTGTGGGGCGGATCGTACTCGGCCCCGACCACCCCGGCGAGGGCCGGGCGGTCACCGGGGTGCGACGAAGCCCGACTCGTAGGCGGCGATCACCGCCTGGGTGCGGTCGCGCGCACCCAACTTGGCGAGTACGGCGCTCACATGCGACTTCACCGTCTCCGCCCCGACGACCAGCGCGGCGGCGATCTCCGCGTTGGTCAGCCCGCGCGCCATCAGCCGCAGCACCTCCGCCTCGCGCTCGGTCAGCCGCGCCTTCGCCAGCGGTTCGGCGTCCGCCCGGCCCGCGCCGTACCGGGCCGCCAACTGCCGTACCGACGCGGGGAACAACAGGGACTCGCCCGCAGCGACCAGCCGTACCGCGTGCACGATCTCCTCCGGGCGGGACCGTTTCAGCAGGAACCCGTCCGCACCGGCGCGCAGCGCCTCGTAGACGTACTCGTCGTCCTCGAAGGTCGTGACCACCAGGATCTTCGGCGGCTCGGCCACCGTGCGCAGCACCGCGCGGGTCGCCTCGATGCCGTCCAGAAGCGGCATCCGGATGTCCATCGCCACCACGTCCGGCCGCAGGCTCCGTACCAGGGGAATCACGGCGGCCCCGTCGGCCGCCTCGCCGACCACCTCGATGTCGGGCTGCGCCGCCAGCACGGCCCGCAGACCGGCACGGACCAGGGGTTCGTCGTCGACGAGGAGTACGGTGACCGGCATCCGGCCAGCGTAGATCAGCTCAGGGGAAGCTCGGCCCGTACGAGCCAGTCGCCCGCTTCCGGGCCGGTGCGGGCGCTGCCGCCGAGGAGGGCGGCGCGTTCCCGTATGCCGCGCAGGCCGCTTCCGCTCATGGGCGCGGAGCGGGCCGTCGGGAGCGGATTGCTTATCTCCACGGCCAGTTGGCGTCCCCCGGCCGTCACCCGTACCCGTACCGGCACCGCGCCCGCGTGCCGCAGGACGTTGGTCAGCGCCTCCTGGAGGATGCGGTAGCCCTCGCGGGACACCGCGCCGGGCAGGGACTCCACCGGGCCCGTCGCCCGGAAGTCGACCTCCGCACCGGAGGCACGCGCCGACTCCAGCAGACGGTCCGCGTCCGCCAGCGTCGGACGGGCGCCCGCCGGCCGTTCCGTCTCGCGCAGCACCCCGAGGACCCGCTCCAGGTCCTCCAGCGCGGCCCGGCCCGTCTCCTCGATGGCTGTCAGCGCCCGCCCGGTGAACTCCGGGTCCCCGGCCGCCCGCGCGGCCCCCGCCTGCACCACGGCCACGGTCAGCGCGTGCCCGATCGAGTCGTGCAACTCCCTGGCGATGCGGGTGCGTTCGAGGAGCTGCTCGGTCCGCTCCTCCAGCGCGGCCAGCCGCTCGGCCGCCGAGGGCCCCAGCAGGCGGCGCGCACACCGGGTCACCAGCGCGCCAAGGCCGAGCACCACGCCGTACAGCGCGAGGAGGGGGAGCGGGGCCAGCAGGGCGTAGGCCCGGTGCGGCGGGAGCCCGTCCAGGAAGGAAGGCGGCAGACCCCACGCGCACTCCGCCAGCTCGATGGTCAGGACCGGCAGCCGCACCGTGGCGAACATGGCGACCGCGCCGAGCAGCATCCGCAGTTCCAGCCAGAGCAGTGGCCGCCGTACTCCTTGGTGAGGTCGCGGAGTTCGATGCTGGTCATGGCACGAGCCTCGCCGGAGGGGCGGCCGCGTACCTCCCCCGCGAGCGGGGACCCGCTCCCCCGCGCGGGGGAGGCCGCTCCCGGGGGCGGCTGTCAGGATGGCCGCATGGTCCGCTTCCTGCGCCCGCTGCTGCGCGGGACGACGTACACGCGGCTGCTGCATCTGTGGGTGCCCATGCTGAGCGTGGCGTTCTGGATGTTCATCGACCCGCGCACCCCATGGGCGCCCGCACTGTTCCTCGTCCCGCTCGCGCTGATCCCGGCCGTGCGGCGGGGCGAGGGGGTGCAGGCGCGCCTGCTGCTGACACCCGGCGAGGCGGAGCCCGGCATCTCCGAGGAGCCCGCGCGGAGTTGGCGGGACCGGGGGCGCACAGACGCGCCGTCGACGGCCTGACCCTCACCGTCCGCCCCGGCCGGGTGACCGGCTTCCTCGGCCCCAACGGCGCCGGCAAGTCCACCACCATGCGCCTCGTCCTCGGCCTGGACCGCCCCACCTCCGGCACCGCCACCCTCGACGGCCACCCCTACGCCGGACTCCGCGACCCACTGCGCCGGGTGGGCGCCCTGCTCGACGCCCGCGCCGCCCACGGCTCCCGCACCGCCCACGACCACCTGCTGGCCCTCGCCGTGAGCAACCGCCTCCCCGCCACCCGAGTCGGCGAGGTGCTGGAGCGGACCGGCCTCGCCCCGGTGGCCCGGCGCCGGGTGCGCACCTTCTCCCTCGGCATGCGCCAGCGCCTCGGCATCGCCGCTGCGCTGCTCGGCGACCCCGAGGTGATCCTGCTCGACGAACCCGCCAACGGCCTCGACCCCGAGGGCATCGTCTGGGTCCGCACGCTGCTGCGCGGGCTCGCGGCCCAGGGCCGTACGGTCCTGGTGTCCAGCCATCTGATGGGGGAGACGGCCGCCTTCGCGGACCACCTCGTCGTCCTCGGCCGGGGCCGGCTCCTCGCCGACACCCCGGTACGGGACTTCATCGACGCCCGCGTGCGCCCCCGGGTCCGGGTCCGCAGCACCGACGCCGACGCGCTCGGGACGCTCCTCGCCCGGCACGGGCACGAGGGGGAGCGGGCGGCGGACGGCACCTGGACCGTACGGCACGCGCACGTCGAGGAACTCGGGCGGCTGCTGGCGGGGGAGGGGCTGCCCGTGCTCGAACTCGCCGCCGAGGAAGCGAGTCTGGAGGAGGCGTACCTCGACCTGACGGCCGGCGAGGCCGAGTTCACCGCACAGCCGCAGGAGGTCTGACCATGCCGTTCGTTCCCGTACTGCACGCCGAGTGGATCAAGATCCGGACACTGCGGTCGCTGCTCGGCGCGCTGGCGGCGGTGCTCGTCGTCACCGGGGCCTTCTCGGCCGTCACCGCGGCCCGGGCCGACCGGTCCGACCCGCTGTACTCGGTGTTCTTCGGCGTCAGCCTCGGCCAGGTCGCCGCCGTGGTCTTCGGCGCGCTCGCGGTGTCCGGCGAGTACCGGGGCGGTGCGCTGCGGCTGACGCTCGCCGCGGCGCCGGACCGGACGCGGTGGTTCGCCGCGAAGGTGGTCGCCGTCGCGCTGCCGGTGCTCGCTGTGGGGCTGCTGACCGGGCTGGCCACGCTCGCGGTGGGCAGCGCGACGGCGGGGCTCACCTGGGCACAGGGTCTGCGCGGGGTGGTCGGCTGCGCGCTGTACCTGACGCTGATGGCGCTGCTGGCGGCCGGACTCGCGGGCGTACTGCGCAGCGGGGTGGGCACGCTCGGGCTGCTGATCCCGTTCCTGCTGATCGTGTCCTTCGTGGTCGGAGACCTCGCCTCCGGAGCCGCCGGCTACCTGCCCGACCGGGCGGGCCAACTCGCCCTGCACAGCGCCCCCGAGGGCCCGCTCGGCCCCTGGACCGGGCTCGCGGTCACCGCACTGTGGGCGGGGGCGGCACTGGGTGCGGGCGCCTGGTGCGTGCGGCGGCGGGACGCCTGACGCGCCGCCAATTGTCAGTGGGGGCGGCTTTACTGGAGCGCATGGACGTCGTCGCACGGCATCTCGCCGCCATCGACCGGCTCCGCACGCGGGACCTCCCGGCGGGCGGGGCCGGTCACCACACCGTGGAACTGGAGACCGGCCACGGGCCGAGACCGGCCGCGGACGATGTCCACGCCCTGCGCGAGGCGATAGCCCAGCGCCTCGGCGCCCGCTGGGGCGAGACACCCCCCTGGGGCCAGCTCACCCTCCGCCTGCGCCTCGCCCGCGGCGAGGAGATACCCGAGCCCTGGGCCACCCTCTGCCTGCGCACCGACGAACTCGACGTCTGGCAGGCGGAGGAGGTGTGGCTCGCCGTCGGCGTGGCCGACCGGGACGAGGCCGAGGAAATACGCCTTTTCGCCACGGTGACCCGTACGGCCCCGCCCTAGTCCGCCGCAATCTCCCGCAGCCGGCCGAACTCCTCCGCCATGCCCGCCGCCGTCCAGTGGGCGTTCAGGCCGCTCGGGTTGGGCAGCACCCAGACGCGGGTGGCGCCGAACGTGCGCTCCTGCGGGCCCACTTGGGCCTTGCGGTCGCCGAAGGCCGCCCGGTACGCGGTCACGCCGACCACGGCCAGCCAGCGGGGCGCGTACCGCTCCACCTTGGCGGCCAGCACCCGGCCGCCCTCGATGTACTCCTCGGGCGACAGCTCGTCCGCGCGGGCCGACGCCCTGGCCACCACGTTGGTGATGCCGAGGCCGTACGAGAGCAGCTCGCGCTCCTCGGCGGGCCTGAGCTGGCGCGGCGTGAAGCCGGAGCGGTGCAGCACCGGCCAGAAGCGGTTGCCGGGACGGGCGAAGTGGTGACCGGTGGCCGCCGACATCAAGCCCGGATTGATGCCGCAGAACAGGACATGGAGGCCGTCCGCGATCACGTCGGGCACGAGACGGTCGCGGGCGGCCTCCAGTTCCGCCTGGGTCAGGGGGCTCAGAGGATCGCTCCGGGCGTGTAACCGGCCGCCTCCGGACGCTGCTTGGCGATCTCCTCGATCCGGCCCACGACCACGCCGACCTGGTCGGCGGCCGCACCGGTGAAGGACAGCTTGTCGGCCATCAGCGCGGCCAGCTGCTCGCGGTCCAGCGGCAGCCGGTCGTCGGCGGCGAGCTTGTCCAGCAGGTCGTTGCGCTCGGCGCCCTGCTCGCGCATGGCGAGGGCGGTCGCCACCGCGTTCTCCTTGATCGCCTCGTGCGCGACCTCGCGGCCCACGCCCGCGCGCACCGCGCCCATCAGCACCTTGGTGGTGGCGAGGAACGGCAGGTAGCGGTCCAGCTCCCGGGCGACGACGGCCGGGAACGCGCCGAACTCGTCCAGCACGGTCAGGAACGTCTCCAGCAGGCCGTCCAGCGCGAAGAACGCGTCCGGCAGCGCGACCCGGCGCACCACCGAGCAGGACACGTCGCCCTCGTTCCACTGGTCGCCCGCCAGCTCGCCGGTCATCGAGGCGTAGCCGCGCAGGATCACCATCAGGCCGTTGACGCGCTCGCAGGAGCGGGTGTTCATCTTGTGCGGCATCGCGGACGAGCCGACCTGGCCCGGCTTGAAGCCCTCGGTGACCAGCTCGTGCCCGGCCATCAGCCGGATCGTCTTGGCCAGCGAGGACGGCGCCGCCGCCAGCTGCACCAGCGCGGTGACGACCTCGTAGTCCAGCGAGCGCGGGTAGACCTGGCCGACCGAGGTGAACGCCTGGCCGAAGCCCAGGTGGTGGGCGATGCGCTGCTCCAGCTCGGCCAGCTTGGCCGCGTCCCCGCCCAGCAGGTCCAGCATGTCCTGCGCGGTGCCGACCGGGCCCTTGATGCCGCGCAGCGGGTAGCGGCCCAGCAGCTCGTCGAGACGGCCGTAGGCCACCAGCAACTCGTCGGCGGCGGTGGCGAAGCGCTTGCCCAGGGTGGTGGCCTGCGCGGCCACGTTGTGCGAGCGCCCGGCCATGACCAGCTCGGCGTACTCGCCGGACAGCCTGCCGAGGCGGGCCAGCACGGCCACCGTGCGGTCGCGGACCAGCTCCAGGGAGAGCCGGATCTGGAGCTGCTCGACGTTCTCGGTGAGGTCGCGCGAGGTCATGCCCTTGTGGACGTGCTCGTGCCCGGCGAGGTCGTTGAACTCCTCGATCCGCGCCTTCACGTCGTGCCGGGTGACCTTCTCGCGCTCGGCGATGGAGGCCAGGTCCACGGTGTCCAGGACGCGCTCGTAGTCGGCGATCGCCTGGTCCGGCACCTCGATGCCCAGGTCCTTCTGGGCGCGCAGCACGGCGAGCCAGAGCTGCCGCTCCAGCCTCACCTTCTGCTCGGGCGACCAGAGCGTGGCGAGCTCGGCGGAGGCGTACCGTCCGGCGAGGACGTTGGGGATGCGGGGCTTGGCGGGCGCTGAAGTCACGTGTACGGATTGTACTGGCGATTCGTGCAGGCCAGCGCCGTGGGGTGGCTCGGAGGAAGCTACAAGGCGCGCGGGGCGGGCGCCGAAGGCGGATTCCCTACTCTTGCACTATGCGCATGCGTCCTACGTTGAGCTGGACCCCGAGCGGAGATCTGCCGCCGGGCATCACCGACCCGGAGCCGGTCGCCGAGGCGCTGAGCGCGGGCGGGGTGCTCGTACTCAGCGGGGCGGGCATCTCCACCGAATCCGGCATCCCCGACTACCGGGGCGAGGGCGGCAGCCTGAGCCGGCACACCCCGATGACCTACCAGGACTTCACCGCCGGAGCCCCGGCCCGGCGCCGTTACTGGGCCCGCAGCCACCTCGGCTGGCGCACCTTCGGCCGGGCCCGTCCCAACGCCGGGCACCGGTCGGTGGCCGCCTTCGGGCGGCACGGCATGCTCTCCGGCGTGATCACCCAGAACGTCGACGGCCTGCACCAGGCGGCCGGGAGCGAGGCTGTCGTGGAACTCCACGGCAGCCTCGACCGTGTCGTCTGCCTCTCCTGCGGCGACGTGAGCGCCCGCCGGGTACTCGCGGAGCGCCTGGAGGAGGCGAATCCGGGGTTCGACCCGGTGGCCGCCGGCATCAACCCGGACGGCGACGCCGACCTCACCGACGATCAGGTCGGGGACTTCCGCGTGGTGCCCTGCGCGGTCTGCGGCGGTATCCTCAAGCCGGACGTGGTCTTCTTCGGCGAGGCCGTACCGCCCGCCCGGGTCGCGCACTGCCGGGCCCTGGTCCGCGAGGCGGCCACGCTGCTGGTCCTGGGCTCCTCGCTGACGGTGATGTCCGGCCTCCGCTTCGTCCGCCAGGCGGCCGAGGCCGGCAAGCCGGTGCTCATCGTCAACCTGGCCCCCACCCGAGGCGACGTCCACGCCCGCGCGCGGGTCGCCCTGCCCCTGGGTCCCGCCCTCACCGCCGTCGCCGGCCGGCTCGGGGTGTCCCTGGAGGGTGCCGACTCCCGCGTCGGGTGACCGGTGCTACGCCGGGTCCTCCTGCGTCAGCTCGTACGGGAGCAGGTCCGGGCGCTTGGCCGGGAGGCCGTCGCCGGAGGAGCGGCCGGTGAGGCGGCGGGCTATCCAGGGGAGCAGGTACTGGCGGGTGAAGCGGACGTCCGCGACCCGGCGGGCCCCCCAGCCGGGCGGCGGGGTGGCCGCCAGGGGGGTGCGCCACTGGGCGTCCTCGGCGTCGTGGCCGAGCGCCTGCCAGACCGCCTCGGCCACCCGGCGGTGCCCTTCGTGGGTGAGGTGCAGCCGGTCCACGTCCCACAGGCGGGGGTCGCCCAGCGAGCGCGCCCCGTACAGGTCGACCACCACCGCGTCGTGCTTGGCGGCCAGCTCGTCCACGCAGGCGAACAGCTCCTCCATGCGCGGCCGGAACCGGTCCAGCACCGGACCCTGGCGCCCGGGGCTGCGCATCAGCACCAGCCGCTCGCAGTTCGGCGCCAGCCGTTCCACCGCCTCGGTCAGCAGGTCCCGCACCCGGACCATGTCGCACTTGGGGCGCAGGGTGTCGTTGAGCCCGCCGACCAGCGTGATCACGTCGGGACGCATCGCGGCGGCGAGCGGCACCTGCTCGTCCACGATCTGCTGGATCAGCTTGCCGCGCACCGCCAGGTTGGCGTACCGGAAGCCGGGCGTGCGGGCGGCCATCCGGGCCGCCAGGAGGTCCGCCCAGCCCCGGTAGGAGCCGTCGGGCAGCAGGTCCGACATGCCCTCGGTGAAGGAGTCACCGACGGCGACGAGGCTGGTGTACGCGGGAGGTGTGGGATTCGTCTGCATGGCGACAGCGATGGTATCCCGGCGCCATACCCACCGGTCGGTCCCCCCGTCCCCACCCCCGGCACCGCTCAGGCGGGCTGCCCGAACAGCTCCCGCAGCACGTCCTCCATGGTCACCAGCCCGGCCAGCCTGCCGTCCGCGCCGATCGCCGCCGCCACGTGCGTGCGGCTGCCGCGCATCGCGGTGAGCACGTCGTCCAGCGGGGAGGACTCCCGCACCCGCGCGATCGGCCGCATGTCGCGCAGCCGGAACGGCACGTCGCGCGGCGAGGCGTCCAGCGCGTCCTTCACATGCAGGTAGCCCACGATCCGGCGTCCCACGTCGACCACCGGGAAACGGGAGAACCCCGACTCCGCCGACAGCCGCTCCAACTCCTCCGGGGTGACCCCGACGCTCGTGTAGACCACCCGCTCCAGCGGCACCACCACGTCCCGGACCGGGCGGCTGCCCAGTTCGAGAGCGTCGTGCAGCCGCTCCTGCGCCCGGTCGTCGATCAGGCCCGCCTCCGTGGCGTCCTTGACGATCTCGGCCAGCTCGGTGTCGGTGAAGGTCGCGGACACCTCGTCCTTGACCTCCACCCGCAGCAGCTTCAGCAGGCCGTTGGCGAAGGCGTTGATGGCGAAGATCACCGGCCGCAGCGCACGGGCCAGCGCCACCAGCGGCGGTCCGAGCAGCAGCGCGGTGCGCACCGGCTCGGCCAGCGCGATGTTCTTGGGCACCATCTCGCCCAGCAGCATGTGCAGATAGGTGGCCAGGGTCAGCGCGATCACGAACGACACCGCGTGCCCCGCCCCCGGGGGCACCCCGACCGCGTGGAACACCGGCTCCAGCAGATGCGCGATGGCCGGCTCCGCGACCACACCGAGGACCAGCGTGCACAGGGTGATGCCGAGCTGCGCGGCCGCCAGCAGCGCCGACACGTGCTCCAGCCCCCACAGCACCCGCCGGGCCCGCTTGTCGCCCTCCATGGCCAGCGGCTCCACCTGCGAGCGGCGCACCGAGATCAGCGCGAACTCGGCGCCCACGAAGAAGGCGTTGACGACCAGGGTCGCCAGACCGATCAGAATCTGTACGGCGGTCATCGCGCCCTCCCCGTCGGCTCGTCGGCGTGGCTGCCGTCCGGTTCCTTCACCGGCGCGTGCAGCAGCACCCGCGCGGCCCGGTGCCCGGAGGCGTCCACCACGTCAAGGCGCCAGCCGTCGACGTCCAGGCTGTCGCCGGCCTCCGGGATACGGCCCAGCTCGGTGGCGATCAGCCCGGCCAGCGTCTCGTACGGGCCGTCGGGCACCCTCAGGCCCACCCGCGCCAGTTGGTCGGTGCGGGCCGCGCCGTCCGCCGAGTACAGGGTGCGGCCCTGGTCGTCGGTGCCGGCCGGGGCCAGGTCGGGAGTCTCGTGCGGGTCGTGCTCGTCGCGGACCTCGCCGACCACCTCCTCGACGATGTCCTCCAGCGTGGCCACGCCCGCCGTGCCGCCGTACTCGTCTATGACGACGGCCATGGTGCGCCGGCCGGACAGCCGGTCCAGCAGGCGGTCCACGGTCAGGGACTCCGGGACCAGCAGGGGTTCGCGCATGATCTGGGTGACCGAGCGGACCGGCCGGTCCTCGGCGGGCAGCGCCAGTACGTCCTTGATGTGGGCGACACCGACGACCGAGTCCAGGTTGCCCCGGTACACCGGGAAGCGGGAGAGGCCGGTGGCCCGCGTCGCGTTCGCCACGTCCTCGCACGTGGCCAGGGTGTCGAGGGCGACGACCTGGACCCGGGGGGTCATCACGTTCTCCGCCGACAGGTCCGCCAGGTTCAGTGTGCGCACGAACAGTTCGGCGGTGTCCGGCTCCAGCGCGCCCGCCTTGGCGGAGTGCCGGGCGAGCGCCACCAGTTCCTGCGGGCCGCGCGCGGAGGCCAGTTCCTCGGCGGGCTCCAGGCCGAGGCGGCGTACAACCCGGTTGGCGGTGTTGTTGAGGTGGGTGATGAAGGGGCGGAAGGCCAGGCTGAACCAGCGCAGCGGGGTGCCCACCCGCTTGGCCACGGCCAGCGGCGAGGAGATCGCCCAGTTCTTCGGCACCAGTTCGCCGACGACCATCAGGAACACCGTCGACAGGGCGGTGCCCAGCACCAGCGCGGCCGTGCGGGCCGACGCCCCGGAGAGGCCCATCGCCCGGAACGGCCCGGAGAGCAGCGCCCCGATGGACGGCTCGGCCAGCATGCCGACGACCAGGTTGGTCACGGTGATGCCGAGCTGCGCGCCGGAGAGCTGGAAGGTGAGCTGGCGTACGGCCTTCAGCGCACCCTGGGCGCCGGTCTCACCCTTCGCCGCGGCCCGCTCCAGTTCGCCGCGCTCGACCGTGGTCAGCGAGAACTCGGCCGCTACGAAGGCGCCGCAGGCGAGCGAGAGCAGGATCGCCACCAGCAGGAGGAGCACTTCGGTCATCGGGTCACCTCCGTCCCAGGATCGGTCAGGACGGGAAGGACCGCGCGATGTCGGTGATGCGGACCGGCAGGGTCGCCCATGAGTGGACGCTCACAACCTTTCATCGAGTGCCGAGGTGCTGCCCCAATGGTAAAGGATCAGCAAAGCGGCGCTCGTGGGTTCAGCCGTTCAGCGGCTTGACCCAGCGACGCCACTTCTCCTCCGGCCCGTACCCCGCCGCGCTCCAGGCATGGTGCGCCGTCTCGTTGCGCACCAGCACCATCGCGTCCACGCGGCGCCCGCCCAGCGCGGCGAACCGGTCCTCGGCCGCCGCCAGCAGCGCCCGCGAGATGCCCCGGCGGCGATGGCCGGGGTGCACCGCGAGCCGGTAGACCGAGCACCGCCAGCCGTCGAAGCCCGCGATGACCGTGCCGGCCAGCACTCCGTCCAGCTCCGCCAGGAGCAGGGCCTCAGGGTCCCGCTCGATCAGCCGGGCCACCCCGGCGTGGTCGTCGCTGATGCTCGTCCCCTCGGCGGCCTCGCCCCAGAACGCCAGCACGGCGTCGATGTCGGCGGGCAGGGCGTGCCGGATGCTCGGATCACTCATGCCCCGAGCCAAGCAGACCACCCGATCACCGGACCAGGAGGTTTCCGGTACGTGAGACCGGGCGTCCGGACGTTCAGCGGGACTGGTCCCGCTCCCGGCGCACCTGGGCCCGGCGGCCCTTGACGTTGGCGCCGCGCATGGCGCGTACGACGTCGTCCGCCGCCTCCTCGGGGACCTCCACCAGGGAGAAGCGGTCCGCGATCTCGATGGCGCCGATGTCCCGGCCGCTCAGGCGGGTCTCGCCGGCGATGGCGCCGACGAGGTCCTGCGGCCGTACGCCCGCGCTGCGTCCGGCGCCGACGAACAGGCGGGTCATGCCCGGCGAGGTGCGGCCGCGCGGCCGTCCGCGCTGGCCCCGGTCGCGGTCGCCGCCCCGGCCCCGGTCGCCGCGGTCGCGGTCCCTGGGCGCCAGCTCCGGGATCTCCTCCTCGTCGAAGGCCGCGCCGCCCGACTCGTGGGCCAGCTTCACCGCCGCCAGCGCCACGTCCATCACGTCGAACTCGTCCCCGAGGGTCTCCACCACCACCCGGAACCGCTCCAGGTCCCCGTCCTCCAGCAGGCTCTCCTGCAGCGCGGCCCGCGTCAGCTCCAGCCGCCTGGCCCGCAGGTCCGCCACCGTGGGCACCTTCTCCAGCGGCACCTTCCGGCCGGTCGCCCGCTCGATCGCCTTCAGCATCCGGGACTCGCGGGGCTCCGCGAGCGTGATCGCCACGCCCTCACGGCCCGCGCGCCCGACCCGGCCGATGCGGTGCACGTACGACTCCGGTGCCGAGGGCACGTCGTAATTGATCACATGCGTGAGGTGCTCGACGTCGATGCCGCGCGCCGCGACGTCGGTGGCGACCAGCAGGTCCGCCGTGCCGCCGCGCAGCCTGCCCATCACCCGGTCCCGCTGCTCCTGGCTCAGCCCGCCGTGCAGCGCCTCCGCGCGGTAGCCGCGGCCGTTGAGGGTCTCGGAGAGCTGGTCGACCTGGTCGCGGGTGCGGCAGAACACGATCGCCGCCTCCGGGGACTCCACGTCCAGCAGCCGCCCCAGAGCGGCCGCCTTCTGCGCCCGCCCCACGATGTACGCCGACTCCCGGACGCGCGGCGCCTCGCCCGGCGCCGGGGCCTCCCGCTCGATCCGCACCCGCACCGGGTCGCTGAGGTGCTTGCGCGCCATGGAGTCGATCCGCGAGGGCATCGTCGCCGAGAACAGCACCGTCTGCCGCTCCTCCGGCACGTTCTCCAGGATCGAGTCGATGTCCTCCGCGAACCCCATGTCCAGCATCTCGTCGGCCTCGTCCAGCACGACCGTGCGCAGGCCGCCGAGGGGCAGCGTGCCGCGCGCGATGTGGTCCAGCGCGCGGCCCGGCGTCGCCACCACCACGTCCACACCGCGCTGGAGTTCCCGGAGCTGGCGGCCGATGGGCTGGCCGCCGTAGACCGGCAGGACGCGGACGCCGAGGTCGGTGCCGTAGCGGTGTACGGCCTCCGAGACCTGGATGGCCAGCTCGCGGGTCGGCACCAGCACCAGCGCGCTGGGCCCCTTGCCCTTGCCCTCGGCGGCGATGCGCTGGATCACCGGCAGCGCGAACGCGGCGGTCTTGCCGGTGCCGGTGGCCGCCTGTCCCAGCAGGTCGTTGCCCTCCAGCAGGGGCGGGATGGCCTCCTGCTGGATCGGGGTGGGCTCCTCGTAGCCGAGCGCGGCCAGCGCCCGCTGGATCTCGGGGGCCAGTGCGAGATCGGCGAAGCCGACCTGCCCGTCGCTGGTGTTGGTGGTCATGGCGCATCCCTTTTCGGCTGGGGGACGCGGTACCTGGGTGGCCGGCCGGGCCTGGAAGACGCGCGGACCCGCGAGGGAGCCCGAAGTCCGCGCCGGGACGCGCCCCCTTGCAGTTCACGCGGTACGGACCATCTATACCGTGCCGTGCCGGGCGGAAACCCGCCACCGGACCGGGGCCCTCACTCGTGGGCGATGGCGGTCAGTACGTTCATCCGCGACGCCCGCAGCGCCGGGAACAGGGCAGCCACCACGCCCACCACCGCCGAAGCGATCATCACGGCGACGATGGTGCCCCAGGGCACCTGCAGCTCCTTCAGCCCGCGCAGCGCCAGCACCTGCTGACCGCACACGCCCCACACCAGCCCCAGCGCCAGCCCGAGGACCGCGCCGAACACCGCGATCACCACCGACTCCAGCCGGATCATGCGGCGCAACTGCCGCCGGCTCAGCCCGATCGCCCGCAGCAGCCCGATCTCGCGGGTGCGCTCCACCACCGACAGCGCCAGGGTGTTGACCACGCCGAGCACCGCGATGACGATCGCCAGCCCGAGCAGCGCGTACACCAGGTACAGCAGCACCGAGATCTGGTCGTGTACCAGCTTCTTGTAGTCGGCCTGGTCGCGGACCTGGAGCTGCGGATACGGCTTGAGCGCCGATGTCAGGCTCGCCCGCAGGCCGGCCGCGTCGGTGCCGGGGGCGGCGTTGACGTAGAGCACCGAGTCCTGGCCGCCGGGGACGTACTTGTCCACCGTGCCGAGGCCCAGGAAGATGCCGCCCTGCGTGCCGAAGCCCTCCGGCGACTCCAGATTGGTGAGCGCGCCGACCGTCAGCCGGGCCACCTTGCCGCCGGGGAATTCGACGGGCAGCGTGCTTCCCAGCCGCGCTCCGTGACCCTGCGCGAACTTGGCGTCCATCGCCAGCCGGCCGTCCGCCAGCGCGGCCCCGGTACCGCCACTCGCGTAGGTGAGGTGCACGACGTCGTCCAGACGCGGGCCGTAGGCGGAGGCGGCCGTCTGCACCCGTCTGCCGTCCGGCATCCGCACCGCGAGCGGCGTGATCCGCTGCGGTACGACCAGCCCGACGCCCTCCGTCCCCCGCACCGTGCGCCGCACATCGGCGCTGAACGGGCTGAAGTTGGCGCTCTGCACGATGAAGTCCGCGCCCAGCGTGCGGTCGATCTGCCGGTCGAACGAGGCCGACATCGAGGCGCTCGCCACCGACATCCCGCCGACCAGCGCCAGGCCCACCATCAGTGCCGCCGCCGTGGCACCCGTACGGCGCGGGTTGCGCAGTGCGTTGCGCTGGCTCATCCGGCCCACCGAACCGAACAGCGAGGGGAAGGCCGCGCCCAGCACCCGGATCACCGGCCGCACCAGCAGCGGCCCGGCGATCACCATGGCGATCAGCGTCAGCACGACGCCCAGCCCCAGCAGCGCGGCCGCCGGAGCCGCCTTCGTCGCCGCCACGCACCCGGCCAGCGCCGCCGCCCCGGCCACGCCCATGACCGCGCCCGCGACGGCCCGGCCGGTCAGCGGCTTGTCCACCCCGGCGATCTCCGCGTCCGACAGCGCCGCCATCGGCGACACCGTCGCCGCCCGCCGCGCCGGGAGGTACGCGGCGACGAAGGTGACGCCCACCCCGACCACGTACGCGGCCACCGGCGTGCCCCAGCCGATCACCATCTCGGTGGCCTTCAGGTTCATCCCGAACAGGCTCATCAGCCGGATCAGCCCGTACGCCATCCCGATCCCGGCCGCGAGGCCCAGCGTGGAGCCCACCACGCCGAGCAGCAGCGCCTCCAGCAGCACCGAGCGCCGCACCTGACGCCGGTCCGCGCCCAGCGCCCGCAGCAGGCCGAGTTCACGGGTGCGCTGGGCGATCAGCATGGAGAAGGTGTTGACGATCAGGAAGATGCCGACGAGCACCGCGATCCCGGCGAAGCCCAGCATCACGTACTTGATCACGTCGAGGAATCCGCCGAGGTTCGCCGCCGCCGACTTGGCCTGTTCGGCGGCGGTCCGCAGCTCGTAACCACCGCTGCCGATCGCGGCGGCGACCCGGTTCTTCAGCTCCGGGTGGGTGACGCCCGGTGCCGCCTCCACCGAGATGGAGGTGGCCTTGCCCGCCGAGCCCAGCAACTGCTTCCCGGCCGTGGCCTGGTCCAGGAAGACCAGCGCGGCGCCGGGGTTGGTGGTGCGGAAGGTGGCGATGCCCACGACCCGCACCCGGAACGTGCCCGGCTGGGCCTGCACGGTCAGCGTGTCGCCGATGCCCACATGCTTCTTGCCCGCGGTGTCCGCGTCCAGCAGGGCCTGGTCCGCGCCGCGCGGGGCATGACCCGAGGTCAGCTCCACCGGGCTGCGGTCGGTCAGGTGCCAGGAGGTGGCGATCGTCGGGGCGCCGGTGGTCGGGCCGACGGACCGGTCGCGGCTGTCGGTCACCGTGACGTTCTGCACCGACACGTCCGCGTGCGCCGAGGCGACACCGGGGGCCTTCGCCACCCGGCCGGCGAGGTCCGCGGGCACCGTCAGTGTCGCGCCGCCCGGCACCGGGGAGCGGAGGTCCTGCTTCGGGCCCACCGTGACGTCCGCCGCCGTGGAGGCGAACAGCCGGTCGAAGGTGCGGGTCACCGTGTCGGAGAAGATCAGGCTCCCCGAGACGAAGGCCACGGACAGCACGACGGCGAGCGCGGAGAGCGCCAGCCGCCCCTTGTGCGCGAGGAAACTTCTCAGGGTCGCCTTGAGCACGGGGGTTCAGTCCTCCCGCGCCACGGCGTCGTCGCCGAGCCGGCCCCGGACCACGTCGAACGCCTTCATCCGCTCCAGCACGGTGTCCGCCGTGGGCCGCTCCATACGGTCCACGATCCGGCCGTCGCCCAGGAACAGCACGAGGTCGGAGTGGGCGGCGGCGCCGGGGTCGTGGGTCACCATGACCACGCTCTGCCCGAGGTCGTCCACCGCGCTGCGCAGGAAGCCCAGCACCTCCAGGCCCGAGCGGGAGTCCAGGTTGCCGGTGGGCTCGTCCGCGAAGATCAGCTCCGGCTGCGAGGCCAGCGCCCGCGCGCAGGCGACACGCTGCTGCTGGCCACCTGACAACTGGGCCGGGCGGTGCCCGAGCCGGTCCCGCAGTCCCAGCCTGTCGATCACCTGGTCCACCCAGCCGGGCTCGGGCTTACGGCCCGCGATGTCCATCGGCAGGGTGATGTTCTCCGCCGCCGTCAGGGTGGGGATCAGATTGAACGACTGGAAGACGAACCCGATCCGGTCCCGGCGCAGCCTGGTCAGCTCGCCGTCCTTCAGCCCCGTGATCTCGGTGTCCCCGAGCCACACCTGCCCGGCCGAGACCGTGTCCAGCCCGGCCAGGCAGTGCATCAGCGTCGACTTCCCCGACCCGGAGGGCCCCATCACGGCGGTGAACCGCCCGCGCGCGATGTCCACGTCCACCGAGTCCAGTGCGACCACGGCCGTCTCCCCGGTGCCGTACGCCTTGGTCAGCCCCCGGGCCCGCGCCACCGTTCCCCGGCCCGGCACCGCACCCGGCGCGTCCTGAGCAGCAGATGTGAACAAGATGCACTCCCCATCGCCTCGACATCCCGGCTCCACGGCCAGGGCCCGAGCCTAGTGTGACCCGAACCACACCTGAAACGGTGTTCGGCAATCGGTGGAGCGGCGGATGCGGGAGGGGAGGAATCCGTACGTTCCTACCCTGTCCCCTCCCGTTCCCGGAACCCGTCCGCGTCCCACGTCCCCCACAGGCGGGGGGACAGCCAGGCCGGGGCCCGGTGGCGGAAGTCCGCCGGGGGCAGGGTGCCCGTGCCCTGGGGGAGAGCGCCGAGGAGGGGGGCTCCGGCGACCTCCGGGAGGTCGGTGACGTTGCAGCGGGTGGCGAGGTCCGGCTCGGAGGGCCAGGACCCGATCACCACGCCCGTCAACTCCAGCTCCCGGCGCTTCAGTTCGCGGGCCGTCAGTTCCGTC
Source organism: Streptomyces griseoluteus (assembly GCF_004784465.1). GTDB lineage: Bacteria > Actinomycetota > Actinomycetes > Streptomycetales > Streptomycetaceae > Streptomyces > Streptomyces griseoluteus. The sequence goes on along the minus strand of NZ_SRRU01000003.1, from coordinate 513,449 downwards.
GCGTTCAGCGTGCCCAGGCCCGCCGGGGCCACCACGAGGACCGGGGCGTTCAAGAGGGCCGCGGCGTCGGCCAGGGTGCCGCCCGCGGGGTCGAAGCGGACCAGGAGGCCGCCCGCGCCCTCCACCAGGACCAGGTCGTGGTCGGTGGCGAGCTTGGCGGCGGCCTCGGCCACGTCCTGGGGGTGGACCGGCGGGAGACCGCAGCGGCGGGCGGCCGTGACGGGGGCCAAGGGGTCGGGGTAGCGGGCCAGTTCACGGGACGTGACCGGACCCGCGAGGCGGGCCACCTCGTCCGCGTCGCCGCGCTCGTCCGGCCGTACGCCCGTCTGCGCGGGCTTCAGGACGGCCACCGAGCGGCCGGCCGCGAGGGCGGCGGCCGCCACGGCGGCCGTCACCATCGTCTTGCCGATCTCCGTGCCCGTGCCCGTGATCACCAGTACCGGCATGTCATCCCTCCCGCGCCGCGGCGCACACCGCGCGCGCGATCCGTGCCACGTCCGCGTCGTCCGTGACGTACGGCGGCATCGTGTAGACCAGGTCGCGGAAGGGGCGCAGCCACACGCCCTCCCGCACGGCGGCCCGCGTCGCGGCCGCCATGTCCACCTCGTGGTCGAGCTGGACCACACCGATGGCGCCCAGCACGCGCACGTCCCGGACACCGGGCAGCTCCGCGGCCCCGGCCAGACCCTCCCGCAGACCGGCCTCGATCCGCTTGACCTCACCCCGCCAGTCCTGCCCGAGCAGCAGTTCGACGGAGGCGCAGGCCACGTGGGCGGCCAGCGGGTTGCCCATGAAGGTCGGCCCGTGCGCGAGCACCGGCACCTCGCCGCGGGAGATGCCGTCGGCCACCCGGGTGGTGCACAAGGTGGCCGCCAGTGTGAGATAACCGCCGGTCAGCGCCTTGCCCACACACATCACATCGGGCGAGACCCCGGCGTGCTCCGCCGCGAACAGCGCGCCCGTACGTCCGAAGCCGGTGGCGATCTCGTCGAACACCAGCAGCACGTCGTGCGCGTCGCACGCCTCGCGCAACACGCGCAGATACGCGGGGGAGTGGAACCGCATCCCGCCCGCGCCCTGCACCACCGGCTCCACGATCACCGCGGCCAGTTCGTCCGCGTGCCGCTCGATCATGGACCGCAGATGCTCCGCGTACGCCTCCTCGTAGGCGGCGGGCGGCGCGTCCGCGAACACCTGGCGGGGCAGCGCGCCGGACCACAACCCGTGCATGCCGCCCTCCGGATCGCACACCGACATGGGGTGCCAGGTGTCGCCGTGGTAGCCGCCGCGCCAAGTCAGCAGGCGCCGCTTGCCGGGTCGGCCGAGCGAACGCCAGTACTGGAGGCACATCTTGACGGCCACCTCGACGGACACCGACCCGGAGTCCGCGAGGAAGACGTGCTCGAGCCCCTCGGGCGACATGTCGACAAGGAGCTTCGCCAGCCGTACGGCGGGCTCGTGGGTGAGTCCGCCGAACATCACATGGCTCATCCGCCCCAGCTGTTCGCGTGCCGCCTCGTCCAGCACCGGGTGGCGGTACCCGTGGATCGCCGACCACCAGGAGGACATGCCGTCGACCAGCTCCGCGCCGTCCGCCAGCCGCAGCCGGACCCCGCTCGCCGACTCCACCACGAGCGGTTCGCTCCGGCCCGGCATCGGACCGTACGGATGCCACACATGCCGCCGGTCCAGTTCCAGCAGCTCGGCCGTACCCGGATCAGGCATTGGGCGCGAGGTCCGTCCCGGCACCCCGGCGGCGCACGGCGACCAGATCGGTACGCGGCCCGGCGGAGGCGGGCGCGTCGGCCGCGACCGGGGCCGTACCGCAGACGCCGCCCCCGGCGTGCGACCCGCACCCGGCCTGCTCCGCGCCCGGCCCGCAGCCGCCTCCGGCGGCCGCCGCCCGGTGTGCCGGCAGCGTCACCTCGTCCGCGCCCTCCACCTCGAACCCGGCGTCCGCGATCATCTCCAGGTCGGCCTTGCCCGCCTGGCCCTCGCTGGTCAGGTAGTCCCCGAGGAAGATCGAGTTGGCCAGGTGCAGCGCGAGCGGCTGGAGCGAGCGCAGGTGCACCTCCCGGCCGCCCGCGATCCGCACCTCCACGTCCGGGCAGACGAAGCGGACCATCGCCAGGATGCGCAGACACCGCTGCGGGGTGAGGTTCCACTCCTTGGCCAGCGGGGTGCCCTCGAACGGGATCAGGAAGTTCACCGGAACGGAGTCCGGGTCCAGCTCGCGCAGCGCGAACACCACGTCCACCAGGTCCTCGTCGCGCTCACCCATGCCCGCGATCAGACCCGAGCAGGCGGACAGCCCGGCCGCGTGCGCCTTGTGCACCGTGTCCACCCGGTCGGCGTAGGTGTGGGTGGAGGTGATGTCGCCGTAGGTCGCCTCGGAGGTGTTGAGGTTGTGGTTGTAGGCGTCGGCGCCCGCCGCGCGCAGCCGCTCCGCCTGGCCGTCGGAGAGCAGACCGAGGCAGGCGCACACCTCGACGTCCTCGTGCCGTTCCTTGATGGCCTTGATGGTGTCGGAGACCCGGTCCACGTCCCGGTCGGTGGGCCCGCGCCCGGACGCCACCAGGCACACCCGCTTGGCGCCCCCGGCGAGCCCCGCGGCCGCCGCCTCGGACGCCTGGTCGGGCTTGAGCCAGGTGTACTTGAGGATGCCCGCCGTGGAGCCCAGCCGCTGCGAGCAGTAGGAGCAGTCCTCCGGGCACAGGCCCGACTTGAGGTTGACCAGATAGTTGAGTTTCACCCTGCGGCCGAACCAGTGCCGCCGCACCTTGGCAGCCGCGGTCACCACATCGAGCAGGTCGTCGTCGGAGGTGGCGAGCACGGCGAGCGCTTCCTCGCGGGTCGGCGTCTCGCGCCGCAGTCCCTTGTCCACCAGCGTGTTCAGCAGGTCCATGAGGCTTGATCCTGTCCTACCCGACCGCTCGGGGCCAAGGAGACTTCGCACAAGGACCGAGGTTCACCGTGTGGGTATTGCCACATCATGGGCGGCTCTCCGCGCCGCTAGTGTCTGTCTGTTGTCTACAAAAGCGCCCACCAGAGCAAGCCCACGGAGGAGCCATGGCGTTCGGCTGGATCGACGAGCAGGCCGAGGCGCGCCGCCGCGCCGGACTCCTGCGGACCCTGCGCCCCCGGCCCGCCGACTCGCCCCTGCTGGACCTGGCGAGCAACGACTACCTGGGCCTGGCCCGCCACCCCGAGGTCGTCGAGGGCGCGGCCGCGGCGGCCCGGACCTGGGGCGGCGGGGCCACCGGCTCCCGGCTGGTCACCGGCACCACGGAGCTGCACACCCGCCTGGAGACCGAGCTCGCCGAGTTCTGCGGCTTCGAGGCGGCCCTCGTGCTGTCCTCCGGCTACGCGGCCAATCTCGCCGCCGTCACCGCGCTCGGCCCGCACGGCTCGCTGATCGTCTCCGACGCGGGCAACCACGCCTCCCTGATCGACGGCTGCCGCCTCGCGCGCGCCACCACCCAGGTCGTGGGACACGCCGACCCGGAGGCCGTGACCAAGGCTCTGGCGACCCATCAGGGGGAGGCGATCGCCGTCTCCGACACGGTGTTCTCCGTCGACGGTGACGCGGCCCCCCTGCGCTCGCTGGCCGAAGCCTGCCGGGAACACGGTGCCGGACTGGTCGTGGACGACGCCCACGGCCTGGGCGTCCTGGGGGAGGGCGGCCGGGGCGCGGCCCACGCGGCCGGGCTCGCGGGTGCGGCCGACGTGGTGGCCACGGCCACGCTGTCCAAGTCGCTGGGCAGCCAGGGCGGGGTGGTGCTGGGGCCGGCGCGGGTGATCGGCCATCTGGTCAACACCGCGCGGACGTTCATCTTCGACACCGGCCTCGCCCCCGCGGCCGCCGGGGCCGCGCTTGCCGCGCTGCGCCTGCTCCGGCGCGAACCGGAGCGCCCGGCGCGCGTCCGCGCGGTCGCCGCCGAACTGCACGCCCGGCTCACCGCCGAGGGCCTCGCGGCGGTACGCCCGGACGCGGCCGTGGTCTCCGTACGGGCACCGTCCCCCGACGCCGCCGTGCGCTGGGCCGCCGACTGCCGTACCCAGGGGCTGTCGGTCGGCTGCTTCCGCCCGCCGTCCGTCCCGGACGGCGTCTCCCGGCTGCGGCTGACCGCCCGCGCGGACCTCTCGGAGGCGGACATCGAACGGGCCGTAAGGGTCATCACCGCCGTCCGGCCCTGCTGAGGGCGGTAAAAACCCCGTCAAATACGGTCTCGCGTCGCAGAGTTCACCCCGTTGAGCGACAGATGTCCGCGTATCTGGGGGGTTGGTTCACCGGACCGCTTCCGTAATGGCAGGCTGACGTGCAGGCACCAGAGCGGGACCGTGCCCGAACCCTCCGCCCCACGTCGTCGCGCGGGCCGGGGGAGGTCGGCGGGCCGCCCGTGGGAAAGGGACGACTTCGCCATGGCAGACCATCTGGAAGCATCCATCACTCTGCCGAGCGATCCGGCCTCGGTCCGCACGGCCAGGTCCTACGTGGTGGGCACCCTGGCGAGCTGGGGGCTCCCCGCGGACGACGAGGTCACCGACACCGTGCGCCTCATCGTCTCCGAGCTGGCCACCAACGCCGTCCAGCACACCCGGGGCCAGTCGCCCACCTTCACCGTGGACGTCGTACTGGCCCGCGACGAGCTGTTGCTCATCGGCGTGACGGACAGCCATCCGAGGATGCCGAAGAGACTCCCGGCCGCCGTCGCCCAGGACAACGGGCGCGGCATGGCCATCATCCGGTGTCTCACCGTCGAGTGCGGCGGCAAGCTGCGGGTCCGCCCGACCCGTGAGGGCGGCAAGACGGTCTTCGTCGAGCTGCCCTGGTGCGTCCCGGGCCGGCCGCGGCCCGCCACGGCCCGCCCGGAGCCCTCTCCGGCCCGCTGAGTCCGGGAACGGCCCCGGGGGCGTGGGTACGCCGTGGGGACCGCTCCCGGCCGCCCTCGCTAGTTGACCCGGCCGTACCAGACGCTCTTGGTCCAGATCTTCTGGAGCCGCACCACGTCCCCGGTCTTCGGCGCGTGCCAGATCTTGCCCTTACCGGCGTAGATGCCGACGTGGTAGACGCTGGACCCCGAGTGGAAGAAGACCAGGTCACCGGCCTTGCGACGGCTCGAGGAAATGTGGTGCGTCTTGTTGTACTGCTGCGCGGCCGTGCGCGGCAGCTTCTTGCCGGCCTTCTTGAACGAGTACAGCGTCAGGCCCGAGCAGTCGAACCGGCCCGGCCCGGTGGCTCCGTAGCGGTAGGGGGCGCCCTTCTTGGACGCCGCGACCTTCAGTGCCTTCGACGCGGTGGTCGCGGCGGAGGCGTCGGTGGCCAGCCCCGGCACCATGATGGAGCCGCCCACGGCGGCGAGGGTGAGGGCCGAGGCGGTGCCGGCCCGAGCCATCAGCGACGGGACACGATTGAGCGCAGTCATGCGCAACCCTTCGTCAGCCGCCTGTGAAGGATGACCTGTCGGATTCGGGCTGGCGAAGTTGCCCGGCCGTGTCACCACGGCTTCACCCCAAGGGTTGCTCGGCACGATCGTCCGCTCCTCGCGGACATCCGTCCCGGCGACCCGGCTTGCTCGGGTCCTCCACTCCTGCCGATGCACTTCTGTCGACCGGTCATCCGGGTGGCGGCAGGACTCGGCGTCCGCCCGGATGCGCCCTGCCGTTGTGGCGGGGTCTTGTCGTCAGTCAGGGATCTTGGCCCACTCCTGTCCGAAAAACCCAATGGAATCGGGGGTTTGTGGTGTTACTCACCACTCACCCGTTCGGGTGGACAGGGGTGTGTCCGAGTCGCCGTCAACTCTCGTCCACAGTCCCGGACCTGGGCTTCCATGGCCGTGCGGTGGCCCGCCGGGCGCCTGGCGCGCAACTCGGCGGGCCCGGAAACGGGCCCGGAGATACACCGGTCGGCGGTAGCACGTTCGGCCCGTTTCGGCTCGGCGGACGACACGCCGGGCCCCCGTACGGCCCCCGGCGGTGTCCGGGTCAGCCCACGGCATCGGGCGGGAGCGCGACGCGCGCGGTGCGGCGCTCACCGTCCAGCACCCGCAGCGCGTGTGCCAGCGTGCCCCCGTACAGCTCCCGTTCGCCCCGTTCGTGCATCAGCGCGAGCGCGTCGCGGAGTGCGGCCGTCGTGCGCACCAGCGCCTGCGCGGCCCTCAGCGCCCGGTACGTGTCCCCCTGCCGGGCCGGGTTGATCCGGCCCAGCAGGTCGGCCGCCTCCAGGTAACGGTCGATCAACTCGCCCTCGGCCCGGGTCAGTGCGGGCAGCGGCGGCAGCTCCTCCGGCAGCAAGGGCGGCTCACCGGCCGCCGGGCAGGTTCTCACGGGCGCCCACGATCCCGTCGACCAGGCCGTGCTCCAGGGCGCCGGTGGCGTCCAGCACCCGCTCGCGCTCCAGGCCGGCGTGGACGGTGGCGGCGTCCCGGCCGGTGTGCCGGACGAGCAGCTCCTCCATCAGCTCCCGGGTCCGCACCAGTTCCGCCGCCTCGATCTCCAGATCGCTCGGCTGACCCTGCACCGGCTCGGCCAGCTCCGGCTGGCGCAGCACCACCCGCGAGCCGGGCAGCGCGAACCGCTTGCCGGGCGTCCCGGCCGCGAGCAGCACGGCGGCCACCGAGACGGCCTGGCCCAGGCAGTACGTCTCCACGTCGCAGCCGACGTAGCGCATCGTGTCGTACACCGCCGTCATGGCGTGGAAGTCGCCGCCGGGGCAGTTCAGGTACAGGGTGATGTCCCGGTCCGGGGCGGCGTGTTCCAGCTGCATCAGCTGGGCGATCACATCCGTGGCCGCCGCGTCGTCGAGCGGCGTGCCCAGCAGCACGATCCGGTGCTCGAACAGCTTGGCGTACGGGTCGAGCGTGCGGCGGATCCCTCCGTCGCGCTCGGTGAACTCGGGCAGGACATGTCGGGCGTTCGGTCGGGTCATGGCACACCCCTCCTGAGCGGCGGGACCACTGGCGGCCCCGCTTCTGTAAAAAATGTACAGGATGTACGTGACGTTAGAATGGGCTCATGGCCTACGAGATTCCGGTGACGCAAGCCAGGGCTGAGCTCGCCGACCTGATCAACCGGGTGGTCTACGGCAGTGAGCGGGTCGTGGTGACCCGGCACGGCAAACCACTCGTCGCACTCGTCTCCGCCGCCGACCTGGAGCGTCTCGAAGCGCTCGACGCGCAGGCGGCGGAGCGGGACGAGCCGGTGATCAGCTCCGTCTCCGGCGTCCGCGAGGTCTCCGCCTCCCCGCCGCAGGAGCGGCACCGCTTCGGCATCGCGGCCGAGCACCGCCGCCCCGGCACCACCTGACGGCCAAGGCGCGCCGAAGGCCCGCCGGTTAACGTCGTCGAAACGCCGGCGAACTAGCCTTCGCTCCCACGCCACCAGGGGTTTCTCCGCACCAGCCGGCCCCGAGCCGTGGCTGCGGCAACCGGGCCCCGCACGGTCCGGAGCGAGGACTGTGAGGTGGGACGTGCAACTGACCCCGCACGAGCAAGAGCGACTGCTGATCCATGTGGCGGCCGACGTGGCCGAGCGGCGCCGGGCCCGCGGTGTGAAGCTCAACCACCCGGAGGCGGTCGCGCTCATCACGGCGCACGTCCTGGAGGGCGCCCGCGACGGCCGGACGGTCGCCGAGCTGATGTCCTCCGGCCGCAAGGTGCTCACCCGGGACGACGTGATGGAGGGCATCGCCGAGATGATCCACGACGTCCAGGTGGAGGCCACCTTCCCGGACGGCACCAAGCTGGTCACCGTCCACGACCCGATCGTCTGAGGAGGCCGCGATGATTCCCGGAGAGGTGCTGTTCGCGGACGGCCCGGTCGTCTGCAACCCCGGGCGCGAGCCCATCCGGCTCACCGTCCTCAACGCCGCCGACCGGCCCGTCCAGGTCGGCTCGCACTACCACTTCGCCGAGGCCAACCCCGGCCTGGACTTCGACCGGTCCGCCGCGCACGGCAGGCGGCTGAACATCGCCGCCGGTACGGCCGTCCGCTTCGAGCCCGGCATCCCCGTCGAGGTCGAACTCGTCCCCCTCGGCGGCGCCCGGATCGTACCCGGACTGCGCGGCGAGACCGGAGGTGCCCTCGATGCCTGAGATCTCCCGCGCCGCCTACGCCGACCTGTTCGGCCCCACCACCGGCGACCGTATCCGGCTCGCCGACACCGACCTGCTCATCGAGATCGAGGAGGACCGCTCCGGCGGCCCCGGCGCCTCCGGCGACGAGGCGGTTTTCGGCGGCGGCAAGGTCATCCGCGAGTCCATGGGCCAGTCCCGCGCCACCCGCGCCGAGGGCACCCCCGACACCGTGATCACCGGTGTGGTCGTCGTGGACCACTGGGGCGTGATCAAGGCCGACGTCGGCATCCGGGACGGCCGGATCACTGGCATCGGCAAGGCCGGCAATCCCGACACCATGGACGGCGTCCACCCCGACCTCGTGATCGGCCCCGAGACGGAGGTCATCGCGGGCAACGGGCGCATCCTCACCGCGGGCGCGATCGACGCCCATGTGCACTTCATCTGCCCGCAGATCGCCGACGAGGCGCTGTCCTCCGGGGTCACCACCCTGGTCGGCGGCGGTACCGGCCCGGCCGAGGGCTCCAAGGCCACCACCGTCACACCGGGCCCCTGGCACCTCGCCCGGATGCTGGAGGCGATGGAGGCGTACCCGGTCAACGTCGGCTTCCTGGGCAAGGGCAACACCGTCTCGCAGGAGGCGATGCTGTCCCAGATCAGGGGCGGCGCCGTCGGGCTGAAGCTGCACGAGGACTGGGGCTCCACCCCGGCCGTCATCGACGCGGCCCTCACCGTGGCCGACCGCACCGGCATCCAGGTCGCCATCCACACCGACACCCTCAACGAGGCCGGTTTCGTGGGCGACACCCTCGCCGCCATCGCCGGGCGGGGCATCCACTCGTACCACACCGAGGGTGCCGGGGGCGGGCACGCGCCGGACATCATGACGGTCGTCTCGCAGCCCAACGTGCTGCCCAGCTCGACCAATCCGACCCGGCCGTTCACCGTCAACACCGCCGAGGAACACCTCGACATGCTGATGGTCTGCCACCACCTCAACCCGGCCGTCCCCGAAGACCTCGCCTTCGCCGAGTCCCGCATCCGGCCGTCCACCATCGGCGCGGAGGACATCCTCCACGACCTCGGCGCGATCTCGATCATCTCCTCCGACTCCCAGGCCATGGGCCGCGTCGGTGAGGTCGTCCTGCGCACCTGGCAGACCGCCCACGTGATGAAGGGCCGCCGGGGCGCCCTGCCCGGCGACGGCCGCGCCGACAACCACCGGGTACGGCGCTATGTCGCCAAGTACACGATCAACCCGGCGCTCGCGCAGGGCCTCGCCGCCGAGATCGGGTCGGTGGAGACCGGCAAGCTGGCCGACCTGGTGCTGTGGGAGCCCGCGTTCTTCGGGGTGAAGCCGCTGCTCGTGCTCAAGGGTGGCCAGATCGCCTACGCGCAGATGGGCGACGCCAACGCCTCCATCCCCACCCCCCAGCCGATCCTGCCCCGCCCGATGTTCGGCGCGATCGGCCGCGCCCCGGCCGCCAACTCCGTCAACTTCGTCTCCGAGCTGGCGATCGAGGACGGCCTGCCCGAACGGTTGGGCCTGGGCAAGGAGTTCGTGGCGATCCGGTCCACCCGGGCGGTCACCAAGGCCGACCTGCGGGAGAACGACGCCATGCCGGAGGTACGGATCGACCCCGACAGCTTCGCCGTGCACATCGACGGCGAGCTGGTCGAGGCGGCACCGGCGGCCGAACTGCCCATGGCCCAGCGCTACTTCCTCTTCTGATGCCGCTGATGTCACGGGCCGCCCTGCTCGTCCTGGCCGACGGCCGCTTCCCCGCCGGAGGGCACGCCCACTCCGGCGGGGCGGAGGCCGCCGTCAAGGCGGGGCGCGTCACCGACGCCGCGACCCTGGAGCGCTTCTGCCGGGGACGCCTGCACACCACCGGCCTGGTCGCCGCCTCCCTCGCGGCGGCGGCCGTACTCGGCCTTGCCGCAGATGAGCTGGACGCGGCCGCCGACGCCCGCACCCCGTCACCCGCCCTGCGCACCACCGCCCGGCGGCTGGGCCGTCAGTTGGTACGGGCGGCCCGCGCCACCTGGCCGTCTCCCGAACTGGACGCTTTGGCGAAGGCGTTCCCCAAGGGCGCCCACCAGCCCGTCGTCCTGGGCCTCACCGCCCGCGCGGCCGGCCTGGAGCCCCTGGACGCCGCGTACTGCGCGCTGTACGAGAGCGTGAGCGGCCCCGCGACCGCCACCGTACGGCTGCTCAGCCTCGACCCGTTCGACGCCACCGGCGTCCTCGCCCGGCTGGCACCCGAGCTGGACCGGGTGGCGGACCGTGCCGTGGAGGCCGCCCGGCGCGCACTGACCGAGGGAGTGGACGACCTGCCCGCCGCGTCCGCACCCCTGCTGGAGATCGGCGCACAGGCGCACGCCGCCTGGCCGGTCCGCCTCTTCGCCTCCTAGAGGCCCCGACGAACCGCACTTGGAGCCGTACATGCATCTCGACCACACCCACACCGGCCCGGAGGCCGTCAGCGCCGACGCGCGCCGCCCCGACGGCGAGCGGCGTGCCCTGCGCATCGGGCTCGGCGGCCCGGTCGGCTCGGGAAAGACCGCGACCGTCGCCGCGCTGTGCCGGGCGCTGCGCGACGAACTCTCCCTCGCCGTGGTCACGAACGACATCTACACCCGCGAGGACGCCGAATTCCTGCTCCGCGAGGCCGTGCTGCCGCCCGAGCGGATCACGGCCGTGGAGACCGGTGCCTGCCCGCACACCGCGATCCGCGACGACATCTCCGCCAACCTCGAAGCAGTGGAGGACCTGGAGGACGCCGTCGGCCCGCTCGACCTGATCCTGGTCGAGTCCGGTGGCGACAACCTCACCGCGACCTTCTCCAAGGGCCTGGTGGATGCCCAGATCTTCGTGATCGACGTGGCCGGCGGCGACGACATCCCGCGCAAGGGCGGCCCCGGCGTCACCACCGCCGACCTGCTCGTGGTCAACAAGACCGACCTCGCCCCCTACGTCGGCTCCGACCTCGCCCGGATGGCCGCCGACGCCAAGGCGCAGCGGGCCGAACTGCCCGTGGTGTTCCAGACCTTGCGCGTCGAGAACGGGGTCGGCGAGGTGGCCGGCTGGGTGCGCGAGCGGCTCGCCGCGTGGACGGCGTGACGGCGGCCGGCGTCACCGCCCGCGCCCGGATCGAGGCCCGCGCCGACGGCCGGGGCGGCACCGCGCTCCCGGTGCTGGAGGGCGGGGGCCCGCTTGCCCCCCGCCGCACCCGCGCGCACGGCACCGAGGCCCGCGTCCTGCTGGTCGGCGCGATGAGCGGGCCGCTCGGCGGCGACCGCTTCGCCGTCGAGGCCCGCGTGGGGGAGGGCGCCCGGCTGCACCTCGGCTCGGCCGCCGCCACCCTGGCGCTGCCCGGCCAGGCCAAGGGTGAGGCCCGCTACGACGTACGGATCGACGTGGCCGCCGGGGGAGAGCTGCACTGGCTGCCCGAGCAGCTCATCTCGGCGCGGGGCAGCGACCTGCACGTCACCACCCGTGCCGAACTGGCGCCCGGCGCGCGGCTGTTGCTGCGAGAAGAGCAGGTGCTCGGGCGGGCCGGGGAGGAGCCGGGCCGGCTCACCAGCAGGCTCACGGTCCGGCTCGGGGGCGCCCCGCTGCTCGACCAGGAACTGTCGTGCGGCCCCGGAGCGCCGGGCGGCTGGGACGGGCCTGCCGTGCTCGGGGGGCATCGTGCGGTCGGGCAACTGGTCCTCGTGGCGCCCGGATCGCCGGCGAACCCGGCTGAGGCCCGGATGCTGGGGGAGGGCACCGCCCTGATGCCGCTCGCCGGTCGGGCGGTCCTCGTCAGTGCCGTGGCGCCCGACGCGCTCGCCCTGCGGCGCCGTCTCGACGAGGCTTTGGCGCTACTGACCGCCGATCGGAAATGACCATCCGTTTATCGGATTGGTAAAGAAGGTCGGTCAACCCTGTTCTCAGACGGCTCACAGCCGAGAGGATTCCCCGCCTGACTATTCGCAGTGAAGTCACGGGGAGGGGACCCCTTGAGGGAGAACAAGCCGAAGAGCCGTCTGCTGGCGCTCAGTTCGGCCGGCGCGCTCGTCACCGCCACGCTGATAGCCGGCGCGGTGACCGCGCCCGCGGCCAGCGCCGACAGCGGCCGGGGCCAGGACCGCAAGGCCCTCGGCGCCGCCACGGCCGCCGCGCGCGCCGCCAAGGCCGGCATCGACTGGCAGGACTGCCCCGCCGACTGGGGGCTGGAGAAGCCCATTCAGTGCGGCTGGGTCTCCGTGCCGCTGGACTACGCCAAGCCGAACGGCAAGCAGATCAAGCTCGCCGTCGACCGCATCGGCAACACCGGCACCAAGGAGGAGCGCCAGGGCGCCCTCATCTACAACCCCGGCGGCCCCGGTGGCTCCGGCCTGCGCTTCCCGCGCCGGGTCACCACCAAGAGCGCGCTGTGGACCAACACCGCCAAGGCGTACGACTTCGTGGGCTTCGACCCGCGCGGTGTCGGCCACTCCGCCCCCATCTCCTGCGTCGACCCGCAGGAGTTCGTCAAGGCGCCCAAGGCCGACCCGGTGCCCCGCGACGAGGCCGACAAGCGCGCCCAGCGCAAGCTCGCCCGCGAGTACGCCGAGGGCTGCGCCGAGCACAGCGGCGCGATGCTGCCGCACATGACCACGCCGAACACCGCCCGCGATCTGGACGTCATCCGGGCCGCGCTCGGCGAGAAGAAGCTCAACTACCTGGGCGTCTCCTACGGCACCTACCTCGGCGCCGTCTACGGCACGCTCTTCCCGGGCCACATCCGCCGGATGATCGTGGACAGCGTCGTCGACCCGGCGCGCGAGAACATCTGGTACCAGGCCAACCTCAACCAGGACATCGCCTTCGAGCGCCGCTGGAAGGACTGGCAGTACTGGGTCGCCGCGAACGACGCCGCCTTCCACCTCGGGACCACCCGCGCCGCCGTGCAGGAGCAGTGGCTCAAGCTGCGCGCCGCCGCCGCGAAGAGCCCGCTCGGCGGAGTCGTCGGCCCGGCCGAGCTGATCTCCTTCTTCCAGAGCGCCCCGTACTACGACTCCTCGTGGGTGCCGGTCGCCACGGTGTTCAGCAAGTACGTCGCCGGTGACACCCAGGCGCTCGTGGACGCGGCCGCGCCCGACCTGTCGGACACCGCGGGCAACATCTCCGCGGAGAACGGCAACGCGGTCTACACCGCCGTCGAGTGCGCCGACGCCAAGTGGCCCACCAGCTGGCAGACCTGGGACCGGGACAACACCCGGCTCAACAAGGACTACCCGTTCATGACCTGGGCCAACGCCTGGATGAACCTGCCCTGTGCCACCTGGCCCGCCAAGCAGCAGAACCCGGTCGAGGTCGGCACCCACAAGGGTCTGCCGCCCGTGCTGATCGTGCAGTCCACGCGGGACGCGGCCACTCCCTACGAGGGCGCCGTCTCGCTGCACCAGCGCTTCAAGGGCTCGCGTCTGATCACCGAGGAGGGCGCCGGCTCCCACGGCGTCACCGGCCTGGTCAACCCGTGCGTCAACGAGCGGGTCGACGCCTACCTGCTGACCGGTGAGCTGGACAGCTCCGACGTCACCTGCGCACCGCACGCCACGCCCAAGCCGTAACGGTTCCGAGCGACAAGGAAGGGGCGGCCGGAGATCTCCGGCGGCCCCTTCCGGCGTTCCCGCGACTCAGTGCCGCCGGGCGAACCGGCGGGTCTTCGCCGCCTCCGCCTCCGCCTTCACCTCGGCGGCGTAGCGGTCCACGTATTCCTGGCCCGACAGCTCCAGCACGGCGTACATGATCTCGTCGGTGACGGCCCGCAGGACCGCCTTCTCGTCCTCCATCCCCTCGTAGCGGGAGAACTCCAGCGGCTCGCCGAAGCGGATGGTGATCGGGCGCAGTCTTGGGATCTTGCGGCCGGGGGGCTGGGCCTCGAACGTGCCGATCATGGCGCAGGGCACGACCGGAGCCCCGGCCTTCAGGGCCATCACGGCGACCCCGACCTTCCCCTTGTACAGGCGCCCGTCGTGCGAGCGGGTGCCCTCGGGGTAGATGCCCAGCAGTTCTCCCCGGCCCAGCACCTTCAGCCCCTCGCGGACCGCCGCCTGCCCCGCCTCCTTGCCCGAGCGGTCCACCGGGATCTGGCCCGCGCTGCGGAAGAAGAAAGCCGTCAGCCTGCCCTTGAGCCCCGGCCCGGTGAAGTACTCCGCCTTGGCGAGGAAGGTGATCCGGCGCTTCAGGATGGCGGGCATCAGGAAGTGGTCGGAGAATGAGAGATGGTTCCCGGCGATGATCGCCGCGCCCGACTCCGGTACATGGTCCAGGCCCTCGATGCGGGGACGGAAGACCAGTCGGAGCACCGGACCCAGCAGCACGTACTTCAGCAAGTGGTAGAACAACGGCTCCCCCTCGCTCGCAGCGGCCTGTGCAGACACCTGTTACCGCCGGACACCGGGCTCATGCCCGGCACGCGGCGAATTCGCGGAAGCGGCCCTGTCCGGCGGCTCTGTCCACAGGCCGGAACACGCCGCATCCGCAGCCGTTACATTGGGCGAAATAGTGACAGATCAGCCCGAGAGCGCCTGAACCTGCGAAGAGGAGGGCCCGTCCATGTTGACGGTCGACCTGGCCAGGTACCCCTTGTTCCTGGCCGCCGCAGCGGAGCCGGACCAGCTCTTGCCCGCCAGGGAGCAGATGGCCTTCACGCTGGGCTTCCACATCATCCTGGTGCCCTTCGGCGTGGCGCTGACCTCCCTGATGCTCGTCGCCAACTACCGGGGCCTGCGCAAGGGCGACGAGGCCGCTCTGATGCTGGCCCGGCGCTGGTCCAAGGTGGCCGCCGTGCTCTTCGCGGTCGGCGCCATCACCGGAACGGTCCTGTCCTTCGAACTGGGTCTGCTCTGGCCGGGGCTGATGGGGACCTACGGCGCCGCGTTCGGCTTCCCCTTCGCCATCGAGGGCCTGTTCTTCTTCCTCGAGGCCATCTTCGTGGCCATCTACATCTACGGCTGGGACCGCATGCGCCCGTGGGCCCACTTCTGGTCGGGCGTGCCGGTGGCGCTGGCCAGCATCGGGGGAGCGGGCGCCGTCATCGCCGCCAACAGCTGGATGAACCAGCCCGGCGGCATCACCATGCGGAACGGCAAGGTGGTGGACGT
The DNA here is from genome assembly GCF_004784465.1 of Streptomyces griseoluteus. Taxonomy (GTDB): domain Bacteria; phylum Actinomycetota; class Actinomycetes; order Streptomycetales; family Streptomycetaceae; genus Streptomyces; species Streptomyces griseoluteus. The sequence continues at coordinate 498,237 of NZ_SRRU01000003.1, read as the reverse complement.
CCGGCCGGGCGAGGTCTTCTTCAACAACGCCTTCTGGCTCCAGTTCTGGCACATGCTGCTCGCCGCCTACATCGTGGCCGGATTCGTGGTGGCCAGCGTCTACGCCGTCGGCATGATCCGGGGCCGGCGCGGTCATTACCAGAAGCTCGGCTTCCTGATCAGCTTCATCACCGCCGCCGTCGCCCTGCCGGTGCAGATCTTCGTCGGGGACACCATCGCCCGCCAGGTCTTCGACAGGGAGCCCGCCAAGTTCGCCGCCATCGAACTGCTGCCCACCACCGGCACCCACGTCCCCGAGACCCTCGGCGGCGTCCTCATCGACGGCGAGCCGCGCTACGGCATCTCGGTGCCCTGGGCGGCCTCCATCCTGGCCGGATTCAAACCCTCGACCCGCATCCAGGGGCTCGACGCCATCCCGGCCGATATCAGACCCACCACCGCCCAGGTCAACATCGTGCACTGGGCGTTCGACATCATGGTCGGCACCTCCATGCTGATGCTGGCCGTCGCCGCCTGGTTCGTATGGGTGTGGTGGAAGCGCCGGAACACCCTGCAGACCAACCGCTGGTTCCTGGGCGCCGCCTCCCTGTGCGGCATCGTCTCGATCCTCAGCCTGGAGAGCGGCTGGGTGGTCACCGAGGTCGGCCGCCAGCCGTGGGTCGTCGTCGGGCTGCTGCGCACCAGAGACGCGGTGACCACCCAGGGCAACCTCTGGCCCACCTTCGCCGGGGTCCTGGTGCTCTACGCGGCGGTCGGCACCGGCGCCATCTGGGTCCTGCTGTCGATGAAGCGGCGCTGGCACAAGCAGGGCGACGAGAACGTCCCCGTCCCCTACGGCCCCGATGCCGCCCCCGCCTCCCGGCGCGAGCGCTCCGAGGGGAAGGTGCGGTAAATGGCCGAGCTGGTCGCGGCATTCCTCTTCATCGGCGTCGTCGCCTACGCGGTGCTGGGCGGGGCGGACTTCGGCGCGGGCTTCTGGGACCTGATCGCGGGCGGCGCCAAACGCGGCCGCGAGCCACGCCATCTGATCGACGTGTCCCTCGCCCCCGTCTGGGAGGCCAACCACACCTGGCTGATCTACTGCCTCGTCGTCCTGTGGACCGCCTTCCCGCCCGCCTTCGCCGCCATCACCACCACCCTCTACATCCCGCTGATCCTCGCCCTGCTCGGCATCGTGCTGCGCGGCGCCGGATTCGCCTTCCGCAAGGCCACCGTCCGCACCGAGGAGCAACGCCTGTACGGGGCCGCCTTCGCGCTGTCCTCGGTCCTGACGCCGTACTGCTTCGGCGCCATCGCGGGCGGCCTGGCCTCCGGCCGCGTGCCCACCGCGGGCAACGGCGACGCGATCTCCAGCTGGGTCAACCCCTCCAGCATCCTCGGCGGCATCCTCGCCGTCCTGGCCTGCTCCTACCTCGCGGCCACCTATCTGACGGTGGAGGCGCTGCACCGCGACGACCAGAAGCTCTACCGGTACTTCCGGGACCGGGCGATGGCCGCCGGGGCGGTCACCGGTGCGGTCAGCATCGCCGGCATCTTCGTCCTCCAGGCCGACTCGCCGCGCCTCTTCGACCGCCTCAGCGGGCCGGCGCTGCCCCTGGTGGTCCTCGCGGCCGTCGGCGGCCTGGTCGGACTCGCCCTGCTGTGGGCCAGGCGGACCGTCGGCACCCGGGTGGCGGCGGCGGGCGCGGTCGCGCTGGTCATCGTCGGCTGGGGCGTGGCCCAGACGCCGTACCTCCTGGGCACCCACCTCTCCATCACCGAGGCCGCGGCACCGAACGCCACTCTGGCGGTCGTGGTGGGCGTCGCCGTCGTCGCGGGCCTGCTGATCGTGCCGTCCCTGGTGCTGCTGTTCCGGCTCACCAGCCGGGGCGAGGTGGGCGTGGGCGACCGGCCCTTTCGGGGCGGCATGACGGAGGGGGAGGGGGGTAGCGGGGAGGGCATGACCGAGGGCGACGGCAGTGCTGCGGGCGAGGCCGGCCGCAGTGGCGCGGCCCAGGCCGACCGGGGTGCCGCGGTCGGGTTGAACAAGGGCACCCGAAGCACCGGCGCGAAGGCCGACCGCACTGCCGTACCGCTCGACCCGGCCACCGTCCGGAGCCGGCCCCACCGCTGGGTGCCCTACGCCCTCTGCGCCGGGGCCGTCACGGCGACGGCGGTCGCGGGGGCGCGGGCCACGCGGCCGGACGCCCGCTGGTACCGCGAGCTGAACACTCCCGACTGGCAGCCGCCGCCCTGGGCGTTCGGCGCGGTCTGGACCCCGCTGTACGCCTCCATCGCCGTGGCGGGCGGCCGCGCCCTGAACGCGGCTCGCGGGCCCCAGCGGAAGGCCCTGGCCGGTGAATTCGCCGCCAACCTCGCCCTGAACGCCGGCTGGAGCAACCTCTTCTTCCGGCTCCGCAGCCCGCTCGCCGGTCTCGCGGGCACCCTCCTGCTGGACGCGAGCAATGTCCGCCTCCTGGCCCGCGTCGCCCGGACGGACCGCAAAGCGGCCGTCGTCCTGCTGCCCTACGCGGCCTGGTGCGCGTACGCCACCTGTCTGAACGCCTCGATCGTCGCCCGCAACCACGAACCCCGGCACCGGGGGCCCGCCAAGGGCTGAGCGGCGAGTCCCGCCGCAGCGGGCGCGAGGGGCACTCGTAGGATGACCTTCATGCCCGGCACCGCCCACGAGCGCCCCCCGCGACCGCCCCAGCGGCGTTCGCCCGCGCTGCTCGTGCTCGCGGTGCTGGTGGGGCTGCTCGGCATGCACACGCTGGCCCCGGCCGTCGGCACCGGGCACCCGGAGCGCGCTCACCGCGTCCATGCGGGCGTCGTCCTCGACGCCCCCGGCGACTGCCCGGACGGCCACTGCGGCGGCCACAAGCTCCACCACGCCGATCCGACCTGCGCCTCCGGGGCCGTGAGCAGCGGGCCCGAGCTGCCGAAACCCGTCGCGGGCCCGGCCGGCGCGCCGGCACCGTGCGGCGACCCCCGTATCCGTACCGCCACCGCGCCGGACGGCGCCCGCGCACCGCCCTCCCTGGCCGAACTCCAGCTCCTGCGGATCTAGAGGCACCCACGACCGCGCACCCATGCGGCGCGGCCGTTCCCACGCGTGCCCACATCCACTTTCATCAGCAGGAGTGCAAGCATGACCACCACCCACGCGATCCGCCGCGCCGCGCTCGGCGTCGCCACCGCCTCCGCCGTCGTCCTCCTCGCCGCCTGCGGCGGGGAGAAGCACACCGCAGCCCACGGCGCCCCGGCGGCGTCCGCCACGGCGGGCGTCCACAACGCCGAGGACGTCACCTTCGCGCAGGGCATGATCCCGCACCACCAGCAGGCCGTGGAGATGGCCCGGCTCGCCCCCGGCCACGCCGCCTCCGCCGAGGTGAAGGCCCTCGCCGCCCGGATCGAGAAGGCGCAGGACCCCGAGATCCGCACCATGACCGGCTGGCTGAAGTCCTGGGGTGAGGAGCCCCCGATGGCCGGCATGGACCACTCGCGCCACGGCGGCAGGGCGGGCATGTCCGGGATGATGAGCGCCGACGACATGACCGCGCTGAAGAAGAGCACCGGCGCCGACTTCGACAGGAAGTTCCTGACCCTGATGATCGTCCACCACCAGGGCGCCGTGGAGATGGCGCGCACAGAGAAGGCCAAGGGCCGGGACAGCCGGGCCACGAAGATGGCGGACGACGTGATCGCCGCACAGAGCGCCGAGATCAAGCAGATGAAGGGCCTGCTCGCCCAGAAGTGAGCAGACGGGCGGGGCCGGGACTTGAAGAAGCCCCGGCCCCGCCCGCGCACGCTCAGCCCGCCTGCCCCAGCACCTTCTCCAGCGTCCCCAGCGCGGAGCGCAGCTCGTCCGCCGTCACCGTCAGCGGGGGAGCCAGCCGGATCGTGGAGCCGTGGGTGTCCTTGACCAGGATGCCCTCGCGCATCAGCCGCTCACTGATCTCCCGGCCGGTGCCCAGGGCCGGGTCCACGTCCACACCCGCCCACAGACCCCGCGCGCGGAACCCGGTCACCCCCTGCCCCTCCAACGCCTGGAGCCCCTCGCGCAGGACGAGCCCCAGCTCGTCGGCCCGGCGCTGGAACTCACCCGTCTCCAGCAGCTCGACCACCGCCGTGCCGACCGCCGCCGCCAGCGGGTTGCCGCCGAAGGTGGAGCCGTGCTCGCCCGGACCCAGGACGCCCATCACCTCGCGCCGGGCCACCACCGCCGAGACCGGCACGATGCCGCCGCCCAGCGCCTTGCCCAGCAGCAGCACGTCCGGCACGACCGACTCGTGCTCGACGGCCAGGGTGCGCCCGGTGCGGCCGAGCCCGGACTGGATCTCGTCCGCGATGAACAGGCACCCCTTGCGCCGGGTCAGCTCCCGGACACCGGTGAGATAGCCCGCGTCCGGGATGATCACCCCGGCCTCGCCCTGGATGGGCTCGATCAGCACCGCGGCCGTGGTCTCGTCGACCGCCTCCTCCAGCGCGGCCAGGTCGTTGTACGGCACGATCCTGAAACCGGGCGTGAAGGGGCCGAAGCCCGCCCGCGCCGACTCGTCCGTGGAGAAGCTGACGATGGTCGTCGTACGGCCGTGGAAGTTGTCCGCCGCGACCACGATCGTGGCCTGCCCGTCCGGCACGCCCTTCACGTCGTACGCCCACTTGCGGGCCACCTTGATGCCGCTCTCCACCGCCTCGGCGCCGGTGTTCATCGGCAGCACCATGTCCAGGCCGGTCAGCGCGGCGAGCCGCTCGGCGAACTCCGCCAGCCGGTCGTTGTGGAAGGCGCGGGAGGTCAGGGTCAGCCGGTCGAGCTGGTCGTGCGCGGCCTGGATCAGCGCCGGGTGGCGGTGGCCGAAGTTGAGGGCCGAGTAGCCGGCCAGCATGTCGAGGTACCGGCGGCCCTCGACGTCCTCCACCCAGGCGCCCTCGGCCCGTGCCACGACGACGGGCAGCGGGTGGTAGTTGTGCGCGAGCACCGGCTCCTCCGCCCGGATCAGGTCGGCGGACGTGCGCGCGTGCGCGGGTGCGGTCATGAGCGGATCTCCTGAGTGCAGCACTTGATGCCGCCGCCTGCCTTGTGCAGCTCCGACAGATCGACGGGCACGGGGTCGTAGCCATGCGTCGCCAGGCGCTCGGCGAGCACCTCGGCCTGGGGGGCGATGAAGACGTGCCGGCCGTCGGACACGGAGTTCAGGCCGAAGGCCATCGCGTCGTCACGGGTGGCGAGCACCGCGTCCGGGTACAGCCGCTGGAGCACCTCGCGGCTGCCCGCCGAGAAGGCTTCCGGGTAGTAGGCGATGTTGTCGTCGTCCAGTACGAACAGCGCCGTGTCCAGGTGGTAGAAGTACGGGTCCACCAGGGTCAGTGTGATCACCGGGTGGCCGAAGAACTCCTGCGCCTCCCGGTGGGCGTCGCGGGTGGTGCGGAACCCGGTGCCGGCCAGCACGTACCGGCCGGTCCACACCAGGTCGCCCTCGCCCTCGGTCACCGCCAGCGGGCGGTACACGTCGTACCCCGCCGTCTTGAACCAGGAGTCGTAGTGCAGCGACTCCGGGCGGCGCTCCGGGGCGTGGAACAGCGAGCCGAAGACGCGGCCGCCGACCACGAAGGCGGCGTTGGCCGCGAAGACCATGTCGGGCAGGCCCGGCACCGGGTCCACGGCGTCCACGGTGTGACCATGGGCGCGGTAGGTGTCGATCAGCGCCTGCCACTGGGACTGGGCGAGGTCGACGTCCACGGGGGTGTCGGGACGCATCCAGGGGTTGATCGCGTACTGCACGGTGAAGTGCCTGGGTTCGCAGACCAGAAAGCGCCGGGGGCGCTGCACACGGGTTTCGGCCACAGAGGGTTTCCTCCGCTTTCCAGTGTGTTACTCACGGGGGTGACACCACGGTAGAAACTCCGGCCGAGGCACGACAAGCGAGGAAAGCTGCGTGATCGCGCAGGATCGCTGCGCATCCGCCAGTAGGGACGCACGAGACCTGCGCGCTCGGCGGGTTTGACCGCCGATCACTCGGGAGCGGCCTGGGTGGCGCCCGCCTCGGGGCTTTCCGGGAGGAGGTGGGACAGCACCATCACGCTGATCGTCTTCCGGATGAAGGGCTCGGCGCGGATGCGCTCCAGCACCTCCTCGAAGTGCTCCACGTCCCGTGCCCGTACGTGCAGCAGGGCGTCCGCGCCCCCTGTGACCGTCATCGCCGCCGTGATCTCCGGATGGTTGCTGACCACCTCCGCGAGCCGCCGGGGCGGGGCGGCGCCCTCGCAGTAGACCTCGACGTACGCCTCCGTGCGCCAGCCGAGCGCGGAGGGCTTCACGGTCGCGGTGAACCCGGTGATCACCCCGGTCTCGCGGAGCCGGTCGACGCGCCGCTTGACCGCCGTGGCCGACAGCCCGACGGCGGCGCCGATCTCGGCGAAGCTGCTGCGGGCGTTCGCCATCAGCGCGGTGATGATCTTGCGGTCGAGGTCGTCGAAGGACGCGGCCCTGCTGTTCACGCGGCCACTGTAGTCACGACTGCGTGACCGCCAGCGCCACCGTCAGCAGCCCCAGCACCACCCAGCCGAACCACAGCCAGCCATTGCCGCCGAGCGCGACCGTGTACGCCGTGACGACGACCAGACCGCCCACGGTCAGCGCCGCCATCGCCCTGGTGGAACCGTCCGCCTTGCTGGAACCTCGCATGGAACCCGGCATCGCGGCACCCTCCTCGTGGTCCGTCCACCACCATCGTGCCCCGGTTCCGCCGCCACCGGCACTCCGATGGCCGGGCGGATCCGCGCGGGATCAGCTCTCGCGCGCGCTGAGGGAGGCCAGATAGGCGTTGTACGCCTCCAGCTCCTGGTCGCCGTTGCGGTCCGCCGCCCGGTCCTTGCGGCGGGCCTGCCGCTGCTCGGAGCGGTACCACTGGAACAGCAGCGCGATCAGCACCAGCACCGACGGGATCTCGCTGAACGCCCACGCGATACCGCCGGCCGCGCCCTGGTCCGAGAGCGCGTCGATGCCGAGCGAGGCGGGCGGGTTCTTGAAGGTCTCCACCATCGGCTCGGAGGCCATCATCAGCGCGATGCCGAAGAAGGCGTGGAACGGCATGCCCGCGAACAGCTCCAGCATCCGCATCAGGTGGTTCGGCCGGTGCGGGCCCGGGTCGACGCCGATGATCGGCCAGAAGAACACCACGCCCACCGCGAGGAAGTGCACCATCATCGCGATGTGCCCGGACTTGGACCCCATCAGGAAGTCGAAGACCGGCGAGAAGTACAGCGCGTACAGGCTGGCGATGAACAGCGGGATCGTGAACGCCGGATGCGTGATGAACCGCATGTACCGGCTGTGCAGCAGCGCCAGCAGCAGCTCACGCGGGCCGGTGCGGCCCCGCCCCGCCGTGGGCAGCGCCCTGAGCGCCAGCGTCACCGGCGCGCCCAGCAGGATCAGGATCGGCGACAGCATGCTGATCACCATGTGCTGCACCATGTGCACGCTGAACATGACCATGCCGTAGTCGTTCAGCCGGGTGCACATCACCAGACCGATGGTCAGCACACCGACGACGTACGACAGGGTGCGCGAGACGGGCCACGCGTCCCCGCGCCGCCGCAGCCGCAGCACACCCCAGCCGTACAGGGCGAGCCCGGCCAGGCAGGCGATCAGGAAGAAGGGGTCCGCCGACCACACGAGCCCCCGTCCCAGCGTGAACGGCGGCAGATCCGGCATCATGCCGTGCCCGCTGTGGTCCATCCGGCGGCTCCTGGTTCGTGGGGGTTGAGCGGTTTCTGTCCGCACTCAGGGTACGGGCGCCCCCGCGCCCGCCCGTGAGCGGGGTCCGCCCGGCCCCGCGAGCCGCTACAGCACGCACTCCGCCTCGGCGTACCGCTCCGCCGGTACCGTCTTCAGGGTGCTGACCGCCTCGGCCAGCGGCACCATCACGATGTCCGTGCCGCGCAGCGCGGTCATCCGGCCGAACTCCTCCCGGTGCACCGCCTCCACCGCGTGCCAGCCGAAGCGGGTCGCCAGCACCCTGTCGTACGCCGTCGGGGTGCCGCCGCGCTGCACGTGCCCCAGGATCACCGGCCGGGCCTCCTTGCCGAGCCGCTGCTCCAGCTCGACGGAGAGCTGGCGGGCGATCCCGGCGAAGCGCTCGTGGCCGTAGATGTCCCGGCCGCCCTCGTCGAACTCCATGGAACCGGCGCGCGGCTTGGCGCCCTCGGCGGCCACCACGATGGCGAACCGCTTGCCCGCCTCGAACCTGGCACCGACGCGGCGGGTCAACTCGTCGATGTCGAAGGGCCGTTCGGGGACCACGATGGCGTGCGCGCCGGCCGCCGTGCCCGAGTTCAGCGCTATCCAGCCGGTGTGGCGGCCCATGACCTCCACGATCAGCACCCGCTGGTGGGACTCGGCGGTGGTCTTCAGCCGGTCCAGCGCCTCGGTGGCGACGCCCACGGCCGTGTCGAAGCCGAAAGTGACGTCGGTCGCCGAGATGTCGTTGTCGATGGTCTTGGGCACGCCCACGATGGGCAGCCCGCTGTCCGACAGCAGCCGGGCCGCCTTCAGCGTGCCCTCACCGCCGATCGGGATGATCGCGTCGAGCCCGAGTTCCTCGACATGGCCCTTGACCCGCTCCACCCCGCCGCGCAGATGCTCCGGACGGACGCGTGAGGAGCCCAGGATCGTGCCGCCGCGCGCCAGGATGCCGCTGACGGCGTCCAGGTCGAGCTTCAAGTAGTCGCACTCCAGCAGGCCCTTCCAGCCGTCGCGGAAGCCGATGACCTCGTCGCCGTGGTCGGCGACGGCTCGGTGCACGACCGACCGGATGACGGCGTTCAGGCCGGGGCAGTCGCCGCCGGAGGTGAGGACACCAATGCGCATAGCCCGAATTACCTTCTCGACGTGGGCCGGGAGGCCGGACCACATTGTCCGGCGGGTTCCCGGCCACACTACCGGCGGCAGGGGCCCCTCACCCAGCGGGCGTCCGCCTGCTGGACGCACCCGCACAGGTGAGCGGACGACGCGTCAGGCGGGCCCGCGAAAGCTCACGGGCCCGCCTGACGGGTGTACTGATATGCGGTGGTACGCGGGGATCAGGCCGGCTGCTGCGCCGCCGCGATGCGCTCGTCGCGCAGCGCCTCGTACCAGCGGTCGTCGATCGGCGGCAGCGCGTTCACGTCCAGCGCCAGCTTCAGCAGCAGGTCCGCGATCTGCGGGTTACGGGCCAGCACGGGGCCGTGCATGTACGTACCGAACACGGTGCCGTTGTACGCGCCCTCGGTCCCGTCACCGGTGCCGTTGCCCCGGCCCATGGTGACCTGGGCGAAAGCGCGGGCGGTCGGGCCCAGATGGGTGACGCCCTGGTGGTTCTCGAACCCGGTCAGCGGAGGCAGACCGAGGCGCGGGTCGATGTCGCCGAGCACATCGCCCACGCACCGCTCGCCCTCGCCGCGCGTCGACATCACGTCGAGCAGGCCGAGGCCCGGCTCGCGCTGGCCCAGGTCGTTGATGAACTCGTGGCCGAGGATCTGGTAGCCGGCGCACACGGAGAACACGATCGCGCCGTTCTCCACCGCACGCTGGAGGTGCCCGTCGCGGCGCAGCCGCTCGGCCGCCAGCCGCTGCGGACGGTCCTCACCGCCGCCGATCAGGTAGATGTCGCCCGAGGTCGGGATCGGCTGGTCGCTGCGCACGTCGAGACGGGCCACGTCCAGGCCGCGCTGACGCGCCCGGCGCTCCACGACGAGGGCGTTGCCCTGGTCGCCGTAGGTGCTCAGCAGGTCGGGATAGATCCACACCAGCCGCAGTTGGTTGTCGCTCATGGGGAGGTGTTCGCCCTTCTGGCTCAGTTGCCGACGCGGCGGCGCAGGTCCTGGAACGCGGTGTAGTTGGCGATGACCTCGATACGGCCCGGCGGGGCCGCGGCGACGGCCTCGTCGAGGTTCTCGCACACCTGGAAGTGCTGGTTCGCCACTTCCAGACGGACGGCGAGGTCCAGCTTCCGGTCACCGATGACGAAGATCGGGTGGCCGGTGAGCCGGGTGTAGTCCACGTCCCACAGCCAGGAGGTGTCGGTGCCGTCCGCCCCGCGCGCGTTCACCGAGAGGATCACCGGGGTGGGCGGCGGGTCGATCAGGGAGAAGGTCTCCAGCCAGCCGGCCGGGTTCTTCGCCAGCAGCAGACGCAGGTCGCGGTTCTGGAACTGGACCACGTCGTAGCGTCCGGCGACCGCCTGCACCTGGTACATCCGCTCCAGCGCCACCTGCGGCGGCACGCCGAACACGGCGGCGACCGCGGCCGAGCTGGCCGCGTTCGCCTTGTTGGCGCGGCCCGGCAGCTGGAGGTGGATCGGCCAGGCCGAGCCGTGCGGGTCGAGGACATGGTCGCCGGAGAGCGCCCAGGTCGGCGTCGGACGGCGGAAGCCGCACTCGCCGCAGAACCAGTCGTCACCGGGGCGCTGCATCACACCGCCGCAGGACGGGCAGGACCAGGCGTCGTCCTTCCACATCTGGCCGGCCGCGACCCAGACCACGTTCGGGGAGGACGAGGCCGCCCACACCACCAGCGGGTCGTCGCAGTTGGCGACGACGACGGCCTTGGAGCCGGACAGGCCCTCACGCCAGTTCTCCGCGAGCATCCGGGTCTCGGCCGCGCGGTCCAGCTGGTCGCGGGAGAGGTTCAGCAGCGCGATGCACTTGGGGCTGGTGTCACGTGCCACACCGGCCAGGTACTTCTCGTCGACCTCGATGACACCGAACTTGGCGTCCGAGCCGCCCGCGAGGGCGGAGGTGATACCGGCCGGCATGTTGGCGCCGAGCGCGTTGGACACCACCGGACCGGCGGCGCGCAGGGCCTCCGCGATCAGCCGGGTGGTGGTGGTCTTGCCGTTGGTCGCCGACACCAGGACCACGTCCAGGTGGGTGGCGAGCCGGGCGAGCAGGTCGGGGTCGAGCCGCAGGGCGACCTTTCCGCCGATCACCGACCCGCTGCCGCGCCCCGCGGCGCGCGATGCCGCCGCGACCGCCTTGCCCGCGGTCACGGCCAGCTTGGCCCGCGGCGAGAGCGGGTCCGAGTTGCCTGCCATCAGTCCTCGATCCTCCTTGCGTACGCGCCGCGCCTGGGGCCATCCGGCAGCGTGGTGGGGGCCTCAGCCTATCGAGAACCGTTCGCACACCCGAATCCCGGTCCGCCCGGCCCGCCCTCGCGCGCTCGGCGCGGGCCGAACGAACCGTACCCTTGCCGCCATGCGACACCGCTCGATACCGGGTGCCCACGGGCGCGTCCGGCCCCTCACCCTCCTCGGCGACCCCGTGCTGCACGCACCCTGCGGGGACGTCACCGACTTCGGCCCGGAACTGGAGGCGCTCGTGGCGGACTTGTTCGCCACCATGTACGCCCACGAGGGCGTTGGCCTGGCCGCCAACCAGATCGGCGTGAACCAGCGGGTGTTCGTGTACGACTGCCCGGACGACGACGAGGTCCGCCACCTGGGCCATGTGGTCAACCCCAGGCTGGTGACCGCCGACGGGCTGGAGTTCCTGGGCCCGGAAGGCTGTCTGTCCCTGCCGGGCCTGGAGGCGGGCACGGAGCGGTACGACCACGCGGTGGTCGAGGGCGTCACGATGACGGGGGAGCCGGTCACCGTCGACGGCACCGGGTTCTTCGCCCGCTGCCTCCAGCACGAGTGCGATCATCTGGCCGGCACGGTCTACGCCGACCGCGTGACGGGCCGCCGCCGGCGCAGGCTCGACCGCCAGGTACGGAAGGCCCCCTGGCGCACGTGAGGCCGGCCGGGACCGGTCTAGAAGCCCGGACCGCCCACCCGGTCGCCGGCGGCCGCCAGCCGTCCCCACAGCAAGTCGGCCAGCGAGCGCACCAGTTCGGCTTGCGAGCAGGGGCGCTCGCCCAGCCACCAGTCCCCGGCGGCGTGCATCATGCCGACGATCCCGTGGCCCCAGACCCGCGCCAGCTGCTGGCTGCCCGGACCGAGGTCCACCCGCTCCTCGATGACCTGGGCCAGCTCCTCGCCCATCCGGCGCAGCAGCGGGGCGCTGTGCTTGCCGACGTCGAAGCCGTGGTCGCCGCCCTGGCCGCCCTCGGAGGGGTGCATCAGGAACCGGTACACCTGCGGCCGGGCCTCGATGGCGGCGAGGTAGGTGTCGAGCGTGGACTCCACCCGCTCCCGGCGGTCGGCCGGGGCGTCCAGCGCCGCGCGCAGCGAGTCGAGCAGGGCGTCGGTGTGCCGCGTGGCGAGGGCCGCGTAGAGGCCGCCCTTGTCGCCGAAGTGGCGGTAGAGGATCGGCTTGGTGATGCCCGCCTCCGCGGCGATGGCGTTCATCGACGCCTGCGGGCCGTCGCGCAGCACCACCCGGTCGGCGGCCTCCAGCAGTTCCCGCCGTCGTCGGTCGGCGGACCGCTGCTGATCGGTCCGCTGTGTGGTGTCCATGTGGTCTCCCCACCCGTGCTGATTCGGTGACGCCTGCGCAAACTAACACTCACCGCGGGCCCGGCATCGAACGGGATACCGAGCCGTCATCCGGAGTTGACTTCACCTACCCGTCGGTAACATACTTCGGTTACCGCTAGTAACACCGTACGCGCCGCCGCTGGAGGGGACATGGCCGAGTTCACCATGGAGCTCAACGACGAACAGAAGGAGGTCCGGGACTGGCTGCACGGCTTCGCCGCCGATGTGATCCGGCCCGCGGCCGCCGAATGGGACGAGCGTGAGGAGACTCCCTGGCCGGTCATCCAGGAGGCCGCCAAGATCGGCGTCTACTCCCTCGACTTCTACGCCCAGCAGTACTTCGACCCCACCGGCCTCGGCATACCGATGGTCATGGAGGAGCTGTTCTGGGGGGACGCGGGCATCGCCCTGTCCATCGTCGGCACCGGCCTCGCGGCCGTGGGCGTCCTCGCCAACGGCACCGAGGAGCAGATCGGCACCTGGATTCCGCAGATGTACGGCGATGTGAACGACGTCAAGGTCGCCGCCTTCTGCTCCTCCGAGCCGGACGCCGGCTCCGACGTGGCCTCCATGCGCACCCGTGCGGTGTACGACGAGGCCAAGGACGAGTGGGTGCTCAACGGCACCAAGACGTGGGCCACCAACGGCGGCATCGCCAACGTTCATGTCGTCGTCGCCGTGGTCGACCCGGAGCTGGGCTCCAAGGGCCACGCCTCCTTCATCGTCCCGCCCGGCACGCCCGGTCTCAGCCAGGGCCAGAAGTTCAAGAAGCACGGGATTCGCGCCTCGCACACGGCCGAGGTCGTCCTGGAGGACGTGCGGGTGCCGGGCTCCTGCCTGCTCGGGGGCAAGGAGAAGCTGGACGAGCGGCTGGCGCGGGCGCGGGAGAAGGCCCGCAGCGGGGGCGAGCGGGTGAAGAACGCGGCGATGGCCACCTTCGAGGCGTCCCGGCCCGCCGTGGGTGCGATGGCTGTGGGTACGGCACGCGCCGCCTACGAGGTCGCGCTCGAATACGCCACTACGCGTGAGCAGTTCGGGCGGCCCATTGTTGACAACCAGGGGGTCGCCTTCCAGCTCGCCGACATGCGGACGTCCATCGACGCGGCTCGGCTGCTGGTGTGGCGGGCGTCCTGGATGGCAGTCAACGGCAAGCGGTTCACCGCGGCCGAGGGGTCGATGTCGAAGCTGTTCGCCAGCGAGACGGCGAAGAAGGTCACCGGACAGGCGATTCAGATCCTTGGGGGGAACGGCTACACGCGGGAGTATCCGGTGGAGCGGATGCACAGGGATGCGGCGATCTACACCATTTTTGAGGGGACCAGTGAGATTCAGCGGCTGGTGATCGCCCGTACCTTGGCCGGGGTCCCTATTCGGTAGCAGCCATAAAGGGCGCGGCGATCTGCGGGCCGACCCGCCGTTCTGGCAGGTCACGCAGTTCCCCGCGCCCCTTCGGGCCCGGACTCTCACCGGTGTTTCAAGGGTGTGAGCTGGTCTATGTCGTAGCGCTTTCTCAGTTCCTCGATGGCCTCCTGGTCCGGGGGGCCTCCCGCGTCCAGGATCTCCAGGAGTTCCTCGAAGTAGCGCTCGTGGTCCGGTGGGGGAGAGGCCTGGAAGAACATGCGGGCCGGGGTGTCGGTGGGGTTGGCGAAGGCGTGGGGGCAGCCGGGCGGGACGACGATGACCGTGCCCGGTGTCGCCCGGACCACCCTGGTGCCCGAACTCGACTCCCACTTCTGCCAGTTGTCGGGGGTGCGGACGCGGGGCTCGAAGGCGAGGACGTCGAGTTCTCCCTCCAGGACGTAGAACAGCTCCTCGCTGCGCGTGTGCACATGGGCGCCCACGTCGAAACCCGGCGGGACCTCCACCTCGAAGGTGGAGGCCGTCCGCGAGTGGGTGCCGGTGACCTTGAACGTGACCCGCTGGGCGGCCGTCGCCACGACCCGGCCGTGTCCCGGCGGTACGAGCAGTCCCTCGGTCGTCGTCATGACCGGCTCACCAGGTCACCGGCAGGGACTCGGGTCCCCGGATCAACGCACCCTTGCGGAAGGGGACTTCCTCCGGCGGAACCGCGAGCTTCAGCCCGGGCACCTGGTCCAGCAGGACGTCGACCAGCAGCTCGGACTCCAGCCGGGCGAGCATCCCGCCCGGGCAGTAGTGCGGGCCGAAGCCGAACGCCACATGCGGGTTGGGGCTGCGCTCCACGTCGATGGTGTCCGGGTCGGGGAACACCTCCGGGTCCCGGTTGGCGGCCAGGTAGGAGGTGTAGACCGCGTCGCCCGCGCGGATACGGACGCCCCTGATCTCCACGTCCTCCAGGGCGATCCTGGAGAGACCGACCGCGTTGCGGTGCGGGATGTACCGCAGCAACTCGTCGATCGCCTTCGGCCGGATCTCCCGGTCCGAGCGCAGCCGCTCCGCCAGCTCCGGCCGGGTCAGCAGCAGATAGAACATCTGCCCGCTGTTGTTGGTGACCGCCTCGCCGCCGATCTGGAGCAGCACGGCGAGGCCGACCGCCTCCACCAGCGTGATCTCGTCCCGGTCCACGGCCTCGCTCAGCAGCGAGCAGACCGAGCCCTCGGGGCCGCGCGCGCCGTGCCCGACGAGGTCGGTGAAGTAGGCGCTCATCTCGCGCTTGGCCCGCTCGCTGACCTCCTTGCCGTGCGCGGAGGACAGGATGAGCTGGGTCCAGTCGTGCATGGAGTGCCGGTCGGCGGCGGGTACGCCCATCAGCTCGCAGATCACCGCGATGGGGAACGGGCTGAGCACCGCGCTGGTGAGATCGGCCGGCGGCCCGTCCTGGAGGAGTTCGTCCACAAGCTCCTCCAGTATGGCCCGCGACCGCTCCCGGACCCGCTCCACGCCCTTGGCGGTGAACGCTGCGGCCACCGAGCGGCGCAGCCGGGTGTGGTCGGGCGGGTCGAGGAAGCCGACCGCGCCCCGGTCCGGAATGAAGTGCGGGGCGAGCCGCGTGACCTGATGGCCCATCACGGCTTCCCGGCCGAAGCGGGGGTCGTTGGTCACCATGCGTACGTCGTCGTACCGGGTGATCAGCCACGCCCAGCCCTCGCCGTTGGGCAGCTGGACGCGGGTGACCGGGCCCTCGTTCATCAGTTCGGCCAGCACCGGGTCGAAGTCGGTGCCCGCCAGGTCGGTGACCGGCCACTGCCGGATCGGAGGCGGGGTGCCGGTGAGCGTCTCGTCGGTCATGGCGCCCCTCCTATTCCCGGCCGACCCAGCGGCCGACGGTCATCTCGGCGGTGATGCCCGGCCCGAACCCGGCCAGCAGCCCGCGCGCCCGCTGCTCGGCACCGCCGTCGTCGAACAGCCGGCGCAGCGCGTCCAGGACGACGGCGCTGGCGATGTTGCCGTACTCGGTGAGCGTGGCCCGGCTGAACCGGAACGCGTGCGGCTCGACCTTCAGGAACTTGCTGAGGTCGTCGAGTATTCGGGGGCCGCCGGCGTGGATGATGTAGAAGTCCAGCTCGGAGGCGTTCCAGCCGTGAGTGCCCGCGAGTTCCTGGAGCGCCGGGGCCAGCGGCTCCATCGTGGTCGGCACCCGCTTGTCCAGCAGGAAGTGGAACCCGGTGTCCCGGACGTCGTACGAGATCCAGTCCTCGGTCTTCGGGATCAGGTACGAGCCGTTGCGCTCGAGCTGCACACCCGTGCCGCCCCGGCCGCGCACCACGGCGGCCGCGATGCCGTCGCCGAACAGGCCGTTGGAGAGCAGGGAGCCGACGCCGAGGTCGGTGGGCTGGTAGCACAGCGAGCAGAACTCGCAGGCCACGATGAGGGCGTTCGCCTCCGGGTAGGCCGAGCAGAAGTCGTGCGCCCGGTTGATGGCCGCACCGCCGGCCGCACAGCCCAACTGGGCGATGGGGAGCTGCCGGGTGGTGCTGGAGAAGTCCATCTCGTTGATCAGCCACGCGGTGAGCGACGGCATCATGAAGCCCGTGCACGACACGTAGACGATGACATCGATGTCGGAGGTGAGGAGTTCGGCCGAGTCGAGCGCCTCCTGGATCACCGCGGGAACCCGGGCCTTGGCCTCGGACTCGTACAGCTTGTTGCGCTGCTCGAAGCCCGGGTGCTTCAGGGTCTCCTCGATGGGCTGCACGATGTGCCGGGTGCGCACTCCGGTGTTCTCGATCAGACGGAGGGCCAGCGGGAGCTGTGGGTTGTCCGCGTGGTGCGTGCGGGCCAGCTCCAGGGTCTCCTCCATGGTGATCACGTGTTCCGGCACGGACACCGAGGGTCTGCACAAAGTCGCCATGAGCGGTCCCTGCTTTCGCCGTCCGGCGGGCCTTCGTCCGCCGGTCAGAAGGTGGTCCACCCACACTCACCCGGAAGGCCGACGATCTCGCGCCGGATTACTCCGAACCGGCGAGAACAGAGAGTGATAAGGGATCATTTCCGCAGCTCAGGCCCACTGCAAAAGGGGGGGCGGGGAACTGCGCGACAAGCCACGACGGCGCAGCACCCCACCACGCGCCCCAGCCCCCTACGGCGCTCCACTGCTATGAGCAATGCACGCCACATCGATCCGATCCGCCAGCTTGGCCAGCTCAATGGCCAACTCGGCGACGGTCTCCTCGTCGAGCCCCCGCTCCCCGGCCTCCACAAGATGCACCCACCGCGCGCCGACGCTGCGCAGCAGCTTGCTGACGTCGCCGGCCGAAACCCGCAGCGCACCACGGTCGTCCACGATCAGAGGCAGAGTCACTTCGCCGTTCACAGACCGGATCGTATCCGTGCGATCCTCACGCTCCCTGCCAAACGGTGGTGATGTTGCAGAACTCCCGGATTCCCTGCGCCGACAGTTCACGCCCGTACCCAGACCGCTTCACCCCGCCGAAGGGCAACGCCGGGTGCGAAGCGGTCATGCCGTTGATGAACACGCCCCCGGCCTCCAGGTCCCGCGCGCAGTGCGCCATCTCGTCCTCGTCCCGCGTCCACACGTTCGAACTCAGTCCGAACGGGGAGTCGTTGGCGATCAGGATCGCGTCCTCCAGGTCCTCCGCCCGGTACACGGTCGCCACCGGCCCGAACGCCTCCTCGCGGTGGATACGCATCTCGCGGTCGACACCCGCGATGACGGTCGGCGGGTAGTACCAGCCGGCGCCGCCGGGCCGCTCGCCCCCGCAGAGGATGTCGGCCCCGCTGCGGCGCGCGTCGTCCACCAGTTCCTCCACGTCCGCACGGCCCTGCTCGGTGGCGAGCGGCCCGACGTCGGTGTGGTCGTCCATGGGGTCGCCGACGGTCAGGTCCTTCATCCCGGCGACGAACTTCTCCAGGAAGGCGTCGTAGACGTCCGTGTGGACGATGAACCGCTTGGCGGCGATGCAGGACTGCCCGTTGTTCTGCACCCGCGCGGTCACCGCGGTCTCGGCCGCCCGGTCGAGGTCGGCGGAGGGCATCACCAGGTAGGGGTCGCTGCCGCCCAGCTCCAGCACGGTCTTCTTGATCATCTCACCGGAGGTGGAGGCGACCGCGCGCCCGGCGGGTTCGCTGCCGGTGAGGGTGGCGGCCTTGACCCGCTCGTCCCGGAGGATCTCGTCGACGGCGGCCGAGCCGATCAGCAGCGTCTGGAAACAGCCGACGGGGAACCCGGCCCGCTGGAACAGGCTCTCCAGGTAGAGGGCGGTCTGCGGCACGTTCGAGGCGTGCTTGAGCAGGCCGACGTTGCCCGCCATCAGCGCGGGCGCCGCGAACCGGATCACCTGCCAGAGGGGGAAGTTCCACGGCATCACCGCGAGCACCGGCCCCAGCGGCCGGTAGACCACGCGGACCCGCGAGGCGCCGGAGTCCTTCACGTCCGCCTCGTCCGGCACCTCGTCGGCGAGCAGCCTCTCGGCCCGCTCGGCGTACCAGCGCATCCCCTTGACGCACTTGGCGGCCTCCGCGCGGGCCTGCGCGAGCGGCTTGCCCATCTCGGTCGTCATGATCCGGGCGACCTCGTCGTTGTCCGACTCCAGCAGGTCGGCGGCCCGGTTCAGATGCTCGGCGCGCTCGGCGAACGACGTCGTCCGGTAGGTCCGGAAGGTGGCCTCGGCGAGCTGGAGCCGGCGCTCCACCTCGGCCTCGTCCATCGGCTCGTACGTCTTGACCGTCTCGCCGTTGGCCGGGTTCACCGTGGCGATGGGCATGGCTGACCTCCTGGTGCGGGGTGTGCGTCGACCTTCGCGCGCGGCAGGCGGCGCCGCAACGCTTCGATCCCCTGTTCAGCCCGAGTGCTCCGCCAGACGGTCCAGAAACGTGCCCTGTCCGGGGACCATCAGCGGCCTGGCCTCCTCGGGAGTGAACCAGGCCACCCGGTCCAGCTCCGGGAACTCCTGGACGCGGCCCGAGTGGGGCGGCCACTCCATGGTGAAGGTGCCGGGCGCGATGGTCGCGGGGTCGAGGTCGGCCTCCACCGCCCAGGCGGTGACGATCTTGCCGTTGCGCTGGGCGACCTCGCCCAGCGGCAGCGCGGGGCCGTCCGGCGGGGCGATGCCCAGCTCCTCCTGGAACTCCCGGCGGGCCGCCTCCCATGCGGGTTCGTCCGCTTCGTACTCGCCCTTGGGTACCGACCAGGCCCCCTCGTCCTTGGTGGCCCAGAAGGGGCCGCCCATATGGCCGAGCAACACCTCCAGCCCTCGGTCGGTGTGGCGGAACAACAGCAGTCCCGCGCTGCGCTTCGTCGCACGCACTGTCACGCCTTGACCTCCGGGTGGGCCGCGAGCAGGTCCTCCACCGTATCGGCGTCCTCGGGCCGCTTGTCCTCGCGGTAGCGGATCACCCGCGCGAACCGCAGGGTGACCCCGGCCGGGTAGCGGGTGGAGCGCTGGAGCCCGTCGTAGGCGATCTCCACGACGAGTTCGGGACGTACTCTCACGCCCCAGCTCTTCTCCTCCACCGCGAGTTCGCCGAGCCGTTCGGTCTGCCAGGCGAGCATCACGTCCGTCATGCCCTTGAAGGTCTTGCCGAGCATCGCGTAACCGCCGTCGGCCGTGCGGGCGGCCAGGTGGAGGTTGGAGAGCTTGCCGGTGCGGCGGCCGTGGCCCCACTCGGCGGCCAGCACCACCAGGTCGAGCGTGTGCACGGGCTTGACCTTCAGCCAGGACGCACCGCGCCGGCCCGCGCTGTACGGCGCGTCCAGCCCCTTGGCCACGATGCCCTCGTGCCCGCGCGCCAGGGTCGCGGCCGAGAACTCCTCCGCCGAGGCGGTGTCCTCCGGCCCGGCCACCAGCGCCCGGCGCACCCGCATCGGCTCCGGTACCAGCCGGGCCAGCTCCGCGTGCCGTTCGGCGAAGGGCAGGTCCAGCAGGTCCCGGCCGTCCACCGAGAGCGCGTCGAAGAACACGGGGGAGACCGGGACCTCCTCGGCCGCCCTGGCCACGTCCACCCGCGAGCCGACCCGGCCGGCCGTCTCCTGGAAGGACCGGGGGCGCCCGTCCGGGCCGAACGAGATCACCTCGCCGTCCAGCACGAACCGCTCGCCCGGCAGTTCCAGCGCCGCCGAGGTCACCTCGGGCAGCCGGTCGGTGATGTCGTCCAGCGTTCGGGTGTAGACGCGCACCTCGTCACCCTCCCGGTGCACCTGGACGCGGATGCCGTCGAGCTTCTCCTCCACCGCGCAGGCGCCCAGCTTCTCGACCGCCTCCGCGACCGAGGACGCGCTGCGGGCCAGCATCGGCAGCACCGGGCGCCCCACGGTGAGCCGGAACTCGTCCAGCGCGCCGGGGCCCTCGGCGAGCAGCGCCTGGGCCACCGTCTGGAGTGAGCCGGCCAGCATCACCGCCCGCCGCACCGTGGCCGGGTCGGCCTCCGTGGCGCGGGCCAGCCCCTCCACGGCGAGCGCGTCCAGGGCGCCCTGGCGTACCTCGCCGGTCAGCAGGCCCCGCAGGAACCGCTGTTCGTCGTCGGTGGCCGCGCCCATCAGTTCGTCCACGATCCGTGCCCGCTCGGCCTGCGAACCGGCCCCGGACACCCCGGCCAGCTCGGTCAGCAGGGCGTCCACCCCGCGCACGGTGAGCGTGGGATCGGCGGCGGGCGGCACCTCGCGGCCGAGCACCTTCCAGCCGACCCCGATCCTGCCCTGCGGCAGCCGTCCCGCGAGATACGGGATCACCACGGGCACGTCGTCGGGCTCCGCGTCCCGGAAGAGTTCCGCGAGCAGATCCGTCTTACGGGTCCGGGACGCCGTAGCGGCGACCTGACCCGACACCTCAGCGAGCCGAGTGAGCAGCATGCAGCATTGGTGCTCTGCGAAGGCCCCGCTCACACCTGCCGGATTGACAAACCGCCTTGCCGAATCTGCAATGCAGGCATGAGTGAGACGAGCGACGCGGGCGCGGAGAGCACCGACGAGGTGCTGGCCGCCGTCGGCCCGAGACTGCGGCGCATCCGCAAGGAACGGGACGTGACGCTGGCCGCCCTGTCGGAGGCGACCGGCATCTCGGTCAGCACCCTCTCCCGGCTGGAGTCCGGCCTGCGCCGCCCCAGCCTGGAACTGCTGCTGCCCATCGCACAGGCCCACCGGTTGCCGCTGGACGAGCTGGTCGGCGCCCCGCCGGTCGGTGACCCCCGCGTGCGGGCCGAGCCGGTCAAGCGGGACGGCCGCACCTTCTACCCCCTGACCCGGCGTCCCGGCGGGCTCCAGGCGTACAAGGTGCTCGAACCGCGCCGCGACCGGCAGCCGGACCCGCGCACGCACGAGGGGTACGAGTGGCTGTACGTGCTCTCCGGGCGCCTCCGGCTGGTCCTCGGGGACCACGACGTGGTGCTGGGTCCGGGGGAGGCCGCCGAGTTCGACACCCGCGTACCGCACTGGTTCGGGTCGGCGTGGGACGGGCCGGTGGAGTTCCTGAGCCTGTTCGGGCCGCAGGGGGAGCGGATGCATCTGCGGGCGCGGGCGGGGCGGCGGTCCGCGGGGGAGGGGTGAGCGTTTCCGTACCCCGGCACCTGTTCCCTGATCGGCAAGCGACCGCTTAGTATGCCCAGGACCCCGGTTCAGACGACGCAGTCCCGTGGAGGCCCGGCATGCAGGCATGGCAAGTGCACGAGAACGGCGAGCCGCGCGAGGTGATGCGCCTGGCGGAGGTGGAGCGCCCCACGCCCGGCGAGGGCCAGGTGCTGCTGCGCGTGCGTGCCGCCAACGTCAACTTCCCGGACGCCCTGCTCTGCCGGGGCCAGTACCAGATCCGGCCCCCGCTGCCCTTCACACCGGGCGTGGAGATCTGCGGCGAGACCGAGGACGGCCGCCGCGTCATCGCCAACCCGGCGCTGCCGTACGGCGGTTTCGCCGAGTACGCGCTCGCCGACGCCCGGGCGCTGCTGCCCGCGCCCGAGGCCCTGGACGACGCCGAGGCGGCCGCGCTGCACATCGGCTACCAGACCGGCTGGTTCGGCCTGCACCGGCGTGCGTACCTGGAGGCGGGGGAGACCCTGCTGGTGCACGCCGCCGCGGGCGGTGTCGGCAGCGCCGCCGTCCAGCTCGGCAAGGCCGCCGGGGCGCGGGTCATCGGTGTCGTCGGCGGCGCCGACAAGGCCGCCGTCGCCCGCGACCTGGGCTGCGACGTGGTCGTGGACCGCCGCGCCGAGGACGTGGTCGCCGCCGTGAAGGAGGCCACCGGCGGCAAGGGCGCCGACGTGATCTACGACCCCGTCGGCGGAGAGGCGTACGCGCAGTCCGCCAAGCTCGTCGCCTTCGAGGGCCGGATCGTGGTCGTCGGCTTCGCCAGCGGTTCCATCCCGAGCCCCGCGCTCAACCACGCCCTGGTGAAGAACTACTCGATCCTGGGCCTGCACTGGGGCCTGTACAACACCAAGAACCCCAAGCTGGTGCTGCGCTGCCACGAGGAGCTGACCGAGCTGGCCGCGCGCGGCGCGATCAAGCCGCTGGTCAGCGAGCGCGTACCGCTCGCCGGGGCGGCCGACGCCGTGCAGCGGGTCGCCGACGGCGTGACCACCGGCCGGATCGCCGTCCTGCCGCAGAACGGAGCCACCGCATGATCGACGCCGGTGAACTGCGCCGCCGCACAGCCGAGTTGCTGGCCGCGTACCCGCCCGCCACCACCGACCGCCTCGACTTCCTCCGGGCCCGCTTCGACGCCGGGCTCGCCTGGGTCCACTACCCGGAGGGCCTCGGCGGACTCGGTGCCCCGCGCTCCCTCCAGGCCGTCGTGGACGAGGAGCTGGCCGCGGCCGGCGCCCCCGACAACGACCCGCGCCGCATCGGCATCGGCCTCGGCATGGCCGCGCCGACCGTGCTGCGCTACGGCACCGACGAGCAGAAGGCCCGCTTCCTGCGCCCGCTGTGGACCGGCGAGGAGGTGTGGTGCCAGTTGTTCAGCGAGCCCGGCGCCGGGTCCGACCTGGCCGCGCTCGGCACCCGTGCCGTGCGGGACGGCGAGGACTGGGTGGTCGACGGGCAGAAGGTGTGGACCTCCAGCGCCCATCTGGCCCGCTGGGCCATCCTCATCGCCCGCACCGACCCGGACGCGCCCAAGCACGCGGGCATCACCTACTTCATCTGCGACATGACCGACCCCGGCGTGGAGGTCCGGCCGCTGCGCCAGATCACCGGCGAGGCCGAGTTCAACGAGGTCTTCCTCACCGGCGTCCGCATCCCCGACCGCCACCGCCTCGGCGAGGCCGGCGACGGCTGGCGGGTCGCCCAGACCACGCTGATGAACGAACGCGTCTCCATCGGCGGCATGCGGCTGCCCCGCGAGGGCGGCATGATCGGCCCGGTCGCCAAGACCTGGCGCGAGCGCCCCTACTTGCGCACCCACGACCTGCACCAGCGGCTGCTGAAGCTCTGGGTCGAGGCCGAGGTGTCCCGCCTCACCGCCGAACGGCTGCGCCAGCAGCTCAACGCCGGCCAGCCCGGCTACGAGGGCTCCGGCATGAAGCTCGCCTTCGCCCGCCTCAACCAGGAGATCAGCGGCCTGGAGGTCGAACTCCGGGGCGAGGAGGGGCTGCTGTACGACGACTGGACCATGCGCCGTCCCGAGCTGGTCGACTTCACCGGGCGCGACGCCGGGTACCGCTATCTGCGCTCCAAGGGCAACAGCATCGAGGGCGGGACCAGCGAGGTCCTGCTGAACATCGTCGCCGAGCGCGTCCTCGGCCTGCCCGCCGAACCGCGCACCGACAAGGACGTCCCCTGGAAGGACCTGGCCCGATGAGCACGCCGAACGCCGAGCCCGACCTCCTCTACTCCGAGGAGGAGGAGGCGCTGCGCGCCGCCGTCCGCGACCTGCTCACCGATCACTGCGGGCCCGCCGCGGTGATCGCCCGCACCGAGTCGGACACCCCGCACGACCCCGCCCTGTGGAAGCAGCTCACCGAAGGCATGGGCCTGGCGGGGCTGCTGATCCCCGAGGCGCGGGGCGGTCAGGGCGCCACCCACCGCGAAGTCGCCGTCGTGCTGGAGGAGTTGGGGCGGGCCGTGGCGCCGGTGCCGTACCTCACCAGCGCCGTGGTCGCCACCGAGGCACTGCTCGCCTGTGACGACGCCGAGCTGCTGGAGCGACTCGCCTCCGGCCGCACGGTGGGCGCGCTCGCCGTCTCCCTGACCGCCGCGCCCGGCGCCCCCTTCGCCACCGCCCGAGTCGAGAACGGCGTACTGCACGGCGAGCTGACCTCCGTGGCGGACGCGGTCGCGGCCGACGTACTGCTCGTCCCGGCCGACGACGGCGATCTCTACGCGGTCGCCGCCGACGCGGTCACCCGCACCCCGCAGATCCCGCTCGACCTCACCCGCCCGCTCGCCACCGTCACCCTCGACGGCGCCCCCGGCCGCCGCCTGGGCCCCGCCGAACCCGCCGTACGGCGTGCGCTGCGGGCCGGTGCCGGACTGCTGGCCTCCGAGCAACTGGGCGTGGCAGACTGGGCGTTGACCGAAACCGTGCGCTACCTGAAGGAGCGCAAGCAGTTCAACCGGCCGGTCGGCGGATTCCAGGCGCTCAAGCACCGGCTCGCCCAGCTCTGGCTGGAGGTGGTCAACCTCCGCGCGGCCGCCCGCGCCGCGGCCGACGCGCTCACCACCGGCCACGACACCGACCTCACCGCCGCCGTCGCGCAGTCCTACGCCTCTCCCGTCGCCGTCCGCGCCACCGAGGAGGCGCTGCAGCTCCACGGCGGACTCGGCATGACCTGGGAACACCCCGTCCACCTGTACCTCAAGCGGGCCAAGGCCGACTCCCTCGCGTACGGCAGCGCGGGCGCCCACCGCGCGGCCCTCGCCGGCCTGGCGGACCTCCAAGCCCCCTGACACCACCCTTACGGGGGACACGTCAGCGCCCCGGAACAACCCTCCGCTACGCCACACTTGCGGCCGAACGCCGCACACCGGGCGTGGCGGAGGAGGTTCCGATGGCTGTTTCCATCTCAGTGGTGCTGCTGCTCCTGATCCTGGCGGTGGTCTTCATGCGCAACGGCGCGCTGAAGATCTCCCACGCCCTGGTCTGCATGCTGCTCGGCTTCTACCTGGCCAGCACCAGCATGGCCCCCACCATCAGCAGCGGCCTCACGGCGACCGCGGACCTGGTGAGCGGACTACGGCCGTGAGGCGCGACCGTCAGCTGCCGATCACGCGCGAGCGGATCAGGAAGCGGACGCCTTCGGGGGCTTCCAGCGAGAAGCCGCCTCCGCGGCCGGGGACGACGTCGACGATGAGGCGGGTGTGGCTCCAGAGGTCGTGCTGGGACTTGGACATCCAGAAGCCCACCGGTTCCGGGACGCCGTCCAGGACCAGTTCGGCGAGGAGGACGTCGGAGGCGCCGGTGCGGAACTCGCCCTCGGGGTAGCACATGGGGGCGCTGCCGTCGCAGCAGCCGCCCGACTGGTGGAACATCAGCGGACCGTGCCGCTCGCGCAGCCTCCGCACCAGTGCGGCCGCCTCGGGCGTGAACTCGACGCGCTGACTCTCTTGCGTTTCCACGATCACCGTCCAGGAAGAGCGGAGCGTCCGGCACCCCCAGTCTGGGCGCTCACCGGAAGCCAGTCCAGCGGTCGGCGACGACCCGCGCAAGCGGCCGGGGCCGGACCTCCGCGGTCCGGCCCCGGCCGCGGTGGGTCAGCTCCCGGCCTACGGCTTGGCCGGTTTCGGCGCACCGGCGGCCGCCGGAGGCTCCTTCACGTCCACGTCGCTCGCCCGCACATAGGCGAGCCGGTGGTCGAGCTGGATCTCGTAGTACTCCTCCTGCCCCTTCACCACCGGCGCCGGGGTCTCGGCGAAGGAGGACCGGTCGACGTAGGTGCCGTGCACGACGGACTGCGTCACATACCGCTGACCCTCCTCGATCGTGTACGGCAGCGGCGTCTCCTGCTGCTCTTCCATCCCCTCCGGGTACGCCGACTCCTCCGGGAGCGCCCGTCCGAACACCGGGATCTCGTGGAGTCCTTCCTTCGGCGTGACGGTCCGGGCCCGCTCGCCCACGGCGGTCGGCTGGTTCTTCGGGTTCTTGAACCACGCCTTGTGGCCCTGGAACCAGATCGCCGTCCAGTCGCCCTGCCGCCCGGCCACCGCGAACATCTGGCCCGCCGACACCCGCGATCCCAGGTCGTTGACGTCCACCGTGGTGTCGTCGCCGTCCGGCTTGCGGCCCGGGTCCTGGATCAGCCCGGAGTCCTCGCTCGGCTCGGTGTGCAGCCGGACCGCGCTGGAACCGTGCGGCGCGCACTTCTCGCCGCTCTCCACGCACCCGGTGAACACCGGCTTGTGCTTGGCGTACTCCGGAAGGATCATCACCGTGTCGCTGTCCGGCCCGGCCTTCGCCTTCAGCGGTGCGCCCAGCAGGTCGAAGTAGTGCCGCCAGTCCCAGAACGGGCCCGGGTCGTCGTGCATGTCCGGGATGGCGCCCTCGGTCGGCGCCGGCACGTTGTCGTGGCCGAAGATGTGCTGACGGTCCAGCGGGATATCGTACTTCTTCGTCAGGTACTTCACCAGCCGGGCGGAGGAACGGTACATCTGCTCCGTGTACCAGGCGTCAGGCTGCCGCAGGAAGCCCTCGTGCTCGATGCCGATCGAGCGGCCGTTCACGAACTGGCTGCCCGAGTGCCAGGCGGCGTCCTTGGTCTTGACGTGCTGGGTGACACTGCCGTCGCTGGACCGGATCGAGTAGTGCCAGGACGCCTCCGTCGGGTCCTGGACGGTCAGCAGCATCGAGGCCAGCGGCGCCTCGGTGTCATGGATGACGATGTACTCGATCCGCTGGTCCTCGGGCCGGTCGGCCAGGTCGTGGTTGCCGTACGCGTCGTCGTCGAGCCGTACGTACGGCGCGCTCAGCCAGGAACACGACAGTTCCGCCGGGCACTCCACGTTCTTCGAGCGGGCCGCGCCCGCCGCCCCGGCCTTCGGGCGCACCCGGGGACTCGCGGCCAGGACGACGTGCTGACCCGCGTCCGTGACGCGGTTCGCGCCCTTCCTGATGATGTCGAAGACATCGTTGGCATAGGCCGCCGCCGAGCCCGCGTCATTGGAGCCCGGGAAGCGCGAGACCGCCTCCCACCAGTCGGCGGGGTCGGTGCTGAGCGGCTTGCCGAGCTGCTTCTGCGCCGCCGCGAGCAGGGCAGCGCCGCCACGCACGTTGGCGGCGTCGTCGGTGCGCAGCCGCTCCACCGGGAGACCGACCAGATCGGCCGCCCGCCGCAGGTCGGCGGAGCGCCGGGCCTCCTCGGCGGCGTTCTGCGCCGGGGACGGGCTGGCCTTCCGCACCTTCGGGTGGGGCGTCACATGGTGCGGCGGGGTGGCGGCCGGCGGCCCGGCGGAGTCCACCAGGTGCATCGGCCCGTAGCCGCCGATGACGCTGGGCGCGCCCTGGTGGGAGTCCCACCGGGACTGGAGGTAGGACACCCCCATCAGGACGCTGCGGGGGACGTGGAACTCCTCCGCCGCGGCGGTGTAGTCGTCCTGGAGGCGATGGTCGTCGGGGCCGCCGGAGTCGTCCGAGCGGTCGATCAGCAGGGGCACCAGGAGCGCCGCCGACGCGGCGGTCACGCAGACGATCCGCCGATGCCCGCGCACGGCACTGGACAGGCGGGGGGCAACGCGCTTTCTCATACGGGTGGCTCCAACGAGGTTCGGCGTGGCCGGAACATGCGGCCAGGGCGCGAACCAGGGCGCGCCCCGCATGTCACCCCGCTCACGTTTCCTTGCCTCGCGCGCCGCGTCGCGCCGAGCGTCACTGGCGTGGACGAGCCCCCGCGCTCAGGCCACCCGGTCGGCGGCAGCCGACCCCGCCGGGTGGGGGCAGCCCTTCACCCCTCCTCCACCGGGTCCACCCGCCAGCCCGGCCGGCCCGGCATGGGCGGGGTGTGCGACCCGTACAGCCACGGGGTCAGAAAGCCCGTCAGGTCCTCGCCGGCCACCTTCGAGGCCAGCCTGACGAAGTCCCGGCTCCCGGCCACCCGCCCCTGATACGTCGTCACCCAGGCCCGCTCGACGCGCCCGAAGGTCTCCGCGCCGACCTTCTCCCGCAGGGCGTACAGCACGAGCGCCGAGCCGTCGTACCGCATCTGCCGGAACAGGCCCTCCTCGTGCGGCTCGGCGGGGGCGCCGTCGTCGTGCCGCCACTGGTCGTGCTGCTCGTAGGCCGAACGCATCATGTCCTCCAGGCTCGGACCGCCCCGCGAGTCGGCGTACAGCAGCTCGTAGAACCGGGCATGACCCTCACTCAGCCACAGGTCCGACCAGCGGCGGATCGCCACGCTGTCACCGGTCCAGTGGTGGGTCAGTTCGTGCACGAGATTGCGTTCCGCGGCGACCTGATCCCCGAGCAGGTCCGCGCTCGGCACCACCGAGAGGGACTGCGTCTCCAGCGCCACCGGCAGCTCGGTGTCGCCCACCAGCACGCCGTAGCGCCGGAAGGGGTACGGGCCGAGCCGCTGCTCCAGCCACGCGAGGTGGTCCGGGGTCAGCGCCCGGTACGCCTTCGTCTCCGCCACCAGCCCCGCCGGGACCACGTCGCGCAGCGGGAGCCCGTGCGGGCCGGTGCCGTCGACCACGTCGAACTTGCCGATGGCCAACTGGACCAACTGGGGGGCGACCGGATGCTCCGAGTCGTACGTCCAGCGGACCCGGCCGTCGCGCTGCGGGGCGCGGGTGACGAGCCGTCCGTTGGCCACCGCCGTCAGGCCTGGCGGGGTGGTGATGTGGAAGGTGAACGGCGCGCGCAGGCTCGGGTGGTCGTCCGCCGGGAAGATCATCCGGGCGCCGTTGGGCTGCGGGGACAGCACGGTGCCGTCCGCCGTCGGCACCCAGCCGTAGTCCTGGATCGCGTCGGTGCGGTGGCGCCGCTGGGTGGGGTCGGCGGTGTAGGTGACCTTCACGGTGAAGGCGCGGCCCCGCGTGAGCGGCTTCGCCGGGGTGACGACCAGTTCGTCGCCCTGGCGCGCCGTCTTCGCGGACGCGCCGTCGACGGTGACGCCGCGCAGGGTGTTGCCCGCGAAGTCGAGGTCGAAGCGGGAGAGGGCCTGGGTGGCGGTGGCCCTGATCGTGGTGGCTGCGGCGAAAGGGGTTTTCGGCGCCTGCCAGTCGAAGTCCAGGGTGTAGCGGCGGACCGTGTAGCCGCCGTTCCCGTCCCGCGGCATGAGGGGGTCGCCGATGCCGGGGGCGCCGGGGGAGGGGACGTCCGCCGGTCCGGGGGCGGGGTGGCCGGGGAGGGCGGCGGGGGAGCGGGGCTGGTCCTCGGAGAGGTCCAGCGCGAGGACGACGCCGCCCGTGATCCCGAGGACACAGGCCAGCGCCGGCACCGCGCGACGGCGGCCGCCGCCCCGCCGCGAGCCGTCCTTACGGGGCGTGAGAGTCATGGGGGCACTATGCCAGCGATGGGGCGATATGCGGCTTATATGGCTCCCGGTTCGGTGGGGCCGTAGAGCGCGGTCGGGTTGTTCGTCTGGAGCGCCCAGTAACGGTCGCCCCAGCTCCAGTGCCACCACTCCGTCGCGTAGTTGACCAGGCCGGCCTCGGACAGCACGGTGGCCAAGGTGTTCCGGTTGGCCGTGGCCTCGGCGCCGATGTTGGTGGCCGAGGTGTAACAGGCGCCCTCGCTCTCCACCGGGTCCGCGTTCATCCGGGTGCCCAGGTCCAGTTCGTTGCCGTCGGCGTCCACCAGGGTGAGGTCCACGGCGGCGCCCGCGCTGTGCGGGGCCATCTCCGGCGGGGAGACGAACCGGCTGGCCTCGTCCCGCACGCGGGCCGGGGACCAGCCGGGGTTGTCCCGGCCGAGCGCGGCGGCGTACTCCTCGAAGTACCGGCGCTGGAGGCCGGGCGGCCGGTACCCCTCGACGTACAGCAGCCGCATACCGTCCGGCAGGAGCGACTGGGCGTGCAGCAGGCGGTGCAGCACCCCTTGGCGCAGATACGCGAAGGCCCCCGAGGCGTCCGCCTTGCGCGGGTCGACCCGGAGGGCGCCGTGCGCCCGGACGTCGACCAGCGGCTCGCCGCACTCGCGCACCGGGACCGCCGCCACCCGCTGGTCCGACATCAGTACGACGCTCATTCCGTCCCCCAGTCCCAGGTGTCGAAGTAGGCGGCCACACCGGTGCGGCGGGCCTCCATCACCGCACTGAGCCGCGCGAAGTCCCGCGGCGGCATCAGCGGCCGCCACTCGGGAAGCGCCAGCACCCGCATCTCGTCGTGCTCACGCGGGTCCAGCACGATGTCCCGGAGCCGCGCCTCGTCCAGCCGCCCGCCGTCGAAGACGAGTCCCATCGTGCTGTACGGCCACTCGGCGCCCGGCAGCCCGTACACCGTGGCCAGCAGGCGGGGCGGGCTGTCGAGTTCGATGCCGGTCTCCTCCCGGCACTCCCGCACGGCCGTCTCCCAGGGCCGCTCACCGGGGTCCATGGTGCCGCCCACCAACTGCCAGGGGTGGGTCGCGCTGTAGACCCCGTGGAGCTGCACCGGCCGGTCGTGGACGTCGGTGAAGAGGACGCAGGCGAAACCGGTGGCCTTCATGACCGTCTCGGCGTACTGCTCCGGCGGGAGCCAGACATGGCCGGTCCTCTCGTCCACCCGCCCCCGGACCGCCGGCTCGGGCCATGTCATCCGCATGGGGGCCACGCTGCCGCAGAATCCCGAGGCACGGAAGAGCGCGCCCACGCCGGCGGGCGCGTCCGCCTCGACGGGCGCCACCCCCTCCGCCCGGAGCCGGTCGAGCAGCGCGGTCAGGGCCGACCTGGCGTGTCCCCGGCGGCGCCACGCGGGATGCGTGGCGACCGTGTGCATCCGCGCCGCCCTCCCGCCGGGGGACGCCGGTTCGGGCAGCGCCGGGTGGAGCAGCGCGAGGGCGCAGGAGACGAGGGCGCCGTCGGCGGCGTCGACGACACAGGCCCGCGCGTCGCCAGCGGGGGCCAGTCGGGCGGCCAGTTCGGCGCCGGAGCGGACGATCCACTCCTCAGGCAGCGGCTCGGCGAGGACGTGGGCGGACCTGAGCCGGACGATGCCCTCCGCGTCGGCGGGCGTGGCGAGCCGCGCCGCGTGCGCGGTGCCGGGGTGCTGGGGGCGGGTGTGCAGGGCCTCACTGCTCACGATGCGTCTCCAAGGGTTGGGGCGGGGCCGGGCCACCACTGGACGGGCAGGGGGCTGACGCCGGAAACGACCTGGAGCCGCTCGGCCGCAGGGTCGTGGGCGATCGGGTCGCCCGGCCGCTGGAAGTGCACGGCCAGGTGCTCCCCGGCCCGGTACGCGTCCAGGCCGGCCCGGCAGTACGCCACCGTCGCGGCGGGCAGCGCGTCCAGCGGGACCCAGGTCATGGCGTCGCAGACGTCCGGCTCCATGACCCGTGGCTCGCCCGCCCACCGCCGCACCTCGAAGAGGAAGCCGACGCGGGCCGAACCGCCGGGCGCGCGATGGTGGACGGTGACGGCCGCGCGCACGTCGGCCCGGTCGATGACGACCCCGGTCTCCTCGCGCGCCTCCCGGATCAGCGCGTCGACCACGTCCTCGTGCGGGCCGTCCAGGTGCCCGGAGGGCAGATGCCAGAGCCCGGCCGCGTACACCGCCCCGGCCCGGCGTGACACCAGCACCTCCGGGCCGTCGCCGGTTTCCCGACGCAGGATCAGATGCACGTCCACCGGCACGGTGTGCCGCCGCCGGCCGCTCATGCCGGGCACCAGCCCATCTCCGAGTAGGTACGGCCCGTCCGGATGCCGTCGATGGCCGTGCGGGCGTAGGGCACGAGGGGTTCCGGCAGCCCGTCCGGGTCCCACCAGCGCCAGGCGAGGCACTTGTCCGGCTCCCTGAGCCACGGTGTTCCGCCCAAGCGGCGTGCGCGGAACACCAGTTGCATGCGCGGCCGCGCGCTCGGTCCGTGCAGCACGTGCACCACATGGGCCAGCTCCAGGTCGGCGGGGTCGATCACCAGCCCGGCCTCCTCGTACGCCTCCCGCACCAGGCACGCGACGGCCGACTCCCGCTCGCAGTGTCCGGCCAGGAAGTGCCAGGTGGACCCCGCGAAGGCCGCGTCCGGGTGGCGCAGTCCGAGCAGGACGCGGCCGGCGTCGTCCTCGGCGTACAGATGGACGCCGACGATGTTCAGCTCCGTGCCGCCCGTCTCCGGTGCCCTCGCCGGGCGCGGGATCACCGGGGCCCGCACAGCCGGGCCCGCCGCGTGGCGCAGGATGAGGTCACGCGTGCCGGTACTCAGCCGCAGCCGGTGCAGCATGTCCGGGCGGAACCAGCGCAGCAGCACCCCCTCCGCCAGCCCCACCCCGTCCGGATCGCCGGTCCAGCGGCCCGAGAAGACCTGCACGGGCACGCACAGCCCGTCGGTACCCGTGGCCTCCTCGACGGCGTACGGCTCCAGGCAGGCCGGGTCGAGACCCGGTACTTCTTCGGCCAGTTCGCGTCGGAGGGTGTCCTCCAGTGTGCGGTCCCCCGGCTCCCGGCCGCCGCCGAGCAGGGCGAAGGCACCCGGCTCCCAGATGCCCGGGATGTTGTCGCGCAGGTGGAGGAGGTAGCGGCCGTCACCGTCGTGGATCAGGGCCGAGGCGTTCACCGGAGTCGGTCTTCCGTCCAGGTTCAGGGCGCGCAACTTGGCTCCCAGGGAGCCTGAGTCGAGCTGCTCGACCGGTAACCAGTCGGCCTCCAGGGGTTCTGGCAGCTCGCGGGCCAGGCAGAGGGCGAAGGTGAACTCGTAGTGGGCCGGTCCGACTGCCTCGACATGGACCGGAGCGGTCAGCAGCTCCGGGGTCAGGCACAGGTCACCCGGTGCGAGCCCGGTCCGCTCGGTCACCGCCCGCAGCGCGGCTTCCAGCAAGGTGCGGTCGTCCGCCCCGGCGGGCGCACCGGGCAACTCGGCAGGTTCCCGTGTCCGCAGGACGCGCCCCTCGCGGTCGACGACGAGCGCGCGGCAGATGAGCTGGGCGGAACCGGGGGCGAACGTACTCATGTCGTCGATCTCCTCCATCCGAGCGGGAAGTGAACTGGTGCTCTAAAAACGCGCCGGACACCGGCCTTGTCACGGTCTCGGCCAGGCAATTTCCGGAACGCGTGTTCCCATCCCCCGCTCGGCCCGGCGCGCCAAGGGCCGTCGTTTCCAAACTCGTTCGATCGAGGGAAGCGCACCCTCATCGCCGCGCTCCGCCGCGCGCCCCCCGTCAGAGACCCGTCAAGGCCGCACCTCTGCCCGTATGAGAGGCGTCAACGCGGGGCCCCGACCCCTTGGAGCGGGGGTTTCCTCGAAGCGTTCCCCTTTCGAACCCCGTCTGTTCAGGAGTCCCAAGATGGCCGACCTGGCCTTTGTCGTCACCGTGCTCGCGGCCTTCGCGCTGGTGGCACTCGTCGCCAAGGGGGTGACGAAGCTGTGACCGCCGAGAACGTCGTCGGCCTGGTCGTGGCCGTCGCCCTGCTGGGCCATCTCGTCCTCGCCCTGATCTTCCCGGAGAGGTTCTGAGAGCAGACATGGGTTCCGTACTCGCGGGAGTGCTCCAGCTCCTCGCCCTCATCGGCGCGCTGGCCCTCGTCCACGCGCCCGCCGGCGGCTACCTGGCCAAGGTGTACTCCTCGCGCCGTCATCTGCGTGCCGAGCGCTGGATCTACCGGGCCATCGGCGCCGACCCCGACACCGAGATGCGCTGGCCGGCGTATCTGCGCGGGGTGCTCGCCTTCTCCGTGGCCGGTGTCCTCTTCCTCTACCTGCTCCAGCGGCTCCAAGGGGTGCTGCCAGGCTCGCTGGGGTTCTCCCCGGTGAACCCGGCGCAGTCCTTCAACACCGCCGTCTCCTTCGTCACCAACACCAACTGGCAGTCGTACTACGGCGAACAGACCATGGGCCATGTCGTGCAGACCGCGGGGCTCGCGGTGCAGAACTTCGTGTCCGCCGCCGTGGGCATGGCCGTCGCGGTCGCCCTGGTGCGCGGCTTCGCCCGGTCCCGCTCCGGCGAACTGGGCAACTTCTGGGCCGACCTGGTGCGCGGCACGCTGCGCGTCCTGGTCCCGGCCGCGGTGCTCGGCGCGCTGGTCCTGGT
This sequence comes from Streptomyces griseoluteus, assembly GCF_004784465.1. Taxonomy (GTDB): domain Bacteria; phylum Actinomycetota; class Actinomycetes; order Streptomycetales; family Streptomycetaceae; genus Streptomyces; species Streptomyces griseoluteus. The sequence continues at coordinate 464,344 of NZ_SRRU01000003.1, read as the reverse complement.
CGCGTGCGGCGTCATACAGAACTTCTCCGGCATCCATGAGGTCGGCCAGTTCCCGGGGGGCACCCAGCAGTGGAACGGCGGCGCGGTCGCCTCCCAGGAGGCCATCAAGGAGCTGGGCACCAACGGCGGCGGCTACTTCAACGCCAACAGCGCCCACCCCTTCGAGAACCCCACCCCCTTCTCCAACCTGTTCGAGATCTTCCTGATCCTCGTCATCCCGTTCTCGCTGACCCGCACCTTCGGCCTGATGGTCGGCAGCGTCCGGCAGGGCTACGCGATCCTCGCCGCCATGGCCGCCATCTGGCTCGCTTTCACCGCCCTGATGACGGCGGCCGAGTTCAGCCACCACGGCCCGGCGCTCCAGGCCGCGGGCGGCGCCATGGAGGGCAAGGAGGTCCGCTTCGGCGTCGGCGGCTCCGCGCTCTTCGCCGTGTCCACCACGCTCACCTCCACCGGCGCCGTGGACTCCTTCCACTCCTCCTACACCGGGCTCGGCGGCGGTGTCGCCATGCTCGGGATGATGCTGGGCGAGATCGCGCCCGGCGGCACCGGCTCCGGGCTGTACGGCATGCTGATCATGGCCGTGATCGCGGTGTTCCTCGCCGGTCTGATGGTCGGCCGCACCCCCGAGTACCTGGGCAAGAAGATCGGCGCACGCGAGATGAAGCTCGCCGCCTGCTACATCCTGGTCACCCCCGCACTGGTCCTCGTCCTCACCGCGGCCTCGCTGGCCCTGCCGACCCCGCCGCACTCCATGCTCAATCCGGGCGCGCACGGCTTCTCCGAGGTCCTGTACGCCTACACCTCCGCCGCCAACAACAACGGCTCGGCCTTCGCCGGGCTGAACGCCGACACCGACTGGTTCAACACCACGACCGGGCTCGCCATGCTGCTCGGCCGCTTCCTGCCCATGGTGTTCGTCCTCGCGCTGGCCGGCTCGCTCGCCGCCCAGCGGCCCGTCCCCGAGAGCGCGGGCACCCTGCGCACCGGAAAACCGCTGTTCGCGGGCCTGCTGGTCGGGGCGATCCTCATCATCACCGGCCTGACCTACTTCCCGGCGCTGGCGCTGGGACCGCTCGCGGAGGGGCTGTCATGACCCATCCCCGTACCGACGCGCCGACCCCCCGTACCCACGACCCTGAGGCCGCCATGTCCACACTCACTCCCACCCGCGCGCCGCAGGATGAGGCGGCGGCCGGGGTTCCGTCCGGCGGGGGGCGGGTCGGTGCGGGCCTCTTCGATCCCCGGCAGTTGCTGAGATCGCTGCCCGACGCCTTCCGCAAGCTCGATCCGCGGGTCATGGTCAAGTCGCCCGTGATGTTCGTGGTGTGGGTCGGCTCCGTGCTGACCACGGCCTTCTCCCTCACCGACCCCACCGACTGGTTCGGCTGGACGATCAGCGTCTGGCTGTGGCTGACCGTGCTGTTCGCCAACCTCGCGGAGGCGGTGGCCGAGGGCCGGGGCAAGGCGCAGGCCGACACCCTCCGCAAGGCCCGGGCGGACACCGTGGCCCGCAGGCTGACCGGAACCGCCGAGGAGCATGTCTCCGGCACCGAGCTGCGCGTCGGTGACCTGGTCGTCTGCGAGGCGGGTGATGTGATCCCCGGCGACGGTGATGTCGTGGAGGGCGTCGCCTCGGTGGACGAGTCCGCGATCACGGGTGAGTCGGCGCCGGTCATCCGGGAGTCCGGGGGCGACCGGAGTGCTGTCACGGGTGGCACCAAGGTGCTCTCCGACCGGGTCGTCGTCCGGATCACCACCCGGCCGGGGGAGACCTTCATCGACCGGATGATCGGACTGGTGGAGGGGGCGGCCCGGCAGCGCACGCCCAACGAGATCGCGCTGAACATCCTGCTGGCCTCGCTCACCCTCGTCTTCCTGCTGGCCTGCGCCACGCTGCCGCCGTTCGCCGCCTACGCCGGCACCCATCTCACGATGGTCGTGCTGGTCGCCCTGCTGGTGTGCCTGATCCCCACCACCATCGGCGCCCTGCTCTCCGCCATCGGTATCGCCGGGATGGACCGCCTGGTCCAGCGCAATGTGCTGGCCATGTCGGGCCGGGCCGTGGAGGCGGCCGGTGACGTCTCGACCCTGCTGCTGGACAAGACCGGCACCATCACCCTCGGCAACCGCCGGGCCGCCGAGTTCCTGCCGGTGGGCGGCGCGAGCGAGGTCGAACTCGCCGACGCCGCCCAGCTCTCCTCGCTGGCCGACGAGACCCCCGAGGGCCGTTCCGTCGTCGTCCTGGCCAAGGAGGCGTACGGCCTGCGCGAGCGCCACCAGGGCGAGCTGGCCGGTGCCGAGTGGGTCGCGTTCACCGCGCAGACCCGGATGTCCGGCGTGGACGTGGACGGGCGCAGTGTCCGCAAGGGCGCGGCCGCCTCGGTGCTGCGCTGGGTGCGTGAGCAGGGCGGCACGGTCGCCGACGACACGGAAGCCGCCGCCGACCGGATCTCCCGCGCGGGCGGCACCCCGCTGCTGGTCGCCGTACGGGACGCTCGGGGTGCCCGCGTACTCGGTGTCGTCCACCTCAAGGACGTCGTCAAGGACGGCATGCGGGAACGGTTCGCCGAGCTACGCCGGATGGGCATCCGGACCGTCATGATCACCGGGGACAACCCGCTGACCGCCAGGGCCATCGCGGAGGAGGCGGGCGTCGACGACTTCCTCGCGGAGGCCACCCCCGAGGACAAGATGGCCCTCATCAAGCGGGAGCAGGCGGGCGGCAAGCTCGTCGCCATGACCGGGGACGGCACCAACGACGCCCCCGCGCTGGCCCAGGCGGACGTGGGCGTGGCCATGAACACCGGCACGTCGGCCGCCAAGGAGGCCGGCAACATGGTCGACCTGGACTCCGACCCGACCAAGCTCATCGAGATCGTCGGGATCGGCAAACAGCTCCTCATCACGAGGGGCGCGCTGACCACGTTCTCCATCGCCAACGACGTGGCCAAGTACTTCGCGATCATCCCGGCGCTGTTCGCCGCCGTGTATCCGGGGCTCGACCGGCTGAACATCATGCGGCTGGCCTCGCCCGACTCGGCGATCCTCTCGGCCGTCGTCTTCAACGCGCTGATCATCATCGCGCTGGTCCCGCTCTCCCTGCGCGGGGTGCGGTACCGGCCGGTGAGCGCCGACCGCCTGCTGCGGCGCAACCTCGCCGTCTACGGCCTCGGCGGACTCGTCGCGCCCTTCGCCGGCATCAAACTCATCGACCTGCTCCTCTCCTTGATCCCCGGGATCGGCTGACCATGAACACCTCCCTCACCGGCAAGATCCGGTCCCTGGGCGCGGGCCTGGGCGCCCTGCTCATCCTCACCCTCGTCACCGGCGTCCTCTATCCCCTCGCCGTGACCGGCGTGGCCCAGCTCCTCCTCCCCGGCCGGGCGGGCGGCTCCGAGATCCGGGCGGACGGACGAGTCGTCGGCTCCTCACTCATCGCGCAGTCGTACACACTTCCGCTGAGGAAGGGCCAGGAGACGGCGCCGCCGGACCTCAGGTGGTTCCAGGGGCGTCCGGCGGCGGGGCTCGGCACCAACACCGAGAACACCCGCTACCACCTGCTGCTGTCCGGTGCCACCAATCTCGCCGCCGACAACAAGGTGCTGGTGCGGCGAGTGGAGGCCGCCAAGGCCGCCGTCGTCCGCGACAACTCCGTGCCCGGCCGTCCGGTGCACCCGGCCGACGTCCCCGCCGACGCGGTCACCTCCTCCGGCTCCGGCCTCGACCCGGACATCTCCCCGGAGTACGCCCGGCTCCAGACGAACCGCGTCGCCGCCCGGAACCACCTGCCCGTGCCCGAGGTGGCCCGGCTCGTCCACGACCACACCGAGGGGCGCACCCTGGGCTTCCTGGGCGAGCCCCGCGTCAACGTGCTGGAGCTGAACATCGCCCTCGAGGAACTGGCGGCCCGGCGCTGAACCGCCTCAGCGGTGTCCGGAAGCCGCACCTGGACCGCCGACTCCCGCCCCGATGCCGTAGGTTGCTGCCGTCGGTCCACCGAGGCGTACGACAGGAGGGCGCGCGTCCATGACACGGGTGCTCGTGGTGGAGGACGACCCGCAGCTCGTACGGGCCCTCGTGATCAATCTCCAGGCCCGCCGGTACGCCGTCGACGCGGCCCCGGACGGCGCCACCGCGCTCCGGCTCGCGGCCGACCGCGGGCCGGACGTGGTCGTGCTCGACCTCGGCCTGCCCGACATGGACGGCGCCGACGTCATACGGTCCCTGCGCGGCGGCCGGAGCCGGGTGCCGATCCTCGTCCTCTCCGCCCGCCAGGCGTCCGAGGAGAAGGTCGCCGCGCTGGACGCCGGGGCCGACGACTACGTCACCAAGCCGTTCAGCATGGACGAGCTGCTGGCCCGGCTCCGCGCCGCCGTCCGCCGCACCGAGGCCGGCCGGGCGGCCCCGGAGACCAGCCTGGTGCGGACGGCGGACTTCACCCTGGACCTCACCGCCAAGAAGGCCGTGCGCGACGGCCGTGACATCCGCCTCACCCCGACCGAGTGGCATCTGCTGGAGATCCTTGTCACCAGCCCCGGCCGTCTGGTGAGCCAGAAACACCTGCTGCGCGAGGTCTGGGGGGCTTCCCTGAGCGACCGGACGAACTATCTGCGCGTCTACATGGCCCAGCTCCGCCGCAAGCTGGAGGCGGACCCCGCCCACCCGCGCTACCTGATCACGGAGCCCGGCATGGGCTACCGTTTCGAGGGCTGAACCCTCATCGAGGGAAACCATGCCCTCGCGTTCGAGTCCGGACGGGTGAATGATGTCACTCGGACTGGTCACGCCCGGATCTTCGCACTGAGTATGCTCGTCCAATGTTGTCGGTCGACAACTTATGGCGACGGGCGGCATGAGCGGAGCGGAAGGGCGGGACCATGGTGACGTCGCGGGCTGATGCCGATGAGCTGAGGCCGGTGACCGCGGACGGGATCGACGCGGACTGGGACGAGCGACGGCCGTCCGTGCTCCTGGTGGAGGACGACGCCGGCGACGCGCTGCTGGTCGAGGAACTGGTCGCCGACAGTGCCCTGGAGATGCGGCTGCGCTGGGTGCGCACGATGGCCGAGGCCGCCGGGGTGCTCGCCACCGAGCGCCCGGACTGCGTCCTGCTCGACCTGCACCTGCCGGACGCGAGCGGCCTCGAAGCGGTCTCCCTGGTCAAGGCGCACGCCGATCCGGTGGCCATCGTCGTCCTCACCGGCCTCGCCGAGGAGCAGACCGGCCTCGCCGCGGTGACCGCCGGCGCCCAGGACTACCTCGTCAAGGGCCGCGTCGAACCCGAACTCTTCGGCCGCGCCGTCCGCTACGCGATCCAGCGCAAGCAGGCCGAGCAGTCCGCGGTGGAGCTCCAGGCCAGCCTGATGCAGGCCCAGGAGAACGCCCGCCTGGAACGCGGCCTGCTGCCCCGCCCGCTCCTGCGCGCCGACGGAGTCCAGGTCGTCGCCCGCTACCGCCCCGGCCGCGCCCAGGCCCTTCTGGGGGGCGACTTCTACGACATCGTGCAGAGCGGGGACGGCACCGTGCACGCCCTGGTCGGGGACGTCTCCGGGCACGGCCCGGACGAGGCCGCCCTCGGTGTCGCCCTGCGGATAGCCTGGCGAACACTGGTCCTCAGCGGCATCACCGGCGTCGAGCAGGTGGCCCGCCTGGAGGAGATCCTGGTCGCCGAGCGCGCCCGCGACGAGGTCTTCGCCACCCTGGTCAGCCTGTCCGCCGTACCCGGCGAGCACCGGGCCACCGTGGTGCGGGCCGGCCACCACGGGCTGCTCCGGCGCGGCGCCCGGGAAGTGGACTGGATCGAGGTGCCGGGCGGTCCCGCGCTGGGCCTCATTCCCGGTGGCGCCCGCTGGCCCACCGCGGAACTGCCGGTGCCGCCGGGAGCCTCCGTCGTCCTCTTCACCGACGGTCTCTTCGAAGGGCACGTCAGCCGGGGCCCGCAGCGCCTCGGCGAGGAGGGGCTGCTCGAACTCGCCCGCGAGGCGGCCGCACTGGCGCCCGACGAGTTCGTGGACCGGCTCATCGGCGAGGCCGAGGGGCTGGCCGAGGAACAGGGCGGGCTCGCGGACGACGTCGCCGTCGTCCATGTGAGCTGGAACTGAGAAACGTGAGACGAGGGAAACGAGTGGGACGCGTGAGTGACGAGTCGGTACGGAGCACACGGTGAAGAACCTCGCGGACAAACCGTGGACCGGGCGCCGCCTGACCGTGCAGGGCTGGTTCTACCTCGTGCTGTCGCTCATGAGCCTCCTGGTGCTGCTCGGCACCGTGGTGGGCGCCAGCCTCCTCAACCGCACGGCCGTGGCGACCGACTCCCTGCTGCGGGGCGTACAGCCCGCCCAGACCGAGGCGTACCGGCTCCAGTCCGCCATGGTCAATCAGGAGACCGGCATCCGGGGCTACGCCATCACCGCCGACAAGCGCTTCCTCAAGCCCTACACCGAGGGCAAGAAGAGCGAGTCGGAGTCCGCGGCGCGGCTGCGCCGTCTGGTCGCCGACCAGCCCGAGCTGCGTGACGACCTGACCGCGGTGGAGCGCCAGGCGGCCCAGTGGCGTCTCAGCTACGCCGAACCGCTCGTCGCCTCCGTCACCCCCGGCAAGCCGAAGTCCGTCGACCTGCGGACGGTGGAGAACGGCAAGGAGGACTTCGACAAGCTGCGGAAGAGCTGGGCCGACCAGAACGCGCACCTGGCCCGCGTGGTCCGGGACGGCAACGCCCACATCGCCCACGAGCGCACCCTGCGCAACTCCGTGCTCGCCGCCATGGTCGCCGCGTTCCTGCTGACCGGCGTCGCGCTCGCCGTCCTCGTGCGCATGCTCGTCACCCAGCCCCTGCAGCGGCTGCGCACCGCGTCCCGCCGGGTCGCGGGCGGCGACTTCGACCACGTCATCGAAGGCGGCGGACCGGCCGACCTGATCGCCGTGGCCCACGACGTCGAGGAGATGCGCAAGCGGATCGTGTCCGACCTGGACGCCTCCCACGCCCAGCAGCGCATCCTCACCACCCAGGCCGCCGACCTGGACGCCCAGGCGGTCGAACTGCGCCGCTCCAACGTGGAGCTGGAACAGTTCGCCTACGTCGCCTCCCACGACCTCCAGGAACCGCTGCGCAAGGTCGCCTCCTTCTGCCAGCTCCTGGAGAAGCGGTACTACGACAAGCTGGACGACCGCGGGCGGCAGTACATCGACTTCGCGGTGGACGGCGCCAAGCGCATGCAGGTGCTCATCAACGACCTGCTCACCTTCTCCCGCGTCGGCCGGCTCACCGACGACCGCGTGCCCGTCGGCCTGGAAAAGGCGCTGGAGAAGGCGATGCTGAACCTCGACGCGGCCGTGGAGGAGTCCGGCGCCCGCGTCGAACGGCCCCAGGAGATGCCCGAGGTGGTGGGCGACCCGACCCTGTTCACCATGCTCTGGCAGAACCTGATCGGCAACGCCCTCAAGTTCCGCCACCCCGACCGCGCCCCGCAGGTCACCCTCACCTGCGAGCCCGACCCGGACGAAGCCGGCAGCGTGCGGCTGAGTGTCTCGGACAACGGCATCGGCATCCCCGGCGAGTTCGCCGACAAGGTCTTCGTCATCTTCCAGCGACTGCACAGCCGGGACGCCTACGGTGGTACCGGGATCGGCCTGGCCCTCTGCAAGAAGATCGTCGAACATCACGGTGGCCGGATCTGGCTGGACACCGAGTACACCGGCGGCACCCGGTTCCGCTTCACCCTGCCCGTGGCGACCGCCCCGGACGAGACCAGCACCCACTGCGAGGAAAAGGCCCTCACATGACGACTCCCGACGGCACCCCGATCGATGTCCTCCTGGTGGAGGACGACCCCGGTGACGAGCTGATGACCCGGGAAGCGTTCGAGGACAACAAGATCGGCAACACGCTGCACGTGGTCCGCGACGGCGAGGAGGCGCTCGACTTCCTCTACCGGCGCGGCGACCACACCGGCGCGCCCCGGCCCGACCTCATCCTGCTCGACCTCAACCTGCCCAAGTACGACGGGCGTCAGGTGCTGGAGCGCATCAAGTCCGACCAGGACCTCGCGGACATCCCGGTGGTCGTCCTCACCACCTCGGCGGCCGAGGAGGACATCCTCCGCAGCTACAGGCTGCACGCCAACGCGTACGTCACCAAGCCGGTCGACCTCGACCAGTTCATCGCCGCCGTCCGCCAGATCGACGACTTCTTCGTCCAGGTGGTCCGCCTGCCCCGGCGGAGGTGAGCCCGGAACACGAAACACCCCCCGACCGGCCCGGTCGGGGGGTGTTCTGTTTCGCTCAGCTCGCGGCCGGGCGGCGGCCGCCACGGCGGTCGGAGCCGCCCGTGCCCGTCGTGCGCTCACCCGGTGCCCTGCGGGCGGTGCCGCGCGCGCCCGCCTTGCCGGGAGCCCCGCCACCGGCGGTCCGGCGACCGGAGGCGCCCCCGCCCTTGGCGCCCTCGGCGCTCGTACGGCGGCCACCGGACGCACCGGCGCTCGCCGTGCCCGGCTTGGACCGGCCCTCGGGCTTGCGGCCCTGGCCGCCGGTGCCTTCGCCGGCACCGGCCGGACGGCGGCGCCGGCTGGAACGGCCGGCGCCCTCGGCACCGGCACCGGGCCGGCGGGCCGGACGCGCCTTCGGGGGCGTGGGCTCCGGCGTGGCGATGACCACGGCCACACCGGAGGGCTCGCGGGCGCCCGTGATGGTGACCAGCTCGGGGGCGCTGGAGGTGACGCGGGCGGTCTTCGGGCGGATGCCGGCGGCCGACATGAGCTGGTTGACCTCCCGCTTCTGCTCGGGGAGCACCAGCGTGACCACGCTGCCGGAACCACCCGCGCGGGCGGTGCGGCCGCCGCGGTGGAGGTAGTCCTTGTGGTCGGTCGGCGGGTCGACGTTCACGACGAGGTCGAGGTCGTCGATGTGTATACCGCGCGCCGCGACGTTGGTCGCCACCAGCGCGGTGATCTCGCCGGTCTTGAACTGCTCCAGGGCGCGGTTGCGCTGCGGCTGGGAGCGGCCGCCGTGCAGGGCGGCGGCGCGGACACCGACCGAGAGCAGGCGCTTGGCGAGCCGGTCGGCGGAGCGCTTGGTGTCCAGGAAGAGGATGACCCGGCCGTCACGGGCCGCGATGCGCGTGGTGACGGCCTTCTTGTCGGTCTCGTCCTGGAGGTGGAGCAGGTGGTGCTCCATCGTGGTGACCGCACCGGCGGACGGGTCCACCGAGTGCACCACGGGGTCGGTGAGGAACCGCTGCACCAGCTTGTCGATGTTCCGGTCCAGGGTGGCCGAGAACAGCATCCGCTGGCCGTTGGGGCGCACCTGCTGGATCAGCCTGGTGATCTGCGGCAGGAAGCCCATGTCGGTCATCTGGTCGGCCTCGTCCAGCACCGTGATGCCGACGTCGTGCAGCACGCAGTCGCCGCGCTCCACCAGGTCGTTCAGTCGGCCGGGGCTCGCCACCAGCACCTCGACACCGCGCCGGAGCGTGGCGGCCTGCTTGGTGATCGACAGGCCGCCGACCACGGTGGCCATCCGGAGGTTGACCGCCGTTGCGTAGGGCGTCAGCGCGTCGGTCACCTGCTGGGCCAGCTCGCGGGTGGGCACCAGGATCAGGGAGAGGGGCGCCTTGGGCTCGGCGCGCCGGCCTGCCGTCCGGGCGAGGAGGGCGAGGCCGAAGGCGAGGGTCTTGCCGGAGCCGGTGCGGCCACGGCCCAGGAGGTCCCGGCCGGCCAGCGAGTTGGGCAGTGTGGCGGCCTGGATGGGGAAGGGGGTGGTCACCCCTTGCGCGGTGAGCGTCTTCAGCAGTGCCGCGGGCATGTCGAGGTCGGCGAACTCAGCGACGGCGGGCAGTGCGGGCGTCGTGCTCTCCGGCAGGCGGAATTCCTGGGGAGCCTGGGGAGCAGACGAGGGCCGGGACGGCGACGAGCCGCGGTTCGGCTTCTGATACCTGCGGGGCATGCGGTTACTGCCTTCCTCAACACAGCACAAACCGGGGTCCGCACCATGACGGTGCGGACCCCGGTGAGCGGAATACGCGTCCCGCAATCAGGCGGGAACGATGTTCTCGGCCTGCGGGCCCTTCTGGCCCTGCGTGACGTCGAAGCTGACCCGCTGGCCCTCCTGGAGCTCACGGAAGCCCTGGGTCGCGATGTTCGAGTAGTGGGCGAAGACGTCCGGACCGCCACCGTCCTGCTCGATGAAGCCGAAACCCTTTTCAGAGTTGAACCACTTGACGGTTCCCTGTGCCATGACTTTCTCCTTCTGATGGCAGAGGCCCCATCCGGAAGATGCCGGAAAACAAAATGCGCCCAAAGAGAAAACATTTCCCGTCAGGCGCACATAAAGTTCATGGGTACCACAACTGCAACAAGAGAAAGACTAGCACACGTGCCGCTCGGCGGCGGGGGTGGCTCTCGCGCCCCGGCGTGTCTGAGTCGATCTTCCGACGCGCCATCGACGCCGGTCGGCGAGGGTGGCAGCATCGCGGGGTACGGAGATCCGACGATCATCGACGCCGTGGAGGAACCATGCCCGCCTACGCCGTAGCCCATCTCCGCGAGGCCGCGCCGCACCCCGAGATCGCGGAGTACATCGAGCGCATCACCGCCACGTTCGAGCCGTACGGCGGCCGCTTCCTCGTCCACGGCACCCAGCACGAGGTCAAGGAGGGGGAGTGGGCCGGGCATGTCGTGATCATCGGGTTCCCGGGGATCACCGAGGCGCGGACCTGGTGGGACTCGCCCGCCTATCAGGAGATCGCCCCACTGCGCTCCCGGCACATCGCGGGCGACATCATCCTGGTCGACGGGGTGCCCGAGGGCTACGACCCGGCCACCACCGCGAAGAGGCTGCGTGAGGCGCTGGCCGACGAGTAGTCGTCCACGTCCGTGACCGGTTGCCAGTGCGAGTCGGCAGAACTTCCCGCGTACGCCGGGGACCGCACACGTTCGCGCCCGTCGCACGTGGGGAGCAGCCCGCATGACCACCGGTCACCACGTGGAGGAGCTGTACGGCCTCCCCGTTTTCGCCTTTCCCGGCCCCGGCGCGAAGACCGGGCTGCCGAGCCGGACGCCGTCGCGTGGCGGGTCGCCGGGGACGTGTGCGACGCGGAGGAGGAGGGGGAGGACGTCTTCGCCCGCACTGTGGCTCGGCGACTCGATGTACGGCGCCGACACCACGGTGTCCGGCGCCGGCACCCGCACGCCAGCGCCGGGCTGCCGCGCCGTACCGGTGAGTCCGTCATCCCGGTGGACGGCGACGGTACGGTCCGCCGCCGCCACTTCGTCCCCGCCGCATTCGACAACCTCTACGACGGGCTCCTACCGGGCCGCGCTCCGCCCCGCCCCTGCCCGCTGACCAGCTGCGACTGCCACATCGGCTACGTCCATCCGGAGACCCTGCCGCTGTACGACGTGTTCGCGGGCGGGGTGCTCGAAAGGATTCCGGCCGCCGTCGAATGAATCGGGGCCAAAGGGGCAGCCGGTGCAGGTAAGACCGGCACCGGACGCCGCCACGGAGCGACTTCCGCACCGGGAAGCAGGGGGAGACGGGAGGAGTACGAATCCATGGCTCTCGACGGCAAGAGCGTCCTCGTTCTCACGACGAACTACGGGACGGAACAAGACGAACTGGAGAAGCCGGTGGCGGCCCTGCGCGACGCGGGTGCCCGCGTCGTGATCGCGGCTCAGAAGCAGGAGGCCATCGCCACCCTCGTCCTCGACAAGGATCCCGGCGACAAGGTCGAGCCGGACACCACGCTCGCGGAGGCGACGTCGGACGGCTACGACGCGGTGGTGGTCCCCGGCGGCACCATCAACGCCGACCAGTTGCGCATCGACGAGGACGCACAGCGCCTGGTCACCGCGTTCGCACGGGAGGGCAAGCCGGTGGCGTCGGTCTGCCACGGCCCCTGGCTGCTGGTGAACAGCGAACTCACCGAGGGCCGCGACATGACCTCCTACCAGACGCTGATGGAAGACCTGGTCAACGCGGGCGCCAACTGGACGGACCAGGAGGTCGTGGTCGACACCGGGGGCGGCCACACCCTGATCACCTCCCGCCACCCCGGTGATCTCGACGCCTTCTCCTCCGCGATCATCCGCACCCTGGAGGGCTGAACCCTTCAGGGCCCGCCCGGAGCGGGGCGGTCAGCGGTTCCCCACCGCGGCCGCCCCGCTTCCGCGCGTCAGGGTCCGCTGCACCAGGGACATCACGTCCGCGAAGGAGCGGCGGATACCCAGCGCGGCCCGCGCCGCGTTGGCACCGGGGGCACCGTGCACCCCGCCGCCGGGGTGCGCGGAGGAGGAGGCGAGGTACAGCCCCCGGACCGGTGTCTCCGGGCGGCCGGTGCCCGGGATCGGCCGGAACACCGCCTGCTGGTGCAGGGAGGTGGTGCCGCCGTTGAGGGCGCCCACGCTGAGGTTGGCGTCCATGGACTGGAGCGTGAGCGGCGACAGCACGCGCCGGCTCAGAATCCGGGCGCGGAAACCGGGCGCGAACTGCTCGATCCGCTGCTCCATCCGGTCCGCCATGATCTCCCGCTCGGCCGCGTCCCAGGAGCCGGTGAGCCCGGCGTCCCCGGCGTCGCCGCGCACCTCGCGGGGCAGATGGGTGTAGGCCCACGCGGACTCGGTGCCCGCGGGCGACCGGGTCGGGTCGGCCGTGGTCATCTGCCCGACCAGCAGGAACGGGTTGTCGGGGATCCGCCCCATGGCGATCTGGGCGGCGAACCGGGTGAGGTCGTCCACGCTGTCCGCCAGATGCACGGTGCCCGCTCCGGCCGCCGCCCCGGCCCGCCACGGGATGGTGGAGTCCAGCGCCCAGTCGACCTTGAAGGTGGCGAAGTCCCACTGGAAGCGCCGCATGTCCTGAAGGACCTGCGAGGGCAGGTGCTCGGGCGCGACCAGTTGGCCGTAGAGGACGGGCGCGGAGACGTCCGCCAGCACGGCGCGCCGGGCCGGGACCGTGTCACCGGCGGCCGTACGGACCGCGACGGCCCGGCCGCGCTCGACCACGATCTCCGTCACCGGCTCCCCGCAGCGGATCACGCCGCCCCGCCGCCGAAGCCGGCCGACCAGCGCGTCCGTGAGGCCGACCGCGCCGCCCACCGGCACGGGAAAGCCGAACCGCTGGCCGAGCATCGACATGATCCACCCGAAGCCGCCGCTCATCGCCGACTCCGGGCCCAGGTCCGCGTGCAGGGCGTTGCCCGCGAGCAGCAGCCTGGCTCCCTCGCCGTCGAACTCCTCCTCGCCCAGGCGGCGCACCGGCAGCAGCATGGAGCGGGCGAGGCGCAGGGCGCCGCCCCCGCGCAGCTTCAGACCGAGCCCGGCGAGCGCCCGGACCGGCGGCATCGTGGTGAACAGGGCCTGGAGGAGGTCGTAGCCGACCCGGTCCCAGGTCGCGTACTGGGCGCGCCAGGCGTGGCCGTCCCCGGGGCAGAGTTTCTCCAGGACCTCGGCGGTGACGTCCACATCCCGGTCGATCACCGCGCAGCGGTCGTCGGCCAGCGGGTGGGCCAGGACGTGCGGGGCGTGCGTCCAGCGCAGCCCATGGTCCTCCAGCCGGAGTCCGTCGATCACCGGGGAGGCGGCGGCCAGGGGGTAGAAGGAGCTGAAGACGTCGTTGACGAAGTCGGGGTGGACCCCGCGGTCGCTGTACACGGCGCCGCCGGGCCGGTCCTGGGCCTCCAGCACCTCCACGTTCCAGCCCTGGTCGGCGAGCAGGTTGGCCGCGACCAGACCGTTCGGCCCGGAGCCGATGACCACCGCGTCACTCATGGTCCGCCTCCTCGGCGCCGGGGGGCCGGGGACTCAGCCGCTCGACGAGCTTGGCCAGCCGGCCCAGCATGTCCCGGTGCCGGAGCTGGATCACGGCGTCGAGCACGACGTTGTGCAGCTTGCCGCCCAGCCCGCTCAGCGGATGCTCGTCCACGATGACGAGGGAGTCGCCGCCCCAGTCGCGCACGTCGATGGCGATGCGCGCGTTGCCGAACGGCGCCCTGGCCTCCAGCTCCAGACACCGCGGCGGCTCGTAGCGGCGCACCACGGTGTAGCCGTCGACGCGGCACGGGCCGAGCTTGATGTTGTAGGCGAGGGACGAGCCCAGCTCGGGCCAGTTGCCCTCACGGGGTGCCGTCTCGTGGGTGCCCACGACCCAGTCCGCGTAGCAGGAAGGCTCTTCGAGCACCTTCCAGACGGCGGCCGGCGGACGCCGGATGAGCTGGTACCGGATGGCCACGGTTTCCTCCTTCGCGCAACATCCGGCGCGGGCCGGAAAAGCCCGCGCACTGCCGCACGAGTAACCCGGTGACCACGGATCACGCGTTCCCGCCCCGAACGGGTGACGTGAGCGCCCGTCGGAGCGGCAGGGCGGTCCGGCGGAAAGGAGGCATAAAAGAAGCATAAAGATTGCCGGATTCTGGCAATGAAATGACCAAGGCGCTGTGTGAACATTCCGCCAAGCCGGGGATCAGCGACGGGCGGAAGGGGGACGGCGCGGATGGCGTGGTTTCTGGGAATCGGCATCACGGGGGTCGTGCTGCTCGTCCTGTCGCTGATCTTCGACGGACTGCTGGACGGCCTGTTCGACGGCGCGCTCGGGGGCGCGCTGGACGGGTGGCTGTCGCTGCCGGTCGTCGCGGGGTTCCTGTCGATGACCGGCTTCGGCGGAGTCATCGCCCACGAGGGCCTCGGTGTGGCCCCGGTGGGAGCCACCGCGATCGGCGCGGTGGCGGGGGTGGGCGCGGCCTGGCTGACCTACCGCCTCAGCCGGCTGCTGCTGCGCGACCAGACGGACGCGACCCCGACCGGGGACGACCTGATCGGCACCTCGGGCAACGTGGTGACGGCCATCCCGGCCGGCGGCTTCGGCGAGATCCTCGTCCGGCTCGGCGGGCAGACCGTCAAGTTCGCGGCCCGCAGCGCGGTGCCGGTGGCGCGCGGCAGCGAGGTGTGGGTCGAGGCGGTGCCGTCGCCGACCTCGGTCGTGGTGCGTCCGGTGGAGCGCTGAACCACCGCCCGGCTGCTTTCCGCCCCTGACGGGGTGTCATGTGTCTGTGTCTTACCTATGGGGGCCTTGATATGAGTCCTGTGTTCATCGCCGTGGCCGGAGTCGTCGTACTCCTGGTGCTGCTGGCGCTCACCGTGGTCAGCCGCTACAAGGTGGCCGGGCCCAGCGAGGCGTTCATCGTCACCGGGCGCCGGGGCAAGAAGTCCACCGACCCGGAGACCGGGCGCGTCTTCACCGACAACAGCGGCCAGAAGGTCGTCGTCGGCGGTGGCGTGTTCGTCGTCCCGTTCGTGCAGCAGCGGTTCACCCTCGACCTGTCCTCGCGGCACATCCCGGTCGCGGTGCGCGGCGCGGTCACGCTGCGCGGGGTGAAGGCCAACCTGGACGGTGTCGCCATCGTCAAGGTCGGCGGGACCGAGGACTCCATCCGCGCCGCCGCCCAGCGGTTCCTGATGCAGCAGGACGGCATCGTCGGCTTCACCCAGGAAGTGCTCTCCGGCGCGCTGCGCGCCATCGTCGGCCGGATGTCCGTGGAGGACGTCATCCGCGACCGCGCGGCCTTCGCCGGGCAGGTCGCGGAGGAGGCCGAGGCCAGCCTGTCCGGGCAGGGACTGGTGCTGGACGCGTTCCAGATCCAGGACATCACCACCGAGGGCTCCTACCTGGAGGACCTCGGCCGTCCCGAGGCCGCCCGCGCCCGGCAGGAGGCCGACATCGCGGAGGCCGTCGCCCAGCGGGCCGCCGAGCAGGCCCGGCTCAAGGCCGCCGAGGAGATCGCCGTCGCCCAGCGGACGTTCGCGCTGAAGCAGGCGGAGATCAAGGCCGAGACCGACGAGGCCGCCGCCCGCGCCGCCGCGGCCGGACCGCTCGCCGAGGCCGCCCGCCAGCAGGAGATCCTCATCGAGCAGGAGCGGGTCGCCGAGCGGCAGGCCGCGCTGACCGACCGTCAGCTCGACACCCAGGTCCGCAAGCCCGCCGACGCCAAGCGCTACGCCGCCGAGCAGGAGGCGGAGGCCCGCAGGGTCGCCCGCGTCAAGCAGGCCGAGGCGGAGCGGCTGGCGGCCATCGCGGCGGCCGAGGCCGAGGCGGAGCGGGCCCGGCTCACCGGTGAGGGCGAGAAGCAGCGCCGTGGCGCGCTGGCCGAGGCCGACGCCATCGAGGGTCTCAAGCAGGGCGAGGCCGAGCGGTCCCGCCGTGCGGCGGCCGCCGAGGCGGTCCGGCTGGAGGGCGACGCGGAGGCCGCGGCCATCACCGCCAAGGGCACCGCCGAGGCCGACGCCATGCGCAAGAAGGCGGACGCGTACGAGCAGTACGGCGACGCGGCAGTCCTCCAGATGCTGGTCTCCGTGCTGCCCGAGGTCGTCGCCAAGGCGTCCGAGCCGCTCAGCGCCGTGGACAAGATGACGGTCATCTCCACCGACGGCGCCGGCCGGATTCCCCGCGCGGTCGCCGACAACGTGGCCCAGGGCCTGGAACTGCTCGGCTCCACCACCGGTGTCGACCTGACCCAGCTCCTCAAGGGCGTCACCGAGCGCGCCGCCGCGAGCGTGGAGCGATCCGCGCAGGACAACGGCAAGGTCGAGATCACCGGCTGAGCCGGGACAGCGAAGGGGGCCCGCCACGGTGGCGGGCCCCTCTCAGAGCTCCCGCGCGGGCCACCCCAGCAGCCGGGCTCCGATGACGGCCGTCTGCAAGGTGTACCGGTGCACCGGGTCGGCCGGGTTGTTGCCGGTGAGCTGGTGGATGCGCTCCAGCCGGTACGTCAGCGCCCGCACGCTCAGCGCCAGCCGCCGCGCGGCCTCCGCGCCCCGGCACCCCGAGTCGAAGTACGCCTCCATCGTCCGCAGCAGCGGCTCCGCGCCCCCGCGCGCCCCTCGCAGCGGGCCCAGTGCGCTGAGCACCAGGTCGGCCATCGCCTGCCGGTCCCGCAGCAGCACCGGGTAGACCAGCAGGTCGGCCGCGCGCACCACCGGCTCGGGCAGCTTCAGCCGTTCAGCCAGCTCCAGCGTGCTCAGCGCCTCCTCGTACGACTGCACCACACCGCCCGCGCCCTGCCGGGGGCGGCCGATGGCGACGCGGCCGCAGTCCGGGGTGGCGCGCACCTGCTCGGCGAAGCAGATCAGCACCTCCTCCTGGTCGCCGGGGGCGATGCAGATCAGCTTGCCGTTCTTCGTGGTCAGCAGGACGCGCCGCTCACTGAACCGGGTGAGCAGCGCCGACTCCACCTGCCGGGTGATCGGGGCGGTGTCGACGTACGCCTCCGGGCCCTCCGCGACCGCGACCGCGTGCGCGTGGGACAGGACCAGGCCGAACCGCTCGGCGCGCTCGGCCAGCCGGCCCAGGTCGCTGCGGCCGTACAGCAGGTCGTCGATGAACTCCCGCCGCGCCGCCTCCTCCTGCCGTACGGCGAGTCGCTGGGCCCGCTCGTACCCTTCGGCGAAGGCGTCCACCGCCTGCTCGACGGCGGCCAGCACCCCGTCCACCGAGCGCGCCGGGGTGCCGTCGGGCCACGCGGTACGGGTGGCCGCCAGGTGGCCGCGCACCAGGGCCCGGAGGCTGTGCCCCGCCTCGGCGGCCCGTTCCCCCAGGGCGCGCCGCTCCGCCAGTTCCGTACGGGTGGGGCGGCGCCCGGTGTGGGAGACCTCGGCCAGCATCCGTGCGTATCCGCCCAGGTACTCGGCCATGTCCAGCTCGGTCACCCCGCGCCCTCCCGCTCTCCCCCGACGTGGTCCGTCCGGGGGAGCGTATCCACAACGCGGTGTCCGGCCTAGAAGTGGATCTCCTTGGCCGGGACCAGCCGGGCGCCCATGTTCCGCTCCATCATCTCCAGCGCGGCCGACTCCAGATGGGGGTGGATGGAGGCGACGGCGTCCGGGGGCACCGTGACCTCCAGGTGGCGGATGTGGGCGTCCAGCGCGGAGTACAGCACGCACTGCTCGGTGACCTGGCCGCACAGCACCACGTGCCGGACGCCCAGTTGCCACAGCAGATACGTCATCGGCGTCTCGTAGAAGATGGAGTGGCGGGCCTTCATCACGAACATCGAGGCGTCGTCCGGGAGGACGGGCTCGACGAGTTCGCGGTGCGGGCCGGCCAGCGCGGTCTCGACCAGTTCGCCGTGGTGGGAGCGCCACTGGCCGAAGTTGTCGTTGGCGTAGATCACCGGCGCCTCCGCCGCGCGGGCGCGGGCGATCAGGTCGGCCACCACGGGCACCGCCCGCTCGGCCGAGGGCAGCAGCAACTCCGCGTCCTGGTGCTCGTACGTGTTGATCATGTCGATCACGATCAGGGCGGGGGCATCCATCTCGCTCCTCTCTGTCTGTCTCCGGCCGAGTACCCGCTTCCCGGCAGTGGTGTGAAGTCGCGCCGCGGGGTACCCGGCAGGCGCCTTGCACGCAGCGACGAGAAGGGAGGCCCGTGATGGCGCAGCATGTGCGCGACATCATGACCAGCGAACTCGTGACCGTGGAACCGCAGGCGTCGGTGGCGTCCGTGGCCCGGCTGATGCGCGACGAGGACGTCGGCACCGTGCTGGTGACCGAGGAGGGCCAACTGAAGTGCCTGGTGAGCGACCGTGATCTGGTGGTACGCGCCTTCGCCGAG
Organism: Streptomyces griseoluteus; assembly: GCF_004784465.1. GTDB lineage: Bacteria > Actinomycetota > Actinomycetes > Streptomycetales > Streptomycetaceae > Streptomyces > Streptomyces griseoluteus. The sequence goes on along the minus strand of NZ_SRRU01000003.1, from coordinate 445,747 downwards.
GGTGTGGACCCGGATCAAACCACCGTGATCGAGGCCGCCTCGGAGGAGCTGGTCACCATCGGGCCGGACGAAAGCGTCGACCACGCCGTGGAGTTGATGCGTGAGCACGCCGTCCGCAGGCTTCCCGTGGTGGAGGGCGACGAGGCGGTGGGCATCATCGCCCTCGGCGACCTGGCCATCGAGCGGGACGAGACCTCGGCGCTCGGTGACATCAGCGCGGCCAAGCCGAACAACTGACCAACCGGGCCTTCGCCCGGCGGCTGGATCGACAGCCGCCGGGCGAAGGGTGTCAGTGGGCCGCGGCGCCGAACTCGGCATGCTGGGTGCTCAGCGCCACCGCGGAGTCCTCCTCGGGCGGCCGGCCGTACCGCAGCCGGCGCGCCTCCTGCCGGGCCTCCCGCATCAGCTCACGGAACTCCTCCTCCGTGCGCCGGCGCCGAGGCCGGGGCAGAACCGTTTCCCCAGGTTCCTCGCTGTCCAATTCTTCCGGCATCTTCGCGTCCCCCCTCACACCTGCGTTGGATCCATCGGCCACGGCGCCTGCCGGCCGGCCCGCTCCGCCGCCTCCCAGCGACGGCACGCCCGCACCACCAGACCCACGAGCCCGGCCGCGGTGAGCAGCCACACGCCCGCTATCGCCCAGGTCAGATACGACTGCCGCAGGACGACGTCGAGGCCGAGCAGCGTGAGGGTCGCCACCGCGCCGAGGGTCACCCACAACGCGAGCGCCCGGCGCCGTGCGCGCCGCGCCCAGGTCGCCGGCCGGCTGGAGACGCGCATGGTGCTCAATTGCCGGGCGAGCACCTCGTCGTTCAAGCCCTGCTCCATCTCGGCCAGTATGCGCAGTTCCTGCGGGGTAAGGCTTGGTGCGCCCACCGTGAACACTTCCTCTGAGCTGTTGGTACGACCGGGTGCGGGTATCCGTCTGCTTTGTCCTGAAACGTGAAAATTTCAATTTCCTGTGCCGTGCTCCGCGACCACCCGCACGGTCTTCAGGCCGGGGTCGGCCGCGTCCGGGAGGTTCATGCCCGCCCGGACGCCGGTGACGAGGTAACGCAGCACGGGCTCGGTGAGCCGTTCGCCCGGCAGCACGGCCGGGATGCCCGGCGGATACGGCGTGATCATCTCGGCGGCGATGCGCCCCGCCGCCTGCTCCACCGGCACGTCGGTGTGGTCGTCGAAGTAGGCGTCGCGCGGCAACGCGGCCTGGTCCATGCGGAGCTCCTCCGGCGAGGGCACGTCCACCCGGGGCGCGTCGCGCAGGCTGTCGGCGTGCCGCACCAGGTCGTTCAGTGCCGTCAGCAGCCGGTCGGCCGTCTCGGTGTCGTCGGCGTGGGTGAACTGGGCGCTGATCCGCCGGTGATCGAAGAGGTGCAGGTCGATGTGATGGTGTTCGCGAATCCAGTCACCGGCCCGGTAGCCGGTCGTGCCCAGTGCGCCGATGTCCATGACGGAGGGCAGCGGATCGAAGTCGGCGGCGAGGCCGGGACCGCAGAAGTCGTCCGCGTCGTTGACGTGGATGCCGTCGATGGACTCGATCTCCTCCCGGACCCGGCGGGCGAGTCCGAGGGCGCGGCCCATCAGCTCCTCCCCGTGCTGCACCATCTGCCGCCGCCAGGCGTCCATCCCCGCGTAAAGCAGCACGCTGGGGCTGGTGGTGCCGAGGAGGTCGGCGCGGGAGGCCAGCTCGGCCGGGTCGACGAGATCGCCCTGGAGGTGGAAGACCGACCCCTGCTCCAGCCCGCTGCCCATCTTGTGGACGCTGGTGACACAGACGTCCGCACCGGCGTCCATCGCCCAGCTCGGCAGGTCGTCGTGGAAGGGCAGATGCGCGCCCCACGCCTCGTCGACGATGAGCGGCTTGCCCCGGCGGTGGCAGACGTCGGCGATGGCGCGCAGGTCCGCCGCCGCGCCGTACGGCGTCGGGCTGGTGACCAGGGCGCCGTCCGCCTCGGGATGCTCGGCGAAGGCCCGCTCGTACGCGTCGGCGGACGGCGGATGGGCCAGGTGCCGTTCCGCGTCCCACTGGGGCTCCACCCACACCGGGCACACCCCGGAGAGGATCAGCCCGGCGATCACCGACTTGTGGGCGTCCCGGCCGACGAGCAGCCTGCGGTGCGGGCGGGTCACGGCCAGCATCGCCGCCTTCACCGACAGCGAGCTGCCGCAGGTGGAGAAGAAGGTGTGCTCGGCGTGGACCGCGTCCGCCATCAGCGCCTCGGCCCGTTCGAGGACGCGGCCGCCGGTGAGCCTGCTGTCCAGGCCGCCGCTGGCCAGGACGTCCCCGGCGTACACCGCCTCGCCCAGCACGGCCACCGCCCGCGGATCGGCTCCGCGTGCCTGCTTGTGGCCGGGCGGGGTGAAGCCGAGCTCCTTCGCCGCGTGGTATTCGGTCAGCGCGTCGAGTACGGGTGCTTCCTCGTGGTCGAAGGCCATGTGTCCCGGAGTTCCCGGTCGGCTGCCGGTCATGCCCGCATCGGGGAGGCACATCCGGTGCGGCTCCGGGTAGCCGAGCGGACGGCACGAGGCAGGACGCCGATCAAAGCCGAGGGAAAGGGAGAACACCATGTCCGACGACGACCGTACGAAGCGGCCCACCACCGCAGTGGGGGAGACGCTGCGGGAGATGGCCGACGCCGAGAAGCCCGAGACGCCGAGGAAGCGGGCGGAGGAGCGGCGGCACGAGGGGGAGGGGGCGGACGCGATCACCCCGAACACCGCGGCCCAGCGGGAATCGCAGGGCGACTGAGCCGGGGCACGGGCCCGGCGGCGGGCGGTACGTCTCACGCAGTACGTTTCAGGAGATGAACACGGCTCCGCCGCCGGGCCCTCCCCTGCGCGGGATACGGGAAATCCGGCGGCCCCGGCGCCGGTGGAAGGGCCCCGCGACACCGCAGCAGGAATCAACGTGTGAACTCTGCCGGCATGGGAACCCCGTGACAGTGCCGCCCCGAACGGCGGCCCGCGGAGCGAGCCACGTTCCGCATCGCTCCTGCGATCACTTCACATCCGCAGCTCCCCACACCTCCCCGTGCGAGCGCGCGTCTCCCCTCCCCAGTGACGGTCCCGCCCCGTGGCGTACGGACCGGTGCGACTCGGCGCGGGACCGAGGACTCCCATGACTGATGCCACGCCTTCCACACCCTGGCGGCGCGCCGTGGTGACCGGCGGTGCCGGTTTCCTCGGCAGCCATCTGTGCGAGCACCTCGTCGAGCAGGGCGTCGCGGTCGACTGCGTCGACAACCTGTCGTCCGGCTCCCGCGCCAACATCGCCCATCTCGTCGGCCGCCCCGGCTTCCGGTACTACGAGCAGGACGTGTGCGCCGACGGCGCCCCGGACCGGCTGCCGGGCCCCTACGACCTGGTCCTGCACTTCGCCTGCCCCGCCTCCCCGGCCGACTATCTCCGGCTGCCGCTGGAGACCCTGGACTGCGGGAGCCTCGGCACCCGCAACATGCTGGCCGTGGCGGAGCGCGACGACGCCCGCTTCCTGCTGGCCTCCACCTCCGAGGTGTACGGCGACCCCCTGGTGCACCCCCAGCGCGAGGACTACTGGGGCAACGTCAACCCGGTCGGCCCGCGCAGCGTCTACGACGAGTCGAAACGGTTCTCCGAGGCGCTGGTCACCGCCCATGTGGGCGCCAACGGCGCGGACGCGGGCATCGTCCGCCTGTTCAACACCTACGGCCCGCGCATGCGCCCGCTGGACGGCCGGGCCGTGCCCGTCTTCGTCTGCCGGGCCCTGGCGGGGGAACCGCTGCCGGTCGCCGGTGACGGCAGCCAGACCCGGTCGCTGTGCTACGTCGACGACACGGTGGACGGCATCCTGCTGGTCGCGGCCAGCAGGTCGGTACGGCCGGTCAACATCGGCGGCACCGACGAGGTGACCGTCCGCGACATCGCGCTGCGCGTGGTGGAACTCGCCCGCTCCAGTTCCCGGATCGAGTACGTGGACCGTCCCGCCGACGACCCCCAGCGCCGCCGCCCCGACACCACCCTGGCGCGCGAACTGCTCGGCTGGAGTCCGCGGGTGCCCTGGGAGGAGGGCATCCGGCGGACCATCGACCACTTCGCCGCCGCCCGCTTCGGCGCACCCGCGCCCGCCCAGCCGCCGGCGTCGCCCAACGGCGACCACCCGGAGCCGTACGGGCACCCCGCGCCGAGCCGCCTGCCCTCGTAAGGCCCCGCGCCCCATCCCCCCAGCTCAACGGAGGCACCGCATGCGCGTCCTCGGCATCAACTCCCTCTTCCACGACCCGGCCGCCGCCCTGATCGTGGACGGCCGTGTCGTGGCGGCGGCGGAGGAGGAGCGGTTCAGCCGGCGCAAGCACGGAAAGCGCCCGGTGCCCTTCTCGGCCTGGGAACTGCCCGAGCTGTCCGCCCGCTGGTGCCTGGACCGCGGCGGACTCGACCCCTCAGCGCTGGACGCCGTCGCCTATTCCTACGACCCCGGACTGGCGCGCCCGGCGGACCAGTTGGGCCTCGACGACCCCTGGGACCGGCTGCGGCAGGAGTACGCCCGCGAGGCCCCCGGCTTCCTGGCCGAGGTGCTGCCGGGACTCGACCCGGAGAAGGTGCGCTTCGTCCCCCACCACGTGGCCCACGCCGCCTCCGCCGGCCAGGCCTCCCCTTACCCCGACTGCGCCGTCCTGGTGCTGGACGGCCGCGGCGAATGCGGCTCCCACCTGGCCGGCCGCTACACCGGCCGCCGCCTCGACGTACTGGCCACGCAGTCCCTGCCCGACTCGATGGGCCTGTTCTACGAGGAACTCACCGAGCACCTCGGATTCCTGCGCAGCAGCGACGAGTTCAAAGTGATGGCGCTCGCCTCCTACGGCAAGCCCCGCTTCCTCGACGAACTGCGCGGTCACGTCGGCACGGACGGCGCGGGACGGTTCCGGGCCCGCTCGGTGCCCTGGGCCGAACTCGCCCCGGCCCGGCCCGCCGGGGAACCGTGGACCGAGGAGCACGCCGACCTGGCCGCCAGCGCCCAGGCCTGCCTGGAGGAGGTCCTGCTCGGTCTCGCCCGGTGGCTGCACGAGCGCACCGGCGACCGGGTGCTCACCCTCGCCGGGGGCGTCGCCCTCAACTGCGTGGCCAACACCCGGCTGCACCGCGAGGGCCCCTTCGACACCGTCTGGGTGCAGCCCGCCGCCGGGGACGCCGGTACCGCGCTCGGCGCCGCCCTGCACGTCGCCCACCTCGCGGAGCCGGTGGAGGCGATGGCGACCGCCGCGCTCGGCCGGGAGTGGAGCGTGCCCGAGCTGCGCGGCTGGCTGGAGCGGGCCGCCGTACCGTACGAGGAGCCCGAGGACATCGCGGAGACGGTCGCGGAGGAACTCGCCCGCGACGGCATCGTGGCCTGGTTCCAGGGGCGCAGCGAGTACGGGCCGCGCGCGCTGGGGCACCGGTCGCTGCTGGCCCATCCCGGCCGCGCGGCCAACCTCGAACGCCTCAACGCGGTCAAGGGGCGCGAGGAGTTCCGGCCCGTCGCGCCGATGGTGCTCGCCGAGCGCGCCTCGGAACTCTTCGACGGCCCGCTGCCCAGCCCGTACATGCTCTTCGTGCACGAGGTCGCCCAGGCGTGGCGGGAGCGCATCCCGGCCGTGGTGCACGTGGACGGCACCGCGCGCATCCAGACCGTGGACCGGGCCGAGGAGCCCCTGGTGGCCCGCATGATCGAGGGGTTCGAGCGGCGCACCGGGCTGCCGGTGGTGGTCAACACCAGCCTCAACACCGCCGGACGTCCGATGGTCGACGATCCGCGTGACGCGCTGGAGTGCTTCGGGTCCGCCCCCGTGGACCTGCTGGCCCTCGGGCCGTTCGCCGTCCGGCGCGCGGAGGTCTTCGCGTGACGGCCGCCCCCGCCTACAGCGTCGTCGTCCCGACGATCGGCCGTGCCTGCCTCGCCGACTGCCTGCGCGCGCTGGCCGCGGCCACCGGGCACCCGCCCGAGGAGATCGTCGTCGTGGACGACCGCCTTGACCCCGCCGGGCCGCTGCCGCTCGCCGCCGCCGGTGTGCTGCGGGAGCGGGTGCGCGTGCTCGGCACCGGGGGCCGGGGACCCGCCGCCGCCCGCAACACCGGGTGGCGCACGGTCCACACGCCCTGGACCGTCTTCCTGGACGACGACGTCCAGGTGCTGCCCGACTGGTCCCGCCGTCTCGCCGACGACCTCGCGCGGGCCGGCAGGGCCACCGGGGGCATCCAGGGCCGGCTGTCCGTGCCGCTCCCGGCGGGGCGCAGGCCCACCGATTTCGAACGCGGCACCGCGGGGCTGGAGGGAGCCGCCTGGGCCACCGCCGACATGGCGTACCGGACGGTCGCGCTCGCCGCCGCCGGCGGCTTCGACGAACGGTTCCGCCGCGCGTTCCGGGAGGACGCCGACCTCGCCCTGCGGGTGCTGGCGGCGGGCTGGACGCTGCACCGGGGCGTGCGCACCACCCGGCATCCGGTGCGGGCCGCCGGCCCCTGGGTCTCGGTGCGGGCGCAGCGCGGCAACGCCGACGACGCGCTGATGAACCGGCTGCACGGCCGGGACTGGTGGGCCCGCGCGCAGGCGCCCCGTGGACGGCTGCCGCTGCACGCGCTGGTCACCGCCGCCGGGCTCGCCGCTCCCGTTCTCGCCCTCGCCGGGCGGCGCCGGGCCGCCGCACTCGCCGGGGCCCTGTGGGCGGCCGGCACGGCCGAGTTCGCCCTCGCCCGCATCCTGCCCGGCCCGCGCACCCCGCGCGAGACCGCGACCATGGCCGCGACCAGTGTCGTCATCCCCCCGCTCGCCGTCGGCCACCGGCTCACCGGCCGGATACGGCACCGCAACGCCGCACCGCTGAGGAGGGTGCCATGAAACGCCGGGACACCCCCGCCGCCGTCCTCTTCGACCGCGACGGCACCCTCGTCGCCGACGTCCCCTACAACGGCGACCCCGGCCGGGTCCGGCTGCTGCCCGGCGCCCGGCGGGCCGTGGACCTGCTGCGCGCCGCCGGGATCGCCACCGGTGTGGTGAGCAACCAGTCGGGCGTCGGCCGGGGGCTGATCTCCGACGCCGCCGTGCGCCGCGTGAACGCCCGCGCCGACGAACTGCTCGGCGGCCTCGGCGTCTGGGTCTACTGCCCGCACACCCCCGACGCCGGCTGCGAGTGCCGCAAACCCCGGCCGGGCCTGGTGCTCCGGGCCGCCGAGGCCCTCGGACAGGCACCCGGGGACTGCGTGGTCATCGGTGACATCGCCGCCGACGTGCGGGCCGGCCGGGCCGCCGGGGCCCGCGCCATCCTCGTCGCCAACGCGGCCACCCGGCCCGAGGAGGCCGCGGCGGAACCCGATGCCGCCGCCGACCTGCTCACGGCCGTACGGTCGCTGCTGCCCCCGGACGGGGGTGAGCGGACATGACGGCACTGGTCGTCAGACTCGACAGCTTCGGTGACGTGCTGCTCGCCGGGCCCGCCGTGCGCGCGGTCGCCGCGCACCACGAGCACGTCGCCCTGCTCTGCGGCCCGCGCGGGGCACCGGCCGCCCGGCTGCTGCCCGGCGTCGACGAGGTGCTGGTGTGGGAGGCGCCGTGGGAGGGCTTCGACCCGCCCGACGTCCAAGTGGCCGACATCGAGGACCTGCTGGGCCGCCTGCGGGCGGTCGCGGCGGACGACGCGCTGATCCTCACCTCCTTCCACCAGAGCCCCCTGCCCACCGCGCTGCTGCTGCGCCTGGCCGGAGTCACCCGGACCGGCGCCGACAGCACCGACCACCCCGGCCGGCTGCTCGACGTACGGCACCGGCGGCTGCCGGGGCGGCACGAGGCCGAGGCCGCGCTCGACACCGCCCTGGCCATGGGGTTCACCCCGCGCCCCGGCGACGATGGGCGGCTGCGCGTGCTGCCGCCCCCCGACACCGCCGGCCTCACCGGCAACGGCCCCTACGTCGTCGTCCACCCCGGCGCCAGCGCCCCGGCGCGCGCCTGGAGTCCCGAGCGGTGCGCCGAGGCCGTCGCCCTGCTCACCGACGCCGGGCACCGGGTGGTCGTCACGGGCGGGCCGGACGAGGGCGAGCTGACCCGGCGGGTGAGCGGCGGCACCGCGATCGACCTGGGCGGCCGCACCGACCCGCGCACCCTGTCCGGCGTGCTGCGCCTGGCCGACGCGGTGGTGTGCGGGAACACCGGCCCGGCCCATCTGGCGGCCGCCGTCGGGACACCGGTGGTCTCGCTGTTCGCCCCGGTGGTCCCGGCCGAGCGCTGGGGCCCGTACGGGGTCCCCAGCGTGCTGCTCGGCCGCCAGGACGCGCCCTGCGCGGACAGCAGGGCCCGGCAGTGCCCGGTGCCCGGCCATCCCTGCCTGGACGAGGTGACGGCGCACGACGTGCTCAGTGCCGTCCAGAAGCTGCTCCAGCCCGCGATGTGAGGAGGGAGAACCATGAACATCCTGGTATGGCATGTGCACGGCTCATGGCTGACGGCGTTCGTGCAGGGCCGGGCCACCTTCCTCGTCCCGGTCACCGAGGACCGCGGCCCCGACGGACTCGGCCGCGCCCGCACCTGGCAGTGGCCCGACACCGTGCTCGAACGCACCCCGGAGCAACTGCGGGACGCGGAGATCGACCTGATGGTGCTTCAGCGCCCGCACGAACTCGAACTGGCCCACCGCTGGACCGGCCGCCGCCCCGGCATCGACGTACCCGCGGTGTACGTCGAGCACAACAGCCCCCATGAGACGGCGGTGGACACCCGGCACCCGCTGGCCGGCCGCTCCGACATACCCCTCGTGCACGTCACCCACTTCAACCACCTGATGTGGGACGCCGGCCGGGCGCCGACCACGGTGATCGAGCACGGCATCATCGACCCCGGCCACCGCTGGACGGGGGAGGAGCCGCGTGCAGCGGTCGTCGTCAACGAGCCCGTGCGCAGGGGCCGTACCACCGGCACGGACCTGCTGCCCCGGTTCGCGTCCTGGACGCCGCTGGACGTCTTCGGCATGCGCACCGAGGGGCTCGCCGGGCACCTCGGCCTGCCGCCCGAACGCTGCCGCAGCCGCGACCTCGCCCAGGACGACCTGCACACCGCGATGGCCCGCTGCCGGCTGTACGTGCACCCGATCCGCTGGACCTCGCTGGGGCTGTCCCTGCTGGAGGCCATGTTCCTCGGCATGCCGGTGGTCGCGCTCGACACCACCGAGGTGCGCGAGGCGGTGCCCGAGGGCGCCGGGGTCGTCTCCAACCGCCTGGAGGTGCTCGGCTCCGCCGTGCGCGCCTTCCTCGCCGACCCCGGCCAGGCGCGGCGGACCGGCGAGGCGGCCCGGGCGGCCGCGCTGGCCCGTTACGGAGAGCGGCGGTTCCTGGACGACTGGGAACGCCTGATCAAGGAGGTCACCCGATGACTCAGCACCACACCCCGGCCCGCGTCGCCATGGTCTCCGAACACGCCAGCCCCCTGGCCGCGCTCGGCGGCCCGGACGCGGGCGGCCAGAACGTCTACGTCGCCCAGCTCGCCGGAGTGCTGGCCCGCCGGGGCCACCACGTCACCGTGTACACCCGCCGCGACTCGCCCCGGCTGCCGGACCGGGTGCGCACGGCCGACGGTGTCGAAGTGGTCCACGTCCCCGCCGGGCCGGCCGCACCCGTGCCCAAGGACGAACTCCCGCCCTACATGCCCGAGTTCGGTGCCTGGCTGGGCCGGGAGTGGGCCGAGCGGCGCCCCGACGTGGTGCACGCCCACTTCTGGATGTCCGGCACCGCCGCCCTCGCCGGGGCCCGCGAACTCGGCGTGCCGGTGGTGCAGACCTACCACGCCCTGGGCACCGTGAAGCGGCGGCACCAGGGAGCCGCCGACACCAGCCCCGCCGACCGGATCGCCGCGGAGACGGCCGTCGGCCGGGCCTGCGACGCGATCATCGCCACCTGCGCCGACGAGGTGGCGGAACTCCAGGCCATGGGGCTGCCCCGCGAGCGCATGCACGTCGTGCCGTGCGGCGTCGACCCCGGGAAGTTCGCCCCGCGCCCCCGCCCCGCACCCGCGGGGAAGCACCGCCTGCTCACCGTGGGCCGGCTGGTCCCGCGCAAGGGCTTCGACCGTACGATCCGCGCCCTGGCCCACATCCCCGACGCCGAACTGCTCGTCGCAGGCGGCCCGGAACTGGCCCTGCTCTTCGCCGAGCCCGAGGCGGAACGGCTGCTGGCCCTCGCCGGCGAGTACGGCGTGGCCGACCGGGTCACCCTGCTCGGCGGGGTCGGCCGAGAGGACATGCCCGCGCTGATGTCCGACGCCGACCTGGTCCTCTCCCTGCCCCGCTACGAGCCGTTCGGCATCGTCCCCGTCGAGGCCATGGCCTGCGGGACCCCCCTCGTCGCCACCGCGGTCGGTGGCCAGCTCGACACCGTCGTCGACGGCCGCACCGGCGTTCTGGTCCCGCCGGGCGACGGCGACGAGGCCGCGATCGGTGCCGTCGTCCGCGAACTCCTCGCCGACCCCGCCCGGCTGGCCCGCTACGGCGCCGAGGGGCGGCGGCGGGTGCTGGAGCGCTACACCTGGGACCGCGTCGCCGACGGGGTCAGCCGCGTCTACGGCGCGGTGTCGTCCGTCCCCTCGCTCTCCGGAGTCGTCCGATGAACACCGCCACCGACACCACGCACTGCGACGACCTGATGACGGCGCTCACCGTCTTCCGCGAGGACGCCGCACGCGTCCACCGGTGGGGCGGCACCCTCGCCGCCCATCTCGCCGGCGGCTCCCGGCTCCTGGTCGCGGGCAACGGCGGCAGCGCCGCCCAGGCCCAGCACCTGACGGCCGAACTGGTGGGCCGCTACCGCGCCGACCGGCCGCCGTTCTCCGCGCTCGCCCTGCACGCCGACACATCCGCCACCACCGCCATCGCCAACGACTACGGTGTGCAGGAGATCTTCGCCCGTCAGGTCGGCGCCCACGGCCGCAGCGGCGACCTGCTGATGCTGCTGTCCACCAGCGGCGCCAGCGCCAACCTGCTCGTCGCCGCCACCGAGGCGCACCGCCTCGGCATGACCGTCTGGGCCCTGACCGGCCCCGCCCCCAACCCCCTCCAGGCCGCCGCCGACGACGCCCTGTGCGTCCGCGCGGACAGCACCGCCACCGTGCAGGAACTGCACCTGGTCGCCGTGCACATGCTCTGCGAGTCCTTCGACAGCGCGATCGAACGCCACACGGCGTGCCCCCGGCGGTCGCCGGCCCGGCAGCACTGGGCGGTGACCGGGAAGGAACGCCCATGACCACCCCGGCCCCGCTCCTCGTCGTAGGAGACGCCCTCCTCGACCACGACCTGTTCGGCCGCGTCGAACGGCTCGCGCCCGATGCGCCCGTACCCGTCGTCAGCGACGTACGCCGCGCCACCCGGCCCGGCGGGGCGGCGCTGGCCGCCTGGCTCGCCGCCGCCGACGGCCGGGACGTCACTCTGGTCACCGCCCTCGGCGACGATCCGTCCAGCGCGGAACTCCGCGCCGCGCTCGGCGACCGGGTCCGCCTGCTGGCGCTGCCGCTGGACGGCACCCTGTCCACCAAGACCCGTGTCCTCGCCGAGGGCAGGCCCCTGTTGCGCCTGGACGACGGCGAGGGCCGCGCCGAGGAAGGCACCGCCGAGGCCCGCCGGGCCGTCGCCGCCGCGGGCGCCGTCCTGGTGGCCGACTACGGGCGCGGCTGCGCCGACGTCCTGCGGGCCGCGCTCGCCGAGGCCGCCGCCGGGGTGCCCGTCGTCTGGGACCCGCACCCGCGCGGCCGTCCGCCCGTTTCCGGCGTCCGTCTGGCGACACCGTCCGCCACCGAGGCGCACATCTTCGCCGCCCGCAGCGGCGGCGGCCCGGTGGGGGACCCCGACGACGAACTCCGCCTCGCCGCCCAGGACGCGCACCAGCTCGTGGGGGACTGGCGGGCCGCCTCCGTGGCCGTGACGATGAGCGGGCGCGGCGCGCTCCTCTCGCACGGCGGCACCCCGCTCATGGTCCCCTCGCCGGTCACCGCCCAGGGCGACGCCTGCGGCGCGGGCGACCGCTTCGCCGCCACGGCCGCCGGACTCCTGGCCGACGGCCAGCTCACCGAGGCCGCCGTGCGCGGCGCCGTGCACGCCGCCACCCGGTACGTCGCCGAGGGCGGCGTCCGCACCCTGGACGCCGGCCGGGCCCCCGAACCGGCGCCCCCGGCCGCTGTCGGCGCCCCCACCGACGAGGCGCTGCGCACCGCCGCGCGGGTGCGGGCGGCGGGCGGGACCGTCGTCGCGGCCGGCGGCTGCTTCGACCTGCTGCACGCCGGCCATGTGGCCCTGCTCCAGGCGGCCCGCCGCACCGGCGACTGCCTGGTGGTGTGCGTCAACTCCGACGCCTCTGTACGCCGCCGCAAGGGCGACGGCCGCCCGCTCGTCCCGCTCGCCGACCGGGTACGGGTGCTGCGCGCCCTGGAGTGCGTCGACGCGGTGGCCGTCTTCGACGAGGACACCCCCGAACTCCTCCTCGCCCGGCTGCGCCCTCACATCTGGGCCAAGGGCGGCGACTACGCCCGCACCGACCTGCCCGAGGCGTCCCTGGTGGCCAGCTGGGACGGCCAGGTCGTGCTCTTCCCCTACCTCGACGGGCGCTCCACCAGCGGCATCGCCGAGCGTGCCGCCCACGCGCCGGGCGGCACCGAGGGAGTGCGCCGATGACTCCTCCGCCCGACCGCCCCGGCGTGCTGGTGCTGCGCGCCCTGGGCCTGGGCGACCTGCTGGCCGGGGTGCCCGCGCTGCGCGGCATCCGCCGGGCCTTCCCGGCCCACGGGGTCGTCCTCGCTCTGCCCCCCGCGCTCACCGACGCGGCCCTGGCCACCGGGACCGTCGACGCCGTACTGCCCGCCGAGGCACCCGGCCGCGCCGTCCCCGTACTGACCCACTGGCCCGGCCCGCCCCCCGACCTCGCGATCGACCTGCACGGCAACGGACCCGAGAGCCGCGACGCCCTCGCCGCCCTGCACCCCCGGTACCTGCTGGCCCACGCCCACCGGGGACCCGGCTCCCGGCCGCCCCCCGCCTGGCGGGCCGACGAGCACGAACGGGCCCGCTGGTGCCGCTTCCTGTCCGCCTACGGCATCCCCGCCGACCCGGCCGACCTCCGGCTGCCCCCGCCGGACGACCCCTCGCCGGCAGCGGGCGCCGTCGTCGTCCACCCGGGCGCCGACGCCGTCGCCCGGCGCTGGCCCCCCGAACGCTTCGGCGCCGTCGCCCGGCGGCTGCGCGACCGCGGACACCGGGTCGTCGTCACGGGCGGGCCGGGCGAGGACCGGCTCGTCCAGGACGTCGCCGACAGCTCAGGTGTGCCCGCCGGGGACCTGCTCACCGGCGGCCTGCCCTTCGGTGCCCTCTCCGCGCTCGTCGCCCACGCCGCGCTGGTCGTCAGCGGCGACACCGGGATCGCCCACCTGGCGTTCGCCCACGGCACGCCTTCGGTGACGCTCTTCGGGCCCGTACCGCCCACCCTGTGGGGGCCGCCCGCGCTGCCGCGTCACCGGGCCCTGTGGCGGCCCGGCCCGCCCGGCGACCCGCACGGCACGGTCACGGACCCCGGTCTGCTCAGGATCGGCGCCGAGGAGGCCGTTCTTGCCGCGCTCGCCCTGCTGCCGCCCGTCCCGCCCACCGGACCGCCGAGAGGAGACGGCGTCGATGCCGGTGCCCTCCACCTCTGACCCGTCGGCCACGCGCCCGGACACCGCCGAGGACCGGGTCACCGTCGCCGTGATCACCCGCGACCGCTGCGCCAGCCTCGTCCGCACCCTCGACGCCCTGACCGCGCTGCCCGAACGGCCAACGGTCATCGTCGTCGACAACAGCACCGGCGACGCCTCCCTCCACGCCGTCCGCCGCCATCCCGGCGCCCCCCGGCTGCTGCGCCCCCGCGCCAACACCGGTGCGCTCGGGCGCAACCTGGCCGTGGACCGCGCCGACACCCCCTACGTCGCGTTCAGCGACGACGACTCCTGGTGGGAGCCCGGCGCGCTGAGCCGGGCCGCCGACCTGCTGGACGCCCACCCCCGGCTGGGCCTGGTCGTCGCCCGCACCCTGGTCGGCCCCGACGGCACCGAGGACCCCCTCAACAGCGTGCTGGCCGCCTCCCCGCTGCCGCCCGACCCCGACCTGCCGGGGCGCCCGGTACTCGGCTTCCTCGCCTGCGCCTGCGTGGTCCGCAAAGACGCCTTCCGCGCGGCCGGCGGCTTCCATCCGCTGCTCTTCTTCGGCGGCGAGGAGACCCTGCTCGCCTACGACCTCGCCGCCGAGGGCTGGGGCGTCGCCTACGACCCCTCCCTGACGGCCCGTCACCACCCCGCCCCGACAGGCCGCCGCGGGCGCAGCCCCCGGCTGTGGCGCAACGAGGTCCTCACCCTCTGGCTGCGCCGCCCCCTGTCCGCCGCCCTCGCCGCCAGCGCGCGCCTCGCGGTGGCCGCCGCCACCGGCCGCCCCGGAGCCGCGCCCGCGCTGCGCGAACTCCTGGCCCGGCTGCCCGCCGCCCTGGCCCGCCGCCGGCGGCTGCCTCCCGCCGTCGAGCGGGCGGCCCGGCTCCTCGATGCCGACCGGGCCGCGCGCGCCCGGAGGGAGGGACCCGCATGACCAGCGCAGGACCGGACACCCGTACGACCGTGGTGGTCATCACCCGCAATCGGCGGGACGAACTGCTGCGCACGCTCGGCGAACTGGCGAAGCTGCCGGAGGCGCCCGAGGTGATCGTCACCGACAACGGCTCGGTCGACGGCACGGCCGAGGCGGTCCGCCGGGACTTCCCCGCCACGCGGCTGCTGGAGCCCGGCCGCAACCTGGGCGCCGTCGGCCGCAACCTCGCGGTGCGTGAGGTCCGCACCCCCTACATCGCCTTCTGCGACGACGACTCCTGGTGGGAGCCCGGCAGTCTGCGCCGGGCCGCGGACGCGCTCGACGCCCGGCCGGGGCTCGCCGCGGTCACCGCACGCATCGTCATGGAACCCTCCGGCGCGGAGGACCCGGTCACGGCGGAGCTGCGGGACTCGCCGCTCACCGGTCCCGACTGGCTGCCCGGCCCGGCCCTGGGCTCGTTCCTCGCGGCCGCCACCGTGCTGCGCACCGACGCCTTCCGGGGCGCGGGCGGCTTCCATCCGGGGCTGTGGCTCGGCGGCGAGGAGGAGCTGCTCGCCACTGACCTCCAGCGCCAGGGCTGGTGGCTCAGCTACCTGGACGACATGACCGCCCATCACGAGGCGTCCGTACGGCGGGACAGCACCGAGCGCCGGGTCCTCGGGATCCGCAACACCCTCTGGTTCACCTGGCTGCGGCGCCCCCTGCTGCCCGCGCTGTTCCGCACCGGCGCCCTGCTGGCCACGGTGCCCAGGGACGCTGCCACCCTCCGCGCCGTCGGCCGGGCGCTGGCCGGGGTGCCCTGGGTGCTCCGGCAGCGCGACCCCGTCCCGCCCGATCTGGAACGCCGGCTCAGCACCCTCCAGCGGGCCCGCCGGGGCTCTACCGCCCGCAGGTACGTGGGCTGACCTTCCCGGCCCGGGTCGGAGTTCCGTACCGGTCTGCGCGTCGATGCCCGCCCGCGCCCGGCAGGCCCGCACCACCTCCACCGACGCCGGACCGCGCGGACGCCGGCCGGGCCGGGTGTCCACGGCGAACGTCTTCGACGGAGGTGTCGGTGAAGAAGCCCACGCGCGGCGGGGCGTCGGGGCAGCCGTCGGCGGCGGCCAGGTCCGGCTCCGGCCCGGACAGCAGCTCGCCCCCCGGCCGTGTGCCGTCGTCGTCCCGAAGCATGCGACAACCCTGCTCGGTCTCCCGGTGGCCCTCACTCCCGAGGGTGGCACGTGTGCCCGGGCCGCGCGCCCCGAGACGGCCGGCTCCCGCATCCGGCCACCCGGCTCCGCATGCTCACGCGACCACGGGGTACCCGCGACGGGCCGCCCCACCGGCGCGGCGAGCCCAGGCCCCGGCAGACGAGGAGAAGCCATGACGGAGCACCACGACACCCACGCCCGGCCCGTCCCCCGGGACCTGCCCGACCAGCAGGCGAGCCACGACAACGACCGCTGGGACGCCCCCGTGAAGGACGACGCCGGCGAGGTGCCCGACACGGACGAGGCGGGCGCCGGCCCGCGCGGCGCACCGGACTCCGCCGGGGTGCGCCCGGACCAGCCCGTGCCCGACGAGCCCTCCGGGTGACGCCCCCCGAAGCCGCGTCGGCTCAGTGCCGGCAGCTCGGGCACCACAGCGTGCGGCGGCACGGAGCCGCGCCCCGGGCGCAGCTCCGCGCCGCGCCGCGAGCAGGCCCGGGGATGCGCCGTCCCGCCCGCTGACCCACGCGCGGCACGGCGGCACCCGCCCGGCGCGCACGGCGGACGCCGGCACGCGCCGCGTCGACCCCCAGCGGGCCCGAGTGAGCCGACTTCACGAGGCGAGCGGGGCGGTGTTCATGCCCGCGTGCTCCCTCAGCCCCTCCAGGAACTCCTGGATCGCCTCCACGGCCGTGTACCGGGGTTCCCAGTCCAGCTCGGTGCGCGCGCGGGCGGAGTCCAGCAGTGGCAGGCGAAGCACCGCGTCGAAGAGGTCCGGCGACGCGGGCACCAGCCGCAGCCGCCACGCCGCCGACAGCACGGCCCGTAGCGGCGGCAGCGGGACGCGCAGCGGGCGCGCCTGAAGCAGTCCGGCCAGCGTCGCCGCGTCCAGGGGCGGATCGGCGGCCAGGTTGAAAGCACCGCGCACCGGGCGCAGCACCGCCTCGGTGAACGCGGCGGCCGCGTCGTCGGTGTGCACCGCCTGGAACTTCAGCCCGGGCAGATCCGGGATCGCCGGCACGAACGGCGGCCGCACCCACTGGGTGGGCAGCCAGGACCCGGCGAAGATCCGCCGCTGCTCCGAGGCCGCCTCCCGCTTGAAGAGGAACCCCGGCCGCATCCGCACCACCCGCGTCTGAGGGTGCTCCAGCTCGTAGGCGTCCAAGTACCGCTCCAGATAGGACTTTTCCCGGCAGTACGCGGCCTGCGGCCAGCCGTGCGTGGGCCAGGACTCGTCCACCTCGCGGTCCTTGGGGCCCGGTGAGTAGGCGCCGACCGACGAGGCGTGCACCACCGCGGGCACGCCCGCCTCCGCCGCCGCCTCGAACACCCGGATGCTGCCGAGGACGTTGGTCCGCCAGGTCGTCACCGGGTCGTGGGTGGGCTGGAACTTCCACGCCAGATGCACCACCGCGTCCGCGCCCCGGAACAGGGACACGAGGTCGGCGCCGTCCGGGTCGACGTCGGCCGCCACCCAGGTCGTGCCCTCCGGCTGCCAGCCGGGGGCCCTGCGCGCCACGCCGGTCACCGACGCCACCTCGGGACGCCCGCGCAGCGCCTCCACGACGCTCGTGCCGACATTGCCGGTGGCGCCGGTCACCACCACCTGGAGCCCGCCGTTCACCGTGCCGGTCATGACAGCCGCCTTCCCTTGAGGTCGAGGGCCCGCCGGGTACCCGTGGCACGGCCTGTCATGCGCCGGGTAAGTGCGGGAGTGCCGGGTATCCGCCACGGGAGCGAGCCGCAGCACCTACGAACATACGAACATTGGAGGCCACATGCGCGCTCTCACCTGGCACGGCAGGAGGGACGTCCGGGTCGACACCGTCCCCGACCCCGAGCTCCAGGACCCCACCGACGTCATCGTCCGCGTGACGTCCAGTGGGATCTGCGGGTCGGATCTGCATCTGTACGAAGTCCTCGGCCCGTTCCTCGACCCCGGCGACATCCTCGGCCACGAACCCATGGGCATCGTGGAGGAGACCGGCTCCGAGGTGACCTCCCTCGCCCCCGGCGACCGCGTGGTGGTGCCCTTCAACGTCTCCTGCGGCCAGTGCCACATGTGCGGGCAGGGCCTGCACTCCCAGTGCGAGACCACCCAGGTCCGCGACCGGGGCATGGGCGCCTCCCTGTTCGGCTACACCAAGCTGTACGGCCAGGTCCCCGGCGGCCAGGCGCAGTTCCTCCGGGTGCCCTTCGGCGACCAGCTCCCCGTGAAGGTCCCCGACGGCCCGCCCGACCAGCGCTTCCTCTACCTCTCCGACGTACTGCCCACCGCCTGGCAGGCCGTCGAGTACGCCGGTGTGCGGCCCGGCGGCAGCCTGGTGGTGCTCGGCCTCGGCCCGATCGGCGAGATGGCCTGCCGCATCGCCCGGCACCGGGGCGTGGAGAACGTCATCGGCGTCGACCTCGTCCCCGAACGCCTCGCCCGCGCCCGCGAACACGGCATCACCGTGTACGACCTCGGCGAGTACGGGGACGGCCTGGCCGACGCGATCCGCGACGTCACCGACGGACGCGGCCCGGACGCGGTCATCGACGCCGTCGGCATGGAGGCGCACGGCGCGCCCTTCGCCAAGGCCGCCCAGTGGGCCACCGGCCTGCTCCCCGACGCCGTCGCGCAGCGCTTCATGGAGAAGGCGGGCGTCGACCGGCTCGGCGCGCTGCACCTCGCCATCGACATCGTCCGCCGGGGCGGCACCATCTCGCTGTCCGGCGTGTACGGGGGCATGGCGGACCCCATGCCGATGCTGACCCTGTTCGACAAGCAGATCCAGCTCCGCATGGGCCAGGCCAACGTGCACCGCTGGGTCGGCGACATCCTGCCGCTGCTCACCGACGAGGACCCGCTGGGCGTGGACACCTTCGCCACCCACACCCTCCCGCTGGAGCAGGGGCCGCAGGCGTACGAGACGTTCCAGGCGAAGAAGGACGGCATGATCAAGGCGGTCCTCAGGCCCTGGTGAGGCGCGCCCCCTGACGGCGGGCCGGTCAGCAGCGTCGCAGGAGGTCCGCGACGACGCGCAGGTCGGGCACCAGGCCGTCGTAGACCGCGTCCCGGTCGTCGGCCCGCAGGACGGCGGAGGGGTGGATCGTGGCGAGCGGCCCGGAGATCCCGTCCTCAGCCGTCTCGCCGTCCGGTCCCGGCCAGGGCAGCAGGGCGCCGCGCTGCTCGGTGACCCGGAAACCGGAACCGAGCAGCGCCTTGCCCGCCGTGGTACCGAGCGTGACCACCACCTCCGGTGACACCAGGCGCAGTTCGGCCAGCAGCCAGGGGCGGCACGCCGTCATCTCCCGCAGGGTCGGGGACTTGTGGATACGGCGCTTGCGGCCCGGCCGGACCGTGAACTTGAAGTGCTTGACCGCGTTGGTGACACAGGCGTGCCCGGAATCGACTCCCACGTCCGCCAGGGCCCGGTCCAGCACATGGCCGGCCGGGCCGACGAACGGTCTGCCCTGCCGGTCCTCCTGGTCGCCGGGCTGCTCACCGAGGAGCAGGACCCGCGCCCTCGGGTCGCCCGCCCCGAACACCGTCTGCGTGGCGTCGTACCCACGCCCGACCTCGGCGCCCCCGCTCATGTACGGCGGGCGCGTTCGCGTGCGAGGCGCAGCAGGACCACGACCAGGTCCACGGCGGCGAACACCGCGAGGACACCGCAGATCACGGCCAGGACCGTGAGCTGGGTGGGGTCCGGCACGTCCTGCTGCCGCACCGCGCCCGCCCAGACGGCGAAGAGCACCGTACCGAGTACGAAGACCAGCAATCCGATCACGCTGAGCACCAGCCGCAGCTTCAGCGCGCTGCGGGCGGTGACCGGTTCGGTCCCGGTGCGTGCCCGGCGACGGCCGACCGTGCCCGGACGCGCGCGCGGCACGCGTGCCGTCTCGTCCTGAGTGTGTCGTCGGCTCATGCCCTCATCCCCGTCCAGGTCGCGAGGAGTCGTCAAGGACTCCGAGGAGGGAGGCGGCCCGCCGCACGACGGACGCCGGGCTGCCCGGTGCCGACTCCGCGTACCCGCCCCCGCGCCCCGGCAATCACCCCCTGCGCGCCAGGCCGGGCGGTGTGCGGGAACGGGGCCGGGGTACTCGGGCGGAGTAACCAGCAGGCCGCCGACCCGGCCGGCCCCTTCACTCAACTCACCAAGCGGGAGAGGCGATGTCCACCGCACAAACGCTGATCGCCATTCTGGTTCCCATAGCGGTCGTCCTGATCCTGGTCGCCGCGGGAGTGTGGCTGGTGACGCGCCGCCGCAGGCGCCGCCTCCAGGAGAAGTTCGGCCCCGAGTACGACCGGGCCGTGCAGTCCGGCGAGAGCAGGCGGGAGGCCGAGCGCGAACTGCAGGCCCGCGAGAAGCGGCACCGCGACCTCGACCTCAAGGAGCTGTCCCCCGAGGAGCGGGACCGCTACGCCGCCGAGTGGAGGGACACGCAGGAGCGGTTCGTCGACCATCCGGCGCAGAGCGTCGACGACGCCGACCGCCTGGTCACCCAGCTCATGCGCGACCGCGGCTACCCCACCGAGGGGTTCGAGCAGCAGCTCCGGGACCTGTCCGTCGAGCACGCGCAGACTCTGGAGCACTACCGCGACGCCCACGACGTGAGCCTGCGCAACGAGAACGGCGAGGCCACCACGGAGGAGCTGCGCGGCGCCATGGTGCGCTACCGCACCCTCTTCGACGACCTGCTGGGCAGCGGCCGTCCCCCGCACCACGAGAGCACCGGGCACGACGCGGCCTGACCCGGCGCGCACTTCCACCACGGCACGAGCGGAAAACGAGGTTGTCATGTCAGACCGGCACACCAACAGCGGCCCCGGCGAGGGTGAGTTGACCACGGAGGACCTGGCCCGCCCCGGCCGGGAGAGCCCCGACGCCCGCTCCGGCCCCCTGTCCGAGCCGCGTCCGGACGCACCGTCCGACACCGGCCACGACGCCCCGCCGGACGCCCGCTCCGGCCCGCTGCCGGGGGCGCGGCCCGACCGTACGGCCGAGCGCTCCTCCGACACGCCCCCGCCGGCCTACCCCGGTGAGGCGTCGGCCGTCTCCGACGACGGGCGGGGCGTTCCCGGCGCGCGGGAGAGCGTGCCCGAGCGCACCGCCACCGGCGAGCCGGCCGGCGCTCCGGAGCGCACCCCCCTGACCGAGCGCGACGACCGCGACCGGCGCCCGGACGGGGACCAGCGGCAGGGCGGCGGGCAGCCGCGCTCGGTGGACGAGGGCGCCGACCCGCTGATCGCCCACCAGGAGGCCGACACCTTCCGCGAGCGCTGGGCCAAGATCCAGGGCACCTTCGTCGACGATCCCAAGGACGCCGTCCGTTCGGCGGACGCGCTGGTCGCCGACGTCATACAGTCGCTGGCCGCGACCTTCGCCGACCACAAGAAGGAACTCGAGGGCCAGTGGAGCCGCGGCGAACAGGTCGAGACCGAGGGCCTGCGGGTGGCGCTCCAGCAGTACCGCACCTTCTTCAACCAGCTCCTGGACGCCTGAGCCCGGCTCACGTCGCACACGACAGCGGCCCGGACCGACGAGGTCCGGGCCGCTGTCGTGTCGTACGGCGGTTACGGCAGCGGCGTGCCGCCCGTCGCGTTGAGGATCTCCGCCGTGATGAAGCTGGCGTGCGACGAGGCCAGGAAGACGTAGGCGGGGGCCATTTCGGCCGGCTGAGCGGGGCGGCCGAGCGGGGACTGCTTGCCGAACTCGACCGTGTCCGGCATCGTCGCCGGGATCAGCGGCGTCCACACCGGGCCCGGCGCCACGGCGTTCACCCGGATGCCGTCCTGGGCCACCATCTGCGCCAGCCCCTGGGTGAAGGTGACGATCGCGCCCTTGGTCATCGCGTAGTCCAGCAGATGCGGACTCGGCTTGTACGCCTGCACGGACGTGGTGTTGATGATGCTGCCGCCCGCCGGGATGTGCGGGAGTGCCATCTTGCTCAGCCAGAACATGCCGTACAGGTTGGTGCGCATCACCCGGTCGAACTGCTCGGTGGTGATCGCCTCGATGCCGTCCGGCTGGGACATCTGGTAGGCGGCGTTGTTCACCAGGATGTCGATGCGCCCGAACTCGTCCACCGCCCGCTCGATCAGCCGGCGGCACTGCTCCTCCTCCCGGATGTCACAGGGCACCGCCACCGCCTTGCGGCCGGCCTCCTCGACCAGCCGGCTGGTCTCGGCCGCGTCGTCGCCCTCCTCGGGCAGATAGGTGAAGAGCACGTCGGCGCCCTCGCGCGCGTAGGCGAGCGCCACCGCCCGGCCGATGCCGGAGTCGCCGCCGGTGATCACCGCCTTCCGGTCGGTCAGCAGGCCGCTGCCCTCGTAGGACTCCTCGCCGTGGTCCGGCGGGGGGTCCATCGGGCCGGTCCAGCCCGGATGTTCCTGCCCCTGCTCCGGGAACTCGGGGCGGGGATGCCGGTGGAGGGGATTCTCGGTCACGGGGACTTCCTTTCCGTTCCGCCGTGCGGGAGTGTCCGCAGGGCGCTGTGCTGTTGCTGCCACGCCTTCAGCACATGCGCGCCGAACCGGTCCTCCAGCAGACCGGTGGCGTGCACACCGAAGGCGATGTCGGCCTCGAGATGCGGCTCGTCGGCGAGCAGCCCGCCGACCACGTCCCGGCGGACCACCTGCTCGTGCACGGCGTCCGCCTCCACGTGCTCGTCGTAGAACCGCTGCGCGGCCTTCCCCGCGCCGGTACGGCGCAGGGCGGCCGCCATCCGGCGGGAACCCGGCGACGAGGTCACCTCGACGGTGGCGAAGTGCCCCACCAGGGCGCCCCGCAGCGCGCGGTGCAGCCCGAAGAGGGACATCAGGTTGACCGTGGCCAGTGCGACCGCCGGCGCCCGGTCGAGATAGTGGCCGTAGGTGGTGTCCAGGCCGAGGTCGGTCATCAGATCGGCGTAGAGCCGCGCGTGGATCTCCTCGGGGCGGCCGGCGCCGAACTCGTCGAACTCGACGGCCACCATGCCCGCCTTGGCCCGGCCGCGCAGCCTCGGGATGACCCAGGCGTGCGGGTCGGCCTCCTTGAGGTGGTACAGCGAGCGCAGGGCCGCGTACTCGGTGAGCTGCCACAGCTCGCCGTCGCGCTGGAGGTGGTGGCTGACGCTGCTGTCGTCGTGCCCGACCGGCTCCACCAGCAGCGCGTCCAGCGCCTCGTCGGCGCTGGTGCCCGGCGGCACGTCCCGGCGCAGGGCCGCGAGGAACGGCCGCTCCAGCGAGCGCCGCACCGCCAGCAGGCCGGGGTCCCACTCCAGCTCGTCGGGCACGCCCGTAAAGCCCCGGTAGTGCAGCTCGTAGAGCACGTACAGGGCGAGCTGGAGGTCGTCGCCGTACGGGTCGACGGTGGGTGGGAGCGTGCTGTCCAGCGCGGTGTCGCCGCTGGTCAGCGCGGCGATAACGGCGGCGGACAGCTCGCCGCGCGGCTGGGGGAGTGCGGGCCCGGTCACCGGGTCTCCTTCGCGTTCTTCGTACGGCGGCGGTGGCTGGTGTCGCACCAGGGGTAGATACGGCTGCGGCGGCAGGTGCAGAGCGCGACCGTGAAGCGCCGCGAGGTCACGACCGTGCCGTCCGGGAGGGTCACCTCGACCGGGCCGGGCAGGAGCAGCGGGCCGTCGGGGGTGATCGTCACGCTCGTCGGGTCCTCGGCTTCTCGGCCCACGGGTGACCACCGTCCTCTCGGCTCGGGTACTGGGGTCCGTGCTGCTCGAGTACCCGCTGAAAGCCGCCGAAACGGGCCCGTCCGGGTCAACGGCGCACGGCGCGCACGACCACCAGCTCCTCCTGGTCCTCGTGCCGGTCGCGCAGCATGCCCCGGCTGTGCAGCCAGGAACGGCGCTCGCGCAGCACGGGGCCGAAGGGCACGGTGGCCCGGTCCACCACGGTGGCGTCCAGCCCCGCGGCGTTGAGCCGGTCCAGGGTCGGCGCGGTGCCGCACAGCGCGGAGTGCACCAGGAGCAGGACACCGCCCCGCTTCAGCACACCGGCACTGGTGTCGCAGATCCGGTCCACGAAGAGCCGCCCGTCCGGCCCGGCGTCCCAGGCGCGGGCGGAACCCCGGCTCGGCGGCCTCGGCGCGGGCGCGGGGACGTAGGGCGGGTTGCTCACCACCAGGTCGTACCTGCGGCCCGGCACGGCCGAGACGAGGTCGCCGCGGCGCACCGTGATGCGCTGCCCGGCGAGCAGCGCGTTGCACCAGGCGGTGGCCAGGGCCCGCCGGGAGATGTCGACCGCTGTGACCCGCGCCCCGCGCGCGGCGGCCCGCACGGCCAGCGCGCCACTGCCGGTGCACAGGTCGAGCACACAGGAGTCGGCGTCCAGGTGCTCCTTCTCCATGACACGTGCGATGAGATCGGTGTCGTGCTGCGGGGTGTACACGCCCGGCGGTGTCGGCAGGGCTGCCAGGGGTCCCATGTCGGCCTCCAGGGCGCTGATCGTTCCTCGTGCCGTTTCTGAGTGCCCTGCGTAGCGATCGGCACACCTCGTGGAACCGCGACGTGACTGCACGTGACGGAGTGGAAGCCTTCGGTGACGCACGAGCGCGCCACGGCCGGGATGGCCGTGGCGCGCCGGGAGCGTCGTGACGTCAGCAGTAGAGGTTGCCGCCGGGGGAGACGCCGAGGATCTGCGCGAAGCGCTGGTAGGCGTCGACGCGGCTCTGCACCTGGGCGGGGTTGCGGCCGTCGCACTCCAGGGAGCCGTTGATGCTGCGGATGGTCTGCCCGAAGCCCGCCTGGTTCACCATGGCGTTGTGCGGCGTCATGGACCCCGGTCCGGACTGGGTGTTCCAGTACCAGAGACCGGTCTTCCAGGCCACGGCGCTGTCGTTCTGGACCAGGTTCGGGTTGTGCAGCAGGTCGATGCCGAGCGCGTCGCCGGCCGCCTTGTAGTTGAAGTTCCAGCTGAGCTGGATCGGCCCGCGCCCGTAGTACGCCGCCTGCCCGGCCGGGCAGCCGTACGACTGGCTCCAGTCGCAGTACGTCGGGTAGTTGGCGGTGTTCTGCTCGACCACGTAGACCAGGCCGCCGGTCTCGTGGTTCACGTTGGCGAGGAAGGCCGCGGCCTCCTGCTTCTTCACCGTGTCGCTGCCGGTGTTGGCGAAGCCGGGGTACGCGCCGAGCGCGTTCACCAGCCCGCTGTAGGAGTAGAACGAGTTCCGGTTCGGGAACATCTGGTTGAACTGGGCCTCGCTGACCACGAAGTTGCCGACGGGCGTGTTCCCGCCACCGCCGTCGCAGTTGTACGGGTCCCAGTACCAGGTGCTGATGACCGGGTCGTAGCCCGGATTGTCGTGCTCGGCGATGTACGCCTTGCCGTCGGTGTACCGGACGATGTCACCGGCCCGGTACGACTTGCCGGCCACCCAGTTCGGGTAGCTCGAACAGGAGGCCGCCGGGGCGGCCGACGCGGCCGGCGCCGGCAGCAGCACGGGTGCCACGGCGAGCGCGAGCGCGGCCAGCGCGGCGGAGATGTGCCGTCTCGACACTGAATCAACTCCTAGATGTGCCACGGCCGTTCCAGCGCGGAGCGGAACGCGGGCGCGCTCACTGCGGGCATGCCGGAGACACCGGCGAAGGCGTGGGGGGCGGCCGTGATGGGGGGTGTGAGGCCACACTCAAACGCATTGGTCTGTACCAGTCAAGAGGATGTGCCGGGGAGGGTCGAAGTTCGGTCAACTTCCTTGCTTGAAGGGGGAGTCAGGTGTCCGGACGACGGCGTACAAAAGGGTGCGGAGGGCGTCCTCGACGCCCTCCGCACCCCTTTTCGGATCTCAGCCGGTGCTCACCTCCGGCGCGTACAGGTCCAGCCACGTCGCGAGGTCGAGCGCCCGCTCCAGGCCCCGACGGGCCGCCTGCGTGCCCGCCAGGGACTCGTTCTCCGCGATGCGCCGCACCTTCTCGCGGTCCAGGAGGTCGAAGACCCGGTGGGACGGCTTGGCGAGGAGGTCCTTGACCTGGGTCTGCAGGGCGCGGCCGTAGCCGGGGTCCTGGGTGGAGGGGTAGGGGCTCTTGACGCGGTCGTACACCGACCGGGGGAGCACGTCCGCCGTGGCCTCGCGGAGGAGGCTCTTCTCGCGGCCGTCGAACGACTTCAGCGCCCAGGGCGTGTTGTAGACGTACTCCACGAGCCGGTGGTCGCAGAACGGCACCCGCACCTCCAGCCCGACCGCCATGCTCATCCGGTCCTTCCGGTCGAGCAGGACGCGCACGAACCGGGTGAGGTGGAGGTTGGACATCCGTCGCATGCGGAACTCGAGATCGCTCTCGCCGTCGAGCCGTTCGACCCCGGCGGCGGCCGTACGGAACCCGTCCGCGATGTACCCCCTCAGGTCCAGCGCGTCCGTCAGGTCGGGACGCAGCACGCCCGTGTCGTCGCCGAAGTGGCGGCCGAAGCTGACCAGCCAGGGGAAGGTGTCCGCGTGCCGGGCCTCCTCGTCGAAGAACTGGAGGTAGCCGCCGAACACCTCGTCCGCCGACTCCCCCGACAGGGCCACCGTGGACTGGTCCCGGATGGCGCGGAAGAGCAGCAGGAGGGAGGCGTCCATGTCACCGAACCCGGCGGGCAGGTCACGGGCGCGGATCACTTTCTCGCGTGCCGCCGGGTCGGCGAGGGACTGCACGTCGAGGACGATGTCCTGGTGGTCGGTCCCGGCGAGCCGGGCCACGTCGTGGACGAAGGGGGTGTCCGGGGTCCCCCGCAGCTCGTCCGCGACGAAGTTGTCCGCCTGCCCGGCGAAGTCGACCGCGAAGCTGCGCACCTTCTCGCCCCGTTCCGCGAGCTGCCCGGCGGCCAGCGCGGTCATGGCGGAGGAGTCCAGCCCGCCGGAGAGCAGGGTGCATCGGGGCACGTCCGCGACGAGCTGACGGCGCACGATGTCGTCCAGCAGCGTGCGGACGGTGGTGATCGTCGTGTCCCGGTCGTCGATGTGCGGCCGGGTCTCCAGCCGCCAGTACACGCGGGTGCGCAGGCCGGAGCGGTCGACGGTCACGACGGTGCCCGGCTCGACCTCGCGCATGCCGTCCCACACCGCGTGGCCCGGCGTCTTGATCATGGTGAACAGCTCCCGCAGCCCGTCCAGCGTGACGCGGGGGCGCACCAGCGGGTTGGCGAGGATCGCCTTGGGCTCGGAGCCGAAGAGGACGCCGTCGGCGGTCGGGTGGTAGTAGAACGGCTTGATGCCCATCCGGTCGCGGATCATCACCAGCTTGTCGTCCCGCCCGTCCCAGACGGCGAACGCGTACATGCCGTTCAGCCGCTCGGCCACCGCGTCGCCCCACTCCAGGTAGCCGCGCAGGACGACCTCGGTGTCGGAGTCGGTGGTGAACCGGTGTCCCCGGTCGGTGAGTTCACGGCGCAGCTCGGTGAAGTTGTACGCCTCTCCCGAGTAGACGAGCGCGACGTTCCCCTGGGGTGTGCGCACCGACATCGGCTGGCGTCCGCCGGGCAGGTCGATGATGGCGAGCCGGCGGTGCCCGAGGGCGGCGGGCCCCTCCGCCCAGACGCCCCGGTCGTCCGGGCCACGGCAGGCCATCGTCTCGGTCATCGCATCCAATACGGAGTCCTCGGCGCCGAGATCACGGTCGAAGGACACCCAGCCGGTGATGCCGCACATGCGCTGCCTCCTGTTGCCGGCGTACCGCCGACGCGCTGCTGACGTGCGGTTTCCCGCGCGCACCGGGTCTGGTCGCCAAACCAGTTGTATCGAGCACCTATGTGACGAGCCTCCGCCTGGCACCGGCGCCGGTCAACGGCTCCGTAATCTCCGCGACACCAACCACCGCCGGTTTCGGCCGCACTTTGCCGAAGCGAAAACCGGCGTGTGCCGGGTGAGCAGGGCGGCGGCACCGCGAACCGGCCACAGGCAAAAACTTCACCAATCCGGGTGAGTTGCAGCACCCGGCCAGGGGGCGTTACCTGGAAGCAACGGCGGTGAAGCGAGGGCCACGGGCCCCGGCCCGGCCGCGCTTCCGCGCGTCCCGCACCGGCCCGCCCCCGTCGCCGTCAGCCGGCACGAGACGCGGAGGTGACACAGGTGAAAGCCGTTGTCTACGAGAGGCCCTTCAGCGTCACGGTGACAGAAGTCGACGATCCGCAGATCCAGCACCCCAACGACGTGATCGTCCGCATCACCTCGTCCGCGATCTGCGGCTCCGACCTGCACATGTACGAGGGGCGCACGGCGGCCGAGCCGGGCATCGTGTTCGGCCACGAGAACCTGGGCGTGATCGAGGAGGTCGGCGACGGCGTGGTCTCGCTGTCCGTGGGGGACCGCGTCGTGATGCCGTTCAACGTCGCGTGCGGGTTCTGCAAGAACTGTCTCGCCGGGGAGACCGGGTTCTGCCTGACGGTGAACCCCGGCTTCGCGGGTGGCGCGTACGGCTATGTGTCCATGGGCCCGTACCCGGGCGGCCAGGCGGAGCGGCTGCGGGTGCCCTTCGCGGACTTCAACTGCCTGAAGCTGCCCGAGGGCGACGAGAACGAGACCGACTACATCCTGCTGGCGGACATCTTCCCGACCGGCTACCACGGCTGCGAACTCGCCCAGGTGTCACCCGGCGAGACGGTCGCGGTGTACGGGGCCGGGCCGGTGGGCCTGATGGCCGCCTACTCGGCGCTGCTGCGCGGTGCGTCCAAGGTGTTCGTGGTCGACCGGGTGCCCGAACGGCTCGCCAAGGCCGAGGAGATCGGGGCCATCCCGATCGACTTCACCAAGGGCGACCCGGCCGAGCAGATCAAGGCGCAGACGAACGGCGAGGGCACCGACAAGGGCATCGACGCCGTCGGCTACCAGGCCCAGAAGGGCGACGAGAGCGGTCACGAGGAACCCGCGATCGTCCTCAACCAACTGGTGGAGACGGTCCGTCCCACCGGCCGGCTCGGCATACCGGGCCTGTACGTGCCGTCCGACCCCGGTGCCCCGGACGAGCACGCCAAGCACGGTCAACTCCTGGTCTCCATCGGCAAGATGTTCGAGAAGGGCCAGAAGATGGGCACCGGTCAGTGCAACGTCAAGAAGTACAACCGCCAGTTGCGCGACCTGATCGCCTCGGGCCGCGCCCGGCCGAGCTTCGTGGTCTCCCACGAACTTCCGCTGGACGAGGCCCCGCAGGCGTACGACAAGTTCGACAAGCGGATCGAGGGCTACACCAAGGTGGTACTGCACCCCGGCCACGACCTCGCGGCGTGAACCGGGGCTCCGGCCCGCCGGTCAGGCGTGCTGGGCGGTGATCTTCCGTCCCGGCGCCGCGTGGTGGGCCGGAGCGTCCTCGTCCGAGGTGCGCAGCCGCTGGAGCCAGAGCGTCGCCGTGACCAGCAGCCCGGCGAACAGCACGAGCAGGAGCAAGGAGACCCACATCTGGCGACTGCCGGGATGCATCCAGCCCGTCCAGATCGCGGCGGTGAGCCACAGGGCCACGCCGGTCGCGTAGAAGGCACGCACCCGGCGCAACTGCCGTACGGCCCGCAGGATTCGGGAGTGATCGGTCTTCGCTGCCATGCGGCCCCTGTACCCCCGATTCCGCGCCGCACGACCCCTGGATCGCAGACTCTTGCCGTCCGGCAAATTCGCCCTGGTCAGAGGCGCACGACGACCAGGGCGGTGTCGTCCGTCATGCCCTCGGCGGGGAGCATTTCGGACAGCACGGAGTCGGCCGGCGCCTCCGGCGACATGATGTCCCGGTTGCTCTCCAGGGACTCGGCGGGCCGGTCCAGCCGGGGAGGGGGAGGTGTGTTCGGGGTCTGCCCACGGGTAGCCGGTTGGCCGTACCGTCCGGTAATACCCGGCTGCCGCCACCCGCCCCGCGGCTTTCCGGACCGGAGAACGAGAGGACGTCATGGAGCACTACCGAATCGTCAACCCCGCCACCGGCGAGACCGAGCGGGAGTACCCGACCGCGACCGACGCCGAACTGCGCGAGGCGCTCGAAGCCGCCGACACCGCCCAGCGCGAGTGGGCCGCACGGCCGCCCGCGGAGCGTGCGGCCGTGCTGCACCGGGTGGCCGACCTCTACGAGGAGCGCAAGGACCAGCTCGCCGCGATCATCACCCGCGAGATGGGCAAGCCGGTCCGGCAGGGCCTCGGCGAGATCGACATCGTCGTCTCGATCTACCGGTACTACGCCGACCACGGCGAGGAGTTCCTGAAGGAGGAGGAGCTCGACGTGGCCTCCGGCGGCCGCGCCGTCATCCGCAAGGAGGCCGTCGGCACCCTGCTCGGGATCATGCCGTGGAACTTCCCGTACTACCAGGTCGCCCGTTTCGCCGCGCCCAACCTGATGCTGGGCAACGCGATCCTGCTCAAGCACGCCCCGCAGTGTCCGGAGTCCGCGCTGGAGATGGAGCGGATCTTCCAGGACGCGGGGCTGCCGAAGGGGGCGTACATCAACATCTTCGCCACCAACGACCAGATCGCGGACGTGATCGCCGACGACCGGGTCCAGGGCGTCTCCCTCACCGGCTCCGAGCGGGCGGGCGCGGCGGTGGCCGAGATCGCGGGCCGGAACCTGAAGAAGGTCGTGCTGGAACTGGGCGGCTCCGACCCGTATCTGATCCTCGGCGTCTCGGACATGTCCCGCGTCGTGAAGAACACCCTCCAGGGCCGCATGCTCAACGCGGGCCAGGCGTGCAACGCCTCCAAGCGGATCATCGCGCTGGACGAGCACTACGACGAGTTCGCCGAGCGGTACACCGAGGCGATCCGCCGCATCGTCCCCGGCGACCCCACCGACCCCGGCACCTTCATGGGCCCGCTCTCCTCGGAGAAGGCCCTTAAGACCCTGGACGAGCAGGTCCAGGACGCCGTCTCCAAGGGCGCGACCGTGCTGGCCGGCGGCCGCCGCATGGACCGGCCGGGCGCCTGGTACGAGCCGACGGTGCTCGCCGGTATCACGCCCGACATGCGGGCCTACAGGGAGGAGCTGTTCGGCCCGGTCGCGCTGCTGTTCAAGGTGGGCTCCGAGGACGAGGCGGTCGAGTTCGCCAACAACTCGCCCTACGGGCTGAGCGCCTCTGTGCAGACCGACGACGACGAGCAGGCCGAGCGGGTGGCCCAGCGTCTCGCCGCCGGCATGGTGTTCCTCGGCGGCCCGGCCGGCTCCGCCGCAGAACTGCCCTTCGGCGGGGTCAAGCGGTCCGGCTTCGGCCGCGAACTGGGCCGCTTCGGCATGGAGGAGTTCGCCAACCACAAGCTGATCCGCGTCACCCGCTGAACTCCCCGCCGCCCCTGAGCATCACGTCCGCTGGAAGAACTCCACCTCCGCCAGCGCGACGTGCCGCCCGCCGGACAGGCCGACCGGGTCGCTGAGCGTCAGCCGGACCGAGGTGACCCGGCTCATGCCGACCGCGACGGGCTGCGGGCCGGGCTTGTCGCTCAAGTCGATCACCTTGCGCCGGACTTGGCCGTCCTCCGAGTAGACGTCCATGTCCAGGCGGAGGGCGCGGGCCTGGGTGCCGTAGTCCTCGGCGTTCTTGGACGCGCCGTTGGTGACGATCACGTCCACGAACCGGAACGGCTTGGCGAAGGCGTACGTCACCGACGCGCTCCTGCCGGGGATCGCCCAGTAGCGGTTGGTCAGCCCGTCCGTGGTGAGCCGGGCCGAGTGCCCCGGAAGCTCGGCGGTGGCGGTGACGCGGGACGGGCTGACCGCCTTGGGCGTGCCCAGCTTGTCCCGCGTGTCCTCGATCAGAGCCCGCCCGGCCGGAAGCAGCAGGAACCCCGCCACGCACAGCGCCAGCACCACCGCGAGGATCACCAGCAGCCGGGTCAGCGCGCCCGAGCCGGCGCGGGTGCGCCGCCGGAACGGCCACACGGTGCGCCACCACGGCAGCGGCTCCGACACCGCGACGGGCGCCAGCGGAGCGGCGCACTTGCGGCAGAAACGGCGGTGCGGAGGGTTGGGCGTACGGCAGACGGGACACGGGATGCCCGAGGTGTCCTCGTCCGCCGGCAGGGGGCGGACCACCGGGCGCGGGGCGACCGCCTTGGCGGGTTTGACGGGCTGGGGAGCGGTCGAGGGAGCGGGGGTGACCGGGCGCGGGGGAGCCGGGGTGGGCCCGGGTGCCGGTGCCGGTGCCGGTGCCGGCGTGGGCGTCGGCGCGGGTGGCTCGGCTTCGTCGGTCCGGTCCGGGGCGGGCTCGGCGGCCGGCTCGGGGGCGGGTTCCGGTTCCGGCACCGCCTCCGGTTCCGTGGGGGCGGCGGCAGCCGCCCGGCGCGAGGACCGCCCCGACTCCTCCGACCAGCCCAGATAACTCCCGCAGTTCCCGCAGAAGTCGTCCGTCGCCTCGTTCGACGCCCCGCAGGCGGGACACTCGCGCATGGCCGTCACTCTCCTTCACCGGAGCCGGAGGGCGCGGCGGAAAGGACCTCGACCCGGCATCGCGTGTGCACCGGGACCAGGGCCTGGACCAGTTCATGGACCCGTGACTCCTCGACCGTCGCCTCCCGGCGGGGCCACACCCGGACGACGATCCCGGCGTCCGGAGCGGGCGGCAGCTCGCTGCCGGGGGTGCCCGACCAGACGGCGGCGCCGTCGCCCACCACCTCGGCCCGTACCCCGAGGATCAGCCGGAGCGCCTCCACCAGCCCGCGCCTCGTACCGCGCCACCGGTGCAGCTCCATCGCCCGGACCGTGGCCTCGCGGCGCAGCTCCAGCGGCCAGCGCGGGTCGTCCACCCCGCCCACCCAGGAGGCGAGCCAGGCCACGAAGTCGGCCGGGGCCACCCGTGGGTCGAGGTAGGCGGGCAGGTTGTCGAGTGTGCTGAACACCGGGGCCAGGACCGTGTCCAGACCGGCGGTGAACCGCTGGGCGAAGTCGTCCTCCGCGTACAGCGCGGGCAGTTGGCCGCCGATCGGATGGCGGCTCGGCAGACCGGGGATCGCGGCGCGGCTCATACCCGTGCCTCCGGCTCCGCCGCCGTGACGACCACCTGGTGCTGGTACGGGAAGACCAGTGCGCCCGCGCCGATGTCGACCCGGTCCACCGGCGCACCGCGCCGCCCGGTCACCGGGTCGGCCGGGAACAGCCGGATGTCCTCCACCAGCACGTCCCCCACGGCCCGCTGGAGCACGCCGAACACCTCCCCGTACTGCACCGGCCGCCCGAACGGCCAGCCCGTGCCGTCGGGGCCGCCGTGCAGCGGGTCCAGGTGGTCGTAGAGCGCGGCCAGGGCGGTGGCCCGTACGCGGTCCGCGACGGCGGCCGGGGCGGTGAGCCGGGCCACCACGGTGACGCCCTGGTAGACCGGCGGTTCCACCACGAGACGGGTGCCGATCAGGCGCCGCTCGTCCAGGGCCCCGGTGATCGCGGCGAGCACCTGGTCGGACGGGATGAGCTGCTCGAAGCGGACCCGGCCGTCGTCGTCGGGCACCGCGTCCGGCACCACCAGCACCCGGACGGCGCCCGGCTCGTCGGCGGCGGGCAGACAGCGCACCCGGCGCACCGAGGGCGCCGCCTGCCGGGCGATGATCTCGTGGTCCTCGGCGGTCACCGCGCGCTCCTGCATGCGCAGCGCCTGCGGGGCGCGCAGCCGGGCGTTGGCCACCGACTCGCCCGCCACCCCGCCACGGGCCGCCTCCCGGTTGCCCACCCGGGCGACGTACGGCACCGAACTGCGCAGCACGTTGATCGCGCCGCGCGCCACGTTGCCCGCCGGGCCGCCGCCGGTGCGGTAGCGGGCCACACGGACCTGGGCGCCCTTGGGCGGCACCGCGCCGCACGGGCGCAGCGTGCCGTCGGGCTCACGCAGCGCGGGCGCGAAACCGAACTCGCCCGAGGTGGCGTCGACCCGTACGTGCCGGTCCTCGGGGCCGGAGCGGCCGAAGTGCTCGACGACCTGCCAGCGCTGCCAGCCGTCGGCGGAGGACACCTCCACCACGGGCGGCTCGCCGTCGAGCAGCACCGGCGGCCGGTCCAGGCGGAACGTCTGCCCGGCGACGCCCTCGGAGACGCCGAGCGGCACGTCCGTCACCGTCTCCGCGTGCTCCACCGTCATGGTGCCGCCCACCGTGAACACGGCGGCCTCCCGCACGGTGGGCGACTCGGAGTAGAACGGCTGGCCGGGCTCGGCCGGCACGACCCGGCAGCGCAGCCAGCCCGCGCGCGTCCCGCCGATCACGGACGCCGTGTGCGACGCCGGGACGTAGACGATGACCTCGCCGGGCCGGTTCAGACCGCCCGTGGTGTCCTCGCCGGTCTCGCACCGCAGCCAGCGCGTGCCGTCCCACGCCTCCCAGACCAGCGGGGGCTGGCGCGGGTCGACGCCGACGCCCTCGACCCGGCTGTCCAGGCGGACGGCGACCACACAGCGCGGCACGGCCGTCGGCAGCCCGAACAGCAGCGCGTCACCCGGCTCGGGCGTCGTCTGGAAGCAGGGCACGTCCCGGCCCTCGGCGAGCGCGTTCGTCCGGTCGGTCTGGTCACCGCCGCGCGGCGCCGTCACCAGCCGGATCAACTCGCTGGGCACGATGCGCAGTTCCTCGGTCGTGGCGAAGACGACGGCGTCCTCGTCCTCGCCCGCCGCCGTCGTCACCTCGGTGCCCGCGGTGAGCGTCACCGGCTCCGGCTGCGGCGCGGAGAGCCAGAAGTCGACCTCTGCGGACGCCGCCGACGGCGGGAACAGCCGGATGCCCAACAGGTCGAGAAAAGCGAGGTAGTTCTTCTCCGGCACCCGGTTCAGCCGGTACAGCAGCTGGTCCACCAGATAGGCGAACGTCTCGATCAGCGTGACACCTGGGTCCGACACGTTGTGGTCGGTCCACTCGGGGGCACGCTGCTGCACATACCGTTTCGCCTCGTCGACGAGCTGCTGGAAGCGCCGGTCGTCCAGATTGGGGGAGGGCAGGACCATCAGTCGCCGACCACTTCCTCGACACCCTCCTCGGAGGGGATCGTGTAGAACGGAAACACCAGATTGCGCCGGTCGTTGGTGGAACGCACCGTGTAATGCACGTCGATGTAGAGCGTCCCGGCGTCCACCGCGTCGAAGGCCACCACCACGTCGTCCACGGAGATCCGCGGCTCCCACCGCTCCAGGGCCTCCCGGACCTGCTGCGCGACCCGGCCCGCCGTGTCGCCGTCGCCCGGCGCGAACACGTAGTCATGGATGCCGCAGCCGAACTCGGGCCGCATCGGCCGTTCGCCGGGGGCGGTGCCGAGGACCAGCCGGATGGCCTCCTCGATCTCCCGTGCCCGCTCCACCATGGCGATGCCGCCGGTGGGGCCGACCCGCAGCGGGAACGCCCAGCCCCGGCCGATGAACCGCTCGCTCACAGCACGCCACCTATCTCCACGCTCAACTCACCCATCACGATCTGCGCCTGGCACGCCGTCTTGTCGCCCATCCGCGCGGCCGGCAGGCCGCCGATCAGCACGCCCTCGCCGGCCGGCGCCATCGGGTCGGGGATGATCACGTTCGCCGGGCCGGTGGCCGCGTGCGGGGGGACGACGCACACGTGCAGGCTGCCCACGACGGCCGCCGGACGCCCACCGATCAGTACGGTCGCCACCCGCGCGGCGGCCGCGGGCGGCGGGGTGGTGATCCGGCCGCCATGGCTCGTCGGATCACCGGTACGGGCTGCGGCCGGCATCGTGAACTCCTCGGTAATCGACATCAACGGACGTGCGCGACGGATCAGTTGATCCGGATGAGCTTGGCCTTCAGGACACCCAGCAGACCACCGTCCACCTCGACCGACGAGCGCCCGGTCACCGCCACCGCGCGCCCGGACACGGACACCCGCGACTGCCCGTCCAGCACCACCCGGCGCCCCTTCAGGGTCACCTGGCCCTGCGGCGCGCTCAGCGTGATGTCCTGCTTGTCCAGCACCATCGACGTGCCCACCTGCCCCGGCGACCGGTACACGGTCACCTCGATCCGGTCCTCGCGGTCGTCCATCCGGACCTCCAGACGCTTGTCCGCCGTCATCAGCCGCAGCCCCGAGGGACCCGGCCGGGGCGCGTCCAGCAGTTCCAGCCGGTGTCCCGAACGCGAAACGATGGAGCGCCGGTTGACCTTCCCGCTGGTCTTGTCCACCAGCGGCACATCGTGCTTCGACGGCTTGTCCACGCCGTTGTAGAGCCCGCCGAGAACGTACGGACTGTCCAGCAGCCCCTGCTCGAACCCGACCAGCACCTCGTCGTTGACCTCGGGGCTGACCACACCGCCGCCGCCCTTGCCGCCCCACTGCACGGTACGCGTCCAGTCCGAGACGTAAGTGTCGTCCAGCCAGGGGAACTTGAGCCGTACCGCGCCCTGCTCCGCGCCGTTCGGCTCCCGCACATCGGTGACCACGCCGATCGCCAGACCCGGAATGCGCGCACCGCGCGATCCCGCCGCCCCGGCACCGGACAGCCCGGTCAGCGAGGGGTCCGGGCGGGAGCTGACCCACAGGGTCGTCCGGTAGCCGCCGTGCGGCTCCAGCACGTGCTGCACCGCCGTCGCCGTGTACCGCCCCGAGAACGCGGGGCCCACATTGCCCAGGGCGACCGCCCTGCCCGCCCGCAGCGCCGGATTGCCGGTGGTCAGCGCCTCCAGGTCACCGTAGGACGCGCTCACCTGCTCCGCCGTCGCCCGCGCCACCGCCGCCGCCTCCGCCTGCGTGCGGTACGGGGTGTCGGCCACCGTCACCTGGGTCTTCCTGCCGAACCGGTTCACCGACGCGGGGTTCAGACCCGGCACGACCGTGCCGCTGGTGATGGACGCCTGCTCGGCCACCACCGCCCGCTTGGTGGTCGCGTCCCAGCCGCGCACCTGCACCTTCTGCGCCGCGTCCGCCATCGACAGCGACGCCCGCAGCGCCAGCAGGTTCCGGCCGTACTCCAGCACCAGCGGGCTCCGCGTCGCGGGCGTCGACGGAGCGGGCGCGCCGGACGCCTTCACGGGGCGGGTGAACTGCAGGACACCCTTGTCGTCCACCCGTACCTGCGCACCGCACTCGCCCGCCAGATACTGCAGGAAGTCCCAGTCGGAGACGTTCGCCTGCGAAAGCTGCTTGTGCGTGACCGCGGGCGCCTCCACCTTGCCGCAGGCCAGGCCCGCCGAGGTGGCGACCTTGCGGATGATCGCCGCCGTCGTCATGTTCCGGTACGCCACCACCTTCCGGCCGCGCTGCAGCCGGTGCGCCTTGGAGTACGCCCGTACGACGGTGAAGGTGCCCGTCCCGTCCCGGTCCAGCTCCAGGGCCGTCACCTCGCCGCTGAACAGCGGCTCCCGCGCCTGCCCCTTCACCGTCACCACCGACACCCGCAGCGGCGTGCCGATCGTGACACCGGTCGCCGCGAGGAACTCGTGCTGCGGATCGCGGTACGTCAGCACCGCCGCGTCCGGCAGCCCCACGCTCTCCTCGATCACACAGCTCACCAGCTGCGTCGCCCAGGTGTTCGGCAGCTCGCCCGGCGCCTCGACCACCGGATCGGCCGCGAACGACCGCACGTCACCCGACTCGGCGGCCGTCACCGCTCCTCCTCCTCGTACCCGGCGTCCCGCAGTCCGGGCACCACCAGTTCGGTGCCGGGCCGGAGTGCCATCGGGTCGTCGATGCCGTTCGCCTCGGCGATCGCCCGCCAGGCCGTCGCGTCCCCGTACTCCCGCCAGGCGAGCATCGCCAGGCTGTCGCCCGCCACCAGCGTGTGCGTGCTGCGCGCCGTCCGCGCGCCCGAGGTGGGGTTCTGCCCCGGCGGATCGACGCTCGCCTCCTCGATGGACAGCGAGCAGGTGGCCCGCAGCGGCTTGCCGTCCACGTCGAACAGCGTGTAAGACACCGACAGGCTGGACAGCACCCCGTCGAACGACGTCGTACGCGCCGTACCCCACTCGAACCGCACCCACGGGCTCGCCGGCTTCTTCCGGCCGAGGCTCGCCTGGGTGGGCACGCACGCCTTCATCAGCTTCTCCACGGCCTGCTCCACGGAGTTGTCGTGGGTGGCCGTCGCGTCCAGGAACACCTCCAGGCTCAGCACCCTCGGCCCACTGCCGACGAACTCCGGCAGCGCCGACTCGCCCGCCATGCGCGCCGGGGAGCGGCGCCACTCGGTGGACTTGCTCAGCTCCAGCGTCGACGGGTTGAACTGGAGGTCGAGCCGCGCGAGCGTGCCGCCGGGCTTGGCGCCGACCGAGGCCGGCGGCTCCTTGAGGGTGAGCTGCGCCCTGGCCCGGCTGGCGCGGACCGATGGGGACATGGGGTGGTTCCTTCCTGGGATACGGGGGCTTGGCGGGGCGAGCGGGCGGTCAGGAAGGAACCAGCCCCTCGTGCGCGATCTCCAGCGTCTCCACCGCCGCCTGCGAACTGGCCGGATCGAACGACGGGCCCTGCCAGCGGACCGGCACGATCCCGTACACCTGCCAGCCGATGATCCGGCTGAGGTCGGGGCGCAGCGCGACGATCTCGCCGTCCTTCGGCTCCACCCGGCGCAGCGTCTCGTCCAGCCACCGGCCGATCTTCGCCGTGTCCGACGTCACCGGCCGGGTCAGCGTGATGTTCGACCAGGTCACCCGGCCCGGCAACTGCCACGTGAACCCGTTGTTCCCGCCCTCCGCGTACGTCTCCATCTCGACCTGCGCCCCCATGCCGGAACACGTGTGGAACGCGCCGAGGTCGTTCCCGCCGATGTTGAGCCGGAAGAAGACGCTCGTGGCGAAGATGTTGTCGGTCATGCTGCTCGGGTTCCGTCCGTGGGGCGTTCGGGGGTGGCGGGGTGGGTCAGGGGCGGTGTCTCAGCGACGGCCGTCGAAGGGGCGGCCCGTGCGGTCCCGGCCCCGGCGCAGCTCGTTGCGCAGAAGGCGGGAGACGGGTTCCAGCAGGCGCCGGGCCAGGTCGTCCAGGTCGGGGGAGGAGTCGGGGGCGGGGGGTTTGGGCCGGGTGGAGTTCTTGCCCGGCTGCTTCGTGCCGGTGGTCGTGTTGGCGGCTTGCGCGGCGGGCGTGCCCTGGGCGGGCGGGGTGCTGGTGCCGCCCTTGTCCCGCTGGATCTGGGTGCGGACCGCCGGAGGAGTGGGACTCGACGGGGTGAGGGCTGCTCCGGTGTCCCGCTGGATCTGGGCGGGGCGGACCAGTGGAGTCGCGGCGTTGGGCGTGGCGGGGGCTCCGCCGCGCGTGGGGCGGACCAGGGGAGCGGGGGCCGGCGGGGTCGCTTCGTGGGCGGGGGAGTTCACCAGGAAGGGTTGTACGGTGGGGGGTTGGGGTGCAGTGACCGGGAGCGGGCGTGGCGCCGGGGTGGTGGGGGTCGCGGCCAACGGGGTCGAGCGGGCGGCGGCGGGGGCGACCGGGCGTTGGGGGGCGCGTTGGACCGGGGTCGATGCCTGTTCCGCCGTCTCGCGCGGCCAACGGGCGGCCACCACGGGGCGTTCGGCCGTCCTGCGCTGGGCGGGCGCGGCGATGGGAG
This sequence comes from Streptomyces griseoluteus, assembly GCF_004784465.1. Taxonomy (GTDB): domain Bacteria; phylum Actinomycetota; class Actinomycetes; order Streptomycetales; family Streptomycetaceae; genus Streptomyces; species Streptomyces griseoluteus. The sequence continues at coordinate 406,614 of NZ_SRRU01000003.1, read as the reverse complement.
GTGCCCCCTCGGTGCTGAGGGTGAGGGGGCGGGCGGGGAGGAGGTTCAGGGTGGGGGACGGCTTGCCGGTGGCCGTAGGGGTGGGCTGACCGGCGAGGGTCACGGACCGGGCTACGACCAGGGGGGTGGTGCCGGGGGAGGGACGTGCGGGGGTGCGGGGCGCCGGGGCCGGGGTGGTGCCGGGGGAGCGGGGTGCTGAAGTGGGGGTGGCGCCGGGGGTACGGGGTCCTGGGGCCGACGTGTTGCTGGGGGTACGGGGTGCCGCAGTCTGCGGGGTGGCGGGGGCGCTGGGCGCCTGGCGGGTGGGCATTCCGGGGTGTGCCGGAGCCGAGGCCGCGGGGGACTGGGGGGTACCGGGTGCGTGAGGGGTCGGGGTGCCCGGGTGTGCCGGGTGCCGGTCGGTACGGGACGTCTGGACGGTGGGCGTGACCGGGCGGGCGGGGGTCAGGGGAACCGAGGCCTGGCCGGTGCCGGACGTGTTGCCGGACGTGCTCGGGCGTGCCGAAGTCAGCGGTACGGAGCCCGGATCGGTGCCGGACACCCGAGGGGCCGACGTGCCCGGACGCGCCGGGGTCAGGGGCACCGCGCTCTGGCCGGCGCCGGGGGCGGGACTCGGGCCGCCGGGGGACGTGGCCGGGGACGCGGGACTCTGGCGCTCCGGGGCACCCAGGGTCGGACGCTCGGAGGCGCGGGGCGTGGTGGGAGTCGCCGAAGCGCGTTGCGCCGCAGGACGCGTGTCTTCGGGTGCCGTGGTGCGGCGCGCGGGGGTGTCCTTGGGTGTCGTGCCGGGCGTCTCGGGCGCGGGGGCGCTCGTACGGGCCACGGTCAGAGGCGCGGGGCCGGCGGGGCCGCCGGTCGGCGCGGGGTCCGTGCTCGTGCGGCGCTGGACGGCGCCGGGCGTCGGCTCGTTGCCGCCTTCAGGCTGCCGGCTGCCCAACAGAGGCTTACGCGCGTCCTGTTGAGGCGTCGGTGCGGCGGACCGCTGCACCGGGGTCCGCCCGGACCGCTGCCCGGTGCCGGGCACGTCGGCCGTCGGAGGCAGCTCCGACAGCGGCGCCCCCAGACCTGTCCGGGTACGGGGAGCCTGCGGCTCGACCGGGCGCTGGACGGGCTCGGCGGCCGCCGTCTCCGCCCGACTCCGCACCATGGGAAGCACGGGCCCCGGAGTGCTGCCCTCGACGGTCCCCTGCTTCATCGGCACCGCAGTGGGCGGAAGCTGGGGCATCGGCTCACCCAGCGGCGGACGGCTCCCCTCCCGCCGCTGAACCGTGGCCTGCTCGGCCTGGGCACCCTGAGAACCCTGGGCACCCTGAGAACCCTGAGCACCCCGAGTGACCTGACCAGCCTGCGCCTGAGGCTCGGGCGCGGCCACCGTGGAAGCGACGGCCGGCACAGCAGCCACCCGCCGCACAGGACCGGCCGGCCGCCGAGCGACGACCAGCGAGCGGCCCACCGGAAGCGGACGCACGGAAGGGGTTACGGCGCGCCCCCTCTCCGTACCGGACGAAGCCGGGACGCTCTCGGCGCGCGAGCCGGTGTGCGCAGGCGCGACAACCGGTGCCGCCCCACCTGTGCGAGGGTCCACCACCGCGACGCGCCGCACGACGGGAAGCGCCCGCGCGGCAGGAGCCGTTGCGGCCGCCGCCCGCTGCACGGCAGGCTCCGGCGCACCGGCGTCGAGGGCCACCGCCCGCTGCACCGCGGGCTCCGCCCCACCGGCGCCGAGTACCGCGGGAGACGACGTGGACGTAAGCCCACGCTGTTCCCCGACCGAGTCGGCAGCCCCCCGCCGCCGCACCGCAGGCCCACCATCACGCACGGCCCCAGTGGATGTCGCCGCTTGCCGGGGCCGGCCGGTCACAACCCTCTCCGGCCGCTCCCCACCCGCAGGCGCGACCTCTTCCGCTTCCTCCCGCCGCACCGCACGCAACAGCAGCGGCCCGCCGCCACTGAACGTCTCCCCGGGCCCCGAAGCAGCCTGGGCGACCCCCCGCACCAGACCAGCGGGAGCCGAAGGCAGCACCCCGTGCGCGAGCCCCGTGTCGAAGGACGGGTCGCGCCAGGCCGCCAGCCCCGCGCGGAAGCCGAGCCCGTCACTGACCGCCAACGGGGCACGGGAAACCGTCAGTTCAGGCGTGGCAGCCGCACGCCAGCCGCCGTCCCAGCCCTCGGGCACGCCGACGCCGGCAGGCGCCTGCTCCACTGGACCGGAGCCGGCGCTGCCGACGTCCCCGGCGGCGGGCGGCCGGGGCCGACGCACCCTGTCTCGCCATCCCATGCGGTCAACCGCCTTCGTTCACGCGGGTGTTGATGCGGGCGATCTCGGTGACCCACTCCCGGCGCTCGGCATGGGTGAGGTCGAGGATCTCCTCGCGGCTCCAGTGGAAGTGGTAGGCGACGTACGCGATCTCCTCCCGCAGCCGGGAAGGCGCGTACGTCACGATTCCCCCAGGCGCCCACCCGAGAGGTCGACCTCGAAGCCGCCCTCGCAGTGCGGGCAGGTCACCGCCGCACGCGTGTGGCCCTCGCTGTTGACGCGCCGGTAGAAGTCCTGGAGGAACGCGACATCGGTCGCGTACATCCGCTCCACGATCCCCGCGTGCACATCGGTGACCGTGCCGATCCGGGTGATCACCTGGCTGAGCAGCACGACACTGAGGTACGCCGGGTTCTCCTTGACCCGCAGGTCGATCTGCGGGCGCAGCTCGTCGCGAGCCGTGGCCAGGCGCATCGAGCCGTGCCGGTGCACGGTGCCCGCCTCGTCGACGTACCCGCGCGGCAGCTCGAACTCGAACTCCGTGCGCAGCGCGGGCTCCTGGCGCGGCGGCGCCGCGGGCGTGAACGGCTTGGACACCGCCTCCGCCTCGTCCTTCGCGGGAGCCGTCGCCTGGAGGATCTCGTCCAGGTTGCCCGCGGTCACCGTACGGCGCCTCATTCGACGATGATCTCCTCGAACACGATGGTCACGGACTCGGTGGCGGCCGACGACTCGCCCGCCTTGAGGGACGGGCCCTCCCACTTGGACGCCCAGCCCTGCATGAGCTGGATGCGCCGCACGGTCTCACCGGTGGAGTCCTTGATCTCGATGGTGAGATTCTGCCGCGCCGTGTCCACCGCGCCGTTGTTCAGCGTCTCCTTGATCCACGAGGTGAACTCGCTGCTCTGGTCGAGTCCCCGGGTGATCGTGATCTCGCCGGCCTGGCGGGCGCCCGGCTGCTTGCGGATGATCTGCTTGCCCTCGGAGCTGACCTGCCGGACCTCGACCACCTCCTCCTCGACGCTCAGGCCGCTGATCTCCTGGATGGATTCGACCAGGTAGCCGCCGAGCTGGACGCCGAAGATATGGGTGGAAAGAGCATCGCCCTCAGCCATGACTGTCTGTCACCTTTCTGGGTGGATAAGTGCCGGAAGCGACGGAGGTCACTCGTCGACGAGGCTGGTGCTGTCGGAGAACTGCGCCAGCCGGAACACCACGAACTCGGCCGGCTTGACCGGCGAGACACCGATCTCGCAGACCACGCGTCCCTGGTCGATGGACTCCTGCGGGTTGTTGTCCCGGTCGCACTTGACGTAGAACGCCTCCGCCGCCGTGCGCCCGAACAGCGCGCCCCGGCGCCACTCCTCGGTGAGGAAGGCGCTGACGTTGCGCCGGATGCTCGACCAGAGCCGGTCGTCGTTCGGCTCGAACACCACCCACTGGGTGCCGAGCAGGATCGACTCCTCCAGGTAGTTGAAGAGCCGGCGCACGTTCAGGTAGCGCCACGCCGGGTCGGAGGAGAGGGTGCGCGCACCCCAGACCCGCACACCCCGGCCGGGGAAGGTACGGATGCAGTTCACGCCGATCGGGTTGAGCAGGTCCTGCTCCCCCTTGCTCAGCCGCAGCTCCAGGTCGACCGCGCCGCGGATCACCTCGTTCGCCGGCGCCTTGTGCACCCCGCGCTCGGTGTCGCTGCGGGCCCACAGGCCGGCGACGTGGCCGCTCGGCGGGACGGTGATGTTGCGTCCGGCGGCCGGGTCCAGCACCCGGACCCAGGGGTAGTACAGGGTGGCGTAGCGGGAGTCGTAACCCGCCTCGTCGTTGCGCCAGTTGCGGACCGCCTGCGCGGAGAGGCCGGGCGGGGCGTCGAGGACGGCGACGCGGTCGCCCATCTGCTCGCAGTGCGAGATGACGGCGAGCTGCACCGTGCGCAGGCCCTCGGCGTCGATGTCACCGCGCTGGTAGGCGCTCATCAGGTCGGGGACGGCGACCATGGTGATCTCGTCCACGCTCTCCAGACCGGCGAAGCCGGTGCGCGCCTCGGCGTCACCGACGTACTCGGCCGGGTCCAGCCGGGCCACCTGGCCGGAGGCCGAGGGCGCGGGCGCGGCCGGGGCGTCCGGCACGGCGATCGTCTGCGCGGCCGGCCGGGTCTGGTTCCCGCCGCGCTGCTCGCTCACCTCGATCAGCTTCGAGTTGCGGGCCTGGGTGGGCAGGTAGCCCTTCACATTCCGGCGGGTCGAGGCGTCGTAGGTCTCGGCCACCTGCTCGCCCTGGCGGACCAGGACGCGGAAGCGGTCCTCCGGCGGGTTCTCGCCCTCCGGGTCGGCGATCTCGATGGACACGCCGGTCACGCCGGGCTTGGCCGCGATCTGGAAGCCGCCCACCTCGACGGCGAGCGCCGCCTGCTCGGGCCGCGCGCCGTCGCCGTTGCCGGCCGGGGCGGAGGAGTCGTCGGCGGAGCCGCCGATGCGCACGACGTAGGCGGAGCCGCCGCCGTTGGCGAAGTAGCCGTAGACGGAGTGCGGCAGGTACGCGCCCTGCACGAAACCGCCGAAGATCCGGCTGTACTGGTCCCAGCTCGTCACCAGCGTGGGCTCGTGGAACGGGCCGTCCTCGGCGAAGCCGACGAACGCGGCGACCGCGGTGCCCACACCCTCGATCGGGCGAGCACCGGACTGCACCTCCTCCACGTAAACACCTGGGGTGAGGTACGTCGGCATGCTCGCTCCTTCACGGGTCCTGCGGTCCGGGTCTCCTCAACCCTTTCCTCGGACCGTGCCCCGCGGCAGGGGACATCGGGCCCTGCCCGGGGGCAGCCAGGCTGCCCGCGCGGGCGGACCGGCCGCACCTCGCGTGCAGGGTCAGGCGGCCGTGACCTGCGCGAGCCAGGGACCGAACTCGGCGGCCAGCACCAGCCGGCCGAGCTTGCGGTACTCCTGCGCGACCGACTCCACCACCTGCCGCATCGTCAGCTCATTCCCCGAATCCGCCGCGAGATACGCGGCCGTCACCGCACACGACCGGATCGAGCCGCCCGCCAGCTCGAACCGGTCCGCGCAGAACGTGAGGTCGACGTCCTCGGCGCGCGGCAGCCGCTCGCCCAGACACCGCTCCCACAGCGCGAGCCGCTGCGCCGCGTCGGGCATCGGGAAGTCGGCCACCACGTCGAGCCGCCGGGTGAACGCCTCGTCCAGGTTGGCCCGCAGGTTGGTGGTCAGCACCGCGATGCCGTCGAAGGACTCCATCCGCTGGAGCAGGTACGCCGACTCGATGTTGGCGTGCCGGTCGCGGGCGTCCTTCACCTCGGAGCGTTTGCCGAAGATCGCGTCCGCCTCGTCGAACAGCAGCACCGCGTTGACCGCCGACGCCTCGGTGAAGATGCGCTCCAGGTTCTTCTCGGTCTCGCCGATGTACTTGTCCACCACGGTCGACAGATCGACCACGTAAAGGTCCATGCCCAGGTCGGTGGCGACCACCTCGGCGGACATCGTCTTGCCGGTGCCGGACTCCCCGGCGAACAGCGCGATCACGCCGCGCCCGCGGCCGCCGCCCGGCCGCATCCCCCACTGGCCGAGCACCTGGTCGCGGTGGCGGGCGCGCACCGCGAGTTCGCGCAGGCCCCGCAGGGTCCTCGGCGGCAGCACCAGGTCGTCCCAGCCGACCGCGGGCTCCACCCGGCGCGCCAGCCGGGCCAGTCCCGCCCCGTTCTGCGCCCGCACGGCGGCCCGTACGTCCTCGGCGGCCACCGGGCGCCCGGCGAGCGCCGCCGTGCGTACCGCGGCGTCGGCCGCGCGCCGGAGCTGGCCCGAGTCGAGCCGGTGCGCGGCCACGGCACGCGCCAGGTCCTCACCGCCCGAGCCGTCCGGGGCCCCGGCCGCCTCCAGCGCGAACCGCCACCGCACGGCCTGCTGCCCGGGCGAGGAGGTGCCCACCGTGAAGGACACCGGGGTGCGGACGGCCCACGCCGGGTCCCAGACCTGCGAGCCGTAGGTGAACATCGGAATGCCGGACAGCGCCGCGCACACCGTGCGCAGCACGTGGGTCCGCTCGGAGGGCTTGTCCGGGAGATCGTCCAGCGGGCCGAGCACCACCCCGGCGCCGGTCAGCCGGGCCTCGCGGGCGGCGGCAGCGGCCAGTTGGGGCAGGTCACGTGCGTGCCGGGCCAGGGCCACCGCGTCCAGGACCAGCGGGACGCGGCCCGCCTCACGCAGGGCCGCGTCCGCCAGGCCCTCGGGGGCACCGCCGACTGCCCGCAGGTGCACATGCCCGGTGCCGCTCCGGACCCCGGCGGCGGCCCGCCGGACCAGCGCGGGGTCGGCCGCCGGGTCGGCCGTGTGCTCCCCGAGCACGGAACCCAGGCGGGCGTCCGGCGCGGTGTCGCCCAGCAGATGCGCGGTCACCCGGTCGGGCACCGTCAGCACCCGCGACAGCGGCGGCCGTTCCGGCTCCTGGACCTCCAGCAGACCGCCCGCGAGCAGCGGTGCGCCCAGGGAGAGGCGGAAGCGGGCCGGGGACAGTCCGGTGTGCCCGCACAGTTCGAGGGCCAGTCCGACGGTGGGCCGGCGCCGGGTGAGGTCGTCGTTCAGATAGCCGTAGAGCTGCTCGAAGCGGGCGTCCAGGTCCGGGGCCAGGGCGACCAGCAGCAGGTCCAGGTCGAGCGGGGAGAGCCCGAAGTCCCGTGCCAGGCGGCCGAGTGGGGAGTGCTCCGCCGACCGCTCCGGCTCGGCGGCGGACGGTTCGCCGCGCGTGTCGAGGACGCGCTGGGCCGCCTCGGGGGTGAGGTACTGGCCCCGGTAGGGGTCGTCCGGGTCGGGGTCGACGGCACGCCGTGCGGCGACCGCCTTCCGTACCCGCTCCTCCACGGTGTGCAGCCGCCGCCACAGCTCCGGTTCCACGGTGTGCGTCATGGCTGGCGGTCACCCCTCCTGCGGCGCCGGGCGGGGGCGGGGCGCCGCTCGCGGGACCCGCCGAAGCCCTCCCCGCCGGGGTCGTCGATCTCCGTGTAGCGCAGCCGGCGCGCCGACTCCGCCTCGTCCGGCGGGGAGTGGGGCACCGACCGGACGACCAGGCCCTCGGTGACCGGCGGTGCGGCGACCCGCTCGATGCCGGCCAGCGGGGCGCGTACCCGTACCCCGAGCGACGGTTTCAGCTCGCCGCCCAGCGCGGACCACACGTCGGACGCGGCCGGGGCGTCCAGGCCGGTACCGCCCGCGTCCAGGCCCACGATCAGGCCCAGTTCGGCGAGCGTGCCGGTCAGCAGATGCGGGGGCAGGGTGTCCGTGGACACCAGGGTGGACAGCACCTGGGACAGCAGCCGGTGCTCGTCCTGCGGCCGGCTCGCCCACGCGGTGACCAGATAGGTCAGCTCGAACCAGCGGGCGGGCGAGCGGCGGGCGACGACGAAGCCGTCCTCGTCGTAGATCTCGCCCGCGCTGCTGTTGCGCCGGGAGTTGTCCTCGCGGATGTCGTACAGGAACGCGCACACCGTGGGCGCGCTGCGCCGGGCCGCCCAGTCGCTGGTCGGCGCGTCGAAGACCACCTCGACGCCCGACGCGGCCAGTCCGGACTCCTCCAGCAGGCCCCGCAGGGCCTCGTCGACCTCGTGGATCACCGTCGGGTCACCTCGTCCGGGGGCTGCACGCTGCCGTTGACGACCAGGAAGTCCGTCTTCACCGGGGAGAAGCCGGGGCCGCTCGCGGTGATGGTGCGCGGGCCCGTCTGGTCCTTGGCGAGGATCAGCAGCTGCCCGATGAACGTGCCGTCGGGCAGTGGCACCGTCGGCGCGGCGGCGGCCGTGATGCCGGGCTTCCAGCGGAACCGGACCGGCACGCCCGGCGGGAAGTCCTTGCCGCGCACCGAGGTCACGAAGCCGGGCTTGCCGATCGGCGGCACGGCGACGATCTTGGGCTGGAGGACACGCAGCCGCTGCTGGGCGGAGTTGTCGCTCCGGTCGGCGTCCGTGCCGGTGGTGGTCAGGGTGCCGGTGACCTGGGCGGTCAGCGCCCTCTTCGGGCTGAGCACGACCTGCAGGGTGCTGCGGCCGCCGGGCGCCAGATCGGGCAGCGCGCACAGCCAGTCGGCGTCACAGCCGGGCGGGCGCCCGTTGTTCGGCACGTTCGCGGGCAGCCCGATGCGTAGCCGGAGCCCGGTGGCCAGCGCGTTACGGCCGTTGCGGACGGTGTACGTGACGACCACACGGCCGCCGACATAGCCGGGGTTGGGGTTCGCGGTGACCGTCACGCCCGGCCCGGCCTTCGGCGCCGGGGGTTCCGGAACCGGCGGCGCCGGGGGCGCGGGCGGTACCGGAGGCGCCGTGGGCGGCGTCGGAGTGGGCGGGGCCGGGCTCGGTGTCGGCGTCGGGGTCGGTGTCGGTGTCGGGTCGGGCGGCGCGGGTGCCTCGCGCACCGGGACCACCGTGCGGTCGGTGTTGTCGCTCGGGTCGGGGTCTATCACCGCGCCGGTCACCGACCAGTCCACGGGCTGGTCGCCGGGCGTGACCCCGGTGACGGTGACGGTCACCGGGACGGTAGCGCCGGGCGGCACCACGCCGAGGTCGCAGGTGAGCCCGCGCACGTCGCAGTTCCGGCCGGGCGCGGTCAGCCCGGTGACGGACGCCCCGAGGGGCGGCGCCACGGTGAACCGGGTGCCGGGCGAGGCCGCGGGCCCCTGGTTCACGACGTCGACGCGGACGGCGCCGGTACGGCCGACGACGACCTGCCCGGAGGTGTCCGGGGCCTGTACGGCCAGGTCCACGGACTGCTGCACCGAGGGCTCCTTCTGGCGGCCCCCCAGCGCGGTGGTGAGCGGGGTGAGGGCACCCGACTCCACGTCCACCCGGCTCAGCTTCTCCGGGCTGTTCGCCGCGAGCCGGGCGCGCGAGCTGAACACCAGACCGGTGCCGTCCGCCGTCCAGGCGGCGTCACGCGGCTGGAACGGACCCGTGGCCGAGGCGTCCGGCAGCTCCCGGCGGCACGCGCCCGGCAGACCGCGGCCGGCGGCGGGCAGCAGCACCCGGCAGTCGTCGCCCGACACCGAGGTCAGCAGAAGCCCGCCCTGCTGGTCGACCCGGCCGCCACCGGCCTTGCGGTTGAAGGCGATGGTCTGCCCGTCGGGAGAGAAGGCCGGGCTGTCGTCGATGACGTCGCAGGCGCCGGGGCAGTTGGCGGAGCTGAGATCGCGCTGCTGGTCGAGGTGGTCGACCGGGACGGTCCAGATGTGCTTGTTGCCGTTGCCGCCGTCGATGACCTGCGTACGGGTGAAGGCGAGGCGGGTGCCGTCCGAGGACCAGGTCGGCTGGGCGTCGGTGCCCTGCGCCTGCCCGGCCGGCGGGGTGATCGTGCCCCGGAGCGCGCCGGTGGCCACGTCGGCGATGAGCACCCGGCCCGGCCCGGCCGCGTCGCCGGTACCGCCGGGCGAAGTACGCCGGAAGGCGAGCAACTTGCCGTCGGGGGAGAAGGTCGGGTCGGTGTCCCAGTCCTTCGGGCCGCGCCCGGCCAGCGGCAGGGCCCGCGGGTCGGAGCCGTCGGCGTCGGCCAGCCAGATCCGCTCGATGCGTCCGGCGTCGGAGTCCTCGAACCGGGTCAGCACGATCTGCCGCCCGTCCGGGGTGTAGTTCTGCCGCTCGGTCCACGGGTCGGACCCGGCGGCGGGCTGGAACAGCGGGTCCTTCGCCGGATCGGTGTTGGTGTCGGCCGCCGGGTCTTCCTTGAGGATGGTCAGGCCCAGGTCACGGGGGTCCGAGCCGTCCGCGCGGGCGTCCTGGAGGGTCACCACATGGGGTCCGGCGGCGGTGGTGCGGTCCACCACGGCCCCGCCGCCGTCCACCGGCCCGAGCCAGGTGACCGTGCCGACCTCGCGGTCCTCGGTCAGGACGAGCGACCGGTTGCCGTCGTCGTCGGAGTGCACGACCGTCCTGAAGACATGGTCGAAGTCGCCCTCGCAGGTGCAGTCGCGGTCCGGGCTGAGGAACAGCAACTGGTTCCCGTCGGGCAGCCAGGCTGCCCCGTGGGTGCGCCAGCCTGCCTCCGTGGCGCCCAGCAGCGGGCCGCCGTCACCCGAACTCGCGTAGACGTAGCGCAGCTTGGGGCCTTCGGCGGTGGTGGCCGTGTAGGCGATGATGTCGCGCTTCTCGGCGTTGTCCAGCGGGTTCCACGCCGGCTCGCTCGCCGTGCCGTTCGCCGGATCGGTGACGCGGTTCGCGGTGCCGCCCTGGAGCGGGCGGACGTAGACCTGCTGCCCGGCCAGGGGATCGGCGTCACTGGAGTACGCGAGCCGCTGACCGTCCGGCGACACTGTCGGGCATTCCTCGTCGGCCGGGGTGTTCGTCAGCCGGGTCAGGCCCGTGCCGTCGGTGTGCACCAGCCACAGGTCGCGCTGGGTGGCGCCGCCGGGGCCGCCGGGCTCGGCCGAGTCGAAGACGACCGACCGGCCGTCCGGCGTCAGCCGCGGGTGTGCGGCGTCCCGGCCGCTGGTCAGCTTGGTCACGGAACCGTCGGCGGCCCGGAGGTAGACCTGCGGGTTCCGCTCGTCCCGGCGGCTGGCGAACACCAGCCGGTCGCCCAGCGCCGAGGGTTCCACGTCGTAGTGGGTCGCGCCCTCCCCGAACAGCGGGGTGCTCGACTTCGTCGTCGCCACCCGGCCCAGGCTGCGGTGCCGGGTGCCCGCGAAGGCGATCCGGGTCACTCCGTCGTCACCGGCTCGGGGGCGGGCCTTCGCCGTACCGGGACCGGCGGCCGCCGTCACCGCCAACAGGGGGACCAGCAGCAACAACGCCAGGCCGATCCGCTCCAGCGGGTACCGCCACCCGCCGGCCTTGTCCGTGCCCGTCACGGGCCCACCTCACCGTCCGCACTCCGCTTTCGCACAACCGCCCGCCATCCTGGGCGTCGCCGTCCCTGGTGCGGCAGGGCCGACGGGACGCTCCCGGGGGAAGCGGCGGAGGGGCTTTCGGGCAGTGTGCCGACAGCCGGTGGTCAGTACACCTGTCAGATCAAGCCGTTGCGCAGGGCGTAGCCGACCGCGTGGGCCCGGTTGCGGAGCTGCAGCCGGGTGATCACCTCGTGCAGCACGTTCTTCACGGTCCGCTCGGAGTACGAGGTCTTCCGGGCGATCTCCCCGGTGTCCAGGCCCTCCGCCACCAGCCGCAGCATCTCCGTCTCGCGGGGCGCCAGGGTGGACAGCGACGCCGCCCGTGGGTCGAGCGGGGAGGAGCGCTGCATGCTGCCCACGTGGGTGAGGAGTTTGGCGAGCAGATCGCCGGGCAGCATGCCCTCGCCGTTGGCTATGGCGAGGACCAGACGCAGCAGCCTGTCCTGGTCGGCCTCGGCGCGGCGGAGCACCGCGGCGACCCCGTTGTCTATGGCGCGCTGGAGAGCGTCACCCGACTCGAAGGTGCCGACCACCAGACCGGTGCGGGTCGCGGAGTTGTGGCGCAGCCGGTTGAGCAGCGCCGACGTCTCGTCGTCCACCGTGTCGACGGTGATCAGCGAGACCTGGGCGCTGTCGGCCGCCCCGGCCTCCACGAACTCGATCTCGGGGCGCTGGCGCAACTGGTGCACGATGCCGACGTAGAGGACGGGGTCGGGGGCGTAGACGGTGACGGAGACCCGCTCGGGCCGTCTGGCCGAGGTGGTCCAGGGTGCGGTGTGGGCGGCGGGAGCGGGATGGTTGGCCTGAGGGCAGCTCGTGGTCATGAGTCCTGTTTCCATCGAACGTGTGGGGGTGGTGCGGCGCGCCGGTGGAGCAACGTGCGGGACCGAGCGGCGGAAGTCGGCCCGCGCACGGTCTTCGAAGGTCAACTGGCGCTATCCGAAAGGGAGTAGAGGAGCGCTGTCCGGGGCACGAGTACTGCCCGCGGGCTTGCCCTCGCGCCTCTCCGAAGGGGCGGGGCCGCGTCATACGGTCACCGGGTGACGTCTCCAGCATCCACCCCCAGCCCCGGCGCGCCCGGTTCCGACATCCCCGCGGTGTCGGTGACGCCCGGCGGGCTCGCCACCACCACCCTGACCGTCCGCAACGACAGCGACATCGTCGAGGCATACGGCCTCGAGGTGGTCGGCGACTGCGCGGCCTGGGCCACGGTGGAGCCCGCGCGCGTGTCCCTGTATCCGGGCACCTCCGAGACGGTGACCATCCGCCTCGAACCCCCGAGGTCCCCCGAGGTCCGCGCCGGCGAGGTGCCGCTCGCCGTACGCGTGCTGCCCACCGAGCACCCCGAGGCGGTACGGGTGCCCGAATCGACCGTACGGGTCGAGGAGTTCCGGGAACTGCGGGCCGAGATCGCCCCGCGCCGCCGCCGGGGCTGGCTGCGCGGCCGCTACCGGCTGGCGCTGCGCAACGAGGGCAACACCCCGGTGACGCTGGGCTTCACGCCCGCCCAGCCCGGTGAGGAACTGCGCTTCACCCTCAAGCCCGCCGAACAGACGCTGGAGCCCGGCGAGTCGGCGGAAGTGGGTCTGCGGGCCCGTATCGGCAAGCCGGTGTGGTTCGGCGCCCCCGTCATCTGGCCGTTCACGGTCACCGTCGCCGAGACGGCGGCACCGGACGCGCCCCTGCCGGAGCCCGCCGACGCGATCCGCACCTCGCTGGACGCCGAGTTCGTCCAGATCCCCGTCTTCCCCAAGTGGCTGCTCGCGGTGCTCGCCGCGCTGATCGCCCTGCTCCTCGCGTGGTTCACCCTGGTACGGCCCGCCGTGCGCAGCGCGGCCAAGGAGGCGGCCGACGAGGTCGTCCAGCAGCGGCCCACCCCCGGCGGCAGCGAGCAGGCCGGCCAGGGCACGGGAGCCGGCGGCGGGCAGCCCGGCGCCGGGACCGGTGGCGCGGGCAGCCGGCCGGGAACGGGCGGCGGCGCCGGTACGGGCACCGGGACCGGCGACGGCGGCGGTGGCGGCCTGGCCGGCGGCGGTGGTGGTGGCCAGAGCTCGGCCACCATCGACGTGCAGACGGGCGGCGGCGCGGAGAAGACCGGCACCTACACGGTCCCCGCGGACAAGGTGTTCCAGGTCACCGACATCGTCGTGGCCAACTTCCAGGGCGACGAGGGGGTGCTGACCATCAACTTCGGTGACCGGAAGATCACGACGATCGCGCTGGAGACCTTCCGCAACCAGGACTATCACTGGGTCACCCCCATCAGGATCGCCGCGAACGACACGGTCACCGCCCAGGTCACCTGTGCCAAGCCGGGCACCCCCGCCACCGGCAGGCGGGCCCAGGAGTGCCATGAGGTGCTCAACGTCAGCGGAGTGCTCAGCGACATCAGGTGACTTGGGGCGTCACGCCCATGCTCTGCGAGACGCGCCGTGATGCAAAGCCGCGACAGGGCCGGGCGTCCGGAAAACGGACCCCCGGCCCTGTCGGCCATATGACCGGATTGCGCGAGTATGTTCGGGTGTCTTGCCTGAATTTCTCTCGGTAACCGCGTGTAGCCGTCGTTGACTATGCATCAAACTTGGCTTGATCTCCCCTAAGCACCGGAGCGGGGCAACCGTCATGATCCGGTTCCGTTCGAGGTGGGGGCGAGGGAGCGCGTAGCGCACACACAGGCACGGGGCCGAACGGGACGGAACGCCTGGTCCCGGCGCCGGCCGCACGTGACCGGGCGGCCCCCGGCCCCTCCGCTCCCGGCCCTCCAGCGGTCGGCGGGCAACGCGGCGGTGTCCCGGCTGGCCGAGCAGGGTGCCGTCCGAGGTGACGGTCCAGTCCTGGGCGTACGTACCGTTGCAGGCCCACAGCTGGATCGCCATGTGATCCGCCGTACCGGAGTTGGCGTCGTCCACGCAGAGGGAGGAACTGACACCGGACTTCAGCGGACCCACCCGTGGGCTGGCGGGGGCGGAGGTGTCGCCGGGTTAGGACGGGGGGAGCGGCGGAAGTCCCAGGGGCCCAAGCGGTGTTGGCAGTGGTGCCCAGGGTGAACCCGAGGGTGCCGCCCGAAGTGAGCGCGGAGGTCGGAGCGTAGGCGTTGTTCCACGCCGAGCCGTTGAAGGGCGCGGACTGGACGTAGGGCGCGTTGTCCGCCGCACCGGAGCCGTTGATCGGGAGCGTCCTGCCCGAGGCGTGACCTGCGCCTGCGAGAACAGCGGCGAACCGAGGGCGAGATCGGCCGTGCCCCGGGGGTGAGAGCGGTGCGGAGTCCGGCTGGGTTCAGCTTCCCCGGGGCAGCCGGAGCGGCGGGCCGAAGCGGACGGGGACACCGGGCGCGTAGAGCACGCTGACGGGATCTTCGCGTGGGGTGCGCAGCCCGGCCGCCGCGATGGCGGTTTCGTCGTACGAGGTCAGCTCGGCACGGGTGAACGTCCACCGGGGGTGGAGGTTCGGCAAGTAGTAGGTGCGGCCCCGGAATTGGGCGTGGAGTCCCCATCGGCAGGTCAGGAACTCCTCCAGGGCGTTCGCCTCGTACGGCTCGGCGGAGACCTCCGCCCGGACGCGCGCGCCCGCTCCGGAACCGTCGCGGCGGAGGGAGTCGTAGGAAATCCCGGAGTCGGTGCGGCGGGCGCGGATGCGGGCCCAGCGGTACGGCAGCCCGAACGCCGCCCGCGCCGTCAGTACGGGCAGCAGGCGGTCACAGTCCAGGGAGCGGAACACCACTCCACGCCGCCCGAGGGCGTCCCGGCTGTAGAGGCGGACGTTCACCTCGCCGAAGCTGCCCAGGTAGGGGAGGGCCGGGCCCCGGCCGAGGGCCAGGTGGTCCATGCGGAAGAAGACGAGGCCGACGTACGTGCGGCCCAGGTGGAAGTCCGGGGACGTGCCCGGGGGCAGCAGCCGTGCGACCTCGTCCGGGTCGGCGGCCCAGTGCAGGAAGACCAGTTCACGCCACCACTGCCGGAAGAGGATGTGCGGGAGGGGGCGCGGGGGCAGGGGCGTGATGTCCTCCACGTGAGCGGACGCGTCCGCTGTCACGACGTACCCCGCTTGGACTCGGCGGGTCCCATGACCCACGCGTCCGTACGCATGCCCTCCACGATCGTGTCGACGGCCTGCGCCACTGTGACGCCCGGTGGCAGGGCCGGAGCGGTCCCGGTCACCGCGCGGCCGGCGAACCCCGACTCGACGTGGGGCAGGAAGATCTCCAGCACCCCCACCCCGGAGCGCCGCAGCTCCCGGCGACCCGACGGCGGCCAAGTGGCCAGCGCGGCCTTCGCCGCCGCGTAGTCCGCCATGCCGGCCGGTGCCGAGCGGGCGACGGTGCCCGTCACGGCGGCCAGCAGACCACCCGGGAACACGTGGGTCGACGCGGAGCGCAGGATCGCCATGGGGGCGAGCGCGTTCACCGCCATCACCTGCTCCGCGACCGCTTCCCCGATCTCACCGACCGGCCCGAACGCGACCACCCCCACACAGACGACCACGGCATCGAGTCCATCCAGCTGCCGCGCCGCCCACGCCGCCGTGCCCTCGGCGCCGTCGAGGTCCCACGCGTCGACGGTCCGCGAGGGGCCGGGCCCGCACCGCTCGCGCACCCCGGCCAGCCGGTCCGGGTCCCGCCCCGCGAGCGCGGTCACCGCCCCGAGCCCGGCCAGCCGCTCGGCCAGCGCCGAGCCGATGTCACCGGTCGCCCCGGCGACGAGAATGCGTGCGCCCCGGATCGCCACACCGCGCCTCCCACTCCTGTGTCCTGGGAAGACTTCGCCCGTTGAGGGCCGGGCGGATGCGGCGGGGCGGCTTTGCGCGTCGCCGTCGGCGGAGGCCGGCTCGGCCATGATCCGTCGGCCCGGCTCGGGGCCCCGGTGCTTGGGGAGGGCGCCGATGTCACCCGGACCGGTCGGCACGCACGGTGGCTACCAGGGCAGCTCCCCATTCTCGTCCTGAAGCGTCCCCGTAGGACCGTCCGCGCCCAGCGTCGCCAGGCGGACGACAACCTTCGCGCTCTCCTCCGGAGACCGTCCGATCCCGAAGTCCGCGGTCATGTCGGTGGCGGTGGTGCCCGGCTCGACCGTGTTGAACTTGATCTCCGGATAGGCCTTGGCGTACTGCACCGTCAGCATCGTCGCAGCCGACTTCGACGCGGAGTACAGCAGGGTCGGCAGGCTGAATTCGGGCCGCTCGGGGTTGTTCACGGCCCAGAAGGAACCGGCGCTGCTGGAGACGGTGACCACGGTGGGCGCGGCGGACCGACGCAGCAGGGGCAGGGCCGCCTCGGTGACGCGTACGATCCCCACCGCGTTGGTGTCGAACACGCGCAGGGCACTGGGGCCGTCCACCTCGCCGAGCCCCAGGACGCCCGCGTTGTGCACCAGGACGTCGAGTCGGCCCTCGTCCGCATCGATCTTCTCCAGCGCGCTGTCGACCGACGCCTCGTCGGTCACGTCGAGTCGGACGAACCGTGCCCCGAGCGCGGCCGCGGCCTTCTCACCGCGCTCGATGTCCCGCGCGCCGAGGTAGACGGTGTGGCCCGCGGCAAGAAGCTGCTTGGCTGTCTCGAAACCGATACCTTTGTTGGCGCCGGTGATCAGCGTGATGGTCATGCGTATTCCTCCGTGATGAGTGATGCGTGCGTCGCCGCCGTCAGCCGGTCAACTGCCGCCGGAGCTCGGCGGCATCGTGCAGCGCCGCCATGTGGACGAACCGGCCGTCGCGGACCTGATAGATCGCGTACTCGACGATCTCGAAGGAGGCCCCGGTGGGTTGCACGCCGAGCCATTCCTTCACCGGCGTACCGGTGTTGACGAGACGGGCGGCCAAGCGGTCCCCGTCGAAGAGCAATTCCTTCAGTTCCCAGTGCAGATCGGGCACCGCGTCCACGTCGTGCCGCTGTACGGCGAGGAGGTCGTCCCGGGTGGCGGGCTCGCCGTTCAGGGTGGTCCGGTCGGCGATGAATTCGCCCATACCGTCGAACTCGTGGGCGTTGAGCGCCTCGAGGTAGCGCTCGTAGAACGCGCGCAGGTCGCACATCGGTCGGCCTTTCTGTGGACGCGCTCAGATCTGGTTGAGACCACCGTCGACGTACAGGCTCGACCCCGTGACAAAGCTGCTCTGGTCCGACGCGAGGAAGGCCACGGCGGCGGCGACCTCCTCCGGCCGTCCGAGCCGGCCCAGCGGCACGCGCGCCGACAACTGCTCCTTGAACCGCTCCGCGTCGGGGGTGAGCGCCGAAAGGGCCGGGGTGTCGGTCGGGCCCGGCGTCACCGTGTTGACCCGGATGCCGCGTCCCTTGAGTTCGTTGGCCCAGGTCCGGGCGAGCGAGCGGGTGGCGGCCTTGGTGGCCGCGTACACCCCGAGCCCCTCGTCGCCGGCGTCCACGTTGGTGGAGCCGTTCAAGATCACGGAGGCGCCGTCGTTGAGCAGGGGCAACGCCTTCTGGACGGTGAACAGCGTGCCCCGGACGTTGATGCCGAAGAGCTTGTCGAAGTGCTCCTCGGTGACCTCTTCGAGTGGTACGAGGTCGGCGACGGAGGCGTTGGCGAACAGCACGTCCAGTCCCCGCCCCCGGCTGCGGACGGCCTCATAGAGCCGGTCGAGGTCGGCCAGGTCCGCGATGTCGCCGGTCACGGCGGTGGCCGCCGGGCCGATCTCCTCGGCGGCCGCGTCGAGTTCGTCCTTCCGCCGCCCGGTGATGAACACATGCGCGCCCTCGGCCGCCAGCCGTTTGGCGCCGGCGAGGCCGATCCCGGCGCTGGCCCCCGTGACCACAGCGGTCTTGCCCTCGAGCAGTCCCATGTCGGCCGCCTCCATGTTCAGTAGTGATCGATACAGAATTCCAGCCTAGCACTTCCGTATCGGTCACTACAGAAGAGATAGAATGAACGGGTGAAGACGGAGAAGAAGGGCCCGAGCGGCCGCCCGCGGGGCTTCGACACCGGCGAGGCCCTCGAACGCGCCATGCTGGTCTTCTGGGAACACGGCTACGAGGGCGCGAGCCTGGGTCGCCTGACCAGCGCCATGGGCATCTCGGCCACGAGCATGTACGCGGCCTTCGGCAACAAGGAGGAGCTGTTCCGCAAGGCTCTGGAGCGCTATACGGAGGGGCCCAGCGCCTACCTGGACGAAGCGCTGAAGGAGCCGACCTCCCTGGGTGTGGCCACCGCGATCCTGTCCGGCGTCATCCGGACCACCACCGCTCCGTCCCGGCCCCAGGGCTGTATGGGCATCCAGGGGGCATTGGCTGCGGGTGAGTCCGCCCAGTCGGCCCGTGAGCTGCTTGTCGGATGGCGCAACGACGGTTACCTGCGGATTCGGAAGCGGTTCGAACGGGCCGTGGGGGAGGGTGACCTTCCGGCGGGCGCCGATGCGGGGCTGTTGGCCCGGTATGTCACCACGTTGGCTCATGGCATCGCCGTCCAGGCGGCCAGTGGGGTGTGCCGGGACGAGCTTCAGGCGATGGCCGACGCGGCGCTGCGGGTGTGGCCGCCCTTGTAGGGGGGCGAGGGGGCTGCCTCGGTCGAGGGGTCGGCGAGGTCGACCGCAACCGCCGTCAGGCGAACACCCGTCCCCTCTCGTGGTGCGGCGAGTGAGACACGGGAGACGTGCGATGGCTGGTGGGGTGGGCGCGGATACGGCTCTGCGGGTACGGCGGCAGAGGAGAGTGTACGGCGCTCTGGGGCTGGTGGCTGTGGCGCCCCCGGTGCTGGAACTGTACGTGGACGTCTCGGGGGTGTTCGGGCTCTGGTGGGCCCTGGGGTCGGTGGTGGTGTTCAGTATCGTGTTCGGCGCCCGGCGGGTCCGCGAGGGCGCCGAGACCGGCCGGGTGGTCGCCGTTCGCGACGAGAGGCTCGCGGCGGGCGAGTACACGCTCACCGACTACAAGGTGTTCCTGCCCTTCGACCGGCCGAAGAGTTCCCCGGAGCGTGCGGAGTCGCCGCTGCTCCTGCGGTTCACCAACCGCGGTATCCAGCACTGGGACGGTGACACGCTGCGCTGGAGCCACCCGTGGGACGGTCTTCACCTTGTCTTCGAGGACGAGGTGTTGCTCGTGCACCACGAGGATCGGCTCGTCGCCCGGTTCTGGGTGTTCATTCCGTTCGGCACGCCTGACGAGATACTCCTCGCCGCCGACCGGCTCCAGAGGCACCGGCCCCGGCGCTGAGCTCCGGCGGCGTACCGCCACCGGGCCGCCCGGCCGGAGCTGCGCCCTCTGGGACGGTCACGTGGACGGTGAAGCGGGGGAGTTGGGTTCCGGCGCCGGTGCTGCGGCCGTGTGCAAGATCCCCTCGACACCGTCCAGGAACGTCGCACAGATCAGGGTCGGGTCGAAGAGACAGCCGGCGGCCATGGCGCCGTCCCGGAGCATGACGAAGTGCCGCCCGGTCACGTCGGCGGGAGCACAGCCGGCGTCCTCCATGAGCTGCGTGGCCGTTTCCAGGAACCATTGCCGGTGGTCCAGCACCGCTTGGTGGACGGGGTGCGCCGGGTCGGGATACTCGGCCGCCGCGTTGAGGAAGGCGCAACCACGGAAGCCGGGGGACTGGATGCCGTCCGCGATGGACCTGCCCACGGCCCGGACCGTCTCCGCCGCCGGAAGGTCCTGCGCCCGGATGGCGGCCACCTGCCCCCGGATGCCGTGATCGGCCTGCTGGAGGTAGGCGAGGATCAACTCGTCCTTCCCCTTGAAGTGGCGGTACAGGGTGGCGCGAGTGACCTGGGCCTCCGCGATGATCCGGTCCACGCCGACCGAGTGAATGCCCTCGGCGTAGAAGATCCGGGTCGCCGTGTCGAGCAGCCGCGCCCGGGCCTCGGACGTGCTCCTGCCTTCTGTGCGCGTGCTCATGGCGGCCACGGTAGCAGGTAGTGAGGGAGAACGTTCGGTCTTGACAGGCCCAGAAGGGGCCTCTTAGATGAAAGAGAGAGACCGAACGTTCTCCCTCCTCCGTCTTCGCCTTCCCCCTCGCCGAAAGGGCACCTCATGGCTTCCTCCACTGCCACCCCTGTCCCCGCCGAAGAGGACACCGGGTCGCTGCGCCGCCTGTACTTCCTGCGCTTTGCGTTCGCCACGGTATGGGCCGTCCTCGTATTCGCCTCCGCCCACACCCTGAGCCCCCTCAGCGCGACACTGCTGGTGATCTACCCGTTGTTCGACGTGGCGTGCGCCGTCCTCGACATCAGGTCCGCCAAGGCGAACCGTGGGCCGGTACGCGGCCTGTACGCGAACGTCGCGCTCAGTGCCCTCACCACCGCAGGTCTGGTCGCGGCGGCCACCTCGGGCATCCCGGCGGTCCTGCGCGTCTGGGGCGCCTGGGCGATCACCGCCGGAGCCGTCCAGCTGATCGTCGGCGCCCTGCGACGCCGACGCGGCATGGCAGGACAGTGGCCGATGATCCTCAGCGGAGCCATCTCCACCTTCGCCGGAGCCTCCTTCGCGGCCCAGGCGGGCAAGGAGAACGCCTCCTTGGGCGCGCTGGCCGGCTACGCCTTCCTGGGCGGAGTCTTCTTCCTGGTCTCGGCCTTCCGCCTGGGGCAGTCGGACAGGACCGGCCGAATCGGGGTGTGAGGTCCCGGCGTCGGCCCCGCGCGGGCGGTGCACGCGGGGCCGGCTCCCTGCGGCGATCCGACTCGCCGGCCAGCCACCGGCGTGATCGCGACGCGACTAGGCGTTGCTCCACCCGGTCGCGGGGGAGTACACGTCCAGCAGATCCACCACGAACACCAGGGTCGAGCCCGCCGGGATCAACGGCGTCGGCGACTGATTGCCGTACCCGAGCCGCGGCGGAACGATGATCTCGCGCCGGCCGCCGACCCTCATCCCCTTGACCCCCCGGTCCCACCCCTTGATGACCCTGCCACTGCCGAGGGCGAACTTGAACGGCTCTCCCCGGTCCCAGGACGCGTCGAACTCCTTCCCGGACGCGAAGGTCACCCCGACGTAGTGAACCCGAACCACCATGCCGGACTTGACCTCAGGCCCGTCCCCGACGACCAGATCCCGAATGGTCAGCTCGGTAGGAGCAGCACCCTCCGGAACCTCGACCTCGGGCTTCGTCAGCTCACTCATTCCCACCTCATCACTCTCCGCCGAAGGCCGTCGGACGGACCAGGCGGACGCTCCACGCATCTGATGGCCACGCTACCGATACCGCGGCAGGCGACTCCGACGTGCCGGCGGTGAGGACGCCAGGCGCTCCGACGGTCAGGCGGCCGCTGCGACCCCGACACCGATGCCGATGCCGATGCCGATGAACAGCCAGCCGGTGGTCAACTCCCACCGGCGTCGGAACTTCGGACGAGCCAACAAGGTGCGCAGCCGGGCGGCGACGGCGACCAGGACGAACCAGTAGACGATCCCGATCAGCACATCCAGGATGCCCAGGAAGAAGATCTGCTGGGTGGCCGAACCGCCCCCGTGGACGAACTGGGGCAGGATGCTGAGGAAGAACAGCGCGGCCTTGGGGTTGAGGACGTTGGTGAAGAACCCCTGAGCGAAGCCTGAACGCCACCGTGCGCCGGCCGACCGCGTTTCCGTCAACGCTGCACATGACGCGGCGGAGCTTTCGTGACGTTGCCGCGCAGCACGTCGAGCGGCCAGCACGGCCCGTACTCCCAAAGAGATCAGGTAGGCGGCGCCGAGCAGCTTGATGGCGTCGTAGACCACGGGGCTACGGGCTGCGATCACCGACAGACCTATGGCGGCGGCGACCATGTGCACACACAGTCCGGCTTGGGCCCCCACCGCCGCCGCCCGCCCCTTGGAGGGATGCTCGGCCGCCGACCGAACCACGACCAGGAAGTCGGGACCGGGGACGACATACGCCACCAGCACCACACCGAGGAAACCGATGAGGTCGACCGACATCCGTTCTCCGTCCGTCCGCTCCGCCGCCGTGCGGCAGGGGGGGGATATGTGCGTCACCTCGAGAAGTTCGTCGCCCAGTCGCGGCCTCCGGAGGCGACCACGTCGGTCCCCACCTCAACCTGTTGCCCCCAATTCCCGTACCTGGGCGCCTAGGTCAGCCGCTCCACGGTCCGCGACCCGGTGTCGTAGCTCCGCGCCGCGGTGAACCGTCCCTCCCAGGGCTCGGACAGCTCGGCGGGCAGGAGTTCCGCAGGCCATGCGCCGGGTCCGGACCGCGTCCGGCCGAGGCTGAGGTGGGGCACCCAGTTCTCCGGCTCGAACAGCGGATTCCCGGCCAGGGGCAGCAACTCCCACACGCGCCGCTGCAGGGCGGCCAGCCCGGCGTCGGCCGCAACACGCCAGGCCAGGAAAGAAGTTCGCCCCTCGAAGCGAAGCGTCCCCTCCAGTCGCAGCGGCAGCGGAAGCACCGAGAGTGCCTCCGTGAGCGCAGGCCGCACGTCCCACGGCAGCTCGGACGCGGTGGTCAGTGTGAGGTGGGGCCGATTCGTCACATGCCGGTGAGCGGCCAGACTCGGCATCCCCCTCTCCGCGAGCCGCCCCCACACCCGCCGCACCCGCGCCTCGGTCGCGTCGTCGGGCAGCAACTCCACTGTGCGCACGGGAACAGCGTAGGGCGCGAGCCGGACGCTCGTGATCCTTGCCGGCAGGGCCGTACGGAACCAGCGGGCCATCGCAGCCCAGCCCCCCAGACATGAGCCGATCACTGCCCGACCAGCAGGGTATTGACAAATCATTCAGCGGGCCAGAGTCTGCATGGCGATATGCAGAACGGGTGGGCGAGCACGCGGAGGGCAGACGATGACCGGGGCGGGTCGTAGAGACCACATGGACGCGCACACCACGAACGGCCCCGGCCGGGCCGACGGCGTGATCGAGCGACATTCCATCGACGTGGTGCCCGACAGTGAGCGGCACGGCCGGGCGTTCAACCAGTTCACCCTCTGGCTCGGTGCCAACCTCCAGATAACCGCCATCGTCACCGGCGCCCTCGCTGTCGTCTTCGGCGGTGATGTCGTCTGGTCGCTCGTGGGGCTGGTCGCCGGCAATCTGCTGGGCGGTGCCGTCATGGCGCTGCACTCCGCTCAGGGCCCGAGACTCGGACTGCCGCAGATGATCCAGTCGCGGGCACAGTTCGGCGTCCGGGGCGCCGCGGTGCCACTGCTCCTGGTCATCCTGATGTACGTCGGTTTCTTCGCCAGCGGCAGCGTGCTCGCCGGGCAGGCCACTGCCCGCCTCGCCCATACCAACGACACCACGGGCATCATCGTCTTCGCCGTGCTCACCGCAGTCGTGGCCGCGATCGGCTACCGCGTCATCCACGTCGTGGGCCGAGTCGCGAGCGCCGTCTGCGCCGTCGCCTTCGTCTTCCTGGGCATCCGGCTGCTCGACCGCGTCGACGTGGGCGCGCTCCTCGGCGACGCCCACTTCTCCCTGCCGATGTTCCTGCTGGCCATGTCGCTGTCCGCGTCCTGGCAGCTCGCCTTCGGCCCGTACGTCGCCGACTACTCGCGCTACCTGCCGCGCACGACCAGTGCCCGGGCGACGTTCTGGTGGACGCTGTCGGGCTCGGCGCTCGGCTCCCAGTGGTCCATGACGTTCGGCGTGCTGGTGGCGGCGAGCGCCGGGGAACGGTTCCTCGACGACCAGGTTGGTTACGTCGTCTCGCTCGGCGGTGCCGGGGCGGCCGCGTCGCTCCTGTACTTCGTCATCGCCCTGGGCAAGCTCACCATCAACGTCCTCAACACCTACGGCGGCTTCATCTCCATGGTCACGGGGATCAGCGGCTTCCGTGGACAACGGACCCTGTCGCCGCGCGGCCGGGCCGCGTACATCGCCGGGATCATGGTGGCGGGCACCGCGATGGCCCTGCTCGGCAAGGACAGCTTCCTCGTCTCGTTCAAGGACTTCCTGCTGTTCCTGCTGACCTTCTTCACCCCCTGGTCGGCCATCAACCTCGTCGACTACTACCTGATCTCCCGCGAGCGCTACGACATCCCCGCCCTCTTCGACCCCCACGGCCGCTACGGCGCCTGGCGCGCCAACGCGCTGATCGTCTACGCGGTCGGCGTCCTGGCCCAACTTCCCTTCCTGGCGACGTCGTTCTACACGGGGCCGCTCGTCGCACCGCTCGGCGGCGCGGACGTGTCCTGGATCGTCGGACTTGCCGTGCCGGCCACGCTGTACTGGCTGCTGGCGAGGTCCGACAACGCCGCCAAGGGCACCGCTCCGGCGCCGGAGGTGGCAGCACCGAGCGGCGAAGTCGCCGCGGCCTCGCCGCCCGGTGATCGCTGACCGCGTCGCGAAGAACCGGCGGGGCGTAATCGCCGATCAGCGGCTCAGCGAGGGGCGCTTGACGGGTGGGAACCCAGTTCAAGCGCCCTTTCGCATGCTCTGGAAGAAGTCCAGCTTCTTCAGTTCGCCTACCGCTGTCTGGCTCTGGCTCGGGTTGTCCAAGCTTGACGCGGACCGGTGAAGGCGGCAGACCAGCCTGATGGCGCGAGCCGAGGTGTGCCGTCCTCCGGCAGCTAGTCGGTGGTGATCACCCAAATGAGATCGCAAACCCTGATCTGCAGTTCGTCCGGATAAATGCTGTAGTTGAAGAACACGGGATCGTCGAACACGGCCATGCTGTACCAAGTGACACCGCGAATGGTCATGGGCAGCCCTGGTGGCGGATTGCCGGATGCGACTGCACTGCCGACTTCCAGCGCCAGAGCATTCAAGAACCGCACGATATTGTCGTGCAGATCCACGAAGCCTGAGGCGCGCATCTGACTGAGCACTTTGGACGCAGTGATCTGCGCGACTGCGGTCCACCCCTTTGATCCCGGATTCATCGCTCTTCCGTCTCCGGCTCGAGCTCGACGAGTCCTACGCCCGCGACTGTGTCATCCAGCCGCTGGTCCCGGCCTGGCACTGTTTCAAACATCGCTTCGAGCCACCACGTCATCAGCGCAGCATCCAGTTCGGCTCCCTGTTGAGCGTGGTGCACATCAGCGTGAAACTCATCGCGCCGGGCGGGAGGGAGCGCGTCGGTGATGGCGGCGATGGTGCGTGGGATCGCCGCTGTCCGGGTGCTGCTCTGCTGCGGATACTCGTCATTCACGCTCACTTGCGTCCCCCTCCGCGGAATCGATCCCTGCAGACGTGCCGCTCACTGTACGTCCGCGGTACGTCACGCGGGGTCCAATATGCCGAAAAGATCGAGAACTGCCCCGCCTCTGAGACATGTTGGGTCCCGCAACGGCGGTTTGCGATCGTCGGAGGGCGGCGCGAACATTTTTATAGGGCGACGGCGGGCCAAGCCTTGAGTGCTGGCCTCGTGGGAGGAGGGACGCGTCCTTCGTGCTGCGGCACTCCCATAGACGTCACTGTGAAGGCAGCGACACAGCGAACAGGACAGGACCCGCTCAGCCGGTGTCCAGGGGCGAGGGGTAGGACGCCCGCAGTCGGGTCGCCCGGCACCACACCGTGACCGGGCCGCCGGTCGCCGCCACGGGGCGGGGGCAGAGCGGAAGGAGTCTGCCCATGCGGATCGTCGTGGACCTGAATCGATGTCAGGGATACGCACAGTGCGTGTATCTGGCGCACGAGGTCTTCCGGTTGAACGGTCAGGAGGCGCTCACTTATGAGCCGAATCCTGATGACGAGCGGCGCCTGCAGGTCGAGCGCGCGGCTGCGGCGTGCCCGGTGCAGGCGATCGTGATCGACCGCTTGGACGGCGAGGAGGGGGACGAGACGGACCCGCCGCCGTACCGGCACAACCAGATCTTCCGCGGACCGCGACACGTTCTGGTCGACATCGACGGCATCCGCCGACTGACCCGGCGTGCGTGAAGGAACACAAGAGGACTACTGCCAGAACCTCGGCGGTCAGGGCCCGGGCCGGGGAGGTCGCCGCGACGGCGGAATGGCCGAGTACCTCATCGTCCCCGCCCCGCGATACCTGATTCCGCTGGACACCCTCGACCCCCGTCAGGCAACCCCGCCCAGCGACGCCGGACTGACCAGCCGTCACGCCGTCAAGAGGTCTCTGCACCTGCTGGAGCCAGGCATAGGGACCGTGGCCGAACGTGGCGTTCACCCCGAGGGGCGCGTTCAAGATCCACTGAGGCTTCCGTCGGTATCCGCTGCCGGCAGGCCGCCGGGCGGGAGCGGATACCCCTGCCCGGCGGCCGTGCGGTGGCGCGTGCCGTGTTCAGGCTGCGGCCGGGGTGTAGTGGGCGGCGTCGTCGCCCTCGATGACGTGGCTGAGAGTGCCGTCGACACCGGCGGGGACGTCGCCCGCGACGGTCACCCGGTGCAGCAGTCGCGGCAGGTCGCCGTAGTCGTCGGGGGCGTAGTGCTGGGTGGTGCGGTTGTCGAACAGGACGAGGTCGCTGGGCGTCCAGGCCACGCGCACGATGTTCTCGGGACGCGTGACGTACGACTGGAAGATGCGCAGCAGGTTACGGGAGTCGGACGGGCCGAGGCCCACGATGCTCTGGGCGAAGCCGCCGATGAACAGCCCCCGCTCCCCGGTCTCGGGGTGGACGCGGACGACCGGATGGGCGGTGCGGTACTTCCGGGAGACGAACCGCCTGCGGTGCTCGGCCGCCTTCTCGCTCTTCGGGGCGGCGTAGTCGTAGTCGTTGGCGTGCACCGCCCACAGCTTGTCCGCCAGCTCCCGTAGCGGCTCGGGCAGATCCCGGTACGCTGCGGCCGAGTTGGCGATGAGCGTGTTGCCGCCATAGGGCGGGACCGCCATGGCGATCAGCCCCCCGTGGGGGATGGTGCCGCCGGAAACGCCTCGGCGATCCGCCTGTACGAGTTCATCGGTTTGACCTTGCGACGCCGCTCGCCCATCCGGCTCGTGCGCAGCCCGGGAATATCGCGCGAAGCCGGGGCGTTGTGACTGAGACGAGCTGTGCGAGGCGCCGACGCGCATGACCCTGAGGACGGTGGTGGCAGACGTGACGCACATTTTCCACGCCGTCCACCTCCACTCCCGGCCCCACATAGACCTCCAGCGCGTGGCCGGCGCCCTCTGTTGTTCCTGACCCGTTCCTTCACCGCCGTTGTCCTGTCCGAGGGGCCGGCGTTCTCGTCACGGACTTCCAGGAAGGCACCCACTCGTGTCCTCGACACTTCCTTCTTCTCTGCACCTTGCCGTTGCCCTGGACGGCACCGGCTGGCATCCCGCCTCCTGGCGCGAGCCGGTGGCCCGCCCGCGCGATCTGTTCACTGCCGGATACTGGGCCGATCAGGTGACCGAGGCCGAACGCGGTCTGCTCGACTTCGTGACCGTGGAGGACGGCCTCGGCCCGCAGTCCTCCCACTTCCTGGACCCGGACGAGCGCACCGACCAGGTGCGCGGCCGCCTCGACGCCGTCCTCATCGCCTCCCGCGTCGCCCCGCTGACCCGGCACATAGGCCTGGTCCCGACGGTGGTCTCCACCCACACGGAGCCGTTTCACATCTCCAAGGCCATCGCCACCCTCGACTACGTCAGCTCCGGCCGCGCAGGCCTGCGCGTGCAGATCACCGCCCGCCCGAACGAGGCCGCCCACTTCGGCCGCCGCACCATCCCGCGCATCGAAGCCTACGACCACCCGAACGCCCGGGAGTTGGTCGCCGACCTCTTCGACGAAGCCGCCGACTACGTGGAGGTGGTGCGCCGCCTCTGGGACAGCTGGGAAGACGACGCCGAGATCCGGGACGCCGCCACCGGCCGCTTCATCGACCGGGACAAGCTCCACTACATCGACTTCCAGGGCAGGCACTTCAGCGTCAGGGGCCCCTCCATCACGCCCCGCCCTCCGCAGGGCCAGCCGATCGTCAGCGCCCTCGCCCATGACACCGTCCCGTACCGGCTCGTGGCCCGCGCCGCCGACATCGGTTACGTCACCCCGCACGACGCCGGCGAGGCCCGCGCGATCGTCGCCAGGATCCGCGCCGAGCAGGACGCGGCGGGGCGAGCCGCCGAACCCCTCCATGTCTTCGGTGACCTGGTGGTCTTCCTCGACGACGACCCGGCCGCCGCGACCGCCCGCCGGGAACGGCTCGACGCGCTCGCGGGACAGCCGTACACCAGTGACGCCCGCATCTTCACCGGCACGCCCTCTGAACTGGCCGATCTGCTCCAGGAGTTGCACAGCGCCGGGCTGACCGGTTTCCGGCTGCGCCCCGCCGTCGCCGGCCACGACCTCCCCGCGATCACCCGGGGGCTGGTCCCCGAACTGCAGCGCCGCGGCGCCTTCCGCCGCGCCTACGAGGCAGACACGCTGCGCGGCCTGCTGGGCCTGAGCCGCCCCGCCAACCGCTACGCCGCAGCTGCCACCGCCTGAGCCGGAGGGACGACCACGACCATGAGCAAGCCGCTGAAGCAGATCCATCTGGCCGCCCACTTCCCCGGCGTCAACAACACCACCGTGTGGAGCGACCCGCGGTCCGGCAGCCACATCGAGTTCAGCTCCTTCGTGCACTTTGCGCAGACCGCCGAACGCGCCAAGTTCGACTTCCTGTTCCTCGCCGAGGGGCTCAGGCTCCGCGAACAGGGCGGACAGATCTACGACCTGGACGTCGTCGGGCGCCCCGACACCTTCACAGTCCTGGCCGCACTCGCCGCCGTCACCCAGCACCTCGGTCTGACCGGCACCATCAACTCCACCTTCAACGAGCCCTACGAGGTCGCCCGCCAGTTCGCCAGTCTCGACCATCTCTCCGGCGGGCGCTCGGCCTGGAACGTGGTCACCTCCTGGGACGCCTTCACCGGCGAGAACTTCCGCCGCGGTGGCTTCCTGCCGCAGGAGGAGCGCTACTCCCGCGCCAAGGAGTTCCTGGCCACGGCGAACGAACTCTTCGACTCCTGGCATGGCGACGAGATCCTCGCCGACCAGGAGACCGGCACCTTCCTGCGGGACGCCAAGGCCGGCGCCTTCGTCCACACCGGGCAGCACTTCGACATCCACGGGCAGTTCAACGTGCCGCGCTCCCCGCAGGGCCGTCCGGTGATCTTCCAGGCCGGCGACTCCGAGGAGGGCCGCGAGTTCGCCGCCTCCGAAGCCGACGCGATCTTCAGCCGGCACGCCACCCTCGAAGCGGGCCAGGCCTTCTACACCGACGTCAAGAAGCGCCTCGCCAAGTACGGCCGCCGCCACGACCAGCTGCTGATCCTGCCCGCCGCCACCTTCGCCCTCGCCGACACCGACGCCGAGGCGGAGGAGCTGGCCAAGCTGGTGCGCCGCCAGCAGGTCAGCGGCGCCACCGCCCTCAAGCACCTGGAGTTCGTCTGGAACCGGGACCTGTCCTCCTACGACCCGGACGGACCGCTCCCCGACGTCGACCCCGACGTCGGCGACGACCACATCTCCAAAGGCCGAGCTCAGGTCCGCATGTACCGCGACCCGCTGGCCACCGCCCGCGAGTGGCGCGAGCTCGCCGCCGCGAACAACTGGTCGATCCGCGACCTGGTCATCGAGACAGGCAACCGGCAGAGCTTCATCGGTTCGGCGGAGACGATCGCCCGCACCATCAACGAGTTCGTGCAGGCCGACGCGAGTGACGGCTTCATCCTCGTCCCGCACATCACCCCGACCGGCCTCGACGAGTTCGCCGACAAGGTCGTCCCGCTCCTGCAGGAACAGGGCGTGTTCCGCACGGAGTACGAGGGCCCGACCCTGCGCGACCACCTCGGCCTGGCCCTCCCGCACTCTCGGCCTCGCTCGAGCGGGAGGACCCCCACCGACGACGTCACCCGTGACTAACGCGCAGCGTCGTGAAGTACCCCGCCATCACCCTGATGGTGCACCGGCCGGATCCGATCAGCGGGATGCACAAGCCTTGTCTGCGCGAGCAGCTCGGCGGACTCGCGGAGCTGCGTCCGGCTGAGGCCAGCCGTTCCGAGCACCACCTGCCGAGCCGACGGGGACAGCGCGACGTCTGATTCAGGAAGTGGCGCGATATGCACGGGCGTTGCGCACGAACAGCTCGTGCAGATCGCGGACGGCTCGCGGGACGGAACCGGAGTGCCGGCGCTGCAGGATCAGCAGCACGTCGGCTGTGTCCCCGGCGAGCGGTCGTACGGTGATCGTGCCCCGCCGTTCCAGGGGATCGCCGATGACACTGAAGTCGGGCAGCACGGTGGCTCCCAGTCCCTCGGCGACCATCAGCTTGCCCATCTCCGCGCCGTCGGTGGAGTACGAGAAGGACGGCGTACGGCCGCCCAGCAGACGGTGGACAAAGCGATGCATGACATAGCCGGACCGCATCACGACCAGCGGCTCGGCCAGGAGGTCGTCCACGTCCACCGCGTCCAGGGCCGAGAGTGGACTGTCCGGGCGCACGCACACCACCGGCCGGCCCCGCAGTAGTTCGGTGGTCTCGAAGCCGGGTGGCATGTCGTCGCCTCCGAGGTAGTTCACCAGCCCCAGGTCGAACGCGCCCTCCAGCAGCCCGCGATGGATCTCGGACTGCTGTGCGCCGGCCAACTCGACCTGGGTGGCCGGCACGCCGACGTCTACCTCACCTGGGGCGAGCCGCCCGCCCAGGTCGCTGAGAAGATCGCGTGGATCCGGGCGCTGGCCGAGAAGGAGGGCCGGAGCATCCGCTTCGGTATCCGGCTGCACGTCATCACCCGCGACACCGCCGAGCAGGCCTGGGCCGAGGCGAACCGGCTGCTGGACGGCTTCGACCCGGAGGCCGTGACATCGGTGCAGGCCGGGCTCGCCCGCAGCGAGTCCGAGGGCCAGCGGCGCATGCTCGCCCTGCACGGCGGCGGCAGTCGCGAGCGCCTCGAGATCCACCCCAACCTGTGGGCCGGCATCGGCCTGGTGCGCGGCGGCGCAGGCACCGCCCTGGTCGGCAGTCACGACGAGGTCGCCGAGCGGATCAAGGAGTACCACCCCCTGGGGATCGAGGAGTTCATCTTCTCCGGCTACCCGCACCTGGAGGAGGCGTACTGGTTCGGCGAGGGCGTCCTGCCGAGGCTCCAGGCCCAAGGGCTGTGGCAGCACCCCTTCGGCAAGCGGGCTGCCTCCTCGGCGCAGATCCCCTTCGCGGGCGCCGCAAGCCCACGATGAATCCGTGAATGCCGACGACGCCGAGGCGGTCCCCGCAGGCCACCCGCCGCGTCGTCGTCAGCCGGCGCACAGAACTTCCCCAGTGTGCTTTCGCGTGCCGTCACAGTGCCCGGGCCGCATAGGCCCTGACGTCCGCGTCCGGGTCCGTCGTCGCCGTGGCCAGGGCCACTCGTGCGTCCTCGGTGGCACGGTGCCGGGTCAGTGCCGTCACGGCGGCCTTGCGGACGTCGGCGTTCGGGTCGGCGAGGGACTTGGCGAGGGCAGGTATGGCGAGGCCGGGAGCCGCCAGGGACAGGGCGGTGGTGGCGCCGGCCCGCACCTGCCAGGCCGGGTCCGACAGGGCTGCCTCCGCGCGGGCGACCAGGGGCGCCGGGCAGCCGGTCGTGCCCAGTGCTTCGTAGGCGGCCGCACGCACCAGGGCGTCGGGATCGTCGATGAGCTCGGCGAGGGCCGAAAGGACCATGTCGGGTCCGGGGCCGGCCGACGTGGTGCCGTCGGGCTGTCCCGCGGTCACGGTGGCCAGGGCCTTGGCGATGGTGACGCGGACCTCGCGGGAGGGGTCGGCGGTCGCCGCGCGGGCCAGCTCCCCGGCGGCGTCGACCGACACGAGTGCTCGCACGGCCGCGATGCGAACGGCGATGTCGGAGTCCGACAGGGAGGCCGTGAACAGCCCGGTGTCACCGAGGCGCAGGACGTGCAGAGCATCCAGTGCGGCGGCACGGACGACGGGGTCGGCCTCGGACAGGGCGGCCGCGAGGCCGTCGCGCAGGGCCGGTTCGGGGGCGAGCGTCTCGATCAGTTCGCGCAGTGAGGCGGCTGCGGTGGCGCGGACGCCGGCGTCGGTGTCGGCGAGCGCCGCTGCCAGTGCGGGGCCGGTGCCCGGCGGCACCGTCTCCGTCAGGACCGTGACGGCCGTTCGGCGGACGGTGGGCTCCGGGTCGGTCAGATAGGGGGTCAGTGCGGAGAGCGGGGGCTCGTCCTCCGCGAGCGAGAGCAGTTCGAGCAGGCGCGGTGTGACCGGCGCGTCCGCGTCGGTACCGGGGCGGCCGACCGTACCGGCCCCGGTGGGCTCCTGCCGCATCGCCACCGGTGCCGCTTCCCGGGCCCCCGCGATCGCCACCCGTTCCGGGTGGACCTCGCCGAGATGACGGGAGGCTCCGCCGACCGGCCCGAACTCGTCGACCGGGACGAGATAGGGAGCCACGGGACGTGCCGTGAACTCCATCGCCCCCGCGGGGGACTTACGCAGATCGAGGTGGTGGAACCAGGACGCGTCGTCACGACGCGGATGGTCGAGACGGTCGTGGTAGAGGCCCCAGCGGGACTCGGTGCGGGCCAGGGAGGCCCGGGCGGCCATCTCCGCGCAGTCACGGATGAAGCTCACCTCCGCGCAGCGCATCAGCTCGTGCGGAGTGCGGGCGCCCATCGCGGCGATGTCGGCGCGCATCCGCTCGAACGCCTCCAGGGCCAGCGACAGCCGGGCGCCGGACTTCGGCGGAGCCACGTAGTCGTTCACGAGGCGCCGCAGCTTGTACTCGACCTGAGGCTGCGGCGGGCCGTCGGGGTTGCGCAGCGGGCGGTAGATCAGCTCGTGCGCCTCCTGGAGCTGGTCAAGGGGCAACTCCCCTTCGTAGGGCGTGTACTGGGACGCGTCCGCCCCCGCCAGGTCCCCGAAGACGAACGCGCCGATCATGTAGTTGTGCGGGACACTGGCCAGGTCCCCGGCGGCGTACAGACGGGGGACGGTCGTTCGGGCGTGGTCGTCGACCCGTACGCCCGAGGCCGAGTGGCCGCCGCACAGGCCGATCTCGGAGATGTGCATCTCGACGTCGTGGGTGCGGTAATCGTGACCGCGGCCGGCGTGGAAGGTGCCGCGCGTCGGGCGTTCCGTCGAGTGCAGGATCGACTCCAGGGCCGAGATCGACTCCTCCGGCAGATGGCTCAGCTTCAGGTAGACCGGACCCCGGTCGCTCGCCACCTCGGCCGCGAACTCGGCCATCATCTGGCCCGACCAGTAGTCGGAGTCGACGAAGCGTTCGCCGTGCCGGTTGACCTGGTAGCCGCCGAAGGGGTTGGCGACGTACGCGCAGGCGGGACCGTTGTAGTCCTTGATCAGGGGGTTGATCTGGAAGCATTCGATGCCGGTCAGTTCGGCACCTGCGTGGTAGGCCATCGCGTAGCCGTCACCCGCGTTGGTCGGGTTCTCGGACGTGCCGTACAGGTAGCCGGAGGCGGGCAGGCCAAGCCGTCCGCAAGCGCCGGTCGCGAGGATCACGGCGCCGGCGCGTACGGTGACGAAGGTGCCCGTGCGGGTGTGGAGGCCGACCGCGCCCACAGCCCGGCCCGCCGC
Source organism: Streptomyces griseoluteus (assembly GCF_004784465.1). GTDB lineage: Bacteria > Actinomycetota > Actinomycetes > Streptomycetales > Streptomycetaceae > Streptomyces > Streptomyces griseoluteus. The sequence goes on along the minus strand of NZ_SRRU01000003.1, from coordinate 373,162 downwards.
GGTGAGCACGCGTACCGGCATCACCCGGTTCTCGATCCGGATCCGCTCGCGCATCTCGCGTCGGCGCAGCTGCCGGTACAGGACCTTCTTGACGTCCTTGCCCTCGGGCATCGGCAGCACGTAGGAGCCGGAGCGGTGGACCCGGCGGACCGCGTACTCGCCGTGCTCGTCCTTCTCGAACTTCACCCCGTACGACTCCAGCCGTTGCACCATGGCGAAGCCGCGGGTGGCGGTCTGGCGGACGGTGGACTGGTCGACGATGCCGTCGTTGGCGCGGGTGATCTCGGCGACGTAGTCGTCGGGCTCGGCACGGCCCGGGATGACCGCGTTGTTGACGCCGTCCATGCCCATGGCGAGCGGCCGGAGTGGCGGACGTGCGCCTTCTCCAGCAGCAGGACGTCCGCACCGTGCTCTGCTGCGGTCAGGGCGGCCATGGTACCGGCGGTGCCGCCGCCGATGACGAGGACGTCGCAGGTCACTTCCTCGGCGTCGGTGGGGGCCGGGATCTGCAAGAGGGTGTCCACCAGGGTGCCTTTCAAGAACCGAGTGACGTGAGGATGTCGTGCCGCAGGGCGATACGCGCCGGATCGTCGTGGGCGGCGCGCTCGCGCGGGCGCGGTACGTCCCGTACGGCGATGAGACGGCCGGCGCCGAGCAGGGCCACGCGGTCACCGAGGAACAGGGCCTCCTCCACGTCGTGAGTGACGAAGACGACGGTGGCGCCCGTGCCGTGCAGCACCTCGACCAACAGGTCCTGCATGCCGGCGCGGGTCTGGGCGTCGAGGGCGCCGAACGGTTCGTCCATCAGGACGGCACGGGGCGCTCCCGCGAGGGCCCGGGCCAGTTGGATGCGCTGGCGTTGCCCGCCGGAGACGCGGTGCGGCAGTTGCCGGGACTGTTCGGTCAGCCCGACGCGGGTGAGCCAGGTATCGGCCTGGGTACGGCGTGCGGAGCGGGACAACCCCTTGATGGCGAGGGGGAGTTCGACGTTCGCGCGCAGGGTGCGCCAGGGCAGGAGGGCGTCCTCCTGGAAGATCAGCGCACGGTCGGCGGAAGGCCCGGTCAGCGGGCCCCCGTCCTGGCTTGCCTCTCCGGCCAGGGGCGACAGCAGCCCGGCCAGCGAGCGCAGCAGCGTCGACTTGCCGCAGCCGGAGGGGCCGACGACGGTGAGGATCTCACCGGGGGCCACGTGGAGGTCCACCTCGCCGAGCACGGGCGCGCCGGGCCGTCCGAGGGTGGCGCCACGCAGGGCCAGCCCCGCACCGATGTCAGCGGGGGAACGCACGTCAGACGAGCTGGTCATGGGGCAGGTTCTCCTTGGTACCGGGTCCGGCCGGCATGAGGGCGGTGGCGCCGCGCACCCGTCGCGGGGGCCGTCCGCCGGGGACGTACGACGTACGCGGCAGCCAGTGGGTCAGGCGGCGGCCCAGCAGCTCGACGGCCGTGGAGGTGAGCCAGCCGAGCACGCCGATCGTGACCATGCCGACGAACACGCCGGGGTAGTCGACGACTGTATAGTCCTGCCAAGTGCGGTAGCCGACCCCGTACTGGCCGGAGATTATCTCGGCGGAGATCACGCAGATCCACGAGACGCCGATGCCGACCGACAGGCCGCCGAAGATGCCGGGCAGCGCGCCCGGCAGGACGACCGAGCCGAGGATCCGCCATCGGCCGCCGCCCATGGTGCGCACCGCCTCCTCCCACACGGGGGTCAGCGCGCGCACCGCGTGCCGGGTGGAGACCAGGACGGGGAAGTAGGCGGCGGTGCAGGTGATGAAGATGATGCCCTGTTCGTTGGAGGGGAACAGGAGGATCGCCACGGGGACCAGGGCGATGGCCGGGATGGGGCGGAGGACTTCCAGCAGCGGGCCGAGCAGGTCCTCGGCGAGCCGTGAACGGGCCACGAGCACGCCCGTTGCCACACCGAGGACGGCGGCCAGCAGGAAGCCGGTGAGGATCCGGGTGAGGCTGTCGGTCAGATCGGTCCAGTAGTCGGGACCGGACAGCCGGTCGGCGAAGGCGCGGGCCACGTCGGTGACCGTGGGGAACTGCGAGAAGCGCAGCCAGACGTCGGCGTTCAGGCTGGTCAGCATCTGCCAGAGGCCGAGGCCGACGGCCAGGGACAGCCCGCGCAGCGCGTACCGGGTCACGACGCCCGCTCCAGCGCCTCGGCATAGGTGACGACGCTCGCGCCGCCGTGACCGTCGACGTAGGCCCGTGCGGTCGCCGGTGCGACGAAGGGCAGCAGCTTCTCGCCGTCGGCCACCCACACCGCCTTGTCCGCGAACCACGGGGTGCCGGTGGTGGCGTCGGGGACGTAGGCGGCGCGGATGGCGTCGCGGTGGGCGGACACGTAACTCAGCAGCTCGCCGGACGACTTGAAGGTCCGCGTCTGCCTCGATCCCTCCGGCCACACTTCGCTGGCGGGGGCCGGGGGCGTGGCGGCGAGCCGCTCGGCGTACGTCGCTCCCAGGGCCTTCTTCAGGTACTGGTCGTCGACGAAGGAGTCCACGTCCACGTCGCCGGTCAGCTGCGCGGACTTCAGGATCGTCACGTCCCGCTTCAGGGCGGAGACGAGCGGTGGCTTGAGGGCCGGGTCGAAGGTGGCGATGCCGTGGGCGCCGTTGTAGAGGTAGACGACCTCGGCGGGCAGGCCGGTCGCCCTGGCGACCTTCTCGGCGGCGGTGACGGGATGGTCGTTGAGGTAGTCGGTGGCCTGTGCCTGGGCCTTGAGGAACGCCTCCAGTACGGTCGGCCGCTCCTTCGCGAAGTCCTCGCGGGCGGTGACGCCGTGGAAGGTGGGCAGGTTCAGCTGCGCCCCGTCGTACAAGGCCTTCGCCTTGCCTTGGCGGGCGAGCAGGCCCGGCCAGGCGACGAACTGCGACAGCGCGTCCGCGCTGCCCGCGGCGAGGGCCGAAGCGCCCACAGCGGGCTGCTGGTTGAGCTTCTCGACGCCCTTGCCGGGATCGATGCCGGCGCGTTGCAGGGCCCGTACGAGGGTGCCGTCGGCGGCGGAGCCGACGCTCGTGGAGACCTTCTTGCCCTTCAGGTCCTTCAGGGAGGTGAGCCCCGAGTCGGGCGCCGTGACGATGGTGTTCAGGCCGCCGCGCAGGTTGTAGCCGGTGACCGCGACCAGATGGGTGGGGCGACCGAGTTGCTTGCCGCGGGCGGCGTTGATGAGCAGCGGGAAGTCGCCCATCGACCCGATGTCGATCTTTCCGGCGGTCATCTGGGCGGTGATGGGGGCACCGGTGGCATAGTCCTGCCAGGCGACCTTGTAGGTGCGGCCGTCGCCGAGCGAGTTCAGCTGCTTCTCGAAGTAGCCGAGCGAGCGGAGCAGGGTGCCGGCCGTGACCGTGTTGATGGTCTTGGACTGGTAGCCGACGGTGATGGTGACCGTGGAGCCGCCGCCGGCCTCGGCGTCACCGCCGCAGGCGCTGAGCGGGAGCAGAAGGACGACCGTGGATACCGCGACTGCAGTGCGTTTCATGGTGGCGGGGCCTTTCACCGGAGCAGGTAAGGCATGTTGACCGTGACGGCTCCGGTGGGACAGCGGGCCGCGCACGGGCCGCAGTACCAGCACTCGTCGACGTGCATGTACGCCTTCCCGCTGCTGACGTCGATGGCGAGGGAGTCCAGCCGGCGGCGAGGGTGGACTCGTGAGGGAGGGCGCCGGAGGGGAAGCGGTCGGCGAGGATCTGGTGGCGGAGGAGGTCGGCGAGCTGGCGTGCCCGGTCCGCGCGCAGCCGGCGTCGCGCGCGGTGGGCGGCGACAGTGGTCGCGCCCTGGCCGACGTGGTCTCGGATGCGGTCGGTCGGAGGCATGGCCGGAACCATAGCCATCCGGTAGGGATAGTGGTGTTGCGGAACTGTTGCGCCACCTGAGACATCGCCGGGTACGCCGCTGACTTGGGCTTTCGGCGGACAGGAGGGGAGATCTGCCATGCCCCCCCGCCGCTGGGAGTGGCATGCCGGCAGCAGGAAGGGCCTATACGCGTCCGGTCCGCTGCGCCAGGCGGCCGCGCAGGCGGGTCAGGCGCTCGATCTCGGCGTCGATGGCCGCCAGCCGGTCGGTGACCGGTTCGACGTGGCACCTGACGGTCGACTTTTCCGGAACCAGGCCGGCAACCACGTGGACGCTGCCGCCTACGGCATCACATGGGCGCGGGACCGGGAATACGCCCTGACCCGGACTGAGCGCGCTTCTCGCCTGACCAAGCGGCCTTACGATCTCCGTCACGCCGGGATCTCGTTCTGGCTCCACTCCGGAGTGGACCCGGTCCATGAACGAGTGCCAGCGCGTCAGTCAAGGTGACGTACCCGAGGGACGAACCGGCGCCTGACCGGTGAAAACCCAGGCCAGGCGCCTTTTCGCAGGCGTCTAGAAGAAGCCCAGCTTCTTCGGCGAGTAGCTGACCAGCAGATTCTTCGTCTCCTGGTGGTACAGCGGCACCACATCGCTGACCAGTACAAAGAGTGCCCGTCGAGACTGGGGCGGGGCCGCGGGTCCGGGAATGGTCCGGGTCATGATCGATGCCGTCCCTCGGATCAGTGGGCGGGCTGTTGCCTGAGGGCTTGCGGCGCGCGTCGCCTGCGGGGCGCCGGACTTCTGCATCGGTGGAAGAAGCCGCGAATGCCCAGCCCGCCGGCATCCGCCGCACGAGGGCACTCCCCGGTGCGAAATACTCGCCTGATGAGTTCACGCAATTCCTCGATCAGCCGGTCGATCACGATACGGCGGGCCGTCGCGCGGGATGCCAAACGGCTCACGCGGCTCGTGCGTGGTTCAAGCGCCTACGAGGGGAAGTACGCATCCGCGGTCGCGGGCTACCGGGTCGGTCCTGATTACATCGAGGCACACCGCGTCTTCGTGGCCGTCGGCGCCGACGAGCAGGGAAGCCGGGTCCTCGGGTTCTACTCGCTCGTCCTCACTCCACCGGAGCTCGACCTGCTGTTCGTCGCCGACGAAGCGCAAGGACGCGGTATTGGACGACTGCTCGTCACGCACATGCGGTCCGAGGCCCGTGCCGCCGGGCCCGACCGTGTCAAGGTCGTGTCGCATCCGCCCGCCGCGGACTTCTACCCCCGCGTCGGTGCGGTGCGGACCGGAACCGCCTTCGCGAACCCGCCCGCCGTGCCCTGGGACCGTCCCGAATTCGAGTTTCGGATTCCTTAGTGGATCAAGCCGCGGCCAGCTCGACGAGGTGCCCGGCCGTTCCAGCAGGATCGATGATCTGATGGAGGTGTTCGCCGGGCGGACGTGCGACCAGCGTCACGGGGCTGTCGGCCGGGACATGCTGGAGGTCGTCGCGTACAGCGCTGACGACGCGGGGCCGGAAGGGCGGGGTGTCGGCGCCAATGTGCGGCAGGGATGGCACCGGGTCAGTGGGTGTTACGGCCGTGAGACCGTCCGACAAGTGAGGCCGCCCGACGGACGACGGTCCATCCCGGAGGCCGCCATCTGGTGGGCACGGCGCCCGGTCGATGACGGGGAACCCGTACCCGCAGCCTCGGGGACTGATCCGGCAGAGCACGGGAGTGGGCAGGGTGACGGCTTCGCCATCGAGCCCGACGGGGAGGACCGGGGCGTCGGTGTGGACGACGACGTCGTCAGGTGTCGCGAGACGGGTCAGACCATGTTGTATCTGCCCGCTTCGCAGCCTGGCGGTCGTCTCGGCGGGTGTCTCCGCCCTGGTCGGGCCAGGAACTCCAGGAGGATCCTCACCATCGTGCCGATCTTGTCCTCCCGGTCGGCAGGATCCTGCACCAGGGCGGCATACGATCCGAACGACACGTTGTTGCGGAACGCCCGATCGCCCGCGTATCCGAGGTCCACGCACAGTTCGGCGCCATCCGCGGGGGGGTCCAGCGCGGCCGAAGGGTTCTCACGGTCCAAGCCGAGATCTGGCACGTACCGACAGGCCGCATGAATCGGCCCGGCGCATATCACCCGGCGACAGCAGGACCGTAGCGATCACGCCGGCGGCTGAGGGCGCCGTCTCCCACCAAGCCGACGGTCCTGCGATTGCGCCGGCGGCCACCGCCACGTGCTTTGCGGCCCTACCCGGTCGGGATGTTCAGGTGCCGACCAGTGGTCTGGGTGCTCTCCTCACCCTGATGCCCGCTTCAACCGCGGAGTACAGCGGACTACAGGTGAGAGCCGGCGGCGGCCCTCTTCAGCGCCGGCCGAGAGAGGCGGCCAACGCCCAGGACGTGGTCGGCGGCCCGGCGACGGGTGCTGGCGCCGCCCTCTCGTTTCCCATGACTGGGGCTGGGCACCCGGCGCCTATGGCATCGCGTCCGGTTCCGGTGCGAACCATCCTTGCCACCATCGGGCTGCTGCTCGCCACCTACGTCGTACTCGAGCTGGTGGTTCACGCTCGCCGGGTCTTGATCTGGGCGGTCATCGCGTTGTTCTTGGCCGTCTCCCTCCACCCGGCCGTCGAGGTGCTGCAGCGACGGGTGCCGCGGTGCCGACGGTCGGTGGCCACCTTGCTGGTCTTCTTCGCTGCTGCCGCAGCCGTCGGCGCGGTGATCGCCCTGCTCGTCATCCCCTTGGTTCAGGAGGGAAGCCGGTTCGCCGATCGTCTGCCCGCGATGATCGGGGACATCCGAGCCGGCCGCGGGCCGGTCGGTAACCTGCTGGAGCGGATGCACGTTCTGCAGTATGTCCAGCGGCATCCAACGCAGATCGGCGCGTTGGCCACAGGACTGAGCACGCCCGCGTTGAAGTTCGTCCGCGGTGCCGTGGGTACCGCGACCGGCGCTCTCACGATTTTTGTCCTGGCTTATCTGATGGTCCTGGAGGGTCCCAAGGCCATCGATCGGGCTCTGGCCCTCGTGGACGAGGCGCCCGCGGCCCGCATACGCCGCGTGGGAGCCGCTTGCGCCCGTACCGTCAACGGTTACCTGACCGGAAACCTACTGATCAGCTTCATATGCGGGCTCCTGACCTACGTCATGCTGCTGGTTTCCGGAGTCCCGTTCGCCGGCCTCCTGGCCCTCTTCGTCGCCCTGACCGACCTCATCCCCCTGGTGGGCGCCACCATAGGGGCTGTCGTCGCCTCGTCAGTGGCGTTCGTCCACTCCCTGCCGGCCGGTATCGGAGCCATCGTCTTCTTCATCGTCTACCAGCAGGCCGAGAACCACCTCCTGCAACCGGTCATCCTGTCCCGGACGGTGAAGCTCAATCCCCTTACCGTGCTGCTGGCCGTCCTGATCGCCGCCGAAGTAGCCGGTATCCTCGGTGCCCTGCTGGCGATCCCCGTCACCGGCATCATCCAGGTCGTCCTCGGTGACATCTGGGCTCACCGCGACGGTCGGCCGCTGAGGCTGCCGATGCGGGCAGACAAGGGTCCCGAGAACGCCGACGGCTCCGGCGACCCTGAATGACCGTCCATGGAATTCGGCCGCCACGCCACAAGCACAGCGAGTCATCGTGAGCCTCCCCTGTTCCACCTTCCATGCCCGTCCGCGCCCCCAGCACTGACCGATCGAGCCGGATCGAATCGGATGTGGCCGGCGACGACTTTGCACAGTTGACGCCGCCGTCATGGCGCTCTCGGCGTATGCCGCGTGCACGCACACTGGCCGGGGCGATCCCGGACGGGCCACGGCCGGATCACGCAGGCCCTGGGTCCCCCCGCGCTGGTGCGGTAGCTCGTGTTCCCGGAGCCGCCGGTGGCGGCCGAGACCAGCGCAGTCGCACCACGCCGACGGCGCCGGCAGCGACGGTGGGCAGTGCGATCAGGGCGTACGGCAAGGTGAGGCCGCGCAGGACGTTCATGCGGCGGGGGCCTCGGATCGAGCCGCGACCGTCACCCGGAAGCCCCGTCGAGGATCCGGCGCGCCCTGTGCTCGACGAGGATCGGAATGAAGTCACGTACCGGCCCGTCCCCGAACACGGCACAGGCACCCGCCACGACCGCCTGGATGTCGCCAGGGCTGTGCGTTTCGCCGTAGGCGGCCTTCAGTTGCTCGTAGACGCCCCGAATGGCCTCGTCCTCGCGGGGGTCGGTCGCCACGGCTCCCGCTCGCGTCACCTGGTGGTCCTGTGTGGTTCAGGTCATTGTCGCGGTCCGGCATCGTGACGCGGCGGAAATCGCACGTAGCGGGCGGTGCGTCCACGAGCGGACACACCGCCTGACGCGCCTGCAGCGCGATGCTGACCAGGCTCATCAGGAGGTCGCCGTCGCAGTCGAGGTGCACGGTCACCCACCGCGAACCGGGCTTCAGTCGAACAGCCGTCGTCGCCTTGAGGTCCTCCGAGAAACGCTGGATGACACGCGCCGTGAGGTGCAGGTCCACGTCGCGGCCCGCACCTGGTCCGGATCTTGATGAGTGGTACGTGGTGCTAGCGAGTGGGCCGCAGTACCACATGGCACAGGTTGTAGAGACCGTCTGCAGGCGTCCAGGTAAGTCCAAGGTGACCGTGTAAGGCCAGCTCAGAGCGTTTTGATCTGAAGGCGTCGACTCAGTTGGTGATCGGCTTGTGATAGCGGCGTTCGACGAGAAGCTCCGCAGGTGCGGTCCGGCAGGGCTCTTGAGCGGGTGGGTTTGTGCGTCTGTCTTGGGTGTCCTTTCACTTGGGGCTCCTCCTCTCCGAGTACGGAGGCGGGGACGCGGTGACAGCAAGCCTCCAGGGTCGAGCCACAGCTTGCGGCCCAAGAACTGTGCGCGGTCGACTGCGGCGCACACTGTCCGCTACTGCAAAGTTCACGCTCGGTGTCCCGGCTCTGGCTGTCCTTTCGAGGGCGCGCGGATGGCTGACCGTGCACGCGACCATCCAGCCACCATCGGACGCGGGAGCGTGAGAGTCGCCGGTGGCTCGGGGAGCAGCCTGGTCCATGGCTGGTGCGGTCTACGGGGGCGTGGGGAGGGGTGCTCGGAAATTCGTGCGCGACCTGTTCATAGCCGGTCGGGCCTGTCAACATCTCACTGACAGGTGACGTTGGGGGGCTTGCGTGGTGTCGGTGCAAAGCAATGATCAGCGGTTGTTGGAACGAATCCTGGAGGACCAGCATCGCAAGCTGGCGCCGGACAAGAATCGGGATGACTTCTTCACGTTCTTCGCCGCGGACAAGGCTCTGCAGGACTGGGACCTGGACAACGACGAGATCACGGACGGCATCGTCGACGGCGCGCATGATTGCGGCATCGACGGCATCTGGACGTTCGTGGACGAGCGCTACATCACCGCTGATGCTCACCAGTTTCTCCCGTCGCGTGCCGGCAAGATCGAGTTGGTCATCTTGCAGGCGAAGAACTCCTCGGGATACCAGGAGTCGGTGATCGAGAAGCTGCACTTCCATCTACCCGCTCTGTTGGACATGGGCCGGGACGAGGAAGACCTGGTCGCCCACACCAACGCCAAGCTGCTCGAACGCACGCGCCGCTTCCTGCATATCCTCGAAGAACTGGCATCGTCCTTCCCGCAAGTTCGCATCAAGGTCATCTATGCGAACAAGTCGGCGGAGACACCGCACCCCAACGTCAAGGCCAAGGGCGACAGGCTCAGACGCCAGCTGGCGAAGATCACTTCCGACACCCGGGCCGACCTTGAATACCTTAGCGCCGCTGACCTGCGCGAGCGGACTGCCCGCGGAGCCAAAGCTGTCGCACAGCTAGTGTTCACCGAAACACCCATGAGCACATCGCTCGGCGAGGGATATGTCTGTCTGGCGCGGCTGGACGAGTACTACCGCTTCATCACGTCCGATAACGAAGCGTTGCGCTTGGAGCTGTTCGAGTCCAACGTGCGCGACTACGCAGGGTCTACGGCCGTGAACAACGCCATCGGCGAAACTCTGAAGTCCGGGACCGGCGAGGACTTCTGGTGGTTCAACAACGGTGTCACCGTCGTCGCGGACGCTGCCCAGATCGCCGGCAAGAGGATCGTGGTCAAAGAGCCTCAGATCGTCAACGGGCTCCAGACCAGCCACGAGATATACAGCTACATTCAGAACGGTGGTCAGCACCGCGACCGGTCCCTCCTCGTCAAGATCGTTGTCGCGCCTGAATCCGGCACGGCTCGCGACCGCATCATCCGAGCGACCAACAGCCAGACCCAGCTGCCCGCCGGCGCACTGCGAGCCACCGAGTCCATTCAGAAAGACATCGAAGAGAGCCTCGGCCAGGCGGGCGGCTACTACTACGAGCGCCGAGCCAGCTACTACCGCAACCTCGGGTTTCCCCTCGATCGGGTCGTCAGCATGGCCAGGCTTGCCCGAGAGTTCACCGCCTTCGCTCTGCGCGAGCCACATACCGCGCTGCGACACTCTGACGCGCTACTACTCGACGACCAGCACTACGCGCAGATCTTCTCCCCTCGGTATGATCTGGACATCTACCCCTTGTGCCTCGATGTGCACACCAGGCTGCGCGCGTTTCTCACCCGGTATGCCGAAGACCGGCCCTTGCTGGGTGACTCGCTGGAGAACTGGCTCTACCCGCTGGCAGCCATGTCCGCCTACACACTCACTCGGCTGCGGCAGCCTTCGCCGCGAGACCTGCTCAACATCGAACCCGGGCACCTCAGTGACGACTTGATGTTCCGCATGACAGGCACTCTGGAACAGAGCTTCAAAAGCGTCCTCCGCCGCAACAAGGCCGGCGGCGTAGACCGGATCGCCCGTACCCCCGACTTCACCACCAAGATTCGCCAAGCCGTCGTGTCCCAGAGCCGTTATCACATCGAAGGCTGAGCGCTACCCAGGAAATGCTGCCGGGCATGTCCACGGCCGATGATGGGGTCGGCTGGCGTGGCCCGGCCCAGTGCCATTTCGCGGCGGCGATAAGCGCGGACGGCGCACGGCCCAAGGGCCGAAGCCGTCGCTGCCTGGACTCGAAGAAGTCCAGCCCAAGGGCCGACGACGCAACATCGCGGACGCAAGAGCCGGAGCCCTCAGCCTGCATCGGTTCGGTACATCAGGATCCGCTCTGGAAACTGCCCCGACGTCGGCCGACACCGTCGCGTCCGGTCCGGCGTCCTGACGCTGTCGTCGGCCGGTGCGGCCTGCGATGTCCCTGCCGTCCGGGCGACGTTGACGACCCCGGCCAGGGGTGGGACCGGCGTCGTGTCAGGACTCCTGCCGTCACCGGTGCGGTAGGTCGCGGCAGGAGTGTTCCTGCCTGGCCGACAGATCGTCATGCCCGATCCCCAGCACCCGGACAGGGAGAAAATATTCGCCGTCGTGTTAGGACTTGCGGGCCCATGGGCAAGGCTGCGGAGGAAGTGGCCCGGACGTACTGCGGATTCCGGTCTTGGCCGTTCAGCCCAGGTCAGGCAGACCGAGTACGGAGCGGCAGCGGACGTCGTTGCGCCGCAGACGGTCCAGGACCTCGCTCACTCGTGCCGAGGGGAGCAGTTCGGTGCCGAAGGTGGCGCCGTGCTCGGCGCGGAGCCCAACATGGTGGGGGTCGCGAGCCTGCCGCTGCCTGCGGAGTTGAGCTTCTTCGTCCCATGAGCAGGTCGGTGGTCCTCGCAGTGACAGGTCCCAGTGCCCGGGATGGCCGAGCGTCCCAGCTGGGTGAAGGCCCTGGCCGGGCCCAGGGCGCTTATGGTGTCGGCGCCGGGAGCATACGGAGTGATCCTTTGACAGGGGAGGCGTTTGTTGCAGCATGTCAGCTGCTGTGGTGATTGCTGCTGTTGTGGTAAGTATGACGATCGAAGGGGAGTCGTCGCGCGATACGGTCGGGGTGTCCGCTCCCGGGTGACACTGGGGCGTTGACGGCCCCGGGGCCGACGGTACCTGCGCCGGCCGCTTGGCCGGGCCCCCCGAACACCCATTGCGCTGTGCGCGCGGCGTCGGCGGAGCATTGCAGGGCTGGGGGGATGATGAGCGACATGAGACTGTGGGACGACAATCCCACAGGCGTGGACCTGCTGGGCTTCGCATCCATCGTCGACACGGTGGTGGCCACGCTCGAGATCCCGTATCTGGACCCGGTGACGATCGGGATCGCTGCGCCCTGGGGCGGCGGGAAGTCGACGGTGCTGCGGCTTTTGCACAAGGAGCTGGACGGGCGAGACGGTTACCGGGTGATCCGTCTCGATCCCTGGGAGTTCGACGACCAGTTCGATGTGCGCGGTGGCGTGATCGGTGAAGTCCTGCAGGATCTTCTGTCGGCCTACGGGGCGCAGGAGGGCCTGCCGAAGAAGATCAATGGGCTTCTTGAGCGTGTGAGCTGGTCACGTGTTGCGGTCAGTATGGCGAGGGGGTCGCTGGTCGCTCAGTCCGAGGGCTTGGTCGAGGCCCTCACGCCGCGTTCGAAGAGCGATGCCAGGAGCCTGGCGGGCTTCCGGGAGGAGTTCGCCGGCCTGCTCAGAGACTTGACGCAGATGAAACGTCTGGTCGTGCTGGTCGACGATCTGGACCGCTGCTTGCCCGACGCGGTGATGGCCACGCTGGAGGCCATCAAGCTGTTCCTGTCCGTCGAGAAGGTCGCGTTCGTCCTGGCGGCGGACCAGGACATGGTGCGCGAGTCGATCGCGGCCAGTCTGGACGCCACGGGCCGGGGGGAGCGGTTCGCCCACCGCTATCTGGAGAAGATCGTCCAGGTGCCCCTGTCGCTGCCGCGGATCGGCGCTGACGAGGCAGCCACCTTCATCGCTCTGCTGCTTTCGGCCCACCAGTGCTCGCCGGAGCACTACACACGGCTGGTCGAGCACGCCCAGCAGCGGCGGGCCGCTGGGCAGTCGCCGGTTCTGTCGGATCTACAGAGTCTTCCGTGGCAGCCCGACGGGGCCTCGCTCGCTCTGGCCAGTCGGCTGGCCACCGGTCTGTCGGCCGACCGGTCCGGAAGCCCGCGGAGCATCAAACGCTTTCTCAACGCGTTCGCCCTGCGGACCCGGATCGCCGAGAGCCAGGGCATCAGCATCGACCCCTCGGTGATCGTCAAGCTCATGCTGCTGGAGGATAGCCCCGGCAAGGACTTCGAGACCCTCGTCAAACTCCAGGACGTCCCGCGCAGTGAACTCCTTGAGCATTGGCAGGCATGGGGGAAGGGGGAACGTGACGACAGGCCGGACCAGGTCAGTGAGGCTAGCAGGCACTGGGCCGCTTCCGAACCCGACCTCACCACGGCCCCGATCGGCCCCTACCTCAGCCTGGCCGCCTCTCTCGTGAGCCTCACCGCGGCTGCGTCCCTCACCCAGGAGCAGGTCACCTGGGTCTCCCACCTCGCCGGTCAGGCCGAGCCGCACCGGCGCAGCGCGCAGCAGGAGGTGACCGCACGCCCGGTCACGGAGCAGCAGGCCGTCGTCGAGGCCCTGTTGGAGCGCGGCCGCCGGGAACAGGAGAGTGAGCCGCTCGTGGAGTCCCTCCTGTACATCGCGAAGGCCACCGAGGACCTACGCCGCCGCATCGCCGACGGCCTGTGGGATATGCGCCACAACCTCACCCCCGGCTCCGCCCTGGACATCGCCGACAGTGACAGCGAGGAACTGCGCGACCTGGCGGCACGCCTGGCAGACGCCACCGACATTGACCCGATGGTGCAGGAAGCAGCCAAGGTGGAACAGGAGGGCCGCTGATGGGGACATCAGGCTCTTACGGAGGCAGCGGCTCCGCGGAGTGGAGCGCGGCCCATGACGCTTTCGACGCCCTGCCCGGCATAGGAACGGGACCTGCGGACACTCTGGATCTGCCGGACGGCCAGCAGTTCCTTGACGACGTCGTGCAGGCGCTGGCCACCGCGCTGAGCAAGGACGACGCGGACCACGGCACGGTGCCGGCCGGCGGCTATCCGCTTTCTGGCCTGATCGCCCCTGCCCGCGGCAGCGGCGGTGGCGGCGGGGGAGGAGGAGCCGGGGGCGCGGCCGGCCCGGGCCGTATCGGCGGCGGATCGCAGCGCCAAGTGCTCAAAGGCTCCTCCCGCGGTGCCGCAGCCCTCGCGGGAGCCTACGCACTGCGTAACGGTGATGCCGCGCAACTGCGTGAACTCGGCCTGGACTTCCTCGAGCTGAGCAGCTTGCCACGGCGCACCCAGATCTCCCGCATCCTGCAGGCCGTCCTCGGCGACGCCGGACACCCCGATGAGGCGGCCCTGCGCAGGGCCACCGTCAAGCACGTCAAAGAGGTCCTCCTCGCGGCCGAGCCGCCCACGCCGGAAGACAGCCTGCGCGGCCTCGTCGCCGAATGGATCTACGAACTCGGCCTGGTCGAGCTCCAGTCCCAAAAAGCCAGCGACAACCTCACCCCGGAAGAAGCCGTCCGCAAACAGGGCTGGCTGCGGTCCTGGCTGCAACGCCGAGTACGTCATATCTCCGTGCCCGACACCCGACGCATGACCGTCAAGGAATTCACCGCCACAGCAGCGAGAGTGACGAGGGAGGCACTGCGCATTCTGCGCGCAGGACGCTCATGACGACCGCCTACGAAGTACTGCCGCACGACGGACAGCAGCACGAGCCCTCCGCCACCGCCCTGCACTGGCCCCGCACCCGCGCCCACAGCCCCACGCCGACCGTCACCTGCACAGTCGGCTGGGACCTCGACCTCCTGGGCCCCGCACCGGCCGCGGCCGCCGACCTCGTCCGTATCGCTGCCTCCGCCTACCTCGCCGACCGCAGCGCCCGTCGCCCCACTACCTTCGCGCGCACCATCGACCTCACCGTCCACACCGTCGATCCCGACCCCTGGAACGCCTCGTCCGGCCGGCTCACCGAAGACTTGCTGTCCTGGCTCACCGGCGACGCCTGGCACCTGCACGCAGTACCCGCCGCTCCCGGCGGCCGCCGCCCGGCACCCGTGCCGGACGCCGACGACGTGATGCTCCTCAGCGGCGGACTCGACTCCTTGTGCGGCGCCGCGGACCACCTTGGTGACACGGCAGAGCGCATCCACCTCAGCCACTACGACGGCAGCACCGTCATCCGCCACGCCCAGCAGCAGACCACTGCCTGGCTCAACGGCCGTGGGCGGCAGCCGCTGCGCCACCTCAGCGTGAAGCTCTGCCAGACCCATTCCGCCGCGGAATCCTCCTCGCGCAGCCGCAGCCTGTTGTTCGCCGCCCTGGCCTCAGCGGTCGCCGCCGGCGCTTCGAGCCCGCAGGTGACCGTCCCCGAGAACGGCTTCACCAGCATCAACCCGCCCCTGACCGCAGCCCGGGGCGGCGCCCTGTCCACCCGCTCGACCCACCCGGGCACGTTCGCTCGCATCAACGAGCTCCTGGCCAACCTGGACATCCCCGTGACGGTGGCCAACCCCTACGCCTACCTCACCAAGGGACAGCTCCTCGCGCGAGCCTTGGACCGTGCGGGCCAGTCCCTGCTGCTGGCGGGGGCGAAAACTCTCTCGTGCAGCAAACTCGACGGCAACTGGTACTCCGGCGGGGACCCCACCCTCAACTGCGGCCTGTGCCTGGCCTGCCTGGTACGCAGGGGATCATTCACCGCGGGCCCCCACCGTGACGCCACCACCTACCTCGTTGATCACCTCACCGGCGCAGCACACCAGCTGCTGCTGGACCGCCGTCGTAAAGACGTCCACGACGTGCGGCAGGCCATCGCCCGCGGCATCGACGACACCGACATCCTCGCCGTCGGTGAACTCCCCCCCGACACAGACCTCGACGCCGTCGTGGACATGTGCCAACGAGGTCTGCAGGAGCTGAACCATGTCCCCCTTCCCTGACGAATTGCCACCGCTCGACTGCCACGCCCACATCGCACCCGATGTGACCCCCACGCAGATCGACGCCCTACAGGGAGCCGTCGTCTTCGCCGTCACCCGCACCCCGGCCGAAGCGCACCGCGCCTGCCGGCGCCGTGACGCCCGCCTGGTGTGGGGATCCGGCGTACACCCCGGCGTTTCCGAAGCACTCGATGCCTTCGACCTGCAGCAGTTCCGCGCTACCTTGCGGCACACCTGCCTCATCGGGGAAGTCGGCCTCGACCGCCGAGGCAACCTCGAGCGGCAACGCACCGTACTTGCCCAGATCCTCCATGCCGCACAGGACCAGGCCGTTCTGCTGTCACTGCACAGCACCGGACGCACCGGCCCCCTCCTCGACCTGCTGACGGACCAGCCGCACCCCGGAATGATCCTGCACTGGTTCCTCGGCAGCCCCACCGAGCGGCAACACGCCATCGCCTTGGGGGCCTACTTCTCTGTCAACGCCGCCATGCCCGACGACATCCTGACCTCCCTGCCCCTGACGCGCCTGCTGCCGGAGACCGACTTTCCGGCCAGCCGGCGCACCACCGGCGCATCCCGCCCCGGCCACATCGACCGGCTCGAACAACGGCTCGCCCAACTCCACGGCATGACACCAGAACACCTCAGACGACGCTTCTGGCAGAACCTGCGCGAACTGACCACCCGCACACACGTCCTGGACAGGCTTCCCGAACCCGTCGCGGACTGGGCTCTGGAAGCCTGACACGCAGCCCGTTGAAGCCACCGGCGTCACTCACCCCGGCTGACACGCTCCACGACCCGAGGATCACTGCGCACGGGTTCCGGCAGCACACAGTCCTGCAGACCGCGGGCCGCAAGAACCTGCTCGACCGTCAGCCCCCGCGCACCGGACAAGTCCGCCCGCACCAGATCGGCATCCGCCAGATCCGCACCGTCGAGCCGCGCCCGACACAGAACGGCGCCCCTGAGCGTCGCCCCCTCAAGGAGAGCCCCCCGCAGGTCAGCCCCCGGCAGCCGGGCCTTCGCGAGATGACGTCCAGCGAGATCAACCGGCGGCCAGGAACCTCCTCGACGCCGTGAACCAGGTGCGGTGAGCGCCCGCAGCGCCTCCTGAACCATCTCGCCGGGTTCCTCCGGAAGCTGCACGGACGCCAGACCGCCCGGCGCACCGGCAAGCTGCGTATGGCGGCGCACGAACGCATTCAGCACTCGCGCGGCATGCCCTCCCTGGTCAGGGGCATCCTGGACGATCTGTTCCAGCGCCAGAACACCCCCGATGCACACATACGGCTCAGCCGAACTCAGCCGCTCCAGCGCCTTCGTGAAGCGGTCCGTCACCTGCCCGCGACGGCTCAGCCGGTAGGACCGGGCGGTATAGATCAGCGCGATGCCGGCACCGATGCCCGCAACGGCCTGCACCACGGCCAGCCGGACTTGCCCCACCGCCGCAGACCGGGCCGCGGTGTCCATCGACGACCAGTCCTGCCCGGCCAGCCAGCGTGCAAGGCGCCGGCTCAGCGGAGTGAACATCAGAGCCAGCGCCCCCGCCAGCCCGGCCGCGCCCAGCACAGCCATCACGGCTGGCCACACCTTCTTCAACTCCATGACCCGGTTTCTATCGCGCCCAGCCCACCGGGGGCGACTGTAAGCCGCGTACGGAATACGGGAGGTGGCCACTACCGTACCCGTGCCGCCACGCGATCGTGCCCTTGACGTAGTTCGTCCCGAAGAAGTACAGCAGTACGTCGAGGCGGTCGGCGTGCAGGAGGCGCAGTTCCAGAAGGCGGACGAGTTCGAGTCGGTGTAGGCGCCCGCGATGTTGAGGTCGACGCACAGCCGGGCCCGCTCGTGCCTCCTGTCAGGAATTTCGGAGACGGATTTGGGAGCAGTCGCTGGACATGCCCATACGTGGGACGACAGCGGCGGGCCTGGGCGCGGAAGACATAGAGCCTTCGTGGGTCGATCCGCAATCGAAGCAGACCCAAGAGTCCTCTGCTTATGAGTTGGCCATCGAGTGTTGATCGCGGAGTAGGGGCTGCAGCCGGTGAGGTCGCCACCTCACTGCTTGATGCCCGCCCGCCAATACCGGTCAGAAGTGGACGAGAGCTAACGCCTTGTCAGCGTGCTCAGTCAGATTGAGTGTCGGTTCGGTCGAAGTCATCCGGCAGTGATCGAGTCATGCCGCTGTACCGGGTTCGATGGGACGGTTGCGCAGTGCCGTCCCGGGCGGAGGTCTGACTCGTGAGATCTATGACCGAAGTGTCCAGTCACGGACCTGTCGACTGCCGTTGCGGGATGCTGCCTGCCACCGAGCCACAGGGCGTGTCCCTATAGGGGCCTTGCCGAGTTTCAGGCGCCATCACGGTTCAGACCGCCCGAGCAGGCCGGTGCCATCCACCCAGCAGCACGTCACCACGCGCGAGGCAAACCACCATGACGACCAGACAGCGCAGCACCTCCTCGAGCACGGATCCTCCCGCTCGGAAAGAGGTCGTACTGGGTGTGGACACGCACGGCGAGGTGCACGTTGCCGCCGTGATCTCCCCGCTCGGGAAGATCCTCGGATCGGAGTCCTTTCCGGCGACGGCGGCCGGCTACCGGCAGCTGCTCGTGTGGGCCCGTAAGCGGGGTACCGTGCGCCGGGCCGGCGTAGAGGGCACCGGCACCTTCGGCGCGGGCCTGTCCCGCTACCTGCTGGCCCAGCAGATTCAGGTGTATGAGGTGAACCGGCCCGACCGGTCGGCCCGTCGGCTGCTCGGGAAGTCGGACCCGCTCGACGCTCAGGCCGCCGCGCGGGCCGTGCTCAGTGGCCGCGCCCGGGCCCGGGCCAAGTCCGGTGACGGTCCGGTGCACAGTGCCCGGTTGTTCAAGCTCGCCAAGGACTCCGCGGTCAAGGCCCGTACCCAGGCGATCAACCAGCTCAAGGCCGTCCTGGTCATCGCCGACCCCGCCCTGCGGGAACAGCTGTCCAGCCTGGGCAATGCCGAGCTGTTCCGCACCTGCGCACGCCTCGGCTCACCCGACGGTGGGGGAGACGAGGACGCGGTGACCCAGGCCACCCACCTGACGTTGCGCATGCTCGCCGAGCGCATCGAGCAGCTCACCGCTCAGATCGACGAGCTGAACCAACGCCTGACCCGGCTCGTCGAACGCCACGCCCCACAGCTACTCGAACCGGTGGGCATCGGCCCGGACAGCGCCGTCACTCTCCTGATCACCATGGGAGACAACCCCGACCGGCTGAACACCGAGGCGTCCTTTGCCGCCCTTTGCGGAGTCAGCCCCATCGAGTACTCCTCCGGACGTCGGAGCACGCGCCGGCTCAACCACGGCGGCGACCGGCAGGCCAACGCGGCCCTGCACCGCATCGTCTTCACCCGCCTGCGCCACGACCCCCGTACCCAGGCGTACTACGAACGCCGCACCCAGGAAGGCAAGACCCGACGCGAGATCATCCGATGCCTCAAGCGATATGCCGCCCGCGAGGTATTCAACCTGGTCAGACCGGTTGCCCGCACCCCCGCGTTATAGGGGCGTCCGTGAGAGAGGGCGAAGCAGTGAAGCCCTTCCGGGAACCATCCCCCGACGGGGCTTCTGCTCGGAGCCATGAGACGAAGCCCCGCCGGAGCGCTCCGGCGGCGCTTCGCTGTGATCTCGACTGTGCTTGCGCGCATGACCGCGTTCGGCTCCGCACACAGTGCGCGCTCCTGCGATGCTCGCGGGACGCTGGATTTGCGATTGCGCCCATCTGGGAGGGGAGCCGTAAGACGACGCAGCCGCGCCGGGAAGCCGACGGGGCTGTTCCAGCCGCTGGGTCTCACCGGATCACTTCAGCCGGGCACCGGGACAAGGCGCTGGAGTACGGCAAGGGCATCTGGATGCGTTACAGCTGCCGACTCACGCAAGCGGTTCGACGGGACTGCCTCCTGGTTCAGACAGGGCGGCGAGATCATCTACCGTCGGCGCCGGTGCGTCATGCTCGGGCGCTGCTGATACGGGCTCGCCGCAGTGGCGCTCCTGCTCGGTGGAGGCTGGCGAGTGCTTGCCGGTAGGAGGCGATCAGTCCGGTTTCCAGATAGTCGACTCCCAAGTCCTGGCAGTAGCGGCGGACGATGGGCCGGGCCCTGCGCAGGTGCGGGCTGGGCATGCTGGGGAACAGGTGGTGTTCGATCTGGTGGTTCAGGCCGCCCAGGGCGAGGTCGGTGAACCAACTGCCGCGTACGTTGCGTGCGGTGAGGACCTGGCGGCGCAGGAAGTCGGGGCGGTCCTTGCCGGTCAGGATCGGCATGCCCTTGTGGTTGGGGGCGAGCAGACAACCGAGGTACAGGCCGAACAGGCACTGGTGGACGGCCAGGAACGCGATCGCCATGCCGGGTGGGAGGACGATGAACACTGCGGTCAGGTAGGCGGCGGTGTGCCCGTAGAGCAGCGTGCCGTCCAGGGCGCGGTTCTTCAGGGCGCGGTTGCCCAGTGCTCGCGCGCTGGAGACATGAAGGTTGACCCCTTCGAGCAGGAGCAGGGGAAAGAAGAGGAACGCCTGCCGACGGCCGATGATCCTCGGCAGTCCGGTCGCGGCGCGGGCCTGGTCCTGGGACCACACCAGCAGGTCCGGGGCGATGTCGGGGTCGAGGTCCTCGTGGTTGGGGTTGGCGTGGTGGCGGGTGTGTTTGTCCTGCCACCATCCGTAGCCCATCCCGATCGCGGCCCCGGCGATGCGGCCGGCCGTCTCGCTGGGCCGGCGCCGGCGGAAGACCTGGCGGTGCGCGACGTCGTGGGCGAGCAGAGCCACCTGCCCGAACATCACGGCGAGGAACGCGGCGAGCGCCAGGGTCCACCACCTGGCGCCGATGGCGACGAACGCGCTCCAGCCCCCGGCGTAGGCGACGGCCACGACGACGGACCGGACGGTGTAGTAGCCGGGGCGCCGGTTCATCAGGCCGGCCTCGGCGATCTTCTTCGACAGGCGGGCGAAATCACTGCCACCTGCGGGGGGAGGCGGGCGACGGCGCGGGGCATGCGTGGTCATGGTGTCGGAGTGTCCTTCCCGGCTGACGGTTGCTCGGTCAGGAGTTCGACATCCACGAACTGGCTCTGGAGGATGCCGCTCACCGTGGACAGCGGCCGAAACTCGACCGCTATCGCACCCACGAGTTCCTCAGCGCCTATGCCGTGACCGTCAGCCCGGACGGTGCGCAACTGACGTACAGCGAGATCGCCGTATTCCTCACCAGCCAGGCCATGATCACCGTCCGCAAGGACGACGGCGTCGACATCGAGGACGTCGTCGCCCGCTGGGACGAGAGCCCGGACCTGGCCGGCCACGGCGTCGGATTCCTGCTGCACGGTCTGCTCGACCATCTCGTGGACGGACACTTCGCCGCGGTCCAGCAGTTGGACGACAGCATCGAGGAGCTGGAGGGTCTGCTCTTCGCGGCCGGGCGCCGTGAGATCGAAGCCGTGCAGCGCCGGGTTTTCGCACTGCGTAAGTCGCTCGTCCAGCTGCGCCGCGTCGTGCTCCCGATGCGTGAGGTGGTCAACACCCTCATGCGCCCCGGCCTGCACCTGATCAACGACCCTCTCGCCCCGTACTACCAGGACGTCTACGACCACGTGCTGCGTGCCACCGAGTGGACGGAATCACTGCGGGACCTGGTGGCCTCGGTCATGGAGACGAACCTCTCGGTCCAGGCCAACAGCATGAACCTGATCATGAAGAAGGTGACGAGCTGGGCCGCGATCATCGCCGTACCCACCGCGATCACCGGCTACTACGGCCAGAACCTCCCCTATCCCGGTTTCGGCCGCGAGTCGGGATTCATCACCTCCGCCGCCGTCATCGTGCTCCTGTCCGCATTGCTGTATCTGACGTTCAAGCGCAAGGACTGGCTCTGACCGGCATCGGCACCGGCGACCAGGTCCCGAAGGCAGGAAACTGCCTGGTCATCCCGGGCTTTTCGGACCGGTGGGCGGAGTAGTGTGAAGACACCGGGAGTTCTTCGCGCACCGGCTCCGCTGCGGGTGCCGTTCCCGGTGATCGACAGCGCCGGGCCGTACCCACGAGCCTGGGGACGGGTCCGCGCCATGGCCGTGACCATTGACCGTACGACATCGAGCACATGTGCGCCGCCGCAGCCGGCCCGGCTGTCCCTGACGCCCGCGCCGGGCGGGCTGGACGGTATGTGGTGGCCTCGCTCCCGTGCCTTCACCCGTGAGCTGCCGTCGTTGACGGCCGCATTGGGCGATCGCTGGGGTCGTATCACGGGTGTCACCGTGCACCCGGCGTACTGGCCCGTCCTGCCGCATTGGGTGTCCTACGCCGGGCGCACCGTGCAGGTGGGCTGGTCCACCGAGGAGCAGGATCCCCACAGGCTCACTCTTTTCTCCGCTGACGGCCGCTGGGACGTGCTGGTGATTCCGCCGGAAACCGGTGCGGATGCCGCCGCGCAGCTGATGGTCGGCGACGGCGTCTCGATGCCTCGGCCCGGGAGCAAGCAGCAGACGGGATCGATGCACGAGACAGGGAAGAAGCCTGGGAGGCCGACGGCGGAGCAGGTCTAACGTCGTCCCTGCCCCCCCCGGCCCATCGGCTCGGCAGGGCCTTCGCCCGCCGGTCGGCGGAGGTGAGATCCCATGCTCGTCATCGCCGTGGCCGTGCTGCTCGTCCTGATCGCCGTCGGAGTCGTTCTGATCCACCAGCTCAATGGTCAGCACGATGAACGGATTGCTGCCTTCCACTACAGCGATGTCCTGCCGGGGATCGGGCGTCGGCCCCGGAGGCGCCGTCGGTCGACGGTGGACGCGAGCGTTCCGATGCGCCCCACCGCGACGGCGGCCGCGGATGACATCGACTTCGGCCCGACGGACGGTAGAGGAAGGCGCGTCATGGCGATATTGCGAGACCGGAAGACGTACCGCGAGAGGATCATGCAGGCTCTGTACCAAGCCGCCGAAGGCAATCGCCTCCTGGGCGTCGATGGGGCGAAGCTCCGCACCGACCTCGGCATCCCTGAGCAGGACATGGCCGCTGCCTGCACGTACCTGGCGGGTGAAGGCTGGGTCGTCGTGGACTGGGGGAGGGGCAACACGCCCGCGATGATCACGCTGACGCACCAGGGGATCCGGCAGATGGAGACGGAAGAGGAAGGGCATGGCTGAGCCGCTGCGTCGGCTCATCGGACCGATGCGAACCTTCGCAAAGATGGTTCATGTCGGATTAATCCCTTTGGCGTAACATGAATAGCGGGTCGGCGCACGCTCACGTGCAATGACCCGGAAGGGCGGCTCCGGCGGGTATACGCCGGAGCCGTTGCCTGTTTCCGTAACCGCGCCCTGCGGCGAAGCGCTCGCGCGAGCGTCGTACGGAGTACGGTGAGCGAGCAGGGTCGTATCGCGGTCGCATGCCTTGCGGTCGCATTGACCTTCGCGGACGGGCGGACATCATGGCCGACTCAGACACCCCCGACCACCTCCCCCGGCTCCTGCCGGACGCCGTTCACCGGTCGGTGAGACCGGGGACTGCCCTGCTGCGGTTGGAGACGACACACGCACGCGAGGGAATCCTGGACGGTGCCTGGTGGCCGCGGTCCCGGGACATCGGTGCCGAGCTTCCCTCGCTGATCTCCGCGTTGACCGAGCATCTCGGGCCTGTCACCCGGGTCGGTCTGGACGGCAGCGCCTGGGACGAACTGCCGACCCGGGTGATGGTCGACGACCGGGTCGTGCACATCGACTCCTTCCCGGTCGGTGACGACACCGTCCTCATCACCCGAGGCGAAGGGGACCTTTTCTCTCTGTTGCTGGTCCCTCCGGACACGTCGCCCGACGCGGCACGCGCCGCGATGGCCAGGGCCGTACGGGCCGAAAACGTCACCGAGGCCAGGCAGATCCTCATCGAAACGGGCAGCGACACGCCACCTACGCCGGCCTGACACGTCCGTCGCAGATCGACTCCCCACCCGGCCTGGACGCTACATGCGGGCGAACTCCTCCGTCTGCTGGGCGAATTCCCGGGCCATGGCGGCGCTGACCGTGGGCTTGGTGTCGCAGATCGTGTCCAGGTAGTCGTCGGTGGTGGGGGTGGTCCGGGTTCCGGTGTCGAAGGTGCGCTCGAACTGGGCCTGGGAGACGGTACGCGCCGCGTGGGCGATGTCGGCGGGGGTGAACCCCTCGCTGGCGGACGCGAGTACCGCGCTGTCGGCCCGCGCGCCCGCTCGGGCCAGGTAGCTCTCCCACAGTGCGGTCCTGGCGGTGTGGTCGGGAGGGCCGATCGGCAGCACGTAGTCGAAGCGGCCGTGCCGCAGGAACGCGGAGTCGAGCGTGGTCACGTTGTTCGTGGCGCAGACGAGCAGCCGTCCGTCCTGGCTTCGGAACCGGACGATCGCCTTGAGCAGTTCGTTGACGACGCCGACAGCGGTCGCGTCCGCGCCGCCGCGTTCGCCGGCGACCTCCTCGACCTCGTCGATGAAGACGAGGACGTGGTCGAGCCGGGCGATCTCGTCGAAGCGCCGGTTCAGCCCGGTCGCCAGGCCGTACTCGGCGGCCAGACGGGCGGGGAACAGTTCGAGGAAGGGCCATCCCAGGCGGCTGGCGATCGCGTGCGCGAACGTGCTCTTGCCGGTCCCGGGCGGGCCGAACAGCATCACCGCCCGTGGCGGTTCCACTCCGTGCTGGGCGGCCAGTTCGGGATGGGCCAGCGGCAGGACCAGGCGCCGCTCGATGAGCTGCTTCTCCCGTTGCATGCCCGCGACCTTCTGCCAGAGCCCCCCTGGCGGCAGCTCCGCTCCGAGCGAGGACAGCGTGCCGGCCGACTGCGGGGTCACCGGTCCGCGTTTCTCGAAGAAGACCAGCCCGGGGCGGGCGCCGAAGTCGCAATTGCGCAGGGCGGTGGCACCGGTCTCGCCCTCGGGCAGGGCGGCGTGCACCGCGCGGACGCCGGCGGCGAAGACGCGTTGCTCAAGGGCGGTGATCAGGGCACTGCTCAGCCCGCGCTGCCGCCAACCGGGCGCCATGCAGATGCGCAGGATCCATGCCCGTTCGCCCTCCACCCTGCTCACCGCGGCGCCGATCAGCACGTCGTCGGCCGTGGCCACCACGGCCGGGTGGCGGGTCTGGAGGGCCGTTACGGCGTCCGAGAGCCGGAAGAGCGGCGGCTCCTCGGTCGTGCCGCTCTGCATGTCGACACGGATCACCGCTTCGAGATCGTCCTGGGTGTAGTCCCTGACCCGCCAACCCGTCATCATCAGCTCCGCGTGTTCGGCCGTACTTCCATCATCGGCCGGTGCCCGGAGGACGCGCGCGACGGGCGATGGTCACGAATCCTCCCTGATGCCACGGGTAGCTCGGGCCGTAGTCGGCTTCACGGCGCGCTGCCTGCCGCGCTGAGGGACTTGTCGGTGCGGCCGGTGCCGGCCGGTGGCGCTGCCACGGCGGGTGCGGCGGCAGCGGTTTCCCGGGCGAGGAAGGAGCCGAGCTCGCCGATCGTGCTCATGAGGGGGGCCGGGAAGACGACGGTGGTGTTCTGGTCGACTCCGATCTCCACCAGGCTCTGGAGATTGCGCAGTTGAAGCGCCAGGGGGTGGGCCATCATGGTGTCCGAGGCGTCGCCGAGCGCGGCTGCGGCCAGGGACTCGCCCTCCGCGTTGATGATCTTCGCTCGCTTCTCCCGCTCGGCCTCGGCCTGGCGGGCCATGGCGCGCTTCATGGTGTCGGGCAGCTGGATGTCCTTGAGCTCGACCAGCGTGACCTGCACACCCCAGTCGACGGTGGTGACGTCGAGGATCTGGCGGATGTCCAGGTTGATACGGTCCGTCTCCGACAGTGTCTCGTCGAGCGTGTGCCGGCCGACGACCTTCCGCAGGGTGGTCTGGGCGATCTGGTTGATCGCCGCGTTGACGTTCTCCACGGCGACGACCGACTTCACGGCGTCGACGACCCGGAAGTAGGCGACCGCCGACACGTCCACGCTCACGTTGTCCCGGGTGATGATGCCCTGGGACTGGATCGGCATGGTGACGACCCGCAGCGACACCCGGTGCAGGGTGTCGACGAACGGGATGATGAACCGCAGTCCCGGGGAGCGTGTTCCGACGAGTCGGCCGAAGCGGAACAGCACTCCCTTCTCGTACTGCTTGACGACCTTCACGGACAGGGCGAGGGCCAGGACGGCCAGGAGGCCGATCACGACGATGAGAACGATCAGGGCTTGCATGTGCTGCTCCTCGGGACGAGGACCACGGGGGCGGGGATCCGCCGGTCGAGACCCCTGCATGTGCCTGCGCCGGTTCGCGAGGCAGGGCCGAAACCCGGGAAGGCACCGGTCGTGGCGGCCGTCTCACATGCCGATGACCAGGCGACTGGCGCGATCCGTCCGTGCCGGAACGGCCGCTGAGGCGGGGCCGTCCTCCCCGTACTTCCCTGCGTCGTCGGGTTCGAGTGGCCGGTCGGCGGCGGAGACGGCGTGCCGGGTCTCGTCCGCGGCCATGAGAGCGCTTGCGGTCAGCGGTGGGCCGTCGTAGTCGGACGCGGCCGCCATCAGGCGGGCCGCCGACTTCGTCTCGGTCTCGGGTGGGATGACCAGCAGGTCCCAGCGGCCGGTGCCGTAGGAGAGCAGCAGCAGCTTGTGCGGGTCGATCTCCGGGGTGAACCATCCGGCCTTGACGACATGACCGCCCACGGGGATCTCGTGCGGGATGACCGGCCAGTACGTCGGGTTGACGGCGATGCGGGTGATGCGGCCCCACAGAGGGTCCAGCACATCGGTCAGTGCGGGCAGCTCGCTCAGCAGGTCCCGGGAGCGGGGCCACCAGGCACCGTCCAGGAGGCCGCGCGACGGGCCGTCGGTCTTCAGCGCGAGACGCGCGGCCGGGGCTGCGACGGGCTCGTGGTGTGGCAGGGCTTGGTGCAAGGTCGCCGACATGATGCGGACCCGTCTCCGGGCCGCCTTGGCGGCGCCCCGGGTTTCGTCTCTCGCCGAGAACGACCCGGAGTGGAAGCCGGTGTGCGAAATGTCCTCGGTGCTGTCCACGGTACTCCGCACACGCCGGGGCGGTTGTGGAGGCGCCGCCGGATCCGTGAAGCGGCTGTCGATACCGGCGGGCAGTGGGCTGAGGGCGCCGGGGCACGTCGTACGCCGGCTACCGGACCGGTCTCACGCCCGACGGCTCGCATGCCCTGGCCGGCACTCCTTGGCTGTATTGCGCGGGAGGTTTTCCTCGTGTTTTGTTCAACCCGTCGCTCCGCATCGGTCCGCCGGGCGCGGGCGAGGAGTATCCTGGTGATTACCGAGAGCATCTCGTACACCGGCTTCCACGCCGGGTCGTTCTCGGCGATTCATCACAACCGGGCCGGCCGTGACCGGCCCGGGGTTGGGTCCCCGCCATGACCGCGACCATTCCGTTCACACCCGCAGTCGGAGGCCGGGCTCCTTCTTCGTCACCGCTCCGACTCACGCTGGCGCCGGCCGGCGCCCCTCCGGCCCTCATCGACGGTGCCTGGTGGCCCCGTTCGCGCAACCTGACGGAGCAGCTCCCGGCGCTCGTCGAATGTCTCGACCGGCTGTGGGGGCGGATCACCCGGGTAGCGGTGAGCCGCACGTTCTGGCCGGTCATTCCGGGGGAAGTGCCCGCGCACGGCCACATGGTGCGCGTCGGCTGGTCCAACGCCGGGCAGGATCCGCACAAGCTGTTGCTGCTGTCCTACACCTTCGGCCGCTGGGACCTGCTGGTGATCCCACCGGAGACAGCCCCGGCCACCGCGGCCCGGCTCATGGCCGCGGCCACCGACCCGTCACGGAGCCTCACGGCGACCGGCCTGATCCATGAGGCCGAACGTTTCCGGGCCGCGGCAGAGGCAGCGGCCGACTCGGACTCACTCGGGGAGGCGGTCTGGGACTCCGAAGGCGGACACGACGCCCCCCACCCCGCCTCACGCACTCCTGACGGACCGGTCACCCGTCACGTGCCCACCGCGGCAGCAGGAGTGTGAGAGATCGGCGGTGGGGGAAAGGCTGCGTGCCGTCGGCCTTTCCCTGGGGGTGGGAGGCCGGCTCACTCCGGGAGGGCGAGGTCGTCGGTGGCGCTCCCGCGCCATTCGATCAGCAGGAGCGTCGCATCGTCCGTCGTGATCCCGCCCCGCGCCCGTTGCAGCGTGTGGGAGAGGGAGCGCGCCACCGTCCGGATCTGTTGGGCCGTGGGCTCAAGGCGGTTCACCCACCCGATGAGCTGCTCCTCACTGAATTCCTCACCGCCGACATCGCGCTCCTCTATCAGTCCGTCGGTGAAGCACAGGATCCGGTCGCCGGGGATGAGAGCCACTTCGCTGATCCGGGGCTCGTGACCGCCGAAGCCGACGGGCAGCGTCGTCGGGCCCTGCAGCGGTCGTACGACACGGTGTCCACGGATCAACAGAGGAGCGGGATGTCCGGCGTTGACCCACTGAAGCCTGCCCGTTGCCGTGTTGAGCCGCATCATCTGAGCGGTCACGAAGTGGTCGGGGCCGAACTGATCGGCGACGGCCCGGTCCATGAACGTATAGATCTCCGACAGGCCGACGCTGATGCGCCGGGCATGCCGGTAGGCTCCGATGACCACCGTGGCCATCGTGGCGGCGTCCAGTCCGTGGCCCATCGCGTCGACCATGGCCACATGCAAGACATCGCCGTTGAGGGCGTAGTCGAAGCTGTCGCCGGCCACGTCGTAGGCGGGTTCCAGCATCCCGGCCAGCTCGACCCGGGGCGTGGACATCGCCAGCGGTGGCAGCAGCGACCACTGGATCTCCGCCGCCACACTCATCGGTTCTCTGCGCCGCAGCCGGAAGAACAGATCGGTGTAACCGTGCTTGGTCACCAGCATGTCGGCCACGAGTGAGGCGAGCCTGCGCAGCAGCCGTCGCTCGTCGTCCTGGAGGTGGTCCAGGGTGACGGCCATCACTCCCACCTGGTCGCCACCGTCCAGCAGGGGAAGGTAGACCCGCACACCGTCGGCCTGCGAAACCTCGACGGGACGCGCCTCCCGGAAGGCGCGTCCGGCGTCGGAGCCGTCGATCGGCTGCGGTTCCCCGGCCGCCAGCCCGTCACCCGGCAGGGGGACGAGCCACACCTGGCCGTAGTCCTGCAGGAAGATAGAGGTCTCGCGGCCGTCGAGCCTGCCGATCTGCCGTGCGACGAGCGGACCGAGCTGGTACGGCGGCAACTCGTGCCCCTGGTCCAGCAGGACTCCCAGAAACTCCTCCCCGAAGTGCTCCGACCGGGTGGAGCCTTCCGCGGGTCCTTGCCGCTCACCGCCCGTCATCGCCGTGGCCCCGGGGGACGTTCGGACGGATCCTCACGAAGGTGCTGTGCATACGAACTCCCGACGGAGACTCACCGGCCGACGCGGTGGGGAACTTCCGCCCGGACCGTGGGGGCCGATCCACCGACTCCCCAACGAGTCGGCCGTGCGCTCGTGCGGCGAGGACCGGCACAACGGCCACCGGGCGCCCCGCGTCCGAGCCGCGGCGGCTGGCCGGCACCGGCGGCGGCCTCAGGCGGATCGACCTCTTCGCCGTCGTCGTCCGCCGCCGCGAACATCTTGGTGGGGTCCGCGCCGTCTGCCGGCCTGCCCGCAGCATGGATCACTGCCCTGCAGGGCAGTGATCCCGCCTACCAGTAGTGGCGTCTGCCGGCGACGGCGTGTCCCATCGCGCCGAGGATCCACAGGATGGCTCCGACGACCAGCAGGATGATCCCGATGGTCCACAGGATGGACAGGCCGGTGAGGAAGCCGACGACGAGCAGAATGACGCCCAGGATGATCATGATGTCTCCTTCGGGGGGTGGTGCCGGCGCGCCCGCGAACTGCTATGGGCCGCAAGGGCGTCGGCGGGAACGGCCGATCTCCTCCTTACTCCACACGGTGTGGTCCGTGGCGGCTGACCTGTAGGCGGACCTCGGCGGGCATGTCGATGAGGCCGGTGGACCGACGCGCGGTGCCGATCGGGCCTTCGCACAGGGCACCGAGAGTGGCGCCGGGCGTGCCCTCGGGGGTGAGGGTGAGGTCGATGCGGGTGCGGGTGCGGGTGCGGTGGCGGGCCGGTCGGCCGGTGATGACTACGGCCGCATGGCCTACCCCTGGCAGGGCACCGGCTTCGTTCGCGATCGCTTCGCTGAGTGCGCGGTCGCGCAGTTCGACGCCCTCCTGCGGGGGTGTGCCGCCGACGGGTAGTGAGCCGGGGCGGTGTCGGCTCAGCTGGGCGAGCAGCCACCACAGGGCGAGCAGGGCGGTGAGGACGAGGGCGGCGATGACCGCGGGCCACCACCACCAGCCCTGGCTGCTCCAGCGTGCCCGGTCGGCGGAGCCGAGCAGGACGTCGGCCGGGGTGGTCAGGGGCCAGCCGGCGGGTGGGGCCAGATCGTGCCGCCGGTAGAGGTCGAGCCCGGCGAAGAGGATGAGCAGTCCGCCGCCGAGGAGGACCAGTCCGGCGAGGGCCAGCAGAGTGCGGTTGAGGGCGGATCGCGGCGTCATGGCGGGCTCCGGTGCTGCGGGTCTTGTGTCAGCGGGTGCGTCGCCGCGCCCGTACGGCGATGCGGGGAGGACGGGCGAGGGCGAGCCGGTCGCGCTCCTCGTCGAGGACGGCGGTGAGGTCGTCCTTCACCTGTCGGGGGTCTCGGAAGCGGACGTCCGCGCGGGCTTTGATGCGGTGGCGGCCCACCAGGACGTGCGCCGCGCCGACTCCGGGGACCCGCATGGCGGCGTCGCGCAGCAGGACGGCGGCGCTGTTGCGGTCCACGAAGGCCCGCAATCGCGGGCAGCCGGCGGGTGAGCGCAGGGGCAGCCAGCGTCGCTGACCGGGGGTGAGGGCCAGAACGATCAGCCAGACGCCGACGGCGGCGGCCACGGCGGCCCCCGTCAGCATCCACACGTCGTCCACCGGGCGGGTCGCCAGTTCGTAGGCCAGGTGCCGCCGCCAGGCCGCGGCCGGACGTCCCGCCCGTACGGCGACGACGTCGACGAGCGTCGCGACCGCGGCCACGAGGATCACCGCGGCGACGAGCGCCGCCGTGACGCTGCGCGCCGACCACTTGCGACGGGTTCGGTGCCCTCCTTCGCGCTCACCGGCTGTGAGGTCCGAGGGGGACACGTCGCGTTCGGGAGGATCGGGCTCCTTCGTCAGCGGCACTGCGGCACGGTGCCCGGACGACGCGGAGCCGCGGCCCGGGGGATGTGGACCGGATGTCATCACGATCGCCCTTCCTGCACGGCTGACCCGGGCCGCCCGGCCGCTCACCGGACCCGCCCCCGGCTCGAGTCGGTGGCGGTCACCAGCCGCCGGACGGTGAGGAGGACCTCTCCCACTCGCAGCCCGGTCAGCTGGGCGACCCGTTCGGCGACGTCCCGCTGGATCCGCTCGCAGACACGCGGGATGTCGGTGGGGTAGGGCAGGTCCATGGTCAGATGCAGGCGCACCGATCCGGTACGGACGGCGGCGGAGGCGTGGGGTGCCTCAGATCCGCCCCGATCGGGCGGTACCGCGGCGCGCCGCGACTGCGCCGCGCGCGCGGCCTGCGCGGCGATACGGGCGACCACCCTGTCCGGGATGACGGTGGCGCCCCGCTCGGCCGGGGGCGGCAGCCCGGCGGCCGGCGCCGGCGGGCCCGACCCCTCACCGGGGGAACCGGGCTGGGTCTTCACCGCTGCCTCCGTGTCCGGAGGTCCAGGTCGCCCTGTACGACGAGGCCGACGATCAGCCCCGCCGCGCCCAGGACCAGCACCAGCAGAAACGCCCAGAAGCCGCCGAAGTAGCCGGCGAAGCCGAGGGCCATGCCGGCCGCGAGTCCCGTCGTTGCTGTGTTCATCTCGCACTCACCCGTCTCGCGAGCATCCCTCTCGCCGTGATCATCCGCTCGGGCCCGAGGACACGGCGGTGCTCCTGGCAGCGGTCACCTCACGCGGCCCTCGTTCGGTTCGGTCTGTTCCTCCTCGTCGTCAGGCAGATGGACGTCGTCGACGGCGATGTTCACCTCGACGACCTCCAGGCCCGTCATCCGCTCCACGGCGCTGATGACGTTGGTGCGTACGCCGCCCGCGACGTCGACGATGGAGACGCCGTACTCGACGACGACGTCCAGGTCCACCGCGGCCTGCCGTTCCCCGACCTCGACCTTGACGCCGCGGGTGACCGCTCCGCCTCCGCCTCCGCCTGCGCCGGGGACGCGTTCGCGCATGGCGCCGAAGGCGCGGGCCATCCCCGCGCCCAGGCTGTGGATGCCCGGTACCTCGCGGGCGGCCATGCCCGCGATCTTGGCCACCACACCGTCCGCGATGGTGGTCCTGCCCCGTGTCTCGGCCGGAGCCCCGGCCCCGGTGCGGCCCTTGAGCGCGCTCACGTCCGCTTCGGGCCGGCTGCCCCCGCCGACGCTGGTGATGTTGTCCGTCATGGCGGTCGCCTCGATCGGTCGGCCGGACACCGGAATGGTGCCCGTCGAACGTTGGACATACCGGGCGGCACAATCCTCACGCGTCTGGCATGTGATGTGCGTCACAACTCGTATCAGGGGTACACGATCGTTCCGAGCCTGCGTGGGAGCTTCATGATCGAACGCACTGCTTCCCCACGACTGGGGTGCGACCTGCCCGACCGCCTGCTGGCGGTACGGGCGGCCGAGGGGGACGAGGACTCCTTCGCCGTTCTCGTCCAGCGGCACAGCCGGTCCCTGCTGACCCTGGCCCGTTGCATGCTGGGCAACCCCCAGGACGCAGAAGAGGCCGTTCAGGACGCCTTCGTCAGCGCCTGGCGCCACCTGCCGGAATACCGCCACAGGGCGGAGTTCCACACCTGGATGTACCGGATCACCGTCAACCGCTGCCAGACCATGTGCCACCGACGGCCGCCGCCTCTTTCCCTGGACACCGTCGCCGAACCCGCGGCGGGCGACGCGTGGAGCCAGCCCGCCCGGACCGCCGAGGAGGACGCGGCCATGGCCGCCCTGTTCCGCGCGCTCGCCGAGCTGGACGCCGGACAGCGGGTCTGCTGGATCCTGAGGGAGGTGCAGGGCCTGCCCTACAAGGAGATAGCGCACGTGACGCGTACCGACGAGCAGACGGTACGCGGCAGACTGTTCAGGGCACGCCGATCCCTGCAGGAGGCGATGGGCTCATGGCGCTAGACGACCCGCACACGCGGCCTCCCGAACCGCCCGGAGCCGAGGGGCCCCGCAACGGCTGGGCCGCCGCCGACGTGCCCCCGTTCGCAGGCGATGAGGTACTGCCCTGCGGCCGCCTGCTCAGCCGGGTCTGGGAACAGGCGCGGGACGCACCGCCGGCCGCGGACCCGCACCCGGTGTCCTGTCCATACTGCCGAGAGGCGGTCGAGGGACTGGCCACGGTGAACGCGGCCGCCCGGGCGCTGCGCGACGAGGACCCTCCGGGCCTGCACGCATTCGCCGACCGGGTCATGGACGTCGTCAGGGCAGAGGTCCGGTTCGGGCGGCTGCTGCCTCTGGCCGACCCCGACCGGGACCTGCGGATCGCCGAGAGCGCCGCGGCGAAGGTGCTGAGGCGGGCCGCGGACACGGTCCCCGGTGCCAGGGCCGCGACCTGCCGGCTCGTACACGAGGGCAACGGCACCGACGTGCGGGTGACCATGACCCTGGCCGCCGCCCTCGACCGCCCGCTGCCCGACCGGGTCCACCAGGTACGCCGATCGGTCCTCCACTCGGCCGGACAGGACCTGGGGCTCACGGTGACAGCCGTCGACATCACCGTGGCCGACGTACTGGAACCGGGACCGACCCTCGGTCCCCGCCTCCCGACGGGCGGTGGCGCATGATGACCGCCACCGGCACCACCGCGCTCCCCGGCGTCGCGGCCGAAGCAGCCCTCGCGGTTCCTGGCGTGGCCGCCCTGCAGCCCCGCCTCGCCCGGCGCCTCGCGGCAGCCGCCGCGCCCACCCGGGCGGACACCACGCCACCTGAGGCCGGCGTACGCGCCGACCGGGCGCCGGACGGTTCGGGATGGCACATCGAGGTGCGCTGCGTCCTGACGGAGGGTCGGCGGGCGCTGGACATCGCCCGAATCGTCCACGACCGGGTGACAGCCGCCCTCGTCACCCACCTCGCCACCCACGGTGCCGCGGAGCCGGTCACCGTCGCGGTCACGGTGACCGGTATCGCCGCCTGGCGCGACGCGGCATGAGCGGCGGCGCGGGCACAGGCCCCACGAACCGTCGTTCGGCAAGCGGCAGGTCGCCGACCGTGGGAGCGCGCCGCTCCCCGTCCGGAAGTCCTACATGGGTGGTCGCGGCTCAAGCCTCAGTGCCGCCGACGATCCGGCTCCCGTACGGGGTGACCGGCTGTGAGTTACTCCTCCGGACGTGCCCGTCGAAGCCCGCCCACCATGGAGCTCCAGACTCTGGCGTGTCGCATAAGACATCGGCCTGTCGAGCCGCTTTTGTACAGAGCAGCCGTGGCGGCCGCGTCCGCGGGCGGATGCCGGAGCGTGACTGTTCACGGATTGACGCTCACTGCGGTTATTACCAAGCTGGTGGGGGGGGTGCGGAAGGGACTGCGGTCGTGAGCGGTGGACAAAGTGGGCTCACTCGATTGCTGACAGCAGCGGAGACAGCGGCGCCGGCGGACGCCGTCGACGTGATCGCGGAGGACCTGCGGCGGCGTTTCGAGGCCACTAAGGTCTCTTTCCTCATCGTGGACCTGACGGGGAAGGCGGTGGCTCGGCTGTCCACCGCTCCCACTCAAGGTGGGCGGCAGGCCGAGCGGGTTCCCCTGTTCGGCAGTGTCTACGAGGAGGTGATCCGTACCCAGCGCCTGTATCAGGACGCGACCGGCGAGGGGCAGCGGGTGATCGTGCCCGTCACCAACCGCGGGGATGCGATCGGGCTGCTGGAACTGCTCCTGCCGACCGGCCCTGGCGAGGACGTGCTCGACGCAGTCGGGGAAGCCGCCCACATCCTGGCCTACATCGTGATCGCCAACGGCCGCTTCACCGATCTCTACACCTGGGGCAAACGCTCCAAGCCGGCCACCCTGGCAGCTGAAATCCAGTACCAGCTGCTGCCCCTGTCGCTGTCGTGCGAGGCCGCACAGTTCACCCTGTGCGGGAACCTGGAGCCCTCCGAGGACCTCAGCGGCGACACCTTCGACTACACCGTGGACCGCGACACCTTGCACGTGTCGGTGACCGATCCCATGGGCCACGACATGGATTCCGCCCTGGCCGCCACGGTCCTGGTGGGCGCCCTGCGCGGTGCCCGCCGGGCGGGCACCGGCCTGGGCGAACAGGCCCACCGGGCAGACCAGGCACTGATCGAACACGGCCACGGTCATGCCACCGGGCAGCTCCTGCGCATCAATCTCCATACCGGGCGGGCCCAATTCGTCAACGCCGGTCATCCCTGGCCGCTGCGCATGCGCGACGGGGCTGTGGAGACGATCACCTGCGAGGTGGACCATCCCTTCGGGCTGTCTGAGCTGACTCCCCACCCGTACCGTGTGCAGGACCTCGACCTGCGGCCCGGTGACCGTCTGCTCATGTTCACCGACGGCATGCTCGAACGTCACGGAGAGAAGGTCGATCTGCCCGCCCTGCTGGGGTGCACCCGGAATCTGCACCCGAGGGAGACCGCGCTGGCGCTGACGTCCGCGGTCCGGGACGCCGCCGACGGCCGGCTCGAAGACGATGCCACCGCCGTCTGCCTGGACTGGCACGGCCCCCAGGAGACCCAGCGGCACGTCAGCAGCGGCGCAGACACCCGGCAAGCCTCAGCCGCACGCACGAAGGACCAGTCGTGACCTGGGTGAACGGTGCCAACGCGAATGAGACATCACGAGGTGTCTGGAGAACCGTCCCACTTCTCCTCGGCGGCCCACCCATCGGGCGGCGCCGGGTCGGTGACGGGGGCCGCGAGCATCGGGTCCGGCAGCGCCCACATGCGCCATGCCTTCCACGCGGGCGCCCCTTCGTGCGGTGCTGCTGTTCCCCGTTACTCGAGTAGACCGAGTTCCCAAGCACTCGCCGGTGCCTTTGCCGAGTTGCTAGGCAGCCTCTTTGGCAGCCCGCGCCATGACTGCGGACAACCGTGCACCAGAATGAGGGCTCGAAGCCGTTCGTGCGATGGCCGATGGAGGGCGACCGTAAGGCGGCCCAGACGGCTGTCTGTCATTGCCGGTCGCGAGTGGGCGGGGAGTCAACTCATTCTCAGCCTGCTCCGGCCAGGTTGGGCATTGGTTCGGGCGAAGCCATCCGGCTGTGGTCGGTAGATGCCGATACGCCGGGATCGATGCGACGGTTGCGCGATGCCGTCCCGGACGGGGGTCTGACTCTTGAGATCTTTGACCGAAGTGTCCAGTCACAGGCTTGTCGACCGTCGTTGCGGGCTGGCTTCTGCTGTCACCGAGCCACAGGGCGTGTCCCCATAGGGGCCTTGCCGAGTTCCAGGCGCCATCACGGTTCAGACCGCCCGAGCGGGCCGGTGCCATCCACTCAGCGTGTCACCCTGCGGGAGGCGAACCACCATGACGACCAGACAGCGCAGCACCTCCTCCAGTACGGATCCTCCCGTGCGGAGAGAAGTCGTGCTCGGCGTGGACACGCACGGTGAGGTGCACGTCGCCGCCGTAATCTCCCCGCTGGGGAAGGTCCTTGGCACTGAGTCCTTTCCGGCGACGGTGGCCGGCTACCGTCGGCTGCTCGTGTGGGCCCGCAGGCGGGGGACGGTGCGCCGGGCCGGTGTGGAGGGCACCGGTACCTTCGGCGCGGGCCTGTCCCGCTACCTGCTGACCCAGCAGATCCAGGTGTTCGAAGTGAATCGGCCTGACCGCACAGCCCGCCGTCTGCTCGGCAAGTCGGACCCGCTCGATGCGCAGGCCGCAGCGCGAGCCGTGCTCAGCGGTCGCACCCGGGCCCAGGCCAAGTCCGGCGACGGACCCGTGCAAGGCGCCCGGATCTACAAACTCGCCAAGGACTCCGCGGTCAAGGCCCGCACACAGGCGATCAACCAGCTCAAGGCCGTCCTAGTGATCGCCGACCCCGCCCTGCGGGAACGGTTGTCGAGCCTGGGCAACGCCGAGCTGTTCCGCACCTGCGCGACCCTCAGCCCACCCGATGGCGGGGGAGACGAGGACGCGGTGGTCCAGGCCACCCACATGACATTACGCATGCTCGCCGAACGCATCGAACAGCTCACCGGGCAGATCAACGAGCTGAACCAACGCCTGACCCGACTCGTCGAACGCCACGCGCCGCAACTGCTCGTACCGATGGGCATCGGCCCGGACAGCGCCGTCACTCTCCTGATCACCATGGGGGACAATCCCGAGCGGCTGAACACCGAGGCGTCCTTTGCTGCCCTTTGCGGAGTCAGCCCCATCGAGTACTCCTCCGGGCGGCGCATCACGCGACGGCTCAACCACGGCGGCGACCGGCAGGCCAACGCCGCCCTGCACCGCATCGTGTTCACCCGCCTGCGCCACGACCCCCGAACCCAGGCGTACTACGAACGCCGCACCCAGGAAGGCAAGACCCGGCGCGAGATCATCCGATGCCTCAAGCGGTATGTCGCCCGCGAGGTCTTCAACCTGGTCAGACCGGTTTCCCGCGCCCCCGCGTTATAGGGGCGTCCGTGAGACGTGAGAGGGTCTGGGGCGTGAGTGAGACACCCCCGAACACCCTGCAATACCGCTTTGACGGGCCAGAAGACGCTCCGGTCCTGATCCTGGGTCCCTCACTGGGTACCACATGGCACATGTCGTAGACGCCGTCCAGGGCCGTCCATCCAGTCCTGCGCGGTGGCGCGATGGTGGCTATGGCGCGCGCTGAGCCTCGGCGTACTGGGTGCGGGCCTCTTCTGCGACGGCTTCCCGGTGGATGCGCCTGTGGTGTGCCGCTTCGATTCCGGCAACGCGCCTGTGCTCGGAAGGCGTGCAGGCAGGCGTGATCTCCTGGTGGTCTCCGCAGGCTGGTACGCCTCACCCACATTGAGGAGGTGGGCTCGCTCATCCGGGACCGGGAACGGCAGCCGCTGCATGGTCGTCCCCGCAGGCTCGCAGCTGCATTTCCTGGGCGGCAGCGGTTTTGCTCCAGCCGTCGCGCAGCGTGCCGGCCGGCAACTCTTCCTAAGACGTTAAGCTCTGAGTGAATCAATATCTGTTCCCGAGGGATCAGATTTTGGGGGCCCGTGCAGTGGGAGTTTTTGCCGCGACGAGCAGAGTGGAATTATCCACCGCACAGGGGCCGCTCCGGCGTGCTACTGTCTATCTCAGTTGCAGTTGTGGTTCCCGAAACTTCAAGTGCCCCCACCAGGCTTCCGCCGGTCGGGAGCACTTCTGTATTTCCGGTCATTTCCGGGCGGGGTGATCATCGCGGCGACACGGCGTCCGCGTGGTGCGGACGCCGATGCACTGCCCCAAAGGAGATACGACATGGCTACTGGTACCGTGAAGTGGTTCAACGCGGAAAAGGGCTTCGGCTTCATCGAGCAGGACGGTGGCGGCGCCGACGTGTTCGCCCACTACTCGAACATTGCAGCGCAGGGCTTCCGTGAGCTGCTCGAGGGTCAGAAGGTCACCTTCGACATCGCGCAGGGCCAGAAGGGCCCGACGGCCGAGAACATCGTTCCGGCCTGACGCTCACGCGCAATCCGTAGCTGGGGCCCGCATCCTTCGGGGTGCGGGCCCCAGCTGCATGCGTTTCCCGCAGGGGCTTTCACCCGCGGGACGCGTCGGAGGAATCCGCAGTACCACCACAAGCGGTTCCTCCCACAGGAAGCGGACGCATCCTGAAGTGCTGCATCGCAGCCGACGTCCGGATCGCAAAGTCCCCATCGCGTCACCCATTTCAGCACCTGCGCCCACGGAGATTTCCGTCGGCCAGATCTGCTTTCTTTTGCCGCCGGTCCATACTGGTAATTCTCCGTGCCGTTCATCGCAGCGGGAATTCCTTGATATGTGCCACATCGAGGAAGGTTCCGCATGAACCGCACGTACACGAACGACCGCCCCGCCCGCTCCCGTGACGGCCGTGCCGGCGCCGGAAAGGGCGGCAGCCGCACGAGCTCGCAGGCACCGCGCCGTACCGGCGGGCCCGTCCGCTCCGGCGGTTACGGCCGTCGGCCCGCCGCAGTGCAAGGTGAGTTCGCGCTGCCAATGACGATCACCCCCGCGCTGCCCGCGGTTGAGGGCTTCGCCGATCTCGACATGCCCGAGCAACTGCTGGCCGAACTCGGCAGGCAGGGTGTGACCGCACCGTTCCCGATCCAGGGAGCGACGCTGCCGAACTCCCTGGCGGGCCGTGACGTCCTGGGCCGCGGCCGCACCGGTTCCGGCAAGACCCTCGCGTTCGGCCTCGCCCTGCTCGCCCGCACCGCCGGACAGCGTGCCGAGCCCCACCGGCCGCTGGGGCTGATCCTCGTACCCACGCGTGAGCTGGCGCAGCAGGTGACCGACGCGCTCACCCCGTACGCCCGGTCCGTGCGGCTGCGGCTGGCCACGGTGGTGGGCGGCATGTCGATCGGTCGGCAGGCCGGCGCGCTGCGCGGCGGAGCCGAGGTCGTCGTCGCGACACCGGGGCGGCTCAAGGACCTCATCGACCGCGGCGACTGCCGGCTGAACCACGTCGGCATCACCGTGCTGGACGAGGCCGACCAGATGGCCGACATGGGTTTCATGCCCCAGGTCACCGCGCTGCTCGACCAGGTGCGCCCGGAGGGGCAGCGCATGCTGTTCTCCGCCACCCTGGACCGCAACGTCGACCTGCTGGTGCGCCGCTATCTGACCGACCCCGTCGTGCATTCGGTCGACCCGTCGGCCGGTGCGGTCACCACGATGGAGCACCACGTGCTGCACGTCCATGGCGCCGACAAGCACGCCACCACGATCGAGATCGCCGCCCGCGACGGCCGCGTGATCATGTTCCTGGACACCAAGCACGCCGTCGACCGGCTGACCCAGGAGCTGCTCAACAGCGGGGTACGCGCCGCCGCGCTGCACGGCGGCAAGTCGCAGCCGCAACGCACCCGCACGCTGGCGCAGTTCAAGACCGGGCACGTCACCGTGCTGGTGGCGACCAATGTCGCGGCGCGTGGCATCCACGTCGACAACCTCGACCTGGTCGTCAACGTCAATCCGCCGACCGACCACAAGGACTACCTCCACCGCGGCGGCCGTACCGCCCGCGCCGGCGAGTCCGGCAGCGTAGTCACGCTCGTCACGCCGAACCAGCGCCGCGGCATGGTCCGCCTCATGTCGGACGCCGGAATCAGGCCCCAGACCACCCAGATCCGCTCGGGCGACGAGGCCCTGAGCCTGATCACCGGCGCCCAGGCCCCGTCAGGCATCCCGGTCGTCATCACCGCACCGGTGGTCGAACGCCCCAAGCGCGGCGCCACCTCCCGAGGCCGACGCCGTCCTTCCTCGGCGACCCGGCGCGCCCGCGTACGCCAGCCCGTCCTCGACACGGTGGCATAGAACCTTCGCGATCAGGAAGCCAGCCCATCTCTGCAGGAGGCACCTTTTGACGCTGATTCAGACGCAGCCCCGCCCGACGGGCGCCAACCCCGCGCACAGGACGGCGGTGGAGGGCATGGACGCAGCCGGACCGCAGGTCTGTGACGACATGAGCGTCGAGGTGGCGCTGGCCGTCATGGCCGCCGCACGCACGGGCCGACTGGTCGTCTGCGACCAGGACGACCAGTGCACCGGCCTGGTCACCCGTACCGAACTCGCCGCCGTCCGTGACAGATCCGACTACACGGACCGTGTCCGCCTGCGCGATATCCTCGGCGACCACGGTTCGTTCACCACGCTGGCCGAAGCCGGGCAGGCGATGCGCTCCCGTCGGCTCGGTGTCCTGCCGGTGGTCGACGAGCAAGGCAGCAGCCTGGGTATCCTCGCCCTCTCCCGCTGAAACGCCTCGCCCCTAGGTGTATTGATCACGAGCGTGGTTAACGCCGACGGGTCTTGATCATGGCGAAGACCTCCGGTGTGGTGGAGCTGTCTAGGACTGCACCACACGGAGGTCTTCGTGTCCCACCGTAATGCCCGGCTGACCATTCACGGCAGGCGGTTGCTCATCGAGCGTGTCCGCACCGGCCGTCCCGTCGCGCACGTCGCGGCCGAGATGGGCATCTCACGGGTCACCGCCCACAAGTGGGTCCGCCGCTGGCGGGCCGAGGGCGAGCCGGGGCTGCACGACCGCTCCAGCCGGCCACGCACGACACCGCACCGCACCCCGGCAACGGTCGAGGACCAGGTGCGCCGCCTGCGCCAGGACCGAAAGCTCGGCCCCGCCCGCATCGGCCCCATCCTGGGCCTGCCCGCCTCCACCGTGCACCGGATCCTGGTCCGGCACGGCCTGCACCGCCTGGCCTTCCTGGACCGGCCCACCGGCCAGCTCATCCGCCGCTACGAACGCGAGAAGCCCGGCGAACTCATCCACGTCGACGTCAAGAAACTCGGCCGGATCCCGGACGGCGGCGGCCATAAGGTCCTGGGCCGCCAGGCCGGCCGGGCCACCCGCAGCGGCATGGGCTTCGACTACATCCACTCCGCCGTCGACGACCACACCCGCCTCGCCTACAGCGAGATCCACGGTGATGAGAAGGCCGCCACCTGCGCCGCCTTCCTGCGCCGGGCCGCAGCCTTCTTCCTCGCCCACGGCATCGACCACGTCGAGCGCGTGCTGACCGACAACGCCTGGCCCTACCGCAAGAGCTTCGCCTGGCAGCAGGCCCTGGCCGACCTCGGCGCGAGAGGCAAGCTCACCCGCGCCTACCGGCCGCAGACCAACGGCAAGGTCGAACGCTTCAACCGGACCCTGCTCGATGAGTGGGCCTACCTGCGGCCCTACACCAGCAACACCGAACGAACAGCAGCCCTGGCAGACTTCCTGCACACCTACAACCACCACCGCTGCCACACCGCACTCGACGGCCACCCACCGATCAGCCGCGTAAACAACCCTGCGGGTCAATACACCTAGGGCCTGTCCGGCGGATCAAGTCGGAGGAAACCGGCGGTGCCCTGGAGCCCAGGTGAGCGAGGGCCGGCGCGTCTGGCTGCACGGCGAAGGAGGGCGTCGGCGCGGAGCGTCGACAACCGACGACAACACCGCAGACAGGCATGCCGGCCCTCGCGTCTCCGGCATGATCCGCCGGCCAGGCCCTAGGCCTCGCCCGCAGCGCGCACAGGGGTACGCGCACGTGGCGGGCCACTGCACGGGGCGCGCGAGTGGGTGGCGCTCAGAGTGCTGGTTGAGCGGCCAGACCGCGGGACTGATCGACTCAGCCACCGCTCTTGCGCCTGAACGACCGCTGGCTCGCAGCCGGGCCGTGCGCCGCGCGCACCTTCGACGCATTCGGGTTGGCGGCAACATCGGCGGCGTCCGCCTGCGCACCGCGCTTGCGCGCCAGGGCTTCGCGGAACTTGCGCTTGAGGTCGTAGTTGCCGTCGCTGTCCGGCGCCAGAGGGGACGTCTCGGGGGCAGCCGGCTCCGAACCTTCCGTAGACGCGGGCTCTGCGGTCATGGTGACCTCCTGGGTTCGGGGGTGGGCAAGCACAGCTTGCCACGCCGGGCGCAGTGCGGGACGCCGGCAACATCATCCTGTTCCGTTTCGGCGGGTATCCCTCTCGCTGCCGAGGGCGTTCGCTTCGTAGGCGGGTGGCGCAGGCCGGGCTCCGGGCCGGGCCGAGGGCTGTCGGTCCCGTGGCCAGGAGATTCGCTGCCACGGCAACGGCTTTCAGCCGTTGCGACGCACGTGGGCGGCCTTGCGGGCCTCGGCGAGCTTGGGGGCCTCGCCGGCCTTTCGGGATGTGCCGCCGGTGCCGCGGGAGGTGTCCTTGCTGGTTGCCGAAGCCGCGGAAGGGAGCGTTGGTGTTCTTGGGCCGGGGAACGGCGGGCCCGCCGTCGAGCGGGATGCCGGTGGCGGGATCCGGCCGCTCTGCAGGCACATGAGATGTACCTCGAAGCCGGGAAGTATTCGCTGCCCAACGGGTTGTGGAACCGCCCGCCCGGGGACATCAGGGCGTGGCAGGGTCTGCCGTACGCGATCCTCTTCTTGGAATGGGAGGCAAGGTATCCGCAGGAGTGGACCCGGCATGCCAAGGAGTGGGGCACGAAACAGAGCCTCGTACGGGACGTGGCGGTCGCTGGCCACAGTGAGACGGTCAGGGCGAAACTTACTGACCTGGTCGAGATCGTCGTTCAGAGGGCCTACCGCTGCAAGGACCGCGAGTACCTGCGCGTTGCTCGATCCGTCGACATGCGCGGCAGGCTGGAAACTGCGCCGCCTGACCGAGCAAGCCACGCCTGGCCAGTGTGACTACGCCCGCCGTCCCAGCCGCACGGAACTCGGGTAACGGCGCTGCTCGCTCTCCCCCCTGGACGAGGCGTTCGTCAGGAAACGCACCGGAGCCCCGGACGACGGCGCCGGCGAGGACGCTCGACTCGGCCTGGAGGCAGGCGTTCTGCCGCTGCGCGTCACTGGGGACGACCTGGAGCCGGACCCGCTGCTGCCCGCAGGCATCGAGGCCCCCACCCTTCTGGCGGAGCGGGTCGGTACCCCGGCCAACTGAACGCCACGCCGACCCGGCGCGACCGGCGCACGCACACACGCTCCATGACGGAACGGGACGAAACACCTCGTCCAATTCGAGAAGAGGCATGCCCGGCAGGCGGGCCCTCGCGCTGTGCGCGCACGCGACACGGAGACCATCGAAGCCCTCGCCGACCCTCGCCAGAGCCATCGCCGGGGTCGTCCGACGACGCGGTCCACCGCTGGCGCCCTGTCGGGCAGGGGCAGCAGCTCGTTGCTGCACTTGTTTCGACCCTTGTTCATCTCTCGATGGATGTGCGATCTTAGTCTCATTCCAGCCATGGAAACGTTTCCGTAAGGAGGTGGGGTGGATGGCCACGATCAAGGATGTCGCGGCACGAGCCGGCGTCGCGCTGGGTACCGCATCCCGTGTGCTCAGCGGCAGCAGTCAGACGTCGGCCGACTCCCGTGCCCGTGTGCTCGCGGCCGTCGCCGAGCTGGGATACATCGCCAACGGCCCCGCCCGTTCGCTGCGGCGTGCCCGTACGGACGTGCTGGGGTTGCTCGTCTCGGACATCCGTAACCCGTTCTTCTCCGAGCTGGCTCACGCCGCAGAGCAGGAGGCACGCCGCCACGGATACACCGTGCTGCTGGCCAACGCGAACGAGGACGCCGAGCAGGCCGACGAATACCTTCGGACCTTCGCCGCTCAGCGCATCGACGGCCTGCTGTTCTCACCGCAGAGCACCGTCTCGCCGCAGGTTGCCGCCACGCTCGCGTCAGGACTGCCGGTCGTGTTCCTCAACCGCACGATCGAGGGCGTCGGCGCCCCGCTGTACGGCACGGACAACGCTCAGGGCGTGCAGCAGGTGCTTGCCTGGCTGCAGCGCCGGGGCCACCGCGACGTCGCCTTCATCGGAGGCCCGGACTCGATCTCCACCGGCGCCGAGCGCCGCGCCGCCTACCTCGCCGGGCGCCAGGCACACGGCATCAGCACCGACGACAGGCTGCTCGACGCCGGTGACTTCCTGGCCGGCGGAGCGGCCGAGGCCATGTCCCGCATCCTCGACCGTGGCGTCACGTTCACGGCCGTGTTCGGCGCGAACGGTCTGACCACCCTGGGAGCCGTACGCGCCCTGCGTGATCGGCTCGGCGCAGAGCAGGCCGCCCGTATCGAAGTCGTCTCCTTCGACGACCTCGACTGGTTCGAGTTCGCCTCTCCGCCCAT
Organism: Streptomyces griseoluteus; assembly: GCF_004784465.1. Taxonomy (GTDB): domain Bacteria; phylum Actinomycetota; class Actinomycetes; order Streptomycetales; family Streptomycetaceae; genus Streptomyces; species Streptomyces griseoluteus. The sequence continues at coordinate 328,778 of NZ_SRRU01000003.1, read as the reverse complement.
CAGCGCGGTCCGCAACGACGCGTCGTCGATCGGCCGACTCGGTGTACGCGGGCTCGTCGACCTCATCGCTGGCCGCGCCGCACTCGGACAGCGTGTCCCCACCACCTTCGCCGACCGGTCCGCGCAGGACGTCCGATGACCGTGGGGATCGCCCTCGGCGCCGCCCCCAGCAAGGACGCCGGCTTCCTCAGCCAGCCGCGTCGTCAAGGCGTAACTGTGCAGTCCACATCGAGGCCGACGCCGTCGACGGTGATGCCCCTGGACGCCTTCCTCGCCCGCGATCCCGGCGGCTTCACAGCCACAGCCGCCAGGTGGAGAGCACCCCTCGGGGCCCGGCGCCGAGCGTGCAATGCCCGGCAAGGCCGTCGCCTGCGCTTACGCGATCGCGCAGCGTGCGACCGACACCCGCACCACGCACTCACCGTCACTATCAGACCAGACCCACCACCACAACCTCCGTCCCCAGTCCGACGGCAGGCAGTTCGCCCGTCCTGAAAGGAACCACCGATGAAGGTCGCCCTCGGCGCGGACCACGCCGGATATCCGCTCAAAGATGCCGTCCGCCAGGCCATTGAGGCTCTCGGTCACGACGTGATCGATTGCGGCACCCACAGCTGCGACCCTGTCGACTTCCCCGACATCACCCGCAGCACCTGCGAGGTGGTGCTCTCTGGCTCCGCCGAGCGGGCGGTGCTCGTATGCGGCACCGGCCAGGGCGCCGTCATGGCCGCCAACAAGCTGCCCGGCGTTCGTTGCGGTCTCGCCCACGAGCCCTACTCCGCCCACCAAGCAGTCGAGCACGACGACGCCAACGCCATCGCCATCGGGGCCTGGCTGGTCCCGCACGCACTCGTGCCCGACATCGTCCGTGAGTTCCTCGGTGCCGTCTTCGACGACGACGAAGAAACCCGCCGCCGGGTCGCCAAGCTCAACGCGCTCGACGCCCTGACCTCGGCCTCCTGACAAGCCGCCCACACACCCCTTGAGCGGGTGAACTCTCTCTTCTGCTGAACCGAAGTGCCCCGCCCGCGAACGACTGCGCCGGGCGCCTGTTCGTCACGCCCAGAAGCACCCAGTTGAAGGATCCGGCCTCCCCCTCGTGCGGCCCCATCCTCCTCACTGCGCAGACGCCGGCTTCTCTCCGGCGACTCACCAAGGAGATCCTCATGTCCACCAGCGCCCCCGCCGGACGGCGAAGCGTGCTCGGCTCCAAGGACCGCGTCAAGACAGCAGTCGCCGCGGGCCTCGGCACCAGCGTCGAGAACTACGACTTCATCGCATACGGCACCGCCTCCGCGCTCTACTTCGGAGCGGTCTTCTTCCCCGAGAGCGACCGGTTCGTCGGCACCCTGCTCTCCTTCGCCACCCTCGCCGTCGGTTTCGTCATGCGACCGCTCGGAGGAGCCATCGGCGGCTACTTCGCCGACAAGGTCGGCCGCAAACCCGTCCTCGTCACGGCGATGCTCGTCATGGGTGCCGCCACCTTCCTCATCGGCGCGCTGCCGACCTACGAACAGGTCGGCGCGCTTGCACCGATCCTGCTCGTGGCCCTCCGCATGCTTCAGGGCCTGGCATTCGGTGCCGAATGGGGCGGTGCGATCACCATGGCCTACGAGCACGCGCCGTGGCACCGCCGCGGCATGTTCGCCGCGATCCCCCAGTCCGGCAACCCTCTGGGCATTGCTCTGGCCAGCGGCGTGTTCGCGTGGAGTGACACCCTCGACGGCAACTGGCAGTGGCGGACGCCCTTCCTGCTCAGCGCCGTCCTTGTGATCGTCGCGCTGATCGTACGTTCCCGTCTCACGGAATCGCCCGAATTCAAGGAGGCCCAGGCAAGCGGCAAGACCGAGAAGAACCCGCTCCTCGCGACCCTGGTCGGCGATTGGCGCGGCATCGTGCGTGTCATCGCCCTGCGCGTCGTGGAATCCTTCGCCTACTACTCCACCGCGACCTACCTGCTCAACTACATCACCGAACGCCACCCCGACCTCAGGTCCGTGGCCCTTAGCGCGATCACCGCCGCGAGCGTCCTCGCCATGGCAGTCACCTTCCTCGCCGGCGCACTCACCGACCGCATCGGACGCCGCCCCATCTACATAACGGCCTGTACGGCGGCGATCCTCTTCGCCTTCCCGATGTATCTGCTCACCAACTCCGCCCGACCCGCCCTGGTGGTGACGGTGTTCATCATCGGCATCGGCCTCATCCACGCATCGCTGACTGGAACCCAGGGCTCTCTGCTCACCGAGCAGTTCCGCACCGCCACTCGTACCTCGGGCGCCTCCCTCGGGTACCAGGTCGCCGCGGCCATCGGCGGCTTCGCACCACTGCTCGCCGCCGCCCTGGTAGGCGCCTTCGGGTGGCCGGGCGCGGCGCTGCTCTACCTCGGCGCGGCCTTGATCGGTCTCGTCGGCATCCTCGCGACCAAGGAGACCTGGGGCCGCCAGGAGCGGGAGCGCGTGCTTCGCCTCGTTGCAGAAGAAGGCCATGCTCAGATCGCGGCCGGCACGCCCGTGAATGCGGTCCTGCGGCCCTCGCCTGGCTCTCGGTGAACTCGTCGCGGCGACGGTGTTCCCGCGGATGGGGGCGGCCTGAATTGATCCGCACCCGTGTGGAGCAGGCGACCGCCATCACGTAGCCGACGCCGCGCGCTTCCAGGGCGGCACGAAGCCGAGGGTCCTGCCCGTAGGCTTCGTTGCCGGTCACCCATGGCAGTTCGACGGCGAGGCTCATGGCAAAAGCAAGCTTCGCGGTGCGTGCCCCCGCGCCGTAGGCCTGCCTCGACGCGTGCGCCGAGGCAGGCCGCCTCGCGCTCCTCGGCGCGGGGGTACCCGGACTATCGGCAGGGCACCGAGGGCGCGTCCCAGGTCGGCGGCAATGGCGCCAACCGAGTCCTGAATCTGTTCGGACGCATGGGCCGTGTGGTGGCCGGCGCCGGACGACAGTAGCCGCGGCGCAGCCGGCGACGTCACACTCAGCCCGACGTGCCTGCGCGGCGGGGAATCCCTGCGCCGGACTGAGCCTCGGAGCTGCTTGAACCAGCCATGGACCCATCGGGGCGGATTACCTGGTCTTCGAGCACTCGGAAATCTATCCCGGTCACAGTAGAAATTGGGTGGCGGTGTGGTTATGGTTTCTGTCGTAGCCGAGATCGAGCGAGCCCGGCAGAGATGAACTGCCGGGCAGCAGTACCGCAGTTGCAGTTCGCAGGACGGTTCGGTGGTGGAGTTTCGAAGCCAGAGTGGTTGCAGGACGGCGACGGGACTGACGACCGGACCGGGTGGCCCGCGGTGATCAGGGGCCGCCATGAGCAGTACCGCAGTGGCAGTACCCGTGAATGAAGGATCGCAGTACCCAGCAGCGAGGTCAGTGAGCAGTACCCCGGTGAAGGCGTCGGCTGCGGACGCGCGCACCGGGAGGTTCGGCAGTGGGGTTCCAAGCCAGAGCAGACGCACGACGGGTGACGGGGCCGACTGTTGGTGAGTAGTTGATCAAGAGGGAAGAACGGAGGAGCCGAGCGCCATCAGGATCGCCCGGGTGAAGGTCTTGAACCCGGGTACCGCAGGACATCGATAGTGAGGTGGTCTCCGGTCGAGCAACCGCGATCCCCGCACCCCCGACAGTGTCTCGGTCGGGTCTGCGGAAACAGAGGGCCGGTGCAGTATCAGGGCCGGCAGATGGTGTAGTAGTTCCTTCGGGGCCCTGGTGCCAGTACGGCGCCAGGGCCCCTCCGCCCGTTCCACAGAGAGGTGCAATGACAGCAGACGACACGTTCGGCCGTCTCGACGACGACGATTACCCCGCCTACACCATGGGCCGGGCCGCCGAGTTGCTCGGCGCTACCCCTGCCTTCCTTCGCGCCCTTGGCGACGCCCGCCTGATCACCCCCCTGCGCTCCGAAGGCGGACACCGCCGCTACTCCCGCTACCAGCTGCGTATCGCCGCCCGCGCCCGGGAACTCGTCGACCACGGGACCCCCATCGAGGCTGCCTGCCGGATCGTCATCCTCGAAGACCAGCTCGAGGAAGCCCAGCGCATCAACGTCGAATATCGCCGCGCCGCCGAATCAGCGAATCCCACGGCAGCGGCATGAGATGAGCGTGCCCGTCAGCGCCGGCGGGCACCGCACGCACGGCCTAGTGCGCGGTGTGATCACCACCTCTGGTGACGCGGTGTGTGGGCGTGTAACGTCTGCGTCAGCTGTCGTGGTTCGGAATTCCCCCTTGCCCACGCCTCTGGTGTGGGCGTTTTGCTGTGCTGTGCCGCAGGAACCAGGGCGATCACCTCCGTCTGCCACATGGAGTGGGAGACGTTCATCGACTGGAAGGCGTAAGACATGGCAACGGGAACTGTGAAGTGGTTCAACGCGGAGAAGGGCTTCGGCTTCATCGCCCAGGACGGCGGCGGCCCGGATGTCTTCGCGCACTACTCCGCGATCAACTCCACCGGCTTTCGTGAGCTCCAGGAGGGCCAGGCCGTGACGTTCGACGTCACCCAGGGTCAGAAGGGTCCCCAGGCCGAGAACATCAACCCGGCCTGACCCCGCAGACCTGCCCGAGGGATCGCGCACGCCGCGTCAGGTGGCCGCCGCTCGTGCGGCCCCTGATCCTGGGCCGGCCCGGGGCCAGTGCGACTTCGGCCCAAAACTACGTGACTCCAGTCGCGGCAAGCGTCGTCGGGCACGGGAGCCGCATGTCTGGCGCGGCTACCGTGCAGTTGGGAGGAGCCGACGTTCAGACGCTCGTCCAGGCGTCGAGGAAGGCTTTCCGCCCAGCCGGATCGTCCGACCTGCGGTCTGCGTGCAGGACGCGCCAGGCCGTGAGCTCGAGATCTCGGAGCCACAGTTCCCCGATGACCTGTGTCTTGAGGTCGGGCAGATGGTCGGACTCGACGAGGGCCTGACCGATCACCTCCCCGGCCGCGAAGCGCTGGGGCGGGGTAAACTCATCGACGGCCGAGAGGACCTGACGGGCCAGGGCGGTTCCCTCTCCTGCCAGCGAACGCAGGACCGAATCCTTGATGTTGACGGGCAGCAGGTACGCGGTGCCCGAAGACCTCCACAGGTCCGACCAGAAGCGCTCGCCCGCCGCGGTGGGGGCAGGCAGCGCGGCCAGCAGTCCGAGGAGATGGCCGGTTGCCGCGTAGCCATCGGAGTGGGCGGCTGCGACCACTGCGACGCCGGCGACGCCCTCCACATCGAGTTGGCCCGCCTCGAGATGCGGAGCCAGGTCCAGTTGGTGTTCCAACTGGTCTGCGAGTGCGGTGGATACGTAGGGGCGGACCTCGGGAAGCATCGGCGATCCTTGCGCGTAGGCGAGCGGAGATGCCCGTTCGTAAGCCCTGATCATTCCCAGGACCAGCCGTTCTACTCGGCTTCCGCAGGCCCAATTGGCGGTGGGTCGACGGGCTGGAGTTCCCACGGTGGCGAACCGGCTCGGTCCCGGCGACGTGGCTCCGGGGTTCTGGACCGACCTCCCGTCATGTGTCCGGGTGAGGTTTCCTAGCATGACCGCATGGTTGCCAGTGACGCCCAGGAGCCCGGGAGAGGACGAGCGCCTGTGTACCGCGACGCCGCTGAAGTCGAATGTGGTCACGTCGTGTCAGCGCGGGGAGAGCGCCGTGCAGACGGGCTACCCGACGAATCACCAGGCGACCACGCGGGGAAGGGGGCTCACTCGGTTACTGCGCTGCACTGAGCGCGGGCGTCGTACTCATGTGCCTGGCCGGTACTCAGCAGGCGGTCCTGGCCTGCGCCGTGTACTCGATCACCGCCTGGCTGCTGTTCGCGAGGAGCGCCGTCTACCACCGCGGCACCTGGGGGCCGCTCGGCGAGGCTCTTCTGCGACGCCTCGACCACGCCAACATCTTCCTGATCATCGCCGGCACCTGCACCCCCCTGGCCGTGCTCCTCCTCCCGCCGGACCAGCGGTCCGTGCTGCTGTGGATCGTCTGGACGGGAGCGCTGGCCGGCATCGCGTTGCGGGTCCTGTGGATCGGAGCTCCGCGCTGGCTGTACACCCCGTGTTACCTGGCCCTGGGCTGGGCGCCGGTGAGCTACCTTCCCGACTTCCTGCATACCGGTGGAGCACCGTAGTCGTCCTGATCGTTGTCGGTGGTCTCCTGTACAGCGCGGGCGCGGTCGTCTACGCCCTGCAGCGGCGCGACCCCTCACCCCGTTGGTTCGGCTATCACGAGGTCTTCCATGCCCTGACCGTGGCAGCGTTCACCGCGCACTACGCAGCCATCTCCCTCGCCACCTACTGACCGGGGCAGGTTCGGGCTCGCGCCGCTCGTCACACACGTGGCCGCGTGCTGCTCCGCGAGGGGCGGGGCCGTCCCTGGGCGGACGGAGGAGCGAGAGAAAGACGAGACTGCGGTCTTCAGCCGACCGCGATGGAGGCGCCCCGTGTTCGAGGCGGAAGACATGAGGGAATGGGAGGGCCACGACGTGCCCGACCATGAGCGGCACACGATCGGCGTCCCGGCTACGTGCTCCTCGGCCTGTGCCTGGGCCGCCGCAGGCGTCTGCCTCGGTGACGCGGTCGCCTGGGAAGAGCACCCCCGTTTCACCTGCCCCAGGAGTCGGTGATGAGGAACGACACCGACGCGGCCCCGAGCTGCTCCCTGAGCATGCGTGCGATCACGTCGAGTGACTCCACGGGCGCTGCGGTCTCCGCCGCCGCCAGAGTCCCCGCCAAGGTCATCGCGCTGCCCCGGCCGTCCCCGTTCTCCGAAGGACGAGTGGTCGGCCCATCGCCCCCGTCAGGCCCGCATACGGTCACGGTGTCGGTGGTGCTCAGTGTGCTGTCCCGGACGCGCGAAGGGCCCGCGCCAAGCCCGATGCGGGGCAGATGCTATGGCACCGCACCTCCCGTGAAAGGCATTCCACCCGGCGCGTGTTCCCTCTCACTGACTGCTTACTGGATCTGGTCGATGAGGTGGTGCTGCGACGCCGTCGGCGAACGTGATCGCCTCGTCGAGCCCGGTGGTCTTGTCGCGGGTGACGGCGGCGTACAAGTGGGCGAGGTCCTGCACACCGTCGCCTGGCGCACCCGTGACGCTCGTCTGACGCTCCGGCCGCTCCAGAGACCGTCCCCAAAGTGGGGGAGCCCCCGTTGAGCTGCGGGTTTTCGCGCCTCCAGTCCTTGGGATGTGTTCCCGAGGACTCGTCATGTGGAGTGCGTTGCCACCCCGGCCTGCTGGGGTGGCAACGCACTCCCGTGCCCGACCTCCAGGCCGGCGGGGCCAGGGCCGGAACGGGGACCGCCTGCCGGGCTACGGCTCAGGCGTCGATGATGATGGGGATGATGAGGGGTTTGCGGCGGTGGGTGCGGAACGCCCAGTTCGCCACGGCCCGAGCGAGGAGTTGTTCGAGTTGGTGCGCGTCCCCGACGCCTTCCTCGGCGGCGGTGGCCAGGGTCTTCTCGATGACGGGGATGACCGGCTCGAAGGTGGTGTCGTCGTGCACGAAGCCGCGGGCCAGGAAGTCGGGGGGCTCGGCGAGGGCGCCGGTGTCCGCGTCGACGATCGCCACCACCGTGACCACGCCTTCGGCGGCGAGGGTGAGGCGGTCCTTGAGGGACGCTTCGGTGGCGCCGCCGACTTCCATGCCGTCCACGTAGACGTTGCCGGCGGGGACCTTGCCGGTGATGGACGCGCGCCCGTCGACGAGGTCGACGACGACGCCGTCCTCGGCGATGACGACCCGCTCGGGGTCGACACCGGTACGGATGGCGAGGTCGCCGTTGGCCCGCAGGTGGCGCCATTCGCCGTGCACGGGCATGACGTTGCGGGGCTTGACGATGTTGTAGCAGTAGACGAGTTCGCCGGCGCTGGCGTGGCCGGAGACGTGCACCTTGGCGTTGCCCTTGTGGACCACGTGGGCGCCCCACCGGGTGAGCCCGTTGATCACCCGGTAGATGGCGTTCTCGTTGCCGGGGATGAGGGAGCTGGCGAGCAGGACGGTGTCGCCCTCGCCGATGCGGATCAGGTGGTCGCGGTTGGCCATCCGTGACAGTGCGGCCATCGGTTCGCCCTGGGAGCCGGTGCACACCAGCGTGATCTTGTGGTCCGGGAGCTTCTCCAGCTCCTTCGTGCTCACGACCAGACCGGAGGGGACCTTCAGATAGCCCAGGTCACGGGCGATGCCCATGTTGCGGACCATCGACCGGCCGACGAAGGCGACCTTGCGGCCGTGCTGGTGGGCGGCGTCCAGGACCTGCTGGATGCGGTGCACATGGCTGGCGAAGCTGGAGACGATGACGCGGCGCGGCGCGGTGCGCATCACCTGCTCGATCGCCGGGTTCAGCTCACGCTCGGAGGTGGTGAAGCCGGGCACTTCGGCGTTGGTGGAGTCGGTGAGGAACAGGTCCACGCCCTCCTCGCCGAGGCGGGCGAAGGCGCGCAGATCGGTGATGCGGTCGTCGAGGGGGAACTGGTCCATCTTGAAGTCGCCGGTGTGCAGCACCATCCCGGCTCGGGTACGGATCGCGACCGCGAGACTGTCGGGGATGGAGTGGTTGACCGCCACGAACTCGCAGTCGAAGGGCCCGAAGCCGCGCCGGTTGCCCTCCCGCACCCGCACCGTGCGCGGCCGGATGCCGTGTTCCTTGAGCTTGGCCTCCAGGAACGCCAGCGTCAGCTTGGAGCCGACGACGGGGATGTCGCGCCGCTCGCGCAGCAGGTACGGCACGCCGCCGATGTGGTCCTCGTGGCCGTGGGTGAGGACCACGGCCACGATGTCGTCCAGCCGGTCCCGGATCGAGGTGAAGTCCGGCAGGATCACGTCCACGCCGGGCTGGGTCTCCTCGGGGAACAGCACACCGCAGTCGACGATGAGCAGCTTGCCCGCGTGCTCGAAGACGGTCATGTTGCGGCCGATCTCGCCCAGGCCGCCCAGGGCGATGACCCGCAGCCCTCCTTCGACAAGGGGCGGGGCGGGCTTCAGCTCGGGGTGCGGATGACTCATACCCTGACGGTACCCGGAGAGCGGGACGGGGTGATCCATTGCCCGTGCGATCTCCTTTTCCCGATGGAGCGGGATACCCGCAGCGGGCGCCTCGGCGCGATCGCATCACGCCGGCGGGCGGAACAGGCAGGGGTGAAAGCGGTACCACCTTCCGTGGCCGAACCCTTCGCCCGGTGCTGGGCCGAGAGCGCCCCGAGGCAGCTTCTCTCGCCGGGCGGACAGTTGGCGGTGTCCTCGAAGCGCTCGCCGCCCCCGCCAGCCATGCCGGAACCCGATGTGGAGCCCCATGAACTCGACGACGAGGTCGCGCGGGGGCGGCTCGGCCGTTGTCCCGAGCCGGTCCCGGGAAGTCCTGGACTCGCGGCGCTCATGAGCGGGCGGCTCGTCGGGTGATGTCGTTCGGCGCCGTTTGGTCCACGACTGGTCCGGGCGAGACCCTCTTGGGTGTCAGACAGTAGCGCGAAGGCTCCAGCTCATCACTGAACGTAGTCGTTATTTGGGGTTGCCTGGAGCGCAACGTTGCCTCCAGGCAACCGACTTCAGGCTCTAGAAGAAACCAAGCTTCTGAGGGCTGTAGGAACAAAGAATGTTCTTCGTCTGCTGGTAGTGCTCCAGCATCATCTTGTGGTTCTCCCGGCCGATCCCGGACTGCTTGTAGCCGCCGAACGCCGCGTGGGCCGGATACGCGTGGTAGCAGTTGGTCCAGACGCGGCCGGCCTGGATCGTGCGGCCGGCGCGGTAGGCGGTGTTGATGTCGCGGGTCCAGACGCCCGCGCCGAGGCCGTACAGCGTGTCGTTGGCCAGCTTCATCGCGTCGTCGAAGTCGTCGAAGGACGTCACCGAGACGACCGGGCCGAAGATCTCCTCCTGGAAGATCCGCATACGGTTGTCGCCCTCGAAGATGGTGGGCTGTACGTAGTACCCGCCCTTCAACTCGCCGTCGTACTCGATGCGTTCGCCCCCGGTGAGCACCTTGGCCCCCTCCTGGCGGCCGATGTCCAGGTAGGAGAGGATCTTCTCCAGCTGGTCGTTGGACGCCTGCGCGCCAATCATCGTCTCGGTGTCGAGCGGGTGCCCCGGCTTGATCTGCTGGGTGCGGGCCACCGCCGCCTCCAGGAAGTCGGTGTAGTGGCCGCTCTGGACGAGCGCTCGGGAAGGACAGGTGCACACCTCGCCCTGGTTGAGCGCGAACATGGTGAAGCCCTCAAGCGCCTTGTCCCGGAAGTCGTCGTCGTGCGCCCACACGTCGTCGAAGAAGATGTTGGGCGACTTGCCACCCAGCTCCAGCGTCACCGGCTTGATGTTCTCCGAGGCGTACTGCATGATCAGCCGCCCGGTCGTGGTCTCCCCGGTGAACGCCACCTTCGCCACCCGGGCACTGGAGGCCAGCGGCTTGCCCGCCTCCGCACCGAAACCGTTGACGATGTTGACCACGCCCGGCGGCAGCAGGTCGGCGATCAGACTCATCCAGTAGTGGATGGACGCCGGGGTCTGCTCGGCGGGCTTGAGGATGACCGCGTTGCCCGCCGCGAGCGCGGGCGCCAGCTTCCAGGCCGCCATCAGGATCGGGAAGTTCCACGGGATGATCTGCGCGACGACCCCGAGCGGCTCGTGGAAGTGGTACGCCACGGTGTCGTCGTCGATCTCGCCCAGCGACCCCTCCTGCGCACGGATCGCCCCCGCGAAATAGCGGAAGTGGTCGATGGCCAGCGGGATGTCGGCGGCCAGCGTCTCGCGGACCGGCTTGCCGTTCTCCCAGGTCTCGGCCACCGCCAGCGACTCGAGGTTCGCCTCCATGCGGTCGGCGATCTTCAGCAGGATGTCCGAGCGCTCCGTCACCGACGTACGGCCCCAGCCGGGCGCGGCCGCGTGCGCCGCGTCGAGTGCCCGCTCGACGTCCTCCGCGGTACCGCGCGCGATCTCGGTGAACGGCTGCCCGTTGACCGGCGACGGGTTCTCGAAGTACTGCCCGCGCGCCGGCGGCACGTACTCACCACCGATGAAGTGGTCGTAGCGCGGCTGGTAGGAGACGATCGAGCCCTCGGAGCCGGGCGTCGCGTAACGGGTCATGCTGGTGTGCCTCCCGGTGCAGCGCTGCCCGCCATTGGGCAGCTCCCGTCGTGCAGGCTAGACGGGCGGACGTTGCGAATATGTTGCACCGCTGGTCACCCAGGGTGTCTGGCGCACATTAGGGCGTCGGCTCGGTACCCCCGGTACGGCCAGCTCGGCCTCCAGCGCCGCGATCCGCGCCCGTACCGGAGCGGTCGGCCGCACGGCCGCCAAGGCCCGCCAGATCAGCAGGTCGTGCTCACCCCACGGCGCGTGAGCCCAGTCCGCCAGCAGATCCGGGTCGCCCCGGGTGATCAGCGCCGTTCGCAGAGCCGCGGCGAGTCGGCGTCGCAACCCCACTACCGCCGGGGCCTGGGAGTTCGGCAGCAGCGGGCCATGATAGGCCCGGAGGGCGGCCGTGAGCGCACCCGTCTCCAACTGCCGTTCGACCAGAGCCGCGTCGCACTCGACCGGCACGGAGAGCCGGTAGGGCCGGGACGCCAACAGTCCTGGCGGCAGCAGCGGGCGCAGTCTGGCGAGCTCGGCGCGCAGGGTCACCGGCGTCACCGACTCGTCCGCGTACAACGCGCACAACAGTTCGTCCCCGGTCATGCCCTCGGGATGCCGGGCCAGGAGCACGAGCACCTCGCTGTGCCGACGGCTCAGCCTGATCCGGCGCCCGCCACCCGGACGGAGTTCCGCCTCGTCCCGGCCCAGCACGCTCAGCGTGACCGTGTCCTCCGTCTGCTTCGGTGGGGCGACCAGGCTGAGCTGCGACTCGGCCGCGCGTGCCACAGCCTGTACGAAGCCCAGGCTGTGCGGATGTGCCAGGCCGTCCCCTCCGGTGATGTCGACGGCTCCAAGGACCCGGCCGGTGTGCGGATCGTGGATCGGTGCGGCCGCACAGGTCCACGGCTGCACCCGCCTTATGAAGTGCTCCGCCGCGAAGACCTGCACCGGACGGTCCACCGCCACCGCTGTGCCCGGCGCGTTGGTGCCGACAGCCGCTTCCGACCAGCGCGCCCCGGGAACGAAGTTCATCCGGTCCGCCTGCCGCAACGTCGTCGGATGCCCCTCGACCCACATCAGTCTGCCGTGCGCATCGCACACCGCGAGCAGATGTGAGCCATCGGCGGCGAACGTGCCCACCAGCTCCCGGACCAGCGGCATCACCTTGGCCAGTGGATGTTCGGCACGGTATGCGCCCAGGTCGTCGTCGGTCAGTTCCACGCTCGCGGTGCCGTCCGGCCCGACGCCGGCCCGTGCGCTGCGCCGCCAGGACTCGGCCACCACCGGCCGGACCGGGCGCGGGACCGTGCCGGCGGTCGTGAAGGTCTCATGGGCTCGGCGTAGCGCCCGGACTCTTTCGTCTGGGTCGGCTCCCGGCTCCAGAGCCACCCACTGATCGGTCAACTCGTCCTCCCTGCGAGGGAACCAACTGGGCCATCGTCACGCGTGGGTCCGCTCCGGACAACCGGGCCGACAGGAGCTCAGGAGAAATTGACGAGTCTGATGTAGCGGACCCAGTCCCAGGTCATCCCCGGGTCGGTGTGATTGGTGCCGGGTACCTGGTAGTGGCCGATGATGTGCTCCCGGTCCTTCGGGATGCCGTACTTGTTGCACACCACGGCCGTCAGTCTCGCGGACTCCTCGTAGAGCGCGTTCGTGAAGTAGGCCGGCTGGTCCACCCAGCCCTCGTGCTCGATGCCGATGCTCCGGGTGTTGTACTCCCAGTCGCCCGCGTGCCAGGCGATGTCCGCCTCCCGGACGCACTGGGCGACATGGCCGTCCGCCGAGCGTACGAGATAGTGCGCGGACACCTTCTTATCGGTGTTCCGGAAGATGGCCAGAGTGTTGGTGTAGGTCTCCTGGGTGACATGGATGATCACCCGGTCGATCTTGTAGGCCGCCGGCCGGCTGGACACCGTGTAATTGCCGCTGCTCGCGGGCTGCCAATCGCCGGGCGGGTAGTCGACCGCCGCCTGCGCGGCCGCCTGGGGGCCGGGGAGGAGTGCGTAGGGGACAGCGGCGAGCGCCGCGCCCTTGAGGATGCCGCGTCGGGTGAGGTGGGTACGGGGCGGGTTCATCTCCATCGTCGGCTGCCCTTCAGCGGTGTGAGGTGTCATCTGCCATGTGTGAAAAGGAAGTTGAGGATGCGGGTGCGCGTGACCGTGGTGCGCGCGGATGCGTCTGTACTGCGGGGGTGCACGTCCGGCTCAGTGGAGCCCGGCACGTATGACCGACACAGTGTCAGCTCCGGTCGGCGGGAACCGGCAATGGTCGCCGTGGTGTCGGTTGTGGCGTCGTGCGCCGGTCGCTTTCGCGGACATGTATCCCCCGAGGCAGGTGGCAGATGGTGCTCAGCACGTGTACGGCCTGGGCTTCCGCCATTGAGATCCGGCGGTTGCGGCTCGCGTGAATGACGGTACGGCGCGCGGGAGTTGGGCAGAAGGGTGAGCGCCGAGTCCGTGGACAACTGGCGGATTGTGGATAAGTCGGCCACCCGTTCGAGGCACTTCGGGTCCCGGTGAGCGTGGCGGGCTTTAGCCACGGGCATCCGCCCATGTGTCAGGGCCGTTCCGCCACCATCGCCGGATCATCCAGCACGGCCCGTACCACCGAATGCGCGGCGCCGAGCAGTGGACCCTCCGGCCCCAGCTCGGACACCGCCACGGGACATGCCGGACCGGCTGTGCGACTGCGCAGCTCACGTTGCAGAGAGGGGAGAAGCCATGGCGAGAGGGCCGCCAGCGCGCCACCCAGGACGACCGTGTCCGGGTCCAGGAGATTGACCGCCCCGGTCAGAGCGATGCCGAGTGCCGTACCCGCCTCCCGCAGTGCCGAGCGCACATCCTCGTCGCCCGCTTCCGCCTGCTCCGCGAGCACCCCCACCACGTCACCGCGGGGTTCGATCCCGGCCGCCCGCAGTACCGCTTCCTCGCCGGCGTACTGCTCCAGGCAGCCGCGTCCGCCGCACGGGCAGGGAGGTCCGTCCGGCCGGACCGGAACATGGCCCAGCTCTCCGGCGAAGCCACGGGTTCCACGGAGCAGCTGGCCGTCCACCACGATCGCCGCACCGATGCCGATCTCCGCAGACACATGGAGGAAGTCTCCCGGCGTGCCGGCACCGAGCCACAGTTCCGCCAGGGCGCCGAAGTTGGCCTCGTTGTCCACGGTCAAGGGCACCCCGCCGGGCAGTACACCGCCGAGGTCAGTGTCGTGCCAGCCGAGATTGGGGGCACGCACGACACTACGGCCGTCGCGGGCGATCAGACCGGGAACGGCGACCGCGAGGCCCGCGACCCAGAGACCGTCCTTCTCCACCTCGGCCGTGACCTGCTGGAGAAGAGAGGTCAGATCCTCGGCCACGGATTCCGGGGAGCGCCCTCGGTTCGCGCCGCGCCGCACGGCCCGCGCGCGAACCGCACCCCGCAGGTCGACCGCGCACACTGCGAGATGATCCACCCCGATCTCCGCCCCGACCCCCGCGGGACCACGCCCGCTCACCGCGAGCGCAGAGCCGGGCCGTCCCACCCGGCTCGGTCGTTCGGGGCCCAATTCCTCCAGCAGGCCCCAGCGGATCAGCTCGTCCACGAGGGACGACACGGCCGCTCGTGTGAGACCTATGCGCGAGGCGACCGTGGCGCGCGACAGCGGGCCGTCCGAGCTGACGGCGTGCATGACCCGAGCCAGGTTGCGGCGACGCATGCCCTGCTGGGTGTCCGGCAGGGCGCGTCCGCTCCCCGTCGGTCGGCTGTCGTGCGGCGGTGCGGTCATGCCTCCGTCGATCCTCGGTTTCCGTGGTCCTGCCCAGCTTGTGGTTCGGTCGCTCGCTGCCGGACCCGGTGCGCGATCCCCTTGCGGGCCGGGTCAGAGGGAGTCCGCACCCCGCTCCAGCAGCGGGGCCGCGTCGGAGAGTACCCCGGCGATCCGGTCCAGGGCTTCCTCGTCCCGCTCCACGGCGTCCAGGACCCGTCCCTCCGTGGTGTTCCAGCGGCGGGCAACGGCCGCCGGGTCCTCACCGGTCAGCAGTCCCGCAGCCTGAGCGGCCGCGCCGAGGGCCACCAGTTCCTTCGCCTCGGGGATCTGTACCGGCCGCCCGGACAGTCGGCGCACCGTTTCCTGCCAGGCCGTGCCGCGGGCGCCACCGCCGATCAGCAGCAAGGGAGCGGTGCGGTCGGCGTCCTCGTCCAGAACCAGGTCGAGTGCGCCGAGCAGCGAGTGCACGGCGCCGTCGTAGGCGGCCTGGAGCACCTGACCGGCGGTCGTGTCATGGCGGAGGCCGTGCAGCAGACCTGAGGCGTGAGGCAGGTCGGGAGTGCGCTCACCGTCGAGGTACGGCAGCAGGGTGACCGCGGTGCCCGGCTCCACGGCCTCCCGGTCCAGCCCCAGCAGGGCCGCGACCCGGTCCACGGCGAGGGTGCAGTTCAAGGTGCAGGCCAGCGGCAGCCAGTCGCCGTGCGCGTCGGCGAACCCCGCCACCGTGCCGGTCGGGTCTGTCGGGCGGCGCCTGGAGACCGCGTACACCGTGCCCGAGGTGCCGAGGCTGAGCACCGGAGTGCCGGATCGCAGGCCCAGACCCAGCGCGGCGGCGGCGTTGTCCCCGGTACCCGGCGCCACCAGCGTGCCCCTGGAGAACGGCAGGTCATGGCCGTCGCGCACGGTACCCGCCACCTCGCCGGGCCGCACCACGCGCGGCAGTAGCGCCGGGTCGAGTCCCACGTACGCCAGGGTCTCCTCGTCGTACGACTCCGTCGCGGACGCCCACCAGCCGGTGCCGGAGACATCGCCGCGATCGGTCGTGCCGAGGCCGGTGAGGCGCTCGGTGAGGTAGTCGTGGGGGAGACGTACCGCCCTGGTGGCACGGACCGCGTCCGGCTCGTGCTCCGCCAGCCACGCCCACTTGGTCACCGTGAACGAGGCGCCCGGCACGCTGCCCGTGCGCTCTGCCCAGGCCTTGGGGCCGCCCAGCTCCTCCACGAGACGGCGGGCCTGCGGGGCCGAGCGCACATCGTTCCAGAGCAGCGCGGGACGCACCGGCTCGCCGTGCGCGTCGAGCGTGACCAGGCCGTGCTGCTGGCCGCCGATCGACACTGCCGCCGCCTCGTGCGCTACGTCGCCGCACTGGCGCAGCGCCTCGCACAGCGCGTCCCACCACTGACGCGGATCGCTCTCCCGTCCCGTGCCAGAGGTCACCGTGTGCGCGGCCTGGCCGCTCGCCACCACCCGCCCGGTGGAAGCGTCGACGACGAGTGCCTTCGTGGACTGGGTGGACGTGTCCACACCGACGACGAGCGGACCCTCGGCTGCTGACATCGGGCTCTCCCTCTTCCGCGGCGTCATCGACCGGCAGCGACGCCGTTCATCGATGGCGCCCCGGCGTCGAGGACATCTGGTCTCTTCCCAGAGGCGCCTTCGCATACTAATTTGTAAACGGCCATGACGAAATAGTCGTACGCACCAAGGAGCCGCGGCATGAACTACCAGCCCACCCCCGAGGACAAGTTCACCTTCGGTCTGTGGACCGTCGGCTGGCAGGGGAGGGACCCGTTCGGCGACGCCACCCGCCGTGCCCTCGACCCCGTCGAGTCGGTGCAGCGCCTGGCCGAGCTGGGCGCCCACGGCGTGACCTTCCACGACGACGACCTGATCCCCTTCGGTGCCTCCGAGACCGAGCGCGAGTCGCACATCAAGCGCTTCCGCCAGGCTCTGGACGCGACCGGTATGGCCGTGCCGATGGCGACCACCAACCTCTTCACCCACCCCGTCTTCAAGGACGGCGCGTTCACCGCCAACGACCGCGACGTGCGCCGCTACGCGCTGCGCAAGACGATCCGCAACATCGACCTCGCCGCCGAACTAGGCGCCAAGACCTATGTCGCCTGGGGCGGCCGCGAGGGCGCCGAGTCCGGTGGCGCCAAGGACGTCCGGGCGGCCCTGGACCGCATGAAGGAGGCCTTCGACCTCCTCGGCGAGTACGTCACCGCGCAGGGTTACGACATCCGTTTCGCCATCGAGCCCAAGCCCAACGAGCCGCGCGGCGACATTCTGCTTCCCACCGTCGGCCACGCGCTCGCCTTCATCGAGCGCCTGGAGCGCCCCGAGCTGTACGGCGTCAACCCCGAGGTCGGGCACGAGCAGATGGCCGGGCTCAACTTCCCGCACGGCATCGCGCAGGCGCTGTGGGCGGACAAGCTCTTCCACATCGACCTCAACGGCCAGTCGGGCATCAAGTACGACCAGGACCTGCGCTTCGGAGCCGGTGACCTGCGGGCCGCCTTCTGGCTTGTCGACCTGCTGGAGAGCGCCGGCTACGAGGGCCCCCGGCACTTCGACTTCAAGCCGCCGCGCACCGAGGACCTCGACGGCGTCTGGGCTTCGGCCGCCGGATGCATGCGGAACTACCTCATCCTGAAGGACCGCGCGGCCGCCTTCCGTGCCGATCCGGAGGTGCAGGAGGCGCTGCGCGCGTCGCGGCTGGACGAGCTGGCGCAGCCCACGGCTGCGGACGGCCTCGACGCCCTGCTGGCCGACAGTTCGGCCTTCGAGGACTTCGACGTGGACTCCGCCGCTGCGCGGGGCATGGCCTTCGAGCGGCTCGACCAGCTGGCGATGGCCCACCTGCTCGGCGCCCGCGGCTGACGGGATCGCGCGTGGTCAGCCCGTCGAGGCTGGTCACGCGCGTCCTGCGTCGGCCTTCGACCTGGGCCTCAGGGGTTCCTCAGGGTCGGCTTCAGGGATGTCTCAGGGGCGGTGGCCGGAACCGTGAGGCGCTCGGGACCGTTTCCCATGCAGAGAGCGGCAGTGGGTCGTGACGTAGGAGGCGGAGTTCATGTCGAGAAACGCGAAGATCGCCGTGGGTGGCGTGGCGGTCGGGCTGATCCTTCTGATTTGGCTGCCCTGGTGGGCGGCACTGCTGATCATCGTGGGCGTGCCCGCCGCCGCGTACCTGACGTTGGACCCTTCGCAGCGGCGCAGGCTGCGTCGGGTGGCGCGCAAGGAGATAGGCCGCTGACGCCTTTGGGCGGCGCTTCGCACGGGGTCACAGCGGGCGTACGGCGATCTTGTCCAGCCCTTCCAGCAGGCCGGGGAGTTCCGGGCCCCGTCCCACGGGGATGACCTCGCCGGGTTCCGTGTCGAGCAGGATGAACGCGATGTCGTCGGTGCGGGCCACGATCGACCATCCGGGACCGTCGGCACGCAGGGTGCGCGCGTCTCCGGGGGCGAACGAGGAGCGGACGCGTCCGAGGGGCGGCGGGGCGTCGATGTAGGCGCGTGCCTCCTCGAGTACCTGGCGGACGCCGGGATGGCCGGGCTTGGCGGTGCCTTCCGGCTCGGTCTCCGGTGCCGCTTCGGCCTCCGGGGCGGTTGCCTCGGTTCCGGAAGCCTGCTTGTTCGGCAGGACATCGGCGTCGTCGAGCCGGCCGCGCCACTCGGCCCACTGGAGCGCTATCTCGTCGGCGCCGAGGCGTCGCTGGGCCGGTCCCCAGGTGCTGGTATCGGGTGGAGTGAGAGGCGGGGGGTCCGTGGCCTCGGTGTCCGGGTCGTGCGGGGCCGGTACATCGGGTGCGGCGACGGCGAGCGCCAGGGGCCAGCCGGGCAGGGCCGCCACGAGGGTGCGCTCGTCGGGCGACAACTCGTACTCCATGCCGCAGTCCCAGGAAGCTATGGCCACCGCGACCAGGGACACGTCATCGATGACGGCCGTCCACCGGGCCCCGTCTCCGTCCTGCCCGAGAACCAGGCCGTACCCCTCGTCGAGCGGCGTGAGACCGAGCGCCGCGCAGGCCGCGGGATAGTCGTCACCGAGCACGCTCGGGAACTGCGCCGGTGTCAGCAGCACCGCCGTCAATACGTAGAGCGCCTCGTCCGCAGCAGCCACGGGTGCATCGTCCGACCCGGCCATCTCAGCCTCCCCAGTGGTTCGTCTGTCGGCGCGCACCCTAGTGCGCGGGGGAGAAGCTTGTCACGACTCCCCGCACCGGGCGGAGCTGCGGTTTTCCTGCCGGACGGGGGCGAAACACCCCTTGGCCGTCAAGAGTCTCCTCAGTCCGCCGGCAGGCCCAGCAGATCCCGGGCCACCGCCCGAGGGGTCGTGGAACGCTCCCGGGCGAGGGCGACCACGGCTCGGCTCGCCAACTCGCCCACACCGAAGGAGAGTGCCTCGGGCGACACCCACGACGACGCCTCATCGACTCCGTCCTGGTCGTCCTGCGCGCGGGCCGCCGCATAGGCAGCCGCGGCCTCGAAAAGGTTGTGCCCCCGCGGCTTCGGCTCGGTGGGTGCCTCCCCGTGCGCGGAAAGACCCAGCCTGGCCACGTACTTGCGGATCATGTCGAACATGCGAACCACCTTTCCCCGGCCCAGGGCTCGCTCATCACACATGTCTCGTCACTCAAAGTAGAGTCGGAACTTCCGCGACAGAAGGGGACCTCACGGTGAAACGCTTCGAGCGGCTCGACCAGATCCGGCGGATGGACCCGGTCGCCGATGCCCCGGAGATCTACCGGCTCAGCGCCGCGTTCGAATTCCCCTGGGACTACACACGCGCGCTGGAACTGGCCCTCTACCGCACCTATGCCGTCCCCAGCATCGGCCGGCTGCTCGCCGACACGGCGGAGCTGACCGAGCGCTCCCAGCGGCGGTACGACGACACCGCCCTGCTGCTCGACGCCGTCATGGAGCACGGCTTCGCCGCCCCGGAGGGCCGTACCGCGATCCGGCGCATCAACCAGATGCACCGCAGCTACGACATCGGCGGCGACGACATGCGTTACGTGCTCTCGACCTTCGTGGTCATGCCCAGGCGCTGGATCGACACCTACGGCTGGCGGCGGTTGTCCCGGCACGAGATCGTCGCCACCACCGAGTACTACCGCACCCTCGGGCGCCACATGGGGATCCCTGACATCCCGGAGACGTTCGAGGAGTTCGAGGCTCTCCTCGACTCCTACGAGAGGGAGCACTTCGCCTGGGACCAACGGTCCCGGCAGGTGTCCGACGCGACGCTCGACCTCATGACGTCCTGGTACCCACGTCCGCTCGCGCCGCTGTTGCGGACGGCGACGCTCGCCCTCCTCGACGAGCCTTTGCTGCGCGCCTTCCGCTACGAGGCGCCGAGCGCGACCGCCACCTCCCTGGTGCGCCGTGCCGTAAAGACCCGTGGACGGCTGGTGAGGCTGCTCCCGCCACGCCGCGCGCCTCACTTCGCCCGGCAGAACTGGGAGATCAAGAGCTACCCGAGCGGCTACCGTACCGCCGACCTGGGCACACACCCGGTTCCGGGGACGGGTGGCTGCCCGGTGAGGCAGGTGAAGTTGACCGACGCTGTGGACTGAGGCGAGCAGCCGCCGGCAGTCCGATTTCAGGGCTCGCGCACTGCCAGCGCCAGGAAGTGGCCGGGCTGGTCGACGTAGGACGTCATGTGCCACCCGGAATGCGCGAGGAGAGGACCGAGGTTGGCCTCGGCCCGCAGGTCGTCCGGCGTGAGCTGCCTGCCCTGGCGAGCGGCCAACGCGGCCCGGCCGATGGGGTGGAACAGCGCCAGCGTGCCACCGGGCCGCACCACGCGGGCCAGTTCGCGCAGGTTCGCAGTCGGCTCAGGGAGGTGAGCGACCAAACCCGCCGCGAAGACGGCGTCAAGGGACTCCGTCCTCAAGGGAAGGGCGGTGACGTCGGCGAGCAGTAGGGCACCCTCCTGGCCCCGCCCGGCCTGCGAGGCGACCTCGAGCATGGCCGAGGTGAGATCGGCCCCGATCACCGTCCCGGACGACCCCACGGCGGCGCGCAGCGACGGGAGCGCGCGGCCCGTGCCGCACCCCGCGTCGAGCACCCTGTCGCCCTCGCCCAGCCCCATCTCGGACACCGCGGCCGCGTAGGCGGGCCCGTCGTCGGGAAACGTGCTGTCCCAGCCAGCCGCCCGGGCGGTGAAGAACTCCTGGACGTGCGTGTGGTCGTCACTCATACTCCGATGATCTCTCACCGTCCCCGTTGAGGCCGCACGCACAGGGATAGGCCGCGATGCGGTCCTTTCACCGCAACTCCACGTCATGTTCGGACACCCGCTGTGTCATGTTGTGGCAGCTTTCGAAATGCGCCCCCTGCGTACGCCCCTGCCCCGGCTAGCGTCCGTGGGCCATGGGACACCTTGACCACGCGGCCTTCGGCTGGCTGACCCCCGCGCTCTCGTATGCGATGGCCTGCATCGGCGCCGCACTCGGCCTGCGCTGTACCGCGCGCGCTGGCGACGACCGGCCGGGCCCGCCGCAACTGGCTCATCACGGCCGCCTCGGCGATCGGGACCGGCATCTGGACCATGCACTTCGTGGCGATGCTCGGCTTTCGCGTCAGCGGCACCGACATCCGCTACGACGTGCCGCTGACGATCCTGAGCCTCGTCGTCGCCATGGTCGTCGTGTGCGCGGGCGTCTTCGCCGTCGGCTACAGCAAGGACCGCAACCGCGCCCTCCTGGTCGGCGGCCTCACCACGGGCCTCGGCGTCGCCAGCATGCACTACCTGGGCATGGCCGCCGTCCGGCTGCACGGGGACGTCACCTACGACCCCGTACTCGTCGGGCTGTCGATCGTGATCGCGGTGGTCGCCGCGACGGCCGCGCTCTGGGCGGGCCTGAACATCAAGTCCCCGCTCGCGGTCACCCTCGCCTCGCTGGTCATGGGGGCGGCCGTCAGCAGCATGCACTACAGCGGCATGCTCGCGGTGAGCGTCCACGTCGACCCCTCCGGCGCGACCCTGCCGGGCGCCACGGCCATGCAGTTCATCTTCCCGCTCGCCGTGGGCCTCGGCTCCTACCTCTTCATCACCTCGGCTTTCGTCGCCCTCTCGCCCTCGGCGGACGAGCGCCAGGCGTCCGCCACCGCTCAACGGCCCGTCGAGAGCGCCGCCCACTAGCGGAAGCCCGGCCCGAGAGCCCCGACCCACTGCCCGAGCGAGGAGGCCATGCGCCCACCCCGTAGCACCCCGAAGGCCGGACCACCGGCGCAGTCCCCGACCCCGCTGCGCGGCCGGCGCGCACACGCCGGGCCCCCGGCCGACGAGGGACCCGAGGCGTACCTCGACATGGCGCCGGACTACACGCCGCCGCGCTCGGGCCGCTGGCACATGCGCCCCCGTACCGTTCGCGCCAAGGTGGTCTGCCTCCTGATGGTGCCGGTGGTCTCGCTCCTCGCGCTGTGGGCGTACGCCACCGTGACCACGGCTCAGGACGTGTCCAAGCTGCGCCAGTCCCAACGGGTCGACGCCGAGCTGCGTGCGCCCGTCGCGGTCACCGTCGCCGCGCTGCAGGCCGAACGGGCCGCCGCCGTGCGGTACGCCGCCGAACCGAACGCGGCACGCGGAAACGATTTGCGCGGTCTCGCGGCCACCACCGACCGGGCCGTGGCGAAGCTGCGACTCGGCGGCGACAGCACCGTCGCCGCCGGCCAGCAGCTCCCCGCGGGAGTCGGCAACCGCCTGGAGACCTTCGTCGGCGGCGTCGGGCAGCTCCGCTCGCTGCGGACCGCCGTGCTCGGCCGCGAGGCGGACTGGGCCACAGCGTACGACCGGTACTCCACGACCATCGGCGCCGCGTTCGCCGTGGACGGAGCGCTCTCCGGCATCCAGCGGGCCGACGTCGGCTCGGACGCGCGCGTGCTGCTCGAATTCTCCCGGGCCGCCGAAGCACTGGCCCAGGAGAACGCCGTCCTCGGCAGCACGAGCCCGGACGACACCCTCCGCGGCCGACGAGCCCTGTTGCTGGACGGCGCCGTCGCCAACCGGCGTGCCCTCACCCAGGTCGCCGTCGCCGACCTGCCCGCCGCCCAGCGCGACGACTGGAACCGCGTCGCCCGTGGCCGTGCCTACCTCGCCCTCACTGCTACCGAGGACCGCCTCCTGGCCGCCGGCTCCGGAGCCAGGGCGGTCGACACGACGCCCGGTTCGGGCTGGGCCACCGCCCACGCACGCGTGCAGGCCGACATGAGCAGCATTGCGGCGGACACCAGCCGGACGGTGGCGGGCCGCGCCGACCCGTTCACGCATGGCGTGCTGAGCCCGGCCGGCGCCGCTGTGCTCTTCGGCCTGGCCGCGGTCGTCGCCTCGCTCGTGATCTCGGTCCGCATCGGACGCGCGCTCGTGGTCGAGCTGGTGAGTCTGCGCAACGACGCTCTGGAGATCGCCCGCCGTAAACTCCCGGCGGCCATGCGGAAACTCCGGGCCGGTGCGGAGATCGACATCCGGGCCGAGGCGCCCGCCGGGCCGCCCGCCGAGGACGAGACCGGGCAGGTGGCGGAGGCCCTGACGACGGTGCACCGGGCCGCCCTGCACGCCGCCGTGGAGCGCGCCGAACTCGCCAGCGGCATCTCCGGTGTCTTCGTCAACCTCGCCCGCCGCAGCCAGGTGCTGGTCCACCGCCAGCTCAGTCTGCTGGACAGCATGGAGCGCCGCTCCGACGATCCGAACGAGCTGAGCGACCTGTTCCGGCTCGACCACCTCACCACGCGCATGCGGCGCCATGCCGAAAGTCTGATCATCCTCTCCGGAGCCGCACCCGGCCGGGCCTGGCGCATGCCGGTGTCCCTGACCAATGTCGTCCGCGCCGCCGTCTCCGAGATCGAGGACTACGCGCGCGTCGAGGTCCGTCAGCTCCCCGAAGCGGCCGTCATCGGGGCGGCCGTGGCCGACCTCACGCATCTGCTGGCGGAACTGGTCGAGAACGCCGCCCAGTTCTCGCCGCCCCACACGCGCGTGCGGGTGTCCGGCGAACCGGTCGGCAACGGCTACGTCCTCGAGGTCGAGGACCGGGGCCTGGGCATGAGCGCCGAGACGCTCGTCGAGGCCAACCGGCGCATCGAGCAGTCCGAGAGCCTCGACCTCTTCGACAGCGACCGCCTGGGCCTATTCGTGGTCAGCAGACTCGCCGCCCGCCAGGGCATCAAGGTGCACCTGCGCACCTCCCCGTACGGCGGTACCACCGCGGTCGTTCTGCTGCCCACCGCCCTGGTCCACCAAGGGACCCCGGAGCAGCCCGCCGAGGCGCCCCCGGCCCCTCAGGAGCCGGAACGTGAGTACGCGCGCATGCCCGAGGCACCCGCCCCGGCAGCGGTGATCACCCAGACCGGACGACCCGCCCTGGTAGCCACCGTGCCACCGCCCGCCGAACCCGTCCCCGACACACCGCCTCCCGGAGTCAGCACCTTGAGGCCCCACCGCCTGCCCACCGACTCCGAATCCTCGGACGACCTCCCGCGCCGCGTGCGCCAGGCCAGCCTCGCGCCTCAGCTCCGCAAGGAGCGCCCCGCCGAACCGGCTGCGGAACCCGAACCACCCAACGACGAGGGACGCACCCCGGAAACCGTGCGGGACCGCATGGCGGCCTACCGCGACGGCTGGGTCCGCGGCGGCGGCCGCCGTCCCGGCCGCGTCGCACCGGAGCCCGCAACGGGCAGCGACAGCACCGAAGGAGAACCCGCATGATCCAGGAGCCGAACACGACCGTGAACCAGCGATCCGGCGAACTCGACTGGCTCCTGGACGACCTGGTCAGGCGAGTGGGCGAAGTACGCCACGCCGTGGTGCTCTCCAACGACGGCCTCGCCGTCGGCGCCTCCACCGGCCTCGGCCGCGACGACGCCGAACACCTCGCCGCGGTGGCTTCCGGCTTCAACAGTCTGGCCAAGGGCACAGGACGCCATTTCGGCGCGGGCGGTGTGCGTCAGACCATGGTGGAGCTGGATGACGCCTTCCTCTTCGTGGTCTCCGCCGGCGACGGCTCCTGCCTCGCCGTCCTCACGGCCGCGACCGCCGACATCGGGCTGGTCGCCTACGAGATGGCACGCCTGGTCAGACGCGTGGGTGAACACCTCTACGCGGCACCGCGGGTCGCCTCACGGCCGCCCGCGGCAGGCTGACCGGGAAGGCCGGAACGGATGACCGAGAAGCCGCCGGGAGACCTCCACGACGAGGGCAGCCAGTGGTACGACGGCGAGGCCGGACCCTTGGTGCGCCCCTACGCCATGACCGGTGGACGTACCCAGCCCGGCCCGACCGGGGTGCCCTTCGACCTCATCGCCCTGGTCACCCTCGACCCCGCCGCGCCGGGCATGGACGGCGACAGCGCGCTGGGCCCGGAACACCGGACCTTGATCGAGCTGTGCCGCACCGAGACGCAGTCGGTCGCGGAACTCGCGGCCGACGCCGACCTGCCCGTGGGCGTGGTCCGCGTGCTCCTGGGCGACCTGCTGGAACTCGGCTGCGTCACCGTCAGCCGCCCGGTGCCGCCCGCGCATCTGCCGGACGAGCGGATTCTGCGCGAGGTCATCGAAGGATTGCGGGCCCTGTAGATGAACGTTCACGACCGACCCGGCGCCTCTTCGGCCGCCGTTCCGCACGCTTCCGGTGGCCAGTCGGCCGGAAGTCGGTCACATCTGGTGCTTTCCAGTCCAAACCCCCGAGGCGGTGTCGAAGTTGCCATGATGCTGACCTCACGCCCGAGCACGTCGACCGCAGCC
Source organism: Streptomyces griseoluteus (assembly GCF_004784465.1). Classification (GTDB taxonomy): domain Bacteria; phylum Actinomycetota; class Actinomycetes; order Streptomycetales; family Streptomycetaceae; genus Streptomyces; species Streptomyces griseoluteus. Next base: position 303,256 of record NZ_SRRU01000003.1, on the reverse strand, counting down.
GGCCCTCCCGAGAGAAGTGATCATGGCCTCTGAGCACGTCGAAGCCGCCGACGACATCTCCGCCCTGGCGCTGAAGATACTGGTGGCGGGGGGATTCGGCGTCGGCAAGACCACACTGGTCGGCTCCGTCAGCGAGATCCGGCCGCTGCGCACCGAGGAACTGCTCAGCGAGGCGGGTCAGCTGGTCGACGACACCGATGGCGTGGACCGCAAGGTCACCACCACCGTGGCGATGGACTTCGGCCGCATCACCATCCGCTCCGGCCTCGCCCTCTACCTGTTCGGGACGCCGGGACAGGACCGCTTCTGGTTCATCTGGGACGAACTCTCGCAAGGAGCTCTCGGAGCCGTGGTCCTCGCCGACACCCGCCGTCTGGAGGACTGCTTTCCGGCGGTCGACTACTTCGAGCACCGGCGCATCCCGTTCGTCGTCGCCGTCAACTGCTTCCCCGGCGCGCGCCCCTATGGCGCCCAGGACGTCTCTCGCGCCCTCGACCTGGACCAGGGAACCCCCGTGGTGCTCTGCGACGCCCGTGACCGCGACTCCGGCAAGGAGGTCCTGATTCGCCTCGTCGAGTACGCCGGGCGCATGCACACCGCCCGGCTTCTCGACTCGGTGAGCTGAGGCCGCCTCAGTCCGCGAGGTCCTGCACGGCCACCACATGGTCGATGTGCACTCGCACCAGCAGCTCACCCGGAACGCCGTTGCGGGCGCCGAACTCCTCGGCGCGGTCCTGGCCCATGTACCGCGCGGCGATCCGGGTGGCCCACCGGCGGATCTCGTCCAGATCCTCGGACAACCGGGCCTGTCCGTTCAGCACCACGAACGAGAACGGCGGCCGGTCGTCGTCCACGCAGAGCGCGACCCGCGGGTCACGGGCGAGATTGCGCCCTTTCACTGTCTCCTCACCGGTGTTGAAGACCAGATCGTCACCGTCGAGCAGGAACCAGATCGGGGCGATATGAGGGCTTCCATCGGCCCTTACGGTCGCCAGCTTGCCGGTTCGGGTGCCCTGGGAGACGAACGCCCGCCATTCCTCGTCGGTCATCTTGTGTGCCATGAGCCCATCCTGCTTGCCCGGACGCCGGAGGTGGGGAAGGCTTGCGGAAAGCTCCTCCAGCCAGGGGGAGAGGCCACACGGGGAGAACGAACATGGCGCAGAACCAGGGACTGGGCTGGCTCCTGGACGATCTCACCCAGCGCGTGGACCACGTGCGGCACGCGCTGGTGCTCTCGAACGACGGACTGGTCACCGGGGCGAGCACCGGACTACGGCGCGAGGACGCGGAGCATCTGGCGGCCGTCTCCTCCGGACTGCACAGCCTGGCAAAGGGATCGGGCCGCCACTTCGGTGCGGGCCGCGTCCGGCAGACCATGATCGAGTACGACGACGCCGTACTCTTCGTCACCGCGGCCGGACCCAGCAGTTGCCTGTGCCTGCTCAGCGGTGCGGAGGCGGACATCGGTCAGATCGCCTACGAGATGACGTTGCTGGTGAACCGTGTCGGCGAACACCTCGGGGTGAACGCCCGGCAGCCCGAACACTCTCCGGTCTCCGAACTCTGACCTGCGGATTCACGGGATTACGGAAGGTTATGCACAGGTCCGACACGGAGTGCGCTGATATGGCTACGGTGTGTGCACGGCGAACGCGCAGGGCGGGAGCCGACCACTCCACGGGGGAGCAGAGCCATGTCGGGAACCACCATCGCATCCGTGACCACCCTGACCCCGGAGCGCCCCGCGCTCTGCGCACCGAGCCGCGCGGCCCGGGAACTGGGCCTCCAGCGCTACGAGTTCGACCTGGCCATCGAGCTGGGCCGCATCCGCATCGTGTCCGGCGGGGCAAGCGGCGGCCGACGAGTCGCCCGGACCGAGATCGCCCGCCTCCAGGCGCAGCCCGGTTTTCCCCAGACGCTTCGCGAGCGGGTGAGGGTCGTGGGCACCAAGGAGGGCGCCTCCCTCATGGGCGTCTCCGAAGGCAGGTTCGCCAGGCTCGCCCGGCTGGGACTGCTGGTGCCGGTGCGCTTCTACCTGAACCGGTACCGAGCCGTGGTGTGGCTGTATCTGGCCGAGGAACTGCGGGAGTTCGTGGCGAACGGTGAGCACGCCGATCTGATCACGGGCAGGACGCCCGAGACACTCAGGAGCCAGCTCACTGCCGGGCTCGACCTGCGCCCGAGGAACTGGCGTGGACGTCACCTCGGTTTCCTGCTGCGGCAGGCCGACGACCCGTGGGCGCGAGCCGGAGCCATTGCCGCCTTCCTGCCGAGCGAGGAGATCGCGGACATCGTCAAGGTCCCTTATGAGCGGGCCAGGTTGGACCGCGCGAGGCCGAACCTGCCCGAGCACGGCGCCCCCGGATCACCTTCCGCGCTGCTCGGCGAGCAGATCATGACCGCGCAGGACGCGGACGAGATCGCGTGGCTGAGTGCGGATCTCGTACGACAGCTGGAAGCGACACGGGCACCGTGGCCCGCGCCCTCACCAGTGCCGAGCCGGCGGGATCATGCCGCGCGACGACCGCGCGTACGACGAGTGCCCACACTGCCGGTACCGCGACCTTCCGCCCCGGCTGCACCGGTCGACATCGCCACGGCGCGAGCATGCTCCGACATCCCGGTCTCCGCGCCGCTGCCAAGAAGCGGCCACGGGCCCGATGTCACCAGAGCGCGACCGCCCCGAGGGCTGCTGACCTGGCTGCGTCGCGGAAGCCCCTGGAGCCCCCCGGCCGGCGATCGCACTAGAGGGACCTGAACAGGCCCTCCTGGACGACCGATACGAGCAGTTGCCCGTGCACGTCGTAGATGCGCCCGCGGGCCAGGCCGCGGCCGCCGATGGCGATCGGGGACTCCTGGTCGTACAGGAACCACTCGTCGGCGCGGAACGGACGGTGGAACCACATGGCGTGGTCCAGCGACGCCATGTCGAAGTTCCGCTGACCCCACAGCGGCTCGACCGGGATGCGGACCGCGTCGAGCAGGGTCATGTCGCTCGCGTAGGTCAGCGCGCAGGTGTGGATCAGCGGGTCGTCGCCGAGCGGACCGACCGCGCGCATCCATACCGCACTACGCGGTTCGGCACCGTCGATGTCGTCCGCGTTCCAGCGCAGCCGGTCGACATAACGGATGTCGAAGGGCTGGCGGCGCGCCATCAGCTCCAACTGCTCCGGGAGCGCGCCCAGATGCTTCCGGATCTCCTCGGCCACGGGCGGCAGGGACTCCGGGTCCGGCACCTCACGGGCGGGCGGCAGCTGGTGCTCGAACGGTCCTTCCTCAGGCTTGTGAAAGGAGGCGGTCAGATTGAAGATCGTGCGGCCCTGCTGCACGGCCGTGACCCGGCGCGTGGTGAAGGAGCGTCCGTCACGGACCCGCTCCACCTGGTACACGATCGGCACGCCCGGCCGGCCCGGACGCAGGAAGTACGCGTGCAGCGAGTGCACGGGACGGTCGCCTTCCGTGGTGCGCCCCGCCGCGACCAGCGCCTGGCCCGCCACCTGGCCGCCGAAGACCCTCTGGAGGGACTCCTGCGGGCTGCGGCCGCGGAAGATGTTGACCTCGATCTGCTCCAGGTCGAGCAGATCGACCAGGCTCTCGGCCGGATTCGTCATCGGTGGGTTTCTCCTGTGCTCACAACTGACCGACATCGGTGACACGGACGACCGCACGGCCCTCCGCGTCGGATGCGGCGAGATCGACTTCCGCGCTGATGCCCCAGTCGTGGTCACCATTCGGGTCGTCGAAGATCTGACGGACGCGCCACAGCTTGGCCTGCGGCTCCTCCTTGATCACCAGCAGCTTGGGGCCGCGGGCGTCGGGACCGGTGCCGAGGTCCTCGTACTCGTCCCAGTACTTGTCCATGGCCTCGCCCCACGCGTCCGCGTCCCAGCCGGAGTCGGCGTCCAGCTCGCCGAGTTCGTCGACCTGGTCGAGAGCGGCCAGCTCCACGCGGCGGAAGAGAGCGTTGCGGACCAGCACGCGGAAGGCGCGAGCGTTGGTGGTGACCGGCTTCACCTCGTCGGCCTTCTCCTGAGCCTCCTCGGCGGTCATCACCTCCGGGTTGGCGAGCTGCTCCCACTCGTCCAGGAGGCTGGAGTCGACCTGGCGGACCATCTCACCGAGCCATTCGATGAGGTCCTGGAGGTCCTCGGACTTCAGGTCGTCCGGGATGGTGTGGTCGAGGGTCTTGTAGGCGCTGGCGAGGTAGCGCAGCACGATGCCCTCGGTGCGGGCCAGCTCGTAGAGCGAGACCAGCTCCGTGAAGGACAGGGCGCGCTCGTACATGTCGCGGACGACCGACTTCGGCGACAGCGGGTGGTCGCCGACCCAGGGGTGGCTCTTGCGGTAGGTGTCGTAGGCGTGGAAGAGCAGCTCTTCCATCGGCTTGGGGTAGCTGATGTCCTGGAGCCGCTCCATGCGCTCCTCGTACTCGACACCGTCCGCCTTCATCAGGGCCACGGCCTCACCGCGCGCCTTGTTCTGCTGGGCGGCGAGGATCTGACGCGGGTCGTCCAGGGTGGACTCGACGACGGACACCATGTCGAGGGCGTAGGACGGCGACTCGGGGTCGAGGAGTTCGAAGGCCGCGAGCGCGAAGGTGGACAGCGGCTGGTTGAGCGCGAAGTCCTGCTGGAGATCCACGGTGAGACGGACGATGCGGCCCTCGGCGTCCGGCTTGTCGAGCTTCTCGACGATGCCGCCGTCCAGCAGCGAGCGGTAGATGGCGATCGCGCGGCGGATGTGGCGGAGCTGCTGCTTGCGCGGCTCGTGGTTGTCCTCCAGCAGATGGCGCATCGCCTCGAAGGCGTTGCCCGGCCGGGCGATCACCGACAGCAGCATGGTGTGCGTCACCCGGAACCGCGAGGTCAGCGGCTCGGGCTCGGACGCGATCAGCTTCTCGAAGGTGTTCTCCGTCCAGCCGACGAAGCCCTCCGGAGCCTTCTTGCGCACCACCTTGCGGCGCTTCTTCGCGTCGTCCCCCGCCTTGGCGAGGGCCTTCTCGTTCTCGATGACGTGCTCGGGGGCCTGCGCGACGACGAGTCCGGCGGTGTCGAAGCCGGCGCGGCCGGCCCGTCCCGCGATCTGGTGGAACTCGCGGGCCCGCAGCGTGCGGACCCGGTTGCCGTCGTACTTGGTCAGGGCGGTGAAAAGCACGGTGCGGATGGGCACGTTGACGCCGACACCGAGGGTGTCCGTGCCGCAGATGACCTTCAGCAGACCAGCCTGGGCCAGCTTCTCCACCAGGCGCCGGTACTTGGGCAGCATGCCGGCGTGGTGGACGCCGATGCCGTGCCGTACGTACCGGGAGAGGTTCTGGCCGAACTTGGTGGTGAAGCGGAAGTTGCCGATCAGCTCGGCGATCCGGTCCTTCTCCTCACGGGTGCACATGTTGATGCTCATCAACGCCTGCGCCCGTTCCACGGCCTGCGCCTGCGTGAAGTGCACGATGTACACCGGAGCCTGCCGGGTCTCCAGCAGCTCGGTGAGCGTCTCGGTGAGGGGAGTGAGCCGGTACTCGTAGGAGAGCGGCACCGGGCGGGTGGCCGAACGGACGACAGCGGTGGGGCGCCCGGTGCGGCGGGTGAGGTCCTTCTCGAAGAAGGACACGTCACCGAGCGTGGCCGACATCAGGATGAACTGTGCCTGGGGCAGCTCCAGCAGCGGAATCTGCCAGGCCCACCCCCGGTCGCCCTCCGCGTAGAAGTGGAACTCGTCCATCACGACCTGGCCGATGTCCGCGTCCTTGCCGTCCCGCAGCGCGATGGACGCCAGCACCTCGGCCGTGCAGCAGATCACGGGCGCGTCGGCGTTCACGGAGGCGTCGCCGGTCAGCATGCCCACGTTCTCGGTGCCGAAGATCTTGCACAGTTCGAAGAACTTCTCCGACACCAGGGCCTTGATCGGAGCGGTGTAGAAGGTGACCTCGTCGCGGGCCAGCGCCGCGAAGTGCGCGCCGGCGGCGATCATGCTCTTGCCGGAACCGGTGGGCGTCGAGACGATCACGTTAGCCCCGGACACCACCTCGATCAGCGCCTCTTCCTGGTGGGGATAGAGGGTGAGGCCGCGATCCTGGGCCCACGACTCGAAGTTTTCGTACAGGGCGTCGGGGTCGGCGGTCCGCGGGAGCTGATCGATGAGGGTCACGCCCCCATCTTGCCTGCCCATGCCGTCAACCGGGGAATCGGCTGCGGGCGTCAAGATCATGGAGGCTACGCTGTGTCGCCGACGGATCATCAGCACCGCAGGTCAACTGGACAGCGGCACACCAAGAATGGGGCGGGACGCGGCCATGATGGGACCAGCACACTCACTGTCGGGGGCCGCGGCCTGGCTCGGTGTCGGAGCGGCGGCCGCCGCCTTCGGGTACCCGATGCCCTGGCCGGTCCTGCTGGTGGGTGCCCTGGTCTGTGCGGGTGCCGCGCTCGCCCCCGATCTGGACCACAAGGCGGCCACCATCTCGCGGGCCTTCGGACCGGTGTCCCGCTGGATCTGCGAGATCGTCGACAAACTGTCGTACGCCGTCTACAAGGCCACCCGGAAGCCGGGCGACGCGCGCCGCACGGGCGGGCACCGCACCCTCACGCACACCTGGCTGTGGGCGGTCCTGATCGGCGTGGGCAGTTCTGCCGTGGCGGTCACCTGTGGCCGCTGGGGCGTCCTGGCCATCCTGTTCGTGCACATGGTGCTGGCCATCGAGGGCCTGCTGTGGCGGGCCGCGCGTGGTTCCAGCAGCGATGTGCTGGTGTGGCTGCTCGCTGCGACCAGCGCCTGGATTCTGGCGGGGATGCTGGACAGACCGGGCCAGGGCGCCGACTGGCTGTTCAGCGATCCGGGCCAGGCGTACATGTGGCTGGGTCTGCCGGTCGTGCTGGGCGCCCTGGTCCACGACATCGGGGACGCGCTGACCGTCTCCGGCTGCCCCGTCCTGTGGCCCATCCCCGTCGGCCGCAAGCGCTGGTACCCGGTCGGACCGCCGAAAGTGCTGCGCTTCCGGGCGGGGAGCTGGGTCGAGCTGCGGGTGCTGATGCCCGCGTTCATGGTGCTCGGCGGGGTGGGCGGCGCGGCGGCGCTCAACTTCATCTGAGGCCCCGGCCAAGTTCGTCAGGCGCTCGCGTCCGGGCGCTGCCCGCCGTACCGGCGTTCGAACCGGTCGATGCGGCCCTCGCTGTCCAGCGTGCGGGCCTTGCCGGTGTAGAAGGGGTGGCTCTCCGAGGAGATCTCCACGTCGATCACCGGGTATGTCTCGCCGTCGTCCCACTCGATGGTCTGCTCGCTGCTCGCGGTGGACCGGGTGAGGAAGGCGTAGCCCGCCGAGCGGTCGCGGAAGACGACCGGGCGGTAGGCGGGCTGCTTGTCCTGCTGCATGGCGGCTCCTCGCACGAGTGGGCGGGTCGGGAGGCTTCCGGATCAGCCGGGAAGGGGGTTCTCGTCGACGATGTGGACGGCGGCCTCCTCGGAGGAGGCGGCGGCGCCGTCGATGCCGACGTCGGTGGCCACGAGCGCACTCTCGGCGTCCTCGTGCACGCCCTCGTCGGGAGCGACCAGGCGGCCGGAACGGCGGAGGCCGACCTCGTTGTCGAGCACTTCGCCATCGGTGTCCTCGCAGTCGCCGAGGCCGTCGCCGTCGGGGGTGGCCGAATCGGGCACCTCCTCGGCGAGTCGCTGGTCGAGCGTTTCGCCGGCCTCGCGTTCCGCCGCCGTCACCCCGGTGTGCTCGACCGCCCACGGCCGCTCGGGAGGGGACCAGCCCCGGTCGAGGGGATCATTGACACCGTCGCCGTCCAACGTGCCCTCGACGTCGAGCACCCCCGAGTCCTCCGGGATCTCGTCGGGGTCGGGCTGATAGACGTCGTCACCCCATCCGTCGGCGCTGTTCACGTGGACCTCCATCCGGTAAGCAGTACCCGACGCTGTGAGAACGGGCGCGGGCCCATCGGCACACACGGCCCTGCTGTCCCGTGGAACGACCGGGAAAACGTCCCTCCGGAGTCCGGGCCCGGTGCCTTCGTCCAGCCTTCCACCCCCATTCGGGACCGCGCAACGGCAACGCTGGGTAGCGGGCGAGAGGCGGCCGCCGACCCGCCGCGCCACCTGGTTCCGTCATGGTCTGGTGGACCGGCCCTCACCCGTGCCAGGAACGCCAGAGCGCCGCATAGGGTCCGTCCGCCGCGACCAGGTCGTCATGGCTGCCCAGCTCGCTGATGCGGCCGTTCTCGACGACCGCGATCACATCGGCGTCATGGGCGGTGTGCAGGCGGTGGGCGATGGCGACCACCGTGCGCCCGTCTAGGACACGGGACAGCGAACGCTCCAGGTGTCGGGCGGCGCGCGGATCGAGGAGCGAGGTCGCCTCGTCCAGCACCAGCGTGTGCGGGTCGGCCAGCACCAGCCTGGCGAGCGCGATCTGCTGGGCCTGTGCCGGGGTCAGCGGCAGACCACCGGATCCGACCTCGGTGTCCAGCCCCCCGTCCAGCGCACGCGCCCAGGTGTCCGCGTCGACCGCGCCCAGTGCCGCCCACAGCTCGGCGTCGCGTGCCTCGGTGCGGGCCAGCAGAAGGTTGTCCCGCAGGGAACCGACGAAGACGTGGTGCTCCTGGTTGACAAGGGCGACATGCGAACGGACCCGTTCGGCCGGCATCCCGGACAGCTCGGCGCCGCCCAGGGTGACATGGCCGTCCCGAGGTGCGTAGACACCGGCGAGCAACCTGCCCAGCGTGGACTTGCCCGCGCCCGAGGGGCCGACCAGCGCCAGCCGGGTGCCCGGCGCGACCTGGAGGGAGACATCGCGCAGCACGTCGACGCCCTCGCGGTAGCCGAAGCGCACCCGGCCGGCGTCCACGTCCCGCCCGTCCGGCACCAGCGACGCGTCACCGGCGTCCGGCTCGATGTCCCGTACGCCGACGAGCCGGGCCAGCGACACCTGGGCGACCTGCACCTCGTCGTACCAGCGCAGGATGAGATTGATCGGGTCGACCAGCATCTGGGCGATCAGCGCGCCCGTGGTGAGCTGTCCCACGTCCATCCAGCCCCGCAGGACGAAGACCCCGCCGACCATGAGGACGGAACCCAGCACGATGATGTGAACGGCGTTGATCACGGGAAACAACACCGAGCGCAGCCACAGTGTGTACTGCTCCCACGCGGTCCATTCCCTGATTCGCCGGTCCGAGAGAGCGACGCGGCGGGCGCCGAGGCGGTGGGCCTCGATGGTGCGGCCGGCGTCCACGGTCTCGGCGAGCGACGCGGCGACGGCCGCGTATCCGGCGGCCTCCGAGCGATAGCCGGAGGGGGCGCGCTTGAAGTACCAACGGCACCCGGCCACCAGCACCGGCACCGCAAGCAGGACGGCGGCCGCGAGCGGCGGGGCCGTGACGACGAGGCCGCCGAGCAGCAGAAGCGCCCACACGACACCGATCGCCAGCTCGGGAACGGCCTCCCGCATGGCGTTGGAGAGACGGTCGATGTCGGTCGTGATGCGGGAGAGCAGGTCGCCCGTCCCGGCCCGTTCCAGCACACCCGGTGGCAGCCGGACCGAACGGACGAGGAAGTCCTCGCGCAGATCGGCCAGCATCTGCTCCCCGAGCATCGCGCCGCGCAGCCGCACTTGCAGCGTGAAGAGCGCCTGCACGGCCGACGCGAGCACGAAGAGACCCACGGTCAGACCCAGCCGGAGATCGGAAGCCCGGTCGGCGACGCGCTCGACCAAGCCGCCGAGCAGGTACGGACCCACCATGGACGCCACGACCGCGACGGTGTTGACGCCGATGAGCAGCAGGAAGGCCCGACGATGACGGCGGAACAGCTCCGCCACATAGGCGCGCACGGTCGACGCCGCGCCGACGGGCAGGGTGGTGGCGGTCGTCGGGGCCGCCGGGTCGTAGGCCGGTGGCGCTACGCCGATCATGCGCTCTCCTCGATCTCTTCGAGCGGTTCGAGAGCGCCCGGGAGAGGGGCTCCGTCGGAGGTGGCCGGTCGTTCCGGCGGGGGAGGCGGGGCTGCGGTTTCCATGGCGCCTGACTCGCGCTGCTCGGCCTCGGTCTCGCGCGTCACGACGGCGCGGTACCGGGGTTCGGTACCGATCAGCTCGCGATGCTTGCCGGTCGCCGCGACCGCGCCCTCGTGGAGGAAGACGACCTCGTCGGCGCGGTCCAGCAGCAACGGTGAGGAGGTGAGCACCACGGTCGTACGGCCCGAGCGCAGCCGGCGCAGCCCGTCCGCGATCCTCGCCTCGGTGTGCGAGTCCACGGCGGAGGTCGGTTCGTCCAGGACCAGGACCTCCGGATCGGCGACGAGGGAGCGGGCCAGGGCGAGACGCTGGCGCTGGCCGCCGGACAGGGAGCGTCCGCGCTCGGTGATCTGTGCGTCCATCGGGTCGGACGCGTCCAGCGACCCTTGCACCAGGGCCTCCAGCACGTCCGCGCACTGGGCCGCCCTCAGGGCGTCCTCGGCGCGGACGGTGCCGGAGGCGGGCACATCGAGCAGTTCCCGCAGGGTGCCGGACAGCAGCACCGGGTCCTTGTCCTGGACCAGGACGGCGGTGCGGGCCTGGTCCAGAGAAAGCTCGTCCAGCGGCACGCCGCCGAGCAGGACCGACAGACCGGGCTCGGGGGCGTGCCCGCCCAGGCGATCCGCGAGGCGCCCTGCCATGTCGGGGTCACCGCACACCACTGCGGTGAATCCATGCGCGGAGACGCGCAAACCGGTAGCCGGATCGAACAGGTCGCCGCCCGGCAGCTCGGCCGCGCGCGAGCCCTCGGTGTCCGTGAGGCGTTCCAACGACAGCACCCGCGCGGCCCGTTGGGCGGAGGGCCGGGAGAAGGAGTACGCCATGGCGATCTCCACGAAGTGCCGCAGCGGATAGTTCACGATCATGACCGCGCTGTAGACGGTGACCAGCTCACCGACCGTGATGCGGCCCTCGCGGGCCAGTTGGACGCCGCGCAGGACGACCACGATCAACAGCAGACCCGGCAGCAACACTTGAAGGGCCGAGATGACCGACCACATCCGGGCGCTGCGCACGGCGGCGTGGCGTACCTCCTGCGAGGCGCGGCGGTAGCGGTCGAGGAACAGGTCCTCGCCGCCGATGCCCCGCAGCACCCGCAGTCCGGCCACGGTGTCCGAGGCCAGTTCGGTCGCGCGACCGGCCTTCTCGCGCTGAACGTCGGCGCGGCTGGTGGCCCTGGGCAGCAGCGGAAGCACCGCGAGCGCGACCACCGGCAGGCCCACGGCGACAACGACGCCGAGGGCCGGCTGGTAGATCAGCAGTGCGACGCAGACCACCGCGACCGTCAGCGCGGCCGCGGTGAAGCGGGACACCGCCTCGACGAACCATCCGAGCTTCTCCACGTCACCTGTTGAAACGGTGACCACTTCGCCGGCCGCGACCCGTCGGGTCAGGGCGGAGCCGAGGTAAGCGGCCTTGCGCGCCAGGAGCTGCTGGAGCCGCGCGGCCGCCGTGATCCAGTTGGTGACGGCGGCGCGGTGCAGGAAGGTGTCGCCCACCGCGATCGCGGTTCCGCACAGCAGCATCAGGCCGCCCGTCAGGGCGAGTCGGCGGGCGGATCGGTCGACGGCCGCCTGAACGGCCAGGCCGACGCAGAAGGGCAAGGCGCAGACCGAGGCGAAGTGGAGCATGCCCCACAGCAGTGCCCTGCACTGGCCGCCCAGCTGATTGCGGCCGAGCCACCACAGCAGGCGGGGGCCGGACCGCGCGTCGGGTACGCCTGGATCTGAGTACGGAAGGTCTTGGATCTGCATGGCGTCCCAGTGGCTCGTGTCAGGGAAGGGCATGCTGCGACGACACCCGGAGGCGGCGGCAAGCCGTGAAAGGTTCGCCTTGCGCGGAGGTGAATTTCAAACGGTTTTTCCGGTGTGGCCCGACCCGCACCGAGTTCCGGCCACGCCCCGCCGCCCCGCTACGCCCGGTCCGACGCCGGGCGGATGGCGGGGGAGCCGGGCGGAGGATTCACCGCGTCGGGGTGTCGCCGTCGACCAGGGTGTCCAGCAGGACACCGAGCACCTGCCGCTCCTTCTCGGTCAGGGGGGCGAGGATCTCCTCGGCCGCGGAACGGCGTGCTCCGTGCAGTTCGCTCAGGGTGGCGCGACCCTCGTCCGTCAGCTCGATCCGGGTGACCCTGCGGTTGGAGGGGTCCGGCACCCGGCGGACCTTGCCGTGTGCCTCCAGGCCGTCGACCAGGGTCGTCACCGCACGCGGCACCACTTCGAGGCGCTGGGCGAGGTCGGCCATGCGTGGCGGCGAGTCGTAGTGCGCGAGGGTGCGCAGCAGGCGGGACTGAGCGGGAGTGACGCCGAGATCACGCCATTCGAGGTGGCGCTTCTGGATGCGGTGCACCCGGCGGGTCAGCCGCAGCAACTGCTCGGCGAGCACGCCCTCGGGATCTGGGGTCGACATGTGGGAACAATATCAGGACGCCATTCATTGTGAGTGAAGGTAACAATGAGCTATGCTCAATGAACCAGAGTCGGCCGTCGTCGGTCCGGCCCTTCTCGCTTTCCTAGGAGTCCTTTGAACCTCGAACGAGAAACGTCCTGGACGCCGCCACCCGACACCGGGGAGCAACCCCGGCAGGTGCGCCGCATCCTCAAGCTCTTCCGTCCCTACCGTGGCCGGCTCGCCGTCGTCGGCCTGCTGGTCGGCGCCTCCTCGCTCGTCTCGGTGGCCACACCCTTCCTCCTGCGCGAGATCCTCGACGTAGCGATCCCGCAGGGCCGCACCGGACTGTTGAGCCTGCTCGCGCTCGGCATGATTCTGAGCGCGGTCCTCTCCAGCGTCTTCGGCGTCCTCCAGACGTTGATCTCGACCACGGTCGGCCAGCGCGTCATGCACGACCTGCGCACCGCCGTCTACGGCCGCCTTCAGCGGATGTCCCTCGCCTTCTTCACCCGCACCCGCACCGGCGAGGTGCAGTCCCGCATCGCCAACGACATCGGCGGGATGCAGGCGACCGTCACCTCCACCGCCACCTCTCTCGTCTCCAATACCACCAGCGTGGTCGCCACGATCGTGGCGATGGTCGCCCTCGACTGGCGGCTCACGCTCGTCTCGCTGGTCCTGCTCCCGGTGTTCGTGTGGGTCAGCCGCCGGGTCGGGGACGAGCGCAAGAAGATCACCACCCGGCGGCAGAAACAGATGGCCGTCATGGCCGCCACCGTCACCGAGTCGCTGTCGGTCAGCGGCATCCTGCTCGGCCGCACCATGGGCCGCTCCGACTCGCTGACCGCCGGCTTCGCCGAAGAGTCCGAGCGCCTGGTCGATCTGGAGGTCAGGGCGAGCATGGCGGGCCGCTGGCGCATGGCTGTGATCACCATCGTCATGGCGGCGATGCCCGCGTTCATCTACTGGGCCGCGGGTCTGGCCCTCCAGTTCGGCGGTCCGGAGGTCTCGCTGGGCACGCTGGTCGCCTTCGTCTCGCTGCAGCAGGGCTTGTTCCGGCCTGCGGTGAGCCTGCTGTCCACCGGCGTCCAGATCCAGACGTCCCTCGCGCTCTTCCAGCGCATCTTCGAGTACCTCGACCTGCCCATAGACATCACCGAGCGCGAGGACCCCGTCCACCTGGGCGAGGTCAAGGGTGAGGTCCGCTTCGAGGGGGTCGAGTTCCGGTACGACGACAAGAGCGGCCCGGTCCTCGACGGCATCGACCTCACCGTGCCCGCCGGGGGCAGTCTCGCCGTGGTGGGGCCGACCGGTGCCGGCAAGTCGACGTTCGGCTGCCTGGTGCCCCGGCTGTACGACGTCACCGGGGGCCGCGTCACCGTGGACGGGGTGGACGTCCGTGACCTCGACTTCGACACCCTCGCCCGCGCGGTCGGCGTCGTCGCGCAGGAGACCTACCTCTTCCACGCCTCCGTCGCCGACAACCTCCGCTTCGCCAAGCCCGACGCCACCGACGACGAGCTGCACGCGGCCGCCCGCGCCGCCCAGATCCACGACCACATCACCGCCCTGCCGGACGGATACGAGACGATCGTCGGCGAACGGGGGCACCGGTTCTCCGGTGGGGAGAAACAGCGTCTGGCCATCGCCCGCACCATCCTGCGCGATCCGCCTGTGCTCATCCTGGACGAGGCGACCAGCGCCCTCGACACCCGGACGGAGGCGGCGGTCCAGGATGCGATCGACGCCCTGTCGGCGGACCGGACCACGATCACCATCGCCCACCGGCTCTCGACCGTCCGGGACGCCGACCAGATAGCCGTCCTCGACTCCGGCCGGGTCGCCGAACTGGGCACGCACGACGAACTGCTGGAGCGCGACGGACGCTACGCGGCACTCGTGCGCCGGGACGCTCAGCTCGAACCCAGCGGCGGACGTGCCGTCATGACGGGCGATCAGGAGCCGACAAGCTGACGATATGTCGGGTTTACGGCAATATGCGTATTACCGTGCCCGCATGCAGACGAAGACTCGGTCATGGAGCATGATGCGGCTGACGCGCCGGGGCAGGCTCGCCCTCGTCGGGGTCGGCGCCGTCCTGGCCGGCACCGCCGTGGTGGTGCCGCTGAGCCTGGGCGGATTCGGGGACGACGAACCCACCACCCTGGTCATCCCGGAGGGCTGGCGCGCGAGCCAGATCTACGACGCGATCGACAAGGCGCTCGCCTTGCCGCCCGGCAGCGCCCAGAAGACCGTTGCCACGGCGGGGCTCAAGCTGGAGTCCGCTGCCGACGGCAACCCGGAGGGCTATCTCTTCCCGGCGACCTACACCCTCACCGACGACACCACCGCCGAATCGCTGCTCCGCCAGATGGTCGAGACGGCCAACCGAAGGTTCAACGGCGCACCGGTCGCGGCCGGAGCGCAACGGAACGCGATGAACGTCTACGAGGCGGTCACCGTCGCGAGCATCGTGCAGGCCGAGGCGGCCACCAAGAGCGACATGGGGAAGGTGGCCCGCGTCGTCTTCAACCGGCTGGAGCGCGGGATGCCGCTTCAGATGGACTCGACCCTCAACTACGCCCTGAAGCGCAACACCATCCACACCAGCATCAACGACACCCGGATCGAGAGCCCGTACAACTCCTACCAGCGCATGGGGCTGCCGCCGACGCCGATCGACAACCCCGGTGAGGACGCGATGCGGGCGGTGACCAACCCGCCGAAGGGGGACTGGTTGTACTTCGTCACTGTCAAGCCCGGCGACACACGCTTCACCGCTGACTACACCCAACATCTTCGGAACGTGGCCGACTTCAATGCCCAGCAGAAGGCCGAGACCCGTCCGGGCACGCGGTCCGGAAGCCACGGTCCGGTCACCCCGCCGCCCCAGTGAGCGGCCGGGGCGGCCAGGGGTGAGCGCGGCCCGGAGGGCTCAGCGGCCGCGGGCGACCAGGAGCGGGGCCCGGCGCCCGGTGACCCGGGACGCGGTGTCGGGGGACAGCAGCCCACGGGCGGCCAGTTCGGGGATCACGCCCTCGCCGAACCAGTACGCCTCCTCCAGGTGCGGATATCCGGAGAGCACGAAGTGTTCGACGCCGAGGGTGTGATACTCCTCGATCCGGTCGGCGACCTCCGCGTGGCTGCCGACCAGGGCGGTGCCCGCGCCACCCCGGACCAGTCCGACGCCCGCCCAGAGGTTGGGGTAGATCTCCAACTGGTCGCGGGAGCCGCCGTGCAGTTCCAGCATCCGCCGCTGGCCGACCGACTCGCTGCGTCCCAGGGCCGCCTGGGCGGCGGCGATGGTGTCGGAGTCCAGGTCGTCGAGGAGCCGGTTCGCCGTCGACCAGGCGTCGGCGGAGGAGTCGCGGGAGATGGTGTGCAGCCGGATGCCGAACCGGACCGTGCGCCCCTCCCGTTCGGCCAGTGACCGAATCCAGTCGATCTTCTCCTTCACCTGGGCCGGCGGCTCACCCCAGGTCAGATACACGTCCGCGTGGCGGGCGGCCACTGGACCAGCGGCCTGGGAGGAGCCGCCGAAGAAGATCTCCGGCACCGGGTCCGGCGGGAGGGAGGTGAGGCCGCCGTCCACGTCGTAGTGGGCGCCGTGGAAGTCATACGGCTCGCCCTGCCAGACGCCGCGTACGACGGACAGGAACTCGCCGGTGCGTTCGTAGCGCCGGTCGTGGTCGAGGTGGTCGCCGAAGCGGCGCTGTTCGGCGGAGTCGCCGCCGGTGACGACGTTGAGCAGGAGCCGTCCGCGGGTGAGGCGCTGGTAGGTCGCGGCCATCTGCGCCGCCAGGGTGGGCGAGAGAAGGCCGGGGCGGAAGGCGACCAGGAACTTCAGGCGTTCGGTGTGCTGGGCGAGGGCCACCGTGGTCAGCCAGGCGTCCTCGCACCAGGTACCGGTCGGGGTGAGCACCGCCTCGAAGCCCAGTTGCTCGGCCGCCTTGGCTATCTGTGCCAGGTACTCGATGTCGGGGGTACGCAGGCCGCGGGTCTCGCGGCCGATGTTGGAGCCGTAGGCGTGCCGGTCGAGGAGGGTGCGGCCGTCGCCGCCGGTCGGCAGGAACCAGTGGAGTCGTACGGTCATGAGGGGGCCTCCCGTGTCAGTGCTTGGCCGGAGTGGTGGAGGGCGGCAGGTCGCCGTTGAAGCGCGCGTCCACGAAGTCTCCGAAGTCGACCTTCTTCGGGATGAGGTTCAGCTCGGTGAACGTGTCGGCGATCCGCTGCTCGGAGGCGACCAGGGGCTTGTCCACGGCGACGGCGACACGGGTGGCGTTGGTACGGCGTACGGAGGCGAGCGCCACGTCGTACGGCAGCCCGGTGTCCTTCGCCCACACCTTCGCCCACTCCGCCTGGTGGCCGTGCACCCAGTCCTGCGCGCGCCGCAGCCGGGCCAGGTAGTCCTTGACGGCGGCGGCCTTCTCGGGGTTCCGCAGCGCGGCGGGCGAGGCGACCTGGAAGGAGAGGCCGTTGGTGACACCGTCGCCGGTCGTGAGTACCCGGCCCTGCTTGCCCTGGAGAACCTGCGAGGTGTACGGGTCCCAGACCGCCCAGGCGTCGACCTTGCCGGAGTTGAACGCGGCGAGCGCGTCGGCCGGCTGAAGGTACTTCACCTTGATGTCCTTCAGGTGGAGCCCGGCGGCTTCGAGGGAGGCGACCAGTTGGTAGTGGGCGGAGGAGCCCTGGGCGACGGCCACGGACCTGCCCTTGAGCTGCTTCGGACTGGTCAGCTTGGAGTCGTTGCGGACGAGGATGGTGTCGCCTCGGGACCTGCCGTGCCAGGCGGCCACGACCGAGATCTTGGAGCCGGCGCCCGCCGCGAAGACGGGCGGGGTGTTGCCGACGCCTCCGACGTCCACGGCCCCGGCGTTGACCGCCTCCAGTAGGGGCGGCCCGGAGGTGAAGGTCGACCACTTGATCCGGTAGTCCAGGTTCTTCAGCTCCCCGGCGGCCCGCAGGATGGCCTCGGAGCCGCCCTTCTGGTCGCCGACGGAGAGGGTGACGGAGCCCGAGCCGTCGATCCGCGCGCCCGTGTCGGCGGCGGAGTCCCCACCGCAGGAGGTGAGCAGCAGGGCCAGAGGGAGGAGCAGCGCTGAGGGGACCAGGAGTCGTCGCATGAAGGTTCCGTTCATGGTGCGGAGGTCATGGTGGGGAGGTCACGATGCGAGGGTCATGGGGCGAGCGAACGAGGGAGGGTCAGGCCGCTTGGGCCGCCGGTGTGACACCGAGGCGGCCCAGCAGATCGGCGCGGATCGCGGCGAAGCGGGGGTCGGTGAGTTCGCGGGGCCGGTCGAGTTCGACGCGCTGCTCGTGCGCGATGCGGCCGCCGTCCATCACCAGGACGCGGTCGGCGAGCAGTACGGCCTCCTCCACGTCGTGCGTGACGAGCAGGACCGCGCAGCCCCGGCGCTGCCACAACTCGCCGACAAGACGCTGGGCGTTGATGCGGGTCAGCGCGTCCAGCGCGCCGAACGGCTCGTCCAGCAGCAGGAGATCGGGTTCGCGGACCAGGGCACGTGCGAGGGAGACGCGCTGGGCTTCGCCGCCGGAGAGGGTCTTGGGCCAGGCGTTCACCCGGTGGCCGAGCCCGACCTCCTCCAACGCCTGCTCAGCCAGGGCGCGTTCGGGCTTGCCGGGCAGACCCAGCAGGACGTTGCGCCACACCCGCTTCCAGGGCATGAGCCGGGGTGCCTGGAAGGCGACCCCGCGGCGGCGGGGGACCATCACCGTGCCGTCGATGTCCCGGTCGAGCCCGGCGAGCACCCGGAGCAGCGTGGACTTGCCGCAACCGCTGCGGCCGAGCAGGGCGACGAACTCGCCCGGTGCGAGGTCCAGATGGAGGTCGTCGACGACGGCGCGGCCGTCGAACGCACGGGTCAGCCCCTCGACGTGGACGGCCTGGGCGACCGGGGTGGCCGCGGGGCTCACCGGCCCGTGAACGTCGGTCGCCATCGCAGCAACAGCCTTTCGAGGGAGCGGACGATGAAGTCGGCGAGGAGGCCGAGGAAGGCATAGACGATGAGGCAGACCACGATCACGTCGGTCCGCAGGAAGTCGCGGGCCTGGACCATCAGGAAGCCGATGCCGGAGTCGGCGTTGACCTGTTCGGCGAAGACCAGCGCGAGCCAGGCGATGCCGAGGGAGTAGCGCAGACCGGTGAGTGCGCCGGGCAGGGCGCCCGGCAGCACCACATGACGGACCAGACCCCAGCGGGAGAGCCCCAGAGATTCGCCCGCCTCGATGAGTTGGGTGTCGACACCGCGAATGCCCGCGTAGACGTTCAGGTAGAGCGGGAAGGTCACGCCCAGCGTGATGATGGCGATCTTGGGGGTCTCACCGATGCCGAACCAGATGATGAAGAGCGGGATCAGTCCCACGAACGGCACCGTGCGCAGCATCTGCACAGGGGCGTCGACGACATCCTCGCCGATGCGGAACAGCCCGGATATCAGGGCGAGTCCGGTGCCGACGACGGTGCCGAGGACCAGTCCGGCGGCGACGCGGCGCAGGGAGATGCCCATCGCGGAGGGCAGCGAACCGTCGGCTATCAGGTCACCGGCGACCTGGGTTATCCGTCCAGGGGAGGCGAGCACATCGGGTGCCAACGCGCCGGTTGAACTGAGCACTTGCCACAGCACGAGGAGGGTGAGCGGGCCGGTGGTGCGGCGCAGCCAGCGGGGGAGCCGGCTGCGCCGGGAGGAGGCGGGGACGAGGCGCTGCAGGGTGGGGGAGGCGGGCGGCTTGGCGGTGCCCGCCGCGTCGGATGGATGCGGTGGGGCATGGCTGATGCTCATGGGTGCTCCACACGGTGGAGAGCGGGAACGAGGGTGCGCCCGTCACCGCCACGGCGCCCTCGGCTCAGCGGAGGGTCACGTGCGGCGGGCGGGGAACGCGAGGCGGCCCGGGGAAAGGGCGGAGGTGGAACGAGAGAAAGGCGTCAGCGGCCGGGGCGACACGCGGCGGAGGCCACCCGCAGCAGGTCGATGTGACCGCGCGTGGTGAGCAGGGCTGAACGCGACATGCCGGTGAACGTAGCCAGGCGGGCGTTCGCCGGTCAACGGTGTCTCGGTCAGTGGACTGCCAGTGTCGGGAACAGTCGTGCCGGAAGGCGTGAAGCGTGAACGGTGGGTGAGGATGGAGACATGTCAGATGCCTTCACCACGCGCGTGCTCGACGTCGCCACCGGGTCCCGTGAGCGGGTCGTGGACCTCACTCAGGAGTGCGAACACTTCCTGGGCGAGGTCGCGGCGGGCCGCGACGGCCTGCTCAACATCTTCGTCCCCCACGCGACCTGCGGCGTCGCCGTCATCGAGACCGGCGCCGGCAGCGACGACGACCTGCTCACCGCCCTGCACACCCTGCTCCCGGCCGACGACCGCTGGCAGCACCGCCACGGCAGCCCCGGTCACGGCCGCGACCACGTCCTCCCGGCGATCGTCCCGCCCCACGCCACGCTGCCCGTCATCGGCGGCAGCCTGGAGCTGGGCACGTGGCAGTCGGTGTGCCTGGTGGACACCAACAGGGACAACCCCAGCCGTCAGGTGCGGCTGAGCTTCCTCGGCCAGTGACTCGCTTCGGCCCTGAACTGAGGGAACGCGTGCGCGTCACCGGTGAGTTGCACCGGACGTGGTTCACGGGACCGCCGGCCCGGGCCAGTGGCTGACGCGACTTTGCCGATCCTTTACAACCCCTGCTGAGCCTGTCTCGTCTCTTCGCTCGATTCATCACGCAGCCGTCCCGGCCACCCGCCGGACCGGCCGACGAAAGAGAGCGATACATGCGCCGAACAGTCCTCAGTGCCACGGCAACCGCGTGCGTCGCCGTGCTGGCGAGCACGGTGCCCGCGTTCGCCGCCGGGGCGAACTCGTCCCCCACCCCCCGCCCCGTCGGCTCCGCACCGTCGGCCCGGCCGAGCGCACCGGCCAGTGCGGAGCCGAGTGCGGTTCCCACCCGGATGCCGGGCCGGGCGGCCACCCCCGTGCCGTCCGTCGCGCCGGGCGAGGGACGCGGCCAGGTCGGCGTCGTACCGAGTGGCGCGCCCGACACCGGCGTGGCCACCGGCTCCGCCGGCACCGACTCGGGCTCCGACGGCATGCTGATCGGCGGCAGTTCCGCCGGTGCGCTCGCGGCGGGCGGCGCGGTGGTCTTCCTCGTACGCCGCCGACGGGCGACCGGGGCATGACCCACCTCTCCAGGCGCGTGTTCGTCACCGCGGCGGCGGCCTCGCTGCTCGTGAGCTGCGCCGAGCACGGCGGTGACGGGGCATCTGCCGCTCGCCCCCGTGGTACGCACGTGACACCCCACCCCTCCGCCGGTTCGTCGAATGCGTCGGCCGCGCCAAGCGGTTCGGTCCCGGTGCGCCTGCGGATTCCCGGGATCGGCGTCGACACCCCGGTCATGCGGCTCGGGCTGGCACAGGACGGCAGCGTCCAGGTGCCCCCGATCACCGCGCGCGACCAGGCGGGCTGGTACCGGAGTTCCCCGGCGCCGGGACAGACCGGCCCGTCGGTGATCCTCGGTCATGTCACGGTCGGCCCCTACGGGGACGGCGTCTTTCGCCGGCTCGACCGGCTGCGCCGGGGCGACGAGATCACCGTGCGCCTGGAGAACGGCACCTCGGCCGAGTTCACCGTCACCTCCGTACGGACCGTCGCCAAGGCCGAGTTTCCTACCGAGGCGGTGTACGGGGACGTCGACCGGCCAGAGTTGCGACTCATCACCTGCGGCGGCCCCCGTACCGGCGACGGCTATCTGGACAACGTGATCGTCTTCGCCGCGTCGCACACCACGCGTCGCTGACCGGTCGTCACCCGCCTCGGTCCCGGGCCGACGGAACGTACGCCGTGGAGCGTACGGCCTCGGTCCGGGGTCTTCCCCACGGGTAGCCTCGCGCAGCCGGGCGCCAGTAGTACCCCCACCCCCAGGAGAGTGTTGAAACGGTCCCGTGAGAAGGCGGCAGCAGAACTGTTCGCCGCTCTCTACCCGCGCCTGGCCGGCTGGTGCCGCCGTCTGGTTGACGACGACGAGACCGCCCACGAGATCGCCTCGGAGGCGTTCACCCGCCTCTGGGCCCGCTGGACGTCAGTGTCGGAGCCCCGGGGCTTCCTCTACGTCACGGCCGCCAACATCGTCCGCGACCACTGGCGCCGCCTGGAGCGCGAACGCAGGGCCATGCGCCGCGCCACCGTGGAGGCATCCGTCCTCCCGCCCACCGAGCAGAACGACCCGTCGGTCCGTCTGCTCGTCCAGGCGCTCCCCGAACGACTGCGCATACCGACCCTCCTGCACTACTACGCTGACTTGCCGATCCGGGAGGTGGCCGTGCTGACCGGGCGCAAGGAAGGGACCGTCAAGGCCGACCTGCACGCGGCCCGTGAACTGCTCCGCGCCCACCTGAGGAGAAGCCTTGATCGCATTCAGTGACGAGGGTCCGGACTTCGAACCCGAAGACCCCCTCCTCGTCATGCGGCCCCCGCACGAACACCTCGCACCCCCGCCGGGCCGGTACGAGGAGATCCGCCGCGGCGCGACCCGCCGCCGCATCCTGCGCACGGCTGTCGTAGCCAGTGCGACCTGCGCGGTCGCCGCCCTACTCGCCGTGCCCTTCCTGCGCGGCGCACTTCAGGACCCCGCCCCTCGGACGGTCCCCCTCGCTCCGCCCCCCGCGAGCAGCCCCACGACCCGGCCGACCCCGGCCGAGTCCGCCCCCGTGCCTCTCTCCCCACGCCCCGACGCCCGCTCCTCGGCCAGTACGCCGACCGCGCCGGCCCGTCCGCCGGCAGCCACCGCCTCGCCCTCGGCCGTCCCCTCGTCCACTCCTACGGAGCGCCGGCCGTTGCTCCCCACCACCCGCCCGCCCACGGCGGCACCGTCGACCAACCCGACGCGCTCCCGAGCCACGACGTCCGCTGCGAGGTGACCTGCTACTACGGCGCGGGGCGGAGGCTGCCCCACTGTCCGTCACGTCTCACGACGGGCCGGCCGTGACGACCGTGCGCCCCACCGAAACCGTCAGGCCGCTGCGTTCGGCCGAGGTGCCGCGGACAGGCTCTGCTTGACGTACCGGCTGGTCTCGTCCGCGAGGATCTCGGGCCGGCCGGTCTCGATGCCGTGCAGGGCCTAGGCCGCGACGTCGGCGGCGGCGACCTTCTGATCGGCGGGCACACCGGAGGCCATGTCCGTGTCCATGTAGCCGACGTGCAGCGCCGAGACCGCGATGCCGCGGGGCGCCAACTCGTCGCGAACGGCGTCGGTCAGCGCCCAGGAGGCGGCCTTGGACGCGGCGTAGGAGCCGAGCGCTGCCGGGTGGAGCCAGGACAGGACGGACAGGACGTTGAGCACGGCGCCGCCGCCGTTGCCCTCGATGACGGGGACGAAGGACCGGGTCGCGGCGAGCAGGCCGAAGAAGTTGGTCTCCATCTCCCGGCGGACCTCAGCCGTCTCGCCCCCGATCAGCGACGCGCCGGTGGAGATGCCCGCGTTGTTGATCAGCAGTGTCGTGTCGGACGCCGTGCGCGCGGCCTCCCGTATCGAGGCCTCGTCCGTGACGTCCAGCCGCAGCGGGACGGCGCCCGGCACGTCGACCGTCTCGGGGCGTCGGGCCGCGGCGTACACCTTCGCGCCGCGCTCGACGAGCTGGGCCGCCAGGTGTCGCCCCAAGCCTCGGTTGGCGCCGGTGACGACCGCGACCGCGTTCTTCAGTTCCATGCTCGCTCCTGGGTGCGGAGGGCGCCGTCGGCACCCGTTCCGGCAATAGATTATGAGTGAAATCTAAGCACGGGTCTATGATAGATGCCAGTCGACATCCAAACGGGAGGTGTTCATGGGTCGCGTATCGCAGGCGCAGGCGGAGGAGAACCGCAGACGGGTGGTGGAGACCGCGTCCCGGCTGTTCCGGGAGCGGGGTACGCAGGTCAGCGTCGCCGACGTGATGGCGGCGGCCGGTCTGACACACGGCGCCTTCTACAAGCAGTTCGCCTCCAAAGAGGCGCTCGTCGACGAGGTCACCGCCTACGCCTTCGCCGAGCTGGCCCAACGCCACAGTGCTGGGGTTGACCGGTCCGACGGTCAGCGCGCCGCCGCCCAGCAGTCGCTGATCGACACCTACCTCTCCGTCGAGCACCGCGACGATCCGGCGGACGGCTGCCCGGTCGCCGCGCTCGCCACCGACATCGCGCGGGACGGCGGTGGGGACGATGCTCGTCGCGTCTACGCGGAGGGGGTGGCCGAGTTCGCCGATTTCCTGGACGGTCCCGACCAGGATGGCATCCTCCGGCTCTGCACGCTGTTCGGCGCGTTGGTCCTGTCCCGGGCCACCAAGGGTTTCCCGCTCTCCGAGGACATCCTCGCCGCCGCGCACGCGGCCCTGACCGAACCACGCTGATCAAGACGGGAGGCAGGGGTTCTTCGCTTTCGCACAGGTTGGCGTCCCGTTCAGGTGTCGCCCCGGGCGACGGTGTCGGCCGGCCAGTTGGCTGCGCGTCGTCGAGGCGCGGGCCACCCGCGCGGACTGATCGGTCGATGGGCTGGGCGTCATGCCTGCCGGCCCGAACGGCCGGGCCCGTTCTGATGACCGCTCACCGAAGCCGTCCGACTCTCTGCCGGTCACCCGTGTCGCCAGGCCCTACCGCCTTGCGGTTAGCTTGTGCGGACAGGTGGTCAGGTCCGTGGTGGCAGAGGTGTTCGTGGAGAGCGGGAAGTCGGGAGCGGTGTCGCTGCGCGAAAGTGATCCGGCCGAGATCGGCGGTTACCCCCTGGAGGCGCGGCTCGGCTCGGGTGGCATGGGCACGGTCTTCCTGGCCCGTACCGCCTCGGGGCGGCCGGTCGCCGTCAAGCTGATCCACCGGCACTTCGCGGAGGACGACGAGTTCCGCATCCGTTTCCGGCAGGAGGTGGCGGCGGCGCGGCGGGTGAGCGGCGCGTTCACCGCCGCCGTGGTCGACGCCGATCCCGAGGCCGAGCAGCCGTGGATGGCGACGGCCTACATCGAAGGGCGCACGCTCGCCCAGCACTGCGCCGCAGAGGGCCCGTTGAGCGGGGCGAAGCTGCGGAATCTCGCCATCGGGCTGGCCGAGGCGCTGCGCGACATCCACCGGGCCGGTGTCGTCCACCGCGACCTGAAGCCCTCCAACGTCGTCCTCTCACCCGAAGGCCCGCGCGTCATCGACTTCGGCATCTCGCGTGCCGTGGACCAGGAGACGCTCACGATGACGGGGCGGATCATAGGTACGCCGCCCTTCATGTCGCCGGAGCAGTTGCAGTCGCCGCGCGACGTGGGGCCGCGGTCGGACGTCTTCTCGGTGGGCACCCTGCTGGTGTACGCCGCGACGGGCCGCGGGCCCTTCGAAGCCGACAGCCCCTACCTGATGGCCTATCAGGTGGTGCACGAGGAGCCGTCGCTCGGCGCCGTGCCGGAGGCGCTGCGCGCGGTCGTCGAGCCCTGTCTGCACAAGGAACCGGGGGAGCGCCCCTCCTCGGACGAACTCCTCGTGCTGCTGCGGAACCTGCCGGTCGACCTCGGCGGGACCGAGGCGGACGGATTCGGCGCCGTCCGGCCCGGTGACATGGTCACCCAGCACCTCTCCCCGACGCCGGCCACGGCTGCCCCGACCGTCGAACCTGCCGGTCCCGGCGCGGGGAAGACCCTCAGCGGTCGCCGCCTGCGTCACCGATGGCGGCCCGCCCTCGCGGTCGCCGTCGCGGTGGCCGCCATCGGCGGGGCTGTCGCCGCGCTGAACGCGGTCCGCTCCGGGAGCGACGGCGACCAGGGCAGGAGTGTCGCGGCGCCGGGTGCCGCCCTCCCGTACGGCTTCAAGCCCTGGCACAAGGCCGTGCTGGGCGGCCGGGAGGACATCCCGGACGAACTGCGCTGCGTCGCGCGCGGGGACGCGGTGTACTGCGGGGGCGGCGGTGTCGTCGCGGCCCGTCTGCGGGCCCGCGACGGCTCGCGGGTGTGGACCGTGAAGAGTCCGGGCGTCCCTGCCCAGGGCGTGCACCTGGTGGGCGCGACCAGCAACACGGTGCTCGGCTACCGCATCGCCGCCCAGGACGACCCGAAGTCCCCTCTCACCGAGGTGGTGGCCGTCGACGCCAGGACGGGCCGCGAGCTGTGGTCGGTGCCGTCCGGCGCGCAGTCGCAGGCCGTCACGGGCCGGACCCGGGACGCCGTCGTGTTCGGCTCCGACGTGGTGACGGTCGACGGGTCCGACTCCCGCCTGGAGGCGCGGGACACACGCAGCGGTGCGGTCCGCTGGACGACGCCGTTTCCCGCGGGCGCGCAGTGCGCTCCCGTCCCCGCCGGTCCGCGCCTCTTCGCGATGTGCGCGACCGACGAGGAGGTGGACGCCGTGGTGGTGCTGCACCCCACGCTGTACGAGGTCGACCGGGCTACGGGGCGACTGGGCGCGCCTCTCGCGGTCGACGGCCCCGCCGTGCCGATGGGCGTCGCGGGCGGCAGGCTCGTCCTTCTCCGGGAGCACCTGGAGGGAGTCGCGTCGGACGGGTACGACGGGGTGGTGCGGGTCGACCCGGCGGCGCGGAAGGTCACGTACTCCCGGTTGGCCAGGACGTACGCGGGGACACCGGGCATGGCGGACGGCACCGTCTATGTGAGCGGGCAGACCGGTCTGATCACGGCGATCGACCCCTCGACCGGCCGGAGGAGGTGGTCACGCCAGACCGCCGTGGAGGGCACGTCGGGGCCGGTGGCGGGAGGCGGAGCGCTGTACTTCAGCTCGGCCACCGGCCGGGTCGTCGCCCTGTCACCGCACGACGGCACACCCCTGTGGACGACCGGGCCGCACGCCGACGGGCTGACCGGTGAGCAGGGGGCGAGCCCGCGCGTGACCGTCGCCGGACGTGCGGTGATCGTGGCCGCGGCGAACAACACGCTCTTCGCCTTCGACACGCACAAGCCGCCGAAGACGGGCTGACAGCCTGGCCCGCACCGCCTTACGACGCCGGGCGGAGGACGAGCAGCGTGATCTCGCTCGGGGCGAAGACGCGGAACGGCGGGCCCCAGAAGCCCGTGCCACGGCTCGTGTAGAGGCGGGTGCGGGCGCCGTGGTGGGTGAGGCCGGCGAGGGCGGGCTGGTCGAGGCGGACCAGATAATGGAAGGGCCAGATCTGGCCGCCGTGGGTGTGGCCGGAGAGCTGGAGGTCGACGCCGTGGGCCGCCGCGCGGTCGATGAACTTGGGCTGGTGGGCGAGGAGCAGGACGGGGAGGCCGGGGTCGGCGCCGTCCAGGGCTTCGGCGAGGTCCGCGCCATGGCCCGCCAGGCCGGAGGAGTCGGCGGTGACGTCGTCCACGCCCGCCACCACGAGGGTGTCGCCCCCGCGTTCCAGCAGCACATGGCGGTTGCGCAGCGGCTCCCAGCCCAGCTCGTCCATCAGGTCGACCCAACCCTGGGCCTCGCTGTAGTACTCGTGGTTGCCGGTGACGTAGACGCGGGCCCCTGTCGCCTCGACGGTGCCCAGCGGAGCCGCCTGGGCGCGGCGGCGTTCGGCCGTGCCGTCCGCGATGTCGCCGGTGTGGCAGACCAGGTCGGCCTCCAGGGTGTTCACCCTCTCGCAGACCCGTTCCGACCAGCGGGCGCGGTCGAGCGGCCCGTAGTGGGTGTCGGTGATCAGGACCACTCGGGTGCCGTCCAACCCGGCTCCCAGGCGCGGGAGTTCCACGTCCACCCGGCGCACCCGCGGCACACGCCGGGCCTCGGCGTACCCCCAGGCGAGCAGCATGGCGGTCACCCCGAGGACGGCCCAGGTGACGATGCGCGCCCGGTCCTGTCCGTCGCCCACCCCGGCCACGGTCAGGGCGAGCCGCAGCAGGACGCCGAACAGAACGGACCAGGTGAACAGCACCCACATGCTGCCCAGCAGCGTGTCTCCGACGATCGCCGCCCAGTCCTGCTGGCGGCGGCCATGGCCGCGCGCCATCGCCAGCGGCATGCCGATCAGGCCGAGGACGAACAGCGCGGTGCCGGTCAGGGTCACGGGAAGCGGCCAGTGCTGGCCGGTGTACAGGAGCACCCCGCACGGCACGGCCCACAGCAGGACGGGGGCGACCAGGGGGAGGTAGCGCATCATGCGTTGCAGCCGGCCGCGTGGCGCCTCTTGCGCGTCACCGGCGGTGGATGGGGTGCTGCTGGTCTCGGTCACGCTTCCCCTTCGCTCAAGTCTCCCCGTGGAACCCATTGTCCGCCGCCGCGGAACGGGCCGCCCTCCGGGGCTCGGCCGGTCCGTTCCGGGCGATGGCAAGTGAATCAGCGCTTGGCCGGCAGCGACTTCCAGGCCACCGGGAAGTCGAAGTACGTGTTCGGGTACGGCTCCGGCTTGTACGTGTAGTGCCACCACTCCTCGGCCAGGTTCACGAAGCCGAGCTTCTCCAGGGTGTTCTTCAACAGCAGCCGGTTCACACGCTGTTGGCCCTGGATACGCGGGTCCAGGGTGTGGGCGAGCGGGTCGAAGCAGTCGAAGCCGGTGCCCATGTCCAGGGAGTTGTCGGGGAAGCGCTGCTGCTTGGGGGCGAAACAGGGGACGAGGGGCTGGCCGGGGGTGTACGGGCGGGTCGGCCGCGCCGGGAGCCGGACGATCGTCAGGTCCATGGTCGAGCCCCGGCTGTGGCCGGACTTCTCCGCGATGTAGCCGTCGGCGAAGAGCCGGGTCTTGTCGACATTCGGATAGAACTCGGCCTTCATGGCCTCGTCGCCCAAGTCCTCGGCCCAGCGCACGAAGTGGTCGACGGCGCGCTGCGGCCGGTAACAGTCGTACACCTTCAAGCTGTAGCCGTGGCGCAGGAGTTGGCGCTGCGCCTGGTGCAGCGCCTCGGCGGCGGGGCGGGTGAGCACGCAGATCGGCTGGCGGTAGCCGTCGATGCGCTCGCCGACGAAGTTGTGCGGGGTGAAGTAGCGCATCTCCTGGATGATCGTCGGGTCCACCGTACTCAGGGCCACGAAGTCCTTCGGTGCCTTCTGCTCCGGCGTGGCGTGGGCAGTGGCGGAGGCGGCGGTGACGGTCAGCAGGGCGGCTACGGCGGTGATGACACCGCGTGCGGCGCGGGAGAGTTGTGTCATGCCTCCTGCGTCTATCAGGTGTGGACCATGGCGGGGAAGTACCGGTGACCCGCTCGGAGCGGCTTCCGCCAGACCGAGATGTGCTTGGCCGAGGCGTCCGTGAACGGGGTGCCGGTCCAGTCCGCCACCCGCCGCTCCAGGTCCAGCCCGGCGATGCGGGCCATCAGGTCCAGCTCCGCCGGCCAGGCGTAGCGGTGGCGGGAGGCGGAACGGCGGTACCGGCCGTCCTCGCCGTCCCGCGTGAGGTGGTGCGAGACGAGGATCTGGTCCACCAGGTCGAAGGTGTCGAAGCCGATATGGTGCGCCGACACATCGAACGGCACCGCCACCTGTGTGGGCGGCAGCAGCCGCAGCGGAGGCACCCCCAGCTCGATGACGAAGCGGCCACCGGGCGCCAGATGCCGGGCGGCGTTACGGAAGCACTCCACCTGCTCGTCCTGCGTGAGCAGGTTGGAGATCGTGTTGTAGACGAGGTAGACCAGGCTGAACTCGCCCGGCACCACCGTCGTGGCCATGTCCCCGAGCGTGACCGGCAGCGTCTCCTCGTCCACCTTCCGGCGCAGCACCGCCGCCATGTGCGCGGAGAACTCGATCCCCGCCACCGGCACCCCGCGTTCCCGCAACGGCACCGCCACCCGCCCGGTACCGACGGCGAACTCCAGCGCCCGCCCTTCACCGGCAAGTCCGGCGAGGAAGTCGAGGGTCGGACCGAGCACCTCCGCCGAGGACATCTCCGTCTCCTCGGCGTCGTAGCGCTCGGCACTGGCGCGGTCCCACAGCTCGCTGCTCGTCACGGGCGGCCACTCTGCCGGGGGCGGCGGGGGATTGTCGACGCAATAAACAACGCGGCCGCACCCCAGGGGTGCGGCCGCGTCATCAGCGCAGGAGCGTCAGCTCTCCTTGGCTTCCTTCTTCTCGTGCAGCTTCTTGACGCGCGCGGTCTCCTTGCGGACCTCGGCCTGGGTGGCACGCTCCTTCTCCAGCCACTCGGGGCTCTCCTCGCGGAGGTCCTCGATCTGTGCGGTGGTCAGGGGCTCGGTGACGCCGCCGCGAGCGAGGCCCGCGATCGAGATGCCGAGGCGGGCCGCGACCACCGGACGGGGGTGGGGGCCGTTCTGACGCAGCTCGCGCAGCCACTCGGGCGGGTTCGTCTGGAGCTCGTTCAGCTCGGCGCGCGAGACCACACCCTCCTGGAAGGCGGCGGGGGTGGCGGGGAGGTACACACCCAGCTTCTTCGCCGCGGTGGCGGGCTTCATCGTCTGGGGGCTCTGCTGCGAACTCATGAGGTCAAGGGTATCGGCCGTGTGCGTGGCAGCCGACCACGGCCGGTAGCCTGGCCTGGTGACAGGCTCGGAAGAATCACCGTCGTTCCGGCTCGCGTACGTCCCCGGAGTGACGCCCGCCAAATGGGTGCGGATCTGGAACGAGCGCCTGCCCGGCACCCCCCTCGTCCTCACCCAGGTCCCGGCCGCCGAGGCCGACGCCCTGCTGCGCGCGGGAGAGGCGGACGCGGGCTTCGTACGGCTGCCCGTCGACCGCGACTTCTTCAGCGCGATCCCCCTGTACACCGAGGACACGGTGGTCGTCGTTCCCAAGGACCACGTGATCACCGCGGCCGAGGAGGTCACGCTCGCCGACCTCGCCGACGAGGTGCTCTTCCACCCGCTGGACGACGTCTTCGACTGGGACGCCCCGCCCGGTGAGCCCGGCTTCGAGCGGCCCGCCACCACCCCGGACGCCCTGGAACTGGTCGCCGCCGACGTCGGCCTGCTGATCGTCCCGCAGTCCCTCGCGCGTCTCTACCACCGCAAGGACCTCACCTACCGCACGGTCGTCGACGCCCCGCAGTCCCGGATCGCCCTCGCCTGGCCGGAGGAGGCCACCACCGACCGGGTGGAGGACTTCATCGGCATCGTCCGGGGCCGCACCGTCAACAGCACCCGGGGCCGCGCCACGCCCCCGGAGCCCAAGCAGGAGAAGAAGAAGCCCGCCCAGGGCGCCTCCAGGCAGAAGAGCGGCAAGCCCACCGGGCGGCCCGTCCGCGGGCGCTCCGGCGGGCGTCCCGGGAAGCCGCGCCGCAAGTCCTGAGCGCTCACGCCCTGGACGGGGTGCGCTCCGCGGGCTCCGGCGCCGGGCCGTCGCCCATCGGCGGCTCCGGGTGCGCATGCCGTTCCCGCAGGTCGGCGATGGCCAGCACCAGCGCGACCAGGATGATCCCGACCGCCGTGAGCAGGCCCAGCTGCAGCGCCCGCGTGAAGGTGCCGTGATTGGCCAGGTGGGCGAAGTACACCGCGCCCACGGCCGCGATCCCGGCCGCCGAGCCGATGCGCTGGGCCGTCACCAGGATGCCGCCCGCCGCCCCGGCCCGCCGGACGGGGACGCGAGTGAGGGTCAGCGTGGTGTTGGGGGAGATCGTCACCCCGGAGCCCACCCCCGCGAGCAGCAGCGGCAGCGCCGCCACCCAGGCCGCGCCGGGCCCCTGGACGAGTTGTACGGCGCCGATCACGGCGAGCAGGCCCACCGCCACCCCGACCAGCCCGACGACCACCAGCTTGCGGCCGTGCCGCACCACCAGCCGGCCGCCCAGCGCCGCCCCGGCCGCCGAACCGATCGCGAACGGCAGCGAGGCCAGACCCGCCGCGAGCGCGCCGTAGCCGAGGCCGTTCTGCAAGTAGAGGGTGTAGACGAAGAACACCGTGGTGAAGCCGCCGAAGTACACCACGTTCAGCAGCACGCCCAGGGTGAAGGAGCGCAGGGAGAACAGCTCGAGGTCGATCAGCGGATCGTTTCCGCGCTTGCCCTGACGCCGTTCCCACCGCCAGAACGCGGCCAGCAGCAGCGCCGCCACCGGCATCAGGGCCCACTTCGTCCGGCCCGTCCACTGCTGCTCCTGCACCAGCGGCAGCATCAGCGCCAGCACCCCCGCGCCGAGCAGCAGGACGCCCGTGAGGTCCGCGCCCTCCCGCCGCTTCTCCGCCACCGGGGTGCGCGGCAGCAGCCGCAGCGCCGCGCAGAACGCGGCCACGCCGATGGGCAGGTTCACGTAGAACACCCAGCGCCAGCCGTCGTGGACGCCGAACGCCTGGATCAGCAGGCCGCCCGCCGGCGGTCCGACCGCCGTGGAGATCCCGACCACGCTGCCCAGCATGCCGAACGCGCGCGCCCGGTCGGCGCCCTGGAACATCTGCTGGATCAGCCCCGTCGTCTGCGGAGCGACGATGCCCGAGGCCGCGCCCTGCAGCAGCCGGAAGACCACCAGCCAGCCCGAACTCGGTGCCAGCCCGCACGCCACCGAGGTGACCGTGAACAGCGCGAGCCCGAGCAGGAACGCCGCCCGGCGCCCGCGTACGTCGCCGAGCCGGCCCGCCGGGACGAGGACGAGGCCGAAGGTGAGCGCGTAGCCCGACACCACCCAGGACACGTCGGCCGCGTCGGCGCCGAGGCCGCGTTCCATCGAGGGCAGCGCGACGTTCACGATCGAGCTGTCGAGCAGCGTCATGAAGCCCGCCACGAGACAGACCGCGAGCGCCTGCCACCGCCGTCGGTCACCGGCGGCGGCAGGGCGGGTCTGGACTGTAGTCATGGGGTCACGCTATGCAGTGACCGTCACCGCCGCACCACGGGAAACGGGCCGCGTGGGCGCTCAGGGCTTCGCCGCCGACCGGCCCACCGACTCCACCAGGGGCAGCAGCCGGTACGGCACCCGCTCCCGCAGGGCCACCTCGGTCCGGGTGCGCACCACGCCGGGCACGCTGATCAGCTTCTGGATCACGTCCTCCAGATGGGCGTTGTCCCGGCCCACCACCCGCGCCAGCAGGTCCCCGCCGCCCGTGGTCGAGAACGCCTCGACGATCTCAGGAACGGCCGCCAGCGCCTCCCCGACATCGTCCATGTGGCCCTGTGTGACCTCGATGTGCACGAACGCCAGCACGGGGTGGCCGAGCGCGGCGGGGGAGAGGGAGGGGCCCGTGCCGGTGATCACGCCGTCCCGTTCCATCCGGTCCAGCCGGGCCTGGAGGGTGCCGCGCGCGATGCCGAGGAGGCGGGCGTACTCGCGCACGCTGGTGCGCGGCTGCTCCAGCAGCAGGCGCAGGATGCGGGTGTCCAGCTCGTCCACGGCCATCGTGGTTCGGCCTCCTCGCGGTTCGTCGAACAGCGTGACTGTACCAATGGCTCAGTGTCTTCCGGTTCCCGGATGCCGTGCGACCTGGGCCGTTGGTCCGTGAGGTGGCCGGAGCGGTTCGGTTCGTGAGGGCCAATGGCTCAGTGAAAAGGGAGGCAGTTGAGCCAAACGGACTTGGGGTGCTGTCATAGAGGTGTCGATGGCGCTGCGGATTCCGCGGCGCCTTTTTCGTGCGAACGGCCACCAGGGGGCGGACGAGCAGTGCTGAAGAAGGTGTTCATGGCGCCGGACCCGGGGCGGGTGCGGCTGCGCTTCGCCGCGCGGGCCGTGCTCGGTATCGGGCTGGCCGTCCTGGTGTGCGGGCTCGCGGGGCAGTCGCTGCCCGGCATGGTCGCGGGTGGTCTCGCCGCGCTGCTCGCCCTGTTCACCGTCGCCGACGCCACCGTGCGCGGGCAGGCCGTCACCACGGCTCTGCTTCCCGGGGTGGGTGTGCTGGTACTGGCGGGCGCCGCCGAGCTGCACACCTATCCGGTCGCGCGTGACCTGGCGTTCCTCGCGGTCGTCGGCGCGGGGGTGTACGCGCGCCGGTGGGGGCCGCGTGGGCACAGCATCGGGGTGTTCGCCTTCATGATGTTCTTCGTCGGGCAGTTCCTGCACGTCACCCCGGTGCAACTGCCCGAGCTGTACGCCGCCGTCCTGCTGTCCGTGCTCAGCGCTGCCGCGGTGCGCTTCGGGGTCTGGTGTTACGAGCGGGGGCTGCCGGTGCCCGCGGTGCCGGCCCCTCCGGGGGGTACGGGGCTGGCCCGCGTGACCACCCGGCAGGCCGCGCAGGCGGTCGCGGGCGCCGGGTTCGCGCTGGTCCTCGGGCAGGTGCTGTCCGGGCAGCGCTGGTACTGGGCCGTCGGGGCGACCTGGTGGGTCTTCGTCAACACCGCCTCGCGCGGGGAGACGCTGGTACGGGGGTTCCGGCGCGTGCTCGGGACGGTGCTCGGGATCGGGCTGGGGCTGCTGGTGGCGCTGCCGGTGCACGGGGCTGTCGTGCCGTCCGTGGTGCTGGTCGCGGTCGCGGTGTTCGGGATCTTCTACTCGGCCGCGGTTTCCTACACCTGGATGATGCTCTGGGTGACCTTGCTGGCCGAGGTTCTGTACGGGTTGCTCGGCGTGCTCACGCCTTCGCTGCTGGCGCTGCGGGTGGCCGAGACGGCTGTCGGGGCGGTGGGGGCGATGCTGGCCGTGCTGGTGGTGCTGCCGGTGACCACGCATGCCACCACCGATGCGTGGATTCAGCGGGCCTTGCGGTGTGTGCACGCGTGCACTGCTGAGGCGGCGGCGCGGCTTGCGGGTTCCGCTACGGCTGACCCCGCTCCGCGGGTGGCCGAGCTGGAGCAGTTGCTCGGGCGGGTGCGGATGTCGGTCGCGCCGTTGGTGCATCCGTTGAATCCGCTCGTGGGGCGTAAGGGGCGGGCTCTGCGGGTGCTGGCGCTTCTGGACGAGTGCGCGCGGGAGGTTCGGGGGTTGGTGGCTGTCGCCGCTGATCCTGAGGCGTCGCATGATGCTCGGCTGGCTGCTGCCTGCTGGCGGGTGGAGGCGGCTGTCGAGGCGCTCACGGAAGGGGGCTCCGAGCCATTGCACCGGCCCGGTGAGGCTCCGGTGGAGCCGGCGCTGGTCCATCTGCACGGGCTTGAGCACGCGCTGGCCGATCTGGCGGAGCCGCTTCGGGGGGCCGCGGGGGCGGGTCGGCTGGTGGGGGCTTGAGGGTGCGGGCCCGTGGGGCCTGGTCGCGCGGTTCCCCGCGCCCCTGGGTAGGTGCGGCCGGGGGTTACTGGGGTAGTGCGGGTCGGCTGTGGCTTGTCGCGGGGTTCCCCGTGCCCCTGGCTGGGTAGCGCGCAGGGCCCGCTCCGGGGTTGCCGGGGCGGGCCCTTCTCGGTGCTTGGCCTTGTCAGAAGGCTGGGGCGCCCTGGGGCTGCTGGGCGATGCCCAGGGAGGCCGTGTACTTGGCCAGGGCCAGCTTGCCGATGGCCGGGTAGGCGCCGAGGGCCTCGGAGGTGGCGCAGTCGACCTCGGCCGCCGCGGCCGTGAGGAGCGCGGTGTCGATCTCCGGGCCGATCAGGTACGGCGCGAGCGCGAGCTGCTGCGAACCCGAGGCGCGGAGCTGCTCGGCGATGGAGGCGATGGAGCCCTCCTGGTCGAGCGCGGCCGCCATCACCGGCACGGCGAGGCGCGCGGCGAGCAGCATGCCCGTGATGCCGGCGGCCTGCACGGCCTCCTCGCCGCCCACCGACGCCAGGATGATGCCGTCGGCCGCGGTCGCCACCGTGAAGAGGCGGGCGCGGTCGGCACGGGCGAGGCCCGCCTCCGACAGCCGCACGTGCAGCCCCTCCGCGAGCAGCGGGTGCGGGCCGAGGACGTCGGTCAGCTCGGCGGCGACCCGGCTGTCCATCACGGCCTGGCGGGTCTGCCGCAGCAGGGCGTTGTCGGGACCGGCCAGCAGCGGCACGACCACGGCCACCGGCCCGTCCGGCGCCTTCGCGTCGGAACCGGCGGCGACGGCCTGCTCGTGGCGGGCCGTGCGCTCCTCGGCGGCGCGCGCCAGGACGGCGCTCAGGGTCGGGAATTCGTTGTCGTCCCCGTCCAGGTAACCGATCCGCGCGTCGAGGCCGGGCAGCTCGGAGCGGGCGATGCTCACGACCTCCTCGGCGAGGCTGCGCGTGGCGGCGCTGGGCGCACCGGGCACCGCGAGGACGAACGCGGGCGCGTCCTCGGGAGCCACCAGCGGCTCCGGACGGCGGTGCCGTCCGGGCTGGCGGGGTCGCGGCATTCGTACTGGCAGGCCGGACTCGGGTCCAGTGGGGGAGCTCATGGCGCCGCATGTTACTGGTTTCCCGAGCGCCCCTGTTCGGGGAGGGTGCAGGTGAGCGGTATCCGTCCGGTTTTGTCGGATGAGTTGCGTACATGGGGCGGCTGATCCGGTCCCCTATCGGGTAGTTGAGGGATCGGTGGGACGGATTTCCCTTATGTCGCTCTCTTGCGTGCGCCGGATACGCAGAGCAGGCGGGGGTCCTCGGGCCAGATGGCGTCTCCGGCAGCGAGTGCGGCCGCGAGCCGGGCCGAACCGTGCAGGGGATCGCCCTGGGGTGCGGTCTGCCGGGCGTGGGGTGCCTTTTGTGCCAACTCGGCGTGCAGGAAGGAGAGAAGCGGCTCTCCCAACTTCAGGAGGCCGCCGGTGCAGGCGACTTCGGGCTCACCGGCTTCTGGGCACACGGCGGCGACGGACTCGGCCATGTGGCGGGCGGCCGCGCGCAGGATGCCGGTGGCCACGGGGTCGTGCGGGGCGCAGGCGGCGACCTCCGGGGCGAAGGAGGCGAGCACGGCGGCCCGGTCCGGGCGGGGGTAGATGAGGCCCGGTAGCTCCGGCGGCCGCCCGAACCGCTCCCGCGCGCGCTCCAGCAGCGGGGCGGAGCCGCCCGCGCGGTCGTCGTACGCCCGTAGCGCCGCTTCCAGACCTGCGCGCCCGATCCAGGCGCCGCCGCCACAGTCGCCCAGCAGATGACCCCAGCCGTCCGCGCGGCGCCAGGTGGTGAGGTCCGTACCGATGGCGATCAGGCCGGTGCCGGCCGCGAGTACGGCACCCGGACGTGGTCCCAGGGCGCCGATGTACGCGGTGACCGCGTCTGCGGCCAGGGCCACGGTCCGTACGCCCAGCGCGCGGGTCAGCGCGTCGGGCAACTCGGCGCGGAGGGCGTCGCCCAGGGTGGCGAAGCCGGCGGCGCCGATCACGGCCGTGGTCAGCTGGTCCACACCGGCCTTGGCCGCGACGGCGCGTGCCAACGGCAGGACCAGCTCCAGCAGATGGGCCGGGTCGATGCCTCGCTCCCCGGTCCGTACCGGCTGTCCGGACCTGCCCTCCACGGGGGGCGCTCCGTCGTACGACCCTACGGCCACGCGCAGGCCGGAGCCTCCGGAGTCGACCGCGAGGTAGCCGGGGGCGGCCGGGTGAACCGCCTTGCCCTCTGCGAACAATGGGATTCCCCTCTCCTGGCCCAGGCGCGTACGACGGAGGCAGGGTAGCGGGGGAGGGGGCCTGCGCGGGGGCTGATCCACAGCCGTTCGGGTGATGTCGGTGGTGGCCACTAGAGTGACTTGACGTGGCACGACGACCGTTGAACGAACTTGTAGAGGCCGGCTGGGCGAAGGCCCTGGACCCGGTGGCCGACCGCATCACGGCCATGGGGGACTTCCTGCGTGCCGAGGTGGCTGCGGGGCGGACCTATCTGCCGTCCGGGGCGAACGTCCTGCGGGCCTTCCAGCAGCCCTTCGACGATGTGCGGGTCCTGATCGTGGGTCAGGACCCGTATCCCACGCCGGGCATGGCGATCGGGCTGAGCTTCGCGGTGGCGCCGGAGGTGCGGTCGCTGCCGGGCAGCCTGGAGAACATATACCGGGAGCTGAACACCGACCTGGGCCTGCCCCGGCCCTCCAACGGTGACCTGACCCCGTGGACCTCGCAGGGTGTCCTGCTGCTCAACAGGGCCCTCACCACCGCGCCCCGCAAGCCCGGCGCCCATCGCGGCAAGGGCTGGGAAGAGGTCACCGAGCAGGCCATCCGCGCGCTCGCCGCCCGCGGCAAGCCCCTGGTCTCCATCCTCTGGGGCCGCGACGCCCGCAACCTCCGCCCTCTCCTCGGCGACTACCCGGCCATCGAGTCCGCCCACCCCTCACCCATGTCGGCCGACCGCGGCTTCTTCGGCTCGCGTCCGTTCAGCCGGGCCAACGAACTGCTGGCGGACCAGGGCGCGGAGCCGGTGGACTGGCGCCTGCCGTAGGGCGCCGCGAGGTGGGCCGAGGCATCCGCGTCGGCCCACCGGACTTGCTCAAGCGTGGCCCCGCCCGCGGCGCACGCGCTCCTCAGCCCACCACCGCCGCCCGTACGCACAGCACGTCCGGCAGATGGGACGCCAGCTGCTCCCACGTGTCCCCGTCGTCCGCGGACGCGTACACCTCGCCGTTGCGGTTGCCGAAGTACACGCCCGCCGGGTCCGCGTCGTCGGTGCAGAGGGCGTCGCGGAGGACGGTGCCGTAGTGGTCGTCCTGGGGGAGGCCCTGCGAGAGGGGTTCCCAGGACTTGCCGGCGTCGGGGGTGCGGAAGACCCGGCAGCGGCGCTCGGCGGGGACGCGGTCGGAGTCGGCGGTGATGGGGAAGACGTAGGCCGTGCCGCCCCGGTGCGGGTGCGCGGCGATGGCGAAGCCGAAGGTCGAGGGGAGGCCCTCGCCGATGTCGGTCCAGTGGGCGCCCGAGTCGTCGCTGCGGTAGACGCCCCAGTGGTTCTGGAGATACAGGCGGTCGGGGTCGTCCGCGTCCCGGGCGACCTTGTGGACGCACTGGCCGAACTCCGGGTCGGGGTCGGGGAGGAACGCGGCGGAGACCCCGGAGTTCGACGGAGCCCAGCTCTCGCCGCCGTCCGTCGTACGGAAGACCCCGGCCGTGGAGACCGCCACCGTCACCGCGCGCGGATCGCGGGCGTCGGTCAGTACGGTGTGCAGCCCCTCGCCGCCGCCGCCCGGCACCCACTGGGAGCGGGTGGGGTGCTCCCACAGCGGGCGTACCAGGGCGAAGCTCTCGCCGCGGTCCTCGGAGCGGTACAGCGCGGCCGGTTCCGTACCCGCGTACACCACGTCCGGCTCGGCGGCGGCCGGGTGGAGCTGCCAGACGCGTTCCAGTGAGGCGCCGGTGTCCTTGGGGAACCTGACGGCGGGCCGGGCCGGCTCGGTCCAGGTGCGGCCCAGGTCGTCGGAGTGGAACACCGACGGGCCCCAGTGCGCGCTGTCGCCACTGGCCAGCAGGCGGGGTGCGTCACCGCGGGTGTCGATGGCGACCGCGTAGACCGCCTGGGCGTTGAAGCGGGGGCCGTCGTCGAACTCCCAGGCGCCGCCGCGCCGTCGGCCGATGAACAGACCCTTGCGGGTTCCCACGGCGAGCAGTACCTCGGTCATGACGACCACCTCCGGGACCTCGTTGTCCACTGCGCCGCATCGGTGTCGGACGCGGCATCCGCTGATTCCGCCCAGTCTGCACCCCGGCACTGACAGTGACCCTGAGCAACGAGCGCCGGGTGTCCGTATCGGAGGGCGGTCCGGTCTTTCGTCGCGCTCGGGAGGAGGCTGGCCTTGGCGGTGTTCCGTGGTCCGCGTCGGTGGCTCTGGCGGTGGCGGAGGAATCCACTGCGGCGCCGTGCCGACGTGGTGGAGGGGTGGGTACTGGTGGGCGCCTGGCTGCTGACCCTGCTGGCCGGGACGGTCGCGGGGTTCATGGCCGCGCGGACGGTCGAGCGCGACCTCGCCCAGGAACGGGCCGCCACGCATCCGATGGTCGCCTACGTCGTCGCGCACGCCCCCGGCCGCTCCGGCGCCCGCGGCTCCACCGGCGAACGCGTCTGGGCGGAGGTCCGCTGGACCGCCCCGGACGGCGCACTCCGCACCGGCCAGGTCCGCGTCACGCCAGGCGCGGCGACGGGCGTCCCGGTCGCCATCTGGACCGACGGCCACGGCCGCCTGGCCAACCGCCCCGCCACCCCGACCGAGGCCACCGTCCGCGCCGCCTTCATCGGCACCCTGGCCGCCACCGCCGCGGCCGCCGTCCCCTTCGCCGCCGGCCGCCGCCTACTGGCCCGTCTGGAACGCCACCGCCTGTCCCTCTGGGACAGCGAGTGGTCCCGCCTGGGCCCCCAGTGGGGCCGCATGACGGGCTGACGACGCACCCGCGCGGGCGGCCCCCGAACAGCGTTCCTCTGCTGCCGGCGCCTCTCAGACCGGCAGCCCCCGTTCGAGGATCGCCCCCAGATCCGCCCCCGGAGGCAGCGTCCCGAACGAGTGTCCCCAGTCACCCCCCAGCCGCGTCGCGCAGAACGCGTCCGCCACCGCCGGAGGCGCATGACGGACCAACAGCGACGCCTGCAGGGCCAGGGCCATCCGTTCCACCACCCGCCGCGCGCTCAACTGGTCCGCCTCCGCCAGTTCCCGCTTCAGCGAGGTCACCGTCGCGTCCAGGTGGGCATTGGCGCCGCGTGCCAGGGCCAGCTCGCCGAAGAACGACTCCGCGCTCTCCGGTGACCGGCCCAACGCCCGCAGCACGTCCAGGGCGTTGACATTGCCCGAGCCCTCCCAGATGGAGAGGAGGGGGGCCTCGCGGTAGTGGCGGGGCATGCCGGAGTCTTCGACGTAGCCGTTGCCGCCGAGGCATTCGAGGGCTTCCGCGGTGAAGGCCGGGCCCCGCTTGGTGACCCAGTACTTGCCCACGGCGGTGGCGATCCGGCGGAACGCCCGCTCACCCTCGTCGCCGCGCACCGCGCGGTCCGCCGCGCCCGCGAGCCGGAGGGTCAGGGTCGTGGCCGCCTCCGACTCCAGCGCGAGGTCGGCGAGGACGTTCCGCATGAGGGGCTGGTCGAGCAGGCGGGCGCCGAAGGCGCTGCGGTGCCGGGTGTGGTGGCCGGCCTCGACGAGGGTCTTGCGCATCAGGGTGGCCGAGGACATCACACAGTCCAGCCGGGTGCAGTTGACCATCTCGATGATCGTCTTCACCCCGCGCCCCTCCGGCCCGACCAGCCACGCCACCGTACGGTCGAACTCCGGCTCCGAGGACGCGTTGGAGCGGTTGCCGAGCTTGTCCTTGAGGCGCTGGATGCGGAAGGTGTTGCGGGTGCCGTCCGGCAGCACCCGTGGGACCAGGAAGCAGGAGA
Organism: Streptomyces griseoluteus; assembly: GCF_004784465.1. Classification (GTDB taxonomy): domain Bacteria; phylum Actinomycetota; class Actinomycetes; order Streptomycetales; family Streptomycetaceae; genus Streptomyces; species Streptomyces griseoluteus. The sequence goes on along the minus strand of NZ_SRRU01000003.1, from coordinate 262,927 downwards.
GCCCGCCCGGCGCCTGCGCCAGCACCAGGAACACGTCGCACATCGGCGCCGAGGTGAACCACTTGTGCCCGCGCAGCGTGTACACGCCGGGCTCGTCCGTCGGGGTGGCCACGGTGGTGTTGGTGCGGACGTCGGAGCCACCCTGCTTCTCGGTCATGCCCATCCCGGCGAGCAGGCCGCGCTTCTCGGTGGGCACGCGCAGCCCCGGCTCGTACTCCCGGCTGGTGAGCAGGGGTTCGTACACCTTGGCGAGGTCCGGCTGGGCGCGCAGGGCGGGGACGGCGGCGTACGTCATCGAGGTCGGGCAGCCGTGCCCCGCCTCGGTGTGCCCCCAGACCAGCCCGCCCGCCGTACGGGCCACGTGCGCGCCGGGGCGGTCCTCCGCCCACGGTGTGCCGGCCAGTCCCTCGGCGACGGCGGTGCGCATCAGGTGGTGCCAGCTCGGGTGGAACTCGACCTCGTCGACGCGGTTGCCGTACCGGTCATGGGTGCGCAGCTCCGGCTCGTGCCGGTTGGCCAGCTCGCCCCACTCCTGTGCCTCGGCGCCGCCCGCCCGCAGCCCCAGCAGCCGGACACCGTCCTCGGCCCACCCGGCGCCCTCCCGGCGCAGCCCCTCCAGCAGGGCGGCGTCGGCGGACGCGTCGTAGGGAGCCAGCGGCGGGGGCTGGTTGGTGACGTCGTGGGTGGCGGGCGGCGGCGACTGCTCGGGCATCGGGACCATACGGCCATGTTGCACTCTCCGTACGGTTGTAGCAATGACGCAACACCGATCGGCGCACGTACAGTACGTCCCCATGCGCATCAACCCGTCGGCCGAGCCGGTGACCAGGCCGTTGTCCGCGCGGTCGGTCGTGCTGAGCCTGCTGCTCGGGGCGCACCCGCCCCGGCTGCCGGTACGGGAACTGGTGCGGCTGGTCGAGCCGTTCGGCGTGGGCGGCTCCACCCTGCGGGCCGCGCTCAGCCGGATGGTGGCGGCGGGCGACCTGCGCCGCACCGACGCCGTGTACGGACTCAGCGACCGTCTGCTGGCCCGGCAGCGCCGCCAGGACGAGGCCGTGGCGCCGCGCACGCGCGCGTGGGACGGCGACTGGGAGATGGTCGTGATCACGGCGACCGGACGTGGCCCGGCCGAGCGCGCCGACCTGCGCGCGCGGCTGAGCGCGCTGCGCCTGGCCGAACTCCGCGAGGGCGTCTGGCTGCGCCCCGCCAACCTCGCCCGGCCGCTGCCCGGGGAGCTGACCGGGGTGGCCCTGACGTACACCGCCCGCCCCGACGAGCCCGCCGCCGCACTGGTGGCCCGCCTGTGGCCCCTGGACACCTGGGCGGCCGAGGCCCGCGCCCTCCTGGGCCGGGCCACCGGCGCCCGCCACCCGGCCGACCGCCTCACCGCCTACGCGGCTGTCGTGCGCCACCTGCTCACCGACCCCGTGCTGCCCGCCTCCCTGCTCCCCGCCGACTGGCCGGGCGGCGCGCTCCGGGTGGCCTACGCCGGGTACCAACGGGAGCTGGCCAACTCCTAGGCAGGGGTTCGGCCGAGTGGCGCGCCCCCGGTGCTTGGCGTCTCCTGGGAGTGGAAGGGGTGACCAGCGTGCGCGTGCTTCCGGGCACCGGGTGGGGCACGGCAGGCGATCTCGCCGGAGGAGAGTCATGGCTGAGCACACGTCGTCGTCGGTCCTCACCGCGCCCCTGCGCGGCGCCGCCTCCGTCCTGAGCAAGGTGCCCGGCGCGTCGATGGTCAACAAGGCGGCCCAGGACACGCTGGACGTGATCGGCGTGGTCTCGCCCCGTGGCCGGCGCCTCGCCGTGTACGCCGGGGCGGGCGTGCTGGGCGTCGCCGGGGTCGTGGAGTGGCCCGTGGCGCTGACCGGAGCCGCCATCGCCTGGCTGACCCAGCCCCGCCCGCCGCTCGTGACCCCGGTGGCCGAGACCACGGAAGTCGTGATCGAGGAGGCCGTGCCCGCGAGCGAGGCCGAGGTGGGCGAGGCGGCCCTGCGGACCGGGCACCACGACGCCCCGGGCCCGGTGAAGGCGACGGACACGGAGTCCGCGCACTCGGAGGCGCACAAGAAGCACGGCAAGAAGTCCGGCAAGCACCCCAAGGGCGTCACCGGCCATCTCGGGCCCACCGCCCGCCCCGAACGCACCAGCCTCTGACGGCCTCGATGGTCCTCAACCTCCTCACCGCCCCGGCCGCCGCCGCCCGCCTGCCCCGGCTCGTCGCGGAGGCCGCCGCCCCCCTGATCGGCGCGGCGGCCGGAGCCGCGGCGGGTACCGCGCGGGCGGGCGTACGCGGCGCGGACGCGGCCGTACGCGTGACCCGCGTCGCCCGCACCGCGCTGCCCGGCGGCCCCGCCCACTGGCGCTCCGGCGCCCGCGTCCACCTCCCGCTGCGCACCGCCGAACCGGACCGGGTGCTGGGCGTGGGCGGCCGCGCCCACCTGGCCCGCCGGATCGCGGCGGCCCTCGCCGACCGGCCCGACGTGCTCCTCGCCTACTGGGACGAGGGCCTGGCCCGCCTCGTCGTGACCCTGGCCGAGGACGCCGTGAGCGACGTGGTCGTGGACCACGCCGCCGAACTCGCCGTACGCGACGGCCTGCTCGTGGCGGGCGGCGACCCCGAGGAGTACGACCACCCCGCCGACCCGGCCGGCGTACGCGCCGCCGCCACCACCCTCGCCGCCGACCTGGCCGGCATCGCCGCCGCCCTCACCGGCTACGCCCTCCGGCTGCCCCCCACGCCCCGCGCGGTCACCGCCTGCGTGACCCTGCTGCGGGAGAACCCCCGGGTCCGCGCCCTGCTGCGCAGCCGGATCGGTGCCGCCCGCATGGACCTCCTGCTGGCCGGCGCCAACGCACTCGCGCACGCCGCCGGGCAGACCCCCACCTCGCTCGTCCTCGACGGCAGCCTCCGCTCCCTCCAGCTCGCCGAGACCGTGGCCCGCGCCGCCGCCTTCGACTCCCTGCACGACGAGCTCTGCGGACCCGAGCGCCTGAGTGTCGCCCCCACCGGCTCCCCGCGCCCCGTGCTGCGCGAGTCCCCGGCGCAGGTGTACGCCGCCCACGCCTCGGCGGGCAGCGTGCTCGGCGCCCTGGCCGCGCTGCTGGTCAAACACGACCTGAATTCCGTTGCCGAGGCCGCCCTCTCCGGTTCGCCCAAGGCCGCCCGGTACGCCCCGGCCGCCTTCCACGCCGTACTCGGCACCGCCCTCGCCCGCGCCGACGTGCTGGTCCGCGACCCGGAACGGCTCAGACAGCTGGAGATGGCCGGAACCCTCCTGCTGCACCCGAGCGCGCTGCGCACCGACGAGGGGCTCCCCGACCCGTGGACCGAGGCCGTGCTCGACGCGGCCCGCCGCGCCCGGCTGCGCGTCGTCCTCGTCGACGACCCGGCGCTGGAGGACTTCAGCGGGCTCGCGGACCAAGTGGTCGACGCCAGAAGACCGTTGGACGACGTCGTACACGCCTTGCGCGGGGAGCTGGACGCCAGGGACGAGGAGGGCGGCGAGGAACGCGTCGTCATCACGGTCGCCCGGCCGCGCGCCCTGGCGGAGACCGACGTACTGGCCGGGCTCGACGCCGCCGACATCGCCGTCGCGCTCACCGACCTGGAGGGCGCCGTCGTCTGGGGCGCCGACATCCTCGCCCCGCACGGCCTGCCCGACGTGTGGCGGCTGCTCACCGCGATCCCGGCCGCCCGGGCGGTCGGCAGCCGGGGCCAGGTCCTGGCCCGCGCCGGCGCCGCGCTCTCCGGGCTGCTGGTGGCCATCGGCGAGGCCCGGCGCGGCCGGGGGCGCCGCTCGGTCCTTCCCGGCATGCGGCACGTCCCCGTCGACACCGGCGCGCTCACCGCGCTGGTGTACGGCGTCTGGGCCGCGTTCCAGGTGGTCGCCGCCCGCGCCCCGCACCCGCGCGCCCGCGTGCGCTGGCACGAACTGGACCCCGACGCGGCGGTGGAACGCCTGGACCGCGAGGCACCCCCCGAGCCGGGCGTGCTGGAACGGGCCGTCACCGAGGCCCGCAGGACGGCCGGCCGGATCGCCCGCGTCCCCGCCCTCGCCCCGGCCCGCTTCACCTGGCAGCTCGGCCGGGCCGTACGCGGCGAGCTGGACGATCCGCTCACCCCGGTGCTGGCCGTCGGCTCCGCCGCCTCCGCGATCCTCGGCTCGGTCGTGGACGCCCTGCTCGTCGTCGGCGCCCTCGACCTGAACGCGCTGGTCGGCGGGGTCCAGCGGCTGCGCGCCGAGCGGGCGCTGTCCGGGCTGCACGCCGAGCAGCAGCGCAAGGCACGGGTCGCGCCCCCGCCGGAGGAGGCGCCCGCGGGCGGCACCCGCACCGTGGACGCCGGACAACTGCTGCCCGGTGACGTGATCGAGCTGCAGGGCGACGACGTGGTCCCCGCCGACGCCCGGCTGCTCCGGCAGGACGGTCTGGAGGTGGACGAGTCGGCGCTGACCGGCGAGTCCCTGCCCGTGCACAAGCACGTGGGGGCCACCCCGCACGCGGCCGTCGCCGACCGGCGCTGCATGGTCTTCGAGGGCACCACCGTCGTCGCCGGCACCGCGCGGGCCGTCGTCGTCGACATCGGCGAGCGCACCGAGGCCGCCCGCGCCGTCCACCTCGCCGCCCGCACGCCCCCGGCGGCCGGGGTGCAGGCCCGTCTCCAAGAACTAACCCGCGAGGCGCTGCCGTTGACGCTGGCGGGTGGCGCCGCCGTGACCGGGCTCGCCCTGCTGCGCGGCACCCCGGTGCGCGAGGCGGTCAGCGGTGGCGTGGCCGTCGCGGTCGCCGCCGTCCCCGAGGGGCTGCCGCTGGTCGCCACCGTCGCCCAGCTCGCCGCGGCCCGGAGACTGAGCCGCGACGGTGTCCTGGTCCGCACCCCGCGCACCCTGGAGGCGCTGGGCCGGGTCGACACCTTCTGCTTCGACAAGACCGGCACCCTCACCGAGAACCGGCTCCGGGTCGTGCGGGTCTCCGACGCCGAGGGCACCGAGTGGGCGGCCGGTGACGCGGGCGAGCCGGGCCCCGCCGCGACCCTGCGCCGCGCCGCACGGGCCTGCCCGCGCGTCAACGGCGGCTCCGGGCGCCCGGTGCACGCCACCGACGAGGCCGTCATCGACGCGGCCGCCCCCGATCCCGGCTGGACCCAGCTCGGCGGCCTCTCCTTCGAGGCCGGGCGGGGGTACGCCGCCGCCGTGGGCCGCGACGGCGACGGCCCCCGCACCCTGGTCGTCAAGGGCGCTCCCGAGACCGTCCTGCCCGGCTGCGCGGACCTCTCCGACCGCGCCCACGACTCGGCCCACTCCCTGGCCGGTGCCGGACTGCGCGTCCTCGCGGTGGCCATGCGGCGCCTCGACGAGGGCGAGACGGAGTCCGACGCCCTCCAAGGGCCGCTGCACGGACTGGAGTTCACCGGTCTGCTCGCCCTCTCCGATGTACCCCGCGAGACCTCGGAGGCGCTGGTGCGCGGTCTCTACGAGGAGGGCGTGCGGCCGGTCATGCTCACCGGTGACCACCCGCAGACCGCCCGCGCCATCGCCCGGGAACTCGGCTGGCCCGAGGACACCGAGGTGGTCACCGGCGACGAACTGGCCGCCGCCGACCGGCGCTCCCGGGCCCGGATGCTGCGGGACGCCGGGGTCGTCGCCCGCGTGGCGCCCGAGCAGAAACTCCAGGTCGTGGAGGCGCTGCGGGACGCCGGGCGGGTGGTCGGCATGGTCGGCGACGGAGCCAACGACGCCGCCGCGATCCGGGCCGCCGACATCGGCGTGGGCATCAGCGCGCGGGGCTCGGCCGCCGCGCGCAACGCCGCCGACATCGTCCTCACCGACGACGACCTGACCGTCCTCATCGACGCCATCGGCGAAGGGCGTTCGCTGTGGCACAGCGTCGCGGACGCCATCGCCATCCTCATCGGCGGCAACGCGGGCGAGGTCGGCTTCGGCATCCTCGGCACCCTGCTGTCCGGCACCGCCCCGCTGTCCACCCGGCAGATGCTGCTGGTCAACCTCTTCACCGACCTCTTCCCGGCCATGGCGGTGGCCGTGACCCCGAAGGACGGCGACGACACCGAGGTACGCAACCGCACCGCCTCCCCGGAGGACGCGGCGGGCGGGGTGCTCGGGGCCCCGCTGATCCGGCAGATCCGGCACCGCGCCCTGACCACCGCGCTGGGCGCCGTCACCGCCTGGCTCATCGGCCGCTTCACCCCCGGCACCGCCCGCCGGGCCAGCACCATGGCGCTGTGCGGCGTCGTCGGCACCCAGCTCGTCCAGACCCTCCTCGACCGCCGGGGCAGCACCCTGGTCCGGGTCACCGCCCTCGGCTCCGCGGCGGTCCTGGTGGCCGTCATCCAGACCCCCGCCGTCAGCCGTCTGGTCGGCTGCACCCCGCTCGGCCCGATCGCCTGGGCGGGCGTCGCCGTGGCCATCGCCGCAGCCCTGGCCGCCCAGCGGACGCTGCCCCGGCTGGAGAAGATCGTCGCGGGACTGGTGCCGGCGGGGGAACCGGCCTAGACGCTCTCCTCGACCGGTGCGGGAGCCTCCTCGGCCTTCCGGCCGGGCAGGTGGTTGAACAGCAGGTTGAGCACGATCGCCGTCAGGCACCCCGCGCTGATGCCGCTGTTCATCACCGTCTGGAACCAGTCCGGGAACCGCGCGTACACCGTCGGCACGCCCACCGGGAGCATCCCGACGGCGACCGAGACCGCGACGACGGTGAGGTTGTGGTTGTCCCGGAAGTCCACGCGGGCCAGGGTGCGCAGGCCGCTCGCCGCGACCGTGCCGAACATGACCAGGCCCGCCCCGCCGAGCACCGGCGCCGGGACGGCGGCCACGACGGCCCCCAGCTTGGGCAGCAGCCCGAGGAGGACGAGAAGGGCACCCGCGGCGGCGACCACCCACCGGCTGCGCACCCGTGTCATGCCGACCAGGCCGACGTTCTGCGCGTACGCGGTGTACGGGAAGGTGTTGAAGACCCCGCCCAGCACGGTCGACAGACCGTCGGCGCGCAGCCCGTCCGCCAGGGAGCGCGGTTCGACCTCGCGGCCGGTGAGCTCGCCCACCGCGATGAGGTCACCGGTGGTCTCCGTCATCGTCACCAGCGCCACCACCAGCATGGACACGATCGCGGACACCCGGAACTCCGGTGCCCCGAAGTGGAACGGGGTGCTGATCCCCACCCAGTCCGCGTCCGCGACCCCGCCGAAGTCTGTGAAGCCGAACGGCACCGCGACGGCCAGACCCACCACGATGCCGGTCAGCACGGCCACCCGGGCCAGGAAGGGCGGGGCGAAGCGCTGCACCACCAGCACCACCAGCAGGACGAACGCGGCCAGCGCCAGATTCCGGGGCGCCCCGAAGTCCTTCGCGCCCGCTCCGCCGGCCGCCCAGTTGCCCGCGACCGGCAGCAGGGAGACCCCGATGATCAGGATGACGGTGCCGGTGACCAGCGGCGGGAAGAACCGCAGCAGCCGGCCGAAGACCGGAGCCAGCAGCATGATCGCCAGCCCCGCGACGATCACCGAGCCGTAGATCGCGGGCAGTCCGCCGCCTGTCGTGCCGATCAGCACCATCGGCGAGACGGCCGCGAAGGTGCAGCCCTGCATGATCGGCAGCCGTACCCCGAACCGCCAGACGCCGACGCACTGGATCAGCGTCGCCACCCCGCACACCAGCAGGTCGGCGGTGATCAGATACGCCAGGTCGGCGGGGGAGAGCCGCATGGCGCCGCCCACGATCAGCGGCACGGCGACGGCGCCCGCGTACATGGCGAGCACATGCTGGAGCCCGAAGGCCGCGAGCTGCCGTACCGGGGGTATCTCGTCGACGGGGTGCACTTCGGCGGTCGTGGCCATGGGGCCTCCTGAGCGGCGGGCGGGGAGCGGCAACCGGACAGCACGAGACCGTAGGCGCCTTGAACAATTTGTTGATTTCCGGTGCGTTGCCGCTGTGTGTCATGCCCATGTGAACGGTGGGGACACCCTCCACCGCGTTACTCCGACCGCGCCGCCGCCCAGAGCGCGTCCCAGTCGGACAGCTTGACCCGGTTCCGGCCCAGGCTCGCGCCCAGTTCCGCCTCGGCCCGCTCGATCGCCAGCCAGCCCCGCCACGCCACCGGGTCGGTGCCCGCAGCCCGCAGCCCCGGCAGCGGGTCCTTGGGCACCACACGGGACTTCAGCGCGGGGACGTCCTCCAGCAGCGAGGTCACCGTCTCCTTGGCACAGGAACGGTTGCTCCCGATGACGCCGGTCGGGCCGCGCTTGATCCACCCGGCCACGTACTCACCCGGCACCGGCACGCCGTCGCTCAGCACCCGGCCCGCCAGATGCGGCACCGTCCCTGTCACCGGGTCGGACGGCAGCCCCTTTGGCGGCATCCCCAGGTAACCCACCGAACGGAGCACCAGCTGCGCGGGGACGTCCTCGAACACGCCCGTGCCCCGCACCCCGCCCTGCCCGTCCGGCGCGGTGCGCTCGAAACGGACCCCGCCCACCCGGCCGTCCGCCTCCAGTACCTCCACCGGACGCAGGAAGAACCGCAGGCGGATCGTCCGGTCGGTGTCCGGGGGAGAGACGGCGGCCCAGTCGCGCAGCACCTCGGCGTTACGCCGCTGGGCGGGCGGCAGCGCCGAGAGGTCCGCGAATCCGGGGTCCAGCGCCAGCTCCGCCGGGTCGACCGAGACGCCGACGCCCGGCAGATGCCCCAGCTCCCTCAGCTCCTTGGTGGTGAACCGCGCCTGCGTGGGCCCGCGCCGTCCGGCCATCAGCACCTCGCCGACCCCGCCCCCGGTCAGCATCTCCAGCGCCGCCTGCGGCATGTCCGTCCCGTGCAGCTCGGCCGCGCCGCGCATCAGCATCCGCGTCACGTCGACGGCCACATTGCCGACTCCGACGACCACCGCCGAGCGCACGTCGCGCAGGAAACCCTCGTCCGCCGCGTCCGGATGCGCGCTGTACCAGGACACGAACTCCGACGCCGACCAGCTCCCCGGCAGTTCCTCGCCCGGAATGCCCAGCGGTCGGCCCGCCGCCGCGCCCACGCAGTACACCACCGCGTGGTACAGCTCCCGCAGCCGCTCCACCGGCACCCCGTCCGGACCGCCGACCCCGACCCCGCCCAGGAACCGGACCCGGTCGTGCTCCAGCACCGTCCGGAGGCTGCCCTGGAGCGACTTGATCTTCTCGTGGTCCGGGGCGACGCCGTACCGCACCAGCCCGAAGGGGGCCGGCAGCCGGTCCAGCACGTCCACGTGCACGTCGGGGTGGCGCTCCACCAGGTTCTGCGCGGTGTAGCACCCGCTCGGTCCGGACCCGACGACGGCGACACGCAGCACGGCGTACTCCTCACCCCGAGGGCATCGGGTGACAGCCCTGACGGCTCCAGCATGGCACCGCGCGGCGGGGTCGGCAGGGAGGGCGCGCTACTCGCCTTCGTCCGGCTGCTTCTCCGTGGCGAAGAAGCGGGACAGGTCGCCCCGGCCGGGCTCGGCGTCCGTGTCGCCGCCCGGTGGCCGGCCCAGCTCCCCGTCGAGCCCGTAGCGCTCGAACAGCTCCGCTCGCAGGACGGGGATCGGCATGGGCACCCCCGGTACCAGTGCGGCGTAGACCGCGCCCATCAGCAGCGCCCGGAGCATCGGGTAGCCGGCCGTGACGTCGGCGGCGCCGCCGCGGGCGATCGTGTCGCCGAGGAGTTCGGAGAGGCGCTGCTGCTCCGGGCACTGTACGAAGCCCTCCTCGTGCAGCAGGCCCGCCATGTGCTGGCGCATGAGCACCGGATGCTCCCGCGCCAGGCCCAGGATCGCGTCGATGGCACGGGCCAGCCGCTCCCGCCCGTCCTCCGTACGCGGCTCCCGCTCCAGCGCCTCCTCCAGCGTGCGATGCATCAGCCGGTGCACGGCGGACTGCACGAGCCGGCGCTTGCCGGGGAAGTAGTACGAGACCAGTCCGCGCGCCGATCCGGCGCGGTCCGCGATGTCGCCGAGGGTCGTCGCCTCGAACCCGCGCTCGTCCACCAGTTCGACCGCTGCCTGCAGGAGCCGCTCGCGCGAACGCCGCCGCAGCTCTTCATTGACCGAGGCGCTGCGCGGGGACATTGTCGAACTCCTGCGTTGACTGGCTGTCAGCCAACTATACTCACGGCATGGGGCACCGCACCGCGCGGGGCCTTTTCAGGGCTGCCGTTCGTCTGAGCGCCGCGGGGGAGCGCCTCAGGCGGGCGGCAGTTCCGCGCTTTCCGGCAGGTCCAGCACGGGCAGCAGGGCGTCCGGGCGTTCACGCACCGGCAGATGGTCCACGAAGTGCACCCGGCAGCCGAGCGCGGCGGCGCCGCCGTCGGCGGCCCTGCTGTCGCCGACCATCAGCGTGTGCTCGGGTTCCACCCCCAACTCGGCGCAGGCGGCGGCGAAGAGTCGGGCGTCGGGCTTGCGCACGCCGTGCTCGTAGGACAGCACGTACGCGTCCACGTACTTGTCGAGCCCGTACTGCCGGAAGACCGGGCGCAGGTCCCAGCCGATGTTGCTGACGATGCCGACGGCGATTCCGCGTCGGCGCAGTTCTTCAAGGACTTGGGGCGCGTCGGGGTACGGGGTCCAGGCGGCGGGAGTCACGGCGCGGTCGTACAGCGCGTCGTGGAGGGCGTCCGCGGGCAGGGGCACCTGCCGGGAGAGGCCGGTGTACGCGGCTCGGTGCGACGCCGCGTCGAGGTCCCGCTCGTCCCAGGCCGCGGCCAGCTCCTCCGGGACGGCGGTCGGTTCGGCACCGCCGGGCAGCGCACCCGCGGTCTCCAACGCGGTCGCCGCTTCGATGAGTTGGGGCTCCGCCATCCGGGTGCCGGTCGCCGCGAGGGTGGCGCGGAGCCAGGACTCGGTGGACTCTATGCGGCACAGCGTGCCCGAGAAGTCGAACAACACAGCGGTCATGGGCGGACCTTACTCCTGTACCCGTGCACCAGCACGGCACCGGCCACCACCAACGCCCCGAACAGCCAGCCCCCGAGCACGTCCGAGAACCAGTGCACGCCCAGCCAGATCCGCGTGAGGCCGACGCCGAGTACGGAGACGAGGGCCACGGCGACCGCGCCGTACCAACGGGGGCCGTGCACACCGTGTTCACGGATCAGCCAGAGGAGCAACCCGCACACCACCGTGGCCGTCATGGCATGGCCGGACGGGAACGCGGCGAACCGCGCGCTGTCCACGGGGTCGGGCCACACCGGGCGCGGCCGCCCGACCCCCGCCTTCACGGCCTGCTGCACCACGGCCGCGACAGCGCAGGTGGCCAGCAGCCACAGTGCCGTCCACCAGGCCGCCCTTCGCCACACCAGCCACAGGGCGACTCCGGCACAGAGCAGCCGCATGGTCACCGGGTCCCAGACCCAGTCGGTCAGTAACCGGAAGACCTGCGTGATGCCCCAGTCACTCACTGCCCAGCGGTGGGTGGTGCGCGCGATGTCCTCGTCCAGGGTGAGGAGGGGGGACCAGTGGGTGGCGACGAGGGCCAGGAGGAGGGCGGAGGGGAGGGCCAGGAGGAGGGTGGTTCGAGGGGATCGGCGGGGCATGGGGGGATCTTCGCCGGTGAGGGGCCGGGGCGGCATCCGACGCGTCGGCGCGGGGGGGTGCCAGACCCTAATGCAACGCCCGCAACCCCGGAACGAAAGCGACGATCACCGGAAGTGCCGGTACCAGGGCGGCCGTTGCCGTCAGGCGGAGGCGCTGGGGGGCCGGAAGGCGGGGCGGGGCCGCGAGGAGGCGGTTGACGCGCTGGGGGAGCTGGGCGTGCGGGGTGGGAGAGGGGCCGAAGACTCCTCGGTCCTCGTTGAGGTCGACCAGGGCGAGGGCGGTGGTGACGCGGCCGAAGCGGCGGGAGGCGGTGTCGTCGGCGGCCAGTTCGACCAGGCGGTGCATCTCGTCGCGGAAGGCGGCGAACACCGGGACCTGGGGGAAGCCGCCGGCCAGGGCGGCGGAGCAGTGCAGCAGCCAGTCGTGGCGGAAGCGGGCGTGGTCCTGTTCGTGGGCGAGCAGGGCGTCCAGGCGGCTGCCCTTGAGGCGGCGGAGCGCGGCCGTGGTGACGACGAGCCGGGGCGTGGCACCGGGGAGCCAGTAGGCGTCCGGGCGGTCGCCCTCCAGGACCACCAGGCGTCCGCCAGGCTCCTCGCCCGGCAACACGGGCGCCCGCCGCAGGAGTTCGGTCCGGCTCACCCGTCGGCGGCGCCGCGCGCGCCGCACCTCGCCGGCCAGCATCGCCAGGGTCCACAGCCCTCCGCAGGCGAGCGTCACGGCGGTCGGCGCCGCCCAGGGACCCGCCGCGCCGAGGGCGTACGCCTCGACGACCCCGTGCGGGGCCCCGCTGAACAGATGCCCGCGCACCTCCTGCCAGGCCGCCGCCGCGCTCAGGGTCATCGACAGCCCGCAGCACAGCAGGACGGCGGCCACCACACACTGCCAGGCCCACAGCGCCACCACCGGCTCCCGGTCCGGCCAGTCGGCCCGGGCCAGCAGGCGCGGGGCGGCGACGGAGGTCAGGATGCCGAGCAGCAGCAGTGCCACGGGGACGTTCATGGGCAGCACCCTATGAGCACCGGACCACTCACCGGCGCCGAAGTGACGCAGGCAACTCCCAAGCGCCGCACGCCGCTTGAGGTGTCACATCGTCAGAAGCATCGCCAGCATGCCTATCCCCATCGACAGCCGGCACACCCGGGACAGCTCGGGCCGGTCGCCCCACCGCACCGAGCCGGGGCCGCCCCGTACGGTCACCGGCACCAGACGGGCGCCGGTCAGCAGGACGTAGCCGGTGAAGTAGAGCAGCAGCGCGCCCGTCAGCCAGGCCGGCCCGGAGCCGCCCCCGTGATGGTGGTGAGCCGGGGCCGCGGCCATCAGTACCGCCATGTACACCATCGCCGTACTGCCCAGCAGGTGGTGCAGATGGTGGGCGCTCTGCCGCGCCGACCACAGCGCGCGGAGCGCGGCCAGCCCGAAGACGGCGGCGTACAGCGGCCACACCCAGCGCGGCGGGGCGAACACCGCGGCCGGTACCGCCATCGCCGCCATCCCGAAGCCCATCAGCGCCTCGCCGCCCGCCGCGCGGCGCTGCTCCTCGACCCCGCTGCGCATCCGCAGCAGGCAGTAGGCGCCGGTCGCCGCGCACAGCGCGACCAGCAGCCAGGCCGGTGACACCGGTCCGTGCACGCGCAACCACCCCCGTTCGACGCCATGTCGAGGGATGCGATGCCCACGCCACGCGCAGCGCACGCGAGCGCAAGGGGGTGTACGGGGAGCGTTCGCCGGAGCACGGCGTGTGATCAGGGCGGATGCCGGACCGCGACAAATCTTTTACTGGTGAAATACCTGTTAAATTATACGTATGAGCAGCCGTCGCCTCCCCCTCACCCAGGCGCTCCGCCTCCAGGGACCCTCCGCCATCTGGTTCAAGCCCGCGCTCAGCGTGGTCGTGTCGACGGCCCCGCCCAACCTCCTCCTGCTGGCTCTCGGCCGCCTCGACCTCGCCCTCTACACGATGGCCGGCTCCCTCTGCGCGCTCTACGGCCACCAGCGCCCCTACGCGGCCCGCGCCCGCGTCCTCACCGGGGTCGTGCTCGGCATGACGGCCGGGCTCGCGGTCGCCCTGCTCGCCTCGGCGCTCGCCCCCGGCCCCGTCGTCCTGGTGCTCGTCGGCGCCCTGCTGGCCGCCGCGCAGAAGACGGTCTGCGAGTCCACCCGCGTCGGACCGCCCGGCAACGTGGTCGTCACCTTCATCAGCTCCGCCGCCCTTTTCATCCCGCAGACCCCCGGCCAGGTCCCCGCCCACCTCGGCCTCACTCTCGCCGCCGGAGCCTGGTCCTGGCTCGTCTGCATGGCCCCCGGAGTGCTCCGACCGCACGGGCCCGAGCGCCGGGCCGTCGCCGCGGCCCTCAACGCGGCCGCCGACCTCGCCGACCAGGGCCACGCGCCCGCCCACCCGGCCCTGCACACCGCCTGGCAGGCCCTCCGTTCCCCCGGCGTCCGCCCCGACACCACCCGGCGAGCCCTGGAGAACCTGCTGCTCAGCGCCGAGACCGCCGACGCCGACCCCGGCCGGCTGCGCGTCTGGGCCCAGGCCTTGCGCGGCACCGGACCGGTACCGCAAGCGGAAACCACCCACCCGGCCGTCCCGTACCCCCGCCACGCCCGCATCCCCTTCAAGCATCTGGCCCCCATAGCCAGCCGCACCGCCCTGGGCTGCGCGCTGGCCGGTCTGGCCGCCCTCTCCCTCGGCGTGGGACGCCCTTACTGGGCCCTGGTCACCGCCGCCTCCCTCTACCAGGCCAACGTCACCCTCACCTGGAACCGGAGCGTCCAGCGCGTCGTGGGCAACCTCCTGGGCGTGCTCCTCTTCGCCGCACTCACCCCGCTGACCCACCTCCACCCCGTCACGCTGGTCCTGTGCTGCCTGGCGTGCAGCTTCGGCGCGGAAGCGCTCATCGCCCGCAACTACTGGCTCGGCTCGGTCTGCGTGACCCCCATGGCCCTGCTCATCACCGAGTTCACCCACCTCCAGGACCCCGGCACGCTGATCACCCAGCGGGTGCTGGACACCCTGGTCGGTGCGCTGGCCGGGCTCGCCGCCGCCGTGCTGGTCACCAACCGGCGGGCCGGCGACCGCGTGCACGACGCCCTGACCGCCGTCGAGAACGCCGGCGCGCACACCGAGCACCTGCTGACCCACCCGGCGCCCCATGCCCTGCCGGCCGCCCGTCGCGCCCTCGCCCTGGCGCTCACCGACCTGCGGGCCACCACCGCCGCCGCGCAGGGGGAGTGGTGGCAGCGGCCCTTCCCCGCGGAACGCCTCGCGCTCGCCGAGCAGGCCGGACACCGTACGCTCGCGGCGGCGGTACGACACCGGGCAGTCGCACCCTTGAAGCAGGACCGACACGGCACCACGGAGGACACGCGGCCATGACGGACACGGGAAACCAGCACCCGAGGACGGACACCGTCGCCTCGGTCGTCCGGCAGTGGCATGCCGTGCACCCCTCGCTGGACACCGGGCCCATGGAGGTCATCGGCCGGATCAACCGCTGCGCCGCCCTCCTCCAGCAGGCCGAGGACGCCCCGCTGCGCCGGGCGGGGCTCAGCCGGGCGGAGTTCGACCTGCTCGGCGCGCTGCGCCGCACCGGGCACGAGCTGACGCCGGGGGAGCTGGCACGGGAGACCTTCTCCTCCGGCGCGGCCGTGACCAAGCGGGTCAAGCAGCTCACCGAGCGCGGACTGGTCGAGCGGCGCGGTGACACCCGTGACCGCCGCGTCTCCCACCTCCGCCTCACCGACGCCGGACGCGACCTGGTGGACGGCATCCTGCCCGAGCAACTCGCCTACGAGGAGGCGGTGTTGTCCGTACTGGCCCCCGCCGGCCAGGAGGAGCTGTCCGGTCTGCTCGCCGGCCTGCTCGACGGACTGGAGGGCCGGCTGGGCGCCCTGCGCGGCTGATGCCGCGGGTCAGATGCCCGGCCGGTACCGCAGTGGATGGTCCGCCGGGATCTCCACCAGCACGATCGGGATGCCGTCGGGGTCGGCGATCCACATCTCGATCAGCCCCCACGGCTCCCGGACCGGCGCCCGCCCGATCTCCACGCCCTCGGCCCGCAGCTCGTCGTGCGCGGCGGCCGCGTCCGGCACCTGGAGCCAGAGCCGCACCGACGGCGCGAGTGGCGTCGACGAGCGCCCGGAGAGTTCGAGGAAGCCGCCGCCCAGGAAGTAGACGGTCCCGCGCTCGGGCCCCTCCCCGAACTCGCGGTATACGGCGAGCCCCAGTTGTCCGCCGTAGAAGGCACGGGAACGCTCGGGGTCCGTGGGGCGGATGAGGGTCCGGCTGCCCAGTACATGCACCATGCGAGCGGAGCCTAGCGCCCGGCTAGGCTCGTCCCTGTTCAGCCGCGCCCCAGATCGGAGTACACCCCATGGACACCCCCTCCGGACCGACGTTCCGCGACGCCACCGACGCCGACGTGGACGACCTCGTCGCGCTCGTCGAGTCGGCGTACCGGGGGGACGCCAGCCGGGCCGGGTGGACCACCGAGGCGGACATCCTGGACGGGCAGCGCACCGATCCCGAGGGCGTGCGCCAGGTCATCAAGACGCCCGACAGCAGGCTGCTCGTGGTGGAGCGGGAGGGCCGGATCGTCGCCTGCTGCCAGCTCGAACACCGGGGCACGCACGCCTACTTCGGCATGTTCGCGGTGAGCCCCACCCTGCAGGGGGCAGGCCTCGGCAAAGCGGTCATGGCGGAGGCGGAGCGGCTGGCGCGGGCCGACTGGGGCGCCACCGAGATGCACATGACGGTGATCTCGGTCCGCGACGACCTGATCGGCTGGTACGAGCGCCGGGGCTATCGCCGTACGGGTGAGACGAGCCCGTTCCCGTACGGCGATGAGCGCTTCGGCATCCCGCGCCGCCCCGACCTGCGCTTCGAACTGCTGGTCAAGTCCCTGGTGTGACGGCGGGGCCGCCTACGCGGTGAAGCGGCCGGTGCGCTTGATGTCCGGGAGGTCGGTGGTCGCGCCGTCCAGCTGGAGGGCGCGCACCAGCCGCAGCTCGTCCTGGGTGTTCACCACCCAGGCGAAGACCCTCAGGCCCGCCGCGCGGGCCTTCTCCACGACCTCCAGCGTCAGCCTGCGGACGTCCAGGCAGAGGGTCGCCGCGCCGACCGCGACCGCGCGGTCCGCCACCTCGGGGCCGTAGTGCTCGGCCACCAGCGCGGTGCGCACCCCCGGCACCAGCCGGGAGATCTCGGCGAGCGCCTCGTCGTGGAAGGAGATGACCTCCACGCGGGAGACAAGGTCGCGCCGGAGCATCACCTCCGCCAGCGCCTTCGCGGCGGCCACGTCCTTGATCTCGGCCTGGATCGGCGCCCGGACCGCGTCCAGCACCTCCTCGAACACCGGCACCCGCTCGCCGAGCCCCGCGTCCAGGGCGCGCAGCTCCGGGAGAGTCTTCTCGGCGATCTGCCCGGTGCCGTCCGTGGTGCGGTCGACATCGGCGTCGTGCATGACGATCAGCGCACCGTCCTTGCTCAGGTGCAGATCGAGTTCGATCAGGTCCAGCCCGGCCTGCTCGGCGGCGGCGAAGGAACGGAGCGTGTTCTCGGGCTCGACACCCATGACCCCACGGTGCCCGATGGTAAGGAAGTTCAAGGTTCAACTCGCTTCCGTCGACGGCGGATCGGCTTTCGCGGACCCGACGGAGTGTCATCGTCCGCACGCCTGGCTCGCAGCCTAACGGCGATGCCCCACCTGGGCGATCGCGTAGTTCCCGGCGCGGCGCCGGCGGCTCTGTGGCCAAAAAGAGATGCTCGGTCACGCACCCGGACCGTCACCACACCGGCAGTGAAAGTGAGCGCGGTCACGGTTTGAGGCGGGAAAAACAGCGGTGACCATGCGGCCGTGCAGAATAATTTCCCGGCCCCCCTCTTGTTCGGCAAAACGGGGTATGCCTACGGTGTCCATACGCGAGGTTCTCCCGTGGAGGATGGGACATGACGGAAATTCTTGTGCAGGCCGGTCCGGAGGGACAGGTTCCTTCGCTGACCAGGGTGGTCGAGCACCCGGCGTGGCCCGTCCTCAAGGCCGCGGTGGAGCAGATTCGGCCATGGCAGTCGAAGGACGGTTCGATCGACTTCACGGCCGAGGGCGCCCCCGAGCGGGCCGAGGCGGGGGCGGCCGTGGGCCGGGTCGTGGACGCGGTGGAGCAGCTCTCCCCGCTGCTCCCGCACGACGCCGAGTACCACCGCGCACTGGTGGCCGACCTGCGCCGCTGGGCCGAGGGCGGCTTCGAGGTGCCGGACTTCCTGGACTCGCTGCTGGCCTTCCAGCCGGCGGCCAACCGTGCCGACGGTCTCCAGCACCTGGTCGTCTTCCCGATGTACACGCAGAACGGCAATCCCGACCGCAATCTCGAGGCGGTCGTGCTGCGCATGGTCTGGCCGGACTGGCTGGCCGAGCTGGAGCGCACCCGGTACGACAACCCGCTGTTCTGCGGCATCACCTTCGAGGACTTCACGGCCGGGTACGACACCAACTCCGCCGTCCTCTTCCCGGAGACCATCGCCGTCCGCGAGGCGCCGGAACGTTTCTCCTGGGGTGGCATCTTCTGCGACCGCGAGGCCGCCCGCTTCCGCCGGGTCACCGACGCCGCGGTCGGCATCCTGGGCCTGGAGCTGCCCGAGGACATCGCCGCGATGGTGCACGACCAGAAGCGCTGCGAAGAGGCGTTCGTGCTCTGGGACATGGTCCACGACCGCACCCACAGCCACGGCGACCTGCCGTTCGACCCGTTCATGATCAAGCAGCGCCAGCCGTTCTGGATGTACGGCCTGGAGGAGCTGCGCTGCGACCTCACCGCCTTCAAGGAGGCCGTGAAGCTGGAGGCGGACGGCGTCCCGCAGGCCCGTGACGTGCAGTACGCCGTGCTCTTCGACCGGATGTTCCGCTTCCCGGTCACCGGCGACCGCGTCCGCAACTACGACGGGCTCGGCGGGCAGCTCCTCTTCGCCTACCTGCACAAGCACGACGTGCTCCGCTGGACCGACAACAGACTCGCCATCGACTGGGAGCGCGCCCCGCAGGTCACCAACCAGCTCTGCGCCGACATCGAGCAGCTCTACCGCGACGGCATCGACCGCCCCAAGCTCGTCCACTGGTTCGCCGGGTACGAACTCGTCGCCTCCTACCTCTCCCCGCACCCGGGCTCCAAGTGGGCCAAGGGCCCCGACGCCCTCGACCTGAGCCTGCCCCCGCGCAAGCTGGTCGACGACGTGCTCCCGGACGAGTTTCCCCTGAGCATGTTCTACGAGGCGCTGGCCAAGAAGCTGAAGAATGTGATCGCCGAGACCAAGGGCATCACGGCGGACGGCGCCGAGCGGATCGCCGCGTGAGCGACCGCCGGGACAAGACGGCAGTGGGAGAAGGGAAGACGATGCAGAACGGGGCTCTTCGGGGCGCGGTGATCGCGGTCGCCGGTGCGGGCGGACCAGCAGGCCGGGCCACCTTGATCAGGCTCGCCGAGGCGGGCGCGACCGTGGTCGGCGCGGACAACGACCCCGCCCGGCTGGCGGAGGCCGTGGACGCGGCCCGCTACGCCAACGGCGGCGCCACGGTCACCGGTGAGACGGTCGACCTGCTCGACCTGGACTCCACCCGTGCCTGGGCCTCCGGCATCGAGAAGGAGTTCGGCCGCGTCGACGGCCTGGTCCACCTGGTCGGCGGCTGGCGCGGCGGCGCCAAGTTCGACGACACCGACCTCGCCGACTGGGACCTGCTGGAGAAACTGCTCGTCCGCACCGTCCAGCACACCTCGCTGGCCTTCTACGACGCCCTTCAGCGCGCCGGTGACGGCCGCTACCTGCTGATCAGCGCCGCCGGCGCGTCCAAGCCGACCGCGGGCAACGCCGCGTACTCCGCCGCCAAGGCCGCGGCCGAGGCGTGGACGCTGGCCATGGCCGACGGCTTCCGCAAGGCGGGGGGCGAGGACGGCCCGAAGGCCGCGGCTGCCATCCTGGTGGTGAAGGCGCTGGTGCACGACGCGATGCGCGCGGAGCGTCCCAACGCGAAGTTCGCGGGCTTCACGGACGTCAAGGAGCTGGCCGAGGCCATCGAGGGCGTCTGGGGCAGGCCCGCCGCCGAACTGAACGGAAACCGTCTGTGGCTGACCGAGAAGCCGTGAACCCTCCCAGGACCGACGCCCGTCGCCACCACGACCCGCAGGTCCGCGGTTTCGCCAGCGACAACTACGCCGGGGCGCACCCCGAGGTGCTCGCCGCCGTGGCCCTGGCCAACGGAGGCCACCAGGTCGCGTACGGCGAGGACGAGTACACCGAGAACCTCCAGCGGATCATCCGCAGCCACTTCGGCGCCACCGCCGAGGCGTTCCCGGTGTTCAACGGCACCGGGGCCAACGTCGTCTCGCTCCAGGCGGTCACCGACCGCTGGGGCGCGGTGATCTGCGCCGAGAGCGCGCACATCAACGTGGACGAGGGCGGTGCGCCCGAGCGGATGGGCGGGCTGAAGCTGCTCACCGTGCCCACCCCCGACGGCAAGCTCACCCCCGAGCTGATCGACCGGCAGGCGTTCGGCTGGGACGACGAGCACCGGGCCATGCCCCAGGTCGTCTCGATCACCCAGTCCACCGAGCTGGGCACCCTCTACACGCCCGACGAGATCCGCGCGATCTGCGAACACGCTCACGCGCGCGGCATGAAGGTGCACCTGGACGGTTCCCGGATATCCAACGCGGCCGCCTCCCTGAACGTCCCCATGCGGGCCTTCACCAACGCGGTCGGCGTCGACATCCTCTCGATGGGCGGGACGAAGAACGGCGCCCTGTTCGGCGAGGCGGTCGTCGTCATCAACCAGGACGCCGTCTCGCACATGAAGCATCTGCGCAAGCTGTCCATGCAGCTCGCGTCCAAGATGCGCTTCGTGTCGGTGCAGCTCGAGGCCCTGTTCGCCAAGGACCTCTGGCTGCGCAACGCCCGCCACGCCAACGAGATGGCCCAGCGGCTCGCCGAGGGCGTCCGCGCGGTGCACGGGGTGGAGATCCTGCACCCGGTGCAGGCCAACGGTGTCTTCGCCCGGCTCCCGCACGACGTGAGCGTCCGGCTGCAGAAGCGGTTCCGCTTCTACTTCTGGGACGAGGCGGCCGGTGACGTCCGCTGGATGTGCGCCTTCGACACCACCGAGGACGACGTCGACACCTTCGTGGCGGCGCTCAAGGAGGAGATGGCCCGCTGAGGGCCTGGCCGGTACATGCGAACGGCCCGGCCGGACGGTGAATCGTCCGGCCGGGCCGTCGTCGTCTCAGATGGCCTCGGCTGCGCGCAGCTGCTCGTTCGTCGGGGCCGTGCCGCCCAGGTGGGCGGGGAGCCACCAGGAGTCCTCGGCGCCCTTCGGGCGGGCCGGGTAGGCGCGCTGGGCGGCGTCCAGCAGCTCCTGGACCCGCTCGCGCAGCCGGCGGGTGATCGCGCCCGCGTACTGCTCGCGCGACGCCTCCAGCGCCTCGCCGACCCGCATGGTGACCGGGGTGTGGCTGCGCTTGAAGTTGCGCGGCTGGCCCTTGGTCCACAGCCGCTGGGTGCCCCACAGCGCCATCGGCACCAGCGGGACGCCCGCCTCCTGGGCCAGGCGCGCGGCACCGGTCTTGAAGCCCTTCAGCGTGAAGGACTGCGAGATCGTCGCCTCGGGGAACACCCCGACGATCTCCCCGGCGCGCAGCGACGCCAGCGCGTGCGCGTACGCCGTCTCGCCCTGCTCGCGGTCGACCGGGATGTGCTTCATGCCGCGCATCAGTGGACCGGACACCTTGTGCCGGAACACCGACTCCTTGGCCATGAAGCGCACCAGGCGCTTCTGCGGCAGCGCGGCCAGGCCGTTGAAGATGAAGTCCAGGTAGCTGATGTGATTGCTCACCAGCACGGCGCCACCGGAGCGCGGGATGTTCTCCGACCCCTGGCAGTCGATCTTGAGGTCCCAGACCTTGAACATCGTCTTGGCGAGACCGACGACGGGACGGTAGACCAGCTCTGCCATAAGCGGGGTGGTCCCTTTCTGCTCTGCTCGGGAAAGGGGCTCCCGGCGGGAAGTTACGGAGCCGTAGGTTTACGGCTCTCGCAGATCGTGCCCCAAGAACGGACGGGTGACCAGTCCTGGTGCCCGGTAACGGCGAGATCCTCGTCACGTCCGCCCTCGATCCACTCTTTCGGAGGCAGGGAATCCATTCGGCCCTCGATGTGCTGGTGTTGAGGACGGATCGGAAGAGCGGCGCCGCGGCGGCGGCAGGGTGGAGGACACAGGTGCGCGGGGCGGACGACGTACGGCGGCTGACGGCGGCCGAACTCGGCGGCGAACCGGGGGAGCGGGCCACCCTCGTGCAGTTCTCCTCCGCCTTCTGCGCGCCCTGCCGGGCCACCCGGCGCACGCTGGCCGAGGTCGCCCGGATGGTGCCCGGCGTCGCACACGTCGAGATCGACGCGGAGGCCCGGCTGGAACTCGTCCGCGAACTCGGCATCGTGAAGACCCCCACCGTGCTCGTCCTCGACGCGGACGGCGCGGTGGTGCGGCGCGCCCAGGGGCAGCCACGCAGGGCCGATGTCATCGCGGCGCTCGGCGAGGCCGTGGGCGGGCGGCACGATGGCTGAGCGCTCCCGGGCGCCCAGGCGGCGACTTGACTGCGCCCGCCGTCTGTCGTCAGCCTGGCCCGGTGCCGATCGAACACCTTCTCGCCGGACAGGTCGTCCCCAGCGGCCCGGTCCGCCTCGGGAGCGCCCGCTGCCGGGGTTGAACAGCACCGGACCCCACCAGCTCGCCCCCGTCAGCAGAAGGACGACCCCATGACGGCCACCTCCGGCCTCGGTTCCCGTCAGCCCGCCTCGCCGGACCTGCTGCGTTCCGTCTTCCGCCGGCACGCGGCGGGTGTCGCGGTGATCACCGCGCGCGGCGAGCACGGCCCGGTCGGCTTCACCGCCACCTCGCTCAGCTCCGTCTCCGCCGAGCCGCCGATGATCTCCTTCGGCATAGGTACCGGTGCGTCGAGCTGGCCCGCCATCGAGCGCACCGACCACGTCGGCGTGCACCTGCTCGCCGAGCACCAGAGCGACCTCGCCGCCACCTTCGCCCGCAGCGGCGCCGACCGCTTCGGGGCGTCCACCGCGTGGCGCGAGGGGCCCGAGCGGGTGCCCGTGCTGGACGACGTGCTCGCCTGGCTGGTCTGCCGGATCGTGGGGCGGGTACCGGCCGGGGACCACCGGATCGTGCTCGCCGAGGTGCTGCTCGGCGACCCGTCCGGCGACGGCCGTCCACTGCTCTATCACCAGGGACGCTTCAACGCCCTGCGGGACTGAGAGGGTTGGGCCCCGGCTCCGTGGAGCCGTCGAGTTCCGGTTACGCTGCGTTGCGAAGGTCACAGTTCAAAGCGCTTGCTTAGCGGGCAGGAACTGGGTGTACTGGCGAGTAATATTTTGGTCGGAGCGCGCGGACGCCCCGACCGCGATCGGCCGCTTGAGGCGCCTATGCTGCACTTCAAGAGGCAGCCCGGAAAAGACGATGCAGTAGGAGAGCCGGCGTGAGCTTGAGGATCGTTGTCACTGTGAAGTACGTGCCCGACGCCACTGGCGACCGGCACTTCGCCGATGACCTGACCGTCGACCGCGACGACGTGGACGGTCTGCTCTCCGAACTCGACGAGTACGCGGTGGAGCAGGCCCTGCAGATCGCGGAGGACGCGGACGACGCCGAGGTCACCGTGCTGACCGTCGGCCCCGAGGACGCGAAGGACGCGCTGCGCAAGGCCCTCTCGATGGGCGCCGACAAGGCGATCCACGTCGAGGACGACGACCTGCACGGCACCGACGTCATGGGCACCTCGCTGGTGCTGGCCAAGGCGATCGAGAAGGCCGGTTACGACCTGGTGATCTCCGGCATGGCCTCCACCGACGGCACCATGGGCGTCGTTCCCGCGCTGGTCGCCGAGCGTCTGGGCGTGCCGCAGGTGACGCTGCTCTCCGAGGTCTCGGTCGAGGACGGCACCGTCAAGGGCCGCCGTGACGGCGACGCCGCCTCCGAGCAGCTCGAGGCCTCCCTGCCGGCCGTGGTCTCCGTGACGGACCAGTCGGGCGAGGCGCGCTACCCGTCGTTCAAGGGCATCATGGCGGCCAAGAAGAAGCCGGTGGAGTCCTGGGACCTGTCCGACCTCGGCATCGAGGCGGAGGAGGTCGGTCTCGAGGGCGCGTGGACCAAGGTCGAGGCCGCGACCGAGCGCCCGGCGCGCACCGCGGGCACGATCGTCAAGGACGAGGGCGAGGGCGGCAAGCAGCTCGCCGAGTACCTCGCGGGCCAGAAGTTCATCTAAGGCTCCGCGCCCAGACCGCCCCTCAACTTCGTTACGCAGGAGAGCAATCCCATGGCTGAAGTCCTCGTCTACGTCGACCACGTGGACGGTGCCGTCCGCAAGCCCACCCTGGAGCTGCTGACGCTGGCCCGCCGCATCGGCGAGCCCGTCGCCGTCGCCCTGGGCAACGGCGCCGCCGACACCGTCGCCGCCCTCGCCGAGCACGGCGCGGTGAAGGTACTCACCGACGACGCGTCCGAGTACGCCGACTACCTGGTCGTCCCCAAGGTCGACGCGCTCCAGGCCGCCGTCGAGGCCGTCTCCCCGGCCGCCGTGCTGGTCCCGTCCTCCGCCGAGGGCAAGGAGATCGCCGCCCGTCTGGCGCTGCGCACCGGCTCCGGTCTGATCACCGACGCCGTCGACCTGGAGGCCGGGGCCGAGGGTCCCGTCGCCACCCAGTCGGTGTTCGCCGCGTCGTACACCACCAAGTCCCAGGTCACCAAGGGCACCCCGGTCATCACGGTCAAGCCGAACTCGGCCGCCGTGGAGGCCGCCCCGGCCGCCGGCGCGGCCGAGGCCCTGTCGGTGACCTTCTCCGACAAGGCGACCGGCACCAAGGTCACCGGCCGCACCCCGCGCGAGTCCACGGGCCGCCCGGAGCTGACCGAGGCCGCGATCGTGGTCTCCGGCGGCCGTGGCGTCAACGGCGCGGAGAACTTCGCGCTGATCGAGGCCCTCGCCGACTCGCTCGGTGCCGCCGTCGGCGCCTCGCGTGCCGCCGTCGACGCCGGCTGGTACCCGCACACCAACCAGGTCGGCCAGACCGGCAAGTCGGTCTCGCCGCAGCTCTACATCGCCAACGGTATCTCCGGTGCGATCCAGCACCGCGCCGGCATGCAGACCTCGAAGACGATCGTCGCGGTCAACAAGGACCCCGAGGCCCCGATCTTCGACCTGGTCGACTACGGCGTGGTCGGCGACCTCTTCGAGGTCGTCCCCCAGCTCACCGAGGAAGTCAAGAACCGCAAGGGCTGACCCCTCCGACGCTGCACGAGGCCCCCGGAACCCACACGGTCCCGGGGGCCTCGCCCTGTTGTTGACCCGCCGGATCGCCCTGGATACCGTCCCTCAACGGTTTGTTGAGGCCGGAGGATGCGGGATGGGTCGGCAGGAGCAAGTGAGGACGAGTCTCGGCGGCGAGGTCGGCAAGGAGGTCGACGGCCTTCTCGCGCCCGTCGACGCCGAGTTGGCGCTCCGGTACCCCGGCGATCCCGGCACGCGCCAGCCCGTGCACACCGTGTACGTGCCCGGTGACGTGTTCGGTGCGGGCACCGTGCGCGAATGGGGCGACCGGGCGCTGGCCGCGCTCGACGAACACGCCCCGGACGCGGGCTCGTTCGCGGCCGTGCTCGGGCTGGACGGGGAACTCGCCGGCCCGGTGTACGAGCGGGTCCGGGCCAAGCTGGAGCGGGAGCCCGTGGAAGACCTGCGGGTCGACTTCGAGGACGGGTACGGGCACCGGCCGGACGCCGAGGAGGACGAGGACGCGGCCCGGGCCGCCCGGCTCCTCGCCAAGGACGCGCCCCCGTACCTCGGTGTGCGGGTGAAGTGCATGGAGGCGGGGGTGCGCGAGCGGGGCATCCGGACGCTCGACGTCTTCCTCACCGGGCTGATGGCGGCAGGCGGCCTGCCCGAGGGGCTGAACCTGACGCTGCCGAAGGTGACGTACGCGGAGCAGGTCGCGGCGTTCGCCCGCGTGCTGGACGCCTTCGAGCGGACGCACGGGCTGAAGTCCGGGCGGCTCGGCTTCGAGATCCAGATCGAGACCAGCCAGGCGATCCTCGCCACGGACGGCACCGCCACGGTCGCCCGCATGATCCAGGCGGCCGGGGGCCGGGCCACCGGACTGCACTACGGCACCTTCGACTACAGCGCCGCCCTAGGGGTCTCCGCCGCCCACCAGGCACCCGACCACCCCGCCGCCGACCACGCCAAGGCGGTGATGCAGGTCGCGGCCGCCGGGACCGGCGTACGCGTCTCGGACGGCTCCACCAACGTGCTGCCGGTCGGCCCGGCCGAGCAGGTCCACGACGCCTGGCGGCTGCACCACCGGCTCACCCGCCGCGCCCTGGCCCGCGCCTATCACCAGGGCTGGGACATGCATCCCGGCCATCTGCCGACCCGGTACGCGGCCGTCTTCGCCTTCTACCGCGAGGGGTTCGCCCGGGCGGCGGCCCGGCTCGCGGCGTACACCGCGCGCACCCGGGGCGATGTGCTGGACGAGCCCGCCACCGCACGGGCGTTGAGCGGCTACCTGCTCAGGGGGCTGCACTGCGGCGCCCTGGACGGCGCGGAGGTGACAGCCGCGAGCGGGCTCGGCCGGGCCGAGCTGGAAGACCTGGCGGCGGCCCGGCCCCGGTAGTGCCCTCAGTCCGCCGGGGGCAGCTCCCCGGAGCCCCGCGTGATCAGGCGGGTCGGCAGTTCGATGCGTTCCGGGGTGCCGGGGGCGCCGTCGAGGCGCTGGAAGAGGCGGTCGGCGGCGGTACGGCCGAGCGCGGCCGCGTCCTGCGCGACCACGGTCACGCCCGGCTGGAGCAGGTCGGCCAGCTCGAAGTCGTCGAACCCGACCAGGGCGACCGGCCGGTCGCGCTCGGCCAGGACCCGGATCACGGTGACCGTCACCCGGTTGTTGCCGGTGAAGACGGCGGTCACCGGGTCGGGCCCGGCGAGCATCTCCTCCGTGGCCCGCCGCACCCGCTCCGGATCGGTCGCGCCCAGCGACATCCAGCCCTCCGCGACCGGTATCCCCGCCTCCTCCATCGCCGCCCGGTAGCCGCGCAGCCGCTCGGCGGCCGTGTGGATGCGGGGCATGTCGCCGATGAAGCCGATCCTGCGGTGGCCGTGCGCGATCAGATGGGCCACCCCGTCACGGGCGCCGCCGAAGTTGTCCGACAGGACCACGTCCGCGTCGATGCCCCCGGCCGGCCGGTCCACGAACACCGTGGCCACGCCCGCCCGGATCTCCGGCTCCAGATAGCGGTGGTCGTCCCCGGCCGGGATCACCACCAGGCCGTCCACCCGCCGCGCGCACAGAGCGAGCGCCAACTCCTGTTCGCGCTCCGGGTCCTCTGCGCTGGACCCGTTGATGAGCAGCGCCCCGTGGGCGCGGGCCACCTCCTCGACGGCACGGCTGAGCGGCCCGTAGAAGGGGTCCGCGAGGTCCTCCAGCACCAGGCCGATGCTCGCCGTACGGCCCTTGCGCAGCACCCGCGCGCTGTCGTTGCGCCGGAAGCCCAGCGCCTCGATCGCTTCCCGGACCCGCCGCTCGGTGTCCGGGGTGACGCCCGCCTCGCCGTTGACCACGCGGGACACCGTCTTCAGGCCGACCCCGGCCCGCGCGGCCACGTCCTTCATGGTGGGCCGGTTGCCGTAACGGCTGCCGTTGGCGCGGTCTGCTCGGCGGGTGGTCTCGGGCACGGTGCGGTGTCCTGTCCTGTTGTCCGGGGGTATCGCGGGGTGGTGCGGGCAATCAAAGGCCGGTACAAGCGTGTGGCGTCGAGCATAGAGCCTGGACAACGTTGTCAGGTGCGCGAGAGACTGTCCACCGCCGTCCCGGCCCGCGCCCCCACCGCGACCAGGCCGGGGAGGCCCACCGGATCACCAGCTACGGCTCGACGGGGAGACCAGACTCAGATGCACACCGACCTCGTGGCGGCCCTGGACATCGGCGGTACCAAGATCGCCGGTGCGCTGGTGGACGGCCATGGCCGGATTCAGGCGCGCACCCAGCTCCCGACGCCCGCGCGACAGGATGGCGAAACGGTCATGCAGGCCGTCGGGCAGGTGCTCGGCGACCTCGCCGCCTCGCCGTTGTGGGGACGCGCCTCCGTGATCGGCATCGGCAGCGCCGGGCCGGTGGACGCCTCGGCGGGCACCGTGAGCCCGGTCAACGTGCCGGGCTGGCGCGGCTTCCCGCTGGTCGAGCGGGTACGCGCGGCCACGGGCGGCCTGCCGGTCGAGCTGATCGGCGACGGGGTCGCCATCACCGCCGCCGAGCACTGGCAGGGCGCCGCGCGCGGCCACGACAACGCCCTGTGCATGGTGGTCTCCACCGGCGTCGGCGGCGGACTGGTCCTCGGCGGCCGGCTGCACCCCGGCCCCACCGGCAACGCCGGTCACATCGGCCACATCAGTGTCGACCTGGACGGCGAACCGTGCCCCTGCGGTGCGCGCGGCTGTGTGGAGGGCCTGGCCAGCGGCCCCAACATCGCCCGCCGCGCCCTGGCCGACGGCTGGCTGCCCGGCCCGGACGGCGACACCTCCGCCGCCGCCGTCGCGCACGCGGCCCGCCGGGGCGACCCGGTCGCCGTGGCCTCCTTCGAGCGGGCCGCGCAGGCCCTCGCGGCCGGGATCGCGGCCACCGCGACCCTGGTCGAGATCGACATCGCGGTGATCGGCGGCGGCGTCGGCAAGGCGGGCGACGTGCTGTTCGCCCCGCTGCGCAAGGCCCTCGCGGACTACGCCACCCTCTCCTTCGTCCAGCGGCTCACCGTGGTCCCCGCCCAGATGGGCACCGACGCCGGGCTGGTCGGGGCGGCGGCCGCCGCGCTGGCCCTCAGGCCGGACACCACCGCCGCCGGAGTCTGACAGCCGCGCGTGGCCACGGGGCGGCACCCCCGTGGCCACGGCCGGTTCAGCAGCTCAGCCGGGCGTCCGCCCAGTCCGCGTGGTCGGAGTCGATGCCGTCGCCCCCGTCGGTGACGACCAGCCGCACCACCTGCGCGCCGGTGACCTCGGCGGTGAGCGGCCGGGCGGGGTCGGCGTTGGTCAGCACGCCCGTCGAGGCGGCCTTCACCCCGTCCGCCCAGACCTCGAACGACACGCTGCCCTTCGCGCCCTTCTCGTCGTCCACGCCCACCTGGGCGGTGACCTTCGAGCAGTGCCGCCCGGCGTAGTAGGCGACCTCACTGGCCGCGTGCACCCCGAGCCCCTTGGCGTACACCGTGGAGCCGACGGTGAGCGGGGAGCCGTCGCCCGCCGCGTCCTCCCCGTTGCTGGTGTCCCGCTCCACCGGCCCCCACCCGCTGACGGCGGACAGCCACGGCAGATCACTCAGGTACGAGGACCCGGCAGGCGGCGGCACCACCACGGACGCGGTCACCGGCAGCTCACTGGTGACCCGCTCCCCGGCCGGCGAGCGGTACCGCACGCGCAGGGAGAAGGCGTACGACCCCACCGGCGTCCCCTGCGGCGCCGTCACCCGCCAACGGGTGCGCAGGGAAGCCCCGCCCGGCAGGCCGGCCGCCGTGGCCGGGGACACGGCGCGTACGGTCCAGCCGTCCGGGCCGGTCAGCGCGGCCGAGACCTCGCGGGCCGGGGTGCGGCCCAGGTCGGTGACGCTGGTGGTGAGTGTGGCCGGGGTGTCCCGCTCGATGAACGGGGCTTCGTCCAGGCCGAGTTCGACGGCCGGCGGATGCTCGGCCCAGTGGCCGTCGGCCGACACCCGGAGCAGGACGGTGCCGTGGGCCGGGACGGTGGCCGCGATGGTGCCCGCCGTGTTGGCGTCCCGGTGCTGCCAGAGGTCCCGCTGGGTGTAGCCGGGGGCGCGGGGCAGGCCCACGGCGGCGGCGGTGGTGGCGACGCGCTGCGCGGTCCCGGTCTCGTTGAACAGGGCGACCGCGCGGCTGCCGTCCGCCATCTCCTTGGCGACCACCCAGCGCCCGCCCGCGCTGGAGACCACCGTGCCCTGCCGGCCCAGCGGGTCCTGGTCGACCGCGATGACCTCCTTGTTGCCCAGGATGTCCAGGGTGGCGGGGGACGCGGTGCGCAGGTCGGTGCCGATGAGCAGCGGGGCCGCCATGACCGCCCAGAGCGAGAAGTGGGAGCGGTACTCGGTGTCGGTCATCCCGCCGTTGCCGACCTCCAGCATGTCGGGGTCGTTCCAGTGGCCCGGACCGGCGTACGGGGCGAGGGGGAGGTTCTGCTTGAGGATGGAGAGCATCGAGCCCCAGTTGTCGCTGATGTCCCCGGTGGTGCGCCAGAGCTGGCCCACGTCGGCGGCCCACTCCCAGGGCTTGTTCTCGCCCCACTCGCAGATGCTGTAGACGATGGGCCGTCCGGTGGCCCGCAGGGCGTCGCGCATGGTGCGGTAGCGCTGCCGAGCGTCCACGCCCTGGTTGTTGCAGTTGTCGTACTTCAGGTAGTCCACGCCCCAGTCGGCGAACTGCCGGGCGTCGCTCTCCTCGTGGCCCAGCGCGCCGGGGAAGCCCGCGCCGTCGCAGGTCTTGGTGCCCGCGCTGGTGTAGATACCGAGCTTCAGACCCTTGGCGTGGACGTAGTCCGCGACCGCCGTGATGCCGTGCGGGAAGCGGGCCGGGTCCGGCACCAGCCTGCCGTCGGCGTCGCGCTGGGGGAGCGCCCAGCAGTCGTCGAGATTGACGTACTGGTACCCGGCGTCCTTGAGGCCCTTGGACACGAAGAGGTCGGCGATGCCCTTGACCATGTCCTCGTTGAACTCGGCCCGGCAGTGCGTGGAGTTCCAGTTGTTGAAGCCCATCGGCGGGGTGGGCGCCAGGCCCTCGGCAGGCGCCGCGGGAGGGGGCGCGGCCGTGGCCGGGGCGGCGACACCGCCCGCGCTCAGCAGCGCCGTCAGGAACAAGGCGGCTGCTCGGATGCGGTGCGTGCGGGGACGAGGGTGACGCATCGTCGACGTTCCTCCGGCTCGCGGCAGACAGGGACGGGCACCGGTGCGCGATCACGGTAGAACGTGTCCGACTCTGTTGGAAGGGGTGGGACAGCGGCGTTCGATCCTGTTGCTTCGGCTGGCCGAAATACGTACAGCGTGACCCCTCGGGCCGTCCGGCAGTTGATCACGGCATGAAGAAGCGCAGCATGCTCGCCATCGCCAGCCTCGCCACCGGATTCGTGGTGGCCGGCCTCACTCCGTCCCACGCCGCCGAGAACGCCGGGCTGAGCGACCTCAAGGTGGACGACACCCTGAGCACCGTCGACCACATCGTGAGCCAGGACAGCTTCGACGTGGACGAGGGCGCGCTCGGCCGGTAACGGCCGGAACCGACCGTCGGCACGGTGCCGGGGACCCCGCCCCAGGGGCCCCGGCACCGTGCTGTGCGCCCTCAACTGCGCGTGGTTTCCGTGCCAGGGTGGAACGGGCAAGCCCCAGGGGGCCAACAGAAGAGGGGGAACCGTGACCGTCGTCTGGATCAACGGCGCGTTCGGTGCGGGCAAGACCACCACCGCACGGGAATTGATCGAACTGATCCCGAACAGCACGCTCTTCGACCCCGAGCTGATCGGCGCGGAGCTCCTGCGCCTGCTGCCGGCCAAGCGCCTCGCCGAGGTCGACGACTTCCAGGACCTGCCGATCTGGCGCCGTCTGGTGATCGACACCGCCGCCGCGCTCCTCGCCGAGATGGGCGGGACCCTGGTGGTCCCCATGACCCTGCTGCGCCAGGAGTACCGCGACGAGATATTCGGCGGCCTCGCCGCCCGCCGGATCTCCGTGCGCCATCTGCTGCTCACCCCGGCCGAAACGATTTTGCGCCAGCGCATCGCCGGACGGGAGCCCTCGCCGGGCGTGCCCGACGCCGAGATGCGCGAGCGGCAGTGGGCCTACGACCACATCGAGCCCTACCGCGCGGCCCTCGCGTCCTGGCTCACGGCCGACGCGTACCCCATCGACACCAGCGGACTCACGCCGTACCAGAGCGCCGTCCGGATCACCGAGGCCGTGGGGAGCGGGGCGGCCCGGCCGTGCGAGATCGTGCAGACACCCGAGCCGGCCGGGGAGACCCTGGCCGCCGGGGTGCTGCTCTTCGACGCGGAGGACCGGGTGCTGCTGGTCGATCCGACCTACAAGCCGGGGTGGGAGTTCCCCGGCGGGGTGGTCGAGCGGGGGGAGGCCCCGGCCCGCGCCGGGATGCGGGAGGTCGCCGAGGAGGTCGGGATCCGGCTGCGGGAGGTGCCCCGCCTGCTGGTGGTCGACTGGGAGCGGCCCGCCCCGCCCGGCCACGGCGGCCTCCGGCTGCTCTTCGACGGCGGCCGGCTCGGCCCCGACGAGGCCGCCGGAGTACTGCTGCCCGGACCGGAGTTGCGTGCCTGGCGCTTCGCCACCGAACGCGAGGCCGCCACCATGCTCCCGCCCGTCCGCTACGAGCGCCTCCGCTGGGCCCTCAGAGCCCGGGAACGCGGCGCCGCGCTGTACCTGGAGGCGGGCGTCCCGGTCGGCTGAGCGGGGTGCGACGACGGTGCGCCCCCGCCCCGACGGGAACGCACCGTCGCCGACTTGTTCAGTTCGCCGCGTAGTTGTTCAGGAACAGGGCCTCCGCGACCGAGAGGCGCTCCAGTTCCCCGGGGGAGACGCTCTCGTTGACCGCGTGGATCTGGGCCTCCGGCTCGCTCAGGCCGATGAGCAGGATCTCGGCCTCGGGGTAGAGCCCGGCGAGGGTGTTGCAGAGCGGGATCGAGCCGCCCTGGCCCGCGTACTGCATGGTCTCGCCCGGGTAGGCGACCGCCATCGCGTCGGCCATCGCCTGGTAGGCGGGGCTCGTGGTGTCGGCGCGGAACGGCTGGCCCTGGCCGACGTGCTCGATGCTCACCCGCGCGCCCCACGGCGCATGGGTCTCCAGGTGGGCGGTGAGCAGCTTGGTCGCCTCGGCGGCGTCCACGCCCGGCGGCACCCGGAGGCTGATCTGCGCGCGGGCGCTGGACTGCACGGACGGGGTGGCGCCCACGACCGGCGGGCAGTCGATGCCGATGACGGTCACGGCCGGCCGCGCCCACAGGCGGTCGGCCACCGTGCCGTCACCGATCAGCCCGACGCCGTCCAGCACCTTGGCGTCCGAGCGGAACTGCTCCTCGCCGTACTCCAGGCCCTCCCAGCGGGCGTCGGCCGTCAGACCGTCCACCGTCGTCGAACCGTCCTCGGCGCGCAGCGAGTCCAGCAGGCGGATCAGCGCGGCGAGCGCGTCCGGGGCGGCGCCGCCGAACTGGCCCGAGTGCAGGTTCCCGGCCAGGGTGTCGACCTGGACCCGGAGCATCGTCATACCGCGCAGGGTGGTGGTCGCCGTCGGCAGGCCCACCCGGAAGTTGCCAGTGTCGCCGATCACGATGGTGTCCGCCGACAGCAGCTCCGGGTGCGCCTCCGCGTACCGCTCCAGGCCGCCCGTCCCCTGCTCCTCGGAGCCCTCCGCGATGACCTTGACGTGCACCGGCACCCCGCCGTTCGCCTTCAGCGCGCGCAGCGCCAGCAGGTGCATGATCAGGCCGCCCTTGCAGTCGGCCGCGCCGCGCCCGTACCAGCGGCCGTCCCGCTCGGTCAGCTCGAACGGGGGCGTGGTCCAGCCGGCCTCGTCCAGCGGGGGCTGCACGTCGTAGTGGGCGTAGAGCAGCACGGTCTTCGCGCCCTCGGGGCCGGGCAGGTAGCCGTACACCGACTGGGTGCCGTCGGGGGTGTCCAGAAGTGCCACGTCGGTGAAGCCGTCGGCGGTGAGCGCGTCCACGATCCAGTTCGCGGCGCCCTCGCTCTCGCTCCGCGGGAACTGCTCGAAGTCCGCCACCGACCTGAAGGCGACCAGCTCGGTCAGCTCCGCCTTGGCGCGGGGCATCAGCGAGGCGACGGTCTCGGCGACCGGATTCGACGACATGGGCACGACTCCTCGTGGGTTACGACGTTGAACTGCTGGAATACACCGATCCTCCCACAGCGGCCCACGCCGGGGACCGGCCGTAGGATGCGTGGGACATGGGGGTCCCCCGCCCCGTGTCAGCGGTGCACCGGGGGAGCGGCAGCGGCTTGATCGGAGCGATGGACCATCGTGAGCGGCGAGAACACTTCGGCGGAGGATGAGCGGCGGGTCTGGGACGTCGTCGTGGTCGGCGCGGGACCCGCGGGCGCCTCGGCGGCCTACGCGGCGGCCGTCGCCGGCCGCCGGGTGCTGATCCTGGAGAAGGCGGAACTGCCCCGCTACAAGACGTGCGGCGGCGGCATCATCGGCCCCTCCCGTGACGCGCTCCCGCCCGGTTTCGAACTCCCCTTCAAGGACCGGGTGCACGCGGTCACCTTCTCCCACAACGGCCGTTTCGCCCGGACCCGCCGCTCCCGGCAGATGCTGTTCGGGCTGATCAACCGGCCCGAGTTCGACCAGCGCCTGGTGGAGCACGCCCAGAAGGCGGGCGCGGAGGTGCGCACCGGCGTCACCGTGCAGCGCGTGGAGCAGCACGGCTCGGCCGTCCCCGACCGGCGCACCGTCGCCGTGGTCCTGCAGAACGGCGAGACGGTACTGGCCCACGCGGTCGTCGGCGCCGACGGCAGCGCCAGCCGGATAGGGGCCCATGTCGGGGTCAAGCTCGACCAGGTCGACCTCGGTCTGGAGGCCGAGATCCCGGTGCCGGACACCGTCGCCGAGGACTGGAAGGGCCGCGTCCTCATCGACTGGGGCCCGCTGCCCGGCAGTTACGGCTGGGTCTTCCCCAAGGGCGACACGCTCACCGTCGGTGTGATCTCCGCGCGGGGTGAAGGAGCGGCCACCAAGCGGTACTTGGAGGACTTCATCGCCCGGCTGGGTCTCGCCGGCTTCGAACCGAGCATCTCCTCCGGGCACTTGACCCGCTGCCGTGCCGACGACTCGCCGCTCTCCCGCGGCCGGGTGCTGGTCTGCGGGGACGCGGCCGGACTGCTGGAGCCCTGGACCCGTGAGGGCATCTCCTTCGCACTGCGCTCCGGGCGCCTGGCGGGGGAGTGGGCGGTACGGATCGCCGAGGCCCACGACGCGGTCGACACCCGTCGGCAGGCCCTGAACTACGCCTTCGCCATCAAGGCGGGGCTCGGCGTGGAGATGAGTGTCGGCAAGCGGCTGCTGGCCGCCTTCGAGCGCCGTCCCGGTGTCTTCCACGCCGGAATCACCGGGTTCCGGCCCGCGTGGAAGGCGTTCCGGGACATCACCACCGGCGCGACGACGCTGGGGGAGATGGTCAGGTCCCGTCCGCTGGCCCAGCGGGCGTTGGCCGCGCTGGACCGGGGGCGGAGCGCGCCGGACGTCCCGGCCGAACAGCCGGAGCAGCCCGAACGGGGGGACACCGTCAGTCCGTGACGGTGAGCACCGTCAGTCGGTGACGGTGATCCGGAACACCGGGTGGTCGGAGGCGGCCGCGAGGATCTCCGCGTCGGAGCTGCTCGCGGTCACCCCGGCGAAGTACTTGTCGACCTGCCAGCCCCAGCGCTCCAGGTAGGTCCGCAGGATCGGGAGCTTCTCGTCGTCGGGCAGCTCCACCGCGCGGAACGGCCGCACCTTCCGGCCGACCCGCAGCTCACCGCCGTGCGCCGCGCGCATGTTGCGCACCCACTGGGAGTGGCCGCGCGCCGAGACGAGGTACTGCCGGCCCTCGCAGGTGTGCGGGTTGACCGGGATGCGCTGCATCTCGCCGCTCTTGCGGCCGCGCACCGACAGCTCCGCGCTGCCCGCGAGGCTGACACCGAGACGGGCGAGCTTGCCGACCAGTCCGTTGAACCACGTACCGAGCGGGCTTGCCTTCAGGTAGTACGGCGCGGACGACATGACGACCCCCAGGGGTTCGGGAGAGCGGTGCTCTCGCTTCTGGTGTCCAGTCTGCCGAGATCGGTGCTCTCATGCAAGAGCAGTGCTCTGCTTTGTGTGCAGTGCTCCGTCGCGTGGCACACTGACCCGCATGAGCACCGCAGAGGGCGCCCGCGCGCGGGCCAGGACCGAGGTCACCGCGGCCATCAAGGACGAGGCCCGCAGACAGCTCGCCGCCGAGGGCGCGGCCAAGCTCTCGCTGCGCGCCGTGGCCCGCGAGCTGGGCATGGTGTCCTCCGCGCTCTACCGGTACTTCCCGAGCCGCGACGACCTGCTGACCGCGCTGATCATCGATGCCTACGATTCGCTGGGCGAGGCGGTGGAAACCGCCCACGCGGCTGTCCCGGCGGGGGAGTTCCTGCGCCGCTGGACGGTCGCCTGCGAGGCGGTACGCGTATGGGCGCTGGCCCACCCGCACGAGTACGCCCTGATCTACGGCTCGCCCGTACCCGGATACGCCGCCCCCGCCACCACCATCCCGTCCGCCGCGCGGGTCGCCATGGTGCTGATCGGTGTCGTCCGCGACGCCGACCGGGGGCCCGGCCTCCCCGGGCTGTCGCTCCCCGCCGAGCTGCGGTGCGAGGCCGAGCGCATGGCGGCCGAGATCGCTCCTGAGCTGCCGGTGGAGGCCGCGCCCGCCATGGTCGCCGCCTGGGCGGAGTTGTTCGGGCTGGTCGGCTTCGAGTTGTTCGGGCAGTTCGAGCAGGTGGTGCTCGACCGCGAGCGCTTCTTCCGGCACGCGGTGACCCGGCTCGGTGCGAGCGTGGGCCTGCCCGCCTGATCCGCGGGGCTCAGACGGCCAGCACCCGCACGCCCGCCTCCTCGAACCGGCGCACCGTCTCCGGGGCGACCGAGGTGTCCGTCACCAGGGTGGTGACCGTCTCCGGGCCGCAGATCCGGGCGAACGCCCGCCGCTCCAGCTTGCTGGAGTCGGCCGCGACCACCACCCGCTCCGCGCGCTCGCACAGCAGCCGGTTGACCGCCGCCTCCGACTCGTCGTGCGCCGCCGCACCGTGCACCGGGTCGAAGGCGCCCACCCCGAGCACCGCCACGTCCAGCGTGACCCCGCCGAGCACCCCGTCCGCGAGCGGCCCGACCAGCTCGAACGACTGCGGACGCGCGACCCCGCCGGTCACCACGATCTTGAACTGCGGCCGTACGGCGAGTTCCCCCGCGATGTTGAGCGCGTTGGTGACCACGGTCAACGCGGGCGAGCCGGCGGCCAGATCGGGACGCACGGCCAGTGCGCGGGCCACCTCCGTGGTCGTCGTGCCCCCGGTCAGCCCCACCGCCTCGCCCGGCGCCACCAGATCCGCCACCGCCGCCGCGATCCGCTGCTTCTCGGAGGCGTGCCGGGCCGTCTTGTAGCGGAGCGGCAGCTCGTACGACACCCCGTGCGCCACCGCCCCGCCCCGCGTCCGTACGAGCATCCGCTGCTCGGCCAGGCCGTCGAGGTCCCGGCGGATGGTCGCCGCCGACACCGCCAGCTCGGCCGCCGCCTCCTCCACCTCCAGCCGGCCCCGCTCCGCGAGGAGTTCCAGCAGTGCCTGCCAGCGGGTCTCCCGCGCCATCGGGTCTCCGTTCCTGTGATCTCCCGGCGACCCTAACGCACCGGCGATTCCCGTCCCGATGCTTGATCGTGCTCGAAAGTCGGCAGTATCTTGCACGAACGATCAGCCTGGGGAGGGTGTGGCATGAGCCATGTCGAGGACGAGCTGAACAGTCAGCCGGAGTGCTGGGAGCGGGCGGCGCGGGAGGCGGGCCCGTACCGGGCGGCCCTGCCGGTGCCGGGGGAGCGGGTCGCGGTCGTCGGCTGCGGGACCTCGTACTTCATGGCGCAGGCCGTGGCGGCGCTGCGCGAGGACGCCGGACAGGGCGAGACGGACGCCTTCGCCGCCTCGGAGTTCCCGCGCGGCCGGTCCTACGACCAGGTCATCGCCCTCACCCGCTCGGGTACCACCACCGAAGTGCTGGATCTGCTGGCCCAGTTGAAGGGCACAGCACGCACCACCGCGATCACCGCCGATCCCGAGACGCCCATACGGCGGGCTGCCGACGATCTCGTGGTCCTCGACCACGCCGACGAACGCTCCGTCGTCCAGACCCGGTTCGCCACCACCGCCCTCACCCTGCTCCGTGCCCACCTGGGGCTGCACACCCCGGCCGCCGTTACCGACGCCCGCGCGGCCCTCACCGTCCCGCTGCCCCACGGGCTCGTGGAGCGACGGGAGTT
Source organism: Streptomyces griseoluteus (assembly GCF_004784465.1). Lineage (GTDB taxonomy): Bacteria > Actinomycetota > Actinomycetes > Streptomycetales > Streptomycetaceae > Streptomyces > Streptomyces griseoluteus. Next base: position 225,232 of record NZ_SRRU01000003.1, on the reverse strand, counting down.
CACCTTCCTCGGCCGGGGCTGGACCGTGGGACTGGCGAACGAGGCAGCGCTGAAGATGCGCGAGGCATCACTGTCCTGGACCGAGGCGTACCCGGCGATGGAGTACCGGCACGGCCCGATCAGCATCAGCGCCCAGGACACCGCGACCTGGACGCTCGGCCCGGCCCCCGAGGGGCTCGCCGAACAGGTCCGAGCGACCGGCGCGTTGTGGATCGAGGGCGGACTCGACCCGCTCGCCGAACTGATCCGCGTCCAGCGTCTCGCCGTCGCCGTGGCCGCCGCCCGGGGACTCGACCCCGACCGGCCGCGCCACCTCACGCGCTCGGTGATCCTCACCCCCTGAACACGGAAGGGAGCAGCCGCCGTGCCCCTCACCACCACCGGTGAACTGATCATCCGAGCAGCCCGACTCCGCACCGCCGTGGCCGCGTTCAACATCATCACCCTCGAACACATCGAGGCCGTCATCGCGGGAGCCGAGACGGCCGGAGCGCCCGTCGTGCTCCAAGTGAGCCAGAACGCGGTCAAGTTCAGGAACGGTGACCTCCGGCCCCTCGCCCGCGCCGCCGTCGCCGCCGCCGAACAGGCCGCCGCACCCGTGGCGTTGCACCTCGACCACGTCCACAGCGACGACCTCCTGCGCCGCGCCCCGGACGCCGGATTCAGCTCGGTGATGTATGACGCCGCCCGCCTGCCCTACGCCGAGAACCTGGCCGCCACCCACACGGCCGCCGACTGGGCGCATGCCCAAGGTCTCTGGATCGAGGCCGAGTTGGGCCAGATAGGCGGCAAGGACGGCAGACCCCCGCTGGACGCCCACGCCCCCGGCGCCCGTACCGACCCCGTGGAGGCGCGGGACTTCGTCGCGCGGACCGGTGTCGACGCGCTGGCCGTGGCCGTGGGCAGCACCCACGCCATGACCACCCGTACCGCCGCCCTGGACCACGTTCTGCTCAAGCGGCTCGCCGCCGAACTGGCCGTACCCCTGGTGCTGCACGGCTCCTCGGGCGTGCCGGACGACGAGCTGGTCAGGGCGGTCGAGGGCGGCATCGGCAAGGTCAACGTCGGCACCGCCCTCAATACGGCCCTCACCCGAGCGGTCCGCGAGCACCTCGGCCGGCACCCCGAGACCGTCGACCCCCGCACCTACCTCGCCGGCGGCCGCACGGCCATGGCCGACGAGGTGGCCCGGATCATCCGCGTACTCGGGCGCGCCGGCGCTAACCCTTCCTGACCGCCTTCAGCACCACGAACTTCGGGTCGCTGGCCACCAGTTCACAGTTGCCGAACAGCCGCTTCAGCTTCACGTGGTAGCCCAGGTGCCGGTTGCCGATCACCCACAGCTCGCCGCCCGGCCGCAGCGCGCGCTCGGCGCCGGTGAACATCCGCCAGGACGTGGCGTCGCTGGTGGCCTGGTGGGAGTGGAAGGGCGGGTTGTTCAGCACCAGGTCCACGCTGCCGGACGCCACCCCGGCCAGCCCGTCCCCGACCCGGAACTCCGCGTGCCCCGGCACCCCGTTCGCCTTGTACGTGGCCTCGGCCGAGGCCACGGCCTGGAACGACTCGTCCACGAACAGGACCTCGGCCTCCGGGTCCGCCAGCGCCACCGCCGTACCCACCACGCCGTTGCCGCAGCCGAGGTCCACCACCCGGCGGCCGTGCGTCTCGGGCAGATGCCCCAGGAAGAACCGGGTGCCGATGTCCAGCCGGTCGGCGCAGAAGACACCCGCGTGATTGACCACCGGCCGCCCCGAGGCCGCCCCGATCCCGTCGGGCAGGGTGTAGCCGTAGGGCCAGGGGTTGTCCGGCGTGACGAGCGAGGGGTCCGGGGCGCAGAAGATCAGCCGGGCCTTCTGCTCGGCCAGCGAGGTGCGCGTCGGCCCGAGAACGCGCTCGAACAGTTTGAGGGTGGAGGTGTGGATCTCCTTCACCATGCCGGTGCCGATCACCACCGTCCCCGCGTGCACCGAGGGGGCCAGCCGCAGCAGCTGGTCCTCCAGCAGCGCCAGGCTCTTGGGCACCCGCACCAGCAGCACGTCCACCCGCTCCGGCACCGGGTCCTGCGTGGTCAGCAGCCGTACCGCGCCGGGACCGACCCCGGCCCGCCCCAGGTTGGCCCGCGTGGCCTCCTGGCTCAGGAAGGAGTCGGTGATCTGCGTGGGCCGGTGCGCGGCGAGCGCCGTCGCCAGTGCGCCCCAGCGGTCGCCGAGCACCACGACCTCGCCCGACAGATCCACCCCTTCCCCGGCCAGATGCCGCAGCAGATACGCGTCGGAGGCGTCCCAGGCACGCAGCCGGTCGCGGGGGTCGTCGGGGAAACGGGACAGCTCGGTCTCGCCCCACGGAGTCGTCATGCGGTCGTTCATCGCCCCCCAGGCTAGCCGAGCCCCAGCTCAGGCCCGGTCGGGCGCTCAGGGGGGAAAATGAGGGCATGGACGTGGAACTCTTTCCCAGGGAGCGGGCCGAAGCCGCGCCGGGCGCCGTGCACGTCCCGCACTGGCTGGACGCGGACCGGCAGCGCGCGCTGCTCACCGCCTGCCGCGAGTGGGCCCGTCCGCCGGCCGGACTGCGCACCGTCCGCACCCCCGGCGGCGGCACCATGACCGCCCGGCAGGTGTGCCTCGGCTGGCACTGGTACCCGTACGCCTACGCCCGCACGGTCGTCGACGGCGACAACGCCCCCGTTAAGCCCTTCCCGGCCTGGCTCGACGAGCTGGCCCGGAACGCGGTCGCCGACGCCCTCGGCCCGGAGGCGGTCCCCGGCGACCCCTACGACATCGCCCTGATCAACTTCTACGACGGCGACGCCCGCATGGGCATGCACCGCGACGGCGACGAACGCTCCGAGGCCCCGGTGGTCTCCCTCAGCCTGGGCGACACCTGTGTGTTCCGCTTCGGCAACACCGAGACCCGAACCCGCCCCTACACGGACGTGGAGCTGCGCAGCGGTGACCTCTTCGTCTTCGGCGGCCCCTCCCGCCTCGCCTTCCACGGCGTCCCGCGCGTGCTCCCCGGCACCGCGCCGGCCTGGCTGGGGCTGACCGGACGGCTCAACATCACCCTGCGCGTGAGCGGCCTGGCCGCCCCCGCCGGCTGACCATGTCACATCGGTCACGAGACAGGTCACGACCGGAGCGGATCATGCGAGACTCGCCCCCATGAGCGGCATGGCGGACCCCCGGAAGGCGGGGGCAGGACCCATCTCACGGGCGCGGCTGGACCGGGGACGCGGTGCCCTCGGCCCCGCGCTGGAGCTGGTGCACACCGGACGTGCCCCGACCCGTGCCGTGCTCACCGCGGAACTCGGCGTCACCCGCGCCACCGCCGGTGCCGTCGCCGCCGAACTGGAGGCGCTCGGCCTGATCAGGGTCGACGCCCGCCCCAGCGCCCCCGCCGGTTCCCAGGGCCGCCCCTCGCACCGGCTGGAGGTCGCCGAGGACGGGCCCGTCGCGCTGGCCGCGCAAGTGCACACGGACGGCTTCCGGGCCGCCCTGGTCGGCCTCGGCGGACGGATCGTGGCGACCACGCCCGGCTGCGAGACCGTCGACGCCGACCCGGCCAAGGTGCTCGGCGCGGTGGTGGAGGCGGGCGCCGACCTGCTGCGGGCCACGGGCCGCCGCTGCGTGGGCGCCGGGCTCGCCGTGCCGTCCGCCGTCGCCGAACCCGACGGGCTCGCCCTCAACCCCCTCCACCTGGCCTGGCCGGCCGGGGAACCGGTGCGCCGCATCTTCGCCGGCCTCGTGCACGCCGCCGGGATCACCGGGCCCGCCTTCGCGGGCAACGACGTCAACCTCGCCGCCCTCGCCGAACACCGGCACGGCGCGGGCCGGGGCGCCCGGCACCTGCTGTGCGTGGCCACCGGGCACCGGGGTGTCGGCGGCGCGCTCGTCCTCGACGGCCGCCTGCACACCGGCAGTTCGGGCCTCGCCCTGGAGGTCGGCCACCTCACCGTCAACCCCGAGGGCCGCGTGTGCCACTGCGGGAGCCGGGGCTGTCTCGACGTCGAGGCCGACCCGCTCGCCCTCCTCGTGGAGGCCGGACTCGACCCCGGCCCCGAGGTGTCCCTCCTCGCCCAGGCCGACGACCTGCTGCGGACCCGGTACGCCGAGCCTGCCGTACGCGCCGCCGCCGAGACGCTGATCGACCGGCTCGGACTGGGGCTGGCAGGGCTGGTCAACATCCTCAACCCCGACCGCGTCATCCTCGGCGGACTGCACCGGAGCCTGCTCAACGCCGACCCCGAGCGGCTGCGCGCCGTCGTCGCCGAGCGCAGCCTGTGGGGGCAGAGCGGCAGCGTGCCCATACTGCCGTGCACCCTGGACCACGACAGCCTGGTCGGCGCCGCCGAACTCGCCTGGCAGCCGGTGCTCGACGACCCGCTGGCGGCCCTGCGGTGACGGCGGCCCGGCGGTGACGGCGCAGCTGTGGGACGTCTCCCGTCTCCGCTTCGAGGAGACCGTCCCGCCCGCCCTCACCGCCGCCCAGCGCACGACGATGGACCACCGCTGGGCAGCCGCCGTGACCGCCAACCCGACCCTGTTCGACGGTCCGGTGGCCGGGCTCACCAGGTTCGAACGGGACGACGCGGGCGGTCTGTCGGTCTCCTGGACGAGGCTGACGTACCGCTACCGCGCCCTGCGCGGGCTGCCGGGCGCACCGGCCGTGGCCGCGCTGTTCGTGGCGGTGCTGCAGCCCTGTGACGACGGGCGCCTGCTGGTGGGGCGGATGTCGTCCACCACCTCGGCCCCCGGCCGGTGGCAGCCACCCGGCGGTACGGTCGAACCTCCGTGCGAGGGGGCCGCGTTGGACCTGGAGGTGCTCCGGCTGCACGCGGCCCGCGAACTGGCCGAGGAGACCGGCTCCGACACCGCCGCCGACGCCCTCGTACCGGGCCCGGTGGTCCTTGACGCCTGGGGCAGCTTGGGGTTCCTCTTCATCGCCCCGCCGCGTCCCGCGTGCCAACTGCGGGAGCACTACGCGGAACTGGCGCGGACCGAGACCGCGTCAGGGGTGGACCCGGAGTTCGACCGGGTGGAGTTGATCGGCTCGTTGCCCGAACTCCGCTCGCTGCCCGGTCCGTTGGCGTCCTACCTGGAGTTGGCGGCGGGGCGGCTCTTCGGGGCGTAGCGCGGCCCGGTACGGCGCTCGGGCGCGGTACCGGGCACGCGTTCCGTTCGGTCAGCCGGGGACGGCCGACGTCGCGGAAACCGCTGCCGCCACCACGGGCGGCGCCGGTTTGGGGGCCACGGGTTCGGACGCCGCGTGGGCCAGGGCGGGTTCCGGTGCCGGGGTGCCGGCGGGGGCGTGGGCCACGGCGGGCTCGGGGGAGCGAGCCGGACCGTGCGCCACCGAGGGCTCGGGCGCCGGGGCGTGGACCACGACCGGCTCGGGTGCGCGGACCAGGGGCTGTACGGTGAGCGGCGCGGGCTCGGGCCGCTGCTCCGCCGCGCGGAGCGGTTTCGGCGCCGGTGGACGCGGGGCCGCGGTCGCGGACAGTGCGAACCACACGACTTTGCCGTCCTCGCCGTCCGGCCGGCAGCCCCAGCTCTCGCTGACGGCGGCCACCATCACCAGCCCCCGCCCGCAGGTCGCGAGGGGTCCGGCGTCCGACGCCCCGGCGCTGTCGGCCACCACGGGAAGACGTGGATCGCGGTCGCGGACGGAGACAGTGAGCCGGTCGGACTGGAACTCCAGCTCCACGGTGCAGGACTTGTCGGGCCGGGCATGTCGGTGGACGTTGCTCAGCAGCTCGGTCACACCGAGCGCGGCCCGGTCTATCAACGGGTCCAGACGCCAGTAGCGCAACTGCGCAGATACGATTCTGCGGACCTGGCCGATCCGCGACGGCAGGGCTTGGAGCTCCACCGTGCAGTGCCTGTTCGGGTGACTGATCACGGCTGCGACTCCCCGGTGTGAGGTCCGGATTGACCGGAGGAACACGGAGAACAACGGAAATCCGGGAGGGCGCCGACGTCCCTGTGACCGCCGCCGTCGAGGCCGACGGGCTGGTCCGCAGCGTAACCTCCGGTAAACCCAGAGTGACGTGAGATCAGCGTGCCGTAGTGCCCGCCCTCCCGCAACTCGCCACGGTGGCCCGCAGGTCAGCCACCCCGGCCGGCCGCGCGGCGCACCGCTTCGACGAACCGGCTGGCGGCGGGCGGCCCCGGCTCACCGGGTGCGGAGTCACGCTCGGTGAGCGTGAGCTGGTAGCGCCGGCCGTTCAGCTCGGCCTGCGCCCGCCCCTGCGGGGCGAACCACGGTCTGGAGGCCCGTACGGTCCCGACGGGGGCGCTGTCGATCTCGCTGCCCTCGCTGGTGAGCAGCTCCACCCTGCCGTCGCCGACCCGGACCCGGCCCGCCCGCGTCAGCGAGCGCACCCCCTTGCCGATGCGCACGCCTCTCGCCGTGAACTCCGGCTCCGCCATCCCGTACCGCCCCCTCGCGTACCGGTCCACCGGCCCCCGCACGGCGGCCGGTCCACGCGGTGCAGTCTGCCCCGGCGCGGACAGGAGCACCAGTGCGCGCGAACGGGGCGCACGTGGCGCTGGAGCACTCGCGCCAATGCGCCCCCGCGCCCCCTCGTACGGGTGTGCCCCAGGCTGCCTTTGGGTGGCTCAAAGATGCGTTGATGCAGGTGAGAAGCGGTGCCACTGATGCCTATGATCGGGCTGCCGACCGCGCCGGGCGTCGTCGGCGCCCAGCGTAAGGAGCCCCGCCGTGAGCACCACCCCACCGGCCCGGACCGGCGCCACCCTCGATGTCGACCGCAGTGACGCGGCCTACCGGGACTGGCTGAAAGAGGCCGTCCGCAAAGTCCAGGCGGACGCGAACCGATCAGCGGACACCCACTTGCTGCGCTTTCCGCTCCCCGAGGAATGGGGCATCGACCTCTACCTCAAGGACGAGTCGACCCACCCGACCGGCAGCCTCAAGCACCGCCTCGCCCGCTCCCTCTTCCTCTACGGCCTGTGCAACGGCTGGATTCGCCCCGGCCGCCCGGTGATCGAGGCGTCCAGCGGCTCGACCGCCGTCTCCGAGGCGTACTTCGCGTCCCTGATCGGCGTGCCGTTCATCGCCGTCATGCCGCGCACCACCAGTGCCGAGAAGTGCCGGCTCATCGAGTTCCACGGCGGCCGCTGCCACTTCGTGGACGACCCGCGCACCATGTACGCCGAGTCGGCGCGGCTCGCGGCCGAGACCGGCGGCCACTTCATGGACCAGTTCACCTATGCCGAGCGCGCCACCGACTGGCGCGGCAACAACAACATCGCCGAGTCGATCTTCCGGCAGCTCGCGCTGGAGCGGTACCCGGTGCCCGCCTGGATCGTCGCCACGGCCGGCACCGGCGGCACCTCGGCCACCCTCGCCCGCTATGTGCACTACCTCCAGCACGACACCCGCGTCTGTGTGGCCGACCCCGAGAACTCCTGCTTCTTCGAGGGCTGGACCACCGGCGACCCGGACGTCACCTGCGACTGCGGCTCCCGCATCGAGGGGATCGGACGGCCGCGCATGGAGCCCAGCTTCGTGCCCGGTGCGATCGACCGCATGATGAAGGTCCCGGACGCCGCGAGCGTGGCCGCCGTACGCGCGCTGGAGCGGGCGCTGGGGCGCAAGGCGGGCGGGTCCACCGGGACCGGGCTGTGGAGCGCGCTGAAGATCGTCTCCGAGATGGTGGCCGAGGGCCGGAACGGCAGTGTGGTCACCCTGCTGTGCGACCCCGGCGACCGCTACCTCGACAAGTACTACTCGGACAGCTGGCTGGAGGAGCAGAACCTCGACATCGGACCGTACACGGCCGCGATCGAGTCACTGCTGGCCACGGGGGTGTGGCCGGACTGAAGCGAGTGCGCCCCCGGGGCGCCGTCAGTCCTCCTCGGGGCCCTCGGGCTCCTCGTCGTCCTCCGGTTCGCCCGCCACCACCAGGCGCCGCAGCCGCTCGGAGATCTCGGCACGGGCCTCGGCGGGCAGCCCGCCGTCCGTGACGAGCGTGTCCACGTCGTCCAGCGCGGCGAACGAACTCAATCCCACCGTGCCCCACTTGGTGTGGTCGGCGACCACCACGACCCGGCGCGCCGAGCGCACCAGCTGCCGGTTGGTCTCCGCCTCGGCGAGGTTCGGCGTGGACAACCCGGCCTCCGCCGATATGCCGTGCACGCCGAGGAACAGCAGATCGAAGTGGAGCGCGGCGATGGCCCGGTCCGCCACCGGACCCACCAGCGAGTCGGACGGGGTGCGCACCCCGCCGGTCAGCACCACCGTGGCCGCACCCGGCCGTCGGCCCGAGGTGCGCTGCGCGGTGTGGAAGACATCGGCGACCCGCACCGAGTTCGTCACCACGGTCAGGTCGGGCACCTCCAGGAGCTGCCCGGCCAGTGTGAAGGTGGTCGTACCGCCGGACAGCGCGATCGCCGAACCCGGCGCCACCAGGCGCGCGGCCGCCCGCGCGATCTCCTCCTTGGCGGTCGGCTCCAGGCCGGACTTGGCCTCGAACCCCGGCTCGTGCGTGCTCGCCTCGACCACCGGGACCGCGCCGCCGTGCACCTTCTCCAGCACACCCTGCCGGGCCAGCGCGTCCAGGTCGCGGCGCACGGTCATGTCCGAGACACCCAGTTGACGGGTCAGCTCATTGACCCGGACACCGCCCCGCCGCCGGACCTCGTCCACGATCAGAGCGCGCCGCTGCTCCGCGAGGAGGTTCTGATTCTCGCTCACGTACGCTCCGGTCCTTTCGCCACACCTGTCCGAGCCGCCTGGCGCGCCCGCGGTGACCTGCCCGTTCCCGGACCCCACCACATACGCCGGAGTCTCATCTTGTCACGGGCCGCCATGGGGCGCGCCACTGGCTGTCACCATGCGCACATAGGGCGCGCGCACATGTGTGCGGGCACCACGGCCGCCGTCGTCACCCGGATCGGGGAGATTCCGTGACAAGCCCTCCCGTCAGGTGTACGCCGCGGCGGAAACGGAGAACCTGAAGCCCGCACGGACTTGAGACTCCTCAGGTGACAACGGAAGTGCGGACGACAAGTGGAACACGCGCGGGAACGCATCCCCGATCCCCGGCCGGACCTCACGGACCCGCCGCCCCCGGTGGCCGCGACGGCGGAACGCGGTCTGGAACTGCTGGTGCACGGCGTCGGCGGCACCACCCCCGAGAAGATGCTCGGCGATCCCCGTACCATCCGCGTCACCGGCGACGACACGGCCGCCGTCTACCGCCGCGCCCAGGACGTACCCGAGTCCGCCGGGGGAGCGGGACCCGCCCTGGACGAACGCCCCGGCGAGGGCCCGGTACGCGAGGCGTACGTCTGGTGCAACCTCACCTCCGGCAACGGCACCCGCGCCCTGTGGCTGTTGCTGCTGCCCTTCATGGTGGTCAACCTCGCCCACTGGATGCGCCCCTCCGCCGAGCGCCCCGGCCGCTCGGTCCGCTTATACGGTCTCCTCGTCCGGCTGGCCGCGCTCACCCTGACCGTGCTCCTGGTCGCCGCCGCCTGCGAGGTCGCGCTGGACCTGGTGGCCTGGCAGTGCGCCGGTGCCCCCGCCTGCGCCGGCCGCCACACCTGGCTCACCTTCCTCTCGCCCACCCTCTCCGGTGGCGGCTGGTGGAGCCCGCCCGGCCGTCGGCTCGCCCTCGCCGCCCTGGCGCCCACCCTGCTCACCGCGCTGCTCTGGTACCTCTCCCACCGCACCTGGAGCGCGTACGAGTCCCACCGGCCCCTGACCACCACCGCCGAACCCGCCGCCGACGAGGGCGCGCTGGCCCGCCCCGGCTTCTGGTACGGCCGCCGTCTCGGCGCCCGCCTCCGCGCCGCGCACACCGCGGCCGGGCTGCTCACCGTCGCCGCCGCCGTCACCCTGCCCGCCACCCGCTTCGATCTCCGCCCCGGCGGACCCGCGCTCCTCCACCTCGTCGGCGTCCTGCTCGGCGCGGGCATCCTCGCCTGGGCCTGCGTGGCCGTCACGGTGGTGTGCCGCCGGGGCCGCAGCGAGCGCCAACTCGACCAGACGCTCGACCGCCACCTGCTGCGCGCCCTCCCGCTCGGCGCCCTGGTCCTGCTGCTGCTCGCGGTCACCTACGCCTGCTGGTCCCGGCCCGGCTGGCAGTCCGCCGGGAGGCTGCCCGGTGACCCGGCGTTCGGCACGGTCATGCTGGCGCAGGGCGTCCTCGTCGTCGTCCTCGCGGTCGTCGCCCGCCGGCTGCACCGGCGTATGCCCGACCCCCGCGCCGCGATACGCGGCCTCGGCGGACCCGCCGTCGCCCTGCTCGCGTGCGCGCTCGGCGGAGTCGCCTCCGGCGGGGTCGCCCAGCGCGTCGCCGACTGGCTGGACGGCACCCGCGCCTCGATCACCGGCCCGCCCGTCACCCTGACCTGGCAGGCGTCCGCGATCCCGCCCGTACTCGCCGTGCTCCTCGTACTGATCGCCGTCCTGGCCCGGCGCACCGCGCGCCTCGCCCGCGCCGAGCGCCGACGGGTGCGCGCCGAGCACCCCGGTGAGCCCGAGGACCCGCACCGCACGAGGCGCATCGCCCATGTCCGCGCCATGGCCACGCTCACCGACCGCGCGCCCCTGATGCTCGCCGTCGGCTCCGTCGCCACTCTGATCGCCGGCGCGGGCGCCCTCACCGGTGCCCTCGCCACCGGGCTCGCGCCCGCCCATGCCGCCCGGGACGCCGGGGCCCCCGTCCGGGCCGCCGCCGAGATCTGCCAGACGCTCGGCTCCTGGCTGGTCGGCGTCGGCTTCCTGCTCTTCGTCACCTGGGGACGCCGCGCCTACAAGGACGCCTCGGCCCGCCGGACCATAGGCATCCTGTGGGACGTCGGCACCTTCTGGCCGCGCGCGGCCCACCCTTTCGCGCCTCCCTGCTACGCCGAGCGTGCCGTACCCGACCTGACCTGGCGCACCGCGACCTGGACCGAGCGCACCGGCGGCCGTCTCGTCCTCTCCGGCCACTCGCAGGGCAGCGTCCTGGTCGCCGCGGCGGCCTGGCAGCTCCCGCCCGCCGTACGGCAGCGCGTCGCCCTGCTCACCTACGGCTCACCGCTGGAACGGCTCTACGGGCGCTGGTTCCCGGCCCACTTCGGCCCCGCCGCCCTCGCCGCCCTGCACCGGGACATCTGCTGCTGGCGCAACCTCCACCGCCGCACCGACCCCATCGGCGGCCCCGTCCGGCTGCCCGCCGGGCACGGCCCCGAGGTCGACCACGAGCCGCTGCCCGACCCGCGCGCCTACGGCCGTACCCCCGAACACCCGCTGCCCGCGCCGATCCTCGGCCACTCCGACTACCAGGAGGACCCGGTCTTCGTCCGCGAACGCGACCGCCTGTTGGCGCGCCTCCACCCCGACCTGCCCGCGCCCCGACCGGAACCCGGCCGGACATGACGCCGCCTCACGGCAGTTCGGGCAGGTCCTCCGGGTACAGCAGGGTCAGGTCGTCGGTGCTCGGGTCGGCGAACTGCGCCACCCGGCTCGCGTGCCGCTCCACCATCGCCTCGAACGTCTGCCGCGCGGTACGGCCGTTGCCGAACGCCGGGCCCTTCGGGAGCGCCGTGAAGTACTTCAGCAGCGCCTCCGCCGTGCCGGACGCGAGCCGGTACTCGTGCTCGTCCGCCTGCTGCTCCACGATCCGCAGCAGCTCCTCGGGGCCGTAGTCCCCGAAGGTGATCGTCCGCGAGAAACGGGACGCCACACCGGGGTTGACCGAGAGGAAGCGCTCCATCTCCGCCGTGTAGCCCGCCACGATCACCACGACCGCGTCCCGGTGGTCCTCCATCAGCTTCACCAGGGTGTCGATGGCCTCCTTGCCGAAGTCACGCCCGGCGTCCTCCGGCGACAGCGCGTACGCCTCGTCGATGAACAGCACCCCGCCACGCGCCCGTTCGAACGCCTCCTGGGTGCGGATCGCGGTGGAACCGATGTGCTCGCCCACCAGGTCGACCCGCGACACCTCCACCAGATGCCCTATCTCCAGCACCCCGAGCGCGGCCAGGATCTCGCCGTACAGCCGGGCCACCGTCGTCTTGCCGGTGCCGGGGGAGCCGGTGAAGACCAGGTGCCGCTTCACCGAGGCCGCCTTCAGGCCCGCCTTCTGGCGGCGTCTGCCCACCTCGATCATGTCGGTCAGCGCCCGCACCTCGCGCTTGACGCTCTCCAGGCCCACCAGCGCGTCGAGTTCACCCATCACGGCCTTCGGCGTACGGGTCTCCCGCTGCGGCACGGGCGGCGCCGCCGACGGCTCCGCGCCCACGGCGCGCTGCCCCGGAATCGCGCCGAGCAGCCCGCCGGTGGACGCCGGAACCGTCTGCACCGCCGTGTCCTGCGCAGCCGGGGGCCGCAGCGCGCCGCTCTCGTCGCTGGAGCACTCCTCCACGACCGGTCCGGCGCCCGTGCCCGCGTCCGGGCCCCCCTCGGCGAACTCGTAACCGCCGCGCACACACCGCTCCGTGCGGCACTTGCGCAGGGTCGTGCGGCAGCCGTCGAGCACATGGAAGCCGTAGCCGCCGCTGCCGGTCACCCGGCAGTTGACGAAGCTGCCCCGGCCGCCCGCCGAGACGTAGAACCCGGCCTCGGCCGGACTCTCCACCGCACAGCGCTCGATCGTCGGGTCGGCGCCCTTGGTGACGATCACGCCGGTCTGGGTGCCGTCCACCGTGCAGTTGCTCAGCGTGCCGCCGCTGCCGTGGTCCCGGAACCAGGCGCCGGTCGCGGCATCCCGGATACGGCAGTCGTCGAGCTGGGCGGTCGCGCCGTCGCTCACCGAGACCGCCGTGTTGCGCACCTGGGAGAGGTCGCTGTCCACCACGTCCGCGCGGGAGCCCCGGTCCAGCACGAACAGCGCGTCCGGCACGTCGTGCACCCGGCAGGAGTCCAGCACGGCCGTCGCGCCGTCGCTCACCCAGACCGCCGGGTAGTCGCCGGTACTGTCGAAGATCTCGCACTGGTTGGCGTCCACACGCGTGCCGGGGTCCCACACCGACAGGCCGTTGCGCCCGAACTGGCGCACCGTGGTCCGGGTCAGGGTCAGCACGGAGCGGGAGCGCAGGTCGACCGCGTTCTCCGGGATGTCGTGGATACGGCAGTCGGCCAGCGTCAGCACCGCGTCGGTGTCGAGGGTGACGCCGTCCGCCGAGGTGCGGTGCACCTCGCAGTCGGTGAGGTGGGCGGTGGCGCGCTGCGTGACCTGCACCCCGGCGCCGCGCACCTCGTACACCTCGCAACCGAACGCCTCCAGCGCGGAGTTCTCGCCGGTCGCGGTGAGTCCGGTGCCCGAGGCGTGGTGCACCCGGCAGCGGTCCAGGCGCGGATGCCCGCCGCCGCGCACCGCCACGCCCGCCTGGCCCGCCGAGACGACCTCGCACTCCTCGAACACCCCGGCGGCGCCGTCGAGGACGAGGACGCCGATGCCGGCCGGGTTGTCCACCGTGCAGCGGCGCACGGTCGGCCGGGCCCCGCCGCGCACCTCGATCCCGGAGGCGGAGCGGGTCACGATCCGCACGTCCAGCAGCTCGGGCGTGCCCTCCTCCACCAGCAGCGCTGGGGCGGCGCCGTCCTGGCCCTCCACGTGCAGGCCCTGCACCACGGCGGAGGCCCGCACGGTCAGCGGTACGCCGTCCACGGGGGCGATCCGCACCGAGCCCGGCGCGTTGTCGGGGCCCCGCAGTGTCACCTCCCGCCGCACGACAAGGTTCTCCCGGTAGGTGCCGGGGGCGATGGTGAGGACGTCGCCGTCGGAGGCGGCCTCCAGCGCGGCCGCGAGCGACGCGTACTCACCCGTGCGGCGCCGCCACCGCGATGTGCCGGTGTGCGTCACCTGGACCGTGCCCTGTGCCATGGCGTTGCCGTGCCCCCACCTCGTGGTACTTGTGCTCGTCCGCCTCAGGGGCTCCGCAGCCGGTGCCGGGACGGCGACCGCGGGGCGCCCGAAAGGCGTTCGCGTGCGCGCGTGTTCCGGACTCCGGCGCGGCCTTCGGCTCGCTCGCGCGCGGGTCGATGCCGAAAGCGAGTCGGCCGGTCCACCGTAGCGTGCGCGCGGGTGGCGGACCGACCAGAGCCGGAACCCCGGCCCCGGAGCCCGGCCCCGGGTTGACCGGGAGACGCTCTCGGCCCGAGCCGGAAGAAGGGCCCTAGCAGCCCCTACCCGCCTTGCCCCAGTCCGGGCCCGCCCGGTCCCAGGCGCGGTCCCACCTCGCGTACCGGCGGCGGACCATGCGCCACACGACGAGGCGCCGCACGCTCTCGATGAGCCCGGCCACCACCACGGCGGCGCCGAAACCGGCCAGCACCGCGTGCGCCCGCGCGGTGGCGGAGTCCAGCGGCCGGGTCGTTATTCGCCCGGTCGGGTCCGTCCACAGCCTGAAGTGCTCACCCGCGCGGGGGGACTTGACGTCCGCCAGCACCGCGCCCTGGCGACGGGTGCCGTCCGGCGCGGTCCACCCGGCCAGCACCCGGCTGCGGGAGGTACGGGCCGCGCCCGTGTCGGGGTCGGCCTCGGGCGGAGCCTGCGCGAGGGTGCGCAGCACGGTGGCCGTGACGAGATGGCGCGTGTGCCGCTGCTCGCGCACCGAGCGCCGCAGCGAGTCCTGCGCGGCGGACCCGGTGACCGTGCCGACGACGGGCATCGCCACGAGCGTCAGCAGCAACGCCAGGAGGCACACCCACGCCTCCGCGACATCGGTCGGGCGGCGCAGCGGATTGCCGCGCCAGCGCCACACCCCGCTGATGGTCCGCACGTCCCCCACCCCCTTCGCTCCGACGCCCCCTGTCCTGCCCAGTGCCGGCCCCGCTCACCCCCCGGCCCGGTGAAGAGGCACGGGAGAGGGACGTCACGTCCCGGCGGTTTCTCTCACGGACTTCTCATGTTCGCCCAACGACCCTGGTGCGGGGGGAGTTCCCGGTTCCCCTGTCCGAACAGCCGACCAGCGGTGACGGGGTGCCGGAGGTGGACACGCGCCCTTCCGCGCGGTGGGGAAAAGTGATCGGCATGTTCCGGGTGTGACGGGGTACGGGCACTGTCAGGGGAGGACGAGCGGAGGTGGACAGACGAATGCCGTCGCCGGGAGACAGCCCGGCGACGGCACACGGGGGACGGGACGGCTCGGGCGGGGTGACGACCTCCCCCCGTTGTCGAGCCGGCACCACCGCTGGTCACGGTGGACGTCGGTCGATCGCGGAGTCGCGTTCCCGGAGCCGGACGGCCGCTACGAAGAGCGGGATGGGCTCAGTAGCCGCGGTACTGCTGGTTGTTGTACGGATCCTGGTACGGCTGCTGCGGCGGCCGGGGAGCGGCCGGGCGCATCGCCTCGTAGCCCGAGGGTGCCGGGCGCGGCGGCTGGGGCTGCGCGCCGGGGTAGCCGCGCGGGGCGCCGGCCTGCTGCGGGATGTACGCCGTGGGCGTCGGCTGCATCTGGGGCGCCTGGTGCGCCTGCGGGTAGCCGTACGCGGGCTGCGGCGAGGGAGCCGCGGGCAGCGCGGGAAGAGCGGAGGGCAGTGCGGGGAGGTTGCCGCCGGGGGAGGGCATGCCCGGGGAGGACTGCATGCCGATACCGGTGTCATAGGCGGCCGGGACCCTGATCGGGGCGATCTGCGGGGTGCCCCGCTCGGCCACGAGCGAGTCGTAGATCGGGGTGTCCGGGAAGGAGGCGGAGTAGTAGCCGCCGCCATAGGTGGAGCGGGGGGAGGTCATGGCACATAAGTTAAGCCCACGATGTGCTGGTTGGGGAGACCGATAAGAGGGTTGTTTTCCGTGTCGGCGGCGATCTGGGATCGCTAATCCGAGCGAACTTGCCAAAAATGGACTCTATTCGACGCCTGGATCGTGTAAAAGGCGAGTTCCTGTCCTGTTACCGGCGGTTGACGGAGCGTCGGTCGTTGTACAAATGGGGGCGGACATGTCAATGCCCAAGGGGTCGAACACACCGGTGCCCGCCACCGTGCTCCGCGTCGAGGTGACCCGCCGGGCGGGCCCCGGCATCCCCGACGTGGACGCCTCGGCACTGCTCCTGGCGAGGGGCAGGGTCCGCGCGGACGACGA
This sequence comes from Streptomyces griseoluteus, assembly GCF_004784465.1. GTDB lineage: Bacteria > Actinomycetota > Actinomycetes > Streptomycetales > Streptomycetaceae > Streptomyces > Streptomyces griseoluteus. The sequence goes on along the minus strand of NZ_SRRU01000003.1, from coordinate 209,196 downwards.
CTTCGTCTTCTACAACCAGCCCGTCCACCCCTCCGGTGCGGTCCGCCACGCGGGCAGGAAGACCAACGGGGCGCAGGTCACCGACACCCTGCTCGTCGACCTCGCGCGCGCGGAGGCCGGCATCGAGCGGATCGTCCTCGCGGCCTCGGCCGACGGCGGCACCTTCGGTCAGGTCCCCGGTCTCGCCGTCCAGGTCCTGGACCCCGCCACGGGAGACACCGCCGCCCGTTTCGACAGCACCGGTGCCACCGTGGAGACCGCCTTCGTGCTCGGCGAGTTCTACCGCCGCCAGGGCGCCTGGAAGTTCCGGGCCGTGGGCCAGGGCTACGACAGCGGGCTCGAGGGCCTGGCGACGGACTTCGGCATCACCGTCGACGTACCCCAGCACCCGGCACCGCCTCCCGCTCCGCCTTCCAGGGTCACGCTCACCAAGGCGGCCCCCTCGGTGTCCCTGGCCAAGCAGGGCGGCACCTCCGGCGTCATGCGCGTCAACCTCAACTGGCAGTCCGCCAAGCACCTCACCGGCCGTCGCCGGGGTCCCGGAGCCGGTGACCTGGACCTCGACCTGTGCGCCCTGTACGAACTCAGCGACGGCCGCAGGGGCGTCGTACAGGCCCTCGGCAACGCCTTCGGAGCGCTGGAGCGGCCGCCGTACATCCACCTGGACGGCGACGACCGGACCGGGGCGGTGGCGGACGGCGAGAACCTCACCATCAGCCTCGACCACAAGGCGCACCTCAGACGGGTCCTGGTCTTCGTCACCATCTACGAGGGCGCCAGCTCCTTCGCCGACCTGCACGCCACCGTCACCCTCCGGCCGCAGCACGGCGCCCCGATCGACTTCTCGCTGGACGAGTGCACGGTCCCCTCCACGGTGTGCGCGCTCGCGCTGATCACCGGCGCGGGCGGCGACCTCGTCGTCCGGCGCGAGGCCCGCTACCTGGTCCCGGAGCGCGGGGTGAGCCCGCAGCGCACTGTCGACCGGGCCTACGGCTGGGGCATGAACTGGACGCCGGGCCGCAAATGAGCCGGCTTCATCCCTCGTCCGGCACGGCGTCGGGACGCGCGTAGGTGCGGCCCTTCCAGGCGGCGCCCCGGCCCCGGTAGTGCTGGAGCGCCGAGTCGAGCGTCATCAGCAGATAGAGGAACGCCGTGAACGGCAACAGGGGAGCGAGCCACAGCGGCTGCCGGTAGTAACGCAGCATCGGCACATACGTCGCCGCCATCACCGCCCACGCCACCGCGCCCAGCGTGCACGCCGACGCGCTCTCCGCGACCGCGCCCGCCACCACCGCCAAGGGCGGCACCAGATACACCAGCGCCAGCCCCGCCACAGTGCCCAGCAGCAACGCCGGACTGTGCCTGAGCTGGGCGTACGCGCTGCGCGAGACCATGCGCCACAGTTCGCCCAGACCCGGATACGGGCGCACGCTGTCCACCCGGTCCGCCAGGCCGAGCCAGAGATGGCCGCCATTCGCCCGCACCGCGCGCGCGAGGGCCACGTCGTCGATGACCGCGTGCCGGACGGCGTCCGGAATGCGGGCCCGCTCGGCCATGTCCGTCCGCAGCAGCACACAGCCCCCGGCCGCCGCCGTCGTACGGGCGCCCCGGCGGCCGATCCGGCGGAAGGGGTAGAGCTGGGCGAAGAAGTAGACGAAGGCCGGGACCACCAGCCGCTCCCAGGGGCTCTCCGCGCGCAGCCGGGCCATCTGGGACACCAGGTCGAAATCGCCCGTACGGGCCGCCGCGACCAGGGAGCGCAGGCTGTCCGGGGCGTGCGCGATGTCCGCGTCCGTCAGCAGCAGGAACTCGGGGTCACGCGCGCGTGCCAGCGCGATCCCGTGCCGGACCGCCCACAGCTTGCCGGTCCAGTCCCGGGGCGGCTCGCCGGGGGAGTCCACCGTGAGCGGCAGCCCGCCGTGCCGCGCGGACAGCTCGCGGGCCAGCTCGCCGGTGCCGTCGCGGCTGCCGTCGTCCACCAGGAAGACCTCCGCCCGGCCCGGATAGTCCTGGGCGAGCAGCGAGGGCAGGCTCGCGGGCAGCACGGCCGCCTCGTCGCGGGCCGGTACCACCACGCAGACCGACGGCCACTCCCCGGGCTCGCGGCGCGGCGGGAGCCGTACATCGGTGCGCCAGAAAAACCCCTGGCCCAGCAGCAGCCAGCACCAGACGGCGAGGGATACGGCGGCGGTCCACACGATGGCGCTCACGGCCGCAGTCTGCCCCACCGGAACGGCCCACCGGTGGTCATCGACTATCGTGGCCGGGTGAAGATCGCGCTCATGGACTCCGGAATCGGCCTCCTCGCAGCCACCGCGGCGGTACGCCGTCTTCGGCCCGACGCGGATCTCGTGCTTTCCCTCGACCCCGACGGCATGCCCTGGGGGCCGCGCACCCCCGAGGACCTGACCCGGCGTGCCGTGGCCGTCGCCGAGGCCGCCGCCGCCCGCCGGCCGGACGCCCTCATCGTCGGCTGCAACACCGCCTCCGTGCACGCGCTGCCCGCGCTGCGCGCCCTGTGCGAACCCGGCATCCCGGTGATCGGCACCGTACCCGCGATCAAGCCCGCCTCGGCCGGCGGCGGACACGTGGCGATCTGGGCGACCCCCGCCACCACCGGCAGCCCCTACCAGCGCGGTCTGATCGAGGACTTCGCGCACGGCGTCAAGGTCACCGAGGTGCCCTGCTGGGGGCTGGCCGAGGCCGTCGAGCACGCCGACGAGCAGGCCATCACCGCGACCGTCGCCGCCGCCGCGGAACTCACCCCGCCGGACGTCACGACCGTCGTCCTCGGCTGCACCCACTACGAACTCGTCGCGGACCGCATCCGTGCCGCCGTGCAGCAGCCGGGGGCCGCCCCGCTCGTCCTGCACGGCTCCGCCGGGGCCGTCGCCACCCAGGCGCTGCGCCGTATCGGTGAGCTGCCCGCTCCCGACGCCCCCGCCGTGGGCTCCCTCACCGTGCTGCTCAGCGGCCGCGAGGGCGGCGCACTGCCCGCGGCCGCGCTGCACTACGCCGAGGGACGGCTGCTGCCTTCGGCCGGTCCGCTCGCCGACCGGATGTGACACCGGGCGCGGCCGCCGCGCGGTCCGTCGGCCCGCCCTGCCGCCCGGAGCAATACCTCTCCGTGACCGGATACCACCACGGCGGAACCTGGGTAACCTCATAGACATGAGGGAGCACCGCGACGCCGAGGACGCCCCGCATCCCGACGCCTGGACCGGACGCGCCACCAACCGCGTGCAATGGGTACTGGCGCTGGCCGGTGCCGCCTGCATGGCGCTCGGCATCGAGCTGGCCGTGCAGTCCGCGTGGACCTCCGGGATCATCGCCCTGGTCATGTCCGTCGTGGGCTGCATCGCGGTCGGGCTGCTCGTCCTGTTCGGCACGCTGGCCTTCGTGCACGTCGATCTCAAGCTGGACCGGGACGCCCTGGAGGTGCGCTGCGGCCATGTCGGCCTGCCGCGCCGCCGCATCCCGCTCTCCCAGGTCGTCGACGCCGAGTACGTCCCGCACGTCACCCCCCGCCACTGGGGCGGCTGGGGCTACCGCTGGCGCCCCGACAAGGGCACCGCCGTGGTCGTCCGCCGGGGCGAGGGCATCGTGCTCACCCTGTGGGACGGCCACACCTTCACCATCACCGTGGACAACGCCGAGTCGGCCGTCCGCGTCATCCGGGCCCGGCTGCGCGCCATCACCCCGGACAACGCGCACTGACCCCGCTCACCCCACCGTCTCCTGCCGGGGCAGCGGCTCCACGCTGGGCACCCGCTCCTCCTCGCCCCACGGGCGGGCCGTGGCCCACCCGGCCAGCAGTCCCGCGCCCGCCGTCACCGTGGTGAAGCTCAGCGCGTCACCCACCGACGCGATCACCGCCAGCGCCGTGAGCGCCGCCCCCGCCGTCAGCACCACCGGCGTCGGCCGCGTCGCCCGCCACAGCGCGTGCAGCACCCACCCGAACACCGCCGCCAGCAGCAGCGCCCCCACCACCCCCTGCTCGGCCAGCAACTGCAGCGGTGCCGAATGCGGCCGCCCCGCCGGATCACCCGGCGTCCCGAAGCGCCCCGGCCCCACACCCCACACCGGCGCCTCATGGGCCAGCCGCACCGCCCGGCCCCACAGCTCCACCCGGTACGGCCCGATCCGCTCCGTGAACTCCGCGGCGCACCCACCCGGCAGCACCCCCGACGCCAGCCCGCACACCGCGCCCACCGCAGCCCCGGCCACGACCGCCAGCCCGGCGAGCCCCGCACCCCGGTACGGCGTCGAACCGGCGGCCACCGAGCACAGCAGTACGGCGCCCCCGGCCGCGCAGCCGCCCGGCGACCCCAGCACCGCCCCGGCCGGCACCATCGCCGCCGCCAGCAGCCACAACAGCGGCCGCATCGCCGGCACCGGGGTCGACCAGGCGGCGCAGCACAGCGCCCCGGTGGTCAGCGCCAGCAGCGCGGCCACGGCGCCGGCCTGCCCGAGCGGAGCCGCGTAGGCCGGGCCCGGCAGCGCGCCGGGCATCGTCACGGCCAGCACCAGAGCGGCCGCCGCCCCGGCACACGGCGCGGCCACGGGGAGCAGCGCCCCCGACATCCGTCCCGCCGCGCAGCCCGCCGCGGTGGCGAGCACCGCCAGCAGCATCCCCTCCGGCCGCCCGTCGTGCGCCGCCGCCGACATCAGCGACCAGGCCGCGCACAGCCCGAGCAGGATCATCCCCGCACCGTCGGACACGCTTCGTCCCGCACGGTCCGCGTCCGTCCCGGACGCGTACTCCATCCCCGTCGACGCCACCCGTAGCCCCTCGCACCCGGTCCCCCGACCTGTGGCCGCACCTCGCGACGGCATCCGGCCGGGACCGGCCGCACCGCCGAGGCTCGGATCACGCTAATGGCTGCGGGCCGATTTGTGGACGAGTTGCGCGGGAATGCCGTGATGACCGGCATGTCAGGGGCTGTGCGGACCGCCGTACACTCCCCAGGGTGACCGTCACCGCAACTTCCGTGGACCGGCCGGACCGGCTCCAGCAGCCTCCGGCCAAGGGCGCCCGCGCCCGTCTGATCCGCCTGGTCCCGGCCCTCGTGTCCGCGCTGAGCGGCGTGCTCCTCTACGTCAGCTTCCCGCCCCGCACCCTGTGGTGGCTGGCGCTGCCCGCGTTCGCCGGCTTCGCCTGGGCGCTGCGCGGCCGGACCTGGAAGACGGCGCTCGGCCTCGGCTACCTCTTCGGCCTCGGCTTCCTGCTGCCGCTCCTGGTGTGGACCGGCGTGGAGGTCGGCCCCGGCCCCTGGATCGCGCTGGTCGTCATCGAGGCGGTCTACGTCGCCCTGGTCGGCGCCGGCATCGCCGCCGTGTCCCGGCTGCCCGGCCGGCCCCTGTGGGCGGCGGCGCTGTGGACGGCCGGAGAAGCGGTACGCGCGCGGATGCCGTTCGGCGGTTTCCCCTGGGGCAAGGTCGCCTTCGGCCAGGCGGACGGCGTCTTCCTGCCGCTCGCCGCGCTGGGCGGCACCCCGGTGCTCGGTTTCGGCGTCGTCCTGTGCGGCTTCGGCCTCTTCGAGATCGTCCGGCTGGTCCTGCGCCGCCGCGACGGCGAGGTGCGGCGGTCCGCCGCCGCCGTCGCGCTGCTCAGTGTCGCGGTGCCGGTGGTGAGCGCGGTCGGCGCGCGTGGGCTGGTCAGCGACAAGGCCGAGGCGGGGACCGCGACCGTGGCGGTGATCCAGGGCAACGTGCCGCGCGCGGGGCTGGAGTTCAACGCCCAGCGGCGCGCCGTGCTCGACTACCACGCGCGGGAGACCCGCCGTCTCGCCGCCCGGGTCGCGGCGGGCAAGGAGCCGCGCCCGGACTTCGTGCTCTGGCCGGAGAACTCCTCCGACATCGACCCCTTCGCCGCCCCCGACGCGGCCGCCGTCATCCAGGGCGCCGCCGAGGCGATCGACGCGCCCGTCTCGGTCGGCTCGGTCGTCGAGCGGGACGGCAGGCTCCTCAACGAGCAGATCCTCTGGGACCCGGTCAAGGGCCCGCTCCAGACCTATGACAAGCGCCAGGTGCAGCCCTTCGGTGAGTACCTCCCGATGCGCTCGCTCATCGGCGCGATCAACGGCGAGTGGACCAGCATGGTTCGCCAGGACTTCAGCCGGGGTGACAAGCCGGGCGTCTTCGGCTTCGGCCGCGTCAAGGTCGGCCTCGCCACCTGCTACGAGGCCGCGTTCGACTGGGCCGTGCGGGACACCGTCACCCACGGCGCACAGATGATCTCCGTGCCGAGCAACAACGCCACCTTCGACCGGAGCGAGATGACCTACCAGCAGCTCGCCATGTCCCGCGTCCGCGCCGTCGAGCACAGCCGCACCGTGACCGTGCCGGTGACCAGCGGTGTCAGCGCGGTGATCATGCCGGACGGGCGGGTCGCGCGGCACACCGGGATGTTCGTCCCCGCACACATCGACATGAAGGTGCCGCTGCGCACCTCCGAGACGCCCGCGACCCGGCTCGGCATCCTGCCCGAGCTGGCGCTGCTGCTGGTCGCGGCGGGCGGTCTGGGCTGGGCGGGCGCGATGGCGGCACGCGGTCGGCGCGCCTCCGGCGTCTAGCCGTACGTCCGGGGAGATGCGCCTGGCCGTGGCGGCCGGCCGGGGTCCGGCCGTTTAGGGTCGGGGCCATGGCTACACCTGAATTCATCACCGCGCTCCGGGCCACGGCGGGCACCCAGTTGCTCTGGCTCCCCGGTGTCACCGCGATCGTCTTCGACGACGAGGGGCGGGTGCTGCTGGGCCGCCGCGCCGACACCCGCAAGTGGTCGGTGGTCGGCGGCATCCCGGAGCCGGGGGAGCAGCCCGCCGCGTGCGCGGTGCGCGAGGTCTTCGAGGAGACGGCCGTGCACTGCGTGCCCGAGCGGGTCGTCCTGGTGCAGGCCCTCCAACCGGTCACCTACGGCAACGGTGACGAGTGCCAGTACATGGACATCACCTTCCGCTGCCGGGCCGTGGGCGGCGAGGCGCGGGTCAACGACGACGAGTCGCTGGACGTGGGCTGGTTCGCGGTGGACGCTCTGCCGGAGCTGAACGAGTTCTCGTTGTTCCGGATCAAGCAGGCTCTGTCCGAGACACCCACATGGTTCGACCCCATGACTCTTGGCTGAAGTATGGGTTCTCGCCCTATGTGGTGAGCCGGGGGCGCGTCACTAGGGTCGAGACATGATCTCGTCCAGCCCCCAGCCCAGTACCCCTTCCGCCCTGGACCTCGCCGGCCGGGTCGCCCTCGTCACCGGGGCGGCCGGCGGCATCGGCAGCGCGTGCGCGCTGCGGCTCGCGGCGGCCGGGGCGGAGGTGCGTGCGCTCGACCTGGACGCGGCGGGGCTGGACGAGCTGGCCGGCCGGGCCGAGGGTCTCGCCGGCCGGGTCGTGCCCCGGGTGCTGGATCTCTCCGACCTCGACGCGGCCGAGCGGGCCGCCGCAGGGACCGACGTACTGGTCAACAACGCCGGGCTGCAACTGGTGCGGCCGCTGGAGGAGTTCCCGCCCGAGGTCTTCCACACCGTGCTGACGGTGATGCTGGAGGCGCCGTTCCGGCTCATCCGCGGGGCGTTGCCCCACATGTACGCGCAGGGCTGGGGGCGCATCGTCAATGTGTCCTCCGTCCATGGGCTGCGCGCCTCTGCCTTCAAGTCGGCCTATGTGGCGGCCAAACATGGGCTGGAGGGGCTGTCCAAGACGGCCGCGCTGGAGGGCGCCCCCCATGGTGTGACGTCGAACTGTGTGAACCCCGCCTATGTGCGCACTCCGCTGGTGGAGAAGCAGATCGCCGACCAGGCCGAGGCGCACGGCATCCCGGAGGAGCAGGTCCTCTCCGAGGTCCTGCTCAAGGACAGCGCGCTGCGCCGGCTGATCGAACCCGAGGAGGTCGCGGAGGCCGTCGCCTATCTCTGCGGCCCACAGGCGTCCTTCGTCACCGGCACCTCCCTGGTGCTGGACGGCGGCTGGACGGCCCACTGAACCGCTGCCCCGACCGGCCCCCGTGGAGTTGTCCACAGGGCTGACGGGCCTAGCCCACGATGAGCGATCCTGTGGCCATGTCTCCCGATCAACTCCAGTCGGCCGCGCGCCCCGCCACCGGGGCCGCCGCGGCGGGGGCCGTCGCCTGTGCGGAGGCCCCCTACCTCGAACTGCTCGCCCGCGACGCCTCCCCGGAGGCGTACGAACGGCCCGTCCTCGTCGCCCGCGCCGAGGGAGAGTCCGCCGACCGTGTCGCCGCGCTGGAACACGCCAAGTTCCTCGCGCTGCGCGTCCGTGCGGAACTGGAGGGGCGCCGCCGCCGGGAGGCCGAGCTGTCCGCCCTCTTCGAGACCGCCCATGACCTGGCCGGGCTCCGGGACGTGGACGCGGTCCTGAGGGCCATCGTGCAGCGCGCCCGGTCCCTCCTCGCCACCGACATCGCCTACCTCAGCCTCAACGACCCCGAGCGCGGCGACACCTACATGCTGGTCACCGAGGGCTCCGTCTCCGCCCGCTTCCAACAGCTCCGGCTCGGCATGGGTGAGGGGCTCGGCGGACTGGTGGCCCAGACCGCCCGGCCCTACGTCACCGACGACTACTTCCAGGACGCCCGCTTCCAGCACACCGACACCATCGACGTCGCGGTGCGCGACGAGGGCCTGTTCGCCATCGTCGGGGTCCCGCTGACGCTCGGCCCCCAGGTCATCGGCGTCCTCTTCGCGGCCGACCGGCGCGCACGGGTCTTCGAACGCGAACAGATCGCCCTGCTCGGCTCCTTCGCGGCCCTCGCCGCGGCCGCCATCGACACCACCAACCTCCTCACCGGGACCCAGGCGGCCCTCGCCGGACTCGAACGCGCCAACGAGGTCATCCAGGACCGCAGCGCCGTGATAGAGCGCGCCTCCGAGGTGCACGACCGGCTCGCCGAACTCGTCCTGCGCGGCGGGGGAGTCCACGACGTGGCCGCAGCCGTCGCCGAAGTCCTGGACGGAGCGGTCGAGTTCACCGAGACCGGCACCGCACCGGCCGAGGCGCTGGAGGCGTCCCGCGCCGAGGGGCACGCGGTGCGCCACGGGCCCGACTGGATCGCCGCCGTGGCAGCGGGGGAGGAGGTGTTCGGCGCACTCGTCCTGCACGGACACCCCGACCTCGACCCGGTCGACCAGCGCACCTTGGAACGCGCCGCGATGGTCACCTCCCTGCTCCTGCTGGCCCGCCGCTCCGCAGCCGAGGCCGAGCGGCGCGTACGCGGCGAACTCCTGGACGACCTCCTCGACGCCCGCGACCGCGACCCACGCCTGCTCCGGGAACGCGCCGCGCGGCTCGACGCCGACCTGGACGCCACCCACGCCGTCCTCGCCACCCGGCTCGACGCGCCCTCGGCCGACGCCGACGAGGAGGCCGCCGCCCGGCGCCGCCTGTGGTCCGCCGCCTCCCACCTCGCCACCACCCGGCACGGCCTGGCCGCCACCCGCGACGGCGGCACCGTCCTGCTGCTCCCGCTCGGCCCCGGCGACACCGCCACGGAACTGGCCCGGCGCACCGCCCGCGAACTCGGCACCGCGGTCCGCCAGCCGGTCACCGTCGGAGCCTCCGCCCCCGTCACCGGCCTGGCCGCCCGCCCCGACCAGGTGGCCGCCGCCTACGCCGAGGGCCGCCGCTGCCTGGACGCGCTGCACCTGCTCGGCCGGGGAGGGGACGGTGCGGCCGCCGAGGACTTCGGCTTCCTCGGGCTGCTGCTCGCCGGGGACCGGGACATCGGCGGCTTCGTGGAGCGCACCATCGGCCCTCTCGTGGCGTACGACGCGCGGCGCGGTACCGATCTGCTGCGCACCCTGGACGCCTACTTCGCCGCCGCGATGAGCCCGGCCCGCACCAAGGAGGTGCTCCATGTCCATGTGAACACCGTCGCCCAGCGGCTGGAACGGGTGGGCAGGCTGCTGGGCGAGGACTGGCAGACGCCGTCCCGCGCACTGGAGATCCAACTGGCCCTGCGGCTCCACGGGTTGGCAGGGACGGGACGCCGCTGACCGGCACCCGCGGGGGATGCCGGTCGGTGTCGGTCAGGGGGCCGGGGTCTTCGCCACCCTGTCCACCGGGGCTGACGGGGTGCCGTCGGCCGTGACGTCGGCGAGGTCCCGGTTGCGGATCTCGCGGGCGACGCCCACGGCGATGAGGGTGAGCAGGACGGCGCCGATGACGTACAGGGCGATAGGAGTCGCGCTGTCGTACTCCGCGAACAGCGCGGTGGTGCGGTGCTGACTCCCCCGGATCACGGGGCGGTACCGGCGGATGCCGCGCCGTTCCGTAGGCCGATGCCAGAGCCGCCGTGGAGCGACCTGGCGACTCGCCGACTGGCCGGGCGGGCCTGGCCGAGGCAGGCGTTCCGGCTGATCGCCCAGCCGCCCGACCTCGACGCCACCGGCCGCGGCGAGTTGAGTCGGCTCCTCCAGGTGCAGGCGGCTCCCACCGCGTTCATCGACGCGCTGGGGGAGGCGGCCGTCGACTTGCTGAGGCTGGAGAGCACGCGGTTGAGACGTCCGGTGTTCCTTGACGTCACCGCGATCAACTACGGGAACTCGCCGGGGCAGAAACATGTTTTGCCGCGTTTGCATGCCACTCTCGTCGGGCGCATGGTGGAAGTAAGGGGGACTGGGACAGTAAGCGACGAACAGCTTCGGCAAGACCGGCCTCCAAATCTCGAGGGAGGCATGATGGTTGCTCTCTCCAATGTGCGCTTCGGCAAGCGCAATGATGATGTCAAAGTCACTCAAATGGGGCTCATCGAAGTCGGGATAAGCATCCCCGCGGGCGCTACCGGATTCTTCGGCGAGCAGACGAGATCGGCCTACGCGGAATGGCAGCGCAAGCTGGGATTCACCGGCTCGGCTGCCGATGGCTTCCCCGGATGTTCCTCACTGGCCAAACTCGGTGCGAGAACGGGGTTCGCCGTGGACTGCCGTCATCCTGGGGCTATCACCAAGGGTGCCGTGCGCTTCTCCAAGAACTCGGGGGTGGCCACCGGTAAGCCCACGGCCCGCCAGTTCGCCGAGCAGGCATGCGACAGGACCGGTGCGCCCAGAAGTTGGGTCACGGGGGTCGACAACGGAGCGAACCTGCTGACCCTCATGCTCCGCGAGTCGACCTTCACGCCGAACGCTGTCAACCCCGACGACAGCAATGCAACGGGCCCCGTGCAGGTGGACGGTGCGAGACTCAACTGCTCACGCGGCTACGCCCAGGTGATTCCCTCCACCTTTGCCGCGAACCACCAGGCGGGCACATCCGACCGAATCTACGACCCGGTGGCGAATGTCGCGGCAGCGATCAACTACATCTGGCGACGGTATGGCGACATCTCTCGCGTTCAACAGGCGAACCCGCACCGTGATCCGGCGCCTTACTGAACCCTCTTGAGATCTTTCGAAGGGAGACAGGGTCATGCCCACGCAGCCATTCCCGGGTGCGACATTCTTCCGCAAAGGACAACGCAGCCCCGTGATCACCGCGATGGGTAACCGCCTGGTGGCGGAAGGCTGCGGAAAGTACCAGTCGGGTCCTGGTCCCGAGTGGACCGACGTCGACCAGGAGTCGTACGCCGCCTGGCAGCGCAAGCTCAAGTTCACGGGCGCGGATGCCAACGGCATCCCCGGCAAGGTCTCCTGGGACAGACTCAACGTCCCGGCGTCAAAGCCCCCGGCTCCTGCCGGCCGGGTCGCGTCGCCCGTCCCGGGACACGGCGTCACGACCCCCCACGGAAAGAAGGGGCCGCATTGGATCCTGGGCCGTCACACCGGGGCGGACTACGCCGCCCCGAAGGGCACGGCGTGTGTCGCGGTGCGCAGCGGTTCCATAGCGCGCATCGGAAAGGACGGCAGCTTCGGGAACTTCCTCGTGCTGCGTACCGGCGGATTCGACTTCTGGTACGCCCACCTCTCCAGGCGGATCGTGGACGGGGGTTCTGTGAGGGCCGGCGAGAAGATCGGAGAAGTCGGCTCCACCGGAAATGCCACCGGCCCCCACCTCCACTTCGAAAAGCGCCCGGCCGGCGGCGGCTTCGGAACAGACGTGCGCCCCACCTGGTAGCGGCCGACGCTCTCGTCGTCCGGTGAGCGTGCAGGAGCGGTGATGGATTTGTTGCCGGTCGAGATCAAGGTCAACATCGACGATGACGTGCCGGCGGCGCTCTCGGCTCTCGGTGGGGCGCCCGGCGTGATGAGGACGCGCCGAATCTGGTTCGCCGAAGATCGGGACGGCGTTGCCGAGGGCCGGGTGCCGCTGCTGGACGGCGGTGTGATCGTGCGGTTCAGAATCGGCGGCGGTCCGGACGACCTGACCGTCAAGCTGCGTCCGTGCGTTCGGGAGCAGCTGATCGGAAGGTTCTCCGCCCCGTTCGACGTGGAACCCTTCACCTACAGGATCGAGGAGGACTGGTCAGTGGACCGCCGCGTGCTGGCCGCCTCCCTGGTGCACGATCAGCCGCCGGGGTTGCCGGACGCGGTGAAGCCCGGGGCCGATGCCGCCGCACCGATCGACGCCGTGCAGGACCAGTTTCTGCACGTCTGCGCACCCACCGTCCCGCTCGACGGACTGGTCGCGCTGGGGCCCGTCATCTCCAGGAAAGCGGACGACGTTCCGCTCGGCGACCTGGACGTGGACCTGGAGGTCTGGTCGGTCGCCGGCCTTCACTTCCTGGAGGCCTCGACTCGCGTGAAGCCCAAGGGCGAAGACGACGCAGAGGAGTTCACCGCCCGGGCCGAGCGCAAACAGCGGAAGCTCGAGGACGCGGTGCGGGAACGCGGCGTGCCCCTCTCCGAGCATCCCGAGAACAAGACCCGACGTGTCCTCACCGCTCTGGCAGAGGCCGGACGGAACTGAGACGACGGCGGCGTCCGGCCCGGTGCGCCAGTGCGCGGGCCGGACGCCGCTGCGTCGGCTACCCGGAGGGCTCTCTCACCCGAACGCCGGCCACGAACCCGGGTCGACGTGGTCGTTCTCCGGGACGTGGGCATGGGCGTACCATCCGGCCCGCGACCTCCACGTGGCATCGGGAGCCGTCTTGCGGGACAGCGAAGTCGGACGGCCCATGGGCCAGACCTCCGGTACGCCCCAGGAGTTGATCCATGCGTTGAGGTCTCCCCAGCCGACGCACGGAGTGTCGACCAGCCTCGCGAAGACCGTTCCGTTGACACGGCAGTGCGGGAAGAACAGGGCCTCGATCTGGATGACGACCTTGCCGGCCCGGTTGGTACGCGTCCCACCGGGCGCGTCGGCCGCGGCCTTGCTGCGGGAGGTGGCGGGGAAGAACTGGGCGAACGCCCCCGTGAAGGGGTCCCAGAGGATGTGGGGAGCCTGTTGTCTTCCGCTTCCGGTGAAGAATCCCTTGAGATTGGCGAAGGGGACCAGATCCTGAGGTGCCGCGGCTGTGGCCCTCCTGTCCGCCGTGATGTGCGCTATTGCCTTCGCGGGGAACTCCGGGGCGCACGGCGCGTGGTCCCCGAGGTCCGACTTGGCAGCCTGAGGCATCCATGAATCAGGCATGATGACATCCTCCCTCTACAGTCCTTCCAGGCGGTTCGGTGGCAGCAGACTGTCCACCGGTAGGAGATCGAAGAAGTTGTGTTCGGCCGCGTGCTGGTACCGCAGGAGTGCCGCGTAGCGGATCTGGCGGACGGTCACGTAGGCGATCGCCTCAGGCGCGGCCTCGTCCAGGGACTCCTGGACCGTGCCGTGCCAGTAGCCCGCGTCATTGAGCGGATCACCCGTTCCCTCCTCAGCGGCTCCGGAGGAGAGCAGGCTCACCGGCAGGTACAGCGCGGTGACGCCCTTGTCCGCACAGGCCCGGGCAAGCAGCCTGCCCGTGAGCCCGTCCCCGCCCCGCCCTCCGGGGGCGAACTGCGCCAGCACCACCGAGAGCGGCAGCTCGCCCAAGCATGCCCAGCTCTGTGCGAAGGTTCCGCCGTACTCCTGGCCGTACCCCGGTGCGTCTTCGCCGCTGTCCCGCGGCTCGTACGGCCCGCCGGCCCCCTGGGGATCGGGCCGGGCGTCTCCGTGGAAGTACGCCCAGCGCCAGCCCTCGGTGCGCCCGTCGCGGTTGCCCGACACGGCGCCCTCGGCCCAGGCGTCCCCATAGTCGGGGTTGCGGACCAGGGGTGTGCGAGGGACGTTCGGTGGTGAGCTGATGCCCGCGTCGTAGCCGTGCTGCCAGCCCTCGACCTCGACCGGTACGAAGACCCCGGGCTCGTCGGGGACCGTGTGGGGATTGTGCTGAGGCATGGCCGACTCCTTCGCTGGGGGAGACGCGTCCCCGGGGTGCCGTCGCCTGTGCGGCGCGTCATTGCCAGGGCGTCACCGTGAGCCGGATCCGGGCGTCCGCACCGAGGATGGGGACGGCGGAGTGGGGCAGTTGGATGTGTTCGACCCAGAGGTCCGGGTCCGGATTCTCGTCGCCGACGGCATGGCCGGACGGGGGGTGGTCCCTGATGGAACCGGCGATGTCCGAGTTCCAGGCGGCCGACAGGGCGGGCACGGAGGCCGCGCCGTCGGCGCCGACGTCCACGACGAGGGTGTCGTCGAAGTCGGCGGTCTGCTCCAGGTGGTCGCCGAAGTTCAGCAGGCCGTTGCGCTCACGCAGCGACTGGACCCGCAGATGCAGCGCGTACCGCATGGTGCCGGTGGCGCCCCGGGCCAGGTCACTGCACAGGAAGGTGTCCACCAGCGGTACGGCCGCGGCGTCCGTGGTGCCGTCCAGCAGTTGGATGGGGCACCACTGGGCGCTCGTCCGCTCGTGCATCACGATCTGGAGGCCGCGTAGCGAGAGACCGACCTCGGCCTGCCAGGCCGTGTCCTCGCGCTGCGGCAGCCGGTGGCCGACGAGCGCGGCCTTCACCTCGCGGTCGCCGAACAGGAAGCGCCGCATGTTCTGGTAGCCCTCCTCGGAGTTGACGATCCCGTAGCGTCCGCTGTGGCTGCGGTGCACGTACGCCTGATGGGCACCGGGCACGTACGCGTTGTCGATCTGCACCAGACCGTCGCTGCGGGGCCCGACCGCGGCGGCGGAAAGACCGTGCGCCACGTCGTAGTCGACCGGGTTGGTGCCGATCAGGCAGAAGACCCGGTCGAGGGGGAAGGCGAACGGCTGTTCCTGGGGCATCTCGCGCGGGTCCCAGCTCTCCGGCGGGCCGTCCGGACCGGCGACGGACTCAGGCGTCAGGTACTCGTACATGCGCTCGGGACCGAAGACCTGCGCGCCGTTGATGCCGAGGGCGTCGCGCCACCTCTCCAGCATGCCGAAGCCCAGGTCGAAGGTGATGCCGCCGTGCGGCGTGCCGTACGTGAAGAGCTTCCCTATGCATGCGGCCGGGTCACGGCCGAGGTCCGGAAGGATCTTCTGGATCAGGCAACGGCACACCAGGCCGCCCATGGAGTGCGCGACCAGATGGACGCGCTGTGCCCCGGACTTCCCCCTGATGGTGTCGATCAGCGTCAGCAGGTCCTCCGCGGCCGTCTCCATGCGGAACTCCTTCGGCCTGCTGGTCCACGTGCTCGCGGACACGTCGTAGAAGCGGTGGATCCAGATGCTGTCGGGTGGGATCGTGGCATGGGTGTCGAGGTAGATCGCCTGACTGCCGTCGACCAGGATCCGGTAGCCCTCGTCCAGGTGCAGGCGTAGCAGTGGACTCTCGAACTGGTAGAAGTCCGGCTCGTCCTCCGGTCCGATACGGATGTGCGTGGAGCCCTCGTTGAACCCGTAGAAGGGATCCGTCACGGCCCTGTCGATGCCTGCGGTGTCGCCGGCGAACCCTCTGACGTAGACGATGGGGAGTTTCTGGGTCGTGGTCATGCGATCCTCACCCGCTCACGGTTGTCGGCCGGGAGCCACCGCGTCCAACGCTACGGAGCCACTGTCAGCATGACGTCATCCTGGCGTCATCGGCCGGGGAGAGGTGCCCGTTCAGCGGGGTTGCAGGGTGCGGACGAGGGACTGAAACTGGTGGTGACGGGCAGCCAGAGGTGCGCTGACGCAACACACTGTGAGCGAGGCGATGAGGTACGTGTCCCCTCCCCGGTTGCGGTTGCTCGGCCAGTTCCGGCTGGAACTCGGTACCGAGCCCGTCGAACTGTGCCGCAACGGCCAGCGGTTGCTGGCGTTCATGGGGCTGCGGGGCCGGGTGTCCCGGACGGTCCTCGCCGGCACGTTGTGGCCCGAGGTCACCGAGGAACACGCGCGGGGCAGCCTGCGCACCACCTTGTGGAAGCTGCCGCGAGCGGAGCCACCCCTGATCGGGCGCTGCGGAGACTTCCTGCTGATCACCCCGGCCCTGCGCGTGGACGTCCACGTCCTCACACGGGCGGCACTCGACGTCGTGGAGGACGGCGGCCCACCCCTCCGCCCCCGGCCACCACTGGGGCTCCTGACCGGAGAGGATCTGCTGCCGGGGTGGGACGAGGACTGGGTACTGATGGAGCGCGAACGCTTGCGGCAACTGCGACTGCACGCGCTCGACGAGCTCGCCGAGGCCCTGATCCGGCAGGGCAGGCCCGCCCTGGCCTTGGAAGCCGCCTGGGCAGGTGTACGCACGGAGGCCTTGCGGGAGAGTGCGCACCGGGCGATCGTGTCGGCACATCTCGCGGAGGGCAACGTCAGCGAGGCGGTGCGCCACTATGACGCGTTCTGCCGGTTGTTGGACGAGGAACTGGGCATCGCGCCCTCGCCGCAGTTCGCCAGCATGCTTCCCGAGCGACTGTCGACGCGCACCACCCCACGGCGCCGGGTGCGCCTTCACCGGGACTCCCTCCGAGGATGGTTCCGGTGATCACCGGTGATCACCGGTGCTCTCCGGGGCCCTCCCGCCGCACCGGTCAGGTCGCGGCGCGAACCGCTCCGCGCCGCGACCTGAGGCGTCTTCCACAAGAGGGCTTCAGGGCCAGACGCCGGCGAAGTCAATCTCCTCTGCCCACTCGGGATGGTCTATCAGCGGATTCCGGTTGCCCTGGATCTCCGCGATGGCCGCATTGCGGTGCAGCTCGTACTCGGTGACCGCCTCGCTCTCGTGCCACCGCAGCAGGACCGGCAGCCGGTCCTCGGGAAACTCCCGTGCCGCGTCGCCGACCTGGCCCGGATAGCGGAGGAGGAAATACAGGGTGGCACGGGCCACCGCGCCCTTGCCCTCCTGCGGTTCGAATCCCACGCTCTCACGCATTCCGCAGGCCTCCCGGACCACCTCGTCGAAGCCGGGGAAATCGAAGTACGGGAAGTTGCCGCGGTAACTATTGCAGGCCACCTCGCACGCGAACAGATGATGCAGGTCGCCCCGCATCGGCTCCTTCTTGGCGAACCACGACTGCGGCACCACGTGCTCGCAGTTGAACGGCATGGACGCCTCCAGGGCATCCAATTCCGCTTCCAACTCGGTCGGCCCCGCCGTGCTCTCCTGCAACAGGAACTCCTGCACTCGGGCCAGCCGCGCCTCCGCAATGGCCGCGTCGGCCCGTATGAGCTCCTCGGCCGAGAAGTCCCTGCCGGAGTAGATGCTGCGCAGCCGCCCGTCCTTGTGCAGGTCGACCCATGGGTAGACCAGCCTCATCGGCTGGTACCTGGGCTGGGGCCCGTGGGTCGTTGTCACGAGGGTGGTCAGCGCGCGGCGCAGCGCGTCACCGTCACCGTCACCGTCGCCGGTGCCGACGTCCGCGTAGTACGCGTCGCGGGCGGCGATGTCCGCGGTGCGGTCGTAGTAGCGACGTTCCTGCGCGAGCCGGTTGTTGATCAGGGCCGCGTCGACGTCCTTCTCGACCGCCGATACGACGTCCCGCCGTCCGGTCGGGGGCGGCTGCGGTGCGGCCTTCGGCGTCGGCGGGAGCACGGTCGGCGCGGAGAGGAGGGCGGCCTGCGAAGCCGAGGGTGTGTCGAAGCCGAAGGTGATCCGCAGAGGGATGGTGAGCCCGGCGGTGCCGTCAGTCGCGTGCGTCTGTTCCTGTCCCCGCGCTGGTGAGCCGTCGATCCTCAGCCCGGACTCCCCGTTGGGGGAGGGCGTCGGAAGGGCGCTCTCCGCGGGGGCCGCCGGGGCGAGTCCGGAGGTGAACACCTCGTCCCGCAGCCGGGCCGCTTCACCGGACAGAGGCGCCTCATGCAGAGCCCGCAGCACACGGCTGATCCGCACTCCCTCGTTGGCCCGCCAGGCCAGCTGCTGCTCGCCCATCTCCGGACGCCATACCGTGCCGTCGACGCTGAGTGGCCGGCCTTCGGCGTCGGTCTTCGGGACGGCCGAGTGGTGCAGCGCGACGACCTCCCACTGATCGTTGAAGACCGGAGAACCCGACGAGCCCTCACGGGTGTCGGACTCGTAGTGCAGGAACCGCTCCAGCACGTCGACGATCTGGTTCTCGCGCAGCGAGATCTGCTTGGGTTCGCCCCGGGGATGCTGGATGATGTTGACGAACTCCCCCACGACGACCTGCCCCTCAGCCTCGCTGAGGACCAACTGGCCGAACGATGAGAGCGCCTCGCCCTGAACGCCCTGGGGGGCCACCGCGACGAGGCTGTAGTCGAGTGCCCGGTCGGTGACGAAGAACCGGAGCGGTTCCAGCTGAAAAACCGCCGGCACGAGCGGTCTCCCGTCGATGCCGTCCTGGAACGCGAACGCGACCTTGCTGCGGCTCGCGTCCTCCGTGTCGCGCAGCACGTGGTTGTTGGTGAGCAGCAGGGAGGGCGACACCATGAAGCCGGTGCCGTGGCCGCCTCCCGGTCCGCTTATGGTGATCCGGCCGACCGGGCGGGCGACCTGGACACCTTCCTCCAGGAACGCGACGGGGGTGAGGTTGTTGCGCCCGATGAGGCGCTCCAGTCCCAGCACTTCACCGTTGAAGGACTCCGGGGGCAGCTGCAGGGTACTTCCCGCGCTGCTGGCGGGTTCCGTCGGCGTCCGCTCGATCGCCCGGGCCATGGCCCAGTCGGCGCCGAGACGTGCCAGGCGCTTCTCGACCCGCTCGGGGGTGTCCGCGTACAACGGGCCACGCGTCTCGAGAACGGATTGGTTCTTTTCCCGCTGTTCGGTTCGGTTCGCATAGCGTGCCGCGGCCATCGTCAGTTGTGACAGATAGTCCGACTCTCGCTCGTAAGTTCGTTCCGCCGTGGCCATGATCCGCCTCCTGGCCTGTGGTGGTTGTGGAGGTCGTGTCGGAGACACGGTTCCGGCGCGCGGATGACGTAGAGGCGCGCCGCTGTTCGCAAAAGTGCTTTCTACTGGTGATGTTTTCAGATGCTTTATCCATCTGCAAAGGAGAAGCACGTCCTGGTCCCGTCAACTCCCCGGCCCGACACGCCGACTGGCGCCGGAGCCGACAGGACGCCTCGGGGCCTCACCGGCCGTCAGTAACCGTCCGTGGCCCGATGTGTCGCAGCCCCCGAGGGGTTGACGCTTTCACCATGCTGACCGCCCGGGACGCAAGGGCTGATTCGTACAAGTGTCAAGGGATAAGCCCCTTTTGCGGCCATCATCGGGGCGACCTATGCTGAAAAGGTCCATTGCCTCCCACGGGCCCGGAAGCAGACGGGTGACCCGTATGACCGAGCATGTGACGGAGTCGTTGTCGAGGGCCGCTCGAAGCGCCGACCGACGCGATACACCGCAACCGACGACGGCGCAGGTGCGCCCAGGGCGACCCGGCGGGCCCGCCCCGGACGAGGGACACCCCGTTCCGCCGGGGCTTCCGGCAGCCGGGCACGGGCTCTTGCTGCTCTCGGTGTCCGGCGCCGGGAATCACGCGATGGGTGCGTTCCTGCGCCGCGAGAGGGGACGCTGTTCCGGACCCCGTGATCCCGCCCGGCCCGTACGGAACGCGCCGCCAGGCCCGGGCAGCCCGCTCGCCCCCTCGCTCAGAGCCGACATGGAGTCGCACCTCGGGGCGGATCTGTCGACGGTGCGGCTGCACACCTCCGGGAGCGCGGCGGAATCGGCGCGCGTACTGGGCGCGCGGGCGTACACGGTGGGACAGCACATCAGCTTCGCGGCCGGCGAGTACCGGCCCAGCGACGCGGCGGGTCAGCGGCTGATCGTGCATGAACTGGCGCATACGGTGCAGCAGTCGCGCGGCGGTTCGGCGCCCGCCGGTTCCGAACGCACCGAGCGGGAGGCAGCCGACAGCGCCCGCTGCTGGAGAGCGGGCGGCCGTGCCGCGCCGGTCTCGGAGAGCTCGGCGGTCGGTGTCGCCCGGGACCCGGCCGGTGCCGCCGACAGCGGGCCCGAGGCGAAGGACTCCCTCGGCTTCTTCGGTGACCTGGCGGTCGACACGGTCGCCGGGTGGATGGTGGGGACGGGTCCCCAGCAGCAGATGCTCAAGGCCGCCCTGATCGGTTTCGTGGCCGAGCTGGGGCGGCAGATCCATGACCCGGAGACCAAGGATGCGATCAAGGCCGCCCTCAAGGAGCTGAACACCAAGGAGAGCCGCGACCAGATGACCGCTGCGTACTGGGCCGGTGCGGTCGCAGGCTTCGTCAGCCCGGCCACCGACATGCTCGGCCTGGCCGTCCTGGCGGAGCACCTTCAGGGCTTCATCACCAAGCTCGCTGTCAGCGCGCTGAAGGGCGAGTCCCAGCTAGGGCAAGACGCGGAACTCCTCTACAAGGACTTCTGCGACCTGCGCGACTCCGCCTTCGACACGCTGAAGCAGACCCTGACCAAGGACCCCGCGCAGCTCTTCGGCATCCTGAAGCTCTACGAGCACCTCGAGAAGTCTGCCGTGCAGCAGGCCGGGGCGGCGGGCCGCCGGGGCGCGCAGAAGACGATTCGGGCCCTCACGGCGCCGGAACCGGAAGTACCGCCGGAGACCGTCAAGCACATCGTGACCACGGACACCGAGGCTGAGAAGGCAGGCGTCGCCAGCGCCGTGACCGGCAAGATGTCACGACTGCAGCGCGCCACGTTCCACACCCGCCCGGCACGCATCGGCTACGACGTGGGGGAGGCCATCGGAGCCGTCCTGAGCAACGTGCTGGTGGCGGTGTTCACGGAGGGGGTCGGAGCCGCCATCACCGAGATCGCGGAAGGGCTGGGGCGCGTGGCACCCATGCTGGCCCGCGCCGCGGAGGCCCTCGCCGAGATCGGCAGGGCCATCACGGCCGTCGAGCGCGCCATCGGCCTGGTGATCGCGAAGGTGCTGGAGAAGATCAAGGCGGTCGGGACCTTGCTGCTGAAGCGCTTCGTCGAGGTGCTGGGGCGCCTGCAGCGCTTCCTTCAGGACCTGAAGGCGGTGGCGGCACGGCTGGAGAGCGCTGTCGCCCACGGCGGCGCGGGTACAGCGGTGCAGAAGACGGTACCCGCGGCCACCACGAAGACGGTCGAGGCCGCGGCTCCCAAGGCGCCGAAGTCCCCGGGGTCCACGGCCGACCGGGCTGACAACGTCGTGGACCTCGACAAGGCCCGCGCGAAGCGCGCGGGCGGCGGAGCCGGCGCACAGCACCCGCCCGTCAAGAAGCCCGCCCAGCAGCATCCGGCGTCCGCTGCGCACGCGCCCGAGCACCCGCCGCTGAGCGAGACCGTCCCCGCGGCCGAGCCGGTCACGGCCCACGGTGAGGCCGCGGTCGCCGAAGCGCCGCCCCAGAGCGGGACCATGTCCGTGGCCCGGCAGGCCGAGCTCGACGTCCCGCTCAAGGGAACGGGGACCACCGGCCCCGTCGCCGGCCCTCCGCGGGCGGGCGGGCCCTCCCGCGGCGGTGTCAAGACACCCGGGCCGCGTACGGTCACACCGCAGCGGTCCGCCGCGCCCAGGACCACCACGGCCCCGAAGAAACCCGGGGGCGGCACGAAGCAGCCGCCGCGAAAGGGCGGACCCCCTGTCGATGACGCGGCCGGGCCGATCAGCAAGCCGGCGATCGGCAAGGCCGAGCGGGAGGCGCCCCTCAGGAACGCCCACGACGCCGCGTACTTCCTCGACCACGAGCTGGCCAGGAGGAAGCCCCCGCGCATGTCCGAGGCGATGCAGCGGGACTGGGACGACTACGTCCTCTACGCCCGGCAACGCGCCAACGACATAGGCCAAGCGGCACTCACGGGGCAGAAGCTGCCCGCCCCGCCCCGGACCTTCGACAATTTCCGAAAGGCCTATCCTCCAGGCCATCCGATGCGCAACAGGGCCGGTGGAACCGCATTCGAGGAGAAGGTCACGGATGTGTTCCTGGAGGAGGTGGACCCCAGCCGCATCACGTCGGTGAAGTCGCAGCACCACATCTCCCCGACCCCCCAGGGAGGCCCGCTGACCCGGCCCGACGTGCTGTTCCCCGACGGCAAGGGCTGGAAGGTCGTGTCCAGCAAGTCCCGCCAGGAGATGGCCAAGATGAAGCCCCCGGCTGCCAAGGCCCAGGTCCGAGCCGATCTCCAGGAGGCCCTCGACAAGTACACCGGCGCCCAGTACATCCGCCGCACCGGGGACAAGGTCCAGATCGACTCGATCTGGTTGATCTACGACGGCGCTCACGTGCCGGACCACCTGCGTCGCGCGATCAGGTCGGAGGTGGCGCAGTTCCAGCTGGCGCGCGGCAAGGGGTTCGCCTTCAAGGTCGGCTTCCTCGACCCGCCGTACACCCGGTGACCGCCCGCCCCGCCTGGCCGATCTCACGTCCTGCTCCGCCGAGACACCAGAGGAGGCCCACGTGACCGCGGTTCTGATGGACTCCCGTCGCCTCGTCGCCTTCTCCCGCCTGGACG
The DNA here is from genome assembly GCF_004784465.1 of Streptomyces griseoluteus. Lineage (GTDB taxonomy): Bacteria > Actinomycetota > Actinomycetes > Streptomycetales > Streptomycetaceae > Streptomyces > Streptomyces griseoluteus. The sequence continues at coordinate 186,518 of NZ_SRRU01000003.1, read as the reverse complement.
AGGTACTGGCGCATGCCGTGGCCGCCGTGGAGGCCGAGCAGGCCGAGGACGAGGCGACCGACACCTTTCCGGGCCTGCACATGAGCGCAGTCCACGCCCGGCGTCTGCTGCGGACACCACTCGGAAGCCCGCGGCTCGCCCTGGCCCGGCCATGCCCGCCGCAGCCCTCCTGGGACCGCATCACCTCCGACCACGCCGGCTGGTCCTGGCTGCGTACCCGGCACGGTCTGTCGGACCTCGAACTCGACCTGGTCCTGATGGCGTTGGCACCGGAGGCGGATCTCCGCTACGAACGGCTCTACGGATTCCTCCAGGACGACCTGAACCGCAGGCGCCCGCTGGTAGGCCTGGCCCTGGACCTGCTGACCTCCACCGTCGACGAGCGGCTGGCAGGCCGGGGCGCCTTCGGCTCCGGTGCGCCCCTGACCGAGCACCGCATCCTGACGCTTGTACCCGATCACCGGGCCGTCGAGCCGCCGCTCCTCGCGCACGCCATGGTGCTCGACGAACAGATCGTCGACGTCCTGCTGGACCAGCAAGGACTGGACAGGAGGCTCGCTCCCTGCTGCCGACTGGAGGTGCCGGCCCCTCCAGCCGGGGCGGCACGGGTGGTCCGGCCCGATGACGCCGGACACGGCCCTGTGCGGCTGTACGCGCAGGGACCGGCGGGCGCCGAACGGAACCGGCCGGCCCGTGACCTCGCCGCCGCGCACGGCGCCCCCCTGCTGACCGTCGAGACCGCCCGGCTGCCCGACGACTCCGAGCGGGCGGCGACGTTGCTGGCCCTAGCCTTCCGTGAGGCGTCACTGCTGGGCGCGGTGCTGACCATCGCCGACCTCGAAGGTCTCGACCGTCTCACCGGCGAGTACTTCGTTCGAGGACGGACGCTGGAAGACCTGCTGGCCGGGCACGAGGGCGATGTCGTGATCACCGGGGCGCGGGACTGGGCGCCGGAGGGCCGGCACGCACTGGGAGTCCTGCCGATTCCGGTCGTCCGTTGCGGATTCACCGACCGGCGGGCGCTGTGGGAGCAGGCGCTCGCCGCCCAGGGTGTCACCACGGATCCGGCCGATCTGCACGATCTGGCCGCCAGGTTCCGGCTCGGCCCGGACCGGATCGCCGACGCGGCGCTGACCGCGGTCGCCGCGGCTCGCAGGCGCGCCGCGGCCGAGGGCCTGCCCGGACCGCCGTCCCGGCCGACCCGGGCCGAGCTGTTCGCCTCGGCCCGCGGGCAGAACGGCCACGCGCTGGACGAGCTGGCACACCACATCGAGCCCGTGTACGGCCGGGACGACATCATGCTGCCCCCGGACACCGCCGCCCAGCTCGACGAGCTACGGGACCGGGTCGCGCACCGGCACCGGGTCATGGACGAGTGGGGCTTCGCGGACGGGCTGCCCCGCAGCACGGGCATCGGCGCTCTGTTCAGCGGACCTTCCGGCACCGGCAAGACGATGGCGGCGGAAGTGATCGCCCATGAGCTCGAACTCGACCTGTTCCGGATCGACCTCTCCACCGTCGTGAGCAAGTACGTCGGGGAGACCGAGAAGAACCTGGAACGCATCTTCACCGCAGCCGCCGACAGTGACGCCGTCCTGCTCTTCGACGAGGCCGACGCGCTGTTCGGGAAGCGCTCCGAGGTGCGGGACGCGCACGACCGCTACGCCAACCTCGAGATCTCCTACCTGCTCCAGCGGATGGAGCGGTACGAGGGCCTGGCGATCCTGACCACCAACCTGCGGCGGAACATCGATGAGGCGTTCACCCGACGGCTCCAGTTCATCGTCGAGTTCCCGTTCCCCGGCGCGGCGGACCGGGAGCGGATCTGGCGGGTCTGTTTCCCCGAGGCGGCACCGTGCGCCGCCGATGTGGATGTCGGCCGGCTGGCGCGTGACTATCCGTTGCCCGGCGGGAGCATCAGGAATGTCGTCCTGCACGCAGCCTTCCTGGCGGCCGCCGAGGATTCCGTGATCGGCATGCCGCACCTGGTCCAGGCGATCCGGCGGGAGTTCCAGAAGACGGACCGGGTCATGCCCGAAGGGGCCGGCCCGGGGCACCAGCATGTCCGGGATCGGAGCTGAGCCGTGTTCCACGACCTCGATGCGACGCTCAGGACGCTGCTGACCGACGGGCAGGCACCGGCTCCCCTCCGGGAGGCGGACGTCAGTTTCGTCACGCCTGACAAGGACTTCAAGCCCACTCAGGACACCGTCGACCTCTTCCTCCATGATGTCCAGGAGAACCGGACGCTGCGGGAGCAGGCCCCCTTCCTGGAGGAGGTGGAGGGCGACGGATTCCGCAGCCTGCGTCCGCCCATGCGCGTGGAGTGCACCTATCTCGTGACCGCCTGGTCCCACAAGACCGGGGCGGTGAAGACCGAGGACGAACACCGGCTGCTGGGGCAGCTGCTGTTCTGGTTCAGCGAGTTCCCCGTGATCGACGAGCGGTTCCTGCAGGGCAGTCTGGCGCTGCCGCCCCGGCTCTACGCGCTGCCCTCCTTCGTGGGCCAGCCGAAGGACGGCGCCGGGACAGGGCAGTTCTGGACGGCGCTGGGAGTGCCTCCGCGGCCTTCGCTGTCCTTCACCGTGACCATCGCCCTGGGGCCGCTCGAGGAGCCGGAGCTGCTCCCTGGGATCAAGGACCTCCAGGTGGAACCGACATCCCTCAGCCGTCCCGGGCTCCAGGGCCGGGTGTTGCTGGCGCGGGACGGTGTCGTGCTGCCCGTCGACGGCGCGCACGTGACCGTGGCCGGGACCGACCGGGCCGTCACGACCGGGCGCTCGGGCGAATTCTCCTTCACCGGCCTGGACTTCGGGCCACACACACTGCTGGTCCAGCTGAGCGACCGGCCGGAAGTCCGCTCCGAGGTCGTGTACCGGGCGGACCGTCAGGTGCACAACGTGCTCCTTCCGCAGCCCTGAGACATCGCAGACGAGGCCAGGAGGCTTCGATGACCGACTTCGAGACGAAAGCGCCAGGTGTCCACCTGGAGGAGATCAAGGCCGTCGGGCCGATCGCGGGGGCGGGCACCAGTACGGCGGCGCTGATCGGCACGGCCAAGAAGGACATCCCGGAGGCGGACCTCGGCAAACCGGTGGCCGTGACCAATTGGACCGCCTACGTGGACCGGTTCGACGGATTCAGCGAATTCGGAGCGGAGCAGCCCCTGGCCCTGCCGCACGCCGTCCGGGGGTTCTTCCAGAACGGAGGCACGATGGCCTACATCGTTCCGGTCCGGGACGCGACGGGCCTCGACGATGCCCTGACCTCGCTCACCCGCACCCTGGACGTCAGCATCGTGTGCCTGCCCGGCATGACCGACTTCGCGGTGCAGAAAACGGTGATCGACCACTGTCAGGAGATGGGCGACCGGTTCGCCGTCCTGGACGGGGCTCGCGAAGCCGGGACGCCCGGGAACACCGAACCGCTCAAGACCCAGCGCGAAGGCCTGGTGACGGACCGCGGGTTCGGTGCCCTGTACTGGCCCTGGATCCGCATCAGCGACCCCGGCGCACCGGCGGACGAGCCCGCGCGGCTGACCGTGCCGCCGTCGGGTCACATCGCCGGTGTCATGGCGCGCAGCGACAACGAACGCGGCGTGCACAAAGCGCCCGCCAACGAGCCCGTCCGGGGAGCCGTCGATCTCGAGGTCCTCCTCAGCGACGGGGAGCAGGCGCAGCTGAACAATCTGGGCATCAATGCCCTGCGGATCTTTCCGGGCGGCCCGCCGGTGGTGTGGGGCGCCCGCGCGCTCTCGACGAACACCGCATGGCGGTTCGTCAACGTGCGCCGGCTCATGGCGTACATCTCCGACTCCCTCCTGCAGGGTCTGCGCTGGGCGACGTTCGAGCCGAACAACAAGACGCTGTGGAAGAAGCTGGAACGCACGGTGACGGAGTTCCTGACCCGGGTGTGGCAGTCCGGCGCGCTGTTCGGCGAGACCTCCGCGGAAGCCTTCTACGTCAAGATCGACGAGGAGCTCAACCCCGCCTCGGTCCGGAAACTGGGCCAGGTGTTCATCGAGATCGGAGTGGCGCCCACCACGCCTGCGGAGCACGTCGTCATCCAGCTCGGCCTGTGGTCCGGCGGCGTCCGCGTCAACGAGGGCTAGAGGGAAGGACGGAGCAATGCCCCAGACAGGTCAGCGAGTCGACCCCTTCCGCAATTTCAACTTCCTCGTGGAGCTGGACGGCATCGCCCAGGCCAGCTTCACCGAGTGCAGTGGGCTGGGCACGACCACCGAGGTCGTCGAGACCCGGGAGGGAGGCGACAACACCACCGTGCGCAAGCTGCCCGGGAAGACCAGTTACAGCGACATCACGCTCAAGTACGGCGTCACCCCGTCGAAAGAGCTGTGGGCCTGGCGGCAGCGGGTGGTCGACGGAAACGTGGTCCGCAAGAACGGCTCCATCGTGGTGTTCGACCTGAGCAACCACACCGAGGTCGCCCGCTGGAACTTCGTCAGCGCCTGGCCGTCCAAGTGGGAGGGCGCGGCACTCAGCGCCAAGGGAAACGACGTGGCCATCGACACCCTCGTGCTGGCTCACGAGGGCCTGACCCGGGTGTGAGGCCGATGCTGGTCACGGAGGTCGAGTTCCAGCTGCCCAAGGGGTACGTGGACGACGCGGGGAACCTGCACCGTGATGGTGTGATGCGCCTGGCGACTGCCGCGGACGAGATCTACCCCCTGAAGGACCCACGCGTACAGGACTGGCCCGCCTACCTGATCGTCGTGCTCCTGTCCCGGGTGGTGACCAGGCTGGGCGGTGTCCCGGAGGTCACCGCAGGGGTGATCGAAGGCCTGTTCTCCGAGGACCTGGCGCACCTTCAGAACCTCTACAACCGCGTCAACGGACTGGCCCCGACCACGATGACGGTCCGCTGCCCGCACTGCGGCCGCGACCACGTCACGGAGGCAGTACCGCCGGGGGGGTGATGGGCTACCCCCTGGCACGGGTCCGTCAGGAGGTGGCCTTCCTGGGACGCCAGGTCCACTGGGCCCTGACCGAGTTGCTGGATCTCGACCACGAGGAGCGGCTGCACTGGGTGCGTGAAGTCGCCGCCGGGATGGAAGGAGATGGCCGACCATGACGCCGGACAACGGCAGTGTCGCCCCGCACCGGCCGACCTTGGGCGAGCGGCTCGACCTCCAGGGGCGCCACCTGCGCACACGGCTGCTCATGCCCTTGCCATGGGCCGGTCCGTTGCGCGCCCTGCTCGACCGGGCGGCCGGCATGGGCCGGTACGGCGACCGGTTCGACCGGATCGAGGCCACGCCGGAGCATCCGCCGCCGGTGCCCGCGAACGACTGGGCGGCCCTGCCGGTGCCGTGTCCTCAGCTGCCGTCGGGACTGCGGGGTCCTGTCTGGGAGGGGCCCGCATCGCCGTCCAGCACGTCCGAGAGCGGCGTCGACCGCCGGCCGATTCCCCCGGACGGCACCGACGGTGCGGGTGCACCGGTGGACTCGCCGTCGGCGCCCCTGCCCGCCACGGTCCGGTCCCGGCTGCGGGAGGTGGCCGGCCAAGGGGCTGACGCGATGCGGGTCCACGACGACGGTCTCGCCGACGCGTTCGCCCGGGCCCACCGGGCCGACGCCGTGACGGTCGGCCGGGACGTGTACTTCCGCCGCGGCCGGCTCCGTCCGGTGGAGGAGAGCGGTTTCGGACTGTTGGCCCACGAGGCCGTTCATGTTCTGGCCCTGCTGCGGCCGGGCGCCGCCTGGCACCGGGCGACCGGCGCGGGCGTGAGTGACGAGGAGGCCACGGCCCGGGCCCTGGAACGATCGGTGGCCTCCGGCGAGTTCCTTCCCACGGCCACCGGCCGATGGGGCCGGGAGCCTTCCCCCGGGCTGGTCTCCGCGGAGACCGAGGGCCGACCCGCCGCCGCGGTACCGGCCGCCGGGACCGTGGCGCAGCCGCCCGGCTCTGCTCAGCCACCGCCGGATGCGGCCGTCGCCCGGCCGCTGGCGGCTCCGGCCGACCGCGGCACGGCCACGGAGCCCGGCGCCGCGCCGGCGGCGCTCGACGTACGGGCGCTGCGCCGGGACCTGGTCAGCGACGTGATGCGCCAGTTGCGCAGCGAATTCGAACGCGGAGGCTGATGTGACGTCCACCCCGTTCCGACCCGCCCCAACGCCCGCGGGCACTTCGGTCAGTGCGGCGCTGGCCAAGGCAGAGATCATCAACACCGACTCGGGCGAGAGCTTCTCCGTGATGTACAACCCCGAGGAGCTCAAGCTGGAGCAGGGCAACAACTTCGCCGAGGTCGGCATTCCGGGCCTGGACGCTCCACCCGTGCAGTACGTCCGCGGACGGGCCCGGACGCTCGCCATGGAGCTGTTCTTCGATACCTACGAGTCCGGGACGGACGTCCGCGGTTACACCGGCCCGATCGTCCGGCTGCTCGACAAACAGCCCCAGACGCAGGCTCCGCCGGTCCTGCTGTTCTCTCTGGGCAGCCTCCAGTTCCGCTGTGTCCTGGTGGACGCCGGCCAGCGGTTCACGATGTTCCTGAGGGACGGCACCCCAGTGCGGTCCAGCCTCTCGGTGCGTCTCCAGGAGTTCGTGCCGGTGGGCGTCGAGGTGCGCCGAGGTGTGTTCTTCGGCTCACCGACGGCCTCCGGCCTGGTCAACCGGGCCGTGGGGGTGGCGCTGGAGGCGACCGGGGCGACGTCCGGGCAGCCCTCGTCGGAGCACCTGGTGGTGCGGGGCGACACCCTCAGCGGCCTGGCGGGGGCCTACCTCGGCGATCCCGCCCTCTGGCGGGACATCGCCCTGGCCAACGCGATCTCCGACCCCTTCGCGCTCGAACCGGGCGTTCGCCTGGTGATTCCACCACGTCGACCGGGCGGCCCGTTGCGGCCGCAGTCAGGGGCATGACCATGTCCGAACCGTCCTACGCCCCCCGCTTCGAGGTGCGCGTCGCCGGACTCACCATGGCGTCGGACGTGGCCGACCGGATCCTGAGTCTGACCGTGGAGACCAGCCTGGACCTGGCCGGTTCGTTCAGCTTCGTGCTGCGCAACCCCGACAACCGGCTGCTCGACTCCCCGCTGCTGGACCTCGGCAAGACGGTGGAGATCCACCTCGGGTACGGCAATGCGCTGGAGCCCGCGTTCCTCGGCGAGATCGCCGCCGTGGAGCCGTCGTTCCCGCAGAGCGGTACGCCGACGGTGCAGGTCTCGGGCTACGACAAGTCGTACCGCATGCGGCACTCCCAGCCGGAGCCCACCGAGTACAAGTTCCTCAACGACAGCCTGATCGCCGCCCGGATCGCCGTGGAGAACGGACTGGTCCCGGTCGTCGATCCCACGCCCGGCGTCCGGGAGAAGGTCCCCCAGGTCGAGGGCGACATGGCATTCCTCAAGTCGCTCGCCCAGCGCTATTTCTTCGACGTGTACGTCGAGTGGGACCGGCTGCACTTTCAGTTCCCGCGTCCGCAGACTGCCGTCCACGTTCTGGAATGGGGACGGAACCTGTCCAGCTTCGCACCGCGCATCTCCGCGTCCGGGGTCGCCGGCCTCCAAGCCGTACGCGGATACAACCAGGAGCTCGCGCAGACCGTTCACGCCATGGCACTGGCCGCGGATCTCGACCCGGGCGACCTGGTCGAGCGGCTCGGCAGTTCGGCGGCGGAGCTGCTCACGTCGCTCGTGCGCAAGGGCATCCGCAAACACGCGCTGGAGAACCCGCTGGACGCGAAGGTCCTGGCCGAGTCGCTGCTCGCGGAGCTGCTGGCGGGGATGTACGAGGGCAGCGGATCGTGCGTCGGAGTGCCCGTCCTCGCGGCCGGCAGGTACCTGGAGATACGCGGCGTGGGGAAACGGTTCAGCGGTACCTACCGGCTGCGCAAGGTGACCCATCGGATCGACGACAGCGGGTTCACGACCGAGTTCACGATCAGCCAGCGCGGACAGTCCCACCTGCTCGGCATGTTGCGGAAGCAGATCGTGGAGGAGCCCGCGCCGAACCTGCCGGAGCGCTTCTACGGGGTTGTCCTCGCAGTGGTGCAGGAGAACCACGAGGTGACGGCCACACCCCCCAAGGCGCCACTGGGCCGGGTGAAGGTGTCGTTCCCCGGTCTGTCCGACCGGTTCACCAGCGGCTGGGCGCCCTGCGCCCGCCCGATGGCCGGAAAGGACATGGGCTTCTACTCGCTGCCGGACCGCGGTGAACAAGTGCTGGTCGCCTTCGAACACGGAGACCTGAGCAAGCCGTATGTGATCGGCAGCCTGTGGAACGCCGGTCAGCCGCCGCCGGCGACGAACACGGACGGAGCGAACAGCAAGCGGGTCATCAAGAGCCGGGCCGGCCACAGCATCACCTTCGACGACGCCAAGTCCGGGGGAGCGCTGGTCATCGAGGACGGCGGCCGGGGCAGCTCGATCACTCTCAACGCCGACGGTTCGCTCACCATCAGCGCCGCCGGCGATCTGACCATCGCGGCGGGCGGCGAGATCACTCTGTCCGCCGCGACCGCGACAGCCGGAGGTACGAAGATCACCATGACCGAGAAGGAAGTCGATGTCACCTGAGGAGTGACGGAGGATTTCGGATGGCTACCACAACGCACCATGTCCTCACCACGGCGAGCACCGTGACGTGTGGGAACGGGCTGCCGCAGGGCATGCCTCCGCCTCCCGTCGCGCCCGGGCTGGTGACGACCACCAGTACGGCCGTGCTCAAGGTCGACGGACACCCCGTGCTGAGGAAAACGGACATCACGAGCGCGACGAGCGTCAACTGCCTGGCGCCCTCGCCCGCCAAGAAGTGCACCAAGGTCCAGGCCGTCACGACGGGCGAGTCGACGAAGCTGAAGGCCCGTGGCTCGGGGGTCATGCTCGACACCCTCACCGGCACGACCGACGGCACCTTGCCCCCGGCTCCGACCGGGCTGGGCGCCAAGGCCGGCCAGACCAAGCTGCGCTCCGCCTGATCCGGAGGTCGTCATGGAATCGGACATCCACGGCAGGGGACTTGCCTTCCCGGTCCGGTTGGGCCCGGCCGGCCTGGTCGAGTCGGCCGGGCTGCGGAAGATCCGGGAGTCGATCACCATCATCCTCGGCACCCAGTACGGCGAACGTGTCATGCGCCCCGATTTCGGATGCAACCTGGCGCGTCTGATGTTCGCGCCCAACAACGCGTCCACGGCCAGTCTCGCCCGCTACTACGTCGAAGAGGGCCTGACCCGCTGGGAGCCGCGCATCGAACTCGTCGAGGTCAGCGTGACGAACGACAGCCTGAAGGCTGCCCTGCACATCGACATCACCTACCGCCTCCGCGCCACGCAGACGACTGACACCCTCGTCCACACCTTCCACCTGGAGCGGACGTGATGCCGTGATGACTCCGCGATCCCAGCGCGGCCGCATCCTGCCGCCGGACCTGGACGACCGGACCTGGCAGGACCTGGCGGCGCAGATGCGCGAACTCAGGAAGAAGTACACCGACCGCTGGACGGACGAGAGTCCGAGCGACATCGGTATGACGCTCATCGAGCTGTTCGCCTGGCTGGCGGAGGGCGTGATCTTCCGGCTCAACCAGGTGCCGGAGAAGAACTACATCGCCTTCCTCCATCTGATGGGCATCACCCGCAACCCGGCCACGCCCGCCGCTGCCGCCCTGACGTTCAGCACCAAGGCACCGTCGGCGCAGGTGTCCGCAGGCACCCAGGCCCAGACGGTGGCCGCGGAGGGCGAGGCACCCATAGTCTTCGAGACGGACGAAGGCGTCACCGTCCTGCCGACGCGCCTGACCACCGCCTTGTCGGTCACGCTCGACCCGGACAGCGGCGATGTCTTCTACGACGACGTCTCCGCCGCACTCGTGGGCACCCCGACCGGCAGACTGCTGGTGAACGTGCCCGGCCAAGGCGTCACGCACCTGTGCCTCGGCTTCGACGAGCCGGTACCACCCGGCACCGAACTCCTGCTCCGCCCGCGTCTGTACCGTCCCGTCCCGGAATCCCCGCCGGGCGAGGTGACATGGACCCATTCCGTGAGCGAGGAAGAGCCGGAGAGCTGGCCCTCACTCGCCCCGCCCGGCGGCCTGAAGAGCCTCCACGAAGGCCACGTACGCCTGACCGCACCGGCGACCTGGGCCAAGCAGAACCCGGTCGCGGATTGGCCCGATGTGCTTCCGCGAGGCGACAGCCTCTTCGACGAGGAGCGGTTCTGGATCGGCATGAGTATCAGGAACCTTGGCGAGCCGGACCTGGAGATCGGCCTGGACCGCGTCCTGTTCAACGCCGCCCCCGCGCACACCGCACTGACGATCCGTTCCCCCGAGCTGCTCGGCACGAGCACCGGCGAGCCCTTCCAGGTGTTCGCCCTGCGCAACCGGCCCCTCTACAAGCGGCCGGACCCCAAGGCCCCGTACGCGGACCTCGTCGTCCAGGTCGGCCAGGGCACACCACCCGTGTGGGAGCCCTGGCGGATGGTCCCCGAACTGCTGCCGGGGGGAGACAAGGTCTACCGGCTCGACCCGGTGACCGGCGAGATCAGCTTCGGCAGCCATGACGACCGACGGCGGCAGGGCCGCGGATCCATCCCGCCGGCCGGCAGTCTGATCAGGGCCGAGCGGTACCGGTACGTCGCCTCGGGGACGGCGGGCAACGTCTCCCCGGAGCAGGTCGTGGTTCTCGGTACCGGGCCCGACGGTGCCATGCCGGCCGGGCTCAGCGGCGTGACCAACCTGGCCGCCGGTACGGACGGCTCCGACGAGGAGCCGATCGAGGAGACCCTGCGGCGGGCCCCGGAGGAGCTGAAGGTCCGTGACCGGGCGGTCACGGCGGACGACTTCGCCTTCCTGGCGCGTGAAGCGACCAGCGACGTGTGGATCAGCCGCTGCCTGGGGCCCCATCCGCCGAGCGGTCCGCCATGGACCTTCGGCGGCATCGACCGTGCCCCCGGCACCGTGAACGTCATCGTCGTGCCCGACCAGGGCGAGCGGGTCGACCGGCCCGAGCCGCCGCCCGAACTCGTCGACGCCGTAGTGGCCTACCTGGACGAACGCCGGGACCTGACCGTCCGGCTGTTCGTGCACGGGCCGCGCTATCTGCCGGTGGTCGCCGACGTGTCCGTGGTGGTGTGGCGGGAGGCGGTACGTGCCGGTGTGGAACCCGCGGCCGTGGAAGCCGAGGTGAGGGAGCGGATCGCCGCCTTCCTGCACCCCACCCGGGGCGGCCCCACCGGCACGGGTTGGGAGGTCGGCCAGCACGTCTTCAGCTCGGACCTCTTCCGTGCGGTCATGCCCGACGACCAGGTGGGCTTCATCCAGCGGATCACCGTCGCACCCGGCGAACCCGCGTATCCGGGCCCTCGGCCGGAGGCCTTCAGGGACGCGGAGGCCGGCGCCGCGGTACAGGTGGCCGACTACGAACTCGTCTGCGCGGGCCCGGCGACCGTTGATCGCCGTGTCGACGGCGAGTGAGGGGGCCGGCCATGGCGACACAGCAACGGAGCAGCTATCTGCGCTACCTCCCGCCCGTGTTGTGGGAGAACGACCAGGCGGCCACGGACATCTCCCTCGGCAGCATGCTCTGCCTCTTCGAGAAGATCCTCACCGGCATTCCGGACGGTGAGCCGATCGTGCACCCGCGGCACCTGGACACGGGGGACGAGACCCACACCCATGTCTCCATCACGGAGACCGTCGAACAGCTGGATCGGCTCTACGACCCGTGGCGGACGCCGGAGAGGTTCCTGCCCTGGCTCGCCTCCTGGGTCGCACTGCGCTTCCCCGAGCTCCAGGGCGATCCACTCTGGGACGAGTACCAGCAGCGCAAGGCCACCTCGGAGATCAGCCGGGTCCACCGCCGACGCGGGCTGCGCTCCGGCCTCGCCACCTACCTGGACCTGTACTCCGTGGGCCGCGTCAGGCCCCGGGTGGCCGTGGACGACGGAACCTGCCTGCTGACGGTCCGCACGGACGCCGGTGGGCAGCGGCCCGCCACCGCCCTGCCGACCTTCAGGCCGCTGATCGAGGACGGGGAAGTGGTCCGCGAGGGACTGATGCGACCCTGGTGCGTGGCGAGGGGGACCGACGGCAGCCTCTTCGTCGGGGAGCGCGGTCTGCCCGAGTTCGCAGAGGTCGTGCACCGCCGGCGGGTGTGGCGGATCAGCGCGGCGGGGCAGCCGGACCTGGACGGCAGCCCGCCGCGCCCACGGCCGCTGGTCCCCGGGATGACCCTGGCCCGGATCGTCGCCGTCGCCGTGCGCCCCGAGACCGCCGGACAGCCGGAGAAGCTGTTCATCCTCGACCAGAACGGCCGCATCTTCGCCGTCCCCTTCCCCTACACCGCCGCCACGGTCCCGGAACTCGTGCGGCTGCCCACCCCCGTCTTCCCCGTGGCGATGACCGTGGACGGCGCCGGCGACCTGCTGATCCTCGACCGCGGACTGTCCCCTCCCGAAGCCGCGACGCCCATGATCTTCACCGTCCGTCCCGACGCGACCCCGGTGGGCGTGATTCCGAAGGAGCTGGACAAGACCCAGATCAAGGAGCCGCTGTCGCTGTTCGTGGAGCGTGACGGGTCACTGCTCGTCGGTGACGGCGGTCACCAAGCGACAGCGCCTGAGACGGACGGGGGCGGCGGCAACCTGATCCGGGTGGTGCGCGGCGCCGAGCAGTGGACGCACACACCCCTGCTCCCGCCGGACAACGCCCTGGTGGCCCCGACGGCCGTAGCGCGACCGGACGACGGACAGCTCTTCGTGCTCGACGCCGGCCTCAAACCCTTCTGGCCGGAGTTCGCGGACGATGCCTTCGTCCTGCTGCGGGCCCTGCCCGCATCAGTTCGCGTCGTCGAGACGGCCACCGCTTCGACGGCCCGGATCACCGGTCCGGGGAGCTTCGTCAACCCCACCGGGATGGTCGCCGCCGGAGCCGGGCTGGTGATCTGCGATCCCGGCCCGGTCGAGACGATCGGCATGAACGAGAACACCTACCGGCCAAGGGTCCAGCCGTTCGAGATGAGTGTGGTCATCCACTTCTCCTCGGACGAGCTCTCCGCCGACGAGGCACTGCGCAAACGGGAGATGAACGGGGCCATGGGCACCATCACATCCATCGTCGGCGAGCACAAACCGGCACATTGCCGATTCATCCGGGTGACCCGGACCCTCGGCGAGTGACCGTGACATCGAGCGGATCGAGCAGATCAGCGGTGAGGAACATGGCAGTCAAACGCACGGAGTACTTCAACTTCGACACCGGCAGTGTCCGGAGCGGCAAGACCGAACACGCCGAGAGCCATATGGACATGGAGAACTACCTGCTGCGGCTGGACAGCGAACGCGGTGCCACTTTGAACAGGTGGGGCGTGGCGGTCGGCCTGGAGGTCGCGGCGACCATCGGGCAATCCCAGGTCGCCGTCTCCGTCGGCACCGCGCTCGATTCCGCCGGGCACCTCATCGTGCTGGAGGACGGCGGGCTCGCCGTCGTCGCACCGAACGCCGACCCGCAGCAGCCCCTGGAGAATCCCGCGCACGTGGGTCCGGAGGGGCTGACGCTGAGCACGACGGGTCTGGCCCAGGGCGAGCACGTGCTGACCCTGACCTGGCTGGAGGGACTCGACGAGAACCGCGTGACCCGGCTCCACGCACCGTGGCTGCGGCTGCTCCCGGCGGGCGGCTTCGACGGCGGGGGCCGGCAGGTGGTCCTGGCCCTGGTCACCGTCGGGGCCGACGGCACCGTGGAGGGCCTGGAGGGCGGGGCGCGACGCGTGGTGGGGGCGACGGGTCGTGTGCAGCTGTGGGGGACCACGGAGACGGAGGACGACCCGAAGCTGGGTGTCGGTCAGATGCCGGGTGCCGAGTTGCGGGGGACGGACGACGGCGGCCTCGTCGTGATCACTTCCGACTCCGGCGGCGAACCGAGGTCCCCGCTCCGGGTGAACGGCGACGGGAGTGTGCGCGTCAACATGCGCGCGGACACGCCGCCGATGGAGATCCGTTCGGAGGCGGACGACGGGCCGGCCCTGGAGGTGTTCTCGTCCGGCTCGCAGGCGGGGATAAGGCTGGATGCCCTCGGCAGCGATGCGTCGTGGGGCATGCACGCCGACGACGACGGGGGATGGCGCCTCAGCAACCTCGCCGGGGACACCGAGGCCATCGCCGTCGACCCCGACGGCCGGGTGGCCATCGGGGTCGACAGCGACTTCCACTACGCCCTGCACGTGGGAAACACCGGTGTCCATACGAGCGGGGGGCTCAGCGGATACTCGTTCGGCGACCGCGGCTTCACGGACTTCGTGGAGCGACCCTCGAACGGGGAGCGCTGGCTGTGGTACGCGTTCGCCGGTGCCGCACGGCTGTGGTCGGGAGAGGACTTCATCTCGATCAGCCGCGGCGAGGGCAACGCGCTGGACGTGTCACGCCGCATGCGGGTGCGTCAAGGCGGCGACTTCTCGGCCGGGATCTGGTTCCGTCAAACGGAACTCGGCGAACACGACAGCGCGTTCATCGGCATGGTGAACAACGAGAACGTCGGCTTCTGGGGCAACGACGATGCGGGGTGGGGCCTGGCGATGAACACCAAAGACGCCAACGTCACCTGCAGCAACGGGCTGACCGTCGTCGGGACCGCAACCGTGGGCAGCTCACTGCAGGCCGGAGGGGACCTCTCGTGCGGAGGACAGCTCAGCGTCGGCGGCAACGCCTTCTTCGGCAGGAACTTCGGCCAGCCGAACGGCCCCGCCGTGGCGAAACTCTTCGGGTCGAACGTCGGGGACACCGGCGAGGGCGTGCTCTTCCTGCGCAGCGGAGGCGGCGTCGTCGCCTTCAACGGCGACGACCTCATCGGAATCGGCACCAAGATGCCCCAGTTCAAGCTGGACGTGCGGGGCAACATGCGGGTCACCGGCTTCATCGACAAACCGGGGGGCGGCTTCCGGATCGACCACCCTGTGGACCCCGCCAACAAATACCTGTCGCACTCCTTCGTCGAGTCCCCCGACATGGCGACGGTGTACAGCGGCATGGCCGAGACGAACGAGGCTGGGGAGGCCACGGTCGTGCTGCCGGACTACTTCGAGGCGCTCAACCGCGACTACCGCTACCAGCTCACCCCGGTCGGCTCCCTCGCGCAGGTCGCCGTGACCGGTGAGATCAAGGACAACCGATTCACCCTGCGCACCGACACACCGGGCATCAAGATTTCCTGGCAGGTCACCGGAGTGCGGCAGGACGCCTGGGCCGAGGCCCACCGCATCCCCACGGAAGAGGACAAGCCGGAGAACGAACGGAACCTCTTCCTCCACCCCGAGGAGCACGGCCGGCCACGCAGCGCCGATCTCCTCGAACGTCTGGAAGGGACGGTATGACGATGACCCAGCAGACCACGACCGGACAGCGCACGGACTCGCACCACGCCGATCCGCGGCCCCCGGCCGATGACACCCGGAAGGCCCTGTCGGAGCGCCTCGACCAGCTCAAGCGCGACGAGCACGCGGGTATGGAGCAGCTGCGCCGCCTGGTCGAACAGCAGAGCAGCACACGCGAGGCACTGCTTCGGATCAGCGGGGCCATCCAGGTCCTGGAAGACCTCCTCCACCCCGCCGACGCCGAATCCCGCCGTGCCAACAGCGTCCCCCCGCCGTGACCTGGACAACCCGGGGCTCGCCGACTCGGCGGGCTGACTTCAGCGCAGCCGATCCACATACGTGTCCGTACCCGGCACCGTGGGGACGAACGGCGCCGCCAGCTCCGACCTCCTGCTTGACGTAGGTCATGCGGTCGCCGCCGGTACGAGCCGGGGGGCAGGCGGTGCGCCTCCTGTGAGTGGCCGTACGGGGGCGTCAGGGTGGACGTCGAACGGAGGTGCCTCGGACCGTCCCGCCACGCGGCCGGGCCGGCCCCCCGCCCGGCACGGGGCCGAGAGACCGCAGGCGCAGGGGTCTTTGCTCACCGCTCCTCTTCGCACTGACTTGCGGCGCCAACGGATGTTTCCGTTCCGACTCGGCGCCCGGGTCAGCTCGGTTCGAATGGGCTCATGGAACTACGTGGAGACAGAGTTGTGCTGAGGCCGGTGGCCGAGGACGAGACCGGGGTCCTGGACAGGATCGTGCGGGAACCGGAGGTCGCCGTCTGGTGGCCTCCTCCGGACACCTACGCGGGCATGCTCGCCGTCGTACTCGACGAAGCCGTCATCGGTGCCGTCCAGTTCCACGAAGAGACCGACCCCGAGTACCGCCACGCCGGCATCGACATCTTCCTGACGGCGCGGCATCACGGTCAGGGACTCGGCACGGACGCGGTGCGCACACTGGCCCGGTGGCTGGTGACGGAACGCGGGCATCACCGGCTGACCATCGACCCCGCCGCCGTCAACACCGCGGCGATTCGGTGCTACGGCAAGGTCGGGTTCAGACCCGTGGGAGTCATGCGAGCCTACGAACTCGACCACCGCACCGGCCGCTGGCGTGACGGCCTGCTGATGGACCTGCTCGCGGCTGAGCTTGCCTGACGCTTCGGGCGTCGGTGTTTCCCGGTGAAACTGGAAGCTGTCGGTGGAGGGCGCCCAGTGGCTTGCCGAGGTCGGCTCCGACGGCGATGAATATGGGCAGACCGTAGCCTCGCGGGTCAGCGGGCTGACAGGCGGCGCGCCAGGTGGTCCGCGGTGGGCGTGCCGCCCGCTCGGGCCACGTCCTCCGGCCGGCCCTCGGCGACGATGCGGCCGCCGTCGTCCCCCGCCCCCGGACCGAGGTCCACGACCCAGTCCGCGGCGGCGACCGTGCGCAGGTCGTGCTCCACCACGACGACCGTGTTCCCGGCGTCCACCAGGCGCTGCAACTGCCCGATCAGCAGGTCCACGTCCGCCGGGTGCAGTCCCGTGGTCGGCTCGTCCAGCAGGTAGAGGCTGTGGCCGCGCGGCGCCCGGTGCAGCTCGCTCACCAGCTTGATGCGCTGGGCCTCACCGCCGGAGAGGGTCGTGGCGCTCTGGCCCAGTGTCAGATAGCCCAGCCCGATGTCGGAGAGCAGCTTGAGGATGCGGGCGGCGGGCTGCACGTCGGCGAGGAATTCGTGCGCCTCCTCCACGCTCATCGCCAGCACGTCGGCGATGGTCCTGTCGCGGTAGCGCACCATCAGCGTGCCGGGGTTGTAGCGGGCGCCCTGGCAGACCGGGCAGGGGGAGGTCTCCGTGGGCAGGAAGAGGAGTTCGATGCTGACGACTCCGTCGCCCAGGCAGTGCGGGCATCGGCCCTGGGCCACGTTGAACGAGAACCGGCTTGCCGTGTAACCGAGTTCACGAGCGGTCGGCTGGGCGGCGAACAGCTTGCGGACGCTGTCGAAGAGGCCGGTGTAGGTGGCGAGGTTGGAGCGCGGGGTACGTCCGATGGGCTTCTGGTCCACGACCACGAGGCGGTTGATGTGCTCAAGTCCCGTACTGGAGCGCACCGTCACCCGGTCCTCCGTCAGGTCCCGGACCGGCACCCCCGCCTCCTCCTCGTCGGCGGTCTCCACCGTGGCGGGGTTGCGGGCGATGTCCTCGGCGGTCTCGTCGGCGTGCAGATGATCTCGGACCGTCTCCGCGAGGGCCCGCCGGACCAGGGTCGACTTGCCGGACCCGGAGACGCCGGTGACCGCCGTGAGTGTGCCGAGGGGGAAACTCGCGTCCAGGTCACGGAGGTTGTGACCCGTGACCCCGTCCAGGCGCAGCCATCCCGCCGGTTGGCGCGGCTCCTCGGGCCCCGGCACAGGGGGCGCGTCCAGCGGGAGGTACCGGGCGGTCACCGACTCCGGCGACTCGCTCAGCCCTTGGGCCGGCCCGTTGTAGAGGACCTGGCCGCCGTGCCGGCCGGCGCCCGGACCCATGTCGACGATCCAGTCGGCCGAGGCGAGCACCTGCGCGTTGTGTTCCACCACGAAGACGCTGTTCCCGGCGCCCCTGAGCCGTCGCAGCGCGGTGAGCAGCAGTTCCGTGTCGGCGGCGTGCAGCCCGGCCGAGGGCTCGTCCAGCACGTACAGCACGCCGAACAGGCCGCTGCGGAGCTGGGTGGCCATGTGCAGCCGTTGCAGCTCACCGCTGGAGAGGGTGGAGGTCGCGCGCCCGGTGGCGAGGTAACCGAGGCCCAGGTCGGTCAGCGTGCCGAGCTGGTCCTGGAGGCCGCCGATCAGGGCGTGCGCGGCCTGCCTGCGCTCGGCCGGCAGGGCCAGGGTGTCGGGGTGGTCGCGGGCCGACTCCAGGAAGGCCGTGAGCTGGCTGAGCGGCATCGAGGTGGCCACCGAGATGTCCTGCCCGGCGATGGTCACCGCCAGCGCCTCCGGGTTCAGCCGCTTGCCGTGGCAGGTCGGGCAGACCTCCTCGGACATGAACGAGGCGGCCTTCGCGCGCAGATGCGCCGCCTTGGAGGTGGCGAACGTGTGCATCACCCACTTGCGGGGGCTCATGTATGTGCCCTGGTACGAGCGCTGCACCCGGTGCGCGTCACGGACCGGGTGCACGGTGACGGTCGGCTGCTCGTCCGTGGTCAGCAGCCACTCGCGCCGGGCGGCCGGCAGCTCGCGGAAGGGTACGTCGATGTCGATGCCCAGCTCGGCGAGGATGTCCCGGTAGTTCTTGCCCTGCCAGGCACCCGGCCAGGCCGCGATCGCGCCCTCCCGGATGCTCAGGGAGTCGTCGCCCACGAGCTTGCTCTCGTCGACGCTGTGCAGCCGCCCGAGGCCGGAGCAGGTGGGGCAGGCGCCCACGGCGGTGTTCGGCGAGAAGCTGTCCGAGTCCAGCGGCGCCGCGTCGCGCGGAAACGTTCCGGCGAGGTCCTCCGGGGTCCGTCCGGCTGGGTAGGTGCCGGCGCGGGAGTACAGCATGCGCAGCACGTTGGAGACCCGGCTGACGGTGCCCACCGTCGAGCGGGTGCTGCCCCCGCTGTGCTGCTGGCGCAGCGCCACGGCGGGCGGCAGACCGGTGATCGAGCCGACCCTGGGGGCCGCGCCCTGGTCGATCAGCCGTCTGGCGTACGGCGCCACGGATTCCAGGTAGCGCTGCTGGGCCTCGGCGTAGATGGTGGCGAATGCGAGCGACGATTTGCCGGACCCCGACACTCCGGTGAAGGCCACGACCTGGTCGCGGGGTACGTCCACGTCGACATGCCGCAGATTGTGTTCGTCGGCACCACGAACCCTGATCAGCCCGTCCTGACCGGGGTCCGGGGGAGTGGCGGGCGCCGGCGCGGATGTCTGTCGTGGGGGTGGAGCCATGGGCAAAACCTAGCCTGACCGGCCGGTCCGTGCCGCGAGCGCCTGGTGATCGGGTGAGGCCGTGATGCCGCCGCGGGGCTGGTTGCGCAGCTGAGTTCAGTGGCCATACGGTTCGAACGCCGTTGATCTGCAAGTGAATTGACGCTCGAAATGAAGGGCGGCAATGCGATGACGAATGCCTTTTTACCCTTTCCTGGTTGCCATGGAGCGCGGAGACAAATGAAGAGCGAAAGACCCGTGGAGCACGCCGCCCGAAAGCCTGCCGCACGGCATCGGCTGCTCGCTCTGGCCGCCGCGGGCGCGCTGACGGCGGGAGCCCTGACCGGCCTGGTGCCCGCCACCGCGCAGGCCGCGACCCCCGCCCCTTCGGGGCCCGGGGCGCGCCAGCACGCCTTCGCGGCCGCGGCCGCCAAGTACCACGTACCCGCCCAGGTGTTGCTCGCCGTCTCCTACCAGGAGTCGGCGTGGGACGATCACGCCGGCCAGGTGAGCACCAGCGGCGGCTACGGCCCGATGCACCTCACCGACGTCACCCCCGCGATGCTGGCCTCCGGTCCGGCCGGAACGGTCGGCCGGCCCGACCTCGCCGACCTGGCGAAGGACCCCGCCCTGCACACCCTGCGCACCGCCGCCAAGCTCACCGGGCTGTCCCCGGCGGAGCTGCGCGAGGACCCCGCCGCCAACATCGCGGGCGGCGCCGCGCTGCTCGCCTCCTACCAGAAGTCCGTGCGCGGCACCCTCTCGGCGGACCCCGGCCAGTGGTACGGCGCGGTGGCCCGCTACGGCGGCTCCGGCCGGCAGCACACCGCCACGGCGTTCGCCGACCGGGTCTTCACCACCCTCCGCACCGGCGCCGCCCGCACCACCTCCGACGGGCAGCGCGTATCGATGGCCGCCGACGGCAACGTCCGTCCCGTCAGGGAACAGTTGGCCGGTGCCGCGACGGCCACCGCCACCGAGTGCCCGTCCGACGTCACCTGCACTTTCGTACCGGCGGCGGCGTCCAACGGTCAGGTCTCCAGCCGGCCCGCCAACGGCGTCCGGATCGACACGATCGTCATCCACGACACCGAGTCGTCGTACCAGTCCGCCATCACCACGTTCCAGAACCCGGGCGGCAGTTCCGCGCACTACGTGATGCGGTCCTCGGACGGCGCGGTGACCCAGATGGTGCCGACCAAGGACGTCGCGTACCACGCGGGCAACTACTCGACGAACCTGCACTCCATCGGCATCGAGCACGAGGGCTACGCCGCGCACGGCGCCACCTTCTCGCCCCCGTTGCCTGGCCGCCCGAACCGATCAGGGCCGAGCGACCCGATCAGTGGCTCGGCCTGCGGGCCCCGCAGCCGGACCGAGCGCACGTTCGTCGGGACACGCCACCGCAGACGGCTGGGCTCGTTACCCCTGGCAGACGGAAGGAGACCCCATGCCCACCACCGAACTCGACCCCCGCTACAGCTCCGCCATCCACCCCCGCCCCGGCGCGGAGAACGCCACCCCCACCCCCTGGCCGGAGGCCCAACGCCACCTTGAGGACGCCCAGATCTTCTGGGTCTCCACCGTCCGCCCCGACGGCCGGCCGCACATCACCCCCGTCATCGCCGCCTGGCACGACGGGGTGCTGTACTTCTCCACCGGGCCGGAGGAGCAGAAGGCGAAGAACCTCGCGCGGAACGCGCACTGCGCGCTGACCACCGGCCGGAACTCCCTCACCGAGGGCCTCGACCTGATCGTCGAGGGGACGGCGGAGCAGGTCACCGACCCGGCGAGGGTGGAGGAGGTGATCGCCGCGTACGAGGCGAAGTACGGAGCGCACATCACCTCGCCCGAAGGCACCTTCCACGGCATCGGGGACGCGTTCCGCACCGGGCGAGCCGTGGTGTTCGCCGTGGAACCCGACACTGCGTACGGGTTCGGCCGGGAGGGCGGCCTCTTCACCCACACGCGGTGGACGTTCTGAGCGTCAGGACAGACGGAGGGCTGTCCACGGCGAACTCCACCGCCAGGTCCCACCCCGCGCGC
Source organism: Streptomyces griseoluteus (assembly GCF_004784465.1). Classification (GTDB taxonomy): domain Bacteria; phylum Actinomycetota; class Actinomycetes; order Streptomycetales; family Streptomycetaceae; genus Streptomyces; species Streptomyces griseoluteus. The sequence goes on along the minus strand of NZ_SRRU01000003.1, from coordinate 165,297 downwards.
AGGCCCTCGATCGGGTCCTCCGGCGTGGGAGCCCCGTGCTTGGTGGCCAGGAACGCCTTCGAAGATGTCGCCACCCTCGCCGCCGGCATCGCCGGCCGCCCCTTCACCCGCACACCACGGTGCCGGACGACACGTTCCGCCGGCACCTGGCCGAGGCCGGGCTCCTCTCCGACCGGGTGGAGGGCCTGATGGGTGTCTTCACCGCCGCCCGCGCCGGCGAGTTCGCCGCGCAGGACCCCACTCTCACCACTGTGATCGGCCGCGCCCCCATCGCACTGGAGGTGCTGCTACGCGATCAACTCGCCTGAGGCGAGCAGCACATGGCCGCCGACCCGGTCCGTGCTCAGGCACAGTGAGCAGACCACGGCGCCATGGGTGGCGCACGCTGTCACGTCGGGACGCTCGTACGCCTGGTGGCAGACGTGGCAGTCGTAGATGGTGCCGCTCGGGTTGCCGTCCGGGTCCAGGAGGGGCTCAGGGATGCCGTCGTCCGGGCGCCGCAGGTAGTAGCGGCCCTGGGTGGCCACGGCCATCAGCGGGGTGAGGGCGAAGGCGATGACGGCGGCGGCGACGGGGGAGTACGGCTGGAGGGTGTCACCGAAGGCGTGGAAGTACATCGCGATCGACAGTCCGGACGCCGCGAGGAAGGACACCACGCCCACGGGGTTGACCGCGTGCAGCATGCCCCGGCGGAACTCCGGCGCGTGCGGGGAGAGTTTCAGCAGGTACTTGTTGACGCCGATGTCGGTGGCCACGGTGACGACCCACGCGATGGCGCAGTTGGAGTAGAAGCCCAGGATGCCGTTGAGGAAGCTGAACATGTCGGCTTCCATCAGGGCCAGCGCGAAGCCCAGGTTGACCAGCACGAAGGTCATGCGGCCGGGATAGCGGCCGGTGAGCCGGGTGAAGGAGTTGGTCCAGGCGAGCGAGCCCGAGTAGGCGTTCGTCACGTTGATCTTGATCTGGCTGATCACCACCAGCACCACGGCCAGCGGCACCACCAGCCAGGACGGCAGCATGGCGTCGAAGGCGCCCTTGAACTGCTGGATCGGCTCGGGCGCGACCGACGGGCCGGCCGAGGCCAGGATGTAGACGGCGAGGAAGACACCGATCGCCTGCTTCAGCGCGCCGAGCACCACCCAGCCGGGGCCGGCCATCACCACGGCCGTCCACCAACGGCGCTTGTTCGCCTCGGTCCTGGGCGGCATGAAGCGCAGGTAGTCGATCTGCTCGCCGATCTGCGCGATGAGGGAGAGGCAGACGCCCGCGCCGAGCAGTACGGATGCGGTGTTCACCCCACCGTCGCCGTCGGTGCCCGCGTAGGAGAGGAAGCGGTCGACCGTGCCCGGATCGGTGACCACCAGGTACACCAACGGCCCCACCATCAGCACCAGCCATACCGGTGTCGTCCACACCTGGAGCTTGCTCAGCGCCTTCATGCCGTAGATCACCAGCGGGATCACCATCAGCGTGGAGACCAGGTAGCCCAGCCACAGCGGGAGTCCGAGGCCGAGCCGGAGGCCCTGGGCCATGATGGAGCCCTCGAGCGCGAAGAAGATGAAGGTGAAGCTGGCGAAGATGACGCTGGTGAGGACCGAGCCGTAGTAGCCGAAGCCCGAACCGCGCGTGATCAGGTCCAGGTCGATGTTGTAGCGGGCGCCGTAGTACGCGAGCGGGAAGCCGGTGACGAAGATGACGACGGCGGCCACCGCGACAGCCACCAGCGCGTTGCCGGTGCCGTGGGCCAGGCCGATGCCGGCGCCGATCGAGAAGTCGGCCATGTACGCGATGCCGCCGAGCGCCGTGGTGGCCACCACCATCGGGGTCCAGCGGCGGTAACTCCGGGGCGCGTAGCGGAGGGTGTAGTCCTCCAGCGTCTCCTTGGCGGCCTGGCTCGTGGCCGCTGTCGCCGGGCCTTCGGCCGCCTCGGCCGTGGGTCGTGACTCTGTCGCGCTCATGCCACGCCTCTCTCCGTACGGGTACCGGGGGAGACCTCCGTCCGGCAGCGCTGCCGGACGGAGGCCGGCGGGCCAGGCTACGAAGCGCTTGTTTCCCCGAGGCCCCGCCCGGCGTGAACGGCCCGTTACACGGCGTGGCTCAGCTGGGCGACCAGCTCACGTCCCGCCCCGTGTCCCCGAGCAGCCGCTCGAACGGCGTCGCCCCGGCCGGAACCGGCACCGCCTCGGCGTACACCCCCGCGTTGCGGCCCATCGGGGCGATCTTCTCCAGCTCCGGGGCCACCTCCTCGACGGTCGTAGCGTCCGGGGTGTACTCCTGACCGGTGGCCCGCGCCAGGTCCCAGCCGTGCACCAGCAGGTCGCCCAGCACCATGTACGCCAGCGTGCGCTGCGGCAGGCCCATGCCGGGGGAGATGCCCTCCGCCGAACCGGGCGCCCTCCACGCCTCCGCGAGCCGATCCCCCTCCTCGCGGAACCGGCTCCGCCAGTCACCCTCGTCGAGATACTCGCCGACCGAGGCCAGGTCCGCGCGCTCCCCGGCGGCCAGCTTCTGGAAGTTGGTGACCACGTGGAAGAGATGGTTGAGCAGGGCGCGTACGTCGTACTCGGAACAGGGCGTGGGAGCGCCGAGCTGTTCGTCGGTGATGCCGTCCACTACCGGGGCGGTGGCCCGGACGGCGCTGTCGATCAGGGAAGAGACTGAGTTCGCCATCGCTCCACCCTAGGGATGCGCGTGGGGCGGCGTGCGGAGAAACCGCTCGGCGTGCGCTCGCGCGGCGGGGTGCCGGACAGGCACCGCACCTTCACAGGGGTCACCCGCTGGCCGGAGGCGCGGCGGGCATCCGTACAGAGCTGTCTGCCGGGGAGGAGCCCCCACCGTGGCCATCGTCGCAATTCTGCTGCTGCCGGTCGTGGCCGTGCTGCTGTACGGGATGGACCGTACCGAGGACTGGCTGGCGCGCGGCCCCAAGCCGCCCCGCCACGCCCGGGGCCGCCATCTGCGCCTGATCCAGGGCGGCCGGCGGCAGACGGCGGCCCCGGCCGGCCGGGGCGAAGCCGAGTCCGAGGCCGCCTAGGACTTCAGCCGCGCGGGCTGCTGATGCGCTCCGGCTCGATGACGTAGATCACGCGCACCTGGTCCCGACCGCCGAACCACGGGTAGGGGCCGCCCAGGTACTTCCGCGCGAGCGCCTCGATGTGATCGACCGCGCCTTCGGTGGTCACCCGCACCACCCGGCCGCGGATCTGGGTGTACGACGACGGGTCGGCCGGGTCGGAGAGCGCGACGGCCACCCGCGGGTCCCGCGCGATGTTCCGGGTCTTCTGGTGGGACTCCACGCTGTTGATCAGGACGTGCGTGCCGTCGGTGTCCACCCAGGTCTGGGTGAGCTGCGGCGAGCCGTCGGGCATCGTGGTGGCGATGTAGCAGGTGCTGGCGCGGCGCAGCAGCGCGAGCAGACCGTCGCCGAGGGGTACGGGCACGGGGAGATCTCCGGCAGGTAGGGGGTCGATCGGGTGAAGAAGCGCAGGTGTGTTTGAGAGGGCCCAGGGTAACCGGGTCCGTGTACGACCCATGTGATAGCTGGTCAGAGGGAGAACCCGAGATGCTGATGGCCCACCCCGCCGTGCTGCAGAACCTGATCGAGCAGTACGACGCGCTGCGCATCCTGCACGCCGAGGAGGGCAGCGCCGAAGTGCGGCAGCGGATGGACGACATCGCGTACACCCTGTGCGTCGCCACCGGCACCCGCGACATCGACGCGGCGCTGATCGCCGCCCGGCACCGGCTGCCCGGCGCGCGCCCGCAGGACGACTCCCTCCTGCCCGCCTGAACTCCGCCGCACACGGCGCGGTCGGCCCGTCAAGGAGGGCGATTTGGGTTGTGTGTGTCGAATACGTGTGGAAATCTGTCGGGCGTTGCACGTGGCCGGTGGATGCGAGACCGTTGTCATCGGTAAACGTTCTCGATCGACTGAGAGGTGGTGGAGCGCACGCTCGCGCTCCCCGACTGTGATTCTTTCCCCGGGTACACCCGATAGTCCGCAGACCGGTGGTGTCGGCGTCGCCACGGCGTGGGACAGCGCCCCCTGTCCCGTGCTGGTGGTCGACGCCGATGGGGCCCTGATCGAGACGAACGAGGCGGCACGCCGCCTGATACCGCTTGTGCCAGGGGACTTTGTCACGTCGGCTGCCATGCCGGCCTGGCTGGCCGCCGCCGACCGCGCGCTGCGCCAGGCGGGCACCCCGGCGGACGCCGTCTCGGGCGAGGTGGCGGGCCGCAGCTTCGAGGCGTACCCCTCCTCCTGCGACGACGGCACCGTCGTGTGGTGGCTGCTGGAGGACACCGACCGCCGCCTCGCCGAGCAGGCACTGCGCGGCGAGCGGGAGCGTGCCGCCCTGCTCGCCGAGGTCTCCAGCGCCCTGCTGTCCTCGCTGAACGTCGAGCGGTGCATGACGGTCACCGCGCGGATGGCCGCGGGCCACCTCGCGGACGCGGCGATCATCGTCGCCCCCGCCCAGGGGCGCCGCCACCAGCTGACCTACGCGCGGGCGGACGGCGAGGTCACCCAGACCATGCTCCCGGTCGAGCCGCGCTCGGTCGCCGGGCTCGCGGAGGCCCTCCAGGGCTTCCCGCCGGTCCCCGCGCGCTGGATCGATCCGGCCGAGCTGCCCGACTGGGCGGTCCCCGAGGGCTTCGACGGCCCGATCGGCTCGGTCATAGTCACCCCGCTGCCGGGCCACGGCGTGCCCGCCGGTGTACTGATCCTGCTGCGCTCCAGCACACACCAGGCGTTCACGGACGGTGAGGAGGTCTTCGCGCGGCTCTTCGCGGCGCGGGCCGGTGTGGCGCTCTCGGCCGCGCGCCTGTACGCGGAACAGCGCTCGATCACCACCACCCTGATGCGTGATCTCCTGCCGCCGCGCCTGGAGCGCGTCCACGGTGTCGAGTACGCGGGTGCCTACCGGGCGGCACGGGACCACGAGCGGGTGGGCGGCGACTTCTATGACGTCCACCCTGGTACGGACGCCGGCGAGGAGACGTTCGTCGTCCTCGGCGACGTCGCGGGCAAGGGGCTGGAGGCCGCCGTGCTCACCGGCAAGATCCGCAGCGTCCTGCAGGCGCTGCTGCCGCTGTCCGGGGACCACCAGCAGGTGCTCTCCCTGCTCAACGGCGCGCTGCTCAACTCCCACCACACCCGGTTCGCCACCCTGGTACTGGCCTCCGTCACCCGCCGTGCCGGCCACGTCCGGCTCCGGCTGACCAGCGCCGGACACCTGCCGCCGCTGATCATCAGAAGCGACGGCCGGGTGGAGGAGGCTCCGACCCAGGGGCAGCTCGTGGGCGCCATGCCCGCCGTCACCGCGCGCACCGCCCATGTGTCGCTGGCGCCGGGGGAGACTTGCCTGCTCTACACGGACGGGATCACCGAAGCCTCCGGCGGCCCGCTGGGCGACCAGTTCTTCGGCGAGGAGCGGCTGCGGGCGGCCCTCGGCCCGTGTGCCCGGATGCCCGCGGAAGCGGTGGTGGAACGAGTGCAGATGCTGGCGGCCCAGTGGCTGGGAGGTGGCCGGCACGACGACATGGCCACCCTCGCCATCACCAACCCGGCGGGCGGCCACGGCGCCCTGCACTCCGTCGACGGCCACCACGCCACCGCGGCCCGGCCCAAGGCGGGGGTCCGCCGATGACCACCGATACCGGCGCGGCGGTCCAGGAGCGCGCGGAAGTGTCGGAGCGGCTGTGGACGGCCGTGATCGCCAAGGACGAGTCGGCCGCCGTACGCGAGGTGTTCGCGGCGGCCGACGCCGGAGTGGGCCGGGAGAGCCTGCTGCTGGAGGTGCTCGGCGGGGTCCAGCGCCGGGTCGGCACGGAATGGGCCGCCGACCGGATCAGCGTCGCCGAGGAGCACGCCGCCACCGCGATCATCGACCGGGTCATCGCCGCCCTCGCCCACCGGGTGCCGGCACCGGCCGGCATGCCGGACAGACCGCGCATCACGGTCGCGTGCGTCGACGGCGAATGGCACGTGCTTCCGGCCCGGCTGCTCGCCGAGGTGCTCACCGGGCGCGGCTGGCAGGTGGACTTCCTGGGTGCCCACACCACCACCCCGCATCTGATCGCCCACCTGCACGCGACCAACCCGGCGGCCACGCTGCTGTCGGCCTCGCTGCCCCTGCACCTGCCGAGCGCGCACACCGCGGTGACGGCCGTGCAGTCCATCGGCATCCCCGTCATGGTCGGTGGCGCGGCCTTCGGCGCGGACGGCCGCTACGCCCGTCTCATCGGCGCCGACGCCTGGGCCCCCGACGCCCGGGCGGCCGCCGGTCTGCTGGCCGACGGTCTGATCCGCCCCGGGCCGACGCCGCGGCAGCAGGTCGACGACCTGCCCCACCTCGCGGACCAGGAGTACACCCTGATCAAGGGCAACCGTTCCGCCCTGGTCCGGCAGGGCCTCGCGGAGCTGGAGGCACGCTGGCCCGGCATGCGCGCGTACACCGAGGCGCAGCGCGAGCGCACCGCCGAGGACCTCGCGCACATCGTGGACTTCCTGGCCACCGCCCTCTACGTTGACGACCCGGAGCTGTTCACCGGCTTCATCACGTGGACCGCGGAGATCCTCAAGGCCCGCCGCGTGCCCCCGCACAGCCTGCGGACCGGACTGGAGATATTGGCGGGGGAGTTGCACGACTTCCCCCGCGCCCTCGGCTTCCTGAAGGCGGCCGCCGAGGCCCTCCCCGCGACGCCCACCACCCGACCCAGCCCGGCCCAGGAATGACCGCATGACCCTCCACCAGCCCGTCGGCTTCTCCGTCACCGTCGAGGCCATCGACTCGCGCTCGATACGGCTGACGCTCCAGGGAGTCCTGGACTTCGAGTCCGCGGACGAGTTCCTCGACGCCGTGAACCGGACGCTGGACGCGCACGTCCTGGAGCACGGCCCGGCGCTGCGGGAGATGCACATGAACTGCTCGGGCCTGCGCCTGCTCGACTCCAGCGGGCTGTCCGCCCTGCTCACGCTGCGGCGCCGGACCCATCCGGCGGGCGTCACCCTGCACCTGCGGCACCGGCCGGTGCAGCTGACCCGGATGCTGGCGCTCACCGGCACCGCCGAGTACCTCACGGCCGGCCCGGACGGCACCGCGGAGCCCGTCGGGCCGGCCGGGGAACTCCCCGGCGAGGCCGAGTCCACCTCGTCCTAGAGCGTCAGCGCTCCGAAGCCGGCCGCTCCGCCTGGTCACCGGTGGGGAGCTTCCACCATGCGGTGATCGTCTTGCCCCGTGCGGTGGGCGCGACGGCGGTGTGGTCGCTGAGCTTCTCCACCAGCCCGAGGCCCAGGCCCCCTCGGCCGTCCAGGGGCGGATTCGGGCGCGGGGTCGGCAGCTCGGGGCTGTCGTCGGTGATCTCCAGGATGAGCTGCCCCTCCTCCAGTCTGAGGACGAGCGACCAGGTGCCGTCGGGGGTGTGCCGGACGGCGTTGGTGACCAGCTCGCTCACGACGATCTGCACCGCCTCCGCGTCCGCGCCCGGACAGTGCGCATCCAGGTACGCCGCCGCGAGCCGACGGGCGTCGGCCGGTGACGATGCCTGGGAGTGTGCGGTGAACATGAGCCCCTTTCGCGCGGGCGTGCTTTCCCTGCGCGTGCCCCCGCCCTGACGGTACACGCCGGTGAGGGGGACCGAGCCGCTCACGGCCGCGCCTGCCGCGGCAGCGTGGACAGGGCGGCACGCGCCGACTCCAGGTCGGGATGCGAGGGCAGCAGACTGTCCGCCCCGGTGAGTTCGAGCAGGCGCCGTACGGTGACGTCCCCGCCGAAGATGCCGACATCCCGGCGCCGCGCCGTACGCAGCAGATGGTTGAGCAGCGACGAGTCGCAGAAGCCGACTTCCCGCAGGTCGAACACGAGCGGCCCGGTCCAGCGGACCAGGGCGTCCTCGGTGGCGTCCTCCACCGTGTCCAGTTCCTCGGGGTCGAGGTGCCCCCGCAGGCCGATGACCCACAGCTCTCCGTCGGCCCGCGAGTACGCCACCGCCGGGGGGATCACTTCCTCAAACCTCTGACCGCCGTTCACCATGAGGCCATGGTGCCGTACGGGGTCCACCACGTCACAGTCCAGGGTGGTTTCAGCCTGGATACATCACGGTGGGAGGTCGCGCACGTGCTCTATGCAACCCGCGTAGACGCGTGCATCATGAAAGCGCTCCATCGCTCCACCCAGTCCAGGTTTTGTCATGTACCTGCAATCAGGGAGGACTGCACGATGGCTTGCGGATCGACCAGCCTCTGGGCCGGTGAGACCAGTTGGTTCTGCTGCGGCAACTCATGGGGGCCCTGCGGCAGCGCCGGCGGCGGCGCCTGCGGCAACTGCCAGTCCAGCGCGCACCACGGCGCCTGGCCCAACGCCTCCGCGGCGTGCTTCAGCATCACCCGCCCCGACCTCTGCGGCGAGAACATCCCCCGGCGCGGCTGCGGTTCGGTGATGAACGTCCGCCACCAGTGCTCCGGCGCGACGGTGTGCATCACCATCACCGACTGCGGCCCCCGCACCAAGGACTGGTGCGGCGAGGCGACCTGCTGCAACGGCGCCTGCCGCACCAACCGCGTGCTCGACCTGACCCCGGCCGCCTTCTCGGCGATCGGCAACCTCAGCTCCGGCAAGCTCCCCGTCTACATCTACGAGTGAGGAGGCCCGACATGAACGCACGGAACACCACGGGAGTGCCGTCCGAGGGGATGCGCCGCCGCCGCTTCCTCACCGCCGCCGCCCTCGGCGGAGCGACCATCGTCGGGGCGAGCGCGCTCGGCGGACTCGACGCCGACGCGGCCTTCGCCGCCGAGCCCTCCCTCGACCCGGCCATCGCCAGGTCCTCCTTCGTGGAGGGCAGAATCACCGGCATCACCGGCAGCGTGCTGGAGGTGGCGGGTTCCAGCGGCGGCCACGCGCGCGTGCAGATGACCAATGTCACCAGCGTGTGGAAGGTCCGGCCCACCACCGCCGACGTCATCGAGGTCGGCGACGGCCTCTACGCGCGCGGCGTCCCCATGCCCGACGGCACGGTGGCCGCCGACGCGGTCTGGGTCAACATCGTCAACCTCGACACCACGATCCGGGGCATCGCGAAGAACCGGGTCCACCTCGCCCACGGACAGCACGAGGTCGTCGGCAACATCCTCGCCGACACCGGCGCCTCCTACGCCGGGCGCGGGCTCACCTCCGACCTGTCCCGGCTGCGCATCGGGCAGAGCGCCCAAGTGCTGGGCGCCTGGCGGCCGTCCGACGACTCCGTGGACGTCGTCCGTATCTCCGTCGGGCACTGAAGCGGACATTGGGGAAGGCGCAGATGCTGTCACTGACCACGGGACTCCTCCCGCTCCTCCTCGCCGGACTGCTCGCCTGGACCGGCGCGACCAAGGCCCTCGGCCCGGACGTCGTCCGTACGGCGCCGAAGACCGCCCTGGCCCGCCTGCTCAGCAGCAGTGAGCGGGCCGTCCTGGTGCTGCGGGCCACCGGGTGGGCCGAGCTGCTCCTGGCCGGGGCCCTGCTCGCGGCCCCCGGCAGCGCGCTGCCAGGGGCGGCCACCGCCGTCCTCGGGGCCGGGTTCCTCGGCTATCTCGGCTACGGCCGGGCGCGGGCCCCTCAGGCGTCCTGCGGCTGCTCCGCGAGCGAGGACACGCCGGTCACCGGCCGTTCCTTCGCCCGCGCCGCGCTCGTCCTGGCCGGCGGGCTCACGGCGGCCGGGGCGCACCGCACCTGGTGGGACGCGCTCGGGGACCGGCCGGTGGCCTCGGCCGTCGTGCTGGCCGTGGGCGCACTGGTCCTGTTCGCCCTCTCGGCGGACCTGGACCGCCGGCTGCTGCTGCCCCTGCGCCGAACCCGGCTGCGCGTGTTCGGCCACCCGCTGACCGGCCGCGGCGGGGCACGGCAGGTCCCGGTGGCCGCCAGCGTCGAACTGCTGGAGAACTCCCTGGCCTGGCACACCACGTCACCCGTGGTGCGCTCCGCGCTGCTGGACCACTGGGACAGCGACGGCTGGCGCGTCCTGCACTACTCCGGCGTCCACGGCGAGGGCGAGGCGGCCCGGCCGGTGGCGGTCCTGTTCGCCCTGGACGCCACCGCCGGCCGCGACACGCCCGGAGACCCGGTGATCCGCGTCAGTTACGTCGACGCGGACACGGGGGCGCCGGTGGCCGCCGAGGAACTGCGCGCGGCCCCGGCCCGCCGCTCGCTGCGCCTCGTGGAATAGGACACCGGCCCGGTGCGGCCGCCGCGCGGTGACGGCGGCCGCACCGGGCCGGTGTCGGAGACGGCGGGACAGGGGGCCCTCAGCGGCCGCGCCAGTCCAGGCAGACCACCAGCGCGTCGTCGTCGGGCGCCGTCGTGCCCCGGTGCCCGGTCAGCTCGCGCAGCACCGCTCCGGGCACCTCCGAGGCCGGGAGCAGCCGGGTGGCCTGGATGGCCCGCGTCAGCGCCGCGTCCCCGTAGGGCTCGCCCTTGGGCGAGGCGACCGTGTACACGCCGTCGCTGACGAAGACCAGCCGGTCGCCGGGCTCCACCTGGAGCTCCTGCGCGACGTAGTCGGTCTCCTCGAACATGCCGAGCGGCAACTGCGCCTCGAAGTCGACGTGCTCCACGGCGCCACCGCGCAGCCGGAGCAACTGCGGGCACCCGGCGTCCACCACCTGGGCGCGGCCGGTGGCGAGGTCGAAGTCCAGCATCAGCACCGACAGATAGCGGTGCCCCCGGTACTGGGCGTACACCGCCTGGTCCGCCAGCGCCGCCTGGTCGGCGAGCGGGATACCGGCCCGGCGGGCGTTGCGCAGCGCGTTGACCGCCAGGTTGGTGAGCAGCGCGGCCTCTATGCCCTCACCCATGCCGTTGGAGACGTACAGGGTGAGCCGGTCCGCCGTGGACGACCAGTCGTAGTTGTCGCCGTGCATGGCGTACGCCGGTTCGAGCTGGGCACCGAGATCGAACTCGGGCAGGGAGCACGAGTGACCGGGCAGGAGTTGCCACTGCATCTCCGCGGCCAGGGTCAGCCGGTCCTGGCGCCGGGCCTGGAGATACAGGTCGGTCTCGCGGTCGGCGACCAGCACCTCGTGCCCCAGCACCTGGCCGATCTCGGCCAGCTCGGGCAGCGCCGCGCGGGTGTCCTCGGAGTCGGGCAGGGTCACCGTGAGCACGCCGAGCCGGCCCCCGTGCACGCTGACGGGCAGGTGGACCCGCAGCCGGTCGTCGACCAGGCTCTCCAGGAAGGGTTCCTGGGCGCCGAAGGCACGGCCCGCCGGGCCGTTGTGCAGAGAGACCGGGGGGAGCGCGTGCGGCGGGGTGGTCACCGGCTGGAGCATGGTGAGGCTGTAGTCGGCCAGCAGGAACTCCACGGCCTCGGCCGCGTAGAGCCCGGCCAGCTCCCGGCGGACGGTGTCGGCCAGGGCGTAAGGAGGCGCCGTGCGCAGCGCCCGCTCGACAGCCATGAATCTGTTCACGATCGTAGGTATGCCAATCTTTCACCCGTGAGAACGCCACGCCCGCCCCGTGATGGGCCGAGTGGTGGACGTATCGTGCAGTCTTCCTGGATATTCCGGACCGTCTTGCCTGCTAGTAGGCTGTGGGTCGTCCCCATACCTGCGAGAGTGTGACCGTGACGAACTTCCGCCCCCGCCCCGAACCCGTCGAAGTCGCGCGGGTGACCTCCACGGCCGCGGAATTGCTGGAAGTCCTGTGGGGCCGGGCCTCCACGGCTCCCGCCTCGGCGTCCCAGTTGCGCGTGCTGCTCATTCTCGAGCACCAGGAGGGCATCAACCTGCGGACCCTCGGAGACCATCTGGCCTCCACCCCGCCCTCGACCAGCCGCCTGTGCGACCGGCTCCAGGCGGCGGGGTTCGTCGAGCGAGAGGTGAGCCGCACCGACCGGCGCGAGGTGCGCCTGTACCTCAGCAGCCGGGGCCGCGCCTTCCTCACGGACCTGCGCGCCCGGCGCGAGGAGACGCTGCGCTCGGTGCTCGAGCGGATGCCGGCCGGCGACCGCAGCGCCCTGCTCACCGGCCTGGAGGCGTTCTGCGCGGTCGCGTCGGAGCAGATACACGGGTACGACGAGTCCTCCGGCTCCCGGACCGCCTGAGCGAACCGGGCCGCAGCCGACAAGGCTGCCGTGGATCGTCACCGGCGACCGGCGGCCGGCGAACGGAGCGGCCTCCGCCGACCGGAACATTCCTGATCCTTCCCCTCCTGCTGTGACACCGGATACTTTCTTGCGTCATGGTCATAGTTGTCAAACAGCAAGTGTTTCACCCGACGATCATGAGATCGACGCCACATGGATACACCTCCATCCGCGCGGTCCGCCGCACCCAGCCCTGATCGAGGAGTGGCCGCGATGGCCGACCGGCACTGGCTGTTCGGAGACCAGCTCGGCCCCCACTTCCTCACCCCCGGCCCGGACGGACCCGCCCATGACGCCCCCGTGGTGCTCATCGAGGCGCGCTCGGTCTTCCGCCGCCGCCGCTTCCACCGGGCCAAGGCCCATCTGATCCTCTCCGCGATGCGCCACCGGGCCGCCGAACTCGGCGACCGCGTCCACTACGTCCGTACCGAGACCTACCGCGAGGGCCTGCGCGAGGCGGTGGGCGCCGGCCGCGTCACCGTCCACCACCCCACCTCGCGCGCCGCCCTCGGCCTGGTCCGCTCGCTGGAGAGGGTGCGCGTGCTGCCCGCCCGAGGCTTCCTGTTCCCGCAGGACACCTTCCGCGCCTGGGCCGACGGACGCGGCGGCCACCGGCTGCGCCAGGAGGACTTCTACCACTGGGTGCGCCGTGAGCTGGACCTCCTCATGGACGGCGGCGAACCGGCCGGCGGCCGCTGGAACCACGACCACGACAACCGCGAACCGCCGCCGAAGGGCGCCCGTACCCTCGACGCGCCGAAGCCCTACCAGCCCCGCGAGGACGAGATCGACGACGAGGTCCGCGCCGACCTCGACCGCTGGGAGCGCGAGGAGGGCATCACCTTCGTCGGCCGCGACGGCCCGCGCCGGTTCCCCGCCACCCGCCGCGAGGCGCTGGCCGCGCTGCGCCGCTTCACCGGACACCGGCTCGCCGGGTTCGGCCCGCACGAGGACGCCATGCTCGCTGCCGACCCGGTGATGAGCCACAGCCTCCTCTCCTCCTCCCTCAACCTCGGCCTGCTCGACCCGGCCGAGGTGGTCACCGCCGCCGAGGACACCTGGCGGGCGGGCGACGCGCCCGTCTCCAGCGCCGAGGGGTTCATCCGGCAGGTCGCGGGCTGGCGCGAGTACGTGTGGCAGCTCTACTGGTACTTCGGCGAGGAGTACCGGAACCGCAACGCCCTCGGCGCCCGCACCCCGCTGCCCGAGTGGTTCCTCGAACTCGACGCCGACGCCGTCACCGCCCGCTGTCTGTCCACCGCCCTCGCCCAGGTCCGTGACACCGGCTGGACCCACCACATCCCGCGCCTGATGCTGCTCGGCAGTCATGCCCTCCAGCAGGGCTGGGAGCCGCGCGCGGTCACCGACTGGTTCCACCGCTGCTTCGTCGACGGCTACGACTGGGTGATGCTGCCCAACGTCGTCGGCATGTCCCAGTACGCCGACGGCGGCCGGATGACCACCAAGCCGTACACCTCCGGTGGGGCGTACATCCACCGTATGAGCGACTTCTGTGGGGGCTGCGCCTACAAACCCGGAGACCGCACCGGCGAGCGGGCCTGCCCGTACACCACCGGCTACTGGGCTTTCGTCCACCGCCACCGCGATCTGCTGGCCGCCAACAACCGCACCTCCCGCGCCGTCCAGGGCCTCGACCGCCTCGGCGACGTGGAGGAGGTCCTGCGCACGGCCCGCGACCGGGGCGACTCGCCGCCCTGACCTCCAGACGGAAACGCCGCGCGCCGCCACCCACGGGGGGCAGCGGCGCGCGGCGAAATCCGTACCGGCGGCTCAGCTCACCTTGGCGCCCTTGGCGGCCGCCTCCTTCTCGGAGTGCACGTCATCGGTGGCGAGAGTGCCGCGGGCGCTCTCCAGGTGGGCCCGGACGAACCACTGGAACTGCTCCAGGTCGCGGAGCTGCCCGATCAGGAGGTCCTCGGTGGCGGGGTCGATCTCGCCCGCCTCCTTGACCGCGGCGCGCACGCCCTCGATCACGCCGGTGTAGACGACGTCGAGCGCGGCGAGGTGCGCGATGGCGTCACCCCGGCCGATGGAGTAGTCGTCCCACGTGCGCTCGGCCACCAGAGAGCCCGGCGTGCCCTGGGCGACACCGCCGAGGGCGGCGGTCCGCTCGGCCACGTCGTCGGCCATGTCACGGACCCGGTCGACCTGCGGGTCGATCATCTCGTGCACGGCGATGAAGTGGGGTCCCACGACATTCCAGTGCACATGCTTCAGCGTGAGGTGGAGGTCGTTGAGCGCGTGCAGACGGAGGCGGAGCAGACCGATGAGCTTGCCGGCCGCCTCACGCTCGAGGCCCGGCACGGTGTACTTCGGGGTCAGATCCTTGGTCTGGCTGGTCATGAGTCACCTCTGTCATCACGGTGAGAAGTCCTTGCCTGAGCACATGTGCCCCGGTCCGACCCTCTCAGACGTGCTTTCGTCCCGCCCGTCGCAGTAGGCGGAACGGGCACTTCCGGCCAAGCCGCACGCCGAGCGGCTACGGATTCCAGGTGACGATCCCGTACGACCGCCCGAAGGGAAGGCGCCCCGTTGACAGTCCACAGCGACGGCCCGGACGAGACGACGCGCCGCCAGGGCGGCGAGGACGCGGCGGGCCCGGAGGGCGCGCTGGTCGTCCGGTACGCCCCCAGGTCCCCGAAGGCCGCGGTGCTCACCCTGCACGGCGGCCGGGCCCAGGACGTCTCCGTCAGCCGGCCCTGGCATCTCGCCGCGCTGCGGATGCGCCCCGTGCTGCGCGCCGTCGCCACCGGGCTGCCGTCGGACGGCATCGTGCTCGGCGAGGTGCGCTACCGGCACCGGGGCTGGAACGGCGGGGCCGCCGCCGACGACGTGCTGCGCGCCCTGGGTGAACTCCGCGAGAAGTTCGGCCCGCTGCCGGTCGTGCTGGTCGGCCACTCCATGGGCGGCCGGGCCGCCCTGCACGCGGCCGCCCACCCGGCCGTGCGCGGAGTGCTGGCGCTCGCGCCCTGGCTGCCCGCCGCCGAACCCGCCGTCCACCTGCGCGGCCGGCGGCTCATGGTGATGCACGGCGACGCCGACCGGATCACCCGCCCCGACGACTCGGTGAACTTCGTGCTGCGGGCCCGCACGGCCGGCGCGCACGCCGGGATGATCATGATCACCGGGGCGGAACACGCCATGCTGCGCCGCCTGCCCACCTGGCACCGGCTCGCCACGGAGATCGTGGCCGACCTGCTGCGCGACCACCCCGCGAAGGACGGCACGGTCGCCGAGGCCACCGCTCCCGGAGCGCCGGCCTTCCTGCGCGTCTGACCCCTCCCGCGCGGCCTGCGGGGCCCGCCGACATGTCCCGCTTGTCCCCGTATCGATCCCCGCACTGTGTGCACTGCGGTGATCCGAGCTATCGGGCCGGTGGCGGGCCGAGCCCGGCGGCGGGCACATTCGGACCGTGGACAGGCGGGAGGGGCAGCCATGGGGGAGAGGCCGACAGCCGGCGTCACCATCGAGGACCTTCGGGCGGAGCTCGACGCGATCGACGAACGTTTCCTGGACGAACTGCGCGCCCGGATCGAGAAGTGCGTGGAGATCGGTCACTTCAAGCGGGAGCACGACGTGCCGATGATGCAGCCGCACCGTATCGGGATCGTCCAGGAACGCGCCGCCCGCTACGGCGAACGGCACGGCATCGACCGGGAGTTCCTGCGGAAGCTGTACGACCTCGTGATCGAGGAGACCTGCCGCGTCGAGGACCGGGTGATCGGAGGTTCGTCGTGAGGACCTTGCTCATCGACAACTACGACTCGTTCACCTACAACCTCTACCAGTTGCTCGGCGAGGTGAACGGACGGCCGCCGGTCGTCGTCCGCAACGGCGCCGACTGGTCCGCGCTGCGGCTGGAGGAGTTCGACGCCGTCGTCATCTCGCCCGGCCCCGGACGTCCGGACCGGGAGCGGGACTTCGGCATCAGCGCCCGCGCCATCCTCGACAGCGGACTGCCCGTCCTCGGCGTCTGCCTCGGCCACCAGGGCATCACCCATCTGTTCGGCGGCACGGTCGCCCTCGCGCCCGAGCCCATGCACGGCCGGATCTCCGCCGTCCACCACACCGGCACCGACCTCTTCGCCGGACTCCCCAGCCCCTTCGACGTGGTCCGCTACCACTCGCTCGCCGCCACCGACCTGCCCGGCGAACTAGAGGCCGTCGCCTGGACCGCGGACGGGGTGATCATGGGCGTGCGGCATGTGTCCCGGCCGGTGTGGGGCGTGCAGTTCCACCCCGAGTCCATCAGCAGCGAGTACGGCCGCGACCTGCTGCGCAACTTCCGCCGCCTGGCACTCACCCACCGGGCCACCGGCGCGAGCGGCTCCCGGTACACCGTGCACACCCGGCAGATCGGCCTCCAGCCCGACACCGAGGCCGCCTACCGAGCCCTCTTCGCCGGGGACGCCCACAGCTTCTGGCTGGACAGCGGCGCCGTCATCGAGGGCCTGTCCCGCTTCTCCTTCCTCGGCGACGGACGCGGCCCGCTGGCCGAGTACGTCAGCTACCGGGTCTCCGACGGCGGCGTCACCGTCCGCAGCCCCGGCCGCGCCGGCGACGAGGGCGAGATCGTCGAGCAGGGCTTCTTCGAGTACCTCGACCAACAGATCCGCACCCGCGCCGTACCCGTACCGGCCGGGCTGCCCTTCGAGTTCAACCTCGGCTACGTCGGCTACCTCGGCTATGAACTCAAGGCCGAGACCGGCGGCCAGGCCGTGCACAAGTCCGCCACCCCGGACGCGGCCATGCTGTTCACCGACCGCATGCTCGCCGTCGACCACACCGAGGGCGTCAGTTATCTGCTCGCTCTCTCCGCCGACGGCGACGACCGCGACGCCCTGCGCTGGCTGGACGAGACCGAGGCGCGGCTGCGCGCCCTGCCCGCCCCCGGCACCGCTTCGGACACCCCGGCCCGCTTCACCGGCATGACCGACCCGGACGCCAGTGACCTCCTGCGGCTCCGGCACGGCAAGGACGCCTACCTCGACCGGGTCCGGCAGAGCCTGGAGGAGATCCGGCAGGGCGAGACGTACGAGGTCTGCCTGACCAACTCCGTCGTCATGGACGTCCGCATCGACCCGCTCACCACCTACGCGCGGCTGCGCCGGCTGAGCCCGGTGCCGTACGGGGCGCTGCTCGACTTCCAGGGCGTCGCCGTGCTCAGCGCCTCGCCCGAGCGGTTCGTCACGGTCGGCACGGACCGGGTCACCGAGTCCAAGCCCATCAAGGGCACCCGGCCGCGCGGGGCGACCCCGGCCGAGGACGAGGAACTGCGGCAGGACCTGCTCAGCCAGGAGAAGGACCGCGCCGAGAACCTGATGATCGTCGACCTGATCCGCAACGACCTCAACTCGGTCTCCGAGGTCGGGTCCGTGCACGTACCGCGCCTCTTCCACGTGGAGACCTACGCGCCCGTCCACCAGCTCGTCTCCACCATCCGGGGCACGCTGCGGCCCGAGGAGACGGCCGTGTCCTGCGTCCGGGCGGCCTTCCCCGGCGGCTCGATGACGGGGGCGCCGAAGCTGCGCACCATGGAGATCATCGACCGGCTGGAGGAGGGACCGCGCGGTGTCTACTCCGGGTCGCTGGGCTGGTTCGCGCTGAGCGGGGCCGCCGATCTCAACATCGTCATCCGCACGCTCGTCGCCACCCCGGACCGGGTCGCCTTCGGGGTGGGCGGGGCCATCGTGGCACTCTCGGACCCCGAGGAGGAGTTCGAGGAGACGGTCGTGAAGTCGCGGGCGATGGTGACGGCCGTGCTGGAGACGGCGCTCGAGGCCGGCACGTCCACGGGGAGCCGGTCGTGATCCGGCGGGCCGTCGTCGTCGGCGGGGCCGGGGCCGTGGGGCGGCTGTTCACCGAGCGGCTGCTCGAAGCGGGCACCGAGGTGACCGTCGTCGACCCCGCCGACGCCCCGGTGTCCGGCACGGCACGGCGGATGCGCGGCGACATCACCGACCCCGGCCCGGCGCTCACCGCCGAACTCCGCCGGGCCGGCCTCGTCGTCCTCGCCGTGCCCGAGCCGGTGGCGCTCGCCGCGCTGCCCGGCCTGGCCGGCGCGCTGGCGCCGGGCGCGGTGCTCGCCGACACCCTGTCCGTGAAGCAGGCCGTCGCCCGCGCCGTACGGGAACACGCCCCCGGCGTCCAGGCGGTGGGCCTCAACCCGATGTTCGCGCCCGCGCTCGGCTTCGCAGGCCGTCCGGTCGCCGCCGTGGTCGTCCACGACGGACCCGGCGTCGCATCGCTGCTGGAGCTGATCGAAGGGTGGGGCGCCACGGTCGTACGCCTCGACGCCGCCGAGCACGACCGGCTCGCCGCCGCGTCCCAGGCGCTCACCCACGCCGCCGTCCTCGGCTTCGGGCTGGCGCTGGCCGGTACGGGGGTGTCCGCCGCCGACCTGCGGCCCGTGGCCCCGCCGCCCGCGACCACGCTGCTCGCCCTGCTGGCCCGAATCGCCTCCGGCACCCCGGAGGTGTACTGGGACGTCCAGCACGCCAACGCCGAGGCCGGGGCGGCCCGCAAGGCACTGGCCGAGGCGGTGCACCGGGTCGCGGACACCGTGGAGCACGGCACCGAGGCCGGCTTCGCCGCCCTCCTCGGCGAACTCCGCGCCTACCTGGGCGACGACCTCGCCCACCACCGCGACACCTGCGCCCGGCTCTTCACACAGCCCTAGGTGCCCTGCCGATCACGCCGGACTCGCGGCCCGATCGACAAGACACCCCCTACGACCTGTCGCCCGAGCACCACCCGCGACGACAGGTCCCAGCCATCCCGTCCGCGGCCCGCACGGCACCGGCGGCGAAGACCTCGCCGCACCTGCCCGCACCCTGTCCGAGAGGTTGTCCATGACCACGTTCGCCCCGACCGTCCTCACCCCCGAGCAGCGGGCCGCGCTCGCCGCCGACCCCGCCATCGGCGGCGGCAACCTGCTGCGGTCCGCGCTGGCCGCCAGCCCCCACCCCGACCTGCCGTTCCTGCGCTCCAGCCGCCCGATACCCGTGCCGTCGGGGGAGGAGCGCGAGGAGTTCAGCCTCGCCGAGTTCGACGCGCTGGCCCAGAGCTGGTCCGCCTGGTACCTCGCCCAGGGCGTGGGCCCCCGCGACCGGGTCGCCGTCTGGTTCGAGGACTCCCTCGCCTACTCCCTGCACTTCTACGCCCTCGCCCAGATCGGCGCGGTCGCCCTGCTGATCAACTCCAACGCCCCGCAGGCCATCGCCACCTCGCTGATCGAGCAGACCACGCCCGTCGGCCTCTACGCCGACCGGGCCCGCCTGGACCGGCTCGGCTCCAAGGTGGCGGACCTCGGACTGCGCTTCACCGTGTCGGTCGAGGAGCTGCCCGCCCCGCCGGCCGCGCCGCTCCCGGACTCCGCCTACTGGCACCACCACGACGACGACCCGGTGACGATCCTGCACTCCTCCGGCACCACCGGCCGGCCCAAGCCCACCATCCACACCCACAAGTCCATCGTCTCCGGGCCCAAGTTCCGTCTGGTCGACCACACCGAGCACCCCGGCGCCCTGATGATGACCGCGCTGCCCCAGTCGCACCTGGGCTGCATCGCGTACACCGTGTACGCGGTCCTCGGCGGCACCCCGATCGTCGCCCTCAGCGACCGCAGCGGCCCCGGACTCGCCGCCGCCGTCGGCAAGTACAAGCCCACCTCGGTGATGTCCTTCGCGCACGCCTACGCCGAACTCGCCAACACCGAGCCGGAGCCGGGCGCGCTGGACTCCGTGCAGGCGTGGGTGTCCATCGGGGACGCCGTGCACCAGGCCCACATCACCAAGGTGCTCTCCATGCGCAGCCCCGGCCTGGAGCCCGCCGCCTTCCTGGACCGGCTCGGCACCACCGAGCTGGGCTGGGGCGTGCTGCTCAAGGCCCGCACCCTGGACAGCGAGCGCCACGACCGCTGTGCGGGCAAGCCGGTCGGCGTCGCCGAGGTCGCCATCCTGCGCAAGGACGGCAGCCACGCCGACGACGGCGAGGTCGGCTTCCTCGCGGCCAAGGGCCCCGCCATCACGCCCGGTTACTGGGGCGACTCCGACCTCACCTACCGCTTCAAGCTGTCCGGCTACTGGCTGCCCGGTGACATGGCCTACCGCGACAGCGAGGGCGACTTCTTCCTCGTCGACCGCGCCGCCGACGCCATCGAGACCGAACAGGGCACCGGCTACTCGGTGTTCATGGAGGAGGTCATCCTCAACGACGTCCCCGACACCGGCGACGTCGCCGTGGTCGCCGGGCGACGCGACGGGCGGACGGTGCCGGTCGCCGTCGTCACCGTCGGCCAGTCGGTCGCCGACCCCGACCCGGAGAAGCTGCTCCGCCAGGCCAACGAGGCGCTGCGGGCCGCCGGCCACCCGGTGCTCGGCCTGCTGGAGATCGTCCCGGAAGAGACCGGTCTGCCCGTCGGTGTCACCGGTAAGGTCCTCAAGCGGCAACTGCGCGAGCAGTACGCCGAGCTGACCGCCTACGTCCGTGACCGCGACGGCGCGCTCGTCGCCGTCCACGAGGAGCCCACCGCATGACCGCAGACACGCCCGCCGCCGCGCCGGCCTCCGGCGCCGGTACGGACACCGCCAAGGTCGACTTCTACTTCGACCCGGCCTGCCCCTTCGCCTGGATCACCTCCCGCTGGATTCTCGAGGTGCAGCAGCACCGTCAACTGGACCTGAACTTCCGGCTGATGAGCCTGTACGTCCTCAACGAGGGACGCGAACTGCCCGACTGGTACCGCGAACTGGTCGACAACTCCCTCGCCCTGATCCGGATCGTCACCGCCGCCGCGCACCACCACGGCGACGAGGTACTGCCGGGCCTGTACGAGGAGCTGGGGACCCGCATCCACAACGGCGGCAACAAGGACTACCTGGCGGTCGCCGCCGAGGCCCTGGCCGCCCGCGGCCTGCCGGAGTCGCTGCTGGCCGCCGCCGACACCGACGCCTACGACGAGGAACTGCGCAAGAGCCACCACGAGGGCATGGACCCGGTCGGCGAGGACGTGGGCACGCCCACCATCCACATCGACGGCGTCGCCTTCTTCGGCCCGGTGCTCAACTCCATCCCGCGCGGCGAGGAAGCCGCCCGGATCTTCGACGGAGCCCGCGCGCTGGCCAACTACCCGGACTTCTTCGAGCTGAAGAGGACCCGGACGGGCAGTCTCCGCTTCGACTGAGACGCGCCCCGACGGTGACCGGGCCGCCTCCCGCCGACGGCGGAGCGGCCCGGCCGCCACGCACCATCGACATCGGCAACGACATTCGGGGGGAACGGGAGATGGACGAGCCGCAGCGAAGAGAACAGCGCCCGCCCGCGTTCGTACTGGCGGGATCGTTCCTGGTGGTGTGCCGGTCACCGGCCTACCTGGACGAACTCGCCCGGCGCGGCCTGAAGATCCTCCTCATCACCCCCGCCGGCGCCCGCGACGAGGCGCTGGCCCGCGCGGCCGACCCGGCCCATCCGGCCGCCGGCATCCACGACTTCGCCTTCGTCGACGGCGACCCCGGCCGCGACAACTCCTTCCTCCCCGGCGCGGTGGCCGCCGCCCTGCGCTGGCGCGAGGAGTACGACATCG
This sequence comes from Streptomyces griseoluteus, assembly GCF_004784465.1. Classification (GTDB taxonomy): domain Bacteria; phylum Actinomycetota; class Actinomycetes; order Streptomycetales; family Streptomycetaceae; genus Streptomyces; species Streptomyces griseoluteus. The sequence continues at coordinate 143,573 of NZ_SRRU01000003.1, read as the reverse complement.
TCGGGGCCTGTGCGGTGGGCGAGACCCAGGTCGAACCGGTCGGGCTGCTCGCCGACGCCCTCGGCTTACCGGGCCCCGGCCTGCGGGCGAGCCGCGCCTGCCGCAGCAAGTACCTCCAGCGCTGGTACCTGCCCGAGTACAGTCCGGCCGTCGTCGTCGTACCGCCCGGCGAGCGCGACCGGGTCGACGTCGCCTCGCTTGCCTACCCGGTGGTGTTCAAGCCGGCCGGACGGCACTCGAGTTCCGGGGTGGAGAGCGTCGACGGGCCCGCCCGGCTGCGCGAGCTGCTCGCCGGGCACCCGGCGCACGAGACGGTGCTCGTCGAGGAGAAGGCCGCCGGGCAGGAGTTCTCCGTCGAGTCCCTCGTCCAGGGCGGCCGGATCGTCTTCGCCTCCGTCACCCGCAAGGACACCACCGACACCCACGCGCCCACGTTCGTCGAGCTGTCCCACACCGTGCCCGGCGACCGCCCCGACCACGCCGAGACGCTGCTCACCGCCAACGCGAGCGCCCTGGACACCCTCGGTTTCCGCGACGGCGTCGCCCACGCCGAGTGGCGGATCGGCGCCGAGGGACGGCCCGTACTGATGGAGGTCGCCGCCCGGCCGCCCGGCGACGGACTGTGCGTGCTGTACGAACTGGCCACCGGGGCGTCGCTGGAGCGGCAGATCATCCGGATCGCCCTCGGTGAACCCGTCACCTATCCGGCGCCCACCCGCTTCGCCCGCCAGGTGTACCTGGAGCACACGCCGGGCATCCTGCGCGACGTGGCCGTGGACGGCTTCGGAATCGCGCCCGCCTGGGTCGGGGAACGCGGACTCTGGCCGCACCTCGAACCCGGCCCGCCGGACGCTCCGCCCACCCTGCGCGCGGTCCTCGTCCACCAGGACCGGGGTGCCCGTCTGGGCGAGCTGCACAGCTCCGAGGACCGTGCGGTGTCCTTCATCATCGACGCGCCGACCGTCGACGGACTCGCCGCCCTGGAGGCGGAGGTGCGCGCCGCCATCACCGTCGACACCGCGGCCGAGGCACTCCCGGAGGCGTCCGTCACCCACGTTCTCGTCGGCTACAGCCCCGTCATGCTCGGCAAGCTCGACGGCCTTCTCCCGGTCGGCTCCGTGCTGGTGCTGGAGGAACCCGACGTCATCGAGGCACGCGGGCTCGCCGGGCTCTCTGACCGCCACGCCTGCGTGGCCGCGCTGCTGCCCGCGCCCACCCAGGACGAGGCCCACCCCGAGCGTCTCGTCCGTGCCGTGTCCCGGCCGCCGCAGGTCCGCGCGGTCGTCCCCGTCGTCGAGTACGGCGTGGTCACGGCCGCCGCGCTCGCCGAGGAGTGGGGGCTGCCCGGCGCGGGCGTCAAGGCGGCCCACCTGCTCCGGGACAAGGGCCTGCTGCGGGCCGCGCTGACCGGTACCGGCACCCTCCAGCCCGACTGGGCGCCCGCCACCGGCCCCGAGACGGTCGCCGCCTTCCGGGCAGCCCACGGCGGAGAAGCCGTCCTCAAGCCCGCCGGCCGCCAGGCCAGCCTCGGCGTCCAGCTCCTCGGCCCCGACGACGACGTCACCGCGGCCTGGGCCCACACCACCACCGCCGACGAGCCGACTCTCCGTGCCCGCCCCCGCGAACCCGCCCGCTACCTGGTCGAACAGCGCCTGCACGGGCCGGAGGTGAGCGTGGAGGCCGTCGTCCACGAAGGCGTCGTCGGCTTCCTCAACATCACCGCCAAGACCGTGCGGGACTCCCGGCACCCCGTCGAGACCGGCCACACCGTGCCCGCCCCGCTGCCCGAGGACACCGGCGCCGAGCTGCGCCGGTCCCTGGTGCGGCTCGCCCAGAGCATCGGCTTCCGCTCCGGCATCCTGCACTCCGAGTGGCTGCTCGCCGGGCCGGACGGACGCCCGCACCTGATCGAGTGCGCCGGGCGGATGCCGGGCGGCGGCATCACCGTCCTCATCGACGAGGCGTACGGCACGGACATCCTGAGCTGTCTGCTCCGGGTGCTGGAGGGACGCGGGCCGGTGGAGCCCCGGCCCGCCCTCAAGGGCGCCGCCGTGCGCTTCCTCACCCCGCCACCCGGCCGGGTCGCGCGGGTGTCCGGCGCCGGGCGGGCGCGGGAGGCGGAGGGGGTGCACGCGGTACACCTCGGCGTAGAGCCGGGGGGCGTGGTGCGGCCCGTCACCAGTTCGTGGGAGCGCGCCGGGTTCGTCATCGCCACCGCCGAGGAGGGACCGGCCGCCGCGAGGCGGCTCGCCGAGCGGGCGGCCGCGCTGATCGACATCGCGACCGAGCCCGAGGCCGGGCCGGAGTCCGTGCCTGGGGAGGAGGGATGAGCCGCTCCTTCTGGCGCGCCTACGTCCCCGCCACCCCCAACGGCCGTGCCTTCGCGGTCATTTCGCTGGTCAACGCGATCGGCACCGGGCTCTACCTGGCCGCGTCGGCGGTGTTCTTCGTCCGCTCGGTGGGACTGACCCCGGCGGAGGTCGGCACCGGCCTCGCCATCTCGGGCGTCGTCGGCTTCCTGACCACCGTGCCGATCGGCGCGGCGGGGGACCGGTTCGGCGCCCGGCGCACCCTGATCGCCCTCCAGGTGTGGCGGGCAGGCGGCTTCGCGCTGCTGTGCCTGGTGCACGGGCTGGTCGGCTTCACACTCGTCTCCTGCGCGCTGGCCGCCGCCGAGGCGGCCACCCAGCCGATGACCCAGGCGGTGGCGTCCGCGACGGTGGCGGGCGCCGACCGCACCCGCACCATGGCCATCATCCGCACCGTGCGCAACGCCGGATTCTCCGTCGGCGCGCTGCTCGCGGCGCCGCTGCTGACCGCCGACAGCGTGTGGCCGTACCGGGCCATCGTGCTGGGCACCGCCGCCGCCTTCGTCCTGTCGGCGCTCATGCTGACCCGGCTCCGGCTCGACGGCGCCGACACCGTCCAGCGCAAGGTCGGCCCGCTGGACGCGGTGCGGCGTTTCCGGGACTGGCGGTACGGTCTGCTCACCGTCCTCAACGGCTTCCTGAACCTGCATGTGACGATCCTGTCCGTGGGCCTGCCGCTGTGGGCGCTGAAGGCCACCGAGATGCCCCCCGGGGCGCTGCCCTTCCTGGTGCTGGTCAACACCCTGCTGTCGATCGTGCTCCAGGTTCCCGTCGCCCGGATCGCGGAACGCCCGGGCGGCGCGGCGCGCTCGCTGCGGCTCGGCGGGCTGGCCCTCACCCTGTGCTGTGCGGCCCTCGCGGTGTCCGGCGCCCCCGACTCGGCCTGGGCGGCGGCCGCCGTGCTCGGGCTGGCCTGCGTACTGCTGACCTTCGGGGAGATGTGGCAGGCCACCGGCGGCTGGGAACTGAGCTACGAGTGCGCCCCCGAGGACCACAAGGGCGTCTACCTCTCGGTGTTCAGCCTCGGCGGCACCGGTCAGCGCATCGTGGGCCCCGCGCTGATCACCTCCGTCGTGATCGCCGGGGGCCCGCTCGGCTGGGTCGGCCTCGCGGCGGCGTTCGCCCTGGCCGCGCTGCTCGTCACCCCCGTCACCCGCCTGCTGCGCACCCCGCCGCCCGCGGACGTGGCGGCCCCCGTGGAAAGGACCGCGTCATGACCGGGCCGAAGGAACTGCTGCTGGCCGGCGTCGGCACCATGGGCCGCCCGTACCTGGAGGCCGCCGCCCGGCTGGGCGTACGGGCCCGCGCGCTGGAGTCCGCCGCGACCTGGGAGAACCGCCCCACCGCCCTCGCGGAACGCTTCTACCGGGTGCCCGGCGGCCACGAGGAGTCCTGGGCGGGCGCGGTCGCGGCCGCCGTGGCCGAGCGGGTGCCGGACGGTCTGATCGGCTTCGCCGAGCCCCAGGTCGTCGCCGCGGCCCTCGCCCAGCAGCGGCACGGACTGCGCGGCCCCTCGCTGCACGCGGCGGTCGTCTCCCGCGACAAGGCCCTGCAACGTGCCCTGTTCGGTGCGCACGGCGTCCCGCAGCCGGAGTATCTGCACGTGGCCCGGCTCGGCGAGGCCCGCGACTGGATGCTCCAGCACCTTCCCGTGGTGGTCAAACCGCTGAACCTGTCCGGCAGTCAGGGCGTCGAGCTGATCCGTACCCCGGAGGAGGCCGAGGAGGTCGTCGCCCGTCGTGACGCGGAGGGACAGCTCCTCGTCGAAACGGCCGTCGACGGGCCCGAGTTCAGCTGGGAGGCCCTGGTCCGCGAGGGCGAGGTCCTCTTCGGGAACCTCACCGCCAAGGAGACCACCCCACCGCCGTACTTCGTCGAACTCGTCCACCGCTGCGGCCACGAGTTCGGCCCCGCATCCGCCGCCCAGGTGACGGAGTTGACCTCAGGTGTGCTCCACGCCCTCGGCATGGAGACCGGCCTGGTGCACCTGGAGTTCCGGATGAGCGCGACCGGCCCGGTACTGATGGAGGTCGCCGTCCGCACCCCCGGCGACTATCTGCCCGACGCGATCGGCCTGACCTTCGGCTTCGACCTGTACGAGGCCATGGTGCTGCTGTCGCTCGGCCTGCCCCTGCCCGCCCTGCCCGAGCGGCCGGTGTCCCATGCCGCCACGGTCTTCCTCACGGCCGCGCCAGGCACCATCACCGGGATCGCGGGACTGGACGAGGTGCGGGCGCACCCGGCGGTCGTCCGGGTACGGCCGCGCAAGGGCGTGGGGGACACGGTCCAGCCGCTCACCTCGTCCGGCCGGCGGCTCGGGCATGTGCTCATCGACGCCGGTTCGCCCAGCGAGCGGGAGGACGCCGTGAAGTTCGTCCGCGAGACCCTGCGCTTCACCGTCACCTCTCAAGTGCCCTAGCCGGGAAGGCCTTTCCGGTGGCGCGCCCCACCGCGAGCCGGAAAGACTCCTCCCGGGACGAGCCCGTACGGAAGGAACTGCATGCGCGTCAGCCGGATCATCCCCCCACCCGGACCGCCCAGGACCCTGGCCCTGGCGCAGCTCACCAACTCCGTGGGCGACGGCGCCTATTACGTGTGTTCGGTGCTGTACTTCAGCCGGGTCGTCGGGCTGTCCCCGACCCAGATCGGCGCCGCGCTCACCATCGGCTGGGCGCTCGGCGCCGTCGTCGGAGTGCCGCTCGGCCATCTCGCCGACCGGCGCGGGCCGCGCGGGATCGCCGTCGTGATGTCGCTGGCCACCGGCGCCGCCATCGCCTCCCTGCTCCTCGTACGGACCTACCCGGCGTTCCTCGCCGCCGTGTGCCTGTACACCTGCTGCCAATGCGGCCTGGCCGCCGCCCGGCAGGCCCTGCTGGCCGGTCTGGTGGAACCCGCCCGGCGCACCGAGACGCGGGCCTACCTCCAGTCGACCGTCAACGCGGGTCTCGCCCTGGGCGCGGCCCTCGGCGGCATCGCCCTCCAGCTCGACACCGAGGCGTCCTACCTCTCGGCGCTGGCGATGGACGCGGTCACCTTCGTCCTCGCCGCCTGGGTCCTCGGCCGGCTGCCCGCGCCCGCGAGGCAGCTTCCCTCGGCCGGCAGGCCCGCCGGACGCGCCCTCACCGTGCTCCGGGACCGCCCGTACGCGCTGGTCTCGCTGCTGAACATGGTCATGCTGCTGTACATGCCGCTGCTCAGCGTGGTGCTGCCGCTGTGGATCGTGCAGCGGACCGGTGCGCCGGGCTGGACGGTGTCGGCGCTGCTGGTGCTCAACACGCTGAGCGTGGTGCTGTTCCAGGTGCGGATGGCCGCGCGGGTGACGGGACTGCGGTCGGCCGCGCGCGCCGTGCGGCAGGCGGGGATCGTGCTGCTGCTGGCCTGTGTGTGCTTCGCGGTGTCGGCGGCCGGCACCTCGGCCTGGCTGCCGGTACTGGTGCTGCTGCTCGCCGCGTGTGTCCAGGTCTTCGGCGAGATGCTGCTCGGCTCCGGCTCCTGGGAGATCGGCTTCGCCCTCGCCCCGGCCGACAAACAGGGCCAGTACCAGGGTTTCTACGGCGCCGGAACCGCCGTCGCGCGGCTCATCGGCCCGCTTCTGCTGACCACCCTCATCCTGTCCTGGGGCACCGGGGGCTGGCTGGTCGTGGGCGCGCTGTTCCTGGGGGCGGGCCTCGCCATGGAACCCGCCGTGCGCTGGGCGCAGGCGCGACGCCCGGCGGAGATGCGGGAGTCGGCACCGGTACGGGACTGAGCCTCAGGCGAGCGTCGCCGCGACCCGCAGCACGGCGTCGTTCGCCTCCGGGGAGCCGACCGTGACCCGTACGCCCTCGCCGGGGAAGGCCCGTACGACGACGTCGGCGCGGGCGCACGCCTCCGCGAACGCCGTCGTGCGCCCGCCCAGCGGCAGCCACAGGAAGTTGGCCTCCGACGCGGTCACGGGCAGGATCGGCCGCAGCGCGCTGGTCAGCCGGTCGCGTTCCTTGACCACCGCCTCCACTCGTTCCAGCAGCTCGTCCTCGGCCGCCAGGGAGGCCAGGGCGGCGGACTGGGCGAGCGCGTTGACCCCGAACGGCACGACGGTGTGCCTGATCCGGGCGGCCACCTCCTCGTGCGCCACCGCGTAGCCGACCCGCAGCGCGGCCAGGCCGTACGCCTTGGAGAAGGTCCGCAGCACCACCAGGTTCGGGCGGCTGCGGTACAGCTCGATGCCGTCCGGGACCTCGGGGTCGCGCACGAACTCCCGGTACGCCTCGTCCAGCAGTACCAGGACGTTCTCGGGCACGCGGTCCAGGAAGGCTTCCAGCTCGGCGCGGGTGACGGCGGTGCCGGTGGGGTTGTTGGGGTTGCAGACGACGGCCAGGGCGGTGCGCGGGGTGATCGCGTCGGCCATCGCCGCCAGGTCGTGCCGCTCCTCGCGCAGCGGCACCCGGACCGAGGTGCCCCGGCAGATCTCGGTGAGGTGCGGGTACGCCTCGAACGACGGCCAGGCGTACAGCACTTCGTCGCCGTCACGGACCACGGCGTGCAGCAGATGGTGCGTGACGCCGACCGATCCGGCGCCGGTCACGATGTGCGAGCGCGGCACACCGTGGCGGCCCGCGAGGGCGTCGGCCAGCTCGGTCACCGTGCGGTCCGGGTAGCGGTTGAGGCCGCCGGCCGCCTCCGTGAGCGCGGTCCGCACCGAGGGCAGCGGCGGGTAGGGGTTCTCGTTCGCGGCCAGCGCGTGACGGGTCATGGACGCGTTTCTCCTGGGGTCGCTCGAGGGCGCGGGGAATTCCCGGAATCCGGCCCGGCCGGGGAATGATCGCTCAATGCCATGAGATATCCGAGCTGGAGCCGGTGCTGCGCACCATAATCCTCTTTCAGGCGCGCCACATGGCTTTGCAGTGAACGCAGGCTCAGTCCCAGGCGCCGGGCTATCTCTTTGTCCGAGCGGCCCTCGATCAGCAGTTTCCGGATCGATTCCCGCATGTCCGGGATCACTTCTCCGGCGGCCTCCGCGGCGCGCACCGGGACGAAGGGAAACGGTTCGGCGCGGTCCCACTGCCGGGTGAACACGTCCGTGAGGAAACCGACCACGGCCGGCTCCCGGACCAGCACCGCGGTCTGCCGGTCCCGGCTGCCCGGGATGAACGCCGCCGACCGGTCGATGATGATGAGCCGCTCGAAGAACTCCGGCAGTGTGCGCACCTGGACACCGAACTCGGTCACCACCTTGACGTATTGCTTGGTCGGCTCGTCGAACCGCGTGCTGTGCTGGTAGAGCGTCCGCATGGCCACCCCGGCGGCGAGCTGCCGGCGTACCGAGGCGAGCGCGTCGCGCAGCACCGAGGGCGGGCGCGAGCCGTCCGGCTGGGCGGTGAGGATCTCCTCGCGGGCTCCCGCCAACTCATTCTGAATGGCCCGGTTGATGTCCGGAAGGCCGTTCAGGTACCGGAAAGCGGAGTTCGCGCCGCCGGTTTCCCCGGCGTCCGGACGGGCCCCGGAGGGGCGTCGCCGCTCCGGGGGTGCCCAGTCGGCCTGCTCGGCGACGGCGCGCGAGAGGCCGCTCAGGGCCTCGGCGACGTTGCGCATGGTGGTGCGGTAGTCCGGGACGTCCTCGGCGAGGCCGGCCGAGCAGGCGGCTATCGCCTCCCGGAGCGGTCCGGGCCCCTGCTCCTGAAGAGGCGCCACGGTCATTTCCGTGCCCGATTTACGCTGAGCTGTTTCCATTTCAATCCTTCGTTTCACGGCACTGCGCCGACCCGAAGCATGTTAGGTCTTTTGTGTTTGTTCGCCGACGGGCGACGGTTGTTCTGTCGGAGGATCGAACCGCGAACCCCACAGGTGCTCGCGTATTCCCCGAACCCTGATTTTCGCTGCCTTTACCGAAGAGGGGGAGACATGAACGGCGCAATCACCGGCTTTCCGCTGCCCGGGTCCGACGACGTCGGCTGGAACCGGTTCGGCCCGGAGTGCACCACCGCCTGACCGGCGGACGTCACCACCGCGCCCGGCGGCGCGCCCGACGGGAGGAAACCGAGCGTGAGGGCCGTTGAGACCGTCCTGCGCAGACATGCCGAGGACGGGGACCGGCCGCTGGTGGAGGTGACGGCCGAGGACGGCACCGCCGTCGTCCACTCCTACCGCGAGATCACCCGTGCCGCCCGCGCCCTGGGGGACCGCCTGGACCCCGGTCCCCGGCGAAGGGTGGGCATCCTGTGCGGCGACACCGCCGAGGCCGTCGTCGCCGAACTCGCCCTGCTGGCCCTGCGGGTGACCGGTTGCCCGGTGCCGCCCGGCACCTCCGCGCGCACCGCGGCCGCCCTGCTCGCGGACGTGTCCGCCGTCCTCGCCGACGCCCGCGGCCTGGCCCTGCTGGCCGCCTGGGCGGACCGGCGCGTACTGCCCGAGGGCTGCCGGGTCGTCCCGGTCGACCTCGCCGCGCTCACCGACTCCGCGCCCGGCGCCTACCGTGTCCCCGACGACGACCGGGACTGGATCTGCAAGATCCTCCCCGCCTCGGCGGGCTCGGCCGGCCGGGTCGGCATCCGCGCCCACGCGGTGGACGCTCATCTCGACGCGCTGCGGGCCGAGTTGCCGGCCGGAGCCTTCGCCCGCTGCGCGGTCACCGTCCCGCTGGGCGCGCTCGCCCATCAGGTGGCCGCCACCCCCATGGCCATCGTCGACGGAGGCTGCCTGCTGCTGCCGCCGCGCGGTGTCCCCGCCGCCGCCCTGCCGGACTGGACGGCCACCGTCCGGCCCACCGCGCTCGCCGTCACCCCGTCCGCCGCGACGGCCCTGATCGGCGCCGCCCGCACCGCGCGCCGCGAGGGCATACCGGTACCGGCCGCCCTGTTCGGCACTCCCGGCGTACCGCTGCTGTGGTGCGGCACCGAGGTGCCCCATCCGCTGCTGCGTGAGTGCGAGGGGCTCGGGCTGCCGGTGTACGCGGGGTACGGGCTGGCCGGGAACACCGGCGCGGTGAGCTGGAACACCCCGGCCGCCCGCAGGTCCGGCACGGTCGGGCGGCCGCTGCCCCACGTCCGCGCCGAAATCGGGCCCGACGGCGAACTCCTGGTCGGGGGAGACGGGCTGGCCGTCTCCCTGGGCTCGGACGAGCCGGCCGACGGCTGGCTGCACACCGGGGTACGGGCCGCCATCGACGCCGACGGGTTCCTCCACCTCCTCCGGCCTGACCGCGCCCGGCACGCCGGGGAACCGCTGACCCCCGAGATCGGCCGCCTGCTGTACTCCCTGGTCCGCTCCCTGCGCGCGGACTGTGTGGTGGCGTTCGACGGCACCGCCGACGGCTCCCTCGACCAACTCGCCGCCGGGGCACGGGCGAACGGTGCCGGACGCATCGTCGGCCATGTGCCCGACGCCCACCGGGCCGCCGACACCCGCGCCCGGCTCACGGCCGCCGGGCTCGCCCCCTGGGCGGAGGTCCGCCACGCCGGCCTGCACGACCTCGGCCGCGCCCCCGCCCCGGTCGACCTCGCCCTGCTCGACTGCCGACCCGATCTGACCCTGCCCGCGCTCACCGCGCTGGAGGGGCGGATGCGCCCCGGCACCATCGTGCTCGCCCTGGGCTCCGCCCCCACCGGCCCTTACCTCGACCGGGTGCGCGACGGCGCGGACTACCTCTCCATGCCCCTGCCGGTGGGCGCCGGAGCGGAGGTCTCCATCCGGCTCACCCCGGCCGCCGCCGTCCACCGCCCCGCTCCCCGTCCGGTCCCCGGACCGGACACGCCCCCTCCACAGCCCAGCGGAGAGTGACCCCTTGATCAGCACACCCTCGGAGATCTGCGTCGTCGGGGCGGGACCCCGCGGCGTGTCCGTCCTGGAGCGGCTGCTCGCGCAGGAACGCAAGTCGCCCTCGCGCGAGCGGCTCACCGTCCACCTCGTCGATCCCTCGCCCCCGGGGCCGGGCCGGGTCTGGCGCACGGCGCAGTCCCCGCACCTGCTGATGAACACCGTGGCCTCCCAGGTCACCCTGTTCACCGACCACAGCGTCGACATCGCCGGCCCGGTCGAGGACGGCCCCAGCCTGTACGAGTGGGCGCGCCGTCTCGCCGCGACCGGTACCGCCGACGAGCCGATCGCCGCCGAGGCCCGCGCCCTCGGCCCCGACTCCTACCCGACCCGCGCCTTCTACGGCCACTACCTGCGCTGGGTCTTCCGGCGCCTCCTCGCCACCGCCCCGGCCCACATCACCGTCCGGGTGCACGCCTCGCGCGCGGTCGCCCTGGACGACACCGGGCCGGTGCCGGGGGGCCCGCAGAGCGTGCTCCTGGCCGACGGCACCAGGCTGACCGGGCTCGACGCCGTCGTCCTCGCCCTCGGCCACCTCCCGAACCGGCCCGGCGACGAGACCCGGCGGTTCGCGGACTTCGCAGCCACGCACGGGCTGACCTATCTGCCACCCGCCAACCCCGCCGACCACGACCTCTCCGGCATCGGCGCCGGGCAGCCGGTGCTGCTGCGCGGGCTCGGCCTCAACTTCTTCGACTACCTCGCGCTGTTCACGCTCGGCCGGGGCGGCTCCTTCGCGCGGGTCGGCGACCGGCTGGTGTACCGGGCCTCCGGCGAGGAACCCCGCATGTTCGCGGGCTCCCGGCGCGGGGTGCCGTACCACGCGCGCGGCGAGAACCAGAAGGGCGCGCACGGGCGCCACGAGCCCCGGCTGCTGGACCAGGAGAGGGTCGCCGCCCTGCGTGAACGCGCCCGGCGCGGCGAGCGGCTGAGCTTCCGGGCCGACCTGTGGCCGCTGATCGCCCGCGAGGTGCAGGGCGTCTACTACGCGGCCCTGCTCACCGCGCGCGGGCAGCACGCCACCGCCTTCGCCAACGCCTACCCGCACGTCCCGGAGAGCGAGGAGGACGCGTTTCTCGACGCGGCCGGCATCGGCGCGGCCGACCGCTGGGACTGGGCGCGGATCGCCCGGCCGTACGGGGACCGGGAGTTCACCTCCGTGGCCGACTACCGTGCCTGGCTGCTCGGGCATCTGCGCCGGGACGTGGCCGACGCCCGCGCGGGGAACGTCACCGGCCCGCTGAAGGCCGCGCTGGACGTGCTACGCGACCTGCGCAACGAGATCCGCCTCGTGGTGGACCACGACGGCATCGACGGCGCCTCCTACCGCGACCAGCTGCACGCCTGGTACACCCCGCTCAACGCCTTCCTCTCCATCGGCCCGCCCGCCTCCCGCATCGAGGAACTCACCGCGCTCGTCGAAGCCGGGATCGTGGAGATCCTGCCGCCCGGCCTGCTCGTGGACACCGCGGCCCACGGCCCCGCCTTCATCGCCCGCACCCTCGGCGGAGCGGACGTCGCCCCGCCCTTCGCCGCGCTCGTCGAGGCCCGGCTGCCCGAGCCCGACCTGCGGCGCACCGCCGACCCGCTGCTGCGCCACCTGCTGAGCACCGGCCAGTGCCGCCCGCACCGGATACCCACCGCGCACGGTGGGGTGTACGAGACCGGCGGCCTCGACGTGTCGACGCGCCCCTACCGGCTCGTGGACGCCGCCGGACGCGCCCATCCCCGGCGCTTCGCCTACGGCGTCCCCACCGAGTCCGTGCACTGGGTCACGGCGGCGGGCATCCGGCCCGGTGTGGGCTCCGTGACGCTGGAGGACTCCGACGCCATCGCGCACGCCGTACTGTCCCTGCCCGCCCCGGTGTCCGCCGGACCGGCGGAGGTGACGGCATGAGCGCCGGACTCGACGTCGGCCTGCTGTCCCCGGTACGGGCCGGGGTGCCGGTGGAGGAGGCGACCGGGGACCTGGCGTGGCTCCAGGCGATGCTGGACGCCGAGGCCGCGCTGGCCCGGGCGCAGGCCCGGCTCGGCGCCCTACCCGCCTCAGCCGCCGCCGTCATCACCGAGGCCGCCGACGCCGGCCGGCTGGACGTCCGCGCGCTCGCCCTCGCGGCCCGTGAGACCGCCAACCCGGTGGTCGGGCTGGTGCGCGCCTTCACCGCCGTGGTCGCCGCCGTCGACCCGGCCGCCGCCGAGTACGTCCACCGGGGCTCCACCAGCCAGGACATCCTCGACACCGGCACCATGCTGGTGGCCGCCCGCGCGCTGCGCCTCACCATCGCCGATCTGCGTGCCACCGCCGGGGAGCTGGCCCGCCTCGCCGGAGAGCACCGGGACACCGTCATGGCCGGGCGCACGCTCGCCCTGCACGCCGTGCCCACCACCTTCGGGCTCAAGGCGGCGGGCTGGCGGTCCCTGGTACTGGACTCCGCCGACCGGCTCGGCCGCGTCCTGGACCACGGCCTGCCGGTCGCGCTCGGCGGCGCGGCGGGCACCCTCGCCGGATACCTGGAGTACGCCCGCCTCGACGGCGCCACCGGCGCCGGTGATCCCGGCGGCTACCTGGACGCCCTCACCGCCGCCTACGCCGACGAGACCGGCCTCGCCCGGCCCGTCCTGCCCTGGCACGCCCTGCGTACGCCGGTGGCCGGCCTGGGCGCGGCCCTCGCCCACACGGCGGCCGCGCTGGGCAAGATCGCGGTCGATGTCCAGGTACTGGCCCGCACAGAGGTCGGCGAGGCGGCCGAGCCCGCCCCGGCCGGCCGGGGCGCCTCCTCCGCCATGCCCCACAAACGCAACCCGGTCCTCGCCACGCTGATCCGCTCGGCGGCCCTCCAACTCCCTTTGCTGGCAGCGGGGTTGACGCAGTGCCTCACCACCGAGGACGAGCGGTCCGCAGGGGCCTGGCACGCCGAATGGACCCTCCTGCGCGAGTCCCTCCGCCTGACCGGAGGTGCCGCCCACACCGCCCTCGACCTCGTCCGCGGCCTCACCGTCCACCCCGGCCGCATGCGCGCCAACCTGGCCCTGACCGGCGGCCAGATCGTCTCGGAGCGTCTCGCCGCGGTCCTGGCGCCCCGCCTCGCCAAGGCGGAAGCGCGGCGACTGCTGAGCGAGGCGTCGGGGCGCGCGGCGGAGGAGGGGGTGCCGCTGGGGGAAGTCCTCGCGGAGCTGACCGAGTTGGAGGGTGTGCTGGACGGCGGGGAGTTGGCTGAACTGCTCGACCCGGCTCGGTACACGGGTGGGGCGGGGGCGCTGGTGGACCGGGCGCTGAAACGCTGAGGGGCGGCACGGGACCGGCGGTCCCGGCTGCCTGCACCGAGCGTCGCGCTGCGACGCCGACCGCGGCAGGGGACGCACGCGCCCCTCGCTGCCTACGCTGGCGGCTGCTCGTTCGTGGTGACCGTCTTCAGGAGGCATCTGTGTCCAGTCGTACCCGGACCGAGGAGTTCCGTGAGCTGCACCGGCGGCCGGAACCCGGTGATCCGCTGGTGATCCCCAATGTCTGGGACGCGGTGAGCGCCCGGGTGTTCGCGGATGCCGGGCACCGGGTGCTGGCCACCTCCAGTGCCGCGGTGGCCGCTGTGCTCGGGTACGACGACGGGGGAGTCGCCCCGGCGGACGAGGTGTTCGAGGCGCTCGCCCGGATCATCCGCGCCGTCGACGTCCCGGTGACCGTCGACATCGAGGACGGCTACCGGCTCGCACCGGCCCGGATCGTGGAGCGGCTGCTCGGCGTGGGTGCGGTCGGGTGCAATCTGGAGGACACCGACCACGCCTCCGGCAAGCTCAAGGACGCCCGCGAACACGCCGGCTGGCTGGGGGAGTTCGTGGCGGCCGCCGAGGGCCGGGTGGTGCTCAACGCCCGCGTGGACACGTTCCTGCACGGAGCGAGCGACGCGGAGGAGGCGATCAGCCGGGGCCGCCTGTACGCCGAGGCGGGGGCGGACGTGGTCTATCCGATCCTGGCCCCGGCCGATCTGCTGCCCGAGCTGGCCAAGGGCGTCCCGGCGCCGCTGAACGCCCTGTACCTGCCGAACGGGCCGGCCCCGGCGGAGCTGGGCCGGCTGGGTGCCGCCCGTGTCACCTTCGGTGGTGGCCTGCACCAGCGTGCCGAGGCCGCCCTCACGGAGATCGCCCGCACGCTGCCCGCCTGACCGCAGGCACAAAAAGGTGCGCCCCGCCCAAGTCCCTGGGCGGGGCGCACCTGTTGGGGCTACAGCCCGGCCACCGCGCGGAGCGCCTCCGCCCGGTCCGTCCGCTCCCAGGTGAAGTCGGGCAGCTCGCGGCCGAAGTGGCCGTACGCCGCCGTCCGGGCGTAGATCGGCCGCAGCAGGTCGAGGTCGCGGATGATGGCCGCCGGGCGCAGGTCGAAGACCTCGTCGATGGCCTTGCCGATCACGTCGACGCCGACCCGGTGGGTGCCGAAGGTCTCGATGAACAGCCCCACCGGCTCGGCCCGCCCGATGGCATACGCGACCTGCACCTCGCAGCGCGCGGCGAGACCGGCGGCCACGACGTTCTTCGCCACCCAGCGCATGGCGTACGCGGCACTGCGGTCCACCTTGGACGGGTCCTTGCCCGAGAAGGCGCCGCCACCGTGGCGGGCCATCCCGCCGTAGGTGTCGATGATGATCTTCCGGCCGGTCAGCCCCGCGTCGCCCATCGGGCCCCCGATGTGGAAGCGCCCGGTGGGATTCACCAGCAACCGGCAGCCCTCGGTGTCGAGTTCGATGCCCTCCCCGGCCAGCCGCGCCAGCTCCACGTCGACCACGTTGCGGCGCACCTCGGGCACCAGCAGGTCCTCCAGCGAGACGTCCGCCGCGTGCTGTGCGGAGACGACGACCGTGTCCAGCCGGACCGCCCGGTCCCCGTCGTACTCGACGGTGACCTGGGTCTTCCCGTCGGGCCTGAGGTACGGCATGTTCCCGGAGCGGCGCACCTCGGTGAGCCGCTGGGCCAGCCGGTGCGCCAGCCGGATCGGGAGCGGCATCAACTCCGGGGTCTCGTCGGTCGCGTAGCCGAACATCAGGCCCTGGTCCCCGGCGCCCTGGGCGGCCAGCAGATCCTCGCTGTCCGCGTCGACACCGCGCGCGATGTCGGGGGACTGGGCCCCGATGGACACGGACACCCCGCAGGAGGCGCCGTCGAAGCCCTTCGCGGAGGCGTCGTAGCCGATGTCGAGCACGGCCTCGCGGACCAGGGCGGGCACGTCGGCCCAGGCCCGCGTGGTGACCTCGCCGGCCACGTGCACCTGGCCGGTGGTGATCAGGGTCTCCACGGCGACGCGCGAGCGCGGGTCACGCGCCAGCAGCGCGTCGAGGACCGTGTCGCTGATCCGGTCGGCCATCTTGTCGGGATGGCCCTCGGTGACGGACTCGGAAGTGAACAGACGGCGGGGCATGACACTCCTCGGGTTGCAGCGGCTGCTGACGGTGCGGGGTGGCCGGGGTGGGTGCCCCGGCCGGGTGTCACCAGGCGTACGCCTCGGGCGCGGGCCGGTGACCGGGGAAGATCTCGTCGAGCCGGGCCAGCGCCTTCGGCTCCAGCTCGACGTCGAGCGCGGCGAGGGCGCTGTGCAACTGGGCCGGCGTACGCGGCCCGACGACGGGCGCGGTGACGGCCGGGTTGGCGAGCAGCCAGGCCAGCGCGACATGCCCCGGCTCCTGGCCCAGCTCGGCGGCGAAGTCCTCGTACTCCTGGATCTGCGGGCGCCTCCTCGCCAGCGCGGCGGCGGCCCGCCCTGCCGTGCGCCGCACGCCCCGGCGTTCGTCGCGGAGCACCCCGGCGAGGAGGCCGCTGTGCAGCGGGGACCAGGGGAGCAGGCCGATGCCGTAGCGCCGGGCGGCCGGGACCACCTCCAGCTCGACGGTGCGCTCCAGGAGGTTGTAGTGGGACTGCTCGCTCACCAGGCCGGGCAGGTGCCGGGCGCGCGCGGTCTCCTGGGCCTCGGTCAGGTGCCAGCCCGCGAAGTTGCTGGAGCCGACGTAGACGATCTTGCCCTGGGTCACCAGGACGTCCAGGGCCTGCCAGATCTCGTCCCACGGGACGGACCGGTCGACGTGGTGCATCTGGTACAGGTCGATGTGGTCGGTGCGCAGCCGCCGCAGGCTGGCCTCGACCGCCCGGCGGATGTGCAGCGCGGAGAGCCCGCCCTCGTTGGGCCAGTCGCCCATGTCGGAGTACACCTTGGTGGCCAGCACCGTCCGCTCGCGGCGGCCTCCGCCCAGCGCGAGCCAGTTGCCGATCACCGTCTCGGTCAGGCCGGGGTGCTCGGGCCAGCCGTACAGGTCGGCGGTGTCCACGAAGTTGACGCCCGCGTCCAGGGCGGCGTCCAGGATGCGGTGGGCCTCGGACTCCTCGGTGTGCACCCCGAAGTTCATGGTGCCGAGGCAGAGCCGGGAGACGCGCAGACCGCTGCGGCCGAGCTGGGTGTACTCCATGACGTCCTTTCGGGACCGGTTCGGGATCGGCGGGATCAGCGGAAGTCGTCGGCGTGGTCCGCGGCCCAGCGGTCGAAGGTGCGCGCGGGCCGGCCGGTGAGGTCCTCCACGGCCGAGGTGACCGGCAGGGCGGTGGCCGGGTCGGCCTCGGTCTGGGACCACTCGTTCAGCAGGTCCGCGACGATCCCCGGCCGCAGGAAGCGCTCCGCCTCGGACCGCCAGACCTCCGGGTCGATCCGGGCCACCCGCAGCGGCCGCCCGCTCGCCTCCGCGATCGCGGCGACCTGCTCCGTCTGCGAGACGGGTGCGGGCCCGGTGACCGTGTACCAGCGCCCGTGGTGGCCGTCCGTCCGCAGCGCGGCCACGGCCGCCGCCGCGAGGTCGGCCTCGTGCACCGCCGGGCACACGGCGTCCGGATGGGGCAGCCGTACCACCCCGTCCGCCCGCGCGCCCGGCGCCCACCACAGCGCGTTGGTGGCGAAGGGCGCCGGCCGGAGCACCGTCCACCGCGCCGGCCCGTTCTCCGCGAGCGCCGCCTCGGCCGCCCGGTACCTCGGGTAGACCCAGGAGGACCGGTCCCGCGCGGTGTGTCCGGCGGCCCAGGCCCCGGTGAACAGCACCACCTTCTCCACTCCCGCACGTTTCGCCGTCGCCGCGAATGCCGGAATGGCGTCGAGAACCGGGAAGAGGAATACCGAGGACACCCCGTCGAGCGCCGGATAAAGGCTTTCCGGATCGCTCAGGTCGCCGCGTACGACACTTGTCCCGGACGGAACTTTCGCGTTTTCCGGGTCACGGGTCAATACACGTACTTCTTCGCCGGCTGCCAGCAGTTCCCACAATACGTGGCGGCCCGTCTTGCCGGTGGCCCCGGTCACCAGAATTGTCATGCGGAGAGCATAGGGAGAATCGCTGGATTCAGGCGATGGTGTTCACCGCCCCCCGGCCGTCGACCGCGCGGGCCCGCTCCTCCAACTGCTGGGCCGCGTCCCGCCAGGACGCCGCGCATTCCCGGGCCGCGGCCGCGACCTTGGCCGCGCAGTGTGGCGGAATCCGGTCCACCAGTTCCTCCCAGCGCCGGTTCGCCAGCGCGTGGGTGTCCAGCAGGCGCAGCAGGAACCGGCCGTGCTCGGTGAGCCGTATCGACGGGTCCCGCTTGAGCAGAAGCAAGGTCTCCGCCAGCGCGAAGGCCGTCACACCGCCCTGCTCCGGACCGCGCGACGCGGGTGCCGGCGCGGCCGGCCTGTGCACCGGCCCGCCGGACGGCCGCCCGCCGAGGGTCGGACTCGCGCCCTTCTGCACGCGCTCGCGCACATCGCGGGCGGTGGCCAGGGACAGCCCGCTCTCCCGGGCGATCTCCCGCAGCGTGGCCTGCGGATGGGTACGGGCGTATTCACCCGCCAGCCGGCGCCGCTCGGAGTTGTCCACCGGGCGCGACCGGCCGTCCCGGCCGATCCGCGCGTTCAACTGAGGAATTGCGTCACCCGAACGACGCCGGATCGAGCCCACCGTCTTCGGCGACAGCCCGGTGGCGGACGCGATCATCCGGTCCGACCAGTCCGGGTGCGAGCGGATGATCCGCAGCGCGGCCGCGTTGCGGTCGGCGCGGGTCAGCGGTAGCCCGTGGTGGGCGTTGCGCTCCACCGCCAGCAGGAACGCGTCCTTGGCGGTGCCGTCGAAGTACTGCACGTCGATGTGGGTCCGCCCGTTGAGCCGGGCGGCCCGCAGCCGGTGGACGCCGTCGATGACGCGGAGTGTGGCGCGGTGCACGATGATCGGCGGCAGCGGCGAGACGCACTGCGCCAGGTGCCGTACGTGTTCCTCGTTCTCGCCCGATATCCGGGGGGAGTCGTCGGTCGACAGCGACTCGATGGGCGCGCGTGTCACCGGCAGGCTGTCCGCCTGTGCGTTCCACATTTCCGCCGACTCGCAGATCACCGGGGCGGCCAGGTGAATTCCTCTGGTTTCCGTCACAGCCATTCTCAATCTCCTGTTCATATGTCCGTACGGGGGGCATAAAGATGCGAGATTGACGCGCGTGGCCACAGACCGGTCGACCGGTTCGGGACACCCGTGAGGGTGCCGGGAGAAACCGGCGACGGTGTGTCGGGGAGGTCAGCGACCGTGCGCGAATACCCGGCCGGAACAACAGACCGGGGATACACGAGAGCCCGGCCTCCGGTGGTGCGCCGCGCTCAAGGGGCGGCGTCGACCGAGTGGGCCGGGCTGGAAGGGGCGGCTCCGGAAAAGGAGCCGCCGCGCCGAAAAGCGGCGCCGAGTATCGCGTATCACTGTGAAGAGCCTCCCCCGTTTGGCTCTGGACCTGCTGCCGTGCACCATATCCGGTGCCGGTGAATCGTCAATGCGCGATCCGGGAAATCGTCCGGACGGGAACCGGTGTCTCGTGGGAGACAACAGGTTTTTCGGCCGGGCGTCCCGCGTCGCGCACCGGGCGCCAGCCGTGCGATGGCCGGTGGCGCCCAGGCGAGGATGGCCAGAAAACGACAGGCCGTCAGCTCGTCGGCGGGCGGAACTCCGGCTGGTCGATGATGCGCAGCCAGCTGCCGTCCGCCTGGCGCTTGACCACCTGCGCGCGGGCGCCCGAACCGTCCTTGGGCGGCGTCGAGGTGAGCGCGATGTCACCGAACACCAGCGTGGGCAGGGGCTCCTCGGGCTCGAAGCGCGGCCCGTTGGACAGCACCTTCTCCCAGAGCTGGCGGATCGCCTCCCGGCCCACCGTCGTGCTGCCGGGCGGGTAGGCCATCACGGCCTCCTCGTCGTACAGCGCGGCGAGGCCGGCGGCGTCACCCGCGTTGGCGCGCTCCACGAAGAGACGGGTGAGGTCTTCCGGCTTCAGGGCCTTCTCGTTCTCGGACACAATCATCCTTTCCTGCGGTCCGGGTACCAACGTGGCAATTTTCCGTCATTGGCCGAGAACAAGTCCAATCAATCATCCGGATCGGCGTTATAATTTGGAGTTATGGAGATCAGGCAGCTCAGGTACTTCATCGCCGTGGCGCAGGAAGCCAATTTCACCAGGGCCGCGGAGCTGGTGCATATCAGCCAGCCTGGGATCAGCGCCCAGATCCGCCAGCTGGAGAACGACCTCGGGGCCACCCTGCTCGACCGCTCCGGCCGCAGTGTGCAGCTCACGGCCGTCGGCGAGGTGGTGCTGGCGCACGCCAAGTCCGTGCTCTCCTCGATGGACTCGCTGCGGCAGGCCGTGGACGAGATGAACGGCCTGGTCCGGGGCAAGCTGGTCGTCGGCATGGTCACCGCCTGCACGGTCCAGCCGCTGTTCGACGCGCTGTCCGGCTTCCATCTCGCCCACCCCGGTGTCGAGATCAGCCTGCTCGAGGACGATTCCGCCAAGCTGGGCGAGTACGTCCGCGAGGGCACCGTCGACCTGGCGCTGATCGGCGCCGCCCATCGCGCGCCGGACGACCTGGACGGCTGGCAGGTGATCAGCGAGCCGATCGTCGCCGCCGTGCCGCACGAGCATCCGCTGGCCGAAAAGGACGGGGTCACCCTCGCCGAACTGAGCGCCTTCCCGCTCGTCTGTCTGCCCGAGGGGACCGGAATCCGGGCGACGCTGGACGAGGCTTCCGCCGCGCTGGGCCTCACGCCCACCATCGCGCTTCAGGCCAGCGCGCCCGGCGCGGTGATGCAGCTGGCCGAGCGGGGCCTCGGGGTCGCGGTGCTCTCCGAGTCGATGACCGGCCATCAGAAGGGGCTCAAGACCGTCGCCATCACGGACGCCGACGTCCCCGCGGTACTCGCCCTGATCTCCGCGCCCACCAAGAGCCCCGCCCTGCGCGAACTGCTGCTGCACTGCCGGCAGTCCTTCGGTGAGCCGGCTCCGACGCAGGTCGCCTCGCTGAGCGGCGCGTGACCTGACAGCACGGAAGCGGGCCCGTCGGCAGCCGACGGGCCCGCTTCCGTGTGCCGGACTCAGCTCTCCGCGGCCACCGGCGACTGACCGGGAGCGTCGTTCGTCGCGGGCTTCGGCTGCTGGGCCGCCTGGAAGTCGGCGGGCCGGATCAGCACCAGGGCCAGCACACCGCCGAGCAGGGCCAGGCCGGCCGACACGGCGAGCAGGGTGTTGAGGCCGTCCACGAACCCGGTCGTGGCGATCTGCTGCACCTTCTCCCCGTACTGCTCCGGCACCAGCCGCACCGCCTCACCGGTCTCGCCGCCCCGCGTCAGTGCGGCCAACTGGTCGCTGCGGCCTGCCAGTTCCGGCACCCCGCGCAGTCCGTCACGGAAGCGGTCGCTGATGACACCGGCGAAGGTCGAGCCGAGCACCGCGACACCCGCGCTCACACCGAGCTGACGGAAGGTGCCGTTCACACCCGACGCCATGCCGGAGCGGGAGAAGTCCACGACGCCCACGGCCGTGGAGGCCAGCGGCGGGTTCACCAGACCGGCGCCGACACCGCCCAGCACCAGACCGGGGATGAAGTGCTCCCAGCCGCTGGACTCGGTGATCCCGCTCATCAGCAGCAGCGCGGCACCGACCAGCAGCAGCCCGACGCCGATCATGTAGCGGGGCTGCACCTTGGCGCTGAGCCGTCCGGCGATCAGGGAGGCGACCAGCATCGACAGCGAGGCGGTGAGCAGGCGCAGGCCCGTCTCCAGCGAGGAGTAGTCCAGCGCCTCCTGGAAGTAGATAGCCAGGAACAGGAACATCGCGAACAGCGAGCCGTTCATGGCGAAGGCGGCGATGGAACCGCCGACGAAGGTGGGGATGCGGAACAGCCTCAGGTCGAACATCGGCTGCTCGGACTTCGCCTCCACCAGCAGGAAGGCGAGCAGCAGGGCCGCGCCCACCACCAGACCGGTCACCGCGCGGCCGTCGCTCCACTTCGTCTCACCGGCGCGGATCAGACCGTAGACCAGGGTGGCGAGGCCGCCGGTGAGCAGGACGAAGCCGGGCCAGTCCAGCTTGCGGGCGAACGGCGACTTCGACTCGTCCACGCGCAGCGCGATGATCAGGGCCACGATGACACCGATCGGCACGTTGACCAGGAAGATGCCCCGCCAGCTGATGCCGCTGGAGATCAGGCCGCCGGCCACCGGGCCGATGGCGGAGGCGAGGCCGGTGACCATGCCCCACACACCGAACGCCATGCCGCGTTCCTTGCCCTGGAAGCTGCCCGCGAGCAGCGCCAGACCGGTGGCGAACATGATCGAGCCGCCCACGCCCTGGAGCACCCGGGACATGATCAGCATCAGCGGCGACTGGGCCACACCGCACAGCAGCGAGGCGACCGTGAACAGGGCCACGCCGATCGCGTAGAGGCGCTTGCGCCCGAACCGGTCGGCCAGCGTGCCGCTCGTCAGCAGGAAGGAGGCCAACGCCAGCGCGTAGCCGTCGATCACCCACTGGAGGTCGGCGAAGCTGGCGTTCAGGTCGCGCTGCACATCGGGCATGACGACGTACACGATGGTGGTGTCCAGCAGGAGCATGAACGTCCCGCCGCACACCCCCAACAGGGTCCACCATTTCTTTTCCATCATCGTTCCTTCTGCTGTTCCGAGCGGTCGGCCGCGGCCCGTCAGCGGGGGCCGGGGAAGGGGTTCGGCGGGATGTTGTGGTTGAGCCGGAAGAGGTTTCCGGGGTCGTGGGCGGCCTTGATCCGGCCGAGGCGCGCGTAGTCGCCGGGTTCGTACGCCCGGCGCACCTGGTCCGGGGTGGCGGCGGCGCCGTAGAGGAAGTTCAGGTTGCGGCCCGTGGTGCGCGGGGACAGGGCGTCGGTGAGCCGGGTGTGCGCGGCGCGGACGGTGTCGGCGGTGTCGTCGGTGACCCGGTCGAGCACCGCGAGCAGATAGCGGGCCGAGCGGTGGCCGACGGCGTTCGGCACACGCGGCGGCCGGGCCAGCGCGCCGCCCAGATGGCGCACCTCGACAATGCTGGTGATCGGTGCGTCCGGCCCCGAAAGGTCCAGTACGGTGCGCACCGCGCCGGCGTCCAGCCCGGAGAGCATCGCGTTGGTCCCGACGTACGCGGCCGGGGCCACCGGGTCGTTGTGGATGGAACCCGACTCGGTGTACGGCAGCTCGCGCACCGAGTCCGCCAGCCGGGGCCCGAGCGCCCGCAGCGGGGCGACCAGCCGCTCCCCGTGGGCCGCGTCGCCGAGGTAGGCGATCCGGACGTGCACCACGTACCGCCCGCGCAGCGGCGGGGGCAGGGTCGGGGCGTCGGGCAGCGGGACCAGGGCCAGGGAGGACGTCATCTCCTCGGGGACCGTCTCCGTCCAGCGCAGGTACGCGTTGAGGACGTGCTCGGCCGAGGCCCCGTCGAAGTACAGGCCGCCGCCGTAGAGCCCGGCCACCGGGACCAGCTCCACTTCGAGGCCGGTGACCAGGCCGAAGTTGTCGCGGCCGCCGCGCAGCGCCCAGAACAGGTCGGGGTCGTTGTCGGCGGTGACCTCGCGGGGCCGGCCGTCGGCGGTGACGCACTCCACGCGCCGGACGTGGTCGGCGGCGTACCCGAACTTGCGGGCCAGCAGGCCGATTCCGCCGCCCAGGGTGTAGCCGACCGCGCCCACGTCCGGGGCGCTGCCGCTGAGCGGGGCCAGACCGTGCGGCGCGGCCGCCTCGACGACCTGCTTCCACCGCACGCCCGCGCCCAGGAAGGCCGTGCGGGCGGCCGGGTCGACGCGCACCTCGGTCATTCGGCGGGTGCTGACGAGGACCCCGGTGCCGGCGGGCAGCGCGGGGGCGTGGCCGGTGGCCTGCACGCCCACCGGCAGGTCGCGCGCGGCGGCGAACTCCACCGCGAGCTGGACGTCCTTGGGCTCGGCCGCGCCGACGACGAGCGCCGGTCGGTGCGGCCGGTGGGTCTGGTAGCGGGCGCGTTCCTCGTCGTAGCCGTCCTGGCCCTCGGCGAACAGCGGACCGCCGACGCGCTCGGCCAGTTGCCGGGCGGGCGTACTCAGGTCCTCGCGCGCGGTGGGCGGTTCGGGGCGAGCGGGCACGGTCCGTTCCTTTCGTCGAGGGACGACAGTGCCGCTGACGGGGGTCGCTGCGGCACTGCCGTCCCAGTCATGGTCCCGACGGTGCGATCAGAAGTCCAAGACCTAGTTTTTCTGGGATGCCGAACTTTTGGTTATGGATCAGCCGTGACGGCCACGGCCAGCGCGAACGCCGGCACCGACAGCTCCCCGACCAGCGCGTACCGGTCACCGGCCCGCGCCCACAGACGCCCGTCGCAAAGGCCGAGCCGCACCCGCCAGAACAGCCCGCCATGGGCGTCCACACAGTCCGAGAGCGCCTTGAAGGCGGCCTCCTTCGCGGCGAACAGCCGCCGCAGCCCCGGCGGATCGCCCCGGGGCCACAGCTCGGTCCGCTCCCGCTCGTCCAGCAGGAACCGGTGCAGTCCCAGGTCCGGGCAGCGCGGCTCCAGGTCCACGCCCACCCCGCGCGCGCCGGGCGCGACGGCGGCCACCGCCAGCGCGGTGCTGTGGGTCACCGAGGCCGGGAACCCCGCCGGACACACCGGCGCCCCGCTGTACGCGCGGCCCACCGACGTCACCGGGCTGCCCGCCCGCCGCAGCGCCGCGCCCACCGCGTCCCGGCCGGCCCGGTGCTGCGCCGCGCCGGTGCCCGGCGGGGCGACCGCGGCGCTCGCCAGCACCACCCGCCGGACACGGCCGGGGCTCCCGAGCAGCCATGCGCTCGGGAGCCCCGGAAGCGGTGTCTCAGTCACCCGTCCCGGCGACCCGCTCGACGAACGACTCCACCTCCCGCTGGAACCACTCGGGCTCCTCCAGAAAGGCCAGATGCCCGCCGTCCGGCACGGTGACGGTGACGGCGTCCGGGAACAGCCCCACCATCTCCCGCACCGCGTCCGTGCTCAGCGAGAAGTCGTCCCCGCCGACGAACAGCAGGGTCGGGGCCGCCACCTTGGTCATGATCTGCGGGTCCAGCGGCGCCTTCACCGACACCGCGAGCCCGGCGCGCAGGGACTCCACGGTGTGGATGCCGAGGAAGTTCTGCTTGCGGCCCATGAACCCGATGGGCCCCGCCTCCTCCACCGCCCGGTCCCCGGAGACGAGCGGGTACAACTGCTCGTACAGCACGCCCAGTCCGGACGTCTCCAGCGTCTTCAGCCAGGACTTGGTGATCCTGCGCAGCCGCTGCGGGCCGTGCGGGCTCATCGCCGGCCCCGCCAGGATCAGGCCCTGCACCCGGTCCGGGTGGGCCACGGCGAAGTCCCGGCAGATCAGCGTCGAGAACGACGTGCCCACCAGGATCGCCTTCTCCAGACCCAGCCCGTCGAACAGGGCCTTCAGGTCGCTGATGTGGTCCTCCCACACCGGCTCCCCGGCGTGCGGGCTGGAGTCGCCCTGGCCACGCAGGTCGTAGGAGGTGAGCCGGGCCGTGGTGGCCAGCTTCGCGGTGTAGGACCGCCAGGACTTGCGGTCCATGAAGAAGTTGTTGACGAGGACGATGTCGGGGCCGGACCCGCGTCGCTCGTACGCTATCCGGATGTCGTCGCTCACCTGGATCTCGCCGGTCTCCAGGGCGTCGTCGACGGTCGTGTCGGTCATCGGCTCACTTTCGGCGGAGGGCGGGCGGGGTCAGACGGCTTCGAGGACCGCCTCGGCGGCGGACCGGGCGTCACCGAACCGGGTGGTCAGCGCGTGCACCCAACGCTCCAGGCCGAAGGCCAGGCAGCTGGTGGAGGCGGGCGCGCCGTCGGGCAGGGAGATCGCGCAGCGCTCCCCGAAGAAGTTGCGGTGGTAGTTCACCGATCCGATGGCCAGGCCGTCCACCACGAACTCCTCCTTCACCGGGAAGAGCCGCTGCATCGTGGCCCGTGATCCGGTGCGGTCGAAGAACGGGTCGGTGGCGACCTCGGTGCTCATCTTCAGGCCCAGCCGGTCGGCGAGGCCCAGCACCTGCTCCTTGGCCCGCTTCAGGTGCTCGGTGGCGCCCTCGGGCGAGCCGACGAACACGATCTCGCGCATGCTGAACCCGAGCAGCCTGCGCAGACCCTCGTAGCGCGTCTCGTTGCGGAAACAGGTGGCGACGGTGGTGAAGCGGTTCTCCGTCGCTGGAAGAGCCTGATTCCTCAGGTCGAAGTAGACCGAGTAACACGCGGCCGACGGCAGGGCCAGCGCCGCGTCGCCCAGGACGGAGGCCGGCAGCTCCGCCAGCGGGCCCGTGGCACCGGCGCGCAGCTCCCCGAGCCGGGCCGGGTCGGCCGCGACGGCCGCCAGACCCAGGTGCGGGAAGTTCTCGTAGTAGTCGATGGACTCCAGGTCCGCCGGCCGCAGCAGGAACGGGTAGCGCCGCTCCTCGGCCTCGCACTCGTGCGCCCAGGACAGCACCAGCGAGTCGAACGCGCGCAGCAGCCGCAGCTCGTCCGGGCCGAGGACGCCGAGGCCGTTGTCCGTCGTCCCCGTGGCGGTGCCCATCAGTGCGCCGCCGCGCCGTGCAGGAAGCGCTTGTCGATGGCGCGCAGGGTGCGGAAGTCCTCGACGTCGATCTCCTCGGGGTCGATGGTCTCCCCGCTCAGCTCCTCCAGCAGGTAGAGGAACTCGACGAACGCCAGCGAGTCCACCGCGCGGCGGTCGATCAGGTCGTCGTCCAGGTTCAGCTCGCCCACCTCGGGGTTGCGCTGGTGGATGAAGGTGAGGATCTTGGTCAGCTTGTCGTCGCTCATGCCGATGCTCCTTGGACCTGAAGGCCGTTGCGGGCGAGGAACTTGCGGGTGCGGTTGAGGATCGCGTTGTGCGCGGCGTGCCGGGCCGGGTGCTCCAGCAGGCGGCGGCGCAGCTCGAGGGGCTGGTCCAGCCCGGCGTCGCGGTACACGGCCGGGTTGTACAGGCTGCGGACGCTGTACTCCAGGTACGTCTCCAGGTAGTTGGCCAGCACCGGGATGTCCTCCGGGCGGCTCTCCTTGACCTGGTCCAGCAGCTGGGTGAACAGATGCCGCCCGAAGGCGACATGGCGGCTCTCGTCCTGGTGGTGGACCCGGTTGATCTCCTGCGCGATGGGCGGCAGCGAATCGTCCGTCGCCATCCGGGCGTTGAAGTAGTCGACCAGCTCCTCGAAGATCAGGATGCGGGCGAAGATGACCAGCTCGGTCGCCGCGTCGCCCACCCCCTCGATCCGGCCCGGACCGACCTGCGGCACCGCCGGGTACACCTTCCCGCCGTACTTCAGGCAGAAGGTCCCGAAGAACCACATGTGCTCGTTCTCCTCACCGATGAAGTGGTGGAGGAACTCCGAGGCGTCGGCGTAGGTCTTGGTGTGGATGCGGAGCACGACCTCGCTGAGCAGCTCCCGGATGCCGTGCACGTTGAGGCTGAAGAAGTTCACCGCCTCGAACCGGGTCAGGGCGAGCTGCTGCTCCCGCGTCAGCTTGCCCCACTCCTCGGTGCCGGCGAGCGTGACCAGGTCCTCGCTCATCCACGGCCGGTCGGTGCCGAGGGACTCGGGCCAGTCGAAGATCGTGTACGGGTTGTAGTAGTCGGACTCCGCCATCGCTTCCAGCCGGGCCAGGTCCAGCTTCACGGGTTTGACGGTCGTCGGCATCGGGAGACCTTCTTTCGGGGAACGTTGCGGTACGGCGGACGCGCGCGGATCAGGCGCGCTCGGCCAGGACGGACCAGACCGGCAGCTGGGTGCGTCCCGCCTCGTCGATCTCCACCTGGACGCCGGTCTTCTCCAGGAAGGTGCGGGTGGCCTCGGCCACGCCCCAGTAGGCGGTCCGGGTCAGCTCCGTCACCGTCCAGCCGGCCCCGGTCAGCACCTCGCGCACCGTCTCCTCGGAGACGGAAAGGGGCTCGGGCATTCCGCCGGGGACGGCCGCGAAGCACAGCATGTCCAGCCAGGCTCCGGGCCGGGCGGCCCGGCGAAGCGCGGCGGCGTACCGGCGGCGCCCGTCCGCGTCGAGCGTGTGGAACAGCGCGCTGTCCAGGACGGTGTCGAAGCGGCCCTCGTAGCCGGCCAGGCTGGTGGCGTCGGCGACGGCGAACTCGATCTCCGTGCCGCCCTGCTGCTTCGCCGCCCGCTCCCTGGCCCGCTCGATCGCCGTGGAGGCGGCGTCGACGGCGGTGACCCGGTAGCCGCGGGCGGCCAGGAACACGGCGTTGTCACCCAGACCACAGCCCGCGTCCAGCACCTCGCCGCGAATTCGTCCGCGGCGCTCGAATTCAAGCACACCGGGCTGCGGTTCACCGATGTCCCAGGGGACCCGGGTGATCCCGGCGTCACCCAGCAGTTCACCTCCGCGATATACGGCGTTGAAGTCGGCGGTCGCGTAATCGTAGGACTTCTGGGCGCTATTGCTCATGCCAGTCTCCTGAGGAATAGATCCGGCGTCCGGCCCTGTCGAACCAAAGGGATTACCACAGCCGCCGACGCCCGCGTAAGGCGCGTCGACGCACTCCGGCGCCCGTTCAACCGAGGAGATTCCACGGTTGAACGCCCGCTCCCTGGTGGTCGGGTGGATGGAAAGAGCGTATTCCGCTTTTCCCGGTCGCGCGTGCCCGGCGGCGACCGGCAAGCGGAACGGAAAGTTTCGTATCCGGCGCGGTGAATTCAACGGGGGTGGCTGTGCCGAACGGGCCCACGTACGATGCCGGGGCGGCCGGAGGAAACGGACCGCCAATCGTCCGGAGCGCCACCCGCACCGGGGCTCTCTGCGTCCCGAAAATCCGGAAGGAAAAAGAAATTGCGCGGTTCAGGAAATAACCTCGACGCGCGTGCCGCGGAGCTGGTGAACCAGGCCGTCGGCCTTCGCGAGGAACTCTGGAAACGCGCCGCCGACAGCGACCGCGACCGGCGGCTGCCCGACGAGGTCATGGCCCGCGTCACCGGGGCCGGACTGACCCGGCTGCTGGTGCCCGAGAGCAACGGCGGCCACGAGACCTCGGTGCGCACCCTGCTGGAAGTATGTACCGAGCTGGGCCGTGGCTGCGTCTCCGCGGCCTGGGTCACCGGCGTGCTCAACGTCGGCAACTTCGTCGTCTCCCTCTTCCCCGAGCGCACCCGCGCCGAGGTCTGGGACGACGACCCCGACGCCCGTACCGCGCTCATCCTGGGCGCCCCCGTGCGCACCGTGGAACCGGTGGACGGCGGGGTCCGGGTCAGCGGTGAATGGCCTTACGCCTCCGGCTCGTTGCACGCTGAGTGGATCGGCGGACTGCTGCTCGCCGACACCGGCACCGGACTCCAGCCGCACTTCGCGCTGATGCCGGCCGCCGACATCACCGTCCGCGACACCTGGCACTTCGTCGGGATGCGCGGCACCGGCAGCAACACGGTCGTCGCCGACCGGGTGTTCGTGCCCGCGCACCGGCTGCTGCCCTACAAGCCGCTGATCGACGGCGAGAGCGACGGCCTGGTGCCGGCCGACCGCCGCTACCGGAACAGCCTGACCGGCGTCTTCATGGTCGGCCTGATCGGCTCGCTGCTCGGCGGCGCCGACACCGCCCTGCGCTACGCCCTGGAACACGCCGGGACCCGGCGCGTGGCCGGCACCACCTTCGCCAGCCAGGCCGAGTCGCCCACCGCCCGGCTCGCCCTCGCGGCCGCCGCCACCCGGCTGGACACCGCCCGGCTGCACGCCCGCCGCCTCGCCGACAGCGTGGACGAGCACGCCCGGGCGGGCGAGAACCCCGACCTGCTCACCCGGGCCCGCGCCCGCATGGACGCCACCCACGTCGTCCAGCAGTGCCGCCGGACCGTCGACGACATCGTCACCCTCTACGGCTCCTCCGCCCTGGACGAGTCCAACCCCCTCCAGCGGCTCTGGCGCGACATCCACACCGGCAGCCGGCACGCCGGCTTCGGCATGGGCGTCCCCGAGCAGGTCTACGGCAGCGCCCTGGTCGGCCAGGACCCGCGCGCCATCAGCATGCTGGTCTGACGGCCCGTACGACCACCGCGAACTCCCCTTCGTTCCGATGTGCTCCAGGCCCGCCCGCCCCGGCGCGGCAGCGGCCCTTCGCCTCCCAGTGACGGAAAGCGAGATCAGACATGTCCGACGAGCACGAGATCCGCGAACAGAACCGCGCCATCGTCGCCCAGTACATGAACACCCGTGGCCAGGACCGCCTCAAGCGGCACCTGCTGTTCACCGAGGACGGCACCGGCGGTCTGTGGACCACCGAGACCGGCGAGCCCATCGTCATCAGCGGCCGGGACCGGCTCGGCGAGCACGCCGTCTGGTCGCTCAAGTGCTTTCCCGACTGGGCCTGGATCAACGTCGAGATCTTCGACACCCAGGACCCCGACCGGTTCTGGGTGGAGTGCGACGGCGAGGGCCAGATCCTCTTTCCCGGCTACGAGCCCGGCCTCTACCGCAACCACTTCCTGCACTCCTTCACCTTCGAGAACGGGAAGATCAAGCAGCAGCGCGAGTTCATGAACCCCTGCCAGCAGTTCAGGGCCCTCGGTATCGACGTCCCCGCGGTCCGCCGCGACGGAATCCCGACCTGACGCCGGCCGGCCGGCCCCCGGTCCCCGCCCCGACCCCGCAAGAGGAAGCCGTGCGCCCCTCCCTCCAGGACATCCACGCGTCACTCGCCCTACAGCAGCCACAGTGGGACGACGCCCGCCCGGTCGAGCGGGTGCGCGCCACCCTCCGCACCTGTCCACCCCTGGTCACCGCCGACGCCGCCGAAGGGCTGCGCCACCTGCTCGCCGACGTCGCCGCCGGGCGGGCCCTGCTGCTCCAGGCGGGGGACTGCGCCGAGGACCCGGCCGAGTCCAGCCCCCGACACGTGCGCCGCAAGACCGACCTGCTCGACCACCTCGCGGAGGCGGCCGGCGCGGTCACCGGCAAGCCCGTGCTGCGCGTCGGCCGGATCGCCGGACAGTTCGCCAAGCCCCGCTCCAAGCCCGTGGAACAGGTCGGCGGCATCACCCTGCCCGTCTTCCGCGGCCACATGGTCAACGCACCCGAGGCCGACCCGGTCAGCCGCCGCGCCGACCCCGAGCGCATCCTCACCTGCCACCAGGCCGCCCGGGAGATCGTCCGCGAACTGGCCGACCTCAACGCCGGCCGGCCGCCCGCCGAACAGGTGTGGACCAGCCACGAGGCACTGCTGCTCGACTACGAACTGCCCATGCTGCGCCAGGACGGCACCCGCTCCTACCTGGGCTCCACGCACCTGCCGTGGATCGGGGAACGCACCCGGCAGCCCGACGGTGCCCATGTGCGGCTGCTCGCCGAGGTGTTGAACCCGGTCGCCTGCAAGATCGGCTCCGGTACCACCACCGAGGACGTCACCGCCCTGGCCGACCGTCTCGACCCGCACCGCGAACCCGGCCGGCTCGTGCTGGTCGCCCGCATGGGCACCGACTTCGTGGCCAGCAGGCTGCCCCCGCTGGTGGAGGCCGTACGGGCCGCCGGACACCCGGCGATCTGGCTGTGCGACCCCATGCACGGCAACACCATCACCAGTCCCGCCGGGCACAAGACCCGCCTGGTGGACGCGATGCTCGCCGAGATCGAGGGCTTCGGCACCGCCCTGGCCGAGAGCGGCGGCGTCAACGGCGGCCTCCACCTGGAGACCACCCCGGACGACGTCACCGAGTGCGCCGCCGACGTCTCCCAGCTCGGCAGCGTGGGGGACCGGCACACCACGTTCTGCGACCCCCGGCTCAACCCCGACCAGGCGCTGCGCATGGTCACCGGCTGGGCGCACACCCTGCGCTGAGCCCCGCCGCGCCCCGGCAGGCCCCAGGGCCTCTCGTTTGGATCTTGCCGGGCTCGCGGGGTCTGGCACCGCGCCTCGCGGCGTTGTCGTCGGTTGCCATGGCTCCGCCATGTCGTCCTCCTCCGCCTTGCGATGCACGGCACCAGACCCCGCTCCCTGATCCGGCCTGATCCAAACGAAAGACCCTCAGCCCTCCCGCCCCGAAAGGAGCCGACTGGTGGTCGGCATACCCCGTATCGCGCCCTACGCCCTGCCGGCGGCGGACAGCCTCCCGGCGAACACGGCCCACTGGACGCCGGACCCGCAGCGGGCCACGCTGCTGATCCACGACATGCAGCACTTCTTCCTGCGGTCCGTCCCCGATCCGCTGCGCTCCGAACTCGTCGACAACGCCGCCCGGTTGCGCAAGCGCGCCGCGAGCCTCGCGGTGCCGGTGGCCTACACCGCGCAGCCGGGCGGGATGACCGACGAGGACCGGGGACTGCTCAAGGACTTCTGGGGTCCGGGCATGCGTACCGCGCCCGAGGACCGCGAGGTGGTGCCCGAACTCGCCCCAGAGCCCGGCGACTGGATGCTCACCAAGTACCGGTACAGCGCCTTCCACCGCTCCGGCCTGTTGCGCCGGCTGCGCGCCGCCGGACGCGACCAGCTCGTGCTCTGCGGGGTCTACGCCCACATCGGCGTGCTCGCCACGGCCGTCGAGGCGTTCACCAACGACATCCAGGTCTTCCTCGCCGCCGACGCCGTCGCCGACTTCTCCCCCGAACGGCACCGCCTCGCCCTGGACTACGTGGCCGAGCGCTGCGGGGTGGTCCTGCCCAGCGCGGAGGTGTTCCGGTGAGCCCGCCCAGCGACCTCCTGGACCGCCTGCTCGCCGCGCCCGGCGACCAGGACTTCGCCCTGCTGCACCGGCCGGAGAGCGGCACCCCCGGCACCGTCGACGTCCTGCTGGGCGAGGTCTCCCACCCGGTCACGCTCGCCGGACTGCCGCTGCCGGAGGGCAGGGGCACCCGAGGCCACGAGACGCTCGTCCTGGTGCCCTACCGCCAGCTGGCAGAGCGGGACTTCGCCGCCCCGGACGACGGCTCGCCCCTGATCGCGCTCACCGTCACCGAGCAGGCGGAGCTGCCCCTCGGGGACGTGCTGGAGCGGCTGCCCGACACCCCGGTCGGCATGAGCGGCCACCGCTTCGACCTGTCCGACGACGAGTACGCCGAGAAGGTCCGGCGGGTCGTCGCCGACGAGATCGGCACCGGCGAGGGCGCCAACTTCGTGCTGCGCCGCACCCTGCACGCCGACCTCGACGGCTACACCCCGCACACCGCGCTCGCCGTCTTCCGCCGGCTGACCGCGGTCGAGCACAGCGCCTACTGGACCTTCGTCATCCATGTCGGCGGGCGTGCCTTCGTCGGCGCCACCCCGGAACGGCACATCTCGGTCCGCCGGGGTCACGCGGTGATGAACCCCATCAGCGGCACCTACCGCTACCCGCCCGGCGGCGCCGACCTGGCCGGTCTCACCGCGTTCCTCCAGGACCGCAAGGAGACCGACGAGCTCTACATGGTGCTGGACGAGGAACTGAAGATGATGTCCCGCGTCTGCGAGCCCGGCGTCCGGGTCACCGGACCGCGGCTCAAGGAGATGGCCCGGCTCGCCCACACCGAGTACTTCATCGAGGGCCGCACCCGCCGCGACCTGCGTGACATCCTCCGCGAGACCCTGTTCGCGCCCACCGTCATCGGCAGCCCGGTGGAGAGCGCGGCGCGGGTCATCCAGCGCCACGAGCCCCAGGGACGCGGCTACTACAGCGGCGTCGCCGCGCTGATCAGCAGCGAGCCCGGCGGCGGTCGTTCGCTGGACTCCGCCATCCTGATCCGCACCGCCGACATCGCCGCCGACGGCAGGCTGCGGCTCGCGGTCGGCGCCACCCTCGTGCGCCACTCCTCCCCGCGCGCGGAAGCCGCCGAGACCCGTGCGAAGGCGGCCGGGCTGCTGCACGCCCTGGGCGGCGCGGCCGGCCCGGACGTGCCCCCGCTGCCGACGGCGCGCTTCGGGGACCGGCCCGAGGTGCGGGAGGCGCTGCGCGGCCGGAACGCCGACATCGCCGACTTCTGGCTCGGGGCCACGCCCCCCGGCGCCCTCAGGGTGCCCGAGCTGAAGGGGCGGAAGATCCTGGTGGTGGACGCCGAGGACGCCTTCACCGCGATGATCGTCCAGCAGCTCGAAGCGCTCGGCCCCACCGCCGAGGTGCTGCGCTACGACCGGCTGCACGGCCGCCTCGACGGGTTCGACGCGGTCGTGATGGGCCCCGGCCCCGGCGACCCGCAGGACACCGCCGACCCGAAGATCGCCGCGTTGGACGCGGCCGTGGCCCAACTCCTGCGCGACCGGCTGCCGTTTCTCGCGGTCTGCCTCAGCCACCAGGTGCTCAGCCGCCGCCTCGGCCTCCCGCTGATCCGGCGGGCGGAACCCAACCAGGGGCTGCAGCGTGCCATCGATCTGTTCGGACGGCGTGAACGCGTCGGCTACTACAACACGTTCGCCGCCGTCAGCCCCGCCGACCACCACCACGTACCCGGCACCGGAGAGGTCGCCGTCAGCCGGGACCCGGAGACCGGCGAGGTCGACGCGCTGCGCGGGCCGCACTTCGCCTCCTTCCAGTTCCACGCCGAGTCCGTGCTCACCGTCGACGGGCCCCGGCTGCTCGGGGACGCGCTGCGGGGGGTGCTCCCCCGATGAGGCTGGAGATCGCCTGGTGGGACCTGGACGACTCGCCCCAGAGCATCCGCACCCTCAACGCGCACCTGTCGGAGGGGGTGACCGGCGACTGGGCCGAGGTGCCCGGCCTGAAGGTGAAGTACTGGGTCGCCGACCCGGCGCACAACCGCTGGGGCGCCGTCATGGTGTGGGAGACCGACCGCCCCGCCGGCCACCCGCTGCCGCCCAACCGTGCCGCCGACCTGATCGGCCGCCCCCCGGACCACCGCATGGGCTTCGCCGTCGAGGCCCTCGCCGACCCCACCGCCCTCCCGATTCCCCAGGTCACCCAGGAGCCCCGCTGATGCACGAGTACCTGCTCGTGGACGCCTTCTCCCGCAAACCGCTCCACGGCAACCCGGTCGCCGTCTTCCTGGACGCCGGCGACCTGTCCGCCGAGAAGATGCAGCGGATCGCGCGGGAGATGAACCTCTCCGAGACCACCTTCGTCCACCCCGCCCGCGACGGCGGCGACGCGCGTATCCGCATCTTCACCCCGGTCAACGAACTGCCCTTCGCCGGGCACCCGTTGCTCGGTACGGCGGTCGCACTCGGCGAGGTGCTCAAGCGGGACCGGCTGCGGCTGGAGACCGCCATGGGCACCATCCCCGTCGAACTCGGAGACGACGACGGCGCGGTGACCGTCCGCATGCGGCAGCCGCACCCCGTCTGGGAACCGTACGAGCACGCCGGGGAACTTCTCGAGGCGCTCGGCGTCACCCGGACCGTCGCGCCGGTGGAGATCTACCGCAACGGGCCCCGGCACGTCTTCGTCGGGCTGGAGAGCGTCGCCGCGCTGTCCGCGCTGACCCCGGACCACCGCGCCCTCGCCCGCTTCCCCGACATGGCGGCCAACTGCTTCGCCGGGCAGGGCTCGCACTGGCGGACCCGGATGTTCTCCCCGGCCTACGGCGTCGTCGAGGACGCGGCGACCGGCTCGGCGGCGGGCCCCCTCGCCGTCCACCTCGCCCGGCACGGCCTCGCCCGCTACGGGCAGCCGCTGGAGATCCTCCAGGGCGTGGAGATGGGCCGTCCCTCGCTGATGCTCGCCACCGCCGAGGGCACCGGGGAGCACATCACCTCCGTCCAGGTCGGCGGCCACGGCGTCCCCGTGGGGCGCGGAAACCTCTACGTCTAGGCCGGACCGACTCAAGGAAGGCACGGCATGAACAGCAGCAAGTTCGAGAGCCTCACCGGCCGCACCGACCGCGGCTTCCCGGAGTACGACGACCCGCCGGCCGAGCCCCTGGGCCTGGTCCGCGCCTGGCTGGCCCAGGCCGTCGAGCAGGGAGTGCGCGAGCCCAGGGCGCTCGCCCTGGCCACGGCCGACAAGCGCGGCCGCGCCTCCACCCGCGTCGTGGTCTTCGGCGGCATCGACGACGAGGGCCTGCTGTTCACCACCCACAGCACCAGCCGCAAGAGCCGGGACATCGAGGAGACCGGCTGGGCCTCGGGGCTGCTCTACTGGCGCGAGACCGCCCAGCAGATCAGCATCGGCGGCCCGGCCGTCCCCATCGGCGAGGCCGAGGCGGACGCCCTCTGGCACGCCCGTCCCGTCCCGCTGCACGCCATGTCCGCCGCGTCCCAGCAGAGCGAGCCCCTCACCGACCCCGACGCGCTGCGCGCCGCCGCCGAGTCCCTGGCCGCCACCGGCGCCGCCCTGGACCGCCCAGCCCGGTTCACCGGCTACCGGCTGGTCCCGCACGAGGTGGAGTTCTGGTCGGCCCGCTCCGACCGGATGCACCACCGGCTGCGCTACGAGCGCGACGGCGCCGACTGGCACGTCACCCGGCTCCAGCCATGACCGCCCCCGACGACAGGAGCCGACCCGCCATGCAGGAACGCGCCTTTCCCCTGGTCTTCGCCGCACACGTCCCGGTGACCGCCGCCTTCTACGAACGGCTCGGCTTCACCCGGCTGCGGCAGAACCCGCCCGAGGGCGAGCCCACGTACATCGCCCTCGCCCGCGGCACGGCGGAGCTGGCCGTCGTCTCCGCCGACTGGCCCGCCACCCGGTACGACAGGCCGTTCGGCACCGGGGTCCGGTTCGAGATGTTCGTCCTCGTCGACGACCTGGACACCCTGCTGAAGGAACTCGCCGGAGCCGGCGTCCCGTTGCTGCGCGACCCCGTGGAGATGCCGTGGGGCGAGCGGATCGCCTATGTCACCGACCCCGACGGCAACCCCGTGGCCCTCGCCGCCGGACCCCACTCCTGACCATCCGACCTGGGACGCGCCATGACGCTGGACATCGCCGAGACCGACCGCATCCTCGAACCGCCGCACGGCACCCGCCCCGACCCGGACGCCTTCGTCCAGGCCGCCATGGCCTGGCACTTCGACCCGGACACCGGATCGCCGTTCTGGCTCAAGCGGGCCACCGCCTTCGACTTCGACCCCCGCCGCGACATCCGCACCCACGCCGACCTGGCCCGCTTCCCCAACGTCGCCGCCGAACTGCGGCACGTGCCCGCCGCCGACCTCGTCCCACGCGGCTACGGCGACCGCCCCGACGTGATCGGGGTCTACGAGAGCGGCGGCACCACCGGTGCCCCCAAGCGCGTCGTGCTGCTGCGGGACTGGCTGGAGCGCACCCTGCACTGGAGCAACGAGGCGCTCGACGCGCACGGCTTCCCGCGCGGCGCCGACTGGCTCGGCCTGGTGCCCGGCGGCCCGCACATCGTCGGTGAGTACTTCCAGCGCTCCGCCGCCACCCACGGCCGGTACGGGTTCCGTGTCGACCTCGACCCGCGCTGGGTCAAGCGGACCATCGCCGAGGGCCGGGGGCCCGAGGCGGGCGCCTACGCGGAGCACGTGATCGACCAGGCCGCCGAGGTGCTGCGCACCCAGGACATCGGGGTCATGACCATCACCCCGCCCCTGCTGGAGCGGCTGGCCCGCCGGGACGACCTGGTCGACCTCGTCAACGACAAGGTCCGGGCGATCCGCTGGGGCGGCACCCAGATGGACGCCGACTCCCGCCACCTGTACCGCACGGAGGTCTTCCCCGACACCGTCCTCAGCGGCAACTACGGCAGCACGATGATCCTCGGCTTCGCGGGGGAGCGGCCGGGCCTGCCCGACGACGGGCCCTGCGTCTTCGACACGCTCGACCCCTGGGTCACCTTCGGCGTGGTCGACCCCGAGACCGGCCGGCCCGTCCCCTACGGGGAGCGGGGGCGGGTGGTCGCCCACCACGTCAGCAAGTCCTTCCTGCTGCCCAACAACCTCGAACGCGACCTGGCCACCCGCGTCCGGCCGCCCGAGGGCGGGATCGGGGACTCCGTCGCCGACATCGCGCCGGTCGGCACCTTCGAGAACGAGACGGTCATCGAGGGGGTCTACTGATGCCGCCCGCGCTGGAAGAGGAGGAACTGCCCCAGCTCGACGCGCTCGGACCGAGGGGCCCGTACCGCGCCCGCAACCGGCTCACGGTCACCGATGTCTCCGGCGCGCCGGTCGCCCAGCTCAGCCTGGTGCCCGGAGTGTTCCTGCACCGCGCGCTGACCGCGCTGCGCCGTGCCGAGCCTGCGGCCCCCGACCGGCGGGCCGCCGTACTGGCCCGTGCGGCCGAGCTGTTCACCACCGGCCGGGTGGGCGGGCTGACCGTCGCCGAGCACGAGCACCTCGTCAGCCGGGTCGGGGGAGTGCCCCTCGGGGTCGTCCGCACCGCGACCCGCGCCATCGGTGAGCGCCTGGCGGCCGCGTACGACAGCGCGCGGCGGGCCAGGCCGGTGGACGCCCGCGACGACTGGCGGGACCCGCTCACCCGCGCCGGGCGCGCGGTGTGGACCCGGCGCGGCGAGGTGTTCGCGGTGAACGCGGCCGGCAACCACCCCGGCACCCACAGCCTCTGGCCCGAGGCGCTGGCGCTCGGCTTCCGGGTCGCCGTCCGCCCCTCGCGCCGGGAGCCGTTCACCCCGTACCGTCTGATCACCGCGCTGCGCGAGGCCGGGCTCGGGCCGGACCAGGTGGCGTTCCTGCCCACCGGGCACGAGCTGGCCGACGAGCTGCTGCGCGGCGCCGACCTCGGCATGGTGTACGGCGGCGACGACGCGGTCCGACGCCACCGGACCGACCCGGCGGTGCTGACCCAGGGGCCCGGCCGGTCCAAGATCCTCGTCACCGCCGACGTGGACTGGCGTGAGCACCTGGACACCATCGTCGACTCGGTCAGCCACCACGGCGGCACCGGCTGCGTCAACGCCACCGCCGTCCTCGTGGAGGGCGACCCGGAACCGCTGTGCGCCGCCCTCGCCGAACGGCTCGGCGCGCTGCCCGCGCTCGCGCCGGAGGACGACAAGGCCGTACTGCCGGTCCAGCCCGTCGCCACGGCACGTGCGTTCGGTGCCCATCTGGCCAACCGGGCGGCGGGCACCCGGCCCTGGCTGGGCGCGGAGGGGGTCGTGGCCGAACTCGGAGACGGCAGTGCGGCGTTGCGGCCCGCCGTGCACCAGGTCGACCGGCCCGACGCGGCCCAGCTCGGCGTCGAACTGCCCTTCCCCTGCGTCTGGGTGGCGCCCTGGACCCCCGAGGCCGGCACGGCCGTCCTGCGCGACAGCCTCGTCGTCACCGCCCTGACCACCCGGGAGGAACTGATCGACCGGCTGCTGGACGAGCCCACCATCGGCAATGTCTACGTCGGCGACACCCCCACCTACCGCATCGCGCCCGGACTGCCGCACGACGGCTTCCTCGGCGACTTCCTGATGCGCACCAAGGCGGTCATCCGCACCTGAGCCGCCCACCAACCGACCTGCCAGATCGAGCACTTGTCGAAGGGACCACCACACCCATGCACGCCGTTTCGTACACCGCACAGTGGATGGCCGCCGCCCGCGCCCTGGAGTCCGAGCGCGAGGACGCCCTCTACGTCGACCCGCTGGCCCGCGACCTCGCCGAGCCCAAGGGGTTCGAGCTGATCGACCGCTATGTCGGCGGCGGTCTGCTGCCGTTCATCTCCATCCGCACCCGCTTCCTGGACGACGCCATCCGCGACCTGCTCGCGGACGGCTCGACAGGCCAGGTCGTGCTGATCGCCGCGGGGATGGACACCCGCGCCTTCCGGCTCGACTGGCCCGACGACGTCGACGTCTACGAGGTCGACCACGGCCCGCTCATCACCGAGAAGCGGCGCCGCCTCGACGCGCTGGGTGCCAAGCCCGGCGTGCGGCGCCACGAGGTCTCCGCGGACCTCACCAAGGAGTGGCTGCCCGACCTGGAGGCGGCGGGCTTCGACCGGACCCGGCCCACGCTGTGGGTCGCCGAGGCGCTGACCTTCTTCCTCACCGAGGAGCAGGCCGCCGGGCTGCTGCGCCTGCTGGCCTCCGCCTCCGCGCCCGGCAGCCACCTGGCCTTCGACATCCTCGGCCGGACCCTGCTGCGCAGCCCCTTCTCCAAGCCGTTCCTCGACCGGCTCGCGGAGGACGGCACGCCGTGGATCTTCGGCACCGACGAGCCGGAGCCGTTCCTGGAGGCCAACGGCTGGGAGGTCGAGTCGCTGAAGGAGCCGGGCCAGCCCGGCGCGGGGGAGGGTCGCTGGCCGTACGACGTCCAGCCGCGCGGGCGCCGTTTCGCCAACCGGCTGTGGCTGATCCGCGCCCGGCTCGCCGCACAGTGACGCCGGGTCCCTGAGCACGCGGCGGCCGGAACCCCGCCGAGGGGTTCCGCCGCCGCGGCCCGTGGACCGCCGGCGCCGCCTCAGTCCCGCGCCCGGAGCTGTTCCCGCAGCTCCAGGTTCTCCTCCGCAAGCATCCGCAGCCGCTCCCGCACCGGCTCCAGCGCCTCGGCCAGCTCCGGCTCCGAGTAGCGAGGGGTGATGTGCTTGGGGCAGTTCCAGAACAGGCCCTCCACCCGGATCAGCATGAGCTGCTCCAGCGGGCCGTCGGTGCGCAGATCGGACAATCGCTCGTGCAGCTCCGGGAATTCGGCCGGATCACGGGTCTCCGCGCGGCCGAAGATCTTCAGCCGGGTGGGGTTGGCGTAGTCCATGAAGAACAGCGAGACCCGGTCGTCGGAGCGGAGGTTGCCCGCGGTGATGTACTGCCGGTTGCCGCGCACCTCCACCCAGGCCAGCGTGCCGCTGTCCAGCACATGCACGAAGCCCGGCGGGCCGCCCCGGAACTGGACGTACGGCCAGCCGTCCTCCCCGGTGCTGGCCAGGTAGAACCCGTCGCGGGCCATGATGAAGTCCGCCTCGTCCGGCCCCAGCCGGTCCGGCTCCTCGGTGTCCTGAGCCAGCAGCCGCGCCATCGCCTGCGCACTGCCCCGCTCCTCCTGCACACCCCGCACATTCTTGGTGAACGCCAACCGCGCGTACCGGCTCATCCACGCCCCCTGAAGCCCACACCACCCGAACCCGGTCGACGGCCGACTTTATCCACGGCCCGCCACGCGGCAAAGGACCACCAGGGTCCGGACGCGCGAAGACCCCCGCCCGGCGGGCTGCCGGGCGGGGGTCCTCGGTCACCTCATCAGGTGCGGTAGGCGTAGAACGCCGCCGTCGGGTAGGACGCGACGAGGCTCGCCACCGACCGGTTGTAGGTGTTGGTGGAGTGGTACGTCACGTAGGGCACGCCCTGGGCGTCGCGCTTGGTGACGATCATCGTGTGGTCCTTGGACCCGTCCTTGTTGAAGTCCATCTGGATGACATCGCCGATGTCGGCCTGGTAGACATTCGCAAGGCTCGTGACCCGCTTCGAGGACAGCGCGAACCAGGAGAACTCGTTCACACCCACGAAGGAGTCCGACTGGATGTCGGCGGTACCGAACCACTTGTGGAAGTCGTTCGTGTAACCGGGAACGTGCTTCCAGCCACCCGCCTTCAGCGCCTGGCTGACGAAGTTGGTGCAGTCACCACCGGCGCCGGCCCCGTTGAAGTCCGGGTACTCGGTGTTGTACTTGCTCCAGTACTTCGTCGCGTACGCGGTCATGGCCTTGTAGTCATAACCGGTACCCGTCAGGGTCTTCGGCTTCGCCGGAGCCGGCCGCGTGGTGGCCGCGCGAGGCGCGTCCGGCGGGCCGTCGTCCGCCTTCACCGTCGGCTTGGCGACCTCGGGCTTCGCCACCTGGTTCACCGCGAGGTAACCCTCGTCGGTGTCCTTGATGCGCGTGAGCTGCCAGTTGCCACCGCGGTCCGCCTGGAAGGTCAGCTCGTGGTGGGCCTGGAACCCCGTGGTCGGGGGCTCGTTGCCCGTGACCTTCTTGTACGTGAGCGACGTGGTCTCGGTGACGGCCACCGTGGCACGCCGTCCCTTGACCTGCGTGGCGTCCAGCTTCACGCTGGTGCTGCCCGCGCTGTACTGCTCGCCCAGCGCTGCCAGACGGCTCTTGCGGCCGCGCAACTGGTCGAGCGCGGAGTCCTCCTGGCGCGACTGCGTGCCGGACAGGCGCACATCGCCGGAGAAACCGGAGGTCCGCTGCTCGCGGTCCTCCGAAGCACCGCCCACCAGGGCCTGGGTGCGGTCGGTGAAGACCGCGTCCGCCAGCCGCTGGAAGGTCGCCTTGGTCGCCGTGTCGACGGTCGGGTCGTCGGTGACCGCCGCGCCCGCGCTCCAGTTCGGCAGCAGGGCGACGCCCGCCACCACAGAGGCGGCCGCCGCCGAGATTATGGTGGCGCGGCTCCGCTTACGGCTCAATTTTCTTGACTTCAATGATGTTCCCCTCTACGCCGGTACACAGACCGGGACTCCGGTGACAGAGACCGGGCGAACGCATCTTCGCACGCCGTGTGCGGCGGGTGTGAAGGCAGGATGCACAAGTGGAACCAGACTGTTTCACGGGTCACTTGACGACCGACGACCAGTCAGGCGACTGAGCGGGGTCCAGGGTGCGCAGCCGCGCGAGCGTCTCGGGTGTCTGGACGTCCATCCAGTCGGCCAGTTCCTTGAAGGACACGCATTTCACGCCCTTCTTGGTGCACACGTTCTTGACCACCTGGTCGATGGCCCGCATGTAGATGCCGCCGTTCCAGTCCTCGAAGTGGTTGCCGACGAACAGCGGCGCCCGGCTCCCGTAGTACACCCGGTTGAAACCGGCCATGTACGAATCGACCGTCTGCTGCTCCCACTTGGGGAACTCGGCCGCGTTGCCCTGCGTCTCGCCGTCCGACTGGTTGTACAGGAAGTTGAAGTCCATGGACAGGCCCTGGTACTTGCCGGACTCGTACGGCAGCATCTGCAGCGGGAAGTCCCAGACGCCGTCCTTCTTCGCCGGCCAGATCTGGAAGTCGCCCGCGGAACTCGCGTCGTAGCGCCAGCCGTAGCTCTTGATGGCCTTCAGCAGGTTCTTCTGGCCCTCCAGACAGGGCGCCCGGCCGCCGGTGACCTCCTTCCTGAAGTCGAAGGGCAGCGGGTCGATGTCCTTGTAGCCTGTGTTGGACTTCCAGTGCTCCACGAACGAGTAGAACTGGTCGATCTCGCTCTTCCACTCCTCGACACTCCAGTCGCCGCCGCCCTTGGCGCCGCAGAAGTGCCCGTTGAAGTGGGTGCCGATCTCGTTGCCGTCCTCGTACGCCTCGCGCAACTGCTCCACGGTCTCGCGGATGTGCTCGTCGGTGGCGTAGTCGATCGCGGCGGCGCCGGGGGAGTGCTGCGGGGGGTGGTAGAGGTCCTTCTTGGCCTTCGGCAGCAGGTAGATGCCGGTGAGGAAGAACGTCATGTGGGCGTTGTACTTCTTGGCCAGCCGGCGGTAGTGCGAGAAGAGATGGTCGCTGCCCTCCAGGCCGCCGTCCCAGGAGAAGACGACGAACTGGGGCGGCTTCTCACCGGGCTTGAGGCGTACGGGCTTCAACGTGCCCTGCTGCGGCCCGGTGTAGGAGGTGGAGCCGTCCCCGAGCACCTTGGTCTTCCCGTCCCACTCCGGCTCCGCGGACGCGCCGGGCTCCTTGGCGGGGGAGACCGCGGAGGCTGTGTCGTCCTCGTGGTCGAGCAGCAGATACCCCGTGACCGTGGAGACGAGCACGAGCAGCACGGCCAGCGCGAGGACGGCGGGGCGCGTCACGCGGCGGCCCTCGGGGGTGCGTGCCTTGCGACGGCGGCCTGTGCTCGACGACTTCATACGGATCGATCTCCGGGGCGGGTTGCGGGTTGAGGAGCCGGGAAGGGGTGGGGCGGGCGGCGGTGGCGGGGGGCTCAGCCCACGCCCATGGCCCGCGACCAGATTCCGAACGGCACGCTGTTCTCACGGGTGCCGGCCAGACCGTCCAGCGGCAGCGGTTCCAGGCTCTTGCCCAGGTCGATGCGGTAGACGACGATCGCGGTCGACACCGACTTGAGGGTGCCCGTGTACCAGAGCGCGGTGTCCTTGTCGGTGGTCCCGTCCTTTCCGGCGGCGGGGGTGGTCGCCGCGGCGGTGGGATGGAAGGCGCGGAAGTTGTCCGCGAGGGCCTCGCTGACCTGCTGGGCGACCTCGGGGCGTACCGCCCGGCGCCGGTCGGGCGCGTCCAGGCGGACACCGGCGCCGTTGCGGGTGACCCGGCGCACCGAGTACGGCTCGGTGTGCCGGCCGTCCGCCGCGAAGGTGGCGTAGCCGCTGGCCATGCGGATCGTGCTGGGCGTGGAGGTGCCGAGCGACAGGTTGGGCGTCGCCGGGCCGAAGCTGGACGGCAGCAGCCCGGCCGCCTGCGCGGTCGCCTTCACGTTCTCCAGCCCGGTGTCCATGCCGAGCTGCATGAACGGCGTGTTCACCGAGCGGGCGAGCGCCTGGCGCAGGGAGACCGGGCCGTAGGAGCGCTTGCCGTCGTTGTGCGCGGCGACCTTCTTGCCGCTGCGGTCCCAGTAGGGGCCCTCGGGGGTGGTGACGGGCACCGCGTCGTCGCCGTTGTACACGGACTCCGGGGTGACCGGGGTGGCCGGGCCCTCGCGGGTCTTGTGCACACCGTTCTCGAGACCCGCCGCGTAGACGAAGGGTGTGAAGGCCGAACCAGCGGGCACCGTAGTGGCGTTGGACTCGTTGTAGCCCTGCTTGCGGTGGTCGGGGCCGCCGTAGACAGCGACGATCCGGCCGTCGGTGGCGACCGAGGCGGCGCCGTAGTGCGCGGT
Organism: Streptomyces griseoluteus; assembly: GCF_004784465.1. GTDB lineage: Bacteria > Actinomycetota > Actinomycetes > Streptomycetales > Streptomycetaceae > Streptomyces > Streptomyces griseoluteus. The sequence continues at coordinate 99,489 of NZ_SRRU01000003.1, read as the reverse complement.
GCGCGCGGCCTTGGGGTCCTTCTTCAGCGCTGCCTCGCGGGCCTTGGTGACCGCGTCGGTCAGCTCGCTCTCCCGCTTGCGGTCGAAGGTGGTGTAGATCTGGTACCCGCCGAGGTCGAACTCCTTGTCCGACAGATGGGCGTTCTTCCTTGCGTACTGCGACGCCAGCTCCACCAGGTAGTCGCTCTGCTTGCCGGTGTCGTAGATCTGGAGCGTCTTGATCGGCTCCGGGAACTTGGTGTACTTGGCGCGCTCTGCCGGAGAGAGCTTGCCGATCTTGACCATGCGGTCGAGAATCCACGACCACCGCTCCACCGCCCGGCGGTGGTTGGCCGCGCTGAGCGTGGGGTCGTACAGGCCGGCGCCCTTGAGCAGCGAGGCGAGCATGGCTGCTTCGCTGGGGTTCAGCTTGCTGACGTCCTTGCCGTAGTACGCCTGCGAGGCGCGCTGGATGCCATAGGTGCCGCGGCCGAACCAACTGGTGTTGAGGTAGCCCTCGAGAATCTTGTCCTTGCTCATCCGGTTGTCGAGCTTGAGGGCGATCATCGCCTCGGTGAGCTTGCGGGTCAGGTTCTGGTCCTGGTTCAGATAGACGTTCTTGACGTACTGCTGGGTGATCGTGGAGCCGCCCTCGGTGTCACCCTGGCCGACCGTGCGCCACAGGGCACGGGTGATGCCCTTGGCGGAGATGCCGGGGTCGGAGTAGAAGCTCTCGTTCTCCGCCGCCAGCACCGCCCAGCGCACGCCCTCCGGGATGTCCTTGAGCGGCATCGCCTGCCGGCGCACCCAGCCGGTCCGGGCCATCGGGGTGCCGTCGGACCAGAAGTAGACGTTGTCCTGCTGGGTGGCGTAGGAGTTGAGGTTGGTGGGGACGTCGGTCGCCGCGTAGGCCACGGTCAGGAAGAGGCCGGAGAGGCCGGCCAGGGCGAGCCAGCCCGCGAGCCACTGCCGCCAGGACGGCAGCCAGCGCCGCCAGTCCTCCCGGCCCGGACGCGGGTACTCCGGGCGCAGCTTGCGGACGTACGGCGCGGCGAGTTCGGCGTAGGGGGAGAGCCTGGCGGTGGCCGGGGCGAGCAGACGGCGCAGTACGGCGAGGACGGTCAGCAGCGGCGCCAGGACGCGGGAGGGATGGGGGGCGCGGGACTCCTCGGTGGCCTTCGGCTCGGGCTTCGGTGCGGGTCGGGTGCCGTCCAACGCGACGATCTTGAGCTGCATCGTCTCGTCGGGCCGGATGGTGCCGACCCGGAGCTGCATGGTGGCCTCGGGCTCGAACGCCGCCGCATCCGGGGTGTTCTGGGGCTCCTGCCGGTCCGGCTCCTGGGCACGGCGTCCCCAGGCCCGTTTCGGCGCCGCGCGCCGGCCACGCCCACGCCGGACTCCGTCGGCGCCCCCGGCGCCGTCAGCGGCACCCGTGGCGTCATCGGCGTCCGCCCCCCGCCCTGCCTCGGTCACGACAGGTCTCCCTCCCCACTCGGCCTTGCTCGCGTGGGCAGACGGACCGGCCGGAATCGGTGACCATCACGGTGGCACCGATGGCCAAATTGTTACCCCCTGGCCCCGTGTCTGCCCGCGAGCTTCACAAATTATCAGCTAATACTTTCGAAACCTGGAGACCAGGGTCGGTCATGGGTCACACCCGGCCAGGCAGGTGCCCGCCGTCGGTCACCCACCTGGTCAACTCCCTTGCCCCGCATGCAGAATGACGACCACCACTAGATGATCGTCTGTGTTCGCACCGGCCAGAATCATGACGGAGCCCGCCCATGACCACCGGCACCCCCGCCCCCCGGCAGATCGACACCAGCACGGCGCACCCCGCGCGGGTGTACGACTGGCTGCTCGGCGGCAAGGACAACTACCCCGTGGACGAAGCGGTGGGGGAGCGGCTGCCCGCCGAGGCGCGGGACGCCGCCCGGCAGAACCGCGCCTTCATGAACCGCGCCGTCGCCTGGCTCGCCGCGCAGGGCGTCGACCAGTTCCTCGACATCGGCACCGGCATCCCGACCGAGCCGAACCTGCATCAGATAGTCCAGCGGATCGTGCCGACCGCGCGGATCGTCTACACCGACAACGACCCGATCGTGCTGCGGCACGCGGAGGCGCTGCTCGTCGGCCGCCCCGAGGGCGCCACCCAGTACGTGGAGGCCGACGTCCGTGACCCGGCCGCCATCATCAAGAACGCCCGCCAGACGCTCGACTTCGACCGGCCCATCGCCCTGTCCCTGATCGCCCTGATGCACTTCATCAACGACGACCAGGACCCGTACGGGCTCGTCTCCAGCCTTCTCGCCAGCCTCCCCGCGGGCAGCTACCTGGTCCTCTCCCACGCCTCCTCCGACATCTTCCCGGAGCTGTCGGCCCAGGTCACCGCCGAGTACGCCAAGGGCGGCATCCGGCTCGGCTTCCGCGACCGCGCGGGCGTCGCGCGCTTCTTCGAGGGCCTGGAACTGGTCGAGCCCGGCCTCGTCACGGCCACCGAGTGGTTCAAGGACGGCGAGGTTCCGGCGGCCGAGAAGAGCGGGATCTACGCGGGCGTGGCGCGCCTCCCCTAGCAATCCCCCTGTGTGCCGGGCAATCAGCCGGGCCCGCAGAATGGGTGCGTGTGACACGGCTGCGGGCCTGTCCAGCGGGGTGGCGGGGTGGGCGCACGGGGCGCGCGACGGTGAGCCCTGTACGCGCCCCTCCGGAGGCGGCGAGAATAACTCCGGCCGCGGAGGCGGCCGTTCGCCGGACCCCCGAGGAAAGGCAGGTTGACCACAGTGCTGCTGCGTCTGCCCACGTCCGTGTCCGAAGCGCGGGACCACCTGGCCGAGGGAGCCGTGCCCGTGGGCGGCGCCACCCTGGTCTGGGCCACCTGGCAGCGCGACGGGTTCCCGGCCCAGGCCGTGTCACTGCGCGAACTGCCCGAGGCCAACGTCCTCGGCCCCGAGGAGCTGGGCGGCGCCGTCGTCCTCAACCGTGTCGACGACCGCGTACCCGAGGTGCTGCGCCGCGCGGCGGGCTCGGTCGGCACCGGCGCCGTACGCCGCGCGGCCACGGTCGGCGGCAACCTCGCGGGCAGCACCCTGCGCTGCCTCCTCCCGGCGGCCCTCGTCCTGGACACCCGAGCCACGGTCCTCACCTCCACCGGGGTGTACGACACCGACCTGGCCGAGGTCGTCGCCAAGAGCCCCGTCCTGCTCAGTCTGCGCTGGCGCACCCCCGTGGCCAGCGCCTACCGCAAGCACGAGGGCGAGCCCGGCGGACCGCCGCCCCTCGTCGTCGCCTCCGCCCTGCACGCCCTCGGCGAGGGCCGCTTCCGGCTCAACATCGCCGTACGCGACGGTTACGAGGTCGTCAGCGAGAGCACCGAGTGCGGCACCGACCCCGAGGAACCGCTGTCGGCACTCGGGCCGACGCTCCTGAGCGACGTCCCGGCCGCCCGCACGGCGGTCCACGACCAGATCAACGGGCTGCTGCCGCGCTGAAGCCGGGGGCCACTGCCGCGTGCCGTGGCCCCCCGGCCGCACGCCGCTCAGACCGCGCTGTCGCGAAGCTCCGCCAGCGCGTCCTCGGTCAACTGCCGGGGTACCGACTCCGCGTCCACCAACAGCACGTCACAGGGCGCGCCGCGGGTGAGGGTGGAGGTGATGCTGCCGTCCGCGAACTGGGCCAGTGGCCCGCGCGGCGAACGGCCCACCGCCACCGCCCGCGCACCCACCCGCGCCGCGTGCTCGGCCAGCACCCGCCCGGTGGCGGCATGGTCGCCCACGCTGGTGAGCACCTGCCCCGACGCGGTCACCCCGTGCGCGCCCAGCCGGGCGAGATGGGCCGAGACGGCCGCCCGTGCCTCCTCGGCACCCTCCGGCTCCACGGCGTGCTCCTCCACCACGACCGTCTCCCGGACGTGCACGACCTCCAGCGGGCTGCCGGTCTCCCGCGCGAACCGCGCCGCCGCCTCCACGATGGCCGGCGCCCCGCCGTGCGCCCCGACCGCCACGATGACCCGCGGCACCCCCGCCTGCACGGGCGCGCCGACCACGGTGAGCGAGGGCGTGACGACCGGCCCCTCCTCCGGCCGCTCCTCCGCCTTCCGCAGCAGCCCGTGCCCGCTGGCCAGCACCGGAATGGCCAGCACGAAGGTCGCCGCACCAAGGTAGAACGGCACACTCAGATCCGTGGCGTCGGCCAACTTGCCCGCGACGAACGGCGCGAGACCACCGCCGATGAACCGCAGGAAGCCGTACGCCGAGGACGCCACCGGACGCTCGACGGGGGAGACGAGCATGACGGCCTGCGTGGTCAGGGTGTTGTTGATGCCGATGAAGCAGCCCGAGGCGATGACCGCCACGACGACCACCGTCGGACTGCCCACCCCGGCCGCGATGACCGCCATCACGACGCCGAGGCCCAGCAGGTTGGCGTACAGCACCGGCGCCGTGCCGAAGCGGGCCTGGAGGCGCGGGGCGAAGAACACGCTGAACGCCGCCACCAGCAGACCCCAGCCGGTGAACACCAGGCCCAGCTCATGGGCGCTCAGCTTCATCGGGTAGGGCGCGTAGCCCAGCATGGTGAAGAAGCCCCAGTTGTAGAGCAGCGCCATGATGCCCATCGTGAGCAGACCCCGGTGGCGCAGCGCCTGCAGCGGGGCGAGGGGTGACGTCGGCCGGGCGGGCTTCGGCATCGAGGGGACGAAGGCCAGAGTGGCCACCAGCGCCACGGCCATCAGCGCGGCCACCCCGAAGAACGGCCCCCGCCAGCTGATCGCCCCCAACTCCCCGCCCAGCAACGGCCCGACGGCGATGCCGAGGCCGAGCGCGGTCTCGTACAGGATGATCGCGCCGCCGAAGCCGCCGCTGGCCGAGGCGACGATGACGGCGAGCGAGGTGGCGATGAAGAGGGCGTTGCCCAGACCCCAGCCGGCCCGGAAGCCGACGATGCCGTTGATCGAGTCGGTGCTCCCGGCCAGCGCCGCGAAGACCACGATGACCGCAAGGCCCGCCACCAGGGTCCGCTTGGCGCCGAACCGGCTGGAGAACCAGCCGACGAACAGCATGGCGACGGCCGTCACGATCAGATAGCTGCTGAACAGCAGGGACACCTGGCTCGGTGTGGCGTGCAGACTGTCGGCCAGGGCGGGCAGGATCGGGTCGACGAGCCCGATGCCCATGAACGAGATCACGCAGGCGAACGCCACGGCCCAGACGGCCTTCGGCTGCCGGAACGGGCTCGCGGCCCTTCCACGCGGTGCACTCATTACCGCTTCTCTCCAGTCGTGTCGCTCTCCCCGGCCCTGCCGTGGCGGCGCCGGAGAGATCCGACGGATGGCTCAGGAACGCTCCTGTATCGCGCGGGCCAGGGCGGGAAGCGCGACCCGCACGGCCTGCCGCTCCGGCTCGGACAGTTCATCGACAAGCTGTCCCAGGGCTTCGGCCCGCTCGGCCCGGCGCTCCCGGAACACCTCCTCGCCCAGCTCGGTGACCTCCACCAGCACACCCCGGCCGTCCGTGCGGTCGGCGACCCGCCGCACCAGCCCCGCACGCTCCATGCGGGTGACGAGCTGGGTCATGTTCGGCTGGGTGGCGTTCTCCGCCCGCGCCAGCTCGGTAAGCCGCTGCGGCCCCTCGCGGCCCAGCCTCCCGAGCACCGAGGAAGCGGCGGTACTGAGCCCACCGGCCGTGGCGCTGCGCCGCACATGACGGACGAGCTGCTCCACGGCGATCATCAGATCCTCGGCGGAGATCCCGCCGGAACTTCCGGCGGGACCGCTGTCCATAACCCGCTTATGCATAAGGGCATTATGTAGATGCGTGTACGGTGAATCAAGTCTTCCCGAGAGGTGCGAAGCGGGGGAGCCGGGTCCGCCGAGGAACCGGTCAGGCGGTGGCCGGGAAGAGGGTGCCGAGGTCGGTGAAGACGGCGTTGTTCAGCGCGAACGCCGACCGGCACTCCTCCACCACGCGCCGCTTCTCCAGCTCGTCCACCGGCAGCGCGTCGAGCCGCGCGCGGTACTCGCGTTTGAAGGCGGCCGGGTTGTCGATGCCCTCGAAGACGTAGAAGCGGACGCCGTCGCCCTTGCTCTCCAGCCCCCAGGTCCGCTCCGCGATACGCCGGATCACCTGACCGCCCGACAGATCGCCCAGGTAGCGGGTGTAGTGGTGGGCCACATATCCGGCCGGCCAGCTCGCGGCGACCTCGCGGACGCGGGCCGCGTACCGCTCCGTCGCGGGCAGCGGGGCCACCCGGTCGCGCCAGTCCTCGCCCAGAAGATGCCGCAGGTCGCGCTCCAGCCCGGCCACCCGCCGCAGCTCCGGGCGCAGAAACGGGCCCGCGATCGGATCGGCCTCCAGCAGAGTGGCGGAATCCTCCAACGCGCGGTAGACGAAAAAGAGTTGCTCGGTGTACCTGGTGAAGGCGCCCATGCCGAACCGGCCGCCGAGCAGATCGTTCAGGAACGGCGCCTGCTCGGCCTCGGTGTGCCGGTCCTGGCTGGCGGTGCGGATGACCGAGGAGAAGGGCGGTGTCGACAAGGCTGCCTCTCTGGCAGAGCTCACGGTCACGCGCACGACCGGAGGCCGCCGCCTTGCCGACCGGATGTCGGCAACATGATGAGGGTGGCCCAACCTAATGTCATTCCCGAGGACTGCCAACCCTCTCCTGCCCAAACGCCCCGGTCAGGGCCACCGGCTGACGCCGGGTCGTTCCTTGCGCCCCTCCATCCACCCGCCTAGCTTGGACGCGACACGTCAGGACAGGTAGGTCGCCGATGACGCAGCCGCAGCACCCCCAGGACAGCGGAGCCGACGGCCGCCAGATCCACCTGGAGACCCACGGCCTCGACGTCATCGGGGACGCGGACCGCAAGGGCACCCCGCGCCACCTCTTCTGGCCCTGGTTCGCCGCCAACGTCAGCGTTCTCGGCCTCAGCTACGGCGCCTTCGCCCTCGGCTTCGGCATCTCCTTCTGGCAGGCCCTCGCGGCCGGAATCCTCGGCATCGTCGCCTCGTTCCTGCTCTGCGGCCTCATCGCCGTGGCGGGGAAGCGGGGCTCCGCGCCCACCATGGTGCTCAGCCGCGCCGCCTACGGAGTGCGCGGCAACCGCCTCCCGTCCCTCATCTCCTGGATACTCACGGTCGGCTGGGAAACCGCACTCGCCTCACTCGCCACCCTGGCCACCGCCACTGTCTTCAGCCGCCTGGGCTGGGGCGGCGGCACCGAGACCAAGGCCGTCGCCCTCCTCGTGGTCGCCGCGCTCACCGTGGTCGGCGGCGTCATGGGCTTCGACCTGATCATGCGCCTGCAGACCGTGATCACTGTCATCACCGGCGTGCTCACCCTGGTCTACGTCGGCCTCGTCGCCGACCACGTCCACTGGTCGACCGTCAGCTCCATTCCGGCGGGCTCGCCCCAGCAGTTCATCGGCGCGCTGGTGTTCATGATGGCCGGGTTCGGGCTCGGCTGGGTCAACGCCGCCGCCGACTACTCCCGTTACCTCCCGCGCTCCTCGTCCAGCCTTGGCGTCATCGGCTGGACCACCCTCGGCGCCTCCGCCGCCCCGCTGCTCCTGCTGGTCTTCGGCCTGCTGCTCGCCGGGTCCTCCGACGAGCTGAGCCTGGCCGTCGCCGCCGACCCCATCGGCGCGCTGACCACCATCCTGCCGACCTGGTTCCTCGTCCCCTTCGCCCTGGTCGCCGTGCTCGGCCTGGTCGGCGGCGCGGTGCTGGACATCTACTCCTCCAGCCTCGCGCTGCTCTCCGCCGGACTGCATATGCCCCGCCATCTGGCCGCCCTCGTCGACGGCGTCCTGATGATCGCCGGCTCCGTGTACATCGTGTTCTTCGGCGGGGCCTTCCTCGACGAGTTCATGGGCTTCCTCACCACCCTCGGCGTCCCCATCGGCGCCTGGTGCGGCGTGATGCTCGCCGACCTCGCGCTGCGCCACCGCGACTACGACGAGGGCGACCTGTTCCGCCCCGACGGCCGCTACGGCGACGCCCCCGCCCTGCCCCTCGTCCTCACCGTCGGCGCCACCGTGATCGGCTGGGGCCTGGTCACCAACACCGCCGCGCGCTGGCTGAGCTGGCAGGGCTACCTCCTCGGCCCGCTCGGCCTCGGCGGCCGGGCCGGCCAGTGGGCGTACGCCAACCTCGGTGTCGTCGTCGCGCTGGCCCTTGCCTTCCTCGGCACCCTGCTGCTGGGCCGGAACCGGGTCCGCGCCCAGGAGGCACTCCCGCCGAGCCCGGCCCCGGTCCAGGGGATGTACGGCGCGTGAGGCCGGTGCCCGGGCTGCTCCCCGTCATCGACATGCAGCGCGTCTTCGCCGACCCGGGCAGTCCGTGGGCCACACCGCGGCACGCCGAGGCGGCCGCGGGGGTGGCGCGGCTGCTGCCCGCGTTCGGGGACCGGGTGGTGTTCCCCGGTTCCTCGCCTCCGCCCGGCTCGCCGGGCTCTGGCGCGACTGTCACGACCAGTGGCCCCTCGTCCTTCAGCCGCCGGACGCCGAGCTGTGGCGGCTGACGCCGGAGTTCGCCGGCCTGGGCGCTCCGGTCCTGGACGCGGAGACCTTCGGCAAGTGGACGCCGGAGCCGGCCGCCCGGCTGGGTCCCGGCCTCGCGCCCGGTGCCGGCCGGGGTCAGCACCGAGTGGTGTCCTGACCACCGCCCCGGCCGCCGCCGACGCGGGCGTCGAGGTGCTGGTGGTCGTCGCCGACGCCTGCGCGGGCGTGGACGACGAGGCGCACGCCAAGGCGCCGCACGGGCTGGACCTGTACCGGCCGTTGGCCCGCGTCACCACGGTCGACGAGCTGCTGGGCGAGGGGGCCCTGCGGGGGCGTGACAGTCTGCCGTCCGATCGGGTGAACCGCCCAGGAAGGGCGCCGGCCCGCTGGAAACCTGTGCGCATGGTCCGTGGCCGGATGGGTACGCGGCCGGGAGCGCGCTCGGGCCCCGGTCCGGCGTGAGCCCGTACGACCGCACTACCTGGGGATGTGCCATGGAGACACCCGCACACGACGACCTTCCGACGCCGACGCCCGCCCAGCAGGCGCTGGACGTGCTGGCCGTCAACACCGACGACCAGGCCGCCCTTGAGACCCTCGCGCACAGCGACGTGCTCGTCCCGATGCCGGACGAGGCCGTGGACGCGGAGGGCGCCGACTCCACCATGGTCGCCCTGCCGGTGCTCGAGCAGCCCGGCGGTGAGCAGGTGGTACCCGTCTTCACCTCGGAACTGGAGATGGCCGGGCTGCTGCCCTCCGTCTCCCGCTACCGCCTCATCCAGCTCGGCGCCCTCGCCTCGCAGTGGCCCGAGGAGGAGCTGTCGCTCACTATCGACGGCAGCTCGGAACACGGGCTGACGCTGACTTCGCAGGGCGTGCGCTCGCTGCTGGCACGCTGAATCGCCTGCCGTATGGCGGAGCCGCACAGGGCGGTTTCGCCATACGGGTGGGTCCGGGGGGATGTGGCGCGCCTATGTGTGGCGCACCCATGTGGGCAGCGTCCATGTGGGCTGAGCGTGTGGGGGCTGAGCCTGTGTGGGCTGAGCTCATGCGCCCAGCGCCTATGTGCGAACCGGACGTCAGTCCGAGGACTCCGCCAGCATCCGCTCCAGCACGCCCCGCTGCAGCGGCAGCACCTCCGCGTGCAGCTCGCGGCCCCGGCGGGTGAGGCTGACCCACACTCCGCGCCGGTCCTCCGCGCACACCGTGCGCTCGACCAGCCCCTCCTTCTCCAGCCGTCCGATCAGCCGCGACAGCGCGGACTGGCTGAGGTGGACCCGGCCGACCAGATTCTGCACCCGGCAGTGGTCGCCCTCGGTGGGCGTCTCCGTGGACAGGATGTCCAGCACCTCGAAGTCGCTGGCCCCCAGGCCGTGCGGATGCAGGGCGCGGTCTATCTCGCACATGGTGCGCGCGTGCACCGCGAGGATGTCCCGCCAACGCTCTTCGAGCCGGGCGCCCTCGCCCGTCTTCACTGCCATACCCGCACGGTAGCACCGTTCGAGCCAATCATTGACTGTGCAACTAGTGCCGACGCAAGCCGCCGTACGGGCTACCCCGCCCTCCGGCCTCAGCGCCCCTCCTCGCGACCCGCGCCGCTCTCCGTCGGGTACCGGACAACCCGTCCCGAGAGCCGGACGCGTCACCGTCGCCTGCGCCACAGTGGGACCACGGGACACGAGCAGCCCAGAAGCCGGGGGAGGGAGGTGTACGCATGACGGGCACTCCCTCGGGCCGGATACGGCAGACCGTCCTGCACTGGCTCAAGGACCCGGCCGCCCACTTTCCCCCGTCGAGCCTCGACCCCCTCGGCACCGGTGTCACCCCGCGCGCGGTCGCCGCCAAGCTCGGCGTGCCCCGCCGTACGGCCGCCGCCCATCTCGACTTCCTCACCCGCCTCGGCCTCCTGCGCAGCAGGCGCCGGCTGCTGCGCACCTACTACCATCGCGACGAGGCCCGGATCGCCGAAGTGGCCCAGCTCTTCGAGAAGAACTGGTGACCCTCACTTCTCGGGCAATACGGGCACCCACGGTAAGAAGACGTTGTGAGCAAGGTGGGTTCCGCCCGCAGCACGGGTCGCAGCGTTCCGTCCCACACCCCGGGTGGCTCTACGCTGCCGTACGCGCGGGCGGCGCTCCGGAGCGGTCCGCGCCGGTGCCGTACGGGCGCGCCCAGACGTGTCCGCACCGCCGTCGGACCCCCTCTCCCCAGAACTGGAATCCATGAGTGCCATCTCTGTCGGCCAGGCCGTCGTCCTCGGAGTAGTGGAGGGGGTGACCGAGTTCCTCCCGGTGTCCTCCACCGGTCACCTGAAGATCGCCGAGGGGCTCATGCACATCCCCGTGGACGACAAGTCCGTGGTCGGGTTCTCCGCGGTGATCCAGGTCGGCGCCATCGCGGCCGTGCTCCTGTACTTCTTCAAGGACATCAAGCGGATCGTCAGCGCCTGGTTCCGGGGCCTGTTCAACTCCGAGGAGCGCTACCACCACGACTACAAGTTCGGCTGGTGGGTGATCGCGGCCACCATCCCGATCGTCGTCGTCGGACTGGCGGCCAAGCCGCTGATCGACGGTCCGCTCGCCTCCCTCTGGGTGGTCGCCGGCTCGCTGATCGTGGGCTCCGGCGTCATGTGGGCCGCCGACCAGATGGGCCGCCACAAGCGCGGCGAGGACGACACCTCGTTCAAGGACGCGATGCTGGTCGGCTGCTCGCAGATCCTGGCGCTGCTCTTCCCCGGCTTCTCCCGCTCCGGCGCCACCATGTCGACGGGGCTCATCCTCGACCTCGACCGGGTCGCCGCCACGCGCCTCTCCTTCTTCCTCGGCATCCCGGCCCTCACCGGCGCCGGTGTCTACGAGCTGAAGGACGCCCTGGGCGCCGGCGTGGGCGCCGCCCCGCTGGCGGTCGGCACCGTCGTCTCCTTCGTCGTCGCCTACGCCTCCATCGCCTGGCTGCTCAAGTTCGTCGCCAAGCACTCGTTCAACGCCTTCGTGATCTACCGGATCGTCGTCGGCGTGGCGCTGATCGGCCTGCTGGCCACCGGCACGCTCAGCAACTGAGGCGAGCGGCCACCGCACGGGGTGCGGACGTCCGGACGAGCCGGGCGTCCGCACCCCGTCGGCGTCCCGGATCGTCACGCCTTGACAGGTTCTGGCCTCAGACCGCACCATCGCCCGGTGAACCTGTCAGACAGCCAGACAGGTGGTCCGGCCCCCCGACGCGTCAGCGCCCTGGAAGCGGTCCTCGGCCACCTCCGCGCCGCCATCGAGCGCGGCGAGTACGCGATCGGCGACAAGCTGCCCTCCGAGGCCGAGCTGTGCCGCACCCTGGAGGTCTCCCGGCCCGTCGTCCGCGAGGCCCTGCGCGCCCTGCACACCATGGGGCTCACGGTCTCCCGTACCGGCAGGGGCACGTTCGTCGTCGCCGACGCCGTGCAGGACCCCACCTTCGGTGACTACACGGCCGGCGACCTGCTGGAGGTCCGCCGGCACGTCGAGGTCCCGGTCGCCGGGTACGCCGCGCGGCGCCGTACCCCGGAGGACCTGGACCGGCTGACCCTGCTCCTGGACCGCATGGGGCGGGAGACGGACACCGCCGCCTGGGTCGCCATGGACACCCTCTTCCACCTCGCCGTCGCCGAGGCCGCCCACAACCCGGTCTTCCGCAAGGTGATCGAGGAGATCCGCGACGCCCTCGCCCGCCAGTCGGCCTTCCTCACCGAACTGGGCGGCCGTCGCGAGCAGTCCGACCGCGAGCACCGCGCAGTCGTCGACGCGCTCGCGGCGGGCTCCGAGGACGATGCCGTCGCCGCCATGACCCACCATCTCGACCGGGTCGCCACGACCCTCACCCGAATCGTCCGCCCCACCGGCACCGCCACACCCCCGGCGCTGCCCCTGCCGGGCGGCCCCGAGACCACCGGAGCCGACGCGTGACCCATGTCCAGGCCATCTCCGACCCCGTGACCCCGGCAGCGACGCGGGCCGGCTCCCTCCTGGGCGCCCCCGTCCTGCGCGAACCGGGCCACGCCCCCGTCGTCCACCTGGTGCGCGGCGGTGTGATCGAGGGCGTCCACCACGGCTCGGTCGTCGTTCTCGGCGCCGACGGCGAGGTGCGGTTCCGGCTCGGCGACACCCAGGCCGCCTTCTACCCGCGCTCCGCTCTCAAGCCCCTCCAGGCCGTCGCCATGCTGCGCGCGGGCCTGCCCCTCGACGGCGACCTGCTCTCCCTGGCCGCCGCCAGCCACTCCGGCGAGGAACGTCACCTCGACGGCACCCGGCGCATCCTGGACCTCGCCGGACTCGCCGAGGCCGAGCTGCGCAACACCCCCGACATGCCGTTCGACCCCGTCGTCCGCGACAGCTGGGTTCGCGAGGGCCGGGGCCCGTCCCGGCTCGCGCAGAACTGCTCCGGCAAGCACGCCGCCATGCTGTGGACCGCGAAGCTCAACGGCTGGTCCCTGGACGACTACCTCGACCCGGCCCACCCCCTCCAGCGGGCCGTCGCCGAGACGGTCGAGGACCTCACCGGCCAGCGGATCGCGCACGTCACCGTCGACGGCTGCGGCGCGCCCCTGTTCGCCGTCTCCCTGCACGGCCTCGCCCGCGCCCTCGCCCGCATCACCACCGCCGCCCACGGCACGCCCGAGGCCCGCGTGGCGGACGCGATGCGCGAGCACGCGGAGATGGCCTCCGGAGTCCGCCGTGACGTGGCCGCCCTGATGCGGGCCGTGCCCGGCCTGCTCGCCAAGGACGGCTTCGAGGGCGTTCAGGTGGCCGCGCTGCCCGACGGCCGCGCCATCGCCGTGAAGATCGCGGACGGCGCCGACCGGGCCCGCGTCCCCGTCGTCGCCGCCGCCCTCGCCCGCGCCGGGATCGACCCGGCCCTCCTCACGGAGTTCGCGGGCGCGCCCCTGCTGGGCGGGGGGCGGCCGGTGGGAGCGGTGCGTACGGTGCCGGCGCTGGACCTCGCCTCCTGACCCGTCAGGCTCTGGTGCCGCTCCCGGTGTCCTTGCCGCTCTTGCTGCGCAAGGCCAGGGTGACGCCGGCCGCGCCGAGGACGACGATGCCGGCGATGGTCGCGGTCCGCGTCCAGTCGGTGTCGTCGTCCGGTGCCGGGGCGACGGCGGCCGCGACGGGGATCGCGGAGTGCGTGGGCTCCGGGGTGGCGCGCAGCCCGTCCAGCGAGCCCACCGGGTCCACCCGTCCGGCCGCGGTGAAGCCCCAGTCCAGCAGTTGGCGCGCCTCCTCGTACACGGCGAGTCCGCCGCCCTCCTGAGGGTTCATCACCGTGACCACCAGCGTGCGGCCGCCCCGGCGGGCGGCGGCGACCAGGGTGTTGCCCGCGTTGCTCGTGTAGCCGTTCTTGATCCCGATGATGCCGGGATACGGGACGACGCCGTCCTCGCCGCTCAGCAGCCGGTTGGTGTTCTCGATGGCGAACGGCCAGCCGTCGCCGGGGAACTCCGCCTGCGCGGTGGAGCAGTACCGGGCGAAGTCGGGGTTCTGCAGCCCGGCCCGGCCGAACACCGCCAGGTCGAACGCCGAGGACACCTGGCCGGGGGCGTCGTAGCCGTCCGGGGAGATGACGTGGGTGTCCATCGCGCCGAGTGTGCGGGCCTTGGTCTGCATCCTGGCGACGGTGGTGTCCACACCGCCGTCCAGGGCCGCCAGTACGTGCACGGCGTCGTTGCCGGAGCTGAGGAACACCCCGCGCCACAGGTCGGCCACCTGGTAGGTGTGGCCCTCCTCCACACCGACCAGGCTGCTGCCCTCGCCGACGTCCGCCAGTTCCTGGTAACTCACCTTGTGCTGCTGGGTCGCGGGCAGCGTCGGCAGGACGGTCAGGGCGAACAGGGTCTTCAGGGTGCTCGCGGGCGGCAGTTTGCGGTGCGCCCCGTCGGCGGCGAGCACGTCGCCGCTGTCGGCGTCGGCCACCAGCCAGGAGAGCGCCGAGAGCTGCGGTGTCTCCGGGGCACCGGCGCGCGGGCGCACCCGGATGCCCGAGCCGTAGAGCAGGGACGGCTGCGGGACGGCCGCCCGTGGTGCGGGCGGCGCGGGTTCCCCGCCGCTTCCGGTGGCGGCGGCAGCGGGCGCGAGGGCCAACGCTCCCACCATGCACAGGGAACAGACGGAAACGGTCGCCCGACGTGAGAATCCGGTGCTCATATGATCAACGTAGGAAGGTCGGCGAGGTGCGGCGAGCTGCCCGCGCCGGACGGCTGACCCGAGCAACCCGGATGCCACACTCGGGGTCCATGGGGCGGTGCGCCCTGAGTGGTCGCGGTGGGTGTGCTGTGAACGCACCCCTGCATGTCCTGACGTGTGGCGGAGCGACGTGGTGGGGTGCCACATGGTGCGGCGCCCCACGTGCCCGGTCCCCATGACCAGTGTCCGGATGCCGTAACGATCCCGGTCGGGCGGGATACGTGTGCGCGTACTGTGCCCTATCGTCACGACATGTCCACGCCACCGCAGCAGCCCGCGCAGCCGGCCGACCGGCCGCCGCAGCCCGGACCGCCCGCGCAGCCGCCCTCCGTCCCGCCCCAGCCGACCGCGTACCCCTACCCGAACCCGCAGTCCGCGCCGCCGGTCCCGCAGTCGCCCCCGCCGGGCCCCTTCCAGCCGCCGGCGATGCCCGCCGGACCCCAGCCGGGGAACCCCTACGCCCAGCCCCCGCAGTACGGGCCCCCGCCCGTCCCGCACACGGCCGGCGGAGGCGGTGCCGCCGGACGGGCCGTGCTCTGGGCCGTCGTCGGAGCGGTCGTGGCCTCCGCCGCCTGGGCGGCCGGTGTCTTCCTGATCGGCGCCGCGGTGAACGCGGCCGACCTGCGCGGCTACACGGCCCCCTCCGACCTCTGCTCCCGCGCGGACTACGGCTCCTTCAAGGACGAGTACACCGCGAGCGACTCCAGCCCCACCCACAGCTCCCTCAAGGACCGTGCGCTGGACGAGAGTCACTGCAGCGCGAGCCTGAAGAAATCCGGCTCCTCCTACGCCGACGCCTACCTCTCCATCCAGGTCGACCTGCACAAGAAGACCGACCCGGCACCCGAGTTCACCGCCACCTGGAAGAACTACGAGCGCGCGCACACCGGTTACGACGTCGGCGCGGTCGAGGGCATCGGCGACGAGGCGTACCTCGTCACCCAGGACACCACCAGCGGCACCTCCGCCGGCTCCCGCTACGCCACCCTCGCCGTCCGCGACGGCTGGGTCACCTACACGATGAGCTACAGCGCCTACCTCTCCTCGTACGACCCCGACAAGGACCCCCCGAAGATCGACGAGATCTCCGACTGGCTGAAGACGGACACCCGCAACACCCTGGACCGCCTGAAGAACTGAGAGGACTCACTCGGCACCGTGCGCCGGCCCCTACGCTGGAGCCATGTTCAGCCCCGAGGGTCCCAGCGTGCGTGAACTGGCCGTGCAGGCGCTGTCGTCCGTCGAGCGAGGGTACGACCTGCTCGCGCCCAAATTCGACCGGACGCCGTTCCGGACGCCCGCGACGGTGCTGGACGCGGTGGCCAACGCGCTCGGGCCGTCGGGGCCGTTCGAGGACGGGCTCGACCTGTGCTGCGGTACCGGGGCCGGCCTCGCGGTGCTGGGCGGGCTGTGCCGCCGGAGTGTCACCGGCGTGGACTTCAGCGCGGGGATGCTCGACGTGGCCCGGCGCGGGCCGGGGGAGGGCGTCGCCCTGGTGCGCGCCGACGTTCGCGCGCTGCCCTTCACGGCCGCCTTCGATCTGGTCGTCAGCTTCGGCGCGTTCGGGCACTTCCTGCCCCGCGAACTGCCCGGCCTCTTCGCCCAGGTCCACTCGGCACTGCGGCCGGGCGGACGGTTCGCCTTTCCGGTGCTGGCGCCGCCCCGGCCGTCCAGCCCCGCGTACTGGACACTGCTCGGCTTCGACGCCGTGATGCGGGTGCGCAACGCCGTGTGGCGGCCGCCGTTCGTCATGTACTACCGCGCGTTCCGCCTCGGCGACGTGCGCCGGGAACTGGAGTCGGCCGGGTTCACCGTGGAGCTTCAGCCACTCCCGGAGTTCGGTCTGCGTGCCGACCGCAGCCCCCGCGCCCGGCTGGTGACGGCGCGGCGCGGGTAGCCGGTAGGGCGGCGCTCACGCGCGCCGTCGCGTCCAGGCCGGGCCGGTGCGCGCCCAGGCCCGCTCCCACTCGGCCAGCCGGTGCCGCAGCGCCACCCGGCGCTCCACCGCGCGGGCCAGGAGCACGATCGCGGCCGTGCCACCCGTCACGCCCAGTCCGATTCCGACCGTGTGCTGCCAGACCGCCACGTCGTTCGGCGGCGGCGCCACCATCCGGCCCCGGCTGTCGAACCACACGGTGACCGTGTCCCCGGCCCGCGTCCCGGCCCGCACGTCGGCGACAGCGGTACGCGTCCGCCGGTCCGGCCCCGTCCACCGGACCTCGGCCCGGTAGCCGTGGCCGCGGTCGCCGTGCACGGTGGGCCGTGACGCGGGACGGCCGGCCACCACGGCCTGTACCGGCTGTCGCTCGGCCCGCTGCTCCTCGGCGTACGTCCGCGCGCGGTCGTAGGTGAACAGCCCGGCCACCGTCCCCGTCAGCGGCGCGACCACGCAGAGCAGGACGGCGACGACCACCACCACCCAGGCCTCCACCACGTCCGACCGCCGTCGCAGCGGGTTGTGCCGCCGACGCGGGCGGTGCGACCGGGTACGCATGTCCACACCCGTCGGATACCCAGCCCGGCACCCCTTCGCTCATCCGGCGCACCACGAGCTGCCGGCGGCTCAGCCGAAGCGCTCGATGCGGATACGGTCCACCGGCTGACCGGCCGCCACGAGCAGACGGGAGGCGTGCTCGGCGAAACCGTTGGAACCACACACATAGGCTTCCCACCCACCAGGGGGCTGCTCGGCCAGGAGCGGCGCCACATGTGCGGCCGACATACGTCCCACCGGCACACCCGCCGGAGCGCTCCGGGTGAACACGGCCGTGGTCTCCGCGCCCAGTTCGCCGGCGTAGATCAGTTCCTCCGGACCGCGCGCCGACACCAGCATCCGCAGCGGCACCGACAGACCCCGGGCGCGGTGGTGCCGGACCATCGACATCAGCGGGACGATCCCGGAACCGGCCCCCAGCAGAAGCGCCGGGCGGTCGCCCGGCCAGGCGAAGAAGCCGCTCAGTGGCCCGCGCACCTCGATGGAGTCACCGGGCCGCGCCACCGTGTGGAACCAGCCCGAGACCTCGCCGTCCGGCACCCGGTCCAGGGTCAGCTCGATGTAGCCGGAGTCGTCCGGCGCGGAGGCGAGGGAGTAGTGGCGCTGGGCCACGTATCCGTCCTCGGCGGTCAGCCGCAGCATCAGATGCTGGCCCGGCAGATGACCCGCCCACCGGGGCACCGCGAGCCGGAACGTCGACGCGTGCGGCGTCTCCCGCCGTACCTCGGTCAGCGTGGCCGTCTGCCACTCGGCCGCCACCTGCTCGCTCACCGCGATACGGCCGGGCACCGCGAAGCGGGCCGGGGACGCGGAGGACGTCCCCGGCGTCCCGTGCGTCTGCTCAGTCACCGCGGTACCGCTGTTCCTCCCACGGGTTGCCCCGCTCGTGATAGCCGTTGCCCTCCCAGAAGCCCGGCTCGTCATGGTCGAGGAGGGTGAGGCCGGCGATCCACTTCACGCTCTTCCAGAAGTACAGATGCGGCACGATCAGCCGGGCCGGGCCGCCGTGCTCCGGGGCCAGCGGCACACCGGCCTGGTCCCAGGCGATCCAGGCCCGGCCACCGGTGAGGTCGGTCAGCGGCAGGTTCGCGGTGTACCCGGTGTGCGAGCGCGCCAGCACATGGGTGGCGGACACATGTGGCCCCACCACGGCGAGGAACGCGTCCAGCGAGACCCCGCCGAAGCGCACACCGAACTTGGACCAGCCGGTCACACAGTGGATGTCACCCTCGTACGCCGAACCGGGCAGGGCGTGCGCCTCGTCCCAGTTCCAGGTGTGCGGGCGCTCCACCAGGCCGTCGACGCGGAAGGACCAGTGGGCGGGCGCGAGGTCGGGGGTGACCTCGGCGGACAGGACGGGCCAGTCGTCGCCGGCGTCGTACTGCCCGGGAGGCAGTCCGGGACGGGAGACGCGCCGACGGCCCGTGAAGCCTCGGGTGACGTTCATGGCTCAACCGTACGCTCCCGCCACGGGCGCCCCGCCCCTGGTCAGTGCCCCGGCGCGCGACCTCGGCCACACTCCGGACGCCCGCGGGAATAGCCGTCCCGCCGCCGTACTTGGGGACAAGTGCCGACGCGCCGACGCGCCGGTGCAGGGCGAGCGGAACGAGGACCTGAGGATGCCTGAGGCGTACGTCTCCACGCGGTACGACGGCCGGGAGGCCGACACCCCGGCCGGTGCCGCCCCCGGCCCCGCCGGGACGACGGTCCCGCACCCGCTCGACAACGCCGCCCGCGCCTCCCTCACCGGCCCGCACGCCCACTTCGCCGAGCGGCACGGGCGGGTGCTCCGGTACCCGGTCGAGGTCTCGCCCTGGCTGGCCCTCCCCGACGAGCCCGAGCCCGCCGACTGGGCCGGGATCGCCGCGCTCGCCGGACCCGGCGGCGAGGTGCCCCTGCTCGGTCACCGGGGCGCGGCCCCGCAGGGCTGGGAGATCACCTTCGACGTGGCCGGCGTGCAGATGGCGGACGACGGCGTGGCCGGCGCCCCGGACCCGGAGGCGGTGCCCCTCGGCCCGGCCGACGTCCCCGAGATGCTGGACCTCGTCGCGCGCACCCGGCCCGGCCCGTTCATGCCCCGCACCATCGAGATGGGCACCTACCTCGGCATCCGGCGCGACGGCGCGCTGATCGCCATGGCGGGGGAGCGGCTGCACCCGCCGGGCTGGACCGAGATCAGCGCGGTCTGCACCGACCCCGCCTTCCGGGGCGAGGGCCTGGCCACCCGGCTGATCCTCGCCGTCGCGCACGGCATCCGCGAGCGCGGCGAGCGCCCGTTCCTGCACACCGGCGCGGGCAACACCGGCGCCATCCGCCTCTACGAGTCCCTGGGCTTCCGGCACCGGCTGGACACCCGGTTCTTCGGGGTGCGCGTCCCTCTCGGGTCTTAACCGGCGGCCTGTCCGGCGGACCCCGCGTTGTACCGCTCCAGGTAGGCCGCGAAGCGGACCAGGTCGTCCTCCGGCCAGTCGGCGAGCCGTTCCCGGAAGGCGGCCCGGCGGCTCCGTGTCACCTGGGCCAGAATCTCCTCGCCCGCCTCCGTGAGATGGAGCACCTGCACGCGGGCGTCCTCCGGGGAGAGCCGGCGCTCGATCAGCCCGGCCCGCTCCAGCGCGCCGACCTGGCGGCTCACCGTCGACTTGTCCAGCGCGTAGTGCGAGGCCAGGTCGGTCGCCCGGCAGCCCCCGCGCTCCTCCAGATGCCCCAGCAGCGTGTACGACACCAGCGACAGCTCGGGATGCATGCGCCCCGCCGAGGCGCGGGCCCGGCGCGCGAACGACGTCATCTCCCGCTGGATCGTCTCGACGGCCGTGTCCGCCGCCGTCATGAGATCACCTTCGCCATGAGAACCCCTTCACGGAACTCCTCCGACCTGTCGCCCGACCCGTTCGAACGATTCTGGTTGTATAGTACAACTTGAACGTGAGTTGTATAAGACAACCATTGGAGGTTCCGGTCGATGAAGTCACCGGCACTGCGTCATGTGCTCACGCACTTGATCACCCCCCTGCTGATGTGCATAGGCATGGGGCTCGCCTATATGGGTGCCTTCGTCACCCCGGAGCCCCATCACATGCCGGTGGCCGTGGTCGGCGCCGGACCCGAGGCGAAGGTCTTCGCGCAGACGGTGAAGGACACGGCGGGCGACAAGCTCGACGTCCGTACCGTCTCCTCCCGCGCCGACGCCGTCGCGCTGGTCGAGCACCGGGATGTCACCGGCGCCTACGTGCCCAGCGCACATAGGCCCGAGCTGATCGTGGCGAGCGCCGCGTCCGACATGGGCGCCACCGCCGTGGAGAAGGTCTTCACGCCGGTCGCCGCGCAGCAGGGCAACCCGCTGAAAGTCACCGACATCGCCGAGCCGGTGTCCGACGACCCCACCGGCCAGGGCCTGTTCTTCCTGCTGATCGCCGTCAGCATCGGCTCCTACGCCTCCGTCGCCGCCATCGGCGCCGCCGGTGCCGCGCTCGCCGTACGGGTGCGGGCGCTCATCGCGGTCGGCACGGCCGCCGTGGTCGGCGGTATCGGCGCCCTGCTCGCCGGGCCGGTCTTCCACCTGGCCCACCACGACCTGGCCACCCTGTGGGCCATGGCATGGCTGTACTCGGCGGGCATCCTGCTCATCGGCGTCGGCCTGCACACCTTCCTCAAGCGCTGGACCACGCTGGCCATGATGGTGCTGTTCGTGATGCTGAACTTCACCAGCTCCGGCGGGTTGTTCCGGCCCGAGCTGCAGAACGGCTTCTTCGGCACCCTGCACGCCTTCTGGAACGGCGCCGGGTTCGTCGAGGGCATCCGCTCGCTGCTGTACTTCGGCGACGACGGCATCGCCCGCGACGTGTGGACGCTGGTCGTCTGGCTGGTCGTCGGCATCGCCGTCACCGGGATCGCCGCCCTCTGGGAGCGCCCAGGCCGCCGGGCCCTTGCGCAGGCGCCGGACGCTCAGCAGACCCCGGCCGCCGAGGCCGAACGCGAGGCCGCACGCGAGGCCGAGGAGGAGACCGAGGAGAGCGTGGCCGTCTGAGCCACCACGCGGGTACGGCCACCGGCCGCGCCGGGGACCCGGTCCACCCGGAGACCCGGCACGGTATGGTGGCCGTCCGGTCGCGCGGAGTGCGCGGCCGGTGCGACCGAGGAGGTGAGACCCATCAACGCTGTGTCAGCCAGGGCGCTCTCCCCTCGCGTCCGTGCCGTGTGACGGCACGGACAACGCGACGGTGACCGCGGGAGCGCCCTGAGGCCCCAGGTCCCCGAAAGGCTCCAGGCTCTTATGGCCACCGTGCCCGCATCCCCGGCTTCGCCCGCCGACCCCTCGTCCCTCACCGCCGCCCTGCGCGCCGCCGGCTGCGTCTTCGCCGAGGACGAGGCCCGGCTGATCGTCGCCACCGCCCGCACCGTCGAAGAGGCCACCGCGATGGCCCGGGCCCGCGCCTTTGGACTCCCGCTCGAACACGTCCTGGGCTGGGCCGAGTTCCACGGTCTGCGCATCACGGTGGGGCCCGGCGTCTTCGTGCCCCGCCGCCGCACCGAGTTCCTGGTCGACCAGGCCCTCGCCCGGGCCCCCGGCGCCCGTGTGGTCGTCGACCTGTGCTGCGGCTCCGGGGCACTCGGCGCGGCCCTCGCGGCAGCGCTCGACGGCGCCGAGGTGCACGCCGCCGACATCGACCCCGCCGCCGTACGCTGCGCCCGCCGCAACCTCGCCCCCTATGGGGGCCACGCCCACACCGGCGACCTCTACGCGGCGCTCCCCGCCGGACTGCGCGGCCGGATCGGCATCCTGACCGCCAACGTGCCCTATGTGCCCACCGCCGAGGTCCCCCTGCTCCCCGCCGAGGCTCGCGACCATGAACCCGCGGTCGCGCTCGACGGCGGCCCCGACGGACTCGACGTCCTGCGCCGGGTCGCCGCCGGAGCGGCCGAGTGGCTGGCCCCCGGCGGCTGCCTGCTCTCCGAGACCAGCGCCCGTCAGGCGCCCGCCGCCTCGGCGGCCTTCAGACAGGCTGGTCTGGCCGCACATGTGGCGGTGTCACATGAGTGGGACGCACATGTGGTGATCGGCATACGGTGATGTGCGCCTGCGGGCCTACGAGAGGCCGCGGGCCCGTGCGATGAGCACGGCCACGTCGTCGTGGTTGTCGGGCTCGTACAGCGTCTCCAGGAGCTCCTGGCAGACCTCCGCCAGGGGGCGCTCCGGGGCACCCTCCAGCAGACCCAGCAGCCGTTCCAGCCGCTCGTCCAGCGAGTGACTGCGGGTCTCCACCAGACCGTCGGTGTACAGCACCAGCTCGTCGCCCGGCTCGAAGTCGACGGTCACGGTGGCGAACTCCACCCCGCCCACCCCCAGCGGCACCCCCGTGGGCAGATCCAGCAGTTCCGGCGCGCGGCCCGGCCGTATCCGCACCGGCGGCAGATGCCCGGCATTGGCGATCAGACACCGGCGCTGCCGGGGGTCGTGTACGGCGTACACACAGGTGGCGATGGAGTGCTCGGTCGCCGCCGTGGCCTTGTCGAGCTGTTCCAGCAGCAGTGACGGATCGAGATCGAGGGAGGCGAGCGTGGTGGTGGCGGTGCGCAGCAGGCCCATGGTGGCGGCCGCGCTGATGCCGCTGCCCATCACGTCGCCGACCACCAGTGCCGTCTTGTCGCCGTCCAGCGGTATGACGTCGAACCAGTCACCGCCGACCTCGCTGGTGGACCCCGCCGGCTGGTAGTGGGACGCCACCTCGAGGCCTGCCGTCAC
Organism: Streptomyces griseoluteus; assembly: GCF_004784465.1. Taxonomy (GTDB): domain Bacteria; phylum Actinomycetota; class Actinomycetes; order Streptomycetales; family Streptomycetaceae; genus Streptomyces; species Streptomyces griseoluteus. The sequence goes on along the minus strand of NZ_SRRU01000003.1, from coordinate 76,573 downwards.
CGACGGATGGCTCGGCAGCAGGCTGCGCTGGAGGGTCAGCGCCGTGCTGCGGGCGTTCTGGTACCAGCGGGCGTTGTCGATCTGCACCGCCGCCCGCGCCGCCAGCTCCCGCGCCAGCAGCACGTCGTCCTCGTCGAAGGGCTCGGGGTTGCGGGTCCGCTTCAGGTCCAGCGCGCCCAGGATCTCGCCGCGCGCGATCAGCGGCACCGCCAGATACGAGTGCAGCCCCGCCCGGCTCAGCAGGACGGCGGCCTCGGGGGAGCGGGCGATGCGCGGCAGGTCCTCGTCCTTCACCCGCGGCACGAGCACCGCCTCGCCGGTCCGCACGCACTCGGTGACCAGCCGGTCGGGGCCGTACCAGGCGATCCCGCCGGGCCGGTCGGCCGCCCGGGTGGCGTCGCCGCCGTCGTCCGGGCGGACCGCGAGCGCGCGGATCACGGCGGTTTCGGCCGGCCCGAGCGTGCCGCTTCTGCCCTCCACCACCGCGTCCAGCAGGTCGACGGCGGCCACGTCGGCCAGCGCCGGCACGGCGACTTCGGCCAGCTCGCAGGCGGTGCGCTCCAGCTCCAGCGACGTGCCGATCCGGGCGGAGGCGTCCGCGATCAGGGCGAGCCGGCGCCGCGCGTTCTCCGCCTCCACCGCCGCCCGGTGCTGCTCGGTGATGTCGGTCAGGGACAGTGCGATGCCGAGCACATTGCCCAGCGAGTCGTCCAGGCGGTACAGGGACAGCGACCATGTGTGCTCGGTGTCCGGGTCGGCCGGGGTACGGCCCACCACGGTCCGGTTGATCACCGGGTCCCCGCTCGTCAGCACGTCCCGCAGCGCCTCCTCAACGATGTCGGGGTCCAGCAGCGGGAGCACCTCGCGCAGCGTGCGGCCCTCGTGCCCCTCGGCCGGGACCCCGCTGAGCCGCTCCAGCGAGGGGTTCACCGAGACGAACCGCAGCCCGGTGTCCAGCACGGCCAGCCCGAGGGGGGACTGGTGCACCATCCGCTCGGACAGCGCCACGTCGTGTTCCAGGCGCCGTAGCGTCGACTGGTCGGCGGCCAGGCCCAGTGCGTAGACGTCGCCGCGGTCGTCCAGCAGACGCATGTTGCGGAACTCGACCAGCCGTGTGGTGCCGTCCTTGCGGCGGACGGGGAAGCCGCCCGCCCAGCTCTGCCCCGTGCGCATCACGTCTTGGAACAGCTCGCTGACCAGCCCGATGTGCCGTTCGTGCACCATCAGCCGGGCCGCGTACCGGCCGAGCGCCTCGTCGGCGGTGTAGCCGAACAGCTCCTCGGCCTGCGGACTCCACAGCACGATGCGGCCCCGGCCGTCCAGCACCACGGAGGCCACGTTCAGCATGTCGAGCAGCCCACCGGGCCGCACCGGGCCGCGCTCGGGCTCGCCGTTCCCGGCCGCCTGAGTCTCGGCTGCACTCATGCCACGCACCGCCTTCACCCGTCCGCACGGCACGCCGTCCCCCGTGCCGACTCCCCTTGTTGTACCGCGCCCACACCCGGCGTGCCGAGGGCTGTGGGCCCGCATACGTCCGCCTCCACCATCCCTCACTTCCGTCTCGCGCGTACTCCCGTGCCCCACCGGCGCCGTGACGGGTGGGGCCGGCGGCACCCGCTGATGCGGCAGAGTTCACCGTCATCTTCCCTTCTTGGTCTGTACATGCCTACAGGGCCGGGCCAGACTGTCCGCCGACCGAGTGTCCCCACCCCCCTCACCGAGGAGTCGGCCCATGCCCACGCCTGCCCGAAAGCACCGCCACGCCTTATCCGCCGGACTCGTCACCCTGGCCACCGCCGCCGCCGTCTGCCTGGGCGCCGCAGCCCCCGCCTCGGCGGCGGACACCTGGACCGAGACCGGCTCCGACCGCGCCGACCCGCTGACCGAGAGCCAGGGCCTGACCTCGGTGGAGGTCCCGGCGAACAGCCCCAACCGCTACACCGGCATCGGCACCATCCCGGTCGGCGTCTCCAGCCGGGGCTGGAACCACGTCGGCGACCCCGACGCCTCGTACAACGGCTACTACATCGAGCCCTACCAGCGGGACTCGGGCGGCTCCAAGATGTACCGGGTGCAGGCGCCCGGCGGTGCCTGGTCGGAGTACGTGCACACGCTCGCCCCCGGCGAGGCCATGAACAACTCCTGGTCCGCCATCTCGCCCGACGGACAGTGGATGCTCTCCGGCGAGTGGGGCACCATGAACCGCCTGCTGGTCTTCCCCACCCCCGGCATCAACCCCGCCACCTCGCCCTCGGCCGACCTGAAGCTGGCCTCCAACGTCACCCTGGACCACCCGGTGCGCGACGTGCAGGGCTGCGACTTCTCCGGGCCCACCACGCTGCTCTGCTCCTCCGACGACCCGGAGGGCTCGTTGTTCGGCATGACCAAGCCGCTCCTCCGGATCGACCTCTCGGCGGCTCCCAACGGCACCTCCGACGTGTCCGGCCATGTCACCGCGCTGCGCCAGTTGCCGCTGCGCAGCTCGTGCTCGGGCAGCTTCGAGGCCGAGGGCGTCGACTACGACCGCCGCAGCGGCATCCTGCGCGTGATCGTCGTCTCGCCGGGGTTCTGCGTGATCACGGACAGCAAGACGTACAAGTTCAGCCGCAGCTGATCTGGCGGGACCGCGTCCTTCCGGGGGATGACCTGCGCCTGCCGGGGTACCCGAGCCGTGCGCACGGCCCAGGAAAGGAGCGGACATGACGAACACGGAGGCATCGCACCCGGAAACCGTCTCGGTGGAGATCAGCGGGTGTTCGCCGGACGACGCGCGCGTGGTCTTCGATGTGCTGAGCGCCTGCTTCGCGTCGGACCGTGACGCGGGCGAGACCCCGCAGCAGCAGGACGAGGCCCGCCCGACGGTGTGGCTCGGCACGTACGACATCGCGGACTCCCACACCGGGAACTGCCCGCCGGCCAAGCTCAACTCGTCCGTCCAGGCGGATGTGCAGGGCGGGTACTGGGCGGTGAACCGGTTCCGGGAGGCGCTGGACGAGATGTTCACGGTCGAGGAGACCGCGGCGGCCTCCGGCGACCAGGAGCGGGAACTCCACCTGCTGCTGGGCAGCCGCTGACCGACCCCCTCGTAGGAGGTGCCCCGGCCGACCCCCGTCGGCCGGGGCGCTGTGCTGTGTGCCCTCCGTCCCACCCTTATGCAACTAGTTGCAAAAAGGTGAGCGGTTGCTCTACAACAAGAGGCGACCGCATCCCCACGGAGGGCCCGATGAGCCGTTACCCGCACCTGTTGTCCCCGCTCGACCTGGGATTCACCACCCTGCCCAACCGCGTGCTCATGGGCTCCATGCACGTGGGCCTGGAGGAGGCCGAGCACGGCTTCGAGCGGATGGCGGCCTTCTACGCGGCCCGCGCACGCGGCGGAGTGGGCCTCATCGTCACCGGTGGCATAGCCCCCAACGAGGAGGGGCGCCCCTGGGAGGGCGGCGCCAAGCTCACCACCGACGCGGAGGCGGAGGAACACCGCGTCGTCACCGACGCCGTCCACCGGGAGGGCGGCCGCATCGCCCTCCAGATCCTGCACTTCGGCCGCTACGCCTACCACGCCGACCTCGTCGCCCCGAGCCCGCTCCAGGCCCCGATCAGCCCCCACGTCCCCCGTGAGCTGACCGACGCCGACATCGAGCGGACCATCGAGGACTATGCCCGTACCGCCCGCCTGGCACGGCGGGCCGGGTACGACGGCGTCGAGATCATGGGCTCCGAGGGCTACCTCATCAACGAGTTCATCGCCGCGGGCACCAACCACCGCACCGACCGCTGGGGCGGCTCGTACGAGAACCGGATGCGCTTCCCGGTCGAGATCGTGCGCCGCGTCCGCGAGGCCGTCGGCGAGGACTTCATCATCATCTACCGCCTGTCGATGCTGGACCTGGTCCCCGGCGGCTCCTCCCTGCCGGAGGTCGTCACCCTCGCCAAGGCGGTCGAGGCGGCCGGCGCCACCATCATCAACACCGGCATCGGCTGGCACGAGGCCCGTATCCCCACCATCGCCACCTCCGTGCCGCGCGGTGCCTACACCTGGGTCACCAAGAAGCTCATGGGTGAGGTGTCCGTACCGCTGGTCACCACCAACCGCATCAACACCCCGGAACTCGCCGAGGAGTTGCTCGCCGACGGCCGCGCCGACATGGTGTCCGTGGCCCGCCCGATGCTCGCCGACCCGGACTTCGTGGCCAAGGCCGCCGAGGGCCGGCCCGAGGCCATCAACACCTGCATCGGCTGCAACCAGGCGTGCCTGGACCACACCTTCGGCGGCAAGATCACCTCGTGTCTGGTCAACCCCCGCGCCTGCCACGAGACCGAGCTGGTGCTCACCCCGACCCGGCTGCGCAAGCGCGTCGCCGTCGTCGGTGCCGGACCGGCGGGTCTCGCATGTGCGGTCTCCGCCGCCGAACGCGGCCACCAGGTCACCCTGTTCGACGCCGCGAGCGAGATCGGCGGCCAGCTCAACGTGGCCCGCAAGGTCCCCGGCAAGCAGGAGTTCGACGAGACCCTGCGCTACTTCCGCCACCAGCTCGACACCCACGGCGTCGACGTACGCCTCGGCACCTGGATCACCCCCGGCGACCTCGACGCGTACGACGAGGTCGTGGTCGCCACCGGTGTCACCCCGCGCACCCCCGACATCCCCGGCATCGACCACCCACGCGTCGTCGGCTACCTCGACGTGCTGCGCGACGGCGCCCCCGTCGGCGACCGGGTCGCCGTGCTCGGCGCGGGCGGAATCGGCTTCGACGTGGCCGAGTTCCTCACCGACGTCGGCGACAAGGCGCACGAGGACCCCGAGACGTACTTCCGCACCTGGGGCGTCGACATGGACTACGCGGCCCCCGGCGGCCTCGCCGCGCCGAGCCGCCCCGCGTCCCCGCGCACCGTCCACCTGCTCCAGCGCAAGGCCACCAAGGTCGGCGCCGGACTCGGCAAGACCACCGGCTGGATCCACCGCACCGAGCTGAAGCACCGGGGCGTCACCATGGTCCCCGGCGTCCGCTACGACCGGATCGACGACGCCGGACTGCACATCACCGTCGGCGGGGAGAGCCACGTCCTGGAGGTCGACACCGTCGTCGTGTGCACCGGCCAGGAGCCGCGCCGTGACCTGTACGAGGAGCTGATCGCGGCCGGAGTCAGCGCCCATCTGATCGGCGGCGCCGACGTGGCGGCCGAACTCGACGCCAAGCGGGCCATCAAGCAGGGCACCGAGCTGGCGGCGGCGCTGTAGGGGGTGTCCCTAGGATGAGCCCATGTCACTCCCGCACGCCATCCTCACCGCCCTGCTGGAGAAGCCGTCCTCGGGTCTGGAACTGACCCGGCGGTTCGACAAGTCGATCGCCTACTTCTGGCCGTCGACCCACCAGCAGATCTACCGCGAGCTGGGGAAACTGGAGGCCGAGGGGTTCATCCGCGCGCTGCCGTCCGCGCAGCCGGCCCGTGGGCAGAAGAAGAGTTACGAGGTGCTGCCCGCGGGCCGCGAGGAGCTGGCCCGCTGGACCGCCGCGCCCCAGGACCCCAAGCCGCTGCGGGACGCGATGCTGCTCCGGATGCGGGCGGCGGCGGTGGTCGGCACGGCGGGCCTCGCGGCCGACATGCGGCGCCATCTGGAGCTGCACGAGGGTCAGTTGGCCGTCTACCAGGAGATCGAGAAGCGCGACTTCCCGCCCGGCCGGGACACCCCGCAGGACCGGCTCCGCCATATGGTCCTGCGGGCCGGGATCGACTTGGAGACCTTCTGGGCCCAGTGGCTGGCCGAGGCGCTGAAGAACATCCCGGACTTCGAGCCGGACGGTCCCGAGAGCTGATCCCTCAGTAACGCCGGTACGCCTTGGGCCGGCGGCGCAGGAACCAGGCGCCCGCGATCACCGCGGACCCCACCAGCGCCGAGCCCACCCCGAGGGTGAGCGTGCCGTAGTCACGGGTGGCGCCGCCGAGGCCGCCGGCCACACCCCGCGAGGGCGCGGACGTGGCCGCGCGGGTCGGTGCCGGTGTGGTGGACGCCGACACGTTGACCACCTGGCTCCCCGCCAAGACACCGTTGGAGCACTGCACCGCGACCGTGTAGGTCCCCGGTGCCACCGCCGACCAGGCGGCCGACTGGCTGACCGTCGTACCGGACAGCGCCACCTGCCGCCCCTGGGCGAAGCTCGTCTGCTGGGCACCCAGCAGTGAGGCCGTGCCCCAAGTGCCGTTGTTCAGAGCGCAGGCGCTGGTCACCACCGACACATTGGCGCCCGACGTGCTGACGGAGATCCCGGCCGCCGCGGCGGCCGGTCCGGCGAGCGCGAGCGGCAGCGCGACGGCCGCCAGGGGAGCGGCGGAACGGGAGAGAAGTCGTATGTAGCGCATGGGCTCGCCTCCGGCGGCACGGTGGCGGTACGTCCCGTGCGCCGCCGGGGTCGGGAACATCCGTGCCACCCCACAAGCAGCCAACGCGGCCCGGCGGGGCGCCGCATGCGCTGGGCGTCCGCTCAGGTGACGCGCTCGGCCGTCCGGGCGGTCAGCGGCCCGTGGTGACGGTCCGTTCCGCGGAGAATCCGCCCCAGGTGCCGTCCGGCAGCCGGGCCCGCAGCCGCACCCGGTGCACCCGACCGGCCTGCCGGCCGGCGTAGAGGCTGTGGTGTGCCCGGCCAGACGGCGGGGTGCCGCCCCACACCAGCGAGCTGTCCGTGTCCCCGTCCAGCCGGATCTGGTACTCGGTGATCACCCCGTCCACGGTCGGCGGGTCCCAGGCCAGATCCAGGTAGTACGACCCGGCTGTGTGGCGCGACACCACATCGAACCCGGTCGGCGCGGTGCCCCGGCGGTCGTCGGCGCCCGGGGTGGTGAGCCGGACCGGGGTGCTCGCGGGGGAGAGGTTCCCCGCCGCGTCCTGGGCCCGGACGGTGAAGGCGTAGCGGGTTCCGGGGCGCAGGCCGGTGACCACGGTCGCGGTCTGGGCCCCGCCCACGGCGTGGATCTTCACCCCGGCCCGCTGGATCGCGTACGACCGCACGCCCCGGTCGTCGCGCGCGGCCGCCCAGGACAACTGGACCGCACGCCCGTCCACCACCTTGCCGGTGACCCGCCCGGGGCGGCTCGGCGCCACATGGTCCGCGGCCACATAGGCGGGCGTCCGGGCCCGTACCTCCCGGCTCGGCGGCCCGAGGCGGCCGTCCGCGCTCCGGGCCCGCACGGTGAAGACGTACGGGGTGGACGGCTTGAGCCTGGTGACATCCACCATGTGCTGGGCGGCCGGTACTTCGCCGACTTTTGTGGGGCCGCGATATACCTCGTAGGCATGGACGCCGGAGTCGGCCGCGTTCCACATCACATGGACGCTGATGGCAGTCCCCGCGTCGGCGGTGACGCCGGTCGGGGCGCCGGGGACCGGGCCCTCGCCGGACTCACCGTCGGCCGTACCGCAGGAGGCGGCCAGCAGGAGGGCCGCGCAGAGCGGCGCCCAGCGGCCGGGGCGGAGGGGAACTCGTCGCACGGCGCTGCCTCCCGGAGGCCCGCATCACGGCAAAGGTCCGGACCAATATGGCGCCTGCGGGGCCGTCCCGGCAAGGGGGGCGCTGGTGAGGGTGTCCGGGCGTTACGTATGCTGTGGCTTCCCTGAGGCGTGAACTGCCCCTATGCGGAGACCAGTTCATGCCCGTGGCGCGGACACGCTGTCGTCGCCGAAACCGCGCCGACGCGGGCGGCCGGGGGGTCGGACCTCGCCGATCCGCCCTCCGGACCCCCGTGAACTGCTCCATCCGGCCGCAGAACGTGCCCTGTGTACTTCAAGGCGGACCCGGACATCGACTGCGACGGCCGGCCAGGCACCCGCTGCGACCGCGGTGCGGACCCGTACTTCTCCCACGACGACGTGGTGGCCCAAGGGGAGGAACCGGCCCGGAAGTTCGTCGGACGCCCGGGCTGACGGTGTGCGGGCCGGCCCCTGTTGACGGGGACCGGCCCGGCGTTCACACCTTGCGGTAGGCGTACGCCTCGCTCGCGGCGGCCACCACCGCGTCCAGGTCGGCACCCGTCACGGCGGTCACCACGGCGGCCACCGCGCCCTCCACGAACGGGGCGTCCACCAGGCGGGTGTCCGCCGGGAGTTCGTCGCCCTCCGCGAGCAGCGCCTTCACCGTGAGCACCGCGCTGCCCAGGTCCGTGAGGACCGCGACCCCCGCGCCCTGGTCCACGGCGGCGGCCGCCGCCGATATCAGCTCCGCGCTGGTGCCGAAGCCGCCGCCCTCGGTGCCGCCCGCCGCGGCGACCGGTACCTCCGTGGCACCGCCCGCCAGGGCCTTCGCCAGCCCGGCCACCGACTCGGCGACCTCGGCGCTGTGCGACACCAGCACGATTCCGACATGCCGCTCGTCACTCATCGGAGCCTCCTTCCGCCGCGGTCGCGAGCGCGGCGATCAGCAGGGCGGACGAGGTGGCACCGGGGTCCTGGTGGCCGATGCTGCGCTCCCCGAGATAGCTCGCCCGGCCCTTACGTGCCTGCATCGGGGTCGTCTCCACCGCACCGGACTCGGCTGCCCGGCGCGCCGCGTCGAAACCCTCGCCGAGCGCGTCCACGGCCGGGATCAGCGCGTCCAGCATCGTCTTGTCGCCCGGCGCCGCCCCGCCGAGCGCCTTCACCCCGTCCACCCCGGCCCGCAGCGCCTCCGCCAACTGCGCCTCAGTGACCTCGGGCGCGTCCCCGAGCACCTTCCCGGCCCGGCGCAGCAGCGTGCCGTACAGCGGGCCGGAGGCGCCGCCGACCGTGGAGATGAGCTGGCGCCCGGCGAGCGAGAGCACGGCACCCGGCGTGTCCGGCGCCTCCTTCTCCAGGGTGGCCAGCACGGCCGCGAAACCGCGCTGGAGATTGCTGCCGTGGTCCGCGTCGCCGATGGCCGAGTCGAGCGCGGTGAGCCGCTGCGCCTCCCGGTCGACGGACGCGGCGGTCGCCGTTATCCAACGGCGGAAGAAGTCGGCGTCGAGCACTGGATCTCCTTGGCTGGTAGGGATGTTGACCACTGACTCCGCCGTATCACATCCCCCAGCGCAGTGCCGGGGTCCGGACCGGCGCGTCCCACAGCCGCAGGAGTTCCTCGTCGACCTGGCACAGGGTGACGGAGGCGCCCGCCATGTCGAGCGAGGTGACGTAGTTGCCGACGAGCGTGCGGGCGACGGCCACGCCCCGCTCCGACAGCACCCGCTGGACCTCGGCGTTGAAGCCGAACAACTCCAGCAGCGGGGTGGCGCCCATGCCGTTGACCAGGACCAGTACCGGGCCGCGCGGGGCCAGGTCGTCCAGGATGGCGTGCACCGTGAAGTCGGCGATCTCGCCGGAGGTCATCATCGGGCGCCGCTCGCGGCCCGGCTCACCGTGAATGCCGATACCCAACTCCAGCTCGCCGGGCGGCAGATCGAAGGTGGGGGAGCCCTTGGCCGGGGTGGTGACGGCGCCCAGGGCCACCCCGAAGCTGCGCGAGCTGTCGTTGACCTGGCGGCCGATGGCCTCCACCCGCTCCAAAGGCTGCCCCTCGGCCGCCGCCGCGCCCGCGATCTTCTCCACGAACACGGTCGCCCCGGTGCCGCGCCGGCCGGCGGTGTAGAGGCTGTCGGCGACGGCGACGTCGTCGTTGACCAGGACCTTGCCGACCTGGATGCCCTCGTCCTCGGCCAGCTCGGCGGCCATGTCGAAGTTGAGCACGTCGCCGGTGTAGTTCTTCACGATGAACAGCACCCCGGCCCCGCTGTCCACGGCCGCCGCGGCCCGCGCCATCTGGTCCGGCACCGGTGAGGTGAACACCTCACCCGGACAGGCCGCCGCCAGCATCCCGGGTCCGACGAACCCGCCGTGCAGCGGCTCATGCCCCGACCCGCCCCCCGACACCAGCCCCACCTGCCCGGCCACCGGCGCGTCCCGCCGGACGATCACCCGGTTCTCCACATCCACGTTCAGATCCGGATACGCGGCCGCCATACCCCGCAGCGCATCGGCCACCACGGTCTCGGGGACGTTGATCAGCATCTTCATCGGTGTCTCCTGGTGAGAGCTAGCAGACGGGCCTTTGAGCAGCGTTTGCGCTGGTCAGGATGAGTGAGGTCGCTTTTTGATCTTGGCGGTCCCTGGCGGCCGGAGACGGGCTCCGGCGGTCTGATGCTGACTTTCGTGGTGGAGTGTCAGGTGTCGATGGGTGGTCTGTGACGTTGAGATGGCAGTACTACTGTCGGCAGTATCGGCCTTGTGGCGGCGAAGGTCACGTGGAGGGGGACAGGTGCTTGTACTCGCTCGGCGTGCCCCGGCCGGGTGCAGGTGAGGATCAGCTCAAGCATCGCGGGGTGTCCGCTGCCGCGCTCCGGCTGTAGAGGCCCTGGTGAGTGCGCCTCGTGCAGTGAGTGCGGCGAGCCGGTAGAAATGCCCCGTCGGCCGGGAGACTTCGTATCGGCCATTGGAGTGATCTTGGCGGTGCGAGGTGGGTCGCCACCTGCGGTCTCGCTCGCCTCAGGGGCACGACCTGATCCCCAGGGTCTCTGCTCGGCGTGATCCGTGTCGCAATCCGCCTCGCAGACGGGTGGGGGCGAATCCGATCTCGAATCGTATTCTATTTTAGATGCTGATCAAGCGCCGTCGTCAAGGCCTGGGAGGCATCGCTTGCGTTCGGACGAGAACCGGCTCCATGGCAGGTGTGGGCGTCGAGCTGCCGTGTTCGGGCTGTGGTACCTGCGGGTGGCCGCCGCGGTGGACGCGCTGGGGGCGGTGTGGGTGTCCTTCTGGGACGACATCCGGCGGCACGACACGGCGGACCTCTTCACACCGGGTCCGCCGGGTCGGCTACACCGTGCGGATACGGCGCCACGCCGAGATTCCCGCCGAGGAGATGGCCGAGCTGGTGCGGCTGGCCGACGACTGGCGTGACGGCGACACCGAGCGGGGCTTCTCCATGGCCCTCGGACGGCTCGGCGATCCCGCCGACGGCGACTGCCTGATGCTCGAATGTGCCGACGCCGACGGCCGGTTGCGGGCGCTGCTCAGCTTCGTCCCCTGGGGTGAGAAAGGGCTGTCGCTGGACCTGATGCGGCGGGACCGGGAGGCCGGCAACGGACTGATCGAGTTCATGGTGCTGGACCTGATCCAGCGCGCGGACGAGGCCCGGATCACCCAACTGTCGCTCAACTTCGCCATGTTCCGCTCCGCCTTCGAGCGCGGCGCCCGGCTCGGCGCGGGCCCGGTCCTGCGGATGTGGCGCTCCCTGCTCGCCTTCTTCTCCCGCTGGTGGCAGATCGAGTCGCTCTACCGCGCCAACGCGAAGTACCGGCCCATCCGGGAGCCGCGCTACATGCGGTTCGAGAAGAGCACCGACGTGGTGCGCATCGGGCTGGCCGCCGCCCGCGCCGAGGGTTTTCTAAAAGCGCCGGGACTGCCGAAGTGGATGCACCGCGAGCAACTGGAGCGCATTCGCTGATGCCCGCCCCCTCACACCCGGACCCTCAGGTGCCGGGGGCCGCGGACATCGCGTTGCGACGGTGACGACGCGGCTGTGACGCACCGGTGTCGGTACCCCTATGCTCAGGCCGCGCGCGTGCCGTGATCAAGGTGCGCGCGTTGCCTGTGCATGAACTCGCTGCCCTTCTCGGGCTTCACACAAAGGTGCGCTGTGCGTAGATTTCTACGGCTTCGTTTCGCTCAGCTGATATCCGCTCTCGTGATGTCAGTGGTATCCGTTGTCGCCTTCGGGGTGCCGAGCCATGCCACGACTCCCTTGGCCAACAACGCCGTCTTCAACAACCCCAACGACGCGACGGACAAGTACGCGCTCGAGAACTACCTGATCGGTCTGATCGACGGGGCCCCGGCAGGGTCGACGATCCGTATCGCCATCTACGCGTTCAATTCGCAGGCGTACTACGACGCCCTGGTGGGTGCCTACCGGCGCGGCGTGAACATCAAGATCGTCGCCGACGACTACATGCCGACGTCGAACATCCAGAAGACCACCGCCGACCTGGCCTCGGTGCTGGGGTCCGACCCGGCTGCGCTCTCGTACGTTCTGCTGTGCCACGGCGGCTGTATCGAGCACGACACGGCCGGCGGCATCATCAACCACGACAAGTTCTACCTGTTCACCAGCACGTCGGGCAGTTCCGATGTGCTGGTGCAGTCGTCGGCGAACATGATCTCCGCGACCTCGGGTGTGAACGGTGGGATCAACGCGTGGAACAACGCGCTGACCCTGGTCGACCAGCCGGACATCTACCAGGCTTACGTCGACCGTTTCACGGCGATGAAGGCGGCTCAGATGTCGGGGAAGGCGTCGAGTGTCGACTACACGACGGCGACGGGTGCCAACGCCGTGACCGGCACCAGCGCGAAGGCGTACTTCTTCCCGCAGCAGGACCCCACTGAGGATGTCATCCTCGGTGTTCTGGGCAACATCGACTGTTCCACCGGGGGCAGTGTGCATCTGGCCATGTACGACCTCAAGGACGTGGCTGTCGCCCAGAAGTTGAAGAGCCTGGACGACGCTGGTTGCACGGTGCACGTGGTCTACACCGATCAGGGCACGTCCGACGACAACGCGCTCAATGCCCTGAGTGCCTGCGGTCCGCACAGCGGTGTGGCCGTCTACCGGTTCGCCAAGACGGCTCCGCCTGCCGCGATGCTGCATTCGAAGTACCTTCTGGTGGACGCCGATTACCTGGGTACGCCCTCGCAGATCATCTGGACGGGGAGTGTCAACTACACCACCCAGTCCCTGCACGCCAATGACGAGGCGCTGCTGAAGTACAGCGGTACGCCGGCGGTCTTCAACGCGTACCAGTCGAACTACACCACGCTGGAGACGCTGGGTTCCTACAGCCGGGCGGGGACCTGCTGATCGTCTGACGCGTCGGTCGACGGTCTGTCGCTCGCAGGACCGGCCGGGCTGCCCGCTCGGCCGGTCCTGACTTGTCTCCGCTCGGACACTGGCGCGGAGCCGGCGCGCTGTCGCCGACGGTGATGCCGTCCGGCCGCGCGCGTGTCCCCGTGCGGGGAGCTGCGGTATGCGCGCCCGGTCGCCGTCGGGACCGTACGAGCCGGCGCCGGACAGGCGCGATCGCGCGTTCAGTCGTCAGGCGCGGCGGACGGCCTCCGGAGCGGCGCGTTCCCGCAGGGGAGGGCGGGTGGAAGGCTTGGGACATGGCTTTGCGAGTGTGGCGGGTGTTCCGGCGTTCCTGGCAGCCGGGTCACGCGCCCGCGCTGGTGGTGATCCCTCTCGCGCTGATCGTCGCGGTCTGCGTGGTGGACGTGCTGGCTCCGCCACACATCCACCTCGGACCCCTGCTGGTGGCGGCACCGGCGATCACGGTGGCGTTCGCGGGCGCCCGCGTGACGGCGCTGATGGGGGCGCTCGCGGTGGCGGCGCAGGTGCTGATCGGTGTACTGAGAGAGAATTTGTCCTCCGGCAACATCCAGGCTCAGATCACCGCTCTGGTCATCGTATCGGCCGTCTGTGTCGGCATCTGCGTGGTGCGGGACCGGAGGGAGCGTCAGCTGCACCGGGTGCGGTCCGTCGCAGAGGCAGCGCAGAGCGTGCTGCTCCAGCCCTTGCCTGCCCGCACCGGTCCGCTGCGGATTTCCGCGCTGTACGTCCCCGCCGAGGAAGAAGCCGATCTGGGGGGAGATCTCTACGCGGCAGCGCGGACTGACCACCACAGCACCCGGCTCCTCATCGGTGACGTGCGCGGCAGCGGCCTGGCCGCGATCAGCAACGCCGCCCTGTTGCTCGGCGCCTTCCGTGCGGCCGCCCATCGGCAGGCCACCCTGCCTCGCCTCGCCGTGCACCTGGACGCCGCGTTCCGCTGGGACGCCAGTCAGTGGCGGTCACAGTCGGAGGAGGACACCGACGAGGACTTCGCCACCGCGATCCTCCTGGAGATCCCCGACGACGAGCCGGTCGTCCACCTCATCAACTGCGGCCACCCACCTCCGCTGCTCCTGCGCGGCTCTTGCGTCACTCCTCTTACGCCGGAGGCGAGCCACCTTCCGATCGGGCTCGGCGGCGCCTTCGGTATGGCTGCCTACGACGTCCAGACGTTCCCCTTCGAGGACGGCGACCTGCTTCTCCTCTATACGGACGGCGTCATCGAAGCGCGCAACACCGGCGGGCTCTTCTATCCGTTCGACGAACGGGCGCCCGCATGGGCCAAGGACGACCCCGACGAACTCCTGCGCGCCCTCCACGACGACCTGCTGGACCACGTCCACGGACACCTCGACGACGACGCGGCCGTGGTCGCCATCCGCCGCATGGCTCTCTGATCCCCGCATCGGGGAAGCTCCCGAGGGGAGCCGACTTCGGCGCTCCGGGGAAACTTCCCCGATCTGGGCATAGCGTGGAGTGACGGACTCGTTTCCGCACCCGGACGGGCGGCCCCGGCGAACGACCGTCTGGATGCTCTGGGACGAAGGGCTGCTCATGCCTCGATCCATGCGCGCTGTCGTGGCCGTCCAGGCCGGTGAACCCACCGATGTCCTGCGGTTGCAGTCCCGGCCTGTTCCCACACCGAAGGCCGGTCAGGCACTGATCCGAGTGCAGGCGACTCCCCTTCACGCCAGTGATCTGCACGTGCTGCGTGGCCGCTACGGCTTCTCCCCGGAGTTCCCCGCCGTCGGGGGCAACATGGAGTGCGTGGGCCGCGTCGAGGCCCTGGGCCCGGACACCGACGGCCCGAAGGCCGGTGAGCGTGTGGTGGCCGTTGCGATCCCGGCGGTGCCCGGACCCCCCGTCGCCGGGACCTGGCAGGAGTACCTCGTCATCGACACCGACAGACTCCTGCCGGTCCCCGACCACCTGAGCGACTCCACCGCCTGCCAGCTCGCCGTCAACCCGCTGACCGCACTGCTCCTCGTGACGCGAGAACTCGACGCGCAGCCGGGCGAATGGCTACTGCAGACGGCCGCGGGCTCCACCGTCGGGCGGCTCGTCATCCAGCTCGCCCGGCATCTGGGCATCCGCACGATCAACGTCGTGCGGCGACGCAGCGCCGTCGCGGAGATCACAGCGCTCGGCGGTGACGAGGTCATCTGCACCGAGGACGAGGACCTGGTACGGCGTGTGGCCGAGACGGCGGGACCGGCCGGCGTGCGGAAGGCCGTCGACTGCGTCGCGGGTCCCGTCGGTGCCCAGGTGTCCCAGGCACTGGCCCCGGGCGGGCAGCTGGTGGTCTACGGAGCCCTCTCCACCCACCGGCAGACGGACCCCTCGGCACTGACGATCCCACTGCAGGCCCGCTCACTCATCTACGAGACCAAAACGGTCCGTGGCTTCTGGCTGAACCGCTGGCTCGGCACCGCCTCACCCCAGGTAGCGCTGGGCATGCTGGCCCGGGTCCGCGATCTCGTCTCCGACGAGGTGCTGAACATCCCCCCGGGGCGCCGGTTCCCGGTGGAACGCTTCGCCGAAGCCGTCGCACTCGCCGAAGCACTGGCCCACGGCACCAAGCCACTGTTCGTCTTCGAAGACGCCCGGGACGAGGACGACGGGTAGGAAGCGGAGTCCTCCCGGTGCGGCACGGCGTGGGGAGCCGCTGGCTGAAGCATCGCCGGCATGAACTCAAGCGGGCTCACTCACCCGTACTGACAGGTGCCGGCCACGCTGTGCTTTGACGCCGGGCGACGCTCCCGGCTTCGGTGAGGGCAGGGAGGCGGCGCCCGACGACGCGGGTTCGGTGCACCACGACCGCTCGGGTGCGAACAGCTTTTGCGCTCCGATGAGGTCGAGCAACCTGTCGACCACAGGGCTGGCGGCCCGGATCGTGACGGTCTTGCCCTGACTCAGGGCCCGGTGCCGGAGTTCCAGAAGCACATTGAGGCCGGCGCAGTCACAGAAGCTGACCCCGCTCAGGTCCAACTCAAGACGGTTGGGGGACGCGGTCAAGGCTTCGACCAGGCGGCCTCGGATCTGCTCGCCCGAGACGAGGTCGAGTTCACCTCGCACTATCACCCGGCTCCGGTTACCGCTCGACGCGAACAACGCAGTTGCCTGACCGGGCGGAAGCGATTCTGCAGCACCATCTCTCTCGGAGCAGGGGAGGTTCGGCGCCAGGGGTGACCGGACCCGGTCCGAGGGCTGCTGCATGGCTTACTCCAAGTGCATTGGTGCGACCGCCCCAACATTCCCCCACGGAAGCAACATGCGTCAAGTGATGCACGAAAGCGTGTACGTGTTTTTGAAAGCGTGCATAGTTGCTCGGTAGAATCGGGCCATGGATGGGGTACCTGAGTCACACAGCGGGTGGACGTTCCTGACGAACCACGCTCGCGTCCTTGCGGCCATCGCGGACAACCAGAGCGCACGGGTCCGCGACATCGCCCTCCGCTGCCGCCTCACTGAGCGCGCCGTGCAGAAGATCATCGCGGACCTGGAGCAGGCCGGCTACCTCTCACACACGCGCCAGGGGCGCGGCAACATCTATGAGATCGACCCCGCCAAGGTCCTGCGCCATCCGACCGAAGCCGGTCTGGGCCTGACGGTGGCCTCACTCCTCTCATTGCTCAATCTCCAGGACCAGACCCATCGCCAGGCGATGCCCAGCGAGCCCGTATGACGCGGGCCGTCCCTGGTCTCGTGGTTTGTCACAGGTGGGAGAGGCCGAAGGAGATCAGGAAGCCGGAGGCGACGATCAGTCCGAGAGCCAGACGGGTCTCTTCGTACGCCTCGGGGATCATGGTGTCGCCCACCATGGCCAGGATGGCTCCCGCCGCGACGGCCGTCACCGTGGCCACCACGGCCGGGGACATGTCGCCGAGCACAACGTATCCGAGCAGCGCGGAGAGCGCGCTGGCCGCGGCGATGGAGCCCCACACCCCGAAGACGTAACGCGCCCCGCGTCCCGCCGCGCGCATGCCCGCCGAACTCGACAGTCCCTCGGGCACGTTGCTGATGAACACGGCCGCCACCGTCACCAGGCTGACCGCGCCGCTGCCGCTGATCAGACTCATACCGATGGCCGCCGACTCCGGGACCCCGTCCAGCAGCGCGCCGAGCGCCAGGGCACTGCCCGATCCGGCGTGCTGCGCCTCGGACGGCTGCTGTTCCCGGTGACCGGACCGTTTGCGGTGCCGGGCGCCGCCGCGGGCCAGCCACACGTTGCCGGCCGTGTAGGCCGCTGCCCCGAGGAGCGTACCGACCGCCGTCGGTAGCAGGCCCGCCTCTTTGTGGGCTTCGTCGAGCAGTTCGAAGGAGACGGCGGAGAGCAGTACCCCGGCGCCGAAGGCCATCACGTACGCGATCACGCGTTGCGGTACCCGCACCAGATAGCCGAGCGCCGCCCCCACCAGGAGAGCCGACCCGGCGAGCAGCCCCCACCCACCGGCGACCAGAGCGTCCGTCATGTTCCATGGATACCCCAGGAGCCGCGCACTGCGCCGCAGGTCAGCCGTGGCCCTTCCGGCCTGCCTTGTCCTTGGAACCGCCGGGTGTACCGGCCGGCTTCCGCACGCCGCCGGGCCCGGCGTGGGCGGGAGCACCCTTGGTCGCCTTCTTGTCCCGGCCCGGGGAGTGGTGCCGGGGGGTGTCGCCGCCCTTCTCCGCACCGGGTGACGTCCGGCGCGCGGCGGCCGGGGCCGCGGCTTCGGTCATGGCTGTCTCGCCGGCCGGAGCCGCGTCGCCGGCCGTGGCCGCGGTGGTGCTGGAGCGTGAGGGCCCGGACGCCGAACCCGGCTCGGGCCGCCGCGTGTTCGCTTCTGCGGCGGTAGTCCTCGGCGTCGTGGCGGAGTCGGAGGGCGGCTGGGCCAGTTCGGAGGTGGGGGAGCCGGAGCCGACGCGATCGTCGCTGTGCGCGCCGGTGCCCAGGGTCACGGCGAGGGTGGCTCCCAGGGCCGCCGAAAGCGCGGTCAGGGCGGTGCCGACCGCGAGGCGGCGCCCGTGTCCCGTCCTGCCGGTGTGCCGTGCCCGGGCCCGGCTGCGCGTCTCGTCGTCCGCGCGCGCGGAGATGGTGACGGGGGCCACCGAGGACAGCGCGGCGTCCGGTACGGAGTGCGGAGGTGCGTCGCACAGAGCGGACAGCGCCGAGGCGCAACTCGGCGCGTCGGGCCGCGTCGTCTCGTCCTGAGCCGTCATGGCGTGCAGGAGACGGGCCAGACCGGGCGGTAGCGAGTCCGGGACGACGGGCGACCGGTGCATACGTGCCACAGCCGCTTCCAGCGGGGTCCCCGCGTACTCCAGTTCCCCTTTCAGGCATTCGAGCAGGACCAGGCCGAGGGCGTAGATGTCGGCGGCCGGTCGGATCTCCCTGCCCATGACCTGCTCCGGCGCAAGATAGGCAGCGGTTCCTATGAGGACGTCGGAAGCGGTGTGACGAGTGGCGTTCACCAGCCGGGCGATGCCGAAGTCCGCCAGGTGAGGAGCGCCGGAGGCGTCCAGCAGCACGTTCGACGGCTTGATGTCGCGGTGCACGATGCCGGCGTCGTGCACATGGGCGAGCGCCCGCGCGAGGGCGGCGCCCAGCTCGGCGACGCGCCGGGGGGACAGCGGCCCGCTCGCGAGGCACTCACGCAATGTCCGCCCTGTGACCAGCTCCATGACGAGGTAGGCGCGGTCCTGGTGCCGGCCGGCGTCGTAGACGGTCACCAGGCCGGGATGCTGAAGCCGCGCCAGAAGGACGGCCTCCTCGGCGAACCGCCGTTCCATCTCCGGGTCGGCTCCCGCCCGGAAGATCTTGACGGCGACCCGTCGTCCGAGGCGGACGTCGATGCCCTCGTAGACGTCTGCGGCACCTCCTCGGCCGATACCGGCGCCCAGCTGGTATCGGCCACCCACGGTCTCGGCGAGCACCCTCTGCGTCGGCGGGAAGTCTGTTCGGGGGCCGTTCATTCGTCTCTCCGTTACTGTCACCGCGAGCAAAGCCGACAATCGACGCTGTGTGGCGCGGATACCCGCTCCTGCGGCAGGCACCCCGGCCACTTCGGCGGCCCACGGCAGCCCGGGACGCCCGCGCGGGCGGGTGACTGGAAACCCGGGATCGGGGAATCGGAAGAGATGCCCTGCCCCACAAGGGGAGGGCCGGGTCTCCCGACGCCCGGCTCCCTCACTGGAAGAAGGACCACGATGGCGCACGAAGACGACGGTGGGCGGGCCGTGCCGAACACCCCGGGCATGCGCTCCGACGACGACGGCGTCACGCGCCGCCGCCCCCTGCACGAGTGGCACGTCGAGGAGACGGTCGAGGTCGCGGTGCCGGTCCGCACGGCCTACAACCAGTGGACGCAGTTCAAGACGTTCCCGCGCTTCTCGACCGTGGTGCGCGACGTCGAGCAGATCAGGCCGACCGTCACCGCCTGGACCATCGGCTACGGCCCCCTGCGTCACTGTTTCGCGGTCGAGATCGTGGAACAGGACCCGGACGCCTACCTGGCCTGGCGTGGCCTGGAGCAGCACCCCACCCACCAGGGCGAAGTCGAGTTCCGGCCGACGGAGTCCGGTGGCACCGCGATCACGGTCCGGATGCTCCTCCAGCCGCAGGGGGCCGCGAAGGTCCTCACCCGCTCGTCCAGGGTCGTGGGGCTGACCGTGCGACTGGTGCGCGGAGAGCTGGTGAGCTTCAGGCACTTCATCGAGGGACTCGGTCAGGAGGGCGGTGCCTGGCGCGGCACCATCCGCAACGGCCGGGTTCAGCACGACTCCCCGGAACCGCCCAGGAGCCGTGTCGCCCAGTGGCCCGTCGGCTGACCCGCGTACCGCACACGGCAAGAGAAAGGCCAAGCGATGCAGAACCCGCCCGGTGAGGAGCCGGAGACCTCCCTCTCCGTGACACCGCCGAAGAAGTGGGCGGCCGGCGTTCCCGCCGTCGTGCACGCGCTGGAGTACTCCCTGGAGCAGACCTCCCCGCGCAAGACCGGGGTCGACCTGCTCACCATGAACCAGGTGGGCGGGATCGACTGCCCCGGCTGCGCGTGGGCGGACCCCGCTCCGGGCCGGCGCCATCGCAACGAGTACTGCGAGAACGGCGCCAAGCACATCAACGACGACGCCACGACGCGCCGGATCACCGCCGACTTCTTCCGCGAGCACAGCGTGTCCGATCTGGCCGCCCGCTCCGACATGTGGCTCAACCAGCAGGGCCGGCTCACCGAGCCGATGATCAAACGGCCCGGGTCGGACCACTACGAGCCCATTGGCTGGAACGACGCCCTGGGCGTCCTGGCGCAGGAACTGAAGGGGCTGGACTCGCCCGACGAGGCGGTCTTCTACACCTCCGGCCGGGCCAGCAACGAGGCCGCCTTCGTCTTCCAGCTCTTCGCCCGCGCCTACGGCACCAACAACCTGCCCGACTGCAGCAACATGTGCCACGAGTCCAGCGGCTTCGCCCTGAACGAGACACTGGGCGTCGGCAAGGGCACCGTGAGTCTCGAGGATCTCCACCACGCGGACCTGATCTTCCTGGTGGGGCAGAACCCGGGCAGCAATCACCCGCGGCAGCTTTCGGCCCTGGAGGAGGCCAAGCGCAACGGCGGCCGCATCGTGGCGGTGAACCCGTTGCCCGAGGCGGGGCTGCGACGCTTCAAGAACCCGCAGAAGCCGCGTGGGGTCGTGGGACGGGGTACCCAGATCGCCGACCGCTTCCTGCACATCAAGCCGGGCGGGGACCTCGCCCTGTTCCAGGCGCTGAACCGGCTGTTGCTGGAGGCGGAGGACGCGCGTCCCGGCACCGTCCTGGACCACGACTTCATCGACGCCCACACCTCCGGCTTCGAGGAGTTCGCCCGGCACGCCCGCACCGTGGACTGGGACGACGTGCACGCGGCGACGGGACTGACCCGCGAGGAGATCGAGAAGGTCCGCGACGAGGTCTTGCGGAGCGAACGCGTCATCGTGTGCTGGGCGATGGGCATCACCCAGCACAAGCACGGCGTACCCACCATCCGGGAGATCGTCAACTTCCTGATGCTGCGCGGCAATCTGGGGCGCGCCGGCACGGGCGCCTGCCCGGTGCGCGGCCACAGCAATGTCCAGGGCGACCGCACCATGGGCATCTGGGAGCAGATGCCGGACACATTCCTCGACGCCCTTCAGAAGGAGTTCGGCTTCGATCCGCCGCGCCCGCACGGCTTGGACTCGGTGAACTCGATCAAGGCGATGCTGGAGGGCCGCGTCAAGGTCTTCCTCGCCCTGGCCGGGAACTTCGTACGCGCGGCGCCTGACAGCGAGGTCACCGAGAAGGCGATGCGTTCGTGCCGGCTGACCGCCCACATCTCCACCAAGCTCAACCGCTCGCACACCGTCTGCGGCGACACCGCCCTGATCCTGCCGACGCTGGGGCGGACCGAGCGTGATGTCCAGGCCGACGGCGAGCAGTTCGTCACCGTCGAGAACTCCATGAGTCAGGTGCACACCTCCCAGGGACGACTCGAACCGGCCTCGCGCATGCTGCTGAGCGAGGTCGCCATCCTGTGCCGGCTCGCCCGGCTGAGCCTCGGCGGCGAGGGGGACATCCCCTGGGCCAAGTTCGAGGGCGACTACAACGCCATCCGCGACGCCATCTCCCGGATCGTGCCGGGCTTCCACGACTTCAACGCCCGCGTGAGCCGTCCGGGAGGCTTCCAGCTGCCCAACCCGGTCAACGAGGGGGTGTTCAGGACCGAGACCGGCAAGGCCCGGTTCACCTGCAACGAGCGGGTGGTCCCCCGGGCCCCCGAGGGTCACCTGCTGCTGCAGACCCTGCGCTCGCACGACCAGTGGAACACCGTCCCGTACACCAACAACGACCGCTACCGCGGCATCCACGGCAGCCGCCACGTGGTCCTCGTCAACCCGGCCGACCTCTCCCGACTCGGCCTCGCGCAGGGCGATCGCGTGGACCTGGTGAGCGTCTGGGAGGACGGCACCGAGCGCCGGGCCGAGAACTTCGAGGTCGTGTCCTACCCGGCGGCCAAGGGTTCGGCCGCCGCCTACTACCCGGAGACGAACGTCCTGGTGCCGCTCGACAGCGTCGCCGACGTAAGCAACCAGCCCACGTCGAAGGGTATCGTCGTCCGCCTCGAACCCACGGGCGACCGATCCCGGCCGGCAACCGTCTGACCGAAACGGATGACGGACGTCCGCTGCAGCGGACCGTCGGGGAGCCCCGCCTGCCCGACGGTCCTACTGCGGCGCCCGCTGCCTTCCGTTGGTCATTCCGGTGTCGTCGCGGGGATCTGGATGCCGACGAGGCAGGTGTCGTCGTCCGTGTCCGACTTGCTGTAGGTGAGCAGCCGGTCGAGGCGCTGCCCGAGGGCGCCGGCGGGGGTCTCGGCGGTGCGCAGCAGATGGGTCAGGGAGTCCTCCACCGCGGTGTCGCGGCGCTCGACGAGGCCGTCGGTGTACATGAGCAGGGTGTCACCGGGCTGTAGTTGAGTCTGGTCCTCCTGGTAGCGCGCGTCTGCCAGGGCGCCGAGCAACAGGCCCCCGGTCAGGGGCAGGGTGTCCGCCTGATCGCCGCGGACGAGGACCGGGGGGAGGTGGCCGGCTCTGGCCCAGCGCATGATGCGGGTGGCCGGGTCGTACAGCGCGCACACCGCGGTCGCGGTGAGGTGGTCGGTCAGGTGGTGGACGACGTTGTTGAGCCAGGACATCAGCTGGGCGGGGCCGGCGCCGGTCATGGCCAGTCCGCGCAGTGCGTTGCGCAGGACGACCATGCCGGTGGCGGCCTTGATGCCGTGCCCGGCGACGTCGCCCACGCTCAGCAGGACCTGGCCGGTGGGCAGGACGAGGGCGTCGTACCAGTCGCCGCCGACCATGGCTTCGGATTCGGCGGGCCGGTAGCGCACGGCGACCTCGAGGCCGGAGACCTCGAGCGGGCCGTGGGCGGGGGGCATGATGGCGTGCTGCAACTGCAGGGCGAGGCGGTTGCGTTCGGCGGACTCCTGCTCGGTGTGGGCGAGCTGGTCGCGCGTGGCGGCCAGGGCCACTTCCGTCCAGTGCTGGGAGGAGATGTCCTGGTAGGCGCCTCGAAGGGCGGCAAGCCGGCCGTCGGAGGAGGTGACG
Source organism: Streptomyces griseoluteus (assembly GCF_004784465.1). Taxonomy (GTDB): domain Bacteria; phylum Actinomycetota; class Actinomycetes; order Streptomycetales; family Streptomycetaceae; genus Streptomyces; species Streptomyces griseoluteus. The sequence goes on along the minus strand of NZ_SRRU01000003.1, from coordinate 53,588 downwards.
GGTTCCGCCACGACCCGGATGTGCCGGGTGACGCCGTCGGACCGCTGCAGCCGGAAGGCGACGCTGGCGGAGCGGCCGTGGTGCACGACAGCGCGCAGGAAGCGGCCGATGGCGACGGCGTCGTCCGGGTGGGCGTGGGCGGCCAGCTCGTGCAGGGACAGCGGTCCGGCGGCGGGCGGCCGCCCGTACAGGGCGAACAGCTCACCGTTCCAGGTGATGTCACCGGTGAGCAGGTCTTCCTCGAAGCCGCCGATCCGGCCGAGGCGCTGTGCGTGCTGCAGGATGCTGGCCAAGCGGGCGGTTTCGTCCTCGATGCGCCAGATCATCAGCAGGCTGTCGCCGTGACGGCTGACGCTGATGTCGGCGACCGTGCTCAGGGAGACCTGGTCGATGAGGGTGGGCAGCGTCATGCGCCGGGCCCTGAAGGGTTCCCCGGTGGCGTAGACCCTCTCCAGCTGTCCGAAGAGGTCGCTCGAGCCGACGGCCAGGGGGTAGATCTGCAGGAGCAGTGCGCCGGTGAGGGCGCTGCGCGGCCGGCCGGAGGGGTCCTGGAAGTGGCTGTTGGTGTGGTGGATGCGGAAGTCGGCGAGCCGGCCCTCGGTGTCCAGATGGGGGGTCAGGACCAGGGCTGGATCGTGCAGCCCGTCGGCGAGGTGAATGAGTTCCGTGGCGGCCCCGTCGGGTGCGGAGGCGCCCGGCGGGTGGCTGTCGCCGGCGGGGCGGGTCTCCAGGGTGTGGGCGCACAGGTCGGCCAGCGCCTCGAGCTGGCGGTGGATGGCGGGGGGCTGCTCGGTCAGCGGCTGGGGCCAGCAGATCTCCAGCACTCCGCTGATGCGGCCGCCGGTGCCCGCGCACAGGGCGATGCGCCCGCCGTCCGGGAAGTCGAGGTAGCCGATGGAGGGCGCGTGCCCGCTCATGGAGGCGATGTGCACGAGGCCGCGGTCGGTCAGGGCGCGCCGGGCCACGGTGGCGACGCCGGGGGGCACATGGCGCCAGCGTTCGGCTTCGTCGTCGCTGAACCCGGCGTGGCCGCGCAGGGTGAGCGAGCCGTCCGGGCTCGCGCTCCACACGGCGACGGCTGCGGCGCCCAGCGGGGTCAGGGCGTGCTGCAGCAGGGACTCGGCGACGGCCTGGGTGTCGCCGGCGGCCAGGGCGCCGCTCTCCGCGGCCCGTAGCCGCACCGCCAGGGACGCGCGGTCGTCCTCGCCGGTGCCGTTGCCGCTGAGCTGGAGGAATTCCAGCGCGATCTGGGCCACCTGGTCGCGGGCGGCCTGGTTGATGATGTCGGCGGCCAGTTCGAGGTCGGACACACCGGACTGTTCGGCGAGCTCCGCGAGTTGCCGTGCGGCCTGGACGGGCCCGCAGTGCAGCCGCTCGATCAGGATGCCCTTGGCCAGTTCGATCAGTGCGCGGCCATCCGCGGCGGCCCGGGCGGCCTGCACCTCCTCGTTCAGCCGTGCCACCGTCGCGGCCAGGCGGCCCACCACGACCTGGCCGGCTGCCTGCGCGGCCGGCTCCCCCTCCACGCCCGCCAGCTCCGCCCGCTCCGGCTGGGCCGGGACCAGGACCGCACCCCGCGACGAGGCCGCGGTGCCGGGCACGCGCTCATGTGGGAGTGGCCTCTGCCGTGAGCCGTCGGCGAACGCGGCTTCCGCGGAGCCCTCGGCATACTCGGGTGCGCTCATCGTGCCGACGACTCCTCGTATGACCAGGCCCGTGCCACCGGCCGGCCGACGCGGCGACGGCCGGCGGGCACGGATGCGCGGCGGGAGACGGGAAAGACCAGCATGGTGCTCACTGCTCCTTGAGCCAGCGCCGGATGCACGCCACGAGATCGTTGGCGTCCACGGGCTTGGTGACGTAGTCGCTGGCGCCGGAGGCAAGGCTCTTGTCCCGGTCTCCCGGCATGGCCTTCGCGGTCACCGCGATGACCGGCAGGTCCACGTACTCGGGCATCTGCCGGATCTGGGCGGTCGCGGTATAGCCGTCCATCTCCGGCATCATCACATCCATCAGGATCAGATCGATCTCGGGATGCGCCTTCAGGCACTCGATCCCCTTACGGCCGTCCTCGGCGTGCAGAACACGCATTCCGTGCAGTTCCAGGATCCCGGTGATGGCGTAGAGGTTGCGGGCGTCGTCGTCGACGACCAGCACGGTGCAGCCCTGCAACTGCTCGTCGAGGCTGTCGAGCCTGGGCTGCCGGCTCTCCTCGCCGCGTACCAGCGCCACCACGTCTCCCGGCTGCTCGGCCGACAGATGCAGGGCGATGCGCTCGCGCAGTTCGTCCAGGCTGCCCAGGACTTCCAGTGGACGACCGGCCGCCCGAGCCTGAAGAGCCTGCTCCCCGTCCGCGCCCAGCTGACGGTTGCTGTGCGCGAGCACGGGCACGTGCCGCAGCGCCTCATCACCGTCCATCGCGTCGAGGAAGGCCCCTGCCTGGCCCTCGGCCATGTCCAGCTCCAGCACGACGCAGTGGAAGGGCTCGGCCGCCAGTGCGGCGGCGGCTTCCTGGGCTCCGACCGTCGTGATCACCTCGACGTTGCCATGGCGATCCGACGCTCCAGGGCTTCCCTCAAGTCCGACCGCGCTTTCGGCGACCAGCGACAGCAGACCGCGCTGGCGCTCTTCGATCACCAGCAGCCGACGCGGCTGCGCCTGCCCCGGAGCCTGTTCCGCGGGGGCGGACAGCTCCCGATTCCCTGACAGCGCACCGGTCACCTCCCCGAGGGCCGGCATGCCCTGCTGGTCGGCCGTGGTCTGGTCGAGCAGGTCGGCGCGTGCGGCCGGCAGGTACAGCGTGAAGGTGCTGCCCCGGCCGGGGGTGCTCCGGGCGGTGAGAGCGCCGCCCAGGAGATGGGCGATCTCGCGGCTGATGGACAGCCCGAGCCCGGTGCCCCCGTATTTGCGGCTGGTGGTCCCGTCCGCCTGCTGGAACGCGCCGAAGATCGTCTCCAGGTGCTGGGCGGCGATGCCGATCCCGGTGTCCTTGACCCGGAAGGCCACCACCGGCCCGTCCCGGTGCACACCGGCGGGTACCTCGTCCTCGCCGGCCGGCTCTATGCACAGCTCGATACCCCCGCGCTCGGTGAACTTGATCGCGTTCGAGAGCAGGTTGCGCAGCACCTGACGCAGCCGGGCATCGTCGGTGACCAGGTCCGAGGGCACCCGGGAGGCGGAGGCGACGGCGAAGGACAGGCCCTTCTGCGTGGTCATCGGGCGGAACGTCGCCTCGATGTAGTCCAGCAGCCCGCGCAGCGGGACCTGCTCGAGGTTGATGTCCATCTTCCCGGCCTCGACCTTGGACAGGTCCAGGATGTCGTTGATCAGCTGGAGCAGATCGGAGCCGGCCGAGTGGATGATGCCCGCGTACTCCACCTGCTTCGGCGTCAGGTTGCGCGAGGGGTTCTGGGCGAGCAGCTGGGCCAGGATGAGCAGGCTGTTGAGCGGGGTGCGCAGCTCGTGGCTCATGTTGGCCAGGAACTCCGACTTGTACTTCGACGCCAAGGACAGCTGCTGGGCGCGGTCCTCCAGCTCCTGGCGGGCCTGCTCGATCTGCAGATTCTTGCCTTCGATGTCGCGGTTCTGGGAGGCCAGAAGCTTGGCCTTGTCCTCCAGCTCCGCGTTGGAGCGCTGCAGTTCCTCCTGCTGCACCTGCAGTTCCTCGGAGCGGGCCTGGAGTTCCCCGGTCAGCCGCTGGGATTCCTCGAGCAGTTCATCGGTGCGGGCGTTGGCGAGGATGGTGTTGACGTTCACGCCGAGCGCTTCCGCGAGCCGCTCGAGGAAGTCGCGGTGGATGGAGGTGAAGGGCGTGAAGGACGCCAGTTCGATCACTCCGAGCACCTGGTCCTCCACCGCGATGGGCAGCACGATCAGGCCGCCCGGAGTGGCCTTGCCCAGTCCGCTGGAGATGCCGATGTACTCGCCGGGCACCCCCTCGGCGGTGATGACGCGGCGGCTGCGGGCCGCCTGGCCCACCAGCGACTCACCCAGCGTGAACCGGTCGTGGCCGTCGATGCCGGCGGGCCGGCCGTAGGAGCCCACGAGCCTGAGTTCCGTACCGCCCGGGGTGTCCTCGGCCAGGTAGAACGCGCCGTACTGCGCCGACACCAGCGGGGTGAGGTCCTCCATGACCAGCTCGGCCACCACCGACAGGTCGCGGTGGCCCTGCATCAGGCCGGAGATGTGCGCCAGGCTGGACTTGAGCCAGTCCTGTTCCTGGTTGGCCTGAGTCGTTTCCCTGAGGGACCCGACCATGGCGTTGATGTTGTCCTTGAGTTCGGCGACCTCGCCGGAGGCTTCCACGGTGATCGAGCGGGTCAGGTCGCCCTCGGCGACCGCGCTGGCCACCTCCGCGATCGCCCGCACCTGGCTGGTCAGGTTCCCGGCGAGTTCGTTGACGTTCTCCGTCAGCCGCTTCCACGTGCCCGAGACGCCCTCGACCTCCGCCTGACCGCCGAGGCGGCCCTCGCTGCCCACTTCACGTGCCACACGGGTGACCTCGGCGGCGAACGAGGAGAGCTGATCCACCATCGTGTTGATGGTGGTCTTCAGTTCCAGGATCTCGCCGCGCGCATCGACGTCGATCTTCTTGGACAGGTCGCCGTTGGCGACGGCGGTCGTCACCTGGGCGATGTTGCGGACCTGGCCGGTGAGGTTGTTCGCCATCGAGTTGACGTTGTCGGTCAGGTTCTTCCAGGTCCCCGCGACGTGCGGAACCCTGGCCTGGCCGCCGAGCCGGCCCTCGGTGCCGACCTCACGCGCCACCCGGGTGACCTCGTCGGCGAACGCGGAGAGCGTGTCGACCATGGTGTTGATGACGTCGGCGAGGGCCGCGACCTCGCCCTTGGCCTCGACGGTGATCTTCTGGGACAGGTCGCCCTTGGCCACGGCGGTGGCGACCTGGGCGATGGAGCGGACCTGCCCGGTCAGGTTGGAGGCCATGACGTTGACGTTGTCGGTCAGGTCCTTCCAGGTACCCGAGACGCCACGTACGGTCGCCTGCCCCCCGAGGTTTCCTTCGGTGCCCACTTCGCGGGCCACGCGGGTGACCTCGTCGGCGAACGCCGACAGCTGGTCCACCATCGTGTTGATGGTCTCCTTCAGCTGCAGAATCTCACCCCGGGCATCCACCCGGATCTTCTGCGACAGATCTCCCTGGGCGACCGCGGTGGTGACGTCGGCGATGGAACGGACCTGTGCCGTCAGGTTGTCGGCCATGACGTTGACGGACTCGGTGAGGTCCTTCCACGTACCCGAGACGCCCTTGACGTCCGCCTGGCCGCCGAGGCGCCCCTCGGTGCCGACCTCGCGGGCCACGCGGGTGACCTCGTCGGCGAACGCCGACAGCTGGTCCACCATCGTGTTGATGGTGTCCTTCAGCTGCAGGATCTCGCCCTTGGCCTCGACAGTGATCTTCTGGGACAGGTCGCCCTTGGCCACGGCGGTGGCCACCTGGGCGATGGAGCGGACCTGGTTGGTGAGGTTGCCGGCCATGAAGTTGACCGAGTCGGTCAGATCCCGCCAGGTTCCCGAGACGCCCTTGACGTCCGCCTGGCCGCCGAGTCGGCCCTCGGTGCCGACCTCGCGGGCCACGCGGGTGACCTCGTCGGCGAACGCCGACAGCTGGTCCACCATCGTGTTGATGGTGTCCTTCAGCTGCAGGATCTCGCCCCGGGCATCCACGGTGATCTTCTGCGAGAGGTCGCCCTTGGCGACGGCGGTGGTCACCTGCGCGATGTTGCGGACCTGGTCGGTGAGGTTGCCCGCCATGAAGTTCACCGAGTCGGTCAGATCCCGCCACACGCCACCCACGCCCGGCACCTGGGCCTGCCCGCCCAGCCGGCCCTCGCTGCCCACCTCGCGGGCCACCCGGGTGACCTCGTCGGCGAACGAGGAGAGCTGGTCGACCATCGTGTTGACGGTCTCCTTCAGCTCCAGGATCTCCCCGCGCGCATCGACATCGATCTTCTGCGACAGATCCCCCTGGGCGACCGCGGTGGCCACCTGTGCGATGTCCCGCACCTGGGTCGCGAGGTTGCCCGCCATCGCGTTGACCGAGTCGGTCAGGTCCGCCCAGGTGCCCGAGACGCCCGGAACCTCGGCCTGGCCGCCCAGGGTGCCCTCGGTGCCCACCTCGCGGGCCACCCGGGTGACCTCGGAGGTGAACAGGGACAGCTGATCGACCATGCCGTTGAAGACGGTGGCGATCTCCCCCATGAGACCGTCGGCCTCATCGGGCAGCCGGGTGCCGAAGTCACCGTCGCGCACCGCCGTCAGCCCCGCCAGCAACTGGCGCAGCTCCGGCTCCGCGACCTTCCCACCAGCCCGCGCCGGCCTGGAGCGGGGCACGGGGCGCGACGCCTCAACCGACGCCTCAGGCATGATCCATCCTCATTCCACCTGGCAGCAGGACGCCGGAGCGACCCGTCAGACGACCGGCCCCGCAGTCTCTTCACTGCCGGGCCCCACATCCCCGAGAACCTTTTACATGGGGAAAGTATTTAGTACGGCATCCAGAGCCCGTGCGGCAAGTGGACCCAGACCCAGACAGCGACCGTGCCTCGTACACCTAAGGGGCGAGCCGCTTCTGATCTTGGGCAAACCGGGCATAAGCTCTCCGGGCTTCCTCAGAAGGTGACCAGGCACACAAGTGGACGTCGGCAGCAGTGCTCCTGTCATCCCGGTCGCAGGCGCGGCGCAGGTCCCCGAGCTGCAGGGGGCGGTGAGCAGCGCTGCGGCCCGGGACGCACCAGCCCCCCGTGACGGTGCAGCTCTGCGCAGATCTTCGAGTGCGCGGCATTCGAGACCGTCACCTTTTCCACTCTCTCGCAAGTGATCTTACCCAGGACCATGAGCAGCGATCACTTGAAGCTCGCGGCGGCAGTGTCCGTCCCGTGACGCAGAAGCAGGTCATGTTATCGGCGGAGGGCGTGTGGTTGACTGGCGGGGCCAAAGGGGCTGTGCGGGCGCGTCACTGACGGTTCCGTCCGACCGAATGAGCCCCGCGCGCCGGGGCACGGGTGCGGGGAGCGGCGGGCGACGGTTGCTGATCATTTCTGCCCGCCCAGCTCAGCAGGATCTGATTTCGGAGTTACAGAGCATGGACGAGATGGCATCCCGGCCGCACACCTCGCACGACGTCCATACGCTGCGTACGGCTCTGGAGCGCCTCGAAGCGCAATGGGAGCGGCAGCAGCGCTCCACGCCCCTCGTCTCCTCCTCGCAACTGCGCCTCCTGTACGCGCTCGAAACCGCGGCGGGAAGCAACCTGCGTGAGCTGTGCGCGGCGCTCGGCTCCGCGGCTCCCGCTCTCAGTCGCCTGTGTGCCCGGCTGGAGGCGATGGGCTTGGTCAGGCGGGCCTACAGCGCCAGGAGCCGCAGGGAGATCGAGTTGTATCTGACCGGCCGCGCCACGGCCTATCTCCGGGAGCTGCGGGAGGAAAGAGAGCAGTTCCTGGCGACCGTGCTCGATTCGATGCCAGAGGGCGAACGCGCCGCGCTGGTCGAAGGGATGGATGGCCTGCGCCGCGCACTGGACCCACCTGGACCGGGTTATACGGAGAATCCCGTGATCTGCTCAGCGTGAGCAAAGGCGGCGGGAATGCCCGCCGGGCGGTGTGGTTGAACAGGCAATCCTTTTGCGGCAGTCCCGGCCGGGACTGCCGCTTTTTCAGTCCCGAATGCCGAGCGCCGTGCCCGGTCGGCAGTGAACGCAAGCCGGACCTCTGGCCATACGGGTAGGGATGGTCAACTGCAGGTCATCTTCGGCGAAATCGCTTGTCGATGGATGTGTCGCGGGCACACTGGTGCACAGGGGAGGGGAGAACCCTGAGGCCGGAAAACGGTTCAGGGCTCAGTGCTGCCCGCGCAGCGGGACGGGCGCGCGGCCGAGCAGGGGGAAGCACGTGACGCAACCGTGGTCCGGGCAACGGGACCGGAGGGCTCCGCTCGCCGCGAAGGGCGGGCGGTCGCCGGTGGTGGTGATCGGCGCCGGCCCCTACGGGCTGTCGGTGGCCGCCCATCTGCGTGCCCAGGGGGTGGGGGTGCGGGTGTTCGGGGAGGTGATGGGGAGTTGGCGGCATGCGATGGCCACCGGGATGTTCCTGAAATCGACTCCGGACGCGACCGATCTGTCGGCGCCGGTGGCGGGCGCAAGGCTGGCGGACTACTGCCGTGCCCAGGGCCAGGACGAGCTGACCGAGCTGACGCCGATCCCGTGCACCATCTTCGTGGCCTACGGGCAGTGGTTCGCCGACCGCTACGTCGGTGAGGTGGAGCAGTCGCGGATCACCTCGGTGGAGCGCGGCCCCGCCGGCTTCGTCGTGCATGTGGAGGGCGGGGAAGAGTTGGCCGCTCAGGCGGTGGTGGTGGCCACCGGGCTGTCGGGACTGGCCCACGTACCGGAACAGTTCCGTGCGGTGACACCGGCCGGCCCGCATCCGGACGGTCTGGTGTCGCACACCAGCCAGCACCAGGACCTGGCGCGGTACGCCGGGCAGCGGGTGGCGGTGATCGGCGGTGGCCAGTCGGCACTGGAAAGTGCTGCGCTGCTGCACGAAGCCCGCGCGATTCCCACCGTCCTGGTTCGCGAGAGTCGGGTCCTGTGGGGCGAACTGCCGAGACTGGAAAGGCCGTTGCCCCATCGAGTGGTGTGGCCGTCGGCGGCGCTGGGAACGGGCTGGAGTCTGCTGGCGGTCAGCCGGGCGCCGGGGGCGGTGCGCAGGCTTCCGGCAGCCGCCCGCATGTATCTGTTCCGGCGCGCGCTCGGCCCCTCAGGCGGCTGGTGGCTCCGTGAGCGGGTCGAGGGCATCGTGCCGGTGCGTACCGGCTGCTCGGTCGAGGGGGTGGAGGCCGACCGGAGTGGCGGCGCCCTGCTGCGACTGTCCGGTCCGGGACCGGATGTGCTGAGCGTGGATCATGTGCTGGCCGCCACCGGCTACCGGCTCGATCTGGAACGGCTTCCCTTCCTCGCGGCGTCCTTGCGGCGAGAGGTGCGGCGGGCCGGAGGCAGCGCGGCCCCGTACCTGTCCGCCTCCTTCGAGTCCAGCGTGCCTCGTCTGTACTTCACCGGCTCGCTGACCGCGCCCTGTTTCGGCCCGGTGATGCGGTTCGTGGCCGGCACCGCCTTCGCCGCCACCCGCATCAGCCGGCATCTCAGCCGCGGCGCCCTGCGTCCTTGACCGCGGCGTTCCGGGGCCACGCACCTCAGACGCCGGGCGCTCCGCGCAGCGCCCGGCGCACGGCGTATACGACAGCGCCCGCGGCCACGACGGAGGCGCCCGCGATCACTGAGCCGGCGGGCAGGGCGAACGCGAGCACGAGGCACCCCAGCAGCCCCGCGGCGGGAATGATCCGTGCCGGGCGTCCCTCCTGCGGAGCGAGGGTGAGCGCGGACGCGTTGGCGACGGCGTAGTAGACCAGCACGCCGAACGAGGAGAAGCCGATCGCGCCGCGCACGTCCGTGAACGCGACCAGGACGACGACGACCGTCCCCACCAGCAACTCGGCCCGGTGCGGCACCCCGAACCGCGGATGCACGGCGGACAATCGGCGCGGCAGGTGACCGTCACGGGCCATCGCCAGCGTGGTCCGGGACACCCCCAGGATCAGGGCCAGCAGCGAGCCGAGCGCCGCCACGGCGGCTCCCAGCCGCACCACCGGTACCAGCCAGTCGGCTCCCGCCTCTCGCACGACGTCCGACAGCGGGGCGACGGTCGTCCCCAGCCGGTCGGGACCGAGCACCAGCAGCCCGCTGACCGCCACCAGGGCGTAGACGACGAGCGTGATCGCCAGAGCGACCGGGATCGCGCGCGGGATGGTGCACGCCGGGTCCCGCACCTCGTCGCCCAGCGTGGCGATCCGGGCGTACCCCGCGAACGCGAAGAAGAGCAGACCGCCGGCCTGCAGCACCCCGTTCCACGACGCGTCGGCCCCGACGTCCAGACGGGTCGCGTCCACCGCCCCCGACGCCAACGACGTGGTCACGATCGCTGTGAGCACCACCAGCACGATCGCGACGATGACGCGCGTCAGCCATGCGGATTTCCGCATCCCGGCGTAGTTCACCGCCGTCAGCGTCACCACCGCCGCGATCGCCACCGTATGCGCCTGCCCCGGCCACACGTAAGCGCCGACAGTGAGCGCCATCGCCGCGCACGAGGCCGTCTTGCCGACGACGAAGCACCAGCCGGCCAGGTATCCCCAGAACTCACCGAGGCGCTCGCGTCCGTAGACGTAAGTGCCGCCCGACACCGGATAACGGGCTGCGAGGCGGGCCGACGACGTCGCGTTGCAGTAGGCGACCACTGCCGCGAGCGCCAGGCCGACCAGCAGTGCCGAACCAGCCGCCCGTGCCGCGGGAGCCAGGGCCGCGAACACTCCGGCGCCGATCATCGATCCCAGGCCGACAACCACCGCATCGCGCACACCCAGGCTCCGGACCAGCTCGTCCGGCGCCGCAGTCGGTCGTGGTCTCGCCCTCACGGCCATGCCTCTCCATACGAATATCCGCCCCGACATCGAAGCACGATGGCAAGGGCGGACACAGCACGAGAAGGACACCGCCTCGTGAACAGATGGCTGGGCGTGTCTGTCGCCGGCTGGCAGACGTGCACTCTCGGATGTCGGGCCGCAGGCTGGAGGAATGACCAGCACTCGCGTGATCGTGGGCCCCCCGGACCCTGAGACCGGCCGCAAGGTGCAGATCGGCGATCGGGTCGTCGGGCACGCGTTCGCCGTACGGGACGTGGCCGCCTTCATGCAGGAGGCGGGGCTCCAGGACTGGGACGAGCTGGACGTGGTCCGGTCGGAGCTGATCGAGTGGCGCGGGGGCGGACCAGAACACTGGTAGTCGGGAGGCCACCTGCCGGAGATCGCCCAAGGCGAGCCGCTCTTCTCGGGGGCAGGACCGATGCCGCGGGGACCCCCGCACACCGACAGCCCGCCGCGAACCGCCTACTCGTCCGCAGGCGTGATGCGGCGGCCGGTCGGACTCGTCGGGTGGACGGACATCCGCATGTCGCGCTCCCCGCCGCCCAGGGCGTCGAGCGGCCGTGGCGGGCGAGCCTTCGCATGACGTCGGTGTCCGTCACCAGGCTCGCCGGGCCGACGGCCAGACCGCTCCAGCCTTGGCGTCCGGGCCGGGGAAGACGGGGGTCACTTCGCCCGTGTCCGACCAGCGCACGTCGTAGGTGGGCGTGCCGTCGGCGTGGCGGAGCCCGACTGTCTCGCCCTCGCGCCTGGCGGCGCCGGTCGACGGGCTTTCGATGAGGACGTGGTCGCCGCGTTGCGCTCGCATGGCCGCCGTCCTCTCCTCAGAATGGTGCTGTATCCGACCTGCCACGCGGGAGGAATCGCCGCTTGGCCGAAGGACCCCGGAGGCTGCGGGGCGGGCGGCCCGTCCACGGGAGGCACCATGCAGCATCGGACGATCGATGACCTCATGACCCGTAACGTCGTCCGCGCACGACGTGACACGCCGTTCAAGGAGCTCGTCAGGCTCCTGACGGAGAACGACGTCACCGCCATCCCCGTGGTGGACCAGCTGGAGCATCCCGTCGGGGTGGTGTCCGAAGCCGACCTGCTGCGCAAGAGCTCGGACCAGGCCGACCCGTCCGGTCTGGTCCCGGTGCCGCACCTGGAGGCATGGGAGCGCGCCAAGGCCGAGGGCGCCCGGGCCGAGGAACTGATGTCCGCTCCGGCGGTCTGCGCCCGTCCCGAGTGGTCCGTGGTCGAAGCCGCGCGTCTGATGGAGACGCATGACGTCAAGCGCTGCCCGTGGTGGACGAGGCGGACCGGCTGGTGGGCATCGTCAGCCGCGGCGACCTCCTCCGGGTCTTCCTGCGCCGCGACGAGGCGATCCGTGAGGAGATCACCCGGGACGTACTGCGGGACACGCTGGGCCTCGCCCGCACGGACGTCACCGTCGACGTGCGGGACGGAGCGGTCGTTCTCCGCGGCACCGTGGAGCACCGGGGCCTCGTCCCGGTCGTGGAGCAGTTGTGCCGGGGCGTCGACGGTGTCGTGTCCGTGACCGGCGACATCGCCTTCCGCCAGGACGACACCCGCCCCGCCCCCGCCGGCTGAACACCCCCGCAGGAGAGGTGAGACGCATGGACAGGGAAGTCACCGAGCCGCGGGTCGTGGTCGGCGTCGACGGGTCGCCGTCCTCGTACGCGGCCCTGCGCTGGGCGGTACGGTACGCGGCTCTCCTCGGCGGAGTCGTGGAAGCCGTCGCCGTGTGGGAGCTGCCCGGTCTGTACGGCTGGTCGGCGCCCGCCGTCGATCTGGACCTGGACGTGGAGGAGGCGGAACGGCGGATGCGGCAGGAGCTGACCGAAGTGCTGGGCGTGGAGGACGCCGACTCGGTGCGCCGCCATCTGGTGCACGGCAACGCCGCCGACGTTCTGTTGCGAGCAGCGCAGGGAGCCGAGGCGCTGGTCGTCGGCAGCCGGGGGAGGGGCGGATTCGCCCGTGCCCTGCTCGGGTCCGTCAGCCAGCACGTGTCGCAGCACGCCACCTGTCCCCTCGTGATCGTACGTCCCGACACGCAGTGATCCGGAGCCCGCGGCGCTGCGCCTGCGGGCGACTTCCGGTCGTTCCGGGTCGTGACGACGGACTCGGTCGTTCGTCCCATGAGCGGGCGGATCAAACGATTTCAAGGAATTCGGCAACCGGTCGCCGGGGGCTCGGACGACCCTCCGGGCCCCAGCCGAGCCGCACGATCATCTGCACGTTGGCCATGGCCGACAGAGGATCGCGTGCCACCCACCGAAGTTCCGGCCACTCCAGCGGCTGCGACATCAGAGAAGCCACCAGCCCGAGCTCCGTTGCGACAAGCAGGACACGTTCCAGCGCCTGACCGGCGCGCAGCCAGTCCTCCCGCCCGTCCCGGACCGTACCCAGGAGGGCGAGATGGGGGTCCTCCTCGAAGGTGGCCCACTCACGACCGGGGACCGCGCGTCCGTCGGCGAAGTCGCGGACCGGTGAGGCGGCGCGTCGCCCGCGGGGGCCGAGGGCCTCGGCCGGGATTCCGTCCCTGAACCGCGCCGTGTCGGCCGGCTCCACCCGGGCCCAGCGTTCGGTCTCACCACGTATACCGGGATCGGCCTCCTCCCAGCCCTCGGCGTCCTCCACCAGCCGCAGGAGCGAACGAACGTGCCAGGTGCCGGGGAACAGCAACTGCGCTCCCTCCGCCTCGGCGGCCTCGGCGAGCAGACTCCGCCAGGCCTCCGGGATGTCCTCCTCGAGGAACGGGTGCCGGCTGGAGTGACGTCGGCGAACGGCCGGACCCAGCAGGGCGAGAGCCATGTCGGGCGGGGCGGGCTCCCACAGGCGCACCTCGGCGAGCAGGTCGGCGTCGGCCGGATGCGGCAGTAGCCGCACATCCGGCGCCAGGCCGGCCGCCGCGGCGGTCACACGCAGATTGAGCAGCGCTGCCCCGCACCCCATGTGCAGGCCACGGGCGTCCGGATCGGTCCGTGGCAGAGCGCGGCTCCGGTCGGCGTACAGGAGCAGGATTCCCGCGTCCGACAGGTACCGGAAGGCCCAGGGCTGGGTGTTGTGCAGTGATGGCGCGGCCGAGGCTTCCGACACGAGGGCGGAGACGGTGGCCGTGTCCTGAGAGCGTATCGACATGGGGACATTCCTTCGTGACGGCTTGCGAGCCATTCCCGCCCCCTTCCAGTGTGTGCTCCCGGACCCCGACCCGGCAGGGCCGACCGGACCCGGTGCTGGGCGCGCGGATCCTGCGTGGACGCGGTACGCGGGCGACCATGGTGCTGACGGAGGCATTGCCTTGCCACGAATGATCGGAGGACGCCGTGACTGTTCATTCCGGTGAAGGGCCTCGGATTGTCGTCGGAGTGGACGGCTCGGAGTCGTCCAAGCAGGCCCTGCGCTGGGCTCTGCGGCAGGCGGAGGTGACCGGCAGCGTGCTCGAGGCGGTCACCGCCTGGGAGTATCCGCAGCTCTACGGCTCCCTCGGCTGGATGCCGCCGCTGAGCGAGGAGGAAGTGGACTTCGAGCGGATCGCGCACCAGGTCCTGCTGGACGCCGTCAAGGAGGTGGCGGGGCCGGAGCCGTCCGTGGAGATGCGGACCACCGTCGCCTTCGGACCGCCGACGAGTGTGCTGCTCGAAGCGTCCAAGGGTGCCTCGCTGCTGGTGCTCGGCAGCCGGGGGCACGGCGGTTTCACGGAGGCGTTGCTGGGATCGGTCGGCCAGCACTGCACGCATCACGCCACCTGTCCGGTGGTCATCATCCGGGGAGCGCCCGAGACGGTGTGACGCCGGCGCGGACGACCGGCCCTTCTCCCGTTGGTCCGGATGGCCCCGTGTCGAGGTCCCGGTGGCCACTGGGTGCGGGCGTTCGCGTGCGGCAGAGTCGGAGGTGTCACCCGGAGGAGGTGCCACCGATGATGACCACGCGTCGGTTGTGGCGTTGGCGGAGCAATCCGCTGAAGCGGCGCGAGGACGTCGTGGAGGCGTGGATCGTGCTCCTCGCCTGGGTCGTGGCCGTGGTGGGCGGAGCCGCGGCGGGAGCGCTGACCGCCCAGGCCACCGCCGGGCTGCTGGCACAGCAGCGGGCCCACCGCCACGCCGTCCACGCCCTGCTCCTCACCGACGCGCGGCCTTCCGCCACGGGCCCCTGGTCGGGGCGGGTCCTGGTCGAGACCCCGGTGCGCTGGCGATCGCCGAACGGTGAGCCCAGGACCGACCGTGCATTGGTCAAGAGCGGTCTGCGTGCCGGGGCCCGTGTCGTGGTCTGGCAGGACGACTGGGGCAAACTCGTTTCCGTCAAGCCGGCGAACTCCACCGAGAGCGGGCTCGAGGCGGGCTTCTTCGGTCTGGGCGCGGCCCTGGCGGCCGGTGCGGCGGGGTACGGTGCGGGCGCACTGGGACGTCTGTGGCTGGACCGGCGGCGCATGGCTCGCTGGGATCGCGAGTGGGGTCTGGTGGAGCCCCGGTGGGCCCGCAGGCCCGGCTGAGCCGGGCCCGGGTACGGGTTCAGCCGTCCCAGACCCACTCGGCCACCTCGGGCATGTCGGCCCCGTGCGCCCGGATCCACGCCGCGTGGCGGGTGCGCTCGTCGGCCATCGCCTGGCGTACGGCGGCGGCACGGACCGCGAGTCCCGGTACCCGGTCGATGACGTCCATGACGAGGCGGTAACGGTCGAGGTCGTTCCGGACGACCATGTCGAACGGCGTGGTCGTGGTGCCCGACTCCTTGTAGCCCCGCACATGCAGGTGGGCGTGGCCGGTGCGCCGGTAGGCGAGACGGTGCACGAGCCACGGGTAGCCGTGGTAGGCGAAGATCACCGGCTTGTCCGTCGTGAACAGACCGTCGTACTCGAAGTCCGTCATGCCGTGCGGGTGCTCCTCGTGGGGGAGCAGCCTGGTCATGTCGACCACGTTCACCACCCGCACCCGCAGCTCGGGCAGATGACGGCGCAACAGCTGGGCGGCGGCCAGCACTTCGAGGGTGGGCACGTCACCGGCGCAGGCCAGCACCACGTCCGGCTCGCCCCCGTTCTCGGAGCCGGCCCATTCCCAGATGCCCGCGCCGCGGGCGCAGTGGACGCGCGCCTCGTCCATGCTCAGCCAGTCGAAGCAGGGCTGCTTGCCCGCCACGACGACGTTCACGTAGTCCCGGCTGCGCAGGACGTGATCGGTCACCGACAACAGGGTGTTGGCATCCGGCGGAAGGTAGACGCGGACCACGGCGGGGCTCTTGTTGAGCACATGGTCGACGAAACCGGGGTCCTGGTGGGAGAAGCCGTTGTGGTCCTGGCGCCAGACATGCGATGTCAGCAGGTAGTTGAGCGAAGGGATGGGGGCGCGCCACGGCAGACCGCGGGCGGTCTTGAGCCACTTGATGTGCTGGCTGACCATCGAGTCGACGATGTGCACGAAGGCTTCGTAGCAGGAGAACAGGCCGTGCCGACCGGTGAGCACATAGCCCTCCAGCCAGCCCTGGCAGAGGTGTTCGGAGAGCACCTCCATGACCCGGCCGTGCCGCTCCAGATGCTCGTCGACCGGCAGAATCGCCGCCTGCCACGCCTTGCCGCTGACGTCGTAGACGGCCTTGAGCCGGTTGGACGCGGTCTCGTCGGGGCCCACGAGCCGGAAGTTCCGGTGGGTCCGGGTGTCCTTCATGACCTGCTTCAGCAGGGTGCCGACGACACGGGTGGGCTCGTGCAGGGTGACACCTGGCTTGTCGACGGGTACGGCGATCGCGTCCAGGTCGGGCAGGGGCAGTTCGCGGGTCAGCAGACCGCCGTTCGCGTGCGGAGTGGCGCCCAGGCGCCTTTCGTCCGCCGGTACGCAGGACAGGACCTCCGGCGCGGGACGACCGTCGGCACCGAACAGTTCCTCGGGCCGGTACGAGCGCATCCAGCGCTCCAACTGGGCCAGGTGCCCGGGGTTGTCCCGTACCCCGGCGAGCGGCACCTGATGGGACCGCCAGGTGCCCTCGACCGGGAGACCGTCGACCTCGGCCGGACCGGTCCAGCCCTTGGGAGTGCGCAGCACGATCACCGGCCAGTGCGCGCGCTCGGTGACGCCCTGACTGCGCGCGGACTCCTGGACGAGGGAGATGCGGTCCAGCGCATCGTCCATGGCCGCCGCCATGGCGCGGTGCACCTCGGCCGGATCGTCGCCGCTCACGTGAATGGGCTCGTACCCGTACCCGCGGAGCAGCGCGTCGAGCTCCGGCTCGGGCAGGCGGGACAGCAGGGTCGGGTTGGCGATCTTGTACCCGTTGAGGTGCAGGACGGGCAGGACCGCGCCGTCGTGCACCGGGTCGAGGAACTTGTCGGAATGCCAGGACGTGGCGAGCGGTCCCGTCTCCGCCTCGCCGTCCCCGATGACGCAGGCGACCACGAGCTCCGGGTTGTCGAAGGCGGCGCCGTAGGCGTGGGCCAGGGAGTAGCCGAGCTCGCCGCCCTCGTGGATCGAGCCGGGCGTCTCCGGAGCCACATGGCTGGGTACGCCACCGGGGAAGGAGAACTGCCGGAACAGCCGCGCCATGCCCTCCGCGTCCCGTGGCACGTCGGGGTACGTCTCGCTGTAACTGCCGTCCAGCCAGGAGCCGGCCAGGACGGCCGGCCCTCCGTGCCCCGGCCCCCAGACGCACAGTGCGTCCAGACCGCGGTTCCTGATCACCCGGTTCAGGTGCGTGTACACCAGGTTGAGTCCCGGAGACGTGCCCCAGTGGCCGAGCAGCCGCGGCTTGATGTGCTCCGGCCGCAGCGGCTCGGTGAGCAGGGGGTTGTCCATCAGGTAGATCTGGCCCACGGCCAGGTAGTTGGCGGCGCGCCAGTGCGCGTCCAGACCGCGCAGCTCCGCGTCGGTGAGAGTGGTCGCGGCGGTGTGGTCGTCCTTCGGCATCGCATCTCCGGATTCGTCATCCATGAACGGACAGTGTGCCGGGAAGGTCAGGAAAGTTCCGGTATGACGGCCACCGGGCACGCGGCACGGTGCAGCCGGGGCCGCGGCGGGGTGACGGAGACGCTGCTCGTCTCGACGAAACCTCGCGCCACGACGGCTTCCCGTGGTTCGACGGCCTCGTCGGCGGCCCAGTCCACGGCCCGCAGTGCGGACTCGGAGCCGTCGACTCCGACGACGGCCGGACAGTGGGTACCGGTCGCGACATCGCTGGTTCGGCGCATGTGGTCCACCTCCTCGGGGCGGGAGTTCGTCATCAGTCTGCCGACGCCCCGCTCGCCCGGACAGGGGCCGCAGGTCCCGGTGCCGGTGGCGAACGGCCCTCATGCCACGTCGTTCGGCACTGTGATCGCCCGCGTCCGCCCGGGCGCGATGGTCACCGTGCGACCGGGCAGTTCGATGCGGACCGGGGAGTGCTCCGAGTCCGGCACCGAGATCTCCAGCGTGTCCCCTCGCCGTCGTATGCCGAGTCCCCAGTGCCCGCGGTAGAACACCGTGAAGCCGTACTCGGACAGTGCGGGGAGCGGCGCCGGGTCCAGCCACAGTGCGCCGTCCCGTGTCTCCAGTCCCGTCAGGCCGCGCTGCACCAGGTCGAGCGTCCCGGCCATGGCTCCCAGGTGTATGCCCTCACCGGTGGTACCGCCCTGGATGTCGGCGATGTCCGCCTGCAGTGCCTCATGGACGTACTTCCACGCCTCGGCCCGCCTCGCCCGCACGAGAACCACGCCGTGCACCAGTTCGCTGAGGGTCGAACCGTGGCTGGTGCGCCGCAGGTAGTAGTCCACCGTCCGGCGCCAGGTGTCCTCGTCCATGCCGTATCCGAGACGTCCCAAGAGCGACCGGAGTTCGGCGGGCGAGAACAGGTAGCCGAGCATCAGGACGTCGGCCTGTTTGGATGCTTTGTACCGGTTGACCGAGTCGCCCTCGGCCTCCAGGATGCGGTCGAGCCGCCTGATGGAGTCGTAGCGGGCGCGGTAGCCGTCCCAGTCCAGCTCGGCGAGGCCGTCGTAGCCCTCGAACTGACTGATCACCCCCTGATGGAACGGCACCCGCAGGCGGCGGGAGACCTCCTGCCAGACCGGGAGCTCGTCGGCGTCCATCCGGAGCCGGTGGAACAACTCCCCACGCCGCCACGAGGGCAGCCCGCGGACGAGTTCCAGGGCCCGGGTCAGCACCCAGGCGGCGGTGACGTTCGTATAGGCGTTGTCGTCGAGACCGGGCCGCGCGGCGTCCGGGTAGGCGTCGTGATACTCGTCGGGACCGACCACCCCGCGGATGCGGTAGCGGTCGGTCCGCGGATCGTAGACGGCGAGACCGGCCCAGAAGCGGGCGATCTGGAGCAGCATCTCCGCGCCCCTGGTGTGCAGGTACTCCACGTCGCCCGTGGCCTCGCAGTACTGCCAGATGTTGTAGGCGATCGCGGAACCCACATGGCGCTGGAGCCGCGAGTGGTCCGGGAGCCAACTGCCCGAGACGGGATTGAGATGCCACTCCTGTGACTCCTCCCGCCCGTTGCTGCCGCTCTGCCATGGATACATCGCGCCCGTCATGCCGTCCACGGCCGCCGCCCGGCAGGCCTGGGGGAGCCGCCGGTACCGGTAGTTGAGCAGGGCCCGGGAGACGTCCGGGAAGTGCAGGTTGAGAAAGGGCACGACGAACAGTTCGTCCCAGAAGACATGGCCCCGGTAGGCCTCCCCGTGCCATCCGCGGGCCGGCACGCCGACATCGAGGTCGGCGGTGTGCGGCGACAGGGTCTGAAGGACATGGAACAGGTGCAGGCGCAGGACACGGCCGGCCTCGCCGGGCACCCGGACGTCCGCGCGGCGCCACAGCCGCTCCCAGGCAGCGGCGTGGGAGTCCAGCAGACCCGGGAAGTCGGGCGCGCCGGACGCCCGGTCGATCGCCTCGCCGAGCGGCTCACTGATCGCCGTGTCCCGCGAGGTGAACAGCGCCACGGTCTTGTCCACGGTGACCGGTCTGCCGGGGCCGAGCGGGACGACCGTGCGGTGAACGGCACGGTGCCGCGTCCGGCTGAGCGGCGACCCAGGCCACTGGCCGCCGGTGATCGTCGTCCTCGCCGCCATGGCGACGGTCACGTCCGAAGCGCTGGTACGACAGCCCAGCCACACCGTGCCGGGCTCCTGCACCCCGGTGCTCAGATGCCCCAAGTGGCTCTGCCCCAGCGCCCGGTAGCGATGGACGTTCCCGTTGAACACCTCGCCGTCCAGCGCGCTCTCGATCTCGACCTCGCCGTTCCCTTCCTCCGGCGAGAGGACAGTGCGCAGCGCGGCCAGGTGCGGGTCCTCCATGTGCACCAGGCGGATCTGCTCCACTCCCACCGTCATGGGCCCGTGCCGGAAGCGGAAGGACCGCGTGAGCGTGCCGCGCCGCAGGTCCAGCACATGCCGGTGCCCCTCCGGAGCATGCGTGTCGGGTGAGCACCAGGGCCCCCACTCCCGGCCGGGACCTCGCATGCGGAAACGCAGGGGCAGCCAGTTCGGGAGGTTGACGAGGTCCTCGTTGACCACATGGCGGCCCGCCACCGCCGACTCCAGGCGGTTGTAGCAGCCGGCCACATAGGTGCCGGGGTAATGGACCAACCCGGCCCGGCACTCCGGAAGAGCGCCCCGCGTGGCGAAGTACCCGTTCCCCAGCGTGCAGAGGGCCTCCCGCAACCGCTCGCCCGCCGGATCGTGGCCCGACCACTCCCAGGTCCACTCGGACATCCCGCCCTCCGCCACTACCCCATGGTGCGGGCGGGGGCGAGGTCGAACTCCACATCCACGACGCCGTCCACGGCCCTGGCCAGCCCCGCCGCGACGGGCACGAGCGAGGTGTCCCGGACCTGGCCGACGAATGTCACCACACCGTCGTTCACCTCCACATGGACGGTGGACGCGGGCGGCCGGAAGAGGTGCGAGACCACCTCGTGCCGTACCTCTTCCGCTATGTCCGCGTCGCTGCGGAGGAAGACCTTGAGCAGGTCCGTCCGGCTGACGACACCCGCCAGCAGACCGTCGTCCCCCACGACGGGCAGCCGCCGGACGCCGTTCTGCGCCATGGTGCGTGCCGCTTGGGCGAGAGGTGCCTCGGCATGGACCGTCACGGCGGGAGACGACATCAGCTCCGCCGCGGTGAGCGCCTCGGCCTTGGCCGCGTCACGCCGCCCGAGCAGTGCGGTTCCGCCGGGTCCGGGAGCGTCCCACACCTCCTCCTTCGGCAGCAGGTCCGCCTCCGAGACCACGCCGACCACGCGGCCCTCGCCCTCGATCACCGGCAGGGCACTCACCCGCCGGTCCTGCATGAGCCGGACGATCTCCTTGAACGGGGCGTGCGGGCCGACGGCGGCGACCGTGCAGGTCATCACATCGCCGACTGTGCGCGGGCTGCCGTACATGGTGTCTCCTCGGACCTCGCGGGGCGGGCACGGCTCTTTCCAGGGTGCGCCGGGAGTGGGTGAGCGGCCATGCGAAGACTCGGGCTCGTCGGACGACAGTCCGGGCAGGACTCCGAGCAGGTCCCTGCGACTGATCACGCCCACGAGGACGCCCCCGGCGTCCACGACCGGCAGGCGCTTGACGTGCCGCTCTGCCATGATCCGTGCGGCGTCGGCCACCGGTGCGCCGGAGCGGACGGTGACGGCCGGAGCGCTCATCAGCCGCTCGGCCGTCCGGGCCCCCGCCTTCGCCAGATCGGCACCCCGATGCAGACGGGTGAACGCGGCCGGGTTGTTGTCCCAGAACTCCTCCTTGGGCAGCAGGTCCGCCTCCGACACCACCCCGGCCACCCGGCCGTCTCCCTCCAGGACCGGAACAGCACTGACATGCCACCGCTCCATGCGCTCCACGATGTCCTTGAACAAGGCGTTTCGTCCTACGCCGACCACGGCCCGGGTCATGACGTCGTCCACTCGGTACCGGCTGCTGTCCATGAGTGTCTCCCTTGCGCGGCGAACCGGGCTCAGCCGAGGCGGAAGCCCGTGATCAACTCGGGGCGGATACGCGCCACTTGCTCCGTGTCGTGCCATGGCTCCCACGCCTCCAGACGTGCCCGTACGCGCTCGATCTCGTCGGGGGCGGTCACCAGGCGCGCGTAGCCCACGACCACCACGCTCCAGCCGAGGTGAGTGGCCGCGTCGATGCAGTCGGCCTGATACGCGACGACGACACCACGGCCGTCGGACCCCTCACCGTGCGGCGTGAGGGCGGCGCCCTCGTGGGTCCGGATCACGATGTCGCCGTCGTCCAGCAGGTGACCGACCGGGCGGACGCTGGGCAAGGCCTGCCGGGTGAAGACGAGTCTTCCGAACGTCACGCCGGCCAACAGCCGCAGCGCCTCGGCCGGTCCGAGCTCGACGGGTCGGCGTGGGGGAGCGTGATCGCGGGCCATGTGTCTCTTCCCGGCTGTGAGTGGCTCCTACGGCGACCCGTGGAACTCGGGGAATCGATCCGGTAGGCCGACGGAGCCATTTCGCGGTGCGGGCAATGCACCTGTTGGTGATTCCACTGTCCTCCGCGGCGGACGTGTGTCCGAGTGCCGGTCGGGCCCGGTCAGGGGGCCGGGTGTCCCTCGTCCCCTCACCCGGCGTCGGCCGCGGTGAGCCGGCAGTCCACGCCCACCACGCCCTCCACCCCACGCATCATGCGGGCCGCCACACCGATGGAGGCCGCGTTCCCGACCCGGCCGGTCACCGTGACGACACCCTCGTCGACCACGATGTGCACGGGTTCGACCGGGGCCGGGAAGAGGACGTCGACGACGTCGCGGCGGATCTCGTCGGCGAGATCCCAGTCCGGCCGCAGGAACAGTTTGAGGAGGTCGCCCCGGCTGACGACGCCGTCGAGCAGCCCCTCGGACGTCACCACCGGCAGCCGCTTCACCCGCTTGACGGCCATGATGCGCGCCGCCTCGGCGACGGTGGCGTCGGCGTGGACGGTGACGGCCGGAGTGGTCATCAGTTCCCCGGCCGTCACCGCGCCGGCCTTGGCCAGGTCCGGCATCCGGCGTAGCTGGGTGAGCCGGTCCGGGACGCCGCTGCGGAACTCCTCCTTGGGCAGCAGATCGGCCTCGGAGACCACACCGATCACCCGGCCGTCCCCTTCCAGCACCGGCAGGGCGCTGACCTGCCACTGTTCCATGCGCTCGACGATGTCCTTGAACAGGGTGTGGCGACTCACCGCGACGACCGCACGCGTCATCACGTCGCTCACCCGGTGCGGGGTGCCAGTCATGGTCAACTCCTCGTGCCGAGCTCCTCGGTGCCCGGTCTGACGGACGGCCGGTCCTCTCCATCGGCTCTGATCCCAGCGTGCGCGCCGCCCGGGTCCTCCACCACGGGACACTCGGCCCCGAGCCGGGACCTTCGGCCCGCACACGCCCGGCGTGACGCCCGTGCGGGAGCGGGGCTCCGCCTTCGTCAGAGCGCTCGCAGCGAGGTGAGCGCGGCTTCCGGATCGGCCGCCCGCGGCCGGGGCGACACCTCCCGCGCTCGTGCCACGGGTTCCACCGGGCTCGGACTGGCCATCGTGGACGCCGTCGCGCGGGCCCATGAGGGCCGGGCGGAGGCCGCCGGCACGGCCGGCCGAACCTGCTTCACCCTCGTTCTGCCTCTTCCGGATGACCATCGGGGTACCAGGCGGCCGTGAGCGGCGGAGGCAAAGGCTCATGGACCGGAGGACCTGAGCGAGCGAAGGGCACGCGACTCGCACCGTTGTCTGTGCCGTGACAATCGCCCCCGCCGCCGGGCACGCTCAGGGCCGGTCCGCGTCCAGGGTGACGGGCTGACCGGTGGTCCGCCGACTCCCGGTGTCCCGGCGGGACATCGTCAGGTAACCGACAAAGCCGAGGATCGCCACGGTCCAGGACACCGTGACCGGGCCGACGCCCCAGCCGAGGCCGCCGTGGGCGGGGGACGCGGCCATCCAGTCGGCGATCGACGCGCCGAGGGGGCGGGTCAGTACGTACGCCGTCCAGAACGCGGTCACCGCGCCGAGGAGGCCCATGCGGTGTGCGACGGCCGGGACCGCGATCGCCACTCCGAACAGGGCGATCGATCCCAGGTAGCCCAGACCCGAGGAGGCCGTGAGGTCTCCGGCCGCGGTGCCGAGGGCGAAGGTGGCGAGAACGGCTGCCCAGTAGAAGGTCTCGCGGCGGCGGGTTCGGATGGAGTGGATCGACAGGGTGCGCTCGCGCGCGTGCCACAGGGCGAAGACCGCGCCCAGGGCCATGACGAACAGCGGTGTGGACAGGGTGTAAGGGACGCCGAGAGCGACGTGGAGAACGTCCGCGGTCATCGTGCCGAACACGCTGACCATCACGATCGCGGTCCAGTAGATCCAGGCCACGTACCGGCGCACGGCGAACTGGAGGGCGAGTGAGGCGGTGAAGGCAAGGCCACCGAGGGCCACGGCCGGAACCGGTCCGAGAAGACGGGCCAGGAAGTCGGACGCGGTTTCGCCCATGCCGGTGGTGAGGACCTTGACGACCCAGAAATAGACGGTCACCTCGGGCACCTTGTTCGCGCGCTCGGCCATGCGTGCGCGAGACCGGGAGGAAGGCCGGTGACCGATGACATGCTCTGTGCTCATGATCCGCACCCTCGCACGCCCAACTGTGCAGTTCCCAGGCCCCTTTGCCGTCGCTTTGGCAATTCCGGTGCAGGTATTTCCCCGCGTTGATCCGAATCTGAACACAACCTGAAAGGTGGGGCGGGAATTGCGGTCGGCGCCAGGAACGACTGCTATCAAAGGCAGTTTCACCCGCTCCGCGTCTGCGCCGCACTGCTCGTCATCACGCGTCGGTGCGCCGCAGGCGATACGCGGCACCGGTCAGCGCCAGCGCGGTCCAGGCGAGGAGGACCAGCAGACCGGCGCCGGGTGGCAGCGTGCCGGGGTCGGGGGTGACGGCGAACATCGACGCGCCCGCGTTGCCGGGCAGATAGGGGCTGATGCCGTCACGCCACGTGCTCGGGAGCAGGGTGATCAGGCCCGGGATCAGCATCAGCGCGGCGACCAGGGCCGAGACGGCGCCGGCCACGGACCGCAGGAGGGCACCCAGAGCGGTCCCGATCACGGCGACCAGGCACAGGTACAGCCCCGCGCCCAGCAGACTCCGTACGACGCCCGCGTGCGAGAAGCCCATCGCCGCGGGCGTGCCGGCGACGATCCGGCTGCCGGTCAGGAAGGCCACGAACGCCCCCGCCGTCGCGACGACCAGCGCGACCAGCCCGGTCACGGCCGCCTTGGACCACAGCACCGGGAGCCGGCGCGGTACGGCGGCCAGCGTCGATCGGATCATGCCCGTGGAGTACTCCCCGGCGGTGACCAGCACCCCGAGGACGCCCAGGGCCAACTGGGCGAAGTTCGCGCCGAAGAGGGACAGGCCCACGGCGTTCTGGCGGGCGAAGTCCTGGTTCATCTGCCCGGAGCCGATCTCGGACCGGTAGCGGAACGCGGCGATCAGCCCGAAGGCGACGACGAACAACAGGCTCAGTCCGAGGACGATCCAGGAAGAGCGCAGCGAGAAGAGCTTGGCCCACTCCGAGGCGACGACACGTCGGGCGGTCACCCGGTAGGCGGGACGGCCGTTCGCGGTGGGCGGTGCCTCGGTGGCCTCGGTGAGGGTGCTCACGCCGGCCCCCCGGCGGCCGCGACGACCTCGGCCGGGGTGCCGTGATATTCGACGGCGTCCCTGGTCAGTTCCATGAATGCCTCCTCCAACGAGACCTGGCGCGTGTGCAGTTCGAAGAGGGCGATCCCGTGCTCGGCCGCTCTCAGACCGATGTCGCGCGCCGACAGCCCGGTCACCTGGAGCTCCTCCGCGCCGGCCTGCCCGGTGATCTCCACGCCCGGCCCCGCCAGCACGTCCCGCAGCCGCGCGGGGTCCTGTGCGGCCACCCGCACGGTGGTCCCGCCCGCCTCGCGCACGAGCTCTCGCACGGTCGTGTCGGCCAGCAGCCGGCCACGCCCGACGATGATCAAGTGGTCGGCCACCAGAGCCACTTCGCTCATGAGGTGCGAGGACACGAACACCGTGCGCCCCTCCGCCGCGAGCGAGGTCAGCAGGTTGCGGATCCAGAGCACCCCTTCGGGGTCCAGCCCGTTGACCGGCTCGTCCAGCATCACCGTCCGCGGGTCGCCCAGCAGGGCCGCGGCGATGCCGAGCCGCTGTCCCATCCCGAGCGAGAAGGCACCGGCCCGTTTCCCGGCCACGCTGCCCAGTCCGGTGACGCCGATAACCTCGTCGACGCGCCGGCGGGGGATGCCGTGGGTCAGCGCCAACGCCCTGAGGTGCTGGTACGCCGAGCGGCCCGGGTGGACCGACCTGGCCTCCAGAAGGGTGCCGACCTCCTGGAGCGGCGCTCGGTGCTGCTCGTACCGGCATCCGTTCACCGTGACGGTGCCGCTCGTGGGGGCGTCCAGCCCCACGATCATGCGCATGGTCGTGGACTTTCCCGCACCGTTGGGTCCCAGGAAGCCTGTCACGGTGCCTGGCTTCACGACGAAATCCAGGCCGTCCACGGCGGTTTTCTCGCCGTATCTCTTGGTGAGTCGCCGAGCGTCGATCATTGGTCCGCCGCTTTCCTCGTCTTCTTCCGGGTCGCACAAGAATTGCCGTATCGATCTGCGGATAAACCGGGCCTCATGGAGTGTCGTCGCCCTGTTCAGGTTGCTGTCATGCCGCACGCCTGTTCCTGGACAGAGGCTCACCGTGACGCACGCATGCGCACAACACGGTTCGCCGCCGTCTTCTGGAACAGCCCGTACGCGAGCACCGGCATGAGCAGGTGGGGCTTGTCGGGCAGAGCCACCGTGAGCATGACCGCGCCGGCGCTGCTGTTGTTCATGCCGCACGCGAGGGTAAACGAAGTGGCGGAGGGAGCGTCGAGGCGCAGCAGCCGGGCGATCCCGTGGCCGGCACCGAAGGACAGCAGGCAGACGAGGCCGGCCGCCGCCAGCGCGGCCCCCAGCAGGAGGGGGCGTGGACGGGCGAGGAACGGACCGAGCGCACCGCTGGCGTTGAGATAGGTCAGCGTCAAGGAGCCGACCAGGGCGGCGGGGACGACGACGGTCACCGCCTTGGCCGCCCAGGTGCCGGGCAGCAGCAGTCGGCACAGGAGTCCGGCCGCGCAGGGAAGGACCACCGCGGTGAGAGCGGAACCACCCTGCGGTCCGGAGCGGCTCCCGATGAGCGCGTGTCCGTTAGCGGTGGTCAGGAGGGGGCCCAGAGCGTCCAGGACCAGGGGGACGGTGAGCGGACTGAGCAGAGTCGAACCGAGCACGATCCCCACCATGGTCGGCTGATCGCCTCGGCCGTTGCCCGCCCACACCGTCGCACCGGCGGCGACCGGCATGGCCACGATCACGGCCATCGCCGTGACCAGCCCGGTGCCGCCGTCCGTGTCGGGCGTCTGCCGCAGCAGGAAGGCCACGACCGGGATGGTCAGCAACGGGATGGTCAGGCGCAGGAACAGACCGGCGAGCAGAGCGCGGGGACGTCTCAGCAGTCCGCCCGCGGCCCCGAGAGGGACCTGCAGGCCGGCGGCGAAGAGCACGAGGCCGAGCAGTGCCGGCGTGGGGGACACCGCCAGGGCGCCGGCCGGGAGCAGCGGGTGCGGGTGGCGCAGCCACATTCCGGGGCCGGGCAGGAGCACCGCCGCCGCGTAGGACACGGTGACGGCGGAACCCAGTCGCCGGTGCAGCCACCTCGTGGCCCGGCCCGCCGGGAAGCATGCGTGATCTCGCGTGGACAACGCGTCCTTCTTCCGTCGATCGCGGAGAGGGGCCAGGGCTGCCATGCTGCGCGTACGCCGCGCGGTCCGGGTCCGGTGGCGCGCGACGGTCAGGATTCGTTCAGGTGGCGAGTGGCACCGTGCGGCCTCATGACGTACGAGACATCAGAGCCCGCTCCCTCCGCCGGGACCGGCGGTCCGACCTGGGACGGGCACCGGCCGCGCTGGAACAAGGTCCCCGAGGTCACCGCCTACTTCTGGGTCATCAAGGTGCTGTGCACGACGGTCGGCGAGACGGCGGCCGACCTGTTGGCCGGGAAGGCGGGACTGGGCCTGACCGGTGTGTCCGTCCTGATGAGTGCCCTGCTGGCGGCGGTGCTCGTCGCCCAGTTCCGCACCCGGTCCTATCGCGCGGGTGTGTACTGGCTCGCGGTCGCCCTCATCAGCGTCGTCGGCACGCTGATCAGCGACAACCTCGCGGACAACATGGGAGTGCCGCTGGAGACCAGCACCGCGGTGTTCGCCGTACTCCTCGCGGCCGTCTTCGCGGTCTGGTACAGGCGGGAGCGGACTCTGTCCATCCATCACATCGACACCGTCGGCAGGGAGGCGTTCTACTGGCTTGCCGTCCTGTTCACCTTCGCCCTCGGCACGGCGGCCGGGGACCTGGTCTCCGAACGCCAGAACCTGGGTTACTGGCTGGCCGCGGTGCTGTTCGCCCTGGCCATCGCGGGGATAGCCGTCGCGCGTTTCGCACTTGCCATGAACGCGGTCCTGAGCTTCTGGATCGCCTACATCCTGACCCGCCCCCTCGGCGCGTCCATCGGCGACTACCTCTCCCAGCCCTCCGCCGACGGCGGCCTCGGCCTGGGCACGGTGGTGACGAGTGTTCTGTTCCTGGTCGTGATCCTGGGACTCGTGATCCGTCTGAGCGTCACCCGTAAGGACACGCGGCTCAGCGAGCGGGCAGATCGATCGTGAAGCGTGCTCCACATGTGTAGCCGGAGTCGAAGGAGACCTCGCCGCCGACGGAGCGGGCCAGTCGTCTCGCCAGGGGCAGCCCCAGACCCGCTCCGTCGTGCCCGTCCTCCCGGTCGGCGCGCCGACCGGGAGTGAACAGGTCGCCCACGAAGTGCTCGGGCACGCCGGGGCCGTCGTCGGTGACGTCGACGCGGACGCCGTCGGCGGTCCGGCGCGCCGACACCGTCATGCACGCGCGGGCGTAGCGGACGGCGTTGGCCAGGAGGGGGCTGAGAATCCGCTCCAGCAGAGCGGGGGGCGCGGCCACGTACACGGCGGACTCCTCGGCGTGCAGCGTGCTTCTGACCTCGCCGGTCGGGCCGAGGTCCGCGAGCATGCGTGTCAGTACCGGCAGTACGTCGGTGGTGCCGGGAACGCTCGTGCCGTCCAGCGCCCGCTCGCGGGCGTCCTCGAGGAGCGCGTCGCAGATGCCGCGCATCGTCCGGGCGGCCTCGGCCAGCCGCTGATGGGTGGTCCAGGTCTCCGCCTCGGACCGCGGCCGGGCCCGCCACCAGTCGAGTTCCACGACCATGCGGGTCAGCGGAGTGCGCAGCTCGTGGGACAACTCGCCGGTCAACTGCCGCTCGTGCCGGAGCACGGAACGTATCCGGTCCAGCAGCACGTCCAGCGAGCCGCCCAGCCTGGCCAGTTCGACCGGGTGGTGCGCCGCCCCGAAGCGCTCCTCGGACCCCACCGCACCCCACTGGGCGGCCTGGTCGGTCATGGACTGCACGGGACGCAGCGCCCGGCCGACCGACAGCCGGGTCAGGACGTACGTACACACGAGCATCACGGCGTCCAGGCCGAGGGAGGCCGTCAGCAGGGCGTCGGCCGAACTGCGGTAGGGGCCGAGGCTCAGCGCGGTGACGATCGTGGCGGCGTGGGCCCCCGGCATCGGCAGCGAGCACAGGCGGACCGAACCGGCGACGGTCGTGCACCGCTCCCGCCTCGTACCGGCCATGTCGCCCGCGACGGCGGAGAGACGGCCGGCCGGCGATGGCGTGGCCGACGGCCGCTCCAGCAGCCGGCCGTCCGCGAAGATCCACACGTTGGTGTCGAGCAACTGGTCGTTCACACTCTCCCGTACCCGCGCCCGGGGGCCGCCGGTGTCGACGGTGGTGGCCACCGCCTCGGCCCGGTTGCGCAGTTCCGCGTCCGCCTGGGCCCGCAGGTGCCGGGTGATGGCCAGGTTGAACACGACGGTCAGCAGCGTCATGATCAGCGCCGCGGTGGTCAGCGCCACCAGGGACAGCCGGCCCCGCAGGGTGCGCGGGGTGAGTCGATGTACCAGAGGTGTCATGACAAGCGGTGCCCGACCCCGCGGACAGTGGTGATCGACAGACCGCTTCCCGCCTCCCGCAGCTTGCGACGCAATCGTGAGAGGTACTGGTCCAGCGTGTTGTCACTCACGTAGGCGCCCTCGGGCCAGCCGGCGCGTACGAGGTCGAGCCGGCGCACGATGTTCCCCCCAGCCGCGACGAGTGAGGCCAGCAGCCGGAACTCGGTCGGCGAGAGCGTGACGGGCGCACCGGTTCCGCTCGCCATACCGTGGTTCACGGCATCCAGCACGAGGCCGGCGTGCGACACCGTCGGCGGGACGGCGGACCGCTTCAGCACCGCTCTCAGTCGTGCCGTGAGTTCGGCCAGGTGGAACGGTTTGGACAGGTAGTCGTCTCCTCCGGCGGAGAAGCCCGACAACCGGTCGGTGATGTGGTGCCGGGCGGTCAGGAAGATGACCGGAGCGCGGAACCCGTGGGCGCGCATCGCCTGGCACACGTCCCGCCCGTCCGAGTCGGGCAGACCGATGTCCAGCACCGCGGCCTCGACGCCGGTCTCGGCGAGGCGCAGCGCCGTCGCGCCGTCGGCGGCCGGCACGGGCTCGAAGTCGGCGGACAGGCCACGGCGCAGCGCGTCCCGCAGCGCGTGGTCGTCCTCGACGATCAGGATCTTGGGCCGCATGATCCTTCCCCGGTGCTCGGCCGGGGCTCGCCACCCGCGAGGAACAGGCCGGGCAGCCACCGGGCGGCCACCCACAGGAACACTCCCAGCCAGCCCGCCGCGAACAGCCAGCCTCCGGCGACATCGGTGAACCAGTGCACCCCCAGGTAGGCCCGGCTCAGCCCCACAGCCGCGCCCCAGCAGCCGATGAGCAGCCACAGCACCGCCTTTCCCCGTGGGGCGCGCAACGAGACCGCGACCAGCAGGAGTCCGGCCGTGAGCGCGGCCGTCGTGCTGTGCCCGGAAGGGAACGCCCAGCCGGAGGCTTGCGTCGCCCAGTCCTCGTACGGTGGGCGGGGCCGTCGAGCCAGCTCCATCACGCCGTACCGGAGGGCCTGGCCGGTGCCCAGGCAGACGACGCCGAACAGGGCGGCGCCGAGGCGCTGGCGGGCGGTGCGTCCCGTCACGAGGGCGGCCACCACGACCAGCGCGTACGGGAGCACGCCGGTCCCGGTGGCGGTCACCGCGCGTGCCAGGGCCAGTGCCGTGGCCGGCCGGTGGTCGAGCGACCACTCGAGAAGATCGCGGTCGAGCTCCAGTGGCGCGCCTCTGCCGCCGACGGCCACTGCGGCCAGCACGCCGAAGGCGGCCCAGACTCCGAGCGCGACGCTCCCGGCCAGATCCGCGGCCTCCCGGTGCCTCACGCGACGGCGTCGATACAGGTGGACATGAGACGGGGCCCCTTCCTCCGCGCACCGCGACGTGAGCACACAGACCCGCACGGCGACTACAAAGCTGTAGACGGTCTACAACACAGTAGACGATGCGGAGGGGAGAGTCGTTCCCGAAGGTGCGATGCCGGGCGCCCGTCAGTCGGCGGGTGCTTCGCCTTGGGCGACCTCGACGTCCTGGTGCAGCCGGACGGCTCCGGCCAGCGAAGACGCCCCGGCTGCCGTGCAGACGAGGAGCATGGCGAGCAGAACCGGAGCCACCCGCCGTACGGGCGCGGGGGCGAGCAGGGCCCTGACTCGGGCCGGGACCGGACCACTGGCGGCGCCGGGGGTCAGCGTGCGAGTGGCGGCGGCATCGCGGGCGCTCTTGGCCGCCAGGGCGGCGCGCCCGACGGCTTGAGCCGCTGTGCCGCGGTCGCCGCAGCGCCGGGCCGCGGCTTCGTCGGCGGCACGCTCCGCGGCGAACGAGACGTGGTCGGCGACAGTGGTCAGGGCTGGGTGGCACCAGCCGGCGAACTGGGCGAGGCACAGGAAGAGGTGGTGCCTGGCGGCGAGGTGAGCACGCTCGTGCGCGAGCAGCGCCTCGCGCTCCACGGGCCCCAGGGCGCGCAGCATGCCGGTGGTCACGACGATCCGGTCCGGCCGGGCCGGTCCGCCCGGCAGCGCGAACGCGTCAGGACGGGGGTCGTCCAGGACGCACAGCCCTCCGGCGTCCGGGAGGCCGTGGACGAGGCGACGCACGACGCGCAGGCGCACCACCTCCGACGCCGTCCCGTGCGCCACGCGGACAGCGGCCGTGAACAGTGCGCCGACGGCGAGTGCCGATACCCCGAGGACCAGTGGCCGCGGGCCCGCCGTGAGCGGCCGGATCAGCTCCGCGAGTGCGGCTGCCGGAGGAAAGGCCAGGGCCAGTGGCAGCAGCAGGACGCCCAGGCTCGCCACGACTCCCACGGCCAGGGCGGTCGTGGCGCAGGTGATCGTCCACAGCGCGATCTCGGGCCGGACTCTCTGGGTGGTGCGGCGCGCCAGCGGCGCCAGGGCCCAGGGCAGGAGGAGGGGGATCAGCAGCAAGGTGATCAACGACCGCCTCCCTCCAGCAGGCGCTTCAGCTCCGCCTCGTCGGCGGCGCTGAGTCCCTCGACGAACCGGGCCAGTACCGTACTGCGGTCGTCGTCCTGGTCCAGTTCCCGGTGCATGCGCTGAGCGGTCAGGCCGTGGGAGTCCTCCAGCGCGAAGTAGAGGAAGCCGCGCCGACCCGGACTCCGTCCCACTGCCCCTTTCTCGTGCAGCCGTGCGAGGAGCGTCGCCACCGTGGTGCGGGCCAGCTCCTGGGGTATCGCGGCTCGCACATCGGCGGCCGACTGCGGCTGATCCGCCGCGCACAGAGCCGCCAGCACGCTCGCTTCCAGCTCGCCGGCGGGCCTGCGCTCACCCACTGCGTCGGTCATGGAACCTTCCCTTCCTCCAGGTCGTCTACAGTGAAGTAGACCGACTACAGTCCTGTAGACGCAAATGGGTCGACGCCTCGTTCCCCCGTGAGGCCCCGGTCCGTCCGTGTCCGGTATACCCGACAGCCGCCACCGAAGGGGCCAGCGCCGATGACGCTCGCGCACCACGCAGCACCCCCGCTCCAACTCGCCGTGAACGTCCTCGACGCCCAGTCGCTGCTGGCCACCTTCGGCACGCTCGGCATCGCCGTGGTCCTCTTCGCCGAGACCGGTCTTCTGATCGGGTTCTTCCTGCCCGGTGATTCTCTGCTGTTCACCGCCGGTCTGCTGTGCGCCTCGGGCTCCGCCGGAGGGTCGGTCCACCTCTCCCTGGCCTGGGTCCTCGTCGCGGCCGCAGCCGGCGCACTCACCGGAGCCCAGGCCGGCTATCTGCTCGGCCGCCGGGCCGGCCCGGCCCTGCTCAAGCGTACGAAGTCGCGCAAGGTCAGTGAGGCCGCCGACAGGGCCGCGGAGATCCTCGAACGGTACGGACATGCCAAGGCCGTCGTGCTCGCCCGCTTCCTCCCGGTCGTGCGGACCGTACTGAACCCGCTCGCGGGCGTCCTGGCCGTCCCGGCCCGGACCTTCGCCCTCTGGCAGGTCGTCGGTGGGCTGGTGTGGACCGTCGGCCTGGTGCTGGCGGGATACGGCCTCGGCGCGTCGGTCCCGAACGTCGACCGCTATCTGCTGCCGATCATCGCCGTCATCGTCATCGTGTCGCTCATCCCCGTCGGGCTGGAGCTGCTGCGCTCCCGCCGCTCCCGCGGTGCGAACGGGGGCGCGTGATGGAGACCGCGAGCACCGCTCAGGCGTTCGACGGCTCGGGTATCGACGGCGCGGTCTATGTCGACGTGGTCGACGCCGCGCACCGTGCGCCCTCCTGGCTGGACTGGCTCGTCTCGGGCTACTCGGCCTACGGGCTCGCACTGTTCGCCTTCCTGATGGTGATCGGCTGGTGGCAGGCCCGCCACCGGGACGCGGCGCAGGCCGTGAAGGCGCTGGCCGCGCCCGTGCTCACCGTGCTGGCGTTCGTCGCCAGCACCTTGCTGAAGCAGGCGGTGCGGGAGAACCGGCCCTGCCAGTCCCTGCACGTGATCACGCTGGAGGCGTGTCCCGCCGTCGGCGACTGGTCCTTCCCCAGCAACCACGCCACCCTGGCGGCGGCCGCGGCGGTGGCCCTGTGGTTCGTCAGCGCCCGCCTCGGTGTGATCGCCACGATCGGCGCGTTGGCGATGGCGGCCTCCCGTGTGTGGGTCGGTGCTCACTACCCGCACGACATCGTCGCGGGCCTTGCTGTGGGAGCGCTCGTCGCGGCATTGCTCGCACTGCCCCTCTGCCGGAGCGCCGACGCCCTGGCCGGGCTGCTGATCCGGGGGCGACTGCGTCCGCTCGTCGCCTCCTGACCTCTGCGGGGGCATCTCGCGTCCGAGCTCCGGCTCGCCCGTGCGTCGGGCGAGCCGGAGCTCGGACTTTGCGCCCTTGGAAGGGCCGGCCTCACGCCTCCCGCACAGGCAGGCCCTCGATGGATCGAGGCGCGCCCGGCAGCCCCCGGGCCCGCAGCCCGGAAATGTCGGTCGGTGAGGGCTGTTTCGCTTCGGAGGCCGGAGGGGACTCGCATGGCACGCCGCCGGAGGGCCGAAGTTCCGTCCGGGCGGCATGACCCTTCATTCAAGTGGTCCGTCTCCCGTTCACCTCACCGCACGTGAGGAGCACTCATGCAGACAGACACCAGCTCCACCTCCCGCCTCCGGCACGATCCGCTCGTACGCGGCCTGGGCTGGGCCAGTGCGCTCCTGGGTGTGCCCCAGGTCGCCGCCCCGGAGAGCTTCGCCCGCGCCCTCGGCGTGAATGGCGGCTTCCGGCATCGCGCGGCCACGACGGCCGTCGGTGTGCGCGAGCTGGCGGCGGCGGCCGGCCTGCTGGGAAGGCCGCACCCCGCCTGGCTCTGGACCCGCGTCGGCGGCGACGTCATGGATCTGACGATGCTGACCCGTGCCCTGAAGAACCACGACGGGCGTGGCCTCAGCCGCACCGTCGCCGCGACCGCCGCGGTCACCGCCCTCACAGCCACGGACGTCTACGCGGCCGTGACCCGCACCCGTAGGAGCACCCCCATGGAACTGACCGGGGCCACCACCGTCGTCAAGCCCCCGGACGAGGTCTATGCCCTCTGGAGCGACCTGGAGCGGCTGCCGGAGTTCATGGCGCACCTGGAGGAGGTGCGCGTCACCGGCCCGGGCATCTCTCACTGGCGGGCAACCGCGCCGTTCGGCAGGACGGTCGAATGGGACGCCGAGACCACGGAGGAAATCGCCGGCCGGCTGATCGCCTGGCGGTCGGTGGAGGGCGCCGACATCGAC
Organism: Streptomyces griseoluteus; assembly: GCF_004784465.1. Classification (GTDB taxonomy): domain Bacteria; phylum Actinomycetota; class Actinomycetes; order Streptomycetales; family Streptomycetaceae; genus Streptomyces; species Streptomyces griseoluteus. The sequence goes on along the minus strand of NZ_SRRU01000003.1, from coordinate 18,875 downwards.
AACTCCGGCGAGGTCCGCTTCGTGCCCGCCCCCGGCGGCCGGGGCACGGAGATCCGGGTGACCCTCCGCTACCACCTGCCCGGCGGAGCGCTGGGCCAGGCCGCGGCGCGCTACTTCGGCGAAGAACCGCACCAGCAGCTGGACGACGACCTGCGCCGCTTCAAGCAGATCGCGGAGGTCGGCGAGGTCGTCCGCTCCGAGGGCGCACCCGGCGGCAAGCGGGCCCGCGGCGAGTTCCCGCAGCACCCGGCCCGACCGCTGACCGAGGACGAACTGAAGGAGGCCCTGGCATGAAGGCGAACTGCTGGACCGGACGCAACTCCGTCGAGGTGCAGGACGTCCCGGACCCCTCGATCCTCAACAGCCGCGACGCCATCGTGAAGATCACCTCGACGGCGATCTGCGGCTCCGACCTCCATCTGCTCGACGGCTATGTCCCCACCATGGAAAAGGGCGACATCATGGGCCACGAGTTCATGGGAGAGATCATCGAGGTCGGCCCCGGCGTCAGCGACAAACTGCGCGTCGGTGACCGGGTCGTCGTGCCGTTCCCCATCGCGTGCGGCGCCTGCGCGGCCTGCCAGGCGAAGCTGTACTCGTGCTGCGAGAACACCAACCCGAACGCGGGTATCTCGGAGAAGTTCTTCGGCCACCCCACCGCCGGGATCTACGGCTACTCCCACCTCACCGGCGGCTTCGCCGGCGGCCAGGCCGAGTACGCCCGCGTGGTGCTCGCCGACGCCAACGTCCTGAAGATCGGGCCGGAACTCACCGACGAACAGGTGCTGTTCCTGTCCGACATCCTGCCGACCGGGTACATGGGCGCCGACATGTGCGACATCCAGGAAGGTGACGTCGTCGCCGTCTGGGGCGCCGGTCCGGTGGGCCAGTTCGCCATGGACAGCGCCCGGGTCCTGGGCGCGGAGAAGGTCATCGCGATCGACAAGGAGCCCTACCGGCTCGACATGGCCGCCGCCCAGGGCTACACCACCATCAACTTCGAGGACACCGACGTACGCTCGGCGCTGCTCGAACTCACCGGCGGCCGGGGCCCCGACAAGTGCATCGACGCGGTCGGCATGGAGGCCACCCACGGTGCCTCCCACATCCACCTCTACGACCGCGCCAAGCAAGCGGTCCGCTCCGAGACGGATCGGCCGCACGCCCTGCGCCAGGCCATCCTGTCCTGCCGCAGCGGCGGCGTGGTGTCGGTCATCGGCGTCTACGGCGGGATGATCGACAAGTTCCCGGCGGGTGCCTGGATGAACAGGTCCCTGACCCTGCGCACCGGGCAGTGCCACGTGCACAGGTACATGAAGCAGCTGCTGGGTCTCATCGAGCAGGGCAAGATCGACCCCACCCGGATCATCACCCACCGGCTGCCCCTGTCCGAGGCACCGACCGGCTACGACCTGTTCAAGCACAAGAAGGACGGCTGCGAGAAGGTCGTCCTCTCGCCATGAGGGCCGCACCGATGAACCGCGGCGCCCTGTCTGACTGACGCCGGCCGGTCCGGCAGGGCGTCGCCCGGGAGCCGGGTGCCGGGCCCGGTCGGCCGATTGCGAGGGCGTAGCCCCTCCCTCCGTCCGGGCCAGCGACGCCGATCGGGGTGACCCCTCAGTCGGTGCCCTCGGTCTCGGGGCCCGACAGGCTGACGACGCCGTCGAGTTCGGCCAGCTCCGCCATGAGCCGGTACACGTCGCCGGCGCCCTCGATGGACAGGTCCACCCGGGTGTTGCCCGTCGCCGGCCCGGCTTCCCCGCCGTCGTCCCGCAGTGTGCGGTCGATCCGGACGTTCACCACGAGGAAGCCCGCGGCGGTGCAGCGTTCGAGGACACGGGGCAGGACCCCGCGTCGGGGCAGGTAGGACAGGCGTAGATCGGTCTCCTCGACGGTGGAGATGGCCGGGATGCGACGGGTGAGCAGGGGATAGCCGCGCACGATGAGGAGGTAGGCCCCGGTCACGGCCAGCGCCAGCAGCCAGAGCCCGCCACCGCACGCCATGCCGACGGCCGCCGTCAGCCAGACCGTGGCGGCCGTGGTCAGCCCCCGCACGATGTCCCGCCGTACGAAGATCAGGCCGCCTCCGATGAAACCGATACCCGAGACGACTTGTGCCGCCACCCGGGAGGGGTCCAGGCTGACGTGCGACAGACCGAGCACGCTGTCGAAGCCGTGCTGAGAGACCTCCATGAACAGGGCCGCCCCCAGCCCCACCAGGGTGTGGGTGCGCAGGCCGGCACTCTTCTGCTGAAACGCCCGCTCCAGACCGATGACCGTCGACAGCACCAGAGCCAGGCCGAGTTCGGCGAGCTGCCGCAGCCCTTGGCCGGTGCTCGGGTTCCACAGCAGCGACGCGCTCCAGTGCACGGTCTCTCCATCACAGTCCGTCCGGCCATCCGACGAGCCCGGCCTCGCAAGGCCGCGCCCCTGCCACCCTGACACGGCAGACGCCCGCCGAGCGGCGCCGCTCCGGAGCGGGCACGTAGCTCACGGTTTCCATGGCCTCGTCGAGCCAGTCGTGGGGGAAGGCGCCGTCGACCAGGACCGCGCCCAGGGCACGTTCCGGGTTGCGGCCAGCCCAGTGGGCCGCGACGACCGCCCCGTAGGACCAGCCCACCACGAGTGCCCGGTCCACCCCCTTGGCCGCGAGAACGGCGCCGGCGTCCCGGACGGCCGCCTCGAAGGAGTGGTCCGCCGCGAACGCCTCGATCTGCCGCGGGCCCGCTCGCCGTAGGTGATGTGCTGCCACGGGACGCGGAGATCAGCACCGTACGGGGCGACATCCGGATCACCGAGGCGCGGCGCGGCACGGCCGAAAGCATCACTCGCGCCGCCGAACAGGCCCGCGAGGTCCTCCACACCGGACCGGGCGCCCCCTCACACGACGCGCCCCGCCCGGGCCGCGACCAGTCATCCCGCCCCGCTCCCATCCTCTCGACCGGCCCGTGGGCGGCGTGTGCCGTGAACACGGTCGGCCGGAACTCCTCGAGCCCGCGCCTGGGCCGACCGCGCGCGAGACGCCCTGCGCTTGCTCGGCGGGCGCGAACTGCGCAAGCCGGCCCTGGCTGGATGATCACGGGCCCCTCAGGCTGACGCGGTCTGGCGGGCCCTCAGTTCTGTCCGCGTCGCCGCGAGCCGGTCCGCGCCGTCGTCGGTGAGACGGACGAGGACCTGGCGCTCGTCGTGCGGGGAGCGCTGCCGCGTGACCACGCCGGCCGTTTCGAGCTGCTTGAGCCTGCGGGTGGTGCCCGCAGGCCGGACTCAGCCGGGCACTCCAGCCCGCCACTGCTCGAAGGCCGTGAAGTGCTCCAGCAGCGTGGCGAGATGGTGCTCGCCCTCGGCGTAGAGGGAACCCACGTGGGAGAGGGGGACGACCGTGGGCAGGGGGTCCTCGCCCGTTTCCTCGTCGGCGTCCAGCGCGTCCGTCTCAGGGGCCGTCAGGCCGTCCCGCGGGTAGGTGAGGCGGGGTGAGCCGGGCCAGTCGTCGCCGGGGCGGGGGCCGTCGGGGGACCAGGCCCAGACGGCGCCGTGGCGGCGGACGGCGATTTCACCCAGGTACCAGGCGGCGGCCATCAGGACGGGGTCGTCCTGGTGGTGGTAGATGTCCTCCCAGGTGCCGTAGCGGGAGAGCAGGAGCCGTTCCAGGCGGTCGAGCGAGGCGGGGGAGTAGTCCCAGTCGCCGCCGGTCTCGGCGGCCAGGGAGTCGAAGGCGGTGCGCGCCGCTTCCAGCCATGCGTTCAGGCGCGGGTTGTGGTGCCAGGCGGGGTCGTCGATGCTGCGCATGGCGATGACTCTACGACCCGTACGACCCGTAAGACCGGATGTAACAATCCTGTGCGCGCCGGGAGTTGACGCAGACATGCAACGCGACGCGATGGCTAGAGTGAGGAAATCGGCGCCACAGTCACGGGGGCCCTGGCGCCGACCGTGAACCCGTATTCGCAGGGCTCCCGTTCGGAGAACCCTCGTGACTCAAGTGATAACGGCGTCGCGCCGCCGCGTGTGGCCGCGTGCCGCGCTCGCGTTAACCGCGGCGGGCGTTCTGACACTGACCGGCCTGCCGGGTCTGCACGGCGACCTCGCGTACGCGGCCAAGGGGAAGCGCTGCGACAGTCTCCCGGGCGTCACCAGTACCCGGCCGGGCACCAACAACCTGCCCTGGGACCGCGGCCTTCAGGTCCGTGCCCCGAGTGAGCGGGACTCCTACACCTACGACGCGCCCCGGCAGAGCTTCGACGGACTCACGCTGCCCGGAGACGCCGAGAACCCCACCGCCGAACAGGCGGCGCAGCGCGCCAAGTTCCTCGCGAAGTTCGACAAGCCCTACACCTCCTACCCGGAGAACAGCGAGGAGCGCGTCTTCGCCCGGTACAAGAGCTACCTGAGCAACGGGAACCCGAAGTACAAGACGTTCGCGGACTGGCTCGAGGGCGGCTACATCATGCCGCACAACAACAACAAGCGCGGCGCGGCCTTCGAGACGAAGGTGATCAACGATCTCGGCCTGGTCGGCGAGGACTGGCTCTGCCAGGAAGAGATCGCCATCAAGGACAAGAACGGCAAGCCCATCATGGTCAGTGATGGCAAGGGCGGCCAGAAGCCGCTGGTGCGCAAGTTCGACGCCGTGAACTACAAGACGGGACAGTTCCTGGAGTTCAAGGCCGGACCCGGCCGTGACACCGGACAGGACCTGGCGAACAGGAGATTCCTGGAGGACCCGCGCTTCCAGAACGGCGAGCTGGCCAGGAACGGCCGCATCTCCTACGTCAACGGCCAGTCCAAGGACTCGGCCACCACCAAGTACCTCGGCCGGATGGCCGAGCAGTACAAGGGGACCGACGGACAGCCCCGCGTACGCGCCTACGAGCACCTTTCCACGGACGTGCCCAAGTACAAGTCCGTCAGCTACAAGCACGTATCCGGCACCACCAGGCCGGACCCCAACTTCGCCGCGAACGGCAACAACCGGCTCGGCGGCGCGGCCTCACGCACCATCGGCCAGTCCCCGGAGACGCCGAAGGAGATGGCCGACCGCATCCGCCGCCTCGGCGGCAGCGGCCCCGCGCGCTTCGGTGTCCGCGGCCCCGGCGGCGTGGACTTCTCCACCCTCGATCTCGCCTACGTCGGCAAGCCCGTCAAGGGCAAGGGGCTGCCGTACGCCTTCTCCGCGGACAAGGTGCAGGACGAGACCCAGGACAAGGGCTGGGGCGGCAAGGCCAAGGCCCAGCTCATCTCCGACTCCTTCTTCACCTGGCTCGCGCTCACGCCGGACAAGTTCTGGGTCAACCTGAACCCCGACCAGCCCGACCAGATCATGGACAAGACCTTCGGCAAGACCGACGCCGGCCGTGTCCTGCTCCAGGCCGACCTCCAGATGAAGCACGACTACGCCAAGGACGTCGACTACCGCAAGGACCCCGGCAAGCAGTACGCCGAGGCCATGCGCGCCGCCAACATCCCCTGCGGCGACACCATCCGGCTGTGGATCACCCCGAAGACGGCCAAGGTCCGCGCCGACGACGGCGGTCTCTACATCCTCGACACCCCGCTGAAGGTCAACGTCGACCACATCGACCGTGAGACCCCCGACCCCAACGGCAACGACTGCAGGCTGACCCAGGCCCAGCGCGACACCGCGAACGGCCTGCTCAAGCAGTACATCATTCCGGGCGTCGAGAAGAAGGTGAACACCTCCGCCGACTACGCCGACCTGCGCCGTGTCTACAGCGCCCGCGTGGCCGCCGAGTACGTCCGCCAGAGCGACGCCGAGCAGGCCGGGGACTACCACACGGTCATCAACAGCGGTGACGTCGCCCGCTGGCCCGTACGTTCGCCCAACCGGTCGTGGACGCCCAAGCAGACCTGGGACGACTACATGAAGTCCTTCACCAAGGGCGACTACTCGCTGCCCTGCGAGGTGGGGGGCCAGCAGAAGATGTGCGTCATGGGTGGCGTCGACTTCGGCAAGGCGCCCAAGCAGAACATCACCCGCGTGGAGTTCAAGGCCCAGCACCCGAACCTGGAGAAGACGACGAAGATCGCCACGGAGGGGCAGACCGAGAGCGCCGACAACCCGGCGCTCGCCCTCCTCGGCGGCGGCAGCGCCTTCGCCGGTGACGGAGGCGGGTCGACGCCGACTCCGACGCATTCGTCCGAGCCGACCCATCGGCCCTCCCCGTCTCCGACGGACCACAGCAGCACGCCTCCGGCGAACCACACCCCGTCGCCGAGCCCCTCCACCCCGGCCGGCGGTCCCACGCCACCGGCCACCCCGCCCTCCGACGGCAACGGTGGCGGCGGTCTCGCCGCCACGGGTACCCAGGTACTCGCTGTCGCCGGGCTCGCCGCCGCGCTCCTCGCGGCCGGACTCGGCCTGCTCTGGGCCAAGCGCCGCAGGACCGGCCGGCAGTAACCGGCACCCGAAAGGAATCCCGGCCCCGCATCCACAGCACCTCGGATGCGGGGCCGAGGGTTTTGCCCCCGAGAGCAGCCGTACAGCATCAGCCGTCGCCGCGGGCCCCTCGCCGCGCGAGCGGAGGGAGCACGGCGCCGATGACCACGGGGTCGTCGGCGAGGTGGCGCGGCGGGAGTTCTACGGCGCCCAGGGCTTGAGCATGTCCTTCATCGAGTCCGTCAGGGCGATTTGCAGCAGCGGGCCGTAGGTGACGCGGCCGACGCCGAGACGGCGGAAGCGGTCGAGGTCGTGCTTGACGGGATGGGCGGTGGAGTTCACGGGAATGGAGACGGCGCTGGTCACAGCGGTCAGCAGGTCGTCGTCGTCCTGGATGCTGACCGGGTAGACGCTGTCGGCGCCTGCCTGTTCCATGGCCCGCAGGCGCTCGATCGCCTCGTCGAGGACGGCGGCGGGGTTCTCCGCGTGCAGGAAGAGGTCGGTGCGGCCGTTGACCCACACCGGAACCCCCGCCTTGTCGGCCGCCGCGCGGAGGCCAGCGATGTAGTCGGCGTGCTCCCGTGTGTCGCGCACGCGCCCGCCGTCCGAGTGGACGGTGTCCTCCAGGTTGAGGCCGACGCCGCCGGCCTCGATGAGTCCGGCGATGAGGTCCGCGGGCTCCTGTCCGTACCCGGCCTCCAGGTCCACTGAGACGGGGATGTCGACCGCCGCGACGATCGGCCTGACGGCGGCGAGCACCTCCTCGAAGGTCTGCCCCTCGTGGTCCTCGGCCCCTCGGGAGTCGGCGAGCGGATGGCTGCCGATCGTCAGCGCGGGGAAACCGGCGTCGGCCGCCGTCCGCGCGGACCAGGCGTCCCAGACGGTCGGCAGTACGAGTGGCTTGTACTCGGCGTGCAGCTTCTTGAGCCGTTGGGCGCGCTCAACGGTGGTGTGTAGGTCCATGTCGTGGACGCTACCCCTTGATCGGGGTCGGCAACGGGCCGACGGGGCGAGGGGCGTTCGATGGGGGGAGGGGGTGGTCCCAGGGCGCGCTGGACGCGGTAAAGTCGAATCCGATTCGAGATCGGAAGTTGGGGGAGTGAGGCAAAGATGGCGAACGCGGTGGGCGCTGTGCGCGAGGAGAGCCGTGACGTGGTGGTCGTCGGTGCCGGAATGGCCGGGCTCATGGCGGCCACGGCTCTCGACGGCAAGGCCGACGTCGTCGTGCTGGAGGCATCTGAGCGGGCGGGTGGACGCGTCGAGACCGTGCGTAAGGGTGATTACTGGATCAACGTCGGGACGCAGTTCACCGAGGGGACCGGGCCGCTGATCGACGCGCTGCATCACCATGGCATCGAGATGGGGTCGCTGGCCGGCAAGAGTGTGGCGCTGGTGCTCAACGGCGGGCTGGTCGACACGTCCAAGCTGTTCTCGCTCATGTTCCGTACGCGGATGAGTTTCCTGGACCGGGTCGGGATGGCCTTGGTGGGTGCTCGCATCGTCTCGGCCGTGACTTTCATGGAGTCGGACAGTGGGATCGCGAAACGGGTACGTGCCAAGCTCGACCGGCGGCTCGCGTCGGATCTTCTGCGCGGTGTGCGCTCCGAGTTGACCCGTGAGGTCGTCCGGTCGTGGTCGGGGCAGTGGATGGGGTGCGAGCCCGGGGAAACCGCGGCGACGCAGCTTGTGGCGTCGATCGGAGTCGCCTTGGCCGATCCCGCGAAGGTGCCCAACTTCGCGCTGCCGCTGGGGGGTAACCAGACCCTGACCGACATCCTCGCCGCCGACCTCGGTGAACGTCTGCGGCTGGGGGCGGGCGTTCGGTCCGTGGAGGCGGCGGGGGACGGGGTGGTCGTCCATTACGTCGACGCGGACGACGGCGTGGCGCGGGTGCGCGCGAAGCGGGCGATTGTCGCGGTGCCCAGCGATGCCGCGACGCGGATCCTTCCGGGACTTCCGCAGACGTACCGCAATGCGTTCGACGACATTCGCTACGGCCGTTACGTCGTCGTCGGCTTCTTCACCGAGGAGGAGGGGCCCCAGCCCTGGGACGACTTCTTCGGCGTGTCCACGCCCCAGCTCTCGTTCCAGGCGATGTTCAACCACGCCGCCGCCCTTCGTAAGGGTGGCATCCGCAAGCCGGGCGGCGCGCTGGCGTGCTTCGCCGGCGGCGCCGCGGCCGACAGCCTCTTCGAGCTGGCCGACGAGGAGATCACCGCCCGGTTCGCACGTGACCTGATCTCGGTCTACCCCCAGCTCCGGGGCAAGCTCGGCGAGGGCATCGTGCGCCGGCACCACCGCGTGGTCCCCTTCTGGGCTCCGGGCCGCCGGGCATCCCTGCCGACGCTGCGGACTCCCTTCGGCCCGATCCACCTGGCCGGGGATTACCAGCTCGACATGCCATCACTGGCTGACGCGGCGACCTCGGGGGAGAGGGCGGCGAAGGCGGTCCTGGCGAGCCTGAAAGGCTGACCGCGGCCCCGGAGGCCGATCCGTGGGGTGACGAAGGGGGCTGCCCTCAGGTTGCCCGGAACAACCCCGGCTCGGTCTCCGTCACCAGGCCCTTGGCTGTCAGGCGGGCCAAGTGGTGTGTTGCTGTGCGGCGTTCAACCGGGTCCACATGTGGTCCCGACACATGTGGCCGGTACACAAGGCGGTGCTCGGCTATCTCGGGGACGGTCCTCGGCTCGGTGAGGAAGGCCAGCAGTGCTGCCTCCCGCCGTTCGACCACCTCCGCGAACTCGGCGAGCCCGCGCCGGAATTCCGGGGCCCCTTCGATCACGCCCTTCTGGTGGGCGGTGCCGTACCAGCGGGCGTCGATGCCCGCGCACCGGCGCATCGACGCCTCGAAATCCGTCAGATCGCTGCGGGCGTCGCCGTAGAACGGGCCGAACGAGGTGAGGTCGATGTCCGCGACGTACAGGAAGCCGTCCGGTTCGATCAGGAGGCCGCTGTGGCCCGGTGTGTGGCCGGGCAGGTGGACCACCGTGACCGTGCGGCCGCCGAGGTCGAAGACGGTGCCGTCGGTGAAGCCGAGGGCGTCCGGGCGTCCCGTCACGTGGAAGTCGTCGCGCAGCATCCGGTCGGCGGCGCGGGCCTCCTCGGGCGGGTAGCCGAACCCGGCGACCATGAGCTCGCGGGACCGGAGCGGGCCGAGGTCGCCGACGTGGATGTGCACCGGCACGTCGTAGCCGCCGAGCCCCGCGATGTGGTCCTCGTGCGCATGGCTCACCAGGACCACATCGGCGGGCGGCGCGCCGTGGACGAGAGACAGCGAGGGGTCGACGACCAGCGTGGCGTCCGTACCCCGTACGAGGAGCGAGTTGGCGTACGGATACGCGCCGCGCCGGGCGCCGACCAGCACCGTGACCGCGTCGTAGGTCTCCTCGGTGTACTCCCCGCCCATGTGCGGCCACCCCACCCTTCAGCTCACGCACCCTGAAATTCGAATCGCAGTCGAAACCGTGGCAGTGCCCGCCGAGCGCCGGCCGAGCGCGTCGATCTCCGGTGCGAGAGTGCTCCGGCAGCAGGGGAGCCGGTTGAGGAGGGGGTTCACCCGGCTGTCCAGCAGGGGGCGGCCGGATATACCCGCTTCGATCTACGCCCCCGCTCGCTGACCGTCAGCCCGCTGTTCCCTCCTGCCGCCCGACCCCCTTGATCAGATCGGCCGCCTTCTCCGCCGCCATGATGACCGGCGCGTTCGTGTTGCCCCGAGTCACCGACGGGAACACCGAGGCGTCCACCACCCGCAGCCCCGGCACCCCGAGCACCCGTAGCTCAGGGTCGACCACCGAGCCGATCGCGCAGGTAGACGTCGGGTGGTAGAGCGTCTGCCCGGCCCGCTGTGCCCACGCGAGCAGGTCCGCGTCGGAGTCGGCGGCGGGTGCGTCGAAGGGGGCCGTGACGAGGCCGGACACCGCCGGCTGGGCCGCTATCTCCAGCGCGATCCTGATCCCGGCGACGATGACCTCCCGATCCTCCGGCGTGGTCAGGTAGTTGTGCACGATCCGGGGCGCCGCGTCCGGGCGCGGGGAACGCAGGGTCACCGAGCCCCGGCTGGTGGGGGCGAGGACGCACGGGCCGAAGGCGAAGCCGTGCTCGGCGGCCGCGCCCAGGCCCTCCTGGTGGAACAGGACCGGGGCCGCGTGGAACTGGACATCCGGGGCGTCGAGTTCGTCCCTGCTGCGGAAGAAGCCGCCCGCCTCACCGATGTTGGAGGTCAGCGGCCCGCGCCCCTCGCTCTGGAGCAGCACCGCGTTCTCCTCGGTCGCCGCCGCGATCAACGACTCGGTGTCCGTGCGGTAGTTGAGCAGCGCCATGTAGTGGTCCTGAAGACCCGCGCCGACCGGCAGATCCCGTACCACCCCGATCCCGAACGCGGACAGCACCGCGCCCGGCCCGATCCCGGAGAGCATCAGCAGCTTCGGCGACTCGTACGCCCCGCCGACAGGATCACCTCCCGCTCCGCGCGCACCACTTCGACCGTGCCGCCGCGCTCCACCTCCACGCCCGCCGCGCGGCCGCCCTCGGTCACCACCCGGTGGGCGCGAGCCGAGGACAGCACCGTCAGGTTCGGCCGCCCCAGCGCCGGATGCAGATAGGCGACTGCGGCGCTGCACCGCATGCCGCCGCGCTGTGTCAACTGGTAGCGCCCCACGCCCAACTGCCGCTCACCGTTGAAGTCGTCGTTCGTCTTGTACCCGGCCTGCACCGCCGCGTCCACGAAGGCCGTGGCGAGCGGATGTCCGGACCGCCCGTCGCTGACTGTCAACGGCCCGCCCGCACCGTGGAACTCGTCCTCACCGCGCTCGTTGTCCTCCGCGCGCCGGAAGTACGGGAGTACGTCGGCGTACGACCATCCCACAGCCCCGTCGGCGGCCCAGCCGTCGTAGTCGGCACGGGCGCCCCGGATGTAGATCATCGCGTTCATGGAGCTGGAACCGCCGAACACCCGCCCCCGTGGCAGATAGGTCCGCCGGGCGTCGATGCCCGGCTCGCTGTCGAGGTCCCAGTCCAGCTCGGTCTTCATCAACTGCGGGAAGGCGGCCGGGACATGGATCTCGGGCGCGGTGTCGGGACCGCCCGCCTCGATCAGCGCCACCCGCACCTCGGGGTCCTCCGACAGCCGCGCGGCCAGCACGCAGCCCGCCGATCCGGCACCGACGACCACGTAGTCGTACGAACTCATTGCATCTCCTTCTGCGGAAAGGGGAGTTGTGCAGAGGACGAACCGAGGACGCGGGCGAGGAAGCCGAGTTGATCTGCCAGCGCGCGTTCCTGCCAGGGTCCGTCGTAGACGTCGAAATGGTCCAGGGGGTACTCGGCCAGCCGTGCCCGCGGACCCGCCCGGCGGGCGGTGCGGCGGGCGGCGCCGGGCGGGGCGATCCGGTCGTGCAGGCCGACCTGGAACAGCACCGGGCAGGCCAGCCGCCCGGCGTGGACGACCGGCCGGTTGGCGCCGACCTTCAGCGCGGCGCGGGCGCAGACCTCGTTGCGCCAGGTCGGACCGGCCATGACGGCGCTGATCCGCTCGATGTCCGGGGTGGTCATCATCGCCGTAGCGCCTGGCGGCCCGACGACGGGCAGATGGTGCGGCCGCCGCCCGGTGAGGGACCGCGCCGCGTCGCGCAGGCCGTGCCCGACCAGCTCCAGCAGCCGGCCCGCCCCGGCGAGCCGGACGACGTGCGCCAGCGTGGCGAGCCCGTCCGTGGCGGGCGTCAGCGCGACCGCCGCAGCGACGCGGCCGTCCTGGGCGGCGACGGCGACGACATGGCCGCCCGCGTACGACGTGCCCCACAGGGCGATCCGGTCCGGGTCGACACCGGGCAGGTGCCGGCGGCGAGGGCGGCGTGGTAGTCCTGCCGCTGCCGTCGTACCGACACGTCCTGCCGGGGCGTGCCGCCGGCGTCGCCGAAGCCCCGGTAGTCGAACAGGAACACGTCCATCCCGGCGTCGGTGAAGCCCTCCGCGCACCCCGTCAGGCCGCTGTCGCGGGTGCCGCCGAAGCCGTGGGCCATGACCACGCACGGGCGCCCGGCGGGGCCGGTCAGGGCGTCGCTCCTGGCCGGGAGGTGCGTGGCGCCGCAGGTGACGCCGTGGCTGGGGAAGGTGACCTGGCGGCTCACCGGCCGCGCCTCGCCCCGGTGAAGTGCAGGGCCGCGTCCGCCACCGGCCCGTCGCGCAGCCGCTCCACGTCCTTCTCGTACGCCATCTCCACCGTCCACGGGCCGCGCGTCCCGGCCCTGGGGAAGGCCCCGATCCCGCGCTCGACGTAACCGGCGGAGAGGTTCATGAACGGGACGCGCTTCATCGCCGGGTCGTGCAGCACGGGCGTCACGGTGTCGTAGCCGTGGGAGTCCATGTGGTCGAGCAGGCGGCAGAAGTGCTCCCAGACCAGGTCCACCTTGAGGGTCCAGGAGAGGTTGGTGTAGCCGAGGGCGAAGACCAGGTTGGGGACGCCGGACAGCATCATCGCCTTGTAGGCGGTGGTGTCGGACAGGTCGACCGGGAGCCCGTCCACCCGGAGCCGCACCTTGCCGAAGGGCGACATGTTGAGCCCGGTCGCGGTGACGATGATGTCGGCGGTCAGTTCCCGGCCCGACTCCAGCAGGATGCCCGCCTCGGTGAACCGTGCGATCCGGTCGGTGACGACCGAGGCCCGGCCGCTCGACAGCGCCTTGAACAGGTCGCCGTCGGGCACCACGCAGAGCCGCTGGTCCCAGGGTGCGTAGCTGGGGGTGAAGTGCGTGTCGACGTCGAAGTGGCGGGGGAGTTCCCGCCGTACCCGGGCGATGAGCAGCCGGCGGGCCGGCTTCGGGGCCCGCCTGCACAGCTTGTACATGCTCCGGGTCAGCCAGATGTTCTTGCGCCGGACGAGCTTGTGCGCCCGCCGCGGGCCGAGCACCTTGCGCAGCACACCGGCGACCACGTCCTCGGACGGCAGCGAGAAGATGTACCCGGGAGACCGCTGGAGCATCGTCACGTGCCCCGCCCGTCCCGCCATCGCCGGGATCAGCGTGACCGCCGTGGCGCCGCTGCCGATCACCAGCACCTGCTTGCCGGTGTAGTCGAGATCCTCGGGCCAGTGCTGCGGGTGGACCACGCGGCCGCGGAAGTCCTCGACCCCGGCGAACTTCGGGGTGAACCCCGCCCCGTGGTCGTAGTAGCCGGTGCCCAGGAGCAGGAAGCGGGCGGTGAACGTCGCATGCTCCCCGGTGTCCGTCCGTTCGGCGGTGACCGTCCAGCGCCGCTCGGCCGTGGAGAACTCCGCGCCGGTCACCCGGTGCCCGAACCGGATGTGCCGGGCGAGCCGCTTGTCGGCGACGGTCTGCTGGAGGTAGTCCAGGATGAGGTGGCCGTCGGCGATGGCCTTGCGGTGGGTCCACGGTTTGAAGCCGTACCCGAAGGTCGACATGTCCGAGTCCGACCGGATGCCGGGGTACCGGAACAGGTCCCAGGTGCCGCCGATCGACTCCCGCGCCTCCAGGATCGTGAACCTCGTGCCCGGACGCCGGGACGCCAGATGGCCGGCCGCACCGATACCGGAGATCCCGGCGCCGACGATCAGCACATCGACGTCGGCGGCCGGCGGCGAGCTGTGGGTCTTCTCGGTCATGCTGTCTCCTCGCCGCGGTACTGAAACTCGAATTGTATTCGAGTTTACGAGTCGTCCATGGGCTGTCAACCTCAACCGCCACAGACTCCGCTGATATGATCCCGAATCGTGTTCGACAAGGATTCGACGACTTCCACCCGGCCCCCCGTCGTCCAGCGGCGCGGTGTGGAGCGCAGGCGTGCCATTCTCGACGCGGCGGAGGCGCTGCTCGCGGAGCAGGGGTACGAGGCGGCCACGCTCAAGGCCATCGGGGAGCGGGCGGGTATTCCGACCGCGTCGATGTACCACTACTTCCCGGACCGGCATCAGGTCGACGCCGAGCTGCTCCAGCACCACGTCCAGCAGCTCGACGCCATTGTGAACGGTGTGCTGGAAGACCCCGGGCCGTCCACGCTCGAAGGCATCGCGGACGCCCTCGTCGACGCCGTACTCGACTACTTTCGCGGCCACCGGAGCTGCACCGAGCTGTGGTTCGCGGGGCGCAACGAGACGCTGGACGCACTGGTCCGCGGCTTCGACGAGGCCCAGGCGGAGCGGCTCTGGCTCCTCCTGTTCGAGCGGAACCTCATCGCGGCCGACACCCCGCGCCATGTCGCGCAGATCGCCTTCGAGGTCGCCAACCGGTTCTTCGACATCGCGTTCCGGCGCTCCCCGGACGGCGACGACGTGACGATCGACGAGGGGCGCCGCATGCTCACCGCGTACTTCCGGACCTACGCCCCCGCAGAGGCGTAGCCCGGCTGTCAGCGCAGCGGGTCGCCCCACGCGACCCGCTCGAACACCACCTTCCGCGCCGTCATGCGGCACCTCCGAGGGGTCCGCGGGTGTCGACGTCAAAACAGTGAGCCACTGCTTGCTCCGTTCTGTTGCGGCGAACAGATCCGATCTCGAATCGTGTTTCAGTTTTATTGGCCGGGTCACCTGCCGTCAAGAGGCCGGAGGCATCGAGCCTTGTCGAGCAATGCTCAACAAGCTAGGGTCGGCGCCCATGACCGTCCCGTCCGCACCGGCCCGTGTCCGGCTGAAGCCGGAAGAGCGCCGGGCGCAGCTCATCGGGATCGGGCTGCGTCTGCTCACCACCCGCC
Organism: Streptomyces griseoluteus; assembly: GCF_004784465.1. Lineage (GTDB taxonomy): Bacteria > Actinomycetota > Actinomycetes > Streptomycetales > Streptomycetaceae > Streptomyces > Streptomyces griseoluteus. The sequence goes on along the minus strand of NZ_SRRU01000003.1, from coordinate 3,781 downwards.
CCATCCACGAGATGTCCATCGACGAGGTGGCCGCCGAGGCGGGCATCTCCCGCGGGCTGCTCTTCCACTACTTCCCGACCAAGCGGGACTACTACGTGGCCGTCGTGCGGGCCGCCGGGGACCGGCTGCTGCTGCACGCCAGGGCCCCGGAAGAAGGCACGGCGGGGGAGCGGGTGCGCGGGATCGTCGACGGCTTCGTGTCCTTCGTGCGGCGGCGCAGGGACAACTACGTGGCCGTGGTGCGGGCCGCCGCCGGCGGTGACGAGCGTGTGCTGGAGGTCTTCGAGGACAACCGCCGCGTCCTGACCGACCGGGTGCTGGACGCGGCGGGGGTCCACGCCCCGGCGCCGCTGCACCGGCTCGCCGTCCGGGGCTGGCTGGCCATGGCGGAGGAGATGGCCATCGGCGCCGGCGATGAGGTCGTCACTACTGCCGACCTGGTCGACCTGCTCGTGAGCGCGCTGGAGCAGGTGACGGAGCGGTTCACTCCGCGAAGCACCTGAGAATCGACAGAAGGGGAGCGGGAGTTCCGCCATGCCACTGATCTGCCTCGTCCGTCACGGCCAAGCCTCCGCGGAGGCGGACGACTACGACGTCCTCTCCGAGCCCGGCCGCGTCCAGGCGGCCGCCGTCGGCCGGGAACTCGCCCGCCGGGGTCTTCGGGACCCGTACGTCGTCTCGGGCACCCTGACCCGTCAGCGCGACACGGCTCAACTCCTCGCGAACGCTGCCGGATTCGAGCGCCCGCTCCATCAGGACGCGCGCTGGAACGAGTACGACCACCTCGACCTGATCGCCCGCTACGCTCCCGAGCCCGGCCGGACCTCCTCGATGCAGGACCTGCTCGACCACGCCCTGCTGGCCTGGATGCGGGACCCCGCCGCGACCGACGCCGACGGAGAGACCTGGGCCGCGTTCGCCGGGCGGGCCACGGCCGGACTGGCCGAGCTGTCCGCCACGCTCGGCCGGGGGCGGGACGCGGTCGTCGTCACCTCGGGCGGCGTCCTCGCCGCACTGTGCGGAACGCTGCTCTCGCTGCCCCATGAGGGAGTCGTGGCGCTGAACCGGGTGGCCGTCAACGCCTCCGTCACCACCCTCGCGGTGGGGGCGTCCGGCACCACCCTGCTGACCTTCAACGAGCACGCCCATTTCACCGGTGACAGGCGGCAGTTGCTCACCTATCGCTGAGGCGCGGAGCACATCCCCTTCGGGCAGCCGCGGAAGCAAAGTCGCCGAGCGGGGACCGGGTAGCCGTGCGGCAAGTACGGGTCGCGGAGGGCGCGGCATGGTCAGGGGGTGCCCTCTGGCCTAGAACGGTCCCCGGCAGGGAACATGTCGACATAGCGTCATGGTCATCCCGCACGGTCCGTTTCTTTCCGGGCCCGGTCCCCGCCAGGAGATCACGAAGTGTCCTACGACAGCTGCGAGTTACCCTCCGATCGCCGCGAACCCAGTTGGTCGGCGGGACATGGTGCGACGGAGCCGCCGGGCCCTCGCTCCGGTCCCCACCGCACCCTGCGCATGCTGCGCCGCGCCTACCGCTGGCAGCGGCGCGTGGCGTCCCTGACCGCGCTCGGCTACTTCGCCGTCTTCCTCACGCTGACCGTCAAAGCCCCCTGGCTGATGACCCGTCCGGGGCCGGGCGGACTGCCCACCGGTCTCGTCCTGGCCCTCGTGCAGATCCCCGTCACCTGGCTGGCCGTCCTGCTCTACGAGGCCACCGCCTACCGGCTCGTCGACCCGCTGGCCCGTCGCGCCCGCCAGTCCTACCCGGCGCCCGTGCACCGGAAAGGAGGCCGGTGACGGAGTTCAGCGGTCCCGCGCAGTCCTGGTCCCTGGCCGCCTTCTGCTCCGTCGTCGCGCTGACCCTGCTGCTCTGCGTCCTCACCGGTCCGGACGCGGACGACCTGGCCGAGTTCTACACCGGCTACAAATCCCTCTCGCCCCTGCGCAACGGGCTCGCCATCGCCGGGGACTACATCTCAGCCGCCACCGTGCTCACCATCGGCGGCATCGTCGCGCTGTGCGGGTACGACGGGGTGGTCCTCGCGCTCAGCGCCGTACTGTCCCTGCTCCTGCTGATGTTCCTGCTGGCCGAGCCGCTCCACAACACCGGCCGTTACACCATGGGCGACGTGCTCGGGCACCGCCATCCCGCCCGGTCCGTCCGTATCGCGGCCTGCGCGGTCACCCTGCTCGCCCTCGTCCCGATGATGATCGTCCAGCTCGCGGGGGTGGGTGAACTCCTCGCCTACGTCATGGGGTTCACCGAGCCCGCCGCGAAGAACGGCTGTGTGGTCGGGGCCGGAATACTCATGATCAGTTACGCGGCGCTGGGCGGCATGCGGGGTACGGCGCTCGTGCAGATCTTCAAGACGGTGATGCTGCTCGCCTCCGGGCTCGTCGTCAGCGGGCTGATCCTGCACACCTTCGGCTGGAGCACCGAGGCGCTGTTCCGGACCGCCGCGCGCGAGAGCGGGGCCGGGCCCGCGTACCTGCGCTGGGGGCTGCAGTACTCCAGCAGCCCGCATCCCGCGCTCGACCTGGCGAGCACCCAGTGCGCGATCGTGCTGGGCGCCGGGTGTCTGCCGCACGTCACCATGCGCATGTACACCGCCGGGACACCGCGCCAGGTGCGGCGGGCCATGTCCTGGGCGGTCTCCTCGGTCACCCTGTTCATCCTGATGCTCGTCCTGATCTGCACCGGGGCCACCGCCCTCCTCGGGCACGCGCGCATCACCGGCGCCGATCCGCACGGCACGACGGCCTATCTGCTGGGCGCCCGGGCCGCGTTCGGCAGCGGTCTCTCGCGCTCGGAGAGCCTGCTCTTCGCCACCGTCACCACCGCCGTGTTCCTGACCCTGCTCGCGTCCGTGGCGAGCATGACGCTGGCCTGCGCGAACGCGCTCGCCCATGACCTGACGGCCTCCCGCCGCGCCCCGCTGGCCCCGGTGCGGGAACTCGCCCTCGCCCGCTCGTGCGCCCTGCTGGTCGGCATCCCTGTCATCCTGGTGGCCGCCCTCGCCCAGCACCGCAGCCTCCAGCCGCTGGCGACCCTCTCCTTCACCCTCGGCGCCTCGGCGATCGCGCCCGCACTCCTCTACACCCTCTTCTGGCGCCGCTACACCCGCGCGGGCCTGCTCGCCACCCTCATCGTCGGCTCCCTCACCGTCCTCGCCCTCACCCCGGGCACCACCCTCGTCTCCGGCACACCGCTCTCCGCCTTCCCCGAGGCCGACTTCGACTGGTTCCCCTACAACACCCCGGCCCTCGCCTCCATCCCGGCGGGCTTCCTGGCCGGCTGGCTCACCTCCGTCCTCGCCGGCAGGTCCACCGCCGACCGGGAACGCGCCCGCTACGAATCCACCGAGCACCGCCTCCTGACGGGGCCACGGGACCGTCCGGCGGGAGGCAGGGATGGCTCTTGACGCGTTCCGGCAACGGGCGGAGCCCACGAAGTGCCGGTCGCCCGCGCGGCCGAGCGCCGGGGGTTCTGACGAGGCCACGGAGGACGAGCACGGGCCCTGAGCGACAGGACATCTCCTAGGTGTATTGATCACGGGCGTTGTTAACAGGGCTGGGTCTTGATCATGGCGAAGACCTCCGGTGTGGTGGAGCTGTCTAGGACTGCACCGCACGGAGGTCTTCGTGTCCCACCGTAATGCCCGGCTGACCGTTCACGGCAGACGGATCCTGGTCGAACGCGTCCTGTCCGGCCGTCCCGTCGCGCATGTGGCGGCCGAGATGGGCATATCGCGGCCCACCGCGCACAAGTGGATCC
>NZ_SRRU01000002.1 GCF_004784465.1 Streptomyces griseoluteus | reverse complement strand
TTATCAACATATCTGGCGTTGACTTTTAGCACGCTGTTGAGTTCTCAAGGAACGGTCGCTTCCTTTGTACTCACCCTCTCGGGCTTTCCTCCGGGCTTCCCTTCGGTGTTTCCGACTCTATCAGATCCTTTCGGCGTCTGATTCCCAGTCGGATTGGGATTGTCCTGGGCTTTTCGGCTTTCGCCGTCCGGCCTTTCGACATTCACTACGTTAGCCGATCTCCGCTGTTACTCATAATCGAGTCTCGCGGAGTCGAATTCGGACGTGCGGGCACGCCGAAATCATCCCCGCCAGGGGAAGTCGTAGGTAGTGGGTGGCCGCTTCCGGCTGCAGGCGATTGCCGTACCCGGTTCAAGCGACTCGGGCTACCTTACGCATCCGGCGGGGACGAGTCAACGTGGCCTGCGTCTCGGGACATGGGCCCGATAGGGGCTCACGGTGGGGTCGTCCGCGACCCAGAAGCGCCAGGGATGGGCTCCGCCGTCGCCGGCCACTCCGGTACGCGGGCCGCTGCGTACCTGCTCGGGCGGGACCGGCGTGCCCGTGAGGACCCGGATCGGGGTGTCCCCCGTGGTGCAGGCGTCGGTGCCGTCGAGGGAGCGGTCGACGTCCAGGGCGGTGGCCAACCGCGCCGGGCCCTTGGCCAGTTCCTTGTCGTTGCGGGCCGAAAGCCTGCGCTTCCGGGTCAGCTCGGCGCCCTCGACGATTTCGCCGGCGCGCAGCAGCACACCGCTCGCGGTGCCCTCGGGGCCGCAGACGAGATTCATGCAGTGCCACATGCCGTAGGTGAAGTAGACGTACACATGGCCGGGCGGGCCGAACATCACGTCGTTTCGGGGGGTGCGGCCGCGGTAGGCGTGCGAGCCGGGGTCGTTCGGGCCGTCGTACGCCTCCACCTCCGTGAGGCGGAGGGCTATCGGACCGTCGGGGGTCGTGCGGACGACGAGGCGGCCGAGGAGGTCGGGGGCGACCTCCAGTACGGGACGGTCGAAGAAGTCCCGAGGCAGTGGCGTACGGTCCGGGGGCGTGATCATGCCCTCCGAGGGTAATGCAGCCGCGTCGCGGTCCCGGCGGAACCGGTCGTGGCCGGCTCGCGTTTGTACGGGTCGAGGGTCCATACGTAAAGGGAGAGTCAATGGCGTTCAAGAAGCTGCTCGCGAGCCTGGGGGCCGGGGGCGCCTCCGTCGAGACGGTGCTGACCGAGGTCAATGTGGTGCCCGGTGGCGTCGTCCAGGGTGAGGTCCGGATTCAGGGCGGCTCGGTCAACCAGAACATCGAGGGCCTGTCCGTGGGCCTCCAGGCGCGGGTCGAGGTGGAGAGCGGCGACCAGGATTACAAGCAGGACGTCGAGTTCGCCAAGGTGCGGCTCGGCGGTGCCTTCGAGCTGCAGGCCGGGGCGGTGCACGCGGTGCCGTTCGGTCTGGAGATCCCCTGGGAGACCCCCGTCACGGTGATCGACGGGCAGGAGCTGCGCGGGATGCACATCGGGGTGACGACCGAGCTGCAGATCGCCCGCGCGGTGGACTCCTCCGACCTGGACCCGATCCGGGTGCACCCGCTGCCCGCGCAGAAGGCGCTGCTGGACGCCTTCATCCAGCTCGGCTTCCGCTTCAAGAACGCCGACATGGAGCGCGGCCACATCCGTGGCACCCGGCAGAGGCTCCCCTTCTACCAGGAGATCGAGTTCTACCCGCCGTCCCAGTACCGGGGTCTGAACCAGGTCGAGCTCAGCTTCGTGGCCGACGAGAACGCGATGGACGTCGTGCTGGAGATGGACAAGAAGCCGGGTCTGTTCAGCGAGGGCTCGGACACCTTCCGCTCCTTCCAGGTGGGCCTGCACGACTTCCACGCCACCGACTGGGCCGGTTACCTCAACCAGTGGCTGTCCGAGGTCGGAAGCAAGCGGAACTGGTTCTAGGCTCGGGAGTCACGAACGGAACGATCAGCAGGAGGTATCGACGTGACCGAGCACAAGCGGCGGCCGCTCCCCCATGACTTCCATCCGCCCGTGCCGTCGTTCACGGTGACGAGTGAGGACATCACCGAGGGCGCGACGCTGAAGGACGCCCAGGTGCAGTCGGAGGGGAACACCTCTCCGGAGCTGAGCTGGTCCGGCTTCCCTGCGGAGACCAAGAGCTTCGCCGTGACCTGCTTCGACCCGGACGCGCCGACCGGGAGCGGATTCTGGCACTGGGTGGTCTTCGACATCCCGGCCTCGGTGACCCAACTGCCCGCGGGTGCGGGCAGTGGCGACTTCGCGGGGCTGCCGGAGGGCGCCGTCCAGGTGCGCAACGACTACGGCGAGCCGGGGTTCGTCGGCGCCGCCCCGCCGCCCGACGACGGTCCGCACCGTTACGTGTTCACGGTGTACGCGGTGGACGAGGACAAGCTGAGTGTCGGCCCGGACGCCACTCCGGCGGTCGTGGGCTTCAACCTGCGCTTCCACGCGCTGGCTCGCGCCCAGCTCATCGGGGAGTACGAGATTCCCGCGCGGGGCTGAGTGCCCCTTCGGTGTTTGCCCGCCCCTGGTCTTGGAATTGATCAGGGGCGGGCGCTTTTTATTTCGTTGTCCATCTCGATGCGTCCGTCCAGAGTTGGTCCAGGTCCGCCGGGGGTGCGGACAGGCGCACGGGAGGTGGGCGGGATGCGTGGCACGTTGGTCCTGAACGCGAGTTTCGAGCCGCTGTCTACGGTGACGGTGAACCGCGCCGTCGTGCTGGTGCTCCAGGACAAGGCGGTGGTGGAGCAGGCGCACACCGGGCTGCGGATGCGCGGCACGGCGGTGGACATGCCGGCGCCGAGGGTGATCCGGCTGTGCAGATACGTAAGGGTGCCGTTCCGAAGACAAGCGCCGTGGTCGCGGCGGGGTGTGCTGGTGCGGGACCGGCACCGCTGCGCGTACTGCGGGCGGGCGGCGACCACGGTGGACCACGTGATACCGCGGGCCCAGGGGGGCGCGGACTCCTGGCTCAACACGGTGGCGTCCTGCGCGGAGGACAATCACCGCAAGGCGGACCGGACACCGCAGCAGGCGGGGATGCCGTTGCTGCGGCAGCCGTTCGAGCCGACTCCGGCGGACGCGATGCTGCTGGCGCTGGGGTCGGACGACTTCGCGGCGCTGCCGGAGTGGCTGGCGCCGCCCGCGGCCGCGTAGGCCGGTGGACGACAGTGGGGCCCGCTCTCCGTCGTCGGGAGAGCGGGCCCCTTGTCGTGCCGGGGTGGGCTCAGTCGATGGTCGGCCGCTCGCGGCGGTCGGTGCCGGTGGCCGTGCCCTTGTTCTGCTGGGGCACCGCGCCGCCGCCCCCGCCGAGGTTGCCGAAGTTGCCCATGGCTCCGGAAAGGCCCTTGAGGGCGTCGCCGATCTCGCTGGGGACGATCCAGAGCTTGTTGGCGTCGCCCTCGGCGATCTTCGGGAGCATCTGGAGGTACTGGTAGGAGAGGAGCTTCTGGTCCGGGTCGCCCGCGTGGATGGCCTCGAAGACGGTGCGTACGGCCTGGGCCTCGCCCTCGGCGCGGAGTGCGGCGGCCTTGGCCTCACCCTCGGCGCGCAGGATCTGGGACTGCTTCTCGCCCTCGGCGGTGAGGATGGCGGCCTGCCGGGTGCCCTCGGCGGTGAGGATGGCGGCGCGCTTGTCGCGGTCGGCGCGCATCTGCTTCTCCATCGAGTCCTGGATGGAGGTGGGGGGCTCGATGGCCTTCAGTTCCACGCGGTTGACGCGGATGCCCCACTTGCCGGTGGCCTCGTCGAGGACGCCGCGCAGGGCCGCGTTGATCTCCTCGCGGGAGGTCAGCGTCCGCTCCAGGTCCATGCCGCCGATGATGTTGCGCAGCGTGGTGACGGTGAGCTGCTCGATCGCCTGGATGTAGCTGGCGACCTCGTAGGTGGCGGCGCGGGCGTCGGTGACCTGGTAGTAGATGACGGTGTCGATGTTGACCACCAGGTTGTCCTGGGTGATCACCGGCTGGGGCGGGAACGGTACGACCTGTTCGCGCAGGTCGATGCGGTTGCGGATGGTGTCGATGAACGGGACGACGATGTTCAGGCCCGCGTTCAGGGTGCGCGTGTAGCGGCCGAAGCGCTCGACGATGGCGGCGCTGGCCTGTGGGATGACCTGGATGGTCTTGATCAGGGCGATGAAGACCAACACCACCAGAATGACCAGGACGATGATGACCGGTTCCATCGTGTTCCCCGTATCCCCTCTCCGCTTCGGTGCGCGCGGCGGATGCCGTGGCCTGTGAAAGATCTTGCCGGTCGAGTCTGACAGACCGTCCGGCAAGTCGTCTGCTGTTCGGTTCAGTTGAGTCGTACGAGGTCAGATGACGAGCGCGGTGGCTCCGTCGATGTCGACGACGTCCACCTCCTGGCCGACGTCGTAGGCGCGGGCGGTGTCGAGGGCGCGGGCCGACCAGATCTCCCCGGCGAGCTTGACGCGTCCGCCGGTGCCGTCGACCCGTTCGAGGACGACGGCCTGTCTGCCCTTCAACGCGTCGATGCCGGTGGGCAGATGGGGGCGACGGCTGCTGTGGCGGGCCGCGATGGGGCGGACCACCGCGATGAGCGCGACCGAGACGATCACGAAGGCGAGGACCTGGACGACGATGCCGAAGCCGAGTCCGGCCGCGCCCGCGGCGACCACGGCTCCGACCGCGAGCATGCCGAACTCGGGCATGGCGGTGACGACGAGTGGGATTCCGAGGGCCACGGCGACGACGAGCCACCACACCCATGCGTCTATGGCGTTCACCCGGTCATGGTAGGTCCGGGGGCCGGGCTGCCGACAGGGTGCGGCTGGACCGGTGGTGGCCGAAAGGGGCGGGTCAGCCCAGCGGGAGACCGCGCGCGGTCCAGCGCTCGCCGGCCTGCTCGACGACGAGCGGGAGGCCGAAGCAGTGGGAGAGGTTGCGGGAGGTCAGTTCCAGCTCGATGGGTCCGGCGGCGAGCACCTTGCCCTGGCGGATCATGAGGACGTGGGTGAAGCCGGGGGCGATCTCCTCGACATGGTGGGTGACCATGATCATGGAGGGCGCGATGGGGTCGCGGGCGAGCCGGCCGAGGCGGCGGACGAGGTCCTCGCGGCCGCCGAGGTCGAGTCCGGCGGCGGGCTCGTCCAGGAGGAGCAGCTCGGGGTCGGTCATCAGGGCCCGGGCGATCAGGGTGCGCTTGCGCTCGCCCTCGGAGAGGGTGCCGAAGCGGCGGTCGAGGAAGTCGCTCATGCCGAGGCGGTCGAGGAAGGCGCGGGCGCGCTGCTCGTCGACGTCCTCGTACTCCTCCTGCCAGCCGGCGGTCATGCCGTAGGCGGCGGTGAGGACGGTCTGGAGGACGGTCTGGCGCTTGGAGAGCTTCTCCGCCATGGCGATGCCGGCCATGCCGATGCGGGGGCGCAGGTCGAAGACGTCGACCTTGCCGAGGGTGTCGCCGAGGATGGTGGCGGTGCCCTTGGTGGGGAAGAGGTAGCTGGACGCGACGTTCAGGAGGGTGGTCTTGCCGGCGCCGTTGGGGCCGAGGATGACCCAGCGCTCGCCCTCCTTGACCGACCAGGAGACCTGGTCCACCAGAGCCCGGCCCTCACGGACCACGGATACGTCCTGAAGCTCCAGAACATCGCTCATGAGCGCGTTGTCTCCCCTTGCGTTGTGGCCGGTCTCGGCTGTCGCGTACGCCTGTGGCTCGGTCCGCCGCGCCGATGGGCGCAGCCCATATGAAATCTACGCCACGAGTGCCCCGCTCCATTCCATCGGTCCGGTCCTTAGGGTGGGGGCATGCTCACGGAACCGCGTTCAGGACGCCTCGCCGCTTGGGGAAATGCCCTATTGGCCGGACTTGTCTCGCCGGACGACGCCGTACTGGCCGCTGTCGGTGACGACGCGGTGCACCGGGTGGCCGGGCTGCCGGGTGAGAACAGGGTGGTGGGTCTCACGTTGGCGCTGGGCCGGCTGCGGGCGCTGGGGGTGACCGGGCTGCGGGTGGCGCTGCCCGCGCCGGGACATCCGCTGGGGCTGAGCGGTCCGCCGGACTTCAACGCGCGGGCGCTGGCCGCCGGGGAGGCGGTGGTGTGCACGGGGGCCGCCTTCGGGCTGGTGCCGGAGGTCACCGAGGCGGGTCCGGCGGGCGACGTGCACGTGGAGGTGGTGTGGCACGTCCTCCCGGTGCGGGAGGCGCCGCCGGCCGATGTGCCCTCCCTCGGTGAGGCGGAACGGGAGCTGGCGGAGGCGCTGCGGGAGGCCACCGAGGTGCTGTCCAGGTTGGACGTGGCCGGCTCGGGGCCGGTGGCCGCGGCGGCGATCGACGCGTACCGGGCGCGCGCCGAGCGGGACGGGGAGGTGCTGGCGCCGGGGTATCCGCCGCGTGCGGCACGGGTGTTGGAGCTGGCGGGGCGGGTGGGGCTGCTGGTCTCGCTGGCCCAGGAGCGGGGGCACGGCGGGGCGGTGAGTGCCTCGGAGATGGGGGCACGCGCCGAGGCGCTGCGCCCGGTGGAGCGGACGGCGCGGCGGGCGCAGGTGGCGGCCTACAACTCGGTGGTGGAGGAGCGCGAGCGGCGCTGAGCCCCGGTTCAGTCGGTCATGCCGTGGCGTACGGCCCACAGGGCGGCCTGGGTGCGGTCGGCGAGGTCGAGTTTCATCAGGATGTTGGAGACGTGCGTCTTGACGGTCTTCTCGGAGAGGACGAGGGCGCGGGCTATCTCCCGGTTGGAGCGGCCGTCGGCGATGAGGCCGAGCACCTCGCGTTCCCGTTCGGTGAGTGAACCGCCCCTGCCCTGGCCCGAGTTGGCCTCTTCCTGGGTGAGGAGTGCGTCGGCGACCTCGGGCTGGAGCAGGATGTGCCCGGCGTGCACGGAGCGGATGGCGGCGGCGAGGGCGTCGGGGTCCACGTCCTTGTAGACGTACCCGGCGGCGCCCGCGCGCAGGGCCGGTACGACGGTACGGCGCTCGGTGAAGCTGGTGACGATCAGGACGCGGGCGGGGTTGCCCAGCTCGCGGAGCCTGCGCAGGGCTTCGATGCCGTCGGTGCCCGGCATGAGGACGTCCATCAGGATCACGGCGGGCCGCAGTTCCTCGGCGCGGGCGACCCCCTCGGCGCCGTCGGCCGCCTCCCCGACCACCTCGATGTCGTCCTGCACCTCCAGGAAGGTGCGCAGGCCACGGCGGACGACCTGGTGGTCGTCGACGAGCAGGACCCTGATCGGCTCAGCCACCGGGCACCTCCATCTCGATCGCGGTGCCCTTGCCGGGCGCCGATTCCACGGTGAGCGTGCCGCCCGCACCGTCGGCCCGGTCCCGCATGGAGACGAGGCCGAGGTGGCGGCCGGCCCGGCGGACGGCGGTGGGGTCGAAGCCGCGGCCGTCGTCGGTGATACGCAGGACGGCTCCCCGGCCACGCCGTGCCACGTCGACGTGGACGTTGTCGGCGCCGGAGTGGCGCAGGGCGTTGTGCAGGGCTTCCTGGGCGACGCGCAGCAGGGCTTCCTCCTGGGCGGCGGGCAGGGCGCGCAGGCCGTGGCCGGTGAAGGTGACGCGGGCGGTATGGGCGCGGTCGAGGACCTGGATCTGGGTGCGCAACGTGGCGAGCAGGCCGTCCTCGTCCAGCGCGGCGGGGCGCAACTCGACCACGGCGGCGCGCAGTTCGTCGGCGGCTTCGGCGGCGAGGGCGGCGACCTGGTGGAGTTCGTCCTTGGCGCGGGCGGGGTCGCGGTCCACGAGGGCGGTGGCGGCCTGGGCGGTCAGGCGCAGGGAGAACAGCTTCTGGCTGACGGCGTCGTGGAGTTCATGGGCGAGGCGGGAGCGTTCCTCGGCGATGGTCAGCTCGCGGCTGCGTTCGTAGAGGCGGGCGTTGGTGAGGGCGATGGCGGCGTGCTGGGCCAGGATGCCGAGCAAGTCCTCGTCCTCGGCCGTGAAGCCGCAACCGCCCTGCGGTCGGGGGCAGTTCTTGTTGGCGAGGAACAGGGCCCCGAGGATCTCGTCGCCGTCGCGTACGGGCAGGCCCAGGAAGTCGGCGAGTTCGGGGTGGGCGTCCGGCCAGCCCTCGAAGCGCGGGTCCTCACGCACGTCGCCGAGGCGGACCGGGCGGCCCTCGCGCAGCATCGCGGCGAGGATGCCGTGCTGGCGGGGCAGCGGGCCGATGGCCTTCCACTGGGCGTCGCTGACGCCGTCCACGACGAACTGGGCGAAGCCCCCGTGGTCGTCCGGGACGCCGAGGGCCGCGTACTGGGCGTCGAGCAGTTCCCGGGCGGAGGCGACGATCGTCTTGAGGACGTCGCGCACCTCCAGATGCCTGCTCATGGCCAGCAGCGCGGCGCTCACGGCGGCGAGACCGGACCGGGGACCTGGGTGCATGCCCTCACGGTACCGGCGTGGCGCGGGGAGGCGGGACGAGGAGGTACAACGCGCGCGGGCGGGTGTGCACGCACAGACATCGGGGTGCCCGGAGAGTTTGCTAACGCAGAGAAACGCTCGATGACCGCGCGTGACATTGGACCCGTACCGGTGTGAGCCCCCGCATAGGGCGCACATCACTTACGAACGGACATAGGAGACAGAGCGCCCCTCGATGAACGGGTAGATGTGATGATCTGTCCTGTTTTATGTGGACCTGATCCACTACCCGGCTTCGTACGTCACATCGTTGCGAGGAGATTTTGCGGCCGCTAAGAATTGCTCCTGTCGCTCAGCGCCGCGGTTCACCCCGCGGCGTTCGTGCTGGAGGAACCGATTTCCCCGGCGGACGCGAGAGCGACCTCCGCGCAAACGAAGAGGTCCATCAAGCCATGCCCAAGAGCACCCTGCATCGTCGTCTCAGTCGCCCGCTCGAGAAGTTCTCCGCGCTGAACAAGCAGCACAAGATCGCCATCGCGGGTGTCAGCACCCTCGGTGCCGCCGCCATCGCCCTGTCCGCCGTTCCCGGCGGTGCCACGACCGTGGCCGGTGGTACCCCGGCCGTGGCCGCCAAGCCGGTGGCCGCCGAGCAGAGCCAGACCCGCGACCTGCACGCCACGCTCAGCAGCCCGCTGACGAGCGACAAGGTCAAGCTCGACGCCATCGCGGCCAAGCAGAAGGCCGCCAAGCAGAAGGCCGCCGACGCCGCGAAGAAGGCCGCCGCCGAGCGCAAGGCCGCCGAGTCGCGCGCCGCCAAGAAGGCCGCCGACCGGTCCGCGACGCGTCCCCAGATGGAGACGGTCGCCGCGAAGACCTACAAGAACAACCTCGACGGCTGGATCCGCGAGTCGCTCGACATCATGCACGCCAAGGGCATCCCGGGCAGCTACCACGGCCTGCACAAGAACATCATGCGGGAGTCCTCCGGCAACCCCCGCGCCATCAACGGCTGGGACATCAACGCCGTCAACGGCGTCCCGTCCAAGGGTCTGCTCCAGGTGATCCCGCCCACGTTCGCCACGTACCACGTGAAGGGCACCTCGAACGACATCTACGACCCGGTCGCCAACATCACCGCCGCCGCCAACTACGCGGCGCACCGGTACGGCTCGATCGACAACGTCAACAGCGCGTACTGAGGTCGGCGCGGACCTCTGAGACGACGCGGAAGGGCGGCACCCGAACCGGGTGCCGCCCTTCACGTGCCTCATCGAGGAGCGAGCGCCGCTACTTGCGCATGACCTCGGGCTCGTGCCGCCGCAGGAAGCGCGAGACGAGGAAGCCGCAGGCCGCCCCGAGCGCGATCAGCACGGCCATGTCCAGACTCCAGGCCGCCGCCGAGTGGTCCCACAGCGGGTCGGTACTGGTCGGGTCGTCGGTGTTCGGCGCGATGTTGTTGAAGTCCAGCGTGGTGCCGGCCGCGGCCACCGCCCAGCGGGACGGCATCAGGTACGAGAACTCGTTGACACCGGGCGTGCCGTGCAGGGTGAACAGGCAGCCGGTGAACACGACCTGGATGATCGCGAACATCACCAGCAGCGGCATGGTCTTCTCCGCGGTACGCACCAGCGACGAGATGACCAGGCCGAACATCATCGAAGTGAAGCCCAGCGCCATGATCGGCAGGCACAGCTCGAAGAGCGTCGAGCCGCCGAGGACGAGGCCCCGGTCCGGGATCTCCCGGCTGGCGAAGCCGATCAGACCGACCATGAGGCCCTGGAGCACCGTGACGGCGCCCAGCACGACCACCTTGGACATCAGGTACGCCGAGCGGGACAGGCCGGTCGCGCGCTCCCGCTCGTAGATCACCCGCTCCTTGATCAGCTCGCGGACCGAGTTCGCCGCGCCCGCGAAGCAGGCGCCGACCGCGAGGATGAGCAGGACCGTCGTCGCCGTGCCGTTGGGCACGTGCAGGCCGGTTCTGGGGTTGAGCGGGTTGACCAGCAGCCCCTTCTCGTGGTCGATGAGCAGGCTGACCGCGCCGAGCACGGCCGGCAGGATCACCGTCAGCGCCAGGAAGCCCTTGTCGGAGCCGATGACCGCCACGTACCGCCGGACCAGCGTCAGCAGCTGCGAGCCCCAGCTCTGCGGCTTGGGCGGCTTGACCGCCTGCGGCGGGGGCGCGGTGACGGACTGGGCGGCGACCGCGTCGAGGTCGGCGGCGTACATCTGGTAGTGCTGCGAGCCCTTCCAGCGGCCCGCCCAGTCGTAGTCGCGGTAGTTCTCGAAGGCGGAGAAGACGTCGGCCCAGGTGTCGTAGCCGAAGAAGTTCAGCGCCTCCTCCGGCGGGCCGAAGTAGGCCACCGCGCCGCCCGGCGCCATCACCAGCAGCTTGTCGCAGAGCGCCAGCTCGGCGACGGAGTGCGTGACCACCAGGACGGTGCGGCCGTCGTCGGCGAGACCGCGCAGCAACTGCATCACGTCGCGGTCCATCCCCGGGTCCAGGCCCGAGGTCGGCTCGTCCAGGAAGATCAGCGAGGGCTTGGTCAGCAGCTCCAGGGCGACCGAGACGCGCTTGCGCTGGCCGCCGGAGAGGGACGTGACCTTCTTGTCCTTGTGGATGTCGAGCTTCAGCTCACGCAGCACCTCGTCGATACGGGCGTCGCGCTCGGCGGGCGTGGTGTCGGCGGGGAAGCGCAGCTTGGCCGCGTACTTCAGCGCCTTCCGGACGCTCAGCTCCTTGTGCAGGATGTCGTCCTGCGGGACCAGGCCGATGCGCTGGCGCAGCTCGGCGAACTGCTTGTACAGGTTCCGGTTGTCGTAGAGCACCTCGCCCTCGTTGGCGGGGCGGTAGCCGGTGAGCGCCTTGAGCAGGGTGGACTTGCCGGAGCCGGACGGGCCGATGACCGCGATCAGGGACTTCTCGGGGGCGCCGAAGGAGACGTCCCGCAGGATCTGCTTGCCGCCGTCGACGGTGACGGTGAGGTGACGGGCGGAGAAGGACACCTCACCGGTGTCGACGAACTCCTCCAGGCGGTCGCCGACGATGCGGAAGGCCGAGTGGCCGACACCGACGATGTCGTCCGGACCGAGGACCGCGGTGCCGCCCTTGGCGATGGGCTGGCCGTTGACGTACGTGCCGTTGTGCGAGCCGAGGTCGCGGATCTCGAAGCGGCCCTCGGGGGTGGTCTGGAACTCGGCGTGGTGCCGGGAGACCTGGAGGTCGGAGACGACGAGGTCGTTGTCCAGCGAACGGCCGATGCGCATCACGTGGCCGAGGGCGAACTGGTGGAACGTGGTCGGGCTGCGGTCGCCGTGGTTCGGCTGCTCCGGCGCCGCGGGGGTGCCGCCCTGCTGGTGCGGGAAGGCCGGGGCCTGCTGCGGGCCGCTGTGCCACTCGGCGCCGTGCGGCTGCGCGGCCTGCGGTACGGCCTGCGTCTGCTGGGCCCACACGGCGGACTGGGCGGCGTAGGGCGCGGCCTGCTGCGCGTCGGCCGCGGTCAGGTTCAGCCGCGGGCCGTCGGTCGCGTTGCCCAGGTGCACGGCCGTGCCGGCACCCAGTTCCGTCCGGCCGACGCGGTGGCCCTGCACGTACGTGCCGTTGGTGCTGCCGTGGTCCTCGATGACCCAGGTGTGCCCGTCGAAACGGACCGTGGCGTGGCGCCACGACACCCTGGCGTCGTCGAAGACGATGTCGCCCTGCGGATCACGTCCGAGGGCATAGGACCGGGACGGCTCCAGCGTCCAGGTCCGTCCGTTTGTTTCCAGTACGAGTTCCGGCACTCCATGCCCCACTGAGTTGTCCCCCGAATCGCCCCCGACACGGGGAGTCTAGGGATGTCGAACATCGTGGGGAACTATTCCAGGCGGGACCGCCCAACTGTTAGTCGGGCGGCCGCGCGCACCGGAGTTGGGGGGCGTATACCGGTGCGGAGGGGTCCAATCGACCGCGACCGGGGCGGGCGGGGTGCTGTCCGGGTGGCGGACCTGTCGGGCGGGCGGCCGTGGGGGGCGGATACGGTGGTGGGACCATGAGCGCTTCGCAGATCGCCGCTTCGCGGACCGGTGAGGTCCCCACTCTTCTCGTCAAGGTGTTCGGGAAGGACCGGCCCGGCATCACGGCCGGGCTGTTCGACACCCTGGCCGCCTTCCAGGTCGACGTGGTCGACATCGAGCAGGTCGTGACGCGGGGCCGGCTGGTGCTGTGCGCGCTGGTCACGCAGCCCGCGGAGGGGCTGGAGGGCGACCTCCGGTCGACGGTCCACAGCTGGGCCGAGTCAATGAAGATGCAGGCCGAGATCATCTCCGGCCACGGCGACAACCGCCCGCGCGGTGTAGGCCGCTCCCTGGTGACGGTGCTCGGGCACCCCCTGACCGCCGAGTCGACGGCGGCCATAGCGGCGCGGATCGCCCAGGCCGGCGGCAACATCGACCGTATCTTCCGGCTCGCCAAGTACCCGGTGACGGCCGTGGAGTTCGCGGTGTCCGGCGTGGCGACGGAATCCCTGCGCAGCGCGCTGGCCGCGAGCGCCTCCGCACTCGGTGTCGACATCGCCGTGGTCTCGGCGGGCCTGCACCGGCGGGCGCAGCGGCTCGTGGTGATGGACGTGGACTCGACCCTCATCCAGGACGAGGTCATCGAGCTGTTCGCCGCGCACGCCGGCTGCGAGGCGGAGGTCGCCGCGGTGACCGAGGCGGCGATGCGCGGGGAGCTGGACTTCGAGCAGTCGCTGCACGCGCGGGTGGCCCTGCTGAAGGGGCTGGACGCCTCCGTGGTGGACAAGGTCCGCGAGGAGGTCCGGCTGACGCCGGGCGCGCGGACGCTGATCCGTACGCTGAAGCGGCTCGGCTATCAGGTCGGGGTGGTGTCCGGTGGCTTCACGCAGGTCACGGACGCGCTGCAGGACCGGCTGGGCCTGGACTTCGCGCACGCCAACACGCTGGAGATCGCGGACGGGAAGCTGACCGGCCGGGTCACCGGTGAGGTCGTGGACCGGGCGGGCAAGGCGCGGCTGCTGCGCCGGTTCGCCGCCGAGGCGGGGGTGCCGCTGTCACAGACGGTGGCGATCGGTGACGGCGCCAATGACCTGGACATGCTGAACGCGGCCGGTCTGGGCGTGGCCTTCAACGCCAAGCCGGTGGTCCGGGAGGCCGCGCACACGGCGGTGAACTTCCCCTTCCTGGACACCGTGCTCTATCTGCTGGGCGTCAGCCGGGAAGAGGTCGAGGCGGCGCAGACGCACGACGAGGACTGAGCCGGACACGCATGGGGCCCGGAACCGCCTCGGTTCCGGGCCCCGCGCGCGTGTCCGCGCAGGTCACTTCGAGGGCGCCCAGTAGTCCACCAGCGTCGCCTTGCCCGGCTCCAGGTCCTTCCAGTCGCCGTCGAAGGTCAGCACGGCGAAGGCGGAGGTGGGGAAGCCGCGCCGGTTCATCCGCTCGCCGGCGTCACCCTCCGCGGTTCCGGCCAGGATCTCGACCAGGTTCTGCACGCCGGGGTTGTGGCCGATGAGGATCGCGTTGCGTACGTCGTCCGGGGTCTCGTTCAGCACGGCGATCAGCTCGCCGGGCGAGGCGTTGTAGACCCGGTCCTCATAGACCGTTTTCGGCCGGTGATCCAGCTCGGGCACGGCGAGTTTCCATGTCTCGCGGGTGCGTACCGCGGTGGAGCAGACGGCCAGATCGAAGGCGATTCCGGTGTCGGCGAGCCTGCTGCCGGCGACGGGGGCGTCCGTGCGGCCCCGGTCGGCGAGGGGACGCTCATGGTCGGAAACGTCGGGCCAGTCGGCTTTCGCATGGCGGAAGAGGACGATCCTGCGGGGTTCAGCAACGCTCATGTCACCCAGCTTCGCATGAAACAGGCCACCTGGCGCAGGGAGTTGACATGCGGATTCACCGGGGCGGGGGCGTGGGTCCTCAGTGCTCGGCGAGCTGCCGGGCGCGCTCGAGTATGTGCGCGAGCGCGGGGTCGCCGCTCGCCGCCTGCGCGTCGGAGGGGTTCATGAGGAGCAGCAGCAGCGCGACGAACGCGAGTACCGGCAGGGCCAGCGCCCACCAGGGCAGCCGGGCACCGGCGGGGTGGGGCCGGGGGTGGGCGGGTACCGGCATGATCGCCTCCGTCGCTCGTCGGACCGTACGGGAATCCCTCTCCCGTACCCCTCGAAGCTACGCGGTCACCGGCCGTCAACCCATCCGGGCTTCCACCCACTTGACCCTGATCCCCGCCCCCTAGGGGATGGTGGGGAAAACCCCCGCCACCACCCCCCGGCGGATGCGGTCAGGAGGGGGCGAGCAGCATCGCGACGATGCCGATGACGATGAAGATGGCGAAGAACGAGCCGAAGACGATCAGCATCTTCTTCTGGCCGTTCTGAGGGTTCGGATCGAGCACAGGCTGCATGCGGCCAGTGTCCCACCCTCGCCGGGGCCGGAGGCCGCCGCCCCCGGCTTCAGTGCGCCTCGTCCTCCACGATCCGGTCGCGCCCGGCGAGGAACCCGACCGCCATCTGCGGCAGCATCAGCGCCGCCATGAGCGCGATCGGCACGCCCCAGCCGCCGCTGCGCTGGTAGAGCACGCCGACCAGCAGCGGGCCGGGGATGGAGAGCAGGTACCCGGTGCTCTGGGCGAACGCGGACAGCTGGGCCACGCCCGGCCCGGTGCGGGCCCGCATGCCAACCATGGTGAGCGCGAGCGGGAAGGCGCAGTTGGCCACGCCCAGCAGCACCGCCCAGGCCCAGGCCCCGGCGGCGGGCGCGAGGTACAGCCCGGCGTAGCCGGCGAGGCCGCAGGCGCCGAGGACCAGCACGATGGGCCCCTGGTGGGGCAGCCGGCTCGCCACGCGCGGGATGACGAAGGCCAGCGGGACGCCCATCACCATGGTGACCGCGAGCAGTACGCCCGCCGTACCGGCCGGGACCCCGGCGTCGCGGAAGATCTGCGGCATCCAGCCCATGGTGATGTAGGCGGCGGTCGCCTGGAGGCCGAAGAAGACGGCGAGCGCCCAGGCGGTGCGGCTGCGGGCGATGCGCAGCCGGGGGCCCGCCTCCGCGCCCGGCACCGGCACCGGCGCGGGCACCCGCTCGCGGACCAGCGGCAGCCAGGGCAGCACGGCGATGCCCGCGAGGACCGCCCACACGGCGAGCCCGGACTGCCAGTGCCCGCCGAGGGCGCCGGTCATCGGCACGGTGACGGCGGCGGCGACGGCGGTGCCGAGGGCCAGCGCCATCGAGTACAGGCCGGTCATGGTGCCGACGCGGTCCGGGAACCAGCGCTTGACGATGACCGGCATCAGCACGTTGCTCAGTGCGATGCCCATGAGGGCGAGCGCGCTGGCGGCCAGGAACCCGGCGGTGGAGCCGATGTACGGGCGGATCAGCAGACCGGCGGTGATGGCGGTCATGCCCGCGCAGACCACCGCGCCGGGGCCGAAGCGACGGGCGAGGCGGGGCGCCGTGGCGCCGAAGAGAGCGAAACACAGCGGGGGTACGGAGGTGAGCAGTCCGGCGACGCCGCCGCTCATGCCGAGCCCGTCGCGGACCTCCTCCAGGAGGGCGCCCAGGCTGGTGATGGCCGGGCGGAGGTTGAGCGCGGCCAGCACGATGCCGACGACCACCACGCGCACGGCCCAGGCGGGCGGGGCGGCGGCGGCCGTCAGGGGGGTGCTCGTTTCGGGAACGGCGGGCTTCCGCACGGTCCGGGTCTCCTCAGCCATGAGACCCATCATAGAATCATGGGATGATTGGTTGTCCATTCCGGAGCCGGCTCCGTACGGGGCGCCCCGGTCCGGTCCGTTGGTACGGGCCGGAACTCACGTGCCAAGGTGGGCCATGCCTCTGAGCCACCCGCGCCGGTCGGCGCTGTCCGAACAGGTCATCGCGGAGCTGCGCGCCCAGATCACGTCCGGCGAGTGGCCGGTCGGCTCCCGCATCCCCACCGAGCCGGAGCTGGTCGAGCAGCTCGGCGTGGCCCGCAACACCGTCCGCGAGGCGGTACGGGCGCTCGCGCACAACGGGCTGCTGGACATCCGCCAGGGCTCCGGCACCTATGTGGTCGCCACCAGTGAGCTGGCCGGGGTGATGCACCGCAGGTTCGCGGACGCCGACCCCCGGCACATCGCGGAGCTGCGCTCCACGCTGGAGTCGTCGGCGGCGAAGCTGGCGGCGGAGCGGCGCACCGAGAAGGACCTCAAGCAGCTGGACGCGCTGCTGACCCGGCGCGAGGAGGCGTGGGAGGCCGGGGAGGCGGAGGCGTTCGTGGCGGCCGACGCCACCTTCCACCTGGCGGTGGTCTCCGCCTCGCACAACGACGTGATGACGGCGATGTACGCGGACCTCGGCGAGGTGCTGCGGGAGTGGCTGCGCGCGGACGTGGGCGCCGAGCTGGAGCAGCGGGCGTACATGGACCACACCCGGCTGGTGGACGCGATCCGCACCGGTGACGCGCGGGCGGCGGCCACCGAGGCGGCGGGCTACCCCTTCCAGTGCCGCCCGGAGCGTGTCAGCCCGCCTTCTGGTGACTGATCCACACCACCCGGATCTCCTTCCAGCACCGCCCGGTCAGCTTCACCGTCAGCGCGGGCCCCGCGGGCACGGGCGCGCTGTCGGTGTCGATGTCCCACCACCGGGCGCACTCGATGTGCAGCCGCACCCGGTCGACGTGCACATACGGGTTGTGGCAGTAGGCCACCACCTCGGACCCGTCCACCTTGATGCGACAGGACGCCCCGAAGAGATCGGGGGCGTGCGGCTTGCCGTCACCGGCGCGCGCGACGCCGCCGGGCGGGGCGAGGACGAGCACCGCGGCCGCGGTCACCGGGGTCAGGCTGCGGGGAAGACGCACGTAGGGGGACTCCTCGGCCAGGGCTGCGGAGGGGACGCGTCCTACGAGAGTGCACCGCGGGAGCCGGGACGGCCCGGCCGGTGACCCGAACGGTTGACGGTGCTGGAAGGACGTTCACCCCCCTGCCGGGGCGGGAGCCTCCCCGCTCAGGCCGTGTCGCGGAGCATCGGGGCGTGCGGGGCCGTGGCCACGCCGAGGGCCAGTACCGCGGTGGCCGCGAGTGCGGCGGGCAGATGGTCCGGGGGCAGGAGGATGACCGTCCAGGGGTGGGGCTGACCGTTGCCGCCCGTGTTGCCGATGAGCATCATCGTGATCACCCAGGCGACGGGGGTGATGGCCGCCACCTGGTGACCCGCTGTCCGGCGGGCACAGAGCATCAGGCCGACCAGGAACGCGGTGTTGCGCCCGGCGGTGTTCGCGGTCCGGGCGTCGAGGAACACGGCGACGGCGTACGCCACGACGACCGTGGCCAGGACGGTGGCCAGGATCAGGGCTTGGTCGAAGCGGGCCACCGGACGGCTGCCCGACGCCTCGGCGGCGGGGAGTCTGCTGCCGAGGCAGACCGCCAGCCCCATGCAGACCAGGAGCGGGGCGAAGAGCACCAGGGGCCGGGCGGCGTCGCTGCCCAGGGAAGGAAGATCGACCAGCGTGTCACCGGCCGCCGCGGTCAGCGCGGTGTAGGCCGCGAGAGCGGCGGCGAGGACGGTGATCCATCGCGTTCTCAGCCAGATGCGCATCGGATCACTCCCTTTCCGCGGCGACGGTGGGCAGGGTCTCCGGAGCGGGGCGGCACCGCTGGAGCAGCGTGACGTTGCGGGTGAACCACGAGAGCTGCTCGGCGGAGGACAGTTTCGTCTCCCTTTTCACCACGGACATCACCCGGGGGTCGGCGGCCAGTTTCTGGCTGCGCTGGCTCTGGATCTCGTCCACGCCCATGCCGGCCTTGACCATGAGCCAGGCGGCGAGCGTGCCCGCGTGACCGGTGCGGACGTCGGAGGTCTCGGGGCACGGCGGCATCGTCGGCAGCGCCGACGCGGCGATGCTCGCCTTCAGGTCGACGTCCGTCATGTCGCGGTAGAGGAACAGCTTCCAGGTCCGGGTGTCGGTGTCGGCCGCGTCGGAGACGAACGCGAGTTCCTTCGGTGGCTGCATGCCCGCGTCGACCAGGCGCGGTACGACCTCCTTCGCGGCGCCGGACAGCGGCTTCAGACTGCCGGCCGCTTCGACGGGGACGCAGATCCGGGGTGAGGCGCCCGCGCACACGGGTGGGTCGGCGCGGGGGCGCGGCGGCGGGTCACCGTTCCAGTCGCGGACGGGCAGTACGGCCGAGACGGTGAACACGCTCAGGCAGACCACGGATGCGGCGGCCGCGGCGCCGACGCGTACGGCGCGGGGGCCGCGCCACCGGGCGATCTCGGCACTGACCAGCACGGCGGCCAGGATGCCCGTAGCCAGCACCATCGGGACGGCGAGCGCCACCGGATTCATGGTGACGGTGAGGTCGCCGTAGGGGGCGTCGAGCCAGCCGGTCAGTTCCCGCAGCCACATCGGGTCGACGACCGTGACCGGCATGACGAGGCACAGGTAGTCGACGACGAGGATCAGCGGGGTCGCCAGAATGCGCGGGAGCAGCATGCCGAGCCCGTAGCCCATGACGGTGTGGACGGTGATCAGGTACCCGGCCATGGCGAGGACGCCCAGGTGCGGCCAGTCGTGCGCCGCGCCGGTCTCCAGGCGCACGGTCAGCAGGCAGGCCACGACCGCCGTCACTCCGAGGGCCACCACGGGCCACAGGGCGCCGAACGCGATCGCGTATCTGCCGCGCACCGGTGCCAGCCGATGGACGCCCGCCCTCTTCAGCCGCCCGGCCTCCCATGCCGCGAAGGCCGCGCAGGCCGGGGCGTAGAAGGGCAGGGTGTGCCCGACCAGGGCGGTGTTACCGGCCCAGTAGGCGGGTTCGTTCGCGGCCTCGTGGCTGCTGACCAGCCATACCCATGCGAGGACCAGGGGCGCGACCCAGACGACGCTGGTGGTGCGCAGCGCTGTTGTCACGCGCATGCGGTCTCCTCCTGGACCGTGTGGTAGTACGCGGCTTCCGCCAGGCGGCCCGGCGCGGTGCCGGGCGGTGCCATGGCGTGGAACTCGCGTACCGCCCCGGCGAACCGGACGGTCCCGCCGTTGAGGACCACGACGTGGTCGTAGGTGTCCTCCAGGTCGGCGACGTCGTGGGTGGAGAGCAGTACGTGCTGGTCGAGTCCGGCGAGGATCTCGTGGAAGACACGCCGCTGGCGCGGGTCCATGCCGGCCGTCGGCTCGTCCAGGAGGAGGACTTCGGCCTTGTGCACCAGGGACTGCGCGACGCCGACCCGGCGCTGCTGTCCGCCGGACAGCCGGTGCACCTTCCGGTCGGCGAAATCCGCGAGTTCGACCCGCTGGAGAGCGCCGAGGGAGGCGTCCCAGGCGTCCCTGCGGTTCATGCCTTTCAGCCAGCCGACATAGGCCACCTGTTCGCGGGCGGTCAGCCGGGGGACCGACTCGATGCGCTGCGGCAGCCACGCGATGCGCCGACGGTATTCAGCGAGGTCACCGCGCCGGCCCGTCCTCCGCCTGCCGTACGCGACGGTGCCGGAACGCGGCAGCAGCACGGAAGCGGCCAGGGACAGGACCGTCGACTTGCCCGCCCCGTTCGGGCCGAGGAACACGGTCCGGCCAGGCGGAAAGACGAAGGTGAAGTCGTGGATGACCGGACTGCGGCGTCGATAGCCGAAGGCAGCCGAGTGGAAGCCGATGGGCATGGCGCATGCTCTCTGACGGTGGAAAAAGCCCGCACCGGATCGGTGCGGGCCCTCTTACTCCTCAAATCACCACATGTGAACGCGCGACGCGCTGAGCGTCGGCCCACTGCCACTGCTCGTGGTTCCGTTCACTGCCTTGATCTGGAAGAAGAGGTCATCGCCCTTGCGCCCGGTCCACTCGCCGTGGGACTGACCCCCGTCGAAGCAGGCGGTGAAAGTCTTCTCCTCCCAATACTCGTTCGGGGTGGTGTAGTTGTAGTTGATGAGCTGAACCTTGGTCGACTCGTTCACCAAGCCGTGGTCCGAGGTTCTGCAGTCGAAGAAGTCGATGATCGTCGGGGCCGACCCGATGTCGGTCTTGCTCGACTGGAAGCCCGGCCGCACACCCGAGAGGTAGCTGTCGATGGCCTGGATGGACACTCCGCCGCGCGCCTTGCTCCCGTAGGCGTCCTCGGCGGACGCCGCGGGCGCGGCGGCGAGCGGCAGGACGGCGGCGCAGGCCACGACTGCGGCAACCTTGCTTATATTGAGGGAAGAACGCATGGATCACTCCTGGTGTGATGGCGTTCGCGAGGCCGGATTCGACCTCGCCGCCTCTCCGGGAGTGCGACCCGGAGGGGCACCCCAGCTTCACCCGTTTTTCACAGCCCGCGAAAGCGGATCATGATCAGCGTGATCGATTCGTGATCAAGTCCAGGTAAAATACGCGTAGTTATTCGGACAAGGGATCACCAGCAAACGTCAAGTCGCCCTGGCGATCGGCCTCTTGGAGGCGTCCGCTCCCCCTGGACGTGTGAACGCGTGCCCCCTGAGCGGCTTCGGATGCCCCCTGTACGACCGCGAGGCCCGCACCCCTTGAGGGGATGCGGGCCTCGCGCACGTGCTGGGGCGGTCAGGCGCCGATGGCGTGGAGGCCGCCGTCCACGTGGATGATCTCGCCGGTGGTCTTGGGGAACCAGTCGCTGAGGAGGGCGACGACGCCCTTGCCGGCGGGCTCCGGGTCCTTGAGGTCCCACTCCAGCGGGGAGCGGGAGTCCCAGACCGAGGCCAGGTCGGCGAAGCCGGGGATGGACTTGGCGGCCATGGAGCCGATCGGGCCCGCGGAGATGAGGTTGCAGCGGATGTTCTGCTTGCCCAGGTCGCGCGCCATGTAGCGGTTGGTGGCCTCCAGGGCGGCCTTGGCCGGGCCCATCCAGTCGTACTGCGGCCAGGCGTACTGCGCGTCGAAGGTGAGGCCGACGACCGAGCCGCCGTTCTGCATCAGCGGCAGGCAGGCCATGGTCAGCGACTTCAGGGAGAAGGCGGAGACGTGCATGGCGGTGGCGACCGACTCGAACGGGGTGTTCAGGAAGTTGCCGCCGAGGGCGTCCTGCGGGGCGAAGCCGATGGAGTGGACGATGCCGTCGAGGCCGCCCAGCTCCTCGCCGACGATGTCGGCCAGGCGCGCGAGGTGCTCCGTGTTGGTGACGTCCAGCTCGATGACCTTCGCCGGCTTCGGCAGCTTCTTGGCGATGCGCTCGGTCAGCGTGGGCCGCGGGAACGCGGTCAGGATGATCTCGGCGCCCTGCTCCTGGGCCAGCTTGGCGACGTGGAAGGCGATGGAGGACTCCATCAGCACGCCCGTGACCAGGATGCGCTTGCCCTCGAGAATTCCGCTCATGGTGTTCAGTGACCCATTCCCAGTCCGCCGTCAACGGGAATGACGGCTCCAGTGATGTACGAGGCGTCGTCCGAGGCGAGGAACTTCACCGCCGCGGCCACCTCCTCCGGCTCGGCGTACCGGCCGAGCGGTACCTGCGACACGATGCCCGCGCGCTGCTCGTCGGTGAGCGCCTTGGTCATGTCGGTGTCGACGAAGCCGGGAGCGACGACGTTGAAGGTGATGTTGCGCGAGCCCAGCTCACGGGCGAGCGAGCGCGCGAAGCCGACCAGCGCGGCCTTGGACGCGGCGTAGTTCGCCTGCCCCGCCGAGCCCAGCAGGCCGACGACCGAGGAGATCAGTACGACGCGGCCCTTCTTGGCCCGCAGCATGCCCCGGTTGGCCCGCTTGACCACCCGGAAGGTGCCGGTGAGGTTGGTGTCGATGACCGAGGTGAAGTCCTCCTCGGACATGCGCATCAGAAGCTGGTCCTTGGTGACGCCGGCGTTGGCGATCAGGATCTCGACGGGGCCGTGCCGCTCCTCGATCTCCTTGTACGCCTGCTCGACCTGCTCGGCGTCGGTGATGTCGCACTTGACGGCGAGGAAGCCCGCCGGGGGCTCGCCCGAGCGGTACGTGATGGCGACCTTGTCGCCGGCGTCGGCGAAGGCGCGGGCGATGGCGAGGCCGATGCCCCGGTTGCCTCCGGTGACGAGAACCGAGCGGCTCAACGGATCACCCTTTCATCAGCGGTCTACAACGTTCCGACAATCAGCCCGGGCACCCTCGTGACGGACCTGACAGGCGGCTTCCCAAGAAACCTATCGGTCCGTACGCGACCACGGACAATCGGGCACCGACAGTGACACATCCCTGCTCCTGTCGGATTCCTACAGATCAGGACTCCCCGTCTCACACTCCGCCCGTACAGTCTTGCCGGGGCCGCTGCGGGGGCTCGTGCCCCAGCGGGTGGCCACGGCGTCGATCAGGAGCAGGCCCCTGCCTCCCTCGGCGGTGGGGTCGTGGGCCGGGAGCGTCGGGTGGGCGGGATGGGTGTCGGAGAGCTCGATCCTTACGGTGCCGTCCCGGTGGTGGAGGCGTAGCTCGAAATCCCTTCCCGGCACGCGGCCGTGCAGGACCGCGTTCGCGGCGAGTTCGGCGACGATCAGGGCGACGGCCTCGGAGGCGGGGGTCCCGTAGGGGTGGCCCCACTGGTCCAACTGGTGCACGGCCAAGCGGCGCGCGAGCCGGGCACCCCGCCGGGTGGCGGAGAAACGCTGAGCGAACGTACGTACGGTGACTGCCTCTTGGGCGGGTGTGGGCGACATACGTCCAGCGTGGGGAGTCCCTCCAGGCGGCCAACAGGAACGAAACCCATACAACTCCGCTTGTATCAGTGCACACTCTGGACTGGGTGGGTTACTCCCCGTGACGATGAGTGGATCGGCCGGGTTGAGCAGGGTGGGTGAAAGGTGGGCGGCGATGGTGGCAGAGCACGGGGCGGAAGCCTCCGGCAGCCTGAAGATGTTCGGCGCGGTACTGAAATCACTGCGAGACCAAGGGGGCCTGACTCAGGAGGAGTTCGGCCTCCAGGTGCAGTATTCGGCGCCCTACGTCGCCAAGATCGAGCAGGGGAAGCGGTTTCCTCCGGCGGACCTGCCCGCGCGAGTGGCGGGTGTCCTGGGTGAGGACGCGGCGAAAGTCCTTACGGCAGCGGCCAAAACCCTGACGAGGCGGTCGGGGCTGGCGACCTGGTTTCAGCAGTGGGCGGGGATCGAGGAGGAAGCAATCTCCCTGTGGGCTTACGAATGCCGAGTGATTCCGGGGCTGTTGCAGCCGGAGGGGTACATCCGGGCAGTGTTCGACCAGCAGATCCCGCCCCTGTCCGAGGAGCAGTTCGAGCGGCAGGTGGCGGCTCGGCTGGAGCGGCAGCGAATCCTGGACGCGCGGCCGAACACCGCGTTCTCCTTTCTCATCGAAGAGGCAGTGCTGAGGCGCGGTCTCGGTGGCGTGGAAGTGACGCGAGACGTCGTCAGGAACCTTTTGGAGCAGGGCAGCCGACGGAACGTAGAGATCCTCCTCATGCCACTCCAGCAGGTGGACCACTGCGGTGTCGACGGCCAGATGTACCTCGCCGAACGCGACAGTCACCAGTGGGTCGGCTACATCGAAGGACACGAGTGCAGCACCCTGCTCACCCAGCCCAAATTGGTGAGTTCCATGCTCCAGCGCTATGGAAAGATGCGCTCACAGGCCCTGAGTCACCTGGCCACCGCGGACGTGCTGAGAGACGTGCAAGGAGCGCTATGAGCACCGAACTGACATGGTTCAAGAGCAGCTACAGCGGTACCGGTGGCGGCAACTGTGTCGAGGTCGCCGTGCGCCCCGGTGTCATCCACATCCGTGACTCCAAAGACACCCGCATCCAGCCCCTCTCCGTGGCGCCGGAGGCGTGGGCCGCGTTCGTGGGCCGTATCGTGCCCTCATGCCCGGTGATCTGATTCGTATCGTTTCCCGCAACTCCCCCATGGCGCTCGCCCAAGTCGCGCGCGTCAAAGCGGAGTTGGCCGTGCTCCACCCCGACGTCCCTACCGAGGTACTGCCGGTCACGACCACCGGTGACCGTTGGATGGGGGACCTTGCCCAGGTCGAGGGCAAGGGAGCCTTCACCAAGGAAGTGGACGCCGCTCTGCTGCGCGGCGACGCCGACCTCGCCGTGCACTGCATGAAGGACGTACCCGGAGACCGCCCCATCCCGGCAGGGACCCGCTTCGCGGGATACCTCGCGCGGGACGACATCCGGGACGCCCTGGTCGACCCGCACGGCCGCACCCTGGACCAGCTTCCGGCGGGGACCCGCATCGGCACCTCCTCCGTGCGCCGGGTCGCACAGCTCGCCGCGTCCCACCCGCACCTGGACTGCGTGCCGATCCGGGGCAACGCGAACAAGCGGCTGGAGAAGATGGCGGCCGGGGAGGCGGACGCGCTGATCCTGGCGGTGTCCGGCCTGGAGCGCATCGGCCGGATGGACGCGGCCAGTGAGATCCTGACGCTGGAGACCATGCTGCCCCCGATCGGCGCGGGCGTCCTCGCCCTTCAGTGCCGGGAGGACGACACCGAGACCGTCGACATCGTCAGCGACCTGGGCGACCCCGCCACCCACCGGGAGACCACCGCCGAGCGGATGCTGCTGCACGTCCTCCAGGGTCACTGCAACTCCCCCATCGCCGGGTACGCCCGCACCGAGCGCTCGGGTGAACTCTCGCTGCGTGCCGCGGTGTTCACGCCGGACGGCAAGACCGTGCTGCACGCGCACGAGTGGGCCGGCCGTCTCGACCCGGCCACGCTCGGCACGTCCGTCGCCGTCGCCCTGCTCCGCCAGGGCGCGCGGGAGCTGATCGACGGCATCGCCCACTGAGCCAAGCGGGACCGGGCCCCCGAGCGACGTATCCTCCTGAGCACCCCACCCCGTGCAGGAGGAACCCGCCCGTGGCTCAACACATCGACCCTTCCTTCCTGGCGCTCCCCCTGCGGGCCCTCGCCGACGCGGCCCTCGCCCGTGCGCGCGCCCTCGGGGCCGAGCACGCCGACTTCCGGCTGGAGCGGGTGCGCAGCGCGTCCTGGCGGCTGCGGGACGGGCGCCCGTCGGGGTCCTCGGACACCACCGACCTGGGGTACGCGGTCAGGGTCGTGCACGGGGGCAGCTGGGGGTTCGCCTCGGGGGTGGACCTGACGATGGACGGCGCCGCCAAGGTCGCCTCGCAGGCGGTGGCGATGGCCAAGCTGTCCGCGCAGGTGATCAAGGCCGCCGGTTCGGACGAGCGCGTGGAGCTGGCCGACGAGCCCGTGCACGCCGACAGGACGTGGATCTCGTCGTACGACATCGACCCCTTCACCGTGCCCGACGCGGACAAGTCCGCGCTGCTCGCGGACTGGAGCGGGCGGCTCCTCGCGGCGCAGGGCGTCGACCACGTGGACGCCTCGCTGACCACCGTGCACGAGAACAAGTTCTACGCCGACACCGCCGGGACGGTCACCACCCAGCAGCGCGTCCGGCTGCACCCCGAGCTGACGGCCGTCTCCGTGGACGACTCCAGCGGCGAGTTCGACTCGATGCGCACCCTCGCCCCGCCGGCCGGCCGGGGCTGGGAGTACCTGACCGGCACCGGCTGGGACTGGGACGCCGAACTCGAACAGATCCCCGAGCTGCTGGCCGAGAAGATGCGCGCGCCCAGCGTGG
Organism: Streptomyces griseoluteus; assembly: GCF_004784465.1. GTDB lineage: Bacteria > Actinomycetota > Actinomycetes > Streptomycetales > Streptomycetaceae > Streptomyces > Streptomyces griseoluteus. Next base: position 700,586 of record NZ_SRRU01000002.1, on the reverse strand, counting down.
AGCCGGGCCTGTACGACCTGGTCGTCGACCCCTCCAACCTGTGGCTCACCATCCACGAGTCCGTCGGCCACGCCACCGAGCTGGACCGCGCCCTCGGCTACGAAGCCGCCTACGCGGGCACCTCGTTCGCCACCTTCGACCAGCTCGGCAAGCTCAAGTACGGCTCCGAGCTGATGAACGTCACCGGCGACCGCACCGCCGAACACGGCCTGGCCACCATCGGCTACGACGACGAGGGCGTGGCCGCGCAGTCCTGGGACCTGGTGAAGGACGGCACCCTCACCGGCTACCAGCTCGACCGCCGCATCGCCAGGCTGACCGGTTTCGAGCGCTCCAACGGGTGCGCCTTCGCGGACTCCCCCGGCCATGTCCCGGTCCAGCGCATGGCCAACGTCTCGCTGCGGCCGGACCCCGCCGGGCTGTCCACCGAGGGGCTGATCGGGGGCGTCGACCGGGGTATCTACGTGGTCGGCGACCGGTCCTGGTCGATCGACATGCAGCGCTACAACTTCCAGTTCACCGGCCAGCGCTTCTTCCGCATCGAGAACGGGCGGATCACCGGCCAGCTCAGGGACGTCGCCTACCAGGCCAACACCACCGACTTCTGGGGCTCGATGGCCGCCGTGGGCGGCCCCCAGACCTATGTGCTGGGCGGCGCCTTCAACTGCGGCAAGGCCCAGCCCGGCCAGGTCGCCGCCGTCTCCCACGGCTGCCCCTCCGCCCTGTTCCGGGGCATCAACATCCTCAACACGACGCAGGAGGCCGGGCGATGAGCGCGCGGACCAGCAAGCCGTACGAGATCGTCGAGCGGGCCCTCGCGCTGTCCCGGGCGGACGGCTGTGTGGTCATCGCGGACGAGGAGTCCAGCGCCAACCTGCGCTGGGCGGGCAACGCGCTCACCACCAACGGAGTGACCCGCGGCCGTACCCTCACCGTGATCGCCACCGTGGACGGGCAGCAGGGCACCGCCTCCGGCGTGGTCTCGCGGTCGGCGGTGACGGCGGCCGAGCTGGAGCCGCTGGTGCGGGCCGCCGAAGCCGCCGCACGGGCGGCCGGACCCGCCGAGGACGCCCAGCCGCTGGTCAGCGGCGTTCCGGACTCCCCCGACTTCCGCGACGCGCCCGCCGAGACCTCCTCCGCCGTCTTCGCGGACTTCGCCCCGGCACTCGGCGAGGCGTTCGCCCGTGCCCGGGCCGGCGGCCGCGAACTGTACGGCTTCGCCAGCCACGAGACCGTCTCCACCTACCTCGGCACCTCCACCGGCCTGCGCCTCAGGCACGACCAGCCGACCGGCACCCTGGAGCTGAACGCCAAGTCCCCCGACCACACCCGTTCGGCCTGGGCCGGCCGCTCCACCCGTGACTTCAAGGACGTCGACCCGGGCGCCCTGGACACCGAGCTGGCCGAGCGCCTCGGCTGGGCCGAGCGCCGCGTGGAGCTGCCGGCCGGGCGGTACGAGACGCTGCTGCCGCCGTCCGCCGTGGCCGACCTGCTGATCTACCAGCTCTGGTCCGCCTCCGGCCGGGACGCCACCGAGGGGCGCACGGTGTTCTCCAAGCCGGGTGGCGGCACCCGTACCGGCGAGCGGCTCAGCGAGCTGCCGCTGACGCTGCGCAGCGACCCCGACGAGCCGGGCCTGGGCTGCGCGCCCTTCGTCGTCGCGCACTCCTCCGGCGGCGACCGCTCGGTCTTCGACAACGGGCTGCCGGTACGCGCCACCGACTGGATCAAGGACGGTGTCCTCGACCACCTCACCACCACCCGGCACAGCGCGGCCCTGACCGGGCTGCCGCTCGCCCCGGCGATGGACAACCTGATCCTGGACGGCGGCGGCGACCGCTCGCTCGCGGACATGGTCGCGGCCACCGAGCGCGGTCTGCTGCTGACCTGCCTCTGGTACATCCGCGAGGTCGACCCCGCGACCCTGCTGCTCACCGGGCTCACCCGCGACGGCGTCTACCTGGTGGAGAACGGCGAGGTCACCGGCCAGGTGAACAACTTCCGGTTCAACGAGTCGCCGGTCGGCGTGCTCGGCCGGGCCGCCGAGGCGGGCCGCACCGAGCAGACCCTGCCCCGCGAGTGGAGCGACTGGTTCACCCGGGCCGCGATGCCCGCGCTCCGCGTCCCGGATTTCAATATGAGCTCTGTCAGCCAGGGCGTATAACCTCGTACTCGGCTGTCACCCGACCGCCGCAGGATCATCTAGGAGACACGAGAACCGTGACGGACATCGTCGACGAACTGAAGTGGCGTGGGCTGATCGCCCTCTCCACCGACGAGGACGCATTGCGCAAGGCGTTCGCGGACGGTCCTGTCACGTTCTATTGCGGCTTCGACCCGACCGCGCCCAGCCTGCACCTCGGCAACCTGGTCCAGATCCTCACCATGCGCCGCATCCAGGACGCGGGCCACCGCCCGCTGGGCCTGGTCGGCGGGGCCACCGGTCTGATCGGCGACCCCAAGCCCACCGCCGAGCGCACGCTGAACGCGCCGGAGATCGTCGGCCAGTGGGTGGAGCGGCTGCGCGCGCAGATCCAGCCGCTGCTGGACTTCGAGGGTCCGAACGCGGCCGTGATGGTCAACAACCTGGACTGGACCCAGGGGATGTCGGCCATCGAGTTCCTGCGGGACATCGGCAAGCACTTCCGGGTCAACAAGATGATCGCCAAGGAGGCCGTCTCCCGCCGGCTGAACTCCGACGCGGGCATCAGCTACACCGAGTTCAGCTACCAGATCCTGCAGGGCATGGACTTCCTGGAGCTGTACCGGCGCTACGGCTGCACGCTGCAGACCGGCGGCAGCGACCAGTGGGGCAACCTCACCTCGGGCACCGACCTGATCCACCGGGTCGAGCCGGACGCGGTGGTCCACGCGCTGGGCACCCCGCTGATCACCAAGGCGGACGGCACCAAGTTCGGCAAGACCGAGTCGGGCACCGTCTGGCTCGACCCGGAGATGACCACGCCGTACGCCTTCTACCAGTTCTGGCTGAACGCGGACGACCGGGACGTCTCCAAGTTCCTGCGGATCTTCAGCTTCAAGTCCCGCGAGGAGATCACGGAGCTGGAGCGGCTGACCGAGGAGCGCCCGCAGGCCCGCGCGGCGCAGCGCGCGCTCGCGGAGGAGCTGACGACGCTGGTGCACGGCGCCGAGCAGACGGCCGCCGTGGTCGCCGCGTCCAAGGCGCTGTTCGGCCAGGGCGAGCTTTCCGAGCTGGACGAGGCGACGCTCGCCGCCGCGCTCTCCGAGCTGCCGCACATCCAGGTCGCGGAACTGGGCCCCGTGGTGGACCTGCTCGCCGAGGTGGGTCTGGTGGCCAGCAAGTCGGCCGCGCGGCGCACGGTGAAGGAGGGCGGTGCGTACGTGAACAACGTCAAGGTCGCCGGCGAGGACGCCGTCCCCGCCGCCGAGGAGCTGCTGCACGGGCGCTGGCTGGTGCTGCGCCGGGGCAAGAAGAACCTGGCTGCGGTCGAGGTCACGGGCGCCTGAGGCACCGAGAGAGGGCGGCTTCCCTTCACCGGGAGGCCGCCCTCTGCCGTACCCGCTGTGTCACACCCGTTCGTCGTACTTGCGCTTGCGGCGCTTGCCGAGGGTCGCGGTGTAGAGCATGTCGACGAAGAACACGATGATGATCGCCGCCACGAGCTGGAAGAGGTGCCTGCTCCAGTCGATGCCGCTCGTCTCCGCGACCCCCAGTGCCCGCGCGAGGGCGTTGCCCGCCAAGGCGCCCAGGATGCCGCAGATGGTGGTCAGCCACAGGGGGCTGTGCTGCTTGCCGGGAATGATCGCCTTGGCGAGCAGGCCCAGCACGAATCCCACGATGATCGCCCACAGCCAGCCCATGGCGGCCTCCTCGTCCGGTCCGACCTGATCGATCCGCTCGTCCCGGCCAGTCTGGGCGCGGCCCGGCCGCCCCGCATGCCGGAGCCACCCGGACGGTGGACGTTCCCGCAGGCCGGACGGCGCCCCGGTATCGAACGCGGCGCCCCGGCGGCGTACCGTTGGGGGGTGTCCCGGTCCGGTTCGGGCCCGGACACGGCTTTCGGGCCGGGGTTGGACCCATGCGGGCGGATGGTGGACTGATGGGCAAGCAGCGTGGCGAGGTCTTCCGGATCACCGGCGCCCGGACCGGCCTGGCGGAGGACGTGCGGGGCCGGCAGCGGCGGTACGTGATCTCGATGTCGATCCGGACGGTGGCCGTGATCCTGGCCGCCTCCCTGTGGAACGTGGAGCGATACGTCGCCATCGTGGCGCTGGTGCTGGGCGCCGCGCTGCCGTACATCGCGGTGGTGATCGCAAACGCGGGGCGGGAGCGGCCGCAGTCGCTGCCGTCGACCTTCGTCGCCATGCCGTCCAAGCCGATGATCACACCGCCACGTGACGAAGAGTCAGCGGGTCGGTCGGATTCCGGCCCGGAACACGCGTCGTCCCGGCCGGGGGCGGAGTCGCGGGAGAAACGTTCCGACCGAGCCTGAGCAGCGTGGGAGCGGAAAAAGCGGAAGGCGACTTCCCGCCAAGCTCAAGAAAAGCTCAGTTCAATCATGCTGTTCTTGTGCCGGTCGGCCAGTGGTGCGTGACATACTGCGTACGCGCTCCGCATCCCCCGTCGGAGCGACAGACCGACGCCGGGCAGCTCCCCCCGTGGCTGCTCGGCGTCGCCTTGTTCGCAGCCGTTTCCGCGCGAATTCACTCCGCTCCCACCGCGCCAATTCCCCTCCGCTCGCCTCTGCGAGAATCTTCCCGTGAGTGAGACACCGATCTGTTCCGCGAAGGGCTGCCGGGCCGACGCCGTATGGGTGCTGGCGTGGAACAACCCGAAGATCCACACCCCGGAGCGGCGCAAGACCTGGATCGCCTGCGAGGAACACCGCGAGCACCTGTCCCAGTTCCTCGGCGTGCGCGGCTTTCTGAAGGACGTGGTCCCGCTCCGGGAGTGGGAGGACTCAGCCGCCGATCGCTGACATGGGGCGCTCCGGCTGGACGAAGGACGGGTCGTCGAGGCCCGCGCCCGCCTTCTTGCCCCACATCGCCTTGCGCCACAGCTCGGCGATCTCCTCGTCCCGCGCGCCGGAGCGCAGCAGGGCGCGCAGGTCGGTCTCCTCGGTGGCGAACAGACAGGTGCGTATCTGGCCGTCGGCGGTGAGCCGGGTGCGGTCGCAGGCCGCGCAGAACGGACGGGTCACCGAGGCGATCACGCCGACCCGCTGCGGGCCGCCGTCCACCAGCCAGCGCTCGGCCGGGGCCGAACCGCGCTCGCCCTCGCCCTCGGCGGTCAGCTCGAAGCGGGTGCGCAGGGAGGCGAGGATGTCCTGGGCGGTGACCATGCCCTCGCGCTTCCAGCCGTGCTGGGCGTCGAGCGGCATCTGCTCGATGAAGCGGAGTTCGTACTCGTGCTCCAGCGCCCAGGCCAGCAGGTCCGGGGCCTCGTCCGCGTTCAGGCCCGGCATCAGGACCGAGTTGACCTTGACGGGGGTGAGGCCCGCCTCGGAGGCGGCGCGGAGGCCGTCCAGTACGTCCTGGTGGCGGTCGCGCCGGGTGAGGGTCTTGAAGACGTCGGGGCGCAGGGTGTCCAGCGAGACGTTGACCCGGTCGAGTCCGGCGTGCTTCAGGGCGGCGGCGGTGCGCTTGAGGCCGATGCCGTTGGTCGTGATCGACATCCGGGGGCGCGGCTGAAGCGCCGCGACGCGCTCCACGATGCCGGCCAGGCCGGGGCGGAGCAGGGGCTCGCCGCCGGTGAAGCGGACCTCTTCGATGCCGAGGTGGGTCACCGCGAGGCCGATCAGGCGGACGATCTCGTCGTCCGTGAGCAGATCCGGCTTGGCCAGCCACTGCAGACCCTCCTCGGGCATGCAGTAGGTGCAGCGCAGATTGCACCGGTCGGTCAGCGAAACCCTCAGGTCGGTGGCCACCCGGCCGTAGGTGTCGATGAGCACGTGGGCCCCCTCCCTCGTCCCGGACCGCTTGTCACTGTCATCTGCGAGCCTACGCGAGACCTCGGACATCGACAGCGGCTGGTTTCCCTGCCCGGTACGGACGCGGCCGCGCCGCGCGGGTGTCCTGCCCCCCGCGCGGCGCGGCCGTGAGGTGTGCCGGGCGGCCGGCTCAGTGCGCCCCGGTGCCGGTCAGGGACCGTACCTCCAGCTCGGCGTACTTCTCCGCGTCCGGGACCTCCTTGGACAGCAGGGTGCCGACGGCCCCCAGCAGGAAGCCGACCGGGATGGAGATGATGCCGGGGTTCTCCAGCGGGAACCAGTGGAAGTCGACGTCGGGGAACATCGAGGTCGGCTTGCCGGAGACCACCGGGGAGAACAGCACCAGGCCGACCGCGGTGACCAGGCCGCCGTAGATCGACCACAGGGCGCCTGAGGTGGTGAACCGCTTCCAGAACAGGCTGTAGAGGATGGTCGGCAGGTTCGCCGACGCGGCGACCGCGAAGGCCAGCGCCACGAGTCCGGCCACGTTCAGGTCGCGGGCGAGGGCACCGAGCACGATGGAGACGGCGCCGATGCCGACGGTGGCGTATCGGGCGGCGTTGATCTCCTGCTTCTCGGTGGCCTGGCCCTTCTTGATGACGTTGGCGTAGATGTCGTGGGCGAAGGACGAGGAGGAGGCCAGGGTGAGGCCGGCGACGACCGCGAGGATCGTGGCGAAGGCGACGGCGGAGATGCTGGCCAGCAGGATGGCGCCCCAGTTGGAGTCCACTCCCCCGAGGTGCAGGGCGAGCAGGGGGGCCGCGGTGTTGCCCGCCTTGTTGGAGGCGATGATCTCCGCCGGCTTGATCAGCGCGGCGGCGCCGAAGCCCAGGGCGAGGGTCATCAGATAGAAGGCGCCGATCAGGCCGATGGCCCAGATCACCGACTTCCGGGCCGCCTTGGCGGTGGGGACCGTGTAGAACCGGATCAGGATGTGCGGCAGGCCCGCGGTGCCCAGGACCAGGGCGATGCCGAGGGAGATGAAGTCCAGCTTGGAGGTGCCGGTGGCGCCGTACTTCAGGCCGGGCTCCAGGAACGCCTTGCCCTTGCCGCTGTTGTCGGCGGCCGAACCCAGCAGGTCGGAGACGTTGAAGTCGAACTTGAGCAGCACCAGGAAGGTCAGCAGAATGGCGCCCGCGATGAGGAGGACGGCCTTGACCATCTGGACCCAGGTGGTGCCCTTCATGCCGCCGATGGTGACGTACACGATCATCAGGACGCCGACCAGGGCGACGATGCCGATCTTGCCGCTGTCGCTGGTGATGCCGAGCAGCAGGGAGACCAGGACACCGGCGCCGGCCATCTGTGCGAGCAGGTAGAAGATCGACACCACGATTGTGGAGGTGCCCGCGGCGGTGCGCACCGGGCGCTGGCGCATCCGGTAGGCCAGCACGTCGCCCATGGTGTAGCGGCCGGAGTTGCGCAGCGGCTCGGCGACCAGGAGCAGGGCGACCAGCCAGGCGACCAGGAAGCCGATGGAGTACAGGAAGCCGTCGTAGCCGAACAGGGCGATGGCGCCCGCGATGCCGAGGAAGGACGCGGCGGACATGTAGTCGCCGGAGACGGCGAGTCCGTTCTGGAAGCCGGTGAACTGGCGGCCGCCCGCGTAGAAGTCGGCGGCGTCCTTGGTCTGGCGGCCCGCCCAGACGGTGATGACCAGGGTCGCGGCGACGAACACCGCGAACAGGGAGATGATCAGACCTCTGTGCTCACTGGCCTCGCCGGCCGCGAGCCAGGTGTGCTGGGCGGCGATCGTGTGCTGAGCGGAAATCATGCGCCGCCCTCCATCCGGGACTTGATGGCCTCGGCCCTGGGGTCGAGCTTGGCGGCCGCGTGCCGCGCGTACCACCAGGCGATGAGGAACGTGGTGAGGAACTGGGCGAGGCCCAGCACGAGGGCCACGTTGATGTTCCCGGCGATCTCGGTGCCCATGAAGCCGCCCGCGTAGCAGGAGAGCAGCACGTAGAGCAGGTACCAGGCGATGAAGGCGATCGTCAGGGGGAAGGCGAACGAGCGGTGGGCGCGGCGCAGTTCACCGAACTCCGCGCTCGCCTGCGCCTCGGTGAACTCCACGGGGGAAGGAAGTTGGTGCTTCGCGGGGGGCGGTGTCTCGGTCGCCACTCAAGGTCTCCTCGCGTCACGGACGGGCGGTTGCCGACCTCACTGGAACGGAGATCACGTTACCGGGCGTCAACGAGCGACTCCCCGTTGTGATCTTCCGGGGGGCGCGATCCGGCCGTGCCCCCTCGTTGACGCACACGGTCCGGCGCTGACGCCGGTTCACACGGGTTCGGGGCTTTCGCAGTTCCGCGCCCGCGGGATAGCTTCACCTTGTTCCACCCGTCATGTACCTGCCCGAGCACCACCCGTGCCTCGGGCGGTTCCGTTTCCGGATGATGTGGAGATCCCATGGCTCATCTGCGCTCCCGGCGCCGGTTCGCGCCGGCCGTCCCGGTCGTGCTGTCGCTGACCGCCTCGCTCGGCTTCCTGCCGACGGCGGCTTCGGCGGCCCCGTCCACGGCCCTGACGACGCGGGCGGCGGAGGGTTCGGCCACCACGTACGACGGCCCGAAGCTGTCCTACGTGGTCAACACGAGAACGGACCATCGCACGATCGAGTCGGTGCGCCGCGCGATAGGACGCAACGGCGGCACCGTCGTGGCCAGTTACGACCGTATCGGCGTGCTCGTGGTGCACTCCGCGAACCCCGGCTTCGCCACGTCGATCCGCAAGGTGTCCGGTGTCTCCTCGGCCGGGGCCACCCGCAACGCGCCGCTGCCCGCGCAGTCCACCACCGATCTGGGCGTGCCGAAGCCGCTGACGGCGGCGGAGCTGTCGAAGGCCAAGGCGGTGGACGGGCAGGACCCGCTGGAGCCGCTCCAGTGGGACCTGCCCGCCATCAAGGCGGACAAGGCCCATGAGAAGACGCTCGGCAGCAGCAAGGTGACGGTCGCCGTCATCGACACCGGCGTGGACGACACCCACCCGGACATCGCGCCCAACTTCGACCGGGCGGCCTCCGTCAACTGCGTCTCCGGCGCGCCGGACACGGCGGACGGTGCCTGGCGGCCCAGCGCGTCGGAGTCGCCGCACGGTACGCATGTCGCGGGTGAGATCGCGGGTGCCAAGAACGGCGTCGGCATCACGGGTGTGGCGCCGGGCGTGAAGGTGTCGGGCATCAAGGTGGGCAACCCGGACGGCTACTTCTACACCGAGGCCGTGGTCTGCGGGTTCGTGTGGGCGGCCGAGCACCACGTGGACGTCACCAACAACAGCTATTACACCGACCCGTGGTACTTCAACTGCACCGGCGACCCGGACCAGAAGGCCCTGGTGGACGCCATCACGCGGGCCACCCGGTACGCGGAGAGCAAGGGCACGGTCAACGTCGCGGCGGCCGGCAACGAGAACTACGACTTCGCCGCCGACTCGATCACCGACCCCTCCTCCCCCAACGACGGCACCCCCTCGGACCGGACCGTCGACCCGCGCAAGTGCTTCGACATACCCACCCAGCTCCCCGGTGTGGTGACGGTCGCGGCGACCGGCGCGAAGGGCATCAAGTCGTCGTTCTCCAACTACGGCCTGGGCACGATCGACATCGCGGCGCCCGGCGGCGACTCAACCGCCTACCAGACCCCGGCCCCGCCCGCGGCCAGCGGCCTCATCCTGGGCCCGCTGCCCGGCGGCAAGTGGGGCTACATGGCCGGCACCTCGATGGCCTCCCCGCACGTCGCCGGTGTCGCGGCGCTGATCAAGTCGGTCCACCCGCACGCCCCCGCCGCCGCGGTGAAGGCCCTGCTGTACGCGGAGGCGACGGCCACGCCGTGCACCGACCCGTACGACATCAACAGTGACGGCAAGGTCGACGCGGTGTGCGAGGGCACGAAGAACCGCAACGGCTTCTACGGCTGGGGGATCGCGGACGCCCTGGCGGCGGTGAGCCACTAGGGGCTGGGGCGCCTCTTGTCGGGCTCAGGCGGCTGATGCATAGTGCGGTCGTGATCGATCCCATGATCAAGTCCGCCTGGGCCGCGCTGGGCGACGACCGCGCGCTGCTCGCCCGGCTGGTCTGCGTCGAGCGGCCGGGGGCCCTGAGCGCCCGCCTTCCCGTGCAGCGGCTGGCGCGCGCGTGCGTGGGCACGTGCGCGCTGGCCGCCGCCGAGCTGGGCGCGCTGCGGGCCGGGCTGGGCACCGTGCCGCGCGCCGTGGTGGACGACGGCGCGGTCGTCACCGCCTTCCACAGCGAGCGGCTGCTGCGGATCGACGGCCGCGCCCCGGTCAACTTCGCCCCGCTGTCCCGCTGGTGGCGGGCGGGGGACGGCTGGGTGCGGACCCACGCCAACTACCCGCACCACCGGCAGCGCCTCCTCGGTGCGCTGGGCCTGCCCGACGGCGCCGGCCCCGAGGACGTGGAGCGGCTGCTCCTCGAACGCTCCGCCCTGGACATCGAGGAGACGGTGTACGCCGCCGGGGGCCTGGCGGTGGCCCTGCGCACCCCCGGACAGTGGGCGGCACATCCGCAGGGCGCCGAGGTGGCCCGGCGGCCACTGGTGGAGCGCGGCCCGGTCGGCGCGCCCTCGGCACGCCGACTCCCGCCTCTGGAAGGGGAGTCCGGCCCGCTGCTGCCCGCCGCCGGGCTGCGCGTCCTGGACCTCACCCGCGTCCTCGCCGGGCCCGTCGCCACCCGCACCCTCGCGCTGCTCGGCGCCGACGTGCTGCGCGTCGACGCCCCCGAGCTGCCCGAACTGCCCGACCAGCACGCGGACACGGGTTTCGGGAAACGGTCCGCCACCCTCGGACTCACCGCCGACAGCACGGCGTTGAACGACCTGCTGGCATCCGCCGACGTGGTCGTCACCGGCTACCGCCCCGGCGCCCTGGACCGCTTCGGCCTCTCCCCCGAGGCCCTGGCCGAGCGGTACCCCGGCCTGATCGTCGCCCAGATCTCGGCGTGGGGCACGTACGGACCCTGGGGCGAGCGGCGCGGCTTCGACAGCCTGGTCCAGGTCGCGACCGGCATCGCGGCCATCGAGGGCTCGGCCATGGAGCCCGGCGCGCTGCCCGCCCAGGCCCTGGACCACGGCTCGGGCTATCTGCTGGCCGCCGGCATCCTGCGGGCCCTGGCCGAACGGTCCCGCGACGGCCGGGGCCGCCTGGTGCGCCTCGCGCTCGCCCGGACGGCGCACTGGCTGACCGACGAGGCGGGGCGGGACCCGCGTACGGGCGGCCCGGCCTACGAGGGCCCGGACGCGTGGCTGGCCGAACGGGACAGCCCGCTCGGCCGGTTGCGGTACGCCCGGCCCCCGGTGTCGTTCACCGGCGGGCCGGCCGACTGGGCCACCCCGCCCGTCCCCCCGGGGTCCAGCGCGGCGGCGTGGGGCTGACCGTTCAGCCGTTGGTGACGAGGACCTTCAGCGCCGTGCGCTCGTCCATCGCACGGTAGCCGTCCGGGACGCCCTCGATGTCCACGGTCATGTCGAACACCGGGGAGGGGTCGATGGTGCCGTTCAGGACGTCGGGCAGCAGCTCGGGGATGTAGGTGCGGACCGGGGCGACGCCGCCGCGCAGGGCGATGTTGCGGTCGAACATGACGCTGAGGTCCAGGCCGGTGCCGCTGCCGTGGGGGACGCCGACGAAGCCGATGGCGCCGCCGTCGCGGGTGATGTTGACGGCGGTGCTCATGGACTGCTCGGTGCCGACCGCCTCGACGACGGCGTGCGCGCCCTGGCCACCGGTCAGCTCGCGGACGGCCGCGACCGCTTCCTCGCCGCGCGCCGCGACGACGTCGGTGGCGCCGAAGCGGCGGGCGATGTCGGTACGCACCTCGTGGCGGCCGAGGGCGATGATCCGCTCGGCGCCGAGCCGCTTGGCGGCCAGCACCGCGCAGAGGCCGACGGCGCCGTCACCGACGACGGCGACCGTGGCGCCGGGGCGGACGCCCGCGCCGAGGGCGGCGTGGTGGCCGGTGCCGAGTACGTCGGAGAGGGTGAGCAGGCCGGTGAGGAGGTGGTCGTCGGAGGCCGCCTCCTTGGGCAGCTTGACGAGCGTGCCGTCGGCGAACGGCACCCGTACCGCCTCGCCCTGGCCGCCGTCGTAGCCGACGGAGCCCCAGAAGCCGCCGTGCACGCAGGAGGTGGTCAGGCCCTCGGCGCAGTACTCGCAGGTGCCGTCGGACCACATGAACGGCGCGACCACGAGGTCCCCGCGCCGGAGCGTGCCGACGTCGGAGCCGGTCTCCTCCACCACACCGAGGAACTCGTGCCCGATCCGCTGCCCCGGCTGCCGGGCCGCCTCGCCCCGGTAGGCCCACAGGTCGCTGCCGCAGATGCAGGCGCGCAGCACGCGTACGACCGCGTCGGTGGGGAGCTGCACGATCGGCTCGGGCACGTCCGACACCCGCATGTCGAACGGGGCGTGGATGGTGGTGGCGCGCATGACGGGGTCCTTCTCGTACCGGAGGCGGGGGTGCCCGGAGATGTGCCGAGCGCACCCACGGTACGCCGTCGCGGGGCCGGTCCGCGCCGCGAGGGGCCCCGGACCAGCGGCGACGTCCTCAAGGGCGTTGGCCCGTATCGGCCTTGGGGGCGTACACCCATGCGAGGCACAACCCGGTCGGTGGGGCGGGAGCCCCTGGGCGGCCCGGCTGTCGGCGGTGACCCGTATCCTCATTGACCATGCTCGAAGACCCCGCGACCGCAGTGTCCTCGCCCACCCCGTGGCCGGCCGTGTATCCGAAGGGATACGCGGTCGTTGACGTCGAGACCACCGGGCTGGCCCGCGACGACCGGATCATCTCCGCGGCCGTGTACCGGCTGGACGCGCGCGGCGAGGTCGAGGACCACTGGTACACGCTGGTCAACCCCGAGCGCGACCCCGGCCCGGTGTGGATACACGGGCTGACGAGCGACGTGCTCGAAGGGGCGCCGCTCTTCACGGAGGTGGCGGAGGAGTTCGCGGCCCGGCTGGCGGACCGCGTGCTGGTCGCGCACAACGCGGTCTTCGACTGGCAGATGATCGCGCGGGAGTACGCGCGCGCCCGGCGCGAGCCCCCGGTGCGCCAGCGGCTGTGCACCATCGCGCTCTCCAAGGAGCTGCGCCTGCCCCTGCCCAACTTCAAGCTGGAGTCGCTCGCCGCGCACTTCGGGGTCGTGCAGCAGCGCGCGCACCACGCGCTGGACGACGCGCGGGTGCTGGCGGAGGCGTTCCGGCCGAGCCTCAGGGCGGCCGCCGCGAACGAGGTGCGGCTGCCGCTGCTGGAGTGCCGCCCGCTCACCGAGTGGTCGGACACCCCGCTCATCGGCCGTCAGGCGACCGGCGGTTACGGCGGCGGGCGCGGCCCCGGCTGGCGCCCGGCGCGCAAGCGGCCCGCGTGCCCGTACCCCAACCCCGGACGGTACGAACCGGGCAAACGCCTCAAGCAGGGCATGCGGGTGGCCTTTTCGGGTGACACCTCCACCGAGCGCGAGCTGCTGGAGGACCGGGCCACCGAGGCCGGGCTGCACGTGGCCACCAGCCTCTCCCGGCTGACCAGCCTGCTGGTCACCAACGACCCCGACTCGGGCACCTCCAAGACGGCCAAGGCCCGCCAGTTCGGCACCCCGGTCATCGACGAGGCCGCCTTCGGACAACTGCTGCGCGACGTCGAAGCGGCCGGCTGACAGCCGTACGGACGGGTGATTCCCCCGCGATTCGCGCCCGCCCCCGCTCGCCCCACGGCCGGGTACGGCCCACTCTGAGGCGCATGGCGAGATGCGAAGTTTGCGGCAATGACTACGGAATGACCTTCGAGGTCCACGCACAGGGCGCGGTGCACGTCTTCGACTGCTTCTCCTGCGCCATCCACCGCATGGCACCCATCTGCGAGCACTGCCGGGTGCAGATCATCGGGCAGGGCGTGGAGGTGGAGGGCCACTGGTACTGCGGCGCCCACTGCGCCCGCGCCGAGGGGAAGGCGGGGGTGGTGGACCGGGTCTGACCCGGTACCCGCCCGAATGCGCCCCACGGCCCGGAGGTACCGTCGTGGGGTGCACCGCTACCGCTTCCTGCTCACCCGCCAGTGGGTGATCCTCACCCTCGTCGTGATCGCGCTGATCCCGACGATGATCAGGCTCGGTTTCTGGCAGCACCACCGGTACGAGGAACGCACCGCCCGCAACAACCTGGTCGCGCGGGCCCTGCGCGCCGATCCGGTGCCCGTGGAACGGCTCACCTCCCCCGGCCGCGCCGTCACCCACGCCGACAAGTACCGCACGGTCACCGCGACCGGCACCTTCGACACCGCCCACGAGGAGGTCGTCCGGCGCCGCACCAACGCCGACGACGAGGTGGGCTTCCACGTCCTGACCCCGCTGAGGCTGACCGACGGCCGGGTGCTGCTGGTCAACCGGGGCTGGATTCCGGCGAACGGCGCCCAGACCGAGTTCCCGAAGGTCCCCGCGCCTCCGGCCGGGAAGGTGACGATCACCGGCCGGCTGAAGGCCGACGAGACCACCGAGGCCAGCGGCATCAAGCAGATCGCCGGTCTGCCGGACCGCCAGGTCATGCTGATCAACAGCGCCGACCAGGCCGAGCGCCTCGGCGCCCCGGTGCTCGGCGGCTATGTGGAGCAGACCGCGCCGGAGCCCAGGGGGGACACCCCGGAGCAGATCTCCAGCCCCGGCAGCGAGGACGCCCCGCTGAACTACGCGTACATGATCCAGTGGTGGCTGTTCGCCGCCGCCGTGCCCGTCGGCTGGTGGTTCCTGGTCCGGCGCGAGCTGCGCGACCGGGCCGCCGCGGCGGAGCAGGAGAGCGCGGCCGAGGCGGAGCCCGCCGCCGTGTGAGCCGGGTGTCACTCCCCCGGCGCACCACCTGATTGGCCGTCAGGCCGCCCGGGGAATCGCCAACCCGTGAACCCGCGCATCGAGGACTACGCCGTCATCGGCGACGAGCAGAGCGCCGCCCTGGTCGGCCGGGACGGCTCGATCGACTGGCTCTGCCTGCCCCGCTTCGACTCCGGCGCCTGCTTCGCCCGGCTGCTGGGCGACGAGGACAACGGCTACTGGCGGATCGCGCCGAAGGGCGCCGGCACCTGCACCCGGCGCGCCTACCGCCCGGACACCCTCGTGCTGGACACCGAGTGGGACACCCCCGAGGGCACCGTGCGCGTCACCGACCTGATGCCGCAGCGCGAGAAGGTCCCGGACGTCGTACGGATCGTGGAGGGCGTCAGCGGCCGGGTCACCGTGCGCAGCACACTCCGGCTGCGCTTCGACCACGGCTCCATCGTGCCGTGGATGCGCCGCGCGGACGGGCACCGGGTGGCCGTCGCGGGCCCGGACTCCACCTGGCTGCGCTCCGAGCCGCACGTGCGGACCTGGGGCGAGGACCTCGGCACGCACTCGGAGTTCACCCTGGCGGAGGGCGAGCGGGTGGCGTTCGTGCTCACCTGGCACCCCTCGCACCAGCCGCGCCCCCGGCTGATCGACCCGTACCAGGCGCTCAGCTCCAGCGTGCGGGACTGGCGGCGCTGGAGCGGGCGGTGCCGCTACGACGGGCCGTACCGGGACGCCGTGGTGCGCTCGCTGATCACCCTGAAGGCACTCACCTACCGGCCCACCGGCGGGATCGTCGCGGCGGCCACCACCTCGCTGCCGGAGAAGCTCGGCGGGGTGCGCAACTGGGACTACCGGTACTGCTGGCTGCGCGACTCCACCCTCACCCTGGACGTGCTGCTCGCCGCCGGGTACCACGAGGAGGCCGAGGCGTGGCGCGACTGGCTGCTCAGAGCGGTCGCGGGCAGCCCCGAGGACCTCCAGATCATGTACGGGGTCGCGGGCGAGCGCAGGCTCCCGGAGACCGAGCTGCCCTGGCTCGCCGGGTTCGCGGGATCGGCGCCGGTCCGCATCGGCAACAGCGCGGTGGACCAGCTCCAGCTCGACGTGTACGGCGAGGTGATGGACTCCCTGTGGCTGGCCCGGAAATCGGGCCTGTCGGCCCGGCCGCACATGTGGGCCCTGCAGTGCGCGCTGATCGACTTCCTCCAGGATCAGTGGCGTCAGCCGGACGAGGGGCTGTGGGAAGTGCGCGGCGGGCGCCGCCAGTTCACGCATTCCAAGGTGATGACCTGGGTGGCGGTGGACCGCGCCGTACGCACCCTGGAGGAGCACCCCGAGCTGGAGGGCGACCTTCCCGGCTGGCGGGAGCTGCGCGACGAGATCCACGCCGAGGTGTGCGCCAAGGGCTACGACCCCGAGCGCAACACCTTCACCCAGTACTACGGCTCCCGCGAGCTGGACGCCTCGCTGCTGCTGATCCCGCGCGTGGGCTTCCTGCCCCCGGAGGACCCACGGGTGATCGGCACGGTCGACGCGATCGCCGCC
This sequence comes from Streptomyces griseoluteus, assembly GCF_004784465.1. Lineage (GTDB taxonomy): Bacteria > Actinomycetota > Actinomycetes > Streptomycetales > Streptomycetaceae > Streptomyces > Streptomyces griseoluteus. The sequence continues at coordinate 684,250 of NZ_SRRU01000002.1, read as the reverse complement.
GGCCTGGGCGACAGGGGCTTCGTTCGCCGCTACGACACCGAGGACCCCGAGGGCCCGGTGGTCGACGGGCTGCCCGAGGGCGAGGGTGCCTTCCTCGCCTGCTCCTTCTGGCTGGCCGACGCCCTGTACCTGACCGGCCGCACGGACGAGGCCCGCGCGCTGTTCGAGCGGCTGGCCGGGCTGGCCAACGACGTGGGGCTGCTGGCCGAGGAGTACGACGCGGAGGCCGGCTGCCAGCTCGGCAACTTCCCGCAGGCGTTCAGCCACATCGCGCTGGTGAACACCGCCTTCACACTGTTCGGCACCGAGGAGGCAGGATAGGAGCATGGATCTTGGACTGAAGGACCGGGTGTACATCGTCACCGGCGCCTCGCGGGGCCTGGGCAACGCGGCCGCGCGGCAGTTGGTCGCGGACGGGGCGAAGGTGGTCGTCACCGGCCGGGACGAGCAGCGGGTGGCGGACGCCGCCGCCGAGCTCGGCCCGGACGCGGTGGGCGTGGCCGTCGGCAATGCCGAGGCGGACGCTCCGGAGCGGCTGATCGCGCTGGCCCGCGAGCGCTTCGGCCGTTTCGACGGCATCCTCATCAGCGTCGGCGGCCCGCCGCCCGGCTTCGTCGCGGACAACAGCGACGAGCAGTGGCGGGACGCGTTCGAGTCGGTGTTCCTCGGCGCGGTGCGCCTGGCCCGCGCCGCGGCGGCGGAGCTGGAGCCGGGCGGGGTGATCGGGTTCGTGCTGTCGGGCTCGGTGCACGAGCCGATCCCGGGGCTGACCATCTCCAACGGGCTGCGGCCGGGCCTCGCCGGGTTCGCCAAGTCCCTCTCCGACGAGCTGGGCCCGCGCGGCATCCGGGTCGTCGGCCTGCTCCCGGCGCGTATAGACACCGACCGGGTGCGCGAGCTGGACGCCCTCTCCGCCGACCCGGTGGCCACCAGGGCGGCCAACGAGTCCCGCATCCCGCTGCGCCGGTACGGGACGCCGGAGGAGTTCGGGCGGGTGGCCGCGTTCCTGCTGTCCCCGGCCGCGTCCTATCTGACGGGCGTCATGCTGCCGGTCGACGGGGGCATGCGGCACGGGTTCTGAGTCCTTCCGGGGCGGACCGTCAGCTCACCCGGTCCGCCTTGTGCCGTACCGCCCGCAGCCGCACCTCGGTGGGCAGCGTCTCGATGCCCGTCGAGTCGCGGGCCGCGCCCAGTGGGTGCGCGGCGAAGTCGGCCAGGGCGGCGGCCGGGGCGGCGCCGGGTTCCAGGCGGAGCCCGGCGCGCAGCGCGGGGGACGTCCGGCGGCCGCTCAGGCGGGCGCCTGCCCCGGCCACGCCCGGCCGGCGGGCCGCGTCCTCCGCGACCGCGGACTCCAGCGCGCCGCCGCGCACCAGGGCGCCGGTGCCGTCGCCGCTGTCGACGAGGATCTCGGAGAGCCGGTGCCTGCGCAGCACCGACACCAGCCACCACAGTCCGACGAGGAACAGAACGGCCAGCAGCGCGATCAGCGCGGGCCACCACCAGTCCTGGTCCCGCCAGGCGGTGCGCTCGGCCCGGCTGAGCAGCACGTCGTGCCGGCCGGAGTGCGGCCACCAGGAGGGCGAGGGCGCGCCGAGGCCGACGGCCAGCACCGACCCGCCGAGCACGAACAGCACCAGTCCGGCGAGCGCCAGCAGGACGCGGTTGACGACTCCTGAACGCATGCCCCTCATCCCTTCTTCCCGGGTCCCCTGAGGCGTACCGACAGCTTGGGGCGCCGCACCAGGCCGAGGTCGGTCACGGCACCGGCCAGCGCGGTGTCCAGGTCGCTCCGCACCTCGGCGGGGTCCCGGAAGTGCGAGATCACCCGCACGTCGGCCCGGCGGCGGTGCATCCTCACCCGCGCCTCGCGCACCCCGGAGACCTCCACGGCCCGGTCCCGCAGCACCTGGGCGGCGGCGTCACGGGTGAGCGCGGCGCGTACGTCGTGGCGCGGGCGGAGCATGGGGAGCAGGTTGCGCAGGCCGGGGGTGATCGCGAGCAGGATCAGCCAGAGGCCGACGGCGGCGACGAAGGCGGCGCCCGCGAGCACCGGGATGTCGTCGAGGGGACGCTCGGCCAGCTGGCGGGCGAGTTCGCGGCGCCAGTACATCGCCGGGTACCCGGCGCGGACGGCGACCACGTCGTACAGCAGCAGGCCGGCGCCGCCCAGGGTGAGCAGGGCGACGATCGCCGAGGGGACGCGGCGGGCGGACCAGAAACGGCCGCTGCCGCGGGCGTCCGGGGAGAGGGCCGGCTGCTGGGCCGTGGGCGGGGTGTGCCGCTCGGTGCCGGGGTGCTTCTCGGTGTCCGGGTGCTTCTCGGTGTCCACCACGGGCATGGGCCGGGTGGCGTCCTGCGGCGGCTCGCTCATACCGTCCTCCCCCGACGCTCACCGGGCAGCCGCAGCCGCTCCACCTCGACGACCACCTCCGGCACCTCCATGTTCGCCAGCGTGCCCACCCGCTCGGTGACCCGGCGGCGTACGGCCGCGCAGCGCGCGCCGATGTCGCCGGGGTACTCCAGCTCCAGCGCCACCCGCACCCGGGCCGTGGCGAAGGGGCTGTCCTCCACCGGGCCGGTGCCGCGTGCCCGGGGACGGACGTTGACCGTGGCGTGCGGCGGGTCGAGATCGCGGGGCAGCGGAGCGATCGCCTCCCGCGCGGCCCGCGCGGCGATCTTGGCGACGACCCGGTCCGCGATCCGGGTGTACCCGCGCTCGCCCGGCGGGGTGCGGTCCGGGACAGCCGGCGCCGCCGCGCCGGCCTCCGTGCTCATCGCGCTCACCGGCGCCAGTCGCGCCGGTCGCCGCCGGTGCGGAGCCGGTCGTCACGGGTGCGGTCGTCCCGGCGGCGGAAGAAGTCGCCGAGCTCCAGTTCACCGTCCATGAAGCGGCCGGCGAAGAATCCGATGGCCCCGAGGGCCGCCACCAGCACGAAGGCTCCGAAACCGCCGTAGAACCCGGCGAAGCCCAGCGCCATTCCGGCGATCATGCCGACTGCTGCCATGCTCATCTCTGCAGCGCTCCTTCAAGCGGGTCGGCTCGTCCGGCCGAGTGATGTCAGCCGGTCCGGCCTCTTGTACGAGTACCCCCCGACTCACTGGATACGAGGCTGCCCCGGCTCCTCGTCGTCCTCCTCTTCGGGGAGGTGGACGTCGCTGACCGCGATGTTGACCTCGACGACCTCGAGGCTCGTCATCCGCTCCACGGCGGAGATCACGTTCTCCCGGACCGCGCCGGAGACGTCGCCGATGGGATAGCCGTACTCCACGACGATCTCCAGGTCGAGCGCGGTCTGCACCTCTCCGACCTCGGCCTTCACGCCCCGGGTGACGGCCTTGCCGCCGCCCGGCACCCGCTCGCGCACGGCGCCGAGGGTGCGGGAGAGGCCGCTGCCCATGGCGTGCACGCCCTCCACGTCACGTGCCGCCATTCCGGCGATCTTCTCGACGACTCCGTCCGCGATGGTGGTGCGGCCTCTGGTCGCCGGGTCGCCGCCGCCGGACCGGGTCTGCCTGCGGGCCGAGGTCTGCGGCTCGTTGTCGCCGCCGTGGGTTGCCATCTCGCTCATCGCCACTGCTCCCCTTTTCGGTCGTCGTTCTCCGACCACGGTAAGCACGCCTGCGCCGTTGCGCGCCGTGGAGAGGGCAGGGTGGAGGAATGACGGCGGACTGGACACAGGCGGTACGGCAGCGACTGGCGCCCGGCAGACTGCTGCCGCTCGGCGGCAGCCGGGACGGTGCGTGGATGACGGAACGGGCGGCCGCCTCTGTGCTGGCCGGGGCGGCGGCGGAGGTGCCGGGGGCGTGGCTGGGCACGCTGCGGATCGGTCCGGCCGATCCGCGGGAGGTGCGCGAGCCGGTCGTACCGGCCCCGCCGAGCGCGCTGTGGCCGGGGCCCCTCCGGGTGACGGCAGACTTCGCGGCGACCGCCGCCCGGCCGCTGCCGGTGACGGCGGACCGGCTGCGGGAGGTGCTGACCGCGGCGGCCGACCGGCTGGGGCTCACCGTGACGGAGGTGGACCTGCGGGTGACGGACCTGTTGGAGCCGCCCGCCGAACCGCCCCCGGCGCCCCGGCCGCAGCGGGCGCCGGACGCCGAGCGGACCACCGACCCGGACGAGGCGACGGTGGCCGCGGCCGTGCTCACGGTGGCCGGGGTGACCCGGCTGACGGCGGCCTTCGGCGACCGGGGCCACGCGGTCCGGGTCCAGCGGCGCGAGTCGGACGCGGCCCTCCCGCACCGGCATGTGTACGTGGAGGTCGCCACGGACTCCGCGCACCGGGCCACCGAGGTGGCCCAGCGGGTGCGCGCGGCGGTACGGGACACGCTGGAGGACCGCCCGACGGTGGCGGTCCTGGTGACCGGCGTGGAATGAGCGCGACCGCGAACGGGGCCGCGGTGGGCTCAGTCCCCGATGCCCGCGAGGTCGCGCAGACGGCGGGCCTGGGCGGCGCGCTCGGCGACGACCTGCTCGTCGAAGGAGCGGCCCACGGCACCGCGCAGCAGCGCCTTGGTCTCCACCACGGCGTCGCGCGGCGCGGCCAGTACCGCGGAGGCGAGGTCGGCGGCCGCGCCGTCGAGTTCGGCGGCGGGCACGGCGACGCTGGCGAGGCCGGAGACGACCGCCTCCTCCGCGTGCACGAAGCGGCCGGTCACACAGATCTCCAGCGCGCGGGCGTAGCCGACGAGGCCGACCAGCGGGTGGGTGCCGGTGAGGTCGGGGACCAGGCCGAGGCTGGTCTCGCGCATGGCGAACTGCACGTCGTCGGCGACGACCCGCAGGTCACAGGCGAGGGCCAGCTGGAAGCCGGCGCCGATGGCGTGTCCCTGCACGGCGGCGATGGACACGATGTCGTTGCGCCGCCACCAGGTGAACGCCTCCTGGAACGCGGCGATGGCGGAGTCGACCCCGGCGTCGTCACGGCGCGCGAGATCGATGAAGCTCGGCTCGCCCTCGATCCCCTCGGGCGTGAACATCTGGCGGTCCAGCCCGGCGGAGAAGGACTTGCCCTCGCCACGCAGCACGACCACGCGGACGGAGCCCGGCAGCGCCCGGCCCGCCTCGGCCAGCGCCCGCCACAGAGCGGGGCTCTGCGCGTTGCGCTTGGCGGGGTTGGTCAGGGTCACCGTGGCGAGCGCGTCGTCGACGGTGAGCCGTACGCCGTCCTTGTCGAGTACAGGAGCGAGGTCCTGGTCGGGCGAAGCCATGGGGCGCCTCCGGTGGGTGCGGTCATCGCGCGGAGCCGTACGGCACCGCGAAGTGACTGCACAGTAACCACCCGGACGATCAGAGGACCGACCGGGTGGCCACCATCGAAGCCGATGGGCCGCCCGGAGTCAGGACGACGCGGCCTTCTTGCCCCGCGTCGCACCGCCACGCCCACGGAGCGTGACGCCCGACTCGCTGAGCATCCGGTGCACAAAGCCATACGAGCGACCGGTTTCCTCGGCCAGCGCCCGGATGCTCGCTCCGGAGTCGTACTTTTTCTTCAGGTCTGCCGCGAGCTTGTCGCGCGCGGCGCCGGTAACCCGGCTGCCCTTCTTCAGAGTCTCGGCCACCCGGTCCTCCTCATGGGAAGTGCGCTCTGGTCTTCTCATGATCACCCCTTCTCGTCGGGTTGGCCACCCATTCGGCAAGGTCCGTGAGACGAGGTTGTGACGACAGGAGCGGGTCCGCACATACGGAATCAGCGATTCCGAAGCGGCGCGCGCGTACCGCCGAACGGGTGGAATCGGGAAGTCCCAGGTCAGCGACGCGAGACGGCCGGTCCCCCGGTACCGCTCGGGTACGGGGGGACCGGCCGCAAAATCCGTGTAGGACACACCTCGGTATGAGGAGATCTCACTCAGATGGTGGATCACCGCTGGGCCGAATGATCGGGCCGAATGATCGCGCCGGGGTCAGGCGAGGGCCACCAGGTCGGCGTAACCGGAACCCCACAGGTCCTCGACGCCGTCCGGGAGCAGGATGATCCGCTCCGGCTGGAGCGCCTCGACGGCGCCCTCGTCGTGGGTGACCAGGACGACGGCGCCCTTGTAGGTGCGCAGCGCGCCGAGGATCTCCTCGCGGCTGGCGGGGTCGAGGTTGTTGGTGGGCTCGTCCAGCAGCAGCACGTTGGCCGAGGAGACGACCAGGGTGGCGAGCGCGAGGCGGGTCTTCTCGCCGCCGGAGAGGACCCCGGCCGGCTTGTCGACGTCGTCGCCGGAGAAGAGGAACGAGCCGAGCACCTTGCGGACCTCGACCAGGTCCATGTCCGGGGCGGCCGAGCGCATGTTCTCCAGCACCGAGCGCTCGGGGTCCAGGGTCTCGTGCTCCTGGGCGTAGTAGCCGAGCTTGAGGCCGTGGCCGGGGACGACCGCGCCGGTGTCGGGCTGCTCGACACCGCCGAGCAGGCGCAGCAGGGTGGTCTTGCCGGCGCCGTTGAGGCCGAGGATGACGACGCGGGAGCCCTTGTCGATGGCCAGGTCGACGTCGGTGAAGATCTCCAGCGAGCCGTACGACTTCGACAGGCCCTCCGCCATCAGCGGGGTCTTGCCGCAGGGGGCGGGCTCGGGGAAGCGGAGCTTGGCGACCTTGTCGGACTGGCGCACCGCCTCCAGGCCGGAGAGCAGCTTGTCGGCGCGGCGGGCCATGTTCTGCGCGGCGACCGTCTTGGTGGCCTTGGCGCGCATCTTGTCGGCCTGCGAGTGCAGGGCGGCGGCCTTCTTCTCGGCGTTGGCCCGCTCGCGCCTGCGGCGCTTCTCGTCGGCCTCGCGCTGCTGCTGGTAGAGCTTCCAGCCCATGTTGTAGACGTCGATCTGGGAGCGGTTGGCGTCCAGGTAGAACACCTTGTTGACCACCGTCTCGACCAGGTCGACGTCGTGGGAGATCACGATGAAGCCGCCGCGGTAGGTCTTGAGGTAGTCCCGCAGCCAGACGATCGAGTCGGCGTCGAGGTGGTTGGTCGGCTCGTCGAGCAGCAGGGTGTCGGCGTCCGAGAACAGGATGCGGGCCAGCTCGATACGGCGGCGCTGGCCACCGGAGAGGGTGTGCAGCGGCTGGCCGAGCGCACGGTCGGGCAGGTTGAGCGCGGCGGCGATGGTGGCGGCCTCGGCCTCGGCGGAGTACCCGCCCTTGGTGAGGAACTCGGTCTCCTGGCGCTCGTACTGGCGCAGGGCCTTCTCACGGGTGGCGCCGGAGCCGTTGGCGATGCGCTGCTCGTTCTCCCGCATCTTGCGGATCAGAACGTCGAGGCCGCGGGCGGAGAGGATGCGGTCGCGGCCGAGGACGTCGAGGTCGCCGGTGCGGGGGTCCTGCGGGAGGTAGCCGACCTCGCCGGAGCGGGTGATGGTGCCGGCGGCCGGGATGCCGTCACCGGCCAGGCACTTGGTGAGAGTGGTCTTGCCCGCGCCGTTGCGGCCGACGAGGCCGATGCGGTCACCCTTGGCGACACGGAAGGTGGCGTTCTCGATGAGGACGCGCGCACCGGCGCGCAGCTCGATACCGGAGGCGGAGATCACGGACATACTCCTGGGCGTACGTGGTTGACGGATGGGCGGCTGTCGAGGGCGTTCCCGCCGTCTAATGCGCGAGGAGAATGGCCATGGGGCCAGTCTAACGGGGGCGGGCAAGCCCTTTTCCTGCCTCGGGGGGCAGGTATGGGGAGTCTCGGGGTACAGATGCCGCGTGAGCTGCGGGCCCCGGTGTGACGGGTCGGGCCGGAAGCTCGCGAAAGCCGATGGAAGCCGACAGAAGGTGACGGGCTGTGCAGTTCGACGACGACGCGAATCTGGACACCTCCGAGGTGCGGGACGTGCGCGGGAGCCGGGTGCCGGGCGGCCGGGCGACGATCGGCGGGGGTGTCGTCGGGCTGGTCGGGCTGCTGCTGGCGCTGTTCCTGGGCGTCGGCCCGGACCAGCTCGGGCTCTCCTCGGGCGGTGAGGAGACCACGTCCCAGCCCTCCTCGGTGAGCGAGGTCCAGCAGTCCTGCCGTACCGGCCGGGACGCGAACACCCGCGAGGACTGCCGGGCGGTCGCGGTGGTCAACAGCGTGCAGGACTACTGGTCGGGCGAGTTCGGGCAGCGGGGGAAGCGGTACACCCCGGCGGAGACGTATCTCTTCAGCGGGCAGATCCGTACCGCCTGCGGGGCGGCGACGGCGGCCGTGGGGCCGTTCTACTGCCCTGGTGACCAGCGGGTCTATCTGGACCTGGGCTTCTTCGACGAACTGCGCACGAAGTTCGGGGCGAGCGGGGGCCCGTTCGCGCAGGCGTACGTGATCGCGCACGAGTACGGCCACCATGTGCAGGACCTGATGGGCACGCTGGGCCGGAGCCAGGACGGGACGACCGGCGAGAACAGCAGCTCGGTCCGGGTCGAGCTGCAGGCGGACTGTTATGCCGGGGTGTGGGCGCACCACGCGACGACGACCTCGGACGAGTCGACGGGGAAGCCTCTGATCACCAGCCTGACCCCGGCGGACATCAAGGACGGGCTGAACGCGGCGGCGGCCGTGGGCGACGACCGCATCCAGCAGGAGTTCCAGGGGAAGGTGACCCCGGAGACCTGGACGCACGGGTCCTCGCTGCAGCGGCAGCAGTGGTTCGACCAGGGCTACCGGACAGGCGATCCGGACCGGTGCAACACGTTCGGCTGAGGCGTGGTCAGTACCGGCTGCCAGACTGAGGGGACGAAGCGGGCGGAACCGTTCGCAAGGGAGTGATCGGCATGGCGGACACCGGCGGGCGCCCCAGCGTGTACCCGACGCTGCTGTACGCGGACGCGCGGGCGGCGATCGCGCAGCTCACGCGGGCGCTGGGCTTCACCGAGCTGGCGGTGTACGAGTCGGAGGACGGTACGGTCCTGCACGCCGAGCTGGCCCAGGGGAACGGGGCGGTGATGCTGGGGTCCAAGGGGCGCGGCGGTGTCTTCGCCGAGGTGATGGGTGGCGGGGGCCCGGCAGGGGTGTACGTGGTGGTGGACGACGTGGACGCCCATCACCGGCGCGCGGTGGAGCACGGTGTGGAGATCCTCGCGCCCCCGACGGACCAGGACTACGGCGCGCGGGACTACCTGGCGCGGGACGCCGAGGGCAACGTCTGGAGCTTCGGCACGTACGCCCCCGCGCTGTCTTCCTGAGCGGCGGGGGCGTTCCGGCGGGTCCCGCTCAGCCTCCGGTGTGCACCTGGAAGGCGGCCCGGCGCACGGCCTTGGCGAGGGCGGGGTCGGGGTGGGCGGCGGCGAGCGCGACCAGTACCTGCACGGTGCGGGGGTGTCCGACGGACCGGACCTCCTCCAGCAGGGCGGGGACGGTGGGCTGGACCGCCGCCTCCAGGTGCCGGACGAGCATGTCGGTCTCGCCGTGGTCGGCGACGGCGGCTGCGGTGTCGACCCACAGCCAGGTGGCTTCCTCGCGGGTGAGGACCTCGTGGGCGTCCTCCGGGTCGACGCCGTCGTACTCGGCGAGCCACAGCAGGGCGTAGGGGCGCAGCGCGGGTTCCGCGACGACGGCACGGACCTCGTGCTCGGCGGGGGCGCCGACCACGCGGAGCGCCTCGAAGGCGAGGCCGCGCAGCAGGGCGTCGTCGCCCCGGGCGGCGTCCAGCAGCTGGCCGACGGCTCCGCCGACCGTGCGGGCGGCGAGCCAGGCGCGGTACTCGGCGCGGGCGGCGTTGGGGCGGAGCTGGGCGCAGCCGCGCAGCATGTCCTCGGCGGACTGCTCGATGTTCCCGGCGGGGCTCTGCGCGGCGACGCAGATCTGCTCCAGCTTGACCCAGACCGCCCAGCTTCCGAGGGGGGTGAGGGTGGCGTGGCCGCCGCCGTGGGTGAGCGCGCCGACCGCTGCCAGCGCGTCCACGGCCCAGTCCAGGAGGGGGGCGAGGGGGACGTCCGGGGCGGGGGCGGTGAGGACGGGGACCTCGACGGCGCCGGGGGCGTAGGTGACCTCGCAGCGTTCGGTGCGCAGCTCGGTGACCCGCTGCTGGAGCAGGTCGAGCAGCTGCTCCACCGGGACGGGTCCCGCGGAGAGCTGGAGGAAGGAGAGGACCTGGGGCATGGCCGAGACGACCTCGGCGACCGTGGCCGGCTCATGGCCGTGCGGCTCGGGGGAGGCCAGCGACCAGGCGTCGAAGAGGGCGACCCAGCCACGCAGGACGGCGCTGTCGTCCCGGTCCCAGGCGCGCAGGCGCCAGCCGGGGCGGGCGCTGTCGCCGTGCACCTCGACCAGGCCGGAGAGGCGGGCGGTGTCCCAGTCGGCGCGGACCTGCGCGGGGGTGAGGCCGAGGTCGGCGGCGGCGCGCTCGGCGGTCGCGTCGGAGAGGGTGGCCTTGCCGTCGGCGGTGGCGGCGTCGCTGCCGGGCCCCAGGGCCTGGTCGGCCCACCGGGCCACCCGGACCGCCCCGGCGAGGACGGTCCGGGCGAGTCTCGCCAGTTCGGCGGGGGCCGGCGTCCCCTCGGGCGGCCGGGGCACGGTGCGGCGCGTGCGCCGCTGGTTCACAGCTCTGGGGGCGGCGGCCAGGGGTCGCGGTCGGACGAGTCGAAGCCTGGAGTCGCGCGGGATACGGGACGTCACGGGTGCAGTCTTCCGGTTGACGGTCCGAAAACCCAAACGGGAAGTCACACGCGGCAACAGAGAGGGCCATGACCTGGGGTTCCCGCGGGGGTCCGCGGGGCCGATCCGCTACAGCAGTGGGGTCAGGAAGCGGCGGAGGAGGTCCTCGTACGCGGTGGGGTCCGTGTTCCACATGGCGGCGTGCGGGGCCTTGGGGACGGGGTGGAGGGATATGAGGCCGGGCTGGCGGGCGGCCATGCGGCGGGAGTCGGCCCAGGGGGCGACCTTGTCGTCGGGGCCGTGGATGATCAGGGTGGGGACCTTGAGGGGTTCGACGCCCACGGCGTGGCGGGCGGTGCGCATGCCGGCCCGGCCCTGGGCGGCGCGTACCGCCAGGGGCAGCAGGGGGCCGGGGACGTGGCGGGCGTGGGCCAGGGCGCGCAGGGTGGTCTCCCAGCCGAGGACGGGCGAGTCGAGGACCAGCCCGGCGATCCGGTCCCGTACCGAGGAGCATTCGGCGGCGTGCAGCGCCATGGTGGCGCCGGTGGACCAGCCGAGCAGGACGACCCGGCGGGCACCGTGGTGGACGGCGTACCGGATCGCCGCGTCCACGTCCCGCCACTCGGTCTCGCCGAGGTGGCTCAGGCCGTCCGGGGAGCGCGGGGCGCCGATGTCACCCCGGTAGGCGAGGGCCAGTACGGGCAGTCCCAGCGCGTGCAGCATCCCCATGACGTTGAGGGTCTGCTCGCGGGTGGTGCCGAGACCGTGCACGGCGATGACCCAGGTGTCCCGGGGACCGGGCACGAACCAGGCGGGGAGCGGGCCGAGTTCGCCGGGGACGTCGATGTCGGCGTACTCCAGGCCGAGGGCGGAGCCGGGATCGCCCACGTACGCGTTGGGGGTGAGCCAGGCGGGGTCGCCGGGGGCGAAAGCGCCGTGGGTGAGGCGTTCGAGACGGCGTACGACGGTGTCCGGGCTCTGCTCGGCCCCCTCCAGCACCTCCCCGACGACCGCGTGCGAGCCGTTGCCCGCGAGGCCGTAGACGCCGGGTCGCCGGGAGGCGAGGTCACGGGTGAGGGTGATCCGGCCGCCCTCCAGGCCGTGCACGGTGAGCCGGGGTTCGGTGGGCAGCGGGCGGCCGGACGGCAGCTTCAGCGCGGCGCCGCTGGCCCGCCTTCCGACGGCCACGGACGCGGCGCCCGCGGCCAGCACGGCACCGATCGCGGCGGCGACCACGTGGACTTTTCGCACGCGTCCAGTGTCACGGGACGCGCGCCTCCCGGCCAGCGGAGCCCCCGCGCTCAGCGCTGCCCGTACCCCCGCAGCCGCTCCCCCGCCTCCGCCAGCTCCGCTTCCGTCAGCAGCGAGGGGCTCAGCCCCGGCACGGAGGACGCCGTGAGCCAGACACGGCACATCCACTCCAGCTGGGCGGTGCGGTCGTAGGCGCGGTCCAGGGTGTCCCCGTGGGTGAGCGTGCCGTGGTTGCGCAGCAGGCAGCCGGAGCGGTCCTCAAGGGCCCGGAGCACGTGGGCGGCGAGGTCGGGGGTGCCGTAGGGGGCGTAGGGGGCGACCCGCACGGGGCCGCCCAGGGCACCGGTCATGTAGTGGATGGCGGGCAGCTCGGTGACCAGGGTGGAGACGGCGGTGGCGTGCACGGCGTGGGTGTGGACGATCGCGCGGGCGCCGGTGGTGCGGTACACCGCGAGGTGCATGGGGAGTTCACTGGTCGGCACCAGTGACCCGAGCACCTGGCGGCCGGAGAGGTCGACGCCGGTGACGTCGGCCGGGGTGAGCCGGTCGTAGGGCACGCCCGAGGGGGTGACCAGCACGGTGTCGCCCACCCGTACGGAGACGTTCCCGGAGGTGCCGACGACCAGCCCGTCGGCGACGGTCCGCCGGGCGGTGGCCACCAGCTCGTCCCAGGCCCGCGCCTCGTCGCCGTCCGCGTCCCACCGCTGTTCCGCCATGCCGCGATCCTGCCAGGAGGCGGCCGCCCGTGTGCCCGCTTCGGCCCCCTCCACGCGCCACCGAATGGGCGAAAACGATCTGAAACGCCAGAAATGGTCACACTTCTGGCGACCCTCCGGCTTTCACTGATCCCTCTTGCCGCTGGACCACGTCTCGCCGGGGGACCGCATGGCCCGTGACCGCTCATCAACCCGTCGCCGCGCGGGCGTCCTCGCGGCGGCCCTCTCGGCCCTCACCCTCACCGGGGCCCTCACCGCGGCCCACGCCCCGCTGACCGCGAAGCCGGAGCCGCGCAGGATCCAGCCCAGGGGCCACGACGTCTCCTCGCACCAGAGGAGCGTCGACTGGTACGCGGCCCGCGCCGAGGGCGCCCGGTTCGCGTACATCAAGGCCACCGAGGCCACGACCTACCGCAACCCCTACTTCACCGGCCAGTACGACGGCGCCCGCCGGGCCGGCCTGGTCCGGGGCGCGTACCACTTCGCCCTGCCGGATCACTCCTCCGGTGCCGCGCAGGCCGCGTACTTCGTCCGGCACGGCGGCGACTGGCGGGCGGACGGGGTGACGCTGCCGCCCGCGCTGGACATCGAGTACAACCCGTACGACAAGCACCACAAGTGCTACGGGCTGAGCCGGACGCGGATGGTGCGCTGGATCAGGTCCTTCAGCGACGAGGTGCGCCGGGAGACCGGCCGCCGCCCGGTCATCTACACCACCGCCCACTGGTGGACCGCCTGCACCGGGAACAGCCGCGCCTTCGCCGCCGACCACGCGCTGTGGATCGCGAGCCACGGCTCCTCCGGCCCCGGCAGGCTGCCCGGCGGCTGGCGGTACTGGACCTTCTGGCAGCACGGCACCAAGGGAGAACTGCCGGGTGACCAGGATCTCTTCGGCGGCTCCGCCACCCGGCTGCGGACCTTCGCGCGCGGGCGCTGAACCGGCCCCGCAAGACCTCCCGAAACCCCCGGAATCCGGGGTGCCGCTTCCGGCACCAAGGCGCCCGGCCCAGTTCACCTTCCGTTCACCCAGGTTGCCTACGTTCATCCCGCCAACGACTTCGAACGATTGCCTGGGTAAATGGAAAGCTTCTCGCTGATCCTCGCGATAGTGGTGATAACCGCACTCGCGTTCGATTTCACGAACGGTTTCCACGACACCGCCAACGCGATGGCCACCACCATCTCGACCGGCGCTCTCAAGCCCAAGGTCGCGGTGGCCATGTCCGCCGCGCTCAACCTGGTGGGCGCTTTCCTCTCGGTGGAGGTCGCCAACACGATCTCCAAGGGTCTCGTCGACGAGACCGGCATCCGTCCCGAGGTCATCTTCGCGGCCCTGACCGGCGCGATCCTCTGGAACCTGCTGACCTGGCTGGTGGGCCTGCCCTCCAGCTCCTCGCACGCCCTGATGGGCGGCCTGGTCGGTGCCACCGTCGCCTCGGCGGGCTTCGGCGCCGTCCACGGCGACGTGCTGGTGACCAAGGTCCTGCTCCCGGCGGTGGCCGCGCCGATCGTGGCGGGTCTCGCCACGATGGTCGCCACCCGCCTCTCCTACGGCATCGGCCGGGACGGCGACACCCCGGTGACCCGCAAGGGCTACCGCGCCGGCCAGATCGCCTCGGCCGGTCTGGTCTCCCTGGCGCACGGCACCAACGACGCGCAGAAGACCATGGGCATCATCACCCTCGCGCTGATCGCGGGCGGTGCCCTCTCCCCCGGTTCCAACCCTCCCACCTGGGTGATCCTCTCCGCCGGCCTGGCCATCGCGCTCGGCACCTACATCGGCGGCTGGCGCATCATCCGCACCATGGGCAAGGGCCTGACCGACCTGGAGCCCCGTCAGGGCTTCGCCGCGCAGACCAGCGCCGCGACCGCGATCCTGGCCTCCTCGCACCTCGGCTTCTCCCTCTCCACCACCCACGTCGTCTCCGGCTCGGTGATGGGCGCGGGCCTCGGCCGCAAGGGCGGAGTGGTCCGCTGGTCCACCGCGACCCGGATGTTCATCGCCTGGGCGCTGACCCTGCCGGCCGCCGCGCTGGTCGGCGCGGGCGCCGAGGCCGTGACCGGCCTGGGCGACTGGGGCACCGGGCTGGTCGCGCTCTTCCTGATCGGCTCCAGCTTCGCCATCTGGAAGATCTCCCGCCGCGAGGTCATCGACCACACCCACGTCACCGCCGAGGAGTACACCGAGCCGCCCGGCGTGGTGACCACCGCGATGGCCATGGTCACCCCGCCCCCCGTGGGCGTCGTCGCGGACGACCTGACGGCCACCATCCCGGCCGCCGGCGCCGAGTCCGCGCCCGCCCCCGCCACCACCGCGCCGTCCGCCCGGGTCTGACCCCCCGGCAACTGGAGGAACATCCCCATGAAGATCGACTGGGCGGCCCTCGGCTCCGTCTTCGGCGTCAGCCTCGTGGCCACGGTGGCCCTGGTGGGCCTGTTCACCCTCGGCGTCAGCGGGCTGGCCCGCCGCGAACGCGCGGTGGCCACCGGCGGCTCGGCCCCGCTCGCGGTGACCGGCGCCTACGCCTGCTTCGCCGCCTGCGCGGCGGCGGTGGCGTACGGCTTCTATCTGATCGTCGCCTAGCACCGCCCACCTGGAAGGCCCCCGCACGGCATGTGCCGCGCGGGGGCCTTCCGCTGTTCCCACCGGTGCCGGTG
Source organism: Streptomyces griseoluteus (assembly GCF_004784465.1). Taxonomy (GTDB): domain Bacteria; phylum Actinomycetota; class Actinomycetes; order Streptomycetales; family Streptomycetaceae; genus Streptomyces; species Streptomyces griseoluteus. Next base: position 669,096 of record NZ_SRRU01000002.1, on the reverse strand, counting down.
TGGGGCTCCACACACTCTTCTCCCGCAGGTCACAGGCAGGTTGACGACCCTTCCGGGCACGTGGTGGACTTCGCGGGCCATGTACGGCGACAGCAGAGGAAGCCGGTGCGAATCCGGCGCGGTCCCGCCACTGTCACCGGGGAGAAGTCCCCGGGAGCCAGGAACTCTCGTCGCCGGTCTCGTCGAACCAGGGCGTGGACACCCTGAGTGAGGACTACCGTGATGCCCGGCCGCCGCCCGAGAACCCGCACCAGGAACACCGGCACGCCCACGGCGAGCTAGCCGATGGGCGCCGATCGCTCGTACGCGTACGGTGCCGCCGCCGGCCTCCTCGGTGATCTCCTCCTGGGCGATCCCCAGCGCATGCACCCCGTCGCCGCCTTCGGGCGGGCCGCCGGACGCGTGGAGCGCGCGCTGTGGCACGACCACCGCGGCTGGGGCACGCTGCACACACTGGTGTGCGCCGGAGGCGCCACCGCGCTCGGGGTGGTGGCCGCACGCGCCGTACGCGCCGTATGTCCTGGCCCCGCCGCCTCCGCCGCGCTGACCGCCGCCGCCACCTGGGCCGTCGTGGGCGGTACTTCGCTCGCCCGCGAAGCGTCTGCCGTCGGCCGCGCCCTGGAGCGCGGCGACCTCGCGGCCGCGCGCGCCCGGCTGCCGCATCTGTGCGGGCGGGACCCCGAGGTGCTGGACGCCGACGCGATCGCGCGCGCCGTCGTGGAGTCGGTCGCCGAGAACACCTCCGACGCCGTGGTGGGCGCCCTGGTGTGGGGCGCGGTGGCCGGGGTGCCGGGGCTGCTGGGCTTCCGGGCCGTGAACACGCTGGACGCGATGGTCGGGCACAGGTCGCCCCGGCTGCGCCGCTTCGGCTGGGCCTCCGCCCGGCTGGACGACGTGGCCGGCTGGCCCGGCGCCCGGCTCACCGCCGTACTCGCCGCGCTCGCCGGGGACGACCCGCGCGGGGCGGTACGGGCCTGGCGGGCGGACGCGCACCGGCATCCGAGCCCCAACGCGGGCCCGGTGGAAGCCTCGTTCGCCGGCGCGCTCGGCGTCCGGCTGGGCGGCACCCTCTCCTACGGCGGCCGGGTCGAGCACCGGCCCGTGCTCAACGGCACCGGGCGGCCGGTCGAGGTCGCCGACATCGGGCGGGCCGTACGGCTCTCCCGCCGGGTCGGTCTGCTCGCGCTCGGCGTCACCGTCGCCGGGCGCCTCATCGGAAGGGGGCGGGGCAGGTGAGCGGTGGTCTGCTGGTCGCGGGGACGACGTCCGACGCGGGCAAGAGCGTGGTGACGGCCGGGATCTGCCGGTGGCTGGTCCGGCAGGGCGTCAAGGTGGCGCCGTTCAAGGGACAGAACATGTCCCTCAACTCCTTCGTGACCCGTGAGGGCGCGGAGATCGGGCGGGCGCAGGCCATGCAGGCGCAGGCGTGCCGGGTCGAGCCGACCGCGCTGATGAACCCCGTGCTGCTCAAGCCCGGCGGCGAGCGCAGCAGCCAGGTGGTGCTGCTGGGGAAGCCGGTGGGCGAGCTGAGCGCGCGCGGTTATCACGGCGGGCGCCAACAGGCCTTGCTGGGCACGGTGCTGGAGTGCCTGGAGGAGTTGCGGGGCACGTATGACGCGGTGATCTGTGAGGGCGCGGGCTCGCCCGCCGAGATCAACCTGCGGCGCACCGACATCGTCAACATGGGCGTCGCGCGGGGCGCGGGGCTGCCCGTCCTCGTCGTCGGCGACATCGACCGGGGCGGGGTCTTCGCCTCCTTCTTCGGCACCGTCGCCCTGCTCTCCCCCGAGGACCAGGCGCTGGTCGCCGGGTTCCTGGTGAACAAGTTCCGCGGCGACGTGACGCTGCTGGAGCCGGGCCTGGACATGCTGCGCGGCCTCACCGGACGGCACACCTACGGGGTGCTGCCCTTCCGGCACGGGCTCGGCATCGACGAGGAGGACGGTCTCAGAGTCTCCCTGCGCGGGAGCGTGAGGGAGTCGGCCGTCGCTCCCCCGCACGGCGAGGACGTGCTGCGGGTCGCCGTGTGCGCCGTCCCGCTGATGTCCAACTTCACCGACGTGGACGCCCTCGCCGCCGAACCCGGCGTGGTGGTCCGCTTCGTGGACCGGCCCGAGGAACTGGCCGACGCCGACCTCGTGGTGGTGCCGGGCACACGCGGGACCGTACGGGCGCTTCAGTGGCTGCGCGAGCGGGGTCTCGCGGAGGCGCTCGCGCGCCGGGCCGCCGAGGGGCGCCCGGTGCTGGGGATCTGCGGCGGCTTCCAGGTGCTCGGCGAGCACATCGAGGACGACGTCGAGTCCCGCGCCGGAAGCGTGCCGGGACTCGGACTGCTCCCGGTGCGGGTGCGGTTCCACCCCGGAAAGACCCTCGCCCGGCCCGTCGGGGAGGCCCTCGGCGAGCCCGTCGAGGGGTACGAGATCCACCACGGGGTCGCCGAGGTGCTGGGCGGGACGCCCTTCCTGGACGGCTGCCGCACCGGCCAGGTGTGGGGCACCCACTGGCACGGCTCGCTGGAGTCGGACGGCTTCCGGCGCGCCTTCCTGCGCGAGGTCGCCACCGCCTCCGGGCGCCGGTTCGTCCCGGCCCCCGACACGTCTTTCGCCGCGCTGCGCGAGGAGCAGCTCGACCTGCTCGGCGATCTGATCGAACACCACGCGGACACGGACGCGCTCTTGCGGCTCATCGAGTCGGGCGCGCCCGCAGGACTGCCCTTCATTCCACCGGGAGCGCCCGCATGAGCACAGTGTTGCTGCTGTCCACCGCCGACACGGACCTGCTGGCCGCCCGCGCCAGCGGCGCCGACTACCGCATCGGCAACCCGTCCCGCGTCGACGCGGCCGCCGACCTGCCCGCCCTGCTCGACGGCGCGGACCTCGCGGTCGTCCGGCTGCTGGGCGGCAAGCGGGCATGGGAGGACGGGCTCGCCGCGCTGAAGGCGTCGGGGGTGCCGACGGTGCTGCTGGGCGGCGAGAGCGTGCCGGACGCCGAGCTGATGGCCGAGTCCACCGCCCCGGCCGGGGTCGTCGCGGAGGCGCTGCGCTATCTCGTCGAGGGCGGCCCGGCGAACCTGCTGGAGCTGTCCCGGTTCCTCTCCGACACCGTCCTGCTGACCGGCGAAGGCTTCGAAGAGCCGCACCGGATGCCGGAGTTCGGGCTGCACGGCGCCTACGAACAGCGGCCCGGCCGGCCGACCGTGGGCGTGCTCTTCTACCGGGCCCACGAACTCAGCGGCAACACCGCCTTCGTGGACACCCTGTGCGCGGCCATCGAGGAACGCGGCGCCAACGCCCTGCCGGTGTACTGCGGTTCGCTGCGCGACGCGGACGCCGGGCTGTACGAACTGCTGGGCCGGGCCGACGCCCTGATCGCCACCGTGCTCGCGGCCGGAGGGGCGCACGCCTCGGCCGCCTCGGCGGGCGGTGACGAGGAGGCGTGGGACGTCGGCGCCCTCGCGGACCTGAACGTGCCGGTGCTCCAGGGACTCTGCCTCACCTCCACGCGGGCCGCCTGGGACGCCTCGGACGCGGCCCTCTCCCCCATGGACGCCGCGATGCAGGTCGCCATCCCGGAGTTCGACGGCCGCCTGATCACCGTCCCCTTCTCCTTCAAGGAGCCCGGACCCGACGAGGTCCCGGTCTACGTCGCCGACCCCGAGCGGGCGGCCCGGGTCGCCGGGATCGCCGTACGCCACGCGGCACTCCGGCACAAGCCGAACGCCGAGAAGCGGATCGCGCTGGTCTTCACCGCCTATCCCACCAAGCACTCCCGCGTCGGCAACGCCGTCGGCCTGGACACCCCCGCCTCGGCGGTCCGGGTGCTGGACGCGCTGCGCGACGCCGGATACGGGGTGAGCGAACACCCCTCCGAGGGCGACGAGCTGATCCACCGGCTGATCGCGGCCGGCGGTCACGACGTGGAGTGGCTGACCGAGGAGCAGCTCGCCGCCGCGCCCGCACGGGTGCCGCTCGCGGACTACCGGGCCTGGTTCGACACCCTCGACCCGGAGCTGCGCGACGCCATGCTGGAGGCGTGGGGCGAGCCGCCGGGCAGCCTGTACGTGGACGGCGACGACATCGTGCTCGCCTCCCTGCGGTTCGGGAACGTCGTCGTGATGATCCAGCCGCCGCGCGGCTTCGGCGAGAACCCCATCGCCATCTACCACGACCCCGACATGCCGCCCTCGCACCACTACCTGGCCGCCTACCGGTGGCTGGAGAACAGTTTCGGCGCCGACGCGGTAGTGCACATGGGCAAGCACGGCACCATGGAGTGGCTGCCGGGCAAGGGCCTCGGCCTCTCGCGCGGCTGCGCCCCGGACGCGGTGCTCGGTGAACTCCCGCTGATCTACCCCTTCATCGTCAACGACCCCGGCGAGGGCACCCAGGCCAAGCGGCGCGGACACGCCACGGTGGTCGACCACCTGGTGCCGCCGATGGCCCGCGCCGACACCTACGGCGACCTCGCCAAGCTGGAACAGCTGCTGGACGAGTACGCGCTCGTCTCCGACCTGGACCCGGCCAAGGCGCCGGCCGTGCGCGCCCAGATCTGGACGCTGGTCAAGGCCGCCGAGCTGCACCACGACCTGCACGTGGACGAGCAGCCGGAGGACGACGACTTCGACTCGTTCGTCATGCACATCGACGGCTACCTCTGCGAGATCAAGGACGTGCAGATCCGCGACGGACTGCACATCCTGGGCGGCGGCCCCGAGGGCGAGCCCCGCGTCAACCTCGTCCTCGCCGTGCTGCGTGCCTCCCAGGTGTGGGGCGGCCGGGCCGATGCCCTGCCGGGACTGCGGGCGGCGCTGGCGCGGCACTTCGGCCTGGTGGAGAAGGAGCTGCTGGCCGAGCCGGGCGCGCCGGTGAAGGTGCCGGTGGAGCTGACCGACCTGGCCGAGGGCCCGGCGCGCACCGGGGCCGACGCGGTCGACCTGCTGGAGAAACTGTGCCGGGGCATCGCCGAGGGCATGGAGGCGCGGGACTGGGACCGGGCGGCCGTACCGGCGGTGCTGGACGAGGTGCTGGGCTTCGAACTGGCCGACGCCAAGGCCGTGCTGGAGTTCGCCTGTACGGAGGTCGTGCCCCGGCTCGCCCGGACCACCGACGAGATCGGGCACATCCTCCGCGCACTGGACGGCGGTTACGTCCCGGCGGGGCCCTCCGGGTCGCCCACGCGGGGTCTGGTCAACGTGCTGCCGACCGGGCGCAACTTCTACTCCGTCGACCCCAAGGCGATTCCGTCCCGGCTCAGCTGGGAGGTCGGACAGTCGCTCGCGGACTCGCTGGTGCAGCGGTATCTGGCCGACACCGGGGAGTACCCCAAGTCGGTGGGGCTCACCGTGTGGGGCACCTCCGCCATGCGGACCCAGGGCGATGACATCGCGGAGATCCTCGCGCTGCTGGGCTGCCGCCCGGTGTGGGACGACGCCTCGCGCCGGGTCACCGGCTTCGAGATCGTGCCGCTCGCCGAGCTGGGGCGTCCGCGCATCGACGTCACGGTCCGCATCTCCGGCTTCTTCCGGGACGCGTTCCCGCACGTGGTCGGGCTGATCGACGACGCGGTGCGCGCGGTGGCCGAGCTGGAGGAGCCCGGCGAGTCCAACTACGTCCGGGCCCATGTGGAGGAGGACACCGCCGGGCACGGTGACCGGCGCCGCGCCACCGCCCGCGTATTCGGCTCCAAGCCGGGCGCGTACGGGGCGGGCCTGCTGCCCCTGATCGACGCCCGCAACTGGCGCTCCGACGCGGACCTCGCCGAGGTGTACGCGGTCTGGGGCGGCTACGCCTACGGCCGCGGGCTGGACGGGCGCGCGGCGCGGGGGGACATGGAGACGGCGTTCCGGCGGATCGCGGTGGCGGCGAAGAACGTCGACACCAGGGAGCATGACATCGCGGACGCCGACGACTACTTCCAGTATCACGGAGGCATGGTTGCGATGGTCCGCCACCTGACCGGCACCAACCCTGAGGCCTATGTGGGTGACTCTGCCGTCCCTGATCAGGTGCGCACGCGGACACTCGGCGAGGAGACCCACCGGGTGTTCCGGGCAAGGGTGGTCAATCCCCGCTGGATGAGCGCGATGAGAAGGCACGGTTACAAGGGTGCCTTCGAGATGGCGGCGACCGTGGACTACCTCTTCGGGTATGACGCGACCGCCGGCGTGGTGGACGACTGGATGTACGAGAAGCTCGCTAGCGAATACGTGTTCGCGCCGGAGAACCGGGAGTTCATGAAGCGCTCGAATCCGTGGGCGCTGCGGGGCGTGACGGAGCGTCTGCTGGAAGCCGCGGATCGAGGACTGTGGGCTGAGCCGGACCAGGAGACCCTGGACCGGCTCCGCGCGACCTACCTCGAACTCGAGGGAGATCTGGAGGGAGACGCGTGATCCCCCTGGAAACCCCCGCAGTCGCGGGGACCAGTCGACCAGCTCGTGATCTCGAGTGTCGACGTTCGGACCACCCCCGCGTCTGCGGGGAGCACATGAGCAGCCTCGCAGCCTCCACAGCGCACGGCGCCCTATCAGCACATCAGTCCCTCGAAGGAGTGATCGCAGCGTGACCACCCCGTTTCCGTTCACCGCTGTCGTCGGCCAGGACGACCTGCGGCTCGCGCTGCTGCTGAACGCGATCTCGCCGGCTGTCGGCGGCGTCCTCGTGCGCGGCGAGAAGGGCACGGCCAAGTCCACGGCCGTCCGCGCCCTTTCGGCGCTGTTGCCGGAGGTGAACGTCGTCGCCGGGTGCCGGTTCTCCTGTGACCCGGCCTCGCCGGACCCGACCTGCCCGGACGGGCCGCACACCGTGGAGGCGGCCGAGGCGCGGGCGGCGCGGATGGTCGAGTTGCCGGTCGGCGCTTCCGAAGACCGACTCGTCGGCGCCCTCGACATCGAACGTGCTCTGGCCGAGGGCGTGAAGAGCTTCGAACCCGGCCTCTTGGCCCAGGCTCACCGGGGCATCCTCTACGTCGACGAAGTCAACCTGCTGCACGACCACCTGGTGGACGTGCTGCTGGACGCGGCCGCGATGGGGGCCTCGTACGTCGAGCGCGAGGGGGTCTCCGTACGGCATGCCGCGCGGTTCCTGCTCGTGGGGACGATGAACCCCGAAGAGGGGGAACTGCGGCCGCAGCTGCTCGACCGGTTCGGGCTGACCGTGGAGGTCGCGGCCTCGCGGGAGCCGGATCAGCGGGTGGAGGTCGTGCGGCGCAGGCTGGCGTACGACGACGATCCGGCCGCCTTCGCGGCGCGCTGGGCGGACGAGGAGAGCGCCGTACGGCAACGCGTCGTCGCGGCGCGGGAGCTGCTGCCCAAGGTGCGGCTGGGCGACGGTGCGCTGAAGCAGATCGCGGCGACCTGCGCGGCCTTCGAGGTGGACGGCATGCGGGCCGACATCGTGATGGCGCGTACCGCGACCGCGCTGGCCGCGTTGGACGGGCGGAGCGATGTGCTGGCCGAGGACGTGCGGCAGGCCGCGCTGCTGGCGCTGCCGCACCGGCGGCGGCGCAACCCCTTCGACGCGCCGGGTCTGGACGAGGACAAGCTCGACCGGACGCTGGAGGAGTCGGCCGGGGACGACGACGATCCCGATCCGGACGGTCCCGGTGGCGGCGGGCAGCCGTCGCCGGAGGAGGGGCCGCAGGGCGGGGACGCCGGTGCGCAGCCCGAATCCGGGGAGGACGGGGAGCCGCGGCCGGCCGCCGGCAAGGCGGGTGAGCAGGCGCCGGCTCTGGCGGCGGAGCCGTTCCGTACCAAGGCGCTGACCGTGCCCGGTGTCGGGGCGGGTGCGGCCGGGCGGCGTTCGCGGGCGCGGACCGAGCGCGGGCGGACCACCGGCGCGCTGCGGCCGCGCGGGGCGCTGACCAAGCTGCACCTGGCGGCCACCGTTCGGGCGGCGGCGCCGCATCAGCGGGTTCGGGGCCGGTCGGGGCCGGGGCTGGTGCTGCGCCGGGACGATCTGCGGCAGGCGGCGCGGGAGGGGCGCGAGGGCAACCTGGTGCTGTTCGTGGTGGACGCCTCCGGTTCGATGGCGGCGCGGCAGCGGATGAGCGCGGTGAAGGGTGCCGTGCTGTCGTTGCTGCTGGACGCCTACCAGCGGCGGGACAAGGTCGGTCTGGTGACCTTCCGGGGCACGGCCGCCGAGGTGGCGCTGCCCCCGACCTCGTCGGTGGACGCGGCGGCGGCCCGGCTGGAGTCGCTGCCGACGGGCGGCCGTACGCCGCTGGCCGCGGGGCTGCTGAAGGCGCACGACGTGCTGCGGGTGGAGCGGCTGCGGGACCCCTCGCGGCGGGCGCTGCTGGTGGTGGTGACGGACGGCCGGGCGACCGGTGGTCCGGAGCCGGTGGCGCTGGCGGGACGGGCGGCACGGCTGCTGGGCGCGGAGTCGGTGGCCTCGGTGGTCGTGGACTGCGAGTCGGGGCCGGTGCGGCTGGGGCTCGCGGGGCGGCTCGCGGAGGAGCTGGAGGGTACGGCGGTGACGCTGGAGGAGTTGCGGGCGGACGCCATCGCCGGGCTGGTCAGGGATGTGCGGGGGACGACTTCGAGGAGGGCCGCGTAATGCCGCAGGGGCAGCCGAGTGTGGTGCCGGACGACGGGCTGACGACGCGGCAGCGGCGCAATCGCCCGCTGGTGGTCGTGCACACGGGGATCGGGAAGGGCAAGTCGACGGCCGCGTTCGGGCTGGCGCTGCGGGCCTGGAACCAGGGGTGGCCGATCGGGGTGTTCCAGTTCGTCAAGTCGGCGAAGTGGAAGGTCGGCGAGGAGAACGCGCTGCGCGTGCTCGGTGCCTCCGGCGAGGGCGGGACCGTCGACTGGCACAAGATGGGCGAGGGGTGGTCCTGGGTGCAGCGGGACGCCCAGCTCGACAACGAGGAGAAGGCCCGGGAGGGGTGGGCGCAGGTCAAGCGGGACCTGGCCGCCGAGACGTACCGGCTCTATGTGCTGGACGAGTTCGCGTACCCGATGCACTGGGGGTGGGTGGACACCGAGGAGGTCGTCTCGGTGCTGCGCACCCGGCCGGGGAATCAGCACGTGGTGATCACCGGGCGTAACGCGCCCGCCGCCCTGGTGGATTTCGCGGACCTCGTGACCGACATGTCGAAGGTGAAGCACCCCATGGACGCCGGGCAGAAGGGGCAGAGGGGCATCGAGTGGTGATGTCCGTTCCCCGGCTGGTCATCGCCGCGCCCTCGTCGGGGTGCGGGAAGACGACCGTCGCCACGGGGCTGATGGCCGCGTTCGCCGCGCGGGGGCTCGCGGTGTCTCCGCACAAGGTGGGGCCGGACTACATCGACCCCGGTTATCACGCGCTCGCCACCGGGCGGGTGGGGCGGAATCTCGACGCGTATCTGTGTGGGCCGGAGCTGGTCGCCCCGCTGTTCGGCCATGGGGCCCAGGGGTGTGATCTCGCGGTCGTCGAGGGCGTGATGGGGCTGTACGACGGGGCCGCGGGGCAGGGGGAGCTGGCGTCCACCGCGCAGGTCTCCAAGTTGCTGCGGGCGCCGGTGGTGCTGGTTGTCGACGCGTCGTCGCAGTCCCGGTCCGTCGCGGCGCTGGTGCATGGGTTCGCGTCCTGGGACACGGGGGTGCGGATCGGGGGCGTCATCCTCAACAAGGTGGGGTCGTCGCGGCACGAGGCGTTGCTGCGGGAGGCTCTGGAGGAGGCGGGGGTGCCTGTGCTGGGCGCGCTGCGGCGGGCCTCGCAGGTGGAGACGCCGTCCCGGCATCTGGGGTTGGTGCCTGTCGCCGAGCGGGGTGCTGCCGCGGTGTCGGCGGTCGCGGCGATGGCGGCGCAGGTGTCCGCCGGGTGCGACCTGGACGCGCTGATGGCGCTGGCGCGTAGTGCGGGAGCGCTGCCGGGTGCGGGGTGGTCTCCGGCTGAGGCCCTTTCTCCGCCCAGCCACGACCAGCCGCCTCGGAGCGACGGCAGCGACGCCGTACGTCCACGACCCGTGGTGGCCGTCGCCGGTGGGCCCGCGTTCACCTTCTCCTACGCCGAGCACGCCGAGTTGCTCGAAGCCGCCGGGGCGGAGGTCGTCACCTTCGACCCGCTGCGGGACGAGCGGTTGCCCGACGGGACTCGGGGGCTCGTCGTCGGTGGGGGGTTCCCCGAGGTCTACGCCAGTGAGCTCGGGGCCAACGAGTCGCTGCGCAAGGAGGTCGCCGCGCTCGCCCTTTCCGGGGCGCCCGTCGCCGCTGAGTGTGCCGGACTGCTCTATCTGTGCCGGGAGCTCGACGGGGTCCCCATGTGCGGGGTGCTCGATGCGGCGGCGCGGATGGGCGAGCGGCTGACGCTCGGGTACCGGGATGCCGTGGCCGTGGGGGACAGCGTGCTGGCGGTGGCCGGGACCCGGATGCGGGGGCACGAGTTCCATCGGACCGTGATCGAGCCGGGGGCCGGCGAGGCGCCGGCGTGGGGCGTCGTCGCGCCCCGTCGGCGGGTGGAGGGGTTCGTGCAAGGGGGCGTGCACGCGAGTTATCTGCATACGCACTGGGCGTCGGAGCCCCAAGTGGCCCGGAGATTCACGGAGAGGTGCCGGACTTCATGAGCAGCAGGCTGGTCGGGGTCGGAGTGGGTCCCGGGGACCCGGAGCTGGTGACGGTGAAGGGGGTCAACGCGTTGCGGGCCGCCGATGTGGTGGTCGTACCGGTGATGGACACCATGGAGCGGGGCCGGGCGGAGGCGACGGTGCTGCACCACGTGTCCGGGGAGAAGATCGTCCGGGTGGTGTTCGCGCTGAACGAGCGGACGGACCACGCGCGCCGGGAGGCCGCGTGGGACGCGGCGGGCGCGCGGGTCGCGGAGCTGCTGCGGGAGCACGCGTACGTGGCGTTCGCGACCATCGGCGACCCCAACGTGTACTCGACCTTCACCTACCTCGCGCAGACGCTCACCGCGCTGGTGCCCGAGCTGGTCGTCGAGACGGTTCCCGGCATCACCGCGATGCAGGACCTCGCGGCCAGGTCGGGCGCGGTCCTGACCGAGGGCACCGAGCCCCTGACGCTGGTCCCGGTGACGGCGGGCACCGCGGCGCTGAAGGAGGCGCTGGCCGGTCCGGGGACCGTGGTGGCGTACAAGTTCGGGCGGCACGCGGCCGAGGTGGCCCGGGCGCTGCGGGAGTCCGGCCGACTGGAGGACGCGGTGTGGGGCTCGGCGCTGGGCCTGCCGGAGGAGTCCGTACGGCCCGCCGCCGAGCTGGACGGCGACGCGCTGCCGTACCTGTCGACGCTCATAGCGCCGCCCCGGCGCGCGGGCGGCCGGGGCGGGAAGCTGTGAGGGGGTCAGCCGCCGGAGAGGCCGACCACCAGCCAGATGAAGGCGGCGCCCGCGACGGTGCACAGCACGGTGGAGCGGGCGGGGTGTTCGTGGTGGGCCTCGGGGAGGATCTCGGCGGCGGCGAGATAGAGCAGCGCGCCGCCGAAGAGGCCGAGGTAGCCGCCGAGCAGCTTCTCCGGGATGTGCACGAGCGTCGTGGACAGCGCGCCCAGGACCGGCGCGCAGGCGTCGGCGACCAGCATGGCGACGGCCCGCCGGCGGGCGTTGCCGTACAGGCTGGTGATGGTGAAGGTGTTGAAGCCGTCGGCGAAGTCGTGCGCGACCACGGCGAGGGCGACGGACAGGCCCATGCCCTCGCCGATCTGGAAGGCGGCGCCGATGGCGACGCCGTCCATGAAGCTGTGCCCGACCATCGCGGCGGCCGCCGTGAGGCCGACCTCGGGCGCCCGGTGCGTGTGCTCGCCGGCGCCGTGCGCGGCCTGGCGGCCGGCGAGGAGACGTTCCACCAGATGGGCCAGCAGGAAGCCGGCGACGAACAGCACGAGCGCCGCCGGTACGCCGAACACTTTGTGACCGGCCGCCTCCAGCGCCTCGGGGAGCAGGTCGAGGCCGACCACGCCCAGCATGAGGCCGCCGGCCAGGCCCAGGACCAGGTGGCGACGGTCGGTCACGCGCTGCGCCGTCCAGCCGCCGGCCAGCGTCATCAGGAACGCGCCGAGCGCGACAAGGACCGCCATAGGCCCTTGCTATCCGATGCGGGCCCCTGTGCGCACATCCTGCGACCCGCAAACCTCATCAGACCCTGACATTCACCCCAGTTCCCCAGACCCCTCCCGGACCACGACCACGTGTCCGGGCTTCCCTCAGGAGAGGACCCTTCCCATGGCCGATGCCCCCGCCGGCAAGGTGACGTTCGTCGGTGCCGGGCCCGGTGCCGCCGATCTGCTGACGTTCCGCGCGGCCCGCGCGATCGCGGAGGCGGACGTGGTGATCTGGGCGGCCAGCCTGGTCCGCGCCGAGGTGCTGGAGCACGCCCGCGCGGACGCGGAGATCCTCGACTCGGCGACCCTCTCCCTGGAGGACGTGGTGGCCGTGTACCGGCGTGCCCACGCGGAGGGTCTGAAGGTCGCGCGGGTGCACTCCGGCGACCCCTCGCTGTGGGGCGGCACGCAGGAGCAGATGGACCGCTGCGCGGAGGCAGGCATCGCCACGGAGATCGTGCCGGGCGTGTCCTCGTTCTCGGCGGTGGCCGCGCTGGCGGGGCGGGAGCTGACCATCCCGGAGGTGGCCCAGTCGGTGATCCTGACCCGGCTCGGCGGCGGCAAGACGCCGATGCCGCCCGGTGAGGAGGTGCGCGAGTTCGCCCGGCACGGAACCACGATGGCGGTGTTCCTGTCGGCGGCGCGCAGCGGCCAGTTGGTGCGCGAGCTGCTGGAGGGCGGCTACCCGACGTCCACCCCGGTCGTGGTCGCCCATCAGGTGACCTGGCCGGAGGAGCTGGTGGTGCGGTGCACGATCGGCACGCTGGAGGAGACGGTCAAGGAGCACCGGCTGTGGAAGCACACCCTGTTCCTGGTCGGCGCCGCGCTGGACGCGCACGGCACCCGCTCGCACCTGTACCACCCCGGCCACTTCCACGGCTTCCGCAAGGCCGACCCGGAGGCGCGGCGGGCGCTGCGTGAGCGGGGGGCGAGCAGTTGATCACGGTCGTCGGCGCGGGGACGGGCGCCCCGCTCCCGCCGGACGCGCTCACCGGCGCGGAGCTGGTGGTCGGCGGGCAGCGCCATCTGGACGCCGCGCCGGTGCCCGAGGGCGCGGCACGCGTGGTGCTCGGCCCGCTGGCGCCCGCCCTTAACACGATCGGGAAGTACGTGGCCGAGCAGCGGCCGGTGGTGGTGCTGGCCTCGGGTGATCCGGGGTTCTTCGGCATCGTGCGGGTGCTTGCGGAACGCTTCGGCGCGGGGCTGCTCGAGGTGCGGCCGGGCGTGTCGTCGGTGGCGGGTGCCTTCGCCCGGCTGGGGCTGACCTGGGACGACGCGGTGGTGGTGAGCGCGCACGGACGGGACCTGCGTACGGCGGTGAATGTGTGCCGGGCACGCCCGAAGGTGGCCGTGCTGACCGGGCCGGGCTCGGGTCCGGCCGAGCTGGGTGCCCGGCTGGAGGGTACGGGCCGGGCACTGGTCGTGGTGAGCGCCCTCGGTGATCCGGAGCGGGAGCGGGTGGAGCGGGTGACGCCCGCCGAGGCCGCCGCGCGGGACTGGGGTCCGGCGGTGAGCGTGGTGCTGTGCCTGGACGAGACGCGGAACGAGGACGGCCCGCGCACGGTCGCCGGTCCGGGTGCCGGGCCCGCGCGATGGGCGCTCGCCGAGGGCGAGTTCGCGCACCGGGACTCGATGATCACCAAGTTCGAGGTGCGGGCGCTGGCGCTCGCCCGGCTCGGGCCGCGCCTGGGCGACCTGGTGTGGGACGTGGGCGCGGGGTCGGGCTCGGTGGCCGTGGAGTGCGCGCGGCTCGGCGCGGCCGTGACCGCGGTGGAGAAGACCGAGGACGGCGCCGGGCGGGTTCGGGCCAACGCCCGCGCCCACGGTGTCGACGTGAGCGTGGTGCACGGCACCGCCCCGGAGGCGCTGGCCGGTCTCGACGAGCCCGACGCGGTGTTCGTGGGCGGTGGCGGGCGTGATCTCGCCGCCGTGGTCGGCGTCTGCGCGGAGCGGGCGCGGCGGACGGTCGTGGTGGCCGTGGCCGCGCTGGACCGGGTCGGCCCGGTGCGCGAGGCGCTGACGCGGGCCGGGCTGAGCTGTGACGGGGTGTTGTTGCAGTCCTCGCGGCTGGCGCCGCTGCCGGGTGACGTGACCCGGCTGGCGGCCGGCAACCCCGTTTTCCTGCTGTGGGGCGACCGCCTCCCGGCACGGAGTGAAGGAGGAGTCCAGTGATCGGCCTGATTTCCGCCACCGCGGCGGGGGCGGCGGCCCGCGACCGGCTGGCCGCGGCCTGGCCGGACCGTACGCGGGTGTACGAGGGCCCGGCCGGGGAGGCCGTACGGGCGGCGTTCGCGGAGTGCGACCGGCTGGTGTGCTTCCTGGCCACCGGTGCCACGGTCCGGCTGCTGGCCCCCCTGCTCGGGGACAAGGCCACCGATCCGGGCGTGGTGTGCGTGGACGAGGGCGGCCGGTTCGCGGTGTCCCTGGTCGGCGGACACGGCGGCGGCGCCAATGAACTGGCGTACGAGGTAGCCGCGTTGCTCGGGGCGGAGCCCGTGGTGACGACGGCGACGGACGCGGTGGGCCTGGCCGGACTGGACACCCTGGGCCTGCCGGCGGAGGGCGCGGTCGCGGCGGTGTCGCGGGCACTGCTGGACGGTGAACCGGTGGCGCTGGAGGCCGAGTCGGCCTGGCCGCTGCCGCCGGTGCCCTTTGCCGAACAGGGTGCGTACACGGTGCGGTTGACCGACCAGGCCGTACAACCGGGTCCGCGGGAGGTGCTGTTGCGTCCGCCGTCCCTGGTGGTCGGGGTCGGCGCGTCCAGGGGTGCGCCGGTCGAGGAGGTGCTCGGGCTGATCGAGGAGGCGTTGCGCGAGGCGGGGCTCTCGGTGCGGTCGGTCGCCGAACTCGCCACCGTGGACGCCAAGTCGGAGGAGCCCGGCATCGTGGCGGCCGCGGAGCGGCTGGGCGTGCCCCTGGTGACGTACCCGGCGGACGAGCTGGCCGCCGTGTCCGTGCCCAACCCCTCGGACGCGCCCCTCGCCGCGGTCGGCACCCCGTCCGTGGCGGAGGCCGCCGCGCTGCGGACCGGTGGCGAACTCCTCGTGCCCAAGCGGAAGTCGGCCGCCAGCCCCGCCATGGCGACCTGCGCGGTCGTACGGCGTCCCGGCCGGGGCCGGCTCGCGGTGGTCGGGCTCGGGCCCGGCGCCCGCGACCTGCTGACCCCGCGCGCGGCCGCCGAACTGCGGCGCGCCTCGGTGCTGGTGGGCCTGGACCAGTACGTCGACCAGATCCGCGACCTGATCCGGCCCGGCACCCGGGTGCTGGAGTCGGGACTCGGGGCGGAGGAGGAGCGGGCCCGTACGGCGGTCGCGGAGGCCCGCAAGGGACACGCGGTGGCGCTGATCGGCAGCGGGGACGCGGGCGTGTACGCCATGGCCTCCCCCGCGCTCGCCGAGGCGTCCGACGACATCGACGTGGTCGGCGTTCCCGGTGTCACCGCCGCGCTCGCGGCCGGGGCGGTGCTGGGCGCGCCGCTGGGCCACGACCACGTCTCGATCAGCCTCTCCGACCTGCACACCCCGTGGGAGGTCATCGAGCGCCGGGTGCGCGCGGCCGCCGAGGCGGACATCGTGGTGACCTTCTACAACCCCCGTTCGCGCGGCCGGGACTGGCAGCTCCCCAAGGCGCTGGCCGTCCTGAGCGACCACCGGGAGCCGGGGACGCCGGTCGGTGTGGTGCGCAACGCCTCACGGCCGGACGAGTCCGCCCGGCTGACCACGCTCGCCGGACTCGACCCGGCGACCGTCGACATGATGACGGTGGTCACCGTCGGCAACACCGCCACCCGGAACATCGCCGGGCGCATGGTGACCCCGCGCGGCTACCGCTGGCAGCACGCCCCGGAGGGAGCCCGGTGAACCGTGTCGTCCACCCCATCGAGCAGGAGTCGTTCCGGCGGCTGCGCGCCCGCCTGGACACCTCCGGCTTCCCGCCGCTGACCCGTGCGGTGGTGGAGCGGGTCATCCACTCCGCCGCCGACCTCGACTACGCCACCGACCTCGTCACGGCCGAGGCCGACCTCCGGCGCGGGCACGCCGCGCTGCACGCCGGGGCGCCGGTCGTCGTGGACGTGGAGATGGTCGCCGCCGGGATCACCCGCCGTGACACCGTCTGCCGGCTGCGGGAGGCCAGGTCCGGCCCCGGACTGACCCGTTCGGCGCATGCCGTGCGGCTCGCCCACGAGCAGGTCGGTCCGGGCGCGCTGTGGGTGATCGGCTGCGCGCCGACCGCGCTGGAGGAGCTGCTCACCCTGGATGCCGACCCGGCGCTCGTCATCGGGCTGCCGGTCGGCTTCGTGGGCGCCGCCGAGTCCAAGGAGGCGCTGCGCGCGAGCGGGCTGCCCGCCGTGAGCAACGTCTCCGAGAAGGGCGGCTCGGCGGTCGCCGCCGCCGCGCTCAACGCCCTGCTGTACCACCCGACTCATCCCGAGGAGACACCGTGACCACCCAGCCGCCCGCCCTGCTCATCGCCGGACACGGCACCCGTGACGAGGCCGGGGCCGAGGCGTTCCGCGACTTCGTGAAGGAGCTGGGCCGCCGCCACCCCGAACTGCCCGTCGCGGGCGGCTTCATCGAGCTGTCCCCGCCCCCGCTGGGCGAGGCCGTCACCGAGCTGGTGGAACGGGGCGTACGCCGCTTCGCCGCCGTACCGCTGATGCTGGTGTCCGCCGGGCACGCCAAGGGCGACATACCGGCCGCGCTGGCCCGCGAGAAGGAGCGCCATCCGGGCGTCACCTACACCTACGGCCGCCCCCTCGGCCCGCACCCCGCCCTGCTGCGGGTGCTGGAACGCCGGCTGGACGAGACCCTCGCCGGCACCCCCCGCGAGGACGTGACCGTGCTGCTGGTCGGGCGCGGCTCCACCGACCCGGACGCCAACGCCGAGGTGTGCAAGGCGGCCCGGCTGCTGTGGGAGGGGCGCGGATACGCGGGCGTGGAGACGGCGTTCGTGTCGCTGGCGGCACCGGACGTGCCGAGCGGCCTGGACCGGGTCGCCCGGCTGGGGGCGCGGCGGGTCGTCGTGCTGCCGTACTTCCTGTTCACCGGCATCCTCCCCGACCGGGTGCGGCGGCAGACCGAGGAGTGGGCGGCCGCGCACCCGGAGGTGGAGGTGCGCTCGGCGGACGTGATCGGGCCCGAGCCGGAGCTGCTGGACCTGGTGATGGAGCGGTACGCGGAGGCCGTCGCCGGTGATCTGCGCATGAACTGCGACTCCTGTGTGTACCGGATCGCGCTGCCGGGGTTCGAGGACAAGGTGGGCCGGCCCCAGCAGCCGCACTTCCACCCGGACGACGACGGCCACGACCACGGGCACGGCCATCACCACCACGGCGGCCACTCCCACAGCCATGCGCACTGACGCCGGGCCCGATCTGCGCCATCACGGGGACGCCGAGGTCCGCGACGCCGGGGCGGGCCTGGTGGACCTCGCCGTCAACGTCCGCGCGGACACGCCCCCGCACTGGCTGCGCGAGGAGATCGCCGCCTCGCTGACCACTCTCGCGGCCTACCCGGACGGGCGGGCCGCGCGGGCGGCGGTGGCTCAGCGGCACGGGCTGCCGGTGGAGCGGGTGCTGCTGACGGCGGGTGCGGCGGAGGCGTTCGTGCTGCTGGCCCGTGCGCTCGAGGTGCGGCGGCCGGTGGTGGTGCATCCGCAGTTCACCGAGCCGGAGGCGGCGCTGCGGGACGCGGGGCACACGGTGGAGCGGGTGCTGCTGAGCGGGCGGGACGGCTTCCGGCTGGACCCGGCTTCGGTGCCCGAGGACGCCGACCTGGTGATCGTCGGCAACC
Source organism: Streptomyces griseoluteus (assembly GCF_004784465.1). GTDB lineage: Bacteria > Actinomycetota > Actinomycetes > Streptomycetales > Streptomycetaceae > Streptomyces > Streptomyces griseoluteus. The sequence goes on along the minus strand of NZ_SRRU01000002.1, from coordinate 651,273 downwards.
CGACCAACCCGACCTCGGTGCTCCACCCGGCCGGAGCACTCACCCGACTCGCGCGGCCGGGGCGGACGTTGGTCGTGGACGAGGCGTTCATGGACGCGGTGCCGGGTGAGCGGGAGGCGCTGGCCGAGCGGACGGACGTGCCCGGCCTGGTCGTGCTGCGCAGCCTCACCAAGACCTGGGGCCTGGCCGGGCTCAGGGTCGGCTACGTCCTCGCGGCCCCGGACACGGTGACCACCCTGGAACGCGCCCAGCCCCTGTGGCCGGTGTCCACCCCGGCCCTGGCCGCGACCCGCGCCTGCGTGGCCCCCCGCGCCCTCGCCGAGGCGGCCCACGCGGCCCACCGCACGGCCGCCGACCGCGCCCATCTCCTGACCGGCCTGGCCGAGTTGGCCCCCTACGGCCTCAAGGTCACCGGCCCCGCGGAAGCGCCCTTCGTCCTGCTGGAACTGCCGGACGCACAGCGCGTACGGCACCGCCTGCGCGAGCTGGGCTACGCCGTCCGCCGGGGCGACACCTTCCCCGGCCTGGGCCCGGACTGGCTCCGGGTGGCGGTCCGGGACCGGACGACGATGGCGGGGTTCGTCGACGCGCTGCGCACGGCGCTGACGTAGACGCCTCAGCCCCGGCGCCCGCGGGCCACCGTCACCGCGCCGCCGCCCAGCAGGAGCAGGGCCAGCGCGCCACCCGCGATGTACGGGGTGGCCGAACTGCCGCCCGTCTCGGCGAGGTTGCTCCGGGCGCCCTGGGGCTCGGCCCGGGGCGCGGGGGCCTCGGTGGACTGCTCCGGCGTGGGCGCGGCGGGCTCCGAGGAGGCGGGGGCCTCGCTGGGCGTCGTCTCCTCCTCCCCCGCCGGTGTCTCACAGCTCGCCTCCGCCAGCGTGACGGTGCCCTTCACCTCGGCCACGTTCAGCCGCAGCGGGTTCACCGAGACCTTGAGGCGGAGCGCGGTGGCCGCCGCCGTGCCGGAGGTGGTCCGGTGTTCGGCCAGGCGGAGGCGGACCTCGCCGACGCCGGGGACGCGGACCTCGGTGGGACCGCCCGCGGTGAGGGTGGTGCGTCTGCCGAGCACGGTGACGGTGCCGAGGACGTTCGCCTCGGCCTCGGGCTCCTTTCCGGCCGCGCAGGTGGCGCGGGCGGTGACCGTGCCGACCTCGACCAGGGACAGCAGCGGCAGACCGGGCACGTGCAACCGGGCGTTGGCGAGACGGACCGAGCCCTCGGCGCGCTGGTCGTTGGCGGTGGCTCTGGCCGAGGCGACGTCGGCGCGCAGTACGGAGAAGGGGCGGCCCTGGTTCACGCCGTCGAGCCGGGCCGAGAGCGCGGTGCGGTCGGCGTCGCCCGGCGCCTGGACCTCGTTGAGCGAAAGGGTGAGGGGGACGTCGGCGGTGCGGTGGAGCAGGGACACGTCGAGGCCGGCGCGCAGCACGGCGGCGGAGGCGTGTCCATGGCCGCTGGTGGCGTGCGCCGGGCGCACGCTCAGGAGCAGGGGCGCGGCGGTGAGGGCGGCGGCCGTCGCCACGGCGGCGAGGCGGCGTGCGGGCATGCGGAAGTTGTCGCTGTTCAAGGCGGTGGGACCCCCAGGAGGAACGTGCTCGGGACACGACAACCCTTACGCACTGTGGGTGAACGGTCAGCGATCCTGGGTTACTTCACTCCATCGTGGGGTTTCCGCCCCCGTATTCGATTAAGCGGGCACGGCCGTTCGCTCCGCCTACTGCACGACCCGCCCGTTCAGCACCACCCGGCGCGGCGCCGCGAGCACCCGTACGTCGGCGCGCGGGTCGGACTCGTAGACCACCAGGTCCGCCGGGGCGCCCTCCTCCAGGCCGGGGCGGCCCAGCCAGGCGCGGGCGGCCCAGCTGGTGGCGGCCAGCGCCTCGACGGGCGGGATGCCGGCGGTGACCAGTTCCGCCACCTCGGCGGCGACCAGCCCGTGCGGCAGCGAGCCGCCCGCGTCCGTGCCGACGTACACCGGGATGCCCGCGTCATAGGCGTCGCGCACCGTGTCGTAGCGCCGCTCATGGAGGCGTCGCATATGGGCCGACCAGCGGGGGTACTTGTCGTCGCCGCCCGCCGCCAGGTCGGGGAAGGTGGCGATGTTGACCAGGGTCGGCACGATGGCGACCCCGCGCTCCGCGAACAGCGGGATCAGCTCGGGGGTGAGCCCGGTGGCGTGCTCGACGCAGTCGATGCCGGACTCCACCAGGTCCCGCAGCGAACTCTCCGCGAAGCAGTGCGCGGTGACCCGCGCGCCCAGCCGGTGCGCCTCCGCGATCCCCGCCTCGACCGCCTCGCGCGGCCAGCAGGGCGCGAGGTCGCCGACGCCCCGGTCGATCCAGTCACCGACCAGCTTGACCCAGCCGTCCCCGCGCCGCGCCTCCCGGCCGACGTAGGAGACGAGGTCGGCGGGCTCGATCTCGTGGGCGTAACCCCGGATGTAGCGGCGGGTACGGGCGATGTGCCGCCCGGCACGGATGATCTTCGGGAGGTCCGCGCGGTCGTCCACCCAGCGGGTGTCGGAGGGTGAACCGGCGTCCCGGAGCAGCAGGGCGCCGGCCTCGCGGTCGGTGAGGGCCTGCTTCTCGGCGGTGTCCGCGTCGACCGGGCCCTCCGCGCCGAGGCCGACATGGCAGTGGGCGTCGACCAGGCCGGGGAGCGCCCAGCCCGCTACAGTCATGACGTCACCGGCGCCGGCGGGGCGGTCGTAGGTGATGCGGCCGCCGACCACCCACAGCTCGTCGCGGACGTCGTCGGGTCCGGCCAGGACCCGCCCCTTCACGTGCAGCACCGCGTGATCGCTCATGCACCGCACCTTAGTGAGGCCGCCCCCCGGGCTGAAGCCCCGGCTACTTCTCCGTCTTGCCGGGTACGTCCTCCACCTCGGCCATCGCCGGGTCCAGGATGCGGGAGAGGAAGTGCCGGGTCCGCTCGTTCTTCGGGTTCCCGATGACCTCCTCCGGGGTGCCCTGCTCGACGATGACGCCGCCGTCCATGAACACGACCCGGTCCGCGACCTCGCGGGCGAAGGTCATCTCGTGGGTCACGACCATCATGGTCATGCCCTCCTCGGCGAGCCCCCGCATCACCGCGAGCACGTCACCGACCAGCTCGGGGTCGAGCGCGGAGGTCGGCTCGTCGAAGAGCATCACCTCGGGGCCCATGGCGAGCGAGCGGGCGATGGCCACCCGCTGCTGCTGGCCGCCGGAGAGCGAGGAGGGGTAGGCGTGCGCCTTGTCGGCGAGCCCGACCCGGGCCAGGTTCTCCGCCGCGACCTTCTCCGCCGCCGCCTTGTCCCGCCTAAGCACCCGGCGCTGGGGCAGCGTGAGGTTCTCGGTGACATCGAGGTGCGGGAAGAGGTTGAACTGCTGGAACACCATGCCGATGCGCCGGCGTACGGCGTCGATGTCCACGTCCGGGTCGGTCAGCTCGGTGCCGCCGACCACGATGGTGCCCTGCTGGGGTTCCTCCAGCAGGTTGACGCAGCGCAGCAGGGTGGACTTGCCGGAGCCGGACGGCCCGATGACGCAGACCACCTCGCCCTGGCCGATCTCCAGGTCGACACCGCGCAGGACGTGATTGTCGCCGAAGGACTTGTGCAGCCCCTCGACGCGGATCTCGGGAGTGCTCACCGGATCGCCTCCTGGGACTTGGACTCCATCCGGCGTACGACGAAGCCGAGCGGGATGGTGACCAGCAGATAACACAGGCCGGCCACCAGGATGGGGGTGGAGTTGGCGGTGGTGCTGGCCAGGTCGTTGCCGAACTTGGACAGCTCGCGCTCCTCCAGCGTGACACCGAGGAACAGCACCAGCGAGGAGTCCTTGAAGAGCAGGACGAGTTCGTTGGTGAGCGGGGGCAGGATGATGCGGAACGCCTGCGGGATGACGATGGAGATCATGGCCCGCGCGGGCGAGAAGCCCAGCGAACGCGCCGCCTCCATCTGCCCCTTGGGCACCGCCTGGATGCCCGCCCGGATCGTCTCGGCCATGTACGCGGCCGAGACCAGGCCGAGGGCGACCGCGACCTTGCCGTAGGTGCCGCCCGGATACTGCACGTCCGGGAAGGCCAGCGGCACGCCGACGCCGACGAAGATGAAGATCAGCAGGGCGGGCAGGCCCCGGAAGATCTCGATGTAGATGCCGGCGAGCCAGCGGTACGGCCCCACGGAGGACAGCCGCATCAGGGCGACCACGATGCCCAGCACGAGTCCGACCACGAAGCCGGACAGCGTGTAGAGCACGGTGTTCTTCAGCGCCAGCGTGATGATGTCCGGGAACATCTGCTCGGCGATGGGCAGTTGCGCGAACTGGTTCTTCAGCCGTCCCCAGTCCGCGGAGAACGCGAAGGCGAGGACGGCTGCGACGAAGACGACGTACTGCGCGCCGCGTGAGAGCCTGCGCCGCTGCCTGCGGGTCAGGCCCTTCTTGCGGGGCTGGATGCGGGTGTCCGTGTCGGCCATCGGGTCAGGAGCCCGCGGAGGGGGAGGCGGCGGACGGGTCGTACGGGCCGATCCACTTCTCGTAGATCTTCTTGTACTCGCCGTCGGACTTGGCGTGGGCCAGCGCCTTGTTGATCGCGTCGCGCAGGGCCGTGTTGCCCTTCTTCACCGTGAAGCCGTACTGCTCGCCGGTGTTGATGTTGTCCACCACCTGGAAGGCGGAGGAGTTGGCCTTGTCCTTCAGCCAGCCCTGGACCACCGGGTAGTCGATGACCACGGCCTGGACCTGGCCGGTGCGCAGGCCGTTGAGGACCGCGTCGGAGGAGTGGAAGGAGACCGGGTCGAGGCCCTTGCTCTTGGCGAAGTCCTCACCGGTGGTCTGCGCCTGCGCGCCGAGCTTCTTGCCCTTGAGGTCCGCGAACGACTTGATGCCGCTCTTCTTGTTGGCCAGCACCGCCTGGGTGGCCTCGAAGTAGGGGTCGGAGAAGTCGACGTTCTTCTTGCGCTCGTCGGTGATCGTCATACCGGCCGCGGCGAGGTCGCACTGGCCGGAGTTGAGGAAGGCGCCGGTCTTGAAGTTCTCGAACGGCGTGTCCACGATCTTCTGCTTCACGCCCAGGTCCTTGGCGACCAGGTCGATCAGGGAGACGTCGAAGCCCTGCACCTTGCCGTCGATCACCGACTGGAACGGCGGGTAGGGCAGGTGGGTGCAGACCGTCAGCGCCCCGGCGTTGGCGAGGTGGACCCCCTTGACGGTGGTCTTCCCGCCCCCGCCGCCCGAGGAGGAGCAGCCGGCGACGAGCGCGATCGCGGCCGTCGCGGTGATGGCTGCCAGCACACGGGGCCGGCGCCGAAGAAGGGTCTTCATGGGGGGAATCTCCCGATCGGGGGAACTGTGGGTTCCGATTATAAGGAGAGGTTTGGGCCTCTCAAATCAAACTGATGGCTGCGCGGCCGTCCAGCCTAAGATGTCGCCGGTCAAAACGGCACGGAGGCCGCCAGTTACCCTCGTCACCGTCGGCCCGGCCGGGGCCGGCCCCGTGGACCTCGTGAGCGAAGAAGGCACCCGCCGTGACCCATCCCCTCCTCGACCTGCCCCCGCTGACCGCTGCGCGGTTCGCCGCCATCGAGGACCGGGTGGCCCGGCTGCTGGACACCCGGCAGGACGTGCTGATCACCCAGGGCGAGGCGCTGCTGCCGCTGGAGGGTGCGATCCGCGCGGCCGCCGGCCCGGGCACCGTGGCGCTGAATGTGATCACCGGCCCGTACGGCCAGACCTTCGGCGACTGGCTGCGCGACTCCGGCGCGACCGTGCACGACCTCGCGGTGCCCTTCGACTCGGCGGTCACCGCGGACCAGGTCCGGGCGGCGTTCGCCGAGCACCCGGAGATCGACTTCGTCTCCCTGGTGCACGCGGAGGCGGCCACCGGCAACACCAACCCGGTCGCGGAGATCGGCGAGGCGGTGCGGGAGCATGGCGCCCTCTTCTACCTGGACGCGGTCGCCTCGGTCGGCGCCGAGCCGGTGCTGCCGGACGCGTGGGGCGTGGACCTGTGCGTGATCGGCGCCCAGAAGGCGATGGGCGGGCCCGCCGGGGTCTCCGCGATCTCGGTGAGCGAGCGGGCCTGGGAGCGGATGGCCGCCAACCCCGGCGCCCCGCGCCGCTCCTACCTCTCCCTGCTGGACTGGAAGGAGCGCTGGATCGACGGCGGCCGCAAGGCGCTGCCGCACGCCCCGGCGCAGCTGGAGATGCTGGCGCTGGACGCCTGCATCGAGCGGATCGAGGCGGACGGCCTGGACACGGTGATGGCCCGGCACCGCGACCTCGCGCGGGCCACGCGGGCGGGCGCGCTCGCCCTGGGCGGCGGCCTCCAGCCGTACGTCCGTGCGGAGCGGGACGCGGCGCCGGTGGCGACCACGCTGCGGGTGCCGGCGGGCACGGTGGCCTCGGAGCTGGTGGCACGGGCGCTGGAGAGCGACCCGGGGCTGCCGCTGGCCGCCGGTGGCGGGGCGCTGGCCAGGGAGATGATCCGGGTGAACCACTACGGGCCCGACGCCACGCCGCAGGTGGTGCGCCGCGCGCTGGCGGCACTGGGCACGGCACTGGCCGGACAGGGGCTGACGGTGGACGCCGAGGCGGCCATGGCGGCGGTGGACGAGTTCGTGCTCTGACCCCCGGCACCGACGAGCGGCCCGCGCGATTTCGCGCGGGCCGTTTTCTTTTCCGGCGACCATTCCAACCAATTGTGCATACGACGTAAATTCCCCGTGAATTCAATCGTCCAGGCCCAGCCTTTTTAGCCTGCCCGGTTTTTGCAGAGCTAAACAACTTCGATTTCCAACGGGTTTCGGTCCTGTGACACACTCCACACAGACACCTTTTTGTCCCGGTTTGACCCAGGTCATATCCGGCATACCACCAAGAGGTCCAGACCCTGCCGAGATCACTGCCGTGCATTTCGCAATTCACCTCGCTAAATTCAGGCCGCATGACTTCCGCATCCGCCGACCTGCTCATCGACAGACCCGCGGTCACCGACGGCGCCGCACTCTGGCGTCTCGCCAAGGACTCGAAAACGCTCGACCTGAACTCCTCGTACAGCTATCTGCTGTGGTGCCGTGACTTCGCCGGCACCTCGGCGGTGGCGCGCGGCGCGGACGGCGAGCCGGTCGGGTTCGTCACCGGCTACATCCGCCCGGACCGCCCGCACACGCTGCTCGTGTGGCAGGTGGCCGTGGACGGCTCCCAGCGCGGCAGGGGCATCGCCGCCGCGCTGCTGGACGGGCTGACCGCGCGGCTCGCCGCCGAGCAGGGCGTGACGGATGTGGAGACGACCATCACCCCCGGCAACACCGCCTCCGAGCGGCTGTTCACCTCGTTCGCCGAGCGCCACGGCGCCGGGCTGACCCGCGAGGTGCTGTTTCCGGAGGAGCTGTTCCCCGACGGCCCGCACGACCCCGAAGTGCTGTACCGCATAGGCCCGCTGACCCACGTCCCGGCGCACTGACGCCCCCCGAGGAGCGAATCACCGTGACCATCACCCAGCCCGACCTGAGCGTCTTCGAGACCGTGGAGTCCGAGGTCCGCAGCTACTGCCGCGGCTGGCCCGTCGTGTTCGACCAGGCGCGGGGCAGCCGGATGTACGACGAGGACGGCCATGCCTACCTCGACTTCTTCGCCGGGGCCGGCTCACTCAACTACGGCCACAACAACCCGGTACTGAAACGGGCGCTGATCGACTATCTGGAGCGCGACGGGGTGACCCACGGCCTGGACATGTCGACCACGGCCAAGCGGACCTTCCTCCAGACCTTCCAGGACCTGGTGCTCCGGCCGCGCGACCTGCCGTACAAGGTCATGTTCCCGGGGCCGACCGGCACCAACGCGGTGGAGTCCGCGCTGAAGCTGGCCCGGAAGGTGAAGGGGCGCGAGGCGATCGTGTCCTTCACCAACGCCTTCCACGGCATGTCGCTGGGCTCGCTCGCGGTCACCGGCAACGCCTTCAAGCGGGCCGGCGCCGGCGTCCCGCTGGTGCACGGCACCCCGATGCCGTTCGACAACTACTTCGACGGCACCGTGCCGGACTTCCTGTGGTTCGAGCGGCTGCTGGAGGACCAGGGTTCCGGCCTGAACAAGCCCGCCGCGGTGATCGTGGAGACCGTGCAGGGCGAGGGCGGCATCAACGTGGCCCGGCCCGAGTGGCTGCGCGCGCTGAAGGAGCTGTGCGAGCGGCAGGACATGCTGCTGATCATCGACGACATCCAGATGGGCTGCGGCCGTACCGGCCCGTTCTTCTCCTTCGAGGACGCGGGGATCACCCCCGACATCGTCACGGTCTCCAAGTCGATCTCCGGCTACGGCCTGCCGATGTCGCTGTGCCTGTTCAAGCCGGAGCTGGACATCTGGGAGCCGGGCGAGCACAACGGCACCTTCCGCGGCAACAACCCGGCGTTCGTCACCGCCACGGCCGCGCTGGAGACGTACTGGGCCGACGGCGCCGCGATGGAGAAGCAGACCCGCACGCGCGGCGAGCAGATCGAGCGCGAGCTGATCTCCATCACCGAGGAGAACCTCGCCGACGTGAAGGAGTACCGCGGGCGCGGGCTGGTGTGGGGCCTGGAGTTCCACCACAGCGACCGTGCCTCGCGGGTGGCCAAGCGCGCCTTCGAGCTGGGACTGCTGATCGAGACGTCCGGCCCGCAGAGCGAGGTCGTCAAGCTGCTGCCCGCGCTGACCATCACCCCTCAGGAGCTGGACGAGGGCCTGAGCATCCTCGCCCGCGCCGTCCGGGAGACCGCCTGACCGGCGAGAGAACCTGACCAGCCACACCCCCTGACCAGCCAGACCAGCCAGACCGTCTGACCGGCTAGTAAAGAGGAGGAGACACCGTGATCGTCCGTTCGTTCAAGGACATCGAGGGCACCGACCGGCATGTGAAGGCCAAATCGGGTACCTGGGAGAGCAAGCGCATCGTGCTCGCCAAGGAGCGGGTCGGCTTCTCTCTGCACGAGACGGTCCTGTACGCCGGGACCGAGACGTCGATGTGGTACGCCAACCACATCGAGGCCGTCGTCTGCACCGAGGGCGAGGCCGAGCTGACCGACCACGAGGACGGGCAGGTGTACACCATCACGCCCGGCACCATGTACCTGCTGAACGGGCACGAGCGCCACACGCTGCGGGTGAAGGAGGACTTCCGCTGCATCTGCGTGTTCAACCCGCCCGTCACCGGCCGGGAGGACCACGACGAGAACGGCGTCTACCCGCTGCTCACCGAGCCCGAGGAGGTGTGAGAACCATGACCACGCTCACCACCACCCCCACCGACCTGTACCCGAGCCGGGGCGCGACCGAGGTCCGCGTCCCGCGCAAGGACCCGGTCGTCTGGGGTTCCCCGGACACACCGGGCCCGATCCAGGCGGCCGAGCTGGAGGGATTCGAGCGCGACGGCTTCCTCACCGTCGACCAGATCATCACCCCCGCCGAGGTGCAGGTCTACCGGCGTGAGCTGGACCGGCTGGTCGGCGACCCGGCGATCCGCGCCGACGAGCGCTCGATCGTGGAGCCGCAGTCCGGGGAGATCCGCTCCGTCTTCGAGGTGCACCGGCTCAGTGAGCTGTTCGCCAACCTCGTGCACGACGAGCGGGTGGTCGGCCGCGCCCGGCAGATCCTCGGCTCGGACGTCTACGTCCACCAGTCGCGGATCAACGTCAAGCCCGGTTTCGGTGCCAGCGGCTTCTACTGGCACTCGGACTTCGAGACCTGGCATGCCGAGGACGGCCTGCCCAACATGCGTACGGTGTCCGTCTCGATCGCGCTGACCGAGAACTACGACACCAACGGCGGCCTCATGATCATGCCGGGGTCGCACAGGACCTACCTGGGCTGCGCGGGCGCCACCCCGAAGGACAACTACAAGAAGTCGCTCCAGATGCAGGACGCGGGCACCCCCTCCGACGAGGCGCTGACCGAGATGGCCAGTGAGCACGGCATCCGCCTGTTCACCGGCGCGGCGGGCTCGGCCACCTGGTTCGACTGCAACTGCATGCACGGTTCCGGCGACAACATCACGCCGTTCCCGCGCAGCAACGTCTTCATCGTGTTCAACAGCGTGGAGAACACGGCGGTGGAGCCGTTCGCGGCGCCGGTGCGCCGGCCGGAGTTCATCGGGGCGCGGGACTTCACTCCGGTGCGGTAGCCCTCGCCCGACCCCTTGTCACCGGGCCGGTGCCTCTTCGTGTGGGACGAGAGGCACCGGCCCGGTCATGTCCGGGCTCAGCCGGCCAGCGCGTCCAGCAGGCGGTCGACGTCCGCCTCGGTGTTGTAGAGGTGGAAGGACGCGCGCAGGTTGCCCGCCCGGTCGGACACCTCGATGCCGGCGCGGCCCAGCTCCGGCTGGCGGGAGCCGAGGCCCGGCACCGAGACGATCGCGGAGCCCGGCGCGGGCAGCGCCTCGTGGCCCAGCGCGGCGAGCCCGGCCCGGTAGCGGTCGGCCAGGGCCGTGTCGTGGGCGTGGATCGCGGACACGCCCAGCTCCTCGATCAGCTCCAGGGAGCGGCGCAGCGCGGGATAGCAGAACAGGGCCGGGCTGAGGTCGAACCGCCGCGCGGAATGGGCGAGTTCGGTGACGGGGCCGTAACAGCTGTCCCAGGGCCGCTCACCCGCGACCCAGCCCGCCAGCAGCGGGTCGAGCCCGCCGAAGTCCTCGGGGACGACGAGGAAGGCGACGCCGTGCGGGCCGAGCAGCCACTTGTAGGCCACCGACGCGGTGAAGTCCCACTCCCCCGCGTCCATCGGCAGCCACCCGGCCGCCTGGGAGAAGTCCACGTGCGTACGCGCGCCGTGGGTGCGGGCCGCCTCCCGCAGCGCGGGCAGGTCGGCCACCTTGCCGTCGGCGGACTGCGCGGCGCTGACGGCGACGAGCGCGGTGCCGGGGCGGACGGACTCGGCGATCCGCTCCACGGGCACCGCGCGCACCTTGAGGTCGCCCCGGACGTGGAACGGGTTGGGCACGGAGGCGAAGTCGTCCTCCGCGGTGAGGACTTCGGCGCCGGACGGCAGCGAGGCGGCGAGCACCCCGCCGTGCGCGGCGACCGAGGCGCCGAGCGCGACCCGCTCGACGGGGACCCGGGCGAGCCGGGCGTAGGCGGCCCGGCACGCCTCCACGTCGTCCCAGAGCGCGGTCAGCGGCTGCCCCTGCGCCCGCAGCAGGGCGGCGTCGTGCAGGGCGGTGACGGCGCGGGCGGGCAGCAGGCCGTTGCTGGCGGTGTTGAGGAAGGTGCCGACCGGGGCGAACTCGGCGCGGACGAGGCTCTCGAACGTCTCCGTGGTCTCCATGACTCCACTGTGCGGCGCCCGGAAGCCGTCGTCCATCACGCATCTCTACGAGGTGTCCGCAAGCAACCCTTATGCGTCAGCCCTGCTGGGGCACCGCGCAGCCGTCGGGGCCGCAGGTGCCGGCGTCGTCCTGGACAACCGCCTTCAGCGGGGAGCGGTCGCCCCACGCCTGGGTCAGGGCCCGGGTGAAGACCTCGGCGGGCTGGGCGCCGGAGACGCCGTAGGTGCGGTCGAGGACGAAGAAGGGGACGCCGTTCGCGCCGAGCTCGGCGGCCTCGCGCTCGTCGGCGCGGACCTCGTCGGCGTACGCGGCGGGGTCGGCGAGGACCGCGCGGGTGGCGCCGGCGTCCAGGCCGGCCTCGGTGGCCAGCTCCACCAGGTGGTCGTCTCCGCCGGTGAACACCGACTGTTCGTCGGCGAAGTTGGCCCGGTAGAGCCGGTCGAGCAGCGCCTCCTGCCTGCCCTGCTCCTTGGCGAAGTGCAGCAGGCGGTGCAAGTCGAAGGTGCTGCCGTGGTCGCGGCCGCGGGTGCGGTAGTCGAGGCCCTCGGCGGCGGCCTGGGCGCCGAGGTTGTCCTCGCCGGCCTCGGCCTGCGCCACGCTCATGCCGTACTTCCGGGTCAGCATGTCGAGCACCGGCTGGACGTCGCCCTTGGCGCGGCCGGGGTCCAGCTCGAAGGAGCGGTGCACGACCTCGACCTGGTCCCGGTGCGGGAACGCGGCGAGTGCCTTCTCGAAGCGTGCCTTGCCGACGTAGCACCAGGGACAGGCGATGTCGGACCAGATCTCGACGCGCATCTTCAGGGCTCTCTTCCGCTCGTACCGGACGGGGACTCTCTCCGCCCGGTACATGAACGTTCAAGCAGCTTGGTCCATTCCCCCGGCGGGGTCCAGCGCAGGGACAGGTGGTGGTCGTCCTCCGCGGGCGGGTGCTCCGGGTCGGGCGCCCAGCCCTGGCGGGCGTAGAACGCCTGGGCGCGCCGGTTGTCCACGTGTACGTCGAGCACGGCGGTCCGCCTGCCCCCGGCGAGCCACCGCTCGACGCAGGCGGCGTGCAGGGCGCTGCCGAGGCCCGCGCGCCAGCGGTCCGGCGAGACATGGAACTGGTACAGCTTCACCGTGTCCGCCGGCTCCCCCTCGGGGGTGCGGAAGGAGGCGACGGCGACGATCTCCCCGTCCCGCACCCCGCACAACACCTCCCCGTCCGGCCGCTCGATGGACCCGCGCCAGGCATCCGTCCAGTCGACGTCCAACCGCGGCAGGCCGTCCGGGTAGTACGTCGCCCGGGCCCGCGCGTGCAGGGCGGCGACGGCCTCGGCCTCACCGGGTCCGGCGGGTCGGATCACAGGGATCCTGCTGTCTCCTGACTGATCATGAGGTTCCGCCCCTCCCTCAGCTCCCGTCGCGCAGGTCGGCGGGCCAGACCGGGCGGAACTCCAGGTGGTCGTACGTCACCACGCAGCCCTCCCCCAGCGGTGACTGGGTCATGAAGCCGATCAGGGCGGCGCCGGTCTCCTTCTCGTCGCCGAGGGTGAAGAGGCGGACGAAGGTCCAGCGTTCGCCGTCGCGGGAGGCGTGGAAGGCCAGCGCGCGGCCGGTGCGGCTCACCCGGAGCCAGACGGAACTTCCGGGCACGGTGAAGGAGTTGGCGTCGTCGGAGTGGCCCCGGGTGACCACCGTGCAGATGGTGGACACGTCCGGGGAGTTCTCCAGGCAGAGCTTGGCCCAGGCCCGGTCGCCGACGTGGGCGTAGAGCACCCCGGCGTCGAAGGCGGCGTTGAAGCCGACCGTGACGCGGGCGATCAGCTGGAAGTCGCCCTCGGGCGAGCCGAGCAGCCGGGGCGCGTCGGCGGCCGGGTCCAGCGCCTCCCCGGTCGGAGTGACGAACCGGTCCTGCCGGGGCCCGGCCCAGCCGGTGAGCACCCCGTTCTCGTACGACCAGTGCCCGTCCGGGCCGTACGTCCGCAGGGGGAAGGGGAGTTCGGGAAGCTCTATGTCCATCGGGCGATTCTCTCAGCCGTCGTACGTCAGCGTTCGAGGACTCCGTCGTACCGCCGGGGCAGCCCGAGCGGGTTGCCGTCGCGCAGTTCGGGCGGGAGCAGGGGCTCGGGGGTGTTCTGGTAGGCGACCGGGCGCAGCCAGCGTTCGACGGCGGTGCCGCCGACCGAGGTCGAGGTGGAGGTGGTGGCGGGGTAGGGGCCGCCGTGGTGCTGGGCGGGAGCCACCGCGACCCCGGTCGGCCAGCCGTCGACCAGGACCCGGCCCGCCAGCGGGGTCAGCCGGGCCAGCAGCGCGGCCGCGTCCCCCTCCCCCGCCGCCTCGGCCGGGGAGAGCTGCACGGTCGCCGTGAGACTGCCCGGCAGCCGCTCCAGTACGGCGGTCAGCTCGTCCTCGTCCGTGTAGCGCGCGACCACGGTGACCGGACCGAAGCATTCCTCCAGCAGCAGTTCGTGCGCGCCCTCGGTGAGCCGGGCCGCGGGCACGGTGAGGAAGCCCGCGCTGACCGTGTGCGCCCCGGCCGCGCCCGGCGTGACGGGTGAGTCCACCTCGGGCAGGGCCGTGCGTTCGCCGACGCCCGCGAGGAAGGCGTCCCGCATGCGGTGGTCGAGCAGTACGCCGGGCTCGGTGTCGCTGACGGCGTCGGTGAGTGCCTTGACCAGGCCGTCGCCGTGGGCCCCGGCGGGGACCAGCACCAGGCCGGGCTTGACGCAGAACTGGCCGACGCCCAGGGTCATGGAGGCGGCGAGACCCGCGCCGATGTCCTGGGCCCGCGCGGCGGCCGCGTCCTCGGTGACCACCACCGGGTTGAGCGAGCCGAGTTCGCCGTGGAACGGGATCGGCACCGGGCGGGCGGCGGCCGCGTCGAACAGGGCCCGGCCGCCGCGCACCGACCCGGTGAAGCCCGCGGCGGCGACCAGGGGGTGCCGGATCAGGTCGACGCCCGCGGTGAAGCCGTGCACCAGGCCGACGACGCCCGCGGGCAGCCCGTGTGCGGTGGCGGCCCGGCGCAGCACCTTGGCGACCAGCTCGGACAGCGCCGGGTGGTCGGGGTGAGCCTTGACCACGACGGGGCAGCCCGCCGCGAGCGCGCTCGCGGTGTCGCCACCCGCGACGGAGAAGGCGAAGGGGAAGTTGGAGGCCGCGTAGACGGCCACCACGCCGAGCGGGATCTTCCAGCGGCGCAGGTCCGGCACGGGCGGGGTGGCGGCCGGGTCGGGGTGGTCGATGACGACGTCCAGGAAGGCGCCCTCGTCGACCAGGTCGGCGAAGGCCCGCAACTGGTAGGCGGTACGGGCGAGTTCGCCGGTGAGCCGGACCGGGCCGAGGGCGCTCTCGGCGTCGGCCACCTCGATCAGCAGCGCGCTCGCCGCCTCCAGGCCGGTGGCCGCCTCGCGGAGGAAGGCGGCGCGCACCGTGCGGTCGGCGAGGGCGCCGCGCGCGGCGTGCGCCTGCCGGACGGTGGCGTCCACCTCGTCCGCGGTGGCCTCCACCGCGACCTGCTCCCGGTGCTTCCCCGTACGCGGGTCGACACTCCAGACTGGTGCTGCTGTCACCGCGGTTCCCTCCAGACAAGGCCGCACTGCGGGGATTCGGCCATCGGCTCGTTCGATATGCTGAACGCCGTCTCCGATGGTGAATGAGCTGTTGGGAGACTATAGGGGCGGGGGCTTGCTCAACAGGGGTCCGCGGCCTTGGGGCGACGGCCGAGCGAAGGGTCCAGGAGCGATGACGGCAGCCGAGACGGGCGGCGGGGCGCAGGTCAAGTCCGCGGTGCGGACGGTGGAGTTGCTGGAGTACTTCGCGGGGCGGCCCGGCATGCACTCCCTGGCGGACGTGCAGGAGGCCGTCGGCTATCCCAAGTCCAGCCTGTACATGCTGCTGCGGACGCTGGTGGAGCTGGGCTGGGTGGAGACGGACGCGACCGGCACCCGGTACGGCATCGGGGTACGGGCGCTGCTGGTCGGCACCTCCTACATCGACGGCGACGAGGTGGTCGCGGCGGCCCGGCCCGCGCTGGACCGGCTCGCGGACGACACCACGGAGACCATCCACCTGGCCCGGCTGGACGGCACCAACGTGGTCTACCTCGCCACCCGCCAGTCCCAGCACTACCTGCGCCCCTTCACCCGCGTCGGCCGCCGGCTCCCCGCGCACTCGACCTCGCTGGGCAAGGCGCTCCTCGCCACGCACACCGACGACCAGGTGCGGGCGCTGCTGCCCGAGAAGCTCCCCACGCTCACCGAGCACACGGTGACCGACCGGGAGGAGCTGATCGCCGAGCTGCACCGCGTCCGGGAGCAGGGCTATGCCGTGGACCGCGAGGAGAACACCCTCGGCCTGCGTTGCTTCGGCGTCGCCGTGCCGTACCGCACCCCGGCCCGCGACGCGGTGAGCTGCTCGGTCCCGGTGGCCCGGCTCACCCCGGCGCACGAGCAGATGATCAAGGACGCGCTGCTGGACGCGCGGGACCGGCTGACGCTGGCCACGCGGCGGTTGTGAGTGGTCGCCGCGCACACGACCTCGGCACCAAAAATCTGAACATGTGATGAGAACCGCGTCGGGAAGGGAACGGAACCGGCGGTCCGGCTCGTCTTCCCCTGCGCCATGAACAAGACGATCAGGCGCGCCGCCGTCTTCTCCCTGCTGCTCGTACTCGCCCTGCTGATCCGGGCGACCTGGGTGCAGTTCTACGACGGCAAGGCCCTCGCGGACGCCCCCGAAAACCGCCGGAACGCCATCGGTACCTACTCCCGCCCGCTCGGCGACATCGTCGTGGCCGGCAAAGCGGTCACCGGTTCCGGCCGGGCCGGCGGGAGCGACCTCGCGTACAGGCGCACGTACACCGACGGCCCGCTGTACGCGGCGGTCACCGGCTACGCCTCGCAGGCGTACGCCCCCACGCAGCTCGAAGGCGTCTACGCCGACCTCCTCAACGGCACGGACACCCGGCTGCGCACCGTCATGGACACCGTCACCGGGCGGCGGGCCGATCCGGGCAACGTGATCACCACGATCGACCCGGCCGTGCAGAAGGCCGGTGCCCGGGCGCTGGGCGGCAACAAGGGCGGGGCGGTGGCGATCGACCCGAAGACCGGCAAGATCCTCGCCATGGTCTCGACGCCGTCCTACGACCCCTCGGCGCTGACCGCCGCGAACACGGCGGGGACGGCCTGGCAGAAGCTCACCACCGACAAGGAGAAGCCGCTGGTCAACCGGGCGATGCGGCAGCCGCTGCCACCCGGCTCGACCTTCAAGCTGGTCGTCGCCGCGGCCGCGCTGGAGGACGGGCTGTACCCGGACGTGGACCGGCCCACCGACAGCCCGGTGCCCTACACCCCGCCGGGCACCACCCGCGAGCTGCCGAACGAGAACACCGCGGCGCCCTGCGAGAACGCCTCGATCCGGGTGGCCCTGCAGTACTCCTGCAACAACGTCTTCGGCAAGCTCGCCGTCGACCTCGGTCAGGACAAGGTGCGGGCCATGGCGGAGAAGTTCGGCTTCGACGACGACAAGCTGGACGTCCCGGTGCGGGCCTACCAGAGCGTGTATCCGGCCCACATGGACAAGGCGCTCACCGCGTTGTCGGGCATCGGGCAGTACGACGTCACCGCGACGCCGCTCCAGATGGCCATGGTGTCCTCCGCCATAGCGAACGGCGGGGAGCTGGTTGCGCCCCATATGGTGTCTCAGCTCACCACGGGCGACGGCGACGTGTTGCAGGACTTCGGGGACGCGGACCGCGAGCGGATCGTCAGCGCCCGTACCGCCGAACAGCTCCAGTCCGCGATGCAGACGGTGGTGCGGGACGGCACCGGCCGGAACGCGCTCATCGACGGGGTGACGGTCGGCGGCAAGACCGGCACCGCCCAGCACGGCCCCAACAACAGCGAGACGCCGTACGCCTGGTTCACCGCGTACGGCAAGTCGGACAGCACGGGCCAGGAGGTCGCCGTGGCGGTGATGGTCGAGCAGTCCGGCGCGGCCCGCTCGGAGGTCAGCGGCAACGGGCTCGCGGCTCCGGTGGCCCGGGCGATGATGGCGGCGGCGCTCAAGCGGAGCTGAGCGCCGCCGCCATCAGGGCCGGCCGGGGTCCGTCAGGAGACGAAGTACGTCGGGTTGGGCAGCTTGTACGTGCGGTCGGCGTAGCCGCCGTCCAGGTCGGAGTACTGGTCGCCGAAGTTGGCGATGATCTCGTACCCGAGGTCCTGCTCGATGTGCTTGCGGGTGCCGCCCTTGTACTGGACGGTGGTGCAGGTCCAGGTACCCGGCGTGGCGCAACCGGACAGGTAGGCGGGCGGGTTGGTCTTGTCCTTGAGGAACATGTGGCCGGCGTCCAGGTTGACGTCGGCGCCGACCTTCTTCAGGTTCTCCACCGCACCGGCGCGCTGGGACTCGCTCAGGCCGGAGTTGTAGAACACGGTCACACCCTTGGCGGCGGCGTACCGCACCAGCTCCGGGCTGCCGAACACCTCGGGGCGGTCGGCGCGGTTCACGTAGTCGTTCCAGGTGGCGGAGTCGTACGTGTAGTTGTAGCGCTTCTCGTAGTCGAGGCTCAGCAGCAGGGTGTCGTCGATGTCGAACACCACGGCCGGCTTCTCGCCCCGGTGGTGCGCCTTGCGGGCCGCCTTGTCGATGTACCGCTTGGCGTCGGCGTCGATCTGCGCCAGGTCCTTGGCGTACGGGCTGGTGGGCGACGCCTGGTACTTGCCCGCACTGTCGGCGGTGGTGCCGTAGTAGGTGTCGATGTCCTTCACCAGGAGCCCGATGTTGTACGGCTCGTGCGTGGAGTTCGCCGTCGACTGCCCGGCAGTGGCCGCCCCGGCGCCGTACAGCGCACCCCCGGCAAGCGCACAGGCGGCGGTGGCAGCCGCGATCCGCAGTGATTTATGCATGACAGGTGTTCTACGCGCGTAAGCGCTGCCGCGCGACGGGTGTTGCAGGATCGAGATCAAGCCAGTGCCCGCCGGGCGGGGCGGGTGTCCAGGGCGGGTGGGCCCGGGCACACGCCTCGCGGTGGGCGTTGTGCCCGGGGTGCTGGAGAGGGCCGAGGCTCGTGTGGAGCGACTCCTACGCCCGCCACTTGGGGTCGCGGCCGCTCAGGCCCACCGCTCGGTCCAGGAGAGGGGCCTCCGGTGGGACCGGGACCACCGGGCCGAAGAGGCCGTCGCCTCGGCCGGGGTCTTCGGCCGCGGCGAGGAGGAAGCCGTGGGCGGAGGCCAGGGCGGGGAGGTCTGGGGTGTATGCGAGGTCCAGGGCGCGGGACAGGTCCCACCCGTGGATGACCAGTTCGTCGGCGGCCACGGCTCCCGCGATCTCACCGGAGAGGTCTACTCCGCCGGCGCGGGTCCGGCCGGTCCAGGCGGCGGGGTCGCGCCAGGCGTCGGCCAGTTCGTCCAGCGCCTTGGGGAGGTCCTCGCGCCAGCCGGGGGGCAGGTCGGGGACGGTTGCGTTGGGGTTCGTGTCGGTCGTGGCGCCCAGGTCCTTGCGGGCGGCGTCACGGAAGGCGATGGACAGGTGCAGCAGGTGCCCCAGCAGGTTCCGTACCGGGGTGTCCGGGCACGGCGTCGGCGCCGCGAGCTGCTCATCGCTCACGGCCTCGGCCAGCCGCGCCACGATCCGGGCCTGCGGCCCGAGGTCCAGGGGCGAGTCGGTCATGTCGGTCTCCCAAGAGGTGCGCACCGGGTGTACGAAGGGGGGACCGGCCGGCCGTCCGAAACTCATCGGCGCGATGCCCGCTCACCACCCCGCGAGCCCGTCCCGTACCGCCGCCAAGTCCGCGTCCGAGGCCAGACCCGCGTGGTACAGCCGCAGCTCGTTCGCCCCCGCCCCCCGCGCACGGGCCGCGTCCGAGGCGAGGCGCGCGGGGTTTCCGCCCATGCCCGATACCACCGTCAGGTTGGCCGCCAGGACCGTCCGCTCCTTCGCGTGCTCAGCGAACGGAGCCAGGCGGTGCACACCGTCCACACAGGGGACGACCACACCGTCCGCCCGCGAGAGTATGTGCGCCGGGTCCACCCCCGCGTTCGCGCCGCAGTGGTACGGAACCGGGTCCGCGTGCAGCAGGACCCGGAAGCCCTCGGGGGCGGCCCTCCGCACCGCGGTGATCGCCTCCTCCTGGAGCGTGCGGGCCACCGACTCGCGCCACGCCCGCACAGCCGCAGCCGTCTCCGCGCCGAGCGCCCGCTCCACGTACTCCCAGCCCCCGTCCCCCGCCCCCCGCCACACCGGCTCCAGCGCGGCCCGGACACGCGCGGCCAACTCCCCCGCGTCCGGCCCGTACCCCTCCCCGCAGGCCGGGCAGAAGCACAGGGACGTCAGGTACTGCCCCGCCTCCCCCAGCCGCACCCCGCCCGTCTTGTCATGGGCGTGGAGATGCGCGAGGCCGTACCAGCCGAGGGACTCCAGTTCGGTACCGGTGGCGCCGGGACGCACCGCCGCCTCGGCCGCGAGAGCGGTGAGGTAGGCGCGGACGCGGGGCTGGGCGATGCAGGGGGCCCAGGGGTACCGGTCGCCGTAGGCGTTGACGACGGAGGTGTCCGGATGCTCCGCGCCCAGCCGGGAGTTGTGCGCGAGGACGACCCAACTGTGCACCTCCAGACCGGCGGAGAGGAGGGCCGAGGCCGCCTCGCCGAAGGCGTCACCGGGGGCCCAGTCGCCGGCCGGGTGGGGCCGGAGATCGCGGCCGGCCCAGACATCGCCGGGGGGATACAGCACGGCCGCGTACTCCGCCGTGACGATCCGGTGGCGAGGATGTCGCGGGGTCAGCGCGCGGGTGGAGTGATAGGCGGCGGCCAGAGTCACCTGCGAGACCCCCAGCGAGGCGATCCGGCCCGGAGCCCCGGGGTCGCCGTTGACGTCCCAGGGGTAGACGAACGCCGACGCCCGCACGTGTCCTCCTCCAGCGGCCCGACCGCACCACCAGGCAGCAGGCTGACCGACGTCCGCATGCGTGAACGCTACGAGCCCCCGCCGCAGCGGTCAAGGTCACGCGCACCCCGTATCCACCAGCCAATTGACCGCATCCCCCAACCCACTTGACCCTCCCGAGCCCCCTCTCTAACTTCGCCAAGTATGTGAACGCCCCTCATGGCCGGACCACGCAAGGAGACCCCCCATGCCCGCCCCCCGCACCCTTCTGCTCACCGGCGCCGCAGGCGGCCTGGGCACCCTGATGCGCTCCCTGCTCCCGGCCCACGGCTACCACCTCCGCCTTCTCGACGCCCGCCCGGTCCCCGACGCCCCGGACGCCATCACCGCCGACCTCGCCGACCTGGACGCCCTGTGCGAAGCGGTACGCGGCACGGACGCGGTGCTGCACCTGGCCGGCATCTCCCTGGAGGCCCCGTTCGAGAAGATCCTGAAGGCCAACATCGAGGGCACGTACCACCTTTACGAGGCCGCCCGGCTGGAGGGCGTCCCCCGCGTGGTCTTCGCCTCCTCCAACCACGCGGTCGGCGACACCCCCGTCCCGGCGCCGGACGGCCCCCGCATCCCGGTGGACACCCCGCACCGCCCGGACACCTTCTACGGCCTCTCCAAGTGCTTCGGCGAGGACCTGGCCCAGCTCTACTGGGACCGGCACGGCATCGAGACCGTCTCCGTCCGCATCGGCTCCTGCTTCCCGGAGCCCACCAGCGTGCGGATGCTCTCGATCTGGCTCAGCCCCGCCGACGCGGCCCGCCTCTTCCACGCGGCCCTGACCGCCGGGGACGTGGGCCACACCGTGGTCTACGGCTCCTCCGCCAACACCCGCCTGTGGTGGGACCTCACCTCCGCCCGCGCCCTCGGCTACACCCCCGAGGACGACTCCGAGCCGTACGCCGCGAAGCTCATCGCCGAGCAGGGCGAACTGGACCCCGCGAACCCGGCCAACGACCGCCTCGGCGGCCACTTCCTCACCGACCCGCCGATCTGGCCGTACTGACCCCAACACCGAACGTCCCCACGGCCGGAAACGATCGCGGGCGGGCACCAAACGGGCCCGCCCGCGGTCGCGTTCGGGCACGCACCGCGCCCGCTCCCACCCCGGACCCCGCTGCCGCGCAGGTCCGAGGCGGGCGCGCCGGGACGTGATCGGTCACACACGGGCAGGATCGGGCGTGGAACAGGCCTGGTCAGCGCCCCGCGTCCGCTGTAGAACTTCCCCCAGGGCCCGAACGGGCATCCCAGCGGGCATCTCGATGACGAGAGCGGGTGACGACATGAACACCAGGACGGCCGAGGAACGCCAACGCGAGATCGTGCGTGCGGCGCGGGCCACCGGTTCCGTCGACGTCACCGCGCTCGCCGACGAGCTGGGCGTGGCCAAGGAGACCATCCGGCGGGACCTGCGCGCGCTGGAGGACCACGGGCTGGTGCGCCGCACCCACGGCGGCGCCTACCCGGTGGAGAGCGCCGCCTTCGAGACCACGCTCGCCTTCCGCGCCACCAGCCACGTACCCGAGAAGCGCAGGATCGCGGCCGCCGCGGCCGAGCTGCTCGGGGACGCGGAGACGGTCTTCGTCGACGAGGGCTTCACCCCCCAGCTCATCGCCGAGGCCCTGCCCACCGGCCGGGCGCTGACCGTGGTGACCGCCTCGCTGCCCGTCGCGGGCGCCCTGGCGGAGGCCGAGAACGTGTCGGTCCTGCTGCTGGGCGGCCGGGTGCGGGCGGGCACGCTCGCCACGGTCGACCACTGGACGACCAAGATGCTGGCCGGCTTCGTGGTGGACCTCGCCTACCTCGGCGCCAACGGCATCTCCCGCGAACACGGTCTGACCACGCCCGACCCCGCCGTCAGCGAGGTGAAGGCGCAGGCCATCCGGGCCGCCCGGCGCACGGTCTTCGCCGGGGTGCACACCAAGTTCGGGGCCGTGAGCTTCTGCCGGTTCGCGGAGGTCGGCGCGGTGGACGCGATCGTCACGAGCACCCAGCTCCCGGCGGCCGAGGCCCACCGGTACTCCCTCCTGGGGCCACAGGTCATCCGGGTCTGACACAGCACCGCACCACACAGCTTTCCGCACCACCTCTCCCCGAGGGCACCCGTACGCGCGGCCATGCCCTTCTGTCCCCATATATCCAGGAGCGATCCATGCGCACCCCGAGCCGACGGAGGCCGCGAACCACATTCGCCGTGGCCGCCGCAGGGACGCTGCTCGCCCCGCTTCTCTCCGGCTGCTGGGCCGGCGCGGGCGGGACCGGTTCCGGCGGCGACTCCATCAACGTACTGATGGTCAACAACCCGCAGATGACCGAGTTGCAGAAGCTGACCCGCGCCCACTTCACCAAGGAGACGGGCATCAAGGTCAACTTCACCGTGCTGCCCGAGAACGACGTCCGCGACAAGATCAGCCAGGACTTCGCCAACCAGGCCGGCCAGTACGACGTGGCCACGCTGTCCAACTACGAGATCCCGATCTACGCCCGCAACGGCTGGCTGCACGACATGGACGGCTATGTGGCGAAGGACCACGCGTACGACGAGCAGGATGTGCTCAAGCCCATGCGCCAGTCGCTCACCGGCGACGACAACAAGCTGTACGGACAGCCGTTCTACGGCGAGTCGTCCTTCCTCATGTACCGCAAGGACATCTTCGCGGCCAAGGGCCTGAAGATGCCCGCGCATCCGACCTGGCAGCAGGTGGCCGATCTCGCCGCGAAGGCGGACGGCGCCAAGCCCGGCATGAAGGGCATCTGTCTGCGCGGCCTGCCCGGCTGGGGCGAGGTCATGGCTCCGCTGACCACGGTGGTGAACACCTTCGGCGGCACCTGGTTCGACAAGGACTGGAAGGCCCGGCTGGACTCCCCCGAGTTCAAAAAGGCCGTCACGTTCTATGTGGACCTGGTCCGTGAGCACGGCGAGTCCGGCGCCGCACAGTCCGGCTTCGCGGAGTGCCTGAACAACATGACCCAGGGCAAGACCGCCATGTGGTACGACGCCACCTCCGCGGCCGGACTCCTGGAGGGCAGCGGCTCCCCGGTCAAGGGCAAGCTCGGCTACGCCCCCGCCCCGGTGGAGCGGACCAAGTCCTCGGGCTGGCTCTACACCTGGGCCTGGGGCATCCAGCACGCCTCCCGCAACCCCGACAAGGCGTGGAAGTTCGTCTCCTGGGCCTCCAGCAAGCGGTACGAGCAGCTGGTCGGCGACACCAGCGGCTGGGCCAACGCCCCGGCGGGCAAGCGCGCCTCCACGTACACCAACCCGGAGTACCGCAAGGAGGCCGCCTCCTTCCAGGAGATGACCAAGGAGGCCATCGAGAACGCCCGGCCCACCGACCCCGGCGTCCAGCCGCGCCCCGCGCCCGGCATCCAGTTCGTCGGCATCCCCGAGTTCACCGACCTCGGCACCAAGGTGTCCCAGCAGATCAGCGCGGCCATCGCCGGCCGCCAGTCGGTCGACTCGGCCCTGCGCAAGTCCCAGCAGCTCGCCGAGCAGATCTCCAAGGAGTACGAGGGACGATGACAGCGACGACAACGGCCCCGCTCGCGGCCGATTCCGCCCCCGCCCTCCGGCGTCCCCCGGCCCGGCTGCGGGCCTGGGCCACCCGCGCCCCGCTCCTGCCCGCCCTGGTCTTCATGATCGTCGTGACCCAGCTGCCGTTCGTGGCCACGCTGGTGATCTCGTTCTTCGACTGGAACGCGCTCTACCCCAAGGCCCGCCGCTTCACCTGGTTCGACAACTACCAGCAGGTGCTCACCGACGCCGACCTGCGCCACTCGGTGTGGGTCACCGTGCTGCTCACCGCCTCCGTGGTGGTGGCCAGCCTGGTCCTCGGACTGGCGCTGGCGCTGCTGCTGGACCGGAAGTTCAAGGGCCGCGGTGTGGTCCGCACCCTGCTGATCGCCCCGTTCCTGGTGGTCCCGGTGGCCGCCGCCCTGCTCTGGAAGCATGTGCTCTACAACCCGGAGTACGGTCTCCTCAATGGGCTGCTGCACTATGTGGGCGGCCCACAGCCGGACTGGGTCTCCAACACCCCGCTGCTCGCGGTGGAGGCTTCGCTGGTGTGGCAGTGGACGCCGTTCATGATGCTGATCCTGCTGGCGGGACTGCAGAGCCGGGACCAGCAGCAGATCGAGGCCGCCCGGGTGGACGGGGCGAGCGACTGGCAGATCTTCCGCCACCTCACCCTCCCGCACCTGCGCCGCTACCTGGAACTGGGCGCCCTGCTGGGTTCCATCTACATCGTGCAGAACTTCGACGCGGTGTTCACGCTCACCTCCGGCGGCCTCGGCACCGCGAACCTGCCGTACACCGTGTACCAGAGCTTCTACCAGGCCCATGAGAACGGCCTCGCCTCGGCGGCGGGTGTCCTCGTCGTCATCGGCTCCATCGTCATCGCCACCTTCGCGCTGCGCGTGGTGTCGTCCCTGTTCCGCGAGGAGGTGTCCCGATGAGTTCCACCACCGCCACCTCCGCGCGGCGCACCGGGCGCAGTGGGCTCGGTCTGGGCCTGGTGGCCTGGCTGGCCGGCATCGTCTTCTTCCTGCCCATCGCCTGGATGGTCCTGACCTCGTTCCACTCCGAGGCGGACGCGGCCACCAACCCGCCGTCCTTCGCCGCGCCGCTCACCCTGGACGGCTACCGCGAGTTCTTCGGCGCCGCCGGCGGCGCCAGCCCCTGGCCGGCGCTGATCAACTCCACGGTCGCCTCGCTGGCCTCCACCCTGTTCGTGCTGGTGTTGGCCCTCCCGGCGGCGTACGCGCTCTCCATCCGGCCGGTGAAGAAGTGGACCGACGTCCTGTTCTTCTTCCTGTCCACCAAGATGCTCCCGGCCGTGGCGGGCCTGCTGCCGCTGTATCTGTTCGCGAAGAACGCCGGGCTGCTGGACAACATCTGGCTGCTGGTCGTCCTCTACACCTCGATGAACCTGCCGATCGCGGTGTGGATGATGCAGTCCTTCCTCGCCGAGGTGCCGGTCGCCGTCATCGAGGCGGCGCGGGTGGACGGGGCGCCGCTGCCGGTGATCCTGGCCCGCGTGGTCGCGCCGATCGCGCTGCCCGGCATCGCGGCGACCTCACTGATCTGCTTCATCTTCAGCTGGAACGAGCTGCTGTTCGCCCGTGTGCTGACCGGCGTGGTCGCGGAGACCGCCCCCGTCTTCCTGACCGGCTTCATCACCAGCCAGGGCCTGTTCCTGGCCAAGGTGTGCGCCGCGTCGCTCGTCGTCTCCCTGCCGGTACTCGCCGCGGGGTTCGCCGCCCAGGACAAGCTGGTCCAGGGCCTGTCGTTGGGAGCCGTGAAATGAAGGCCGCCGTCATCGAGTCCGTGGGCCGTGCCGTCGTCACCGAGGTCCCCGACCCGGCGCCGGGCCCGCGCGACGTGGTCGTGGAGGTCGCCGCGTGCGGGATCTGCGGTACCGATCTGCACATCCTGCAGGGCGAGTTCGCGCCCAAGCTGCCGATCGTGCCGGGACACGAGTTCGCGGGCCAGGTGGTCGGGGTCGGCAGCCAGGTCACCGAGGTCGCGGTCGGCGACCAGGTCGCGGTGGACCCGTCCCTGTACTGCTACGAGTGCCGCTTCTGCCGCGACGGCCACAACAACATGTGCGAGCGCTGGGCCGCGATCGGTGTGACCACGGCGGGCGGTGCCGCCCAGTACGCGGTCGCGCCCGTGGCCAACTGCGTGAAGCTGCCCGAGCACGTACGCCCCCAGGACGCGGCCCTCATCGAGCCGCTGTCCTGCGCGGTGCGCGGCTACGACATCCTCAACTCCCGCCTCGGCGCCCATGTCCTGATCTACGGCTCCGGAACCATGGGCCTGATGATGCTGGAGCTGGCCAAGCGCACGGGCGCGGCGAGCGTGGACATGGTCGACATCAACCCGGCCCGGCTGGAGACGGCCAGGCTGCTCGGGGTCTCGGGCTCGGCGGCCAACGCCGACGAGCTGGACCGGCCGCAGGGCTGGGAGATCGTGATCGACGCGACGGGCAACGCGGCGGCGATCCAGGACGGCCTGGGCCGGGTGGCCAAGGCGGGCACGTACCTCCAGTTCGGCGTGGCCGACTACGCGACGCGGGTGACGATCGACCCGTACCGCATCTACAACCAGGAGATCACCATCACCGGCTCCATGGCGGTGCTGCACAGCTACGAGCGGGCGGCGGAACTGTTCGCGAACGGCGTGCTGAACCCGGACGTCTTCATCAGCGACCGGATCGATCTGGAGAACTATCCGCAGGCGCTGGAGCAGTTCGCGGCGGGCGTCGGCCGCAAGATCGTCGTGACTCCCTGAGCCGCGCTTCTCCGGCCAGGCCCTGTCGGCCGGGGGGGGCGAGCGCGCGGGTGCTCGCCCCCCCCGCCGTAGATCCCCGGCGGGCGGCCCGCCGGGTCGCCCGGTCCCGCGGCCCGCGCCGGGCTCCGTGCCCGGTGCGTATCTCCCCTCCGCGGCGCTCGTGACCCGAACGGGGGGTCTCGGGGCCGGGTAAGGGAACGGCAAAGTGGGCTCGTTCGTTCACCCGGCATGACCGCAATGACCCCTGGCTCCAACGTTCCGCTTCCGGCCGCCCGTGTGACGGTGGAGGTGGCCGCACCGGTGCGGCTGGACGTGTCGGGCCTGCTGCTCGCCGCCGACGGCAAGGTGCGCTCCGACGACGACTTCATCTTCTACAACCAGCCGGCTGGCCCCGGCGTGACCTACCGCTCGGGCGGCGGGTCCGCGCCGGACTCGATCACGGTCGACACCGGCGCGGTGCCGCCGGACATCGAGAAGATCGTCGTCACCGCGAGCCCGGACGCGGCGGGCCAGACCTTCCAGGGCATCGAGCCGACGGCCACGATCCGGGACGCGGACGGCGGCGCGGTCGTCGCCTCCTTCACCCCGCCCGGCCTCGGCGCCGAGACGGCCCTGGTGGTCGTGGAGATCTACCGGCGCAACGGCCAGTGGAAGGCCCGCGCGGTGGGGCAGGGGTACGCGAACGGGCTGGCGGGCATCGCGACGGACTTCGGCGTCACGGTGGAGGAACCGGCCCAGCCGGTCTCCGCGCCGCCGCTTCCCCAGACGCCGCCCGCTCCCCAGGCACCCCCGGCCCCCACGCCGGGCGCGGGCAAGATCAACCTGGACAAGGGCCGGGTGAACCTCCAGAAGAACCAGACGGTCTCCCTGGTCAAGGGCGGCGCCCCGCTCCTCTCCCGCGTCCAGATGGGCCTCGGCTGGGAGCCCGCCTACCGGGGCAAGGACATCGACCTCGACGCCTCGGTCATCGCCTACGGCCCCCAGCGCAACGCCGTCGACAGCTGCTACTTCGGCAAGCTCTCCATCCTGAACGGCGCCATCAAGCACTCCGGCGACAACCTCACCGGCGAGGGCGGCGGAGACGACGAGGTCATCACCGTCGACCTCGGCCGCGTCCCCCCGGAGGTCACCGGCCTGGTCTTCACCGTCAACTCCTTCTCCGGCCAGAAGTTCACGGAGGTCGCCAAGGCGTACTGCCGCCTGATCGACCCCACCTCCGGCGAAGAACTGGTCCGCTTCGACCTGACGTCGGCGGAGCCCCAGACGGGCGTCCTGATGGCCAAGCTCATCCGCCAGTACTCGGGCGAGTGGGACATGACCGCCCTGGGCGACTTCGTCAAGGCCCGCACGGTGAGGAACATGGTGAAGCCGGGGGGCGCGGCGCTGTGACAGAGGTCTAGGACGCCCGGCCGGGGCCCCGCACCGGGACCCCGGCCTCGTAAAGAGCCAGCAGCTCCGCAGTGGTCCCGGCGTCCGCCGCCAGCAGTGGTGCCCGCACCGGGCCCGCCGGGAGGTCCAAGGCGTTGAGGAGGGCCTTCGCCGTCACCGTGCCCGGCAGGTCCGAGGCCATCATCGCCTCGATCAACGGGGTCACGCGGGACTGGAGTTCAGCGGCCAGCGCCGTATCACCCGCGTCGAACGCCGCCAGGATTCCCGCCACCTCCTCCGGCACCGCGTTGGCGACCGTGCTCACACAGCCCGCCGCCCCCACGGCGTACAGGGGAAGGATGTGTTCGTCGCACCCGGCGTAGTACGCCAACTCCGTTTCCGCGAGCACCTTCTGGGTGCCGAGGAAGTCGTAGGAGCAGTCCTTGACCGCGACGACGCGCGGGTGGGCCGCGAGGCGGATCATCGTGGTCGGGGCGATGCGGGTGCCCGTGCGGCCGGGGATGTCGTAGAGCATCAGCGGGAGGCCGCTCGCGTCCGCGACCTGGCGGAAGTGGGCCTCGACGGCGGCCTGTTGGGGGCGGCTGTAGTACGGGGTGACGACCAGCGCCGCGTCGGCGCCCGCCTTCTCGGCCGCGAGGGTCAGTTCGACGGTGTGCCGGGTGTCCGCCGTGCCGACGCTCGCGACCAGCGGGACGGCGGGGCCCACCGCGGAGCGGACCGCCGCGATCAGCTCCCGCTTCTCCGCGTCGGTGGTGGTGGGCGACTCGCCCGTGGTGCCGTTCAGGACCAGCCCGTCGCAGCCCCCGGCCACCAGACGGGTGGCCAGGCGGGCCGCCCCGTCCACATCGAGCGCGCCGGCCGGCGTGAACGGGGTGACCATCGCGCAGAGCGTGCGGCCGAAGGGTGCGTTCCGTTGCCTCATGGTCGTAGTCTCGGCACCACGACCATGAAGCTCCACTTAAATCTGCTACGAGATGCGGCCAAGCAGATCTGAACAATCAGGGGCGGAAGCGCAGCACCTGCGGGTCGTGGTCGCTGATCTGGTCGTGGAACTCCGAGTTGATGTGCACGCTGTCGTACGCGAACGAGCCCCGCCGGATCGCCCTGCTGATCAGGATCTGGTCGAGCACCTGCGCGTTGCCCTGGTAGTCGTAGGTGTAACGCTCCCTGCGCGGCAGCGACTTGATCGCCGACCAGAGCTGCCCGTCACCCTCCAGGATCTTCGCGGTGCCGGAGAACTCGAAGTCGTTCATGTCCCCGAGCGCGATGACATCCGCGTCCTTCTGCACGGCGAGCAGGGACTTCACGAAGGTGTTGACCTCCGTCGCCTGCGCGTGCCGCTGCGTCTCCGAGCTGCGGACCACCGGCTGGTACTGCCCGGCCAACGGCTGGTCGCCGCCCTTGGAGTTGAGGTGGTTGGCGATCACGAAGACCGTACGGCCCCGGAAGACGAACTCCCCGGCCAGCGGCTTGCGGCTGTTGGCCCAGGCGGCGTTCGCCGGGTCGACACGGCCGGGCGACACGGTCAGCCGGGCCTTGCCGTTCTCCTTGGCGACGCCGACCGCCGTGGTGGAGTCACCGCCGGGGCGGTCGGTGAAGGAGACCCGCTCCGGGTTGAAGAGGAACACCTGCCGGATGTTGCCGCCCGGCTCACCGCCGTCCTGCTTGTCGACGGGGTCGATGGAGCGCCAGTCGTAGCGCGGACCGCCGGCGGCCACGATCGCGTCGATCAGCTTGCCGACCGTCGCGCCCGCGCTCACCGTGCCGTCGTCCTTGGCGCCGTTGTCGTCCTGGATCTCCTCCAGGGACACGATGTCGGGCGAGCGCAGGTTGTTCACGATCGCGGAGGCGTGCGCGTCGAAGGTCTTGTCGGACGGGTCGAGGTTCTCGACGTTGTACGTCGCCACCGCCAGCTCGCCGGACGCCTGCTTGCGGGTCGTCTCCCGCTCCAGGCCCCCGCTCTCCAGCGTGCCGAGGGCGCTCGCCACCAGCGTGTAGCCGCCGAACTGGTTGAAGTCCAGCGGTCCGGTGGTGGTGCCGGCGAGGGTGTCGCCGACGTTCGCCTGCGGGAAGTCCGCGGTCGCGCCGAGGGACTGGATCTGGAGGCGGCCGGTGTTCTGCGCGTCGTAGGAGCCGTACAGGGTGCCGCCCCGCTCGGTGCGGTGCTCCGTCGGCTTCACGGTGACCCACAGCTCGCTGTACGGGTCGGTGCCGGTGACTATGCGCGCGTCGCTGACCTGGACGTTCATGCCCTCCAGCGACTCGTAGTAGTCGAGGGCGTAGGTGGCGGGGGCGAGCGGCAGGGCGTTGATCGAGTTGTTCGCGGCCGGGTCGCCGGCCGGGGCGTATCGTTCCGGCACCGTGCGCTTGGTGATCACGACCGGCGCCGGGACCGGATTGCCGGTGGAGAGCGTGGTGACGACGGGCTTGGTGATCTCGGTGACCGACTGGTTGCCCGAGGCGGTGCCGCCCGGCACGTACTCCGAGACGGTTCCGGTGACGGTGACCGAGTCGCCCACGGCGGCCTTCGGCGTGGAGCTGGTGAAGACGAAGACGCCCTCACTGGTGGCCGGGTCGGCGTCCGGGTTCGGGTCCTGGAGCCAGAAGCCCTTGGACGAACCGTAGGTGCGTACGGCGGTGACCACGCCGGGCACGTCGGCGACCTGCTTGCCGGCGTACGGCGAGAGGCGGGTGGTGCCCTGGATGTCGTGGACGCGCACCGAGTCGGCGTGCGCGGGAGAGGTGGCGACGACGGCGGACGCGGCGCCGCACACGGCGGCGACGGTGAGCGCGGCGAGACGCGCGGAAGTCCTGCTCGGCAAGGGGATTTCCTCCGGGAACGTGACGGAACGCCGGGACGGCAACGCACAGCAGCGTGCAGGGCTCGTCGCCCTCAGTGACACGCGTAGAGCCGAGTGAACAGTCGTTCCCCCACCTCTACGCGCGTCAATCTCCTGCCTGGCGCCGGGAGTTGTCAAGGTTTCGGCCACGTACGAGGGGCAGCGGCGACCGGAACCGGATGGTGCGCCGGCAAAGCCGTCTACGCTGAGGGGTTGAGTGCTTTCCCGGTCCGAGGAGAACCAGCCGATGTCAGACAGCTCCCCCCTGCCGCCCGTACGGCTGCGTCCCGAAGCGGAGCTGGCGCGTGCCGCGCTGTCCACCCCGCTGCTCTCCCGCGCCGCCCGGCTCGCCCGCTGGGCAGGCCCCGACACCCGCGTCGACGGCGGCGGGAGCCTGGTCGAGGAGCAACTGCCCGCCGCCGCCGAACTGCTCGGCCTGACCGGGGACGACGCCGCCGCGAATGCCGCCGAGGCGTGGGGCGTGGCGGTGGACACCGGCCTGGTCGAGATCACCGACGAGGAGGCCGGGACCGTGGCCCCCGGCGCCGACCTGGCCCTGCTGACCGGCGCCCCGCACGACGTGCTGACGATCTGGCTGGCCGCGCTGGACACGGTCGTGGCGGACGCCGGGGTGCCGGACCTGGAGGGGCTGGCCGCGGCTCTGGAGGAGGGCGGCGAGATCGATTTCTCGACGTTCGACTGGGACCCCCAGGGCGAGGCGGAGCTGCTCGACGGCGTGCTCGGCAACCTCTATCTGCTGACCGCGGGTGAGGACGGACCCGGCGAGAGCCCGGTGCCGCTGCCCGTGCTGGCCGCCTCCACCATCGTCCCCGACGACCTGGAGGAGCCCAGCAACGACGTCCTGGAGCAGGTCTCCGACACGATGATGAAGCTGGACGACCAGTTCCGGATGCTGGAGCCGATCGGCCTGGTGGAGTACCGGCCGGTGGACGAGGAGGTGATGGCCGGCGCGGAGGAGGAACCCGCCGAGCCGGTCGACGAGGACGACATCGCCCGCTACGGCATGGTCCGGCTGACCCCGCTCGGGCTGTACGGGCTGCGGGCGCGGCTGCTGGAGGCCGGGTTCGAGGCGCCGGCCGTGGGCGAGCTGGCCGACAAGGGCGCGGACGCGCTGCTCGACGGCACCGCCGGGTACGGGGAGTTCGCCGCGCGTGCCGAGACCGAGCAGTGGCTCGGGCGGCGTGAACCCCTCGCCGCCGCGCGGGAGCTGCTCGCGGCGGCACGCGGTGCGGACGCCGGGGCGCCGCTGCGGCGGCTGCGCTGCCAGCAGGCGCTGTCCCTGGTCGGCGAGGCGGCCGAGCCGGCGCTGCGGGAGGTGCTGGACGATCCGGAGCTGGGCGGTCTGGCCCGGGTCTGGCTGAGCGAGCGGGGCGCGCCGGACGTGCCGCCGCCCTCGCAGGACCTGGTGTTCTGGCTGACCGTGGACACGATCGCCGCGCAGCTCCAGGCGGAGGGCAACTCCGAGGAGCTGCAGGCGCTGGTGGAGGGCCTGGCCGAGCAGCACAGCGGGTTCTTCTCGGCCGCCTGGCGGGTGGAGCACCCGGCTACGGCGGACGTGCTCGAGGCGATGGGACGGCTGCATCCGGACAAGCGGGTGGCCAAGGAGGCGCGGAAGGCGGCGTTCAGGGCGAGGTCGCAGCAGCAGGGGAACTGACGGGCCCGTCCCCGGGGTGTACGGCAGCGGTGTCCCGTGCGCGGCTCGGTGTTCAACTGCCGTTCAGCGGCGGGCGGGAGTGTGTCGGCCGAACGAGGCCCCGTCACCCTCGCCCTCCGCCACGGGCGTCCCGACCGTCACAGGAGACACCATGTCACTCACCCGCAGGGACTTCGCCAGGACGACGGCGGTCACCGGTGCCGGGGTCGTGCTCGCGGGCAGCGTCGGCGCCCTCGCCACCGCCCCGCAGGCCCTCGCCGCCGCGGACCTCGACGGCGCCCGGGACGCGCACGGCCACCCCGGCATCGGGTACGGCCCGCTGATCCCCGACCCGGACGGCATCCTCGCGCTGCCCGCGGGCTTCTCGTACCGGGTGGTGACGTACAGCGGCCGTACCCGGCTGGAGTCGGGCGAGCCGACCCCGTCGAACCACGACGGTACGGCGGCCTTCGCGGGCCCGCGCGGTGCGGTGCTGCTGGTGAACAACCATGAGCTGAAGGGGCCGCGCGCGAACTGGAAGCACCCGGTGCCGCTCGCCGAGGGCCTGGTGTACGACCCGGCCGCCTCGGGTGGCTGCACGGTGGTGGAGGTCCGCCGCGACCATGTCGCCGAGTGGGTGGGCATCGCCGGTACCTCCACCAACTGCGCGGGCGGCAGCACTCCTTGGGGCACCTGGCTGACCTGCGAGGAGACCGAGGACCGGGCCGGGCAGAACGGCATGACCAGGGACCACGGCTATGTCTTCGAGGTCGACCCCGCCGACCGCCGCGCCAACCGGGCCCCCAAGCCGCTGAAGGCGCTGGGCCGTTACGCCCACGAGGCGGTGGTGGTCGACCCGAAGCGGGGCCACCTCTTCCTCACCGAGGACGCCTCCGGCCCCAACGGCCTGTTCTACCGCTGGACTCCGCCGGAGGGCTTCCACCACGGCCGGGGCCGGCTGCGCACCCTCGCCGACGACGCGGGCGTCCTGCAGGCGTTCCGCTGCTTCGACTCCGGCGGCCGCTTCGTGGACGACCTCTCGCGCGCGACGCGCACCGGCACGGTGTACGGCGTGGACTGGGTCGACGTCCCCGACCGGGACGCGCGCACGGTGCCGGTCCGCAGGCAGTTCACCGACGGCCAGGTGACGCGGGCCCGCAAGCTGGAGGGCATGTGGTGGGGCGACGGCGGGGTGTACTTGGTCTCGTCCTACGCCCGCGAGGAGAGCCCCGTCCAGCACGACGGCCAGGTGTGGTTCTACGACCCCCGGCGGCGGACGCTGACCCTGAAGGTGCTCCTCGGGGTCAACCCGGACGCCTCCGCCGACGGCGCCTTCGACGGCCCCGACAACATCACCGTCTCCCCCTACGGGGGCCTGATCATCGCCGAGGACGGCGAGGGTGTACAGCACCTCTTCGGCGCGACCGACGGCGGCCGTACGTACCCGATCGCCCGCAACGAACTCAACATCGGCACCGAAACGGCCCCCGCGTACAGCGAGTTCACCGGCGTCACCTTCTCCCCCGACGGCCACACCCTGTTCGCCAACATCCAGGACCCCGGCATCATGCTGGCGATCACGGGCCCGTGGAAGCGGCAGCGGCGGGGCTAAACTCGGCGTGCACGCACCCCCGCCTGACAGAAAGCCCGGCCCATGCGGGCAGACGCCCGACGCAACCACACCCGCCTCCTGAACGCCGCCACCGCAGCCTTCGCCGAACACGGCGAGAACGCCTCCCTGGACGACATCGCCAAGCGCGCGGGGGTGGGCTCGGGCACGCTGTACCGCCACTTCCCGACGCGGCGCGCGCTGCTGGAGGCGGCGTATGCGGCCCGCATCGACGCACTGGGCGAGCGGGGCGCGGAACTGTCCCGACTGCTGCCTCCGGGCGAGGCCCTGACAGAGTGGCTGGGTGAGGTATGCCTGGCGACGATCCAGGTCAGGGGCCTGAAAATCCTCCTGGGCACAGCCGCGACTGACACTCCGCTGACCGCCTGCGGCACGGTGGTGAAATCCACGGCAACAACTCTGCTGGCAGCCGCCCAGTCCGAAGGCACCCTCCGCCCCGACCTGACCCCCACGGACCTCCTCCGCCTGACCCACGGTGTTGCCACGGCGGCGGAACTCGGGGGCGGGGAGGCACGGGAGATCGGGCGGTATCTGGGGTGGCTACTGGACGGACTTCGCGTCAGCGGAGGTTGAGGGCGCGGCGGGCCGCGGTGATGACGTTCTGGGCTTCGGTCCCGTACACGGCCGACTCGTGGAGGGTGTGCCAGACCTTCGAGTAGAGGGCGATGTTGTCGGCGTCGTCCAACCACATCTCGGCGTGCCAGTCCTCCGCGACGACCACCCGGTCGTCCAGGACCCAGAAGCCATTGGCGGGCACGATCTTCACGGGGGCGGCGAAGGGGACGACGCCCAGCTCGACGGTGTCCATGCCGATCATGCCCGTCAAGCGGTCGAGCTGGGCGGCCAGCACGGTGGGCGGGCAGATCAGCGAGCGCAGCGCGGCTTCCCACATCAGCACGTGCAGCTTGCGGCCGGGCCGGTAGAGCCACTCCTGCCGCTGGACTCGGGAGCGTACGGCGGCGTCGATGTCGTTGGCGCCGCCTAGCAGTTCGGCGTACCTCCGGATGACGTGGTGAGCGTACTCGGGGGTCTGCAGCAGGCCAGGGATCACCGACTCCTCCCAGAGCCACATCTCCGAGGCCCGCTCTATCTCCGCGCTCAGCCCTTCATGCATCACCTTGAAACCGTTCGCCAGCGCGCGACGCCATGACCTGATCTGGGACTCGAAGCCCGCCAGTCGGGCGGCCAGCTCGGCGTACACCTCAGGCTGCTCGGTCGCGTCGGCCCAGGCCCTAAGGTCCTCGGGGGTGGCCGTCTGCTTGCCGTTCTCCAGCTTGCTGACCTTGGAGCCCTGCCAGCCGAGCCGCTGGGCGAGTTGCTGACCGGTGAGCCGACCACCAGGGCATGAAAAGCGCAGCTCCCGCAGCCGCGTTCCCAGGGCCACCCTGGCTTGCTGATAGTCAGTGCTCACCGGTCACGCGCGCTATCCGGCCTCAGCGACCAGTGCCTCGAACTCGTCCCGCGCTATGGCGTGGTGCATCGCAGCGTCACGTGCGATGCAGTACCGGACGACCTCGGCTGGTTCGGTGATCAGCTCGATGTTCGTGATGTGGTCGGCGTCGTCGAAGTGCAACAGCGCGACGAGCCGCGAGTCAAAGATCCAGAAGTCCTCGGCGGGCAGGTCGGTGGCGTCTTCGCGCCACAGGTACCGGATGTCCTCGCCCACGGCCGCGTTGTGCCGGGCGTAGTCGAGCAGGAACAGTTGCTCCGTGGTGAGCGGCTTGTCCGCGACGCGCACCCGACCGACCGTCTTCCCTGCCTCGGTCTGCGCCTTGATGTTGACGAACCAGGGCTCACTGAAGTCGCACGGCGACGAGCCGGTGGCCAGGAACGCCTGGAAGTCGGGGTCCTCACGGTCCGAGGCGTAACCACGCCGGCTTTCCAGCCGCCAGGCGGTGCGCTTAAAGGTCTCGAAGAGGCGGCGAAAGGTGGCCCGGTCCACGAGTTCGGGCACGCGCTCCATCTCCTTCGGCCCCCAATTCACCAGCAGCTCGCGCGGCACGGCCACCGCCGCGTCACCGGGCCCGAAGTGCTGGAGCTGCGCGAGGTCGTCGGGGTCGGTGACGGGCGTGCCCTGAACGATGACATCACCGGTGCCCTCGTCCGTGTGCAGGGCGGGGCAGCCATCGACCTTGCTGTCTGTGCCGGTGAAGCGTAACTGACGGGCCATGAGCGGTCTCCGTTCCGGGGGATTTGCTCCAACAGCATGGCCAGGGCGGTGTCTCGGCGCTACGGGTTCAGGCTGGGCCGCTGAGAAAACACCAGCAATGTTGACGACCGGCCGAGCAAAGACGGGAAAACACCATACCGCCCGCCAACCCGCCAGCTCTAGCGTCCGGTTCATGGCAACCGAGGAACAGCAGGACCCCTTCACAGCGGTAGAGAATCTCAAAACAGCCCTGGCCGGCGCAGGCATCGTCCTCCCCTCCCTCGCCGTCGACATCGCGTCACCGGCACTGAAGCTCGTGGAGCTGGGCCGCGTACGAGCCGACGTGGCCGCCCGCCTAGCCGACGCCCTACGGCAGGAAGGCCAGGCGTGACCGAACGAGTTCCAACAACCCTCTGCACCGGCAAGCTCCCCTACCCCGCCGGAACCCTGGTGATGGATCGGATCTCAGAGCGCACGGGCCACCTGGTCTACGTCCTAGAGGAGCGCACCAAGGAGAAGTACAGACTCATCAGCAGCCAGGCTTTCATGCGCCCGGTCGGCGGCGGTATCGAGTGGGACGTACCCTTGGACCGAATCAGGCCGGTGGTGGAGTAGCAGACTTCAACAGCGCCCCGATGTCGACTCGTTGACGTCGGGGCGCTTCCGTGTGCCGTGCGCTATCATCGGCACTAGTGAGCGAAATGCTCCGCGCACCTGTGCGCCCCGGCTGCGAAACGGGAAGGCAGGGCAAGCCAGCCTAAGTGACTGGGCCTCGGTGCAACTAGGTCGCCGAGCCGACGATGTCAGTCAAGATCCCGGGTTGGCGGGTAGGGCAAGACCGCACGACTGTACAAACCCGGGTCAGCAATGACCCACCCGAGAACATTTGCGCGCCGCATCAGCGTAGGTGTCTCGGTCCCGACCGAAAGGGACGGATCGAGGCTGCCTATGCCACCGATTCCGACCCATGACAGGGAAGGTAAGGATCGGTGGACGGCACCGCCATCATCATCATTCTCGCCATCGCTGGCGTGGCTTCCGTGCTGCTCTTCGCTGTGAAGGGTCTGCTAGACCAGATTCCAGACGTGATCGAGTCCGCCGGAAAGGCGCGCGAGGCCTGGCAGCGCTTCAAAAAGCCCGATCAGCCGCACCGGACGGACGATCAAGAGCCGCCCATGGCCGCTTAGGCCATCCCTGGGCCTGCCGTCACTCTCCATGGACATGAGTGCCCTGCATCGCAGCCGCCAGCGGTGGATTGTACCGTCGACGACTATGCGTCGTGCTCCCTTGCGGCCCAGTGCCTTGTCTGCCCCCTCGATGCCGGGACGCTAGCGGACCCCGCTCACAGCGGAGGATGATGCGATGTCAGGGCCGTCTCTGGGCGGTACGAGGTCAGCCGACGCCGACCGACAACGGCAGAAGCCCACGGCATCTGAGCTGGTCAGAGCCGTGGGCTTCTTTAGGCCCGCTGGGCGGAAGAGCCGATCAGTAGACCAGCTACCGATCGCAGCTGCCGGCGCTCGCCAGGCTCATTCAGACTCCGCCGACCTCAGTGCGCTGGGTGGGCCGTTGAGCGCTGTTCGTGTTCAACTTCCCAGGCGTCACGGCCCAGCCGGAGTACGAATGAACTCGCACAGCGCTGACCGTGAAGGTAGACGAAATGCCCCGGGCCAGCCCACATCACAACGATACCCACGCCATCGAATGGCTTAGAACAAAGAAAGCAAAGCCGATCTAGGGATGGGTACTGATCACTACCTGGTCGAACCAGTACTTTACCTAGTACACGCCTTTCTGGACCCATTCATGCGCTTCCGACTCGATCAACCGCACAGCCTCATCGATATCCGATGTAGACGCATCTGAGAATTGAGCCGAGAGTACGTCATGGGCATCGTGCGGCCCACCCAAAACGTACTGATACCCACCCTCACCCGAGTCGAATGGAACTCCATTAGCAGGATCTTCGTAATTATCGAAGAACCAATCAACCATTTGATCAACAGAAACATAGCGTGCGTCAGCGATGCGCTCAGCCAAAAAGGCGACATCTTGCACCATAGAAAGCGAAACTGGCACATCGACGCCATGAGCAATTGAGTTACGCACTTGTCGAGCCGCATTCAACCTACTGAAGTCTTCGGGACTAAGTAGGCCTAGGCTGGCCAGCTCTGCCAGTCCGGGGTGCGGGCGACGCTTCGCCTGTTCACGCAGCTCAGGGGTGCGATCCGCGAGTCGAGCGATGGCTCCTTCGAGTGCTGCGTACGCGAGTAGTAGACCAGCCGCTTCATCATGCTTTGCGACTAGCACCGCTCGGTGGGCAAATGAATCGACGGCGCGCTCCTCGGGAACAACGGCATCCTCACCGATCCACATCACCTCGAAGCGCCAATTCTTCTTAGAATCGGTGAGGGTGGAGAATTCGGCAAGCGAGCGCTTCACTTCGTCTGGCAGGGAAGAGTTGGGCTGCCTGCGAGCGAATTCAACGATAACAACCTCATCACCTCGTCGAGCGATGAGGTCAGGACGGATGGCCGTCTTCTCGCCCAGGAGCATTGACATTTGCCCCTCGCGCAGGATCTCGAACCCGTCCCGCCGAAGCTCTAGCTCTTTCTCTCGGCGAGCGTCCTCCACTACACCGAGCATGGGCCCAATGTTCATGGCAGCTCCTTGTGGTCGGGCGCGAGATCTATTTTGATATGCACGAACGGACCGTTAGAAATAAATCCATCCGCCATGACGCGGCTCATGCCTTTGACAATGAATGCGTTCGCCAAGTCGCGCTTCGCTCCTCGTACGTCGGTCACATGCTTATCGTCTTCCAAGACGATGCCGATCAGCGCATCCTGGATCGGCTTCAACATATTGTCGACGTCGAGGGCGCTGCCCTCAAAGAAGTACGTGATGGTGACCTGAACGGGCACTGCGAGCGGAACTTCGCCTGCCGGCCATTGCGACGTCGCAGCAGCAGAGACGGCCGCCTTCCAGCGAGCGCGGGTAGATCCCTTTGACTGGAGTGACGCAGGGACCCCATGCACCACACATTCCCAAGGCAGTGTCGCCATGGCGAGACAATACCAATGCAGGACAGGCCGATTGGCGTCGATGGCACCTCTGCCCATGACACGAGCGCCCTCCCGGGCCGTCCTCGGGCCGTGGAAGGGCGCTCAACCTTGACCAACGTCGACAGCTACCGACAGCTCAGCAGCAGGTCAGGGCATTGATCGATAAGGCGGCCGCAGGTCACGGCCGCCGGTGATCAGTTGTGGCTGTGCAGGATGTCGTTCAGGCCGCCCCACACCGCGTTGTTCGGCCGGGCCTCCACCGCGCCGGTCACCGAGTTGCGGCGGAACAGGATGTTGGAGGCGCCGGAGAGGTCGCGGGCCTTGACGATCTGGCCGTCGGGCATCGTGACGCGGGTGCCTGCCGTGACGTAGAGGCCGGCCTCGACCACGCACTCGTCGCCCAGCGCGATGCCCACCCCCGCTTCCGCGCCGACGAGGCAGCGTTCGCCGATGGCGATGATGACGTTGCCGCCGCCGGAGAGGGTGCCCATGGTGGAGGCGCCGCCGCCGATGTCGGAGCCGTCGCCGATGACGACGCCGGCGGAGATGCGGCCCTCGACCATGGAGGTGCCCAGCGTGCCGGCGTTGAAGTTGACGAAGCCCTCGTGCATGACCGTCGTGCCCTCGGCGAGGTGCGCGCCGAGACGGACGCGGTCGGCGTCGGCGATGCGGACGCCCTTGGGGGCGACGTAGTCCGTCATGCGGGGGAACTTGTCGATCGAGGTGACCTGAAGGTGCAGCCCGTCGGCGCGCGCGTTCAGCCGGACCCTCTCGACGTCGTCCACCGCGACCGGGCCGAGCGAGGTCCAGGCGACGTTGGCGAGGTGGCCGAAGATGCCGTCCAGGCTCTGGCCGTGCGGCTTGACCAGGCGGTGCGAGAGCAGGTGCAGCCGCAGGTAGACGTCATGCGCGTCGAGCGGCTTCTCGTCCAGCGAGGCGATGACCGTACGGACCGCGACCACCTCGACGCCCCGACGGGCGTCCGGGCCGAGCGCGGAGACCGCGCTGTCGCCCAGCAGTTCGGCGGCCCGGTCGGCGGACAGCCGCTCGCTGCCGGACGGCCCCGGCTCGGCGACCAGCTCGGGCGCCGGGAACCAGGTGTCGAGAACGGTGCCGTCGGCGGCGATGGTGGCGAGACCGGCGGCGACGGCGCCGGTGGTACGGGAAGCAGTGTCGGTCATGCGGAAAACCTAACGTGGGAGCGGCGCGGGGGCCTAACCGGTGCGGCGCGCCGGGTACGCGAAGGCGGCGATGCCCGAGGGCACCGCCGCCTCGATCCGTGAGGGGGAAAGCAAGCCTCAGACGTTGAACCCCAGCGCACGCAGCTGCTCGCGGCCGTCGTCGGTGATCTTGTCGGGGCCCCACGGGGGCATCCAGACCCAGTTGATGCGGAGTTCGCTGACCAGGCCGTCGGTGACGGACTTGGCCTGGTCCTCGATGACGTCCGTCAGCGGGCAGGCCGCAGAGGTCAGGGTCATGTCGATCGTGGCGATGTTCGCGTCGTCGACGTGAATGCCGTAGATCAGACCGAGGTTGACGACGTCGATGCCCAGCTCGGGGTCGACGACGTCCATCAGGGCCTCGCGGAGTTCTTCCTCCGAGACCGGTTTCATCTCAGCGGTGTCGGTCATGCCGTCTTCCTTTCGGCGTCCGCGCCGGCCTCGCCCAGGGCCTGGGCCGTCGCGTCCTTCCACGCCATCCAGCTCAGGAGGGCGCACTTGACCCGCGCGGGGTACTTGGAGACACCGGCGAACGCGACCGCGTCCTCCAGCACCTCCTCCATCGCGTCGTCGGGCTCGATACGGCCCTTGGACTGCATCAGCTCCAGGAAGGTCTCCTGGATCTTCTGCGCCTCGGGCAGGTCCTTGCCCACCAGCAGTTCGTTCAGCACGGACGCCGAGGCCTGGCTGATGGAACAGCCCTGGCCCTCGTACGAGACGTCCGCGATCGTCGTACCGTCGTACCGCACTCGGAGGGTGATCTCGTCGCCGCACGTCGGGTTCACGTGGTGCACCTCGGCGTCGCCGTCCCGGAGACCACGCCCGTGCGGGTTCTTGTAGTGGTCCAGGATGACTTCCTGGTACATCGAGTCCAGCTTCACGGTGTCAGCCCACGCCTCTCAGCCGAAGAAGTTCCGTACGTGCTCCAGCCCCTCGACCAGTGCGTCGATCTCGCCGGGCGTGGAGTACAGATAGAACGACGCCCGGGTGGTCGCCGGAATTCCGTACCGCAGGCAGACCGGCCGCGCGCAGTGGTGGCCGACGCGCACCGCGATGCCCTGCTCGTCGAGGACCTGGCCCACGTCGTGCGGGTGGATGTCGCCGAGCGTGAAGGAGATCGCCGCGCCGCGGTCCTCGGCCGTGGAGGGGCCGATGATGCGCAGGTCGGGGACCTCGCCCAGCCGCTTCACCGCGTACTCGGTGAGCGCGTGCTCATGGGCGAGGATCTTGTCCATGCCGATCGAGTCGAGGTAGTCGATCGCGGCACCGAGACCGACCGCCTGGGCGATCGGCGGGGTGCCCGCCTCGAACTTGTGCGGGGCGGGCGCGTAGGTCGAGGAGTGCATCGACACCGTCTCGATCATCTCGCCGCCGCCGAGGAACGGGGGCAGGTCCTCCAGGAGTTCCTGGCGGCCCCAGAGCACCCCGATGCCGGTCGGACCGCACATCTTGTGACCGGTGAAGGCCACGAAGTCGGCGCCGAGCGCCTGTACGTCCAGCGGCATGTGCGGCGCGGCCTGCGAGGCGTCGACGCAGACCAGCGCGCCGACCTCCTGGGCGCGGCGCACGATCGCCTCGACCGGGTTGACCGTGCCCAGGATGTTGGAGACCAGCACGAAGGAGACGATCTTCGTCTTCTCGGTGATGATCTCGTCCAGGTTGGACAGGTCGAGGCGGCCGTCGTCGGTGAGGCCGAACCACTTCAGCTTCGCGCCGGTGCGCTGGGCGAGCAGCTGCCACGGCACGATGTTGGAGTGGTGCTCCATCTCCGTGATGACGATCTCGGTCTCGTGGTCGACCCGGTAGGGCTCGTCGGCCCAGCCCAGCATGTTGGCCACGAGGTTGAGCGACTCGGAGGCGTTCTTGGTGAATATCACCTCGTCGCGGCTGGGCGCGTTGATGAAGTCGGCGACCTTGTCACGCGCGCCCTCGTACAGCGCCGTGGCCTCCTCGGCGAGGACGTGCACGCCGCGGTGGACGTTGGCGTTGTAGCGCTCGTAGTACTCGCTCAGGGCGTCCAGCACCTGGCGCGGCTTCTGCGAGGTCGCCGCGTTGTCCAGGTACACAAGCTTGCGCCCGTCGTGGACCTGTCGGTCCAGGATGGGGAAGTCCTTGCGGATCGCCTCGGTGTCGAGGAGGCCCGGCAGCTCTGTCACGCGGATACGCCACCCTTCGTGTATGCCTCGTAGCCCTCGTTCTCCAG
Source organism: Streptomyces griseoluteus (assembly GCF_004784465.1). Taxonomy (GTDB): domain Bacteria; phylum Actinomycetota; class Actinomycetes; order Streptomycetales; family Streptomycetaceae; genus Streptomyces; species Streptomyces griseoluteus. The sequence continues at coordinate 608,638 of NZ_SRRU01000002.1, read as the reverse complement.
CTTGTCGGCCAGCTCGGGACCGCCGGACTCGACGATGCGGCCGCCGGAGAACACGTGGACGAAGTCCGGCTTGATGTAGCGCAGGATGCGCGTGTAGTGCGTGATCAGCAGGGTGCCGGTCTCGCCGGTCTCGCGGACGCGGTTGACGCCCTCGGAGACGATGCGCAGGGCGTCCACGTCGAGGCCGGAGTCGGTCTCGTCGAGGATGGCGACCTGCGGCTTGAGCAGCTCGAGCTGGAGGATCTCGTGCCGCTTCTTCTCACCGCCGGAGAAGCCCTCGTTGACGTTGCGCTCGGCGAAGGAGGGGTCCATGTGGAGCCGCTCCATGTTCTCCTTGACCTCCTTCACCCAGGTACGCAGCTTGGGGGCCTCGCCGCGGACGGCGGTGGCGGAGGTGCGCAGGAAGTTGGAGACGGAGACGCCGGGGACCTCGACCGGGTACTGCATGGCGAGGAAGAGGCCGGCGCGGGCGCGCTCGTCGACCGACATGGCGAGGACGTCCTCGCCGTCGAGGGTGACGGTGCCGCCGGTGACCGTGTACTTCGGGTGACCCGCGAGCGAGTAGGCGAGGGTCGACTTGCCCGAGCCGTTGGGGCCCATGATGGCGTGCGTCTCGCCCTGCTTCACGGTGAGGTCGACGCCCTTGAGGATCTCCTTCGTGGCGTTGTCGGCCTCGACGGTGACGTGCAGGTCTCGGATTTCAAGCGTTGCCATGGGTGCCTCAGGACTCCTGGGTGAGGGAGACGAGCACGTCGTCCCCTTCGATCTTTACGGGGTATACGGGGACGGGGCGCGTCGCGGGCGGACCGGACGGCTTGCCGCTGCGGAGGTCGAAGCAGGAGCCGTGCAGCCAGCACTCGATCTGCCCGTCCTCCACCTCGCCCTCGGAGAGGGAGACGTTCGCGTGCGAGCAGATGTCGTAGATCGCGTACACCTCGCCCTGGGTCTTCACGACCGAGACCGGCGTGCCGTCGAGTTCCACCCGCTTGGGGGTGTCCTCCGACAGTTCGCTCAGTCCGCAGGCGCGCTGGAAGGTCGTCGTCATGCGACCGCGGCCTCCAGCTCCTCCTCGATCTTGACGAGCAGGCGCTCCTCGATGTCGGGGACACCGATCTGCTGGACCAGCTCGGCGAAGAAGCCGCGGACCACCAGGCGGCGGGCCTCGTGCTCCGGGATGCCGCGGGCCATCAGGTAGAAGAGCTGCTCGTCGTCGAAGCGGCCGGTGGTCGAGGCGTGGCCGGCGCCGACGATCTCGCCGGTCTCGATCTCCAGGTTGGGGACCGAGTCGACGCGGGAGCCGTCGGTGAGCACCAGGTTGCGGTTCATCTCGTAGGTGTCGGTGCCCTCGGCCTTGGCCTCGATGAGCACGTCACCGATCCACACCGCGTGCGCGCCCTCGCCCTGGAGCGCGCCCTTGTAGACGACGTGGGAACGGCAGTGCGGGGTGTTGTGGTCGACCAGGAGGCGGTGCTCCTGGTGCTGGCCGGCGTCGGTGAAGTACAGGCCGAACAGCTCGGCCTCGCCGCCGGGGCCCGTGTAGCTGACGCGCGGGTGGAGGCGGACGACGTCGCCGCCGAAGGTGACGACCACGGACTTGAAGGAGGCGTCGCGGCCGACCAGGGCGTTGTGCTGGGCCACGTGCACGGCCTTGTCGTCCCAGTCCTGGACGGAGACGACGGTCAGCTTGGCGCCGTCGCCGAGCACGTAGTCGATGTTGGCGGCGAGCACCGCGTCACCGGTGTGGTCGATGACGACGAGGGCCTCGGCGAAGGCACCCAGTTCGATCACCTGGTGGCCGAAAGCGGTGCCGCCCTCGCCGTGCACCGCGATGCGGATCGGCTCGGTGAGGACGGTCTCCTTGGGCACGGTGACGACCGACGCCTGCTCGAAGGCGGAGTACGCCTGGGCGGCGACGCGGTCGACCGGGGTGCCGGCCTTGCCGAGCCGGGCGTCGTCACGGCCGACGTTCTCGACGGTGACGCCCTCGGGGGCCTCGACGACGACCTTCAGGCCCTCGCCCGTGGCGACGGCGGTGCCGTCGTGCAGGCCGCGCAGCCGCTCCAGCGGAGTGAACCGCCACTCCTCCTCCCGGCCGTGCGGGACGGGGAAGTCCGCGACGTCGTAGGAGGGGGGTGCGCTCATGCGCGTGGCGACGGTCGACTCCGCGGCGACCGCGATCGAGCCCGCGGTGGTGGACCCCACGGGGATGTTCTGCTCAGCCATGGCTGTCGGGGTGCTCGCTTTCTGGTGCGTAGGTGGCTGCGTGTGTGGCGTGACGGGGGACGGGCGGCGGGTCAGCCGACCGCGCCCTCCATCTGCAGCTCGATCAGCCGGTTGAGCTCAAGCGCGTACTCCATCGGCAGCTCCTTGGCGATCGGCTCGACGAAGCCGCGCACGATCATCGCCATCGCCTCGTCCTCGGAGAGGCCGCGGCTCATCAGGTAGAAGAGCTGGTCCTCGGAGACCTTGGAGACGGTCGCCTCGTGGCCCATGGAGACGTCGTCCTCGCGGACGTCGACGTAGGGGTAGGTGTCCGAGCGGGAGATCGTGTCGACGAGCAGCGCGTCGCACAGCACGTTGGACTTCGATCCGGCCGCGCCCTCGCCGATCTCGATGAGACCGCGGTAGGAGGTACGGCCGCCGCCGCGCGCCACCGACTTCGAGACGATGTTGGACGACGTGTTGGGCGCCATGTGGACCATCTTGGCGCCGGCGTCCTGGTGCTGGCCCTCGCCCGCGAAGGCGATGGAGAGGGTCTCGCCCTTGGCGTGCTCGCCCATCAGGTAGACGGCCGGGTACTTCATGGTCACCTTGGAGCCGATGTTGCCGTCGACCCACTCCATGGTGGCGCCCTCGTAGGCGACGGCGCGCTTGGTGACCAGGTTGTAGACGTTGTTCGACCAGTTCTGGATGGTCGTGTAACGGCAGCGGGCGCCCTTCTTGACGATGATCTCGACGACCGCGGAGTGCAGCGAGTCCGACTTGTAGATCGGCGCGGTGCAGCCCTCGACGTAGTGGACGTAGGCGTCCTCGTCGACGATGATCAGCGTCCGCTCGAACTGGCCCATGTTCTCGGTGTTGATCCGGAAGTAGGCCTGGAGCGGGATCTCCACGTGCACGCCCTTCGGCACGTAGATGAAGGAGCCGCCGGACCACACGGCCGTGTTCAGCGAGGCGAACTTGTTGTCACCGACCGGGATGACGGTGCCGAAGTACTCCTTGAACAGCTCGGGGTGCTCGCGGAGCGCGGTGTCGGTGTCCAGGAAGATGACGCCCTGCTCCTCCAGGTCCTCGCGGATCTGGTGGTAGACGACCTCCGACTCGTACTGGGCGGCGACACCGGCGACGAGGCGCTGCTTCTCGGCCTCCGGGATGCCCAGCTTGTCGTAGGTGTTCTTGATGTCCTCGGGCAGGTCCTCCCAGGACTCCGCCTGCTTCTCCGTGGAGCGCACGAAGTACTTGATGTTGTCGAAGTCGATGCCCGAGAGGTCCGAGCCCCAGTTGGGCATGGGCTTCTTCTCGAACAGCTTCAGACCCTTGAGGCGGAGCTTGGTCATCCACTCCGGCTCGGACTTCTTGTCCGAGATGTCGCGGACGACGGCCTCGCTCAGGCCGCGCTTGGCCGAGGCGCCGGCTACGTCGGAGTCGGCCCAGCCGTATTCGTACTTGCCCAGACCCTCGAGTTCGGGGTGGGCAGTCTCCGTGGGGAGCGTCATGCGGGGTTCCTCCCGGCCGTGCTTGCGTGGTGGCTCTGATCGGACTTGTCGGTCTTGGAAATCTTGGGGATGAACGTCGTGCAGACGCCGTCACCGTGGGCGATGGTCGCCAGTCGCTGGACGTGGGTTCCCAGCAGCTCGGCGAAGAACTCCGTCTCCGCCTCGCAGAGCTGGGGAAACTGCTCGGCGACGTGGGCGACCGGACAGTGGTGCTGGCAGAGCTGCTCACCCTGTTGCGGGAGGGGGGCACTGCGTGCCGTAGCAGCGTACCCGTCGGCGGTCAAGGCCCTGGCCAGGGCTTCGGCGCGGCGCTCGGGCTCCACTCCCTCGACGGCCTTGCGGTAGGTGGCGGCCTGGGCGGCGATGCGGGCGCGGGCGAAGGCGGCGACGGCCTCGTCCCCGCCCTCGCGCTCGGCGATCCAGCGCATGGCGTCCGCGGCGAGCTGGTCGTAGGACTGGTCGAAGGCGTCCCGGCCGCAGGCGGTCAGGGCGAAGACCTTCGCGGGGCGGCCGCGGGTACGGGCTCCGTACACCCGCTGCTCGCGTGCCTGCACGACGTCGTCGGCGGCCAGCGCGTCCAGATGCCTGCGCACGGCGGCCTGGGTGAGGCCCAGCCGGCCGGCCAGTTCGGCGACGGTCGACGGGCCGTGGTCCAGGATGGACCGCGCGACCCGGTTGCGCGTCGAACGCTCACCGGTCGCTAGCTCTTCCTGGGGCCCCGTGGGGGTCTCCCGGGCCTCGCCGACGTTTTTCACAACGCTATTGTTGCGTAATTCTTCGGAGCCTGACAAGCCGGTCCCCGAGCGGCCGACGGTGCCCTGCGTCACTTAGGCACACCTAACCTGACCTGCGGAAACGATCTCCGGAACGCCGATCGCGGCCCCCTCACCAGGCAAAACCGCTGGCGGCCGGCACCTCGGCCGGGCAGACTCCGCGCCATGCCGACCCCCGTCCCAGCAGGCCCCCTCGTCACCCGTTCCACCCTCGCCGAACAGCTCCTGGAGCTGGGTGTCGAGCCCGGCGAGACCCTGCTCGCGCACTCCTCGCTGAGTTCCCTCGGGTGGGTGAACGGCGGTGCCGTCGCCGTCGTCCAGGGCCTCCTCGACGCCCTCGGCCCGGACGGCACCCTGGTCGTCCCCACCCAGTCCGCCGACCTCTCCGACCCCGCGCTGTGGCGCGCGCCCCCGGTGCCGCCCGAGTGGTGGGAGACGGTACGGGCCACCATGCCCCTCTACGATCCCCGCACCACGCCCTCGCGCGGGGTCGGGGTCGTCCCGGAGACCGTGCGCACCTGGCCCGGCGCCCGGCGCAGCGACCATCCGCAGACCTCGTTCGCCGCGCTCGGCCCGCGCGCCGCCGAGATCACCCACGGCCACGCGCCGGACTGCCGGCTCGGCGAGCGCAGCCCACTGGCCCGCCTCGAACGGCTCGGCGCCCGGGTACTGCTGCTGGGCGTGGGCTACCACGCCTGCACCAGCTTCCACCTGGCCGAGTACCGGATACCCGCGCCGATGGTGGAGGTCGGGCGGCCCGGCCCCGGCGGCTGGGAGACGGTGACCGAGGTGTCCATCACCTCCGATCGCTTCGACGAACTGGGCCAGGACTTCGAGCGGGACCGCCCGGTCCTGCGGGGCCGGGTCGGCGCGGCCGGGGCCCGGCTGTTCCCGGTCACGGACGCGGTGGCCTACGCCCAGCGCTGGCTCCCGCTGCACCGGCCCCGCGAGGCCGGTTTCCAGCACCCCCACGCCTGAGCCCCGCCGCGCCTCCCTAGACTCTGGACCCATGCATAGTGACCCCGTGGTCCAGGTCCAGGCCCTGGTGAAGCGGTACGGGCGGAAGACCGCGGTGGACGGCCTCGACCTGGAGGCCCGGCCGGGCGTGACCGCCGTACTCGGTCCCAACGGCGCCGGCAAGACGACCACGGTCGAGACCTGCGAGGGATACCGCACCCCGGACGCCGGCACCGTTCGCGTCCTGGGCCTCGACCCGGTGCGGGACGCTGCCGCGCTGCGCCCCCGGGTCGGTGTGATGCTCCAGTCCGGCGGTGTCTACTCCGGCGCCCGCGCCGACGAGATGCTGCGGCACGTCGCCAGGCTGCACGCGCACCCCCTGGACGTGGGCGCCCTGATCGAACGGCTGGGGCTCGGCTCCTGCGGCCGGACCTCCTACCGGCGGCTGTCCGGCGGCCAGCAGCAGCGGCTCGCGCTCGCCATGGCCGTCGTCGGCCGCCCCGAGCTGGTCTTCCTGGACGAGCCGACCGCAGGTCTCGACCCGCAGGCCCGCCGCGCCACCTGGGACCTGGTACGGGACCTCCGCACCGACGGGGTCTCGGTGATCCTGACCACGCACCACATGGACGAGGCCGAGCAGCTCGCGGACGACGTGGCGGTCATCGACGGGGGGCGGGTCATCGCCCAGGGCTCCCCGGAGGAGCTGTGCCGCGACGGCGCCGAGAACACCCTGCGCTTCAGCGGGCGCCCCGGACTGGACGTGGCCTCGCTGCTCAAGGCGCTCCCGGCCGACTGCACGGCCGACGAGCTGACGCCGGGCGGGTACCGGGTGAGCGGCAAGATAGACCCGCAGCTGCTCGCCACCGTGACCTCCTGGTGCGCGCAGCACGGGGTGATGCCGGACCGTATCTCGGTGGAGCGGCACACCCTCGAAGACGTCTTCCTGGAACTGACCGGCAAGGAGCTGCGCTCATGACCACCGCGCCGGGCACGTACGCCCCCAGGCCCGGAGCGGCACCGCTCCCCCGCATGATCGGCGCGCAGGCCGCGCTGGAGACCCGGATGCTGCTGCGCAACGGCGAGCAGCTGTTGCTGACCGTGGTGATCCCGACCCTGCTGCTGGTGCTGTTCAGCTCGGTGGACATCGTGGACACCGGGTCCGGCAAGGCGGTGGACTTCCTCACCCCCGGCATCCTGGCGCTGGCGGTGATGTCCACGGCGTTCACCGGGCAGGCCATCGCCACCGGCTTCGAGCGGCGCTACGGCGTGCTGAAGCGGCTGGCCTCCTCACCGCTGCCGCGCTGGGGCCTGATGGCCGCGAAGACGGCCGCGGTGCTGGTCACCGAGGTGCTCCAGGTCGTCCTGCTGACCGTCATCGCCTTCGCGCTGGGCTGGTCCCCGCACGGCAGTCCGGCCGCCGTCCTGCTGCTGCTCGTCCTCGGTACGGCCGCGTTCTCCGGGCTCGGGCTGCTGATGGCGGGCACGCTGAAGGCGGAGGCCACGCTGGCCGCGGCCAACCTGGTCTTCCTGCTGCTGCTGGTCGGCGGCGGGGTGATCGTGCCGCTGGAGAAGTTCGGCTCCGCCGGGCAGCACGTCCTCGGGCTGCTGCCGATCTCCGCGCTCTCCGACGGTCTGCGGGACGTGCTCCAGCACGGCGCCGGGATGCCCTGGGGCGACCTGGCGATCCTCGCGGTGTGGGCGGTCGTGGGGCTCGCGGCGGCGGGGAAGTTCTTCCGCTGGGAGTAGGGGCCCCGGCGGCTCGGGGAGCCCCTCGTGAAAGTGTGCACAAGCGGGCGCCTACCATGGTGCGCGTGCCAAAGCTGACCCCCGCCGACGCCGCGGCGGCCCTCCGCAACCCGCTCGCCTTCATCGCCGACCGCTGGACCCCGGACCCCCGGACCGTCCGCCGGGCCGCGCTCGCCGCTCTCGTGATGTCGGTGGTCATCGTGGTCACTGGCGGCGCGGTGCGTCTGACCGGCTCCGGTCTCGGCTGCCCGACCTGGCCCACCTGCACCGACGACTCGCTGACCACCACCCGCGCCATGGGCGTGCACGGCGTCATCGAGTTCGGCAACCGCATGCTGACGTACGTGCTCTGCGCGGCCGTCGGCTGGGCGATCATCGCCGCCCGCTCCCGGAAGCCGTGGCGGCGCGACCTGACCCGGCTCGGCTGGGCGCAGTTCTGGGTGGTCATGGGCAACGCGGTGCTCGGCGGCATCGTGGTGCTGGTCGGGCTGAACCCGTACACGGTCGCCGCGCACTTCCTGCTGTCCACGGCGCTGATCACCGTGGCCACCGTGACGTGGCAGCGCGCCCCTGAGGGCGACGCCGAGGCGCGTCCGCTGGTCGGCGGGGCGGTACGGCAGCTCGTGTGGTTCCTGGTGGCCGCGTCCGTGCTGCTGATCGCGGTCGGCACGGTGGTGACCGGCGCCGGTCCGCACGCGGGCGACTCCTCCGAGGTGGCGCGCATCCCGCTGGACTGGGAGATGATCGCCAAGCTGCACGCGGTGCTGGCGTGGATCGTGGTGACCCTGACCTTCGCCCTCTGGTTCGTCCTCAAGGCGGTCGACGCACCCAAGGGCCCCCTGTCCCGTACCCGCGACCTCTTCCTGATCCTCCTGGCCCAGGGCGTCATCGGCTACGTCCAGTACTTCACCCACCTCCCCGAGGCCCTGGTCGCCCTCCACATGCTCGGCTCCTGCCTCGTGTGGATCGCCACCCTCCGCGTCCTCCTCTCCCTCCGCGAACGCCCGGCCGTCCCGGCCCCCGTGCCTGGCCAGGCGGCGGAGGTCTCGGTGGGCACCCGGGCCTGAGTCAGCGGTACCCGGCCACCAGCGCGTCGATGGCCGGTCCGAGGTAGGCACGGGTCAGCCGGGCCCTGCGGTCCGGCGAGGGTCCGGGGCCGTGTTCCCCGTAGCGCCGCCGCGTGATGTCCTCGACGACCTCGCGCGGCGCCCCCAGTGCGGGCAGCTCGGTGAGCGCCTGGCGCTTGGAGATCAGCCGCCCCTCGCGCAGGGTCACCGTGGCGCGGGCGAAGGTCAGCAGGCCGAGGTCGACCCAGATGTCCTCCGTCCAGAGCCGCTCCTTGTCCACGGCCGGGCGCCAGAAGTCCCGCTGGTCGGCCGCGACGAAGTCCCGCAGCTCCCGGTCCGGCACCGGCGGCAGATACGCGGCGGGCGGCGCCCCGTGCAGCACCCGGCCGAACTCGTGCAGCTCGCTCCGGGTCACCGGTGTGACCGGGCGGCGCTTGATGCGGCCGTGCGCCCAGGTCAGGTGCGGCCTTTCCGGGTCGGCCGCCGTGGGCGGGGTCAGGTACGAGCAGTGCAGCCTGTCCGCCAGTGGCGCGGCGCGCAGATGCCGGTGCAGCACGATCAGGCGGCGGACGGAGGCCGGGGTCAGCGGGCCGGGCAGGACCGCGATGAGGTCCAGGTCGCTGCGGCCCTCCTGGTAGTCCCCGCCGCCCAGTGAGCCGTGGGCCCACACGGCGAGCGGCCGGAGGGGGGAGAGGTCGTCCAGGAAGCGGGAGATGAGCGCTTCGGTCGGCATGGGGCGAGTGTCGGGGACGGGGGGCCGCCCGTACAGAGGTCAGCTCAGCCCGTACACCCGGTGGGCGTTCTCGGACGCCAGGAGGTGCGCCACGCGGCGGGCGTCCGTGGGGCTGCAGGCGCCCTCGGCCAGCCAGGTGCCGAGGACCCGGTCGAGGGACTCGCGGAAGAGGTGGGCGCCCACCACGTGGAGTTCGGGGAGGGACTGGGCGCCGGTGGAGAAGAGGACCTTGCCGAAGGGGGCGAGTTCCAGGATGTCCGCGAGGATCGCGGCCGCGCGGGCGCCGGTACGGGCGAGGGCGGCGCCGGAGTCGGCGTAGACGTGCGTATGGGCGCCGGCCAGCCGGGCCGCGTACCGGTGGTGGAAGAGGCCGGGCAGCAGGACCAGGTCGGTGCCCAGGCCCGCGGTGGCCCGTACGAAGCCGGTGAGCGGGGCGGGACCGGTGCGCAGGCCGGGCTCCTCCGGGCCGGCGTGCAGCTGGAGCGGGCGGCCCGTGGCCACCGCGGTCCACAGCAGGTGGCCCAGCAGGACCGGGTCGGTCAGCTCCTCCCCCACGCGCCGTCCGGCCAGCCAGCGGGCGGCGGCGCTCCGTACCGCGCCGGGTCCCGGCGGCTCGGGGGCGAGGGCGGCCCCTTGGCCGGCGAGGGAGGCCGTGGCGGCGAAGGCGACGGCGTTCGTCGCGGCGCCGTGCACCGACTCGGCCAGATTGGCGAGGAACGAGGCGACCGTGCCCGAGGTGTCCGCGACCTGCTCGGCCAGCGGCTCCAGCCGGACCACCTCGCGCGCCTGCGCGTCCCCGGCGGCGGCCATCTCCTCGGGCCCGGTGAGATCGTCCGGCAGCCCGCTGGAGACCAGGTAGGTGGTGATCCCGGACCCGCGCAGCAGCCTGCGCCCGGCCTCCAGCACGCCCAGTTCGCGGCGCCGGGCCAGATAGCGGGCGGGCGGACAGTGCGGCTCCAGGCCGAGCAGCGGCGGACACCAGCGCCGCACCGCGAACCCCGTCTGCGTGTCGAACAGCGTGGTCCCCGGCGCGGCGGGCCCCTCCCCCGGCCCCAGCCGCGCCTCGAACGTCCCGAGCCCCAGCTCGGTCCGAAGCACCCCATGGCAGTACTGATCCACGAGCGAAGGCGTGTCGATCATTCCGGCTCCCGACGAGGACGCTGTTTCACGTCCTAACGGCACGAACCGGATTCAGGTGGCGCGGGGACGGGACTCAGAGCTGAATACCGGCCATCCGCTTCCACTCGTACGCGCTGGTGCGGATCTTCGCCGCGAGCTCCCCGTCGAAGTCGTCCCTGAGCGCCACTCCGGCCTTCTCCACCGCCCGGCGCCCGATCTCCACGCTGGGGGCCACGAGGTTGCCCCACTCGCCGTCCTCGCCCACGAGGGCGATACGGGCCCCGCGCTCGCCGATGTAAGCCACGTTCCCCTCGGCGCCCCCGTGCGCCTTGGCGAACGTACCGATCTGGTGGGCGAGCCGCTTCACCTGGCGCTCGCTCTTCGCGTCAACCTGCTCCGTGTCAGCCATGACCAGGATGCTACCGACGAGTAGAGAAAAGGGCGACGGGAGGGGTCGGCGTCCCGGTCAGCGGAGGAAGGGGTCCACCGCGACGGCGACGAAGAGGAGGGAGACATAGGTGATCGACCAGTGGAACAGCCGCATCTCCTTGAGCTTGCCCCCCGTCACCTCGGCCTTGGCCCGGTTCTGCAGGCCGTGCGCCTCCCAGAGCCAGAAGCCGCCGGCCGCGAGGGCGACCACGGTGTAGAACCAGCCGGTGTAACCGAGCGGGGTCAGCAGCAGGGAGACGGCGACCATCACCCAGCTGTAGATCACGATCTGCCGGGCGACCACCTTGTTGGAGGCGATGACGGGCAGCATCGGCACGCCCACGCGGGCGTAGTCCTCCTTGACCTTCATGGACAGCGGCCAGTAGTGCGGCGGCGTCCAGAAGAACATCACGAGGAAGAGGATGACCGGCGCCCAGGACATCGAGTTGGTGACCGAGGACCAGCCGATCAGCACCGGCAGGCAGCCCGCGATACCGCCCCAGACGATGTTCTGCGAGGTACGCCGCTTGAGGATCATCGTGTAGACGACGACGTAGAAGAGGAGCGCACCGAGTGACAGCCAGGCGGACAGCCAGTTGACGGTCAGCCCGAACAGCAGGGTCGAGACGACCGCGAGGGTGATGCCGAAGGCGAGGCACTCGCGCGGGCTGACCAGTCCGGTCACCAGCGGCCGCTGCGAGGTGCGGTCCATCAGCGCGTCGATGTCGCGGTCGATGTACATGTTGAGCGCGTTGGCGCCGCCCGCGGACAGGTAACCGCCGACACAGGTGAGCAGGACGAGGCCCAGGTCGGGCACCCCCTGCTGGGCCAGGAACATCACCGGCACCGTGGTGATGAGCAGCAGCTCGATGATCCGCGGCTTGGTCAGCGCCACGAAGCCCTTGACACGGGCTCCGAACGACCGGTCAACCGGGCTCCGGCTCGTACCGGGACTGGCCTCCCCCAGAGCCTCGAGGGCCTGGGAAGTGCCGCCAGGACGGGATTCGACGGCCGTCACGCACACCCCTGACAGAGACATCAAGCGAGCATTCCCGTGTGAAAGCGGGGTAAAGGCTCGCGCGTACCACGCCACTTTAGACGTTGCCCATATCCGGTTTTTCGCCGGGGTCGGCTCGTGTTGGCGAGCCTTGCGACACGCCGCCCGTCCGAGGTCTCCCCCGGCTCGGTTGAGCACTCGGACGAGCGGCTCCGTATTCATGTGCCAAGCGGCTTCCGGGCCGGTCGGGAGGCGGATCGCGACGAGTCCCGGCAGTCTGGAATGACTCGAAAAACGCACGTCCCCTCGGGGGTAGGCTCGACAACGGCCGGTGGACACCAGTGCATCGGCGGCCGGCGGGCGCCACGCGCCGCGAACCGGCGACCAACATGTGGAGAGGAGCCCTGACCCAGGGTGAGCACCAAGCCGACCACCACAGACCTTGAGTGGACCGAGCTGGACCAGCGGGCCGTGGACACCGCCCGGGTCCTGGCCGCCGACGCCGTACAGAAGGTCGGCAACGGCCATCCCGGCACGGCGATGAGCCTGGCCCCGGCCGCCTACACCCTCTTCCAGAAGGTGATGCGGCACGACCCGGCCGACCCGCAGTGGGTGGGCCGCGACCGCTTCGTGCTGTCCGCCGGTCACTCGTCCCTGACCCTCTACACGCAGCTCTACCTGGCCGGCTTCGGCCTGGAGCTGGACGACCTGAAGTCCTTCCGCACCTGGGGCTCGAAGACTCCGGGCCACCCGGAGTACGGGCACACCAAGGGCGTCGAGACCACCACCGGCCCGCTGGGCCAGGGTGTGGCCAACGCGGTGGGCATGGCGATGGCGTCCCGCTTCGAGCGGGGCCTGTTCGACCCCGACGCGCCCGAGGGCACGTCCCCGTTCGACCACTACATCTACTGCATCGCCGGCGACGGCTGCCTCCAGGAGGGCATTTCCCACGAGGCGTCCTCCCTCGCGGGCCACCAGAAGCTCGGCAACCTGGTCCTGCTGTGGGACGACAACCACATCTCGATCGAGGGCGACACCGAGACCGCCGTGTCCGAGGACACGATGAAGCGGTACGAGGCGTACGGCTGGCACGTCCAGCGCGTGGAGCCCAAGTCCGACGGCGACCTGGACCCGGAGGCGATCTACGCGGCGATCGAGAAGGCCAAGGCGGTCACCGACCGGCCGTCCTTCATCGCCATGCGCTCGATCATCGCCTGGCCCGCCCCGAACGCCCAGGACACCGAGGCCGCGCACGGCTCGGCCCTCGGTGACGACGAGGTCGCGGCCACCAAGCGCGTCCTCGGCTTCGACGAGACCCAGAGCTTCGCCGTCGCCGACGAGGTCCTCGACCACACCCGCGGCGCCCTGGAGCGCGGCCGTCGGGCCAGGGCGGAGTGGGAGAAGGGCTTCCAGGTCTGGCGCGAGAACAACCCGGACCGCGCGGCCGAGTTCGACCGCATCAGCGAGGGCGCCCTGCCGACCGGCTGGGAGCTGAAGATCCCGGTCTTCGAGACCGGCAAGAGCGTGGCCACCCGTGCCGCCTCCGGCAAGGTCCTCCAGGCGCTCGGCCCGGTCATCCCCGAGCTGTGGGGCGGCTCCGCCGACCTCGCCGGGTCGAACAACACGACCATCGACAAGGACAGCTCCTTCCTCCCGGCGGGCAACCCGCTGCCGGAGGCGAACCCGTACGGCCGCACGATCCACTTCGGCATCCGCGAGTTCGCCATGGCCGCCGAGATGAACGGCATCACCCTGCACGGCAACACCCGCGTCTACGGCGGCACGTTCCTCGTGTTCTCCGACTACATGCGCAACGCCGTCCGCCTGTCGGCGCTGATGCACCTGCCGGTGACGTACGTGTGGACGCACGACTCGATCGGTCTCGGCGAGGACGGCCCGACCCACCAGCCGGTGGAGCACCTGGCCGCGCTGCGCGCGATCCCCGGTCTGAACGTGGTCCGCCCGGCGGACGCCAACGAGACCGCGACCGCCTGGCGCGAGGTGCTCAAGCGCTGGACCAAGGAGTTCGGCAAGGGTGCCCCGACCGGTCTGGTGCTGACCCGCCAGGGCGTGCCGACGTACGAGCCCAACGACGACGCCGCGCGTGGCGGTTACGTCCTGTTCGACGCCGAGGGTGGCGAGCCGCAAGTGATCCTGATCGCCACCGGTTCCGAGGTGCACGTCGCCGTGGAGGCGCGCGAGCAGCTCCAGGCCGAGGGCGTGCCCACCCGGGTGGTCTCGATGCCGTCGGTGGAGTGGTTCGAGGAGCAGGACCAGGGGTACCGGGATTCCGTGCTGCCGCCGTCGGTCAAGGCCCGCGTCGCCGTGGAGGCGGGCATCGGTCTGACCTGGCACAAGTACGTGGGTGACGCCGGCCGCATCGTTTCCCTGGAGCACTTCGGCGCGTCCGCGGACGGCAAGGTCCTGTTCCGCGAGTACGGCTTCACTCCGGAGAACGTGGCCGACAAGGCGCGGGAATCCCTCGCCGCTACGCAGCGCTGACGCCCGTAAACGACACGTAGGAGATGCAATTTCCATGACAGACGCACTCAAGCGCCTCTCCGAGGAAGGCGTGGCGATCTGGCTGGACGACCTGTCGCGCAAGCGGATCACGTCCGGCAACCTCGCCGAGCTGATCGACCAGCAGCACGTCGTGGGCGTCACCACCAACCCCACGATCTTCCAGAAGGCGATCTCGCAGGGCGACGGCTACGACCAGCAGCTCACCGACCTCGCCGCGCGTGAGGTCACGGTCGAAGAGGCCATCCGCATGATCACGACGGCGGACGTCCGTGACGCCGCCGACATCCTGCGCCCGGTCTTCGACGCCACCGGCGGCAAGGACGGCCGGGTCTCCATCGAGGTCGACCCGCGTCTGGCGCACAACACGCGCGCCACGCTGGCCGAGGCCCGCCAGCTCGCCTGGCTGGTGGACCGCCCGAACACGCTGATCAAGATCCCGGCGACCGAGGCGGGTCTGCCGGCCATCGCGGAGACGATCGGCAACGGCATCAGCGTCAACGTCACGCTGATCTTCTCCCTCGAGCGGTACCGCAAGGTCATGGACGCGTACCTGACCGGCCTGGAGAAGGCCAAGGAGCGCGGCCTGGACCTGTCCAAGATCCACTCCGTGGCGTCCTTCTTCGTGTCCCGCGTGGACTCCGAGGTCGACAAGCGGCTGAACGCGATCGGCACCGACGAGGCCAAGGCGCTGCGCGGCAAGGCCGCCATCGCCAACGCGCGCCTGGCATACCAGGCGTACGAGGAGGTCTTCTCCACCGACCGCTGGAAGGCGCTGGAGAAGGCGGGCGCCAACAAGCAGCGTCCGCTGTGGGCGTCGACCGGCGTGAAGGACCCGGCGTACCCGGACACGATGTACGTCACCGAGCTGGTCGCGCCGAACACGGTCAACACCATGCCGGAGGCCACCCTGGAGGCGGTCGAGGACCACGGTGAGATCACCGGTGACACGGTGACCGGCACCTACGAGCAGGCCCGTGCCGACCTCGACGCCATCGAGCGGCTCGGGATCTCCTACGACGACGTCGTCCAGGTGCTCGAGGACGAGGGCGTGGACAAGTTCGAGGGGTCCTGGAACGACCTGCTCAAGTCGACCGAGGCGGAGCTGAAGCGCCTCGCCCCCTCGGAGGGCTGATTTGTCACCCCTCAACGGTTCCGGAGCGAACCCGCTTCGTGATCCCGCGGACCGACGGCTCCCGCGCATCGCGGGGCCGTCGGGCCTGGTGATCTTCGGCGTCACCGGCGACCTGTCCCGCAAGAAGCTGATGCCGGCCGTCTACGACCTGGCCAACCGCGGTCTGCTGCCGCCGGGCTTCTCCCTGGTGGGCTTCGCCCGCCGCGACTGGGAGGACGAGGACTTCGCGCAGGTCGTGCACGACGCGGTCAAGGAGCACGCGCGTACGCCGTTCCGCGAGGAGGTCTGGCAGCAGCTCATCCAGGGGATGCGCTTCGTCCAGGGCACCTTCGACGACGACGAGGCGTTCGAGCGGCTGCGCTCCACCATCGACGAACTGGACAAGCAGCAGGGCACGGGCGGCAACTTCGCCTTCTACCTGTCGGTGCCGCCGGGCGCCTTCCCGGTCGTGATCCAGCAGCTCAAGAAGAGCGGTCTGGCCGACCAGTCCAAGGGCTCCTGGCGCCGCGCGGTGATCGAGAAGCCGTTCGGCCACGACCTGAAGTCGGCCGAGGAGCTGAACAAGGTCGTGCACGAGGTGTTCGAGCCGGACCAGGTGTTCCGGATCGACCACTACCTCGGCAAGGAGACCGTCCAGAACATCCTGGCGCTGCGCTTCGCCAACACGATGTTCGAGCCGATCTGGAACCGGTCCTACGTCGACCATGTCCAGATCACCATGGCCGAGGACATCGGCATCGGCGGCCGTGCCGGGTACTACGACGGCATCGGCGCCGCCCGTGACGTCATCCAGAACCACCTCCTCCAGCTGCTGGCGCTGACCGCCATGGAGGAGCCGTCCTCCTTCGGCGCGGACGCGCTGGCCAGGGAGAAGACCAAGGTGCTCGGTGCCGTACGGCTGCCGAAGGACCTGGGCGCCGACACCGTGCGCGGGCAGTACGCGGCCGGCTGGCAGGGCGGCGAGAAGGTCATCGGCTATCTGCAAGAGGACGGCATCGACCCCGAGTCGAAGACCGACACCTACGCGGCGCTGAAGCTGGAGATCGACAACCGCCGCTGGGCGGGCGTCCCCTTCTACCTGCGCACCGGCAAGCGGCTGGGCCGCCGGGTCACCGAGATCGCGGTGGTCTTCCAGCGGGCGCCGCACTCCCCGTTCGACCACACGGCGACCGAGGAGCTGGGCCAGAACGCGATCGTCATCCGGGTCCAGCCCGACGAGGGCATCACGGTCCGCTTCGGCTCCAAGGTGCCGGGCACCTCGATGGAGATCCGGGACGTGTCGATGGACTTCGCCTACGGCGAGTCCTTCACCGAGTCCAGCCCCGAGGCGTACGAGCGGCTCATCCTGGACGTGCTGCTGGGCGACGCCAACCTCTTCCCGCGCACGGAGGAGGTCGAGCTGTCCTGGAAGATCCTCGACCCGGTCGAGGAGTACTGGGACGAGCACGGGCGGCCCGCGCAGTACAAGTCGGGCACCTGGGGCCCGGCCGAGGCCGACGAGATGCTCGCGCGAGACGGACGGAGCTGGCGCCGGCCATGAAGATAGACCTGACCGACACCACCGCCGGTGAGATCAACAAGGCGCTGACGGAGGGCCGCCGCGCCATCGGCACGCCCGCCGTGGGCATGGTGCTGACCCTCGTCATCGTCACCGACGAGGAGAACGCCTACGACGCGCTGCGGGCGGCGACCGACGCCTCGCGGGAACACCCCTCGCGCACGCTGGTCGTCATCCGCCGGGTCTCACGCACCCCCCGCGACCGCACCACCTCCCGCCTGGACGCCGAGGTGCGGGTGGGCGCGGATGCGGGCGCCGGGGAGACGGTCGTGCTGCGGCTGTACGGCGAGGTGTCCGACCACGCCGACTCGGTGGTGCTGCCGCTGCTGCTCCCGGACGCGCCGGTGGTGGTCTGGTGGCCGGTGGACGCCCCGCTCGACCCGGCCGAGGACCCGCTGGGCGCGCTGGCGCAGCGCCGGGTCACCGACACCTACGCGGCCGAGCAGCCGGTGCGTGAGCTGGCGGCGCGTGCGGAGACGTACGCGCCGGGCGACACCGACCTGGCGTGGACGCGGATCACGCCGTGGCGGTCGATGCTGGCGGCGGCCCTGGACCAGGTGGACTGCGAGGTGCGGTCCGTCGAGGTGGAGGGCGAGGAGTTCAACCCGAGCTGCGAGCTGCTGGCCATGTGGCTGGCGGACCGGCTGGGCGTGCCGGTGCAGCGGTCGCTGTCCTCGGGTCCGGGTCTGACGGCGGTCCGGATGGAGACGACGTGCGGGCCGGTCGTGCTGGACCGGGCGGACGGTTCACTGGCGAACCTGTCCATCCAGGGCCAGCCGGGCCGTGCGGTGGCGCTCCAGCGCCGGGACACCGCCGAGCTGATCGCGGAGGAGCTGCGCCGGCTCGACCCGGACGACACCTACGCGGCGGCCCTGCGCTACGGCGTGGAGCGGCTGTCCGCGGGCGCGGAGGCGGTGGCGACGCTGGACGGCGTTCCGGCCGGGCCCACGGAGAAGGCCGCGGACAAGGCCGCGGAGGACGAGGCGGTCGCCGAAGTGGCTGTCGCCGAGTCCGAGGCGGGCACCGAGGAGGGCGAGGCCGAGCGGCCCACCCCGAACTCCCTCGCGAGGAAGGCGGCGTCGAAGTGAGCACTCCGCAACTGGTCGTGCACCGCGACAAGGAACTGATGGCCGAGGCCGCCGCCGCGCGGCTGATCACCAAGATCGTGGACGCCCAGGCGTCGCGCGGTCACGCCTCGGTGGTCCTCACCGGTGGCCGCAACGGCAACGGTCTGCTGGCCGCGCTGGCCAAGGCGCCCGCGCGGGACGCGATCGACTGGGGCCGCCTCGACCTGTGGTGGGGCGACGAGCGCTACCTCCCCGAGGGCGACCCGGACCGCAACTACACGCAGGCCCGCGAGGCCCTGCTGGACTCCGTACCGCTGGACCCGGCGCGGGTGCACCCGATGCCCGCCTCCGACGGGCCCTACGGTGCGGACGTGGACGCGGCGGCCGCCGCGTACGCGGCGGAGCTGGCCAAGGCGGCCGGTCCCGAGGACCACGCCGAGGTGCCGGAGTTCGACGTGCTGCTGCTGGGCGTCGGCCCGGACACCCATGTGGCGTCGCTCTTCCCGGAGCTGCCCGCGGTGCGGGAGACCGAGCGCACCGTGGTGGGTGTGCACGGCGCGCCCAAGCCGCCGCCGACCCGGACCTCCCTGACGCTGCCCGCGATCCGCGCGGCGCGTGAGGTGTGGCTGCTGGCGGCGGGCGAGGACAAGGCCGAGGCGGTGGCGATCGCGCTGTCCGGCGCGGGCGAGGTGCAGGCCCCGGCGGCCGGTGCCCGCGGCCGGGCGCGGACGCTGTGGCTGCTGGACTCGGCGGCCGCGGCGGACCTGCCGCGGTCGATGTATCCGCCGGCTTCACCGTGAGCTGAGCGCGGGGAAAGGGGCGGCGGGGATTCCCCGCCGCCCCTTTCGTGTGTCAGCGGGCGGCGCTCACCTGGTCCGGACCGCCCTGGAGCCGTCCGGCCCCGCGGAGTTCCGCGATGTCGGCGGCGAGCCGGTCCCGGATGTCCTTGCCGGTGCGCCGCCAGCCGAAGAACTCACAGGTCTGCTTGATGAGTTCGTCCTCGGTCATGCCGGGGCACTCGGCGGCCAGCTCGTACAGCGCCACATGGCGCTCGCCGGGCGCGATGTGCACGACCTTGCGGGGTGTGTCGCCCTCGCGGGGGTGACGGGCCTTCAGCGGGCCGGGGTCCGCGAGCGCGTAGAAGCCGTCGTCCGACGCGATCGTCCGCGAGCGCACCAGGGCGTCGGCGACCGCGCGGACATTGTCCCGGATACGGCTGCCGGCCCGGCCGACGCCCCAGGCCTCCCGCGCCCGCTGCACCAGCAGGTCCTCGTGGACGGGGCCTTCGGCCTCGACGATCCGGACCAGCACCTCGCGCAGCGCGGGCCGTGCCTCGGCGGTGTGCAGTTCGTGGCGCGGGGCGACGGTGACCACACCGGGGGCGTACGGCGCGCTCCACTCCCGTCCGGTGCCGAGGTCGACGGGAACGCGCTCCGGCGGGGTCTCGACGGACCGGGTGCGCTGGCCGGGCACGGTGGCGAGGGGCGCCGGGCCGGTCACCGTGGTCAACGGGCCGTCGGCCACGGCCTGTTCTACGGCCTCGCGCAGCCGGCGTTCGGCCGCCGCCCGGCCCCGGTACCAGTCGGTGCCCCAGATGCGGTGCAGCTTCCAGCCGAGCCCGGCCAGCACCTGCTCGCGCAGCCGGTCCCGGTCACGGGCGGCCTTGGACGAGTGGTACATCGCGCCGTCGCACTCGATGCCGAGCGCGTACGCGCCGGGCCGCTCGGGATGGCGTACGCCCAGGTCGATGCGGTACCCGGCGACGCCGACCTGCGGCTGGACCCGGTAGCCCCAGCCGCGCAGCACGGCGAGGACGGACTCCTCGAAGGGGCTGTCGGGCTCGGCGTCGGACTGGACGACGTCACGGGCGAGGACGGCGGGGCCGTTCTCGGCGTACTCCAGATAGCGCTTGAGGTACTGCACGCTTTCGTTGGCGCTGTCGGCCAGGCTGGTGCCCCGGAAGGAGGAGACGACCTCCATGCGGAAGCGGGCGCGGGTGACCGCCACGTTGAGGCGCCGCCAGCCGCCGTTCTTGTTGATCGGGCCGAAATTGAGGCCGAGGCGGCCGTGCTCGTCGGGGCCGTAGCCGATCGACATGATCATCACATCGCGCTCGTCGCCCTGCACCGACTCCAGGTTCTTCACGAAGAACCCGTCGAGCCGGTCCTCGGTGAAGCAGTGGTCGAGGTCGGGCCGGGCGAGCCGGGCCTGCTGCACGGCCAGGTCAATGGCGGAGGCCTGCGCCTGTGACAGCGCGACGACACCGAGGGTTCTGCCGGGCCGGGTGTCGAAGTGGTGCAGCACCCGCCGTGCCACGAACTCGGCCTCGGCCCGGTTGTCCCGGCGCCCGCCCCGGTCGTAGACACCGTCGGCCGCCAGGAACGCCACGCCCACGTCCTCGCCCTCGGCCACCGCGCCGGGGAAGGTGATCATCGAGTTGGCGTAGAACTCGCGGTTGCTGAAGGTGATCAGGTTCTCGTGACGGCTGCGGTAGTGCCAGCGCAGGGGCAGCTCGCGCATCGCGCCCGCCTTGCAGGCGTGCAGCAGGGACTCGAAGGAGTCGGGCAGGTCCTCGGCGTACTCGTCGGAGTCGTCGTCCACCGCGGAGTCGAAGAAGGAGGTCGGGGGGAGCTGCTTGTCGTCACCGGCGACGATGAGCGTGCGGCCCCGGTAGATGCAGTTCACGGCATCGCTCGGCCGCACCTGGGACGCCTCGTCGAACACCACCACGTCGAAGTGGAAGTCGGGCGGCAGGAACTGGCTGACGGTCAGCGGGCTCATCATGAAGCAGGGCTTGACCGCCTGGACGACCTCGCGGGTGCGGCCCAGCAGTTCGCGCACCGGCATGTGCCGGGTCTTCTTCTCGGCCTCGCGGACGATGACGGCGCCGCCGCCCCCGGCGAAGTTGCGCGGGCGCCGCTTGTTGCACGCCTCCGTCACCGCCCCGCCCGCCGCGGCGACCAGGCGCAGGTCGGCGGCGCGGAAGTCGGCCACTCGGGTGTCCAGGTCCTCGGCACGGGTGCTGCGCAGCCGGGGGTCGGTCGCGAGCAGGTCGTCCGCCCAGGCCCGCAGCACCGCCTGCTCGGCCACCTCGGGCAGCCGCTCCGGGTCGAGTCCGCGCTCGGCGGCACTGGCCACCAGCGTGTCGGCGCCGTGCCGGGCGAGCACGGCTACCCCGCCGACATGGGTGTGCCAGACCTCGGGTCCCTGCGGGTCGTCCAGCAGGGCGTCGACGGCCCGGCCGGCCTGGTCGAGGGGGCCGAGCAGGGCGGGCGAGAGCTGGGTGCGGCGGGCCGTGTCGAACTGGCCGAGCAGCTCGGTGACGGCCGCGTTCCAGCGCGTGGCGCGGGCGGTGGCGGCGGCGCACCAGGCGGCGAGGGCGCCCTGGATCTGGTCCGCGAGCAGCGTGGGCAGCGGGTCGGGGTCGGCGTCGGCGGCGAGGCGGTCGGCCAGCAGGGCGGACCGCTCGGCCGGGGCGCCGAGCACCGCGACACGGTCGGCGGTGGCGAGGGCCCGGTCGGTGTCGGCGCAGGCCGGGAGGGTGCTCGGGGTGTACGGGCCCAGGAGTTCCCGGTGGGTCTCGGTGAGCCGGGCGACCTCGGCGGCGGTCCGGTGCCAGGCGAGGGCGTCGTCCAGCCGGGTGAGGAGGGCCTTGTCCCAGGTGCCGGTGCGGGTGAGGGCGGTGAGCTGCTGCCGGTCGGCCTTGTACTGCGCGGAGAAGCGGGCCATCAGCCCCTTGTGCTGCTCCCCGAACCGGGTGACCAGTTCCGGGAGTCCGGGCTCCGCGAGCACCTGCTCCCCGAACACGTCGGCGGCGGCCGCGCGGGCCCGCTCCTCGGCGTCGAGGGCGCTACGCAGCTCCCCGGCGGCGGTGTGGGCACGGCGCAGCGTGCCGGCGTCGAACCAGTCGCGCGGCGGGCGGTGACCCGCGGTGGTGAGCCCGGCCAACTCGCACAGGGCGAACGCGGCCTCGGGCCGGTCCGGCTTGGGCATCCCGAACAGGTCGGCGAGCTGGGCGGTCTGGGCGGTGATGTCGTCGGGCAGCGTGCCGTCGGCCGGTGCCGCGGTGCCGGGCAGCCCGGCGGTGAGGGTACGGACGAGCTGCTGGAGCTCGCGGACCGTGCGGGGCTCGTCCACGGTGACGGCGAAGGGACGGCGTCCGGCGGCGGTGACCAGGGCGCCGAGGGCGTCGGCGGCCTCGTCCACGGCCTGGTGCGGGGCGGTGCCGGTCAGACCTCGCCAGGCGAAGGCGTCCCCCTCGGCCGCCGGGCGCCAGGCACGGGCGACGGCACCGGCGGCGGCCAGCAACTCCTGGAGCGCGGCGGCGCTCAGGGTGCGCGCGGCCTTGGCGTTGCGCGCGCCGAGCGGGAGCTGCGGCGTTCCGGCCTGCTCCAGCAGGACCAGCCGGCCCAGGACGTCGTGCAGGGTGCGGCCGAGGGGGTCGCGGGTCTCGTTCATCGCGGCCGCGTAGCCGGACAGCTCCTCGCGCAGGGCACGGGCGCGCTCCAGCTCGTGGGCGGCGGCGCCGGTGACACGGGCCTCGGTGGTGAGCACCCGCGCGAGCTCGGTGGCCACCGCCTTCTTACTGGTGTCGCCACTGTGCAGCGCCATCACGAAGTCACCGAGTCCGACCGCGCCCAGGCGGTTGCGCACCACGTCCAGGGCGGCGGCCTTCTCGCTGACGAACAGCACACTGCGGCCGGCGTGCATGAGCGCGGCGATCAGGTTGGTGATGGTCTGGCTTTTGCCGGTGCCGGGCGGCCCGCTCATCACGAAGGACCTCCCGTCCAGCGCGGCCGCCACGCACTGCCGCTGTGAGGCGTCCGCGTCGAGCACGAGCGGGGTGCGCTCGGGGAGCTGGACCTCGTCGATCCGGTCGAGGCCGGGCGGCTCGAAGTCGACCAGGTCGGCGGGGAGCCCGGCATCGGGGCCGAGAGCGACGGCGCGGACCAGCGGGTGGGCGAGGATCTGCTCCTCGTTCTGCTGGAGGTCCTGGTACATCGCCTCCCGGTGGGAGGCGAACAGCCCGAGCACCGCCCGCTCCCGCACTTCCCAGCCGTCCAGCCGGGCGGTGACCTTCCGGGCGGCGGCGAGCACCGCGGCGGGGTCGGCTGCGTCGGTGCCGGTGACGGCCGACCAGTCGACACCGAGCCGGTCCGCCTTCACGGCGAGCGCCGGGTTGTGGATGCGTTCCTGCCCCTCGGCCGGGTGGAGGCGGTAGCGGCGATTGCCGTCCCGGCGCAGCTCCACGGGGACGAGGAGCAGCGGGGCGGCGCTGCTCTCGTGCGCGCCGGGCTCGCGCCAGTCGAGCATGCCGATGCCGAGCCAGAGCACCCAGAGGCCGTAGTCGTTGAACATCTGGCCGGACTTCTGGCGGAGTTGGTACAGCGAACTGTCCAGCGCGGCCTGGGTGGTCTTCTGGGTGACCAGTCCGGGCCGGGAGCGCCGGGCAGAGCCGGTGTCGCCCGCTTTGGCGAGCTCCACTCCGGTCTCCCGCTCGGTGACGGGGGCGAACTCCCAGCCCTTGGCCAGCTCCGCGAGCAGGGCGGCCGGGTCCGGTGCGGTGATCTCCAGGGTGGCGGTCCTGGTGTGCCGGAAGTTCAGCAGCCGGTTGCGGCCGCCCATGTCCAGCAGAGAGTTCCGCCATCCGTCGAGCACGGCCTTCAACAGGGTGTGCGGCTGATGGGCCATGTGGTGGGTACCTCCCGGAGCTGCGCAGGGATGACCACCCTCTCCGGCCCCCTGGAGGTATCTCCCTATCAGGTGCGTTCCGCCACCACACCGAAGATCGACAACCCGATATGGATCTGTTGTGAAATTACCGGGGAACTCTTGCGCGGTCGGCGTGCCTTCGCTTGACCGGTGGCGACCGACTCTTTCGGGGGGCGGGCGCGGCGACCCGAACCGGCCGCGCCCGCCTCACGAACGGGTCAGCCGCCCATCTTCCGATACTCGGCGACCAGCGCCCGCGTGGACGGGTCGAGGCCGGGCACGTCCGCGCCTTCGGTCAGGGCGGGTTCGATGCGCTTGGCCAGGACCTTGCCCAGCTCGACGCCCCACTGGTCGAAGGAGTCGATGTTCCAGACCGCGCCCTGGACGAACACCTTGTGCTCGTACAGCGCGATGAGCTGCCCCAGCACGGACGGGGTCAGTTCCGGCGCCAGGATGGAGGTCGTCGGGCGGTTCCCCGGGAAGGTCTTGTGCGGGACCAGTTCCTCCGGCACCCCCTCCTCCCGGACCTCCGAGGCGGTCTTGCCGAAGGCGAGGGCCTGGGTCTGGGCGAAGAAGTTGGCCATCAACAGGTCGTGCTGAGCCTTCAGTTGATCGCTCAGCTCGTCCACCGGGCGTGCGAAGCCGATGAAGTCCGCCGGGATCAGCTTCGTGCCCTGATGGATCAACTGGTAGTACGCGTGCTGCCCGTTGGTACCGGGCGTGCCCCACACCACCGGCCCGGTCTGCCACTCCACCGGCCTGCCGTCCTTCTGAACGGACTTGCCGTTGGACTCCATGTCCAACTGCTGCAAGTACGCCGTGAACTTCGACAGGTAGTGGCTGTACGGCAGGACCGCGTGCGACTGGGCGTCGAAGAAGTTGTTGTACCAGATCCCCAGCAGGCCCAGCAGCAGCGGCGCGTTCTCCTTGGCCGGAGCGGTACGGAAGTGCTCGTCCACGGTGTGGAAACCGTCCAGCATCTCCCGGAAACGCTCCGGACCGATCGCGATCATCACCGACAGGCCGATCGCCGAGTCCAAGGAGTACCGGCCGCCGACCCAGTCCCAGAACTCGAACATGTTGTCGACGTCGATACCGAACGCGGTGACCTTCTCCGCGTTCGTCGACAGCGCCACGAAGTGCTTCGCCACGGCCTTGTCGTCACCGAGCGCGTCCAGCAGCCAGGTACGCGCCGACGTCGCGTTGGTGATCGTCTCGACCGTCGTGAACGTCTTCGACGCCACGATGAACAGCGTCTCCGCCGGGTCCAGGTCCCGCAACGCCTCATGCAGATCCGCGCCGTCCACGTTCGACACGAACCGCACCGTCAGGTCACGGTCGGTGAAGGCACGCAGCGCCTCGAACGCCATCGCCGGACCCAGATCGGAACCGCCGATACCGATGTTGACGATGTTCTTGATCCGCTTGCCGGTGTGACCGGTCCACTCACCCGAGCGGACCCGGTCGGCGAAGCCGCTCATCTTGTCCAGCACCGCGTGCACGGCCGGGACCACGTTCTCCCCGTCGACCTCGATCACCGCGTCCCGAGGGGCGCGCAGCGCGGTGTGCAGCACCGCACGGTTCTCGGTCGTGTTGATCCGCTCGCCACGGAACATCGCGTCCCGCTGCCCGAACACATCCGTGGCCACGGCCAGTTCGCGCAGCAGCCGCAGCGCCTCGGCGTCCACGAGCTGCTTGCTGTAGTCGATGTAGAGGTCCCCGGCCTGGACCGTGTACGTCCGCCCGCGCTCCGGGTCGGCGTCGAACAGCTCCCGCAGGCTCGTCCCGCCGAATCCCTCGCGGTGCTCCTGCAGAGCGGCCCACTCGGGCGTCCGGTTCAGTGCTGTACGGCCTTCTGCGTTCATCTCCGGCTTCCGCCTTCCTTCCTGCGCCTGTCGCCTGTCCTGCCCCGTGTGCCCACTGCGGGACCAACCTAATTGATCACCCGGGGGCCGGGCCGGTGGTGACACCACCCCGCTTCTCGTCCATCGATACGTCCGCCGAACGCGCCGGTATCAGTGCGAGCACCGCGGCCGCGAAGAGGGCGGCCGTGAGGAGCGCGGGGGCGTTGAGGCCGAGGGAAGCGGCGGCGGCACCGCCGAGCAGGGCGCCGAGGGGGGCACCGGCGGTGGAGGCGGTGCGGAAGGCGGCCGAGATGCGGCCGGTCATCGCGGCGGGGGCACGCTGCTGCATCAGCGTCACCTGGTTGACGTTCCACACCATGCCCATCGCGCCGAGCAGCAGCATCCCGGCGATCAGCGCGGCCAACTCCCGTACGGAGCCCAGGAGGAGCAGTGCGCCGGTCTGCACGGTGCCGGCCAGCAGCAGGGCCCGCAAGCGGCCGAGGCGGCCCGCCAGACGCTGGGCCAGGAAGCTGCCGGCGATGCTGCCGGCCGAGTAGGCGGTCATGGCGGCCGCGTATCCGGCGTTCCCCGCGTGCAGCCAGCCTGTGACGTGCAGGACGAGGGTGGCGATCAGGGCGCCCATGCCGATGTTGCACAGCAGGGTGGCTCCGCAGATCGCGCGCAGCGCGCGGTCCCGCCAGAGTTGCCGCAGCCCCTCCCCTATGTCGGCGCGCAGGGTGGCGCCGGGCGGGCGCGGTTCACGTGAGGGTGTCCCGATGCGCAGGGAGGCCACGAGGGCGGCGCCCAGCAGGTAGGTGACGGCGTCGGCCGCGTAGGGCAGGAACGCCCCGGCCGTCAGCAGCAGCGGCACCAGGGGTCCGCCGAGCAGCCCGCCGGCCAGCTGCTGACCGGTCATCAGGCGGGCGTTGGCGCTGCCCAGGGACTCCGGCCGGACCACGGAGGGCAGCAGGGCGGTCGCCGCGTTGTCGAACAGGGTCTGGAGTGCGGTGAGGGAGAAGGCGAGCGCGATCAGCAGCGGGATCGAGGCGTGGCCGAGAGCCACCGCGAGGGCGAACGCGGCGACGAGCAGCCCGCGTGCCATGTCCACGGCCCACATCGCGCGGCGTTGGTCCACCCGGTCGGCCACCGCGCCGCCCAGCAGGCCGAACAGCAGCCAGGGCACATAGCCGCAGGCGGTCACGGCGACGACGGCGAGCGGATCGTCGGTCAGCCGCACGGCGAGCAGCGGCAGCGCGGCCGTACGGAGCGCGTCGCCGAAGCGGGAGAGCACGGCGGCGCTCCACAGCCGCCCGAATCCCCCGCGCCACGCGGGCGTTGCCCCCTGCACCACCTGAGCCGTCGTCATGGCCGTCCCCCCGAGTCGCAGTTACCTCACTCACAGTAGGGGGCACCACTGACAACGGGGTCCGGCCGCGGGACAGGACGGCTCCGGCCGGGCACCCTCTCGGGTCCCGGCCGGTGTCAACTCCTAGATCTCTCCCCGCAGTTTGGCGAGCGCCTCGGCGAGGATCGCCTCACCGTCGGCGTCGCTGCGCCGCTCGCGCACATAGGCGAGGTGCGTCTTGTAGGGCTCGGTGCGCGGCGGGTCCGGCGGGTTGTCCCGGTCCTGACCGGCCGGGAAGCCACAGCGCGGGCAGTCCCAGGTGTCGGGGACCTGCGCGTCGCTGGCGAAGCTCGGCTGGGTCTCGTGCCCGTTGGAGCACCAGAAGGAGATGCGCAGACGCGGGGCGGACTCGCCGCGCTCGGCCTCGCCCATCGGCCCCGCACCGACCCGGCTTCCCCGGATCGCGTTGCCACTTGCCACGGTCGTAACTCCCTGCGTGATGGTGCCGCGAAGCAGGTCGGCCTATCGCTTCGCCGCGAGCGCCTCAGTCTACGTAAGGCCCAACGCGCGTCCAGTGATGGGAGGTACCGCCTCCGCCCAGACGCAAGCCCCATGATAGGCCGCGCTCGTGAGCGCGTACCGAACATGGGGCCTTACGTGTGGAATCTATGCACTTGTGGGACGTGCTGGGCATTGCGGCTGTACGCGCGGCCCCGCCTCGGCGGTCCGGTCAGCCGCTCGACTTCATGAGCAGGCCGAGCACGATGATCGAGGCGAACCAGAGCACGGCGATCACGACCGTGATGCGGTCGAGGTTGCGCTCGGCGACCGAGGAGCCGCCCACGGAGGACTGCATGCCACCACCGAACATGTCGGAGAGGCCGCCGCCCTTCCCCTTGTGCATCAGCACCAGCAGCATCAGCAGCAGGCTGAAGACGATCAGGGCGATCGAGAACCCCAAAACCACGGCTGGACCAACTTCCTCGGATTCGGACGGACGGATTGAGCTGGACGGACGGGGGCACGGCACGACGGCCATGCCCCCGCAAGAGTACGACGTATCGCCGCTACCGCCTACTCGCGGACCGGATCACTGATCGCGGAACCGCACGATCTTGACGAACTCGTCGGCGTCCAGCGACGCGCCGCCCACCAGGGCGCCGTCGATGTCCGGCTTGGCCATGATCTCGGCGACGTTGCCGGACTTCACCGAGCCGCCGTACTGGATGCGGATCTTGTCGGCGATGTCCTGGGAGTACAGCTCGGCGAGCTTGCCCCGGATCGCGCCGCAGACCTCCTGCGCGTCGTCGGAGCCGCAGACCTTGCCGGTGCCGATGGCCCACACGGGCTCGTAGGCGATCACGACGTTCTCGGCCTGCTCGGCCGGGACGTCCTTCAGGCCGCCCTCGACCTGGGCGAGGGTGTGGTCGACGTGGTTCCCGGCCTCGCGGACGTCCAGCTCCTCGCCGACGCACAGGATCGGGGTGAGGCCGTTCTGGAAGGCCGCCTTGACCTTGGCGTTGACCACGTCGTCGGTCTCGTGGTGGTACTGGCGGCGCTCGGAGTGGCCGGCGAGCACGTAGGAGCACTTGAGCTTGGCCAGCATCGAGCCGGAGATCTCGCCGGTGTAGGCGCCCGACTCGTGCTGGGAGACGTCCTGGGCGCCGTACTTGATCTTGAGCTTGTCGCCGTCGACCAGGGTCTGCACAGAGCGCAGGTCGGTGAAGGGCGGCAGGACGGCGACCTCGACGGCCTCGTAGTCCTTGTCGGCCAGGGCGAAGGCGAGCTTCTGGACGTGCGCGATGGCCTCGAGGTGGTTGAGGTTCATCTTCCAGTTGCCCGCCATGATCGGCGTGCGAGTGGTCATGCGGGGTCAGTCCTCCAGTGCGGCGAGGCCGGGGAGCGTCTTGCCCTCGAGGTACTCGAGGGAGGCGCCGCCACCGGTCGAGATGTGGCCGAATGCGTTCTCGTCGAAGCCGAGCGTACGCACCGCGGCGGCGGAGTCGCCGCCGCCGACGACGGTGAAGCCGTCGCAGTCGACGAGCGCCTGGGCGACCGCCTTGGTGCCCTCGGCGTAGTCGGGGTGCTCGAAGACGCCCATCGGACCGTTCCAGAAGACGGTCTCGGCGTCGCCGAGCTTCGAGGCGTACAGCTCGCGGGTCTTCGGGCCGATGTCCAGGCCCTCCTGGTCGGCGGGGATCTTGTCCGCGTCGACCACGGTGTGCTGCGAGGGGGCCTTGGTCTTCAGGTCCGGGAACTCCGGGGAGACCAGGACGTCGACGGGCAGGACCAGCTCGACGCCGTTCTTCTCGGCGCGCTCCATGTACTCCTTGACGGCCGGGATCTGGTCCTCCTGGAGGAGGGAGATGCCGACCTCGTGGCCCTGCGCCTTGAGGAAGGTGTAGGCCATGCCGCCGCCGATGAGCAGCCGGTCGGCCTTGCCGAGCAACTGGTCGATGACGGCGAGCTTGTCGGAGACCTTGGCACCGCCGAGGACGACGACGTAGGGGCGCCGGACATCGTCGGTGAGCTTCTTCAGGACGCCGACCTCGCGCGCGATCAGGTAGCCGGCGTAGTGCGGCAGCCGGGCCGGGAGGTCGTACACGGAGGCGTGCTTGCGGTGCACCGCGCCGAAGCCGTCGCCCACGTACACGTCCGCGAGGGCGGCCAGCCGGTCGGCGAACTCGCCGCGCTCGGTGTCGTCCTTGGAGGTCTCACCGGGGTTGAAGCGCAGGTTCTCGACGACAGCGACCTGGCCGGGCTCCAGTCCGTCGACCGCCGCTTGGGCGGCGGGGCCGACGGTGTCCTCGGCGAAGGCGACCGGGGTGCCGAGGAGTTCGGCGAGACGCTCGGCGACGGGCAGCAGCGAGAAGGCCGGGTCCGGCGCGCCCTTGGGACGGCCCAGGTGGGAGGCGACGACCACCTCGGCGCCCGCGTCCGCGAGGGCCTTGATGGTGGGCACGACGGCACGGATGCGGCCGTCGTCGGTGATGGTCCCCTCGGCCAGCGGCACATTGAGGTCGGCGCGGACGAAGACCCGCTTGCCGCTCACGCCGTCGGCGAGAAGTTCGTCGATCGTCTTCATTGAGTGGACTCCTGGAGAGGGCTCTTGATGCCCCTGATCGTAAAAGGGCGTGGTCCGTGCGTGAGACAGGGCCCGGACAGCGCGGCCGTGCGCTGCCCGGGCCCTGCTCTCACTTCAAGGTCCTGCGGTGTCGGATCAGAGCTGCTCGCCGACGAAGACCGTGAGGTCCACGAGGCGGTTGGAGTAGCCCCACTCGTTGTCGTACCAGCCGAGGATCTTCACCCTGTTGCCGTCCTGGACCATGGTCAGGGACGAGTCGAAGGTGCAGGAGGACGGGTCGCCGACGATGTCGGAGGACACGATCTCGTCCTCGGTGTAGGACAGGAAGCCCTTGAGCGAACCGTCCTCGGACGCCTTCTTGAACGCGGCGTTGACCTCGTCCTTGGTCACCTCGCGCTGCAGCTCCACGACCAGGTCGGTGGCCGAGCCGGTCGGGACCGGAACGCGCATCGCGATGCCGTCGAGCTTGCCCTTGAGCTGCGGCAGGACCAGCGCGGTGGCCTTGGCGGCACCCGTGGTGGTCGGGATGATGTTCTCGGCGGCGGCGCGGGCGCGGCGCAGGTCCTTGTGCGGGAAGTCCAGGATGCGCTGGTCGTTGGTGTACGCGTGCACCGTGGTCATCAGGCCGCTGACGATGCCGAAGTTCTCGTCCAGCACCTTCGCCATCGGCGCCACACAGTTGGTGGTGCACGAGGCGTTGGAGATGACGTGGTCCTTCGCCGGGTCGTACTTGTCCTGGTTGACGCCCATGACGATGGTGATGTCCTCGTCCTTGGCCGGAGCCGAGATGAGGACCTTCTTGGCGCCGCCGGCCAGGTGCTTGGCGGCGTCGTCGCGCTTGGTGAAGATGCCGGTCGACTCGATGACGATGTCGACGCCCAGCTCGCCCCACGGGATGTCGGCGGGGTTACGCTCGGAGAGCACCTTGATGGTGTGACCGTCGACCGTGAGCGTGTCTTCGGTGTGCGTCACCTCGGCCTTGAGGCGGCCCAGGATGGTGTCGTACTTGAGCAGGTGCGCCGTGGTCGCGGTGTCACCCAGGTCGTTGACAGCCACAACCTCGATCTCCGCACCATGCTCCAGCAGAGCGCGGAAGTAGTTACGCCCGATGCGGCCGAAGCCGTTGATGCCTACGCGGATCGTCACGAACCGATCTCCTCGTTGGTACGCCGGCCATGCGGTGCCGGCGAGCTGTGTTTGGGATGTCCCCGACCACCCACGACCCTACCCCTCCGCGGCCCCTGGGGTGACATCGAGATGGCGCATAAAAGGGCAGGCGTTCCGTACCCGTCAGTAGGGTACGGAACGCCTCGGAACGGCGGTGGATTCACTGCTCTTTGTCATGGAATGACGGGCACCGCCGACGCACTTTTCACTCGTTCGTGAGCGGGTTGGCTCACCTGATGCGGGGGCCTTCCGCGCACCGTTGAGAGGGGGGTTCGCTCACCTGTGGAGTGCGGTGAGCGCCTTGCGGACGAGAGCGGTCCGTTCTGCCGCCGAGGGGACCTGTTCGAGGCCGAATCCGAGCAGCACGGTGTCGTCGGTGGTGACCGCTCCATAGGTCTGGAAGAGGGCGCCGGTGCGGGTCCAGTCCTTCAGCACCGCCGGGCTCCCGGCCGGGGGTCCGGAGGCGCGCCAGGGACCGAGGGAGGACTCGAACCCTTCCGTCTCCTTCGCGTTGCCGCCGAGGACGAGCGAGGCGTCGTCGGCGAGCACGCCGTGGCCGCCGGTGCCGGGGTCGGTGATGTAGGAGAGGGACAGCTCGATCCGCTTGCCCGCGTAGGCGCTCAGGTCGAAGTCCACCCGCTGCCAGCCCGAGGACCGGCCGGTGAGGCTGTGCCACTGCCCGGTGGTCCCGGTGGCGGTGCAGGCGTTGCCCGTGAGGGTGAGGTAGTGCCTCAGCCAGGGGTGCTCCCCGACCAGGAACCCGGCCCCGCACTCGTCGGGCACGGCGTCGGTGGTGGCACCGCCCGCCTCGGGCAGCGTCGTCCAGTCGTCGGCGCCGACGGTGTGGACCTCCACCACCGCGTGGTCGTATCCGCGCTCGGTGTCCCACAGCAGCCGGGTGCCGAACGCTGGCTTCCCGGCGGCACCGACACCGGTGAGGTCGATGGTGCGGGTGAGGCGCTTGTAGGCGTCGTCGGTGTGCACGGCGGCGGCCATGTAGGAGCCCGCGTACGGCCCGTACGGGCTGACGGCACCCGTGAACCGGCCCGCCCCCGCGCTGCGGAACTGGGGGTACGTGGCGGCGGGCAGCTCGTCCGAGGTGACCCCGTAGGCACCGGCCGCGTCGAGCGGGTTGCCCGGTGCGTCGCCGAGCGCGGCGGAGACACCGTTCAGCGCGCCGGTGCCGGTGATGCCGGTGGCTCCCTTGGTGGAGGTCCGGCTGTAGGCGCCCAGGTAGTACTGGCTGAAGTCGTCGGAGAGGTTGCCGCCTCCGAGGTCCACCTCGCCGCCTGCCTGCTCGCCGGCCTCGATCAGCTTGCCGCCCTCGTTGAGGTAGGCGCGCAACTGGAGCTGGGTGGCGTTTCCGGGGCCGTCGGGGCCGGAGTAGTGGACGGCGGTGCGGAAGTGGGCGAGGACGCCGAGGACGTCGGGGGTGCCACGCCGGGCGGTGTCCCACACCAGGGGCCTGCGGCCGGCCGCCTTCAGGGCGTCGGTGTAGGCGCGGGTCCGGGTCGCGGTCGCGCCCTCTTCGGCCACGACGAGGGTGTCGGCGGTGCCCCGGTCGGCGACGGTGTAGGTGAAGTGGCGACTCGCCGTCGCACGGCCCGCTCCCGTGAACCAGACCTCGACCCGGTCGCCGGCTCTGCCGCCGGGCACCTCGGCGCGGTACTGGTCGAAGTGGAGGTTGTCGTCGCCGCCGTAGGTCTCGCCGCCCTTCCACGGGCGCAGGGTGCGCTCATGGGTCCGGCCGCCGTTGACGCGGTACACCAGCCGCTTGTTCCGGACCGCCTTGCGGGCGACGACGGAGACCTGCTGGCCGGTGCCTCGCGCGTAGGAGGTGGTGAAGGTGGCCGGGGTGAAGTCGGGGGCGCCCAGGCCGACCGTGGAGACGGGCCGGTCGGGGTGGGCGGCGGTCTCCGCGACGGAGAGCGCGAACGGCACGTTCTTCTCGAACTCCCGCTGGATCAACCTCTCGTCGTCCGGGAAGGTGAAGACCGAGCGGCAGTCGTCGGGGTTCCAGGCGTCGTCCGGGTCGGACTCGGAGGCGGTCGCGCAGGTGGACATCTCGGGGGTGAACATCGCCATCCCGTTGACGTTGGCGGCCTGCCCGTCCGCCTCGCCGTTGGTGGTGTACAGCTCGGAGGAGACCTGGGAGCGGTAGCCGGGGATCGCCGGCTTCTCGGGGGTGCCGGCCAGCGCCCGGTAGAGGACGTCGTCGGGCGTGTCGGTGGCGACCTGCCAGCCGACGCCGTAGAGGAGCAGCTCGGCGGCGGAGTGGTAGTTGATCCCGTACGCGAACCGGACGCGCTTCTCCAGCGCGTCCAGCGCCCTGGTCTCCGGCTCGGAGTTCGCGCTCGGGCCGCGGTAGGTCTCGCCAGCGGGGCTGGGCGACGAACCCTCGTCGTCGTAGCCCCACTTGTAGCCGAAGTTGCGGTTGAGGTCGACGCCGTCACCGGTGCCGATGACTCCGTCGCCGTTGATGTCGCGCAGGTTCTTCCGCCACAGCCGGGTGCTGGAGTCCTTGAAGGTGTAGTCGTAGCCGTCGGGGTTGGCGGACAGCACGAACCACAGCTCGGTGGTGTCCACGAGCTTTCTGATCCGTTTGTCCGACCGGTAGTTGTCCAGATAGTGGTGCATCAGGCGCCGGGTCATCTCCGGCGTGATCCACTCCCGCGCGTGCTGGTTGGACATGTACAGCACGGCGGGCCGCGAGCCGTCCCTCGCGGTCCGGGCGTTCTTGGTGACCTTGAGCGCGAGGATGTCCTGCCCGCGCACGGTACGGCCGATGGACTCGACCTTGGCGAGGCCGGGGTTCTCCTGCGCGGTCCGCAGGATCTCCTCCTTGAGCCCGCCGCTGCCGCTGTACGGGCGGAACACGCCCTGGGCGGCGGCCGTCAGGCGCTTGTTCGCGCCGCTCGGCAGGGAGTGCTCGGTGAGGCGGACGCCCTGCTCCTTCAGGCCGCGGGCCTGCCGGTCGGTGAGGTAGACCTCGACGGCGGTCCGGCCGCTCACCCCCACCCGCTCCCCCAGCTCATGGGCGTCCTGGCCCGCCCTGAGCAGCAGGGGCACCTGGGCGCGGGTGACCTCGGCCCGGAAGACCTTGACCTCGTTGCCGCTGTCGGCGGGCGCGCTCTCCCGCGCCTGGGCGACGGGCGTGAGGCAGGCCGCCCCGGCCAGCAGCGCCCCGACGGCGAGGACCGCTCTGGCCGCCGGTCTGGCTGCGGGCCGGGCTGCGGGTCTCACTCGGTGTCTCATGAACCCCCCTCGCGGTGGTCCGCCACAGCGGCGAACAGGTTGCCAGGCTCATGTCACCGCATGATCGAGTCAAGAGGGCCCCAAGGACACGCGAAACGCCGGTGCCGACCACCCGAACGGGCGGCGGCACCGGCGTCTGGACGGCGTTTTCCTGCTTCGACGCCTCGGCGATCAGCCCGCCAGGTTGTCCGCCAGCTCCTCGGAGAGGTTGGCCTCGGTGCTCGGGATACCGAGGTCGGAGGCGCGCTTGTCGGCCATCGCCAGCAGTCGGCGGATACGGCCGGCCACCGCGTCCTTGGTCAGCGGCGGGTCGGCCAGCGCACCCAGCTCCTCCAGGGACGCCTGCTTGTGCTCCATGCGCAGCCGACCCGCGGCGGCGAGGTGCTCGGGCACCTCCTCGCCCAGGATCTCCAGCGCCCGCTGGACCCGCGCCCCGGCGGCGACGGCGGCCCGCGCCGAACGGCGCAGGTTGGCGTCGTCGAAGTTGGCGAGCCGGTTGGCGGTCGCGCGGACCTCGCGCCGCATCCGGCGCTCCTCCCAGGCCAGCACCGACTCGTGCGCGCCGAGCCGGGTGAGCAGGGCGCCGATGGCGTCGCCGTCGCGGACCACGACCCGGTCCACGCCACGCACCTCGCGGGCCTTCGCGGCGATCGACAGCCTGCGGGCCGCGCCGACCAGCGCGAGCGCGGCCTCGGGGCCGGGGCAGGTGACCTCCAGCGAGGAGGACCGGCCGGGCTCGGTGAGCGAACCGTGCGCCAGGAAGGCGCCGCGCCAGGCGGCCTCGGCGTCACAGGTGGCGCCGGAGACGACCTGCGGGGGCAGGCCCCGGATCGGGCGACCCCGGCCGTCCACGAGCCCGGTCTGCCGGGCCAGCTGGTCACCGCCCGCCACGACCCGCACCACATAGCGGGAGCCGCGCCGCAGGCCGCCGGGCGCCATCACGATCAGCTCGGAGCTGTGGCCGAAGATCTCCAGGATGTCCCGCTTGAGGCGCCGGGCCGCCATCGCGGTGTCCAGTTCCGCCTCGATCACAATGCGCCCGCTCACCAGGTGGAGGCCGCCGGCGAACCGCAGAATGGCGGAGACCTCCGCCTTCCTGCAGCAGGTCCGGGTGACGGGAAGCCGGGAGATCTCATCCTTCACCGCTGCCGTCATCGCCATGGGCCGATCCTTCCATGCATCCGAAAAATACGGTCGTACGCGGCGGCCAGCAGCTCCGGATCGTGCCGGGGAGTTCCGTCGGTCCGGGCCACCGGCGCCAGCTCGACCGCGGCTCCCAGCCGCTTGGCGGCCTCGGCGAGCGAATCGCGGTCGGGCACGGCCGCCTCGTCGGCCAGCACCACGTCCAGGGCGAGTTTAGGGGCGTGTCGCCCCAAAACCTCCAAATGACGCTGCGGTGAGAAGCCCTCGGTTTCGCCGGGTTGCGGGGCGAGGTTCAGCGGGAGGACCCGGCGCGCCTTGGTCTGGGTGAGCGCGTCGAGCAGTTCGGGCACGAGGAGGTGCGGGATGACGGAGGAGAACCAGGAGCCCGGCCCGAGCACCACCCAGTCCGCGTCGAGCACCGCTTCCACCGCCTCAGGGACGGCGGGCGGGTCGGAGGGCACCAGGTGCACCGACTGCACCTCGCCCGGCGTCAGCGCGACCGTCGCCTGTCCCCGCACGGTGTCCACGTCGTCCGGCCGGTCCGGGTCGTGTCCCTTGACCAGGGCCTGCAGCTCCAGCGGCACCGCCGACATGGGCAGCACCCGGCCGTGCGCACCGAGCAGCCTGCCGACCAGGTCGAGCGCCATCACATGGTCGCCGAGCTGCTCCCACAGGGCGACGATGAGCACATTGCCGACCGCGTGGTCGTGCAGGTCGCCCTGGGACTGGAAGCGGTGCTGGATGACCCGGGCCCAGGTCTGGCCCCACTCGTCGTCCCCGCACAGCGCGGCCAGCGCCTTGCGGAGGTCACCGGGCGGCAGCACGCCCAGCTCGTCACGGAGGCGTCCGCTGGAGCCGCCGTCGTCGGCGACGGTGACGACGGCGGTGAGATCACCGGTGATCCGGCGCAGCGCGGCGAGCGAGGCGGACAGGCCCATGCCGCCGCCGAGCGCGACCACCTTGGGCTGGGCGCCGCGTCTGCGGGGCCGCGCGCCCCGCACCTCTACGGGGCGGGCCGCGCGGGCCTCCGCGCGGCCGAGGCGCCCCTCGGGGACCACGCGGCGCAGGCCGCGCAGCCGCCGTGCACGGTCGGTCATTCGCGTCCCATGTCCCGGTGCACGACCACCGTCTCCACGCCCTCCGCCGCGAGGCGCGCCGCGAGCTTCTCCGACATGGCGACCGAGCGGTGCTTGCCGCCGGTGCAGCCGATGGCGATGGTCACGTACCGCTTGCCCTCGCGGCGGTAGCCGGCCGCGATCAGCCGGAGCAGCTCGGCGTACCGGTCGAGGAACTCCTTGGCGCCGGGCTGGTTGAAGACGTAGGAGGCGACCTCCTCGTTGACCCCGGTGAAGGGGCGCAGCTCCGGGACCCAGTGCGGGTTGGGCAGGAACCGCATGTCCGCGACCAGGTCGGCGTCGACCGGGAGGCCGTACTTGAAGCCGAAGGACATCACGGTGGCCCGCAGCTCGGGCTCCTCCTCGCCCGCGAACTGGGCGTCCATCTTGGCGCGCAGCTCGTGCACGTTGAGGCTGGAGGTGTCGATGACCAGGTCGGCGTCGCCGCGCAGCTCGCGCAGCAGCTCCCGCTCGGCGGCGATGCCGTCCACGATGCGGCCGTCGCCCTGGAGGGGGTGCGGGCGGCGCACCGACTCGAAGCGGCGCACCAGGGCGTCCTCGGAGGACTCCAGGAAGACGATGCGCCGGGTGACGCCCCGGCTGTCGAGGTCGGCGAGGGACTCACGGAGGTTGTCGAAGAAGCGGCGGCCGCGCACGTCCACCACGACCGCGATCCGCGCCACGTTCCCCTGCGAGCGGGCGCCCAGCTCCACCATGGTGGGGATCAGGGCGGGCGGCAGGTTGTCGACGACGAACCAGCCGAGGTCCTCCAGGCACTTCGCGGCCGTCGAGCGGCCGGCTCCGGACATGCCGGAGATGATCACCAGCTCGGGGATGGGCGCATCGTTGGCCGCTGCCGGCGTTACGTCCTGACTCACCTGTGCTCCGTTGTCCTGTTCCGCCGCCCCTGGCGGGCTGTCGTCCGTCGCCGCGTGTGCGCGGTCCCGCTCGGCCGTGGGCCGTGCCTCGTGCTCCGTCATGTCTCCTGCCCCCGTCGGTCGTCCGGGAGGCCCGCGCTCACGGACTCTCCGGAGGAACCGCCCGTCGTGTCGGGTTCCTCTTCGTCAATGATCTCTCCGGTCGCCGTGTTCACGGCGGGTGCGGCCGGGGCCGAACGGGCGAGTGCCACCGCGATGGTCTCGGCCGTCTTCCGGCCTATGCCGGGTACTTCCTGGATCTGCTCGATGGTGGCGGCGCGCAGCCGC
The DNA here is from genome assembly GCF_004784465.1 of Streptomyces griseoluteus. GTDB lineage: Bacteria > Actinomycetota > Actinomycetes > Streptomycetales > Streptomycetaceae > Streptomyces > Streptomyces griseoluteus. The sequence goes on along the minus strand of NZ_SRRU01000002.1, from coordinate 570,950 downwards.
TTGACCGATCCGAAGTGCTTGATGAGGGCCTGCTTGCGGGTCTCGCCGAGGCCGGGCACCTCGTCCAGCGGGCCGCTGCGCAACCGCTTGGCGCGTTTGGCGCGCTGGTAGGTGATGGCGAAGCGGTGGGCCTCGTCACGCACCCGCTGGAGGAGGTAGAGGCCCTCGCTGCTGCGGGGCAGCACCACGGGGTCCTCCTCGCCGGGCACCCAGACCTCCTCCAGGCGCTTGGCGAGGCCGCACACGGCGATGTCGTCGATGCCGAGCTCGTCCAGCGCGCGCCGGGCGGCGGCGACCTGCGGGCGGCCGCCGTCGACCACGACGAGCTGGGGCGGGTAGGCGAACTTCCTGGGGCGGCCGTCGTCGTCCTTGGGGCCGCCGATGACGCCGTCGTCCTCGCCCGTCAGGGGGGCACCGGCCGACGAGCCGTTCACCTGGGTGTCCTCGGCGCCCGCCCACTCGCCGGACTTCTCCTTCTCCGCCAGGTAACGGCGGAAGCGGCGGGTGATCACCTCGTGCATGGAGCGGACGTCGTCCTGGCCGGCGAAGCCCTTGATCTGGAAGCGGCGGTACTCGTTCTTGCGCTGGAGGCCGTCCTCGAAGACGACCATGGAGGCCACCACGTCGTCGCCCTGGAGGTGGGAGATGTCGTAGCACTCGATCCGCAGCGGGGCGCTGTCGAGGTCCAGGGCATCGGCGATCTCCTCCAGCGCGCGCGAGCGGGTGGTGAGGTCGGAGGCGCGCTTGGTCTTGTGCAGCACCAGCGCCTGCTGGGCGTTGCGCTGGACGGTCTCCATCAGCGCCTTCTTGTCGCCACGCTGCGGGATGCGCAGCGAGACGTTGGCCCCGCGCCGGACGGTCAGCCACTCCTGAACCGGCTCCACCGGGTCGGGCAGCGCCGGGACCAGCACCTCCTTGGGCACGGAGTCCCCGGTCTCCTCGCCGTAGAGCTGCTGGAGGGCGTGCTCGACGAGAGCGCCGGTGGTGATCTCCTCGACCTTGTCGGTGACCCAGCCGCGCTGGCCGCGCACCCGGCCGCCGCGCACGTGGAAGATCTGGACGGCGGCCTCCAGTTCGTCCTCGGCGACGGCGATGAGGTCCGCGTCGGTCGCGTCGGCGAGCACGACCGCGTTCTTCTCCATGGCCTTCTTCAGCGCGCCGACGTCGTCACGCAGGCGGGCGGCCCGCTCGTACTCCATCTCGTCGGACGCCTCGGCCATCTGCTTCTCCAGGCGGCGGAGGTAGGTGCCGGTGCGGCCCGCCATGAAGTCGCAGAACTCCTCGGCCAGCTCGTAGTGGTCCTCCGGCGTGATCCGGCCGACGCAGGGCGCGGAGCACTTGCCGATGTACCCGAGCAGGCAGGGACGGCCGGTGCGCTCGGCGTTCTTGAAGACACCGGCCGAGCAGGTGCGCACCGGGAAGACCCGCAGCAGCAGGTCGACGGTGTCCCGGATCGCCCACGCGTGGGCGTACGGGCCGAAGTACCTGACGCCCTTCTTCTTGTGACCGCGCATCACCTGGACGCGCGGGAACTCCTCGTTCATCGTGACGGCGAGGTACGGGTAGCTCTTGTCGTCGCGGTACTTGACGTTGAACCGGGGGTCGTACTCCTTGATCCAGGAGTACTCCAGCTGCAGCGCCTCGACCTCCGTGGACACCACGGTCCACTCCACGGACGCGGCGGTGGTGACCATGGAGCGGGTGCGGGGGTGCAGGTTCGCCAGGTCCTGGAAGTAGTTCGCCAGGCGCTGGCGCAGGCTCTTCGCCTTTCCGACGTAGATCACCCGGCGGTGCTCGTCACGGAACCTGTACACCCCCGGAGAGTCGGGGATCTCGCCCGGCCTGGGGCGGTAGCTGGAGGGGTCGGCCATGACTCACACCCTACTGGCGAGCAGGGACACCGCGCCGGGCCTGTGGACAACGGTCGCGGAGGCACCGGACCGGTCTGTGGACAACCGGGCCGGAGGCGGCGCCGGGGCGTCACGATCCAGGCCATGACGTGACCCAGGGTGTTGTCGGGGTCTGGTCAACACGCTTCAATGCGGGGGAACTCGGGGCCGCGCACTCGGCGCACGCGAACGGCGTGCCCGCCCGCGAGCGCGCCCCCGGGGGCCCACGGGGGGGCCCACGACCCCGCACCGCGGTCTGACCAGCCGTGGTGACACCTCACAGAAAGGCTTCTGTGCATGCCACATGTCACAGAGCACCCGGACCTCGCCTCCGCCGAGCTGGAGACGGCCCTGCGGGGCGGCCCGTTCCATGTGGCGCTGCGCGCCGCGATAGCCGCCCGCGGGCTGCCGCTCCAGCGGGTGCAGCACCATCTGACGCGCCACGGGGTGAAGGTCGGCGTGACCAGCCTCAGCTACTGGCAGCAGGGCGCCCGCCGTCCCCAGCGCCCGGAGTCGCTGCGCGCCGTGCGCGCGCTGGAGGAGATCCTCCGGCTCCCCGAGGAATCCCTGATCAGGCTGCTCGCCGAGGCGCCGGAGACGGCCGACGGCGACCGCCCGGCGCCCCGCTCCTACCGCTCGCTGGTCGAGGCGTCCGACACACTGGACCGGCTCCGGGCGGAGCTGGACTGGACACCGGACGGCGGCATGCAGACCCTCGGCCACCACGAACGCGTCCGCATCGGGGGGCGGCGCGAACTCGCGGGCCGGGAGTCCGAGCACATCGTGCGCGCCCACCGCGACGGCGTGGACCGCTTCGTCGCCGTCCACCACGGCGACCCCGGCTGCCGTCCGGACGACATGGCCGTGCACGCGCTGGAGAACTGCCGCACCGGCCGCGTCCGGCTGGACCGGGAGACCGGTGTCCTGGTGGCCGAGCTGCTCTTCGGCACCCGGCTGCGCTCCGGCGACACCTTCCTCTTCCGGTACGGCATCACCGACGGCACCGCCGGGGCATCGCACGAGTACGTCCACCGCTTCGGCTCACCGGGCGGGCAGTACGCGCTCCAGGTGCGGTTCGACGCGTCCGCGCTCCCGGCCCGCTGTCACCGCTTCACCCAGTTCTCCCCCGCCGCGCCGCGCGCGGGACGGCAGGAGCTGGCGGTCAGCGAGCCGCACCGCAGCGTCCATGTCGTGGAGCCACGGGTGCGGCCGGGGACGGTGGGGATCGCCTGGGAGTGGGAGTGATCCTTTTTCAGACGCCCTGAGCAGGGACGACCGGCGGCGTCAGGCGGCCGGCCCCGCGACGATCCGGCCGTCCGCCACCTTCACCGGCAATTCGCTCAGCGGCTCGGTCGCCGGCGCCTGCACCACCTTGCCGGTGACGGCGTCGAACTCGCTGCCGTGGCAGGGGCAGACCAGGGTGGTGCCGCGCAGCTTGTTGATCACGCACCCGGCGTGCGTGCACACCAGGCTGTACGCCTTCAGGCCACCTTGGGCGTCCCGGCTGACCACCACGTTGTGGTCGCGGTAGAGCTTCGCGGCGCCCTTGGCCACCTCGCCCTCCGCCCCGAGGTCCACGGAGGAGGTGACCGCCGAGGCGCCCTTGCCGTCCTGCGGAGCGGCGCAGGCGGCCAGCCCGAGCCCGGCGACCGGCGCCACGGCGGCTCCTCTGAGGACGGTACGGCGGCTCGCGGACGATCGGGCGGGCATCGGTCTCTCCACAGGTCAGGGGATGTGCAGGACGACCTTATCCGGGCATGGGGGACAGTTTCCGGGCGGGGGCGGGCGCACGCGGCGTAGGGCGTCTCCGGACCAGGACGTCCGCGTAAACGCTTGCGCAAGCGTTTACGCACCGGTGGCGAATGGGATACCTTCCCGCCCGTGGGACCAACGGCGCGCGCCGTGGCCCGCACCCGCCCGCCGCGCTCCGGCCGACGGCCGGGACCGCGTTCGGGGATCTCGTGGGAGGGGGAGCGCGATGTCCACCATGGCCGACGTGGCCCGGAGCGCCGGTGTCTCCGTGGCGACCGTCTCCCATGTCCTGAACGGCACGCGCCCGGTGCTCCCCCACACCCGCCAGGCCGTGCTGGACGCCGTCGAGTCCCTTGGCTACACGCCCAACTCCCTCGCCCGCTCCCTGGTGACCTCCCGGACCCGCTCCATCGGGCTCGCGGTGTCGGCGATCAGCAACCCGTACTTCACCGAGATCCTCCAGGGCGTGGAGGCGGCCGCGCTGGAGGCGGGTTACAGCCTGCTCATCGCGGACCCGCACGACGACCCCGAGCACGAGCTGAAGGTGGTCCAACTGCTGCACGGGCGCCGGGTGGACGGCATGATCGTCGCGCCCTCCGCCGAGCCGGGCGACCTCGTGGCGTACCTCCGGCGCCAGGCCGTGCCGACGGTGCTGCTGGACCGGGTGCTGGAGCCGGCCAGTCCCGGGCAGGGACCGTTCGATCAGGTCTGCGCCGAGAACTCCGGGCCCATGGCGGAGCTGGTCACCCACCTCGCCTCCCTGGGACACCGGCGGATCGGTCTGGTCGCCGGGCTGCCGGGGCTCAGCACCACCAGCGAGCGCGTCACGGGGTACCGGCAGGGGCTCGCGGCGGCGGGGCTCGACGCCGACGACGAACTCGTGGTGTCCGGCAGCTCCGAAGCCACGGGTGCCGAGCGGGCCACGGCCGCGCTGCTCGCCCTGCCCGCTGCGCCGACGGCGCTGGTCACCGCCAACAACGCGATGACGATCGGCGCCCTGCGCGCTCTGCGGGAGCGGGGTCTGAGCGTGCCCGGCGACATCGCCCTCGCCTGCTTCGACGACTTCGCCTGGGCCGACCTGTTCGCACCCCGGCTCACCGCGATCGCCCAGCCCAGCCGGGAGATGGGCGCCCGGGCCGTCCAGGTGCTGCTGGACCGCCTGGCGGCGCCGGACCGGGAGACGAGGACGGTGCGGCTGCCCTGCGCTTTCGTCCACCGCGCCTCCTGCGGCTGCCCGGAGCCCTGGCCGGCGGAGACCGGCAGCAGCTTGGAATCGACCTCGCAGTCCGAGAAGGGAACCACCCCGTGATCGTCGTCGCCGGTGAGGCACTGATCGACCTTGTACCGCAGGGCCGTGGCGCCCTGGCGGGCCTCCAACCGGCGCTCGGCGGCGGCCCGTTCAACACCGCTGTGGCCCTCGGCCGGCTGGGCTCGCAGACCGCCTTCGCCTCCCGCGCCTCGCACGACGCCTTCGGCGAGGCCCTGCTCGACGGGCTGCGGCGGGCCGGGGTGGACGTCTCCGCGGTGCAGCGCGGCCCCGAGCCGACCACGCTCGCCGTCGCCACCATCGACTCCGGCGGCTCGGCGGCCTACTCCTTCTACGTCGAGGGCACCGCCGACCGCCTCTTCACCACCCCGGCCGCCCTGCCCGAGGGCACCCGCGCGGTGTCCTTCGGCACCTGCTCGCTCGCCCTGGAACCGGGGGCGAGCGCCTACGAGGAGCTGATGCGGTCGGCCGCCGGCCAGGGCCTGTTCACCGCGCTCGACCCCAACATCCGGGCGGGCCTGATCCCGGACGCGGACGCCTACCGCGAGCGCTTCCGGGGCTGGCTGCCCTCGGTGACGCTGCTGAAGCTGTCCGAGGAGGACGCCCAGTGGCTGGGCGGCACCCCGCGCGAGTGGCTGGCCGCGGGACCGTCGGCCGTGGTCGTCACGCGGGGCGGTGACGGCCTCACCGTCTACACCGCCGACGGCGCGGAGCACCGGGTGCCCGGTGAGAAGGTCGACGTCGTGGACACCATCGGGGCCGGGGACACCGTGAACGCGGCCCTGCTGCACGGCCTGTCCACCCTGGACGCGCTGTCCGCGCCGGCGCTCGCCGGGCTGGGCCCGGACACCTGGCGGCGACTGCTCGGCTTCGCCGCGCGCGCGGCGGCGGTCACCTGCTCACGGGCCGGCGCGGAGCCGCCCTACGCGACCGAGTTGGGCCCGCTGTGACCGGCTGAAACGGCGAGCGGCGCCTCGCGGGGTGAGTCCCGCGAGGCGCCGCTCGTACGAAGGGGCGCTGTCAGGCCTTGGGGGCCCGCGTCGCCTTCTTCGCGGCCGTCTTCTTGGCCGTCGAGGCCTTGGCGGTGACGGTGCCGTCGGCCTTGGCCGGAACCGTCTTCTTCGCGGTCTTCCGTGCCCGCGGGGCCTTCACCGGGCCCGCGTCGCTGACCCGGTCGGCGCCGAGGATCTCGCGCAGGAACTTGCCGGTGTGGCTGGCCGGAACCGCCGCGACCTCCTCGGGCGTGCCCTCGGCGACCACGAGACCACCGCCCGCGCCGCCCTCCGGGCCCATGTCGATGACCCAGTCCGCGGTCTTGATCACATCGAGGTTGTGCTCGATGACGACGACCGTGTTGCCCTTGTCCACCAGACCGGTGAGGACCTTCAGCAGCTTGCTGATGTCCTCGAAGTGCAGACCGGTGGTCGGCTCGTCCAGGACGTAGACCGTGCGGCCGGTGGAGCGCTTCTGCAGCTCGCTGGCGAGCTTGACGCGCTGCGCCTCACCGCCGGACAGGGTGGTCGCGGACTGGCCCAGGCGGACGTAGCCGAGGCCGACGTCCTTCAGGGTGCGCAGGTGCCGGGAGATGGCGGGCACCGCCTCGAAGAAGTCGGTCGCCTCCTCGATCGGCATGTTCAGCACGTCGGCGATGGACTTGCCCTTGTAGTGGACCTCCAGGGTCTCCCGGTTGTACCGGGCGCCGTGGCAGACCTCGCACGGGACGTACACGTCCGGGAGGAAGTTCATCTCGATCTTGATCGTGCCGTCGCCCGAGCAGTTCTCGCAGCGGCCGCCCTTGACGTTGAAGGAGAAGCGGCCGGGCTGGTAGCCCCGCACCTTCGCCTCGGTGGTCTCGGCGAACAGCCTGCGGACGTGGTCGAAGACACCGGTGTACGTCGCCGGGTTGGAGCGCGGGGTGCGGCCGATGGGCGACTGGTCGACGTGGACGACCTTGTCCACCTGGTCGTCGCCGTCCACGCGCGTGTGGCGGCCGGGGACGTTCCGCGCGCCGTTCAGCTCGCGGGCCAGGTGGGTGTACAGGATGTCGTTGACCAGGGTCGACTTGCCCGAGCCGGACACACCGGTGACCGCCGTGAACACGCCCAGCGGGAAGGACACGTCGATGTCCTGGAGGTTGTTCTCCCGCGCGCCGCGCACCACGAGCTGCCGGGAGGGGTCGAGCGGTCGGCGCACGTCCGGCAGCGGGATCGACTTGCGCCCGGAGAGGTACTGGCCGGTCTGCGACTCGGCGTTGGCGAGCAGTTCCTTGAGGTGACCGCTGTGGACGACCTTGCCGCCGTGCTCACCGGCGCCCGGACCGATGTCCACGATCCAGTCGGCGACCTTGATCGTGTCCTCGTCGTGCTCGACCACGATGAGGGTGTTGCCCATATCGCGCAGCCGGACCAGGGTCTCGATCAGCCGGTGGTTGTCCCGCTGGTGCAGACCGATGGACGGCTCGTCCAGCACGTAGAGCACGCCGACCAGGCCGGAGCCGATCTGGGTGGCCAGGCGGATGCGCTGGGCCTCGCCGCCGGACAGGGTGCCGGCCGCACGGTTGAGGGAGAGGTAGTCCAGGCCGACGTCGACCAGGAAGCGCAGCCGCTCGTTGACCTCCTTCAGCACGCGCTCGGCGATCTTCTTGTCGCGGGCGTTCAGCTTCAGCTCGCCCAGGAAGTCCGCGCAGTCGCTGATCGACATCGCGGCGACCTCGGCGATCGACTTCCCCATCACGGAGACCGCGAGGACGACCGGCTTCAGACGGGTGCCCTCGCAGGAGGGGCAGGGCACCTCGCGCATGTAGCCCTCGAAGCGCTCCCGGCTGGCGTCGCTCTCGGCCTCGCTGTGCCGCCGCTTGACGAAGGGCACCGCGCCCTCGAACGGGGTGGTGTACACCCGCTCGCGTCCGTACCGGTTGCGGTAGCGGACCTCGATCTGGGTCTTGTGGCCGTACAGCAGGGCCTTCTTGGCGCGCTGGGGCAGCCCGGCGAAGGGGATGTCGGTACGGAAACCGAGGGCGTCCGCGAGGGCGTTGATCAGCCGGCCGAAGTAGTCCTTGGTGTGGCCGTGCGACCAGGGGTGGATGGCGCCCTCGTCGAGCGACTTGTCCTCGTCCGGGACGATCAGCTCCGCGTCGACCTCCATCCGCGTGCCGATGCCGGTGCACTCCGGGCAGGCGCCGAAGGGGGAGTTGAAGGAGAAGGAGCGCGGCTCCAGCTCCTCGAACGACAGGTCGTCGTACGTGCAGTACAGGTGCTCCGAGAACATGCGCTCGCGCTCGGGGTCGTCCTCGGGGAGGTCGACGAAGTCGAGCACGACCATGCCGCCGGAGAGGCCGAGGGCCGTCTCCACGGAGTCGGTCAGGCGGCGCTTGGCGGAGTCCTTCACCGTGAGGCGGTCGACGACGACCTCGATGGTGTGCTTCTCCTGCTTCTTCAGGGTCGGCGGCTCGGACAGCTGGATGGTCTGGCCGTCGACCCGCGCGCGGGAGTAGCCCTTGGTCTGGAGGTCGGAGAAGAGGTCGACGAACTCGCCCTTGCGCTCGCGCACGAGCGGGGAGAGGACCTGGAAGCGGCTGCCCTCGGGCAGCTCCAGCACCTTGTCCACGATGGCCTGCGGCGACTGGCGCGAAATGGGCCGGCCGCACTCGGGGCAGTGCGGCTTGCCGATGCGCGCGAAGAGCAGGCGCAGGTAGTCGTAGACCTCGGTGATGGTGCCGACCGTGGAGCGGGGGTTGCGCGAGGTCGACTTCTGGTCGATGGAGACCGCGGGCGAGAGGCCCTCGATGAAGTCGACGTCGGGCTTGTCCATCTGCCCGAGGAACTGGCGGGCGTACGAGGAGAGCGACTCCACGTAGCGGCGCTGGCCCTCGGCGAAGATGGTGTCGAAGGCCAGGGAGGACTTGCCCGACCCGGACAGGCCCGTGAACACGATGAGCGCGTCACGCGGCAGGTCGAGCGAGACATTCTTCAGGTTGTGCTCGCGCGCGCCACGGACGATGAGACGGTCGGCCACGCCGGTCCGCACCTTTCTTCAGAGAAGTGACAGGGGCCGAGGCCCCGTGCTTCTTGGAGCCTAGGGGGAGCCACTGACAACGCCGGTCGGATTCCCGGATGCATAACAATCCCCAGCCATCCAGCATGCCCGACGCCGTCTTCGACGATATAGCACGCGCTTTCGAATTACGGCGGATGTTCGCCACCTTCACCCGAAGGAGTGGTCCCGCTAGGGTCGTGCCCCATGACCGATCACGCTCATGACCTGGCCCGTGTACAGGAAGCGACGGAACGGCTGCTCAGCGCGGCCGCCGCACTGGACAACGCGGCGCTGTCCGAGCCGTCACGGCTTCCGGGCTGGACGCGCGGACATGTCCTTGCTCACATCGCCCGCAATGCCGACGCCCTCGTGAACGTCCTCGAAGGCCGACCGATGTACGTGAGCGCCGAGACCCGCGACGCCGACATCGAGCGGGACGCCCCGCGCCCCCTCGATACCCACCTCACCGACGTGCGCGACAGCGCGGCCCGGTTCGATGCGGCGGGCTCGGCGCCGGGCGACTGGGACCGCGTGGTGGAGCTGCGCAACGGCATCACCGACGTCGCGGCCCGGCTGCCGTTCCGGCGCTGGGCCGAGATCGAGCTGCACCACGTGGACCTCGGCGCCGGCTACGAGCTGGAGGACCTCCCGGCCGAGTTCACCGAGCGCGAGACCGAGTTCCTGGCCCAGCGCTTCCTGGGCCACCCCGAAGTGCCCCCGACGCTGCTGAGCGACGGCACGCGGACCTGGAGCACCGGGCAGGAGGCGCCCGAGCCCGAGGTCACCGTCACCGGCACTCCGGCCGACCTGCTGGGCTGGCTCGCCGGGCGCCGCGAGGGGACCGCGCTGGAGGTGAAGGGCGGCGAGCTGCCCGCACTGCCCCCGCTGTGACACGGCACCGGGCCGCCAACCCCCGCCCCGCTATAGGCTGATCGTCATGACGTACAGCGGCGAGGTCAGGGTCGGCGGTCCGGCGGACGTGCACGAGCTGAAGGACCTGATGATCACGAAGGTCGCGGTCGGCCCGATGAACAACAACGCCTATCTGCTGCGTTGCCGGGCCACCGACGAGCAGCTCCTGATCGACGCGGCCGCCGAGCCGCACACGCTCCTCACCATGATCGGCGAGGACGGCATCGCGTCCGTCGTCACCACCCATCAGCACGGCGACCACTGGCAGGCGCTCGGCGAGGTGGTCGGCGCCACTGGCGCGCGTACCTACGCAGGCCGGGAGGACGCCCCGGGCATCCCGGTCCCCACCGATGTGCCGGTCGACGACGGGGACGTGATCCGGGTCGGCCAGGTCGAGCTGACCGCGCGCCACCTGGTCGGACACACGCCGGGCTCCATCGCGCTGGTCTACGACGACCCGCACGGCCACCCGCACGTCTTCACCGGCGACTGCCTCTTCCCGGGCGGTGTCGGCAACACCCATCAGGACCCCGAGGCGTTCGCCAGCCTGATCCACGACGTGGAGACGAAGATCTTCGACGCGCTGCCGGACGAGACCTGGGTCTACCCCGGCCACGGCGACGACACCAGCCTCGGTGCCGAGCGCCCGCATCTGCCGGAGTGGCACGCGCGCGGCTGGTGAGCCGGGGCGCCGCCTAGGGCCTGCCCGGCGGATCATGGCGCGAACGCGGAGTCTGGCACGCCCTCCCCCAAGCTCTGCGAGCAGGGGGGACCCCCAGCGGCGTTGTCGTCACTCCCCGACTCCCCCACGCTCGGCTGCCCTCGCGCGGGGGGGGGGGGGACCCATCGCGTCGGCTCCCTCCTCCGCCTTGCACCTGGACGCACCAGACCCCGCTCACCTGGGACGATCGGCACCGCTGCTTCACCGCCCCCTGATCCGCCGGACAGGCCCTAAGCGTCGGCCCGCGAAGGCCCCGCCAGCGTGGCGATCCGCTCCACCGCGAACACGTACCCCTGCACCCCGCAGCCCGCGATCACACCGTCGGCGCGCAGCGAGACGTACGAGTGGTGCCGGAAGGACTCGCGCTGGTGGATGTTGGAGATGTGGACCTCCACCACGGGCAGGCCGTCGCAGGTGTTGAGCGCGTCCAGGATCGCCACCGACGTGTGGGAGTAGGCGCCGGGGTTGATGACGATCCCGGCGTGGTCGAGGCGCGCCTCGTGAATCCAGTCCACCAACTGCCCCTCGTGGTTGGACTGCCGGCAGTCCACCGTGCCGCCGTACGCGGCCGCCGCCCCGGCGCACATGGCCTCCACGTCGGCGAGCGTGTCCTTGCCGTAGATCTCGGGCTGCCGCTGGCCCAGGAGGTTCAGGTTGGGCCCGTTGAGGATCATGATCGGGGCGCTGGCCAGACTGCGGGGCACGATGGTTTCCTCCGGTGCGTCGGGGGCGGCCGGCAGGACGGCCACCGCTCGCACCCGGTCTATCACGGCCCGCCGGGCGGCTCGCGGGCCCGGTGGGACCCCCGGCTACGGATTGAGGGCCAGCTCCAGGTAGGCGGCGAAGATGACCAGGTGGACGCCGCCCTGGAGCGGGGTGGCGCGGCCGGGTACCACCGTGAGCGAGGCGACGACCACGGTGAGCGCGAGCAGCAGCATGTGCGTGGAGCCGAGGCCCAGCACGAGCGGTCCGGACAGCCAGACCGACGCCAGGGCGACGGCCGGGATGGTCAGCCCGATGCTGGCCATGGCGGAGCCCAGCGCGAGATTGAGGCTGGTCTGCACCCGGTCGCGGCGGGCGGCGCGCAGCGCGGCGATGGTCTCCGGGAGCAGCACGAGCAGGGCGATGATCACACCCACGACCGAAGGGGGCAGCCCCGCGCCCTCCACGCCGGCCTCGATGGTGGGCGACACGCCCTTGGCCAGACCGACCACGCCGACGAGGGCGAGGCCGAGCAGGCCGAGGCTGATGCAGGCCCGGCGGCCGGTCGGAGGTGCCGCGTGGTCGGCTCCGGTGATGACGGCGCCCTCCTTGGTGACCGGCAGGAAGTAGTCGCGGTGCCGGACGGTCTGGGTGGCGACGAAGAGGCCGTAGAGGATCAGCGAGGAGAAGGCCGCGAACGTCAGTTGCACGGTGGAGAACTCGGGTCCGGGCTTGCTGGTCGTGAAGGTCGGCAGCACCAGGCTGAGGGTGGCCAGGGTGGCGACCGTCGCCAGGGCGGCTCCGGTGCCCTCGGGGTTGAACACGGCGGTGCCGTGGCGCAGGGAGCCGACCAGGAGGCAGATGCCGACGATGCCGTTGCAGGTGATCATCACGGCGGCGAACACCGTGTCGCGGGCCAGGGTGGCGCTCTTGTCCCCGCCGTCGACCATGAGGGTGACGATCAGCGCCACCTCGATGATGGTGACGGCGACGGCGAGCACCAGGGAGCCGAAGGGTTCGCCCACCCGGTGGGCGACCACCTCGGCATGGTGCACAGCGGCCAGCACGGACCCGGCCAGCACGACGGTGACCAGGGCGACGACCGCGCCGGGCAGGTCGCGACCCCAGGTGAAGACGAGGAGGACGACCGCGAGCACCGGCACGAGGAGCGTCCACCGCGCGGCGAGCGACCTGAGCCGAGTGATCATGCAGTGATGGTGGCAGAGGCGTACAGGGTTCGCATTCCGTTCGTTTCGTCCGGCGCACCGGTGGGGCGGACGCGGTGGGGCCGGCGGGCGGAGCCTTCCCGTGCGGAAGGTGCCGGGCCGCGGCACCTTCCGCACGGGTCGCCCACCCCTCGGGGGTGGCGGGTCAGGCGTCGATGCTGTCCTTGGCGCCGCCGCCCCCGGCCGCCTCGGCGGCGGCCTGCTTCCTGGAGGCGATGAGACTGGTGATCGTGGTGATGACGAGCACGCCGCAGATCACACCCAGGGAGACCGGGATGCTGATCTCCGGGACATGCACGCCCAGCTCGTGCAAGGCGTGCAGCACCAGCTTGACGCCGATGAAGCCCAGGATGACCGACAGGCCGTAGGACAGGTGGACCAGCTTCTTCAGCAGGCCGCCGATGAGGAAGTAGAGCTGGCGCAGACCCATCAGGGCGAAGGCGTTCGCGGTGAAGACGATGTACGGGTCCTGCGTCAGGCCGAAGATCGCGGGGATGGAGTCCAGCGCGAACAGCACGTCGGTGGTGCCGATGGCGAGCATCACGACCAGCATCGGGGTCATGACCCGCTTGCCGTTCTCCTCGATCCACAGCTTGGTGCCGTGGTACCGGTCGGCGACACCGAACCTGCGCTCGGCGGCCTTCAGCAGCTTGTTCTCCTCGTACTCCTCGTCCTCATGATCGGCGCGGGCCTCCTGGATGAGCTTCCAGGCGGTCCAGATCAGGAAGGCGCCGAAGATGAAGAACACCCAGGAGAAGCTGGCGATGATCGCCGCGCCGGCCGCGATGAAGACGGCCCGCAGGACCAGGGCTATGAGCACGCCGAAGAGCAGGACCCGCTGCTGGTACTGCGCGGGCACCGCGAACTTCGTCATGATCAGGACGAAGACGAAGAGGTTGTCGACACTCAGCGACTTCTCGGTGATGAAGCCGGCGAAGAACTCCCCGGCGGGCTGGGCGCCGCCGAAATAGAACAGTCCGAGGCCGAAGAGCCCGGCCAGGGCGATCCAGACGGCTGTCCAGATACCGGCTTCCTTGATGGACACCTCATGCGGCTTGCGGCCGATGAAGAAGTCCACCGCGATCAGGGCTGCAAGCCCCACGATGGTCAAGACCCACAGGGTCATCGAGACGTCCACTGCACCTCCGGCATCACGTCACGGCAAACATCAGCGTTGTCGCTGCCGGAGGTCTCTTCCACCCGAGGGACGGGCCGGCGCCCCGGAATCCATGGGGATTCGTACTGACGGGGTCGCCGCATCAGGGAGTACTCCCCTCCGCACGAATACGGTAGCGCAATCACCAAGGAAGAGTAAAGAGAAAAGTAAAGTAAAGACCAAGTGAGCAGCTCAGAGACTCTTTACTTTCCCTTGATCCTGGCTGCGGAGACCACGCCGAGCACCTGCTGAAGCACCGCCCCGCCCTGCGGCGGCAGTGACGGTTCGAAGGTCCAGGCGTGCCCGACCCACGGGTCGGCGAAATGGTCGTCGGGTGACGGCGTGAGTCGCGTCAGCGAACGCCACAGCGGGTCGAGCAAAGGCCCGTACTCCCCGGCGTCCGCACGGTCCGCGACCAGCAGCAGATGGACCCCGGCCGCCGGGCCCTCGTCGGCGAGGAAGCGGAGCCGGGTCAGAGCGCGGTCGTCGAAGCCCTGGGGGAAGTCGTTGACCATCAGCAGCCGCCGGGCGGTGTCGAAGCCGTCCGGCAACGCCTCGGTGGCGCCACCGCCGATCGCCATGCGTACGAGGTCGACCCGGCGGGTGAGCGACTCCAGCGCCTGCGCGACGCCCGCCGTGCCCCTCGAGGGCGGTCCCGTCAGCACGCCCGTCCGGGTCAGGGCGCCGAGCGGTCCGGCTCCGGCCCCGGCCGGGTCGATGACCTCCACGGAGAACTCCCCCACCGGGTGGACGGCGAGCAGCCGCGCGGCGAGGGCAACGGCGACTTCCAGGGCCAGCCGGCGCCGCTCGGCCGAGTCCGTGAAGCCGGCCTGTGTGGCGCCGCTGTCGACCCACAGGCCCCGCTCCAGCGGCAGCCTGACCAGCATCGGAATGCGCAGGGACGCGCTCTCGGGTAGGTGGAGGTCGCCCAGCCGTACGGCCCGGGGCAACTCGGCCGGCATCCGGTGCCCGTGCCAGACCGGGCTGTCCCAGCGGGCGTACGCGGGCGGCAGGGCGGGCTCGACGGCCTCCGCCTCGGCGGTGAGCTGGGCGAGGTCGCGGTCGTGGGCCGCCTGCGCCCGGCCCATCAGCTCGTCGTGCTTGGCCCGGGCCGTCTCCCGTGCCGCCTCCCCGGCGCCGCCGATCCTGGCGCGCGGGTCGGCCAGGGCTTCGTCGAGTTCCCGGTCGAGGCGGGCGGCGGCGAAGTCCGCCGCGCTCCGGAGGGCGGCGGTGGAACGGGCCAGGTCCTCGAACATGCCCCAGACCTGGTTGTACAGCCGTTCCTCCATGGACCAGCCCGGCGCGTCGCCCGCGATGGGCTGCGGCTGCGGCTGCGGCTGCGGCTGCGGCTGCGGCTGCGGCTGCGGGGGACCCTGTCGCCCGGGGTGGGTGTAGTCGACGGGCCCGTGCTCGGACGGGCGGGCCTTCGGCGGAGCGGCGGCCCGGGCCGCGCCGAGGCGCCCTGCTTCGTGCGTCGCCTCGGCCATTTCGCTGGCCCCGGACAGCCCAAGGTCCGCCAGCAGTGCGGTGAGGCCCTCCGCGTACCCCTGGCCGACCGCCCGCACCTTCCAGCCGCCCTGCCTGCGGTACAGCTCCAGCGCGACGACGGCCGACTCGGCGTCCAGCCCGGCGAGGGTGAAGCAGACGATCTCCGTGCCGTCGGCATCGGTGACGGTCGCCCTCGGGGCGGCGGTCGCGCCGAACCGCGCTGCCATCCCCGGCAGCGCCAGCAGCACGGTGACGCGGTGCACCGCCTCGGACAGCTCCCGCAGGTCGGCGGAGAGACAGTGCTCGGCGGCCGCCGCGCGGGGCACCTCGATGCCGGGGAGGACCGGGGTGCCGTGATGGGCGATCCCGTGGCCGTCATGGACGCGGCCGCCCTCGTCACCGAGAGCGGCCGCCACGAGCACGGGGACCTCGGCCGAGATCAGGATCTCCAGCCGGGTCCGAGGCAGCGGGTGGTTCTGCCCCCGCACCAGTTCGGCCACCATCGCCGTCCCCCTGTGGTCGTGTCTGGTGCGCGCCGGGCGGGTCCTAGAGGTGCGGCAGGATCGCCGGCATCAGGTCCTGGAAGGTGCGCCCGTTGGCCGGCTCGCCCAGCGCGGTCATCGTCCAGCCGGCGCCCTGGCGGTGCACCTTGGCCATGATCTGCGCCGTGTACTCGCCGCCGCCCGCCAGCGTGTAGCGCGCCAGTTCCTGGCCGTTGGTCTCGTCCACCAGGCGGCAGAAGGCGTTCTGCACCTCCTGGAAGGTCTGCCCGGTGAAGGAGTTCACCGTGAAGACGATCTGGTCGACGTGGGGCGGGACCCGCTGGAGGTCCACCAGGACGGCCTCGTCGTCACCGCCCTGCCCGACACCGCCGACGAGGTTGTCCCCGGTGTGCCGCACGGAGCCGTCGTCGCTCACCAGATGGCGGAAGAAGACCACGTCGACCGGCTGCTTCTCGGCGAAGAGGACCGCCGAGGCGTCCAGGTCGATCTCGCGGGTGCGCGAGCCGAACAGCCCGCGTCGCTTCGCCGCCTGCCAGCCGAGACCCATACGGACCGCGGTCAGGGTGGCCCCGTCCTTCTTCTCCAGGCTGATGGCCTGGCCCTTGGTCATGTTGACGGTCACGGCTGAGTCCCCTCTCGGTGTTCCCCTGTTGCCGCGCATCGCGCGGTTGCCCAGAACCCTACGCAGCGTCGCCGACCGTGCCGAACCCCGGCCCGCGCTTTGTGTCGGTGTTGCAACACTGGGCCCGTATGCCGAGGTCCGGACGGGTCGGGAGGGTCAGGCGAGACCGGCCTCCCGCATCTGGCGCAGTTCCTTCTTCATCTCGGACACCTCGTCGCGCAGCCGGGCGGCGATCTCGAACTGGAGCTCCGCGGCGGCGGCGCGCATGCGGTCCGTCATCTCCTCGATCTGCCCGGCGAGTTCTGCGGCCGGCTGGTCGGTCGGCTGCGTCCTGCCCTTAACCTTCGTCCTGGCCGCCTTCGCCTTGGCGTCCTGGGTCGCCTTGCCGCCCAGGCTGGGCACCGGCGCCTTGGCCGCCTTGCCGTCCTTCTGCTGCCGGTAACCCGTGCCGAGGAGCTGCTCGGTGTCGACGTCCTCACGGGCGATCTGCGCGACGATGTCGTTGATCTTCTTGCGCAGCGGCTGCGGGTCGATGCCGTTGGCCTTGTTGTACGCGACCTGCTTCTCTCGGCGCCGGTTGGTCTCGTCGATGGCCTTCTCCATCGCCGGGGTGATCTTGTCGGCGTACATGTGGACCTGGCCGGAGACGTTGCGCGCCGCGCGGCCGATGGTCTGGATCAGCGAGGTGCCGGAGCGCAGGAAGCCCTCCTTGTCGGCGTCGAGGATGGCCACCAGGGACACCTCGGGCAGGTCGAGGCCCTCGCGCAGCAGGTTGATGCCGACCAGGACGTCGTACTCACCGGCGCGCAGCTCGCGCAGCAGCTCCACGCGGCGCAGGGTGTCCACGTCGCTGTGCAGATAGCGGACCTGGATGCCGAGTTCCACGAAGTAGTCGGTGAGGTCCTCGGCCATCTTCTTGGTGAGCGTGGTGACCAGGACGCGCTCGTTCTTGTCGGTGCGCTCCCGGATCTCGTGCACCAGGTCGTCGATCTGGCCCTCGGTCGGCTTGACCACGACCTCGGGGTCGACCAGGCCGGTCGGGCGGATGATCTGCTCCACCACGCCGTCGCCGCGGGACAGCTCGTAGGCGCCCGGCGTCGCCGACAGGTAGACGGTCTGTCCGATGCGCTCCTGGAACTCCTCCCACTTCAGCGGGCGGTTGTCCAGCGCGGAGGGCAGCCGGAAGCCGTGGTCGACCAGGGTGCGCTTGCGGGACGCGTCGCCCTCGTACATGGCGCCGATCTGCGGGACGGTGACGTGCGACTCGTCGATGACCAGCAGGAAGTCGTCCGGGAAGTAGTCGAGCAGGGTGTTCGGCGGGGAGCCGGGGAGGCGGCCGTCGAAGTGCATCGAGTAGTTCTCCACGCCGGAGCAGGTGCCGATCTGGCGGAGCATCTCGATGTCGTAGGTGGTGCGCATCCGCAGGCGCTGGGCCTCCAGGAGCTTGCCCTGCTTCTCCAACTCGGCCAGGCGCTCCCCCAGCTCCTTCTCGATGCCGTTGACGGCGCGCTCCATGCGCTCCGGTCCGGCGACGTAGTGGGAGGCGGGGAAGACGTAGAGCTGCTGGTCGTCGCTGATGATCTCGCCGGTGATCGGGTGCAGCGTGGACAGCGCCTCGATCTCGTCGCCGAACATCTCGATGCGGACGGCCAGCTCCTCGTAGACCGGGAAGATCTCGATGGTGTCGCCACGCACGCGGAAGGTGCCGCGGGTGAAGGCGGTGTCGTTGCGCGTGTACTGAATGTCGACGAAGCGGCGCAGCAGGTCGTCCCGGTCGATCTCCTCGCCGACCTTGAGCGGGACCATGCGGTCCACGTACTCCTGCGGCGTGCCCAGGCCGTAGATGCACGAGACGGAGGCGACCACGACCACGTCACGGCGGGTGAGCAGGGAGTTCGTGGCCGAGTGGCGCAGGCGCTCGACCTCCTCGTTGATCGAGGAGTCCTTCTCGATGTAGGTGTCCGACTGCGGGACGTACGCCTCGGGCTGGTAGTAGTCGTAGTACGAGACGAAGTATTCGACCGCGTTGTTCGGGAGCAGCTCGCGGAACTCGTTGGCCAACTGGGCGGCCAGTGTCTTGTTCGGCGCCATGACCAGGGTCGGGCGCTGGAGCTTCTCGATCATCCACGCGGTGGTGGCGGACTTGCCGGTGCCGGTCGCGCCGAGCAGTACGACGTCCTTCTCGCCGCCCTGCACACGCTTGGCCAGGTCGGCGATGGCCGCCGGCTGGTCGCCGCTGGGCTGGTAGGGGCTGACGACCTCGAAGGGCGCCACCGTGCGTTCGATCTTTGAAACGGGCCGCATGCCATCAACCGTACGACCCCCCACTGACAACGGGTCCGGAGTCAGTGGCGCTGCGGGGTACGGGCGCCGTGGGCGTCGGCGTGGACCGGCTCCCGGTGCGGCCGCTGCCGCGGGCGAACGCGCTGGTGGGAGAGGACGGCGGCGGCCGGGACGCCCGGCTTGGACTCCGCGGGGATGCGCCGCGGCGCGCCCTTGACCATCAGCGGATCGAACATCACGACGACGGCCGCGAGGAGCAGCAGGGCGAGCGGTCCGACGAGGATCGGCGCGAGCACGGCGGCCGGCGAGCCGCTGGTCGCGGTGCCGGGGGTGCCGTGAAGGTGGACGGTGAGTCCGGCCATCCCGGTGTAGTGCATGCCGCTGACGGCGAGGCCCATGACGAGGCTGGCGCCGATGCTGCCCCGCCACCCCCGGACGTGTCCGGCGGCCCAGAGGGCGACGGTGGCGGCCACGACGGCGATGACGACGGAGGCGACGACGCCGGTGATGTCGTAGGTGAACTCTCCGTCGAAGCGCATGCCGACCATGCCGAGGTAGTGCATCGAGGCGACGCCCAGGCCGGTGATCGTGCCACCGGTGACGAGCGAGGTGCCGTTGGCGCCCCGGTAGCCGATCATGAAGATCCCGACGCCCACCATGACGATGGCCAGACCGAGGCTGGCGTAGGTCATCGGTTTGTCGAAGCGGATCGGCGTCTCGTCGATGGAGAAGCCCATCATGGCGATGAAGTGCATGGTCCAGATGCCGGAGCCGATCGCGGTCGAGCCCAGGGCCAGCCACGCGGGCCGCCAGGAGTGGGTGACCAGCAGGGACCGGGTGGTGCAGCGCAGGCCGAGGGCGCCGCCCAGGCAGGCCATCACATAGCCCACCAGGGGGGTGACGACCCCATAGCTGAATCCGTCGATCGTGCCTCGCATGCGCGGCTGTCCCTCGCCTTCTCGCGTCCCTTCACCGACGCGATGTTCCCCCTGCCCGGCACCGCGGTGGCGGTCGGGACTGTCGGAGAGAGTATGGCCGCCACCGGAATGGTCGAATGATATTCCGGCAAAGAAACACGGCCTTACCCCACTTGTGCGGCACCGGTGTACGGAGTTGGGCCCCGCCGTTCATCGTGTGGCCGTTCTGCGCTCCTGTGCTGTTGACGCTGCGCTGTCACCCTGGTGCTGTTGGTATTCGCCGGACGTGAGGAGTACGCATGCACGCGCACGCAGTCGCCGCCGCGGCCACCGCGGCCCTGGGAGCGACGGTCCTGCTGAGCCCCGGTCCTGACGGCCGGCCCGTCAGGGCGGCCCAGCCCACGGTGGTCGCCCACCGCGGGGCCTCCGCGTACGCGCCCGAGAACACGCTGTCCGCCATCGACAAGGCGGCGAGGCTGGGCTTCTCCTGGGTGGAGAACGACGTGCAGCGGACCAAGGACGGCAAGCTGGTCGTCATCCACGACGACAGCCTGGCGCGCACCACGAACGTCGAGGACGTCTTCCCCGGCCGGGCGCCCTGGAAGGTGAAGGACTTCACGGCGGCGGAGATCGCCCGGCTGGACGCGGGGAGCTGGTTCTCCCCCGCCTACGCGGGCGCGCGCGTGCCGACGCTCGATCGCTACATGCGCCGGGTCGAGCGCAACCACGAGAAACTCCTGCTGGAGGTCAAGAACCCCGAGCTTTACCCCGGCATCGAGGCGCAGATCCTCAAGAGTCTGAGCAACGAGGGCTGGCTGGACCGCGCGCACCAGAACCGGCTGATCGTGCAGAGCTTCAGCGCGGACAGCATCCGTACCGTGCACCGGCTCAAGCCCGCGCTCACCACCGGCTACCTGGGCCGTCCGAAGGTCGCCGACCTGGGCGGCTACGCCGGGTTCGCCGACCTGGTCAATCCGGCGTACGCGGACATCTCCGCGAGCTACGTCTCGGCGGCGCACGCCCTGAAGGGGCCGCACGGCAAGCCTCTCCGGGTCTTCACGTGGACGGTGAACGACGCGGCCACGGCGCGGAAGGTCCGGGGCTACGGCGTCGACGGCATCATCACCAACAAGCCGGACGTGGTGCGCACGGCGCTCAGCGCCGACTGACTTCCCCCGTCAGTGCCCCTTGTCGGTGCCGGGTCGTACCGTGGTCGGCATGGACAGCCAGGGGCAGGACGGACAGCGGGTCGTGTGGGCGGTCGTGGACACCCGCATCGGCCCGCTGATGCTGGCCGCGAGCGGCCAGGGGCTGGTCAACGTGGTCTTCCACGCCACCGGGCCGGTGCGCGAGCGCGCACTGAGGCGGCTGGCGGCGCGGTACGGCACCGAGCCGGTCGAGGAACCGGGCGCACCCCTGCTGGCGGAGGCGATACGGCAGGTCGGGGACTATCTGGCGGGCGGGCGGCAGGACTTCGACCTGCCGCTGGACTGGTCGCTGATCTCCGGTTTCAACCGGGCGGTGCTGCGCGAACTGGCGGACGGCGTCCCGTACGGCACGGTGGTCGGCTACGGCGATCTGGCCCGGCGGGTCGGGCAGCCGGGCGGGGCGCAGGCGGTGGGCACGGCGATGGGTGCCAACCCGTTGCCGGTGGTCGTGCCGTGTCACCGGGTGGTGGAGAGCGACGGCGGGATCGGGGGGTTCGGGGGCGGGCTGGAGACGAAGCGGCAGTTGCTCGCGCTGGAGGGCGTGCTGCCCGAGCCGCTGTTCTGACGGTGCCTACCGCCGATTCCGGGGCACGGCGTTTGGCCGGGGGCCGCACCCGCCAGGAATGAGGGGAGGCGACTGACGGGAGGCGGGCGCGTGGTGCTGGTGTTGTCGGAGGAGGTCCGGGAGGCGACGGGCACCGGACGGCCGGTGGTGGCCCTGGAGTCGACGATCATCGCGCACGGGCTGCCACGCCCGCGCAATCTCCAGGTGGCGCTGGAGCTGGAGGACGTGGTCCGCCGCGAGGGGGCCGTCCCCGCCACGATCGCCGTGCTCGACGGCAAGCCCCATGTCGGTCTGGACAAGGGCCAGTTGGAGCGGGTGGCCAACGAGGACGGCATCCGCAAGCTGGGCCACCGGGACCTGCCGCTCGCCGTGGCCACCGGGGCGAGCGGGGCGACCACGGTGTCGGCGACGGCGCGGTTGGCCGCGCTGGCCGGCATCCGGGTGTTCGCCACCGGCGGGCTGGGCGGGGTGCACCGGCAGTGGACGACGACCCAGGACGAGTCGGCCGACCTCGGGCTGCTGGCCCGGACCCGGATCACCGTGGTGTGCGCGGGCGTGAAGTCGATCCTGGACGTGCCGGCCACCTTGCAGCGGCTGGAGACGCTGGGCGTGGCCGTCGCCGGTTACCGTACCGCGCGGTTCCCCGGCTTCTATCTGTCCGACTCGGGCCATCCGGTGGACTGGACGCTGCGGGACCCGGAGCAGGTCGCGGAGGTCATGCGGGCACAGGACACGCTCGGCGGACCGGAGTCGGCGCTGATCGTGGCCAACCCCGTCCCACCCGGGCAGCAGCTCGACCCCGAACTGCACGCGCGTGTGCTCGCCGAGGCGCTGCGCGCCTGCGAGGAGGAGGGGATCAGCGGCCAGGCCGTCACCCCGTTCCTGCTCGCTCATCTCGTCCGGCACACGGACGGGGAGTCGCTGCGCGCCAACCTGGCGGCGGTGCGCGGCAATGTGGAGCTGGCGGCGCGCATCGCCTCGGCGTGGGCGATGAGGTGACCGGCGGCCCGGCGGAAGGGCTGCTGGTCGTCGGGGACGTGATCACCGATGTGGTGGCCCGGCACCGGGGCCCGCTCGCCGCGCGCACCGACACGGCCGCCGTGATCCGGACGCTGCCGGGCGGCGCGGGCGCCAACGTGGCGTGCTGGGCCGCCGACGCGGGCTGCGCGGACGTACGGCTGCTGGCGCGGGTGGGCGTGGACGCGGTGCGGTGGCACGAGCGGGAGCTGCGGGCGGCCGGGGTGCGGCCGCGGCTGGTGGTGGACCCGGTGGAGCCGACCGGCACGGTGATCTGCCTGGTCGACGGGGAGGCGGCGGCCGAGCGCACGTTCCTCACCTCCAGCGGGGCTTCGCTGCGGCTCGAACCGGACGACTGGTCGGAGCGGTTGCTCGACGGGGTGGCCCGGCTGCATCTGTCGGGGTACCTGCTGTTCGCCGAGTCCAGCCGGGCGTTGGCCGAGACCGCGCTTGCGGCGGCGCGTGCGCGCGGGGTGCCGGTGAGTCTGGACCCGGCTTCGGCGGGGTTCCTCGCACGGTTCGGGGCGGAGCGGTTCCTGGAGTTCGCCAAGCAGCTCGATGTGCTGCTGCCGAGCCGGGACGAGGCGTACCTGCTGACGGGGGTGTCCGACTGGGCCGAGGCGGCGGCTGAGTTGAGCGGGCTCGGGCCGGTGGTGGTGGCCAAGTCGGGGGCCGAGGGGGCGTTGGTGGCGCGGTCGGGGGTGGTGAGCGCCCGAATTCCGGCGGTACCGGCTCGGGCGACGGACAGTACGGGGGCCGGGGACGCGTTCACCGGGGCGTTCCTGGCGGCTCTGGTGGCGGGCGCCCGTGCGGAGGTCGCGGCGGAGTGGGGGTGCCGGGCCGGGGCGCGGGCGGTGCGGCGGGTGGGCGGCCGGCCCCCGCACCCGGACGACGCCGGGCGGGCGCCGCACACCCTCTGAGGCCGGTACTCAGACCCTGCGCCCCCATGCCGAGATCAACGGCGCCGTCGCCAGATCCATGCCGCCCGCCGCGACGTTGGCGAGGTGGCGGTCGATGTCCTCGTCGGTCGCGAGCCCCGCCTCGACCAGGCGGCCCCGGATCTGACGGACCGTGGCCAGTTCGAGCGCGGTGCACGCCGGTGAGGTGAGCGGGAAGTACGCGTCGGCCTCGACCTGCCGCAGCCCGGCCTCACGGAGGAGCCGCGGCAGGCGGCGCCCGTAGGAGAGGTCGGCGCCGCGCTCGGCGAGGAGCCGGCGGAAGCCCTGGCGGAGCCGGTTGGCGAGCCGCTCCTCGGGGCCGTGCTCGTCGGGGCAGGTCAGGGGCTGCAGGGCCGGGTCGGCGTCCTCGACCAGCAGCCGGCCGCCGGGCCGCAGCGCTTCGATCATGGAGCGCAACGCCCCCTCCCGGTCCGGGACATGGACCAGCACGAGCCGGGCGTGCACCAGGTCGAAGCCCCCGCCGGGCGGCTCCTCGGCGCCCACGTCATGGGTACGGACCTCCACCGGCGGCCGGGCCACGGTGTCCAGGCGCGAGGTGTCGATGTCGGTGGCGAGGACGGTACCGGTCGGGCCGACCTTCCGGGCGAGCCAGGAGACGACGGAGGTCCCCCCGGCGCCGGCCTCCCAGCAGCGCCAGCCGGGGCCGACGCCGAGGCGTTCCAGGTGGCGGAACGTGGTGGGGTCGAAGAGGGAGGCGAAGGCGTCGAAGCGCTCGCCCGCCTCGGCCTGCCGGTTGTCCAGGAGGTATCCGTCCGATGGCGCCATGTCCCGCATCGTCCCAGCCGGTCGCCGGGTCCGGGGCGGCCGACCCTCCGTCCACAGGCGGGAACCAAGCGGAATCCGCTGTTCCCACAGGCTTCCCCGGCCTTCTCGACGGACTGGCAGACTGACCGGGCAGGGCACGAATGGTGTGGGGTGCGGAGATCCAGGCAAGGAGATCCAGATGTCGATGGCGGGGAATCTGCGGAAAGTCTCAAAGCTGAGCAAGGTCGGCGGCCTGCGCAAGGTGGCCGGTCTGGCCCGGCGCCGGCCGCGTGTGGACCTGAGCCACCCGGCCAGGTCGCCGCTGGGTTCCTCGGTCGTGAACTGCGTGATGTATCAGGACGGCATACGCGTGCCGGGCTCCGCCGATGTGGTGGACGCTGTGAAGACGGTCCGCAACACCGGCGACGGTTTCGTCTGGCTGGGTCTGCACGAGCCGACCGCCGAGGAGTTCGCCGATGTGGCCGAGCTGTTCGACCTGCACCCGCTCGCGGTGGAGGACGCGGTGGAGGCCCACCAGCGCCCGAAGCTGGAGCGGTACGGCGACACGCTCTTCGCGGTGCTGAAGACCGTCTGCTACGTGGAGCACGAGAAGCTGACGGCGACGAGCGAGGTGGTGAACACCGGCGAGATCATGGTGTTCGTCGGCGAGGACTTCGTCATCACCGTGCGGCACGGCCACCATGGCTCACTGGGCCCGCTGCGCGAGGAGCTGGAGTCGCGCCCGCGTCAGCTCGCCAAGGGCCCCTCGGCGGTGCTGCACGCCGTCGCGGACCACGTGGTGGACGAGTACCTGAACGTCACGGACGCGGTGCAGGGCGATGTCGAGCAGGTCGAGACGGACGTCTTCTCGGAGGAGGGCGGCCGGGCCGATCCGGGGCGGATCTACCAGCTCAAGCGCGAACTGCTCGAACTGAAACGGGCGGCGGTGCCGCTGGTGCGCCCGGTGGAGGACCTGGCCACCCGGCCGATGAGGGTGGTCGACCCCGAGATACAGGCGTACTTCCGCGATGTGATGGACCATCTGATACGGGCCAAGGACCAGATCGCCGCGTTCGACGAGCTGCTCAACTCCATCCTCCAGGCCCATCTGGCCCAGGTGACGGTCGCGCAGAACGAGGACATGCGGAAGATCACGGCCTGGGCCGCGATCGTCGCGGTGCCGACAATGGTCTGCGGTGTCTACGGCATGAACTTCGAGTACATGCCGGAGGCGCGGTGGCACTACGGCTACCCGGTGATCATGGGCGTCACCGCGCTGGCCTGTGTCGCGCTGTGGCGGGGCTTCCGGCGCAACGGCTGGTTCTGACCCGCCGGTCCTCCGGGTCCGGCGGGCGAGGTCAGCCGTTCCAGGCGGGATGCCGGGGGTCGTCGGCGCGTACGACCACGTCGGCCGTCGCGGCGGGGTCGGTCTCCCTCTCGTAGCGGGCGAAGGCGGGGAGCGTCCAGTGCTCGGGGTCGGGGGTGCGGCGGCGCAGGGCGCCGGACGACAGCAGGACGTGGACGGTCAGGTCGAACGGGAACCAGTGCTGGAGAAGAAGGGGGCCGTGCAGGAGCAGAACTCCGCCGGGCGGCAACTGGACGTAGGAGCTGCGGGTGGCGCGGTCGGTGACCGGGTCCCACAGATCGGGCAGCACCCGCCCGTCGCCCCCCGCGTCCAGGGGACCGAGGACCTCGCGCCACAGCGCGCCGGTGTCGAACCAGCCGCTGTAGTACGACTCCTCGTCGCGCCGCCCGTGCTCCAGGCGGAGGGAGGCGGGGCGCAGGAAGCCCTCGGCGCCGACGACCAGTGACGGCCGGCCGCGTACCCGGAGCGCCTCGGAGATCCGGGTGGCCAGGTCACCCGGCCCCGCGGCGGGCGCTCCGTCGAGGCCCACGCGCGGCCAGGGGCTGCCGTCGGCGGGCTCCAGCGCCAGAATCTGGTCGGCGAGCCGTTCGGCCAGCCGCTCCCAGGTGATCGCTTCGAGTCGCACACGCCCATGATGCCGGGAAGCCGGAAAGGGAAGGCCCAGGAGGGGAGGGAAGGAGGAGTGGCCGGGTCTCGTGCGGGGGGAGGACCGGCCGGTGCTGGGGAAAGAACCGCGTATGGCACGTCCCGCAGGTGCACGCCGTTCCGTGGAGCCACGCTCCCCCGCGCTGCCCGATGCCGGAGGCGGTCCGGTCGTGGTGCAGCCGCAGCAGCGCAAGCACTGCGTGGCCTGCCGGCAGGGGCCGCTGGCCCTGCTGGTGCTGGAGGACGGGGCGCCGCGTTGCCTCGACTGCGCGGATCTGGGGCACCTGGTGTTCCTCCCGCGCGGGGATGCCGCGCTGACCCGCAGGGCGCGGGAGGAGAGCGCGCTGTCGGCGGTGGTGGTGCGGTTCGCGCGGCGGCGTGGCCGGTACGAGCGCCAGGGCCTGCTGGTGGAGGAGGCCGCACTGGCGCGGGCGGAGGAACGCTGTCTGGCCGACGCGGAGGTCCGGCAGCGGCGCCGGGTGCGGGACGCGCGACGCCGGATGGCGGAGGACGAGCGGTTCGTCGCGGAGTTCGCGGCGGAGATCGGGCGGCTGTTCCCCGGCTGTCCGGACGGCCGGGCGCGGGCGGTCGCCGGGCACGCGGCCCTGCGGGGCAGTGGGCGGGTCGGGCGGAGCGCGGCTGGCCGGGCGCTGTCGGAGGCGGCGGTGACCTCGGCGGTGGTGGCGTCGGTACGCCACCTGGACACGCCGTACGACGGGCTGCTGATGAGCGGAGTGCCCCGGCGCGAGGCGCGCGAGCGGATCGCCGGGGCGGTGGAGGAAGTGCTGCGGGAGTGGCGGGAGCCGGCCGCGCGGGAGGTGGTGGAACCGGGACGGGAGCAGGGAGAGGAGTGACGGAAGTGGAGCGAGGGAGCCGGGGGTCGCGGGCGTGGGCCGGTGGGCCGCTGGAGTGCGGAAAGGTGGCGTCCGCCGCCCTGCGCCGGGGTCGGTGGAGACGTATCGTGGCCGGAAAGACACAGGGACGGGGTCGTCTTCGGGCCGGGTGACCGCCGAGGGCCCCCGTCCGATGCCGCACGGCCCGTGGCACCCTCAGTGCCCTCCATACCCCGGTACACGTCCGCGAGGAAGACGCCCATGGCCGATCCCAAGGGGTTCATGAGCACACCGCGCCAGGAGTGGCCGCGGCGGCCGGTGGTGGAGCGGGTCCGGGACTGGGACGAGATCTACGTACCGGGGGCGTTGCTGCCGATCGTGAGTGCGCAGGCGAACCGGTGCATGGACTGCGGGGTCCCGTTCTGCCACGACGCCTGTCCGCTGGGGAACCTGATCCCCGAGTGGAACGACCTGGTGGCCCGGTCGGACTGGCGGGCGGCGAGCGAGCGGCTGCACGCGACGAACAACTTCCCCGAGTTCACCGGCAGATTGTGTCCGGCGCCCTGCGAGGCGGGGTGTGTGCTGGCCATCAACCAGCCCGCCGTCACGATCAAGAACGTCGAGTGGGCGATCGCCGAGCGGGCCTGGGAGGAGGGGTTCGTGCCGCCCCGGCCGCCGGACCGGCTGTCCGGGAAGACGGTCGCGGTGATCGGGTCCGGGCCGACCGGGCTGGCCGCCGCGCAGCAGCTCACGCGGGCGGGGCACACCGTGGCGGTGTACGAGAAGGACGACCGGATCGGGGGGCTGATGCGGTACGGCATCCCCGAGTTCAAGATGGAGAAGCGCTTCCTGGACCGGCGCCTGGAGCAGATGCGGGCGGAGGGGACCCGGTTCCGTACGTCGACGGCGGTCGGGCAGGACATACCGGCGCCGGAGCTGCGGTCCCGGTACGACGCGGTGGTGATCGCCACCGGTGCCACGGCGTGGCGGGAACTGCCGGTGCCTGGACGGGAGTTGGCCGGGGTCCATCAGGCCATGGAGTACCTGCCGCCGGCCAACCGGGTGTGCGCGGGCGACCTGGAGGCCAACCCCCTGTCGGCGGCCGGGCGGCATGTGGTGATCGTGGGCGGCGGGGACACCGGCGCCGACTGCCTGGGGACGGCGGTACGCGAGGGCGCCGCGTCCGTGACCCAGTTGGACATCTACGCCCGGCCGGGCGGCGAGCGGGACGCGGAGGCGGAGCCGTGGCCGACGTACCCGAAGCTCTACCGTCTCTCCGGCGCGCACGAGGAAGCGGGTGAGCTGCGGACCGCTCCGGCGGCGGACGCGGACGCCCGGCTGTTCGCGGCGTCCACGCTCCGGTTCACCGGGGACGGGCAAGGGCGGGTGAAGGAACTGCACCTGGTGGAGGTGGACGAGCGGCGCCGGCCGGTGACGGGCACCGAGCGGGTGCTGCCGGCCGACCTGGTGCTGCTGGCGCTCGGCTTCTCCGGGCCGGACCGTGCGGACGGTCTCATCGACCAGTTGGGGCTGGAGACGGAGCCGCGCGGCACGCTCGCGCGGGACGGGGAGTTCGGCACCAACGTGCCGGGGGTGTTCGCCGCCGGGGACGCGGCGCGCGGTCAGTCGCTCGTGGTGTGGGCGATCGCGGAGGGCCGGGCGGTGGCGGCGGCCGTGGACCGGTATCTGATGGGTGAGTCGTGGCTGGAGGCGCCGATCTCGCCGTACGACCGGCCGATGGCGGTGTAGCCATCGGCCGGACCGGAGCGAAAGGGGGAGTGCGGGGACGGGGGGTCAAGGGTGTTGCGCAGAGTCAAAAACAGTGACAGCCGTTCAGGAGAGCAGGAAGTCCGCCTCTCCCGCCTTCGCACCCTCGATGAAGGCGGTCATCTCGGCGGTGGTGTATATCAGCGCGGGGCCGTCCGGGTCGGTGGACTGACGTACGGCGATGCGGCCGTCGGCCAGCTTCATGGCCTCCAGGCAGTTCCCGCCGTTGCCGCCGCTCCAGGGCTTGTGCCAGCCCACGGCGCCCAGTTCCCGCGCGGGCATGCCGTTGTAGACGCGGCGGCGCGGATTGATGCGATCCATTCACAGCTCCTTGCGGAGATCCCGCAGGATCTCCTTCGTGCGTTGTGCCGTGGCGGCCTGCGCCGCCATGCGGTCCATGACCTCCAGATGAGTCGCCACCTCGGAGCGCGCGTCGAGGTAGACCGCGCCGGTCAGGTACTCGCTGTAGACCATGTCCGGGAGTTCGGGCATGGCGAACCGGAACAGTACGAAGGGGCCGTACGTGCCCGGATGCGGCCCGTTGGCGAACGGGGCCACCTGGAGGGTGACGCCGGGCAGCGTCGTGGCCTCCAGAAGTCTGTCGAGCTGGGCGCGCATCACCTCGGGGCCGCCGACCGGACGGCGCAGGGCGGTCTCGTCCATCACGGCCCAGAAGCGGGGGGCGTCGGGGCGGGTGAGGAGTTCCTGACGGCGCATCCGGAGATCGACGTGGCGCTCGATGTCGTCGGGGCTGGTCTGGCCGACGGCGCCGGATCTGAGCACCCCGCGCGCGTAGTCCTCGGTCTGGAGCAGGCCGGGGACGAAGTGCGGCTCGTAGGAGCGGATGAGCGCGGCGGCGCCCTCCAGGCTGACGTACATGGAGAACCAGCCGGGCAGGATGTCGTGGAACCGCTGCCACCAGCCGGGCCGGTTGGCCTCCTCGGCGAGCTGCACGAAGAGTTCGGCCTCGTCGTCCGGAACACCGTAGGACTTCAGCAGGAGTTGGAGGTACGGGATCTTGAGGGAGACCTCGGCCGTCTCCATGCGGCGCACGGTGGCGGGGGCGACGCGCAGGACGCGGGCGGCCTCCTCGCGCTTGAGCCCGGCGCGTTCCCGCAGGTCCAGCAGGCGGCGGCCGAGGACCACCTGACCCACGGTCGGCGCGGACCGCGGTTCGCTCACGTTGCCACCTCCGACGGAAGGGATACCGGTTGCCTGGGCGGGGATACCCGGTGAAGGAACCCCGACAGCCCTGCGGCGCCGTTCGAAGACGCGATCGACGATCCGGACGGATCGGCGAGGGTCCCAATTGGCGCCGCGCGAGGTGCTGTTGCGAGCAGTGTGCCACGGCCGTTCACCGCGTCATACCGCACTCTGCATTTTTCAGAGTGACACTTGCCAAGTGTTCACGGCGAGGAGATAGTGGCAAGCGTGATTCCGTCCGCGCCCTTAGGAACAGACTCCGCCGCAGACCGTTCCCGTCCCGGCGCAGCACCGGCACCGGCAACGGCCGGGGCCGGCCGCCGGTTCCGCTTCGAGCTGGCCGCGCATCCGGGCTCCCCGGCCCAGGCCAGACGCCTGGCGCGGACCCGGCTCGCCGGCTGGTCGGTGTGCGCGGACACCTGCGAAAGCGCGGTCCTGGTCGTCTCCGAGCTGGTCACCAACGCCGTCGTGCACACCGCGAGCAGTCGCGTGGTGTGCGAACTGGCCGACCACGACGGCCTGGTGCGCATCGCCGTGCGGGACGAGGGATGCGCGCCCGGCGAGCCCCACCCGGCACAGCAGCGGCCCGACGAGGAGCACGGGAGGGGGTTGCTTCTGGTCGCCGCGCTGTGCCGGGCCTGGGGTGCCCAGGAGTACGGACCGGGCCTGCTGGTCTGGGCCGAGCTGGACCGCGGCCCCGCCGCGGACGGCCACTCCGACGCCCCGGCGCACACGGGCACCCGCGTCGGCACCCGCGCCACCGAGCCCCGCCACGACCTCGGCTGGGGCACACGCGGCAAGCCCGACCCCTCCCGCGCCCCCGGCGAGGACGTACGCTCCGCCCCCGGCCGCCACATCCGGGTGCCCGAGCAGTACGCCCCTGCCGCCGAACCCGCCGAAGTCCGGAGCCGGTCGTGACCGGCGCCGCCGGGCACCCGCTCGGTCTGAACACCCTGGTCCGGCTCGGGCGCGGCCGCCCCGCCCCGGCCCGGTCCCCCGGACCGCCGGTGCCCGAGGGCATGACCGCCCCGCTCGGCTGCGACGCCGTCGCCATGCCCGACCGCCTGGCCGCCCTGATCGTCCCCCGACTCCCCCGGGTGGGCTGTGTGTACGCCGAGGGCGGCCGCTGGTGGTGGCTCGTCCCGGCCGACTCCGACTACGCGCTGCCCTGGCCCGCCCCCGCCCAGTACGCTCCCGGCGCCCCCGTCCCCCGCACCGCCCATCTGCTGCGCCGCCCGGCCGGCACGATCCCCTACACCCCGCCCATCCCGCTCTACCTGGCTCTGTGCCGGGTCACCGGCACCACCCCGGACTGGTCCCGCCCCATACCGGCCTGACGCCACGCGCCCCCGGTACGGCATCCGCTCCGGCCGCCCCTCCCCGCGCACCCCCGTACGCCCCCGTTGCCCCCGCTCGCGCTCTGCCCGTGCCGGGCGCCCGCGGGGATAGTGGCCGTTCGGTCACGGCGAGCGGGAGGTCCGCGGTGCGGCAGCGACGGGGGCGGAACAGGCCAGGCGACTCCAAGGACCCGGACGGTCCCGAGGTCTCCGAGTCGGAGCGGCTGCTCTTCGGCGGCCCCCTGCGGTACGACATGGGGTGGAACGAGCACGCCGAGGCCTTCCTGGAGCTGAGCCTCCGCTCGATGGTGCGACGGCTCCCCGGCATGCTGGCGTCCAGTCTGGAGCTGGCCCGGCAGGCGGACCCGCGGGCCGCCCGTACCGTGCTGGCCGCCGAGGTGGGCCGGGGTGTGGCCCAGGCGGTGAGCCTGCTGGCCGTCAACAGCGCGCTCGGCAGCCTGCTCACCGGGCCGGACATCGAGCACCGGCTGCGCGCCGCCGTACCCGCCCTCGCGGTGATGGCGGCGACGATGCTGATCTCGGCGCTGCTGCGGGCCGCCTCCACCTACGCCACCGGGCGGCTGGAGCCCAAGGTGGAACGGGTGGCCACCGAGCTGTATCTGGAGCGGGCGGCCAATGTGGAGCTGGCCGCGATCGAGGACCACGCCTTCCACAAGCTGCTGGACACCGCGCAGTACGGCGCCCGCTCGGCGCGCCACATGATCTCCTACAGCGCGCGGGTGATCAACGCGCTGATCTCTCTCATGGCGGCGGCCGGTGTGCTGACCGTGCTGCACCCCGCGCTGCTCCCGCTGCTGGTCACCATGACGCTGCCGAGCGCCTGGAGCGCGCTGACCAACGCGCGGCGGCGCTACGAGTCGTTCCACACCTGGGTGCAGCACGCGCGGGCCGGGCACCTCATCGGCAGTCTGCTCACCGAGCCGGGGGCGGCGCCGGAGATCCGGGTGCACGGGGTCGGCCCGTTCCTGCTGCGGCACTATCGCGCGATGTCGGAGACGGCGGAGGCCGAACAGGCCCGGCTCTCCCGGCTGGCCGCCCGCACGGGCCTGGCGGCGGCCGCTTGGACGGGGCTGGCGACGCTCGCCACGTACGCCACCCTGGGCGCGCTGCTGCTGGCCGGGGCGATGGCGCTTTCGGTGGCGGGTACGGCGGTCATCGCCATCCGTACCGGGTCGGCGAGCCTGGACACGCTGGTGCTGGAGATCAACCAGCTGCACGAGGAGGCGCTGTTCGTCGGGGACCTGAAGCGGCTGTACGTGGAGGCGGCCGAGCGGGCGATCCCGGTGGGCGGGGAGGAACTGCCGGAGGAGCCGAAGGAGATCAGGTTCGAGGACGTCACCTTCAGCTACCCGGGCGATTCGGCGCGGCCCGCGCTGGACGGGGTGAGCCTCAGCCTGCCCATGGGCCGGATCATCGCGCTGGTCGGCGAGAACGGTTCGGGCAAGACGACCCTCGTCAAGCTGCTCGCGGGCCTGTACGCGCCGGACCGGGGCCGGGTGCTGTGGGACGGGGTGGACGCCGCGCGGGCAGACCGGCGGCTGCTGGCCGAGCGGGTGGCGATGGTGGCGCAGGACTTCAAACGGTGGCCGTTCACCGCGCGGGTGAACGTGGCGGTGGGCCGCTCCTCCGTACCGATGACCGAGGAGCGGCTGGCGGCGGCGGTCGCGGAGGCGGGTGCCGAGGAGGTGGTCGCGGGCCTGCCGCGCGGTCTGGACACCCTGCTGGCCCGCAATTTCACCGGCGGCCACGAGCTGTCCGGGGGCCAGTGGCAGCGGCTCGGGATCGCGCGGGCCGCCTACCGGCGGGGCGGCATCCTGATCGTGGACGAGCCGACGGCGGCGCTGGACGCGCGGGCCGAGCTGGCGGTGTTCGAGAAGATCCGGGCGCTGGCGGGCACCGGGCAGACCGTCGTGCTGATCACGCACCGGCTCGCCTCGGTCCGGCACGCGGATCTGGTGCATGTGCTGGAGCGGGGCCGGCTGGTGGAGTCCGGCAGCCCGGAGGAGCTGCTCGCGCGGGGCGGGGTGTACGCGGAGCTGTACGCGCTCCAGGCGGGGCAGTTCACCGCCCCGGTCTCCGCGCCGGGGCCCGGGTGAGCCGGAACCGCTCAGAAGTTCAGTCCACGCCCTCGGCGGCGCGCAGGATCACCAGGAAGGTGTCGGTCGCCAGGTCCATCACGACCTCGGCCGGCATCCCTTCCTGCCGTCGCGCGTGCGCGAACTCCTCCGCGGGCCACGAGCCGCGCGGGCCGCCTGCGGGAAAGCGTTCGAGCACGGTCCGCCCAATCACCATCTCGCACCTCCAGTCATGCGTCGTACTTACCGAAGTCAACGCGCTGGAGGGGGTGATCGCCTCGCCCGGTGACGGGACTGAGACATAGCCGACACCGGTTCACAGCCGAACGTGTACGTCCGCTCACCACAGGACATCGGCGGGCGCGTTCGGTGCCCGGACGGACACGGAACGGCACCGCCCGGTCAGTGGTCGTACTCGTCGTGCAGCCGGAGCCGGTCGCCGCCGTGCGGGTGGCGGCCGAGGGCGGTGAGGTCGAGCAGGCCGGAGAGGGCGCCGATGCCGTCCAGGGCGTCGTCGTACACGGAGTAGGTGTGGAAGATCCGGTCTCCGTCGCGCAGGAAGCAGCTCAGGCCGGGGCGTTCGACGGGGGCGCCGTCGCGGTCCACGGTCGCCTCGAAGTCGCGGTTGAAGTCGCTGTGGCAGGAGGAGTACCAGGGCACGGTCCAGCCCATCCGCGCCTTGAAGGGCAGCAGCCGGGTGAAGGGCGCGAGCGAGACGGCCGCGAAGGCGGTGTCGCGGGCCCGGAGGTGGGCGAGGGGGCCGAGCTGGTCGAGGAAGGCCGCACAGCAGGGGCAGCCGGCCTCCTGCTCCGGCGCGAACACGAAGTGCTGGACGACGAGCTGGGCGCGGTCCCCGAACAGGTCGAGCAGGGTGGCCTTGCCGTCGCCGCCCTCCAGGACGTACTCGTCGCGGACCTCGACGATGGGCAGCCGGCGCCGTTCCTCGCCGAGCGCGGCCCGTGCCCGCTCGACGGCCTGCTCCTTGCGCCGTAACTCCTCGCGCGCCGCCCGCCACCGTTCGCGGCTGACGATCTCCGGAAACGACATGAGCCCTCCTGTCCGACGGTCCGTCCGGGGTGCTGACCGTGGACGAGGGCACAACTCATCGGCGCGCGGCGGATTTTTTTTCCGGTGAGCGGCGGGCGGTCAGGCGGCCGTGCCGAGCCCGGTCCAGTCCCGGCCCCCGGCCTCCAGTTCCCGCAGCGCGGACTGGAGCTGGCCGGTGTGCCGGGGGGTGAGGCGGCCGGTGTCGTCCAGGTGGACCGCGCAGGCGGTGGTGGTGTCGACGAGCCGTTCCAGTACCGCGGCCACCTGGTCGGTGCCCTTCGTGTGCCGGGCCAGGGTGGGCAGCTCGGCGGCGGAGACGGCGATGGCGGTACGGGCCTCGGCGAGGGTGCGGTACGCCTCGCGGCGCAGCGCCCAGCGTTCGGCGTGGTCGCCGGTCCCGGCGAGGACGTGCGCGAGGTAGGCGTCCGCGGCGCTCCCCGCGGCGGCCAGCCGGGCCCGGACCCCGGCGCCGTGGCGGCCCGGCATCGGCAGATGGCCGACGATCAGGACGAGCGCGCAGGCCACCATGGTCTCGGCGATCCGGCCCAGGCACGCCTGGGGCTCCCCGCCGGCCATGATCAGGGCGAGCACGAGCACGGTGACGACGGCGGTCAGCGCGGCGAAGTGCCGGGTGGAGACGGGCAGCAGCGCGCCGGACACGGTGACCATCACGATCAGCCCGGCCGGATGGGGCAGCAGCGCGGCCAGACCGGCGAACACCAGCGCGCCGAGCACGGTCCCCGCGGCCCGGCACAGCACGCGGGAGACCAGCGGGCCGAGGTCGGGCTTGACGAGGAAGACGACGGTGAGCGGCAGCCAGTACCAGTGCGGGTGGCTGCCGTACCAGCCGGTGTGGTGGAGGGCCTGGGCGATGCCGGCTCCGGCACCGAAGCAGAGGGCGACGCGCAGCCCGTACTCGCGGCCCGCCGTGCCGGCCATGGCCCGTATCGCACCGCGTACCCCGCCGCGCCGGCCGAGGGTGAGGTGACGGACGCTTCCGGCGCGGTCGAACGCTTCGGCGGCGCGCAGCAGGGCGTCGTCGAGGGCGCGCAGGGCGGGCGCGGCGCGGGTGGGGGCGGGCAGCGGACCTGCGGCGGTGTTGCCGCGGACGGCGGCGGCGAGCCGGCGGGGGCCCGCCGAGGCCCGCGCGGAGAGCGCCTCGCCCGCCCAGGCGAGGGCGGTGGCGGCCTCGGCCAGGGGCAGCGCGGCCCGGTACTGGGCGTGCAGGCGCCGTTCGGCGGCTGAGGCCGCGTGGCGGCGCAGCCGGGGCCCGGCGAGGGCGTCCTGCGCGTGGTCGAGGGCGGCGGTGAGCGCGGCCCGGCGGGCGGGCGCGGTGCCGGTGCCGGCCGCGTCGAGGAGGGCGGCGACGGCGTCGTACACGTCCGCCACCGCCCGGCGCTCGCCGTCGAAGCGGAAGTCGCCCGAGAGCGAGCCGGGGGTGGGCAGGGCGAGACGGAGCAGGAGCAGCCAGAGCGCCCCGGCGAGGAAGGTGAGGGCGCCCTGCCAGGCGGGCGGCCCGGCCGGGGTGCCCGCGCCGACGGCGGCGGTGACGAGGAGCTGGGTGCCGGCCGCCGAGGCGACCGGGCCGACGGCACTGATCGAGCCCGCCAGCAGGCCGAGCACCGTCAGCGCGACGGTGAGCGGTACGGCGGCAAGGTGCTGTCCGCCGTAGATGCCGGCGAGCAGGCCGAGGGCGCCGGCCAGGGCGGGGGTGCCGAGGCGGTCCACGGAGGCGCGCCTGCTGCCGGGGCGGTCGTTGATCCCGGCGAGCATCGCGCCGGTCGCGGCGAGGACGCCCTCGGTGGTCAGTCCGGCGAGCATCCCGGCGACCAGCAGCGGTCCGGCGGCGAGGGCACCCCGGACCACCGCACTCCAGGGCAGGGGGCCGCGCTGGGCGCGGAAGGCGTGGGCGAGCCAGGGCGGAAGTGACCGGACGGCGGGGCGCGACACGGGGCTCCTGTTCGTACGAGGGCGGGGGCCTTCGGACGACGGTGGCCGAGTGGGGGTCACTCCAGGGTAGAGCGTGGCGCGGCGGTGGATGCTACGCCTGGGTTTCGAGGAGGTGAAAGATGCCCCGGTGGCGTGAGCAGGATCTCCTCCGCCTCGGTCACCGCGCCGATGAGCGTCCTGGGCGTGAGGGCGGCGGTCACCTCGTCGATCCGGCGCAGCCCGGCGCGCTCCAGCAGTCGCTTCTCGTTGGTGATCCACTCCCCGCGCTCGGCCAGCACTGCGTGCGCGGCCTGGGCGGCGGCGGTGGCCAGCGCACCGGCGACCTCGGTGAGCCGGCCGTGCGGGGCGTGGTTGGCGCGGGCGTAGCCGAGGGTGGCGCGGGCGGTGCCCCGCCAGCGCTCGGGCGCGGTGCGGCGCAGCGCGTCCGGGTAGGCGGCGGGGCGGGGCAGGGTGCCGCGCAGCACCTGGTTGACGGCCAGCTCGGCGACGATCAGGTACGTGGGAATCCCCGCGAGGTGGAACAGCAGGGGCTCGACGCGGAAGCGCCCCTGCTCCGCCTCGGCCAGCTCGTGCTCAACGGTGCCGAGGTCCCGGTAGTGGACGTCGACCCGGCGGCCGTCGACGGTGAGCCACGCCCCGCCGTTGAACACCCCGCCGCCCCAGCCGCCGACCTCGGAGACCTCGCCCTCCCAGCCGAGGGCGCGCAGGTCGGCGGGGTCGAAGCCGCCCCGGTAGTACACGGCGAGGTCCCAGTCGCTGTCCTCGGTGTGGGTGCCCTGCGCCCGCGACCCGCCGAGCGCGACGGCCCGCACGGTGGGCAGCCCGGCGAGACGGTCGGCGGTGGCGGAGAGGAAGTCGGCGTCGGAGAGGGCGGGCACGGCGGCTCCTCGGTGTCGGCGTTATTCGGATGCGCGGGCGGCTCCGGCTGCCAATGATGGGCGGTCGTCCGCCCGCGTATCCAGGGAGCCGCCATGATCCGCCGTGTCACCGTCCCCGGTCTCTTCCCGCCGCCGGCCTACGCCCATGCCTCCGTGGTGGAGGCGGGCACCCGGCTCGCTTTCCTCGCGGGCGCGGTGCCGCTGGACGAGCGGGGCGAACTGGTGGGGCCCGGCGATCCGGTGGCCCAGGCCGGGCAGGTGATCGCCAACCTGCGGGAGCAGCTGCGGGCCGTGGGCAGCGATCTGGAGCACGTCCTGGTGACCGAGGTGTACGTGGTGAGCGACCAGCCCTCGGTGCTCTCGTCGGTGTGGGAAGTGGTGGAGGCGTCCGGTCTGAGCAAGGGCCCGCACTCCTCCACCCTGCTCGGCGTCGCCTGCCTCGGCTACACCGGCCAGCTGGTGGAGATCACCGCCACGGCCGCGATCCCGGAGGCGGGCGAGTGACGGTCCGGCTGCGGCGGGCCGCCCCGGCGGACGCCCGCGCCACGGCCGATGTCTGGCTGCGCTCCTTCGCCGCCGCCCTGCCCACGGTCGTCCGGCCCCGCTCGGACGACGAGGTCCGCGCCCACACCGGGACGTGGTGATCCCGCTGCGCGAGACCTGGGTGGCCGAGGCGGAGGACGGCGCGATCGTCGGCATGATGGTGCTCGACGGGGACCTGCTGTCCCAGCTCTACCTGGCCCCCGCCCATCGCGGACGCGGCCTCGGCGACCGGTTCGTGGCGCTGGCCAAGGAGCGCGGGCCGGGCGGGCTGACGCTGTGGACGTTCCAGGTGAACGAGCCCGCGCACCGCTTCTACGAGCGCCACGGCTTCGTCGCCGTCGAGCGCACCGACGGCCGCAACAACGAGGAGCGGGAGCCGGACGTGCGGTACGTCTGGCAGCCCTGACCTGTTAGAGCAGCCCCGCCGCCCTGGCTGCCGTCCCCAGGGTCTCCCGGAGCATCTTGGGGGTGAGGCGGCCGGTGAAGGTGTTGCGCTGGCTGACGTGGAAGCAGCCGTAGAGGTCGAGGCCGCTTTCGAGCGGGACGTGGGTGCCGTGGCCGAAGGCGGGGCGGGGGCGGGGGACGGTCCAGCCCGCCTCGGTGAGCGCGGGCAGCGCCGCCTGCCAGCCGAAGGCGCCGAGCACGACGACCGCCCGGAGCGTCGGCCGGAGCAGCTTCAGCTCCTGCACCAGCCAGGGCCGGCAGGTGTCGCGCTCACCGGGCGTCGGCTTGTTGGCGGGCGGGGCGCAGTGCACGGGGGCGGTGACACGGACGCCGTACAGTTCCAGCCCGTCGTCGAGGGCGACCGAGGTCGGCTGGGAGGCGAGGCCCAGGTCGTAGAGGGCCTGGTAGAGCACGTCGCCGGAGCGGTCGCCGGTGAACATGCGGCCGGTGCGGTTGCCGCCGTGCGCGGCGGGGGCCAGCCCGATGACCGCCAGCCGGGCGTCGGCGGGCCCATAGCCGGGTACCGGGCGCCCCCAGTACGTCCAGTCCGCGAACGCGGCCCGCTTGGTACGGGCCACCTCCTCGCGCCACTCCACCAGCCGCGGGCAGGCCCGGCACTCGCTCACGCGCCGGTCCAGCCGTGCGAGGCCACCACTGTCGTCCATGCCCTTCACGGTAGTCCGGCCCGGTCAGGTGAACGCCGCGCCCAGTGCGAGGAACCCGCAGATCAGCGCGAACAGCACGGCCAGCAGCGGCCACGCGAACCGCAGGTACTTGTCGTAGCCCACCTTGGCGAGCGCGACACCGCCCATGACGACGGCGGTGGTCGGCACCCACAGGTTCATCCAGCCGCTGGACGCCTGCCAGGCGGTGACCGCGACCGCGCGGGACACCCCGGCGAAGTCCGCCAGCGGGGCGAGGATCGGCATGGCTAGCGTGGCGTGGCCGGAGGTGGAGGGGATCAGGAAGGCCAGCGGCAGGTTCACCACGAACACGATGACCGCGAAGACACCGGACGAGGTCCCCCGCACCACGCCCTCGATGGAGTGCAGCACGGTGTCGGTGATCTTCGAGTTGTTCATGATCACGGTGACGCCGCGGGCCAGCACGATGACCAGCGCGGGCGAGATGAAGTCGGCCGCGCCCTGCACGATGGTGGAGCTGAGCCGCTGCTCCCCCATCCGCGCCACCAGCCCGACCAGCACGGCCGCGCAGATGAACAGCGCGGCGAGCTGCGGGAAGGACCAGTCCAGCTCGAACCCGTACGGGGTGGCGTCCGCGTTGCCGGTGAGCGCGCTGGACCAGGGCACCACGGAGAAGATCATGAACGCGAAGACCAGGACCATCGTGGTCAGCACCGCCCGGTGCAGCCCGGTCAGCTCCGGTTCCGCGTCCGGTGCCTCGGTGGCGTGCTCGCGGTCGCCGGGCAGGAAGCCGGTGAGGGAGCGGGCCGGATCCCGCCGTACCCGCCGGGCGTACCGGATGACGTAGGCGACCGTCACCGCCGTCAGCACCACCCACATCAGGAACCGCAGCGCGATGCCGTCGCCGAGGGAGATGTCGGCGGCCGATGAGGCCACCCCGGTGGCGAAGGGGTTCACCGTCGAGCACAGCACGCCGATGCCCGCGCCCAGGATGATCGTGCCGACGGCCACCATCCGGTCGTAGCCGAGGGCGAGCATCAGCGGCACGATCAGGCCGTAGAAGCCGAGGGTCTCCTCGGCGAAGCCCTCCACGGTGCCGAGCACCGAGAAGACCACCATGATCCCGGCGATCAGCAGCGCGCCCCGCTCCCGCAGCCGGTGCGCGAGCCGGGCGATGCCCCGGTCGAGCGCGCCGGTGGCGAAGACGACGGTGATGAACGCGCCGATGGCCAGCACGAACAGGAACACCCCCGCCGCGCCGTACAACTCCCCCGCCAGGTCCGGCCCCACCACCCCGGTCTTCGGGTCCCTCAGCCCGTACAGCCCGTTGACCGGGGAGAGGAACAGGTCGTTGAGCCGGTCGACGACGGACTCCCCGGCGGAGACGCGGTGGTACGTCCCCTGCACGGGGGCGCCCGCCGCGTCCCGGTCGTACTGGCCCGGCGGGACGAGGAAGGCGAGCAGCCAGACGGCGATCGTGACGACGGCGAGCACGGTGAGCGCGCTGGGGAAGGTGAACGTCCGCCGGTGCCGGGGCGGCTCCTCGGCCTCGGCCTCGGTCTCCATGTCCCCTCCTCTGCCCGACCTCGGCAACAGCCTCCGGGGTGCACCGGCGGGCCGCATCCGGGGCGGAGCGCGGGAGTGGTGGGAAACGCCGTACCGGCCCGGCGCGGCGGAGCGTTAGGGTCGGCAGCATGGCACTCGCTTCACAGGACCCGGCCGCCGACGGCGCCCGGGAGGCCGCAGCCCCGGAGGCACCGGCGCCCGACCCCGGTACCGCCGCCGCGGTGGCCGCCGCCGAGGCCGCGGGTCTCGCCGCCGGGGAGTCGGTGCGGATCGACAGCTGGATCTGGGCCGTGCGCCTGGTCAAGACACGGTCGCTGGGCGCCACCGCGTGCCGGGGCGGCCATGTCCATGTGAACGGTGAGCGGGTGAAGCCCGCGTACTCCGTGCGGGTGGGTGACGAGGTGCGGCTGCGACACGAGGGCCGGGAGCGCGTGGTGATCGTGAAGCGGCTGATCCGCAAGCGGGTCGGCGCTCCGGTGGCCGCCCAGTGCTACGTCGACAACTCCCCTCCTCCCCCGCCCCGCGAGGCGGTCGCCCCCGTCGGCATCCGCGACCGGGGCACCGGCCGCCCCACCAAGAGGGACCGCCGCGAACTGGAACGCCTGCGCGGCCTGGGCGCACCGGACGCCCCCGGCGCTCCCGGCGTCGCCCCGGACCCCGACGGCAGGCGCCGGCCGGGCCGCTGAGCCACGGCGCCGGCGGCCCGTCCCCTTTGGCCCTCAGCCCGCCGGCACCGCCCGCACCCATGTCCCGTCGTCGGTCAGCTCGGCGTCGACTCTCAGCCCCGCCTGCGCCAGCGCGGTCTCGAACTGCTCCTTCGTCAGGGGCCTGCTGCGGAAGGTCTGGGTCCAGGTGGCGTCCGGGAAGGTGTACTCGGCCCGCACCGAGTTGACCCCGTCCCCGACC
Organism: Streptomyces griseoluteus; assembly: GCF_004784465.1. Taxonomy (GTDB): domain Bacteria; phylum Actinomycetota; class Actinomycetes; order Streptomycetales; family Streptomycetaceae; genus Streptomyces; species Streptomyces griseoluteus. Next base: position 529,759 of record NZ_SRRU01000002.1, on the reverse strand, counting down.
GGTTCCACCGAGGCGATCCGGACGGTGAAGCCCCGGGGGTCGACGCGCTCCCTCGGCACGTTCTCGTGGTAGTCCGCGCCCTCCCGCTGGATGAGCACGCGGCCGTCCGGCGCCACATGGCGGGCGCAGGCGTCCAGCAGGGCGTGGCGCAGCCCCGGGTCGGCGGTGTGGACCAGGAACGAGCCGAGCAGGACCACATCGAACCGTTCGCCCAGGTCCAGGTCCTCGATCGGCGTGCATATGGTGCGCTCCGCCCCGCGCACCCGCTCCAGCATCTCGGCGGACTCGTCCACCGCCGTCACCCGGAAGCCGCGCTCCAGCAGGGCGTGGGTGACCCGGCCCGCGCCGCTGCCCAGCTCCAGGATGTGCGCCCCGGCGGGCACGGCGGCGGCGATGACGTCCGGTTCGTCGCCCGGGGGAAAGCGGACGTACAGCTCGACCGCACAGCCGTCCGGGGTGATCGCTCCGGGGCCGGTGCCCTGATGTCCTTCACGCATCTCGACTGTCATGCCGGAAGAACGGACGATCTTCGCTCAGCCGTTCCCGTCCCGCCCCGAACCACTCGTTCGAGTCAATTCACACCGTCCCCGGAACCGGAGTACGTTGCGAGAGAGGTTGCCGGAGAGGTGGTGATCGGATGCGTACCGGCAGTGAACCGACGACCGCGCGCAGTGCGCTGCGGGCGCGGCTGTGGCTGAGCGTGTGGGGGTTCGCCTGGACCGCCTTCGGCACCGTGGCCTTCGCACTCACCGGACGGACCGGCTGGGCGGTCGCGTGTGCCGTGCTGTGGCTGGTGGTCACGGTCGACCTGGCCCTGGTCCTCCGTCATCTGCGCCAGGGACCGCACTACCAGCCCGGCCGCGACGTGCCCCCGTACCAGCCCGCGCACGACGAGCCGGCGGTACGGCCCAGACGGCGGCGAGGATTCCCGCGCCTGCCCGCGCCCCGGCACCACCACCCCTGAGAGACGGGGGCTTTCAGGAGTCGAAGCGGGCCGCGCGCAGATAGTCCGGGTTGGGGTCCAGCGCGGCGGCCAGCCGGAAGTGACGCCGGGCCTGACCCGGCCGGCCCTGTCGCTCGTAGGTGCGGCCCAGCGCGAAGTGGGCGAAGGCGTTGTCCGGCTCGCGCTCCAGCACCACCGTGAACTCGAGTTCGGCGGGCCGCAATTGCGCGGCGGCGAAGAAGGCGCGCGCCCGCAGCAGCCGGGCGGCGGTGTTCTCGGGGTGAGCGGCGATCACTTCGTCGAGCAGTTTCACCGCGCCCCTGGGGTCCCGCGCGTCGAGCAGATGCTCGGCGGCGCGGAAGTCGATGACATCCGTCTCCGGTGTACGTCCGGCGGAACCATTGCTCTCGGGCACGGCGAAGTCCTTCCCTCACTCCGCCGTTCCAACGCCTCGGAGCCGAAGGGCTATTCCGCGCCACCGCTCCGCGCGGCCGCGCGCCGGTCCAGCTCGGCCCAGACCTCCGCGACCCGCTTCTCCAGCGCGTCCAGCGGCACGTCGTTGTCGATCACGATGTCGGCGATCTCCCGGCGCTGCTCGCGGCTGGCCTGGGCGGCCATGCGGGCGCGAGCGTCCTCCTCGGTCGTCCCGCGCAGCCGGACCAGCCGGTCGAGCTGGGTCTCGGGGCTCGCGTCCACGACGACGACGAGGTCGTACAGCGGCGCCAGCCCGTTCTCGGTGAGGAGCGGTACGTCGTGCAGGACGACGGCGTCGGCGCTCGCGGCGCTCTCCAGCTCGCGGGACCGCTCGCCCACCAGGGGGTGCACGATCGAGTTGAGGACGGCCAGTTTCTCGGGGTCGGCGAAGACGATGGACCCGAGCCGGGGCCGGTCCAGCGAGCCGTCCTCGGCGAGGATCTGCGGCCCGAACGCCTCCACCACGGCCGCCAGCCCCGGTGTCCCCGGCGCCACGACCTCCCGCGCGATCCGGTCCGCGTCGATCAGCACGGCCCCGTGCTCCACCAGCAGCCGCGACACCTCGCTCTTGCCGGCTCCGATGCCGCCGGTCAGCCCCACTTTCAACATGCCGCGCAGCCTAGACCCTGCTGCCGGGAGGCTTACGCCTCCCCCTCCCGCTCCGCGAGGAACCGCTCGAACTCGCGGCCGATCTCGTCGGCGGAGGGGATGTCGACGGGCTCGGCGAGCATGTTGCCGCGGGTCTCGGCACCGGCGGCGGCGTCGTACTGGTGCTCAAGGCCCTGGATGAGCGAGGTCAGTTCCTCGTCGCCCTCGCGGATCTGGCGGTCGATCTCGGTCTGGGTGCGGTGGGCCTCGGTGCGCAGGCCGTGCGCGACGCCGGGCAGGACGAGACCGGTGGCGGCGGTGATCGCCTCCAGCACGGTCAGCGCGGCGTCCGGGTAGGCGGAGCGGGCGAGGTAGTGCGGGACGTGCGCGGCGACACCGAGGACGTCGTGCCCGGCCTCGCCGAGCCGGTACTCCAGCAGCGCGGCGGCACTGCCCGGCACCTGGGCCTCCTCGAAGGGGCTGCGGTGTCCGGGGACGAGGTCGGTGCGGTTGCCGTGCGGGGTGAGGCCCACGGGACGGGTGTGCGGCACGCCCATCGGGATGCCGTGGAAGTTGACGGACAGCCGGACACCCAGCCGCTCCACGATCTGCTGCACGGCGAGCGCGAACCGCTCCCACTCCACGTCGGGCTCGGGCCCGGACAGCACCAGGAACGGCGCGCCGGTGGCGTCCTGCACCAGGCGGACCTCGATGGCCGGCACCTCGTAGGCGGTCCAGCCGTCCCGCTGGAAGGTCAGCAGCGGACGGCGGGCCCGGTAGTCCACCAGCCGGTCGTGGTCGAAACGGGCCACGACCTGGTGCGGCAGCGTGTCGAGGACACGCTCGACGATCTGGTCGCCCGTCTCCCCCGCGTCGATGTATCCGTCGAAGTGGTAGAGCATGACCAGCCCGGCCGACTCCTGAGCCAACGCCATGTCCACCACGGCAAGCCCCTTCGGCTCCCAAGCGAACAAACCCTGCGGATCAACCACGATGACCGCCCCTCCTTGTGTCCGAATGAGCCAACACCGAGAAGCAACAGAGCATTCCCAAGATCACCTAACAGGGTCCAGCTGCAATTCCCTGAAGGGGCGCGGGGAACTGCGCGAACACCCCCACGGCCCGCACCTGACCACGGACCAAAAACACCGAAGGGACCCGCACCTCGAAAGGTACGGGTCCCTCAAGTCAGCCTAGGCGGCTAAACCTCAGCGGCAGCGTTCAGCTCTGGCCGCCCGCCAGCTTCTCACGCAGCGCGGCAAGCGCCTCGTCCGAAGCAAGGGCACCGGAGGTGTCCGCACCCTCGGAGGAGTAGGAACCGCCACCGGACGCGGCCGGAGCGGCACCCGCGGCGTCGCCACCCTCGGCAGCGGCCTTCTCGTCCGCCTCGCGGGACTTGATGACCTGGGCCTGGTGCTGCTCGAAGCGCTGCTGCGCCTCGGCGTACTGGCCCTCCCACGCCTCGCGCTGGGTCTCGTAGCCCTCGAGCCAGTCGTTGGTCTCGGGGTCGAAGCCCTCGGGGTAGATGTAGTTGCCCTGGTCGTCGTAGGACGCGGCCATGCCGTACAGGGTCGGGTCGAACTCGACCGACGCCGGGTCGGCACCGAAGGCCTCGTTGGCCTGCTTCAGCGAGAGGCTGATGCGGCGACGCTCGAGGTCGATGTCGATGACCTTGACGAAGATCTCGTCGTTGACCTGGACGACCTGCTCCGGGATCTCCACGTGGCGCTCGGCCAGCTCGGAGATGTGCACCAGACCCTCGATGCCCTCGTCCACGCGGACGAACGCACCGAACGGAACCAGCTTCGTGACCTTGCCGGGCACGACCTGGCCGATCTGGTGGGTGCGGGCGAACTGCTGCCACGGGTCTTCCTGGGTCGCCTTCAGCGACAGGGAGACGCGCTCGCGGTCCATGTCCACGTCGAGGACCTCGACGGTGACTTCCTGGCCGACCTCGACAACCTCGGACGGGTGGTCGATGTGCTTCCAGGACAGCTCGGAGACGTGCACCAGGCCGTCGACGCCACCCAGGTCCACGAAGGCACCGAAGTTGACGATGGAGGACACGACGCCGGAGCGGACCTGACCCTTCTGGAGGGTCGTGAGGAACGTCTGGCGGACCTCGGACTGGGTCTGCTCGAGCCAGGCACGGCGGGACAGGACCACGTTGTTGCGGTTCTTGTCCAGCTCGATGATCTTCGCCTCGAGCTCCTTGCCCACGTAGGGCTGGAGGTCGCGGACGCGGCGCATCTCGACCAGGGAGGCCGGGAGGAAGCCGCGGAGGCCGATGTCGAGGATGAGACCACCCTTGACGACCTCGATGACGGTACCGGTGACGATGCCGTCCTCTTCCTTGATCTTCTCGATGGTGCCCCAGGCGCGCTCGTACTGGGCACGCTTCTTCGAGAGGATCAGGCGGCCTTCCTTGTCCTCCTTCTGGAGAACCAGGGCCTCGATCTCGTCGCCGACCTTGACGACCTCGTTCGGGTCGACGTCGTGCTTGATCGAGAGCTCGCGGCTCGGGATGACACCTTCGGTCTTGTAACCGATGTCGAGCAGGACCTCGTCCCGGTCGACCTTCACGATGACGCCGTCGACGATGTCGCCGTCGTTGAAGTACTTGATCGTCTCGTCGATCGCGGCGAGGAAGGCTTCCTCGTTACCGATGTCGTTGACCGCAACCTGCGGGGTGGTGGCGGTGGTCTCGGTGCTGCTCGTCATGTGGGAAAGGGCTCCGGTACGGACATTGAAGTCGTAGGTACTGCTTACGCCGGGAGCCCGTTTCGCTCTGCAGAAGCCGGACAGCCAAGGAAGCGCCACAAGAGCACCGGGTGCCCGGTGGCGCCTCGACAACCGAGGGATACATACAGATGCGAGCGCGACCTGCTACGTCTGAGGTGCGCAGGCCCGCAGCGCAACTTGTAGCATACGGGGGCAGCCGGGCAGGGTCAATGCGCGAAGGCGCACACCGCGGACGGATCGCCGCATACCCGGCGGAACAATCGCCCAACTGGGCGCGCGTGACCGCGCGATCCCTTCCGTGACACGCGTCCGGCGGGCCGGTTGGACGGAAGAGTACGACGAGGGAGCCGATCATCCAAGAGCCTGTGGGGCACGACCCGGAGGGGTCCGAGCCGGAAGCCACCCGCCGTGACGCGGGGGTCGCGGAGAGCAGCAGGGCCAACCGCGGCTGGTGGGACCGGAACGCCGACGAGTACCAGGTCGAGCACGGCACCTTCCTCGGTGACGACCGCTTCGTCTGGTGCCCGGAGGGGCTGGACGAGGTGGAGGCCGAGCTGCTGGGCCCGGCGGAGGATCTGAAGGGCCGGGACGTGCTGGAGATCGGCGCGGGCGCGGCGCAGTGCGCGCGCTGGCTGGCCGCGCAGGGGGCCCGGCCGGTCGCGCTCGACCTCTCCCACCGGCAGCTCCAGCACGCGCTGCGCATCGGCTCGGGGTTCCCGCTGGTGTGCGCGGACGCGGGCGCGCTGCCCTTCGCGGACGCCTCCTTCGACCTGGCGTGCTCGGCGTACGGGGCGCTGCCGTTCGTGGCCGATCCCCGGCTGGTGCTGCGCGAGGTGCGGCGGGTCCTGCGGCCGGGCGGCCGGCTGGTGTTCTCGGTGACGCATCCGATCCGCTGGGCGTTCCCGGACGAGCCGGGTCCGGAGGGGCTGTCGGTGGCGTCGTCCTACTTCGACCGCACTCCCTACGTGGAGCAGGACGACGACGGGCGCGCCGTCTACGTGGAGCACCACCGCACGATCGGTGACCGGGTGCGGGACGTCGTGTCCTCCGGGTTCCGGCTGGTGGACCTGGTGGAGCCGGAGTGGCCGGCCTGGAACACCTCCGAGTGGGGCGGCTGGTCCCCGCTGCGCGGCAATCTGATCCCCGGTACCGCGATCTTCGTCTGCGAACGGGACTGACCGCCCGGCGTACGACACTGGGGGCGTGATCCGTGACGACGCCCTCGCCGCGCTGCCCGTGCGCTCCGCCCTGCCCGACCTGACCGCCGCGCTGGACGAGGAGGGCACCGCCGTGCTGGTGGCGCCGCCCGGTACCGGCAAGACGACGCTCGTGCCGCTGGTGCTGGCCGGACTGGTCGGCGGGGGTCCGGCGCGGCGGGTAGTGGTGGCCGAGCCCCGCCGGATCGCGGCGCGGGCCGCCGCGCGGCGGATGGCGTGGCTGCTGGGCGAGAAGCCGGGGGTGAGCGTCGGCCACACCGTTCGCGGCGAACGTGTGGTGGGACGCCATACCCGCGTCGAGGTCGTGACCACCGGTGTCCTCCTCCAGCGGCTGCAGCGGGACCAGGAGCTGACCGGTGTCGACGTGGTGGTGCTCGACGAGTGCCACGAGCGGCATCTCGACGCCGACACGGCCGCCGCCTTCCTCTGGGACGTACGGGGGACCCTCCGGCCCGACCTCCGCCTGGTGGCCGCCTCCGCGACCACCGACGCCCGGGGCTGGGCCCGGCTGCTCGGCGGCGCGCCGGTGGTGGAGGCGGCCGGGGTCTCGTACCCCGTGGAGGTGATCTGGGCGCCGCCCGCGCGTCCGGTACGGCCGCCGCACGGCATGCGGGTGGACCCCGCCCTCCTCGCGCACGTGACCTCGGTCGTACGGCGGGCTCTCGCCGAGCGGACCGGTGACGTGCTGTGCTTCCTGCCCGGGGTCGGCGAGATCGCCCGCGTGGCCGGGCAGCTGGGCCGGCTTCCCGATGTCGACGTGCTCCAGGTGCACGGCCGCGCCCCCGCCGCCGTGCAGGACGCGGTGCTCTCCCCCGGCGAACGGCGCCGGGTGGTCCTGGCGACCTCCGTGGCCGAGTCCTCCCTCACCGTGCCGGGCGTCCGGGTCGTCGTCGACTCCGGGCTCGCGCGGGAGCCCCGGGTGGACCACGCGCGCGGCCTGAGCGGCCTGACGACGGTACGGGCCTCCCGCGCGGCGGGCGCCCAGCGCGCGGGGCGGGCCGGGCGCGAGGCACCCGGCGTGGTCTACCGCTGCTGGGACCGCGCCGAGGACACCCGTCTCCCCGCCTTCCCGGCCCCGGAGATCAAGGTCGCCGACTTGACCGCCTTCGCCCTCCAGGCGTCCTGCTGGGGCGACCCCGACGCCACGGGCCTCGCCCTCCTGGACCCGCCGCCGGCCGGCGCGATGGCAGCGGCCAGGGACGTCCTGACCGCGGTCGGGGCCGTCGATCCGCTCGGCCGGGCCACCCCCCGGGGCACCCGCCTCTCCCGCCTCGGCCTCCACCCCCGCCTCGGCCGGGCCCTCCTCGACTCCCCCGCCCCCGCCGCCGAAACGGTCGCCCTCCTCTCGGAGGAGGTGCCCCGCGAGTACGGCGACGACCTGGCGGGTGCCCTGCGCCGGGCCCGCCGGGGTGGCGACGCGTATGCCGCGAGGTGGGCGGCGGAGGTACGGCGGCTGCGCGGGGCGGTGGGGGCGGACGGCACGGGCGCGCCCGGTCCCGCCCGTGAGCCCCGCGGCGACGAGGCCGTCGTCGCTCAGGCAGCCGCTCTGGCCTTCCCCGAGCGGATCGCCCGGCTGGACGGCGGGTCGTATCTGATGGTGTCCGGGAGTCGGGTCGAGCTGGACGAGGGGTCGGCGTTGCGGGGGGCGCCGTGGATCGTGGTGGCTGTGGCGGACCGGGCCGTGGGGAAGGCGCACGGCCGGGTGCGGCTCGGGGCTGCTGTGCGGGAGGACGTGGCCCGGGCGGCCGCCGCTCCGCTGCCGGAGGAGCGGGAGGAGGTGCGCTGGGTCGACGGGGAGGTCGTGGCGCGGCGGGTCGAGCGGCTGGGGGCCGTCGAGCTGGCCGTGCGGGCCCTCACCCGGCCGGACCCCGAGTTGGTGCGGGCCGCCCTGGTCGACGGACTGGAGCGGGAAGGGCTGGGGCTGCTGCGGTGGACCGAGCATGCCCGACTCCTCCGCCAACGGCTGGCGTTCCTGCGCGCGCGGCTCGGGGAGCCGTGGCCCGACGTGTCGCAGGAGGCGCTGCTGGCTCGCGTGGACGCCTGGCTGGAGCCGGAGTTGGGGCGGGCCCGGCGCCGGGCGGACCTGGGGCGGATCGACGCGGGACAGGCGCTGACGCGGCTGTTGCCTTGGGCGGGCGGGGAGGCGGTCCGGCTGGACGAGCTGGCGCCGGAGCGGATCGCCGTACCGAGCGGGTCACGGGTGCGGGTGGACTACGCGGACCCCGAACGGCCAGTGCTGGCCGTGAAGTTGCAGGAGATGTTCGGGCTGCGCGAGACCCCGGAGGTGGCCGGGGTGCCGCTGCTGGTGCATCTGCTGTCGCCCGCCGGGCGGCCCGCCGCCGTGACGGCGGACCTCGCCTCGTTCTGGCGGGACGGCTACCGGGCGGTCCGGGCCGAGCTGCGCGGGCGCTACCCGAAGCATCCCTGGCCCGAGGACCCCGCCACCGCCGAGCCGACCCGTCACACGACGGCCCGGCTCAGGCGATGAAGGACCTCAGGAACTGGCCGACGGGCTCGGCGACGGGCTCGCGGAGGCGCTCGCCGTGGCGGCGACCTTCAGCTCGACGGTGACGCTCCCGCCGCCCGGCGTGGTGACGCGGAGCAGGTAGGTGCCGCTGAAGAGGTCCGCGTACAGCTTGGGCAGCGTGACGACACCGTTCGCGTCGGTGGTGAGCCCGGTGAGGGTGCGCACGGGCTGGCCGTCCGCGTCCTTGAAGTAGGGCCCGACGATGTTCGCGGTGGGGTTGGCCGCGGACTTGATCAGCGTGGCGGTGGCGCCGACCTTGGCCGCCGGAGCGCCCTTGTACGTCGCCTTCACCTGGACCTGACCGGCGAACTCGCCGCCCGGAGCGCAGGTCAGTGCGGTGTCGGAGGTGCGGACCAGCTTGTCGGCGGGGCGCGGGGTGACGGTGGCCGTGTAGCCGACGCCCTTGGCCGCGTGCCCGACGACCACGCCGGTGACCTTGAAGGTGCCGGTCTTCTCCCCCGCGAGGAGCTGCGGGGCGAGCGCGACGCCCTTGGCATCGGTGGCGATGGTGGCCACCCGCTCGCCGCCGGTGAAGGTGGCGTCGGTGTCGCCGCTGATGGTGAACCGCACCCGGACCTTGGCCACGGACTTGCCGTCCTTGGTCACCGCGCGGGCGCCGATCCGCCGTTCGAAGGCGTCCCCGGCCGTGGCGGTCAGCTCGGTGCCGTCCAGGTCGGGGGAGACGAGGTGGTCCACCGTGTCGGACGGGGTGGGCGTCCCGGCCGGCGGGGTCGGCTCGGGCGAGGGACTGCCGGGCGTGCCGGGGGCCGGACTGGGGCTGCCCTTGGACGGGTTGGCCGGTTTGGCGGGCTTGGCGGGCTTGGCGGGCTTGGCCGGCTTCGAGGGCTTCGGCTCGGCCGCGCCCGGAGCGGCGGGCATGCTCGTGCGCGGCAGGCCGTCGTCGCTGCGATGGCGGGGTACGCCGCCGGAGCCGTCCGGGACCGAGTGGGTGCCCTTGCGGTAGTAGTCCACCCAGCTCAGCACGAGGTCGAGGTAGTCGGTGGAGTTGTTGTAGCTGAGGATCGCGCGGTGCAGGTCGCGTTCCGTGGAGAGGTCCCAGCCATTGCGGCACAGGTAGTGGCCCGCGGCGAGGGCGGCGTCGTAGACGTTGTTCGGGTCGGCCTTGCCGTCGCCGTTGCCGTCGCGGCCCGCCCACGCCCAGGTGGAGGGGATGAACTGCATCGGGCCGATGGCCTGGTCGTAGGAGCTGTTGCCGTCGTAGGCACCGTGGTCGGTGTCCTTGATGAGGGCGAAGCCGTTGCCGTCGAGCTGGGGGCCGATGATCGGGCTGATCGTGGTGCCGTCGGCCCTCACGCGGCCGCCTCTGGCCTGGCCGGACTCCACCTTGCCGATGGCGGCGAGGAGTTGCCAGGGCAGGTTGCAGCCGGGCTTGGCGGCGCGGAGTTCGGCCTCGGCCTTCTGGTAGGCGTCCAGGACGGTCGCGGGGATGCCCGCCTCGCCCTCGCCCCGCGAGACGGGCGTGCCGATCGTCGAGGACGGGCTCGGGAGGGGGCTGTTGAGCGGCGGAAGGTCCGTGTAGTACGGAGAGTTGCCGGTGGCGTTGCCGTCCGCCGAGACCTCCGGCACGGGGGTGCTGTGGCCCGCGCTGGTCTGGAGGGGTTCGGGGGCGCCGGTCGCGCCCGGTGCCTGGGACGCGGAGAGTGCCGCCACCGCCAAGGCGGCCGCCGCGGTCGTCGCCGCTCCCTTGCGCAGCCGCCTGCCCTTGTGCGCCGCCATAGAGTGAACCCCTCCCGTGGACGCTCTCGGCGTCCGTCTGCGCCTGTCCCGACTGAAGGTGTGACGGCCGAGCCGGTGCCACGGTTGCCCGGTGTGCCGTCCTGTGGTCTGTGGGGTGGGTCACCTGACCGTGTGCACGACAGATGCGCCCCGGCCGACCCTACGTCAACTCCCCTGCCTCGAGGCACCCGTGGCGCCCGCGTTTTGCGGACTTGGCCGACTCCCGTCGCCCGTAGGGCCGGTGAGGGCGGATCACGCATACTGGGCGCGCGATCACCGGCGCCGCCCGTGCCGGGCGTTCCGGGAGGTCCCGTTGCCCTTCACCCTCAGCCATGCCGCGGCCGTACTGCCCGCCGTCCGCCGGGACGGGACCGGGCGCGGGCCGCTGGTCCCCGCGGTGCTCGTCGCGGGCTCCTTCGCGCCGGACCTGACCTATTACGCGGCCGGCGTCCGCCCGGAGGCGATGGAGTTCGGGACGTTCACGCACTCCTTCACCGGTGTGCTCACCGTGGACGTGCTGATCTCCTGGGCGCTGGTGGCGCTCTGGCTGCTGGTGCGCGAGCCGCTGGTGGCGCTGCTCCCCGGGGCCTGGCAGCCGAGGCCCGCCGCCCTGCTGCGCTGCGGGGCACCCCGCGCGCGGGTCCGGGCCGGGGCGGTGCTGTGGTGGTACGTCTCGGCCGCGCTCGGCGGGCTCACGCACGTGGTGTGGGACGCCTTCACCCACCACGACCGCTGGGGCACCGGCCTGGTCCCGGTCCTCACCCGCGTCATGGCCGGAATTCCCCTCTTCCAGTGGCTCCAGTACGGCACCTCGGCCCTGGCCGCCGCCGGGATCGCCGCCTTCCTGGTGCGGGCACTCCGGTCGGCACCGGCCGGGGAGCCGGTGGGCGTGCCTCTGCTCTCCGTACGGGACCGGTGCTGGGCGCTGCCCCTGCTGGTCGGCTGCGCGCTGGGCGCGGCGGTGGTGCGGGCGGCGCGCTGGTGGGCCTACTGGGGCGCGGTCGCCCGGCCCTGGGAACTGGTGCCCGCGGTCTGCTTCGGCGCGGGCGCGGGCCTGTTGCTCGGGGTCGTGCTGTACGCGGGAGCGGTACGGGTGTGGCGGCCCCGTGCTGCTACGCCCGCTTCCGTTCCGATCGGGGACCCGGTGTCGCGGGGCGCGACGGCCGGCGCGGGGCCGCAGGGGCGGGGCGGTCGGTGAGGGAGGCCACGAACACGGTGAGCGTGTGCCGGGGGCGTGCCTTCGGCAGGTGGGTCAGCAGCAGCGCGAGGTAGCCGCGCGCGAGGTCGGCGCAGGCGTGCCGGTCGGGAAGACGGCGGGTCCCGGCGGCCAGGGCCCGGCGGGTGGCCGCGCCCGCCCGGCGGACGCGGGTCAGCGGGTACCCGGGGTGGCGGGCGGCGCTGGCGTCGGCCGCCACGACGGGCACGGCCGTCCTGGACGCCTCGGGCGCCGGTCCGGTGTCCGTACGCTCCGTGCTGCCGTGCCGCGGGGCGGGCCTCAGGCGGTGAAGCATGCGTATACCCATGCCCGCAGTCTCGCGGGTGGCGGGCGGGGCCTGCGTCCTGGCGGGGGCCACGTGAGTGAGACCCCGCGGGGAGGGCGGCTCTCCGCGGGGTCTCAGGTGGCTCAGTGCGCCGCGGACTCCCAGTCCGGGCCGACGCCGACCGAGACGTCCAGCGGGGCTCGCAGGCTGACGGCGTCGGCCATCTCGCGGCGGACGATCTCCTCGGCGGCCGCGCGCTCGCCGGGGGCGATCTCCAGCACGATCTCGTCGTGAACCTGGAGCAGCATCCGGGACTTCAGCCGCGCCTCGCGCAGCGCCCGGTCCACGTTGAGCATCGCGATCTTGACGATGTCGGCGGCGGTGCCCTGGATCGGGGCGTTCAGCGCCATCCGCTCGGCGGCCTCGCGGCGCTGGCGGTTGTCGCTGTTGAGGTCGGGCAGGTAGCGGCGGCGGCCGAAGAGGGTCGCCGTGTAGCCGGTCGCCCGCGCCTCGTCGACCGCGCGGCGCAGATAGTCCCGTACCCCGCCGAACCGCTCGAAGTAGGTGTCCATCAGCGCGCGGGCCTCGCCGGCGTCGATGTTGAGCTGCTGGGAGAGGCCGAAGGCGGACAGGCCGTAGGCGAGGCCGTACGACATGGCCTTGATCTTGCGGCGCATCTCCGCGTCGACCGCGTCCCGGCCGACCGAGAAGACCTGGGAGGCGACCGTGGTGTGCAGGTCCTCGCCGGAGGTGAACGCCTCGATCAGGCCGGCGTCCTCGGAGAGGTGGGCCATGACGCGCAGCTCGATCTGGCTGTAGTCGGCCGTCATCAGGGACTCGAAGCCCTCGCCGACCACGAAGCCCCGGCGGATCGCGCGGCCCTCGTCGGTGCGGACCGGGATGTTCTGCAGGTTGGGGTCCGTGGAGGACAGCCGGCCGGTCGCCGCCACCGTCTGGTTGAAGGTGGTGTGGATACGGCCGTCGGCGGCGATGGTCTTGATCAGGCCCTCGACGGTGACGCGCAGCTTGGCCTGCTCCCGGTGGCGGAGCATGATCACCGGCAGTTCGTTGTCGGTCTGCGCGGCGAGCCAGGCCAGGGCGTCGGCGTCGGTGGTGTACCCGGTCTTGGTCTTCTTCGTCCTGGGCAGCGCCAGCTCGCCGAAGAGGACCTCCTGGAGCTGCTTGGGCGAGCCGAGGTTGAACTCGTGCCCCGCCGCCGCGTGCGCCTCCTTCACCGCCTGCTGCACGGCGCCCGCGAAGGTCTGCTCCATGCTCTCCAGGTGCGGGCGGTCGGCCGCGATGCCGTGCCGCTCCATGCGGGCGAGCAGGGCGGAGGTGGGCAGCTCCATGTCCCGCAGCAGGTCGGCGGCGCCGACCTCGGTGAGCCGGGTCTCCAGCGCCTCGCCCAGGTCGAGGATGGCGCGGGCCTTGATCATGAGGGCCTCGGCCTCGGCGCCGTCGTCCCCGCCGAAGGCGAGCTGACCGTCGGCCGCGGCGGCCGGGGCCAGCTCGCGGTGCAGGTACTCCAGCGAGAGCGCGTCCAGGTCGAAGGAGCGGCGGCCGGGCTTGACCAGGTAGGCGGCGAGCGCGGTGTCCATGGTCACGCCCTCGACCTGCCAGCCGTGCTCGGCCAGCACCCGCATGGCGCCCTTGGCGTTGTGCAGCACCTTGGGCCGCGCGGCGTCGGCCAGCCAGTCGGCGAACGCCCGCTCGTCGGCCTCGTCCAGCTCGGCGGGGTCGAACCAGGCGGCGGCTCCCCCGGCGGCGGCGAGGGCGACCTCGGCGACCGAGCCGGAACCCAGCGCCCAGGTGTCGACCGTGGCCATGCCCAGCGGCCCGGCGGCGTGCTCGGCCAGCCAGCCGGCCAGCTCGCCGGTGCCCAGGACCGTGCCGTCCACCTCGATGCCGTCCGCGACGACCGGGGTGGCCTCGGCCTCCTGGGCGCCGGGGTCGACGGCGAAGAGCCGCTCGCGCAGAGAGGGGTTGCGGATCTCCAGGGTGTCCAGGAACGCCGCCACGCCCTTGCGGTCGTACGGCTCACGGCCGAGGTCCGCGACCGTCCTCGGCAGCTCGACCTCGCGCTCCAGCTCGGTCAGGACACGGTTGAGCTTGACCGACTCCAGGTGGTCGCGGAGGTTCTGCCCGGCCTTGCCCTTGACCTCCTCGACGCGCTCGACCAGCTCCGCGAACGAACCGAACTGGTTGATCCACTTCGCGGCGGTCTTCTCGCCGACGCCGGGGATGCCGGGCAGGTTGTCGGACGGGTCGCCGCGCAGGGCGGCGAAGTCGGGGTACTGCGCGGGCGTCAACCCGTACTTCTCGAAAACCTTCTCCGGGGTGAAGCGGGTCAGCTCCGAGACGCCCTTGGTCGGGTAGAGCACCGTGGTGTGCTCGCTGACCAGCTGGAAGGAGTCCCGGTCGCCGGTGACGATCAGCACGTCGAAGCCCGCGGCCTCGGCCTGGGTGGCGAGGGTGGCGATCACGTCGTCCGCCTCGAAGCCGTCCACGGCGAAGCGGGGCGCGTGCATCGCGTCCAGCAGCTCGCCGATCAGCTCGACCTGGCCCTTGAACTCGTCCGGCGTCTTGGAGCGGTTCGCCTTGTACTCGGTGAACCGCTCGGAGCGCCAGGTCTTGCGGGACACGTCGAAGGCGACCGCGAAGTGCGTCGGCGCCTCGTCACGCAGGGTGTTGGCCAGCATCGAGGCGAAGCCGTAGATCGCGTTCGTCGGCTGGCCGGTCGCGGTGGTGAAGTTCTCCGCGGGCAGCGCGAAGAACGCGCGGTACGCCAGTGAGTGCCCGTCCATGAGCATCAGGCGGGGTCGGCCGCCGGGAGGGGTGTCGGTCTTCTTCGATGCTGTCTCTGCCACGCCCCCGATCCTGCCACGCCGCACCGACAGCCGAGTCCGCGAACCTTTTCCCCGGAAGATCGCACACTGTCCACAGGGCTCCTCCACCCGCTGTCCACAGGGCTCCCGCTGCGGACGCCCGCGGGGCATGCTTGTCCGGCGGGGCCGGGGGACCCCGGATGCGAGAAGGACGATCGAAGGGGAGCGGGCGATGGCGACGAAGCCGCCCAAGGGTGATCCGGTGCAGGACGCGCCGCGGACAGGGGAGCCGAAGCACGCGGCGGCGGGGCTGCCCGCGGTGGGGCATTCCCTGAAGATCGCGCAGCAGCAGATGGGGGTGCGGCGCACCGCGCTGACCCTGCTGCGGGTGAACCAGAAGGACGGCTTCGACTGCCCCGGCTGCGCCTGGCCCGAGCCGGAGCACCGGCACATGGCGGAGTTCTGCGAGAACGGCGCCAAGGCGGTGGCCGAGGAGGCCACGCTGCGCCGGGTCACCCCGGAGTTCTTCGCCGCGCACCCGGTGGCCGACCTCGCGGGGCGCAGTGGCTACTGGCTGGGCCAGCAGGGGCGCCTCACCCACCCCATGTACCTGCCCGAGGGCGCCGACCGCTACGAGCCGGTCACCTGGGAGCGCGCCTTCGACATCATCGCGGAGGAGATCGCGGCCCTCGGCTCGCCGGACGAGGCCGTCTTCTACACCTCGGGACGCACCAGCAACGAAGCGGCGTTCCTGTACCAGCTCTTCGCCCGTGAGCTGGGCACCAACAACCTGCCCGACTGCTCCAACATGTGCCACGAGTCGTCCGGTTCGGCGCTCTCGGAGACGATCGGCATCGGCAAGGGCAGCGTCCTGCTGGAGGACCTGTACCGGGCCGACCTGATCATCGTGGCCGGGCAGAATCCCGGCACCAACCATCCGCGCATGCTCTCCGCGCTGGAGAAGGCCAAGGCGGCCGGCGCGCGGATCATCAGCGTCAATCCGCTGCCCGAGGCGGGCCTGGAGCGGTTCAAGAACCCGCAGACCCCGCAGGGCATGCTCAAGGGCGCCGCGCTCACCGACCTGTTCCTGCAGATCCGCATCGGCGGCGACCAGGCCCTCTTCCGCCTGCTGAACAAGCTGATTTTGGAGACGGAGGGCGCGGTCGACCAGGAGTTCGTCCGCGAACACACCCACGGCTACGAGGAGTTCGCGGACGCGGCGGCCAAGGCCGACTGGGACGAGACACTGGCCGCGACCGGGCTGACCCGCGCGGAGATCGAGCGGGCCCTGGAGATGGTGCTGGCCTCGAAGCGGACCATCGTCTGCTGGGCCATGGGCCTCACCCAGCACAAGCACTCGGTGCCGACCATCCGCGAGGTGGTCAACTTCCTGCTGCTGCGCGGCAACATCGGCCGTCCCGGCGCCGGGGTGTGCCCGGTGCGCGGGCACTCCAACGTGCAGGGCGACCGCACGATGGGCATCTTCGAGCGCCCCGCGCCCGCCTTCCTGGACGCGCTGGAGCGGGAGTTCGGCTTCGCCCCGCCGCGCGAGCACGGCTTCGACGTCGTACGGGCCATCCGCGCACTGCGGGACGGCGAGGCGAAGGTGTTCTTCGCCATGGGCGGCAACTTCGTCTCCGCCTCCCCCGACACCGAGGTCACCGAGGCGGCCATGCGGCGGGCCCGGCTGACCGTGCACGTGTCGACCAAGCTCAACCGGTCGCACGTGGTCACCGGCGCCCGCGCGCTGATCCTGCCGACGCTGGGCCGCACCGAGCGCGACGTCCAGGGCGGGGGCGAGCAGTTCGTCACCGTCGAGGACTCCATGGGCATGGTGCACGCCTCGCGCGGCCGGCTGGCGCCCGCGAGCCCCCACCTGCTGTCCGAGCCCGCCATCGTGGCCCGGCTGGCGCGGCGGGTACTGCCGGACAGCACGGTGCCGTGGGCGGAGTTCGAGCGGGACTACGCGGCGATCCGCGACCGCATCGCGCGGGTGGTCCCCGGCTTCGAGGACTTCAACGCCCGTGTCGCCCGGCCCGGCGGCTTCACCCTGCCGCACGCCCCGCGCGACGAGCGCCGCTTCCCCACCGCCACCGGCAAGGCCAACTTCACCGCCGCGCCGGTGGAGCACCCGGAGCTGCCCGAGGGCCGGCTGCTGCTCCAGACACTGCGCTCGCACGACCAGTACAACACCACGATCTACGGCCTGGACGACCGCTACCGGGGCATCACCGACGGCCGCCGCGTGGTGCTGGTCCACCCCGAGGACGCCCGCGAACTCGGGGTGAGCGACGGGAGTTACGTGGACCTGGTCGGCGAGTGGAGCGACGGGGTGGAGCGGCGGGCGCCCGGTTTCCGGGTGGTGCACTACCCGACCGCGCGGGGCTGCGCCGCCTCGTACTACCCGGAGACCAATGTGCTGGTGCCGCTGGACGCCACCGCCGACACCAGCAACACCCCGGCCAGCAAGTCGGTGGTGATCCGGCTGGAGGCGCGCCCGGAGGGCCGTCTGGAACAATCGGTGACCGACTGAGCGTTCGCTCAGTGATATGGGTCGCCGCCGGACAGGCGTACGAGAACGGAGCCGGGCATGGGTGAGCAGCAGCAGGTGAAATTCCCGCAGGAAATCATCGACGAGTACGCGGCGCTCGGTGTGGACTTGCCCGCGATGTTCTCCGCCGGTCACCTGGGGACGCGGATGGGCGTGCAGATCGTCGAGGCTGCGCCGGAGCGGGTGGTCGGCACCATGCCGGTGGAGGGCAACACCCAGCCCTACGGCCTGCTGCACGGCGGTGCCTCGGCGGTGCTCGCCGAGACCCTCGGCTCGGTCGGCTCGATGCTGCACGGCGGCAGTTCCAAGATCGCCGTCGGCGTCGACCTGAACTGCACCCACCACCGGGGCGTCCGCTCCGGCCTGGTCACCGGCGTCGCCACCCCGGTCCACCGGGGCCGCTCCACGGCGACGTACGAGATCGTCATCACCGACGAGCAGGACCGCCGCGTCTGCACGGCCCGTCTGACCTGTCTCCTGCGCGACCTCCCGGCGGGCGAGGCCCCGGCCAAGGACTGACGCTCCCCGTTGCCCCGCCCCGTCCCACGCCGTAGCTTTCGGCGCATGGGACGGGGCGGGGCATTTCTCGTACGGCCCGGATTTCGGCGATGACCGGCATCGGCCCGCTGGAACCCGGCGAGGGCACCTGGGCGCGCGAGCCCGCCGAGGCACGTCCGGCACCCCGCCCATGGCGCCGCCGCACCCTACTGATTCCGGCCACCGCCTGCGCCGTGCTGGCGGCCGGCGCCGCCCTCTGGATCACCCGCCCGCGCCCGGCTCCCCCGCCCGAACTCCCCTTTCCCGCACAGACGGTGACCGTGACCTTCCTGGTCGGCCGGAGCACCGCGCCCCACCGCCTCGCCTTCGACGTGCGGCTCGCCGTCGAGCCCGGACCCCCGCTCACCGTGACCCGGGTGAGCCAGCCCTACGCCGGGATGTCGGCCGAATCCGAACCCCGCGCGCCCTTCCGCACCGCGGCCGGCTCGTCCCGGGTGATCACCGTGACCATGCGTGTCACGGAATGCGGAAGGGTGCCCAAAAACGCCGCATTGCCTTTCCTGGAAGTAACACTGCGTAATGCGCGCGCAATACAAACCCAGAGTTTCATCCTCGGCCCGCGCTACACCCGATACCTCTCCCGCGCCCTCGGGGAAGCCTGCGGCGAAAGTACGCCGTCATCACCAAAACACCCGAGACGCCTGAACAGTTGAGGGCGCGTGCTGCGCGTTCTCAGCATGTGGACAGGGCGAATCGGCCGGAATTCCGGCGTTCCCCCCACGGGGTACCGCTCTGCATTACCTCGTGTCATAACAAGAGCGTCACAGCCTTGGTCAAGCTCTCCTACACGTTCCCATCACACGCTTAGAGTCACGGCCAGTCACCGCGCCCCGGATTCGCTTTTCGGCCAGGCGCGCGGCTCGACCGTTTCCATGGGGATGCGGTCGTCCAGGGAAAGGACTGATCGTGCGTCAACGTTCGCTCATCGCCATCACCGCCGCGCTGTCCGCGGGAGCGCTCACCCTCACCGCCTGCGGCTCGCGCGACAGCGGCGACAACGGCTCCGACGCCAAGGGCGGCACCACCGTCACCATCGGCATCGACGCCCCGCTGACCGGCGACCTGTCCGCGCTGGGCCTCGGCATCAAGAACTCGGTGGACCTCGCGGTCAAGAACGCGAACAAGAAGGAGTACGTCAAGGGCGTCACCTTCAAGGTCGAGGCCAAGGACGACCAGGGCCAGCCCTCCTCCGGCCAGCAGAACTCCACCGCCTTCGTCACCGACAAGAGCGTCCTCGGGGTCGTCGGCCCGCTCAACTCCTCCGTCGCCGAGTCGATGCAGAAGGTCCTCGACGACGCCAAGCTGGCGCAGGTCTCCCCCGCCAACACGGGCCCCGGTCTCACCCAGGGCCCGGACTGGCAGAAGAAGAAGGTGCGCCAGTACAAGTCGTACTTCCGCACCGCGACCACCGACGCCATCCAGGGCCCGTACGCGGCGGAGTACGTCTTCAACAAGGCCAAGAAGAAGAAGGTCTTCGTCATCGACGACAAGAAGACCTACGGCGCCGGCCTCGCCGCCACCTTCACCGACGCGTTCAAGAAGCTCGGCGGCAAGGTCGTCGGCACCGAGCACATCAACCCCGACACCAAGGACTTCTCCGCGGTCGCCACCAAGGTGAAGAACTCCGGCGCCGACGTCGTCTACTACGGCGGCGAGTACCCGCAGGCCGGTCCGCTCACCAAGCAGATCAAGGCCGCCGGCGCCAAGGTGCCGCTGGTCGGCGGCGACGGCATCAAGGACGACACCTTCTTCAAGCTCGGCGGCCCCGCCGCCACCGGCGACTACGCCACCTCCGTCGGCGCCCCGGTGGAGACCCTCCCCTCCGCCAAGCAGTTCGTCGCCGACTACAAGGCGGCGGGCTACAAGGAGGCGTACGCGGCCTACGGCGGCTACTCCTACGACTCCGCCTGGTCGATCATCGAGGCCATCAAGAAGGTCGTCGACGACAACGACGGCAAGGTGCCCTCCGACGCCCGCGCCAAGGTCACCGCCGCCCTCCAGAACGTCTCCTTCGACGGCGTGACCGGCAAGGTCTCCTTCGACGAGTACGGCGACGCCACCAACAAGCAGCTCACGGTGTACTCCGTCAAGGACGGTGCCTGGAAGGCCGTGGAGTCCGGCACCTACAACGGCTCCTGACCCACGCCCGCACCAGCCGAGCCGCGCGGGGCGCTCAAGAGGCGCCCCGCGCGGACTCGCATCCGGCCACTTCCGGCCACATCCGTCGCTTATCCCACGCTCGGAGGACATGCGGTGAACGAACTGCCGCAGCAGCTCGTCAACGGCCTGCTACTTGGTTCCATGTACGGGCTGGTCGCCATCGGCTACACCATGGTCTATGGCATCGTCCAGCTCATCAACTTCGCCCACGGCGAGATATTCATGACCGGCGCCTTCGGCGCCCTCACCGTCTACGTGTACATCCTTCCCGACGGCACCTCCATGTGGATCGCCCTGCCGCTGATGCTGGTGGGCGCCATCGTGGTCGCCGTGACCGTCGCCGTCGGAGCGGAACGATTCGCCTACCGGCCGCTGCGCAGCGCCCCCCGGCTCGCCCCGCTGATCACCGCCATCGGTCTCTCCCTCGCCCTCCAGCAGGCCGTGTGGGCGTGGTACCCCGAGGCCAAGTCCGCGCGCACCTTCCCGAGCATCCCCGGCGGACCCTTCGAGATCGGCAACGTCACCATCCAGACCGGAGACGTCTTCCTCGTCGCCGCCGCCCCGCTCAGCATGGCCGTCCTCGCCTACTTCGTGATGCGCACCCGCACCGGACGCGGCATGCAGGCCACCGCCCAGGACCCGGACACCGCCAAGCTGATGGGCGTCAACACCGACCGCATCATCGTGATCGCGTTCGCCCTCGGCGCCGCCTTCGCCGCGGTCGGCTCCGTCGCCTACGGCTTCAAGTACGGCCAGATCGACTTCCGCATGGGGTTCATCCTCGGCCTCAAGGCGTTCACCGCGGCCGTCCTCGGCGGCATCGGCAACATCTACGGCGCCATGCTCGGCGGCCTCGTCCTCGGCGTCGCCGAAGCCCTGTCCACCGCCTACATCGCGGACATCCCCGGCATGGACAAGTTCGGCAGCCAGTCCTGGGCAGACGTCTGGGCGTTCGTACTCCTCATCCTCGTGCTCCTGCTGAGGCCACAGGGCCTGCTCGGCGAGCGCGTCGCGGACAGGGCGTGACACCGATGACCACACACACCACCGCACCCGGCACCCCGGAGACCCCGGACACCCCGGACTCCAACGCCCCCGCCGCCACCGGCCTGATCGGCCTGCCGGCCACCGTCGGCCGGGCCCTGGCCACCGGCGGCGGCGCCCTCGCCGTCGTCTCCGCCTTCCTCGCCTGGACCTGGACCGCCGAATTCCCCGGCGACCTCACCGTCTACGGCTACCCCGGCGGCCTCCAGGTCCTCGTCCTCATCGGCGGCCTGTTCACCACCCTGTTCGGCCTCGCCTCCTACGGCGTCAAGGGCCTCAAGGTCCTCACCCCCGGCAACGCCGACAGCGCCCTCAAGCTCGCCGCGCTCGGCACCTTCGCCACCGCCTGGTACACCGTCATCGCCATCAGCGCCAAGCTCGGCGGCGTCGTCAACCTCGAACCCGGCGGCTACCTCGTCGCGCTGGCCACCCTCGTCGCCCTGCTCGGCGCCCTCGCGCTGCCCTTCCAGCGGCCCGAGCCCGACCCGGCCGACCCCGACGACACCGGCTGGGAAGCCTTCCGGCACCGCGCCCGGCAGAAGCGCGCCAACTTCAAGGCCGCCTTCGCCGCCGAACCCCCCGCCCCCGGCCGCACCCTGCCCGCCTGGGCGGAGATCCTCGTCATCACCGGCGTCATGGCCCTCGGCCTGCTCGTCTTCACCTACGGCATCGGCACCGAGTACGACGAGCTCTTCATCGGCTTCCTCCTCACCGCGGGCTTCGGCTTCGCCGCCCTCGCCAAGGCCGGACTCGTGGCCCGGATCTCGGCGATCACCACACGGCACCGCACCGTCACCATGACCGGCGCCTTCGTCGCCGCCGCGGCCTTCCCCTTCACCCAGTCCGACGACCAGTACGCCACCATCGGCGTCTACATCCTCATCTTCGCCACCGTCGCCCTCGGCCTGAACATCGTCGTCGGCCTCGCCGGCCTGCTCGACCTCGGCTACGTCGCGTTCCTCGGCGTCGGCGCCTACACCGCCGCCCTCGTCTCCGGCTCGCCCTCCTCGCCGCTGCACGTGCACTGGCCCTTCTGGGCCTCCGCCCTGCTCGGCGCGGTCGTCGCCATGATCTTCGGCGTCCTCATCGGCGCCCCGACCCTGCGGCTGCGCGGCGACTACCTCGCCATCGTCACCCTCGGCTTCGGCGAGATCTTCCGCATCACCGTCCTCAACATGGACGGCACCTCCGGACCCGACGTCACCAACGGCTCCAACGGCATCTCCTCGATCCCGAACCTCAACATCCTCGGGTTCGACTTCGGCCAGGAACACCAGTTGCTCGGCACCACCATCGGGCGGTTCGCCAACTACTTCCTGCTGATGCTGCTCATCACCCTGGTCGTGGTCGTCGTCTTCCGGCGCAGCAGCGACTCCCGCATCGGCCGCGCCTGGATCGCCATCCGCGAGGACGAGACCGCCGCCCTCGCCATGGGCATCAACGGCTTCAGGGTCAAGCTCATCGCCTTCGCCCTCGGCGCCTGCCTCGCCGGACTCGCCGGCTCCGTCCAGGCCCACGTCACCTACACCGTGACACCGGAGCAGTACCAGTTCGCCCACGTCGTCCCGCCCAACTCGGCCTTCCTGCTCGCCGCGGTCGTCCTCGGCGGCATGGGCACCATCTCCGGGCCCCTCGTCGGCGCCTCGCTGCTCTACCTGATCCCGGCCAAGCTGCAGTTCCTGGGCGACTACCAGCTCTTCGCCTTCGGCGTCGCGCTCGTCCTGCTGATGCGCTTCCGCCCCGAGGGCCTCATCCCCAACCGGCGCCGCCAACTCGAGTTCCACGAGGACACCGCCGCGCCCGCCGTCCTCAGCAAGGCAGGGGCCTGACCACCATGACCACCGACACCACCACCAAGGACACCGCACCCGGCACCACCCCCGGCGAGACGGTCCTCGACGCCCGCGGCGTCACCATGCGCTTCGGCGGACTCACCGCCGTCCGCGACGTGAACCTCACCGTCAACAGCGGCGAGATCGTCGGCCTCATCGGCCCCAACGGCGCCGGCAAGACCACCTTCTTCAACTGCCTCACCGGCCTCTACGTCCCCACCGAGGGCGAGGTCCGCTACAAGGGCACCGTCCTGCCGCCCAAGTCCTTCAAGGTCACCGCGGCCGGCATCGCCCGCACCTTCCAGAACATCCGGCTCTTCGCCAACATGACCGTCCTGGAGAACGTGCTCGTCGGCCGGCACACCCGTACCAAGGAAGGACTCTGGTCCGCCCTGCTGCGCGGCCCCGGCTTCCACAAGGCCGAAGCCGCCTCCCGCGCCCGCGCCATGGAACTCCTCGCCTTCGTCGGCCTGGACGCCAAGGCCGAGCACCTCGCCCGCAACCTCCCCTACGGCGAGCAGCGCAAACTGGAGATCGCCCGCGCGCTGGCCAGCGAGCCCGGCCTGCTCCTGCTCGACGAGCCCACGGCGGGCATGAACCCGCAGGAGACCCGCGCCACCGAGGAACTGGTCTTCGCCATCCGCGACCAGGGCATCGCCGTCCTCGTCATCGAGCACGACATGCGCTTCATCTTCAACCTCTGCGACCGCGTCGCCGTCCTCGTCCAGGGCCAGAAGCTGATCGAGGGCGACAGCGCCACCGTCCAGGGCGACGAACGCGTCGTCGCCGCCTACCTCGGTGAACCCTTCGAGGACGCCCCCGGCGACGAGGAGGCCGCCGAGGTCGAGGCGGCCGAGGCACAGGCGGACGCCGTGCCCGGCAAGGAGAACCGCAAGGAGACCGACCGATGACCGCACTGCTCGAAGTCGAGGACCTGCGGGTCGCCTACGGCAAGATCGAAGCCGTCAAGGGCATCTCGTTCAAGGTCGAGGCCGGCCAGGTCGTCACC
This sequence comes from Streptomyces griseoluteus, assembly GCF_004784465.1. Taxonomy (GTDB): domain Bacteria; phylum Actinomycetota; class Actinomycetes; order Streptomycetales; family Streptomycetaceae; genus Streptomyces; species Streptomyces griseoluteus. The sequence goes on along the minus strand of NZ_SRRU01000002.1, from coordinate 506,071 downwards.
CTCATCGGCACCAACGGCGCGGGCAAGACCACCACGCTGCGCACCCTGTCCGGGCTGCTCAAGCCGGTCGGCGGGCAGATCCGCTTCAACGGCAGGTCGCTGAAGAAGGTCCCGGCCCACCAGGTGGTCTCCCTCGGGCTCGCCCACTCCCCCGAGGGGCGGCACATCTTCCCGCGCATGACCATCGAGGACAACCTGCGCCTCGGGGCCTTCCTGCGCAACGACAAGCCGGGCATCGAGAAGGACATCCAGCGCGCCTACGACCTCTTCCCCATCCTCGGGGAGCGGCGGAAGCAGGCCGCGGGCACCCTCTCCGGCGGTGAGCAGCAGATGCTCGCCATGGGGCGGGCGCTGATGTCACAGCCGCAGCTGCTCATGCTGGACGAGCCGTCCATGGGGCTCTCGCCGATCATGATGCAGAAGATCATGGCGACGATCGCCGAGCTGAAGGCGAGCGGCACCACGATCCTCCTGGTCGAGCAGAACGCCCAGGCGGCGCTCTCGCTCGCTGACCAGGGACACGTCATGGAGGTCGGCAGCATCGTGCTCTCCGGCACCGGGCGGGACCTGCTCACCGACGAGTCGGTGCGCAAGGCGTACCTCGGCGAGGACTGAGCGCGGTACGAAAAGGCCCGCGTCCCTCCGGCTCGGGGGGCGCGGGCCTTCTTCGTGCCGTCGGTCAGCCCTTCTTGGCCGACTTCTTCTCCTGGTCGTCGGAGATGACCGCCTCCGCGACCTGCTGCATCGACAGGCGGCGGTCCATCGAGGTCTTCTGGATCCAGCGGAACGCGGCGGGCTCGCTCAGGCCGTACTCGGTCTGGAGGATCGACTTCGCGCGGTCGACCAGCTTGCGGGTCTCCAGGCGCTGGCTGAGGTCGGCGACCTCCTGCTCCAGCTGCTTCAGCTCGGTGAAGCGGGAGACGGCCATCTCGATCGCCGGGACCACGTCGGTCTTGCTGAACGGCTTCACGAGGTACGCCATCGCGCCGGCGTCGCGGGCCCGCTCCACGAGGTCGCGCTGCGAGAAGGCGGTGAGCATCAGGACCGGGGCGATGGACTCCTCGGCGATCTTCTCGGCCGCGGAGATGCCGTCCAGCTTGGGCATCTTCACGTCCAGGATGACCAGGTCCGGCTTGTGCTCACGGGCCAGTTCCACGGCCTGCTCGCCGTCCCCGGCCTCACCGACCACCGTGTAGCCTTCCTCCTCCAGCATCTCCTTGAGGTCGAGCCGGATCAGCGCCTCGTCCTCGGCGATGACGACCCGGGTCGTCAGCGGGGGCACATGCGACTTGTCGTCGTCGGACACGTCTGCGGGCTGGGGCGACTCGGGAGTCGTCACTGGGGCTCTCCGTTCAGGGCAGGGGTGCTGCTGACAAGAGCCTACCTAGCTACGGTATGGTGGACGCGCGGAGGGTCAAGGGACACCTTGGAATCTGCGAGCCCCGGTAGCCCAATTGGCAGCAGGCAATGGATTCAAAACCCATACAGTGTCGGTTCGAATCCGACTCGGGGCACTTTTCCTTCGATTCGAAGGATTGACTCAGCAAGCGGATGCTCACGTTCTCGTGAACATCCGCTTTTTGCTGCGTGTCGTCGCAATTGGCCGCACAAGGTGGCCGTATGTACGACCTCAGCACACGTGAGCGGGCGCTCGCACTTGTGGCCCAAGGCCGCAGCCTCAACTCTGTCAGCAGAGAAACCGGAATCTCCCGCAGTGCGATTCGATCCTGGCAAACCCGCATCACACCGCTCCCGCGTATGCAGAGCACTCCGTGTTCACTGTGCGGTCCGACGGGAGAGCCGCCTGCGGACAAGGCTTCATACAGCTACCTTCTTGGCCTCTACCTCGGTGACGGCTGCATCAGCCCGGGCATGAAGGCGGGCTACTACCTCCGCATCGCATGCTGCGATGCCTGGCCGGGTCTCATCGAAGCCTGTGTCGCCGCGGTCGAAACCATCAACCCCAGCAAGAAGGCATACCGGGTCCAAGCTGTCGGGTACACGTCCGTGGTCGGCTACAGCCGACATTGGTGTTGCCTCTTCCCCCAGCATGGTCCGGGCAAGAAGCACGAGCGCGCGATCACTCTCGAACCATGGCAGGAAGCGCTCGTCGACGCCCACCCCTGGGAATTCGTACGCGGCCTCATCCACTCCGACGGCTGCCGTATCACCAACTGGACGACGCGGCTGGTCGGCGGGGAACGAAAGCGCTATGAGTACCCGAGGTACTTCTTCACCAATGTCTCCGCCGACATCCGACGCCTCTACACCGACACTCTGGACAAACTCGGCGTCGAGTGGACCCTGTGCACGCGCAACGGAAGGCCGTTCAGTATCTCCGTCGCCCGCAAAGCCTCCGTCGCCCTCATGGACACCCACGTGGGGCCCAAGCACTGACCCCTACTTAGGGCTGTCGTCCTCCGCGATGTGGTGGACGCGGACCAGGTTGGTGGTGCCGGGGAGGCCGGGTGGGGAGCCGGCGGTGATGACGACGACGTCGCCCTTTTCGCAGCGGCCGTAGCGGAGAAGCAGCTCGTCGACCTGGTCGACCATCGCGTCGGTGGAGTCGACGTGGGGTCCGAGGAAGGTTTCCACGCCCCAGGTGAGGCTGAGCTGGGAGCGGGTGGAGGGTTCGGGGGTGAAGGCGAGGACGGGGATGGGTGAGCGGTAGCGGGAGAGGCGGCGGGCGGTGTCGCCGGACTGGGTGAAGGCGACGAGGAAGCGCGCCCCGAGGAAGTCCCCCATCTCGGCGGCCGCCCGCGCGACGGCGCCCCCCTGGGTGCGCGGCTTGTTCCGCTCGGTCAGCGCCGGCAGCCCCTTCGCCAGCATCTCCTCCTCCGCGGCCGCGACGATCTTCGCCATGGTGCACACGGCCTCGACGGCGTAGCGCCCCACGCTGGTCTCGGCGGACAGCATCACCGCGTCCGCCCCGTCGAGGACGGCGTTGGCCACGTCGGAGGCTTCCGCGCGGGTCGGCCGGGCGCTGTCGATCATCGAGTCGAGCATCTGGGTGGCGACGATGACCGGCTTGGCATTGCGCTTGGCGAGCTTGACGGCGCGTTTCTGCACGATCGGCACCTGCTCCAGCGGCAGCTCCACCCCGAGGTCGCCCCGGGCGACCATGAGCCCGTCGAAGGTGGCGACGACGTCCTCGATGTTCTCCACGGCCTGCGGCTTCTCCACCTTGGCGATGACGGGCAGCCGGCGCCCCTCCTCCGCCATGATCCGGTGCACCTCGGCGGCGTCGCGCCCACTGCGGACGAAGGAGAGGGCGACGACGTCGAAGCCGGTGCGCAGCGCCCAGCGCAGGTCGTCCTGGTCCTTCTTGGAAAGGGCCGGGACGGAGACGGCGACACCGGGGAGGTTGATCCCCTTGTGGTCGGAGATCACGCCGCCCTCCACCACACGGGTGTGCACGCGGGGGCCGTCCACTCCGGTGACCTCCAGGCAGACCCGGCCGTCGTCGACGAGCACGCGCTCACCGGGCCGGACGTCCTCCGCGAGACCGGCGTAGGTGGTGCCGCACTGGTGGCGGTCGCCCTGCACGCCCTCTTCGACGGTGATGGTGAAGGTGTCGTCGAGTTCGAGGAGTACGGGTCCTTCGGCGAAGGTACCGAGCCGGATCTTCGGACCTTGAAGATCGGCGAGGATTCCGACACTGCGGCCGGTCTCGTCGGCGGCCTTGCGGACACGCTGGTAACGCGCCTCGTGTTCGGCGTGGGTGCCGTGGCTGAGGTTGAACCGGGCGACGTCCATTCCGGCCTCGACCAGTGCCTTGATCTGGTCGTAAGAGTCGGTGGCGGGCCCCAGGGTGCAGACGATCTTTGCTCGGCGCATGGGTCGAGCCTATGGCTTACCGACGGGTAGAGAATTCTGACTCCATGGCCACTCAACAACCTTTGGGGAAAGGGTTATTGACAAGTGTTGAATTGTGCGATGAGCCGCTCCTATGAGCGATGTTTTTCGCGCGATGGTTCTTTTACCCCTAGGCGGCGCTAAAGCCGGGGCGTAGACGCCGCTAAAGCCGGGGCGGCACCAGCGTGAAGCGCGCGGTGACCTGCGCGGAGACCCACAATTGCGCGGGCTGGAGATCGAACGGTTCGGCGGATTCCGCCGCGTCGGCCCGGCGGGCGGCCCGCCCGAAGGCGGAGACGTTGCGCGGCCGGTCGGCACCGGTGTCGGCGAGTTCGGTCAGCGCGGCGAGGGAGGTGCCGAGCGCGTCGGCGTACTCGCGGGCCCGCTGGAGGGCGTCGGCGACGGCGCGGCGGCGGGCCTCGGCGTGGGCCGGGGAGTCGGGGCGCAGCGACCACGAGGGGCCGTCCAGCTCGGTCAGCTCCAACTCGGCCAGCCGTGCGGTGAGTTCGCCGAGGACGGTGAAGTCGGTGATCTCGGCGTCGATGCGGACGACCCCTTGGTGGCTGCGCACCCGCTCGCCCCGGCCGCGTTCGCTGAGTTCGGGGGTGACGCCGAGGGAGCCGGTGGTGAGTTCGGGTACGGCGTCGCCGTAGGACTTGAGGATGTCGAGCGCGGCGGTGTTACGGCGGCCCAGGTCGTCGAGGGTGGCGCGGCGGTCGCGGCCGCGCGCGGTGACGGTGACGCCGATGCGGGCGATCTCGGCCTCGGTCTGGAACTCGGCCTCGCCCCGGACGGCGAGGAGCGGGGCGTCGGCGGTGCCGTACGCGGGGTTCGCCTCAGGGGTCATACGTCCCACTGTGTCATGTGTCCGGCGTACCGGCGGGGGGAGTTGACGGAAATCGGTCACCGGATCGCAACCTGGGGGGTCTGTTGCGGCCTGTCATGGTCGGGCCACAATCTACGCGCGTTGTCGACCCCTTGCCGTGGAGACCGAGAGATGCCGTTCGACCGCCGGAAGTTCCTGAAGCAGTCCGCCGTCACCGGGGCGGGCGTGGCGATCGCGGGCGGGGCGGGAGCCCCGGCGGCCCGGGCGGCCGGAGCCGCCGCGGCGGCCCACGGGCACCACGAGAAGCGGTACGCGCTGACCGTGATGGGCACCACCGACCTGCACGGCCACGTCTTCAACTGGGACTACTTCAAGAACGCGGACTACAAGGACGCGGCGGGCAACGCCCAGGGCCTGGCCCGGATCTCGACGCTGGTGAACCAGGTCCGCGAGGAGAAGGGCCGCCGCAACACCCTGCTGCTGGACGCGGGCGACACCATCCAGGGCACCCCGCTGACGTACTACTACGCCAAGGTGGACCCGATCACCGCCGAGGGCGGCCCGGTGCACCCGATGGCGAAGGCGATGAACGCGATCGGGTACGACGCGGCGGCGCTGGGCAACCACGAGTTCAACTACGGCATCGAGACGCTGCGCCGCTTCGAGCACCAGCTCGACTTCCCGCTGCTGGGTGCCAACGCGGTGGACGCCAAGACGCTGAAGCCGGCGTTCGCGCCGTACTACATGAAGCGGTTCCACGTGCCGGGCGCGCCGCCGGTGAAGGTCGCGGTGCTGGGTCTGACCAACCCCGGCATCGCCATCTGGGACAAGGCGTTCGTGCAGGGCAAGCTGGCCTTCGAGGGGCTGGAGGAGCAGGCCGCGAAGTGGGTGCCGAGGCTGAGGTCGATGGGCGCGGACATCGTGGTGGTCTCGGCGCACTCGGGCACCTCGGGCACGTCGTCCTACGGTGACCAGGTGCCGTACGTGGAGAACGCGGCGGCGAACGTGGCGCGGCAGGTGCCGGGTATCGACGCGATCCTGGTCGGGCACGCGCACCTGGAGATCCCGGAGCTCCGGGTCGTCAACGAGAAGTCGGGGAGGACGGTCGTGCTGTCGGAGCCGCTGTGCTTCGCGGAGCGGCTGACCCTGTTCGACTTCGAGCTGGTCTTCGCGCGGGGCCGCTGGCAGGTGGAGTCGGTGAAGGCGTCCCTCAGGGACTCGCGGACGGTGGCGGACGACCCGAAGATCACCAAGCTGCTCTCCACGGAGCACGCGAAGGTGGTGGCGTACGTCAACCAGGTGGTGGGCCGGGCGACCGAGACGCTGACCACGGTGGAGGCGCGGTACAAGGACGCCCCGATCATCGACCTGATCACCAAGGTGCAGGAGGACGTGGTCAAGGCCGCGCTGGCGGGCACCGAGTACGCCTCGCTGCCGGTGCTGGCGCAGGCGTCGCCGTTCTCCCGGACGAGCGAGATCCCGGCGGGCGACGTCACCATCCGGGACCTGTCGGGTCTGTACGTGTACGACAACACGCTGGTGGCGAAGCTGCTGACGGGCGCGCAGGTGCGGGCGTACCTGGAGTTCTCGGCGCAGTACTACGTGCAGACCGCGCCGGGCGCGCCGGTGGACGTGGACAAGCTGACGAACGCGGCCGACCGCCCCGACTACAACTACGACTATGTGTCTGGGCTGTCGTACGACATCGACATCGCGCAGCCCGCCGGGTCGCGGATCAAGAACCTGACCTTCGGCGGGGCTCCGCTGGACGACGCGGCCCAGTTCGTGTTCGCGGTGAACAACTACCGGGCCAACGGCGGCGGCGCGTTCCCGTACGTGGCGTCGGCGAAGGAGCTGTGGTCGGAGTCGACGGAGATCCGGACCCGGATCGCGGAGTGGGTGACCGCGAAGGGTGTGCTGGACCCGAAGGACTTCGCGTCGGTGGACTGGAAGCTGACGCGGGCGGGCACGCCGGTGTTCTAGCAGGTCGGTCGGGGTGGAGCCCCGGTGGCGGTGCGGGCCCGGTCGGCCGTGCCGTCGCCGGGGCTCCGGCGTTGCGGGTGCAGGCCGAAGGTGGTGAAGGCGGTCCGGGCGGGGAGCGGGTACTGCTCCTTGCCGGTCAGGGAGTTGAGGATGGTGGCGCTGCGCCAGGCGGCGAGTCCGAGGTCGGGGGCGCCGACGCCGTGGGTGTGGAGTTCGGCGTTCTGGACGTGGACGCGGCCGCTGACGGCGGGGTCGAGGACGAGGCGGAACTCGTCGTCGATCAGGGGGCGTCCGGCGCTGTCGCGGCGCAGGTGGGGGTCGAGCCCGGCGAGGAGGCCGTCGAGCGGGCGCATGCGGTAGCCGGTGGCGAGGACGACGGCGTCGGTGGCGAGGCGGGTGCGGCTGCCCTGGTCGAGGTGTTCCAGGTGGAGTTCGACCTGTCCGGTGCCGAGGCGTCCGGCGGTGCGGACCTGGACGCCGGGGGTGAGGACGGCGTCGGGCCAGCCGCCGTCGAGGGTGCGCCGGTACAGCTCGTCGTGGATGGCGGCGAGGGTGCCGGCGTCGACGGCCTTGTGGAGCTGCCACTGGGCGGCGACGAGCCGGTCGCGGACGGGCTCGGCGAGGGCGTGGAAGTAGCGGGTGTGGTCGGGGGTGAAGTGCTCCAGGCCGAGCTTGGAGTACTCCATGGGCGCGAAGGCGGCGGTGCGGCCGATCCAGTGCAGGTGTTCGCGTCCGGCCGGGCGGTGGCGGAGCAGGTCGAGGAAGACCTCGGCGCCGGACTGCCCGGAGCCGACGACGGTGACGTGTCCGGCGGCGAGCAGCGCCTCGCGGTGGGCGAGGTAGTCGGCGGCGTGCAGGACGGGAACGCCGGGGGCGGCGGTGAGGGGGCGCAGCGGTTCGGGGACGTGGGGCGCGCTGCCGATGCCGATGACGATGTTGCGGGTGCGGGTGCGGCCGAGGGCCTCGGCGTGGCCGTCGGCGTCGAGCCGGGTGAAGTCGACCTCGAACACGTCGCGTTCGGGGTTCCAGCGGACGGCGTCGGCCTGGTGGCGGAAGCGGAGTCCGGGGAGCTGTCCGGCGACCCAGCGGCAGTAGGCGTCGTACTCGGCGCGCTGGATGTGGAAGTGCTCGGCGAAGTAGAAGGGGAAGAGCCGGTCGCGGGTGCGGAGCCAGTTGAGGAAGCTCCACGGGCTGGTGGGGTCGGCGAGGGTCACCAGGTCGGCCAGGAAGGGGACTTGGAGGGTGGTGCCGTCGATGAGGAGGCCGGGGTGCCAGTCGAAGCCGGGGCGCTGTTCGTAGAAGACGGCGTCGAGTTCGGCGAGGGGTGCCGCGAGGGCGGCCAGGGAGAGGTTGCAGGGGCCGATGCCGATGCCGACAAGGTCGCGGGGGGACTCGGGTTCCTGGCCTTCAGGGTGGGGCGGGTGGCTCATGCGGGGGTGTGTCCTTCGGCGAGTTTCAGCAGGTGGGCCAGGTCGTCGGGCCCGGTGTGGGGGTTGAGGAGGGTGGCCTTGAGCCAGAGGCGGCCGTCGGCGTGGGCCCGGCCGAGGACGGCGCGGCCCTCGTGCAGCAGGGTGCGGCGGACGGCGGCGACGGCGTCGTCGCTCGCGTGGGCGGGCCGGAACAGCACGGTGGCGAGGGTGGGCCGGTCGTACAGTTCGAGGCGGGGGTGTGCCTCGACGCGGTCGGCGAGGTCCCGGGCGAGGGTGAGGACCCGGTCGATGAGGTCGGCGAGGCCGGTGCGGCCGAGGGTGCGCAGGGTGACCGCGGCCTTGAGCACGTCGGGTCGGCGGGTGGTGCGGGTGGAGCGGCCGAGGAGGTCGGGGAGGCCGGCCTCGGTGTCGTCGCCCGCGTTGAGGTAGTCGGCGCGCTGGTGGAGGGCGTCGAGTTCGGTGGCGTCGGCGACGGCGAGGAAGCCGGTGGCGACGGGTTGCCAGCCGAGTTTGTGCAGGTCGAGGGCGACGGTCTGGGCGGCGTCGAGTCCGGTGAGCAGGGGGCGGTGGCGGTCGCTGAGGGCGAGGCAGCCGCCGTAGGCCGCGTCGATGTGCAGCCGGACGCGGTGGGCGGCGCAGCGGGCGGCGATCTCGGGGAGCGGGTCGATGAGCCCGGCGTCGGTGGTGCCCGCGGTGGCGGCGACGAGGAGGGGCCCGGTCAGCTCGGTGAGGGCGGCGTCCAGCGCGGCGGGGTCCAGGGTGCCGGCCGGGGCGGGGAGGACGACCGGGTCGGGCAGGCCGAGCAGCCAGGCGGCACGGGGCAGGGAGTGGTGGGCGGCGGCCGAGCAGACCAGCCGGACGTGGGCGCCGTGGGCCTCGCGGGCGAGCAGCAGGGCGAGCTGGTTGGCCTCGGTGCCGCCGGTGGTGACCACGGCGTCGGCGAGGCCGAGCCGGGCGGCGAGGGCGCCGGTGACGCGGGCTTCGAGGGCGGAGGCGGCGGGCGCCTGGTCCCAGGAGTCCAGCGAGGGGTTGAGCGCGCTGACGGCCAGGTCGGCGGCGGTGGCGACGGCGAGCGGCGGGCAGTGCAGGTGGGCGGCGCAGAGCGGGCCGGCGGGGTCGGCGGCGCCCGCGGCGAGGGCGTGCGTGAGGGCGCGCAGGGCGTCGGGGTCGCCGTGTTCGGGGAGTACGTCGCCGAGGGCGTCGGTGACGCGGGCGGCGACGGCGTCGGGACCGCCCGCGGGCAGTGGGCCGCCGCGGGCGGCCGCGCCGGTGGTGAGGGCGCCGAGGACGGTGTCCAGGAGCGGGCGCAGGGCGTCCGGGCCGTGGGGTCCTGAGGCGAGGGGCGGGGTGCTCATGGGCTCTCCTGCGGGGCGGGGACACGCATCGGCGCTCAGGTTCGGGAGCCGGGTGTCCGCGCTGCACAACGAGCGGGAGCGGGAAATGGGTACTGCCGTACGGGGAAAACGCGTTGGAGCGGCGTCCGGGCGGCACTACCGTCGCCGGGATGAGCGAGATGTGGACGGTGGAGCTGCCCGGTGAGCGGGTGCTGCTGCGAGAGCCGGGGCCGGCCGACGAGGCGGCGCTGCTGCGGCTGTTCGAGGAGTGCGAGGACTGGTTCACGGCGGCGACGGGTCTGCCGTCGGCGCCGGGCGACGTGCAGAGCCTGTACTACGCGCTGCCCGAGGGCGCGGACCCCGCTGACAAGGTGCTGCTCCTGGTGGAGCGGGGGGGCGAGGTCGCGGGCCTGGTGGACGCGGTACGGGACTGGCCCGAGCCGGGCGCGGTGGCGGTGGGGCTGTTCCTGCTGGCGCCGTGGGCGCGGGGCCGGGGTCTGGGGCGGGTGGTGGCGGAAACGCTGCTGGGGCGGGGCGCGTCCCGTGTCACGGCGACGGTGCCGGCCGGGTGGAAGGCGGGTGAGCGCTTCCTGGAGCGGCTCGGCTTCGCCCTGGAGGCGCCGGAGGGCGCGCTGCGCCGGGCGGAGTGGCTGCGGGGGTCCTGAGCCACGCCGCCCGGCGTGGCGAAGCTACTCCCCGCGCACCCGCAACGCCCTTGCCAGGTCGTCGAGTTCGTCGGCGAGCCTGCGCCGCAGCGCGGGCACCGGGTCGGCGTCGCGCAGGCACGCCTCCCCCAGCGCCAGGTTCTCGGTGTCGACGGCGTGGTGCGGGAAGGCCCAGGCGCCGGCGGCGGTGGCGATGGCGGGCCCGCGCCGGGCGGACACCGCGACCGCCTCGTCGTAGTAGCGGGGTACGTACTCCCGGACGAGGTCGGCCTGTTCGGGCTGCCAGAAGCCCTGGGCGGTGGCCTTGAACAGGTAGTTGGAGAGGTCGTCGGTGGCGAACATCGACTCCCAGGCCCGCCGCTTGGCCTCCGGGTCGGGCAGCGCGGCACGGCAGCGGGCGGCGCCCTCCTGGCCGTTGGCGGAGGGGTCGCGCTCCAGTTCGGCGGCGATGGCGGCCTCGTCGGTGGCGCCGAGCACGGCGAGCCGTCCGAGGATGCGCCAGCGCAGCTCGGGGTCGAGTTCGGGCCCGCCGGGCACGGTGCCGTCGGCGAGCCAGGCGGCGATGGTGTCGGGCTGCGCGGCGACGTCGATGAAGTGCCGTACGGCGACCAGGCGCAGGCCCGGGTTGTCGCCGTCCTCGGTGCGGCGCAGCAGGTCGCGGCAGAGGGAGCGGAGGGTGGCGAGGGCCGCGGGCCGCTCCTCGGGGGTGAGGTAGCGGTCGGCGACGTGGGGGCCGGCGAAGGCCAGGACGCCCTCGACGAGGGCGAGGTCGGTCTCCAGCGGCAGGTGGGCGCGGGCGGTCTCCAGGTAGGCGGTGGGCGGGAGTTCGCCGTCGCGGACCGCGTCGCGCAGGGCGTTCCAGACGACGGCGCGGGTGAGCGGGTCGGGCAGGCCGGAGAGGCTGGTGCGCAGGGTCGCGAAGGACTCGGGGTCGAAGCGGACCTTGGCGTAGGTGAGATCGCCGTCGTTGAGGATGAGCAGCGCGGGCCGCTTGCCGAGCGGCTGGGGCGCGGTCTGCGGAACGTCGAGGCCGACGCGTTCGCGCAGGGTCAGGCGGCCCTCCTCGGTGAGGTCGTGGTCGTAGAGGCCGGCGGTGACGCGGTGCGGGCGGCTGCCCTCCTGCTCGACGGTCAGGACGCGCTTGCCGTCGGTGGTGGTGAGGCGGGGGGTGAGCTTGTCGACGCCGGTGGTGCGCAGCCAGGCGTCGGCCCAGGCGGGTACGTCGCGCTCGGTGGCGGAGGCGAGGGAGTCGATGAAGTCGGCGAGGGTGGCGTTGCCGAACCGGTGGCGCTCGAAGTGGACGTTGATGCCGGCCAGGAAGTCCTTCTCGCCGAGCCAGGCGACCAGTTGGCGCAGGGCGGAGGCGCCCTTGGCGTAGGAGATGCCGTCGAAGTTGAGCAGCGCGGCGGCGGTGTCGTCGACGGATTCGGGGGCGACGGGGTGGGTGGAGGGGCGCTGGTCGGCGTCGTAGCCCCAGGACTTGCGGGTGACGCCGAACTCGACCCAGGGCTGGGTGAAGCGGGTGGCCTCCAGGGTGGTCTGGTAGCCCATGTACTCGGCGAAGGACTCGTTCAGCCAGATGTCGTCCCACCACCTGAGGGTGACGAGGTCGCCGAACCACATGTGGGCCATCTCGTGCGCGATGACCATGGCGCGGGTCTGCCGCTCGGTGTCGGTGACGGCGGAGCGGAAGACGAACTCGTCGCGGAAGGTGACGAGTCCGGGGTTCTCCATGGCGCCGGCGTTGAACTCGGGGACGAACGCCTGGTCGTAGGAGTCGAAGGGGTAGGGCTCCTCGAACTTCTCGTGGTACCGGTCGTAGAGGGCGCGGGTGGTGTCCAGGATTTCGTCGGCGTCGGCGTCGAGGTGGGGGGCGAGCGAGCGTCGGCAGTGGATGCCGAAGGGCAGGCCGCGGTGCTCGGTGCGTACGGAGTGCCAGGGGCCTGCGGCGACGGCGACGAGGTAGGTGGAGATGAGCGGGGTGGTGGCGGCGCGCCAGCGGCCCCCGCCGAGGTCCTCGGTGATGCCGTTGGCGAGTACCTGCCAGCCCTCGGGGGCGGTGACGCTCACGTCGAAGACGGACTTGAGGTCGGGCTGGTCGAAGGCGGCGAAGACGCGCTGGACGTCGTCGAGGAAGAGCTGGGTGTAGACGTAGGTCTCGCCGTCGGTGGGGTCGGTGAAGCGGTGCATGCCCTCGCCGGTGCGGGAGTAGCGCATGACCGCGTCGACGGTGAGTTCGTGCTCGCCCGCGGTGAGGTTCTTCAGCGGCAGCCGGTTGCCGTCGAGGGTGGCTGTGTCCAGGGGCTGTCCGTCGAGGGCGACGGCGCGCAGCTCGGCGGGCTTCAGCTCGACGAAGGTGTCCCCGTCCGTGCGCGCGGTGAACCGGACCGCGGTACGGGAGCCGAAGGTCTCGTCACCGGTGGTGAGGTCGAGATCGACGGTGTAGTGGTGGACGTCGAGGAACTCTGCTCGGGCTTGCGCTTCGTCGCGCGTCAGTACGGACATGGGGGCCATGCTGCCCGATCGTCCCCGGCTGCCGACAGGGGCGGTTCGGTACGCGGCTTATGTCCGCCCCACGCCGGGCGTACGCGGGTCAGGGTCGGATGTGGGCGGAGTCCTCGGCGATGCGCTCGTGGTGCCGGATCACCTCGGCGACGATGAAGTTCAGGAACTTCTCGGCGAAGGCGGGGTCGAGGCGGGCGTCCTCGGCGAGGCTGCGCAGCCGCTCGATCTGGCGGGCCTCCCGGCCGGGGTCGGCGGGCGGCAGGTGGTGGCGGGCCTTGAGGCGGCCGACCTGCTGGGTGGCCTTGAAGCGTTCGGCCAGCATGTGGACGACGGCCGCGTCGATGTTGTCGATGCTGGCCCGCAGCCGCTCCAGTTCCTCGCGGGCCTCGGGGTCGACGTCACCGGTGCCGGTGTTGCTGATGGTCATGGGCGTCAACCCTAGGCCCTGCCGTCGGACTCCCGTCGTCCGCCCCGAGGGCGGGCGTCGCGGCGCCAGGGCCTCAGGGGCGCGGGGCGGTCGCGGTGGCGGTGGGCGGTTCTACAGTGGGAGAGGTGTTCCGGGCGACCTTCGGGGGTGCGGGCGTGGTGGCAGGCGGACCGGTGGAACACGGCTTCCCGCACCTCGGGACGGTGCGGTCGGCGGTCACGGCGCTGTACCGGCGGCTGTCGGAGGACGGCCTGCGGACCTTCGCGGCGAGCGTGGCCCCGGCCGACGTGGCCTTCGGCGACGAGGACGACCTGCATCTGGGCGCGCAGCGGGTGGCGCGGGAGCTGGTGCGGCACTTCCGGCTGCCGGACGCGCGGCTGGTCGTCTGCTTCCGGGAGATGACGCACGCCGCCGATGTGGAACTCGCGGCGGGCCCGGAGTACTTCGTGGAGCTGAACGACCGTTTCCGCACCCACCGGCGGGACATCGGCGCGGCTCTCGCCCACGAGGTGGCCCATGTGTATCTGCACCGGCTGGGCCTCGCGTTCCCCACCACCGCGGAGAACGAGATCCTCACCGACACGGTGACCACGTACCTCGGCGCGGGCTGGCTGCTGCTGGACGCCTACCGGGAGCACGGCGAGGCGTCGCAGAAGCTCGGCTATCTCACCCCGGAGGAGTTCGGATACGTCCTGGCGAAGCGGGCGGCGGTGTTCGGGGAGGACCCGGCGGTGTGGTTCACCAGTCCGCAGGCGTACACGGCGTACGTCGCGGGCCGGGACCGGGCGCGGGCGGACGAGCGGCGGGCGCCGCTGAGCGGGGCGGGCTGGGCCGCCCGGCGGCGTTACGCCCACGACCGGCGTGACACCGCCCGGCAGGACACCGGCCGGCCCCGTCCGGATTCCCCCTACGAGTTCACCCCGGACGGGGCGGGGCTGAAGGTGGCCTTCCCGTGCCCGGTGTGCCACCAGCGCATCCGGGTGCCGGTGAAGGGCCGGGTCAAGGCCCGCTGCGGGCTGTGCCGGACGGTGCTGGAGTGCGACACCTAGCGGTGCCTGGTTCGGTTCAGTCGGGGAGGCGGTCGAGCAGCCAGGCGCCGAGTTCCTCGGTGACCGCCGTGTGCGCGGTGGTCGTGGAGGACCAGATGAAGTCGTCGGCCTCGCTCTCGTCCGGGTCGACGTCCTCCACCTTCACGTAGAGGTCCTTCTGCTGGTCCAGGTCGCGGAGGGCGACCGCGCTGACCGTGGGCACGAAGCAGACGTCCTCGTGCCGCAGATCGACCTGGGCGCCGGCCTTCCTCAGGGCGTCGGCGAGGATGCCGTAGGAGCGCAGGGTGCCGCCGGGGGCACCGTCCGTCTCGGGGAGGTCGCCGGTGGTGATCGTCTTCTCGGACGCGGGGAAGCGGCGCTTCAGTTCGGCGACGGTGACCTCGCGGCCCTGCGCCTGGGCGTAGAAGACGGTGCCGGGGTAGACCCGCTCCGACTTCAGCACCGTCTCGCCGGGCGGGACGGCGAGGCCGGTGCCGTCGCCGCGGCCGTTGGCGAGGGCCAGGACGCGCGGGACGCGCGGCCAGCCGCCGACGTCGGCCAGGCGCTGGAGGAACTCGCGGCGCTCGGGGGCGATGCCGTTCTGGCCGGTCATCGCGTCGTAGTGCCGCCAGAGCATCTGGCGGGCGGCCGGGCTGTTCATCTGCCGGGCGAAGTCGTTGGGCACCGGGATGAAGTGCGCGAACGCCTGGAGGCCGATGGGGATGTAGGCGCCGCGGTGCGGGGTGTCGTAGGAGAAGTACACGCCGACACGGTGGTCCATGCCCTCGTGCTCCATCTTGGCGAGCGCGTAGCGCGTGACAAGACCGCCCATGCTGAAGCCGCCCGCCATCAGGCGGGCGGAGCCGAGCTGTTCGGCGCCGGTCCGCGTCACGGCCTCGGTGACCGTCCGGGCGTTGTCGAGCACCGAGGCGCTGCGCTCGTCGAAGCCGACCAGGATGACGTCGCGGCCCCGGCGGCGCAGTTCGGTCAGGAGGGGGAAGTCGCCGTCGAGGCCCGCGTAGAGCCAGGCGAGGTCGCTCTTGCCGAGGTTGAAGCCGTCGGCCATGATCACCGGGTGGACGAGGCCCTGGTTGCGCTCGCCGTAGTAGACGTGGGCGAAGCCGCCCCGGAGCGTCCACTTCTCGTCGGGCTCGGGGGCGGTGTACCCGGCCGGCGGCGCGGTGGTCAGCGGGCCGGTGAGGGTGAACTCCCCGACGCCGCGCTCCGCCTGCTCGATCTGCTCGGTCAAGGCCGGCTCCTTCCGGAGCCGCGCACGGCGCAGCAGCCCGTCAGGTGCGGGCTGGGTGACTACGGTTGGCGCGGCGCTCCGGGCCAACATCAGCACGCCCTCCGACCTGCGGGAACGTGCCGCGCCGGTGGGTTCATCCGCACGGGTGCGGAGCGCGCGGGGTGGTGACGCGGCGTCGGGAAATCGGTTGATCACAGCCGGGGGCGCGGCGATCCTGCGATGATCCGATATTTTGTTCGCCGCCGTCCCCACCGGCTCACCTTCGACACCCCTTTCCTCTAAGGAGCCGGCCGTGACCGCCGAGTCCGCCGTGACCACGTGCTTCCGTCATCCCAAGGTGGAGTCGCACGTCCGCTGCACCCGCTGTGACCGCTACATCTGCCCGGACTGCATGCGCGAGGCGTCGGTCGGCCATCAGTGCGTGGAGTGCGTCCGGGAGGGCGCCCGCTCGGTGCGGCAGGCGCGGACCGCGTTCGGCGGCCGGATCAGCACGTTTCCGCTCGTCACCTGGGTGCTGGTGGCGCTGAACGTGCTCGCCTACCTCGCGGAGCTGGCCCGGCCCTCGATCGTGGACCGGTTCGGGATGCTGGGCGCGGGCCTGGTGGGCCCGGACGGCGGCCACTACCTGTGGCAGTACCCGTACGACTCCGTGCTGACCCCGGAGGGGGTGGTGGGTGGCCAGTGGGAGCGGCTGCTGACCGGCGCGTTCCTGCACATGCCGCCGGACGACGGGATCGGCGTGGTGCACATCGTGCTGAACATGGTGGCGCTGGTGAACGTCGGCCGGGTGGTGGAGACCCAGCTCGGCCGGGCCCGCTACCTCGCGCTGTATCTGCTCTCGGCGCTCGGCGGCTCGGTCCTGGTGCTGCTGATCGCGCCGGACGTGCCGACGGTGGGCGCCTCGGGCGCGGTGTTCGGCCTGGGCGCCGCGTACTGGGTGATGGGACGGCGACTCGGCTACGACATGCGGTCGGTCAACCAGTACATGACCGGTCTGCTGATCTGGCTGGTGGTCTCGGCCTTCGCGACCTCCTGGCAGGGCCACCTCGGCGGCCTGCTCGCGGGCGCCGTGGTCACCCTGGCCTTCGCCTACGCCCCGCGCGGCGACCGCCGCACGCTGATCCAGTGGGCCGCGTGCGCGGGCCTGCTGGTCCTGCTGCTGGTGCTGGCGGCGGTGAAGGCGGCCTCGCTCACCAGCGGCACCTACTGACAAGGCGGCGGCGCCTGCCCGGGCGTCCGGTCGGGGACTGTCGGGCAGGCGCCGTCTGATGTTCCGTACGCCGTTGTACGGCACACCGGGTGTGAGGGGGTCAGACCGCCAGGGCGCGGTCGGTGGGGCGGATCGGGGCGGGCAGTTCGCTGGCCCCGGTGAGGTGGCGGTCCACCCCGCGGGCGGCGGAGCGGCCCTCGGCGATGGCCCACACGATGAGGGACTGGCCCCGGCCCGCGTCACCGGCGACGAAGACACCGGGCACGTTGGTCTGGAAGTCGGCGTCGCGGGCGATGTTGCCCCGCTCGTCCAGCTCCAGGCCGAACTGCTCGACCAGGCCGTTCTCCCGGTCGGTACCGGTGAAGCCCATGGCCAGGGTGACCAGCTGGGCCGGGATCTTCCGCTCGCTGCCCGGCTTGGGGGTCAGCTTGCCGTCGATGAACTCGACCTCGGTCAGGTGCAGCGCCTGGACGTTGCCGTCCTCGTCGCCCTCGAAGTGGGTGGTGGAGACGGCGTAGACCCGCTCGCCGCCCTCCTCGTGGGCGCTGGTGACCTTGTACAGCATGGGGAAGGTCGGCCAGGGCTGGTTCAGCGGGTGCCGCGCGTCGTTCGGGCGGGGCATGATCTCCAGCTGGGTGACGGAGGCCGCGCCCTGGCGGTGGGCGGTGCCCACGCAGTCGGCGCCGGTGTCGCCGCCGCCGATGACCACGACGTGCTTGCCCTCGGCCGTGATCGGCGGGGACACGTAGTCGCCCTCCTGGACCTTGTTGGACAGCGGCAGGTACTCCATCGCCTGGTAGATGCCGGTCAGCTCCCGACCGGGGACGGGGAGATCGCGGGCCGTGGTGGAACCGGCGGCGATGACGACCGCGTCGTACCGCTTCTTCAGGTCGCCGGCCTTGAGGTCGCGGCCGATCTCCACACCGGTGCGGAACCGGGTGCCCTCCGCGCGCATCTGCTCGATACGGCGGTTGATGTGCCGCTTCTCCATCTTGAACTCGGGGATGCCGTACCGCAGCAGGCCCCCGACGCGGTCGGCGCGCTCGTACACGGCGACCGTGTGGCCGGCGCGGGTGAGCTGCTGGGCCGCGGCGAGCCCGGCCGGTCCCGAGCCGATGACCGCGACCGTCTTGCCGGACAGCCGCTCGGGGATGCGCGGGGCCACGTCCCCGGTCTCCCACGCCTGGTCGATGATCGAGACCTCGACGTTCTTGATGGTGACCGGCTGCTGGTTGATGCCCAGCACACAGGCCGACTCACAGGGCGCGGGGCAGAGCCGCCCGGTGAACTCGGGGAAGTTGTTGGTCGCGTGCAGCCGCTCGGAGGCGGCCGCCCAGTCCTGCCGGTAGGCGTAGTCGTTCCACTCCGGGATCAGGTTCCCGAGCGGACAGCCGTTGTGGCAGAACGGGATGCCGCAGTCCATGCACCGGCTGGCCTGCTTGCCGATGATCGGCAGCAGGGCGCCGGGGACGTAGACCTCGTTCCAGTCCTTGACGCGCTCGTCGACAGGACGGGTCCGGGCGACCTCGCGGCCGTGGTTCAGAAAGCCCTTGGGATCAGCCATTGGTCGCCGCCTCCATCATCTTCTCGGTGATCTCGGTCTCGGAGAGACCGGCTCGCTCGGCGGCGTCCTTGGCGGCGAGCACTGCCTTGTACGTGCTGGGGATGATCCTGCTGAAGCGCTCCACGGACCGGTCCCAGTCCGCGAGGAGCTTCTCCGCGACCGTGGAACCGGTCTCCTCGGCATGGCGGCGCACCACGTCGTGCAGCCAGGTCCGGTCGGCGTCGTCCAGCGGCTCGACCGCGTTCGCGTTGCCCGCGTTGACGTTGTCCGGGTCGAGGTCGATGACGTACGCGATGCCGCCGGACATGCCCGCCGCGAAGTTGCGGCCGGTCGGCCCGAGGACGACCGCGTGACCGCCGGTCATGTACTCGCAGCCGTGGTCGCCGACGCCCTCGGAGACCACCAGGGCCCCGGAGTTGCGGACACAGAACCGCTCGCCGCTACGGCCGCGCAGGAACAGCTCGCCGCCGGTGGCGCCGTAGCCGATGGTGTTGCCCGCGATGGTGGAGTACTCGGCGAGGTGGTCGGCCGCCCGGTCGGGGCGGACCACGATCCGGCCGCCGGAGAGGCCCTTGCCCACGTAGTCGTTGGCGTCGCCCTCCAGGCGGAGGGTGACTCCGCGCGGCAGGAAGGCGCCGAAGGACTGGCCGGCCGAGCCGGTGAAGGTGATGTCGATGGTGTCGTCGGGCAGGCCCGCGCCGCCGAACTTCCGCGTCACCTCGTGGCCGAGCATGGTGCCGACCGTGCGGTTGATGTTGCGGATGGCGACCTGCGCGCGCACCGGGTGTGCCTCGGTGGCGTCGGTGGCGGCCAGCGCGTCGGCGGCGAGCCTGATCAGCTCGTTGTCGAGCGCCTTCTCCAGCCCGTGGTCCTGGGGGACCACCTGGTGGCGGACCGCGCCCTCGGCCAGCTCGGGCACGTGGAACAGCGGCTCCAGGTCCAGGCCCTGGGCCTTCCAGTGGTCGACCGCGCGCTCCACGTCGAGCACCTCGGCGTGGCCGACGGCCTCCTCGATGGAGCGGAAGCCCAGCTCGGCCAGGAGCTCGCGGACCTCTTCGGCGATGAACCGGAAGAAGTTGACGATGTACTCGGCCTTGCCCTCGAAGCGCTCGCGCAGCACGGGGTTCTGGGTGGCGATGCCGACCGGGCAGGTGTCCAGGTGGCAGACGCGCATCATCACGCAGCCGGAGACCACCAGGGGCGCGGTGGCGAAGCCGAACTCCTCGGCGCCGAGCAGCGCGGCGATGACCACGTCCCGGCCGGTCTTGAGCTGGCCGTCGGTCTGGACGACGATCCGGTCCCGCAGCCCGTTGAGCAGCAGGGTCTGCTGGGTCTCGGCGAGACCCAGCTCCCAGGGCCCGCCGGCGTGCTTGAGCGAGGTGAGCGGGGAGGCGCCGGTGCCGCCGTCGTGGCCGGAGACCAGCACCACGTCGGCGTGCGCCTTGGACACACCGGCCGCGACCGTGCCGACGCCGACCTCGGAGACCAGCTTCACGTGGATGCGGGCCGAGGGATTGGCGTTCTTCAGGTCGTGGATGAGCTGGGCGAGGTCCTCGATGGAGTAGATGTCGTGGTGCGGCGGCGGCGAGATCAGGCCGACGCCAGGCGTGGAGTGCCGGGTCTTGGCCACCCACGGGTACACCTTGTGGCCGGGGAGCTGGCCGCCCTCGCCGGGCTTGGCGCCCTGGGCCATCTTGATCTGGATGTCGTCGGCGTTGACCAGGTACTCGGAGGTGACGCCGAAGCGGCCGGAGGCGACCTGCTTGATGGCGCTGCGCCGGGCCGGGTCGTACAGCCGCTCCGGGTCCTCGCCGCCCTCACCGGTGTTGGACTTGCCGCCCAGCTGGTTCATGGCGATGGCGAGCGTCTCGTGCGCCTCCTGGGAGATGGAGCCGTACGACATGGCGCCGGTGGAGAAGCGCTTGACGATCTCGGAGACCGGCTCGACCTCGTCCACCGGGATGGGCGCGCGGCCGGAGTCGAAGCCGAACAGGCCGCGCAGCGTCATCAGGCGCTCGGACTGCTCGTTCACCCGGTCGGTGTACTTCTTGAAGATGTCGAAGCGGCCGGAGCGGGTGGAGTGCTGGAGGCGGAAGACCGTCTCCGGGTCGAAGAGGTGCGGTTCGCCCTCGCGGCGCCACTGGTACTCGCCGCCGATGTCGAGCGTGCGGTGCGCGGGCGCGATGCCGCTGGCCGGGTACGCCTTGGCGTGCCGTGCGGCGACCTCCTTGGCGATGACGTCGATGCCGACGCCG
The DNA here is from genome assembly GCF_004784465.1 of Streptomyces griseoluteus. Taxonomy (GTDB): domain Bacteria; phylum Actinomycetota; class Actinomycetes; order Streptomycetales; family Streptomycetaceae; genus Streptomyces; species Streptomyces griseoluteus. The sequence goes on along the minus strand of NZ_SRRU01000002.1, from coordinate 485,740 downwards.
CCGATCTTGGTGGTGGTGCCGTCGAAGTACTTCTCCACGAAGGCGTCGTCCAGGCCGACGGCCTCGAAGACCTGCGCGCCCCGGTAGGAGGCGACGGTGGAGATGCCCATCTTGGACATCACCTTCAGCACGCCCTTGCCGAGGGCGTAGATCAGGTTGCGGATGGCCGCTTCCGGCTCCATGCCGGGCAGGAAGGTGCCCGCGCGGACCAGGTCCTCGACGGACTCCATCGCCAGGTAGGGGTTGACCGCGGCGGCGCCGTAGCCGATCAGCAGGGCGACGTGGTGGACCTCGCGGACGTCACCGGCCTCGACCAGCAGGCCCACGTGGGTGCGCTGCTTGGTGCGGATGAGGTGGTGGTGGACGGCCGCGGTGAGCAGCAGCGACGGGATCGGGGCGTGCTCGGCGTCGGAGTGCCGGTCGGAGAGCACGATCAGCCGGGCGCCGTTGTCGATGGCGGCGTCCGCCTCGGCGCAGATCTCCTCGATGCGCGCGGCGAGCGAGTCGCCCCCGCCGGAGACCCGGTACAGGCCGGAGAGGGTGGCGGCCTTGAAGCCGGGCATGTCCCCGTCGGCGTTGATGTGGATGAGCTTGGCCAGCTCGTCGTTGTCGATCACCGGGAAGGGCAGCACGACGGAACGGCAGGAGGCCGCGGTGGGGTCGAGCAGGTTGCCCTGGGGGCCCAGCGAGGAGCGCAGGGAGGTGACCAGTTCCTCGCGGATGGCGTCCAGCGGCGGGTTGGTGACCTGGGCGAAGAGCTGGGTGAAGTAGTCGAACAGCAGCCGGGGGCGCTCGGAGAGGGCCGCGATGGGACTGTCGGTGCCCATGGAGCCGATGGGCTCGGCGCCCGCCTTGGCCATCGGGGCGAGGATGACCCGCAGCTCCTCCTCGGTGTAGCCGAAGGTCTGCTGGCGGCGGGTGACGGAGGCGTGGGTGTGCACGATGTGCTCGCGCTCGGGCAGGTCGCCCAGCTCGATCTCGCCGGCCTCCAGCCACTCGGCGTAGGGCTGGTCGGTGGCGAGGGACGCCTTGATCTCGTCGTCCTCGATGATGCGGTGCTCGGCGGTGTCCACGAGGAACATGCGGCCGGGCTGCAGGCGGCCCTTGCGGACGACCTTGGCGGGGTCGATGTCGAGGACGCCGACCTCGGAACCGAGGACGACCAGGCCGTCGTCGGTGACCCAGTAGCGGCCGGGACGCAGGCCGTTGCGGTCGAGCACGGCGCCGACCTGGGTGCCGTCGGTGAAGGTGACGCAGGCGGGGCCGTCCCAGGGCTCCATCATCGTGGAGTGGAACTGGTAGAAGGCCCGGCGGTCGGCGTCCTTCACGTTCATGGTGGCGTGGTTCTCCCACGCCTCCGGGATCATCATCAGCACCGCGTGGGGCAGCGAGCGCCCGCCGAGGTGGAGCAGTTCCAGGACTTCGTCGAAGGACGCCGAGTCGGAGGCGTCCGGCGTACAGACCGGGAAGGTGCGCGCGAGGTTGTTCTCGGTGCCGAACAGGTCCGAGGCGAGCTGGGACTCGCGGGCGCGCATCCAGTTGCGGTTGCCCTTGACGGTGTTGATCTCGCCGTTGTGGGCGACGAAGCGGTACGGGTGCGCCAGCGGCCACGACGGGAAGGTGTTCGTGGAGAAGCGGGAGTGCACCAGCGCGATCGCGGAGGCGAACCGGCGGTCGGACAGGTCCGGGAAGAACGGTTCGAGCTGGCCGGTGGTCAGCATGCCCTTGTACACGATCGTCCGGGCGGACAGGGACGGGAAGTAGACCCCGGCCTCCCGCTCGGCGCGCTTGCGCACCACGAACGCCTTGCGGTCGAGAGCGATGCCCTCGCTCGTGCCGTCGCCGACGAAGAGCTGGCGGAAGGCCGGCATGGTCGAGCGGGCGGTCGCGCCGAGCAGTTCGGGGGCGACCGGGACCTCGCGCCAGCCGAGGACGTCGAGGCCCTCCTCGGCGGCGATCGTCTCGATCCGTGAGACGACCTCGTCGGTGCCGGCCTCGGGCAGGAAGGCGATGCCGACGGCGTAGGAACCGGCGGCGGGCAGGTCGAATCCGGCCACCTCGCGGAAGAACGCGTCGGGCACCTGGGAGAGGATGCCGGCGCCGTCGCCGGAGTCGGGCTCGGAACCGGTCGCGCCGCGGTGTTCGAGATTGCGCAGTACGGTCAGCGCCTGCTCGACCAGCGCGTGGCTCGCCTCACCGGTGAGGGTGGCCACGAAGCCGACGCCGCAGGCGTCGTGCTCGTCGCGGGGGTCGTACATGCCCTGCGCGGCAGGGCGGGCATCCATGAAGGACCAGGCGCGGTCGGTCACGGAATGCGGGGACGGCTGGCGCGTCGTACGCATCGGCTCTCCCGTCGTCGTCAGTGGCGTGTGGCAGGTGCCGAGGGACGACGCTGGCCCTCTGCTGGTGCGAAATTTCGTGCAGGTTACATGATGGAACGCTTGTCGGGAACCGGATACTCCGTTCCACCATGCGGACGCCACAGGGGGCGCGGCGGGGTGCCGTGGGGTACGGCGGGCGCCGCTCGGGGCGGCGGGAAAAGCGGGGTTTCGCTGCGGTTTCGAGCGGGTCCTGCGACTGGGCCGGACGGGTGGTGACCGGTCGGACCCAGGGGGCGGAAGAGGCGTCGTCGCCCGTCCCGCGAGTACACCGCGGGCGCCGTTGCCCGCAGTGCTTACGGCTCATGCCCGACGGTCAAGCGCGCGAAACCCGCGAGTAACAATTATTTATGCGCGCCCCGGCATATGTCCAGGGTCTCTCAGCTCACAGCGGTGTCGAACAGGGTGCCGAGTGCGAAAGTCACCCCGGCGGCCGCGCCACCGAGCGCGAGCTGGCGCAGGCCGCTGAACCACCAGCTGCGGGCGGTCACCCGGGCCACCACCGCGCCGCAGCCGAAGAGTCCGGCGAGCGCCAGCAGCACGGCGGGCCACAGCGCGGTCGCCCCCAGCAGGTAGGGCAGGACGGGCAGCAGGGCGCCCAGTGCGAAGGAGCCGAAGGAGGAGACGGCGGCGGTCAGCGGGGAGGGCAGGTCGTCGGGGTCGACACCCAGCTCCTCACGGGCGTGTATCTCCAGGGCCTGCTCGGGGTCCTTCGAGAGCTGCCGGGCCACCTCGCGGGCGAGGTCGGGTTCGACCCCGCGGGAGACGTACAGCGCGGCCAGCTCGTCCTCCTCGGCCTGCGGATGCCGGCTCAGCTCACGGCGCTCGACGTCCAGCTCGGCCTGGACGAGTTCGGCCTGCGAGGCGACGGAGGTGTACTCACCGGCCGCCATCGAGAAGGCACCGGCCGCGAGCCCTGCGAGGCCGGTGATCACGATCGTCTGGTGCCCCACCGAGCCGCCCGCGACGCCGGTCATCAGGGCGAGGTTGGAGACCAGGCCGTCCATCGCGCCGAACACGGCAGGACGCAGCCAGCCGCCGTTGACGTCGCGGTGCGTGTGGTTGTCGCGGTGCGCCTCGTGCAGCGCGGCCCCGGTCTCGATGACGGCCATGAGGACCCCCGGTAAGCTGAGCCAAAGCTAACTTTGGACTGATTCTATTTTTCGAACGACCTTCAACCTACGTTGATTCCCGCTCCGCCGCCAGCAAGGCCAGGCTGAGCTAACCTCCGGCTTCTTCCCAGCTCAGGCACTCGGGGTGGGGATTTCCCGGTACCGAGCGGGTGATGGCGGCGACCCGGAGGCTAGGGCACCGCCCCCCGGGTGGGACACATCCGCAAAGGGCCACGCGGTCCTGGCGAAGGAGGGCCCGCCCATGGCATCGAACGCACCCGCTTCCCCACTGCCCGCCCCCGCCGGACCCGGACTCCGCGAGCGGGCGCGCGGCGCGCTGCTCGGCCTGGCCGTGGGCGACGCGCTGGGCGCCCCCGCCGAGAACCTGAAGCCCTCCGAGATCCGCGCCCGCTGGGGCCGCATCACCGGGTACGTCACCGACCGGCCGTGCGGCACGGACGACACCGAGTACGCGATCTTCTCCGGGCTGCTGCTCGCCCGGCACGGCTCCGCGCTCACCCCGGCCCATGTCGAGGCGGCCTGGCACCAGTGGATCGCCGACCGGGCCGAGGGTCCCTTCCGGGGCGCGGGCTTCAGCGAGCGGGGCACGCTGGAGAACCTGCGCCGGGGGCTGGCGGCGCCCATCTCGGCCCAGCACCGGCACGCCTGGAGCGACGGGCTGGCGATGCGGGCGGCGCCGTTCGGGGTGTTCGCGGCGGGACGGCCCTCCGAGGCGGCCCGGCTGGTCGCCGTCGACGGCTCGGTCAGCCACGAGGGCGAGGGCATCTACGGCGGCCAGGCGGTCGCGGCCGGGGTGGCCGCCGCGATGGCGGGTGCGGAACCGGCCGTGGTGATCGCCGCCGCCCTCGCCGTCGTACCGGACGACTCCTGGACCGCCCGCTCGCTGCGCCGGGCGGTCGCCGTCGCTCACCGGGGCGAGCGCGCGGTCCGTACGGCGGTGGTCATCGGCGGCTATCCCTGGACCGACCTGGCCCCCGAGGCGGTCGCCCTCGCCTTCGGCGCGTACGCGGCGGCCGACGGGGACTTCCGGGAAGCGGTGCTGACGGCCGTGAACATGGGCCGGGACGCCGACACCACGGCGGCCGTCGCGGGCGCCCTGGCCGGTGCGACCAACGGGGTCACCGCCATCCCCGGTATGTGGGCCGCCGCCATTGGTCCGGCGCGTGGCAGGTGTCTGCCCGCCATGTCGGGCCACCACATCCTGGACGTGGCCGAGCTGCTGACCCCGGAGGAGGGCGGCAAGTGGGGCGAGGGGGTGGTGGTGCCGGAGCTGTTGCCGGAGGGGCTGCGGCCGGCCGTGGAGCCGCCGCTCACCCTGGTGGGCAGCGTGGTGGAGACACCGTTCCCGCGCGGGGCGGCCGTGCGCAACGCGGACACGGAGGACGGGTCGTGACCGGGCGGATCGAGGGGCTGCTGCTGGGGCTCGCCGCCGGGGACGCGGCGGGCTGGCCCGCCGCCCGGCACCGGGCGGCCCGGATGCCGGAGTGGACGCGGCGGCTCACTCGCGAGCTGGACACCTTCGCCGAGCAGAACGCCACCACCACGCTGCCGGTGCCCATCGCGCTGAACCAGCCCCCGGAGCCCCTCCGCCTCGGCCCCTCCGACGACGCGGAGTGGGCGGCGTTCGCGGCGGAGGCCGTCCTGCGGGCCGGGGACGACGTGCTCGGCGACCTCAGCCGGGACCGCCGGATACGCGCCGCGATCGACCTGACCTGGACCGCCGTGGCCTCCGAGGTGGCGGCGGCGGCCGAACGCGCGCCGGAGATCGAGTCGGCCGTACTCCCCCTGCGCGCCCGCATCTCGGTGCGCGCCGGGCTCGGCAACCTCGCCGCCGGTCTGCGCCCGCCCGCCACCGGCCACGACAACCCGCACTACTTCGACGACGCGGCCTGCGTACGCGCCTGCGTGCTGGCCGTCGCCCACCCCGGCGATCCGGCGCGCGCCGCCGGCCTCGCGGAGTTCGACGCCCGCTACACCCAGGACGGCGACGGGGTGCACGGCGCGCGGGCGATGGCGGCGGCGCTGGCCACCGCCCTGTCCGGCGCGAGTGCGGACGCGTGTGTGGCGGCCGCGCTGGACGAGCTGCCCGAGGGCACCGAGATCGGCCGCAACGCCCGGCACGCGCTGGCCCTGGTGACCGCCACGGACACCGCGTTCGCCCTGGTCCCCCTGCTGGAGCACCAGATCGTGGACCACGTCTACAGCTACGGCATCGCCGCCGCCGAGACCGTCCCGGTGGCGCTGGCGCTGACCCTCGCGGCGGCCGGGCGGATCGCGGAGGCGGTACCGGCCGCCGCCTGCCTCTCCCGCGTCGCGGACTCCGCGCCCGCGCTCGCGGGGGCGCTCTGCGGGGCGCTGGGCGGCGGGGAGTCCGTACCGGAGGCGTGGCGGCAGTCCTGCAGGACCCTCTCCGGCTGTGCGCTGCCCCGGCTGACCGGCACCGATCTGGTGGAACTCGCCGGGCTGCTGGAAGCCACCCAACGGACCCGAGCAGAGGGATGATGCGGGCATGACGCCGAAAAGTGATGAAATCTCAAATTCCGGTGGAATCGGCCTGGACGAACGGATCACCGGCGCCCTGCTCGGAGCCGCCGTGGGCGACGCGCTCGGCGGACCGGTGGAGGGCTACAGCCCGGACCAGATCGTGGAGCGCCACGGCGGACGGGTGCACGGGATCGTCGGCCCCTGGAACGGTGACGACTGGCGCACCGCCCGCCCGATCGCGCCGTACCACAAGGGTGACGGGCACGTCACCGACGACACCCTGATGACGCACGCGCTGATCCGGGTCTACGCCCGCGTCCGGGACCACCTCGACGCGTACGCCGTCGCGGAGCACCTGGTGCCGGACCTGATGACCGAGCCGCGCTGGATTCCCGAGCTGGAGGCGGAGGCGCTGCCGCTGCAGCGGATCTTCCTCGCGGAGAAGTGGCTGGTGGCCCGGATCGCGTACGGGCACGTGGACCCGCGTGAGGCGGGCACCGGCAACATCGTCAACTGCGGTGCGGCGATGTACATGGCCCCGGTCGGCCTGGTCAACGCGGCCAACCCGGCGGGTGCCTACGCCGAGGCGCTGGACGTCGCCGGCGCCCACCAGTCGTCGTACGGCCGGGAAGCCGCCGGGGTGTTCGCGGCCGCCGTGGCCGCGGCCTGCGCGCCGGGCGCGACCCCGGACTCGGTGGTGGCCGCCTGCCTGGAGCTGGCCAAGGACGGCACCCGCGAGGCCGTCGAGAAGGTCTGCGAAGTGGCCGCCGGACACGGGGACTTCGAGTCGGCGCTGCTCCCGCTGCGCCGGGCGGTCGCCCCGTACGACACCGTCGGCCCCGACTACCGCGCCCCCTCGCTCGGCGCCCGCCGCCCCTCCCGGCTGCACTCGATCGAGGAACTCCCCGTCGCACTCGGCATGCTGGTGGTCGCCGGCGGCGACGTGCGGCACGCGGTACTCGGCGCGGTCAACTACGGCAGGGACTGCGACTCGATCGCCACCATGGCCGGCGCTCTCGCGGGCGCGCTCGGCTCGCCGGTGCCCGAGGAGTGGGCGAAGACGGTCGCCGAGGCGAGCCGCCTGGACCTGTGGGCCCCGGCCCGCGAGCTGACCGAGGTCGCCCGCGAGGTCTTCGTCCGGGACACCGAACGGCGCCGGGCGCACGAGCGGGCGTTCGCCGCGCTGGGAGGCCAGGCATGCTGCGACTGACCTGGGTGCAGCCCGAGGACCTGGTCGGCCACGAGCTGCGCCAGGCCCGCCTGGACGGCCGCGACGCCACCCGGATCGAGGCGCGCTGGCGCGCGGCGGGCGGCGCGGACGCCCCCGAGCGCGCCGGAGCCTCACCGGAGCCCGTCTCCCGCTACCTGCGGCTGCTTGCCGAGGACCTGCTGGACGAACTGGCCGAGCTGCCCAGCGACCTGGCCGAGCTGGAGCCGACCGCCCTGGACCGGATCACGGCCCTGTGCCCCGACTGGCCCGCCTCCCCCGCCCGGCGCACCGCCCCCGAGCCGGAGGCGCTGGAGGCCGCCTGGCTGGGCCGGGCCGTCGGCTGCCTGCTCGGCAAGCCGGTGGAGAAGCTCCCGCTGGACGGTATCCGGGAGCTGGCCCGCGCCACCGGCAACTGGCCGCTGACCACGTGGTTCACCGCTAAGGGCGTGCCCGGGGACCTGCTCGCCCGGCACCCCTGGAACCGCCGTTCCGCCCCGACCTCGCTGGCCGAGAACATCGACGGGATGCCGGAGGACGACGACCTCAACTACCCCCTCCTGGGCCTGCTCCTGCTCCGCCGCCACGGCCGCGCCTTCACCACCGACGACGTGGCCCGGCTCTGGCTGGACGAACTCCCGCCCGGCCGGGCCTTCACCGCCGAGCGCGTCGCCCTGCGCAACCTCCTCGCCGGGGTCGAGCCCCCGCACACCGCCCGGTTCCGCAACCCGTTCCGGGAGTGGATCGGCGCCCTGATCCGGGCCGACGTGCACGGCTGGACCAACGCGGGCGATCCGGGGGCGGCCGCCGCGCAGGCACACCGAGACGCGGTCCTCACCCACACCTCCACCGGCGTGCACGCCGCGATGTTCGCGTCCGCCGTCGTCGCCGCCGCCACCACCGGCACCCAGGACGTGCACGCCTGTCTGCGCACCGGCCTCACGGTGGTCCCGCCCGCCTCCCGGCTGGCCCGCGCCGTGACCCACGCCGTGCGACTGGCCGCGGAGCACGAGGACTTCGACGACGTGGTGGACGCCCTGCACGCCCTGCACGGCCCCGGCCACCACTGGGTGCATGCCCTGCCCAACACCGCCCTGATCGCCGCCGCCCTCACCCACGCCGACGGCGACTTCACCGGCTCGGTCTGCCGGGCGGTGTCGGGCGGGTGGGACACCGACTCCAACGGCGCCACGGCCGGCTGCGTCGCGGGTCTCCTGGCGGCCGCCCCCGACGCGCTGCCCGAGCGCTGGCGGGCCCCGCTGAAGAACCGGCTCGCCAGCACGGTCGCCGACTTCGACGGCACCGGTTTCGACACCCTCGCCCGACTCACCCACCTGGAGGCGACCCGCCCATGACCCACATCGTCGTGCTCGGCAGCACGAACATGGACCTCGTCACCTATGTCGCCCGGGCCCCGCAGCGCGGCGAGACCGTCACCGGCCGGGAGTTCCGCACCATCCCCGGCGGCAAGGGCGCCAACCAGGCGATGGCCGCCGCCCGCGCGGGCGCCACGGTGTCGCTGATCGGCGCGGTCGGCAACGACGCGTACGGCGTCCGGCTCCGCGACAACCTCGAACACTCCGGTGTGGACACCGACTTCCTCCGCACGGTGGAGGGCCCGTCCGGCACAGCGCACATCGTGGTGGACGACGAGGGCAACAACGCCATCGTCGTGGTCCCCGGCGCCAACGGCACCGTCGACCACCTCTCCCCCGGCGACGAGGGCCTGATCGCCTCCGCCGACGCCCTGCTGCTCCAGCTCGAAGTACCGCTCCCGGCCGTGATCGCGGGCGCGGAGGCCGCGCGGCGCCACGGCGTCCGTACGGTCCTCACCCCCTCCCCCGCCCAGCCGCTGCCGGAGGAGCTGCTGAGCGTGACCGACGTGCTGGTCCCCAACGAGTACGAGGCCGTCACCCTCACCGGCCGCACCGACCCCCTCGACGCCGCCGTCGGCCTGCTCGACCTGGTGCCGGAGGTCGTCCTCACCCTGGGCGAGGCGGGCGTGCTGTACGTGTCCCGCGACACCGAGCCGCTCGCGGTGCCCGCGCACCAGGTCGCCGCGATCGACTCCACCGGCGCGGGCGACACCTTCGCCGGGGCGTACGCGGTCGCCGTCGCCGAGGAGAAGCCGCTGCGGGAGGCACTGTCCTGGGCGGCGGCCGCGGCCGCGCTGTCGGTGCAGCGGGAGGGCGCGTCGGCGTCGATGCCGTACCGCCCCGAGATCGAGGCGCAGTACACCGCATGAGCGCCGACCGCCCCGACGACGCCACCCGCCCGCCGCTGGACGGCCTGCGGGTGCTGGACCTGGCCACCCTGTTCGCCGGTCCGCTGGCCGCCACCATGCTCGGTGACTTCGGCGCCGAGGTGATCAAGGTCGAGCATCCGCTGCGGCCCGACCCGTCCCGCGGGCACGGCCCGGCCAAGGACGGCATCGGACTGTGGTGGAAGATGCTCGGCCGCAACAAGCGGACCATCACCCTGGACCTGTCCCGCCCCGGCGGCCGGGACACCCTGCTGAGGCTCGCCGCCACCGCCGACGTGGTGATCGAGAACTTCCGCCCCGGCACCCTGGAGAAGTGGGACCTGGGCTGGCCGGAGCTTTCGGCGGCCAACCCCCGGCTGGTGCTGGCGCGGGTCACCGCCTTCGGCCAGTTCGGCCCCTACGCGCACCGGCCGGGCTTCGGCACGCTGGCCGAGGCGATGAGCGGCTTCGCCGCCCTCACCGGCGAGCCGGAGGCGCCCCCGACCCTGCCGCCCTTCGGGCTCGCGGACTCCGTCGCCGCCCTGGCCACCTCGTACGCCGTGCTCACCGCGCTGGCCGCCCGGCAGCACACCGGCGCCGGACAAGTGGTGGACATGGCGATCATCGAGCCGATGCTCGCCATGCTGGGCCCCCAGCCGACCTGGTACGACCAGCTCGGCTACGTCCAGGAGCGCACCGGCAACCGGTCCGCGAACAACGCCCCGCGCAACACCTACCGCACCCTGGACGGCTCCTGGGTCGCGGTCTCCACCTCCGCGCAGTCGGTGGCGGAACGGGTGATGCGCCTGGTGGGCCGTCCGGAAATGATCGACGAGCCCTGGTTCGCCACCGGTGTGCAGCGGGCCGCGCACGCCGACGAACTGGACGAGGCGGTCGGGAACTGGATCGCCGCCCGCCCCCGTGACGAGGTGCTGGCCGCCTTCGAGAAGGCGGAGGCGGCGATCGCCCCGGTGCAGGACGTACGGGACGTGTTCGAGGACCCCCAGTACCTGGCGCTGGACACGGTCACCACCGTGGCCGACCCCGACCTCGGCCCGCTGCGCATGCAGAACGTGCTCTTCCGGCTCTCCGCGACCCCCGGCGCGATCCGCTGGGCCGGGCGCGGGCACGGTGCCGACACCGACGCGGTCCTCACCGAGCTGGGCCTCGGCCCCGCCGAGATCGGCGCGCTGCGCGAGGAGGGTGCGCTGTGACCCCGCTGACCTGGCTCTACGTCCCCGGCGACCGGCCGCGGGTGGTGGACAAGGCGCTCGCGGCGGGCGCCGACGTGGTGGTGATCGACCTGGAGGACGCGGTCGCCCCCGACCGCAAGGAGTACGCCCGCGCGGCCACCGCCGAGCGGCTCGCGGACCCCCAGCCGGTCCCGGTCCACGTCCGCGTCAACGGCCCCGGAGGACCCTGGGCGGCGGCCGACCTCGCCGCCCTGGCCGCGCTGCCGGGCGCCTCCGGGCTGCGGCTGCCCAAGGTGGGCGTTCCGGAGCAGATCCGCCGTACCGCGGAGGTGACCGCGCTCCCGCTGTACGCGCTGCTGGAGTCCGCCCTCGCCATCGAGCACGCCTACGCCATCGCCACCGCCCACCCCTCGCTGCGCGGCCTCTCCCTCGGCGAGGCCGACCTCCGCTCCGACCTCGGGGTACGGGCCGACGCGGGCCTGGACTGGTGCCGTTCCCGCGTGGTGGTGGCCGCCCGCGCGGCCGGCCTGGCCCCGCCGCCCCAGTCGGTGCATCCCGACGTACGGGACCTGGACGGGCTCGCCGCGTCCTGCGCCCACGGCCGCGCGCTGGGCTTCGTGGGCCGCGCCGCGATCCATCCCCGCCAGCTCCCGGTGATCGCGCGGGCCTACCTCCCCACCCCGGAGGAGGTGGCGGAGGCGGAGACGGTGCTGAAGGCGGCGGCCGCCGAGCAGGGCGCCCTCGCCCTCCCGGACGGCCGCTTCATCGACGCGGCGGCGGTGGCGCAGGCGCAGCGCATCCTGTCGATGGCGGGCGGGGCCTGAACACGCCGCAGGGCGCCCGGCAGAGTTCCGGGCGCCCTGCGGCGTGCGTACGGGGCCGGCGTCAGCCCTTCTTGCCGGAGTCGGCGGTGTCCTTGATCCCGGCCTTGGCATCGGGCCCGGACTCGGTCTCCGACCCGGACTCGGGTTCGGCCTTCTCGGCCTTCTCGGCCTTCTCTGCCTTCTCGGCCTTTTCCGGCTCGGTCGCATCGGCCTTCGCGTCCTTGGCCTCGGCCTTGGTCTCACCGTCATCCGCGTCCGCCTCGGCCTCACCGGCGTCCGGATCGCCCGGGGCACCCTGCTCGACCACTGTCTCCCGGCCCGGACGGCACCGGGCGGAGAGCACCAGGTAGGTCACCGCGAGCAGGAACACCACGAGGGCGGTCCAGACGTTCAGCCGGACACCCAGGATGTGGTGGGCGTCGTCCACCCGCATGTACTCGATCCACGCGCGGCCCGTGCAGTACGCGGCGACGTACAGCGCGAAGGCGCGGCCGTGGCCCAGCTTGAAGCGGCGGTCGGCCCAGATGACCAGAAAGCCGACGCCCACGCACCACAGCGACTCGTAGAGGAAGGTCGGGTGGTAGTAGCCCGGTACCCGGCCGCCCTCGGAGGAGGTGATGTGCAGGGCCCAGGGCAGGTGGGTCTCGTGGCCGTACAGCTCCTGGTTGAACCAGTTGCCCCAGCGGCCGATGGCCTGGGCGAAGGCGATGCCGGGGGCGACGGCGTCGGCGTAGGCGGGCATGGCCACGCCCCGGCGGCGGGCGCCGATCCAGGCACCGAGCGCGCCGAGGGCGATGGCGCCCCAGATGCCCAGGCCGCCCTCCCACACCTTGAAGGCGTCCACCCAGTCGCGGCCCGGACTGAAGTACAGCTCGTAGTCCGTGATCACGTGGTAGAGCCGGCCGCCGACGAGGCCGAAGGGCACGGCCCACACCGCGATGTCGGCGACCGTGCCCGGACGGCCGCCCCGCGCGATCCAGCGCTTGTTGCCGAGCCAGACGGCGACGAAGACGCCGATGATGATGCAGAAGGCGTAACCGCGCAGCGGGATGGGGCCGAGGTACAGCACCCCGCGCGACGGACTGGGAATGTAGGCAAGTTCCATGGCAGGACCGACGCTACCGTGCCGGGCCGTACGGTCGCCGTGCGGCCGGGCTACGGGTGCATAACGGGGAGGTGAGAAAAACCCTCATCCGCGGTCGGCGCTCTCCACCATCTCCTTGAGCTTCTCGGGGGTCATGGACTGGTCCTGGTAGATGTTCTTCCCCCCGAACAGCACGGTCGGTGTGCCGCCGAAGCCGCCGGAGGCGAACGCCTTCTGGGACCGGTCCACCCAGGTGTTGTGGGTGCCGTCGTTCACACACGCGCGGAACGCGGGCGTGTCGAGGCCCTTGACCTTGCCCGCGAGGTCGATCAGCTTGCCGTTGTCCGCGAAGGCGTCGTCGGTCTCCCGGGGCTGGTTCTGGTACAGCACGTCGTGGAAGTCGCGGAACTTGCCGGCGTCCTGGGCGCAGGCCGCCGCGTTGGCCGAGTGCAGCGAGCCGGTGCCGCCCATGTTGCCGTCGATCAGCCGGACCAGGTGGTACTCGACCCGGAGCTTGCCCGCGTCGGTCAGCTCGTGCAGCGTGGAGCGGTACCGCGTCTCGAAGACCTGGCAGGCGGGGCAGCGGAAGTCCTCCCAGACCGTGAGCGTGGACTTCGCGTCCTCCTTGCCCACCGGGATCGCCAGGCTGTCCTTGCCCTGGGCGCCGGAGGGGGCCACGACCGGGCCCGCGTTCTTGCTGCCCTTGTCCTTGCCCGCGTTGGCCGCGATGACCCCGATCACCGCGGCGAGGCCCAGCACGCCGACGACACTGCCGCCGACGATCAGCGCGCGCCGGCGCCTCTCCGCGGACTTCTGCTTCTCGCGCTCGGCGGCCAGGCGCTGGCGGGCGTCGCGCTTTCCGTCACGGTTCTTCTCGCTCACACCTCCTGAACGAACCGGGGAGACGCATTGCGCCTCCCCGGCCGGAGGTCCACCCGTTCGAGTGACGTGGAGCGACCGGGGTCAGGCGCCCCGGCGGACGCCCTTCGCCAGGTCGGCGGCGAGCGCGCGGACGGCGTCGACACCGGAGGCGTCGTCGGGGGCGTCCAGCATGCGCTTGACGAAGGCCGAGCCGACGATGACGCCGTCGGCGAAGGCGGCCACCTCGGCGGCCTGGGCCGCGTCGGAGACGCCGAGGCCGACACAGACGGGCAGGTCGGAGCGGGTGGCGCGGGTGCGCGTCACCAGATCCTCGGCCTGCGCGCCGACGGACTCACGGGTGCCGGTGACACCCATCAGCGAGGCCGCGTAGACGAAGCCGCTGCCCGCCGCGGTGATCTCGGCGAGCCGGGCGTCCCGGCTGCTGGGGGCGACGACGAAGACCGTGGCGAGACCGTGCTTCTGGGCGTGCTCGCGCCAGAGCGCGGCCTCCTGCACGGGCAGGTCGGGCAGGATGCAGCCCGCGCCGCCCGCCTCGGCCAGCTCGGCGGTGAACCGCTCGACGCCGTAGCGGTCGATGGGGTTCCAGTAGGTCATCACGAGCACCGGCTTGCCGGTGGCCGCGTGGGCCTCGCGGACCGTGCGCATGACGTCCGCGATCCGTACCCCGCCGCGCAGGGCGATGTCGTCGGCGGTCTGGATGACCGGGCCGTCGAGCACCGGGTCACTGTGCGGCAGGCCGACCTCGACGACGTCGGCGCCGCCGTCGAAGGCGGCCTTGATCGCCTCGATGCCGCCGTCCACGGTCGGGAACCCGGCCGGGAGGTAGGCGATGAGCGCGGCACGGTCCTCGGCCTTCGCGGCGGCGAGGGTGTCCGACAGCAGGTTGATGTTGCCGCTCACTTGGCGTCCCCCTCGATCTCGGCGGTGTGGGCCTCGTCGGCCGCGACCTCGGCGTCGGTGTCGTAGAGCCCGAAGTACCGGGCGGCGGTGTCCATGTCCTTGTCGCCGCGTCCGGAGAGGTTGACGACGATCAGCCCGTCCGGGCCCAGTTCCTTGCCGACCTCCAGGGCGCCGGCCAGCGCGTGGGCGCTCTCGATGGCCGGGATGATGCCCTCGGTGCGCGACAGCAGGCGCAGAGCCTGCATGGCGGCGTCGTCGGTGACCGCGCGGTACTCGCCCCGGCCGGAGTCCTTGAGGTAGGAGTGCTCGGGGCCGATGCCGGGGTAGTCCAGACCGGCCGAGATCGAGTACGGCTCGGTGATCTGGCCCTCGTCGTCCTGGAGGACGTAGGAGCGGGAGCCGTGCAGGATGCCGGGCTCGCCCGCGGTCAGGGTGGCCGCGTGCTCGCCGGTGTCGATGCCGTGTCCGGCGGGCTCGCAGCCGATCAGGCGCACGTCCGCGTCGGGGATGAAGGCGTGGAAGAGGCCGATCGCGTTGGAGCCGCCGCCGACGCAGGCGATGGCGGCGTCGGGCAGGCGCCCGGCGCGCTCGAGGATCTGGCGGCGGGCCTCGACGCCGATGACGCGGTGGAAGTCGCGGACCATCGCCGGGAAGGGGTGCGGGCCGGCGACCGTACCGAAGAGGTAGTGGGTGTGGTCGACGTTGGCGACCCAGTCGCGGAACGCCTCGTTGATGGCGTCCTTCAGGGTGCGGCTGCCGGACTTCACGGCCACGACCTCGGCGCCGAGCATGCGCATCCGGGCCACGTTGAGGGCCTGGCGCTCGGTGTCGATCTCGCCCATGTAGATGGTGCAGTCGAGGCCGAAGAGGGCGCAGGCGGTGGCGGTGGCGACGCCGTGCTGGCCGGCGCCGGTCTCCGCGATGACACGGGTCTTGCCCATCCGCTTGGTGAGCAGGGCCTGGCCGAGGACGTTGTTGATCTTGTGTGAGCCGGTGTGGTTCAGGTCCTCGCGCTTGAGGAACACGCGGGCTCCGCCCGCCTCGGCGGCGAAACGGGGGACTTCGGTGAGCGAACTCGGCCGGCCCGTGTAGTCGACCATGAGGTCGTTCAGCTCGCGGGCGAACTCGGGGTCCGCCTTGGCCTTGTCGTACTCGACGGCGACCTCGTCCACGGCGGCGACCAGGGCCTCCGGGATGAACTTGCCGCCGAAGGCGCCGAAGTAGCCCCCGGTGGTGGGAACTTGACCCTCCGGGTCGGGGAAGAAGTAATTGTTGCTGGGCATGCCAGTACCTCACGGTGAGTGCGTGTGAAAAGACACTGTTCGCCGTGGGGGCGGGGATGGTTATCCGGCTGCGGGCCGTTCGTGGCTGGTCGCGCAGTTCCCCGCGCCCCTACAGGTCGGCTGTCGCCATCGCATGCCATTGATCTGGCCCGGCTCCGCCCCGATGTGGTACCTGACCCTGCGGCCGTGGACGCGGCGGGCCGGGGCGCGGCAGCCGCGGGGACGGCAGCCGCGCGCGAGGCGGGCGTGGCGGTCCACGGTGGCGGTCAGGGTGAGAGTCATCGGGGTCAAGCCTACCGGGGGATCAGCCGCGGCCGTGCCGGAGTGCGGGGTGCTCGCCCGCGGCCACCAGGTCGGCCACCGCGCCCTTGGGGTCGCGGCCGGTGACCAGGGACTCGCCGACCAGGACGGCGTCGGCGCCGGCGTTGGCGTAGGCGATCAGGTCGTGCGGGCCACGTACACCGGACTCCGCGACCTTGACCAGCTCGTCGGGGATCTCCGGGGCGATCCGCTCGAAGGTGCCCCGGTCGACCTCCAGGGTCCTCAGGTTGCGGGCGTTCACACCGATGATCCTGGCGCCCGCGTCCACGGCACGCTCGATCTCGTCCTCGTCGTGCACCTCGACCAGCGGGGTCAGCCCGATGGAGACGGCACGCTCGATCAGCGACTCCAGCGCGGGCTGCTCCAGCGCGGCCACGATGAGCAGCGCCAGGTCGGCGCCGTACGCGCGGGCCTCCCAGAGTTGGTACGAGGTGACGATGAAGTCCTTGCGCAGCACCGGGATGTCGACGCGGGCGCGGACGGCCTCCAGGTCGGCCAGCGAACCGCCGAAGCGGCGCTGCTCGGTGAGGACGGAGATGACGGCGGCGCCGCCCGCCTCGTAGTCGGCGGCCAGCGCGGCGGGGTCGGCGATGGCGGCCAGCGCGCCCTTGGACGGGCTGGAGCGCTTGACCTCGCAGATGACCTTGACGCCGTCGCCCTTGAGGGCGGCCACGCCGTCCTTGGCGGCCGGGGCCTGCGCCGCGCGCTCCTTGAGCTCGTCGAGGCTGACGCGGGCCTGCCGCTCCGCGAGGTCGGCCCGGACTCCGTCGATGATCTCGTCGAGCACGCTCACGCGAGCGGCCCCCTTTCAGCGGGTGGTCTGGGGCGGGTCCGAAAACCCAGGTCACACCGATGGTATCCGGAGGAACTGCCAGGCCTCGCATCCGGCGGGCGGCGGTCCCATTACCTGGACATTCCTTGTTGATCAAGGACGGATCGGGCCACCGAACGGCAGGTTCCGGACGACGGTGAAGAGCAGCAGCGCGGAGCCGAGGACCCACAGCGGGGTGCGGTCCAGGACCAGGCGCACCGGCAGGCTCCGCGCGGCCCGGACCGCCCAGAGGGTCCACAGCACGGCGAAGGCGAGGTAGGCGGCGACTCCGGCCGCGTTGTCGTGCAGGGCGCCGAGGAGGTCGCCGTGGACGAAGGCGTGCGCGCTGCGCAGTCCGCCGCAGCCGGGGCAGTACAGCCCGGTCAGCGCGTACAGCGGGCAGACGGGGTAGTGGCCGGGCTGGTTGGGGTCGACCGTGCCGACGTAGGCGAAGGCTGCGGCCACCGCCGCGAGCACTCCCGCCGGGGCGGCCAGGCGCCGCCACAGCGGCATCCGAGCGGGCGGGGCGAAGGGCGGGGCACCGCTGTCGGCGTTCACCCTGGCATTCTGCCGTGGCCCCGGTACGGACGCGTGAAGGGGCGCCCCTGAGCCGTCCGTACGGCTCAGGGGCGCCCCTTCACGGGTGCTTCGCTCAGCTCTCCGCGGCGACCGGCTCACGGGTGGCCGCGGCGGTAGGGCGGACCGCGTTGTCCTTCGGCATGCCGAGGCCCATGGAGCGCATGATCCAGCCCACGACGCCACCGAGGGCCACGACGACCATGCCGGCCCAGAAGCCGACGGGCTGGGCCATCACGATGAAGGCGCCCGAGACGCAGAAACCGATGAAGGCGATGATGACACCGGTCCAGGCGGCCGGGGTGTGACCGTGGCTGCTGCCCGCCATGACTTGCTCCTCGTTGCTGTGTACGTGTCGAGTTTCATGCCGTACGGGTCGTACGGTCCGAGCCCGCCCGTCACTGTCCGAGCCGGGTCGCTCGGGGTCCATTCTCCCGTACGCCCACCCGCGACCGGCGCGGGGGTGGGAGTCTGTTTGGCCACACTCGGGCGGAGCTTCAGGCGCCGGTGGGGTCCTCGCCCCGGTCCAGGGCCTTCCAGATCTCCTCGGGACGCTCCGGGTCGACCGGGCGGGGGCTGCGCCGGGGGCGGTCCGTGCCGCGCTCGTAGCGGCCGGACATGGCGGGCCATCGGGGGCCGTAGCGCAGCGCCAGGAGCCCGGCGAGCAGGATCAGCACGCCTCCGGCGGCGGCGGCGTAGGGCCAGGCGGTGTGGCTGAGGGCCTGGACGGTGGCGGAGGTGTCGCCGGTGGTGGCGGCCGCCTTCTCGTCCAGCGCGGAGCCGTCCGCGACCCCGGCGAGCGAGGCGGCGACGATGCCCGCGCCGGAGAGCGTGAGCAGCGCGGCGACGGCGAACCGGCCCGTCCGCCGCACCGCGAACACGGCGACCAGCGCGGCGAGGCCCACGACGGCGAGAGCGGCGGGGACGCCGGTGACGTCGCTGCCCGTGGCGGTCAGCGGGAAGTTGCCGCCGGCGACGGTCGCGGTCCCCTCGGCCCAGCGCTGCCGGGTCGCCAGCAGCGCCACGGCCGCGCCGAGCGCGCCGGACAGCAGGGCGACGGCGAGGCTGCGCCGGCCGGAGCGGGCGGGCGCGGCGGCTTCGGAACGGGGGTGCGGTACGGCAGTCACGTACTCCACTATCGCCTGAACCCCGGACGAAGCGTCATCCGGGGTTCCCGCGAGCGGGTCACACCGTGCCCAGCCGGTTGGCGGTGTGCACGGCGCGCAGCACGGCCGCCGCCTTGTTGCGGCACTCCTGGTCCTCCGCGACCGGGTCGGAGTCCGCGACGATCCCGGCCCCGGCCTGCACGTATGCCGTGCCGTCGCGCAGCAGGGCGGTGCGGATGGCGATGGCGGTGTCGGAGTCGCCCGCGAAGTCGAGGTAGCCGACGCAGCCGCCGTACAGGCCGCGCCGGGAGGGCTCGAGCTCGTCGATGATCTGCATCGCGCGGGGCTTGGGGGCGCCGGAGAGGGTGCCGGCCGGGAAGCAGGCGGTGAGCACGTCGAAGGCGGTCCGGTCCCCGGCGACCTCGCCGGTGACGGTGGACACGATGTGCATCACGTGCGAGTAGCGCTCGATCGACATGAAGTCGACGACCTCCACCGAGCCGGGTTCGCAGACCCGGCCGAGGTCGTTACGGCCGAGGTCGACCAGCATCAGGTGCTCGGCGCGCTCCTTGGGGTCGGCCATCAGCTCGTCGGCGAGCGCCTGGTCCTCCTGCGGGGTGCTGCCCCGGTGCCGGGTGCCCGCGATGGGGTGCACCATGGCGCGGCCGTCCTCGACCTTGACCAGCGCCTCGGGCGAGGAGCCGACCACGTCGAACCCGTCGAACCGGAACAGGTACATGTACGGGGACGGGTTGGTGGCCCGCAGCACCCGGTACACGTCCAGCGCGCTCGCGGTGCACGGCGTCTCGAAGCGCTGGGAGGGGACGACCTGGAACGCCTCGCCCGCGCGGATGCGCTCCTTGACGTCCTCCACGGCCGCCCGGAAGTCGGGGCCGCCCCACAGCGCGGTGTACTCGGGCAGCTCGGAGGGCGGCAGCACGGCCGGGGGCTGGGCGACCGGGCGGGCCAGGTCGGCCTCCATGGCGTCGAGCCGGGCGACCGCGTCGGCGTACGCCTCGTCCACGCCGGTGTCGAGGTCGTTGTGGTTGATCGCGTTGGCGATCAGCAGGACCGAGCCCTCCCAGTGGTCCATCACCGCGAGATCGCTGGTCAGGAGCATGGTCAGCTCGGGCAGGTTCAGGTCGTCGCGCTCGCCGGGGCCGATCTTCTCCAGGCGGCGGACGATGTCGTAGCCGAGGTAGCCGACCATGCCGCCGGTGAAGGGCGGCAGGCCCTCCTGGTGCGGGGTGTGCAGGGCCTGGAGGGTGGCGCGCAGCGCGGCGAGCGGGTCGCCGTCGGTGGGGACGCCGACCGGCGGGGTGCCGAGCCAGTGGGCCTCGCCGTCGCGCGTGGTCAGGGTGCCCGCCGAGCGGACGCCGACGAAGGAGTACCGGGACCAGGAGCGGCCGTTCTCGGCGGACTCCAGCAGGAAGGTGCCGGGGCGTTCGGCGGCGAGCTTGCGGTAGAGGGCGACGGGGGTGTCTCCGTCGGCGAGGAGCTTGCGGGTGACCGGGACGACCCGCCGGTCGGCGGCGAGCTTGCGGAAGGTGTCGAGGTCCATGGCGTTCACCGGTCCTCCTCCTTGAGCAGCACGTCGGCGTCGAAGCAGGTCCGGTCACCGGTGTGGCAGGCGGCGCCCGTCTGGTCGACCTTGACGAGCACGGTGTCGGCGTCGCAGTCCAGCGCAACCGACTTGACGACCTGGACGTGGCCGGAGGTGTCGCCCTTGACCCAGTACTCCTGGCGGCTGCGGGACCAGTACGTGCAGCGCCCGGTGGTCAGCGTGCGGTGCAGCGCCTCGTCGTCCATCCAGCCGAGCATCAGCACCTCGCCGGTGTCGTACTGCTGGGCCACGGCGGGGACGAGGCCGTCCGGGTCGCGCTTGAGGCGGGCGGCGATCTCGGGGTCGAGGCCGCTGGGACGGGGGCTGCGGGTCGTACGGGTCATGGGAGCCATTGTGCCGTGCGAGGCCCGGGGTCACGTTCCGTGTCCGCTGCGTGGTCCTCCGCGGTGGCCGTACGCTGAAGTCATGTCGACCTTCGCCAAGCGTGAACGTCTCCTGCTCGCAGACCTCTTGGAAACCGCCGGCCCGGACGCACCGACCCTGTGCGAGGGCTGGACGACCCGTGATCTGGCCGCGCACGTGGTGGTGCGCGAACGGCGCCCCGACGCGGCGGCCGGGATGCTCGCCAAGCCCCTGGCCCCCCGGCTGGACCGGGTGATGGAGGAGTACGCGGCCAAGCCCTACGACGAGCTGATCCGGCTGATCCGCACCGGCCCGCCGAAGTTCTCCCCGTTCCGGCTGAAGCAGCTGGACGAGGCGGCCAACACCGTCGAGTTCTACATCCACGCCGAGGACGTGCGCCGCGCCCAGCCGGACTGGAGCCCGCGCGAGCTGGACCCGGTGTTCCAGGACCTGCTGTGGTCGCGGCTGGAGCGCACGGCCCGGATGACCGGACGGCACGCCCCTACCGGCCTGGTGCTGCGCCGACCGGACGGCCGTACGGTGGTGGCGCACCGGGGCACGCCGGTGGTGACGGCGACCGGTGAGCCCTCGGAGCTGCTGATGTTCGCCTACGGGCGGCAGGACGCGGCCAAGGTGGCACTGGAGGGCGACGCGGACGCGATCACCGCCCTGCACGACTGCCGTCAGCTCGGTCTCTGAGCCGCTCCGGACACCTGACGAGAGCGGGGCACCGCCATGATCAAGGTCGCCATGACCGGGGTCTATGTGGACGACGTGGCGCGGGCGCACGCCTTCTACACGGAGGTGCTGGGGTTCGAGACCCGGCTCCACCTGGACCTCGGCGACGGCGTGCTGTTCGTGACGGTGGGCGCGCCGCAGGGGGCCCAGCCGGACCTCCAGTTGCTGCTGGAGCCCGGCGGGGGCCCCATCGCCGAGCCGTACCGCACCGCGCTGTACGAAGCGGGCCTGCCGACCATCGTGTTCGAGGTGGACGACATGCGCGTGGAGTACGAGCGGCTGCGCGCCGCCGGTGTCCGGTTCACCCATCCCCCGCAGGAGCAGGGGCCGGTGCTGGCGGCCGTGTTCGACGACACGGTGGGCAATCTGGTCCAGCTCACCCAGCGACTGCGCTGACCCCTCAGACGGGCAGCTCGGCCCGCCTGAGGTGCGGGAAGCACAGCACCACGACCCCGCCCAGCCCGCACACCGCCGCGCTGGCCACGAACACCGGCCCGAGCCCCCAGACACCGATCGCGGTGGCCGCGAACGGCATGCTCAGCGGGGCGAGCCCCAGGCTGACCAGGCTGGCGACGGCGGTGATCCGGCCCAGGTAGGCGGGGTCGGCCTGGGTCTGGAGCAGCGCCCCGCACATCACGCCGCTGAGCCCGGCGAGCAGCCCGACCAGCAGGGCCGTGCCGACCGCCGCGGGGAGCACCGGCACATAGGCGAGGGCGCCGATGGCGACCGACCCGGCGAGGATCGAGCAGGCCGCGGTAAGCCCGGCGCGCGGAACCCGGCCGCGTACCGCGAGCAGAGCTGAGACGGCACCCGCGCCGACGCCGAACCCGGCGAGCACCCAGCCCATGCCTGCCGCGCCCCAGCCACGCCGGTCGGCGAGCAGGGTGAGACCGACGTTGAGCGGGCCGACGAAGCCGAAGTCGCCGAGGGCGATGGCGAGCATCAGCGGGCCGAGGACGCGGTGGCGGCGGACGTAGCGCAGGCCGTCCACCAGGCCGGCCCAGGCGGTGCCCGCCTCTCGGCCGCTCCTCTCGTCCGGGAGCGGCCTGATCCGGACGGTGATCAGCAGGGGTAGCGAGAGCGCGATGAGCAGTCCGGCCAGTCCGAACGCGGTGGCCGCGCCACCCATGGCCACGCCGAGCCCGCCGAGCGGGGCGCCGACGACACCGGCGATCCGGATGGCGAGCCCGCGCAGGCCCTGCACGCGGGCGAGCTGGCCGGGTGCGGTGATCCGGGCCGGGAGCGCGCCGACGGCCGGCATGAAGACGGCGTCGACGGTGCCGAAGACCAGCGCCAGCGCGGCGAGCGGCCAGAGGCCGGGCGTGGTGACGGACAGCAGCGCGGCGACCGCGAGCACGGCCGCGCAGCGCACGGCGTCGCTGCCGACGACCACCCGGCGCGGCCCGAACCGGTCCGCGATCACCCCGCCGCCCAGCAGCAGCAAGGCCCTGGGCACCGCGCTGGCCGCCATCACGAGCCCGGCCTGCGAGGGGCTCCCGGCCCGCACGGCGGCCCAGGACAGGGCGATGTAGTAGACGTTGTCCCCGAGCATGGACGCGGTGTACGCGGCCAGCCAGCGCAGGACGTTGGGGTCACGATGAGCCGCCCGGTCGCCTGTGGGGGCGGCCGGGCGTATCTCGGTGTCGGTGCGGGGGCCCGGTTCAGACACGGACCGGGTGGCCCGCTTCTCGCAGGGTGTGCTTGACCTGGCCGATGCGCAGGTCGCCGAAGTGGAAGACGGAGGCGGCCAGCACCGCGTCCGCGCCCGCGTCGACGGCCGGGGGGAAGTGCGCGAGGGCACCCGCGCCGCCGGAGGCGATCACCGGGACGGAGACGTGCTTGCGGACGGCCGCCAGCATGTCGAGGTCGTAGCCGTCCTTGGTGCCGTCGGCGTCCATCGAGTTGAGCAGGATCTCGCCCGCGCCCAGCTCGGCGGCCCGGTGTGCCCACTCGACCGCGTCGATGCCGGTGCCCGTGCGGCCGCCGTGGGTGGTGACCTCGAAGGAGCCGGACGGGGTGCGGCGGGCGTCCACCGAGAGGACCAGCACCTGGCGGCCGAACCGCTCGGCGATCTCGCGGATGAGGTCCGGCCGGGCGATGGCGGCGGTGTTGACACCCACCTTGTCGGCGCCGGCCCGCAGCAGCTTGTCGACGTCCTCGGCGGTGCGGACGCCGCCGCCGACGGTGAGCGGGATGAAGACCTGCTCGGCGGTGCGGCGCACCACGTCGTAGGTGGTCTCCCGGTCGCCGGAGGAGGCGGTGATGTCCAGGAAGGTCAGCTCGTCGGCGCCCTCGGCGTCGTAGACCTTGGCCATCTCCACCGGGTCGCCCGCGTCGCGCAGGTTCTGGAAGTTGACGCCCTTGACGACCCGGCCGTTGTCCACGTCGAGGCAGGGGATCACGCGTACGGCCAGGCTCATGCGGACACTCCTCGGAACGCCTCCACCTCGATCTCGACGACCAGGCTGGGGTCCACGAAACCGGAGACGATGATCATGGATGCGGCGGGCCGGACGGTGTCGAACAGCTCCTTGTGTGCGCGTCCGACCTCCTCCACGTCGCGGGCATGGGTGATGTACATACGGGTGCGCACCACATCGTCACGGCCGAGGCCCACCTGCGCCAGCGCGCCGAGCGCGACACCGAAGGCGTTGACGGCCTGCTCGTACGGGCCGCCCCCGGCGATCTGCCCGTCCACGATGGAGGTGCAGCCGGAGACCAGCACCAGGCCGTTGGGCAGCTCCACGGCGCGGGCGTAGCCGAACTGGTCCTCCCACGGCGCGCCGGTGCTGATCCGGCGTACGTCGCTCATCGGGACACCGCCGCGAGGGCCTCTTCCAGGGTGAACGCCTTGGCGTACAGCGCCTTGCCGACGATGGAGCCCTCGACGCCGAGCGGCACGAGGTCGGCGATGGCGCGCAGGTCGTCCAGCGAGGAGACGCCGCCGGAGGCGACGACCGGGCGGTCGGTGGCCGCGCAGACGTTCTTCAGCAGCTCCAGGTTGGGGCCCTGGAGGGTACCGTCCTTGGCGATGTCGGTGACCACGTAGCGGGCGCAGCCCTCGCGGTCCAGGCGGGCGAGCGTCTCGTAGAGGTCGCCGCCGTCGCGGGTCCAGCCGCGGCCACGCAGGGTGGTGCCGCGTACGTCGAGGCCGACGGCGATCTTGTCGCCGTACTCCGCGATGACCTTGGCGACCCACTCGGGGGTCTCCAGGGCGGCGGTGCCGAGGTTGACGCGGGTGCAGCCGGTGGCGAGGGCGGCGGCGAGGGTGTCGTCGTCGCGGATGCCGCCGGACAGCTCCACCTTGATGTCCATGGCCCCCGCGACCTCGGCGATCAGGGCCCGGTTGTCCCCGGTGCCGAACGCGGCGTCCAGGTCGACCAGATGCAGCCACTCCGCGCCCGCGCGCTGCCAGGCGAGGGCCGCCTCCAGCGGGGAGCCGTAGGAGGTCTCGGAGCCGGACTCGCCGTGCACGAGGCGTACGGCCTGGCCGTCGCGGACATCGACGGCGGGGAGCAGTTCGAGCTTGGCCATGGTCTCAGAGGGTTCCGATCCAGTTGGTGAGGAGCTGGGCGCCGGCGTCGCCGGACTTCTCGGGGTGGAACTGGGTGGCGGACAGCACGCCGTTCTCCACGGCGGCCACGAACGGCCCGCCGTAGGTCGACCAGGTCACCGCGGGCGGGGTCATGGCCGCGCTGAGCTGCTCGAAGTCCCAGTCCTGCACGGCGTAGGAGTGCACGAAGTAGAAGCGCTCGGCCGGGTCCAGCCCCTCGAAGAGGCGGGAGTCGGCCGGGGCGTCGACGGTGTTCCAGCCCATGTGGGGCACCACGTCGGCCTTGAGCGGGCCGACCGTGCCGGGCCACTCGTCCAGGCCGTCGGTCTCCACACCGTGCTCGATGCCGCGCGCGAACAGGATCTGCATGCCGACGCAGATGCCGAGCACCGGGCGGCCGCCGGCCAGGCGCCGGTCGACGACCCAGTCGCCGCGGGCCTCGCGCAGGCCGGTCATGCAGGCGGCGAACGCGCCGACGCCGGGCACCAGCAGGCCGTCGGCGTTCATCGCCTTGCCGAAGTCGCGGGTGATCTCCACCTCGGCGCCCACGCGGGCCAGGGCACGCTCGGCGGAACGGACGTTGCCGAAGCCGTAGTCGAAGACCACGACCTTCTTCACGTCGCTCAACTCCACACCCCCAGCCGCATGACGCCCGCGACCAGGCACATGGCCGCGCCGATGGAGACCAGCACGATCAGGCTGGTGGGCATCTTCTGCTTGACGAAGGAGATGATGCCGCCGACCAGGAAGAGGCCGACGACGATCAGGATGGTGGACAGTCCGGTCATGGGGTTACAGCGCGCCCTTCGTGGAGGGGAGGATGCCGGCCGCGCGCGGGTCGCGCTCACTGGCGTAGCGCAGCGCGCGGGCGAGGGCCTTGAACTGGCACTCCACGATGTGGTGCGCGTTGCGCCCGTAGGGCACGTGCACGTGCAGCGCGATCTGGGCCTGGGCGACGAAGGACTCCAGGATGTGCCGGGTCATCGTGGTGTCGTACTCGCCGATCATCGGCGCCATCTTCTCGGGCTCGGTGTGCACGAGGTAGGGGCGGCCGGAGAGGTCGACGGTGACCTGGGCGAGGGACTCGTCCAGCGGGACCGTGCAGTTGCCGAAGCGGTAGATGCCCACCTTGTCGCCGAGCGCCTGCTTGAAGGCGGCGCCGAGCGCGAGGGCGGTGTCCTCGATGGTGTGGTGGGTGTCGATGTGCAGGTCGCCGTCGGTCTTCACGGTGAGGTCGAACAGGCCGTGCCGGCCGAGCTGGTCGAGCATGTGGTCGTAGAAGCCGACGCCGGTGGCGATGTCGGTCTTGCCGGTGCCGTCGAGGTCGATCTCGACGAGGACCGAGGTCTCCTTGGTGGTGCGCTGCACGCGTCCGGTGCGGCTCATGCGTCAAGCTCCTTCTTCAAGTCCCGTACCGCGTCGAGGAACGCGTCGTTCTCTTCGGGGGTTCCGGCGGTCACCCGCAGCCATCCGGGCACGCCGTTGTCCCGGACCAGCACCCCGTTGTCGAGGATGCGCCGCCACGCGCCCTGGGTGTCCTCGAAGCGGCCGAACTGCACGAAGTTGGCGTCGGACTCGGTCACCTCGTAGCCGATGGCCCGCAGTTCGGCGACGAGCCGGTCCCGCTCGGCCTTGAGCTGCTCGACATAGCCGAGCAGCGTGTCGGTGTGCTCCAGCGCGGCCAGCGCGGTCGCCTGGGTGACGGCGCTCAGGTGGTAGGGCAGCCGGACCAGCTGGACGGCGTCCACCACGGCGGGGTCGGCGGCCAGGTAGCCGAGGCGCAGTCCGGCGGCGCCGAACGCCTTGGACATGGTCCGCGAGACCACCAGGTGCGGGCGGCCCTCGAGGAGCGGCAGCAGCGAGTCGCCGTGACTGAACTCGATGTACGCCTCGTCCACGACCACCATGGACGGCTTCGCCGCCTGCGCGGCCTCGTACAGCGCGAGGACGGTCTCCGGCGGGACGGCGTTGCCGGTGGGGTTGTTGGGGGTGGTGATGAAGACGACGTCGGGCCTGTGCTCGGCGATGGCGCGCTCGGCGGCGACCAGGTCGATGGTGAAGTCCGCGCCGCGCGGTCCGGAGATCCAGCCGGTGCCGGTGCCGCGCGCGATCAGCGCGTGCATCGAGTACGACGGCTCGAAGCCGAGCGCGGTGCGGCCGGGTCCGCCGAAGGTCTGCAGGAGCTGCTGGATGACCTCGTTGGAGCCGTTGGCCGCCCAGACGTTCCGGGCGTCGAGGGGGTGGTGGCCGGTCGTGGTGAGGTATTTGGCGAGTTCGCTGCGGAGCTGGACCGCGTCCCGGTCGGGGTAGCGGTTCAGGTTCCGGGCGGCATCGCGCACCCGCTCCGCGATCCGCTCGACCAGCGGTTCGGGCAGGGGATAGGGGTTCTCGTTGGTGTTCAGCCGGACGGGGACGTCCAACTGGGGCGCGCCGTAGGGGGACTTGCCGCGCAGCTCGTCCCGTACGGGGAGTTCGTCGATGCCGGTCACTTGGTCCCCGGTACCTTCCAGCCGAAGCGGGCCTTGACCGCCGCGCCGTGCGCGGGCAGGTCCTCGGCCTCCGCGAGGGTCACCACATGGTGGGCGACCTCGGCGAGGGCGTCCTCCGTGTAGTCGACGATGTGGATACCGCGCAGGAACGACTGCACGGACAGGCCCGAGGAGTGGCAGGCGCAGCCGCCGGTGGGCAGCACGTGGTTGGACCCGGCCGCGTAGTCCCCGAGGGAGACCGGCGCCCAGGGGCCGATGAAGACGGCGCCCGCGTTGCGCACCCGGTCGGCGACGGCGGCCGCGTCGCGGGTCTGGATCTCCAGGTGCTCGGCGCCGTACGCGTCGACCACCCGCAGGCCCTCCTCGACTCCGTCCACGAGGACGATCGCGGACTGCTGACCGTTCAGCGCGGGCACGATCCGGTCTTCGATGTGCTTGGTCGCGGCGACCTGCGTCTTCAGCTCGGCCTCGACGGCGTCGGCCAGGGCGGCCGAGTCGGTGACGAGGACGGCGGCGGCCAGCGGGTCGTGCTCGGCCTGGCTGATCAGGTCGGAGGCGACGTGCACCGGGTCGGCGGTGTCGTCGGCGAGGACCGCGATCTCGGTGGGGCCGGCCTCCGCGTCGATGCCGATCCTGCCGGTGAAGAAGCGCTTGGCGGCGGCGACCCAGATGTTGCCGGGACCGGTGACCATGTTGGCGGGCGGGCAGGACTCGGTGCCGTAGGCGAACATCGCCACGGCGGTGGCGCCGCCGGCCGCGTACACCTCGTCCACCCCGAGCAGGGCGCAGGCGGCGAGGATGGTGGGGTGCGGCAGGCCCCCGAACTCGGCCTGCGGCGGGGAGGCGAGCGCGACGGAGCCGACGCCGGCCTCCTGCGCGGGCACCACGTTCATGATCACGGAGGAGGGGTAGACCGAGCGGCCGCCGGGCGCGTACAGCCCGACCCGGTCGACGGGGACCCACTTCTCGGTGACGGTGCCGCCGGGGACGACCTGGGTGGTGTGGGTGGTGCGGCGCTGGGCGCGGTGGACCAGGCGGGCCCGGCGGATGGACTCCTCCAGGGCGGCGCGCACGGCCGGGTCGAGGGCCGCGAGCGCCTCGGTGAGCGCCTGGGCCGGGACACGGACGTGTTCCAGCCGTACTCCGTCGAACTTCTCCGCGAAGTCGATCAGTGCCGCGTCGCCACGATGATGCACGGCCTCGCAGATCGGACGCACCTTCTCCAGGGCGGCCGAGACGTCGAAGTCGGCTCGGGGCAGCAGGTCGCGCAGGGCGGGGCCCTCGGGGAGGGCGTCGCCGCGCAGATCGATTCGGGAGATCACAGTCCCAATTCTCTCAGACCGGCGCCGGGGCCCGTCCGCGTGTATCAGTGGCTGATACAGAACATGGGACAACCGGTGGCACAGAGCGTGGCCGGAACCCGCGAATTCACCCTCACTTTGTGTGTCGAACCCGTCACTGACCGGGCATGAGCCGGGGAACGACGTGTGGGACGGACGTGGGCGGCGGGCCAGGCGGTGACGCCCGTGGCCGGCTCGCGGGAGAGGAGCCGCGGTGACCGAGGCACTGGCGGCGGGTCCGGGCGCTCAGGAGCTGCCGGACGATCTGACCCCGGCCGAGGCGGGCATGTGGCAGGCGTTCCGCAACGGCAGCGTGTACGACCTGAGCAGCGGCGAGTCCGGCGTGGACGATCCGCACGGCGGCGTCCCCTGGGGCCCGGAACGCAGTGTGCGGGCGCGCGTGGTGTGCTGGCTGCTGCTGGACGGGCCGCCCGCGCTCGCCGGCCGGGTCTCCTCGCTGAAGCTGACCGGGGTGCGGATCACCGGCACGGTGGACCTGGCGGGCGGCACCGTCACGCCGTACGTGGAGCTGCGGTGCTGCCGGTTCGACGACGAGGTCCGGGTGCCGGAGGCGC
Source organism: Streptomyces griseoluteus (assembly GCF_004784465.1). Taxonomy (GTDB): domain Bacteria; phylum Actinomycetota; class Actinomycetes; order Streptomycetales; family Streptomycetaceae; genus Streptomyces; species Streptomyces griseoluteus. The sequence continues at coordinate 456,655 of NZ_SRRU01000002.1, read as the reverse complement.
ATTTCACCACCGTGCGCCTGGTGGACTGCGCGGTGCCCCGCCTGGAGGCGGCGCGGGTGCGCACCGAGGGTGATCTGCATCTGGCACGCTGCCGCTTCCGTACCGGCATCCGGCTGACCGACGCCCGGATAGGCACCGACCTGATGCTCAACCAGGCGGTGGCGCACCGGGACCGGGGCGGGCGGTCCATCGCGGCGGACGGCATGACGGTGGGCCAGGACCTCCAGGCGGAGATGCTGGAGTCGTACGGCGAACTGCGGCTGCGCGGCGCCCAGGTGGGCGTGTCGCTGAGCCTGCGCGGGGCCCGGCTGTCCAACCCGTACGCCCGGCTGGCGCTGAACGCCCCGCAGCTCACGGTGGAGCGGACCCTGTATCTGACCCCGGCCGCGGTGGGCAGCCCGCTGCTGAGCGGGACGACACCGGCGCGCGGGACGCGGGTGCAGCGGTTCGAGTGCCGGGGCGGGATGCGGCTGGACGACGGGCGGTTCGGGGACGCGGTGGACCTGGAGGGGGCCCGGTTCGTGCTCACCGACGACCAGGAGCTGTCGCTGCGCCGGGTGCAGACGCCCGAGCTGCGCTTCCTCGGGGACCGGCCGCCGTCGGGCCGGGTGGTGCTGTCGGGCGCCCGGATCGTCAACCTGGTGGATCACGTGGGCAGCTGGCCGGAGCCGGGGAACCTCCAGATGCGCGGCTTCACGTACGAGAACCTCGTACCGCGCGGACCCTTCCCGCTGGCCCACCGGCTGGACTGGGTGGCGGCGGCGACCGCCGAGTACCACCCGGAGCCGTACGAGCGGCTGGCGGCCGTGCTGCGCGCGGCCGGGGAGGACGAGGACGCCCGCGACGTACTGCTCGCCAAGCACCGCAGACGCCGCGAGACCCTGCCGCTGGCGGCCAAGCTGTGGGGGTACGCGCAGGACTGGACGGTCGCCTACGGGTACCGGCCGGGGCGGGCCGCGCTGTGGCTCGCGGTGCTGTGGGCGGCGGGCACGCTGGCCTTCGCGCACGCCGACCCGCCGCCGGCGCACTCGGAGGACCATCCGGCGTGGAGCCCGGCGCTGCTCACGCTGGACCTGCTGCTGCCGGTGATCGACCTGGGCCAGCTCGACCAGTGGCGGTTGCGGGGTGCGTGGCCGTGGCTGGCGGCGGTGCTGATCATGCTGGGCTGGGTGCTGGCGACGGCGGTGGCGGCGGGGGCGACCCGGCTGCTGCGGCGGAGCTGATGCGAAGGGGTCGCGTGGGGTTCGTGGTGCCTTTTTGGTGGCAGGGGCCTGACAATAGTTGAAAAGCCACCTTTTTGCGGTTCCTTGACCCTCGGCCGCACAACCTTCCACAACTTGCCCCAACCCTCTGGCGCGGGCCGGACCTGCGGACTTTCAATGGTCGGCACCATGGTTCTGCTGCCGGCGTTCCTCCGCCCCACCCGGAAGACACGACGCGCCTCGCGCCCGGACTCCCCCGCACCGGCCGACGACGTCATCCTCGACGCGCCCGACGACCGCCTCTCCCCCGCCCTGGTCTCGGCCGGGCAGGGCGAGTTCACGGTCGCCGCCGCCCTGCTCGCGGCCACCCGCGCGGCGGCCCAGTGGGAGGAGCGCGACGCCTACGCCACCCGGCTCGCCGCCTTCGCCCGCTCCCGCCCCGAGTGGTTCGAGGCGTGGCGGGCGGCCGACCCCGGCGATCCGGGCGTGCTGCTCGTCGGCGCCCAGCTGGCCGTGGACCGCGCCTGGCCCTCGCCGGGCCGCGCCGAGCTGCTGCGCGAGGCCAGCCCGCTGATCACGGCCGCCGCCCGCGCCGACGACCGCGACCCGGTGCCCTGGCGGATCGCGCTGGACCACGCGCGCGGCTCCCGCGCGGGCCACCGCTACTTCGAGGAGCTGTGGGAGGCGGCCGTACGCCGCTCCCCGCACCACTACGGCTGCCATGTCGCGGCGCTGCGCTATCTGGCCACCTTCTGGCACGGCTCGCACCGCGAGTGCTTCGACTTCGCCGAGCCGGCCGCCCAGGACGCCCCGCCCGGCTCGCTGGTGCAGGCGCTCCCGCTGCGGGCCGCCTTCGGCTACCTCACCGACGCCTGCGGCCCCGAGGTGCCCCGCGAGAGGCTGCTCGCGGCCGCCGACCGCGCGGCGGCACTCTCCGCCCGTTACCCGGCCGCCGACCCCCGCCTCGCCCAGGTCCGCAACAAGCTGCTCTACGTCCTGCTGCGTCTGGAGCGCTGGGAGGAGGCCCGCACCCAGCTCGCGCTGATCGGCCCGTACGCCACCTCGTACCCCTGGAGCCGGGTGTCCGAGGACCCGCTCGGGCACTTCCTGCGGCTGCGCGACGCCCTGCTGACCGACGCCCCGCCCGCCGCCCTGGCCGCCCTGCTCCCGGCCCCGCCGCGCTCCCACGTCTGAGCCCGGCGGGGGCCGACGGGGGCCGGCCGGGCCGGGATCGGTGAGACTGCCGCTGCGCCGCGGACGCTCCCGCGCGCCGGACCATTAGGCTGGGGCGTCGTGACCACCGCCCGCCTGCCCCTCTTCCCGCTGAACACGGCGCTGTTCCCGGGACTCGTGCTGCCGCTGTCCGTCTTCGAGGAGCGGTATCGCGCCATCATGCGCGAGCTGCTGAAGACCCCGGAGGACGAGCCGCGCAGGTTCGTCGTCGTGGCGATCCGCGACGGCCACCAGCTGGCGCCGAGCGCCACGGGGCTGCCGGACCCCGACGCCGACACCGAGGAGGGCCCCGCGGCCGGCTTCGGTCCCGACCCGCTCAAGGCGCTGCACCGGGTGGCCTGTGTGGCGGACGCCGCGACCATCCGGGAGCGTCCCGACGGTACCTTCGAGGTGCTGTGCACCGGCACCACCCGCGTCCGGCTGCTCTCGGTGGACGACTCGGGGGCGTTCCTCACCGCCGAGGTGGAGGAGCTGCCGGAGGAGCCCGGCGACGAGGCGGGCGCGCTCGCCGAGGGGGTGCTGCGCTCCTTCCAGCAGTACCAGAAGCGGCTGGCGGGCGCCCATGAGCGCTCCATCTCCGCCGATTCCGACCTGCCGGACGACCCCGGTGTGATCTCCTACCTGGTGGCGGCCGCGATGGTGCTGGACACCCCGACCAAGCAGCGGCTCCTCCAGGCACCGGACACCGCGTCCCGGCTGCGGGACGAGCTGAAACTGCTTCGCGCCGAGACGGCGATCATCCGTAGTCTGCCCTCACTGCCCGCGTTCGAGCTGACGCGGGCGCGCACCAGTCTGAACTGAAGGAACAGAGGGCCGGCACCCGCGATGGCGAAGAAGTCCAAGAAGCAGCAGGCGGGCGGCACGCCCGCCACGGTGGCCCTCACCGCGGCGGGCGTGGACCACACGGTCCACTCCTACGAGCACGATCCGGCCCACCCCTCCTACGGCGAGGAGGCCGCCGAGGCGATGGGCGTCTCCCCCGACCGGGTCTTCAAGACGCTGGTGGCCGACGTGGACGGCGCCCTGACGGTCGCCGTGGTCCCGGTCTCCGGCACGCTGGACCTCAAGGCGCTGGCGGCGGCCGTCGGCGGCAAGCGGGCGGCGATGGCCGACCCGGCGCTCGCCGAGCGCACCACCGGCTATGTGCGCGGCGGCATCTCGCCGCTGGGCCAGCGCAAGAAGCTCCCCACCGTGCTGGACGAGTCGGCCGGGGCCCACGCCACGATCTGCGTGTCGGCGGGCCGGCGCGGCCTGGAGGTCGAACTCGCCCCGGCCGACCTGGCCACCCTGACGAAGGCCGTCCTGGCGCCCATCGGCCGCGGCTGACCGGTTACGCGGACGGCGTCCCGTACGGGCCCCGCGGCTCGTGGTCGTAGGGGCCCTGCTCGTACGGGTCGGGGTCGCGGGGGCCGAAAAGAGCCGTCAGGCCCAGGTGGACCAGGAGCGCGCCCAGCGGCCAGGCCAGCAGGGCGCCCTTGGCACCGAGCCGGAGCGGTGCCGGGAAGGTGACACCGGCGCCGACCGCCTTGGCGTGCGCGATGACGTCCGAGGTCGGGCCCAGCCAGACCCCGAGCCGCCAGCCCAGCACCGAGGCGAGCAGCCCGCCGACACCGAGGCCCACCACCAGCGGCACACCCCCGCGCCGCCGCAGCAGGAACACCAGGACCGCGCTGATCAGGCCGAACGCCAGGCCCAGCAGGGCGAAGGTGCCGTCCACCCCGGCCGCCTGCTCGCCCTCGGTGTCCTTGAGGTAGACCACCCAGCTCCGGTCGGTCTCCTCGCCCACCAGCGGCACGTGCGGGGCCAGCCACCACCACAGCAACCCCAGCAGCACCCCGGAGAGGGCCACCGCCACGGCCACGACGACGGCTTCGCGTACTTCGGTCTTCATACCGGGGCCGTCCTGTCCGTACGGGTCCGCGACCGGTGTCCCGCCCGAGGGGCCCCCTCCGTGCTGATGCGCGAAGTCGTCGTGCGGCGGCGGTGGCGGAGTCAGCGGTGCGGTCACCCTGACATCGTGCCAGGTCGCGTCGCGCGCCGCGTCACCGGACGGCGGCCCTGCGGTACGCGCGGGTCGCCACGGCCAGCGAGATCACTCCGACGCCCGCGCACACCCCCAGGTCAGCGAGGACCACCGCCCAGTCGGGGTGCGGGCCGAAGGTGCGCGCGTACGCCTCCACCCCGTAGGTCGAGGGCAGCAGGTCGCGGGCGAAGCGCACGACGCCGGGCATCCGGTCGGCGGGCAGCACGCCGAGCAGCAGCGCCGCCGACATGCCGAGCTGGCCGAGCAGTGTGGCGAGTTCGGGGCGCGGGGCGAGCAGCCCGAACGCGGCGCCGAGCCCGGACAGCGCGGCCCCGGCCAGCGGGATCACCGCCAGCAGCACCCAGAGGTTGGACAGCGGCAGCCCGAACAGCGCGCAGCCCACGACCGCGGTGACCAGCGTCCCCGGCACGGTGAAGGAGGCGTACGCGGCCGCCGCGCCCAGCACCACGGCGGCCGGCGGCACCGGCAGCGTGGCGTAGTGGTCGAGCCCGCCGCTGGCGCGCAACTGGCCGAAGTACTGCGAGAGCAGGTTCAGCGCCACGTACGCGACGACCAGCACCGAGGACCCGGCGACCACGGCCTGCGCCTCGGGCCCGCTGTCCACCACGCCCCGCATCATCACGGCGATGCCGACCGACTGGAAGGTCGCCACGAACAGCAGCGGGATGCGCGCCACCCGGGCCCGCGACAACTGGGCCCGGTAGACGGCGGCCAGCGACGGCCACAGCCGCACGGGCGGCCCCAGCTCGGCCGCGCGCCGCGCCTGCCCCGGCCCGCTCCTCGCGGCGCCCGGCAGGACCTCGGCGGGTACGACACTCACGACGCGCTGCTCCTCTTCCCGACGGCGGCCGGACAGACGTCCCCGAGGGACCATACGGATGCGATCAGGACCGCGCTCACGCCTTCACCAGCCCCTGCCGGGCGGCCCCGCCGAGGGCGAGGTAGACGTCCTCCAGGCTCGGCGTGGCGAGGGTGAAGTCGTCCAGCGCGGCGAAGGCGGCCCCGCCGGTGACGGTGGCGACGGCGGCCCGCGCCTCCTCGGGGGCGAGCCGGAGCGTCCAGCGGCGCCCCGCCTCCACGGCCCGCTCGCGCAGTACGGCGACCTCGGGCACCTCCAGCGGCGCCCGCTCCCGCCAGACCAGCTCGACCCGGACCTCGCCGGAGACCCGCTCCTTGAGCCCGGCCGGGGTGTCGCAGGCGATCACCCGGCCCTCGTCGAGCACGGCAACGCGGTCGAGCACGGTCTCGGCCTCGATGACGTTGTGGGTGACCAGCAGCACGGTGGCGCCCTGCTCGGCCCGGCGCCGGTCGACGGCGGCCCAGACCGCGCGCCGGGCCACCGGGTCCATGCCGGTGGTCGGCTCGTCCAGCACCAGCAGCGGGCGGGCGCCCACGAGGGCGGCGGCGAGGCAGGCGAGCCGCCGCTGGCCGCCCGACAGCTTCTTCAGCGGGCGTCCGGCGATCGGGGCGAGGCCCAGCTCGTCCAGTACGGCGTCACGTTCGGCGCGGGCGGCGCGTGCCTCCAGGCCGCGCAGCCGGCCGGTGGTCTCGGCGGCGAGGGCGACGGTCAGCTCGTCCAGCGCGGAGGACTCCTGGCCCAGGTATGCGAGGATGCGGGCGGCCCGCTCGGGGTGGCGCACGATGTCGTGGCCGAGGATCTCGACGCTGCCGGAGTCGGGGCGCAGCAGCCCGGTGAGCTGGCGGACCAGGGTGGACTTGCCCGCGCCGTTCGGGCCGAGCAGCCCGAAGATCTCGCCGTGCCGCACGTCCAGGGTCACCTGGTCGGTGGCCCGGACCTCGGGCGCCCCGGCCGCTCCGCGCCGCCCCTTGAGGGGCGGATAGGTCTTGCTGAGCGCGCGCACGCGTACGACGTCGTCGTACCTGAGTGGCTCTCCCGCGCGCGTGGTCACGAGGGACGAGACTACGCGGTGCGGCCCCTTTACTCGCCTTTGGGGCACCTCATCTCGGCATCCGCCGGTCAGGGCGCGTTCACTCCCCGGCGGTGGCGTTCTCCGCCGCGGCCGGGACGTCGAATTCCCGCCAGAACCCCGCCCGGATGGCGTAACGGTCGTGCTCGTCGATCTGGTCGTCCTTGTGGGCGAGCAGACCGAAGCGGGCCGCGTAGCGCAGCAGCTCGCCGTCGATGCGGTGCGGGATGCGGGGGTACATCGCGGACAGCCGCTGGAGGTGGCCCTGGTCGCCGAGCCGGGCCATCCAGCGGCGGGCGAACACCTGGCCGACCTCGTAGGGGTCGCCGCCGACCGTGGTGATGTCCTCCTCGCGGTCCGCCCAGCGCTGCTCGGCGGTGGTGAGCTGCGCCAGGGTCGGCATGGCGGCGACCTCCGGCGGCTCGGCGGCGGTGCCCGGCCGGTCCACCCAGCCCTTGTCGGAGGACCAGCGCAGGGTGGCGCTCGCCGGAGCCTGCGCCGGCGCGGCACCGGAAGCGCGCAGCGCGGCCAGGTCCTTGGGGGTGGGGACGCCCTTGTGGGCGACGGCCCGGTCCTGGGTGCCGTTCTCCGAGGCGGGGGCGGCCGGGCGATGGGTGTCGTCCTCGGCGGTGCCTTCGCGGCCGGAGGGCGCGGACTCGGGCAGGGGGGCGGAGAGGATCGCGGCGATCTCGGGACGCGGCGCCGGGGGCGGGGCGCAGACGCCGGTGAGCTCCTTGGCGCGGACGGCCTTGACGATCCAGGCGCGGTCCAGCACGCGCCGCTCGTCGGCCTCGGCGACCAGGTCCTCGGACTGGTTGTAGTCCCCGTCGGCGGCCTGCACGGCCCATAGGTGGACGGCGACACCGTGCTCCTTGGCCGCCATCATGCCGGGCAGCAGATCGCCGTCGCCGGTGACGAGGACGATGTCGGAGCAGGCGCGGTTACGGGCCAGCTCGGTCAGCTCCGCGTGCATGGCCGCGTCGACGCCCTTCTGGGCCCAGCGGCCGTCGCTTCTGGTCAGGGCGCCGAGCCGGACGGTCACGCGGGGCATCACCCGGAGCCTGCGGTGCTCCGGCTGGGGGACCCGGTCGGGGGCGCCGTCGAACCAGTAGATGCGCAGCAGCGGGCGGCCGGTCTCGGACTCGGCGCGTTCGCGCAGCGCCTGGATGAGCGCGGTGTGGTCGACGATGATCCGGGACCGCGAGGGCTCACCGGCGAGGAGGCTCGCGGCGGCTCCCAGCAGATACCCGGCGTCCACCAGGACGATGCAGCGGTCCACGCGACTCACCCTCTTTCCGGGAGGTATTGCTTCGGCGTTCCTTCGAGTCTGCCCGACCGCGCGGGGGTTAACGGCCGGAACTCGATCTTCGGCGTGGCGTTTCGGGGGCCGGTGTCCCCATCAACCCTGTCACACACGGTAATTATCCGACATGCGCTTGATGTCAGCGTATGTGAATCTAATTTCGGCCCTGGCCCCTAGACCCCCTTCAGGAGGCAGATCCCCATGGCCAAGAACAAGAACCGCAAGCAGACCGGCCCGAAGAACCGCGCTTCCCAGGCCGAGCAGTCCCAGCGCTCGAGCGAGCAGGCCCCCGAGGCGCAGGAGGCCACCGCCCAGGTCGCGGGCGGCCAGCAGGACTACACCCGCAAGCAGAACAAGCGCTTCGGCCACAACTGAATGTCGCCACAGGGCATTTGAGCCCACAGCGGGCATACAGAAAGGGGCGCACCGCCGCGGGGTGCGCCCCTTTTGTTCCGCGTATCGCCTTGGCTCCGTGCCCCCGCCGGGCTCAGCCGGTCAGGCAGGACGGGCCGAGCAGGACCTTCAGGTCGCCGTAGAGCGCGGGGTCGGGCTTGACCCGGTGCCGGTCCAGGCGCAGCACGGTGGTCTTGTGCGGGCCCTGGAGTTTGATGCGGACCTCGCTGTCGCCCTTGTGGTGGGTGAGGATCTCGCCGAGGCGGCTGATCATCGGCGGGGTGACCCGGACCGCCGGGATGGTCAGCACCACGGGGGCGTTGGTGCCCGCGTTGGACAGGTCGGGCACCTGCAGCTCCATGGCGACCAGCCGCGGCACGTCCTCCCGCTTGTCGAGCCTGCCCTTGACGAACACCACGGCGTCCTCGACGAGTTGGGTCGAGACGAGCTGGTAGGTCGCCGGGAAGAACATGCACTCGATGGAGCCCGCGAGGTCCTCCACGGTGGCGATGGCCCAGGCGTTGCCCTGCTTGGTCATCTTGCGCTGGAGGCCGGAGATGATGCCGCCGATGGTCACCACCGCGCCGTCGGAGTGCTCGCCGCCGGTCAGCTGGGAGATGCCCGCGTCGGCCTTGTCGGAGAGCACGTGCTCCAGGCCGAAGAGCGGGTGGTCGGAGACGTAGAGACCGAGCATCTCCCGCTCCTGGGCGAGGAGATAGGTCTTCTCCCACTCCTCGTCGGTGAACTGGACGTCCAGTCCGAAGCCGGGCTCGTCGCCGGCGTCGTCGCCCATGCCGCCGAAGAGGTCGAACTGCCCCTCGGCCTCCTTGCGCTTGACCGCGACCACGTTGTCGATCATCGGCTCGTACTGCGCGGTGAGGCCCTTGCGGGTGTGGTTCATCGAGTCGAAGGCGCCGGCCTTGATCAGCGACTCGGTGGTGCGCTTGTTGCAGGCGACCGCCTCGACCTTGTCGAGGTAGTCCGGGAAGGAGAGGTACTTCCCCTTGGTCTTGCGGCCCCGGATGATCGCCTCGACCACGTTGGTGCCCACGTTGCGCACCGCGGAGAGGCCGAAGAGGATCACGTCGTCGCCCTGGGCGGCGAAGTTGGACTCCGACTCGTTGACGTTCGGCGGGAGCACCTTGATGCCCATGCGGCGGCACTCGTTGAGGTAGACCGCCGACTTGTCCTTGTCGTCCTTGACCGAGGTCAGCAGGCCGGCCATGTACTCGGCCGGGTAGTTGGCCTTCAGATAGGCGGTCCAGTAGGACACCAGGCCGTACGCGGCGGAGTGCGCCTTGTTGAACGCGTATCCGGCGAACGGGACCAGCACGTCCCACAGCGCCTGGATGGCCTCGTCGCTGAAGCCCTTGTCGCGGGCGCCCTTCTGGAACAGGACGAAGTTCTTCGCCAGTTCCTCGGGCTTCTTCTTGCCCATCACCCGGCGGAGGATGTCGGCCTCGCCGAGCGAGTAACCCGCGATGATCTGGGCGGCCTTCTGCACCTGCTCCTGGTACACGATCAGGCCGTAGGTGACGTCCAGGACCTCCCGGAGCGGCTCCTCCAGCTCCGGGTGGATCGGCGTGATCTCCTGCTGCCCGTTCTTGCGCAGGGCGTAGTTGGTGTGGGAGTTCATGCCCATCGGGCCCGGCCGGTACAGGGCCGAGACGGCGGAGATGTCCTCGAAGTTGTCCGGCTTCATCAGGCGCAGCAGCGAGCGCATGGGGCCGCCGTCGAACTGGAAGACGCCGAGGGTGTCGCCGCGCTGGAGCAGCTCGAAGGTCTTGGGGTCGTCGAGCGGAAGGCTCAGGAGATCGATGTCGATCCCCTTGTTGGCCTTCACCATCTTGACGGCGTCGTCCATGATCGTGAGGTTGCGCAGGCCCAGGAAGTCCATCTTCAGCAGGCCGAGCGACTCACAGCTCGGGTAGTCCCACTGGGTGATGGTCACGCCGTCGGTGTGCCTCACCCACACCGGGACGTGCTCGGTGATGGTCTCGCTGGACATGATCACGCCGGCGGCGTGCACACCCATCTGCCGGACCAGGCCCTCCACACCGCGCGCGGTGTCGATGACCTTCTTCACGTCCGGTTCGTTCTCGTACATCGCCCGGACCTCGCCCGCCTCCGAGTAACGGGGGTGCTCGGGGTTGGTGATGCCGTCGATGTTGATGCCCTTGCCGAGGACGTCGGCGGGCATGGCCTTGGTGATCCGGTCGCCCATCGCGTACGGGTAGCCCAGCACGCGCGCGGAGTCCTTGATCGCGTTCTTGGCCTTGATGGTGCCGTAGGTGCCGATCATGGCGACCTTGTCGGCGCCGTACTTCTCGGTCACGTACCGGATCACCTCGACGCGCCTGCGCTCGTCGAAGTCGATGTCGACATCGGGCATCGAGATGCGCTCGGGGTTGAGGAACCGCTCGAAGATCAGGCCGTGCGGGATCGGGTCGAGGTCGGTGATTCCCATGGCGTAGGCGACGATCGAACCGGCCGCGGAGCCTCGGCCGGGGCCGACCGCGATGCCGTTGTTCTTGGCCCACATGATGAAGTCGGCGACCACGAGGAAGTAGCCGGGGAAGCCCATCGAGATGATGACGTCCATCTCGTACTCGGCCTGCTTCTGCCGGTCCTCGGGGATGCCGCCCGGGAAGCGGCGCTCCATGCCGCGGCGCACCTCCTCCTTGAACCAGCTGACCTCGGTGTAGCCGTCCGGGATGTCGAACTTGGGCATGAGGTTCTTGGCCTCGAACATGCCCGTGGTGTCGACCATCTCCGCCACCAGGAGGGTGTTGGCGCAGCCCTCCTGCCAGGCGTCGGAGGAGTCGATGGCGTACATCTCGTCCGTGGACTTCAGGTAGTAGCCGGTGCCGTCGAACTTGAAGCGGCCGGGCTCGGAGAGGTTCTTGCCGGTCTGGATGCACAGCAGGGCGTCGTGGGCGGCCGCCTCGTGCGCGTAGGTGTAGTGCGAGTCGTTGGTGACCAGCGGGGGGATGCCGAGCTTCTTGCCGATCTCCAGCAGGCCGTCGCGGACCCGGTGCTCGATGTCGATGCCGTGGTCCATCAGCTCCAGGAAGTACCGGTCCTTGCCGAAGATGTCCTGGTAGTCGGAGGCGGCCTTGAGGGCCTCGTCGAACTGACCGAGCCGGAGGCGGGTCTGCACCTCGCCGGAGGGGCAGCCGGTGGAGGCCACGATCCCCTCGGACCACTTGGAGATGGTCTCCTTGTCCATCCGGGGCCACTTCTGCAGCCAGCCCTCGGCGTACGCGTCGGAGGACAGCCGGAAGATGTTGTGCAGGCCGGTCTTGTTCACCGCCCACATCGTCTTGTGGGTGTAACCGCCGGAGCCGGAGACGTCGTCCCGCTTCTGGTGCGGCTGGCCCCACTGGATCTTGCGCTTGTTGCGCCGGGACTCGGGGGCGACATACGCCTCGATCCCGATGATGGGGGTGATCCCTGCCTTCTTCGCGGAGTGGAAGAAGTCGTACGCCCCGTGCAGGTTGCCGTGGTCGGACATGGCGATGTGCGTCATGCCCATCTCGTTGCAGGCGTTGAACATGTCCTTGAGCCGCGCGGCACCGTCCAGCAGCGAGTACTGGGTGTGGACGTGCAGGTGCGTGAAGGGCGGCTTCGACACGGTTTCGGCCTCCGGATGAACAAGAAGGGGACAGCGAGGAAGTCTATGCCCCGGCACTGACACCGCCGGGCCCGGTCCGCGTACCTTCAGGTGGGAACCGGGCACTCCGGCGCGGCGCCGCCCGTTGTGGACGGGGGGCACGGCGGTACGGCTCCTCCCGTGTTCCCGCTCACCTCACGCACGATCCCGCACCAGGAGGCACCCCGCGATGCCGGTTTCCCAGCTCAGTGACGAGCAGCGCGGCGAGGAGATCCTCGCCGTCTTCGACACCGCCTTCGGCCGGCTGCTGGCCGCGGACCCGGCCGCGTTCCGGGTGAAGTTCCGCAAGATGGCCGCGAGCGCCTTCGCCTTCTACCGGGGCACGGCGGGCCTCTTCTACCACGACCTGGACGCCGAGAAGCGGGGCGGCCCGTACCTGGACGAGCGCACCTCGCGGGTGTGGGTGCACGGCGACCTGCACGCCGAGAACTTCGGCACCTACATGGACTCCAACGGCCGCCTGGTCTTCAACGTCAACGACTTCGACGAGGCGTACGTCGGCCCCTTCACCTGGGACCTCAAGCGCTTCGCCGCCTCCATCGCGCTGATCGGGTACGCGAAGGCGCTCAGCGACGACCAGATCACCGAGCTGGTGACGGTGTACGCGGTCGCCTACCGCGAGCGCATCCGCGCCCTGGCCACCGGCGCCAAGGACGACGAGGTGCCGCCCTTCACCCTGGACACCGCCCAGGGCCCGCTGCTGGACGCGCTGCGCGACGCCCGTTCCCTGACCCGGTTCGGGCTGCTGGAGTCGATGACGGAGATCCGCGACTTCGAGCGCCGGTTCGCGCCGGGCGGCGGCTCGGTGGAGCTGGACGCGGCCACCCGGTACAAGGTGCTGGCCGCCTTCGACGGCTACCTGGAGACGCTCCCGGAGACCTCGCTGGCCCGCCCGGAGTCCTACCGGGTCAAGGACGTCGTGGGGCGGCGGGGCATCGGGATCGGCTCGGCCGGGCTGCCCTCGTACAACATCCTGCTGGAGGGGGCGACGGACGCGCTGGAGAACGATGTGGTGATCTACATCAAGCAGGCGCAGACCCCGGCCGTCTCCCGGCACATCACGGACCCCGCCATCGCCGGTTACTTCCAGCACGAGGGCCACCGCACGGTGATTTCCCAGCGCGCCCTGCAGGCGCACGCCGACCCGTGGCTGGGCTGGACCGAGCTGGACGGCGCGGGCCAGCTGGTCGCCGAGATCTCGCCGTACGCGGTCGACCTGGACTGGAGCGACATCGACGACCCGGAGGAGATCGCGGCCGTCGTCGCCGACCTCGGCCGGGCCACGGCCACCATGCACGCGGCGGCGGACGAGACCACCTCGGGCGAGTCCCTGGTGCCGTTCTCCACCGAGCGGGCCATCGACGCCGCCATCGCGGGCGACGAGGAGGGGTTCGCGCCCCTGCTGGTGGACTTCGCGCACAGCTACGGGGCCCGGGCCCGCGCCGACCACCAGACGTTCCTGGACCTGTTCCGCAACGGCCGGATTCCGGGGCTGTGACCGCCGCACACCCTTTACGGGTGTCTCACAGCGGTCCGTGACACACTCTCCTCTCGCTATGGACATATCCGGGACCCAGCTCAGAGCCGTGCGCGCGGCGCTGTTCACGGCCTTCACCGTGACGCTCAGCACCGCGTCGCACGTGCTGCTGTCCCGGTCCCCGCTGCCGGTGGCGACCGTCCTCGCGGTCGCCGCCGGGGTGTTCACCGCCGCGTACGCGCTGGCGGGCCGGGAGCGCGGCTTCGGTCCGATCGCGGCCCTGCTGGTCCCGCTGGAGCTGGCCGCCGACACCGTGTTCACCACCGGCCAGCACGCCTGTTACGGCCGGGCCGGCGGCCCGGTCACCGGCCCGCTGCACGCGGTGGGCCTGGACCTGCTGTGCCGGGGCGGCGCCGTGGGCGGCCCGCTCGCCCATGTCCCCGGCTCCCCGGACCGCGCGGGCGCGCTGCTCGCGCACACCGACCCGGCCGCCTCCTGGCTGCTCCTCGCCGCGCACATCGGGGTGGGGCTGCTGGCCGCCGCCTGGCTGCGCCGGGGCGAGCGGGCCCTGGCCGGGCTGGTCCGGGCCGTAGCGGCGACCACGTTCCGGCCGCTGCTGCTGGCGGTGGCCGCCGGTGCGGTGCGGCCGGCCCCGGCCCGCCGTACGCCCGGCCCGGCGCCGCGTCCGGCCGCCGCGCGGGCTGCCCTGCTCCTCGCGCACTCCCTGGGACGGCGCGGACCGCCGTGCTCCCTCGCGCTCGCCCACCCCTGAGCGACACCGGGCACGACCCCGTTCCCCACACATATCCCGCGCACACGTACCTCGGGTACGGCATGTGCGCGTCCCCTATGGAGATCACCAACATGAGCAAGCGGAACACCCAGGCGGCGAAGACGGCGGCGCGTGAGCGGCTGCGCGAGGAGCGCGAGCGCCAGGCCAAGCGGGACAAGGTGAAGCGCCAGGCGATCGTCGGCCTGTCGGTGGTGGCGGTGCTCGCCGCCGCGGGCGGCATAGGTTACGCGGTCGTCCAGAACAACAAGCCGAGCGGCTGGGAGGCGGCGAAGAAGGCCACCCTGGTCAAGCCCGCCCACACCACGGGCAAGGACGGCACGACGGTCGTCATCGGCAAGGACACCGCGAAGAAGACCCTCACGATGTACGAGGACCCGCGCTGCCCGGTCTGCGCCCAGTTCGAGCAGGCGTCCGGCGCCACGGTGGACAAGGACGTCGCGGACGGCAAGTACAAGATCCAGTACGTCGGCGCGACCTTCATCGACAACAACATCCCGGGCGAGGGGTCCAAGAACGCGCTCAGCGCGCTCGGCGCGGCCCTGAACGTCGACCAGGAGGCTTTCCTCAAGTACAAGGCGGCGCTGTACTCGGCGAAGTACCACCCCGACGAGCAGGACGACAAGTTCAAGAGCGACGACTACCTGATCAAGGTGGCGGACACCGTGCCCGCGCTCAAGGGCAACGCGTCCTTCCAGAAGGCCGTGAAGGACGGCACCTACGACAAGTGGGCGCTGGTGATGAGCGACAAGTTCAACACGGACGGCAAGAAGTACGGCTTCCAGGGCACGCCGACGCTGCTGATGGACGGCAAGAAGGTCACCGGCTCCGACGGCCAGAACGCGCCGATGACGCAGGCCGAGTACGTCACCGCGATCACCAAGGCCCTCAAGGGCTGAGCCTCTCGCGCCGAGGCACCGCGTGAAGGGCGGGCGAACTTTCGGGGTTCGCCCGCTCTTCGGGCGTACCGATCAGTAACCTGATCGGCCGTGACCAGACCCCACAGATCCATCGAGGCCGTACCGGCCCGCAACACCCTTGCGCCCAGCCGCCGTACGGTCGTCAAGGCCGCGGCGGCCGGCGCCGTCCTGGCCGGGCCGCTCGCCACGGCGCTCCCGGCGCGCGCCGCCACCGCGGCCCCCGTCTTCCAACACGGCGTCGCCTCCGGCGACCCGCTGCCCGACGGCGTCCTGCTCTGGACCCGGGTGACCCCCGTGCCCGAGGCGCTGCCCGGCTCCGGGGCCGGCCCGGACACCGAGGTCGGCTGGGCCGTCGCCCGCGACAAGGCGTTCACCGACGTGGTCGCCACCGGCTCCACCACCGCCACGGCGGCCACCGACCACACCGTGAAGGCCGACATCCGGGGTCTTCAGCCGGGCACCGACTACTGGTTCCGCTTCACCAGCGGCGGCGCCGAGTCCCCGGTGGCCCGCACCCGCACCGCGCCCGCGGCCGACGCGGCCGTAGCTGGTCTGCGCTTCGGCGTGGTCTCCTGCGCCAACTGGGAGGCGGGCTACTTCAGCCCCTACCGCCACCTCGCGGCCCGCGGCGACCTGGACGCCTGGCTGCACCTGGGGGACTACATCTACGAGTACGGCACCGGCGAGTACGGCACCCGGGGCACCGTGGTGCGCCCGCACTCCCCCGCGCACGAGATCCTCACCCTGGCCGACTACCGGATACGGCACGCCACTTACAAGACCGACCCCGACCTCCAGGCGCTGCACCTGGCCGCACCGGTCGTCGCCATCTGGGACGACCACGAGTTCGCGGACAACGCCTGGTCGGGCGGCGCGGCCAACCACACCGAGGGCGCCGAGGGCGCGTGGGCGGCCCGTCAGGCGGCCGCGAAGCAGGCGTACTTCGAGTGGATGCCGGTCCGCCCGGCCGTCGCGGGCACCACCTACCGCAGGCTGCGCTTCGGCAAGCTGGCCGACCTGTCCCTGCTGGACCTGCGCTCGTTCCGTTCCCAGCAGGCGGCGACCGCCTCCGGCTCGGTGGACGACCCGGACCGCACGCTGACCGGACGGGCCCAACTGGACTGGCTCAAGGCGGGGTTGAAGACCTCGGACACCAAGTGGCGGCTGGTCGGCAACTCGGTGATGATCTCGCCCTTCGCGGTGGGCGCGCTCTCCGCCGACCTCCTCCGGCCGCTGGCCAAGCTGCTGGGGCTGCCGCAGGAGGGCATCGCCGTCAACACCGACCAGTGGGACGGCTACACCGACGACCGGCGCGAACTCCTGGCCCACCTCAAGGCCAACGCCATCGGCAACACCGTCTTCCTCACCGGTGACATCCACATGGCGTGGGCCAACGACGTGCCCTACGACGCGGGCACCTACCCGCTGTCGGCGTCGGCGGCCACCGAGTTCGTGGTCACCTCGCTCACCTCGGACAACCTCGACGACATCGTGAAGGTCCCCCAGGGCACCGTCTCCGCCGTGGCCGCGCCGGTCATCCAGGCCGCCAACCGGCACGTCCACTGGGTGGACACCGACCGCCACGGCTACGGCGTGCTCGACATCACCGCCGAGCGCGCGCAGATGGACTACTACGTGATCTCCGACCGTGCGAACCCCGATGCGAGCTCGGCGTGGGTACGTTCGTACCGCACCCGCAGCGGGACGCAGAAGGTCGAGCGGAGCTACACGCCCGTGTAGCCGCTCACAGGCCCGCTAGAGGCTCTCGAGGAAGCCGAGCGCCACCCGCCAGGTGGCCTCGGCGGCCTCGGCGTCGTAGTCGGGCAGGTCGCGGTCCATGTAGAGGTGGCCGGCGCCGGGGTAGCGGTAGACCTCCACGTCCGCGCCGGTACGGCCCATCTGGAGGTACCAGGCGCTCAGCCAGTCGTCCGTCTCGAACGGGTCCGGCTCGGCCACGTGCAACTGCACCGGCAGCTCGTCCGCGAAGGCGTTCGGCGCGATGTCCGAGGTGCCCTGGAGAAGCAGCAGCCCGCGTGCCTTGTCGTCGCCGAGGGCGAGAGTCTGCGCGATCGAGGCGCCGAGCGAGAACCCCGAGTAGACGAGCCCGCGGTCGGAGTAGGGGGCGACGGCCAGCACGGCCCGCTTGAGCAGCTCCTCCTTGCCCACGGACTGCTGGTACTCCATGCCTTCCTCGACCGAGTCGAAGGTGCGGCCCTCGAAGAGGTCCGGCGTCCACACCTCGTGCCCGGCCGCGCGCAGCCGGTCCGCCGCGTCGCGCACCGCGGGGGTGAGCCCGTAGGCCGAGTGAAAGAGCATGATGTTCATGCTCCCCATGGTGCCAGCCGCACCAGGTCAGGGCGTTACCGGCGCGGCCCGTCTACCCGGCACGAGACCGAACACACAGGTTCATGCCGCCGCCACGCGGTTACGTTCCCCCTCATGGAGAACGTCATCCGGCCCCTGGCGGTGGTCGGCGGTGCCGTCGCGCTCACCGTGGTGCTCGGCTGGGCCACCGATCTGCTGCTTCGCAAGGCCGACGAACGGCACGGCGAGACCCCGCTGTGGGACCTGCTGCGCCGTTGCCGCATCCCCTACCAGCTCGTCCTGCTCACCGCCCTGCTCAGAGGGTCCTACGCCCAGGTGCCCTGGCTGCGCGGCCACCTGGTCGGCATCGGCCAGGCCCTGACCCTGGTGCTGATCGGGTCCACCGCGTGGCTCGTCATCGGCATCGCGGGCGCCGTCGTGGAGACCTCGTACAGCCGGTACGCCCGGATGCACCGGGACGCCGCGCGGGTACGCCGGGTGCGCACCCAGGTCACGCTGATCATGCGGGTGGTGTCGGCGACGGTCGGGGTGGTCGCGGTGGGGGCGATGCTGCTGACGTTCCCGGAGATGCGCGCGGCCGGCGCCTCGCTGCTGGCCTCGGCCGGCATCCTCGGCATCGTCGCCGGTGTCGCGGCCCAGTCGACGCTGGCCAACCTGTTCGCCGGGCTGCAGATCGCCTTCGGCGACATGGTGCGCATCGGCGACACCGTGGTGGTGGACGGCGAGTGGGGCACCGTCGAGGAGATCACTCTGACCTTCCTGACGGTACGGACCTGGGACGAGCGCCGGATCACCATGCCGGTCTCCTACTTCACCTCGCGCCCGTTCGAGAACTGGTCGCGCGGCACCCCGCAGATGACCGGCACCGTCTTCTGGTACCTCGACCACAGTGCGCCGGTGGAGGCGATGCGGGAGAAGCTCCGCGACATCCTGCGCCACTGCCCCGCCTGGGACGGACGTGCCTACGGCCTGGTGGTGACCGACACGACCCCGAACACCATCGAGGTGCGCGCCCTGGTGACCGCCAAGGACGCGGACGACATCTGGACGGTCCGGGTCACGGTCCGTGAGCAGCTCATCGCCTGGCTCTCCGCCGAGCACCCGTACGCGCTCCCCCGCGTCAACACCTCCGACGCGGTCAAGGCCCCGTACCAGATCCCCTCCCCGGACCGGGCCACCCTGCGCAAGGCCTACGACTTCCCGCGCACCGGCCGGGTCTAGCCACATCCCAGGGAGCCGGGGGCGGCTCAGCGCATGCTGCGTACGTCGAGATGGCGCAGCACCCGGTCCACGATCTCCGGGTCCGCCCCCGGCTCGCTGCGTGCCGCGAGCACCTCGTGACGGGCGGCGCTCATCATCTCCGACTGGATCTGCCGCACCCGCTTCAGGCGCCGGGCCCGCTTGTGGTGGGCCTCCCGGCGCTCCTCCTCGCCCATGTCGGGGCTGATGCGGATGCCGATGTCGTATGCGCGCCGGAGCATCTGCTCGGACAGCTCCTCGGGGAGGTCCTCGACCTGCTCGATCTCCCGCAGCTTGCGGCGCGCCGCCTTGGTCGCGCGGACCGCCAGCTCCTTCTCGAAGTCCTTCTCCCGCTCGGAGTCGGCCCGCACCCCGAGCCTGCGCACCAGCGCGGGCAGGGTGAGCCCCTGGAGCACCAGGGTGGCGATGATCACCCCGAAGGCGATGAAGATGATGATGTCCCGGTCCGGGAAGGGCCTGCCGTCCTCGGTGGTGAGCGGGACGGCGAGGGCCAGCGCCACCGAGGCCACCCCGCGCATCCCGGACCACCACATCACGACGGTCTCGCGCCAGCCGACCGGGATCTCCTCGTCGATGTCCCGCCGGGCGTGCAGCCGTTTGGTCAGCCAGGTCGCCGGCAGCAGCCACAGCAGCCGGACCAGGATCACCACGGCCGCGACCGCCGCCGCCCAGCCGAGCAGCTCGCCCCAGCGGCCGGAGGCGGTGCGCACCGCGTTGTGCAGTTCGAGGCCGATCAGGCCGAAGGCGACGCCCGTGACGAGGGTGTCGATGATGTCCCAGAAGGTGTGCCCGGCCAGCCGGGTCATCACGTCGTCGGCGTCGGTGGCGTACTCGGAGAGGAACAGGGCGGTGGTGAGCACCGCGAGCACGCCCGAGCCGTGCAGCTCCTCGGCGAGCACGTAGGAGGCGTAGGGCACCAGCAGGGAGAGACCGATCTGGAGGGTGGCGTCGCCCAGCAGGGACATCAGCTTGTTGGCGCCCCAGCCGAGCGCGAGGCCGACGACGACGGCGACGACGGCGGAGAGCACCAGGTCCAGCCCGGCCTCCCAGGGCGAGAACTCACCGCTGATCGCGGCGGCGATGGCCACGTGGTAAAGCACGATCGCGGTGACGTCGTTGAACAGCCCCTCGCCCTCCAGGATGGACACCAGGCGGCGGGGCAGGCCCAGTTGACCGGCGACGGCGGTCGCGGCGACCGGGTCCGGCGGGGCGATCAGCGCGCCCAGCGCGACGGCGGCGGCAACCGGCAGGCCCGGCACTATGGCGTGCGCGACCGCGGCCACGCAGATCGTGGTCACGAAGACCAGGGCGACGGCCAGCAGGAAGATCGGCCGGAGGTTGGCCGCGAACTGCCGCCAGGAGGTGCGCCGCACGGCCGCGTAGAGCAGCGGCGGCAGCAGGGCGGGCAGGATCAGGTCGGGCGGGATGTCGACGTTGGGCACGAAGGGCAGCACGGCGAGCACCCCGCCGAACACCGTCATCAGCACCGGCGCCGGGAGATTGAAGTAATCGCCCACCGGCACACTCACCAGGGCGGCGAGCAGGATCACGAACAACAGGGCCAGCTGATCCACGTAGCGCGCTCCGGAGGTAAACGATCACCGCGAGCCTCCAGCCTGCCACGCCGGCCGGAAAAGCCCGGTCAACGGCCCGCCCCGTACGGCAGTCCTACGCGGGCCCGAGCGGGCGGCGCATCGCCCGGTGCGCGATCCCGGCGTCCTGGAACTCCGGGCCGTACGCGGTGTAGCCGAGGCGCTCGTAGAAACCGAGGGCCCGGGTCTGGGCGTGCAGGTCGACGGCGGTGAGGCCGAGGTCCCGGGCCGCGTCCTCGATGGCCCGCACCAGGGCCGCGCCGACGCCGAGGCCGCGCACCCGGCGGGTCACCGCGAGCCGGCCCAGCGAGCCCACCGAGAGGTCCTCGCCGGTCCTGCCCGCGGCCGCCTCTCCGTGCAGCAGCCGGCCGGTGCCCAGCGGTATGCCGTCCCCGCCGATGGCCAGCACGTGCAGGGCCGTGGCGTCGTGGCTGTCGTACTCGATGTCCTGCGGTACGCCCTGCTCGCCGACGAAGACCTCCTTGCGGACCGCGAAGCACGCCTCGCGGTCGGCGGGCTCCTCGGCGACCCGGACGGTGTACGGCGTGCTCACGCGTACGTCTCCTCGCGCACCCGGTCGAGGGCGCGGCTGAGGTCCTCGGGGTAGTCGCTCTCGAACTCGACCCACTGGCCGTCCGCCGGGTGCTCGAAGCCGAGCCGGACCGCGTGCAGCCACTGGCGCTCCAGTTTGAGGCGCTTGGCGAGCGTGGGGTCGGCGCCGTAGGTCAGGTCGCCGACGCAGGGGTGGCGGTGGGCGGCCATGTGGACGCGGATCTGGTGGGTGCGGCCGGTCTCCAGCTTCACGTCCAGCAGGGAGGCGGAGCGGAACGCCTCGATGAGGTCGTAGTGCGTCACCGAGGGCTTGCCCTCGGCGGTGACGGCCCACTTGTAGTCGTGCTGGGGGTGGCGGCCGATGGGGGCGTCGATCGTGCCGCTCGTGGGGTCGGGGTGGCCCTGCACCAGGGTGTGGTAGCGCTTGTCGACCGTGCGCTCCTTGAACTGGCGCTTGAGCGAGGTGTAGGCCCGCTCGGACTTGGCGACCACCATCAGGCCGGAGGTGCCCACGTCCAGCCGGTGCACGATGCCCTGGCGCTCGGCGGCGCCGGAGGTGGAGATCCGGTACCCGGCGGCGGCGAGACCACCGATGACGGTGGTGCCGGTCCAGCCGGGCGAGGGGTGCGCGGCCACGCCGACGGGCTTGACGATCACGACCACGTCGTCGTCGTCGTACACGATCTCCATGCCCTCGACCGGCTCGGCGACGATCTGCACCGGGGCGGGTGCCTGGGGCATCTCCACCTCCAGCCAGGCGCCACCGTGCACGCGCTCGGACTTGCCGACCACGGCGCCGTCGACCTGGACCTTGCCGGCCGCGGCCAGCTCGGCCGCCTTCGTGCGGGAGAAGCCGAACATCCGGGAGATGGCGGCGTCGACGCGCTCGCCCTCCAGGCCGTCGGGCACGGGCAGGGTTCGGATCTCGGGAATCGTGCTCACCCGTCGAGTATGACGGACGGCCCGGAAGGCACCGAACGAGCCTGTGGAAAACCGGTGGGGGGCCCGTCAGTCCTTGTGGACGGTGCCGTCCGGGTCCAGCCCGCGGAAGGAGAGCAGCACGATCAGGATGCCGCCGCACACGATCGCGGAGTCCGCCAGGTTGAACACGGCGAAGCCGCGGGGCGCGATGAAGTCGACAACCTCGCCCTGGAAGACGCCGGGGGCGCGGAAGATCCGGTCGGTCAGGTTGCCGAGGGCGCCGCCGAGCAGCAGGCCGAGCGCGACGGCCCAGGGGAAGCTGTAGAGCTTGCGGGAGAGCCGGACGATCACCGCGATCACGGCGACGGCGATCACCGTGAAGATGATCGTGAAGGCCGCGCCGAAGCCGAAGGCGGCACCAGGGTTGCGGATGGCGTGCAGCTCCAGGAGGTCGCCGGCCAACTGGATCGGGGCGTGGTGCTCCAGCTTCGCCACCACCAGCAGCTTGCTGCCGAGGTCGAGGGCGTAGGCGAAGGCGGCCACCGCGAAGAGCACGGCGATCCGGCGTCCCCGCCCGGTCCGGGGCGCGGGGGCGCTCGCCCGCTCTCCGCTGTCCTCCGGAGTGTCCGGCGTACCGATGATGCGCTCCGCCTCTGCCACGTGAGTCCCTCAACCTAGGTGCCTGACTGAGGAGAGAGTACGGCACGCCCCCGGCGGCGGAGAGCGGACCTGGAGGTCAGGAGCGGCGTTCCTGCTTCTGCTTGCACTCCACGCACAGGGTGGCCCGCGGGAACGCCTGCATACGGGCCTTGCCGATGGGGTTGCCGCAGTTCTCGCACAGGCCGTAGGTGCCCGCGTCCAGCCGTTCCAGGGCGCGCTCGGTCTGGCTGAGCATTTCGCGCGCGTTGGCGGCCAGCGCCAGCTCGTGCTCGCGGGTGATGTTCTTGCTGCCGGTGTCGGCCTCGTCGTCACCGGCGCCGTCCGCCGAGTCGCGCATCATGCCGACCAGAGTCGCCTCCGAGGAGGAGATCTCCTTGCCGAGCCGGTCCGCCTCGGCGGCCAGCTCCGCGCGCGCCTCGGCGACCTCCTCCGGGGTCCAGGGGTCCTCACCGGGACGTACGGCCAGGTCACCGGGTTCCGCGGCGGTCAGGCGCGTGCCCGGCAGGGCACCGCCCTCCGCCGTGGCCGTGCCAGGAGTCTTCTTAGCAACCACCGTCGTGGCTCCCGTCTTCTCGGCCGTGCTCTTCCCGGCCGCCTTCTCGGCGACCGCCTTCTTCGCCGGCGCCTTCGGGGCCGCGGTCTTCTTGGTGGCGGTCTTCTTGGCGACCGCCTTCTTGCCCGCCGTCTTCTTGGCGGCGAGCTTCTTGGCGGGCGTCTTCGTGGCTGCGGTCCGGGAAGCCGTCTTGTTGTCGGCGGTCTTCCTGGTGGCCGGTTTCTTCGCCGCCGTCGTCCCGGGCGCCGTTCTCCCGGCCGTCGTGCCCTGCGGGGTGGCCGCCTCCGCGGCGGTGGCCTTGGCGGCCGTCTTCCCTGGAGTCACCGTCTGGCCGCCCGTCCTCTCACCGGCCGCCCGCCCGGCGGACGCCCTCTTGGCCCTGGTCGTCTTCTTCGCGGCGGGCACACGCTTCTCGCCTGCGGTCCTCTTCTCGGCGGCGCCCTTGTCGGCGGCCTTGTCCGCCTTTTCGGGCCGCCCGCTCCCCCTTCCTGCCGAACCGCCGGAGGTCTTCTTCGCCACCATGGCCGGGACCCCTTCACATATGTGAGATTGCAGGCGAATCGTGCTGGGACGATAAATCGACTTGGGTCCCGCGGCAACGGGGCACGCCGCCCGATTCGCCCGCCCCGCGCCCCCGCGCAGCAGACCTGCATCCGTTGTGCCCAGCTCCCCGGCCCGTAACCCGTCACTCCCGCCCCCGCCGCCATTCGGGTCCCACCACCGGGCCGGAAACGCGGTCGGCCGCTGTCCGCCCGGCGCCGTACACTGGGCGCAGCGAGAAGCGTGGATGGGGACGAGTAGCGTCGTAACGCAGCCCAGAGCGAGCCGGGGTCGGTGGAAGCCCGGTGGCGAGCGCGATGTGAAGATCACCCCGGAGCCGCCGGAGGAAAGCCCCCTCGGGGCGAGTAGAACCGGCTTCGCGACCCCAATGAGGGGGCTCACCGCCGGACGGACCCCGGTGGCGGGCCAAGGAGGGTGGTACCGCGGGAGCGCGCCGCACATGGCGTGAACAGGAAGAACGCTCTCGTCCCTCCGACGGAAGGCAGCAAGTTCCGTTGGAGGATGCTCGCAGATGACAGCGCCGACGTACCGCCAGGTGCCCGCCCAGGTCGACCTGCCCGCGCTTGAGCACGCCGTGCTCGACTTCTGGCGCGACCAGAAGATCTTCGCCAAGACCCTGGAGCAGTCCGAGGGCCGCCCCGAGTGGGTGTTCTACGAGGGCCCGCCGACCGCGAACGGCATGCCGGGCGCCCACCACATCGAGGCCCGCGTCTTCAAGGACGTCTTCCCCCGCTTCCGCACCATGCGCGGCTACCACGTCGGCCGCAAGGCGGGCTGGGACTGCCACGGCCTGCCGGTCGAGCTGGCCGTGGAGAAGGAGCTGGGCTTCTCCGGCAAGAAGGACATCGAGGCGTACGGCATCGCCGAGTTCAACGCCAAGTGCCGCGAGTCGGTGACCCGGCACACGGACGCCTTCGCCGAGCTGACGACCCGCATGGGGTACTGGACGGACCTCGAGGACCCGTACCGCACGATGGACCCCGAGTACATCGACTCGGTCTGGTGGTCGCTGAAGCAGATCTTCGACAAGGGCCTGCTGGTCCAGGACCACCGCGTGGCCCCCTGGTGCCCCCGCTGCGGTACCGGTCTCTCCGACCACGAGCTGGCCCAGGGCTACGAGACGGTCGTCGACCCCTCCGTCTACGTCCGCTTCCCGCTCACCTCCGGCCCGCTGGCCGGCGAGGCGTCCCTGCTGGTGTGGACGACGACCCCGTGGACCCTGGTGTCCAACACGGCCGTCGCCGCCCATCCGGACGTCACCTATGTCGTCGCCACGGACGGCACGGAGAAGGTCGTCGTCGCCGAGCCGCTGCTCGCCAAGGCCCTCGGCGAGGGCTGGGAGCCCACCGGCCGGTCCTTCACCGGCGCCGAGATGGAGCGCTGGACCTACCAGCGCCCGTTCGAGCTGGTCGAGTTCCCCGAGCCCGCGCACTACGTGGTCAACGCGGACTACGTCACCACCGAGGACGGCACCGGTCTGGTCCACCAGTCCCCCGCCTTCGGCGAGGACGACCTCAAGGTCTGCCGCGCCTACGGCCTGCCAGTGATCAACCCGGTCCGCCCCGACGGCACCTTCGAGGAGGACGTCCCGCTGGTCGGCGGCGTCTTCTTCAAGAAGGCCGACGAGCAGCTCACCGAGGACCTGCGCGAGCGCGGCCTGCTCTTCCGCCACCTGCCCTACGAGCACAGCTACCCGCACTGCTGGCGCTGCCACACCGCGCTGCTGTACTACGCCCAGCCGTCCTGGTACATCCGCACCACCGCCGTCAAGGACCGGATGCTCGCGGAGAACGAGGGCACCAACTGGTTCCCGGAGACCGTCAAGCACGGCCGCTTCGGCGACTGGCTGAGCAACAACATCGACTGGGCGCTGTCCCGCAACCGCTACTGGGGCACCCCGCTGCCCGTGTGGTCCTGCGACAACGACCACCTCACGGTCGTCGGCTCCCGCGCCGAGCTGAGCGAGCTGACCGGCACCGACCAGTCGGGCCTGGACCCGCACCGCCCGTACATCGACGCGGTGACCTTCCCCTGCCCGGAGTGCGGCGACACCGCCACGCGCGTGCCCGAGGTCATCGACGCCTGGTACGACTCGGGCTCGATGCCGTTCGCGCAGTGGGGCTACCCGCACAAGAACAAGGAGCTGTTCGAGAGCCGGTACCCGGCGCAGTTCATCTCCGAGGCCATCGACCAGACCCGCGGCTGGTTCTACACCCTGATGGCGGTCGGCACCCTGGTGTTCGACCAGTCCTCCTACGAGAACGTCGTGTGCCTCGGCCACATCCTCGCCGAGGACGGCCGCAAGATGTCCAAGCACCTGGGCAACACCCTGGAGCCCATCCCGCTGATGGACCAGCACGGCGCGGACGCGGTGCGCTGGTTCATGGCGGCCGGCGGCTCCCCCTGGGCGGCCCGCCGCGTCGGCCACGGCACCATCCAGGAGGTCGTCCGCAAGACGCTCCTCACGTACTGGAACACGGTCGCCTTCCAGGCCCTGTACGCCCGCACCTCCGGCTGGGCCCCCAGCGAGTCGGACCCGGCCCCGGCCGACCGTCCGCTGCTGGACCGCTGGCTGCTGTCCGAACTCCACGCCCTGACCGACCAGGTGACCAAGGCACTGGAGGCGTACGACACCCAGCGCGCCGGCAAGCTGCTCTCCGCGTTCGTGGACGACCTGTCCAACTGGTACGTGCGCCGCTCGCGCCGCCGGTTCTGGCAGGGCGACAAGGCCGCGCTGCGCACGCTGCACGAGGTGGTCGAGACGGTCACCCAGCTCATGGCGCCGATCACCCCGTTCATCGCCGAGCGGGTCTGGCAGGACCTGATCGTGCCGGTCACCCCGGACGCCCCGGAGTCGGTCCACCTCTCCACCTGGCCGGAGGCCGACCTGTCGGCGATCGACCCGGAGTTGTCGAAGCGGATGGTGCTGGTGCGACGGCTGGTGGAGCTGGGCCGCGCCACGCGTGCCGAGTCGGGCGTGAAGACGCGTCAGCCGCTGTCCCGCGCGCTGGTCGGCGCGGCCGGCTTCGACACCCTCGGCGCGGAGCTGCGCGCGCAGATCACCGAGGAGCTGAACGTCGAGTCCCTGGCCTCGCTGTCCGAGGTCGGCGGCTCGCTGGTGGACACCACCGCCAAGGCCAACTTCCGGGCGCTGGGCAAGCGGTTCGGCAAGCGGGTGCAGGACGTGGCCAAGGCGGTCGCCGCCGCCGACGCCGCCGCGCTGTCGCTCGCGCTGCGCGAGGGCACCGCTTCGGTGGAGGTCGACGGGGAGCTGGTCGCTCTCGCCCCGGACGAGGTGATCATCACGGAGACGCCGCGTGAGGGGTGGTCGGTGGCGTCCGACTCCGGTGCGACGGTGGCGCTGGATCTGGAGATCACGGAGGAGCTGCGGCGGGCGGGGCTGGCGCGGGATGCCATCCGGCTGATCCAGGAGGCGCGTAAGAACAGCGGGCTCGACGTGGCGGACCGGATCGCTCTGCGGTGGTCGGCCACCGACCCCGCGGTGGTCGCCGCGCTGTCCGAGCACTCGGGGCTCATCGCGGAGGAGGTTCTCTCCACGGACTTCGCCCAGGGCGAGGGGGACGAGGGCTTCGGAGAGGCTTTCGTGGATGAGGGACTGTCTCTGACGTTCCGTCTGCGCAAGGCGTAACGCTCCGCTGGACCGACGGCGGCTGCCCCGCGGGGTGGCCGCCGTCGTGGTTTCCGGCTGCGGGTGCGTGGTGGCTGGTCGCGCGGTTCCCGCGCCCCTTGAGGTCGGCATGCGTCCCGTTGGCTGCCACGCAACCCTGCTCAACGCGCGTAAAACAGGGCGGCCCCCGGACCGGAGTCCGGGGGCCGCCCTGAACGCTGCCGACGCCTGTGGCGTACTAAAGGCCGTGCGGGGCCGTCAGTTGTCGTCCTCGTCGATCAGGAACCCACGCATCGGCGAGGGAGCCTGGCCCATCGGGGACGGGCCCTGCGGCCGGACCGGAGCCATCGGCTGGGTCATGGCCGGCGTCATCTGCTGCTGGCCGCCGTAGGACGGGCCGGAGGGCGACTGGGGACCGCCCATGCCCTGGTTGCCGCCACCGTAGGACGGGGCGCTCGCGCCGGCCGGAGCCATCGAGGGCGCCGGGGACGGCGGCAGGGACGCGGCGGCCGGAGTGCGCGGCGGAGCGAGCGAGTCGTCGGCCTGCGTCTCGAGCTGACGGAGCTGAGACTCCAGGTACGACTTCAGACGCGTCCGGTACTCGCGCTCGAAGCCGCGCAGGTCCTCGACCTTGCGCTCCAGCGTGGCGCGGGCGGACTCCAGGGAGCCCATGGCCACGCGGTGCTTCTCCTGCGCGTCCCGCTCCAGGGCGTCGGCCTTGGCACGGGCGTCGCGCTCCAGACCCTCGGCGCGGCTGCGGGCCTCACCGACGATCTTGTTGGCCTCGGAGCGGGCCTCGGCGATCGCCTGGTCGGCGGTCTGCTGGGCCAGCGAGAGGACACGCGCGGCGCTGTCGCCGCCGGGGCCACCCTGACCGGGCAGGCCGGGGCCGCCCATCGGACCGCCCATGGGGCCGCCCATCTGCTGCGGCATGGGCGGCTGGCCGCCCATCGGACCCTGGCCCATCGGACCGGGACCCTGGCCCATGGGGCCGGGGCCCTGCTGGCCCATCGGACCCTGGCCCATGGGGCCCTGGCCCATCTGTCCCTGACCCTGGCCCATCGGACCGGGACCCATCTGACCCTGGCCCATCTGACCCTGGCCCATCGGGCCGGGGCCCTGCGGGCCGCCCTGTCCGCCGGGACCGGCGGGGAGCTGCGGGGCACCGCTCGGCAGCTGGGGCGGGCCACCCATGGGGCCACCCATCTGCTGCTGCGGCGGACCCGATATCCCGGCGGGAACCGGGGCGCCGGGACCGCGCATGCCCTGCTGCTGGTCCTGCCCCTGCTCCGGGGGCTTGCGCATGTTCTGCTGGTTCTGCGCGGCGGCCCGGGTGGCGGCGGCCAGCTTGGCGCGCAGATCCTCGTTCTCGCGGAGCAGACGGGTCAGTTCGGCTTCGACCTCGTCGAGGAAGGCATCGACCTCGTCCTCGTCATAGCCTTCTCGGAGGCGGACGGTCGTGAACTGCTTGTTCCGCACGTCCTCGGGGGTCAACGGCATCTCTTCACCTCAACGTAGTCATCGGCAGTCGGCAAGACCGTATCGTCCACCCTCATCGCACGAAGCTCCCCGCCACGGTGATGAGGATGTAGACGATGATCATCAGGACGAAGAAGGACAGGTCGAGTGCCACGCCCCCGAGCCGCAACGGCGGGATGAACCGCCGCAGAAGCTTCAACGGTGGATCGGTGACAGTGTAGGTGGCCTCCAGTACGACCACCATCGCCTTGCCGGGTTGCCACGAGCGGGCGAACTGGAAGACGTAGTCCATGACCAGCCGGAAGATCAGGACGACGAGAAACACCATCAGCGCGATGTAGATCACCTGCGCGAACACGCTCATGGCTGCTGGTTCCCTCTCCCCTGTTCCGTGCGTCTTCCGGTGGTGCGTCTTCAGCTCTGGTTGAAGAACCCGCCCTCTGCGATGCGGGCCTTGTCCTCCGCCGTGACATCGACGTTAGCAGGAGACAACAGGAAGACCTTCTGCGTCACCCGTTCGATACTGCCGTGGAGTCCAAACACCAAACCCGCCGCAAAGTCGACAAGTCGCTTCGCGTCGGTGTCGTCCATCTCGGTCAGATTCATGATCACCGGGGTGCCCTCGCGGAAGTGTTCCCCGATGGTACGGGCCTCGTTGTAGGTCCGCGGGTGCAGCGTGGTGATGCGGTACGGCTCTCGTTCCGACACGACCTTGGGCATGATCACCGGCGCGTTCTTCTCCAGGGACTGACGTTCTTGTGTGATGGACGCCACGGGCGCGATGCGCGCCGGGCGGCCCGATTCCGCGGTCAGCGCCGGGGAATGGGACACCGGTTCGCGTTGCGCCGGAGGCTGCACCACTCGCACCGATTCATCCCTTTGGGACACATGTGCACTGTGCGGCTGGTGTGTCGGCTCGTGTCGTCGGTGGTCCCGCTCGGGCTCCGGGTCCAGTTCGGGCTCGAAGTCGTCGTCGGGGTCGAAACCCCGGCCGTCGTACCCATCGTCCTCCACGAGGCCGAGGTAGACCGCCATCTTGCGCATCGCGCCGGCCATGCTCTGAGTCCTCCGCTCTGTGGTGGATCGGGTGACGACTGCCAAATTCCCGCGATCCACTCGGTCGTTGCGCCCGCTTTCGGCGGACATTGACCATATTTTCTGCTGTGGTCCGACTTCTTGGCGACGTTACCCGAGCCTGGCACGGACTCCGAGTACCGCGCTGCCGACGCGCACATGTGTCGCCCCGGCCGCCACGGCCTCCTCGAGGTCCGCGCTCATCCCTGCGGACACCATGGTTGCAGCAGGATGGGCCCGGCGCAGGTCGGTCGACAAATCCACGAGCCGTTCGAACGCCGCGCGTTCGCGTCCCGCGTACTCGCCGGTGAGCGGCGCGACGGTCATCAGGCCGTCCAGCCGCAGTCCGGGCGAGCCGGCGATCAGGTCCGCCAACTCCCCGATCCCGGCCGGTGCGACACCGCCCCGCTCGCCCCGGCCGCTCGCCCCCGCGTCCAGGGCGACCTGGATGAGGCAGCCGATCTCGCGCCCGGCCCGCACGGCCTCCTTGGAGAGTGCGGTGACGAGCCGGTCCCGGTCGACGGACTGCACGACATCGGCATAACCGACCACGGAGCGGACCTTGTTGGTCTGCAACTGACCCACGAAGTGCCATTCCAGGGGCAGATCCGCGCACTCGGCGTGCTTGGGTGCCGCGTCCTGGTCCCGGTTCTCCGCGACCTGACGCACCCCCAGTTCCGCCAGGATGCGGACATCGTCGGCCGGGTAGGTCTTGGTGACCACGATCAGGGTCACCTCTTCACGTGCCCGCCCCGCGGCCGCGCACGCGGCGGCGATGCGTTCCTCAACCTTCGCCAGATTCCCGGCGAGTTCGGTCCTACGGTCCGTCATGCCCGCTCAGTCCAGCCACACATAGCCGGCGAGCCGTCCGGTGGAACGGTCGCGGCGGTACGAGAAGTGATCGTCCGACTCCCTTGTGCACACCGGGGACTGCTCCCGGTCGCGCACCCCGAGCCGGTCCAGCTGCGCGTGCACTCCGGCGCTCACGTCGACGGCGGGAGTGCCCCAGCTCGTCTCCGCGTGCGCCGCCGGTTCGGCGGCGGCCACCTCGGCGCGCATCGCCTCCGGCACCTCGTAGCACCGGCCGCACACGGCGGGTCCGGTGCGGGCGACGATCCGGCCGGGCTCGGCACCCAGCCCGGTCATCGCGCGTACGGCGGCCGGGACGACCCCGGCGAGCATGCCGGGCCGTCCCGCGTGCGCCGCCGCGACGACACCCGCGACGGGGTCGGCGAGCAGCACCGGTACGCAGTCGGCGGTGAGCACGGCGAGGGCGAGGCCGCGGCGGGCGGTGACGATCGCGTCGACCTCCGGCACCGGGCGCTCGCCCCAGGGCTCGTCCACGACCGCGACCTCGGCGCCGTGCACCTGGTTCATCCAGACCACCCGCGCCGGGTCCACGCCCAGCGCATGGGCGGTCAGTTCGCGGTTGGTCCGCACGGCACCGGGGTCGTCGCCGACCGCGCCGCCGAGATTGAGCTCCGCATACGGAGCGGCGCTCACCCCGCCCCACCTGTCGGTGAAGGCGAAGTGCGCGCCGCTCACGTGTCCGCGCTGTCCTATCACTTCAGGAAGTCCGGCACGTCCAGCTCCTCGGCCGCACTGTCCGCGTAGGTACGGGACTGCGGCACCGGCGGGGCCACCGGGATCTCGACCACCGGCTCGGGGGCCGGCTCCGGCTCCTCCTTCGGGGTCACGCTGCCGAGCGAGCCGAAGGTCGGACGGCTCTCCGCCTGCTGCTGGCGCGGCGGAGCGGGCTCCTCGCGGCGCTGGGCCGAGGAGTTCGCGGAGGAGGAGGCCGAGGACGAGCCGAGGACGTTGTCCCGGCGGGCCGGGGGCTGGCCGCCGTCGAAGCCTGCCGCGATCACGGTGACCCGCACCTCGTCGCCGAGGGCGTCGTCGATGACCGCACCGAAGATGATGTTGGCCTCGGGGTGGGCGGCCTCGCTGACGAGCTGGGCCGCCTCGTTGATCTCGAACAGGCCGAGGTCGGAGCCGCCGGAGATGGAGAGCAGGACGCCCCGGGCGCCGTCGATGGACGCCTCCAGCAGCGGCGAGGAGATCGCCATCTCGGCGGCGGCCACCGCGCGGTCGTCGCCGCGGGCCGAGCCGATGCCCATGAGGGCCGAGCCGGCCTCGGACATGACCGACTTGACGTCGGCGAAGTCCAGGTTGATCAGGCCGGGGGTGGTGATCAGGTCGGTGATGCCCTGGACACCGGAGAGCAGGACCTGGTCGGCGGACTTGAACGCGTCCAGGACCGAGACCTGGCGGTCCGAGATGGACAGCAGCCGGTCGTTGGGGATCACGATGAGGGTGTCGACCTCTTCGCGCAGCTCCGCGATGCCGTCCTCGGCCTGGTTGGCGCGGCGCCGGCCCTCGAAGGTGAACGGGCGGGTGACCACGCCGATGGTGAGGGCGCCCAGCGAGCGGGCGATGTTGGCCACGACGGGCGCGCCGCCGGTGCCGGTGCCGCCGCCCTCGCCGGCCGTCACGAAGACCATGTCGGCCCCCTTGAGGACCTCCTCGATCTCCTCGCGGTGGTCCTCGGCGGCCTTGCGGCCGACGGCCGGGTTGGCGCCGGCGCCGAGTCCGCGGGTGAGTTCACGGCCGACGTCCAGCTTGACGTCGGCGTCGCTCATCAACAGTGCCTGCGCGTCGGTGTTGATGGCGATGAACTCGACGCCCTTGAGGCCGACCTCGATCATCCGGTTGATGGCATTGACACCACCGCCGCCGACACCGATGACCTTGATGACTGCGAGGTAGTTCTGCGGTGCTGCCACGTCGAAGGCCTCTCGCCTCGAATTACGTTGTCGCGCCGGGCGGTTCCCGACCGGGACGACGGATGCCGAATTGGGACGGTCCGAACGCCGACCCGAACCCTAACGGTGAAGTTTAGGGTTACCAGTGTGTCTGTTCCCTGGAGTCTTCTGAACAGGACACTAAGTCGACAAGCCGCGCCCGTTCAACGAACACGCCGAACCTCCCGTTTTTCTTTTCACCCTATGTGATCAGCCGTAGCAGTGCCCAACCAGGGTGCTGGCCTGCGCTGATGTGCGTCAACTCCCCGCTGACGCGGGGGCGGTGGGCACGCTCACGTCGAAGCGCCGGGCGCCCGGAGCTGCTTTCATGAGAGCTGTGAGGGCCCGTGCCTTGGCGCGGCCCTGCTCCCCGCTCCCCCACTCCACGGTGCGTCCGCGGTCCAACTCCAGGGTGATGGCGTCGAACGAGCCCACCCTGACCGTCCCGGTGTCGCGGGCGACGGCGGGCGGGAGACTGCCGGCCACCCGGACCGCCTCGCGCACGAGACGTCCGGTGCCGAAGCGGCGCAGGCTGGCGGCACCCGATCCCTTGCGGGAAGCGGCGAGTTCGAGCATCGGTACACCCTTCGGCGCCTTCCCCACGACCGCGAAACGTACGCCCTCGTGATCGATCTCGGTGAACTTGCCGTTCTCGCGGGCCAGCAGCACCGGGGTGCGCTCGGTGACCTTCAGGTCGATGCCGTCCGGCCAGGACCGGGACACCTCGACGGTGTCGATACGGCGCAACTTCCCGCGCAGCCGGGCCTCGACGGCGTCCGTGCCGATGGAGGCCAGCGGGGCGCCGACGGGAACGGCGGCGGCGGCGCGGACCTCAGCCGGGCCCAGCACCCGGGTGCCGGAGACCGAGACGTGCTGTACGCGCAGCCACTCGGAGCCGTAGAGCAGCCAGACGGTACCGGCGCCCGACAGGACCAGCGCGACAGCCGATGCGATGATCACACGAAGGCGGGGGCGCCTGAACCGGCGGACGAGCGGCGGGCCGGCCGACTCCTGCTGGCGTTCACCGCGCTCGGCGGTGGTCGAACCGGCCACGCTCGCTGTCCCTTCGTCGTGCGATGCCTAACGGCTGGAGGCGATGGCCTCGTACACCATGCCGACGAGCAGGTCGTCGGCGTCCCGGCGGCCGAACTCACCGGCGGCGCGGGACATCTCGTAGAGACGGTGCGGGTCGGCGAGGACGGGGAGCACGTTCTGCTGCACCCACTCCGGCGTCAGTTCCGCGTCGTCCACGAGGAGTCCGCCACCCGCCTTGACCACCGGCTGGGCGTTCAGCCGCTGTTCGCCGTTGCCGATGGGCAGCGGGACGTAGGCGGCCGGGAGCCCGACGGCGGTCAGTTCGGCGACGGTCATCGCGCCCGCGCGGCAGAGCATCATGTCGGCCGCGGCGTACGCGAGGTCCATCCGGTCCAGATAACTTACCGGGACGTACGGGGGCATCCCCGGCATCTGCTGCACCTGCGGCAGTTCGTTCTTCGGGCCGACCGCGTGCAGGATCTGGATGCCGGCCTGCTGGAGCCAGGGCGCGACCCGCTGGACGACCTCGTTGAGGTGCCGGGCGCCCTGGGAGCCGCCGGAGACGAGCAGCGTGGGCAGGTTGGGGTCCAGGCCGAAGCGGGCGCGGGCCTCGGGGCGCGCGGCGGCACGGTCCAGGGTGGCGATGGAGCGGCGCAGCGGGATGCCGATGTAGCGGGCGTCACGCAGCTTGCTGTCGGGCGTGGAGACCGCGACCCGGGCCGCGTAGCGGGAGCCGATCTTGTTGGCCAGGCCGGGGCGGGCGTTGGCCTCGTGGATCACGATCGGCACGCCCAGGCGCTTGGCGGCCAGGTAGCCGGGCAGCGCGACGTAGCCGCCGAAGCCGACCACCGCGTCCGCCTTGGTGCGCTCCAGGATCTGCTCGGCGGCCTTGATCGTGCCGCGCAGCCGGCCCGGCACGGTGATCAGCTCGGGGGTGGGCTTGCGCGGCAGCGGGACCGCCGGGATCAGCGCCAGCTCGTAGCCGCGCTCCGGGACGAGCCGGGTCTCCAGACCGCGCTCCGTGCCCAGGGCCGTGATCCCCACGGTGGGGTCCTGCCTGCGCAGGGCGTCCGCGAGGGCGAGCGCGGGCTCGATGTGGCCCGCGGTACCCCCGCCGGCGAGTACGACATGCACCGAAATTCACCGCTCTCCGGACGAACGCGCCGCCGAGGCACGCCGTCGCATCGTGTTCCATCTCCGTGGCACCCGCTCGGCACGGGAGCCCCCCGACCGCTTTCTACCAAAGCGGGGTTGCCGCATCGCAAGTGCCGCCCGCGCACCGGGCTCGTCACGCGCGAACGCGATCAGCAGCCCGACGGCGAACATGGTCGGCAGCAGGGCGGACCCTCCGTAGGAGAACAGCGGGAGCGGGACGCCGGCGATCGGCAGCAGGCCGAGCACCGCACCGATGTTGATCACCGCCTGGGCGATGAGCCACGTCGTCACGCCTCCCGCGGCGTACCTCACGAAGGGGTCCTCCGTGCGTCCGGCCACGCGGATACCCGCATAGCCTAGAGCCGCGAACAGGGCCAGTACCGACAGCGTGCCCGCCAGGCCCAGTTCCTCACCTGTGACGGCGAAGATGAAGTCCGTGTGAGCTTCGGGGAGTTGGCCCCATTTCTCCACGCTGGCACCCAGTCCGGAACCGAAGATCCCGCCCGAGGCCAGGGCGTAGATGCCGTGCACGGCCTGCCAGCAGTCGGCGGCGCCCGCCTTGGGCTCGGTGGCGCCGATGCAGGCGAGCCGGGCCATCCGGTTGGGGCTGGTCTTGATGAGGATCACACCGATCAGCCCCGCCACCGACAGCACCCCGGCGAAGAGCCGGGTCGGGGCGCCGGCCAGCCAGAGCAGGCCGAAGAGGATCGCGGTGAGGATGATCGCGGTGCCCATGTCACCGCCGAGCATGATCAGTCCGAGCAGCAGGAAGGCGACCGGTACCAGCGGGACCAGCATGTGCTTCCACTGGGTCAGCAGCCGCTTCTCCTGCTTGCGGGCGATCAGGTCGGCGCCCCACAGCACCAGGGCGAGCTTGCCGAACTCGCTGGGCTGGATCTGGAAGGAGCCGCCGAGCGAGATCCAGTTCCGGTTGCCGTTGACCGACATCCCTATCCCCGGCACCTGCACCAGGGCCATGGAGAACACGGCGGCGGCCAGGATCGGGTAAGCCAGCGCCCGGTGCAGCTTGACCGGCATCCGGGAGGCGGCGAACAGCAGCGCGCCGCCGATGAGCGCGGCGAGGAACTGCTTGCGGAAGAAGAACGAGCCGGGCAGCGAGAGCTGCAGCGCGGTGATCTGGGAGGCCGAGTAGACCATCACCAGGCCCAGGACGGTGATCAGCATGCTGCCGCCCAGGATCAGGTAGTAGGCGGTCAGCGGCCGGTCCCACGCCTTGCGGGCGCGGTCGCGCAGCCGGCGCAGCGGGTTCTCGGCCGCGATCCCCGGGGGCGCGGGCCGGGCCGCCCGCTGTACGGGCGGCCGTCCGGTACGGCTACTGGGCATCCTGGCCTCCGCTGAACGTCGACCGTCCCACGCGTCCCTCCCAAGGTCCGCCCGGCGGGCGGCCGGGGTCAGGCGCCGAGTTCGCGGACCGCGGCCGCGAACGCGTCGCCGCGCTGGTTGTAGTTGGTGAACATGTCCATGGAGGCACAGGCCGGGGCCAGCAGGACCGTGTCGCCGGGCCGGGCCAGCCGCTTCGCCTCCGTCACCGCCTGGAGCATCGCCCCAGTGTCGGTCCGGTCGAGGTCCACGACGGGTACTTCCGGGGCGTGTCGCGCCAGGGCCTCGCGGATCAGCGCGCGGTCGGCGCCGATCAGGACGACCCCCCGCAGCCGCTTGGCGGAGTTGGCCACCAGCTCGTCGAACTCGGCGCCCTTGGCCAGTCCCCCCGCGATCCAGACGATCGGCTCGTAGGCGGCCAACGAGGCTTCAGCGGCGTGGGTGTTGGTGGCCTTGGAGTCGTCCACGTAGGCCACGCCGTCGATGTCGGCGACGTGGGCGATGCGGTGGGCGTCGGGCTTGAAGGCGCGCAGTCCGTCGCGCACCGCCTGCGCGGGCACCCCGAAGGAGCGCGCGAGGGCCGCCGCGGCAAGGGCGTTGGCGATGTTGTGCGGGGCGGGCGGGTCGACATCGGAGACCTCGGCCAGCTCCTGCGCGTTCTTCTGCCGGTTCTCCACGAAGGCGCGGTCGACCAGGATGCCGTCCACCACGCCGAGTTGGGAGACGGCCGGCGCCTGGAGCGTGAACCCGACGGCGCGGCAGCCCTCTTCGACATCGGCCTCGCGCACCAGGTCCTCGGTGCGGGGGTCGGCCACGTTGTAGACGCAGGCGACCTTGTTGCCCTCGTAGATGCGGCCCTTGTCGGCGGCGTAGGCGTCCATCGAGCCGTGCCAGTCGAGGTGGTCCGGGGCGAGGTTGAGGACCGCGCCGGAGTAGGCGCGCAGGGAGGGCGCCCAGTGGAGCTGGTAGCTGGACAGCTCGACGGCGAGCACGTCGTACTGCTCGTCGCCGAGGACCGCGTCCAGCACGGAGACGCCGATGTTGCCGACCGCGGCCGTGCGCAGGCCCGCCGCCTTGAGGATGGCGGCGAGCATCTGGACGGTGGTGGTCTTGCCGTTGGTGCCGGTGACGGCGAGCCAGGGGGCCGCGTCGGGCCCGCGCAGGCGCCAGGCCAGCTCGACGTCGCCCCAGACGGGGACGCCCGCCTCCTCGGCGGCGCGGAACAGCGGCTTGCCGGGCTGCCAGCCGGGGGCGGTGACGATCAGCTCGGTGCCCTCGGGCAGGGTCGCGCCGTCGCCGAGGCGGACGGTGATGCCGAGCGCCTCCAGTTCCGCCGCCTGCTCGCGGGCGCGGGCGTCGTCGCCGTCGTTGACGGCCGTGACGATCGCCCCGCGCGCGTGCAGCGCCTTCGCGGCCGGCAGGCCGGAGACGCCGAGGCCGGCGACGGTGACGTGCTTGCCCTGGAATTCGCTGGTTCCCGAAGGCACCGAGGAGGTCACTTGTCCGCTGCCCATCCCGCGTAGAAGAGGCCCAGTCCGACGATGACGCAGATGCCCTGGATGATCCAGAAGCGGACCACGACAAGGACCTCGGACCAGCCCTTGAGTTCGAAGTGGTGCTGGAGCGGTGCCATCCGGAAGACGCGCTTGCCGGTGAGCCGGAAGGAGCCGACCTGGATGACGACCGACATGGTGATGAGGACGAACAGGCCGCCCATGATGGCCACCAGCAGCTCCGTGCGGGAGAGGATGGCCAGGCCGGTGAGGACACCGCCGAGGGCGAGCGAGCCGGTGTCGCCCATGAAGATCTTCGCCGGGGAGGTGTTCCACCACAGGAAGCCCAGGCAGGCGCCCATCAGGGCGGAGGCGACCACCGCGAGGTCCAGCGGGTCGCGCACCTCGTAGCAGGCGGCCGGGTTGGTCAGGGTCATGGCGTTGGCGCAGGACTCCTGGAACTGCCAGACGCCGATGAACGTGTAGGCGCCGAAGACGAGGACGGAGGCGCCGGTGGCCAGGCCGTCCAGACCGTCGGTGAGGTTCACGCCGTTGGACATGGCGAGGATCATGAAGAGGGCCCAGACCACGAACAGCACCGGGCCGATGGTCCAGCCGAAGTCAGTGATGAACGACAGCTTGGTGGAGGCCGGCGTGTTGCCCCGGTTGTCGGGGAACTGCAGGGCGAGGACGGCGAAGCCGATGCCGACTATGAGCTGGCCGGCCATCTTCGCCTTGGCCCGCAGACCGAGCGAGCGCCGCTTGACGATCTTGATGTAGTCGTCGAGGAAGCCGACCAGGCCCATGCCGAACATCAGGCCGAGCACCAGCAGGCCGGAGTAGGTCGGCGGCTTGCCGGTGATCACCTTGCTGAGGAAGTACGCGGCGATCGTGGCCAGGATGAAGGCGATACCGCCCATGGTCGGCGTACCGCGCTTGCTGGCGTGCTCGCGCGGGCCGTCGTCGCGGATGTACTGACCGTAACCCTTGCGGGCGAGGAGCTTGATCAGCAGCGGGGTGCCGATCAGCGTCAGGAAGAGGCCGATGACGCCCGAGAACAGGACCTGGTTCATCATCGGGCGGAAACCTCACCCTCGGTACCGGCCTCGGCGAGCGTCTGCGCGACGCTCTCCAGCCCCACCGACCGGGACGCCTTCACCAGCACGACGTCCCCCGGACGCAACTGCTTGCGCAAAAGGTCGATCGCCGCCTGTGCGTCGGACACGTGCACCGACTCCTCACCCCACGAACCCTCGTTGTATGCGCCCAGTTGCAGCCAGGAGGCTTCGATGCCACCGACCGCGACGAGCTTGCTGACGTTGAGCCGGACGGCGAGCCGTCCGACCGCGTCGTGCTCGGCGAGAGCCTCGTCCCCCAGCTCGGCCATCTTGCCGAGCACCGCCCACGTGCGGCGCCCCTTGCCCATGGCCACGAGCGCCCTGAGGGCGGCCCGCATGGACTCGGGGTTGGCGTTGTAGGCGTCATTGACGATGGTCACGCCGTCCGGGCGCTCGGTGACCTCCATGCGCCAGCGGGAGAGGGTGCCCGCCCCGGAGAGCGCGGTGGCGATCTCGGTTGCGGACATGCCCAGCTCATGGGCGACGGCGGCCGCGGCGAGCGCGTTCGACACGTGATGCTCACCGTACAGGCGCATGGTCACATCGCTTGCACCGGAGGGTGTGTGAAGCCTGAAGGAGGGCTGTCCGCTGTCCGTGAGTCGTACGTTCTCGGCGCGTACGTCCGCTTCGGCCGACTCTCCGAAAAGGACCACCTTCGCCTTGGTACGGGAGGCCATCGCGCGCACCAGCGGGTCGTCGGCGTTGAGGATCGCCGCGCCGCCGTCCGCCGCGGAGGGCAGGCTTTCCACCAGCTCGCCCTTGGCCTGGGCGATCTGCTCGCGGCCGCCGAACTCGCCGATGTGGGCGCTGCCCACGTTGAGCACCAACCCGACCTTCGGCGGGGTGAGTCCCGCCAGGTAGCGGATGTGCCCGATGCCGCGGGCGCCCATCTCCAGCACGAGGAACTTCGTCTCCTCGGTGGCGGACAGGGCGGTCAGCGGCAGCCCGATCTCGTTGTTGAGCGAGCCGGGCGTGAACACGGTCGGCGCCTTGCCGCCGAGCACCTGGGCGATGAGGTCCTTGGTGCTGGTCTTGCCGGCCGAGCCGGTCAGCGCGACGAGGGTCGCGCCGAGCCGTTCGACGACATGGCGGGCGAGGGCGCCGAGGGCCTCCTGGACGTCGTCCACGACGATCGCGGGCACGCCGACGGGACGCGACGCCAGTACGGCGACCGCGCCCGCCTCGACGACCTGGGCGGCGAAGTCGTGGCCGTCCACCCGCTCGCCGACGAAGGCGACGAACAGGGTGCCGGGCACCACCTCGCGGGAGTCCCGGACGACCGGGCCGGTGACCTGGACGGACGTATCCGGTATGTCGTGCGTCTGCCCGCCGACGACTGCTGCGATCTCGGCGAGGGAGAGGGCGATCACAAGTTCATCCCTGGGTGTTCTGGATAGCTTCGCGGAGCACCTGGCGGTCGTCGAAGGGACGGATCACGCCGGCGATGTCCTGGCCCTGCTCGTGGCCCTTGCCCGCGACCAGCACCGTGTCACCGGCGGCGGCACGGCCCACGGCGGCGGCGATGGCGGCGGCCCGCTCCTCGAACAGCAGCACCTCGCCCCGCTCGTGCGCGGGGACGGAGGCGGCGCCTTCGAGCATGGTCGCCAGGATGGCCAGCGGGTCCTCGGAGCGGGGGTTGTCGGAGGTCAGTACGGCCGTGTCGGCGTACCGGGCCGCGGCCGCGCCCATCGGGCCGCGCTTGGTGCGGTCGCGGTCGCCGCCGCAGCCGAGCACGAGGTGCACCCGGCCCTTGGTGACCTTGCGCAGCGCCTTGAGCACCGATTCGACCGCGTCGGTCTTGTGGGCGTAGTCGACGACGGCGAGGTAGGGCTGTCCGGCGTCGACGCGCTCCAGGCGGCCGGGGACGCCGGGCACGGCGGCGATGCCGTCGGCGGCGGTCTGCGGGTCGATCCCGGCGGCGGCGAGGGCGGCCAGCGCGGCCAGGGTGTTGGCCACGTTGAACGGGCCGGGCAGCGGCGAACGGGCGTGCACCCGCTCACCCTTGGGGCCGAGCGCGGTGAACGTCGAGTCCATGGGGCCGATCTGGACGTCCTCGGCGCGCCAGTCGGCGTCCGGGTGGCCCTCGGCGGAGAAGGTGACGACGGGCACGCCGGCCTCGGTGACGAGCCTGCGGCCGTACTCGTCGTCGGTGTTGACCACGCCGAGCCTGCTGCGCTCGGGGGTGAACAGGCTCGCCTTGGCCTGGAAGTACTCCTCCATGCCGGAGTGGAACTCCATGTGCTCCGGGCTGAGGTTGTTGAAGACCGCGATGTCGAAGACGCAGCCGTCGACCCGGCCGAGGACCAGGGCGTGGCTGGAGACCTCCATGGCGACGGCGTCGGTGCCGCGTTCGCGCATGACGGCGAACAGGGCCTGGAGGTCGGTGGCTTCGGGGGTGGTGCGCTCGGACTTGATGCGCTCGTCGCCGATGCGGGTCTCGACGGTGCCGACCAGCCCGGTGGTCCGGCCGGCCGCCCGCAGGCCGCCCTCGACCAGGTAGGCGGTGGTGGTCTTGCCGGAGGTGCCGGTGATGCCGATCTGGAGCATGTCCCGGCCGGGGTGCCCGTAGATGGTGGCGGCCAGCTCGCCCATCTCCGCACGCGGGTCCTCGACGACCAGGACCGGCAGGCCGGTCGCGGCGGCGCGGTCGGCGCCCGCCGGGTCGGTGAGGACGGCGACGGCGCCCAGGCCCGCCGCCTGGGTGGCGAAGTCGGCGCCGTGCAGTCTGGCGCCGGACAGCGCGGCGTACATGTCACCGGGGCGGACGGCCCGCGAGTCGTGGGTGATGCCGGTGATCCCGGCGGTCTCGGCGGGCGCGGCGGTACCCAGTTGACCGGCCAGTTCCGCGAGGGAGATGGCGGAGACCTGAACCGGTCGCGGCGGTCCCGGATTTGTCACGGAAGCGCCTTTCTGAGTGGTTTGGGACTGATCGGCGTGTGGCACGGCGGTGAGCGTACCGGGAGTACCCGCTCCGGAGCTAAAACGGGGCTCGCGCTCGGTGCGGTGGGACCCTCGGTTCCCGTCGTCGGGGGTGATCGTTGTCACGGGCTCGTTCCTGGTGGTCGGTGCCTGGTTCCGGTGGGGGCGCCTCAGGGCTGGTAGGAGACGGGCAGGGCGGCGGCCTTGGCTCCGGTCGGCGGCACCTGCAGGGTCTTCAGCGCGAACTCCATCACCTGCTTGTAGACCGGACCGCAGATCTGGCCGCCGAAGTAGCTGCCGGAGGTGGCGTTCTGGATGGCGCAGTAGACGGTGACGCGGGGCTTGTCGGCGGGGGCGAATCCGGCGAAGGAGGAGGTGTAGCCGTGGTACCTCCCGGTGGCCGGATCGACGCGGTTGGCGGTGCCGGTCTTGCCCGCGACCCTGTAGCCGGGGATGCGGGCCTTGACGCCGGTGCCCTGCTCGTCGTCGACGACCGACTCCAGCATCTGGGCCACGGTCTTCGCGGTCTTCTCGCTGACCACACGGGTCTTCTTGGGCTTCGGCGCCGGGGCGAAGCGGCCGTCGGCGCCCTTGGTGCCGCGCACCAGGGTGGGCGCGACGCGGACTCCGCCGTTGGCGATGGTGGAGTAGACGGAGGCGGCCTGCATGGCGTTGATGGAGAAGCCCTGGCCGAAAGGGATCGTGTACTGCTGCGAGGTGGACCACTTGGCGGCGGGCGCGAGGATGCCCGGTGTCTCGCCGGGGAAGCCGAGCCCGGTGTAGCGGCCGATGCCGAACTGCCGCAGGTACGAGTAGAGCGTGTCGTTGGCGGCCCGCTGGGTCTTGCCGAGCTGGCCGGTGGCGAGGATGGTGCCGATGTTGCTGGACTTGGCGAGCACCCCGTTGAGGGTGAGGTACCAGGTGGCGTGGTCGACGTCGTCCTGGAAGAGCCGGTCGCCCCGGTGCAGCCGGTTGGGTACGACGACATGGGTGAGCGGGGTGGCCGCGTTCTCCTCCAGCACGGCCGCCATGGACATCACCTTGGCGGTGGAGCCGGGCTCGTACGCGTCCTGGAGGGCGGCGTTGCCCATGGCGGCGGAGTCGGCCTTGGAGAGGTCGTTGGGGTCGAAGCCGGGCGAGTTGGCCATGGCGAGGATCTGGCCGGTGGCGGTGTCCTGGACGACGACGTAGCCGCGGTCGGCCTTGGACTTCTTCACCTGCTCGGAGATCGCGTTCTGCGCGGCCCACTGGATGTCGCGGTCGATGGTCAGCTCGACGTCGCTGCCGGGCACGGCGGGCGTCTCGGTGGAACCCGCGGTGGGCACCTCGCGGCCGCCGGACTGGGCGTAGCGGATCTTGCCGTCCTTGCCGGAGAGCTGCTTGTCGAGTTGCTGCTCGATGCCGCCGCCGCCCCGGCCCTCGTTGTTGACCCAGCCCAGTATCCCGGCGGCCAGCTCCTTGTTGGGGTACACCCGCTGGCTGCTGGGGTCGGCGAAGACCCCGGCGAGCACGTTGGGGGTGCCCTTCTTGACGAAGGCGGCCTTGAGGTCCTTGATCTGCTTCCAGACCTGCGGGGTCTGCCGGGAGGCCAGCCGGGCGTAGCGGGACTGCTTGTTGGCCGGGCGGAGCTTCTTGACGAGCGCTTCCTGGTCCTGGCCGAGGATCGGGGCGAGCAGCGCGGCGGCCTGCTCGGGCCCGTCGGAGATCTTGAGCTGTTCGCTGTTGAACATCTTCGGGTCGGCGGTGATGTCGTAGGCGTCCTCGCTGACGGCGAGGGCGACGCCGTTGCGGTCGGTGATGCCACCCCGCTCGGCGGTGAGGATGTGCGCCACGTAGCGGTTCTGCTCGGCCTTGGCGCTGTAGGTACTGGCGTCCACCGCCTGCACCTGAAGGAGGCGCACGGTGAAGGCGGTCAGCACCAGGGCGAGGGCGAGGCCGATCAGGCGCAGCCGGGGCCGGGGGCTGCCGAGCCGCAGGGCGGGCTTGGCCGGGGGCCGCCGGCCGGCGGAGGGGCGGCGGGCGGGGCGGCCCTGGGAGCCGGGGCGGCGGGGGGCCGCGCCCCGGGGACGGGGCGGCCTCGCGGGTCCGGGCACGCGGCGGCGCGGCGTTTCCCTGTCGGACACTTCCGTCACCTGCCGGGGGTCGGGGTGGTGGGGGCGGACCGGAGGGCGCCGCCCGGCGCGGGAGTCGTGGCGGCGGGGATCGCCGGGGTGCTGCCGGGTGTGCCGCCAGGCGTGGTCGCGCCCGGCGTGGTCGCCGGTGCGGTGCCCGGGGCAGCCGTCAGCGCCTCGGGGGCGCGCGGGCCGGTGAGGGCGGCGGAGCGGGGGGCCGGGCTGGGGACGCCCTTGACGCTGCCGTCGGGATCGAGGAAGGCGGGGTCGCCGCCGGGGACCATGCCGAGTTCGCGGGCGCGGCGCTGAAGGGCGTCCGGCGCGG
Source organism: Streptomyces griseoluteus (assembly GCF_004784465.1). Taxonomy (GTDB): domain Bacteria; phylum Actinomycetota; class Actinomycetes; order Streptomycetales; family Streptomycetaceae; genus Streptomyces; species Streptomyces griseoluteus. The sequence goes on along the minus strand of NZ_SRRU01000002.1, from coordinate 412,786 downwards.
AGTAGGCGTCGATGTCCCGCTGGAGGGCCTGTTCCTCGTCGGTGAGGCTCTTGGTCTTGCGCTGTATGTCGTCCAGCTCGAACGACCCTTCGCTGAGCGCGGAGTTGAGCACCAGCAGGCCGAGGAGCCCGCCGCCGAGGAGCAGTACGACGAGGAGGACGAAGGGGGTGCGGGCCGCGCGGGCGCGGCCGGCGGGGATGAGCCGGGCCAGCCGGGCCGCCCTCCCCCGGGGTGCGGGCTTGCTGCTCACTGTCCCTCCCGGCGGGTCGTGGCACCCGGCCGGACCCGTTCGTTCACTCGGCGTCCTCCCTGATGCGCTCGACGCCGCGCAGCCTGGCCGGGGCGGCCCGGCGGTTCTCGGCGATCTCCTCCTCGGTGGGAAGTTCGGCACCGCGGGTGAGGAGCTTGAGGCGCGGCTGGTAGCGCTCGGGCACCACGGGCAGTCCGGGCGGCGCGGTGGTGGCGGCGCCGGCTGCGAAGACCTGCTTGACCAGCCGGTCCTCCAGCGACTGGTACGACAGCACGGCGATCCGGCCGCCGACCGCCAGCGCCTTCACCGCGGCCGGTACGGCCCGTTCCAGTACGGAGAGTTCGCCGTTGACCTCGATGCGCAGGGCCTGGAAGGTGCGCTTGGCCGGATTGCCGCCGGTGCGCTTGGCGGCCTGCGGCAGGGCGTCCCGGATCAGCTCGACCAGGCGGGCGCTGTTGGTGAACGGCTCCTTCTCGCGCTCGCGGACGACCGCCGAGACGATCCGCTTGGCCTGCTTCTCCTCGCCGTACGCGCGCAGGATGCGCACCAGTTCACCGGCCGGGTAGGTGTTGAGGACCTCGGCGGCGCTGATGCCGGACGTCTGGTCCATGCGCATGTCGAGCGGGGCGTCCTGGGCGTAGGCGAAGCCGCGGTCGGCCTCGTCCAGCTGCATGGAGGAGACGCCGAGGTCGAACAGGACACCCTGGACGGAGGGGATGCCCAGGCGGTCGAGGACCTCGGGGAGTTCGTCGTAGACGGCGTGCACGAGGGTGGCGCGGTCGCCGTAGGGGGCGAGGCGTTCGCCGGAGAGGCGGAGGGCTTCCTTGTCCCGGTCGAGACCGATCAGCCGGGCCTCGGGGAAGCGGGCCAGCAGTGCCTCGCTGTGGCCGCCGAGGCCGAGGGTGCAGTCGACGACCACCGCTCCCGGCCGCTCCAGGGCGGGCGCCAGCAGGTCCAGGCACCGCTGGAGCATCACCGGGACGTGTCGACTCTCGGTCAAGGGGGCCTCTCATTCCGGCGGGCGGTACGCACCGCCGGGTCCCCGCCCGCTCCGTGAAGGGGAGGCCCGCCGGCGCCGGAAGCGTCAGCCGGCCGGGAGCGGGAGGAGGCCGAGCCGCACGTACGCGCCGCGCACGCGGGGAGACGGTCCGGGCGGATGCCGGGATCTCCGGGGTTTCACCAGCGGGAAGAGCCGCGCCTCCCGCTTCGCGTCACTTTAGTCCACCCCGTGTCGCGGTCAATCAACCGGCCTGCGCGTCGCGTACGGCTTGCGGGCGGGCCCCGCGATTCGTCGGGATTCACCCGTCCGGCGGAGGTTCGCACTCCGTGTGGGTTAGCTCACAACAAGCCACGAAGTGGTTCTTTGTGGCCGCCCACAGCAGGCCGGGGACACCGTTGACCAGTAACGTCGGGTGCATGACGACTTCCGCAGCAGTTCCGACCGGGTCCGACGGCGCCATGACGGGTGACGGCAGCGTGACGGACCGCCTGGTCGACGCCAACCAGACATATGCGAGCGAGTTCACCGACCCCGGCATGGACGCCCGTCCGGTGCTCCAGGTCGCCGTCGTGGCCTGCATGGACGCCCGCCTCGACCTGCACGCCGCGCTCGGCCTCGAGCTGGGCGACTGTCACACGATCCGCAACGCGGGCGGCGTGGTCACCGACGACGTGATCCGCTCGCTGACCATCAGTCAGCGCGCGCTGGGCACCCGCAGCGTGGTCCTGATCCACCACACCGGGTGCGGTCTGGAGTCCCTCACCGAGGAGTTCCGGCACGACCTGGAGATGGAGGTCGGCCAGCGCCCGCCGTGGGCGGTGGAGGCGTTCCGGGACGTGGACCAGGACGTACGGCAGTCGATGCAGCGGGTGCGGACCTCCCCCTTCCTCCTGCACACCGACGACGTGCGCGGCTTCGTCTTCGACGTGCGCACCGGTCTGCTCCGGGAGATCGACCCGGCCGGCGGCGGCGCCGCGAAGTCGGCCTGACGCCCCGGCGGCCCTCCTCCCGCCCTCGTGGCGGGGGGTGAAAGGGCCGCAAGCCCGGCATCACGGGGGCAGTTGTCCACAGGCGGTGACACGAATCCGTAACGGCGGCAAGAATGCGGGGTGTGACGGCGCGCGGCCTGGTCCGCGCGGCGTCACAGTTCCGGGGTGGGCCGGTCGCGTTCGCGTGCACAGGCCCCGGGTGATGACGGGCCGAGGAGGGCCGGGTGACGACCTATGACGATCGGGCGAGCCAGGGGGGCGTCCCCGCTCGGACGGAGTCGGGCGCGGGGCGGGATCTGACCGCCACCGCGGAGCGTGTCCGCGCTTCGGTGGAGGACGTGATCGAGGGCAAGCCCGAGGTCGTACGGCTCGCGCTGACCGTGCTGCTCGCCGAGGGGCATCTGCTGATCGAGGACGTCCCCGGCGTGGGCAAGACCATGCTGGCCAAGGCGCTGGCACGGTCCATCGACTGCTCGGTGCGGCGCATCCAGTTCACCCCCGACCTGCTGCCCTCGGACATCACCGGGGTCTCCATCTGGGACCAGCGGGGCGGTGACTTCGAGTTCAAGCCGGGGGCGATCTTCGCCCAGATCGTGATCGGCGACGAGATCAACCGGGCCTCCCCCAAGACGCAGTCGGCGCTGCTGGAGTCCATGGAGGAGCGCCAGGTCACCATCGACGGCCACAGCTACGAACTGCCGAGCCCCTTCATGGTGGTGGCGACGCAGAACCCGGTCGAGATGGAGGGCACGTACCCGCTGCCCGAGGCCCAGCGCGACCGCTTCATGGCCCGCGTCTCCGTGGGCTACCCCAGCGTCGAGGCCGAGCTGCGGATGCTGGACGTGCACGGCGGCGCCTCCCCGCTGGAGGACCTGGAGCCGGTGGCGCACGCGCACGAGATCGTAAAGCTGATCGAGACGGTGCGCACGGTGCACGTCTCGGAGGCCGTGCGGCGGTACGCGGTGGAGCTGGTCGCCGCCACCCGTGTCCATCCCGACCTCAGACTCGGCGCCTCGCCGCGCGCGACGCTGCACCTGCTGCGCGCGGCGAAGGCGTCCGCCGCCCTGGAAGGCCGGGAGTACGCGCTGCCGGACGACCTGCAGGCGCTCGCCCCGCCGGTGCTGGCCCACCGGCTGCTGCCCACCTCGGAGGCCCAGCTCAACGGGCGGACGGCCGAGGACGTGGTGCGGGAGATCATCCAGCACACGGCCGTGCCCACCACCGGCCGGCAGAGCGGCTACGACGGCCTGGACGCCTCGGCGGCCCTTCCCCCGCGGCCGCTGCGGTCTCCCAGGGGTCTGTGATGTCCGCCGGGGGGCGGGGCGGGGTGCGCGCGACGCTGTCCGGGCTCACCACCCGCGGGCGCTCCTTCCTGGCCGCCGGGATCGCGGCCGCGGTCTGCGCCTATGTGCTCGGCCAGGACGACCTGCTGCGGGTGGGGCTGCTGCTGGCGGCGCTGCCGCTGCTCTGCGCGGCCGTCCTGCACCGCACCAGGCACCGGGTGACCGCCGAGCGCGGCCTGGCCCCCGCACGGGTGCCCGCGACCGGGGAGGCGCGGGTCCGGCTCAGGGTGGACAACGTCTCCCGCCTGCCCACCGGCCTGCTGATGCTCCAGGACCGGGTGCCGTACGTGCTGGGGCCCCGGCCGCGCTTCGTGCTGGACCGGGTCGAGCCGGGCGGCCACCGCGAGGTGTCCTACCGGGTGCGCTCGGACCTGCGCGGCAGATACCGGCTCGGCCCGCTCCAGGTGCGGCTGAGCGACCCGTTCGGGATGTGCGAGCTGACCCGGTCCTTCTCGGCGTACGACACCCTCACGGTGCTGCCCCGGGTGGAACCGCTGCCGCCGGTGCGGTTCGGCGGGGAGGCGCTCGGGCACGGCGACGGGCGGCAGCGCTCGCTGGCGCTGGCCGGCGAGGACGACGTGATCCCGCGCGGCTACCGGCACGGTGACGACCTGCGCCGGGTGCACTGGCGCTCCACCGCCAAGCACGGCGAGCTGATGGTGCGCCGCGAGGAGCAGCCCCGCCGCTCCCGCTGCACGGTGCTGCTGGACACCCGCGCGGCGGCCTACGAGGGCGCGGGCCCCGGCTCGGCCTTCGAGTGGGCGGTGTCGGGGGCCGCTTCGGTGGTGGCGCATCTGCTGGAGCGGGGGTTCTCGGTGCGGCTGCTGACGGACTTCGGGGTCACGGTGTCCGGCGAGGGCGGCTCGGGGCACGAGCGGGCGGCGGCGGCCGCGCTGATGATGGACACCCTCGCGGTGATCGACCACTCCGACGGCGCCGACCTGGCGGGTGCGTACGACGTGCTGCGGGACGGGCACGACGGGCTGCTGGTCGCCTTCCTCGGTGATCTGGACGGCGGACAGGCGGCCTCGGTGGCCCGGATGCGCAGGCGCGGCGGCGCGGTCGCCTTCGTGCTGGACCCGGACGCCTGGACGCGCGAGCCGACGGCGGTGCCCGAGCCGAACGCCCCGCTCCCCCAGCGGCTGCGGGTGCTGCGCGAGGGCGGCTGGACGGCGCTGGGCGTGCCGCGCGGGGCCTCGCTGGAGGAGCTGTGGCGGCAGGCGGACCGGGAGCGGCCGGGGCCGGCCGCGCTGAGCGGGAAGGCACGGGGATGAGCGGACGGGCACGACTGGCGCTGTGCGCGGCGGCGGCGACCCTGATGGCGTCCTCGGCCCTGCTGCCGCTGGTCGACGGCCCCACCTGGCTGCTGCTGTCGGCGCTGCTGGTGGCCGCGCAGGCGGGGGTGGGCACCGCGGCCCGGCGGATTCCGCTGTCCCGGTCGCTGACGCTGCTGGCGCAACTGCTGGTGACGCTGGTGCTGCTGACGCTGGCCTTCGCGCGGGCCGAGGCGCTGGGCGGGCTGCTGCCGGGGCCGGACGCGTTCCTGCGGTTCGGGGCGCTGTTCGGGCAGGGCGCGGACGACGTAAGCCACTACGCGATCCCGGCGCCGCTGACCGACGGCATCCGGCTGCTGCTGGTCGGCGGGGTGCTGCTGGTGCATCTGCTGGTGGACACCCTCGCGGTGTCCTTCCGGCGGGCGGCCCCGGCGGGGCTGCCGCTGCTGGCGCTGTACTCGGTGGCGGCCGGGCTGTCGGACGGGGCCGCGGACTGGCTGTGGTTCCTGGTGGCGGCGGCCGGTTACCTGATGCTGCTGCTCGCGGAGGGCCGGGAGCGGCTCGCCCAGTGGGGCCGGGTCTTCGGCGGCACCGCCCGCGCGGGTGCCCCGGCGGGCGGGCTGACGGCACCGGCGCGCACCGGACGCCGGATCGGCGCGGTGGCGCTGGGCGTGGCCCTGGTGGTGCCACTGGCCCTGCCGACGCTGCACGGCGGCCTGCTGGGCCGGGCGGGGTCGGGCGTCGGCGCGGGCAACGGCCGGGGCGGCACGATCTCGGCGGTGAACCCGCTGGTGTCGCTGCGGGACAGCCTGAACGTGGACGACGACCGCGAGGTGCTCTCCCTGCGGCCCAGCTCCGGCGAAGTGCCGGACATGTACGTGCGGATAGTGTCCCTGGACGACTTCGACGGTACCGACTGGAAGCCGTCCCAGCGCCGCATCGCCGCGGTGCCCGGCGTCTTCCCGGCCCCGGTCGGCCTGAGCGACGACGTCAGGCGGACCACGCTGCGCACGGTGATCACGGCGGCGGACTGGTACGCCCAGGACTGGCTGCCGATGCCGTATCCGCCGAGCGGCGTCCGGATCGACGGGAACTGGCGGTACGAGCCGGTCGGCATGACCCTGGTCGGCGACCACGGCCAGACCACGCGCGGCGAGACCTACCAGGTCACCAGCCTGGATCTGCAGCCGACCGCGAAGCAGCTCGCCGACGCCCCGAAGCCGCCGGCCCCGCTGGAGCGGGAGTACACGCGGGTGCCGTCCCGGCTGCCGGACGTGGTGGCGCGGACCGCCGAGAAGGTCACCTCCGGGGCGCGCAACCACTACGAGGAGGCGGTACGGCTCCAGGACTGGTTCTCGGTGGACGGCGGCTTCCGGTACGACACCGAGGTGCAGGTGGGCCGGGGCGCCGACGCGATCGCCAACTTCCTCAGGAAGAAGGAGGGTTTCTGCGTCCACTTCTCCTTCGCCATGGCGGCGATGGCCCGCACGCTGGGCATTCCGGCCCGGGTGGCGGTGGGGTTCGCGCCGGGCACCCCGCAGGGGGACGGCTCGGTGTCGGTGAGCCTGAAGGACGCGCACGCCTGGCCGGAGCTGTACTTCGAGGGCGTGGGCTGGACCCGGTTCGAGCCGACGCCGACGCGGGGCACGACCCCGGCGTACACCCAGCAGGACACCCCGAGCAGCGGGCGCCCGGACCAGGAGCTGCCCTCGCGCGGGGCGTCCAGGGAGCCTTCGGCGGCGGCGACGCAGGGTGAGAGCTGCGCCGGGCAGGACGGGTCGGGCCCGTGTGCCGACCCGTCGGCGGCGGTGGCGGCGCCGGGCGGGGGCGGGGGTCCGTCGGGCGGGCTGTGGGCCGCGCTGATCGTGCTGGGCGCGCTGGCGCTGGTGGTGCTCCCGCTGTCCCCGATGCTGTGGCGGACGCGGGTGCGGGCACGCCGGCTGGACGGGCGCTCCCCCGACCCGGCCGGGCGGACGCTGGCGGCCTGGCGGGAGCTGACCGACAGTGCCTGGGACCACGGTGTGATACCGGACGACTCACTGACCCCGCGCGGCTCGGCGGCGCGCATCGTGCGGCTGGGGAGACTGGACCCGGAGGCCGGGGCCGCGGTGCACCGGGTGGCGGCCGCCCTGGAGCAGGTGCTGTACGCCCCGGAGCCGCGACCGGCGCCGGACCTGGCCAGGGACGTGCGCCGGGTGATCGCCGGGCTGGCGGCCCCGGTGGGCCGGGGCACCAGGCTGCGGGCGCTGTTCGCACCGCGCTCGGCACGCCGGGTGCTGTGGTCGGCCCGGGCCCGCCGGGCCGCCCTGCGGGCCCGGGTGGCGGCGCTGCGGCCGGCGCGCGGGGCGGCTTAGCGGAGCCGGACACGAGCGAGGGGGTGACCACTGGAATCGGTGGTCACCCCCTCGTACGAAACCTTGGGAGTCCGCGGGCGGCTCAGTGGCCCTGTTCGTCGCGGCGGCGCTGCCAGCGGTCCTCGATGCGTTCCATGACGGTACGTTTCCGCCGGACCGGGCGGCGCCCGGTGTGGCCCCTGGGGGTTTCGCCCGGCTTCGGCGCCTTGCGCCATCCCGTGACGGCGAGCACGGCGCAGCCGAGCATCACGAGGAAGCCGACGACACTGATCCAGATCAACTGGGCGACCATACCGGCCATGAGGAGCGCGATACCGACGAGGAAGCCCGCGACCGCCTGATAGACCCGGCGCCGGGTGTAGGTCCGCAGCCCGTTTCCCTCAAGCGCCGACGCGAACTTGGGATCTTCGGCGTACAGCGCTCGCTCCATCTGCTCGAGCATGCGCTGCTCGTGCTCCGAGAGCGGCACGGAGTCCTCCTCATCGTGCAGTCGCCGGGGCGACTCTGGGGGGTCCTTTCAGGATAGGCAGGGAATCGCCCCCGTGAAACCCGCCCCTCTGCGCCATCTGGCCAACCAGGACGTAAGGGCGTCCAGGCCCGCTGAGGCTGTCATTCCCCGGCGGCCGACCCGTCATGCCGGCCGGTGTACCTCGATCATACGGCGCAAACCCCTCGATCGGGGGGCTTGTGGCGTACTCCATCTGCCGCCGCGCCCCTGATCAGCGCCGTGTCCCACAGGGCGGGCTCAGTCCCCGGTGCCTTCGGCGGGCGCTCCGGTCCCGCCCGTCTCACCGAGCACATGGACCTGGGTGGCCACGGCGTGGAAGGCGGGCAGCTCCGCCACGGCGGCCTCCAGCCGCAGCAGGGCGTCCAGCGCGCCCGGCTCGGTGTCCACCAGGACGCCGGGCACCAGGTCGGCGAAGACGCGTACGCCGTGCACGGCGCCGACCCGCAGGCCCGCGCCCTCGACCAGGGCGGTGAGCTGCTCGGGGGTGAAGCGGTGCGGCACCGGGTCGCCCTCGCCCCAGCGGCCGTCCGGGTCGGCGAGGGCCTGGCGGGCCTCGGTGAAGTGCCCGGCGAGGGCGCGGGCCAGCACGGCGCCGCCGAGGCCGGCCGCGAGCAGGCTGAGCACGCCCTCGGGGCGCAGCGCGGCCACCGCGTTGCCGACGCCCTCGGCGGGGTCGTCCACGTACTCCAGGACGCCGTGGCAGAGCACCGCGTCGTAGCCGCCGCGCTCGACCACGTCGAAGAGGCCGTGGGCGTCGCCCTGGACACCCCGGACCCGGTCGGCCACGCCCGCCTCGGCGGCCCGGCGCTCCAGGGCGAAAAGGGCGTTGGGGCTGGGGTCGACGACGGTGACGCGGTGGCCGAGCCGGGCGACGGGCACGGCGAAGTTGCCGCTGCCGCCGCCGGTGTCGAGCACGTCCAGCGAGTCCCGCCCCGTGGCCTTGACCCGGCGGTCGAGGGCGTCCTGGAGGACGTCCCACACCACGGCGGTACGGAGAGAGGCGCGGGGGCGCGTCGGGTCCGGCACGGCTGTTGCTCCTCGGCACGGCACCGCCCGTTGCCCGGCGGCGCGATGGGGGCCTCCCCGGCCGGTCACGGGGAGGTGCGCGGCAGGTGGAGACATAAGGCGTCTCCACCCTATGGCCTCGCCCGCCGCACCCGGTCACCCCGGCCGGGTGCGGTGGGCCGCGTCTCGCCCACTGGACGAGAACGCCGGGTCAGACGGTCTCCGGGCTCGTCCGGGGCAGCACCGGCTGGAGGGCGAGCATCCGCTCGATCAGGCGCAGGAACATGCCCGCGTCGCGTATCAGGTCGTCCGCGTCACGGGGGCCGGCCGCGCCCCGGATGCCGGCCTCGGCTCGGGCACGGCGGTCGGCGCCGGAGGCGAACAAGGCGCTCCACTCGGCCAGCTCCGGCGCCAGTTCGGGCAGCACCTCCCAGGCGGCGCGGATACGGGCGCGGCGACGCGCGGTGGCCTCGGGGCGCCCCCGGACGGCGAGGACGGCGGCGGCCGCGCGGAGGGCGGCGAGGTGGGCGAGGGCGTACCGCTCGTTCGGGGTCTCCATGGCGGCGGCCTCGTCCAGCGCGCTGTGCGCCTGGCCGAGCAGGGCGACGGCGGCGGGCGGTGCCGTGGACCGGCGGAGCACGGGGTGGACGTCGCTCGCGGCGGTGGTCGCTGACGAGCTGGTCATGACGAACCTCCTGTCGTCCGGTGACGGCATGGATGCCGTATGCCCACATCGTGCGGTATGCCACTGACAATCCGTTCCGACCTGCGGTTTCACCCCAACTGTGGCTGAAATCGGGGGTATCGGCGAACGCCTGTGGGGCATCCGGGCTTTGTCGCGCACGCCGGGTCGGGCATACTTTTGAACTGACCAGTCAGTTCAAAAGCAGTACCGGGGAGAGGCGGGGGCTTGTGCACGGCGTGGACGTCACGGCCGGGGGGTTCGGGCTCAGGGGGCCACGGGGGTGGGCCTTCCGGGACATCGGCTTCGAGGCCGGGCCGGGTTCGCTGATCGCCATGGAGGGACCGTCCGGCTCCGGCCGTACGTGTCTGCTGCTGGCGCTCGCCGGGCGGATGAAGCCGAGCGTGGGGCAGGCGGCCGTCGGCGGCCTGCCTCTCCCCCGGCGCATGGGGGCGGTACGCCGGTTCAGCGCGGTGGCCAATGTCGCGGGGGTGACCGACCTGGAGCCCGCGCTGACGGTGGGCGAGCATCTGCGCGAACGGGCCCTGCTGCAGCGCCGGTTCGGCGACTCGCTGCGCGAGGCGCTGCATCCGCGCCCCCAGCGCGCCCACGAGGCCCGGCTCCGCGCGGACGCGGCGCTGGCCGCCGCCGGGCTCGACCTGGACGCGCTGCCGAGGGGCTCGCGGACGGCCGTACGGGACCTGGAACGGCTGGAGGTGCTGCGGCTGTCCGTGGCGCTGGCGCTGATCGGCAGGCCCCGGCTGCTGGCGGTGGACGACGTGGAGCTGAAGCTCTCGGCGGGCGAACGCGCCGAGGTGTGGGACCTGTTGCGCTCCCTGGCCGACGCGGGGACGACGGTCCTGGCCGTGTGCCGCACCGCCCCGGACGGCTGCGTCACCGTCTCCACGGAGCCCGCCGACGCCGGACCCCCGGAGGACACCGAGGACACCGGCCCCGTCCAGGACCAGCCCGCCGAGGACGCCCCCCGAGAGGAGGCCCCCGATGCGCTCACCGAAGCTGGCCGCGCTTGAGCTGCGCCGGTTCGGCCGGGGCCGGCTGCCCCGCGCCGCGCTGGTCGCGCTGCTGGTGCTGCCCCTGCTCTACGGCGCCCTGTACCTGTGGTCGTTCTGGGACCCGTACGGCCGCCTGGACCGCGTCCCCGTGGCCCTCGTCAACGAGGACCGGGGCGCGACGGCGGGCGGGAAGAAGATCCACGCCGGTGCCGACATCGTCAAGGGCCTGCGCGAGCGGCGGACCTTCGAGTGGCACGAGGTCGACGCCGCCGAGGCCCGCCGGGGCACGGAGGACGGCACCTATTACCTCTCGCTGACCCTCCCGGCCGACTTCAGCCGCCGCGTCGCCTCCAGTTCGGGTGACTCCCCGGAGACCGGCGCGCTCCAGGTGCGTACCAACGACGCGAACAACTACATCGTCGGCCAGATCTCGCGGACCGTGTTCGCCGAGGTCCGCTCGGCCGCGTCCACCAAGACCTCCCGGACCTTCCTGGACCGGATCTTCATCAACTTCTCCACCCTGCACGACAAGACCGAGACCGCCGCCGAGGGCGCCGACAAGCTGAGGAACGGCCTGGGCAAGGCGGAGAAGGGCGCCCGGAAGCTCGCGGACGGCCTCAAGGAGGCCAACAGCGGCAGCGGCAGGCTCGCCAAGGGCCTGGCCCGGCTCGACAAGGGCGCCGGCGACCTGGAGGACGGCTCCCGGCAGGTCGCGTCCGGCACCCAGACCCTGGCGGACAAGGTCGACGGGGCGTACGCGAAGGCCGGCCCCTTCCTGGAGAAGAACGGGAAGACGATCGGCGCCACCGCCCGCCTGGTCTCCGACTCGGCCCGCACGGTGCAGGACAACCTCGACACCCTGGTCCGGCTCGCCCCCGGCGCCGCGAAGACGGCCCACGCCTCCGCCGCCGTACTGGACCAGGTGCACAAGGCCCGCTGCGAGACACCGCCCGTGCCCGACCCCGCCTGCCCGGACCTGGCGAAGGCCCAGCGGGCGGCGGACGAGGTGGCGGTCGTGGCCGACGACATGAACAAGGTCGTCGCCGCGCAGGGCGGTGATCTGACGACCATGCGGAAGAACCTGACCACCCTGCGCGCGCAGGCCGACGCCCTCGCCGAGCGCGCCCCGCACCTGCACCAGGACGTCGCGGACGCGGTCGCCCGCATCGACAAACTGAACGCGGGCGCGAACGCCGTCGCCGCCGGGGCGAAGAAGCTGCACACCGGCCTCGGCACCGCCCAGTCCGGCGCGGCCACCCTGCATCGGGGCATCGGCACCGCCGAGTCGGGCGCCAAGGCGCTGGACAGCGGCCTGTACAAGCTGGTGGACGGCTCCGAGCGGCTGGCGGACGGTCTGCACGAGGGCGCCGGGAAGATCCCCGACTACGACGAGCGGGCCCGCGACCAGCGCACCGGCGTGATGGCCGACCCGGTCCGGCTCTCCTCCGCCGACCTGCATCACGCGCCCAACTACGGCACCGGCTTCGCCCCGTACTTCATCCCGCTCTCCCTGTGGGTCGGCGCGATGGTCGCCTACATGCTGATCCCACCGCTCAACCGGCGTGCCCTCGCGGCCGGTGCCCCGTCCTGGCGGATCGCGCTGGCGGGCTGGCTGCCGGTGCTGGCGGTGGGGGTGCTCCAGACGGCGGCGCTGATGTCCGTACTGCACTTCGGCATCGGTCTGGAGATGGTCCGGGCGGCCGGGACGACCCTGTTCCTGTTCCTGGTCACGGCGTGCTTCACGGCGATCGTCCAGTGGCTCAACGCCCGCTTCGGCGCGGCCGGCCGCATCCTCGTGCTGGCGCTGCTGATGCTCCAGCTCACCTCGGCGGGCGGCACGTACCCGGTGCAGACCAGTCCGGGCTTCTTCAACGCCATTCACCCCTTCCTGCCGATGAGTCACGTGGTCTCCGCGTTGCGCCGGCTGATCACCGGCGGCGGGCTCGGCCCGGTGTGGCAGGCGTGCGTGGTGCTGACGGCGTTCACCGCGGGCGCCCTGGCGCTGACCGCGCTCACCGCCCGGCGCCGGCAGGTGTGGACGCTCCAGCGGCTGCACCCGGAGCTGAGCCTGTGAGCGCCGGGGCGGCGGAGGCGGCCCGGCCGGCCGGCGCACCTGTGAGAATCGGGTCCATGGAAAGCACCAGCGCCCGGCCCTCCGGCAGCACCCGCCGCGAGGCCACCCGGCAGAAGCTCTACGAGGCGGCCGTCACCCTCATCGCCGAGCAGGGGTTCTCCGCGACCACGGTGGACGAGATCGCCGAGCGCGCCGGGGTGGCGAAGGGCACCGTCTACTACAACTTCGCCAGCAAGTCGGTGCTCTTCGAGGAGCTGCTGCGGCACGGCGTGGGTCTGCTCACCGCCTCGCTGCGGGAGGCCGCCGAGCGCACCGCCCGCGAGGGCGGCGGCGGGGTGGATGCGCTGGACGCCATGGTCCGTGCGGGCCTGGTCTTCATCGACCGCTACCCGGCCTTCACCCAGCTCTACGTGGCCGAGCTGTGGCGTACCAACCGGGCCTGGCAGTCGACCCTGATGGTGGTGCGCCAGCAGGCCGTGGCGGTGGTCGAGGGGGTGCTGCGCGAGGGCGTGGCGGCCGGGGAGTTCAGCGACGAGATCGACGTGCCGCTGACCGCGGCCGCGCTGGTCGGGATGGTGCTGGTGGCCGCGCTGGACTGGAAGGCGTTCCAGCCGGAGCGGTCGCTGGACGACGTGCACTCCGCGCTGTCCCGGCTGCTCCAGGGGCGGGTCAGCAGGGGCTGACCCGAGATCCGGGAAGACCCGAGGCGCGCGAAGGGCGCCGGACCGTGTGGTTGCCGGTCCGGCGCCCTTTTCTCGCCCCCGTACTCCCCCGTACGGTTCCCACCGCGGTCCCCCGTGACCGTGACGGCCACGGGCCCCGTGTCTCGCTTCCGCCGACGGATCGGCGGAAGGAACGGCCGGCGGGCGGGCCCGTTCCGCCGCCCCGTGTCGGCGGTGCCGGGCCGCGCCCCCTGGCCGTGTCTCCACTCTCCCCTCCGGCCGGTCCCCGGCCCATCCGCGCGGCTACTCATCTGTGCGTCTAGGTACGGGTACTCACGCCCCCGCGTTCGGGCCCGGACCCGGCAGTGTCGGTGCTGGTCGGTAAAGTCGCGGTCATGGCACGGATTGCGGTGATCGGCGCCGGGACGGGCGCGCTGGCGGCGGCCGCCCGGCTGGCCGTCGCGGGCCACCGGGTGACGGTGTACGAGCGGACGGACACGTACGGCGGGGCGGTGCGCCGCTTCGAGCGGGACGGGTTCGCCTTCGACACCGGCCCCGGTCTGCTGCCGCTGCCCGCGGTCTGGCGGGACCTGTTCCTGAAGACCGGCAAGGAGCCGCTGGAGGACCTGGTCGAGCTGGTCCAGGTCGACCCCTCCTCCCGCCACCTCTTCACGGACGGCACGCAGGTCGCCGTGCCCAACGCCTCGCGCGCCGGGGTCGTCTCCGCGCTGGACGAGGCGCTGGGCGCCGGGGTCGGGCAGCGCTGGGGCGACTTCCTGGTGCGGGCCCGCGAGGCCTGGGACCGCACCCGGCGCCCCCTGCTGGAGGAGCCGCTGTGGCCCAACTGGCAGGTGCTGGCGGAGCGTGAGCCCTACCCGGCCGTCCCGCACAAGCGCCTGCTGCGCACCCGCCGGGCCGCCACCCTCGCCGAGGTCGCCGACTGGGAACTGCGCGACGACCGGCTCACGGCCCTGCTGACCGGCCACGCCCTGGCCCACGGCCTCGACCCTCGCACCACCCCGGCGAGCGCGGCCGTCCTGCCGTACCTGGAGCACGCCTTCGGCACCTGGTACGTACGCGGCGGCATCCGCGAGCTGGCCCGCGCGGTGTACGAGCGCTGCGTGCGGCGCCGGGTGGAGTTCGTGTTCGGCGCCGAGGTCACCGAGATCATCGTGAAGGACGGCCGCGCGGCGGGCGTCGAGCTGGCCGACGGCACGGTGGCGGACGCCGACCATGTGGTGGCCGACGTGGACCCGGCGCTGCTGGGCCGCCTGACGGACCGCCCGCTGGACGGCACCGGCGATGTGCGCCCCGGCGCGCGCGGCGCCGCCCGGCTCACCCTGCTGCTGGCGCTGAGGGGCGCCCGCGAGGCGGGGGCCGCGCACCGCACGGTCGTGCACGCCCCGGACCCGGAGGCCGAGCTGGACTTCCTGGCGAACCCGGGCGGCGATCCCTTCCCCGTCCCCACGGTCACCGTGCTGCGTCCCGACGACCCGGCGCTGCGCCCGGACGACGCCCACGAGTCGGCGGTGGTGTGGGCGACCCTGCCCGCCGGCCTGGACACGGACGCGGGCCACGCGGAGGTCCTGCTCGACGCGGCCGCCAAGGCGGTCCCGGCCCTGCGCGACCGCCTGCTCTGGCACGAGATCCGCACCCCCGACCACAACTCGGCCGAGACCGGCGCCCGTCACGGCGCGGTCCCCGCCCCCTCACTGGCTTCGGGCGAGGGCGGTTTCCTGCACCCCGCCAACTCCACGCGACTGCCCGGCCTGTACCGGGTCGGCGGCTGGTCGCACCCCGGCGGCGGGCTGCCGCACGCGGGGATGTCGGGGGCGATGGTGGCCGGACTCGTCGTGGAGGGGCCGGAGTTCCGGGGCTCGACGTGAACCGCTGTCAGTAGCGGTACTGCTCGTCGTAGCCGGTGTTCTGCTGCTGGGTCTGACCCTGGTAGGGGTACTGCTGCTGCTCCGGCGGGAGTTCGCCGTTGTAGGTCTCGTCGGTCCGCTGCTGCGGCACCCACACCCCGCCCGCCGGGGTCTCGCCCTGGCCGCCGTAGGCGTCCTGGCCGTAGCTCTGCTGGGCGTAACCCTGCTGCGCGTACCCGGAGTTGTCGTAGCCGCCCTCGTAGCCCTGGCCGTACGGGTCGGTGTAGCCGGGGTACGTCTGCTGGGCGCCGGTGTCGTAGCCGCCCTGGGCGTACCCCTGCTGGCCGTAGCCCGAGTAGTCGTAGGCGTACGCCTGGTCGGTCTGCTGGGGCTGGGCCGGGGTGCCGTCGCCGTAGACGCCGTAGCTGCCGGTGTCGTCGGGCATGGGCTGGGGCTCGTAGACCGAGGTGGTCTCGGCGGCGGTGGGGTCCGGGCGGGCCGGGGTGAACACGTCGTCGCGGTCGTAGGCGTCGTCGTGGTCGTAACCGTCGGTGGCGTAGGCCGCGGTCTCCGGGCCGGGGTGGTCGTGGCCGAAGTCGGCGGACTCGTCCGGGCCGGGGTCGCCGAGGACCGGGTCCTGGTGCTCGGCGCGGTTGCGGCGGCGCCGGGTGACCGGGCCCGCCTCCTCGTCGTCGGGGCGCTTGACGGCCCAGCCGGCCGCGAAGCCCTTGCGGAACGACAGCGTGACGTAGGTCTGTCCGACGGCGAAGGCGATGGCGCCCAGCCCGATCACGACGACCGACGGCATCAGTACGCCGACCACCACACCGAGGAACCCGGTGAAGGCGAGCAGTCGCCAGCGAAGCCGCGCCTTGTACTGCAGCAGCACTTCGCCGAGCAACCACAGCGCGACGACGCCGAACGCGATGTAGAGGACCGTCCAGCCCATGTACGCCCCTCTCCCAGTGACCGTTACGCAGTGTGTCCCATTGCGATGCGGCCGGTCTAGGCCCGCGGGGGGTGGTGCAGGCCCAGGTTCTCGTAGATTTCCAGCGTCGCCGTGGAGTTGTTCAACGTGATGAAGTGCAGTCCGGGCACCCCCTCGTCGAGCAGCCGGGCGCAGAACTCCGTGGCGAAGTCGATCCCCAGGGAGCGTACCGCCGCCGGGTCGTCCTTCGCCGAGAGGATGCGCTCTTTCAGCTCGGGCGGGAACAGCGCGTTGCTCAGCTTCGGCAGCCGTTCCAGCATCTTCACGCTGGTGACCGGCAGGATCTCCGGAATGACGGGGGTTTCGCAACCCGCGGCGGCGACCCGGTCGCGCAGCCGGAGGTAGGACTCGGGCTGGAAGAACATCTGCGTGATGGCGTAATCGGCGCCCGCGCGGCACTTGTCCACGAAGTGGGCGACGTCGGTGTCCCAGTCGGCGGAGCGCGGATGCATCTCCGGGAAGGCGGCGACGCCCACGCAGAAGTCCCCCGACTCCTTGATGAGGCGCACCAGTTCGGCCGCGTAGGTCAGCCCCTCGGGGTGCGCGACCCAGTCGCCCATCGGGTCACCGGGCGGGTCGCCGCGCACGGCGAGCATGTTGCGGATGCCGGCGTCCGCGTACTGGCCGATGATGTTGCGGAGTTCGGCCACCGAGTGGTCGACGGCGGTGAGGTGGGCGACCGGGGTGAGCGTCGTGTCGACGACGATCTGCTGGGTCTCCTTGACCGTGGTGGCACGGGTGGTGCCGCCCGCGCCGTAGGTGACGGAGACGAAGTCGGGCGCGACGGCCTCGACCCTGCGCAGCGCGTTCCACAGGTTGCGCTCGCCCTGCGGGGTCTTCGGCGCGTAGAACTCGAAGGAGTACGCCGTCTTGCCGGTGGCGAGGATGTCCCGGACGGTCCGGGCGCGATCAGTCCTGGTGGATGCGGTTCCGAGGGCCATACCCGCAGGTTAGCCACGGGTGGGCGGTGACCCAACCGGGCACCGGTGATTTGGCCGAATTGCCGGGCCTTTGTCCATCCCTTGGGACGGCTCCGCTCAGATTTCCCGCAGCCGCTTGGCGAACTCGGCCGCCGCCGCGCCCGGATCGTCCGCCTTTGTGAGCGCGCGGACCACGACCACCCGGCGGGCGCCCGCGTCGAGCACCTCGTCCAGGTTGGTGCGGTCGATGCCGCCGATGGCGAACCAGGGGCGCTCGGTCTTCAGGCCCGCGGTGTACCGGACCAGGTCGAGGCCGGGTGCGTGGCGGCCCGGCTTGGTGGGGGTGGGCCAGCAGGGGCCGGTGCAGAAGTAGTCCACGCCGTCCTGGACGGCGGCCGCGGCGGCCTCCGCCTCCGAGTGGGTGGAGCGGCCGACCAGGACCCGGTCGCCGAGGATCGCGCGGGCGGCGGGCACCGGGAGGTCGCCCTGACCGAGGTGGAGCACGTCGGCTCCGGCGGCGTGGGCCACGTCGGCCCGGTCGTTGACCGCGAGCAGCTTGCCGTGCCGGGCGCAGGCGTCGGCGAACACCTCCAGGTGGGCCAGCTCCTCGGCGGCCTCCATGCCCTTGTCCCGCAGCTGGACGATGTCGACACCGCCGGCCAGGACCGCGTCCAGGAACTCGGCGAGGTCGCCCTGCTCCCTGCGGGCGTCCGTGCAGAGGTAGAGCCGGGCGTCGGCGAGGCGGGCGCGGGCGGTGTCGGACATGCGGTGGGTCCCCCGGTGTTCGGTGTGCGGGTCGTGCTGCGTGCGGGCGGCGCCGACGGGGCGCCGCCCTGGGGCGCGGCGGGTCAGACGGCCAGCGCCTGGGCCCGGCGCTTCACCTCCGTGCCGCGGTTCTCACTGAGGGCCTGCGCGGGGGTGCCGGGCAGGGAGGGGTCCGGGGTGAAGAGCCATTCGATCATCTCTTCCACCGTGAAACCGTTGTCCCGCAGGAGCGTCAGGGTGCCGGTGAGGCCCTTGACGACCTTGTCCTCGTCGATGAAGGCGGCGGGGACGTGCAGCGCGCGGTTCTCACCGCGGCGTACGGCGATGAGCTGGCCCTCCTTGACCAACTGCCGTACACGCGTCACCTCGACGTCGAGCATTTCGGCGATGTCGGGGAGGGTGAGCCAGGCGGGGACAAGAGCGTCGGTCTTGGTGTCAATCTCGGTCACGACATCTAGCCTGCCATCCCCCACCGACAGCCGGTAGTCGGGCCACTCCGCACGGGGCACCCGGCCTACCCGGCGACGGCCTGCTTCAGCGGGAGGGCGGGGTCCCGCAGAGCCTCGGCGTCCATCAGCCGGCCCGCCTCGATCAGCCGTCTGCCCTGGGCCAGGTCGCGCGGGCGGCCCACCGCCAGCAGGGCCACCAGACGCCCCTCGCGCAGCCAGCACACGGTCCAGGCGGGGTCGGCCGGGTCGCCGCGCCACACCGTGCGGTCGGCGGCCGCGTGGTGGCCCGCGTACTGCACGAACCGCCCGAACTGCTCGGACCAGAAGTACGGCACCGGGTCGTAGGGCGCCGCCTCCTCGCCCAGGATGTCGGCGGCGACCGTACGGGGGCCCTGGAGGGCGTTGTCCCAGTGGTGGACGAGGAGCCGCTCGGCGTAGCGGGCCGAGGGGAAGGAGGTGCAGTCGCCGACCGCGTACACGTCCTCGGCGGAGGTGTGCAGCCGGTCGTCGGCCAGCACCTCGCCGTGCGGGCCGAGGGCGATGCCGGAGCCGGCCAGCCAGCCGGTGGCGGGGTGGGCGCCGATGCCGACCACGACGGCGCCGGAGGGCAGCCGGGCGCCGTCGTCCAGCACGACCGCCCCGGGCTCGACGGCCGCCACCCGGGCGCCGGTGCGCAGGGTGACGCCGGCGTCGGCGTACCAGGCGGTCATCGGGGCGGCGACCTCGGCGGGCAGGGCGCCTGCCAGCGGGCGGTCGGCGGCCTCGACGACGGTCACCGCGCAGCCCGCCTCCCGGGCGGCGGTGGCGAACTCGGCGCCGATCCAGCCCGCGCCGACGACCACCACGTCGTGCTGCGCGGCCAGCACCGGGCGCAGCCGCTCGGCGTCGTCCAGGGTGCGCAGCAGGTGCACGCCGGGCGTCTGGTCCGTGCCGGGCAGCCGGACGGGTTCGGCGCCGGTGGCGAGGACCAGCACGTCGTACGGGACGGGCCCGGCGGTGGTGTCCACCTCGCGGTCGGCGGGGCGGACGCCGAGCGCCTCGCAGCCGAGCCGGAGGTCGATGCCGAGCGAGGCGAAGTCCACGTCGAAGGCGGAGCCGTCGGCGGTGCCCAGCAGGATGGCCTTGGACAGCGGGGGCCGGTCGTACGGCTGGTGCGGTTCGGCGCCGATCAGGGTGACGGGCCCGGTGAAACCCTGTTCGCGCAGGGCGACGGCGGTCTGCACCCCGGCCATCCCCGCCCCGACGACGACCACGCGCCGTTCCTGTGCCTGGCCCGCCGAAGATCTCTGCTCGCTCACATCGCCACCTTAGGGGGTGTCGTCTGGATGAGGTCGGCGGATGGATGCGGCGCCTCCTGGCCGACCCGAGCGGGGTCTGGTGCGTGCAGCTGCGAGGCGGAGGAGGGAGTCGACGCGATGGGGGTGCCCCCGCGCGAGCGCAGCCGAGCGTGGGGGAGTCGGGGAGTGACGACAACGCGGCAGATGTGCGTGCCAGACCCCACGTCGTCGAACTGATCCAGACGACACCCCCTAAGACACCTGACCCACCGTCAGTCAGTGCGCGGCGGCACCGACCTCTTCCACCACGCTGGTGCCCGCGCCCGGCCCGGATTCCCACTCCCACTCCTCCTCCAGCCGGACGCGGCCGTCGGGCAGCTCGACCACGGTGGAGACGCAGTGCCCGGAGGCGGTGGTGCCGTCGTGCCGGAGCTGGACGTAGCGGAAGTCCAAGCGGTCCCCGGCGCGGGTGCCGACGAGGTGGCCGCGCACGATGTCCCCGCCCGCGTACTCGGCCCATATCCGCCCCTCGCTCTCGTGGTACGCGAACCGGGTTCCGGTGCCCACCTGGCCCGGTGCCTGGTCCGTCACGGGGGCGAGGGTGAGTCCGTCGAGCGAGCGGGGCATGGGCGAGGGCTCCCTTACGGGTGAACTGGGCGGGCGGCTAGGCTGACCACCGTAACTGCACTCGCGGGAGCCCGGACGCACCGGGCTGAGAGGGAGGCTGGCGGCCTCCGACCGTACGAACCTGATCCGGGTCATGCCGGCGAAGGGAGGGGCGGGACGCCCATGCCGTCACGTACGTCCGAACGACCCGGTGCTCGGGACGTCCTCGTCGTCGGGGGCGGGATCATCGGCCTGGTCACCGCCTGGCGCGCGGCCGGGCGGGGGCTCACCGCCGCCGTGGTGGACCCCGGTCCCGGCGGCGGGGCCGCCCGGGTCGCGGCCGGGATGCTCGCCGCGGTCACCGAGCTGCACCACGGCGAGGAGGGGCTGCTCGCGCTCAATCTGGCCTCCGCGCGCCGCTATCCCGAGTTCGCCGCCGAGCTGGCCGAGGCCACCGGCCACGACCTGGGCTACCGCCGCTCGGGCACGCTGGCCGTCGCCTTCGACACCGACGACCGGGCCCAGCTCCGCGAGGTGCACGAGCTGCAGCTCCGGTGCGGGCTGGACTCCCAGTGGCTGTCCGGGCGGGAGTGCCGACGGCTGGAACCGATGCTGGCGCCCGGTGTGCGGGGCGGGCTGCGGGCCGACGGGGACCACCAGATCGACCCCCGGCGGCTGGCGGCCGCGCTGCTCGCCGCCTGCGAGCGGGCCGGGGTGGCCTTCCACCGCACGTGGGCCGCACGGCTCGACACCGCCGGGGACCGGGCCACCGGGATCACCACGGCGGACGGCACCTCCCTGGCCGCCGGTCAGGTGGTGCTGGCGGGCGGCAGCCTGAGCGGGCGGCTTCAGGGGGTGCCCGAGGCGCTCGTACCACCGGTGCGCCCGGTGAAGGGACAGGTGCTGCGGCTGACCGTGCCGCCCCGGTACCGGCCGTTCCTCAGCCGTACCGTGCGGGCCGTGGTGCGCGGCGGGCCGGTGTACCTGGTGCCGCGCGAGAACGGCGAGCTGGTGATCGGCGCGACCACCGAGGAGCTGGGGTACGACACCACGGTCACCGCGGGCGGGGTGTACGAGCTGCTGCGCGACGCCCATGAGCTGGTGCCCGGCATCACCGAGCTGCCCCTCACCGAGACCCTGGCCGGGCTGCGCCCCGGCTCCCCCGACAACGCCCCGCTGCTCGGCCCCTCGGGCCTGGACGGCCTGCTGCTGGCCACCGGGCACCACCGCAACGGCGTGCTGCTCACGCCCGTCACCGGGGACGTCATGGCCGACGTGCTGTGCGGCGCGGGCCTGCCCGAGGTGGCCCGCCCGTTCTCGCCGCGCCGCTTCGCCGCCCCCTCCCCCACTCTGGAGCGCTCCGTATGAACATCTCCGTCAACGGCGAGCACCGCGAGGTGGCGCCCGGCACCGCTCTGGACGCCGTCGTACGCGTCCTCACCCCGGCGCCCTCCGGGGTGGCCGCCGCCGTCAACGAGACCGTGGTCCCGCGCACCAGGTGGGCCGAGACCGGCCTCGCCGAGGGCGACCGGGTCGAGGTTCTCACCGCCGTGCAGGGAGGCTGAGCATGACCACCGATCCCCTGGTCCTCGGCGACCTGGCCCTGGACTCCCGGCTGATCATGGGCACCGGCGGCGCCCCCAGCCTGGACGTGCTGGAGCGCTCGCTGATCGCGTCCGGCACCGAGCTGACCACGGTGGCGATGCGCCGGGTCGACCCCGGCGCGCACGGCTCGGTGCTGTCGGTGCTGGAGAAGCTCGGCATCCGCGTCCTGCCCAACACCGCGGGCTGCTTCACCGCCGGGGAGGCGGTGCTGACCGCCCGGCTGGCCCGCGAGGCGCTCGGCACGGATCTGGTGAAGCTGGAGGTGGTGGCCGACGAGCGGACCCTGCTGCCGGACCCGGTGGAGACGCTGGAGGCGGCCGAGACGCTGGTGGACGACGGCTTCACCGTGCTGCCGTACACCAACGACGACCCGGTGCTGGCCCGCAGACTGCAGGACGTGGGGTGCGCGGCCGTGATGCCGCTGGGCTCCCCGATCGGCTCCGGGCTCGGCATCCGCAACCCGCACAACTTCGAGCTGATCATCGAGCAGTCGTACGTCCCGGTGATCCTGGACGCCGGTGCCGGTACGGCCTCCGACGTGGCGCTGGCGATGGAGCTGGGGTGCGCCGGTGTGATGCTCGCCTCGGCCGTCACCCGTGCGCAGGACCCCGAGACGATGGCCTCCGCCATGCGGTACGCCGTCCACGCCGGGCACCTGGCGAGGCTGGCCGGACGCATCCCGCGCCGCCATTTCGCGCGGGCGTCCTCCCCCGCCGAGGGGCGCGCGGACCTCGACCCCGAGCGCCCGGCGTTCACCTCGCGGAACGGTCACAGCTCTGCTGCAGCCGCTCACCCGGACGGCGCAGCGGGAGCCACCTCCGCGCACCCCTCGTAGACTCGCCCGCGTGGATACGACCCTCTCGGACCCCCTCCTCGGCCAGGTGCTCGACGGCCGCTATCGCGTCGAGGCGCGGATCGCCGTCGGCGGGATGGCCACCGTGTACCGGGCCCTGGACATCCGGCTGGACCGGGTCCTGGCGCTCAAGGTGATGCATCCGGCGCTGGCCGCCGACGGCGCCTTCGTGGACCGGTTCATCCGCGAGGCCAAGTCGGTGGCCCGGCTGTCCCACCCCAATGTGGTGCAGGTCTTCGACCAGGGCACCGACAGGGGTTACGTCTACCTCGCGATGGAGTACGTCGCCGGGTGCACCCTGCGTGACGTGCTGCGCGAGCGGGGCGCGCTGCGGCCGAGGGCGGCCCTGGACATCGTGGAGCCGGTGCTCGCCGCGCTGGGCGCCGCGCACCGGGCCGGGTTCGTGCACCGGGACATGAAGCCGGAGAACGTGCTGATCGGGGACGACGGCCGGGTCAAGGTCGCCGACTTCGGTCTGGTGCGCGCGGTCGACACGGTCACCAGCACCACCGGCTCGGTCCTCGGCACCGTCTCCTACCTGGCTCCGGAGCAGATCGAGCAGGGCACCGCCGACCCGCGCGTGGACGTGTACGCCTGCGGTGTCGTGCTCTACGAGATGCTGACCGGCGCCAAGCCGCACTCCGGGGACTCCCCCGCCCAGGTCATCTACAAGCACCTGAACGACGACGTGCCCCCGCCCTCGGCGCTGGCGCCGGGCCTGGCCCCCGAGCTGGACGGTCTGGTGGCCGCCGCCACCGCCCGCACCCCGGCCCTGCGCCCGGCGGACGCGGCCGCGCTGCTCGGCGAGGTGCTGCGGGTGCGCGGCACACTCAACGAGGAGCAGCTCGACGCGCTGCCCCCGCAGGCCCTCTCCGGCGCCCATGACAACGCGGGCGACCGGACGAGCGTGCTGCCG
The DNA here is from genome assembly GCF_004784465.1 of Streptomyces griseoluteus. Taxonomy (GTDB): domain Bacteria; phylum Actinomycetota; class Actinomycetes; order Streptomycetales; family Streptomycetaceae; genus Streptomyces; species Streptomyces griseoluteus. The sequence continues at coordinate 389,388 of NZ_SRRU01000002.1, read as the reverse complement.
CGCGCCATGACGGTCCGGCCGCTCCCGGTCGACGGGGACGGCGAGGACGGCCGCGACGTCACGAGCGTGCTGCACACGACCGACATCGAGCCCCCGCCCGCCCGGCGCGGCGCCGGACGGTCCCGGCGGCCCCGGCGCGGGCTGCTGACGCTGCTGGCGGCCGTGCTGGTGGTCCTCGGCGTCGGCGGCGGGGTCTGGTACATCAACTCGGGCCAGTTCACCAAGGTGCCGCCGGTGCTGTCGCGCACCCAGGACCAGGCCGAGCAGCGGCTGAAGGCGGCCGGGCTCGAGGTGGGCGGTGTGAAGCGCGCCTACAGCGACACGGTGGACCGGGGCACGGTCATCAGCACCGACCCCACGGCCGGGTCCCGCGTACGGGGCCACGCCTCGGTGGGTCTCACGATCTCGCTGGGCCCGCGTACCGTCCCGGTGCCCCGGGTGGCGGGGCAACCGCTGGAGCGGGCGAGGGAGCGGCTGAAGGCGGCCGGTCTGGAGCCGGGCATGGTCACCCGCGAGTTCAGCGACGAGGCCGAGCGGGGCTCGGTGATCCGCACGACGCCGGAGGCGGGCACCGAGCGGCACGCCGGTTCGGCGATCGCGCTGGTCGTCAGCAAGGGCGTCCCCGTCGACATCCCGGACGTCAGCGGCGAGGACGCGGAAACCGCGCGCCAGGACCTGACCGACGCCGGGCTCAAGGTGAAGATCGCCACGGAGCGCGTCAACTCCGACTACGACAAGGGCCAGGTCGTCTCCCAGTCGCCGCAACCCGGCGCGCAGGGTGCCGAGGGCGACACGGTGACGCTGACGCTGTCCAAGGGCCCCGAGATGGTGAAGGTGCCGGACGTGGTCGGTTCGAACGTGGACGACGCCCACCAGAAGCTGGAGGCGGCCGGGTTCCAGGTGCGCGAGGACCGCGGGCTGCTGGGGCTGTTCGGCGACACCGTGAAGAAGCAGTCGGTGGCGGGCGGCGACAAGGCGCCCAAGGGCTCGGAGGTCACGATCACCATCCGGTGACCGGTCTCACCGCGGCCGCCGGTCCGGGCGCACGGGACGGCGTGACACCCTGAACGGGTGACACTCCAGCCGTCCCCCGCAGTTCCCCTCACCGTCCCCGGTGCCCTCCGCAACCCCGTCGGCGCCCATGTGCCGGTGGCCGGCGGGCTGCACTCGACGGGACTTCCGTACGCCCGCGAGCTGAAGGCGGAGACCGTGCAGGTCTTCGTGGCCAACCCGCGCGGCTGGGCCACCCCGGCCGGTAACCCGGCCCAGGACGAGGCCTTCCGGGCGGCCTGCGCGGCGGAGTCGATACCGGCGTACGTGCACGCGCCCTATCTGATCAACTTCGGCTCGCACACCGAGGCGACGGTGGAGCGGTCGGTGGAGTCGCTGCGGCACTCCCTGCGGCGCGGGCGGGACATCGGGGCGCTCGGTGTGGTGGTGCACACCGGCAGCGCGACCGGCGGGCGCCTGCGTGAGGTGGCCCTGAAGCAGGTGCGCGAACATCTGCTGCCGCTGCTGGACGAGCTGACCCACGACGACGACCCGTTCCTGCTGCTGGAGTCGACGGCCGGGCAGGGTTCCTCGCTGTGCTCGCGGACCTGGGACTTCGGCCCATACTTCGAGGCGCTGGACGCCCACCCCAAGCTCGGCGTCTGCCTCGACACCTGCCACATCTACGCCGCCGGGCACGACCTGACCGGCCCGGACGGGATGCGGCAGACCCTCGATCTGCTGGTGGAGACCGTGGGCGAGGGACGGCTGAAGCTGATTCACGCCAACGACTCCAAGGATGTGGCCGGCGCACACAAGGACCGCCACGAGAACATTGGCTCCGGACACATCGGCGAGGAGCCGTTCCGCGCCCTGATGGCTCACCCGGCCACGGCGGGCGTCCCCCTGATCATCGAGACCCCCGGCGGCAAGGAGGGCCACGCGGCGGACGTGGCCCGGCTGAAGCGCCTCAGGGACGACTAGGGCCTCTCGTTTGGATCTTGCCGGGCTCGCGGGGTCTGGCACCGCGCCTCGCGGCGTTGTCGTCGGTTGCCATGGCTCCGCCATGTCGCCCTCCTCCGCCTTGCGATGCACGGCACCAGACCCCGCTCCCTGATCCGGCCTGATCCAAACGAAAGACCCTAGAGCCACCCGGAGCTACAGCTCCGGACCGTCGCCCGGCTCCTCCTGGTAGGAGTAGCGCTGTTCCTTCCAGGGGTCGCCCACGTTGTGGTACCCGCGCTGCTCCCAGAAGCCCCGGCGGTCGGCGGTCATGTACTCCACGCCCCGGACCCACTTGGGGCCCTTCCAGGCGTACAGGTGCGGGACGACCAGGCGGGCCGGGAAACCGTGCTCGGCGGTGAGGAGTTCGCCGTCCTTGTGGATGGCGAAGATGGCGCGCTCGTCGGCGAAGTCGGCCAGCCGCAGGTTGGCGCTGAAGCCGTACTCGGCCCACACCATCACATGGGTGACCTCGGGCGCGGGCGGGACGAGGTCGAGGATCGCGCGGGCGGGCACTCCGCCCCACTCCGCGCCGAGCATGCTGAACTTCGTCACGCAGTGCAGGTCGGCCACGACGGTGGCGTACGGCAGGGCGGTGAACTCCTCGTGGGTCCAGGACCGCTTCTCGCCGTCGGCGGTGGCGCCGAAGACCCGGAAGTCCCAGCGCTCGGGGCGGAACTTGGGCACGGGCCCGTAGTGCGTGACCGGCCAGCCGCGCTGGAGCCGCTGCCCCGGCGGAAGATCTGGCGCTGCCCCCGTTCCAGACGCGCGTTCCACCGGATGACCCATGTCTCCATCCTGACAGACCCGGCGGGGTGCATCCGACCAGCACAGGGACATTTCCGGCATTATCCACTAAGTGTGCGCTTACTGGACGGTTCGGGACCCCGATGGAATCATGCGGCAGGATCTGCCAGGAATGTCCGGAAGGAGCCCACCCCGATGTCAGGCGACCCCGAGGTCATCGAGCTGCTCAACGAACAGCTCACCGCCGAGCTGACCGCGATCAACCAGTACTTCCTGCACGCCAAGCTCCAGGACCACAAGGGGTGGACGAAGCTCGCCCGGTACACCAGGGCCGAGTCCTTCGACGAGATGCGGCACGCGGAGTCCCTGACCGACCGCATCCTGATGCTGGACGGCCTGCCCAACTACCAGCGGCTCTTCCATGTCTCGGTCGGCCAGACGGTGACCGAGATGTTCCGGGCCGACCGGCGGATCGAGGTCGAGGCCATCGACCGGCTGCGCCGGGGCGTGGAGATCATGCGGGCCAAGGGTGACATCACCTCGGCCAACGTCTTCGAGACGATTCTCGCCGACGAGGAGCTGCACATCGACTACCTGGAGACCCAGCTCGACCTGATCGAGAAGCTGGGCGAGTCGCTCTACCTGTCCACGGTGATCGAGCAGGTCCAGCCGGACACCGAGGGCTGAGCCCAACCCTCAGGCGGCGTCACCGAGGCGGCGTACGGGTGCCTCGGCTGCGGTGACGAGCACCGGCGGACGCTCGGCGATCTGCTCGCGGCGCGGGCAGGCGCCCCGGCCCAGGAGGGCCTGGATGCGGCGGACACAGCCACCGCAGTCGGTGCCGGCCTTGCAGGCGGAGGCGATCTGGCGCGGGGTGCAGGCGCCGTCCGCGGCGTGCTGCTTGACCTGCTGCTCGGTGATGCCGAAGCAACTGCAGACGAACACCAGGTTCACCTCCCGACGGGACCGCCGATCGCTGCCGTCGCCGGATCTCGGTGAGGCAAACCTAACCTAACCCAGGCATCGGGGGCCGGGGAAGCGCGAGGGCGCGGATCTCGTGTGATCCGCGCCCCACTTCACGCTTCGTGCCGCCGCGGACTCACTGGTCCCGGTACATCTCCGCGACCAGGAAGGCGAGATCCAGCGACTGGCTGCGGTTGAGCCGGGGGTCGCAGGCCGTCTCGTAGCGCTGGTGCAGGTCGTCGACGAAGATCTCGTCGCCGCCGCCCACGCACTCGGTCACGTCGTCGCCTGTCAGCTCCACGTGGATGCCGCCGGGGTGGGTGCCCAGGCCCTTGTGGACCTCGAAGAAGCCCTTGACCTCGTCCAGCACGTCGTCGAAGCGGCGGGTCTTGTGCCCGGAGGCCGCCTCGAAGGTGTTGCCGTGCATCGGGTCGGTCACCCAGGCCACCGTGGCACCGGACGCCGTGACCTTCTCCACCAGCTCGGGCAGCCGGTCGCGGATCTTGTCGGCGCCCATGCGGACGATGAACGTCAGCCGGCCCGGCTCCCGGTCGGGGTCGAGACGGTCGATGTAGCGCAGCGCGTCCTCGGCCGTGGTGGTCGGGCCGAGCTTGATGCCGATCGGGTTGCGGATCTTGGACGCGAACTCGATGTGCGCGCCGTCCATCTGCCGGGTGCGCTCACCGATCCACACCATGTGGCCGGAGACGTCGTACAGCTTGCCGGTGCGGGAGTCCACGCGGGTCAGCGCCGACTCGTAGTCCAGCAGCAGCGCCTCGTGCGAGGAGTAGAACTCGACGGTCTTGAACTCCTCCGGCTCCGCGCCGCAGGCCCGCATGAAGTTCAGCGCCTGGTCGATCTCGCGGGCCAGCTGCTCGTAACGCTGGCCGGAGGGCGAGGACTTCACGAAGTCCTGGTTCCAGGCGTGCACCTGGCGCAGGTCGGCGTAGCCACCCGTGGTGAAGGCGCGGACCAGGTTCAGCGTGGAGGCGGAGGCGTGGTACATCCGCTTCAGCCGCTCGGGGTCCGGGTAGCGGCTCTTCTCGGTGAAGTCGAAGCCGTTGACGGAGTCGCCCCGGTACACCGGCAGGGTCACGCCGTCACGGGTCTCGGTGGGCTTGGAGCGCGGCTTGGAGTACTGGCCCGCGATCCGGCCGACCTTGACCACCGGGACGGACGCGGCGTACGTCAGCACGGCGCCCATCTGCAGGATCGTCTTGACCTTGGCCCGGATGTGCTCGGCACTCACTCCGTCGAAGGACTCGGCGCAGTCGCCGCCCTGGAGCAGGAACGCCTCGCCCTTGGCGACGGCCGCCAGGCGGGCGCGCAACTGGTCGCACTCGCCCGCGAAGACGAGGGGCGGATAGGTCGACAGCTCCGCGATCACTTCGCGCAGAGCCTCGGTATCCGGGTATTCGGGCTGCTGCGCCGCGGGCAGGTCTCGCCAGGTCGCCTCGGCGGCCACGGCTCGGGAATCAGCGTTCACGGTCACCCTCTCAACATTACGGGGTCGCAACCGGTGCTCCCCGCCCCGCTCGAAAGGTGAGACGGGGTGACTGCTCCGTGGACGCCTTTCCCCGCGCCGGGCCGGGCCGATGCGGTAGGGTCGGCGCCATGTTCGCGCAGTCGATCCAGAACTGGTGGTGGACCGCTTTTCCGGCGGCCCACTGATTCGCGCGCACTACCGAGACTTCCGCGAAGGCCGCCCGAGGGGCGGCCTTCGGTGTTTCCCGGGGTCGTCCCATCGACCGGCGTCCGTCGTCCCCGCTTCCGGACCGCCCGACGCAAGAGGACCCCCATGACCCAGCCCGACCTGGCCCGTCTCGCCGACGGCAGCCGCCCCTTCGCCCTGCTGCACCGCCGCACCCCCGGCCGGGACACCTCCTCGGTGGAGGTACTGCTCGGCCCGGTCACCGCCCACGAGGAGCTGGCCGAGCTGCCCGACGAGGGCCTGGCACTGATCCCGTTCCGGCAGATCCGCGAGCGCGGCTTCGACGTCCGCGACGACGGCACCCCGCTGCTGGTGCTCCACCCCGAGGAGTCGTACGAGGTGCCGCTCGAGCGGGCGCTGGAGACCCTGCCCGCGCATCCGGTGCGGGTCGAGGACGGCGGGTTCGACGTGCCCGACGCGGAGTACGGGGAGATCGTCGGCCGGGTGCTGCGCGAGGAGATCGGGCGGGGCGAGGGCGCCAACTTCGTGATCCGGCGGACCTACCGGGGCGAGATCCCCGGCTTCTCCCGGGCCGACGCGCTCGCGCTGTTCCGGCGGCTGCTGGCGGGCGAGCGGGGCGCGTACTGGACGTTCGTGGTGCACACCGGAAATCAGGACGGGCCCGGAGGGCCTTCCCCGGAAGGGCGGGGGCGGGTGACGGGTGGGCGCACGCTGGTCGGGGCGAGCCCCGAGGTCCATGTGCGGATGTCCGGCGGCACCGTGGTGATGAACCCGATCAGCGGGACGTACCGCTATCCCCCCGAGGGGCCGACCCCGGAGCACCTGCTGGACTTCCTCGCCGACGCCAAGGAGACCGAGGAGCTGTCCATGGTCGTCGACGAGGAACTGAAGATGATGTGCACCGTCGGCGACCGGGGCGGGGTGGTGGTCGGCCCCCGGCTGAAGGAGATGGCCCACCTCGCGCACACCGAGTACGAGCTGCGCGGCAAGACCTCGCTGGACGTCCGGGACGTGCTGCGCGAGACCATGTTCGCCGCGACCGTCACCGGCTCGCCGGTGCAGAACGCCTGCCGGGTCATCGAGCGGTACGAACCCACCGGGCGCGGCTACTACGCGGGCGCGCTCGCCCTGCTCGGTCGGGACGCCGGGGGCGCCCGCACCCTGGACTCCCCCATCCTGATCCGTACCGCCGACATCGCCGCCGACGGCCGGCTGAGCGTGCCGGTCGGCGCGACCCTGGTGCGCGGCTCGGACCCGGCCGGCGAGGTGGCCGAGACCCACGCGAAGGCGGCGGGCGTGCTGGCCGCGCTCGGGGTACGGCCCGCCCGGCCGCGCACCGAGCGGGAGCGGCCCCGGCTGGCGGACGACCCGCGGGTGCGGGCCGCGCTGGACGGGCGCCGCTCGGCGCTGGCGCCGTTCTGGCTGCGGATGCGGGAGCCGGCCGCCCCGCTGGGCGCGCACGCGCTGGTGGTCGACGGCGAGGACACCTTCACCGCGATGCTCGCCCACGTCCTGCGCTCCGGCGGCCTGGAGGTGACCGTACGGCGCTTCGACGAGCCGGGGCTCGCGGAGGCGGTGCGGGCGCACGAGGGTCCGGTGGTGCTCGGGCCCGGCCCCGGTGACCCCTCGGACGCGGCCGACCCGAAGATGCGTCGGCTGCGCGAGCTGACGGCGACCGTGCTGCGCGAGCACCGGCACGGGGTGCTCGGGGTGTGCCTGGGGCACGAGCTGATCGCCGCGGAGCTGGGGCTCGACATCGTCCGCAAGCGGGTGCCGTACCAGGGGGCGCAGACGGTGATCGACCTGTTCGGACGGCCGGAGACGGTCGGCTTCTACAACAGCTTCACGGCCCGCTGCGACGACGACGCCGCGCGTGAACTCGGCGCGCACGGCGTGGAGGTGAGCCGTACGCCGGACGGCGAGGTGCACGCGCTGCGCGCCGGCCGGTTCGCGTCGGTGCAGTTCCACCCGGAGTCGGTGCTGACCGTCAACGGTGCGGATCTGGTGCGGGAGTTGGTCTCCGGGCTGCTGACGGCACGCACCGGCTCGTAGCGGGGGTCAGCCGAAGAACACCCCGGCCTCCGCGTACAGCTCCGGGTCGACCGTCTTCAGCCGGGCGGTCGCCTCGGAGATCGGGATGCGCACGATGCGGGTGCCCTGGAGGGCGACCATCTTGCCGAAGTCACCCTCGTGGACGCAGTCGATGGCGTGCAGCCCGAAGCGGGTGGCGAGCCAGCGGTCGAAGGCGCTCGGGGTGCCGCCGCGCTGGACGTGCCCGAGCACGGTGGTGCGGGCCTCCTTGCCGGTGCGCCGCTCGATCTGCTTGGCCAGCCACTCCCCCACCCCGGACAGCCGGACGTGCCCGAAGGAGTCGTGCGACTCGTCCTTGAGCACCATCTCGCCCTCCCTCGGCATCGCCCCCTCCGCGACGACCACGATCGGGGCGTACGCCGCCTCGAAGCGGGAGGTGATCCAGCCGCACACCTCGTCCAGGTCGAAGCGGTGCTCGGGGATGAGGATGACGTTGGCGCCGCCGGCGAGCCCGGAGTGGAGGGCGATCCAGCCCGCGTGCCGGCCCATCACCTCGCAGACCAGCACCCGCATGTGGGACTCGGCGGTGGTGTGCAGCCGGTCGATGGCCTCGGTGGCGATGTTGACGGCGGTGTCGAAGCCGAAGGTGAAGTCGGTGCCGGAGAGGTCGTTGTCGATGGTCTTGGGCACGCCCACACAGGGCAGGCCGTGCTCCTCGTACAGGGTGGCGGCGACACCGAGGGTGTCCTCGCCGCCGATGGCGATCAGCGCGTCGATGTCCTGCCCGGCGAGGTTCTCCCGGACCCGGCGCACCCCGTCCTCGGCCTGGAGCGGGTTGGTGCGCGAGGAGCCGAGGATGGTGCCGCCGCGCGGGAGGATGCCCCGCACGGCGGGGATGTCGAGCGGGACGGTCCGGCCTTCGAGGGGGCCGCGCCAGCCGTCCCGGAAGCCGGTGAAGTCGTAGCCGTACTCCTGGACCCCCTTGCGGACTATGGCCCGGATGACGGCGTTCAGGCCCGGGCAGTCGCCGCCCCCGGTCAGCACTCCCACGCGCATGGTCCGTCCCTTCGCCGCGATGACCGACTCAGCCACGGTAATGGTGATACAGGTCACAGAACGAGGTGGGAAGGGCGAAACCGGTGAATCAGTCGTCGTCCAGGCCCCACTCGATCGCGTACCGCACCAGTTCCACCCGGTTGTGGAGCTGGAGCTTGCCGAGGGTGTTCTGGACGTGGTTCTGGACCGTGCGGTGCGAGATGACCAGGCGTTCCGCGATCTGCTTGTAGCTCAGGCCCTTGGCGACCAGGCGGAGCACCTCGGTCTCCCGCTCGGTGAGCCGGGGCGCGCCCGGCGCTCCCGCCTCGGGCGCCGGCGCGGGCTCGGCGGCCAGCCGCCGGTACTCGCCGAGGACCAGTCCGGCGAGGCCGGGGGTGAACACCGGGTCGCCGACGGCGGTACGGCGTACCGCGTCCAGCAGTTCGCCGGTCGACGCCGACTTCAGCAGATAGCCGGTGGCGCCCGACTTCACGGCCTCCAGCACGTCGGCGTGCTCGCCGCTGGCGGAGAGCACCAGGACGCGCAGGGCCGGGTTGTGGGCGATGAGTTCCTTGCAGACCTGCACACCGGGCTTGGCGGGCAGATTGAGGTCGAGCACCAGCACGTCGGGGGCGGCGGCCTTGGCCCGCCGCACCGCCTGCTCGCCGTCGCCGGCGGTGGCGACCACGTGCAGCCCGGACTCGGCCAGGTCGCGGGCGACCGCGTCGCGCCACATGGGGTGGTCGTCGACCACCATCACCTTGATCGGGTCCTGCTCGGTCATCGCCGTTCCGCCTTCCCCCGCGCCACCGAGGCGCTCTTCGGTACCTTCAACTCGACCTCGGTGCCCTGGCCGGGCACGGAGATCACCTCGGCGCTGCCGCCGAGGTCGCGCAGCCGCCCCCGGATCGACTGGGCCACCCCGAGCCTGCCCTCGCCCTCGGCCAGCGCGAGCCGGCCCTCGGGGATGCCGGGGCCGTCGTCGCGGACGGTGACGATGATCCCGTCGGGCTCGTCCTCGACCAGGATCCAGGCGCGGGCCTCGTCGCCCGCGTGCCGCCGCACGTTGTCCAGCGCGGCCCCGACGGCGGCCGCCAGCTCCCGCGCCGCCGTCGCCTCCAGCGTGACCGGCGCGCCCGGTTCGGCGAGGCTCACCCGGGACCCGGCGTACGGGGCGAGCAGGGAGCGCAGGTCGAGCGGGCCGGTGTCGGCCCGGGCCGGGTCGGCGGGGGTGCGGCTGGTGGGGAGCAGGCCGCCGGAGACCAGGGTGCGCAGGGCGATCTCCTGGTCCCCGGCGAGCCGGCCCAGCTCGGCCGCCTCGCCGCCGATGACCGCGCCGCGCCGCTGGACCATGGCCAGTACCTGGAGCACGCTGTCGTGGATGTCGCGGGCCAGGCGCTCCCGTTCGCGGGTGGCGGCCTCGATCTCCAGGGCGCGGGCGAGGGTGCGCTCGGAGGCGCGGGCCACCTCGACCACGTAGCCGATGGCGATGGCGGCGACCCAGACCAGGATCACGTTGTGCACGGTGTCCCGCGCCGGGGCGCCCCGCTCGACCAGGTTGGCCACGGCGACCGCCGTGGAGGCGGCGGCCGCCCATCGCCAGCCGCCCTTGAGGGCGAAGGCCAGCACCGCGCCTGCCGTCCATATCGAGGGCAGGGTGGGGCCGCCGCCCGCGATCCGGTGCGGGTCGTCGGCGAGCGGGGTGAGCAGGATGCCGAGGACCGCCACCGCCAGGTCGGCCGCGAGGAACCACCGGGTGCAGCGGGCCGCGCTGGTCACCCGGGTCACGGTGGCGAGCGTCCAGAGCACCAGCAGCGCGTAGTAGGCGAGGGCCAGCCACGGGCGGACGAAGTGGGTGTAGGCGGTGGCGCCCAGACCGATCGCGTACAGCATGGTCAGGACGCGGTAGCCGGTGAGCGCGCGCCACAGCGGCAGCTCGACCGACATCCGCATGACCTGTTCGCCCCTGGCCATGGCGCCCCCCGCCTCCCCCGAGCCGGGTCGCTAGGCCCCGGTCTTCTCCGCCTTCTCGGCCTTGCCGGCCTCCTTCGCCGCCTTCGCCGCCTCCGCGATCTGCCGCTTGGCGGCGGTCGCGTAGATGTCGACGTACTCCTGGCCGGAGAGCTTCATGATCTCGTACATGACCTCGTCCGTCACCGCCCGCAGCACGAACCGGTCGTGTTCCATGCCGTGGTAGCGGCTGAAGTCCAGCGGCTTGCCGATCCGGATGCCGGGACGCATCAGCTTGGGCATCACCTTGCCGGGCGGCTGGATCTTCTCGGTGTCGATCATCGCCACCGGGATCACCGGTGCGCCGGTGGCCAGCGCCACGCGGGCCAGACCGCCGGGCTTGCCCCGGTAGAGACGGCCGTCGGGCGAGCGGGTCCCCTCGGGGTAGATGCCGAACAGCTCACCGCGTTCCAGCACCTCTATGCCGCTCTTGATCGCGGCCTCGCCCGCACCGCGCGCGCCGGAGCGGTCGACGGGGAGCTGCCCGACGCCCTTGAAGAAGGCGGCCGTCAGCCGCCCCTTGAGTCCGGGGGTGGTGAAGTACTCGGCCTTGGCGATGAAGGTGACCTTGCGGTCCAGCATCGTGGGCAGGAAGAACGAGTCCGAGAAGGACAGGTGATTGCTCGCCAGAATGGCGGGCCCCTCGGCCGGGATGTTCTCCAGCCCCTCGACCCAGGGTCTGAAGGCGACCTTCAGCGGCCCTCCGATGGCAACCTTCATCGTGCCGTACAACACCCGCGTGCCTCCCGTTTCCGTCGCACAGACCTTAACCCGGACCGCCGCCGATGGCGCCGACGACCCTGGTCGGTGGCGACGCGGTCGCGTACGGTGAAGCACATCCACCCGTACCGCACTCCCCAGAGATCCACATACCGGAACAGGAGCCCCAAAGGTGCCGGTCCTTCCCGGAGCCGAGCCGTACCGCCACGACGGCGGGGAGGTGGGGGTTCTCCTCTGCCACGGTTTCACCGGCTCGCCCCAGTCGCTGCGCCCCTGGGCGGAGCACCTCGCCGCGCGCGGCCTGTCGGTGTCGCTGCCCCTGCTGCCCGGTCACGGCACCCGCTGGGAGGACCTGCGGGCCACCGGCTGGGAGGACTGGTACGCGCACGTCGACCGTGAGCTGTGGCAGCTCTCCGAGCGCTGCGAGCGGGTGTTCGTCGCGGGACTGTCCATGGGTGGCGCGCTGGCGCTGCGGCTGGCCGCCAGGCACGGTGAGCGCGTCGCCGGAGTGGTCGTCGTCAACCCGGCGAACCGGGTGCACGGACTCGCCGCCCACGCCCTGCCCGTGGTCCGCCACCTGGTGCCCTCCACCAAGGGCATCGCCAGCGACATCGCCAAGGGCGCCACCACCGAGCTGGGCTACGACCGGGTCCCGCTGCACGCGGCCCACTCCCTGCGCCGCTTCCTGCGCGTGCTGGACGGTGAGCTGCCGCAGGTCACGCAGCCGTTGCTGCTGATGCGCAGCGCGGTGGACCACGTGGTCCCGGCGGCCGATTCGGCGCGGGTGCTGAGCCGGGTGTCCTCCACGGACGTAACCGAGAGCGTGCTGGAACAGAGCTACCACGTGGCGACGTTGGACCATGACGCGGACCGGATCGTCGAGGAGAGCCTCGCCTTCATCGACCGGCTCGCTCCCCGTGTCGGCAAGGAAGGGACGGCCCCCGTTGGCTGAGCACGACTCCGACCGCGAGGGCCGCGAGCCGGACGAGCACGGCACGCCCTTCGACGAGGACGCCGCCTGGCGGGCCATCGTCGCGGGGTACGGCGACGAGCCGCCGGACCCGCCCGGCTCCAAGCCCTTCCGCTCCATCGAGGACCTCGCGCTGCTGGAGAAGGACCCGGAGCCGGAGACGGACGAGGAGGGCACCGCCGAGAAGCCCGCGCCGGTACGCCCGCTGGGCAGCTCGGTCACCTTCGCGCCCGGTGTCGGCCCGCGCGACCACACCCCGGCCGAACCCTCCGACGACGCCGGGGACTCCGGCGACGACGATGACGACGGCGAGGGGCACTTCGTACCGCCCGAGCCGCCCCCGCTGCCCGTCGCCGACACCACCGCCAAGTTCGCCTGGCTCGGGGTGGTCGGCGGGCCGATTCTGCTGCTGCTCGCCGTGCTGCTGGGCTGGGAGATGACCTGGTGGCTGACGACGCTCGCCATCGGCGGCTTCCTCGGCGGCTTCGTCACCCTGGTGACGCGGATGCGTACGGACGACGACGGCGACGACGACCCCGGCCGGGGGGCCGTCGTCTGAGCCTTGCTAGACGCTCGCCGGGATTCTGAGGGCGGCCAGGACCGGGAGGTGGTCCGTGGCCGCCCTCAGGTCGCTTCCGGTGACGCCGGGGAGGCCGGTGGGGACTCCGCAGGCGAGGACCTCGATGCCCCGGGTGGCGAGGACGGCGTCGATACGGCGGGCGGGGGCCGTGGCGGGGAAGGTGTCCGTGCCGCCGCAGGGGGCTACGGTCGCGGCGTCCTGGAGGGCTTCGGCGAGCAGGGTGAAGGCGGGGCCGGTGGGGCCTTCGTTGAGGTCGCCGCCGATCACCGCGTGGTCCACGCCCAGTTCACCCAGGCGGTCCAGGAGCAGGCCGCTCTGCGTCCGGCGTTCGGCCTTCTGGAGGCCGAGGTGGCAGCTGACGAGTCCCACGCGGGCCTTGCCGAAGCGGACGACCGCGGTGGCCAGGCCCCTTCGGTGCTGGCCGCGGGTGAGGGGCAGCAGGATGTCCTCGGTGCTCTCCACCGTGGCCCGCAGGGAGCAGAGGATCGCCGGGCCGGCGGCGGGGGCTCCGCCGGTGAGGTAGACGAGGCCGGTGGTTCTGGCGAGGCGGGCCAGCTTCTTGCGCCAGCGGAAGAAGCGGGGGGCTTCCTGGAGGAGGAGGACGTCGGGGGCGCAGGCGTTGACGACTCTTGCCAGGGCTTCCGGGTCGTCCCTCAGGGAGCGGACGTTGTAGCTGAGAACCCTGATGACCGCGGAACCGTCTGACTCCGTACGGGAGTTGGGGAACGGGGTTGGCATGTGATCAACCTACTCGGGGCGCGGGAACCGTTCCCCGCGCCCCTGAAGTCGGTGCACTCGTCCGGTCTACATGACCGGGTCCGGCTCCCTTGCCAGGTCCGCCGCGCCCACCAGGCCCGCCTTGTTGCCGAGCTGAGCGGCGATGACGTCGGCGACCGGGCGCCAGTTGCCGCCGACCAGCCAGCGCTTGTAGGACTTGCGGATCGGGTCGAGGACCAGTTCGCCCTCGTCCGAGAGGCCGCCGCCCACGATGAAGGCGGAGGGGTCGAACAGCGAGGCCAGGTCCGCGAGGCCGGCGCCCGCCCAGCGGGCCAGCTCGCGGTAGGAGTCCACGGCCACCGGGTCGCCCTGGCGGGCGGCCACCGAGATGTGCTTGCCCTCGATCCCGTCGGGGGTGCCGTCGCCGAGGCCCAGGAGGATCTCCGCGTTCTCCGGGGTGGCGTTGGCGCGCTGCTTGGCGTAGCGGACCAGGGCGCGGCCGGAGGCGTACTGCTCCCAGCAGCCCTGGGAGCCGCAGCCGCACGCCAGGCCGTCCGGGACCATCCGGATGTGGCCGAACTCGGCGGCCACGCCGAAGTGCCCCCGGCGCAGCTTGTTGCCGATGATGATGCCGCCGCCCAGGCCGGTGCCGAGCGTGATGCAGATGACGTTGCGGTGGCCCTTGCCCGCGCCGAACTTGTACTCGCCCCAGGCGGCCGCGTTGGCGTCGTTCTCCACGACGACCGGGAGGCCCACGCGGGCCTCGACCTTCTCCTTGAGCGGCTCCTGGCGCCAGTCGATGTTGGGCGCGAAGTACACCGTCGAGCGCTGCCGGTTCACGTAGCCGGCCGCACCGATGCCCACGCCGACGATGTCGTGTCCGGCACGCGCGCCCTCCACGGCCGAGGCGATGGCGTCCACGATGGCCTCGGGCGTGCTGGGGGTCGGCACCTTGAAGGTCGAGAGGATGTTGCCTTCCTCGTCGACCACGCCGGCCGCGATCTTGGTGCCGCCGATGTCGACGCCGATGGTGAGTCCCATGAATCCCTCAGTTCCGGTCGAGCCCCGCTAGGGCCAACGGTACCCGAGGCCCCACCGGGGCAGACCGTCAGTCCAGGTCGATGCGCTCGCCCGGTCCGGTGCCCTCACCTGGGTCACGGCGGCCGGCCGGCGGTCCGTCTGCCGGGGGCGGGGTGGGACCGGTGGTCCACCGCCGCTCCTGCGCCTGGACGGCCGAGCGGTAGGCGGCGAGCAGTTCGCTCCCGGCGGCGGCGAGGTGGTCGAAGACCTGGGGGTTGCGCTCGACGACCGGCTCGACGGCGGCCTTGGCCTGCTGGACCATCTGGCGCACCGCCTGCTGCGCGGCGGGCCCGGCGACCGCGCCGAGCAGCGGGGACTGCAGGCCGGAGAGCTTGTCGGCCACGGATTCCATCAGCCGGCGCAGCTCCTCGGCGGCCGTGCCGGGCGGCGGCGGGCTGGTGCCGCGGCGGCGGGCCTTCTCGGCGGCCAGGTCCTCGGCGGTCGCGGTGGCCCAGGCGTCGGCGTCGCCCATGCGCGGCGCTTCAGGAGCTTCGGGCTCCTCGGGGGGCTGGGGTGCGGGGCGCTCTTCGCTCATGGCGGGCTCCTGACTACGGTTCGCGTCTTCGACGTTACCCGAACGGCGCAGTGCGTTCACCGTCCCGTGCCGGGCCACAGGGCGGGATCGGGCGCGAACCGGACAGACAGCTCGCCGTCGGTCAGGGCGGCCCCGGCGACGGTGCAGCGGCGCAGCGCGGAGGGCAGGGCGACGATCCGGTGGAAGGGACCGGCGGTGACCACGAGTTCGTCGCCGCGCCGGATCAGGTCGAGCTCGTCGCGTACGGCGCCGGGCAGCGGGAGGCGCCAGACGAGGGTGCCGTCCTCGGCGAGGCGGTCGGTGACCGGCCACTCGACGGGGTCGGGCGCGGGGTTGACGCCGGGCGGGGCGAGCGCGGCGAGGTCGTCGGTGCCGCGCGGGTCGTGGCCGAGGTGCGGCACGGTGTGCACGTCGTACTCCTCGGCCCAGTCGGCCAGGGTCTTGCGCTGCTGGGCGAAGGGGCCGGCCAGCCAGGTGCCGTCGGCGGACTCGGGCAGCACGCGGTTGGCGATCAGGGTCTCGGTGCGCAGTCCGCGCAGGGCGAGGCCGAGGGCCGCGGTGCGGACGGCGTCGTCCCCGGCCGGGCCGGGTTCGGCGACCAGGCGGACGGTGGTGCCCCGGTCGGCGACGACGGCTTCGACGGCGGCGAGTTCCAGGTCCCAGCGGGCGGCCGTCTCGTACAGCCAGTCGGCGGGCATGGGGACCCCGGCGAGGCGGCCGAGGACAGGGCGCAGGGCGCGGGCGGCCTGGCGCTCGGGCGGCAGCAGGCGGCGCAGGTAGCGGCGGAGTTCCTCGGGCAGTGCGAGCAGGGCGAGGGCCCGGGCCAGCGGGGGGAGGTCCACCACGAGCAGGTCGTAGCGCTCGGAGAGGGCCGCGTCGCGCAGGGCGCGCAGCACGGACAGTTCCTCGGCACCGGGCAGCGGGGTGACCTCCTCGGCGTCCAGCCGGGAGGCGCCGAGCAGGTCGAGGACGGTTCCGGCCCGGCTCTGGAAGGCGGTGAGGTCCTCGCGGAAGCGGGCGCCTGCGTCGGGGCGCCAGACGGTGAGGTTCTCGGCGGCCTCGGTGGGCGTGGGTCCCGTCACCGTGCCGAGGGCCGCGCCGAGCGTGTCGGCCCGGTCGGCGCCGAGCACGAGCACGCGGGCGCCGGCGCGGGCCGCGGCGAGCCCGGTGGCGGCGGCGACGCTGGTGCGGCCGCTGCCGCCCGGCCCGGTGATCAGGAGGGTACGCATGAGGCTGAACGGTAACGGAGCCTCAGCGGCGTCGGAGCCCCCGGCGGGCAGGGCCCGGTGTCAGGAGCCCGTCTCGACGCGCTTCTTCAGGCCGGCCAGCGCGCGGTCGATGATGACCTTCTCGGCCTTGCGCTTGATCATGCCGAGCATGGGGATCTTGACGTCGACCGTGAGGCGGTAGGTGACCTCGGTGGACCCGGCGCCCGCCGGCTTGAGCAGGTAGCTGCCGTCCAGGGAGCGGAGCATCTGGGACTTCACCAGGGTCCAGGAGACCTCGTGCTCGCCGGTCCAGGTGTAGGCGAGGGTCTGGTCGTCCTTGATGGCGCCCGCGTCCATGACGAGGCGGACCTCCTCGGCGCGGCCGCGGCCGTCGGTCTCCAGGACCTCGGCCTCCTTCACCTCGCCGGTCCAGTCCGGGTAGCGGGAGAAGTCGGCGATCACCGCCATGACATCGGCCGGGGCCGCCTCGATCGTGATGCTCGAACTGGTGTGTTCCGCCATCGCCGTGGCTCCTCCAGATGCGGCCGGACGTTCTCTCACGCGCGGGGTGCGCACGTGTGTGCAGCGTGAAGGCTACCGCGCCGCCCCCGGCCCGCCGTCACCACTCCAGCACCCACGGCCTGCCGGTCCCGGCGAAATGGCCCACGTTCACACACTCGGTCGCCCCGATCCGCATCCGGCGGGCGAGCGGCTGGTGGACGTGGCCGAACAGGGAGTAGCGCGGCCTGGTGCGCCTGATGGCGGCCAGCAGGGCCCGGCTGCCGCGCTCGAAGCGGCGGGCGACGGTGTCGTAGACGAGTTCGGGCACCTCGGGCGGGATGTGGGTGCAGAGCACGTCCACCTCGCCGACGGCCTCGATCTTCGCCGCGTACTCCTCGTCGTCGATCTCGTACGGGGTGCGCATCGGGGTGCGCAGGCCGCCGCCGACGAAGCCGAAGACGCGGCCCCCGATCTCCACCCGCTCACCGTCCAGCACAGTGGTGCCCGGTCCGGCGTACTCCCGCCAGAGGGGCGGCATGTCGACGTTGCCGTAGGTGGCGTAGGTCGGGGTGGGGAAGGCGGCGAACATCTCGGCGTACTGGCGGCGTACCGCCTGCTCGATCGCCGCGTCCCGGTCGGTGCCGATCCCCGACCACAGCTTCCGGCCGAAGGCGCGGGCCTCCTCGAAGCGGCGGGCGGTGCGCAGCTCGACGATCCGGTCGGCGTTCTCCGCGCCGAACAGGTCGGGGAAGATGCCGCGCGAGTGGTCGGCGTAGTCGAGGAAGAGGACGAGGTCGCCGAGGCAGATCAGCGCGTCGGCGCCCTCCCCGGCCCGCGCGAGATCACGGGCGTTCCCGTGCACGTCGCTGATCACGTGGACGCGGGTCCGGGGGCCGCGGGCGGGTGTGGAAGCCATGGCGATCAAGGGTAGAGGTGTGCGGTCTAGGTGAACAGTGGCCCGCCTGGCCTGCGGTTACTCGCCCGTTGGTCAAGAGGTGGACTACTGTGCGCCCAAGCGGGTCATCCCGTGTGACGCAGCGAACATCTGGCACGGACCCCCTGTCCCAGAGGTCATACCGGCGGGTAACGTCCGGGCAGTCCGGTCGTGCTCCGGAGATCACCCCGGCAGGCGGGACTCCCCGAGCACCCGCCCCGAGGAGCAGCAGTCTTGCGCGAGTTCAGCCTTCCGGCTTTGTACGAGGTCCCCGCCGACGGCAACCTGACGGACATCGTCCGCAGAAACGCCGCGCAGCACCCGGACGTCGCCGTCATCGCCCGCAAGGCGGGCGGCGCCTGGCAGGACGTGACGGCCCGGCAGTTCCTCACCGAGGTGCACGCCGCCGCCAAGGGCCTGATCGCCGCCGGTGTGCAGCCGGGCGACCGGGTCGGTCTGATGTCCCGCACCCGCTACGAGTGGACCCTGCTGGACTTCGCCATCTGGAGCGCGGGCGCGGTCACCGTGCCGGTGTACGAGACCAGTTCGCCGGAGCAGGTGCGCTGGATTCTCTCCGACTCCGGCGCGACCGCCGCCTTCGTGGAGCTGGACGGCCACGCGGCCGCCGTGGACTCGGTGCGCGAGTCGCTGCCGGCGCTGAAGCACGTGTGGCAGATCGAGGCCGGCGGCCTGGAGGAGCTGACGCGGCTCGGGCAGGACGTCTCCGACGCGACGGTCGCCGAGCGCGGCTCGCTCGCCAAGGCGGACGACCCGGCGACCATCGTCTACACCAGCGGCACCACCGGCCGCCCCAAGGGCTGTGTGCTGACCCACCGCAGCTTCTTCGCGGAGTGCGGCAACATCGTGGAGCGGCTGCGCCCGCTGTTCCGTACCGGCGAGTGCTCGGTGCTGCTGTTCCTGCCGCTGGCGCACGTCTTCGGGCGGCTGGTGCAGGTGGCGCCGATGATGGCGCCGATCAAGCTGGGCTGCGTCCCGGACATCAAGAACCTCACCGAGGAGCTGTCCGCGTTCCGGCCGACCCTGATCCTGGGCGTCCCGCGCGTCTTCGAGAAGGTCTACAACAGCGCCCGGGCCAAGGCGCAGGCCGACGGCAAGGGCGCGATCTTCGACAAGGCCGCCGACGCGGCCATCGCCTACAGCCGCGCGCTGGACACCCCGGCGGGCCCGTCGCTGAAGCTGAGGCTCAAGCACAAGGTCTTCGACAAGCTGGTCTACGGCAAGCTGCGGGCGGTGCTCGGCGGCCGGGGCGAGTACGCGATCTCGGGCGGTGCCCCGCTGGGCGAGCGGCTCGGCCACTTCTTCCGGGGCATCGGCTTCTCGGTGCTGGAGGGCTACGGCCTGACCGAGTCGTGCGCGGCGACGGCGTTCAATCCGTGGGACCGGCAGAAGATCGGCACGGTCGGCCAGCCGCTGCCCGGCTCGGTCGTGCGGATAGCGGACGACGGCGAGGTGCTGCTGCACGGCGAGCACCTGTTCAAGGAGTACTGGAACAACCCGGACGCGACCGCCGAGGCGCTGGCCGACGGCTGGTTCCACACCGGGGACATCGGCACCCTGGACGAGGACGGCTACCTCCGGATCACCGGCCGCAAGAAGGAGATCATCGTCACGGCGGGCGGCAAGAACGTCGCCCCGGCCGTGATCGAGGACCGCATCCGGGCGCACGCGCTGGTCGCGGAGTGCATGGTGGTGGGCGACGGGCGGCCGTTCGTGGGCGCGCTGGTCACCGTCGACGAGGAGTTCCTGGGCCGCTGGGCCGCCGAGCACGGCAAGCCCGCCGGCTCCACGGCGGACTCGCTGCGCGACGACCCGGAGCTGAACGCGGCGATCCAGGCGGCCGTGGACGACGGCAACGCGGCGGTGTCCAAGGCGGAGTCGGTGCGCAAGTTCCGTATCCTGCCGATCCAGTTCACCGAGGAGTCGGGGCACCTGACGCCCTCGCTGAAGCTGAAGCGGAACGTGGTGGCCAAGGACTACGCGGCCGACATCGAGGCCCTCTACGCCAAGCAGGCCACCTCCTGACGAACCGTCACAGAACCGAGCGGCGCCGGGGATTCCCCGGCGCCGCCGCGTCAGAGCAGCACCTTCAGCCGTTCGGCCAGCAGGTCCCAGCGCCACTTCTCCTCGACCCACCGCCTGCCGCGCTCGCCCATCCGGCGGCGCAG
This sequence comes from Streptomyces griseoluteus, assembly GCF_004784465.1. Taxonomy (GTDB): domain Bacteria; phylum Actinomycetota; class Actinomycetes; order Streptomycetales; family Streptomycetaceae; genus Streptomyces; species Streptomyces griseoluteus. Next base: position 369,507 of record NZ_SRRU01000002.1, on the reverse strand, counting down.
GCCCTCGTCGGCGAGGAGGGCGGTGATCCGCTCGGCGGCCTCGGCGGGTTCGCCGCCCCGGACCACCCAGCCGGTCTCGCCGTCGAGCACGGCGTCCGGCGCTCCGCCGGAGTCACCGGCGACCACGGGCAGCCCGGTCGCGGACGCCTCCAGGTAGACGATGCCGAGCCCCTCCACGTCCAGCCCGCCGCGCCGGGTGCGGCACGGCATGGCGAACACGTCCCCGGCGCCGAAGTGCGCGGGCAGCTCGGCCCAGGGCACCGCGCCGGTGAACCGTACGGAGTCCGCGACGCCGGTCCCGGCGGCCAGGCGGCGCAGGTCGGCCTCGTAGGGGCCGCCGCCCACGATCAGCAGTACGGCGTCCGGCTGGGCGGCGAGGATCCGGGGCATGGCCCGGATCAGGGTGTCCTGGCCCTTCCTCGGCACCAGCCGCGAGACGCACACCACGACCGGCCGGTCGGTGAGCCCGAGCCGGGCGCGCACCTCGTCCCCGCCGGAGCCGGGGTGGAAGGTCTTCTCGTCCACGCCGGGCGGCAGCTGGACCATGTGCCCGGCCGCCTGAGGAGTGAGCGCGGCGGCGATCCGGGACCGGGTGTACTCGCCGAGGTAGGTGATGGTGTCCGTGGACTCACCGATCCGGCGCAGCAGCCCGCGGGCGCCGGGCAACTGGGCCCAGCCCGCCTCGTGACCGTGGGTGGTGGCCACCAGTCGCTCGGCGCCGGCCTGGCGCAGCGCCGGTGCCATCAGCCCGAGCGGCGCCGCCGCCCCGAACCACACCGAGGTGCAGCCGTGCTCCCGCAGCAGCCCCACCGCCCGCCGGGTCGCGCCCGGTGTGGGCAGCAGCATGGTCGTACGGTCGCGTACGACGGTGAAGGGCTGCTCGGCGTCGAAGGCGGCGGTCGCCGCGGCGCCCTCCCGGCCGCGCTTCCAGGTGGAGGCGTAGACGACGACCCGGTCCGGGTCCAGGCGCAGCGCCATGTTGTGCAGGAACGCCTGGATGCCGCCGGGGCGGGGCGGAAAGTCGTTGGTCACGATCAGGGTCTTGTGCATCGCCGCCGACCCTACCGGGTGGGCCGCCGGGGGCCGGGCCGGGCGGAGTCTGTGGCAGGGACCCGGCCGTAAACGACATCATGAGTCTTCCGACGCGCACGACACACGACCGAACGGCAGGGGATCACGTGGACACGAAGGGCGCCGGGCGGTCCCTGGCGTGGCTCGCGGCGGTGTGGGGGTCAAGCCGTGCCGTCCTGCTGCTGACCGTGTTCAAGGTGATCACCGTCGCGGGCCCGGACGTCACCTCGGACGTGTCGGTGATCTACCGCGGCTGGTACGAGGTCCTGCGTCAGGGAACGTTTCCGCTGGACGACGTGACCTGGCAGTACCCGCCCGCGGCGGCGCTGGCGGTCCTCTCCCCCGGCCTGCTGCCGTTCCTGGACTACACGGACGCCTTCTTCGTCCTGTGCTGCCTCACCGACCTCGCGGTGCTCGTCCTCCTGGTGCGCCACGGCCGGAGGCCGGGCCGCTCGCCGCGCGGGGCCTGGCTGTGGACGGCCGCCGTCCCGCTGCTCGGGCCGACGGTGTACGCCCGCTACGACGTGATGGTGACCGCCCTGGCCGTGGCCGCGCTGCTGGTGGCCGCCCGGCATCCGCGCGCCTTCGGGGTGCTGACCGCGCTCGGCGCGCTGGTGAAGGTCTGGCCTGCACTGCTGCTGACGGGGTCCTTCCGGCGCCGTCCGTGGGCGTCGGCGGCGGTGACGGCGTCGGGGCTGGCGGCCCTGTTCGCGGTCTCCATGCCGGGCGCCTTCGCCTTCCTGACCTTCCAGCGGGACCGGGGCACCGAGGTGGAGTCGCTGGGCGCGCTGGTCTTCCATGTGGCCCGGCACTTCGGCTGGGAGGGCCAGGTGCTGCTGAACTACGGCTCGATCGAGTTCCTGGGCCCGTGGGTCGGGGTGGTGAGCACGGCGGCGCTGGTGCTGACCGGGGCGGCGTTCGGCTGGCTGGTGCTGTGGCGGCTGCGGGTGGTGCGGACCGACGAACTGACCCTCCCCGAGGCCGCGTTCACGGCGGTGCTGCTGTTCACGGTGACCAGCAGGGTGATCAGCCCGCAGTACCTGGTGTGGCTGACCGGCCTGGCCGCGGTGTGCCTGACCCACCGCGCGTCCCGGATGACCGCGCCCGCGCTGATGGTGGCCGTGGCGTCCCTGGTGACGGTGCTGGAGTTCCCGCTCGGCTTCATCCACGTGGTGACGAGCGACTGGTACGGCGTGACGCTGATGGTCGTGCGCAACGGCCTGCTGGTCGCCGCCTCCCTCGCGGCGGCCCGCCGCCTGTGGCGCGCCACCGTGTCCCCGGCGCCCCTCGCGTCCGTCCCCGCCGCGGCGGACCGCGCGGACGAGTCGCCCGTCTCCCCGTGAGGCTCAGCCCAGTCGGTCCCGGACGTAGTCCTGCCACTGGGCGGTGAACTCCTCCGGGGTGGTGTCCAGCACCTGCTTCAGCGCCCCCTCCACCGCGCCCGCCCGGCGGCGGTGGGCCCCGACGGCCCGGTAGAAGACGCGCAGTTCCTCCTCGCCCCAGCGCTCGGCGATCATCCGGCAGGCCAGCCAGCCGGACTCGTAGGCGCGGGCCAGACCGGCCGGGTCACCGGTGAACCCGAAGTCCTTGTCGGCGGGGAGCGCTACGGGGACGCGCCCGTCCGCGACCGCGCGGGTCAGCTCGGGGGCGACCTCGGCGGGGGTGCGGCCGGTGCCCACGTAGCCGGTCCAGTCGGCGTATCCCTCGGAGAGCCAGAGCGGCGTGGCGGCGGTGGTCGCCGAGCGGGTGGCGACATGGGTGGTCTCGTGGGTGAGCACGACCTGTCTGCCCAGGTCACCGAGGGCCGCGTACGCCTCCGGGTTGACCACCACCCGGTCGGCGGGGGCCCGCCCGGCGCCCGGTGTCTCGGCGGTGGTGACGGCGGCGATGCCCCGGTACCGGGCGGCGGGCGAGCCGAGCAGCGCGGCCATGCCGTCCAGCGAGCGCGGCACCAGCACGACCACCCGCCGGGCCCACCGGGCGCCCCAGGCGCGGGAGACGGCCGGTACGGCGCGGTCGGCGAGCCGGGCGTAACCGCGCAGCTCGCCGGTGCTCTGGCCGGTGCCCAGCACCAGGCTGTGCGCGCCGCTGACGGCGGTGACCGGCCCCTGGTCCCAGAGCTGCTGCCCCGCGCCCTGCGCGGGCCCCTCGGCGGCGACGTACCAGCCGCCGTCCGCGGTGTGGCTCAGGGTGAGGGTGCGCCGGGCGGTGACGGGCGCGGTGTCCTGCCCGGCGACCCGGTAGCTCAGCTCGGCGTCGGCGCTGGTGCCGTCCCGGCGCAGCGAGGTGATCCGGTAGGCCCAGGAGGCCAGCGGGAGGGCCCGGAGCCGGTTGTACGGGACGCGCGTGCCGGTGGTGGCGTACGCGGCCTCGTCGTGGCCCAGCAGGGCGGTGGCCCGGCGGTCGAGCACCCGCTGCACCTCGGCGCGGGCGCCGGTGCCGGGGGTGCGGTGGCCGCATCCGGAGAACGCCGGCAGGAGCAGCAGGCAGAGTCCCGCCGCCGCTGCTCGCCACGCTCCGTCCCGGCCGGCCACCGTCCGATCGTACGGGGTGCGGGCAGGGCTCAGGGCCGGGTCACCGCGGAGACCGGGAGCATCCCGACCCGTTCGTAGCGCACCGCCGCGCCGGGGTGGGGCGCGTGGATCACCAGGCCGTCGCCGACGTACATCGCCACATGGCTGGCGTCGGAGCGGTAGATCACCAGGTCGCCGGGGCGGGCCTGGGAGAGCGGGACCCGGTGTCCGGCGTCGCGCTGGGCCTGCGAGGTGCGCGGGAGCTGGACGCCCGCCCTGGCGTACGACCACTGCATGAGGCCGGAACAGTCGAAGCCGGAGGGCCCGTTGGCGCCCCACACATAGGGCCGGCCGAGGGCGGAGCGGGCCGCGGCGAGCGCGGCGGCGGCACGGGGGTCGAGGTCACCGAGGCCGGTGAGGTCGGGGCGGCCGGAGCGGGAGGACCGGTTGTAGTCGGCGCGGTCGGCGGCGGACAGGGAGTCGAACAGGCGCCGGGCGCTGGTGAGGCGCTCCCGTACCTTCCGCTTGTGCGCGGCGACCGCCTTGCGGCTGCGCTCCAGGTCGCCGAGCTTGGCCTCCGCCTCCGCCCGCTCCTGGGCGAGGTCGCGCAACGCGACGCTCAGTTCGCGCAGTTGTCCGGCCTGACGGGTGCCGATGCGGTCGACGACGGACGCCTTGTCGAGGTAGTCCTCGGGGTCGGCGGAGAACAGGAGGGCGACCGCCGGGCCGATACCGCCGGAGCGGTACTCGGCTCCGGCCAGCGAACCGAGCTGATCCCGCAGGGAGTTGACCCGCTGCTGGGTGCGGGCGATGTGGTCCTGGGCGTCGCGGACCTCGCGGCGCAGCCTGTCCGCGCGTTCGTCGGCCCGGTCGTAGTCCTCGGTGGCACGCTCGGCCTGGGCGTAGAGCCGGTCCAGTTCGGCGCGGGCGCCGTCGCGGGGCGCCGCGTGTGCGGCGGGTACGGCGCCGAGGGCGGCGGCCGCGGCCGACAGCACGCACAGGGCGGCTGCGCCCCGGTCGCATCCGGATGTTGCGGGACGGCGATGGGACGCCACGGCGGTCCTTCCCCTGGACGACGGGAACCGTCCCCCGGCGCGCGGACGGGCGGGGGCCCTCGGCGCCGGGGAAACGCGGCAGACAGTAGCCGCAGCGGCACCCACCGGCCAACGACCGCCGTGCGCCCACACGGTGACGCCCCGGCGCCGACGCAGGTCAGCGGCGGGGCGCCAGGGGTCGCGCGGTGCCGTGATTCGCCCGTTCGGGCGGGTGGGGCGAGGGTGTCAGACGCGCACGCCGAACATGAAGGGGCCGCCGATGGTGCTCATGGACTCGTAGCGGACGACCGTGCCGGTGCGCGGGGCGTGCAGGACCTGGCCGTTGCCCGCGTAGAGACCGACGTGGTGGATGTCGTTGAAGAAGAAGACGAGGTCGCCGACCTGGAGGTCGCTCGTGGAGTAGATCCGGGTGCCGATGTTGGCCTGCGCCTCGGAGGTGCGCGGGATGGAGACACCGGCCTGGGCGTAGGCCCAGGAGGTCAGACCCGAGCAGTCGTACGAGGAGGGACCGGTGGCGCCGTAGACGTACGGGGTGCCGATCTTGCTCTGGGCGGCGGAGAACGCGGCTCCGGCGCGGCCCGAGGCGGGGACGGCGTGGCCGAGCTGGACGCGCTCGCTGGAGGAGCGGTCGGCGCGCTGCTGTTCGGCGGCGAGCGCCTGCTTCTCCTTGGCGGTCAGGGTGTTGAGCAGGCGCTGCGCCTCGCCCAGCTTGCCCTGGACCTCCTTCTTCTTCTTGCCCAGCTCGGTGCGGGTGGAGGCGAGGTCCTTGAGCTTCTCGGTGGCCTCGGCGCGCTGCTGGGCGAGTTCGCGCTGCTTGTCCTGGATCTTCTTCAGCGCCTCGACCTGCTGACCGCTCAACTGGTCGAGCGTGGACGCCTTGTCGAGGTAGTCGTCCGGGTCCGCGGAGAGGAAGAGCTGGACCGAGGGGTCGATGCCGCCGCTGCGGTACTGGGCGGTGGCGAGCGAACCGAGGCCGTCGCGCAGCTTGTTGAGGTCCTGCTGGCCGCGGGCGACGTTGTCCTGGATCGTGGAGATCTCCTTCTGGAGCTTCTCCTGCTTCTCCTTGGCGCCGTTGTACTTCTCGGTGGCCTGCTCGGCCTGCTCGTAGAGCTTGTCGACCTGCGCCTTGACCTCGGTCTTGCCCGGCTTCTCGCTCGGGGCTGCGTTGGCCGCGTTCGCGCTCAGCGCGACGGCGGCGGCCGCCGCGGTGGTGAGCACGGTGACACGCGTGCGGCTCGGCTGCTTGGGTCGACGATGGGACGCCACTGAGGACGAACTCCTTCTTGTGAGTGATCACCCGCTCGGAGGTTCGAACCGACCCTAGTGACCCGGTTGTGATCAGTTCAAATCCTCACAGCAAAAAATCCAGTCCCTCGCTGCATATTTTGCACTCAACGCACCGGGCGTGACAGCGGGTTGACTTTCCGTCGTCCACAGAAGCCCTCAATTGGGGCAGGTCACGTGTCCGTTGGGCGTTCAGGACAGTCGCTTGAGAAGTACCGCAGAGGCCACCGGGCGCGCCCCGGCGCGTGCGACGCCGTCCGCCACCTCGCGGTCGGTGGAGGCCACGATGACCGGCCGGCCCGGCGGCTCGGCGCGCACGAGCTGGCGGATCAGCTCGTCCGCCGTCACGCCCGGCTTGGAGAACAGCACCCGTACGCCGCGCGGCGGCGCGAGCAGTACCGGGGCGACCAGTTCGGCGCCGTCGAAGACACAGGTGACCTCGGCGCCGGTCTGCGCGGCGAGCGCGGAGAGCTGGCCGAGCAGTCTGAGCCGCTGCTTCTCCAGCGGCATCTGCGGATAGCCGGTCTTGGTGACGTTGTAGCCGTCGACCACCAGATGGGCCTGCGGCAGCGCCAGCAACTGGTCGAGGATGGCCGGGTCGTGCTCGGACAGGGCGCGGGCGGCGATGTCCTTCGGCGTCATCCGGCCCGGCTCGACGGCGTCCACGGTCTCCGCCGGGCGCACCGACACCGGGGGCAGGGCGAGTTCGCGGCGCAGCCCCTGGGCCGCCTCCAGGACGGTGTCGAGCAGCAGCCGTACCCGCATGTCCTCCACGCTGCGGCCCTCGCGGACCGCACGGCGGGTCGCCTCCAGCGCGGCCTCCGACTCACCCAGGCGGGTCCTGAGCCGGCGGGACTCGCTCTCGGCGGCGGAGAGGGCCGCCTGGCCCTCGGCCCGCGCGGACTCGGTCTCGGCGCGCTCCTTGCGCAGCGCGGCCTCCCCGCGCTTGACGTCGCTCAGGGCCGAGCGCAGCTTGCGGTGCAGCGCGTCGGCCTCCTTCCTGGCCGCGTCCAGTTCGGCGCGCAGCCGGGCGGTCTCGGCGCGGGTGTGCTCGCGGGCCCGCTCCAGCTCCTCGCGGAGCTTCTCCAGCTCGGCGCGGCTCTCCTCGTCCACGCGCTCGGCGTCCGCGCGCTGGGCCTCCTCGCCGGCCGCCGCGACCAGCTTGGCCCAGCCGGGCGGGCGCAGCACATAGGCGGCGGCCGCGACGTCGAGGGGGTCGGCGGCCGGGGGCGGTGAGCCCGCCTCCAGCGCGCCGCACAGCTCGGGCTGGGTCTCCTTGTAGCGCTCGGCGATCCGCTGCCGGAAGAGGCGTTCGGTCTCCAGCGCGGCGGCCATCGCGTTCCCGGCGAACTTGGCCCGCCGGGTCGGTGTGAACCGGGCGTACTGGCGCAGGGGGGCGGGCAGTTCGGCCATGGTGAGGGCGCCGAAGGCGTCCGAGACGATTCCCACGACCCGGCGGCGCACGCCGTCGGGCAGCGGACGGTCAAGCACCTCGGCGGTGCCGTCCTCCGGCCCCCCGCCCGCGGTCTCCACCATCCTTCACACCCCAATGCCCGACATGCCCGATATCTGTCCGATCCCGCGCGGACCGCCCCGCCCTCAGGAGGCGGCGCCCGGCCTGTCCACGAGTTCCACCTGGTCCACCGCGTTGCACCAGCGGCAGCGGACCGACTCGATGGTCTCACTGACCACCTCGCGTTCCTCGACCGTCGGCTCCCCGGCCAGGTCGAGGTGGACGTACTCGACGGTCTTGGCGGAACGGGTCACGTCGAACCGGGTGAGGTTGCCGCACAGGGTGCAGCGCCAGCGTGTCGTGGCGGTCGGCGGAGGAACCGTCATGGCGCAGCTCGCTTCCTTCTCGTCGCGTCTGGCGGACTGAACGCGCCGGAACCCCGGCGCGTGTGGCCGTAACCCTACGGCCTGCCGGGTGTTCGCCGCCCGCCTGTCCGAAGCGGCGAGGCGGTCTGTACCACTGCGTCCGGTTACGTCATGCTCTGTATTCATGATCAGAGAGTGGAGCACGACCGCCGCCCGGACCGTCAGGGCGGTCCGGGGTACCCCGGCGCCGCTGACATACGGCCTCATCGCCCTGTGCTGCCTGATCTTCCTGCTGGGTCCGGCCTCCGGCTTCGCCCACACGTACGGCACCGGGAACGCGCTGCTCGCGGCGCAGCGGGCGTACTTCCGGCACTGGGGGGTGATCCCGGCCGGACTCCTCGCGGAGCCGGTCCGCGAGGCGCTCACCCCGGTGACCGCGCTGTTCGTGCACGGGGGCTGGGTACATCTGCTCGGCAACATGCTGTTCCTCTTCGTCTTCGGCGTGCTCACCGAGGAACGGATGGGCCGCGTCGAGTTCGCCCTCTTCTACGTCGGCTGCGGCTACCTCGCCCTGCTCGGGTACGCGCTGGCCAACGCGGACTCCGAGCAGTCCCTGGTCGGCGCCTCGGGGGCCGTCTCCGCGGTCCTCGGCGCCTTCCTCCACCTCTTTCCGCGGGCCCGTGTCACCAGTCTCCTCCCGTTCCTCTTCTTCCTCCCCCTGCGCTTCCCGGCCTGGGTGGTGCTGCCCTTCTGGGCGGGCCTGCAGTGGTACGCCGCGGGCCGCGCGCCCGAGGGTCCCGGCGTCGCCTACCTCGCCCATGTGATCGGCTTCTGCCTGGGCTTCGGCTACGCCTGGCTCAGGTACGGGCGGAAGCAGGGCGAGAAGGACGGGCCGGGCGAGGCTAGAGTTGGGCCCGCCCCGGCTACGGCGTCCAAGGGAGAGAACCAGCCGTGATCACCGCGATCGTCCTGATCAAGACCAGCGTGGACCGGATTCCGGAGATCGCCGAACAGATCGCCGCGCTGGAGAGCGTGAGCGAGGTCTTCTCCGTCACCGGCACCTACGACCTGATCGCCATGGTCCGCGTGGCCCGCCACGAGGACCTCGCCGAGGTCATCCCCGGCCGCATCAGCAAGATCCAGGGCGTGGAGGGCACCGACACCCACGTCGCCTTCCGCACCTACTCCCAGCACGACCTGGAAGCGGCCTTCGCCATCGGCCTCGACAGCTAGGGGGTCGGCCGCGCGGTCCCGCTCGGCGCCGCCGGGGTCCCGCCCGCGGCGGCCGTCCGGCCGGGCCCTGTGTCCCACCGGGCGCCGGGGCAGCCCGTCGGAGTCCGGCCGCTGCCGGATGACCGGGCCGCCGCCAGGCCGACGGCGGCTTCTGGGTATCGGCCAGGCCGCCGTTCCTCTCCCCCGTCGAGCCGACGCCGGCCGACGGGGTCGAGCCTCCGGGCCGCCCGGCCCCGGCTCAGCTCTCCGGGACGCAGCGGCCGTTCTCCGTGCGGTAGGTCCAGCGGGCGCCCCTGGTGACCAGTTCACGGACCGCTGTCACGAAGCGGGTCACGTGCTCGTCCGGGGTGCCCGCGCCGAAGCTGACGCGGACGGCGTTCAGGGTGCCGGTGCCGCAGCCGGCCTGCCCGGCGGCGCCGGTGCCGAGCAGGGCGTGCACCAGGGGGTGGGCGCAGAAGAGGCCGTCGCGGACACCGATGCCGTACTCGGCTGAGAGCGCGGCGGCGAGGTGGGAGCTGTTCCAGCCCTCCACCACGAAGGACAGCACGCCCACGCGCGGGGCGTCGTCGCCGAACAGCGAGAGCACCCGCACCCCGGGCACCTCGGCGAGGCCCGAGCGGAGCAGCCCGAGCAGGTGCCGCTCACGGGCGGCCAGCACCTCGGGGCCGGCCTCGGCGAGCGCCCGGCAGGCCGAGGCGATCGAGTAGGCGCCGATGACATTGGGGGAACCCGCCTCGTGCCGGGCGGCGCCCTCGTGCCACTCCACCGCCACCGAGCCGTCGGCCCGCCGGGCCACCGTGCGGCTGGCGCCGCCGCCCGCGAGGTACGGCTCGGCGGCGGAGAGCCAGTCGGCCCGCCCGGCCAGCACCCCGGAGCCGAAGGGCGCGTACAGCTTGTGCCCGGAGAACGCGATCCAGTCGACGTCCAGCTCGCGCACGCTCACCGCCTGGTGCGGCACCAGCTGGGCGGCGTCCAGCACGATCCGCGCCCCGAAGGCGTGCGCGGCGGCCGTCAGTTCCCGCACCGGCCACACCTCGCCGGTGACATTGGAGGCACCGGTGACGCAGACCAGGGCGGGGCGCGCGGTGTCCCGGCCGACGAGGGCCCGCTCCAGCGTGCGCACGGCCGCCCCGGGACTGTGCGGGGCGTCCAGGAAGGTCACGTCGGCCTTGCGCCAGGGCAGCAGCGCGGCGTGGTGCTCGGTCTCGAAGACGTACACCTCGCACCCGGCGGGAAGCGCGCGGGCCAGCAGGTTCAGGGAGTCCGTGGTGGACCGGGTGAAGACCACCTGGTCGTCGTCCCGGCAGTGGAGGAACTCCGCGACCGTGCGGCGGGCGTTCTCGAACAGCTCGGTGGAGAGCTGCGAGAGGTGCCCGGCGCCCCGGTGCACGCTGCCGTAGTAGGGGGCGTAGGCGGCGACGTCGTCCCAGACCCGCTGGAGCGCGGGGGCGCTGGCGGCGTAGTCGAGCGCGGCGTAGCCGGCCTCTCCCCCGGTGACGAGCGGCACGCGGACGTCCCGGCCGAGCACCGGCAGTGGGGCGGGGACGACGTCGGTGGCGGCGGGGGCGGGGGCGAAGGCGGTGGAGACGGACATGGCTGAACTCCCGTGAGGCAGGCCGGAGTCACCGCGCGCAGGGCATGCGGACGCGGCACCGGAGGAAGGGTGAAAGGGGGTGTGCGGAGGCGGGGCTCGGCGGCCCTAGCGCATTCGCTTGCTCACGGAAAAAGGCTCCCTCGTACGACCAGGACCCCTGGTTCTCGAGGGGTCCGCGCTTGCCGTAGACCTTCTGGGCTACGGCCTGGTCCTCACCCGGAGCACCCCGCCACGGACGGAGGGTTGCCGGACAGCCGGCCGGGGCCGCATGGCTGTCGCTCATGACCTGATCAGGAAGCTAGCCGGACGGAGCACGTGGCGCAACCGCCGTCCGGATGCCGGAACGCCGGCGCGGCGGGGAGCAACCGCTCCCCGCCGCGCCGGAAGAAGGACTCCTACCGGTTGCTGGCGGCCACCCACCGCTCCAGCGTGCGCGCCGCCGCCCCGGAGTCGATGGACTCGGCCGCTCTCGCCATGCCCGCCCGGAGCTGGTCCGCCAGCGGCTCCTCCGTCGGGTCCAGCGCGACCAGCGCCGCCGCCGAGTTCAGCAGCACCGCTTCCCGCACCGGTCCCCGCTCGCCCTCCAGCACCTGGCGGGCCACCATCGCGTTGTACGCCGGGTCGCCGCCGCGCAGCGCGTCCACCGGCACCAGCTCGATGCCGACGTCACGCGGGTCGAAGACCTCCTCGGTGACCTTGCCGTCGCGCACGATCCACACCCGCGAGGGCGAGGTGGTGGTCAGCTCGTCCAGCCCGTCCTCGCCCCGGAAGACCAGCGAGGAGTTCCCGCGCTCGGCGAAGACGCCCGCGACGATCGGCGCCATATCCAGGTTGGCCACGCCCACCGCCTGGGACCGCACCCGCGCCGGGTTGGTCAGCGGACCGATCACATTGAAGACCGTACGGATGCCGAGCTGGCCGCGGGCGGCGCCGACATGACGCAGCGCGGGGTGGAACTTGACCGCGAAGCAGAAGGTGATCCCCGCCTCCTCCGCGACCTCGGCCACCCGCTGGGGCGTCAGCTCCAGGTTCACCCCGAGCCGCTCCAGCACGTCCGAGGAACCGGACGCGGAGGACGCGGCCCGGTTGCCGTGCTTGATGACCTTCGCGCCGGTGCCCGCGACCACGATGGAGGACATCGTGGAGATGTTCACCGTCTTGGCGCCGTCCCCGCCGGTGCCGACGATGTCGACGGTCCGGCCGGGCACCTCGATCACATTGGCGTGGTCGTACATCGCCCGGACGATCCCGGTGATCTCCTCGACCGTCTCGCCCTTGGCCCGCAGCGCCACCAGGAAGCCCGCGATCTGGGCGTCCGTGGCCTCGCCGCGCATGATCCGGTTCATCGCCCAGGCGGTGGCGTCGGCACTCTGGTCCCGGCCCTCCAGCAGGGCGTTGAGTACCTCGGGCCAGGAACGGCCCGCCGCGGTGTCGCCTCCAGCGGGGGTCACAGCGCTCATCAGCCGCTCCTGGGTGTGTGAGAGAAAAACAGGTGTTCCGGGGCACGCGGGGTGCCCGCTCCCACCCTATCCAGCCGGGACAGGGCGAAGGGCCCCGCCGGTGTTCCGGACGGGGCCCTTCGGCCGTGGCGTGGCGACGCGCGCGGGGATCAGTGGTGGCCGTGGCCGCTCGTGATCTCCTTGTACTCGTCGACGGTCGGCTTGGGGATCTGGTTGTCCTTGCCGTAGTAGGCGTTGGACAGCTTGACCCGGAGCCGCTCGGTGGGCTTCACCTTGCGCTCGACCCCGTTCTCGTCGACCGTGGGGCCGATCTCGGCGGGCTCGTACTGGTGGTGGGCCGTCAGGGTGTGGAGCTGCTCCTGGCTGAGCGGCTCGTGCACCTCGATGAACTCACCGTGCGGCAGGCGCTTGATGATGCCGGTCTCGCGGCCGTGCAGCACCTTCTCCTTGTCCCGGCGCTGGAGGCCGAGGCAGATCCGCTTGGTGGCGATGAACGCGATCACCGGTCCGGCGAAGAAGAAGATCCGGACGAACCAGGTGACCTGGTTGATCGACAGGTGGAAGTGGGTGGCCCACAGGTCGTTGCCGCCGCCGACCAGACCGATCATGTACACCGTGACCCAGGCGACGCCGAACGCGGTACGCGTCGGGGCGTTGCGCGGGCGGTCCAGGATGTGGTGCTCACGCTTGTCACCGGTGACCCAGGACTCGATGAAGGGGTAGACCGCGATGGCCATCAGCACGACACCGAACAGGACCAGCGGGATGAACACGCCCAGGACCAGCGTGTGGCCCCAGAAATTGACCTCCCAGCCGGGCATGTAGCGGACCAGACCCTCGGCGAAGCCCATGTACCAGTCGGGCTGGGCGCCGGTGGAGACCTGGTCGGGCCGGTACGGGCCCATCGCCCAGATCGGGTTGATCTGCGTGATGGCCGCGATGACCGCGATGACACCGAAGACCAGGAAGAAGAAGCCTCCGGCCTTGGCCATGTACACCGGCAGCAGCGGCATGCCGACGACGTTGGTCTCCTTCTTCCCCGGACCCGCGAACTGCGTGTGCTTGTGGTAGAAGACCAGGATCAGGTGCGCCACCACCAAGCCGAGCATGATGCCCGGCAGCAGCAGGATGTGGATCGAGTAGAACCGGGCCACGAAGTCGTGGCCGGGGAACTGCCCGCCGAAGAGGAAGAACGAGATGTACGTGCCGACGATCGGCATGGACAGGATCGCGCCCTCGGTGAAGCGCACACCGGTGCCGGAGAGCAGGTCGTCCGGGAGCGAGTAACCGGTGAAACCGGTGAACATGCCGAGGACGAACAGCAGGAAGCCGAACAGCCAGTTGACCTCACGCGGCTTGCGGAACGCGCCGGTGAAGAACACGCGCATCATGTGCACGAACATGCCCGCGAGGAAGATCAGCGCGGCCCAGTGGTGGATCTGCCGGATGAGCAGACCACCGCGCACATCGAAGGAGATGTGCAGGGTCGAGTTGAACGCCTCCGACATCAGCTGTCCCTGGAGCGGGACGTAGCTGCCGTGGTACTCCACCTCGTTCATCGACGGGTGGAAGAACAGCGTCAGGTACACACCGGTCAGGATGATGATGAGGAAGCTGTACAGGCAGACTTCGCCCAGCATGAACGACCAGTGGTCCGGGAAGACCTTGCGCATGTTGGCCTTGGCCAGGGAGTAGATCCCCAGCCGGCCGTCCGCCCAGTCGGCGACGCGCTCGCCGGCCGGCGCCTTCCCGCGCGAGCGGGGGGCTTCGTTCGCTTCAGTACTCATCCGCGCTCCCAGAATGCAGGACCGACGGGCTCCGCGAAGTCGCCGAGCGCCTCGAGGTAGCCCTCGTCGTTCACACCGATGCGGAGCTGCGGCAGGGCGTGACCGGCGGGGCCGAAGATCACTCGGGCACCGTCGGAGAGGTCGAAGGTGGACTGGTGGCACGGGCAGAGCACGTGGTGCGTCTGCTGCTCGTACAGGGAGATCGGGCAGCCCACGTGGGTGCAGATCTTAGAGAACGCGACGATGCCCTCGTGGGACCAGGCCAGTTCCTGCTTGTCCTTGATGTCCTCCGGCAGGAGCCGGACGATCATCAGGGCGGCCTTGGCGATCTCGTTCTGGAAGTCCTCGTCCGTCTCCTCCAGGCCCTCGGGCTTGGCGAAGGTCAGCGAGCCGACGGCCACGTCCTCGGGACGCAGCGGCTCGTTGGTGTTGACGTTGACGAGGAGCTTGCCCTTCGCCCACAGCGTGTGGCGGAGCGAGCTGTGCGGCAGCGGACCGAGGTCGCGCAGCAGCATGACGCCGGAGAGCGGCACCAGGGCCAGCGCGCCGAACATCGTGTTGCGGATCAGCTTGCGACGGCCGATGCCGGACTCGGCGGCTCCCTGGTGGAAGTCCTCGAAGACCTGGGCGCGGGTGGCGGGGTCCGCCGCGATCGGGTGGCGCTCGGCCACCATCTCGACGTCGGACATCAGGGTGCGCGCCCAGTGGACGGCGCCCGCGCCGATGCAGAACAGCGCCACACCGAGGGTCAGGCCCAGCGCGAAGTTGAGCGCGCTGATGTGACCGATCGGGAAGACGAAGATCGACTTGTCGTGCGGGATCGTCACGTACGACGCGATGAAGCCGAGGGTGGCCAGCATCGAGATCGTGAACAGCAGGGCGACCGCGCGCTCGGACCGCTTGGCGGCCCGCTCGTCGATGTCCTGCGCACGGTGCTCGTGCGGCGGCATGCCCGGGTCGGCGAACGGCGTCTCTTCGTCCGCGACGCTCACCGAGCCGTGCGGGTGGTCCTGCGCGGCGGGCAGGTTCTCTTCTGGAATGTCTTGGCTACTCATGACTTCTTGGCCTTTGCGGTCCGAGCGGCGACCCAGACGGCGACCGCGATCAGCGCGCCGAGGCCGAAGATCCAGGCGAACAGGCCCTCACTGACCGGGCCGAGTCCGCCCAGCTCAAGGCCGCCGGGGTTCTCGGTCTCGCTGCTGTTGACCGCGTTCAGGTACGCGATGATGTCCTTCTTGTTCTTCTCCGTCATGGTGGTGTCGGGGAAGGACGGCATGTTCTGCGGGCCGGTCTGCATGGCCTCGTAGATGTGCTTGGGCGCGACGTCCTCGAGGCTCGGCGCGTACTTGCCCTTGGTCAGGGCACCACCCTTGCCGGTGAAGTTGTGGCACTGCGCGCAGTTGGTGCGGAACAGCTCGCCACCCTTGGCGATGTCCGCGCCTTCCTTGGAGTACTGCTCCTTGGTCGGCACGTTCGGGCCGGCGCCCAGCGACGCGACGTACGCGGCGAGCTGGTCGATCTGGGCCTGGGTGTAGATCGGCTTCTTGGCCGGGATCTGAGCCATCTGCGAGCTGGAGGCGGGCATCCGGCCGGTGCCGACCTGGAAGTCGACCGCGGCGGCGCCGACGCCGACCAGGCTCGGGCCGTCGGAGGAGCCCTGGCCACCGGTGCCGTGGCAGCTTGCGCAGCCGACCTCGTAGAGCTTCTGGCCCTCCTTGATGGTCAGGGACTGGGAGGTTTCATCGGCCTGCGCCTTGCCCGCGGGCGCGAACGCGGCGTACAGCCCCCCAGTGGCCGCCAGCGCGAGGAGTAGGACGACGACCGCCGCCAGCGGATGGCGTCGTCGTGCGGAGAGCTTTTTCACGGATTACCCCGGTGTCAGGATCTTCTGCGTCGGTGCTTCTGGATGTGCGGGTCTTGCCCGCTACTTGATCAAGTAGATCGTGGCGAAGAGGCCGATCCAGACCACATCGACGAAGTGCCAGTAGTAGGACACGACGATGGCGGCGGTCGCCTGCTCGTGAGTGAACCTCTTGGCCGCGTAGGTGCGGCCGAGGACCAGCAGGAAGGCGATGAGTCCGCCCGTCACGTGCAGGCCGTGGAAGCCGGTGGTCAGGTAGAACACGGAGCCGTAGACGTCGGAGGACAGCGAGATGCCGTCCTTCTTCACCAGTTCCGTGTACTCGAAGATCTGTCCGCCGATGAAGATCGCACCCATCACGAAGGTGACGATGAACCATCCGCGGAGCTTCTTCACGTCCCCGCGCTCGGCGGCGAACACGCCGAGCTGGCAGGTCAGGGAGGAGAGCACCAGGATCGTGGTGTTCGTCGCGGAGAAGGGCACATTCAGCGCGTGCGCCATCTCCTTCCAGTGATCCAGTCCGGTCACCGATCGAGCGGTGAAGTACATCGCGAAGAGGGCCGCGAAGAACATCAGCTCGGAACTCAGCCAAATGATGGTTCCGACGCTGGTGAGGTTCGGCCGGTTGACCGACGGGTGCGCGTGCCCGGTATCTACTGTCGTTGCTGTCGCCACGACCGACATTATGTCGGTCGCTTATCTCGCCCTCACTCCGGGGGTGCCGTTCGGAGTGTCTTCGCCTGTCGTACCGGTGTTGACGTGCTGTCCGGGGGAGTAGCATCCGGCCCACAATGGCCTGTCCGCAAGACGCCGACGTCTCGGAGGAAGCATGCAGCCGACCGCCACCGTGCTGGTGTACAGCGACGACTCCAACACCCGCGAACAGGTACGGCTCGCCGCCGGACGCCGGCCGGCCCCGGACGTGCCGCTGGTGGAGTTCGTCGAGTGCGCCACGCCCGAGGCCGTGGTGCGCGAGGTGGACCGGGGCGGCATCGACGTCTGCGTGCTGGACGGCGAGGCGGTGCCCATGGGCGGCATGGGGGTCTGCCGGCAGATCAAGGACGAAGTCTTCGGCGCTCCGCCGGTGTTGCTGCTCATGGGCCGTCCCCAGGACGCCTGGCTGGCGACCTGGAGCCGGGCCGACGCGGCGGTGACGCTGCCGGTCGACCCGATGGAGTTCGCGGAGGCGCTGGCCTCCCTGCTGCGCCGCAAGCGCCTCCAGAACGCCTAGAACGGCCCGCTGGAGGGGTGCGGGGACCCGCCCGGCTCCCGCACCCCGGAGCCTCATGCGGCGGCGGGGCGCAGGCGTACGGAGTCCCTGGACGCGGAGCCGTTCTGGGCGGCCCCGGTGAGGGCGCTGCCGGTGCCCCACTTCTTCCAGTCCACGTTCCAGTCGCCGAAGCCGTTGCCGAAGTCCTCCATGGCATGGCCGTTGGAGTTGACGACCTTCACGATGTCGCCGACGCGGACGTGGTCGAAGAACCACTCGGCGTTCCCGGTGCTCATGCCGGTGCAGCCGTGACTGACGTTGGCGGAGCCCTGTGAGCCGACCGACCAGGGCGCGGCGTGCACGTACTCACCCGACCAGGTGACGCGAGTGGCGTAGTACACCGGCAGGTCGTACGAGTCGGAGCTGCCCTCGGCGATGCCGACGGTGGTTCCGCGCATCCGTACCAAGTACTGCTTCTCCAGGACCACCTTGACGCCGTTGCGGGTCTCGAAGCCGGGCTTGCCGGTGGTGATCGGGATGGTGTTGATCGCCTCACCGTTCTTGTAGAACGTGAGCTGGTGGGTGGCGGCGTCGGTGATGGCCTCCACCTTGTCCCCGATGGTGATCTTCAGGTCTTTGCTCTTGCCACCGCGCAGCCGGTCGGTGATCTTGATCCCGTCGAGGTTGCTGTGCACCTTGACGGTGGCGTGGGCGGGCCAGTACTCCTTGGGCCGGTAGTGGAGTTCCTTGTCGCTGACCCAGTACCAGGCACCCTGCACGGCGGGGACGGAGTCCACCCGCAGCCCGCTCTCCACCACGGCCCGCTGGGCCTTGTCCTTGACCGGCTGGTCGAGGTTGGCGGTGATGGGCTGTCCGACGCCGTACTCCCCCGCCTCGGGCCCGAAGGTGAGACCCAGGCTCTTCTTGCTCGCCGTCTTTCTGGTGGCGAAGTTGAGGACCTTGCGGCCGGGGGCGCCGTCCTCGTCCTCGGTGCTCACGCGGACCGTGTAGTGGGCGTCGGCGGCCAGCGGGGAGGTGCTGTGCCAGCGTCCACCGTCGGCGGCGAGTTCGCCCGCCACATAGCGGCCTGTGGCGTCCATGGCGGTGACGTCGGTGATCCGGCCCTCGCCGCTCTTGAGCGTGACCTCGAGGGGCTTGTCCGGATCGACCTGCTTCGCCTTGTCGGTGGGGGCGTTGAAGACGATCTGGTCGGCCGCGTCGTACGGCCTGGACGACAGGGCATTGCCGTCCGAACCGCAGCCGGTGACGCCCGCGCCGAGGGCGGCCACCAGCATGGCGGAGCTGACCACGGTGCGGGTCCGCGGAGTCTGATTCATACGATCACGCTATGAGATGAGGGCCTCACTGGCTCGGCACGTAACCCGTACGAGGGACGGACCACTGCGGCAAAGGGAGGAGCCCGGACCCTCCTGATGGAGTGTCCGGGCTCCCGCCGGGTCCTGCGCTGTGCTGCCGGGTCCTACTGGGTGCGGTTCTCACCGCGGTAGTACTCGAACACCCAGCCGAAGAGGCCGATGGCGATCAGGGGTGCCGAGAAGTACAGCAGCCACCAGCCGACCGCGATGCCCAGGAAGGCCAGCGCACCGCCGACCGCCAGGGACAGCGGCTGCCAGCTGTGCGGGCTGAAGAAGCCCAGCTCGCCCGCGCCGTCCGCGACGTCGGCCTCCTTGTCGTCCTGCGCGCCCGCGTCGACCCGCCGGGCGGTGAAGCCCAGGTAGAAGCCGATCATGATGCACAGGCCGAAGGCCAGGAAGAGCGCCGTGGTGCCGGCCGGCTCCTTCGACCACACGCCGTACACGACGGCCATGACCAGGACGAAGATGCTCAGCCAGAAGAACATCCGACCTTGGATCTTCACTTGCCGGCCTCCTTGCTGCCCGCGATGGCGGCGCCGTGACCGGCGTGCTCAAGCTGCTCCAGCGCGGCGATCTCGGGGTGGTGCAGGTCGAACGCCGGGGATTCGCTGCGAATCCGCGGCAGGGTGAGGAAGTTGTGGCGCGGCGGCGGGCAGGAGGTCGCCCACTCCAGCGAACGGCCGTAGCCCCACGGGTCGTCCACCTCGACCGGCTTGCCGTACTTGGCGGTCTTCCACACGTTGTAGAGGAACGGCAGGATCGACAGGCCGAGCAGGAACGAGGCGATCGTCGAGACCGTGTTCAGCGCGGTGAAGCCGTCGGCCGCCAGGTAGTCGGCGTAGCGGCGGGGCATGCCCTCGGCGCCCAGCCAGTGCTGGACCAGGAAGGTGCCGTGGAAGCCGATGAACAGCGTCCAGAAGGTGATCTTGCCGAGCCGCTCGTCCAGCATCTTGCCGGTGAACTTCGGCCACCAGAAGTGGAAGCCGGCGAACATCGCGAACACCACGGTGCCGAACACCACGTAGTGGAAGTGCGCCACCACGAAGTACGAGTCCGAGACGTGGAAGTCCAGCGGCGGCGAGGCCAGGATGACACCGGTCAGACCACCGAAGACGAAGGTGATCAGGAAGCCGGTCGTCCAGAGCATCGGTGTCTCGAAGGACAGCGAGCCCTTCCACATCGTGCCGATCCAGTTGAAGAACTTCACACCGGTCGGGACCGCGATGAGGAACGTCATGAAGGAGAAGAACGGCAGCAGCACACCGCCGGTGACGTACATGTGGTGCGCCCACACGGTCACGGACAGACCGGCGATGCCGATCGTGGCCGCGATGAGGCCCATGTAGCCGAACATCGGCTTGCGCGAGAACACCGGGATGATCTCGGAGATGATGCCGAAGAACGGCAGCGCGATGATGTACACCTCTGGATGGCCGAAGAACCAGAAGAGGTGTTGCCACAGCAGCGCCCCGCCATTGGCGGCGTCGAAGATATGGGCCCCGAACTTGCGGTCCGCCTCCAGGGCGAACAGCGCGGCGGCCAGCACCGGGAAGGCCAGCAGGACCAGCACACCGGTCAGCAGCACGTTCCACACGAAGATCGGCATGCGGAACATCGTCATGCCCGGAGCGCGCATGCAGATGATCGTGGTGATGAAGTTGACCGAGCCGAGGATCGTGCCGAAGCCGGAGAAGGCCAGACCCATGATCCACATGTCGGCGCCGACACCCGGCGAACGGACCGCGTCCGACAGCGGGGAGTAGGCGAACCAGCCGAAGTCGGCCGCGCCCTGCGGGGTGAGGAAGCCACCCACGGCGATGGTCGAGCCGAACAGGTAGAGCCAGTAGGCGAACATGTTCAGCCGCGGGAACGCCACGTCGGGCGCGCCGATCTGCAGCGGCATGATCCAGTTGGCGAAACCGGCGAACAGCGGCGTCGCGAACATCAGCAGCATCACGGTGCCGTGCATCGTGAACGCCTGGTTGAACTGCTCGTTGGAGATGATCTGCATGCCCGGGCGCGCCAGCTCGGCACGCATGAGCAGCGCCATCACGCCACCGATGAGGAAGAACGCGAACGACGTCGCCAGATACAGCGTGCCGATCGTCTTGTGGTCAGTGGTCGTCAGCCACTTGATCACGACGTTGCCGGGCTGCTTGCGCCGGATCAACAACTCGTTGTCGTTCGAGTCCTCGGTCGCGCCGGCACCCTGGGGTTCATTGAGGATGCTCACAGGTTGTTCGTCTCCCGGTTCTTCTCGTGGCTCGTCTGCGCGATGCCGGCGGGAATGTAACCGGTCTGCCCCTTCTTGGCGAGGTCCTTGAGGTGCTGCTCGTACCGCTCGGGGGAGACGACCTTCACGTTGAACAGCATCCGGGAGTGGTCGACGCCGCAGAGCTCCGCGCACTTGCCCAGGAAGGTGCCCTCCTTGTTGGGGGTCACCTGGAAGGCATTGGTGTGGCCCGGAATGACGTCCTGCTTCATCAGGAAGGGCACGACCCAGAAGTCGTGGATGACGTCACGCGAGGTCAGCACGAAGCGGACCGTCTTGCCCTTGGGCAGCCACAGCGTCGGGCCGGGGTTGCCGGTCTGCGGGTTCCGCGTACCCGGCGTACCGACGTCGTAGACGCCACCGGCGTTGGCCGGGAACTGGTCCACGAACCGCGTGGGGATGGCCGCGAGGTTCGGGTCCTTCTTGGCGTCACCGGTGGAACCCGGCACGTTCTCGATGTAGTTGAAGCCCCAGCTCCACTGGAAGCCGACCACGTTGACCGTGACGTCCGGCTTCTTCTCCAGGCTGAGGAGCTTCGATTCGTCCCGCGCGGTGAAGTAGAAGAGCACCGAGACGATGATGATCGGAACCACCGTGTACAGCGCCTCGATGGGCATGTTGTACCGCGTCTGCGGCGGAACCTCGACCTTGGTGCGGCTGCGCCGGTGGAACATGGCGCTCCACAGGATCAGGCCCCACACCAGCACGCCGGTAGCGAGCGCGGCCGCCCACGAGCCCTGCCACAGGGAGAGGATGCGGGGAGCCTCTTCCGTGGTCGGGGTGGGCATGCCAAGGCGGGGGAAGTCCTTGTATGTGCAACCGGTCGCGGTCGCAAGGACCAGGCCCGCGGTCAGTGCCTGGAGCAGCTTCCGCCGCGTCGCGCGCCGCGGCTTGGGGGTACCGCCCACGCCTTTCGGGCGAAGGGGGAGGTCGGAGCCGTTGGGACTCACGTAGCGCCTTCCCGAGAGTCTCGCCCGCGCGGTCGGCTGCGGCCTTCTCGCTGGTCGGTCGCCGCCCTGCGTCGGGCAGGGGTTTGGATGTTTATGCGGACCAAACCCTAGCCGACGGTCTCCGACGGTTCGCGGGGAGGGGGGCATACGCGTCGTCGGGTCGTTCTGAGGGGTGTTGCTGGGGGGCCAATCGCCGTTGTTGTTCCGGTTTGGGGTTTTGTGCGGCGCCGCTTGGGCTGGGCGCGCCCCGCGGCGGAGCCGCACATGGACACAGCGCCGCGCCCCTCGAGGTGGGGACACGTGACGCTCGTTCTAACGTGGGCCTGTGGCTTTCTTCGATGTGGCTTCCGGGGCCCCGCTTCATCCTGTGGCGCGGCAGGCGTTGTTGGCGTCTCTGGACGAGGGGTGGGCCGATCCGGGGCGGTTGTACCGGGAGGGGCGGCGGGCGCGGCTGCTGCTGGACGCGGCCCGGGAGGCGGCGGCCGAGGCGGTGGGGTGCCGGGCGGACGAGGTGGTGTTCACGTCGTCCGGGACGCGGGCCGTGCACGACGGTGTGGCCGGGGCGTTGGCCGGGCGGCGGCGCGTCGGACGTCACCTGATCGTGTCAGCGGTCGAACATTCCTCGGTCCTCCATTCGGCGGACGCGTTCGAGGCCGGGGGCGGTGCTGTCACCCGAGTGGGCGTCAGCCGGGCGGGGGCGGTGGACCCGTCGGCGTACGCGGAGGCGCTGCGTACGGACACCGCGCTGGCGTGTCTGCAGTCGGCCAACCACGAGGTGGGCACCGTGCAGCCGGTGGCCGAGGTGGCCGGGGCCTGCCGGGCGGCCGGGGTGCCGCTGCTGGTGGACGCGGCCCAGTCGCTGGGCTGGGGCCCGGTGCCCGAGGGCTGGTCGCTGCTGACGGCCAGCGCGCACAAGTGGGGCGGCCCCTCGGGCGTGGGTCTGCTGGTGGTGCGCAAGGGTGTGCGCTTCGCGGCCCAGGGGCCGGGCGAGGAACGGGAGTCGGGGCGCGTCTCCGGCTTCGGGAACATCCCGGCGATCGTGGCCTCCGTGGCCGCGCTGCGGGCGGTACGGGCCGAGGCCGACGCCGAGGCGGTACGGCTGCGGGAGCTGACCGAGCGGATCCGGGCGCGGGTGCCGCGGCTGGTGCCGGACGTGGAGGTGGTGGGCGATCCGGAGCGGCGGCTGCCGGGGATCGTCACGTTCTCCTGCCTCTATGTCGACGGCGAGGTGCTGCTGACCGAGCTGGACCGGGCCGGCTTCTCCGTCTCCTCCGGCTCCTCCTGCACCAGCGGCACCCTGACCCCGAGCCATGTGCTCAAGGCGATGGGCGTACTGAGCGAGGGCAACGTCCGCGTGTCGCTTCCGTCGGGCGTGGCGTCGGAGGAGGTCGACCGTTTCCTGGAGGTGCTGCCGGGCGTGGTGGCGGGAGTCCGCTCCCAGCTCGGCGCTCCGGAGCCCCGGGTGGAGGAACGCGCGGCGGAGCTGGTGGTCGACTCCCTCGGCAAACGCTGCCCGATCCCGGTGATCGAACTGGCCAAGGTGTTCCCCGACGTCCCCCTGGGCGGCACGGTCCGCGTCCTCTCGGACGACGAGGCGGCCCGCCTGGACATCCCGGCGTGGTGCGAGATGCGGGGGCAGGAGTACGTGGGCGAGGAGGAAGCGGAGCGGGGAACGGCGTACATCGTCCGCCGGGTGAGCCAGTCGGAGGGGCCGAGGTGACCAGGGGCGTGGGGCTGTAGTGAATTCGCGGCTCCGCCCCGTGGGCGCGGCCGGCCCGAACGGGCCCGCGGCGCACCACGGACCCGTCGAGGCACAGACGTCAGCTCAGGTGCTCACGAACCTCGGCCGCCGCGTCCTCGCCGTACGCCTTGGTGAACCGGTCCATGAAGTGCGCCCGCCGGAGCTGGTACTCCTGCGTGCCCACGGTCTCGATGACGAGAGTCGCCAGCATGCACCCGACCTGAGCCGCCCGCTCCAGCGAGACCCCCCAGGCGAGCCCGGACAGGAACCCGGCGCGGAAGGCGTCGCCCACACCCGTGGGGTCGGCCTTGCGCTCCTCGTCCGGGCACCCGACCTCGATCGGGTCCTCACCGACCCGCTCGATCCGCACGCCCCGCGAGCCGAGCGTGGTCACCCGGTGCCCGACCTTCGCGAGAATCTGCTCATCGCTCCAGCCGGTCTTGGACTCGATGAGCCCCTTCTCGTACTCGTTGGAGAACAGGTAGGTCGCGCCGTCCAGCAGGATCCGGATCTCCTCGCCCTCCATACGGGCGATCTGCTGGGAGAAGTCCGCGGCGAACGGGATCGCGCGGGACCGGCACTCCTCGGTGTGCCGGAGCATCCCCTCCGGGTCGTCCGCGCCGATCAGCACGAGGTCCAGCCCGCCGACCCGGTCCGCGACCGTCTTCAGCTCGATCAGCCGGGCCTCGCTCATGGCGCCGGTGTAGAAGGAGCCGATCTGGTTGTGGTCGGAGTCGGTGGTGCACACGAAACGGGCCGTGTGCAGGGTCTCCGAGATACGGACCGACTCGGTGTCCACGCCATGGCGGTCGAGCCAGGAGCGGTACTCGTCGAAGTCGAAGCCCGCGGCGCCGACGAGGATCGGCCGGGTGCCGAGCTGGCCCATGCCGAAGGCGATGTTGGCGCCCACTCCGCCCCGGCGCACGTCCAGGTTGTCGACGAGGAAGGAGAGCGAGACCGTGTGCAGTTGGTCCGCTACGAACTGGTCGGCGAAGCGGCCGGGGAAGGTCATGAGGTGGTCGGTGGCGATGGAGCCGGTGACTGCGATGCGCACGGCAGGCGTTCTCCTGGCGGGAGGGGGAGCTGACAGTTCACGCTACCCGTAATCGGGCAGCCGCTGAAGCGGGGAAAACTACCCGATAGTAGATCTTTCTTCACCGGCCCTGCCGTGCCTACGGTGCGCTCATGACGAACCTCAGGCCCGACGACCTCGAAGTGGACCTTCCCGCGCTGCGCGGCGACTGTGCCCGTATGGCCCCCCACTGGGCCCCGCCCGAGCACCCGGCCACCCGCCCGGTCCCGCCCTCGCTGATCCACGGGGTCCGGGTGCCGGCCCGCTCGGCACGGCTGGTGGACGCGATGTCCGACTACGGCGACTGAGCCGGCCCTCGCCGGGGCGCACGGAAGGGAACCGTGCGCTCCCCCCGCGCGTCCCACCGCCGTCCCCCGCGCGGGAGACGCGGGGCACGAGCAGCGAGGAGCGATGCGGTGACCAAGGAGCGACCCGAGAACCCGGACCAGGCGGAGGCCGAGCCGGAGCCTTCGCCGGAGCAGGCATCGGCGTCGGCGTCGGTGTCGGCGGAGGAGCCCGCCGCGACCTCGGAGACCGGCGAGCCCGCTGAGCCCGCCGCGACCTCGGAGACTGCCGAGCCCGCTGAGACCGCCGAGGCCGCTAAGACCCGGACGGGTGAGGAACCCCCTCCTGCCCCCGCCGGGCGCCCCCGTACCGCCGCGATCGTCGCCTCTGTCGCCGCCGCCGTCCTGCTCGTCGGCGGCGGAGGCGCCTGGCTGGCCTCCGGAGCCGGGTCCGACGGCAAGCAGGCCGGGGCCGGGAGCAAGGGCGCTCCCCCGCCGCTCGCCCTGGACAGCAAGCCCGGCACCGGCGCCCCCGGCATCGCCGTCGGCGAACCCGACCCGAACGGCCACGTGCACTACGTCATCAAGGGCGACCTCCCCGACGGCCCCCGCTCCGCCCCCGTCCACCTGGCCGGGGACAAGGCCGGCAAGGACGAAGTCGCCCGCCTGGCCGAGGCGTTGGGGATCGACGGCAGGCCCGTGGCCGACGGCAACGGCTGGCGGGCCGGAGAGCGGGAGGGCGGGCCGGTCCTGCGGGTCACCGGCGCCGACTGGTCGTACACGCGCTACGCGCCCGGCACCGACAACTGCCGCAAGGTCACCGTCTGTGCGCAGGACCCCGCCGCCCCGGCGGACGAGCCGGTCGGCACGGCGGAGGCGGAGCGGGTGGCGCGGCCGGTGCTGAAGGCGCTGGGGCAGGACGACGCGAAGCTCGACGCGAGCCAGGTGATGGGCGGCCGCCGGGTGGTGAACGCCGACCCGGTGGTGGACGGTCTGCCCACCTACGGCTGGACGACCGGTCTGACCGTGGACGAGAAGGGCGACATCGTCGGCGGCCACGGCATGCTGGCGCGGCTCACGAAGGGCGACACGTATCCCGTGCTGGGCGCGGCCGACACGGTGAAGCTGATGAACGAGCAGCCCGCCGGGGGCCACCGGATGGGCATCGGCGGGTGTGCGAGCCCGGTGCCGCTGAAGGACCGCCTTGAGCAGCCGTGCGGAGCGTCCAGCGGCTCCCCCGCCGCACCGAAGAACGATGCGGTGACGGTCGAGAAGGCGGTGTTCGGGCTCGCCGCGCAGCCGGTGGACGGCCGCCAGGCCCTCGTACCGTCCTGGCTGTTCGAGGTGCGCGGCTCGGCGGCCCGCGGCACCTTCACTGTGGCGCATCCGGCGGTCGACCCGGAGTACCTCGCCTCCCCCGCCCCTTCGGCCGGGGCGCCGAAGGAGCGAGGGGTGACGGTGGAGGGCTACCGCGCCGAGGGCCGGAAGCTGACCGTGCGCTTCCTGGGCGGGGTGTGCGCCGAGTACCGCGTGGCCGCGCGGGAGAGCGCGGGCCGGGTGACGGTCACGGTCACCGAGAAGCGCCGGCCGGGCAACTGCATCGCGATCGGCAAGGAGTACACCCGGACCGTCTCCCTGGCCGCCCCCCTCGGGGACCGCGCGGTGGTCGGCGCCGACGGCGACCGGGTGCCGGAGGCGGAGCAGAGCCCGCTGTCCCGCTGACACCTCCGCACACGACTACGGCGGCGGCCCCTCACCAGGAGGAGCCGCCGCCGTCGTGTCACGACTGTGGGGCCGGTTTTAGCTGAAGGAGTCGCCGCAGGCGCAGGAGCCCGTCGCGTTCGGGTTGTCGATCGTGAAGCCCTGCTTCTCGATCGTGTCCACGAAGTCGATCGTGGCGCCGCCCAGGTAGGGGGCGCTCATGCGGTCGGTGACGACCTTGACGCCGTCGAAGTCCTTCACGACGTCGCCGTCGAGCGAGCGCTCGTCGAAGAAGAGCTGGTAGCGCAGACCGGAGCAGCCGCCGGGCTGGACGGCCACCCGAAGGGCGAGGTCGTCCCGGCCTTCCTGGTCGAGGAGCGCCTTGACCTTGGCCGCGGCGGCGTCGGTCACGATGATGCCGTCGGTGACGGTGCTGGTCTCGTCCGATACGGACATCTACATCTCTCCCAAGTTGTACGGAGACTGCTTTCCGACCAGTGCAACCGGCGCGCCGGCCGATTCATTCCGGGCCGGGCGGACGGTCTGGCCGCGTTTCGCTCTTCCTTCATGCTCGCACACGGGCGGAAGAGGGGGCAGCGGCCCGGTGCCGGACAGGCCGGGATTCACGTCACATGGACGCTATGGCCATCGTCAAAGTGACGTGAAGCGGTTATGATAGATAACGTCAGTTAGACGAAAAGTAGAAAGGGTAGGTGCCGTGACCACCGCCCAGACCCCGCAGCTCGACGTACAGCCGTCTCCGCTCGCCCTGCTGCTGCTCGGCCGCGGGGCCGACCCGAGGAGCGAGCGGGGCGTCGAATGCCCCGGCGATCTGCCCGAGCCGTCCGACCCGGACCTCGTGGCGCGCGCCCGCGCGGCCAAGGAGAAGCTCGGCAGCAAGGTCTTCGTCCTCGGCCACCACTACCAGCGGGACGAGGTCATCCAGTTCGCGGACGTCACCGGTGACTCCTTCAAGCTGGCCCGTGACGCGGCCGCCCGTCCGGACGCCGAGTACATCGTGTTCTGCGGTGTGCACTTCATGGCCGAGTCGGCGGACATCCTCACCACCGACGACCAGAAGGTCGTCCTGCCGGACCTCGCGGCCGGCTGCTCGATGGCCGACATGGCCACGGCCGAGCAGGTCGCGGAGTGCTGGGACGTGCTGACCGAGGCGGGCGTCGCCGAGCAGGTCGTACCGGTGTCGTACATGAACTCCTCCGCGGACATCAAGGCGTTCACCGGCAAGCACGGCGGGACCATCTGCACCTCCTCCAACGCCGAGCGGGCGCTGGAGTGGGCCTTCCAGCAGGGCGAGAAGGTGCTGTTCCTGCCCGACCAGCACCTCGGACGCAACACCGCCGTCCGGGACATGGGGATGTCCCTGGAGGACTGCGTCCTCTACAACCCGCACAAGCCGAACGGCGGACTCACCGCCGAGCAGCTCCGGGACGCGAAGATGATCCTGTGGCGCGGGCACTGCTCCGTGCACGGCCGCTTCAGCCTGGAGTCGGTGGAGGACGTGCGTGAGCGGGTGCCCGGTGTGAACGTCCTGGTGCACCCCGAGTGCCGGCACGAGGTCGTGGCCGCGGCGGACTACGTCGGCTCCACGGAGTACATCATCAAGACGCTGGAGGCTGCCCCGGCGGGCTCCAAGTGGGCCATCGGCACCGAGCTGAACCTCGTCCGGCGGCTGGCCAACCGGTTCGCGCCCGAGGGCAAGGAGATCGTCTTCCTCGACAAGACGGTCTGCTTCTGCTCCACCATGAACCGCATCGACCTCCCCCACCTCGTCTGGGCCCTGGAGTCCCTGGCCGAGGGCAACCTGGTCAATCGCATCGAGGTCGACCGCGAGACGGAGGCCTTCGCCAAGCTGGCGCTGGAGCGGATGCTGGCGCTGCCGTAGGGCTCCCCCGTACGACGAAAGGCCCGTCGGACACCCACAAGGTGTCCGACGGGCCTTTCGCCTGTGTGGTGCCGGTCAGACTCCGGCCGTCTCCGGCTCGTCCGAGCTGTCCGGCTCGGTCTCCGGGGCCCGCTTCGCCGCCTTCTTCGCCGCTCGGCGTTCCTTTCGCAGCTCCACCATCGCGTAGAGCGTCGGGACGAGGAGGAGGGTCAGGAGGGTGGAGGTGATCAGGCCGCCGATCACCACGACCGCCAGCGGCTGGGCGATGAAGCCGCCCTCGCCGGTGACGCCGAGCGCCATCGGGAGGAGGGCGAAGATCGTCGCCAGAGCGGTCATGAGGATCGGGCGGAGCCGGTGGCGGCCGCCTTCCACGACGGCCTCGACGACCCCGTACCCCTGCGAGCGGTACTGGTTGATCAGGTCGATCAGCACGATCGCGTTGGTCACCACGATGCCGATGAGCATCAGCATGCCGATCATCGCCGGAACGCCCATCGGGGTGCCGGTGAGGATGAGCAGGCCGATCGCTCCGGTCGCCGCGAACGGGATGGAGACCAGCAGGATCAGCGGCTGGACCAGCGAGCGGAACGTCGCCACCAGCAGCATGAACACGATGGCGATGGCCGCCAGCATGGCCAGACCGAGGTTCTTGAAGGCGTCGTCCTGGTCGGAGGAGACCCCGCCGATCTCGGCCGTGGCGCCCGCCGGGAGCTTCAGGGCCTTGATCTTCGACTGGAGCTGGGCGCTGACCGCGCCGGTGTTGTCCCCGGTCGGCTTGGCCGTGACGGTCGCCGCGCGCTGACCGTCGATCCGGGTCATGGACACCGGCCCGTCGACCAGCTTCACGGTGGCGATGTCACCGAGCTTCACCGCACCGAGCCGCAGGCCCTTCAACTGGGCCAGCGTGGCGGCCGGGCGGGCGGACCGTACGACGATGTCACGCTCGGTGTCGTCCAGGACGGCCTTGCCCGCCGGGACACCGCGCACCGACTGCGCGACCGCCGCGCCGAGCTTCTGCTGGTCGAGCCCGGCCGCGGCCGCCTTGGCGTTGGCGCGCACCGAGATGCGCGGCACGCTCTGCGCGAGGTCACTGGTGACGTCGGTGACGTCGTCCAGGCCGGCCACGGTGGAGCGCACCTTCTCGGCCGCCGTGCGCAGGGTCGCGGGGTCGGCGGCCTTGACCACGACGCTGAGGTCCTGGTTGCCGAAGGCCGCGCCCGCCGAGACGGTGGTGGTGCCCGCGCCGTCCAGCTTCTTCAGCCCGTCCTCCAGCTTCCGCTGCACGTCGGCGGCGGAGCCGGAGTCCTTCAGCATGATCTGGTACGACGCCTGGTTGGTGTCGGTGCCGCCGCCGAAGGCGGCCATGAAGCCGGAGGAGCCGACGGTGACCTGGTAGTCCTTGATGCCGTCGATCCCGCCGAGCAGCTTCTCCACCCGCTTGGCCTGCGCGTCGGTCGCGGCGAGGCTGGTGCCGGGCTTCAGCTTCTGCCTGACGGTGAGCACCTGCTGCTCGCCCTGGTCGAAGAAGTTGGTCTTCAGCAGCCCGGCCATGCCGAAGGTGCCGAACAGCACGACGACCGCGATCAGCAGACTGACCAGCCGGCGCCGGGTGGCGAACCGCAGCACGGGGACGTAGAGGCGCTGGAGGCGGCTGTCGGCCTCCTTCTCCTCGGCCCGGCGGCGGGCCTCCTCGGCGTCCTCGGGGGTGCCCTTGGGGGCGCGCAGGAACCAGTACGACAGCACCGGCACCACGGTCAGCGACACCAGCAGCGAGGCCAGCAGGGCGGCCGTCACGGTGATGCTGAACGAGCCGAACAGGGCGCCCACCATGCCGCCGACCAGGCCGATCGGCAGGAAGACGGCCACCGTGGTGAGGGTGGAGGAGGTGACCGCGCCGGCGACCTCGCGGACGGCGCCGAGGATGGCCTCCCTGCGCTCCTCGCCGTAGCCGAGGTGCCGCTTGATGTTCTCCAGCACGACGATCGAGTCGTCCACGACCCGGCCGATGGCGATGGTCAGCGCGCCCAGGGTGAGCATGTTCAGCGAGAGACCGCGCGTCCACAGCACCAGCAGCGCCAGCACCACGGAGAGCGGGATGGAGACCGCGGTGACCAGCGTGGAGCGGACCGAGGCCAGGAAGACCAGGATGATCAGCACGGCGAACAGCAGGCCGAGCGCGCCCTCGGTGGTCAGGCCGTCGATGGCCTTGGACACCTCGGGCCCCTGGTCGCTGACGACCGTGAGCCTGGCGTCCTTGCCGAGGTCGGCCCGGAGCTTCGGCAGCTGGTCCTCGACGGCGTCGGAGATGGCGACCGCGCTGCCGTCGTGGTCCATGGTGACGTTGACGGCGAGGCTGGGCTTGCCGTCCGTACGGGTCAGCGAGTCGGCCGGGGCCGGCCGCTCCGCGACGGTCGCCACGTCGGCGAGGCGTACGGGCTTGCCGCCCTGGCCCGCCACGCGCAGGTCCTTGATCTGGTCCAGCGAGGTGAAGCCGCCGCCGACCTGAACGGTGCGGTTGGCACCGTTCTCGTCGAAGGAGCCCGCCGGGACGGACGCGCCGCCCGCCTGGAGCGCCGGGATGAGCGCGGCCGGGCTGAGACCCGCCTTGGCGAGCTTGGCGTCGTCAGGGGTGACGGCGACCTGGAGGTCGCGCACCCCGGTGACCTGGACCCGCCCGACACCGTCGATGTCCTTCAGCGCCGGGACGACCGTACGGTCCAGCTTGTCGGCGAGCGCCTGCTGGTCGGTGCCGGAGGACGCGGCGAGCACCACGGTCGGCATGTCGTCGGTGGAGCCGGAGACGACCTGGGGGTCGACGGTGTCCGGGAGCTGGGCGCGGGCCCGGTTGACGGCCTGCTGGACGTCGGTGACGAGCCGCTTGGTGTCGTTGCCGTAGTCGAAGGACGCCATGATCACGGCGTTGCCCTCGCTGGCGGTGGAGGTGACGGACGTGACGCCGTCGACGCCCTGGAGGCTGTCCTCGATGGGCTCGACGACCTGCTTCTCCACCACGTCGGGCGAGGCGCCCTGGTAGGGGGCGATCACCGAGACCATGGGCAGGTCGATGGTGGGCAGCAGTTGCTGTTTGATCTGGGGTATCGCGATGAGTCCGAAGACCAGCGCGATGAGCGACATCAGGCCGATGAGGGCCCGTTGCGCGAGGCTGAACCGGGACAGCCAGGACATGGGACAGGGTCTCTCTTCTGTGAGCGGCAGAAGCTGCGGCGGGACGCGTCTGTGCGCCCACCCCACACCCTGGTCCATCCTCGGGGGCCGACCCGTAGCCCCCAGGTCCATTTCCGGGGCGGGCCGGTACTCCCCGCGCAGTAGGCCGGCCGGAGCTCAGTCCGACCTCGGGCGGACCAGCCCGGACTCGTAGGCGGTGACGACGAGCTGGGCCCGGTCGCGGGCACCCAGCTTGGCCATGGCCCGGTTGACGTGTGTCTTCACGGTGAGCGGGCTGACCTCCAGCCGCTCGGCGATCTCGTCGTTGGAGTGGCCGCCGGCCACCAGCACGAGCACCTCGCGCTCCCGGACGGTGAGCGCGTCGAGTCTGGCCAGCCGGGCCGGGTCGGGGGCCGGGGCGTCGGACTGGGCGAGGAAGCGGGCGATCAGGCCCTTGGTGGCGGCCGGGGACAGCAGCGCCTCCCCGCTCGCGGCGAGCCGGATCGCGGTCAGCAGCTCCTCCGGCTCGCTGCCCTTGCCGAGGAATCCGGAGGCGCCCGCGCGCAGCGCCCGTACCACGTAGTCGTCGACCTCGAAGGTGGTCAGGATGACCACGCGGACGTGGGCCAGGGCCGGGTCGGCGCCGATCATGCGGGTGGCGGCGAGGCCGTCGGTGCCGGGCATCCGGATGTCCATCAGGACGACGTCCGCGGCGCACTCCTTGGCCAGCCGGACCGCCTCGGCGCCGTCGGACGCCTCGCCCACCACGGCCATGCCGGGCTCGGAGTCCACCAGCACCCGGAACGCGCTGCGCAGCAGCGCCTGGTCGTCGGCGAGCAGGACGCGGATGGTCATACGGGCTTCCTCTCGGCTCCGGCGCGGGTCTGGACGGGCAGGATGGCATGGACGCGGAAGCCGCCGCCGTACCGGGGGCCGGTGGTGAGGGTGCCGCCGAGCGCGGTGACCCGCTCGCGCATGCCGAGCAGCCCGTGCCCGCCGCCGGTGCCGGTCGCCCCGGTGGCCCCGGCGCCGTCGTCCAGCACGCTGACCTCGATGTTCGGCCCGACCCGTACGACGCTGACCTCGGCCTTGGCGCCGGTCCCGGCGTGCTTCTGGGCGTTGGTGAGGGCTTCCTGGACGATCCGGTAGGCGGCCAGGTCGACGGCGGCCGGGAGTTCGGTGCCCTGGTCGGCGCGGGCCACCTGGACGGGGAGTCCGGCGTTGCGGAAGGTGCCGGCGAGTTCGTCGAGGCGGCCGAGGCCGGAGGCGGGCTCGGTGGGCGCGGCGGGGTCGTCGGACTGGCGGAGCAGGCCGACCGTGGCGCGCAGTTCGTCCAGCGCGGAGCGGCTGGCCTCGCGGACGTGCGCGAGGGCCTCCTTGGCCTGGTCGGGACGCCGGTCCATGACGTGAGCGACGACGCCTGCCTGCACGTTGACCAGGGCGATGTGGTGGGCGACCACGTCGTGCAGTTCGCGGGCGATGCGCAGCCGTTCCTCGGCGACCCGGCGCCGGGCCTCCTCCTCACGGGTGCGCTCGGCGCGTTCGGCGCGCTCCCGGATGGCCTGGACGAAGGCACGGTGGCTGCGGACGGCGTCGCCCGCGGTGGCGCCGATGCCGGTCCAGGCGACGAGGGCGACGTTCTCCTGCGCGTACCAGGGCAGTGGCCCGGCGAGCATGGCGGCGGCCGTCAGCACGGTCATGGTGAGCAGGCCGACCCGCCAGGTGGTGGCCCGGTCGGTGGTGGAGGCGACGGTGTACAGGGCGATGACGGTGGTCATCGCCACGGGGGCGCGGGGATCACCGGTTACGCACTCGATCAGCGCGAAGGTGCCGGTGGCGGCCAGTACGGCGAGCGCGGAGCGGCGGCGCAGCACGAGGGCGGCGGCGGCCAGGACCATCAGCAGCAGGCTCAGCGCATTGGGCGGCCGGGCGCCCCAGTCCACGCCGTGGTCGCCGTCCGGTGCGGCGAAGGCGCTGCTGATCATGCACAGCAGCACGGCCGCCGCGATGACCGCGTCGAGTGTGAGGGGGTGCGCCTTGAACTGGCACCGGGCGCGTCGGAGAGTGCTCACCCGGTGAACAGTACGGGTCGCCGGGAAAGTCCGGGTATAGGGACGACCGGGACGGGCCGGGGAACAGGACGTCAGGTGTCGGGCGGTGTTCGCCGGGGATACCCGTGGCGGACGCCCGCCGTTGGCCGGGCGGCCCGAGCCTTCTCGTCGGCATGCGGGCCGCCCGGACCGGATGCGTCGTCGTCGAAAGGCAGTGACCGTGCGCCCTCCCGCCTCCCGTCTCCTCCCCACCGCCACCGCCGTGGCCCTGCTGGCGGTTCTCGGCCCGGCCGCCACGGTGCACGCGGCGTCCACCGGCACCCCGACGATCAGGCTCTCGGCCGCCTACCTGTCCGGCGCCGTCGGCGCGAGTGGCGACCCCGTGGTCACGGTGACCGTGGCGCAGAGCGGCGCGGACGCCTCGGGGCTGACGGTGACGCCGTCCACCAGCAGCCGGAGCACGGTGGCGGGCACCGGGGACGTCCGGGTCACCGGCACCGGCGGCAGCCGTACGGTCGCGGTGACCGCCCGCGCCCGGGGGTACGCCGACCTCACGCTCAAGGTGACCGGCACCGACGGCAAGTCCGCCACCACGACCCTGCACTACGCGGCCTCCCCCGCCGTCCGGCACGCGGCCGACGCCCGCTACCTCACCGGCGCCTCGGACGCCTCCGCCGCCGTGGACGCGGGGGGCGGCTACGTCCTGGTGGCCAACGACGAGGACAACACCCTGCGCCTGTACGACGGCTCGGCCTCGGGCGCGCCGGTGAGGAGCTGGAGCCTGTCCTCCGCGCTGGGCGCCTCCAAGGAGGTCGACATCGAGGGCGCGGCCCGCGTGGGGAACACCGTGTACTGGACCGGCTCGCTCGGCAACAACAAGGACGGTGAGTACAAGGCGGACCGGAACACGGTCTTCACCACCACCCTCTCCGGCTCCGGCGCCGCGACCTCGGTGGCCTTCGGCACCGCCGGGCACAGGCTGCGGGACGACCTGGTGGCCTGGGACAAGGCGAACGGGGACCGGTACGGCTTCGCGGCCGCCACCGCCGACGGCCAGACCCCGAAGCAGGTGGACGGCTTCAACGTGGAGGGCCTGGAGTTCGCGCCCGGCTCCACCACCACCGCCTACGTCGGCTTCCGCGCCCCGCTGGTGCCGCCAAGCGAGGGCGGGAAGGCGCTGCTCGTGCCGGTGACCGACATGGACCAGGTTGCCCGCGGCGCGAAGGCGGCCTTCGGCACCCCGGTCGAGCTGGACCTCGGCGGTCTTTCGGTGCGTGACCTGCGCCGGAACGACAAGGGGCAGTACCTGATCGTCGCCGGGTCCTGGGCGGCCGAGGACAACAGCGCGCCCTACGCCCTGTACCGCTGGGACGGGGTGGCCGGGCACCAGCCGGTGAAGGTGCTGGACCTGCCCACGGCGGACGCGGGCGGCTGGGAGTCCGTGGTGTCGGTGCCCGACCTGGACGTGTCCGGCGGCCGGGTCCAGCTCATCACCGACGACGGCAGCGCCGACCTCTACGGCGACGGCACCCAGGCCAAGGACCTCGCCCACCCGGAGTGGCAGAAGTCCCGCTCCACCTTCTTCACGCTGGGCTGATCAGCCGGGGATCAGCCCGTCGTCGCTGAGCATCTCCCGGACCTCCGCCACGGTGGCGTCCGGGGCGGGCAGGATCAGCTCGGAGGGCTCCAGGGAGTCGTCCGGAAGCGGGGTGCCCAGCTTCCGGACGGCTTCCAGCAGGGCGTGCAGGGTGCGCCGGAAGCCCTCCTCGTCACCGCCCTCGACCTCGGCGAGCAGTTCGTCGTCCAGCTTGTTCAGCTCAGGGAAGCGGGAGTCGTCCAGCCTCACCTGGCCCTCACCCATGATCCGTACGATCACTACGGCCTCCTCGGCGCGGGTCCCGGCGGCGGGCTACTGCTTGTCGAAGCGGGGGGTGTCCTGCGGCTGCTGCTGAGCCTGCTGACCGCCCGTGCCGCCCTCGATGGCCTGCTGCCGGCCGGAGGAGCCGCCGGCCAGCTCGGCCTTCATCCGCTGGAGCTCCAGCTCGACGTCCGAACCGCCGGAGAGGCGGTCCAGCTCGGCCTGGATGTCGTCCTTGGCCATGCCGGACTGGTCGTCCAGCGCGCCGGAGGCGAGCAGCTCGTCGATCGCGCCGGCCCGCGCCTGGAGCTGGGCCGTCTTGTCCTCGGCCCGCTGGATCGCCATGCCCACGTCGCCCATCTCCTCGGAGATGCCGGAGAACGCCTCCCCGATGCGGGTCTGCGCCTGGGCCGCGGTGTAGGTGGCCTTGATGGTCTCCTTCTTCGTACGGAAGGCGTCCACCTTGGCCTGGAGGCGCTGGGCCGCGAGGGTCAGCTTCTCCTCCTCGCCCTGGAGGGTGGCGTGCTGCGTTTCCAGGTCCGTGACCTGCTGCTGGAGGGCGGAGCGGCGGGACAGCGCCTCGCGGGCGAGGTCCTCCCGGCCGAGCGCGAGGGCCTTGCGGCCCTGGTCCTCCAGCTTCCCGGACTGCTGCTGCAACTGGTTGAGCTGGAGCTCCAGGCGCTTGCGGGAGGTCGCCACGTCGGCGACCCCGCGCCGCACCTTCTGGAGCAGCTCCAGCTGCTTCTGGTACGAGTAGTCGAGGGTCTCGCGCGGGTCCTCGGCCCGGTCAAGGGCCTTGTTCGCCTTCGCGCGGAAGATCATCCCCATACGCTTCATGACACCGCTCATGGGCTTCGCGCGCCCCCTTCTGACGGACTCCAGCTCACCGATCCTGCGACAGAACCCACAGTACGGGCCCTGCCACCATTACCGCACCGTTCGGGGAGCGATGCGCTCCTCCCCGAGAACGAGCCCCGGCCCGGCCACTCCGGCGTGAGGAGTAGGTGATCCCCGGGGGTGACGCCCCGCGGGGTGTACGACTCGCCCGGGAAGCGTCCAGGACGTCCCCTCTGTACCCCGATAGACGTCCGGCGTTGCCGGATCGTTCCCCGAGGGACTGGGGTCCATGCCGGTGATGCCCGTACCCTTGGGTTTTGTGTTCCGTAGCCGTGCGAAGGAAGAGAAGGCACCCGCCGACAAGGCGCAGGTGACCGGCTCCATGCAGCCCCGCGACCCGCAGGCCCCCAAGGGTCGGCCCACGCCGAAGCGCAGTGAGGCCCAGACCCAGCGCCGCAGTGTCGCCAGTACGCCCGTGTCCCGCAAGGACGCCGCGAAGCGGCAGCGCGAGGACCGCCGTCAGGCCCTGGACCGGCAGCGCCGCGCGCTCGCCGGGGGCGACGAGCGGTACCTGCCCGCCCGGGACAAGGGGCCGGTGCGCAAGTTCGCCCGTGACTGGGTCGACTCGCGGATCAACGTGGCGGAGTTCTTCCTGCCGCTGGCCATCGTGATCCTGGTCCTCAGCGTGGTGCGGGTGCCCTCGATCCAGAGCATCGCGCTGCTGCTGTGGCTGATCGTGATCGTGCTGATCGTCGTCGACTCCGCCTTCAGCGGCTACCGGCTGAACAAGCGGCTCGGCGAGAAGTTCCCGGACGTCAACCGCCGGGGCGCGGTCATGTACGGCCTGATGCGCTCCCTGCAGATGCGCCGGCTGCGGCTGCCCAAGCCGCAGGTCAAGCGCGGAGAGCGGCCCTGAGCGCAGACGCCGCTCCCGGCACGGCGGCCCTCACGGGGCCGCACACGCCGGGCGAGCTGATCCGGGAGCGCCTGGTCACCCGGCAGCTGGACGAGCAGCTCGCCCGCGCCTTCTCCGTCGGGCGGCGGCTGCGGGTGCTCGACGTGGGCATGGGCCGGGGCGCGCAGGCGCTGCGCCTGGCCCGGCTCGGCCACCTGGTCACCGGGGTCGAGCGCGACCCGGAGCTGGTCGCGGCCGCGCGCGCGGCGCTGACCGGTGAGCCGGACGGCATCCGCGAGCGGGTCCGGCTGGTGCAGGGCGACGGCCGGGACACCGGGGTGCACTTCCTGCCGGGCAGCTTCGACGTGGTGCTGTGCCACGGGGTGCTGATGCATGTCGAGGAGCCCGACGCGCTGGTGGCCGGGCTGGCCCGGATGCTGGCGCCCGGCGGGCTGCTGTCCCTGCTGGTGCGCAACGGCGACGCCCTCGCCATGGGGCCCGGTCTCGCCGGCGACTGGGCCGGTGCACTGGCCGCGCTGGACAGCGCCGCCCTGCTCCCCCGTTCCCGCACCGAGGCCGACGGCGACAGCCCGCCGGCGCCCGCCCCCGAGGGCCGCGCCGACCGCCTCTCCGCCCTGACGGCCACCCTGCACGGCATCGCCGCCCCGCTGCACGCCTGGTACGGCGTCCAGGTCTTCGCCGGCCGTGTCCCCTCCGCCCCCGTCTCCCCCGACGACCTGGAGGCCCTCCTCGCCGTCGAGGAACGCGCGTGCCGCACGGACCCGTACCGGGGGATCGCGGAACTGCTGCATCTGTGCGGGGTGCGGGGCTAGGTCCTGTCTGACGATTCGCGTCGTCGCCCGAAGGGCGGCCGCGCGGCGAGTGGGGGTACCCCCTGCTCGAGCGGAGCCGAGAGCTTGGGGGAGCGTGCACGGTGTCGCGCGGCAGACAGGAATTGTCAGAAGGCCCCCGTCCCGTTCGGCCGTATCCGGCGGGCCCCTGTCTGTGACCCGTGGGGAGACTCGTCCATGGACGCTTCCCGTATCCGGGCCGGGCGCAGGGGTGCCGTGGCCGTCGTGCTGGTGTGCGCCGCCGTCCTCGGGGGCGGCTGCTCCAGCCCGGCGGCCAAGGCCCGGAAGGACGGGCCGCCGACCGCCCAGGCGGCGCTGCCGATGGCGGCGGACGACCTCCAGGACCAGTACCAGAAGGTCATCAAGGACGTCCTGCGCTCGGTCGTGCAGATCCAGGCGGGCCCGTCTCTCGGTTCGGGCGTGATATACGGCGACAAGGGCCACATCGTCACCAACGCGCACGTGATCGGCTCGGAGAAGACCTTCCGGGTGACCACGGCCCGCAGCGAGGACCCGCTGACGGCGACCTTGGTCTACTCCTATCCCGAGCAGGACCTCGCGGTGATCAAGCTGGACAAGGCCCCGGCGGGCCTGCACCCGGCGGTGTTCGGCGACTCGGACAAGGTGGAGGTCGGCCAGATCGTGCTCGCCATGGGCTCCCCCCTCGGGCTGGCCTCCAGCGTGACCCAGGGCATCGTCTCGGCCACCGGGCGGACCGTCAGCGAGCCGGGCGGCGACGGGAGTCCGGGCGCCACGATCCCCAACATGGTGCAGACCTCGGCCGCGATCAATCCGGGCAACAGCGGGGGCGCCCTGGTGAACCTGAACAGCCAGGTCATCGGCATCCCGACGCTGGGCGCGACCGACCCCGGAATGCAGGGCGGCGCGGCGCCGGGAATCGGCTTCGCCATCCCGGCGTCCATGGTGCGTACGGTCGCCGGGCAGATCATCGCCACCGGCAAGGTCACCGACTCGGGCCGGGCCGCGCTGGGCGTCACGGTCCGCACGGTGGTGGACGAGGGCTACCGGCCCGCCGGAGCGGCGGTGGTCACGGTGCAGCGGGGCGGCCCCGCGGCGAAGGCGGGACTCGAGGCGGGCGATGTGATCACCCGGCTGGGCGACAGCCCGGTCGACACCGCCACGGAACTCGCCGCGGTGCTGGCGGGGAAGAAGCCCGGCGAGAAGGTCACGGTCACCTACGAGCGCTCGGACTCCCGGCACAGGGCCGAGGTGACGCTCGGGGAACAGTGAGGGCACCCCGACGGGAGCGGGAGTGGTCCCGCCCCCGCTGGACCGGGGCTACACCGCTTCGGCGTCGAGGCTC
Organism: Streptomyces griseoluteus; assembly: GCF_004784465.1. Lineage (GTDB taxonomy): Bacteria > Actinomycetota > Actinomycetes > Streptomycetales > Streptomycetaceae > Streptomyces > Streptomyces griseoluteus. The sequence continues at coordinate 330,341 of NZ_SRRU01000002.1, read as the reverse complement.
ATCGGCCCGTAGATCTCGGTGCCCTCCTCGAAGAGGCGCACCTGGTCCGCACCGCCCTCGAGCAGCGCCTTCCAGTTCTCGCCGACCCAGGACTCGGCGTCGCCCTGCGTGGTGAACTCCTCGGGCTCCACGGCGGGCGGGACCTCCGTCCCGTCGGCCTTCTCGAACCGCCACGTCCAAGCTGTCATGCGGGCCTCCTTCGATCCGACTCCTGCGGGCAGGGTATGCGGTCCGCGGCGCCGCCCACAGGACATCGTGGATCATCGTCCGCTCAGGTGGCCCGGTGCGCGGCGTCCGCCGGGACAGGCGAAAATCGGTTCCGTGGACGTCACTCTGCTCGGCACCGGTGCCCCCTCGGGACTGCCCCGCCCCGACTGCCCCTGTGCCGTGTGCGCGAGCGCGCTCGGCCCGGACGCGCGGGCGGCCACCGCGCTGCTGGTGGACGGGGCCCTGCTGCTGGACCTGACACCGGGCGCCGCCTTCGCCGCGGCCCGCGCCGGGCACTCGCTGGGCCGGGTCCGCCAGGTGCTCCTCTCCCACCCGCACGACGGGCCCGCCGTGGAGGTCCCCGCCGGACTCCCCCAGCCGGTCCGGGTGCCGGACGGCCGCGATCTGACCCTGCTGACGGGGCATCGGGTCCGGGCCCTGGCGATGGACGCGGGCGGTACGGGGTACGAGGTGACCGGGCCGGACGGGCTGAAGCTGCTGTACCTCCCGCCGGGCGGCTCCCCGGCGGGCCTGGAGCGGGTGGCGGAGCCGTACCACATGGTGCTGGCCGACATCGTGGGGCGCCCGGACGCGCTGGCCCGGCTGCGGGCGGCCGGCGGAGTGGGTCCGGCGACCGATGTCGTCGCGGTCCACCTGGACCACGACGTGCCGCAGGCGACGGAGTTGCCCCGGCGGCTGGCGGCGGCCGGGGCGCGGACGGTGCCGGACGGGCTGACGCTGGCGGTGGGCGCGTACGACGAGGTCCCGGACGTGCCGCGCCGGACGCTGGTGCTGGGCGGCGCCCGCTCGGGCAAGTCGGTGGAGGCGGAACGGCGTCTGGAGTCCTTCCCGGACGTGGTCTACGCGGCGACCGGCGGCACCCACGCCGGGGACCGCGAGTGGGCGGACCGGGTCGCCGCGCACCGCGAACGCCGTCCCGGCTCCTGGCGTACGGCGGAGACGACGGACCTGGTCCCGCTCCTCGCCGAGGACGGTCCGCCCCTCCTCGTCGACTGCCTCTCCCTCTGGCTCACCGACGTGATGGACGCGGTCGGCGCCTGGGACGACGCCCAGTGGGCCGACGGCGGCGAGAAGGCGCTGCGCGACCGCGTCCATGAACTGACCCGGGCGGTCCGCGAGACCCGGCGCACGGTCGTCGCCGTCTCCAACGAGGTCGGCTCCGGCATCGTCCCGGCCACCCCCTCCGGCCGCCGCTACCGCGACGAACTGGGCCGCCTGAACGCGGCGTTCGCCTCGGAGTGCGAGCAGGTCGTGCTTGTGGTGGCGGGTCAGGCGCTGGTGCTGCGGGGCTAGGACCGTCCTGGTCTGCGGGCCACGACCCGGTAGGTGTTGGCGAAGCGGGTCCGGCGGGTGAGGGGGCCCAGGAGGTGGTCCAGGGCGGTGGCGGCCCTCAGGGGGGCGCGCAGGGGGCGGGGGAAGGCCGTGGTGAGGTCCTGGGGCTGGTGGACGCGGGCCGTGGTGGTGACCGTGCAGCCCAGGGCGTGCAGTTCGGCCTCCAGGTTGGGCAGCGGGAGCAGGTGGGCGTGCCGGTGCGGGGGCCAGAGGGAGCCCAGGAGGGTGGCGTAGGCGCTGTCCGGGGCCGGGGCCTCGACGACGAGGTGGCCGCCGGGGCGGAGTACGGCCAGCGCGGCGCGCAGTTCGGCGCGGGGGTCGGGGACGTGGGCCAGGTGGTGGAGCATGCTGACCACGTCGTAGCGGGCGCGCAGCCGGTCGGTGACGCCGGGCGTGGTGAGCAGCCCCCGGTGGGCCTCCTCGACCCGGCCCTCGGCGAGCGCCCGTTCGACCCGCGCGGTGGGGTCGAGCCCGTCGAAGCTGGTGTACGGGAAGAACTCCCGCGCGGCCTCGGGGAAGTGGCCGTGCCCGGTCCCGACGTCGAGCCAGCTCTCGGGATCGGCCAGCCCCGCGAGGGCGAGGGCGCGGGCGGTGGCGCGGTGGGAGCGGCCGGGCGACGAGGGGGCGTCGGCGGGCGACCGGGGGTTCTGGAAGGCGTGGGCGCACGCCTCGCACTCGTCGAGGGCGACGGCTCGGGGTCCGCGCAGCCGGGTGCGCAGGCGGGCCGAGCCGCACCAGGGACAGTCCCCGCGGCGCGGGCCGGGGAACCGGTCGCTGACCTGCGGGGCGGAGGGCGGGGACGGCATGGCGGCTCCTGTACGGCATTTCGCGGTAAACCGGAACGTATGGGATGCCGATCTTGGGTGCAATGACGTGCGCCGGGCGTGGTGGCGGTGTGGCGCGGGGCGCCTCGCGCGCGGGCGGTACTGTTCCGCGAATGGACAGCCTTCAACTCGACGACTTCACCGATCTGATCGAGCGCCCGGACGGCGGCGTGCGCCGGGACGCCGAGGCGCGGCGGGAGCGCCTGGCCGTACCGTCCGGCGCGCTGGGCCGGCTGGACGAGCTGGGCGAGTGGCTGGCGGCCGCGCAGGGCGCGGTGCCGGTACGGCCCGTCGAGCACCCGAAGCTGGTCCTCTTCGCCGGTGACCACGGCATCGCCGCCCTCGGCGTCTCCAGGCGCCCGGAGGGCGGCGCGGCCGCCCTGGTCCGGGCGGTGCTGGAGGGCGCGAGCCCGGCCGCGGTGCTGGCCCGCCGGCTGGACGTGCCGGTACGGGTGGTCGACCTGGCCCTGGACTGCGACCCGGACGCCTTCCCCGCCGAGGTGACCCGGCACCGGGTGCGGCGCGGCAGCGGCCGGATCGACGTCGAGGACGCGCTCACCGCCGAGGAGGCCGAGGCGGCCTTCCGGGCGGGCATGGCGGTGGCCGACGAGGAGGCCGACTCCGGTACGGACCTGGTGGTGCTCGGCGATGTGAGCGTGGGCGGCACGACGGCGGCGGCGGTGCTGGTGGCCGCGCTGTGCGGGACGGACGCCTCGGTGGTGACCGGGCGCGGCGGCGAGGCCATCGACGACCTGGCCTGGATGCGCAAGTGCGCGGCGGTTCGGGACGCGCTTCGCCGGGCCCGTCCGGTCCTCGGCGACCAGCTCGAACTGCTGGCGACGGTGGGCGGCGCCGACCTGACGGCGATGACCGGGTTCCTCCTCCAGTGTGCGGTGCGCAAGCTGCCGGTGATCCTGGACGGCGTGGTGGCCGCGGCCTGCGCGCTGGTGGGCCAGCGGGTGGCGTTCCGGGCGCCGGACTGGTGGCTCGCGGGCCACGACAGCGGTGAGCCGGGCCAGGCGAAGGCGCTGGACCGGATGGCGCTGGAGCCGCTGCTGACCCAGGGCGTACGGGTCGGCGAGGGCGCGGGCGCGCTGCTGGCCCTTCCCCTGGTCCGCTCGGCCGCGGCGCTGGCCGCCGAGCTTCCGGAGCGGCCGGAGGCGGAGAAGACCGAGGAGCACCCGGAGTCCGCGGAGTCCGAGCAGAGCGTCTAGCCCGGCCGCGTCCCACGACGCCGATGAGCGCGGTTCACGGCAAATCCGGACATATGATCCCCGCTCATGGGAGATGCCCGAGTTGCCGACCGGTCGTGCGAGCCGGACCGACGGACGGAACCGGACCGGCGGACCGAGCAGCCGGGACGGCGGCCGGGCGGGGTGTCGTCCCGCCGGGCCGCCGCCGGTGCCGTCTGGTACCTGCGGGCCGTCGCGTTCGTCAACTTCCTCAGCGCGGTGTGGGTGTCGCTGGGCCAGGACGTGCGCCGCCACAACCAGGAGAACCTGTTCACGCCGTATCTGCTGACGGCCGGTTTCGCCTCGGGCGTGTTCACCGCGTTCCTCGCCATCACCATGCGGCGGCGCAAGCGGGCCGCGTGGATTCTCAACCTGGTGCTCAGCGGGGCGTTCCTGGCGCTGTTCGCGGTCGCCATGGCCTTCCCGGAGATCCGCCGCTCCCCGCAGAACTGGGTCTCCCTGGCACTGACGGCCGCCTTCGTCGCCGTCCTGCTGCTCGGCCGCCGGGAGTTCTACGCCAAGGGCGACCGCGCCAATCCCCGCCTCGCCACGGCCGTGGCCCTCGGCGGCGGTACGGCGGCCTCGCTGCTCGCCGCCCTGCTGGTGACGGCCACCAACCAGGCGCCGGACGCGGCCCGTTCGACGTTCTGGGAGCGCTGGCAGTACGGCACGGCGCGACTGGTGTCGGTGGCCACCGAGGAGTCCGGCTTCCCCGGCATCGACCCGCCCAACTGGGCCGACGTCAGCGTCAACGTGCTCAGCACCGCCCTCCTCCTCGCCGTCCTGTACGCCGCCTTCCGCTCCCGTCGCGCCGTCGACCCGCTCACCGAGGACGACGAGAAGCGGCTGCGGGAGCTGCTGGAGCGGCACGGCGAACGCGACTCCCTCGGCTACTTCGCGCTGCGCCGGGAGAAGAGCGTGCTGTGGTCCCCGACCGGCAAGGCGGCCGTCGCCTACCGGGTGGTGGGCGGGGTCAGCCTGGCCTCCGGGGACCCGCTCGGCGACCCCGAGGCATGGCCCGGCGCCATCGCGCCCTGGCTCGCCGAGGCGCGGGCCCACGGCTGGATTCCCGCGGTGATGGGCGCGAGCGAGGAGGCCGGGACCGTCTACGCCCGGCACGGCCTGGACGCCCTCGAACTCGGCGACGAAGCCGTCGTGGAGGTCGCCGAGTTCACCCTGGAGGGCCGCGCCATGCGCACCGTGCGGCAGGCGTACAACCGGGTGCGGCGGGCCGGGTACGAGGTGCGGATGCGGCGGCACGAGGACATTCCGGCGGCCGAGATGGCCCGTCTCGTGGAGCGGGCCGACGACTGGCGGGACGGCGCCACCGAGCGAGGCTTCAGCATGGCGCTGGGCCGGCTCGCGGACCCCGGGGACGGCCGGTGCGTGATGCTGGAGTGCACCGACGCCGGGGGCCGGCTGCGCGCCCTGCTGTCGTTCGTGCCCTGGGGTCCCGGCGGGCTCTCGCTGGACCTGATGCGCCGTGACCGGGACAGCGACAACGGGCTGATGGAGTACATGGTGATCGACCTCCTGCGCCGGTCGCGGGAGATCGGGGTCACCCAGGTCTCGCTGAACTTCGCCGTGTTCCGCTCGGTGTTCGAGCGCGGCGCCCGTCTCGGCGCGGGGCCGGTGCTGCGGCTGTGGCGCTCGCTGCTCAGCTTCTTCTCCCGCTGGTGGCAGATCGAGTCGCTGTACCGGGCCAACGCCAAGTACCGGCCCATCTGGGAGCCGCGCTTCCTGCTCTTCGAGAAGAGCGCCGACCTGCCCCGCATCGCCCTGGCGGCGGCCCGCGCGGAGGGATTCCTGGAGGCGCCGGGCCTGCCGAAGTGGCTGCACCGCAGACAACTGGAGACCCACCGGTGAGAGCGTGGGCGCGCGCCGAGTGGGGCCCGCTGTACGCGGCCCTGCGGACGGCGCTGCTCGCCCGCGGCCCGCTGCTCGGGGCGCCGCTGACGCTCGGCGCGGTGGGCCTGACCGCGCTGCTCCAGTTCGTGCAGAACCAGCCCTGGGGCTTCGCCCTGGTGGAGACGGCCGGCGCCGTACGGGCCGCCGACCCGCTGTGGCTGGCCCTGCTGCGCACCCCGCTCTCGCTGTTCGTGCCCGCCCTGGACCTGCCGGTGTGGGGCGCGCTGGCCCAGGTGCTCTGCGTGTTCGGCATCGCGGAACTCTCCCTGGGCCGCCGCCGCACCCTGCTCATCGCCTACACCGCCACGCTCGCCGGGACCTTGTACGCCCGTGCAGGCATCGCCCTCGGCCCGCACGCCCCCTTCGGCCTGCCCGCCTCGGACGCCCTCGTGGTGGACACCGGCCCGTCGGCGGCCGTGGTGGGCCTCGCGGTGTACGTCGCCGTACGGCACCACGCCCGCGTGACGGCGGTGGCGGTACCGGCGGCGATGGTGATCGAGGTGCTGCTCAAGGACAACCTGGCCGGCAAGGAGCATCTCGCGGCCCTGCTCGCCGTGGGCGCCCTGTGCCTGGCGGAGCTTCAGTCGCCCCTGGGCAGCCGGGCCGGGGACGGATCGGGCTTGCCGCCGATCCAGTCCTGAACCACCCGCTGGGGCCCCGCCCAGCGCCGGTCGTGCCGGTAGGCCCGCAGCAGGGACCGGGCGCGGGCACGCGGGCGCCGGCCGTAGAAACGCCGCGCCCAGAACGAGGCCGGCCGGGCCAGCCGGATGGCGCCCGCCAGGGCCAGCAGCGGCACGATCGCGCCGAACACGGCGGTACGGGCCTTGCCCTTGCTCAACGCGACGAGCGAGACGAGGAAGTTGGCGGTGACGAAGGCGATGACCTCGCCCCGGTCCTGCAGCTCGTCCTGCGAGAGGTCGTTGACCCCGAAGGGGGAGAAGCCGGCGAGCAGCAGCCCGACCAGCGCGGCGGTGACGACCACGACCTCGACGCTCTTGCGCCCCTCCGCGCTCCAGTACACGTCGTCCAGATGCAGGATCAGCGCGAACTCGTCCAGCACCAGCCCGGCGCCGATCCCGAAGACCACCGCGGCGATCGCGCCGCCCGCCCCGTGCCGGTCGCTGGCGACGGCGCCGAAGCCGCCGACGACGGTCAGCACCACACCGGGCACCACGTGATGGATGTGCACCCCGCCCGCCCGGACATTGCCGAACGGCCCCTTCCCGGCGCGGATCAGCCGGACGATGATCCGGGTGACGACGAAGGTGAGCACGAACGAGAAGAGGGCCAGCAGCAGCGGAAGCTTGCCCGGTTCCAGGATGTTCCGCTCCCACCAGTGCCCCATGTGCGCACTTTATCCCCGGCCCGCCGACCGGGCCCGGCGACAGCCCCGGTAGCCTGCGCCGATGCCCGAGACCCCGCCGCCCGACCCGCTCGACGGGCCCCGCTTCGCCTTCGGCACCCTCACCGTGATCCCGGTCCGGGTGCACCGCTGGGACCGGACGGCCGCGCGGGCGGGCATGCTGTGCGCACCGCTGACCGGACTGGCCGTCGGCCTCGCGGCGGCCGCGCTCGGGGTGTTGCTCCTGCTGCTGGGCGCGGGCCCGCTGCTCGCCGCCGTCGCCTCCGCCGCCGTACCGGCCGCGCTCACCCGCGGGCTGCACCTGGACGGGCTCGCCGACACCGCCGACGGGCTGGGCAGCGGCAAGCCCGCCGAGCAGGCCCTCGCCATCATGAAGCGGTCCGACATCGGGCCGTTCGGCGTGCTCACCCTGGTGCTGACGCTGCTGGCGCAGGCCGCCGCGCTCGCCGGGCTGTACGGCGAGTCGTGGGCGCGGGGCGCGCTCGGGGCCGTCGTCTCCGGGGCCGCGGCCCGGCTGGCGCTCACGCTGGCCGCGCGCACCGGGGTGCCGGCCGCCCGTCCGGAGGGGCTCGGGGCGGCGGTGGCCGGCGTGGTGCCGGTGCCGGGGGCGCTGGCGGTGGGGGCGGCGGTGACGCTGGCGGCCGGTGCGGGCGGGGCGCTGCTCGGGCCGTGGGAGGCGGTGCGCGCGGCGGCGGCCGTACCGCTCTGTCTGGTCCCGGCCGAACTCCTGCTGCGCCGCTGCGTCTCCCGCTTCGGCGGGGTCACCGGGGACGTGTTCGGCGCCCTCGCGGAGACCGCGGCCACGGCCGCACTGCTCGTGCTGTGCCTGGGAGGCACCGCCCCGCCGGCCGGCTGAGGACCGCAACTGTGCCGTACCCGGGGCCAGTTGTCCCACCCGCCCGACAGGGGTGCCCGGAGTGCGGGTGGCCGGGGTGGTCCTCGGCAATGAGCGAACGCGCGTACGCGCGTACTCTCGTGGCGGGTGTTCGCCGACAGGGAGTCGACCCACCCCTTGCGGCGGTCGCCCCTCGCGGACGACCGGCTTGCGCAAACGGCACCAGCAAACTTCACATCGGAAGCGAGATTTCACCACCGTGACTGCTCTGACTCTCAAGCCGGCCGCGGCGCCGGGCCCGCGGGCCGACGCGATCGTGATCGGTGTCGCCAAGGCCGGCACGGGCCCCGTCGTGGCGCCCGGCGCCGAGGCCGTGGACCAGGCGTACGACGGCGGGCTGGCCGGCGTCCTGAAGACCCTCGGTGCCTCGGGCGCCGAGGGCGAGCTGACCAAGCTGCCCGCCGCCGCCGGTCTCGACACCCCGCTCGTGGTGGCGGTGGGCCTGGGCGCCGAGCCCGAGGCGGACGCCGGGTACGACGCCGAGGCGCTGCGCCGGGCCGCCGGTGTGGCCGCCCGCGGCCTCTCCGGCACCAAGAAGGCCTCCTTCGCGCTCCCCGTCGACGGTCCGGGCGCGCTGGCCGCGATCGCCGAGGGCGTGCTGCTCGGCGCGTACGCCTTCGACGCGTACAAGGAGAGCTCGAAGGACGACAAGGCGAAGGACGACGGCGGCCCGCTCGGCGAGGCCGTGCTGCTGGGCGGCGAGGAGGGCGAGGCCGGTTACCAGGCCGCCGTCGACCGCGCGACGGCGGTCGGCGAGGAACTGAACCGCGCCCGCGACCTCGTCAACACCCCGCCGAACGACCTGGACCCCGCGGCGTTCGCCGCGATCGCGCAGGCCGCGGCCGACGAGCACGGCCTCACCATCGAGGTGCTGGACGAGCAGGCCCTGAAGGAGGGCGGCTACGGCGGCATCCTCGGCGTCGGCGCCGGCTCGGCGTCCGCCCCGCGCCTGGTGAAGCTGGCGTACCGGCACCCGGAGGCGGACAAGCACCTCGCCTACGTGGGCAAGGGCATCACCTACGACTCGGGCGGCATCTCGCTCAAGCCCGCCGGGCACAACGAGACGATGAAGTGCGACATGGCCGGCGCCGCCGCCGTGTTCGCCGCCGTCGTCGCGGCCGCCCGCCTCGGCCTCAAGGTGAACGTCACCGGCTGGCTGGCGCTCGCCGAGAACATGCCGTCGGGCTCCGCCACCCGCCCCGGTGACGTGCTGCGCATGTACAGCGGCAAGACCGTGGAGGTGCTCAACACCGACGCCGAGGGCCGCCTGGTGCTGGCCGACGCGCTGTGGGCGGCCTCCGCCGAGGAGCCGGACGCGATCGTGGACGTGGCCACGCTGACCGGCGCGATGGTGCTGGCGCTGGGCAACCGCACCTTCGGGATCATGGCCAACGACGACGCCTTCCGCACCTCGCTGCACGAGGTGGCCGAGGAGTCCGGCGAGCCGGCCTGGCAGATGCCGCTCCCCGAGCACCTGCGCAAGGGCATGGACTCCCCCGTCGCCGACATCGCCAACATGGGCGAGCGGATGGGCGGCGGCCTGGTCGCCGGCCTGTTCCTGCGCGAGTTCGTGGGCGAGGGCATCACCTGGGCCCACCTGGACATCGCGGGCCCGGCCTTCAACGAGGGCGGCCCCTTCGGCTACACGCCCAAGGGCGGTACCGGCACCGCCGTGCGCACCCTGGTGCGGCTGGCCGAGCAGACCGCCGACGGCGAACTCGGCTGACCCCGCGGGACGCCGCCGGGGGCGCGGACCGGGCCGGTCCGCGCCCCCGGCGTGAGGCGTCCGGCACGGACGTGGGGCGTCTCACACCCCGGCCCGGCGTCCGTCGCACCCCCGACAGGTGCAAAGATGGAGCCCGGCAGGACAGGGCCCCCACCACAGGGCCGAAGCATTGAGCGGCCGGACACCAGCCGCCTGCCGGTCATCGGAGACCGGCACAGGCGCACATGCATGGAGGACGTGACGTGGCGAACGACGCCAGCACCGTTTTCGACCTAGTGATCCTCGGCGGTGGCAGCGGTGGTTACGCCGCGGCCCTGCGCGGAGCGCAGCTTGGCCTGGACGTCGCCCTGATCGAGAAGGACAAGGTCGGCGGCACCTGCCTGCACAAGGGGTGCATCCCCACCAAGGCCCTGCTGCACGCGGGCGAGATCGCCGACCAGGCCCGCGAGAGCGAGCAGTTCGGCGTCAAGGCGACCTTCGAGGGCATCGACGTCCCCGCCGTCCACAAGTACAAGGACGACGTGATCTCGGGCCTCTACAAGGGCCTCCAGGGCCTGATCGCCTCCCGCAAGGTGACGTACATCGAGGGCGAGGGCCGGCTGTCCTCCCCCACGTCGGTGGATGTCAACGGGCAGCGGATCGAGGGCCGCCACGTCCTGCTCGCGACCGGCTCCGTGCCGAAGTCGCTGCCGGGCCTGGAGATCGACGGCGACCGCATCATCTCCTCCGACCACGCCCTCGTCCTGGACCGCGTGCCCAAGTCCGCGATCATCCTCGGCGGCGGTGTCATCGGCGTCGAGTTCGCGTCCGCGTGGAAGTCCTTCGGGGCCGACGTCACCGTCATCGAGGGCCTGAAGCACCTGGTGCCGGTCGAGGACGAGAACTCCTCCAAGCTCCTGGAGCGCGCGTTCCGCAAGCGCGGCATCAAGTTCAACCTGGGCACCTTCTTCGAGAAGGCCGAGTACACCCAGGACGGCGTGAAGGTCTCCCTCGCCGACGGCAAGGAGTTCGAGGCCGAGGTCCTCCTCGTCGCCGTCGGCCGCGGCCCGGTCTCCCAGAACCTCGGGTACGAGGAGCAGGGCGTCAACATCGACCGGGGCTACGTCCTGGTCGACGAGTACATGCGCACCAACGTGCCGACCATCTCGGCCGTCGGTGACCTCGTCCCGACCCTCCAGCTCGCCCACGTCGGCTTCGCCGAGGGCATCCTGGTCGCCGAGCGGCTGGCCGGTCTGAAGACCGTCCCGATCGACTACGACGGCGTCCCGCGTGTGACGTACTGCCACCCGGAGGTCGCCTCCGTCGGCATCACCGAGGCCAAGGCCAAGGAGATCTACGGCGCGGACAAGGTCGTCGCCCTGAAGTACAGCCTCGCGGGCAACGGCAAGAGCAAGATCCTCAAGACCGCGGGCGAGATCAAGCTCGTCCAGGTCAAGGACGGTGCCGTGGTCGGCGTCCACATGGTGGGCGACCGCATGGGTGAGCAGGTCGGCGAGGCCCAGCTCATCTACAACTGGGAGGCACTGCCCGCCGAGGTGGCCCAGCTCATCCACGCCCACCCGACGCAGAACGAGGCGCTCGGCGAGGCGCACCTGGCGCTGGCCGGAAAGCCGCTGCACGCCCACGACTGAGCCTTCGGCCCCCGGGCGCGACGACACAGACTTCCGCAATTCCTAAGGAGCAACAGAAACCATGGCGGTTTCCGTAACCCTTCCGGCGCTCGGTGAGAGCGTCACCGAGGGCACTGTCACCCGCTGGCTGAAGGCCGAGGGCGAGCGCGTCGAGGCCGACGAGCCGCTGCTCGAGGTCTCCACCGACAAGGTCGACACCGAGATCCCGGCCCCCGTCGCGGGCGTGCTGGCCTCCATCAAGGTCGCCGAGGACGAGACCGTCGAGGTCGGCGCCGAGCTGGCCCTGATCGACGACGGCTCCGACGCCCCCGCCGAGGCCGCGGCCCCGGCCGCCCAGGCCCCCGCCGCCGAGGCTCCGGCCCCGGCCGCCCAGGAGGCCCCGCAGTCCGCCCCGTCCACCGAGCAGGAGGCGCCCGCCCCGGCGCCGACCGCCGAGGCGGCCTCCGGCGGCGGTTCCGCCGAGGGCACCGACGTGGTCCTGCCCGCGCTGGGCGAGTCGGTCACCGAGGGCACCGTCACCCGCTGGCTGAAGTCGGTGGGCGACTCCGTCGAGGCCGACGAGCCGCTGCTCGAGGTCTCCACGGACAAGGTCGACACCGAGATCCCGGCGCCCACCTCGGGCACCCTGCTGGAGATCGTGGTCGGCGAGGACGAGACCGCCGAGGTCGGCGCCAAGCTCGCCGTCATCGGTGCCGCGGGTGCCGCCCCGGCCGCCGCCCCCGAGGCCCCGAAGGCGCCCGCCGCCGAGGCCCCGGCCGCTCCGGCCGCTCCGGCTCCGGCCGCCCCCGCCGCCCCGGCCCCGCAGGCTCCCGCCCCGCAGGCCCCGTCGGCCCCGGCGCCGCAGCAGCAGACCGCCCCGGCGCCCGCCCCGGCCCCGGCTCCCGCGCCCGCCCCGGCTCCGGCCGCTCCGGCCACCGCGCCGACCGCGCCGACCGCCACCCAGGCGACCGACGAGGGCGCCTACGTGACCCCGCTGGTGCGCAAGCTCGCCGCCGAGAACGGCGTCGACCTGGCCTCGGTCAAGGGCACCGGTGTCGGTGGCCGCATCCGCAAGCAGGACGTCATCGCCGCCGCCGAGGCCGCGAAGGCCGCCGCCGCCCCGGCTCCGGCCGCGGCTGAGGCTCCGGCCGCCGCGAAGAAGGCCCCGGCGCTGGAGGTCTCCCCGCTGCGTGGCCAGACCGTCAAGATGACCCGCATCCGCAAGGTCATCGGCGACAACATGGTCAAGGCGCTGACCGAGCAGGCCCAGCTCTCCTCGGTCGTCGAGGTCGACGTCACCCGTCTGATGAAGCTGCGCGGCAAGGCGAAGGACTCCTTCGCCGCCCGTGAGGGCGTCAAGCTCTCCCCGATGCCGTTCTTCGTCAAGGCCGCCGCGCAGGCGCTGAAGGCCCACCCGGTCATCAACGCCCGCATCAACGAGGCCGAGGGCACCATCACCTACTTCGACACCGAGAACGTCGGTATCGCGGTGGACTCGGAGAAGGGCCTGATGACCCCGGTCATCAAGCACGCCGGTGACCTCAACCTCGCGGGCATCGCCAAGGCGACCGCGGAGCTGGCCGGCAAGGTCCGCGCCAACAAGATCACCCCGGACGAGCTGTCCGGCGCGACCTTCACCATCTCCAACACCGGTTCGCGCGGCGCCCTGTTCGACACGATCATCGTGCCGCCGAACCAGGTCGCCATCCTCGGCATCGGCGCCACGGTGAAGCGCCCGGCCGTCCTGGAGACGGAGGAGGGCACGGTCATCGCCGTCCGCGACATGACCTACCTGACCCTCTCCTACGACCACCGCCTGGTGGACGGCGCCGACGCGGCCCGCTACCTGACCACGGTCAAGCAGATCCTGGAGGCGGGCGAGTTCGAGGTGGAGCTCGGCCTGTAACTCCCACGGCCTGTGAAGAAGCCCCCTGTCCAAGGACAGGGGGCTTCGCCGTTTCAGCACAGGTGAGCTGGACGTACTCAGGGGCGCGGGACTGTGCTGACATGCGGCTCCGCCGCGCGGGCGCGACCAGCCCCGGCACACCCGCACCCACCCCCAAACCGACACCCGCACGGCGAGACCCCTCGAAAACGCCCTGTGCAACTCGTCTCACCTGGGCAAAAGCCCCCCGATGCGCCGCACGGCACCCGCGGGGCCCCCGTATGGTCATAGAGCCACGCCCCTTGAAGAGGAGCCCCCCATGACCGCGCCCGTAATCCACTCGCTGCGCGAACAGATCCGCGAGCACATCGTGGAGGGCATCGTCAGCGGCCGCTGGCAACCGGGCGAGCGCATCGTGGAGCGAAGGATCGCCACCGAGCTGGAGGTCAGCCAGACCCCCGTCCGGGAGGCCCTCCGCGAACTGGAGTCCCTCCGCCTCATCGAATCGGCCCCCAACAAGGGCGTCCGCGTACGCAACCTGACCGCGGCCGACCTGGAGGAGAGCTACCCCGTCCGGGCCGGCCTGGAAGCCATCGCGGCGGAGCTCGCGGCCGAGACCCTGGCGGAGAGCTGCTCGGCCCTGGAACCCCACGTCGCGGCCCTCTACGAGGCCGACCGCGCCGGAGACGGCACCGGCCAGGTCCGGCACACCGTCGGCTTCCACCGCGAACTCGTCCGCGCCGCCGGCAACTCGGTACTGCTGCACACCTGGGAGGGCCTCGGCATCGAGGTCTTCACCGCCCTGTCGATCCGCTGGCTCGGCACCGTCCAGCAGTCCTACGCCGAGGAGCACGAGGAACTGGTGCAGGCGTTCCAGCGCCGCGACCCCCGGATCGCCGAGCTGGTGAAGGCCCACGTCCTGGGCTGCGCGCCCCGCCCCTGAGCGACACCCCGCTCACCTGGGAAAACAAGGCACCGCGTGCCTGGACGAAAGACACCGGGTGCCTACTTTCGCGTCAAGACCGGGTTTTCGCCCCCAAACCTTTGATCGATCATCGATCAGGGGGTTATTGTCACCGACGGACTTCTACCGAGTTCTCGCCCTGTCCTGCCAAAGACCAAGGGCAACCCCGAACCCTCACCCATGAGGGATCCCCCTTCGACTGAGGAAGGCGGCGAGATGACCGACCCCAACGCCATCCAGCCGAGCGCGCTCGACCAGCTCCCGGACCGCGACCCCGAGGAGACCGCCGAGTGGCGCGCCTCCCTGGACGCCGTGGCCAGGGAAGCGGGCCCGCACCGCGCCGCGTACCTGATGCGGCGCACGCTGGAGCGTGCCGAGGCGGGCGGTGTCGCGCTGCCGAAGCTGCTGGAGACGGACTACGTCAACTCCATCCCCACCGCCGCCGAGCCGGGCGTCCCCGGTGACGAGGCGATGGAGACCCGGATCACCGCGTGGAACCGGTGGAACGCGGCGGCGATGGTGACCCGCGGCAGCAAGTACGGCGTCGGCGGCCACATCGCCACCTTCGCCTCGGCCGCGTGGCTGTACGAGACCGGCTTCAACCACTTCTTCAAGGGCAAGGAGTCCCCGGACGCCGACGGCTCCGGTGACCAGCTCTACATCCAGGGCCACGCCTCCCCCGGCATCTACGCCCGCGCCTTCCTGGACGGGCGGCTGAACGAGGCGCAGCTGGACAACTTCCGCCAGGAGGCGGGCGGCAACGGCCTGCCGTCGTACCCGCACCCGCGCCGGCTGCCCTGGCTGTGGGAGTTCCCGACGGTGTCGATGGGCCTCGGCCCGCTCTCCGCGATCTACCAGGCGCGGTTCAACCGCTACCTGACCAACCGCGGCATCAAGGACGTCTCCGCGTCCCACGTGTGGGCGTTCCTCGGTGACGGCGAGATGGACGAGCCGGAGTCGACGGCGGCCCTCGCGCTCGCCGCGCGTGAGGAGCTGGACAACCTCACGTTCGTCATCAACTGCAACCTGCAGCGCCTGGACGGCCCGGTCCGCGCCAACTTCAAGATCGTGCAGGAGCTGGAGGCCCAGTTCCGGGGCGCCGGCTGGAACGTGGTCAAGACGCTGTGGGGCACCGCCTGGGACGAGCTGTTCCAGCTCGACACCACGGGCGCGCTGGTCCGCCGGCTGCGCCAGGTGCCGGACGCCCAGATCCAGACGTACCAGACGCGCGACGCGGCCTACATCCGCCAGGACTTCTTCGGTGCCGACCCGGCGCTGGTGGAGATGGCGAAGCTGCTCAGCGACGACAAGATCCTCGAGTGCTTCCACCTGTCGCGCGGCGGTCACGAGGCCCGCAAGGTCTTCGCCGCGTACAAGGCGGCCGTCGAGCACAAGGGCGCGCCGACCGTGATCCTGGCCCAGACGGTCAAGGGCCACACCCTCGGTCCGGGCTTCGCCTCCAAGAACGCCAACCACCAGATGAAGAAGCTCTCGGTGGACGAGTTCAAGGCGATGCGGGACCTGCTGGAGCTGCCCATCGCCGACAGCGCGTTCGCCGACGGGCAGGTGCCCTACGGCCACCCGGGCGCCGACTCCCCCGAGGTCCGCTACCTCCAGGAGCGCCGCGCGGCCCTCGGCGGTCCGGCCCCGGCCCGCCGGGTGCACCCCCTCGCGCCGCTGCCCGCCCCGGCGGAGAAGGCGTTCACCTCCTTCGACAAGGGTTCCGGCTCGCAGAACGTCGCCACCACCATGGCGTTCGTCCGCCTGGTCAAGGACCTGGTCCGCGACAAGGAGACCGGCAAGCGCTGGGTGCCGATCGTCCCCGACGAGGCGCGCACCTTCGGCATGGAGTCGCTGTTCCCGTCGCTCGGCATCTACTCGCCCAAGGGCCAGACGTACGAGCCGGTCGACCGCGACCAGCTGATGTACTACAAGGAGGCCAAGAACGGCCAGATCCTCAACGAGGGGATCACCGAGGCCGGTTCGATGGCCGACTTCATCGCCGCGTCCACCGCGTACGCGACGCACGGCGAGGCGATGATCCCGTTCTACATCTTCTACTCGATGTTCGGCTGGCAGCGCACGGCCGACCAGATGTGGCAGCTCGGCGACCAGCTCGGCCGCGGCTTCCTCGTCGGCGCGACGGCGGGCCGTACGACCCTCACGGGCGAGGGCCTCCAGCACGCCGACGGTCACTCCCCGGTGATCGCCGCGACCAACCCGGCCGCGCTGACGTACGACCCGGCGTTCGCCTACGAGGTCGCCGCGATCGTCAAGGAGGGTCTGCGCCGGATGTACGGCGAGGCCGCGCCGGGCGAGGACAGGGACGTCTTCTACTACCTGACGGTCTACAACGAGCCGATGCCGCAGCCGGCCAAGCCCGCCGTGCCCGGCATCGACGAGGGCATCGTCAAGGGCCTGTACCGGTTCAACACGGCCGAGTCCGCGGGCGTCACCGTCCCGGCGAACGCCCCGCGCATCCAGCTCCTGGGCTCGGGTACGGCGATCCACTGGGCGCTGGACGCGCAGCGGATGCTGGCCGAGGAGTGGGGCGTGGCCGCCGACGTGTGGTCCGCGACCTCCTGGTCCGAGCTGCGCCGTGACGCGATGGACGCCGACGCGGCCCTGCTGCGCGGCGAGGAGCGGGTGCCGTTCGTGCGGCGGGCGCTGCAGGGTGCCGAGGGTCCGGTCCTCGCGGTCTCCGACTACATGCGCCAGGTCCCGGACCAGATCGCGCAGTGGGTCGACCAGGACTGGTCCTCGCTCGGTGCGGACGGCTTCGGCCTCTCCGACACCCGCGCGGCGGCCCGCCGGCACTTCGGTGTGGACGCCGAGTCGATCGTGGTCGCGGCCCTGGCCCAGCTCGCCCGGCGCGGCGCGGTCAAGGCGGCGGCGGTGAAGGAAGCCCGCGAGAAGTACGGGCTGTGACCACCTGAGGTCCGGTGAAGGGGTACGGCGTGCTGCCGTACCCCTTCCTCCTTTTACCGTGCCGTTCCGCGTGCGGGGTGGGGGTGGAGGCCCGATGCTGGTGGCGTGATGGACGAGACGGAGTTCTGGGAGCTGATCGACGCCACCCGCGAGGCCGCCGAGGGCGACCCCGAGGAGCAGGCCGACCTGCTGGTGGACCGGCTGCTCCAGTTCGACCCGGACATGGTGCTGGACTTCGCCCGTCACTTCGAGGCCCGCTACAACCGCGCCTACCGCTGGGATCTGTGGGGCGCGGCCTCGCTCCTGATGGGCGGCGCGAGCGACGACGCCTTCGACTACTTCCGCTGCTGGCTCATCGGCCAGGGCCGCGAGGTCTTCGAGGGCGCCCTCCACGACCCCGACTCCCTCGCGGAGCTCCTCGACGAGTTCGACGACGAGATGGACGGCGACGGCGAGGAACTCGGCTACGCGGCGGACGAGGCGTACGAACGCCTGACCGGCACGGTGGCCCCCGACCTGGGCATCGCCCCCGCCCCCGGCGAACCCTCCGGCACCCCGATCGACTTCGAGAACGACGGCATCCTGGCGGACCGGTACCCAGCCCTGTGGGACCGCTTCAAGCCCTAGCGGGTGCGGCCCTGGAGGTGGGCTGCTTTCGCCCGGATCGCGGGGAGGGTGGCGGTGAGGGCGGCGCCGGGGCAGGTGGTGGCGTAGCCGGTGTTGTGGCCGGCTACGGCGGGGAAGGTGGCGGGGGTGCCCGTGCGGTAGCGGCTGAGACCACTGGTGGAGGTCAGGCGTACGCGGGCGCGGGGGTCGGTGCCGGAGAGGCCGAGCTTCCAGGCGGCGAGCGCGGCGATGGCGTCGGTCATGGCCGGGGGGACCCCCGCACCCGCGGTGAAGGTGCCGAGCGCCGCGATGCCCGTCGAGCGGTGGTTGAACCCCTGGGTGTGGGCCCCGGTGACCGCCCGGTCGGCACCTCCGGCACGTCCCTCGTAGATGGTGCCGCAGCGGTCGACGAGGAAGTTGTAGCCGATGTCGTCCCAGTGCCGGGCCCCGGTCTGGCCGGAGTACAGCGAGCGGATGATGCGCGGGGCGTCGGCGCAGTCGTAGTCGTTCGGCGAGGCGGTGTGGTGGACGAAGACGGCGACGACCCGGTCGTCGTAGCGCGGCGGGGGCTGGCGGCGCAGGGTGGCCCGGTCGAGCCAGGCGGAGCGGGGCAGGATGGCCGGGCGGGGCGCGCGGTGGGCGACGAGGGCGGCGCTCGGCGCGGGACGCGCGAGGTGGGCGGGGTGGGCGGGGTGAGCCGTGACGGCGCGCTCGCTGCCCCCTACGAGCAGCAGCACGGCGGCGACGGCAGTCAGGGCCGGCAGGACACCGGGCAGGCGCGCGATACGCCACGGACGCGTCCAGTTCATGATCCCACTGTCGGTCCGGCGCGGCGGGTCCGCGATGTGTGGTGTGCCACCCGGTGGAACCATCGTCCAGGTCCGGGGCGTTTCCGTGGGTACACGCCTACGGGAAGCCCCCGGGCGTACTACTGATCAGCGGGCCTGCCCCGTCCGTATTGGAGGGTCCGACAGAAAGGCGGCTTCGTGGATCTGCTCGACGTGCTGCTCGTGCTGGTGGTCCTGCTGTACGCGGCCTCCGGTTACCGGCGGGGGCTGGTGGCCGGCTGTGTCTCGCTGGCCGGCTTCCTGGGCGGCGCGGCGGTCGGCGTGTGGGCGCTGCCGTGGGTGACGGGGCTGGTGACGCGCGGTTCGGCGGCGGCCACCGTGATCGCGGTCCTCACCGTGCTGGTGCCGGGCATGATCGGGCACGAGCTGGCGGGCCGCCTGGCGCTCAGCCTGCGCAGCCGGATGGACCGGTCGGGCAGCGGCCCCCTGCGGGTGGCGGACGGCATCGGGGGCGCCGCGGCCAACGGGGTCGCCGTACTCCTCGTGGCGTGGGTAGCGGCGAGCGTGCTGGGCGCGGCGCCCTCGCAGACGGTGACCACGGCGATCCGCAACTCCGCCCTGCTGGGCGCGGTGCAGCGGGCGATGCCGGAGACCACCCCCGCCTGGTTCTCGCGGGCCACCTCCGCGCTGACGGAGGCGGGCTTCCCGCAGGTCTTCAACCCCTTCGAGAACGAGTCGACCGCGCAGGTGGCCGAGCCCTCCGGCGACAGCGTGACGCCGGCGGCCACGCAGGCGGCCCGGCGCAGCACGGTGAAGATCGAGGGCTCGGCGGGCGCCGAGGGCCGCGAGGGCAGCGGCTTCGTGTACGCCCCGCGCCGGGTGATGACCAACGCGCACGTGGTGGCCGGCATCGACAACCCCACGGTACGGATCGGCGGGGTCGGCCGGGTGTACCAGGCGCGGGTGGTGCTGTTCGACCCCGACAAGGACGTGGCGGTGCTGTACGTACCGGATCTGCGCGCCCCGGTGCTCCCCTTCGACTCCTCCGCCCGGCGCGGCGAGTCGGCGGTGGTCGCGGGCTACCCGCAGGACGGCAGCCTGGACCTCCAGGCGGCGACGGTGGCGAACCGGGTGCGGGCGACCGGCCAGAACATCTACAGCGACCGCACGGTCACCCGCGAGATCTACTCCGTCCGCTCCACCGTCCTGCCGGGCAACTCCGGCGGCCCGCTGCTCACCACGGACGGCCGGGTCTTCGGCGTGGTCTTCGCCCGCTCCACCTCCAGCTCCGAGACGGGGTACGCGCTCACGGCGGCGGAGGTCTCGGCGGACGCCCGGCGCGCGAAGACGGCGACGGCGCCGGTGGACACGGGTGAGCTGATCACGTCGTAAGGAGTAGGCGGCCGCCCTGATTCCGGGCCCGCGGGGCATGCTGGGATCATGGACTCTTCCCGAATCGCGGTGGCCGGCGCCTCCGGTCTCATCGGCAGCGCCCTGGTGCGGTCCCTCACCGACGACGGGCACCAGGTCGTGCGGCTGGTCCGGCGCGAGCCGCAGGGCCCGGACGAGGTCCGCTGGGACCCCCAGGAGAGTTACGTGGACGCGGCCGGGCTGGCCGGCGTCGACGCGGTGGTGAACCTGGCGGGCGCGGGGATCGGCGACAAGCGCTGGACGCCGGAGTACAAACGGGTGATCCGGGACAGCCGGGTGTTCGGCACGACCGCGCTCGCGGAGGCCGCCGCCTCCCTGCCGGAGCCGCCGCGCGTCTTCGTGGGCGGCAGCGCGATCGGCTTCTACGGCGAGACCGGCGACCGGATCACCGACGAGGACGCCCCGCCCGGCGAGGGGTTCCTGCCCTCGGTGTGCGAGGAGTGGGAGGAGGCGGCCGCACCGGTGCGGGAGGCGGGCGTACGGACGGTGTTCGTGCGCACCGGGCTGGTGGTGTCCTCCGCGGGCGGGGCGTGGGCCAAGATGTTCCCGCTGTTCAAGGCGGGGCTCGGCGGGCGGCTGGGCAGCGGCAGGCAGTACTGGTCGTACATCGCGCTGCACGACGAGGTGGCCGCGATCCGGCACATCCTGGACCGCGAGGACCTGTCCGGGCCGTTCAACCTGACCGCGCCGCACCCGCTGACCAACCAGGAGATCACCGAGGCGATGGGCCGGGTGCTGCACCGGCCGACGCCGTTCCCGGTGCCGGCGGCGGTGCTGCGGACGGCGCTGGGCGGGATGGCGGAGGACGTGCTGGGCAGTCAGCGGGTGGTGCCCAAGCGGCTGTTGGAGTCCGGGTTCCAGTTCGCCTTCCCCGGCATCGAGGACACGATCCGCGCGGCGGAGTAGTCCGGCGGCATAGGCGCGATCCTGACGGGCACCGAGCGGTCATGAACGTATGCGACCGCCGTGCGACCGTGCCCTGCCGGTGCGCGACTGGCAGTGACCGGCATTGACCCTAACCTCGACCCGAACTCGCGTATCCGGCGGGCCAGTTGAGGGCATGACCTCTCCACCGGCCGCGCAACCACAGGAGGGGCCTCGTGCTTGAGCCCGCGTACCAGGTGGACGTCGTCGTCGTGGGGGCCGGGGCCGCCGGACTCTCGGCGGCCCATCGGCTGACCAGCGCAGGAGTGACGACCGCAGTCCTGGAGGCCGCCCCGGAGGTGGGCGGCCGCATGTCGACCGAGAGGGTCGACGGCTTCCGTCTCGACCGCGTCGGACGGCCCCTGACCACCCCCGGCACCGAGCTGCGCACCGTACCGGGCCTGGAACCGCTCGCGCTGCGGCAGTTCGCGCCCGGCGTGCTGCTGCACCGGGACGGCCGCAGGCACCGCGCGGGCACCCCGGCACCCGTAGGGGGCGCAAGGGGCGCACTCCATGTGGCGCGCGCCCTGGCGAGCGCCCCCAGGGGGCCGGTCGCCGTGCTGCCCGGCCGGACCGGGACACCGGTCGGCGGGGCGTGGGACCAGGCCCGGCTGAACGCCGCGCTGGCCCGGATCGCGGCCACCCCGGTGGACCGGCTGCTGGCCCGCCCGGAGCAGGCCGCGGCCGACGCGCTGGCGGCGCGCGGGGTTCCCGCCCGTACCGTCGACGCCTTCCTGAGGCCGCTGCTCGCCACGCTGCTGTGCGACCCGGAGCTGACCACGTCCAGCCGGGGCGCCGACCTCGCCCTGCGAGCGTTCGCCGGGGGCCGGCTGAGCGTGCCGGAGGGGGGCGCGGAGGTACTGCCCGAGCTGCTGGCGCGCACCCTGCCGCCGGGTACCGTGCGGACCGGGGTGCGGGTCACCTCGGTCTCCACCACCTCGGTCACCACCGCCGAGCACGGCGTACTGCGCTGTCGCGCGGTCCTGCTGGCGACGGACGCCCGTGCGGCTGCCGAGCTGCTGCCGGGGCTCCGCGTCCCCGGCTTCCACCCGGTCACCGTCGTCCACCACACCACCGACGATCCGGGCCCGGCACTGTCCACGGGCACCTCGCTGCTGCTGGACGCGGACCGGGGCGGCCCGGTCGCGCACACGGCGGTCATCAGCAATGTCGACCCGAGCCGCGTCCCGGCCGGCCGCACCCTGATCTCCTCCACGGTGCTCGGCACCCCGCCCGAAGACGTGGACGCCGCCGTCCGCACGCACCTGTCCCGCCTGTACGGCACACCCACCAACCGCTGGGAAACCCTGGCGGTCCACCACACCCCGGACGCCGTCCCGGCCACCCGTCCCGCCTACGACCCCCACCGCCCGGTACGCCTCCTGGCGGGCCTCTACGTCTGCGGCGACCACCGGGACACCCCCACCCTCCAGGGCGCCCTCCACTCGGCCACCCGAGCCACCACGGCCATCCTGACGGACCTGGGAGCCACGGCGTCGATGCACCTGGCGGACCCCCCGGCATCGATGCCACGGGCGGCCTGACAGGGAGCCCCGGCCGACCCACCCGGACCGGGCCGGCCGGGCCCCCGCCCCTCCCCCGTGCGCGGGCCCGCGCCCCGGTGGGCCCACGCGCCCTGCCGGGGCCCACCGCGCAGCGATGACCACGGCCCGTGCACCTGGCGGGCCCCCGCGACGATGCCCGGCCGGCCCAGCCCCCAGGGGGCGCCTCCAGTAGCGGACGCCCCCTCTGTCGCTACCCCAGCGCCGCAACCCGCTCCCGGTACCCGCGGGCCGGGGCCGCGTCGCGGTAGGGCTCCAGGCGGCGTTCGAAGTCGCGGATGTACTCCACCGCGCGGACCGAGCGCATGTCGGCGGCCTGGGCGGCGGCCTCGGCGGCGAGGGTGCAGGCCTGGTCGAGGTCGCCGAGGCCCAGCCGGGCGGTCGCCAGGACGACGCGGGAGAAGAGCCGGCTGCGGGCGTGCGCGGCGGAGCGCAGCCGGAGCGAGCGCTCGGCGTGCTGGGCGGCCGCCCGGAACTGGTGGAGGTCCCGGTGGCAGTGGCCGAGCTCGTCGGCGAGCTGGGCCTCGTCGAAGAAGCGCGCCCAGTGCGGCACGTCGTCGCCGGGCCGGGCCGTCTCCAGAGAGCGTTCGGCGCGTACCAGCGCGCCGGTGCACGCCCGCGTCTCACCGAGGACGGCGTGCGCCCGCGCCTCCGCCGCGTGCAGCAGGGCCTGCACGACGGGCGCCGCGCCGGTCCCGACCCCCTGCTGGGCTACCCGCGCCAGCTGCACCGCCTCCCGCCCGTGCCCGAGGTAGACGGCCTGGCGGCTCATGGTGACCAGCACGTACGAGCCGTAGGCGCGGTCCCCGGCCGCCTGGGCGAGCCGCAGGGCCTGCACGAAGTACCGCTGGGCGAGCCCGTGCGCGGCGATGTCGTAGGAGGTCCAGCCGGCGAGCCGGGTGAGGTCGGCGGCCGCGCCGAACAGCCTGCGGCCGGTCTGCTCGGAGTAGCTGCCGCGCAGCATCGGCTCGCACTCGTGCTCCAGGTAGCGCACGAGCGCCTGCCGGGCGTGCCCGCCGCCGTACTGGTCGTCCAGCGCCCGGAACAGCTCCCCCACCGAGCGCAGCGCGGCGAGGTCCCCGCCGGTCACCCGGTGCCCGGAGGGGCGCTCGGCGGGGGGTGCGGGGGCGCGGGCGGGCCCGGCCTGCGCCGGTACCCGGACGGCAGGGTCGCGCGCCACCCGGTCGTCGGCCTTGCCGATCAGCCAGTCCCGGCTGGGCACGACCAGCCCCGCCGGCGTGAAGGCGATCTTGCGCAGCTCGGCATGGCTGCCCGAGTCCTTGCGCCACAGCCCGCTGACGATGTCGACGGCCTCCTCGGGCGTGCCCGCGAACTCCAGCCCGGCGTACACCGGCGCGCACGCGTCCAGCCCGAGGTCCTGGGCGGTGAGCCGGCGGCCGAGGCGGCGGGTGAAGACCTCGGCGATCAGCGCGGGAGTGGTCCCGCGCGGCTGCTGGCCGCGCAGCCAGCGGGTGACGGAGGTCTTGTCGTATCTGAGGTCCAGCCCGTGTTCCAGGCCGAGCTGATCGACGCGACGGGCCAGACCCGCGTTGGAGAACCCCGCCTCTGCGATGAGCGCGGCGAGCTGGCGGTTGGGGGTGCGCTGCGCGGGTCGGTCCGTCATGTGCGGTGCGGTCTCCTGCCTGACAGGCCACTGAGGTGCCGGGACGGGCTGTGAACAGCCCTTTTGGCCTCACGAACGGCGCGAATGTAGCGGAGAGTGAACAAGTGGTCGCACAGTTCCCCGTACATTCATCCGATCGTGTGAGGATTACCCGCGCGGCTGACGTCACCCGCCCGGACGTACAGTGGCGTGGGCGCCGTACGCGCCTGACAGACCCGACGAGGGGTGCCCGGCTTAGGGAGGCGCTTGCCGTGAGTGACTTGCGGTTCGTCCACATGGGGTTCGGCGCGGACGCCGTCGACTACCAGGAGGCGTGGGACGAGCAGCGCCGGGTGCACGCCGCCCGGTTCGCCGACGAGATCCCCGACACCGTGCTGCTGCTGGAACACCCCCCGGTGTACACGGCCGGCCGCCGCACCGACCCGAGCGAGCGCCCGCTGGACGGCACCCCCGTGATCGACGTGGACCGCGGCGGCAAGATCACCTGGCACGGTCCGGGCCAGCTCGTCGGCTACCCGATCCAGAAGCTCCCCCGCCCCGTGGACGTCATCGCCCATGTCCGGCGCCTGGAGGAGGCCCTGATCCGCGCCTGCGCGGAGTACGGGCTTGAGACCACCCGCGTCGAGGGCCGCAGCGGCGTCTGGGTGCTGGGCGACCCGGTCGAGCAGCGTCTCGGCGGTCTCTCCCTCGACTTCGATCCCCGGATCGCCGACGAGGAGTTCGACCCCCGGATGAACGGCCCGGAGTACGCCCCCTCCAACGCGGGCCAGCGCCGCGAGGACCGCAAGATCGCCGCGATCGGCATCCGCGTGGCCAAGGGCGTCACCATGCACGGCTTCGCCCTCAACGTGAACCCCGACAACCGCTGGTTCGACCGCATCATCCCGTGCGGCATCCGCGACGCCGGTGTCGCCTCGCTCGCGAACGAGCTGGGCCGGGACATCACGATCGAGGAGGTCGTGCCCGTGGTCGAACGCCACTTGCGCGAGGTCATGGCCGAGGCCGTCCTCGCCCCCAGGGTGATCGAGAAGCCCGCCGCGGTCTGATCCGGGAATGCGGCCTGCGTCCGCGAGGTTTTCGCCCCCGGTAGGACCCCATGAACACGGGCGTACCCTGGTGTACGCCGAAGAATCGAAGACTTACTTCGCAACAAGCAGGGAGCCGGTCGTGTCCGCAGTCGCACCCGACGGACGCAAGATGCTGCGCCTGGAGGTCCGTAACAGCCAGACCCCCATCGAGCGCAAGCCCGAGTGGATCAAGACGCGGGCGAAAATGGGCCCCGAGTACACCAAGATGCAGAACCTCGTGAAGAGCGAGGGCCTGCACACCGTGTGCCAGGAGGCCGGCTGCCCGAACATCTACGAGTGCTGGGAGGACCGCGAGGCGACCTTCCTCATCGGTGGCGACCAGTGCACCCGGCGCTGCGACTTCTGCCAGATCGACACCGGCAAGCCCGAGGCCCTGGACCGGGACGAGCCGCGCCGCGTGGGCGAGTCCGTGGTCACCATGGACCTCAACTACGCCACGATCACCGGCGTCGCCCGCGACGACCTGGAGGACGGCGGCGCCTGGCTGTACGCCGAGACCGTGCGCCAGATCCACGCCCAGACCGCGGGCCGCGAGGCCGGCCGCACCAAGGTCGAACTGCTGGCCCCCGACTTCAACGCGGTGCCCGAGCAGCTCGCCGAGGTGTTCGAGTCCCGCCCCGAGGTCTTCGCGCACAACGTCGAGACGGTCCCGCGCATCTTCAAGCGCATCCGTCCCGGCTTCCGCTACGAGCGCTCGCTGAAGGTCATCACCGAGGCCCGCGACTTCGGCCTGGTCACCAAGTCCAACCTGATCCTGGGCATGGGCGAGACCCGCGAGGAGGTCGTGGAGGCGCTCCAGCAGCTCCACGACGCCGGCTGCGAGCTGGTCACCATCACCCAGTACCTGCGTCCCTCCGTGCGCCACCACCCCGTCGAGCGCTGGGTCAAGCCGCAGGAGTTCGTGGAGCTGAAGGAGGAGGCCGAGCGGATCGGCTTCTCCGGTGTGATGTCGGGCCCGCTGGTCCGCTCCTCCTACCGCGCCGGGCGCCTTTACCAGATGGCGATCGAGAAGCGTGGTGACTACATCGCCGCCCAGGCGGTGTGAGCAAGTCGTGTGAAATCACGCACAAGTTCCTACTGGCCAGTAATGGCCGAGTCGACGCGGTCCCGTCCGTCCTCGCTGATGAGGGCGCATGGCGGGGCCGCGTCGGCGTGTACGGAACCCGAGCCGAGGCTTCACCACCGTTTGACCGGTCGGTCACGCACTGGTAACACCGAACAGTGACCCTGGAATCACGCCCCGTACACCACCCGTACCGAGGGGGGACCTCGATCATGCAGGCCGCACCCGTCCGCGCCACCGCCATCCCGTCCTTCGCCGTCGCCCTCCGCGCGGTCGAGACGCTGCTGCTTCAGGGCGGCCAGCGCACCGCCCGCCGCAACGCCTGGACCTCCGTCCTGGAGGACCGTCGCCGCGCCAAGGACCGGGTCGAGGCGCAGCAGTTCCTGGACCGCGCCGCCACCCGTCCGTAACCCCCGCCCTACGCCGGGCACCGCCGTCGAGAGTGCTCCCGCGGCCACGTAGACTCGTGAGCATGGCGAGGAAGGAAACCGCGGCGGACGCCGCGAGCGCAGGGCGACTGAAGCAGATCGCCCTCACGTACAAGATGACCCGCAAGGCCGACAAGACGATCGGTCTTGTACTCGCGGCTGTCGGGCTCGGCATTTTCGCCGTCCTCCTCGTGATCGGCTTCCTGATCGGGCACCCCGTCTACGGCGGCATCCTGGGTCTGCTGCTCGGTCTGCTGGCGACGGCGATCGTGTTCGGGCGCCGGGCCGAGCGGGCCGCGTTCGGGCAGATGGAGGGCCAGCCGGGTGCGGCCGCCGCGGTACTGGACAACATCGGCCGGGGCTGGGCGACCACCCCCGCGGTGGCGATGAACCGCAGCCAGGACGTGGTGCACCGCGCGGTCGGCAAGGCCGGCATCGTGCTGGTGGCCGAGGGCAACCCGAACCGGGTGAAGAGCCTGCTTGCGGCCGAGAAGAAGAAGATGAACCGCATCGTCGCGGACGTGCCGGTGCACGACGTCATCGTCGGTGACGGTGAGGGCCAGGTCCCGCTGAAGAAGCTGCGGACGACCATGCTGAAGTATCCGCGGGTGCTGACCGGCCCCCAGGTGACCGCCACCAACGACCGGCTGCGGGCGCTGGGCGACCTGATGAGCAACATGCCGCTTCCCAAGGGTCCGATGCCGAAGGGCATGCGGATGCCGAAGGGCGGCGGCAGGGGCCGCTAGTTCCTACGACATGAGAAGGGGCGCCCGGAGAGTCTCCGGGCGCCCCTTCTCATGTCTTCTCATGTCCGACGCCGCTAGATCCTGACCTCGACGGTCCTGGCGAGCCGGTCGTGCAGACCGCGGCCGTCGCGGTCCCAGACCAGCGCGGGGACGGCCAGGCAGAGCAGGAAGGTGCGCAGCAAAGCGCGCAGCGGGCTGACGGTGCCGGTCTCCAGGGCGACCACGCGCAGCCCGAACAGGCGCTTGCCCGGCGTGGAGCCGAGGGTGCCCACGGTGAGCGCGCTCATCGCGAAGAAGACGAGCAGGGCCCAGTTGCTGGTGGCCGGGGAGTTGCCGTGGGTGATCAGGCCGTATGCGATCAGCACGCACAGCCCCCAGTCCACGGCGAGCGCGCCGAGCCGGCGACCCGGACGGGCGATCGAGTTCGGTCCGGTCTCCGGCAGGCCGAGCTGCTCGCCCCGGTACCCGAAGTCGGCGCCCGCTTCTTCCATGGCCGCCCTGGGCCCGGAGAGCCACGACCCCATCACTTCCCTGTTGTCCACCCGACCACGGTACTGCGCCCGCTTTCGGGCAGTACGCGCAGGGGTGTGTCGGAGCTACGGTGTAAGAGTGGCTGGTTAACTTCTGCGAAACAAACGAGTCACGCCCGAGAAATCACCCGTCCCTAGGGTCGGGACCAGCGTGTGCCACCGCACTGGCCGCACGAGACGATCTACCACCCCGGCGGGAACGGTCGGGAGTAGGAGGAGCTGGATGTTCCAGAACGCCGACGAGGCCAAGAAGTTCATCGCGGACGAGGACGTCAAGTTCGTCGACGTCAGGTTCTGCGACCTGCCGGGCGTCATGCAGCACTTCACCGTGCCCGTCGAGGCGTTCGACCCGGACGAGGAGCTGGCGTTCGACGGCTCGTCGATCCGCGGCTTCCAGGCCATCCACGAGTCCGACATGGCGCTCCGCGCGGACCTGTCGACGTCCCGCGTGGACCCCTTCCGCCGCGACAAGACGCTGAACATCAACTTCTTCATCCACGACCCGATCACGGGCGAGCAGTACTCCCGTGACCCGCGCAACGTGGCGAAGAAGGCGGAGGCGTACCTCGCGTCCACCGGCATCGCCGACACCGCGTTCTTCGGCCCCGAGGCCGAGTTCTACGTGTTCGACAGCGTGCGCTTCAAGACCGCCGAGAACGAGGCGTTCTACCACATCGACTCCGAGGCGGGTGCCTGGAACACCGGGGCGCTCGAGGACAACCGGGGTTACAAGGTCCGCTACAAGGGCGGCTACTTCCCGGTCCCGCCGGTCGACCACTTCGCCGACCTGCGTGCCGAGATCTCCCTGGAGCTGGACAAGGCCGGCCTCAAGGTCGAGCGCCAGCACCACGAGGTGGGCACGGCCGGCCAGGCCGAGATCAACTACAAGTTCAACACGCTGCTCGCCGCCGCGGACGACCTCCAGCTCTTCAAGTACATCGTGAAGAACGTGGCCTGGCGCAACGGCAAGACCGCGACCTTCATGCCGAAGCCGATCTTCGGCGACAACGGCTCGGGCATGCACGTCCACCAGTCGCTGTGGTCGGGCGGCGCCCCGCTCTTCTACGACGAGGCCGGTTACGCGGGCCTGTCGGACATGGCGCGCTACTACATCGGCGGCATCCTGAAGCACGCGCCGTCGCTGCTGGCCTTCACCAACCCGACGGTGAACTCCTACCACCGTCTGGTGCCGGGCTTCGAGGCGCCGATCAACCTGGTGTACTCGCAGCGCAACCGCTCCGCGGCGATGCGTATCCCGATCACGGGCTCCAACCCGAAGGCCAAGCGCGTCGAGTTCCGCGCCCCGGACTCCTCCGGCAACCCGTACCTCGCCTTCTCCGCGCTGCTCCTGGCGGGCCTGGACGGCATCAAGAACAAGATCGAGCCGGCCGAGCCGATCGACAAGGACCTCTACGAGCTGGCCCCCGAGGAGCACGCGGGCGTCGCCCAGGTCCCCACCTCCCTCCCGGCCGTCCTCGACCGCCTCGAGGCCGACCACGACTTCCTCCTCCAGGGCGACGTCTTCACCCCGGACCTGATCGAGACGTGGATCGACTACAAGCGGACCAACGAGATCGCCCCGCTGCAGCTGCGTCCGCACCCGCACGAGTTCGAGCTGTACTACGACGTGTGATCGCCGCTGCCTGAACCCAGGCGCTGCCCCCGTCTCCTTCGTGGAGGCGGGGGCGGTTCTGTTTCACCAGGTCAGCGTCGCCGCAATCGGCAGGTGGTCGCTTCCCGTGCCGGGGAGGGTCCAGGAACGGTTGGCCTCCAGCCCCCGGTACAGGATCTGGTCGATGCGGGCCATCGGGAAGGTGGCCGGCCAGGTGAAGCCGAAGCCGGTGCCGGAGGTTCGCTGGGTCGAGTTCAGGTGGGCGCGGAGACCGTTGAAGGCGCGGTCGTCCCAGGTGCCGTTCAGGTCGGCCAGGAGGAGGAGCCGGGGACTGGGGTCGGCGGTGACGGCCTTCGTCAGGGCGGCGGCGCCGATGTCGCGGCTGGCGGTCCAGAAGCCGGTGCGGGGCATGAGGCGGACGGAGCCGAGGTGGGCCACGTAGACCGCCACGGGACCGTCCGGGGTGGTGACCGTGGTGTGCAGGGCCCGGTTCCCGGGGAGCTTCGCGGCGGCCGACTTGGTGGCGGCCAGCGGGCCGTAGTTCACGATGTCGATGGGGTGGGCGGCCGACAGGGGGAGCTTGCTCCAGAGGCCGACGGTGCCGAGGATCGCGTGGTACGGGTACGTCGACACCAGCGCTTTCTCGTACGACGGGGCTGTCTGCGGGGTCAGTTCCTCCAAGGCCAGGAGGTCGGCGCCGGAGGCGGCCAGGGTGTGGGCGGCGGCGGTCGGGTCCGGGTTGGTGGCGCCGACGTTGTGGGTGGCCACGGTGAGGTCGCCGCCCGGGCGGGACTTGTCGTGGAGCAGGCCGCCGAAGAGGGTCGTCCAGACCACGGCCGGCAGCAGGAGCGCGGTCACGGCGGAGAGGGAGCGGCGCCGGCATGCGGCGGCCAGGAGGACCGGGACGAATACGCCGAGCCACGGCAGGACGTTCTCCATCAGGCTTCCCAGGCCCGCGTGATCCGTGATCGTCGCGTGCAGCAGCAGGAGCAGGCCGAGCAGCAGCGCCAGCGCCGTCAGCACCGGGCCGCGCTTCCAGGGCTCCGGGCGGGCACAGGCGCGGAGCGCGTTTCGCATCATGCGCCCAGCCAAGAGGGCCCGGTGTTGCGGGGGCGTATGCGGTTTCCGATACGCGGACGATACGTACCACCTCGTAGCCTCGACGGCATGCGTGTGCTGATCGTCGAGGACGAGCCCTATCTGGCGGAGGCCGTCCGGGACGGGCTGCGCCTGGAAGCGATCGCGGCGGACATCGCGGGCGACGGGGACACCGCGCTGGAGCTGCTGGGGATCAACGCGTACGACATCGCCGTGCTCGACCGGGACGTCCCCGGCCCCTCCGGCGACGAGGTCGCGCGGCGGATCGTCGCCTCCGGCAGCGGGATGCCGATCCTCATGCTCACCGCGGCCGACCGGCTGGACGACAAGGCGTCCGGCTTCGGGCTCGGCGCCGACGACTACCTCACCAAGCCCTTCGACCTGCGCGAACTCGTGCTCAGGCTGAGGGCGCTGGACCGCAGGCGGGCCCATCACCGGCCGCCCGTACGGGAGATCGCGGGGCTGCGGCTCGACCCGTTCCGCAGGGAGGTCCAGCGGGACGGGCGCCATGTCGCGCTGACCAGGAAGCAGTTCGCGGTGCTGGAGGTGCTGGTCGCCGCCGAGGGCGGGGTGGTCGGCGCGGAGGAACTCCTGGAGCGGGCGTGGGACGCGAACGCCGACCCGTTCACCAACGCCGTACGTATCACCGTCTCCGCCCTGCGCAAGCGGCTCGGCGAGCCCTGGCTCATCGCCACCGTGCCGGGGGTCGGGTACCGCATCGACGCCGGGAGCGGGCGTGGTTAGGGCGCCGGGGCCGAGCGTCCGCCTCCGGCTCACCCTCAGCTACGCGGGCTTCCTCATGCTCGCGGGCGCCCTGCTGCTCGCCGCGGTATGGCTGTTCCTGCTGCGGTACGTGCCCGAGCGGGCGCTCATCGTGCCCTCGGGCACGCCGGTCAGGTACGACGTCTTCCCGGTCCGGTCCAACCTG
Source organism: Streptomyces griseoluteus (assembly GCF_004784465.1). Classification (GTDB taxonomy): domain Bacteria; phylum Actinomycetota; class Actinomycetes; order Streptomycetales; family Streptomycetaceae; genus Streptomyces; species Streptomyces griseoluteus. The sequence goes on along the minus strand of NZ_SRRU01000002.1, from coordinate 299,018 downwards.
CTACGCGTCTTCGCGCCCCGCGCGGCCGGGGTACTGGCGTTCCTGCTGGTCTTCGGTCTGGTCGGCGGGTGGTTCCTGGCGGGCCGCATGCTCGCGCCGCTGAGCCGCGTCACGGAGGCGACCCGCAAGGCCGCGGACGGTTCTCTCTCTCACCGCATCCGGCTGCCGGGACGGAGGGACGAGTTCCGCGAACTGGCCGACGCCTTCGACACGATGCTGGCCCGGCTCGACGCGCACGTGGCCGGGCAGCGGCGCTTCGCGGCCAACGCCTCGCACGAGCTGCGCACCCCGCTGGCGATCTCCAAGGCCCTGCTGGACGTGGCCCGCACCGACCCGGAGCGCGACACCGCCGAGCTCCTCGACCGCCTCCACGCCGTCAACGCCCGCGCGATCGACCTCACCGAGGCGCTGCTCCTGGTCAGCCGGGCCGAGCAGGGGTCCTTCGAGCGGGAGGACGTCGACCTGTCCCTGCTGGCGGAGGAGGCCACGGAGACGCTGCTGCCGCTTGCCGAGAAGCACGGCATCACCATCGAGAACTCGGGCGGGATCGCACCCACGGCGGGCTCGGCGGCGCTGCTGCTCCAGCTCACCATGAACCTCGTACACAATGCGATCGTGCACAACGTGCCTGGTCGGGGCCGGGTGTGGGTCCGTACGGCCGTCCGCCCCGACGCCGTGACGCTCACCGTGGAGAACACCGGCGAGCACCTCTCCCCCGAGCTGGCCGCGACGCTCACCGAGCCGTTCCGGCGCGGTACCGAGCGTGTGCACACCGACCACATGGGGGCCGGGCTCGGCCTGGCGATCGTGAAGACCATCGCCCACGCGCACGACGGCACCCTGACGCTCACCCCGCGCCCCTCGGGCGGGCTCCGGATCACGGTGGAACTGCCGGTGAGCGGCACCGGATGACGAGGAGGGCCGCCACCCCGGCCGGGGTGGCGGCCCTCTGCTGTCACTCTGTCGTGATCGTCAGGGGACGACGATCACCACGACGCCGCCGTTGTTGTAGCCGTACCCGGGGCCGAAGCCGTTGTTGAAGCCGTAGCCGGGACCGTAACCGTAGCCGTAGCCGCCGTAACCGCAGTTGCCCCACCAGCCGCAGCCGCGATTGGTCGGCACCTGGGCCGTGGTGGCCGAGGCCGTGCCGGTGGTGGCGATGGCTCCGCCTGCTGCCAGGAGGAGACCGGCGGCGGATGCCGCGACGAGGCGCTTGGCGCGGTGTGCATTCATGGACGTACCTTCCTTCCACCCCGCGTGCAATGCGACACTGCACGGTTCGGATGGCCGCGCACTCGGTGTGGGAGTCCGCGCGGTCGGTGGGCTGGCCGCCTTCGGTCGGCCGGGACGACGCTGCAGCGCGTCCCGCTCTGGGCACTCTCCCGATGCTAGGTGAGCACCTCTCGGTCGGCATCCGGAGCCGGAAAGGGTGCAACCTTTTCCGCCGCTCGCGCTTCCTACTCTCGGGGGATCATGGACCCCGTCTCCGGGAAGGGTTGCGTGACATGGCCGAGCAGGACGACTGGCAGCGGGAGTTCGACATCGGATGGGCGGACTCCGCCGAACACAAGGAGCCCTCCGCCCGGGCCCGCATGCTGGCGGCCCGCTGGAAGGAGAATCCCCCGGCCCCGCTGCCCTTCCGCGCCGACCCGACCCCGGTCCGCGGCTCCCGCCGAAGCTCATGGGTGTCGACGGTGGTGGTCCTGGGGTGCGTGGCCGCGGTGATCGTGCTGCTGGGGTGGGCGCAGATGAGGTCGCCCTATTAACGGCAGGGACCCGGCTCAGTGGCTGGAGCTGGACCGGCGGGCGCGGGCCGACTGGGGGCCGGAGCAGCGGGGTGAGCGCCGTACCCCGCTCAGCGCCCTCTGCCACCGCGACGGCCGGGTCCGGTACCGGGCCCTGGCCGAGGCCGCCGGGCACCCCGAGCTGTTCCCGCTGGTCGTCGTCCGGTGCGCCGACTGGGCCGAGCCGGTACGAAGCCGCGCCCGCGACGTGCTCGCCGAGATCCTCGACGCCGGGACGGCGCTGACCCTCGCCCCGATGATCCTTCGCGTCGCCGACCGGTACTGGGGTGACCACGCCCTCGGCCTGCTCGACGGCGTACTCCGTCAGGCACCCCGCGAACGGCTGGTCCCACTGCTGGTCTGCGGCGACCGCGCGGTACGCAGGTTCGCGTACCGCATGGCCGTCGAGGAGGGCAGCCTCTCCCCCGTGGAGCTGGCCCGCGCCGCCGCCGAGGACGAGGACGCGGTGATCCAGGGTCGGTGCGCCGAGGCCGCGCTGGCCGACGGTGCCCGTGCGGAGGTGGTGGAGATCCTGCTCGGCGGCCGGAATCCGCAGGCCAGGTCGGCCGGGGTGACCGCGCTGCGGCGGCTCGGGCGCGCGGAGCGGGCCGTGGAGTTCCTGGCCGACCGCTCGGCCCTGGTGCGGGCCTGCGCGCGGTACGTCGTACGGCAGCACGGCGTCGACCCCCTGCCCTGGTACCGGGCGCGCTGCGCGGAACCGGACGTGCGGCCCGGCGCCGCGATCGGGCTCGCGGAGTGCGGTGAGCGGGCGGACGCGCCGCTGCTGTGGGCGCTGCTGGAGCACCCGGCGCCGGGGGTACGGGCCCGGGCGGTGGCCGGACTGCGGACGCTCGACGCGGCGGACGTACGACGGCTGCGGCCGCTGCTGGACGATCCGGCGCCCGGCGTGGTCGGCGAGGCCACGCTCGCCCTGCTGCCGTCGGCCCGCGCGCTGCCCGAGGAGTGGCTGCTGTCCCGGCTGGACGCCGGGCGGCCCCGCTGGGAGCGGGTGTCGGCGTGGCGGCTGCTCGACGCGCACGGTGATGTCGTACGGCTCCGGGCGGCCGTGCCGCTGCTCGGTGACGCGGACGTACGGCTGCGGACGTGGGCCGACCATGCCGTCCGGCGGTTCGTGCGCCGGGAGCCCCGCGCGTGGTGGGGTCCGGAGGTCGTGGCGCTGGTCGAGCGGGCCGGGGCGGTGGGCCGGTGAAGCGGGGGAAGCCTTTGCCGCCGGCGGCCACCGGCATGGGCAACGCCGGGTGCACACTGGATCTGCGGGGGAGAGGTCGAGTATGGGGTGATGCGGGATGCGGAGCCGATTTCGCAGTGACCGTCGGCTGACCGTGCGGATGACGGTCACCATGTTTCTGCTCGGGCTGCTGTACGTGGCGTTCGTCGCCGCGCTGATCGTGCTGCTGAAGTCGTGGGTCCTGGTCGCGGTGCTGGTGGCCGTGATGTTCGTGGCCCAGTTCTGGTTCTCCGACAAGATCGCCATGTTCGCGATGCGCGGGCATGTGGTGGAGCGGGAGCAGTATCCCGAGCTGCACGCGGTGGTGGACCGGCTGTGCGCGATCGCGGACATGCCGAAGCCGGTGATCGCCGTGTCCGAGCTGGACATGCCGAACGCGTTCGCCACCGGCCGGAACCCCGGTCACGCGGTGGTCTGTGTGACCACCGGCCTGCTGCGGCGGCTGGAGCCGGCCGAGCTGGAGGGTGTGCTGGCGCACGAGCTGTCGCACGTGGCGCACAAGGACGTCGCCGTGATCACGATCGCGTCGTTCCTGGGCGTGATCGCCGGGCTGATCGTCCGGTTCATGTTCTACTCGCAGCTCTTCGGCGGTGGCCGGCGCGACCAGAACACCGCCGCGATCTTCGCCGCGGTGATCGGGGTCTCGGCGGCCGTGTACGCGATCAGCTTCCTGCTGATCCGGGCGCTGTCCCGGTACCGCGAGCTGGCCGCCGACCGCGCGGCCGCGCATCTGACCGGCCGCCCCTCGGCGCTGGCGTCGGCGCTGACGAAGGTGTCCGGCGAGATCGCCCGTATCCCGACCAAGGATCTGCGCACCGCGCAGGCGTTCAACGCGTTCTACTTCACCCCCGCGACCGGCAAGGAGCCGGGCATCGAGCGGATCTTCTCCACCCACCCGCCCCTGGAGCAGCGGCTCGCCCAGCTGGGCCGGATCTCCGCGGAGCTGGGCGAGGCCGCCGCCCCCGAGAAGACGGGCTGATCATTGGGTCTGCTGGACATCCTGCTGGGGCGTACGAAGCCGGTGGCGCCCGATCTCGATCAGCTCTTCGCGCTGCCCTCGGCGGCGATCACCCTCCAGGCGGCGGCCGGGTTCACCCCGACCGGCGCGGGGGCGGTGTGCTTCGCGACGGTGGAGGGCGCCGCGTTCGAGCAGACGCACCGGGAGGTACGGGCGCTGCTGGACGCCGACGCGGAGCGCGAGGGGCCGCCGGTGGAGCTGACCCAGGACGACTACGGGTACTCCTGGCTCAGCTCCCACCGCTCCCCCGAGCAGCTCCCCGAGCTGGTGAACGACCTCCACGCGGTGAACAGCTCGCTGGAGGCCAACGGTTTCGGCCCCCAACTGCTGTGCTCCCTCGCCGCTTTCGAGCGGGCGGACCAGGACGACGACCGCCGGCTGGCCCTGGTGTACCTCTACAAGCGAGGCACCTTCTACCCGCTGTGCACCCGCCCCGGCCACCAGCGCCGTGACAACGCCCTGGAGCTTCAGGTGGCGTCGGCGCTGGAGGGGGACCTGCGGATCGAGAAGGACACATCCCGGTGGTTCCCGCTGTGGGACGCGCCGGGGATGACGGGCTAGCGGCTCTTCTCCCGCTGCTGCCGCCGTGCCTCGTGGGGACGCTCCCGGCGGTAGCGCCGCTCCCACTTGGCCTGCCGGTCACGGCGGTCGCGGTAGGCGCGGTACGTCTCCGGGGGCGGGCCCCCTCCGGGCGGCGGGGGTGGTGGTGGCGAGCCACGGCCGCCCCTGAGGTACAGGCAGAGCAGGGCGACGGCGGCGAGCCAGTAGAGGTGGTTACCGATGCCGAGGACGGCCAGAGTGAGAGTGGCGGCGACGATGAGAACGCTCATGACGGAACCTCCTGGCGATTCAACGTACCGGCGCGGCTACTGTGAGTGCATCTCCTTTTCCGGATTCGGTTACTGTGAGTAAACATCAGGGCACGACTCAACTGCCATACCCTGTGCACGAGTTCACCGTCGACTGCGACGGCGAGCGCCTGAGCGCGGTACGCGCGGGAGACCCCGGCGCAGGCCCCACCGCCGTACTGCTCCACGGCGCGGGCACCGGCAGCAAGGAACGGCTGCTGCCCCTGTTGCCGGCCTTCGCCGAGCGGGGCTGCCACGCCCTGGCCTTCGACTTCTCCGGCCACGGCCGCAGCACGGGCCACCTGTCCGACCTCAGCCTGCGCCGCCGCTTCGAGCAGGCGGTCGCGGTGATCGACGCCCACGCCGGAGCCGGCCCCCTCGTCCTGGCCGGCTTCAGCATGAGCGGCCAGACGGTGGCGGACCTGGTACGGCACTACGGACGCCGGGTGGCCTCGGTGGGCCTGTGCGCACCGGGGGTGTTCGCGGCGGCCGCGTGGGACGAGCCGTTCGGCGACGGTACGGGCGCCTTCACCGAAATCCTCCGCACACCGCACAGCTGGCGGGACTCGCCCGCCCTGCCGGCCCTCCGCGCCTTCGAGGGCAGGGCGGTCCTGGTGACACCGGGCACGGACACGGTCATCCCGGCAGAGGTGACGAAGGCGATCGAGGAGGCACTGTGCGCGCGGGGGCAGTACTTCCGGCTCGAACTTCCGCAGGCTGAGCACCAGTTGGGACTGTGGCTCCGGGATTGCCCGGAGGGCGGGCGCGGGTTGGCGAAGGAACTGCTCAAGGGGCTGGAAGAGGGGGGCTGGTCGGCAACCCGACGCTGGCTGGCGCAAGCGGTGCCCGAGGGGCGCGCAGTGCACGCCTCCCGTCCACTGACCGGTGGCTGGTCGGCGCAGATGCGGGAGCTGACCCTGGACGACGGCACCAGTCTGGTCCTGCGCACCTTCGTGAAACCCTTCTTCCGACGGCACGCCCCTCGCATGCTGGCGCGGGAGGCAGCGGTACTGACGCTGCTGGCCGAACGGAACGACGTCCCAGCCCCCACCTTGGTCGCAGTGGACGGGGAAGCAGCCGATTGCGACCATCCGTCCCTGCTAATGACACGGCTGCCGGGCAGGGTGCGCGTGGACGGGGAGGAACTGCCCCGGCGGCTCGACCTGCTCGCCACGCAACTGGTGCGCATTCACGAGGTCGTAGCGCGACCGCGGGACCGGCCCCGCACCTACGAGGCATGGACCTCGGCCGAGCGTGTGCGCGCCCCGGAGGGAGAGGTGTGGGAGCGGGCGGTGTACCTGATCCGGCGTGATCCCCCGCCGTACGAGGGCCGCTTTTTGCACCGGGACTACCACCCCGGCAACGTGCTCTACACGGGGAAGGGCGACCACCTGCGGATCAGCGGCGTCGTGGACTGGGTGGAGACTTCCTGGGGCCCCGCCGACCTCGATGTCGCCCACTGCTCGACGGCCGTGGCCCTGCTGCACGGCCCCGAGGAAGGGCTTGCCTTCCGGGACCGGTACGAACGGGCGGGCGGCCACGGGCTCACGCCGGACCGGCATCACCTGTACTGGTGCCTGCTGGACGCTCTGGCTTACGCCCCCGACGCCGCCAAACTGGCCGGTCCATGGCGTGAGTTGGGCCGGACAGACCTGACCGCCGAGGAACTGGGCGCACGGTTGGAATCGTATGTACGAGGACTACTGGAACGCTACGACGACTGACCGGAGCCGGGCGCCCCTCGGGGGCGCCCGGGGGGTGGGGTCAGTGGAGCAGGGCGCGGACCATGCGGCAGGTCGTGGCGGACGGGGGGTGGACGCCTAGCCTGTCGGCGGTGTCGCGTATCGCCTCGTCGCGGGCCTGGGCCGGGAGGTAGACGCCCGAGTCGAGCAGGGCTATGGCGAGGCGCATGGCCTTCAGGCGGCGGTTGTGCGTCACGTACCACTCACGCGGCTGCCCGGCGGGCAGCGGACGCTTCATGGCGGGCGTGTACGGCGAGTCGAGCGGCACGGGCCGCCTGGCGGTGGACTGGGTCGGCGACGGCTTGTTCCTCAGAGCGGCAACGGACACGGACACCCTCCTGTGGCGAGCGGAGCACCCACCGGAACCCCCCGGCGAATCCTCTCGAACACTGCCCCCAGTCTACCGGCGGCCACTGACAACGGGGAGGGCGCGAAGGAGCATTGAATGCGCTGGTGGGACGGGGAATTGGCGTACTGTCACACGAGTGGCGCGAGGGGACCAGGAATTCGAACAGGCCGAGCGGCGCGTACCGTACCCGCATGGAGATCTGGATCAACCCCGCCTGTTCCAAGTGCCGTGGCGCGCTCGACGTGCTGGATGCCGAGGGAGCCGGGTACACCGTGCGGCGGTATCTGGAGGACGTGCCGAGCGCGGAGGAGATCCGGGAGTTGCTCGGGCGGCTCGGGCTGGAGCCGTGGGACATCGCCCGGACCGGGGAGGGTGTCGCCGGGGAGCTGGGGATGCGCCAGTGGGCGCGGGACGCGGAGACGCGGGAGCGCTGGATCTCCGCGCTCGTCGAGCATCCCGTACTGATCCAGCGGCCGATCATCACCGCCGAGGACGGGACGGCGCTGGTGGCGCGGTCGGAGGAGGCGGTGCGGGACGCGCTGGGGCGGGGCGGGCCAACTGCCGTATGACGTAGCTCACTTATCCGACGCGTGTCACCGTTGAGACACGGCGGCCGGGCCTCCCGTACATAGCGGCGTACGCTCCCCTACCCCCCTGGAGGCGCCGATGTCGCGCAGTAGAAGTCTCGGCACCAAGAAGAAGATCGCGCTGCTCGTCAGCGCCGCCGCGGTGGCGGGCGGTGGGGCCTTCGCCCTGGCGACCACCTCGAACGCGGCGCAGAGCCCGCAGGACGCCAAGACCCTGTCGTCCGCCGCGGACTCGACCGTGTGCCAGGGGTTCGCCACCGCCCTCGGTAACAACCAGAAGTTCATCGAGGGCCAGAAGGCGAACCCGGACGCGCAGTCCTCGGCCCGGATCGCCAACCGTGAGGCGGTCATCGAGCAGATCAAGGTCCAGCAGAAGGCCGCCGGCTGCACCGTTGGGGAGTCGGCTCAGGACTCCCAGGCGGGCAACCAGCAGGGCGCGGGCCAGCAGGCCGGTGGCGGGCAGCAGGCCGGTGGCGGGCAGAGCGCTCCGCCCGCCCAGAGCGCCCCGCCCGCGCAGGGCAACGGCGGTGGCGCCGCCGCCTCCGGCCAGCAGGTCTGCAACGGCTCCACCGTCACCCTCTCCGGCGAGGGCGGCGCCCCGGCCGCGTCCAGCAACCAGTTCCCGATCGGGACCACGCTGAAGGTCACCAACCTGGACAACAACAAGTCCACGACCGTCAAGGTCGCCTCGGTGTCCGGCAGTTGTGCCCTCCTCAACAACGCGGCCTTCGAGCAGGTCCGGGAGCCGGGCAAGTTCCTGATCCGCCGTGCCGTGATCGAGAAGGTGGGGTGAGGCGCCACGAGGTGAACGGAAACCGGTGAGACGACGGCCCGGACCGACCTGACGTCGGCTCCGGGTCGCTCCCCGGTCTCCCACACCCCGCACCCCGCACCGACGGGCGGGGTCCGTGACTCGCCGCCTTGCGCACCCACCCGCGCAGGAGGAACAGGCGGCGCCCCCGGACCCCGCCTCCGTCATGTCCGGCCACGGTGAGCCGCGACACAGAACCCCTAGGTAACACGGGGTTCACATACGGGCAATGATCGGGAAATCGGCTGTTGGCACGCTGCCGGACATATCGACGCGGTGTCCGTGCCGCGGCGTCGCGGCACCTCGTCTGCGCCCGAACCACCCCGAAGGATGTGTCCCCGTGACCTTCAAGGCCGAGTACATCTGGATCGACGGCACCCAGCCGACGGCCAAGCTCCGTTCCAAGACGAAGATCATCACGGGTGCCCCGGCCGGTCTCGACGCGCTTCCGGTCTGGGGCTTCGACGGCTCCTCCACCAACCAGGCCGAGGGCCACGCCTCCGACCGGGTGCTCAGGCCGGTCTTCACCTGCCCGGACCCGATCCGCGGCGGCGACGACATCCTGGTGCTGTGCGAGGTCCTCGACATCGACATGACGCCGCACAGGTCCAACACCCGTGCCGCGCTCGCCGAGGCCGAGGAGCGCTTCGGCGCCCAGGAGCCGATCTTCGGCATCGAGCAGGAGTACACCTTCTTCGACGGCACCCGCCCGCTCGGCTTCCCGGAGAACGGCTTCCCGGCCCCCCAGGGCGGCTACTACTGCGGTGTCGGCGCCGACGAGATCTTCGGCCGTGACGTCGTCGAGGCCCACCTGGACAACTGCCTCAAGGCCGGTCTCGGCATCTCCGGCATCAACGCCGAGGTCATGCCCGGCCAGTGGGAGTTCCAGGTCGGCCCGCTCGCCCCGCTGGAGGTCTCCGACCAGCTCTGGGTGGCCCGCTGGCTGCTGTACCGCACCGCCGAGGACTTCGGCATCTCCGCCACCCTGGACCCCAAGCCGGTCAAGGGCGACTGGAACGGCGCGGGCGCGCACACCAACTTCTCCACCAAGGCCATGCGCGAGGGTTACGACGCGATCATCACCGCCTGCGAGTCGCTCGGCGAGGGCTCCAAGCCGCTGGATCACGTCAAGAACTACGGCGCCGGCATCGACGACCGCCTCACCGGCCTGCACGAGACAGCCCCGTGGAACGAGTACAGCTACGGCGTCTCCGACCGCGGTGCCTCGGTCCGCATCCCGTGGCAGGTCGAGAAGGACGGTAAGGGCTACATCGAGGACCGCCGTCCCAACGCCAACGTCGACCCGTACGTGGTGACGCGTCTGCTGGTGGACACCTGCTGCGCCGCGCTGGAGAAGGCCGGCCAGGTCTGATCCCGCATGCCGGGAAGGGGCGCCCGCCGAACCGGTGGGCGCCCCTTCGGCGTACCCCCGGCCGGCAGCGCGTTTCGGCCAAGAAGGCGTCGAGGAGGCGTCCAAGGAGTGAGAGAAGGCTCCTGCGCGGCGCCCGCGTCTGCTTCAATGGGGCCATGGTCGGCATCCAGAACTTCGTAGCTACGGGTCGTGAGGACCTGGAGCCGTTCTGGCCTTCCCGTCAGCACGACGACTTCGACCGAGTGTGTTGCCGCGCGGCCACCGCGCGAGCCCTCTGAGCACCGTAGATCCCTGAGCGCCGTACACCACCGGCACCACGGACTACCCGGCCTCCGGCCAGCGCGTCACGACGAACGTCCCCCAGGCGTGCGCCCGACCACAGTCAGGGACGCCGCCTCGCCCGACGACACTCCTCGCGCGAAAGAGCTGACCTCTCATGGCGACCCACCGTCCTCAGTCCACCGCCACCACCCTCACCGACCGCCCCGCCGCCCCGGCCGGGGGGCCCCGGCACCGGCTGCGCGCCGTCGACCGGGACGAGGAGTGGCATCTGCCCTCCCCCGGCGTCGCGGAGACCGTGGCGGACCTGCTGCCGCCCGGCGCCACCTGGCTGCCCGCCCCGCCGCACACCCTGCCCGACCTCCCCGGCCGCCCGCCGATGGTCGGCTACCTGGTCCTGGTCCCCGCCGACCAGCGCCCGCCCTTCGCCCCGGTGGCCGTCCCCGCCCCGGCCGAGCCCGCCCCCGAGCCGGTGGTGCGGATCGACGCCGTACGCCGGATCGCCCATGTGAACGGCCGTGAACTCGACCTGACCTACCTGGAGTTCGAGTTGCTCGCCCATCTGGTGGCGCACCCGCACCGGGTGCACACCCGCGACCAGCTGGTCACCACTGTCTGGGGATACGGCCATGTCGGCGACGGCCGTACCGTCGACGTGCACATCGCCCGGCTGCGCCGGAAGCTGGGTGCCCAGTACCGGCACGCCATCCAGACCGTGCGCCGGGTCGGCTACAAGTACACGCCCCCGTCGGCCGGTTGAGCCGATCTGCTCTGAGCGGACGCGCGTGCCGCCCGCGTCCGCTCCGGGCATGATCCCCGGCATGAAGCTACTCGTGCTGGGCGGAACCGAGTTCGTGGGCCGGGCCGTTGTGGAGGCCGCGCTGGAGCGGGGCTGGGAGGTGACCGCGTTCAACCGCGGCAACCGCCAGCCCCCGCCGGACGTCAGGTCGTTGCACGGTGACCGCACCTCCCCCGAGGGTCTGGCCGCGCTCACCGCCGACGACACCCGCTGGGACGCCGTCGTGGACACCTGGGCGGGCGCGCCGAAGACCGTGCTGGACACGGCCCGCCTCCTGAAGGACCGCGTCGAGCGGTACGCCTACATATCCACCCGCTCCGTCTACACCTGGCCCTGGCCCACCCTGGGCGGCCTCGCCGAGGAGGGCCCCCTGGTGGAGGGCGCCGCCGACGCGGACGCCACCGACTACGCGGCCGACAAGCGGGGCGGCGAGCTGGCCGTCCTGGACACCTTCGGCCCCGACCGCGCCCTGCTGGTCCGGGCCGGCCTGATCCTCGGCCCGTACGAGAACGTCGGCCGGCTCCCCTACTGGCTGACCCGGATCGCGCGCGGCGGCGAGGTGCTGGCACCGGGTCCGCGCGACATGCCGATCCAGTACATCGACGCCCGCGACCTGGCCGACTGGCTGCTGAGCGCGCTGGACAAGGGGCTGAACGGGCCGTACGACCTGGCGAGCGCGCCGGGCCACACCACCATGGGCGAGCTGCTGGAGCGGTGCCGGGAGGTCACCGGCTCGGCCGCCGGGCTGCGCTGGACCGACCCCGCGACGATCCTCGCGGCCGGGATCGAGCCGTGGACCGAGCTGCCCGTCTGGGCGCCGCCGGACGGCGAGCTGGCCTGTGTGCACCGGGGGGACGTCTCGCGGGCGCTGGCCACCGGGCTGCGCTGCCGGCCGGTGGACGAGACGGTCGCCGACACCTGGCGCTGGCTCACCTCGATCGGTGGGCAGGTGCCCTTGCGGCCGGGCCGCAAGGCGCCGGGTGTCGATCCGGAGAAGGAGGCGGCCGCACTCGCAGCGAATTCCAACTCCCGCAGTTCAGAAGGCATTTCACCCGTCGAACGCGGGTAGACCTGGGAAATATTTGTGAGACCGGTGAACACCTCTGGGGCGGCGTGCGTATGGAAGGGCGCCGCTTCACTCCTGTCGGGCGCCTCGAAGCTGCCCCGCAAGGAAGTCAGAGGAGTTCCATGGGACGCAACATACGTAAACGCCGCTCGCCGCTGGCCGTGAAGGTCACCGCCGCATCGGCGGCCCTAGCGCTCGGCGGGGGCGGGCTGATCTGGGCGAACTTCTACGCCTCGGCTCACGAGTCGAACAATGACGCGTGGGGAGGCAATCGCACCAAGGCCACGTCCGCGCAGGTCGCCACGATCTCCTGCCCGGACGTCGGCCAGAAGCTGACCAACGTGCCGGACAAGGCCCGTACCGACGTCGCCGGTGAACTGTCCAACCTGGACCGGCAGATCACCGAGGCCTACCAGCGCCTGGCGACCACGCGGGACGCGCAGACCCGGGACGCGAGCTTCGTCCAGAACAGCATCCTGCAGCCGCTCAAGGAGCGCCGCCAGAACATCCTGGACCGGATCAAGCTGGAGATCACCCGCGTGGGCGGCACCGCCCCGGGTGACCTGGACACGCTGGCCAACTGCACCGGCACCCCGGCCGACCAGACCAACGCCGGCGGCCAGCAGGGCGGCCAGACCGGCGGTCAGCAGCAGGGCGGCCAGCAGCAGGGCGGCGGCCAGAACAACGGTGGCCAGCAGCAGGGTGGCGGTCAGCAGCAGGGCGGCCAGGGCAACGGCGGTCAGCAGGGCGGCAACATCGGCGGCCAGGCCGGCAACGGCCCCGTCGCGGCCGACTTCGTCGACATCACCAAGGCCCAGCCGAACGTGCAGGCCAAGCCGCGCCAGACCGGCAACGCCTCGCGGGGCACCTTCACCACGCGCTGCGGCGTCAACACCAACAAGAACCACAACACCGACAACGTCATCGTGGCGCCCGGTGTGAAGAACGGCGCGCACCACCTGCACGACTACGTCGGCAACCAGAAGATCGACGCGTTCGCCAGCAACGACACGTTCCTCCAGGGCGGTTCGAGCTGCCAGAACAAGAACGACCTGTCGTCGTACTACTGGCCGGTCGTCCGCGTCCAGGACGGTTCGCAGGACTTCGACCAGAACAACGACGGCGGCGGCAAGGAGGGCAACGTCGGCAAGATCCTGACGCCGGTCCAGGCGCAGATCAAGTACGTCGGCAGCCCCACCGGCAAGGTCGTGGCGATGCCGCAGTTCCTGCGGATCATCACCGGTGACGCGAAGACCACCACCAACGGTCTGGCCAACGCCAACGCGCACTGGAGCTGCACCGGGTTCGAGAACAAGGTCCAGCTCACCGAGCAGTACCCGATCTGCCCCCAGGGCAGCAAGGTCGTCCGTTCCTTCGCCTTCCAGAGCTGCTGGGACGGCCAGAACGCCGACAGCGCCAACCACCGCACCCACGTGGCGTTCGCCGACGCCAATGGCAACTGCCAGAACGGCTTCAAGGCCATTCCGCAGCTCACCATGCGGCTGGTGTACGACATCAAGCCGCCCACCATCGAGAACGGCCAGGTGAAGAACGCCTACGCGGTGGACGGTTTCCCGGAGCAGCTCCACAAGCCCTCCACCGACCACGACGACTTCATCGCCATCACGAAGAACGGTCTCGCCAACAAGATCGCCAACTGTGTGAACCGCGGCCAGAACTGCTCGTGATCCACGGCAGGTGATCCACAGCTCGTGATCCTCTGAAGACCCCCCCTCCTCAGGGGATCACGACAGAAGGCCGGTGACGGGAGGCTTCCCGTCACCGGCCTTCGCCGTGTGCCCACCGCGTCAGCCGGAGTGCTTCGCCCCGTGCCCGCTGTGGTCGGTGCCCACCTCCACCTCGCCGCCGAGCGTGCCGCGCAGGGCGTTGACCACGCCGTCGTCGCCCACCGCGACCCACTTGCGGCCGACGAGGTAGTGACCGCCGTAGTCCTTCGCGTCGTTGATCCACTCGCGCTGGCCCCGGTCGGTGGCGAAGGTGGCCAGGACGAACTTTCCGTCGGCGTTCTTGCAGAGCGCCTGGCGGATCTCGTCGGCGTCGGTCTGCATGTCCGGGCGGCACTTCACCTCGGCGGCCAGGCTCTCCAGACTGCCGGTCGCGGTGGCCGGCACCTTGGCGGTGTCGTCCTGGTCCGCGCCGCAGCCCGCCAGCGTCAGCACCACGGCGCCCACGAGCACCGCGCTGGTCATCCTCATCCGTTCCTCCGGTCCTGGTGGGATCGGGCATCCCGCACCCGAGCCCTCGCAACGGGTACGGCTGCGAGGCCGGACATGCTCAAATACCTCGATCCGTACGCCCGGTGCCTGCCAGAGTGGTCCGATGGGCCAAGACTGGGAAGAGCGGGTGGCGGCCGCCTGGGCCACCTGGGACACCTGGCCGGAGGACGACGCGGCGGGCTTCCGTGCCGTGATCGACAAGCTGGCCGACGAGTTGCCCGAGGACCACCCGCTGGGCCTGTTCGAGCGGGCCTGCGCCTTCGACTCGACCGGTCACTCGGCCGAGGCGGTGGGGCTGTACCGCGCGGCCCTGGACAACGGCCTGACGGAGGCGAACCCGTACAAGGCCCGCCGGACGAAGATCCAGCTGGCCAGCTCGCTCCGCAACATCGGTCACGCGGAGGAGGGTGTCGCTCTGCTCACCCCCGAACTGGACGCGCCCCCGGACGAGTTGAACGACGCGGTACGGGCTTGTCTGGCGCTGTGCCTGTCCAGCCTGGGCCGGGACCGCGAGGGGCTCTCGCTGGTGCTCGGCGCGCTGGCCCCCCATCTCCCCCGCTATCAGCGGTCGATGGCGAACTACGCCCGTCTGCTGACCGAACCGGCCTGATCGGGGCCGCACATCACCCGTGCGGCGGTGACCTACGCCCGTCTCGCTCGTTCTCCCCGATGTGCAGTCACAGGAAGTAGCCCAGCGTCACGCACCCGCCTCCTCCCGGAACCAGGACCCGGCCGTCGACGTCGGCCGGGCCGAGGCCGCGCTCGTCGAGCACTATCCCCGGCTGGTCCGGCTCGCCTACCTGGTGCTCCCGCCCGCTCTCGGCCGGAAGCGCCGGGTCCTGACCGCACACGCCCTCGCCCAGCGCGCCCTCCCGCGCGGCCGCAAGCAGCGCGCCCTGATCCCGGCCCAGTCGGCCGGCCGGGACGGCGACCCCGGCTACGACTTCGTCCGGCTCCGGGTGCTGCGCAGCGCGCTGGAGGCGTCCGAGCCGCGCAAGGGACTCCCCAAGCTGTCCCAGCTCCCGGCTCCGCTCCCCCAGGTGTGGGGCCTCAGACTCTTCCCGCGCTCCGGCGGCGCCGACGAACTCGCCCTGGACCAGAAGCTGTCGGCCCTCCCCGGCCCGGCTCGCGCCGCCTATGTCCTGCGCGGCCTGGAGGGGCTGGCGGACGACGACGTGCGCAAGATCCTCAAGGCCGCCGGGGTCACCCGCACCGAGTCCGCGCTGGCCGGGGCGAACGGCGTGCCCGCGCAGTACGCGCTGCTCGCCTCCCCCGAGTTCGACGCCTGCTCGCTCCAGGCCCGGCCCACCGATCTGATGCGCCGCCGCCAGCACACCAAGGCGGCGGTGGCCGCGGCCGCCGCGCTCGCGGTGGCCTGTGTACTGGTCGCGCTGCCCGGCGGCGGCTGGGGCCCGGACGGCGCCGCGGCCCCCGCGTACGCGGAGAACCCGGCCGCGGTGGCCGCGCTCGACCCCGCCAAGGTGCGGCGGGTGGCCCCGGCCGCGTGGCGGACCTCGGCCCGTACCGACTTCTCCGTCTGGCCCGCGCGCGGCCCGCTCACCGGCGACGACGGCCTGCTGCGCCGGGCGCTGGCGGTCTGGGCCCGCCCCGGCGCCACGGTCCGCGTCTCGGCCACCCCCGGCACCTTCACCGGCGGCCCCGCCGGACCGCCCCAGCTCCTGTACGCGGGCGATGTGGACGCGGCCCGCGTGGTGATCCTCTACGACGGTCTGCGCATCGCCCGCTACGCCGAGCCGAGGGACGGCACCGAGGGCGCGGCCCTCGACTTCGCCCGCGTGGACGGCGCGACCGGCGCCGAGGCGAGCGCGCTGGTGCTCGGCCGCTCCGACGGCAACGTCCGCTATCTGACCGCCCCTTGGGTGAAGAAGGCCGCCGGGCGGGACCTGACCAGGCCGGAGTCGGCGCCGACCGCGCTCACCCTGACCGACGGGGTCACCTCCCCGCTGGACAGCCCCGCGCTGCGGGCGGGCGACTGCACCTCCTGGACCGTGCTCCAGCTGACGGACGGCTCCGGCACCCAGCTCTCCAGCGACCTGGGCGAGCTGGTGCCCGCCCACCTCACCGCGGGCCGGCCGGGGTCGACCGGTGAGGCTACCGGGGCCGAAGGGCTGCGCGCCTGGGCGCCGTTCGCCTGCTCGCTGGCGGCCGAGCGGGCGGCCGGAGTGCGCGGGGTGAACGCGTGGGCGTTCGCCGAGCAGCCGCTGCCGGACGCGAGCGGCGACGGGCAATGGGTGTGCACGCGGGCCGAGACCTGGCGCGGCGACGGCACGGCCGCGCTGGCCCAGTTCCGTACGCCGGGCGGCCCGGCCGGGGCGGTGGTGGCCAGGGGCACCGACACCACGGCGTGCGGGCCGCGCGATCCGCACGTGCTGGCCGGGGTGCTGTGGAAGTCAAGCGGCGGCCACTGGTACCTGCTGGCGGCGGGCAGCCGGGGCGTGACCTCGATCCGGTCCTCGGGCGGGGTGACCGCGTCCGGCCAGGGCCAGTTGCTGGTGGCGAAGGCGGAGCGGGGTGCCCGGGCGCAGTTGACGGGCACCCTGGAGGGCGGCCGGAAGATCAACGGGCTGCACTGACCGGCACTGCTGACAGTTTGCCCAACAAGGTCGTGGACGGGGTTGACCGTCCCGGCCGACTCGACCGTGCTGGCGGCGGTGCGCCGGGAGCTGCCGGACACCCTCTACTCCTGCGAGCAGGGTTTCTGCGGGACCTGCCAACAGCGGGTGCTGGAGGGCGAGGTCGACCACCGGGACGAGCTGCTGACCGACGGGGAGCGCGACGACTCGATGCTGATCTGCGTCTCCCGCGCCCGGGGTGAGCGGCTGGTGCTGGACATGTGAGCAGGGCCGGGCGGAACCGCATCGTCCAAGTGTCGTTGCCGGTCGGTAAGGTTGAACCCATGGGTACCGGGGTTCGCCGCAGGATGGGCGTCGAGGAGCGGCGGCAGCAGTTGATCAAGGTCGCGCTCGACCTGTTCAGCCGGCGCTCGCCCGACGAGGTCTCGATCGACGAGATAGCGTCCGCCGCGGGCATCTCCCGCCCGCTGGTCTACCACTACTTCCCCGGCAAGATGAGCCTGTACGAGGCCGCGCTGACGCGGGCGGCGGAGGATCTGGCGGGCCGCTTCGAGGAGCCGCACGAGGGCCCGCTCGGCGCCCGGCTGCTCCGTGTGATGGGCCGCTTCTTCGACTTCGTGGACGAGCACGGGCCGGGCTTCTCCGCCCTGATGCGGGGCGGCCCGGCGGTCGGCTCCTCGGCCACCAACGCCCTCATCGACTCCGTGCGCCAGGCGGCCTACGAGCAGATCCTGTCCCATCTGGGGATCACCGAGGCGCCCGCCCGGCTGGAGCTGGTGGTGCGCTCATGGATCTCGCTGGTGGAGTCGACGGCGCTGATCTGGCTGGAGGGCCGCCGGGTGCCGCGCGAGGAGCTGGAACGCCAGCTCGTGCACGACTTCGCCGCCCTGGCCGCGGTCAGCGCCGCCTACGACCCCGAAATGGCCTCCGTAGTGCGCACGTTCGCACAGAACGAGCCGGGCGACAGTCCCTTCGCGGAACTCGCCGCCCGGCTGATCTCCCTGGCGTCCTGACCCGTTACCGGGTGAACACCGCCACGGTCCGCGCCGGGACCGTGAAGGTGCCCGAACCGGCCTCGTACGAGGCCGACTTGACCACGTCGTCCGAGCCGGCCGCCTGGACGGGGTGCAGGCGGTAGTCCGTGCCCGCGAGGGCGCCGATCCGCTGCTCCTGCCGCTCGGGCGTGGCGTTGAAGACCACGACCAGGCCGCCCAGGCGCATGGTGATCACGCCAGGCGTCTCGTCCTTGCCGGAGAGCGGGAAGGAGAGCCGGTCCTGCACCTGGGCGGTGGTGGCGAGGGAGAAGGCGTCCTCGCCGGTGCGGATGCGCAGCAGGTCGCGGTAGGCGGCCGAGGCGCCGGTGATCTGCGGGCAGCCGACCTCGACCGTGCTCAGCAGGGGCTTGGCGTACGGCCACTTGGACTCGTTGTCGGCCGCCGGGGGCAGCCCGCGCCCGAAGCCGTTGCCGTCGGCGCAGTTCCAGTGGATGGCGTTGAACCAGTCGCCGCTGTCGAAGGAGTTGCGGTCCAGCGACTTGGAGCGCAGCAGGTCGGTGCCCGCCTGGGACAGGGCCGGACCCTGGGAGAGCGCGGCCGT
This sequence comes from Streptomyces griseoluteus, assembly GCF_004784465.1. GTDB lineage: Bacteria > Actinomycetota > Actinomycetes > Streptomycetales > Streptomycetaceae > Streptomyces > Streptomyces griseoluteus. The sequence continues at coordinate 280,687 of NZ_SRRU01000002.1, read as the reverse complement.
GGCCATCGCCAGCACCTGCATCCGGGCCCGGTCGGACGCGCTCGTCCCGGCCGGCAGCTTGAAGGCGAGGGCGTCGAACAGCGACTCGTTGTCGTGGGCGTCGGCGTAGGCGAGGGCGTCGCCGGGGGCGGCCGCGTATCCGGCGGGTGAGCCGTTGTAGTCGACCCCGGCGCCGGTGACCTCCTTGCCGTCGTTGTCGGTGAACCGGTATCCGGCGAGGTTGCCGGTCAGGCCGACCTTGATCAGGTCCTGGTAGTGCAGCAGCCGGGCCTTCTGCTCGGCCTCGGTGCCGTTGGCGGCCGAGGAGTTGGGGTCGGTGAACAGGCCGGAGGCGAAGCCCTGGACGCCGGGGTCCGTGTCGAAGGGTCCCCCGCCGCGCACGGCGTCACGGGCCCGGTCGGAGAAGGTGGCGATGCCGGTGCCGGCCATGTTCTTCTGCGTGGCCTGGACGAACCGGGCGTCGTCGGCGACCTCGCCGAAGTTCCAGCCCTCGCCGTACAGGATGATCTTCTTGCCGTCGACGCCGTCCTTGGCGACGGTCAGCGCGTCCAGCGCCTTGCGGACGGCCAGGATGTTGGCCTTGGGGTGGTGGCCCATGAGGTCGAAACGGAAGCCGTCGACCTTGTACTCCTTGGCCCAGGTGACGATCGAGTCCACGACGAGCTTGCCCATCATGGCGTTCTCGGTCGCGGTGTTGGCGCAGCAGGTGGAGTTGGCCACGCTGCCGTCCGCGAGGAGCCGCTGGTAGTAGCCGGGCACGATCCGGTCGAGCACCGAGGTGTCCGCCTGCCCGCCGGCCGCCGTGTGGTTGTAGACCACGTCCATGACGACCCGCAGCCCGTCCTGGTTGAGCGCCTGCACCATCTTCCGGAACTGCACGGTTCGCGCGGTGCCGTCCGGGTCGGTGGCGTACGAGCCCTCGGGGACCGTGTAGTGGAACGGGTCGTACCCCCAGTTGTAGGCGTCCTTCGCCGCGGTCTTCGCCACGCACTCCTGCTGCTTGGCGGAGTCGGCGGGGAAGGAGGCCAGGTCGCAGTCCGGGGTGGCCTGGTCGGCCTTCTTCTCGGGGATGGTGGCGATGTCGAAGGCGGGCAGCAGGTGCACGTAGGAGGTGCCGGCCCTGGCCAGCTCCCGCAGGTGCTTCGAGCCGTCGCTGTCCTTGTCGGTGAAGGCCAGGTAGGTGCCCTGGTCCCCCGCCGGGACGGTCTTGTCGGCCACCGAGAAGTCCCGGATGTGCAGCTCCTGGATCTGCGCGTCCCTCAGCGGCACCGCCTTGGGCTTGGTGAGCCCGGCCCAGCCCGCGGGGGCCAGGGAGCGGTCGGCGAGGTCGACGACGAGGCTGCGCTCCGAGTCGGCGGTCAGGGCGACCGAGTAGGGGTCGGTGACCGAGTTGGTGACGAGCTTGCCGACGCTGGGCGCCCACACCTTGACCACGTACCGGTAGGGCTTGCCCTTCCAGGAGGCGGGGCCGGTGACGGACCAGACGCCGGTGGTGTCGTCGCGGCGCATGGGCTTCAGGGAGCCGTCCAGCTCCAGCGAGACGCTCTGGGCGGTGGGCGCCCACACCGAGAGGGTGGGCCTGCCGGCGTGGAAGACCGGGCCGAGGCCGCTCTTGGTGGCGCTGGCGTACACGTCGTCCAGCACCCCGGCGATCTGCACACCGGTCGCGGCGAGCACCGCGCCGTTGGCCGCGCGCTGGGAGGCGACGAGCTGGCCGGTGAGGGCCTCGCGCACCCGGTCGCGGTCGCGGGGGTCGACGGTCCAGGCGGTGTAGTCCTTCAGATGCGGGAACCTGGCCTTCTGGGCGTCGGTGAGCGTGCCCTTCTCCAGCCGCAGCCAGCGCTCGTCGTCGCTGGTCAGCGTGGCGTCCTTGACGGCGATCGAGCCGTCACGGGAGTAGAGGAGCTGAGTGGAGGCAGCCCCCTCGGCACCGTTCCACGCGAGGGTGTCCCGGTCGATCCAGACCGCCTTGGCGGTGGTCAGGTCGAGCGCGGCCGCGCTGCCCTTCGGCTGCGGGAGAAGGTACTTCTCCTGGCCGCTCAACATCCACACCTCGTGGCCGTCGGCCTTGAGGTCGAGGGACTGGTCGGTGGGCAGGTCCTTCTCGTCGCCCTTGTGCAGGATGTAGCTGAGACTGGTGGCACCCTCGGTGAGCGGTACCTCGTAGACCGCGCCATAGGCGTCAGTCTTCACCGGCGTGAGGGGCTTCGACCAGTCGGTGGGGTTCGCGGCACCGGTCCAGGTGTGCAGGCCCCAGCCGTCGTAGTCGCCGTCGGCGCGGTGGTAGTGGAGTACGGCCTTGCCCTGGTCCTGGGCCGGGTGGTCGGGGCGCTCGGTCAGCACGTCGGGCTTGCCCTGCTCCAGCCAGACCTCACCCGTCTTCGTGACGTCGATGCTCCGGTCGGCGGAGACGTCCTTGTCGCCGTTCTTGTCGATGACCAGGAAGCCGACGCTGGAGGCGCCCGGCTTGAGCTTGACGTAGGCGAAGGCGCCGTAGGCGTCGCGGCCGGTGAAGGGGTGGCTGGCCGGCCACTCGGTGGCCTCGCCGTCCGCGAGGTCGCCCCAGGCGTACAGTCCCCAGTTCGCGTAGTCGCCGTCGGCCCGCTTGTAGTGCACCACCGCGTAGTCACGGGAGGCGGCGGCGGGCGGCTCGGGGACGGGCGCGGTGCCGGTGGCCGAGGAGGCCAGGGCGCTCGCGGTGCGGCCGGCGAAGTCGATCACCACGGCCTTGTACCGCAGCGCGGTCCCGGCGGGTACGTCCTTGCCGATGGCCTGGGTGACCTTGTACGGAGCGTGGTCCGCGGAACCCAGCGTCTTCCAGGGCCCGTTGCCGACCTGCGCGGCGAAGACGACCCGGTTCAGACCGCCGCCGCTCACGTCGGCGCCGACCTCCACCGTGCCGGTGGCTCCGGCGGCCGGGGCGGTCAGGGTGAGCGTGGGCCTGGTGGCGGGGGCGGCGGGGCGCCCGGTGGCCCGGTAGACCACGGCGGTCCCGGCCGGGACGGTCAGGGTGAGCCTGCGCCCGGCGTCGGTGCGCACGGTGCGCCCGGTGCCGTAGATCCCCCGGTAGGCCATGCCCGCCGAGCCGGTGGTGAAGGTGGCGCGCCGGGCCTCGCCGGCGTTGTTGAGAGCGACGACGTACTCGGCGCCGGTGCGGGCGTCGGTGCGGGTGAAGGCGTAGACACCGGCGCCGTCGGCCGCGTAGCGCTCGGTCTGCACGCCGTCGGTGAGGGCCGGGTTGGCCTTGCGGAGCTTGGCCAGGGTCGCGATGTCCCGGTAGAGCGGCGCCTTGGTGTCGTAGGAGTCTCGCGCGTGGGTGCGGGCGGTGCCGATCTCGTCGTCGTCCAGGTAGTCGGCGACCTTGGAGGCGAACATGGTCTGGCGGGCGTCCTTGTCGCCACCGGAGCCGGTGAAGCCCTGCTCGTCGCCGTAGTAGACGACCGGGTTGCCCCGGCTGAGGAACATGAGCTGGTTGGCGAGGCGGTCCTTGCGCAGGATCTCGGCGTCGGACGCCTTCGGGTCGTCCTGCTTCAGGAAGGAGCCGATGCGGCCCATGTCGTGGTTGCCGAGGAAGGTCACCTGCTCGTAGGCGTTGGCCTTGTCGGTCGTGTACTTGTAGTCGTCCCCGAAGACCCCGGCGAGCTTCTTGGCGCTGCCGCCCTGGGAGGCGTAGGCGCGGGCGGCGTCCTGGAAGGGGAAGTCGAGGGTGGCGTCCAGCCGCCCCCGGGTGACGTACGGGGAGGTCACCGAGGTGTCGGCGGAGTAGACCTCGCCGAACATGAAGAAGTTCTTCCGCCCGCGCCCGGCCGCGTACTTGTCCAGCGCGGTGGCCCACTGGGTCCAGAAGTCCATGTTCACGTGCTTGACGGTGTCGATGCGGAAGCCGTCGACGGCGAAGTCCCGCACCCAGCGCTGGTAGATCTTCTCCATGCCGCTGACCACCTCGGGACGCTCGGTCCACAGGTCGTCCAGGCCGGAGAAGTCGCCGTACTCGGCGGACTCGCCCGCGAAGGTGGAGTCGCCCCGGTTGTGGTACATCGCCGGGTCGTTGAGCCAGGCCGGGACCTTGCTCCGGCTGCGCACGGCCGGGGTGCGGGGGAAGGACGAGGCGTCCACGGCCGGGAACTTCTTCCGGCCGTCGGCGTAGTCGGCGTCGTCGAAGGGGCGGCCGTCCTTGGTCAGGTACGGGAAGGCGCCCTTGGAGAGGTAGTCGTAGGACTTCTCCCGGTAGTCGACGAGGTCGGCGGTGTGGTTGGTGATGACGTCGAAGAAGACCTTCATGCCCTTGGCGTGCGCCTTGGCGATCAGGCCCTTCAGGTCGGCGTTGGTGCCGAAGTGCGGATCGACCTGGGTGAAGTCGGTGATCCAGTAACCGTGGTAGCCGGCCGACGCGTCGGCCCCGGTGCCCTGCACGGGGCGGTTCTTGAAGATCGGGGCGAGCCAGATGGCGGTCGTGCCGAGGCCCTTGATGTAGTCGAGGCGCTGGGTGAGGCCCTTGAGGTCGCCGCCCTGGTAGAAGCCCTTGTCGGTGGGGTCGTAGCCGGTGCTCAGCCGGGAACCGGTCAGTCCGCCGCGGTCGTTGGAGCGGTCGCCGTTGGCGAAACGATCCGGCAGGACGAAGTAGAACTGCTCGCGGGTGTCGTCGTGCCGGGCCGGCTGGGCGGCCAGGGCCGCGTCCGACGGGGGCGCGGGCGGGGCCGCAGCGTGCGCCGCCAGCGGCGGTACGAGGGCGGCGGCGAGGGCCACGGCGACGACGGCCGCCGCTCTCCTCGGGACGGGGGTGCGGCGCGACCGGCGCGCCTGCCAACTCGGTCTCACGGGCACAGACTCCTTGCGCTCACGGCTCGTTCGGGTCCGGCCCCTGGACACGGCTTCGTTGCCGGACGCCGCGCGACCGTACCGCCGCCGCAAGCCTTGCTGCAAGACTCTTGAAACCCGAAGAAAGAAATTTCATCCCTGAACGACGGACGAACCGCCCGTATACGACGGGCGGTTCACCGATGAAGCATTCAACGACCCTTGGAGGGAGACTGCGTTCAGCAGCTCGACTTGCCCGCATAAAGCGCGAGCGCCGTGTTGGCGCCGAGGGTCGCGGTGAACTGGCCACTGGAGTTCACCGACACCGTGGTGTTGTTCTGCACGTTGCAGTACGTGCCCGCGGCCAGCGAGGTCTGGTAGGTGCGGGAGAGGGAGGAGGACTCGTGGTTGATGGCCACGAACCCCTTGTTCCCGCGCCCGAAGGCGATGGCGTCGTTGCCGTTGTCCCACCAGTTGGAGACGGCCTGGCCGCGGGTGGCGTTGCGGAAGGCGACCATGGACTTGATCTCCGGCCAGGCGTGCTGGCACTTCCAGCCGTCCTGCCAGCAGGCGTTGACCTTGCCCCCGTTGGGCGGCCCGGCGTCCGCGTCGGACCACTCGTAGCCGGAGTTGATGTCCGGTGCGCCGTAGGGGTAGGCCAGCATGAAGACGTTGGCCAGCGTGTAGTTGGCGCCGTCCTTGTAGTCGAGGGTGCTGCCGTTGCGCTCGGTGTCGTGGTTGTCGACGAAGACCCCGGCGACCGAGCTGCTCATGTACCCCCAGCCCTCACCGTAGTTCTTCAGGTAGGCGAGGTTCTCGTTGTTGAACACCCGCTTGAGGTCGTAGGCGTAGCGGAACTCCTGGACGTCGCCGTTGCCCGTGTACTCGGTGGGCTGGACGGCCTCGCCCGCGCCGTAGATGACCTCCTGCTTCCAGTACACGGACGGGTTGGTCAGCCGGGACTTGATGTTGGCCAGGTCCGCCGTGTCGATGTGCTTGGCCCCGTCGATGCGGAAGCCGTCGACACCGAGCGAGAGCAGGTCGTTCATGTACCCGGCGATGGTCCTGCGGACGTAGTCCTCGCCGGTGTCCAGGTCGGCCAGGCCCACCAGTTCGCAGTGCTGGACGTTGTAACGGTCCTGGTAGTTGCTGACCTGCGCGGTGCAGTCGTCGAAGTCGGGCGAGGAGTACAGGCCCGGGTAGTTGTACTTGGTGTACGACGAGCCGCCGGTGCCGGTGCCGCTGCCCGCGGACATGTGGTTGACCACCGTGTCGGTGACGACCTTCACGCCGGCCGAGTGACACGTGTCCACCATGCTCTTGAAGGCCGCCCGGTCACCGAGCCGGCCCGCGATTCTGTACGAGACGGGCTGGTACGAGGTCCACCACTGGGAGCCCTGTATGTGCTCGGCGGGCGGGGAGACCTGCACGTAGCCGTACCCGGCCGGGCCGAGCGTGGTGGTGCACTCACGGGCGACCGAGGCGAAGTTCCACTCGAAGAGGACGGCGGTGACGTCCTTGGTGCCGGGCGGGGACGCCTGCGCGGTAGTCGGGTACATGCCAATCGAGGCCGCTGCCGCGAGGGCGAGGGCCACGGGGAGGGTTCTGCGTGCCATGTGGGGGTTCCTTCGTCGTTGAAGGCTGTTGCCGCAGGACTGGATGCCCTTGCTGAAATGTTTCAGCAAACTTGCGGTGACGCAGATGTTAAAGGCCCGCTGCCTGAAAAGGCAGCGGGCCGTGGCAAGTTGATGCAAGAACTTTCAGAGAGAGGCTGTCAGCCCGCGGTCCACCAGACCGTGGTGTCGGCCGGGACCTCGGCCCCGGCGGCACTCTCGGCGATCTCCCCGCTGGCGAGCAGCACCCGCCCGTACGACGGGACGGTGACCGGGGCGCCGGTAGTGTTGGCGACGCAGGTGAACTCCCCGCGCCGGAAGGCCAGTACGCCCTCGGGTGCGGGCAGCCACTGGACGCCCGTGCCCGCGCCGAGCGTGGGCTGTTCACGCCGGGCGGCCAGCGCGGCCCGGTAGAGCTCCAGCGTCGAACCGGCCACGCCGGTCTGCGCCTCCACGCTCAGCTCGCCCCAGCCCGCCGGCTGCGGCAGCCAGCTGCCCCCGCCGCCGAAGCCGTACGAGGAGCCCTCCCGGGTCCAGGGGATCGGCACCCGGCAGCCGTCGCGGAAGCCGTCCTGGCCCGCGCCCCGGAAGTAGGCGGGGTCCTGGCGCACCTCGTCGGGCAGGTCGACCACGTCGGGCAGGCCGAGTTCCTCGCCCTGGTAGAGGTAGGCGGAGCCGGGCAGCGCCAGCATCAGCAGGGTGGCGGCGCGGGCCCGGCGCAGGCCGAGAGCGCGGTCCCCGGCGGTGCGGATCTGGGTGCCGAGGCCGGGCGGGTTGGCGAAGCGGGTGGCGTGCCGGGTGACGTCGTGGTTGGAGAGCACCCAGGTGGCCGGGGCGTCGACCGGGCGCATCGCGGCGAGCGTGCGGTCGATGACCTCGCGCAGCTGCTCCGCGTCCCAGTCGGTACCGAGGTACTGGAAGTTGAACGCCTGGTGCAGCTCGTCGGGACGGACGTAGTTGGCGGTCCGCTCGATGGTCGGCGTCCACGCCTCGGCGACGAAGATCCGCCCACCCGTCTCCCGCCCCCGCCCTTCTGCGGAAGGCCCTCCGGGCCCCTCCCTTTCCGCGTACTCGTCCAGCACGGTGCGCCACTGCCGGTAGACCTCGTGGACGCCCTCCTGGTCGAAGAACGGCATCACGTCGTTGCCCAGCAGCTTGAGCTGGTCGTGGGCGCCGAGGTCGGGCAGGCCCTCGGCCTTCACCAGGCCGTGCGCCACGTCGATGCGGAAGCCGTCGACGCCCATGTCCAGCCAGAACCTCAGGATGGACCGGAACTCGTCGCCCACCGCCGGGTGGTTCCAGTTGAAGTCGGGCTGCTCGGGCGCGAAAAGGTGCAGATACCACTCCCCCGGCGTGCCGTCGGGCTCGGTGACCCGCGTCCAGGCCGGACCGCCGAAGATGGACTCCCAGTCGTTGGGCGGGAGTTCGCCGTCCATGCCCTTGCCGGGGCGGAAGTGGTACCGCTCGCGCAGCGGCGAGCCGGGGCCCTCGGCGAGCGCCCGCTTGAACCACTCGTGCTGGTCGGAGGAGTGGTTGGGGACCAGGTCCACGATGATGCGCAGGGACAGCTCGTGGGCCTCGCGGATCAGCGCGTCGGCGTCCAGCAGGTTGCCGAACATCGGGTCGACGGCCCGGTAGTCGGCCACGTCGTACCCGGCGTCCGCCTGCGGGGAGGCGTAGAACGGGCTGAGCCAGACGGCGTCCACGCCGAGGTCGCGCAGATAGGGCAGTCTGGCCCGCACGCCGGCCAGGTCGCCCATGCCGTCGCCGTTGGAATCGGCGAAGCTGCGCGGATAGACCTGGTAGATCACCGCGCCGCGCCACCAGTCGCGGTGCTGGGCGGCGGGGGCGACGGCGGAGTCGTCGGCCGGGGCTGCGAGATGCTGCTGGCTCATGGCGTCCTTGGTGCGTGACGAGGTTCGGTTCGTTTCGGGCGTGGGTGCGGCGGGGCGTCAGCCCTTGGTGCCGCCCGCGGTGAGGCCGGTGACGAGGTTCTTCTGCACGAGATAGAAGAACACGGACACCGGTATCGCTATCAGCACCGCGGTGGCGGCCATGTAGTTCCACTGCGCGTCGTGCTCGCTGACGAAGGTCTGCAGGCCGACCGCGAAGGTGTACTTGGAGTCGTCCAGCATGAAGGTCGTGGCGAACGCGACCTCGCCGACCGCCGTGATGAAGTTGTAGAACGCGGCGACGGCCAGGCCCGGCCGGGCCAGCGGCAGGATCAGCCGGAAGAAGGTGCCGAACGGGGTGAGCCCGTCCACCCGGCCCGCCTCGTCGATCTCGAAGGGGATGGTGTCGAAGTACCCCTTGAGCAGCCACGCGCTGTACGGCACGGCGGTGGAGCAGTTGATGAGGATCAGCGCCCAGTAGGTGTCGATCAGGCCCAGCTCGCCGAAGATCTCGTACATCGGCACGATCAGGATGGCGATGGGGAACGCCTGGGTGAGCAGCAGGACCCACATCAGCGGCTTGTAGCCGGGAAAGCGCATCCGGGAGACGGCGTAGCCGGTGGTGGCGGCGACGAAGACGCCGATGAAGGTGGTGCCGAGCGCCACGATCATCGTCGACTTGAACCAGTCGAAGAAGCCGGTGTGCTGGAGGACGAAGGCGTAGTTGGCGAAGCCCGCCCGGCCGAAGATGCGGCCCGGGTGCAGGTAGTCGTCCTTGTCCGGGCCGAGGGACAGGAAGAACAGCCAGGCCACCGGGACCAGCGCGATCAGGCTCGCCAGGACCAGGCCGCCGTGCAGCAGGACGGTGCCCAGCGGGCCGCGCTCGCCGCGCCGGCGGGTCGCGCGGGGCCGGGCGGCGGCCGGTGCGGCGGCGGTGAGCGGGAGTCCCGGCGCGGTCTCGGGGGGTGTCGTGGTGCTCATGGCGGCGGCTCCTGCGGCGTCAGACGGCGAGCTGGTCATTGCGCTTCAGCCAGCGGAAGTAGAAGGAGGTGAACACGGTGAGGATCGACAGCAGCAGTACGCCGTACGCGGCGGACTGGGCGAAGTCGCGCGGCTGCTGTCCGAAGCCGAGGAAGTAGGCCCACGTGACGAGGATCTGGGCGTCCGGGGCGCCGGTCGGGCCGAACAGCAGGAAGATGATGGCGAACTGGTTGAAGGTCCAGATCACACCGAGCAGCACGACGGTGGAGCTGACCGAGCGCAGTCCGGGCAGGGTGACGTGCCGGAAGCGCTGCCAGGCGCTCGCGCCGTCCATCTCGGCGGCCTCGTAGAGCGAGGAGTCGATGGACTGGAGCCCGCCGAGGAGCGAGAGCATCATGAACGGCACTCCGCACCAGGTGTTGACCATGATGGCGGCGAACCGCTGCCAGAAGGTGTCCTCCAGCCACTGCGGCTGGGGCAGGTGCAGGGCGCCGAGGATCTGGTTGAGCACTCCGGAGTCGGCCAGCATGATCCGCCAGGAGAAGACGGTGACGAAGGTGGGCACCGCCCAGGGCAGCACCAGCAGCAGCCGGTAGACGGTGCGGCCGCGCAGCTTCTGGTCGAGCATCATCGCGAGGCCGAGCCCGATGACGTAGTGCAGGGTGACGCAGGCGACGGTCCAGAACACGGTCCACAGGAAGTGCGACCAGAAGCGGTCGTAGGCCGTGGGGCCGAAGAGGATGTCCTGGTAGTTGTCCAGCCCGATGAACTTGTAGGTGGCGTCGATGTGGTTGACACCGATGGTGCGCGCCGAGTTGAGGCTGTTGGCGTCGGTGAGGGTCAGGTAGACGCCCCGCACCAGCGGGTAGCCCACGAGGATGCCGAGCACGACGACCACGGGCGCGATCATCGCGTACGCGTACCAGTACCTCTGGTAGCCGTTCTTCAGGCGCTGCCCGAGACCGGGCCGGGGCGGCCGCTCACCGCTGCGCCGGCCGGTCGCGCGGTCGATGGCGACTGTCATGGTGCGACACCTTCTACAAGTTCGGGGGCGGGCTGGTCACAGGCCGGTGGCCGCCGGGTTCCCCCCATCCCCCACGGCGGGGGGAACCCGGCGGCCACACGGGCTCACTTGCTGAAGTCGGGCACCAGCTTGGCGATGGCCAGCTCGGCGTTGCTCAGGCCCTTGTCCAGCGGCTCCTTGCCCCCGGCCACCTTGGGCAGCTCGGTGTCCAGCGGGCCCCACAGGGAGCTGTACTCCGGCAGCGCCGGGCGGGGCTGGGCGGCGGAGAGCACGCCCTGGTAGCCGGCGATGCCGGGGTCGGCCTTGACCTGGGAGGTGTAGGCGTCGCCGCGGGTCGGCAGCGTGGAGTTCTTCAGCGCGATGGTCTCCTGGGACTTGGCCGAGGTCATGAACTTCACGAACTTCAGGGCCGCGTCCTGGTGGGCCTTGTCCGAGCCGGCGTAGACCGAGAGGTTGTGGCCGCCGGTCGGGGCGCCCGCCTTGCCGGCCGAGCCGGCCGGGACGATGGCGATGCCGAGGTTGGACTTGTCCTTGAAGGCCGAGCCCTTGTAGAAGTTCGTGATCTCCCAGGGGCCCTGGATGATCGAGGCGACCTTGCCGTTGACGAACGCGTCCTGGATGTGGGCGTAGGCGTCCGCGGTGGTGTCCGCCTTGTGCAGGCCCTTGCCGGAGAACGTGCTCTGCCAGGTGCCGTACGCCTTCTTCGCCGGGGCGGAGGCGACGGTGATCTTCTTGCCCGCGGCGTCGACGGTGTCGGTGCCCTCGCCGTAGAGGAAGCACTGGGCGTAGTACGCCTGGGTGGAGCCCCAGTAGCCGTCGACCTTCGCCTTGTCCTTGACCTTGGCGGCGTCGGCCTTCAGCTCGTCCCAGGTCTTGGGGGCCTCGGTGATGCCGGCCTTCTTGAACAGGGCCTTGTTGTAGACGAACGCGAGGGTGTCGGTGACCAGCGGCACGCCGTAGGTCTTGCCCTCGTACTGGGCCTGCTTGATCAGGTTGGGCTCGAACTTGTCCTGCTCGGCGAGGGCGTCGGTGCCGTCCAGCGGCAGGAAGAAGCCCTTCTTGGCGAAGGCCGGGGTCCAGCCGACCTCGGACCGCAGGATGTCCGGCGCGCCCTTGGAGCCGGCGGCCGTGTCGAACTTGTTCTGCGCCTGGTCGAAGGGCACGTTGACGTACTTGACCTTGATGTTCTTGTTGGCGGCCTGGAACTGCTCGACCAGGGCCTTGTACGTCGGCGCCTCATTGGTGGCGTTGGAGGTGTCCCACCAGGTGAGGGTCACCGGGCCGTCCGACTTGCTGTCGCCGTCGTCGCTCCCGCCGCACGCCGTCGCCGTGAGGGCGAGGGACGCCACGAGCGCGGAGGCCGCTATGCCACGCCGCATGAGTTCTCCTTGAGGGTGAAAAGCCCGAGATTGCAGGGGCGGCCCCGTCTGCCGCCACCCGCGTCGTGCCGACTGCGCCATTGCCGCGGCCGGGCGACTCGGAACGTAACAGCGTTGTAAGCGCCGCGAAAGACCTTGCAGAAAAAAAGTGCAAGAAGACGGCCGGGTTACCGTGTCGTGACCTGCCTCAGACCTTGTCGAAATACTGGTCTACCGCCGGTAGGCGGGTTGACGGACACTTGTGCAAGACTCTGCAAGCTCTTGCCGCGGGGGGCCGCCGCCGGGATCATCCCCTTGCGGCCGTGCGCCGGGCGGACAGTCCGGCAGGCACGAGCGACGACATACCCATGAGGGGCGAGGAGCGCGATGACGCGGCAATCCACGGCGGGCCGTTCGGCCGCCCGCGCACGGCGTCCCGCCGGTGCGCCGGGCGCGGTGCGGCCGGTACAGTCCACAGGCGTGACCACACGGCTTGCGGACATCGCTGCGCAGGCGGGGGTGAGCGAAGCGACCGTCAGCCGGGTCCTCAACGGGAAGCCGGGCGTCGCCGCCACCACCCGCCAGTCCGTCCTGGCCGCGCTGGACGTGCTCGGCTACGAGCGTCCGGTGCGGCTCCGCCAGCGCAGCGAGGGCCTGGTGGGCCTGATCATCCCCGAGCTGGAGAACCCGATCTTCCCGGCGCTGGCGCAGGTCATCGGCCAGGCGCTGACCGGGCAGGGTTACACCCCGGTGCTGGCCACCCAGACCCCGGGCGGCTCCACCGAGGACGAGCTGACCGAGATGCTGGTGGACCGGGGGGTGGCCGGGATCATCTACGTCTCCGGGCTGCACGCCGACACCACCGCCGACATGCAGCGCTACGAGCGACTGCGCGCCCAGGGCGTGCCGTTCGTGCTGGTGGACGGGTTCTCGCCGAAGGTGCAGGCACCTTTCATCTCCCCCGACGACCGGGCCGCGACCACGCTCGCGGTCACGCATCTGGTGTCGCTGGGCCACACCCGGATCGGTCTGGCGCTCGGGCCGAAGCGGTTCGTGCCGGTGCAGCGCAAGATCGAGGGCTTCGTCCGTGCGATGCAGGACCAGCTGGGGCTGGGCGCGGACCTGGTCGCCGAGGAGCTGGTGCAGCACTCGCTGTACACCCTGGAGGGCGGGCAGGCGGCGGCCGCCGCGCTCATCGGACGCCAGTGCACGGCCATCGTGTGCGCCAGCGACATGATGGCGCTCGGCGCGATACGGGCCGCCCGGCAGCTCGGCCTCGACGTGCCGCGCGACGTGTCGGTGGTCGGCTTCGACGACTCCCCGCTGATCGCGTTCACCGACCCGCCGCTGACCACCGTGCGCAAGCCCGTCCCGGCCATGGGCCAGGCCGCGGTGCGCACGCTGCTGGAGGAGATCGGCGGGACGCCCGCCCCGCACAGCGAGTTCGTCTTCATGCCGGAACTCGTCGTGCGCGGCTCCACCGCCTCGGCGCCGGGCGAGCGTTCGCGGGGCTAGGCCCCTGCCCGGCCAGGCGTTTTCGCGCAGAACATGCGTGGTGGTACCAGCCTTGGGATGATCTGTCGAGCGTCCCTTGTCTGGCAGACTTGGTAGCTATGAGTGACTCGACCGTGACAGGACCGGGCGGCCGCCGCGACGAGGTGGCCGTACCGCGGACCGTCACGGGCCTGGGCGCCGGCGGGACGCGGGCCCTGCGCGACCGGGTCCGCCGCCCCCGGCGCCCCCGGCTGTGGTTCGAGATCCTGCTGATCGGCGCGAGTTACTGGACGTACTCGCTGATCCGCAACGCCGTCCCGGAGCAGAGGCGCGAGGCGCTGCGCAACGCCGACGCGGTGTGGTGGCTGGAGCACCGCCTGGGCATCGCCGTCGAGGCGTCCGTCAACCACGCCGCCGACTCGGTGGGTTGGCTGATCATCGGCATGAACTACTACTACGCCACGCTGCACTTCGTGATCACCATCGGGGTGCTGGTGTGGCTCTACCGATGGCATCCCGACCGCTACGCCCCCATCCGGCTGGTGCTGTTCGCCACCACGGGCGTGGCCCTCGCCGGGTACTACCTGTTCCCGCTCGCCCCGCCCCGGCTGATGCGCGGCGGTCACTTCATCGACACCGTGATGGTGCACCAGACCTGGGGCTCGATGGCCTCCGGCGACCTCAAGCACATGTCCAACCAGTACGCCGCGATGCCGTCCATGCACATCGGGTGGTCGCTGTGGTGCGGGCTGACCGTGTTCGCGCTGGCCTCGGTGCCGTGGGTACGGGTGCTGGGACTGGCGTACCCGGCGCTGACGCTGCTGGTCATCGTGTCCACGGCCAACCACTTCTGGCTGGACGCGGTCGGCGGGATGATGTGCCTCGCCTTCGGGGTGGGCGTGGCCCGGCTCTGGTACGGGCGGTGGCCGCAGGTGCCCAGAGCCGTGCTCGGTGCCGGGGCGCCTCAGCCTGCGTAGAACAGCTCGTCCACGACCGACCGGGCCCGGCGGGCGGTACGGCGGTACGCGTCCAGCATGTCGCCGGCCCGGCCCTCGCCGTAGCCCAGGTAGCGGCCCACCGCCGCCAGCTCGCGGGGCTCGGTGGGGAAGGTGTCGCCCGCCCTGCCCCGGACCAGCATCACCGCGTTGCGGACCCGGCTGGCCAGTACCCACGCCTCGTCCAGCACGGCCGCGTCCTCCGCGCCGATCAGGCCGGCCTCGCGGGCCGCCGCCAGCGCCTCGCGCGTCCTCGGGGTGCGCAGGCCCTGCACCTCCCAGGCGTGCCGGAGCTGGAGCAGCTGGACCGTCCACTCCACGTCCGACAGACCGCCGGGGCCCAGCTTGGTGTGCAGCTTGGGATCGGCGCCGCGCGGCAGCCGCTCGGACTCCATCCGGGCCTTCAGCCGGCGGATCTCGCGCACCGCGTCCTCGTCCAGGCCGCGGGCGGGGTAGCGCAGCGGGTCGATCAGCGCCATGAAGCGGCGGCCCAGGTCCTCGTCGCCCGCCACCGGCTCCGCCCGCAGCAGCGCCTGCGACTCCCAGCCCAGCGACCACCTGCGGTAGTACGCCTCGTACGACTTCAGGGTGCGGACCAGCGGGCCGGACTTGCCCTCCGGGCGCAGGTCGGCGTCGATCAGCAGGGGCGGGTCGGCGCTGGGGAGCTGGAGCAGGCGGCGCATCTCGGCCACCACCTTGTTGGCGGCCTTCGCGGCCTCGTGCTCGTCCACGCCCTCTCTCGGTTCGTGCACGAACAACACGTCCGCGTCGGAGCCGTAGCCGAGTTCGTGGCCGCCGAACCTGCCCATGCCGATGATCGCGAACCTGGTCGGGAGGGTGTCGCCCCAGGTCTCGCGGACGACCGCGCGCAGGGTGCCGGCGAGGGTGGCGGCGGTGAGGTCGGAGATCGCGCTGCCCGTGCGGTCCAGCAGGACGCCCTCGTCGGACTCCGCCGGGGTGGTTTCCGTGCCGTACGAGCCGACGATGTCCGCCGCGGCGGTGCGGAAGAGTTCCCGGCGCCTCACGCCCCGGGCGGCTGTCACGCCCTGTTCCGCGTTCTCCGCCCGGTTCACCGCCGCGGTGATCTCCTGTTCCAGCTGGGCCCTGCCCCGGGGTTCCAGGCCGC
Organism: Streptomyces griseoluteus; assembly: GCF_004784465.1. Classification (GTDB taxonomy): domain Bacteria; phylum Actinomycetota; class Actinomycetes; order Streptomycetales; family Streptomycetaceae; genus Streptomyces; species Streptomyces griseoluteus. The sequence goes on along the minus strand of NZ_SRRU01000002.1, from coordinate 265,407 downwards.
CCGCGTCTCCGTCGCCGAGGAGCGCCACGGCTTCGGGGGCCCGGAGCAGGAGGTCGGGGGCCAGGCGGCCCGCCGAGAGGACCCTCGCCAGGTTCTCCGCGGCCGCGCCCTCGTCCCGGAGGAGGCGGAGGTACCAGGGAGTTTTGCCCAGGGCGTCCGAGACCTTGCGGAAGTTCAGGAGGCCGGCGTCGGGGTCGGCCGAGTCCGCGAACCAGCCGAGGAGGACGGGGAGGAGGGTGCGCTGGATGGCCGCCTTGCGGGTCACGCCGGAGGCCAGCGCCTCGAGGTGGCGGAGGGCCGCTGCGGGGTCCGCGTAGCCGAGGGCGACCAGGCGTTCCCTTGCCGCTTCCGCGCTCAGCCTGGTTTCGCCGGGGGCCAGTTGGGCCACGGCGTCCAGGAGGGGGCGGTAGAAGATCTTCTCGTGGAGGCGGCGGACCACTCCTGTGTGGCGCTTCCACTCGCGGCGCAGGCCCGCGACCGGGTCCGTACGCAGACCCAATGAGCGGCCCAGGCGACGCAGGTCTTCCTCCCCCTCGGGGACCAGGTGGGTGCGGCGGAGCTGGAACAGCTGGATGCGGTGTTCCAGTTCGCGCAGGAAGCGGTACGCCTCGTCGAGGCGGGCGGCGTCCTCCCGGCCCACGTAACCGCCCTTCGCCAGGGCTTGGAGGGCCTTCAGGGTGGTGCCGCTGCGGAGAGCCGGGTCCGTGCGTCCGTGCACCAGCTGGAGCAGCTGGACGGCGAATTCGACGTCCCTCAGGCCGCCCGGGCCGAGCTTCAGCTCTCTGTCGATCTCCGCCGGGGGGATGTTCTCCACCACCCTGCGGCGCATCTTCTGCACGTCGGGGACGAAGTTCTCCCGGTCGGCCGCTTGCCAGACCATGGGGGCCAGGGCGTCCGTGTACGCCTCGCCGAGCTCCTTGTCCCCCGCCACCGGGCGGGCCTTCAGGAGGGCCTGGAACTCCCAGGTCTTCGCCCAGCGCTGGTAGTAGGCGAGGTGGCTGCTCAGGGTGCGGACGAGGGGGCCGTTGCGGCCCTCCGGGCGGAGGTTCGCGTCCACCGGCCAGATCGAGCCCTCGACGGTGGTCTCCGAGCAGATGCGCATCATGTGGGAGGCGAGTCTTGTGGCCGCCTTCAGGGCCTTCGTCTCGTCCGTGCCCTGGGTGGGCTCCGCCACGAAGATCACGTCCACGTCGGAGACGTAGTTCAGTTCGTGGCCGCCGCACTTGCCCATGGCGATCACTGCCAGGCGGCAGGCCTGCGCGTCCTCGGGGGCGGCGGTCCGGGCCATGGCCAGGGCCGCGCGGAGGGTGGCCGTTGCCAGGTCCGCCAGTTCCGCTGCCGTCTGGGTCACGTCCGTGGTGCCGCAGACGTCCCTCGCGGCGATGGAGAGCAGGCAGCGGCGGTACGCCACTCTCAGTTCCACCGGGTCCGTCGCTTCCGCGAGGCCGCGTTCGAACTCCGTGACTCCCGGGTGCAGGTCCCTTGGTTCGTAGGTGACCAGTTCCTGCCAGTCGTGGGGGTGGCGGGTCAAGTGGTCCGCGAGCGCCGCCGAGGCGCCCAGGACGCCCAGGAGGCGGTCGCGGAGGGGTTTCGCCGCGATCAGGGTGTCCAGGAGTTCCCGGTGGTCCGTGGGGGCCGGCTGGGCCTCCAGCAGTCTCACCAGGCCGCGCAGGGCGAGGTCCGGGTCCGCTGTCGCGCCCAGCGCCTCCAGGAGGACCGGGTCCGCCTTCACCGGGGCCAGCTCGGGGCTGTCCAGCAGGCGTTCCGCTCCCGAGGGGTCCGTGAAGCCGTGCCGAAGCAGTCTGGTGAACGTACTGCTCCTGCGCCCCGGCGTCATCCGCGGTCTCCCCTCGGGATCAAGACGGTCCTGGCCAGAGCCTAACCGTGCCACCGGCCCGGCCTCGTGTGGCATCGGCCTCGCGTCGGCCGCGCCTCGTGCGGCGTCGGCCTCGCGTCGCCTGTGGCTCGTGGGACATCGGGCTCGCGTCGCCCGTGGCTCGCCACCGCGTCGTCGGGGGTCGGGGCCGCGCCGGGGGGTGTCCGTCCTCGGTCCGGCGACTTCTGTTTCCTCGATCCGCTGAGCTTGCCTCATCGCCGGCCGCTGCGGGCGGACACCCCCCGCCACGTCCCCTTGCCGCCGTTCGCGGGTGCGGCTTCGTGGGGTGTGCTCAGAGGTCGTCCGGCAGGACTCGGAAGTGGGTGTGCTTGCCGTTCAGGGGGCGTACGGTCATGAAGTCGCGCAGGTCTCTGGTGAGGACGGCGTTTTCCGGGGTGGGGTTCGCCAGGGTCAGGCGCATCTCGCTCACCCTGTTGGTGAGGCTGCACAGGATCGAGTCCGCCGCTCCGCGGCCGCTCCGCTGGTGGCCAGCCGGTGCACCGTTTCAGGGCCACGGGGGCTTGGTACAGCTCCTGTACCACCGGCTCCAGGGAGAGAGGGCTTACATGGTTACGGCCTATGCCGAGCTGCGGGGGCGAGGGCTTGAGGGCAGTGAGTCGCGACACCGGGTCCGGGCCACTGGGCCGCTGCATGGGGTGCCGGCTCGGCCTGCCGGGGGGAAGGCGTCGTGAGCGGGGCGCTGGCGCGGGGGTCCGTGGCTACTCGGCTGCCTGCTCAGGATCTGGAGAGGGCCCGGCGGTTCTACTCCGAGAAGCTGGGGCTGGAGCCCTTCGACGAGCGGCCCGGGGGGCTGCTCTACCGGTGCGGGGACTCGTTCTTCGCCCTGTTCCAGTCCACTGGGGTCTCCCCCGGCACCTTTACCCAGATGGGGTGGGAGGTCGACGACCTCGAAGCCACCCTCGCCGAGCTTCGGGGGCGAGGGGTGGTCTTCGAGGACGTCGAGGCTCCTGGGTTCCGGACCGAGAACGGCATTGCCGAGGTCCGGGGCAACTATCCGAGCAAGGGGGCTCGGGGGGAGCGGGCTGCCTGGTTCCGGGACAGCGAGGGGAATCTGATGGGGATCGGGCAGCCCGTCCGGTGATCGGCTCTACAGCACCGGCAGCAGGTTCTTCAGCTCGAACGCCGTGACCTCGCTGCGGTACTCCTCCCACTCCGACTTCTTGTTGCGGAGGAAGAAGTCGAAGACGTGTTCGCCCAGGGTTTCGGCCACCAGGTCGCTGCGTTCCATCAGGGTGAGGGCCTCGCCGAGGTTCTGCGGGAGGGGTTCGATGCCCATGGCTCGGCGTTCCGCGTCGGAGAGGGCCCAGACGTCGTCCTCGGCGCCCGGGGGGAGTTCGTAGCCCTCTTCGATGCCCTTGAGGCCGGCGGCCAGGAGGACGGCGTAGGCGAGGTAGGGGTTGGCGCCCGAGTCCAGGGAGCGGACCTCCACGCGGGCCGAGCCGGTCTTGCCGGGCTTGTACATGGGGACGCGGACCAGGGCCGAGCGGTTGTTGTGGCCCCAGCAGATGTACGAGGGGGCCTCGCCGCCCGCGCCCGCGGTGCGCTCCGAGCCGCCCCAGATGCGCTTGTAGGAGTTGACCCACTGGTTGGTGACCGCCGAGATCTCCGCCGCGTGCCGCAGCAGGCCCGCGATGAAGGAGCGGCCGACCTTGGAGAGCTGGTACTCCGAGCCGGACTCGTAGAACGCGTTGCGGTCGCCCTCGAAGAGGGAGAGGTGGGTGTGCATGCCCGAGCCGGGGAACTCCGAGAACGGCTTCGGCATGAAGGTCGCCTGTACTCCCTGCTCCAGCGCGACCTGCTTCATGACCAGGCGGAACGTCATGATGTTGTCCGCAGTGGACAGCGCGTCGGCGTACCGCAGGTCGATCTCCTGCTGGCCGGGGCCGCCCTCGTGGTGGGAGAACTCCACCGAGATGCCCATCGACTCCAGCATGGTGATCGCCTGGCGGCGGAAGTCCATGCCCACGTTCTGCGGGGTGTGGTCGAAGTACCCGGAGTTGTCCGCCGGGGTAGGCCGGCTGCCGTCCGTCGGCTTGTTCTTCAGCAGGAAGAACTCGATCTCCGGGTGGGTGTAGAAGGTGAAGCCCAGGTCGGAGGTGCGGGCCAGTGCCCGCTTGAGGACGTAGCGCGGGTCGGCGAAGGACGGGGAGCCGTCCGGCATCAGGATGTCGCAGAACATACGGGCCGTACCGGGGGCCTCGGCGCGCCAGGGCAGGACCTGGAACGTGGACGGGTCCGGCTTGGCGATCATGTCGGACTCGTAGACGCGGGCGAAGCCCTCGATGGCCGAGCCGTCGAAACCGATGCCCTCGTCGAACGCCTGCTCAAGCTCCGCGGGGGCCACGGCGACGGACTTGAGGAAGCCCAGCACGTCCGTGAACCACAGGCGTACGAACCGGATGTCGCGCTCCTCCAAGGTCCGGAGCACGAACTCCTGCTGCTTGTCCATCTTCCGCTTCCCCATCCTTGCTGGTCAGGCCGCCTGTCCGTGGTGCGACGGGAGGCGGTCGGCACCTGAGCATCCCACCACATCGGCGTTTCGCGCGCGTTGCGGACCTTGATCGGCCGGACGTCTCCGGGTTGAACGGCCCGCGCACACCAGGTGCACCTCTCCCATGCCCATCTTGCATGCTCACGGCCCCCTCCGTAACAAGTGGCCGCGAGCCCGCGCTTTAATTGGTATCCCAGATACCAATTAAAGGGAGCCCCGATGCTGTCCCCGTCTTCCGCCGCGACCGTCCGCGCCACCCTGCCCGCCGTGGGCGCGGCCATCGGCGAGATCGCCGAGCGGTTCTACGCCCGTCTCTTCGCCGCCCACCCCGAGCTGCTGCGGAACCTGTTCAACCGGGGCCACCAGGCGTCCGGCGCCCAGAAGCAGGCCCTCGCCGGTTCCATCGCCGCCTTCGCCACGATGCTGCTGGAGCACCCGGACCGGCGGCCCGACGCTATGCTCGGCCGGATCGCGCACAAGCACGCCTCCCTGGGCATCGCCCCCGAGCAGTACGAGGTCGTCCACGAGCACCTCTTCGCCGCCATCGCCGAGGTGCTCGGCGACGCCGTCACCCCCGAGGTCGCGGCCGCCTGGGACGAGGTCTACTGGCTGATGGCCCGCACCCTGATCGGCCTGGAGCGCGGGCTGTACGAGGAGAGCGGCGGGAGCGGCACGCGGGAGTGGGAGGTCGCGGAGCGGGTCCCGGAGACCGCGGACGTGGTCACGCTGCGGCTGCGCCCGGTGGACGGCGGGCCGGTGTCCGGCTTCCGCGCGGGGCAGTACGTGTCCGTGGGCGTCGACCTGCCCGACGGTGCGCACCAGATCCGGCAGTACAGCCTCTCCGGCGCCCCCGGTGCCGGGCTGCGGCAGATCAGCGTCAAGCGCGTCGAGGGCGAGGTCTCCGCCTTCCTGCACGCGCACGCGGCCGTCGGTGACCGGCTCACCCTGTCCGAGCCGTACGGCGACCTCGTGCTCGACGGCGACGACAGCCGCCCGCTGCTGCTCGCCTCGGCCGGTATCGGGGTGACCCCGATGGTGGCGATGCTGGCCTCGCTCGCGGCGGACGGCCACACCGGCCCGGTCACCGTGGTGCACGGCGACCGCTCCCCCGCCCACCACGCCCTGCGCGCCGACCACGAGCTGTACGCAGGCAAGCTGGCCGACTGCGCCTGCCACTTCTTCTACGAGCGCGACGCGGCCGACGGCGCCCGCACCGGCCTGGTGGACCTGGCCGGGATTCCGGTGCCCTCCGGCACCCGCGCCTATCTGTGCGGGCCGCTGCCCTTCATGCGGGCGGTGCGGGCGCAGCTCATCGGGAAGGGCGTGGCCCCGGCCGACATCCACTACGAGGTGTTCGGGCCGGACCTCTGGCTCGCGAGCTGAGCGGGCGGGCCGCCGACCATGCCCAGCAGCAGGGGGCCGGTGGGGTCGGCGACCATGTCTCCCACCGTGACCGGGTCCAGGGCGGCGTAGAACGCCTCCTGGGCCCGGCGCAGGGCACCGCGCAGGCGGCAGGCGGAGTTCAGGGGGCAGGGGGTGGGGCCCTCGCAGTCGACCACGTCGCCGTCGCCCTCGAAGACCCGGACGACCGCGCCGACGGAGGCGGTACGGCCCCTGTCGGTCAGGGCCAGTCCCCCGCCCCGGCCGCGGCGGGCCTCCAGCAGCCCGAGGTGCTGGAGTTCGGCGACGACCTTGGCGGTGTGGGTGTAGGGCACGCCCATGTCCTCGGCCACCTGCCGGGTCGTGGGGCTGGCGCCGCCGCTCACCGCGAGCCGCATCAGGACGCGCAGGGCGAGATCGGTGGAGCGCAACAGCCGCATACCGGAAGCGTAGGTAATACGCATCCGTGGTTCAAATTATCCGGTTGTCGTACCTGCCTGCCCACGGCCCGTTCTCCCCACTACGATCAGCGGGCCTCATGACCGCTCCGCGGAAGGACACGCCCCATGGGTACCGACCAGCACACCCCCGCCTCTCCGCGCGCCGCGCGCATAGAGGAGATGCGGCGCGCCGAGCGTGCCCGCGCCCGCCGCAACCGGGTGCTGGCCGTCGCCGCGAGCGTGGTGGTCGTCGCGGGGCTGGTCGTCGGCGGGGTGGCGCTGGTGCGCTCCCAGTCGGACTCGGGCAAGAACAAGGACACCGCCGCGAGCGGGGACGCCAAGGGCGGCTCCGGGCACTTCACCACGGGCGCGGACGGGGTGCGCACCTGGTCCGGCAAGCTGTCGCGCACCCACGTCGGCACCAAGGTGACGTACCCGATGCACCCGCCGGTCGGCGGGAACCACAACCCGGTGTGGCTCAACTGCAACGGCGATGTCTACAAGGACCCGGTGCGGGACGAGAACGCGGTGCACGCGCTGGAGCACGGCGCGGTCTGGGTGACGTACACGGACAAGGCGAAGAAGGCGGACGTGGACGCGCTCGCGGCCAAGGTGAAGCGGACGCCGTACTCGCTGATGAGCCCGTACGCGGACCAGGCCGCACCGCTGATCCTTTCGGCGTGGGGGCACCAGGTGAGTGTGAAGAGCGCGTCCGACCCCGAGGTGGACAAGTTCTTCGCCGCCTATGTGCAGGGCAAGCAGACCCCCGAGCCGGGCGCCTCCTGCACCGGCGGGGTCATGAAGTGAGGCGCGGGTACGTCGGGTTGGCGGCCGGGGGCGCCCTGCTGGCCGTCGTCGCGGCGGGGGCCGGGGGGTACGCGGCAGGCGGGGAGCGCGACTCCGTGGCCGTACGGGTGCCGGGCGCGGAGTCGGCGGACGCCGGGTTCGCGCGGGACATGGCCGTGCACCATCAGCAGGCCGTGGAGATGTCGTACCTGGTGCGCGACCGCACCGGTGACGAGGAGGTGCGGCGGCTCGCGTACGACATCGCGCAGACCCAGGCCAACCAGCGCGGGATGCTGCTGGGCTGGCTGGATCTGTGGGGGCTGCCGAAGGTGTCCGCCGAGCCGCCGATGACCTGGATGGGCATGGGTGACATGCCGCCGGGGCAGGACGGCGCGCTCATGCCAGGCATGGCCACCAACTCCGATCTGCGCAAGCTGAGTTCGCTCAGGGGGCGCGCGGCGGAGGTGTTCTACCTCCAGCTCATGACGGAGCACCACAAGGGCGGGGTGCACATGGCCGAGGGGTGTGTGGCCCGGTGTGCGGCGGGGCCGGAGCAGCGGCTCGCGCGGGGGATGGTGGACGCCCAGCGGTCCGAGATCCGGCTGATGGCGGACATGCTCAAGAAGCGGGGCGCACACGCCCGTTCGTGAGAGATCCGGATCAAGTCAGCTCTTTGCATGATTACTTGAGCTTCTCTTGACCTTTTGCTGCCCCTGACATGAACGGTTCATCAGTCAGAGTGGCCCCCATCGTGCGATCTCCACGCCGGTCGACACCGCCGCTTCACCGGCGCACATCCGCGACGTACCGACCACGACATGCATGCGAAACGCATCGCAGGGGGTTCTATGAGATCCAACCGCGCCAAGACGCGCGCCGGTGTGAGCATGGCGGCGACGCTGCCGATGATCGCCGGGGCGCTGGCGCTCGGCATACCCGTGGCCCACGCGGACGGCCCGGCGCGCGACGCGCTGACCGGCACCCGGCCGCTGTGGGCCACGGCGAAGGCGGACAAGGGCGCCGCGGCCGACAGCGCCCGCGTCAACGCCCGCGTCTACCTGGCCGGGCGGGACGCGGCCGGGCTGGCGGCCTACGCCAGGGCCGTCTCCGACCCGGCCTCGCCGCTGTACGGCAAGCACCTCAGCGCCAAGCAGGCGCAGGCCCGCTTCGGGGCCACCAAGGCCCAGGTGACCGCCGTCAAATCCTGGCTGAAGTCGGCCGGCCTGACAGTCACCGGGGTCACCGCGCACTACGTCGCCGTCTCCGGTGACGTGGCCGCCGCCGAGAAGGCGTTCGGCACCCAGCTCCACAACTACGCCAAGGGCGAGCGGACTTACCGCGCCCCGGCGAAGTCCGCCTCCGCGCCCGCCTCGCTCGAGGGCGCCGTGCTCACCGTGACCGGCCTGGACACCGCGCCGCACAAGTCGAAGCACGACGATCAGCTGCCGCCCCCGGACGCGGTGTTCAAGAACGCCGGTCCGTTCTCGAGCTACTTCGGCTCGAACACCGCGAGCAGCCTGCCGGACGCGTACGGCCACAAGATCCCGTACGCGATCCAGGGTTACACCGGCAAGCAGCTCCGCGCGGCCTACGGCGCGGGCCAGTACACCGGCAAGCACGTGCGCGTCGCCATCACGGACGCCTACGCCTCGCCGACCATCGCCTTCGACGCGGGCTCCTACGCCAAGAAGCACGGCGACGCGGCGTGGCAGACCGGCCAGCTCCACCAGGTGCTGCCGGAGAAGTACACGAAGACCAAGGAGTGCGGGGCGTCCGGCTGGTACGGCGAGGAGACCCTCGACGTGGAGGCCGTGCACGCGGTCGCGCCGAACGCGGACGTCACCTACGTGGGCGCCGCCTCCTGCTACGACGACGACCTGCTCGACTCGCTCAGCAAGGTCGTCGACAGCCACCTGGCCGACATCGTCTCCAACTCGTGGGGCGACATCGAGGCCAACCAGACGCCGGACCTGGCCGCCGCGTACGACCAGGTGTTCCAGTTCGGCGCGGTGGAGGGCATCGGCTTCTACTTCTCCTCCGGCGACGACGGTGACGAGGTGGCGAACACCGCCACGGACACCACGCCGGGCGTGAAGCAGGTCGACACCCCCGCCAACTCGGCCTGGGTGACGGCGGTCGGCGGTACCTCGCTGGCGGTCGGCAAGGGCGACACGTACCAGTGGGAGACCGGCTGGGGCACCGAGAAGGCCCTCCTGTCGGCCGACGGCAAGAGCTGGGACGCCTTCCCCGGCGCCTTCACCTCGGGCGCGGGCGGCGGCACCAGCAGGACCGTGCCGCAGCCGTACTACCAGCAAGGCATCGTCCCGGAGAAGCTGGCCACGGCCAACAACAAGGCCGGCAACCGCGTCGTCCCGGACATCGCGGCCATCGCCGACCCGAACACCGGCTTCCTGGTCGGCCAGACCCAGACCTTCCCGGACGGGACCCAGCGCTACAGCGAGTACCGCATCGGCGGCACCTCGCTGGCCGCGCCGGTGATCGCGGCCGTGCAGGCGCTGGCCCAGGAGGCGCGCGGCGGCAAGGCGATCGGCTTCGCCAACCCGTCGATCTACCAGCGGTACGGCAAGAAGGACGTCTTCCACGACGTCACCGACAACCCGACGGGCTCCGGCCTGGCGGTGGCCCGTACCGACTTCGTGAACGGTCTGGACGCCTCCGGCGGCCTGACCACCTCGGTCCGCAGCCTCGGCAAGGACAGCTCGCTGCACGCGGTCAAGGGCTACGACGACGTGACCGGCGTGGGCTCGCCCGCGAACGGCTATGTGCAGTCGTACAAGGGCCACTGATCCGCGGCAGCCGGTGACGGGGGCGTGGGGTGCCGGACACCTCACGCCCCCCATCGCGTCTGAGTGACGATTACACTGGCGGGGTGCCTCAACTTCGTCTCGCCCTGAATCAGATCGATGCCCGGGTCGGCGACATCGCCGGCAACACCGAGTCCGTCGTCCACCGGACCCGTCGGTCGGCCGAGGCGGGAGCGCATCTGGTCGCGTTCCCGGAGATGGTGCTGACCGGGTATCCCGTGGAGGACCTCGCCCTGCGCTCGTCCTTCGTCGAAGCCTCCCGCGCCGCCGTGCGCACGCTGGCCGCCCGGCTGGCCGAGGAGGGACTCGGCGAGGTGCCGGTGGTCGTCGGCTACCTCGACCGCTCGGCGACCGCGCAGCCGAAGTACGGCCAGCCGGCCGGTGCCCCGCAGAACGCGGCGGCGGTGCTGTACCGGGGCGAGGTGGCCCTCACCTTCGCCAAGCACCACCTGCCGAACTACGGCGTCTTCGACGAGTTCCGCTACTTCGTGCCCGGCGACACCATGCCGGTGATCCGGGTGCGCGGGGTGGACGTGGCGCTCGCCATCTGCGAGGACCTCTGGCAGGACGGCGGCCGCGTCCCCGCCGCCCGTTCCGCCCACGCGGGCCTGCTGCTCTCGGTGAACGCCTCGCCGTACGAGCGGGACAAGGACGACACCCGCCTGGAGCTGGTCGGCAAGCGGGCACAGGAGGCGGGCTGCACCACCGCCTATCTGGCCATGATCGGCGGCCAGGACGAGCTGGTCTTCGACGGCGACTCCATCGTGGTCGGCGCGGACGGCGCGGTGATCGCGCGGGCCCCGCAGTTCGAGGAGACCTGCCTGCTGCTGGACCTGGACCTGCCCGCCGCCGACCCGGACGCGCCGACCGGTGTCGTGGACGACGGTCTGCGCATCGACCGCGTGGTCCTCTCCCCCGACCCCGTGCCGCCCTACGAGCCGGAACACCTCGGCGGCTACGCCCAGCGGCTGGACGACGAGGCGGAGATGTACGGCGCACTGGTGACGGGCCTGCGGGCGTACGTCACCAAGAACGGCTTCCGCTCGGTGCTGATCGGACTGTCCGGGGGCATCGACTCGGCGCTGGTGGCGGCGATCGCGTGCGACGCGGTGGGCGCGGAGAACGTGTACGGGATCTCGATGCCGTCGAAGTACTCCTCCGAGCACTCCCGGAGCGACGCGGCCGAGCTGGCCCGGCGTACCGGGCTGCACTTCCGTACGGTCTCGATCGAGCCGATGTTCGACGCCTACATGGGCGCGCTGAGCCTGACCGGCCTGGCGGAGGAGAACCTCCAGTCCCGGCTGCGGGGCACGCTGCTGATGGCGGTGTCCAACCAGGAGGGCCAGCTCGTGCTGGCTCCGGGCAACAAGTCCGAGCTGGCGGTGGGGTATTCGACCCTGTACGGCGACTCGGTGGGCGCGTACGGACCGATCAAGGACGTCTACAAGTCCTCGGTGTTCCGGCTCGCCCGCTACCGCAACCGCGCGGCCGAGGAACGCGGCGAGACCCCGCCGATCCCGTCGAACTCCATCAGCAAGCCCCCCAGCGCCGAGCTGAGCCCCGGCCAGGTGGACACCGACTCCCTCCCGGACTACCCCGTCCTGGACGCGATCCTCGACCTCTACGTCGACCACGACCAGGGGGCGGACGCGATCGTGGCGGCGGGCTTCGACCGTGACCTCGTCGTGCGAATCCTCCGCATGGTCGACACGGCGGAGTACAAGCGGCGGCAGTACCCCCCGGGCACGAAGATCTCGCCGAAGGGGTTCGGGAAGGACCGGCGGCTGCCGATCACGAACGCGTGGCGGGAGCGGGCGTAGTCACTGGGGGCGGGCGCGCAGGCCGGCGTCGAGGGCGCGGGTCAACTCGCCCACCCGCCCACCGCCTTGCGGGGCGGCCGGGTAGCGATGGAGCACGTCGACCACGAGGGGTGCCGCCCGCCGCACCGTCCGCTCGAGGTGGCCGGCCGCGCTCTCACCGACCAGCTCGGCCGCCCTCGCCGCGTGGGCCCCGGCCCCGAGGATGTGCTTGACCTGCGTGGCCTTGGCCAACGGATGCAGATAGGCGGCCCCGGCCGCGGCCATCGCCGCCCGCGCGGCCTCCCGTGCGGCGGTGGAGTGGGCGCCCTGGGCCGCCTTGAGCGCCGCCCACGCCGCGTCGCGCAGCGCCTTCCCCCGCTCCCCGCCCCGCGCGAACGCCCAGGCGGCGCTGATGGCCTCCCGAGGCCGCGAGTCTTCGGGCTGATCCGCCTCGAAGATGCCCAGCACGGTCTCGGCGGAGGCCGCGGCGAAGGCGGTGACAGCCCGGAGATCGTCCTTGCTCAGAACGACGTCAGCACTCATCGCTCCCCCTCTCCCCGGTGAATGAACTCAGGTCGGCGTGACCGAACTTGAGGGTATGGGATTGCCGCGTTGCCGGCGCTCACGCGACAGGTGCGGCGTCGAGGCAGGCGACCGGCACACCCGATGAACGCGAGCCCGCCGCCCCGTTCTACGTTGTCGGCAGACACCGGCTGGTGAAGGCGGACGACGGCTGGCTGAATACTTCTCGACCCTCACGATCACCCGCCCGATGAGAGGACAAAGATGACTGTGTTACTCGCCCAGATCAGCGATCTGCACCTGGACGGCGGTGAGAGGGCCACCCGGCGCGCCGAGCGCGTCATGGAATACCTGCGGGCGCTGCCTCACCCGGTCGACGCGGTCCTGGTCACCGGGGACATAGCCGATCACGGCGCGGAGGCCGAATACGAGGAGGCAGCCCGCATACTGGCGGCCCCGTTCCCGGTGCTCACCCTTCCCGGAAACCACGATGTGCGCGCGGCCTACCGCAAGGCTCTGCTCGGCGAGGCGCCCGACCACGCCCCCGTCAACCGACTGCACGACATCTCCGGGACCGCCGTGCTGATGTGCGACTCCAGCATTCCCGGCCGCGACGAGGGACGTCTCGACGCGGTGACGCTCGACTGGCTGGACACCACTCTCGCCGGCCTGCCCCGGGACACCCCGGCACTGATCGCCTTCCATCACCCACCGGTCGAACTCCACCACCCGCTGGCCGACTCCATGTTGCTGGAACAGCCCGGACGACTGGCCACCCTGCTGGCGGCGCACCCGCAGGTCGTCGCCGTCCTGACCGGGCACGCCCACACGGCAGCCGCCTCGGCCTTCGCCGGCCGTCCCCTGATCGTCGGCCCCGCGGTCACCTGGACCCTGCGGATGCCCTGGGAGGGCGACGACCTCGCAGACCGGGACCAGCCACCCGGCATCGCCTTCCACGTCCTGGACGACGACCGGCGCCTGACGACCCACTACCGCGTCGTGCTCTGAGCAGGGACGGGTCCGTGAGCTGATCAGGGCGGTGGCCCGGTGTTCGCTGCACGTGCACCGGGCCGGGCCCGGCGCCCCGTGAACCACAGGGCAGCCCGCCGGTAGGGGGAAGGTCCGGCGGGCTGCCCGTTGGTGGTGCGGCAGTGGTCAGTGGACGGAGTGCTCGTCGAGGGGGAACGTTCCGCCGACGACGTCCTCCGCGAAGGACTTGGCCGCGTCGCCCATGACCTCGCGGAGCGCCGCGTACTTCTTGACGAACTTCGGGACCCGGCCCGAGGTCAGGCCGAGCATGTCGGTCCAGACGAGCACCTGCGCGTCGGTGTCCGGGCCCGCCCCGATGCCGACCGTCGGGATGTGGAGGACCCGCGTCACCTCGGCCGCCAGCTCCGCGGGGACCAGCTCCAGTACGACGGCGAACGCGCCCGCGTCCTGGACCGCCTTCGCGTCGCGCAGGAGCTGCTGGGCCGCCTCCTCGCCGCGCCCCTGGACCCGGTAGCCCATGGCGTTGACGGACTGCGGGGTGAGGCCGATGTGGGCCATCACCGGGATGCCGGACTCGACCAGCAGCCGGATCTGTTCGTGCGACCGCTCGCCGCCCTCCAGCTTGACCGCGCCCACCCCGGCCTCCTTGACCAGCCGGGTCGCCGAGCGCAGCGCCTGCACCGGGCCCTCCTGGTAGGAGCCGAAGGGGAGGTCGCCGACGATGAGGGCGCGGCTGGTGCCGCGTACGACGGCGGCGGAGAGCATGGTCATCTCGTCGAGCGTGACCGGCACGGTGGTCTCGTAGCCGAGGTGGCAGTTGCCCGCCGAGTCGCCCACGAGGAGGACGGGGATGCCGGACTCGTCGAAGACGGAGGCGGTCATCGCGTCGTAGGCGGTGAGCATGGGCCACTTCTCGCCCCGCTCCTTGGCGAGGGCGATGTCGCGGACCGTGATGCGGCGGGTGCCCTTTCCTCCGTACAGCGTCTTGCCGTCGGAGGGCTTCGTCTGGGCAGCCGAGAGCTGCGTCATGGCAACGGCTCCTTCAGTTCATCTCGAGGCGCCCTTTCGGCGTCCCCGGATCGTCTCCATGGTGGCACCTCGTGCCGGAGGTGGCCAGGGGGACCCCAGGACTCCGGTCCGGGAGGGCCCACGCAATGCCTCGGCAAAGGAATTCAGATACGAGACGGTGCCGTATTGAAATGGGCCTACGATCGGGCACATGACAACCTCCCCTGCCCCCCGGATACCGGAAGCCGTGCACCGGCGCCGCTGGGCGATCCTCGGCGTGCTGATGCTGAGCCTGCTCATCGTGGTGCTCGACAACTCGATCCTGAACGTCGCCATCAAGACCATCGCCACCCCGGCGCCCACCGGTCTCGGCGCCACGCAGAGCGAGATCGAGTGGGCGATCAACTCCTACACCCTGGTCTTCGCCGGCCTGCTCTTCACCGCCGGGCTCATCGGTGACCGGCTCGGCCGCAAGAAGGTGCTGCTCGGCGGGCTGGTGGTGTTCGGCATCGGCTCGGCGCTGGCCGCCGAGTCCGGCTCGCCGGGCCAGCTGATCACCTACCGCGCCGTCATGGCCCTCGGTGCCGCCTTCGTCATGCCCGCGACCCTGGCCGTGCTGATGAACGTCTTCGAGCGCTCCGAGCAGCCCAAGGCCATCGGCATCTGGGCGGGCGGGGTCGGCCTCGCCATCGCCATCGGCCCGATCACCGGCGGCGCGCTGCTGGACCACTTCTGGTGGGGCTCGGTCTTCCTGATCAACGTGCCCATCGTGCTGGTCGCCCTCACCCTGATGGTCTGGCTGGTCCCCGACTCCCGCGACCCCAGCCCCGGCCGCCTGGACCCCGTCGGCGTGGTGCTCTCCGTGCTCGGCCTGGTGCTGCTGGTCTACGGCATCATCAAGGGCGGCGAGCTGGCCGACTTCACCGACGCCAAGGTGCTGGCCACGATCATCGCCGGTGTCGTCGTACTGATCGGCTTCGTGGTTTACGAGAAGCACAGCGACCACCCCTCGCTGGACGTGACCTACTTCCGCAACAAGGTCTTCTCGGCCGCCATGGCCGCCATCGCGCTGGTCTTCTTCGCGCTGATGGGCGTCACGTTCTTCGGCGTCTTCTACACCCAGAGCGTGCGCGGCTACTCCCCGCTGGAGTCCGGCCTGCTGATGCTGCCGCTGGCCGCCGCCCAGATGATCTTCGCGCCGCGCGCCCGGCTGCTGGTCGACCGGTTCGGCAACAGGGCCACCACCACCGCGGGCATGCTGCTGATCGCCGCCACCCTGGCCGCGTTCGCGGGCTTCGAGGCCGACACGCCGATCTGGCTGCTGGAGGTCGTCTTCTTCCTGATGGGCACCGGCATGGCGCACATCATGACCCCGACCTCGGTCGTCATCATGCAGGCCCTGCCCCGCGAGAAGGCCGGCTCCGCCTCCGCGCTCAGCAACACCTTCCGCCAGGTCGGCGGCGCCCTCGGCATCGCCGTACTCGGTTCGGTGCTCGCCACCTCCTACCGGGGCGGCATCGAGGGCAGGCTCGGCGCGCTGCCGCCCGGCCTGCGCGACACCGCGGGCGAGTCCATCGAGGCCACCCTCGGCATCGCGGAGAAGCTCGGCCCGCGCGGCCAGGCCCTGGTCACGCCCGCCTACGACGCCTTCCTGCACGCCATGCACGTCACCGCCCTGTGGGGCACGGGCGTGGCGCTGATCGGGGCCGTCGTGGTCGCCGTGTTCCTGCCGGGCAGGTCCCCGGCCGCCGAGGCCGGCGAGCGCGAGCCGGAACTGATCAGCACCGGCGACTGAGTACCGGTACCCGGCGGGGGGAGGCTGCCGCTGCGGGAGAATCTTCCGCAGCACACCGAGAGGACGAGACGTGAGCCTTGCCGCAGACCGGCCCGCGCAGCCCGCCCCCGCCCGGGGCAGGCCCCGCAGCGAGGCCGTGGAGCGCGCCATCATCGAGGGCGTGATGAAGCTCCTGGAGGACGGCGTACCGCTGGCCGACCTCTCCATCGAGCGCGTCGCCCGTACGGCCGGGGTCGGCAAGGCCACCATCTACCGCCGGTGGAGCGGCAAGGAGGAACTGTTCGTCGACGTCCTGCGCACCGCCGAACCCCCCGACCCGGAACTCCCCGGCACCTCCATGCGCGACGACCTCGTCGTCCTGCTGGAGACCCTGCGCCGCCGGGGGCTGGCCAGCCGGTCCTCGGCGATCATGCACAACGTCTACGTCCAGGCGAAGTGCAGCCCCCGCATCTGGGCCGCCTACGAGGCGAGCGTCATAGCGCCCCGCCGGGCCCTCGCCCTGGACGTGCTGCGCCGGGGCCAGCGCGACGGTGAACTCCGTACCGACATCGACGTGGAACTGGCCAACGACATGTTCGTCGGCGCCATGCTCGTCCGCACCGTCCTGCGCCCCGACGCCGGCCTCCCCGAGGGGCTCGCGGAGGAGATCGTCGACACGCTGATCGCCGGCCTACGGCCCGTCAGGCCCCCGGCGCAGTAGCCCGGATGTGCGTGTTTCGTCACAGAAGCCCTCCGTGCGGGGGCTTCTCGGAACTGATGGCGCCGCCTCGCACGTCCTCGTCTTCCGAACGGCCGTCATGGGACGGCGGAACGGAGCCCGGCATCCCCTAGGGTCGTACAGACACACGGGGGGATGACGGAGTGCACGGCAGGCAGTGAGGCACGGTATGGCGCAGCAGGCGTACATGACGGAGACGGACAACGGCGGCTCGGGGCCCGAGCGACCAGTGTCCCGGCTTCGGCGCCTGGCGCACCGCCTGTTCGGCGGCTGGCGCGGCGATCGACGCATCTGGCGCCGGGGGCTGGTCACCGCCGCGCTCGCGCTGCTGCTGGCGCTGGTGATGGTGGTCCACTCGCGCATCCCGAACCGGCTCGGCAACCTCGGCAGCCTGATCGAGACCTTCCTGCCCTGGCTGGGCCTGGCGATCCCGGTGCTGCTGGTGCTCGGCCTGGTCCGCCGCTCCGCCACCGCGCTGATCGCGGTGCTGCTCCCGGCGATCGTCTGGCTGAACCTGTTCGGCGGGCTGCTGCTCACCGACAAGTCGGGCACCGGCGGCGACCTGGTCGTGGCCACCCACAACGTGAACGCCGACAACCCGGACCCGGCCGCCACGGCCCGTGACGTCTCCGCCTCCGGCGCCGACATGGTCGCCCTGGAGGAGCTGCCCGCCTCCGCCGTGCCGGTGTACTCCACCGCGCTCAAGGCCACGTACCCCTACCACGCGGTGGTCGGCACGGTCGGACTGTGGAGCAAGTACCCGATGAGCCAGATCGAGCCGGTCGACATCAAGCTCGGCTGGAAGCGGGCGATGCGCGCCACGGTCTCCACACCGCACGGCCTGGTCGCGGTGTACGTCGCCCACCTGCCCTCGGTGCGGGTGAAGCTGGAGGCCGGGTTCACCGCCCGGCAGCGCGACAAGAGTGCCGACGCGCTCGGCGAGGCCATCGCGGACGAGACCCTCACCCGTGTCGTGCTGCTCGGCGATCTGAACGGCACGATGAACGACCGCTCGCTCAACGCCGTGACCTCCCAGCTCCGCTCCACGCAGGGCGCGGCGGGCAGCGGATTCGGCTTCAGCTGGCCGGCCGCGTTCCCGATGGCGCGGATCGACCAGATCATGGTCAAGGGCGTCGAGCCGGAGAGTTCCTGGACCCTGCCGCGCACCAACAGCGACCATCTCCCGGTGGCGGCTCGTGTGAAGCTCGACATGCCGTCGTAACCCGCAGGAATACTGACCTTGAAAGACTTTGTTCCGTACGGGAACATAGAAGATTCCCCCTGAGCCCTGTACGGCACTTTCGTTCTGAGAGGTCCCCTCATGCCCCTGGCCCTGCTCGCCCTCGCCGTGGGCGCCTTCGGCATCGGTACCACCGAGTTCGTGATGATGGGCCTGCTGCCCGACGTCGCGGACGACCTGCACATCTCCATCCCGACCGCCGGGCACCTGGTCTCGGCGTACGCGCTGGGCGTGGTCATCGGCGCTCCGCTGCTGGCCGCGGTCACCGCCCGGATGTCCCGCCGCACGGTGCTGATCGGCCTGATGGCCGTCTTCGTCGCGGGCAACGCGCTCTCCGCGTTCGCCCCCGGTTACGAGTCCCTGCTCGCCGCCCGCTTCCTGAGCGGCCTGCCGCACGGCGCCTTCTTCGGCGTCGGCGCGGTCGTCGCCACCGGCATGGTCGCGCCGGAGCGCAAGGCACGCTCGGTCTCCCTGATGTTCCTCGGGCTGACCGTCGCCAACGTGGCGGGCGTGCCCGTGGCCACGCTGATGGGCCAGCACATGGGCTGGCGGGCCACCTTCCTCGGGGTCAGCGCCATCGGTCTGGCCGCGATAGCCGCGCTCGCCCTGCTCATACCGCGCGACCACACCCACGCCACCCCGGCGGGGCTGCGCCACGAGCTGGCCGCGCTGAAGTCCCTGCCGGTCTGGCTGGCGCTCGGTACGACGGTCGCGGGCTTCGGCGCGCTGTTCGCCGCGTACAGCTACGTCACCCCGATGCTCACCGACTCCGCCGGGTTCGCCCCGGCCAGCGTGACGCTGCTGCTGGCGCTGTTCGGCGTCGGCGCCACCGCGGGCAACCTGCTCGGCGGACGCCTCGCCGACCACGCGATGCGGGGCACGCTGTTCGGCGGCCTGGCCGCGCTCGGCGTCGTCCTCGCCCTCTTCCCGGTGCTGATGCGCGCCGAGTGGAGCGCGGCGCTCGGCGTGGCCCTGCTCGGCATGGCCGCGTTCGTCACCGGCTCCCCCCTCCAGCTCATGGTCATGGAGAAGGCCGCCGCGGCCCCCTCCCTCGCCTCCTCCGCCAACCAGGCCGCCTTCAACCTGGCGAACGCCGGCGGCGCGTGGATCGGCGGGCTGGCCCTGGCGGCGGGCTTCGGCGCGACGTCGCCCGCGCTGGCGGGTGCGCTGCTCGCCGTCCTCGGCCTGGGTGTGGCGGGCGTCGCGTACGGGGTGGACCGGCGACGGGCGTCCGCCCCGGCGGGCCGGCTCGTGGCGGCGCACGTTCCTGAGGCGCAGGAGCAGGTGCACCGCTGATTCCCGCCCGCTGACGGCCGGGGCGCGTGGCTAAGGGTGCGGCTTCTCGCCCCTCGCCAGCATCGCCACGTACTTCTCGATCCGGCGTGCCCGGGTCTCGGCCCTCTTGGCGTCCTGGACCCGGTACAGGATCGCGTAGCGGTTCTGCCGGTCCAGCGTCTCGAAGAACTCCGCGGCGGCCGGATCGGCGGTCAGGGCCGCCCTGAGGTCCTCCGGCACCGTGGCGGTCCTCGCGCCGTCGTAGGCCGCCTCCCAGCGGCCGTCCGCTTTGGCGCGGTCGACCTCGGCCTGTCCCGGCGGACGCATCCGGCCCTGCGCGATCAGGGCGGCCACCTTCTCCCGGTTGACCTTGGACCACTTGCTGCGCGGCGTGCGCGGGGTGAACCGCTGGAGCCACCACTGATCGTCGAACGTGGCCTTCTGGCCGTCGATCCAGCCGTGGCAGAGTGCCGCTTCGAGCGCCTGGGTGTAGTCCAGCGCCACGATTCCGGGGCGCTTCTTGCGCAGCTTGAGCCAGATGCCGGGCGAGACGGCGTGGTTCTCGCCGAGCCATGCCTCGAACGCCTCGGCGGATTCGAATGCGACGATCTCCAGGTCCCGGGTCACCCCGGCAGCGAACCACACCACCGACGGGGTGGGACAGCCCTGTCGGCAACATGTCGGTGCTTTGTCGGTGCCCCCTGGCATGGTCTTCCCCATGACGCGAATCGATGAGAACCCCGGCGGCGGCCGTTCCGCCGTGTCCGTGCGGGGGATGGTCAAGCACTACGGCGAGACCAAGGCGCTGGACGGGGTGGATCTGGAGGTCCGGGAGGGGACCGTGATGGGGGTGCTCGGGCCGAACGGCGCCGGGAAGACCACCCTCGTACGGATTCTGTCGACCCTGATCACCCCGGACGCCGGCGAGGCGCTCGTTGCCGGGTACGACGTGGTGCGGCAGCCCCGGCAGTTGCGCCGGGTGATCGGGCTGACCGGGCAGTACGCCTCGGTGGACGAGAAGCTGCCCGGCTGGGAGAACCTGTACATGATCGGCCGGCTGCTGGACCTGTCCCGCAAGGACGCCCGCGCCCGCGCCGACGAGCTGCTGGAGCGTTTCTCCCTGACCGAGGCGGCCAAGCGCCCCGCCTCCACCTACTCCGGCGGCATGCGGCGCCGCCTGGACCTGGCCGCTTCCATGATCGGCCGCCCGCAGGTGCTGTTCCTGGACGAGCCCACCACCGGCCTCGACCCCCGGACCCGCAACGAGGTCTGGGACGAGGTCAAGGCGATGGTCGGCGAGGGCGTGACCGTGCTGCTCACCACCCAGTACATGGAGGAGGCCGAGCAGCTCGCCTCCGAGCTGACCGTGGTGGACCGGGGCAAGGTCATCGCCGGCGGCCGGATCGAGGAGCTGAAGGCGAAGGTCGGCGGCCGCACCCTGCGCGTACGTCCCATCGACCCGCTCCAGCTGGAGCCGCTCGCCACCACGCTGGACGAGCTGGGCATCACCGGTCTGGCCACCACCACCGTGGACCACCAGACCGGCACCCTGCTGGTGCCGGTCCTCAGCGACGAGCAGCTCACCGCGGTCGTCGGCGCGGTCACCGCGCGCGGCATCACCATTTCCTCCATCGTCACCGAACTCCCCAGCCTGGACGAGGTGTTCCTCTCGCTCACCGGCCACCGCGCCAGTGCCCCGCAGGACGCCACGCCCGCCGATTCCCGCGAAGAGGTCGCCGTATGAGCGCCACCACGACCGTCCCGCCCGTAGCGCCGGCGGACTCCCGCATCACCCTGCGCGGCCACCTGCGGCACACCGGCGCCCTCGTCCGCCGCAACCTGCTGTGGATCAAGCAGGACCCGGAGTCGATGTTCGACGCGCTGCTGATGCCCGTCGTCTTCACCCTGCTGTTCGTGTTCGTCTTCGGCGGCTCCATCGGCCAGGCCCTCGGCGGCGGCCAGGACCAGTACGTGCAGTACGTCATCCCCGGCATGCTGGCGATGATGAGCATGACGATGTCGCAGGGCGTCGGCACCGGCTTCAGCCAGGACTTCAACAGCGGGGTCATGGACCGATTCCGCTCGCTGCCCATCGGCCGCGGCTCGGTGCTGTTCGCCAAGCTCGCGGTGGAGCTGGGCCGGATGCTGTTCGCCACGGCCGTGCTGATGGTCGTCGCCGTGCTGGTCGGCTTCGACATCACGAGCTGGCCGGGCCTGTTCGCCACCGTGGGACTGGCCACGCTGTTCGCGTCCTCGATCATGTG
The DNA here is from genome assembly GCF_004784465.1 of Streptomyces griseoluteus. GTDB lineage: Bacteria > Actinomycetota > Actinomycetes > Streptomycetales > Streptomycetaceae > Streptomyces > Streptomyces griseoluteus. Next base: position 243,977 of record NZ_SRRU01000002.1, on the reverse strand, counting down.
GGTCTTCCTCACCCTGGGCGTGGTGATGAAGAGCGCGCAGTCCGTGCAGGCGATGGGCTTCCTGGTGCTGTTCCCGCTGCAGTTCGGCTCGTCCATCTTCGCGCCGACCAAGTCGATGCCCGGCTGGCTCCAGGCGTTCACCGACTACAACCCGCTGTCCACGCTCGCCGACGCGGCCCGCGGTCTGATGGTCGGCGGCCCGGTCGCCCACGACCTGTGGGTCACGGTCGGCTGGTCGGTGGCGATCACCGCGGTGATGGCACCGGTCGCCATCCACAAGTTCCGCACCAAGACCTGACGTTCACCGGTGCGCAGTGCACCGCTTCACACCAGGGCGGTGGCCTCCACGAGGGAGAGGCCACCGCCTTCGGCGTACGCGGCGTCGAACGCCGTCTCGTCGAGCACTTCACGGATACGGGCCGCGGTGCGGTCGTAGGCCCGCTGCTCCACCTGCGGCCGCAGATGCCCCTCCGGCATCAGGGCCGACGAGGCGCCCAGGCAGCGGGCGGCGTCCAGGGCGCGGGAGCCGTCGGGGACGAGGGCCAGGGCGAGCGCCGCGACGGTGAGGCAGACGGTCGGCATCTGCGGGACGACCACCTCGCACAGCGAGTCGCCGGCCAGGTCCAGCGCCCGGCGCACGCCCTCCAGCGCGCGCTCGGAGTGCCCTTCCTCGGCGTCCAGCCAGGCTTCCTGGGCCAGGATCATGGTGTCGAAGACGATGAAGCGGGAGAGCACGAACTCCTCGCGCAGCAGGGTGAGCTGGGCGCGCGCCTCGGCGGTGCGCCCGGTGACCAGGAGCCAGGACGCCAGATGCATCCGGGCGACCGGCATGGCCTCGCTGTGTCTGCCGTCCAGTTCGTGCACGACCTCCTGCAGCAGCCGTTCGCCCCGCTCCTCGTCCCCCGCTTCCAGCAGCACATTGCCGAGGCGGGCGCCGAGGACGGCCATCTGGGCGCGGGCCCCGAGGTGTTCGGCGTGCGCCATGGCGCCCTCGTAGTCGGCGGCGGCCTGCCGGTACATCCCCTTGCGCTCATGGGCCTCGCCGCGCGCGGACAGTGCCTCGGCCAGCCCCCAGTCGTCGCCGAGGCGCCGGTAGATCTCCAGTGCCTCGTCCGCGTCGCGGGTGGCGTCGCCCGCCCACGTGGCCCGGTTGGCCAGCAGGTTGGCGCGGGTCTGGAGGGCGCCGGCCAGCTCCCACTCGTAGCCGGGCGTCTCCCGGCAGGTGCGCACGGTGGCGTCGGTGATCTCGGGCAGCCGGCTCACGCCGTGGACGAGCATCTCGGCGAACCACCAGAGCATGCCGGGCGAGCGGCAGGTCTGCGGCAGGCCGGGGCGGTAGACCTCGGTGACGACGGTCAGCTTGTCCCGCGCCTCCGGGCTCTGCCACGCCTCCATGTCGGTGTCCATGCAGGCCAGATGGGCCAGGTGCAGCCCGCGCCGGGCCTCGGCGAGGTCCTCGCCGGTGAGCGGGGGCGGGGTCTCGGTGCTGCGCCGCCACACCGGCTCGGCGGGCGCGGCCGGTTCCGCGAACGGGTCGGGGCCGAGCGCCATGATCTCCTCGCACCAGGCCCGTACCTCCATGCGCTGGTCGCGCATCTGCCAGTACCAGAGCAACGACAGCACCATGCACAGCCCCTCCTGCTCGTCGCGCAGGGCGACGGCGTGCCGGAGGGCGGTGCGCAGGTTCTCGTACTCCACCTGGATGCGGTCGATGGCCTCGCGCTGGTGGCGGCCGCGCAGCAACGGGTCGGTGGTGCGGGCGAGTTCGCGGTAGTAGGTCAGGTGGGCGCGCTCGGCGGCGGCGCGCTCGCCGCTCTCGTCGAGCCGTTCGGCGGCGTACTCGGCGACGGTCTCCAGCAGCCGGTAACGCATGCCGGAAGCGGCAAAAGGGGCGGCCACCACCAGGGACTTGTCGACCAGGGAGCCGAGCGTGTCCAGCGCGACGGGCCCGCAGACGGCCTCGGCGGCCGCCAGGTCGCAGCCGCCCGCGAACACCGACAGCTTGCCCAGGACCTCGCGTTCGCCGGCGTCGAGCAGGTCCCAGGACCAGTCGACCACCGCGCGCAGGGTCTGCTGGCGGGGCAGGACGGTGCGGCTGCCGGAGGTGAGCAGCCGGAACCGGTTGTCCAGCCGGTCCGCGATCTGACGAGGCGTCAGCATTCGCAGCCGGGCGGCCGCCAGCTCGATGGCCAGCGGGAGGCCGTCCAGGCGGTGGCAGATCTCGGCGCACGCCTCGGGGTCGTCGGCCACCGCGAAGCCGGGGCGGGCGGCCGCGCCGCGGTGGCCGAGCAGCCGCAGCGCGACCGGCTCGGGCAGCGGCTCGACCGGGCGCAGCAACTCGCCCGGCACGCCGAGGGGTTCACGGCTGGTGGCGAGGACGGTGAGGTAGGGGCAGTCGGCCAGCAGGCGCTCGGCGAGCCGGGCGGCGGCGTCCACGACGTGCTCGCAGTTGTCCAGGATGATCAGCATCCGGCGCCGCCCGCAGTGCTCGACCAGCCGCGCGACGGGGTCGCCCCAGCGGTCGGAGGCGGCGCGCACACTGTCGACGCCCGCGCCGTGCAGCACGGTCTCGCGGGCGCCGATGGCGGTGAGCACGGCCTGCGGTACGGCGTCGGGGTCGTCCACGGGCGCGAGTTCGGCGAGCCAGGCCCCGTCGGGCACGGTGTCCCGGACCGCCTCGGCGGCCTCGATGGAGAGCCGGGTCTTGCCCGCGCCGCCGGGCCCGAGCAGCGTGACCAGCCGGGAGCCGGAGAGGTCGGCGCCGATGGCATCGATGTCGGACTCCCGGCCGACGAACGAGGTCAGCCGGGCGGGCAGGTTGCCCGGCGCGGGCCGGGACGTGGCAGAAGCGGCGGGGGTGGCAGGGGCGGGCACCACCGGTTCGGGCGCGGTGTCGGCCAGCAGCTCGGCGTGCAGCGCGCGCAGCTCGGCGCCGGGGTCGGAGCCCAGCCGGTCGGCGAGGAGCTGCCGTACGTCCTCGTAGGCGGCCAGCGCCCGGGCGGTGCGGCCGGTGTCGCGCAGGGCGCGCAGCCGCAGGGCCTGCAAGGGCTCGTCCAGGGGGTGCTCGTCGCACAGCGCGGCCAGCTCGGGCAGGGAGGACTCGGCGTGCCCGAGGGCGAGCGCGGCGGTGTGCCGGGCGCGCAGCGCGTCCAGGCGGCGGGTCTCCCAGCGGGCGGCGTCGGAGGTGCGGTCGGGCAGGTCGGCGAGGACGGGACCGCGCCACAGGGCGAGGGCGTCGTCGAGGAGGGCGGCGGCCTTGGCGGGGTCGGCGTCGTCGAGGGCGCGGCGGCCGTCGCCGGTGAGCCGGTCGAAGCGGGCGAGGTCCACGTCGTCCGGGGCGGCGGTGAGCCGGTACCCGCCGTCGACGGAGGCGATCGCGTCCGCCCCGAGGGCCCGGCGCAGCCGCCCGACGAGCGCCTGGAGGGCGCCCGGCGCGTCGGCGGGCGGGTCGGCCCCCCACACCTCGTCGACCAGCACCCCGGCCGGTACGGTCCGCCCCGCGCGCAGCGCGAGCACCGTCAGCAGGGCGCGCAGCCGCGCCCCGCCGACGGGGACGGAGGTGCCGTCCGGACGGAGAGCCTGAGTGGTGCCGAGAAGCCGATAGCGCACGGGGTCCATTGTCCCTGGGGACGCACCCGCGGCGCCTCCGGGTTTCACCGGCGCGCGCACCGACGTGCCGGGCGGCCCGGAACCCGGCGGCGGGGCCGGGACGTTACCCCCGCATCACCGGTACGGTCGACCCTCAGCACTTATCCGTAGGCAGGAGCCCCATGACCACCGCCCTCTCGCGTGCCGGCGACCGCCGGATCAGTCCCGTGTTCGCCGGAATCGTGGCCATCGCGACGGTGACGGGCTGGGCGACCTGGACGGGGTTCGCGGCGCAGCCGGGGCTCGCGGTGTTCCTGTTCGTGACGGCCGCGTGGATCGTCTCGCTGTGCCTGCACGAGTACGCGCACGCCCGTACCGCCCTGCACAGCGGGGACATCTCGATCGGCGCCAAGGGCTATCTGACGCTGAACCCGCTCAAGTACACGCACGCCCTGCTGAGCGTCGTGCTGCCGGTGCTGTTCGTGATCATGGGCGGGATCGGTCTGCCGGGCGGCGCGGTCTTCATCGAGCGGGGCCGGATCAGGGGCCGCTGGCGGCACAGCCTGATCTCGGCGGCCGGTCCGCTGACCAACGTGCTGTTCGCGGCGGTGTGCACGGCGCCGTTCTGGCTGCACGCGCTGGACGGCGTCCCGCGCGACTTCCGGTACGCGCTGGCGTTCCTCGCGCTGCTCCAGGTCACGGCGGCGGTCCTGAACTTCCTGCCGGTGCCGGGCCTGGACGGCTACGGCGTGATCGAGCCCTGGCTGTCGAACGGGATCAAGCGGCAGGTGGAGCCGATCGCGCCGTTCGGCCTGCTGATCGTGTTCGCGCTGCTGTGGGTGCCCTCGGTCAACTGGGCGTTCTTCGACGTGATCTACACCCTGCTGAGCGCGCTGGGCGTGGACGGCGCCTTCTCGGACTGCGGCTCCTACCTGTACCGCTTCTGGACCGAGACCCCGCAGGGGTGCTCGCTCATCCCGTAGCGGAGCCGGTGCCGGTGCCGGACTTGGCCCGGTCGCGCCGGATCGCCAGGAACGCCATGTTGGACGTCAGGCCCGCCAGCAGCACCCAGACGATCCCCAGCCAGCTCCCCTGGACGAAGGACACGACGGCCGCGGCCACGGCGAGCACGCAGACGGCGAGGGTGACGAGGGCGATGCGGGGCATGGGGTCGGCTCCTGTCGGGGGACACTGCTACGCCGACCAGTGTCCCCCATCGGGCCCCGCCGCCGTCACACGTCGGTGACGCGGAGCCCGGCGTGCGCCTTGTAGCGGCGGTTGGTGGAGATCAGGTTGGCGACCAGTCCCTCCACCTGGTGGGCGTTGCGCAGCCGCCCGGCGAAGACGCCCCGCATGCCGGGGATGCGGCCGGCGAGGGCCTGCACGATGTCGGTGTCGGCCCGCTTGTCGCCGAGGACCATCACGTCGGTGTCGATCTCGTCGATCTCCGGGTCCTCCAGGAGGACGGCGGAGAGGTGGTGGAAGGCGGCGGTGACACGGGAGTCCGGGAGCAGCGCCTCGGCCTGCTGGGCGGCGCTGCCCTCCTCGACGGTGAGCGCGTAGGCGCCCTGCTTGTCGAAGCCGAGCGGGTTGACGCAGTCCACGACGAGCTTGCCCGCGAGGTCCTCGCGGAGCGACTTCAGGATGTCGGCGTGGCCGTCCCACGGCACGGCGACGATCACGACGTCGCTGCGGCGGGCGGTCTCGGCGTTCTCGGCGCCCTCGACGCCGTGGCCCAGCTCCGCGGCGGCCGCGTGCGCGCGGTCCGCGGAGCGGGAGCCGACGATCACCTTCTGGCCGGCCTTGGCGAGCCGGTAGGCGAGGCCCTTGCCCTGCGGTCCGGTGCCGCCGATCACGCCGACGGTCAGCCCGGAGACGTCGGGCAGGTCCCAGGGGTCCTTGGCGGGGGCCTTCGCGGGGGCGGATCCGCTCTGCTGTGCGCTGTCGCTGGAGGTCATGGGCCGACTCTACGTCCGTACCGGCGCCGCCACCCGGCGAGGGTGGGCCGTGTCAGGCGGTACCCGCAGGGGTGAACCGCGCGTGAACTGCGGTGCGGGAGCGACCGGTTGCGGCAGGATGCGGCCGCATGGACGCCGTACGGGTCGCGCTGCTGCGCGAAGTGCTCGCCGGGACCGAGTGGTTGGGCGCCACCCGGCGGTTCGCGGGGGTGCTGCGCGGCTCGGTGACGGCCCACGGCGGCGGCCTGCTGCTGGCGGGCACCGAGGAGTACGAGCCGTGGCACCTGGCCGCGCACCTGGTGGACGAGGCGGCCTGGTCCGGCACGCCCGAGCTGGCCCCCACCCTGGTCCGGCACCACGCCCGCCCCGGTGACCCGGCGCATCTGGCGGTGGGTCCCGGCCGGATCGCGGAGGCCCGGCGCGGCGAGACCCTGCTGGTGGTGGCGCCGGAGGAACCGGCCGAGCTGCTGGAGCGGGTGCACAGCGCACGCCGGGCCGGGGTGACCGTACTGGCGCTCGGGGCGGGCGGGAGCGAGCTGGCGGCGATGGCGCACGAGACGCTGGCGGTGCCGGACGGCGCGGAGCTGGACCTGGACAGCGTGCAGCACCTGGTGAGCGCGGCGGCCGGCGAGAACGCGGGGCCGCCCAGGGCCCGCCGGGGGTTTAGGGACCGGCTCTCCCGGCTGGCGGAGACCCTGACGGCGCCGCCGGCAGCGCCCTGGTGAGGACGCCCAGGTGGGAAGCTCTGGTGAGGAAACACGAAGCCGCCCCCACCAGCGGTGGGAGCGGCTCAGGGTCAACTCTGAAAGAGCCGCGTCAGTCCTTGTCGGACTCGTCGGGCGGGGTGTCGTGCCAGCGCGGGTCGTTCTCCCACTCGAGGTTGCGCTCGCGGGCGATCTCCATCGCGTGGCGCGCCTCGTCCGGGGAGGCGTAGGGACCCAGACGGTCCTCGCCGGGACAGTCGGGGCCCTCCTCGACCTTCTTGTGCTCCAGGCAGTAGTACCACTCGCCCGGCTTGCCCTTGGCGCGCTTCTTGAACACGGACATCGACGGCTCCTCTCGCCACCCACATGTTCCCCCATGCCCGCTGGTTAGACTCGCTGGCATGTCTGGCCAGTCGCTGCTCGTACCAGGGGAGCTCTCCCCCACCCGCCCGGTGCCCGGGAACATCCGCCGCCCGGAGTACGTAGGAAAGCCCGCGCCCGCGCCGTACACCGGTCCGGAGGTGCAGACGCCCGAGACGATCGAGGCGATGCGGACCGCCGGCCGGATCGCCGCGCAGGCCATGGCGGAGGCGGCGAAGATCATCGCCCCCGGTGTCACCACGGACCAGCTCGACAAGGTCGCGCACGACTACATGTGCGACTACGGGGCCTACCCGTCGACGCTGGGTTACCGCGGCTTCCCCAAGTCGCTGTGCACCTCGGTCAACGAGGTCATCTGTCACGGCATCCCGGACTCGACGGTGCTGAGGGACGGCGACATCGTCAACCTGGACGTCACCGCGTACATCGGCGGGGTGCACGGCGACAACAACGCCACCTATCTGGTGGGCGAGGTGGACGACGAGTCCCGCCTGCTGGTCGAGCGCACCCGCGAGGCGCTGAACCGGGCGATCAAGGCGGTCAGGCCCGGCCGGCAGATCAACATCATCGGCCGGGTCATCGAGTCCTACGCCAAGCGCTTCGGCTACGGCGTCGTGCGGGACTTCACCGGCCACGGCATCAACTCGTCGTTCCACTCGGGGCTGATCGTGCCGCACTACGACTCCCCGCACGCCACCACGGTCATCAAGCCCGGCATGACCTTCACCATCGAGCCGATGCTGACCCTCGGCACCCACGAGTACGACATGTGGGACGACGGCTGGACCGTGGTCACCAAGGACCGCAAGCGCACGGCCCAGTTCGAGCACACCCTCGTGGTGACGGACACCGGCGCGGACATCCTGACTCTCCCCTAGGGCGTCAGCGCCCCAGGGCGTCAGCGCTCCAGCACGACCCGGCCGCCCACCTCCACCCAGCCGTGCGGCTGGGGAGCGGTGAGGATCTGGGAGCCGCGGCCCTGGGTGATGTTGAGGGCGCGGCCGAGCCGGTCGGTGAGCAGCAGCGCGGCCGCGCCGGTCGCCTCGTCCTCGTCGATCCCGTCGTCCCGGCCGGGGAAGGCACGGGCCCGTACCCGTCCTGCCGCCTCCTCCTCCCACGCCCAGGCGTAGATCCACTCACCCGGCGGGGGCACCTCCAGGGCGTCGACCTCGGCGGCGCTCGCGTACTGGCGCAGGGTGCGCGGCGGGACCCACTCCGCGCGGGCCTCGATCCAGGTGAACTCGCCGTCCAGCCGGGTGCCGACCTCCCCGGCGGGTGTGACCAGTTCGGGTACGTCGAGCAGCCAGGCGGTGCCGACGCAGGGGTGGCCCGCGAAGGGCAGCCGGGAGACGGGGGTGTAGATGTCGATCACCCCGCGCTCGGGGTCGTCCACGAACACGGTCTCGCTGAAGCCGAGTTTGGCGGCGAGCGCCTGCCGGTCGTCCCGTCCGGGCATGAGCGAGCCCTCGCGGACGACGCCCAGTTCGTTGCCGTAGCCGCCCGAGGGGCCGCAGAAGACCCGGAGCACGTCGTAGTCAGTCACCGGTGCATTGAAGCATCGCGGGCGCTTGACCTGCTCTTTGCCATTGCTTGAGATCGTTTTTTGGACGCCGACATCAAGTCGTGTCTGTGATCTTTTCGTACCGTTCGAATCCGGTATCAGGCGGGGACGGACGGACTAAGGGTCGGGTAAGTTAGGCAAGCCTCACCGAACGAGCGGGCGGGTTCATGCCGCCCTGACCGCCTGGAGCCCGTATGCGAGCCGCCCGTCCGATCGCGATCGCCGCCACCGCGGCCGCCGCGCTGACCGCCCTGTCGGCCTGTACCGCCAAGAGCGACGCCAAGGGCGGCGACGCCATCCAGGTCACCGCCGCGGACACCAGGTGCGACACCTCCGCGAAGTCGGTTCCGGCCGGCCAGGTCACCCTGAAGATCGAGAACAAGGGCTCGCGCGCCACCGAGGTCGAGATCGTCTTCCCCGACGACCGGATCGTCTCCGAGAAGGAGAACATCGGGCCGGGCACCAAGTACACGCTGACCGCCGAGGTGAAGGCGGGCTCGTACGAGATCGCCTGCCGTCCCGGCATGAAGGGCCACGGCGTCCGGCAGAAGCTGGACGTGACCGGTTCCGGCAGGTCCACCAAGCGGAACCCGGCGCTGGACGCAGCGGTCGCCGGATACCGCGAGTACGCCCAGGACCAGGCCGACGAGACGGTCCCGCTCGCCGAGACCTTCGCCAAGGCGGTCCAGGCCGGCGACCTCGACGCCGCGAAGAAGGCGTACGCGCCCTCGCGGCTCGGCTGGGAGCGCACCGAGCCGGTCGCCGAGTCCTTCGGTGACATCGACCCCAAGGTCGACACCCGCGAGGACGGCCTGGAGGACGGCCAGAAGTGGACCGGCTGGCACCGGCTGGAGAAGTCCCTCTGGCAGGACAAGAAGATCGGCGCCGGGGACAAGAAGCTCGCCGCCGAGCTGGTCACCGACCTCAAGGACTGGCAGCGCCGCGTCGGCAAGGCCGAGATCACCCCGACCTCCATGGCCAACGGCGCCAAGGAGCTGCTGGACGAGGTCGCCACCGGCAAGGTCACCGGTGAGGAGGACCGCTACGCGCACACCGACCTGGTCGACTTCAAGGGCAACGTCGAGGGCGCGCAGAAGGCGTACGAGCTGCTGAAGCCGGTCGCCGCCAAGAACGACTCCGCGCTCACCGGTGAACTGGACAAGCAGTTCGCGGCGCTGGACAAGCTGCTGGACAAGTACCGCCCCGCCAAGGACTCCTACGACTTCGTCTCCTACGACAAGGTCGGCAAGGACCAGCGCAAGGAGCTGTCCGACGCGGTGAACGCCCTGGCCGAGCCGCTCTCCAAGCTCGCGGCCGCGGTCGTCAAGTAGGCACGGGAGCACGGGAGATGAACGAGAACGAGCGTGGCGGACCCTCGCGGCGCGCGCTGATCGGATGGGGCGGTGCCGGGCTCGCGCTCGGCGCCGCCGCGGCGGGCGGCGGTGTGGCACTGTCCCACGACGGCCCGAGCCCGGCGTCGGCAGGCTCGGGCGGCGCCGTGGAGTTCCACGGCCCCCACCAGGCGGGCATCGCCACCCCGGTGCAGGACCGGCTGCACTTCGCCGCGTTCGACGTGAAGACGGAGGACCGCGCGGAGTTCGTCCAGTTGCTCAAGGACTGGACGGCCGCGGCCCGGCTGATGACGGCCGGGAAGCCGGTCGGTGAGGGCGCCTACGGCGGGCTCGCCGAGGCCCCGCCGGACGACACCGGCGAGGCGCTGGGCCTGAGCCCCTCCCGGCTGACCCTCACGGTGGGCTTCGGGCCCTCCCTCTTCGAGCGGTTCGGCCTGGCCGACCGGCGCCCGCCCGCGCTGGCGGACCTGCCGAAGTTCCCCGGCGACAACCTGGACAAGTCCCGCACCGGGGGCGACCTCTGTGTGCAGGCGTGCGCGGACGATCCGCAGGTGGCGGTGCACGCCATCCGCAATCTGGCCCGCGTCGGCTTCGGCAAGGTCGCGGTGCGCTGGTCCCAGCTGGGGTTCGGCAAGACCTCCTCGACCACGCCGGACGCCCAGACCCCTCGCAACCTGATGGGCTTCAAGGACGGCACCCGCAACATCGCCGGCACCGAGACCGCCCGGCTGGACAAGCACGTCTGGGTGTCCGCGTCGGACGGCGACGCCAAGTCGGCCTGGATGACCGGGGGTTCGTATCTGGTCGCGCGGCGCATCCGGATGAACATCGAGACCTGGGACCGTGCTTCGCTCCAGGAGCAGGAGGACGTGTTCGGCCGGGACAAGGGCGAGGGGGCGCCGGTCGGGAAGGCGAAGGAGCACGACGCGCCGTTCCTGAAGGCGATGAAGCCCGACGCCCATGTGCGCCTGGCCCACCCCGACTCCAACGACGGGATCACCATCCTGCGCCGGGGCTACTCCTTCACCGACGGCACGGACGGGCTCGGCCGCCTGGACGCGGGCCTGTTCTTCCTGGCCTACCAGCGTGACGTGCGCGAGGGGTTCATCCCGCTCCAGCGGCGGCTCTCCGCGCACGACGCGCTCAACGAGTACATCCAGCACGTGGGTTCGGCGGTCTTCGCGGTCCCGCCCGGTGTCCGTGACTCCCACGACTGGTGGGGCCGGGCGCTGTTCTCCAAGGAGGCGTAGTCCGTGTTCTCCAACTATCTGATCGGTCTGCGCGAGGGTCTGGAGGCGTCGCTCGTCGTCTGCATCCTGATCGCCTACCTGGTCAAGACCGGCCGCCGGGAGGCGTTGAAGCCGATCTGGACCGGCATCGCCATCGCGGTCGCACTCGCCCTGGGCTTCGGCTTCGCGCTCGAATTCGGCTCGCAGGAGCTGACGTTCCAGGCACAGGAGGCGCTGGGCGGCTCGCTGTCCATCCTCGCGGTGGGCCTGGTGACGTGGATGGTGTTCTGGATGCGGCGCACCGCCCGGCACCTGAAGTCGGAGCTGCACGGCCGGCTCGACGCCGCCCTCGCCATGGGTACGGGCGCGCTGGTCGCCACCGCGTTCCTCGCGGTGGGCCGGGAGGGGCTGGAGACCGCACTGTTCGTCTGGGCGTCGGTGCACGCGGCGAGTGACGGCACTCCGCGCCCGCTGATCGGCGTCGCCCTCGGTATCGCCACGGCGGTGCTGCTGGGATGGCTGTTCTACCGGGGCGCGCTGCGCATCAACCTGGCGAAGTTCTTCACCTGGACCGGCGGAATGCTGGTCGTGGTCGCGGCGGGTGTCCTCGCGTACGGCGTCCACGACCTCCAGGAGGCGGGCTGGGTGCCGGGGCTGACGAACCTGGCCTTCGACATCAGCGACACGATTCCGCCGGACAGCTGGTACGGGACGCTGCTGAAGGGTGTCCTGAACTTCCAGCCCGACCCCACGGTGGTCCAGCTCACGGTGTGGCTGCTGTATCTGGTGCCGGTGCTGACGTTGTTCCTGCTCCCCTCCCGCGTCCCCGTCCGTACGGCCGGGACCGCGGCGAGCGCGGCGAAGTAGACGGCCCCTCGGGGGGCCGGGCGCTGCTCCCCTCCCGGTAGGGTTCCCCTCCGGGAAGGGGAGGGTGACGTCGCCTGATGAGCAGGGATCGCAGCGGTCGTGGGGCTCGCGGCCGGAACCGGAGGGTACGCATAGCGGCCTCGCTGGCCGCCTGCGCGCTGATGACCAGCGGGTGTGTCGTGGTGCACGGCGAGCGGGAGGTGCTGCCGGCGGCGAGCCGCGCGGAGGCCGCCCGCGCTCTGGCCCGGTTCACGGACGCGTACAACAAGGCCGACCGGGCCTTCGACTCCTCTCTCGACGCCGGGTATGTCACCGGCGCGTTCGGCGCGATCGACTCCGCGCGGCTGAAGGCGGGGCACGCGAACAATCCGGGCGGGAACTCCCGGCACACTCCGCTGACCCTGACCGACGCCAGGTTCACCATTCCGGCGAAGGCCGGCTGGCCCCGGTGGTTCGTCGTGGACGCCCAGGGCAACAAGGGGGGTTCCGCGCGGTGGTTGATGGTGTTCGTGCGGGACGGTCTCGGCGAGTCGTGGCGGGTGACGTATCTGACGCTGGTCCCCGCCCGGCAGGTGCCGAAGTTCCGGGTGGGGGCGGACGGCTGGGCCGAGGCCGTACCGGCCCCTGACCTGAGCTCGCGGTACGCGGCCTATCTGCGGGACGGGGGCAGGACGTTCGCCGACGGCCCGAGCACGAGCGGCTGGCGCGCGATCCGTGCGCAACAGGCCCGCAAGCCGGGGCTGGTACGCCAGTACATCGACGAACCGCTGACCCGCGACGCCTTCGCCCCCCTGGCCCTCCGTACGGCGGACGGAGGCACGCTCGTCTTCTTCGCCTCCCACCACTACGAAAAACGCACGGCCGCCGCCGGAACCTCCGTCGCCGTACCCAACCGGGACGTCCAGGCCCTCACCAAGGGCGAGGTGAAGCAGTCCCTGACGCTCGAGTTCGTCGCCAACCAGGCAGCGGTGGACCCCGCGGGCGGGGGGCCGGTGTCGGTGGTGGGACGAGTACAGGGGCTGACCGCCGCACAGGGCGAGTAGCCGGTCCGGCCGGAGGCCGCGGTGTTCAGTGGCGAGACGGCCAGGGGGTTGCGGCGTGGTGGTCGGGTTCCGTGCCGGCGTGGCGGGCGCAGGCGTCCGTCAGGGATTCCAGCAAGGTCAGGGGCTCGGGCAGGGCGTGTTCCGGGCCTCGGACCCAGCGGACGCCACGCGTCGGGGCGCCGGGGAGGCGGGCCGGGGGGACCAGGACGTACGAGCCCCGGCAGTGCCAGCGGAGGCCGGGGTGTTCGTCCATCGTCTCGGGGTGGCAGTCCAGCTCACAGGGCCACCACTCGTCCTCGTCCTCGGGCGTGCCCCGGGTCCGGGTGAAGAAGAGCATGCGCCCGTCATCGCTCTCGGCGACCGGCCCGACCTCCACCCCCTCTCCGAGCAGTCGATCGAGGGCAGTCCGCCCGGCGTCCAGCGGGACGTCGAGCACATCGTGGGTCATGCCGGTCGCGGTGATGAAGTTGGCCTCGGGCTGTTCACGCGCCCAGCGCTCGATCTGCGCACGGTCGGTGGTCGACTGGGTCTGCCAGGCGAAGGACACCGGATGCCGGGCGGGAGTGGGACAGCCGACGCGGTCACAGGAACACCCGTATCCCGGCGCGGGATACGCGGCAGGCGCCAACGGCAACCCGGCACCGGCGGTGGCGACCAGCATCGCCTCACGGCCACCGTCGTCGGCGGTCTCGTCCTTGGGACGCCGTCCACGCAGCCACTGGGAGATCCTGCCCTGCCGGCCGGACCGGCCGCCGAACGTCGCGCTCATCTGTCCCCTCGCCTCGCTGTGGTGCGGACAGCATGCCTCATCGTCCCATCATCCTCCGCCAAGGGGAGGCCGAGCACGGATATGAAGGAACCTGGCGAGACATACTTCACAATGAAGGGGTATGCGCGATTTTCCCCTTTCTTTGCCAGGGAAAGCCGTTCCAGGAACTAGCTGTCCCCCAGCGGCGGCCAGGCATCGCCCCACTCGGCGTCGCGGGCGGCCTTGTACAGGTCACCGTGCCGCTTGGTGACGGTCGTCCGCCGCAGTCGCTCATCCGCCTCGCACAGATCGAGCAGCACCTGACCCTTACGGATCTGCGGCCGCCGCACGATACGCGCGGGGGCCGGCTCGGCGGGCAGCCGCGTCGCGGCGACGTAGCTGAACTTCTCGTCCTCGTACGCCAGCGAACCGCCCTTGACCTGCCGGTGCAGCGAGGAACGGCTGACCCGCGCCGCGAAGTGGCACCAGTCCGTGCCCGGCACGATCGGGCACGCCGCGCTGTGCGGACACGGTGCGGCGACCCGGAATCCGGCCGCGATCAGCCGGTCGCGGGCCTCGATGATCCGCTCGTACCCCGCCGGGGTCCCGGCCTCCACGATGACGACGGACCGCGCGGCAGCGGCGGCCGCGTCGACGAGGGCCGCACGGTCGGGCTCGGACAGCTCGTTGAGGACGTACGAAACGGTGACCAGGTCGGTCTCCGGCACCTCCAGCGCCGCCCCGATCCGGGCCCGCCGCCACTGGGCACCGCGCAGCGCGGGGTGCGAACCGGCGATCTCCCGCCCGAGGGCGAGCGCGGGCTCGGCCCAGTCCAGCACGGTGACCGGGCGCTCCCCCTCCCAGGTGGCGGCCACGGCCCAGGTCGCGGCGCCGGTCCCGCCCCCGATGTCCACATGACTGCCCGGCACCCACCGGGGCACCGCGTCCGCGAACGCCTCCAGCGCCGCCCGCACCGCCTCGAACGTCGCCGGCATCCGGTACGCGGCGTAGGCCGCCACATCGGCCCGGTCCCGCAGAATCGGCGCGTTCGTCGGGGTGTCCCCCCGGTAGTTGCTGATGAGCCGCTCAACGGCGGAAGCCGCCTGCCGGGGCGGCAACCCGTCCAGCACCCCGGCAAGGGTGGAACGGAGCGTATCGGCGGCGGAGGCGAGGGCGTTCACCCGACGATTCTCTCAGGTGCGCGAACGCGTACGCGGGCCTGAGGCACTAGGCGTCCCGTACCGCCTTCGCCAGGCGGGAGGCCAGGGCCGCCCGGGGGTGGCTGTCGGGGGGCCGGCGGACCGGGTGGACCGTGTTGGCCAGCAGGACGAGGAAGGTGTCCGTCGACGGGTCGAGGACGAGGGACGTGCCCGTGAACCCGGTGTGGCCGGCCGCGCCGTGGCCCGAGAGGGTGCCCATGAACCAGGGCTCGTCGAGGGCGAAGCCGAGGCCGGGCGGGGTGAGGAGGAGTTCGACGAAGTCGGGGCCGAGGATGCGGGCGGGCCCGTACGCGCCGCCCGCGAGGAGGGCGCGGCAGAAGACGGCGAGGTCGGGGCCGGTGGAGAAGAGGCCCGCGTGGCCCGCGACCCCGCCCAGCGCCCAGGCGTTCTCGTCGTGGACGACACCCCGCAGCATCCCCCGGTCCGCCTTGGCCCAGGGCCGCCGCTGGTCCTCGGTGGCCGCGGCGTCGGGGCGGGGCCCGTAGGAGGTCGCCGTCATGCCCAGCGGGCGGGTGATGCCGTCGGCGATCAGTACGTCCAGGGTCCGCCCGGTGATCCGCTCCAGCACGAACTGCAGGAGCAGCATGCCGAGGTCGGAGTACAGGTGCTCCCCCGGCTTCGACGTCGGCGGCTCCGCCCGGAGCCGGGCCAGGCGGGCGGTGAGGCCGGGGTACTCGTACAGCGGGAGTTCGGGCGCGAGCCCGGCGGTGTGGGTGAGCAACTGCCGCACGGTGACGCCGTGTTCGGCCGCCCCCGTGAACTCGGGCAGATACGCGCCCACGCGGGCGTCGATCCCGAGGGTGCCCCGCTCTATCTGCTGGAGCGCCGCGACGGACGTGAACAGCTTGGTGAGCGAGGCGAGGTCGAAGGGGGTGTCCAGGGTGACCGGCACCCGCTGGGCTGGAGGCAGTTCGACACCGGTGCCGGACTTCGGGTCCCAGGCGGCGTACCGCACGGCCCACCCCGACGCCTCGGCGACCGCGATCACCGGCCCGCGCCCGGCCACCGCGACGGCCCCGGCCGCCCAGGGGTGCGCCCCGGCGGTGAGGGCGTGCAGGTCGTCGGTGAGGCGGGCCATCCCCGCGGGGTCCAGCCCGGCCCGCTCGGGGGTGCCTGGACGGAGTCTCGGTGCGCTCAGTGGTCCACTCCCTCCGGGCCCGCGCCCGCCTTCCAGGGACGGCACAGTCCCATGAAGCAGACGCCCGCGACCAGCGCGGCAGCCAACTGGACGACGGCCATCGGGACGGCGGTGCGCTCTCCGGCGATCCCGACGAGCGGGGAGGCGACCGCGCCGATGAGGAAGGAGGTCGTACCGAGCAGCGCGGAGGCGGAACCGGCGGCGTGCCGGGTGCGCAGCAGGGCGAGCGCCTGGGTGTTGGGCATGGTGAAGCCCATCGCCGACATCAGCACGAACAGCGCGGCGGCGACGGGCGCGAGCCCGATCTCGCCGAACACCCCGGTGGACATGAGCAGCAGCGCGGTCGCGGCCAGCACGATCACCGCGAGGCCGCAGGCGAGCACCCGGTCCAGCCGGACCCGGCCCACCAGCAGCTTGCCGTTGATCTGCCCGGCGACGACCAGGCCGACCGAGTTGAGCCCGAACAGCAGGCTGAAGGTCTGCGGGGAGGCGCCGTAGACCTCCTGGACGACGAACGGGGACGCCGAGACGTACGCGAACAGCGCGGCGAAGGCGAAGCCGCCCGCGAGGAGGTAGCCGGTGAAGGGCAGGTCGGCGAGGAGGCCGCGCATGGTGCGCAGGGACTCCTTCACTCCGCCCCGGTGCCGTTCGGCGGGCGGCAGCGTCTCGGGCAGCCGCAGCCAGACCAGGGCGGTGAGCACGGCCCCGATGGCGGTGAGGACGACGAACACGCCCCGCCAGTCGGTCACCCGGAGGATCTGCCCGCCGATCAGCGGCGCGACGATCGGGGCGACCCCGGATATCAGCATCAGGGTGGAGAAGAAGCGGGCCATGGCGACACCGTCGTACAGGTCGCGTACGACGGCCCGCGCGATGACGATCCCGGCCGCGCCCGCGAGGCCCTGCGCCAGCCGGAAGGCGACCAGCGTCTCGACGGTGGGCGCGAACGCGCACAGGGCGGTGGCGACGAGGTACACCGCGAGCCCGGTCAGCAGCGGGCGGCGCCGTCCCCACCGGTCGCTCATCGGGCCGACGACCAGTTGCCCGAGCGCCATCCCGGCCAGACAGGCGGTGAGGGTGAGCTGCACGGTGGCGGCGGGCGCGTGCAGGGTCCGGGTGACCTCCGGCAGCGAGGGCAGGTACATGTCCATCGCCAGCGGTGTGGTGGCGGTGAGCGCCCCGAGCATGAAGGTGACGAGCACCCCGCGCGGCCGCTCCGCGACTCCGGCCGCCCCGTGAGCGGCCTCCACCCCCGAAGCCGTCACGACATCCCGCTCACCCATACAACCCCTCCCAGCCAGAACCCCGGACAACGCCCACCATGGTCTCAGCTCCGGGAGGGTGGGGGGACGTGTGTACGAAGGTCTCCGACGGTGCGCCCGAACAGCAGGTTGCGCCGGAAGCGCCAGGCGGTGGCGGGGGGGCGCAAGGGGACCGGCGTGGGGTCGCGGCCCTCGGGGCGGGGAGAGCCGTCAGCGGCGGTGGCGGCCGCCCTGTTGGGAGGCGGCTTCCGTCGGGTTCTCCGGCGCTGGGGCACGGCGGCGGCCGCCCTGCGGGGGCACCGTCCCGGCGGTGGTGTCCGCCGCGCGGTCCCCGCGGCGGCCGCCCGGCGCCGCTTCGGCGGCAACGCCCGCCGTACCGGCCCGGCGACGGCGCAGCAGAGCCCAGGCGCCGGCGCCCAGAAGCGCCGCCGTGCCGGCCGCGCCCTCGGCGAGGCGGAGGGTGGAGGGGCCGGGCGGGGTGGCGGAGGCGTGGGCGGAGTGTTCGGCCGGGAGGGGGCTGACCGTCGGGCGGGCCGCCTTCGTGCCGCCGGGGGCGGCGAGCAGCCCGACCGGCCGGGCCGCGCGGCCCGCGCCGAAGCCCCAGTCGAGGAGGGCGGCGGTCTGTTCGTACACCGCGTTGCTGCCCTCGGCGGGGTGCATCACGGTGACCAGCAGGGTGCGGCCGCCACGGGTGGCGGCGCCGGTGAAGGTGTTGCCCGCGTGGCTGGTGTAGCCGTTCTTGACGCCGAGCAGCCCCGCGTACGGCCGCAGCCCCCACGCGCCGGTGAGCAGGCGGTCGGTGTTCTGGATCTGGAAGGTCTTCCTGCCGCCCGCCGGGAAGTCGGCGGTACGTGTCCCGCAGTGGCGCCGGAAGTCGGGGTTCTTCAGCCCGGCGCGGGCGAACAGTGTGAGGTCGTACGCCGAGGAGATCTGGCCCTTGTGGTCGAAGCCGTCCGGGCTGACCACATGGGTGTCGAGGGCGTGCAGGTACTCGGCCCGGGCCTGCATCTCGGCGACCGTGCGGGCGATCCCGCCGTTCATGTGGGCCAGCACGTGCACCGCGTCGTTGCCCGAGCGCAGGAACACGCCCTGCCAGAGCTGCTCGACGGTGTACGTGGTCCCGGCCTGGACGCCGACGAGGCTGGACCCGGACGGTATGTCGGTGAGGTCGGCGTCGGTGACCCGGTACCGCTGGTCGGGGGCGAACTTGGGCAGCACGGTGTCCGCGAACAGCATCTTCAGCGTGGACGCGGGCGCGAGCCGCCGGTGCGCGTTGTACGACGCGAGCACCTCGCCGGTGTCCCGGTCGGCGACGAGCCACGCCTGCGCGGTGAGCTTCTTCGGCAGCCCGGCCGCCCGTACCTGGACCCCGCCGAGCCCGAGCCGCTCACCGCCCACCACGCCGGTCCCCACGGATCTCGCCCCCGCGGATCTCGCCCCGGCGGCGGAGGCGGGGGCGGTGGCGGTCAGGGGGACGGCGGCCGCCGCGAGACCGAGAAGGGCACGTCGGCTGAGCGGGGTACTTTCACGCACCCGGGGACCGTACACCGGCTCCGGACGGCCCTTACCCGGGGGAGGTGTTTCCCCGGCCAGGACTTTGCACTGTCATGAAAGTCCGACGGCCGGGTCGTGCGGCAGCCCCGCCGGACCCCTGCCCCCCTATGCGTGACCTGTCTCGAACCGCGAGATCCGCCCGTCGTCGGCCACGGTGAACGTCCACCGGGTCCGCATCTCGCCCCAGGTGTCGTTGCGGTACCGGGCGACGAGCGCGCGTCCGCCGCGGGACTCGCTGTCGACCTCCAGATGACCGTGGCTGGAGAAGATCTCCTGGTCGATCCAGACGGCGAGGTCGCGGTCGGCACCGTCGTCGGCCATGGTCGCGCCGGGCGCGAGGAGGGACATGAAGCCTTCGCGGTCATGGGAGTTGACGGCGTGCACGAAGGCCCGTACGGCCGGGTCGCGCAGCTTGGCGGGCTGAATCGTCATGGCGTCAGGCTCACACCGCTCCCCGCGCCCTGCCACCGGACGTACCCCGCCCGCACCACCCGGACGCCCGGTCCGGGAGGCCGGACGGGGTAGCCGGTGCGACGGTGGACGCAAGGGAAAGGGAGTCACGATGACCTGTTACGACCGACGCGACGTGGGCCTGCTGCTCCTCCGGCTGAGCACCGGCGGGGTACTGGCCGCGCACGGTGCGCAGAAGCTGTTCGGCTGGTTCGGCGGCCACGGGCTGGTGGGCACCGGCCAGTTCATGGAGTCCGTGGGCTTCGCCCCGGGCAAGGCGAGCGCGACGGCTGCGGGGGTCGCGGAGGCGGGCGGCGGCGTCCTGCTGGCCCTCGGCCTGGCGACGCCCGTCGCCGGGGCGTCGGCGGCCGGCGCGATGGCGGGCGCGGCGGCCCTCCACGTCCCCAACGGCTTCTTCGCCCAGGAGGGCGGCTACGAGTACGCCGCCAGCCTCGGCCTCGCCGCCGCCGGCCTCGCCGTGACCGGCCCCGGCCGCCTCTCTCTGGACCATCTCCTCGGCCACGTCTTCGACCGGAACTGGATGGTCCCCGCGGCCCTGGGCGTCACGGCGGCGGCCACGGCCCTGGTCATCGGCGCCCGCAACCGCCGGCTGCGGGAGACAGTGATCACTGAGCAGGAAGTGCTGTTCGAGGAGTAGGTCCCCAGGGGGCCTCTCGGCGGCTGCCCTCGCGGTACACACGGCGGGAGGAACCGGACATGTGTCCGGCGGGCGCGATCGCGGGTGTCGTGCCTATGGTCGTGACATGTCCGTCTTCATCAAGCTCGTAGAGGTCGGGGATCCCGACGGATACACCGACCGCACCATCTGGGACGTCGCCTACGAGGATGTGGCGAACGAACTCAGCTACGCCTACGACCTGCACCCCAGCGGAGCTCTGAGGGTCGTCCGGGTGCCGGCCGGACTGCCTGCGGCAGTGGAGTCCGTGTTCGGTCCCGGAGTGTGGTTCAGGGTGCAGGGCCGCTGGCACGGGGCGGGCGGCTCCGATGCCTCGTGAGGGTGGCGGCTGTCATACGGCGAACGGGTAGGTCTCGGGAACCTCGCCTTCCCGCCATTCGGCCGTGCGCTCCAGGGGTTCGACCGCCCGGGTCTCATCGATGTGGATGACGCCGTCGAACTGGTCCGGCACGCGCGCGCGGAAGTAGTGGCTCTGCCGTTCGGTCTCGGGCCGGTAGATGACGCCGATCGCCCGCTCGAGGCGCGCCTTGCGCAGCGTGTCGGCGGCCAGGGGCGTCCGGTTGAACGGAAGCAGGAACTCCTTCTCGCCGGCCTGGTGGAACAGCTCCTCGACGCTGTCGACGAGTGCCGGGCGCACCGCTTTGCGCAGGACCGGCCCTCCCCAGTCGTCCGCGGCTGTCACCGTGCCGGTGTAGGTGGTGAAGCCCAGCAGGCAGCAGTCATCAGGGTGGGCCTGCCGCACCAACTGGCCGACGTTGAGCTCGCCGCGGAGCGCGGCTTCCGTGCCCCGGGCATCCCCGAGGTGGGAGTTGTGCTCCCACACGACGATCCTGGCGGGGCTGCTCCGCTGGTGGCTGAGATGCTCGGCGAGCGCCTCCAGGGTCTCGGCCATGTGGCGGTCACGCAGGTTCCAGGACGACACCTGCCCGTCGAACATCGTCCGGTAGTACTCGGCCGCGTTCTTGACCGTGCGCGCGTTCTGTTCGGCATAGAACTGGTCGTCCTCGGCGAGCAGTCCGTCCCGTCGTGCGTATTGCACCGCATGGCGCTCCAGTTCGACGAGTTGGTCCACGACCTGTCGCTCGCAGGTCTCACCCGCTCCGAAGGCGGCCTCGAACCCCCAGGCCTGGGCGTCGCCGTCGGTGTTGTAGTGATCGAAGCAGGCGTAGCGCTCGCGGGCCCGCTTCGCCGCCTCCGGATCGACGCGGTCCAGGTAGCCGATGACTTCCTCGATCGAGCGGTAGAGGCTGTACAGGTCGACACCGTAGAAGCCCGCCTTCGCGCGCTCGCCGCCGGAGACCCGGTCGTTGTGTTCCCGGAGCCATCCCACGAAGTCCAGCACCGCGGTGTTCCGCCACATCCAGGTGGGGAACCGCCGAAAGCCGCGCAGTGACTCCTCGGCCGTGACGTCGTCGCTGCGGTCCCGGACGTAGCGGTTGACCCGGTACGCGTCGGGCCAGTCGGCCTCGGCCGCGACCGCGCAGAAACCCTTCTCCTCGATCAGCCGCCGCGTCATGCGGGCGCGCGCCTGGTAGAAGTCGTGCGTGCCGTGCGAGGCCTCGCCGATCAGCACGAAGTGCGCGTTGCCCACCAGGTCGAACAGTGCCTCGTCGCTGGGCACGCCGTCCTCGACAGGGAATGCCTCGGCACTGATGAGAGCGACCTCGCTCACCCCCTCCTCGGCCGGCTCCGGGGGCCTGCCCGCCGCCCGGCGCAGCAGCTCCCGCACCTCCTCGTCGGTGAGCTGGTGGAAGTCCCAGTAGGACGCGCTGACGGCGAAGAACGGCGACGGGGTGGTGGCGCAGACCACGTCGTCGGCCATGTCGGCCAGCTCGCGGCAGCCCGACTCGGAGGCGGCAGGCACCGCGGCGACGCTCCGCGCCGGCCTGTGGCGGCGCAGGGCCTGGATCGCGGCGCGCATGCTGGCCCCGGTGGCAAGGCCGTCGTCGACCAGGATCACCGTGCGGCCCTCCAGCTCGGGCGCGGGCCGTCCCTCCCGGTAGGTCCGCTCCTGGCGCCGCAGCTCCCGGGCCTCCCGCTCGACCGCGCTGCGCAGCGTGTCCGGCAGGATGCCCAGGCCACGGACGACGTCCTCGTTGAGCACCACCACTCCGCCGTCCGCGATGGCCCCCATCGCCACCTCCTCCTGGCCGGGCACGCCGAGCTTGCGGACCAGGAAGACATCGAGTGGGGCTCCCAGGGCCGCGGCAACCTCGTACGCCACCGGAACACCGCCGCGCGGCAGGCCCAGCACGATCACATCGGGATCACCGCGGTAGCGTTCCAGGAGCTTGGCGAGAACCCGGCCGGCTTCTGCGCGATCACTGAACAGGCGGTTCGACATGGGTGAGCTCCTCGCGGTGTGCGGCGCGTGATCGAGGCCGGGTTCCGATGCGCGGCTCCCGGGATCACGGCGAGGGATGCACGGCTTTCGCCGTCATCGCTGTGTTGAGGTCATGCCCCAGTGCCCGGCACGTCGCACGAACCGGCCTCAGTCGACGGGCGAGGTCCAACCTTTTCGCTGTTTCACCGGCAGCGGTTCGCGCAGGACGAATCTGTGCCAATCGTACGTCCGGGGCCACAGGCCGGGCCGGTCACGCAGCACCCGGTCTGCCCCCGGGTCATAGGCGCCCTCCGCGCCTGTGCGCCAGCGACTTTTCAGGGACTTTCAGCGCTGCGCGAGGGGCTACCGAGGAACTTTTCACGGCGTGAGGCGGCAAGTCCCCGAAAGATCGGAAAGAGCCTCCGACGCAGGTCAGAGGCCCTTTCCGAGGTGAAGCCGCAGGTAGGGGCAGACGAGTCGGGCTGTACGCCGGGTTCTGTACCGGGGGCCCTCGCGGGCGTCCCGGTGACGGCCATCCATCTAGGGCCGGTGTTGCCACCGGCCTCGTGCGGTCTACCCGCGGACTCGGGCGGGCAGCCCTCGATCGTCCGCGCAGAAACACCGGGGTGTTTCCTTTTGACCTTGCTCCGGGTGGGGTTTACCTAGCTGCCCAGGTCACCCTGGGCACTGGTGGTCTCTTACACCACCGTTTCACCCTTACCGCGCGCCGAGGCGCGAGGCGGTCTGTTCTCTGTGGCACTGTCCCGCGAGTCGCCTCGGGTGGCCGTTAGCCACCACCCTGCCCTGTGGAGCCCGGACGTTCCTCGGGAAGCCCCGTGAGGGACTCCACGCGGCCGTCCGCCCGGCTCGTCTGCCGTGCCGACCATGGTACCGGGCCGGGCGGGCGGCACGGACCGGCGCCCGGGGCCCGTACGCTGGCGCGGAGGCCGAGAGAAGGAGTTGTCCGTGCTGGTCCTGCTGCCCCCGTCGGAGGGAAAGGCGTCCTCGGGCCGGGGTGCCCCGCTGAAGCCCGGTTCGCTGTCCCTGCCCGGTCTCGCCGCCGCCCGGCAGGCCGTGCTCGCCGAACTGGTGGAGCTGTGCGCCGGGGACGAGGAGAAGGCCCGCGAGGTACTGGGACTGAGCGAGGGGCTGCGCGGCGAGGTCGCCAAGAACGCCGGTCTGCTCACGGCCGGCGCCCGCCCGGCGGGCGAGATCTACACCGGCGTCCTGTACGACGCCCTCGGCCTGGCCACCCTGGACCCCGCCGCCAAGCGCCGCGCGGCCCGCTCGCTGCTGGTGTTCTCCGGCCTCTGGGGCGCGATCGGCGTCACCGACCGCATCCCCTCCTACCGCTGCTCGATGGGGGTCAAGCTGCCCGGTCTCGGCGCGCTGGCCGGGCACTGGCGGGCACCGATGGCCGAGGCGCTGCCCGGGGCGGCCGGGGACGGGCTCGTACTGGACCTGCGCTCCGCCGCGTACGCCGCCGCCTGGAAGCCCAGGGGCGAGGTCGCGGGGCGCACCGCCACGGTACGGGTGCTGCACGCGCCCACCCGCAAGGTGGTCAGCCACTTCAACAAGGCGACCAAGGGCCGTATCGTCCGCGCGCTGCTCACCGAGGGGGCCGCGCCCAAGGGCCCCGCCGAGCTGGTCGTCGCGCTGCGGGACCTCGGGTACGAGGTGGAGGCGGCGGCGCCGGAGAAGGCCGGGAAGCCGTGGGCGCTGGACGTGCTGGTGGACGAGGTTCATTGAGCGTTCACCGGGCCTCGTTGCAGTATGTGCAACGCTCGTTGCGCACACTGCGTCCCCTGGGCACGATGGCGTCCATGACCTCACCCGCGCCCTCCCCCGCCTCCGTACTGGACCTCGCGCCCGTCCTCCCCGTCGTCGTGCTCTCCGACGCCGCCGACGCCGTGCCGCTGGCGCGGGCGCTGGTCGCCGGGGGGCTGCCCGCGATCGAGGTCACGCTGCGCACGCCGGCCGCGCTGGACTGCATCCGGGTCATCGCCGAGGAGGTGCCCGAGGCGGTGGTGGGCGCCGGGTCGGTGATCACGCCCGAGCAGGTGAGCCGTTGCGTGGCGGCGGGGGCGCGGTTCCTCGTCTCCCCCGGCTGGACCGAGTCGCTGCTCGCCGCCATGCGGGAGTCCGGGGTGCCGTTCCTGCCGGGGGTGTCGACCACCTCGGAGGTGGTGGCGCTGCTGGAGCGCGGGGTGCGCGAGATGAAGTTCTTCCCGGCGGGGGCAGCGGGCGGTACGGCGTATCTGAAGTCCCTCGCGGGGCCGTTGCCCGACGCCCGCTTCTGTCCCACGGGCGGGATCGCGCAGGCGAGTGCGCCGGAGTATCTGGCGCTGCCCAACGTGGGCTGCGTGGGCGGCAGTTGGATGGTCCCGGCGGACGCGGTGGCCGCCGGGGACTGGGCCCGGATCGAGGAGCTGGCGCGGGGTGCGGCCGGGCTCAGGGACGCAGGTGGGACGTGTCGTTGAACAGCCGTACGCTCGCGTTCCCGTCGGCGTAGTACGCCACCGCCGACAGCGAGGCGGCCGACAGCTCCATCCGGAAGAGGGACTCGGGCGGGGCGCCCAGGGCGAGGCGCAGCAGGGTCTTGATCGGCGTGACGTGGGTGACCAGCAGCACCGTACGGCCCGCGTACTCGGTGACCAGCCGGGCGCGGGTCTGCTCGATCCGCTCGGCGGTCTCCGCGAAGCTCTCGCCGCCACCGGTGGGACGCGCCTCCGGGTCGCCGAGCCAGGCGGTCAGGTCGTCGGGGTAGCGCTCGCGGGCCTCCCCGAAGGTCAGCCCCTCCCACGCGCCGAAGTCCGTCTCGCGCAGCCCGTCGTCCACACGCACGTCCAGCCCCAGCCGGGCGGCGACGATCCCGGCGGTCTCCCGCGTACGGGCCAGCGGCGAGGCGACGACCGCCTGTACGGTCCCCCGCCGGGCCAGCGCCCCCGCCACCAGCCGTGCCTGTTCCCGCCCCACCTCGGACAACGCGGGATCACTCCCCCCGCTCCCGGAGAACCGCTTCTGCGGAGTGAGCGGCGTCTCCCCGTGCCGCAACAGCACGAAGGTCGCGGGCGCCCCGAGGTCGGGAGCCGCGCTCCAGCCGGGCGAGGAGGTGGTGGCGGAGGCGACGGTACGCGCGGCACGGGCGTCGCTCGGAGCGGCCTCGGCCGACTCCACCGGCTCGGACGCGGGCACAGCCCGGCCCCGGGCCAGAGCCGCCCTCGCGGCCGCCGCCCCCGCGCGGGCGTCCCCGGGGGGACCCTCGGGCTCAGGAACCGCCGGAGCCGGAGGCGTCCACACCTCGCCCTTCGCCCCCGCGTCCATCGCCTCGTTCGCCAGCCGGTCGGCGTGCTTGTTGCGTTCGCGCGGTATCCACTCGTAGGTGACCCGGCCGGGCGGGAAGATGCCGCGGGCCTCGGCGGCGAGGGGCTTCATGTCGGGGTGCTTGATCTTCCAGCGGCCCGACATCTGCTCGACGACCAGCTTGGAGTCCATGCGGACGGCGACCCGCGCCTCGGGGTCGAGGGCGTGGGCGGCGCGCAGGCCGGCGAGGAGACCGCGGTACTCGGCGACGTTGTTGGTGGCGACGCCGATGAACTCGGCGGCCTCGGCCAGGGTCTCCCCCGTGGCCGCGTCACTCACTGCGGCCCCGTACCCCGCCGGGCCGGGGTTGCCCCGCGACCCGCCGTCGGCCTCGACGACGAACTCCCGCACGCCCAGCGCTCCTTACCGGCCGACTACAGACCCGACTCCGCCGTGCGCACCAGGATGCGGTGGCAGTTCTCGCAGCGGACCACCGCGTCGCGCGCGGCCGCGCGGATCTCGCTGAGCTCGGTGATCGCCAGCTCCTGGCGGCAGCCCTGGCAGGTGCGGGCGTACAGCTTGGCCGCGCCGATACCGCCGCCCTGGACGCGCAGGCGGTCGTACAGCTTCAGCAGGTCGGCCGGGACGGACGCGGAGACGATCTCGCGCTCCTTGGTCACCGCGGCGGCCTCGTCGTCCAGCTCGCGGAACGCGGCGTCGCGGCGCGCGGTGGCGTCGTCGGACTTGGCCTGCACGGAGGCGACCCGCTCGGTCAGCTCGGCGACCCGCGCCTGGGCGGCCTCGCGGCGCTCCATGACCTCGAGGACGACGTCCTCCAGGTCGCCCTGACGCTTGGCGAGGGAGGCGATCTCGTGCTGGAGGCCGGTGAGGTCCTTGGGCGAGGTGACCGCGCCGGAGTCCAGGCGCTGCTGGTCACGGGTGGCGCGGCGGCGCACCTGCTCCACGTCCTGTTCGGCCTTGGTCTGCTCGCGGGCGCAGTCGCTCTCCTCGGTCTGCGCGGCCACCAGCAGGTCGCGGAGCTGGACGAGGTCCTTGCCCAGCGTCTCGATCTCGGCGTGCTCGGGGAGCGACTTCCGCTTGTGCGCGAGCTGCTGGAGGCGGACGTCGAGGGCCTGGACGTCGAGGAGTCGGATCTGGTCGGCGGGCTCGGCGTTCAGTTGGGGGCTCCCATGGGGCTAGTGGTGACGGGGGACGCCGCGTGGGCGGTCCAGGGGTCGGTGACCGTCTTGGACACGTGGACGCGGAGGCCCCAGTCGTGACGGTCGGAGATCTGGTCGAGTTCGGCCGCGGCCAGCTCGCACCAGGGCCACTCGGTGGCCCAGTGGGCCGCGTCGAGGAGCGCGAGCGGGCGCTCGGCGACGGACGCGCCGGCCGCGACGAACTCCGATGCGGGGTGGTGGCGCAGGTCGGCGGTGAGGAAGGCGTCCACGCCGGCCGCGCGGACCCGGTCGAAGAGGCTGTCGCCGGAGCCGCCGCTGACGGCGACCGTACGGACGACGGCGTCGGGGTCGCCGGCCACCCGGATGCCCTGCGCGGTGGCGGGCAGCCGTTCGGCGGCGCGCTCGGCCAGCTCGCGCACGGTCAGCGGGTGGTCCAGCTCGCAGATCCGGCCCAGGCCCCGGCGTCCGGCCGGGTCGTCGGGGTCGGGTACGAGGGGACCCGTGACCCTGAGGTCCAGCGCACCGGCGAGGGCGTCGGAGACTCCGGGGTCGGCCTTGTCGGCGTTGGTGTGCGCGACGTGCAGGGCGACGTCGTTCTTGATCAGCGTGTGCACGACCCGGCCCTTGGGGGTGCCGGCCGCCACCGTGGTGGTCCCCCGCAGATAGAGCGGGTGGTGGGTGACGAGCAGGTCGGCGCCGAGCCGTACGGCCTCGTCGGCGACCTCCTGTACCGGGTCCACGGCGAACAGGACGCGGGTGACCTCCTGGCCGGGGTCGCCCGTGACCGTGCCGACCGCGTCCCAGGACTCGGCCCGCTCGGCGGGCCACAGGGTCTCCAGCGCGGCGATGACTTCAGACAGACGGGGCACGAGGAAAGGCTACCTGTCCGTCCAGGGGGGCCGTACCGCTTACGGCGGCCCGGGCCCGGTACGCCCACACCCGCCCTCTCCTCAGAGGAATCGCTTCTGCGCCACCCGTATGTGTGAAGTGGTCCGGACCCGGCCCCCGGCCGTGCGTACGAAAACTAGCTTCGTCGCCGGAGGTGACCGAACCATGACGGCCTGTGCGATCGAATCCCCGTCGACCGGCGCGGAACACGAGGCGCCCACGACGCGGTACGCCATCACGGCGGACGGCGCGTACGCCGCCCGGCTCGCGCTGGACGGGGAGAGCTGGTTCCCGGAGCGCTGGACGCTGGACGGCCCGGAGCCGTACGCGGTGCCACTGCCCGGCGGCCAGCCGGAGGAGCCGGGTACGGAGGTGCATCCGATGGGGGACGGGCGGGTGCTGATCCACCGGCTGGTGGAGCGGCGGCACGCCTTCTCCCTGCTGTACCCGACCGGGCCCGGTACGGGTGAGCTGGCGGTGGGCGCGGTGGAGTGCGGGTCCGACACCCACGTCACGCTGCTGCCGCCCGCGCCGGGGGGCGAGCGGGCTTACGCGCTGGCGGTGTGCGAGACGTCCACGGCGGTGTGGCTGGTGGCGGGCGGTCCCGCCGGGCCCGAGCGGGTGGCCGAGGTGCCGGGGCGGTGCTCGGGCGGGGTCTGGCTGGAGCCGGCCGGGCGGATGCTGGCGCTGGACCGGGAGCTGGCGGGCCGGACCAAGACGGTCGTGGTGGACCTGGGGCAGGACGGGGAGGTCTCCCCGCTGCTGGAGATCGCGCCCGACAGCGACGACCGGCTGCTGCTGGCCGACCCGGACAGCGGGCTGGTGGTGATCTCCTCGGACGCGGCCTCGCCGGGGCAGGAACGACTGGGCTGGGGCGTACTGGGCAGCACCCTCCCGGTCCGCTTCCCGGGCGCGCTCCGGCTGCCGGACTGCACGGTGACCCCCTTCGCCATCCAGCCGGGCCAGGTCCTGACCCCGGAAACCTGTGCGGTGGCCCTCCGGGTGGACGGCCCCCTCGGCACCTGGATCGCCACCTGGCACCCGACCGACCTCCGCCTGCGCCACCTCCCGGCCCCGGAGGGCTGGCTGCCGTCCTCCGGCCTGTGGACCCCGGAGGGCGTACTCCGCCTCCCGTACTCGACGGCCCGGACGCCGTGCGGAGTAGCCGAACTGCACCCTCCGGCGGCTGCCCCGCCCCCCGCGGAGCCCGCGAAGGCGGAGGAACCGGAGACCCCCCGCCCGGTCCCCCTGCAGAAGGCCCCGCTCGCCGAGGCAGCCGCCGAGTAGCGCTGCCAGAACCCCGCGCGGCCTGGCCTCGCGTCTCGCCCCGCACGCCTCGGCGCTGCCGCCTGTACTCCGCCCCCCGGGGGTTGGTTAGACTCTCCCGGCTGCAAGACGATCATGTTGACGGGGTGAATGCTTCCGATGACCGAAGCCAGCACGACGCAGCCGCTGTCCGCGCCCGCGGATTCCGGGGTCTACGAGCCCGCATCCTTCTCCGCCGAGGCGGACGGGCACGGGCGGCACCGGGGACCGGTCGCGGACCGGGACGGGGAGAGCGCCCCCAGTGGGCGCCATCGCCGCCCGGGCGGCGGGACCGCCGGGACGGCTGTCTGACCGATACGGCGAGGGGCGGGGTACGGGCCACACGGCTCGCATCCCGCCCCTTCGTCATGGCCGGCCGTGACATTCGTACTGCCGGAGTCCGTACGTACGCCTCTGCCCGCGGCGGCGCCCCGCTCCTACCGTCGTAGGCATGACACAGACGCGATCCGCCCGGCGCGGGCAACGGTTCTCGTTCCCTACTCTGGAACGTCGTCCCGCCGACCGGCCGGAGGCGGTGGAGCGGGAGAGGCCTGAGGACACGGACATGACGTGGTGGGCACGGGCACGGCAGCGGCGCTCGGCCAGGTGTGCGCGGGGTGCCGGCCACGCGGGGCCCCCGCCGACCGGCTTCGCGCTGCTGCCCTGGCTGCTGATGGGACTGGGCTCGTTCTCCAACCTGCTCCAGGGCAAGGCGGAGAACCCGTGGATCGGCGGCCTGGGCCTGTTCGTCTTCAACTCCCTCTACGTCTATGTCACGTTCCGCGCCTTCGACCGCGAGAAGCGTCAGTCCCTCCCGACCCGGCTGGCCCTGCTGACCATGGGCCTGGTCACCACGGGGCTCGCGGTCGGCTACGGCGGCAACTGGCTGCTGTTCTTCCCCCTGCTCGGCCTCGCCACCGGCGCCACCCTGCGCGGCCGGCACCTCGGCAGGATCGGCCTGCTGCTCGCGGCGTACGCGGCGGTCCTCGCGGGCCTGCGCGAAGGCTGGCGGGAGGCGCCGAACATCGGGTACGCGACCTTCCTGTCCTGCATGGTCACGGCGGCGATCCTGAGCCTGTCGGAGGCGGTACGGGAACTGCGGGCCGCGCGTGAGGAGTTGGCACGGCGGGCGGTGGAGAAGGAACGGCTGCGCTTCTCCCGCGATCTGCATGACCTGCTGGGCCACACCCTTTCGGTGATCGTGGTGAAGTCCGAGGCCGCGCGGCGGCTGGCCGGGCGGGACCTGGACGCGGCGCTGGCCCAGATCGGGGACATCGAGTCGGTGGGCCGGCAGGCGCTGACCGAGATCCGGGAGGCGGTGACCGGCTACCGCGAGGGCAGCCTGTCCACCGAGCTGACCCGCGCCCGCTCGGCACTGGCGGCGGCGAGCGTGGAGCCGGTGGTACGGCAGTCGGGGGCGCCCCTGGCCCCGCAGACCGAGGCGCTGCTCGGCTGGGTGGTGCGCGAGGCGGTGACCAACGTGGTCCGGCACAGCCGCGCCACCCGCTGCGAGATCACCGTGGAGAGCGCCGGGGAACGCGTCCGCCTCACCGTCACCGACAACGGCACCCCGACGGCAGCCCCCGCCCCCGGCGGCACCGGCCTGACGGGCCTCACCGAACGCCTGACCACGGCGGGCGGTTCCCTGACAGCGGGCCCCGCCCCGACCGGCGGCTTCACGGTGACGGCCGAGCTGCCGGCGGCCCCGGTGGACCTGGGCACCGAGGACGCGATCCCGGTCGCGCTGGAGTCCTGACGGCCGTCCCGCCCCCTCGCTACCCTGGCGCGGTGAACGAGATCCGGCTCCTGCTGGCCGAGGACCAGGGGATGATGCGGGGCGCCCTGGCGCTGTTGCTGGGGATGGAGGACGACATCGAGGTGGTCGCTCAAGTGGCCGCGGGGGACGCGATCCTGACGGCCGCCCTGGAGCACCGGCCGGATGTGGCGCTGCTGGACATCGAGTTGCCGGGACTCAGTGGTCTGGACGCGGCGGCGCTGCTGCGGGAGCGGGTGCCGGAGTGCCGGGTGCTGATTCTCACCACGTTCGGCAGGCCCGGCTATCTGCGCCGGGCGATGGAGGCGGGGGCGGCCGGATTCCTGGTGAAGGACGGGCCGGTGGAGGAACTGGCGCAGGCGGTGCGCCGGGTGCTGGCCGGGGAGACGGTGGTCGACCCCGTACTGGCGGCGGCCGCGCTCAGCGCCGGACCGAACCCGCTGACCGGCCGGGAGTGCGAGGTGCTGACCGCCTCCGTGGACGGCGCGACGGTCGCCGACATCGCCGCCCGGCTGCACCTCTCGGAGTCCACCGTCCGCAACTACCTCTCCTCGGCGATCGGCAAGACCGGCACCCGCAACCGCGCGGAGGCGGTACGGGAGGCCCGGCAGCGCGGCTGGCTGTGAAGCGCTGACACCCAGTCAGAAACCCATCTGTCGGTCAAGGATTCGTTAGCGTCCCGAAGCAACGGAATAGTTTCCCGTGCATACGAGGTTCACCCAGCACGTATTCACGCGGGAGGACCCATTTCCATGACCCACACCACGCCCGACCACACCACCAGGGAAGCGGGCGGGGCCGTAGTCCCGGTGCTCGCCTTCGCGGGCATCGTGGTCGCCGTGATGCAGACCCTGCTCGTGCCGGTCATCAAGGACCTGCCGCAACTGCTCGGCACCGCGCCGAGCAACGCGACCTGGGTCCTCACCTCCACCCTGCTCTCCGGCGCCGTCGCCACCCCGATCATGGGCCGCCTCGGCGACCTGTACGGCAAGCGCCGGATGCTGGTCCTCAGCCTGTCCGTGATGGTGGTCGGCGCGCTGGTCAGCGCGGTCACCAGCCAGTTGCTCCTGATGATCGTGGGCCGCACCCTCCAGGGCTTCGCCATGGGCGCGATCCCGCTGGGCATCGGTCTGATGCGCGACATGCTCCCGCGTGAGCGGCTCGCCTCCGCGATGGCGCTGATGAGCTCCTCGATCGGCGTCGGCGGCGGTCTCGCGCTGCCCGCCGCCGCCCTGGTCGCCCAGCACACCGACTGGCACGCCCTGTTCTACGGCGCCGCCGGCCTGGGCGTGCTCGCCATCGGCCTGACCCTGCTGGCCGTCCCCGAGTCCCCGGCCCGCGCCAAGGGCTCCTTCGACCACCCGGGCGCCGCCGGCCTTTCCGCCGGTCTGGTGCTGCTCCTGCTGCCCATCACCAAGGGCAGCGACTGGGGCTGGTCCTCCGGCACCACCCTCGGCCTCTTCGGTGCCGCGCTCGCCGTGCTGCTGCTGTGGGGCGTGTACGAGCTGCGCGTACCGGCGCCGCTGGTCGACCTGCGCACCACCGCCCGCCGCGAGGTCCTGCTCACCAACCTCGCCTCGATCATGGTCGGCGTCAGCTTCTACGTCGTCTCGCTGGTCCTTCCCCAGCTGCTCCAGCTCCCCACCGCCACCGGCTACGGCCTCGGCCAGTCGATGGTGGTCGCCGGTCTGTGCGTGGCCCCGCTGGGCCTGACCATGATGTTCACCGCCCCGGTCTACGCCCGCCTCTCGGCCCGCTACGGCCCCCGGACGACCCTGATCATCGGCCTGCTGGTCATCGCGGCCGGCTACGCGGGCGGCCTCGGCCTGATGCACGCCGCCTGGCAGACGATCATCACCTCGATGGTCCTCGGCGCCGGCATCGGCCTGGCGTACTCCTCGCTGCCCGCGCTGATCGTGGGCGCGGTCCCGGCCTCGGAGACGGGTGCCGCCAACGGTCTCAACACCCTGATGCGCTCCATCGGCACCTCGGTCTCCAGCGCCGTCATCGGCATGGTGCTGGCCAACACCGCGCACGACCTGGGCGGCGGGGTCGCGGTGCCGACGATGCACGGCTTCCGGGTCTCCTTCCTGATCGCCACGGCCGCCGTGCTGGTCGGCCTGATCCTCGCGGTGTTCCTGCCGCGCACCCCGCGTCCGGCCGCGCAGCACACCCAGTTGCGGGCCAGCAGCCAGGAGGACGCGGTGCTGGAGCGTGCCGAGGAGGTGCTGCGCGGTTTCCGGGGCCGGGTGCTGGACGCCTCCGGCGCCCCGGTGGCCCGTGCCAAGGTCACGCTGATCGACCGCCGGGGCCGCCAGGCCGGCTCCACGCTCTCCGGCCATGACGGCGGTTACGCCCTCCCGGTGCCGTCCGAGGGGCCGTACGTGCTGGCCGCCCGCGCCGCCGGACACGGCCCGCTGGCCTCGGCGGCGACACACGCCGGGGACGAGCGCCCGGTCGAGCTGGACCTGCCGCTGCCGGGCGAGACCGTCACGGCGTAGCCCCGCGCGATTCCCCCGCCACCGCACCCCCCGTCGCTCCCCGGCGGGGGGTGCGGCAGCATGAGGCGCCGAGAAGGACGTACAGCCGAGAGGAACCTCCATGCCCGCCGCACCCTCCCCCAAGCTCTCGACTCCGGCCGGGCAGGGGGGACCCCCGCCGGAGATCCTGGCCGCGTTCGAGGCCGCGAAGGGGTTCATGCCCGTGGACGAGGGGCTGGCGCTGTACGCGGCGGCGGTGGAGGCCGGGCGGCTCGGGCTGCCGCTGCTGGAGGTGGGCACCTACTGCGGGCGCTCCACCGTGCTGCTCGCGGACGCGGCCCGCGAGGCGGGGGTCACCGCGCTCACCGTCGACCACCACCGGGGCAGCGAGGAGCAGCAGCCGGGCTGGGACTACCACGACCCGGAGACCGTCGACCCCGAGGTCGGCCTGATGGACACCCTCCCCGCCTTCCGCCGCACCCTGCACCGGGCGGGCCTGGAGGACCATGTGATCGCGCTGGTCGGCCGCTCCCCGCAGGTCGCGAAGGTGTGGAACTCCCCCGTCGCGCTGGTGTTCGTCGACGGCGGCCACACCGACGAGCACGCGAACGCCGACTACGCGGGCTGGGCCCCGCACCTCGCGCCCGGCGGCCTGCTGGTCATCCACGACGTGTTCCCGGAGCCGGAGGACGAGTTCACCGGCCAGGCGCCCTACCGCGTGTACCTGCGGGCGCTGGCGTCGGGCGCGTTCACCGAGGTCTCGGCGACGGGCTCGCTGCGGGTGCTGAAGCGCACCGGGGACGGTATCTGACGAGCCGTCAGGGCTGCGCGGGCCGGCCCGGTCCTGTCCGTTAGGGTGGCTGCGTGTCGTACGAAGGCCCGGAAGACGAAGCCCCCCAGCCGCGCTCCCGGCGCGCGCTGACCATCACGTTCGCCGCGCTGGTACCGGTGGCCCTGCTCGGCTGGCTGGGCTGGTCGGCACTCGGCGAGGAGCCGGACCGCCCGGCGGCCGCCGCGAGCCCGTCGGTGTCCGCGGCGCCGGGCGGCACGAGCAGCCCCTCGCCGAGTGCGGGCTCGCTCGCCGGGAAGGTCGTCGTCATCGACCCCGGCCACAACACCGGCAACTTCCGGCACACGGCCGAGATCAACAAGCAGGTCGACATCGGCACCGGCAAGAAGGAGTGCGACACCACCGGCACCGCCACCAACGCCGGTTACCCGGAGGCCGAGTTCACGCTCGACCTCGCCCACCGGCTGCGAGCGCTGCTGGAGAGGCAGGGCGCCACGGTCGAGCTGACCCACGACGGCGACCGCGAGTGGGGGCCGTGCGTGGACGAGCGGGCCCGGATCGGCAACACCGCCCACGCGGACGCGGCGATCTCGCTGCACGCGGACGGTTCGGCCGAGGGCAGCCGGGGCTTCCACGTGATCATGCCGGGCGCGGTGCACGCGGGCGCCGCGGACACCCGGCCGATCGTGGCCCCCTCCAAGAAGCTGGGTGCGCGGGTCGCGGGCGGCTACCGCCGCACCACCGGCGAACCCTTCTCCAACTACCTGGGCGACGGCACCGGGATGGTCACGCGCACGGACCTCGGCGGTCTCAATCTGTCAACGGTTCCGAAGGTGTTCATCGAGTGCGGGAACATGCGGGACAAGTCCGATGTGGCCCTGCTGACCAGCGGTCCCTGGCGGCAGAAGGCCGCGCAGGGGATCTCTGAGGGAATCGTGAGTTTCCTGCACGAGTCGTGACCGCCGGGCGAAACCGTCCGCACAGCGGATCACGCGGACGGTACTGTCTACCGACGACGAGACGACCTACGAAGGACCTGATGAAGTGAATATCCGATCCCTCACCAGAGGCGACGGCGTGGTGATCGGAGCGGCGCTACTGCTGCTCATCGCGTCGTTCTTCGACAACTTTTCGTACGACGACCTTCCCGGCGACGTCGACATGCCGAACCTCTGGGAGAGCGGCCCGGTCCTGCTCAGCGTCGTCCTGGCAGGTCTGATCGCCGCCGGGCTCGTCGTCGCCGCCCGCGCCCTGCCGCAGCCCCGCAAGGTCGCCGGTCTCGAACTCGGTGCCTTCGGCGTGGCGTTCGCGGTGTTCGCCGCGTGGAGCGCGCTGGGCAATGTGATCGACCCGGTCGGCGGCCTGGACAACATCACCGCCGGCTCCAAGTCGCCGAGCGCGGGCACCGGTCTGATCCTCGCGCTGGTCGCCACGCTGATCCTGGCGGGCGCCGCCGTCGCCACCCCGCTCGTCCCGGCGCTCCAGGCCCCGCTGATCCCGGCACCCAAGCCGGCCGCCCCGCAGCCCTACGGCGCGCAGCCGCCGCCCCAGGGTTACGGCTACCCCGGCGCCCCGGCCGCGTCCTTCGGCGGCCAGCCGCAGCAGCCCCAGGCGTTCGGCCAGGGCGCCCCGCAGGGCGCTCCGGCCCCGCAGCAGCAGGCGCCCGCACCCGACTTCTCGCCCTTCTGGTTCGCCGTCCCGGTGACCCGTCCGCTGTTCGCGGAGGACGGCTCGCCGAGCCCGGTCGCCGAACTGGCCCCCGGCACCTGGTACCTGGCGGTCGAGCAGCGCGGTGCCGCGCTGCTCGCGCAGACCCAGGACGGCCGTCGCGGCGTCCTCCAGGACACCTCGGGCATCCAGCGCGGCTGAGCCCCGCAACCGTCGTACGCGGCCCCCCGCCCCTTCCGGGCGGGGGGCCGCAGCCGTGTCAGCCCTTGGAGAGGTCCGAGGAGGACGGCACGTGGTCCGTGACCGGTGCGCCCGCGCTCGCACCCGCGCTCTTCACCTTGTTGATGGTGTCCTCGAACGCGCCCATCGCGTCCGTGTCGCCGCTGCGCAGCTTGGGCGGCAGGCTCTTCAGGCTCTCGATGCCCGCGGTGAGCGGGGCCAGCGCCTTGGTCAGGGTGGGGTCGCCCTGCGCGTTGTTCTGGGCGGCCTTGAGCCGGTTGTAGGCGAAGGCACCGGCGAGGCCGGCCTTGAGGAGGGCCACCTTGCGGCCGTCGGCGCCCTTCTTGAAGGTGCCGGCCCGCCAGGGCTTCACGATCCACTGGTAGGTCGCCCCGGCCGCGAGGCCCGCATTGGCGACGAACCGGGTCTTGGCGAGCTTCTGGCGTTCGGCGGAGGTACTGGGGCTCGGGGAGGCCGCGGCGGGGGCCCTGGTGCTGGTCTTGTGGTCACTGCCGCAGGCGGCGGTACCGGCCAGCAGGGCGCAGCACAGGATGAGCGCCACCCAGGTGCGGCGCAATGGAACGGGCACGCGGTCCTCCGGACGTGATTCCCCGAGCGGGTGTCTCTGGTCCGAAGCCTTGCCCGCCCTCCCGGCCGCCGCCAGCCGGGAGGCCCGTACGGGTCGTCGGGCCCGCTATTACGGGCCTGTGGCCGGTTTCAGGGGGCGTCCGGCGGCAATTCGAACACCATGTCTCGATACCACTCAGGCACCAACCAGGCCGGCCGTGTCATCGCCGTCGTAGCGGACGTGATGGCCCTCATCCTCGGTCTGTGGATCTTGATGTACCTGTTGGACGCGAACCGGGGCAACACCCTGGTCGAGTTCGTCCATGACACGGCCTCCTGGCTGGCCGGCTGGTCCCACGACCTGTTCACCTTCGACGAGGCGTGGGCCCGGGTCGTCGCCGGCTACGGACTGGCCGCCGTGGTCTACCTGTTCATCGGCCACGCCATCGCCGGCCGCATGCACCGCTGACGCCGGACGCCGGACCCGAGGGGCCCCCGCTAGTCGCAGCAGTCGGGGTCCAGGCCGCGGGGCAGCCGGTCGCCGCCGAAGACGGCGCCGGTCGCGTCGTGGCCGCCGAGGGCGGCGACCGCGAGCAGCAGCGAGCCGGCGGTCCAACTGGTCAGCTCCCGCGGCCAGATGGCGTCGTCGTCGAAGACGTAACCGGTCCAGTACAGGCCGGACTCGTCGTCGCGCAGGTGCTGGATGGACTGGAGTATCTCCAGCGCCCGGTCGGACTCGCCCATCACCCAGAGGGCCAGGGCGAGTTCGCAGGACTCGCCGCCGGTCACCCACGGGTTGGGCACGACGCAGCGCACGCCCAGGCCGGGCACGACGAAGCGGTCCCACCCGTCCTCGACGCGCTCCTTTGCCTCGGCGCCGGTGACGGCGCCGCCGAGCACCGGGTAGTACCAATCCATCGAGTACTGGTTCTTGTCAAGGAACCGCTCGGGGTGCCTGCGGATCGCGTGCCGCAGCGCGCCCACCGCCAACTCCCAGTCGGGCTGCGGTTCTTCGCGCTGCTCGGCGATGGCGAGCGCACAGCGCAGGGCGTGGTGGACGGAGGAGCTGCCGGTGAGCAGGGCGTCCGTGGTGGGGGTGCCGTCCTCGGCGCACCGCCAGCCGATCTGGCCGCCGGGCTGCTGGAGCCGGAGCACCCACTCGACGGCCGCGTACACGGTGGGCCACATCCGGTCCAGGAACGTGTCGTCCCCGGTGGACAGGTAGTGGTGCCAGACGCCGACGGCTATGTAGGCGACGAAGTTGGACTCGCGGGCGCGGTCGGTGACGTCGTCGTGGGCGCCGTCGGCGTAGGCGGCGTACCAGGAACCGTCCTCGTTCTGGTGGTCGGCGAGCCAGCGGTAGGCGCGCTCGGCGGCCGCGTGCTCCCCGGCCGCGTCGAGGGCCATGGCGGCCTCGGTGTGGTCCCACGGGTCGAGGTGGTGGCCGCGGAACCAGGGGATCGCGCCGTCGGGGCGCTGCACCGCGAGGATGCCCCGGACGGTGTCGGCGGCCTGCTCGGCGGTGAGGACCCCGGTCAGCACCAGGTGGTCGGTCCGGGGCGTGGTCACGGGGCGTCCGTCCCGGCCTCGTCGAGGCGGGGCAGGTGCGGCTTGGTGGCGTAGGCGACGAAGCTCTTGCCGATCAGCGGGTTGAGCGCCTGCTCGGCCACACGGGTGGCCAGCGGCTTCTTCATGATGTCCCAGACCAGCAGCTTGTGGTACGCCCGCACCGGCAGCGCCTTGTCGTTGTCGACGCCGAAGGCGCACTTGAGCCACCAGTACGGCGAGTGCAGGGCGTGCGCGTGGTGGGTGCCGTACGGCTTGAGGCCGGCGCCGCGCATCTTGGCGAGGAGTTCCTCGGCGCGGTAGATGCGGATGTGGCCGCCCTCGACCTCGTGGTAGGCGTCGGAGAGCGCCCAGCAGACCTTCTCGGGACCGTACCGGGGCACGGTGACGGCTATCCGGCCGCCGGGCCTGAGGACGCGGACCATCTCGGCGAGGACGCCCTTGTCGTCGGGGATGTGCTCCATCACCTCGGAGATGATGACGACGTCGAAGGACTCGTCGGGGAAGGGCAGCGCGAGCGCGTCGCCCTCCATCGCCGTGGCGGTGGCGCCCTCGGGGGCCTCGCCGGCCTCCTTCATCGCCGCGAACCACTTGGCGACCTCGCGGATCTCCTCCGCGTTCTGGTCGAGGGCCACGACGCGGGCGCCGCGCCGGTAGCACTCGAAGGCGTGCCGGCCGGCCCCGCAGCCGAGGTCCAGGACACGGTCGCCGGGGGCGAGCGGGAACCGGGAGAAGTCGACGGTCAGCACGTGGCCCTGCTTTCGGAGGAGCTTTCGGAAGGTGCCGCGGCACTCGCCGCGACGGCGACGGGGCGGCCGGGGACGGCTGCGGGAAGTGGTCTGACGCCCGGGCGGGCCCGGTCGATCTCCTCGCGGTAGCGGGCCACGGTGCCCTCGGCCGCGCGGGCCCAGGTGAAGCGGGCGAGCACCCGCTCGCGGCCGGCCGCGCCGAGCCGGGCGCGCAGTTCCCGGTCGCCGAGCAGCCGGGTGAGGGCGGCGGCGAGCGCGCCCGCGTCGCCGGGGGGTACGGCCAGGCAGGTCTCGCCGTCGGTCCCGGCGACCTCGGGAATCGCGCCCCCGGTGGTGGCGACCAGCGGGGTGGCGGTGGCCATGGCCTCGGCGGCGGGCAGCGAGAACCCCT
Source organism: Streptomyces griseoluteus (assembly GCF_004784465.1). Lineage (GTDB taxonomy): Bacteria > Actinomycetota > Actinomycetes > Streptomycetales > Streptomycetaceae > Streptomyces > Streptomyces griseoluteus. Next base: position 205,021 of record NZ_SRRU01000002.1, on the reverse strand, counting down.
CGTACAGCGAGGGCACACAGGCGACTTCGGCGGAACGGATCAGGTCGACCAGCTCGGTATCGGAGATGCCCTTGACGAACTCGACGGCGTCCTCCAGGCCGTACCGCTCGATCGCCTGGGCGACCGGTCCCTCCTCGGGGCGCTTGCCGACGACGACGAGGTGGGCGTGCGGCTGTTCGGCGCGCACCTTGGCGAGGGCCTCGACCAGGAACACCAGGCCCTTGAGGGGCACGTCGGCGCTGGAGGTGGTGACGATCCGGCCCGGCACCTCGGGCACGGCCGGACTGGGCGCGAACAGGGTGGTGTCGGCGCCGATGTGGACGACGTGCACCCGGTCCTGACGTACGCCGAGGTGGTCGACGATCTCCTGGCGGGAGCTGCCGGAGACGGTGAGCACGGAGGGCAGCCGGCGGGCGACGCGCTTCTGCATCCGGGTGAAGGCGTACCAGCGGCGCACCGAGAGGCGGCGCTTGAGGTCTTCGGCGGCGTCGAGTTCGAGCTGCCGGTCGACGGTTATGGGGTGGTGGATGGTGGTGACCAGGGGGGCGCCGAGGTCCCCGAGCAAGCCGTAGCCGAGCGTCTGGTTGTCGTGGACGACGTCGAACTCACCCTTCCGGGCGCGCAGTTGACGTCCGGCTCGCAGGGAGAAGGTGAGCGGCTCGGGGAAGCCGCCGGTCCACATCGTGGCGACCTCGAGCGCGTCGACCCAGTCCCGGTATTCGCCTCGCCCGGGGGTGCGGAAGGGGTCGGGCTGGCGGTAGAGGTCGAGGCTGGGCAGCTCGGTGAGGCTCAACCGGCCCGCGTAGTCGTCGTGTTCGTCGAGCACGGGGTAGGGCTGGGAGCCGATGACCTCCACCCGGTGGCCCAGGCGGGCGAGTTCCCGGGAGAGGTGGCGGACGTAGACGCCCTGGCCGCCGCAGAACGGATTGCCCTTGTAGGTGAGGAGCGCGATACGGAGCGGTCGCTCGCCGTCGGCGGCGGTGCCCGGGGGAGCCGCCTGACTGGCCTCAGCGGTCACTCTGGGCCCCCTTCTGCCTGCACGGTCCCGCGAGACTACGACGGGACGACAATCCGGAACAACTTTCGGACTTGATCATCCGAGAGGCTCTGAATCTACCGGCAGGTAGGGGCGCTGTGAGCAGTGGATCAGGTGATTCACGCCACGACCGGCGGCTTTGCGGCCCCCGGTAAAGTGGCCGGGTCGTCATACACCTGTACGGGGGGAAGCCGGTGCGATTCCGGCGCTGACCCGCAACCGTCATCCGGCGCCCCCTGGGCCCGGTGAGCCGGAACGCCCCGACGGGAGGTTGACCGGCTCACGTGCGGGGCGCTGTGCCCCGCACGGCACCGTCGAGGCATACGGGGCCGGGCCGCCGGGGTGGTTCCCGTGCGCGTCGGGCCCTCGCAGGAGAGGCAGTCGCCGACCATGAACGTCCGCCGCAGTGCCGCGGCTCTCGCCGCCATAGGCGTGCTGGCCGCAGCCGCGCCCGCCACGGCCGCCCCGTCCCCGAAGGTGACGGTCCCGGCCGGGCTGTTCGGCAAGGGCGACCCCACGTACGACGGCGTCTGGCGCCAGTCCCTCGCCCTGCTCGCGCAGCACACCGCCGGTGAGAAGCCCGCGGACCAGGCCGTGAAGTGGCTGACCGGCCAGCAGTGCGCCGACGGCGGCTTCGCCTCCTTCCGCGCCGACACCGGCGCCGCGTGCGGCGGCAAGGGCGCGCAGGCCGACACCAACAGCACGGCCGCCGCCGTCCAGGCGCTCGCCGCGCTCGGCGGGCACGACGACGTGACCGGCAAGGCCGTCACCTGGCTGAAGGCCCAGCAGAACAAGGACGGCGGCTGGGGCTACTCCCCCGGCGGCCCGAGCGACACCAACTCCACCTCCGTCGTGGTGGGCGCGCTGGCCGCCGCCGGTGAGAAGCCGGCCGAGCTGCGCGGCAAGGGGAAGACCCCGGATCAGGCGCTGGCCTCGCTGGCCGTGCCCTGTGCCCAGAAGGGCGGCGGGGCGCTCGCCTTCCAGCCGGACAAGAAGGGCAAGCTGGAGGCCAACGCGGACGCCACGGCCGCCGGCGTGCTCGGCGCGCTCGGCAAGGGCTTCGTCGTGGCGCCCGGCAAGGCCCGCGACAAGGCCCCCGCCTGCGCCTCGGACGGCAAGGCGACCCCGGCCCGCCTGGCCGACAACGCCTCCGCCCATCTCATCGGCGCCGTCTCCAAGTCGGGCCACCTGATGTCCGCGATGCCCGGCGCCGAGAACCAGCCCGACTTCGGCAACACCGCCGACACCGTGGTGGCGCTGGCCGCCGACGGCTGGACGAAGCAGGCGAAGGCCCCGTACGCCTGGCTGAAGAAGAACGCCGCGAAGTGGGCGCAGCAGAGCGGCCCCGCCGCCTACGCCCAGCTCATCCTGAGCGCGCACGCGGTCGGCGCCGACCCGCACGACTTCGGCGGGACCGACCTGGTCCGCGCCCTGGACAAGCTGGGCCCGGCCCCGGCGAAGCAGGCCGCCGCGCCGGAGAAGAAGGCCACCGAGAAGTCCGGCAACAGCGTGTGGTGGATCATCGGCGTGGGCCTGGTCGCCGGTATCGGCGTCGGCTTCCTGTTCAGCGGCCGGAAGAAGAACCGCCCGTGACCTCGGTCCGCCGTGCCGCGGCCGTGCTGGTCGCGGCCCTCCTCGTCCTCACCGCCGCCGCCGGGGCGCGGGCCGCCGGATACCGGTACTGGTCCTTCTGGGACCGTTCCGGCGACCGGTGGACGTACGCCACCCAGGGTCCGGCCTCCGAGCGCCCCGACGACGGCTCGGTGCGGGGCTTCCGGTTCGCGGTCAGCGCGGACTCCTCGGACGCGGACCGGCCGCGCGGCGCGGCGGACTTCGGCACGATCTGCGCGCGGACGCCCGCGAAGGCGGGCACCAAGCGGGTCGCGCTCGTTCTCGACTTCGGCACCAGGGCCGACGCTCCCTCCGGGGAGAGCCCGCCCGCCACGCGTACGGTCTGCGCCCGCGTCTCTCCGGACGCCAGCACCGCCGAGGCCCTGGCCGGGACCGCCAAGCCGCTTCGCTACGACAGCAACGCCCTGCTGTGCGCCATCGCCGGTTACCCGGCGCGGGGGTGCGGGGAGCAGGTCGCGGCGGACGAGAAGCCGTCCGACAAGGCAGCCCCGAAGGACGACGGCCCCTCCCTCGGTCTCCCCCTCGGCATAGGCGTCGTCGCCGTGCTCGGCGGGGCGGCGTTCTGGCAGGCGCGGCGGCGCCGGGATGCCTGACACCGGCGTCCGCGCCGCCCGTACCACCGTGCCCGTCCGCAGCCGGACACGCTTCGAACTGCACCCCGGCGCCTGGTGGTTGTGGTCACTCGGACTCGGCACCGCCGCCACCCGCACCACCAACCCGCTGCTGCTCGCCCTGCTGACGGCGGTGGCGGGCCATGTGGTGGCGGTCCACCGCTCCAGCGCGCCGTGGGCCCGCTCGTACACGGCGTTCGCCAAGCTGGCCGTCGCCGTGCTGCTGATCCGGCTGGCGTTCACGGCCGTGCTCGGCTCGCCGGTGCCGGGTACGCATGTGCTGTTCACCCTGCCCGAGATCCCGCTGCCCGCCTGGGCGCAGGGCATCCGGCTGGGCGGGCCGGTGTCGGCGGAGGCGCTGCTGTTCTCCGGCTACAACGGCCTGAAACTGGCGGCCCTCCTGGTCTGTGTCGGCGCCGCGAACGCCCTGGCCAGCCCGGCCAAGCTGCTCAAGTCGCTGCCGGGCGCGCTGTACGAGGCGGGGGTGGCGGTGGTGGTCGCGCTGACCTTCGCCCCGCATCTCATCGCCGATGTGCAGCGACTGCGCGCCGCCCGTCGTCTCCGGGGGCGCCCGGACCGGGGGCTGCGGGGGCTCTTCCAGGTCGGACTGCCGGTACTGGAGGGCGCGTTGGAGCGCTCGGTCGCGCTGGCCGCCGCGATGGACGCCCGCGGCTACGGCCGTACCGCCGAGGTGCCCGCGCCGGTGCGCCGTACCACGACCGCGCTCACCCTGGGCGGCCTGCTCGGGGTGTGCGCGGGCACGTACGGGCTGCTCACCGCCGAGGGCGGGGTGTACGGGATGCCGGTGCTGCTCGCCGGGGCGCTGGCCGCGCTCGCCGGGCTGCGCCTGGGCGGCCGGCGCTCGCCGCGCACCCGGTACCGGCCGGCGCCGTGGGGGGTGCGGGCGTGGCTGGTCGCGGGGTCGGGCGCGGCCGTCGCCGCGCTGCTCGCGCTGGCCTCCGTACGCGATCCGGGCGCGCTGCACCCCGGTGTCGTCCCGCTGGCGGCACCCGCGCTGCCGCTGTGGCCGGCCGCCGCCATCCTGCTGGGCCTGCTGCCCGTGCTCGTCGTACCCCAGGACCGCAAGGAGCCGTCGTGATCCGCTTCGAGGACGTCGCCGTCACGTACGACGGGGCGGCCGGACCGACCGTCCGGGGCGTGGACTTCGAGGTGCCCGAGGGTGAACTCGTGCTGCTCGTCGGCCCGTCGGGGGTGGGCAAGTCGACGATCCTTAACGCGGTCAGCGGGCTGGTCCCGCACTTCACCGGGGGCACCCTGCGCGGCCGGGTCACGGTGGCGGGGCGGGACACCCGCACTCACAAGCCGCGCGAACTGGCCGACGTGGTCGGCACGGTGGGCCAGGACCCGCTCGCGCACTTCGTCACCGACACCGTGGAGGATGAACTCGCCTACGGCATGGAGTCCTTGGGGCTGGCTCCGGAGGTGATGCGGCGCCGGGTGGAGGAGACGCTCGACCTGCTGGGCCTCGCCGATCTGCGGGACCGTTCCATCGGCACCCTGTCCGGCGGGCAGCGCCAGCGGGTCGCCATCGGCTCGGTGCTCACCCCGCACCCCCGCGTACTGGTCCTGGACGAGCCGACCTCGGCGCTGGACCCGGCCGCGGCGGAGGAGGTCCTCGCGGTCCTGCAACGCCTGGTGCACGACCTGGGCACCACGGTCCTCATGGCGGAGCACCGGCTGGAGCGGGTCGTCCAGTACGCCGACCAGGTCGTGCTGCTGCCCGCCCCCGGCGCTCCCCCGGTCCTCGGCGCCCCGGCCGACATGATGGCCGTCTCCCCGGTGATCCCGCCGGTGGTCGAGCTGGGCCGGCTGGCCGGCTGGAGCCCGCTGCCGCTGACCGTCCGGGACGCGCGGCGCAGGGCGGGGCCGCTGCGGGAGAGCCTCGCCGGTGCCGTGCCGGAGTCCCCCGGTCTCCCCCAGGTCACCGCCGTCCCGTCCCGCCGCCGTTTCCGGCGCTCCTCCCCCGCCGAGCCGCGGGTCGCCGAGGTGCGGGACCTCGCCGTACGGCGCGGCCGGGTCGACGCGCTGCGGGGCGTCGACCTGACCGTCGGTCCAGGCGAGACCGTCGCCCTCATGGGCCGCAACGGCGCCGGGAAGTCCACGCTGCTCGGCTCCCTGGTCGGGCTCGTCGCGCCCACCTCCGGTTCCGTCCTGGCCGGTGGGGCCGCCCCGCACCGGCTGAGGCCCGCCGAACTGGTGCGCCGGGTCGGCCTGGTGCCGCAGGAGCCGCGCGATCTGCTGTACGCCGACACGGTGGGCGCCGAGTGCGTCGCCGCCGACAAGGACGCGGACGCCGCGCCCGGCACCTGCCGGGCCCTGGTGTCGGAGCTGCTGCCGGGCATCACCGACGACACCCACCCCCGCGACCTCTCCGAGGGCCAGCGTCTCGCCCTCGCGCTCGCCGTCGTCCTGACGGCACGCCCTCCGCTGCTCCTGCTGGACGAGCCGACGCGCGGCCTGGACTACGCGGCCAAGGCCCGCCTGGTCGCCGTGCTGCGCGGACTGGCGGCGGAGGGGCACGCCCTGGTGCTGGCCACGCACGACGTGGAGCTGGCCGCCGAGATCGCGCACCGGGTGGTGCTGCTGGCGGACGGCGAGGTGATAGCGGACGGCGCCACGGCCGACATCGTGGTGTCCTCGCCCTCCTTCGCGCCCCAGGTCACCAAGATCCTGGCCCCGCAGCCCTGGCTGACGGTGTCCGAGGTACGGAAGGCGCTGGCATGACGTCTCCCGCCGTACGGGCCGTCCGGCTCGGCCCCCGTTCCGTCGCCGCGCTCGTGCTGGTCGGCGCGGTGGGGGTGGCCGCGTTCGGGTGGCCGTTCCTCGCGCCGCCGGACTCGCAGGTCAGCGCGCATGCCGAGGACGCGCCCTGGCTGTTCGCCGGGCTGCTGGTGCTGCTGGTCGCGGTGGTGGCGGCGACCATCTCGGAGTCGGGGCTCGGTCCCAAGGCCGTCGCCATGCTCGGGGTGCTCGCGGCGACCGGAGCGGCCCTGCGGCCGATCGGCGCGGGTACGGCGGGCATCGAGCCGATGTTCTTCCTGCTGGTGCTCAGCGGGCGGGTGCTCGGGCCCGGCTTCGGGTTCGTGCTCGGCTCGGTGACGATGTTCGCGTCCGCGCTGCTGACCGGCGGGGTCGGGCCGTGGATGCCGTTCCAGATGCTGGCGATGGGCTGGTTCACCATGGGCGCGGGCCTGCTGCCGGGCGCCGCCCGCCTGCGCGGCCGTTCCGAGTCGGCGATGCTCGCCTGCTACGGCTTTCTCGCGGCCTTCGCCTACGGCACGGTCATGAACCTGGCCGGCTGGCCGTTCATGGGAACCATGGCGTCGAACATCTCCTTCGACCCGCATGCGGCGGTGCCCGCCAACCTGGCCCGCTTCCTCGCCTACTGCCTGGCCACCTCCATGGGCTGGGACCTGGGCCGGGCCCTCTGCACGGTCGTCCTCACCCTGGCCCTCGGCCCGGCCGTGCTGCGCGCCCTGCGCCGGGCCACCCGGCGGGCCGCCTTCGAGACGCCGGTCACCTTCGACGCACCCGGTGCGTGAGGCAGCCCATATGACCGACGTCACCTACGACCTCGAATCGTAGACCGTTACGCCCGTTATGCACCTTCTTGCAACCCCTCTGACCTGGACTTTGAGAGCCAGGTCACACATGAGGGCATCCTTGGCGATCCGGCCACAACTAGTAAAAGGGGGTATTGCGGACGTTTCGGAAGCTTGGTTCTCTGGAGGCCGTCGCCAGGCGCCACGGTCCTCACGGGCCGCGGCGCCGACGCCTGCGGCCACCACGCGGAGCGTGCTGGAACGCGAACGGCGACCCATCGTCCCCCACGTAAGAGGTTTTCGTGTCGTTCTCCGCCATCCGCCGCATCGTCTCCCCGAAGAAGGCCGTCACCGTGGCCGCCCTGGCCGCCGGTGTCGCCGGTGTCGCCCTCGGCACCGCCCCCGCCCAGGCCGCGACCAACCCGGCGCCGTCCTCGGCGCAGTCCGTCGCGCACCGGATGATCCCGGACGCCGCGCAGTACAACGCGTTCAGCAAGATCGTCGAGCACGAGAGCGGCTGGAACGTCTCCGCCAAGAACAGCTCCTCCGGCGCGTACGGCCTGGTGCAGGCCCTTCCCGCCTCCAAGATGTCCTCGGCCGGTTCCGACTGGAAGACCAACCCCGCCACCCAGATCAAGTGGGGCCTGGACTACATGAACTCCCGCTACGGCAGCCCCGCCCAGGCGTGGAACTTCTGGCAGGCCAACGGCTGGTACTGAGCCGTCCCCGCCTGCGGGCCGTTCCCCCGCACCGGGCCATCCGGTGCCACGACCACCCACGGTCGACGGCCCACCCCCTTTCCTTCCCGCACCCTCGCCACCGCTCGGCGAGGGTGCGCGCGCATGTCCGCACCCCCGTGGTCCACTGGTCCGGCCCCCGCCCGCCCGACCGGAGGACGCGATGCCCAGGACGATGCGGCTCCCGTGGGTCCTGCTCGTACTGACCGTGGTGAGCGGGCTGATCGACGCGGTCGGCTATCTGGGCCTCGGCCGCGTCTTCACGGCCAACATGACCGGCAACGTGGTCATCCTCGGCTTCGCCGCGGTGGGCGCCCCCGGCTTCTCCGTACCCCTCACAGCCACCTCGCTGGGCTGCTTCCTCGCCGGCGCGGCGGCAGGCGGCCGGCTCACCTCCCGCGTCCGCCGCGCCACCCGGCTGACCCTCGTCGCGGAAGCCCTGCTGGTCGGCGCCTCGGCAGCCATCGCCCTGGCCTGGCCCGAACGCCCCGGCACCCGCTACGCCCTGATCGCCCTCACCGCGCTGGCCATGGGCCTGCGCAACGCCACCGTGCGTGCCCTGGGCGTCCCCGACCTCACCACCACAGTCCTGACCATGACCCTGACGGGCCTGGCCGCCGAGTCCCGCCTGGGCAGCGGCACCGCCGACCGCTCCCCCCGCCGCACAGCCGCGGTCCTCTCCATGTTCACCGGCGCCTGCCTGGGCGCCTGGCTGGTCCTCCACCACGGCCTGGGCGTCCCTCTGCTACTGGCGGCACTGGCCTCAGCGGTACTGGCGGTCCTGGCGCCGGACCGCGACTGACCCCGCTACTGCCCGCCGCCGCCCGGGCAGCCCTCACCCCGTGCGGCCGAGCCGAGGTCCGGTCTCCGTACGTAGACCACCACCTGAGCGCCCCAGACCCGCACCCGCTCGCACTCCTCGAAGTACTCCCTGAGCGTGCGGCGCTTGACCTCCTCCTGGGGGAAGGGGTCAAGGGGCTGGCCATCGGGGTCGGTCAGGGCGATCGCGCGAGGCGTGGCCAAGAGGCGGGACCGGATGGTGTCCGGGGGCAGCTCCGTGCCCTGGAGGGTGTGGGAAGCGGCAGGGGAACGGGCCAGGGCCACGTCGTGCAAGCGGGCGTACAGGGAGGGGTACGACAGCAGCCACTCGCGGCGGCGGGACGGCAGGAACAGCACGCCGTCGCCGGGGCGGGACAGCTTCCGTACGGTCCGGGCGACCGCCACCACGTCGTCCTTGCGGCTCTCCGGGGTCCGGACCGCCAGGGAGGCGGGGAGCAAGGCCAGGGCCAGCAGGCAGACGGCGGCCTTTTCGAGGTGCGCCGGCAACCGGTCCAGCGCGAGGCCGCCGAGAAGGGCCAGCCCGGTCAGGGCGTACAGGACGTAGCGGTCGACGTACCACGGCTTGAGCAGGGAGGCGGTGATCAGGACGCCGGGCGGGACGATCAGCAGGGGCAGGGCGAGCGCGGTCACCGTGCGGTCGGCCAGGGCCGGGACACGGCTCAGCAGCAGGCCCGGGGCCGATACGGCCAGGAACGCGAGCCACATGGCTGGGCTCGGGCGGCCCAGCCAGCCCAGCTGCTGGTCGGCCTGCCGGGCGCTGACCACCGCCAGCGGCGCCACCGCGACCAGTACCCCCGCCGCCGCCACCGCCCATCTCCGCCACCGCACCCCCAGCAGCCGCAGCGTCACCGCGTGGGCGGACAGCACCAGCGCGGCGAACTCGTGCACCCAGCACACGACCGCCAGCAACACCCCGTACCCCACCCACCAGCCGCGCCCGGCTGAGCCGATTCCGCGCAGGAAGAGGTAGGTCGCCCAGACCACCCCGGCGGTGACGAGGGCGTACGACCGCCCCTCCTGCGCGTACTGCTGGGTCGCCGGGAAGAGGGCGAACAGCACGCCCGCGAGAACGCCGCTCCGTGGTCCGGCGAGGCGGGAGCCCAGTGCCCCGACCCCGGCGGCGGCGAGGGCGGTGGCCAGCACCGAGGGCAGGCGCAGGGCGAAAAGGCCGCCGTCCCAGAGGGCGAGGACGCCGTGCATGAGCAGGTAGTACAGGCCGTGCACGGCGTCGATGTGGCCCAGCAGCGCGAGGAGTTCGCCGAGCGGACGGTGAGCCACCCGGTAGGTGACGGATTCGTCGCGCCACATGCTGCCGTGCCGGGTGAGCCCCCACAGCCCGAGGACCGTGGCGAGTACGGCGGGCACGAGCGCGGGTGCCGTGGAGCGCCGCTCCCGAGGGCGGCGCGGGGCGAGGGGGCGGTCGAGGTCTCGCGTCGGGGTGTGCACCCGCCTCAGCCGGAGCTGACCGGCTGCGACTGTTCCTGCGGCTTGCGCGGCCCCGGCGGCCGTCCGACCTCGCCGGAGGCGACGATTCCCCGGGGCCCCAGCAGCACGTACGCAAGGGCGAAGCCGCCCCCCACCACCAGTGCCCCGCCCACCGCGTCCAGCACCCAGTGGTTGGCCGTGGCCACGATCGCCGTGACGGTGAGCAGCGGATGCAGCAGCCCGAGCCCCTTCATCCACCAGCGCGGCGCGAGGATCGCGATCACCACCCCGCACCACAGCGACCACCCGAAGTGCAGCGAGGGCATCGCCGCGTACTGGTTGGTGATCGCGGTCATCGCACCGTAGTCCGGGTTGGCGAGGTCCTGAGCCCCGTGCACGGTGTCGACGAAGCCGAGCCCCGGCATCAGACGCGGCGGAGCCAGCGGGAACAGCCAGAAGCCGGTCAGCGCGAGCAGCGTGGCGAAACCGAGGGAGGTCCGGGCCCAGCGGTAGTCGACCGGGCGGCGCCAGTAGAGGACGGCGAGCACGGTCAGCGGGACGACGAAGTGGAAGGACTCGTAATAGAAGTCGAGGAACCCGCGCAGCCAGCCGACCCGGACGACCGCGTGGTTGACGGCGTGCTCGATGTCGATGCGCAGGAACCGCTCGGCGTCGAGCACCAGCCGCCCGTGGCGCTCGGCGGTCTCGCGCCCGAGTTGGTTGCTGCCCCCGGTCGCCGCGAGCCGCACCTGCGCGTAGGCCGCATAGGTCACGCGGATGAGCAGCAGCTCCAGCAGCAGATTGGGCCGGGTGAACGAGCGCCGCAGGAACGGCAGCAGCGGTACGCGTGCGAACCGGGCCGGGACCTGACGGGCGTACACGGTGGGCGCCGGGGCGGCGTAGTGCGGGGAGCTGCGCGGCAGGAAGGGGACGGCGGTCGCGGCGGCCAGCGCGGCGAGGAGGACGAGGTTGTCCCGCAGCGGGTACATCACCGGCGTGTTCGGCAGCATCATCGTCGGCGGGAGCGTGGTCACCAGGACCACCGCGACCGGCCAGACCGTACGGTCCGCGGCCCGCCTCCCGACCCGGCCGGCCACCGCGAGCAGCACCCAGAGGAGCTGGTGCTGCCAGGTCGTCGGGGAGACGGCGACGGCCGCGCACCCGGTGACGGCCACGGCGAGCAGGAGCTGCCCGTCACGGGCGTAGCCCACGGCCCGGCGCAGCGCGAGGACGGCGACGGCCGTGCCGAGCAGCAGGAAGAGCGCGATCTCCGGCGGGCCGCTGAGCCCGGACCGGAGCAGGGCGCCGTGCAGCGACTGGTTGGCGAGCGCGTCGGCGCTGCCGCCGAGGCCGACGCCCGCCATGTGGTGCACCCAGTAGGTGAGGGAGTCGCCCGGCATCGCGGCCCAGGCGAGCAGGGTGCCCCCGGCGAAGGCGGCGGCGGCGCCGAGCGCGGCCCGGCGGCGGCCGGTGAACCAGAGCAGCGGGGCGAAGAGCAGGACCGTCGGCTGGAGGGCGGCGGCGAGGCCGATGAGCACGCCTGCTGTGCGTTCGCCGCGCACGGTGAAGCAGCCCAGCAGGACGAGCAGGACCGGGATGACGCTGGTCTGCCCGAGCCAGAGGGTGTTGCGGACCGGCAGCGACACCATCAGGAGGCTGATGGCGACGGGGGCGGCCAGCAGGGCGGTACGGCGCCCCACGGGCCGGGGCAGCGCGCGGGCGACGACCAGGCCGAGGGCGACGACCAGCAGCAGTGTGCCGAAGGTCCAGCCCCAGCCGAGGGCCTGTTCGGCGGCGCGGGTGAGCGGCTTGAGGACCAGGCCGGCGAAGGGGGTGCCGGTGAACCGGGTGGAGTCGTACAGGGAGCCGTTGACGTGCAGGACGCCGTCCGGGCCGACCCAGGTCTCCAGGTCGGTGAGGCGCTGCCCGCTCGGGGTGGTGAGGACGAGGGCCATCTGCCGGGCCGCGAGGATCGCGGCGACCGCCCACAGGGCGAGCCGGGCGGCGCGGAGCCGGGCTCTGGGGCCGGCTCCGGCCGTCGCCAGGGTGTCCGCCGACCGTCCGCCGTGCTCCACGTCCACCACGCCTCGTGGCCTCCCGCCCCATCGCGTCACGGTGTGTCCGTCACCCATTTGTCCGGATGACGATAGTCCGAAGAGGGTGCGGTTTCGGCTCCGGGACGCGATATGGATCACATTTTTAGTGGGGATCATGCTCGACAAACAGGGCAGTCATACCAGCGTAGACGCGGTTTCTTTGCAGAAAGCAACGTCTCGCGCACAGGACGTAAGGGGCCGAAACCCTCCTATCGTCTCTTTTCTGCCTGACGCACGCCGTCGCCGTCGTCGTCCGGCGCTGTCCGTGTCCCCGTCGAAAGGCAGGCGAGTTCCGTTTTGGCCGCCACCGCTGTCAGTCCCCGTCCGAAGTCCCTTCGGGCCCCGAAGGCCCAGGCAGAGCCCACGGTCACCGACCCCGCGCTCGTCAAGCGTGCCGTCAAGGCCGCCGCGCTCGGCAACGCCATGGAGTGGTTCGACTTCGGCGTCTACAGCTACATCGCCGTGACGCTGGGCAAAGTCTTCTTCCCTTCCGGGAATCCGACTGCACAGCTCCTCTCGACGTTCGGCGCTTTTGCGGCCGCCTTCCTCGTCCGCCCGCTCGGCGGTATGATCTTCGGCCCGCTGGGCGACCGGGTGGGGCGCCAGAAGGTCCTCGCCGTCACGATGATCATGATGGCGGCGGGCACGTTCGCCATCGGCCTGATTCCGTCGTACGCCTCCATCGGCGTCGGCGCGCCGCTGCTGCTGCTGGCGGCCCGGCTGGTGCAGGGCTTCTCCACCGGCGGTGAGTACGCCGGTGCCTCGACCTTCATCGCCGAGTACGCCCCGGACAAGAAGCGCGGCTTCCTCGGCAGCTGGCTGGAGTTCGGCACGCTGGCCGGTTACATCGGCGGTGCGGGCCTGGTCACGCTGATGACGGCCCTGCTCTCCAGCGACGACCTGCTCTCCTGGGGCTGGCGCATCCCGTTCCTGATCGCCGGTCCGATGGGCATCATCGGCCTGTACCTGCGGATGCGCCTGGAGGAGACCCCGGCCTTCGCCGCCGAGGTCGAGAAGGCCGAGACCAACCGGCCGAAGGTGCCGCTGCGCGACATGCTCGCGGGCCAGTGGCAGTCGCTGCTGCTCTGTGTCGGCCTGGTGCTGGTCTTCAACGTCACCGACTACATGCTGCTGTCGTACATGCCGAGCTTCCTCACCAGTGAGCTGAAGTACGACGAGACGCACGGTCTGCTGGTCGTGCTCGGCGTGATGGCGCTGATGATGATCGTCCAGCCGTTCGCGGGCGCCCTGACCGACCGCGTCGGCCGCCGTCCGGTGATCGCCGCGGGCTGCGCGGGCTTCCTGTTCCTGTCGATCCCGGCCCTGCTGCTGATCCGCCAGGGCAGCCTGCTCGCCGTCGCGCTCGGCATGGGCGCGCTGGGTCTGCTGCTGGTCTGCTTCACCGCCGCCATGCCGGCCGCGCTCCCGGCGCTGTTCCCCACCCGGGTCCGCTACGGCTCGCTGTCGATCGGCTTCAACGTCTCGGTGTCCCTGTTCGGCGGTACGACCCCGCTGGTGGTCACCGCGCTGATCGGCGCGACCGGCAACCTGATGATGCCCGCGTACTACATGATGGCGGCCGCCGTCATCGGTGGCTTCGCGGTGTGGCGGATGAGCGAGTCCGCCGGCCGTCCGCTGCCGGGTTCGCCGCCCGCGGTGGAGGCCGAGCAGTAGGAGGCCTTATCTCCGGGCCAGGTGGGCGCGGGAACCGTACCGACGGTTCCTGCGCCCACTTCTGTCTTTCCGGGGGGCACCATGGACCCTGGCAGAGGCTTTGCGCAGACACTCGGGAAAGGCAGCACACGCATGAGCGAGTCGCAGCGGTGGGACGACGTCGACCTCTACTTCACCAGCCGGCTCGCACCGGACGACGACGTCCTGCGGGCCGCGCTGCGCGACTCGGAGGCGGCCGGGCTGCCGTCCATCGCGGTGACCCCCACCCAGGGCAAGTTCCTCCAGCTCCTCGCGCAGATCCAGGGCGCCCGTACGGTGCTGGAGATCGGCACCCTCGGCGGGTACAGCACCATCTGGCTGGCCCGCGCCCTGCCCGAGGACGGCCGCGTGGTCACGCTGGAGCACAACCCGGAACACGCCGACGTGGCGGTCCGCAACATCGCTCGCGCGGGCCTCGACCGGATGGTGGACGTACGGGTCGGCCCGGCCCTCGAGTCCCTCCCCAACCTCGCCGACGAGAACCCGGCACCCTTCGACCTGGTCTTCATCGACGCCGACAAGGCCAACAACCCGCACTACGTCGAGTGGGCCCTCCGGCTCACCCGCACCGGCAGTCTGATCATCCTCGACAACGTCGTCCGCGACGGCCGCGTGGCCGACCCCACCAGCACCGACCCCGCCATCACCGGCACCCGTACCGCCATCGACCTCATCGCCGACCACCCCCGCCTGACGGGCACGGCCCTCCAGACGGTGGGCGGCAAGGGGTACGACGGCTTCGCGCTGGCACGGGTGGTGGGCTGAGGCCCCCTTCCGCGGCGGACACCGACTGTCGGCCGGGCCGCCGCGCGACGGCTGCCGTGGGGCGCCGCCGCGCACACTCCGCCCCCACGGAGACGGCCGAGCCGAATCACCGAGCCGCAGCACCACCCGAAAAACCAAGCCCACGGGCGACCCGCCCCGGCGAGGTCACCAGGCCGGTGATCCACACGGTGCGCCGGGAGGTGCCGGGCGGCGGCCGGGACCGGGGCGGCGTCGGGGGCGGCGACCAGCTCGCCGTTCACCCGGAGCCGGAGCTTCTGCCGTAGTCCGGTCCGCGCGCCGTGCCCCGGCCGTCGGCGCCGGTCGTCCGACAGCTCCCCGCGGTCCGGATGGCGGGGGCGCCGTCCACCCCCTGACTCCACCGACCCCCCACCCAGCGCCCCGCCACCACCCCGCAGGGGCCGCGCCGGGCTGCGGGACACCGGGTGGCGGACAGCGCGCCGGGGAGCTGGCGCGTGCACACGGGCTCACGAGCCCCCGGCTCACGGGCCACCACTCCGCTGGGGCTCCCCGCAACGCCCCGGAGGGGGGCCTCACCCCGTGGAGCGGCGGGCTCCCCTCATCGCTGAGCCGACGGCAGCCACGCCTCATCGCTGAGCCTGCGGCGGCTATGCCTCGTGGTAGAAGCCCACGTTTACGCTGCGGGGAGCCGTGCGGTCCTGGACGACCACCTCGCCCGAGGCTCCCCGAGGGAGGCGGACGGAGCCGCCGTAGGGGACCGTCTGGGCGTATTCGCCGACCGTGAGGCGGACCTCGGAGGAGGGGTCGGGCTGGGAGCCGTGGAGCCAGGAGAGCTGCCAGCCGCCGTCGGGGCCGCAGAGGAACTCCAGGTGGACACGGGAGACGAAGAGCCAGTCCTCCGGGGTGACCAGCCGGCACACCGCGGCGTCCCGGCCCACGCGGAGCGCGGCGCCCGGTTCGCTGGGCGCCTCGGCCATCGTCATGCCGGCCGTGGCACCCGCTTCCTCGCCGGAGACGGCGGCCATGGTGAGTTCGAGCACGCGTGTTCCCCCTGAAGCCCCTTGGCGCGGACCCCTGATCGCCGCACCGCCGCCGCATGATAGAACGCCCGGCTCGTCCACGTCCGGCACAATGGGGGGCATGACCGAGCGAAAGCCACCGGGTGTCCCGTTCGAGTCGTGGGTCGACCACCAGATCAGCGCCGCCCAGCGCCGCGGCGAGTTCGACGAGCTGCCCGGCACCGGTAAGCCCCTGCCCGCCGGACTGGACAGCGCGTACGACGAACTCTGGTGGGTCAAGCGGAAGATGGCCCGCGAGGGCCTGGCGGTACTGCCCCCGTCACTCGCCCTGCGCAAGGAGGCCGAGGACGCGCTCGCGGCGGCTTACGCGGCACCCTCGGAGCGTGCCGTCCGGGAGATCATCACGGCCGTCAACGTCAAGATCCGGGACATGATGTTCCGTCCCCCGCCGGGCCCGCCGCTGGGCAAGAAGCCGTACGACGTGGACGAGGTCGTGGCCGAGTGGCGCCGCCTGAAGGGCACCGGCGCCTGAAACCCGCTTGCCCGCGCCCCGCGCCCCCCGCTGGGATGGTCCGCATGACGACGTGGACCATCGCCCCGGAACCGTACGACTCGCCGGTGGCCGCGGCCCTCTGGCGGGCGTACTACACCGAGGTCAGCGACCGCTGGTATCTGCTGCACGAGGGACACCGCACCGGCCCGGCCGAGCTGGAGCGGGAGATCGCGGCCCGCACGGGCGCCGAACTCGCCCCGCCGACAGGCGAGTTGCTGGTCGCGCGGTACGGAGGCGAACCGGCCGGCTCGGCGGGCGTACGCCTGCTCGACCCGGACACCGCGGAACTGACCCGCGTCTTCCTGTCCCCGCACACGCGCGGCCGGGGCGGCGCCGCCCCGCTGGTCCGCGCCGCCGAGGAGGCCGCCCGAGCCCTCGGCGCCCGCCGGATGATCCTGGACACCCGCACGGACCTGGTGGAGGCCCGCACCCTGTACGCCCGGCTCGGCTACACCGAGACGGAACGGCACAACGAGGACCCGTACGCCGAGCACTGGTTCACCAAGGACCTCAGCCGGGCTTCCGTACCTGCGGACGCTCCCGCTCGGAACCGCACAGCTCGGCGGTGAGTTCCTTCACCAACTGCACCAGATCCGTGGGCCGTCCGGGCCCCCACCAGTCCCCCAGCAGGTCGGACAGCGAGTCCTCGCGTGCCGTGGCGAGCCGCTCGGCGACCTCAGCCCCGGCCGGGGTGAGCGACAGCTCGAGCCCGTCACGCGCGGCGAGCCGCCGTTCCTCGACCTGCCGGGCGGCCGCCAGCACCGTGCTGAGCGGCACGGGAGCGCGCTCGGCCAGCACGTACGGCTCCACGGACCCGTGCTTGCGCATCCGCAGCAGCATCCAGCTCGCGGCGGGCAGCAGGTCGTACCCGGCGCGGGCGGTGATCTCCTCGTAGATCTCCCGCCGCCCCTCGCGGGTACCGAGCGTGGACAGCGCGCGGCACACCTCCTCGTAGGAGGAGCGGTGGACCGGGTTGGGCGGGATGGTCTCGGAGGCGTCCGGCGCGGTGACCGAGCCGCGCAGCCGGTCCTCCTTGAGGAACCAGGCCAGCACGAAGCCGAGGAAGGCGACCGGGGCGGCGTAGAGGAAGACGTCGGTGATGGACGAGGAGAAGGCGTGCAGCGCGGCCGGCCGCAGCGGGGGCGGCAGCGCGCCGATGCCGCGCGGGTCGGCCTCCAGCGCGCCGGGCGAGACGCCGGCCGGCAGCCGGACACCCCGGAAGGCTTCCGCGAGCTTGTCGCCGAGGCGGCCCGAGAAGACGGTGCCGAAGATGGCGACGCCGAAGGAGGCGCCGATGGACCGGAAGAAGGTGGCGCCGGAGGTGGCGACGCCGAGGTCCTGGTAGGACACCGCGTTCTGCACGACGAGGATGAGCACCTGGAGGACGAGGCCGAGTCCGAGGCCGAAGACGAAGAAGTACAGGCTCATCTCGAGCGTGGAGCTGTGTTCGTCGAGCTGGTGCAGCAGGAGCAGCCCGAGGGCGGTGACGGCGGTGCCCGCGACCGGGAACACCTTCCAGCGGCCGGTGCGGCTGACGATCTGCCCGGAGACGGTGGAGGTCAGCAGCAGTCCGACCACCATCGGCAGCATGTGCACGCCGGACATGGTGGGCGAGATGCCGTGCACGACCTGGAGGAAGGTCGGCAGGTAGGTCATCGCGCCGAACATGGCGAAGCCGACGATGAAGCTGATCACCGCGGCGAGGGTGAAGGTGCGGATGCCGAACAGCTTCAGGGGCAGCACCGGCTCGGCGGCCCGCCGCTCCACGGCGACGAAGGCGACCGCGAGCAGTACGCCCAGGACGGCGAGCCCGATGATCTGCGGGGACGCCCAGGGCCAGGTCGTCCCGCCGAGCGAGGCGACCAGCACCAGGCAGGTGGCGACGGAGGCGATCAGCAGGGTGCCGAGGTAGTCGATGGCGTGCCGGGAGGTACGGCGCGGGATGTGCAGGGCGGTGGCGATGACGACGAGGGCGACGATCCCGAGGGGCAGGTTGACGTAGAACACCCAGCGCCAGCTCAAGTGCTCGGTGAACAGCCCGCCGAGCAGCGGCCCGAGCACGCTGGTCGCACCGAACACGGCCCCGAAGAGCCCCTGGTACCGGCCGCGCTCACGGGGCGGGACGATGTCACCGACGATCGCCATCGACAGCACCATCAGCCCGCCGCCGCCGAGCCCTTGAAGTGCCCGGAACCCGATGAGCTGCGGCATGTTCTGCGCCGTCCCGCACAGCGCGGACCCGATCAGGAAGATCACGATGGCGAGCTGGAACAACCGCTTCCGCCCGTACTGGTCCCCGAGCTTCCCCCACAACGGGGTCGCCGCGGTCGAGGCCAGCAGATACGCCGTGACGACCCAGGACAGATGCTCCAGCCCGCCCAGATCGCTCACGATGGTCGGCAACGCCGTCGACACGATCGTCTGGTCCAGCGCGGCCAGCAACAGCCCGAGCAGCAGGGCCCCGATGGAGACGAGCACATTCCCGCCGACGTGCTCACCCCGGCGGACCTCTTCGGCGGCGCCATGCGTGTCCAAGGCCATGAAGACCTCCCAGCCCTCGGTTGCCTGCTCCCATGTTCGGCGGTCGAGGGGGCTGCGGCCTGTCGGGGGCGAGGGTGGCGGCCCCGGCTTGCGGGGGCGGTCAGCCGATGAGAAGGCGGATCGTGCCGTCCTCCTGCGGCTCCACGCGCAGCTCGGTGAGGTCCTTCACCAGCGCGTCCGGACCGTGCTGCCCGGCGCGCGGGCCGACGCCCACCACGCGCATGCCCGCCGCGCGGCCCGCCGCGATGCCCGCGCCGGAGTCCTCGAAGACCACGCAGTCGGCGGGGTCGATGCCGAGTTCCGCGGCGCCCTTGAGGAAGCCCTCGGGGTCGGGCTTGCTGGCGCCCACCGACTCGGCGGTGACGCGGACCTGGGGGAGGGGGAGGCCGGCGGCGGCCATGCGGGCGGTGGAGAGGGCCACGTCGGCGGAAGTGACCAGGGCGTGCGGGGTGCCGGTGAGGGCGGCGAGGAAGGCGGTGGCGCCGGGGACCTCGACCACGCCGTCCATGTCGGCGGTCTCCTCGGCGAGCATGCGGGCGTTGTCCGCGAGGTTCTCCTCGACGGGGCGCTCGGGCAGCAGCAGCGCCATGGAGGCGTGGCCCTGCCTGCCGTGCACGACGCTCATCACCTCGTCGCCGTCGAGCCCCTGGGCGGCGGCCCAGCGGCGCCAGATGCGCTCGACCACGGCGTCGGAGTTGACGAGGGTGCCGTCCATGTCGAGCAGGAGGGCGCGGGCGGTGAGAACGGCGGGTTCGGTGGCCATCGGCAGCTCCAAAGACGCGAGGGCCCCGGTCGAGGGGGCCCTGTGGGGACAGGACGTCCGGCGGGGGTCCCTGTCGGGGACAAGGCGGCCCCGCCCGCCGGTCAGGGGAAGCGGGCGGGAGCCACTTTGTTCCTCCACGGTACAAAACGCGGACGGCATCCCGCCACCGCGCCTCCCCCGAGGGTCTGCGGCGGGGCGCGGGAACCGGCCGGCGGGGGCGTCTCGGAGGTGGGGCCGCGGCCGCCCGCTCCACCGGCACCGCGTCCCCGTACAGGCCCTAGCCGGCGATCGCCTCGTACAGGCTCCACACGCCGAGGCCGATCATCAGCAGGGCCGCGATCTGGGTGATCAGACGCAGCGGCACCCGCTTCATCAGGGCCTTTCCGCCGACGATGCCGAGGCCGGCCACCGCCCACAGGCCGAGCACCGCGCCGAGGCCGACGGAGAGCGGGTCGTCGTAGCGGGCGGCGAGGTTGGCGGTCATGATCTGGGTGAGGTCACCGAACTCGGCGACCAGGATGAGCATGAAGCCCGTACCGGCGACCTTCCAGAAGGACTGGTCGGCGGGCTTCTTGATCTCCTCCTCGCCCTCGTCCTTCTTCAGCAGCAGCACGGCCGCGCCGCCGAGGAAGAGGACGCCGGTGAGGGCGTGCACGATCTGCTGCGGGAGCAGGGTCAGCACGCTGCCCGCCGCGACGGCGAGCACGACATGCACCAGGAAGGCCGCGGCGACACCGGCGAAGACGTACGACGCGCGGTAACGGGCGCCGAGGACGAGGCCGGCGAGCGCGGTCTTGTCCGGCAGTTCGGCGAGGAAGATGACGCCGAAGACGAGCGCCGTCACGGTAATGCTGATCAAGGTTCCTCAATCGGTCGGGGCCGCCCCGCCGAGAGTGCGCGTTTCACGCGTGAGACACCTCGGCACGGCAGCACATCGGGCACCCGCACCTCGAGGGCACGGGCGTGCACTGCTTGCCGAAGGTCTCGCTGGCGGGTCCCACGGGATTCCGCCTCCGGGCGCCGGCTCAGGCTGGCTGAGCAGTATGTCGACGGTCCGGCGAAGAGCTACTCCCCTTCTGCACCGCCCATGGTACGGGACGTGAAAGTTCCGTCATGAACCTTGTCGTGTCATGGACGCGTCACTAGCTTCTTACCGGGCGCTCACCCCACCGCAACGCCACCTGGCGAGCATTCCCCTGCCCGCGCGCCAACACCCCCACCCCACAAGGGAGTTCCCATGTTCCGCATGTCCCGATCGTCCCGGTTCTACGCGCGTCGACGGCTCGGTGTCGTCGCCGCGGCCACCGGTCTGCTCGCCTCCGCCGCACTTCTCAACTCGCCGGCCGCCTCGGCCGCCCTGCCCACTCCGGTCAGCGGCGCCACCGCCCGGAGCTACCTCTCGCAGCTCACCGTGGCCACCGAGAACCGCACCGGTTACAACCGGGACCTGTTCCCCACCTGGATCACGATCAGCGGCACCTGCAACACCCGCGAGTACATACTCAAGCGGGACGGCACGAACGTCACGACCGACTCCGCCTGCGTGGCGACCGGCGGCAGCTGGTACTCCCCGTACGACGGCGCCACCTGGAGCGCGGCCTCCGACGTGGACATCGACCACCTCGTCCCGCTGGCCGAGGCGTGGGACTCCGGCGCGAGCAAGTGGACGACGGCGCAGCGGCAGGGCTTCGCCAACGACGTCACCCGGCCGCAGCTCCTCGCGGTCACGGACAACGTGAACCAGGCCAAGGGCGACCAGGACCCGGCGACCTGGATGCCGGGCCTCACGTCGTACCGGTGCACCTATGTCCGGGCATGGGTGCAGGTGAAGTACTACTACAACCTCTCGGTGGACTCGGCGGAGAAGAGCGCGCTGACGAACTACCTGTCGGGCTGCTGACGGCGCCCCGCCCCCGCGCCTCCACGTCCACGGCTCGTCCTGGCCTCACCGGCCGGGGCGGGCCGTCGCCGTTTTCCGATCATGGCTGAATGTTGAACTTGCAAGTATGAGTGAGGCATACCTAACCTGGGCCCTCCCCCGAAAGAGGAGACCTCCCCCCATGTCCGCACGTCTCAACGCCGCCCAGCCGTACGCGCTCGGGCTCTTCCGCATCGTCATCGGCCTGCTGTTCACCGTGCACGGCGCCGCTTCGCTCTTCGGCGTCCTCGGCGGCGCGGCGGGCACCCACGGCGGCACGATCGCCGCCGGCAGCTGGCCCGGCTGGTACGCGGCGCTCATCCAGCTCGTCGCCGGCACCCTGGTCCTCCTGGGCCTCGGCACCCGCGGCGCCGCCCTCCTCGCCTCCGGCTCCATGGCCTTCGCCTACTTCGACGTCCACCAGCAGGCGGCCCTCTGGCCCATCCAGAACGGCGGCGAACTGTCGGTCCTGTTCTGCTGGACCTTCTTCCTGCTGGTCTTCACGGGCTCGGGGGCGTTCGGCCTGGACCGGCTGCTGGCCTCCCGGCGGGTCGCTTCGCCGGAGGGGGAGCGGACGCGGGAGCCGATAACGGCCTGAGGCCCGGTATCGCGATCGGCGCCCGGAGCTGCCGAGGCGACGCTCACGCGGCATCGACGACCCTGACCAGCCGTCAGGGCCCTGCGATCAACGAGTCGGGCGGGGCAGGGGTTCGGCCGGTGACGCCCGTGCTGGCACCGGACATGGGCCCCGGCCGCCCCGTGGGCGCGCCGCACGGGTGAATGGCGACGTACGGGGCGTTTCGACTCGACCGCCGTGAACATGTTGTGATGATCACCTGATCCCCCCATGAACCTCCCGTCACCGGTCAGGCGTACGCTGTATGGCTGTAATCGGGGGAACGACGGGGAGTAATCGTGCTGGAGAGCGTGGGGTCACTGGCGGCCGGTCCATGGATCTATGCCGTGGTGGCCGTCTCGGTCCTGCTCGACGTCTTCCTGCCGGTGCTGCCGAGCGGCGTCCTGGTCATCGCGGCGGCCACCGCGGCGGCGGCCGGTACGGGTGCGGCGGCGGGGCGGGTCCCGCACGACGTGCCGGACATCCTGGTACTGATCCTGCTCGCGGCCACGGCCTCCGTGCTGGGCGACCTGGTCGCGTACCGGCTGGCCTGGCGCGGCGGTGAGCGGCTGGACCGCGCCATCGCCCGCTCCCGGCGGCTGACCAACGCGCAGGAACGTCTCGGCGAGGCGCTCTCGCGCGGTGGGGGCGCCCTGGTGGTCCTCGCCCGCTTCGCCCCCGCCGGCCGCTCGGTCGTCTCCTTCTGCGCGGGCGCCGCCCACCGCCGCGCCCGCGACTTCGTCCCCTGGTCCGCCCTCGCCGGCCTCTCCTGGGCCGCCTACAGCGCGGCCCTCGGCTACTACGGCACCCGCTGGCTCGGCACCGCCTGGCTGGCGACAGCCGTCTCGGTCGCCGCCCTCACCGGAGCGGGCGCCGCCGCGGCGTACCTGATGCGCCGACGCCCCGCGGCGTCCTGAGCAGGCGTACACCACACCCGCGCGTGCCGGCCTCGGAGCCGTGTGCCCGCCGGAGCTACTCCTGCTCGTGGGCGTGCTTCAGTTCCGAGCGGGCCCGGACGCGGTCCGCTGCCGCTATCTCGGTCCAGTAGCGGTGGCCGGTGATGAAGACGGCCAGTTCGTGTTCGCGGCGGCGGAGTTTCTCGACCTCGGCCTGTTCGTCGGCGGTCCAGCCGGGGGAGGCGGGGCGTTCGATCTTGCGCCAGCCGGTGTCGTCGGTGAAGCCGTCCAGCGGCTCGACCGACCAGGGCAGCCGCTTGAGCAGGGCCGACAGCTCGGCCCTGATCTGATGCAGCTCCTCCTGCCCGGCGAGCAGGTCACTGGGGAATCCATGGGACGCAGACACACGGCAATGGTACGCCTGTTCGATTTTCAGTGGCGAGCTACGCCGGGCACTTCATTCGAACGAGTGGCCTCAGGCGCCGGCACCGCCCAGCTCCCTCACCAACCGGGCCGTCACCGGCACCGCCACCCCGCGCCGCTCCGCCGCGCGCAGCAACGCCCCGCCGATCGCGTCGAGTTCGAGCGCCCGGCCCGCCTCCGCGTCCCGCTGCATCGAGGACTTGGCCGCCGCCGGGAACAGGTCGTAGCGGGCGAGGGACCCGGCCGGGTCCACCGGGGCACCGCAGGCGCGGCCGACCTCCGCCGCCTCGGCCACCAGGGCCTGGAGCTCCGCGCGGTAGCGCGTACGGGCTTCGCCGATCGGCACCCCGTACCGCGTCGTGAGCAGGGCGAACGGGGCGAGGAACGCCATCTTGGCCCACAGGGCCGCCGTCTCGTCGTCCACCACGCGCGCCGTCACACCCGCCGCTGTGAGGGCCGAGGCCAGGGCGTCCACGCGGGGCCGTACCGTCCCCGCGCCCGCGAGGTCGATCTCTGTGAAGGGGCTGCCGTGTTCGATCACCACGCCCTCGCCGTCCCCGGCCCGGACGCGGGTGGACTCCACCCGGATCGTCGCGGGGGCGACTAGCTCGGGCGCGTACCGCGTACGCAGCGACGCCGGGTGTTCGACGCCGTTCAGCAGCGGCACCACCAGGGCGTCACCGAGCACGGCGGGCGGTACGCGGGTCAGGGCCGCGTCCAGCGTCGTGTGCTTGACGGTGATCAGGCAGGCGTCGACCGGCTCGCGCAGCTCGGTGTCCGCCGCCACACCCGCGTGAAAGTCCTCGAACTGCCCGCTGCGCACCTGGATTCCGTCCCGGCGCAGCGCCTCCGCCGTGCCCTCCCGCGCCAGGCAGATCACCCGGTGCCCGGAACGGGACAGCAGGGCGGCGAGAAGTCCGCCGACGCCACCGGGGCCGAGTATCGCCACCGTGGGCCTGTTCGTCATGAACGTGTCCTCTCCTGCGGTCGGCCCCGACATCCGGTGGCCGCCTCGCGCGATCATCCTTCACACGCGGCCCCGTTGGAGGAGACTTGAGACATGTGCCGGAGTATCAAGACGTTGCGGCCGCCCGTGTTGCCCGGTGAGGCCACCGAGGACGACATCCGCGCCGCCGCGCTGCAGTACGTACGCAAGGTCTCGGGCTTCCGGGCCCCCGCCGCCCACAACCGCGAGGCGTTCGACCGTGCCGTGGAGGCCGTCACCCAGGCCACGGCGGAGCTGCTGGACAGCCTGGAGGTACGGGGGCGGCCGGTACGGGCGCAGTAGCCGCTCCGGACAGACAAAACGGCCCCCCGGGACACTCCCGGAGGGCCGTCACAAGCCTCTGGCCTGCTACTTCTCGCTGTGGGCGCGGACGGTTTCGAACCGCCGACATCCTGCTTGTAAGGCAGGCGCTCTACCCCTGAGCTACGCACCCGCGACCCGGCGCGTGGCCGGGACGAGTCGACAGCCTACCTTGCCTCGGGCGGTGCCCGGCAAACCCCGGAACCCATGGCGGCGGGGGCGAACTGACCGGGCCGTGTGTTCGTCTTCAACGGGTGGGAGAATGACACCACCCAGGGCCAACCGCAGCACGGGAGAGGGATGTGACGGCGACACCGGGCACGTCAGCAGCGCAGACCCACCCGCACCCGCCGTCCCCCGTGCGCGACGCCCTCACCCTGATGAGCCTGCCCGTGCTGGCCGCCCTCACCATGGCCGCCGCGTTCGCCGGCGGCGGCACCCGGCGCTGGTTCGGCGGCCGTGCCGAGAGCCAGCGGGCCGAGGCCCAGGCGGCGAAGGACGCGGCCGCGGCCGCGTTCTACGAGCTGGACACCGCCCAGCGCGACCTGCGCATCTCCATCGAGACGATCTCCGCGGTCGACGACTCCCCCGCGGCCCGCCGTGCCGTCGCCGACTTCGAGGCGCTCGGCCGGCGCATAGACGAGGCGAGCCAGACGTACATCCAGGCCGTCGACGCCCGGGACCTCGACCGCGACGACCTCGACGCCGCCGCCGCGAACCAGGCCCGTACCGAGCTGACCGCCGCCAAGGACGAGCTGGTCCGGGTCAAGGGCGAGCTGGACCGCTTCTCCGCCTCCCTCGGCCCCCTCCT
This sequence comes from Streptomyces griseoluteus, assembly GCF_004784465.1. Classification (GTDB taxonomy): domain Bacteria; phylum Actinomycetota; class Actinomycetes; order Streptomycetales; family Streptomycetaceae; genus Streptomyces; species Streptomyces griseoluteus. The sequence continues at coordinate 179,778 of NZ_SRRU01000002.1, read as the reverse complement.
CGGCAGCGCCGAGACCCGGCTCGCCCGGCTGGCACCCGCGGTCGAGCGCGCCCGGCAGGCCCTGCTCGGCGCGAGCAACGCCCTGGACGCCGTACGCGAGAAGCGGCTCGGCGCCGATGACCTGGCCGCCCGCCTCGCCGCCCTCTCCCCCGAGCTGACCCGGCTCAACCAGGGCGCCGGGCAGCACGGGGTGGCGGCCACGCTGGAGCGGGCCGAGCGGGTGCAGCGGGAGGCCGGGGCGATCCGGGCCGAGGCCGAGCGGCTGCCGGAGCGCGCCGCCGAGATCGACCGGCGCCTGGTCAGCCTGAGCACCCGCGCCCAGGCCCTCACCACCCGCAGCGGCCAGGTCGAGCCGGTGCTGAGCGAGCTGCGGCGCCGGTTCGCCGCCGCCTGCTGGCAGGACCTCCAGCACGTGCCCGAGCAGGCCGCCGAGAACGTCCGCCAGGCCGAGCGCAAGCTGGCCGAGGCCCGCGCCGCGCGGGAGGCCCAGCGCTGGCCGGACGCCACCTCGCTGCTGTCGACCGTACGGGCCCTGCTGAACACCACCGACGAGGCGGTCTCGGCCGCCGGGGACCGGCTGGCCAGGCTGAACGCCGTCCAGAAGGACCCCCGGCAGGAGATCGAGCGGACCCGGTTCGCGCTCCGGGACGCCCAGCGGCTCGCCATGACGGGCCGCAGCGCGCCCGACCCCCGGCACGCCCGCCCGCTGGACGAGGCGGTGGCCCGGCTGGACCGCGCGGTCGCCGCGCTGGACAGCGGCCGGCACCCCGACTACTGGCACTTCCTCACCGAGACCGAGGCCGTACGCGGCACGGTCGCGCGGGTGGTCGCGCAGATCCGCGAGGAGCGCGGCGGCCCCGCGCAGTGAACCCGCCCGGCAGCGCCCCTGTTGCCGGTACCCGGGGTGCTGGTGAGTATTGAGGGGTACGGGACGGCCTCCGCACGCGCCCCCAAGGAGGCGACATGGCCGCACACGCAGTGCACTCGCGCGACAAGCAGTCCACCCGGCATCGCACCGTCTTCGACGAGCACCTGCCCGTCGACCACAAGCTGAACCGCGTCTACCGCGTCGGCGCGGGCCTGATCGGGCTGTTCCTGCTGATCTTCGGCATCCTCGGCCTGGTCGGCCACATCGGTGCCTTCAACGTCGGCAGCGACACGGTCGCGGGCCTGAACACCAACGGCGCGCTGAGCGTGCTCTCCATCTGCGTCGGCCTGATCCTGCTGGCGGGGATGGTGATCGGCGGCAACTTCGCCTCGACCCTGAACATGGTCTTCGGCGTGCTGTTCATCCTGAACGGCTTCCTCAACCTGGGTCTGCTGGGCACCGAGAACAACTTCCTGGCGTTCAAGATCCAGAACGTGTTCTTCACCTTCATCGTCGGCCTGCTGCTCATGACCTTCGGCATGTACGGCCGGGTCGGCTCGTCCCTCCCGCACGACAACCCCTACTGGCGCTCCCGGCACCCCGATGCCGAGCACGAGGACCCGGCCCTCACCACCCCGGACAAGCGCGCCGTCACCGGGCCGGACACGAAGCCCGAGTGACTCGCCCGCTCGCCGGGTCCGGCGGCTAACCTGTGCGCATGCCTCGCTACGAGTACCGCTGCCGGACCTGCGGCGACACCTTCGAACTCAGCCGCCCGATGGCGGAGTCCGCCGCGCCCGCCACCTGCCCCGAGGGCCACGACGACACGGTCAAGCTGCTGTCGGCGGTGGCCGTCGGCGGCTCCTCCGCCGCCCCGGCCCCCTCGGGCGGAGGCGGCGGCGGTGGCTGCTGCGGGGGCGGCTGCTGCGGCTGAGCAGGACATGAGTACGGCACCGGACGGACGTCCGGTGCCGTTTCGCCGTACTCCGCCACCGCTACGCCGGCAGCCGCGCCGGGACCACCGCTCCCCGCGCCGCCCGCAGGAACTCGCGGGTGATCCGCTCCCCCGCCAGCACGCCCCGCTCGGCCACCGCGCCGACCACGGGCGCGCTCCAGCCGCTGTCGGCGAGTTCGCCGTGGCCGGGGCGCCAGCCGCGGTCGGCGGCCAGCAGCAGGTCGGCGTCCAGATGCGAGTCCCCGGCCGCGAGCGTGAGCTCCGCGCCGGTGCGCCGGGCCACCTCGCGCACCGCCGCGCCCTTGGTGAGCGGCTGCGGAACCGCGTAGATCTTGCGGCCCTGGAGCGACACCGTCCAGCCTCGCTCCCCGGCCCACTCGGCCAGCTCGCCCACCCAGTCCTCGGGCAGCAGCTCCCGCTCGACCACCAGGTACGCGAACAGGTCCTCGGCCACCCGCTGCTTGCGCAGCCAGACCGGGTCGGAGGCCCGGCGCAGATGGTCGGTGATCTCGGCGAGCGGCGCGCACTCGTCGGCGAGGCGGGCCAGCACCGAGGCGTGCCAGTCCCGGTCGGTGACGCCGTCGACCAGGAGATGGCCGCCGTTGGCGCAGATCGCGAACCGGGCGGGCGGGCCGGGGAGGTTGATCCGCCCGTACTGGGTACGGGTGCGGGTGGTCGTCGGCACGAACACCGCCGCGTCCGCCAGTTCGGTCAGCAGGGAGGCCGCCGTCTCCGTCATGAAGGACAGCGGACGGGACTCGTGCACCTCCACACAGAGCAGCCGGGGCGCCCGGGCGTCGGGCATGGTGAGCGCGAGGGCACCCGCCGAGTAGATCAGCGTGCGGTCGAGGTCGCTGGCCACCAGTACCGGCATCAGACGTTCACCGCCCGGCCGTCGGCCCCCGTGGCACCGCGGGTGTACTTCGGGTGGATCAGGCCGACGCAGGTGTACGGCAGGCCATCGACCTCCTCCACCGGGACCCCGCGCTGTTCGGCGAGCAGCCGGACATGGTCGAGGTCGGCGCCCGCGCCCGCCTTGGCGAGGATCTTCCAGGGCACCCGGCGCAGCAGCACCCGCGTGGTCTCCCCGACGCCGGGCTTGACCAGGTTCACGTCGTGGATGCCGTACTCCTCGCTGATCCGCTCCACGGCCCGCCAGCCCTCCCAGGTCGGGGTGCGGTCCTCGGCCAGCAGTTCCTTGACGGCGGCGTCCACTTCGTCGCGGACCTCGGGGAAGCGGGCGGAGACGGCGTCGAGGAAGGCCACCGACACATCGGCGTCCGCCAGTTCGCGGTAGAACTTGGCGCCGTGGAAGTCGTCCGGGCCGACGAGGTCGGCACGGAGCACGGTGCGCGATATCAGGCCGGAGACCGTGGAGTTGAGGCAGGCGGAGGGTATGAGGAAGTCGTCGCGGGTGCCGTAGGTGCGCACGCAGGAGCCGGGGTCGGCGAGGACGGCGATCTCGGGGTCGAAGCCGGTGACGCCCTCCGCGCGCTCGAACTCCTCGATGGCGGCGGCGAGTTCACGGGTGATGGCGCCCTTGCCGGTCCAGCCGTCCACGAAGACGACGTCACGCGGGTCGTGGTGCGCGGCCAGCCAGCGCAGCGCGTTGGCGTCGATGCCCCGGCCCCGGACGATCGAGACGGCGTAGTGCGGGAGTTCGGTTCCGTACCGCTGCTCGGCCCAGCGGCGCATGAGCACGCCGACCGGCGTTCCGGCGCGGGCGAGCGAGACCAGGACGGGGGTACCGCCGCGCTCGGTGAGCACGGTCTCGGTGACCACGCCGACCGCGCGGGCGATCCGGTCGGCGGAGGCCTCCAGGGCGGCGTGGAACAGCGCCTGGTAGCGCTCGCTGGGCTGGTACTCCACCGGCAGCGACTCCGCGTAGTGCGCGCCGCCGTTCTGCACGGCCTCCTCGCGCTCCTCGGTGGGCGCCTCCAGGCTGACCGCGGACAGGTCCTGGAGCAGCCAGCCGACCTCGCCGGGCGCGTACGAGGAGAAGGCGGGGCCGCGGAGGGGCTCGGGCAGCATGGCCGGCCTTTCGGGAAGGTGGGGCTCGTGGGCGGGCACGACCGCGAGCAGGATGTGCGGGACGTGCGCCGCGAGCCGGGCGAGCAGGCCGTCCGGGGCGTGCAGGGCGGGGGTGTCGGCCGCGGAGTCGACGACGGCGACCACGGTGTCGAAGCCCGCGCCCGCGACGTTGTACGCGTACCGCTCGCCGGGGCCGTCCGCCGGGTCGTCGTGGGCGGGGAAGGCGAGCCGGGTGCGTATCGCGTAGCCGGGGTCGTCCACGGCGAGCACGGGTGAACGGGTGGTGGTGGAGTAGCGCACCTCCGCCGGGACGGCCCGCTCCAGCTCGGCCGCGAGCCGCAGCGGGGCGTACATCAGCTCCTCGAAGCCCAGCACCAGCACCCGGCGGGAGCCGTCGGGCAGCGCGTCGGCGATCCGGGCGGCCATGCCGGGCAGCGCGGCCTCCAGCCGGGCGCGATGGGCCGGGGTGAAGCCGTGCCGTCCGCCGTCGGGCAGCCCGGCCGGCCAGCCCAGTTCGACCCGGCTCACCTCGCCGCCCGGCACCGCGCCCGGCACGGCGTCGGCCCGCTCGTGCTCCGCGACCAGCGCCTGCCCCTTCTCCAGGACGCCCTCGGGCAGCCGTACGGTCCCGGAGGCGGCGGCGACCAGGTCGACGCGGGCGCCGATCTCGGCGGCGAACCCGTCCAGCCGGGCGGCGTCCTCGGCGGAGCGCATGTCGACCAGGGCGACGACCACATAGCGGCGCCTGGGGTGGCGGGCGTGCAGCTCGCGGATGGTGTTCAGGACGGTGTTGCCGGTGGAGAACTCGTCGTCCACCAGCACCAGCGGGCCGTCCCCGGCCAGCAGCGCCGGGTCCTCGGGGAGCAGCAGGTGGGAGGTGGCGTGGGAGTGGGACTCCTCGAAGCCGCCGGCCGGGGTGACCCCGGCGACCGGGCGGCGGGTGGAGTGCAGATACGGGGCGAGGGCGAGGCCGTCCGCGACCGAGTGGCCGAGGCCGGTGGCGGTCTCCGCGTACCCGAGGACTACCGCGCGGGCCGCCTCCGCGTCCCCGAGCAGGGCGCGGACCCGGTGGCCGAGGCGCACCCCGTGGCCGTGGACCACGGCGGGCGACTGCGGGACGTGCTTGCCGAGCACGTTGGAGACCAGCAGATGGGCCCGCTTGGGATTGCGGCGCAGTGCCATCCCCAGCAGGTCGGTCAGGTGCTCGTCGCCCTCCAGTTCGACACCGAGTCGCCGGGCGACCCAGGTGCCGGACCAGACGCCGTCGTTCACTGCGTTCTTCATGCGTTCCTTGCGGCTCGGGGCAGGGAGACGAGGCTCTGTGCCAGGAGGGGCTTGCGTGCGAGGGAGGGGTCAGCCGGTCACGCCGGCGGTGAGCAGGTCCACGAAGCCGACGTCCTCGTTGGCCACGCCGAAGACCTCCGCGCGCAGCAGGGTCCGCTCGGCCCAGGCGCGGTGCGGCTTCACTTCGTTCATCTTGTTCGTGTACGCGGACCTGAGGACTCCGCCGCCGTCACTGTCCGGCCGGAGGATGTCCGCCGCGTCGCTGAACTCCTCGTGGCTGACCACGGAGAGCGCGTGCACGGGAAGCACATGGGAGGGATGGATGCAGGTCTTGCCGAGCAGACCGTTGGCCTGGTCCAGGGAGATCTCCCGCAGCAGGCCGTCCATGGCGTGTTCGATCAGCTTCTCGCGCAGGCCGACGGCGCGCACCTCAAGGAAGGGGCTCGTCCTGAGCTGCGGCTTGAAGACGCGCTCGGGGACCCGGAAGTACTCCCACACCGGCCCGGTCACCGTGAACCCGCTGCCGTCGGCCCGGCCCAGCATGTTGACCACGTCACCGATGACGGAGGCGACGATCTGGACGTCGTACGCGGTCATGTCGGGGGCCCGGCGCAGGCCGTAGGAGGAGCAGAAGTCGGTGACGCCCAGGCGCAGTGCCAGGACCCGGTCGCGGTACTTGCCGACCGCGCGGGCGATGCCCTCCAGGATCTCCACGCGGGACTCGCGGTAGAGCAGCTCGGGCGACTCCAGCACCGGCATGGCGAAAAGCCGCCGTCCGCAGGCGGTCTCGGCGGCGCTCAGCGCCTCCAGGAAGGGGACGCCGCGCTCCTCGGTGAACTTGGGCAGCACGAAGCCGGACAGCAGCCGGACGCTGACGCCCAGGCGCCGGACCAGGTCGGGGATCTGGTCGGGCGTGCGCACCCGGACGAACAGCAGCGGCGGCTCGGCGCCCGTCCTGGCGAGCAGGGCGTCCAGCTCGGCGAACTGCCGGACCAGGTTCTCCTCACCGGCGGGCACGTCCTCGTCCGCGATGGAGTCCTCCAGGCACAGCACCATCGAGACGACGCCACTGCCCGTCTGCTTGACGATGTCGGCGGCGAGCCGGGGCCGGGTGGCCGGGCTGTACAGGGTGGCCCCGAGGGCCGCCGAGAGCACCTTGGCCGGGGAGTCGGCGGTGAAGGCGCACGGCTCCTGGTGGAAGAGACGCTCCCGCGTTTCGGGGGCGATGTGCCCGAAATGACGCATAGGACTCCTCAAGGCGCGCCGAGTCTGTGATTTCCGCAAAGGGTGGCCGGTAATAGTACGTAGAGACGCATGTCGGAGGTTCCCGGCCGGCATGAATTTCCGGTTACCCGTCCGTGTCGGGTGGAACACCCCCCGCATTGTCGTGGCCAGGACGGAGAAGGCAGGATGACCGCATGACGCACGCGATGCTGAAGGGGTCGAACGTCCCGGTGGACGCCGCCGCGGTACGGGCGGTGCTGCGCTGGACACCGGGGCAGGACGTCCCCGAGGTCGACGCCTCCGCGCTGCTGCTGGGCCCCGACGGCCGGGTGCGCTCGGACGAGGACTTCGTCTTCTACAACCAGCCCCGCCATCCCTCCGGCGCGGTGTGGGGGCTGGGCCGGAAGCCGGTCGCCGGTGGCCTGACCGACACCGTCCAGGTGGACCTGGCCGGGGTCGAGTCCGGGGTGGACCGCGTCCTGCTGGTGGCCTCCGCCGACGACGTCCCCTTCGACCGCGTCCCGTCCCTGTGCCTGCTGGTCTATGACGCCTCGGCGACCGACGCCGAGCCGCTGGCCCGGTTCGAGGTGAAGCCGGAGACCGGCGCGGAGACGGCGCTGATCTGCGGCGAGCTGTACCGGCGCGGGGACGGCTGGAAGTTCCGCGCGCTGGGCGAGGGCTACTCCAACGGTCTTGAGGGGCTCGCCACCGACTTCGGCATCTCGGTGGACGAGTCGGAGGCGGCGGCCGAGGAGCCGCGGCCGCACGAGTCCCGGTCGGTGCCGCTGCCCCCGGAGCAGCCCGTACCGCTGCCGCCGCTGCCCGCCCAGCCGCCGGCCTACGGTTATCCGCAGCCCGTCTCGGCCCCGCAGCCCGCGTACGGCTACCCGCAGCCCGCCTCCGCGAGCCAGGCCACCTACGGCTATCCCCAGTCCGTCCAGACGCAGGCGCCGCCCGCCTATGGCTACCCCCAGCCCCAGCCGGTGCCCGCGGCGGCCCCGCTGGACCCGGACTTCCGGCTGCCGCCGCAGGGGCCGCAGTTCCTCGGGCGCTAGCGTCCGCTCACCGGTCCGCCTTGGTCTTGTAGCCCCGGCCCCAGGTCAGGCCCCAGCCGTACAGCCGGTCCAGCTCGCCCTGGAAGCCGTAGACGAACTTCACCTCGCGGCGCACGACCAGCTCGCCCTTCACGTTCTCTATCAGCACCACCGCGCAGGAGCGGGCCTGCGGATGGCGTTCGTCGAGGCCGATCTCGATGCGCGGGCCGTTGCTCGGATACAGCGTGACCACGGCGTGGGTGCGGTCGAAGGCCGGGGTCTGGTCGTAGATGTACACGAAGACCAGCAGGCGTTTGATGGCGTCCCGGTGGTCCAGGTTGACGTACATCGTCTCGCCCGAGGCGGAGCCGAACCGGTCGTCGCCGCTGAGCTTGACGTACGGCGGGGCGTTGACGTCGCCCAGGTAGCCGCCGAGGGGCTGGACGACGCCCTTGGTGCCGTCGGCGAGTTCGTAGAGGCAGCCGAGGTCCAGGTCGACGTTGACCATGCTCTGGCCGTGGCCCATCACTTCCGGTGGTTTCAGTGCCTTGAAAGGGTGCCGGAAGAGGCTGCCGCGCTGGGGACCGCCGAGGTCGGAGGTGCGCATCCGCCAGGTCAGGTTGACCCGGAGGTTCCCGGTGGCCGCGCCCTGTCTGGTGAGGGACACCTGCTGGTGCCGCTTGGTCAGTTCGATCGCGTTGGACCCGGAGCTGCCCGAGTCGAAGTCGGCGGTGCGGCCGCCCAGCAGTCCGTCGAGAAATCCCATGTCCGCCCCCCTGGAAAAGTCGTCGGGGCGGCCGACCCGAGTCGGCCGCCCCATTCGAAGCGTTCCTCACCGAGCGGGATGCCACACCCCGCCACGTCCCCGATCTTGCCCCTAGGGGCCGTCAGACCCCGGAGGAGATCTCCGCCTTCTCGCTCGACCCGGTATCGCCGCCCGCGGCCGCGAGGGCACGGTTGCGGCGGACCGAGGACCAGAAGGACCAGGCGATCAGGACGACGCCGACCAGGCCGGTGATGACCTCGTTGATCTCGTACTGGATGGTGACCATGAGGATCACGGCCAGGGCGCCGATCGCGTAGTGGGCGCCGTGCTCCAGGTAGACGTAGTCGTCGAGCGTGCCCTGGCGGACCAGGTAGACGGTCAGCGAACGGACGTACATCGCGCCGATGCCGAGGCCCAGCGCCATCAGGACGATGTCGTTGGTGATGGCGAAGGCGCCGATCACACCGTCGAAGGAGAAGGACGCGTCCAGGACTTCCAGGTACAGGAACATGAAGAACGCGGCCTGGCCGGCCAGCTTCACCGCCGAGCGCGGCTTGCCGGAGCGGGCGGCCTCCTCCTCGGCCTCGTGCTCGGCCTCCTCCTCGGCCTCCAGCTTGTCCTCGAAGTACCCGGAGAGACCGCCGACGACCATGTAGGTGATCAGACCCGCGATGCCCGCGATCAGGACCGTCTGAGCCTTGTCGACATGGGCGCCGCCGTGCTGGTGGGCATGGGTGGCGAAGGTGAAGGAGGTGATCAGCAGGACGATCATGGCGATGCAGACGGACAGCATGTCGACCTTGCCGAGCTTGGCCAGCGGCCGCTCGATCCAGCGCAGCCACTGGATGTCCCGGTCCTCGAAGATGAAGTCGAGAAAGATCATCAGCAGGAACATGCCACCGAACGCGGCGATCGCCGGGTGGGCGTCGGTGACCAGTTCCTGATAGCGGTCCTTGTTGTTCAGCGCGAGATTGACGGCCTCGATCGGGCCCATCTTGGCGCTGACGGCGACGATGACGACGGGGAAGACCAGCCGCATGCCGAAGACCGCGATGAGCACGCCGACGGTGAGGAAGATCTTCTGCCAGAAGGCATTCATCTTCTTCAGGATTCCGGCGTTGACCACCGCGTTGTCGAAGGACAGCGAGATCTCGAGGACGGAAAGGATCGCCACGATGCCGAAGGCCTTCCACCCCCCGTAGAAGACCGCCGCGACCAGGCCGATCGCGGTGATCGCGAAAGACCAGCCGAAGGTTTTCAGAAGCACTGGCTACCCCATCATCTTCTGGGGGAGGTCTCCCCCGCCGCCGTACCCGGCTTTACGAAACGTTGACTCCGAAGTCTAGAGCGATGCCCCGGAGTCCGGACGCGTACCCCTGTCCGACCGCACGGAACTTCCATTCGCCCTGATACCGGTAGAGCTCGCCGAAGATCATGGCCGTTTCGGTGGAGGCGTCCTCGCTGAGGTCGTAGCGGGCGAGTTCCTGGTCGTCGGACCGGTTGACCACCCGGATGAAAGCGTTGGCGACCTGGCCGAAGGACTGGTTGCGCTCGTCCGCCATATGGATCGAGACCGGGAAAATGATCTTCTCGCACTGCGGCGGCACCCGGGAAAGATCCACCAGAATCGATTCGTCGTCCCCCTCGCCCTCACCGGTGAGGTTGTCGCCGGTGTGCTCCACCGAGCCCTCGGGGCTGGTGAGCTGGTTGTAGAAGACGAAGTACTCGTCCCCCAGCACCCGGTTCCCGGCGCCGCACAGCAGGGCGCTGGCGTCCAGGTCGAAGGGGGCGCCGGTGGTGGAGCGGGCGTCCCAGCCGAGCCCGATCATGACGTTGGTGAGATTCGGCGCGGCCTTGGAGAGGGAGACATTGCCTCCCTTGGCGAGCGTGACACCCATGCTGATCCTCCCCTGTGGTGTTCCTGGTTCTCCTGCGCCAACGGCGCCGCCCGCAAACGCGGAACGGCGCCGGAGGAGGTGCGAACCGTACGGCGTCAGACGTTGACGCCGAAGTCCTGGGCGATGCCACGCAGGCCCGAGGCGTACCCCTGGCCGATGGCGCGGAACTTCCACTCCGGGCCGTTGCGGTACAGCTCGCCGAAGACCATGGCCGTCTCGGTGGAGGCGTCCTCGCTGAGGTCGTAGCGCGCGAGTTCCTGGCCGCCGGCCTGGTTGACGACGCGGATGAAGGCGTTGCGGACCTGGCCGAAGGACTGCTGGCGGTTCTCGGCCTCGTAGATCGAGACCGGGAAGACGATCTTCTCCACGTCGGCGGGGACGGCGGCGAGGTCGACCTTGATCTGCTCGTCGTCGCCCTCGCCCTCACCGGTGAGGTTGTCGCCGGTGTGCTCGACCGAGCCGTCGGGGCTCTTGAGGTTGTTGAAGAAGACGAAGTTCTGGTCGCTGCCCACCTTGCCGGCGTTGTTCAGCAGCAGTGCGCTGGCGTCGAGGTCGAAGTCGGTGCCGGTCGTGGTGCGCACGTCCCAGCCCAGACCGACGATGACGGCGGTCAGGCCGGGAGCCTCCTTGGTCAGCGAGACGTTGCCACCCTTGCTGAGGCTGACTCCCACGGGTCCTCCATGTGGTGTCCAGGGGCCGACAGCCCCGTAGTGCATCGGATATGGGATCAACGTGCCGATCCTAGTGACGGGTTCCCGCGGCGCGCGGGGCCCTCACAGGGTGTCGAGCGCCTTCACGTAGTCCGTCAGGTCGCGGGCGTCGGGCAGCCCGTTGACGACGGTCCAGCGCACGGTGCCCGTCTTGTCCAGGATGAAGGTGCCGCGCACGGCGCACCCCTTGTCCTCGTCGAAGACGCCGTAGGCGCGGCTGACGTTGCCGTGCGGCCAGAAGTCGCTGAGCAGCGGGTACTCCAGGCCCTCCTGCTCACCGAAGACGCGCAGGGTGTGCATGGAGTCGTTGGAGACGGCGAGCAACTGGGTGTCGCGGTCGGTGAACTGCGGAAGGTTGTCACGCAGTTCGCAGAGCTCACCGGTGCAGACGCCGGTGAAGGCGAAGGGGTAGAAGAGCAGAACCACGTTCTTCTCGCCCCGGAAGTCGGAGAGCCGCACGGTGCGGCCGTGGTTGTCCTTGAGTTCGAAGTCGGGTGCCTCGTCGCCGACCTGGAGCGCCATCGTCCTGCATCCCTTCGCTGAGCCGTACGGGTGAGCGCGGGTCACTCGCCCGGTTCCACCCTACGCAGCCCTCACGCCGGGACCGCCGGGCGGACCGGGGAGTCCCGGTCCGCTCGGCGCGGCGATGACGCGTTCTTTCTAACGCTTGCCGGACTTGGCGGCCTTCGGCGTCGCCAGACGCGAGCCGCTCCAGTCCTTGCCGACGCTGACGCTCTTCGAAGCGGTCAGCCCTGCGGTGGTTGCGGCCTCCGAGATGTCGCTCGGCTCCACGTACCCCGTACGGCCGGTCTTCGGCGTCAGAAGCAGGATGGCGCCACCCTCTTCGATGTACGTGGTGGCATCCACGAGTACATCGGTGAGGTCTCCGTCGTCATCACGGAACCACAGCACAACGGCGTCGGCCACGTCGTCGTATTCCTCGTCCATCAGGTCGCCTTCGACGGCTTCCTCGATGGCCTCGCGGAGCTCCTGATCGACGTCCTCGTCGTAGCCGATCTCCTGGACCACCTGTCCGGGCTGGAACCCCAGCCTGGCGGCAGGGTTCGTCCGCTCCTCCGCGTGGTCCGCGGTCGCGCTCACGGGTTGCCTCCTGATCATGTCTTGGTGAATATCTGAGCCACGCGCGTGCGCGAAGCATTGGCCGTAGTCCACACGGGCGGGACGGATCGCGCAAGTACCCGGCCCTCCTGACCGCCGAAACGGTGACGTTCCGGGCCGCTTCGCCGCCACTTCTGGCACCGTATCCCGTTTCCCCGAGAACCACATCACACCGATGTGCCCCGTATGCGCACTTCGGAATCATCCGTCGATACGCCCATCGAACAACTTTGCCATGCCCGTCACACCGCGGGCGTATCGTGTCGTTTTGACCGGGCGGCGAGCCAGGTGGCCGACCGGGTGGCGAGCCGGGGGCACGGGGGAACGAAGAGCACCAGTGGATGACGTACCACGTTCCCCAGGTACACGATGGGGAACGGTGTAGGCAGGTCCCTCCGACAGGTAAGGAACAGCGTGGCTTCCGGTTCCGATCGCAATCCGATCATCATTGGCGGCCTTCCGAGTCAGGTTCCTGACTTCGATCCCGAGGAAACGCAGGAGTGGCTCGACTCCCTCGACGCCGCCGTGGACGAGCGTGGCCGGGAGCGGGCCAGGTATCTCATGCTGCGGCTGATCGAACGGGCCCGCGAGAAGCGCGTGGCCGTGCCCGAGATGCGCAGCACGGACTACGTCAACACGATCCCCACCAAGAGCGAGCCGTTCTTCCCCGGCAACGAGGAGATCGAGCGCCGCATCCTCAACGCCACCCGCTGGAACGCGGCCGTGATGGTCTCGCGGGCCCAGCGCCCCGGCATCGGCGTCGGCGGCCACATCGCCACCTTCGCCTCTTCCGCGTCCCTCTACGACGTGGGCTTCAACCACTTCTTCCGGGGCAAGGACGGCGGTGACGGCGGCGACCAGGTCTTCTTCCAGGGCCACGCCTCGCCGGGCATCTACGCCCGCGCGTACCTGCTGGACCGGCTCTCGGAGAACCAGCTCGACGGGTTCCGCCAGGAGCACTCCAAGTTCCCGGACGGGCTGTCCAGCTACCCCCACCCGCGCTCGATGCCGGACTTCTGGGAGTTCCCCACCGTCTCGATGGGCCTCGGCCCGCTCGGCGCGATCTACCAGGCCCGGATGAACCGGTACATGGAGGCGCGCGGCATCGCCGACACCTCGGCCTCGCACGTGTGGGCGTTCCTCGGCGACGGCGAGATGGACGAGCCGGAGTCCCTGGGCCAGCTCTCCATCGCCGCCCGCGAGGGGCTGGACAACCTGACCTTCGTGGTCAACTGCAACCTCCAGCGCCTCGACGGCCCGGTGCGCGGCAACGGCAAGATCATCCAGGAGCTGGAGTCGCAGTTCCGGGGCGCCGGCTGGAACGTGATCAAGCTGGTGTGGGACCGGAGCTGGGACCCGCTGCTGGCCCAGGACCGGGACGGCGTGCTGGTCAACCGGATGAACACCACCCCGGACGGCCAGTTCCAGACGTACGCCACCGAGTCCGGCGCCTACATCCGGGACCACTTCTTCGGTGACGACCACCGGCTGCGCGCCATGGTCGAGAACATGACCGACGACCAGATCCTGCACCTGGGCCGCGGCGGCCACGACCACCGCAAGATCTACGCGGCGTTCAAGGCGGCCAAGGAGCACAAGGGCCAGCCGACGGTCATCCTGGCCAAGACGGTCAAGGGCTGGACGCTGGGCCCCAACTTCGAGGGCCGCAACGCCACCCACCAGATGAAGAAGCTGACGGTCGACGACCTCAAGGGCTTCCGCGACCGGCTGCACCTGCCGATCTCCGACAAGGAGCTGGAGTCCGGCGCCCCGCCGTACTACCACCCCGGCCGGGACTCGGAGGAGATGCAGTACATGCACGACCGGCGCAAGTCGCTCGGGGGCTACGTGCCCACGCGCGTCGTGCGCTCCGAGCCGCTCGCCCTGCCCGACGAGAAGGCGTACGCGAGTGTGAAGAAGGGGTCGGGCCAGCAGTCCATCGCCACCACCATGGCGTTCGTGCGACTGCTGAAGGACCTGATGCGGGACAAGGAGATCGGCAAGCGGTTCGTGCTGATCGCGCCGGACGAGTACCGCACCTTCGGCATGGACTCGTTCTTCCCGAGTGCGAAGATCTACAACCCGCTCGGCCAGCAGTACGAGTCGGTGGACCGGGAGCTGCTGCTCGCCTACAAGGAGTCCCCCACCGGCCAGATGCTGCACGACGGCATCTCCGAGGCGGGCTGCACGGCCTCCCTGATCGCGGCCGGCTCGGCCTACGCCACCCACGGCGAGCCACTGATCCCGGTGTACGTCTTCTACTCGATGTTCGGTTTCCAGCGCACCGGCGACCAGTTCTGGCAGATGGCCGACCAGCTCTCACGCGGTTTCGTCCTGGGCGCGACCGCGGGCCGCACGACCCTGACCGGTGAGGGCCTCCAGCACGCGGACGGCCACTCCCAGCTCCTCGCCTCCACCAACCCGGCCTGCGTGGCCTACGACCCGGCGTACGGGTACGAGATCGCGCACATCGTCCAGGACGGGCTGCGGCGGATGTACGGCGGGGACGAGGAACACCCGCACGGCGAGGACGTCTTCTACTACCTCACCGTCTACAACGAGCCGATCCAGCACCCGGCCGAGCCGGCCGGCGTGGACGTGGAGGGCATCCTCAAGGGCGTCCACCGGCTGAGGGAGGGCTCCGGCGGGTCGGTCCCGGCGCAGATCATGGCGTCCGGTGTCGCGGTGCCGTGGGCGCTGGAGGCGCAGCAGATCCTCGCCGACGAGTGGGACGTCCGGGCGGACGTCTGGTCGGCGACCTCCTGGAGCGAGCTGCGCCGGGAGGCGGTGGCCTGCGAGGAGCACAACATGCTGCATCCCGAGGAGGAGCAGCGGGTGCCGTTCGTGACGCGCAAGCTCGGCGGTGCGGAGGGGCCGTTCGTGGCGGTGTCCGACTGGATGCGGTCGGTGCCGGATCAGATCGCGCGCTGGGTGCCGGGGCCTTACCAGTCGCTCGGCGCGGACGGGTTCGGGTTCGCGGACACTCGCGGGGCGGCTCGGCGGTTCTTCCACATCGACGCGCAGTCGATCGTGGTGGCCGTGCTGACGGAGCTGGCGAAGGAGGGGAAGGTGGACCGGTCCGTGCTGAAGCAGGCCATCGACCGGTACCGGTTGCTCGATGTGAGGGCGGCGGCGCCCGGCGCTGCCGGAGGAGACGCGTAGCGCTGCGCGGCTCGGGCGTGGCCGCGCGATCACCGTTCTGGCTTCGGTGATCGCGCGGCCGCGGGTCCGTCGTGGCTGGTCGCGCGGTTTCCCGCGCCCCCTACCAGCCGGCGAGTTTCAGATGTGGCCCACCCCTGCGCCCGCCTCCGCGTTCACGCCTCGGCGGGTCAGGAGGGCCACCAGGATGGCGACCGCCGCCACGCCCGCCGCCACCAGTGAGGCGAGGCTCATGCCGGAGATGAAGGTGTCGTGGGCGACGTCGGTGACCTTGGCGATGATCGCCGGGGGCATCTGCTTCGTGACCGGGGCGACGCCTACCTGGACGGCCTGGGACGCCTGGTCGAGCTGAGCGGGGGTCAGCGGGGGCAGGCCCGCGCCGGTCCAGTTGCCCGGGAGGTCGTTGTCGACCTTGGAGGCCATGACGGCGCCCAGTACGGCGGTGCCGAGGCTGCCGCCGATCTGCATGGCCGCCTGCTGGAGACCGCCCGCGACACCGGAGAGGGCCATCGGGGCGTTGCCGACGATGACCTCGGTGGCGCCGACCATGACCGGGGCGAGACCCAGGCCGAGCAGGGCGAACCAGATCGACATGGTCGCGCTGCCGGTGTCCGCCTTCAGGGTGGACATGCCGTACATGGCGATCGCGGTGAGCGTCATGCCGCCCGCGAGCGGAACGCGCGGGCCCAGCTTGGTGATGGCGAAGCCGGCCAGGGGGGAGCCGACGATCATCATGCCGGTGAGCGGGAGCAGGTGCAGGCCGGCGTCGACCGGGCTGAGACCGTGCACGTTCTGGAGGTAGAAGGTCACGAAGAACAGGCCACCCATGAAGGCGATGGCCATCATCACCATCAGCACCACGCCCGCCGACAGCGGGAGCGAGCGGAACAGGGTGAGCGGGATCAGCGGTTCCGCGACCCGCGTCTCCCACCAGGCGAAGACCACGAAGAGCAGCGCCGAGGCGCCGATGAAGCCCCAGGTGCGGCCGTCGCCCCAGCCCCAGGTGGGGGCCTTGATCAGCGCCCAGACCAGGCAGAACATGGCGCCGGACAGCAGCGCGATGCCGAGCAGGTCGAAGGAGCGCGGGGCGTTCTCCGCGCGGTGGTCCAGCAGGATCAGCGTGCCGAGCAGCAGGGCGAGCAGGCCGACGGGCACGTTGATGAAGAACACCGACTGCCAGTTCACGTGCTGGACCAGCACACCGCCGAGGATCGGGCCGCCCGCGGTGGAGGCGCCGATGACCATGCCCCAGATGCCGATCGCCATGTTGAGCTTCTCGGCCGGGAAGGTGGCCCGCAGCAGGCCGAGCGCGGCCGGCATCAGCAGGGCGCCGAACAGGCCCTGGAGGACGCGGAAGGTGACGACCATCGGGATGCTGTCGGACAGCCCGATGGCGCCGGAGGCCAGCGCGAAGCCGGCCACGCCGATGAGGAAGGTCTGCCGGTGCCCGAAGCGGTCACCGAGCTTGCCCGCGGTGATCAGGGCGACCGCGAGGGCGAGGAAGTAGGCGTTGGTGATCCACTGCACGTCGGAGAAGCTCGCGTGCAGGTCCTTGGCGATGGCCGGGTTGGCGATGGCCACGATGGTGCCGTCCAGGGCCACCATCATGACGCCCACGGCGACGGTGATCAGGGTGAACCAGGGGTGCCCGCGCAGTCCCGAGGAGGGCCGCGGCGACGCATCGGTGGGTGACCCGTCCTCCGGTCCCGTCTTGTCGATGGTGGTCTGACTAGTCATGTAATGAGGCTAGTGACAGTCGCTGACAGTTGACAAACACATTCACACGTCAGCGGCTGACATGTGACCGGTGTTCACCCGACCGCATACTCTGATCAGGAAGGACGTACAGGGAGAGGTCATGGAGACGCTGCGCGAGCGCAAGAAGCGGCGTACCCGCGAGGCGCTGGTGCGCGCCGCCCTCGAACTGTTCACCACCCAGGGCTACGAGCGCACCACCGTCGACGAGATCGCCGAGGCCGTCGACGTCTCGCAGCGCACCTTCTTCCGCTACTTCGCCGGCAAGGAGGACGCGGCCTTCGCCGTGCAGGAGATGACGGAGGCCCACTTCGTCGCCGCCGTCCGCGCCCGGCCGCCGCACGAGCCGCCGATGGAGGCGCTCAGGCAGGCCGTGCTGGAGGGCTGGGACGACATACGGGAGACCGTGGAGTCGGTCGTACCGGTCGAGCTGTATCTGCGGATGTACCGCATGATCGAGTCGACGCCCGCACTGCTCGCCGCGCATCTGCGCCGGTCGGCGGCGACCGAGCAGACCATCGCCGGGCTGCTCGCGGAGCGCGAGGGTGTCGACGTGGACGCCGACCCCCGGCCGCGGCTCGCGGTGGCGGTGTTCGCCGGGGTGATCCGGGTCACCGAGCGGCAGTGGAGCACCGGGGACGACTTCAGTCTGGCGGCCATCCGGGGGCTCACGGCGGCGTACCTCGATCAGGTGGGCCCGGCGCTGACGGGGAACTGGCGCGCGGCCTGAAATCGTTGGCGGAACGGACGAGATCGTTTAGAAAGATCGTTGGTGTCCCGGTCCCCGGCGCACGAAACGTGATCCCCGCCACTCGATTGACCCGAGACCCTTCCGTTCTCCTAGTGTGTCCTCCCAGTGACTTCCTTCGGCATTTCCCCCCAGCTCAGCGTGTGGCGCGCCCTGCTCGCCCTGGCCGTCGTGTTCGTGATGCTCGCGACCACCGGCTGGACGGCGCAGCACACCCACCGTGAGTCGACCGCGCTGCGGTCGTCCCTGTCCGCGTGGGTGCGCGACAGCGTGCACGGCAAGCCCCTGCCGGACCCGGCGAAGACCGCCCCGGCGAAGCTGGCCCGCTTCTTCGGCTCGCTCACCCCGTACGACCGCCACGACCTGGCGACGCGCTACCCGCTGGCGGTGGGCAACATGAACGGCGCCCCCGTGTCGCTGCGGTACGAGGCCAACCGGGTGGCGCTGGAGCGGGAGCGGGACGTGGAGTCGCGCCGCGTGCACGACAACCGGCTCAGTACCGCCGGCCAGCAGGACGCGGCCCGCCGGATGCACCGGTACGAGGCGCTGATGCGGCCCGATCGGCACATCCTCGCCTTCGACCCCGAGGGTTCGGGCCGGATCGCCGAGGTCTTCGGCGACCTGCGCCGGGCCCAGCGGATCTCCGTGGTGGTGCCCGGTGTCGACACCGACCTGCTGACCTTCGAGAAGTCCTACCGCCCCTACAGCGCCCCGGTCGGCATGGCCAAGTCGCTGTACTCCGCCGAGCGGCAGGCCGCGCCCGCGACCCGTACCGCCGTGATCGCCTGGGCCGACTACACCGCGCCCGCCGGGCTCGGGGTGGACGCGGCGACCGCGATGCGCGCGGTGGACGGCGCCGTCCGGCTGAACGCGCTGCTGCGTGCGCTGCCCGGCCGGGCCGAGGTGTCGATGTTCTGCCACAGCTACGGCTCGGTGGTCTGCGGGGTCGCCGCGCCCGGCATGCCCCGCCGGGTCAGCGACATCGCGGTGGCCGCGAGCCCCGGCATGCGGGCGCCCAGCGCCGCCCATCTGAACCGCACCGCGCGGGTGTGGGCGATGCGGGATGCCACCGACTGGGTGCAGGACGTGCCGTATCTGGAGGTCGGCGGGCTCGGGCACGGCGCCGACCCGGTGTCCCGCGCGTTCGGCGCGCGGGTGCTGTCCTCGCGCGACGCGCAGGGCCACGCCGGTTATTTCCAGCCGGGCACGGACAGCCTGCGCAACCTCGCCGAGGTCGGCGTGGGGGCGTACGGCTCGGTGACGTGCGCCGGCGCGGACGAGGCGTGCCGGGCCGACGTGCCGGACGCGCCCGCCGCGGGACGCGCGTAGAAACAGCAGGAAGTGCGGTCCGCGCGGGTGGCGACGGAGGGACAAGTGCCGCATACGATGAGCCGCATGGGTGACGTACTGGCGGGTTTTCATGCCGTCTGGGAGTTCGACTCAGACTCCGTGCTCATCCGGTACGAACGGGGGATACGCACACCGAAACTCTTCCAGGCGCTCGGTGAACGCCGGGTGCCGCTCGCCGCGCTGGAGGGCGTGAGCCTGGCCGAGGGCCGGCGGGGCACCGTCGTGCTGCGCCTTCAGCCGCGCGCCGGAGCCGACCCGCTGCTGGAGGCCGCGGCCGGCCAGCTTCCCGAGGGCCTGGACCCCTACCGGCTGGTCCTGCCGGCCGAGCGGGAGACGCTGGCCGAGTACTACGCCGACGAGCTGAAGTCCGCGCTGACCCGGTCCGGTCCCGCCGACCGGTATCTGATCGGCGCCCCCGAGGCACCGCTCCGCTTCAAGGCGTACGACGGGAAGGCGTCCTTCGACGGGA
This sequence comes from Streptomyces griseoluteus, assembly GCF_004784465.1. Classification (GTDB taxonomy): domain Bacteria; phylum Actinomycetota; class Actinomycetes; order Streptomycetales; family Streptomycetaceae; genus Streptomyces; species Streptomyces griseoluteus. The sequence goes on along the minus strand of NZ_SRRU01000002.1, from coordinate 160,408 downwards.
CCTCGGTGCGTTTTCGCTGGTCGTGGACGGGGGCGTCGTCGGCGAAGTGGAAGGCGGGCGACCAGAGGTTCGCGGTCGCGGACCTCGGCGGGGTGGAGTGGCGCTCACCGGAGGCGTTCGAGGGGTACCTGCGGCTGCTGCCGAACGACCCCGCCGGCGCCGCCGACCCGGTACCGCCGGACCAGGACGCGGCGACCGTCGTCTTCGGGCTCGGCTACGGGCCGGTGCACGAGTCGCTGCCGTTCGCGGCGGCCGTCCTCGCGGCGGTACGGACAACAGGCGCCGTCCCCGCGATCCCGGCGGCGCCCCGGCGGGACCCGGCCGACATCGCGGAGCGCATCCGCCACCTGGGCGAGCTGCACCAGGCCGGTCTGGTGACCGACGAGGAGTTCTCCGCGAAGAAGGCCGAGCTGCTGGCGGAGCTGTAGAAGCTACTGCTCCCGGCCCGCCGAGGTGAACGTCATGTCGGCGTACCGGTCTCCCGCGACACGCGCGGCGATCGGCTCCAGCAGGGCCAGCTCCTCCTCGGTGAGGACGAGGTGCGCGGCGCCGGCGTTCTCGGTGACGCGCTCGGCCTTGCGGGTGCCCGGGATCGGCACGACCGGGAGGCCGTGCACCGCCGCCCGCTGGTGCACCCAGGCCAGTGCGACCTGGCCGAGGGTCGCGCCGTGCGCCTCGGCGACCCGCCGCACCGGCTCCAGCAGGGCCGCGTTGGCGGTCGCGTTGTCACCGGTGAAGCGGGGCTGGGAGCGGCGGAAGTCGCCGTCGGTCAGCTCCTTGGCGGCGTCCGTGAAGGCGCCGGTGAGGAAGCCCCGGCCCAGCGGGGAGTAGGGCACCAGGCCGACGCCCAGCTCGCGGGCGGCCGGGACCACCTGCGCCTCGATGTCCCGGCTGAACAGGGACCACTCGGACTGCACGGCCGCGATGGGGTGGACGGCGTGCGCGGTGCGCAGTTCCCCCGCGGTGACCTCGCTCAGTCCCAGGTGCTTGACCTTGCCCTCGCGCACCAGGTCGGCCATGACGCCGACGGTCTCCTCCAGGGGGACGTTCACATCACGGCGGTGCATGTAATAGAGGTCGATCACGTCGACGTCGAGCCGCTTGAGGCTGTCCTCGACGGCCTGGCGGATGTAAGGGGCGTCGTTACGGATGGTCCGCCTGCTCGGGTCGTCCGGCGGGATGGACAGCGCGAACTTGGTGGCGATGACCACCTCGTCGCGGTGGGCCTTGAAGAAGGGGGCGAGGAACCGCTCGTTGTCCCCGGCGCCATAGGCGTCCGCCGTGTCGTACAGCGTCACGCCCATGTCGAAGGCGCGCTCCAGCGCGGCCCGCGACTGCTCGGCGTCGGCCGGGCCGTAGCCGAAGCTCATGCCCATGCAGCCGAGGCCCTGCACGCCGGTCTCCGGGCCGGTCTCGCCCAGGCGTACGGACGGCATCGTGCGGTCGGTCATCGGGTGGTCCCCTCCGTGGCGTAAAAACCGATCTTCAGGTCGAGCACGGCGAGCGTGTCGCGCAGCTCGTGGATCCGGGCGAGCACGTCCCGGCGGGTCGACTCCAGCAGCTCGCGCCGCTCGTCGTAGGTACTCTCGCCCTGCCGCACCAGCTCGGCGTACCGGACCATGTCGGCCACCGGCATGCCGGTGAGCCGCAGCTTGGTGACGAAGACCAGCCAGTCCAGGTCGCGGTTGGTGTAGCGGCGCTGGCCGGTGTGCGAGCGGTCCACGTGCGGCATCAGGCCGATCCGCTCGTACCAGCGCAGGGTGTGCGCGGTCAGTCCGGTGAAGGCGACGACCTCACTGATCGTGTACCGGTCCTGCCCGTCGGGCCGGGGATGGCGCGGCGGGGGACCGGAACAGATGTCCTGGCCGGCCGCCACCGCCTGCGTGGTCTGCATCACCGTCATGCCCTCAACGCTATGACCTTCGAGCGCACTCCAAGCAAGCGGTATCCGGCAGAAATGGCCAGGACGGGAACCCGGGCCGGACGCTAGCGTGCCGCGCATGACTCTCGTACGCCGGGCGCTGCCCGAGGACGCGCCGGAAGTGCTGCGCCTGCGCCAGGTGATGCTCGACTCCGTCTCCGGGGGCCGTGACGCGGGGACCTGGCACGCGGAGTCCCTGCCGACCCTGCGCGCCCGGCTGGCCGACCCGGAAGGGACCTTCGCCGCGTTCGTGGTGGACCACCCGGAGCGGCCGGGGTCGCTGGCCGCGCTCGCGGTGGGGACGGCCGAGTACCGGATCGGGCGCGAGTCCAATCCGCAGGGTGTGGTCGGCTTCGTCTTCAGCGTGGCCACCGATCCCGGTACCCGGCGCCGGGGGTACGCCCGTGCGTGCATGGACGGGCTGCTGGCCTGGTTCCGCGAGCGGGGCGCCCGGCAGATCCAGCTCACCGCCTCCGCCGACGCCCGCCCGCTGTACGAGGCGCTGGGGTTCAGGCCCAAGCCGGACCCCTTGATGGAGCTGCGGGTGTGAGCCGCATAGGGTCGCCGGTATGTCGTTGCAGAGCCTGGCGCTGATCGAGAACTGGCCCGTCCCCACCGCCGCCGCGGGGGTGGTGCGGGCCGACGGGACCGTACTGGGCACGCACGGCCCGGCGGACCACCGTTTCCCGCTGGCGTCGGTGACCAAGCCGCTGGCCGCCTCCGCGGCGCTGGTCGCGTACGAGGAGGGTGCCGTCGAGCTGGACGAGCCCGCCGGGCCGCCCGGGGCCACGGTCCGCCATCTGCTGGCGCACACCTCCGGGCTGGCCTTCGACGAGCACCGCACGATGTCGGCGCCCGGCGAGCGGCGGCTGTACTCCAACGCCGGGTTCGAGCAGCTCGGCGACCACATCGCCAAGGCCACCGACATCCCCTTCGCCGAGTATCTGCGCCAGGCGGTGCTGGAGCCGCTGGGCATGACGTCGACCTCGCTGGAGGGCTCGCCCGCCAAGGACGGCGTCTCCACGGTGGCGGACCTGCTGCGCTTCGCGGCCGAACTCCAGGCACCCCGCCTGCTGGATCCCAGGACGGTCGCGGAGGCGATGACCGTGCAGTATCCGGGTACCAAGGGCGTACTACCGGGATACGGGCACCAGAACCCCAACGACTGGGGCCTCGGCTTCGAGATCCGGGGCACCAAGTCCCCGCACTGGACCGGAAGTTCGTCCTCCCCGCGCACCTTCGGCCACTTCGGCCAGTCCGGCACCTTCCTGTGGACCGACCCGGACGCCCAGGTGGCCGCCGTCGCCCTGGCCGACCGCGCCTTCGGGCCCTGGGCGATCGAGGCGTGGCCGGTCTTCACGGACGCGGTGCTGACGGAAGTCCGCGGCTGATCCCTAGGGACCCATCTCCCACACCAGCAGCTCCGCCGGCGTCACTCCCACCGCCGCCAGCCCCTCGGCGCCGGTGATCCGCGCCGAGTCGCCGGGGCCCAGCGTCTCCCCCGCGAGGCCGGCCTCGCCGCGCACCACATGGACGTAGAGGTGCGCGGCGTCCGGCATCGCCGTCCGCTCCCCCGCCGCCAGCCGCCGCACGTGCAGCATCGCGCCGGCGCCGGGCAGGGCGTACGGCGTGGAGTCGGCGATGCCCGGCACCACCTCGTACGACGGCTCCCCGCCGGGCTTCAGCGGGGCCAGCCACATCTGCACGAAGGTCAGCGGGACCGTGCCGTCGTTCCGCTCGACGTGCCGGACGCCCGCGGCCGCGCTGAGGTGCTGTACGTCACCGGGGCGGACCACGCTCTCGTGGCCGGCCGAGTCCCGGTGGGTCAGCTCGCCCTCCACGACCCAGGTGACGATCTCGGTGTGGCTGTGCGGGTGCTCGTCGAACCCGGCGCCGGGGGCGAGCCGTTCCTCGTTGCAGGCGATCACCGCGCCGAAGCGCAGGTTCGCCGGGTCGTAGTGCGGCCCGAAGGACAGGGCGTGCCGGGAGTCGATGCCCGCCTCCGGGTCTCCTCCGTGGTAACGCTCAGCGGCGCGCCGTACCTCCATCACGCCCCCACGGTAGTGCGCGCGGCGCCCGTGCCGCAGGCAAGTACCGGCCGGTGCGGAAGGGCGAGACGGACCCGGCGGCACACGCGCGCGTCCCGATAAGGCAGTCTTGTCCACGTGCCCGAACCCGAATCCCACCACAGCGACCCCGCGGTACCCGCCGTCCACCCGCACACCGCGACCCTGCGGCGGCTGGAGAAGTCCTCCGGCACGCTCGCCGCACAGGCCATCGCGCGGATGGACGACACCCTGCCGTGGTACCGGGCCATGCCCCCGGAGAACCGGTCCTGGATCGGGCTCGTGGCACAGGCCGGCATCGCCGCCTTCACCGAGTGGTTCCGGCACCCCGAGGCGCCTCAGGCCATCTCGACCGACGTCTTCGGCACCGCGCCCCGTGAGCTGACCCGCGCGATCACGCTGCGCCAGACCGTGGAGATGGTGCGCACCACCATCGAGGTCATGGAGAGCGCCATCGACGAGGTGGCCGCGCCCGGCGACGAGCGCGTGCTCCGCGAGGCGCTGCTGGTCTACGCCCGCGAGATCGCCTTCGCCACCGCCCAGGTCTACGCCCAGGCCGCCGAGGCACGCGGTGCCTGGGACGCCCGGCTGGAGTCGCTGGTGGTCAACGCGGTGCTCAGCGGCGAGGCCGACGAGGGCGCGGTGAGCCGGGCGGCGGCGCTCGGCTGGAACTCGCCGGAGCACGTCTGCGTGGTGCTCGGCACCGCCCCGGACGGGGACAGCGAGCTGACCGTGGAGGCGATCCGGCGCGCCGCCCGGCACGCCAAGCTCCAGGTGCTCACCGGCGTGCTCGGGGACCGCCTGGTGGTGATCGCCGGGGGCAGCTCGGTGCAGCCGCTGAGCGTGGCCAAATCGCTGATCGGGCCGTTCGCGCCGGGGCCGGTGGTAGCGGGGCCGGTCATGCACGACCTCCAGGCCGCGACCCGGTCCGCGCAGGCCGCTGCGGCCGGGCTGAAGGCGTGCACCGCCTGGCAGGACGCGCCCCGGCCGGTGCTGGCGGACGACCTGCTTCCGGAGCGCGCCATCGCCGGTGATCCCAGTGCGCGCGAGCAGTTGGTGGAGGAGATCTACAGACCGCTGGAGGAGGCCGGGTCGGCACTGCTGGAGACCCTGAGTGTCTACCTGGAGCAGGCGAGCAGCCTGGAGGGCGCGGCGAGGATGCTCTTCGTTCACCCGAACACCGTGCGCTACCGGCTCCGACGTGTGACTGACGTCACCGGCTGGTCGCCCTCCGATGTACGATCCGCCTTCACGTTGCGGATCGCCCTGATCCTGGGGCGGCTCACCGATGGGGAGTTCCAGCCCTAACCTTTTGTCGGGGGCCCACAAAAGCCATCCGAGTTATTCGTCCTTGTCCCCACGGGCGGCTCCGGCCGTCTCCAAGAGAGAGTGTGAGAGTGCTCGTACTCGTCGCTCCCGGCCAGGGCGCCCAGACGCCCGGCTTCCTGACCCCCTGGCTCGAACTCCCCGGTGCCGCCGACCGCGTCGCCGCGTGGTCCGACGCCATCGGACTGGACCTCGCCCACTACGGGACGCAGGCCGACGCCGAGGCGATCCGCGACACCGCCGTGGCGCAGCCCCTGCTGGTCGCGGCCGGGCTGCTGTCCGCCGCGGCACTGGGTGACATCGCGCCGGGCGCGGTCGCGGGCCACAGCGTCGGCGAGATCACCGCCGCCGCCTTCGCGGGCGTGCTGGACGACGTCTCCGCCCTGAACCTGGTGCGCAAGCGGGGTCTGGCCATGGCCGACGCCGCCGCGGTCACCGAGACCGGCATGTCGGCGCTGCTGGGCGGCGACCCGGAGGTCTCCGTCGCGCACCTGGAGAAGCTGGGCCTGACCCCGGCCAACATCAACGGCGCCGGCCAGATCGTCGCGGCGGGCACGCTGGAGCAGCTGGCCGCGCTCGCGGAGGACAAGCCGGAGGGCGTCCGCAAGGTCGTCCCGCTGAAGGTGGCCGGTGCCTTCCACACCCGTCACATGGCGCCCGCCGTCGAGACGCTGGCCAAGGCCGCGGCCGAGCTGGCCCCGGCCGACCCGAAGCTGACCTACGTCTCCAACAAGGACGGCCGTACGGTCGCCTCCGGCTCCGAGGTGCTGGAGCGGCTGGTCGGCCAGGTCGCCAACCCGGTCCGCTGGGACCTGTGCATGGAGACCTTCAAGGAACTGGGCGTCACCGCGCTGATCGAGGTGTGTCCCGGCGGCACCCTGACCGGCCTGGCCAAGCGCGCACTGCCCGGTGTACGGACGCTCGCCCTGAAGACCCCCGAGGATCTCGACGCGGCGCGCGCGCTGATCGCCGAGACCGCGACTCCTGCCGCTGACGCGGCGGGCGCCTGACAAGGAGCCCATGCCAATGGCGAAGATCAAGCCCAGCAAGGGCGCCCCGTACGCGCGCATCCTCGGGGTCGGCGGCTACCGCCCGACCCGGGTGGTGCCCAACGAGGTGATCCTGGAGACGATCGACTCCTCCGACGAGTGGATCAGGTCCCGCTCCGGGATCGAGACCCGGCACTGGGCGGGCCCGGACGAGACGGTCGCCGCGATGTCGATCGAGGCGGCGGGCAAGGCGATCGCCGACGCGGGCATCGACGCCGACCGGATCGGCGCCGTGGTGGTCTCCACCGTCTCGCACTTCAGCCAGACCCCGGCCGTGGCCACGGAGATCGCGGACAAGCTGGGCACCGACAAGGCCGCCGCCTTCGACATCTCGGCCGGCTGCGCGGGCTTCGGCTACGGCCTGACCCTCGCCAAGGGCATGGTGGTGGAGGGTTCCGCCGAGTACGTGCTCGTCATCGGCGTGGAGCGGCTCAGCGACCTGACCGACCTGGAGGACCGCGCGACGGCCTTCCTGTTCGGTGACGGCGCGGGCGCGGTCGTGGTCGGCCCGTCCCAGGAGCCCGCCATCGGTCCCACGGTGTGGGGCTCGGAGGGCGACAAGGCCGGCACCATCAAGCAGACCGTCCCGTGGGACCGCTTCGCCGTCGGCGACGTCTCCCAGCTCCCCCTGGACAGCGCGGGCAACGTCAAGTTCCCCGCGATCACGCAGGAGGGCCAGGCGGTGTTCCGCTGGGCCGTGTTCGAGATGGCGAAGGTCGCCCAGCAGGCGCTGGACGCGGCCGGGATCTCCTCGGACGACCTGGACGTCTTCATCCCGCACCAGGCCAATGTGCGGATCATCGACTCGATGGTGAAGACTCTGAAGCTGCCGGAGCACGTCACGGTCGCCCGTGACATCCGTACCACCGGCAACACCTCGGCCGCGTCGATCCCGCTCGCCATGGAGCGGCTTCTGGCGACCGGCGAGGCCAAGAGCGGCGACACGGCGCTCGTCATCGGATTCGGGGCGGGTCTGGTCTACGCCGCCACGGTCGTTACCCTCCCCTAGGCACTCCGTGCCGGGCCGCCCGGTCCGACACGGGGACAAATGCCACCTCATTGTCTGAACATCGAAGAAGGAGAGCGCCTGACATGGCCGCCACCCAGGAAGAGATCGTCGCGGGCCTTGCCGAGATCGTGAACGAGATCGCCGGCATCCCCACCGAGGACGTCCAGCTCGACAAGTCCTTCACGGACGACCTCGACGTCGACTCCCTGTCCATGGTCGAGGTCGTCGTCGCCGCCGAGGAGCGCTTCGACGTGAAGATCCCCGACGAGGACGTCAAGAACCTGAAGACCGTCGGTGACGCCACCGACTACATCCTCAAGCACCAGGCCTGAGTCACCCTCGGACCTAGCTGCTAGGCCCCGCCACCCGGCGGTGGCGCCGTAGATCCCGCATCTGTTGGAGAAAGAATTCCCGTGAGCCCGACCAATCGCACCGTGGTCGTCACCGGTATCGGCGCAACCACACCGCTGGGTGGCGACGCAGCTTCCACCTGGGAGGCCATGCTGGCCGGCCGGTCCGGCGTCAGCCGCCTGGAGCAGGAGTGGGCGGCCGAACTGCCGGTTCAGATCGCCGCGCAGATCGCCGTCGAGCCGGGTGAGATCCTCCCCCGGCCGCAGGCCCGCAAGCTGGACCGGTCCGCGCAGTTCGCGCTGATCGCCGCTCAGGAAGCCTGGAAGGACGCCGGTTTCACCGCCAAGGCCGGTGAGGACCAGTCCGTGAACCCCGACCGCCTCGGCGCGGTCATCGCCTCCGGCATCGGTGGCGTGACGACCCTCCTGGACCAGTACGACGTACTGAAGGAGAAGGGCGTACGGCGGGTCTCCCCGCACACCGTGCCGATGCTGATGCCCAACTCCCCGGCGGCCAACGTCGGGATCGAGCTGGGCGCGCGCGCCGGTGTGCACACCCCCGTCTCGGCCTGCGCCTCCGGCGCGGAGGCCATCGGCTACGCGATCGAGATGATCCGCACCGGGCGTGCGGACGTGGTCGTGGCCGGTGGTACCGAGGCCGCCATCCACCCGCTTCCCATCGTCGCCTTCGGCAACATGATGGCGATGTCCAAGAACAACGCCGACCCCGAGGGCGCGTCCCGCCCCTACGACTCGGGCCGTGACGGCTTCGTGCTCGGTGAGGGCGCCGGTGTGATCGTGCTGGAGTCCGAGGAGCACGCCAAGGCGCGCGGCGCCCGGGTCTACGCCGAGGCGATCGGCCAGGGCATCTCCGCCGACGCGCACCACATCACGCAGCCGGAGCCCTCGGGCAACGGCATCGCGCAGGCGCTGCAGAACCTGCTGGACTCGACCGACCTGAAGCCGGCGGAGATCGTGCACGTGAACGCGCACGCGACGTCGACGCCCCAGGGCGACGTGGCCGAGGTCAAGGCGCTGCGGAAGGTCTTCGGCGACGACGTCGACCACATGGCCATCTCCGCGACCAAGTCGATGACGGGTCACCTGCTGGGCGGCGCGGGCGGTATCGAGACCGTGGCGTCCATCCTGGCCCTGGTGAACCGCACGGCCCCGCCGACGATCAACGTCACCGAGCTGGACCCCGAGGTCAACGCGGACGTCGTCGTGGGCGAGCCGCGTCGGCTTCCCGAGGGCCGGATCGCGGCGCTGAACGACTCGTTCGGCTTCGGCGGCCACAACGTGGTGCTGGCGTTCCGCACCGTCTGACCCCAAGCACGGAGAAAGGCCCCCACCGTCCGGTGGGGGCCTTTCTCGCGTACAGACGTGACGGTGGCTCAGACCACCTGGTGGAGCCAGCGGACCGGGGCGCCCTCGCCCGCGTGGCGGAAGGTCTCCAGTTCGTCGTCCCAGGGCTTGCCGAGGAGCTTGGCGAGTTCGGCCTCCAGGTCGCTCTCGCCCTGGCGGCTGCGCTGGAGGGCGGCGCGCAGGCGGTCCTCGGGGATGAGGATGTCGCCGTGGATGCCGGTGACGGCGTGGAAGATGCCGAGGTCGGGGGTGCAGCTGTAGCGCTCGCCCTCGGCTGCGGCGGAGGGCTCGGCGGTGACCTCGAAGCGGAGCAACTGCCAGCCGCGCAGCGCGGAGGCGAGCTTGGAGGCGGTGGCCGCCTCGCCCTGCCAGGAGAACTCCGAGCGCCAGGTACCGGACGCGGCGGGCTGCCTGATCCAGTCCAGGCTGACGCGTGTGCCCAGCACCCCGGCGATGGCCCACTCGACATGCGGGCACAGCGCGCGCGGCGCGGAGTGCACGTACAGAACTCCACGTGTCGTCACCGGAACCTCCGGGCTGAGCGGGACATCTTGCGGGCTGGTCGAGCGGCCATGACGCGACGGCCGCGTTGATGGCGAGGCTACCTTGCGGGGATGCAAGGAGTGTGACGTACCGTCGGTCCCGGTGCCAGGAAACCTTCGCCATTCACCCAGGGGGACGCTTGTACGGGGGTGTGCCGTTCCAGCGGGGGCGGACGGGAACCCGCGCACGTTGTGATGGGTGGGCGCACCGACGGTCGGTGCGCGAAGGAGCGAGGAGACCTGCGGGGATGCGGAAACCAGGCCACCGGGCGCGGGCCGTCCTCGCCGTGCTGACGGCGGCCGTGCTGGCGAGCGGCTGTGACTCCGTCCGGGGCGACGACGGGGGTACGGGCGTGTCCCGGCCGTCCGCCAGGCCCTCCCCGGTGTGGAACGCGCACCCGGACTCGATCGCGGCGGTGGGCGACTCCATCACCCGCGGCTTCGACGCCTGCCAGGTGCTCGCGGACTGCCCGGAGGTGTCCTGGGCGACGGGCGCGGACGCCGGCGTGGACAGCCTGGCGGTACGGCTGCTGGGGCGGCAGGGCGCTGCCGAGCGGGGCTGGAACTACGCGGTGACCGGCGCCCGGATGGCCGACCTGCCCGGTCAGATGGCCGAGGCGGTGCGGCGCCGCCCGGAGCTGGTGACGGTGATGGTGGGCGCCAACGACGCCTGCCGCTCCTCGGTGTCGGCGATGACCCCGGTGGCGGACTTCCGCGCGGACTTCGAGCGCTCGATGGCGACGCTGCGCAAGGAACTGCCCAGGACACAGGTGTACGTGGCGAGCGTGCCGAACCTGCTGCGGCTGTGGTCGGAGGGGCGGGCCGATCCGCTGGGCAAGGAGGTGTGGAAGCTGGGCATCTGCCCCTCCATGCTGCGCGGCGCGGACGACCTGACCGAGGCGGCGACGGTGCGCCGGCAGGAGGTACAGCACCGGGTGGAGGCGTACAACGCGGTACTGGCCGAGGTGTGCGCGAAGGACGAGCGCTGCCGCTCCGACGGCAACGCGGTCTTCGACTACCGCTTCGGCACCGGGCAGTTGAGCCAGTGGGACTGGTTCCACCCGAGCCGGGACGGTCAGGCCCGGCTCGCCGAGATCGCGTACCGGACGGTCACGGAGCGCAGACCGTGACCTAAGGTTTCCCACATGGGCGAACTTTTCGGCACACTTTCCGACGGGACCCCGGTGCACCGCTGGACGCTCGAGCGCGGTGGGGTACGGGTCCGGGTGCTGTCGTACGGCGGAATCGTGCAGTCGGCCGAGGTGCCGGACCGGGAGGGGCACGCGGCGGACGTGGTGCTCGGGTTCCCCTCCGTCCAGGGCTATGTGGACCATCCGGGCCCGTATCTGGGCGCGTTGGTGGGCCGGTACGCCAACCGGATCGCGGGCGGCCGCTTCCCGCTGGACGGGCGGACGTACGCGCTGGCCCGCAACAACGGGCCCAACTCGCTGCACGGCGGCGACCGGGGCTTCGACCGGTACGTGTGGGACGCGGAGCCGGTGGAGCACGGGGTGCGGCTCAGCCGGGTCAGCCCGCACGGCGAGGAGGGCTTTCCGGGGCGTCTTGAGGTCTCGGCGACGTACACGCTTCAGGAGTCGGGTGCGCTGCGGATCGCCTACGAGGCGGTGACGGACGCGCCCACGGTCGTGAACCTCACCAACCACTCGTACTGGAACCTCAGTGGCTCGGGGCACGCGGGCGGTCATGAGCTGCGGCTGGCCGCCTCGCGGTACACGCCGGTGGACGACGGGCTGATCCCGGTGGGCGAGCCCGTGGACGTGACGGACTCGCGCTTCGACTTCCGCGTCTCCCGCAAGGTCGGCTCGGGGTACGACCACAACTACGTGCTGGACAAGGGCGTCACGCCGGAGGCCGAGGAGGTGGCCGAGCTGTACGACCCCGCGTCCGGGCGGGTGCTGACGGTGGCGACGACCGAGCCGGGCCTCCAGCTCTACACCGCCGACCACCTGGGCGCCCCGTTCACGCCGGGCGAGGGGATCGCGCTGGAGACCCAGCACTTCCCCGACTCGCCGAACCGCCCGGACTTCCCCACCACCCGGCTGGAACCGGGCGAGGTGTACCGCTCCGCGACGGTGTACGGCTTCGGGACGCGCTGAGCCGCCCCGGACAGCATTCAGCCCCGGTCCGGGTGTCAGGTTCCGGGACCGGGGCTGATGTCGACGGTAATCCGCGCCGGGCCGCCGGTGGCGCCGGATCGGGGGTCCGGGCGGGTTCTCCTACGAACCCTTCACTCCCGGGTCACGACTTCGCCTTGTCGCCCGCCGGGCCGGGTTCAGGCGGTGACCGGCTGGTCGCTCTCCGGCTGCTCCTCGGCGAGGGGTTCGCCGAGGAGGTCGCGGGTCAGCAGGGTGGCACCGGCGACCGCGCCGGGCATCAGGAACACCGCGACCACGGGGACCAGGAAGGCGAGGCCCAGCGGGACGCCGAAACCCCAGGCGAGCATCTTGCGGGAGCGCAGCAGGGCGAGCCGGGCGCGCAGGTCGACGTCCCGGCGCTGGAGGGCCACGGAGGTGAGTTCCTCGGTGAGGAAGAACCCGGTGACGAAGAAGCCGAGGACGGGTACGACGGTCTGGCCGACCACGGGCAGGAAGCCGAGCGCGAAGAGCAAAATGCCCCAGACGCAGGCCCGCACCAGGATGCGCAGGCTGTCGCGGGCGGAGATCCACAGGTCGCGCCACATCGGCCGGTCGGAGCTGGGCGCGGTCCCGTCGGGCGAGACGTCGGCGTCGGTGCGCTCGGAGAGGCTCTCGTAGAAGGGCTGGCCTATGAGCAGGGTGGCCGCGGTGAAGGTGAGGACGGCCAGCAGCAGGGCGAGGGCGAACAGCACGACGGTGAGGAAGCCCCGGAAGACGCCCTGCCAGGGACCGGACCAGTCGTCGGCGAACGGGGTCGCCCAGGTGACGGCGTCGGAGCCCCAGACCCCGAGGGCGACCAGCACGCCCACGTAGAGGACGAGGGTGATCAGGCCGGGCAGCAGGCCGAAGCCGTACTGCCGTCCGTGCTGGGCCACCCACCGCTGGCCGTTGAGGAGATGACGGAACCCCACCCCGAGATCGCGCATGGCGGGGACTTTACCCGCAGCGGGGTGGTTCAGGCGTCGAGCATGCGGCGGAGCAGGTCGCGCAGGGAGGAGCGCTCGGCGGTGGAGAGGCCGGCGAGGGGTTCGCGGGCGAAGTGCAGGCCCTCGCGGAGATCGCGGGCGACCCGCAGGCCCTCCTCGGTGGCGGCGGCGAGCTTGACCCGGCGGTCGGCGCTGTCGGGGCGCCGCTCGACCAGGCCGCGCGACTCCAGCCGGTCCACGATCCCGGTCACGTTGGACGGCTCGCACTTCAGCCGCTGGGCGAGCTTGCGCATGGGCAGCGGCTCCAGGGCGAGGAGGCTGAGCAGACGGGCCTGCGGTCCGGTGAGCGCGTGGCTGGCCGCGGCCTCCTCGTAGTCCGCGTAGAAGCGGGCCACGACGTCGCCGATCAGCTCGACGACCTCCATGGTCAGGGGGTCGGCGGAGCGGTGACGCACGGTGGGACGCGGCGGCGGGGTGGACATGCCGTCCAGGATACCGGGTTACTTGACATCATGAAATATTTAGGAGCATGGTTGTTTCAGGTACTGAAGCAGTTTGAGGAAGAAGGTCGCGCCCGATGTCCGACTCCCCCGCCCTTCCCGCCGTGAGCCGTGAGTGGCAGTTGCTGCGTCGTCCCGTGGGCTGGCCGAAGCCCGAGGACTTCGCGCTCGTCGAGGTGCCGATGCCGGTGCCCGGCGAGGGCCAGGTGCTGGTACGGAACGAGTACCTCTCGGTGGACCCCTACATGCGGGGCCGGATGAGTGCCGCGAAGTCCTACTCGGCCCCGTTCGAGCTGGGTGAGCCGATGCAGGGCGGCGCGGTGGGCGTGGTCGTCGCCTCCGACGTCGACGGCATCGAGCCCGGCGACCATCTGCTGCACTTCCTCGGCTGGCGCGAGTACGCGGCGGTGGACGCGAAGCAGGCCGTCAAGGTCGACCCGGACGCCGCGCCGCTCTCCACCTACCTCGGCGTGCTCGGCATGACCGGCCTGACCGCGTACGCCGGTCTGCTGCGCACCGCCGGGTTCAAGGAGGGCGACATCGTCTTCGTCTCCGGCGCGGCCGGCGCGGTGGGCAGCCAGGTCGGCCAGCTCGCCAAGCTCAAGGGCGCCTCGCGGGTCATCGGCTCGGCCGGGTCCGACGAGAAGGTGCGGCTGCTGGTGGACGAGTACGGGTTCGACGCCGCGTTCAACTACAAGGACGGGCCGGTCGGCGAGCAGCTCCGCGAGGCCGCGCCGGACGGCATCGACGTGTACTTCGACAACGTCGGCGGCGACCACCTCCAGGCCGCCATCGCCGAGCTGAACCTGCACGGCCGGATCGCCATCTGCGGCGCGATCTCGGTCTACAACAACACCGAGCCCGCCCCCGGTCCGAACAACCTCACCCGGCTGATCCAGACCCGCGGCCGGATCGAGGGCTTCCTGGTCGGCGACCACTACGACCTCCAGCCGGAGTTCGTCCGCGAGATCGCGCCCCTGGTCGCGTCGGGGAAGCTGAAGTACCGCGAGACGGTCGTGGAAGGCATCCAGAACACGCTGGAGGCGTTCCTCGGGGTGCTGCGCGGGGACAACACCGGGAAGATGATCGTCAAGCTCTGACCGGTGTCCTGCGCCGGCTGCCGGCCGTCGGACCTCGCGGAGGCCGCATCCCTGGACGTGGGGTGCGGCCTCCGCCATGTCTCAGCCCTTCAGCGCCGCCTCGTGCACGGCGGCGGCCAGCCGGTCGTTCTCCGGGGCCGCACCGCCGGGGTAGACGAAGCGGCGGCGGGTGTAGCCGTAGGCGAGGCCGCTGCGGGGATCGGCGAACGCCTGCGAGCCGGCCGCGCCGCAGTGGCCGAGGGTGCCGGCGCCGAGGAAGGGGTGCCAGGTCTCAGCCGTGCACTCGAAGCCCAGGCCGAACACCGCGTGGGCGCGGCACACCAGGTCGTGACCGGCCGAGTGCGGCTGGCCGAACTCGGCGAGGGTGTCGCTCTTGAGGAGCGGCGCCTTCTCGTCCACCTCACTGATCATCGCCGCGTACATCCCGGCCAGGCCGCGCGCCGAGGCGACGCCGCCGACGGAGGCGGGGCCGTTCGCGCGGACGGCGCGGTCGTTGGGCAGCGACTCCAGGTCGGTGGGGGTGGGGGCGTGCTGGTTCCGGGCGATGGACGGCAGGGTGTGCGGGCCGGTCCGGCGCAGTTCGGCCTCCGCCTGTTGGGCGGGGGTCGGCAGCATCGGCTGGGTGGCGCGGAAGCGGGGCTCGCGGGAGGCGGGCAGGCCGAGGTGGAAGTCCAGCCCGTAGGGGGCGCGGACGCGCTCCTCGTACAGCTCCTGGACGGTGTGGCCGGTGGCCCGGCGGATCACCTCGCCGGTGAGGGCGCCCATGGTCAGCGCGTGGTAGCCGAACGCGAAGCCGGGGCGCCAGAAGGGGCGCTGGTCGGCGAGGCGTTCCGCGAGCGCGCGGTCGTCGGCCAGCTCGGCCGGGCTGAAGCCGGTGTCGGTGCCGACGAGTCCGGCGCGGTGGGCGAGGAGGTCGCGCAGGGTGAGGGTGCTCTTGCCCTCGACGCCGAACTCGGGCCAGTAGTAGGTGACCTTGCGGTCCAGTTCGAGGGTGCCGTCCTGCACCAGGAGGGCGGTGACCAGGTGGGCGGCGCCCTTGGTACAGGAGAAGACGCCGTACAGCGAGCCGGCGTCCACGCCCTCGCCCGCCCACAGGTCGACGACCCGGCGGCCGTCCACGTAGGCGCACAACTGGCCCTCGTAGTCCGGCTGTTCACCGGCGACGAAGGCGGCGAACTCCTCCCGCACCGCCTCGTACCCCTCGGCGACAGTGCCCTGGACGGTGCTGTCCTGTGTCATCCGGTTCTCCTCAACTGAGCCGCTGCTCGCTGCTCCTCCTCGCACGGCGCCGGGTCCGGCCGGCGCATTCCGAGGTCGTGTACGGCGAGATGTACCTGTTCGACTCAACCGACGCGGGGCCCTGTTGGTGTCACCGTTACCCCGGATGGCGTACTCCACGGGGTTCGTATGACCGGTGAGGGGAAGCGGACGGGCGGCCAGGGTGCCGGGGGCGCCCGCCCGAGAGGGGGCGGGTCACCACGCGTCGCCGCCGGGATGGCCGCGCGTCCTTCAGCTGCACCACCACAGGAAGCGGTCGCAGGTCCTGGTGGGGGTGGGCTCGGGGGCGGGCTTGGCCGTGGTGGGGGCCGCCGTAGGGGTGGGGGTGGGCTTTTCCGGGGCCGGGTCGTCGGCGGCGGGGGCCTCGGAGTGCTGGGGAGTGGTGGCGGGGCTGTCGGTGGTGGGGGGTGTCGACGGGGACTCGGACTCGGTGGAGGACTTGGAAGGGGACGCCGAGGGGGAGTCCGAGGCGGAGGCGGAGGCCGAGGTGCTGGGGAAGGTGGACGCGCCTGCCGTGGCGTCGGTGACGGGGGCGCCCGTCCGGGCCGGGGAGACGGAGGCGGAGCCGCCGTCCGGGGAGGCGTCGCTGGAGGCCGGCCGGTCGAAGGAGAAGGGGCCGTCGGCACTGAGTTCGGCGAGGCTCAGGGCTGCGGCGGCGAGGACGAAGCCGGTGGCGATGAGGAGGGTGCGGCGTCTGCGACGGCGATGGGCCGCGGCCTTGCGGTCGCGGCGGCTGCCGTCGGGGGCCGGGTCCGGGTCGTCGTAGGGGTCCTCAAGATCCTCGGGGTCCGTGGGGTCCGTAGGGCCCGTGAGGTCCGTGGGGCTCGTGGGGGGCTCGTAGGTGCCGCGCCGGTCGGCCTGCCGGGGGACCTTCGGGGGTTCTGGGGCGGCTGGTGGTTCGGGGGTGGGGGCCGGGGTGTCCTCCCCGTGGGGCGCGGCGGGCGTCTCCTGCCCGTACGGGGTGGCCGGGTGGTCTTCCCCGTAGGGGGCCGCCGAGGCCTCCTGCCCGTAGGGGGCCGCCGAGGCCTCCTGCCCGTAGGAGGCGGCCGAGGCCTCCTGCCCGTAGGGGGCGGCCGAGGCCTCCTGCCCGTAGGGGGCTGCGTGAGTGGTCTCCCCGTAATAAGGAGTCTGGGGGCTCTGCCCGTAAGGGTCCGCCATGCTGCCGGAGGCAACGGTGGCGGTGGGCGCGACGGCGCTCAGGGCGGGCGCGCCGCAGCCGGGGCAGGCGAGAGCGCCGTTGAGGTGCCGTCGGCACGGGTGGCAGTAGTCCATGACGCGGGAAGACTAGATTCCACTCGGGTCACGTTCCTAGGTGCCACTGTGAAGGTTTGGTGCGGGAGAGACATCCGCGTACACGCCTTTGCCGGAACCGTTACGTGTTCGACCCATTGACACCCCCCACTCGCCCTCCCTACTGTCACGCCAGCATTTCGAACGCATGACGAAATTTCGAACACCGAGGGGTGGACGGGCGTGCGTATCACCGGAATCAGCACCCATGTGGTCGGCACACCGTGGCGGAACCTGACCTATGTGCAGGTCCACACGGACGAGGGGCTCACCGGCGTCGGGGAGACCCGCATGCTGGGACACACCGACGCCCTGCTCGGCTACTTGCGGGAGGCCGAGGCCAACCACATCGCGGGCTCCGACCCGTTCGCCGTCGAGGACCTGGTCCGCCGGATGAAGTACGGCGACTTCGGCCGGGCCGGCGAGATCGTGATGTCCGGGATCGCGGTGGTCGAGATGGCCTGCTGGGACATCAAGGGCAAGGCGCTCGGCGTACCGGTGTGGCAGTTGCTCGGCGGAAAGGTCACCGACCGCGTCAAGGCGTACGCCAACGGCTGGTACACCACCGAGCGCACGCCGGAGGCGTATCACGAGGCGGCCCGCTCGGTCGTGGCGCGGGGCTACCGGGCCCTGAAGATCGACCCCTTCGGCACCGGCCACTTCGAGCTGGACCATGAGCGCACCCGGTACGCCGTCTCCCTGATCGAGGCCGTACGGGACGCGATCGGCCCGGACACCGAGCTGATGCTGGAGATGCACGGCCGCTTCTCCCCCGCCACCGCGATCCGCCTCGCCCGCGAACTGGCGCCCTTCGACCCGGCCTGGCTGGAGGAACCGGTGCCGCCGGAGAACCTGAAGGCGCTGCAGAAGGTGGCCGCCAAGGTGGACATCCCGGTCGCCACCGGGGAGCGGATGCACGACCGGATCGAGTTCCGGGAGCTGTTCGAGAGCCAGTCGGCGGACATCCTCCAGCCGGACGTCGGCCACATCGGCGGCATCTGGGAGACCCGCAAGCTGGCCGCGGCCGCCGAGACCCACTACGTGCTGCTCGCCCCGCACAACGTGGGCGGGTCGGTCCTCACCGCCGCCTCGCTCCAGGTCGGCTTCAGCACACCGAACTTCAAGATCCTTGAGCACTTCAACGACTTCGCGGACGCGGAGATCAAGACGGTGGTGAAGGGCGCCCCCGAGGTGGTCGACGGCTACTTCCACCTCTCCGACGCCCCCGGCCTCGGCGTCGAGCTGGACACCGACGCGGCGGCCGAGTTCCCGCAGCAGCAGGCCCGGTTCGACCTGTGGGCCGAGGGCTGGGAGCGCCGCAGGCCGAAGGGGACGAAGTGAGCGTCCAGGTGGTGGTCCAGGCGCCGGGCGCGCACCGGCTGGAGCCGCACACACCCCGTACGCCCGGCCCCGGCGAGGCGCTGGTCGCCGTGCACGCGGTGGGGATCTGCGGCAGCGACCGCGAGCTGTACCGGGGCAACCGGGCCGCGCCGTACGTGCGTTACCCGGTGGTGCCCGGCCACGAGTGGTCCGGCACGGTACGGGAGGTGGGCGCCGGGGTGCCGGAGCGCCTGGCCGGCCGCAAGGTGGTCGGCGAGGGCTTCCGCAACTGCCAGGTGTGCGCCCGCTGTCACGCCGGCGAGACAACGCTCTGCGAGGCGGGGTACGAGGAGACCGGCTTCACCCGCCCCGGCGCGATGGCACCCACCCTCACCCTGCCCGCCCGGCTGCTGCACCCCCTGCCCGACGACGCCGACCTCACCGCGGCCGCCCTGCTGGAGCCCGCCGCATGTGTCGCGGCCGCCGCCCTGTCGGCCGACGCCCGGCCCGGCGAGCGGGTCGCGGTGGTCGGCACGGGGACGCTCGGCATGCTCGCGGTGCGGTTCCTCGCGGCGGTCTCCCCCGCCGAGCTGCTGGTGGTGGGCCTGGACCGGGAACGCGAGGCGCTGGCGAAGGAGTTCGGCGCCAACGGCTTCGCCGTGAGCGGTCCGGACCTGCCCGGCGGCTACGACGTGGTGATCGAGGCCGCGGGCTCCGCCGAGGCGGCGGTCACGGCCGCCGCACTGCTCCGGCGCGGCGGACGGCTGGTCCTCACCGGCATCCCCGCACCGGGCGCGGCGGGCCTGGACCCGGCCGATCTCGTCCTGCGGCGGCTGGAGGTACGCACCGTCTTCGGGGCGCCCCCGGCCGCCTGGGCCCACGCGGTCCGGCTGTTCGGCGCCGGGCTGCTGGACCCCCTGCCCCTGGTGTCGCACCGGTTGCCGCTGACCGAGTTCGCGCGGGCGGTCGAAGCCAGGGGGCCCGGAAAGGTGCTGCTGCTGCCCTGACGCGGGCGTACGCGCTCCCCCCGGGGGCTCGTACGCCCGAAGATCCGAACCTTGTCCGGCATACCGAACACGAGAGGCAGCCCGTGACCGACCTTTCCGCCCCGGCAGTCCGCCGGCCCGGTGAGCAGGCGCTCGCCGCTCTGGGGCTGGCCGCGCCCGCCCCCGACCCCGCCGACGCCTCCCCGCACCGCTTCCCGGACGGCGGGAGCTGGCGTACCGAGATCCCGTCGTGCGAAGGGCCCGAGGCGCTGGCCGTCGTGCTGGCCGAGGCGGCTCGGCTGGACGTGCCGGTGCACCGGGTCAGCCAGGGCAGCGGCGTCTGGATGCTCACGGACGCCGAGATCACCGAGATGGCCGGGGCGACCCGTGAACGCGGCATCGAGCTGTGCCTGTTCACCGGGCCGCGCGGCACCTGGGACACCGGCGGCGCGGTGCGCTCCGACTCACGCGGCGGGGGCCCGCGCGCCCGGGGCCACGACGCGGTGGCCGGCTGTGTCGAGGACGCGGTGCGCGCGACCGAACTGGGCGTGCGCTGCCTGCTGGTGGCCGACGAGGGCGTGCTGTGGGCGCTGCACCGGGCGCGGGAGTCGGGGGTGCTCCCGGCGGACACCACACTGAAGGTCTCCGCGCTGATCGGCCCGGTCAACCCGGTCTCCTACGCGGTGTTCGAGCGGCTGGGCGCCGACTCGATCAACGTGCCCGGCGATCTCACCCTCGCCCATCTCACCGAGATCCGCCGGGTGTCCGCCGCCCCCATGGACATGTACATCGAGGCGCCGGACGACCTGGGCGGCCAGGTGCGGATGTACGAGGTGGCCGAGCTGATCCGGCGCGGAGCCCCGGTGTATCTGAAGTTCGGCCTGTCGAAGGCGCCCGGCATCTACCCCTGGGGCGCGCACCTCCGCGGTGTCGCCCTGGACACCGCGCGGGAGCGGGTGCGGCGCGGCCGGCTGGTCCTCGACCTGCTCGCCCGGCACGGCGCCGACGGCGGCATGGCCCCGCTGGGCACCCGCCTCCCCGGCCCGCTGCACCGCTTCCCCATCACGGACTGATCCCGCACCACCGCACGGCCCGACCCGCTCAACGCCGAGACGAACAAGGACGGTTCCCCATGCGCGACCGGTACACCGCACGCCCCCGCAGAGTCGCTCTCGCCGCGACCGCCGTATTCGCCCTCACCCTGACCGCCTGCGGGCAGAGCGGGGAGGGCGGAGCCGAGGACAAGGGCGGTGACGCCAAGGGCGGCACCATCGGCGTCGCCATGCCGACCAAGTCCTCCGAGCGCTGGATCGCGGACGGCGCCAACGTCGTCAAGGACCTGCGCGCCAAGGGCTACAAGACCAAGCTGGTCTACGGGGAGGACGACCCGGACACCCAGGTCGCCCAGATCGAGAACCTGATCACCCAGGGCGTCAAGGGCCTGATCATCGCGGCGATCGACAACAAGTCCCTGAACAACGTGCTCCAGGAGGCCGCCGACGCCCATATCCCGGTCATCGCCTACGACCGGCTGATCCTCGGCACCAGGAACGTGGACTACTACGCCTCCTTCGACAACGAGAAGGTCGGCGAGCTGCAAGGCACGTACATCGCCCACAAGCTGGGGCTGGACAGCGGCAAGAAGGGGCCGTTCTCCATCGAGTTGTTCGCCGGGTCCAACGACGACAACAACACCAAGTACTTCTTCGGCGGCGCGATGAAGGTGCTCCAGCCCTACATCGACAAGAAGCAGCTCGTGGTGCGGTCCGGGCAGACCGCGCTCAACCAGGTCACCACGCTGCGCTGGGACGGCACCACCGCCCAGCACCGCATGGAGGACCTGCTGACCTCGGCGTACCGTTCCGGCCGGGTGGACGCGGTGCTCTCCCCGTACGACGGCATCTCCATCGGCATCCTGTCCGCGCTGAAGTCGGACGGGTACGGAGGGAAGGGCAAGCCGCTGCCGGTCGTCACCGGGCAGGACGCGGAGCTGGCGTCGGTGAAGTCGATCATCGCCGGGGAGCAGACGCAGACCGTCTACAAGGATCTCCGCAAGCTCGCCGAGGTCGCCGCGAACATGGTGGACGCCACCCTGGGCGGCAAGAAGCCCGAGGTCAACGACTCCAAGACCTACGACAACGGCGCCAAGGTCGTGCCCGCCTATCTGCTGCAGCCGGTCAGCGTCGACAAGGGCAACTACCGCGAGGTCCTGGTCGACGGCGGCTACTACACCGAGTCCCAGCTCAAGTGACGGCTCACTCCCACGACCTGGAAGGCGCGGCCATGGCGGGACCCGTTCTCGAGATGCGCTCGATCGTCAAGACCTTCCCCGGCGTCACCGCCCTGTCCGACGTCACCCTGACCGTCCGGCCGGGCGAGGTGCACGCCATCTGCGGGGAGAACGGCGCCGGGAAGTCCACCCTGATGAAGGTGCTCTCCGGGGTCCACCCGTACGGCAGTTACGAGGGCGAGGTGCTCTTCGAGGGCGAGGAGTGCCGGTTCCGGGACATCCGGGCCAGTGAGCGGCAGGGCATCGTCATCATCCACCAGGAGCTGGCCCTGGTGCCGTATCTCTCCCTCGCGGAGAACCTGTTCCTCGGCAACGAGCACGCCCGGCGCGGTCTGATCGACTGGACGGAGACCCTGCGGCACGCCACGAAGCTGCTGCGCCGGGTCGGTCTGGACGAGCATCCGGAGACCCGGGTCGCGGACATCGGCGTCGGCAAGCAGCAGTTGGTGGAGATCGCCAAGGCGCTGGCGAAGTCGGTACGGCTGCTGATCCTGGACGAGCCGACGGCCGCCCTGAACGACGAGGACAGCGGCAAACTCCTCGATCTCATCCTGGAGCTGAAGGCTCAGGGCATCACCTGCATCGTGATCTCGCACAAGCTGAACGAGATCCGCAAGGTCGCCGACTCGGTGACCGTGCTGCGTGACGGCCGCTCGGTGGAGACGCTGGACGTGCGGGCGCCGGGGACCACCGAGGAGCGGATCATCGCGGGCATGGTCGGCCGCGACCTCGACCACCGCTTCCCCGAACGCCCGCCCCATGAGCCGGAGTCGGGTACGGCCCCGGCTCTGGAGGTGCGCGGCTGGACCGTACGGCATCCGATCGACCGGCAGCGCAAGGTCGTCGACGACGTGTCCATCGAGGTGCGCCGGGGTGAGATCGTCGGCATCGCCGGGCTGATGGGCGCGGGCCGCACCGAGCTGGCGATGAGCGTGTTCGGCCGCTCCTACGGCCGGTACGCGGGCGGCACGGTGCTGAAGGACGGCCGGGAGATCCGTACCCGGACCGTGGCGGAGGCGGTGGGGCACGGGATCGCGTACGTCACCGAGGACCGCAAGCACTACGGGCTCAACCTCATCGACACCGTGCACCGCAACGTCTCGCTGACCGCGCTCGGCAAGGTGGCCCGGCGCGGGATCGTGGACGAGCACGCGGAGCGGCGGGCTGCGGAGGGGTTCCGTACCGCCATGAACATCAAGGCGCCGACCGTGCTGGAGCCGGTGGGCCGGCTGTCGGGCGGCAACCAGCAGAAGGTCGTCCTCAGCAAGTGGATCTTCGCGGACCCGGACGTGCTGATCCTGGACGAGCCGACGCGGGGCATCGACGTGGGCGCCAAGTACGAGATCTACACCGTGATCGGGCGGCTCGCGGCCGAGGGCCGGGTGGTGGTCTTCATCTCCTCCGAACTGCCCGAGCTGCTCGGCATGTGCGACCGGATCTACACCATGGCCGCCGGCCGGCTGACCGGCGAGGTGCCGCGGGCCGGGGCCACGCAGGAAGCGCTGATGCGCCTGATGACCAGAGACGAAGAGGTGACGCCATGAGCGCGGACGTGACGGCCCCGGCCCCGCCGGAGCGCGGCGGACCGCCCGCCGGGCCAAGCGTGCTCCGGCTGATGCTGGACGGTCTGCGCCGCAACATGCGCCAGTACGGGATGGTGATCGCGCTCGGCCTGATCGTGGTCCTGTTCGCGGTGTGGACCGACGGGGACCTGCTGCTGCCGCGCAACGTCTCCAACCTGGTACTGCAGAACAGCTACATCCTGGTACTGGCGATCGGGATGATGCTGGTGATCATCTCGGGGCACATCGACCTGTCGGTGGGCTCGCTGACCGCGTTCGTCGGGGCGTTCCTGGCGGTGCTGAGCGTGCGGCACGACGTGCCCTGGCCGCTGGCGCTGGTGCTGTGTCTGCTGGTGGGCGCGGCGGCGGGGGCGGTACAGGGGTATCTGATCGCCTATCTCGGTATCCCGTCGTTCATCGTGACGCTCGCCGGGATGCTGCTGTTCCGGGGGCTGACGGAGATCCTGCTGAAGGGGCAGACTTTGGGGCCCTTCCCGGACGGGCTGCAGAAGATCGGCAACGGCTTCCTGCCCGCGTTCGGCCCCGACACCGACTACCACAATCCGACGCTGCTGCTGGGTCTGGTACTGATCGCGGCCGTGGTCTGGCAGGAGGTCCAAGGGCGCCGCAGGCAGCGGGAGTTCGCGCTCCAGGTGCCTCCGCTGAGGCTGTTCGCGCTGAAGCTGGCCGCACTGGTCGCCGCGATCGTCGCCCTGACCCTGCTGCTCGCCAGCTACAAGGGCGCCCCGATCATCCTGATCGCCCTCGGCGCGCTGGTCGTCGGCTACGGGTATCTCATGCGCAACGCGGTCTTCGGCCGGCATGTGTACGCGATCGGCGGCAACCTGCCCGCGGCGAAGCTGTCCGGGGTGAAGGACAAGAAAGTCACCTTCCTGGTCTTCCTGAACATGGGCGTCCTCGCGGCGCTCGCCGGACTGGTGGTCGCCGCCCGGCTGAACGCGGCGTCGCCGAAGGCGGGCGTCAACTTCGAGCTGGAGGCCATCGCCTCGTCGTTCATCGGCGGCGCCTCCATGAGCGGCGGGGTCGGCACGGTGCTCGGCGCGATCATCGGCGGGCTGGTGCTCGGCGTGCTGAACAACGGGATGAACCTGCTGAGCGTCGGCACCGACTGGCAGCAGGTCATCAAGGGGCTGGCGCTGCTGCTGGCGGTCGGCTTCGACGTCTGGAACAAGCGCAGGTCGGGGGCGTGAGGGGCGTACGCCGGGTGAAGGAGGTCACAGCCAGGGTGAGTTGAACACCACCCCCGAGTCCTCCGTATGGATGGGTGGCCCGCGTCCCCCGCGCGGGCCACCCTTCGACGGAGGTCCCCTTGCCTGACAACGTCACGTCGTTGTTCCGCAGCACCGCCGCGCACAGCCCTTCGATGGCGGCGCTGGTGCGGGAGAGCGACGGTACGGGTCCGGTGGACTTCTGCATCCCGTGCAACCCCTACTTCCCGACGCCGGCGATGTTCGAGGAGATGGCGTCCCGGCTGCGCGAGATCATCACGTACTACCCGAGCAGTGCCGACACCATCACGGCCGAGCTGTGCCAGTTGCTCCAACTGCCGCCGCAGTGCGTGGCGATGGGGAACGGTTCGACCGAGCTGATCACCTGGATCGACCATCTGCTGGTCCGCGAGTCGCTCGCGGTGCCGGTGCCGACCTTCGGCCGCTGGACCGACCAGCCGATGGAGACCGGCAAGCGGGTCGACATGTTCCCGCTCCCGGAGGCAGGCGGTTTCGCGCTGGACCTCGGCCGGTACGCCGAGTTCATCCGGGCACGGGGGACGCGGGTGGCGGTCATCTGCAACCCCAACAATCCCGACGGCGGCTTCCTGCCCCGGCAGTCGGTGGTGCAGTTCATGGACGCGATGGCCGACCTGGACCTGGTGGTGATCGACGAGTCGTTCCTGGAGTTCGCGGACGCCGAGGCGGAGCCGAGTGTGGTGCAGGAGGCGATGCTCAGGCCCAATGTGATCGTGCTGCGCAGCCTCGGCAAGAACTTCGGGCTGCACGGCATCCGGTTCGGGTATCTGGTGGCCAACCCGGGCCTGGCGAACAAGGTCCGCTCGATGCTGCCCAAGTGGAACCTCAACTCCTTCGCGGAGTACGTGGTGTTCGCGCTGAAGCAGCACCGTGCCGAGTACACGCAGAGTCTGCTTCAGGTGCGGCGCGACCGGCTGGAGATGGCCAGCCAGTTGTCCGCGCTGCCCGGACTCACCGTCTATCCCTCGCAGGGCAACTTCCTCTTCGTACGCCTCCCTGTGGGTGCCGAGGGCACCCTGGTCCGGGACCGGCTGCTGACCGAACACCGGATTCTGGTCCGCGAGTGCGGCAACAAGATCGGTTCGTCCAGCCGCTTCCTGCGGCTCGTGGTACGCCCCGAGACCGACGTCCACCGCCTGGTGGCCGGCCTGGAGCAGGTCCTCTACGAGCCCGCGGTGCCCGAGCTGGGCTACAGCTCCGGTACAGCGGCGGTGGACCGCCTGGTCGGCGAGACGAACGGCGCCGGAGCCCGGCTGACCGCCTCCACCGGCTCCCCCGTCATCGCCGCCGCCCTGGCCGCCGGTGCCGGCATGCCGCTCCCCGCCGCCCCACCCCCACAGGGCGCCGGGATGCCGGTACCGGCGGCCCAACCGGGCCCCGCGCCCCAGCAGGTCCCCCAGCAGCCGGTGCCGCAGCGGGCGCCCGCGCCCGCCGCACCCCCGGCCCCGATGGCACCCCCGCCCATCCCCGCCCCCGCGTCCCCGTACCCGGCACCGGCCGCGGCGGCCGTCGCCCCCACCCCCATGGCCGCGCCCGTCCCCGCACCCGCCGCCGCCCTGGGCCCCACCCCACCCGGCGTCCCCGCCCGCGGGGGCCTCACGGCCGCCCAGGTACGCGGGATGACCGCGCCGGGCACCCCGGCCGTCCCCGCCACACCCGACTTCGCCCCGGCCTCCGCCTCCGGCTGGCCCAACGCCCAGAGCTGGCCGAACGCGGCGGGCGCGGGGGCACCGGCGCCGATGGGCTAGCGCGTCCGCGCGGTACTCACCGCCGCCCGGGCACCTGGGCACACCGGCCCCCGCCCGACCGGTCCGAACGGCAGCACCACCTGCCCCGTGGCCCACCCGGCACGCCCGCTCCCGGCACCCGCGCCGACCGGTACCGCTGGTCACCCACACCCTGATCCGCCGTCGTCGCCCACCACGGCCGCCCACGTCAGTGCCGGCGTCTGCATCCCTCCACCGGCACCCGACCTCACCGGCCCCCTGCCCACC
This sequence comes from Streptomyces griseoluteus, assembly GCF_004784465.1. Classification (GTDB taxonomy): domain Bacteria; phylum Actinomycetota; class Actinomycetes; order Streptomycetales; family Streptomycetaceae; genus Streptomyces; species Streptomyces griseoluteus. Next base: position 134,110 of record NZ_SRRU01000002.1, on the reverse strand, counting down.
CACACCCTGATCCGCCGCCACCCCCGGCTAAGGGCGCCGTACGCCAGTGCGAGCCCCCGTGTCCCCGTACCTCCGCGCTTTCCCCCCGCCTCACCGCGACGCCACACCCCCGTACCGGTTGATTCACCCCCGCCCCGAGGCCCCGTGGTCCGCCGCGAGCTGACGGGCCGTGGAGAATGGCCTCTGCCACGCTTCTTATGGGGGCCGACCGGAGGACGACCTTGGCGCTCAGCAGACGTACTTTCAGTGCCCTGACCGGCTGTGCCGCGCTCGGGTTCGCCATGGGCGGGAGCGGGGGGCCGGGGGCGCCCTCGGCGTTCGCCGCCAGAGGGGTGCCGACCGGGCCGGCGCCCGCGGCGCCGCGGGCGGACGGACGGCGGCACACCGTCGGGTTCGACCCGTACTCGCTGCTGGTGGACGGGCGGCGGCTGGTGGTGTGGTCGGGCGAGATGCACCCGTTCCGGCTGCCGAGCCCCTCGCTGTGGCGGGACGTGCTGCAGAAGATGCGGGCGCACGGCTTCAACGCGGTCAGCGTGTACGTCTCCTGGAACTACCACTCCCCCGCTCCCGGCCGCTTCGACTTCACCGGCGTCCGGGACCTGGACCTGTTCCTGCGCACGGCCGCCGAGACCGGGCTGTACGTCATCCTGCGCCCCGGCCCATACATCAACGCCGAGGTCGACGGCGGAGGGTTCCCCGGCTGGCTGACGGTGACCAAGGGCACCGCGCGCACCGCCGACCCCACCTATCTGCGGCACGTGGACGCGTGGCTGACGCAGGTGAACCGGATCGCCCGCCGGCACCTGTACACCCGGGGCCGGGGCACGGTCCTGCTGTACCAGCTGGAGAACGAGTACGACTCCCACGTCACCGAGCCGACCGGCCGGGCGTACATGTCCCACCTGTACAAGAAGGTGCGCGCGGACGGCATCGACGTACCCCTCTTCCACAACGACAAGGGCCGCAACGGCCACTGGACCCCTGGCTCCTTCGACACCGGTGGTGAGGAGGGCGGTTACCTGTACGGCTTCGACGGCTACCCCTCGCCCTCCCAGAACCCACCGGACTGGGGGAAGTTCGGCAAGGGCGGGCCGACCGGGGGCTCCACCGCCTCTCCGAACACACCGGGGTTCGTGCCGGAGTTCGGCGGCGGCTGGTTCGATCCGTGGGGCGGGGCCTGGTTCGACGGCAAGGGGTACCCGGAGGCCCGGCGCACCCGTGACTCCGCCTACGAGCGCCGCTTCTACCTGACCAACCTCGCCAACGGCCTCACCCTGCACAACGTCTACATGACGTTCGGCGGCACCAGCTGGGGCTGGCTGCCCGCGCCGGTGGTCTACACGTCCTACGACTACGGGGCGGCCATCGACGAGGCCCGCAACGTCACCCCGAAGATGGCGCCGATGCACCAGCTCGGCCATCTCTTCCAGCGCGTACCGGACTTCGCACGGCTGGACCGGGCCGCGGACGTGACGGTGGCGGGGCTGAAGGTCTACCACCTGGCCAACCCGGACACCGGCGCGCATGTGTACGTCACCCGCAACGACGGCACCGAGCCGGTCACCGCCGATCTGCCGACGAACACCGGGAAGCTGCGCATCACCGTCCCCGCCCGCGACGCCCGCATGCTGGCGACCGGACTGCGCCTCGGCAGGCGGAAGATGCGGCACAGCACCGCCCAGCCCGTGATGAGCGTGACAGCCGGCGCACGGGACGTCGCCGTGTTCGCGGGCCGCCGGGGAGACATGGCGGACCTGGTGCTGGACTGCCCGCAGGAGCCGAACGTCACCCGGCTGGACCCGGAGGCCGGCTGGGCGTACGAAGGCGGAGAGCTGCACGTCAGCGCCCCGCTCGGGGAGGCCGGCCTGAGCCGGGTGCTGGTGACCGGCGGCGAGACCGAGACCCCGCTGGTGCTGCTCTTCGCGGACGACGACACCTCGATGCGGATCTTCCCGTACGACACCCCCGCCGGGACCCTGGTGGTGTACGGCCCCGCGCTGCTGCGCCACGCCGAGGTGCACGGCTCGGAGGTGCGGCTCACCGGCGACCTGGACGGCGAGTCGGTGATGGAGGTGTGGGGCCCGCGCGGCGTCGACACCCTGGTGTGGAACGGGCGCCGGGTGCCGACCCGGACCACCCTGTCCGGCAGCCTGATGACCACCGCCCCGCTGCCCGGTGTGCCCGAGGTCCGCCTCCCCGAGCTGACCGGCTGGCGCATGCGCACGGAGAACCCGGAGGCGGGCCCGGGCTTCGACGACTCCAGGTGGCGCCGGGCGGACCGCACGGCCTCGTACAGCACCACCCCTGTCCCCAAGGGCGGCCCGGTGCTGTTCGCGGACGACTACGGCTTCCACTACGGGGATGTCTGGTACCGGGGTACGTTCAGCGGGAGTACCGGGATCGAGTCGGTCTCCCTCGCCTACAGTTCCGGTACCCAGGGACTGTTGATGGCCTGGCTGGACGGGGAGCCGCTGGGCACCCACCGCCTGCCGGTACCGGACAAGACGACCACCATCCGCAAGGGCACCTGGGAGGCGACGGCCACCTTCCCCGTCCGCCCGGAGCTGCGCTCCCCCGGCCGCCATGTGCTGTCGGTGCTGGTACGGCGCATGCAGCACGACCAGGACGGCAAGGGCGACGACACCCACAAGGCGGCACGCGGCCTGACCTCGGTGTCCTTCACGGGGGCGGCACCGAAGGTGTCCTGGCGGCTCCAGGGCGAGCGGGCCGTGGACCCGGTACGCGGCCCGCTGAACACCGGTGGCCTGTACGGGGAGCGGGAGGGCTGGCACCTGCCCGGCCTCCGCGACCGCGACTGGGAGCCGGTGACCTTCCCCAGGGAGGAGCGACGGCAGGGCGTCACCTGGTACCGCACCACCTTCCGGCTGTCGGTGCCGGGCGACGTGGACGCCTCGGTGGGGCTGCGGTTGGAGGACGATCCGTACCGGGCCTACCGGGCGCAGATCTTCCTCAACGGCTGGAACATGGGGCAATACATCAACAATGTGGGTCCGCAGCACACCTTCGTGCTGCCGAACGGGATTCTGCGCACACGTGGCACCAACACACTGGCGCTGGCGGTGCTGTCGGAGTTCACCACACTGTCCGGGCCCGGCAAGGTGGGCCTCACCCTCATGGGCGCGGCCGCGGGCGGTCTCCCGGTGACTCCGGTGCCCTCCCCCGGCCACTGAACGGTCGTACGCGCACGGGTGGTTCTCGGTTGAACCACACCCGCTGATCCGCATGACGTGGACACACCCGTGCGCGTACGCTCGGACGGTCCGGCGACGGCGCCGGGGCGAAGGAGGAGAGGGCGGCACATGGTCAGCGCGGACGCACGGGCGCGAGCGGCACGACTGGCCGCCCGACTGCGCCCCTCCCGTCCGGCCCGTACGATGCGCGCCCTGGCCAGGGACCTCGCGGCTGACGTGGCCGAGTCGCCCCACCCGCCCACCGATGCGCGCGGCATCTGCCGTGCCCTGTGCGCGGCGATGAGCGCCCGGCGCGGCGGACGGCCGGTGGAGCTGCGGTTCGAGCGCTTCCCGGACGAGATCGAGGTCACCGGGCTGTGGGTGGAGGTCCAGGACTTCGACCTGGTCATCGTGGAGGAGCGGGCCGAGGCCCTACAGCAACTCGTCATCCTCGGCCATGAGTTGTGGCACCTGCACGCCGGGCACCGGCACCACCCGTCCCTCGGCCCGGCCGCCCTGGCCCTCGCGGACGGGTCCGGCTGGGAGGGGACCGCGCTGACGGTGGCCGCCCGTGACGGCTCCCGCGAGGCCGACGAGGCCGCCGCGGAGGACTTCGGCCACCGCCTGGCCACCCTGTTCCGCTCCGGCCTGGGACGCTCCGCCGAGCCCCTGGACCTCGTACAGCGTTCCCTCGGCTATCGCGGCCGGGGCGGGGCCGCGCGGTGAGCACAGCGGTCATGGAACCCGCCGCCACCCTGCGGGACTTCTCGATCTCCTTCTGGATTCCGACGGCGGTGCTGGGCATCGCGCTGGTGATCAAGCTGCCCACGATCATCCGGCTGTGGCGGGACCCGCTGCTGCGCGCGGTCGGCGGTCTGCTGCTGCTGGCCTGCGGGGTCTTCGTGTTCTGCTCGCCGTCCACCATCGCGCGGGTGAACCGGCTGACCGGGGTGTCCAACATCTCGGCGCCCTGGTGCTATTCGCTGCTCACCGCGTTCTGCGGCTCCTGTCTGCTGCTGATCATCACCTGGCGCAACGGCCCCGACCGCTCGGCGGTCACCCGGCGGGCCCGGCGCTGGGTGGTGTCGGTGTACAGCGGGGTGATCGCCCTGCTGTGGCTGCTGTTCCTCCTGGCCGACGTGCCGGTGGAGCGGCTGCGGGACCTGGACACCTACTACGCCACCACTCCGTTCATGCGCGAGGAGATCCTGCTCTACCTCGGCGCGCACGCCCTGGCCTGCCTGATCACGGCGCGGCTGCTGTGGAACTGGGTGCGCGCGGAGGGGCTGGACGCCTGGCTGCGCTGGGGGCTGAAGCTGCTCGGCGCGGGCTACGTGCTCAACCTGATCTTCGACGCGGTCAAGCTGGCCGCGGTCGGCGCCCGCTGGGTGGGCGGTGACCTGGACTGGCTGAGCACCGACCTCGCGCCGCCGATCGCCGCGCTGTCCGCCATCCTGATCGCGGTCGGCTTCATCCTGCCGCACGCCGGCCAGTACGCGAGCGACCGCTGGCGGGTCCGCGTCGCCCACCGTCAGCTACGCCCGCTGTACGTGCTGATGCGCACCTCGGCCGGCGCGGGCGTGCCCTTCGTGCTGCGGGCGACCCCGGAGCTGCGGCTGACCCGGCGCGAGACGTTCATCCGGGACGTGCTGCTGCCGCTGGCCCGGCACCTCGACACCGCCCTCGGCGCCCGCGCGTACGAGGCCGCGCTGAGCCTCGGCCACCCGCCGGAGCGGGCGCGGGCGCTGGCGTCGGCGGTGACCATCCTGGACGCGGTCGAGGCGAAGACCCGGAGGCCCGAGCCGCCCGCGACGGCGGCCGCGCCGGACACCACCGACCTGCTCCAGGAGATCGGGCCCGTATCCCGTGCCCTCCGCCGTCCCGACGAGATCGCGGCGGTCCGTGCCCGTGCGGCCGCCGACCCAGCAGAGAGCGTTGCCGCACATGAGTGAAGTGAAGCCCACGGCCGTCGTGCTCGGCGGCTCCCTGGCCGGCATGCTCGCGGCCCGCGCCCTGGCCGCGACGGGCGCCTGTGTCACGGTGGTGGAGCGGGACGCGCTGCCCGCCGGGCCCCAGCCGCGCAAGGGGCTGCCGCAGGCACGGCACGTCCACCAGCTGTGGTCGGGCGGCGCCCGCGCGCTGGAGGAGCTGCTGCCGGGCGCGCAGGCGGCGTTGAGCGCGGCCGGGGTGCGCCGGGTGCCGATGACCACGGACATGGTGGCGCTGTCGGCGCACGGCTGGTACCGGCGCTGGCCGGAGTCGGCGTTCATGCTGCCGGCCGGGCGGGACCTGCTGGACTGGGTGGTCCGGGACCTGGTGCGGGCGGACGGCGCGATCGAGCTGCTGGACCGCACCGAGGCCCTCGCCCTCGCCGGCACCGGCCGTGCGGTGACCGGGGTGCGGGTGCGGGCCGACGGCACCGAACGCACCCTGGACGCCGCTCTGGTGGTGGACGCCACCGGGCGCGGCTCCCGTGCCGCGCACTGGCTGGCGGGGCTGGGCCTGCCCGAGCCGGAGCGCCGGGAGGTCGACTCGGGGCTGACCTACACCAGCCGGCTGTTCCGGGCACCGGAGGGGGCGCGGGAGGGCTTCCCGGTGGTCAACATCGAGCCGGATCAGCGGGGTTCGCGCATCGGGCGCGGTGGGGTGCTGCTGCCGGTGGAGGACGGCGGGTGGCTCGTCACCCTGATCGGCGCCCGCGCCGACCAACCGCCGTCCACCGGGGCCGAGTTCCTGCGGTACGCGCAGGAGGAGCTGCGGCATCCGCTGGTCGGTGAGCTGCTCGCCCACGCCGAACCGCTGACGGACGTCACGGTCACCCGGACGACCGCCAACCGGCGTCTGTTCTATGAGCGGTTGTCCGAGTGGCCCGAGGGGTTCGTCGTCCTCGGTGACGCCCTGTGCGCGCTCAACCCGGTGTACGGGCACGGCATGTCGGTGGCGGCCCGGTCGGCGCTCGTCCTGCGGGACACGGTGCTCCGGCGGGGCGGGCTCGGCGCGCCCGGTCTGGCCCGGCGGGCGCAGCGGGCGGTGGGCCGTACGGTACGCACCGCGTGGGACCTGGCGATCGGCTCCGATGTGTTCTACCCCGGCGCCACCCCGGCCGGCCCCACGGTCCGGGACCGGCTGGTCGCCGCGTACGTCGGCCGGCTGCTGCTCACCGCCACGGGCAACGGCCGGGTCGCGCGCCGGGTGACCGACGTGACCTCGCTGGAGACGGGTGCGGAGGCGCTGCTCGCGCCGCGCATGCTGCTGGCGGCCGCCGTGGGTCCGCTGCGCCCGCCCCTCGCGGGCCCGCCGCTGACGGCGGAGGAACGGAAGGCGGCGGGGCTTCCCTAGCCGGCCGCACGGGTCGACGCGGCAGCCGATCCCTTCCCTAGCCGGCGAACGGCGGCTGCGGCAGCCCCTCCCCCGCGTCCGGAACCACCAGCACCGAGCCCGACAGCGCCGTGGGCGCGGTGAGGCCGACGCGGGCGGTGGTGACGTACAGGTCGGTCAGGCCGGGGCCGCCGAAGGCACAGGCGGTGGTGCGCGGGACCGGGAGCCGGATCTCGCGGTCCAGAGCGCCGGAGGGGGTGTAGCGGCGGACCGCCCCGCCGTCCCACAGGGCGACCCAGACGCAGCCCGCCGCGTCGACCGTGAGCCCGTCCGGGAAGCCCGCGCCCTCCTCGACGACGGCCAGGGTGCGCCGGTTCCGGACGCCCTTGCCGTCGTGGTCGAAGACGTCGACGCGCCGGGTGGGGCTGTCCACGTAGTACATCAGCGTGCCGTCCGGGCTCCAGCCGATGCCGTTGCTCACGGTGGCGTCGGTGAGGATCGGGTCGGCGGTGCCGTCGCCGGTCAGGCGGGTCAGGGTGCCGCCGCCGGGGGCCTCGTCGTAGCGCATGGTGCCGGCCCAGAGGGAGCCGTCGGGGGCTACGGCCGCGTCGTTGGCGCGGCGGCCGGGGACCGGGTCGCGGTGCAGCCAGCGGAAGGCGCCGTCGGGGTCGAGGAGGGCGACGCCGTCGCGGAGGTTGAGCACCAGGCCGCCGTCGGCACGGGGCTTGGCGGCGCCGATGTGCTGGCCGGTGGTGCGGACCGTGCGGCGGCCGGTGGCGGGGTCGTAGGTGTGCACGCGGCTGCCCAGGACGTCGACCCAGAGCAGGCGGGCGGTGGCCGGGTCCCAGGTCGGGCCCTCGCCCAGTTCGGCCTGGGCCGCGACGGCGACCTCGTAGCCGCTCACGCCGCCTCCCGGTGGCCGAGCCGCCCGGAGAGTTCGGCGGCGCCCCGGACGGCGAGCGCCTCCAGCTCGGTACGGCGTTCCTCGCTCCAGCGGATCGTGGGCACCGAGATGGAAAGCGCGGCGACGACCCGCCCGGTGCGGTCGCGGACCGGGGCGGCGACGCAGCTCACGTCCGGGTTGGACTCCCGCCGCTCCACCGCGACGCCCCGGCGCCGGATCTCCGCGAGCGCCTCGCGCAGTTGGGCGGGATCGGTGAGGCTGTCCGGGGTCATCGCGGCCAGTTCGGCGCCGTCGGGGACGCGTGCGGCCAGCTCCTGAGCGGGCAGCGAGGCCAGCAGCATCTTGCCGACGGCCGTGCAGTGCGCGGGCAGCCGGCGCCCGGCGGCGGAGACCATGCGGACGGCGTGCGTGGAGTCGACCTTGGCGATGTAGATGACGTCGGTGTCCTCCAGCAGCGCCACATGGACCGTCTCGTCACAGGTCTCGGCGACGGTACGGGCCACCTCCCGGCCCTCGGCGGCGAGGTCGAGCTGCTCCGCGTACCGGCTGCCGAGCTGGTACGGGCGCACGCCGAGCCGGTACCGGCCGGGCTGTCCGGGTACCGGTACCAGGTAGGAGCGGGCGGCGAGGGTGGTGACCAGCTCGTGCACGGTGGTGCGCGGGAGGCCGAGTCTGCGCACGATGTCCGGCGCGGAGAGCGTGCCGTCCCCGTCGAGGAACAGCTCCAGGATGTCGAAAGCCCGCGTCACGGCGGGCACGAGGCGTCCCACGTCCGGCCTCCTTGCCTGCTCGTACGGGCGCGGCGGCCCGTGTTCGATACCCCGACCGGTGACCGGTGGGGCGAACACAGGCTAGCCACAGCGGGTCGGACGGGCAATGGCCGCCCGCTCGCCCGGCACCATGGAGGGTATGGCTCGCGACTTCTCCCTGGTGCTGCTGCGCCGCATGGCCGACCACAATCCGGAGCTGGCCGAGGACGCCCGCAGGCGGCTCGGCGCCTCCGCGACCGAGATGCGGGAGGCCAACAAACACTGGCAGGCGATGGCCCGTTCGCCCAGGTCACGCCCGGCCGTCTCCCGGTACCGCGCGATGCTGGGCGAGCCGGAGTCGGTCGAGCCGCGCCGGGTCGGCGACCTGGAGTGCGAGGCGTGGCGGTGGACGGTGTCCCTCTGGCCGGACCTGCGCTTCGAGCTGTTGGCCGGGCCGGGCGGGGCGGTCCTGACCGAGTGGCTGGTGCGTGCCCCCGACGCTCCGGCGCCCGAACTGAACACGCTGGAGGACCTCACCCCGTGGTCCTGCACCCTGGAGGAGGTGGCCCGCGCCTTCGCCCCGGCCCGCCCGGTCCAGGGCACCGCCCCGAGCCGCCAGGCACTGGCCTTCACCGCTCCGGACCTGGACGGGGTACGGCACGAGGTGGCCGCCGAGTTCACCTGGGGGCTGCTCCAGCGGACGGCCCTGCGGGACTGAGCCTCAACTGCCCTTCGCCGCCCGGATGATGAGCTGGGCCACGCGGGGAATCGACTCGGGGTGCAGGTCGAGGAAGAGGTGGGGCTCGATGAGTTCCAGCTCCAGCACACAGGGCTGCCCGTCCGCACCGTCGATGAGGTCGACCCGGCCGTACAGCAGCCGCTCGGCGCCACCGGGTACGGCCGCCAGTGCCCGTTCAGCCGTGTCCAGTTCACCTCCGGTCGGCTGCCACTTCTCCAACTTCGGGTGGGCGATCTTGTCGGCGTCGAAGGGCGTGCCGGAGACGAGGACGGCACCCTTGCGGCTGGCGTGCAGCAGGCGCCCGCCGAAGAAGTGCAGGGCCCGCTCGCCGTGTTGGTCGACGCTCCGCATGTAGGGCTGGACCATCGCGGTGAGGCCCTCGGCGTGCATCTGCGCCAACTGCCCTACCGCGCGATCGCGTTCCTCCGGTGTGTACCGGGCCGCGTACCGGGCTCCCGCGCCCGAGGCGGGCTTGATCACGTACTCGTACCCGGTCGGCAGGTCGGGCTCGGCGCCGGGCGGGAGGTAGCGGGTGGGGACCGTCGGCACACCGGCCGACGCCAGTTCGCCGAGGTAGCGCTTGTCGGCGTTCCAGTGGACCACGTCGGCCGGGTTGAGCAGCAGGGTGAGCGCGTCGACGCGGTCCACCCAGGCCAGGAACTCGGCGGGGCGCCAGATGTAGTCCCAGGTGGAGCGGATGAGGACGAGGTCGTAGCCGGCCCAGTCGGCCTCCGGGTCGTCCCAGAAGCGGGCCTCCGCGTCGGCGCCCGCCGCCCTCAACTCCGCGACCAGTCCATCGAGATCGGGGTCCTTGCTGGGCGCGGTGCCGGGATCGTAGGTGGCGAGGGCTATACGCGGCACGGCGGGCTCCCTGGTCGTCTGCGTCGGCTCGGTGATCGCGAGGCTAGCAACCGCACCGGAACCGGCACACCCCTGTTGACCTTCCCCTTCGGTGAAGCCCCAGCATCGGTGGCGAAGCGAGGAAGCGGCCTTTCGAGGGAGCCTGGACGGACATGGACCTGCTGACCATCGGCGCGTTCGCCAAGGCGTCCGGGCTCTCCCCCAAGGCCCTGCGGCTCTACGACGAGCTGGGCCTGCTGCGCCCCGCTCGCGTCGACCCGTTCACCGGCTACCGCTACTACGCCGTCGCCCAGTTGGACCGGGCCCGGCTGGTGGCGTGGCTGCGGCGGCTCGGCATGCCGCTGGCCCGGATCCGCGCGGTGTCCGTCCTGACCGGGGCCGACGCGGCACGGGAGGTCCGGGCGTACTGGGCGCGGGTCGAGGCGGAGACAGCCGTGCGGCGGGATCTCGCCGCGTTCCTCGTGACGGAGTTGACCGAGGCACCGGGAAAGGGACCCACCATGCTGGAACTGCGCTGCGCCGCCCACTCCGACCGGGGGCACGTCCGCCCCGCCAACCAGGACACCGTCTACGCCGGCCGCAGGCTGCTCGCCGTGGCCGACGGCTTCGGCCCGGCCGGGGCGCCCGCCAGCGGGGCCGCGGTCGAGGCGCTGCGGTTCCTCGACGAGGAGGACGGGCCGCGACCGGGCGACGTGCTGAACCTGCTGGCCGACGCCGTGCGGGGCGCGGGCGATGCCGTAAGGGACGTCACGGAGGGGGCCGGGGACGCGGGCACCACTTTGACCGCGCTGTTGTGGACGGGGTCGCGGCTGGCCCTGGCGCACATCGGGGACAGCCGGGCCTACCTGCTCCGCGAGGGCGGCCTGTTCCGCATCACCCACGACCACAGCGTGGTCCAGTCGCTGCTGGACGAGGGCCGCCTGACCCCGGCGGAGGCCGAGAGCCACCCGCAGCGGTCCCTGCTGCTGAAGGCCCTGGGGGCCGACCCTGACCTCCGGCTGCACGAGGCCCTGCCCGGCGACCGCTACCTCCTCTGCTCGGACGGCCTCACCGGGGTGGTCCCCGACGACAGGATCAGGGAGCTGCTCGCCGCCGCCCCGGACCCGGAGACGGCCGTACGGACGCTGGTCGACGCGGCCAACACGGCGGGCGGTCCGGACAACGTGAGCTGTGTGGTCGGGGACGTGGTGCCGCCGGTGGGGTAGGAAGGGGCTGTCGTACCCGGCAGCGAAGGAGTCCCGCGTGTCCTCCCTGTTCCCCGCCCTGACGGACCCACGGACGGCCGGAAGGACGGCGCTGCGCTTCGGCGCCCGGTCGCTGTCGTACGCGGAACTCGCCTCCGCCGCCGGGGCGGTGGCCGGGCGGCTGCGGGGCCTCGGCCGGGTCGCGGTGTGGGCGACGCCGGAGCTGGAGACCGCCGTGGCGGTCACGGGGGCGCTGCTCGCCGGAACGGCCGCCGTGCCGCTCAACCCGAAGTCGGGAGAAAGGGAGTTGGCGCACATCCTCGCCGACAGCGACCCGGCGCTGGTGCTGACCGCGCCCGGTGCCGAACTCCCGCCCGCCCTCGCGGACCTGCCCCGCCTGGAGGTCTTCGGCACCGGGCGGGTCCCCGAGGACACGTACGGGGACGAGGACCCGGCGCTGATCGTCTACACCTCGGGCACCACCGGCCCGCCCAAGGGAGCCGTCGTCCCGCGCCGGGCGCTCGCCGCGACCCTGGACGCGCTGGCCGACGCCTGGCACTGGACCGGGGACGACGTGCTGGTGCACGGGCTTCCCCTGTTCCATGTGCACGGGCTGGTGCTGGGCGTCCTCGGCCCGCTGAGGCGCGGCGGCTCGGTGCGCCATCTGGGCCGCTTCTCCCCCGAGGGCGTGACCCGCGAGCTGAACGACGGCGCGACCATGGTGTTCGGCGTGCCCACGATGTACCACCGGCTGGCCGAGGCCCTGCCGGCCGACCCGGAGCTGGCGAAGGCGCTCGGCCGGGCCCGGCTGCTCGTCTCGGGCTCGGCCGCGCTGCCCGTCCACGACCACGAACGGATCGCGGCGGCCACCGGGCGCCGGGTGATCGAGCGGTACGGCATGACGGAGACCTTGATGAACACCTCCGTACGCGTCGACGGCGAGGCCCGCGCGGGCACCGTCGGCGTGCCGCTGCCCGGTGTGGAGCTGCGGCTGGTGGAGGAGGACGGCACCGAGCTGACCGCACGGGACGGGGAGAGCGTGGGCGAGATCCAGGTGCGCGGTCCGAACCTGTTCACCGGCTATCTGAACCGGCCCGACGCGACCGCCGCCGCCTTCACGGCCGACGGCTGGTTCCGCACCGGGGACGTGGCCGTGCGGGAGGCCGACGGATACGTACGGATCGTCGGCCGGAAGGCCACCGACCTGATCAAGAGCGGGGGTTACAAGATCGGGGCGGGCGAGATCGAGAACGCGCTGCTGGAGCATCCGGCGGTCGCGGAGGCGGCCGTCACCGGGGAGCCGGACGCGGACCTGGGCGAGCGGGTGGTGGCCTGGGTGGTGCCGTCGGACCCCGAAGCCCCGCCCGCGCTCCCGGAGTTGTCAGATCATGTGGCCGGCCGCCTCGCCCCGCACAAGCGGCCCCGCGCACTGCGCCTGCTCCCCGCCCTCCCCCGCAACGACATGGGCAAGGTGATGAAGCGGGCGCTGACCCTCCCGGACCCGCTGACACTCCCCGGCCCCGAGGGCCAGTCCGACACGGCATAGTCGCGCCGGAATCCCCCATTCAGCGGCGCCCCGCCCGGCCCCCTCCAGAAGGCACCCGCGCCGGTGCCCGCGCAGGATCTCCAGTGAGGCCCGTCGAATCCGGCGGCCCGCCCATGGTCAGCGCACTCGGGAGGAACTGCCGTGACCGTCAGCCTGGAGCAGTTGAGCCGCTGCCACTTCGCCGTCGACCTGGGCGCGGCCCGCACCCGCGTCTATGTGAAGGGTGCCGGACTCGTCGTCGACCAGCCCTCGGTGGCGGCCGTGAACACCCGTACCGGCGCTCTCATCGCGGTCGGTGACTTCGCGGAGCAGATGACCGGGCGCACCCCGCAGTACATCCGGGTGGTGCGGCCGGTGTCCGGTGGCACGGTGGTCGACATCGAGATGGCGCAGCGGATGCTGCGGCACCTGATCGGCGACCGGATGCGCCGCGCCCTGCGCCGCAAGCCCCGGCTGCGCGCGGCGGCCTGCACCCCGCACGAGGCCGACCCGCTGGCCCGCCGGGCGACGATCGAGACGCTGGTGGGACTCGGCGCGCGCCGCGTGGAGCTGATGGACACCCTGATCGCGGCGGCCGTCGGCTGCGGACTCCCGGTGGAGCGCCCGGAGGCCTCCATGATCATGGTGTGCGGGGCGGCGGCCACCCAGGTCGCGGTGCTGTCGCTGGGCTCGATCGTCACCGCCGAGCGCATTCCGGTGGGCGGTGAGGCGGTGGACCGGGCGATCGTGCAACACCTGCGGCACGAGCACGAGTTGATACTGCCCAGCCAGTCGGTGCGCCCGCTCCAGATCGCCCTCTCGGACAACGGTCTGACCCCGCAGGGCCCGGTGTCCACCGAGATCCACGGCCGGGACGTCGCCACGGGCCTTGCCCGCAGCGTACGGGTGGACACGGCCGCGATGCGCGAAGCGATCCACACCCCCCTGCTGGCCGTCCTCGACGGCATCGGCAAGGTGCTGCGGGAGTGCCCGCCCGACCTGGTGGCCGACCTGGTGGACCGGGGCATCATGATGGTCGGCGGCACCGCGCTGCTGCCGGGCCTGGACAGGATGCTCCAGGAGGCCATCGGCATCCCGGCGCACATCGCGGAGCACCCCGACATCTGTGCCGTGCAGGGCCTGGGTGCCATGCTGGAGGGACGGATCGCCCCGCTGGTCCTGACCCCGCTGGCCGCCTGAAGCCCCTTCGATCGCTACGGCAGCCCTGGTCTCAGTAGGGCAGGACCCGCCCCGACGGCGTCCTGCGGTCGATCTCCTGGCCCCGCGGAGCCGCTGGCCGACGACTGACCCGCACGCGAATCTGACGCTCCACGTCACCCTCCTCCCAACCGACACCGAACACCGGTAGGAGGACGGTGCCCAGAACGCGACCGCCCCAAGCCCGCCCGGCCAAAAGAATGCGATCACCCCGTTCCCCGGCCCCACCGCCGGGGACCCGGCACACCGGGCACACAACCCCCGTACACACCCCTTGCATTAGAGTGCTGTCACTTCGTACGCCCGCCGCCCCGGAACCGGACGGCCGCCGTACCGGAAGTCACATCGTTCGTCCCGCGCCGCGCCGTCCGCCGCCGCGATGAAGGCGTGGAGGACCGGCTTCTACGGCGCCGCCGCCGTCTACATCGGCGGCAAGAACCGCGGCTGCGCCCAGCCCAACCTCACCGCGTCCTGGGTGAAGACGGTCAACTCCCAGGGCTGGAAGCTGGTCCCGCTCTGCGTCGGCGCCCAGCCGCCCTGCCAGAAGAGCGCCAACCCCGAGAAGATGACCGCCACCGACGCGACGTCCCTCGGTGCCACGGACGCCAAGGACGCGGTGGCCAAGGCGTCGGCGCTCGGCATGAAGCCGGGCAGCGCGATCTACCTCGACATGGAGCCATACGACACCACGGACAAGGCGTGCAACAACGCCGTGCTGTCCTACGTCCGTTCCTTCACCAAGACGCTGCGGGGCAAGGCCTACCGGGCGGGCTACTACGGCTTCACCAGCTCCAGCGCGAAGGCCGTGGCGACGGCGACCGACAAGACCGACCTGCCGGGCAACCTCTGGTACGCCCTGTGGGACCAGCAGAACACCACCACGGCCGACTGGCCCTGGGACCCGAAGGCGTTCACCAACCACAGCCGCGCCCACCAGTACATGGTGAACAGCAAGGAGTCGCGCGGCGGTTACACGATCATGGTGGACCGCAGCGCCTGGGACGCGCCGGTGGCGATCGTCGGCTAGGCAGCACGCGACGAGCCGCCGTGCGTGACCGGTCACGCACGGCGGCAACTTGACTGTCACACCTACAGGTTGAGCGTGATGGCCGCCCCTATGCCGCCCAGCCCGAGGGCCACGGCGGCCGGCCACCAGCCGCCCCGGCCCCACGGGAAGAACCGGTCGAGGGCCAGTCGGCCGGGGCCGATCGCGGCGATGCCCAGGGCCACCACGGTGATGCAGACGTTGTACTCCACCCCGCCCTCCGACTCCCACAGCCCGCCGCGGCCGGTGACCAGCGCCATCGCGTTGATCATGACGCCGATCAGCGCGGCGGCGGCCAGTGGGGTCAGCAGCCCGACGGCCAGGCCGAGGCCGCCGAGCAGCTCGGACAGCCCGCCGATGGCGGCGAAGACCTTCCCCGGCCGGTAGCCGAGGCTCTCGAACCCCTTCCCGGTGGCGGTGAGCCCCTGGCCGCCGAGGATTCCGAACAGTTTCTGCGCCCCGTGGCCCGCCATCAGCAGACCGAAGGTGAGCCTGATGAGCAGCAGCCCCCAGTCGGCGGCGGAACCGAGGGCGGGGCGGTCCGTGGCACGGTCGGGTCGGTAGGTGCGCGTAGTGGTCATGGGCGATGCTCCGAAGGCCCCCCACCTGGATCGGAAGGTACGGGCGGCTCCCCCCGCACCTTCCCAGGCTATTAGCGTCCGGCCTGCAGCGCGCCCCAGGTGGCCGGTCCGACCTGGCCGTCGACGCCGAGCGAGCGGCTGGTCTGGTAGTCCCGTACGGCCTGCTGGGTGCCCGGGCCGAAGTCACCGTCCGCCGTGATCGTCCCCCCGAGCGCGGCGGTCAGGGCCCGCTGGAGGCGCTGGACGGCGGCGCCGGTGCTGCCCTGGCTGAGCGCGGGCGTGGTGCCGGCCGAGAGCAGCGCGGTCCAGGTACGGGCGCCGACCACCCCGTCGGCGTCCAGTCCGCGGGCCTTCTGGAAGGCGGTCACGGCCGAGCCGGTCTTCGTGCCGAAGCTGCCGTCGACGGTGCCCGCGTCGAAGCCCTGCGCGTTGAGCAGCGACTGCGCGGCCGAGACCTGGGCGCCGGTGGAACCGGACCGCAGGGTGTCGTACGACGGGAAGCTGAGCTGGACCTCGCCGCCGCCGGTGCTGCCGCCGACCAGCTGCATGTAGTAGGTCCAGTTCCAGTTCGGACCGGGGTCGGTGTGGTCGTTGCCGGGCACCTCGGAGTGGCCGACGATGTGCGCGCGGTCCTTGGGGATGCCGTAGCGGGCGCAGATCGAGGCGGTCAGCGCGGCGGAGGAGCGGTACATCGCGTCGGTGAACCAGCTCGGGTTGTCGATGTACCCCTCGTGCTCGATGCCGATACCGCTGGCGTTGCCGGAGCGGGCGTGCCAGGCGGTGTCCTTCTCGCGCACCATCTGGGTGATCTGGCCGTCCGAGGAGCGCACCACGTAGTGCGCGCTGACCTGCGCCGCCGGGTTCTGGAACCAGCTGATGGTCCCGGCGTACGAGCCCTCGGTGACGTGGATGACGACCTTGCTGATGGCCGCCGTGCGGCCGACGGCGTAGTTGGCCGCGTTGGCCGGGACCCAGAGGGCGGAGGGGTAGTCGGGGCTCTGCGCGGCCGGGGCGAGGCTGCCGCGCTCGGGGGCGACCTCGCGGGCGGGGAGGGCCAGCTTCTCGCCGCCCTCGGCGCGGGCGGTGACACCCTGTGCGAGGAAGGTGTAGACGGTGTCCGCGTAGAGCCGGGCGGTGGCGGGGTCGGTGGCGCCGCCGTACCGGGCGAGGAGCGGGTACCAGGTGTCGGTGTCGCGCCGCTCGGCCGTGCTCAGTCCGGCCTGGTCGGCGTAGGAGCGCAGGACGGCGGCGCCGCCCCGGATGTTGGCGGCGGTGTCGCTGCGCAGTTCGCGCGCGGTGTCGCCGGTGAGCCGGGAGGCCAGCTCCAGGGTGTGCTGGCCGGGGTTGCTGACCAGGTGCATCACGCCGTAGCCGCCCGCCTGGCTGGGCAGGCCGTGGTGGCCGTCGAGGTGGGTCTCGCTGTAGCCGAGGGCGATCAGGAGGTCGCGCGGGACGCCGTACTCGGCCGCGGCGCTGGTGAAGGCGTGGGCGACGGGGCCCTCGGCTCTCGGCGTACGGGGCGCGGCGCCGGCGGGCTGCGCGGTGGCGGCGAGGACGGCCAGCGTGCCGAGGCCGGCGAGGGCCGCGCGGGCCAGGGGTATGCGGGGCATGGGGGTGTGACCTTCCGGGTGGGGGCGGTTCCGGGTGGGGACGGGCGGAGGCCGGGGACCTCGTGCGGTCCCCGGCCCCAGGGCTGCGGCAGGTCAGATGGTGCCGCTCTCCCACCACCAGGAGCGGCCGAGGTCGGCGCGGCTGTCGACGTGCTGGTGGTCGACGTCGTACCGCTCCAGGCCGGAGAAGCCGCAGGTCTCGGCCTTCTGGTAGACGGTGCGGTTGGAGACGCCGGGCACGTCGAGGTCGGCCGCGGTGCCGTAGAGGTGCATGCTGTCGCTGGCGCCGCCGATCTCGGCGTTGTGCGCGATGCTGCGGAAGCCGGAGTTGACGGTGATCGGCACGTTGCCGAGCTTCTTGCGCAGCGCCTCCAGCTTGTACATGCACCGGCGGGCGTTCTCCTTGACGGCGGCCGCGCTCACCTTGCCGCCGTTGAAGTTGCCGCTCGAACGGTCGTAGAACTCGCTCCAGTTGAAGTGCGCGGTCGAACCGTCCGACTGCTCCAGAGCGTTGAGCTGCGCCTGGGTGGCGGGCCCGGCGCTGCCGTCGGCCGAGAGTCCGTAGGCGGCCTGGAAGCGGCGCACCGCGGCGGCCGTGCCGGGACCGAAGTCGCCGTCGATGCTCACCCGCGACTGCGAGGCGGAGTCCGCCGCCCAGCCGGCCACCCGGATCTGCAGCTCGGTCACGTCGGCGCCGGTGGCGCCCTGGTTCATGGTCCGCGTCCAGTTGTACGCCTGCGCGCTGCCCGAGAGCAGGACGGGTCCGGCGAAGACGCCCGCCGTGGCGGCGAGGGTGCCGCGCAGGATGGTGCGGCGGTTCGGAGCGAAGGTCATCGTGAACTCCCTGGTGTCTGCGGTCAGAAACGTCTGCGGCCGAAAGGCGTCTGCGGTCAGAAGGCGAGCTGGAACGGGACGTTCTGGGCGTCGGTGTCGTAGGCGTGCACGCGCAGCTTGAAGCGGGTGCCGTCCTTGACGTCGGTCGCGACGGTCGCCCACTGGGGGCCGAACGTCGAGTAGGTGTTGTCGTGGTTGCACAGCGTGGTGTGGTCCACGAAGACGACGCAGGCGTCCAGGAAGCCGGTGGCCGAGCTGCTGAGCTTGATGTTGATGTCGGAGCAGCGCGAGGTGGTCGTGTAGGTGCCGTACTCGACCGCGGCGGTGGAGTACCGGTAGGTGAGGGACTTGGCGCCGCCGTAGCAGGAGGTGTCGGCGGCGGCCTTCTCGGGCTGGGCGACGGCCGGGGCGGTGGCACCGGCGGCGAGCAGTGCGGTGGCGGCGGCGAGGACGGCGGCGGTTCTCCGGGTGCGGGTCATGGTGGGTCCGATCACTTGGGGGCCCTTGTGCGGGAGCCCTTACGGGTGTCAGAAGGCGATCTGGACGCGCGCGGAGGAACCTTCGAGATCCACGCCGAGGGGCACGGTGAACGTGCTGCCGTCCTTGACGTCGGTCGCGATGGTCTTCCAGGTCCGGCCGACCTTGGTCCAGTAGTTGCACTCGCCGACGCGGGTGAACTTCACGCAGGCCCAGACGAATTCGGCGTCGCCGCCGACCATGCGGAGGTTGATGTCGGCGCAGCGGGAGGTCGTGGTGTAGGGGCCGAACTCGGCGGCGTCGCCGTAGTTGACGGTGACGGCACCGCCGTAGCAACTGGTCGCCGCCGAAGAGGCGTTGGCGGGGGCTGCCGACGCGGTGGCGGGCGCCGAGACGGCGAGGGCCGCGAGCAGGGCCGCCGCTGCGGCCGGGTGGGTGAGGATCTTCGCCATCGGGTTCCTTCGGTGTGCGGAAGGTACGGGTGGTGCCTCGGGGATCGGTGCGGCGGAGCGAGTTCATGCTCCGGTGTGCGCTTTCGGCTGTCATGCTCATTCGAACAGCGTCAAATAACGCCGGTAGAAAGGGTGTTGAGCTTGCTTCGCTTCCATTTCTCGGCGGAGGATCTGGCCAGGACACGGGTCGCCCCCGCTCCGCACGCCCTGTGGGAGATCGCCGCGAGCCTCCACCGTTTCCAGACACCGGCCGGCCGCTGGGCCTACGCGCACTGGTACCGCACGGCCCGTGAGCGGTTACGGGAGGCGGGACTGGAGAACGCGGTACGGCAGTTCCTGCTCCCGCTGTATCCGCGCGCGTCGTACTGGCCGGACTTCCTCACCCCGCTGGAGGGCGCCGCCGGCCTGGAGGCGGGGCTGAAGGCGATCCTGGCGACGCCCCCGGCCCAGGTGACGGCGGAGCTGGCGGCACTGGCCCGGATAAGACGCGTACCCCCGCACCTCGCCCGGCTGCCGGAGAAGGAGCCGCGCACCGAGCTGGTGAGCGTCCTGCGGGCCTACCACCGCGCGGTGATCGAGCCGCACGAGGAGTGGATGCACGAGGGCGTGCACACCGAGCGCGTCCGGCTGGCCCGGCACTCGCTCGACGGCGGCACCGAGGGCCTCCTGGGCGGCCTCGGCCCAGCGGTGCGCTGGCAGCACCCGCGGCTGGAGATCGGCACGTACCCGACGGAGCTCGACATCCGCCTCCAGGGCCGGGGCCTGCTGTTGATCCCCTCGTACTTCTGCTGGAAGGGCCCGGTCTCCCTGGCCGACCCCGCCCTGCCCCCGGTCCTCGCCTATTCCCTCCACCACGAGGCACCCCGCCCGACGGCAGGCTCATCCTCCCTGGAGATCCTCCTGGGCCGGGCGAGAGCAACGGTCCTCCGCGCGACCGCCGCCGGCGCCACCACCACCGAAGCCGCCCACCGCGCCGGCGTCACCCCCGCCACCGCCACCCACCACACCACCGCCCTCCGGGACGCCGGCCTCATCACCAGCCACCGCCACGGAAACTCCGTCATCCACACGCTGACCCTGCTGGGGGCGACGATGCTGAGCCGGAACGTAGGGGAGGGCGACGGGTGAAGCAGTGCCGGGCGGCCCGCGACTGGAGATCCCGGATCACCTCGGTAGGCGCCCCCAACGCATCTGAGGCGAGCCGCAGTTCATCGACCAGAGTCCGCCCGGTGTGCAGCGGCACGTCGGAGTTGAAGGCGACGGGAACGCCCGCCTCCAGGAAGGCGGGCAGCGGGTGAGCGGCCGGTCCCGGGACTGCGCCCAGGGCCACATTGGAGGTCAGGGAGACCTCCAGCAGGATCCCGTCCCGCGCCATCCGCCGCAGCAGGGCGGAGCCGGTGGCCGCCGACACCCCGTGGCCGATGCGCTGGGCGCCCAGTACGTCGAGCGCCCGCCAGATGTGCTCCTCGGGACCGAACTCCCCCGCGTGGACGGTCCGTCCGAGCCCTGAGTCGGCCGCGGCACGGAAGAGGGGCACGGCGGGCCGTACATCGGGGTGCCGGACCTCGTCGCCCGCGAGGTCCACACCCGTGAACACCGGTGGCAGTTCGGCGATCCGCTCACTGACCATGGCGAGAAACGGTGCGGGGCTGTCCCGGTTGATGAGCAGGACGGCCCGCACGACGGGGTCGCACAGGGGGGCCAGGCAGTCCTGGACGGTGTCGGTGAACTTCCGCCAGCTCATACCTTCCCGCAGGAAGCGGCGCGGGGAGAGACGTAACTCGGCGTGATGGACACCCTGTTCACGCTGCTCGGTGTGCACGTCGGCGAGGAAGCGCCGAAGGTCCCGGACCGTGACCGGAACGGCGTCCGCCCGGTCCACCCGGTGCGCCTCGAAGAACAGGTGACGGTCGCCGAAGTTCCGCCCCGGCATGCCGAGTTCCCGCCTCTTGCGCTCCTCGGGTTCGAGGTGGAGGTGCAGATGGGGCAGCAACGGCGCACGGCCGGCCGGAGCGGGGGACGGAATCACTCCGTCTTCCTCAGCCAGAATTTGACCCAGCGCTGCATGTCCTCGGAGGAATCCTGCTCCTCCTCGACCCAGGACCGCACGACCTCGAACCGCGCCTGGCGGGCGAGCGTGACCAGATCGCCCATACGGTAATAGAAGAAATGCCGGAGAAACGCACTGTCCGCCCCTATGGGCAAAGAGGCGTGCCCCTCGCCTTCCTTGACCGAAATGTGCGCGACACCTCCGGGGCGGAGTACGCGATGGAATTCGGCCAGCGCCCTGAGTAATTGCGCCGGCGGCAGATGGAGAAGCACCGCCGAGCACCAGACGCTGCCCATCGACTCACCGGCCAGCGGCAGGGCCCGCACATCACCATTCACCTTGCGGACCCCGGGGTGGGCCGGTGTCAGGTCGAGCAGGGGCAGACAGGCGTCCAGGGCGATCACGTCCTTGCCCGCGTCCGCGAAGGCCGCCGCGTCGCGTCCGGCCCCCGAGCCTGCGTCCAGCAGAGGCCCCTCGTGCGAGCGGGCGAACGCGACGATGTCCTGCGGCATCGACGACCCGGCGGCGAAGCGCCGGGTCCGCTCCGCGTAACCGGCGGCCGCGGCCCCGTAGGCGAAGAGGGTCTCGCGCATCCGCTGCTCCTCTGGGGAATCCGCCGAGCCACCCAGCCGCCGTGCGGTGTCGGCGCAGTGATCGAGAAAGGGGAAGGCCGCCCAGTCCCACAGGTGAGGCAGCTCCAGCGTTTCCGACCAGACGCGGCGCGCGAACTGCGAGGGGAGATCAGGATCGGCCAACAGGTACACCTCGTCACGTCTCCATGTGCAGAAATAATAGTTTTCCCCGCGCCGCGCGGTGTCAACGATATCCGCGAACTCGGAGCTTTTCCGACTTCCCGGCGCCACGAAGCGGGCAGAATGCGCCGCGTTGAGGAGCGGAAATATATGGAGGTGCGAATGTACGATGCAGGACCCGCCCCCGCTGTCGGCCGCACCGGAGGAACCGTGCTCCACCAGGACAGTGGCGTGGCCGAGTTCCTTCTCGATCAGGGCGGCGTACTGCCACGCGACGGAGAGCGCCTCAGCCAGTTCCCCGGGCGGCAGCTCGCCGAGGCTCGCGGTGTGCCGGTGCGGCACGATCAGCGCGTATCCCGGCAGCAGTGCGCCGAGCCCGGCCAGTACGTCGACCGCGCCGGTACGCCGGATCAGGCGCGAGAAGCCCCGGCGCCGGACGCGCAGGCCACCCCGCGGCGCCCGCTCCGGAAGGAAGCCTCCGGTGGCGTGCGCCCCGAACGCGCTGACCTCGTCGCACATTTCACAGGCGGCGCCCTCCCCGGCTGTAAGGGGCGCAAGCCCCTCCCGTAACCCGCGGCGCGTGCCGGCGCTCACCCGCTCGCTCCCGCACGCGCGGCCCGCCGGTCCCAGATGACCTGGAAGACCATGAGCAGCACCGGGAAGATCAGGGCAGTGAGAAAGTCCTTCACCGAGAACTTGCCCGCGAGGAGCAGGGCCACGGGGACTCCGGTCGTCACGGCCGCGACGAGCCAGAGGGCGAGCACGACCTTGCGGCCTCTGATCCAGTCGAACAACGCGTTCTGGATGAGCAGCCGTCTCGTCAGGTCCTGGGCCACATCCTCGCTCTGGACGATGGCACAGCCGGGGAAGAGCAGGGCCGCTTTGGCTCGTGGCGTGGAGAGAATGGCCGAGCGTGCCGAGGACAGAGCCGAGACGAAGGGCCACAGCGCCCACACCGACGGCCTCATGGGGCTGCGCGGCAGTTCCCAGTGGCCTCCTTCGAGCTGGGTGTCCATGATCGCGTTGACCGAGTCGAACACCTTCTGCTGCAAGGGGTCGACCACCCCGGTGGAGAGGATCGCGGAGAGGGCCAGCGGTCCGGCGAAATGGGGTAGCGAGTTCTGGAAGACGGCCTGGATGTCGCCGTCCGCATAGGGGACGTCGTACTCCTCCACCGTGGTGCTGCGCTCGACGTGGATGCCCGGCTCGATCCGCTCCAGCAGCCACTCCGCGGTCTGGCGCATGGTGTTGGCGCTGAGCGCTCCGGGGGTCCGGGACAGGGCCAGCAGGGCGATGCTGGTGTGCAGCATCGTGGGCTCAGCGCCGGGAGTGGGGCCCCAGGCGGGGGTGCGGGCGTTCTGCCCGTCGATGAGCCAGCGCTGTGCCCCGGCCAGCGCGTCCGCCCCCGCGCCGCTCTCCTGGAGCGCCAGCATGTTCAGGGCGGTGTGGAAGACGCGGGAGGGCTGCCCGAGATACGAGCCCCAACCGAAGTCGACGTTCTGGTTGACCCGGAGCCATTCCGCCCCGCGCGCCAGCGCCTCGCCGCCCAGCACTCCGGTGCCCGGCCTGCTGAGCGCGCGCACCACCCACGACGTGGCCTCCGCGATCGGGAAACCGTTCGTCGTACGGACGGACCAGCCCCCGTTGGTGCTGTCCTCCGAGGCGCGCTGCTGACTCAGCAGGTAGGCCACCACGTCCGGGGTCCGCTCGAAGCGGACACCGGCCACACTGAAGCAGAACAGCCCCACGGCCGACGCGGTGACGCCGGGGCTCGGATCGTCCAGGTAGTGGTACCAGCCCGCCGCTCCCGGCACCGTCCGGAAGTTGTGACGCAGACAGCCGAGCGCACGGTCGATGCTCGCCGTGAGGCCGGTACCTGATAACTCCGCGGTCGCACGCACTGTCCAGTTCCCCCCGGTCGGACTCGGCCCCCATGCGAAGCGCCCCACCGGGCGCCCACCGGAATCGGTGCGGGGAGTATGCCCGTCCGGGCGGACGCCGACACGGCATGCTGGGGCTGGGCGAGAGACAATGGGAGTTGGCGTTCATCTGGTTTTCATCTGGCGGGACGGGTGCCGTGGGGCAAGGCTCGGTTGGCGCGTACATGCTCATGGCGCACCGTCCCCACCCCCGCTCCCCCACCGGAGGTCAGAAGTGTCCGGCAGAAACGTCCACCGTCGCGGCCGTGCCGCCGTGGCGTCCGCTCTCGCTGTCGTCGCCGCCGCGGCCGGGCTGTGGTCGGGGCTCGGCGGGTCCTCGCCCGCCCGGGCCGCGGCCGCCGTCCCGACCCCGGACCACACGGTCGTCGTGGTCTTCGAGAACCACGCCTACAGCCAGGTGATCGGCTCGTCCAGCGCGCCGTACATCAACTCGTTGCGCACCGGCGGCGCGAGTCTCACCGCTTCCTACGCCGAGACCCACCCCAGCCAGCCCAACTACTTCGCCCTGTTCTCCGGTTCCACCCAGGGCATCACCGACGACAGCTGCTACACCCCCGGCTTCTCCTCCGCGCCCAACCTCGCCTCCGAGCTGATCGGCGCGGGCAAGTCGTGGGCCAGCTACAACGAGACGCTGCCCAGCCAGGGTTCGACCACGTGCGGCAGCGGCGACTACGCGCGCAAGCACAATCCGTGGTTCGGCTTCAGCAACGTACCGACGTCCAGCGCCAAGACGTTCGCGCAGTTCCCGACGGACTACTCGACGCTCCCCCAGGTCTCGTTCGTCATCCCCGACCTGTGCAGCGACATGCACGACTGCTCGGTCTCCACGGGGGACACCTGGCTGAAGAACAAGCTGGGCGCGTACGCGACGTGGGCGAAGACCCACAACAGCCTCCTCGTCGTCACCTTCGACGAGGACAACCGGCTCAGCGGCAACCGCATCCCGACGGTGCTGTACGGGCAGGGCGTGACGGCGGGCTCGACCTCGACGGCCACGTACAACCACTACGACCTGCTGCGCACGCTGGAGGACATGCACGGCCTGCCGCACGCGGGCAACGCCGCCTCCGCCAAGGACATCACCGGCATCTGGACTCCGTGACATGTACGTAGCGGACAGCCGCGCGACGGCGTCCGCGGCGGGCGCCGTCCGGCCCCGTGCCGGGCGGCGCCGCACCGCGGTCGCGCCCACCGTGCTGGCGCTCGGCACGGTCAGCCTGATCACCGACGTCTCCTCGGAAATGGTCACCGCCGTGCTGCCCCTGTACCTGGTGGCGGGCCTCGGCCTGTCCCCGCTGGGCTTCGGGCTGCTCGACGGCGTCTACAACGGCGTCTCGGCGCTGGTCCGGCTGGCCGGCGGCCACCTCGCCGACCGGGGCGGCGGGCGCCACAAGTGGGTGGCGGGCGCCGGGTACGCCCTGTCGGCGGCATGCAAGCCCCTGCTGCTGGTGGCCCAGACGCTCACCCCGATCGGCCTGGTGCTGGCCGTCGACCGCACCGGCAAGGGTCTGCGCACCGCCCCGCGCGACGCGCTGATCTCCCTGTCCAGCACCCCCGAGACCCGCGGCCGCGCCTTCGGTGTGCACCGGGCGATGGACACGGCGGGCGCGCTGCTAGGCCCGCTGGTCGCCTTCCTCGTCCTGCGGGCCACGGTCGACGGCTACGACGCGGTGTTCACCGTGAGCTTCTGCGTGGCGGTAGTGGGTGTCCTGGTACTGGTGCTCTTCGTACCGGGAGGCGCGGCCGCTCCCCTCGATCGCAGCGCCACCCCTGCGACCCTGCGCGCCGCCTTCGCCCTCCTGCGCCGCCGGGACCTGCGGCGCATCACCGTCTGCGCCCTCCTGCTCGGACTCGCCACGGTCAGCGACTCGTTCGTCTACCTGCTGCTGCAACGGCGGCTCGGTGTGCCGGACCGCTGGTTCGCGCTGCTGCCGCTCGGCACGGCGGCGGCGTTCCTGCTGCTCGCGGTCCCGCTGGGCCGGGTCGCCGACCGGGTGGGCCGCTGGCGGATGTTCCTCGGCGGCCACCTCGCCCTGCTCCTGGCGTACGGCCTGCTGCTCTCCTCCTGGCACGGCCCCGCCCTGCCGTACGCCGTCCTGCTCCTGCACGGCGCCTTCTACGCGGCGACCGACGGGGTACTGATGGCGGCGGCCGCCGACAGCGTGCCACCGGAGCTGCGCTCGTCCGGCCTCGCCCTGGTCCAGACGGGCCAGGCGGTGGCCCGCTTCACCTGCTCACTGTCCTTCGGCGCGGCCTGGACGGCGTGGGGCGACCGCGCGGCGCTCACCGGGTCGGCCGTCGCCCTGGCACTGTGCGGCCTGATCGCGCTCGCGCTGCGCCCCATCGCGCCGGAGAGCCCGGCCTGACCCCCGGTGTCCCCGTCGCCCCACCACCCCGGAAAGGCCCGCATGACCCTGCGTTCCCGCGTCCTGATCCTGGTATCGGCGCTCGTTGTCCTGGTAGCTGTCGCGGCGGCGTCCGTGCTGCACGCGGCGGCGCGGGCCGACCGGCGTGAGCAGGCCGGTCCGGGTGGGCCGCGGATCGCCGCCGGACGGCTCGCGCTGGCCGGTGGCGGCCCCCGCGTGGTGTTCCGCAACATGGCGTGGGGCCCGCACCGCGACGAGCTGGTGTCGGCCCCGGCGGACGACCCGTCGGGCCCGCGCACCGCGTCCGGCGTCAAATGCCTCCGCTTCTACGCCGCTTCGGGCACCGGAGTGTGCCTGCAAGCCGTGCACGGGCCGGTCCGGGACACCTACCGCGCGGTGATCCTGGACACCCGGCTGAAGGAACGGGCCCGCTACGACGTGCCCGGCATCCCCTCGCGCGCCCGGGTCTCCCCCAGCGGCCGGTTCGCCGCCTGGACGGCGTTCGTCGGCGGCGACTCGTATGCCGGGACCGCCTTCTCCACCCGGGCGGCGATCGCCGACACCCGTACGGGCAGGCTGACCCCCACCCTGGAGGCGTACCGGACCGTCAAGGACGGCCGCCCCTACCGGGCGGCGGACGTGAACTTCTGGGGCGTCACCTTCGCGGCCGACGACCGCACCTTCTACGCCACCATGGCGACCCACGGCAGCACCTACCTGGTCCGCGGCGACCTGCGCACCCGCACGCTCACCACGCTGCACCCGAACGTCGAGTGTCCGTCCCTCTCCCCGGACGGCACCCGCATCGCCTACAAGAAGCGCGTCAAGGGCGCCCCCGAGGACGCCCCCTGGCACCTGTACGTCCTGAACCTGAGCACCGGCCACGAAACCGCCCTCGCCGAACCCCGCAGCGTGGACGACCAATTGGTCTGGCGCGACAACCGCACCCTGGTCTACGCCCTGCCCGGCGACTACGGCGCCGACCTCTACACGGTCCCGGCGGACGGCACGGGCAAGGCCCACCGCGTGGCAACTGCCGCGGTCTCCCCGGCATACGTCGACTAGACGTACCCGGGGTGCTGGTCCGGGTGGGGCGGGTGGGACTCGAACCCACGGCCGACGGATTATGAGTCCGCTGCTCTAACCGGCTGAGCTACCGCCCCTCGCGGCGTGTCGCGTACAACTGTGCGCGCCGTCTGCCGCAGCATAGCCGCTCATACGATCTCCTGCTTCGGATGGTCGGCTTCCGCGCTGCTTCCCTGACCTGGCACGACTGCGCCGGGCCGTCCCGGAGCGCCCGGACACGGGACCGGACATGAAAAAGGACCCCGCGGGGTCCTCGTTCCATGCCGTCGTACAACGCGCTCCCCCGACTGGACTCGAACCAGTAACCTGCCGGTTAACAGCCGGCTGCTCTGCCAATTGAGCTACAGGGGATCGAAGCTCCCCCGACTGGACTCGAACCAGTAACCTGCCGGTTAACAGCCGGCTGCTCTGCCAATTGAGCTACAGGGGATCGCTTCGTCTGCATCGAACGCATCCACCTGGGTATTCGCCAGGGGGCGGGCGCTCGCTGCGACACATACATTAGCGCAAGCAGGGGGGTGCTCCGCCAATCGGTTCGCCTCCGGCGCCGGCACAGCACCACAGACCCCCGTCAGGGACTACGCAAGGAAGGGTGGCCCACATGCGCTACCGGCTCACGTTCGTCGCCGGACTGGCCGTCGGATACGTACTCGGAGCACGCGCCGGCCAGCAGCGCTACGAGCAGATCAAGAAGGCCGCTCGCGGGGTCGCGCAGAACCCCGCCGTGCGCAACTCCGCCGAGACCGCCGCCCAGCAGGGCAAGGTGTACGCGGGCAAGGCGCTGCACACGGTCAGCGAGAAGGTCGGCGATCACGTCCCCGAGTCGTTCACCGAACGGGTCCGCTCCCGGCTCGGCCGCAACGGCCACGGCCGGCCGGCCGAGGACGACTGGGGCACCAGCCATCCCTGAACCGGCCACCCCACGCGTGTGCCCCCTGAGCAGCGGCTCCAGGGGGCACAGGCGTACCGGCCGGAGCAGCCCGCGCTCTGCGGCAGAATTTGAGCCATGGGGATAGTCGCCGGGTTGGACAGTTCGCCCGCATTCACTCGCATCGTGGTCTGCGACACGGACACGGGGGCCGTGCTGCGTCAGGGGTACGCCCCGCATCCGCTGGACGTGCCGGACGGCGCGCCGCGGCCCAGCGACGTCGACCCGCAGGCATGGCTGCTCTCCCTGGGGGAGGCCGCGGGCGGCGGCCTGCTGGAGGGCGTGCAGGCCATCGGTGTCTCCACGCAGGCCAACGCCGTGGTCCCGCTGGACGCGCAGGGCAACACCGTGCGCCCGGCCATGGCCGGGGCGGACAAGCGGGCCCAGGTGGCCGCCGCCGACCTGATCGACGCGCTCGGCGGCCGGGAGGCGTGGGCGCAGGCGGTCGGCTGTGTGCCGCAGGCCGCGCGGCCGGTGACCAAGCTGCGCTGGCTGGCGAAGAACGAGCCGGAGAACGCCAGCCGTACCGCCGTACTGCTCCAGGCGCACGACTGGCTGGTCTGGCAGTTGCTGGGGCGGCCGGTGCGCCGGACCACCGACCGGGGCGGCGCCTCGGGCACCGGGTACTGGTCCGCCGCCACCGGCGCCTACCGGCCCGACCTGGTGGAGCTGGCGCTCGGCCACCAGGTGGCGCTGCCCGAGGTGATCGGCCCGGCCCAGGCCGCGGGCACCACCCCGGAGGGGCTGCTGATCTCCGCCGGTACGGGCGAGACGATGGCCGCCGCCTTCGGCCTCGGCATCGGCCTGGGCGACGCGGTGGTCTCGCTGGGCGCGTCCGGGTCGGTGATGGCGGTGCACACCGAGGCGCTGGCCGACCAGACCGGGATGATCACCTCCCTCGCCGACGCCACCGGCATGCACCTGCCGGTCGTCACCACACTGAACGCCGTACGCGCCCTGCGCGGCACCGCCGAACTGCTGGGCCTGCCCGGTCTGGAGGCCCTCTCCGAGCTGGCGCTGCAGTCCACGCCCGGCTCGCACGGCCTGGTGCTGCTCCCCTACCTGGAGGGCGAGCGCACCCCCAACCTGCCGCACACGGCGGGCACCCTGTCCGGGCTGCGCCGGGAGTCGATGAAGGCGGTGCACCTGGCGCGGGCCTCCTTCGAGGGCATGCTGTGCGGGCTCGCCGACGCGCTGGACGTGCTGCGCGGCCGGGGGGTCGCGGTGCGCCGGATCTTCCTGCTGGGGCAGGCCGCCGAGCTGCCCGCCGTACAGGCGATGGCGCCCTCGCTGTTCGGGGTGCAGGTGGTCGTGCCGCAACCCGCCGACTACGCGGCGATCGGCGCCGCCCGCCAGGCCGCGTGGGCCCTCGGGGCCGCGCAGGGCACCCTGGACCCGCGTACTCCGCCCGCCTGGCAGGGGGCGGCCGCGCAGGTGCTGGAGCCGGGTGCCGACCTGGCCGTGGGACAGGCGGTGCGCCAGCAGTACGTGGCCGTGCGGGAGCAGACGCATCCGGGGGCGTTCGGGGCGTAACCGCGTGAACCGGCCGGAGCCGGCGGGGCACCCGATGGGTTAATCGGTTGAGGTAACACCGGTGTAGTGCCCGACGATAGGGCCATGGGCAGTTCCACCGCCCCACCGCCGACTCCGAGAGACAAGCGTGCTCATACGACTTCTGCGGACCTGTCTCAGGCCCTACAAGAAACCCATCGCCCTGCTGGTGGTGCTCCAGCTCCTCCAGACCAGCGCCACGCTGTACCTGCCCACCCTCAACGCGCACATCATCGACAACGGTGTCGTGGAGGGTGACACGGGTTACATCCTGACCTTCGGCGCCCTGATGATCGGCATCTCGCTGGTCCAGGTCGTCTGCAACATCGGCGCCGTGTACTTCGGTGCCCGTACCGCCTCCGCGCTCGGCCGGGACCTGCGTGCCGCGGTCTTCGACCGGGTGCAGTCCTTCTCCTCGCGGGAGCTGGGACACTTCGGCGCACCGTCGCTGATCACCCGTACGACCAATGACGTGCAGCAGGTCCAGATGCTGGTCCTGATGACGTTCACGCTGATGGTCTCGGCGCCCATCATGTGCGTCGGCGGCATCGTGCTGGCCCTCGGTCTCGACGTGCCGCTGTCCGCCGTGCTGATCGCGGTCGTGCCGGTGCTGGGCGTCTGCGTGATGCTGATCGTGCGTCGGCTGCGGCCGCTGTTCCGGTCCATGCAGACCCGCCTGGACACCGTGAACCGGGTGCTGCGCGAGCAGATCACCGGCAACCGCGTCATCCGCGCCTTCGTCCGCGACGAGTACGAGCAGGGGCGGTTCGGCAAGGCCAACGGCGACCTGACCGAGATGCAGCTGGCCACCGGCCGGATGCTGGCGCTGATGTTCCCGATGGTGATGACCGTGGTCAACGTGTCGTCCATCGCCGTGGTCTGGTTCGGCGCGCACCGGATCGACAGCGGCGGGATGCAGATCGGTGACCTGACCGCGTTCCTCGCCTATCTGATGCAGATCGTGATGTCCGTGATGATGGCCACCTTCATGTTCATGATGGTGCCGCGCGCGGAGGTCTGTGCCGAGCGCATCCACGAGGTGCTGGACACCGAGTCCAGCGTCGTGCCGCCGGCGGCGCCGGTGACCGAGCTGCGCGGGCGCGGACACCTGGAGATCCGGAACGCGGGCTTCCGCTATCCGGGTGCCGAGGAGCCGGTGCTGCGCTCCATCGACCTGGTGGCGCGCGCGGGTGAGACGACGGCCGTGATCGGCTCGACCGGCAGCGGCAAGTCGACCCTGCTCGGCCTGGTCCCCCGCCTGTTCGACGCCACCGAGGGCGAGGTGCTGGTGGACGGCGTGGACGTCCGCGAGGCCGACCCGGCCCTGCTGGCCCGCACCGTGAGCCTGGTCCCGCAGAAGCCGTACCTGTTCGCCGGCACCGTCGGCAGCAACCTGCGCTACGGCAAGCCGGACGCCACCGACGACGAACTGTGGGCCGCGCTGGAGACCGCGCAGGCCAAGGAGTTCGTGGAGCGGCTCGAGGGCGGTCTGGAGGCGCCGATCTCGCAGGGCGGCACCAATGTGTCGGGCGGTCAGCGCCAGCGCCTGGCCATCGCCCGCACGCTGGTCCAGCGCCCGGAGATCTACCTCTTCGACGACTCGTTCTCCGCGCTCGACTACGCCACCGACGCGGCGCTGCGCGCGGCGCTCGGCCGGGAGACGGCGGACGCCACCGTGGTGATCGTGGCCCAGCGGGTGGCGACCATCCGCGACGCGGACCGGATCATCGTGCTGGACGAGGGCCGGGTGGTGGGCTCCGGCCGTCACCACGAGCTGATGGCGGGCAATCAGACGTACCGGGAGATCGTGCTCTCCCAGCTGACGGAAGCGGAGGCCGCCTGATGGCCGGTCCCATGGGACGCATGATGGCCGGGGGCGGCCCCGACCAGCGGTCGATGGACTTCAAGAACTCGGGCAAGCGGCTGGTGGCCCAGTTCCGGCCCGAACGGGGCACCATCTTCGGCCTGCTGGCCTGTGTGGTGATCAGCGTGGCGCTGAACGTGATCGGCCCGAAGATCCTCGGTCAGGCCACCGACCTGGTGTTCGCCGGCATCGTGGGCCGGCGGATGCCCGCCGGGGCGTCCAAGGAGCAGGTCCTGGACTCGCTGCGCGCGCGGGGCCAGGGCTCCGTCGCGGACATGCTGCGCAGCACCGACTTCACGCCCGGCCAGGGCATCGACTTCGACGCGGTCGGGCGGGTGCTGCTGCTGGCGCTCGGGGTCTTCCTGGTCGCGGGCCTGCTGATGGCGGTGGCGACCCGGCTGGTGAACCGGGCCGTGAACCGCACGGTGTACCGGCTGCGCGAGCAGGTGCAGGCCAAGCTGTCGCGGCTGCCGCTGTCCTACTTCGACAAGCGGCAGCGCGGTGAGGTGCTCTCCCGCGCCACCAACGACATCGACAACATCGGGCAGACGCTCCAGCAGTCGATGGGCCAGTTGATCAACGCGGTGCTGACCGTCATCGGCGTGCTGGTGATGATGTTCTACGTCTCCTGGCTGCTCGCGCTGGTCGCGCTGGTGACGGTGCCGCTGTCCTTCGTGGTGGCCACGCGGGTCGGCAAGCGGTCCCAGCCGCACTTCGTGCAGCAGTGGCGCACCACCGGCACGCTGAACGCCCACATCGAGGAGATGTACACCGGGCACACCCTGGTGAAGGTGTTCGGCCGCCAGGAGCAGTCGGCGAAGCAGTTCGCCGAGCAGAACGACGAGCTGTACGAGGCCGGGTTCAAGGCGCAGTTCCACAGCGGGGTCATGCAGCCGCTGATGATGTTCGTGTCCAACCTGAACTACGTGCTGGTCGCCGTCGTCGGCGGTCTGCGGGTGGCCTCGGGCACGCTGTCCATCGGTGATGTGCAGGCGTTCATCCAGTACTCCCGCCAGTTCTCGATGCCGCTGACCCAAATCGCCTCCATGGCCAACCTGGTGCAGTCAGGTGTCGCCTCGGCGGAGCGGGTGTTCGAGCTGCTGGACGCCGAGGAGCAGGAGGCGGACCCGGTGCCGGGCACGCGTCCCGCCGAGCGGCGCGGCCGGGTGGAGCTGGACCACGTGTCCTTCCGGTACGACCCGGAGAAGCCGCTGATCGAGGATCTGTCGCTCACCGTGGAGCCGGGCCAGACGGTCGCCATCGTCGGCCCGACCGGCGCGGGCAAGACCACGCTGGTCAACCTGCTGATGCGGTTCTACGACGTCACGGGCGGCCGGATCTCCCTCGACGGGGTGGACATCCGCACCATGTCCCGCGACGACCTCCGCGCCGGGATCGGCATGGTGCTCCAGGACACCTGGCTGTTCGGCGGCACCATCGCGGAGAACATCGCCTACGGGGCCTCGCGGGAGGTCACCCGCGGCGAGATCGAGGAGGCCGCGCGGGCCGCCCACGCGGACCGGTTCGTCCGTACGCTGCCCGACGGGTACGACACGGTGATCGACGACGAGGGGACGGGGGTCAGCGCCGGTGAGAAGCAGCTCATCACGATCGCGCGGGCGTTCCTCTCCGAGCCGGTGATCCTCGTTCTGGACGAGGCGACGAGCTCCGTGGACACCCGGACCGAGGTTCTCATCCAGAAGGCGATGGCGAAGCTGGCCGACGGCCGTACGTCGTTCGTCATCGCGCACCGTCTCTCCACGATCCGGGACGCGGACACGATCCTGGTGATGGAGAACGGTTCGATCGTGGAACAGGGCGCGCACGCCGAGCTGTTGGCGGCGGACGGTGCGTACGCCCGGCTGTACCAGGCCCAGTTCGCCCAAGCGGTGGCCGAGGTCGACTAGAAAAGAGGCTGTCGCGCGGTTCCCCGGGGGCGCGGGGAACCGCGCGACAAGCCGGAATCAGTCCAGATAGCCCCGGAGTTGATCCGCGTACGCGTGGTCCCGGAGCTTGCTGAGGGTCTTGGACTCGATCTGCCGTATCCGCTCCCGCGTGACACCGAACAGGCGGCCTATTTCCTCCAGAGTGCGCGGGCGGCCGTCCGCCAGGCCGTACCGCAACTGGACGACCTTCCGCTCACGCTCCCCGAGGGTGGAGAGCACAGCGTCCAGATGCTGCCGCAGCAGCAGAAACGCGGCCGACTCCACAGGACTTGCCGCATCCCCGTCCTCGATCAGATCCCCGAGGGCGACCTCGTCCTCCTCCCCCACCGGGGCATGCAGGGACACGGGCTCCTGCGCCAGGCGCAGGATCTCGCGCACCCGCTCCGGCGGGAGCTCGAGGTGGGCGCCGACCTCCTCGGGAGTCGGCTCGTACCCCCGCTCCTGGAGCATGCGCCGCTGCACGCGGACCACCCGGTTGATCAGCTCCACCACATGCACGGGTACCCGTATCGTGCGGGCCTGGTCGGCGAGCGCCCGCGACATCGCCTGCCGGATCCACCACGTCGCGTACGTCGAGAACTTGTACCCCCGCGCGTAGTCGAACTTCTCCACCGCGCGGATGAGCCCGAGGTTGCCCTCCTGGACCAGGTCGAGCATGGTCAGCCCCCGCCCGACGTACCGCTTGGCGACGGAGACGACGAGGCGCAGGTTGGCCTCGATGAGGCGGCGCTTGGCCATGCGGCCCATGACCACGATCCGGTCCAGGTCGAGCGCGAGCCCGCTGTCGAGCGCGGGGGTGGTGCTGAGCTTCTCCTCGGCGAAGAGCCCGGCCTCCACCCGGCGGGCGAGTTCGACCTCCTCGGCGGCGGTGAGCAGGGGGATGCGGCCGATCTCACGGAGGTACTGGCGGAACAGGTCGGCGGAGGGGCCGCCGCTCTCGGTGCGGGAGGCGCCGGGCACGGGGGTGACGGGCTCGTCGTCGCCGGTCAGCGCCTCGGCTGGCGGCTCGGCAGCGTCCTGCGGCGCGGACTCCGGGGCCGTCGCCGGGTCGCCATGGCTCTGCGCGGGCACGGCCCCGAGCAGGCCCGGCTCGGCACCGCCGTGGGCGCTGCGGGCCATCTGCGTGAGGGTGTGGGTCTGCACGGGGGCGACCTCCAGGATGATCGCTGCTCCGGGGGGTGTGCGGCAGCGGCGCGGCGGAGCGCGAAGTCGACGGCCTGCGCTCCGGGGGACTCGGGCACCGCCCCCAGTGTGGGGTACGACACATCTTCGCCACGAGAGTCGTGCGGTGACTTTTTGCTTCCGGTCCGTGACCGCGTGGTGATCCCGGGGCGCGGGGGGCCGTCTAGAGAGCGGCCGGACCCTCGTGCTGCAGCGCCCGGTCGTACCGGGTGAGCACCATCATCTCGTTCTGGACGGCCGCCGACTGGGCCGGATCGGTGTTGCCGAGGCGGGTGAGGGTGGACTGCAGCTCGGTGAGGCGGCGGGATACGGCACGGCGCCTGATCTGCACCAGCACCATGCCCGCGTACGTCTCGTCCACCGTGCGGCGCATGATCGTCTCCACGGCCAGCTCGGTGACCATGGCCCGGACGGTGTCGTCGGGGGCGGCCTCGCGGACTCGGACCACGTACTCCTGGGGGTCCTGGGTGCCGAACTCGGCGCCGCCGGCCTCCGCGATGGCCTGGCGGACGGCCGCGTAGGGGGGTGCGGTGAACTCGTCCAGGCCGTAGGCGTCGAAGGCGGGAGAGACCAGCTCCGGTCGCTGGAGGGCGAGTTTGAGGAGTTCGCGTTCGGTGGCGTAGACCGGGTTGCGCAGGGTGAGGGCGGGGCCGCCGGTGGGGCGGGGCGCTGCCTCCCAGCTCTGCTGGGGAGCGCGGGACTGCGCCTGCGGGGCGGCGGAGCCCTTGCCGCCGCGGTCGCGGGCCCAGCGGGCGAGCTGGGCGACGCGCTTGACCACGAACTGGGTGTCGAGGATGCCGAGCATGCCCGCGAGGTCGACCGCGACCTCGTGCTGGGCGCCGCTGTTCTTGATCCGGGCGACGACCGGCGCGGCCTCGTCCAGGGCGGCGGCGCGGCCGGCCGGGGTGTCGAGGTCGTAGCGGGCGACGATCTGACGCAGCGCGAACTCGAAGAGCGGGGTGCGGGGCTGGACCAGGTCGGCGACGGCCTCGTCGCCCTTGGCGAGGCGGAGTTCGCAGGGGTCCATGCCGTCGGGGGCGATGGCGATGTAGGTCTCGGCGGCGAACTTCTGGTCGTCCTCGAAGGCGCGCAGCGCGGCCTTCTGTCCGGCCGCGTCGCCGTCGAAGGTGAAGATCACGCGGGCCGAGCCGTTGTCCATCAGCAGCCGGCGCAGGATCTTGATGTGGTCGCCGCCGAAGGCGGTGCCGCAGGTGGCGATGGCGGTGGTGACCCCGGCGAGGTGGCAGGCCATGACGTCGGTGTAGCCCTCGACGACGACGGCCCGGCTGGACTTGGCGATGTGCTGCTTGGCCAGGTCGATGCCGTACAGGACCTGCGACTTCTTGTAGATCGCGGTGTCGGGGGTGTTGAGGTACTTGGGCCCGTTGTCGGACTCGTAGAGCTTGCGGGCGCCGAAGCCGACGACCTCGCCGCCGATGTCCCGGATGGGCCACATCAGGCGGCCCCGGAAGCGGTCGATGGGGCCGCGGCGGCCGTCCTGGGCGAGGCCGGAGAGGATCAGTTCCTTGTCGCTGAAGCCCTTGCCGCGCAGGTAACGGGTGAGGTGGTCCCAGCCCTGGGGGCTGTAGCCGACGCCGAAGTGGACGGCGGCGGCCTGGTCGAAACCGCGCTCGGCGAGGAAGACCCGGCCGGTGTCGGCCTCGGGGCTGGTGGCGAGCTGCTCGGCGTACCACTGGGCGGCGATCTTGTGGGCCTCGACCAGGCGGATGCGCTCGCCGCGCTGGTGGGCGGGGTTGTAGCCGCCCTCCTCGTAGCGCAGGGTGATGCCGGCCTGGCCGGCGAGGCGCTCGACGGCCTCCGAGAAGGAGAGGTGGTCCACCTTCATCACGAAGGTGATGGTGTCGCCGCCCTCCTGGCAGCCGAAGCAGTGGAAGAGTCCCTTGCTGGGGCTGACCTGGAAGGACGGCGACTTCTCGTCGTGGAAGGGGCAGAGGCCCTTGAGGTTGCCGCCGCCCGCGTTGCGCAGCTGGAGGTACTCGGAGACCACGGCGTCGATCGGGACCGCGTCCCGTACCGCCTTCACGTCCTCGTCGTTGATCCGTCCTGCCACGGATGAATTCTACGGGGGTCCGGGGACACTCCCCGCGCGCCCGGCCTTCAGGACACCAGGTCGGCGAGCGGGACGTGCGGGTCGGCGAGGGCCTCCACGTCCACCTCGGCGCCGGAACGGATGAGGCGCTGGATGGGCTCTGTGACGTCCCACACGTTCACGTTCATCCCGGCGAGCACCCGGCCCTCGCGCACCCAGAAGGCGATGAACTCGCGCTTGCCCGCGTCGCCCCGGATGACGACCTGGTCGTAGGAGCCTGGGGGTGCCCAGCCGCTGTACTCCATGCCCAGGTCGTACTGGTCGGAGAAGAAGTAGGGCACGCGGTCGTAGGTGACGTCCTGGCCGAGCATCGCGCGGGCCGCTGCCGGGCCGCCGTCGCGGGCGTTGGCCCAGTGCTCGACGCGCAGCCGGCCGCCCAGGAGCGGGAAGTTCGCCACGTCACCGGCGGCGTGGATGTCGGGGTCGGAGGTGCGCAGGCGCTCGTCCACGAGGATGCCGCCGCCCACGGCCGGGTCGGCCAGTTCCAGGCCGGCCGCCTCGGCGAGGCCGGTACGGGGAGCGGCGCCGATGGCGGCGAGCACGTCGTGCGCGGGGTGCTCCTCGCCGTCGTCGGTGCGGGCGGCGAGGACCATGCCGTCCTGGCCGATGATCTCGGTGAGCCGGACCCCGAAGTGGAAGCGGACGCCGTGCTCGCGGTGCAACTGGGCGAAGAGGTTGCCGAGCTCCGGGCCGAGGGCGCCGTACAGCGGGGTGGGCTCCGGCTCGATCACGGTGACCTCGGCGCCGTACTGGCGGGCGGCCGCGGCGACCTCCAGGCCGATCCAGCCGGCGCCCGCGATCACCAGGTGGCCGTTGTCCCGGCCGAGAGCGGCCAGCACGCCCTTGAGGCGCTCGGCGTGGGCGAGGCGGCGCAGGTGGTGGACGCCTGCGAGATCGGTGCCGGGGACGTCGAGGCGGCGGGGTTCGGCACCGGTGACGAGCAGCAGCTTGTCGTAGCGGATCAGGGTGCCGTCGTCGCCGAGGCGGACGGTCCTGGCCGCGCGGTCGATGGCGTCGACGGTCTGGCCGAGGTGCAGCTCGATGTCGTTGCGCGCGTACCAGGCGGGCTCGTGGACGAAGACGCTGTCGCGCTCCGCCTTGCCGAGCAGGTGGCCCTTGGACAGCGGCGGACGCTCGTAGGGGTGGTCCAGCTCGTCGCAGATCAGTATCACGCGGCCGGTGAACCCCTCCGCGCGGAGCGTCTCGGCCGCTTTCGCGCCGGCGAGCCCGCCTCCGACGATGACGAACGTCTGATCCGCGTCGACCACTTGATGCCTCCTCGTAACGATGCCGCCTTCAGGCGAGCGTCCCGCACGCGGCGTGGTGCGGGAAGAGGGGATGGCCGGAAACGGGCCACCCCCCGTCATTTACCCGCTACATATGCCCGGTGAGCCTGGCGTGCAGCGTGCGGGCGGACGCGTCGGTCAGCGAGGCGATCTGGTCGACGATCACCCGCTTGCGCGCGTGGTCGCTCTCCGCCTCGTCGAACAGCGCCCTGAACTGCGGTTCCAGCCCCTCCGGCGCGCGCAGGGTGAGCGCCTCGGCCAGCTCGGCCACGACGATGCGCTGATCGGCGCGGAGCAGTTCCTGCTCGGCCCGCTGCATCACGTACCGGTCCGCGACCGCCTTGAGCACCGCGCACTCCATGCGCGCCTCGCGGGGTACGACGAGTTCGGCGCCGTACCTCGTGAGGCGGCCGGTGCCGTGGGCGGCGCGGGTGGCGGTCTCGGCGGCGAGGCAGAAGCGGCCGATCAGCTGGCTGGTGGCGTCCTTGAGCCGGGACTGGGCGACCGCGGTGCCGTCGTAGCCGTGCGGCCACCACTCCTGGTCCTGGAGCCGGTCGAGGGCCTCGGCGAGTTCGGCGGGGTCCGTGTCGGCGGGGACGTAGCGGCCGATGGCGACCTCGAAGACCGCCTCCCGTTCGGGGTCGGCGTGCAGGCAGTCGGGGTCGACGTGGCCGGCGTGCAGGCCGTCCTCGACGTCGTGCACCGAGTACGCGACGTCGTCCGACCAGTCCATGACCTGCGCCTCGAAGCAGGTGCGGGTGCCGGGGGCCTCCTTGCGCACCCAGTCGAAGACGGGGCGGTCGTCGTCGTAGACGCCGAACTTCGGGGACGCCGGGTCGGTGGGGTGGGCGCCGCGCGGCCAGGGGTACTTGGTCGCGGCGTCCAGGGTGGCGCGGGTGAGGTTGAGGCCGACGGAGCCCTCGGGGGTGAAGCGCTTGGGCTCGATGCGGGTGAGGAGCCGGAGGGACTGGGCGTTGCCCTCGAAGCCGCCGATGTCGTCCGCGAACTCGTTCAGCGCCTGTTCGCCGTTGTGGCCGAAGGGGGGATGGCCGAGATCGTGTGCGAGGCAGGCGGCTTCGACGAGGTCGGGGTCGCAGCCGAGGGCCGCGCCCAGCTCGCGGCCGACCTGGGCGCATTCCAGGGAGTGGGTGAGGCGGGTGCGGGGGGTGGCGTCCCAGGCCGGGGTACGGGTGCCGGGCGTGACGACCTGGGTCTTGCCCGCGAGGCGGCGCAGCGCGGCGGAGTGCAGGATGCGGGCGCGGTCGCGCTGGAAGGCGGTGCGGCCGGGGCGTTTGTCGGGTTCGGGTGCCCAGCGTTCGACGGAGGTCGGGTCGTAGGCCGAGGGGTGTGCGGTGCCTTCCATGCCATGACAGTAAGCGCCGGTACGGACATCGCGCGGCAGGGGTGACGGGATTGTGGCGTTCTGCGGGGTCGGAGTGAACCGCACGGCCGCGATTCACGTCCTCCGGCACGGGATCGGACACAGGGGGCGGGATGAGGATCGGCCGACCGAGGCTGCCGCGCACGGTGCGGGGGCGCCGACGGCTGGTGCGGGGCGTGGTCGCGGGGTGCGTGCTCGCCCTGCTGCCGTCGACCTGGCTGTACGCCTCCACGGCGGACCGGCTGCGCACGGCGGCGGACGTGCCGCGCACCGAGGTCGCGGTCGTCTTCGGCGCGGGCCTGTGGAACGGCGGCCCGTCCCCGTACCTGGCCCACCGCCTTGACGCGGCCGCCCGCCTGTACCGCGCCGGCCGCATCGAGGCGGTCCTGGTGACAGGCGACAACAGCCGCGAGGACTACGACGAACCGAGCGCGATGCGCACCTACCTCAGCCGCCACGGCGTCCCCGCCGGACGCATCGTCAGCGACTACGCGGGCTTCGACACCTGGGACTCCTGCGTCCGCGCCCGCCGCGTCTTCGGCGTCCACCGAGCCATTCTGATCAGCCAGACCTTCCACATCCGCCGCGCGGTCGCCCTCTGCGAGGCGGCGGGCGTCTCGTCGTACGGCCTGGGCGTGGAGGACCGGCACGACGCCACCTGGTACTACGGCGGCACGCGGGAGGTCTTCGCGGCGGGCAAGGCGGCGCTGGACGCGGCCTTCCGCCCGTCCCCGCAGTTCCTGGGGCCACGGGAGCGGGGCATTCAGCGGGCGTTGGCGAGCGCCCCTTAGGCCGGCGGTCCCCTGAGGGATCTCCACGCCTCGCCACTCACCCCGTAGGGGATCTCCACGAGAACACCATCAGGCCCCCTGACGGTGCTATGGACATGACATGTCATGCCCTCTTAAATCTCTAGGACATCAGCGCCACCCCACGCCTCGCAGGCGCCTCACCCAAGGAGACCGATGAGCCGGATACGGCAGCACGTCCGCGGGTCCCGTCGTATTGCCACCGCCACTGCCGCCGCCGCTGCGGCGACGTTGCTGGTCACCGCCCTCTCCCCCGCCGCCCAGGCCGACACCGGGCCGAAGCGGGCGACCACGCTCGCGGACGCGGCCTCCCTTCTCGTCTCGCATGCCGCGAGCCTCGGCCTCACCTCCGACCAGGGCACCAGCGTCCGGGACGTGATCGTCGACAAGGACGGTACGCAGCACGTCCGTTACGACCGGACCTATCGCCACCTCCCCGTGCTCGGCGGGGACTTCGTGGTG
This sequence comes from Streptomyces griseoluteus, assembly GCF_004784465.1. Classification (GTDB taxonomy): domain Bacteria; phylum Actinomycetota; class Actinomycetes; order Streptomycetales; family Streptomycetaceae; genus Streptomyces; species Streptomyces griseoluteus. The sequence goes on along the minus strand of NZ_SRRU01000002.1, from coordinate 93,709 downwards.
CACCTGAACTCCGGCGGCGGTTACCGCGGCGCCGACCGCGCCACCCGTACCGCGCTCGAACTGCCCACCGTCACACCGAAGCTGACCGGCGCGAAGGCGGCGGGGATCGCGGTGGACGCGCTGCGCTCCGCCAGCCCCCGGAAGCTGACGCGGGCGAAGGCCAAGCCGGAGCTGGTCGTCGACGCCCTGCACGGCAAGCCGAGACTGGCCTGGCGGACCAACGCGGTCGGCCTGGACACCCTGGGCAACCCGGTGGGCCGTACCGTGCTGACCGACGCCCGTACCGGCGCCCGGATCGACGCCTGGGACAGCATCGAGACGGCGGCGGGCGACGGCAAGTCGCTGTACAGCGGCACGGTTCCGCTTCAGACGACCCAGTCGGGCTCGGCGTACCAGCTCAAGGACGCCACGCGCGGCAACACCTACACCGGTGACGCGGCCAACAAGACCGACCTGTGCATCCTCGGGATCTGCCTGAGCCGCGCCCCCTCCACGGTGTTCACCGACGCCGACAACCACTGGGGCACCGGCGCCACGGCCGACCGCGCCTCGGCGGCCGTCGACGCCCAGTACGGGACCGACCAGACCTGGGACTACTACAAGGACGTCCACGGCCGGAACGGCATCGCGGGCGACGGCAAGGGCTCGTACAACCGCGTCCACTACGGCAGCAACTACAACAACGCCTTCTGGGACGACAGTTGCTTCTGCATGACCTACGGCGACGGTGACGGCACCACCTTCGGCCCGCTGGTCGCGCTGGACGTGGCCGGGCACGAGATGACGCACGGCGTCACCTCCAAGACGGCCGCGCTGACGTACTCGGGCGAGTCCGGCGGCCTGAACGAGGCGACCTCGGACATCCTCGGCACGATGGTCGAGTGGCACGCGGGCAACGCCACCGACACCGGGGACTACCTCATCGGTGAGCGCATCGTGAAGCCCGGCTTCGGCAAGGCCGCGCTGCGCTTCATGGACAAGCCCTCCAAGGACGGCAACTCGGCCGACTACTGGTCCAGTTCGCTCGGCAACCTGGACGTGCACTACTCCTCCGGCGTCGCCAACCACTTCGCGTACCTGCTGGCGGAGGGCAGCGGCGCGAAGACCATCAACGGGGTCTCGTACGACTCCCCGACGGCCAACGGCCAGTCGGTGACCGGCATCGGCCGCGACAAGGTCGGCAAGATCTGGTACCGCGCCCTGACGGTGTACATGACGTCCTCCACCAAGTACGCGGGCGCCCGCACGGCGACCCTCAACGCGGCGAAGGACCTGTACGGGGCCGGGAGCGCGGAGTACAACGCGGTCGGCGCGGCGTGGAGCGCGGTGAACGTGAGCTGAGCCTCCTGTAGCGAGCGGTGGCTGACGGTGCGTCGGGGTCCGGCGCACCGTCTTCGCGTTCCCCCCGGCCGCACGCCATTCGTGTGCACTTGGCTCCGGTCCCCCAGCGTGCCTCTGACCTGCTGTTATGCCGCGCCGACTCACCCGTGCGGGGGCGGCGGCAGCCACCCGTTCACCGCAGCGGGGGCGGCGGCCCGGGAGGCGGGCCGGGCGCGGTGGCCTTTACCTCGAAAGGGCAGGGGCACGTCCCCCGCGCCACAGGAGTCGATGACACGAGTCGGACAAGCTCTGGGGAGCACCATGCGACGCACCGCCCGTCTGCTGACCGGTACCGCGCTGGCCGTAGCAGCGGCCGGGCTCGGCACCGCTCCGGCCCACGCGGACGCGGCCCCTCTGACGCCGGCGCGGGCCGGCAGCCTCCAGGTGTACCCGTCCACCGCGCTGCCCGGCAGCCAGGTCACGGTGAACACGGCGGCCTGCGGGGAGAAGGGAGCCGCGGTGGGTGACGCGGGGGCGGTGGGCGCGGGGACGTTCGCGCTGGCGCCGACCACGCACGAGGGCGAGGCGATCGGGCAGTTCCAGGTGCCGGCGGGGGCGCAGCCGGGCACGTACGAGATCGTCGCGCGGTGCGCGGAGGGCGAGAAGCGGGTCACGGGAGACCTGAGGGTGACCATGGCCGGGGCGCACGGACAGGTGCAGCCGCACGGCAGTGTGAAGACGGGGGTCGGTGGCGCCTTGGGCCCCGGCCCCGTGCAGACCACGGCGGGTGTGGCGGCTCTGGCCGTCGCCGCCGCGGGCGGTACCTGGCTCCTGCATCGCCGGGCGAGAGGCGACGGGATCTGACGGACACCCTCCGCTGTCCGTCGCCGGTACCGCGAAGCCCGCCCCCTAAGGGTCCGATGCCCCTCGTGACCCCTGGGGGGCGGGTCTTCCCTCAAGGGTCGTCTCCGGTAAGGGGTTCCCATGCGCAGGATCGGCGACACCGTCATAGCCGTCGTCACGGCGTTCGCGCTCGGTACCGGTGTCTGGCTGCTCGGTACCGGTACCGGTACTCCCCCGCAGCCGTCCGCCGCCGAGGGCCGCCCCGATCCGGGCGGCGCACGCGGCGCGGCCACACCCCTGCTGGCGTCTCCGCCCACCCGTATCCGCATCCCCGCGATCCGGGTGAACGCTCCCCTGATGGGCCTCTCCCTGACCTCCTCGGGCAGCCTGGACGTACCGCCCCCAGCCGAGAAGAACCTCGCAGGCTGGTACGAGGCCGGCACGACCCCCGGCGACACCGGCACCGCCGTCGTCGCCGGCCACGTCGACAACACCGAGGGCCCCGCCGTCTTCTACGACCTCGGCGCCCTCAGGCGCGGCGCCACGATCGAGGTCGACCGCGAGGACGCCACGACGGCGGTCTTCACGGTGGACTCGGTCGAGGTGTACTCGGCGAAGAACTTCCCCGACTCCAAGGTCTACGGCGCCTCGTCCCGCCCGGAACTCCGGGTGATCACCTGCGGGGGCGGCTACTCCAGGTCGACGGGGTATCAGGGGAACGTGGTGGTGTTCGCGCACCTGACGGGCGCGCACGGCACCTGACGGCACGCCCCCGGTCAGTCGATACCGGAACGCTCCACACCCGTCACGATCCACCGCTGGAAGACCAGGAAGACCACGAGCAGCGGCAGGATCGACACGGCAGCCGCGACGAACAGCTCGTGCAGCCGGATCACCTGCGCGGTGGTGAAGGACGACAGCGCCACTTGAACGGTCCAGGCACTCTGGTCCTGGCCGATGACCAGCGGCCACAGGAACGAGTTCCAGGCGCCGAGGAACACGATCGTGCCGACGGCGGCGAACACCGGCCGGGCGTTCGGTACCACGATCAGCCAGTACGTGCGCCAGTATCCGAGCCCGTCGACCTGGGCCGCGTCCTCCAGCTCCGTGGGGAACCCGAGGAAGTACTGGCGGAAGACGAAGCAGGCGAACGCCGAGAACAGGGTCGGCACGATCAGTCCGCGCAGCGTGGAGATCCAGCCGAGCGAGGACACCAGCACGAAGCTGGGCACGAAGGTGACGGCCGCCGGGATCAGCAGGGTGCCGAGGATGCCGTAGAAGACCTTGTCCGCGTGCCGGTAGGGGATGCGGGCGAGGCCGTAGCCCGCGAGGGAGGCGAGCAGGAGGGTGCCGAGGGTGGTGGCGACGGCGATCAGCGCGGAGTTGAGCAGAGAGCGGGCGAAGGGGACGGAGGTGTCCGCGAACAATTCGTGGACGTTGTCCCAGCGCAGCTCGTGCGGAAAGAAGGTCCACTCGGGCGAGGTGATGTCCCGCTCGGTGGAGAGGCCGTTGCGGAGCAGCAGGTAGAAGGGGATCAGGAAGAGCAGGGCGAGCGCGATCAGCACCGCGAGCCGCAGCGCGCGTCCCGCCCGTACGAGGGCGTCATCCATCGGCGTCCGTCCTCCCGAGCTTCAGCCAGCGCGCCTGGGCGGCGGTCACCACGGCGATGACCAGCGCGAGGATCACGGCACCGGCACTGCCGAGTCCCAGGTTCTGCCCCTGGCCGAGGGCGGTGTAGTAGAGGTAGACGAGCGGGGGCCGGGCGTAGGGCGGGTAGCCGCGGGCGTCGGAGAGCAGGTTGTAGAACTCGTCGAACGCCTGGAAGGCGTTGACGACGAGCAGCAGCACCACCGCGACGGAGGTGGCGCGCAGCTGGGGCAGCGTGATGTGGCGCAGTACGGTCCAGCCCGGCCGGGCGCCGTCGACGGCGGCGGCCTCGTACAGCGCCGGGTCGATGCGCTGGAGCCCGGCGAGGAAGAGGATCATGTAGAAGCCGGCCTGGAGCCAGAGCCGTACCGTGATGATGACCAGCCAGTACCAGGGTGGGTCGGGGGTGGCGAGCCAGGCCACGGAGTCGGCGCCGAACCAGCCGAGGACGGTGTTGGCGAGCCCGAACCGCACCCCGCTGAAGATCGACATCTTCCAGACCAGGGCCGCGACGACGTAACTGCAGGCGGCCGGCAGGAAGAACACCGACCGGAAGAAGGCGCGCGCCCGGCGGACCCGGTTGACCATCAGGGCGAGGGTCAGGGAGACCACGTAGGTGGTGGGCACGATGAACGCGGTGAAGACGAGGAAGGTCTTCAGGCTGTCCCGGAAGGCGTCGTCCCGCAGCATCGCGGTGTAGTTGTCCAGGCCGACGAAGTGCGTGGGCGTGACGGTGTTGTGCGCGTCGAACAAGCTGAGGCCGACGCTCCACAGCAGCGGGACGTAGGTGAACAGGGCGAGCCCGGCGGCGAAGGGGCCGACGAAGACCCAGAACCACAGCGCTGACCGGTGCTTCACCGCTTCTTCTTCACCCGGTCGAGTTCGGCACTCACCTTCCGTACGACGGCCCGCACTTCGCTCTCCGGGTTGGCGCCGCCCTTGATGATCCGCACCAGGGCGTCCTGGTAGGCCGTCTGGTTCGCGGGGGTCCACAACAGGGACTGTGCGTGGCCGTGTTCGGTGGTGAAGCGGACGGCGTCGGCGGCGGGGCCGGACCTCAGCCTGGCCGCCTTGCGGGCGAGGGAGATGCGGGCCGGTATGTGGAAGCCGTAGGAGAGGGAGAAGTCCTCCTGGTAGTCGGTGCGTTCGACCCACAGCCACTTCACGTACTCCTTGGCGGCCGCCCGGTACCGGCTGCGCGCGCTGACCGCTGAGCCGTACGCGCCTACGGGCACTGCGGGGGCGCCGTGCGGTCCGTCCTCCGGGAAGGGCAGCACCCCGAAGTCGTCGCCGAGTTCCTTGCTGATCCGGGGCAGCGCCCAGAGGCCCGACCACTGCATGGCGGTGAGCCCCTGGAGGAAGGCGGCGGGGTCCGACCAGTCGGTGGGGGCGCCGAGAAGGAGGGACTTGTCGGCGTACAGGTGGTGGAGTTTGCCGAGGGTGCGGGCGGCAGCGGGATCGTCGAAGCCGACCTTGCCGCCGTCGGTGACGAGCTGGAGTCCGGCCGCGTTGAGGGGGGGTTCCGGAGAGTACGCCCGCGCCGCCGTCGTTGCCGAGGAAGAGTCCCTTGACCTTGGCGGTGGTGAGCCGCTTGGCGGCGTCGATGAGGGCGTCCAGGGTGGTGGGCGGCTCGACACCGGCGGCCTTCAGCAGGCTCTTGCGGTAGTAGAGCATCTGCATGTCGATGACCTGCGGGATGCCCCAGATCCTGCCGTCGTACGTCTTGGGCGTCAGCACGGCCGGGTTGAAGTCGTCCTTCACCCCGTCCAGCAGGTCGGTCAGATCGACGACCTGGCCGCCCTGGATCTGGTCGAGCGTCGGGCTCCCCTCGAACACGTCCGGCCCGGAGTCGGTGAGCAGCGCGGCGGCGGTCTGCCGGTCGTAGTCCCCGGGGCGCCACTGCACGTCGACGTCGGCCTTGTCGTACCCGGCGGCGTACCGCTTGACGGCCTGCTCGGTCCCGGCCTCGCCGTACTGGTGGTACCACTGCGTCAGCCTGGTACCACCCCCGTCGTTCCCGCGCCCGGTGTTGCCCCCGCAGGCTGCCAGCAACCCGACGCTCGCCCCCGCACCCAACAGTCCCCTGCGACTGACCGCCATCTGAGCACCTCCTCGCTTCCGTCATCGATGCCCGGCCCGGCGATCAACGATGCGGGACGAGTACGAAGAGGGCGTTGCGACGGTGTGTCACCCCTGGGGGCGACCTTTCGTGAGGTGGCTCGTTGTGCCTGTCGTACGAAAGGAGAGCTGATGGTCGGCTCGTCGCACGAGGCGCTGCACCGTATCTTCCAGAAGGACCCGGCCCTGCTGACGCGGGCGTTGCAGCGGGTGCTGCACGTACCGTTCCCCGAACCGCACGAGATCGCCGCGCTGAACGTCGATCTCACCGAGATCGAGCCGGTCGAGCGCCGCGTGGACACGCTGCTGCGCGCGGAGACGGACGAGGGCACGTATCTCCTCGTGGTCGAGTCCCAGGGCAAGGTGGACGACCGCAAGCGGGGCAGTTGGCCGTACTACCTGTCGTACCTGTACGAGAAGTACCGCTGCGAACCCGTCCTCATCGTCATCACCCAGAACAGCGCGACCGCCCGCTGGGCCGCCCAGCCCATCCGCCTCAGCTTTCCCGGCTGGCACTCGCTGACCGTCCGGCCTCTGGTGCTGGGCCCCGACAACGTCCCGGTGATCACGGACGAGCGGCAGGCGGAGCAGGACGTACCCCTCGCGGTGCTTTCCGCCATGACACACGGACGCGGACCGCAGGCCGCGCCCATACTGGAATCACTCGCCACCGCCCTGAAGACCATCGACCCGGACAGCGCCGCGGTCTTCGTGCAGTTCGTCGACTCGTGCCTGGCCGATCCCCAGGCGAAGCAGATGTGGAGGGACCTGATGACCGCGATCCAGTACTTCTGGCGACACCCGCTGGCGGAACAGGTACGGGAGGAGGGGCGCGAGCAGGGCCTGGAGGAGGGCCGCGAACAAGGCCGGACTCAGGCCAAGGCGGAGATGGTGCTGCGCGTGCTGGAATGGCGCGGTATCCCTGTCCCCGAGCACGTCGCCGAGCGGGTGACCACCTGCGAGGACGCGGACCAACTCGAGCTGTGGGCACAGCGGGCCGTACGTGCCACCTATGCCGAGGATCTGTTCGTCGAGGAGTGACCCCGGGCGCCCGAAGAGGCGCCCACCCCAACGGGGTGTTCGGCTGACTCCCTCAGCTGCGCAGTCGGATCGAGGCAGCTGCCGCAACAAGACGATGAAAGGCACGTCGCGTTGCTACCTCCACCAAGGTGACTGGACGAAGCGTGGCCAGGCCGAGCTGAAGAAGAGGGCGAGCAAGCGCCGCGAGAAGTGAGTCGGGGTCGCGGGGTGAGGGTCCAACTGCGTGACAACGCCGACGTACATCGGCGGACGAGCGCGGACGCCGGCGGATCATCAGCGCAGGTGGGCGGCACATCAGCCCAAGACCAGGCGCCCGCCCAAGTTGCTTCGGGACGAAGGGGCGATCGCGCCATGGCCGCCCAGAGCCCACTATGCGACGTGGTCAGAGATCGTCAGCCAGCCGCCTTGGCGATGATGCGCTCCATCTCCTCCCGATCGAAGGCCCGCAGAGTCGTGGAACGGACGTTGCCCACCCCACCGAGCTGCAGGAGTGCTGCAGTGGCAGTTTCGTCGTCGGGCGCCTCGACGATGGCCACGAGGTCGTAGGGACCGACGGTCCAGTAGATACTCAGGAGCTTCGCCCCGAGGTTCTGTACCGCTGAGCCGAAGGTCTCGGCGCGCTTCGCGGTGTCCTTGTAGTTTCGGACCCCTTGATCGGTCCAGCTCAGCAAGGCGACGTACGTCGACATCTTCTTTCGCCTTCCCCAGGAGACATATCGCGAGGTCAATGTTGGATATGTGGATGAGAACCCGCACGAGGTGCGCACCCGAACGAGCGATACGACCGACCACAGGCATCGAAGGGCATGCCGACATCCACGCCTGACATCAACGACAGCAGACACCCCCGGATCACCGCGGTTCTCGACGGAGTAGGTGCTCCCAACTCCCGGTTCACGAAGGTGCCGTCATCAAGCTCTGCCGTCACCTTGGCGGCACGGGAGTCCGCAGCGGTCTTCTTTGCGAAGTTCTCCTTGCACTGCTTGCCGGACAGGTCCCGGTAGCGCATCTGCCAGCGCTTCCCGATGCCGTGCTCGCCGCTAGTGGTCCACCGGTGCACACGATACTGCGACCATGTCGAATCTCGAATTGGCCCCCTCCGTGATGCGGTTCTACGGCGAAACGGTGAACGAGGACGACCGCCTGCGCACATCGGCAGACGGACGGATGGAGCTGGCCAGGACGCAAGAGCTTCTCCGACGGTTTCTTGCCCCTGCGCCGGCCCGCGTGCTCGACGTGGGCGGGGGGACCGGAATTCATGCTGAATGGCTAGTGAAAGACGGCTATGACGTAACGCTGGTAGACCCGGTCCCCCGTCATGTCGAGACAGCGTCAACCGTGTGCTCAGCAGTAGTGGGAGACGCTCGCGACCTGAGTGAGCCGGACGACAGTTTCGATGTTGTGCAGCTTCTCGGGCCGCTATATCACCTGCCCAACCCTGAGGACCGGCGTACTGCACTGGGTGAAGCCCAGCGCGTAGTGAAGCCGCGCGGCTTGGTTGTAGCAGCCGCCATCAACCGGTACGCCTCGCTCTTTGAGCACGTGACTTACGCCCACCTCCACAAGGAGCGCATCCGTGACTCCGTCGCCAAGATTCTTGAGACGGCTGTTTATGACGGAGTACGCGGATTCACCCTGAGCTACTTCCACAGGGCTGAGGAGCTGGCTTCGGAGTTGCTGGCGTCCGGCCTGACCGACGTGCAGGTCTTCGGAATCGAGGGCCCCGCGTGGTCGCTGGTGAAGGCGGCGGAGCAGCAGCCGGGCGAAGGACCAACAGATGGGCTGATTGCGTCTGCCATGGAGGCGGCCCGAATGGCCGAACCGTACCCAGAGTTGCTGGCTGCTAGTTCGCATCTACTAGCCGTGGGGAGGGCCCCTGCTGGCATCAGCGTCTGATGGCCACGGCGGCGAGCACTCCGGCAGCCTCCGTCGCGCAGCCGTTCTAGCGCTGGCATCGCGATACAACTTCCTTTACTCCATCAAGACCCGCGCACGGCGCGGGCGCGCGCCGCCTCTGCGGTGCGGCCTGCCTCGTGTCTGCGCCCCGGCTGGCCGCACCCGGCGGCGCGCTACATACAGGCGGGCAGAGCCAGGCCCAGAGCCTGCCCGAGTTGCCGACCAGCGTACGGCCCCCTGATCACGCTCGACCCCATACCGGGCAGGCCACCGATCAAACCCGCTGCGCCGACCTACCTCGAAAACCTGCGGTCTGGCACCATATGAGCTTGACACCAGGTACCCCGCCCAACTTCCTTCGCGGAGCAGAAGCATGCCCACACCGCCCAGTTCGGGAACGATTAGCGCAGAAGAGATCAAGCACCTTGAACTGATACAAGCCGTTGTTACACGGCTCGCAAACGGATCCTTCCTGATCAAAGGATGGACCATGACGGTGGCGGGCATCTTCTTCGGTCTTGCGGCCAACAATTTGAGCTGGAAAATTGCCACAACGGGAATGATCCCCATCGTGGGGTTCTGGCTACTTGACAGCTACTATCTACGTCAGGAACGGCTGTTCAGAAAGCTGTACGATGACGTGCGGAAATCAGATCCTTCCATTGAACCGTTCTCGATGAACATTTCCCTCTACCACCAACAGGTCCCTTGGGGAAAAGTGATCCGCTCTCATACCATGGCTAACTTCTACGGAGTACTTTTCCTGGTGGCTAGCGCTTTTGCAATTGGCGCCGCAGTGAAGGGTATTCACACCACTTAGGCAGGTCCTCCCTCCAAAGAAGGAAGTGGAACCTGCCGAGCGAAACTCAGTACTTCGCGCGGATTTCGACCGCCTCTTCCACCCAGTCCGCGAAGTTGTTTCTGATGTGACCGTATACGTACTGGCTCGAAGTGAAGGGTGGATCGTATGCCTTGACGATGGACGACATATTAACGCCGCCGATCGTGTAATCACTGAACGGATTTCTACCCTTAATGGACTGACGGCCCCCACGGTCGAGCAGGTTGTGGATGTAAATGCCTAGCACGCCCTTTCCGTCCCTCCACGACTTCTCAATTTCATACTTGATCCACTTCCGCCCCGCGGTTCTGCTTCCGATCAGAACAACCGTGCAGGATCGACCGCGAAGCTGCGAATCAATCCAGTTTCTAATAGCGGAATCGCCACCCCTCTTAACCTGCTCCCAGTCATTGTCCGAAGCAGGACGATTTCCCTCCAGGACCCCCATGTTCCTTACCTGGGCTGCCCGCCAATTATCCGGGACATAGTGGAAGCTGTAGAAGACGTTGCGCGCCATGTAACCCTCCCCTTGCGTACACGAAGCGCCAGCAGGGTACAAGAGTCCTTGACGCCAAGACAAGCCATCGAACGGAGGTTCACTCATGGTTTCGGATGGCCGTGGGTCCACGTGCCCTTTCTGCGAGATCGCCGAAGGACGATCCCCGGCAGATCGCGTTTACGAAACGCCGGAAGTACTCGCTTTCCTTCCGCTTTCTCCTGCCACGACAGGGCACACGCTGATCATTCCGAAGCTACACATCACCGATCTATGGCATGCGGATACACGCTCTTTGGAGCCCGTAATGGCGGCATCTTTGGTCGTAGCGCAGGCTCTAAAGACGGCACTTTCTCCCGATGGGCTGAATCTTATTAATTCAGCTGGCACCGCGGCGACGCAAACGGTATTCCATCTTCATATCCATTTGGTCCCTCGATGGGACGGCGACCAAATGGGTGACTTTTGGCCCGAAAGTACCCCCTGGAGTGAATCAAAAAGAGCCACTCTGGCTGAGAGAATCCGAAAGAGCATCCACTGAAGTCGTATCAGTGAGACCGCTGATTAATGCAACGGAATTTTATCGTACCTGCCAACACTTGAATCGCCCATTGAAACGCCACCGACCGCGTACGCGAGTGAACCGATCGGCGATCAGTCAACGCCGTCATTTGGATCTTTTGCAAGCAGGTCGAGGCTAGACTTGGCAAGCCTGCTGAAATCGAGCGCAGCCACCACCTTAACGCCGTGGTCCATACAGAAGTGGTCGGAGGCGCATCGTACGGCATTTGTTACGACTGTTGTTGCATCATCGTCCCATGGGGCGCTCCTCGACCAGTAGCTCAGTAGAAGGTCCTTATCTTCCGGTGCGAGTTCCCCGTGTGAGATGTCTAGAAAACTCTCTCGTACCTTCACCTTTACATTGAGCGAGCGGACAGCCGCTAGATTATCCAGCAGCTCGTCTTTAGATTGCTGAAGCATGCGCGAAAGAAGGTCCAATGAGATGTGTACCCCACCCGGCAGCTCCGCATCACATCCGAAAAGGAGGACTCCAGCAACAGCACTTCGCTCGGCAGGAGTCATCTTCCTGAGGGCATTGTAGAAGCTGTAGGCGATTGCGTGTACGCGTTCACGCCCCTCCTTGTCGCTTTTTGGAATATTCATTGCCGCCCAAAGGCGGTCTACTCTCCTCGGGAATCCTGGCTTGGAATATTTTGACCCAACTTTCTCCCTCACCAGGCGGGCGAATTCCTTCGGCCTCATGTTGGATATGTCGAGATATCCCACGGTGTCAGGTAGCCCGTCGATAGGAGTTTCATCGAAGCGGGCAGGTAGCACATACTCTCTGTTTTCTCTGATTGCGCGAGCTTGAGCGCTGCGTCGCTCGTGATTGGTCCAGACTCTCTCGGCGTAATGCTCGGATACAAAGAGGACGCAGTACCGGGATTCTTGCCGGTACACTTTATCTAAGTGCGTGTACAAGTCCTTACCCCAGAGCGCAACCTGTTCGTAGTTATCGTAAAACACGCTGATGCCAGCATCCTTCAAGGCTGCAGCCACTTTTTGTACGTACGGTCGATCTTCGCTCGCAAAGGAAAGCGCGACATCAAACTTGGGCTTGCGCATCTCCGGCATAGGCCGATAGTAGCTGCGGACCCATGTTTCCGCAGCAGGTTCGCACTCATCCTGACGGTCTCTCTGATCAGGCGTGCACTCGGTTCCGGCTATCGCGCGAGTCGACGCCCGCAGCTGGAGCGGACTTGGATGGAACTCCTAATGCGGTGCTCACGCATGAACGCCCTCCCGAGCTGTCCCAGGGCCGCGGATGGGCGCTCGATGGTGACCAACGTCGACAACTGTCGACAGCTCAGCAGCAGGGCAGAGCGGTAATCGATTGGGCAGCCGCAGCTCACGGCCGCCCATGCTCAGTCGAGGCTGTAGAGAACGGCCGAGGTACGCCCCCTGGCGACCGCCACCGCCAGTGACAAGCCCGAGCCGCACCCCCAGGGCACAACAAGGGCACAACAGCCCCGCGCAGGTTCAACGACAGCCAACGCCACCAAACACCATCTGCGCTGGTCAGCGACGTACCTTGACAGTCCCCCCACCCCATGCCCAAAGAGGCGGCACCCCCGCACAGGGTGCCGCCTCTCTTTTGGTGCCGGAGCCCGCCGGCGATCGGTGGTGAGGGTCGGGGACCGACGGGGGGCTCCGGGGATCAGCGGTGGTCGCTGCCCGTGGACTGCGTGGCCGCGCGGCCGGCCTCCAGGCGGGCCACCGGGATGCGGAACGGGGAGCAGGAGACGTAGTCCAGGCCGACCTCGTGGAAGAAGTGGACGGACTCCGGGTCGCCGCCGTGCTCGCCGCAGACGCCGAGCTTGAGGTCGGGACGGGTCGCACGGCCCGCCGTGGCCGCCGACTTGACCAGCGAGCCCACCCCGTCCTTGTCGATCGTCTCGAACGGGCTGACCCCGAAGATGCCCTTCTCCAGGTACGCCGTGAAGAAGGACGCCTCCACGTCGTCCCGGCTGAAGCCCCACACCGTCTGCGTCAGGTCGTTCGTGCCGAAGGAGAAGAACTCCGCGGCCTCGGCGATCTGGCCGGCGGTCAGCGCGGCGCGCGGCAGCTCGATCATGGTGCCGATGGCCAGCTTCAGTCGAGTACCCGTGGCCGCCTCGACCTCCGCGATGACCTGGTCGGCCTCGTCGCGGACGATCTCCAGCTCCTGGACCGTGCCGACCAGCGGGATCATGATCTCGGCGCGCGGGTCGCCCTTGGCGGTCCTGCGCTCGGCGGCCGCCTCCGCGATGGCGCGGACCTGCATGGTGAACAGGCCCGGAATCACCAGGCCGAGACGCACACCGCGCAGACCCAGCATCGGGTTCTGCTCGTGCAGCCGGTGCACCGCCTGAAGGAGGCGGAGCTCGTTCTCGTGCGGCTCCTGCCGGGACTCGGCGAGGGCCACGCGGACCGACAGCTCGGTGATGTCGGGCAGGAACTCGTGCAGCGGCGGGTCGAGCAGACGTACCGTCACCGGCAGCCCGTCCATCGCCTCGAACAGCTCTACGAAGTCCTGCTTCTGCAGCGGGAGCAGCTGCTTCAGCGACTCCTCGCGCTCCGCCTCCGTGTCGGCCAGGATCAGCCGCTCGACCAGCTCACGCCGGTCCCCGAGGAACATGTGCTCGGTACGGCACAGCCCGATGCCCTGCGCCCCGAACCGCCGCGCCCGCAGGGCGTCCTCGGCGTTGTCCGCGTTGGCCCGTACCCGCAGCCGGCGCTTGCGGTCGGCGAACGCCATCATCCGGTGCACGGCCTCGACCAGCTCGTCGGCGTCGTCCGCGCCCGGGTGCATCCGGCCCTCGAAGTACTCCACCACGGGCGAGGGAACCACCGGCACCTCGCCGAGGTACACCTTGCCGGAGGAGCCGTCGATGGAGATGACGTCGCCCTCCTCCACCACATGCCCGCCCGGCACGATCATCCGGCGCCGCTTGGTGTCGACCTCCAGCTCCTCCGCGCCGCAGACACAGGTCTTGCCCATGCCGCGCGCGACCACGGCCGCGTGGGAGGTCTTGCCGCCGCGCGAGGTGAGGATGCCCTCGGCGGCGATCATGCCGTCCAGGTCGTCGGGGTTGGTCTCCCGGCGCACCAGGATGACCTTCTCACCCGAACGGGACCACTTGACCGCGGTGTACGAGTCGAAGACCGCCTTGCCGACCGCCGCGCCCGGCGAGGCGGCGATGCCCCGCCCGACCTGCTCGGCCCGTGCGTCCTCGTCGAAGCGGGGGAACATGAGCTGCGCCAGCTGCGCGCCGTTGACCCGCTGGAGCGCCTCGGTCTCGTCGATGAGGCCCTGGTCCACGAGCTGGGTGGCGATACGGAACGCCGCGCCCGCGGTGCGCTTGCCGACGCGGGTCTGGAGCATCCACAGCTTGCCGCGCTCGATGGTGAACTCGATGTCGCAGAGATCCTTGTAGTGGTTCTCCAGCGTCTCCATGATCTGCATGAGCTGGTCGTACGACGCCTTGTCGATGTTCTCCAGCTCCGCGAGCGGCACGGTGTTGCGGATGCCCGCGACCACGTCCTCGCCCTGGGCGTTCTGGAGGTAGTCGCCGTAGACGCCCTGGTGCCCGGAGGCGGGGTCGCGGGTGAAGGCGACACCGGTGCCGGAGTCGGGGCCGAGGTTGCCGAAGACCATGGAGCAGACGTTGACCGCGGTGCCCAGGTCGCCCGGGATGCGCTCCTGGCGGCGGTAGAGCTTGGCGCGGTCGCCGTTCCAGGACTCGAAGACGGCCTTGATCGCGAGGTCCATCTGCTCGCGCGGGTCCTGCGGGAAGTCCCGCCCGGCCTCGGTCCTCACCGTCTTCTTGAAGGCGGTGACCAGCTTCTTCAGGTCGGCCGCGTCCAGCTCGGTGTCGACCTGGACGCCCTTGGTCTCCTTGGCCTTCTCCAGCGCGTCCTCGAACAGCTCGCCGTCGACGCCGAGGACGGTCTTGCCGAACATCTGGATCAGGCGCCGGTAGGAGTCCCACGCGAAGCGCTCGTCGCCGGCCTGCTTGGCCAGGCCCTTCACCGACTTGTCGGAGAGGCCGATGTTCAGGACGGTGTCCATCATGCCGGGCATGGAGAACTTGGCACCCGAACGGACGGAGACCAGCAGCGGGTCGTCGGCCTGGCCGAGCTTCTTGCCCATCCGCTGCTCCAGCGCGTCGAGGTGCGCACTCACCTCGTCACGCAGTGCCGGGGGCTCCTCGCCGCTGTCGAGGTAGACCTTGCACGCCTCGGTGGTGATGGTGAAGCCGGGAGGAACCGGCAGCCCGAGGTTGGTCATCTCGGCGAGGTTGGCGCCCTTGCCACCGAGCAGGTCCTTGAGGTCCTTGTTGCCCTCGGTGAAGTCGTAGACGAACTTCGCTACGTGAGGCTCTTTGTTTTCCGACACGGGTCTCGACTCCTTGAGGCCACGGTGGCTGCCCTGACGGCGAGGAACATACCCAGATCGAAGGCGCCTTGGTACGTCCAGTCGTGCGTCATAAGCCTGTAACCAGCCGTCTGCCACGGGATCTAAAGCAAAGGCATGGCAAGGCCAGGGCCAGCCGAGTGTTCACTTCTTGAACGGAGGGACGTACGGTGACGTCACATCATGCTCATATGAGCGATGATCGACACGATTGATTTCGATCATTGAACGCCGACAGGATGGCACCGAGTGCCACTCCTTGGAGAAGTGCAGCCGCTCAAGATCCGCTCATCTGAGCGCGACCCTTATCAAGGGTGGCGAGAATCACGCTGCCACACGGCACCGGATTTCACCATGCGGACGCCGTTCCGGGCCGGAAACCCGGGCGTCACACCCCGAGCGCGGTGAGCCGTTCCTCCACCCGCTCCGGGGCGTACAGGTGCTCCACGACCAGCGCGCCCGCGCCGATCAGCCCCGCCCGCTCCCCCAGCTTCGCGGTGAGGACGTCGAGGTGGGCGGTGGAGCGGGGCAGCGCCCGCTGATAGAGCAGTTCGCGCACCCCGGTCAGGAAGGGCGTCCCGGCGAGGTCGCCCGCGATCATCAGCACACCGGGGTTGAGCAGGGTGACGACGGTCGCCAGTACGTCCCCGACCCGCCGCCCGGCCTCCCGTGCCAGGGCCGCGGCCTCCGGATGCCCGGCGGCCAGCAGGTCCCGTACGTCCGAGCCGGAGGCGGCCGGCACGCCCGCCTCCGTCAGCCGGCGGGCCACCGCGCCGCCGCTGGCGACGGCCGCGAGACAGCCGTACGAGCCGCAGCGGCACAGCGCCTCGGTGCCGACCCGGATGTGCCCGAGGTCGCCCGCGCCGCCGTCCACACCCCGGTACACCGCGCCGTCCACCACGACCCCGGCGCCGATACCGGTAGAGACCTTGACCAGTACGAACGCCCGGCAGTCCTGGTACCCGGTGCGCTGCTCCCCGTACGCCATCAGGTTGGCATCGTTGTCCACCAGTACCGGGACCGGGCCGGCACCGGTGTGCTCGGTGAAGGCGCGGGAGAGGCGGCCCCGTATGTCGTAGCCGTCCCAGCCGGACATCATCGGCGGCTGGACCACCCGCCCGGTCTCGCTGTCGACCGGACCCGGTACGCCGAGCCCGATGCCGCAGACCGCTCCGGGGGCGTGGCCGGTCTCGGTGAGCAGCTCGGCGAACCAGCGGCCCAGCCCGTCGAGGACCGTCTCGGGGCCGTCCTCGACCACCAGGGGGCCGGAGCGTTCGGCGAGGATCTCGCCCGTCAGGGTGAGCAGGGCCGCGCGGGCGTGCCGGGTGTCGAGGTCGGCGGCGAGGACCACGGCGTGCGAGCCGTCGAACTCCAGGGTGATGGCGGGGCGGCCGCCGAGGGGGGAGTCCACCGGGCCGCCCGCGCCCTCGCGCAGCCAGCCCGCCCGGAACAGCCGGTCCAGGCGCTG
Organism: Streptomyces griseoluteus; assembly: GCF_004784465.1. Taxonomy (GTDB): domain Bacteria; phylum Actinomycetota; class Actinomycetes; order Streptomycetales; family Streptomycetaceae; genus Streptomyces; species Streptomyces griseoluteus. Next base: position 77,082 of record NZ_SRRU01000002.1, on the reverse strand, counting down.
GCCGACGGTGGCGCGGGAGAGGCCGGTCATCTGCTGGAGCGCGCCGCGTGTGACGGCCCGTCCGCTGCGCACCAGGTCGAGCAGGTCACCGGCGCTCGTCTGAGCGCCGCCCCTGGCCGTCCTGCCGGGCCTTCCGGTCATGCCACCCCCTTGTGTTCCTCAAGTTTGCATTACATATTGAGTTTTGCGTGTTAAATAGACGTAACCCTGCGATAGACACAACCGAACCAGGTCGGCCGGACGTCTTCGGGGAGCCCCGAGTGGATCGCACTGCCCAGCTCACAGCCCGTGTCACCGGGCGCGGGATCGTATACGATCCGCTCTCCGCCGCGCCCTCGTCCGCATCACTGCACGTCAGGGCCGCTCGCGTGCTGGCGGCCAACTGGACGGGTACCTCTACGGTCCCCTCCCGGCACCTGTATCCGCACCAGTGGTCCTGGGACTCGGCGTTCATCGCCATCGGGTTGCGGCACCTGTCGCCGCTGCGGGCGCAGACGGAGCTGGAGACGCTGCTCGCGGCGCAGTGGGGGGACGGGCGGGTGCCGCACATCGTCTTCTCCCCCTCCGTACCGCTGGACGCCTACTTCCCGAGCCCCGACTTCTGGCGCTCCTCCACCGCCGGGCGGGCCGCGGGCGCCCCGCGCACCGTACAGACGTCCGGCATCGTGCAGCCACCCGTGCACGCGCTGGCCGCCTGGCTGGTGCACCGGGCCGATCCCGGCCTGTCCTGGGCGCGCGGCTTTCTGGCGCGGGTCTATCCCCGGCTGGCCGCCTGGCACCGCTATCTGCTGCGCCGCCGGGACCTGGGCGGGGGCGGGCTGGTGTCGGTGGTGCACCCGTGGGAGCAGGGCATGGACAACAGCCCCTGCTGGGACGGCCCGTTGGCCCGCGTCGCCCCGGCCCCGGCCCACTCCTTCCGCCGTGCCGACCTCGACCACGGCGCTCCCGAGGACCGGCCGACCGATCTGGACTACGGGCGGTACGTGCGCCTCGCGGCCGACTACCGGGACGGTGGATACGCGGACGGCGACGGGGAGTTCACCGTGGAGGACCCGTCCTTCAACGTCCTGCTGATCGCCTCCGAGCACGCACTCGCCCGTATCGCGGCCGAGTTGGGCACCCCCGGCACCGCCCGGCACGCCCGCGCCGAGCGGCTGACGGCGGCCCTGGTGGAACGGCTGTGGGACGACGCGTCCGGGATGTTCCTCTGCCGGGACCTGCGCGGCGGGGTGATCCGCGAGCGGAGCGTGTCGGGCCTGGTCCCACTGCTGCTGCCCGGCCTCCCCCGCGAAGTGTCCGGCGCGCTGGTGGGCACCCTGCGCGGACCGCACTTCGCCGCGCGCACCGGGCTCGTACCGAGCTACGACCTACGGGGACCGGCGTTCGAGCCGAACCGGTACTGGCGCGGCCCGGCCTGGTTCAACACCGCCTGGCTGGTGGAGCGCGGGCTGCGCGCCCACGGCGAGAAGGCGGCGGCCGACGACCTGCGCACCGCCTTCCTGCACGCGGCCGGGGACTCCGGGTTCGCGGAGTACGTCGACCCGGACACCGGCGAGGCGTGCGGGGCGCCGGGGTTCGGCTGGACCGCCGCGCTGACGCTGGACCTGCTGCACGACATGGACGGGGCTATGGAGACAGGGGAAGAGGGAGGGGACCGGGGATGACTCAACTGCTCGTACGGGGAGCCACGTTCGCCGCCGTGGGCGACCGGGGCGACATCAGCGGGGTGCGCGGGGGCGGCCGGGTGGAGGGGCTCTTCGTGCGCGACGCCCGGCACTTGAGCCGCTGGCAGCTCACCGTCGACGGCGCGGTACCGGAGGTGCTGAAGCCGGTCGGGGAGGGCGACACGGCACGCTGCGTACTGGTACCGCGCGGCGGGCGCCAGGAGCCGCCCGCGTACACGCTGTGGCGTGAGCAGGCCGTGGGCGACAGCTCGTTCGTGGAGTCGGTGCGCATCACCGGCAATCGTCCGACGGCCACCACGGTACGGCTCGCGCTCACCGTCGACGCCGACTTCACCGACCAGTTCGAGCTGCGCTCCGACCACCGCACGTACGTCAAGGCGGGTGCCGTGCGCAGCCGGCAAGTGATGGACGACGGGATCGAGTTCGGTTACCGGCGCGGTGAGTGGCGGTCCTGTACGACCATCACCGCCGACCCGGCTCCGGACGCGGTGGAGGAGACCGGCACCGGTGCCCGGCGGCTGGTCTGGATGCTCGAACTCGCCCCGCACGGCGCGGCGGAGCTGCTGCTGCGGGTGGTGGCCCGCCCGCACGGCGACCGGCACACGGTGCGCGTACCCCGCGACCCGGCCGCCGTGAGCGGTGAACTCCGCGCGGCGGAGGAGGAGTTCATGGAGGGGGTCGCCTTCCCCACCGCCTGGCCGGAGTTGGCGGCCGCCTGTGTGCGCGGGCTGTCCGACCTGGCGGCGCTCCAGGTACCGGCGCGCGGGCCGGACGGGGAGGGGCTGCGGGTGCCGGCCGGGGGCGCACCCTGGTTCCTCACGCTGCTCGGCCGGGACGCCCTGCTGACCTCGCTGTTCGCCCTGCCGTACCGCCCGCGGCTGGCCGCCGCCACGCTCCCCGCGCTGGCCGCCACCCAGGCCACCGCCGACAGCGCCTCCGCGGTCGCCCAGCCCGGCAAGATCGTGCACGAGGTCCGGCACGGCGAGCTGGCCCACTTCGGGCAGGTCCCGTACGGGCGTTACTACGGCTCGGTCGACGCCACCCCGCTCTTCCTGGTCCTGCTCGGCGCCTACACCGAGCGCACCGGCGACACCGTCCTGGCCCGGCGGCTGGAGCGGCACGCCCGCGCGGCGGTCGGCTGGATGCTGGACCACGGCGGGCTGACCGCACGCGGCTATCTCGTCTACCGCGCCGACGAGGGCGGCCTGGCCAACCAGAACTGGAAGGACTCCCCCGGTGCCATCTGCCGCGCCGACGGCACCCGGCCGAGCGGCGCGGTGATGGCGGCGGGCGCGCAGGGATACGCGTACGACGCGCTGCGCCGTACGGCGTGGCTGGCGCGCACGGTGTGGGACGACGGGACGTACGCGGCGCTGCTGGAGCAGGCGGCGGCCGACCTGCGCGACCGCTTCCAGCGGGACTTCTGGCTGCCCGAACAGGCTTTCCCCGCCCTGGCGCTGGACGGCGACGGCCACCGGATAGACGCGCTCGCCTCGGACGCCGGGCACCTGCTGTGGTCGGGGCTGCTGGACAAGGAGTACGGGGAGGCCGTCGGGCGCCGGCTGCTGGAGCCGGACTTCTTCTCCGGCTGGGGCGTCCGTACGCTCGCCGCCGGCCAGGCCGCCTACCACCCGCTCTCCTACCACCGGGGCTCGGTCTGGCCGCACGACAACGCGTTGATCACCCTTGGCCTCGCCCGCTACGGCCTGCACGACGAGGCCCGCGCCGTGGCCCGTGGCCTGGTGGACGCGGCGGCCTCCGCCGGGCACCGGCTTCCCGAAGTGCTGGCGGGTTACGGGCGTGACACCCACTCCGAGCCGGTACCGTACCCGCACGCGTGTGTGCGGGAGTCCCGTTCGGCTGCCGCGCCGCTCGCCCTGCTCACCGCGGTCGGAGGCGCCTGAGACCGGCCTTGACCGGGCGTTTGCCCGGTATTTGCCGTAGGCCGTGAACACCGGCCCGCGGCGGACCGTACGGAAGGGCGGCGGGCCAGGCGCACCGGCCTCCAACGGCCCTGCCCAGCCTCCCCGGCGCGGCCCGCCGCCTCCGTCGTCACCGGCCTCGCGCGGAAGGACCTCCGGGTTGCCTCAGCACAAGAACACACATACGTCACCCGACGCGCCGGGGGGTGGTCCCGACGGCGGGGTGGAGACCCTTGTCGAGCACGGGAAGAGTGATGACCTGGGGGATGCCGGGGCGCCGGGTGCGGACTCCGAGGACGGGGGCGCCGCTTCGGGGGCTGCTGCCGGGCCCGAGGTCCAGCGGGGCGCGCCTGCGGGGGACGAGGGTGGGGACGCCGGGGCCGACCCCGAGCCGGGCGCCGACTCCGGCCCGTCTGCGGAGGCGAGCCGCGCGCCCGGAGCCGAGGCCGTCCCCGAAGGCGCCCCCGAGGGCTCCCCCGACGCGGAGGCCGCCGACACGTCCGCTGCCAAGACCGACCCCGAGGGCACCCCCGAGGCCGACCCCGGCACCAGCCCTGACGCGGACCGCACACCTAAGGGCGCCCCAGACACCCCCGCCGAACCGCTCCGTTTCGCCCGCCTGACCCGCTGGCAGGCGGAACACCCCCAGGGTGCCCGTGTCCTGTCCCGGACCATCACCGTCCTCGCCGCGATCCTGGTCGTCTGCACCCTGGTGATGCCCGCGACCATCGTCGACCTCGGCCCCGCCAAGTTCTTCCGGCTGCCCGGGGAGGCCATCGTCGGCGCGGCCATCCTGCTCGCGCTGCCGAGGAAGCCGCGGGTCGTGCTCGCCGCGGCCAGTGGTGTCGTCCTCGCCGCGCTGACGGTGCTGAACTGGCTCGACATGGGCTTCAAGCAGTACCTCGGCCGCACCTTCAACCTGGTGCTGGACTGGAGCCTGCTCGGGGACGCCCAGTCGTACCTGGAGGACTCGCTCGGCCGGCCGGCCACCCTCGCCGCGACCGCCGGTCTGATCGTGCTCGTACTGCTGCTGTTCGCCGCGCTGGCCTACGCCGTCGTACGCCTGAGCAACGTCCTCGCCCGGCACTCGGCCACCGCGACCCGGGGGACGCTGATCGCGGGCGTCGTCTGGATCACCTGCTCCTCCTTCGGGGTGCAGCTCGCGGGCGTGCCGCTCGCCGCCGACAGCGCCGCCGTCACCCTGCAGAGCCAGACCGAGCGGGTGTCCGACACGCTGAAGGACGAGGCCGAGTTCCGGAAGGTCGCCAAGGTGGACGCGTTCGGCGCGACCCCGCCCGACCAGCTCGTACCGGACCTGCGCGGCAAGGACATGATCTTCACCTTCATCGAGAGCTACGGCCGCAGCGCGATCGAGGACCCGATCATGGCGCCCGGCGTGGACAAGACCCTCGCCGTCCGCACCGAGGCGCTGAAGAAGGCGGGTTACCACGCCAAGAGCGGCTGGCTGACCTCCGCGACGTACGGCGGCAGCAGTTGGCTCGGCCACTCCACCAGCCTGTCCGGCCTGTGGGTGAGCAACCAGCAGCGCTACCGCACGGTGATGGCGAGCGACCACCTCAGCCTGACCAAGGTGTTCAAGAAGTCCGGCGCCTGGAACACGGTCGGCGTGATGCCGGGCGTCCAGAAGGCGTGGCCCGAACAGAGCTTCTTCGGACTGGAGAAGGTCTACAACGCCTTCGAACTCGGCTACAAGGGGCCGAAGTTCAGCTGGTCCACGATGCCGGACCAGTACACCCTGGAGCAGTTCCAGAAGCGGGTGCACGGCAAGAAGCACGACAAGCCGATGATGTCCGAGGTCATCCTGACCTCCAGCCACCAGCCGTGGGGCCCGATCCCGAAGATGGTGGGCTGGGACGAGCTGGGCGACGGCTCGATCTTCAAGGGCATCGAGGCGGCGGGCAACAAGCCGGCCGACGTGATCGCGGACACCACCAAGTCCCGCCAGGAGTACGGCAAGTCGATCCAGTACTCGGTCACCGCGCTGACCGAGTGGCTGGAGCGCTACGGCACCAAGGACACGGTGCTGGTATTCCTCGGCGACCACCAGCCCATCGCCCGCGTCAGCGGCAACCACGCCAGCAGGGACGTACCGATCTCGATCGTCGCCAAGGACCCGAAGGTGCTGGACAAGATCGGTGACTGGGGCTGGTCGGACGGCCTGCGGCCCGCGCACGACGCGCCGGTGTGGAAGATGAACCTCTTCCGCGACCGCTTCCTGACCGCGTACGGGTCGACTCCGCACCCGAAGAAGGGCTGATCCCTACGGTCCCAAGGGATCCATAGGTCAGGGCCGGTCCCTTAGGGGGCCGGCCCTGTTGCCGTTCAGCCGCCGGAGGTGTCCAGCTCGGCGTCCTCGCTGACGCCCGCGCAGTCGTACGGGTCCTTCAGCCAGCCGTCCGGGAGGACCACCCGGTTGTTGCCGGAGGTGCGCCCGCGCGGGCCGTCGGCGCCGGCCGGCCATGCCTGGTCGAGGTCCAGCTCGTCCAGGCCGGCGCGCAGCTCCTCCAGCGAGGAGGTGATGGCGAGCCGCTTGCGCATCTCGGAGCCGACCGCGAAGCCCTTGAGGTACCAGGCGACGTGCTTGCGGAAGTCGATGACACCGCGCGCCTCGTCGCCGAGCCACTCGCCGAGCAGCGTGGCGTGCCGGACCATCACGTCGGCGACCTGGCGCAGCACCGGCCGCTGGAAGTCGTCGCGGCCCTCGAAGGCGGCGACCAGGTCGGCGAAGAGCCAGGGCCGGCCGAGGCAGCCGCGGCCCACGACCACGCCGTCGCAGCCGGTCTCGCGGACCATGCGCAGCGCGTCCTCGGCGGACCAGATGTCGCCGTTGCCGAGCACCGGGATCTCCGGGACGTGCTCCTTCAGCCGGGCGATGGCGCTCCAGTCGGCGGTGCCGCCGTAGTGCTGGGCGGCGGTGCGGCCGTGCAGGGCGATGGCGGTGACGCCCTCCTCGACGGCGATGCGGCCGGCGTCTAGGTAGGTGATGTGGTCGTCGTCGATCCCCTTGCGCATCTTCATGGTGACCGGCAGGTCGCCCGCGCCGGAGACGGCCTCGCGCAGGATGGCCCGCAGCAGGTTCCGCTTGTACGGCAGCGCGGAGCCCCCTCCCTTACGGGTCACCTTGGGGACCGGGCACCCGAAGTTCAGGTCGATGTGGTCGGCCAGGCCCTCTTCCGCGATCATGCGGACGGCCTTGCCGACGGTGGCCGGGTCGACGCCGTACAGCTGGATCGAGCGCGGCTTCTCGCTCTCGTCGAACCGGATGAGCTGCATGGTCTTCTCGTTGCGCTCGACCAGCGCCCGCGTGGTGATCATCTCGCTGACGAACAGCCCCTTGCCCCCGCTGAACTCCCGGCACAGGGTGCGGAAGGGGGCGTTGGTGATCCCGGCCATGGGTGCGAGCACGACGGGCGGCACCACGGCGTGCGGGCCGATGGACAGCGGCTGGGTCATCAGGGGGCTCCGGGACGGATGTACGGCAAGGGCGTCGTCCATTGTCCCTCACCTCACCGGTGCCCCTCCCCCTGCCGTAAGGATCGGGTACGGGTACCGGCACGGATCATGTAGGGGTCATTAGTTAGCCGCACTATCGAACACGTACGATGGGACGCATGCCCGAGCTGACTCACCGGCGGCGGATGCTGGTGCTCTCGATCTGCTGCATGAGCCTGCTGATCGTGAGCCTGGACAACACCGCCCTGAACGTCGCGCTGCCCTCGATGCAGCGCGAGCTGGACGCCACCACCTCCGGTCTCCAGTGGACGATCGACGCATACACGCTGGTGCTGGCCTCGCTGCTGATGCTGGCGGGGTCCACGGCGGACCGGATCGGCCGCAAACGGGTCTTCATGGCCGGGCTGGTGATCTTCACCGCCGGTTCCCTGCTGTGCTCGCTCGCGCCGGACCTGGAACTCCTCGTGGTGTTCCGCATGGTCCAGGCGGTCGGCGGCTCGATGCTCAACCCGGTCGCCATGTCGATCATCACCAACACCTTCACCGACCCGCGTGAACGGGCGCGTGCGATCGGCGCCTGGGGTGCGGTTGTCGGCATCTCCATGGCCGCCGGTCCGCTGGCGGGCGGGCTGCTGGTGGAGTCGGTCGGCTGGCGCTCGATCTTCTGGGTCAACCTGCCGGTCGGCCTCGCCGCCCTGCTGCTCACCCTGCGTTTCGTCCCCGAGTCCCGCGCGCCCCGGCCGCGCCGCCCGGACCCGGTCGGCCAGGTGCTGGTGATCGCCCTGTTCGGCTCGCTGACCTACGCGATCATCGAGGCCCCGGACGCGAGCCTCCCCGAGGTGCTCCCCTTCGCCGCCGTGGCCGTCGCCGCGCTGCTGGCCCTCCTGATCTACGAGCCCCGGCGCGCAGAGCCCCTCATCGACCTGCGCTTCTTCCACTCGGCACCGTTCAGCGGGGCGACCGGGATAGCGGTGAGCGCCTTCGCCGCGCTGGGCGGGTTCCTCTTCCTGTCCACGCTCTACCTCCAGAACGTACGCGGCCTCGACGCCCTGCACGCCGGCCTGTGGATGCTGCCCATGGCGGTGCCGACCCTGCTGTGCGCCCCGCTGTCCGGACGGCTGGTCGGCAGCCGGGGGCCGCGGCTGCCCCTGCTGATCGCGGGCGCGGCGATGACGGTGAGCGGCCTCCTCTTCGCCCTCTTCGAGGCCGAGACCTCCAACGTCACCCTCTTCCTCGGCTACGTCCTCTTCGGCGTCGGCTTCGGCTTCGTCAACGCCCCCATCACCAACACAGCCGTCTCCGGCATGCCCCGCGCCCAGGCGGGCGTGGCGGCGGCGGTCGCCTCCACCAGCCGCCAGCTCGGCCAGACCCTCGGCGTCGCCGTCATCGGCGCGGTCCTGGCCGCGGGCATCGGCTCGTCCCCCTACCGCGACACCTTCGTCTCCGCCGCCCGCCCCGGCTGGTGGATTCTCGCCGCGTGCGGCGCCGCCGTCCTCATCCTCGGCCTCCTGACCAGCGGCCGCTGGGCCCACAGGACGGCGGAGCGGACGGCTGAGCGGCTGGAGACCGCGGAGGTGCGGCAGCCCGTGGGTACGTCCGGCTGATCCCCCGGACTCAGCCCTCCAGCGCCAGCGCGTGCAGCTTCTCCAGGCGTTCTCGGGACTCCTCGTTCTTGGGTGGGTAGATCACCATGCGGGGGCCCTGGTCCGGGGAGAGCCAGAGGTCGGTGTGTTCCAGGGTGAGGTGGCCCACGTGGCGGTTGAGGAACTCCTTGGTCTTGGAGCGGCTGCCGACCACCTCGTAGCGCTCCCAGTGTTCGCGGAACTCGGGGTATGCCTGGAGGCGCTTGAGGAGCATCTTCCAGGCGGGTTCGCCGAGGTGTCCGGCGAGCGAGGCGCGCAGGCGGGCCGCCATCAGCCGCAGGGCCTCGTCCAGGTGGACGATCGAGGAGCGCCACTCGGGGTTGGAGTAGGCGAGAAGCACGCAGTTGCGGTCCTCGGGCGGGACGGCGTCCATGTCGCACAGCAGCCGGGCGTAGGTGCGGTTGTAGGCCAGGATGTCGTACCGGCTGTTCTGCACCGCCGCCGGGAACGGCTCCAGCTGGCGCAGGGTCGCGCGCAGCGCCGGGGTGATGCTGGGGCAGACCGCGGCGGGCGTCGGGTCGGCGGCCCCGGCCAGCTGGAAGAGGTGGGCGCGCTCGCTGGGGTCCAGCATCAGGGTGCGGGCGAGGGCGTCGAGTACCTGGACGGACACCTGGATGTTCCGGGCCTGTTCGAGCCAGGTGTACCAGGTCACGCCGACGGCGGAGAGCTGCGCGACCTCCTCCCGGCGCAGCCCCGGCGTACGCCGCCGGGCCCCGCGCGGCATCCCCACCTGCTCCGGGGTGATCCGCTCACGGCGGCTGCGCAGGAACGCGGCCAGCTCGTGGCGCCGGATCTCCGCGCCCTTCACCTCGGGGGCGGCGCTTTCCTGGGCCATGGTCGTCATGGTTCCAGGGTGCCTCCGCCCGGACCCCGTTGCCAGGTACTGCTGCCACCAGGATGAGCGCCCGTCACTACCAGGCTCCAGGCGGGACAAGGGCCGTTTGAGGGCATTGGCGGGTACTTCCGGTACCAGGATCGGCACACTCTGGTACCCGTCTGAGGGCGGGCGCACGCTCGGTGGCATGACCGAGACCACCCTCTCCACCGCGCCGTCCGTACGCGCTCCGGCTCCGGCGCCCACCCTGAGCGGGGCGGGCCTGGTGACCGTCCTGCTGGCCGCCTCGCTCCCCCTGGTCGACTTCTTCATCGTCAACGTCGCCCTCCCCGCCATCGGCAGCGACCTCTCCGCGAGCGAGTCCCTGCTGGAGCTGGTCGTGGCCGGGTACGGCGTCACGTACGCCGTGCTGCTCGTGCTCGGCGGGCGGCTCGGTGACCTGTTCGGCCGGCGCCGGCTGTTCATCGGCGGCATGGCCGCCTTCGGGCTGACCTCGCTGGCGTGCGGACTGGCCCCGGACGCGTGGACCCTGGTCGCGGCGCGGGCCGCGCAGGGCGCGTCGGCCGCGCTGATGCTGCCGCAGGTACTCGCCACCATCCAGTCCACCACCGCCGGTGGCCGCCGGGCCCGCGCGATGAGCCTGTACGGCGCGACGGCGGGCCTGTCCATGGTGGTGGGCCAGATCCTGGGCGGTGTCCTGGTGGCGGCGGACATCGCCGGCACCGGCTGGCGCTCGATCTTCCTGGTGAACGTGCCCGTGGTCGTGCTCGGCCTGATCCTCGCCGTCCGCCACGTCCCCGACACCCGCGCCCGGCACCCCGAACCGGTCGACGTCCCCGGCACGGTCCTGCTGGCCGTGGCCCTGCTGGCGCTGCTCGCCCCGCTGACCGAGGGCCGCGCGACGGGCTGGCCGCTGTGGACCTGGGTCTCGTTCGCCGTGTTCCCGGTGGCGGGGTGGGCGTTCTGGACGGTGGAACGGCGGCTGGACCGGCTGGGCCGTACCCCGCTGCTGCCGCCGAGCCTGTTCGCCACTCTGTCGCTGCGACGGGGGCTGCTGATCGTGGTGCCGTTCTGCCTGGGATTCAGTGGGTTCATGTTCGTCATCGCGCTGGGCCTCCAACAGGGCGCGGGTCTGGGTCCGGTACGTGCGGGTCTGGCGCTGGCGCCGATGGCGGTCTCCTTCCTGCTCGTCTCGCTGGCCGGGCCCCGGCTGATCGCCCGCTTCGGTACGCGAGTGGTGGGCGCCGGGGCGGTGCTCCAGGGCGTGGGTGTGCTGCTGATCGCGCTGGCGGTGTGGCGGGACTGGCCCGGCCTGGGGCTCGCCGGCCTGCTGCCCGGTGCGGCCGTCGCCGGCGCGGGTCAGGCGCTCCAGCTCCCCAATCTGCTGCGGATCGTGCTCTCCGAGGTCCCCGCCGCCCGTGCCGGGGTGGGCAGCGGGGTGCTGGCGACGACCCAGCAGGCGTCCTTCGCCCTGGGTGTGGCCACCCTGGGCGCCCTCTTCCTGACCCTGGTCCCGCACCTTGGCATGCGGGACGCCCTGCTGATCGCTTTGCTCACCCAGCTCACGGCGATCCTCGCCACCGGTCTGCTGAGCCTCCGCCTGCCCCGCGAGGCGGGTTGAGCCGGAACCGTGTGAGAGTTCCCACCCGGACTTCCGCCCCTGGCCCCGCCCGGCGTGCCGCACACTCCGGGCATGACCGACAACAGAATCGGCACCAGCGTGCGCCGATGGGACCGGCACGGCCGGGAACACGTCGTACGGGTGGAACGGGCCGGGCTCCAGCGGACCTTCGGCTGCGGCACCTGCGGCTGGCGCCGGGGCACCCGGCACCTGCCCTGGACGCCTACGGACGAGCACCCGGCAACGGAGCATCTGGCCGAGGCCCATCAGGCGACGCTGGACCCCGCCCGGCGATGAGTTCCCGGCACCGTGGGAGTCGTACCCCATGACGACCCGCGCCGACCGGAAGGCGAACCCCATGACCGCACTGCACGACACCCTGCGCCGGCACGTGGACGACGAGAGCCTGCCCGGCGCGGTCGGCCTCGTCGCCCGGGGGGACGAGGTGGAGGCGGTGGCCGTCGGGCACACGGACACCGGCCGGACCGTGCCGCTGGAGCGGGACTCGCTGTTCCGGCTCGCCTCGATCACCAAGCCCGTGACCGCGGCCGCGCTGCTGATGCTCGTCGACGAGGGGGTGGTCGGGCTGGACGACCCGGTGTCGCGCTGGCTGCCCGAGCTGGCCGCCCCGATGGTGGTGCGGACGCCCGGGTCGCCGGTGGACGACCTGGTGCCGGCCGAGCGGCCCATCACCGTGGAGCACCTGCTCAGTTCCCGGTGCGGGTGGGGGTTCCCGCCGGACTTCTCGCTGCCCGCCGTGGCCCCGCTGTTCGAGCTCCAGCGCGGCGGGTTCGCCCCGCACGCGGTGCCCGCCATGGACGAGCTGCTGGCCGACCTCGCCAAGGTGCCGCTCCTCCACCAGCCCGGTGAGGCCTGGCTCTACAACACTTCCTCCGATCTTCAGGGCGCCCTGATCGCACGCGCGACGGGCCAGTCACTGCCGGACTTCCTGGCCGAGCGGATCTTCGAGCCACTCGGCATGAAGGACACGGGCTTCTCCGTGCCGGAACGGGACCTGCACCGGCTGCCCACCGCCTACCAGCCCGGCCCCGACGGCACCTTGAAGGTGGCCGAGGCCTTCAACGACGGCTGGGACCGGCTCCCCGCCTTCCCCTCCGGTGCCGGCGGCCTGGTCTCCACCGCCGACGACTATCTGGCCTTCGCACGGATGCTGCTGGCCGGGGGCGAAGCGGGCGGTGACCGCAGGCTGCTCTCGCCAGAGTCCGTCGCCCGGATGACCAGCGACCAGCTCACCCCGGCCCAGCGGGAGAGCAGCCCCCTCTTCCTGGAGGGCCAGGGCTGGGGTTACGGCGGCTCGGTCGACATCGCCCCCACCGAACCATGGCACGTGCCCGGCCGCTACGGCTGGGTCGGCGGCACCGGCACCGCGGCCCATCTGGTCCCGGCCACCGGCAAGGTGACCGTCCTGCTCACCCAGGTCGCCATGACCGGCCCGACCCCGCCCGCCGTGATGCGGGACTTCTGGCGCGTCACGGCCTGACCGGAATCACGGCCGGACAGGTGCGCCCAGCCCGCGTATCAGCAGGTCCACGATCACCTTGAAGTCCTCCTCGATGCCGGGCTGCTGCCACTCACGCGCGTAACAGGGGTCGTGGAAACGGGCGGTGGCCTGGAAGACGGCGCGGGCCTCGGCGGCCGGGTCCGCGGCGCGGAAGGTGCCGGACTCGGCGCCGTCCTCGATGATCCGGGCGAGCTGGGCGGTGAGGTCGGTGATGTGCTCGCCGACCGTCGCCCCGCTCTCCTCGGCCAGCACGCTGTAGGTGGCGAAGAGTTCGGGATCGTCACCCGCCTTGTGCCGCTTGGCCTCGAACAGGGCGGCGAGCCAGTCACGCAGCCGCACCTCGACGGGGGTCTCCTCACCGGCGATGACCGCGAGCCGCTCCGAGGTGCGGTCCAGCCAGCGCTTGGTGACCGCCTCGCGCAGCGCCGCCTTGGTGCGGAAGTGGCGGTAGACACTGCCGTGGCTGACGCCGAGAGCACGGGCCACGTCGACCACGGTGGCCTTGGCCGGCCCGTGGCGGCGCAGCACCTCCTCCGTTGCCTCGAGGATGCGCTCGGCGGTCAGGGTCTCGGTCGCTGCCATGCCTAGACCGTACCCGGCGCGCCGGTCACCGGTTCCTGCTCATCGCTCGCTGTCCAGCATGGCCATCTGCGCGGGGGCGTACCGCTCGCCGGCCGCCGCGTCGGCCGGGACGGCCTCCTCGATGGCGGCGAGGTCGGCGGCGTCCAGGGTGATGTCCAGGGCGCCCAGCGCCTCGGACAGCCGCTCGGGGGTGCGGGAGCCGATGACCGGCACGATGTCGGAGCCCTGGGCCAGGACCCAGGCGATGGCGATCTGCGCGACCGTGGCCCCCTTCTGTTCCGCGATCTTGCGGAGGGAGTCGACCAGGCTCAGGTTGTGCCGGAAGTTCTCGCCCTGGAAGCGGGGCGAGAAGGCGCGGAAGTCGGTGGCGGCGAAGTCGCGGTCGGCGGAGATGTGGTTGGAGAGCAGGCCGCGGGAGAGCACGCCGTACGCGGTGACGCCGATGCCCAGCTCGCGGAGGGTGGGGAGGATCTCCCGCTCGATGCCGCGCGAGATCAGCGCGTACTCGATCTGGAGGTCGGAGATCGGGGCGGTGGCGGCGGCCCGGCGGATGGTGTCGGGGCCGACCTCGCTGAGGCCGATGTGCTTCACCCACCCCTTCTCCACCAGTTCCGCGACCACGCCGACCGTCTCCTCGATCGGGACGTCCGGGTCGAGGCGGGAGGGTCGGTAGATGTCGATGTGGTCCACGCCGAGGCGCTGGAGGGAGTAGGCGGCGAAGGTCTTCACCGCGGCGGGCCGGCCGTCGAAGCCGAGCCAGGCGCCGTCCGGGTCGCGCAGGGCGCCGAACTTCACGCTCAGCACCGCGTTGTCACGCAGGTGGGCCGGGGCGGTGCGCAGGGCTTCGCCCACCAGCATTTCGTTGTGACCCATGCCGTAGAAGTCGCCGGTGTCGATGAGGGTGACGCCTGCTTCCAGAGCGGCGTGCACCGTGTGAATGGCTTCCGGGCGGTCCGCTTCTCCGTACATACCCGACATTCCCATGCAGCCGAGGCCGAGGGCGGAGACCTGGGGGCCGGTGGTTCCGAGATTTCGCGTGGGGATCGTCATGCGTCCAGCTTGGCACGTGGACTGACAGAATTCAATATCTGTCAGCTGTTACTTGTCAGCGGATTCCGGGTAGACCCCGTCCAGACACGGAAAAGCCCACCCTCCGACCCGGGGGACCGGGCAGGAGGGTGGGCGGAAATGCGAAGGTCAGGCGCCGATCAGACGGGCGGCGAGGTAGCCCTCGATCTGGTCGAGGGAGACCCGCTCCTGCTTCATGGTGTCGCGCTCGCGCACGGTCACCGCGTTGTCCTCGAGCGTGTCGAAGTCGACGGTCACGCAGAAGGGGGTACCGATCTCGTCCTGACGACGGTAGCGGCGGCCGATGGCGCCGGCGTCGTCGAAGTCGATGTTCCAGTTCTGGCGCAGCGCCTGGGCGAGACCCTTGGCCTTCGGAGACAGCTCCGGGTTGCGGGAGAGCGGGAGCACCGCGACCTTGACCGGCGCGAGACGGTGGTCGAGGCGCAGCACGACGCGCTTCTCCATCTTGCCCTTGGCGTTGGGCGCCTCGTCCTCGGTGTAGGCGTCGAGGAGGAAGGCCAGCATGGTGCGGCCGACACCGGCGGCGGGCTCGATGACGTAGGGGGTCCAGCGCTCGCCGGCCTCCTGGTCGAAGTAGGAGAGGTCCTGGCCGGACGCCTTGGCGTGCGCGCCGAGGTCGTAGTCCGTGCGGTTGGCGACACCCTCCAGCTCGCCCCACTCCGAGCCGCCGAACGAGAAGCGGTACTCGATGTCGGCAGTGCGCTTGGAGTAGTGGGAGAGCTTCTCCTTCGGGTGCTCGAACCAGCGCATGTTCTCCTCGCGCAGGCCGAGGTTGGTGTACCAGTTCCAGCGCTGCTGCATCCAGTACTCCTGCCACTCCTCGTCCTCGCCCGGCTTGACGAAGAACTCCATCTCCATCTGCTCGAACTCGCGGGTCCGGAAGATGAAGTTGCCGGGCGTGATCTCGTTGCGGAAGGACTTGCCCATCTGCGCGATACCGAAGGGCGGCTTGCGGCGCGAAGTGGTCTGCACCTGGGCGAAGTTGGTGAAGATGCCCTGGGCGGTCTCGGGACGCAGGTAGGCGACGGAGCCGGAGTCCTGGGTCGGGCCGAGGTGGGTGGAGAGCAGACCGGAGAACTGCTTGGGCTCGGTGAAGGTGCCCTTGTTGCCGCAGTTCGGGCAGTTGAGGTCGGCCAGGCCGTTCGCCGGGGCGTGGCCCTTCTTCTCCTCGTACGCCTCTTCCAGGTGGTCCGCGCGGAACCGCTTGTGACACGAGGTGCACTCGGTCAGCGGGTCCGTGAAGGTGGCGACGTGACCGGAGGCGACCCAGACCTCGGGGGCCAGGATGACGGACGAGTCGATACCGACCACGTCCTCGCGCGACGTCACCATGTAGCGCCACCACTGACGCTTGATGTTCTCCTTGAGCTCGACACCCAGCGGTCCGTAGTCCCAGGCGGCACGCTGTCCGCCGTAGATCTCACTGCAGGGGAAAACGAAGCCACGGCGCTTGCTCAGGCTGACGATGGTGTCGATCTTGTCGGCGGCCACGGTGCTCTCTTCATTACGACGACGGGCGTTGAAGCGAGATGCTTCCAGCGAATGATTCAGGTTACCGGCGCATGCTCCCCCACGGCCAAATCGGCCCCCGCCGACGCCCCTCCCGAAGCCGTCGAAGCCCGCCCTAACCCTTACCAAGCCGACCCGGAGAATCCGCGTCGCGAGCTCCGGGCGGGCAGCTTGTTGACAATCGTTTCCAACTTAGTTGAAAATGACTGTCATGAACGTACGACGACGCCTCATATCCGGGTCCGCGATAGCGGCCGTGACCGCGCTGGGCCTGGGGACGCTGTCCGCCTGCTCGGACAGCAGCGCCGCTTCGGGGGACACGGGGAAGTTCGACGTCGTCGCCTCCTTCTATCCGATGGCCTACCTCGCGGAGCGGATCGGCGGGGACCACGTGCACGTGACCACGCTCACCTCGCCGGGCCAGGAGCCGCACGACCTGGAGATCAGCCCGCGGCAGATAGGCGGGCTGGAGCGTTCCGACGCCGTCCTCTATCTGAAGGGGCTGCAGCCGTCGGTGGACGAGGCGGTGGACCAGTCGCCGGTGAGGACGAAGATCGACGCGGCCACGCTGACCACGCTGGAGGAGCACGGCACCGAGGTCGGGGGCCACGCCGCCGAGCACGAGGGCCACGACCACGAGGGGGAGAACGGCAAGGACCCGCACATCTGGCTCGACCCGGTGCGGTACGCCGAGGTCGCCCAGGGTGTCGGCCGTGCGTTCGAGAAGGCGGACCCGGACCACGCTGCGGACTACAAGAAGAACACCGCGGCCCTGGTGAACCAGCTGGACGAGCTGAACACCGACTTCGAGGAGGGCCTGGCGCACACCCGGTCCAAGGTCTTCATCACGACGCACGCGGCCTTCGGTTACCTCGCCGAGCGGTACGGCCTCACCGAGGAGGCGATCAGCGGGCTGGACCCCGAGTCCGAGCCGAGCGGGGCGCGGGTGCGGGAGCTGCACAAGCTCGCCAAGGCGGACGGGGTCTCGACCGTGTTCTACGAGACGCTGGTCAGCGACAGGACCGCGAAGACCGTCGCCGGGGACGCGGGCCTGAAGACGGACGTGCTCGATCCGATCGAGGGCATCACGAAGAAGTCGCGCGGCCAGGACTACCTCGCCGTCCAGCGGGCCAACCTCAAGGCCCTCCAGAGCGCGCTGGGGTCCAAGTGACCGGCGACGAGCGGGAGTCGGCGCCCGTACTGACCCTGCGGGACGTGCGGGCCGAGCTGGGCGGGCGGCCGGTGCTGCGGGGCATCGACCTGAGCGTGCGGCCCGGTGAGGTCGTCGCGCTGCTCGGGGCCAACGGTTCGGGCAAGTCCACGGCCGTGCGGACCGCCATCGGGCAGGTGCCGGCCACCTCCGGCGCCGTCGAGCTGTTCGGGACGCCGTTGCGGTCCTTCCGGGACTGGGCCCGTGTGGGCTACGTCCCCCAGCGCACCTCCGCCGCCGGGGGCGTACCGGCCACGGTGTCCGAGATCGTGTCGTCGGGGCGGCTGGCGCGGACCCGCTTCGGGTTCTTCCGCAAGGCGGACCGGGAGGCGGTGCAGCGGGCGCTGGAGCTGGTCGGCATGGCGGACCGGGCCAGGGACTCGGTGACGGCGCTCTCCGGGGGTCAGCACCAGCGGGTGCTGATCGCCCGGGCGCTGGTGTCCGAGCCGGAGCTTCTGATCATGGACGAGCCGATGGCGGGTGTCGACCTCGCCAGCCAGGAGGTGCTGGCCGCGACCCTGCGCGAGCAGGTGGCCGCCGGGGCGACCGTTCTGCTGGTGCTGCACGAACTGGGCCCGCTGGAGCCGCTGATCGACCGCGCGGTGGTGCTGCGGGACGGCTGTGTGCTGCACGACGGGCCGCCGCCGAAGGCCGTCGGCCAGCACGCCCTGCCCGGCCACGACCACGTGCATCCGCACGCGGGCGCCGAACCGATCCGTACGGGACTGCTGAGCTGATGGACTTCCTGAACTACGCCTTCATGCAGCGGGCGCTGCTCGCGGCCGTCCTGGTCGGTGTCATCGCGCCGGCGATCGGCATCTACCTCGTGCAGCGCCGCCAGCCGCTGATGGGTGACGGCATCGGGCACGTGGCGATGACCGGTGTCGGTCTGGGTTTCCTGCTGAACTCGTCGCCGGTGTGGATGGCGACGCTCGTCTCCGTGGCGGGATCGGTGCTGATGGAGCTGATCCGGTGGTACGGCAGGACGCGGGGTGACATCGCGCTCGCCATGCTCTTCTACGGCGGTATGGCGGGCGGTGTGCTCTTCGTCAACCTCGCGCCGGGCGGATCCAATGCCAACCTCACGTCGTATCTCTTCGGCTCGCTGTCCACGGTGGCGCCGGCCGATGTGACCGCGATCCTCGTGCTCGGCGCGGCTGTGGTCGCGGTGACGCTCGGGCTGCGGCGGCAGTTGTTCGCCGTCAGCCAGGACGAGGAGTTCGCGCGGGTCACCGGGCTGCCGGTGCGTGCGCTGAACCTGCTCGTCGCGGTCACGGCGGCGGTCACCGTCACCGTGGCGATGCGTGTCGTCGGCCTGATCCTGGTGTCGGCGCTCATGGTGGTCCCGGTGGCCGCCGCCCAGCAGCTGACCCGCAGCTTCGCGGCGACGTTCGCTATAGCGGTGGCCCTGGGCGTGACGGTGTCCATAGGCGGCACGATCACCTCGTTCTACGAGGACGTCCCCCCGGGCGCCACGATCGTCCTTCTCACCATCGCCGCCTTCGCCGTCATGACCGCCCTCGCCACGCCCCTGGCCCGTCGGCGGGCCCGGGCGACCCGGCCCACCGGGGACCCGGTCGAGTGCGCGATCCCGGCGACACGACCCGCGGGGGACGAGGTGGGCGTCTGACCTCGGGGCACCCCGCCGCAGCACCGGCCCCGTGCACGCCCCGCACTCCCGAACCACCGGACGCGGCTTCGCGTCTGACCGCCGGGGGCAACGGCTGGCACAATGGGCCGGTCAGAGGCGCAGATCTGAGGAGGCACCCGGTGACGACCGCTGGACCGCCCGTGAAGGGCCGCGCGACCAAGCAGCGCGCGGCGGTGGCGGCGGCCCTCGACGAGGTCGACGAGTTCCGCAGTGCGCAGGATCTCCACGACATGCTCAAGCACAAGGGCGACTCGGTCGGGCTCACCACCGTCTACCGCACCCTCCAGTCCCTCGCCGACGCCGGCGAGGTCGACGTGCTGCGTACCTCGGACGGTGAGTCGGTCTACCGTCGCTGCTCCACGGGCGAACACCACCACCACCTGGTCTGCCGCACCTGCGGCAAGGCCGTCGAGGTGGAGGGCCCCGCCGTGGAGAAGTGGGCCGAGGCCATCGCCTCCGAACACGGCTACGTGAACGTCGCCCACACGGTGGAGATCTTCGGTACCTGCGCGGACTGCGCGGAAGCCACCGACTGAGCCGGAAGGCCCCGCACGAGGACCCCCCTGCCCACAAGCCCCCGCACGACAAGAACGCCCCCTGCCGGACAGGCAGGGGGCGTTCTCACACGAAGTCACGAAGTCACGAAGTGGCACGAGGACACGCGCAGGCACTACGACGCCGAGTCGTCGCCCTTCATCGCCGCCTCCATCGCCAGCAGCTCCTCGTTCGGGACCGCTCCCCCGAAGCGACGGTCGCGCGAGGCGAATTCGACGCACGCGCGCCACAGGTCACGGCGGTCGAAGTCGGGCCACAGGACGTCCTGGAAGACCATCTCCGCGTAGGCGCTCTGCCACAACAGGTAGTTCGACGTGCGCTGTTCGCCGCTGGGGCGGAGGAAGAGGTCCACGTCGGGCATGTCGGGGTAGTAGAGGTACTTCTGGACGGTCTTCTCGGTGACCTTGGCCGGGTCCAGGCGGCCCGCCTTGACGTCCTCGGCGATGGCCTGCGCGGCGTCGGCGATCTCGGCGCGGCCGCCGTAGTTCATGCAGAAGTACAGGGTGAGGAGATCGTTGTCCTTGGTCTGCTCCTGCGCGACCTGGAGTTCCTTCGCCACCGACTTCCACAGCTTGGGCATGCGCCCGACCCAGCGCACCCGGATGCCCAGCGCGTCGAGCTGGTCGCGGGACTTGCGGATGAAGTCGCGGTTGAAGTTCATGAGGAAGCGGACCTCGTCGGGCGACCGCTTCCAGTTCTCGGTGGAGAAGGCGTAGAGCGAGATGTTGCGGACGCCCGCCTCGATCGCCCCCTGGAGCACGTCGAGCACCTGCTCGGCGCCCACCTTGTGCCCCTCGGTACGCGGCAGCCCCCGCTCCTTGGCCCAGCGCCCGTTGCCGTCCATGACGATCGCCACGTGCTCGGGGACCAGCTCACCGGGAAGCTTCGGCGCGCGGGCGCCGGACGGGTGCGGTTCCGGCGCCTGGTACTCCCGGCGCCGGCCCCCCAGAAATCCGCGTACGACCATGCTTCTCGTCTCCTCAGCCGTGCTTGCTGCTTACTTCTCTACGTAGCGCAGGGAGCGCAGACCCCGCTCCAGATGCCAGTGCAGGTAGGCCGACACCAGGCCGCTCCCCTCGCGGACGTGCCGCGCCTCGGCCGCGTCCGCGGTCTCCCAGTCTCCCGTAAGCAGCGCGCCCAGCAGCAGCAGGGTCTGCGGGGAGGGGACCACACTGCCCGGCACCCGGCAGTCCACGCACACCGAGCCGCCCGAGGCGACCGAGAAGAACCGGTTCGGCCCCGGCATCCCGCACCGGGCGCAGTCCCCGAAGGTCGGCGCGTAGCCGTTGACGGCGAGCGAGCGGAGCAGGAAGGCGTCGAGGACGAGGTTGGAGGCGTGCTCGCCGCGCGCGAGGGTGCGCAGGCCGCCGACCAGAAGCAGGTACTGCTGTACGGCGGGCTCGCCCTCGTGGTCGGTGAACCGCTCGGCCGTCTCCAGCATGGCGGTCCCGGCGGTGTAGCGGGAGTAGTCGGTGACGATGCCGCCGCCGTACGGGGCGATCGTCTCGCTCTGGGTGCACAGCGGCAGCCCGCGCCCGACCAGCTCGCTGCCCCGCGCGAAGAACTGCACGTCGACGTGGGAGAACGGCTCCAGCCGGGCGCCGAACTTCGACTTCGTGCGCCGTACCCCGCGCGCCACCGCCCGGACCCGGCCGTGGCCGCGGGTCAGCAGGGTGATGATCCGGTCCGCCTCGCCCAGCTTCTGGGTGCGCAGCACGATGCCGTCGTCGCGGAACAGACTCATGCCGTCCATTCTCGCCCACGCCCGGACCCGCGAAGGCGTCACTCCGGTTATCCGCCCCCGGCTGTGACCGGCCCCACGCCCGGCTCTACGATCCCGCTGGACGTGACGCATGTGTGCGCACGGGCCGCCTGTGGCGGCAAGGGGAGAGGCTGGACATGAGAACAGAGGCAGGCGGCGCGCGGGCGCCGCGGGGGAGACGGGCCAGGATATGGCTCGCCGCCGGGACCGTGCTGGTGGCGGGGACGGGCGCGGTCGTCGCCCTCCGCGCCGGCTCGGACACGAGCACGGCGGCGGACGGCCCGCACGTCGTGCACACCTCGGTGGACTCGCTGGACCTGACCGGCTCGTCGGGCGAGCGCACACTTACGGCCCGCTCGACCAAGGCGTTCCGGATGCTGGCGGTGAGCTGGCAGGACCCGAGTGTCCGCCTCGACGGGACGGTACGGGTCCGCACCCGGTCCTCGGCGACCGGCAAGTGGTCCGACTGGCAGGCGCTCGGCGCCGGGGACGCCCAGCCCGACCCCGCCGAGCGCGACCGGGCCGGAGTGCGCGGCGGCACCGCCCCGCTGTGGGCCGGACCCTCCGACGGCGTGCAGGTGAAGGCGGACGGCAAGGCGCTGCCCAAGGGCCTGACCGTCGATCTGGTGGACCCCGGCAAGGGCGGCTCCACCACTCCCGCCATGGACCCGGCCGCCTACGCGATGCCCGGCGACGGAGAGGAGACCCCGACCGACCAGCCGACCGGCCCCGAGACGACCTCCGCCCCGGAGCAGACCCCCTCGGACAGCCCGGCGGAGACCACCCCCGCTCCTGCCGACTCCACCACGGAGACACCGGCCGAGAGCACTCCCCCGCCCACCCCGACCGCCGAGCCCTCGCAGAGCACCGACGCCGGGACGACCGCCCCCGCGTCGCCCAGCGCGTCCACCTCGACGGCACCGCCCACCAGCGCGGCGCCCACCGCGCCCGGCTACCTGCCCTCGCTGTCGGCCGCCTACCCGTCCTGCGCGAGCGCCTCCGCCGTGCCGCATACGGTGCCGAGCCCGCTGCCCGCGCAGCCCCCGGCGACGAAGGTGCCCGCTCCCCCGTTCGTCACGCGGGCGGGCTGGGGCGCGGACGAGTGCGCCCGTGACACCGGTTACCCGGACTACGGTCACACCGTGAAGGCGGTGTTCGTCCACCACACCGACACCACCAACACCTACTCCTGCGCCGACTCGCCCTCGATCGTGCGCAGCCTGTACGCGCTGCATCTGCACCAGGGCTGGCGCGACCTCGGCTACAACTTCCTGGTCGACAAGTGCGGCACGGTCTTCGAGGGCCGTTTCGGCGGCGCCGCGATGCCGGTGATCGGCGCGCAGACCTACGGGTTCAACACCGACTCGATGGGCATCGCCGCGATCGGCACGTACACCGACCTCAGCGGCGGTGACTCCACGGCGAGCACCATCGTCGGTGCGACGCCGAGCCAGGCCATGGTGACCGCGATCTCCCGGATCGCCGCGTGGAAGCTCGGGATGTCGGGGGTCAGCCCGACCGGTACCAGCACCCTGACCGAGGGTGCCAAGGACAGCTCCGGCTTCACCTTCGGCAAGACGTACACGATGAACGCCGTCTCCGGGCACCGCAACGGCTTCGCCACCGACTGCCCCGGCAACCAGCTCTACGCCAAGCTCGGCACCGTCCGCTCCTACGCGGCCGGTCCCCCGGCCGGGGTGGGTGTCACCAGCGTGGGCTCCGCGTCGGGCACGGCGCGTTCGGGCACCGGGTACGTCACCGGGACCACGGCGACCGTGCGCTGGTCCACCTCGACGCCGACCTCGCTGCTCTCGGGCGCGGAGGTCCTCGTGGACGGCACCTCCGTGGCGAAGGTCGCGGGCACGGCCACCTCGGCCTCCATCACGCTCGCCCCGGGCCGGCACAGTGTCCAGGTGCGGGCGACCCACGTCTCGGGCAAGACCGCCACCTCGGCCGCCGTCACGGTGACCGCCGACACCACACGGCCCACCTACCCGACAGCGCCGTCCGCGCAGTTGGGCAAGGGCACGGTCAACACGGCGGCGGTGCCGGTGACGGTGACCTGGAAGGCGGCCGACGACAACGGGCTGCGTTCCCAGGCCGCCACCTCGCCGACCACGAAGACCCTGACGGCGACCTCCACGAGCTGGTCCGCCACCGCCAAGTCGGCGACGGCGACCAAGTTCGGCCTCACCGCCACCGACCTGGCCGGCAACACGGCGACCGCGTCGGTCACCCGTACGGCCACCCTCCTCCAGGAGAGTTCCGCCAAGGCGACCGGTACCTGGACCAAGCGGTCCAGCAGCAGTTACCTCGGCGGCTACTCCGCCAGCTCCGGCACCACCAACGCCTCGCTGACCTGGACCTTCAAGGGCCGTTCGGTCGCGTGGATCGCCTCGCGCGCGAGCACCTCGGGCGCGGTCAAGATCTACGTCGACGGCACCTACCAGGCCACTGTCGACCTCAAGTCCGCCACCACGGCCTACCGCCAGGCGATGTGGACCAAGACCTGGAGCAGCGCGGCCCAGCACACCCTGAAGATCGTGGTCGTCGGCACGTCGGGTCGTCCGACGGTCACGACGGACGGCATCGCGGTCCTCAACTGACCTGACCCTGCGGGCAAGCGGCCTTCTCCGGACTCCGGTCCGGTGGAGGCCGCCTGCTTTTGTGCGGGGCATCCCCCGTCACGGCACCTCGCCTCTGCTGCGGGCATTCGCGTACGCCGTCGCCGCGCTGATCCGCTCCGCGGGAGTCGCCTCCCGCACCCGGTACGGCGGTACGTCCCACTCCCGGCCGTCACCCAGTGGTCTGAGCTGCACATACGGTCCCTGATGTCCCATGACCACCCCCACTCTGTTCGTCCCGGTGTCCAACGCGTACGAGCCCAGCGGCGGTCGTACCGCGTTCATCGCAGGGCCGCCGCGAGCTGCGCGGCCGTCTGCACCGAGCACCGCCCCAGCTCCACCAACGGGATCGGGGCCTCGCAGGCCAACGAGATGGGATCAAGCCCGAGCGAAGGCAACTTGATCCCGACCTTCTCCAATGCGGTCCGCAATTCCTCGAGGGTTCGCTCCGCTTCCTCGACCCGGTCCGCTGACTCCTGTGTGTTCACTGTGCGCATCACTTCCCTTCCGTCACGTTCTTCACGCTTCGTGTCCTTACGGTGACGCCCCAGAACTAGACTCGGAAGGGGCCTGAGCCCTACAAGCGCGTGGCAGCACAAGGGGGTTGGCAGTGGCCAACGGTTCACGTCAGGCGGTCTGGGAGTTCTTCGGCACCGAGCTGAAGCGTCGCCGCGAGGAGGCGGGCCTCACCCAGACGGAGCTGGGGGCGAAGGTCTTCGTCTCCGGCGGCTACATCGGCCAGTTCGAGCAGGCGATCAGGAAGCCGCAACTGGATGTGGCCCAGCGGATCGACCAAGTGCTGTAAACCGACGGTATTTTCGAGCGGCTGTGCAAAAAGCTGATCGATGATCCGAGGTATGCGGAGTACTTCGCGCACGCGGCAGAACTGGAGCGACTGGCGACGAGCATCTGCGAGTGGGCACCCGCTGTCGTACCGGGGCTGCTTCAGACTCCCGAGTACGCGACCGCCATCTACTTGGCGAGCAACCCGCTCGCCACGGACGAGTGGATCACCGAGATGGTTCGGCTGCGAATGGACCGCGCCGAGATCCTCAAGGACGTCACGAGGCCCGTGTATTGGGCTGTGCTGCATGAGAACGTGCTGCGCACGCCAGTCGGCTCGGGCACGGTGATGGCGCAGCAGTTGGGGCACATCGTAAACGGAGCGCGCGCCCGCCAAGTCCTGGTGCAGGTGCTGCCCTTCGCCGCTGGACCGCACCCCCAGATGGGCAAGATGATGGTGCTGAAGGAGTTCGACGACGCACCGCCAACCATCTATACAGAGGGCGTGCTGTCGGGCAACCTGCTGGACGATCCGGCAGTAGTGAAGCGAGTTCGGCGGGATTACGATCTTCTTCGGGCTGCGACTCTGTCCCCAGAGGCGTCCCTAGCCATGCTCGAATCGGCGGCGGAGGACTACACACGATGCGCGGGTACGACCTGACCAACGCCCTCTGGCGTAAGAGCAGCTACAGCGGCGGCAGCGGCGGCGAATCGTGCGTCGAGGTCGCCGACGGAGTCCCCGGCGCCGTCCCCGTACGGGACAGCAAGGTCGAAGACAGCCCCGTGCTCCTCCTCAGTGCCTCCGCCTGGGCCAGCTTCCTTGACGGCATCCGGCACTGACATCCGCACCCCGCGGCTCGACCTGCTCCCCCTGCGGGTCCAGCACGCCGAGGAGATGGCCGGGGTACTGGCCGACCCCGCCCTGCACCGCTTCATCGGCGGGACCCCGTACACCCCGGACGCGCTGGCCGCCCGGTACCGCCGCCTCGTCGCCGGCTCGCCCGACCCCGAGGTCACCTGGCTGAACTGGGTCATCCTGCTGCGCGAGGAGTCCCGCCTGACCGGCACCGTGCAGGCGACGCTCAGCACGGCGAACGGCACCGCCGAGATCGCGTGGGTGGTGGGCACCCCCTGGCAGGGGCGGGGCATCGCCAAGGAGGCGGCCGTCGCGCTGGTCGCGTGGCTCACCGCGTACCCGGTACAAAGCATCACCGCGCACATCCACCCCGACCACCACGCCTCGGCGGCCGTGGCGAGGGCGGCGGGCCTCGCGCCCACCCCGGAACGCCAGGACGGAGAGGTCCGCTGGGAGTGTGCGGGCAGAGCCGGGGGCAGTGGGGGCTCAGGGAGGGAAAATGACACCACGCCTCAAGTCCCGTGACGAACCGGCCTGGACGAAGCCCGGATCTCAAGGGGCCTTCTGGGTGTTCCTGTCGCTGCTGGTCCTGAACTTCGCCGTACTGGTCATGCGGGTCCTGGAGGGTGACGGAGCAGGCCGCGTCGGCTCCTCCCTCGGCCTCTGCCTCCTGTTCGCCCTGCTCCTCGTGGCGAACCGGACGGCGCGGCGCAAGCGGTCGACACCCACGCGCTAGACCAGTGGCTCACTCAGCTCAACCCAGCCCGTGCGCGAACTCGTTCACCCGTGGCCCGGTCTCCCCCGCCAGTAGCATCCGCACCGCGTGCCCCACCCAGTCGGCGGCCCTCCGCGAATGCCTCAGCGCGGCGACCAGTTGGACCGCCCGCGCCCGCCAGTCGTTCTTGTCGAGCGCGTACGCCTTGATGTGGCGGTCGGCAAGCTGCTCGTAGTCCCACCAGTCCAGGTGCCCGTCCTTGTTGGCGTCAAAGGCGTCGATCACTGAGGGCGACGGCCCAGCATCCGGTCGAGATCGACGCCCAGCGCCCGCGACAGCCTGACGGCCTCCTTCTGCCGGCCGCCCTTCCAGTAGGCGACAGCGAGGTTGTAACCGAACGCCGACGTGGCGGGATGCCGTTCACCCAGCAGTCGCTCCCCATCGGCAACGACGCGCTCGAGGAGCCTGATGGCCTCGTCCTCGCGACCCTCCAGCCAGTAGCAGCGGGCCAGGTTGTCACGAACACTCAGAGTGCCCGGATGCCCGTCCCCCAGCAGCCGCCCGATGTCGGCGATCAGCCACTCAAGCTGCCTGGTGGCTTCCTTGACGTACCCGGCCCGCAAGTAACAGTCGGCGAGGTTGCCACGGGCGTCCAGCGTGTCGGGATGCCCGTCCACCAGCAGCCGCTCGCTGTCGGCGACCACCCGTTCCTGAAGGCCGATGGCCGCCGCGAGGTGCCCGATGTCCCGATAGGCGGCGGCCAAGTTGTTCCGCACCGTCAGGGTGTGGGGGTGCATGTCCCCGAACTGCTGCTCGCAGTCGGCGACCAGCCGCCGGTGAAGACCGATGGCCTCCGCGATACGCCCCGCTTTGCCATAGGCGGTCGCGAGGTTGTTCCGGACGGCGAGAGCGTCAGGATGCTCGGCTCCCAGCAGCCGTTCGCAGTCATCGGCCACCCGCTCAAGGCGACCGACGGCCTCCTCGATCCGCCCAGCTTCCGCGTGGCAGGAGGCAAGGGCGTTACGGGCCACCAGAGTGTCAAGATGTTCATGGCCGAGAAGCCGCTCACAGTCGGCGGCCATCCGCTGCCAGTAGGTGAGAGCGGGCGCGACCAGACCCGCTTTGCGCAGGCTGTCACCGGTGTAGCGGAGAACCGGATGGCATCCGGAGCCCCAGAGGCAGTCGTAGGCGTGGTCCACGAGGGCGTCCGTGTTGGCGCGCAGGGTGGCCGCGAGGTCGGGTCGGAGTTGGTCGGGGTAGGGCCAGATGTTCACGAGTGCGTCCGCCGCCGCAGTGGCCAGCTCGGGCAGCCGCGCCTCGGGGATTGCCTCCCGTACCGCCCGCGCGGTCAGGGCGTGGATGCGGACGGCACGCGGCTCCGCGCGGGTGTCGCAGGTGATCAGAGCGTAGCGGTGGAGGAGGCGCAGGGTCTTGTGGGCCTGGGCCGGGGACGCCTCGTCGGGGGCCAGGCAGTCAAGGAGGGGCGGGGCGGACCACAGAGCGTGGGGGTGGCCGGACGGGTCCAGGAGGGCCACCAGGCGGAGTGCCGTGGTGGCGAAGCCCGTCGTGTCCGCCGCCTGGGCGGCCTCCAGGGACAGCAGGAGGGTAGTGGTGATCTGGCGGCCGTAGCCCTCGGTGTCGGCCGACTCGGGGAGGGCCTCTTCCAGCGAGGTCCGCTGGTCCGTGAACAGCGCCAGGTACGCCGTACACGTCAGCTCCTCGTTGATCATGTACGCCGTGGCGTGGCTCAGGGCCAGGGGTAAGTGGCCCAGGGCGGACGCGAGTTCGGCCACCTGCTCGTCCAGCAGGTGTTCCATGCCCTCGCCCGTCAGGCGGGCCTCGACGAACGTACGCGCCTCGTCCGGGGTGTACACGTCGATGTCGATCCGGGTCCGGCCACCGCCCGTCATGCGCGCGTCCTTCAGCCGCGTCGTGGCCAGCACCCAGCCCGACCCCGTACGGCTCGCGGGCCACCACGACGTGAGGACGGCCGGGTCGGTCACGTCGTCCAGCACCACCAGCCAGCGGTGGGAGGTGGTCGCCAGCCACTCCAGGAACAGGCGGGCGTCCGCCTCGGGGTCACAGCCCGCCACGCCCACCCGGGCGGCCGCCTGTGCGTACTGGGTGATGACCTGCTGGGCTTCCGTCGCGGCCGCCCACACCACGAGGTCGTACCCCTCGGCCACGGCGTCGCAGGCGCAAGCGGCGGCGAGTTGGGTCTTGCCGACGCCACCGCCTCCGGAGAGGACCTGAGTCAGGACGACCGTCCCGCCGTCCGCCCGCGCGCCCTCCACCCGCTCGCGCAGCTCACGCCGGGGCTGGAATGCGGAGGCCCGAGCCGGGACCGGCCCGATCTCCACCGGCCATGCCACGGCCGTCGCCGGAGCCTGGTGGAAGTGGATGTTGGCGACCTGGCTGTTCTCCCCGAGCGCACTGCCCTCGATGCTGCCCCCGGCGCCCACACCCCCGGCGCCGACGCTCACCCGGCCGTCGCCTCGCCCCCACGGCCACCGGGGGCGCGGCCCCCCGATGTCGTCCGTCCCAGCCACCCCGAACCCCCGTCCGCCCCGGCACACCTGCCGTAAAACGTAGCGCTCCCCATCGCACTGGGTGAACATGTCCGTGTCGGACGAGGGTTGGGGGATCGTGATGACGCGGACATGGGTATGGGCGACCGCCGTGGTGGCCGGGGCAGGGGCCGTCGGGCTGGCCCTGGTCGCCCTGCTCGCGGACCTGGACACCGCCGGTCAGGCCGCGAGCGTCGTCGGCGCGGTGGTGGCGCTGGCCGCGCTGGTGGTCTCGGTCCTCGCGCTCGGCGGAACGCCCGCACCCAGGCGCCGGGTCCGCGCCGGGCGGGGTGCCGTCGCCGCCGGAGGCAACATCACCGGCTCCGCCCTGGGCGACAACTCCAAGGTCACCGGCCCCCGCACCCCGTCCACCGCCGCCCGCCGCACCCACGACGACGTACACGCGGCCCGCGACGGCATCGCCACCGGTGGCGACATCACCGACAGCGCCCTCGGCGAGGGCAGCGAACGGTAGGCCCGCTCCTACGGGGTACTCCTCCGCCGCAGGTCGAGCCGGGTGCCGGCCCAGCTCACCGCCATGTCCAGGGGGGTACGGCTGAGCCCGGCTGCCGCCGCGCTCTCCGCGATCTCGGCAGGCTCCACGTGTCCGTCGCGGCCCGGGTGGGGCGTCAGGAGCCAGATGGGGCCGCCGGAGGTGAGGCCGGTCAAGGCGTCGGTGAGCGCGTCGAAGAGGTCGCCGTCCTTCTCGCGCCACCACAGGAGCACCGCGTCGGCCGGGTCCTCACCGCCCGCGTCGGCCAGCGCGTCACCGGTCCACTCCTCGACGGCCGCGCGCAGGCGGTCGTCGCAGTCCTCGTCCCAGCCGATCTCCCGCACGACCTGTCCCGCCGTGATCTCCAGCCGGTCCGCCAGAATCCGCTCCGCAGTGCTCATCGCCGTCCTCCACAGGTAAGACCGCGATGCTCAACGCCAAAGGGCTCCCGCGCGTCACGCCCCCTTGCTCAGGAGGGCATGCGAGCCGCCGTCAGGACCCGTTCGACCACCTCGGCGGGGAGCAGGAGGGCCTCGCCAGCCGTGGTGAGGGCGGTGTGTTCGGCGGGGGTGTAGGGGCCGTCGGCGAGGGCGATGAGGGCGGCGTCCAGGAGGAGGGACTCGCGGCCCGGCGCGGCCAGGTGGGGGGCGAGGGCGGTCAGGGGGACGCGCGGGTCGCCGCCGTCGAGGGTCAGGGCGAGGCGTTCCGCAGCGTCCTCCTCGCAGCCCGCCGCGCGGACGGTCCCGGCCGCCGTCTCCAGCGCGGCCCGCGACCCGGTGCCCCCCGCGGCCAGCACGGAGACGGCCACCGCGTGGACCGCGTCGCGGAGCAGGACGGAGAGCCGGCGGGTGGTGGGGTGGTCGAGCGTCTCGACGCCGAAGCGGTGCAGACAGGAGGCGCACTCCACGACCGGCCCGGCCGTCCCGCGCGCCAGCACGGGCACCCCGAGCACGGTGAGACGGGTGCGGCCGGTGAGGCGCTGGTAGTTGCGGTCGCCGCCGCAGCCGGGGCAGAAGAACTCCCCCTCGCCCCGGGGCGTCCAGGCGGTGCGGGAGCCCAGGATGTGCCGGACGAACCCGGTGGCTCGGCCGTCTCGTCCCCGTACTGGCAGCACGTCGCACCTCCGCACGTAACCACGCGGCAACATCGCCGCGTGGGCGTGATGTTAGCCACATCACGGAGCCCGAGTCAGCACCCCGGACGAGACCGGCCCGTGACCTGGGGCGTTCCCTGGCCGGAAGACGACGGTGCCCCGGCCGCCGTATACAGCGGCCGGGGCACCGAAGCGCCGGGTGGGGGCGGGGTCAGCGGGTCGCGCGGTTCACCGCGGAGACGACCGCCTTCAGCGACGCACGTGTCGTGTTCGCGTCGATGCCGATGCCCCACAGCACCTTGTCGCCGACCGCGCACTCGATGTAGGAGGCAGCCTGCGCGGACGCGCCCTCGCTCATCGTGTGCTCCTGGTAGTCCAGCAGGCGTACGTCCACGCCGACCGACTGCAGCGCGTCGAAGAACGCCGAGATCGGGCCGTTGCCGGTACCGGTCAGCACGGTGTCCTCGCCGTCCACCGTCGCCTCCACGGTCAGCGTGTCCACGCCGTCCGTGTCGGTGGTCGACTGGCCGGTACGGACCTGGATGCGGCCCCAGGGGTTGTCCGGGTTCGGCAGGTACTCGTCCTGGAAGGCGGCCCAGATGTCGCGCGGGGTGATCTCGCCGCCCTCGGCGTCCGTCTTGGCCTGGATGATCTTCGAGAACTCGATCTGCATCCGGCGCGGCAGCTCCAGCTTGTGGTCGTTCTTCAGGACGTACGACACACCGCCCTTGCCGGACTGCGAGTTGACCCGGATCACGGCCTCGTAGGAGCGGCCGACGTCCTTGGGGTCGATGGGCAGGTACGGCACCGCCCACTCCAGCTCGCCCACGCCGACACCCCGCGCGGCCGCGTCGGCCTCCATCGCGTCGAAGCCCTTCTTGATGGCGTCCTGGTGGGAGCCGGAGAAGGACGTGTAGACCAGGTCGCCCACGTACGGGTGGCGCGGGTGGACCTCCATCTGGTTGCAGTACTCCCACGTGCGACGGATCTCGTCGATGTCGGAGAAGTCGATCTGCGGGTCGACGCCCTGCGAGAACAGGTTCATGCCCAGGGTGACCAGGTCGACGTTGCCGGTGCGCTCGCCCTGGCCGAACAGGCAGCCCTCGACGCGGTCGGCGCCGGCCATCAGCGCCAGCTCGGCGGCGGCCACGGCGGTACCCCGGTCGTTGTGCGGGTGCACGGACAGGACGACGTGCTCGCGGCGGGACAGGTTGCGGTGCATCCACTCGAACCGGTCGGCGTGCGTGGACGGGGTCGAACGCTCCACGGTGGCGGGCAGGTTGAGGATGATCTCGCGGCCCGGACCGGGCTGGTAGACGTCCATCACCGCCTCACAGACCTCCAGGGCGAAGTCCAGCTCGGTGTCGGTGAAGATCTCCGGGCTGTACTGGTACCCGAACTCGGTCTCCGGGCCCAGCAGCTTCTCCGCGTACTCCACGACCAGGCGGGTGCCGTCGACCGCGATCTGCTTGATGTCCTCCTTGGAGCCCCGGAAGACCACCCGGCGGAAGACGGGCGCGGTGGCGTTGTACAGGTGGACGGTGGCGCGGCGGGCGCCCTTGAGGGACTCCACGGTCCGCTCGATCAGGTCCTCGCGGGCCTGGGTGAGGACGGAGATCGTCACGTCCTCGGGGATCGCGCCCTCCTCCTCGATGATGGAGCGCACGAAGTCGAAGTCGGTCTGGCCGGAGGCGGGGAAGCCGACCTCGATCTCCTTGTAGCCCATCTTCACCAGCTGGTCGAACATCCGGCGCTTGCGCTCGGGCGACATCGGGTCGATCAGCGCCTGGTTGCCGTCGCGCAGGTCGGTGGAGAGCCAGCGGGGGGCCACGGTGACGCGCTTGCCGGGCCAGGTGCGGTCGGGGATGTCGACCTGCTCGTACTGGCCGTAGCGCTGGAACGGCATGGGGCTGGGCTGCTGGCGGTTCGCCATGATCGCGTGGGCTCCTCGGAAAGTCCTTGGGACGGCCGACGACGCAACGCCAAAAGCACCGCGGGGAGGGGGTCGGCCTTGCTTACAGGCCCTCGCCGCGGCAGCTAAGGAGAAGCAGCCCGAAACGCATGATGCTGTGCAGCCTAGCCGAGGGCCGCCGGGCGCGCGGGGGCGTATCAGCATGCGGAACCGGTACGGGTGACGTGGGCCCTTGGTGAGGGTCCATACCACTCGGTGACGGGGAGTGACGAGAGATATCACCGTATTTCATCAATCGCGGTTACAGCTAGTGACTTTGACATCGCTCAGTGCGACCATTTGTTGGCATGACGACCAACGGGGGCCATGAGCCCGTCTTCTGCACGATCGTGCCGCCGCACCTCCTCGACAAGCTCGCGCGCGACTCCGACCCGGCGCTGTCCGGCCCGGCCCGCCGCTCCCTGGAGCGGGACGCCCTGGAGCGCACCCGCCGCCGGCTGACCACCGTGATCGGCGGGGGGCAGCCCGCTGCCGCCGCCGCGCCCGCCGACGGGGACCAGCCGGACCGCACCATCTTCGACGCCGGGCACAAACAGCACCTCCCCGGCAAGAAGGTCCGCACCGAGGGCTCCGAGCCGGGCTCCGACGCCACGGTCAACCGGGCCTACGCGGGCCTGGGCGCCACCTTCGAGCTGTATCTGAAGGTGTACGGCCGCCGCTCCATCGACGGCCAGGGCCTCCCGCTCAACGCCACGGTCCACTTCGACAAGGACTACGACAACGCCTTCTGGAACGGCGAGCAGATGGTGTTCGGTGACGGGGACGGCGAGATCTTCCTCGACTTCACCATCCCGGTCGACGTCATCGGCCACGAACTCACCCACGGCGTCACGCAGTACACCGCCAACCTCGCCTACTTCGGCCAGTCCGGCGCGCTCAACGAGTCGCTGTCCGACGTGTTCGGCTCGCTGATCAAGCAGTACACGCTCCGCCAGACCGCCGCCGACGCGGACTGGCTGATCGGCGCCGGCCTGCTCGCCCCGCGCGTCCAGGGCCAGGCCCTGCGCTCGATGAAGGCACCGGGCACCGCGTACGACGACGACGTGCTCGGCAAGGACCCCCAGCCCGCCGACATGCAGCACTACGTCCACACCGGCCGGGACAACGGCGGCGTCCACATCAACTCCGGCATCCCCAACCACGCCTTCTACATCGCGGCCACCGCGATCGGCGGCTACGCCTGGGAGAAGACCGGCCAGATCTGGTACGACGTGCTGACCGGCGGCCGGCTCAAGGAAGACGCCCAGTTCGACGACTTCGCCACGCTGACCGTGAGGGCCGCCCGCGAGCGGTTCGGCGCGGGCGCCGAACTCCAGGCGGTGCAGAAGGCGTGGGAGGAAGTGGGGGTGGAGACGCTGTAGCCGCCGTGCCGGACACTGGGGCCATGCGTATCCAAGTACGGCGTACGGGCGGCTTCGCGGGCATCGAGCGGCAGGCGGAGGTGGACACGTCGGGGCGCGCCGACGCGGCGGAGTGGCGCACCCTGGCCGACCAGGCCCTGGCCGCCGCACCGGGCACCCCGGTACCGGGTGTCCCGGACGGCTTCCACTACGAGATCACGGTGGACGGCCACACCGTCCACGCGGCCGACCCCCGGCTGACCGAGGCCCAGCGGGAGCTGGTGTCGCGGGTGCTGAAGGAGGGGGCCTAGGGGGTGTCTTGTCGGCTTGACCGACGCGGCGTTGACGCGGCGGGGGCCGGGTGCGGATGATCCGGCCCATGGTGACGGACGCGCACGGCCCTCTCCCCCGCTTCCCCGACGGCTTCCTGTGGGGGGTGTCGACCTCCGCGCACCAGATCGAGGGCGCCGCCGACCTGCGCGAACCCTCCGTGTGGGACGTGTTCGCCGCCGAGCCGGGCCGGGTGAAGGACGGCTCCACCGCCGCCGTGGCCTGCGACCACTACCACCGCTACCCGGAGGACGTGGCCCTGCTGGCCGGCCTCGGCGTGGACGCGTACCGCTTCTCCGTCTCCTGGCCGCGTGTGAACTCCCCCGGCGGGCCGGACTTCTACGACCGGCTGGTGGACGCGCTGTGCGAGGCGGGGGTCCAGCCGGTGCCGACGCTGTTCCACTGGGATCTGCCGGCCGGGCTCGACTGGCTGGACCGGGACACCGCGTACCGGTTCGGTGACCACGTCTCCCGTGTCGCGGACCGGCTCGGGGATCGCGTACCGCGCTGGATCACCCTCAACGAGCCCGCCGAACACACCCTGTTGGGTCACGCGCTGGGCACCCACGCCCCCGGCAAAACCCTGCTCTTCGACGCGCTGCCGGCCGCCCACCACCAGCTCCTCGCGCACGGCCTGGCGGTACGGGCGCTGCGCGCGGCCGGGGTGACGGACATCGGCATCGCCAACTCCCACTCCCCCGTCGAGCCCGCCTCCGCCGACCCGGCGGACGTGAAGGCGGCCGCCTTCTACGACCTGCTCCTCAACCGCCTCTTCGCCGAGCCCGTCCTGCTGGGCGCATACCCGGACGGCACGGCCGCGTTGATGCCCGAGGGCGTCGAGGACGACCTGCGGATCATCGCGGAACCGCTGGACTGGTACGGGATCAACTACTACGCCCCGGCGCGCGTGGGTGCCCCCCAGGACAAGCCCACCGAGTTCGGCGGTGTGCCGCTGCCCGCCGAACTGCCCTTCTCCCTCCGCGACTTCGAGGGTGTCCCGGTGACCGACTTCGGGTGGCCGGTCGTCCCCGGGGCACTGACCGGCCTGCTGACCGGACTCCGGGACCGCTACGGGGACCGGCTCCCGCCTCTCGTCATCACCGAGAACGGCTGCTCGTACGAGGGGCTGGACGACCAGGACCGCATCGCCTACCTGGACGGCCATGTCCGCGCGGTCCATGCCGCGCTCACCGAAGGGGCCGACGTGCGCGGCTACTTCGTGTGGTCGCTGCTGGACAACTTCGAGTGGGCCGAGGGCTACGCCCGCCGCTTCGGCCTGGTGGACGTGGACTTCGCCACCCTGCGGCGGACCCCGAAGGCGTCGTACCGCTGGTACCGGGATCTGCTGCGGGCGCAGCGGGGCTGAACGGTCAGCAGGTGAGGGCTCAGAAGCCGAGCTTGCGGAGCTGCTTGGGGTCGCGCTGCCAGTCCTTGGCGACCTTCACGTGCAGGTCGAGGAAGACGGGGGTACCGAGCAGGGCCTCGATCTGCTTGCGGGACTTGATGCCCACGTCCTTCAGCCGCTTGCCCTTGGGGCCGATGATGATCCCCTTCTGGCTGGGCCGCTCGATGTAGACGTTGGCGTGGATGTCGAGCAGGGGCCGGTCGGCCGGGCGGTCCTCGCGCGGGAGCATCTCCTCCACGACGACGGCGATGGAGTGCGGCAGCTCGTCGCGCACGCCCTCCAGCGCGGCCTCCCGGATCAGCTCCGCGATCATGACCTGCTCGGGCTCGTCGGTGAGGTCGCCCTCGGGGTAGAGCGCGGGGCCCTCGGGGAGCAGCGGCACGATCAGGTCGGCCAGCAGGCCCACCTGCTTGCCACCGGTCGCCGACACCGGCACGATCTCGGCCCACTCGAAGCCCAGCTCCTTGCCGAGCTGGTCGATGGCGATGAGCTGCTCGGCGAGGGTCTTGGAGTCGACCAGGTCGGTCTTGGTGACGATGGCGACCTTGGGGGTCTTCTTGATCCCGGCCAGCTCCTTGGCGATGAAGCGGTCGCCGGGGCCGATCTTCTCGTTCGCCGGGAGGCAGAAGCCGATCACGTCGACCTCGGCCCAGGTGGTGCGCACCACGTCGTTCAGCCGCTCGCCCAGCAGGGTGCGCGGCTTGTGGAGGCCGGGGGTGTCGACCAGGATCAGCTGGGCGTCGTCCCGGTGCACGATGCCGCGCACGGTGTGCCGGGTGGTCTGCGGCTGGTCGGCGGTGATGGCCACCTTCTGCCCGACCAGAGCGTTCGTGAGGGTGGACTTGCCCGCGTTGGGACGGCCCACGAAACACGCGAAGCCTGCGCGGTGGGCGTTCTCGCCCGACCGCTCGGATGACTGGGTACGAACGCTCATGCCGACCATTCTCCCTGATCCGCGAGCCCGTGCCGCACGGGCGTCCGCCACACCCCCGCGACCAGCGTCCCAGGGCTCCGGGACGGGCCGAAACCTGGTGGAAACGCCCCTGTAGGCGACCGGAAACGCGCACCCGTGACCCTCTGACGAGCCCGCTCCCCCGGATCACTGGAGACGCCCGTGACTCTCGCCGCCGCGCACGCGGACAGCGGTGACACCGCCTGGCTGCTCGCCGCCACCGCCCTGGTGCTGCTGATGACACCGGGCCTGGCCCTGTTCTACGGCGGCATGGTCCGCGCGAAGAGCGTCCTCAACATGCTGATGATGAGCTTCGTGTCCATCGCCCTGGTCACCGTGGTCTGGCTGGTGGCCGGCTACTCCCTCGCGTTCACCGGCGACCTCGGCGGCGGGCTGATCGGCGGGCTGGAGAACGCCGGGATGGCCGGGGTGGGCCCGGCCGGTCTGCACGGCACGGTACCCACCCTCCTGTTCGCCACCTTCCAGCTCACCTTCGCCGTCATCACGGCCGCCCTGATCAGCGGCGCGGTGGCGGACCGCACCCGGTTCGGGGCCTGGCTGGTGCTGGTGCCGGTGTGGACGCTGCTCGTATACGTTCCGGTGACGCACTGGGTGTGGGGGCCGGGCGGGTGGATCGGGCAGAAGCTGGGGGCGCTGGACTTCGCCGGCGGTCTGCCGGTCGAGATCACGTCCGGGGCCTCGGGGCTCGCGCTGTGTCTGGTGCTCGGACCCCGGCTGGGTTTCAAGAAGGACGCCATGCGGCCCCACAGCCTGCCGATGGTGATGCTCGGTGCCGGGCTGCTGTGGTTCGGCTGGTTCGGCTTCAACGCGGGCTCCGCGCTCGGCGCGAACGGGCTCGCCGCGGCCGCCTTCCTCAACACCATGGCCGCCGGCTGCACCGGCCTGCTGGGCTGGCTGCTGGTCGAGCAGAAGCGGGACGGCCATCCCACCACCCTGGGCGCCGCCTCCGGCGCGGTCGCGGGGCTGGTCGCCATCACCCCGTCCTGCGGGACGGTCTCGCTGCTCGGCGCGCTGGCCGTCGGCCTGGCCGCCGGTGTCGTCTGCTCGTACGCGGTGGGCTGGAAGTTCCGGCTGAACTACGACGACTCCCTCGATGTCGTCGGCGTCCACCTGGTCGGCGGGGTGATCGGCACGCTGCTGATCGGCCTGTTCGCGGACAAGGCCCTGACCGGCGGCGCGGAGGGGCTGCTGTACGGCGGGGGACTCGGGCTGCTGGGGCGCCAGCTCGTCGCGGTCCTCGCGGTCGCCGCGTACGCCTTCGCGGTGACGTACGGGCTCGGCAGGCTGCTCGACCGCACGATCGGGCTGCGCGCGAGCGAGGAGGAGGAACGCACCGGGCTCGACCTTACGGTGCACGCCGAGACGGCCTACGATCACGGGGTCCTGGGCCATGGCGCCCCCGTCCGGAAAGCCGAGAGCCCCGCATGAAGCTCATCACCGCCGTCGTGAAGCCCTACCGTCTGGACGAGGTGAAGTCCGCCCTCCGCGACCTCGGCATCGACGGCCTCACCGTCACCGAGGCGAGCGGCTACGGCCGCCAGCGCGGCCACACCGAGGTCTACCGGGGCGCGGAGTACGTGGTGGATCTCGTCCCCAAGGTCCGCCTGGAGGTGGTCGTCGAGGACGCGGTGGCCGAGGAGGCGATCGACGCCATCGTGGAGGCCGCGAGGACGGGCAGGATCGGGGACGGCAAGGTGTGGTCCGTGCCGGTGGAGACGGTGGTGCGGGTCAGGACGGGCGAGCGGGGACCGGACGCGTTGTGACCGGTCCCCGGACTGGGGGCGTCAGTCAGTCGTGACGGTCGACTTGACGACACCGTCAGGACCGGCGAGCAGCACAGGCGTACCCGCACCCCCGAGGTCGGCCACCGCGGCCAGATCCTCCGCCGGAAGATCCTCCGCCGCGCTGACGACGGCCGCCGCCTCCAGGGACTCCGCTCCGGACGCCACCGCCATGGCGACAGCCGTACGCAGCGCGCTGAGCTGAAGCGAGGGGAGGGACACGGTCCCGGCCGCATACGTGCGGCCCGTGGAGTCCCGTACGGCGGCCCCCTCCGGGACCCCGTTCCGTGCCCGCACCGACCGGGCCAGGGTCACGATCTTGCGGTCCTCTGGATCAAGCTCGTTCTCGCTCATGCCCCGAGCATACGAACCCCGTCGGACCCGTTCGCCAGCCACTCCAACTTCGCCGCGGTGTCCGCCTCCGGCAGCGGGGTGTGCAGCACGATCAGCAGGTCGGGCCGGGCCGGTACCTGCATGGCCGTGGACTCCACCGCCAGCAGCCCGGCACGGGGATGCATCAGCTCCTTGCGGATCTGCCCCTGGTCCTCGATGTCCCGCTCGGCCCACAGCGCGTTGAACTCCGGGCTGACGGCGCTCACTTCGGCCAATACCGCCCGGAACCCCTCGTCCTCGGGGTGCGCCGCGCAGGCCGCCCGGAACTGCGCGACGACCGTACGCGCGTTGGTCTCCCAGCTCAGCGTGCGGCTGCGGAACAGCGGGTCGGCGAAGAAGTCGACCAGGCAGTTCCGAGGGGTGGACCCCTCCCCCATGCCGAACACCGCGGTCGCCGCCGCGTTGTACATCACGCAGTTGTAGTAGCGGTCCATGATGTGCGCGGGGTACGGCATCCAGGTGTCGATCAGCCGCCGCAGCCCGTCGCACATGTCCCGCCGTCCCGCGACGACTTCGGGCGCGGGCGGGTTGAGGCCGGCCAGCCGATAGAGGTGCCGCACCTCGGCGTCGCTCAGCCGCAGCACCCGCGAGACCGCTTCGAGCACCTGCGGGGAGACGGAGATGTCCCGCCCCTGCTCCAGCCACTGGTACCAGGAGGCGCTCACCCCGGCCAGCACCGCGACCTCCTCCCGGCGCAGGCCGGGCGTGCGGCGCCGGGCCCCGCCGAGCGGGAGTCCGGCCTCCTGCGGGGTGATCCGGGCACGCCGGGACACCAGGAACTCCCGCAGCTCGGTGCGCCGTTCATTTCTCGGCATGCTCGTCACGCTCGCCGTCGCAGCCACGTCCCCGTCCCCCTCGTCGCCGTGTCTGGTGGTGCCACCACCACCATAAGTTCCGACTCCCCACGTTTCTTCCGGCCGCCGGAAGCTCTTTGCCATGGCGATCGACACCCCAGTCCCCGTAACTCCCCCCACCGACCTGCCCGTCGGCCCCGTCCGGCTCTCGGCGCGTGACCGGCTCGTCCTGTTCGTGCTCTGCGCGGCCCAGTTCATGGTCGCCCTCGACTTCTCGGTGCTGAACGTGGCGCTGCCCGAGCTGGGCACCGGCCTCGGCATGAGCCGCACAGCGCTGCAGTGGGCGGTCACCGCGTTCGCGCTGCCGTCCGGCGGTTTCCTGCTGCTGTCCGGCCGCGCCGGCGACCTCTTCGGCCGCCGCAGGCTGTTCCTCACCGGGCTCACCCTGTTCGGCGCCGCCTCGCTGCTGGCGGCCCTGGCCTGGGACCCGGCGTCCTTCCTCACCGGCCGCGCCCTCCAGGGGCTCGGCGCGGCGGCGATCGTGCCGACCGGGATGTCGCTGCTGACGACCACCTTCCCCGAGGGCCCGGCCCGCGACCGCGCGCTCGGCATCTCCGGAACGCTGCTGTCGCTGGGCTTCACCACCGGCATGATCGCGGGCGGCGCGCTGACCGACGCCTTCGGCTGGCGCTCCACGATGGCGCTGCTGGCCGTGTTCGCGCTGATCGTGCTGCCGCTCGCGCCGGGGCTGCTGCCCGAGTCCCGTACCCCCGAGTGCCCCCGGCTGGACGTGCCGGGCGCCGTCACCGTCACCGCCGGTCTGCTGGCCCTGATCTACGCCCTGTCCACCGCCGCCGCCCGGGGCTTCGGCCGGGCGGACGTACTGACCGCCCTGGTGGCCGGGCTTGCGCTGCTGACCGCTTTCGGGGTGATCGAGTCCCGTACGGCCGCGCCGCTGGTCTCGCTGCCGATGCTGCGCCGCCGCACGGTGGCGTGGGGCAACCTGGGCGGGCTGGTCACCTTCTCGATGATGTCGGCCGTGGTGTTCGCCCTCACCCTGTACCTCCAGGAGGTGCTGCGGCTGTCGGCGTTCGAGACGGGGCTGGTCTTCGGGGTGCAGGGCGTGCTGTCGGCGGTGGCGGGCGTGCTGGCGCCGAGGGTGATCGGCCGGTTCGGCGCCCGGCGCACGCTGGCCGGCTCGCTGACCGGGCAGGGGCTCCTCACCGCCGCCCTGCTGCCGCTGAGCGCCGGGGGCTGGTCGGTGTGGCTGGCCGTGACCGCCGTGTCCCTGGCCAGCATGTGCCACCTCGGCGCGATCATCTCGTACGGCCTCACCGTCACCTCGGGTGTGGCGGACGGTGAACAGGGGCTGGCGACCGGGCTGGTGACCTCCACCCAGCAGGTCAGCCTCACGGTCGGGGTGCCCCTGCTGGGCGTGCTGGCCACCACCACCGACGACCTGCTGGCCGGAGTCCACACGGTGACCGGCCTGTCCGCGGCGATCGTGCTGGGCGCTGCCGCCCTGATCGCCCTCGGGCTGCGCAGGGCCTGACCTCAGTCCAGGGTCTGGGTGATCGCGCTGCGCGCGGCCGAGTGCTCCACGCGGCCGCGCGCGCCGTTGACCAGCGGAAGGTACGGGGCGACATGCCCGCACTCCACGTCGGCGACGATCGGCACGCCCAGCGGGCCGAGCGCGTCGAGCACCGCCTCGTGCTGGGTCAGGGTGGAGCTGTCCGGGGCCTTGGTGCGGCCGACCAGGATCGCGGCGGCCCGGTCGAAGAACCCGGCGAGCCGCATCCCGTGCAGGTTCCGGCAGATGCTGAAGGCGCTGTCCTCACAGGCTTCCACGTACACCAACAGCGGCTCACCGGGCGCGAGTCCGGCGGTGTCCAGGTACGGGGTCCCGGCGAGGTTGGCCAGGATCTCGACGCAGCCGCCGATCAGCCGGCCACTCACGTCCACGTCCCCGGTGCCGTCCAGCCGGGTCCAGGTGCCCTTGGTGTCCAGCCTCGGATCACGGACACCGGGGTGGCGGACGAAGTCGTCCCAGCCGCCGGAGCGGTACCGGCCGGGCGGGGTCTGGGTGAACGGGCCGCCCTG
Source organism: Streptomyces griseoluteus (assembly GCF_004784465.1). Classification (GTDB taxonomy): domain Bacteria; phylum Actinomycetota; class Actinomycetes; order Streptomycetales; family Streptomycetaceae; genus Streptomyces; species Streptomyces griseoluteus. The sequence goes on along the minus strand of NZ_SRRU01000002.1, from coordinate 35,803 downwards.
GGGCGCCTCCACGATGTCCAGCCAGGACAGCAGGCCCTCAGAGGTCTCGTAGGGGGTCTCCATGAGGTTGTTGCCGTGCACGGTGGGCAGCCCGGAGCGCAGGGTCAGGGGCGCGAGCAGGCCCGAGATGTCGGAGTAGCCGACGACCCAGGTCGGCTCGGCCCGGCCGATCTCCGCGAAGTCCAGCAGCGGCAGCAGGTCGGTGCCGGTCTCGCCGCCCCACGGGGGCACCACGGCCCGGATCCCGGGGTCGGTGAGCATCGCGGTGAATTCGGCGGCCCGCTCGGCGGCCGGGGCGCTCACATGACCGGAGCCGTCCATGCACCGGCCGACCGTCACCTCGTACCCGCGCGCCTTCAGGTCGGCCACGGCCACGTCGAGCCGGCCGCGCAGGGCGTCCGGGACCCCGCTGGAGGGCGAGGTCACGCCGATACGGTCTCCGGGGCGCAGGGGGCGCGGGTAGCGAGGGTTCATGCGGCAGATTCTGACACGGGGTCACCGGGAGCCCGTAGGGATTTTCAGGGGCGGTCGAGTTTCAGCCGCTCGGCCCTGGGCAGGCCCGCCACGACGAGGTCGTAGGAGTCCTCGACCAGTTCCTTGACCAGGGCGTCGGGCAGGCCGGCGTCCACCGTGACGGTGTTCCAGTGCCGCTTGTTCATGTGGTAGCCCGGCACGATCAGGCCCTCGTGCTCGGCGCGGAGGCGCTGGGCGTCCTCCGGGTCGCACTTGAGGTTGACCGTCAGGGGCCGCGCGTCCAGTGCCGTGAGGGCGAACATCTTGCCCAGCACCTTGAAGACCGAGGCGTCCGGGTTGAAGGGGAACTCCTCCTCCACCGCGTTGAAGGACAGGCAGAGGGCGCGCAGCTCCTGGGGCTTCATTCCGTGCTCTCCTCCCGCGCCGGGACCCCGGCGGGCTCGACCAGTACCGTCACGATCTTGTTCCGGCGTCCGGCGGCGGCCTCGGCGGTCAGCTTCAGCCGTCGCTCGTCGGGCAGTTCGACCTCGGCGCTCGCGCCGGCGATGGGCACGCGGCCCAGGGCCTTCGCGAGCAGTCCGCCCACGGTTTCCACGTCCTCGTCGTCGTACTCCTCCAGCCCGTACAGCTCGCCGAGGTCGGTGATGTCCAGGCGGGCGGTGACCCGGTGGCGGCCCTCGCCGAGGTCCTCCACGGGCGGGAGCTCACGGTCGTACTCGTCGGTGATCTCGCCGACGATCTCCTCCAGGATGTCCTCGATGGTGACGATCCCGGCCGTGCCGCCGTACTCGTCGATGACGACGGCGACGTGGTTGCGTTCCTTCTGCATCTCGCGCAGCAGGTCGCCCGCGTTCTTGGTGTCGGGGACGAAGACGGCGGGGCGCATCGCGGTGGAGACCAGGTCGTTCTCGGCGTCGCGGTTGATGTGCGTCTTGCGGACCAGGTCCTTCAGATACACGATGCCGACGATGTCGTCCTCGCTCTCCCCGCTGACCGGGATGCGGGAGAACCCGGAGCGCAGGGCGAGGGTGAGGGCCTGCCGGATGGTCTTGTACCGCTCGATGACGACCAGGTCGGTGCGCGGGACCATCACCTCCCGGACCAGGGTGTCGCCCAGCTCGAAGACGGAGTGCACCATGCGGCGCTCCTCGTCCTCGATCAGCGACTCCTGCTCGGCGAGGTCGACCATGGCGCGCAGCTCCGCCTCGGAGGCGAAGGGGCCGCGCCGGAAGCCCTTGCCGGGGGTGAGGGCGTTGCCGATGAGGATGAGCAGCGAGGGCACGGGGCCCATCACGCGGGCCAGCGGCAACAGGACGTAGGCGGCCGCGGTGGCCGTGCTCAGGGGATGCTGGCGGCCGATGGTGCGGGGCGAGACGCCGACGGCGACGTACGACACCAGCACCATCACCGCGATGGCGACCAGCAGGGCCTGCCAGGTGGCGTCGAAGGCGCGCAGGCAGGCGTAGGTGACGAGGGCGGCGGCGGCCATCTCGCAGGCGACGCGGACCAGCAGGGCCACGTTGAGATAGCGGGTGGGGTCGGCGGCGACCTGCGCCAGCTTGGCGCTGCCCCGGCGGCCGGACTTGACGGCCTCCTCGGCGCGGAAGCTGGAGACGCGGGCGATGCCCGCCTCGGCGCAGGCGGCGAGCCAGGCCACGACGATCAGCGCGACCGCGCCGACCACGATCTGCGGACTCATCGGGGTACCGGCCGCCCTACGAGACGGTCGGCGCCGGGGACGGCCCGGTCAGGCCGCGCTCGGCCCGCCAGCCGTCGACGATGGCGGCCTGGAGGCCGAACATCTCGGCCTTCTCGTCCGGTTCCTCGTGGTCGTAGCCGAGGAGGTGCAGGACGCCGTGGACGGTGAGGAGCTGGAGTTCCTCGTCCATGGAGTGCTGGGTGGGGGCGTCCTTGCCCTGCTGGGCCGCGACCTCCGGGCACAGGACGATGTCGCCGAGGAGGCCCTGCGGGGGCTCCTCGTCGTCCTTGCCCGGCGGGCGCAGTTCGTCCATCGGGAACGACATGACGTCCGTCGGTCCCGGCAGGTCCATCCACTGGATGTGGAGCTGCTCCATGGCGTCGGCGTCCACGACGATCACCGACAGTTCGGAGAGCGGGTGGATGCGCATCCGGGCGAGCGCGTAGCGGGCGATGTCGAGCACCGCCTGCTCGTCCACCTCGGTGCCGGATTCGTTGTTGACGTCGATCGACATGGTCGTGCTGGTCTACTTCCCCTTGGAGCCCTTGGCGCCGGTCTTGCCCGTGCCGTCGTGGCTGTCGTACTTCTCGTACGCGTCGACGATACGGCCCACCAGCTTGTGCCGGACGACGTCCTGGGAGGAGAGGCGGGAGAAGTGGACGTCCTCGACGCCCTCCAGGATGTCCTGCACCTGGCGCAGACCGCTCTTGGTGCCGCCGGGGAGGTCGACCTGGGTGATGTCACCGGTGATGACGATCTTCGAGTCGAAGCCGAGGCGGGTGAGGAACATCTTCATCTGCTCGGGGCTGGTGTTCTGCGCCTCGTCCAGGATGATGAAGGCGTCGTTCAGCGTGCGGCCGCGCATGTACGCGAGCGGGGCGACCTCGATCGTGCCCGCCGCCATCAGGCGCGGGATCGAGTCGGGGTCGAGCATGTCGTGCAGCGCGTCGTAGAGCGGGCGCAGGTACGGGTCGATCTTCTCGTACAGGGTGCCGGGCAGGAAGCCGAGGCGTTCGCCGGCCTCGACCGCGGGGCGGGTCAGGATGATGCGGTTGACCTGCTTGGACTGGAGCGCCTGTACGGCCTTCGCCATGGCGAGGTAGGTCTTGCCGGTACCGGCGGGGCCGATGCCGAAGACGATGGTGTGCTTGTCGATGGCGTCGACGTAGCGCTTCTGGTTCAGGGTCTTGGGGCGGATCGTGCGGCCGCGCGAGGACAGGATGTTCTGCGTCAGCACCTCGGCCGGGGTCTCGGGGCCGTCGCTCGTCCCGTTGTCGCTCGCCTTGAGCATGGCGATCGAGCGTTCCACTGCGTCCTCCGTCATCGGCTGCCCGGTGCGGAGCACCAGCATCATCTCGTCGAACACGCGCTGGATGAGGGCGACTTCCGCCGGGTCGCCGACCGCGCTGATCTCGTTGCCCCGGACGTGGATGTCGGCCGCCGGGAAGGCCTTCTCGATCACGCGCAGGAGGGAGTCGCCGGAGCCCAGCACGGTCACCATCGGGTGCTGTGCGGGAACGCTGATCCGTGCTCTCGCCTGGTCCTGCGCGGAGGTGTGAGCTGTCGGTGTCTGAGTCATGGGCCGGCGCTGATGGCCTGCGATTCCTCCTCATCCCGGCCACCCCCAACGGCGGCCTCGGCTCCTCCAGCCTACGCCGCTCCCCCGTCAACCCCGCAGCGGTTTTCACCCACGAGAGTGCCTGCGGCGCCTCGGCGGGTGAGGAGGGTCATCGGCGGGGCCGCACGAGAAGGTGCCGGTCTGTCGGCGGACGCCGGGGAGGAGCGGCGCCTCGGCGAGTGGCCGGGTGGTCGGCGGGGCCGCACGAGAAGGCGCCGGTCTGTCGGCGGGCGCCGGGGAGGAGCGGCGCCTCGGGGGATGGCGGGGAGGGGCGGCGCCTCGACGGGTGGCCAGGTGGCCGACAGGGCCGCACGAGAAGGCGCCGGTCTGTCGGCGGGCGCCCAGGAGGGGGGCGCCTCGGCGGGTGGCCGGGTGACCGACGGGGCCGGACGAGAAGGCGCCGGTCTGTCGGCAGGCGCCGGGGAGGGGCGGCGCCTCGGGGGTGGCCGGGTGGTCGGCGGGGCCGCACGAGAAGGCGCTGGTCTGTCGGCGGGCGCCGGGGAGGGGCGGTGCCTCGGCGGGTGGCCGGGTGTTCGGCGGGGCGGGCGGGCAGGTGTTGCGGTCCCGGCACGAGCCGGTGGGCGAGGGGGAAGGGTGCGGCGCCTTGGCGGGTGACGGAGCGAGCAACGTGTGGCTCCCGGCCGGTGCCGAGCGCCTGCGGCGGAGCAGGCGCTGTCGGCCCGCGCCTCCGTGGGCCAGCACGGCCGGTGGCGCCCCGGTCCCTACGGCGCGACGGCGCAGCCGGGCAAGGTCAGACCGTGCCACCGCTGCTCCGACGGCCCACCTCGCGGCCGCCTGCGCCTGGACTCGTCGGACGGCGAGCGACGCAGGGCGGCCGGCGTGGGGCGCCGACCGGCATTCGGCTCCCTCGTCGGCAGGCCGGGCGGCTCCGGTGGCGAGTCCCTCGGGCCAGGTCGCCGGAGGCGTTACGTGTTGCGGCCGAAGCCGATGGTCGGGACAGCTCGGCGGAGGGGCCAGGGGCGGTCCAGGTGGGTGGGGATCAGGGGGTCCAGGAAGGCGTAGCGGCGCAGGGCCGCCGGGTTCTGGGTGTCGAGGGACTGGACCCGGCGCCACCAGGCGCCGATCTCGGACCAGCCGGGGGCGGAGAGGGAGCCGCCGAATTCCTGGACGGAGAGGGCGGCGGTGAGGCCGGCGAGGGCGAGACGGTCGGCGAGGGGCCAGCCGGCGAGGGTGCCGGTGACGAAGCCGGCCACGAAGACGTCCCCGGCGCCGGTCGGGTCGAGGGCCTCCACCGCGATCGCGGGCACCTCTGCGGTCTCGCCGGTGCGCCGGTCCACCGCGTACGCGCCCTCCGCGCCGAGGGTGACGACCGCGACCGGTACGTGCTCGGTCAGGGCGTGCGCGGCCGCCTTGGGGCAGCTCGAACCGGTGTACCGCATCGCCTCCTCCGCGTTGGGCAGGAACGCCTCGCAGTGCTCCAGGTCGGCGAGCCCGGCCAGGTCCCAGGCACCGGTGTCGTCCCAGCCGACGTCGGCGAAGATCCGGGTGCCCTTACGGGCGGCCTGTGCGATCCAGGGCGCCCGGCGCCCCGGCGTGAGCGAGGCGACGGCGGCCCGCGCGGGCGGCGGGCAGTCGGGCGCGGGCTCCTCCGGGGGCGGCTCGTGGCCGTGGGAGATCATCGTGCGCTCCCCCTCGTACGCCATGGAGACGGTCACCGGCGAGTGCCAGCCGGGCACCGTGCGCGAGGGGGTGAGGTCGATGCCCTCGCCCCGCGCGAGCGCGTCCCAGCAGTACTCCCCGTAGTGGTCGTCCCCGAAGGCCGCGGCCAGCGAGGTCCGCAGGCCGAGGCGGGCCAGGGCGGCGGCCATGTTGGCGACCCCACCGGGGCTGGAGCCCATTCCGCGGGCCCAGGACTCGGTACCGCGCACGGGGGCGGTGTCCAGGCCGGTGAAAACGATGTCGAGGAAGACGGTGCCGGTGAGGTAGACGTCCCAGGGCGGATCGCCGGGGGCGCGCAGCGCCGCCAGCGGGTCGACCTGGGCCTGGTGGCGCGCTGTCTGGGTGAGGTGCTCCGGGTCGCCTCCGGTTTCCTCTCCGGCGATCGCGTGGGTCGGCATCAGTGCGGGCTCCCTGACGTGGTACGGATCTGGCCAGTGTGCACCACTGACCGGCCGCCGACCGAGGGGCCGGCGGCCGGAATCCGATGGTTACGGGGGCTCGCGGGGTCACCAGCGGGGCATCACCGGCGTCCGCCAGTCCGCCACCGCGACCCGCATCGCCGCGCTGTCGTCGCGGTCGCGCAGGGGGCCGTCGGCCGTCGCCCAGCGGTGGTGGAGACGGGCGAGGGCGTCGCGGTCGAGGTCGACGCCGAGGCCGGGGCGGTCGGAGACCGTGACGTGGCCGCCGGTGAACGGCACGCGCTCGGTGAGCACGTCCTCGGCCTGCCACGGGTAGTGGGAGTCGCAGGCGTGGTGCAGGTTCGGCACGGTGGCGGCGACCTGGGTCATCGCGGCGAGGCTGATCCCGAGGTGGGTGTTGGAGTGCATGGACACCCCGACCCCGAAGGCCGCGCAGACGGCCGCGAGGTGGCCGGTGTTGCGCAGCCCGCCCCAGTAGTGGTGGTCGGAGAGCACCACCTGCACGGCGTCCCGGCCGAACGCCTCCTTGATCTCCCCGAACGTGGTCACGCACATGTTGGTGGCCAGCGGCACCCCGGTCCGCGCGGCCACCTCGGCCATGGCGTCGGTGCCCAGCACCGGGTCCTCCAGGTACTCCAGCAGGCCGCCGAGTTCGTCCGCCACCTTCAGCGCGGTCGGCACCGACCAGGCCCCGTTGGGATCGAGCCGCAGCGGCCGCCCCGGGAACGCCTCGGCGAGGGCACGTACCGCCGCGACCTCCTCCTCCGGCGCGAAGACCCCGCCCTTGAGCTTGAAGGAGGAGAACCCGTGCCGCTCGGACAGCGCACGGGCCTGCGCGACCACCCCGTCGGGGTCGAGCGCGGCACCCCACTCGTCCGCGTCCGACCCGGGATGCGCGGCCCACTTGTAGAAGAGGTAGGCGCTGTACTCGACGGAGTCCCGCAGCTTCCCGCCCAGCAGCGCGTGCACGGGCAGCCCGAGCGCCCGGCCCTGCGCGTCCAGGCAGGCGACCTCGAAGGCGGACAGCACGGACAGCCGGAGCTTGTCGGCGCTCTGCACCCCGCGCAGCCCGCCCGCGTCGACCGCACCCCGCACCCGGCTCTCGTCCACCGCGAGGTCGAGCGAGAACAGCCCGTTCACGTCCGTGACCGAGCGTCCGACGAGCCTGTCGGCCAGCGGGCGGGCCAGCTCCAGGTACTTGGTGTCGCCGTAGGTCTCCCCGAGCCCGGTCGCCCCGCCCGCCGTGACCACCTCCACGATCAGCCGGGGGGTGTACGGCTGGTGCACGCCCTGGGTGTTGAGCAGCGGCGGGTCGGCCACCAGGACCGGGGTCAGCCGCACCTCGGTGACGGTCAGCTCCGGGATCACAGGGCGGCCCCCACGAGACCGAGTCCGGCGGCGAGGAGGTCCTTGAGCGCGGCGAGGTCGGCGGCCGAGGGGTCGGCGAGGGGCGCCCGTACGGGCCCCACGCGCGCGCCCCTGAGCCGGGCCGCGGCCTTGACCAGGGAGACGGCGTATCCGGGCATCCGGTCGCGGAGTTCGACGAAGGGGACGTAGAAGCCGCGCAGCAGCCGGTCGGCCGTGTCGTCGTCCCCGGCGCGCAGCGCGGTGCGGAAGGCGCCGGCGACCTCGGGGGCGAAGGCGTGGACGGCCGAGGAGTACGCGGGCACGCCGATGGCGGTGTAGGCGCGGGCCTGGACCTCGGCGGTGGCGGCGCCGTTGAAGAACAGGAACTCCTCGGGCGCGGCCAGGGTGAGCCGCTGGAGGCGGTCGAGGTCGCTGTGCCCGTCCTTGAGCCCGATGACGTTCGGGATGGCGGCGATGTGCCGCAACGATTCGACGGTGTAGGCCACTTGGTCCCGTTGGTAGGCGATGAGCGGGAGCCGGGTGCGGGCGGCGAGGTGGGCGAGCTGGGCGAGAAGCCCCTCCTGCGGGGCGGCGACGAGATAGTGCGGCAGTACCAGCAGGGCGTCCGCTCCGGCCTCCTCCGCGATCCGGGCGAAGCGCGCGGCCTGCGCCCAGCCGTAGCCGGTACCGGTGACGACGGGGACCCGCCCGGCCGCCTCCTCGACGGCGACGGTGACGACCTGGCGGTACTCGTCCTCGTCCAGGGAGAAGAACTCCCCGGTGCCGCAGGCGGGGAAGAGGGCGCCGGGGGTGGCGGCGAGGCGGTCGGCCACATGGGCGCGGCAGCCCTCGCGGTCGAGGGTGCCGTCCTCGTGGAAGGCGGTGAGCGGGAAGGAGAGCACGCCCGCCGCCATCCCCTCCCGCAGCCGCCGGGCCACGTCCTGCGGAGCGCCGCTCACCCGCACCATCTCCTCTTGTGAATGCCGTCCACGTATGAGAACAGAGGCTAGGTACACGTACCGAGGCCGTCAATGGGGCGGCGGGCGGGGCGGGTTGCGCACGGACAGAGGGAGCACCCAGGAGTGCGCGGAAGCAGGCGGGCGCGGAGCGGGAGCGCGCAGCAAAGAGCCCCACCCCGCTCGGAAGCGGGATGGGGCTCTGTTCGGAGCGCCGGGCAGGCCTTGCACCTGCATTTCCCCGCAGGAAGCGGGGCGTCTTTCCTTGGACCACCAACGCACTGTCCGCCACCGGGAGTTCCGGCGACCGCGACGTGAACAACCATAGCGCATCCCGGAGTTCTGTGCGATCACCGTCCGAGCGTTCGAGAGCGAAATCGATCGTGCCTACCCGCCGCGACACGAGTCAAACGTGATAGTGATCTGAATCACGTCGGCCCGGCTTCTTCTCGAAACCGCGTGCTTGATACAACTTGCTCGCGCGTTCCCGTCGAACAGACGGCCGTCGCCCTTCCCCTCCGTTTCACTCCTCGTCGAGCTGTCGCTCACGCCTGCCCTGGGAACGCCCGTGTTCGCCCCCCGCTCCATGCCCTGGCCCCTCGTCGCCCTTTTCACGGCCGGGTACCTCGCCTCGTATCTGCTGCCGACCACGGTCGGCCGTCTCGACAGCGCGCTGCCGCTGTCCGCCACCCAGGCCGGCGCCATCGGCAGTGCCCTGCTGCTGAGTTCGGCCTCGGCCGGGTTCGCTCTGGCCGCCCGCGTGGACCGGTTCGGCGCCCGTGCGCTCGCGCGGCTGGGGATCGTCCTGGCCGTCCTCGGCTACGGCTCGGCCGCCCTCACCGACTCCGTGCCCGCCGTGGTGCTGGGCGCGGTCGTCGGCGGATTCGGCTCCGGCATGATGACGGCGGTCGCCGCGAGCGGCATCGCCGCCGGACGCGACCCGCACCGGGCCACCACGTCCGGGCTGCTCGTGGTCTCGGCCCTGGCGGGCGCGCTCTATCTGACGATCCCCCGCCTGGGTCCGGGCCACGGGCTGCCGCTCGGCGCGGTCGCGCTGACCGCGCTCGCGGTGTGGCCGTTCACCGGCCGCCTGCCCGCCCGTACCGCCCCGGTGACCGGCCCCGACGGCGTACGCCGGCCGCTCCCCCACCGCCGGGCCGGGCTGCTGCTGGCCGCGACGATGCCCTGCTGGTCGCTGGCGCAGAACGCGCTGTGGGGCGTCAGCGGGCACATCGGCCTCGGGCAGGCGCACCTCACCGAGATCACGGTCGGCGCGGTGTTCGCCATAGCGCTCGGCGCCGGTCTGCTGGGCGTGGTCGGCGCGGGCGCCCTCGGCCCCCGGCTGGGCCGCGCGCTGCCGATCGGTCTCGGCACGGCGCTGATCGCGGGCTGCATCGCGCTCAGCGCCTCGGCCACCGACCTGCCGTCCTTCGCGCTGGGCGAGATCGCGTGGAACCTCTGCTACCCGGTGGTGCTGTCCTACGTGATCAGCCTGGCCGCCGCGCTCGACGCCCGCGGCCGCTGGGCGGTCCTGGTCGGCTCCGCCGCGTCGCTGGGCACGGCGGCCGGCCCGCTGACCGGCAGCGTGCTGTCCGCTCGCGCGGGCTTCCCGGCGATGGGCGAGGTCCTGGCGGCGGTACTGCTGCTGGCGGCCGTCCCGATGACCGCGGTCGCCCTGCGGACGGCACCCCGCCGCCTGCGGGTGGTGGAGATCCCGATCGCGGCCGCCCCGCGCACCGAGGTGGTTGCCGTCGGCGAGGTCCCGCCGGCTCCGTTCCAGGACCTCCCCCTCGTGGAGATCTCCCTGCCGGAGACCCCCCTCCCGGACGCGGCCGGCAAGGACGTCCGGGCCGGGGAGATCCTGGTCGGCGGAGCCACCGTCCGGGACCTGTCCGCCAAGGGCATCCCGGTCGTGCAGATCCCCTTCACCGACACCTCCGGCGCGACCGTCCCCGCGTGACTACGCCCGCCCCTGCGGGAATTCGTACGCCTCGACCTCCGCCAGGTACCGCGCCCGGCGGGGTTCGTCGTCCTCCAGGAAGGAGGCGAGGAAGGAGTTGCGGGCCAGCTCGCGCAGCCGGTCCCCGGTCAGGCCGAGGGTCTGCTGGACGGCGGCGAAGTTGTCGCCCGCGTAGCCGCCGAAGTAGGCGGGGTCGTCGGAGTTCACCGTGCACATCAGCCCCGCCTCCAGCATCGCCGGGAGCGGATGGTCGGCCAGCGTGTCGATCGTGCGCAGGCGGACGTTGGACAGCGGGCACAGGGTCAGCGGGACGCGCTCCCGGACCAGCCGCTCGACCAGTGCCGGGTCCTCCACGGAGCGCAGCCCGTGGTCGATCCGCTCCACCCCGAGCAGGTCGAGGGCCTGGACGACGTACTCCGGCGGCCCCTCCTCACCGGCGTGCGCCACGCGCCGCAGGCCGAGCGCGGCGGCGGCCTCGTAGACCTCGCGGAACCTCTCCGGCGGGTTGCCCACCTCGGCGGAGTCCAGGCCGACCCCGGTGATCCGGTCCAGGTACGGCCCCGCGGCGTCCAGCGTGGCGAGCGCCGACTCGGCGGACTCGTCCCGCAGGAAACACATGATCAGCCTGGTCGAGACGCCGTGGGTCTCCTCGCTGCGCCCCAGCGCCCGCCACAGCCCCTCGATCACGGTCCCCATCTCCACCCCGCGCGCGAGGTGGGCCTGCGGGTCGAAGAAGATCTCCGCGTGCCGCACACCCTGCGCGGCGGCGCGGGCCAGATAGGCGTCGGCCAGCTCCTCGAAGTCCCGCTCGGTGCGCAGGACGGCCATCAGCTCGTAGTACAGGTTCAGGAAGGACTGGAGGTCCTCGAACCGGTACGCGTGACGGAGGGCCTCGGTGTCGGCGTAGGGAAGCTCCACGCCATTGCGCTCGGCCAGACGGAACGCAAGCTCGGGCTCCAGTGTGCCTTCGATGTGCAGGTGCAGTTCAGCTTTGGGGAGGGGCATCGAAGCATCGTACGCCCGCCTCCGAACGCTCAGCCGCGCTTGGGGAGCGGCACCCGGTCCAGGTCGCGGGCCACGGTCAGCTCGCCCTCGAACCCGGCCGCGCGGGCCTGCCGCTCGAACTCGGCGGGGTCGGAGTAGCGCTGGCTGAAGTGGGTGAGGACGAGGTGCCGCACTCCGGCGTCCCGCGCCACGGTCGCCGCCTGGCCGGCCGTCAGGTGGCCGTGCTCCTCGGCGAGGCCCGCGTCCTCGTCCAGGAACGTGGACTCGATGACGAGCAGGTCGCAGCCGTCGGCGAGGGCGTGCACGCCGGGGCAGAGCCGGGTGTCCATGACGAACGCGAACCGCTGTCCGCGCCGTGTCTCGCTGACCTCCTCCAGCGCGACCCCGCCGAGGGAACCCTCTCGCTGGATACGGCCGACGTCGGGGCCGGAGATGCCGTGCGCGGCGAGGCGGTCGGGCAGCATGCGGAGCCGGTCCGGCTCGATCAGCCGGTAGCCGTAGGACTCCACCGGGTGGGAGAGGCCGTACGCCTCCAGCGTGTAGGAGGGGGTGGTGGCGACGGGGCCGTCGGTGTCGACCGGTGCCTCGGTGAGGTCGACCGTCTCCCGGTAGGCCGTGGCGTACCGGAGGCGCTCGAAGAAGCGCCGGCCGGAGCGCGGGTAGTGCGCGGTGACCGGGTGCGGCACCCGGTCCAGGTTGATCCGCTGGATCACCCCGGCCAGGCCCAGGCTGTGGTCGCCGTGGAAATGGGTGACGCAGATCCGGTTCAGGTCGTGCGCGGCGACCCCGGCGCGCAGCATCTGGCGCTGGGTGCCCTCGCCGGGGTCGAAGAGGATGCCCTCGCCGTCCCAGCGCAGCAGGTAGCCGTTGTGGTTGCGGTGCCGGGTCGGGACCTGGCTGGCGGTGCCGAGGACGACCAACTCGCGTACGGACATGGGGGTTATCCGGGGGGCCAGTTCAGGCCGCGGCCGCCGAGGACATGGGCGTGGGCGTGCCAGACGGTCTGTCCCGCGCCGGTGCCGGTGTTGAAGACGGTGCGGTAGCTCTCCAGGGACTCGCCCTCGGCGACTCCGCGGGTCTCCGCGAGGACGTCGGCGGCCAGCTGCGGTGCTTCGGCGGCGAGTTCCGCGGCGTTCTTGTAGTGGGCCTTGGGGATCACCAGGATGTGGGTGGGGGCCTGGGGGTTTATGTCCCGAAAGGCGAGGGTGGTGTCGGTCTCCCGGACCACGTCCGCGGGGATCTTGCCCGCGATGATGTTGCAGAAGAGGCAGTCCTCTTGAGGTTCGCCTGCCATTTCGCCGCGCTCGCTTTCGCCGGTGATCTTTGCCTTCGGCATCCTAGTCGTTCGGGTTCGCGTGCGCGGGGGTTGCTCGCGCCCCGGCGGCGGAGCCGCCGATCGACACGGCCCCGCATCCTTAAGAGGTCGGCAGAGTGGGCGGGGTTCTTGCTGGCTGCCTCTCCAGTGCTTCCAGGGCCAGCCTTATCGCTTCGTTCAGTTGGGGGTCCTCGTCCGCTGCCCAGTCCTGGGGGCGCACCGGGATCTCCACGTCCGGGTCCACCCCGTGGTTCTCCACGTCCCAGCCCGCGCCCTGAAGCCAGAAGGCGTACTTGGGCTGGGTGACGATCGTGCCGTCCACCAGGGTGTAGCGGCTGTCGATGCCGATCACTCCGCCCCAGGTGCGGGTGCCGACGACCGGACCGATGCCGAGGGCTCGGATCGCGGCGTTGACTATGTCGCCGTCGGAGCCGGAGAACTCGTCGGCCACGGCCACCACGGGGCCCCGGGGGGCGTCCTGCGGGTAGCTTTCGGGGCGCATGCCCCGGGGGAGGTCCCAGCCGACGACGCGACGGGCGAGCTTTTCGACGATGAGCTGGGAGGTGTTGCCGCCGCGGTTCTCGCGGACGTCGACGACCAGGCCCTCGCGGGTGACCTCGACGCGCAGGTCGCGGTGGATCTGGGCCCAGCCGGGGGCCTGCATGTCGGGGACGTGGAGGTAGCCGAGGCGGCCGCCGGAGCGTTCATGGACGTGGGCGCGGCGGCCGGCGACCCAGGCGTGGTAGCGCAGCGGCTCCTCGTCGGCGAGCGGGACGACGACCACGTGCCGTGGCTCGCCGCCGCCCGCCGGGGCGATGGTCAGCTCGACGGGCTTCTGGGCCGTGCCGAGCAACAGCGAGCCGGGGCCGGTGACCGGGTCGACCCGGTGGCCGCCGACGGCGAGGAGGGTGTCGCCGGGGCGCACTGCGACACCGGGCGCGGCGAGCGGGGAACGGGCCTCGGGGTCGGAGGTCTCCGAGGGCAGCACCCGGTCGACGCGCCAACTGCCGTCCTCGTGACGGGAGATGTCGGCGCCGAGCAGCCCCTGGCGGGCGCCGTCGCCCCAGCCGCCGTGGGGGATGACGTAGGCGTGGGAGGCGCCGAGTTCGCCGTGCACCTCCCAGAGGAGGTCCACGAGGTCGTCGTGGGTGGCGACCCGTTCGAGGACGGGACGGTAGCGGTCCAGGACGCCGTCCCAGTCGACGCCGCCCATGTCGGGGCGCCAGAAGTTGTCCCGCATGAGCCGGCCCGTCTCGTCGTACATCTGCCGCCATTCGGCGACCGGATCGACGGTGTGCCGGACGCGGCCGAGGTCGACGGTGACGCGGGCGTCGCCGTCCTCGTCGTCGGGGGCGCGGCGGTCGGCGGGAACGACGCGGAGCCCGCCGTCGCTCCACAGCAGGACGCGGCTGCCGTCGCCGCTGACCTCGAACTCGTCGGCGTCGGCGGCCAGGTGCTCCAGCCGGTGCTGGGCGAGGTCGTAACGCTCCAGCTCGGTCTTGGGGTCGGGGGCGTCCGGGGTGGCGCGGGAGGCGCCGAGGACACCGCGCACCGGGTGGCGCAGCCAGAGCACCCCGTCCTTCGCGGCGCGCAGGTTGCCGTACCGAGCGGCCTCGACGGGGAAGGGCACGATGCGGTCGGCGAGCCCGTCGAGGTCGACGCGGGTGACGGGGGTGCCCTCGGCGCCGGGGGTCTCGTCCCGGTCGGGGGTGCCGAAGGCGCGGCCGTGGCGCTGCGGGCCGAAAGGGGACGGTGCCGTGGCCGCGAGGGTGATGAGGTGCGGGCGGGCGCCCGACACGAAGGCCAGGTCGAAGACATGGGTGTCGAAGACGGGGTCGAAGGCGCGGTTGGAGAGGAAGGCGAGGTGGCGCCCGTCGAGGGTGAAGACCGGCTCGTAGTCGGCGAAGCGCAGCGGGGTGGCCTCGGTGACGGTGAGGTCGGTGGTGGCGGCGAGCCGGATCTGGGAGAGCGGGCGCGGGCCAGGGTGGGCCCAGGCGAGCCAGCCGGAGTCGGGTGAGAAGGCCAGGCCGTGCGGGTCGCCGTGCTCGCTGCGGTCGACCTCGCGGATCTCACCGGTCTCCCGCTCGACCAGCAGCAGCCTGCCGTCGTGGGAGGCGACGGCGGCGCGGGTGCCGTCCGGGGACATGGCCAGTTCGAGGACGCGGCCGAGCTGTCCGGCGCCGAGGCGGCGCGGGGCGGTGCCGGGGGCGAGGCCGGTGGCGGGGGCGAACTCCAGCGCGTCGTCGCCCTCGGCATCGGTCACCCACACCACCCACTCCTCACCGCCCGCGCGGAAGGTGCGCGGCAGCCGGGCCCGTACACCGGGCTCCGCCGCGAGGGCGCGGGCCGGTCCGTCGCGGTGGGTGACCCAGTGGACGGTGCCGCGCACGGCGACCGCGCTGCCGCGCCCGGTGTGGTCGGGGGTGGCGGAGTCCAGCCAGCGGGCGGCGTCCAGGACGAAGGGCTGGAGGCCGGTACGGGGGCCGCCGAGCCGGATCTCGGGACGGCGGGGTTCGGCGCCGTCGAGGTCGTCCAGCACCCAGAGCTGCCCGGCGCTGACGTAGACGACACGGGTGCCGTCGCTCGCGGCGTGCCGGGCGTAGAAGCCGCCGAGCGGGGTGTGGCGGCGCAGGTCGGAGCCGTCGGCGAGGGAGGAGTACAGGGCGCCGGTGCCCTCGTGGTCGGAGAGGAAGGCGAGGCGGTCGCCGACCCATGAGGGGTACTCGAGGTTGCCGTCCAGTTCCTCGTGCAGCCGGACGAAGTCGCCGTCGCCGTCGCGGTCGATCCACAGCTTGCCCGCGGTGCCGCCCCGGTAGCGCTTCCAGGCGGAGGCGTCCCGGTTCATCGTGGCGGACAGCAGCACGGTGTGCGGGCCGTGGGCGACGGCGCCGACGGGGCCGTACGGGAGGGTGGCGGCCGGGCCGCCGTCGAGCGGGACGGTACGGGCCCAGCTGTGGCGGGTGCTGTGCCGCCCGGCGGCGCTGACCGCCAGCACCTCGCCGTCCGGTGTCCAGTCGCGGACCTGGGTGCGGGCGTTGCCCCAGTGGGTCAGGCGGCGGGAGGGCCCGCCGTCCACGGGGGCGGTGTGCACCTCGGGGGCGCCGTCGCGGCGGGAGGTCCAGGCGAGCGTGGTGCCGTCGGGCGAGATACGGGGGTGGTTCACGGGGACGCCGTCGGCGCTGACCCGCCAGGCCCGGCCGCCGTCCAGCGGGGCGACCCAGACGTCGTCCTCGGCGGTGAAGGTGACCAAGTCGCCCCGCGCATGCGGGAATCGGAGGTACGAGGCGGCGTTTTCCGTGGCAGCACCCTGAGTCACGCGATCACCCTACGCGCGAACGTCCGCATCCGGACCCGGAATTGATCGGTCTATTTGCCCTGGACCGGCCGGCACGAGGGGTCGTTCTCGCACCACAGGGTGCGGGTGACGGTGACGGTCACCGTGGGCCGGGGCTGGCCGGGCGGCCGGTAGGTGGCGGGCGGGGTGTAGACCGGGGCGGCATCGCAGTTGCCGAGCCCGCTCACCCGGAAGACCTGGCGTCCGCCGACCTTGGCGACGAGATTGCCGCGCACACAGGCCCCGCTCACCGCGCGGGTCACCCTGCCGGTGACGGTGATGTCCCGCCCGTCCTTGGTCTTCCCCTGGCAGTCGACGGTGACGACCGTGGATTCGCTCGGCGACCCACCGGCCGACGACCCGCCGTCCTGCCGCCCGGTGCAGGTCAGCCAGCTCACGTCCACATCACGCTTCTTCAGCGCGTCGGTCGCGGTCGAGTCGGTGGTGTACGCGACCGAGGCCGCCCCCAGTTCTCCCGGCTGACACGCCGTCACCGTACCGACGACGAGCGCCACGAGCCCACCGGCGGCCAGTATCCGAATCCCACTCGAAGCCCCCATACACCCCAGCGTCCCACCGACACCCCCACGGCGGAAGGCCGCATACGGCCAGTCACCCGAACGTGCGGCGCGGGGCCGTCAGGACCAGCGGCCGGTGCGGCCCAGCAGGAGGGCGGTCGCGGCGGTGCCCGCGGTGGAGGTGCGCAGGACGGAGGGGCCGAGGACGCAGGCGCGGGCGCCGGCCTCCTCGAAGAGCGCCAACTCGTCGCGGGAGACGCCCCCTTCGGGCCCGACGACGAGCACGATCTCGCCCTCGGCCGGGAGTTCGGCGGTGGCCAGCGGGACCGACTCGTGGTCGAAGTCGGAGTGCAGCACGGCGGCGAAGTCGGCCTGCGCGAGCAGCGCGGCGACCTGCTTGGTGGAGGCGGCCTCCGCGACCTCGGGGAAGCGGACCCGGCGCGACTGCTTGCCGGCCTCGCGGGCGGTGGAGCGCCACTTGCCCAGCGCCTTCAGCCCGCGCTCGCCCTTCCACTGGGTGATGCAGCGCGACGCCTGCCAGGGCACGATGCGGTCGACGCCGGTCTCGGTCATGGTCTCCACGGCGAGTTCGCCCCGGTCGCCCTTGGGCAGCGCCTGCACGACGGTGACGCGCGGCCGGGGCTCGGGCTCCTCGTGCACCTCGGGGAGGTCGACGATCAGCCGGTCCTTGCCCTCGGTGCCGGTGACCCGGCAGACCGCGTAGCGTCCGGCGCCGTCGGTGAGGACGACCTCCTCGCCGGGCTCCAGCCGCTTCACCGAGACGGCGTGCCGCCCCTCGGGTCCGTCGAGCACGTACCGGGTGCCGTCCGTGCGGAAGTGGTCGACGACGAAGACGGGCGCGGTCATCGCGCGTCCCCTCCCTGGGCTCGGACGGGTCGGTACTGCCGCCCCGACTCACCCCGTACGAGGTTGAGTTCGGCGGCGAGGGTGCGGACGAGTTCGGCCGCGGGCAGCGGCCGGGCCAGCCGGTGGCCCTGGCCCGCCCAGAGCGACATGCCCTGGGCGTCCCCGGCGGCGGTGGCGGCCCCCCGCAGCGGCGTGGTCAGGTGGTGCACGTCGGGGTAGGCGGCGGGCGCGTACGGCCCGTGCTCGCGCAGGAAGCGGTTGGTCAGGGCGCGCGCCGGGCGCCCTGAGAAGGCGCGGGTCAGCTCGGTGCGCGGGAACACCGGGTCGGTCAGCGCCCGCTTGTAGATCTCGGGGGCGCCGGACTCGGGGGTGGCGAGGAAGGCGGTGCCGAGCTGGGCGGCGGTGGCTCCGGCGGCGAGGGCGGCGGCGATCTGGGCGCCGCGCATGATGCCTCCGGCGGCGACGACCGGGATCTCCACGGCCTGCGCGGTCTGGGTGACCAGGGACAGCAGGCCCAGCCCGGTGCCGTCGTTCTCGGCGAGGTCGCGGTGGGTGCCCTGGTGGCCGCCCGCCTCGATGCCCTGCGCGATCACCGCGTCCGCCCCGGCCCGCTCGACCGCGCGGGCCTCCTCGACGGTAGTGGCGGTGACCAGGGTGACGGTCCCGGCCCGGCGCAGCGCGGTCAGTACCTCCGGGTCGGGCACGCCGAAGTGGAAGGAGACGGCGGCGACGGGGTCGTCCAGCAGCACGGCGAGCTTGGCGTCGTAGCCGTCGTCACGGCCGCCGTCGGGGTCGCCGGGCTCGGTCTCGTACCAGGCGGCCTCACCGGCCAGTTGCTGCGCGTACAGCTCGACGGCACCGGGCTCGGCGTGGGCGGGCTGGGGCAGGAAGAGGTTGACGCCGAAGGGGCGGCTGGTCAGCCCGCGCAGCCGTTTGATCTCGCGGTACATGCCGTCCGCGGTCTTGTAGCCGGCGGCGAGGAAGCCGAGCCCTCCGGCCTCGGAGACGGCGGCGGCCAGTTCCGGCACGGCGACACCGCCCGCCATGGGGGCCTGCACGATCGGATGCACGACGAGATCGGCCAGTGCGGAGGACATGCCCGCATGGTGTCATGTCCGCCTGACAAGTCCGAATCCGGCCCGGGCGTGGGGGCGCGCCGGGCGCCCCCCGCCGTCAGCGTCCGTTGAACGCGTCCTTCAGCCGGGAGAACAGCCCCTGCTGGCCGGGCTGGAACTGCCCGGTGGGCCGCTCCTCGCCGCGCAGCTTGGACAGCTCCCGCAGCACCCGCTCCTGCTCGGCGTCGAGCTTGGTCGGGGTGGTGACCTCGACGTGCACGATCAGGTCGCCCCGGCCGCCGCCGCGCAGATGCGTGACGCCCCGGTTGTGCAGCGGGATCGACTGGCCGGACTGGGTGCCGGGCCGGATGTCGACCTCCTCCATGCCGTCCAGCGTCTCCAGCGGCACCTTGGTGCCGAGGGCCGCGGCCGTCATCGGGATGGTGACCGTGCAGTGCAGGTCGTCGCCGCGCCGCTGGAAGGTGGAGTGCGGCAGCTCGTGGATCTCGACGTAGAGGTCGCCGGCGGGGCCGCCGCCGGGGCCGACCTCGCCCTCGCCCGCGAGCTGGATGCGGGTGCCGTTGTCGACACCGGCGGGGATCTTCACGGTCAGGGTGCGCCGGGAGCGGACCCGGCCGTCGCCCGCGCACTCGGGGCACGGGGTCGGGACCACGGTGCCGAAGCCCTGGCACTGCGGGCAGGGGCGGGAGGTCATGACCTGGCCCAGGAAGGACCGGGTGACCTGGGAGACCTCGCCGCGGCCGCGGCACATGTCACAGGTCTGCGCGGAGGTGCCGGGGGCCGCGCCCTCGCCGCTGCAGGTGTTGCAGACGACCGCGGTGTCGACCTGGATGTCCTTGGTCGTGCCGAAGGCCGCCTCGTCCAGCTCGACCTCGATCCGGATCATCGCGTCCTGGCCGCGCCGGGTGCGGGAGCGCGGGCCGCGCTGCGACGCCGTACCGAAGAACGCGTCCATGATGTCGGAGAAGTTGCCGAAGCCGCCCGCCCCGAAGCCGCCCGCGCCACCGGCGCCGCCGGCCTGCGAGAGGGGGTCGCCGCCGAGGTCGTAGACCTGCTTCTTCTGCGGGTCCGACAGCACCTCGTAGGCGGCGTTGATCTCCTTGAACCGCTCCTGGGTCTTCGGATCGGGATTGACGTCCGGATGCAGCTCGCGCGCGAGCCTGCGGAACGCCTTCTTGATCTCATCCTGCGACGCGTCGCGGCGCACGCCGAGAACGGCGTAGTAATCCGTGGCCACTTACGACTCCGCCAGGATCTGTCCGACGTACCGTGCCACTGCGCGTACCGCTCCCATCGTTCCCGGATAGTCCATGCGGGTCGGTCCGACCACGCCGAGCTTGGCAACCGCCTCGCCGCCCGAACCGTAGCCGACCGACACCACGGACGTGGAGTTGAGTCCCTCGTGGGCGTTCTCGTGCCCGATACGCACGGTCACGCCCGGATCTTTGGCTTCGCCGAGGAGTTTGAGGAGCACGACCTGCTCCTCCAGTGCCTCCAGCACGGGCCGGATCACCAGGGGGAAGTCATGTCCGAAACGGGTGAGATTGGCGGTGCCGCCGATCATCAGCCGTTCCTCGTTCTCCTCGACCAGTGTCTCCAGCAGAGTGGAGAGCACTGTGGAGACCGTACCGCGATCCTCCGCCTCGAAGGCATCGGGGAGGTCCTCGACCAGTCGCGGTACGTCGCTGAACCGGCGCCCGGCCACCTTGCTGTTGAGCCGCGCGCGCAGATCCGCGAGCGGTCCCTCGCCGAACGGGGCGGGGCAGTCGACCATCCGCTGCTCCACCCGGCCGGTGTCGGTGATCAGCACGAGCATCACGCGGGCGGGCGCGAGTGAGAGCAGTTCCACATGCCGCACGGTGGACCGGGTCAGCGAGGGGTACTGCACCACGGCGACCTGCCGGGTGAGCTGCGCGAGCAGCCGGACGGTGCGGGCCACCACGTCGTCCAGGTCGACCGCGCCCTCCAGGAAGTTCTGGATCGCGCGCCGCTCGGGGGCCGTCATCGGCTTCACACCGGCGAGCTTGTCGACGAAGAGCCGGTAGCCCTTGTCGGTGGGGATGCGCCCGGCGCTGGTGTGCGGCTGGGCGATGAAGCCCTCCTCCTCCAGCGCGGCCATGTCGTTGCGCACGGTGGCCGGGGAGACGCCGAGGCTGTGCCGCTCGGTGAGGGCCTTGGAGCCGACGGGCTCCTCGGTGCCGACGTAGTCCTGCACGATGGCGCGCAGTACCTGCAGCCTGCGTTCGCTCAACATGCGCACCTCCGTCACGTCGCCTCATGGCCCTTACGGTGTCCCGCCTGGCACTCTGCGCGTGCGAGTGCCAGACATCCCCGGCCAGTGTACGGCCGCGGGGTGCTCACCGGGCAAGGTCGGTG
This sequence comes from Streptomyces griseoluteus, assembly GCF_004784465.1. Classification (GTDB taxonomy): domain Bacteria; phylum Actinomycetota; class Actinomycetes; order Streptomycetales; family Streptomycetaceae; genus Streptomyces; species Streptomyces griseoluteus. The sequence goes on along the minus strand of NZ_SRRU01000002.1, from coordinate 15,159 downwards.
CCGTCCGCCCGGCTTGTCCCCCGCTAGCGTGCGGGCATGACCGTGACTTGGGAAGACCTCGGGTGGGAGCGCTTGGCGGAAGGGGTGGGCCGGTGCCGCCTGCCGGGCTGGGACTGCACGGTGGGGCTGGTCGTGGGCGCGGGCACGGCACTGGTGGTGGACGCGGGGTCGGGCCTCGCGGAGGGAGCCGCGCTGCGGGCGGCGGTACGGCGGCTGGCCGGGCGGGATGTGACCCATCTCGCGCTGACCCACCCCCACTTCGATCACGTCCTGGGCGCCCCCGCCTTCGCCGGGGCGGAGGTCTACGGCGCGGTCGGCCTCGACGTGGTGTTCCGCCACGAGCTGGAGGCGCTGCGGCGGGACGCGGTCGAGCACGGGGTCCCGGCCGGGGAGGCGGAGGCCGCCGTACGCGCCCTGGTGCCGCCCGCGCACGCCGTCTCCGGCGAGTGGACGCTCGACCTCGGCGGCGGCCGTCAGGTGCTGCTGGCCAACGTCGGGCCGGGGCACACCGCCCACGACCTCGCGGTGCTGGTGCCCGGCTCCCCCGAGGTCGTCTTCTGCGGCGACCTGGTGGAGGAGTCCGGCGAGCCGCAGGCGGGCCCGGACGCGGTGCCGTCCCGCTGGCCGGACGCGCTGGACCGGCTGCTGGACCTCGGCGGCGAGGACGCGCTGTACGTACCCGGTCACGGAGCGGCGGTCGACGCGGCCTTCGTACGACGCCAACGCGACGCCCTGGCAGCGCGTTTCGGCGTGTCCTGAGCACCGGCCCGCGACTTCTCCTATCGTCTGCTGAATGCGCCCACCCGTCTCCCGCCACCGCCCTTCCAACGGGGGCCCTCCGGGCCCGCACCCCCGTTTTTACTCCCCCGACCTGACCGCTCCCTGGAAGAAGCCGCAGCCGGTGCCCGAGGTGGCGGCGGAAGCGGGACTGGTGGTGGAGGAGCCCGGTACCGGGTTCTGCGGGGCGGTGATCCGCTGCGAGGCGGGCACGGTGACGCTGGAGGACCGCTTCGGCAAGCACCGGGTGTTCCCGCTGGAGCCGCGCGGCTTCCTGCTGGAGGGCCGCCCGGTCACCCTGGTCCGCCCGGCCGCCGCCGCCCCGGTGAAGCCCGCCCGCACCGCCTCCGGCTCGGTCGCCGTCCCCGGCGCCCGCGCCCGCGTGGCCCGCGCGGGACGGATCTACGTCGAGGGCAGGCACGACGCCGAGCTGGTGGAGAAGGTCTGGGGCGACGACCTGCGCATCGAGGGCGTCGTCGTGGAGTACCTGGAGGGCGTGGACGACCTGCCCGCCATCGTGGCCGAATTCGCACCCGGCTCCGACGCCCGCCTCGGCGTCCTGGTGGACCATCTGCTGCCCGGCACCAAGGAGTGGCGCATCGCCCAGTCGGTGACCAGCGACCACGCCCTGGTGGTCGGCCACCCGTACATCGACATCTGGGAGGCCGTGAAGCCGTCGGCCCTCGGCATCCCGGCCTGGCCCCGCGTCCCCCGCGGGCAGGACTGGAAGAAGGGCGTCTGCAAGGCGCTGGGGTGGCCGGAAAACACCGGTGCGGTGTGGCAGGCGATCCTGGCGAAGGTGACGTCCTACCGGGACCTGGAGCCGGAACTCCTCGGCCGGGTCGAGGAGTTGATCGACTTCGTCACCGCCGAGGCGTAGCCGCCCGGCTCAGTCCACCAGGTCCCGCACCACCGCGTCGGCCAGCAGGCGGCCGCGCAGGGTGAGGGTGGCGCGGCCCTCCGCGTAGGGCGCGGGGTTCAGGAGGCCGCCGGTGAGGGCGCGGCCGGCGGCGGCGAGGCCGGCCGGCTTCAGGAGGCTCAGGGGGACGCCGTCGCGCAGGCGGAGTTCCAGGAGGATGCGTTCGACCCGGCGGTCCTCGTCGGTGAGGAGTTCGCGGCCCGCGCCGGGGGTGCGGCCCGCGGCGAGGGCGGCGGCGTAGGCGCCGGGGTGCTTGACGTTCCACCAGCGCACCCCGCCGACGTGGCTGTGGGCGCCGGGGCCCGCCCCCCACCAGTCGGCGCCGCGCCAGTACAGCTCGTTGTGCAGGCAGCGGGCCGCATCGGAGGTGGCCCAGTTGGAGACCTCGTACCAGTGCAGGCCCGCCGCGGTGAGCAGCTCCTCGGCGATGAGGTACCGGTCGGCGTGCACGTCGTCGTCGGTCATCGGGACCTCGCCGCGCCGGATGCGCCGGGCGAGCTGGGTGCCCTCCTCGACGATCAGGGCGTAGGCGCTGATGTGGTCGGGGCCCGCGCCGAGCGCCGCCTCCAGGGAGGCGCGCCAGTCGTCGTCGGACTCGCCGGGGGTGCCGTAGATCAGGTCGAGGTTGACGTGCTCGAACCCGGCCGCGCGGGCTTCGGCCACGCATGCCTCGGGGCGGCCGGGGGTGTGGGTGCGGTCCAGGATCTGGAGCACGTGCGGCTTCGCGCTCTGCATGCCGAAGGAGAGCCGGTTGAAGCCGCCCTCGCGCAGGGTGGCCAGGTAGGCCGGGTCGACGGAGTCCGGGTTGGCCTCGGTGGTGATCTCGGCGTCGGGCGCCAGGCCGAACTCGTCCCGGATCGCGCCCAGCATCCGTACCAGGTCCCCGGCGGCCAGCAGGGTGGGTGTGCCGCCGCCGACGAAGACCGTACGGACCTCGCGGGGGTCGTCGCCGAGCACCTTGCGGGCGAGCCGGATCTCCTCCACGACGGTGTCGGCGTAGTTGTCCCGCGAGGCGAGCACGCCGCCCGTGCCGCGCAGCTCGGTGGCGGTGTAGGTGTTGAAGTCGCAGTAGCCGCAGCGGGTGGCGCAGTACGGGACGTGCAGATAGAACCCGAGGGGCCGCTCGGCGGCGCCGGCGAGCGCGGCGGCGGGCAGCGCGCCGTCGTCGGGGACGGACTCGCCGTCGGGGAGTGCGGAAGGCATGTCCTCCATTGTCCCGCACCGCGCGCGGGACCCGGTTCACCTCGCTTCGCTGCCCGCCTTCACTGTGCCTGGAGCACCAGCAGGGCGAGGTCGTCCTCGGGCGCGTCCTCACCGAAGCCGTGCACGAGGTCGCGGATGCGGTCCGCGATGTGCTCGGCGCTCAGGCCGGTGCAGCCGGAGAGGGCGCGGGCGAGGCCGTCGCCGTCGTCGAACTGGTCGGTGCCGGAGCGTCGCTCGGTGACGCCGTCGGTGACGCACAGCAGGCTGTCGCCGGGGTGCAGCTCGATCGTCTCGCTGGTGTAGGTCTCGTCCTCGACGACACCGAGCAGGGTCTGCGGGCGGGCGGCGGTGCTGACCCGGCCGTCGGGGCGCAGCACCAGGGGCAGCGGGTGCCCGGCGGAGGCGAGGGTGCAGCGGACACCGCCGTCGACGGGGGTCAGCTCGCCGTACAGCAGGGACAGGAACCGGGTCTGGGGGCCGTCGCCGGGGGCGAAGGGTCCGCCTCCGGCGGCGATCAGGGCGCGGGCGGCGGCGTCGGCTGCCTCGGTGGCGTCGTCCAGGAGGAGCTGGTTGAGGCGGTCGAGGACGTCCGCGACGCCGTACCCCTCGCGCGCGAGCAGCCGCAGCCAGGGGCGGGCGAGGCCGATGACGACGGCGGCCTCGGGACCCTTGCCCTGGACGTCGCCGACGGCGAAGCACCAGCGGCCGTGCCCGGCCGGGAAGAGGTCGTAGAAGTCGCCGCTGGGGCCGCCCTGGTCACGGGGCTCGTAGACCAGCGCGCTGGTCATGCCGGGGATCTCGGCGACCGCGCCGGGCAGCAGGCCGCGCTGGAGGACGGCGCTGATGGTGGCCTGGCGGGCGTACTGGCGGGCGGCGCCGATCGCCAGGGCGACCCGGCGGCCGAGGTCCTCGACCAGGCCGGTGACCTCGTCGGGGAAGCCGAGGAGTCCGCAGCGGCCGATGAGGAGGGTGCCCAGCGGGCGGCCGCCGGCGACCAGCCGGTAGGCGAGGGCGGTGCCGTGGGTGCCCTCGGGGCCGAGCGCGCTGCCGGGCCATGGGTAGGGCTCGGGGCCGGAGCGCACGGTGTGGCGGGAGCGCGGGGGCTCCTTCTCCAGAGCCCGCTGGAGGTCTTCGGTGCGGGCCTCGCTGGTGTGCCAGACGCGGGCGGGGCCGTCGCCGCCGCCGCGTACGGTCGCCTCGTCCTCCAGCCAGATCGCGCACCAGTCCGCGAGGCGGGGCACGATCAGCTGGCCGGTGAGGGCGGCGACCAGGTTCTCGTCGAGCTGTCCGGCGAGCAGGTCGGAGGCTTCGGCGAGGAAGGACAGCGCGCCCCGGCCGAGCCAGTCCCGGTCGCCCGCGGCGCGCTGCGGCTGCGGGGCGAGGGCCTCGGCGGCGACCAGGGCGGGGGCGGGCGCGGGGCCGTCGGCCTCCTCGGCGCCGCCGGGCGGCAGCCGGGCCCAGACGGTCTTGCGGCCGGTGCGGTAGGTGACGCCCCAGGACTCGGCGAGCGTGGCGACCAGCCGCAGCCCACGCCCGTGCTCGGGCGTCTCGTACGGGGTCTCGTCGGCGGGGTCGCGCGGGGCGCGGGCGGGGTGCTGGTCGTGGACCTCCACGACGAAGGCGCCGCTCTCCTCCAGCCGCCAGTCGACCTCCACCTCGGTGCCGGCGTGGACGACGGCGTTGGTGACGAGTTCGCTGACGACCGCGGTGGCGTCCTCCGCGAGCCGGGCGGCGCCGTCGGGGCCGGTGAGGCCGAGGCCGGCCCACTCGGCGAAGGCGGCGCGGACGAGCGCGCGGGCCGAGCCGGGGGCGGCGGGGCTGCCGGGGAGGGTGGCCCGGCCCTCGGCGAGCGGACGCGTGCCGAAGAGCGCCGGCGCCTCGTCCGCTCCGGCGCCGCCCGCCCGCTGCGCGGGTATGGCCGCCATGTCCATGCGGCCAGGGTGACAGACAGGCGGGACGCATAAGCACCGAGTCACCGAAGTGAACGCTCGTGACGGCGAACTGTGCTACCGCCCGGCCAGAACACGCTCAATTCCAGTCATGGCCGAAAGAGAACCCACCGGGGCGGCCGAAAAACCACCCCGGCGGGTGCTGCTCACGCCTCGCGGGCCCCGTTGTACATCTCGTCGATCAGGCCCTTGTACTCCCGCTCGACCACCGGCCGCTTCAGCTTCAGGCTCGGCGTGATCTCGCCGTGCTCCACGTCGAGGTCGCGCGGCAGCAGCCGGAACTTCTTGATGGTCTGCCAGCGCTGCAGCCCCTCGTTGAGCTGCTTCACGAACCCGTCGACCAGCTCGACGGTCTGCGGCGCGGCCACCACCTCGGCGTACGACTTGCCCTCCAGGCCGTTCTCGGCGGCCCACTGGAGGATCGCGGCCTCGTCGAGCGCGATGAGGGCGGTGCAGTAGTTCCGGTCGGCGCCGTGCACCAGGATGTTGGAGACGTAGGGGCAGACCGCCTTGAACTGGCCCTCGACCTCGGCGGGCGCCACGTACTTGCCGCCCGAGGTCTTGATGAGGTCCTTCTTGCGGTCGGTGATGCGCAGGTAGCCGTCGGCGGACAGTTCGCCGATGTCGCCGGTGTGGAACCAGCCGTCGGACTCCAGCACCTCGGCGGTCTTCTCGGGCTGCTGGTGGTAGCCCTCCATGACGCCGGGGCCGCGCAGCAGGATCTCGCCGTCGTCCGCGATGCGCACCTCGCAGCCGGGCAGCGGCTTGCCGACCGTGCCGGTGCGGTAGGCCTCGCCGGGGTTCACGAAGGAGGCGGCGGAGGTCTCGGTGAGGCCGTACCCCTCCAGGATGTGGATGCCGGCGCCGGCGAAGAAGTAGCCGATCTCGGGGGCGAGGGCGGAGGCGCCGGAGACACAGGCGCGCAGTCTGCCGCCGAACGCCTCGCGCAGCTTGCCGTAGACCAGGGCGTCGGCGGCCTTGTGCTTGGCGGCCAGCGCGAACGGCACGGAGGCGGTGCCGGTGCGGCGGAAGCTGTCCTGGGACGCCTTGGCGTACTCGCGGGCGACCTCGGCGGCCCACTGGAAGATCTTGTACTTGGCCGCGCCGCCCTCGCGGGCCTTGGCGGCGACGCCGTTGTAGACCTTCTCGAAGATGCGCGGCACGGCGGCCATGTAGGTCGGCCGGACCACGGGCAGGTTCTCGATGATCTTGTCCACCCGGCCGTCGACCGCGGTGACGTGGCCGACCTCGATCTGGCCGGAGGTGAGCACCTTGCCGAAGACGTGGGCGAGCGGCAGCCAGAGGTACTGCACGTCGTCGGCGGAGACCAGGTCGGTCGAGCCGATGGCCCGCGCCATGTAGGCCCAGTTGTCGTGCGGCAGCCGCACGCCCTTGGGGCGACCGGTGGTGCCGGAGGTGTAGATGAGGGTGGCGAGCTGCTCACGGGTGATCGCGCCGACCCGCTCCTTGATCAGCTCCGGGTGCTGCTCCAGGTAGGCGGTGCCGCGCTTCTCCAGCTCGGCGAGGGTGATCACCCAGTCGCCCGTCTCGGCGCCCACCGGGTCGATCACGACGACCTTGGTCAGCGCGGGCAGCTCGGCCCGCCGCTCCAGCGCCTTGGCGACCTGCGCGGCGTCCTCCGCGATCAGCACCCGGCTCTCGGAGTCGGACAGGATGAACGACGACTCGTCGGCGTTGGTCTGCGGGTAGACGGTGGTGGTGGCACCGCCCGCGCACATGATGCCGAGGTCGGCCAGAATCCACTCGACGCGGGTCGAGGAGGCGAGCGCCACCCGCTGCTCGGACTCGATCCCCAGCTCGATCAGGCCGGCCGCGATCGCGTACACCCGCTCCGCCGCCTGGCCCCAGGTCAGCGACCGCCACTCGTCGGGGCCCTGGCCGGAGGCCGCCGGTACCGGGTACCGGTACGCCTCGGCGTCCGGTGTGGCCGCCACGCGCTCCAGGAAGAGGGCCGCCACGGACGGCGGACGGTTCTCGATCAGGGTCTGTGTGTCGCTCACGACATCCTCCGGGGCCCGCGACGGTGCGGCTGACTCGGTGCGGCTGGGTGGACTCACGCTGGTTCGAAGCTGTGGTTCGAAGCTGTTGTTTAACCCGCGAGTAACTAGCGAGCAGGGATCAGGGTAAGGGGCGACCGGCCACCGCGTAAGAGGCCACGGCCTGTCACTTCGCACCGGAACCCCATCGAGATCCGCGCCCGGACGGCCCCCCGCACGCGCGGGGGCCCGCCGTACGTGTGTACGGCGGGCCCCACTTTGCCCGTTTCGCTCCGACAACTCGGCGCGGTCGCGGGCTACTTCTTGCCCTTGCCCGAGCTGCCGGCGCCGTCGTCGCTGGAGAGCACCGCGATGAACGCCTCCTGGGGAACCTCCACGGAACCCACCATCTTCATCCGCTTCTTGCCCTCCTTCTGCTTCTCCAGCAGCTTCCGCTTACGGGAGATGTCACCGCCGTAGCACTTGGCGAGGACGTCCTTGCGGATGGCGCGGATGGTCTCGCGGGCGATGACCCGCGAACCGATGGCGGCCTGGATCGGCACCTCGAACGCCTGCCGCGGGATCAGCTCGCGCAGCTTGGCGACGAGCCGGACCCCGTAGGCGTACGCCTGGTCCTTATGGGTGACCGCCGAGAAGGCGTCCACCTTGTCGCCGTGCAGCAGGATGTCGACCTTGACCAGGGAGCTGCTCTGCTCGCCCGTGGGCTCGTAGTCCAGGGAGGCGTAGCCACGGGTCTTGGACTTGAGCTGGTCGAAGAAGTCGAACACGATCTCCGCGAGCGGCAGCGTGTAGCGGATCTCGACCCGGTCCTCGGAGAGGTAGTCCATGCCGAGCAGGGTGCCGCGCCGGGTCTGGCACAGCTCCATGATCGAGCCGATGAACTCGGAGGGCGCGAGGATCGTGGCGCGCACGACCGGCTCGAACACGTCCCCGATCTTGCCCTCGGGGAACTCGCTCGGGTTGGTCACCGTGTGCTCGGTGCCGTCCTCCATGACCACGCGGTAGACCACGTTGGGCGCGGTGGCGATGAGGTCGAGGCCGAACTCGCGCTCCAGCCGCTCCCGGATCACGTCCAGGTGCAGCAGACCGAGGAAGCCGACGCGGAAACCGAAGCCGAGGGCGGCGGAGGTCTCCGGCTCGTAGACCAGGGCGGCGTCGTTGAGCTGGAGCTTGTCCAGCGCCTCGCGCAGCTCGGGGTAGTCGGAGCCGTCCAGCGGATACAGGCCCGAGAAGACCATCGGCTTCGGGTCCTTGTAGCCGCCGAGCGCCTCGGTGGCGCCCTTGGCCTGGCTGGTGACGGTGTCACCGACCTTGGACTGGCGGACGTCCTTCACACCGGTGATCAGGTAGCCGACCTCACCGACGCCGAGACCGTCGGCCGGGAGCATCTCCGGCGAGTTGACGCCGATCTCCAGCAGCTCGTGGGTGGCGCCGGTGGACATCATCCGGATGCGCTCACGCTTGTTGAGCTGGCCGTCGATGACACGGACGTACGTCACGACACCACGGTAGGAGTCGTAGACCGAGTCGAAGATCATCGCGCGGGCGGGGGCGTCCGGGTCACCGACCGGGGCCGGGATCTCCTTGACGACCTTGTTCAGCAGCGCGTCGACGCCGAGACCGGTCTTCGCCGAGACCTTCAGCACGTCGTCGGGGTCGCAGCCGACCAGGTTCGCCAGCTCCTCGGCGAACTTCTCCGGCTGCGCGGCCGGCAGGTCGATCTTGTTCAGCACCGGGATGATCTTGAGGTCGTTCTCCATCGCCAGGTACAGGTTGGCGAGGGTCTGCGCCTCGATGCCCTGGGCGGCGTCGACGAGGAGGACGGTCCCCTCGCAGGCGGCCAGCGACCGCGAGACCTCATAGGTGAAGTCGACGTGGCCCGGCGTGTCGATCATGTTGAGGATGTGCGTCGTGCCCTGGTCGGGGCCCTCGGTCGGGGCCCAGGGCAGACGCACCGCCTGGGACTTGATCGTGATGCCGCGCTCGCGCTCGATGTCCATCCTGTCGAGGTACTGAGCACGCATCTGCCGCTGCTCGACCACACCGGTCAGCTGGAGCATCCGGTCGGCGAGCGTGGACTTGCCGTGGTCGATGTGCGCGATGATGCAGAAGTTGCGGATCAGAGCCGGGGCGGTACGGCTCGGCTCGGGCACATTGTTAGGGGTCGCGGGCACGCAGGGTCCTGTCTCTTGAGGCGCCTTATGCCTCGGGTCGGATCGACACGTAGCTTCCATGGTCCCACGGGGAACGACCGGGGAGCGTTTTGGGCCGCCGTCGGGGCCGCTGGTACTGTAGAGCGCTGTGCCTCATGCCCTCTCAGCGCGAGGCGCGACAACAAATTTCTGGATCACCGGTACGGGACCTTTCGTGGGCCCGTACCTGAACCTGTAAAGGCTCCTTTCGTGGCGAACATCAAGTCCCAGATCAAGCGGATCAAGACCAACGAGAAGGCTCGGCTGCGCAACAAGGCCGTCAAGTCCTCCCTGAAGACCGCGATCCGCAAGGCCCGCGAGGCCGCTGCCGCGGGTGACGTCGAGAAGGCCACCGAGTACCAGCGCGCTGCCGCGCGTCAGCTCGACAAGGCCGTCTCGAAGGGCGTCATCCACAAGAACCAGGCCGCCAACAAGAAGTCGGCGCTCTCGGCCAAGGTCGCGGACCTCAAGGGCTGAACCTCTTTCTGATCTGACCGCCGGAGGGACTCACGAGCGGGCCCTCTCTAACCGCTCCCGTCCGGCATCCCGAAGCCACACGCGGCCTGCGTTCGCCACGCGGGTGTGGCTTCAGCATCTTGGTCCGAAGGCCCCGGTGCCCTCCCCTTCCCAGGGAGGCGCCGGGGCCTTCGGCATGTTCCGCTACGCCCGCCCCCGGGAGCGGGCCGCCCTGGCGATGGTCACGACCGCCTTCTCCAGCGCGTACTCGGGGTCGTCACTGCCGCCCTTCACGCCCGCGTCGGCCTCCGCGACCGCGCGCAGCGCCACCGACACCCCGTCCGGCGTCCAGCCCCGCATCTGCTGGCGGACCCGGTCGATCTTCCACGGCGGCATCCCCAGCTCACGGGCGAGGTCGGCCGGCCGGCCGCCGCGCGCCGAGGACAGCTTGCCGATGGCCCGCACGCCCTGGGCCAGCGCACTGGTGATCAGCACCGGTGCCACCCCGGTCGACAGCGACCAGCGCAGCGCCTCCAGCGCCTCCGCCGTACGCCCCTCCACCGCCCGGTCGGCGACGGTGAAGCTCGATGCCTCGGCGCGGCCGGTGTAGTACCGGCCGACCACGGCCTCGTCGATCGTGCCCTCGACGTCGGCCACGAGCTGGGCCACCGCGGAGGCCAGCTCCCGCAGGTCGCTGCCGATCGCGTCGACCAGCGTCTGGCACGCCTCGGGCGTCGCGGACCGCCCGAGCTCCCGGAACTCCCCCCGCACGAACGCCAGCCGGTCGGCCGGCTTGGTCATCTTCGGGCAGGCGACCTCGCGGGCGCCCGCTTTACGGGCCGCGTCCAGCAGCCCCTTGCCCTTCGCACCACCCGCGTGCAGCAGGACGAGCGTGATCTCCTCGGCGGGCGAGCCGAGGTACGCCTTGACGTCCTTGACCGTGTCGGCAGAGAGATCCTGTGCGTTGCGTACGACCACGACTTTGCGCTCGGCGAAGAGCGAGGGACTGGTCAGCTCGGCCAGGGTGCCGGGCTGCAACTGGTCCGGGGTGAGGTCGCGTACGTCCGTGTCGGCGTCGACGGCCCGGGCGGCGGCCACCACCTCCCGCACGGCACGGTCGAGCAGGAGGTCCTCCTGGCCCACGGCAAGGGTCACCGGGGCGAGAGGGTCGTCATTCGCAGTCTTTCTTGCCATCACTGACAGCATCCCACGCGGCACCGACAACCAAGCGGGGCGTGCACCCTGGCCGTTCCCGGAGCGGACCCCGAGGCGGGGGTCAGGGGCGCGGGGGGCGCGTGTGCGGGGTGCGGGCGCGGAGGCGCGGGGTGCGAGGGTGCGGCTGCGGAGGCGCGGGGTGCGGGCGCGGGGGCGTGGGGCGTGGGGCGGAGACGCGGGGTGCGGGCTTACGGCTCCTCCCGCCAGCCCTCCCACTCGGCAGCGAAGGCGTCCAGCTCGGTGGGGTCCAGCCGGGCCGCCTCGTCGCGCAGGAGGAGCAGCCACTGGGCGTCCTCCGCGTCGTCCTCGCCGGCCAGCGCGTCCCGGACGAGCCGGGCTCCTCGTGGACGCCGAACCGCGCCCCGAGCGCCTCGGCCGCCTCCTCGGCGGCGTCCCGGTCGGGGAGCACCAGCACATGTCTCACATCACTCACGCTGCCATTGTCCGGTACGGCGTGGGGGCAGCCGGACGCGTTGTCGTGACCGGGAACGGCTGAGCGCCGACTACCCCGATGAGCTGTTCCTGTGTCACCGCAGACCAGGGTCGCGCGCGGCAACCGGAGCCTTGCGGGCTTCGACCGTCCGGCGCTCACTCCCGCATCACCTTCATCCCCCCACGCGGTCCCCCGCCCCCGTAAGCGCGAGCGCGCCGTCCCGGTCCGTGCGCAGCACCGTGGCCCCGGTGGAGCGGAGGGCGGCCACGGTGGAAGGGGCGGGATGGCCGTACGGGTTTCCGAAGGCTCCCGACTAGCAGTTCTGGGAGCGGCCCACCATGGCAGCAAAACCGCAGGTCAGCGCGGCACGGAAGCCCTTGCGTTCCAGCAGCGCCATGCACATACCACAGCAGCTCCGGGGCCTCTCTGCCCTCCGCCTGTCCGTCCTCACTCTTGGGGTTCTTCGGGTAGGTCCAGCGCTGCCCGTAGCTCTCCTTCGGGCAGCTCCCGACCCTGTGGCCAACGGATCACCATGCGGCCATCCGACTCAATGCGGGGCACAAAAAGCCAGGGCTCATCCGCTTCGGGTTGGAAGTCCAGAACGCTGTTCCTTTCCCTGACTGTGCGCTCAAACCTTTTTGCGCCACGGACCTGATTTGCAGTCATGTCGGGGTCGCCCAAACGCCAGCGCAGGAAGCAGCATAGATCACGGTAGCGATTTAGGTTTACAAAGTCACCCCGGCCCGTTTCCGAAGTAGGCCAAGCGCGTTCAAGGATCCCTGTTACTTTTTGCCGGTAACGTCTGAGGCCCATTGCGACGAGACGAGCGTTTACGGCTTGCGGAGTAGCGCCGTACATATCGGCGATTCTGGCATCTGAATAGCCGGTTTCAGATAGCCTCTTCAATATCGAATTTTGGGGGAGCTTCGTCATCTCAGAGATCCTGTCAGGTTGGCATTGAGTGGTGACGCTGCAATATACATTGCCCCATCCTTGGGACTGTGAGGTCCCATGCCGACCGCTGGCCTTGAGCCGATGAATCCTGGCGACTGAACCGGCGGTTGCCGACAGCGAGGCGGACAGCGACCGGCCAACCCCGGATGACGTCCGTTCCGCTGTGTCCGCGCTGGCCGCTACTGGTGTCCGCGCGATCGGTGCAGCGCTGGCACGCCATTTCGGAGTGTCCGAACGAACCGGCCGCCGATACCTTGCAAGGGCCGTATGAGATGAGCCCCGTACTGGCCTGGCCGGTGCGGGGCTTTTCTGTATTCGACCCACCGTTGGCACCTAAAAATGGGAGGGTTCGCCAGCTGGGCCTCTTAGCTGTGCCGACCTGCCATTTTCCTGAAAAACATGCGGCACGCTGCAACCAGTCAGAGATCAGAGATTTAGTGTACTTAACTAACTTCTCTCGCACATTCACTTACATGTGAAAGGTTGCCGCTTCAAAAGAATTGGGCCATAAGACCCATACCCATTGATGCCGGGACGGAGTAACGTGACAGGCGTGACGCTTAGCCAGATCTTTGCTGATCCATGGCTGTCGGCTGACTTATTGCCAGCTCTCAGACAAAAAGCGGCATTTCGATTGAATTAAAGGGATCGTCATGAGTAGCATCCCGCGCCGACGCCTCCAACGGCTCCTCGGTGCATCCTGTCTGGCTGCAACGGTGGCGTTTTCAACAGGTGCCAGCATCGCTATTGCTGCTCCTCAAACTACGGCCCCAGCCTCCCGCATCGCGCAGGACGACAGCGGCGGCTCCGACCAAGGTGGATCTGACCAAGGTGGATCTGACCAAGGCGGATCTGACCAAGGCGGATCTGACCAGGGAGCGACCAGCAATCAGGGCAGCACTGGCCAAGGTGCGACCAGCAATCAGGGCGGCATTATTCCGTCGACCCCCGACCATTCCAACTTGAACCAAACCAGCCCCGACAAGAGCGGAGGTGTGCAAGCCGGGACCCAGAATCAGACCACCAATGGTCAATCCACTTCGCATGGTCAGGGGACCCAAAAGACCCCAAAGTCCAACAATTGCGCACAGCAGCAGGTTGGGAATACTGGCTATAACTTCGGATGTATTTACCATCCTGAGTCGCCACCCCAGAAGAAGGTGACAAATAACCCTGCGCCGACGATACAGCAGCCATCGTGGGGACCCAACTACAAGCATGCGAAGCAAATATGGTGCGGGGCCACAAAGGTCTTCGGTTGGCGTTGCACTTAGCATTGAGCAACCGGTGAGGCGAAGGCTTCGCGCAGGGACCAACCGGTTGGCGCCGCAGATTGACCTATACGGCGCTGAGAGGGCCTGAGATAATGCGTCATGAGCGGTTTCTCGGCGGCCACGCGCTTACCGCCGAAGGGATGCGCGCAACGCTGCCGTCAGTGCTCTGGCCGCCAAGTCGGGCGCAGGCTCATCGAGTCGTTCGCCGCGCAGTCCGCCACGTGGGCAACGTCGTTCACTGCGCTGGCCAACTTGCTGATCATTGCGGCGAGCTCGACGCGCGTCGTATCCGGGCGCTCCGTCATGGTCAGCGCGTCGGCGGCAGCGCGGAACCAATCCGCTGGTGAGTCGAGAAAGCCCCGCAGAACCAGAGACACCGTCACCCAACACCAGCGGCGCAGGCTGCGCGGCCTCGTCCAGCAGCACCCGGGCCATACGGCGGCGGAGCTGTCGGCGGCCGACCGGAGCATGTTCGCCCTCGTGCTGCGGGCCACGCGCAAGTGCTGCGAGATCCGGACCGACGGCGAGGGCCGCTACTGGGCCACCTGACCAGCCGGGACCTGCTCGCCGGCGACTTAACTAAATCAGACTGACGACGGCAGAATCTCAGCATGATCCTTGCTGCGGCCAAAGCCGCCACCAAAAGCCATTGGTGGGACGACTGGCTCAAGTTCGTACCCGGCTGGCTCGCCTTCGTCCTGACCATGGGCACTCTGATCCACAAGTGGTGGACCCGCCGCCAGCGACTCGCCGTCGGGCCCGACGTGGACGAGTTGCGGGAGCTGCTGGTCAGCTTCCGAGGTTGGTTCAGCAAGCCCCTGGACCTCCCCGTCACCCAGCATTGGCTGCTGAAACGAGGCCAGCACACCGATGCCCCACAGCAGCTTCGGGACCTCATGGCACGCCGGTCGGATAGAACGCTGATCGGTCACCTGGACGAAATAGCCGGTCACTGGGCCGAGTTCACGCACTTCGGCGTACCGGATCAGGGGATTACTCGGCCCGGCCCGAGGTGATCGCCGAGTGGGAAGCGACCAAGGACCTGTTGGACGAGCAGCGACGTTGCGCGGAAGCAGGTCTCGCGGCCGTCGAGTCGGCCCTCGCCCGCCTCAACAAGCTGGAGCGCCGCCCACGGCCATAGCTAGCGGTCCGGCGCCTCGTGCTTCTCGACGTCCGGCTCGTTGTCGAGCCAGTGCTGGCACACCGTCCAGTGGATGCGATCGCTGCCGTCGTTCTTCAGGTACACGTCGGCGACGAGTTCCCGGGTGCACCACTTCTTGCCGTGTGCGCTGCACAGGGTGTCATCGCGCTGGGGCTGCGGCGTCTCCCACCGCTCGATCTCGACGATGTCGGACTTCATGGCCGTGCAGCGTAGTCAGCCGTTGTCCGGGACAGCCGGCCAACCTGTCCCGGACAGGGAGCCGTTGTCCCGCTGTCCTGTCTGCTGCTGTCCCGTTGGCCCCGAGGCGGGTGTCAGCCCGGCCTGTCACCCCGGCGCAGCCGGGCTGTCAGCCGGTTGTCAGTGGGGCGCCTGGGGCGTTCAGAGAGTGTCAGTCACCTGTCAGTCAGCCGCCGAAACGGCCTCCCACGTAGGACTCTCCTGGCGATCACGCGGCTGACAGTCGGACTGACGTGTCAGCCCTCGTCGGCCGGGGGTACCGGGTCCGCGACGAAGGTGCCCCGGCCGTGCACCGTCACGATGAGACCGCGCTCCCGGAGCACCTGAGCCGCACGCCGGACAGTGAGGTAGGCGACGCCGTACTCCTGGG
>NZ_SRRU01000022.1 GCF_004784465.1 Streptomyces griseoluteus | reverse complement strand
TCCTGGCTTGCCGGCAGCCGCCGCCTGCACCGGCGCTACGAACGGAAACCCGAGCACTTCCTCGCGTTCACAGCCATCGCCACCAGCCTCATCAACTACCGACGACTCACCAAATGAAACGACGTCTTACTAGTGGACAGCCGCTGATCTGGGAGCACTTCATCGCCGCCGGATTACCCGGGAAGGCTTAGCCATGATTCCCTGATGACGATTGCCGGACAGTTGGCTGTCCTGTAACGGCAGATCGATAGGCCACGCGTCACCCTGGCAGACCGCGCTTTCCTCGCCGCCCTCCTCCACCGGCTCCTCAAGCCGACACCGCGGCAGCTACGCCTGATCGTTTCGCCGGAGACGGTCCTGAGGTGGCACCGTGACCTCGTGCGCCTCGTCACGGGGCTACACCTCGGCCCAAGCGGTCCGGCAGGCCGCCGCCCCGTCGCTCCATCCAGGTCGTTGTCCTGCGCTTGGCCCGCGAGAACGACCGCTCTACGGAGCTGCACAAAATGCCATAAAGTGGAAGAAACCGTTACCCTGCGCGTCATTTGACCAGAGATCGAAATGAGGTCATGAACAAGACGTCGGGGGTCTGTCATCGTGCGCCGCACACGCTCTCCTGGCTCGTGTCCACCCGCACGCCACCCACCAGGCGCAAGGGGAAGAGTCCCGCCAACGGTGCCCGTCGCCCGAGGTTCTCGGCGTCCTCGGCGCTCGAATACCGGTTGCTGCCGTGCTCCCCGCAACCGCGCTCGCAGCACCAGCGCATGGTGGCGCCCTCGCTCTGGACCCGGAACCGGTGTCTGACAAGTCGCGGGCACGGGGCGCGAGGGAGGAACAATGCGGAACCGGACACTGAGCAAGATCGGCACACAGTTGTTGCGTCTGCGTCACGACACGTCACAGAGCTCGCAGGACCGGACGGCGCCAGCCGACTACGGACTGGACCAAAGGCAGGTCGACGAATTCGTCGCCGGCACGCTGGACGCGGAGGGCGAGGCGGCGCTCGCCCATCAGGTGGCGCGGCTGCTGCCCTTCCACTGGACATGGCCCAACCGGGTCGCAGAGGCGATGTCGCAGATCATGAACCACTTCGATGATCAGCGTGAGCTTATGGCCTGGCTGGATCGGCATCCCGGCCTGCCACGGCTGGTGGCCCGCCTGTACGTCTTCATGGGCCTCCTCGACTCGTACAGCGCCATGCCCGCGGTCGTGACCGCGATGCGTGAGTACCGGGAGCGGACACCGTATCCGCCGGGCCTGCAGCCCTACTTGGTGCCTGCCACCGATGACGACACGCTCTCGAGCATTGCTTTCAAGGTCGAGAAGCTGCTCGGCGAGGAGCGGACCCAGGAGGCCGTCGAACTGGCCCTGGCCACTGCGGCATGGCTGCAGCAGATCGCACCGCGCGCGCGGGAACTCACCCCTGAGGTCGGCGACTTGGACGAGCTGATGGGGCACGCGCGGCAGGACATCCAGGCGGCAGCAGCCGACATTTGAACAGGTCAGTCGATGGGCGGTGAACGGCATGACGGTGAAACTGAACGCGAGGGCGTTCGACCACGCAAAGAAACTGACTGAACAGGGCCGGACCGTCCTGGACGACCGGGACGAGTGGAGCGAGCACCGGCCTTCGGCGGCGGACGAGAACGCCTACCTTGAGAAGCACGGATTCAACGAGTACGCCAGGTGGTACCTGGGCATCGACGACGAGATGGGAGAGGAGACCAAGGGCCGGTACAAGTTCCCCTACGGCGATTTCGAGCGCGTCCACCGCTGCGGTGTGCTCTCCGCCAAGGTACGCGCCGGGCAGCAGAAATACGCGGACATCGAGAACGCCGCCGAGCACCTGCACGGACTGCTGGACGCCAAACGGGCCGGTAACCGGTGACAGCGCCGAAAAGTGCGTCCAGGCCACGGCGCACCGCGCCGCTTCCAGTCCGCAACCCTACGAAGATCCTGACCGCCGCCGGCGAGCAGACCACCGCGCACGGCCCCGAGGTCGGCATGGACGAGATCGCTTCCGCGGCGGGCGTGGCCGTGGGCACCCTGTACCGGCACTTCCCCACCAAGACGGACCTGGTCGCTGCGCTCGAGGTTTCCGGCGACCTGCACGCCCGAGGGTGGGGAGCTGCTGGGGATGCTCTACGCGGAACTCAATCCGGACGGGTGACGAACGCCGGGCGGCTCAGTACGCCGAGTTGACGTTGTCGATGGAGCCGTAACGGTGGGCGGCGTAGTTGGCGGCGGCGGTGATGTTGGCGACCGGGTCGGTGGAGCTGTTGGCGGTGCCGGCGACGTGGAATGCCTTGAACGTGGGGTCGATGACCTGGAGCAGACCCTTGGAGGGGATGCCGTTCTTGGCGTTGACGTCGTAGTTGTTCTGGGCGTTGGGGTTGCCACTGGACTCGCGCATGATGTTGCGGTGCAGGCCCTCGTAGGTGCCCGGAATGCCCTTGGCCTTCATGATGGCCAGGGACTGCTTGATCCAGCCGTCGAGGTTGTTCGCGCCACCCTTGGCACCGGCGGGGCCGGCGGCCTTGGAGGCGATGGCGGGGGCGGCCATGGGGGCCTCGGCGGCGTGGGCGGCCGGCGTCAGCGTCAGGGCCGCGGCCGCGGCGCCGGTGGTGACCAGGCCGGTGACGGCCAGGTTGCGCAGACGGGCGAAGCGGGACGCAGCGGTGATCACGGTCAAGGGGGTCTCCTACGGGACGTCTCTGAGGCGCCGGCCGGATCATCCGGTCGCGGCCTGTCGGGCGTCGGGGCGAGGCCCCGCACTGCGCGGCAAACAAGGACGGCCCCGGCGATCCCGCCCGGCCCGACCCGCTGTTTGCGGCGACGAGAAATATGTTTAGCGACGGCGAGGACGGGAAGCAAGAATGTGACCTACTACCCAAGAGTGTAGAAATTTCGCAATTCGGTCATTTCGCCTCTTTCCACGTGCGTGAGACCACCGTGAGGCTCTACGATCCCGCTTAGGACGTGACCTACCTCTCGTGGGTGGCGTCACGCGGAGAGCCGGAAAATCAGGCTTCCGGCCGGGCTTGCTCCACCCGGAAGGGGGCAGCGTGCAGCTCGGAAATGCGTACACGTGCTCCAGCCCTCTCCGGGATGGCTACGGGTCTCCTGAACCCACCGTGAACGGCACGCGTCACGTGTCACAGCCCGGCTTCATGCCTCCGCCAAGGCGGTCAGGGGTCGGTGAACGTGCCGCCCGGATTCCCGCCCGGGCCAGCGGCCCGGTATCCGGCTGTCAGCAAGGTGGGCGTTGATACGGCGGCAGTGGTGGCTCACCAGCGCCAGCAGCTCCGGTGGCACCTCGTCGCCCACCGGGCCCGGGGTGCGCGCGGGGCGGCAGGGTGTCGCGGATCTGCTGCAGGCGGGTGTCCTGCGTCGGATCGTGGGGGATCTCGCTGCGCCGCTGCGGTCGCCTGTGCGGGTGGGTGGAGGTCATGGCCGGGCCGTCCTCGCGGCCGGTCCCACGATCCGGCGCCCGCATGGCTACGCGTGAGGCGCCGTGAGTGACGCGGCGTGTCCAGGGCCTGGCCGTCCGCGTCAGTCGTGGGCCGATGCGGCACTCGGCCGGGCACCGTCACAGCGCGCCAAGGGGCGGCACCAGCCAGGACAACGACGGTCCTCCCGCCGGGGTCACGGCGCGACGGCCGGCCCGCCGGGCCCCGGCTGCACACGGGGCGCGCCGCCGGTGCCGCACGGCGCTCGCTGCGCCCGGCGCCGTCGCAGAGCCACAGGGCGGTGGCGAAGTTCAGCCAAGGCGCCGCGCACCAGCGTCCAGTGGCTGGACGGATCGACCTCGCCGGCCGGTGGAGTAGGAGCTGCCGATCAGGGGCGCGGCGGAGTACGAAGTGGATCGCATACGCGAAGTACGGACGTTCATCGGCCTGTCCAGGTGGCGAGGGCCGCTTGGCCCTCCGTGTAAATCCTGGAGCGATGGCGTGAGGAGTACGCAGCATCGGCGGCGACAACGGGTGCGATTCCGCCAGATTTTCGCGTCTCTACGTGGTTGAACATAAGCGGAGCGCAATCGACGTGACGCGAAGTCCTCTTGAGTCGGCCCCGGAGCCCGCAAAAGACTGCTGCGGTAGCAAGGCCGTGCTCCGGACCCGGAGCCTGCGACACAGCAGTCACGATCGCAATGTGAGGAGAACATCGATGCTCGACGCCGACCGCCGAGAGGACGCACACTCGATCATGCTGATCGATGGAACCGCCACCCGAACCCGGGAGGCGGCCCCCGTCGACCTGGTGCCAGTGCAGGAACTGCACCGCCGCTGCTCGCTGGGCAGTCGAGCCCTGCGGTACCACGCGGGCAAGACCGGGATCTCCCCTGCCGAATGGCGTCAGTTGTCCGATCCGGAGCGCGGCACCACGCTGGTGACCGCTCCAGCCGAGCGTACGGAGTACATCATCGCCATGACGAACGTCATGCGCACCGATCAGCAGGGGGTGGGGGAACTCGCAATCCTGGTCGAGGACGCATGGCAGGCCAGGGGGCTTGGCACCGCGCTGGCCGAACATGCGGCTGCCGTTGCCCGCCGCGAGGGGCACCACGCACTGGCCGCCACGGTGGCGGCGAGCAACACGTCGATGCTCCACCTTCTCGAGAAGCTGGATGCGTCCCCGGTCGACACCACCGGCCCCGTGCTCGACCTCCGCATACTGCTCTAGACCTTCTCGCGGGCCATCCCGCCGGCAACGGACCGGCGGTAGCGCTCGCCCGGATGACGCCGGTGCCGGGACTCTTCGTGGGGCGGCCACGAGGGCCGTTGTCAGAGGCGATGGGCAAGATTGCGGCCATGAATGTCACTCCTGTCACTCCGCCACGGCCGATCGACGTTGCCGCGGTCTTTCCCCAACTGGCGCCGCTGGCCCGCACGGCGACCCGCCTGCACCCCCGCCCTGGGGCGCCGACGTGGCACGACAGCTCGATCGGCGGGCCGCTGCTGTGGCCCGCTGAGGAGCCGTGGCCGCACTGCGAGGAACCGCATGTGGTGGATGGCATCAACCCAGCCCGGTCCCCGGCCGATCTGCGGCTGGAACGACGGATCTTCGCCGCCTCGCACGGCCGGGACCTGACTCCGGAGGAACGGGAGACTCTCGAGCGGATCCGACCCCCTCGGACGTATCCGGTGAGGCTGGCCGTCCAGGCGTACGACGGTCCCATGGCGATGCTGCCCGTCGCGCAGCTGTACGTAAGGGATGTGCCCGATCTGAGCCCTCCGGAGGGCAAGGACCTGCTGCAGGTTCTGTGGTGCCCCTTCGATCATCCGATCATGCCCAGGACCCTGCTCTTCTGGCGTTCGGCAGCCGCCGTCACCGACATTCTCGACACGGCCCCCGAGCCACCCGCAGTGCAGTTCGACGGCTATCTACCGGAACCGTGCGTGCTCGAACCGGAGCAGATCATCGAGTACCCCGACCATCTGGAGCTGAGCGAAGAACTGCGGGAGCAGCTCAAGCAGTGGAGGGTGCCGCAGGCAGCAGAGGAAGACATGGACCCGGACACGTACTACGACTGTGTGCTGTCCAACGCACCCGGCTGGAAGGTCGGCGGCTGGCCCGCTTGGGACTCCACCGACCCCAGCTCGCAGCCCTGCTCCGAGTGCGGCACCGGCATGGAGGTCCTGATGACCGTCGCCACGTTCGAGGAAGGGGACGATGCCGGGAACAGCTGGTCTCCGCACCCTCACCCAGGTGCTGGACCGTACCCCGGCCACCGCGGCTACAACGCGACCGGTGTCCAGATAGGCAGCGGCTACCGGCAGCACCTGTTCGTCTGCCCGGCGGAGCCCGAGCATCCGCACATCGAGTTGATGACGTAGCCCGTCCGCAGTGTGCATCCGGGGCGTCACGTTGCGGGCATGCCGTGACGCCGGGCCGCGAGGCTCAGGGTGCCTGCCTGCGGCCCGACATCCGAGAAGGAAGCGGGGCTTCCCTGACACAACCGCGAAGCCCTCGATCAACCTCACCCGCTCCCGCCAGGGAAACGCCCTCTCAAAGAGCGTTTTGTCCTGTCGGGTGCGTTTGATTCCGTTATGGGTGGTCGAGCTGGCTGGGACGGCTGAGGCTAGGGTCGCTATCCGTGATGCGGGAGATGGCTGACGCGATTGCCGGAGACGTTTC
>NZ_SRRU01000021.1 GCF_004784465.1 Streptomyces griseoluteus | reverse complement strand
TGGCCGTATGACCACCGTCTCCGGCACCACCCGCCGGAACAACTCCCACAACTCATCTGGCACCAGGCGCTCAGCAAGGCTCGTCATACCAACACAACGACCCCAGCCGCCAAAAGAAACGATGTCTAAGTGTGAAGACCGCGCCGCCGTCTTCGACGTCGCGGTCCCACCAGCCGTGCAGGCGCCCGTAGGAGGGTTCCTGTTCGGCGTCCCCGATTCGCGGAAGCCGCCGCCGGCGCTTAGACCGGATGTATGAACAGCGACGCTCCAAAGGCCCATCACCCCGGGGAGATCGTCTCCGAGTCGGGGATCTACGAGTGCGACTGTGCGCGGCACCACGCGTACAGCACCGACGTGAAAGGCCACCGGTTTCCGCCCCTTCCCGACGCGTGCACGGGTAACGGCTGGCCACTGAAAGCGGCCGCACATCCTGAGTCCTGACCGAGCGGGACGGGGGCGCTTCGCCCGCCGATGGAAGGGGCCGGCCGAGGCGCCGCCTGCCCTGTACACGTCTTGGGCAATCGGCCCCTGCGACACGCCCCCCTGCAGAGGTCACTGCATCCCTGCGACCTGCTGAGAGGCGACGGGTGACCCCACGCACTTGCGAAGTAACGCGGGGCCCCCAGCCCGCGCCAGTCCTGTCAGGAGCTGGTCCTGATCACCGGTGACTGTACGAGGCACGGCTCGGGTGAGCGTCTTATGCGGCGAGGGCCTCTTCGGCCCGGGTGATGCCGCTGCGGTCGGCCCGGTACTGCTCCAGCATTGCGTCGGCGGCGCGCAGGGCGTCCTTGATGGTGTGGGTGCCGGTCATGACGCAAAGCGTGTTGGAGGAGTCCTCCAGCCTCCGGCTGGTCTCGGGGGTGGGGAGCGCGTCATGGTCGATGCGTGCGCCGGCGAAGCGTGCCATGACTGCACGCAGGTTCTTCTCGGCCGGCAGCAACATGGCAGTTTCCTCCACAGATAAAACGGCACGACGCGCCGATGACATCGGCAATCACATCTGCTCCCAACTGCCCCGTCGGGTGGGGCCTACACCTTTCGGTCGGGGGATTCCCGGCCCAGAGGGAGCAATACGACCGCTGTCCGTCAGGCCGGCGGGTGCAGGCGGCGTCGCGCCTTCGAGCGCGACGGAGCTGGCCTCCGTGCTCGCGCGAGGGGGGAGAGCCCACGCACGGCGAACGGCTCCGTTCCCAGGTGAGGGAGGAGCCGTTCAACGCGTTGCGGTGTACGGAGCGGTCAGGCGCGTCGGCGGTTGCCGGTAATGACGCGGTAGAGGATCAGCAGGATGACCGAGCCGATGACGGCCGCGATCCAGGTGGAGAGGTCGAAGAAACCATCGATGGAGTCGACACCGAAGATGACCTTGCCGAGGAAGCCGCCCAGCAGGCCGCCCGCTATACCGATCAGGATCGTGATGATGACCCCGCCCGGGTCCTTCCCCGGCATGATCGCCTTGGCGATGAACCCGGCGATCAGGCCAATGAGAATCCACGCGATGATGCCCATGACATGTCTCCTAGCTGCTCAGATAAAGGTTTCGTCAACGCCACGTATGCACGTTGAGGCGACTGTCAAACCTCGTGGGGGGCCAGAACTTCCACCGTCTGGGCGACGCGCGGGTCAATGGTGGACAGCCGAACCTCGAAGTCGGCCGCGAGCTGGGCGCATGGCCGAGTGACCGGCGCGCCGCAGGAGGTCTCTGGAGCGGCCTCTCGCTGACAGAAAGTGCGTCAACTCGCTGAAGACGCACCGGGAACGGCCGCGCTTGGCAAGCGTGGCTCCCACACGCACCCAGGCGCTTGAACTGGCCGACACTGCCGTGCGAGGCACCTTGCAGCATCCTGACGGCGAAGCACTGCTCGCGGGCTGCCGGGACGAGATCGCCCGACTGCGGGAACTCCCCAGCGCCACTGCGGGCTTCGCCGGACGGGCCTCAATCCGGAGACGCTCGGTGGTGCGCTTGATGACGCCGACAGCCTCGTCGCCGAGGTATGCAGTCAGCTACCAGCACCTCGACTGTGCCGACCGCTGACCGCCTGGCGCCAACCGCTCGGCGGTCCAGTGGCCTCGCGCCGGGCGGCTCACAGGCGGCTGTACGTCCCGATGTCCTCGGTGAACTCCTCCAGCGCGCGGGCGGTGAGCGTCGGCCGGGTGTCGGCGATGGCCGTCATGAAGTCGTCGGTGCCGGCCGGCCGGCCGCCGCGCTCGGTGATCTCGCGCTCGAACGCCGCCTGCGCCCCCTTGCGCGCGGCGAACTCGATGTCGGCCGGGGTGAACAGTTCGCTCGCCGCGACCAGGCGGTCGATGTCCACTGCGTCGCCGGCCGCCCTGAGGTAGCGGGCCCAGATCGCCGCGCGGGCCGTCGGGTCCGGCGGGCCGATGGGGATGACGTAGTCGAACCGGCCGTGTCTGAGGAACGCCGCGTCGAGGGAGCGTACCGAGTTCGTGGCGCACACCAGCATCCGGGCGTCGTGCTCACGGAAACCAGGGATGATCTTGAGGAGCTCGTTGGTCACCCCGTGCCCGGGATCGACCGCCTTGCCGGACCGCGCACCGGCGATCTCCTCCACCTCGTCGATGAACAGCAGCACCGAGTCCAGCTCGGCCAGCTCCGTGAATGCCTCCCGCAGCGCCGCCGCCAGGCCCTCGCTGGTGTCAGCGGCGAGCCGGGACGGGAACAGTTCCACGAACGGCCAGCCGAGCCGGGAGGCCACGGCCTTGGCGAAGCTGGTCTTACCGGTGCCGGGCGGGCCGAAGAGGATGATCGCCTTGGACGGGGCCACACCGTAGCGGTCGGCCAGCGCCGGCTCGGTCAGCGGCAGCACGACACGGCGCTCGACGACCTGCTTCTCCCGCTCCATGCCGGCCATGGCGTCCCAGAGCCCGCCGGGCAGCATGCGCCCGCCGAGCGCCGCGAGCACGTCGGCGTTGTCGGCGCCGGGCGGTTCGAGCTTCTCGTAGTAGGTCAGGCCCTCGCGGAGCCGGTAACCGGAGTTCTCCAGGGCCTTGGTGCCGGCGGCGCCCGCGGGCAGCAGCGCGCTGACGTGCCTCACCCCCAGGGCACGCAGCCGACGCTCCAGCTCGGCCAGGAGCGCGCTGCCGACCCCGCGCTCACGCCAGCGGGAGGCCAGCGCCACCAGGACGACCCACGCCCGTCTGCCGTCCGCCTGGGCCACGGCCATGCCCACCAGCTCGTCGCCGACCAGGGCCACCACCGCCGGCTGACCGGCCTTGGCCGCGGCCATCACCTCCGAGACCGGGAAAACCGACTCAGCCTCGACCTGGCGGCTCTGGTCCCAGATCTGGATGGCCTGGTCGAGATCGTCGTCGTGATAGTCGCGCAGATGCCAGGGGGGCACCGCCACCACCTCGCCTGAACCGGGAGTCCCATTCTCCTCCCGAGCCCCGGGGGAGTGCTCGGCGGAGGCGCGGACCGCTGCGGCGGTGGCCGGCGCCCCAGTCGGCAGCCGTCGCGGTACCAATCCCGACCGGTTCCGCCGACGTATCGAGACCGCTAACCGCTTCCGGGGCCGGAGCGCGAGCAGGGGCCCGAGGTGGTCGATGATGCGGTCAGCTGCGGACTTCGAGAGGCCGAACAGTGGGCCGAGCTGGCGCATTGTCAAGTTTGTGCGTCAGCACGTCGCGACCAGTAGTACCCGGTCCTCCAGCGGCAGACTCCACGGTCGGTCCCTGCGAACTGCGTCCACCCCGTCGCGCCCCGCAGCAGCGTCACGGCCCCCGCATCGACCGGACCAGCTGCGAGACCACCAGCGGCATCGCAATCCTCGCGCCCGCAGGCCCTTGACAACACGACTCAGCCGCAAACTTCACGGCCGTGACACTAGTCCACCACCAGCACCAGCTTCCCCGTCGTCCGGCCTGTTTCGCCCAGCTCGTGTGCCCTGGCGGCCTCGGCCAGCGGGAAGGTCGCCGCGATCGTCGCCTTCAGCTGTCCCCCCTCCGCCATGCGGGCGATCTCCTGCATCCCGTACCGGTCGGAGTCCACCAGCATCCGCACCGCCCGCACCCCGAGCCGCTCGGCCTCGTCGAAGAAGTCCTGGCCGCCGAACGGCACGATCGACACCACGATCCCGCCCGGCCGCAGCACCTCCAGCGAGCGCAGGGACGTCTCGCCGCCCAGGGTGTCGAGGACGACGTCGACGTCCCGCACCGCCTGCGTGAAGTCCGTGGACCGGTAGTCGACCGGCTCGTCCACGCCGATCTCCCGCAGGAAGTCGTGCTTGCCCGCGCTCGCCGTGCCGATCACGTACGCGCCGAGCGCCTTGGCGATCTGCACCGCCACGTGCCCGACCCCGCCGGCCGCAGCGTGGATCAGCACCCGCTGCCCGGACCGCAGGCCGGCGTGCTCGGTCAGCGCCTGCCACGCCGTCAGCGACACCAGCGGCAGCGCGCCCGCCTGGACGTGGTCGATCGAGGCGGGCTTGTGCGTCAGGGCCCGGACCGGGGAGATGACGTACTCGGCGTGCGAGCCGTGGCCGAAGGGGTAGGGGAGCATGCCGAAGACCTCGTCGCCGGGCCGGAACGCGGCCACGCCGATGCCGGTCTCGGCGACCTCGCCGGAGACGTCCCAGCCGAGTACGAACGGGGGGTCGCCGATGAATCCGCCGGTCGCCCGGTGCTTCCAGTCGGTCGGGTTGACCCCGGCGGCCCGCACCCGGACCAGCACCTCGTTCGGACGCGGCGTGGGCCGCTCCACCGTCACTTCCTTCAGGACCTCGGGTCCGCCGAGGACGTCCTGGCTGATGGCGCGCATCGTGTTCATATCGTTCATGGTCACCCAACCTGCCGTGGTCGGCCTGTCCGGGGACGAGGCGGTCAGAATTCTTGGCAGGTACCTACCGCCTCGGCGGCCCGACCCCATAGTCCGACCCGAGACGAGCGCACGATCTTCCCACCGTGCACGATGAAGCAGTGCGCGACGCGGAGGCTGATCGTCTGGCCGATTCTGGGCGCTGGGGGAGGACCAGGATGCCCATGATCCAACCCTGGGGGATGGGGCATCGCCGACATCCTGCGCCACCGGCTGACGCGCCTGGGTGTTCCCGTTCCCGGTGGGCTCCCTGCCGGACACGGCATGCATCCTCCGACCATCCCGCTCGGCACTCAGGCCACGATCGATACCGCCGAAGGAACCTTGACGGTTCAGCCAGCCGTCGTCTGACCGTCGACCGCCTTGCCCGGCGTGCAAGGCCCACGCGGGATCACCCGCCACCCGTGGAACCTTGCCTTTGGTCCCGGTGGCTCCAGTGCTGGTGCGGTCGGAGCGTTCTTGACGCCGTCGTGGAAACCCTGACCGAGGTTCCGACGGTCTGTGCCGCTCGTGCCTGCGCGATCCGGCTGCTGGACGACGCCGAGTGGGCCCTGGCGATCGAGGGGGACCGCCGCGTGATCTCCGGCTGACGGTCGGCGTCTATCACGATCGCGCGGGACCAGCGAGGTGTGGAACCTGAGACTCAGGCAGCAGCGCGCGGGCGCCAAGCAGCCGCCTGCGGTGCTGGAGCCAGACGCGTGGGGGCAGATCCCGCTGTTCACGATCCCCAGGACTCTGACCGCGGACACGGTCCGGGCAGTCGCGGGCCGACCGGCGTCCGAGTGGGAGAAAGCCCAGACGGTCCTGGAGGAGATCGCCGCCGAACAGGGGCTGAGCCGCCGGAACCGCCACCGCAAGGCCGCGCTGCTGCGACTCGCGCTGGCGGTCCGCGCGGCCGAAGGTACCTGGCTGCTGCCCGAGGTGCTCCCGCAGGACCTGCCCGCTGGCCGGACCACCATCCGCCTCGGAGCCCGCCCCTCTAGAAGGGAGGATCGTTGGGGCCCCGGTCGGCCTGCGCGGCCGCATCACGTCGTCGGCTGGCCGCACGCTGTTCGGCGAGGGAGGGCATTCCGGCGATGGCTTCAGCGGCGCGGCCATGCCGGATGAGCAGCTCGGCCACTTCCGACGGCCGCACTTCGGTGTCCGTTCGTAGCAGGGCGAGGGCCTCCTCAACGCGCCCCATCTCATCGAGGATCCACGCCTTGCTGACCGTCAGGCCGTACGTGTCCGGTGGCAGCGTCCTCGCATAGGCGAGGGCCTCCTCGTGCCGGTCAGCTTCGCCGAGCAGCCAGATCCGGTTCGAGCTGAACCAGGACGAGTGCTCCTCAACGAACTCAGCACTGCTCTCGTCGAGGAGCGCAAGGGCATCGTCGAGCCGGCCTGCCTCATGCAGCAGGTGAATGACGCCATCGAAAAGGCAGACATCGTGGTGATCGAACGTCGGGCGACCCACCTCAATGGCTTCCTCGAGCCGACCTTGGCGGCCCAGCAGTTCGATCAGAGGCCAGCGGAACCGGTCCGGATACTCGGCGGCTGCGATGAAACGCCGCAGCACAGCCTCGGCCTCACCTGCCTGCCCGTCGTCTTCAAGTGCCCGCGCGTAGTACGCGAGCGTCTCGCCCGCACGCTCGCCGGTGCCCAGCACACGCAACTCCTCCACGCGCCCGTGGCGCCGCAGGAGCTCGGCGTAGGCGATCAGCGTGTTCTGAACGATGAAGTGGCCGGCCGCGATATCTGCCCCAAGCATCCGTACGGCCTCATCGACCCGTCCCGCACGCTCCAGGACCTGGACTTCGAGATCCTGCGCGTTACTGGGGCTGAAATTCCATCGCTCCTCCCCGCGGGCGCTGCGAGCCCGCTGAGCTCGCGGCGCGATCAGCTCCAGGACCTGCTCATCACAGCCCTGGCCCTCTGTCAGCTCGACGAGAGTGGACAGAATCCACTCCCTGTCCAGATGCGGCCTGAGTACGGTGATCGCTTCGTTCAGCCTGCCCGCCTTGGCCAGCAGTTCTGCGAAGTCGTGGCACACCCACTCCGAGGCAAGGCCTTCCTCGTCCGGACGGACGGCGTCCAGTGCCTGCTGTGCCCTCCCTGCCTCGAGCAGGACCTCGGCCCTCTCCCAGCGCGCCCGGTTCCACCCAGCCTCGATGAACGGCTCCAGCACGCCCAGGGCCCGCTCGGCTTTGCCCGCCCGGGACAGCTCGCGAGCCGCCGCCTGGGCGCAGAACCACTCCCCGCGCTCCGATGCGGCATGAACCAGCAGCTCCACCTCACCCCGCTCCACGAGCATGCTGACCAGGCGAGGAGATATTCCGCCGAGTGTCCGCGACTGCCATTCAAGATCGTCGATGTTCACGGGCCTGAGCGTACGGGCGACTACTGACAGGCCTCATCGACCAGTTGCCGGAACCCACTCGTTCTACGCCGGAAGTACAGGCTGGCGGACGGGTTCCCGGTCAGACCCCTGCCAGATTCCGCGAACCCGCGGGCTCCTCGGATGCCGGCACGGAAGCGTCCTCCGGCGTGCAGGTCGTAGACGGAGGCGGTCACGGCCCGGCGGAAGCGGCGGCGCTGTTCGGGGGTGAGGCGGTCGAAGGCGGCGGTGAAGCGGGGCAGCGCCTGGTAGGCGGTCCGTGGCGGAGTGAATTCCACAACCCCGAGCCACCACTCGTGGTCATCGATCCACAGCGGCGACCGCCCGCGCCGGGCCAGGCCGAGCGGCTTCAGGGACTCCCGCGCTGCCGAGCTGATGATCCGGAGGACCGGACGGCGATCTGCCATGACCGGCATTATCGACCGTCCCACCGACACCCCCGGTCGGGCGTGGTGGCACATCACCATGCTCGGCCTGCTCCTCAACGCCATCGTGCTGTAGACCACGAAGTACATCGACGCCGCCGTCGCCCAGCTGAAGGCGTAGGGCCACGAGATCCGGGACGAGGACATCGCCCGGCTCTCCCCGCTCAAGCACCGCAACCTGAACCTGCTCGGCCGCTACAGCTTCACCGCCAGCGTCCCGGCCGACGGTCCCCTGCGCCCGCTGCGCGACCCGGACGCGCCAGAACTGGACGAGGACGACGACGGCGGCGGAGGGGAGTAAGCCCCGCCCCGGCAGATCTTGCTGCTGCGGCCCTGTTCTCCCGAGCTGACCGGGCCGGGCCCGGTGGTCAGCGGGTGTGGCGGCGGACCGCGTCCAGGAGCTGGTCGATGTCTTCGGGGGTGTGGGAGAAGGAGGTGACGAGGCGGACGATGCCTGGTGCCCAGCGGTCGTGGTAGAAGGTGTAGCTCTCGGCGAGGAGCCCTTCGGTTGTCTGCTGGGGCAGGCGGCAGAAGAGGATGTTGGCCTGCGGGCTGCCCAGGAGTTCGGTGCCGGGGACGGCCTTGAGACCGTCGCCGAGCCGGGTGGCCATTGTGTTGGCCTGGCGGGCGTTGCGCAGCCACAGGCCGTCGGTGAGGTAGGCGTCGAGCTGGGCTGTGTGGAAGCGCATCTTGGAGGAGAGCTGGCCGGCGCGCTTGGTACGGAAGGCGAGTTCGGTGGCCAGTGCGGGGTCGAAGGAGACGATGGCGTCGGCGGTCATCGCACCGTTCTTGGTGGCGCCGAAGGACAGGACGTCGATGCCGGTCTTCCAGGTCATCTCGGCCGGGGTGGCGCCGAGGTGGTCCAGGGCGTTGGCGAAGCGGGCGCCGTCCATATGGACGCGCAGTCCCGCGTCCTTGGCGATGGCGGTTATGCGGCGGATCTCGGCGAGGGTGTGGACGCTGCCGCTCTCCGTGGCCTGGCTGATGCTCACCACGGAAGGCTGCACGCTGTGCACGTCACCGGCCTTGCGGCGCACCGCCTCGCGGAGCGCGCCGGGGTCGATCTTGCTGTCGTCGCCGGGGACGGTGACGAGTTTGGCGCCGTTGGTGAAGAACTCCGGAGCGCCGCATTCGTCGTTGTTGATGTGGCTGTCGGGGTGGCACAGCACGCTGCCCCAGGGTGGGGTCAGGGCGGCCAGGCCCAGGCAGTTCGCGGCGGTTCCGGTGGATACCGGGAAGACGTCGACGTCACGTTCGAAAATCTCGCTCAGCTGGTGGCGGACGCTGCCGGTGAAGGGGTCGTTGCCGTAGGGCAGAGTGTGCCCGGTCGCCGCCGCGGCGACGGCCCGCGCTATCTCGGGTGAGGCGCCCGCCATGTTGTCGCTGATGAAGGCCCGGTTGGAGCCGATGACGCCGGTGGTGGTGGTCATGGGTGGGTTTTCCTTGGCTCAGGTGCTGATGGGTGAGGCGAAGACGACGGTGATGTCCACCGCCTCGGTACCGGTGCGGTAGAAGTGCGGGGCGTCGCCGGCGAAGGCGAGCATGTCGCCGGGGCCCAGGTCCTGCGGGGCATCGACCGGCCCGGCGGTCACGTGCCCGGAGGCGATGAGCAGGTGCTCGATCGTGCCGGTGGCGTGAGGGACACCGGCCAGCTCCGTCTCGGGCGGGATGCGCAGCCGCCAGATCTCCAGGCTGTTGCCGCTGCTGATGCGGCGCAGCAGTTCCCGGGCGACCTCGCCCGGTTCGGCGGGCGTGCCCGGTCGGTAGACCGGCCCCGTGTCGGCGTCGCGCGCCAGCAGGTCGGCGATCGGGATGCGCAGCGCGACAGCGATCGCGTCCAGGGTGTCGATCGTCGGATTGCCGTTGCCGGCCTCCAGCTGCGACAGCGTGGCCTTGCTCAGCCCGGCGCGCCGGGCCATCTCCGCGGCGCTCATGCCGCGCTGCTGGCGGCGCAGACGGATCTTCGCACCGACCGCGGCCGCGGTACTGCTCACCGGCTGCCGGCCGGACCCAGACGGCGCGGCCATCAGTGGCTCCGGTGGGTGGCGGAGTAGGACACCTTGATACGGCCCTTCTTGACCTTCAGCGTCGGCAGGACCACCTCGGCCAGGTCGCCGAGGCTGCGCAGATGGGTGCCGCCGCACGGCGCGCGGTGCAGGGCGTCCAGGTGCACCACGCGCCGCCCCTCACCCTCGTACCGCGCGAGGACGTGCAGATCGTCGGCGATCGCGGCGGCCACCACGTCTCGCAGCGCGGCGGTGGCCTCCTCCCGCCCTTCCGGGTCGGCCAGCCGGGCGTCTTCCTGGGGCGCCTGGAACTCGATGCGGGCCTGACCGGGGAAGTGGTTGTTGCTGAGCATCTCCCACCCCTGAAGGCGTCCGACCGCCTCGATCAGGTGCCCGGCCGTGTGCAGCGCGGCGTGCGTCATTCGGGCCTGCACATCGATCCGCACCCGCACCGCCTGCCCCACCGCGAGGGACGGCAGCTTGCCGCCCTCGGGCGCCACCGCCACGACCAGCCCCGACTCCCGGTCCCGGACCGGGATGACCTCCACATCATCCAGCCAGCCCCGGTCGGCGGGCTGACCGCCGCCCTGCGGATAGAACAGGCAGTGCTCGACGGCAGCCCACGGCGCACCGCCCCGCTCACCCACGGCGATCACCCGCGTGTCGGCCTGATCCAGATACATGTCATCCAGGTATGTGGCGACCTGGACAGCTTCCCGAAGCATCTTGCTCGAATGGACCACGTGTTCACTGTAATGAACGAATGAGTTGGTGAACATATCGTTCAGTAAAACGAACGCCCGCACCGCTCCTCGCTGTTGGCCGGACTCGCCCCGGCCCGGCATCTCGCCCACAGTCAACGATCCGACCGCAATCCGCACAGAGAGCTACTCGTCACCTCGCCGTAGCTTCGGGAGGGCAGCCGCCCCCGCCCGCCCTCGCCGCCAGGCAGGGCGGGCGCTGCTACTTCGTTGCTGTCGTCAAACGATCCTTTGACGACAGGGCGGCGGCGCGCCCAATGAACGCGCGTAACCGGGGGTTCGCGGCGGCGCGAGTCCAATCAGAACCGATGGTGATCGATGACAGGGTTTACCGACAGATCCTCCGCGCGGAAGGGGTCCGGTGGCGAACTTGATCTACAAGCGGGTCTCGACCGACCAGCAGTCGACCCAGCGGCAGAACCTCGTCCTGGACGAGGCCGGAATCGAGGACCCGCTCGTCTTCTTCGAGGAGGACGGCGGCACCTCAAGCCGTCTCCACCCGCTCCAGCGGCCGAAGTTCGGCGAGCCGCTGACATACGCGCGGCCGGGCGACACCGTGCACATCTCCGAGATGTTCCGCCTCGTGCGCGGCACCGGGCATATCCTCGACGTGCTCGACGTGGTCCACCGCGACCGCTCGCCCTGCGCATCCACGACGGCGCGTTCTCCGCCATGGACCTCACCGCCCGCCACCCGCGTACCGGTGAACTGCTGTCCACCGTGAAGTTCCTGGTGCAGACCCTCGCCGCCGCCGGCGAACTCCAGCGCGAGCTGACCTACGACGGGCTACGCGCGGCCGAGATCAAGGGCAGCAAGAGTGGACGCCGCCCCGCCGTCCCAGCCGCGAAGACCGAAGCCGTGCGCACTGCGTGCCTCGAAGGCCGCCCGAGACGGACGGAGCTTGCAGCGCCGGTCGCCCTCACGGGTGACGACGAGCATGGTCACCCACTCCACGAGTGCATGGGGCAGGTCGAGAGCGGCAGGATGGATCACCAACGAGGCCCCCGAGCAGCGTGGTTGAGACGGTCAGACATCTCGATCAGCAGCTCGGGGGCCACGCTCGTTGCGCTCGGAACCGTCACCTGATCGGTGGCCAGCTCGAAGAAGATCATTAACACGGAACATTCCGGGGCTGATTCGGCTTCCTGGTGGGCTCCGTCACGGCCAACAGCCCTCTACCGAAAGCGCGATGGGGCAGACCTGACCCCCGTCGTCGCTGCAGCGATCCGATCAAGGCGGGAGGACCGGTGTGGGATCCGGTCTGTGAGCGGCGGGCGCGTACTGCCGCTCAGTCCACTTGCTTGCGGCGTAGGTCGCTGACGGATTCGCCGAACCCGCGTTTCAGGGACCTGCCGAGGTGTTTGGTGTCGTGTACTCCCCATCGTGCCGCGATCGTGGCCGTGGAGATGTCCGCGAAGGCGGGGTCGAGAAGGTCTCGGCGGATCCGTAGCGGGCGTTCATGGCGGACCCAGGCGGCGAAGGTCAGGTGGTGGTCGGGATCGCCGTCATGGGCGTCAGCCTGAACTCCATCATCGACTGGGACCACGGAGCCGCTGTCTCCTTCCTCGCGGTCGGCGTTGCCTACCTCCTGGGCGGCCTCGCTGCCTGGCAGCTCATCGCGCGGCCGGAACGGCGGTCCGCCGCGACAGCGGCAGCCTGACCACAAGAGACTTGGGCTCTTCCTGTCTGACACCGCAAGGCGCGTACGCCCCCGAGAAGCACTTTCGATACACGGCCTAACACGGCTCAGTTCATCAGGGCCGCAGCGACGCGCCGCAATCACGCGAGTGAGGAGGCGTCAGCATGTCACCTGAAAAGCCTAATAGTATGTCAATCGACCTGAATTGACTCTGATGTGATGTCTCGTCAGTTAAGGGAGAAGATCCAAGAATACCCCGTTCGGAGCTAAAGCCCCAATCTTTCGATATGCCGGTCATGTCGGCTGTAGGTAGGTTCATTCACGAGTCGGCCCGACGGGTCGGCGTCTCTCTGCGTGACAGGAGATCGTGAGATGAAGCTTCGTTCGACCGTGATCACCGCCGCTGTGTCGGCTGCCGCGGCGCTGGCCGCGACCGGCATCACCTACGCCTCGGCCGCCTCCGCCTCGGCGCCCCAGGAGGCCCCGGCCGCGGTTGCCGCCGCAACCGGCGGCAGTGGGCAGAGCGGGAACAGCAAGGGCAATGAGGGCAACAACAGCAAGGGCAACGAGGGCAACGACCGGGACGACAACGACAACGAGGGCAAGCGCGGCTACGAGGGTCGTATCCAGGTCAACGAGCGGTCGTACTCCCCTCACGCCGGTGACTGCATCACGGTGGTCAGCGGCCTGGGCGCGAAGACCCTGAACATCCGCAACGAAAGCCGCAAGGCCGTCGAGGTCTTCCGCGGGGCCGTCTGCGACAACGGCGCTCCCATCGCCACCGTCGGCCCGCACAGCTCCAGCTACGGCGTGAAGCCGGGCTGGGTCAAGGGCATCGACATCGACAAGGGTGTGGTGGCCAGCTTCCGAGTGGTCAAGCGTCACCACGACGACTACTAGGCCGTAGCCGAGCGCACCCTCTGGAGCCCCGGCCCGCCGGAATCGGGCCGGGGTTCCAGTCTCTCCCACACGCGTGGCGCACACCTCCACCCCGCCCCGCCGGTGCGGAATGCCGGGCGCGCGGCATCCGGAGCCCGCGCGGCCATCCCTGACCTTCACAAGCATCCCCACCTGCGGGTTCTGTGCCCGTCGGGGTGTTCTCAGTCCGCCACCTCCGGCTGTCCGCCGGTGCTTTCTCGGTCCGCAAACGGGTGAAGAGTGACATGAGCATTCGCCTGGTGGCAGACGTGACCGACGGCACTCGAGTCCTGGACAGCTTTGCCGTCACGCTGACGACACTCCCCGCCGTCACCCTCTCTCCCCGGACGCCGACGCCAGCTCTGGTCCCGGTCGTCACCGGTTTCGGCCACTTCACCGACGTTCCCGACCACGCGCACCCCCGCCGAATGCAGCCCGTCACCGCCCCTCTGACCCCGCTCGACGAGGCCGAAGCCGTGCAGGACACCGCACAGTGGCTGTTCCCCGACGCGGCTATGGTCTGCGACGGCACCTGGGAACGTCTTCTGCAGCAGGTCCAGGCCGCGGCGGACGCGGCTGACGACATCGACTGGGACATCTCGGTCGACTACGAGCGTGCGCGCGCACCATCATGCCGCCGGCGCCCGCCCCGATCCCCCTCCCGTGCCCGCCACGTCAAAGGGGGACGAGGTGACAGAACACCAGGCCGAGACCGTGTGGCAAAGCCTGGTCGACCGCATGGTGGAGGTGGTGCAGGAGGCGAGGGCCTGGGCCGCTCGCGGGGCGGCTTCACCAGCAAGATCCATCTGAGCGCCGACGGGCGCTGCCGACCGTTGTCCCTGATCGTCACCCCCGGTCAACGCGCGGACTGCACCCACTTCTTCTCGGTACTGGAGAAGATCCGAGTTCCTCGCCTCGGGCCGGGCAGGCCCCGCAAGAAGCCGGGCGGCGTCGCGGCCGATAAGGCCTACAGCAACGGCCCCGCCGTCAGTACCTTCGACGCCGGGGGATCCGGCGATCCCAGAGATGGCGGAGAGCCAGGCCACCCGCCTGCGCAAGCGCTGACGCGGTGGACGCCACCAGGCTCGACGAGGACCGGTACAAGGAGCGCAACACCGTCGAGCGCGCCGTCAATAAGCTGAAGATGGCCGAATCCCTGGCCGCTCTGTCAGAACGGACCGTGGAGCTCGCCCAGTTTGTCGGTCAGGCGCAAGTTCTCGGAGTAGTCGACGGGACAGGCGATCACCGAGACCGTGTCGTCGTCGAGGGCACGGCGTAGCACGGGCAGGAGTTGACCCGCGGTTTCGACGGCGTGGCCGCGTGCGCCGAAGCTCTCGGCGTACGCGACCAGGTCGGGGTTGGTGAACTGGGTGTGGCTGTGGCGGCCGAGTTCGAGTTCCATCTTCCAAGTGATCAGGCCGTACTCCTCGTCCACCAGGACGAGGACGACCAGCGGAACGCGTTCGCGGACGGCGGTCTCCAGTTCCTGGGAGTTCATGAGGAACGAGCCGTCACCCATCACCGCCAGCACCCGCCGGTCCGGCCGGGCGAGCTTGGCGGCGATGGCACCGGGCAGCGCGAAACCCATGGTCGAAAGGCCGTTGGAGACCAGACAGGTGTCCGGTTCGTAGGTGGGGTAGAGGCGGGACATCCACATCTTTCCTGCCCCGGTGTCGGCGAGGACGACGTCGTGGCGGTCCAGGGCGGCTCGGACGTCGTGCACCACGCGCTGGGGCACCAACGGGAACGCGTCGCTGTCGCGTCCGTACCGCAGCTCTTCGTCGAGCAGCCCGCGGATCTTCGCGCTGCCTTCGGAGCGGTAGGTGAGTCCTTCGGGCAGCGCGGAGGCGAGCGCGTCCAGAGCCTGTGACGGGTCTCCTTCGACGCCCACGGCGACCGGGTAGTGGCTGTCGACTTCAGCGGGGAACCGGTGCACGTGCAAGATCCGCTTGTCGCCGTTCGGGTTGATCTTGACGGGGTCGAACTCCTGGACCTCGTAGCCCACACAGACCAGCACGTCGGCGGCGTCGAAGCCGAAGTTGCCGTAGTCATGGCGCATGAAGCCTACTGCGCCGAGGGCGTTCCGGTGGTCGTCGGGGAAGACGCCCTTGCCGTGGAACGTGGTCGCGACCGGGACGTTCAGCCGCTCGGCGAATCGAACCAGGGCGGCCGACGCCCGGGCCCTGGCGGCGCCGTGGCCCGCCAGCACGACGGGGTTCCGAGCCGAGGCAAGCACCTCGGCCGCCCGCGCGATCTCGGTGGGTGAGGGTGCGTCGGCGTGCACCACGTCGATCTGCAGGGGTGCGAGGGACTCTGCGGGACGTTCGGCCTCGATGTCCTCCGGCACTGCAAGGAACACGGCTCCGGGCCGTTCACTCTGCGCGGTCTTGAATGCCTTGCGGGTCATCTCCGGCACCGCGTCCGGACACTCGATTTGCGCAGCCCACTGGGTGACCGGAGCGTACATCGACACCAGGTCGATGACCTGGTGCGACTCCTTGTGGATGCGCCGCAGCGACCCCTGCGCCGCGAGGCTTACCACCGGCGCGCTGTTGGTCGTGGCGTCCGCGGTGCCCAGCAGCAGGTTGATCGCGCCGGGCCCCAGCGTCGCCGAGCACACTCCGGCCCGGCCGGTCAGCCGCCCGTAGATCTCCGCCATGAACGAGGCGGCCTGCTCGTGGCGCACCAGGACGTAGCGGATCCCGGAGCCGTTCAGCGCGTCGACGAACCGGATGTTCTCCTCGCCGGGAATCCCGAAGACGTACTCCACACCCTCGGCCCGCAGGCAACGCACCAGCAGGTGCGCGACATCCTCCACAGCTGACGTGTTCTGCGACCCGGTCTCGCCCTCGCTGCCCATGACAGGACGGTAGGCACGCCCTTCTGCCTCGGCCAGTCATCGGGGGCCGGCCGGGTGTTCCCGGTGGGGCTTCACCCTGGGCATCGGGCCCGGCCGCGAGCACGGGCGGAGCCGTTCGGAGGCGTTGCGCTGGCACCGGTCGCGTGCGGCTCGCAGGCTGGACCCGGATGTGAACGTGCCGTCGCACCGCGCGGCGGCAGGCTCTGGGAGGATTGTGTGACCGCTTCGCCGCCCGCCGCCGACGCACCGCCGGCCGGTTACGACGACCTGCGCGCCCTGGTGATCAACTGCACCCTCAAGCGCTCCCCGGAGCCGAGCAACACCCAGGGGCTCATCGACCGGAGCACCGCCATCATGACCGGCCAAGGTGTGCACGTCGACGTCGTGCGCGCCGTGGACCACGACATCGCCACCGGCGTGTGGCCGGACATGAAGGAGCACGGCTGGGAGACGGACGCCTGGCCGGATCTGTACCGGCAGGTGATGGCGGCCGACATCCTCGTGCTGGCCGGTCCCATCTGGCTGGGGGACAACAGCTCCGTGACGAAGCGGGTGATCGAGCGTCTGTACGCTTGCTCCAGCCTGCTCAACGAGGCAGGCCAGTACGCCTATTACGGCCGCGTCGGCGGCTGTCTGATCACCGGCAACGAGGACGGCGTCAAGCACTGCGCCATGAATGTCCTCTACAGCCTGCAGCACTTGGGCTACACCATCCCGCCCCAGGCGGACGCCGGCTGGATCGGCGAGGCGGGCCCCGGCCCTTCCTACCTCGACCCCGGATCGGGCGGCCCGGACAACGACTTCACCAACCGCAACACCACCTTCATGACCTGGAACCTGCTGCACCTGGCCCGGGCGCTGAAGGACCTGGGCGGCATCCCGGCCTTCGGCAACCAGCGAACCGCCTGGGACGCCGGCTGCCGCCACGACTACGAGAACCCCGAGCACCGGTAGCGAATGCCGATGGGTGCGGTTCTTCTGAGGTCAAGGGTTGATCTGGGAGGACGCTGCTTGGGGCCGTGTACGGGGTTGCTCGTCTCTACCGTGGTGGTGGAGGAGGGCTGCTGATGTGTTCACCGTTCGAGGAGTCGGAACGCGGCTGCCGCACCGACGACGTCGCCCGCAAGGAACCCGCCGCTGAAGCGGCCTGCCTGCGGGCCGCCACGCCCCCGGAACCGGAGCCCGACCAGGAGCCGGGCAAGCTCCGCGGCCTGTTCCGCCGCCGCGGCAGACCCCACAGGGTGACGCCGTCCCACTCTGCCGGAACTTCCCTTCGTGGACTTCGGCGACGTCCCATCAACGCCCCGGACTCCTCCACCACGTCAACCCGCGGATCGGCCTACGGGACAACGACTTCCGCACACTCGCCGACTACGCCCGGTCCCTGAACACCTCACGAACCACCGGCTGAGCACCTCACCGGCTCTTCAGGCTGCTCCGTACTCAGAGCCAAGACCTTTGCGGGGCAGCCCTTAGGAGACGGAATCGGCGGGAACTTCAAGGGCCCGGACGAATCCCCGGTTTGGGCAGTCGGCTGAGTGCCCTTACCGTCCGTCCTGGTCTCTCGTCGAGGGGTGCGGGTAGCGCCTACTGTGCGCACCAGGTGGCAGGCTTCAACGACACGCTCTGAAGACGCATTTGACCTGCACGGATTACCCTGTCAGCCGCAGAAACGTCGCAGCGCTCACATGTCACTCTGGCGAGGGATTACGAACCGTTTGTCCGCATGGCCA
Organism: Streptomyces griseoluteus; assembly: GCF_004784465.1. GTDB lineage: Bacteria > Actinomycetota > Actinomycetes > Streptomycetales > Streptomycetaceae > Streptomyces > Streptomyces griseoluteus. The sequence continues at coordinate 9,169 of NZ_SRRU01000021.1, read as the reverse complement.
AAATCAAGAGCATGCCCAGTGGATCTTGGCTGCGCGTAAGCGCGTGAACCTGTTGGAGGAGTGCGTATGAATAAGGTGTGGTCCACGCTGGCCGTCGCCGCGATGGGATCGGTGCTGTTGACTGGGGTGGCGGAGGCGTCTCCGGCGAAGTACGCCCGGCACAACGACGCGGCGGCTCAGTTCCGCAAGGCCGGCATCTCGTGGACGTCGAGCAAGAACTGCGCCGACTGGAACATGAGGGGGTGCACTTCCTTCACCAACATCAACAAGGCGACCGTGGCCGGCGTCATCGCCTTCAAGAAGCTCAGCAAGTGCCGTGTGGTCATCACCGCCGGAACCGAGGTAGGCCATAGTCCCGGCGACTACTCCCACCGCAAGGGCTACAAGGTCGACCTGTCCCGCCGTGACGGCTGCCTGGACCGCTACATCCCCAGCCATTTCAAGCGGGCTGGCTCCCGCCGCGACGGCACGAAGCTCTACAAGTCGCCCGCCGGGAACATCTACGCGCGCGAGGGCAGCCATTGGGATGTCCTCTACTACAACGGCCGTGCCTGATTGCCATTCCTCAAGGCTGTCCCGGAATCGCTGGTCACGTGTGAGACGAGCTTGGCGAGGCTGGTGTGATCACGGCGTCTGATCCGTCTTGGATGGCTCCGTTCATGGGACTGTCCCCTCGGTCCTTCGGCGCCTTGGTCAGGGTGCTGCGCCGAGAGGAGGCGGGTGTGTCCCGCCCGGGTCGCCACTGGTCGTTGCCACTGGAGGACCGGGTGCTGCTGGTGGTCGCGTATTGGCGCATGAATCTGACGTCGCGGCAGTTAGCCCCGCTATCGGGGGTGTCGAAGTCTGCAGCCGCTCGGATCATTCGCTGCCCTGCCCGCTGCTCGCGCTGCGGGCAGGACCGGGGCGGCCGACGAATTGCTGGACGTCAGAGCGACGTCATGACGTGCTTGATCCGGGTGTAGTCCTCGAAGCCGTATGCGGAGAGGTCTTTGCCGTAGCCGGACTTCTTGAAGCCGCCGTGCGGCATCTCGGCGACGAGGGCCATGTGGGCGTTGATCCATACGCAGCCGAAGTCGAGGTTCTTCGACATCCTCATCGCCCGCGCATGGTCCTTGGTCCACACCGAGGAGGCGAGCGCGTAGTCGACACCGTTGGCGTACCGCACGGCCTGGGCCTCGTCCGTGAAGGACTGGACCGTGATGACCGGGCCGAAGACCTCGTTCTGGATGATCTCGTCGTCCTGGCGGAGGCCGGAGACCACGGTCGGGGCGTAGAAGTAGCCCTGCTCGCCGACCCGGTGGCCGCCGGTCTCGATCCTGGCGTGCTCGGGGAGGCGCTCGATGAACCCGCTGACCTGGGCGAGCTGGCCCGCGTTGTTCAGCGGTCCGTACAGCACGTCCTCGTCGTCCGGCAGCCCGGTCCTGGTGTCGGCCGCGGCTTTGGCGAGGGCGGCGACGAACTCGTCGTGGACCGACTCGTGGACCAGGACGCGGGTCGCGGCCGTGCAGTCCTGCCCGGCGTTGAAGAAGCCGCCGATCACCAGGTCCTCGACCGCCTTCGCCAGGTCGGCGTCCTCGAAGATCACCGCCGGGGCCTTGCCTCCGAGTTCCAGGTGGACCCGCTTGACGTCCTTGGAGGCGCTCTGGGCGACCTGGATGCCGGCACGTACCGAACCGGTGATGGACGCCATCGCGGGGGTCGGGTGCTCCACCATCAGACGGCCGGTCTCACGGTCACCGCAGACCACATTGAAGATTCCGCGGGGCAGTGCCAGCTCCTCCAGGACGCCGCCGATGATCTCGGCGATCAGAATGGTGGAGGCCGGGGTGGTGTCCGAGGGCTTGAGGACCACGGCGTTGCCCGCCGCGAGCGCCGGGGCGAACTTCCACACCGCCATCAGCAGAGGGTAGTTCCATGGCGCGACCTGGGCGCACACACCGACCGGCTCGCGGCGGATGATAGAGGTCATTCCCTCCATGTACTCGCCGGCCGAGCGGCCCTCCAGCATGCGCGCCGCGCCCGCGAAGAAGCGGATCTGGTCGATCGCGGGGGCGAGTTCCTCACTGCGGGTGAGGTGGAGCGGCTTGCCGGTGTCCCGGCTCTCCGCGGCGACCAGTTCGTCGGCCCGTGCCTCCATCGCGTCGGCGATCTTCAACAGTGCGCGCTGCCGTACGGACGGTGTGGTGTCGCGCCAGATGGGGAACGCCGAGGCCGCGGCCGCCATCGCAGCGTCCACGTCCGCGGCCCCCGAGAGCGGGGAGGTCGCGTAGACGTCACCAGTGGTGGGGTCCACCACGTCGAGCGTGCGGCCGTCCGAGGCGTCCGCGAACGCACCGTCGATGTAGTTGCGGAAGGTGGTGCTCATGGAACGTCTCTCCTGGTCAGACGGCGGTACGGGCGGACAGGTGCTCGTGCACGGCGACCCAGCGGCCGTCGTCGGCGCGGGTGAAGACGATGGTCTCCCGTTCGTGAACCGTCTCCTGGCTGGTATGGGTGGCGATCCGGGTTTCGACGTCGTGACTGAAGACGGCCGTGTCGCCGAAGTGCTGGATCAGCTGTGCGGACGAAGTGCAGCCGAGGATCCGGAAGCCGTCCTGTTCCACCCACTGCTGCCACAGCGCCCGGTACTCGGCCGTGGAGCCGAGCCGCTGCGGGGTGGTGTGGAAGACGAAGGTCGCGTCGGGGGCGAAGGCGCCGAAGTAGTCGTCCAGACGGCCCTCGGCGAAGGCGGCGACAAGCGCGTCCGCGGCGGTCCGGACCTCCTGGACAGTGGTGGTGCTCATGTACGGCTCCTGGTCACGGGCGTTCGGCGCTCGGGGGCCGGAACGCCAGGCGTTCGGTTACGGAAGGTGACGGCAAGACCTCAGTAGGACACGGCGGGTTCGGTCACGGTCTCCTCGGCGCCGCCGGTGATCGGTGGCACCGGGGCATCCGACGCCCGCACGAATCGGGGTCCGGCCGGCCCGTACACGGCGCGCGGTTCGGGGAACACAGCAAGCAGGGCGAGGTAGAGCACGACCGCGAGGGTGAGGCCGACCAGCAGCGAGATGTCGGTGCCGCCCGCGAGATCGCCGAGCGGGCCGACGAACTGGCCGGGCAGGTTGGTGAAGAGGAGCGCCACGACGGCGGAGACGAGCCAGGTGGACATGCCGCGCCAGTTCCAGCCGTGCGTGAACCAGTAGCGGCCGCCGCGTTGGCGGCGGTTGAAGACCTGCAGTGCCTCCGCGTCGTACCAGCCGCGCCGGGTGACATAACCGAGCGTCATGACGATCATCCACGGTGCGGTGCAGGTGATGATCAGCGTGGCGAAGGTGGAGATGGACTGCGCGAGGTTGAGCGCGAAGCGGCCGGCGAAGATGAACGCGATGGACAGGACGCCGATGAAGACGGTGGCCTGGACGCGGCTGAAGCGCGTAAAGACGCTGGAGAAGTCGAGCCCCGTGCCGTACAGGGACGTCGTGCCGGTGGAGAGGCCGCCGATCAGGGCGATCAGGCAGAGCGGCAGGAAGTACCAGCCCGGTGAGATCGCGAGCAGTCCGCCCACGTAGTTGGGGGCGGCGGGGTCGACGTACTTCTCGGCCTTCGACGCGATGATCGACGCGGTGGCCAGGCCGAAGAGGAACGGCAGCAGGGTGGCGATCTGGGCGAGGAACGCGGCCCCCATCACCCGGCGGCGCGGAGCCCCGGCCGGGATGTAGCGGGACCAGTCACCGAGGAACGCGCCGAAGGAGACCGGGTTGGAGAGCACGATCAGCGCGGAGCCGATGAACGAAGGCCAGAACAGCGGGTCGGCCGTGGAGGCGAAGGCTCCTGCGTAACCGGGGTCGAAGTCGCCCGCGAAGGCGAAGGCGCCGAGCACGAAGAGGGCCGACGCCGCCAGCACCGCGATCTTGTTGACCAGCAGCATGAACCGGAATCCGTAGATGCAGACGACCAGGACGAGCCCGGCGAAGAGCGCGTACGCGATGCCGTAGGTCACGTCCGACTCGGGGACGTGGACGAGCCGGTGCGCGCCACCGACGAGCGCGTCCCCCGAGGACCACACCGAGATCGAGAAGAACGCGATGGCGGTGAGCAGGGAGAGGAACGAGCCGACGACCCGGCCGTGCACGCCCAGGTGTGCGGAGGAGGAGACAGCGTTGTTGGTGCCGTTGGCGGGGCCGAACAGCGCCATCGGGGCCAGTAGGAGCGCACCCGCCACGAGACCGAGGGCGGTCGCCGCGAGACCCTGCCAGAAGGAGAGGCCGAAAAGGATCGGGAAGGCGCCCAGCACACAGGTCGCGAAAGTGTTGGCACCGCCGAAGGCGAGCCGGAACAGATCGATCGGGCGGGCTGAACGGTCCTTGTCCGGGATCCGCTCGACCCCATAGGCCTCTATCTCGGTTACCGAGGTCGTCATGGGAGCTACACCTTCCGGTCATGCAGGGGCGAGGGTGAAAGTCTGGGGCCTGCGGATGACCAGCGACAATTGTGTTTGCCACAGAGCCGTACGCTGTTTTATGTGGCAGACAACAAACTCACCGTCGGCGATTTGCTCTCCTTCCCGGCGCTCCAGCTCTCCGTGAAGGCCGGCAGCGCCGGTCTGGACCGGTCCGTCTCCTGGGCGCACGCAAGCGAGCTTGCCGATCCGACGCCCTGGCTGATGGGCGCCGAGGTGATCATGACGGCGGGTCTGGCGGTCCCCCGTACTGCGGCCGGACAGCGCGCCTACCTGGAGCGGCTGGACGACGCCGGGGTATCCGCTCTCGCCCTCTCCGCGCAGCTGCACATGCCCCCGCTGCACGATGCGTTCTTTCAGGCGGCGGAGGAGCGGGGCTTCCCGGTCCTCGAAGTGCCGCTCGCCGTCCCGTTCATCGCGGTCGCCCAGGAAGTCGCGGCCGCGGCCCAGGAGGACGCCCGGCACCGGCTGGGCGCGCAGCTCCAGGTCTTCGGCGCGCTGCGCTGGCTGGTCGCCGAGGATCTCGACATGCCGACACTTCTGCGCCGTCTCGAAGCCCTGTCGGGTTACGACGTCTATCTCTGCACACCCCAGGGCCACCCGCTCCTGCCCGGCGTTCCCGTGCCGGATCGCGCTGTCCTGCCCGCTTCCATCGACGCCCCGCCGACGGTCCCCGGCGGATTCGTCCTCCCGGTGCCCGCACCCGGCGGCCCGGCGGGCTTCCTGGTCGCATACGAGCGTCAGGGCGCCCAGCCCGCGGGACTCGCCGTCGTCCAGCACATTGCCACGGTGGCGGCGCTGCGGCTGGCGATGGTACGCAACGAGCGCGAGACGCTGCGCCGCGAGGGCGCGGAGACACTGGCCGAACTACTGCAGGAGGTGCTCGACCCGGAGGTGGCGCGCCGCCGGCTCGCCCGGCACGCGATCGAGGGGGACACCGTACTCCTCGTGGTGCGCCACACCACCGACGAGGCGCTGCTGTCCTGTCTGCAGGACCAACCCCATCTGCTGCTCACCCGAGGTGAGGACCGCTACGTCCTGGGGGCACCGGAACTGGCAGCGGCCATCGGTGGGTTGCCCGCCGTGGCAGCCGGGATCAGCCGCCCCTTCCGGCCGGGCGCCGCGCTGAAAGTCGCCCAGCGCGAGGCGCTGTGGGCGGTGGGCAAGGCCGTGGAGTCGGGCCGCCCCGTCGTCCATTACGGTGATGACTCGACGGGTCGGTGGTTGCCGGACGACCCCGCTGCCCTGGCCGCACTGGTCGAGCATGTGCTCGGCGAAGTGCTGCGCTATGACGAAGCCCATGATTCGCGGTTGCTTGTCTCCGCCCGCACGTGGATGGAACGCGACCGCCGTACCGAGACGGCTGCGGCGGCGCTCCACATCCATCCCAACACCCTGGCCTACCGGCTGCGCCGTTTCGGTGCTCTTGCCGACCGTGATCTGACATCGACGGAGGCCCTGGCCGAGGTCTGGCTGGCGATTCAGGCAGCGGGGGCGCTGGGCCTCACCGACTGAACAAGCCAGGGTGGGGGAGTGGTCTGCGCATCAAGCGGTCGAGCAGGAGGATGCTGAGGCCCTGGCCCGGTTGCTGGCCGCTGGGTCGGATCCACACGAGGTCTTCAGCAACGTGACGCTGCTGACGCACGCGGTGCCGAGGGCGGCCGTCCCCGGCCGACGGCTGCTCAGGCCGGGATCGACAGGGCCTGGCCCGTCTCGGCATACGTCTTGAGGTTGGACAGGACGAAGCTCCAGCCGCCCGAGATCTGGCGCAGCTCCTGCTCGTCGCGCAGGTTGACGTGCGTGACGGTGAGCTGGACGGTGTCGCCGTACGGCTTGAGCTCGAACGTCACCCGGGACGGGCCGTGAGGACGCTCCTCGTCGGGGCCGGCCCAGGTCAGCACCAGGCGGCGCGGCGCGTCAGCCTCGACCACGGTGCCGACGACGTCGTCGATGCCGGACTCGTCCAGACGGCGGTGCGCCCAGGGGGAGCCGGGCTGCCAGTCGGAGACGTTGTGGTGGAACCAGTACGCCGCCGTCGCCTCGGGGTCCATGAGGTACTCCCAGACCTTCTCCGGGGTGGCGGCGATGTAGGTGGTGTGGACGAACTCGGGGCGCGGCTCGTTCTCGGCGCTCATGGCGGTCTCTGCTTTCTGTTTCAGTGCGCTCAGCGCGTCCAGCCGTGGCTGGTCGAAGGCGCTGATCCAGCGCTCCTGGATCTCGTGGAGCGGTACGGGGTTGAGGTAGTGCAACTTCTCGCGGCCCCTGCGGACCGTGCTGACGAGGTGGGCGGCCTCCAGCACCCCGAGATGCTGGGTCAGTGACTGCCGGGCCATCTGCACGCTCTCGCACAGCTCGCCCAGCGTCCGGCCGTTGTTCTCGCGCAGCTTGTCCAGCAAGAACCGCCTGGTCGGATCGGCCAGGGCCTTGAAGACCCGATCCATCTCGCTGCTCACCCCTTCAGTAATGCAGGTAAATGCCTGCATGTCAAGGCGGGCCGCGCTCACGATGCCGCGTTTGTGTACTGGTTCCGGGTCGGCTTCAGAGTTTCGCGAGCAGGACAGCCGTCGCTTCCATGGGATTCATCTCGGCGTCGGTCCAAGCGCCCGTACCGCGCGCCACAGGTTCGGGCTCAAGCCGTTGCCGGCCGCGATGATCAGGCCCGCCATGGTGGGGATGACTCCGCAACGAAAGCGGCAGCCGCATCATCGTCCTCCCCGAACAGCCGGCCCCGCCCGCCTGACGCCGTCCGTGCGTCAGTGGTCGGCCCTGACGACCAGGCATGGCCTCGCGGCCTTGCGGGATCACTCCCCGGTGGCATCGTCGCGGACAAAGGGCGTCGTCGGCTCCGCGAAGGGTAACGACACCTGCATGATCCTGTCGGTGGAAACGCTTCCAGAGTCGACCTTGCGCGATGCGATCGGCCTGCTCGTCAGACTGATCGAGTCCGCGGGCGCGCTGATCATCTTCATCGGCGCCGTGTGGGCGTTCGTGCAGTTCGTACGCGCAGGCCTGCGCGGGCGCGGCAAGGTGGCAGGGTTCAACCGGATCAGGTTGAGCCTGGGGCAGTTCCTGGTCCTGGGCTTGGAATTCCAGCTCGCCGGGGACGTGCTGCGCACGGCCGTCGCGCCGAGCTTCGCCGAGATCGGCCAGTTGGCAGCCATCGCGGCCATCCGGACCGCGCTGAACTACTTCCTCGGCCGGGAGATCGCCCAGGAACGGGCCGAGATCGAACGGAGCGAGACGACACCCCCGCCTCGCGCCAAGGGCCTGCCGACGTGAACGCGTGGCTCCAGGCGGGGGCTGTGCTGATCACCGGGCTGGGCCTCGTCGCCGCGGCAGCGGCCTGGCGCCTGACGCACTCCGTGCGAGCGGCCCTGGCCGTGCTGCTGGACTTCCTGACCGCAGCCGGCCTGCTCCGGCTCGCCGGCGAACCGTCGTGGGACAGCACCATCGTGGCAGCCGCCGTGATCGCGCTGCGCAAGCTCCTCGGCGCCTCCCTCCACCTGTCGAGCGCGAACCGGACCACCCCGGGTGGAGCCCGGCCGCTGAGCCCCGGCCGATGACGACTTTCATGTCGCCGTCTTGGCCGGTGCGCCACCAGTCCGCCGCCCCGGTCACGAGCGCAGCAACGGGGTTCGCAGCACCAAGGCCCTGACCGCTCGGGAATGATCAGGACGTGCGTGTGCCGGAACGCTGACGCTGCCCCGGGCGCCCGGCCCCCCGCCGGGCGACGCCCCCGGGAGGCATGCCCATGAACAACAGCATCGAGAACGTCATCGCCGGTCTCATCGTGGCCACCATCGCCTGAGGCGCCGCACGGCTCTCGAACCGCTGGCGTCGCAAGGAACACGCGGACCAACTGGGGGGATCACGTCGTGCGGGGACCGGCCAGCAGCGGCAGGAGGGTGATGTGCTCCCCGCCCGGATCTCACTTCGAAGTCGAGACGTACAAGCAGCGCATCAAGCTTGCCATTGCCTACCAGGGTCGGTCAGAGGGGGGCAAGGAGCATCAAGACCTCGTCCCGGGTGTCGTCGGGCGCGAAGCGCAGGGCGTTTGGCCAACGGCCTGCCTCCCGCCATCCAAGGTGGCCATAGAAATCCTCCAGCCCTTCTTTCGCCCGGGCCGCGAGACGCAGTTGTTCAAGGCCGAGCTCGTCACGGGCAACCGTCCGGACTTCCCGCATGAGAGCGGAGCCGACACCACGGCCGCGGAAGTCCGGATGGGTCTGAAGGTGGTGGACCGACCCCCAGTGGGCGACGAGCCGGAAGGGATCACGCCTGAGGACGACCCATCCGGCGAGGTCCTCCCCGAACCTGGCCACGAGGAGACGGCTGCGGGATGGGTCGAGGTGACTGAGAAGTTCGTCCGCGGCCGGCTCGACGTCATCGTCACGGACGGGCGGGAAGGGGAACCCCGCAGCCCCGCCGGTGTTCGTGACCGCGATCCAGCAGTCGACGAGCTGACGTCTCAGGTTGGAAGAGATCTCGTGTATCCCTGTGATCTGCGTGAGAGCGGGCGTGACCCTTTGTTTCATGCAGAGCATCCCAACATCACAGAGACCGAGCTCTCCGAACCACTGATACTCACGTTTCAAAGAGACAGACCCTAAAGGCTGTTGCACAACGGCTGGTCGATCTTCCGGGTCTCCTTCCTGCGGCGTTCCAAGACGGCAGAAAGACGGGCACATTCGGGCAGTTGACCTTGCTGCCGATGGCTGGATCTGAGCGTGA
>NZ_SRRU01000020.1 GCF_004784465.1 Streptomyces griseoluteus | reverse complement strand
TCTCCTTCATCTCGATGAACTCCGCTCCGCGGATAGCCTCTGCCGTCCGGCGCCCGTCCTCGGGGGTGGTGAGGTAGTCGTACTCGCCGCTCAGCATGATCACGGAACACCGGTCGCCGATGACGTCCAGCCGGTCCCTCAGATCGTGGTCGACGGAGTAGAAGTACAGGTCGCCCTTGGACGCCTCCGATCCCTGGGTGTAGCGAGCGGCCACTCCGAGATCGACCGCATCCTGGAGCAGCCGGACGAGGCTGGCGGGCGCGTCGCAAACCTCGCACAGCCCGGATGAGAGGAACATGGGTGGAACTGGTGAGACCGTCCTACGTACGCGCGTACGGAGCCGTCTCACCAGCCGACCCGGCCTCCGCACCGCCGGCTTCACCGCCCTCGCCGACCGCCTGGTGGAGCTGTTCGGCCACGAGTTGGATGGCGACTGGTCGGGACACTCGCTGCGCCGCGGTTCGCCAACGCCGCGCGCAGGGCTGGGCATGACAAGATCCGCATTGCCCGGGCCGGTGGCTGGCCCATGCTTCCTGCGGACCGTACCTCGCGGTGGCGTCGCGGTGCATCCGATCCCCCGCCAGCGGACCACGAGACCTGGTGCCGCGCCGGGACTCGAGCACCCTCGTCCGTAGTGATCATTGGGATCACCACTCGGATGCCTCCGGACGGCCAGGACGTCTGCGAGCTTCCGCTCAGGCCTGGCTGGGTCGTCAGCTCGCGGTCCCCCTTGGCGGTTGATTCCACGATCCGCCGCTCCTAAACCCCCCGCACCCGACGGCGCCGAGCTCCGGGTATCTGGCGTTGCCGAGCAACGCGACGAGACAGCCCGGACACAGACGACGCTTCTACGCTACGAACGGCACCACGGCTCAGACAGCACCATCGAAGAGCGCCCGTGGATCCTGCATTGGTACCCCCGGGATCGGTTCGAGAAGCTAGCCACGGCCGCCGGCCTGGCCGTGACCGCGGTCAGCGATCCGGACGGCAAGCCAGCCCCAGCTGATACCACCGACCCGCTGCCCTTCAGGCTCCAAGCCACCTGATCACCTTCCCGGGATCACCCTCCGCGACCGCTCCCCAAGATCTGTGCCAGAACCCGAAACTCCTGAACAAAGCCGCCCAGCCCTCTCTCGCAGGTCTACCGCTGTTCCCCGCGAAGCGGGCCGTCCTCAGCTCTCGGTACGGTAGTGGGCGGCGGTCCCCCTAGCCAGCGGGTTGACTTCGGGACGCAGGACCAAGTCCTCGTCATAGTCGCCGCCGTTTTGGTGGCGGAACGGCAGCGGTTTGGTGTGCGGAAGCTCCTCGAGGCGCTGGCGCAGGACGGTCGCGTGGAAGGCGTATGCGGCCTCGTCCACGCGGTCAGCTCCGTGGACGAGTAGCGGGGGCACTACCTCGATCCCCGCGTACCACAGCGTGCCGTGCTGGAGAGGGAAGAGCAGGTCGTTGAGCTCACCGTTGACGCCGCGGGGGCCGAGGCTCGCCTCCCGGGCCCCGGCACTGACGACGACCATCGCGCGCTTACCTGCGAGCGCCCCCTCGCCGTAGCGAACCTGGCGCCCTTGGGCATCGCGGACGCCGAAGGCGAACCCACCGACGAAGACGCGGTCGAACCAGCCCTTCAGGATGGCCGGCATCCCGTACCACCACAACGGGAACTGTACGACGAGCGTGTCCGCCCAGGACAATTTGTCGTGTTCAGTCGAGATGTCAGGGGACAATGCGCCCCTTTCAAAGGCCTGTCGGGCCGTGTTGCCAACGATGAGCCGCTCGCCGTCGGGGTGGGAGAAGTCACTGGCCCTGACGACTGGGTCGAAATTCATCGCGTACAGGTCGCTGGTGCGTACCTCGTGTCCCTGGTTTAAAAGGTGTCGGACACCGTCGCGGTACAAGGAGCCGTTCAGGGAACGGGGTTCGGGGTGGGCTGTGAGCCACAGGACTTTCACTGTTGTTTCCCTTCTGGCATATCCGTGATCGTGCGCACCTACCCGGCCCGTCCTGGGGCAACCCGCCGCTGAGCCCGCGTGGGCGGACCGACTCAGTGACGAGGACCGGCGCGGGCTGACCGCCTTGATCTGGTCGAACATCAACCCGTACGGCACCTTCCGGCTGGAGATGGACAAGCGCCTCGACCTCGGACTGTCCAACACCATCCCCCGGCCTCGCACGGAACCATCGGCTCCAGCTGACACGCCGGTGCCGTCTAGGTCATGTCTCCTTGACTTCACTGTGGTCGGGCCACGTGCGAGGGTGGTGGCCATGTCGCAGCTTGGTCACCGCTTCCGATCCTTCAGATTCACGCTCGGGCTTGCCCCGACGCGCTTCGCTGCATGCCGGGAGACAGGTGGCCCGGCTCTGGAGCACGCCTTGACAGGTGGAACGACACTCTGTGGCATCCCTCGGCGCCGGGTGACGGTCTATCGGCATCTGTTCGTAGCGAAGAGGTCAGGAACGTGCTCAGGCTGCAGGGCGAAGGCGGCCGACGCCGCGTTGAGGCCCTGAGCCAGGCATTCTTTCGCGCCACCAGCCCCTCTTCCGGGCAGCTTGTCGGCTTCGAGTTATGGCTGGACCGTGCTGCGAACTGGGGTGTCGGCGTCGGCTTTTGCCCGGTGGGCTATGCTCTGCGGCCATGACTACCGGGACGGCATTGCGCCACACACGGATTGGTGACCCGGCGCTCTTCTGAACGCCGCACGGGCCGGTGCGGGCCCGCTGTTCGACCGAGAATCTTGCGCTGCTGCGCGGGCTCCGCCTCCGTCGTGTTGATCACAGGCTCTACACATCAACCACGACAGGAGAATTCATGCCCATCAAGACGCTGCAGATTCCCACCACGGACGGTCAGGCCGACGCCTTCGCCGCCTTCCCCGACAACGGCGAGCAGCACCCAGGTGTACTGATGTACGCGGACGGCTTCGGCATCCGGCCCGTGCTGAGGGAGATGGCCCGCGAACTGGCCGGGCACGGATACTACGTGCTGGTCCCCAACATCTTCTACCGGCACAGCCCGGCACCGGTGATCGGCCTTCCCGAGCACATCGGAGAAGAGGTCCGGCCCGCGATCATGGCCCAGTTGATGCCGTTGATCGAGGCGCACACCGCCGAACGCGTCCTGAGTGACGCCGACGCCTACCTCAGGGTCCTAACCACCCAGCCCGAGGTCGCCGCCGGGCCGGTCGGGGTGACGGGCTACTGCATAGGCGGCCTCCTGGCGATGCGCACCGCAGCGGCTCACCCCGGCCAGGTGGCCGCTATCGCCGCATTCCACGGTCCCGTGGACGCGGACGGGCCCGACGCCCTCGCCGAGATCACCGCCCAGGTCCACTTCGGCCACGCCGAAAGCGACCTGACACCCGAGGCCCTGGGTGAGCTCAACCGGGCACTGGACGCCGCGAAGGTCGACTACACCTCCGAGATCTACCCCGGCACCATCCACGGGTTCACCATGTCCGACACCGACGCCTTCAACTCCGCCGGGCTGCAGCGCCACTGGGACCGCCTGCTCCCCCTTCTCAACCGCGCACTGGCCAACATCTGAGGTCCCGGATCGGAAACCAAACCTGAAGTACACGGCGGCGACCAACAGACGGCCCGGCGGGCCACACCGATGTCGGCATGGCCGGCCGCTGGCCCGCCCGGCCATCCAGCGTTCGGTGGCCGGGCAGGCCAGCCGATCCCGGTTGACGGTGTCGGCGTCCACCCAAGCGACGCTCCGCCGCGCGATCAGCGCGCTCGGAGCCGATGCCGGGCAGGCAAGCAACTACGTGACGCGCGCACCGAGCCTCTCGGCCCCGCCGCGGTTTAAGCTGCGCGCGTGCCTCACCAGCCCATCCCACCCGCTTCCGCGCTCCGGAGCTCCGGCGCCCCGGCGCCCCGGAGCGGACGGGGATCAGACGACCGCTTCTCGGCGCGCTCGTGGCCGTCGCCGTGCTCGCCGGGTCCGCGACCATCGCGACTGCCCTGACCGGTTCCGAACCTTCGACACGCAGGCCCGATTCCGGTGCGCCCTCGGCGTCGGCGCGTACCGCAGGCCGGAAGTTGGGCTTCGGGCTTTCTTTCGGTGACTCGCTGACCTGGATGACGGACGCCGAGCGGAGCCGCGCCATGGCGGATGCCGAGGAACTGGGCGTGCACTGGCTGCGGGTTGATCTGTCGTGGCGGAACATCCGGCCCGATTCACCGGATCAGTATTTGTGGGAACGCTTCGACCCGGTGGTGGATGCGGCCCGCGCCCACGGGCTCGAGGTGCTTCCCACCCTTTCCTACACTCCGCGCTGGGCCGCCGATCCGCGCTGCGCGGGCGCTGGCCCGGCGTGCCCGCCCGCCAACAGGGACCGGTTCGCCGAGTTCGCCCGTCAGGCCGCCGAGCGGTACGCGCCCAGGGGCGCACACGTGGGAGATTTGGAACGAGCCAAACATCAAGCCCTTCTGGCAGACCGGTCCGGACGCCGCCCGCTACACCGCGCTGCTACGCGCGACCGCTTCCGCCGTCCGCGCCGTCGACTCGAACGCCTATCTGCTGCTGGGCGGTCTCGCCGCCGTGGACACCATCCCCTCCAAGCAGTACGTGTCCCACAAGACGTTCCTCGCCGAACTAGGCCGCCTCGGGGCGCTGAAGCAGGTGGACGCCGTCTCGTACCACCCCTACACCTATCCCCTGCTGCCCAGCGCAAGGACCGCTACCGGTAACCCGCTTCGAGGACACCGACCGCACCAAGGACAGCCTCGTCGCCATCCTGTCGCGGTACGGCGAGCCCCACATGCCGATCTGGCTCACCGAGACCGGCGCACCCACCTGGTCGCAGGGCAGCGCGGCGGACAGTCAAGCGGCGCGGAACACCAGTCATGTCACGCCCCGGCTCCAGGCCGAGATCGCCACGGACACGGTGACCGCTGCGGCGGCGAGCCCTGTGGTGAGGGCCGTGTTCTGGTTCTCGTACCGGGACGGGGGCCCCGAGACCCCCGCCAGCCGCAAGTCGCAGCACTACGGGCTGACGTACTTCGACGGCCGGCGCAAGCCCGCCTTAGACGCGTTCGAACGGGCGGTCCGCGCCTACCGGGCCAAGGACGACCGGCGGGACTAGATGAGTGAGTCCGATGTGTGTGCTGGTCGATGTTCGCGCCCGCCGGACCCGGAACAGCACCGCATCATCGCCAGGGGCGTCCCCAGCGAAGAGTCAGCTTCCCTGCACCTCCCGTAAAAGAACGCTCATTCTTGACTGGTCGTTCTTTAATCGCATACGATCATGGGCATGGGACGACCACGCGCCTTCGACACCGATCAGGCCGTCAGTACCGCAGCCGCCCTCTTCGCCGCCCACGGCTACGAGGGCACCTCGGTGGACGACCTGGTTACAGCCACCGGCATCCACCGAGGCAGTCTCTACAAAGTCTTCGGCTCCAAACGGGGCCTGCATCTAACCGCCCTGCGCAACCACCTCGACCACGAGATCCACCCGACCAGCGCCGCCATCGCCACCCTCACCGACCCCACGCGGGCACTGACAGCAGCCATTGCCTCGTACGACAACGGTCCGGCCGCCGGACTTCTCCTCCTTGCCGCCGCCGAACGCGCCCCCCACGACCCAGAGGTTGCCGCGCTGGTCGCGGAAGGCATCACCGCGCTGGAGGAGGCCCTGCGCCCCTCTCACGGTGACGCCGCCCCTCAACTCGCCTCCACTGTCCTCGGTACCCGCCTGCGCCTGCGCGCCCAGCCGACCGCCCCCAAGGAGCACTGACATGGCCCTGATCTCCATCGACCGCGAACGCGGCCTACTGACCGCCGAATTCCAGGGCCTCGACAAGCTCTGGACTTTCAAGAGCCGCCTGGAAATCCCCCTCACCCACGTGCGTGGCGCCACCCACGACCCCGGCATCGCCCGCGAACCGAAGGGCATCCGCGTCGGTGGCACCCACTTCCCTGGTGTGATCACCGCTGGCCGCTTCCGCCGCGACGGTGAACGCCTCTTCTGGGACGTGAAGAACCCCGACAAGGCGGTCGTCATCGAACTCGCCGACGCCGAAAGCTACGACCGCCTTGTCATTCAGGTCGACGATCCCCGCGCCACGGTGGCCCTCATCGAACAGTCAATCGCCCGCGGCTGAACCGTGACTTCCGGCTTGGACGCCCTTCTGGCGGCCCTGTATGTGTTCATCGACGACCATGTGCCGCCTCGTCGCCGGATAGGGCGACCGCCGAAGCTGTCGGACGCGGAACTGCTGTGCCTGGCCGTGAGTGCTGTTGTGCTCCCCTCGGCCCGGCACTGGCTTCCTCAAGGGCCAGCTCACCCTGGAGCACCACGGTGGTCGCACCCCAGCCGGAGTGTTCGCTCGCACCGGCCAGCGGCTCGTGGCTCTGGCCGCCGCCATCTGGCACAACTGGACCACCAACGCCAAGGTCAAGCGCTCCTTGATCGCCTAGGACCACTGAAGACATCGGACTCATTGAGCGTTTTCAACGTTGCTTCTTGAGGGTGAAGACGGTCTTGGTAATGACGCTCATGCGTTTTGGCTGATGCGGGATCTGCGGAAGATCTGCCAGGACCCAGCCGTGCCATGCCGCGCTCGACAGGTGCCCGGGCTGCAACCATCAGCGGAACTCCGCGGTCTGTGTCTGAGACCGAGGGAGGCGGAAGGTGTTCGCGTCGTTGTTCCTGTTGATGGTGCTGGGCCTTGAGCTACTGGGCGGGCTCTTGGCCTACGCGTTCTGGAAACATCGACGCCATCCCCCGCTGCACCGGCGCTGGTGGGTTCTGGGAACGACTGCATGCGCCCTGGGGTACGCCCACACGCTCGCCTATGGCCTCGCGTTGACCCAGCCGACGGACCTTTGCGGGCAGCGATCCCTGGACAACGACTATCCGCTGACGCATGTACGCGTGGATGCCATTCCCCCGCGCCTGGCGTGCTACTGGTCGGATTCGGCACTGCACGGCCCCAGCCACCCCACGGCTGCGGGCACCTGGCTGATGTGGTGCGGGGCCGCCTTGCTGGTGGCCGGCGCGGCAGCCTGGGCGGTGTCCTTGGACTCCCCGATGCCACGCTGGGCGCGAGCGGGCATGATTCTTGCGCCCGCTACATCTGCCGCCCTCTGGATCTGGCAAGTCGCCCCGCTGATGAGCCTGTCGACCATCGATCTTCAGAACGAATGCTTTCGCTGGCAAGTAGCTCACCTGCACTCCGCGCCGTCCGGCGAGCTGGCGACAACCAAACGCACTGTCATGCCCCCGGCCGTCGAATGCGTCTTCGCCGACGGCACGGTGAACCTCATCAGTTTCGAAGCCTTCGGGCTCGCGTGCTGCCTGGCCGTGTTCCTGCTCTGCTGTGCCACACCACTGCTTCGTATGTCGACAGCAGCGGCGGGAGTGCCCCGGGCGCGCCCTTACCGGTAGTTCGTTAAACCCGGCGGTAGAGATCAAGGGGACTGCCGGTGGTGACGGCGTCGAGGAGGGCTTGGGTGGGTCCATGTCGGTCCATGCCCGCCGCCAGCGGTACAGGGTGGTGTCCGGGGTGAGCCAGGCCCGGACGGCGCGTAATGCCCCGGGCCAGCGAGAAGTTGGGGCTGGTGGTGTGTTGTGGGGCCCCCTCTCGTACGGTGAGGCGCCGCCCGTCGACGACTACCAGCTCACCACCCGCCCGACGCCAGACCCGGCGTAGACACGACGATGCCCCCGACCGCGCCGGTCGGGGGCTTGCTCGCACGGTCATTCGGAGTGCCGCACCGCTGCCTTCACTGCCTGCTCAATGGCGTCCCGCGACAGCTCCCCGTTCTCACGCGCCGCGTACTCCGTCACCACAGTGCGTACCGCTCCAGATGCCTCACGCCAGCGCCGCCACTACTCGTCATCCTGCCCGATGTCCGACCCCGCCCGCTCCAAGCTCGCTGTCGCCGCCCTCGGCACCGCCTTTGCCGTCAGCGTCGCCATCCAGGCTCCACACCTGGTCGTGCCCCTGACGTTCGGGCTGACCTTCTGGATCGCCGCCTGTGCCTTCCTGAAGCTGTGAGGCAGGCAGAGCGGGGGACAAAGGTCCCTGGGGACCTCACCGGCCGCCCCGGCATCGGCAAGTCCAGGCTCGCCGTCCTCATCGCGCTGCGCTTGCACGGGATCGGCGGAGCAGGGAAGTCTCGTCCGGCAACGGAAGACGTGCATGCCCGACACCGAGCACCTCGGCCTGCTCAGCTCTCCCCCTCCGGGCTCGGCGGAGCGTGCATCCTGCCGTCTGCGGCTGGTGACAGAGTTCTTACCGGCACCCCAGGATGCAGAAAGGCACGGTCACCGCCGCGGCCAGCGCGGGCGCCTTGGGTGTCGGGTCGGCCCGCAGCAGCGTCTCGACGTGCGGGGACGCCGTGCGGTGTGAAAGCGGCTGGGGCCCGGGCGGGCCTGTTGTCACGCGCCCGAGCTGATCCATGTTCGGGCGAGTTCCTTGACCCACGTGGCGGCCCCGTTTGGAGTCGTCGGGGGCGCGCCGACGACGACGAGTTCGGTGACGCCTGCCGCGGCAAGCCCTGGCAGGTGTTCCGGGGTGCCGTCGCTCGGGGCGACGGCGACCGTGAGCTCCCCGAGATCGCGACCGTGGCGGGCGCACTCGTCGGCGAGAGCGGCGATGCGTGCCGGGATGTCGGCCACCGGCACGTTGAAGCCGTACCAGCCGTCAGCGAGCGTGACCGCGCGACGCAGCGCGGTGTCGCTGTTGCCGCCGATCACGACCGGGAGCCGGCCGCCGCGCAGCGGCTTGGGGTTGACCCGGATCGCGTCGAACCGGGCGAACTCGCCGGTGTAGGAGGCGGGGTCCTGGGTCCAGAGAGTGCGCATGGCGGCGAGGTACTCATCGGTGCGGCGCCCGCGTCCGGCGAAGGGAACTCCAAGAGCAGCGAACTCCTCGGCCGACCAGCCGACCCCGACACCGAGGCTGAACCGGCCGGCGGACAGTACATCGAGTGTGGCGACCTGTTTCGCGACCAGGACCGGGTTGTGCTCGGGCAGCAGGAGTACGCCGGTGGCGAGTTCGATCCTGTTGGTGACCGCTGCCGCGAAGCTCAGGGCGAGCAGCGGGTCCAGCCAGTCCGCGTCCGCGGGTACGGCGATCCGACCGTCCGCGGAGTAGGGATAGCGGGAGGCGGGCGCGTCCACGAGCACCACGTGCTCGCCGCACCACAGCCTCGCGAAGCCAGTCGCCTCCGCGGCCGTGGCCACGGCCCGGATCACCTCCGGACGGGCACCGTCACCGATACCGAGCGCGTGCAGCCCTACCCGCATGATCGCATCCTAGGCACAAGAACGCGGACACGAGCGACGCGGCACGCCGTCTGCGAGGGGCTGGGACGCCACCCGGCGATCGAACGATCGGCCCGCTGGGGCTGCCTGCCGCGGGCGGGGGCGCCGTGCGGCGCGAAAACATGTGGGGGGCTGGTGCCCGCTCGGTCGACTCCGCTCGTCTCTTGGGATCTTGAGCCCGTAGGTCAGTCTGGTGCGGGGGCTGTTGAGGGGCCACGCACTGTTGCCTTCCAACACGCCGGTCAGGTTCTCGTCTGTCGGCGACGACTTGCTGGTACCGGGCGGAGCCGCGTGGAAGGCAGCATGAGCCCATGTGGATGCTGCCAGGGCCGATGCTCGCCGAACAGCAGGCCCGGCACTGCCCGACGGGTGGGCGGCCGAGGTCAAATGGGACGGATGGCGAGCGCTTCTGTCCTGGGACGTCGGGCACCTGGTGCTGCGTTCACGCAGGGGCGCGGACCTCGTTCCCGGCTTTCCTGAGCTGCGCTCCGGCGCGGTCCAGCTTCCCGACGGGACGGCCTTGGACGGGGAAGTGGTCGTATGGGAGTCCGGCAGGCTCGCCTTCGAGCGGCTCCAGGGCCGCCTCCAGCGGCGAGGCGCCGGCGCGGCCCGGCTCGCCGAGCAGTGGCCCGCCCACTACGTGGTCTTCGACCTGCTGCGGCTGGAGGGCACCGACACCACCACCTGGCCGTACCGGCGCCCCAGGGCTGCTCCCGAACGCCTCTTCGCCGAGCAACAGCTCACCGCGCCGTGGGCGCTGTGCCCGTCGACCACCGACCCGGCCACCGTCCGGGAGTGGCTGACGAGTTGGACGACCGTCGGGGTCGAAGGGGTGGTCTACAAGAGGCTGTAGGGCGCCTACGAACCGGCCTCGCGTGGCGGCTGGAGGAAGTACAAGCCCCGGCACACCGAGGACGCCATCGTCGGGGCGGTCACCGGCTCTCCGGCGGCTCCGCGCACGCTCCTGCTGGGCCGTTACGACACCGATGGGCGCCTGCGCTACGTCGGGCGCACTACCACGCTCCCGCAGGCCGTGGTCGCCGACTTCCTCACACCGGCCGCAGACCATCCGTGGACGGGCTGGACCTTCAGCGCGGGATGGGGCTCGCGCGAGAGCCTGCACGTCACTCTCGTCGTGCCGGAGCTGGTGGTGGAGGTCGGTGTCGACGTCGCACGCGACGGTGCCGGACGCTGGCGCCACCCGGCGCGCTGGCACCGGATGCGCCCGGAGCTGGCACCTGCCGACACCCCGCCCTTCGAGGGACATACGGCGTAGGTGACGATGGGGACGGCAGTGGAGTGCCGGCGCCCCCAGCCCATCCCAGCCCCGGTGTCGGGGAGTTGCTGACCGAGACCGCGGGCGGCTGACTGGTGGGCTTCTCGTGCCGGTCGGCGGTGACACCGAACAGGAAGCCCAGCGCGGTGAGGGTGGCGAGTCCCGCACCGAAGGCGGTGCCGAGGTCGCCGGTCTGCGGCAGGGCGGTGGAGGTGGCGCGGGTGCGCCGGTAGACGGCATAGCCGACAGCACACGACACGAGGTAGATCAGCGCCGCCGACACGTCGATGGGTACGGTCATGGTGCCCTCACGGGTCACGGGCCCGCCCGCCGCGACTGGACATCCTGCCGGGCGGGCCCTGGGTGGAACAGACCCGACCGCGGAGTACGGAGGGCCCTCTGCACCTTCAGGTGGAGCGGGACCCCCAGACAGCAGAAAGGGCCCAGCTCTCCTTAAGGAGCAGGGCCTAACTCGCGGGGCGACTTCAAAAACGCTCTCACGCCGGAGGGCGAGACAACAGGCTCCACAGAGAAATGAAAAAGTCAGTTATGGACCTGTGATTTACCGCTTGTGAAGTTGCTCCGACCGTGCGGTGAGAAAGACCGTGCCGCACGCGCGCGCGGCACGGTCTCACGAGTTCCACCGATGTACCTCGGCGGAGGTCAGCGGTCCTCGCGGGCCTTGGCGCGTGCCGCCCGCAGCGGGTTGTTCGCCTTGCGCCAACGGCCTTTGAGGCGGCGCGGGAACCAGCCGCGAACGCCCGCACGGTGAGACGAAGGCCTCCGGGAGGTTGTCCCGGAGGCCTTCGTCGTGAGCGGGGGCGGTCAGTCGGCCTTGACCACGTACACCGTGTCCAGGAACGGCTTGTCGGCCGGGCCCTTCGGGTAGTCCAAAACGGTGATGTCCTGGTGGGTGCACCCGCCGTCGCGGTGCAGCGCCGGGTTCATGCAGTGGTCGCGGGTGTGCTCGTGGACCATCCACCGGCCCCGGTGGTAGCGGCGGGTCGGTCCCGTCCCATCCGTGTCCCGGCGCGGGCGCGGCACCGATTCCTGTCGGCCGCGGATGGTGACCGGTCGCACCGTGCCGTCATCGGTGATCCCC
Source organism: Streptomyces griseoluteus (assembly GCF_004784465.1). Classification (GTDB taxonomy): domain Bacteria; phylum Actinomycetota; class Actinomycetes; order Streptomycetales; family Streptomycetaceae; genus Streptomyces; species Streptomyces griseoluteus. The sequence continues at coordinate 15,955 of NZ_SRRU01000020.1, read as the reverse complement.
CGGCGTCGGTCCGCGCGGACCTTGACCGGCTTACGCGTTTCCTCAGCGACGTCGACCACGCCCTTGCCCACCCGCTCCTGGGTGATCAGGTCCCAGCAGGCGATGACCGCGCGGGCGGCGAAGTCGCCGTTCTCCGCGGCGGCGTACTTCTCGGCGAGCAGGTCCCCAGCGCTCAGCCGCTCGAAGCCGACCGGGGCGAGCGGCGGCGTGGAGGCGTTGTGCGCGTACAGGGTCAATGACCATGTCGTCGGGGCGCCCTCGCTCTGGCCGGGCGTCGTACGCCCACGCCCGGCCCGGTGCCCATGAGCACGGCTCCCGCTGCGGCGACCGGCAGCACCGCACCGGAGCCGGTGTTCGCCGGACCGCCGCCCGAGACCGCCTCACCGGCGACCGGCGACCGATCACCGGTCATCCGGAAGTCGGCCGTGTCGCCGGCCGTGACCGTCGTATCGGCCGGCTCCCATCCCTCGTGCTGGGCGGAGCCCGGTGCGGCGGGCTTCTCGTCGGGGCGGGATCGGTGGCGGCGGCCGTCACCCGCGGTCCGTCGTGCAGCGCGTGGCCGAGGGCCTTGTACGCGGGCCGTCCGCTCCGGCCCGGCCCCCGGCGGGGCGGTCAGCCCGCCGCGTCCCCGGACCGGGACCGCACCCGCTCCTCCAGCCGCCGCAGGCTGCCGTCGAGCGCCTCGCCGACCGCCTGCTCGCCCGGGTCGTGCGCCTCGTCGAAGAAGGACAGGTGCACGATCACCTCGCTGGGGCCGCTGTCGATGCCGGACACCTGGAGCCAGCCGGCGTAGGCGCCCTGTTCCCGGGTGCCCCACTCCAGCCGCATCTGGTCCCGCTCCGAGCGCAGCAGCGCGGGCATGTCCTGGCCGGAGCGGTCCTCGTGCACGGTCACGGCAGGGAGGTCCGCCGCCTCGACGTGCACGGCGTCGGGGATCCAGGTGTCGAGCTGGCCGACGTCGGCGGCCTGGTCGAAGACCTGCTCGGGCCGCGCGTGCATCGTGCGGGAACGTTCGTACTCGGCCATCGTGGTACTTCCCTCCGTGTGGGAGCGGTGTTCCGCCCGCGTGCCCCTTCCGCGGCGCCCGAAAAGCGCGCCGTGCCCGCCCGTCACCAGCCTCGGCGGTGCGGCAGGCCCGGGCCGCCCCGGTCTCAGCGGCGGAAGGCCGGGTACCGCACAGCGGAGCGGTCCGCCACGGCCGGGCGACCCGCCGCAGCAGCAGGTCCATGGTCGCGGCCAGCCCCGGGAACTCCGTCAGCGTGCGCGCCGTCTCCTAGCGGTGCCGCAGCAGCTGGCGGACGGTGGGCACCGGACGCCGGGTGCAGCGAACTGCTGTCCACCGTGAAGTTCATGGTCCAGACCCTCACCGCCGCCGGCGAACTCCAACGCGACCTCCAGCGTGAACTGACCTACGACGGACTGCGTGCCGCCGAGGCCGAGGGCAACAAGGGCGGCCGCCCCGCCGTTGCGGCCACGAAGACCGAAACCGTCCGCACCGCGTACCTGGAGGGCCGGTCCATCGCCGCCCTCGCCCGTGACCATGGCGTCAGCCGCGGTGCGATCCGTACCGCCGTCGCCGACCTCCTGCCTGACCACACCGCCATCGAGGAGGAGGCACCCGCCCCGGAGCTGCCGGTCACCCTCGACATGCCGGGCAAGGGAGATCAAGAACCTCGGCCCTGGCGGCCCGATCCGGTCCCGCACGCCGGAAGGCGTCCGACAGGAGCTGTGGGCCTACCTCGCCGTCCACCACGCGATCCGCCGGTTCGCCCACACCGCAGCCCTCGCAGGCCCCGCCGTCGACGCTGACCGTGTCTCCTACCTCAGGTGCGTCCGCATCATCCGCCGAAGCGTTCCTTCCCAGCTCGGAGCCACCACCGCCAAGCTCACCCGCTCCTTAACCGAGGCCGGGCAGGAGGCGCGCAGCCGCTTGCTCCCGGCCCGCCACAGGAACTGCCCACGCGCGATCAAGAAGCCGAACCGCTGGCCCGTCCTGAGAACCCGCGCCAGACGAGACACGGGCCAGCCCGGCCGCTGGGCCCACAACCAGACCACGAAGCCGAAGAGCAACCGCCGGGCCGGAAGTCCGGTACTCAGGGGGAACCCGAGCCCTGCCGCCGCCTTAGAGGTCATCTCATTTGGTTGAGTAGGCTGTCCGCTGTGGCGGGGATCGTTGAACGGCTGGTGCCGGACGAGTTGTGGGAGCTGTTCCAGAGGGTCGTGCCGGAGGCGCCATCGCGGCCTCAAGGTGGCGGGCGGCGCCGGCATGGCGACCGTGAGGTGCTGGCAGCGATCGTGTTCGTGGCGACGTCGGGCTGCACGTGGCAGCAGTTGCCGACGTCGTCGTTCGGACCGTCCGGGGCGACCGCTCACCGCCGGTTCACCGAGTGGACGAAGGCTCGCGTGTGGGCCAAGCTGCACCGCCTGGTCCTCGACGAACTCGGGTCCCGTGGGGAGTTGGACTGGTCCCGCTGCGCGATCGACTCGGTGAACATGCGGGCCCTGAAAAAGGGGACCTGGCAGGTCCGAATCCTGTCGACCGGGGCAAGTACGACTCGAAGATCCACCTGATCACCGAGCGGACCGGTCTGCCCCTGTCTGTCGGCATCTCCGGTGCCAACGTCCACGACAGCCAGGCCCTGATGCCGCTCGTGAAGGGCATACCGCCGATCCGATCCCGGCGAGGACCCCGTCGGCGCAAGCCTGGCAAGCTGTACGCCGACAAGGGATACGACTACTCCCACCTGCGGCGATGGTTATCCCAGCGAGGCATCCAACATCGCATAGCTCGCAGGGGAATCGGGACCTCTCAGCGACTCGGCAGGCACCGCTGGACCATCGAACGCACCATGGCTTGGCTCGCTGGATGCCGTCGCCTCCATCGTCGCTACGAGCGCAAAGCCGCGCACTTCCTCGCCTTCACCAGCATCGCCTGCACCCTCATCTGCTACCGCAGGCTCGCCAAATGAGATGACCTCTTAGAACTCTCTGACCTGCCTGGTTGGCCGTCCGGGGAAGGCGCGGGCGGCCATCCAGATGGTGAGTTCGCGGGCGATGTCAGTGATGCTGGTTGCCGTGGTGACCTCGTGCTCGTTGCGGGTCGTGTCACGGCGGACGATCTCGTAGCCGCCTTCGTCCAGGACGGCCACGGAAGCGAACCAGACGGGGTCGTCCTCGTAGGGCTGGACGACCACGAAGGTGTTGTCGGAGTCGTTGAGGTCGCTGATCATTATGAACAGCGCGTCCTCGGAGGGGTCGTCGATGCGGTCGCCGTTCTCGCTGTCGGCGCCGTAGTGCTGAGCCCCCATCGTTGCCTTCCCCTCACCTGTTCACCTGGCCGTGGTCAGCATGGCATGAGGAATCGACAGCTCAGGCCGGTCACAGCCATTCGCCTATCGCGGCGATCAGGACGGTGGCTTCGAAGCGGACGGCGAGCTTGTCGAACCGGGTGGCGACCGCGCGGTTGCGCTTGAGCCGGTTGATCCCGCACTCGACCGCGTGACGGGCCTTGTAGTCCTCGCGGTCGAAGACCGGCGGCCGCCCGCCGGCCTTCCCCCGCCGCTTGCGGTGGGCGGCCTGGTCGGCAGGCTCCGGGATCGTGCACCCGATTCCGCGCTTTCGCAGGTAGGCCCGGTTAGCGCGGGAGGAGTACGCCTTGTCTCCCCGCACTCGCAGCGGCCGGACACGGGGACGGCCCGGTCGGGGGCACCCGGATGCCTTCCAGGACGGCCGCGAACTGAGGACTGTCACCGCGCTGACCTGGGGTGACCAGCAGGGACAGCGGCCGCTGGCCTTGCTCGCAGGCCAGATGGATCTTGGTGGTGAAGCCTCCCCGTGACCGGCCCAGGCCGTGGTCGTCGGGCTCGGTGCGGGTTCCGCCCGGCGGTTCGTTCTGGGCTTGGCCGTCGCGGCGGGCGCCTGCGGCGTGCTGATGGACCCGGCAGATCGTGGAGTCGACGTTGACCTCCCACGTGATCAGCCCTGCTGCGTCCGCGCGGACCTGCAGCCGGGTCAGCAGTTCGGGCCAGGTGCCGTCACGCTGCCAGCGGCGGAAGAGTCCGTAGACCGTTTGCCATGGCCCGTACTCCGACGGCAGATCCCGCCACGGAGCACCGGTCCGCACCCGCCACCGGATCCCGTCGATCAGCCTCCACCGGCCCAACGACGGCCGCCCCAGCACCGCGACCGGCAACAGCAGTTCCAGCACAGCCCACTGCCCGTCAGAAAGATCCCCTCGCCCCACACCGCGATCATCTCGATACGGGACGAGGAGCAGAACCGACTGCCAAAACACGGCCTAGCGGCGGCGGGTACCGGAGGTCGGAACCGAGGTGGCGTGGTAGCCACGGGCGGAGATCGCGCTGATGTCCCTGGCGACCGCGGCCGGCTCGACCGGTGCGGGGGGCAACTCCACGCAAGCGGTCTGCGGCGGCGTAATGCTCTGACCGAAGCGGCAGGCGATCGCGGTCAGCTTGATGGTGATGAAGTCAGCGATCTGTGCTCCGAATTGGATGGGCTTGCCGTTGATGGTGATGTCTCCGACGGTAAAACCCTTGTCCTCGGGAACCTCGTAGACGAACCGGACGGGGTGAGCTTCGTCGCCGCGCTGCCTGATCCAGTAGCTCTTGGGGTCGGAGCCGTCCGGGGTGGTCCAGCCGTCTGTCGCCAGGTTGTCGAAGTAGAGTCCGACCGGGTTGGCGAGGGAGATGTCGGCCTTCTGCCGAGCGAGGGCGTTCACGGCTCCGCCGATGTGGGGGTCGCTGTTACGCTCCGGCTCGCCGTACTGGCTGCAGCTGATGAGCTCCTGGTCGGTAGCCAGCTCCTTGCCGTTAATGACCCGCACGATGGTGGCCGCAGCCGCAAGTTCGATTTCGGCGCTGAGGGTGTTGTTGACCTGGATGAGATGCATGGCACCGTGGGTCGTGGAGTCGTTCCACCGGTTACGGGGGTTGTAGTTGCCGGTGGATCCGAAGAGATCGCTGTGCTTGACGCTGGGGCTGACGTGCTTCTGGTATAGCTCAAGGAGCTTAGCGGGATCGGAGCGCGAAAGCAGCTTCCAGTACTCTGGGCCCTCGCAGGTGAACATGACCTTGGTGATCTTCCCAACGGTGTTGCGGGTGACGCTCCACTCGCAGTACTCGTCCTGGACGTCCCGGCTGGCATCGGCACGCTGCCAGCGCTGTGTATCGCTCAAAGAGTGAATTTTGACCAGGCGCGGGAAGGCCGTCCAGGTGACGGTGGCCTCTTGGGCATCGGCGGCGGTGTCGGTCTTGGTGAGGTCGTAGAACTGGCTACGAGGGCTGTCGTGAAGGACCTTACTGGGATCGGGGCCCTTGATGGAGCCAGTGACGCGGTCGGTGATGAACATGTTCCAGGCCTTCAGCCCGGTTTCGTCGAGATCGTCGAGGTTTCCGGGGGGGCCGTAGGAGTCGAGCAGGCTCATGAGGGGCTCCTTCGAAGAGGGACTGGCGTCAGAGGGATTCAGCGGTCGGCGTCGTCTGTCACGGTCTCGGCACGACGGTGCCGTCGTCGTTCATCCGGAGGCGCGGAGCGTGTTCGGGGATGTTGGTGGTCGGCAAGGTCAGCTCGAACTCGTTGAGCCGCATCACCTTGAATTCACGGCGGCGGGACTCGGCCAGTCGGACGTAATCGTCGAAGCCGGATGACATGCTGATCAGCTTGCTGACGCGACCGAGGTAGTCGTCGATGCGGTTGGCGAAGGCATTGGGCCAGGCGCTGTCCGCAAGGGCCCAGTCAGCAGCGAAGCGGCTCTCGGGACTGCTGGGTGGCAGGCTTGCGGCTGCTTCTACGATCGCCTGGACGATCTTGTCCTGCAAGCCCGCAGTCTCCGTCGCAGTGGTGGGAACGTAGGTCATCAGCTGCGCCCGGTCTGGGCTGAAGACCGGGTTGGTGAAATCGACCATGAGGGCGCAAGCCGCGAACTTGGCTGTGATAATTCCTTGCTGCACCATCTGCTGAACAACATCGTTGTCTTCACAGGCCGCCTCGGGTACGACGAATGCGAAGAATGTGTCGCCAGGCTGGGAGAAGCCGTTGGTCTTTTCCTCCAAACGGAAGTCAAATTTGGTCAGGCTGGCAATGTAGTGGGTAGCTGGAGCCAAGGGCAGAGAGGCGCTGACAGGTAGTTGGAGGTCGTCCAGAAGCGCGTCGCTGTTCAGCCAGAAGCCCGTGGGCAGCGCCAGGTCACCGTCGGCGGGCGTGATTGTCGAGCTCTGCGTCGCGGTACTGGCCAGGTTCACCGCGGTGCTGGTGAACAGATGACGCATCAGTTGTTCGGGATGCCTCAGGGTGCCGCCCTGTGTGACAGCAGCCAAGCGGGCGGCTGTCCAACGGCTGATCAGTGAACGGACGGTCAGTTCCAGGTTCTGTGCACCGATGACATGCTTGTACAGAGGGTTGTCGCGCAGCGTGTCGTCCGGAGCGAGCTGGATCGTCGCAGCCTGGGACTGCCAGTTGATCCAGGGCAGCTTCAGTTCCTTCATCACGACGCTGCCGTTGATGTGGCTGTCAAAGCAACCGTTGCCGCGGGAACCGGTGGTGAGTGAAGACCATGAGTTGCCCGCCCAGATCCAGACCGGGTCGATCCGCATGTAGTAGTTGAAGACACCGGCAGCCTCGTCCCAGGCTGCCACCTGCAGGAAGGTTGTTGCGGGGTCGCCGTTGGCGCCGGTACTCACCAGCAGGTCGACGTCCCGACTAGTGGCGGCGCGAGCGATCGCGAACCGCATGTCACGAGGCAGATCGGGAGCAGCGGCGGGTGGAATCTGTCCGGCCTCGCTGATGAGGTAAACCGCCTGGCTCCCGGGCGTTGTCGACTGGGGAAGTTCGGAAAGCAGGTCCTGCACTGTCATAGGGAACTTGCCCTGGCGGAACAGCAGTGTGGCCATCGGGTCGCCCAGTGCCGTCAACTCCTGGGCACTCAGCGGACGGACCCGCTGATCTACCCCCGCCACGAAACGGTGTACCTTCCCCGCATGCAGCGCCTGAGTGCCGGCGTCACCTAGCGCGGCAAAGACCCCGTGTGTCGTCGCGCGCTCGATTGCCGGGCCGGAGGTGCTGTCCTCGCCCGTCCGCCCTTGCTGAAGCCAGGCGGTCGCTCGTCGGCGCTCTCGAAAGCCATCCACCGATTCGGCCCTTCGTCAGCGAACATCTGTGGTGTGAGACTAAAAGCTAGGTCACCTATTACCGCAGTCTTCTCGGCGCGGCCTCGAAATTCACCCAAAGAGCCCGACGAGGGGCGAATTCCGGGTTCGCGCACCCAAGACGACTTGGCCGCTTTGCGGGACTGTACGGTCGCCGCGTCCACCATCACCTCGCTCGGGGTTGAACCCGAGCGAGATGATGTGTCCTTGCAGGCGAACCCTACCCAGGGCGCACGGTGTTACCTGTGCACAGACCGTCGCCTTCAACCGCAAGTGGGAGTTCTTGAATGTAGCCGTTGTAGGCGCAATGGAATCTCTTGCCGTCGAAGGAGGGTTGAGCTTCCATGCGCCGGAATTGCGGACGCGGAAGTGCCGCGCGTGCGTCGGCCAACTTGTAACGCGTCGAGAAGATGGCGTCTAGGTTGCTTCCGTCAGACTTGCGCCACCGAGCGACCGCAAGCGCTGCGATGTTGCCGGAATCAAATGAAAGCATCGTCTCCTACTCCTCGAAGAACTCGATGTTCTCCAACTCGCCGGTTTGGGCTGTTCCGTTCATGACGTACACTGCGTTGAAGCGGTCCTCGTTCACCAACTGGATCACGGTGTTGTTGCGCAGGACGTTGCCACTGCCCAGGTCAATGGTTCCGGCGGTACGGTAGGTGCCGTTAGCGAGCGACAGAAGGTTTTTTCCTTCGACTTCCTCGCGGTGGAACAGCAGGCTGACCTTGACGTCCGTATACATCAGAGGGTGCCAGCCAGTCAGGACGTGGTTGTATTCCAGCTCACTTCATATACGCCGGTCGTAGGGTCCCCCGACGCCTGCCCCTCCGCTGCAAACTCTTCGTCGTTTATGACTCCGGTGATTCGGACGTCTCCGCTCATCTGCGTGGATGCCATGGTTGCTCCCTGTGCGTTCCGGGTCGCAATGAGGGGTCTCGACGCGACGGTACTATCCCTTGGCGGCTCAAACGGTTCGAAGGATTGAGTGCCGTGCGCTCCGCCTCCCAGCCTGCCTCGCCGGTGCTTTTGACGCAACTGTTGAGGCTGCCCTAGAGGTTGATAGGCGAAAACGTTGATCATTATAGAGATCCCTGTCGTGGCGACCTAGCCTCGAAGCTTTTCAAGGTTTTGCTAGACGCGTCAACGCGCACAGATAGGCGACTAAATCTCTTTGCCTGGTGAAGCATTTCGTCGTTGACGTGGTGATCTCACCCAACACGCTATGGGCCGCGGGCTTCGTTGGCTCCGCACCCTTCCCTTGCGTCCAACGGCGTGACTGCACACGCGTTGACGCAAGTGGGGGGTGCTTCAGGCAGGTCTGAGGAAGAACGAGACAGTTGCTGGCGGGCCGGTTTCGGGGTCGTCGAAGCACTTGGCAGACCGCTGATTAGAGGCTCGAGCGCCAATCCCTCAACCGGGTGCGGCAGCCTCTCGTAACGTGGATGCCGGCACGCTGATGCCGCGAGGGCGAGAGCGGCGGTCGTTGGTGGGCCCTAAAGGGTGTTGCACAACGGCGATCACGCTCAGATCCAGCCATCGGCAGCAAGGTCAACTGCCCGAATGTGCCCGTCTTTCTGCCGTCTTGGAACGCCGCAGGAAGGAGACCCGGAAGATCGACCAGCCGTTGTGCAACAGCCTTTAGGGAGTGTTGTGAAAGTGCACTGGTGGGCGACTGAATCCTGGTAGGCCAGTACAGTCGCGGGCATGGTGAAACCAGTGCTGCGGGCAATCGAAGATGACGGGCGCGCTGTGGACGATCCGACCGAGGACGCCCTGCACGACCTGTTGGCTGATATGAACCTGCGTCACCGGTTCGTGATCCTTAGTAGGCTCGACCTGGAGCCTGTGGATCAGCACTACATGCAGGTGTACCTGAATGACGACATGAGCTACCAGGTGGAGTACCGCGAAGGCAGCGCAGACAAGCACTTCCAGGCTCACGTCCCAAGGCCACATGAGATCATCGGCCCAGAGCCGATTGCCAAAGTGATGATGGACTGGGCGCACGATCGCCAGGGTTGGCGTGAGGCGATGGCATGGCTTCCGATGCCCTGTTAGGGCACCGTCACAGCCACTCGTTGATCGCTGCGACCAGAACAGTTGCCTCATAGCGGACGGCGAGTTTGTCGTACCGCGTGGCGACGGCCGGGGCGGCATGTCCCCTGCCAGTACGGTCACCCCCCCGACGCGGCACGCCAGCCGTGCCACCGGCGGACGGCGATCACGAGCGCCGGACCGGTCGGCGGTCGCTGCCGGTAGGGCGCGTACTTCTCCCGCAACCGGGCCACGGCCGCCGGGTACTCGCCCTGGTCACCGGGCGCCAGCACGCGGGCGTCACCGTCCGCGCGGACCCACCACAGCCGCTCCCAGTCCTCGTCGTACGCGTCGACGAGCAGGCAGACAGCCGGGTGGGCCGCGATGTTGTCCAACCGTTTCAGCCGCTGCGACCTCTTCGGCTTCCAGTCGACGGCGGTGACGATCTCCTCGCCATGGGCCGCGAAGACGACGGGCACCAGATGCGGGCGCAGGCCCGCGTCCACCGTCGCCAGGCGCGCCACCCGCGCGGTCGTGAACCGGCGGCGCGCCTCGTCCTCGGCCATGTCCGGCACGGTCAGCTCCTGTTCAGCGGCAGCCGCGAGCTGTCACCGGTAGCTGGAAGTGGCCTCGGCCAGTTCGTCCAGGGTCCGCAGCGTCTTGTCCTCCGGCAGGGTCGGCAGATACAACAGGACGCGTTCGACGCCGAGTTCGGCGTAGGTGTCGAGCGCCTTCCGGTCGTACCGGCCCGCGTACACCACGACGGACGGGCGGTCACCGGCCGTCCGCCGCATACGCGCGATGCGTTCACCCAGCTTCTCGAGCGGCGGCTCGCTCGGCATCCACGCCGCACCGTACGCGGCGACGCGTTCGAAAGCGCGCTCGCTGTCGCCCCCCACCCAGATGGGCGGATGCGGTTTCTGGACCGGCTTGGGCCAGGCGTAGACGGGATCGAAGTCGACGAAGTCGCCATGGAACTCGGCCTTCTCCTTGGTCCACAGCTCGATCATCGCGCGGATGCGTTCGTCCATGAGCCGCCCGCGGACCGCCGGATCCGTCCCATGGTTGCGCATCTCCTCCCGGTTCCAGCCCGCGCCGACCCCGAAAACGGCCCGGCCGCCGGAGATCAGATCGAGGGAGGCGACCTCCTTCGCGGTGTGGATCGGATCGCGCTGGACCACCAGGGCGATGCCGGTGCCCAGGAGCAGGTCATGGGTCACCGAGGCGGCCGCGGCGAGCGCCACGAACGGGTCGAGCGTCCGGTAGTAGATCCGCGGCAGCTCACCGCCCCCCGGGTACGGGGACTCGCGCTTGACCGGAATATGCGAGTGCTCGGCCAGCATCAGGGAGTCGAACCCACGCTCCTCCAGGGCGGGTCCCAACGCCTTGGGGCCAATGCCTTCATCGGTGACAAATGTCGATACTCCGAACTTCATCCGCGACCACCTCGTCTCGTCAGCACACCTGCTGTCAGTGTGACGGGGCCGGTCGTTCCTCGTCGGGCATGACCTCCCGCGGCGTGGCGTGGCGTGGCGTCAACGGTGTGGGTGCTGTTGCCGAACCGGGCCTGTGACGTCGTCGGCCGTGGGCGACTTGCCGTTGGTGGCGGAGCACTGGTTGCGGGTGTGGTCGATGGCCTTGTCGGGGTCGGCGACCAGGGCGGGGTTGACCCGCGCAGTGCGGCCAGCAGGTCGGTTCGGACCTGGCCGGTGGGCGCGGCTGGCATGCCAGCGACGGCGAACGGGTCGGACGCGTTGGACACGGTGGGCGATGCCTTGGGCGCAGTAGCCGAGGGGGCCGGCTTCTGCTCCGGTCGTGTGGTTCCGTTGGAGACCTGGGCCAAGTAGGCGACGTCGCGGACGCTGGTGAGCAGGTCCACAGATTCCAGGTCGCCGACAGGGAGGAGTTCGCTCCACACGGCCACAGCGGCGCCGGCCCGCTCCTTTGAGCACTAGAGCGCGCCCCTTGATGGGTTGATCGGTTGATCGGATGTGTCTGCCGGGTTATTGATTACTGATGCGATGTGGGCCCGGATCGAGCCGTTGAGACCAGTCGATCCGGTCCGTGGACGGGACGCGGAAGGCCCCGCCGGGGCAGGGGCGGGTACGGCTCTGTCCCGGCGGGGCCTACGTGGCGACCGTCGGACCGGTCGGACCTAGCCGACGTTGAGGTTGTCGTCCACGAGGAACTCCGGATAGCCGAAACGCTCTCCGAGGGCGGTGAACGCGTCGCAGCGGTCTTCGTCGATCGGCACGAAGTACGCCTTCATGGCCCTGAGGAACAGCCGGAAACCGACATCGGCACAGGCTTCGTCGGTCACCCGCTCCAGCGCCGGGACCAGGCCGGGCACCGATCCGTCGACGGCTGCTCGTTCCAGCGCGTCGGCGACGGCGCCAATCTGCTCCAGGACCGCACGGCGCAGCTTCACGTCCGTCACGGGCCGCGGCGGCAACGGGACGAAGGTCGCGTCCGACCGCCGTAGACCGGTGATCCACGCCGTTTCGATGCGGCGCAGCCACTCCCGCCCCGTCAGACCGTGCCGGGCGGATGTCACGGCCGTCTCACGCTCCTCGAACGCCCACCTCAGCGGCATGACGCGCACGTGCCGTCGGCAGGCTCAATGTGAGCGAAACGCACCCGCCCGCTCGCCGATGGCCCAGGGCACTTCGGAGAAGGTCTGCACCGCCCTGCTCGCCCAGGCCGACGCCGAAGGTGACCTGGACTTGGTCGTTGCGGTCGCCTCCACAATGATGCGTGCGCATCAGCACCAGCCGGGGCCGGGCAGAATGGGAGCGGCCAGCGAGCCGGGAGACATGTCCTCGCCCGGTCCCGCAGTGGACTGACCACTCATGCCGACGGTCTGGGTGTCGACCGGCCGATAGTTCCGCGCTGCAGGGTAAGGGCGACGAGGGCACCAAGCAGGATGATTCCGCCCAGGGTAAGGAATGTGATCTCGATTGCTGTTGCGAAGGCTTCGTCCGCGGCTCCACGGACGTGGTCTTGTGAGGCGCCTGGCAGCTGGGCGAGGAGATCGGTGTCGAGCCGCTCGCGTGTGAGGGCGTCATCGAGAGCACTCTGTTCTTCCGGAGTGAAGGCATCGCCGGGTTTCAGGAGGCTGTTCCGCTTCTGCCATTCAATGGCAGTGAACAGCATGTTTGTCAGTGCGAGCCCGAGAGTGGCACCCACCTGTCGGGCTTGGATCGCCAGACCTGCGCCGGCACCCTTGGCTGAGCCCAGAGCGGTGTCCGCAACAAGTGTGGTCGCTGACGGGTAGACCAACGGGGGCGCCAGCCCGAAGAGCAAGAGGGCTGGAACAAGAAAGATGATGCGCCTGTCAAACACCTCGACGGTAAGCCAGAGCAGGCAGACGCCAAGGGTGGCCATGCCCGTAATGACCAGCCGGCCACCATGGCCACGCTCAGTCAGCTGTCCCACGAGCGGCGAAAGGATGATGGTCCCCACGCTGGTGGCCAGCAGTAGTAGACCCGTGCGAAATGCACCCAGGTCAAGTACATGCTGCAGATATAGCGTCATGTAGAGGACGAGCGCGAGTGACGCGCACTGGACGAGGGCCAGAGCCGCCATGGGGACGGATGTCGTGGCGCCGCGCAGAGGCCGGAGATCAAGCAGTGGGCTTCGGGCGCGGCGCTCAGCCAGCACGAAGGCGACGAGCAGCGCGATACCAGCGGTGAGCGGAGCGAGCGTCCCGACACTGGTGAGCCCCCAGTCGGAAGAGCGTTCACAGGCGAAGACCAGGAGGGCAAGCCCAGAAGCGATGAGGACACAGCCCATCAGATCCAGCGAGGTGGTAGCGGGAGCGCGTGTCTCGATCAGATGCCGCCGGGCCAGGACGACGACCAGCGCAGCCACAGGGACCGGGGCGGCAAAGGCCCACCGCCAGCTCCCGTACTGAGCCAATAGGGATGCCCAAGGGCATGGCGATGGCGACAACGGAGATCACCGTGGTCTGAACGCCGATAGCCCACCCATGTTTCTCAGCCGGTAGGGCCGTGGTGAGGTTCGCCAGAGCGAGCGGTACGGCCAGCGCGACGCCCAGACCCTGCACGGCACGAGCTCCTACGAGAAAGGCCCCATCGGTTGCGACGGCACACAGTGCTGATCCGGTGACGAAGCAGGCCATGCCCAGAAGAAACACCCGGCGTCGTCCGATCGTGTCGCCCAGACGCCCGCTGACGACAGCAAGCGCGCACAGCGGCAGAAGCGCAGCGACAACAACCCAATGCAGGGCTGAGCTGTCCAGTCCGAGGTCGCGTTGGACTGCCGGCAGGGCAACGATGATGCTGGTCAGGCTGGAAAATAGCAGAGCACTCGCAGTCACTGTGGCCAGCATGGCGGCCCGCTGCTGGGTCGTCAGGCTTCCAGAATTACCCATAGGTCCCACTCTGCCGACTATCAGCGAGTTTGTCCTTTACCGTGGCTGGATGGGCGACAGGGAACGGCAGCCTCTCGCAGCAAGCCGCCAAACTCGCCACCCTGGCCTTCCTCACCGGGGATGCGCGGATGCGGGCCCGGCACCAGGCCGCAGGCCCCACACCGACTCATCCGACCATCGTCGACCGCGTGATCATCCGGCTCTTCGCGGATACGCGAGCGAGCCCGGCCTACTCGGTGCGGTGTGACTGAGCGCTTCAGTTGGCCGCTCCGAGTGTCACAGTTGGCCACGTCCCGTGCCCTCAGCCAGAAGGAGTCTGCTTGGTGAACTCGATCGTGCAACCGGACGGAGTAGCAGGCGAGTGGCGGGATCGAGTGGCCGCCGTACGCCGCGAGCTCACCGAGCACGGGCCGCCGCGGAGTCCCGATGGAGCTCCAGACTTCGCCACCGTCACGCTGCCGGAACGCGACTGTGATCAGGTACGCGACCTCCTGGTGGATGAGCGAGTCGGCACGGTCATCGAGATCGGACTCGCCTATGCCAGCTCCGCGCTGGCGATCAGCGAGGCGCTGCTGCGCACCGGTTCACGCAACCCGCGGCACGTGGTGATCGACCCGTTCCAGTACACGGCGTACGACGGCGTCGGGTGGGAGCTGCTGCGCAGCGCCGGCCTGGACGACATCGCCGAGCTGGTGACCGAACCATCTCAGCGGTTCCTTGCCCGGTTGGCCGACGTGGGTTTCGCCGCGGACGCGGCGTTCGTCGACGGCAGCCACCACTTCCACAACGTCTTCGTCGACCTCCACTTCCTGGGCGAGATCGTCCGACCTGGCGGCGTCGTGCTGCTCGACGATGTCTGGTGGCCATCTGTCGGCGCTGCCGTGGCGTACTTCGAGACCAATCTCGGGTGGCGTCCGATACCGGGCGCTCTGGCCGACGGGACCGCCGACCCGGCCAGCGGTCGGGCGCGGATCGGCGCCTACCGGCTGCCCGATCCGCGCCCGACGCCGGACTTCAGGGAGTTCCGACCGTTCTGCTGATTTGGGTGGGCTCGCGAGGCCCACCCGAACCGGGCCGCCGCGCGTCAGTCACAGCGGTAGCACGGCGTTGAGCCTGGAGTGTTCAACGCGAGTGCTCACGGGCCGACTGAAGCGCTCAGTCACATCCGGGCTCGCGGGCTGTTCGGGGTGCGGCTGCTACAGGTCGAACTCGAGGTGCTCGAAAGGCCGAGGGACACCAAGAGCCTCAACCTGCAAGGACCTCGCCGCTGCGGAGAAGGCCACCGGAGACAACCTGGCCGCGAATCAGGCGGCGATTCAACAGTGGCTGTCCTCCGCCCCCGCGGGATCGAAAGAGGCCTTTCCTCACACGATGGACAGCGCGGGCAGAAAGGATCTATATCAGGGCCTCGGACACCTTCGTCAACCCGAAATCGTGATCACCGTGCTCAAGAAAGGAGAGCGACGCAGCTACTACACCCTGACGTCCTTCCCGGAGATCTGATGCTTCCCAAAACCCTCAAAAACCTCGCCGGCGCGTACTTCCACCAGGACTACGACCTGGAGTACGAGACACCGATCGAGGCAGTGAACGACTACAAGGAGGTCAACCCCCCGGACTCGGTCAACGCGCTCCGCGAAGCAATCCGCAGCCTGCTCGACACCAGCACCTCGGAGCAGAAGCTCGCCGAGCTGTGGCTGGATGACGGCAACGCGTACTACGACCCGCGTGACGACGGCATCACGATGACCGACTGGTTCCGCACCATGCTGAACGCTCTGAACCACTAGCTCCATCTGCACGCCTGGGGCGGCGCAGGCTCCAAGCCCGTGCCGCCCCTTTCCCCATCGGCGTGGTCGTTGTCACTCTGCTCTACGAGCTGATGGGCAGGTAGCCGTCGGTCGTCCGAATCGACAAGCGAGTGAGGCCCGAGCCAGCTCTGGCCCGATGCGCGGGATCCCGTGTGCGGCCAGCCAGGCGCGCGCACGGTTGGAGAAGGGCGATCACGGTGGTGGCCTTCTCGTCAGGCAGTGCTTCCACCGGGGGCTCGTCGCCCACCAGTCAGTCGCCCCCGCCAGCCGCGAGGACCCCTCGAAGGAAGACCGGCCGTGGCGGCTACATTTACCTGCACTCGGCCATAGACGGGTACAGCCAACTCGCCCACACCGACGATCTGCTCCGGCCTCCAGCCGGTGGTGTCAAGCAGGCCGTCCGGCGGCCCGCCGACCAATTCGGCTTAAAGAGCGTTTTGTCCCGTCGGGGGTGTTTGATAAGTCGCGCCGTGTCAGCGGGTTGGGGCCGCACACGGAAGCGTGTGAGTATCCGCCCGTGGAGTGCGATGTGTGTGGAAGGCCGATGTGGCGAT
>NZ_SRRU01000001.1 GCF_004784465.1 Streptomyces griseoluteus | reverse complement strand
GACACACACGAGAGCGGAACCATCGGAGGAATAGTCCGATGGTTCACAGCGTCCTCGCTGTGTTTTTCAAAGGAACCTCGTCCCAGTCGATGACTGGAGACGGGGTTATCAACATATCTGGCGTTGACTTTTAGCACGCTGTTGAGTTCTCAAGGAACGGTCGCTTCCTTTGTACTCACCCTCTCGGGCTTTCCTCCGGGCTTCCCTTCGGTGTTTCCGACTCTACCAGATCTCTTTCCGATCCGATTTCCTCGGCGCTTTCCAGTTCTTCGCTTTCGCGTTTCCCTTTCCGGCGGTTCCGACTCTATCAGATCCTTTCGGCGTCTGATTCCCAGTCAGAGGGGGTTGTCTTCCCGGCCCGCTGGGCCGTTCCGACGTCTCAAACCTTAGCGGATCATCCCCGGCAGTTCCTAATCGGGCCGCCGGTTCCCATTCGAATTGAATTCGGACGCGCCGAAAGCAATCCCGAGCGGGAGAGTCGAGCTGGAGGTTGAGTGCCGCTTGCGCGGCGAGGTGCCACCGCGGAACCGTTCCGGCTCCGGGGCAGACCTAGGACTCTACGGACCGGCCATGGAGGTGTCAACCCGTCCTGTCAAGATTTTTTCGAGCAGGTGTTCCACCGGGCAAATTCCACCGGACGACGCGACTGGGGCCCCTCGACCGGTGTCGAGGGGCCCCCGTGCAGGTCAGCGCGTCGTGGATCAGACCTCGACGACGACCGGGAGGATCATCGGGCGCCGGCGGTAGGTGTCCGAGACCCACTTGCCGAGCGTCCGCCGGATGAGCTGCTGGAGCTGGTGGGGCTCCACGACGCCGTCCTGGGCGGACCGCTCCAGCGACTCCGTGATCTTCGGCAGGACGTCGGCGAAGGCACCGTCCTCGATGCCGGAGCCGCGAGCCTGGATGTACGGGCCACCCGTGATCTTGCCGGTGGACGCGTCGATCACCACGAAGACCGAGATGATGCCCTCGTCGCCGAGGATCTTGCGGTCCTTCAGCGCGGGCTCGCGCACATCGCCGACCGAGAGGCCGTCGACGTAGACGTAACCGGCCTGGACCTTGCCCGCGATCTTCGCCTTGCCCTCGACCAGGTCGACGACGACGCCGTCCTCGGCGATGACGATCCGGTCGTGCGGGACGCCGGTCGCGGCGCCCAGCTCGGCATTGGCGCGCAGGTGGCGCCATTCACCGTGGACCGGCATGAGGTTCTTCGGGCGGCAGATGTTGTAGAAGTACAGCAGCTCGCCCGCGGACGCGTGGCCCGAGACGTGCACCTTGGCGTTGCCCTTGTGCACGACGTTGGCGCCCCAGCGGGTGAGGCCGTTGATCACGCGGTAGACCGCGTTCTCGTTGCCCGGGATGAGGGACGAGGCCAGGATGACCGTGTCGCCCTCGACGATGCGGATCTGGTGGTCCCGGTTGGCCATGCGGGACAGGGCCGCCATCGGCTCGCCCTGGGAGCCCGTGCAGACCAGGACGACCTTGTCGGCCGGCAGGTCGTCGAGCTGCTTGACGTCGACGACCAGGCCCGGCGGGACCTTCAGGTAGCCGAGGTCGCGCGCGATGCCCATGTTGCGGACCATGGAGCGGCCGACGAAGGCGACCTTGCGGCCGTACTTGTGGGCGGTGTCCAGGATCTGCTGGATGCGGTGCACATGGCTGGCGAAGCTCGCCACGATGATGCGGCTGTGCGCGCCCGCGAAGACGTTGTCCAGCACGTTGGAGATGTCGCGCTCGGGCGGGACGAAGCCGGGTACCTCGGCGTTCGTGGAGTCCGAGAGGAGGAGGTCGATGCCCTCCTCGCTCAGCCGCGCGAAGGCGTGCAGGTCGGTGAGCCGACCGTCCAGCGGGAGCTGGTCCATCTTGAAGTCGCCGGTGTGCACGACCATGCCGGCCGGGGTGCGGATGGCGACCGCGAGGGCGTCCGGGATGGAGTGGTTGACCGCGACGAACTCGAGGTCGAAGGGACCGACCCGCTCACGGTCGCCCGCCTCCACCTCCAGGGTGTACGGGCGGATGCGGTGCTCCTGGAGCTTGGCCTCGATCAGCGCGAGGGTCAGCTTGGAGCCGATCAGCGGGATGTCGGGCTTCTCGCGCAGCAGGTAGGGGACCGCGCCGATGTGGTCCTCGTGGCCGTGCGTGAGGACGATGCCCTCGATGTCGTCGAGGCGGTCCCGGATGGACGAGAAGTCCGGCAGGATCAGGTCGATTCCGGGCTGCTCCTCCTCGGGGAAGAGCACACCGCAGTCGACGATCAGCAGCCGGCCGTCGTACTCGAAGACCGTCATGTTCCGGCCGATCTCACCGAGACCGCCGAGGGGGGTGACGCGCAGGCCGCCCTTGGCGAGCGGCGGCGGCGGGGCCAGTTCAGGGTGCGGATGACTCAAAAGACTCTCCTGACCACACGCGCCACGTACCGGTGGGCACGTGGCGCGCATGACGTTCAGTGCGTGCGGTTGTCGTAAGGGGGGCGGGACGCCGGTGCGCCCGCTGTGCTGTTGGGTCCTGCGGTTGTGTGGCTCGGATGGTGCTGAAGTCTGTTGTCAGAGCTGTATCCCGCCGGCCGCAAGATCGATCTTGAGCTGGGCGATCTCCTCCGGGGAGCACTCGACCATGGGGGCGCGCAGCGGACCGGCGGGCAGGCCCAGCAGGGCGAGCGCGGCCTTGGTGGTCATGACGCCCTGGGTGCGGAAGACGCCGGTGTACACCGGGAGCAGCTTCTGGTGGATCTCGGCGGCCTTGACGACGTCGCCCGAGGTGTAGGCGTCCACGAGGGCGCGCAGGTCGGGGGCGACGAGGTGGCCGACGACGGAGACGAAGCCGACGGCGCCGACGGAGAGCAAGGGGAGGTTCAGCATGTCGTCGCCGGAGTACCAGGCGAGGCCGGAGCGGGCGATGGCCCAGCTGGCGCGGCCGAGGTCGCCCTTGGCGTCCTTGTTGGCGACGATCCGGGGGTGCTCCGCGAGGCGGACCAGGGTCTCGGTGCTGATCGGGACGCCGCTGCGGCCGGGGATGTCGTAGAGCATCACCGGGAGGCCGGTGTTGTCGGCGACGGCCGTGAAGTGGCGGTACAGCCCCTCCTGCGGGGGCTTGTTGTAGTACGGCGTGACGACCAGCAGGCCGTGTGCGCCGTCGCGTTCGGCCTGGCGGGCCAGCTCGAGGGTGTGGTGGGTGTCGTTGGTACCGACTCCGGCCACGACGCGGGCGCGGTCGCCGACCGCTTCCACGACGGCTCGTACGAGGTCCGATTTCTCCGCGTCGCTGGTGGTGGGTGACTCGCCGGTGGTGCCGTTGACGATCAGGCCGTCGTTGCCTGCGTCCACCAGGTGGGCGGCGAGCCGCTGCGCGCCGTCGAGGTCGAGTGCGCCGTCCGCCGTGAAGGGCGTGACCATGGCGGTGAGGACCCGCCCGAAGGGGGTCTGCGGAGTCGAGGTCGGAGCCATGGGTGACACGCTACTCGGTACTCGATCCATGGTCTGCCCGTGGGGTGTCGGGAAAGTCAGGACAAACGCGGGTCAAACTCCGGCCAACAAGGAACCCGGCACTGCCTGCTCGGGGGTTCAAGCAGTGCCGGGTCCGTTTGATCAGGCTAGATGAACTTCTCTAAATGCCGCAATACGGACACCTCGGGAGGCTGATCCGTACATCCGTTCCGCGCGGGGGAACAGGGTTACGGGGCGACGCGGCCGTTGGCGTTGAAGGCGGCGTAGGTGAGCGGCATCAGACGGGCCCACTCGGCCTCCATCTTCTCGCCCACCATCTCGATCTCCCGCTGCGGGAAGGACGGCACCTTGGCCAGCTCGTGCTGGGTGCGCAGGCCCAGGAAGTGCATCAGGGAGCGGGCGTTGCAGGTGGCGTACATCGAGGAGTACAGGCCGACCGGGAGGGCCGCACGGGCGACCTCACGGGCGACGCCCTCGGCGAGGAGCTTCTGGTACGCGGTGTACGCCTGCTGGTAGGACTCCGTCAGGGTGTCGCGCACCGCGTCGTACTGGCCGGGGCTGCCCTCGACGAAGACGTACTTGCCCGGGCGGCCCTCCTGGACCAGCTTGCGGGAGGTGTCGGGGACGTAGAAGACCGGCTGCAGCTCCCGGTAGCGGCCCGATTCCTCGTTGTAGGACCAGCCCACGCGGTGCCGCATGAACTCGCGGAAGACGAAGATCGGGGCGCTGATGAGGAAGGTCATCGAGTTGTGCTCGAACGGGCTGCCGTGCCGGTCCCGCACGAGGTAGTTGATGAGGCCCTTGGAGCGCTCGGGGTCCTTCTGGAGCTCGTCCAGGGACTGCTCGCCCAGGGTCGAGACACGGGCGGCGAAGAGGACGTCGCTGTCGGAGGCGCTGGATTTCACCAGTTCCACGGTGACGTCGCTACGGAGCGTGAGCGGCTCGGGGGTGGTCACAAAGGTCCTTCCATCACTTCTGAGGTTTGCAGCCACCATACGGGGCACGCGCACCCGTCAGAGCAACACCTCACCTCAAAAATCGCATCCAGCGGTTTTCCGGACATGGGCACCTTTCGGGTCACTCCGTCGTCTGAAGGGGTGAGGTCACAGACCCCTGGAAGGAGACCCACCCCAGATGTTCCGTCGTCGTGAGCCCGTGCCCTTCGCCTTCATCGCCGAGGCCGACAGGTTCCGCGGCAATGTCACTCCCCCGCCCCCCGAGCGCGCGTCCCGCGGTGAGCGGGCCGGGCGGTCGCTCCTCGTGCTGACGCTGGTCGCCGGGATAGTGGGCGCGCTGATAGTGGGGATGCCCGCGCTGTCCACTCCGTCCGCGCCGCCGGCCGGTCAGTCGCAGGCGGCTCCGGGTCACTGACTCTTGTGGCCGCCCACGGCTGGTGAGCCCCGCCACAGGCGGATAGCCTCACCGGGCACAAGCCCGTGCGAGGACCTTGCGAGGAACAGCCGTGCCCCTGCCCTTCCTGACGGCCGACCGCACTTTCGAGGCGGCCGACGACAGCTCGCTGCCCTATGACGACCGGGACCGCTGGCGGCGCCCGTACCGTCCCGGCCCGTGGCGGGTGGGCGGGGCGGCGCTGGGGCTGCTGTTCTCCTCGTTCGTGCTGTTCGGGGCCGTGCTCACCGCCCTGACCGGCACCACGACCTCCGCCGGGATCACCTTCGTGCTCACCGCGGCGATCGTCGTCGGCGCGCTGCGGGTACTGCGCATGGGCGTCTGGGTGAGCCCGCGCGGCCTGCGCCAGGTCGGCTTCCTGGTGACGCGCACGGTGCCCTGGGAACGCGTGGTCTCACTGCGGACGGCACAGCAGCCGGTGCGCTGGCTGGGCCTGCCCCGCACGGTGCAGGGGCAGGCGCTGACGCTGGTCCGCGACGACCGCGCCCCCGACGACACGCCTCCGCTGCTGACCACGCACTCGCTGGACTTCCTGAACCGCCCCGCCGGGTTCGACCGGGCCTCGGACACGATCGAGGCGTGGGCCGCCGAGTACCGGCGGGGCTGAGGGGTCAGGCCGGGATGTGGCGGCCGTCGTGCAGGGCGATGGCACGCTGCATCGTCTTACGGGCGCGCGGGGTGTCGCGGGCGTCGTGATAGGCGACGGCGAGCCGGAACCAGCTCCGCCAGTCGTCCGGGGCGGCCTCGGTCTCGGCCTTGCGCCGGGCGAACACCTCGTCGGCCGAGTCGCGGTCGATCCGGCCGTCCGGGGTGCGGCGCAGCTCGTCGACGGGCAGGCCGCCCTCGGCCTCCAGCTCGGCGGCGAGCTGGTTGGCCCGGCGGACGAACTGGGTGTTCTTCCAGAGGAACCAGACGCCGATGACCGGCAGGATCAGCACCGCCACGCCGAAGGTGACGGTGAGGAGCGTGCCGGACTGGATGAGCATCACGCCCCGGCTGCCGACCAGGACGAAGTAGAAGACCAGGACGGCGGCCGTGACGAGGTAGGTGATCTTCGCGCGCATGAGGTGGGGGTACTCAGCCCAGGTCCAGGAAGTGTTCGAGGCCGAAGGTGAGGCCCGGAGCGGACCCCACCCGGCGCACACCGAGCAGGATGCCCGGCATGAAGCTGCTGTGGTGCAGCGAGTCGTGGCGGAGGGTGAGGGTCTCGCCCTCGCCGCCCAGCAGGACCTCCTGGTGGGCCAGGAGGCCGCGCAGCCGGACCGCGTGCACGGGCACCCCGTCCACGTCGGCGCCCCGGGCCCCGTCCAGCGCGGTGACCGTGGCGTCCGGGGCCTCGGCGGTGCCGGCCTTGCGGCGGGCCTCGGCGATGAGCTGGGCGGTGCGGGTGGCGGTGCCGGAGGGGGCGTCCACCTTGTTGGGGTGGTGCAGCTCGACGACCTCGACGGACTCGAACCAGGGCGCGGCGATCTGCGCGAACTTCATGGTGAGGACGGCGCCGATGGAGAAGTTGGGGGCGATGAGCACGCCCGTCTCCGGGGACTGGTCCAGCCAGCCCTTCAGCTGCGCGAGGCGTTCGTCGGTCCAGCCCGTGGTGCCGACGACCGCGTGGATGCCGTGGCGCACGCAGAAGTCGAGGTTGCCCATGACCGAGGCCGGGGTGGTGAGGTCGACGGCGACCTGGGCGCCGGCGTCCACCAGCGTCTCCAGCTTGTCGCCCCGGCCCAGGGAGGCGACCAGCTCCATGTCCTCGGCGGCCTCGACGGCCCGTACCGCCTCGGATCCGATACGGCCGCCTCCGCCGAGGACCGCTACGCGCAGCTTGCTCATCTCTTCGCTTCCTTACCGCAGTTGAGGGGCTGGGGGTCAGGCGACCGCGTCGTCGAGCCGGGCGGCCTGCTTGTCCTTCAGCGGGCCTATGACCGACAGCGACGGGCGCTGTCCCAGGATGTCGCGGGCGACGGAACGGACCTCGTCCGGGGTCACCGCGGCGATCCGGGCCAGCATGTCGTCCACCGACATGTGGTCGCCCCAGCACAGCTCGCTCTTGCCGATACGGTTCATCAGCGCGCCGGTGTCCTCCAGGCCGAGGACGGTGGCGCCCTTCATCTGGCCGATGGCCCGGTTGACCTCGTCGTCGCTGAGACCGTTCGCGGCGACCTGGTCCAGCTCGTCCCGGCAGATCTTCAGCACGTCGTGCACCTGGCTCGGGCGGCAGCCCGCGTACACGCCGAACAGACCGCAGTCGGCGAAGGCCGAGGTGTAGGAGTACACGCTGTAGGCGAGGCCGCGCTTCTCCCTGATCTCCTGGAAGAGCCGGGAGGACATGCCGCCGCCGAGGGCGGTGTTGAGCACGCCCATGGCCCAGCGGCGGTCGTCGGCGCGGGCGATGCCGGGCATGCCGAGGATGACATGGGCCTGCTCGGTCTTGCGGCCGACCAGTTCGACGCGGCCCGCGGTGCGGATGGTGCGGCTGCCCTCGCGCGGGGCGATGGGCTGGGCGCCGTTGTCCCGCAGCGCGCCCGACTTCTCGAAGGCGGCGCGGACCTGGCGGACGACCTTGGCGTGGTCGATGTTGCCGGCGGCCGCGACGACGAGGTGGGTGGGGTCGTAGTGCTTCTTGTAGAAGCGGCGGATGCGGTCGGCGGTGAGGGCGTTGACGGTGTCGACCGTGCCGAGGACCGGGCGGCCCAGCGCGCTGTCGCCGAACATGGTGTGCGCGAACAGGTCGTGCACGCAGTCGCCGGCGTCGTCCTCGGTCATGGCGATCTCTTCGAGGATCGCGCCGCGTTCGACGTCGACGTCCTCCTCGCGGATCAGCGAGCCGGTCAGCATGTCGCACACCACGTCGATGGCGAGCGGCAGGTCGGTGTCGAGCACGCGTGCGTAGTAGCACGTGTACTCCTTGGCCGTGAACGCGTTCATCTCGCCGCCGACGGCGTCGACCGCGGCGGAGATGTCGAGGGCGGAGCGCTTGTCGGTGCCCTTGAAGAGCAGGTGCTCCAGATAGTGCGTGGCGCCGTTCAGCGCGGGGGTCTCGTCGCGGGAGCCGACGTGCGCCCAGATGCCGAAGGTGGCCGAGCGTACGGAGGGCAGCGTCTCGGTGACGATGCGCAGGCCGCCGGGGAGGGTGGTCCTGCGGACGGTGCCGATGCCGTCTCTGCCCTTGATGAGGGTTTGGGTACGGGCGACGGCCCGCGCCTCCGAGGAGGTGCGGGCCGTCGCCTTGAAGCTACGGGACGTCACTGGTCGGCGTCGTCCTTCTTGTCGTCCGAGCCGTCCTCGCCCTCGATCACGGGGATGAGGGAGAGCTTGCCGCGGGAGTCGATCTCGGCGATCTCGACCTGGACCTTCTGGCCCACACCGAGGACGTCCTCGACGTTCTCCACGCGCTTGCCGCCGGCGAGCTTGCGGATCTGCGAGATGTGCAGCAGACCGTCCTTGCCGGGGAGCAGGGAGACGAACGCGCCGAAGGTGGTGGTCTTCACGACCGTGCCCAGGTAGCGCTCGCCGACCTCGGGCATCGTCGGGTTGGCGATGCCGTTGATCGTGGCGCGGGCGGCCTCGGCGGACGGTCCGTCCACCGCGCCGATGTAGATCGTGCCGTCGTCCTCGATCGTGATGTCGGCGCCCGTGTCCTCCTGGATCTGGTTGATCATCTTGCCCTTGGGGCCGATAACCTCACCGATCTTGTCGACCGGGATCTTGACGGTGATGATCCGCGGGGCGTTCGGGGACATCTCGTCGGGCCGGTCGATGGCCTCCATCATCACGTCGAGGATGTGGAGACGGGCGTCGCGGGCCTGCTTGAGGGCCGCGGCCAGGACGGACGCCGGGATGCCGTCCAGCTTGGTGTCGAGCTGGAGGGCGGTCACGAAGTCCTTGGTGCCGGCGACCTTGAAGTCCATGTCGCCGAAGGCGTCCTCCGCACCGAGGATGTCGGTGAGGGTGACGTAGTGCGTCTCGCCGTCGGCCTGCTCGGAGATCAGGCCCATCGCGATACCGGCGACCGGGGCCTTGAGCGGCACACCGGCGTTCAGCATCGACATGGTGGAGGCGCAGACCGAGCCCATGGACGTCGAACCGTTGGAGCCGAGGGCCTCGGACACCTGGCGGATCGCGTAGGGGAACTCCTCGCGCGTCGGCAGCACCGGCACGAGGGCGCGCTCGGCGAGGGCGCCGTGGCCGATCTCGCGGCGCTTCGGGGAGCCCACGCGGCCGGTCTCGCCGACGGAGTACGGCGGGAAGTTGTAGTTGTGCATGTAGCGCTTGCGCGTCACCGGCGAGAGGGTGTCGAGCTGCTGCTCCATGCGGAGCATGTTCAGGGTGGTGATGCCCAGGATCTGGGTCTCGCCACGCTCGAACAGCGCCGAACCGTGCACGCGCGGGATGGCCTCGACCTCGGCGGCGAGCGTACGGATGTCCGTGACGCCACGGCCGTCGATGCGCTTCTTCTCCTTGATCACACGCTCGCGGACCAACTGCTTGGTCAGCGCGCGGTAAGCGGCGGAGATCTCCTTCTCGCGGCCCTCGAACTCCGGCAGGAGCTTCTCGGCGGCCAGAGCCTTGACGCGGTCCAGCTCGGCCTCGCGCTCCTGCTTGCCGGGGACGGTGAGCGCCTGGGCCAGCTCGGGCTGCACGGCCTTCTTCAGCGCCTGGTACACGTCGTCCTGGTAGTCCAGGAAGATCGGGAACTCGCCCTCGGGCTTGGCGGCCTTGGAGGCGAGGTCGGCCTGGGCGCGGCAGAGGACCTTGATGAAGGGCTTGGCGGCCTCGAGACCGGCGGCCACGATCTCCTCGGTGGGCGCCTCGGCGCCGCCCTCGACCAGCTTGATCGTCTGGTCGGTGGCCTCGGCCTCGACCATCATGATCGCGACGTCGCCGTCCTCAAGGACGCGGCCGGCGACCACCATGTCGAAGACGGCGTCCTCGAGCTCGGTGTGCGTCGGGAACGCGACCCACTGGCCGCGGATCAGCGCGACGCGGACGCCGCCGATCGGGCCGGAGAAGGGCAGGCCGGCGAGCTGCGTCGACGCGGACGCGGCGTTGATCGCCACGACGTCGTACAGGTGGTCGGGGTTGAGCGCCATGATGGTGGCGACGACCTGGATCTCGTTGCGCAGGCCCTTCTTGAAGGACGGGCGCAGCGGGCGGTCGATCAGGCGGCAGGTGAGGATCGCGTCCTCGGAGGGGCGGCCCTCACGGCGGAAGAAGCTGCCGGGGATCTTGCCGGCGGCGTACATCCGCTCCTCGACGTCCACCGTGAGGGGGAAGAAGTCGAGCTGGTCCTTGGGGGTCTTGGAGGCGGTGGTGGCCGACAGCACCATGGTGTCGTCGTCCAGGTACGCCACGGCGGAGCCGGCGGCCTGCTTGGCCAGGCGGCCCGTCTCGAAGCGGATGGTGCGGGTGCCGAAGGAACCGTTGTCGATGACGGCCTCGGCGTAGTGGGTCTCGTTCTCCACTAGCGTTCTCTCCTCGTCTTCGTCCCGCTCGCCCGTGTGACGGGGGGACGGTGGTGGGAGAAGCGCTCCGTCTGGTGCGGGCCGGTCTTCGATCGAAGCACCCAGGGTTTCTCGTCCCCCCTGGGGGCCACTACCGAGGACCGGCGGCGGCGCGGTGCGCCTCTCCTCGTTCTGTGTCGTACGTGATGCGGTTGTGCCAACACCCTACAAAGGGGGAGTGACAGTCCGCACGTTTCCGCACCTGCAGCGGGTAGGGCGGTGGGCCCGTACACCAAAAAAGGAGCGGCTCCCGACAGGCTCGGGAACCGCTCCCTCATGGCGACTTACTTGGCGCCGGCCGCACCGCGGCGGATGCCGAGGCGGTCGACCAGGGCGCGGAAGCGCTGGATGTCCTTCTTGGCCAGGTACTGCAGCAGGCGACGGCGCTGACCGACCAGGATCAGCAGACCACGGCGGGAGTGGTGGTCGTGCTTGTGGGCCTTGAGGTGCTCGGTCAGGTCGGAGATCCGGCGCGACAGCATGGCGACCTGGACCTCGGGGGAGCCGGTGTCGCCCTCCTTCTGGCCGAACTCGGCGATGATCTGCTTCTTCGTAGCGGCGTCGAGAGACACTCGTACTCCTCATGGTGGTTGCCACCGAGTGCCCCCGGTCTGAATCTCGGGGGAGCTTCCGTTACTCGGGAGGCGGGGACTCGCTGAGCGCGGCCTCCAGAGCGGGTGCTCCGGGGGTGCGTACACGAACGGCCGTCACTCAGGGTACCAGGGCGCTCCGGGGCCTCTTCACGGCACCTAGCCGACCATCGAGCGTACGTCCGAGAGGACGCCGAGGGTGGCGAGGCACAGGGGGGCCAGGGCGAGCAGGACGGCGCCCTCGGCGAGGTCGAGGAAGCGGCCCCAGAAGGGGGAGAGGCCCTTGGTGGGGACGATCAGGCCGATCGCGGTGATCAGTACGGCGCCCGCGGCGACGGCCGCCGTCAGCCAGGCGGTGCGCAGGTCGAGGGCGCCGCGGTCCTGGTGGAGCACGAAGTCGGTGAGTGCCGCGTGGGGCGGGTTCAGGGCGAGGCCGAACAGCAGCAGCGCGACGGCGGCGAGGCCGGCGACCAGGACGCAGGACACCTGGGCGGTGTACCGGAACAGCCGCGCGCGGATCAGCATGGCGAGGCCGGTGGTGAGCGCGAGGAGCTGGCCCCAGACGTTGTCGCAGAAGCCGAGGACGGCGGCGGAGGCGACGACCAGGGCCGCCGTGCCGCCGACCAGGCCGAGCAGCATCTCGTGCCCGCGCCGGGCCTGGGCGGCGACGAGGTCGGCGTCGAGCGGTTCGGCGTCGGCGCCCTGCGCGGCGTCCGGGTCGAAGGCGTCGTCGGTGGCGGAGTGCGGCGAGGCGTAACCGATGGGCAGCCGGGCGAAGCGGGCGGAGAGACCGGGCAGGAAGGCGACCAGACCGATGGCGACGGGGGCGCACACGGCGGCGGTCGCGGTGGCGGAGGCGTCGGCGAGCAGGGCCACGAAGGTGGCGACGGTGCCGACGGTCGCCAGGAAGGAGGCGGCGACGAAGGGCGCATCCCCGCCGGGCGTGAGCGCCACCAGAACGACCGAGGCGACGAGTACGGCCACGCAGCCGAGCATGAACTGGAGCTTGCCCGGACCCTGGGCGGCCGGTGCGCCGATGACCCCGGAACCGGCGATCATCAGCAACGGCAGCGCGCCGAGGCCCACGGCGACGGCCGCGCCCCGGTCGCCGTACACCCGCGCGCGGACCCCGGCGAAGGCGGTGAGGAGCACGCCGAGGCCGCCGGCGATGACGCCGGGCAGGCCGTGCATGTCGTGGCGTACCGGGTCGGCGTACCAGAGGACGAAGCCGGTCAGCAGGATCAGCAGGGCGCCGCCCGCGAGTCCGGCGACGCGCAGCAGGTCCTCGCTCCACAGGTGCCGGTCGCGGACGACGGCGGAGGCGACGGCGTCGGAGACGTCGTCGTAGACGGCGGGCGGCAGGGACTCGACGAAGGGGCGCAGGCTCAGCACCTCGCCGTCCAGGACGCCCTCGTCGGCGAGGGTGCGGGCGCTGTCGAGGACGCGGCCGTCGCGGCGGACCAGGTGGTAGCCGGCCGGGGTGCCGACCTCCTGGGTCTGGCCGGTCAGCCGCAGTATCTCCGGGTAGATGTCGGCCACGGCGATGTCCACCGGAAGCGCCACGTCGATGCGGCTGTCGGGTGCCACGACCGTGACCCTGCTGAATCCCGTCGCCGCTGTCGTAGTCACCTTCACAGACCCCCTGTTCGCGGATGCGCACGCTGCGGGCGTCACCCTACCGGGGCCCGGTGTCAGTGGTGACCAGTAGGATCGCCGGCAAGCGGAGGACGACCGTCGCCACGGGGGTGCCGGTGATCAACCGATCGTCCGCGCAGGAGGATTGACGCTCCGGTGAGCCAGCTCGTCATCAAGCGCCCGCCTCGTGCGCTGCCGCCCGAAGTGCCCTCGGAAGAGGTGCAATTGGAGGCTCCTCCCGAGCTGCCGCGCGGGCAGCAGGAGGGCATGCTGATGCAGGTCCTGCCGACCCTCGGCATGGGCTCCTCCGTGGTCTTCTACTTCGCATCCCCGAACGCCCATCCGTTCATGCGGATCATGGGTGTGGTCATGCTCGTGTCCACGGCCGCGATGGTGGTGTCGCAGATCGTCCGGCACCGTCGCGGTACGCAAGGGCAAATGGCCGACGTCCGTCGTGACTACCTCCGTTACCTGGCCCAGACGCGGCGCACGGTACGCAGGACCGCCCTGCGTCAGCGGGACGCGCAGCTCTATCTGCACCCCGCCCCCGAGCAGTTGTGGTCGCTGGTCGCCGAGGGCAGCCGGGTGTGGGAACGGCGGGTGGCGGACGAGGATTTCGGGCAGGTCCGGATCGGTCTGGGCCCGCAGCAGTTGGCCACGCCCCTGATGGCGCCGCAGACCGCGCCGGTCGACGAGCTGGAGCCGCTGTGCGCGGGCGCCATGCAGCGTTTCCTTTCGGTGCACGGCCAGTTGGACGGTCTCCCGGTGGCGCTGTCGCTGCGCGCCTTCTACCACGTGACCGTCTCCGGTGACCCGGAGCGCGCCCAGTCCGCCGCGCGCGCCCTGGTGGCGCAGGCGACGACCCTGCACTCCCCCGACGACCTGATCGTGGCCGTGGTGGCCTCGCGGGGCGCGGCGGACCGCTGGGACTGGACGAAGTGGCTGCCGCACTGCCAGTTGCCGGGCCAGTTCGACGGCGCGGGCACCCGCCGCCTGGTCAGCGACGACCTGGGTGAGCTGGAGCAGTTGCTGGCCGGGCGGCTGGAG
Source organism: Streptomyces griseoluteus (assembly GCF_004784465.1). Taxonomy (GTDB): domain Bacteria; phylum Actinomycetota; class Actinomycetes; order Streptomycetales; family Streptomycetaceae; genus Streptomyces; species Streptomyces griseoluteus. The sequence goes on along the minus strand of NZ_SRRU01000001.1, from coordinate 1,163,466 downwards.
GAGCGGCCCCGGTTCAGCCGGGGCGGGCAGCCGCTGCTGGACCAGCCGCACATCCTGGTGGTGCTCGACGGCGGGATCGTGCCGCCGTCGTCGGCGTTCGCGGCAGCCGAGGGCCTCCAGGGCGTGACGATCGTGGAGGTCGTGTCCGGCGAGCTGGACACCCCGCGCGGTGACCTCTCCATCGTGGTGCGCTCGGAGCGGCTGCGGCTGGACTCCGGTGGCGAGGTGGCCTTCGAGGGCACCCCTGACGGGCTGTCGCTGCCCGGCGCCGAGGCGCTGGCCCGCCAGCTCGCCCCCTTGCGGATGGGCGGCGGGGACGACGACGAACCGCTGCTGTCCAACCTGGACTTCACCGATCTGCTCGGCCTCGGGGACGCCGCCTCGGTGGACGTACGGCGCACCTGGCGGCCGCGCTCCATGTCGGAGCGGCTGCGGGTGCCGATCGGTGTCGGCGAGGACGGCCAGCCGGTGATGCTGGACCTGAAGGAGGCCGCGCAGGACGGCATGGGCCCGCACGGCCTGTGCGTGGGCGCGACCGGCTCCGGCAAGTCGGAGCTGCTGCGCACCCTGGTGCTGGGACTCGCGGTCACGCATTCCTCGGAGACGCTGAACTTCGTCCTCGCGGACTTCAAGGGCGGCGCGACCTTCGCGGGCATGTCCCAGATGCCGCACGTCGCGGCCGTCATCACCAACCTCTCCGACGACCTCACCCTGGTCGACCGCATGGGCGACGCGATCCGGGGCGAACTCCAGCGCCGCCAGGAGCTGCTGCGGGCGGCGGGCAACTACGCCAACATCCACGACTACGAGAAGGCGCGCGCGGCCGGTGCCCCGCTTGAGCCGCTGGCCTCGCTCGTCCTGGTGATCGACGAGTTCAGCGAACTCCTCACCGCCAAGCCCGACTTCATCGACATGTTCATCCAGATCGGCCGGATCGGCCGCTCTCTGGGCGTGCATCTGCTGCTGGCCTCACAGCGGTTGGAGGAGGGCCGGCTGCGCGGTCTGGACACGTATCTGTCGTACCGGGTCGGTCTGCGGACGTTCTCCGCGGCCGAGTCGCGGGCTGCGCTCGGGGTGCCGGACGCGTACCACCTGCCGTCGGTGCCCGGTTCCGGGTATCTGAAGTTCGGCACGGACGAGATGACGCGCTTCAAGGCGGCGTACGTCTCGGGCACGTACCGCGCGGGCGGCGCCGAGGTCACCGGGGGCAGCGCGCCCGTGGAGCGCCGTCCGGCGCGGTTCACGGCACTTCCGGTGCCGATGGCGCACGTGGCGCCTGATCCCGCCGAGGAGCGGGCACGGGCCGCGCGCGCGGAGGACGACGCGCTGGCGGACACGGTGCTGGACGTGATCGTGCAGCGCCTCGACGGCCAGGGCGTGCCCGCGCACCAGGTGTGGCTGCCCCCGCTGGACGAGGCGCCCGCGCTGGACCACCTGCTGCCCGCGCTGTCGGTCTCGCCCGAACGGGGCCTGCACGCGCCGGAGTACCCGCGCGCGGGCGCGCTGACCGTGCCGCTGGGTCTGATCGACAAGCCCTTCGAGCAGAAGCGCGAGGTGCTCTACCGGGACTTCTCCGGCGCGGCCGGCCACATGATGGTCGTCGGCGGCCCGCAGTCCGGAAAGTCGACGCTGCTGCGCTCGCTGGTCGCCTCGTTCGCGCTGACCCACACCCCGCTGGAGACGCAGTTCTACTGCCTGGACTTCGGCGGCGGCGGTCTTGCCTCCCTGGCCGACCTCCCGCACGTGGGCGGGGTCGCGTCCCGGCTGGACCCGGAGCGGGTGCGCCGTACGGTCGCCGAGGTGGCGGGCATCCTCAACCGCCGCGAGCAGTTCTTCCGCACGAACGGCATCGACTCCGTCGCCACGTACCGCAGGCGCCGCGCGGCGGGCGAACTGCCGGGCGAGGCGTGGGGCGACGTCTTCCTGGTCATCGACGGCTGGGGCAATTTCAAGACGGAGTACGAGGGCCTGGAGGGTGTCGTCAACGACATCGCGGGCCGCGGTCTCGGCTACGGCATCCATGTGGTCGTCTCCGCGTCGCGCTACATGGAGGTCCGCGCGGCCCTCAAGGACCAGATCCTCAGCCGGCTCGAACTGCGGCTGGGCGACCCGATGGACTCCGAGTTCGACCGCAAGGTCGCGGTGAACGTCCCGGCGGGGGTGCCCGGCCGCGGCCAGGTCTCGGAGAAGCTGCACTTCATGACGGCGCTCCCCCGCATCGACGGCTCCTCCTCGGCGGGCGATCTGTCCGAGGCGACGGCCGCGCTGGTCCAGCGGGTCAAGGCCGGCTGGGAGGGTCCCGCCGCTCCGACCGTGCGTCTGCTGCCGCGCAAGCTGCCGGCCGACCAGCTTCCCAAGGGCTTCGAGTTCCCGCAGGCGGGCTTCGCGATCGGCATCGACGAGGCCAGCCTGGAGCCGGTCTTCGTCGACCTGGACACCGACCCGTTCTTCCTGGTCTTCGGGGAGAGCGAGTCCGGCAAGACCAACCTGCTGCGGCTGATCGCCAAGCAGATCACCGAGCGGTACACCCCGGCCGAGGCCCGCATCGTCGTCGGCGACTACCGGCGCACCATGCTGGAGGCGGTCGGGGAGGAGCACCTGCTGGAGTACGCGCCGATGGCCTCGGCGATGCAGGTCCACATGGACGCGATCCGGCAGTTCATGGAGATGCGCGCGCCGAAGCCGGACATCACCCCGCAGCAGTTGCGCGACCGCAGCTGGTGGAGCGGCCCGCAGCTCTTCGTCATCATCGACGACTACGAGCTGGTGGCGACCAACTCCGGCAATCCGCTGAGTCAGTTGGTCGAGCACCTGCCGTTCGCGCGGGACGTCGGCGTGAAGTTCATCATCGCCCGCAGCCAGGCGGGTGCCTCGCGGGCGATGTACGAGTCGTTCATGCAGCGGGTGAAGGAGCTGGGCGCACAGGGCGTCGTCCTTTCGGGCGACCCCAGCGAGGGCGACATCCTCGGCACGGTACGGGCGCGTCCCATGCCGCCGGGGCGTGGCGTGTTCGTTTCCCGCAAGCGCGGAACGTCCCTTATTCAACTGGGGTTGCTTCCGCAACGCCATTAGAGTGATCGATGGAAACCACCCCCGTTCCTGCGTTCGAGCGAGCGAAGGGACGGGGATGACACGGGGAGAACGGGGAGGCGGCTGAGGTGAGTTCGGACGGGGGCGGCAAGGTTCCCGACACGGGGACCGGCTTCGACACCCTGGCGGGGGTCAACCCGGCGATGGCGCTGGACATCCAGCACAACGCCATGAAGAGCTTCAAGAAGCGGGTCGACGCGCTGCTGGTCGAGCTGGACAAGTCGGAGGCGGCACCGGGCAAGGTCGGCGAGGACCGGCTGCCGCGGGCCCAGCTCGGCGCGGCCACCTTCAAGGAGGCGCAGTTCCTCCACGACTCGTACACCATCGTCCACGACGAGTTGGAGAACCTCTCCAAGGCCCTGAGCGCCCAGATCGAGAGCATGAGCCTCGCGGTCCACGCCTCCCGCGTGGGCTACGAGAACCTCGACGAGGACATCAAGGCGCGGATGCGGGCGGTGAACGCGGAGGCGGAGAAGTATTACGACGCGGCGCGGGATCCTTATGCGCGGCACAAGCAAGAACCGGGCGCGCCGAAGGCCGAGGGGACCCTCTGATGAGCGAATACAAGAACCGGCCCGAACCGAAGCTCGTGCGCACGGACTTCGAGTCCATGACACATGAGCAGCTCGCCGCCATGCTCGAGTCCGCCGACATGGCGTCCGCGTCTCTCCTCTCCGTGAAGTTGTCCAAGGCTGCTACGACGATCAGCGAGATCGGCGACGGCCTGATGAAGCACGTCAAGGAACTGGAGTGGCAAGGCAAGGCCGGTGACGCGTTCCGGGACTGGGGTGGTCACACCGCCAGTGCCACGCTGCGACTCGGCCAGTACGCCGAGGCGGCTTCCGAGTGGATGGGGGCGGTCTCCCAGGCCATCGCCGAGGCCAAGGTCTCTATGCCGGATGTCTCGGAGACGACACGGGCAAAGGCTGCTCTGGCGGACGCTCAGAAGACGATCGATGTCGCGAAGCAGCCAGGAGTGCGTAACGACCCCGACGCTCGTAAGGCAGCCGCAACCGCTCATACCGACGCGACCACTGCCCAGCACCACATCGACGCAACCCGCGAGGCCGCGATCCAGCAGATGCGGAAGCTGGCGGGAGCGTACGAGCATTCGGCCATGCAGGTGAACAGCCTGACGCCGCCTACGTTCGCGCCGGCAGCGGGGCGGGGGGCTCCAGATGCCTGGTGGATCGATGACGAGGATACAAACCTGAGCAAGGGCACCCATTACGCCGGGCGGAGCTCTTCGGATGTGGCCGGTCCTACGGTTACCAGAGGCGACTCCCGCATTGGCGCCCAACCTGCTGGGGTGCACCATGTTGCGGCAGCCTCCGCCCCTGACGGCACGGTGCGTTCAGGCCGCCACGTCCCTGCTCCTTCTGAGCCTGTATCGCTGAACATTGACAGCACCGACACACTCCCGCGTGCGTCGACGCCACCACTCACCACTGCGACCTCGGGTCCGGCTCTGCCGCTGCGTGAGGCGTCGCCGGGAGGGCTGCCCACCGGTTTGCCGCCGACCTTCGCCGGAGGTGGCCGCCTCCCCCATGCGGAATTGCCTTCGCGTGCGCCGGGAATGGGCCGGCTCCCGCAGGTCCCCGGTTTGGCGAAGCCCGTCGAAGGCATGCCGCGCATGCCCCGGGAGACAGGAATCGTCGGAGGACGGCCGGTCAGCGCAACTGGCCGCCCCACAAACGGAATTCCGCGGGGTACCGTCATCGGAGGCGAGAACGGACAGGGTCGCACTCCTCTCGGTCGCGCCTTCTCTCCCGGCTCCGTGGAGGGGGCTCGCTCGGCAGGAGCCATGGGCGGCTCCGGTCGCAGGCTCGCGTCCGAGACGGGCGGGGTCCTCGGTGGGCGTCCTGGCCAGCCGGGGCGTTCCGGCGGTCGTCCCTTCACCTCAGGGGGGTCCGGACTGGTTCGCCCGTCGGCCAAGGGCGCCGACCTGGCGCAGGGCTCACAAGTAGGCCGCACGGGTGCCGCCGCGCGGTCTGCGGACTCCCGAAAGCCGCAGGAGCAGAACGGCAAGCGCCCGGACTATCTCGTGGAAGACGAGGAGACCTGGGCCAGAGACGGACGCCGGGCTCTTCCCCCCGTGGTCGACTGAGTCCGCGCCCATCAACCCCCAGGAAGGCACATGCGTACCAGAGGCATGCCAAGCCGTCGAGTCACCTCCATAGCATCGGCCGCTCTCGGTCTGCTACTCGTAGGGCTCTCGGCCGGCCCCGCTCAGGCGGAGTCGATCCGGGCGCGGCAGTGGTACCTCGATGCCATGCATGCGCCGGAAATCTGGAAGACCAGCACGGGGCGCGGAATGACAGTGGCCCTGATCGACTCCGGAGTCGATGACTCACTTGCGGATCTGAAGGGTCAAGTCCTGGACGGGAAGGACTTCTCCTCGTTGCGCGGCGACGAACACACCGACGTCGCGGGGCACGGCACATCCATGGCCGCGATAATCGCCGCGACTGGAGCACTCGGAGGAGTGGACGCTTCGTATGGGCTCGCACCGGGAGCGAAGATTCTGCCCATCCGGATGCTGGACAGCCAGGAGGTCAGCGGGCAGATGGACGCCACTACGGAGTACTCGGAGAAGCTGACACAGGCGATCCGCTATGCCGCCGACTCCAAAGCTCAGATCATCAACATGTCGCTGGCCCTGAGCGACGCACCTGGTCGCCACGACGTCGGCACCCCTGAGTTGGCAGCTGCCGTCAGGTACGCCCTGTCCAAGGGGAAGCTGCTCTTCGCTGGAGTCGGCAACAGGGGGGATAAGGAGAACCTTCCGTCCTACCCGGCTTCAACCCCCGGTGTGGTTGGGGTCGGAGCGGTGGATGAGGATGCCACGGTGGCTGCCTTCTCCCAGCAAGGACCTGAGGTCGACATGACTGCTCCCGGCGTGGACATGGTGCATGCCTGCGCAAAGGGCACTCAGCTTTGCAAGACACAAGGCACCAGCGACGCCACCGCGATCGCCTCGGCCTCAGCCGCTCTGATTTGGTCGGCGCACCCCGACTGGACCAACAACCAGGTCCTGCGCGTCATGCTGAAGACGCTGGGGAAGTCCACGGACGGCGCGGACAGGAACGATGCTCTCGGCTATGGCGTCGTTCGCCCCCGGCGCGCGTTCACCCAGACCGTGGACCCCGGACCGGCCGACGTCTACCCCCTCCCCGACCTTGCCGCAGCCGCCGCCAAGTCCCCCTCCCCCAAGGCGCCGAAGCCCACAGCGCCCGCCAAGCACGAAGAGGCGGCAGAGTCGGGTGGCGGTGGGAACACCCTCCTCTGGACCGGCGTAGGCGTAGCGGCCGCGCTGCTGATCGGTGCGGGGGTCACTGTCGGCGTACTGCGTTCCCGGCGTCGGACGCCCGTGGCACCGCCCCCGCCCGCCTATCCGCCGTACGTCCCAGCCCCGGCGGACCCGCAGCACCGTACGGAGCAGAACCCGTGAGCGAGCCAGTGCCGACGGCCCCGGAGAGAGAAGACGTACATGTCGTTCGATGAGATGTGGGGCCAGGCGCGGACCACGGCGGCCGCCAGACAGCACAGCGGCATGCAGCTGAACCACGTCCCCGCGGACTCGGGCGAGGCCGCCGAGGGGAAGAAGCTGGTCGCCGATGCCGGCTTCCTCCGTCACCGGGCGAAGAACGCCGACACCGCCCGCACCGAGTTCATAAAGACGGACGACGCCGCGAGCAAGGAGACCGGTCAGGTGGCCGGCAGTCTGAAGGGCTTCAAGTCGGGCCCGGCGTTCACCACGTTCATGACGAGGTGGCGCGGCCAGGTCGACTACGTGGAGAACCTGCTGAAGAACGACGTCGCCGGCGCCCTCCGCACCAGCGCCAACGAGTACGCCGCCCGCGAGCAGCAGGAAAAGGCCCGCCACAGCAGGGAACGCCTGAAGTAACGGGCACGAACGGGGATCACATGCTGGACTACCACACCCTTCTCCACGCCGACTTCACCGAGTTGTCCGAGGCGGTGAACAAGTGGCGCAAGCTGCCCGAGGGCTTCAAGAAGGTCCACACGCAGTACTCCAACACGGTGGAGAAGGACCTGGAGGGCTCGGACTGGAAGGGCGAGGGCGCCACCGCGGCACTCGGCAAGGTGCGGTACGTCGGCAAGCAGATCACCGCCGCGGCCGACGAGGCGCAGGACGTCTACAAGCTCCTGGACGACGCCCACGAGGTCCTCACCGGCGCGCAGAAGAAACTGAAGAACCTCACGCATGACATCGAGAGCGACAAGTACCTCTCGATCAAGCCGTCCGGCGAGGTGTACTTCGACCCGCCGGCGGACACCCCGACCGAGCATCTGGGGGCGCTGAACAAGGGGTACCAGCAGTCGCTCCAGGCGTACCGCAGCGGTATCCGCTCCGCGCTGGACACCGCCACGGAGGCCGACGAGGTGTTGCACTGGGCGCTCACTCAGGACCACAACGGCCGTGGCAAGGGCTTCAATCCGAACACCTACGACAGCATCGCCGCTGCCAAGAAGGGGCGCGAGCAGGCGGACCGGGACCTGCGGGAACTGGAGAAGCTGACCGGCAAGCGGAGCAAGCTGGGGATGGCGTCCGCGCTGCACTCCCTCGACCCGGCCGAGCTGCGCCGGATCAACACGCTGCTCAGTCAGCACGAGGGCGATCCGTACTTCGCGGAGAAGTTCGCCACCCACCTCGGCGGCAAGGGCACGCTCGAACTCTGGACCCGGATCGCCGACCGGGTCCAGACGGGCGACGCCCAGACCAAGGCTTCCGCCGACATCCAGAAGTCCCTGAGCTTCACCCTCGCCACCGCGTCCCACGTCGACAGCCCGGCCATGGACCACTGGAAACGTGACGTCCTCGCCCAGGGCTCCCACCAGATCGACTACCTCGACATGGCCCGCGGCACCACCCAGAAGGGCCCCTACGGCTTCCAGGTCATGAGCAGCCTGATGCGGTACGGCTCCTACGACCGCGAATTCCTCAACGACTACGGTCACAAACTCATCGCCTACGAAAAGTCCCACAAGGACGACAAGCCGAACGAACTGTGGCGGGCCGAGGGTGATCCCTCGCCATACCTGAACTTCGACTCCAAGAACGACCAGGGTCTCGACCCGATGGCGGGGTACATGGAGGCACTGGGACATAACCCGGATGCCGCGAAGGATCTCTTCTACTCGAAGGACTGGGACGCCAAGACGAAGGTCGATCCCGACTTGCAGTACCTGCTTGAGAAGCGCGAGTGGATTAACGGTAATCCCTTCGCCAAGGATCAGGCGGGTTACGGGTACGACGAACTCGGGCACGCCTTGGAGGCCGCCACCCTGGGAACTCCGTACGACGCTGCGGACGGAACCCTGCACAGGGACGCCAGGACAGTGAACATCATGGAGCAGGTGGCGCGCACTGTCGGCGAGCAGGGCGATCTACTCGACCACAAGCCTGGGCTCAGCGACAGCCTTGCTCGCATGGGAGCCGGCTACATGGACGACCTGAACTGGTCCGCAATGGACGAGGGCGGACGCGGTTCAGTTCTTGGCCGCGACCGACTGTTCCACCACGACGGCACCGATCACCTCAATCTCCGTAGCACGACCGCGAATAACTTCCTTTACAACGTCGCACGAGACGAGGACGGCTACAAGATTCTTTCGTCCGCCCAGCAGGCATTCACACTGGGCGGCATGGAAGCCTATCGAGATGCGCCAGAAGATGCGCAGAAGGTCATTATGAACGGTGGCTACGTTCACGGTGTGTTGGACGAGGCGCGCATCTCGGCTGTCGACAAGCAGTTCAAGGATGCCACCGAAAAGATCAATGACAAGCTCGGCGAATCAGCGGAGTGGAAGAAGTTCGGCATCAGCCAGGGCGTAGGGCTGGCAACTGGCCTCGTCCTGCTCCCGGTGGGCGGCCCAGCCGTCTCGGCAGCCGCAGCATTCGTTGTCCCCACCTTGGTCGAAGGAGCAGCCAGTGCTGCGGAAACCCAGTGGGGAGTTGAGATCGACAGGGAGACAAAGGAAAAAGAGGCGGACCTTTCAGACAAGAACCGAATGACGGCCCAGCGTTTCAGTGAACTCGGCACACTCCGGGCAACAAAACCGGCACTGCTCTACATGCAACAGCATCACGGAAAAGACATGACCGAAGACGTATTGAACGCATACGACCGTGGCGCCAACGAGCAGCGACGCACGCACGGAGGCAGCCGATGAGCCGATACAGCTTGCGCGCGGTAGGTGCGGCACTAGTCGTAGTTCTCTGTGCAGGATGCGGCGGGAACGAAAAACCTCATGGCGAGGCAGCACTGAAAAGTGCATGCGAGGGTGTATTCGACGACGGGCTGATCAACGAAGCCCGTAAAAGCGATGACTTCAATGATCTGCACGTCGCTAGCGGGACGCGGTCGCATGCCGCCGCGGTAAAAACAATGCTTGATGAGGATCACGCCGCTTACGCATGCATCCTGGATGACAAGGATTCCTCCGACTCTGACGCGGGGGCTCTATCCATAAAGTTCACTCCAGGTATGAGAACTCTGTTCCCCGAGGATCAGAATCGCAGCTATGGCGCTTACAAGGCGTACAAGCTGGGGAATGGCATGCAAGCCACGATCGAAGCAGGCGGTGCCGACGTCTACTTCGAGTGCGAGTCCAAGGACAGGATGCGCCCGCTCACTGTCACCGGCACTTTTCACAATGACTTCGATTTGAGCAGTGAAGCACGGTTCCGCCCCCTGTTCCGCTCCTCCCTCAAGGTAGCGAAGCTCCTCAAATGCGAGAACAACATCAAGTTCCCCGACCCGGCAACAATGAAGTACCTGCCGCTCCAGAAGGACTAGTAACACTCCATGTCATTCGATGCGATGTGGGGTCAGGCGCGTAACACCGCCGCGGCCCGGCAGCAGAGCAGTACGACTGATGCTGCGCAGGTTCAACGTCGCAATGGTGGGCGTCGCTCTGCTGTGCCTCATCACGGCGTGCAGCTTCAGCGAGCACGGGTCTGAGCCGAAGCGGGCGAAGCCGCAGAAGGGCGTCATCGTCAACGCCAGGCTGGAGCGCGAGAGCAAGGTCAAGCTCTCGGGCAGGGAAGCCGCTGACAAGCAGATGATCGTCGCCAACGCCGCCGCCCAAGACGTTGCCCAGCAGCTCGGGTGCCAAGGGACGAACCTTTCCAAGGGGGCGCCCAAGGCGATCTCCGGGCTCTACGGGCCCCACTGAGGTAGCTCCTTCGGGTGAAACGCCAAGGGGCGCCACGCGCATGCGTGGCGCCCCTCAAAACCCCGGCTCAGCCCATCAGCATCCGGAACCGGGCCGCGTTCCCCTGGTCCGTGTCCTGGTAGCCGACGACCGAGTCGTCGAGGAGCTTGGCGATGCGGGCGAGCTTGTGGGTCATCTGGTCCATCTGCTCGCTGCTGTCGCGCTGGATCTCGGCGTAGGCGGTCTTCGCCTCGCCCTCCCAGGTCTCGGCGACGGCCTTCACGCGGCGCATGAGGGTCTCGAGCTGTTCGGACAGGTTCTTGGCCGTGCTGCGGACGTCGCTGGCGGCCTGGGTGACGGTGTCGTAATTGACTGCGGTGCGGTCTGCTGAGTAGCTCATGATGCGTTACTCCCTCGTGGATGCGGCGGAAATCAGGCGAGGTCCGTGATGCGGCTCTTGACCTCGTAGGAGTTGTCGACCTTGCGGATGTCGGAGATCCGCTCCTGCTCCTGGTCGGTGAAGCCGCCGACGCTCGCCCGCATCGCCTCCTCCAGGTCGACGAGGTCGTCCTGGAGCTTCTTGAGGTTCCTGTTCACACCCTGCTGGACGGTGTCGAACTCCTTGCCCGCCGCACCCTTCCAGCCGGCCTGGATCATGTCGACGACCCGGTTGAGGGACGTCACGCGCTCGCTCACCGTGTGGTGGAAGTCCCGGATGTCGTTCGCGAGTCCGGTGAGCGCGTGTGCGCTGAGGTCAACGCCCGAAGCCATACGTTCTTGCCCTCCTCTTGCTGCGACGGTGACCTTCACCACCGCGACGGGTCCGCCGGAACCGACGTCCCGGCCCTCCTGGCGGGCAAGTCCTGCTGCGCGTTCACGCGCCGCGTGCCGCAGCGTCGCACCGCCCCCGTGCGGTACCACAGTCGTGGCACCCGGAGCCACTCTAGTCATTCCGGGTGGTCCTTCCAACTGCAAAGTCAACATACGGGAGTTCCGCGTCCCGGTACCGTGACGGCTACTGTCGGCACACAGCGTTGAAACGTGGGAAAGGGGTCGCCGCGTCATGACGGAGACGGCTGAGGAGATGAAGGCGCGCAAGGATCGTGAGCGCGACGAGCTGTACGCCCTCGACATCTCCGGCGTCACCTGGCACTGCGCGCCCGGCGCCGAGGAGCACGAGGAGCGGGTGGAGATCGCCCATCTCCCCGACGGTGCCGTGGCCATGCGGTCCTCGCTCGAACCCGAGACCGTGCTGCGGTACACCGCGGCCGAGTGGCACGCCTTCGTACTCGGCGCCCGCGACGGGGAGTTCGATCTGACGCCCACCGAGCGCAACGGCGGCCTCGTCGCCGTCGAGGAGACCGGCGGGGCGCGCGAGGCCGCTTCCGAGTAGGGGCCGAGCGGGGAGGGCGCACCGGGCCCTCCCCGCCCGCCGAACCGTCACCTCAGTGCTTCAGTCCCGCCGACCCCACGCCCAGCACCGAAAGCACCGGACTCTTCGGCCGCTTGTCGTCACGTTCCATCTCGCGGGCCGCGAAGTAGACATGCCCGTGCTCGTACACGATCTGCGCCTGTTCCGGGTCACTGAGCGCCCCCTCGTCCCCCTCCGGGACGTGGAAGAAGAGGTACGGGACCTCCCTGTCCGTACGGGAGTTCCAAGCGACCACGGCGGCGGGCTGGACCTCGTCGATGCTGCGGCGGTAGAGGATCAGGTCGTCGCCGTCGGCGCGCAGCGGGACCACGTTCTGGAAGGGCCGTCCCTCGAACTTGCCCGCCATGGTGCCCTTTTGGACATCGAAGGCGACGACGCGGTTCGCGGGCTCGTCGATCTCGTCGCTCTCCTTGGACATGACGTACAGCCGGTCCCGGCCGACGACCAGGCCGGGGCACTTGTCGAGCACACCGAAGAACGGGCCGGAGAAGCCGGTGGCGCCGCACAGGGGCTCGTAACCGCTCATGGAAATGGTGGCCCGCCGGCGGCCGTTGGTGCCGTCCAGGGTGATGAGGTCGGTGACGTCGATGTCCCCGGCCTCCACGGCGAGTACGGGCGGGTCGGCGGAGGGCAGGTAGACGCCCTGGACGCCCTTGGAGACCTGGTAGGTCCAGCGGGGCTTTCCGGTGCGGGCGTCGAGTTTCTGCACCCGGTAGGCCACGTCGCCGGACTGGCCGCACTTGACCAGGGCGAGCAGCACGCGCCCGCCCGCGTACCCCTGGTCCTGGCAGGCGCCGGTGGAGGTGTTCCACAGCTTCTTGCCGCTCGCCATGTCGTACGCGACGGAGCCGTGGCCCCACGCGATGGCCACGACGCCCTTGGTGAGCGCGAGGTCGGTGTTGGTGACGTAGGCGAAGTCGGCGCCGGGCATCTTCCGCTGCCACAGCTTCTTGCCGGTGTCGAGGTCGACGAACACGACCTGGTCGCAGATGCCCTTGCCGGCCGCGGCGCCGGGGTGGGGCGGCTGGATGACGACTGCGGTGCGGTGATCCGCCGTCATGTCGCGGCTGACGGCGCAGATGTGGCCGTCCAGCTTCAGGGACCAGGCGGTGTCGTCCTGGCCGGGCGCGATCCGGTAGCCCTCCAGGCGGCTGGCCACACCGCGGATGACGAGCTTGTCGGTGGCCCAGAGGCCGGGGCCGTAGCGGGTGCCGGCGGTGAGCTCGCCCTCGTTGTGCTGGACGGCCGGCTCGCCCTCGGGGGAGGCGGGGGCCGTCTCGTGCGTCTCGCGCACCTCGTCCGGGGCCTGCTTCACCGCCGCCGCGCTCTTCGCGTCGTCCCCTGCCCCGGCGGACGGCCACAGGGCCACCGCCCCGACGACGAGGGCGCCGGCCGCCACGATGGCGGCCGCTCCGCCCAGCATGCGTTTGCGGCGTCTGGCCCGTGTCCTGTCCGCGGACTGGGCGGACTCGGTGTAGACGGACGGGGGCGGGCCGAAGCTCACGCTGCGGGGTCCTTTCGGCGGCGGCGCAGGTCGCGCGTGACGATGGCGGTGCCCGCTATGACGGCGACGAGGACGACGGCGATGCCGAGCGCGTAGGTCCCGTAGCGCCGGTCGCGCTCCTCGGGGGACTCGGCCAGCGAGAAGGGCGCCACGTCGGGCATGGGGGCCTTGGACAGGCCGGGGTCGGGCGTGGGACTGGCCGGTGCGACGGCGAGGTCGGAGTCCTGGACGGCGCGTACCGGGTCGACGACGCCCCAGCCCACGAAGTTGTCGTGGCCGTTGACCGAGCGTTCGGCGGTCTGCTCGATGCGGGTGACGATCTGGGCCGGGCTCCAGTCGCGGTGCTTCTCCTTGAGGAGCGCGGCGACCCCCGCGACGAAGGGCGCCGAGAAGCTGGTGCCGTTGTCGGTGCACTGGCCGCCGCCGGGGACGGTGGACAGGATGTCCACGCCGGGCGCGGCGACGCCGACGAAGGAGCCCGCCTGGGAGAAGGGGGCGCGTTCGTTGTTGCGGTCCGAGGAGGCGACGGCGAGGACCCCCGGGAAGGCGGCCGGGTAGGTGTTCTTGACCTTGCCGTCGAGGCCGTCGTTGCCCGCGGAGGCGACCACCACGACCCCGTGCGCGAGGGCACGGTGGACGGCCTCGGCGAGGGCGGAGGTTCCGGAGAGCGGCTTGGTGGTGTCCTGGGAGATGTTGATGACACCGGCACCCTTGGCCACCGCGTGGTCGATCGCCTTGGCCATCGAGTCGGAGTCGCCGCTGTTCTGCGCGTCGTTCTGCCGGATCGGGATGATGGTGGCGTTGGGGGCGAGCCCGACGAACCCGGTGCCCGCGCGGGGGCGGGCCGCGATGATCCCGGCGACCTTGGTGCCGTGGCCGACCTGGTCGTCGGTGGGGTCGGCGCCCTTGCCCCGGGTCAGGAAGTCGCGGCCGAGCCCCTTGTCGACGGCCGGGGCGAGCTGGGGGTTCTTGGTGTCGACGCCGGTGTCGATGACGGCCACCCGGACGCCCTTGCCCTTGTCGGTGCCGCGCCACAGCTCGTCCAGCAGCACGCGCTGGAGGGACCAGGGGGTGCCCTTGACGGTCTTGGCGGGGAAGGTGCACTCGCCGCTGCCGTCCAGGTGGAGGGCGGGCGCGGGCGGGGCGGTGCCGAGGGTGGTCAGCAGTACGGCGGCGGTCAGCAGGGTTGCCTTCGCGGGCAGCACTCCTACGGCGCTCCTCATCGTGTTGTCGTCGCGTGGGAGGTGTGCGCGCTCACGAACCCTGCGGCTGGCGGGCGCCGTTGGTGTCGAGGCGGGGTCCCTTGGCGAGCAGTTCGGACCAGTCGGCGGGCACCTTGGCGGGCCGGACGTTCTCGTAGCCGAGCTTGACCTGGGCCTCGCTGGGCTCGGGGGTGCCGTCGGAGGACTTCTTGGCCTGCGCGCCGATGTCGGAGGTGCGGCTGTCGCTGTCTCCGTTGTTCTGGACGGCGTAGCGCAGGCCGGTGTCCGTGACCAGGAAGAGGCCGCCCGCGGTGGTCGCGGTGCCCTGGCTCTGGGTGTAGAGCAGCCCGGTGCCGGGGGTGACGTAGGTGCTGGTGCCGTCGGCCGTGATCTCGGCCGGGTAGTCCTTGCCGGCCCAGGTGCTCAGGGTGGTGGTGTTGTCGCCGGAGACCTCGCGGAGCACGCTGCACACGGTGTCGCGGCCGGAACCGGAGTCGACCGCGTTGACCCGAACGGCCTGCTGCTGGGGCCAGTCGGCGGGCTGTCCGGCGAAGGGGGTGGGGTCGGCGGTGAAGTCCTGGAGCCCGACGCTGCGGGCCTGGCTGTTCATATTGAGCTTGCCGGTCTGGGGCGAGGTGATGAGCAGCCAGGCGGTGAAGTCGCTGACGGGCTGCACCTTGCCGGGCAGCACGACGTAGTGCTTGGTGCCCTCGCCGGTCTCGGTCCGCAGGACCATGCCGACCCTGTTCTCCTCGGGGGAGAGCTGGCCGGGCACCCCGGCGGGGGCGCCCACGTTCGCGGGCAGCCGCGGGAAGCGGATGGGGGCGCCCTGGTGCAGGGTGGCGAGCCATTCCTTGGTGACCGTCTGGGGCTGCCGGGTGCCGACGAGGGCATTGGTCAGCAGGTCGTTCTCCGTGCCGGTGAGGGCGTAGGCGGTGCCGTGGGCGTCGACGAGGTAGCGGGCGCCGGTGCGGGTCTTGACGTAGAGGACGTCACCGCCGTGGAGGCGGCCGGCGCCGTCGGTTCTGGGAGCGTCCCGCGCGGCGAGGACGAAGGTGGCCTGCTGGACGGTCTCGCCCTTGCCGCCCGGCTGTTCGCACACGGCCCAGCGTTTGGCGGTGCCCGCGTCGTCGGCGGCGGGGAGCCGGTCGGGGGCGTAGGGGATGCCGAGGATGGGGCCGCGCGACAGCTTGCCGGAGTCGAGGATCTTGTCGCTGACCTGGATGACCTGGTAGCCGGCGTCGTTCATCAGCAGGCGGGCGGAGGCGAGGTTGAGCACCGGGTGCAGGCGGGTGGTCCTGCCCGTCTTGAGCACGACGTACCGGGTGGTGGACTGCTTGCCGACGATGACGCGGGTGCCGGGCTCGTCCCAGCCGGAAGGGGCGGTGGGCTGGAACATGCCCCAGGCGCCGAACACGGCCAGCGTCAGCGCGCCCGCCACCAGGGTCGGTACGACGGCACGCAGCGGCTTGGGGGCGCCTTCCTCGGTCCCGGACGGCGACGGCTGGAGGAAGGCCGCGAGGGTGCGCCTCTTCGCAAACGTGTAGGCGTTGAGTTCATCCCGCCGTGATGCCATAAGTGCCTGCTTCTCCCCGTTGTCGCAGTGGCGGGCACCGGTCCCGCGTCGCGATGTCAGACCGGCCCTCTACTATGCATGGTGACCGCCGGTGCTGGTGGAGCGGGTAGGGTACCGGGGCCTTCGAGGGGCCCGAATGGGATGCCGGGGCCTGTGAGTTGTGAGTGATACGGGGGGATTCGGTGATGGCTTCCGTTACGCGGTCGCGCTTGCGGGGCCGGGCGCGGGCCGAAGAGCCTCGCGCGCCCGGGCCGGAGTCCGGCGGCGCCCCGGCTGGCACGCCGACGTCAGCCACCCCTTCCGGGACCCACTTCCGTACGACGGGTGGGCAGGTCGGATCGTTTCGCCTGCAACGGCTCGTACTGCTGGAGCTGGCCGTCGCCGTGCTGGTCGTCGGCTGGGTGATGTCCCCGTTCGCGCTGATGCCCGCGGGGCTGGTCGCGCTGGCGCTGGTGCTGCTGGCAGTGGTGCGCCGCCGAGGCCGCACGCTGCCCGAATGGCTGCTCACGGCACGGGCGTTGAGGGCGCGTCAACAACGCGCCCGGAACACACCCGTACCGCCGGGCACGGAGCCCGCGCTGGTGCCCGCGCTCGAGTGCGAGCCCGCGCTGCGGACCTACTCGTACGGGGGACGCGACCGGCGCCCGGTCGGCATGGTGGGTGACGGCACGTTCCTCACCGCCGTGCTCCAGGTGGAGGCGGACGCGACGGCACTGCGCGCCGACCGCAACCGCCAGCCGCTCCCCCTCGCCCTGGTGCGGGACGCCCTGGAGGTCGACGGCATCCGGCTGGAGTCCGCCCAGGTGGTGCTGCACACCCAGCCCGCGCCCGCGCTGCACCTCCCCCAGCAGTCGGTCGCCGTCGCCAACTACCTGCCGCTGCAGGAGCAGACGGGCGCTCCGGCCGTCCGGATCACCTGGATCGCGCTGAAGCTCGACCCCGAGCTGTGCGCGGAGGCCGTGGCCGCGCGCGGGGGCGGGCTCGCGGGGGCGCAGAAGTGCGTGGCGCGGGTCGCGGACCATCTGGCGAGCCGGCTGACGGGCGCGGGCATGCGGGCGACCATCCTCGACGAGGAGGAGCTGATCGGCGCGCTCGCCACCTCCGCCTGCGCCAACCCGCTGGTCACGGCCGAGGCCGGGCGTGATGAGCGGCGCGAGCGGCGCACCGAGGAGTCCGGGCGCGGCTGGCGCTGCGACAACCGCCGGCACACCACGTACTGGATACGGCGCTGGCCCCGGCTGGGCGGTGAACGGGGCGAGACGCTGCCGCAGTTCGTCGCCCTGGTGACGGCGACCCCGGCGCTTGCCACCACGTTCAGCCTCACGCTCGCCCGGGCGGAGCGGCAGGAGGTCGCGCTGACCGGTCATCTGCGGGTGACGGGACGCGGCGACGACGAACTCGTGGCCGCGCGCCGCTCGTTGGAGGGCGCGGCCCGGCACGCCGGGGCAGGTCTCGCCCGGCTGGACCGTGAGCAACTGCCCGGCATGCTGGCCACGTTGCCGCTGGGAGGCGCGCGATGACGAGCACACGGGCGACCACCGCCCCGGAAGCGCCCACGCGCGCGGGGTCCGGGCTGCGCCGGGCCGGGGAGCGGCTGCGGCAGGGGTTCGGGCTGCTCGGCCCCCGGCACGGCCGGCACCTCCTGCCCGCCGCCGAACTGGACGCGCTCGCGCTGCCCATCGGGGACGACGGAGTGGTGGCGGGTGTGGACACCGAGGGGCGCCCGGCGGTGCTGGGCGTCAACCGGCCGACTCCGTACGACGTGGTGCTGATCGGCGGCCTGTGGACGGCGCAGGTGCTGGCGCTGCGCACGGCGGCCACGGGCGCGCGGGTCGCGGTGGAGACCGGCCGGCCGCAGGCGTGGATGCAGATGGTGCACGCCATGGGCGGCGGTCAGAACGGCCTCTCGGTGTACGAGGTGGGCCGGGTGCCTCCGCAGGGCGCGTCCGCGGGCACGCCGGTGCTGGTGGTGCGGGACTGCGGGATGCGGCCGCCGCGCGGACGGGTGGCGGCGGGGCCCTGGCAGTCGGTGGTGACGCTGCTGCCGTATCTCTCCCCGGTCGCACCCCGGTTGCTGCGTCAGGCGCGGCTCACCGGGATCCAGCGGGTCTCGCCGGACGAGGCGGCCGAACTGGGGCGCACGATGGGGCTGTCGCGGACCGAGGTCGAATCGCTGCCGGGGCTGCCCGACGGGGTCACCCTGTGGTGCACCGACCGGGACCGGCAGTACGTGCTGACGCAGCCCACCGACGCCGAGGTCGGACTGCTGGGCAACCCGCGCCGGATGGACTGAACCGACCTCTCCCGCCCGCTTTGTTCGTGTTGTGAGCGTTCGGGGTGTGAACCGGGCCTGCCGGGGTGGGGCTCGTGGTGATTAGGCTGGGAGCGGGCGCGATGCCGAAACCTGTGGACGGGCGCCGTCCCTGGGGGGAGCACCGGTGGACCGGACCGTCGAGGGCCCGGTCGCCCCGGCACGCGATGAAAGTGCTCGACCACACCAGGAGGAACTGTGAGCAGCGATCGGGACGGTATGCGCGGGGGCTGGGCCACACCCGACGACGACCAGCCCGACGCGGAGTCGGCCGTCGAGAACACGGGCGAGTTCACCATCGACTACGCGCCGCCCGCCTGGTACACGCAGAACGCGTCGTCCTCCGGCGGTTCGGCGGGTGACGGTACGCGTGGTTCCGGTGCGGCCGGTGCGGCGCCGGTACCGCCGTTCCCGTCGACGCCGCCGGCGCCCGGTGGGCCGTTCGCGCCGCCCGCCCCGGCGTCAGGGCCCGGTGCGCCGCACACCCCGCCGGCGCCGCCCGTGCCGCCGACCGGTAACCCGGTTCCGGTGGCGCCGCTGCCCGCGGGGTTCGAGGCGCAGCAGACCGAGAGTGCTTCGACGCCCGCTGAGCCGGGCCCCGAGCCGGAGAACGGGGACTTGGAGAGCGGCGCCACCATGCGTTTTTCCGCCGGCGCGCTGAAGCGGGAGATCGCGGAGCGCGAGGCGGCGGCCGCGGCTTCGGGCTCCGGCGACGAGCACGCCGAGGACACGGAGGGTTCGCAGGCCGCCGACGCGGCAGAGGACGGCGACGACCGGCCGAGCGTCGCCGCAGCCGAGCCGGAAGCCGCAGCCGCAGCCGCAGCCGAGGACAACGCGGCTGCGGGGGAGGCGGAGTCCCCCGAGGATCACCTCGACGAGCCTGCCGATGACGCCGCCGAGCAGGACGCCGCCGAGGACTCCGCACCGGAGGGCGATGCCTATGCGACCGAAGCCCCGGAAGCCGAAAGCGAGAGCGAGGAAGCCCCGGAAGCCCGGGTCGCCGAAGCGCTCGCCGCCGAGGCCCCCGCCGCTGAGGCCCCCGCCGCCTGGGCTCCCCCGCCCGCCCCGCAGCAGGGCGTCCCCCCGCTGCCCCCGTCGTACCAGCCCGCCGCCCCGGCCCCGGCGGCACAGTGGCCCGCGCAGGCCGGCCCGATGCCGGGCACGCCGCCGCACGCACCGACGCCCCCGCAGCAGCCGCCCGCCCCGCCGCAGCCCGCCCCGGCCGCGTGGGATCAGTCGGCCCCCAACCAGCCCACCCCTCCCCCCGGTTACGGCTTCCCGCCCCAGCAGAGCGCTCCGCAGCCGCCCCCTCCCCCGGCACCGGCACCGGCACCGGCACCGGGCTACGGCTTCCCCGCGCAGCCCAACTCCCCTGCTCCGCAACCCGGTTACGGCTTCCCCCAGCAACAGGGCGCGCCCCAGCAGCATCCGACGGCACCCACCCCGCCGCCCGGCCAAGCCTTCCCCCGCCAGCAGACCGCCTCCCCCCAGCCCCCCAGCCCGCCTGCTCCGCCCGCCGGTTACGGCTTCCCGCAGCAGGGCGCCCCCCAACAGCCCCCGGCCGCCCCCACCCCGCCCCCCGGTTACGGCTTCCCCCAGCAGCAGACCGACTCCCCGCAGCCGGGCCCCCCTGCACCGCAGCCCGGTTACGGCTTCCCGCAGGGGCCCGAGGGCCAGCCGCCCGCAGACCCCCGCGCGGGTGCCGCGTGGCCGCAGCCCGTCCAGCACGACCAGCGGCAGCCCACGCATCCGGGAGCCGCGCCGCTCGGTTACACCGCGGCCGTGGAGCTGTCCTCCGACCGTCTGCTGAACAACAAGCGGCAGAAGACGCGCAGCGGGCGCCCCGCGGCGGCCGCGTCCCGGTTCAAGCTGGGCGGCAAGAAGGAGGAGGCGGAGCGGCAGCGCAAGCTGGAGCTGATCCGCACCCCGGTGCTGTCCTGCTACCGGATAGCGGTGATCAGCCTCAAGGGCGGAGTCGGCAAGACGACCACGACCACCGCGCTGGGCTCCACCCTGGCCTCGGAGCGGCAGGACAAGATCCTCGCCATCGACGCCAACCCGGACGCGGGCACCCTCGGCCGCCGCGTGCGCCGGGAGACCGGCGCGACCATCCGTGACCTGGTGCAGGCGATCCCGCATCTGCACTCGTACATGGACATCCGCCGGTTCACCTCGCAGGCGCCCTCCGGTCTGGAGATCATCGCCAACGACGTGGACCCGGCCGTGTCGACCACGTTCAACGACGAGGACTACCGGCGCGCGATCGACGTGCTCGGCCGCCAGTACCCAATCATCCTGACCGACTCCGGCACCGGTCTGCTCTACAGCGCGATGCGCGGGGTGCTGGACCTCGCCGACCAGCTCATCATCATCTCCACGCCCTCCGTGGACGGCGCGAGCAGCGCCAGCACCACGCTGGACTGGCTGTCCGCGCACGGCTATGCCGACCTGGTCTCCCGTTCGATCACCGTCATCTCCGGGGTCCGCGAGACCGGCAAGATGATCAAGGTCGACGACATAGTGGCGCACTTCGAGACGCGCTGCCGGGGGGTGGTGGTGGTGCCGTTCGACGAGCATCTGTCGGCGGGTGCCGAGGTCAATCTCGACATGATGCGGCCGAAGGTGCGCGAGGCGTACTTCACGCTCGCGGCGATGGTCGCCGAGGACTTCGTACGGCACCAGCAGGCGCACGGGCTGTGGACCAGGGACGGGAACCCGCCGCCGGTCGCCGCGCCGCCGATGCCGGGACAGCAGGCTCCCGGCCAGCCCTATCCGCAGCAGCCCCAGCAGCCCCAGCCGTTCGTGCCGGGCCAGCAGCAGTACCCGTACCCGCCGCAACAGCAGCAGCCGGGTCACCCGTACCCCCCGCACCCCGGCCCGCAGCAGTACCCGTACCCCGGCCCGCCCCAGGGCCGGCCCCCTCAGGCGCCGCCGCCCCAGGCGCCGCCGCAGCAGTAGCCGGAGACGGCGAAGGGCGGCCGGTGCTCGGCACCGGCCGCCCTCTCACGCCCCCGGGCTCTACGCGTCCGCGGCCACGATCTCCCGGCACCGCTCCACGTCCGCGCCCATCTGGACCAGCAGGTCGTCCAGCGAGTCGAACTTCGCCTGGCCGCGCACATAGGCGAGGAACTCGACGGCGACATGCATCCCGTACAGGTCGAGGCCGACGCGGTCGATGGCGTACGCCTCCACCGTGCGCTCGGTGCCGTCGAACTGCGGGTTGGTGCCGACCGAGATCGCGGCCGGCATCGTCTCGCCCTGGGCGTAGAGGTAACCGGCGTAGACGCCGTCGGCGGGGATCGCGGTGTGCGGCAGGGTCTCCACGTTGGCGGTGGGGAAGCCGAGTCCGCGGCCGCGCTGGGCGCCCCGGACCACGATGCCCTCCACCCGGTGCGGGCGGCCCAGGATCTCGCGGGCCCCGGCGACATCGCCCTCGGCGATCAGGTTGCGGGTCAGCGTGGACGAGAACGGCTTGCCGCCGCCCGCCTCCCCGGTGACGTACAGGTCGACGATCTCCACCTCGAAGTCGTAGACCCGGCCCTGCTCGGCGAGGAAGTCCACGGTGCCCGCCGCGCGGTGCCCGAAGCGGAAGTTCGGGCCCTCCACGACGGCCTTGGCGTGCAGCTTGTCGACCAGGACCTTCACGACGAAGTCGGCCGGGGAGAGCTGGGAGAACTCAGGTGTGAAGGGCAGCACGAGCACCGCGTCCACACCGAGGTCCGCCATCAGTTCGCAGCGGCGCGGGTGCGGGGCGAGCAGCGGGGGGTGGCTGCCGGGCCGTACGACTTCGCTGGGGTGCGGGTCGAAGGTGACCACGACGGCCGGGACGCCCAGCTTGCGGGCGCGGTCGACGGCGTGCTCGATGATCAACTGGTGGCCGCGGTGGACACCGTCGTACGACCCGATGGTGACGACGCTGCGCCCCCAGTCCTGGGGGATGTCCTCCAAGCCACGCCAGCGCTGCACTGTGACCGCTCCTCGAACCCGTGTCCGTGTCTGACTCTTGTGCAGGTCCAAGAGTGCCATGCCGGGTCACCGGGCTCCGCATCGGTACGCCCCCTGTGACCGGGCGCACGCCGAAAACCCCTGCTCACGCGGGTACGGGTGTCCCGGCACGCTCCTCGATCGCGCGCCGGACACCGGGGCCGACGACGGCGGCCCACTCCTGCGGCGCCTCCGTCAGCCAGCGGGCGAGCCGGGCGCCGAAGCCGGGCAGCTCGCGGACGAGGCAGCTCAGCCGGTGGTCGCCGCCTTCGGGGGTACGGCCGAGGAGCCGGACGGTGCGGTGGACGAGCCCCCGCGCCTCCTCCGCCGCCGGCCCCTCCCCGTCACTGTCCACGAGGGTGGCGGCCGCGCGCAGGACCGCGACCAGCACCTCGGGGTCCCGTTCGTGGGCGAGCAGCCGGTCCAGGAGTTCACGGCGCAGCGGGGTGGTGGCCGGGGTGCCGGGGGCGACGAGGACGGCGGCCAGGGCGGCGCGGGCGGCCTCGAAGCCCTTGCCGAGCAGCCCGGTGAGCAGCGGCAGCAGCTCGGTGCGGGCGGTGGGGCCGTGGCTCAGGCGGCGGTCGACGTACTCGGCGACGCAGGGAGCCGCCTCCGCGCGGGGCGCGACCGTCTCCCGGACCAGAGCGGCGATACGGCGGGCGAGCGCCGGGTCGGTGACTTCGGCGAGCGCGCGCAGGGGGGCGGCGGGGTCGGAGCCGCCGCGCAGCCGGACGCGGAAGGCGTCGAGCACGGTGTCGGGGTGGGTGGCCAGGGCCGGGAGGAGCGCGGTGGGCGGCAGCCCGCGGTCGGCGGCCGTGAAGTGGCGCAGCGCCCTCGGCAGATGCTGGTCGCGGCTGACCGGGTCGACGACCAGCAGGGCCAGCGCGCCGCCGTGCAGGGCGCGGTCGGCGGGACGGGCCAGCAGGGCGTGGGCGGCGCGGCGCAGCAGGGTGTGGTCGGCGGTCGTGCCGGTATGGGGCGCGGTGCGGCGGGCGAGGACCAGGGCGGTGGCCCGGCGGCCGGGGTCCTCGTCCCTCGCCCAGCGCTCGACGGCACGGCAGGCGGCGGAGGGTTCGTCCTCGGCGAGGACGGCGAGGAGTTCGACGGCTCTGCGGTGACCGCTGTCGATCAGGGCCTCGGTGAGGTGGTCGAGCGCGCCGTGGCGATGGGTGTGCAGGAGGGCCTGGGCGGCGGTGGCCACGGTGGCGTGCGGGGTGGCGGGCAGCGGGCGCTCGTCCTCGAACCAGCGGGTGAGGTGCGGCTGCCCCGCGGCCGGGTCGGCGGCGAGCAGCCGGGCCGCCGCGTCCAGATACCGCTCCCCCACCCCCTCCGCCACCGCCGGGTCGGCCGGCACCAGCCGCCGCAGCAGGGCGAACCGCTCGGCGTCGGGCAGCGTGAGCGCGGTCCAGAAGGCGGGCCCGAAGTCCGCGGGCACCGCCTGCCCCGCACGCCGCCAGGCCACGATCCGGTCGGCCAGGAAGCGCAGCTCCTCCCGGTAGGGCAGCGCGTCCGGGGTGCGCAGCAGGGTCCGGGAAAGCAGCCGGGCGGCCCACCAGGACCCGGGGTCGAGATCCAGGGCGTCGGCCAGCTCCCGCAGCCGGAAGGCGAGTCGACGAGGTCCCTGACGGCGCCCGAGGAGCAGCAGGGCTTGGACCACGGGCCCGATCCGGTGGTGCGGCACCGGCATCACCCCGGCCGGCCGCTCGGCGCGCGGGCGGTGGACCAGGACGTGCAGCGCCTCGTCCAGGTCGAGGTGCGTACCCTGCACCCAGTCCGCGAACTCCTCGTGCGCGAACCGGTATCCGCCCCCGGAGCGGACCAGCAGCCCCTCGTCCAGCACGGCCGACGCCCACCCGGTGCCCCCGCCGAGCCGGGCCGGGGCGCGCCCGGGCGGGAAGACAGCCGCGAAGCTCTCCCGGTCCAGCATGCCCCGCCCGTGCCCGAGCGCACGCCGGGCGGCCTCGTGCACCTGCCCGGCGACCCGGGTGGCGAGGCGTCGTACGGCGGTGTCGCCGAACCCGTTGGCGGCGGCGATCCGCTCCGCGATGCGGAGGCACGCCAGGTCGAGGTGGGCGGCGAAGACGTCGTGCCGGTCCAGCGGGCGCGAGGGCGCGTCGACCGGGAGCTCGGACAGCAGGCGCAGGGCGAGCGGGTGCCGCGCGTCGGCGTCGGAGAGGGCGCCCCCGGGGACGCCGTACCGGGAGCGGGCGGTACGGGCCTCCTGGCGGGTGAGCCCGGTCAGGCGCAGGCGCGCGGGGAACTCCTCGGCGACGGTCTCCCAGAACTCCTCCCCGCAGGCCAGCACCAGCCGGGTCCCGGTGGTGCGCAGCCACGCGACCGTCTTCCTGGCCCAGTCGGGCAGCAGGGCGGGCGGCATCTCCTCGGGGGCGTCGAGACAGAGCAGCAGGGGGCGCCCCTCGCGCGCGGCGAGCGCGGCCAGCGGTTCGGGGTCGAGGTCACCGAGGTCGGCGGGGCGGGCCGGTCCGGATGCGGCGGCCACGGGGGCGGCCCGCTCCAGGGCGCGGCGGACGGCGTCGGCCACGGAGTCGTCGGTGTCCCTCAGGTCGGCCCCGCGCAGCCACAGCGTGGGAGCCGGGGCCTCGCTCTGCCGGCGCCGTGCGGCGAGTGCCGCCAGCTCGGTCGTACGGCCACTGCCGGGGTCACCGGTGAGCGCGAGCACGGCGTGCGGACCCGCCATGAAGTCGGCCAGCTCCCCCGCCACCGAAGCCCGTTCGACGATCCCGGGCAGCCCGGTGAGGGTGCCGGGCGGGCCGTCCTGGCTGACGGAGGCGGCACAGAGCTGGAGGACCCCGGCGAGGTTGAGGTCGGTGCCGTAGGCCGGGACGGTGGTCGCGTTGCGGGCGAGCAGCGCGGTGAGCGCGGGGTCCGTCTCGTCGGCGGGGCGTACGGGAGCGGCGAAGGCAGAGTCCCGGCCGGCGGAGCGCAGAGAGGCGCCGAGGACGCCGAGGACCGCGCCGGTACGGGCGTCGAGCACGGGGCCACCGGTGGTGCCTCCGCCCGGCCGGAGCGCGTCGCGGGCGGCGGTGCCGAGCGCGAGTTCCAGCGCGTCGTCCAGCACCTGGTGACGGTCCCCGACGGGACAGGCGGCCGGGGCGGCGGTGAGCACCCGCGCCTCGCGCCAGCCGCCGGCGGCGATCCGTACGTAGGTGCCCGCCTCGATCCGGTCGCGCACGGTCAGCGGCAGCGGGGCGACGCCCAGGTTCTCGGTACGGACGAGCGCGAGCCCGTGGCGCGGCAGCGGCACGACGGCCTCGGCGTCGACCACGCGCGTGCGGTCGCCGGCGGCGTGCAGCACGAGCCGGCCCGCGCCCTCGACGGCCTCGTGGCTGGTGAGCAGGGTGCCGTGGTGGTCGGCGAGGAAGCCGACGCCGCGCAGACGCCCGGAGTGGTCGCGGATCTCCACCAGGGCGTCCGCGCGATCACCCAAGCCGCCGCTCCCCGTTCGCGGCCCCTCTCCCGCCATCGTCCTGCCTCCCCAGCCGTGCACCCGCGTCTCACCTCGACGGTAGGCGCGCGATGATCACCGGAACAGGGCGTGGAGAGAAAGCGCCCCCTTCCGCTCCCCCGGTTCACTCCGAGCGCCCGGCCGGACGGGTGAATCGGCGGTGCGGAATGGATAGACGTCAGGGGTGGGGGAACCGAGGGGGGACCGTGGAGCGGCGGATGTGGCATGTACCCCGTGACCGCCGCTCCACGGGCACAAGACCCGCTCAGCCGAAGACGGCGAGGCTCTTGGCCTTGCCCTTCTGCTCCTCCACCAGCGCGAGGAAGCGGCCCTCGGGGTCGAACACCGCGACGGGACCGGCGCCCGCGTACACCTCGGGCATCTCCAGCCGCACGCCGTTGAGCAGCAGCCTGCCCCGCTTGGCGTCCACGTCCCAGCGCGGGAAGGCGGCGGAGGCGGCCTCCGCGACCGGCATCACGGTCAGCTCCGCCTGGAGCTGGTCCAGGGTCCGCGCGGAGTCCAGCTTGTACGGGCCGACCCGCGTCCGGCGCAGCGCCGTGAGGTGGCCGCCGACGCCCAGGTCGGCGCCCAGGTCGCGGGCGAGGGCGCGGATGTAGGTGCCGGAGGAGCACACCACGGAGACGACCAGGTCGAGCACGGGGGTGCCGTCCTCGGCGACCGCGTCCCGGACGTCGTACACCGTGAAGGAGGAGACGGTCACCGGGCGGGCCGGGATCTCGAAGTCCTCGCCCTCACGGGCCCGCTTGTAGGAACGCACCCCGTCGATCTTGATGGCGCTGACCTTGGACGGCACCTGCATGATGTCGCCGCTGAGCTTGGCGATCCCGGCGTCGATCGCCTCGCGGGTCACCTTGGACGCGTCCGTGGAGGAGGAGATCTCCCCCTCGGCGTCGTCGGTGAGGGTGTTCTGGCCGAGCCGGACGGTGCCCAGGTACTCCTTCTCGGTCAGGGCGAGGTGCCCGAGGAGCTTGGTGGCGCGCTCCAGACCGAGGACGAGGACACCGGTGGCCATGGGGTCGAGGGTGCCGGCGTGGCCGACGCGGCGGGTCCGGGCGATCCCGCGCATCTTGGCGACCACGTCGTGCGAGGTGAAGCCCGACGGCTTGTCCACGATGACAAGGCCGTCGGGCGGGGTGGGCTTGGCTGTCATTCTGCGGCGTCGTCCGTCTCGTCGTCGGACTCCGGCTTGCGGTACGGGTCCGCGCCACCGGCGTACGCGGCACCCGAGGACGCCTCGCGCACCTGGGCGTCGGACTGCCGGGCCCGGTCGAGGAGGTCCTCGATGTTGCGGGCCGTGTCCGGCAGGGCGTCCGCGACGAAGGTCAGGGTCGGCGTGAACTTCACCCCGGCCGCGCGGCCGACCTCGGAGCGCAGGATGCCCTTGGCGCTCTCCAGGCCGGCGGCGACGGCCTGCCGCTGCTCGTCGTCGCCGTAGACCGTGTAGAAGACGGTCGCCTCTCGCAGGTCACCCGTGACCCGCGTGTCCGTGATGGTGACGTGCGAGCCGAGCCGCGGGTCCTTGATCCCACGCTGCAGCTTCTGGGCCACCACCTCCCGGATGAGGTCCGCCAGCCTTTTCGCCCGAGCGTTGTCGGCCACTGGTCCGTCTCCCGTTCTTTCTTCTTCTTCGCGTTTCTTCGGTCAGTCGTCGTCGCCGTGGAAGCGCCGTCGCACGGACAGCAGCTCCACTTCGGGGCGGGCGGCGACCAGCCGTTCGCACTGGTCCAGTACGTCGGTGAGGTGCGCCGCGTCGCCGGACACCGTGGCGAGGCCGATGAGCGCTCGCCGGTGCAGGTCCATGTGGTCCACCTCGGCCGCGCTCACGGAGTACTTCCGCTGGAGTTCGGCGACGATCGGGCGGACGACGGAGCGCTTCTCCTTCAGCGAGTGGACGTCGCCGAGGAGGAGGTCGAAGGACAGAGTCCCCACGTACATGTGAAACCGGTTAACCCGCCGGTCCGGGATCGGTGGTTCTAAGCACCGTACCCCGTACGAGCTGCCCGCTCGACAGGGTTTCCGCCGCAACCTGGGGGCTCCGCCCCCAGACCCCCGTTTCCCACCCGGCCACCCGTCTCGGTCGGCTTCACAACCAACAGTTCCGGGTGGTGGGTGGGCATAGGCCGGGGGTCTGGGGGCGGAGCCCCCAGGGACGGCGCGTCGGCCGACGGGTACAGGACCCGTCGGCCGACGCACAGCGCAGCGTTACGCTCGCGGCTTCTCGCGCATCTCGTACGTCGCGATGACGTCGTCGACCTTGATGTCGTTGAAGTTTCCGAGGTTGATACCACCCTCGAAGCCTTCGCGGATCTCGGTGACGTCGTCCTTGAAGCGACGCAGACCGGAGATGTTGAGGTTCTCCGCGATGACCTTGCCGTCGCGGAGGAGGCGCGCCTTGGTGTTGCGCCTGACCTCGCCCGACCGGACCAGGACACCGGCGATGTTGCCCAGCTTGGACGACTTGAAGACCTCGCGGATCTCCGCCGTGCCGAGCTCGACCTCCTCGTACTCCGGCTTGAGCATGCCCTTGAGGGCCGCCTCGATCTCCTCGATGGCCTGGTAGATCACCGAGTAGTACCGGACGTCGACACCCTCGCGCTCCGCCATCTGCGCCGCGCGGCCCGCGGCGCGGACGTTGAAGCCGATGACGATGGCGTCGGAGCCGGTCGCCAGGTTGATGTCGGACTCGGTGACCGCACCCACACCGCGGTGCAGGATGCGGATGTCGACCTCTTCGCCGACGTCGAGCTGGAGCAGCGAGGACTCGAGAGCCTCCACCGAACCGGACGCGTCGCCCTTGATGATGAGGTTGAGTTCCTGCACCAGACCGGCCTTGAGGGCCTCGTCCAGGTTCTCCAGGGAGAACCGGACACCGCGCCGCGCGAAGTTGGCGTTGCGCTCGCGCGCCGCCCGCTTCTCCGCGATCTGACGGGCCGTACGGTCCTCGTCGACGACCAGGAAGTTGTCGCCGGCGCCCGGGACGTTGGTGAGACCGAGGACGAGGACCGGGGTCGAGGGACCCGCCTCTTCCACGTTCTCGCCCTTGTCGTCGAGCATCGCGCGGACACGGCCGTACGCGTCGCCGACCACCATGGTGTCGCCGACCCGCAGGGTGCCTCGCTGGACCAGGACGGTCGCGACGGCACCACGGCCGCGGTCGAGGTGGGACTCGATCGCGATGCCCTGCGCGTCCTGGTCCGGGTTGGCCCGCAGGTCGAGCGAGGCGTCCGCGGTCAGGACCACGGCCTCGAGCAGGCTCTCGATGTTGAGGCCCTGCTTGGCGGAGATGTCGACGAACATGGTGTCGCCGCCGTACTCCTCGGCCACCAGACCGTACTCGGTCAGCTGACCGCGCACCTTGGTCGGGTCGGCGCCCTCGACGTCGATCTTGTTGACCGCGACCACGATCGGCACGTCGGCCGCCTTGGCGTGGTTCAGCGCCTCGACCGTCTGCGGCATGACGCCGTCGTTGGCCGCGACCACCAGGATGGCGATGTCGGTCGACTTCGCACCACGGGCACGCATGGCGGTGAACGCCTCGTGACCCGGGGTGTCGATGAAGGTGATCTTGCGCTCTTCGTCGTTGACCTCGGTCGTGACCTGGTACGCACCGATGTGCTGCGTGATACCGCCGGCCTCGCCCGCGACGACGTTCGTCTTGCGGATGGTGTCCAGCAGTCGGGTCTTACCGTGGTCGACGTGACCCATGACGGTCACGACCGGCGGACGCGCGACGAGGAACTCCTCGCCACCCTCGTCCTCGCCGAACTCGATGTCGAAGGACTCGAGCAGCTCGCGGTCCTCCTCCTCCGGGCTGACGATCTCGATGACGTAGTTCATCTCGCCGGCGAGGAGCTGCAGCGTCTCGTCGGAGACGGACTGCGTGGCAGTGACCATCTCGCCGAGGTTCATCATCACGGCGACGAGCGACGCCGGGTTGGCGTTGATCTTCTCCGCGAAGTCGGTGAGGGACGCACCGCGCGACAGGCGGACGGTCTGTCCGTTGCCGCGAGGCAGCATCACGCCGCCGACCGACGGGGCCTGCATGGCCTCGTACTCCTGGCGCCTCTGACGCTTCGACTTGCGACCGCGACGCGCGGGACCGCCGGGACGGCCGAAGGCGCCCTGCGTGCCACCACGGCCACCCGGACCACCGGGACGACCGCCGAAGCCGGGACGGCCACCGCCGCCACCGCCGGGACGGCCGGCGAAGCCGCCGCCACCGCCACCGCCACCGGGACCACCGGGACGGCCGGCGAAGCCGCCGCCACCGCCGCCACCCGGACGACCGGCGAAGCCGCCGCCGCCCGGACGACCGCCGCCGCCACCGGGACGACCACCGGCACCGGGACCGCGGCCACCGGGGCCACCGCCGCCGGGACGCGGGCCCGCGGCGGGACGCTGCGGCATCATGCCGGGGTTCGGACGCGGACCGGCCGGGCCGGGACGAGGGCCGCCCTGGGGGCGGGGCATGCCGGCGGGCGACGGACCGGGACGGCCCGGAGCCTGCGGACGAGGACCGCCGCCCTGAGCGCCCGGACCCTGCGGACGGGGACCGGCGCCGGGGGCACCGGGACCGCCGGCGGGACGGGGGCCGCCCTGCGGACGGGGCGCCTGCGGGCGCGCCATGCCGGTGGAGCCACCGGAGGTGAAGGGGTTGTTGCCCGGACGGGGACCGGCCGGACGGGCGCCGGGACGCTGACCCTGGCCACCGGGGCGCGGGGCGCCCTGGCCGGGACGCTGGCCCTGACCGCCCTGGCCGGGAGCGGCCGGACGGGCGCCACCCGGCTTGGGGGCGCCGGGACGGGCGCCGCCGGGACGCGGGGCCTGCGTGGCGGGACCCTGCGCGGCGGGGGCCTGCGGAGCCTGGGCGGCCGGCGGAGCGGTGAACTCCGGAGCGGCCGGGGCCGGGCGCGGCGCGGGCTTGGGACCCGGCACCGGACGCGGGCCGGGAGCGGCCGGCGCGGGAGCCGAGGAAGCCGCCGGGGCAGCGGGCTGCTGCGCGGCGGGCTTGGGGGCGCCCGGCTTCGGGGCAGCCGGACGGGCCGACTGCGCCGGGGAGGGCGCGCCGGGCTTGGGGGTCGCCTTGCGCGGGGCGGGCTTGCCGGCGGACTTGCCGTTGCCACCGCCCTGGAAGGCGTCGGTCAGCTTGCGTACGACAGGCGCTTCGATCGTCGAAGACGCCGAACGGACGAATTCACCGAGTTCCTGGAGCTTGGCCATGACGACCTTGCTCTCGACACCGAACTCCTTGGCGAGTTCGTATACCCGGACCTTAGCCACTTCGCTCCTTTGAGGTCCGGGTGATGCCGGACCGTCGCTAGTTCATGGGCGTACTCATCGCGTACTCATCGAGTGCTCATCGCAATCTCGACCTGCTTTCGACTCGCGAGGTACCAGGCCGCCGCGGTGTTCCGGGCGGCACTTCTTACGGTGTTGCCTGCTCGGCAACTGTCGTCTGCTCGACGTATCGGCGCAACGCGTTTGTGTCGAGCGCTCGCGGGGCGCGCAGTGCCCGCGTGAACGCCCGGCGGCGAACCGCCTGGTCCAGACAGACCGGAGCCGGGTGTACATAAGCACCCCGGCCGGGCAGCGTACCGCGAGGATCGGGGACGCAGGCGTCCTCGATCATCACGATCCGCAGTAGATCGTTCTTGGCCGCCCGCTTCCGGCACCCCACACAGGTACGTTCAGGGCGTGCTCGGGTGTGCGTCCGGCCAGACACGGTTAAGTCTACCTCCCCGTACCGACCTCACCCCTTTGGGGCAGAGATCGAACAGTTGCAGTGTGGTGAACGGTCGCGATCCGGTCGGGATCTGTCCTGATCTTTGCGGTGATCAGGGCAGGTCCCGGACCGGATCGGGTCGGCGGACGGGCCGAGCTAGTCGGTGACCTGCTCGGTGTCCGGCCGGATGTCGATGCGCCAGCCGGTGAGGCGGGCGGCGAGCCGGGCGTTCTGGCCCTCCTTGCCGATCGCCAGCGAGAGCTGGTAGTCCGGCACGGTGACCCGCGCGGAGCGGGCGGCGAGGTCCACGACCTCGACCTTGCTCACCCGAGCGGGTGAGAGGGCGTTCGCCACCATCTCGGCCGGGTCGTCCGACCAGTCGACGATGTCGATCTTCTCGCCGTTCAGCTCGCCCATCACGTTGCGCACCCGGCCGCCCATCGGGCCGATGCAGGCGCCCTTGGCGTTCAGGCCCGAACGGGTGGACCGTACGGCGATCTTGGTGCGGTGGCCGGCCTCGCGGGCGATGGCGGCGATCTCCACCGAGCCGTCCGCGATCTCCGGCACCTCCAGGGAGAAGAGCTTCTTCACCAGGTTGGGGTGGGTGCGCGAGAGGGTGACCGAGGGGCCGCGCACGCCCTTGGCGACGCGGACCACGTAGGAGCGCAGCCGCATGCCGTGCTGGTAGGTCTCGCCGGGGACCTGCTCCTGCACCGGCAGGATGGCCTCCAGCTTGCCGATGTCCACCAGCACGTTCTTCGGGTCGCGGCCCTGCTGGACCACGCCGGTGACGATGTCGCCCTCCCGGCCGGCGTACTCGCCGAGCGTGGCGTCGTCCTCCGCGTCGCGCAGCCGCTGCAGGATGACCTGCTTGGCGGTGGTGGCGGCGATCCGGCCGAACCCGGAGGGGGTGTCGTCGAACTCGCGGCGTTCCTGCCCCTCCTCGACGTCCTCCGGGTCCTCCTTGGCCCACACGGTCACGTGACCGCTCTGGCGGTTCAGCTCCACGCGCGCGTGGCGGCGGCTGCCCTCGGTGCGGTGGTACGCGATGAGGAGGGCCGACTCGATCGCCTCGACCAGCAGGTCGAAGGAGATCTCCTTCTCCCTGACCAAGCCCCGCAGGGCGCTCATGTCGATGTCCACGGCTACGCCTCCTCCTCTTCCTTCATGTCCTTCTTGTCCTTGCGGTTGAACTCGACCTGCACCCGCGCCTTGGCGATCTCCGGGAAGTCGAGCCGGCGGTGGGTGGCCTTGCGGCCCTTCACGCCGGGGACCTCCAGGTCCACGCCCTCGTGGTCCGTGCCCAGGATGCGCGCGACCACTTCGCCGCCGTCGGCGAGCTGGAACTTGACCAGCCGGTCGACGGCGCGCCGGTAGTGGCGGGGTTCGGTCAGGAGGCGCTCGGCGCCCGGGGTGCCGACCTCCAGGTCGTACGCCTGGTCGCCCATCGCGTCGGTCTCGTCGAGCTTCGCCGAGAGCGCGCGGCTCACATCGGCGATCCGGTCCAGGTCCGCTCCGGTGTCGGAGTCGACGACCACGCGCAGCACACGCTTGCGTCCGACGGAGTCGACGGCGATCTCCTCGAGATCCAGCCCCTGGGAGGTGACGAGCGGTTCGAGCAGCTCTCGCAGCCTCTCGCTCTGGGTGGTGCTCATCCGGGTGACTCCTCGGCCGCGTGTGCTGTTGTGGGATGGTCGCGTGTCTGGTCAAAGGGTATCCGGTCGCGATGGGTGTTGCCGTCCACCCTCGGCGGGCCCGCACGTCCCGCGCGTCCGTCCGGTGGGCGGTCGGGGGTGAGGAGCGGTGCCGGTGAGTGGTGCGGGGACAGGGCGCGGGTACGGTGATCACGGGCGGGCGGCCTGTTCGAAGGGCCCCGCTCTCCGGTGCCTTCCCCCGCCTCGCCCCCGCGTCTCCCCCGTCTCTCCCCGTACGAGTTCCCCGAGGACGTCTGCCGTGTCGTACTCCCCACCGCCGCGCGCCCGTTCGGGGCCGCGCAGAAGAACCCTGCTCGCCTCCCTGGCCGGTGCCACCGCCCTGCTCACGGGCTGCTCGGCCGGTTCGGGCCCCGCCGAGCGCGCGGCCTCGGCGGCCACCCGCGCCCGCGCGCGTGCGGCGCGGGACAGCGCCGATCTGCTGGCGCGCTACGACGCGGTGCTCGACGCGCACCCGGCGCTCGCCGACCGGCTGTCCCCGCTGCGGGCCGCGGTGGCCGCGCACCGGGACGCCTTCGGCGGCACGCCCGACGACAAGGCCGACAAGGTGCGGAAAGGCGCGAAGGCGGGGAAGTCGCCCTCGCCGGCGCCCACCGCGTCCGCCGACCGCAAGGAGGCGCTGACCTCGCTGGCGTCCGCCGAGCGGACCGTGGCGGACCGGCGCGCGGCGGCGCTGCTGGAGGTGCCGGGCGAGCTGGCCCGGCTGATGGCATCGGTGTCGGCGGCCGGGTCCGCGCACGCCTATCTGCTGACGGAGGCGGCGAAGTGAGCGACGGCGAGAAGACGAAGCAGGCCGAACTGACCGCCCTCCAGGCAGCGTTGGCGGCGGAACACGCGGCGGTGTACGGCTACGGGGTCGTCGGCGGCCGGATCGGCACGCCCCGGCAGGGCGAGGCACGCTCCGCGTACGACGCCCACCGCGCGGCCCGCGACACCCTGGCCCGCTCGGTCCGCGACCTGGGCGGGGAGCCCGTGGCGGCGAGCCCCGCGTACGCGCTGCCCTTCTCGGTGGCGGACTCCTCGGCCGCGCTGCGCCTCGCCGCGGAGCTGGAGGAACGTCTCGCCGGGGTCTACGCCGACCTGGTCCGTGCCTCCAGCGGCCCCCGCCGCACCACCGCCACCGCGTCCCTGCGCGAGGCCGCGGTACGCGCGGCCCGCTGGTCCGGCCACGCCCTTGCCTTCCCCGGCCTCGCGGAACGCACCGACGACACCACGGGCCGGGCCGGCGCCGCGGACACCACCCCTTCCGGGTCCCCGACGGCCTGAGCGGGCCCCTCAGCCGTTGTCCCCCCGGCCGGACCGACGGCTCTGAGGGGGTACGTGGAAGGCGTAGCCTTCCTGGGGCCTTCGGTTGTGGGGGTGCCGCAGGGAACAGCAGGCGGACGCAGGAGAAGGGGAACGACTCGCGCATGGCTTTGGAACCGCCCCGGCGACTGGTCCGGGCGAGCCGGGAGACCGCGCCGCCCGGTGACGACTGGCTGGCGGGACTGCCCGAGGCGGCCGAACGGGCCGTCGCCGGACGCGAGTTGACCGTGGACCGGGTGCAGGTGCCGGGCGGCCGGAGCAGCCTGGTGCTGCTGGTGCGGCGCGCGGACGGCAGCCCCGCCGTGCTGAAGCTGGCGCCCGCGCGGGCCCGGCCGGAGAGCGAGCGGGCCGCGCTGGCGCACTGGGGCGGCCTGGGTGCCGTACAGCTCCTGGACGGCGGGCCCGAGGACGTGGCGGAGGGTGCGCTGCTGCTGGAGCGGCTGCACCCGGACGTGTCGGTGCGCTCGCTGCCGGAGGCCAAGGCGCTGCTGGAGGCGGCCGGGACACTGCGCCGCCTCTGGGTGGACCCGCCGGCCGGCGAGGGCGCGCACCGGTTCGAGACGGTGGCCGAGCGTACGGGACGGCAGGCCGAGGCGATGGCCGCGAGCGCCCTGACGGACCCCGACTCGGCGTCCCTGGTGGACGCGGCGCTTGCGGTGCGCGAGGAACTGCTGGCCGGGGCGCCGGACCACCGGCTGCTGCACGGCACGTTCCGGCAGAGCAAGGTGCTCGGCGGGGAGCGGCTGCCGTGGCTGGCGGTGGGCCCGGACCCGGTGGTCGGCGAGTCCGCGTTCGACCTGGCGCGGCTGGTGCGGGACCGGGTGGAGGACCTGATCGCGGTGCCGTCCGGCGCGTCGGTGACCAGGCGCCGGATCAAGCGGCTCGCGGAGTCGCTGGAGGTGGACCAAGAGCGGCTGCGCGGCTGGACACTGTTCCGGGCCGTGGAGTCCGGGGTACGGGCCCGCCGGGTGGGCCGGGAGCAGGACGCGGACCTGCTGCTGGAGTTCGCCACCTGGCTGTAGCCGGACGTGAGAAGGCCCGGCCGCACCCCGCGGCCGGGCCTTCTCACGCATCCGCTCAGGCGGTGAGGCGGGCGATGGCCTCCTCGACCGTCAGCTCCTCGCGCTCGCCGGTCTTGCGGTCCTTCAGCTCCAGCACACCGTCGGCGGAGCGGCGCCCGGCGACCAGGATCTGGGGGACGCCGATCAGCTCGGCGTCGGTGAACTTCACGCCCGGCGACACCCCGGCCCGGTCGTCGACCAGGACGCGGACGCCCGCGGCGGACAGCTTCTCGGCGACGTCGAGGGCCAGCTCGGTCTGGAGCGCCTTGCCTGCGGCGACCACGTGCACGTCGGCCGGGGCGACCTCCTTGGGCCAGCACAGGCCGTGCTCGTCGGCGGTCTGCTCGGCGAGGGCGGCGACGGCGCGGGAGACGCCGATGCCGTAGGAGCCCATGGTGACGCGGACGGGCTTGCCGTTCTGGCCGAGCACGTCGAGCTTGAGGGCGTCGGCGTACTTGCGGCCGAGCTGGAAGATGTGGCCGATCTCGATGGCCCGGTCCAGCTTCAGCCCGGCGCCGCACTTGGGGCAGGGGTCGCCCTCCTGGACCACGACGACGTCCACGTACTCGTCGACCTCGAAGTCACGGCCCGCGACGACGTTCTTGGCGTGCGTGTGCTCCTTGTTGGCGCCGGTGATCCAGTCGGTGCCGGGGGCCACGCGGGGGTCGGCGATGTACTTGACCTTCTCGCCCAGGCCCTGCGGGCCGACGTAGCCGCGCACCAGGTCGGGGCGGCCGACGAAGTCCTCGGCGGTGACCAGCTCGACGGCGGCCGGGGCGAAGTGCGCCTCGACCTTGCCCAGGTCGACCTCGCGGTCGCCGGGCACGCCCACGGCGACGATCTCGCCGTCCACCTTGACCAGCAGGTTCTTCAGGGTGGCGGAGGCGGGGACGCCGAGGGAGGCGGCGAGGGTCTCGATGGTCGGGGTGTCCGGGGTGGGGATCTCCTCCAGCGCGGGCACGGCCGAGCCGTCGACGGCGGCCAGTTCGTAGTACACGGCCTCGGTGTTGGCTGCGAAGTCGCAGTTGGGGCAGTCGGCGAAGGTGTCCTCGCCGGCCTCGGCGGGGGCGAGGAACTCCTCGGACCGGGAGCCGCCCATGGCGCCCGCGGTGGCCGCGCAGATGCGGTAGTCGAGGCCGAGGCGCTCGTAGATCCGCTGGTAGGCGGCGCGGTGCAGGGCGTAGGAGGAGGCCAGGCCCTCGTCATCGGTGTCGAAGGAGTACGAGTCCTTCATCAGGAACTCGCGGCCGCGCAGGATGCCCGCGCGGGGGCGCGCCTCGTCCCGGAACTTGGACTGGATCTGGTACAGGATCACCGGCAGGTCCTTGTAGGAGGACGCCTGATCCTTCACCAGCAGGGTGAAGATCTCCTCGTGGGTGGGGCCGAGGAGGTAGTCGCCGCCCTTGCGGTCCTGGAGGCGGAACAGCTCGGCGCCGTACTCGTCCCAGCGGCCGGTGGCCTCGTAGGGCTCGCGCGGCAGCAGGACGGGGAGGACGACCTCCTGGGCTCCGATGGCGTCCATCTCCTCGCGCACGATCCGCTCGACGTTGGCGAGGACCTTGGTGCCCAGCGGCAGCCAGGACCAGATGCCGGCGGCGGTGCGGCGGACGTAACCGGCGCGGACGAGGAGCTTGTGGCTGAGGACCTCGGCGTCCGCCGGGTCGTCGCGCAGCGTCTTCGCCAACAACTTGGACATGCGCTGGACCGGTACGTTCGCCATTTTTCTCGTACTCCTGCCGGAAATGTAGGTGATGGCTAGGAGGTTAGCCGGGCCTCCCGCACGGGTGGAAATCGGTTAGGGCCTGTTTTCCGGATCTGGTCGGCTCGGGCCGACGGCGCCTTCGGGCCGACCCGAGCGGGGTCTGGTGCGTGCAGCTGCAAGGCGGAGGAGGGAGTCGACGCGGAGCGTCGACGAGTGACGACAACGCAGCAGATGTGCGTGCCAGGGCCCGCGACGCCGGCAAGATCCGGAAGACAGGCCCTAACGACGGCGCAGCGGCAGGGGGGCGCCCATGACGGCGTACGGCATGGGGGCGCTCGGGAAGTGGACCTGGCGGGCGAGGTCGGTGTAGCCGAGCGAGTGGTAGAGGCCGCGGGCGGGGCTGTCGGTGTCGATCGCGGAGAGGATCGAGCGGGGTTCGGCGGCGCTGTCGGTGATGCGGGTGATCAGGCGGCGGCCGATGCCCCGGTTCTGATGGCCGGGGTGGACGTGCAGCTCGGTGATCACGAAGGAGTCGTCGAGCCAGCCGTCGTTGCCCTCGGCGCGCAGATAGGGCTCCACGATGGTGGACCACCAGTGGGCGCGGGAGTTGGGCATCCCGTACACGAAGCCGATCAGCGCGCCCCGGCTGGTAGCGCCGAGCGCGCGGGCGCCGGGCATGCGCATGTGGCGCTGGACGATCTGGCGGCGTACGGCGATCTCGTCCGGGCCGAGGCCGAAGGCGAGGGCCTGGACGGCGAGGGCCTCGTCGACGTGGGCTTCGAGGTCCAGGGTGCCGATCACGAGGTCCATGCGGGGAGCGTACAGGGGTGGCCCGGTGGGCCCGTCAGAAGAGGATGCTCATGAACTCGCCGACCTCCTGGAACCCCACCCTGCGGTAGGTGGCGCGGGCGGCGGTGTTGAAGTCGTTGACGTAGAGGCTGGCGATCGGCGCTATGTCGGCGAGGGCGTAGCGCAGTACGGCGGCCATGCCGGGGGCGGCGAGGCCCTTGCCCCGGTACTCGGGGGCGACCCAGACGCCCTGGATCTGGCACGCCCGGGCGGTGGCGGCGCCGATCTCGGCCTTGAAGACCACCTTGCCGCTGCTGTCGAGGCGGGCGAAGGAGCGGCCGGAGCCGACGAGTTCGGCGACGCGGGCCTGGTAGAGCAGTCCGCCGTCGCCTGCCATCGGGGAGACGCCGACCTCCTCGGTGAACATGGCCACGCACGCGGGCATGATCGTGTCCATCTCGTCCTTGCGGACGCGCCGGACATAGGGGTCGGGATGTATGTCCTCGGGCATGTGGTCGGTGATCATGAGGGGCTGACGGGCGCGGATCTCGCGGGCGGGGCCCCAGTGCGGTTCCAGCAGGCGCCACAGCTCGGAGGTGGGTCCGGCGGGGCCGACGATGGAGGAGCAGCGGCGGCCGGCCCGGCGGGCGCGGTCGGCGAAGGCGCGGACGGCGCGGGGGGTGGCGCAGACGGGGACGAGGTTGGCGCCCGCGTAGCAGAGGGACGTGAGCATGCCGTCCTCGTACCAGCCCCACATCTCGCCGCCGAGGCGCCAGGGGTCGAGGCCGGCCACCTGGACACGGGCGGTCACGAAGGCGTTGGCGACGGGCTCGCGGTCGAGGACCGCGAGCGCTGCGTCGAGGTCGCTCGGTTCGAGCACCCGTGAGGTGGTCTGGGTCAACACGTGCGGGGCCTCACCCTGGGGGTTCTGCTGTGGTCCCCGCACTATAGCCGCGCTGCTTTGGGGGTGCGCTCTTGAGCTCGGGTGCCTGATGTCCGTGCGGCGGCTGCGGGCTTGTCGCGCAGTTCCCCGCGCCTCTGGGGGAGGAAGAGGGCCGGTGGCCTCTCCCTCCCCCAGGGCGCCAGACTTGTCAGCCCGCTACCGCCACCGTCGGCTCGCCCGACGTGATGCCGTCCGCTTCCATCTGCTCGGCGAGCTTCATGGCCTCCTCGATGAGGGTCTCCACGATCTTCGACTCCGGGACGGTCTTGATGACCTCGCCCTTCACGAAGATCTGCCCCTTGCCGTTGCCCGACGCGACCCCGAGGTCCGCCTCGCGCGCCTCACCGGGACCGTTCACCACGCAGCCCATGACCGCCACCCGCAGCGGGACCTCCATCCCGGTCAGGCCGGCGGTGACCTCCTCGGCCAGCTTGTAGACATCGACCTGGGCGCGGCCGCAGGACGGGCAGGAAACGATCTCCAGACCACGCTGCTTCAGGTTCAGCGACTCCAGGATCTGCAGACCCACCTTGACCTCCTCCGCCGGCGGCGCCGACAGGGAGACCCGGATGGTGTCGCCGATGCCCTCGGAGAGCAGGGCACCGAAGGCGACCGCCGACTTGATCGTGCCCTGGAACGCCGGACCCGCCTCCGTCACACCCAGGTGCAGCGGGTAGTCGCACTGCGCGGCGAGCTGGCGGTACGCCTCGATCATCACGACCGGGTCGTTGTGCTTCACCGAGATCTTGATGTCCCGGAAATCGTGCTCCTCGAACAGCGACGCCTCCCACAGCGCCGACTCCACCAGCGCCTCCGGGGTGGCCTTGCCGTACTTCTGCAGCAGACGGCGGTCCAGCGAACCCGCGTTCACACCGATCCGGATCGGAGTGCCGTGATCCTTCGCCGCCCTGGCGATCTCACGGACCTTGTCGTCGAACTGCTTGATGTTCCCCGGATTCACCCGCACCGCCGCACAACCCGCCTCGATCGCGGCGAACACGTACTTCGGCTGGAAGTGAATGTCCGCGATCACCGGGATCTGCGACTTCCGCGCGATCGTCGCCAACGCGTCCGCGTCATCCTGCGTCGGACACGCCACCCGCACGATCTGACAGCCCGACGCCGTCAGCTCCGCGATCTGCTGCAACGTCGACCCGATGTCCGAGGTACGGGTCGTCGTCATCGACTGCACCGACACGGGGGCGTCTCCGCCGACCGCGACGGAGCCGACCTGGATCTGACGGCTCTTGCGCCGCTCGGCGATCTTGGTCGGTACGGACGGCATGCCGAGAGAAATCGCAGTCATCTGCTGTGCAACCCCAAGTCGTGGATCAAGATCCGGTCCCGTGAACCGCGGGCTCCAGGCTCTGAGATTACGACACGGGGCTGTCCGCCAGCACATCCCACCCGGCAAACCCACCCAATGGACGGCGGCCCGGAACCTGGAGTTCCGGGCCGCTTTTCCTGGTCGTACGAGGTCAGGAGATCCGGACCGGGTTGACCACGTCCGCGATGAGCACGAGCACGGTGAAGCAGACGAAGATCCCGGCCACCACATAGGCCACCGGCATCAGCTTCGCCACGTCGAACGGGCCGGGGTCGGGGCGGCGCAGCACGCGGGCCACCTGGCGGCGCAGCGACTCCCACAGGGCGCCCGCGATGTGCCCGCCGTCGAGCGGGAGCAGCGGGAGCATGTTGAAGAGGAACAGCGAGAGGTTGAACCCGGCGACCACGAAGACGGCCATGGCCACCTGCTGGGAGGCCGGGATGTCCAGCGTGGCGATCTCGCCGGTGACGCGGGCGGCGCCGACGATGCCCATCGGGGAGTCCGGCTCGCGGGGGCCGTCGCCGAAGGCGGCGTTCCACAGGGCCGGGACCTTGCCGGGCAGGTCGACGAGGGACTCCACGGCGTGGCCGACCTGGTCGCCCATCCAGACCACCGAGTCGCCGAAGCCGAGCTTGACGACCCCGCGCGCCGGGCTGAAGCCGAGGAAGCCGGCCGTGACGTACTGGCCCTGGATGTAGGTGCCGCTGGAGTCCTTCTTGGCCACCTGGTTGGTGGCGATGGTGGCGTGCAGGGTGAGCTTCCTGCCGTCCCGCTCGACCACGATCGGTACGTTGCGGCCCGCGCTGTCCCGGATGAGGTCGGACAGCGTGTTCCACTTCGCGGTGGGTCTGCCGTCGAAGGAGACGATCTTGTCGCCCGCCTTGATCCCGGCGGCGGCCGCCGGGGAGGCCGGGTCGGACTTCTTGCAGTCGTCGCGGTTCTGGTTCTGCGCGATGACGCAGGCGGAGACCGAGGAGACGGTGTTGGTCTCCTGCTGGACGCCGAAGCCCATCAGCACGGTGAGGAAGAGCCCGACCGCCAGGATCAGGTTCATGAACGGCCCGGCGAACATGACGATGACGCGCTTCCACGGCTTGCGCGTGTAGAACATCCGCGTCTCGTCGCCCGGCTTGAGCTCCTCGTACGCCGCCGAGCGGGCGTCCTCGATCATGCCGCGCCACGGGGAGGTGGAACGGGCGGAGACCCGGCCCGCGTCGTCCGGCGGGAACATGCCGATCATGCGGATGTAGCCGCCGAGCGGGACGGCCTTGATGCCGTACTCGGTCTCGCCCTTGTGCCGTGACCAGATGGTCGGGCCGAATCCGACCATGTACTGCGGGACACGGATGCCGAAGAGCTTGGCCGTGGACAGGTGCCCCAGCTCGTGCCAGGCGATCGAGACCAGCAGACCGACCGCGAAGACCACTATGCCGAGGATGAACATCAAGGTCGTCATGCACGCGCCTCCGCGGTAGCCGTCCGGTTGGTCAGTTCGCGGGCCCTGGCCCTGGCCCAGGTCTCCGCTTCGAGGACGTCCGACACCGTGAGTGAAGTTCCCGTGACCGGGGTGCCGTGTTCCTCGACCACCCGGATGACGGTCTCCATGATCCCGTTGAAGGGCAGAGCGCCGCCCAGGAAGGCTTCGACGCACTCCTCGTTGGCCGCATTGAACACCGCCGGGGCGGTGCCCGCGAGCCGGCCCACGTGCCGGGCGAGGTTCACCGAGGGGAAGGCGTCATCGTCCAGCGGGAAGAACTCCCAGGTGGACGCCTTGCTCCAGTCGAAGGCCGGGGCGGCGTCCGGGACGCGCTCGGGCCAGCCCAAGCCGATGGCGATCGGTCCACCCATGTCGGGGGGCGTCGCCTGGGCGATCGTGGAACCGTCGGTGAACTCGACCATCGAGTGGACATACGACTGGGGATGCACGACCACCTCAATGCGGTCGAAGGGAATGTCGTAGAGCAGGTGGGCCTCGATGACCTCCAGGCCCTTGTTGACCAGGGTCGCGGAGTTGACCGTGATCACCGGTCCCATCGCCCAGGTGGGGTGCGCGAGGGCGTCGGCGACGGTGACGTCCGCCAGCTCGGCCTTGGTGCGGCCGCGGAAGGGGCCGCCGGAGGCGGTGACGACCAGCTTGCGCACATCGGCGCGGGTACCGGAGGCGAGGGCCTGGAAGAGGGCCGCGTGCTCGGAGTCGACCGGGATGATCTGGCCGGGCTTGGCCAGCGCCTTGACCAGCGGGCCGCCGACGATCAACGACTCCTTGTTGGCCAGTGCCAGGGTGCGGCCGGCCTCCAGGGCGGCCAGCGTCGGCGCGAGGCCGATGGAGCCGGTGATCCCGTTCAGGACGGTGTGGCAGTCGGAGGCGGCGACATGGGCGGCGGCGTCCGGGCCCACCAGGATCTCCGGAAGCGGCTCGGTGCCGTACTGCCCGGCCAGGGCCTCGCGCAGCGCCGGTGCCGCGTCCTCGCGGGCCACCGCGACGGTGCCTACCCCGAGCCTGCGCGCCTGCTCGGCGAGGAGGTCCACCCGGCCGCCGTTCGCGGAGAGGGCGGTGACCCGGAAGCGGTCGGGGTTGCGCAGCACCAGGTCGATGGCCTGGGTGCCGATGGACCCGGTGGAGCCGAGGATCACCACGTCCTTCGGCCCGTCGCCCGCGACGGGGTCGAACACGAGGTGCGGGTCGGCGAGCGGGGCGGGGCTGGCGGGGCTGTCGGTCATCCCCCCATTGTGGCCGCACCCGGCGGCCGCCCGGACCGCGCGTCCCTGGACCGGGCGGGAAAGGGGCCCACAGCGCGGGAAGGTTTCTCCCATTGTGAATCCGGAGTGAAGATCCTGTGATAACAATTCAGTTGAACGGGTGAACTTCTCGCCCGTGCAGCG
Organism: Streptomyces griseoluteus; assembly: GCF_004784465.1. Taxonomy (GTDB): domain Bacteria; phylum Actinomycetota; class Actinomycetes; order Streptomycetales; family Streptomycetaceae; genus Streptomyces; species Streptomyces griseoluteus. Next base: position 1,120,254 of record NZ_SRRU01000001.1, on the reverse strand, counting down.
TCTTCGTGGACGACATCCTTGGGGGGATCTCTTCATGCGCACTGTGCGCCTTCGCGCCGCCCTGCCCGCTCTCGCCGGCGCGGCCGTGCTCACCGGCACCCTGCTGAGCACCCCGGCCCAGGCGGCCGGCACTGTCCAGATCCACCGGGTCTACTTCGACAGCCCCGGCAAGGACACCCGGTCCAACTCCAGCCTCAACGGCGAGTGGGTGCAGCTCAAGAACGCCAGCCGCTCGGCGGTCTCGCTGAAGGGCTGGGTTCTGAAGGACGCCTCGAACCACAAGTACTCCTTCCCGAACGTCAAGATCGGCGCCGGGAAGTACATGAAGGTCCACACCGGCAGCGGCCGCGACACCACGTCGGACAAGTACCAGGGCCGCCGTGCGTACGTCTGGAACAACACCAGCGACACGGCGACCCTGACCAAGTCGAACGGCTCCAAGGTCGACACCTGCTCGTGGACGACCCGGGACGGCAGCGACAAGTACTGCTAGCGGCTAACCGCCGTAGGGGCGGCGGGCGTTGACGCGTTCACTCGCTCCCGGCGTGGCGTCCGCGATCCAGGCGCCGTCTCCCGAGGGGTCGAGGACGCCCTCCTCCAGCCACTCGTAGGCGCCGCCGAGGACGCCCTTGACGACCTTGCGGTCGACGCCGTCGGTGTTGTGCCAGAGGCGGCCGAACAGCTCGTCGACGCGAACGCGGGCCTGGCGGCAGAAGGCGTCGGCGAGCTGGTACGCCTCGCGGCCGTGCTCGCCCTCGCGCCGCAGCCGTTCGGCCCGGACACAGGCCGCGCTCATGGCGAACAGCTCCGCGCCGATGTCCACGACCCGGCCGAGGAAGCCCTGCTTGGTCTCCATCCGGCCCTGCCAGCGGGACATCCCGTAGAAGGTCGCGCGGGCCAGCTTGCGGGCGTGCCGCTCGACGAACCGCAGATGCCCGGACAGGTCGATGCCGTGCTTGAACTCGGCGTACGACGACGGGAGCTGGCCCGGCCCCGCGACCAGCTTCGGCAGCCACTTGGCGTAGAAGACGCCCGCGCCCGCACCGGCCCTCGCCTTGTCCTGGAGGGACTTGTCGGGGTCGATGAGGTCACCGGCGACCGAGAGGTGGGCGTCGACGGCCTCGCGCGCGATCAGCAGGTGCATGATCTCGGTGGAGCCCTCGAAGATGCGGTTGATGCGCAGGTCGCGCAGCATCTGCTCGGCCGGTACGGCCCGCTCGCCGCGCGCCCCGAGCGACTCGGCGGTCTCGTAGCCCCGGCCGCCCCGGATCTGGACCAGCTCGTCCGCCATCAGCCAGGCCATCTCCGAGCCGTACAGCTTGGCGAGCGCGGCCTCGATGCGGATGTCGTTGCGGTCCTCGTCGGCCATCTGGGAGGCGAGGTCGACGACGGCCTCCAGCGCGAAGGTGGTCGCCGCGATGAAGCTGATCTTGGAGCCGACGGCCTCGTGCAGCGCGACCGGCTTGCCCCACTGCTCGCGCTCGGCGGCCCACTGGCGGGCGATCTTCAGGCACCACTTGCCCGCCCCGGCGCACATCGCGGGGAGTGACAGCCGGCCGGTGTTCAGCGTGGTGAGCGCGATCTTCAGACCGGCGCCCTCGGGGCCGATCCGGTTGGCGGCCGGGACCCGCACCCGGTGGAAGCGGGTGACACCGTTCTCGATGCCGCGCAGGCCCATGAAGGCGTTGCGGTTCTCCACCGTGATGCCCTCGGCGTCGGCCTCCACCACGAACGCGGTGATGCCGCCGGGGTGCCCCTCGGACTTCGGCACCCGCGCCATGACGACCAGCAGGTCGGCCACGACGCCGTTGGTGGTCCACAGCTTCACGCCGTCCAGGACGTAACTGTCGCCCTCCGGGACCGCCATGGTGGCCAGCCGCGCCGGGTCCGAGCCGACGTCCGGCTCGGTGAGCAGGAAGGCGGAGATGGCGGTGGTGGCGCAGCGGGGCAGGAAGGCGTCCTTCTGCTCCTGGGTGCCGAAGATCTTCAGCGGCTGCGGGACGCCGATCGACTGGTGGGCGGAGAGCAGCGCGCCGACGGCGGGGCTGACCGAGCCGACCAGGGCGAGGGCCTTGTTGTAGTACAGCTGGGAGAGGCCCAGGCCGCCGTACTTGGTGTCGATCTTCATGCCAAGGGCGCCGAGCCGCTTCAGGCCGGCCACGACCTCGTCGGGGATGCGGGCCTCGCGCTCGATGCGGGCCGAGTCGATCTCCGTCTCGCAGAAGGCGCGCAGCTCGGCGAGGAAGGTCTCGCCGCGCCGGACGCTCTCGGCGTCGGGGAGCGGGTGGGGGTGGATGAGGTCGAGCCGGAAGCGCCCGAGGAACAGTTCCTTGGCGAAGCTGGGCTTGCGCCAGTTCTGCTCGCGGGCGGCCTCCGCCACCTGCCGGGCCTCGCGCTCGGAGACGTTGCTGCGTTGAGTGGTGGGGGCGGACATGAGGCTCACCTCGCCGCGAAGAGGGATGTTGGCGGACCGTTGGTAACCGACCCGTTGCTACTGGATCGTTGGTACCTGAATCGGGCCCGCCCCACCACCCCTTGCGCGTCCGTTCGGGTGAACGGCCGCGCGGGGGGACCAGGGCCGCTCAGACCGTTTCGAGGGCCGGGACCAGCGGCTTGTGCTCCTCGGCCGCGGCCGGAGTCCCGCGCCGGCCGGCGACGGCGTACGCCACGCCCACCAGCAGTCCGCCGCCGGCCAGGTTGCCGAGGCCGACGAAGAGGAGGTCGTGGGCGAACGCGCCCACGGTCACACCGGGGACGTGCTCGAAGAGGCCGAGCGAGAAGGTCGTCATGTTGGCGACGACGTGCTCGAAGCCGGAGGCGACGAAGGCCAGGATGCCCGCGAAGATCAGCATGATCCTCGCGGCGTCGGAGCGGGTGCGCATGCCCATCCACACGGTCAGGCAGACCAGGAAGTTGCAGAGCACGCCGCGGAAGAACAGCGCCTCGCCGCTCTCGGCCATCTTGGCGGTGAGCATGCCGGTCAGGCCGGCCAGACCCGGGGCGGGCGTTCCGGGAGCGGGCGCGACGCCCAGCACCCCGGAGGCGTGGACCAGCCAGCCGAGGGCGACCGAGCCGGCCAGGTTGCCGACGAAGGAACCGACGATCACAAAGAGCGCGGCGAGGGGCGTCAGGGCCCGGCGGACCGCGCCCTGGACCATCGTCATCATGTTGCTGGTCGCCAGCTCGCCGCCGGCGAAGATCACCAGGGTCAGCGCGACACCGAAGACCAGGCCCTGGACCAGCTTGACCCAGGGCGAGTGCGCGGCGCTGAGCGGGCCCGACACGCTGACCATCAGCACGACACCCAAGCCGATGAAGGCCCCGGCGAGCGCCGAGAGGACCAGGTAGCGGCCGGGGGAACGGAGCAGCTTCGCCTTGCTCCGGGCGGTGGCGACCTGCTCGTCCAGGGCGTCTTCCATGGGTATCGGCACGATGCCTTCTCACTTTTCGCGAATGTCCGCTCAAACTGCGGCTCGATACGGAGGAAAGTGTGCGTCCGTGCCCATGAAAAAGTCAAAAGCGCAATCAATGGCCCGATAGGTGTTCTTTATCGGACTTAAGAGGCCAAACCGATCGCGCGATCGGTGTCGCCTGTCAAATGCGCAGAACAGAACGGCCGGAGCCCCCGCACAGCGGGCTCCGGCCGTTCCGGTGGTGACCTGTCCGTGGCAGGTCAGAGTGCGAGGCCCGTGAGGACCAGGACGCGCTCGTAGGTGTAGTCGTCCATCGCGGAGCGGACGCCCTCGCGGCCGACGCCGGACTGCTTGGCGCCGCCGTACGGCATCTGGTCCGCGCGGTAGGACGGGACGTCGCCGATGACGACGCCACCGACCTCGAGGGCGCGGTGGGCGCGGAACGCGGCCTGGATGTCGTGGGTGAACACGCCCGCCTGGAGGCCGTACTTGGAGTCGTTGACCGCGGCGAACGCCTCGGCCTCGCCGTCGACCTTCGTGACGGTGAGGACCGGTCCGAAGACCTCCTCGGTGGCAAGGGTGGCGCCGGCCGGCACGTCGGTGAGGACGGTCGGCGCGTAGGTGGCGCCGTCGCGCTCGCCGCCGGTGAGCAGGGTGGCGCCCAGCTCGACGGCCTCGTTCACCCAGGACTCGACGCGCTGCGCTGCGGCCTCGCTGACCAGCGGGCCGACCTCGGTCTTGTCGTCGGCGGGGTCACCGGTGACCTGGGCCTCGACGGCGGCGACGATGCGCGGCAGCAGCCGCTCGTACACCGCGCCGTCCACGATCACGCGCTGCACCGAGATGCAGGACTGGCCGCCCTGGTAGTTGGAGAAGGTGGCGATGCGGCTCGCGGCCCAGTCCAGGTCGGCGTCGCTCGCCCAGTCGCCGAGGACGACGGCCGCGCCGTTCCCGCCCAGCTCCAGCGTGCAGTGCTTGCGCGGCACCGAGTCCATGATCGCGTAACCGACCTGCTCGGAGCCGGTGAAGGAGATCACCGGGAGGCGCTCGTCCTGGACCAGCGCGGGCATCTTGTCGTTGGCGACCGGCAGGACGCTCCAGGACCCGGCGGGCAGGTCGGTCTCGGCCAGCAGCTCGCCGATGACCAGGCCCGACAGCGGGGTGGCCGGGGCGGGCTTGAGGATGATCGGGACACCGGCGGCGATGGCCGGGGCGACCTTGTGCGCGCACAGGTTCAGCGGGAAGTTGAACGGCGCGATGCCGAGGACGACGCCCTTGGGGAAACGGCGGACCAGCGCCATGCGGCCCTGGCCGCCCGCGTCGGTGTCGAGTCGCTGGGCCTCGCCGCCGTTGAACCGCCGGGCCTCCTCGGCCGCGAGCCGGAACACGGAGACGGCGCGGGCGACCTCGCCGCGCGCCCACTTGATGGGCTTGCCGTTCTCGCCGGAGATCAGCTGGGCGATCTCCTCGGTGCGCTCGGCCAGCCGCCCCGCGACGTGGTCGAGGGCGGTGGCGCGGACGTGCGCGGGGACGGCGGCGAACTCGTCGCGGACCGCGTACGCGGCGGCCACGGCCTCTTCGACCTGGGCGTCGGTGGGCACGCTCGCCCGGCCGACGACGCGGCCGTCCCACGGGGAGGAGACGTCGAAGCTGTCCTCGCCGGTGGCCTGGCGGCCGGCCAGCCAGAAGGCGTGGGTGGAGGTCATGTGCGGGTCCGGCCCTTCCGCGTCGGGGGTGATGTGCGTGATCCACGGTAGGGCGGGCAGGCGCGGCGGTCGCTTGTCCGAGTCGTACGGAAACGGGTGGCCGATGCGCCGGTTCGGCGGGGTGGGCGCGGGGGCGGCTACTCCCCCGAGGTCGCCTTCAGCGCCAGCCACAGCTCCATCCGGACGTCCGGGTCGTCCAGCGAACGGCCGAGGATCTCCTCGACCCGGCGCATCCGGTAACGCAGGGTGTGCCGGTGCACGCCGAGGTCGGCGGCGGCCGCGTCCCACTGCCCGTGCCGGGACAGCCACGCCCGCAGCGAGGCGACGAGGTCCCCGCGCCCGGTGGCGTCGTGGTCGCGCAGCGCCCGCAGCAGGCCGTCGGCGAAGGCGCGTACCGCGTCGTCGGCCAGCAGCGGGAGGACCGAGCCGGCCGCCACGTGCTCGTGCTCGACCAGGACCCGGCCGCGCCGCCGGGCCACCGAGAGTGCCTGCTCGGCCTGGCGGTAGGCGGAGGCGGCCGCTATGGGGCCCGCCGGGGCGGAGAGGCCGACCACGAGTGCGTCGTTGTCACCACCCTTGGACTCCGGGACGAGGCGGGCCGCCTCCAGCGCGCCCGCGTAGGCCGTGCAGGCGGTGACGGCCGCACCGCCGTCGGTGGCCAGCACCACCAGCCGGTCCCGCTCGGGTACCACCAGCACGGCTTCGCCGGAGCGGGCGGCGGCGGACTCGGCGGCCTCCGCGAGCGCGTCCAGCGGATCGCCGTCCGTCCCCTGCCGCGGCGCGGACTCGGCGACCAGCAACCGGAACGGCGCGTCCAGCAGGCCGCCGTACAGGTCGCCGGCGACCGCGCGGGCGTGGTCGGGCTCGCCGGCGAGCAGCATCCGCAGTACGGCCGCACCGACCCGCTGTTCGGCGGCGTGCAGGGAGCGGGAGCGCTCGGTGGTGAGAGTGAGCAGGGCGATGGCGGAGTGCACGGCGTAGCGCTCGGCGGTGCCCGGTGCGGCCGCGGTGCCGACGGCGAGTGCGGCGCGGGGGCGGCGGCCGGTGCCCAGCGAGTGCAGCTCGATGCGGTCCTCGGTGTCGGGGGCGGCGACCACCGAGGAGGCGGGAGCGGGGCGTTCCCGCAGCCGCTCGACGTCGGCGGTGAGCCGGGCGGCCCGGCGTCCCGCCCACTCGGGCGCGGCGGCGACGACGGCGCCGGACGCGTCGTACAGCGCGGCCCAGCCGTCGACCTGCGCGGCGAGCGCGGCGAGCAGGCCCTCCGGACCGGTGGTGAGCGCCTGCCGGGTCAGCTCGCGCTGGGCGGCGAAGCCCGCGGTGACGGCGCGGTACTGGTCGGCGGCGATGGCGGCGGAGACGGCCTTGCTGATGGCGAGGAACGGGGTGCGCCGGGGCACCTCCAGCAGGGGCAGCCCCTCCAGCCGGGCGGCCTGCACCAGCGCCTCGGGGATGTCGTCGTAGTTGACGCCGACCGCGAAGCCCAGGCCGACGACGCCCGCGCCGACCAGCCGCTTCACGTACCGCCGCATCGCCTCGGGGTCCTCCGCGTCCAGCTTGAGCGCGGTGATCAGCAGCAGCTCCCCGCCCTCCATGTACGGCACGGGGTCGGCCAGCTCGCTGACATGCGCCCAGCGCACGGGCACGTCGAGGCGGTCCTCCCCCGCGCGGACCGTCAGCTTCAGCGCGGAGTGGTGGACGAGCGAGGCGAGCGTCGGCGGCATGAGACCTTCAGGTCGGGGCGGCCGGCGCACCGTCGCGCCGACCGGGAGCAGTCATCTCTTGGCCGCAACGTATGAACGGCCCACCTCGATTCTGCCTCACCGTACGGTCGCGGACCTCCGTTCAGCTCCTCAGGTCCACCAGCAGGGGCGGGGCGTGCTCGCCCCGCACCGTCGTGAGGGAGAGGACCGCGTGACCCGGAGGGACCGCGTGGGCGAGCTCGGAGGCGGACCAGCGCTCGCGCTCCACCTGGCGGACGGTGACCGCGCGGGCGGTGGGGGCCTGGCCGGTGATGACGCGGCGGAGCATGTGTACGGCCTTCCCCGCCGGGGTCTCCGCGATGATCTGGCGGTCGGTGACGTCGCGGGTCTCGATCCACTCCTTGCCCCAGACCTCGGCGAAGTCCTGGCCGTCCCAGGGAGTGAGGCCGGAGAACGCCATGCGGCACCCGGTCGCGCCGAGCAGCGGGCCACGCAGCGGGCGGGGTACGTCGTCCAGGGTGCGCAGCGTGAGCACGACGCCCGCGCCCGCCGAACGCAGCCGCTGGATGCCGCGCACCGACTCGGGGGTGACGACCCCGGCCGCCTCGTCGAGCAGCAGGCAGGCGAAGAGGGAGCGGTCCTCGCGCGCGGTGACGGCGGCCGTGAACTGGGCCAGCACCAGCCGGGCCAGGATGCGGGAGGCGTCGGCGTGGCCCCGCTGGGGCAGGTCGATGCGGACGCGGACCGGGTGGTCGAGGGCCTTCAGGGTGAAGGGCCGCGAGGCGCCGGAGGTGTCGAAGAAGGCGGCGAACGCGGGCCGGTCCAGCAGCGCGACCTGGTCCGCGAGCACGGCGGCCACGTCACCGGGGTGCGCCTGCTGCCGCTCCCGTGCGTCGAGTTCGCGCAGCAGCGAGGCGTGCCCGGTCTCGGTGAGCGCCTTGCGCAGCGCGGCGATCGGGCCGGGGGCGCCGTCGAGGAGCTGGCGCAGCTCGGGCACGGAGGGGAAGCGCTGGTGGACGGCGCGGAAGGGGCCGAGCAACTGCGCGAGGACGGTGGTGGAGCGGCGGCTGTCGGAGCCGGGGTGCGGGTCGGCGAGGTCGCCGACGAGGGCCTCGGCGAGTATCGCGGCCGCCTCGTCGGGGTCGGTGGTGCCGCCGTAGAGGTCGAGGTCGTAGACGGAGTCGGGATGGCCGACGCGGACCACCACGTCGTACGCCTCGGCCGGGCCGATCCCGGCGCCCGCGGCTCCGACGCTGACCACGGCGGCGCGGCCGGCGAGGGCGTGCAGGCAGAGGGACTCGGCGAGCGGCTTCACGAGGCTGCCGGTCTTGCCGGAGCCGGCCGGGCCGACGGCGACCAGGGAGGTGCCGAGCAGGTCGGTGCCGAGGGCGAGTCCGGCACCCCGGTACTGGTACGGGTTGCGGGGGTCGTCGGCCGCGGTGCCGAGCCGTACCTGGCCGGTGAGCAGGTCGTGCCGGGCCTGCCGGGCGGGCAGGTCGCGGTCGCCGGAGGGGTGCGGGCAGGCGGCGGAGCCGTCGCGCAGGACGGCTCCGGTGAAGGCGGCCAGCGTGTTCGTCCCGGAGCGCACGCCCTGCCAGGCGCGGCCGATCCGGGCGTGGTCGACATCGCGCATGAGCCCGGTGCGCGCCTCGGCGGCGAGCCGTTCGGCGGCCTCGTGCGCACCGTGGGCGCGCAGCTCGGGCCAGTCCGCGGGGTCCTCGCCGGGCGCGGGCGGCGGCGGTTCGGCGGGGGTGGCGGACGTGACCCAGGCCGGCGGTCCGAACCGCCGCCAGACCTCGCCCCAGCGCCCGATCCGGGCCACGACGAAGAGGATGGCGAGGGCGATGAGGGTGTAGTACGAGTACCACAGGACGGCGTTGCCGACGCGGTCGTTGCCCTCGCGCCAGGAGTCCGGGGTGAACAGCTCCAGTGGCAGCACCCACCAGCCGCCGAGGTAGCCGTTCCACAGCAGCGACCACACCAGCCAGCCGACCAGGAACGCGATCACGGCCCCGCTGAGCAGCTGCCGGGCGGGGGTCAGCTCGGGCTCGGTCTCCGGCCGGGGCCGGTGTCCGAGGCGCCACACACCGGGCGCGGCGGCGGGCCGGGCGGCGCGCAGCCAGGCGAGGAAGGCCGAGCCGTCCGGGCGGGGCGGGGCTCCGGGTGGCATCGTGGGCATGGGCGGCGGGGACCCTTCCGGGGGCCGCGTCGGGCGCGGCACCGGGCCCGTATGGGTGGCCCGCGTGTCCCGCGTACCTTCGCTGTCCATCGCCCTGCCCCCTGACCAGCCGGTCCGTCACCATCAGCGAGTCAATCTAACGCCCCCGCAAGGGGAGTTCACCGTTTACGCGGCCGACGTCCGGTGTCCGGCCGCGCCGAGGGCCCGGCCCGCCATGTCCACCACGGACAATGGGCCCCGCCGACAACGCCCACATGGAGCATGCCCACCCCACGGCACCCGTCTTAGCCTGCGGGAAAAGAAGGCAAGCGTCCGTAATACCCCCAGGAGCCCCGCATGACCGCACTTCCGCAGGAGCGCCGCGTCGTCACCGCCATTCCCGGCCCGAAGTCGCAGGAGCTTCAGGCCCGCCGCACCGCGGTCGTCGCCCAGGGCGTGGGCTCCACGCTGCCGGTCTTCGTCACGCGCGCCGGCGGCGGTGTCATCGAGGACGTCGACGGCAACAGCCTGATCGACTTCGGCTCCGGCATCGCCGTGACCTCGGTGGGCGCCTCCGCCGAGGCCGTGGTGCGCCGCGCGAGCGCCCAGCTCGCCGACTTCACCCACACCTGTTTCATGGTCACCCCGTACGAGGGCTACGTGGAGGTCGCCGAGGCCCTCGCGGAGCTGACGCCGGGTGACCACCCGAAGAAGTCGGCGCTGTTCAACTCGGGCGCCGAGGCCGTCGAGAACGCGGTGAAGATCGCCCGCGCCCACACCAAGCGCCAGGCGGTCGTGGTGTTCGACCACGGCTACCACGGCCGTACGAACCTCACGATGGCGCTGACGGCGAAGAACATGCCGTACAAGAACGGCTTCGGCCCGTTCGCGCCCGAGGTCTACCGGGTGCCGGTGGCCTACGCCTACCGCTGGCCCACCGGCCCGGAGAACGCGGGTCCGGAGGCCGCCAAGCAGGCGATCGAGCAGATCACCAAGCAGGTCGGCGCGGACAACGTGGCCGCGATCATCATCGAGCCGGTGCTCGGTGAGGGCGGCTTCATCGAGCCCGCCAAGGGCTTCCTGCCGGAGATCGTGAAGTTCGCCAACGACAACGGCATCGTCTTCGTCGCCGACGAGATCCAGTCCGGCTTCTGCCGTACCGGCCAGTGGTTCGCGTGCGAGGACGAGGGCATCGTCCCGGACCTGATCACCACCGCCAAGGGCATCGCGGGCGGTCTGCCGCTCGCCGCCGTGACGGGCCGCGCCGAGATCATGGACGCCGCGCACGCGGGCGGCCTCGGCGGCACCTACGGCGGCAACCCGGTGGCCTGCGCCGCCGCGCTCGGCGCGATCGAGACGATGAAGGAGCAGGACCTCAACGGCAAGGCCAAGCGCATCGAGGAGGTCATGAAGGGCCGCCTCGCCACCATGGCCGAGAAGTTCGACATCATCGGTGACATCCGGGGCCGGGGCGCGATGATCGCCATCGAGCTGGTCAAGGACCGCGACACCAAGGAGCCGAACGCGGAGGCCGCCGCCGCGCTGGCCAAGGCGTGCCACCAGGAGGGCCTGCTGGTCCTGACCTGCGGCACCTACGGCAACGTGCTGCGCTTCCTGCCCCCGCTGGTCATCGGCGAGGACCTGCTCAACGAGGGCCTGGACGTCATCGAGCAGGCTTTCTCGCGCATCTGAGCGACCGGATCGCTCGCTGCGCGAGTGGTCCGTACCTCTGGCGGACGACTGCGGCAGGCGGTGTGAAGAACGTGTGCGAGGTGGATGACAGGACGCGATTGCGTCTGTCCGACCGACTCCGCCTGCCGTAAGTTCGGTCCCGATGAGAGATACACCCCGCTCGCAGGGGACTGCGGGCGAGTTCAGGCCGGGGCCTCCCCAGCTTCGACCTGGTCGTGCCCTCGCGCACACAACCGGGGCCTGAGGGCTCCGGGATCTCCACACCGATCGGACGGTCGCCGCCCCAAACCCCCCGGGGCGCGCGACATCCCGGTCCGGTCGGCCGCCCCGGAACCACCCCCCCTGTTCCGGGGCGGCCGACCTCCTTCTCGCCGCCCGCGCGCATGCGAAGCTGGCCCGGTGTCCACTCCCGCCCGCCGCCTCGCCCTCGCCGCCACCCTGCTGACCGGCCTCCCGGCGCTGCTGTTCGCGCTGCTCACCTGGCAGGTCCTGGCACACGGTCCGCTGCTGACGCTGGACGCCCGGCTCAGCCGGGACCTGGTCCACCCGGACCGCTTCTCCGAACGCCTCTCCGACCTCGGCGACATCCCGGTGGCCGTACCCGTGCTGGTGCTCGCCCTCGGCTACGCGGCGTGGCGGGGCCGGGGCGTCGGCATGCCCCGCTGGTGGCTTCCGCCCGCCGCGGCCGCGCTGCTGATGGCGGTGCTCCCGGCGATCGTGGTCCCGCTGAAGCTGTGGACCGCGCGGCCGGGGACCCCCGTGGTGCCCCCGGCCACCGGCTACTTCCCCTCCGGCCACACGGCGACGGCGGCCGTGGCGTACGGCGCCTCGGCGCTGCTCCTGCTCCCCTGGTGCCGCACCCGCGCCGCACGCCTCGCGGCGGTCGGTGTCCCGGCCGCGCTGGTGCTCGCGGTGTCGTACGGGCTGGTGCGGCGGGGCTTCCACTGGCCGCTGGACGTGCTGGCGTCCTGGTGCCTGGGCGCGGTGCTGCTGACCTGCCTGAGCCTGGTGCTCAGCCGAAGTAGGAGTCGAAGGTCCGCTGGAACTCCCAGCCGGCGAACCGGTCCCAGTTCACCGACCAGGTCATCAGACCCCGTAGCGCGGGCCAGGTCCCGTGGGTCGGATACGAGCCGCAGTTCGTCCTCTTCGTGAGGCAGTCCAGAGCCTTGGTGACCTCGGCCGGGGCGACGTAGCCGTTGCCCGCGTTGACCGAGGCGGGCATGCCGATGGCGACCTGGTCGGGGCGCAGCGGCGGGAAGACGTTGCCGGCGTCGCCCGCGACCGGGAAGCCGGTGAGCAGCATGTCGGTCATGGCGATGTGGAAGTCGGCGCCGCCCATGGAGTGGTACTGGTTGTCCAGACCCATGATCGGGCCGGAATTGTAGTCCTGGACGTGCAGCAGGGTGAGGTCGTCGCGCAGGGCGTGGATGACCGGGAGGTAGGCGCCGCAGCGCGGGTCCTGCCCGCCCCACTTGCCGCTGCCGTAGAACTGGTAGCCGTTCTGCACGAAGAAGGTCTCCGGCGCCATGGTGAGCACGAACTTGGTGCCGTACTTGGTCTTGAGGGTCTTCAGCGCGGAGATCAGGTTGACGATCACCGGGGTGGTCGGATTCCTGAAGTCGGTGTCGCCGGTGTTCAGCGAGAGCGAGTGACCCTCGAAGTCGATGTCGAGGCCGTCCAGCCCGTACTGGTCGATGATCTTGGAGACGGACGAGACGAAGGCGTCGCGGGCGGCCGTGGTGGTGAGCTGGACCTGGCCGTTCTGGCCGCCGATGGAGATCAGCACCTTCTTGCCGGCGGCCTGCTTGGCCTTGATGGCGGCCTTGAAGTCGGCGTCGCTCTCGACGCCGGGGCATTCCGAGACCGGGCAGCGGTTGAAGCGGATGTCCCCGGAGGTGACCGAGGTCGGCTCGCCGAAGGCCAGGTCGATGACGTCCCAGCTGTCGGGCACGTCGGCCATCCGTGTGTACCCGGAGCCGTTGGCGAAGCTCGCGTGGAGGTAGCCGACCAGCGCGTGGGCGGGAAGTTCCGTGGAACCTCCGCCGCCGCGGGCCTCAGTGGTCGCGGTGACCGTGGCGGACCGGGCGGACTCCCCCGCCTCATTGGTGGCAATGACCTGGAAGGCGTACGCGGTCGAGGGGTTGAGGCCGCTCACGGTGGCCGAAGTGCCGCTCCCGCTCTGGACCTTGACGCCGTCCCGGTAGACCGCGTAGCCGGTCGCGCCGGTCACCGGGGTCCAGGACAGGGCGACGGAGGTGGCGGTGACGGTGCCCGTCTTCAGGCCGGTCGGCACGGTGGGCGGCTGTGTGGTGGTGCCGCCGCCGGGGCCCATGAGGGAGACGTCGTCGGCGTAGTAGGCGCCGGTGCCGTACCAGCCGTGGGTGTAGACGGTGACCTTGGTGGTGTCGGCGCCGGTGGTGAAGGTGGTGGCGAGCCTCTGCCAGTCGGGCGCGGACTGGGCCCAGGTGGAGACGTCGGTGGTGCCGGTGCCGCTCGCGCCGAGGTAGACGTAGGAGCCGCGGCACCCACGCGGCCAGCGTGTACTGGGAGTTGGGTCTCACGGACACCGTCTGGGCGCACTGGGCGTTGTCGCTGCCCTCCGGGGTGGCTCTGAGCGCCGAGGCGCCGCTGTGCACCGGGGAGGTGACGGTGGTGCCGGCGGTGCAGGTCCAGGGGGAGAGCCCGGATTCGAAGCCGCCGTTGACCGCGGCGTCCGCGTCGGCCGCACGGGCGGCCGACGAGAGCGCGGCACTGCCGGGCACGGCGAGGGCCATGACCGTGAGGAATGCGACCAGGGGTCGGGAACGGTCCACAAATGCCTCCAGGCATGGGGGAGTTGGAGGTCGAGGGTGCACCCAACTTGGTCCAGACCAATTCCGTTGTCAAGGAGTTCCCCACCGAAGAGACCCGCAGAAGAGACCCCGCCGAGAGGCGCCGTCAGGGCGTCACGAGCGACGCCCGTCCCCCTCGCTCGCCAGCGCGGCCGCCGCCTCGTGCATCGCCAGCTCCAGCAGCGCCGGGTCGGTGAGCGTGCCCGACCCGTCCGGCGGCACCAGCCAGCGCACCCCCCGGGCCGCCCGGCCGGGGTAGGGCACGACGATCCAGGTGCCGGCCCCCGCGGTGCGGATGCCGGTGCCCAGCCAGCGGGCGGCGGTGCCGGGCGGCACGAAGAAACCCACCCGGTTGTCCCCGAAGTCGACCAGCACCGGGCCGGGCTGATCGAGGACGCGGGTGAGCACGTCCAGCGTCGGATACCCCAGCTCCCCCGGCAGGACGAGCACGTCCCAGGCCTTCCCGGCGGGCAGCAGCGCGACCCCCCGCGGGCTGCGCTCCCACTCCCACCGGCAGGCGTCCGGGTCCGGCGCGACGGACGCCAGCCACTCCACCGCAGTCTTCGCCCCTGTCATGAAAAGGCCTCCCTCTCGTTCGCGGACACGCGCGTCTGCGAATGAGAGGGAGGTCGGGCCGCCCGCATTACGCGAGTTCACCGACCTCTTCCGAGTGATCTGGGTCACATCAAGGCGGTCAGGGGGCTAACTGTCGAAGCCGAGCCCCAGCCGGTCCATGGTCCGCAGCCACAGATTGCGCCGCCCGCCCTGCGCGTCGGCCCGCGCCAGCGACCAGCGGGTCAGCGCGATCCCGGTCCAGGCGAACGGCTCGGGCGGGAACGGCAGCGGCTTCTTGCGGACCATCTCCAGCCGGGTGCGCTCGGTGTCCGCGCCGTCCAGCAGGTCCAGCATCACATCGGCGCCGAAGCGGGTGGCCCCCACACCGAGCCCGGTGTAGCCCGCCGCGTAGGCGACCCGGCCCTGATGGCCGGTGCCGAAGAACGCCGAGAAGCGGGAGCAGGTGTCGATCGCGCCGCCCCAGGCGTGGGTGAAGCGGACGCCCTCCAGCTGCGGGAAGCAGGTGAAGAAGTGCCCGGCCAGCTTGGCGTAGGTCTCCGGCCGGTCGTCGTACTCCGCGCGCACCCGGCCCCCGTAGGGGTAGATCGCGTCGTAGCCGCCCCACAGCACCCGGTTGTCCGGGGTCAGCCGGAAGTAGTGGAACTGGTTGGCCGCGTCCCCGAGGCCCTGGCGGTTCTTCCAGCCGAGCGAGTCGAGCTGCTCGGCGTTCAGCGGCTCGGTCGTCAGCGCGTAGTCGTAGACCGGCACCGTGTAGGAGCGGACCCGGCGCAGGAGGCTCGGGAAGACGTTGGTGCCGAGCGCGACCTTGCGGGCCCGGACCGTGCCGTACGGGGTACCGGCCTCCATCCCGGCGCCGTACTGCTTCAGGGTCAGGGCCGGGGTGTGCTCGTACACCCGGACCCCGAGGGCGAGGCAGGCCCGCTTCAGTCCCCAGGCCAGTTTGGCGGGGTGCAGCAGGGCCACGCCGCGGCGGTCCCACAGGCCGGCCTCGAAGGTGGGCGAGCCGACCTCGGCGCGCAGGGCGTCGCGGTCGAGGAACTCCATGCCGTCCGCGAGGCCCTTGTCCTCCAGTTCCCGGTGCCAGTCGCGCAGCTCCCACGCCTGGTAGGTCTCGGTGGCCACGTCGATCTCGCCGGTGCGCTCGAAGTCGCAGTCGATGCCGTGCCGGGCGAGCGCGTCCTCGATGCCGTCCAGGTTGCGGGCGCCGAGTTCGTGCAGCTTGCCGATCTCGTCCGGCCAGCGGGCCAGGCCGTTGGCCAGGCCGTGGGTGAGGGAGGCGGCGCAGAACCCGCCGTTGCGGCCCGAGGCGGCCCAGCCCACCTCGCGCCCCTCCAGCAGCACCACGTCCCGGCCGGGGTCGCGCTCCTTGGCGTTGAGCGCGGTCCACAGTCCGCTGTAGCCGCCGCCGACCACGAGGAGGTCGCAGGTGTCGGTGCCGGTGAGCGCGGGCTCGGGGCGGGGCCTGCCGGGGTCCTCCAGCCAGTAGGGGACCGGCTGTGCTTCGGAGAGGGAAGCGATCCAGTTGTCTTTTCCACGGCTCATGGCGCTAGGGGCCATGATTTCAACTCCCTACGGGGCTTTATGCCTTCTGGTGACCGCGTCTACGGGTGACGAGCATCGAGACCAGCACGAACAGTACGGCGACGAGGAACATGGCCGTCCCGATGACATTGATCTGAACGGGCGTTCCGCGCTGTGCCGAGCCCCAGACGAACATGGGGAAGGTGACGGTCGAGCCCGCGTTGAAATTGGTGATGATGAAATCGTCGAAGGAGAGCGCGAAGGACAGCAGCGCGCCCGCGGCGATTCCGGGTGCCGCGATGGGCAGGGTGACCCGCCAGAAGGTCTGCACCGGTCCCGCGTAGAGATCGCGGGCGGCCTCCTCCAGGCGCGGGTCCATCGACATCACGCGCGCCTTGACCGCGGTGACGACGAAGCTCAGGCAGAACATGATGTGGGCGATCAGGATCGTCCAGAAGCCGAGCTGGGCGCCCATGTTGAGGAACAGGGTGAGCAGCGAGGCGGCCATGACGACCTCGGGCATCGCCATCGGCAGGAAGATCAGCGAGTTGACCGCGCCGCGCGCCCGGAACCGGTACCGGACCAGGGCGAACGCGATCATCGTCCCGAGCGCGGTGGCGCCGATGGTGGCCCACAGGGCGATCTGGAGGCTGAGCCCGAGCGAGCCGCACATGTCGGCGACCCCGCACGGGTCCTGCCAGGCGTCGGTGGAGAAGTGCTGCCACTCGTAGTTGAAGCGGCCCTTGGGCTTGTTGAAGGAGAACACCGTCACGACGATGTTCGGCAGCAGCAGGTAGGCGAGCGTCAGCAGTCCCGCAATGACGACGAGACGGCGCTTGAGCCAGGTGAAGACGGCCATGTCAGACGAGGTCCTCCGTCCCGGCCCGGCGGATGTAGATCGTGACCACGGCGAGGATCGCGGCCATGAGGATGAAGGAGAGCGCGGCGGCCGTCGGATAGTCCAGCACCCGCAGGAACTGGGTCTGGATGACGTTGCCGATCATGCGGGTGTCGGTGGAGCCGAGCAGCTCGGCGTTGACGTAGTCGCCGGCCGCCGGGATGAAGGTCAGCAGGGTGCCGGAGACCACGCCGGGCATCGACAGCGGGAAGGTCACCCTGCGGAAGGTGGTCCAGGGCCGGGCGTACAGGTCACCGGCCGCCTCGTGCAGCCGTACGTCGATCCGCTCCAGCGAGCTGTACAGCGGCAGGATCATGAACGGCAGGAAGTTGTACGTCAGTCCGCACACCACCGCCAGCGGCGTGGCCAGCACCCGGTCGCCCGCGGTCCAGCCGAGCCAGCCGGTCACGTCCAGCACGTGCAGGGTGTTCAGCGCGTGCACCACGGGCCCGTTGTCCGCGAGGATCGTCTTCCAGGCGAGGGTGCGGATCAGGAAGCTGGTGAAGAACGGCGCGATCACCAGGATCATGATCAGGTTGCGCCAGCGCCCGGCGCGGAACGCGATCAGATACGCCAGCGGGTAGCCCAGCAGCAGACAGAGCACGGTCGCGGCGGCCGCGTAGAGCACCGAGCGGACGAACTGCGGCCAGTACTCGGCGAGCGCGTGCCAGTAGGTGGCGAAGTGCCAGGTGACCTTGTAGCCCTGCTCCAGCGACCCGGTCTGCACCGAGGTCGACGCCTGGTAGACCAGCGGCAGCGCGAAGAACACGATCAGCCACAGGATGCCGGGCAGCAGCAGCCAGTACGGGGTGAACCGGCCGCGCCTGCGGGGTGGCCGCGCGGGCTCCGGCGGGGCGAGCGGCGGGGCCGCCTCGGCGAGGGTCGGCATCAGACGGCCGCCTCTTCCTCGGTGCCCGCGTCGATGTCCTGGGCGGCGTCGAGCGCGAAGGTGTGCGCCGGGTTCCAGTGCAGGACCACCTCGGCGCCGGGCACCAGACGGGTGTCCCGCTCGACGTTCTGCGCGTACACCGCGAGAGCGCCCGCGACCGGGCTGTCGATCACGTACTGGGTGGAGACGCCGATGAAGCCTGCGTCCGCGACCGTGCCGGTCAGGCGGTTGCGGCCCTCGGGCACCGAACCCGCGTCATCGGCGTGGGTGAGCGCGATCTTCTCGGGGCGGATGCCGACCAGCAGCTTGCCGCCGGCCGGGGCGGGCGCGGAACATCGCGCCTCGGGCAGCAGCAGCTTGCCGTCCCCGGCGCGCAGCACGATGTCGCCGCCGCTCCGGGAGTCGACCTCGGCCTCGATCAGGTTGGAGGTGCCGAGGAAGTTGGCGACGAAGGTGGTGCGCGGGTTCTCGTACAGCTCGGTGGGCGAGCCGAGCTGCTCCACGCGGCCCGCGTTCATCACGGCGACCGTGTCGGCCATGGTCATGGCCTCCTCCTGGTCGTGCGTGACATGGACGAAGGTGATGCCGACCTCGGTCTGGATGCGCTTGAGCTCCAGCTGCATCTGGCGGCGCAGCTTGAGGTCCAGGGCGCCGAGGGGCTCGTCCAGCAGGAGCACCTTGGGATGGTTGATCAGGGCGCGGGCGACCGCGACGCGCTGCTGCTGGCCGCCGGAGAGCTGGTGCGGCTTCTTGCGGGCCTGCTCCCCGAGCTGGACCAGCTCCAGCATCTCCTCGACCTGCTTCTTGACGCTCTTGATGCCGCGCCGACGCAGGCCGAAGGCGACGTTCTCGAAGATGTCGAGGTGCGGGAAGAGGGCGTAGGACTGGAAGACCGTGTTGACCGGCCGCTTGTACGGGGGCAGCCCGGTGACGTCCAGGTCACCGAGGTGCACGGTCCCGGAGGTCGGCTCCTCCAGCCCGGCGATCATGCGCAGGGTGGTGGTCTTGCCGCAGCCGGAGGCGCCGAGCAGCGCGAAGAAGGAGCCCTGGGGCACGGTGAGGTCCAGCGGGTGCACGGCGGTGAAGGAGCCGTACGTCTTGCCGATGCCGGAGAGGCGGACGTCGCCGCTGCCGTCTGTCGTCGTCTTCATCCTCGTCACGCCCCTGTGAGCTTCGCGAACTTCTCTTCGTAGGCCGTCTCTTCCTTCTGGCTCAGGGAGCGGAAGGCGTGGGACTTCGCCTGCATGGCCTTGTCGGGGACGATCAGCGGATTGTCCGCCGCGTCCCGGTCGATCTTCGCAAGCCAGGGCTTCACGTTGTCGACCGGAGTGACGTAGTTGATGTAGGCGGCGAGCGCGGCGGCCTGCTCGGGTTCGTAGAAGAAGTCGATCAGCCGCTCGGCATTCGTCTTGTGACGTGCCTTGTTGGGGATCAGCATATTGTCCGTCGAGGTGACATAACCGCTGTCGGGAATGATGAAGTCCACATCGGGGCTGTCCGCCTTGAGCTGGACCACGTCACCGGCCCAGGCGACACAGGCCGCGAAGTCGCCCTTGGCGAGGTCGGCGGTGTAGTCGTTGCCGGTGAACCGGCGTATCTGCCCCTTGTCGACGGCCTTCTGCAGCCGGGCTATCGCCGCGTCGTAGTCGTCGTCGGTGAAGTCGGCCGGGTCCTTGCCCATGTCGAGCAGGGTCATCCCGACGCTGTCCCGCATCTCGGAGAGGAAGCCGACCCGGCCCTTCAGCCTGGGATTGTCGAGCAGGTCGGAGACGGATCTCACCTCGATCCCGTTCAGCGCCTTCTTGTTGTAGGCGATGACCGTGGAGATGGCCTGCCAGGGGTAGGAGTAGGCGCGGCCCGGGTCCCAGTCGGGGGTGCGGAACTGGGGCGAGAGGCCCGCGAAGGCGTGCGGGAGGTTCACCGGGTCCAGCTTCTGCACCCAGCCGAGCCGGATCAGCCGGGCGGCCAGCCAGTCGGTGAGGACGATCAGATCGCGGCCGGTCTCCTGGCCCGCGGCGAGCTGCGGCTTGATCTTGCCGAAGAACTCGTTGTTGTCGTTGATGTCCTCGGTGTACCGGACCGTGATCCCGGTCTTCCGCTGGAACGCGGCGAGCGTGGGGTGACGCTTGCCGCTGTCGTCCACGTCGATGTACTCGGTCCAGTTGGAGAAGTTGACGGTCTTCTCCCGGGCCGAGCGGTCGTCCGCCGCGGTGCCGCCGGGTGTCCGTCCGGCCGCCGGAATGCCACAGGCGCTGAGGGCGCCCAGGCCCCCCGCCGTGAGCACGCCTCCGGCCGACGCCCGCAGCAGCGACCGGCGGGTCAGCGCCGCCCGCCCGCTCCGCAGACTGCGCCGCACTGCGGCCAACTGGGGCGGGGTGAGGCGGCCGGGCTCGTACTGATCCATACGCGTGGTGCCCTTTCGGAAAGCGGGCGGGGCCCTAGTGGCGGTCCCCGAAGACCGTGCGGTGCCAGTCCTTGCGGACGACCGCCGTGTTGTCGAACATGACGTGCTTGACCTGCGTGTACTCCTCGAAGGAGTACGCCGACATGTCCTTGCCGAAGCCGGACGCCTTGTATCCGCCGTGCGGCATCTCGCTGATGATCGGGATGTGGTCGTTGATCCACACGCACCCGGCCCGCAGATCGCGGGTGGCCCGCTGGGCTCGGTAGACGTTGCCGGTCCACGCGGAGGCGGCGAGGCCGTACGGGGTGTCGTTGGCCAGCCGCAGGCCCTCGTCGTCGGTGTCGAAGGGGAGTACGACGAGGACGGGCCCGAAGATCTCCGACTGGACGATCTCGCTGTCCTGGGCGGCCCCGGTGACCAGGGTCGGCCGGTAGTAGGCGCCGCTCCTGAGGTCGCCGCCGGGGGCCTCGCCGCCGGTGACCACGGTCGCGTAGGCGCGGGCCCGGTCCACGAAGCCGGCGACGCGGTCGCGGTGGGCGTGCGAGACCAGCGGGCCGAGGTCGGTGCCGGGCGCGAAGGGGTCGCCGAGCCGCACGGTCTCCATCAGCGCGGCGGTCCGCTCCACGAACGCCTCGTACAGCGGGCGCTGCACATAGGCGCGGGTCGCGGCCGTGCAGTCCTGGCCGGTGTTGATGAGCGCGCCGGCGACCGCGCCGTTGGCGGCGGCCTCCAGGTCGGCGTCGTCGAAGACCACGAAGGGCGCCTTGCCGCCCAGCTCCAGGTGGAGCCGCTTGACGGTGGCCGTGGCGATCTCCGCGACCCTCCGGCCGACGGCGGTGGACCCGGTGAACGACGTCATCGCCACGTCCGGATGCCCGACCAGCCGCTCCCCCGCGCCGGGCCCGGTGCCGCTGACGATGTTGATCACGCCGTCCGGGATGCCCGCGTCGACGGCGGCCCGCGCGAACAGCAGCGAGGTGAGGGGGGTCAGCTCGGCGGGCTTGAGCACGATGGTGTTGCCCGCGGCGACGGCCGGGAGGACCTTCCACGCGGCCATCTGGAGCGGGTAGTTCCAGGGCGCGATCGACCCGACCACCCCGATGGGCTCCCGGCGGACGTACGAGGTGTGGTCACCGGAGTACTCCCCCGCCGACTGCCCCTGGAGCTGCCGGGCGGCGCCCGCGAAGAAGGCGGTGTTGTCGATGGTGCCGGGGACGTCGAACTCGCGGGTCAGCTTCAGGGGCTTGCCGCACTGGAGCGACTCGGCGCGGGCGAAGTCCTCGGCGCGGTCCGCGAGCACTGCGGCGAAACGGTTCAGCGCGTCGGAGCGCTCGCCCGGCGTCGCGGCGGCCCAGCCGGGGAAGGCGGCGCGCGCGGCGGCCACGGCCGCGTCGACGTCGCTCTCCCCGGCGAGTTCGTAGCGGTACACCTCCTCGCCGGTCGAGGGGTCGGTCACCGCGTGCGTACGGCCCGAGGTGCCCGGCGCGGGGCGACCCGCGACGAACTGCGCACCCTCGGCGAAGCGGTCGCGCGCCGGAAATCGTTCCGGGGTGTCGGTGCCCGGCTTGTGCATGTCGCTCTCCTCCGCCGGACACCCTTCCGGGGGCCGGGTGGCGTGGCTCCAGCTCGATTTGAGTGCCGATCCTGACAGAGGAGCAGGAGTGCAACAAGGGATTCCGTTGTTGCCTTTTGGTTACGCGACGGAATCTGTCGGCGGGCTGTCGAGTCGCGATGGAAAAGGAGGGACGGGTTGTCAGTGGTGGCTGCCACACTCGCGTGCATGGGGAAGATCGACGGGGTGGAAGCGCTGATCGGCGCGGTCCGGGCGGGGGCGCCCGTGAAGTATCTGCACTTCTGGGGGCACCGCCCGCAGCGGGACGGCAGCGTGGGCGCGGGGTGCCTGAGCCAGTGGTGGCCGGCGCCGTTCATGGTGGACGGGGTCGAGTACGCGACCGCCGAGCACTGGATGATGGCGGCCAAGGCACGCCTCTTCGCCGACCCGGACGCCGAGCGGCTGGTGCTGGCCGCGGGGCATCCGGCCGGTGCGAAGAAGGCGGGGCGGCTGGTCCGGGGCTTCGACGAGGAGATATGGCGCCGGGAGCGGTTCCGGATCGTCGTCGAGGGCAGCGTGCACAAGTTCGCCGCCGATCCCGGCCTGCGCGAGTTCCTGCTCGGCACGGGCGAGCGGGTGCTGGTGGAGGCGAGCCCGGTGGACCGCGTGTGGGGGATCGGGCTCAGCGTCCAGGACGAAGCGGCGTGGGACCCGGTCCGCTGGAAGGGGCCGAACCTCCTGGGCTTCGCGCTGATGGAGGCTCGGGACCGGCTGCGTTCAGAGGCGGGGTGAGGCGGGGATCTGCGGCGCGGAGTTGTAGGAGGAGCCGAAGGGGTCGTCGTCCTGCCGGCTGTCCTCCTTGTTCGCGGCGAACACAAGGATGCCGATGAAGAGCGCCAGCGTGGCCACGCCCACGATGATGCCGATGATGCCGAGCACGAAGCCCGCCTGGGCCTGCCCGCGATTGGTGGCCTCGCCCCGGTCGGCACGCCTGCGGCCCTGGACGCCCAGGATCACGGCGACGACACCGAGGATCAGGGAGACGACTCCGTAGAGACAGAACAGCACGATGGAGAGGATGCCGAGCACCAGGGCGGCGGTGCCCGCGTTGTTCTGCGGGGCGGGGCCCATGGGGGCGCCGGGCCAGCCGTAGGCCGGGGGCTGGGGGTAGCCGGGGTAGCCCTGCGCGCCCGGGTAGCCCTGGGGGCCGGGGTGGCTCGGGTAGCCGTAGCCGGCCGGGGTGTAGGGCGGGACGCCGGGGCCGTTCGGGCCGATGGGCGGGGGCGGGACAGTGGGGCCGCCCTGCTGCGGGGGCACGATGGGGCCGGCCTGCGGGCCCGAGCCGACGGCGGGCATGGCGGCCATGGTCGCCTGGTCGTGGACCGAGGGCGGGGTCTGCTGGTGCTTCTGCAGAGAGGGTCCCTGGGGCGGTGCCCACGGGTCGGAGCCCGGTTCCTGCCCGCTCGTGCCTCGTCCGCCGTCGGGCTGCGTCTGCTCCGTCACGTCCTCATCCCCCCACGTAGCTTGTCAGCCCATGTTAGAGCCGCCGCACGGACCGTACGGAGCTGCCCCTTCCCTGAGCGGCCGTAGGGTCTGCCGCCCCGCCCTAGGATGTCTGCGACCGTCCGACCAGCCTGGGGAGGCTCCCTTGACCGAGCGCAGCGCCGCCCGCGATACGCACGACTTCATCGCCGGACTGCCCAAGGCCGAACTGCACGTCCACCACGTGGGCTCCGCCTCCCCCCGCATCGTCTCGGAACTGGCCGCCCGGCACCGCGACTCCCAGGTCCCGACCGACCCCGAGGCGCTGGCGGACTACTTCTCCTTCACCGACTTCGCGCACTTCATCCAGGTGTACCTGTCGGTCGTGGACCTGGTCCGCACCCCGGAGGACGTCCGGCTGCTGACGTACGAGATCGCGCGCGACATGGCCCGGCAGCAGGTGCGGTACGCGGAGCTGACCCTCACCCCGTTCTCCTCCGTGCGGCGCGGCATAGAGGACCGCGCCTTCATGGACGCGATCGAGGACGCCCGCAAGTCCGCCGAGGCCGACTTCGGGACCGTGCTGCGCTGGTGCTTCGACATCCCCGGCGAGGCCGGGCTGGTGGCGGCGGAGGAGACGGCCCGGATGGCGACGGACGACCGCGTCCGCCCCGAGGGCCTCGTCTCCTTCGGCCTCGGCGGCCCGGAGATCGGCGTCCCCCGCCCGCAGTTCAAGCCGTACTTCGACCGCGCGCGGGCCGCCGGCCTCCACTCGGTCCCCCACGCCGGCGAGACCACGGGCCCCCGGACGGTCTGGGACGCACTGACCACGCTGGGCGCGGAACGCATCGGCCACGGCACCAGCTCCGCCCAGGACCCGAAGCTCCTGGCCCACCTGGCCGAACACCGCATCGCCCTCGAGGTCTGCCCCACCTCCAACATCGCCACCCGCGCCGTCCGCACCCTCGACGAACACCCCTTGAAGCAGTTCGCCGACGCGGGCGTCCTCGTCACCATCAACTCCGACGACCCCCCGATGTTCGGCACGGACCTGAACAAGGAGTACGCGATCGCGTCCCGCCTGCTCGACCTGGACGAGCGAGGTCTGGCCGCCCTCGCGAAGAACGCGGTGGAGGCGTCGTTCCTGGACAGGGCGGGGAAGGAGCGGATCTCGTCGGAGATCGACGCGTACACGGAGGCGTGGCTGGCGGGCTGAGGCCGTGCCCGGCCTTGACCGGCCCGCCGACCGACCCCAACCGGACGGCCAGGGGACCCCGCCGCCGAGCGCGGCCGCGCGGCCCTGACCGGCCGGCCAACCCCGGTCGTCGCCCCACGGCTTCGCCGGCCGGCCCGGTCGCCGCACCGTCGTCGGCCCTGCTGGCCGCCCCCGCCTGCCAAGGTGGGGCTTCGCCCGCCGACGCCGCACCGGCTGCCAGAATGACGACCATGCAGACCTGGACCGCCGTCGCACACCGGGGCGACCCCTACCGCTTCCGTGAGAACACCCTCGCCTCGCTGCGCTCCGCGCTGGACCGGGGCGCGGACGCGGTGGAGATCGACGTACGCCTCACCCGCGACGGCGTCCCCGTCCTGCTGCACGACGACACCCTGAAGCGCCTGTGGGAGGTCGACCGCCCCCTGTCGGCGCTGACGGCGGCCCAGGTGACGGAACTGACGGCGGGCGGCATCCCCACCCTGGCGGAAGCCCTGTCGGCAACGGAGGGCACGCGGGTCATGGCTGACCTGTGCGGCGGTGTGACCCCGCGGGTGGCGGACCGGGTCCTGGACGTGGTCCGCCAGTCGGGCGCCGAAGACCGCGTCTACTACTCCGCGGGCGCCCAGTCCCTCCTGACCCTCCGCGCAGCCGCCCCCACCGCCGAACTGGCCCTCAGCTGGACCACCACAGCCCGCCCCCGCCCGGCCCTCCTCGCCGCCCTGCGCCCCCGCTACCTCAACTACCGCTTCTCGCTGGTCGACCGCGACCTGGCCACCCGAGTCCACAAAGAGGGCTACCTCCTGTCGGTCTGGACCCCGGACACGGGGCGCTCGATGCGGAAGCTGCTGGCACTGGGCGCGGACTCGATCACCACGAACCGAATCGACACGCTTACCGCCCTGCGGAAAGCAGGCGGGGCGGGAGCACCGCTCTCCTGAAGCGGAGCCCGCCCCGTGAGGCTTCGGTACGGACTCGTCCAGGCAGGTCCACCAGGGCCGCACGGATCGACCTGCCAGGCCGAGGCAGTCGCTCAGGGCTGCGGCTACCTTCGTGGGGAGAGCAGATCGCCACCGGAGGAGGAACGACGATGGCCGGCACCGAAACGCTCGACCGCAGCACCTGGGAGACCGCCCTCAACCAGCTGAACGAGGAACACCAGGGGGAGTTCGTCACCATCGAGGTACTGGACCCCGAGGTCGGTCATCAGTACGAAGCCAACCGGCTGCCCTTCGCCACCATCTCGTACGACCCGAAGGACGACGTAGTGGCCATCTCCGTCGGCGGACGGTCGCCGCGCTACCCCGTCGTCCTGCGGCACCTGGTGTGGCACCCCAGGGAGATCGACGTCGCCACGCAGGACGTTCCCGAGCCGGCGGTCCGGACAGTCGACAAGGACGGCACCGCGACGCTGATCACCTTCTTCCCCAAGGAGTCCGGCGCGGAGTCCTGACCAGGGACACCGACGGCGAACGGCGATCCGGCGACTCGGCCCAGTCGCTGATCGGCGGCTCCCCCGTGCACGGGAAGCCGCCGGTACCCAGCAGGTCCGCTCAGTCGAAGTACTCCGGCTGCGTCTGCACATTCAGCTCGGGCAGGTGCACCCGGCGGGCGGAGTCCGTGCGGCGGTCGTGCAGCTTCAGGACGTCGAAGCCCTTGCTGATGTCGTTCGAGTAGATGTAGCCGTTGTAGTAGTACGCGGACCACGAGCCGGCTACTTGGAGGGTGTCCGTGGTCAGCGGGCCGCGCTCGAAGTAGGCGATCTCGTGCGGGTGGGCGGAGTCGGTGAAGTCCCAGACGGAGATGCCGCCCTGGTACCACGCCTGGACCATGAGGTCACGGCCCTTGACGGGGATGAGGGAGCCGTTGTGGGCGACGCAGTTCTCGGTGTCGGCCTGGTAGCGGGGGATCTTGTAGTAGCTGCGGAAGACCAGCTTGCGGTGGTCGCCGCGGCCGGTGATGTCGTAGATGCCGTCGGCACCGCGGTCGGGGCCGATTGCCGCGTTGCAGGTGGCCGCCCCGCCGCCGCCCAGCTCGTCGGTGAAGACGACCTTGTCCGCACGCTGGTTGAACGTCGCGGAGTGCCAGAACGCGAAGTTGACGTTGTCCTGGACCCGGTCGATGACCTTCGGATGCTCGGGGTCCTTGATGGAGAACAGGATGCCGTCGCCCATGCAGGCGCCCGCCGCGAGGTCCTTGGAGGGCAGGACGGTCAGGTCGTGGCAGCCGGTGGTCTTGGAGACGCCGGGGTTGGTGGGCGCGCCCGGGTTGCCGCCGCCGTCGGGGCCCTCACCGGGGAAGAGGACGGGGAAGCCGACCACGGCCGCCTTCTCGGGCGCCTTGCGCGGCACCTTGATCACCGAGATGCCGTCGTGCGGCGGCTGGCAGTCGGGGAAGGTGGCGCTGGGCGAGTACGAGGAGACGTAGATGTAGACGTCTCTCCGCTCGGGCACCAGCGTGTGGGTGTGGGAGCCGCAGGCGGTCTCGACGGCGGCGACGTACTTCGGGTTCGCCTTGTCGCTGATGTCGAAGATCTTCATGCCCTCCCACGACGACTTCTCGGTCGCGGGCTGGGTGGTGCTCGCGCAGGAGTTGTCGCTGCGCGAGGAGTCGGTGGAGAGGAACAGCAGGTTTCCGCTGACGGAGACGTCGTTCTGCGAGCCGGGGCACAGCACCTGGGCGACCGTCCTCGGCGCCTTCGGGTTGCTGATGTCGAAGATGCGGAAGCCGTCGTAGTTGCCGGCGTAGGCGTACCGGCCCTGGAAGGCGAGGTCGGTGTTGTAGCCGGGGAGAGCGTCCTTGGGAACGTTGGTGAGGTGCTCGATGTTGGCGGAGTGGACGATCTCGTCCTGCCCCGGTATCTCACCGTCCGCGATCGCGCCCCGCACCTCGGCGGCCTCGCTCTGGGAGACGCGCTGTCCGGCGGCGGGGCTGTCACCGGGGTCGGGGGTGGCGGAAGCCGGTGCGGTGGTGAGCAGCGCGGCCAGGAGACCTGCCGCGGCGGCGGCAACTCCCAGGCGTCTGCGACGGGTTCGGGGATCTTGGGACAGGGTCACTGCTTCCTCCCTGGTGCCGGACGTGGGGGCGCGGCTCACACTCCCCCGCAGTATCGTCCGCGTCATGGACAGGTCAACAGTGCGCAATGAGACGCGTCCGAAGGTTCTCGGTCATTCGCGGGCGGAAGAGTGCTAGGACGGTCGGTACCCGCATCCCCACGAACGCAGGAGACTTCCGTGCCTCACCGCCGCGCCTCCCTCACCACGGCCCTCCTCACGGCCGCAGCCGTACTCGCGGTCGGCGGTTGCTCCGGTTCCGCGAACGGAGGCGATTCCGGCGCCAAGTCCGCCGCACGCACCGGCCCTTCGGTCATCGCCCCCGGCAAGCCCGGCGAGGCGAACCGCACGATGTCCGCAGCGGACGCCGCCGCGCAGCGCCAGGACGACAACTCCCCCAACGCGGCGGACCGTTCCTACGCCCGCATGATGATCGTCCACCACACGCAGGCGCTGAAGATGACCGGACTCGCCCCGAAGAGAGCCCGGTCCACACAGGTCAAGCGCATCGCGGAACGCATCTCCGCCGCCCAGGGCCCCGAAATCAGCGCCATGGAGGGCTGGTTGGCCATGAACGGCAAGGGCGGCACGGCGCACGACCACGGCACCATGCCCGGCATGGCCACCGAAGCCCAGCTCACCGAACTGCGCGCCGCCCGGGGCAAGGCGTTCGACCGGCTCTTCCTCAAGCTGATGATCGCCCACCACGAGGGCGCGATCACCATGGCCACCGACGTGAAGGCGCAGGGCAACAACATCCAGATCGAGGAGATGGCGGACGACGTGATCGCCCAGCAGACCAGCGAGATCGTCCGGATGCGGGACATGCTCTGACCAGGGCCAACGACCAGGAGAGCGGCCGGGCGAACGACGGGACGAACGGCCGGACGACCAGCCCAGCCAGAGGCCCCGGTCAGCACCCCCTCACGCCCCCACGTACTCCGCCAAGTGCCGCCCCGTGAGCGTCGACCCGTCCGCCACCAGCTCAGCCGGCGTCCCCTCGAACACGATCTGCCCGCCGTCGTGCCCCGCGCCGGGCCCCAGGTCGATGATCCAGTCCGCGTGGGCCATCACCGCCTGGTGGTGCTCCACGACGATGACGGACTTCCCGGAGTCCACCAACCGGTCCAGCAGACCGAGGAGTTGCTCCACATCGGCGAGGTGGAGTCCGGCGGTCGGCTCGTCCAGGACGTACACACCGCCCTTCTCCCCCATGTGCGTGGCCAGCTTGAGCCGTTGGCGTTCGCCGCCGGAGAGGGTGGTGAGCGGCTGGCCGAGGGTGAGGTAGCCGAGGCCCACGTCCGAGAGGCGGGTCAGGATGCGGTGCGCGGCCGGAATACGCGCCTCGCCTTCCGCGAAGAACGCCTCCGCCTCGCTGACCGCCATCGCCAGCACCTCGCTGATGTCGCGGCCCCCGAGCCGGTACTCCAGCACCGCCGCCTGGAAGCGCCGCCCCTCGCACTCCTCGCACGTCGTGGCGACGCCCGCCATCATGGCGAGGTCGGTGTAGACGACCCCGACGCCGTTGCAAGTGGGGCAGGCGCCCTCGGAGTTGGCGCTGAACAACGCGGGCTTGACCCCGTTGGCCTTGGCGAACGCCTTGCGGATCGGGTCCAACAGCCCTGTATAGGTCGCGGGGTTGCTCCGCCGCGACCCCCGGATGGCCCCCTGGTCGACGGAGACGACCCCCTCCCCCTCGGGCACCGACCCGTGCACCAGCGAACTCTTGCCGGACCCGGCGACCCCGGTCACCGCGACCAGCACCCCGAGCGGGATGTCCACGTCGACCCGGCGCAGGTTGTTGGCGTCGGCGCCCCGGATCTTCAGCGCACCGGTGGCCTCACGGACGCTCTTCTTCAGCGAGGCCCGGTCGTCCAGGTGGCGCCCGGTGACGGTGTCGGAGGCCCGCAGCCCCTCGACCGTGCCCTCGAAGCAGACGGCGCCGCCCCCCGTACCGGCGCCCGGACCGAGGTCGACCACATGGTCGGCGATGGCGATGGTCTCCGGCTTGTGCTCCACGACCAGCACGGTGTTGCCCTTGTCGCGCAGGCGCAGCAGCAGGCCGTTCATCCGCTGGATGTCGTGCGGGTGCAGTCCGGTGGTGGGCTCGTCGAAGACGTACGTGACGTCGGTGAGCGAGGAGCCGAGGTGGCGGATCATCTTCACCCGCTGCGCCTCGCCGCCGGACAGCGTGCCCGAGGGGCGGTCGAGGGAGAGGTAGCCGAGGCCGATCTCCACGAACGAGTCGAGGCTGTGGCCCAGCGCGGTGAGCAGCGGGGCGACCGAGGGGTCGTCGAGCCCGCGTACCCACTCGGCGAGGTCGGTGATCTGCATCGCGCAGGCGTCGGCGATGCTCACGCCGCCGATCGTCGAGGTACGGGCGCCCTCGCTCAGCCGGGTGCCCGCGCAGTCGGGGCAGACGGTGAAGGTGACGGCCCGCTCCACGAAGGCGCGGACGTGCGGCTGGAGCGAGTCGACGTCCTTGGAGAGGAACGACTTCTGGATCTTCGGGATCAGGCCCTCGTACGTGAGGTTGATGCCCTCCACCTTGATCTTGGTGGGCTCCCTGTGGAGCAGGTCGTGCAGCTCGCGCTTGGTGAACTTGGCGATCGGCTTGTCCGGGTCGAAGAAGCCGCAGCCGGTGTAGATACGGCCGTACCAGCCGTCCACGCTGTAACCGGGGATGGTGAGCGCGCCCTCGCGCAGCGACTTGGAGTCGTCGTAGAGCTGCGTGAGGTCGATGTCGGTGACCGCGCCCCGGCCCTCGCAGCGCGGACACATCCCGCCGGTACGGCTGAAGGTGACCTTCTCCGCCCTGCGCGCCCCCTTCTCCACCTTGATCGCGCCGCTGGCCTGCACCGACGCGACGTTGAAGGCATACGCGCTGGGCGGGCCGAGGTGCGGGGCGGCGAGCCGGCTGAACAGGATGCGGAGCATGGCGTTGGCGTCGGTGGCGGTGCCGACGGTGGAGCGGGGGTCGGCGCCGAGGCGCTGCTGGTCCACGATGATCGCGGTGGTCAGCCCGTCGAGCACGTCCACCTCGGGACGGGCGAGCGTCGGCATGAAGCCCTGGACGAACGCGCTGTACGTCTCGTTGATCAGCCGCTGCGATTCGGCGGCGATGGTGCCGAACACCAGCGAGCTCTTGCCGGAGCCGGAGACGCCGGTGAACACCGTCAGCCGGCGCTTGGGGATCTCGACGCTGACGTCCTTCAGGTTGTTCACCCGCGCGCCGTGGACCCGGATCATCTCGTGACTGTCGGCGGCGTGCACGTCCGTGCCCTTGGTCATCCCATCTCCATCTTCACGTACTGGCTTCTTGTTGTACGCGGGCAGGCTCAGCGGTGCTCCTGGATGCGGAGCATGTTGCCCGCCGGGTCCCGTACCGCGCAGTCCCGGATGCCGTACGGCTGGTCGGCGGGCTCCTGGACGATGTCGGCACCGGCCGCCACCAGCCGGTCGAAGGTACCGTCCAGGTCGGGGGTGGCCAGCACCATGCTTGCGTACGTGCCCTTGGCCATCATCTCGGCGATGACGCGCCGCTCGTCGTCGGTGATGCCGGGGTCCATGGCGGGCGGGCTCAGCACGATGTTCGTGTCCGGCTGGCCCTTGGGGCCCACGGTGAGCCAGCGCAGGTTGTTGTGGCCCACGTCGTTGCGCAGCTCGAAGCCGAGGGTGTCCCGGTAGAAGGCGAGGGCCGCCTCGGGGTCGTCCTGCGGGAGGAAGCTGGCGTGAATGCTGATGTCCATGGCCGTCACGCTAGCCGTGGCCCGTGACCCGCGCTTCTCGATTCCTGACCGGTCTGGTCACCACCTTGACCACGCAGGTCGGCAGCCCTTCCGTCGCCCGCGCCGCCTCGATCCGGTACACGCTCGGCGCCATCCCGACCAGCTCGCTGAACCGCGTACTGAACGTCCCGAGCGAGGAACACCCCACCTCGAAGCACACCTCGGTCACACTCAGATCTCCCCGCCGCAGCAAGGACATCGCCCGCTCGATCCGCCGCGTCATGAGATAGCTGTACGGCGACTCCCCGTACGCGGCCCGGAACTGCCGGCTGAGATGCCCGGCCGACATGTTCACCCCGCGTGCCAACGCCTCCACGTCCAGGGGCCGCGCGTACTCCCGGTCGATCCGATCCCGCACCCGCCGCAACAGCCTGAGCTCCCGCAGACGGCGCGGGTCACCGGGTGAGCTGGTCATACCGAAAGCGTGCCATGGGAGGGGGCGCCGGCCCCCTACAATCCCGCGATCGAGTTCCACCGGCGGGCGAACTCCGGTCGTTCCGTCGGCTTGATGTCGCGGGCGATGGCGAGCCGCTTGCGCATCGGGCCGTCGGGGAAGATCAGGGGGTTCGCGGCGAGAGCGGCGGTGTCCCTGTCGGGGCTGTCGGCGAGGATGTGCTGGGCTGCCGGAACCGGGCAGACGTAGTTGACCCAGGTGGCGAGTTCGGCGGCCACCGAGGGGGTGTAGTAGTAGTCGATCAGGCGCTCGGCGTTGGTCTTGTGGGTGGCGCGGTCGGGGATCATCAGGGAGTCCGACCAGAGTTCGGCGCCCTCCTCGGGGACGACGAAGCGGATGTGCGGGTTGTCGGCCTGGAGCTGGATGACGTCGCCGGAGTACGCCTGGCAGGCGAGGACGTCGCCGCTGACCAGGTCCTTGGTGTAGTCGTTGCCGGTGAAGCGGCGGATCTGGCCCCGGCGGACCTCGCGTTCCACCTCGTCGCACATGGTGTGGAAGTCGGCGGCCGTCCAGCGGGTGATGTCGACGCCGTTGCCCTG
This sequence comes from Streptomyces griseoluteus, assembly GCF_004784465.1. Classification (GTDB taxonomy): domain Bacteria; phylum Actinomycetota; class Actinomycetes; order Streptomycetales; family Streptomycetaceae; genus Streptomyces; species Streptomyces griseoluteus. The sequence goes on along the minus strand of NZ_SRRU01000001.1, from coordinate 1,088,385 downwards.
CATCAGCAGAGCGAACGCCTCGTCGAGCCCGGACAGCAGCGTCACCCGGCCCTTGAGGTCGCTCGCCCAGAGGTCCTTCACGTGCCGGATCTAGCGGCCGAGCCGGCGCCGGTCGTACGCGATGCCGGTGATCCCGGACTGCCAGGGGACGGTGTACGTGCGGCCCGGGTCGAAGGCGGGCCGGCGCAGCAGCGGGTCCAGGTACTTCGCGACGTTCGGCTGCTCGGCCCGGTCCATCCGCTGGACCCAGCCGAGGCGGACGTACCGCGCGCACATCCAGTCGCTGATGACGATCAGGTCCCGGCCGGTGGGCCGGTGGTTCATCAGGGCCGGGCTGATCTTGCCGAAGAACTCGTCGTTGTCGTTGATCTCCTCGACGTAGTCGACGGAACGGCCAGTTCGACCAGGTCAGCCGGTGGTCGGCGGCGGACCGGTCGGGGGCGGAGCGGTCGCCGGGACGGACGTACGCCGAGGGCACCCCGCACCCGGCGAGCGCGCCGAGCGCGGCGGTGCCCCCGAGAGCCCGCAGCACGGACCGGCGGGAGGGGGCGGAACCACGAACAGAGGTGTGAAGCACCCGGAAAGTGTGCCGCCCCGTCTCCCGCGGGAACAATCCGGCCTGGTCAGGAGTCCAGCGACGTCATCACGTGCTTGATCCGCGTGTAGTCGTCGAACCCGTACGCCGACAGGTCCTTGCCGTAACCCGACTTCTTGAAGCCGCCGTGCGGCATCTCCGCGACCAGCGGGATGTGGGTGTTGATCCACACGCAGCCGAAGTCCAGCTTCTTGGACATGCGCATGGCGCGCCCGTGGTCCTTGGTCCACACCGAGGACGCCAGCGCGTAGTCGACGCCGTTGGCCCACTCGACGGCCTGGTCCTCGTCGGTGAAGGACTGCACGGTGATGACCGGCCCGAACACCTCGTTCTGGATGATCTCGTCGTCCTGCTTCAGGCCGGAGACCACGGTCGGGGCGTAGAAGTACCCCTTGTCACCGACCTGGTGGCCGCCCGACTCGACCTTGGCGTGCGCGGGCAGCCGCTCGATGAAGCCGGCGACCTGCTTGAGCTGGTTCGGGTTGTTCAGCGGGCCGTAGAGCACGTCCTCGTCGTCCGGCTGCCCCGTCTTCGTCTCGGACGCGGCCTTGGCGAGCGCGGCCACGAACTCGTCGTGGATGGACTCCTGGACGAGGACACGCGTCGCGGCCGTACAGTCCTGGCCGGCGTTGAAGAAGCCCGCCACCGAGATGTCCTCGACGGCCTTGGGGATGTCGGTGTCCTCGAAGACGACGACCGGTGCCTTGCCGCCCAGCTCCAGGTGGACCCGCTTGAGGTCCTTGGAGGCCGACTCGGCGACCGACATGCCCGCGCGCACCGAGCCGGTGATGGAGGCCATCGCCGGGGTCGGGTGCTCGACCATCATGCGGCCGGTGTCGCGGTCGCCGCAGATGACGTTGAAGACGCCCGCCGGCAGGACCGAGCCGATGATCTCGGCGATGAGGACGGTGGAGGCCGGGGTGGTGTCCGAGGGCTTGAGGACGACCGTGTTGCCCGCGGCGAGCGCCGGGGCGAACTTCCACACGGCCATCATCATCGGGTAGTTCCACGGCGCGACCTGCGCGCAGACGCCGATCGGCTCGCGGCGGATGATCGAGGTCAGGCCGTCCATGTACTCGCCGGCCGAGCGCCCCTCCAGCATCCGGGCCGCGCCCGCGAAGAAGCGGATCTGGTCGACCATCGGCGGGATCTCCTCGGAGCGGGTGAGCCCGACGGGCTTGCCCGTGTTCTCCACCTCGGCCGCGATGAGTTCCTCGGCCCGCTCCTCGAACGCGTCGGCGATCTTCAGCAGGGCCTTCTGCCGCTCGGCGGGGGTGGTGTCGCGCCAGGCCGGGAACGCCTTGGCGGCCGCGTCCATGGCGGCGTCCACGTCCGCCTGCCCGGACAGCGGCGCGGTCGCGTACACCTCACCGGTGGCGGGGTTGACCACCTCGGTGGTCCGTCCATCGGCGGCGTCCCGGAACTCACCGGCGACATAGTTCCGGAGTTTGCGCAGCCCACGCGGCTCGGTGCTCACTGCCGGCCTCCTGATCTGGTTCGAGGGTTCGAGCTGTCCCCGCCCCGGAGCGCCGCATGGCTGTCCGGTGGCTGAGACAACCCAACCCTAGTCGGGACAACCGCGTTTTCAACACCCCCGCCACCCCGCGTCCTGCGAAATCCGCACACTGCAAGCTCGTAAACAACGAATTTCATCGATCGAGCCTTGCGAAACTGTCGAGGTGTCGTGCACAGTGAGGGCGTGGCCAGTCGAAGCACAGAACACAGGGACTCCGCCCGCGAGTCCAGGAGCGGCACTCCGCAGTTGGACGCCGTATCCCTCGCCATCATCGAGCAGCTCCAGGAGGACGGCCGCAGGCCGTACGCCGCGATCGGCAAGGCGGTCGGCCTCTCCGAGGCGGCGGTGCGCCAGCGGGTGCAGAAGCTGCTCGACCAGGGCGTGATGCAGATCGTGGCGGTCACCGACCCGCTCACCGTGGGCTTCCGCCGCCAGGCGATGGTCGGGGTGCATGTCGAGGGCGACGTGGACGGCGTCGCGGACGCGCTGAGTGCCATGTCGGAGGTCGAGTACGTGGTGATGACCGCGGGCTCCTTCGACGTCCTCGCCGAGATCGTCTGCGAGGACGACGACCACCTGCTGGACGTGATCAACCGGCGTATCCGGGCCCTGCCCGGTGTCCGCTCCACCGAGAGCTTCGTCTATCTCAAGCTCAAGAAGCAGACCTATATGTGGGGAACCCGATAACCGTGACGCAGAAGGACCTCAGCCGCACCGCGTACGACCACCTGTGGATGCACTTCACCCGCATGTCGTCGTACGAGAACTCGCCCGTCCCCACCATCGTGCGGGGCGAGGGCACCCACGTCTTCGACGACAAGGGCAAGCGGTACCTCGACGGCCTGGCGGGCCTGTTCGTGGTCCAGGCCGGGCACGGCCGCGTGGAGCTGGCCGAGACCGCGCTGAAGCAGGCGCAGGAGCTGGCCTTCTTCCCGGTGTGGTCCTACGCCCACCCGAAGGCGATCGAGCTGGCCGAGCGGCTGGCCGGCTACGCCCCCGGCGACCTCAACAAGGTCTTCTTCACCACCGGCGGCGGCGAGGCCGTGGAGACCGCGTGGAAGCTGGCCAAGCAGTACTTCAAGCTGGTCGGCAAGCCCGCCAAGCACAAGGTGATATCCCGCTCGCTGGCCTACCACGGCACCCCGCAGGGCGCCCTGTCCATCACCGGCCTGCCCGCGCTGAAGGCGCCCTTCGAGCCGCTGGTGCCGGGCGCGCACAAGGTGGCGAACACCAACATCTACCGCGCCCCGATCCACGGTGAGGACCCGGAGGCGTTCGGCCGCTGGGCCGCCGACCAGATCGAGCAGCAGATCCTCTTCGAGGGCCCGGACACGGTCGCCGCGGTCTTCGTGGAGCCGGTGCAGAACGCCGGCGGCTGCTTCCCGCCGCCGCCCGGCTACTTCCAGCGGGTGCGCGAGATCTGCGACCAGTACGACGTGCTGCTCGTCTCGGACGAGGTCATCTGCGCCTTCGGCCGCCTGGGCACGATGTTCGCCTGCGACAAGTTCGGCTACGTCCCCGACATCATCACCTGCGCCAAGGGCATGACCTCGGGCTACTCCCCGATCGGCGCGACCGTCGTCTCCGACCGGATCGCCGAGCCGTTCTACCGGGACGACAACGTCTTCCTGCACGGCTACACCTTCGGCGGCCACCCGGTCTCCGCCGCGGTCGGCCTCGCCAACCTCGACCTGTTCGAGCGCGAGGGCCTGAACCAGCACGTCCTGGACAACGAGGGCGCCTTCCTGCGCACCCTGCAGAAGCTGCACGACCTGCCGATCGTCGGCGACGTCCGCGGCAACGGCTTCTTCTACGGCATCGAGCTGGTGAAGGACAAGAACACCAAGGAGTCCTTCGACGCCGACGAGATCGAGCGCGTCCTGTACGGCTTCCTCTCCAAGGCCCTGTTCGAGAACGGCCTGTACTGCCGTGCCGACGACCGCGGTGACCCGGTGATCCAGCTGGCCCCGCCGCTGATCGCCAACCAGGAGACGTTCGACGAGATCGAGCAGATCCTGCGCGCGACCCTGACGGAGGCGTGGACCAAGCTCTGACCCCGCCGGCCCCGGCCCCGCGCCGCCCGTTCGAGTGAGAACGGCGGCCCGGGGCCGTGTGCTGTGCCGCCTCCCCCTCGGTGCTGCCTAGCGTGCCCAGTGACCGATCGGCCCGGTCTTCGTTCCCCCGAACAGGGCACAAGGACACGGGAAAACGGATCAGAACCGAGGTGTACGCCATGGAGGCTCCGCCGGACAACGACGTGCTGTGGGCACGCTCCCTGCACTTCAAACATCCCGACGGCTCGCCCGGCATCGCCGGCATCTCGCTGGGCGTCCGGGAGAGCGAGATCCTCGCGGTCTGCGGCCCGCGCGGCAGTGGCAAGACGAGCCTGCTGCGCTGTCTGTCCGGGCAGGTCCGGGTGGACGGGGGCGAGGTGTGGTTCAACAGCTCCCCCGTTCACACCCTGGGCCCGATGGCCCGCGAGAAGCTGCGCCGCGACCGGTTCGGCTGGATCGACCCGGCCCCGGCGCTCGTGCCGGAGCTGAACGTCTGGGAGAACGCGGCCCTGCCGCTGATGCTGCGTGGAACCGGCCGCCGCCGCGCCAAGGTGGCCGCGATGGAGTGGCTGGAGCGGCTGGACGTGGGCGACAAGTCCAGGAAGCGCCCGCACGAACTGCTCCAGGCGGAGCGGCAGCGCGTCGCCATCGCCCGCGCGCTGGCCCCCGGACCGACGGTGCTGTTCGCCGACGAGCCGACCGCGCCGCTGCACCGCGCAGACCGCGGGCACGTCCTGCGCACGCTGACCACGGCCGCCCGCTCACACGGCATCACGGTGGTCCTCGCCACCCACGACTCCGAAACGGCGGCCCTCGCCGACCGCTCGGTCTCGCTGCTGGACGGGCGCCGGGTGAAGACCGTGCACCTCCCCGACGCCCCGGACACGGAAGGCCGGGCGGCGTGCTCGCTCTCCGTCTGACCCGCGCGGCCCGGCCCGCCGTCCAGTTGCGCCGCCTGCTGGTGGCGGCCGCCTCGGCGGGCACCGGCTTCCTGCTGCTCGGCTCCCTCGGCTACGCGATGGGCCACCCCCAGACGCCGGGCGCGGCGGCGCTGCGCCTGGCCTGGTGCGTGGTGCCGCTCGCGGCGACGGTCTACCTGGCGCTGGCGGTGGCCCGTACCGACCCCGGCACCCGGCCCCGGCCGGGGCTGTCGGCGGTGGGGCTCGGGCCGGGCCGGCTGATGGCGGTCTCGGCGCTGACCACCCTGCTCGCCTGCACGCTGGGCTCCATGGTCGCCCTGCTGTTCTTCCTGCATCTGCGCGGCGACCTGTCGGGGCTGCCCATCGACGGGAAAGGCGCGCAGTTCCTCGCGGCCGACCGGCCGCTGCCGGTACCGGCCGCGCTGACGCTGCTGGCGCTGCTGCCGCTCACCGCGTCCGGCGCGGTGGCGCTGAGCCTGCGCCCCCGGGACCCGCGCCGGCCCGCCGCCAAGGGCACGGCGTCCTTCGGCGCCCGCTGGCACGCCGTCCTGAACAGGACGGAGGCGCCCGCTTCGGCGGAAGCCCCGGTGGAAGCCGAGGCCGAAGGCTGGTCGGACGTGCTGACCGTCGCGCCGCCGCCCCGAGAGGCCCCGGCGGGCTTCCCCTGGGGTGTCGCCGCGCTGGCGGCGGGTCTCGCCGTACAGGCGTACGCGAACCGGGCCGCCCCGGCGTCCATGCTGGCGCTGCCCGTGGAGGGCGCGGCTGTGCTGGCCGGCTGGCTGCTCACCGCGCTCGGACTGGTCCTGGCCGCGCCGGGCCTCACCTACCTGTGCGGGCGGGTGCTCCAGTCGGCACAGCCCGGCGCGCTGCGGCTGCTGGCGGGGCGGGTGCTGATGTCGGAGGCCACACGGATCGGGCGCCCACTGGGGGTGGTCTGCGCGGTGACGTCGGCCGCGCTCGCCACGACCGCGATGTACGACCAGCCGGCCGCCGCCTTCGGCCCGCTGTCGACCGTCGCCACCCTGGTGGTCGGCGGCTGCGCACTGGCCACGCTGCTGACGGCCGCCGTCGAGACCCGCCAGTCCCGCGCCGACACGACGGCCGCGCTGCTCCGCCTCGGCGCCCCGGCCACCATGCTGCGGGGCTCCGCCGCCCTGCGGGCCGCCGCGCTGATCGCCCTGTTCGTACCGCTCACCCTGCTGATCGCCTACCTGTCGGCGCTGCCGCCGACGCGCTGAGGGACGAGCGGGAAAGAAAGTTCGCGGGCCGCCGATGAGTTCTCCGGCGGCCCGTCGTCTATACCGGCGAAAGCAGCTCGCGCACTTGTAGCAGGGGAGAACCGATGTACCAGCAGATGATCTTCGTGAACCTGGTCACCGCCGACGTGCCCGCCACCCGGAAGTTCTACAGCGACCTGGGTTACGGCATCAACGAGCAGTTCAGCACGGACGACGTGGTCAGCGTGATGATCAGCGACACCATCGTGGCGATGTTCCTCTCGCCCGCGCACTACGCCCAGTTCACCCAGAAGAAGATCGTGGACTCCCGCACCTCCAGCGAGACCCTGCTCTGTCTGAGCGCGGAGAGCCGGGAGAAGGTGGACGAGCTGGTGGAGAAGGCCATCGCGGCGGGCGGCACCTCGCACGGCCAGACCCAGGACCACGGCTTCATGTACGGCCGTGCCTTCGACGACCTCGACGGCCACACCTGGGAGATCATGTGGATGGACCCCGCCGCCGTCCAGGGGTGAGTATGCCCGCATGACACCCGGCCGGATCATCTTCCTCAACGGCACGTCGAGTTCCGGGAAGTCGAGCATCGCGCGCGAGCTGCTCGGCCTCCTGGACGACGGCGTGTACTCGCACCTCTCGGTGGACGCCTTCAACGCGATGCGAGCCCAACGGGAGCTGTCCGAGGAGGAGTTCGACGCCGCGCTGCGCCGGACCCGCCTCGGCTTCCACCGCTCGGTCGCCGCCATGGCCGAGGTGGGCAACGACCTGGTGGTGGACCACGTGCTCAGCGAGCCATGGCGGCTGACCGACTGCCTGACCGTACTGCCCCCCGAGGACGTCCTCTTCGTAGGCGTCCACTGCCCACGGGAGGAGCTGGAGCGGCGCGAGCGGGCCCGCGGTGACCGGGAGGCGGGCCTCGCCGCCCTGCAGTACGACCTCGTCCACGCCCACGGCGACTACGACCTGGAGTGCGACACGAGTACCGCGTCCCCGCGCGCCTGCGCCGCGCATCCGGGACTTCCTCCCTCACCGGCCGGCCCCGACCGCCTTCAGCCGGCTGCGGGCCCGGTACTCCATCGAGTGATGAGGCGGGGCCGGGGAGTGGGACACGCCCTAGCATGTGCGGATGCCTCCGATACCCGCCCGGCCCGAAGAGGTCGCCCCGGACCATGAGATCGAGTCGCTGGCGGAGTTCGACGCCGTCGTCGCCGCGCACGGGACACTCGCGGGGTTCCGCGTACAGGCCGTCGACTTGACCGGCCGTACGGAAGACCTGCTGAGGCTGGACACCACGGGCGCCGTCTTCCTCGGGTGCCCCATGCACCTCGGCGCGGCCGCGCACCTCACCGCCCGTGGCGCCCTGGTGTTCCCTTCGGTGCCGGGCCTGCCCTTCGACCCGTACCGCGGATTCGTCTACACCCCCGAGGAGTTGTTCGCCTCGCTGGCCGACGGATACGAGGCGACGCCGGACGCGCTGGCGTACGCGTGGTTCCAGCGGACCAAGTCCGACGGCGACATCCTCGCCTCGATGCTGCGCGCGGTCCACGACGATTCCATCTCCGACGCACTGGACGAACTCCTCACCGGCGCACGGGTGGTGGGCGTCATGGGCGGCCACGCGATGGCGCGTGGCACCGAGGAGTACGCGGGTGCGGCCCGGCTCGGCCGCGAACTGGCCCGCGCCGGCTTCACGGTGGCGACCGGGGGCGGTCCGGGCGCGATGGAGGCGGCCAACCTCGGGGCGTACGCGGCACCGTTCGAGGACGCGATGCTGACCGAGGCCCTGCGGATTCTGGCCAAGGCACCCTCGTTCACCCCCTCCGTGACGGACTGGGCGCGGGCCGCCTTCGAGGTGCGGGAGCGCTGGCCGGACGGGGGCGCCTCGGTGGGCATCCCGACCTGGTTCTACGGGCACGAGCCGCCCAACGCGTTCGCCTCCCACCTCGGCAAGTACTTCGCCAACGCCACCCGCGAGGACGGCCTGTTGGCCCGCTCCAACGCCGGGGTGGTGTTCCTGCCGGGCGCGGCCGGGACCGTACAGGAGATCTTCGACAACGCCACCCCCAACTACTACGGCTCGCGCGGCAATCCGACGCCCATGGTGCTGGTGGACGAGGAGCACTGGACCGAGAAGCTCCCCACCTGGCCACTGCTGCGGGCGTTGGCACGGGAACGGCCGATGGAGTCCCGTATCGCCCTGGTTGGCCGGATCGAGCTGGCTTCCGACGCGTTGAAACGTCTCGCCGGGCAATAAAAAGGTAAAGTCAACGCCCGTTGACCGCCTACGCATTGACATGCTTATGGCGCGCTTATAAACCTGTGTGTCTTGTGGGGATGCTGGGGCTCCGTTCCGTCCGCCGCTCCAACTCCCCTTCTACCCCCCGCAGTTCTGCACTCAGCAAAGGACATGACTTGTCCATATCCCGCCGTAACGCGCGCCGCTCCGTGCGCATCCTGGGCCTGGCCTCCGCGTCGGCCGCCCTGGTCCTGGGTGTCTCCGGTCAGGCTCTCGCCTGCAACATCGGCGAGTTCAAGGCCGAGGCCACGTGCAAGGGTGAGAAGGGCCAGATCACCGTCACCGACCGCGACTTCTCCGGCCAGAAGGCCACCGTCTCGGTGTTCCTGGAGAACAACGGCGCCGACGAGAAGAAGATCGGCGAGCAGGTGGTGATCGGCACCAAGGAAGGCGCCACGATCGTCTTCGACGAGGACTGGGCGCCCGGTGCGGTCTACCGCGTCAACGTCAACGTGCCCCGCTTCATCGACAACAAGAACATCGAGCCCAACCTGACGGCTCCGGCGACCGCGTGCAAGAAGGAGGAGTCCCCCTCCCCCACGCCGCCCGCCTCCGAGTCCCCGGCGCCGGCCCCGTCCGCGTCGGCTCCGGCCGAGGACAGCGCCACCCCGTCCGCGAGCGAGAGCAGCGCCGCCGCCCCGGTGTCCGAGGCGCCGAGCAACGCCCCCTCCGCGGCGATCGGTGACTCCAACCTCGCCGAGACCGGTGCGAACTCCAACACCGGCCTGATCGCCGGTGTCGCCGGTGCCCTCGTCGTCGTCGGCGGTGGCGCGGTGTACTTCGGCATGCGCCGCCGTGGCGCGAAGAGCGGTAGCTGACGCTTCCGCCCGCCGTAGCCGACAGCGGCCCGTCCCCGTCACGCACGGGGGCGGGCCACTGTCTTCGCGCGGGTCAGCCGAGTACGACGGTCTCCGCCACGTCGAACTCCACCCCGGTCTCGGCGCCGGTCTCCGGCGCCTCGCGCAGCGGGCAGGCCGCCTCCAGGTGCGGGCCGCCGCCACGTGGCTGGAGCCGGAGCGCCACATGGGTGCCCTTGAAGGTGCGGGCGGTCACCGTGCAGGCGAGGCCCTCACCGACGCCCACGAGCCGCACCCCGGCGGGCCGCACCAGCAGCTCACCTGCCCCCTGAGGTGACCCCTCGGGCACGGGCAGCTTGCCCCACGGGGTGTCGGCGGCCACCCCGGTCACGCTCGCCGGAACCACGTTCTCGAAGCCGAGGAAGCGGGCCACGAAGGCGTCGGCCGGCCTGCGCCACACCTCCAGCGGGGTCCCGGACTGAGCGATCCGCCCGTCCCGCATCACCACCACCCGGTCGGCCAGCGCGAACGCCTCGCCCTGGTCATGGGTGACGGCGAGCACGGTGGTGCCCAACCGGCCAAAAAGTTCCCGGAGTTCGACCACCAGCCGCTCCCGCAGCGAGCGGTCCAGCTGCCCGAGCGGCTCGTCCAGCATCAGCAGCCTCGGCCGGGGCGCGAGCGCCCGCGCGAGGGCGACCCGCTGCTGCTCCCCGCCCGACAGCCCGGCCACCGCCCGCCGGGCCGCGCCGGGCAGCCCGACCAGCTCCAGCAACTCCCTTACCTGAATCTCCCGTTGGCCCTTGGGCATGCCGTGCATGCGGAGCCCGAAGGCGACGTTGCCGCCCACGTCCCGCTGCGGGAAGAGCTGGTGGTCCTGGAACATCAGCCCGACCCCGCGCCGGTGCGCGGGCACCCCCGCCTGGTCCCGGCCGTCGAGCAGCACCCGCCCCGAGGAGAGGGGCTGGAGGCCCGCCACGCTCCGCAGCAGGGTCGACTTGCCGCTGCCGCTGGGCCCGAGCACACACACCACCTCGTGCTCGGTGACACCGAGGTCCACCGTGTCGAGCACCGGCCGCCCGCCGAGACGGACGGTCGCCTCCTCAAGGCTCAGCAGCATCAGAACTCCCCCGTCCGGTCGGTGCGCAGCCGCTCCAGCAGGAGCAGCGCGGCCGCGCAGACCACCATGAGAATCGTGGAAAGGGCCATCGCCTGGCCGTAGTTCAGCTCCCCCGGCCGGCTCAGCAGCCGGGCCACCGCGACCGGCAGCGTGGGGTTGTCGGGCCGGGCGATGAACACGGTCGCCCCGAACTCACCGAGCGAGACCGCGAAGGCGAACCCCGCCGCGATCAGCAACGCCCGCCGCACCAACGGCAGATCGACCTCCCGCCACACCCGCCAGGGCGAGGCACCCAGCACGGCCGCCGCCTCCCTGAGCCGGGTGTCCACCGCCCGCAGGACCGGCAGCATGGTCCGTACGACGAAGGGGGCGCCGACCAGCGCCTGGGCGAGCGGGACCAGGAACCAGGACTGGCGCAGGTCCAGCGGCGGCTCGTCCAGCGCGATCAGGAAGCCGAAGCCGACCGTCACGGCGGAGACGCCGAGCGGCAGCATCAACAGCGCGTCGAACCCGCGCATCAGCCGGCCCGCGTCCCGGCGGGCCAGCGCTGCGGCGGCCAGGGCGCCGACCACCAGGGCGATACCGGTGGCGGCGACCGCGTACTCCAGCGAGGTCCACACCGCGTGCAGCGGGGCCACCAGGAACGTACCGCCGTCGGCGTCGGTCAGTGCCCGGTAGTAGCCGAGGCCCGGCGCGTCCAGCGAGCGGCGCACCAGCACGCCGAGCGGCAGCACCAGCAGCAGCGCGACGGTGGCGAGCACCCCGCCGAGCAGCGCCCACTGGCCGGCGCCGCGCGGACGGCGGGCGGTGACGGAGGCGTCGACCAGGCGCAGCGCGGTCTCCCGGCGCCGTACCGTCCAGGCGTGCACGGCGAGGATCGCGCCGACCGCGGCGAACTGCACCAGGGTGAGGACGGCGGCCGTGGTCAGGTCGAACACCTCGGAGGTCTGGCGGTAGATCTCCACCTCCAGGGTGGAGAAGGTGGGCCCGCCGAGGATCTGGACCACGCCGAAGGAAGTGAAGGTGAACAGGAAGACCATCAGCGCGGCGGCGGCCACGGCGGGCGCCAGTGCGGGCAGGGTCACCTGGCGCCAGGCGCGCAGCGGGGAGGCGCCGAGCATCCGGGCGGCCTCCTCCTGCCGGGGGTCGAGCTGTCCCCAGAGCCCGCCGACGGTGCGGACGACGACGGCGTAGTTGAAGAAGACGTGCGCGAGGAGGATCGCCCACACCGTGGTGTCCAGCCGGACGCCCCACAGTTCGTCCAGCAGTCCGCCGTGGCCGACCAGGGCGAGGAACGCGGTACCGACGACCACCGTGGGCAGCACGAACGGCACGGTGACCACGGCCCGCAGCACCTGCTTGGCCGGGAACTCCAGCCGGGCGAAGACCCAGGCGGCGGGCAGCGCGATCAGCAGGGTGAGCGCGGTGGAGGCGAGGGCCTGCCAGGTGGTGAACCAGAGCACGTGCCGGATGTCGGAGCGGCCCAGCACCTCGGCGAACCGCCCGAGGTGCCAGGTGCCGTCGGCCTTGAGCCCGCGCGCCGTGATCGCGGCGACGGGCCAGGCGAAGAACAGCGCGAAGAACGCGACGGGCAGGGCCATGAACCCCAGCCGCGCCGCGCTCCCGCGGCCTCGCCGTCCCGCTGCCTGCGTTACTTCAGAACGAGTGACGTCCACGAGCTGACCCACTGGTCGCGGTTGGCGGCGATCTTCTCGGGCGCCATGGTCGCCGGGTCCTTTGCGGCGGGCCCGTACTCGGTGAACTCGGCCGGGACCTTCGCGTTCTTGATCACCGGGTACACGAACATGTTCAGCGGCATGTCCTGCTGGAACTGCTTCGACAGCAGGAAGTCGAGGAACGCCTTGCCGCCCGCGGGGTTCTTCGCGTGGTTCAGCAGGCCGGCGAACTCGACCTGCCGGAAGCAGGTGCCGTCCGAGACGCCGGTCGGGGCGGTCTTCGGCTTCTTCTTGGCGTAGATCACCTCGGCGGGCGGCGAGGAGGCGTACGACACGACGAGCGGCCGGTCGCCGCCCGCCTTCCTGCCCTCGGAGGAGCCGGAGAACTCCTGGTAGTACGCCTGCTCCCAGCCGTCGACGACCTTGACGCCGTTGGCCTTCAGCTTCTTCCAGTACCCCTCCCAGCCCTTGTCGCCGTAACCGGCCGCGCTGCCGAGCAGGAAGCCGAGGCCGGGCGAGGAGGTGGCGGCGTTCTCGGTGACCAGGAGGTTCTTGTACTTCGGGTCCGCGAGGTCGGCGAAGGTGCGCGGCGGCTTCAGCTTGTGCTCGGTGAAGTACGCCTTGTCGTAGTTGACGCAGATGTCGCCGTGGTCGACCGGGGTGACGCGGTGCCCCGCCGCGTCGAGCTGGAAGGCGGGGTCGACCTGGCCGAGGCCCTTGGCGGCGTACGGCTGGAAGAGGCCGTTGTCGAGGGCGCGGGAGAGCAGGGTGTTGTCGACGCCGAAGAAGACGTCGCCCTGCGGGTTGTCCTTGGTGAGGACCGCCTTGTTGACGGCCTGCCCGGCGTCGCCGTCCTTGAGGACGCGCAACCGGTAGCCGGACTGCTTCTCGAAGTCCGCGATCACGTTCTTGGACGCGGCCCACGAGTCGTGGCTGACGAGGGTCACGGTCCTGGTGTCCGCGGCCCCCTTGGTGTCGGTGGACCCGCACGCGGAGAGCGTGAGCAGGCCGAGGCCGACCGCCGCGGCCACGAAGGTCTTGGTGTGCACTGGTGGTCCTCCTGGGTGGGCCAGGAAGAGACGCGGCCCTGCCCGGACTCCGCGCGGGAGACCGGGCAGGGCACAACAGCTTGAGTGATGACCGAACTTCCTACCCAGAATGACCTGGGCGAGGTTCAGAGGGTCTGCGGCCTGGTTGCCGCACTCTCAGCGCTGTGGCGCTCCCCTGTCGGAATATGCAGATGTATGACTGGTATGACGTTGTACTGACCGGCTCAGGTTACCGCTCGGTGGCCGCGAGCTGGCCACACGCCCCGTCGATCTCCTGACCGCGGGTGTCCCGGACGGTCACCGGCACGCCGTGCGCGGCGATGGCCTCCACGAACGCCTTCTCGTCCTCGGGACGGGAGGCGGTCCACTTGGAGCCGGGGGTGGGGTTGAGCGGGATCAGGTTGACGTGCACGGGCCTGCCCTTGAGCATCCGGCCGAGCCGGTCGCCGCGCCACGCCTGGTCGTTGATGTCCCGGATCAGGGCGTACTCGATGGACAGCCGGCGGCCCGACTTCTCCGCGTACTCCAACCCGGCGTCCAGCACCTCGCGCACCTTCCACCGCGTGTTCACGGGGACGAGGGTGTCGCGCAGCTCGTCGTCGGGGGCGTGCAGGGAGATCGCCAGCCGGCACTTGAAGCCCTCGTCGGCGAAGCGGTGGATGGCGGGGACGAGGCCGACCGTCGACACGGTGATGCCGCGCTGGGACAGCCCGAGGCCGTCGGGGGCGGGGTCGGTGAGGGCCCGGATGGCGCCGACCACACGCTTGTAGTTGGCGAGCGGCTCGCCCATGCCCATGAAGACGATGTTGGAGAGCCGCGCGGGACCGCCGGGCACCTCGCCGTCCCTCAGCGCCCGCATGCCGTCCACGATCTGGTGCACGATCTCGGCGGTGGACAGATTCCGGTCCAGCCCAGCCTGCCCGGTCGCGCAGAACGGACAGTTCATCCCGCACCCGGCCTGGCTGCTGATGCACATGGTGACCCGGTCCGGGTACCGCATCAGCACCGACTCAACGAGCGTGCCGTCGAACAGCCGCCACAGGGTCTTACGGGTGGTCCCCTGGTCGGTGGCCAGGTGCCGGACCACCGACATCAGCTCCGGGAACAGCGCCTCCCGCAGCTTCTCCCGCGAGCCGGCCGGGATGTCCGTCCACTGCTCGGGGTCGTGCGCGTACCGCGCGAAGTAGTGCTGCGAGAGCTGCTTGGCACGAAACGGCTTCTCCCCCGTCTCCGCGACGGCGTCCTTCCGCTCAGCGGGCGAAAGATCAGCGAGATGCCGCGGCGGCTTCTTGGCTCCGCGGGGGGCGACGAAAGTGAGTTCTCCGGGCTTGGGCATGGTGGTAACAGTGTCGCAGATCCAATCGGGTGACCTGCGGCTGCCGGTTGCCACGACTGTCGGTAGTGGTCGTCGCCGGTCGCTGTTGGGCGCCCTCGGACGGCCCAGGGACGGCCCAGGGACAGCGTGGGATAACGCGCCGACCTGGCTGTGGGGGTGCGGTGTGATCACCCTGTGGGTCTTGGCGGCAGGGAGACGAATGCAGGCACGTGCGTGACGCCGGCGACAGTCCGAACTCTGTGGTGGAGACCATGCAAGCTGCCGATCCGGACGAGGCGGGGCGGATCATGGCCATCGAAGCTCCGCCGGTGTACTGCCCGCAGCACACCGCCGAATTGAAACGAGCACTTTAGACCGTGTCCTATGTGGTCGCGTCCCCGACCCCGCACCCGCCGGCACTGTCACCCGAATGGCCCAACACGACGTGCCACCCACATGGGTGAATATCAGGCTGATTGGTGTCCCAACAGAGATAATCTGTGAAAGGCGAACGAAATGCGCATTCGACGAAGCCTCGCCGCCGTCATCACCACGGCAGCCCTCGCCGGACTGGGCCTGACAGGCGCCACCACCGCCGCCATCGCCGCCACCCACGCCGCCCCCAGCGGTGCCGCCCCCACCAGGGGTGAGTGCGAGGACGGCGGCGGAAAAGTCGATTTGGCGACCGGGACCTGTAAGGGCGGAAAGTACGACGGTCAGATGATCGACTGACCCTCGCAAGGCGCCCCGCAGTCACGCGCTGCGGGGTGCTCCCACGCGACCGTAGCCGGGAGAGTCGCAGGGACTGTGCCGACCCGTCGGGCACGCTTAAGCGGCCCACGGCCCAGAGACCGCCCAGTGACCCACAACAGGCCCTCTACCCACGCCAAAAGCGCTAGTAGGGAGCCTGTTGCTGCCCGGCTGCTGCAAGTTCTCCGGGCTTGGGCATGGTGGTAACAGTGTCGCAGACACCAACGGGCCCTGCCCTCCTAGGGGCAGGGCCCGAAGGCCGAGATGTGCGTCGGGCTCAGGACCCCACGAACGCCACCAGCAGTAGCCATACCACCGGTGCCGTGGGGAGCAAGGAGTCCAGGCGGTCCATGATTCCTCCGTGACCGGGGAGGAGGGTGCCCATGTCCTTGATGCCCAGGTCACGCTTGATCATGGACTCGCCGAGGTCGCCCAGCGTGGCGCTGCCCGCGACCGCGAGGCCGAGGACCAGGCCCTGCCACCAGGCGCCGTCGTCGATGAGGAACTGCATGCACAGCGCGCCGGCGACCATGGCGAAGGCGATCGCGCCCAGCAGGCCCTCGCGGGTCTTGCCGGGGCTGATGCGCGGAGCGAGCTTGTGCTTGCCGAAGCGCCAGCCGACCGCGTACGCGCCGGTGTCGCTGACCACGGTGAGGACCAGGAACGTCAGCACCCGCCAGGCACCGTCGTCGGCGGTGAGCATCATCGCGACGAAGGTCGCCAGGAACGGCACGTAGAACGCGGCGAAGACACCGGCCGTGACGTCCTTGAGGTAGCCCTCCGGCGGCTGGGTCATCCGCCAGACCAGGACGGCCAGCGCGGTGAACGCCATGGCGACCCAGGCACCCTCGGCATCGCTCGCGTAACCGGCGACCACCATGGCCGCACCGCCCACCGCGAGCGGAACCAGGGGTGCCTTGATCCCCTTGCGCTCCTGGAGCCGGCTGGTCAGCTCCCACAGACCGACGACCACCGCGACGGCGACCACACCGACGAACACGGCCTTGACGACGAAGAGCGAGGCGAGGATGACCACGCCGAGCCCCACGCCGACGCCTATGGCCGCGCTCAGGTCACGGCCCGCGGTCTTCTTCGGCACGGGCACCGGCTGAGGGGCGTCAGGCATCGGGTCGTCGTCCTGGTCTCCGCCATACGCGGGTACGTCGGGCACGCTGGGCATGGGGCGAGTCTGCTGCGCCTCGGGCGCATCGTATGCGGGGCCCGCCGTGACAGCCCCCTGGACAGGCCCACCCACGGTGGGCCCCCAGTACCCGGCCTGCCCCGCCTGCGACGGCGCCCCCCAGGAAGAGTCGCTCATCAGACTTCGAGCAACTCCGCTTCCTTGTGCTTGAGCAGCTCGTCCACCTGCGCCACGTACTTGGCGGTCAGGTCGTCGAGCTCCTTCTCCGCGCGGCGGCCCTCGTCCTCGCCGACCTCGCCGTCCTTGATCAGCTTGTCGATGGCGTCCTTGGCCTTGCGGCGCACGGAGCGGATCGAGACCTTGGCGTCCTCCGCCTTGTGCTTGGCGACCTTGATGTAGTCGCGGCGGCGCTCCTCGGTCAGCTCGGGGAACACCACACGGATGATGTTGCCGTCGTTGCTGGGGTTGACGCCCAGGTCGGAGTCACGGATCGCCTGCTCGATGTTGCGCAGCGCGCTCTTGTCGAACGGGGTCACCACGGCCATGCGCGGCTCCGGCACGGAGAACGAGGCGAGCTGGTTGATCGGCGTCGGGGCACCGTAGTAGTCCGCCACGATCTTGTTGAACATCGCGGGGTGCGCACGGCCGGTGCGGATCGCGGCGAAGTCCTCCTTGGCGACCACGACGGCCTTCTCCATCTTCTCCTCGGCTTCGAGGAGGGTCTCTTCGATCACCACTTGCTCCTGCGTGTCTTGAGTAAGGCCCGGCCGCGGCGCCCGATCGGGCGGCGGGCCGGCTGCGTCGCGTCTGCTTCCTGCACGGTTCCCGACCGACAGGACATTGTCCATCCTCCGGCCGGGGCGCGTCCCGTCCTTGCCCCGGACGGGTCGCGCCGGTGGGGGCGGGGTCGCCGGTCAGTCCCGGCTGCCCTCGTCACCCACGAGCGTGCCGATCTTCTCACCCTTGACGGCCCGCGCGATATTGCCCTCGGCCAGCAGCTCGAAGACGAGGATCGGCAGGCTGTTGTCACGGCACAGGGTGACGGCGGTGGCGTCGGCGACCTTGAGGTCGCGGGTGATGACCTCGCCGTAGCCGAGCGCGTCGAACTTGACGGCGTCGGGGTTGGTCTTGGGGTCGGCGTCGTAGACCCCGTCCACCCCGTTCTTGCCCATGAGCAGCGCCTCGGCGTCGATCTCCAGGGCGCGCTGGGCGGCGGTGGTGTCGGTGGAGAAGTACGGCATGCCCATCCCGGCACCGAAGATGACCACGCGGCCCTTCTCCAGGTGCCGGATGGCGCGCAGCGGGATGTACGGCTCGGCGACCTGGCCCATGGTGATGGCGGTCTGCACGCGGCTGTCGATGCCCTCCTTCTCCAGGAAGTCCTGGAGGGCGAGGCAGTTCATCACGGTGCCGAGCATGCCCATGTAGTCGGAGCGGGCCCGGTCCATGCCGCGCTGCTGCAGCTCGGCGCCGCGGAAGAAGTTGCCGCCGCCGATCACGACCGCGATCTCGGCGCCGTCACGCACGACGGCGGCGATCTCGCGGGCGATCTTGTGCACCACGTCCGGGTCGACGCCGAGGCCACCGCCGCCGGAGAAGGCCTCTCCGGACAGCTTCAGCAGAAACCGGCCGCGCACTTTGCCGTCGTCGCTCTTCTGGGCCTTGGTGGTCATGGGGATCCCGCCTCTTTCACGTGTTGCACATACGAAGAAGGCCATTGCCGGTGGGTCGCTTCTCGCTCCCTTACGCGGCAATGGCCTCCTCGTCAGATCTGCTGCCGTCCGCCGCACAGCCGCGGACGGCGGTCTGCACGGACGACTGCTGTCGACCCTATCGGGGTCGCGCGTCGATCGCGGTACGGACTCAGATGCCGACCTTGATGCGCGAGAAGCGCTTCAGGGTGACACCGGCCTCGTCCAGCACCTTCTGGACCGACTTCTTGTTGTCCAGGGCGTACGGCTGGCCGAGCACCGTGGCGTCCTTGAAGAAGCCGTTGAGGCGACCCTCGACGATCTTGGCGATCGCGGCCTCGGGCTTGCCCTCGGCGCGGGTGGTCTCCTCGGCGATGCGACGCTCGGACTCGACGACCTCGGCCGGCACGTCCTCCTTGGAGAGGTACTTCGGCGCGAACGCG
The DNA here is from genome assembly GCF_004784465.1 of Streptomyces griseoluteus. Taxonomy (GTDB): domain Bacteria; phylum Actinomycetota; class Actinomycetes; order Streptomycetales; family Streptomycetaceae; genus Streptomyces; species Streptomyces griseoluteus. The sequence continues at coordinate 1,069,793 of NZ_SRRU01000001.1, read as the reverse complement.
GCGATGTGCTGGGCGATGCCCTTGGCGACCTCGGCGTTGGGCTTGTCCAGCTCGACGAGGACACCGATCTGCGGGGGCAGGTCGGGCATCGTGCGGTGCATGTACGCGGTGACGTAACCGTCGGTGAACTGCGCGAAGCGGTCCAGGACGATCTTCTCGCCGAGGTTGGCGTTGGCCTCGTCCACGAACGCCTGGACGGTCTTGCCGGGCTCGATCTCGGAGGCGAGGAGCGCCTCGATGTCGGCCGGGGAGGTCTTGGCGACGTGCTCGGCGATGGCGTTGGCCACGGCCTGGAACTTGTCACCCTTGGCGACGAAGTCCGTCTCGCACTTCAGCTCGACGAGGACACCCTCGGAGTTGTCGTCGGCGATGATGGAGACCACGGCGCCGTTCTCGGCGGAGCGGCCCTCGCGCTTGGCGACGCCCTTCTGGCCCTTGATGCGCAGCGCCTCGACGGCCTTCTCGACGTTGCCCTCGGCCTCGTCCAGCGCCTTCTTGCAGTCCATCATGCCGGCGCCGGTGAGCTCACGGAGCTTCTTGACGTCGGCGGCGGTGTAGTTCGCCATGAGTCTGTGAGTCTTTCTGGAAGTCTTGGGAGATCGGAGATCCGCACGGGCCCGCGACCGGCCGGTGGCCGGGTCGCGGGCGTCGTGTCGGGCTACGGATGACGGGCGGGGGCGCCGGTTCGTGCCGCCCCCACCGTCAGCGCCGGTGTCAGGCCTGCTCGGCCGTGGGGGCCTCGACCTCGGCGGCAGCCTCTTCGACGGCCTCGGAGACCGCGGCGTCGGGGGCCGGCGCCTCGGCGGCGATCTCGACGGCCTCGGCGGCGTCGTCGGCCTTCTTCTCGCCCTCGAGCAGGTCGCGCTCCCACTCGGCCAGCGGCTCGGCCGCGGCCTTCTCGCCCTTGTCACCGGTGGCGACGCGCGAGCGGGAGATGAGGCCCTCGGCGACGGCGTCGGCGATCACGCGGGTGAGCAGGGTGACGGAGCGGATCGCGTCGTCGTTGCCCGGGATCTTGTAGTCGACCTCGTCGGGGTCGCAGTTGGTGTCGAGGATGGCGACGACCGGGATGTTGAGCTTCCGGGCCTCGCCGACCGCGATGTGCTCCTTCTTGGTGTCCACGATCCAGACGGCGCTGGGCACCTTCTGCATCTCGCGGATACCACCGAGGGTCTTCTCGAGCTTGGCCTTCTCGCGGGAGAGGACCAGCAGCTCCTTCTTGGTCAGACCGGAGGCGGCGACGTCCTCGAAGTCGATCTGCTCGAGCTCCTTGAGGCGCTGCAGACGCTTGTAGACGGTCGAGAAGTTGGTGAGCATGCCACCCAGCCAGCGCTGGTTGACGTAGGGCATGCCGACGCGGGTGGCCTGCTCGGCGATGGCCTCCTGCGCCTGCTTCTTCGTGCCGACGAACATGACCGTGCCGCCGTGGGCGACGGTCTCCTTGACGAACTCGTAGGCGCGGTCGATGTACGACAGCGACTGGAGCAGGTCGATGATGTAGATGCCGTTGCGCTCGGTGAAGATGAAGCGCTTCATCTTCGGGTTCCAGCGACGGGTCTGGTGACCGAAGTGGACGCCGCTCTCCAGCAGCTCCCGCATCGTGACGACGGCCATGGCCATCTCCTTGAGTTTCTCGGTTGTGCCGCGTCCGCCGGACGGCGGTCGCGCCTGACGCCCGCGGTGCGCCGTGCCGCGAAGGACCGAGGGGCGCTTGTACGAACCCTGTGACGGGCCTCGTACCGGGGCGTGCGAAGTCGACCCGGTGACCCGGATCGCCAGAAGAAGTGTACGGGACGGCCAGGGCACCGGGTGACGCCGCTGTCCACAACCGGCAGGTTGTCCACAGATCCCGCCAAGATCCGCAGGCGGGCGGCAGGGTTCTCGCATGCGATCACTGGTGCGTTACCTGCTGAACTGGGCGCTTCTGCCCCTGCTGCTGGCCTTTGCCGTGCTCACGCCCCTGGCGTGGGCGGAGCCGTCGCCCGAGGAGAGACCTCCTGGTGAGCGGGTGCCCACGCTGGCCCGGACCTGGCCGGTGGGGACGCGTCCGGCGGTGCTGCGCGGCTGGGAGCCACCCGCCACCGTGTACGCCGCCGGGCACCGGGGTGTGGACCTGGCGGCGGTGCCGGGCGCTCCGGTGCGGGTGGTTGCGGCGGGCCGGGTGTCGTACGCGGGGCGGGTGGCCGGGCGGGGCGTGGTCGCGGTGGCCCTGGCGGGCACCTCGCTGCGGACGACGTACGAGCCGGTGCGCGCCGGGGTGAAGGCGGGTGCGGAGGTGGGCGCCGGGGAGGTGGTGGGGACGGTGGAGGGCGCCGGGTCGCACTGCCCGGAGGCGTGTGTGCACTGGGGACTGCTGGACGGGGAGACCTATCTGAATCCCCTCGGCCTGCTGCCGCCTTGGCTGCTCGGACACGGTCCGTCGCGGCTGCTTCCGGTGCTGGGGGTTCCGGTGCCCGCCGGCTGAACGGCGTCAGCCCCAAAGACTCAGCCCCGGACGCCCCGCAGGGCCATGGCGACCGCCGCCTCGGTGATCGCCTCGGGGTGTTCGGCCGCGCCGAGTTCGATACGGCGCACGGCCGCGTCCACGACCCCCTGGAGCAGCATCGCGGCGAGCCGGGGCTCCTCGTGCCCGAGGCCGGCCAGCGCCTCGACGATCATCGCCACGAGCCCGCCGTGCGCGGCCCGGATCTTCTCCCGCGCCCCGGCGTCGAGTTCGCTCGCGGAGATCGCCACGACGGCCCGGTGCCGCCGGTCCCCGACCAGGGCGAGCTGCCGGCGCACGTATGCCTCGACCTTGCCCTCCGGGGAGGGTGCGTCCGCCATCGCGGCCTCGACCTCCGCCGCCCAGACGGGGAAGTCGACCTGGCACAGTTCCTCGACCACGGCGGCGCGCGAGCGGAAGTACTCGTACACCGACGACCTGGCAAGACCGGTGCGCTCCGCGAGCGCGGGGAAGGTCAGCGCGTCCGTCCCGCCCTCGGACAGCAGGGACCGGGCCGCGTCCAGCAGGGCGGCTCGCTGCATCGACCGGTGCTCGGCCACGGAGGCCGCTCGAATCCTTGGCACGCCCCCCACTTTACGGACCGGCCGGGAAACGCGGCAGGAGTCAGCGTCCGAAGCTCGCCAGCTTGGCCCGGAGCTGGAGCACCGACTTGGTGTGGATCTGGCTGACCCGGCTCTCGGTGACGCCGAGGACGTTGCCGATCTCGGCGAGGGTCAGCCCCTCGTAGTAGTAGAGCGTGACCACGGTCTTCTCGCGGTCGGGCAGGGTGTTGATGGCCCGCGCCAGGAAGCGGCGCAGCTCCCGGTCCTCGGCCACCTCGACGGGGTTGTCGGCGGCGGTGTCCTCCAGGGTGTCCATGAGGCTGAGCCGGTCGCCGCCCTCACCGCCGACGTGCAGCAGCTCCTCCAGCGCGACCACGTTGGCCAGGGACAACTGACTGAAGACCGCGTGCAGCTCCTCGACCTCCACGCCCAGCTCGGTGGCGACCTCCTGCTCGCTCGGGGTCCGCCGCAGCTTCGCCTCCAGCGCGGCGTAGGCCCGCTCGTAGTTGCGCGCCTTCTGCCGGACCGAACGGGGAATCCAGTCCAGCGCCCGCAGTTCGTCGATCATGGCGCCGCGAATCCGGGTGATCGCGTACGTCTCGAACTTGATCTCGCGCTCGATGTCGAACTTCTCGATCGCGTCGATCAGCCCGAACACCCCGGAGGAGACGAAGTCGGCCTGCTCCACGTTGGGCGGCAGCCCGACGCTGACCCGGCCCGCGACGTACTTCACGAGCGGGGAGTAATGCAGGATGAGCTGCTCCCGGAGGCGCTCGTCCCCCGTCGCCTTGTACGACCGCCACAGCTCATCGAGCGTCGAGGGAGCGGGTGGTCGCACGCTGCCGCCGTCGCGGGCGGCTGGGGGGGCCGCCGCCCGATCGGAGCCGGAGGTGTGCTGGGGCATTCGTCGCCTAGTGCCGTTCTGCCGTGAAGTGCTGTGAACTGCCGTGCCGTGGGTGGGGGTGCGGGGTAGGGGAGCTGGGTACCGGGCCGTCGGTGGGCGTGGGCCGCGCAGCGGGGCGCGGGCCGGGCCGGCCCCTCGGCGCCCGAGCTTTCGTGAGCGTAGCGTGACTGAGGAGTCGCGGTGTGCGAACAGTGCGGCACCACCCGTGCGCGCACCCCTGTCCGGCCCCGCTCCCTCGCTTCACCCGGTTCGCTCAGCGTGACCGGTTACGGGCGTCAACTCCGGTAAATCCCAGGGGCGTAGAGGATTCCCCCGGACGGCCGAACACCTTCGGTCAGGACGGGTGCGGGTCCTTCCTGACCGGAAGCATCGCCTGGCGTGTCAACTTCCAGCCGTCGTCGTGTCGTTCGACATAGCCAAGCGCTCGAAGCTCGTACAGCCGGGCGACGGCCTCCTCTCGGGTGGTGCGTGCCTCGCGGGCGATCTCCTCGGGCCCGGCCGTGCGGGCGGCGGGCAGGGCGGCGAGGACGGTGGCCGCGTCGGGGTCGAGCAGGTCGCGCGGGAGTACGGGGCCGCGCCGGGGCGGGGCCAGTTCACCGATCCCGCCGACGAGTTCGACGACGTCCGCCGCGTCGGTGACGAGCACCGCCTCCCCGCGCAGCAGTTCGTGCACCCCGGTGGAGCGCCCGCTCGTCACCGGGCCGGGTACTCCCATGGTGAATCTGCCGAGCCGCTGGGCGGCTCGGGCCGTGGCCAGCGAGCCACTGCGGCAGGCGGCCTCCACGACGACCGTGCCCCGCGTGAGCGCGGCGATCACCCGGTTGCGGACGATGAAACGGCTGGGCGTCGGATGATCACCGGGCGGCAACTCCCCGATGACGAGTCCCTGTTGGGCGATCCGGTCGATCAGCGCGGCGTGCCCGCGCGGATACGCCTGGTCCACCCCCGAGGCCAGCACGGCGACGGTGGCCCCGTCGGCCGCGAGGGCACCCCGGTGAGCGGCGCCGTCGACCCCGTACGCCCCGCCGGAGACGACCACCCAGCCCCGTTCGGCCAGCCCGGCGGCGAGAGTGGCGGCCACGTGGGCGCCGTACTCGGTGCAGGCGCGGGCCCCCACGACGGCCACGGAGCGCAGCGCCCACATCCGCAGCCCTGGTCTGCCGCGCACCCACAGGCCCACCGGGCGTCCGTCGCCCAGGTCGTCGAGCTGGGCGGGCCACTCGGTGTCCCCGGGACACACGAACCGCGCCCCCGCCTCCCGCGCCGCCGCCAGATCCGCCTCCGGCTCGGCGCGCGCCGCCCGTGCCAGCAGTCCCCGCCAGCGGGTGCCGTTCACCCCCGGCAGCGGGTCGCCGCCCTCCCGCAGCCGCCGCACCACCTCGGGCACCCCGAACAGCCGCAGCCACCGTCCGCCGACGTCGTCGCCGGGTTCGATCACGCGGGTGAGGAACACCCGACCGGTCCGCTCCTCCTCCGCACGGTCCGCCGTCATGCCAGGGCTCCGATGGCCATGGGGACGCCGCGGGGGACGCCGGTGCGCAGTTGCAGGGCGAGGGCCACGTCCCCGGCGTCCGGGCGGTCGTGTCCGAGCAGGTCGGCGACGGTCCACGCGACCCGCAGCACCCGGTCGATGCCGCGTGCGGTGAGCACGCCCCGCTCCAGATTGCGCTCGGCCTCGTCCATCGCGCCCGCCACGGCGTGGAAGCGGCTGCGCAGCTCCCGGCCGGGCACCTCGCTGTTGGTGGCCCACGGGGTCCCGGCCAGCCGGGCCGCCGCCCGCTGCCGGGCCTCGCGCACCCGGTCGGCCACGGTCGCGGTGGACTCACCGCGCGCACCGGGGTCGGACAACTGGGCGCGGGTCACCGGATCGACCTCCACCCTCAGGTCCACCCGGTCCAGCAGCGGGCCGGAGAGCCGGGACTGGTAGCGCCGGATCGCCGAGGGCGGGCAGTCGCACAGGGAGTCGCGCTGGGAGAATCGCCCGCACGGGCAGGGGTTGGCCGCGAGCACCATCAGGAACCGCGCCGGGAACCGCACCACGCCCGCACTCCGCGCGATCACCACGTGCCCGGACTCCAGCGGCTGCCGCAGCGCGTCCAGCGTCTGGGTGTGGAACTCGGGCGCCTCGTCCAGGAACAGCACGCCCCGGTGGGCCAGGGAGACGGCACCGGGCCGGGCGACACCGGGGCCGCCGCCGACCAGTGACTGCATGGTGGCCGAGTGATGCGGGGCGCAGTAGGGCGCCACGTCGATGAGCGGCTTGCCCGGTGGCAGTAGCCCGGCCACCGAGTGCACGGCGGTGACCTGCAGGGAGTCCTGCCGGGTCAGCCGGGGCAGTACGGCGGGGAGCCGTTCGGCGAGCATCGTCTTGCCCGCGCCCGGCGGGCCCTCGAGGAAGAGGTGGTGACCGCCGGCCGCGGCCACTTCCACCGCCGTACGAGCCGAGGTCTGGCCCACCACGTCGGCCAGGTCGTGGCCCTGGTCGTGCTGGGCCGCCCCGGCGCTGTGCATACCGGTGGCCGAACCGGTACCCGGCATCCGGAGCCCGGCGAGGAGCGGATCGGGACGTCCGTGAGCATCCGGCTCCTCCTCGGGTACCGGTTCGTCCGCGAGGACGGCGATGAGCTGGCGCAGGCTGCGTACGCCGAGGACGGATACCCCGGGCACCAGCGCGGCCTCGGCAGCGGCGCACTCGGGCACGACGACCTGGGTGTACCCGGCGTCGGCGGCGGCCAGTACGGCGGGCAGGATGCCCCGGACCGGCCGGACCCGGCCGTCCAGCCCGAGTTCGCCGATCATGACGATGTCGGCCAGCACCCTGGGGTCGATGCGCTCGGCCGCGCCGAGCACGGCACTCGCCACGGCGAGATCGAATCCCGAGCCGGCCTTGGGCACCGAGGCGGGGCTCAGTCCCACGGTGAGTTTCTTCTGCGGCCACTCGCTGCCGGAGTTCACCACGGCGGCCCGGACCCGGTCCCGGCTCTCCGTCAGGCTCTTGTCCGGCAGCCCCACCAGGGTGAAGGCCGCCACTCCAGGCTCGAGGTCGGCCTGGACCTCGACGAGAACACCCTCGACACCGACCAGGGCCACCGAGCAGGTGCGGGCGAATCCCATTCAGGCCACCCCCCGCGCGTGCTCCACGGCGGGCGCGCCTCGCCGCGGCAGCAGCACCCCGACCAGATCGACCCGGACCTCGTCCGGCGGTGCTCCGCCGTGGGTATGCACCCATCGCTCGGCCAGGTCCAGCAGCCGTAGCGCCTTCTCGGGCGTGACGGCTGCCATCGGGTGCTGGAACTCCCCGCCGCGCCGGGTCTTCACCTCGCAGACGACCAGCGTGCCGCCGTCCCGCGCCACGATGTCGATCTCTCCCGAGCGTCCGCAGCGCCAGTTGCGCTCCAGGATGCTCATCCCGGCCTCGGTCAGCCGCCGCGCGGCCAGATCCTCGCCGTACCTGCCCAGTCCACTGCGTGCCTTGTTCATGTCGGCACCACCTCCGGCACCCACCGTGTCGGGGCACACCGAAAGAAGTGGATCTTGGTGGACGGAGCCGCGCTTGTGGATATCTCCGCCACCCGTCTGAGTGACGACCAGCGCCGGCCCTACCCGAACAAGCTCAGAGGTGCCTCAGAGCTGCCTCGGAGCGACCTCACCCGCTCGGCAACTCCAGATCGCTCTTGTTCAGCTCCTCAATGTTCACGTCCTTGAACGTCAACACCCGGACCTGCTTGACGAACCGCGCCGGGCGGTACATGTCCCACACCCAGGCATCGGCCATCGACACCTCGAAGAACACCTCGCCCTGGACCGAGTGCACCTGCATCTCGTAGTCGTTGGTGAGGTAGAAGCGCCGTTCCGTCTCGATCACGTATTTGAACAGACCGACGACGTCTCGGTACTCCCGGTAGAGCTTCAGCTCCATCTCGGTCTCGTACTTCTCGAGGTCCTCGGCGCTCATGGCAGCTTCCCCTTCAGCCGTGCGATCCCCCCATTGTGCGCCAGTCCGGCGAACCCTCAGACGATTTCCGTGTCGAGGGTCACGGGCGTGGCCGGGGGACCCTCGTCGAGCAGCGTGCGCAGCAGCCCGGCGAGCCTGGTCGGATACACCGTCTCATGCGCCCGCTCGAGTTCCCGGCACGTCCACCAGCGCGCTCCGGACACGCTGCGCCGCTCCAGCTCGGTCAGCCCGAGGGCGGCCGTCGCCGTCTGTGTCGTACGGGCCAGGTAGTACCACTCGTCCTGGTCCCAGCGGCGCCCGGCGAACGGGAAGGAGCACCGGCGGCGCCACAGCACCGGGCCCAGGTCGACCTCGGTGATGCCGGTCTCCTCGACCAGTTCACGGAGCGCGGCCTGCTCGCGGGTCTCGGCGCCCTCCACACCGCCGCCGGGGGTGAACCACCAGTCGTCGGCCGGGTCCTCCGGCTCGTGGCCGTGCAGCAGCAGGACGCGGTCGGCGGGGTCGAGCAGCACCACACGGGCGACCTTGCGCAGCCCGCCCGCATAGGTGTCCTCAGCCGGCATGGACGGGCTCCGCGCTGCTCCGGCCGCGGGAGCGGCCCACACGCGCCGCGATCGGGCCGTACGCGGCGCCGCCCAGGACCAGCACCGCACCGGCGACGATCATCACCTCGATCAGCGGCAGCGGACCCGGCTCCGACAGCGTGCCCAGCGCCTCGAACCCGGTCGGCCGGGTCAGCATGCCCCGCATCGGCCAGACCACGGAGTCGACGCGGGCGTGCACCGCACCGCGGCTCACCGTGCCCTCGGCGGCGTCGGTGAGGTGCGCGGTGGAGTCCAGCGAGCCCTGGCGCTCGTCGCCGAGCAGGAAGAGGCGGCCCTTGGGCACGGTCACCGTCGGAAAGCCCTTGACCTCGGCCGGGGCGCCCTTGGGCAGATAGGGCTCCTCGACCGGCTTGCCGTTGACGCTCAGCTTGCCGTCGGTGCAGCAGGCGACGGTGTCCCCGCCGACCGCGACCACCCGCTTGACCACGTCGGCACCGGTCACCCAGGTCTTGTCGCTGAACACCACCACGTCGCCCCGGCGCACGTCCGCGCCGTCGACCCGCTGGGCCAGCACCCGGTCACCGGCGTCGATGGTGGGGGTCATCGAGCTGGTCGGCACGGTGTAGGGCCGGTAGGTCACCGCGGCCCAGCCGAAGCCGGCCAGGAAGAGCAGCAGGCCCAGGGCCACCGCCACGCCCGACAGTTTCCCGCCGAGGCCGCCCTTGGACTCCGCGCCTTGGGCACTTGCCATGTCGTCTCCCGGTCCCCTCCGCCGGGGTCGCCCGGCCTGCCACGATCCGCCTTTGGTAGCACACCGGGCCGGAAAGCCGCGAGGGCGGTGTCCCCCGGTGACCGGTTCTTCACCGGGTCTCCGGGAAACACCGCCCTCGGCAGTGCCCATGGGTCACAGCTCAAGTGCCGCGCGAACCCACACCTCAAGTGCCCCGCGAGCTCACACCTCGCGCGCGGCCTCGGCGGCAGCGGGACGAGTGCCCTTGCGGCGACGCCACACCGCCACCGGCACCACGAGCGCGACCGCACCGGCGCCCGGCGCGTACGGCAGCGAAGCGGCGGCCGAGCTCTGCGTGTCCAGGCCCGGCTGGTCGAAGGTGTCCGGGATCGGCAGGGTGCCCCAGCGGTTGATGGGCCACGCCTTCACGATCGCGCGCCCGACGACGTCCTTGACCGGCACCATGCCGTGGTTCTCGTCGGTCTGGTTGTACCGGGAGTCCCGCGAGTTCTGGCGGTGGTCGCCCATCACCCAGATGTGACCCTCGGGCACCTTGACCTTGAACTGGCCGCCCTGGTCGTCCACGCTGCACGGCGTGTTGCCGGGGTAGACGTACGGCTCGTCGAGCGCCTTGCCGTTGACCTTCAGCGGGGCGCTGCCCTCGCACTCGACCGTGTCGCCGCCGACACCGATCACACGCTTGATGAGGTCCTTCTCCTCGGCGGACGGCATCAGGCCGATCCAGCTCAGCGCCTTCTGCACCGCGTTCTGCTCCGGCGTCGGCTCGCCCGCCAGCCACTGGCCCGGGTCGTGGAAGACGACGACCTCGCCGCGCTCGGGCTCGGAGCCGAACCAGGGGGTGAGCTTGTCCACCAGGACGCGGTCACCCTGCTGGAGGGTGTTCTGCATCGAGTCGGACGGGATGGAGAACGCCTGCACCAGGAACGTCTTGATCAGCAGGGCCAGCACCAGCGCGATGCCGACGAGGATCGGCAGTTCCTTCCAGAACGAGCGCTGCTTCTCCGGCCGGCGCGCGGCACCGCCGCCGCCACCGCCCTCGTCGGTATGCGGGGGCCGGCCGGGCGGGGTGCCGTCACCGGCCGCCGCGAAGCCGTTCCCGGAGTTCCCGGCGCCGTCCCGGGCCGAGGCGTCGGACCCCACGGGGTGCCCGCGGTGCTCCTCGCCGTCGTGCCCCGACCGTGCGCCAACCGCCACATCCCCCACGCCAACTCCTTACTCTGTGCCGCCGCCTGCCCCATGCACGGTGCAGGCCCACCACTCCCATAACGAGCGGGAGTTCCGCAGGGGTCGGGAGCTGGGTCAGTCCGTTCGGATCGTAGGGGGCAACCCTATGCGACGGGGCACGGGCCGCACTCGCCCCGGAGGCCGCGTCGGTGACGCTTGCGAAGGTTTTAGGTTCGTCCAGGCGCGTCCAGTGGGCGAAGGGCCAGCCGATGAACATCGCCCGGCCGACGACCGACTCCTCGGAGACGGTCCCGCCGTACGGGAGGTTCTGGTGATAGCGGGAGTCGGCGGAGTTGCCCCGGTGGTCGCCCATCACCCACAGGCGGCCCTTGGGCACCGTGATGTCGAAGGTGGTCGCGGAGGGGGCGTTGCCGGGATAGATGTACGCGCCCTCGGTGAGCGGGGCGCCGTTGACCGTGACCCGCCCCTCGGCGTCGCAGCACTTCACGTGGTCGCCGCCCACCCCGATGACCCGCTTGATCAGGTCCTTCTCGTTGTCCGAGGGGAGCAGGCCGATGAAGGTCAGCCCCTCCTTCACCTGCTTGACCACGACCGGGTCGTTCTTCTTCGGCGCTTCCTCGCCGGTCAGCCAGCCGCCCGGATCGTGGAACACCACCACGTCACCGCGCTCCGGCCGGGAGCCGAACCAGGGGGTGAACTTGTCGACCAGCACCCGGTCCCCGATCCGGATCGTCTGCTCCATCGAGCCGGAGGGAATCACGAACGCCTGCACCAGGAAGGTCTTCAGCACCAGCGCGATCAGCACCGCGACCCCGAGCAGCAGCGGGATCTCCCGCACCGCCGACCGTCTGCGTTTGCGCTTCACCTTGCGCTGAAGCTTGCGCCGCTCGGCCCGCGAACGGCCGGCGCTCGGCCGGGAGGTCCGGCGGGCACCGGTGGGCAGCGGATTGTCGGCGGCCGCGCCGGACACCCCGCGCGGCCTTGCCCGGTTACCCATGCGCGGCCTCCGCGGCAGGTACGTGCGCGTAGGCGCCGGGGCGCTCGATGCGCGTCCAGTGGCCGTACGGCCAGACGATCCAGTCGGCGCGCCCCACCACGTCCTCCACCGGGACCATGCCGCCGCCGGGCGAGCCGAGGTGGTCGCGGGAGTCGCTGGAGCGGGCACGGTGGTCGCCGAGCAGGAAGAGGCGGCCGTCGGGCACCACCACGTCGAAGGGCACGTCGGACGCGCTGTTCCCCGGATAGAGGAACCCCGTCTCGTCGACCGGGTGGCCGTTCACCTCGATCCTCCCCTCCCTGTCGCAGCAGACCACATGGTCGCCTCCCACCCCTACAACGCGCTTGATGTAGTCGGCGTGCCCGAAGTAGCCGGTCCCGTCGAACACCACCACGTCACCACGGCTCGGACGGGCACCGAAACGGTACGCCAACTTGTTTACGAGGACGCGGTCCCCGACCCTCAATCCGCGCTCCATGGAACCGCTCGGAATCTCGAACGGCCGCACCACGAACGTGCTCAGGAGCAGCAGGAAGGCGAGGCAGGTGAGGAGCGCCAGGGTGAACCGGCCGCCCGGCACCCGCTCGGCGAGCGGGGCCAACGCGAAACGCGACCGGCCCCGCGTACCCGGTGTACCGGGTGGGCGGGAACGGTCGCGTTCGGCGGGCTGTGCTTCGGTGTCCATCGGGGCCAGATGCTATCCGGCCCCGTCAGGGCTCCGGGCAGGCGCTCAGTTGTCGCGCTTCTCCTTGATCTTCGCGGCCTTGCCGCGCAGCTCACGGAGGTAGTACAGCTTGGCGCGGCGCACGTCACCGCGGGTGACGAGCTCGATCTTCTCGACGATCGGGGTGTGCACCGGGAAGGTACGCTCCACGCCGACGGAGAAGGAGACCTTGCGGACCGTGAAGGTCTCGCGGACGCCCGAACCCTGGCGGCGGATCACGACGCCCTTGAACTGCTGCACACGCGAGCGGTTGCCCTCGATGACGCGGACGTGCACGTTGACGGTGTCACCCGGGCGGAAGGCCGGGACGTCGTCGCGCAGCGACGCGGAGTCGACGGTGTCGAGCAGGTGAGACATTTCGTCTGCTTTCTTCGCTGATGCCACAGGTCATCAACGGAACTAGATGTTCGAAGAGGTCTGCCGTGCGGGTCGGAACGGGCGTCGTGTCCCCCTGTGGCAGGGGCGCACGCCGGACGGACGCACAACAGCGGCCTATTGTTCCACGCCGTCGCTCCTGCGCCAAAATCGCCCGGACGAGTGGCCCTCCAGGTCCGGGGACCAGCCCAGGATGGAGAGCATCTCCCGGTCCTTCTTGTCGAGCGTCGCGGGGTCGCAGCGCTCGATCAGGTCGGGCCGGTTGGCGGTGGTGCGGCGCATCGCCTCGTCCCGCCGCCAGCGCGCGATCTTGCCGTGGTGCCCGCTGAGCAGCACGTCCGGGATGCCATGGCCCCGCCACTCGGGCGGCTTGGTGTAGACCGGCCCCTCCAGGAGGTTGGCCATCGCGCCGGGGGCGAAGGAGTCGTCCCGGTGCGACTCGGCGTTGCCGAGCACGCCGGGCAGCAGCCGGGCCACGGCCTCGGTGACGACCAGGACGGCCGCCTCACCGCCCGCGAGGACGTAGTCCCCGATGGACACCTCGTAGACCGGCATCCGGGTCGCGTACTCGTCCATGACCCGACGGTCGATGCCCTCGTAGCGGGCCGGCGTGAAGACCAGCCAGGGCCGTTCCGACAGCTCGACGGCGAGTTCCTGGGTGAAGGGGCGGCCGCTCGGGGTCGGCACGATCAGGGCGGGGCTGTGCGCGCCCGACTCGTAGCCGTCGGCCAGCACGGTGTCCAGGGCGTCGCCCCAGGGCTCGGTCTTCATGACCATGCCGGGACCGCCGCCGTACGGAGTGTCGTCAACCGTGTTGTGCCGGTCGTAGGTCCAGGAGCGCAGGTCGTGGACGTTCACGTCGAGCCGGCCGCGCGCGCGGGCCTTGCCGACGAGGGAGACGTTCAGCGGTTCCAGGTACTCCGGGAAGATCGTGACGACGTCGAGCCTCATGCGTCCTCGTCCTCGTCGCGCGTGGCAGCCTCCGCAGCCTCGTCCCGCGCGGAAGCGATCTCGGCCCGGTCGTCGATCAGGCCGGGCGGCGGGGTGATGACCGCCCGCTGCTCCTCCAGATCGATCTCGCTGACGATCTCCTCCACGAAGGGGATCAGCACCTCGCTGCCGTCCGGCCGCTCCACGATGAAGAGGTCCTGGGAGGGCAGATGGGAGATCTCGGTGATCCGGCCCACCTCCGTGCCGTCCTCGGTGACCACGTCGAGGTCGATGAGCTGATGGTCGTAGTACTCGTCCTCGTCCTCCGGCATCTCCTCCGGATCGACGTCGGCGATCAGCAGCGTGTTGCGCAGCGCCTCCGCGCCGGTGCGGTCGCCGACGCCCTCGAAGCGCAGGAGGAGACGGCCGCTGTGCACGCGGCCGGTGGCGATGGTGAGCGGCCCGACGGACGCCGGGTCGGTGGCCAGGACGGCGCCCGGTGCGAGCCGCGACTCCGGCTCGTCGGTCCGCACCTCGACGGTGACCTCACCCTTGATGCCATGAGCACGGCCGATCCGTGCGACTACCAACTGCACGAGTACAGATCTCCTGTCATACGACTGCGGGCCGGGGACGGCCCAGTGGCCCTCCCCGGCCCGAGCCGGTTGCTATGAAGCGTCAGCGGACGTGGTCCACGTCGACGAGGTCGACACGGACACCGCGGCCGCCGATGGCGCCCACGACGGTACGCAGAGCGCGCGCGGTGCGGCCGTTGCGGCCGATCACCTTACCGAGGTCGTCGGGGTGCACCCGGACCTCCAGCACGCGCCCGCGGCGCAGGTCGCGCGAGGCGACCTGCACATCGTCGGGGTTGTCGACGATGCCCTTCACGAGGTGCTCAAGCGCCTCTTCGAGCATGCTGCTCAGGCCTCGGTCGACTCGGCGGACTCAGCGGCCGCCTCGTCCTTCTTCTCAGCCTTCTTCTTCTGGGTGATGGCCTCACCCTTGCTGTCGTCGTCGGAGCCGAGGCCCTCGAACGACGGACGCTCGGCCTTCGGCGCGGCGACGAGGAGCGGCGCGGGGGCCGGCTCGCCCTTGAACTTCTGCCAGTCGCCGGTCTTCTTCAGAATGGCGAGCACCGGCTCGGTCGGCTGCGCACCGACACCCAGCCAGTAGGCGACGCGATCGGCGTCCACCTCCATGACCGACGGGTTGTAGGTCGGGTGGTACTTGCCGATCTCCTCGATGGCCCGGCCGTCACGGCGGGTACGGGAGTCGGCGACGACGATGCGGTAGTGAGGCGAACGGATCTTGCCCAGACGCTTCAGCTTGATCTTGACTGCCACGGGAGTGAGTTCTCCTGGAATTGACGTGTTGGGCACGGCGGAGTTGCCGCGTGGGGTTGCGGTACCCGAGTGCCCGATGGACGCGTCAGCCGGAGGAGAGAGGGGTCCTGTGCGACTGTCGAGTACAGCTAGACATTGTGCCACACCCGGCGGGGCGCCGAGGGACACGGCCAGCAATCGCGGGCATGCCTGTGAGGCGCTCGGCGCCGCGCCCGCGCCCGCCCGCCGGGCGGAGGGAAGCTGACCGTACGGCTGCCACGAGCAGCCGTCTTGTCAGCTCGCCGCTGCCACCGCCTCCGGGATGCGGAACGGTTTGCCGCAGCCGCCGCACATGATCGGCGCCTGCGCCAGGACCGAGGGGACCACACGGACGTTGCGCCCGCAGTCGCAGACCGCCTTGACCCGGACCCCACCCCCGGAGGAGCCGTGCCGGGCGGCCGGGCCCCTGAAGGTGCGCGAGGTGTCGGCGGAGGTGGCCACCGTGTGCGCCTTCAGCGCCCGCTGCAGCCGGTCGATGGTCGGACGGTAACGCCGCTTGGCCTCGGGGTTGAGCGTGACCAGCGAGAAACCGCTGCTGGGATGCGGCTCCTCGGGGTGGTCCAGGCCCAGCTCCTCGGCGACGGCGAGGAAACGGCGGTTGTGGTAGCGGCCGGCGCGCGAGGTGTCACGCACCCCGCGGGAGGCGGCGATGCCGTGCACCGCCTCGTGCAGCAGCCGCTCGAAGGAGAGTTCGTGCCCGCACGCGGACGACGACTCCCCGATCAGTGATTCCGGTGCGGCGAGGTCGGGCAGCTCGGGGTGGTACCGCTGAATGTCGGCCCACGCCTGTGCCAGCTCCGCGGCGAGAACAGGTGGTGTCTGTGTCGTGCTCACGTAATGACAACGAGCGGGGGTGCCGCTGTGTTCCTATTCCGGGGCATCTCAAATAATTTGCACCTACCCGTCAGTTGTCGCCGATGCGTCCTGACGAGGGCGGGTCCGCCGTTTCACGGAGAAGCCTCGCAGCTCCCCACAAGCCGGTGCGTAGCCAGACGTACGGCCACCGGCGTCCGCGGGGCTACTGCCACCACCGGAATCCGCACGTTACCGGGTGCCCCCGAGCGCCGCCGAACCCGGTGGTGCGCGGCAGCGTTGCGGGGGCGTGAATTCGAGCCACACGCGCCATCCGGCGGCAAGCCGGGCCCCACGACCACTGGACGACACGGCGAGCCGGGAGTTACCTGGCATACGTGGAAAGTGCGCACGCACGGCACACGGGGGGCCACACACCGGGCACAGCGACGGACAGCCGGCGGATTGGGGCGCTACCTATGACACCTACGCTCGTGCGGGAGCACCTGGCCCACGCGGGTTCCGCACCACCCCGCGTGAACCCCCGCAAACGCGCGCGCGACTGGTCGGAGATCCAGGAGCGGATGCTTCTGCCGCTCCACGAGACCGTCCACGAGCGCCTCGAAGTGGGACCGGGCACCCGCCTGCTGGGCCTTTCCTGCGGCTCCGGGCTCGCCCTGCTGCTGGCGGCCGCCAAGGGCGCGGCCGTCACCGGCGTCGACTCCCGCACCGAACACCTCGCCCTCGCCCGCGAACGCCTGGACCCGGACGGCCCCCTGGACGCCCGGCTCGTACAGGCGGACTCCCCCGCGGACGCGGCCGACGACGACACACCCCCGTACACCCTCGTGACCGCCTACGAGACGGTCGGCGCCCTCGACGACTCCGCCGGCCTCGATGACACCCTCGCCGCCGCGCTGCCGCTGGCCGCACGCGGGGCCGCCGTGGTGCTGGCCGGCTGGGGCCCGCCCGAGCGGTGCGCCACCTCCACCGTTCTGCGGGTCGCCGCCAAGCTGGCCGAACCGCTGCGCGGCGCCCGCACCTGGCGCCCGGCCCGCCGGGACGACCTGGAGGAGGTCGCTCTGCGCGCGGGACTGAGGCCGGACGGCTCCGGCCGGGTGGCCTGCCCGTTCGGGTACGCCGACACCGACAGCGCGGTACGCGGGCTGGTGTCGACCGGACTGTTCGACGCGGCCGTCGCGGCGACGGACCGCAAGCAGGTCGGCAAGGAGCTGACCGAGTCCCTGCACCCCTACCGGCGCCCGGACGGGACGGTCTGGATGCCGAACGTCTTCCGCTACCTGATCGCCCGCGTGCCCTGACGGGGCGCACCCTGATGCGCGAAGGGCGCCCCCTCACGAAGAAGGGGCGCCCTCGGCACGTGCGGGACCGGTGTCAGCCCATGAACTTCTTGAACTCGTCGGGGAGTTCGAAGTCCTGGCCGCCCTGCTGGGGCAGACCGAGCGCGTGGCCGCCCTGCGCGGCGGCCTCGCGGCGCTGGGCCTCCTCCAGCTCCTGCTGCTCGCGCTTCATCGGGTTGCCCGACCGCTGCTTGCCCTTGGCCTTCTTGGGCTGCTTCTTGGTGCGGCCGGGGCCGCCGCCCATGCCCGGCATCCCCGGCATGCCCGGCATCCCGCCGCCCTGGGCCATGCGGGACATCATCTTGCGCGCCTCGAAGAAACGCTCCACCAGGCCCTTCACCGCGCTGACCTCGACACCGGAACCCTTGGCGATACGGGCGCGGCGGGAGCCGTTGATGATGGTCGGGTCGGTGCGCTCGGCCGGGGTCATCGACTTGATGATGGCGGCCGTGCGGTCCACGTCCCGCTCGTCGATGTTGTTGATCTGCTCCTTGATCTGGCCCATGCCCGGGAGCATGCCGAGCAGCTTGCTGATGCTGCCCATCTTCCTGACCTGCTCCATCTGGGACAGGAAGTCGTCCAGGGTGAAGTCCTGGCCCTTCTTCGACGCCAGCTTCGAGGCCATCTTCTCGGCCTCTTCCTGACTGAACGTCTTCTCCGCCTGCTCGATCAGGGTGAGCAGGTCACCCATGTCGAGGATGCGGGAGGCCATCCGGTCGGGGTGGAACGCGTCGAACTCGTCCAGCTTCTCGCCGTTGGACGCGAACATGATCGGCTTGCCGGTGATCTGCCGGATCGACAGGGCGGCACCACCGCGGGCGTCACCGTCGAGCTTGGAGAGCACCACGCCGTCGAAGCCGACGCCGTCGCGGAACGCCTCGGCGGTGTTGACCGCGTCCTGGCCGATCATGGCGTCGACGACGAAGAGGATCTCGTCCGGGGAGACCGCGTCGCGGATGTCCGCAGCCTGCTGCATCATCTCCTGGTCGATGCCCAGGCGGCCGGCGGTGTCCACGATCACGATGTCGTGGACCTTGGCCTTGGCGAACTCGATGGAGTCCTTGGCGACCTTGACCGGGTCGCCGACGCCGTTGCCCGGCTCGGGGGCGTACACCGCGACACCGGCGCGCTCGGCGACGACGCTCAGCTGGTTGACGGCGTTGGGGCGCTGGAGGTCGCAGGCGACAAGCAGCGGCGAGTGGCCCTGCTCCTTCAGCCAGCGGCCGAGCTTGCCCGCGAGCGTGGTCTTACCGGCACCCTGGAGACCGGCCAGCATGATCACGGTCGGCGGCTGCTTGGCGAAGCGCAGACGGCGGGTCTCACCGCCCAGGATGGTGACCAGCTCGTCGTTGACGATCTTGAGCACCTGCTGGGCGGGGTTGAGGGCCCGCGAGACCTCGGCGCCGAGCGCGCGCTCCTTGACGTTCTTGATGAACGACCGGACGACAGGGAGCGCCACGTCCGCTTCGAGGAGGGCGATGCGGATCTCACGCGCCGTGGCGTCGACGTCCGCCTCGGTCAGCAGACCCTTGCCCCGGAGAGACTTGAAAGTCGCTGACAGGCGGTCGGAGAGAGTATCGAACACGGCGGCGTCGGTCCTCGAGGTCGGAGTCGTTTTGGGCTGCCCTCCAGGGTATCCGGCCGCGCAAGCGATTCGTCCCCGCCCGTCGCACTCGGCGGGCGGGGAGTACCGGCACCTGTCTCAGGCCCGCAGCGCCTCCTCCAGCACGCGGGCGGTCGCCGCCGCGTCCTCCGGGGGCAGAGGCGCCCCTGTGCCGCTGGTGACGTAGAAGGCGTCGACGGCGTTGGCGCCAAGCGTGCTGGCGTGCATGCTGCGGACCCGGACCGCCGCCTTCTCCAGGGCCGTGCCGATGCGGAAGAGGAGGCCGGGGGCGTCCTGGGCGCGGACCTCGATGACCGTGGCGTGGCGGGAGGCGGCGGGGGCGACGGTGACGCGCGGGGGCGGGGCGGCGCGGCCTCGGCGGCGGGGGTAGGCGGCGTCCCGTTCGGCGAGGCGGCTCGTGATGTCCAGGGAGCCGTCGAGGGCGCGGACGAGGTCGGCGCGGAGCCGGCTGGCCTGTGGGAGCGAGCCGTACTCGGCGGCGACCCGCCAGTCGAGCAGCAGGACGGAGCCGTCGTCGTCGACATCGTCGGGCAGCCGCAGCGTGCGCAGCCCGCCCGTGCGGACGGTGAGCCGGTGCAGGGCGAGGACCCCGGCGAGGGCGGGCAGCACGCCGGGCTGGTCGGGTACGGCGATGACCAGCTCGACGCCGAGCGGTTCGCCCGTCTCCGCGGACTCCTCCGGCGGGCCGGGTTCGGCCTGGGCGCGCAGGGCGAGGACCGGCCCGCCGGTGCGGTGGGCCTCGATGGCGAGGCGTTCCTGTTCGGCGGTGGGCGCGACGGGTTCGGGTTCGCTGCCGGGGTGGTCGCCGGCGAGTACGGCGGAGACGCGGCGGACGAGGTCGCTGACGAGGGAGCCGCGCCAGGTGGACCAGGCGGCGGGGCCTGTGGCGAGGGCGTCGGCCTCGGTGAGGGCGTGCAGGAGTTCCAGGGTGCTCTCGCTGCCGACGGCGTCGGCGACGGCGCGGACGGTGGCGGGGTCGTCGAGGTCTCGGCGGGTGGCGGTCTCGACGAGCAGCAGGTGGTGCCGGACGAGGGTGGCGAGGACGCTGACCTCGGCGCGGTCGAAGCCGAGCCGGGCTGCGACGTCCTTGGCGATGATCTCGCCGGCCACGGAGTGGTCGCCGGGCCAGCCCTTGCCGATGTCGTGCAGCAGGGCGGCGACGAGGAGCAGGTCGGGGCGGCTGACGCGGCGGGTGAGGGCGGAGGCGCGGACGGCGGTCTCGATGAGGTGCCGGTCGACGGTCCAGAGGTGGACGGCGTTGCGCTGGGGGCGGCAGCGGACGCGTTCCCAGTCCGGGAGCAGCCGGCTGATCAGGCCCTCGGCCTCCAGGGCTTCCCATACGTCGACGGTGGGGCGTCCGGAGCCGAGCAGGGTGATGAGCTGTTCGCGGGCCTCGGCGGGCCAGGGGGTGGGGAGGGGGCGCGCGGTGGCGGCCATGCGCCGTACGGCGTGGGGGGAGAGCGGGAGCGCGGCCTGTGCGGCGGCGGCCGCGGCGCGCAGGGGCAGTACCGGGTCGCGTTCGGGGCGTGCGGTGCGGGCGAGGACGGCCTCGCCGTCCTGCTCGACGACGCCTTCGGCGAGGGGTGAGCGTTCGGCGACGGCTTTGCCGCCGCCGATCGCCCTCCCGTCGCCCGCCACCGCCCTTCTGAGGAAGTCGCTCCGCTCCCTTGCCAGTTGGCGCAGCCGGGGGCGTACGGCACGGGCGCGCAGGACGCGGCTGACCTCGCGCCAGGTGACGTCACCGGCGTACGAGATCACGCGGGCGGCCTCGTAGACCTGGCGGAGCAGGGTGTCGGCGTCCAGGAGGCCGAGTTCGGCGGCGACCTGGTCCTGTTCCTGCAGGGCGAGGCGGTCGGTGGCGCGGCCGGTGACGAGGTGGAGGGCGTCGCGGGCGTCGAGGAGGCGGCGGCGGGCGTCGGCGAGGCCCTCGCGGGGTGCGTCGGCGAGCCAGGAGGCGGCGACGGCCCGCAGGGCGGTGGCGTCGCGGAGTCCGCCGCGGGCTTCCTTGAGGTCGGGTTCGAGGAGGAAGCGGAGTTCGCCGTGGCGTTCGGCGCGTTCGGCGCAGAGTTCCTGCAGTTCGGGGAGGCGTTTGGGCGCCTGGTTGCGCCAGTCGGCGAGGATCGCGGTGCGCAGTCCGGCGGTGAGGCCGAGGTCGCCGGTGAGGTGGCGGGCGTCGAGGAGGCCGAGCTGGACCTTGAGGTCCTCACCGGCGGTCTTCCGGGCCTCGGCTGGGGTGCGGACGGAGTGGTCGAGGCTGATGCCGAGGTCCCAGACGGGGTACCAGAGCCGGTCGGCGAGGGCGGCGACCGCGGCGGGGTCGCTGCCGTCGTGCAGGAGCAGCAGGTCGAGGTCGCTGCGGGGGGAGAGTTCACCGCGTCCGTAGCCGCCGACGGCGACGAGGGAGATGCCCTTGGCGGTGGGGGCGGCGGCGGTGAAGAGGCCGGTCAGCCAGTCGTCGGTGATTCCGGCGAGGGCGGTACGGCGCGGCGGCCCGGACCGCGCCCCCTCGTTGAGGAGGTGCAGCCGGGCCGCCGCGTAGCCGCTGGGTCCCGTGTCGTCGGTCTTGTGGTCGTCCGTGCGCGTCACCCAGCGACTCCTGTCTTTCCTCGTGTCAGAGCGCGTCCGGGCCGCGCTCGCCGGTGCGGACGCGGACGGCGGTCTCGACGGGCAGCGACCAGACCTTGCCGTCCCCGATCTTGCCGGTGCGGGCGGCCTTGACGAGGACATCGATCAGCTGTTCGGCGTCCTCGTCCTCGGCCAGTACCTCGATGCGGATCTTGGGGACGAGGTCGACGGTGTATTCGGCGCCCCGGTAGACCTCGGTGTGCCCGCGCTGGCGGCCGTAGCCGCTGGCCTCGGTGACGGTGAGTCCGTGGACACCGAACGCCTGGAGGGCTTCCTTGATCTCGTCGAGCCGGTGCGGCTTGACGACCGCCGTGATGAGCCTCATGCGTCCACCTTCTTGTTCTTCGCGGCGGCGAGCGCCTGGGCCGTGGAGCCGCCGACGACTCCGCCGCCGGTGCCGCTGAAGTCGTACGCGGTCTCGGCGTGCTGGGACTGGTCGATGCCGGAGACCTCCTCGTCCTCGGGGACCCGCATGCCGAGGGTCTTGTCGAGGAGGAAGGCGAGAACGGCGGAGGCCAGCAGGGAGTAGGCGAGGACGGCGAAGACGCCGGCGCACTGCTTCCAGAGCTGGTCGAAGGAGTGGTCGCCGTAGAAGACGCCGGCCGCGTCGGACTGGCCCTTGCCGGTGGCGAAGAAGCCGATGAGCAGGGAGCCGACGATGCCGCCGACCATGTGGACGCCGACGACGTCGAGGGAGTCGTCGTAGCCGAACCTGAACTTCAGCCCGACGGCGGCGGCGCAGGCGACTCCGGCGATGACGCCGACGGCGATCGCGCCGAGCGGGGAGACGGCACCGCCGGACGGGGTGATGGCGACGAGTCCGGCGACGGCGCCGGAGGCGGCGCCGAGCGTGGTGCAGGCGCCGTGCCGGATCTTCTCGTAGGCGAGCCAGGCCAGCATGGCGGCGGCGGTGGCGACCTGGGTGTTGACGAACATCAGGGCGCCCACGCCGTCGTCGTTGCCCAGCCAGGAGCCGGCGTTGAAGCCGAACCAGCCGAACCACAGCAGTCCGGCGCCGAGCATGACCAGGGGCAGGCTGTGCGGGCGCATCGGGTCCTTCTTGAAGCCGACGCGCTTGCCGATGACCAGGATGACGCCGAGGGCGGCGGCACCGGCGTTGATGTGGACGGCGGTGCCGCCCGCGAAGTCGATCACGCCGAGCTTGAAGGCCCAGCCGTCGGAGGCCCAGACCCAGTGGGCGACCGGGATGTAGACGACCGTGGCCCACAGGGCGACGAAGAGGGCCCAGGCCGAGAACTTGACCCGGTCGGCGAGGGCTCCGCTGATCAGGGCGGGGGTGATGATGGCGAACATCATCTGGAAGACCATGAAGACGAACACCGGGATGGTGTAGCCCGGCCAGAGTTCCGTCAGCCCGACATTGCTCAGTCCGAGCCAGTCGGCGTTCCACCCGATGAAGGCGGAGCCGGAGCCGAAGGCCAGGGAGAAGCCGTAGAGCACCCAGAGGAGCGTGATGATGCCGATGCTGATGAAGCTCATCATCAGCATGTTGAGGGTGCTCTTGACGCGGACCATGCCTCCGTAGAAGAAGGCCAAGCCCGGTGTCATGAGCAGCACCAGGGCGGAACAGATCAGCATGAAGCCTGTGTTCGCGGAGGACAGTTCGGGTGCCTCCGCGGCAAGCGTGATGGCTGCTGCCATCGGCGTCTCCTCATCGGTTGTACGGCCCCGTGCGGGCGGTGCCTGAGCGGTCCGGTCAAGTGAGGGGTGGGCCGGTTATGCGCCAGAGACTGGCGCAGCGCGGTTTCGACCGGGGCCCCCGGCTGTTTCGCGGGGGTGACGAAGGCACCTGGCGTGTTACGCCTCCATGAACTGCCCGCTGCCGGGCACACCGGTCGTTATCGTGGCGCAACCGGCGCCGGGCTCGCCGTAGCGACAGGCGGATGGGGGCATACGTGAACCGGCCGCGTACGGCCTCTCGATGACCTGGCATGGGGGAGCCGAGTCGGGCAGTTCGGGAGGACCGGCCGCGGCCGGGGCATGGGGTGGGGCGTGCCTCTCAGCCCGCGTCGGCGCTCTCCGGGAGGTCGACGGCGAGCTGTTCGGTGAGGTCGACGACGACGGAGAGGTCCCCGAAGTCCCGCACGGCCGCGCCGACCGTCTTGCGGATGCGGGTGTTGACCCGCTCCGAGCGGACCTTGCGGGCGGTCTCCATGGCCTGGGAGGCGTAGGCGCTGCCCCGCTCGGGCTCGCGCTGGAGGAGGTGCACGGTGGCCATGCCGATCAGGTTGAGCGCGTAGGACCGCTGGTGTTCGCCGTCCTTGGCGAACAGGTCGACGGCGCGCTCCATCAGCGGCTGGGCGAGCGAGGCGTAGGTGGGGCTGCGGCCGGCGACGTAGGCGAGGTCGCGGAAGGAGTGCGAGTTCTCGCCGTGCAGCTCGGCCTCGGAGAAGAACCTGATCCAGTCGGGGTCGGGCTCGTCCCAGTCGTCGGCGTCGGCGAAGGTGTCCTCGGCCATGCGGACGGCCCGCTTGCACTTGCCGGGCTGGCCCATGTTGGCGTAGGCGCGGGCCTCCATCGCATACAGCATGGACTGGGTGCGGGGACTGGCGCAGTCCCGGCTGCCGTACTGGGCGAGATGGACGAGTTCGAGGGCGTCGTCGGGGCGGCCGAGGTGGATCATCTGGCGGCTCATGCTGGAGAGCACGTACGAGCCGAGCGGCTTGTCCCCGGCCTCCTTGGCCGCGTGCAGGGCGAGCACGAAGTACTTCTGCGCGGTGGGCTGGAGTCCCACGTCGTACGACATCCAGCCGGCGAGTTCGGCGAGTTCGGCGGCGACCTTGAACAGCTTGCGGGTGGTGTTCTCGGGCTGGGGCTCCTGGAGGAGGTCGGTGACCTCGTGCAGCTGCCCGACGACCGCCTTGCGGCGCAGGCCGCCGCCGCACTGGGCGTCCCACTGGCGGAACATCTTGGTGGTGGACTCCAGCAGCTCCAGCTCGGGGCGGGAGAGCCGGCCGGGCCTGCGGGGTTCGTGCAGCGGGTCGGGCTCGGGCGGGGCCGGCGAGGAGGGGGTGGGGACCAGCCAGCGCTGCATGGGCTCGATGAGCGCGGGGCCCGCTGAGAGGCCGAGGGAGGTGCCGAGGAAGCCGCGCCGGGCGAGCATCAGGTCGCTGCGGGAGAACTCGCTGAGCAGCGCGACGGTCTGCGGGCCGGTCCAGGGCAGGTCGACGCCGGACGCGGAGGGCGACTGACGGGCGACGCGCAGGCCGAGGTCCTCGACGGAGACGACGCAGCCGAAGCGCTCGGAGAACAGCTCGGAGAGGATGCGCGGGATCGGTTCGCGCGGGTTCTCGCCGTCCAGCCAGCGGCGGACCCGCGAGGTGTCGGTGGAGATGTGGTTGGCGCCGAGCTGCCGGGCCCGGCGGTTCACCTGGCGGGCCAGCTCCCCCTTGGACCAGCCGCTGCGCACGAACCACGAGCCGAGCAGGTCGTTGGGGCGCTTGTCAGCGTTCGTCCCGCCACCGCCGTTGCCGCCCACTGGAACGCCCCCATTCCCTGAATCCACCTGTCGCCGGATGCGCCAAGCCCTATCAGAATGCCGGTGGACCGGGCCGCGCGTCCGGTGGTTCTCACCCTTCGAACGAGCTGACGACTTGCCTCCGGCATACCCATGAGTGCATGTGCCCCTGGGACTCGCACACTCACAGTAATCCCACGATCACCCTTCCAGCCACGGCGATCCCTGAAACGCCACCATTCGCCACCCCTTCGAATGAACTCACGATGACCACCGCGCGCTTCACTTGACACCGGACGTTCGACAGTGGGCGGAGGGAAGCGCATAGGGGCGCGCGAAGCCCCGTTCACCACCGTTCGTGCCGCGATGCGCCGCCTTGTCCCGGTAGAGGTGAGGGAAAGCGGGAGTCGAGGAGTCACGTTCCGCATCCCTCTCGCTCCGTTTCGTAACCACCGGCGCGCTGTACCCGTTGGAGGGGGCATGGGCTTCACGATCGGCGGCATCCGGGAGATCCGCTCCGGCACGCGTCGGCGCGGCCGCACGCCGGAATGCACCACGGCCGCCGAGTTCACCGGCCTGTGGGGCTGGGACGTGGTGCCGGGGGCGCGTGCCTCGGGCGGCGCCTGCTCCTGCGGGCGTGCCGACTGCCCGGAGCCGGGCGCGCATCCGCTGGACTTCGCGCCCCGGCTGCCGGCCGGGGCCACGCTGCACGAGGCGAGCCGGGCGTGGGCCGAGGTGCCGGGCGCCTCGGTGATGCTGCCGGTGGGCGGGGCGTTCGACGTGATCGAGGTGGCGGAGGCCGCGGGGCGCCGTGCGCTGGTGCGGCTGGAGCGGATGGGGCTGCCCCTCGGTCCGGTCACCGCGACCCCTGAGGGCCGCGCGCACTTCCTGGTCGCCCCCGGTACCGCCGCCGAGCTGCCCCACCTGCTCTACCGCATGGGCTGGGACGACCCCGGGGCGCTGGATCTGCGCGGCCTCGGTCCGGGTACGTACATCACCGCCCCGCCCTCCGACCGGGGCGGCCTCGGCCCGGTGCGCTGGCTCCGGCCGCCGGTGCTGGACGGGGCGACGCGCCCTCCGGCGGCCCGGCTGCTGCTGGGCACGCTGGCCTATGTGGCGCACCGCTCGGCCGCACCGGCGTAGCGCGGCGAACTCCTCGTACGGCGAAGCGCCCGTCCCCCGGTTCTGCTGGGGGCGGGCGCTTCGGCGTGGTCGCGGGCGGGGTGACGGGGGTCAGTCACCGAGGAGCGCGTCGACGAACGCCTCCGGGTCGAACGGCGCCAGGTCGTCGGGGCCCTCACCGAGGCCGATGAGCTTGACCGGGACGCCCAACTCGTTCTGCACGGCGATGACGATGCCGCCCTTGGCGGTGCCGTCGAGCTTGGTGAGCACGATGCCGGTGATGTCCACGACCTCGGAGAAGACGCGGGCCTGCACGAGGCCGTTCTGGCCGGTGGTGGCGTCGAGCACGAGCAGCACCTCGTCCAGCGGGGCGTGCTTCTCCACGACGCGCTTGACCTTGCCCAGCTCGTCCATGAGACCGGTCTTGGTGTGCAGACGGCCGGCGGTGTCGATGAGCACCACGTCCACGCCCATCTCCTTGCCCTCCTTCACCGCGTCGAAGGCGACGGAGGCGGGGTCGCCGGCCTCCGGACCGCGCACGGTGTAGGCACCGACGCGCTCGCCCCAGGTCTGGAGCTGGTCGGCGGCGGCGGCGCGGAAGGTGTCGGCGGCGCCGAGGACCACGCTGCGGCCGTCGGCGACCAGGACGCGGGCGAGCTTGCCGGTGGTGGTGGTCTTGCCGGTGCCGTTGACCCCGACGATCATCACGATGCCGGGCTTGCGGCTCTCCGGCTCGGTCTTGACCTCGCGGTCCATGTCGGTGCCGACAAGCTTCAGCAGCTCCTCGCGGAGCAGGCCGCGCAGTTCCTCGGGGGTGCGGGTGCCGAGCACCTTGACCCGCTCACGGAGCCGCTCGACCAGTGCCTGGGTGGGCTGGACGCCGACGTCGGCGGTGAGGAGGGTGTCCTCGATCTCCTCCCAGGTGTCTTCGTCCAGGTGCTCGCGCGAGAGCAGCGTGAGCAGGCCCTTGCCGAGGGCGTTCTGGGAGCGGGAGAGGCGGCTGCGCAGCCGGATCAGACGTCCGGCGCTGGGCTCCGGGATCTCGATCTCGGGAGCCTTCTCGGCGGCGGGGGGCTCCTCGACGGTGGCGGGGGCGCCGCCGCCCGGCAGGTCCACCTCCTCGATGGTCCGGCGTTCTTCGTCGCGCGGGGTCTCGGCCTCGTCACCGACGTGCGGTTCGGCCGGGGGCGCGGTCAGGTCGGGCTTCGACGGCGGGGGCGGCGGCAGCGGCTTCTTGAGCCTGCTGGTGATGAGGAGCCCGCCGAGCGCGCCGAGCACGACCACGGCGATGACTACAGCAAGGATGATGGTTTCCATAACCCGACCAGTATCGGCCATGGGGTATCCGACGAAAGGGCTTCCACGCTCCTGGCATTTCCTCCAGGAGACAAATGCCACAGGGGTGGTGGAGTCGGATTAAACTACGATGACTCCTGGCTCCGCTCCGCGCGTCGAGCCCGTCGTCCTCGTCCCCCACCGCTAGGACACTCCCCCTCCATGAGCAAGACGGCCGCGCGCGAGGGCGCGCTGGAAACCCGTGGCATCGAGCCGGTCCCCGATCACGAACGCACCGCGCGCACCCGCGGACTCTTCCCCACCTGGGTGGGGGCCAACATCAGCGTCCTGTTGCTCACGATGGGCGCGAGCCTGGTCGTGGCGTACCACCTGAACTTCTGGCAGGCCCTCGTGGTCGCGGCCGTCGCTCCCGTCATCTCCTACGGCCTGGTCGGGCTGATCGGGATCGCCGGCAAGCGCGGCGCGGCGCCGGGGATGGCGCTGTCGCGGGCGGTCTTCGGCCAGCGCGGCAATCTGCTGCCCGGTTCGCTGATCTGGGTCGCGCGCTGGGGCTGGGAGACGATCAACGCGGTGACCGGTGCGTACGCGCTGCTCACCATCCTGGACCTCGCGCTGGGCATCAAGGCCAACGGCGTGCTGGACATGGTCACGCTGCTGCTCTTCGTGATCGCCACGTTCGTGATCTCGGGGCTCGGGATCAACGCGGTGCAGAAGTGCAGCAAGTACGCGACGTATCTCTTCGGCGTCTTCTCGGTGCTGGTGCTGGCGTACCTGGCCGTGCACACCGACTGGTCGCGCGTCCTGCACGGCGGCGCGGGGTCGACGGCTTCGCTGATCACCGCGGTCGGCATGATCGCCGCGGGCGGGGTGAGCTGGATTCCGTCCGCGCCGGACTTCACCCGCTATCTGCCGCGTACGGCTTCCTCGCGGGCGATCGTCGGGCAGACCGTCGGCGGGGCGGGCATCGTCGTGCTGCCGCTGGTGCTGATGGGCGCGGTGATGGCGGTGGCTACGCCGGATCTGGCCTCGGCCTCCGACCCGGTGTCCTTCCTGGGCACGATCCTGCCGCTGTGGATCGCCGTGCCGTATCTGCTGATCGCGGTAGTCGGCATGCTGCTGATCAACTCGATGTCGATGTACTCGGCCGGCTTCACCGCCCAGACCCTCGGCTTCCGGGTTCCGCGCCACTGGGCGGTCTCCGTCAACGCGGTGATCTCGCTGGCGCTGGGCGGTGTGCTGATGCTGGTGGCGTCCAGCTTCATGGGCTCCTTCATCGCCTTCCTCTCCATGCTCGCGGTCGCCTTCTCCGCCTGGACCGGCGTCTTCGGCGCGGACATGCTCCGCCGCAAGGAGTACGACCCCCGCGCTCTCGCCGACACCACCCCCACCAGCGCCTACTGGTACCGCGCCGGCTTCTCCCCCGCCGCGGTCGCCTCCTGGGCCACCGGCCTGGTCTCCGGCCTCCTCTTCACCACGTCGGACTGGTTCACCGGCCCGCTGGCGAAGAACAACCCCATCGGCGAGTACGGCTTGGGCTGGATCGCAGCGATCGTCATCTCCGCCGCGCTGTACTTGGCCCTCCCGAAGCCCCGGATCACCCCCTCGACCCCCACCCCGGCTCCGGCCGAGGCCCAGATCCCGGCAACGGTCTGACCTCATCCCCGAAGGCCCCCTCCCCGGAGGGGGCCTTCGGCATGCGGTGCCCCGCGTGGCGGCGCCGCCGGCGCCAGGGCCGGAAGGCCGGTCGGACCGCTCCTCCGCCGCCCGGGAAGCCAGGGGGCTCACGGCCACCGGACCAGCGCCCCTGCCGACCAGGGCGGGGGCCGGACACCCGGCTCCGCCGACTGGACCGACGGCCCTGCCGACCAGGGCGGGGGCCGGACACCCGACTCCGCCGACTGGACCGACGGCCCTGCCGACCAGGGCGGGGGCCGGACACCCGACTCCGCCGACTGGACCGACGGCCCTGCCACCAGGGCCGGGGCCGAGGCCGTCAGCTTGTGCCGAGTACGCGGGTTCGAGGTGGTGCGTCGAATGCCCCCGCCACCAGGGGGTGGCCCGCAGTCACGGCGATCCAGCCAGGTCCCGGCACCCACGGCCGGTGCCGGGCGTGTCGACCCACGGCTGCTCCAGCCTCATGAAGCCGGCGCCGGTCGCCTGGCCAGGCTGACCGCGCTGTCGGTCGGCCCCCACGCCCAGCCTCACGGCTGGCCCGGCCGAAGGTGGCTGCCCGTCCGGCCAGGCCAAGGCCGGGTACGGAGGCTCGGAGGTTCCGTCGACCGCGTCGGCCGTGCGGGGCGTACGGCGGCACGGCGCGGACCCCGGGCCGCCGGGCGCAGGAAGCGAACCGGCGCCACCGGCCCGCGTACCCGTGGCAAGCGGGAACCCCGGCCCTCTGAGCACAGCGGATGGAGCCAGGCCCAGCGAGCAGCGCCCCGCTGGAGAGCCCGGCCACTCCATCGAACGCCGACCCGCACCCCTGGCGTCGGCCCGCCCCCCCCAGCCGCGCGCCAGCCCAAGCCCCCCGCGTCGTAAAACCCAGCCACCCAACAGGGCACCGGCTCATACCCACGGGCGTCGACCCCTCATAAGCGCACCAGCGAGGCACCGCCCCCGCACAGGCATCGGCTCCCCCATCCGCGCGCCGGCGCACACACCGGGCACCGGCCAGAACCCGCAACGCGCACCGCACCACCACCCCCAGAAACAACACCGCCCCCACCCCCGGCAGTGGCCGGGGTGGGGGCGGTGGAGGTGCGAGGAGAGGGGCAGCGGGGACTTGGCCCTTCTCCTCGGGTAATGGAGGGCGGTCAGCCCATCTCTTCCAGGGTCTTGCCCTTCGTCTCCTTCACGAACTTCAGGACGAAGGGGATGGAGAGCGCGGCGAAGATCGTGTAGATCACGTAGGTGCCGGAGAGGTTCCAGTCGGCCAGCGACGGGAAGCTCGCGGTGATGGCCCAGTTGGCGATCCACTGCGCGGACGCGGCGACACCGAGGGCGGCGGCGCGAATCCGGTTCGGGAACATCTCGCCGAGGAAGACCCAGACCACCACGCCCCAGGAGAGGGCGAAGAAGAGGACGAAGAGGTGGGCGGCGACGAGGGCGACCCAGCCCTGCGTGGCGGGGAGCTTGCCGTCGACGAGGTGGTACGAGAACGCCCAGGCTTCCAGCGCGAGACCGACGACCATGCCGACCGAGCCGATGAGGGCCAGCGGCTTACGGCCGATGCGGTCCACGAAGATCATGGCGATCACGGTGCCGACGATGTTGATGATCGACGTCGTGAAGGAGTAGAGGAACGAGTCGGACGGGTCGACACCGACCGACTGCCACAGCGTGGAGGAGTAGTAGAACGCGACGTTGATGCCGACGAACTGCTGGAAGACCGAGAGGCCGATACCCACCCAGACGATCGGCTTGAAGAAGAAGCTGCCACCGAGCAGGTCCTTGAAGGACGACTTGTGCTCGGACTTCATCGCGTGCTCGATCTCGTTGACACGCGCGTCGAGGTCGACACCCTTGCCCTCGACCTCGGCCAGGATCTCGCGGGCGCGCTCACGCTTGCCGATGGAGATCAGGAAGCGCGGGGACTCGGGGATCGCGAAGGAGAGCAGGCCGTAGAGGACGGCCGGGACCACCATGACGCCCAGCATGACCTGCCAGACCTCGAGGCCCATCAGCTTGCCGCGCTGGTCGCCGCCGGCGGCGTTCAGCAGGCCCCAGTTGACGAGCTGCGAGACGGCGATGCCGATGACGATCGCGGCCTGCTGGAAGGAGCCGAGCCGCCCGCGGTAGGCAGGCGGGGCGACCTCGGCGATGTACGCCGGGCCGATGACCGAGGCCATACCGATGGCGAAACCGCCGATGATGCGCCAGAAGGCGAGGTCCCACAGCGCGAACGGAAGGGCGGAGCCCACCGCGCTGACGGTGAAGAGGGCGGCGGCGATCTGCATGCAGCGGATACGGCCGATCCGGTCGGCTATGCGGCCGGCGGTGGCGGCACCGATGGCGCAGCCGATCAGCGCGATGGCGATGACCTGGGCGAGGGCGGCGGAGCCCACGTCATAACGGTCCCGGATGGCCTCGACGGCGCCGTTGATCACGGAGCTGTCGTAGCCGAACAGGAAACCGCCCATCGCGGCCGCGGCCGCGATGAAGATGACGTGCCCGAGATGTTCGGGGTGAGCCGTCCCGGCTCCTGGCTGGGGTGCCTGCGCTGTGCTGGTCACGTGTAACTCCTCGGGCCACGGCAACGCTGCCGGGTGGGGGCGAGCCCTTCCAGGTTCCAGTGGCGCACACCTTGGCGCCACTTACACCTGAAGGTAAAAGCAACGTTGCAGAGACTATGCCTTCAAGTTTCGAAGTCAATACCTGCATGCCTGTGACTTAAGAGATACGTACGCGTCGATGTTGTTCAAGAAGTAAACGCACACGTATGTGATCTTGGAAGCCGGCTAGCGCAGCCGCTGCGAGATGACCTTCGACAC
Source organism: Streptomyces griseoluteus (assembly GCF_004784465.1). Lineage (GTDB taxonomy): Bacteria > Actinomycetota > Actinomycetes > Streptomycetales > Streptomycetaceae > Streptomyces > Streptomyces griseoluteus. The sequence continues at coordinate 1,038,212 of NZ_SRRU01000001.1, read as the reverse complement.
ACCGTCACCCTGCATCGAGACGCCGTACAACGCGTCGGCCACCTCCATCGTGCGCTTCTGGTGCGTGATCACGACGAGCTGCGAACTCTCCTGCAGCTCCCGCATGATCCCGATCAGCCGCTGGAGATTGGTGTCGTCCAGGGCCGCCTCGACCTCGTCCATGACGTAGAACGGGCTGGGGCGGGCCTTGAAGATCGCCACCAGCATGGCGACGGCCGTCAGCGACCGCTCCCCGCCGGACAGCAGGCTCAGCCGCTTCACCTTCTTCCCCGGCGGCCGCGCCTCCACGTCCACACCCGTGGCCAGCATGTCGTCCGGGTCGGTCAGCACCAGGCGCCCCTCCCCACCGGGGAAGAGCCGGGAGAAGACGCCCTCGAACTCGCGGGCGGTGTCCCGGAACGCCTCGGTGAAGACCTGCTCGACCCGTTCATCGACCTCCTTCACCACCCTCAGCAGATCCGCCCGCGTCTTCTTGAGGTCCTCCAGTTGCTCACTGAGGAACTTGTGCCGCTCTTCCAGCGCCGCAAACTCCTCCAGCGCCAGCGGATTCACCTTGCCCAGCTGCTGGTAGGCCCGCTCGGCCGCCTTCAGCCGCTTCTCCTGCTCGGCGCGGTGGAAGGGGCGCGGCTGGTTACGGGGGTGCCCGGGGTCCTCCGGCAGCTCCTCACCCTCCGCCGGGAGCGAGGGCGGCACCGGCTGGAGGGGGCCGTACTCCGCGACGAGCCCCTCCGGCTCGACCCCGAGTTCGTCCAGCGCCCTGGCCTCCAGCTGCTCGATCCGCAGCCGCTTCTCCGCGCCGAGCACCTCGCCCCGGTGCACCGAGTCCGTCAACTTGTCGAGTTCCGCCTTGAGTTCGCGCCCCGTACCGCGCGCGTCGGCCAACTCCCGCTCGCGTACGGCCTTCGCGGCCTCGGCGGCGTCGCGCTCGCGCCGGGAGCGGGCGAGGGACACCTCAATGTGGGCCAGCAATTGCCGGGCACCGTCCGCGACCGCCCCGGCGACCCCCGCCTCGTGGCGCAGCCGGGCCCGCCGCCGCTCCGCACGCGCACGTGCCTCGCGCTCCGCGCGGGCGGCGCGGTCCAGCGAGTCGGCCCGCCCCGCGAGCCCCTTGACCCGCTCCTCGTGCGTACGGACCTGGAGGCGCGCCTCCATCTCGGTCTGCCGCGCGTTGGCCCCGTCGGCGGAGAGCCGGTCGCGTACGGAGGTGTCCGGCTCCTCCTCGGCCGGCATCTCCTCGGCGACGGCCAGCCGCTCGGCCAGCTCCTCCGCCTCGGCGACGGCCAGCTCCAGCGCCTCCCGCGCCCGCTCGGCGGCCGCCGCGGACCGCTCGGCCTCCCCCGCCGCCCCGCGCGCCTGCCCGGCGAGCCGCCCGAGTTGCTGGGCGACGGCCGACTTCTCCCGCTCGGCGGCCCGCCGCCGCTCCCCCAGCTCCTCCACGAGCGCCGCGGCATCGGCCCGTGTCCCGGCCGCCTCCTCCTGCACCCGCCCCAACTCCTCGCACCGCACGGCCAGCTCCGCCAGCGCGCCGGCCGCCTCGTCCACGGCCGCCTGCACCTCCAGCAGACTGGGCGCCCCGGCCGACCCGCCCTGCGCGAAGTGCGCCCCGAGCAGATCTCCCTCGGCGGTCACCGCGACCAACTCGGGCCGGGCGTACACCACCGCCTCCGCCTCTTCCAATGTCCCCACCACGACGACCCCCCGCAGCAGCCGCCGCACGGCCGGCATCAGCTCGAGGGGGGCTCGCACGAGGTCGGCAGCGAAGGGGTGCCCTCCGGGGGCGGGAGCGGAACTACCTTCCTCACCCGGCCCCGGTCCCCCCGCGACCAGCAGTGACGCCCGGCCCGCCTCCTCCTTGTGGAGGTGGCGGATCGCTTCGGCGGCTGCGGCCGGAGTCGTGACGGCGAGGGCGTCGGCGGAGGTGGCGAGGGCTGCGGCCAGGGCCGTTTCGTGGCCGGGAGTGACGGTGAGGAGTTCGGCGGCGGGGCCGAGGACGCCGGTGAGGCGGTCGCGGGCGGCGAGGAGGGCGCCGGTGCCGTCCTTGCGGCGCAGGCCCAGGGCGAGGGCGTCGTGCCGGGCGCGCAGCGCGGCCCGTTCGCGTTCGGCGCCGGTGGCGGCGTCGCGGGCGGCACCGAGCGCGGCCTCCGCCTCGGTGAGCCGGAGCCTGGCCGACTCGTACCGGTCCGCGAGGTCGGCGTCGTCCGCGTCGAGACCGTCGACCTCGGCCTTGAGGGTCTCGTACTCCTCCTGGGCGTGGGCCGCGCGTTCCCGGGCCTCGTCGCGGCCGGCGGCGAGGCGGTCGATCTCGGCCTGGGCGGAGGCGGCGCGGGAGCGGGCGGCGCCGACCTGGCCGGACAGCCGGGCGAGGCCCTCGCGGCGGTCGGCGATGGCCCGCGCGACATCCTTCAGGCGCCGTTCCTCGGCGGTGAGCGCGCGTTCGAGTTCACCGCGATGGGCCACGGTGTCGTCGAGGGCGTGCCGGGCCGCCTCCAGCGCGGCCTCCAGCTCGGCCTCCTGCTCGCGGACGCGCGCGGCCTCGCGCTCCAGGTCCTCGGGGTCGCGGCCGCGCCGTTCCTCGGGAGGCGCGGAGGTGGCGCTGCGGACGCGGGCCTCGGCGAGCGAGACGGTACCGCGTACCCGCTCGGCCAGTTGGGACAGCTCGTAGAAGGTCTGCTGGGCGCGCTGGAGGCGGGGGGCGAGCCGGCGCACCTCGTCCTCGAGGCGGGCCTCGCGCTGGAGGGCCTGGCGCAGTTCGCGCTCGGCCGTGTCCTTGCGTTCCTTCAGCGCGGCCTCGTCGGCGATCTCGGCGCCGAGCGCCTGGCGGAGCCGTACGAGGTCGTCGGCGAGGAGGCGGAGGCGGGCGTCGCGCAGGTCGGCCTGGATGACGGCGGCGCGGCGGGCGACGGCGGCCTGGCGGCCGAGCGGCTTGAGCTGGCGGCGGAGTTCGTCGGTGAGGTCCTGCACGCGCGCGAGGTTGGCCTTCATCGCGTCCAGCTTCCGCAGCGCCTTCTCCTTGCGCTTGCGGTGCTTGAGGACGCCCGCGGCCTCCTCGATGAAGGCGCGCCGGCCCATGGGGTCGGCGTGCAGCACGGAGTCGAGCTGGCCCTGGCCGACGATGACGTGCATCTCGCGGCCGATGCCGGAGTCGGAGAGGAGCTCCTGGATGTCCAGCAGACGGCAGGTGTCGCCGTTGATCTGGTACTCGCTGCCGCCGTTGCGGAACATCGTCCGCGTGATGGTGACCTCGGCGTACTCGATGGGCAGCGCGCGGTCGGAGTTGTCGATGGTGAGGGACACCTCGGCGCGGCCCAGCGGCGGACGGCCGGTGGTGCCGGCGAAGATGACGTCCTCCATCTTGCCGCCGCGCAGCGACTTCGCGCCCTGCTCGCCCATGACCCAGCTCAGCGCGTCCACGACGTTGGACTTGCCCGAGCCGTTCGGGCCGACGACGCACGTGATGCCCGGCTCGAAGCGGAGCGTGGTCGCGGAGGCGAACGACTTGAAGCCGCGGAGGGTCAGGGCCTTGAGATGCACGCATCCGGACTTTACCGGGCAGGCGGTATCTCACTCCATGAACACTCGCAACCCCACGGTTTCGCCCAAGTGCACGAAGGGCACATCATTTGTTGAAGAGGCTGAAAGGCTGCGCGGGGGAAAGAACTGAGGGACGCCGAAGCGTCCCTGTGGACTCGGACAGGCGGGCCTCGCCGTCCGGGCCTGGGTGGAGCGACTGCTGTCGTGGAGCGATGCAGTGATCAGGTGAGCGCCGGCTCCGCCTGGTGTGCGTCGATGCTCTCCATGATCCTGTCCTGAGAAGCGGCAGCCGCCAGTGCGTCGTTCTCCGACTGGATCCGAGTCAGCTCGGATTCCAGATCCTGTACGCGCTGCTGGAGCCGTCGCATCTCGGCGAGGAGTCGCGGGTCGGAGCCGCCGACGTAACCGAGAAGCGCCTTTGCCATGATGGATGGTCCTCCACACTGAGTGACCAACCGAAGCGGTTGGGTCGTGAGGGATTCGCACCCGGCATGCCTGGCACACGCTGGTGTTGCACTGCCGTTCGTCATGCCAAACAGCCAAGATGCGCGGGGCTTTCAGCGTCTCACCAAAAAGTTTGACGGTCAACACGATCACACCCCGTATTGGGGGGCGAACCCATGGCGCGCGGCCGGTGGACGGCGGCGCTGCTGCTTGTACGGGGCCCTCGGGGCGTGACGATCAGGTGTACTCGCGAGCCTGCCACGTGGAGCCGTTCTTGGCAACCACCAGCCTCTTTTCGCTCCGGGGGCCCCGCGCGGCACCCTGCGGAGAGGGTCCGGAAGGGTATCGGAGGCGCCGGGTCAGCGAATGGCGAAGCCGTCGTATCCCCCGCGGGGTGTGTCCCAGATCTCGGTGACACCGTCGACCCGTCCGGGCGTGTCGGCGCCCTGGAGCCAGTCGAGCAACCCCTCGCAGCCGTCACGGGGCCCCTCCGCGACCACTTGGACCCGTCCGTCGGCCAGATTGAGAGCAAAACCACTCAGCCCGCCGATCTCCAGCGCCCTGGCACGCGTGAACCAGCGGAAACCCACTCCCTGGACCTGTCCGCGCACCCAGGCCACCAGCCGTACTTCCTCACTCATGGCTGCAACCTAACCGCCCGATGTCCCGCGAGGCACACCCTGCCCCAGTGGCATGCGGTACCGTCCCGGTCCAATGACTCTCATCTGAAACTCACTCGAACGAGTGAGTTGGACCGGCCGGGGGGAATCCGCCGCGACCCGGCGTCGGCCGACCGACGAGAACGAGGAATGGGGCAGGGCATGGGACGCCATCGACGATCCGGCACCGCGACCACGGGGCCGGAGTCGTACGAACCCAGGGGCACCGCGTCGTACCAGCGGCCGCAGGCGTACGCGGCGACCGCGGCCCGCAGCACGGACTATCTGTACGCCACCGACGACGAGCGCCGGGCCCTGGAGGCCGACTTCGCCGCGACGGTGGGCTCGAAGCAGCGCGGCCACCGGCGCGCCAAGAAGGCCGCCACCCCGGTGCGTACGGGGCTGCTGGGCGTCTCCGCCGCCGTCGCCCTCGGCACGGCGGCCGTCGCCACCGGCGCGGTGCCCGGTCTGCAGAACTACCGGCTCGGCGGCGGCACCAGCAGCGGTCCCGGCGAGACCGTGCAGGCGGTGGGCGTCCCCGGCAACGCGGCCAGCGAGCAGGGCGGTGCCTCCGGCAGCGCGGACACCCCGAGCACCCCCGGCTCCCCCGCCACCGGCGGACAGCAGAGCACGACCCCGGCGTCCCCGGCCCCGTCCGCCCCGGCGTCGGCCCCCACCTCGCAGGCCCCGGCACCCACCACGCCGGCTCCGTCCAAGCCGGCCGCCGACCCCGAGCCCGACCCGAAGCCGGGCAAGTCGCATACCAAGGCGCCGGCCTCCGGGTCGAAGGCCCATGGGCCGAAGGCCCCCGAGGCCTCCGCCCCCGTCACCGTGTCCGCGCAGGCGGCAGCCGAGGCGGAGGTGCTGCGGCTGGTCAACGTCGAGCGGGCGAAGGTCGGTTGCACCCCGGTCGCGGCCGATTCGGCGCTCACCGAGCTCGCCGGGGCGCTCAGCGGCGACATGGCCGCCCGCGGCTTCTTCGACCACACCGATCCCGACGGCGCCACCCCCTGGGACCGCGCCGCGAAGGCCGGCATAAAGGGCCTCGGCGGCGAGAACATAGCCCGCGGCCAGACCGACGCCGCGGCCGTCATGGACGCCTGGATGAAGAGCCCCGGCCACCGCGCCAACATCCTCAACTGCGACTTCAAGACCCTGGGCGTGGGCGTCCACCTGGCCCCGGGCGGCCCTTGGTGGACCCAGGACTTCGGCTACTGACCCGCTGCTCACCCCGCACCCCGCCCACTAACCCCCGGTTAGTGCAACCTGGCGGTTAGCGCACCCCTCGCCTACCCTGACGGTATGAGCGGGAGCATTCAGGAGTCGGCGGGCGTGGAGTGTGGCTTCGACGTGTTCGCCAGGGCCTGTCCGTCGCGGGGGACGCTGGAGCATGTCACCGGGCGCTGGGGCGGGCTGGCGCTGGGGGCGTTGTACGAGGGGTCCTTGCGGTTCAATGAGCTGCGGCGGCGGGTGGACGGGGTCAGCGAGAAGATGCTGTCCCAGACGCTGCAGGCGCTGGAGCGGGACGGGCTGGTGCACCGGGAGGCGCAGCCGGTCAACCCGCCCCGCGTGGACTACGAACTCACCGACCTCGGCCGCCGGGTCGCCGAGCGGCTGCTCGCGCTCATCCACTGCGTGGAGGGCGCCATGGACGAGGTCCTCGCCGCCCGCGCCCGCTACGACGAGACGCGCGGCGCCCGCTGACACTTCGGGCAGAAGTAGCTGGACCGGTTCATCCACGGGCGCCGCAGCATCGGCGTACCGCAGCGGCGGCAGGGCAGGCCCTCACGGCCGTAGGCGTCCAGGGAGCGGTCGAAGTAGCCGGACTCGCCGTTGACGTTGACGTACAGGCTGTCGAAGCTGGTGCCGCCGACTTCGAGGGCCGCGTTCATCACGTCCCGTACGTGGCCGAGGAGTTCGGCGGTGACCGGGCGGGTGAAGGTGGCCGTGGGGCGCTCGTAGTGCAGGCGGGAGCGCCACAGCGCCTCGTCCGCGTAGATGTTGCCGACGCCGCTGATCAGCGACTGGTCCAGCAGGGCCCGCTTGATCGTGGTGCGCTTGCGCCGCAGGGCCTGGTGGAACACCTCGTCGTCGAAGACCGGGTCCAGCGGATCGCGGGCGATGTGCGCGATCACGTCGGGCAGGCCCTCGGCGGTGTTGTCGTGCAGCGAGAGCCCGCCGAAGGTGCGCTGGTCCACGAAGCGCAGCTCGGTGTCCAGCTCGTCGGCGAACCGGACCCGTACCCGCAGGTGCTTCTCGTCCGGCGCCGTGTGCGGCTGCACCAGCAACTGCCCGCTCATCCCCAGGTGGGCGAGGACGGACTGCCCGGTGTCCGCGAGCGGCAGCCACAGGTACTTGCCGCGCCGGCTGGGCGTCCCGAACCGGTGCCCCTTCAGCCGGTGCGCGAAGTCGTCGGCCCCCGCCAGGTGCCGCCGCACCGCACGCGGATGCAGGACCTCGGCCTCGGCGACGGTACGCCCGCCGACCCACCGCTCCAGCCCCCGCCGGACAACCTCGACCTCGGGCAACTCGGGCATCGACAACCCCCTGTGGGAACCGTTGGGAAGAACCGAGCGCCCGCCCCCGACGGACGGGGGCGGGCGCTCGGGATGTGCTCGGTCAGGCGGTGGCGGACGACGGTGCGTCGTCCGGGGCGGCCTCGGCCTCGACGGCCTTCGCCGCTTTGGCGCGCTCGTCCGCGGCGGCCTTGATGGCCTGCCAGGCGGACTCGGCGGCCTGCTGCTCCGCCTCCTTCTTGCTGCGGCCGGTGCCGGTGCCGTACGAGACGCCCCCGACGCGGGCAGCAGCAGTGAAGGTCTTCTCGTGGTCCGGGCCGGTCTCCGTGACCAGGTACTCGGGCACGCCGAGCCCCTCGATCGCGGTGAGCTCCTGGAGACTGGTCTTCCAGTCCAGGCCGGCTCCGAGGTTCGAGGACTTCTCGATCAGCGGGTCGAAGAGCCGGTGGACCAGCTCGGACGCCGCGTCGAGGCCCTGATCGAGATAGACCGCGCCGATCACCGCTTCCAGGGTGTCGGCGAGGATGGACGCCTTGTCCCGGCCACCCGTGCCCTCTTCACCACGGCCGAGCCGGATGAAGGAACCCAGGTCGAGGCCACGGCCGACCTCCGCCAGCGCACGCGAGTTGACCACCGCGGCCCGCAGCTTGGCCAGCTGGCCTTCGGGCAGGTCGGGGTGGATGCGGTACAGCGTGTCCGTGACGACGAGACCGAGCACGGAGTCCCCGAGGAACTCCAGCCGCTCGTTCGTCGGCAGGCCGCCGTTCTCGTACGCGTAGGAACGGTGGGTCAGCGCACGCACCAGAAGGGCGGACTCGACGTGGTAGCCGAGCCGCCCTTCCAGAAGCGTGTGGGACGAGGCCATGTTCTCCGCCTTGCCGTTCCCGCGTCGGCGGGAAGCGTTGGCTTCGGCGTCTTCCACCTTCTTGGCAGTGGACACAGTGCCTCTCACCGGCCGCTCAGACCTCGAGGACCTGGCGCTTGTTGTAGGTGCCGCAAGACGGGCACGCGATGTGCTGCTGCTTGGGCTCGTGGCAGCGCTCGCACGCAACCAGGGTGGGGACCGCAGCCTTCCACTGCGACCGGCGGTGGCGCGTGTTGCTGCGCGACATCTTCCGCTTCGGAACAGCCACGGCTACTTCTCCTGCTTCTCGTCGGCACGTGCTGATCGAGGCACGTCGCCGCTCATCTCGTCCTTCTCGCCGTCCGACATGGTGTCGGCGAGTCCCTGCAATGCCGCCCAACGGATGTCGAGGGCGTCGTGGTGGTGGTCCGGGTCGTCCGTGAGCCGCGCTCCGCATTCGGAACACAGACCCTGACAGTCGTCCTGGCACACCGGCTGCATCGGCAGTGCGAGCACCACCGCATCCCGCAGCAGAGGCTCGAGGTCGATCAAGCCGTCCTCGATGTACTGCCTGTCCTCGTCGTCCTCGGCGTCGTCGCCCGGTTCCGCGATCACGCGGCCACGGTCGTCGGCGTCAGGGTACGAGAACATTTCCTGGAAGTCCGCTTCGAGCTCCAGCCCGACCGGCTCCAGACACCTTACGCACTCCCCCTTGGCCGATGCACGGGCGGTGCCTGTGACAAGCACCCCTTCCATGACCGACTCCAGACGGAGGTCCAGCTCGAGCGGGGCGCCTTCCGGCACTCCGACGACGCCCTCGATACCGAGGTCCCGGGGGGCGTCGACCTCGCGGGTCAGGCGCTGCATCGCACCAGGCCGCCGGCCCAGCTCGTGGGTGTCGATCACGAGAGGGTTGCGGTGGTCGAGGCGTGCGTTGGAAGCCATTCCTGCTTTCGGTCCGGGCTAGGAGGGACGCGGCCCGATGGTGTTCCGGGCAGCGCGGATCGCGGGGATACACGCGACCGAACAGCCAGGATACTGGACCTTTCACTCAGGGCCCAATCGGGTCCCCGGGCGACTACAGCTCGCGGCCCTGTTCGTACGCGCGGAGCTGCTCCGCGCTGATCATGCCGGTGTCGAAGAAGCTGGTCTCGTCCAGCGCGTAGTCCTGCCGGCCCTGCTCCTGCTGCTGCCCCTGCTGCTGGTTCGGGTCGTACGGCGCCTGCTGGGCGTCGTAGCCGTGGAAGGCGCCCTCGGCCTGCGGGGCGTAGCCGTTGGGAGCCGCGTACGGGTCCTGCTGGTAGCCGTACGCCTCCTGGGGGGCGTAGCCGGGCTGCGCGGGGTAGGCCGCCGGGTAGGCGTCGGGCTGCTGGTAGCCGTACGTCTCCTGCGGCTCGTACACCGGTTCCCGGGCCGGTGCCGGGGCCGCCGGGGCACGCTGGGCCGGGGCGGGCGGGGTGTCGGCGAGGGCGGCGAGGTCGGCCAGGTAGTCGGCGTCGCTGGAGTGCTGGAAGGTCGTGGTGTCGTCCGCGAGCGCGCCCAGGTCGTCGGTGGCGATCCGGCCGTGCAGCTTCTGCCGGCCGCGGTGGACGGCCTCCAGGGTCTTGGCGAGCACCGCCTCGAAGGCGCCGAGCTTGACGTCGACGTAGGCGTCCGCGTCGTGGCGCAGGGTCTCCGGGTCCTGGCTGCGCTCGGGGGCGTCCTCGTCCTCGTAACCGTGCTCGTCCAGACCGGGGCCGGTGCCGAGCAGCTTCTCCCGGCCGCGGCCGACCGAGCCGAGGGTCTTGGTGAGGACGACCTCGAAGTTGGCGAGCTTGGAGTCGACGTAGTCGTCGGCGTCCGCCCGGATCTGCTCGGCCTCGGCGCGGGCCTCGGCCAGGATGCGGTCGGCCTCGGCCTGGGAGTGGCGGGCGACCTCGGTGCCGGCGATCAGGCTGCCGCGCTCGGCGTGCGCGCTCTCGATGATCCGCTCGGCCTCCTGGCGGGCCTGCTCGACCATCTGCTCGCGGCCCCCGATCAGCTCCTGGGCCTGCTCGAGGGAGCCGGGCAGGGCCTGGCGGACCTCTTCGAGCAGCGCGAGCAGTTCCGCGCGATTGACCACGCAGGAGGCCGACATGGGCATCGACCGGGCACCGGAGACCGCCGAGACGATCTCGTCGAGCTTCTTCTGGACGTCCACCTGGCTCGCCACTCTCTACTGCTGTGTTGGAGACGGACGGGACGACTGTACGGCCCTGGGGCGGCCGTCCGACACCGGGTGACGTGTTGTCACCTCGCCCGGCCGCACCCCTGGGGCGTCAGTCCTTCCGGAGCCGGTCGCCGAGCGCCCGGAGCACCTGCGGGGGCACCAGGTGGGAGACGTCGCCGCCCCAGGCCGCGACCTCCTTGACCAGGGAGGAGGAGAGGAAGCTGTAGGTGGGGTTGGTGGGCACGAACAGCGTCTCGACACCGGTGAGGCCGTTGTTCATCTGGGCCATCTGGAGCTCGTAGTCGAAGTCGCTCACCGCGCGCAGGCCCTTGACGATGGCGGGGATGTCGCGGTCCTTGCAGAAGTCGACGAGGAGGCCGTGGTGGGCCTCGACGCGGACGTTGGCGTACTCGGCGGTGACCTCGCGGATCAGGCCGATCCGCTCGTCCACGTCGAACAGGCCCTTCTTGGAGGTGTTGATCATCACCGCGACGAACACCTCGTCGTACAGGCGGGAGGCGCGGGCGATGATGTCGAGATGTCCGTTGGTGATCGGGTCGAACGATCCGGGACAGACGGCGCGGCGCACGGGAGATCCCTCGCTCTCGGGTCCGGTCATCGTGCGTCTTCGCACGGTGAGGCGGCGCGACCGTACCAAAACGTTCCCTCGCCGTAGCGACGGGACCGGATCGGCTCGAACCCCTCCGGCCAGTGGAATTCGCCCCCTCTGGTGCTGCGCTCCACGGTGACGAGGGCTTCGGCGGTCAGCCAGCCCCCGGAGCGGAGTGTGAGGAGGATCTCGCGGAGATCGTCGTCCGAGACGGCGTACGGGGGGTCGAGGAAGACCAGGTCGTAAGGGACGGCGGGGGGTGCGGTACGGATGACTTGTTCCGCTTTGCCCGCCTTCACTTCGGCGCCGGGCAGGCCCAGGGTGCGGACGTTGTCGCGGACGGTTCTCGCGGCGCGGGCGTCGGCCTCTACGAGGAGGGCGTGCGCCGCGCCGCGGCTCAGTGCCTCCAGGCCGACCGCGCCGGAGCCGGCGTAGAGGTCCAGGACTCGTTCGCCGTTCAGGGGAGTGCCGAGGAGGGACTGCCAGGTGGAGAAGAGGGCTTCGCGTGCGCGGTCGGAGGTTGGGCGGGTGCCGGTCCCCGGCGGGACGGCCAAGCGGCGTCCGCCTGCCGTGCCGGCGATCACGCGGGTCATGTGAGCGGTCCTTCTTCTTGGGGGTTCTTCTATTTTCGCAGGTGGTAGGGGGTCTGCTGGTGCGTTGGCGGGTGCGGGTGCCGGGTGGCCGATCGCGCAGTTCCCCACGCCCCTTCGGGGGAAAGCCACTTCAGCCCTTTTCCAGGTACTGCTCTCTTTCCTCGTCCAGGAGGGCCTCCAGGGCTGTGCGCAGGCCGGGGAGGCGCTCCAGCTCCGGGTCCGCCGCCACCAACACTGCCGCTTCCTCTCTTGCCTCCGCGATGATTTCCTCGTCCTCGATCACCTCCAGGACCCGGAGGCTGGTACGGGCGCCGGACTGGGCCTGGCCGAGGACGTCGCCCTCGCGGCGTTGTTCGAGGTCGATGCGGGAGAGTTCGAAGCCGTCGAGGGTGGAGGCGACGGCGTTGAGACGCTGGCGGGCCGGGCTCGCCTCGGGCATCTCACTGACCAGGAGGCACAGGCCGGGGGCCGAGCCGCGGCCGACGCGGCCGCGCAGCTGGTGGAGCTGGGAGACGCCGAAGCGGTCGGCGTCCATGATGACCATCGCGGTGGCGTTGGGGACGTTGACGCCGACCTCGATGACCGTGGTGGCGACCAGCACGTCCGTCTCCCCGGCGGCGAAGCGGCGCATCACGGCGTCTTTGTCGTCGGGGTGCATCCTGCCGTGCAGCACCTCGGCCCTGAGGCCCTGGAGCGGGCCGCGGGCGAGCTGGTCGGCGATGTCGAGGACGGCGAGCGGGGGCCGCTTGTCGCCCTCGGCGGCCTTCTTCTCGGCGGCGCTCTCGTCCTCGTCGCCGATGCGGGGGCAGACGACGTACGCCTGGTGGCCGTTCTCGACCTCCTCCCGGACGCGCTCCCAGGCGCGGGCGAGGAAGTGGGGCTTGTCGGCGGCCGGGACGACATGGGTGGCGATCGGGGAGCGGCCGGCCGGGAGCTGATCGAGGACCGAGGTCTCCAGGTCGCCGAAGACCGTCATCGCGACCGTGCGCGGGATCGGGGTGGCCGTCATCACGAGCAGGTGCGGGGGCTGCTTGCCCTTGCCGCGCAGGGCGTCACGCTGCTCGACGCCGAAGCGGTGCTGTTCGTCCACGACGACCAGGCCGAGGTCGTGGAACTGGACCTTGTCCTCGATGAGCGCGTGGGTGCCGATGACGATCCCCGCCTCACCGGTGACGATGTCGAGCAGCGCCTGCCTGCGCGCGGCAGCCCCCATCGACCCGGTCAGCAGCACCACCTTGGTCCCGTGCTCCGACCCGCCCAGCATGCCCCCCTCGGCCAGCTCTCCCATCATCTCGGTGACCGACCGGTGATGCTGCTGGGCCAGCACCTCGGTGGGCGCGAGCATGGCCGCCTGCCCCCCGGCATCGACCACGGCGAGCATGGCGCGCAACGCCACCATGGTCTTGCCCGACCCCACTTCTCCCTGGAGCAGCCGGTGCATCGGGTGGGCGGTGGCGAGGTCGGTGAAGATCTCGGCGGAGACGCGTTGCTGGCCCTCGGTGAGAGTGAAGGGGAGGCGGGCGTCGAAGGCGGTGAGCAGGCCGTCTTCGAGGGGGCGGCGGGGGACGGCGGGGAGCTGGGTGTCGGCGTAGCGGCGGCGGGCCAGGGCGACCTGGAGGACGAACGCCTCGTCCCACTTGAGGCGGGCGCGGGCGTCGGCGATGTCGGCCTTGGCGGCGGGACGGTGGATCTTGACCAGGGCCTCGGGCAGCTCGACCAGGCCACGCCCCTCGCGCAAGGACTCGGGGAGCGGGTCGACGGCCTCCTGGACGCTGGGCAGCACGGTCTGCACCGCCTTGCCGATCTTCCAGGACTCCAGTTTGGCGGTGGCGGGGTAGATCGGGATCAGGGAGCCCGCCCAGCTCTCCACGGCCTCGTCGCCGTCCTCGGCGTCCTTGTCCAGCAATTCGTACGCCGGGTGGGCGAGTTGGAGGCGGCGGTTGAAGACGGAGACCTTGCCGGAGAACATCGCGCGGGTGCCGGGCAGCAGTTCCTTGTGCGGTTTGTGCACGCCGTTGCCGAAGAAGACCAGTTGGAGGCGGCCGCTGCCGTCCGTGATGGTGACCTCCAGCCGCTGGCCCTTGCCGCGCGGGGCGCGCGAGGAGGCGAAGGTGTGCAGCCGGGCGTCGGCGACCTGGGCGACCACGGTGACGTGCTCGTCCATGGGCAGGTCGGCGAGGTGGGTGAGCTGGCCGCGCTCCTCGTATCTGCGGGGGTAGTGGTGCAGGAGGTCGCCGACGGTGTGCAGGCCGAGGTTCTCGGCCATCACCTTCGCGGTGGCGGGACCGAGCACCTTCTTCAGGGGTTCTCGCAGTGCGGGCACGAGATCCATTGCACACCACACCACCGACATCGCCGTACAGGTGACTCCGCCCGGCCCCGGCGAGATCCCCGAAACACCTGGTCAGCTCGGACCTCCGGGCCTAGGATGACGCGCCTCCGGCCATCCCCCGCGGTCACCGCCCCCACGGCACCCGACCGCCCGACCCCGCGCCGCGCGAAGCACCTCCCACCGGCGCCGTGACGATGGACTCCCAGACCTCCCAGTCATCCCCGGCCTCCGAGCCCGCCCCTCCGCACACCTTCCAGGTCGACCTGCGCGGTCTGGTCGACCTGCTCTCCCAGCACCTGTACTCCAGTCCCAGGGTCTACCTGCGCGAGCTGCTCCAGAACGCCGTGGACGCGGTCACCGCCCGGCGGGCGGAGGAGCCCGGCGCCCCGGCGCGGGTGCGGCTGTTCCCGGACGGGCGGGGCGGGCTCAGGGTGGAGGACAGCGGCATCGGGCTCACCGAGTCGGACGTGCACACCCTGCTGGCGACCATCGGCCGCAGCTCCAAGCGGGCGGAGGGCCTTGAGGAGACCCGCTCCGGGTTCCTCGGCCGGTTCGGCATCGGTCTGCTGGCCTGCTTCGTGGTCGCCGAGCGCATCCGCGTGGTCAGCCGCAGCGCCCGTACGCCCGGCGCCCCGCCGGTGGAGTGGACGGCCGCCGACGACGGCTCGTACACCGTGCGGACCCTGCCGGACTCGGCGCGCCCGGAGCCGGGCACGACCGTGCACCTGGTGGCGCGGCCGGGTGCCGGTGAGTGGCTGGCGCCCGCGCGGGTGCGCACCCTGGCACGGGACTTCGGCTCGCTGCTGCCGTACGACGTACGGGTGGACGACGAGCCGGTCACCGACCTCCCGGCGCCCTGGGACCGCCCCTGGCCGAGCCAGGAGGAGCGGCGGGCGGCGCTGGAGGCGCACTGCCGGGAGCTGTTCGGCTTCACCCCGCTGGACGCGATCACGCTGGACGTGCCGCTGGCCGGGGTGCGCGGGGTGGCGTACGTCCTCCCCTCGGCGGTGAGCCCGGCGCAGCGGGCCACGCACCGGGTGCACCTGAAGGGCATGCTGCTCACCGAGCGCGCCGAACAGCTCCTGCCCGACTGGGCGTTCTTCGTGCGCTGCGTGCTGGACACGGACACGCTGCGGCCCACCGCCTCGCGCGAGGCGCTGTACGAGGACGAGACGCTGGCCGGGGTGCGCGAGGCGCTGGGCGCGCGGGTGCGGGACTGGCTGACGGGGCTCGCGGCGGGTGCCCCGGAGCGGCTCTCGGCCTTCCTGGCCGTGCACCATCTCGGGGTGCGGGCGCTGGCCCGGCACGACGGCGAGATGCTGCGGGTCATGCTGCCGTGGCTGCCGTTCGAGACCAGTGACGGGGAGCTGTCGCTGGAGGAGTTCGCCCGACGGCACCCGGTGGTGCACTTCACCCGGAGCGTGGAGGAGTTCCGCCAGGTCGCGCCGATCGCCGCGGCCCAGGGCATCGGGGTGGTGAACGGGGGTTACACCTACGACGCGGAGCTGGTGGAGGCCCTGCCGTCGGTGCGGCCGGGCACGGTGGTCGCGGAGCTGGACGCGGACACGGTGACCGCGCATCTGGACTCGGTGGACCCGGCGGCGGAGCTGGCGCTTTCCGGCTTCCTGGCGGCCGCGCGGGCCAGGCTCGATCCGCTGGACTGCGATGTGGTGCTGCGGGCGTTCCACCCGGTGTCGGTGCCCGCACTGCATCTGGACGACCGGTCGGCGCGGCACGAGCGGGCGCGGGCGGACGCGGAGGAGCGGGCGGACGACCTGTGGGCGGGCATCCTGGGCTCGCTGCGCGGCACCGCGCCACGCGCCCGGCTGGTGCTGAACCATCTCAACCCGCTGGTGCGGCGCGTCGGTTCACTGACCGACCCGGAGCTGACGGGCACGGCGGCCGAGGCGCTGTACGGCCAGGCGCTGCTGCTGGCCCACCGCCCGCTGCGGCCGGCCGACTCGGCGCTCGTGAACCGGGCGTTCGCCGGACTGCTGGACCGGGCGGTACTCGGAGAGGGCGAGGGACGATGAGCCGGATCATGGACTTCGAGGCGCTGCGCCAGGCCATGGCGGAGAACGCGGAGCGGCCGGAGGGCCCGGCGCGCAACGCGCGCGCCGAGGAACTCCTCACCGAGGCCGAGAAGCTGGACATCCCGCTCGCGGTGATCGAGGCGCTCGGTCATCAGGTGAAGGTCTACAACTACAGCTCGGAGAAGGACCGGGTGTTCGTCCCGTTCGCGCGGCTGCTGCGGATGTGGGACGAGCGTCCGGAGGACTTCGACGCGTACGAGGCGCACGCGCTGCACTGGACGTTCAAGTGGATGACCGCGGGCATGCTGGGCCAGCCGCACATCCCGCTGGCGTCGGTGGAGAACTGGCTCGCCGAGATGGAGCGCCGTTACCGGGTCGCCGGGTATTCCGAACGGGCCGTGCGCGCGGCCGAGTTCGGCATCGCCTCGCACATCGGGGACCGGGCGCGGGCCGAGCGGGCGTACCGCGCGTGGCTGGCCGCCGACCGGGACGACATGGCCGACTGCCACGCCTGCGAGCTGGGCGGGCAGGGCGGCTGGCAGGCGCGGTCGGGGCGGGACGCGGAGGCGCTGGAGCTGTGGACGCCGGTGCTGGAGGGCGAGTTCGTCTGTGCGCACGAGCCGCACGGAGTGCTGGCCCGCTCGCTGGTGCCGCTGCTGCGGCTGGGCCGGGTGGAGGAGGCGCGCGCCCATCATCTGCGGGGCATCCGGCTGGTGCGGCCGATGGAGAGCATGCGGGACGCGTACGCCGCCCACGTGGAGTTCTGCGCGCTGAGCGGGAACGAGGAGCGCGCGCTGGAGCTGCTGGCGGAGCGGCCCGCGTACTTCACGGACACCGGGCATCCGCGCAGCCTGCTGGAGTTCCTGGCCGTGGTGACGCTGCTGATGGACCGGCTGGCCGCGCTCGGTCTGGGCGGCCGGGAGGTGCCGGGTCCGGCCGGGCGGACGTGGACCGCGCGGGAGCTGGCCGCGCACGCGCGCGGGGAGGCGCTGGAACTGGCCGCGCGGTTCGACGCGCGCAACGGCACCTCGCACATCGGTGACCTGACCCGCGCCACGATGGCGGCGAAGCCCTTGGTGGAGCGCCTCCCGCTGGGCGTACGGACGGCTCCGGCACCGCCTCCCGCCCCCGAGGAGGTCCCGGCCGAAGAGCCGGGGGTGCCCGAGCTGCTGGCGCGGGCACGGCGGCTCTCGGAGACCCTCCAGCCGGACGCCCCGCAGGCATGGGCGGCCCTCGCGTCGGCCGCCGGCGTTGCCGAACTCGACGCACGCGGGCGTGCGGAGCTGGCCGACAACGAGGCGATGGTCCACGGCCCCGAGGGCATCCCGCTCTTCGAGGAGGCCGCCGCCCTGTACGCGGAGGCGGGCGACCCCGGCGAGGCCCTTGCGGCACGCGCGCGTGGAGCGTACGTACGCGCCCTGACCGGCGACACGGAGGCGGCCCGCAAGACGGTCGACGAGTTGTACGACGAGGTGCTCGCGCTGTACGCGGAGGAGGCGACCGGCCCCCGGCAGACGGCCGGAGTGCTGATCAGCCGGGCCCGCGTGCTGATGCGCCGCGTCCACGAGGGCGCCCCGGCAAAGGAGGCGGAGCGGGCCGCGCGGGAGGTGCTGGCGTTCGTCGGCGGCCGCACCGGGGACGACGTACGGCTGGTGGCGCGCGGGGCCGAGGCGCGGGCCATGCTGGCGGAACTGGCCGAGCTGGGCGGGGACCTGCCGCGCGCGGCCGGCCTCTTCCGGCGGGCGGCGGCCGAGTACACGGGCGCGGGGCTGCCCTGGTTCGCCGTGGAGTACGAGGCGCGGGTGGGGGCGCTGTCCCAGCACCTCGGGGAGCCGGCCGAGGCCGAGCGGGCGCTGCGGTCGGCACTGGAGCACGGCGGGGCGTATCTGGAGCCGACCGGGCGGGCCCAGCTCCATCTTCAGCTCGCGGAGCTGATCGGGGCGCGGGGCGGCACCGAGGAGGCGGCCGGGCATGCCCTCCAGGCCGCGCACTGGGCGGACGAGGCGGGCGAGAGCGGCACCTTCGGCGCCTGGGGCCGGCATCTGCTGGGCGGACTGCTGCTGCGCCAGGGGCGCTGGACGGAGGCGGCCGAGGTGCTGGAGTCGGCGCTCACCGAGCTGTCGGCCGAGGTGCACGGGGACGGCGCGCTGGTGCAGACCCGCTGGTGGCTCGGGGACTGCCTGAGCGAGCTGGGCGAGCACCGGCAGGCGGCCGAGCACCGGCTGCTGGCGGCCGGCATCGCCGAGCACTGGCCGGAGCAGGAGGACCACGCGACGCTGGCCCACCTGGCCGGGGAGTCCCTGGCCGAGGCGGATCTCCCCGCGGAGGCGGACCGGGCGTACGTACGGGCGGGCGACCTGTGGGAGGCGCTGGGCAACCCGTACTTCAGCGTGCGCGCGCTGCGGGCCCGTGCCTGGCTGGCGCCCCGGCTGGAGGCGGGGGTGCCGGGCGCGCGGGCGCTGATGGCACGGGCGGCGCGGGTGTGCGGGGAGGCGCTGGCGGAGGCGGACGACCAGCTGGAGGAGGCCCGGCTGACCACCGAACTCGCGCACACGCACCGCCAGTTCGGCGAACTGCTGGCCTCGGTGGCACAGGAGCGCGAGGAGGCGCTGGCGGAGCTGGAGCGGTCGGCCGCGCTGTTCGCCACCCTGGGCACGGACGGCCTGCACGGCCGCACCGGCGCAGAACTGGCGGCCGCCGCGCTGGAGGCCGGGCTGGGACGGGCGGCCGAGGCACGGGCACGCGCGCGTGCCGTCCTCGCGGCCTACGAGGGCGCCGACGCCACGGACGAAACGGTCCGCCTCCGGCGCGGGACGGCGTCCCGTCTGCTGGACGGGGAGTGACCCCGGCCGCTCACTCCACGCCGATGAGCAGCGGCGCGCCCTGCCGGCCGCCCCGGTAGACCACGGTGTCGACGGCGAGGTAGGACTCGCGGACGCGGGCTTCGAGGCGGTCGGCGACGGCCTCGGGGGCGTCGTCGCCGACGACCAGGGTGACCAGCTCGCCGCCCGCCTGGAGCATGCGGTCGAGCACGGTTTCGGCAGTGCCGGTGAGGTCGGGGCCGATCACGGCGACGTCGCCGTCGATCAGCCCGAGCGCGTCCCCGGCCTGGCAGATCCCGGCCGTGGTCCACGACTGGCGCTCGGCGACGAGCACCTCGGCGTACCGGGTGGCACCGGCGGCCGAGGTCATCTGGACCACGTCCTCGTCGAACCGGCGCTCCGGTTCGTGCACGGCCAGCGCCGCGATGCCCTGGACCGCCGAGCGGGTCGGGATCAGGGCGACCCGGACGCCCTCGGCGCGTACCTGCTCGGCGGCCGCGGCGGCCGTGTGGCGCAGTTCGGCGTCGTTGGGCAGCAGGACGACCTCGCGGGCGTGCGCGCGCCGGAGCGCCTGGGCCAGCTCCCCGCTGGCGGGCGGCTCACCGGGGCGGGCGAGGACGGTGATGGCGCCCGCCTCGGCGTACAGCCCGGCCAGCCCCTCGCCGGGCACCACGGCGACGACGGCCCGCTGCGCCGGTTCGCGCGGCGGCCGCTCCCCGCCCGTGTGGACGTCCCCGACGGCGAAGTGGGTGATCCTGATCCGGTGCGGCCGCCCGGCTTCGACGCCCGCCTCCACGGCGGCACCGGCGTCGTCCACGTGCACATGGACGTTCCACAGCCCGTCGCCGCCGACCACGACCAGGGAGTCGCCGAGGGTGTCGAGCCGTTCCCGGAGCCGGGCCACGGCCGCGTCGTCGGCCTCCAGCAGGTAGATGACCTCGTAGGCGGGCCCGCCCTCCCCCGCGTGCTCGGGGGCCGCCGGGCAGACGTCGGCCCCGGCCGCCCCGGTGTACGTCTCCTCGGGAAGTGCCTCTCCCGTGACCGCCTCCACGAGTGAGGACAGCACGGTCACCAGACCGCGTCCGCCCGCGTCCACGACCCCGGCGCGGCCGAGCACGGCCAGTTGCCGGGGGGTGGCGGCCAGGGCCGCGCGCGCTCCCTCGTAGGCGGCCAGGACGACCGCCCCGCAGTCGCCCTCGGCTCCGTCGGCCGCGTCGGCGGCGGCCGAGGCGACGGTGAGCACGGTGCCCTCGACCGGGTGGGCGACGGCCTCGCGGGCGGCGTCGGCGGCCCGGCGCAGCGCCCGCCGCAGATCGATGCCGTCGGCGTGGGACACGTCACCCACGCCGTCGGCGGCGAGCACCTGGGCCAGGCCGCGCAGGAGCTGGGCGAGGATCGTGCCGGAGTTGCCGCGGGCGCCGATCAGCGCGCCGTGGGCCATCGCGCGCAAGGCGTCCGCGAGCGAAGGACCGCCTTGCTCGTACCCGGCGAACACCGCTTCGACGGCCGCCGTCGCCGACTCCACGGTCAGATACAGATTGGTGCCGGTGTCCCCGTCGGCCACGGGATAGACATTGATCGCGTCGATCTCCTCGCGCGCCCGGCCCAGCGAACGCAGCGCCAGACCGCACCAGGTACGCACCGCGAGAGCATCAAGGAATGTCTGCGGCACCTGCGCCACCTGCGCCTCCCTGTGGCTGGACGTGGGACGCAGCGTAGACCGTGGGGCGGCGTCCATCACGGGAGGGCCGGGCACGGGATGCCGGGCCGCCATGGTAGTTTCGTTGTACGGAAGCAGTCGTTGTATGCTGCTCCGGTTGCCCGATCCCGGTCGGGCCATTCCCCCTGGCAGCGCCACTCAAGATCTCAGGTCTCCTGATCTCGATTCCGGCATGCCGGGATCAACCGTAAGTGCATCTGAAGTCTTTGGAGTGACCCGTGGCTGCCAACTGCGACGTCTGCGGCAAGGGGCCGGGCTTCGGCAACAACATCTCGCACTCGCACCGCCGTACGTCCCGTCGCTGGAACCCGAACATCCAGCGCGTCCGTACCGTGGTCGGCGGGACGCCGAAGCGCGTGAACGCTTGCACCTCGTGCATCAAGGCCGGCAAGGTCTCGCGCTGACGCACAGCTAAGCGCGCGGCCACTGTCGGTTGCTGCGTCGAGCCGGTCCACCTTCGGGTGGGCCGGCTCTTCGCGTTGCCTTCTCGCCTATCGGAAGCGCCAGCCGTGGTCCACGGGGCCGATCCCGGCGCCCAGCGCGAACCCCCGGGCGATCGCCCCGGTGACGTACTCCTTGGCCGCCGTGACCGCCTCCGGCACGGGCAGCCCCTTCGCCAGCCCCGCGGCGATGGCGGAGGCCAGAGTGCAGCCGGTGCCGTGGGTGTGCCGGTTGTCGTGGCGCGGGGCACGCAGCCAGAACTCCTGGTCGCCGTCGGTGAGCAGGTCCACGGCCTCGCCCGTGAGATGCCCGCCCTTGATCAGCACCCACTGGGGCCCGTGGGCCAGTACGGCTTCCGCCGCGGGGCGGAGATCGGCCTCCGAAGCGACCTTCAGTCCTGTGAGCTGGGCCACTTCGTCCAGGTTCGGGGTGGCCACGGTCGCCACCGGGAGGAGCCGGGTGCGCACCGAGTCCAGTGCGGAGGCGGCGAGGAGCGGGTCGCCGTGCTTGGAGACGCCCACCGGGTCCACCACCACGGGCGCGTCCGTACCGGAGATCAACTCCGCGACCGCCTCCACCAGTTCCGCCGAGGCCAGCATCCCGGTCTTCACAGCCTGGACGCCGATGTCGTCCACCACACTGCGGTACTGCGCCCGCACCGCCTCCACCGGCAGCTCCCAGGCGCCCTGCACTCCGAGGGAGTTCTGCGCGGTCACGGCGGTGATCACGCTCATCCCGTGCACGCCCAGCGCCAGCATCGTCTTCAGGTCGGCCTGGATGCCCGCTCCGCCGCCGGAGTCCGAGCCGGCCACGGTCAGGACGCGCGGCGGCGCCTGCCCGGCGGGCCTCACTCGGGGTCCCCGAAGTGGTCCCAGCCGCCCGTCGCGGTCCAGGGCGCCCCGTCCACGGTCACCTGGGGCAGCGCCGAGGGGTTGAGCACCTCGCCGATCACCTTCCAGCGGGCCGGGAGCTTGGTGTCCGGCGGGAAGGTCGCCACGATCGCGTGGTCCTCTCCCCCGGTGAGCACCCACTGCAGCGGGTCGACCCCGACCGCCTGGCCGATGTCGTTCATCTGCGTCGGGATGTCGATCGCACCGGAGCGGATGTCGATCCGTACCTTGCTGGCGTCCGCGATGTGCCCGAGGTCCGCGATCAGTCCGTCGCTGACGTCGCACATCGCGGTCGCGCCGAGCGCGGCGGCGGCCGGCCCCGCGTGGTACGGCGGCTCGGGACGGCGGTGGGCCTCCACGAAGGCACGCGGCGAGCGGAAGCCCCGCGAGAGCACCGCGTACCCGGCGGCGGACCAGCCCAGCCAGCCCGTGACGGCCACCAGGTCGCCGGGCTGCGCGCCCGCGCGGGTCACCGGCTCCTGGTTGCGCAGATCACCGAGCGCGGTGATCGACACCATGATCGTGTCGCCGCGTACGACGTCGCCGCCGACCACGGAGGCGCCCGCGACCTGGCACTCGTCGCGCAGGCCGTCCATCAGCTCGGTCGGCCAGGTCACCGGAAGTTCGGCGGGGACGACCAGGCCGAGCAGCAGGGCGGTGGGCACGGCGCCCATCGCCGCGATGTCGGCGAGGTTCTGGGCGGCGGCCTTGCGGCCCACGTCGTACGCCGTGGACCAGTCGCGGCGGAAGTGCCGGCCCTCCAGCAGGATGTCGGTGCTCGCCACCACCCGGCGGTCCGGGGCGGCGACCACGGCGGCGTCGTCACCGGGGCCGACCCGGACCGCCGGGGTGGTGGTGAGACGGGAGGTCAGCTCCCGGATGAGCCCGAACTCACCAAGCTCACCCACTGTGCCCTTCATGGCCTCAAGCCCCTTCTGTACCTGTCCCGTGCCCGGTCGCGCGTCATCAGTGTCCCCGATACGGTCGAGGTGTCCGTCAACTTCCGTCGTGCCCGCACCCCGGCGCGCGTGCCCCGTTCCCCAGGGTCTCCCCTCGGAGAGCGGCGACGCGATACCGTGGCGTTCCTCTTCCCCACATGATCCTCGTGGCCGCCCTGGAGGTTCCGTGGTACAGGCGTACATCCTGATCCAGACCGAGGTCGGCAAGGCGTCGACCGTCGCCGAGACGATCGGCAGGATTCCTGGAGTGATCCAGGCCGAGGACGTGACGGGGCCCTATGACGTCATCGTCCGCGCCCAGTCCGACACCGTCGACGAGCTGGGTCGCATGGTGGTCGCCAAGGTCCAGCAAGTGGACGGCATCACACGCACCCTGACCTGCCCGGTCGTGCATCTGTAGCCCCCGTCTACGCTTGGCCGGTGAACTTCTTCCGTCACCGGCCCCTCGGCCTGCTCGCGCCCACGCTGCTGATCGCGGTCGCGGGCTGTTCCACGGCGGACGACGGCTCCACGGTCGCGGCTCCCCGCCCCGACGCGCGCACCGCCCCCCTGTGCCGGCGTCTGGACGAGGCGCTGCCCGGGAAGGTGGACGGCCGGCACCGCGACGACCCACGGCCCGCTTCCGCCTATACGGCGGGCTGGTCGGGCCCGGCGATCATACTGCGCTGCGGGGTGGTCCGGCCGCCGAAGATGACCGACCCCGAGGTCGCCCAGGGCCACGACCCCCATGCGCTGGCCGGCGGGGTGGACGGCGTGGACTGGCTGATGGAGAAGCGGGACGACGGTTCCTCGCGCTTCACCACCGCCAACCGCCGCGCCTACGTGGAGGTCACGCTGCCCGAGGAGTTGTCCGGCCCGGACGACTCGACGGCGGTCCTGGTCGACCTGGCCCCGGCCGTGAAGAAGGCGATCCCCGAGGGGATCGCCTCCATGCGGTGATGCGGTGATGCGGTGAGCGCCTAGCGCAGCCCGGTCGGGCGGCGCAGTGCCGCCTGGATCAGGCGGTCCACCAGCTCCGCGTAGCCGACGCCGGACGCCTCCCACATCTTGGGGTACATCGAGATGGGGGTGAAGCCGGGCAGGGTGTTGATCTCGTTGATGACGAACTCGCCGTCGTCGGTGAGGAAGAAGTCCGCGCGGACCAGGCCCTCGCAGGACGCCGCCTCGAACGCCTCGACCGCGAGCCGCTGGAGCTCGGCGGTCTGCTCGTCGGTGAGCGGGGCCGGGACGACACCGGGCGTGGAGTCGATGTACTTGGCGTCGAAGTCGTAGTACGCGTGCGCGCTGGGCGGCGGGATCTCGGCGGGGACCGAGGCGCGCGGGCCGTCCTCGAACTCCAGGACGCCGCACTCGATCTCGCGGCCGGACAGCGCGGCCTCCACGATGATCTTCGGGTCGTGGCGCTGGGCCTCGGCGATGGCCTCGTCCAGACCGGAGAGGTCCTCGACCTTGGTGATGCCGATGGAGGAGCCGGCGCGGGCGGGCTTCACGAACAGCGGCCAGCCGTGCTCACCGGCGAAGTCCACGATCCGCTTGCGGGCGGCGGACTCGTCCCGCTGCCACTCGCGGGGCCGGATCACCATGTACGGGCCGACCTTGAGCCCGAAGGAGGTGAACACCCGCTTCATGTAGTCCTTGTCCTGGCCGACGGCCGAGGCGAGCACGCCCGAGCCGACGTAGGGCACACCGGACAGCTCCAGCAGACCCTGGAGGGTGCCGTCCTCCCCGAAGGGGCCGTGCAGCACCGGGAAGACCACGTCGACCTCGCCGAGCGCCTTGGGCACCGCGCCGGGCTCGCTGTAGACGACCTCACGGTTGGCCGGGTCGACGGGGAGCACCACTCCGCCCTCGGTGGACTCCGCCACGTCCAGGACCTCCGGGGTGCGGCGGTCCGTGATGGCCATCCGCTGCGGCTCGTCGGCCGTCAGCACCCAGCGGCCGTCACGGGTGATGCCGATCGGCAGGACGTCGTACTTGGTCCGGTCGATGGCGCCCAGCACGGCACCCGCGGTGACGGTGGAGATCCCGTGTTCGGAGGAGCGGCCGCCGAACACGACGGCCACACGCGGCTTGCGGGGCTGCGCCGCAGGGTTCTGGGGGAGGTTCTCGGTGCTCATATCGCGTTGAGAGTACCCGTTGGT
The DNA here is from genome assembly GCF_004784465.1 of Streptomyces griseoluteus. Classification (GTDB taxonomy): domain Bacteria; phylum Actinomycetota; class Actinomycetes; order Streptomycetales; family Streptomycetaceae; genus Streptomyces; species Streptomyces griseoluteus. The sequence goes on along the minus strand of NZ_SRRU01000001.1, from coordinate 1,013,489 downwards.
AGTGCCCCCGGACAGCGGCGACCCGGCGCTTTCGCTCAGCGTCGTTCGGGCTTCGCGCTGCGCGACATCAGCTCCTTGAGAGCGACCACGGGCGGCTTGGCGTCGTGCACGATTCCGACGACCGTCTCGGTGATCGGCATGTCGACACCGTGCCTGCGGGCCAGATCCAGCACGGACTCGCAGGACTTGACGCCCTCGGCGGTCTGCTTGGTGACCGCGATGGTCTCTTCGAGCGTCATGCCCTTGCCGAGGTTCGTGCCGAAGGTGTGGTTGCGGGACAGCGGCGAGGAGCAGGTCGCCACCAGGTCCCCGAGTCCGGCGAGTCCGGAGAAGGTCAGCGGGTCGGCGCCGAGCGCCATGCCGAGCCGGGTGGTCTCGGCGAGGCCGCGCGTGATGAGCGAGCCCTTGGCGTTGTCGCCGAGCCCCATGCCGTCCGCGATGCCGACGGCGAGACCGATGACGTTCTTGACCGCGCCGCCGAGTTCGCAGCCGATGACGTCGGTGTTGGTGTACGGCCGGAAGTACGGGGTGTGGCAGGCCGCCTGGAGCCGCCGGGCGACCTCCTCGTCGGTGCAGGCGACCACGGCGGCGGCGGGCATCCGGGCGGCGATCTCACGGGCCAGGTTGGGCCCGGTGACGACGGCGATCCGTTCGGGGCGGACCTTGGCGACGTCCTCGATGACCTCGCTCATCCGCATGGCGGAGCCGAGTTCGACGCCCTTCATCAGGGAGACGAGCACGGTGTGCGGGGCCAGCAGCGGGGCCCAGTCGGCGAGGTTGGCGCGCAGGGTCTGGGAGGGGATCGCCAGGACGACGAAGTCCGCGTCCCCGAGCGCCTCGGCGGCGTCGGAGGTGGCGCGCACGCCCGGCGGAAGCTCGACGCCGGGCAGGTAGCCGGGGTTGGCGCGCGTGGAGTTGACCGCGTCGGCCACTTCGGCGCGGCGGGCCCAGAGGGTGACCTCGCAGCCCGCGTCGGCGAGGACCACGGCGAACGCGGTGCCCCAGGAGCCGGTGCCCATGACGGCGACCCGGACAGGCGTGCTCACTTGCCGCTCCCCCCTTCGGTGGCGGTGGGCGTGACCTCGGCGGCGGGCGCGGGCACGGTGTCCTGGACCTGGCCGTCGTCCGGCCGGACCGCGTGGCCGGCCGGGGCGACCGGACCGGACTGGGCGCGGGTGCGGCGGCGCTGCTCGATCCGCTCGCGGCGCGGGTCGTAGGGCACCGCCGGCGCCTTCTCGCCGCGGATCTCCTCGAGCTGGCGGGTGATGGCCGCCATGATGACCTCGGTGGCCTCCCTGAGGACGTCGGCGGTCATCTCCCGGTCGTAGAACCGGGAGAGGTCCACCGGCGGGCCGGCCAGGACGTGGTGGGTCTTGCGCGGGAAGAGGTTCGGCTTCTTCGCGTAGGGGGGCAGGAGTTCGTTGACGCCCCACTGGGCGACCGGCACGACCGGGCACTTGGTCTGCAGGGCCACGCGCGCGGCACCGGTCTTGGCCGTCATGGGCCAGCCGTCGGGGTCGCGGGTCAGGGTGCCCTCGGGGTAGAAGGCGACGCACTCGCCCTTCTCCACCGCCTCGATCGCGGCGCGGAATGCGCTCAGCGCGTCGCTGCTCTCGCGGTAGACGGGGATCTGCCCGGTACCGCGCATCGCGGCGCCGACGAATCCCTTCTTGAAAAGGCCGCTCTTCGCCAGGAATCGCGGAACCCGTCCGGTGTTGTACTGATAGTGCGCGTACGCGAAGGGGTCCACATGGGAATTGTGGTTCACCGCGGTGATAAATCCGCCGTCGGCCGGAATGTGCTCCATTCCTCGCCAGTCCCGCTTGATCAGAACCGCCAGCGGCGGTTTGCAGATCACCGCGGCGAAGCGGTACCAGAAGCCGATTCTGCGGCGGGACACGCGGACACCTTCCTCCATGGCCTCTGAGGGCCTTCACCTCGGCCGGGGGCCGGACAAGTGTGACTCCGGGCCGCCGGTCTGTCGAGGACACCGTACGCCCGCATGTCCGCGGCGACCGCCCCCGGACCGGCCTTCACATCATTCCCCCACCCGTCGGGGCGGCTCGGGCCGTCCGGTGGGAGCGGGTGACAATGAGCGCGAGCAGAGAGGGGCGGTACGCCGGTGCAGTGGAGCTTGGTCATCCCCCTGAAGCCCTTGGCACGGGCGAAAAGCAGGCTGGCGGACGCCGTTGCCGCCGGAGCGCGGCCGGGGCTGGTGCTGGCGTTCGCGCAGGACACGGTGGCCGCCGTACTGGAGTGTCCCGAGGTCGCGGATGTGGCGGTCGTCACGGACGACCCGGTGGCCGGGCGTGCGCTGGCCGCGCTCGGTGCCCGGATCGTGCCGGACGAGCCGGCCGGGGGGCTGAACGCCGCGCTGGCGCACGGCGCCTCGGCGGTGCGCTCCGTCCGCCCGGAGGCGGCCGTCGCCGCGCTCAACGCCGATCTGCCCGCGCTGCGCCCGGCGGAGCTGGCGCGGGTCCTCACGGCGGCGGCCGAATTCCCGCGCGCCTTCCTGGCGGACGCGGCCGCGTGGGGCACGACGCTGCTCGCGGCGGCGCCCGGCCGGGAGCTGGCCCCGGCCTTCGGCGGCGCCTCGCGCGCCCGGCACCGCGCCTCGGGCGCGGCGGAACTGGCGCCGGGCAGCGTGGAATCGGTACGGCGGGACGTGGACACCGGCGACGACCTGCGGGTGGCGCTGGCGCTGGGCGTGGGCCCGTACACCGCGGCGGCGAGCGCCTCGTGGACCGCGCCGGTGCCGCTCGCCGGGCAGTAGGCTGCGGACATGCAGGCCACCGCTTACACCTACGACCCCGAGAGCCGCAGCGGGCAGGTGCTGCTCGACGACGGCACCCCGGTGCCCTTCGACGCGGCCGCGTTCGACGCGGGCGGGCTGCGGTTGCTGCGGCCCGGTCAGCGGGTGCGGATCGAGACCGAGGGGCGGGGCGAGGGGCTGCGGATCACACTGGTGACCCTCCAGACCTTCTGAACGGGCCCTGAGCGGCCGTGTGAACGCACCGCGGGCCGGACTCCCCCGGGGAGTCCGGCCCGGCGCGTGTGAGCCCTGAGGGACCGGGTGCCGTGGAAGGCCGTGCCTCTAGCGGGCGGTGGTCTTCTTGGCGGTGGTCTTGCGTGCCGTCGACTTCTTGGCGGGCGCCTTCTTGGCGGTGACCTTCTTCGCGGGAGCCTTCTTCGCGGTGGTCTTCTTGGCGGCCGCGGCAGTGCCGGTGGCCTTCTTGGCCGGGGCCTTCTTCGCGGCGGCCTTCTTGGCGGTGGCCGTGGTCTTCTTCGCCGGCGCCGCCTTCTTGGCGGTGGTCTTCTTCGCGGCGGCCTTGGTGGCCTTCTTGGCCGCGGCCTTCTTCACGGTCGCGGAAGCGCCGCCGGTCAGGCTGCCCTTGGGCGCCTTCTTCACGGAGACCTCGCCACCACGGGGAAGCTTCTTCGAACCGCTCACCAGGTCCTTGAAGCCCTGACCGGCGCGGAAGCGCGGAACCGAGGTCTTCTTGACCCGAACACGCTCGCCCGTCTGGGGGTTACGGGCGTAGCGGGCGGGGCGGTCCACCTTCTCGAAGGACCCGAAGCCGGTGACCGAGACCCGGTCCCCCGCGACGACGGCGCGGACGATGGCATCCAGGACCGCGTCGACAGCATCGGCGGCCTGCTGGCGGCCACCCATCTTGTCGGCAATCGCTTCTACGAGCTGCGCCTTGTTCACGTCTTCCCCTTCGGAGACATCGCCAGAACGAAAGTGTTCAAGCTTTTTCGCACGTTAGGCAGATATATACCGCAAATCAAACACGAAACGGGCTTCTCACCCTTGTGCCGCATCGGTTTCGGCGGTCCCGAACTGGATTCAGCGGTCCTCTTCGGGCATCCGTCCCGCTTCGAGGTCCGCGGTGAATCGTTCGAGACGCGTTGCCGCGCCGGCGGGATCATGTTTGGCCGCGGCCGTAATGACCAGCAGCTTCCGGGTCAGCGCCATCCGTACGCCCTCCGGGACTTGCAGTGTGCGCACGGTTGCGTGCGCTTGTTTGAGTTGGTCCGCGACTGCCGCATAGAGCTGGAGTTGGCCGTCGTGTTCCATGCACAGATTGTGCCATCTGGGGCGAGTTGTCGCCTGCGCAGGGGGCAACTGCCGCCTCCGCGCGCCGTTTCGGGGCTCGGGGAGGGGGCGCCGCCGGAGCCCGCCCGGAACTGCAACTTCGTTGCGGTGAAGGGGAGTTGAGGAGCACGCTGAGTGCGCTCGCGGGCGTCCGGGCCCGGACATGCGCGTACCCCCAATCGTGGCGATCGGGGGTACGCGGCGGCCGTCGAGGTGGCCGAAACCTTATGTGTGCGAGCGGTTGCTCAGCTTGTCAGCGTGCGGGGCTTGTGCGCCGGGCGGGCCTTCTCGAAGGCGGCGATGTCGTCCTCGTCGCGCAGGGTGAGGGAGATGTCGTCCAGACCGTTCAGCAGCCGCCAGCGGGAGTTCTCGTCCAGCTCGAAGGAGGCGGTGATGCCCTCGGCGCGCACCTCACGGGCTTCGAGGTCGACCGTGATCGCGGCCTCGGGGTCGCGTTCGGTCAGCTCCCAGAGCGCGTCCACGATCTTCTGCTCCAGCACCACTGTGAGCAGGCCGTTCTTCAGCGAGTTGCCGCGGAAGATGTCGGCGAAGCGGGCGGAGATCACGGCCTTGAAGCCGTAGTTCTGCAGCGCCCAGACGGCGTGCTCGCGGGAGGAGCCGGTGCCGAAGTCGGGGCCGGCGACCAGGACCGTGGCGCCCTGCCGCTCGGGGCGGTTGAGGACGAAGGTGTCGTCCTTGCGCCAGGCCTCGAAGAGACCGTCCTCGAAGCCGTCGCGGGTGACCTTCTTGAGCCAGTGGGCGGGGATGATCTGGTCGGTGTCGACGTTGCTGCGGCGCAGCGGCACGGCCCGGCCGGTGTGGGTGGTGAAGGCTTCCATCGTTATCGCACTCCAGCGGACACGGGGGTGTCGGACAGGTCGGCGGGCGAGCCGAGGTGACCGAGGACGGCGGTGGCGGCGGCGACCTGCGGCGAGACCAGGTGCGTGCGGCCGCCCTTGCCCTGCCTGCCCTCGAAGTTGCGGTTGGAGGTGGAGGCGGAGCGCTCCCCCGGCGCGAGCTGGTCGGGGTTCATGCCCAGGCACATCGAGCAGCCCGCGTACCGCCATTCGGCACCGGCCTCCTTGAAGACCACGTCCAGCCCCTCGGAGACGGCCTGCAGGCCCACTCGCGCGGAGCCGGGGACGACCAGCATCCGTACACCGTCGGCGACTTTGCGGTCCTTGAGGATCTCGGCGACCGAGCGCAGGTCCTCGATGCGGCCGTTGGTGCAGGAGCCTACGAAGACGGTGTCCACGGCGATGTCCCGCAGCGGCTGCCCGGCGGTCAACCCCATGTATTCCAGGGCCTTTTCGGCGGCGTGGCGCTCCGATGCGTCTTCGTACGAAGCCGGGTCGGGGACGTGCGACGAAAGCGGCGCTCCCTGGCCGGGGTTGGTGCCCCAGGTGACGAACGGGGAGAGTCCGGCCGCGTCGATGACGACCTCGGCGTCGAAGACCGCGTCGTCGTCGGTGCGCAGCGTCCTCCAGTACTCCACCGCCTCGTCCCAGTCGGCACCCTCCGGGGCGTGCGGGCGCCCCTTCAGGTAGGCGAAGGTGGTCTCGTCGGGGGCGATCATGCCCGCGCGGGCGCCGGCCTCGATGGACATGTTGCAGATGGTCATCCGCGCCTCCATCGACAGCTTCTCGATGGCGGAGCCGCGGTACTCCAGGACGTAGCCCTGGCCGCCGCCGGTGCCGATCCGGGCGATGATCGCCAGGATCAGGTCCTTGGCGGTGACGCCCTCGGGCAGTTCGCCCTCCACGGTGATCGCCATGGTCTTCGGGCGGGCCATCGGCAGCGTCTGGGTCGCCAGTACGTGCTCGACCTGCGAGGTGCCGATACCGAAGGCGAGCGCCCCGAACGCACCGTGCGTGGAGGTGTGGGAGTCGCCGCACACCACGGTCGTACCGGGCTGCGTCAGCCCGAGCTGCGGGCCGACCACGTGCACCACGCCCTGCTCGACATCACCCAGCGGGTGCAGCCGCACCCCGAACTCCGCGCAGTTCTTGCGCAGCGTCTCCAACTGGGCCCGCGAGACCGGGTCCGCGATCGGCTTGTCGATGTCGAGCGTCGGGGTGTTGTGGTCCTCGGTGGCGATGGTCAGGTCGAGACGACGGACCCCGCGACCGCTCTTACGGAGACCGTCGAACGCCTGCGGGCTGGTCACCTCGTGCAGCAGGTGCAGATCGATGTAGAGAAGGTCGGGCTCGCCCTCGGCGCGCCGGACGACATGGTCGTCCCAGACCTTCTCCGCGAGTGTCCTACCCATCGCTTTCCCTCCGGCCGGCCACGGTTCCGCCGACACATCTAGAGAACCTGAGGAAGCGACGCCCGCGCCGTGATCTCGGTGCGTACGGGCGCCTTGCACCGCGCCCGCCGTACGCGGGCCGCCGTGTGCTTCAAGAGTGGCGCGTTCCGGAGAAAATTGAACTTGCGTTTCACAGAGTGAGACGGGAGTATCGTTGCATGGACAACAGTAGCGGCGTCGGCGTTCTGGACAAGGCGGCCCTTGTCCTGAGCGCTCTGGAGTCCGGTCCGGCCACCCTCGCGGGTCTGGTCGGGGCCACCGGACTGGCACGACCCACGGCCCACCGGCTGGCCGTGGCTCTGGAGCACCACCGACTGGTGGCGCGGGACATGCAGGGCCGGTTCATCCTGGGCCCGCGCCTGTCGGAGCTGGCCGCGGCGGCCGGCGAGGACCGGCTGCTGGCGACGGCCGGCCCGGTGCTCACACACCTGCGGGACGTGACGGGCGAGAGCGCGCAGCTCTACCGGCGCCAGGGTGACATGCGGATCTGTGTGGCGGCCGCGGAGCGGCTGTCCGGACTGCGGGACACGGTGCCGGTGGGCTCGACACTCACGATGAAGGCGGGTTCCTCGGCGCAGATCCTCATGGCCTGGGAGGAGCCCGAGCGGCTGCACCGGGGTCTGCAGGGGGCGCGCTTCACGGCGACGGCGCTGTCCGGGGTGCGCCGCCGGGGCTGGGCGCAGTCGATCGGCGAGCGGGAGCCTGGCGTGGCCTCGGTCTCGGCGCCGGTGCGCGGGCCGTCCAACCGCGTGGTGGCCGCCGTCTCGGTCTCCGGACCGATCGAGCGGCTGACCAGGCACCCCGGCCGGATGCACGCCCAGGCGGTGATCGACGCGGCCTCCCGGCTGTCCGAGGCGCTGCGCCGCTCCGGCTGAGCGCCGACGCGACCGATTCCACGCTTCCCCCCGGGCGGGAGCGGGCCCCAACGCCGCGGCCCGCTCCCGCCCGGCCTGTTCTGCTCAACCGGGCCACGGCGAGCGGCTGTTGGGACCGGGCCCGGAAAACAGCGAAGGCCCCCCGCTTACGCGAGGAGCCTTCCTTCTGTACCCCCGACCGGATTCGAACCGGCGCTACCGCCTTGAGAGGGCGGCGTGCTAGGCCGCTACACAACGGGGGCCTGGACACTGCGTTTCCGCAGGTCCGAGCTGGTCTACCTGGACTCGAACCAAGACTAACTGAACCAGAATCAGTCGTGCTGCCAATTACACCATAGACCAATGATGGTTTAGACCAGTCAGTACCCCCGACCGGATTCGAACCGGCGCTACCGCCTTGAGAGGGCGGCGTGCTAGGCCGCTACACAACGGGGGCCCTAGCGATTCCGAGTGATCGGAACCAGTACCCCCGACCGGATTCGAACCGGCGCTACTGCCTTGAGAGGGCAGCGTGCTAGGCCGCTACACAACGGGGGCTCGCGGACAAGATCCGCGGGTGCAGATGAGCTCTGCGAGCTGGCCTACCTGGACTCGAACCAAGACTAACTGAACCAGAATCAGTCGTGCTGCCAATTACACCATAGGCCACTGGAACGCAAGCCCCGAGCGGGGATCTTGTTCTAGCAGATGCGCCTGGGGCCCGGCCTTTCGGCCCGTTCCCCTCGGCGCAGGAAGAACATTACCCGAAGGTGGACGGGGCTCCAAAACGGGTATCCGAGCGGACCAGCGCCGGGAGTTCGGCGAGGCTGGTGATCCGGTGCGCCAGGACCGTCCCGGCCGCCCGCGCGTGCGGGCCGCCCCGGTCGATCCATACGGACATCATCCCGGCCTCCGCCGCGCCCCGCCCGTCGATCTCCGGATGGTCCCCGACGTACGCCACCTCGTGCGGGGGCAGCCCCAGCCCCTCGCAGGCGGCCAGGAAGGCCCCGGCGGCCGGCTTGGACACCCCCAGCTCGACGGCGCACAGCACGGACTCGAACCGGTCCCGCAGGCCCAGGGTGCGCAGCTTGTGCTCCTGGACGGTCAGGCTGGAGTTGGACAGCACCGCGTGCCGGTGCTCCGGGAGGGCGTCCAGGGCGGGCAGCACGTCCGGGAAGACCTGCCAGGCCGCCTGGTAGTGCCCGACGTAGCGCAGAAACCATTCCTCAGCCTCGGCGTCACTGAGTTCCGCGCCCAGGAAGGCCCGCACCCGGTCCAGCCGCTGCCCCTCGAAGGTGGCCTCCCCCGCCGCGTGCCGGGCCCAGTGGGCCTCGGTCGCCGTCCGCCACGCCGCGAGCGCCTGTTCCGGCGTCTCGAACCGGGCGAGCAGCCCCTCCGCCAGCAGGTGTGCCCGCATGCCCTCACGGTCGGCGGTGGTGTAGTCGAAAAGGGTGTCGTCCACGTCCCAGACCACGGCTCGGATGCTCATGGGCCGACGGTAACGGGCGCCCACCCCCGCGGCAGCGCGCCGGAACGCCGAGGGACGGCATCCGGTGGCCGGATGCCGCCCCTGGCGGTGTGGCGTTCGTTACGCCGCGAGCCGCTCCAGTGCGGCGTCGATGCGGGCCAGCGTCTTCTCCTTGCCGAGTACCTCCAGGGACTCGAACAGGGGGAGGCCGACGGTGCGGCCGGTCACGGCCACGCGGACCGGGGCCTGGGCCTTGCCGAGCTTGAGACCGTGGGCCTCGCCGGCGGCCAGGACGGCCTCCTTGAGGGATTCGGCCGAGGTCCAGTCGGCGGACTCGAGCTTCTCCCGCGCGGTGCGCAGCAGCGCGTCCGAGCCTTCCTTCATGGCCTTGCTCCACGAAGCCTCGTCGAAGACGGGCTCGGGCAGGAAGAGGAAGTCGACGTTGTCGGTGATCTCGGAGAGCACCTTGACCCGGGTCTGGGCGTGCGGGGCGATCGCCTGCCACTTGGCCTCGTCGAAGTCCTCCGGCGCCCAGGGGGCGACCGGGGCCTTCAGCCACGGGGTGCAGCGCTCGGTGAAGTCCTTCACGTCGAGCAGCCGGATGTGGTCGGCGTTGATCGCCTCGCACTTCTTCAGGTCGAAGCGCGCCGGGTTGGGGTTCACGTCCGAGATGTCGAAGGCGGCCACCATCTCAGCGATCGAGAAGATGTCCTGGTCCGCCGAGAGCGACCAGCCCAGCAGGGAGAGGTAGTTGAGCAGGCCCTCGGGCAGGAAGCCGCGCTCGCGGTAGAGGTTGAGCGAGGCCTGCGGGTCGCGCTTGGAGAGCTTCTTGTTGCCCTCGCCCATCACGTACGGCAGGTGGCCGAAGGCCGGGATCTGCTTGGCGATGCCCAGCTCCATGAGCGCCTTGTAGAGGGCGATCTGGCGCGGGGTGGAGGAGAGCAGGTCCTCGCCGCGCAGGACGTGGGTGATGTCCATCAGCGCGTCGTCGACCGGGTTCACCAGGGTGTACAGCGGGGCGCCGTTCGCGCGCACGATGCCGTAGTCCGGGACGTTCTCCGGGAGGTAGGTGATCTCGCCGCGCACCAGGTCGTCGAAGGTGATCGGCTCGTCCGGCATCCGGAAACGCACGATCGGCTCGCGGCCCTGGGCCTTGAACTCCTCGACCTGCGCGGCGCTCAGCTCGCGGCAGTGGCCGTCGTACCCGGAGGGCTTGCCCGCGGCGCGGGCGGCCTCGCGGCGGGTGTCCAGCTCGTCCTGGGAGCAGTAGCAGTGGTAGGCGTAGCCGCCGTCCAGGAGCTTGTTCGCGACGTCCTGGTAGATGTCCATCCGCTGCGACTGGCGGTACGGCGCGTGCGGGCCGCCGACCTCGGGGCCCTCGTCCCAGTCGAAGCCGAGCCAGCGCATGGCGTCCAGGAGCTGGTTGTAGGACTCCTCGGAGTCGCGGGCCGCGTCGGTGTCCTCGATCCGGAAGACCAGGGTGCCCTCGTGGTGGCGGGCGAACGCCCAGTTGAACAGGGCGGTGCGCACCAGGCCCACATGGGGGTTACCGGTGGGCGAGGGACAGAAACGGACGCGTACAGGTGCGCTAGCCACGCTTGACAACCTTGTTGGTGAGAGTGCCGATGCCTTCGATGGTGACGGCGACCTCGTCGCCGACGCTCATGGAGCCGACGCCCGCGGGGGTGCCGGTGAGGATCACGTCGCCGGGGAGCAGCGTCATGGCCTCGGAGATGTTGACGATCAGGTCCTCGATGGGGTGGACCATCTCGCTGGTGCGCCCGAGCTGGCGCTGCTCGCCGTTGAGGGTGAGCTGGACGGTGAGGTCGTTCGCGCGGGCCAGGTCGATGTCCGTCTCCACCCAGGGGCCGAGCGGGCAGGAGGAGTCGAAGCCCTTGGCGCGGGCCCACTGCTTCTCGGCGCGCTGCACATCGCGGGCGGTGACGTCGTTGGCGCAGGTGTAGCCGAAGATGACGTCCTTGACGCGCTCGCGCGGGACCTCGCGGCACATGCGGCCGATGACCACGGCCAGCTCGGCCTCGTAGTGGAGTTCCCTGGTGAAGGGCGGGTACTGGATGTCGTCGCCGGGGCCGATCACCGAGGTGGAGGGCTTGAAGAAGGCGAACGGGACGTCCGGCACCTCGCTGCCCAGTTCCCTGGCGTGCTCGGCGTAGTTGCGGCCGAAGGCCACGACCTTGTTGGGGAGCACCGGGGGGAGCAGCCGGACCTTGCTGAGGGGCACCTTGGTGCCGGACAGCTCGTGGTCGGCGAAGGGGATGCCCTTGATGATGTCGAGGACGAGCTCGTCCTGCTTGTCGCCCTCGACCGCGCCGAAGGCTACGTTCCCGTCGATGGAGAACCTGGCGATGCGCACGGGATTCTGGCGCCTCTCACTGAGAACCGGCGTACTGACGTCCCAGGTTAACCGGTCCGCGCGTCCGGCGTTCGGCCGGTGGTGCGGGTGGCGGTTATACGGCGTGGAAACGGGGGCGGATTAATTCGGGATTTCCGATGGCCAGGGGCGACTGCCCGGCGGGGCGGTGACCCAGTGGTGGCACGGGCCGCCCGGGCAGGGAGCCGGGGCAGGGGCGCATTACGGGTAATGCCGCCGGACGAGGCCGGAAAAAGGGCGGGCCGGGATTAGCGGGAGAGCCGATATCCCTCGCCGTGGCGGTAATCCGTCGGGCCGGAAAAACGAGCGCGGCCCGGTGGGCCGTCACGGGTGGACGGGCCGCCGGGCCGCGCTCGGCCGGGACGGGTGCGCTCAGACGCCGGCCTCGGCCACGGCGGAGGCGGGCAGCTCCATCAGAATGGTGCGCCGGGGGTTGGCGGTCCGGTCGGGGAGGTCGGTGGGGTGCTCGGGCAGCTCGGCGATCCGCAGTTCGCCGGCGTCGTTCAGGTGCGCCAGCGTCGTGCGTCGCGGGTTCGCCGTCGTCTGGAACATCATCGTCGTCTTCACCGTTGTCGTCCTGTGGCGTCGTGATCGGGTGGGAATGGGCAGAGCCGCTCATCCTGTAAAGCGTCAGGCTAAACATGCGAATCCCCGTCACTCACGTGAACCACCCGTGATCGGGGTGTGAGTTTGCTCACTACGAGCTACACAAATGGGTCAATTCAGACTGTGGGCCTTGGGCGATGAAACGGACATTGGTCGACTGAACCCACCATTCCGCTCCTGATCATGGCGACTGGGACACCGTTCGAGGGTCCCGCACAGGCACTCGACTCGCCGGAATTGCCCACCTATACGGGTGATCCGGTTCCACCCGTCGTGACCCCCGGATCACACGCCGTCACGTAGGTCACAGCTCGGGGTACGTCTCTTGTTGGAGATCCGGCACTGTGCTGGAATGCCACGGACCGCCGCAGGAACGAGCCGGCGCAGGGGGCGCGACGCCGCGCCGAGTGGCGGTGAGCAAGGGGGGAATCCAGCGCCGGTCACTCAAGACCACACGGGGGGCGTATTCAGGGCGCCCTTCATGACGCCGACACCGTGTCCCGCCGTTCACGCGGAGGGGCGCCTGGTCCAGAGGTTGCGACGCTAGTGCAGGGACGTTTCAAGAGGGATGGCAGCGCTTCGGCCGAGCCGGAGCCGCACGGCGGGACCGACCGTGGTTCCTCGCACCAGCACGCCCAGAGCGCCGGCAAGGGCCCTTCCGGCGACAACGGCGAGCGCGGGGGACGCCCCGGCGCGTCCGCCCCGGCCGGCGCGTCCGGCACCAAGCCCGTGGCACCCGCCGCGAAGACCGCGAAGAGCACGCCCAGCACCGGCTCGCGCATGGCGCTGCGCAACTGGCGCATCTCCACGCGTCTGGTCTCGCTGCTCGCGCTGCCGGTGGTCGCGGCCACCACGCTCGGTGGTCTGCGCATCGGCGACTCGATGGACGACATCAAGCAGCTCGACAACATGAAGCTGCTGACCGAGATGACCCAGCGCGCGACCGAGCTGGCCGCCGCCCTCCAGGAGGAGCGCGACCAGTCCGCCGGTCCCCTGGCGCACGGTCTCAAGTCGTCCGACTACACGGTCAAGGGCTTCCGCGACAAGACGGACAACGCGAAGAAGACCTTCGAGGACTCCGCCGAGGACATCGACGCGGCGAGCAAGGGCGGCAACCTCCAGGGCGTCCGCGACACCCTGGTCGGCCTGGTCTCCCAGCTCGACGCACTCGGCAAGATCCGCCGGGACGCGTACTCCTCCGAGGGCAACTCGACCCAGACCGTCGAGGCGTACCACCGGCTGATCACCCAGCTCATCGACCTCTCCCAGGACATGGCCGAGGCGTCGAGCAACCCGGAGATGATCCAGCGCACCCGCGCCCTGGCCGCGTTCTCCACGGCCAAGGAGTACGCCTCGGTGCAGCGAGCCGTCATCGCGGCCGCCCTGCCCGCCAGCAACGCCACCAAGGGCGACCTGTCGACCAACGACCGCCTCTACGGCGAGGCCGCGTACGACAGCGAGGGCTCCGAGCTCAACATCTTCCGCAAGGTCTACGCGAGCCAGGGCGCCGAGGAGATCCTCAAGCCCATCGACGAGAACAACCCGACGATCCAGGCCGCCGACCTCTACGCCAAGCGCGTCTTCGAGTCGCGCGACGGCCTGGCGGGACAGCCGGCGCGCTCGTACCTGGACTGGGTGGACGACAGCTCCACCAAGATCCAGCAGATGAAGAAGATCGAGCACGAGCTGCTCGACAGCATGGAGCAGAAGGCCCGCGAGCTGAAGGCGACCTCCGAGCAGGAGGCGATCATCTCGGGTGTGCTGATCCTGCTCGTGCTCGGTGTCTCGCTGGTCGGCGCGTTCGTCGTGGCCCGGTCCATGATCCGCTCGCTGCGCCGTCTCCAGGACACCGCCACCAAGGTCGCCCAGGACCGCCTGCCCGAGCTGGTCAAGCAGCTCTCCGAGTCCGACCCGCAGGACGTCGACACGTCCGTGGAGTCGGTCGGTGTGCACTCGCGGGACGAGATCGGCAAGGTGGCCGCGGCCTTCGACGAGGTGCACCACGAGGCGGTCCGGCTCGCCGCCGAGCAGGCGCTGCTGCGAGGCAACGTCAACGCGATGTTCACCAACCTCTCGCGCCGCTCCCAGGGTCTGATCCAGCGTCAGCTCTCGCTCATCTCCGAGCTGGAGTCCCGCGAGGCCGACCCCGACCAGCTCTCCTCGCTGTTCAAGCTCGACCACCTCGCGACCCGCATGCGCCGTAACGGCGAGAACCTCCTCGTCCTCGCCGGTGAGGAGCCCGGCCGGCGCTGGACCCGCCCGGTCCCGCTGGTCGACGTGCTCCGCGCCGCCGCCTCCGAGGTGGAGCAGTACGAGCGCATCGAGCTGGCGTCGGTGCCGAGCACCGAGGTCGCCGGCCGCGTCGTCAACGACCTCGTGCACCTCCTCGCCGAGCTGCTGGAGAACGCCACCTCGTTCTCCTCCCCGCAGACCAAGGTCAAGGTCACCGGTCACGCGCTGCCCGACGGCCGCGTGCTGATCGAGATCCACGACACCGGCATCGGCCTCTCCCCCGAGGACCTCGCCGCGATCAACGAGCGCCTCGCCGCGCCGCCCACCGTGGACGTGTCGGTCTCCCGCCGCATGGGTCTGTTCGTGGTCGGCCGTCTGTCGCAGCGCCACGGCATCCGCATCCAGCTCCGCCCGTCCGACTCCGGTGGTACGACCGCGCTGGTCATGCTGCCCGTCGACGTCGCCCAGGGCGGCAAGAAGCCCGCTCCGGGCAAGGCCGGCGCCTCTGGTTCCGGTGGCGGTCCCGCCGCCGCGCAGGCAGCGGCCGGTGCCGCGGCGGCGCGCCGGAACAACGGCGGTGGCGGTGGCGGTGCCCTCGGCGGCGCCCCGGCCGCCGGCGGACGCCTCACCGGCGGCCCCGGCCAGCGCGGCCAGGTCGGCGCGGGCCAGGGTCCGCGAGCGGCGCTTCCCGGCACCGGTCAGAACGGCGGCCGTCCCGGCGGTCCCGGTGCCGCCCGTGGCCCGCAGGGCCCCGGTGCCTTCCAGCCGAACCAGTCCAGCCAGCAGAACCAGCAGAACCGTCCGGCCCCCGCCGGCCAGGCTCCGGGTGCCCCGCAGGGCATGCACCCCGCGAACCCCGGCGGCCCGCAGCAGGACGCCTTCGGCGGCCGCGGCCCGGCCCAGCAGCAGCGCGGTGGCGCCGGCGCAGGTGCCGAGCAGGGGCGTCAGCCGCAGCTCCCGCCGCGTGGTGGCCCGCGTGCCGAGCTGCCCGGCGGCAACCCGGCCTCGCGTGCCTCACTGGACGTGCCGCGCGGCCACGACGAGCAGGACCCGTCGCAGACCGCGCGCATGCCGCGCATCGACGACCGGCAGGGCATGGGCGGCACCGCCGAGATGCCCCGCATCGACGCGCAGGACCCGTCGCAGACCGGTGGCTTCCCCCGCCAGGACCTGTACGGCGCGGGCGATCAGCAGCAGCACACCGGGCAGTTCGCCCGGCCCGGCGCCAACGGGGTCCAGCACACAGGGCAGTTCCAGCGTCCGGGTGCGGGCGACCAGCAGAACATGGGCCAGTACCACCAGCCCGGCGCCCAGCAGGCGGGCGGCTACGGCCGTCAGCAGGGCGGCGACGAGTACACCCGCCCCGACCTGTTCGGCGGCCCCCAGGGCCGGCAGCAGGGCCAGCAGAACCCGCAGGCCCCGCAGCACACCGGCCAGTTCCCGGTCCAGCAGGGCTACGACGCGTACCAGGCCGGCCAGACCGGCCAGCACGCGCTGCCCGGCCGCCCGGCGCTGCACCAGAACGGCAACCAGGCCGCGCAGAACCCGAACCAGGCGGGCAACACCGGCCAGTTCGAGCAGCAGCGGCCCGCCGCCCCGCAGCGTCCGGCGCGTCAGGCGCCGGCCGACAACTGGGCGCTGCCCCCGGCCCCCGCCGGCAGCCCTGGTGACGGCCGTACCCCGCTGTACGACACGCTGGAGACCAACTGGTTCCAGCAGGAACAGCAGCAGCCGGAGTCCGCTCCGGCCGCCCCTCAGCAGTCGCAGGCGCAGGCCCCCACGCCCGCCCCGCAGCAGTCGTCGTCCACCACCGGCTCGTGGCGCACCTCTCCGAACGACGAACTCGTCCGGCAGGCGGAGCGCGTACGACAGCCCGCGGCGGGCGGTGTCACCACCTCCGGTCTGCCGCGCCGTGTGCCCAAGGCGAACCTCGTCCCGGGCACGGCACAGCAGCAACAGCACCACAGCGGTCCGCAGGTCTCCCGTGCGCCTGACGACGTACGCGGCCGGCTGACCAATCTCCGTCGGGGTATCGCTCAGGGCCGTCAGGCCGGGGGCGGCCAGACCGGCAGCTTCCCGAGCCCCACTCACCAGCAGGAGCGTTAGTTGAGTCCGATGAGCCAGGCGGCACAGAACCTGAACTGGTTGATCACCAACTTCGTGGACAACACCCCAGGGGTGTCGCACACGGTGGTGGTCTCCGCCGACGGCCTTCTGCTGGCGATGTCCGAAGGCTTCCCGAGGGACCGCGCCGACCAGTTGGCGGCCGTCGCGTCCGGCCTGACCTCTCTCACGGCCGGGGCATCCCGGATCTTCGAGGGTGGCAGCGTGGCGCAGACCGTCGTCGAGATGGAACGCGGCTTTCTGTTCCTCATGTCCGTCTCGGACGGGTCGTCCCTCGCCGTCCTCGCGCACCCCGAGTGCGACATCGGCCTCGTGGGCTACGAGATGACCCTGCTCGTCGACCGCGCGGGTGCGGTACTCACCCCGGACCTGCGCGCCGAACTACAAGGCAGTCTGCTCCACTGACCCACCCCGGCACCACCCAGCACACGAAACAACCGTCCGGCCGCCACAATCCCCCCACCGGCCCCGTCAGACGGCACGACTGACCAACTTGCTGTCCCGCCCGGAGGATTCATGACCCCGCCCAACGCCTCTCATGATCCGTACGCGGAACCGTACGGCGATGAGGGCGACCAGCCACTGGTACGTCCTTACGCGATGACCGGTGGCCGGACCCGGCCGCGCTACCAGCTCGCCATCGAGGCGCTGATCAGCACCACGGCCGACCCGGCAGCGCTGATGGGAATGCTCCCTGAGCACCAGCGCATCTGCCACCTCTGCCGGGAGGTCAAGTCGGTCGCGGAGGTCTCCGCGCTCCTGGCCATGCCCCTCGGCGTGGCCCGCATTCTGGTGGCCGACCTCGCCGAGGCCGGCATGGTCGCCGTTCACCAGCCGGGCGGCGACGAGAACAACGGCGGCGCTCCCGATGTGACGCTGCTCGAAAGGGTGCTCAGTGGACTTCGCAAGCTCTGACTCGGGGCGGGCCACGACCTCCGCCAAGATCGTGGTGGCGGGCGGCTTCGGCGTGGGCAAGACCACGTTCGTGGGCGCCGTCTCGGAGATCAATCCCCTGCGCACCGAGGCCGTCATGACGTCCGCGTCCGCGGGCATCGACGACCTCACCCACACCGGGGACAAGACCACCACCACGGTGGCCATGGACTTCGGCCGTATCACCCTGGACCAGGACCTGATCCTGTACCTCTTCGGTACGCCCGGTCAGGACCGCTTCTGGTTCATGTGGGACGACCTGGTGCGCGGCGCCATCGGCGCGGTGGTGCTCGTGGACACCCGGCGGCTCGCGGACTGTTTCCCGGCCGTGGACTACTTCGAGAACTCGGGCCTGCCGTTCGTCGTCGCCCTCAACGGCTTCGACGGCCAGCAGCCGTACAACCCGGACGAGGTCCGCGAGGCCCTGCAGATCGGGCCTGACGCCCCGATCATCACGACCGACGCCCGGCACCGCTCGGACGCCAAGAGCGCGCTGATCACCCTGGTCGAGCACGCCCTGATGGCCCGTCTGCGGTAGGGCCTCAAGTGCGATCTGCCCTAAGGCAGTTGTCGTAGCACACCCGGAGCCGGCTGTGGCCTTTGACACGGCCGGCTCCGGTGTTCATAACAGTTCGGCAGAGGAAATCCCGCAGTTCGCCACGCGACGCGGTCGACCGGTGCCGCTGCGCTCACAAAGCCCTTGCCATTTGCGGGGCTCGCTCGGTAATGACCCGTTTTATCTGCTGCTTACAACGGCGCCGTCCCCGTTTGTTACTGCCCAGGTCGGCATGCTGGAATGCCTGAACTGCCCAGGGGTCAAAGACGTACTGAGTGGTCGAAGAGGAACCGGGCTCTGAGAGACTGCGGCACGACAGGTGCCGACCCGCCGAGAGGTTGTTGGTCGAGTGAGGCGAAGCAAGAACGGTCCCGAGCCGTCGGCACGGGGCAACTTCACCCCGCCGCCGCGCGCTGCGGCGCCCACCCCCGTGGTGGCCGGACCGGAGCCGGAGGCCGCTCCCGCGTCCAGCGGGGGCCGCTTCTCCCCGCGCAACTGGCGTGTGCCGACAAGGCTGAACGCGATCCTGCTCATACCTGTGCTGGTCGCCCTCGTCATGGGCGGCTTCCAGGTGAAGAACTCGATCGACACCTGGCAGGACGCCCAGGACGCGGAGAACACCGCGATCCTGGTGCAGACGTCCCTGTCCTACGCCGACGCGCTGTACAACGAGCGTGACCTCAGCGCCGCTCCCCTGCTCAAGGGCAAGGCGGCCACGGCCCAGGACAAGGCCACGGTCGACGCGGCCCGCAAGAACACCGACCAGGCCGCCGCCGCCTTCAGCCGGGCCGCCCAGAACATGCCGGCCAAGCCCGGTCTGGAGCGCCGCCTGAAGCTGTTCCGCGAGACCGAGCCCTTCCTCCAGACGCTGCGCGCGGGCGCCTACGGGCCGAAGTTCACCGGCGTCCAGACCGAGGAGGGCTACGTCAAGATCGCCCACCCGCTCATGGAGTTCGCCAACGAGCTGGGCCTGGGCACCGGAAACATCACGTCCTACGGACGTACCGTCTACGCCATCTCGCTGACCAAGGCCGCGCTGTCGCTGGAGCGCTCGATCGGCATGCACATGCTGGTCAAGCCCGGTCCGGACGCGCCGAACCTGGCGAGCCAGCGCGTGGCCCTCTCCTCCTACGCCTACCTGGAGGGCATCGCCGTCGAGGAGTACCTCGGCGGTGGCACCCAGGCCGACGCGGACCGGCTGGAGCAGGAGAAGCGGGACATCCAGAACCAGGGTGCCGCGATGGCCGCCGAGGCCAAGGCGACGGACCCCTCGTACAAGGCACCGCCGTCCGACCCGCAGAAGATGGTCGTGGCGCTGGCCCAGCTGAACTCGACCGACCCGGTGGAGCGTCAGCAGCTCGCGGTGCAGGGCGTCACCCCCGCCAACTGGTGGGCGGTCAACACGCTGAAGTTCAAGGCCTACCGCTCCATCGAGTCGGACATGGCCGACAAGGCGGTGAGCGAGGCGTCGGGCATCGCCGACGACGCCAAGACCTCCGCGATCATCACCGGTGTCGCCGTCGTCCTGGTCCTGCTGCTGGCCTTCATCCTGGCCGGTACGGTCGCCCGCCAGATGAGCCGCGCGATGCGCCAGCTCCGCAACGCCGCCTTCGGCATCGCCGAGCAGCGCCTGCCGATGCTGGTCGACCAGCTCTCCCGTACCGACCCCGGCCGGGTCGACACCCGGGTCGCCCCGATCCCGATCCACACCAAGGACGAGATCGGCGAGGTCGCCCGCGCCTTCGACCAGGTCCACCGCGAGGCGGTGCGGCTCGCCTCCGAGCAGGCGCTGCTGCGGGGCAACATCAACGCGATCTTCACCAACCTGTCGCGCCGCAACCAGTCGCTGATCGAGGGCCAGCTGACCCTCATCACCGACCTGGAGAACAACGAGGCCGACCCGGACCAGCTCGAGAACCTCTTCAAGCTGGACCACCTGGCCACCCGTATGCGCCGCAACGGCGAGAACCTGCTGGTCCTCGCCGGCGAGGAGCCCGGCCGCCGCTGGGACCAGCCGGTCCCGCTGGTCGACGTGCTGCGCGCCGCCTCCTCCGAGGTGGAGCAGTACGAGCGCATCGAGCTGTCCGGCGTGCCGGAGGCCGAGATCCACGGCCGCGCGGTCACCGACCTCGTGCACCTGCTCGCCGAGCTGCTGGAGAACGCCACCACGTTCTCCTCCCCGCAGACCAAGGTCCGCGTCACCGCGACCCGTCTCCCCGACGGCCGTGTGATGATCGAGATCCACGACAAGGGCATCGGCCTCACCGCCGAGGACTTCGCGGACATCAACCACAAGCTGGCCAACCCGCCGACCGTGGACGCCGCGATCTCCCAGCGCATGGGTCTGTTCGTGGTCGGCCGGCTGTCCGACCGGCACGGCATCCGCGTCCAGCTCCGCCCCTCGGGCGAGCAGGCCGGTACGACCTCGCTGGTCATGCTCCCCGACGCGATCACCCACGGTGGTGGCGGCGAGGCGCAGCTCGAGCGCGAGGAGTTCACGGTCTCGCAAATCATTCCGGAGCAGCAGTTCGCCGGCGAGAGCTTCAACCCCCAGCCGCAGGCGCAGGCACAGCCGATGCGCACGGCGGCGGAGCTGGGCTTCGACGACAGCCGCTACACCGAGGTGCCCGACGACATCCGCGGTCTGGACCCGGTCGGCCGTTCCCTGGAGCGCGAGGAGCGCCGGGCGGCGCTGGAGGCCCAGCACAGCCCGCGGGACGGCGCCGAGGACGGCCGGCCCGGCTACCAGGACGGCTTCGACCAGGCGCCCGGCGGCTACCCGGAGAACGGCTCGGGCTTCCCCGAGCAGCGGCAGCCCCAGGCTGACGCCTATCCGGAGCAGCAGGCCTACCAGGAGCAGCAGCAGCCTGCCTACGACGAGCAGTACTTCGGGCAGGACGGCGGCTACCCGCAGTCCGGTTACCCCCAGCAGGGCCAGAACGCGCCCGCCGGTGACGCCTTCGGCGGCTCGTACGACGGGCAGCAGCAGTCCTTCCAGGACGACTGGCCCCAGCAGAACGGTTTCCAGAACGGCTACCCGGCCCAGTACGCTTCGGAGTCGGAGCCGGCACAGGCCGCCGACCCCGGTGACCTGGGCTCCAACGGCCACGGAGGCTTCGAGCGTCCGGCGCCGGGCGGTCCGGCCGCGGGCGGTGTGACCAACGCGGGTCTGCCCCGTCGCGGTGGCGCGGGCGGCTCGGCCCCGCTGGGCAACTCCGGCGGCCTGAACGTGAACGGTTCGGGCGGACTGGGTTCCAGCGGCCTCGCCTCGAACGGACTGCACGGTCCGAACGCAGCGAACGGTTCGAACGGACTGAACGGTTCGGGTGGGCTGAACCGCTCCGCCGGCGCGAACGGCGCGTCGCTCGGCCGCCAGGAGGCTCCGGCCCCCGCGGGCGGCGGCACCGACGACTGGCGTTCGGCGAACGACGAGCGCTGGCAGCAGGCCTCGCAGCTTCGCAAGCCCAAGGCGGGCGGGGTCACGTCCTCCGGCCTGCCGCGGCGGGTACCCAAGGCCAACCTGGTCGAGGGCACCGCCGAGAGCACCCCTCAGGGGGGCCCACAGGTCTCCCGCGCCCCGGAGGATGTCCGGGGCAGGCTGAGCAACCTGCGTCGAGGCGTCCAGCGCGGACGCAGCGCAGGCAGTGAAACGAACGGCCAGGCCACCACCAATCAGCACGGTGGTCCTGACAGCACCTACGACCAGGAGCGTTAGTGTGAGCCCGATGAGCCAGGCGGCACAGAACCTTAACTGGTTGATCACCAACTTCGTGGACAACACTCCGGGTGTGTCCCACACCGTGGTGGTCTCCGCCGACGGACTCCTTCTGGCGATGTCCGAAGGCTTCCCCCGCGACCGCGCCGACCAGCTCGCGGCCGTCGCATCCGGTCTGACGTCCCTGACGGCAGGCGCCTCCCGCATCTTCGAGGGGGGCAGCGTGAACCAGACGGTTGTGGAGATGGAGCGGGGATTCCTCTTCATCATGTCCGTATCCGACGGTTCGTCGCTGGCGGTCCTGGCCCACCCGGAGGCGGACATCGGCCTCATCGGGTACGAGATGGCCCTTCTGGTGGACCGGGCGGGCACGGTCCTGACCCCGGATCTCCGGGCGGAACTCCAGGGCAGCCTTCTCAACTAACAAGCGGACGGTGCGCGTTCGCGTCCCGGGGCCGTAAGGTCTTGGGACGCGGCTCCACAGCGATGGTGCCCGGCACAGTCGGAGGAGGAGAAAGTGGCAACACCCCCAGGCGGTCCGTCTTCGGGCAACTGGTCGTACGGTCCCGCGCAGGGACAGGACGGCGGCTCGGCGAACGGGTACGACTACCCCTCCGTCCCCGACCACCGGCAGCCGTACGCGCCGCAGGGCCCCGGCCCTTCGCCGTACGGCCAGCCGTCGGCCCCGCGCATCCAGCCGGTACAGCCGCCGCGTCGCCAGGAGCCCGCGGCGGCCCCGTCCGGCGCCAGCAATCCCCTGGTGCGTCCGTACGCCATGACCGGCGGCCGGACCCGCCCGCGCTACCAGCTCGCCATCGAGGCGCTGGTGCACACCACCGCGGCGCCGCATCAGATGCAGGGCCAGTTGCCCGAGCATCAGCGGATCTGCAACCTGTGCCGGGAGATCAAGTCGGTGGCCGAGATCTCGGCCCTGCTCACGATCCCCCTCGGCGTGGCCAGGATTCTCGTCGCCGACTTGGCGGAGGCGGGCCTGGTCGCCATCCATCAGCCCGGCGGCGACGAGAACGCCGGCGGCCAGCCAGACGTGACACTGCTCGAAAGGGTGCTCAGTGGACTTCGCAAGCTCTAGCGGCGGTCCTTCCCGCTCCACCACCTCCGCGAAGATCGTGGTGGCGGGCGGCTTCGGCGTGGGCAAGACCACGTTCGTGGGGGCCGTCTCGGAGATCAACCCGCTGCGTACCGAGGCCGTCATGACGTCCGCGTCGGCGGGCATCGACGACCTCACTCACACCGGGGACAAGACCACCACCACGGTGGCCATGGACTTCGGCCGTATCACCCTGGACCAGGACCTGATCCTGTACCTCTTCGGTACGCCCGGTCAGGACCGCTTCTGGTTCATGTGGGACGACCTGGTGCGCGGCGCCATCGGCGCCATCGTGCTGGTCGACACCCGGCGCCTGGCCGACTGCTTCCCCGCGGTCGACTACTTCGAGAACTCGGGCCTGCCGTTCGTCATCGCCCTCAACGGCTTCGACGGCAACCAGCCCTACAACCCCGACGAGGTCCGCGAGGCTCTCCAGATCGGCCCGGACGCCCCCATCATCACCACGGACGCCCGCCACCGCGCGGACGCCAAGAGCGCCCTGATCACCCTGGTCGAGCACGCGCTGATGGCCCGCCTGCGGTAACTGGTCCACGTCGAGGGGGCCCTTTCCACACCGGAAGGGGCCCCTTTGCCGTACCGCTTCCGCGTGCCGGGGTCTTCCGGACAACGACAGGGCCCCGCCTCTCCGAGGGGAGAGACGGGGCCCTGGGGGCTGTTCGGGCTCAGTGCCAGCTGTGCGGGGCACGGAAGCCGCCCTCGCGCTCCAGGCGGCGCCAGCCCGCTCGCGGGCGGGGGCGGTGGGTCGGGGTCGCGGCGGGGCGGGCGGCGGCCCGGGCGAGGAGAACTGCCGTTATGGCGGCTACTTCCTCGGGCTCGGCGAGGCCCTTTTCGACGCGGATGTCGGCGCTGGTCATGGCGTTGGCCTCCGGGGTCTCGGTCACTGCGGGGGGTTGCCGTGCTTGCGGGAGGGGAGGTCGGCGTGCTTGGTCTGGAGCATCGACAGCGACCTGATCAGGACCTCGCGGGTCTCGGCGGGGTCGATCACGTCGTCGACCAGGCCGCGCTCCGCCGCGTAGTACGGGTGCATCAGCTCGGCCTTGTACTCCTTGACCATCTTCTGCCGCATCGCCTCGGGGTCCTCGGCGTCGGCGATCTGGCGGCGGAAGATGACGTTGGCCGCGCCCTCGGCACCCATCACGGCGATCTCGTTGGTGGGCCAGGCGAAGGTGAGGTCGGCGCCGATGGACTGGCTGTCCATCACGATGTACGCGCCGCCGTAGGCCTTGCGCAGGATGAGAGAGATCCTCGGCACGGTCGCGTTGCAGTAGGCGTACAGCAGCTTCGCGCCGTGGCGGATGATTCCGCCGTGCTCCTGGTCGACGCCGGGCAGGAAGCCCGGCACGTCCAGCAGCGTGATGATCGGGATATTGAAAGCGTCACACATCTGCACGAAACGCGCAGCTTTTTCGCTCGCCTCGATGTCGAGCACACCGGCCAGCACCTGCGGCTGGTTGGCGATGATGCCGACCACCTGGCCGTCGAGGCGGCCCAGCGCGCAGATGATGTTGCGGGCCCAGCGCTCGTGGACCTCCAGGTAGTCGCCGTCGTCGACGAGCTCCTCGATGACCTTGGTCATGTCGTAGGGCCGGTTGCCGTCGGCCGGGACCAGGTCGAGCAGGACGTCGCCGCGCCGGTCGGCGGGGTCGGAGGACTCCACGCGCGGCGGGTTCTCGCGGTTGTTCTGCGGGAGCAGCGAGAGGAGGTAGCGCACCTCCGCGATGCAGGTCTCCTCGTCGTCGTACGCGAAGTGGCAGACGCCGGAGGTCTCGGCGTGCACGTCGGCGCCGCCGAGGCCGTTCTGGGTGATCTCCTCGCCGGTGACCGCCTTGACGACGTCCGGGCCGGTGATGAACATCTGCGAGGTCTCGCGGACCATGAAGACGAAGTCGGTGAGGGCGGGGCTGTAGGCCGCGCCGCCCGCGCACGGGCCGAGCATCACCGAGATCTGCGGGATGACCCCGGATGCCTTGGTGTTGCGCTGGAAGATGCCGCCGTAGCCGGCGAGCGCGGAGACGCCCTCCTGGATACGGGCGCCGGCACCGTCGTTGAGCGAGACCAGCGGGGCACCGGCCGCGATGGCCATGTCCATGATCTTGTGGATCTTGGTGGCGTGGGCCTCGCCCAGTGCGCCGCCGAAGATGCGGAAGTCATGGGCGTACACGAAGACAGTACGGCCCTCCACCGTGCCCCAGCCGGTGATGACACCGTCGGTGTACGGCTTCTTGGCCTCCAGGCCGAAGCCGGTGGCGCGGTGCCGGCGGAGCTGCTCGACCTCCTGGAAGGAGTCCGGGTCGAGGAGCAGCTCGATGCGCTCGCGGGCGGTCAGCTTGCCCTTGGCGTGCTGCGCCTCGGTCGCCTTCTCGCTGGGGCCCGCCAGGGCCTGCGCCCGGATCACGTGCAGCTCGGCGACCCGCCCGCGCGCGTCCGCCGGCTCACCCGTCGTCTCTTCCAAAACGGTCATGTAGTGACCATACGAAGGACCTCACGGAAACCGGGCCGTCGACTCCGTACAGTCTCCGGAGCGTTTTCCTGGTACGACCGAACAGAACCGGGCCGTGATGCAGGCGTTCCGACTGCTCAGAGGGCGCTGCCTTTGTAGGGCTGCCACAAAGTGGGGGGTGTCACAGACCCCTGGAGCCGGGGTGGTACATGCCATCGCCGGAGTGACACGCGGCCACCCGGACGGCGGAACGGGGCGCCTCGCAACCCTACCCTCCGCCGTCCGGCGCGCTTCGGCTCAGCAGCCGCCGCAGTTGTAGTACAGGACGTCCCAGTGGTTGCCCTCGTCGGCGTAGATGTTGCCCGACCCGGACTTGTACTGCGGCGCGCCGTCCCCGCGCAGCCCGA
The DNA here is from genome assembly GCF_004784465.1 of Streptomyces griseoluteus. GTDB lineage: Bacteria > Actinomycetota > Actinomycetes > Streptomycetales > Streptomycetaceae > Streptomyces > Streptomyces griseoluteus. The sequence continues at coordinate 988,226 of NZ_SRRU01000001.1, read as the reverse complement.
TGTAGCTGAAGGTGTTCTTGATGTACGAGGTCACGCAGGTGTTCTTGCCGTAGTCGAGCTTGTAGCCGTTCCAGTGCGAGTACGTGCCCGAGGCGTGGCCGGTCTCGGTGCCGCCGGTGATGTTCAGGGCACACCCGGTGGCGCGCTTGAGGGTCTGCGCACCCTGGGCGGTGGCCAGGTTGAGCTGTTCGAACGACGTACAGGTGGAGTTGTTGCGGTCGGAGCACCCGCCGGAGGACGACCAGGTGATGCCGACGTCGCGGAACATCTGGGTGGCGGTGGCGTGGCTGATCTTGGTGACGGCGAAGGCGTCGGACGCGGTGCCGACCACGGCGACGCCCGGGGCGACGACGAGGGCGAGCGCGGTGAGGACTGAGCGGACCTTCATGAATGACCCTTCCTGCGGTTGGCCGTGCTTACTGTGGGGCGGCAGTGCAGGTGGTGCAGACAGATGGTGCCCGAGTTCTACGCGCGTCCGCCAGAGGGCGTCAGCGGTAACTCTGCGTGAGAGCGAAAACACGTACCGAATGATGTTGAAAACCGAACTGAATAGGTCTACGGTGGCAGACGTCTGGTTCGTTGAACGTTAAACAGACTCTTCCGGAACTCTCTCAAGGAGCACACCATGGGTATCTTCAGCCGCAAGGACAGCACCCCCCAGGCCACCGCCGCCCCCGCCGCCCCCGCGGGCACCGGTCTCGCGGCGCTGACCGGCGAATACACCATCGACCCCGCGCACACCTCGATCGGATTCACCGCGCGGCACGCCATGGTCACCAACGTCAAGGGCAGCTTCACGGAGTTCACCGGCTCGCTGCACCTGGACGGCGAGAACCCGGCCAAGTCCACCGCCACGCTGGACGTGGTGATGGACAGCATCGACACCGGCAACGCCGACCGCGACACCCACCTGAAGTCCGCCGACTTCTTCAAGACGGACGAGTTCCCGACGATGACCTTCCGCTCCACGGGCGCGGAGTTCCTCGGCGGCGACGACTACCGCATCACCGGTGACCTCTCCATCCTCGGTGTCACCCGTCCGATCACCATCGACCTGGAGTTCAACGGCGCCGCGACCGACCCGTTCGGCAACCAGCGCGTCGGCTTCGAGGGCAAGGCCGAGCTGCTGCGCTCGGAGTGGGGCCTGACCTGGAACGCGGCCCTGGAGACGGGCGGCGTGCTGATCTCCGACAAGATCAAGCTCAACTTCGACGTGTCGGCCATCAAGAACGCGTGAGCCGACGGCGGTCCGGCCGCACCACACGCGAGCGCCCCGCTCCCCCTCTGCCGGAGGGGACGGGGCGCTCACGCGTGCGGGTCCGGTGACTCAGAAGCCTCCGCCGCCGAAGTCCCCGCCGCTCCCGAAGTCGCCGCCCCCGCCGAAGTCCCCGCCGCCGAAGCCGTCGCTGAACCCGCTGGGGTCGAAGTCGGTGCCGGACATGTCGCCGCCCTGGAAACCTCCCTGGTCCCCGAAGTCGCCGTATCCGCCGCCGAAGTCGGCCGCGTAGGAGGGGGTGGCCATCATGCCGCCGAGCAGGGTCCCCGCGAGCAGGCCCGGCAGCAGGCCGCCGCCGAAGTAGCCGCCCGCCCAGGGGCCGTAGGCGGGCCCCGCGTCCCAGTAGGGGCGGCGGCCGTACTCGGTCTCCACCTCGCGCGCGGCCGGTTCGCGGCCGTCGGCGAGCCGGGTCGCGTCGGCCGCGCACACCGGCACCTCGCGGGTGCTGCCGCCGGCCGGGGTCCAGGCGGCGTCGGTGACGGAGGGGCCGTGCCGGGGGTCGAAGAAGCAGGGCGGACGCCGGTCGGGCAGCGGGCGCCTCTCGCGGCGGGCGGCGAGCACGGCGAGGGAGTACCGGCCGTCCTCCAGTGCCTCGGTGACTCCGCGCACGTCCTCCGGCCTGCGTGCCTCGCCCATGCGGCGCTTGGCGTCGTCGTAGGCGTTGAGCGCGTTCTCGTAGTCGGTGCGCATCGCGTCGTCGGCGCCGGGTTCGCCGGGCTGGAAGTCGAGGCGGTCGAGCTCCTCGCCGAAGGCGGTGATGTCCTCGTCCACGACGACCCGCAGCCGCTCCAGCGCGGCCTGCTGCTCCGCCTCGCGGCGGCGCCGGTTGCGGCGGCTCAGGGTGTAGACCCCGGCGCCGCCCGCCACCACGACCGCCCCGGCGACGATCAGCGCGGTGGTGGAGACCCCGCCGCCGTTGTCGGAGGAGCCCCAGCTGGAAGGGGCGTGGCCGCGTACGGTGTCCAGCGCGCGGTCGGTGAAGTCGGTGAGCTGGGCCTTGGCGCCCTCGCCCTGCACGCTGGAGACGAGGTTCTGCCGGGCCGTGGCGGAGATGACCGAGGGGTCGGAGCCCGCGGCGAAGCGGTCGCCGACGCGGATGCCGTACAGACCGGTGATGCCGGTGGCCGACCGGACGTCGCGCAGGACGCTCCGGGTCGGATAGTCGGCGGGGAGGACCACCAGGAACACCGGCTTGCCGGCGTCCTTGATCTTCTTGGCCAGGGCGTCGGCGTCGGCGCGGGAGAGCTGCCCGGAGGCGGCCGGGTCGACGTAGACCGGGCTCTCGCGCAGGGCCTGGCCGATGGTGGAGGTGCTGGTGACGGCACTGGCACCGGGGGCGAACGCGAACAAGGGCACCAGGGCCATCGCCAGCGCCGCGAGGAGGAGTGCGGGGAGGCTTCGGGCGCGGGTCGGGAGCACGGCCTTCATGCTTCCGACGCTACCCGAAGCCTCCCCCGTTCGGTCAGGTGTACGCACTTACGACGCTGGTCAGCGAGCCGCCCGGTACGCCTGGAGCAGCTTGAGCAGTGCCTGTCCGTACCGTCCGGTCAGCAGCGCGTGGTCGGCCTCGGCGAAGGGCTTCGACACGGCCGCCGTGATGCGCTGGCCCACCTTGTGCTGGACGATCAGCCGGGCCTGGTTCACCAGTTCACGCCCCCGGCGGTCGTCGTGCCGGCGCTCGGCGGTGGCGGCCGCCTTGCCGAGGGTGGTCAGCGCACCGCTCCTGGCCGCGGCCTTTGTGGTCAGGCCCCACCCGTAGGGGTACTGCGGGTCGTACGTGCTGTCGCCGACGTTGATCGGCAGCTGGGCCTCGCCGCGCGGCCAGGTCACGGGGAGCTGGCCGGTGAAGGGCCGCTTGCCGTAGAGCACGTCGGCGACGCCGCCGCCCTCGGTGCCGGGCAGCCAGGACGCGACCAGTGCGTCGATCTTCCCGAGCCGGTCCCCGACCAGCAGCGGGCGGCCGGAGACGGTGAGCACCACGCACTTCATGGCGCCGCACACCTTGTCCACGGCGGCCCGGTCGGCGGCGGACAGGGTCAGTTCATGGCCGTTGCCCACGTCCCCGACGCCTTCCGCATAGGGGGTCTCCCCGACGACGACCACGCCCACGTCGTTCCCGGCGGTCGGCGCCGAGGCGTCCTTGGAGTAGGTGACCTTCCCGCCCGCCTCACGGATGCCGGCCAGGATGGTGGTGCCCTTGGTGATGTCGCCGGAGGAGCCCTGCCAGGTGATGGTCCAGCCGCCGGACTGGTTGCCGATGTCGTCGGCGTTGGACCCGGCGACGTACACCTTCTGGCTCTTGCGCAGCGGCAGCAGGCCGCCGTCGTTCTTGAGCAGCACCTGGGACTTGGCGACGGCCTCGCGGGCGACGGCCCGGTGGGCCGGGGAGCCGATGGCGGCGGCGCCGGAGGTGTCGGCGTAGGGGTGCTCGAAGAGGCCGAGGCGGAACTTCTGGGTGAGGATGCGGGATACCGCGTCGTCGATCCGCCGCTCGCTGACCCGGCCCGCCTTCACCTCGGCGGTCAGGGCCGCGCTGAACTCCTTGTAGGTGTAGGGGACCATCATCATGTCGACGCCCGCGTTGACCGAGGTGCGGACCTGGGTCGCGTAGTCACCGGGGAGCTGGTCGACGGCGTTCCAGTCGCTGATGACGAACCCGTCGAAGCCCATACGGCCCTTGAGCACGCCGCTGAGCATGTCGGCGCGGGCGTGCATCTTGACCGGGCCGCGTCCGTCGCCGATCACGTCGAGCGAGGAGTACGAGGGCATCACGGTGCCGACGCCCCGGTCCACCGCCTCCTGGTACGGCGCGAGGTGGACGGCCTCCAACTGCTGTCGGGTGAGGGTGGAGACGCCCTGGTCGACGGTGTAGGTGCCGGTGGTGGAGGAGCCGTAGGCGGTGCCGCCGTCGGCGACGAAGTGCTTGGCGGTGGCCAGCACCTTGTCGGCGCGGGCGAGGTCGCGGCCGTCGGCGCGCCCCTGGAGCCCCTGGATCACCGTCTCCATCGACTTCACCAGCGCCGGGTCCTCACCGAAGGACTCGTAACTGCGGCCCCAGCGTTCGTCGCGGCTGACGCAGAGGCAGGGCGCGAAGTCCCAGGGGATGCCGGTGGCGCGGACCTCGGCGGCGGTCACCGCCCCGGTGCGCTGGGCGAGTTGGGGGTCGCGGGTGGCGCCGATGCCGATGTTGTGCGGCAGGACGGTGGCGCCGGTGAGGTTGTTGTGACCGTGGACCGCGTCGACGCCGTAGATCAGCGGGATCTGGAAGCGGGTGGCCCGGGCGCGCAGCTGGAAGCCGTCGATCATCTTCGCCCACGCGGCCGGGGTGTTCGGGGTGGGCGTGGAACCGCCGCCGGAGAGCAGTGAGCCCAGGTCGTAGGCGGCGATGTCGTTCTGGTCGGAGACGGCGCCGCGCTCGGCCTGGGTCATCTGCCCGGCCTTCTCCGCGAGCGACATCCGCCCGAGCAGGTCGGCGACCCGCTTGCGCACCGGCAACCTGCTGTCCAGGTACGGGAGTCCGTGGGCGTCGATGACGATCTTCGGGTTCTCCGCGGGGGCCTTGGCCCCGGTCACGGTGAGCCCCAGCGGAATGGTCTCGGCGGCCTCGGCGGTGCGGTCCTTCAGGGTGGTCACCTTCACCGTCCGGGAGGTCCCTGAGGGGGTGCCGGCCGGGAAGGTGAGGGTGCCGGAGACGGAGGTGTAGTCCTTGCCCGGGCCGGCGGTGCCCTCGCCGGTGGCGTACGCGACGGTCACCGGGGAGGTGACGGGCTGCGCGTCGGTGGTGCCCAGGGTGACGCGGACGCTCGCCGTGCCGCCCTCCTCGACCGGGACGACGGCCGCGTCGGTGGTGACGGAGGCGCGCAGCGCCGGGTCGGCGGCGCCGTACAGCTCGACGCCGTCCATGGCGAAGCGGCCCTTGACGCCGGTGGGGAGGGTGACGGCGTAGCCCCACATCCGGGTGAGGCCGAGGACGTGGTCGATGCCGCCGACCGGCTGGTAGTCCGTGCGATAGGTGAACGCGGAGAACGGCAGCTCGATCCGCTTCCAGCCGGTGAAGTCGTCGGTGAAGGAGGTCGTCCACAGCTCGGACGCCTCGCCGTGCGCACCGCCGTCCTTGATCTCGAACGTGATCTTCTTGCCGCTGTTCTGTCCCTCCCACCACAGGCGCACCCCCCGGTGGGCGGACCAGTCGTGGGCGGGAGCGGTGGCGGCGTAGTCGTGGGTGAAACCGCCGTAGCCGCTGATGTCGTAGCTGCCGGTCAGCACCTTGGCGCCCTCGGGGGCGTCGGCGCGGGCGGTCAGCGCCAGGGTGGGCGGGTCGTCGCTGTCGCCGCCCCAGGTGAAGATGCCCTCGGCGGGCTGGGCGGCGAAGGGCACCTCGCCCTCGAAGCGGTCGACCGGCACGGGGGCCGGGTCGGGACCGTCGGCCCCGGACGCGGTGGTGATGCCTCCGGCCAGCGGAAGCAGTGCGGTCAGCAGAGCGGTGGAGACGAGCAGGGCGGTTCTGCGCATGGACCTTCCCTCGGCTCTTGGTTCACTCATGACTTAGCTCACGGCTTGAGTGAACTGGGGTCACCTGGACCCCGTCAACCCTTCGCACGTGACTGACGGTCCCTCAACCTAAAACCCCCGCGCCGCCGTTGTGCGTTCGCCTTCTGAATGCGCGACCCCTTGACGCGGCCCCGGAGCCGTCATTTACTCACGGCTCGCACGCCCCATCCCCCACCTCTTGAAGGGCGGCGCCCCATGAGACGACCCCTGCGTCCGGCCCGGCTGCTGCTGGCCGCGCTGCTGACGACGGCCGGGATCACCACGCTCGCCACCCCCGCCGCGCACGCGGCCGGTGAGCCGGTCACGGCCTGGCTGACCACCACCGACGACTCCGCCGGACGGCATGTCGTACGCGGCCTGGAGCCGCAGACGCCGTTCGCCTTCTCGGCCGGCGCCGGAGGCGGCGGCGAGAACATCACGGTGGACGAGAACACCCGCTACCAGACCTTCACCGGCGGCGGAGCCTCCTTCACCGACACCGCCGCCTGGCTGATGAACAGCAGCGGCGCCCTGTCCCAGGCGACCCGCGACGCCACCATGCGCAAGCTGTTCTCGCCCACGGACGGCATCGGGCTGTCCTTCCTGCGCAATCCGATGGGCGCCTCCGACCTGGCCCGCTCCGGCTACACCTACGACGACGTGCCGGCCGGGCAGACCGACCCCTCGCTGGCGAAGTTCTCCCTCGCCCATGACCTCGCGGACGTCATCCCGCTCACCAGGCAGGCCCGTCAACTGAACCCGGACCTCACGGTGATGGCGTCCCCGTGGACGGCCCCGGCATGGATGAAGGACAGCGGCTCCCTCAACGGCGGCTGGCTGAAGGCGGAGGACTACGGCGCCTACGCCTCGTACTTCGTGAAGTACCTCCAGGGCTACCGGGACCAGGGCGTGCCCGTCTCCTACGTCACCGCGCAGAACGAGCCGACCTGCTGCTCGGGCTACCCGTCGATGAGCTGGAACGCCAGTGGCCTCGCCTACTTCACCAAGAGCGAGCTGCTGCCCAGGCTCCAGCAGGCCGGGCTCTCCACCAAGGTGCTGGCGCACGACTGGAACTGGGACACCTACGACTCCTACGCCGCCCAGACCGTGGACGACGCGGCCGTGCGCAGCCACCCCAACTTCGGCGGCATCGCCTGGCACGGCTACGGCGGCGACGTCGGCAAGCAGACGGCCGTGCACAACCAGTACCCTGCGCTGGACGCCTTCGCCACCGAGCACTCCGGGGGCACCTGGATCGCCGACCAGCAGCGCGAGGACCTCTCCGACATCATCAACTACACCCGCAACTGGGCGAAGTCGGTGACCAAGTGGTCCCTCGCGGTGGACCAGAACATGGGCCCGCACAACGGCGGCTGCGGCACCTGCACCGGCCTGATCACCGTGCACAACGGCGACGGCCGCAGCGGGAGCGTGGACTACACCGTCGAGTACTACGACATGGGCCACCTCACCAAGTTCGTCCGCCCCGGCGCCCAGCGCATCGCCTCCACCGCGTCCTTGGCCGTGCCCAACGTCGCGTGGCGCAACCCGGACGGCAGCAAGGCGCTGATCGCGTACAACGGCGCCACCTCAGCCAAGCAGGTGACCATCAACTGGGGTGCGCAGCACGCCACTTACACGCTGCCCGCCCGCACCTCCGCCACCTTCACCTGGGCCGGCGGCCAGTCCGGCGACAGCTCCCGCACCGGCGCCTTCGTGGGGCTCGCGGGCAAGTGCCTGGACGTGGCGGGCGGGTCCGGCGCCAACGGCACGGCGGTGCAGCTCTACGACTGCAACGGCAGCACGGCCCAGCAGTGGACGGTCGCCCCGGACGGCTCGGTGCGGGCGCTCGGCAAGTGCCTGGACGTGGTCTCCGCGTCGACCGCGAACGGCGCCAAGGTCCAGCTCTACGACTGCAACGGCACCGGCGCCCAGCGCTGGTCGTACAACGCGGCCACGGGGGACGTGGTGAACACCGCGGCGGACAAGTGCCTGGACGTCACGGACAACTCCTCGGCCAATGGGGCGCGGGCCCAGATATGGTCGTGCACCGGGGCGGCCAACCAGAAGTGGACCCTGAGGTAGGACAGCCCCGGGTTTCCGGCGCGGGTGATGGTGGTACCCGCGCCGTACCGACCGTGACCGGGGAGTCCGAGATGACCACACCGCAGGATCTGCTGTTCGTCGCGCTGGACGTGCCTGCCGACCGGCCCGTGGAACAGGGCGATCTGTCGCTGGCACTGGCCGCTGCGGAGCTGTTCGACCTGCTCGCCGCCCAGGTGGTCACCCTGCGGGACGACCGGATCGTCCCGCTCTCCGGTCATCTGACCGGCGACCCGATGCTGGACAAGGCGGCCGCCTCGCTGATCCGCGCGGAGCCGTACGAGAGCGCCGAGGACTGGCTGTGGCGGCGCGGGGACGGACTCTCCGCCGCCTACCGGGACGAGCTGGAGCACACCGGGCCCGCGGGCTCCGGTCTGCGGCAGTTGTTCCGGCGCGCCGACCGGTCGGTGGAGCGGATCGACTCCGACGCCCGGCGGCACGCGGCCGACCGGTGGGCCCGGCACGAACCGCTCCTGGTGGGCCTCGCCTCGGCCCTCGGCATCGAGGAGCCCGAGCACGAGGAACCGGCCGCGAACGCCGAGGACGACCGGGTGGCGGTCGTCCTCGCCGCGCTCGGCGACGCGCTGACCGAGCTGGAGGCGGTACGGCAGCGGCGGCGGATCGAGGAGGACGCGTTCGACAACGTCTGGCGCGCCCCCTGACCGCCGCCGGCGCCCGCTACTCGGCCGGTTCGACGCCCGCGCGCAGCAGCCCGTAGGTGCAGGCGTCCTCCAGTGCCTGCCAGGAGGCGGCGATGACGTTCTCCGCGACGCCGACCGTGGACCACTCCCCCGCGCCGTCGCTGGTGGAGATCAGCACGCGGGTGGTGGACCGGGTGCCGGAGGCGCCCTCCAGGATGCGGACCTTGTAGTCCACCAGTTCCAGCTTGGCGAGCTGCGGGTAGATCTTCTCCAGCGCCACCCTGAGCGCCTGGTCGAGGGCGTTGACCGGGCCGTTGCCCTCGGCGGTGGCGACGATGCGCTCACCCTTGGCCCACAGCTTCACCGTGGCCTCGTTGGCGTGGGTGCCGTCCGGGCGGTCCTCCACGATGGCCCGCCAGGACTCCACCTCGAAGTACTTCAGCGGGGCCCCCTGGGCCTCGGCGCGCAGCAGCAGCTCGAAGGAGGCGTCGGCGGCCTCGTACGTGTAGCCCTTCAGCTCGCGTTCCTTGACCCGCTCGACGACCCGGCCGACCAGCGCGCGGTCGCCGCCGAGGTCGACGCCGAGTTCCCGGCCCTTCAGCTCGATCGAGGCGCGTCCGGCCATGTCGGAGACGAGCATCCGCATGGTGTTGCCGACCCGCTCGGGATCGATGTGCTGGTAGAGGTCCGGGTCGACCTTGATCGCGGAGGCGTGCAGGCCGGCCTTGTGGGCGAAGGCGGAGACGCCGACGTAGGGCTGGTGGGTGGAGGGCGTGAGGTTGACGACCTCGGCGATGGCGTGCGAGATCCGGGTGGTCTCGCGCAGGTTCCCGTCGGGGAGGACCTTCTTGCCGTACTTCAGCTCCAGCGCGGCGACCACCGGGAAGAGGTTGGCGTTCCCGACGCGCTCGCCGTAGCCGTTGGCCGTGCACTGGACGTGGGTCGCGCCCGCGTCCACGGCGGCGAGGGTGTTGGCGACGGCGCAGCCGGTGTCGTCCTGGGTGTGGATGCCGAGCCGGGCACCGGTGTCGGCGAGGACGGTGCCGACCACGGCGCTGATCTGCGCCGGGAGCATGCCGCCGTTGGTGTCGCACAGGACGACCACGTCGGCCCCGGCCTCGGAGGCGGTCCGGACGACCGCCTTGGCGTAGGCGGGGTTGGCGCGGTAGCCGTCGAAGAAGTGCTCGCAGTCGACGAAGACCCGGCGGCCCTCGGCGCGCAGGTGGGCGACGGTGTCCCGGATCATCTCCAGGTTCTCGTCGAGCGTGGTGCGCAGCGCCAGCTCCACATGCCGGTCGTGGGCCTTGGCGACCAGTGTGACGACGGGGGCGCCGGACTCCAGCAGCGCTCTGACCTGCGGATCGTCGGCGGCTTTGGCGCCGGGGCGGCGGGTGGCGCCGAAGGCGACGAGCACCGCGTGCTTCAGCCGCAGCTCCTCGCGGGCGCGGGCGAAGAACTCGGTGTCGCGCGGGTTGGCGCCGGGCCAGCCGCCCTCGATGAAGCCCACGCCGAAGTCGTCCAGGTGCCGTGCGATGGCCAGCTTGTCCGCGACGGTGAGGTTGATGCCCTCGCGCTGCGCGCCGTCGCGCAGCGTGGTGTCGAAGACGTGGAACGAATCGTCGAGCTCGCTGGTTGCGGTCATGGTCTGAAGGCTCCTGTTGTGAATGTCGGTCTTACCGGAAATGACCGGCTCCACCGTTCCCCCCATGGTCCCTCGCGCTCCGTCACCGGCTGCGGTTGGGCCGGAAAACGAAAAAACCCCTCGCGGGTGCGAGAGGTCTGCGCGCGGGTCGAGGACGACGGTGCCACCCGCATGTGGTCGTGCGAGGTGGTCACTGCGGACCGGCGCGCCTGCTGCCCATAATCATGGTGAGCGAGAGCACGGGGGCAGTCTGGCACATAACGGCCGCCGTCCCACGGGCTGTCTCACGATGCGGGCCACACTGTCCGAAAAGGGACCGCCCCGGAGCCTCCAGGACGGTCCCCACCGGTTCGGTTAGCCGATGCGGTGCATCCAGCCGTGCTGGTCCTCGGTCGTGCCGCGCTGGATGTCGAGCAGCGCCTGGCGGAGGCGGAGGGTGACCTCGCCGGGCTCGCCGCCGCTCTGCTTCCACTCGGCTCCGGCCCGCTTGACGGTGCCGACCGGGGTGATCACGGCGGCGGTACCGCAGGCGAAGACCTCGGTGAGGGTGCCGTTCTCGGTGTCCCGCTGCCACTGGTCGACCGAGATCCGCCCCTCCTCGGCCTGGTAGCCGAGATCGCGGGCGACGGCCAGCAGGGAGTCACGGGTGACGCCCTCCAGGATGGAGCCGGTCAGGGTCGGAGTGACGATCCTGTCGCCGTAGACGAAGAACAGGTTCATGCCGCCCAGCTCCTCGACCCATCGGTGCTCGACGGCGTCGAGGTAGCAGACCTGGTCGCAGCCCTTGGCGGCGGCCTCGGCCTGGGCGAGCAGGGAGGCCGCGTAGTTGCCGCCGGTCTTGGCGTCGCCCATGCCGCCGGGGACGGCGCGGACGCGGTCCTCGGAGACCCAGATCGACACCGGCTTCACGCCGCCCTGGAAGTAGGCGCCGGCCGGGGAGGCGATGACGAGGAAGAGGTACTCGTTGGACGGCTTCACACCCAGGCCGACCTCGGTGCCGATCATGAAGGGGCGCAGGTAGAGGGAGTCCTCGCCGCCGTGCGCCGGGACCCAGTCGACGTCCTGGGCGATCAGCGCGTCGCACGCCTCGATGAAGGTCTCCACGGGCAGCTCGGGCATGCCCAGGCGGTGCGCGGAGCGCTGGAAGCGCAGGGCGTTCTGCTCGGGCCGGAAGGTTGCGACCGTGCCGTCGGGCTGGCGGTACGCCTTCAGGCCCTCGAAGATCTCCTGGGCGTAGTGCAGGACGTTGGTGGCCGGGTCGAGCGGGATCGGCGCGTACGGGACGAGCTGGCCGTCGTGCCAGCCGCGGCCCTCGGTCCACTTGATCGTCACCATGTGGTCGGTGAAGCGGCGGCCGAAGCCGGGGCTGGTGAGGATCGCCTCGCGCTCCGCGGCGGCGAGCGGTTGGGCGGAGGGCTTGAGCTCGATCGTGGGCGTCGTCATGGGCGGCAGTCCTTCTCTTCCTGGCGTGGGACGGGCGGCTCCGGCGGGGCGGCCGGTGCCTGAAGGTCACCCCCGGCAAGGCGCGGTACCGGTGGTGGCGGGCCGCGCTCACGCCGTCCGGGCATTCCCTCATATCGCGGCTCCGCGTTCGATTATCGCGCGGCGGAGGCGCCGGAAGGAATCGGGGTGAACACGACCTGGTGCTCGATGGTGGCACCCGGCACGGGCACGGCAAAGGGCCGCCGGGCGCCTGAAGCGACCCGGCGGCCCTTTCACGGGGCCTTACGGGTCAGCCGGTTACCCGGCCTACGAGCGCGTCGCCGATCTCGGCGGTGGTGCGCGGGGGCAGGTCCACGCGCTCGGTGAGGTCGGCGGCGACGGCCGCGTCCACCCGGTCGGCCTCGGCGTCGTAGCCGAGGTGGCGCAGCAGCAGGGCTACGGAGAGGACGGTGGCGGTGGGGTCGGCCTTGCCCTGTCCGGCGATGTCCGGGGCGGAGCCGTGGACCGGCTCGAACATGGACGGGTACGTACGGGCCGGATTGATGTTGCCCGACGCGGCCACGCCGATGCCGCCGGAGACGGCCGCGGCGAGGTCGGTGATGATGTCGCCGAAGAGGTTGTCGGTGACGATCACGTCGAACCGCTCGGGATCGGTCACCAGGTAGATGGTGGCCGCGTCGACGTGGATGTACTCGGTGGTGACCTCGGGGTACTCCTCGGCCACCTTGTTGAAGATGTTGGTCCACAGGTGCCCGGCGAAGGTGAGCACGTTGTTCTTGTGGACCAGGGTGAGCTTCTTGCGCGGGCGGGCCTGGGCACGGGCGAAGGCGTCCCGGACGACCCGCTCGACACCGTAGGCGGTGTTCACCGAGACCTCGGTGGCCACCTCGTGCTCGGTGCCGGTGCGGATGGTGCCGCCGTTGCCCGTGTAGGGGCCCTCGGTGCCCTCGCGGACCACGACGAAGTCGATCTCCGGCTGGCCGGCGAGCGGGGTGGCGACGCCGGGGAGCAGCTTGGAGGGGCGCAGGTTGACGTGGTGGTCGAAGGCGAACCGGAGCTTCAGCAGGAAGCCGCGCTCCAGCACGCCGGACGGCACCGACGGATCGCCGATGGCGCCGAGCAGGATGGCGTCGTGGGTCTTGAGGGAGTCGAGGTCGGCGTCGGTGAGGGTCTCACCGGTGGCGTGGTAGCGCCGGGCGCCGAAGTCGTACTCCTTGGTCTCCAGCTTCACGTCCTGGGGCAGGACGGCGGAGAGGACCTTGAGACCCTCGGTCACGACCTCCTGGCCGATGCCGTCGCCGGGGATCACTGCGAGATCGATGCTGCGGGACATGTGCGGCACCCTACTCCGCGTCCCACGGGATGACACGGACCGTCCGCGATGCGGACATCGTGGCCGGCGGACGGTCCGTCGGGCGCGGCTCGGCTCAGTGGCCGGTCTCGCCGCCGTTGTCCCGGCGGTCGAGGGCTCGCTGGAGGGCGGCGGCGGCCTGGGCGCGGTCGGTGTCGTTCGAACGGGAGGCGTGGCGCACGCGGCGGCGGACGGTCGTCTCGGCCATGGGAAATCGACTCCTTCGACAGAGTGGTTGCACGGCAGCGGTGAGCTGTGAGACGCCGGAAGGGGCGGGAGAGCGCACGCCGCAGGGATTGCCTGCGCGGGGCGCGGCTCACGACCGCCATTCGCTGGATGGAGCGATTCGTTCGGCTCATCCCAAGCTAAGGGACCGGGCCGCGCCTGTCTGCATGATTACTCGGACTTCCTACTATCTGAGACGGCCTGCCTCCCCACCTGCGGTTTCCCGCCGGGGACTCAGTCGAGGACGAACGGCAGACGTGCGGTCAGGGGGCCGAGTGCGGTCCGCTCCCCGGGGGGTCGGGGAGGCGGCGGCCGGTGGCGACGAGGAGGGTGTCCGTGTCGGACAGGGCGGCGGGGAAGGGCTCGCCGGTGACGCCCCCCAGGAGGGCGCGGGCCTCGGCCAGGGTCTTGGGGGGCGGGGGCGGGGCGTCCGGTACGTGGGCGGTCAGGTCCAGGTGGTGGAGGGTCCACTCCAGGACGTACGCGGAGAGGTGGTCGGCGGCGGTGAGGACCTCGCCCCGGGTGCCGGGCCGCACGGCCGGGTCGGCGAGGGCGGCCGGCGGCCGAGCCGATGTCGTCCAGGTGGAATCCCAGCAGGGCCGGGTCCTCGTAGGCCGCCGCCAGCCGGACGGTCAGGGCGTCCAGCGGGTCCTCGCCGGTGGGCGGGGTGTGGGTGAGGGTCCAGTACGTCGTCGCGTCGCGGGTCGGGGCGGTGCGGGTGATCAGGACGTCCTGGGCGTCGATGACGAGGTGGCACACCAGGTCCCGGACGAGCCGGCCCGCACAGCCGGAGGTGCGGCCGAAGTCGTCGTCGGCGAGGTCCGCCACCGCCGCCGGCAGGGCCGGCCAGGAGAGGGAGAAGCGGCCGGTGCCGTCCATGGGCGCACGCCGGCAGCGGGGCCGGACGCACGACGGCCCGGCGAGACCGTTCAGGGCGGGCTCGCCGGGCCGGATCGTGGGGCTGTCGCCCCGGGAGGGGTCAGCCCATGTGCGGGTAGCCGTACTCGGTCGGCGGGACCAGCGTCTCCTTGATGGCGCGGGTCAGGGTCCAGCGCATCAGGTTCTGCGGGGCGCCGGCCTTGTCGTCGGTACCGGAGGCGCGACCGCCGCCGAAGGGCTGCTGGCCGACGACGGCGCCGGTGGACTTGTCGTTGATGTAGAAGTTGCCCGCCGCGTAGCGGAGCTTCTCCATCGTGTACGCCGCCGCCGCGCGGTCGTTGGAGATGACCGAGCCGGTGAGGGCGTAGTCCGAGACCGACTCCATCTGGGTCAGCATCTCGTCGTACTTGTCGTCCTCGTAGACGTGCACGGCGAGGATCGGGCCGAAGTACTCGGTGCGGAAGACCTCGTTGTCGGGGTCGGTGCACTCGATGACGGTCGGGCGGACGAAGTAGCCCACCGAGTCGTCGTACGAGCCGCCCGCGACGATGGTGCAGGTGGCGTCCTCGGCGGCGCGGTCGATGGCGGCCTTGTTCTTGGCGAAGGAACGCTCGTCGATCACCGCGCCGATGAAGTTCGACAGGTCGGTGACGTCACCCATGGTGAGGCCGTCGACCTCGGCAGCGAACTCCTCCTTGAAACCGGAGTTCCAGATGGAGGCCGGGATGTAGGCACGCGAGGTGGCCGAGCACTTCTGGCCCTGGTACTCGAAGGCACCGCGGGTCAGCGCGGTCTTGAGCACCGCGCGGTCGGCGGAGGGGTGCGCGACCACGAAGTCCTTGCCGCCGGTCTCGCCGACCAGACGCGGGTAGGCGCGGTACTTCTCGATGTTGTTGCCGACCGTCTTCCACAGGTACTGGAAGGTCTTGGTCGAGCCGGTGAAGTGGATGCCGGCGAGGTCGCGGTGCTCCAGGGCGACCTCGGAGACGGCGATGCCGTCACCGGTGACCAGGTTGATGACGCCCTTGGGCAGCCCGGCCTCCTCCAGCAGCTGCATCAGCAGCACGGCGGCGTGGGTCTGCGTCGGGGACGGCTTCCAGACCACCACGTTGCCCATGAGGGCGGGCGCGGTGGGCAGGTTGGCGGCGATGGCCGAGAAGTTGAACGGCGTGATCGCGTAGACGAAGCCCTCCAGCGGGCGGTGGTCCATGCGGTTCCACACGCCCGGCGAGTTGGCCGGGGGCTGCTCGGCCAGGATCTGGCGGGCGTAGTGCACATTGAACCGCCAGAAGTCGACCAGCTCGCAGGGGCTGTCGATCTCGGCCTGCTGGGCGGTCTTGGACTGACCCAGCATGGTGGAGGCGGCGATGGTCTCGCGCCAGGGGCCGGAGAGCAGCTCGGCGGCGCGCAGGATGATCGCGGCGCGGTCGTCGAAGGACATCGCGCGCCAGGCCGGGGCGGCGGCCAGGGCGGCGTCGATCGCGTCCTGGGCGTCCTCGCGGGTGGCGTTGCGCAGGGTGCCGAGGACGGCCTTGTGGTTGTGCGGCTGGACCACCTGGAAGGACTCGCCGCCGCCCATCCGCTTCTCGCCGCCGATGGTCATCGGCAGGTCGACCGGGTTCTCGGCCAGCTCCTTCAGCTTGGCCTCCAGCCGGGCGCGCTCGGGGCTGCCGGGGGCGTAGCCGTGCACCGGCTCGTTGACGGGGGTGGGGACCTGGGTCACAGCGTCCATGAGAACCGTAACTCCTTTACGTTGAGCGGGTGTTCGGGCTCAGCCCTTGGTGATCATGCTGCGTACGAAGAACTGGAGGTTCGCCGGCTTCTCGGCGAGACGGCGCATGAAATAGCCGTACCAGTCGGTGCCGTAGGCGGTGTAGACACGCATGCGGTGCCCCTCGGCGGCCAGCCGCAGGTGCTCGTCGCCCCGGATGCCGTAGAGCATCTGGAACTCGTACTCGTCGAGCTTACGGCCCGCGCGGTGGGCGAGTTCCTGGGCGATGGAGATGAGGCGGGGGTCGTGGGACCCGATCATCGGGTAGCCGTCGCCCTCCATCAGCGTCTTCAGGACGCGGACGTACGCCTTGTCGATCTCGTGCTTCTGCTGGTACGCGACCTCGGCGGGCTCCTTGTAGGCGCCCTTGACCAGACGGACCCGGCTGCCGGCGGCGGCCAGCCGGCGGGCGTCGGCCTCGGTACGGAACAGGTACGCCTGGATGACGCAGCCGGTGCCGGGGAAGTCCTTCCGCAGCTCCTCGTGGATGGCGAACATCGAGTCGAGGGTGGTGTGGTCCTCGGCGTCCAGGGTGACCGTGGTGCCGATGGCGGCGGCGGCCTCGACGACGGGGCGCACGTTGGCGAGGGCCAGCTCATGGCCGCCCTCCAGCGCCTGGCCGAACATGGAGAGCTTGACGGACATCTCGACCCGCTCGCCCAGGTCGAGGTCCTTGAGGTGGTCGACGAGCGCGAGGTAGGCGTCGCGGGCGGCGGCGGCCTGCTCGGGGGTGGTGATGTCCTCGCCGACGACGTCCATCGTGAGCTGCAGGCCCTTGGCGGTCAGCTCGGAGATGATCGGGACGATGTCGTCCACGGTCTCGCCGGGGATGAACCGGTCGACGACCTGCTTGGTCACCGGGGCGGCCGAGATCAGACGACGCATCCGGTCGCTGCGCGACGCGGCCAGAATCACGGGACCCAGCACGGGGCACCTCCACAACAAAAGCACCGAAACGGCCGGGACCCGACGATTCGGGGACGGCACGGAGAACCACCGTGAAACCTAGGGATCTCTTCGATGGTGGGCCATCGACAGACGTCACGCATCCGATCACCGGTTCTCAGACAGATGTATGAAGCGGGCTCGGATATGCGGGAGAATGCCCGAGTGGCGGCCGATTACCGAGATGACTACCAGGAGCTGGTGGACGAGATCTCCGAGCTGCTGGGCGCCCCGGCGACCCTGGAGAACCGGGACTTCGAGCTGATCGCCTTCGGCGCGTACGACAGCGAGGGCGAGCTGGACCCCACCGCGCTGGACCCGGTGCGGGCCCGCTCGATCCTGACCCGGCGCTCGACCTCGGCGGTCCGGGCGTGGTTCGAGGGCTTCGGCATCACCCGCGCGACGGAACCGGTGCGCATCCCGCCCACCCCGGAGGCGGGCGTCTACCGGGGCCGGATCTGCCTGCCGGTACGCCATCGGGGTGTCGTGCTCGGCTATGTGTGGCTGCTGGACGACGATCCCGGCCCGAGCGACGCCCAGCTCACCGCCGCCATGCCGGTGACCGGGCGGATCGGCGCGCTGCTGGCCGAAGAGGCGCGGGCCGGGGCGGGGCTCGGCCGGGAGCTGCGGGCGGTGCTCACGGCGGAGAACGGCTGGCAGCGGGACATGGCCGTCACCGACCTGCGCACCGCGCTGGGCCCGCGCGCGGACGGCCCGCACACCGTGGTCTGCGTCGCCCCCTGGTTCTCCGCCGACCCCGACGACGCCCCGTCGGTGCGCACCGTCCCGCACGCCACCGCGCTGTGCACCGTGCCGTGGGGCGCGACGGCGCAGAGCCTCGCGGTGCTGGTACGGCTGCGCAGCACGGAGGTGACGGCCCCGGCGCTGGTGGCGGCCGCGCGGCTGATCAAGGAGGCGGAGGGCGCCGTGGTCGGAGTGGGGGTCGGTGAACCCCGCGCGGGGCTGGCCGAGTTGGGCATGGTGTGGCAGGAGGCGTCGGCGGCGGCGCGGGCCGCCCTGGCCGAGCCGAGGTTCGCGCCGGTGGCCGAGTGGCGGGGCATCGGCCCGTACCGGCTGCTGTCCGCGCTGCCCCCGAGGTCGGTGCAGGACCCGGTGGCGGCGCCGCTGCTCTCCCCCGCCCACCAGGAACTGGCCCGCACCGCCGAGGTCTACCTCGACTGCGCGGGCCAGGCCGGCCGGGCGGCGGCCGAACTGGGCATCCACCGCCAGACGCTCTACTACCGCCTGGGCCGCGTGGAACGCCTGACCGGGCTGGACCTGGACGACGGCGAGGACCGCCTGTTGCTGCACATGGCCTTCAAGCGGGCCCGGCTGGGCTGAGCGTTCAGTCCTTCCGGACGCCCTCCACGACCCGGCGCAGCCCGGCGGTGAGGGCGTCCGCGTCCGGGGCCGTGCCGGGGTCGAAGGTCCACTGGGCGATGAGGCCGGTCATCAGGGTGAGGTAGAAACCGCCGAGGGTGTCGGCGGTCTCGTCGGTGACCTCGTCCTCCGGTACGCCGGTGAGCAGCGCGACCAGGCCACGCCCGCCCTCGCGCTGCTCGCGGCCCAGGTAGGCGCGGACCTCGGGGAGTTCGATGGTCATGACCTCCATGCTGAGCCGGAAGACCGAACCGGGTTCGCGCATCGCGGAGATGATGTTCGACCACACCCAGTGGAAGCGCTCCAGCGAACCGGGCTCCCCCTCGGGCTCGGCACCGCCGAAGGTGTCCCCCGCCTCCTCCACCAGCGCCACGTACGCCTGCGCGAGCAGGGCGTCCTTGGAGCCGTAGTGGTAGCCGATGGAGGCCAGGTTGGTGCCCGACTCCTTCACGATGTCGCGCGCGGTGGTCCGGGCGAACCCCTTCGCCAGCAGGCAGCGCTTGGCGCCCTCGAGCAGATCCTCACGGTGTCCCATGCCGGTCAGCGTATCCCGGTCCATACAAGCGTCCTATACACATGACTTATACAAGCGTTCTAGACACGCGTTTAATACAGCCGTACATTCCTCGGCATGGTGAATCCGCAGAGCACGACGAGCACCACTCCAACCCCCGCGCAGGACCGGTCCGTTCGTGCCGGACGGCGCGAGTGGACCGCGCTGGGCGTGCTGATGCTGCCGCTGCTGCTGGTCTCGATGGACGTGTCCGTGCTGTACTTCGCCACCCCGGCGATCAGCGCGGACCTCCGCCCGACCGGCACCCAGCAGCTCTGGATCTTCGACATCTACGGCTTCGTCCTGGCCGGCCTGCTGATGACGATGGGCTCCCTCGGCGACCGCGTCGGCAGCCGCCGGCTCCTGCTGGCGGGGGCCGCCGCCTTCGGCGCCGCCTCCGTCCTCGCCGCCTACGCCGACAGCGCCACCACCCTGATCGCGGCCCGCGCGGTCCTCGGCGTCGGCGGCGCCACCCTGATGCCGTCCACCATGGCGCTGCTGCGCGCGATGTTCACCGACCCCGCCCAGCGGGCGAAGGCGATCGGACTGTGGTCCGGGGTGATGACCGGCGGCATCGCACTGGGCTCGGTACTGAGCGGAGTGCTGGTGGAGCACTTCTGGTGGGGCTCGGTCTTCCTGGTCAACCTGCCCGCGATGCTCCTGCTCCTGGTCCTCGGCCCGTTCCTGCTCCCCGAGTCCCGTAACCCCTCCCCCGGCCGCTTCGACTGGATCAGCGTCCCGTTGTCCCTGGCCGCCGTGCTCCCGGTGATCTACGGCCTGAAGGAGATCCCGTCCGAGGGCTGGCACGTGCGGTACGTGATGTCGGTGACGGTCGGCCTGCTCTTCGCCGCCCTCTTCGTCCACCGCCAGCGCACCGCCGCCTCCCCGCTGGTGCCGCCCGCGCTGCTGCGGAACCGGGGCTTCACCCCCGCCGTGGTACTGACCCTGGTGTCCGCCTTCGGCATGCTGGGCTCAGCGATCTTCACCACGCAGTACCTCCAGTCCGTGCTGGACAAGAGCCCGCTGTCGGCCGCGCTGTGGAGCCTGGTGCCCTCGGTGCTGATCGGGGTCGCGGGGCCCGTCACCGCCGCGCTGGTCGCCCGGGGCGTGGACCGGGGCCGGGTGGTCGCCGCCGGGTTCGCGGTCTCGGCCGCCGGGTACGGGCTGCTCGCGCTGACCGGCACCGGGTCGCTGTGGCTGCTGCTGGCCGCGGCCGGGGTGCTGGCCTGCGGTGCGGTGATGGTGCTGTCCCAGCTCACCGACCTGGCGATGGGCAGTGCCCCGGCAGGGCGGGCGGGCACCGCCTCGTCCCTGCTGGAGACGGCCACGGAGTTCGGCGGCGCGCTGGGCATGGCGGTGCTGGGCTCGGTCGGCGCGGCCGTCTACCGGCACCGGATGCCGTCCGGCGCCCCGGCGGAGGCCCGTGAGACGCTCGGCGGCGCGCTGGTCACCGCGGCCCGGTTGCCCGGCCGGTCCGGGGAGGCGCTGCTCGCCTCGGCGCGGGAGGCGTTCACCTCCGGGATGCACGCGGCCGCCCTCGCCGGGGCGGGCGTGCTGACGCTGGCCGCGATCGGCGGCGCGCTGACCCTGCGCGGACGGGGCGCCGAGCAGCCCTGACACACCGGAGCGCCGGGCGGCCCGCAAGGGGTCCGCCCGGCGCTCCGGTGAGTTCGGGGTGCGGATCAGTCCAGGTTGACCGACCGGGCGGAGGTCGCCCCGATCTCCTGGGCCAGCTCGCCCAGCGTGGCCGGGTCGACCGTGTCGTCCACCGTCAGCACGGCCAGCGCCTCGCCGCCGGCGGTGGACCGGGCCACCTGCATACCGGCGATGTTGATGCCCGCCTCGCCGAGGACCCGGCCGACGGTGCCGACGACACCGGGACGGTCCTCGTAGCTGAGGACGACCATGTGCTCGGTGAGCGCGAGGTCCACGTCGTAGTCGCCGACCGCGACGATCTTCTGGACGTGCTTGGGACCGGCCAGCGTGCCGGAGACCGACACCTCCTCGCCGCCCGCGAGGGTGCCGCGCACGGTGACCACGTTGCGGTGGTCGGCCGACTCGGAGCTGGTGGTGAGGCGGACCTCGACACCGCGCTCCTGCGCGAACAGCGGGGCGTTGACGTAGGAGACGGTCTCGTCCACCACGTCCTCGAACACGCCCTTGAGCGCGGAGAGTTCGAGCACCTTCACATCGTGCTGGGTGATCTCGCCGTACACCTCGACGTCGAGGCGGACCGCGACCTCGCCCGCCAGGGCGGTGAAGATGCGGCCGAGGCGCTCGGCCAGCGGCAGACCGGGCTTCACGTCCTCGGCGATGACGCCGCCCTGGACGTTGACCGCGTCCGGCACCAGCTCACCCGCGAGGGCGAGGCGCACCGAGCGGGCCACCGCGATACCGGCCTTCTCCTGCGCCTCGTCGGTGGAGGCGCCGAGGTGCGGGGTGCAGACCACCTGGTCCAGCTCGAACAGCGGGGAGTCGGTGCACGGCTCCTTGGCGTACACGTCGAGCCCGGCGCCGGCGACCCGGCCCTCCTTCAGCGCCGCGTACAGCGCCGCCTCGTCGACGATGCCGCCGCGCGCGGCGTTGACGATGCGCACGGTCGGCTTGACCTTGCGCAGCGCCTCGTCGCCGATCAGACCGAGGGTCTCGGGGGTCTTGGGCAGGTGGACGGTGATGAAGTCGGAGACCTCCAGCAGCTCGTCCAGCGAGAGGACCTTGACGCCCATCTGCGCGGCCCGCGCGGGCTGTACGTAGGGGTCGTAGGCGACCACCTTCATGCCGAAGGCGGACATCCGCTGGGCGACCAGGGCGCCGATGCGGCCGAGGCCGACCACGCCGAGGGTCTTCTCGGCCAGCTCGACGCCGGTGTACTTGCTGCGCTTCCACTCGCCGTTCTTCAGGGCGGCGTTGGCCTGCGGGATGTTGCGCGCGCTGGCCACGAGCAGACCGCAGGCCAGCTCGGCGGCGGTGACGATGTTGGAGGTGGGGGCGTTGACGACCATCACGCCGGCCTTGGTGGCGGCGGAGACGTCGACGTTGTCCAGGCCGACGCCGGCTCGTGCGACGACCTTCAGCTTCTTGGCCGCGGCGATCGCCTCGGCGTCGACCTTGGTGGCCGAGCGGACGAGGATCGCGTCCACGTCGGCGATGGCGGGGAGCAGTTCGGCGCGGTCGGCTCCGTTGCAGTGCCGGATCTCGAAGTCCGGCCCGAGTGCGTCCACGGTGGCGGGCGACAGCTCTTCAGCGATGAGTACCGTGGCTTTTCGACTGGGGTACGAGCTCACGTGAGTCCTCACAAGTCCATTGCGGACGGCCGTCCCGACGGCCGCTGGCGGTGGAGGGGTGCTAGCCGCGTGGAAGACGCACGACACTGTGGGCCTGACGCGTTTGTTGTGCAGCAGTCTAGTGGGGCGGCGGCCGGGCGGGCGGCACCCCGCCAGGGGGGGCCGCCGCCGGCCGCCATGAGGCTCACGCCTCTTCGTCGACCCAGGACATCAGCTTGCGCAGCTTCTTGCCGGTGGTCTCCAGCAGGTGCTCGGAGTCCTGCTTCTTGTACTCGTCGTACTTCTTCAGGCCGCCGTGGTACTCGTCCATCCAGTTCTTGGCGAAGGAGCCGTCCTGGATCTCGGCGAGGACCTTCTTCATCTCGGCCTTGGTGGCGTCGGTGACGATGCGCGGGCCGGTGACGTAGTCGCCCCACTCCGCGGTCTCGGAGATGGACCAGCGCATCTTCTCCAGGCCGCCCTCGTACATGAGGTCGACGATCAGCTTCAGCTCGTGCAGACACTCGAAGTAGGCGATCTCCGGCTGGTAGCCGGCCTCGGTCAGCGTCTCGAAGCCCGCCTTGACCAGGGCGGCGGTGCCGCCGCAGAGCACGGCCTGCTCACCGAACAGGTCGGTCTCGGTCTCCTCGGTGAAGGTGGTCTTGATGACACCGGCGCGGGTGCCGCCGATGGCCTTGGCGTACGACAGGGCCAGCGGGAAGGCGTTGCCGGAGGCGTCCTGCTCGACCGCGACGATGCAGGGCACGCCGCGCCCCTCCTCGTACTGGCGGCGGACCAGGTGGCCGGGGCCCTTGGGGGCGACCATGCAGACGTCGACCTCGGCCGGGGGCTTGATGAAGCCGAAGCGGATGTTGAAGCCGTGGCCGAAGAACAGCGCGTCGCCGTCCTTCAGGTTCGGGGCGATGGATTCCTCGTAGACCTGGGCCTGGAGCGGGTCCGGGACCAGGATCATGATGACGTCGGCCTCGGCGGCGGCCTCGGCCGCGGTGACCACGCGCAGGCCCTGCTCCTCGGCCTTGGCGCGGGACTTGGAGGCCTCGGGCAGACCGACGCGGACGTCGACGCCCGAGTCCCGCAGCGACAGGGCGTGGGCGTGGCCCTGGCTGCCGTAGCCGATGACCGCGACCTTGCGGCCCTGGATGATGGACAGGTCGGCGTCGGCGTCGTAGAACAGCTCGGCCACTGGTTCTCTCCTTGAGGTGCGGGGTGCTGCGCCCACCGTATTGCGATGGGGGGACGGAAGGTTTCGGGGTCTCGGCATCCGGTCGCCCCTCGGGGCGGCCGGGCCGGGGGTCACGCGCTGCGGTCGAGGGCGCGCAGGGAGCGGTCGGTGATGGAGCGGGCGCCGCGTCCGATGGCGATGGTGCCGGACTGCACCAGCTCCTTGATACCGAAGGGCTCCAGCATCTTCAGCATCGCGGACAGCTTGTCGCCGGAGCCGGTGGCCTCGATGGTGACGGCCTCCGGGGAGACGTCGACGGTCTTGGCGCGGAACAACTGGACGATCTCCACGATCTGCGACCGGGTCTCGTTGTCCGCGCGGACCTTCACCAGAACGAGTTCACGCTGGACGGCCTGTCCGGGTTCCAGTTCGACGATCTTCAGCACGTTGACGAGCTTGTTGAGCTGCTTGGTCACCTGCTCCAGCGGCAGGTCCTCGACGTTCACCACGATGGTGATGCGGGAGATGTCGGCGTGCTCGGTGACACCCACCGCGAGGGAGTCGATGTTGAAGCCGCGCCGGGAGAAGAGGGCGGCGATGCGGGCGAGGATGCCCGGTGTGTTCTCCACCAGGACGGAGAGCGTGTGCTTGGACATGGTCGTGGTCTCTCTCGCTCGTATCCTCGGTCAGTCCTGGTCGCCGTCGCCGAAGTCGGGACGGACGCCCCGCGCGGCCATGACCTCGTCGTTGGAGGTTCCGGCGGCGACCATCGGCCACACCATCGCGTCCTCGTGGACGATGAAGTCGACCACGACCGGGCGGTCGTTGATCGCGTTGGCCTCCTCGATGACCTTGTCCAGGTCCTCGGGGCGCTCGCAGCGGATGGCGTGGCAGCCCATCGCCTCGGCCAGCTTCACGAAGTCGGGCACGCGGGTGCCGGCGCTGGGGCCGGTGGGTCCGTCGGGGCCGGAGTGCAGCACGGTGTTGGAGTAGCGCTGGTTGTAGAACAGCGTCTGCCACTGGCGGACCATGCCGAGGGCGCCGTTGTTGATGATGGCGACCTTGATCGGGATGTTGTTCAGGGCGCAGGTGGTGAGTTCCTGGTTGGTCATCTGGAAACAGCCGTCGCCGTCGATCGCCCAGACCGTACGGCCGGGCTGTCCGGCCTTGGCGCCCATCGCGGCCGGGACGGCGTACCCCATGGTTCCGGCGCCGCCGGAGTTGAGCCAGGTCGCGGGCTGCTCGTACTGGATGAAGTGGGCGGCCCACATCTGGTGCTGGCCGACGCCCGCCGCGAAGATCGTGTCGTCGGGGGCGAGCTGCCCGATGCGCTCGATGACCGCCTGCGGGGAGAGCGAGCCGTCCTCCGGCGTCTCGTAGCCGAGCGGGTAGGTCTCCCGCCAGCGGTTCAGGTCGCTCCACCAGGCGGTGTGGTCGCCCCGGTGGCCCTCGCTGTGCTCCTTCTGCACGGCCTGGATCAGGTCGGCGAGCACCTCGCGGGCGTCGCCCACGATCGGCACGTCGGCCTCGCGGTTCTTGCCGATCTCGGCCGGGTCGATGTCGGCGTGCACGATCTTGGCGTACGGCGCGAAGCTGTCCAGCTTCCCGGTGACCCGGTCGTCGAAGCGGGCGCCGAGGGCGACGATCAGGTCAGCCTTCTGCAGCGCGGTGACGGCGGTGACCGAGCCGTGCATGCCGGGCATGCCCACGTGCTGCGGGTGGCTGTCGGGGAAGGCGCCGAGTGCCATCAGGGTGGTGGTGACGGGGGCGCCGGTCAGCTCGGCGAGGACCTTCAGCTCGGCGGTGGCGCCGGCCTTGAGCACACCGCCGCCGACGTAGAGGACGGGACGGCGGGCGCTGGTGATGAGCTTGGCGGCCTCGCGGATCTGCTTGGCGTGCGGCTTGGTCACCGGGCGGTAGCCGGGCAGGTCGGTCACGGGCGGCCAGGAGAAGGTCGTCCGCGTCTGGAGCACGTCCTTGGGGATGTCGACGAGGACCGGGCCGGGGCGGCCGGTCGAGGCGATGTGGAACGCCTCGGCGATCGTCCTCGGGATGTCCTCGGCCTTGGTGACCAGGAAGCTGTGCTTGGTGATCGGCATGGAGATGCCGACGATGTCCGCCTCCTGGAAGGCGTCCGTACCGATCGCCTTGGAGACCACCTGGCCGGTGATCGCGACCAGCGGCACCGAGTCCATGTTGGCGTCCGCGATCGGGGTGACCAGGTTGGTGGCGCCGGGGCCCGAGGTCGCCATGCAGACGCCGACCTTGCCGGTGGCCTGCGCGTACCCGGTGGCCGCGTGGCCCGCGCCCTGTTCGTGGCGGACCAGCACGTGGCGCACCCGCTGGGAGTCCATCAGCGGGTCGTACGCGGGAAGGATCGTGCCCCCGGGAATGCCGAATACGGTGTCGACCCCGACCTCCTCGAGCGAGCGAATGAGGGACTGCGCACCCGTGACGTGCTCGACGGGGGCGGAGTGCTGTCCTCCGGATCGGGGCCGCGGCTGCGGATGGTGGGCCCCGGTGGCCTGCTCGGTCATCGTCATTCTCTTCTCGAGCTTGAGGGTTTGCGAGGTTCGGGCGGTATGGGTGTGGAGCGGGGGGCCGCACGAGGGTCACTCGTGCAACAAAAAACCCCCCGTGCCGCAAGGCAAGCGAGGGGAGCGCGTCGGTGAGGGGTGCTGGGATTTCCGGACGGTGTCCGACGAAGCCCCAGCTCAGCCGACGCGCTTTCCAAGTACGAGAATTCGGGTGCGCATGGCATTGACCCTCCCTCCGGCGCGCACCATGTGTCAAGTGGGTGGGACAGCCGTCTCATCATGTGAGCGGAGCACCGTCCCGCCGAACACGGTGGACATGGTCCCGGAGTAGAGCCCGGCGCCCTTCCCGGCGAAGACCGGCTCGGCGGGGGCGTGCGGCACCGGGAAGCGGCCGGAGGCGAGCGCCCGGCGCAGCCGGTACTCGTCCACCGGCCCGGCGAACGCCATGCCCTGGCCGTGGGTGCAGCCCATGGCGCGCAGCGCGACCACCTGTTCCGGCAGGTCCACGCCCTCGGCGACGGTCTGCAGGCCGAGGTCGCCCGCGATGCGCAGCAGCCCGCTGGTGATCTTGTGCAGCCGGGCGGACTCCACGACGCCCTCGATCAGCCCGCGGTCGAGCTTGAGGATGTCCACAGGGAGCCTGCGCAGCGCCGTGATGGCCGCGTGGCCGCTGCCGAAGCCGTCGAGCGCGATCCGCACCCCGAGGCGGCTGAGGGCGGTCAGGCGGCGCTCCAGCTCGTCCTGGGAGATCCGCGGGTCGGTGCCGGACAGTTCGATGATCAGCGCGCCGGGCGGCAGTCCGTGCCGGGTGAGCAGCGCCTCGATGGAGCCGAGCGGCAGCGAGCGGTCCAGCAGCCGCCGAGCGCTCATCCGTACGGACACCGGGACGACGAGGCCGCCCGCGGCGCGCTCGGCGGCCTGCTCGACGGCTTCCTGGAGTATCCAGCGCTCCAGCTCGGCCGTACGGTCGCCGTCCTCGGCCACCCGCAGGAACTCGGCCGGGGTGAACAGCACCCCCTGGGCGGAGCGCCAGCGCGCGTGGGTGGCGACCGAGGCGATCCGGCCGCCGTTGAGACACACCACCGGCTGGTGCAGCAGTGCGAACTCCCCCTCGTGCAGCGCGGCGCGCAGCCGTCCGGCCAGCTCGGCCTTGCGGACCACGTCCTGCTGCATCTGCGGCTTGTACAGCTCCACCCGGCCCTTGCCGCCGGCCTTGGCCCGGTACATCGCCAGGTCGGCGTTGCGCAGCAACTCGCCCGCGCCGAGGCCGGGCTCGGCGAAGGCGACGCCGATGGAGGCGTTGACCCGGACATCGTTGCCGTCGATGGCGTACGGCTGGGAGAGGGTGAGCCGGAGCCGGTCGGCCAGCTCCAGGATGTGCCGCTCGCGGGCGGCGCGGTCGCGGGTGCCGTCGCCGGTGATCAGGGCCGCGAACTCGTCCCCGCCGAGCCGGGAGGCGGTGTCCCCCTGGCGCACGGAGTCCTGGAGCCGGCGCGCGGCCTGGATCAGCAGCTCGTCCCCGGCCTGGTGGCCGATGGTGTCGTTGACGGCCTTGAAGCCGTCGAGGTCGATGAAGAGCACGGCCGTGCCGCGCAGGGCGGCGCCCCGGTCGGTGGCCCGGCGCCCGGACAGGGCCTGCTGGACACGCCGGGTGAACAGGGCGCGGTTGGGCAGGTCGGTGAGCGGGTCGTGCTCGGCGTTGTGCTGGAGCTGGGCCTGGAGCCGGACCCGCTCGGTCACGTCCCGGCTGTTGAAGATCAGCCCTCCGTGGTGCCGGTTGACGGTGGACTCCACGTTGAGCCAGCCGCCCCGGCCGGAGCGGAAGCGGCACTCGATGCGGGTGGTCGGTTCGGCCACCGGGTCGGCGGCCAGGAAGCGGCGCACCTCGTGCACCACGCAGCCCAGGTCCTCGGGGTGGATCAGCGCGGCCAGTTCGGTGCCGATCAGGGCCTCGGCGCTGCTGCCGTAGACCCCGGCGGCGGCCGGGGAGACGTAGCGCAGGACGCCGTTGGGCGCGGCGATCATGATGACGTCGCTGGAGCCCTGCACCAACGAGCGGAAGTGGTTCTCCTTCTGCGCCAGTTCCTGGGTGAGGGTGATGTTGTCCAGCAACATGATGCCCTGGCGGATGACGAGGGCCAGCACCACGGCACCCGCGGTGATCAGCACCACGTGGTCGGGCCGGCGCCCGTTGAGCACGCTGTACAGGATGCCCAGCGTGCAGACGGCGGCGGCGAGGTACGGGGTGAGGGCGGCCAGCGAGCCGGTCAGCGGCCGCCCGGACGGGTACCGGTGGCCCTCCGTGTCCGGCGGGTGCGGCTGCACGGTGGACGGACCGCGCTGTCCCGGCACGTGCTCGTGCACGACACGGGTCTCGGACGCGCCCCTGTCGCTCTCGCGCCCCCTGGGTGCGGCCCAGGGGGCGTAGGCGAGCAGCAGGGAGCCCGCGAACCAGCCCGCGTCCAGCAGTTGCCCGGAGCGGTAGCTGCTGTGCAGCAGCGGCGAGGTGAACAGCGCGTCGCACATCACGGTGAGCGCCAGGGCGCCGATCGCGGTGTTGACGGCGGTGCGGTTGCCCGGACTGCGCCGGAAGTGCAGCGCGAGCACCATGCTGACCAGCACGATGTCGAGCAGCGGGTAGGCCAGCGAGAGGGCGGTGTGCTCGACGCTCGGTCCGTCGATCCGGGCGGTCTGGGCGAGCGCCAGGCTCCAGGAGAGGGTGAGCAGCGAGCCGCCGATGAGCCAGGCGTCCAGCGTGAGACAGATCCAGCCGGCCCGGTTCGCCGGGCGTTTGGCGAGGACCAGCAGCCCCACGATGGCGGGCGGCGCGA
Source organism: Streptomyces griseoluteus (assembly GCF_004784465.1). GTDB lineage: Bacteria > Actinomycetota > Actinomycetes > Streptomycetales > Streptomycetaceae > Streptomyces > Streptomyces griseoluteus. The sequence goes on along the minus strand of NZ_SRRU01000001.1, from coordinate 959,673 downwards.
AGCAGAGGAAGAACAGATCGGCGTAGCTGGGGCTCGGCACGGTGCGTTCGAGGACGACCTCGTACCACCCCCAGACCGCGTTTCCGAGGGCGGCCATCGCGGAGGAGAGGGCGAAGAGCAGCCAGGCGGGACGGAAGCGGACGCGGCGGCTGCGGGCGTAGAGCAAGCAGGAGACGGCGGCGGTTCCGGCCGCCGCGCTGAGCCCGAAGTCCCCCATGAACAGAGCGAGTTGCTCGCTTCCCCAGTCGAAGGCCGAGCCGACGGCGTAGGCCGCGCAGATCAGGGCGAGGGCGAGCTGCCGGGTGAGCCGCGATCCGTCGCCGGCCGCTGCCGGTGGCCGGGTGGGGGGCGTACGGACGGGCTGCTGCGGCGCGCGGGGCGCCCCGTCGAGCGCGGTCGTGGTCACCGGCGGCGCGCTCACCGCGCCCTCCCGGTGCGGGTCGCGCCGGTGCCCCTCGGGGGCCGGTGCGGATGCCTGTGCCGGGCGCCCGGCCGGGGGTGCAGGGCGAGCCGGCTCATCGGCCGCTCGCGCCTGCACGCGGTCGTGCGCCAGGGTCGCCGTCGGCGGCTCCGCCGCGTCGGATCGTTCGTCCATAGGCCGTGCATCGCCCGTCGCCCCCCTCACAGAGCTGAAATGTTCGTCCCCGGCGCCGGTCGGTCGGCGGCGCACCCCTGTCGGGACGATACACCAGGATCGTCACTCAGGGACATAGCTTCTCTACTCTCCGTGACGACCAGCGACTATGCGGGCACACAACGCGCCCGAAGGGTCGCGGAGGGTGCCGATGAGCGGCTCACGCCCCGGTGGTGAGGACCACGTGGCGCAGTGGCTCATGGTTCACGAACCGGGTCAACTGGTCCACCAGGAGCCGCTCGGCGCGCGGCCGGAACGCCGCACTCGGGCCGCCCACATGCGGGGTGATCAGTACGCCCGGCGCCCGCCACAACGGGTGGCCCGGCGGCAGCGGTTCGGGGTCGGTGACGTCCAGCGCGGCGGTGAGGCGCCCGCTCTCCACCTCGCTGAGCAGGGCGTCGGTGTCGACCACCGGCCCGCGCGCGATGTTCACCAGCAGGGCGCCGTCCTTCATACGGGCGAGGAAGGCGGCGTCCACCAGGCCCCGCGTCTCGTCGGTGAGGGGCGTCGCGAGGATCACCACGTCCGCGTCCGGGAGCAGTCGGGGAAGTTCGGTGAGCGGATGCACGACCCCGCGCGCGGTGGTGCGCCCGGAGCGCGCCACCCGGATCACGCGCCCCAGTTCGAAGGGCGCGAGCCGGTCCTCGATGGCCGAACCGATGGCCCCGTAGCCGAGGATGAGCACGTTCCGGTCGGCCAGAGCGGGCCGGAACTCCCCTTGCCAGCGCTCCTCCTCCTGCGCCCGCACGAACCCCTGAATCCCGCGCAGCGAGGCCAGCGTGAGGGTGAGGGCCAGCTCGGCGGTGCTGGTGTCGTGGACTCCGCGGGCGTTGCAGAGCCGGACGCCGGGCGGCACGTCCTCAAGGGCGCCGGAGATGTCGTCGACGCCCGCCGTGAGCGTCTGGATCACGCGCAGCCCGCTCATCCGCTCCAGCGGACGCGTCCGCACCTCCAGCGGCTTCATGTACGGCACCACGTACACCGCGCAGTCGGCGGGGTCACCGGGGAACTCCCCACCGTCGAAGAACAGGTAGTTCGGGCCCTCGGGCAGCCCCTTGATCTCCTCGGGCGGGATGGGCAGCCAGACGTCGTCGGTCATGGTCAGGAGGCTAGTTCAGGGGCGGTGGGCGCAGACGTTAGGTTGGGGGCTTCGGTGAGGGCCTGTCTTCCGGATCAGGCCGGCTCGGGCCGACGGCGCCATCGTGGCCGACCCGAGCGGGGTCTGGTGCGTGCAGCTGCAAGGCGGAGGAGGGAGTCGACGCGATGGGGGTGCCCCCGCGCGAGCGCAGCCGAGCGTGGGGGAGTCGGCGAGTGACGACAACGCCGCTGGGGGTCCCCCCTGCTCGGAGAGCTTGGGGGAGTGCGTGCCAGGGCCCGCGACCGCGGCAAGATCCGGAAGACAGGCCCTAGGGAGGTTCGCGGCAGGTGGAGCGCAGGAGGATCGGCACGGGGGCGCTCTCGGTGGGGGCCGTGGGGCTCGGCTGCATGCCGATGAGCTGGGCGTACAGCGGGTCGCGGCAGCGGGGCGAGGAGTCGCTCCGGGCCGTGCACCGGGCGCTGGACCTCGGGTCGGACCTGCTGGACACGGCCGACATGTACGGCCCGTTCACCAATGAGCTGCTGCTGGGCCGGGTGCTGAGGGAGCGGCGCGCGGACGCCTTCGTGTCGACCAAGGCCGGGCTGCTGGTGGGTGATCAGCACATCGTGGCCAACGGACGCCCCGGCTATGTGCGGCGGGCCTGCGACGCCTCGCTGCGCCGCCTGCAGACCGACGTGATCGACCTGTACCAGCTGCACCGCGCCGACCCGGAGGTCCCCGTCGAGGAGACCTGGGGCGCGATGGCGGACCTGGTACGGGCCGGGAAGGTCCGCGCGCTGGGCCTGTGCGCGGTCGGCGCGCGCGGCGGACGCCGCCCGGGGAACGGGCTGTACGACGGCACACTGCGCCAGTTGAGGCGGGTGCAGCAGGTGTTCCCGGTGAGCGCGGTGCAGGCGGAGCTGTCGGTGTGGTCGCCGGAGGCGCTCACCGCGCTGCTGCCCTGGTGCGCGGAGCGGGGCATCGGCTTCCTCGCCGCGATGCCCCTGGGGAATGGTTTCCTCACCGGGACGCTCACCCCGGGCGAGGGCTTCGAACCGGACGACCTGCGCGCCCGCCACCCCCGTTTCACGGCCGAGATGATGGCGGCCAACCAGCCCGTCGTGGCCGGACTCCGCCGCATCGCACGACGGCACGGCGAGGACGTCACCCCGGCCCAGGTGGCACTGGCGTGGGTGCTGGCGCAGGGACCGCAGGTCATCGCGCTGCCCGGCACCAAGCGGGAGCGCTGGGCGCGGGAGAACGCGGCGGCGGCCGCGCTGCGGCTGACCCCGAATGACCTCGCCGAGGTGGCCGCCCTGCCCCCGGCGCTGGGATCGTGGGACTGAACGCAGGACGCACACGGTGCGCGTCTGGTGGGGTAGCAGTGTCGGTGCGACCCGTTCGAAGGGACCTTGACCGTGCGAAGCCGAACCGTACCCGCCGTACTCGCCGCGACCACGCTGCTGCTGGCCGCGGGCTGCTCCTCGGACGGGGGTGACGGGCGGGGATCGCCCGCCGGGGGCATGGCGACCGCCACGGCGCAGTCCCCCTCCGAGACCGCCCCGCCCGCCAAGGGCTCGGTGAAGGTGCTGCGGACGGTGGCCGAGGGCCTGAAGAGCCCGTGGGGGCTGGCCCCGCTGCCCGACGGGAACCTGCTGGTCTCCTCCCGCGACGACGCCACCCTCACCCGGATCGACGCCAGGACCGGCAGGAAGACGGTGGCGGGCCGCATCTCCGGGGTCGAGCCCGCCGGTGAGGGGGGCCTGCTGGGCATCGCCCTCTCTCCGGGCTTCGCCTCGGACCACATGGTCTACGCCTACTTCACCTCGGCCTCCGACAACCGGGTGGTCCGGGTCCGGTACGACGAGAAGCGGGCGCCCGGTGATCAGCTGGGCGCACCGGACACGGTGTTCAAGGGCATCCCCAAGGGCCGCATCCACAACGGCGGCCGGATCGCCTTCGGCCCGGACGGCATGCTGTACATCGGCACCGGCGAGAGCGGCAACCGCGGGCTGGCCCCGGACAAGAAGTCGCTCGGCGGCAAGATCCTCCGGATCACCCCGGAGGGCGAGCCCGCGCCGGGCAACCCCCTCGGCCGCTCCCCCGTGTACTCCTACGGCCACCGCAATGTGCAGGGTCTGGCCTGGGACAAGCAGCAGCGGCTGTTCGCCTCGGAGTTCGGCCAGGACACCTGGGACGAGCTGAACGCGATCAAGCCAGGCGGCGACTACGGCTGGCCCGACACCGAGGGCAAGGGCACCGACGCGCGCTTCCAGAATCCGCTGGCCCAGTGGCACACCGACGAGGCGTCGCCGAGCGGTATCGCCTACGTGGACGGGGTGATCTGGATGGCCGGCCTCCGGGGCGAGCGCCTGTGGCGCGTCCCGCTGCGCTCCACCTCGGCGTCGGCCCCGCCGCAGGCGTTCCTGGAGGGCGAGTACGGCCGGCTGCGCACGGTGGCCCCGGCCGGGCAGGACCGGCTGTGGCTGCTGACCAGCAACACCGACGGCCGCGGCGACCCCGCGAAGGCCGACGACCGCCTGCTGGAGCTGCGGGTCCGCTGACGGGGGCGGTGCGGCACACCGCCCCCGCTCCTGCGGTCAGCCCGCCGAGGGCAGGCCGAGCAGCGCGTCGGAGTACTTCAGCGCGGCCAGCAGCAGGCCGACGACGCCGAGCGCGACACCGCCCCACGCGACCGACTTGATCCACGGGGCCTGCGGCCGGCCCGGCGCGCCGAACGCGGGGCGGGCGAGCACTGCCACGCCCACCACCAGCGCGGCCACCGCGAAGAGGCCGGCCCACAGGGCGGTGGCGTGCCAGGCGTCGCCGTAGACCGCCTTGATCTGCTGGGCGACCCCCGCCTGGGAGGAGGTCTTGAGCTGGCCCATGAGCTGGGCGCGGGCCGAGGCGACGGTGCCGATCCAGCCGCCGTTGAGCGAGACCAGGCCGAGCGCGGCGGACACCACGGCACCGGCGCCCTGGCCGACCCCGGACGCGCGGCCCGGCTCGGCGGCGGCCCTCTCCTCGCCGGTCTCCTGCTGCTCGGGTGCCCGGGCTTCCTCGGTCACGGCGGTCTCCGCCACCGTCTCGTCGTGCTGCGCGCCGGTCTCGGTCCCGGCGCCTTCCGCTGTCTTCGTAGCCATGCCCGGCACCGTACGGACGCAGTCTGAGAGGCGTCTTAACGCCCGCGGTGCGCCGCTGCTTCCGCGGGGACGGCCGAGCCTTTCCGGGGCTCAGTCGAACTGGTCGCCGAGGGCCATGATCATCGTCCCGGCTATCAGCAGCCAGAGGGCCCGGCGGGTGCGGCCACGGGAGCCGAGGAGGGCGGCGGCCGCGCAGACGGCGGCACCGGTGGCGTACGCGGCGGGGACCAGGGCGGGGGCGGGGCCGGTCAGGCGGAGCAGGGCGGCGGCTACCCCGGCGAGGGTGAGGAGGGCGCCGGTGCCGGTGGCGAGCCAGCGGGCGCGGCGGGCCTCGTCGTAGAACTCGGCGTCCTCTTCGTGCCGTATGACGGGCTCCGCCCGTTCCGCCTCCTCGGCCTCGGCGGGTCCGGCGACGGAATCGGTACGTCCACTCATGGCGGGCGAGCGTAGCGCCTGCGTCCCGGAGGCCTTTCCGCGGCCCCCGGAAAGCGGACGTGGCCCCGGAGGACTCAACCTCCGGGGCCACGTCCGGCGCGGGACTCAGCCCTCGCTCACGCCCAGCCGGTCCAGGATCAGCTCCTTGACGCGGGCGGCGTCGGCCTGGCCACGGGTGGCCTTCATGACCGCGCCGACCAGCGCGCCGGCCGCCGCCACCTTGCCGCCGCGGATCTTGTCCGCGATGGCCGGGTTGCCGGCGATGGCCTCGTCGACGGCGGTGGTCAGCGCACCCTCGTCGGAGACGACCTTCAGACCGCGCTTCTCCACGACCTCGTCCGGCGTGCCCTCACCGGCGAGGACGCCCTCGATGACCTGGCGGGCCAGCTTGTCGTTCAGGTCACCGGAGTTCACCAGCTCGGTGACGCGCGCGACCTGCACCGGCGTGATCGCGAGATCGTCCAGCGAGGTGCCCGACTCGTTCGCGCTGCGCGCCAGTTCGCCCATCCACCACTTGCGGGCGGAGGCCGCGTCGGCACCGGCGTCGATGGTGGCGACGATCAGGTCCAGCGCACCGGCGTTGGTGATCGACTGCATGTCGGTCGCCGAGATGCCCCAATCCGCCAGCAGGCGGGTACGGCGGGCCAGCGGCAGCTCGGGCAGCCCGGCGCGGATCTTCTCGACCCACTCGCGCGACGGCGCCACCGGGACGAGGTCGGGCTCCGGGAAGTACCGGTAGTCCTCGGCCTCCTCCTTCACGCGGCCCGAGGTCGTCGACCCGGTGTCCTCGTGGAAGTGGCGGGTCTCCTGGACGATCGTGCCGCCACCGTCGAGCACGGCCGCGTGGCGCATGATCTCGAAGCGGGCGGCGCGCTCGACCGAGCGCAGCGAGTTGACGTTCTTCGTCTCGGAGCGCGTGCCGAACTTGTCCCGGCCGTGCGGGCGCAGCGACAGGTTCACGTCGCAGCGCATCTGGCCCATCTCCATCCGCGCCTCGGAGACACCGAGGGCCCGGATGACCTCGCGCAGCTCGCGGACGTAGGCGCGCGCGACCTCGGGGGCCCGCTCGCCCGCGCCCTCGATGGGCTTGGTGACGATCTCGATGAGCGGGATGCCCGCGCGGTTGTAGTCCAGCAGGGAGTAGGACGCGCCGTGGATACGGCCGGTGGCGCCGCCGACGTGGGTCGACTTGCCGGTGTCCTCCTCCATGTGGGCGCGCTCGATCTCCACGCGGAAGGTCTCACCGTCCTCCAGCTGCACGTCGAGGTAACCGTCGAAGGCGATCGGCTCGTCGTACTGGGAGGTCTGGAAGTTCTTCGGCATGTCCGGATAGAAGTAGTTCTTCCGGGCGAAGCGGCACCACTCGGCGATCGAGCAGTTCAGCGCGAGGCCGATCTTGATGGCGGACTCGACGCCGGTCGCGTTGACGACCGGGAGCGCGCCGGGCAGACCGAGGCAGACCGGGCAGGTCTGCGAGTTGGGCTCGGCGCCCAGCTCGGTCGAACAGCCGCAGAACATCTTGGTGCGGGTGCCGAGTTCGACATGGACCTCGAGGCCCATGACGGGGTCGTACGACGACAGCGCGTCCTCGTACGACACCAGGTCGGTCGTGGTGGTCACGGTGAAAACTTCCCTCTCAGCCCAGCAGGACGTCGTCGTCGCCCAGCCGCTTCAGCTCGCGGTAGAGGATGGCGAGCCCGGTGACGATGGCGACGGCGGACACGGCGGCGTCGATCAGGCGCAACGTGTCCTGCTCCGACCGGGCCTTCTTGATCTGCTTGGCTACGCCGACCGCGCTGAACGCGGTGCCGGCCATGGACAGGTACGTGCCGGACCTCGACTGCTTGAAGCCCTTGGCCTTGTTCAGTGCGCTCACAGCGACGGTGCCTCCTCGATCAACGGGTGACCCCACTTTTCCACGAAGGCGGCCTCGACGGCGGCGCCGACCTTGTAGAGCCTGTCGTCCTTCAGCGCCGGGGCGATGATCTGCAGGCCGACGGGGAGGTTGTCCTCCGGGGCGAGACCGCACGGCAGCGACATGGCCGCGTTGCCCGCGAGGTTCGTCGGGATGGTGCACAGGTCCGCGAGGTACATCGCCATCGGGTCGTCGGCGCGCTCGCCGATCGCGAAGGCGGTGGTCGGCGTCGTCGGGGAGACGATCACGTCGACCTGCTCGAACGCCTTCTCGAAGTCCTGCGTGATGAGGGTGCGGACCTTCTGCGCGGAGCCGTAGTAGGCGTCGTAGTAGCCGCTGGAGAGGGCGTACGTGCCGAGCATGATGCGGCGCTTGACCTCGGCGCCGAAGCCGGCCTCGCGGGTGAGCGAGGTGACCTCCTCGGCCGAGTGGGTGCCGTCGTCACCGACCCGGCGGCCGTAGCGCAGGCCGTCGAAGCGGGCGAGGTTGGAAGAGCACTCGGACGGCGCGATCAGGTAGTACGCCGACAGCGCGAGGTCGAAGGACGGGCAGTCCAGCTCGACGATCTCGGCGCCCAGCTCCTTCAGAAGCTCGACGGACTCGTCGAAGCGCTGGAGGACACCGGCCTGGTAGCCCTCGCCGCGGAACTGCTTGACGACGCCGACCCGCATGCCCGCCACCGAGCCGTTGCGCGCGGCCTCGACGACCGGCGGTACGGGGGCGTCGATGGAGGTGGAGTCCAGCGGGTCGTGACCGGCGATGACCTCGTGCAGCAGCGCCGCGTCCAGCACCGTGCGGGCGCAGGGGCCGCCCTGGTCGAGGGAGGAGGAGAAGGCGACCATGCCGTAGCGGGAGACCGAGCCGTACGTCGGCTTGACGCCGACGGTGCCGGTGACGGCGGCCGGCTGGCGGATGGAGCCGCCGGTGTCGGTGCCGATGGCGAGCGGGGCCTCGTAGGCGGCGAGCGCGGCGGCGGAGCCGCCTCCGGAGCCGCCGGGGATCTTGGTGAGGTCCCAGGGGTTGCCGGTCGGGCCGTAGGCGCTGTTCTCGGTGGAGGAACCCATGGCGAACTCGTCCATGTTGGTCTTGCCGAGGATGACGACGTCGGCGGCCTTCAGCCGCTTGGTGAGCGTCGCGTCGTACGGCGGGAGCCAGCCCTCGAGGATCTTCGAGCCGACCGTGGTCGGCACGCCCTCGGTGGTGAAGATGTCCTTCAGCGCGAGCGGGACGCCGGCCAGCGGGCCGAGCTTCTCGCCGCGGGCGCGCTTGGCGTCCACCGCGCGCGCCTGGGCGAGGGCGCCCTCGCGGTCGACGTGCAGGAAGGCGTGCACCTTCTCGTCGACGGCCTCGATGCGCGCCAGGTGTGCCTCGGCGACCTCGACGGCCGTCAGCTCGCCGGAGGCGATCTTCTCGGCGGTCTCGGCGGCCGTGAGCTTGATGATGTCGGTCATGACTTCTTAGTCCTCCCCCAGGATCTGCGGCACCTTGAAACGCTGCTGCTCCTGGGCGGGGGCGCCGGAGAGCGCCTGCGCGGGGGTGAGCGAGGGACGGACCTCGTCCGCCCGCATGACGTTCGTCAGCGGGAGCGGGTGCGAGGTCGGCGGTACGTCTTGGTCGGCGACCTCGCTGACGCGGGCGACCGCGCCGATGATGTCGTCGAGCTGGCCGGCGAAGTGGTCGAGCTCTTCGGGCTTCAGCTCCAGACGCGCCAGCCGGGCGAGGTGGGCGACCTCCTCGCGCGTGATGCCAGGCATGCAGCGATCCTCTGGGGTGAGTGTGTGCGGTTTGGCCCAATCCTATGGGTCGCGGGCCGGTCACCGTTAAACGGTTTCCCCGGGGGCCCCCGGCCGGGGGCGCACGGCGGGGCGGTACGCCCCGGCGCGGTGATCGTCGCGGGGAAACGTTCCCCCGGCACAGGCCGGGGGCTATTCCCCCGCGGGCAGCGCCGCGCAAGGCCGCTGCCAGCCGCGGGGACCGCGGGCCTGCAGCCAGGCCGTGGTCTCCTCGGGCGGCATCGCGGCGGCCACCAGCCACCCCTGTACGGCGTCGCAGCGCAGGTCGCGCAGGTGTTCCCAGGTCTCGTCGTCCTCGACGCCCTCGGCGACGACCACCAGGCCGAGCGAGTGCGCGAGGTCGACGGTGCAGCGCACGATCGCCGCGTCCTCGGCGTCCACCGCGAGCCGGGCCACGAAGGAGCGGTCGATCTTCAGTTCACTGACCGGCAGCCGCCGCAGGTGGACCAGGGAGGAGTAGCCGGTGCCGAAGTCGTCCAGGGACATCTTCACGCCGTGTCCGGCGAGCGCGGCCAGGGTGTCGGCGGCCCGCTGCGGGTCCTCCAGCAGCACATGCTCGGTGATCTCCAGTTGCAGCGCCCCCGCCGGGACCCCGTGCCGGGCCAGCCGGGCGGCGACGGAACCGGCGAAGCCGGGGGTGTGCACGTCCCGCGGGGAGACGTTCACCGCGACCGGCACCCTGAGCCCCTGCTCGCGCCAGCGGGCGACCTGCGCGAGGGCGGTCTCCAGCACGTACTCGGTGAGGTGCGGCATCAGCCCGGAGGACTCGGCTATCGCGATGAACTCGTCCGGCGGCACCTTGCCCCGCTCCGGGTGCACCCAGCGCACCAGGGCCTCCAGGCCGGCCACCTGGCCGTCGAAGCGGACCTTGGGCTGGTAGTGCAGCTGGACCTCGTGCGCGTCCAGTGCCCGGCGCAGATCGCCCAGCAGGGCGAGCCGGTCGGGGGTGTTGGAGTCCCGCTTGGACTCGTACGCCTCCACGCCGGAGCGGTCCCGCTTGGCCTGGTACATCGCCACGTCCGCGCGGCGCAGCATGCCCTCGGCGTCCAGGGCGTGGTCGGGGAAGAGGGCGACACCCGCGCTGGCCTCCAGCACGAGTGTGAGTCCGTCGAGGTCGAGGGGCGAGCCGAGCGCGGTGACCAGCCCGCGCGCGATACGGGTGGCCGACGTGGTGGAGTCGGCCACCGGCAGTAAGACGGCGAACTCGTCCCCGCCGAGCCGCGCGGCCTCCGCTCCGTCCGGCAGGGCGTTCTGGAGCCGGTCCGCGATCTGCAACAGCAGCCGGTCACCGGCGAGATGGCCGAGGGTGTCGTTGACCGACCGGAAGCGGTCGAGGTCTATCAGCATCAACGCCGAGCGGGCGCCGATGCGTTCGGCGTCGTCCAGCGCGGTCCAGATGCGCTCCAGCAGCCATTGCCGGTTGGGCAGGCCGGTCAGCGGGTCGAGCAACTGCTCCTCCGCGCGGGCCCGTGCCATCCACAGGGTGGAGTCCAGCGCGATCAGCGGGATGACGAACAGCGGCAGCAGCACCGGCCGGGCGTCGGCGACCACGCACACCAGCGGCGCGATGCCGAGCAGCGCGACGGCGACGAAACCCTGCCTGACCAGCGCGGTCCGGGCGACGGTGGGCACCCCGCCCCCGCGCGGGGCGTGCAGGTACCAGAGCAGCCCCCGGCTGACGACGAGGTAGGCGCCCGCGGCGAGCACCACCTCCGGGACGGTGCCGAGTCCCCAACTGCCGGGCCGCCAGGGCGCCTCGACGCTCCCGACCCGGCCGAAGGCGCCGAGGACCAGGGCGCCGGCGCCGATGGCGAGGATGTCCACCGCGCCGTGCAGCAGGCCTTCACGGCGGCAGTTGCGCCGGGCGACGCCGACCAGGACGACGACGCTGAGGCTGACCAGTCCGGCCGGGACCCAGCCGTACAGCAGCAGGGTGGCGAGGGTGAGGGCCGCGCCGGAGGCGGTGCCGCCGCTCCAGCGGGCCCGGCCCAGCATGACGAGGTGGCCGACGACGAGGCCGGTGAGCAGCGCCAGCGCCCACCCGGCCGTACCGGCGGGGAAAAGCGCGCGGCCGCCGCTGAAGGCGCCGTAGAGCCCGGCGCCGAGGGCGAGCGCGGCCGCCCCGGCGAGGACGGCGGGCAACGTCGGTATCCGCGCGCGCCGTTGGCCGTCCGGGAGCGGGTCGAGGTCGGCGGCGAGCACCACCGCCGCGTGCGGATCGACGCCGTCCGCACCGGAGTTGGGGCCCGCACGGTCCTTGCCGTGCCCGGTCCACCGGTTCCCCCGCCACGCGCCCGCGCGGCGCCGCAGGCGCAGCCGCGAGCCGGGGGCGGCGCTCTCGGTCGGTTCCATTCCCGTCCCTCTCACAGCCGGCGGTGCCCACGCCACGCGGCCCTGGCCCCGAGGACCCTCAGCGGCTCGGCGGTGGAAAGCCCTTCCCCGTGCCGGCTGTCGGGCACGGGGATGCACCGGCCGCGGCTGGGCACGGCGGGCGCACCCCTCAACAGTAGGCCGCGGAGGGCTTCCTCGGGCAGCGGTCGTGGACGGTCGCCCGAATGCGTACGGGCCACCCGTATGCATCTGATATGCGCCGTACGGGTGGCCTTCAACCGCTACTCCCCGGTCGGAAGCGCGACTTCGGCCGCCGCCTCGGGTCCGCGCTCCAGCAGGACGGCGAATCCGTCCTCGTCGAGCACCGGCACCTTGAGCTGCATCGCCTTGTCGTACTTGGAGCCGGGGTTGTCGCCGACGACCACGAAGGAGGTCTTCTTGGAGACGGAGCCGGTCACCTTGGCGCCCCGGCTCTGGAGCGCGTCCTTGGCGCCGTCACGGGTGAAGTTCTCCAGCGTGCCGGTGACGACGACGGTCATCCCCTCCAGCGGGCGCGGGCCCTCATCCTCGCCGGCGGCCTCCTCCTCCAGCGGGACGCCGGCCGCCTTCCACTTCCGCACGATCTCGCGGTGCCAGTCCTCGGCGAACCACTCCTTGAGCGCGGCCGCGATGATGGGGCCCACCCCGTCGGTGGCGGCCAGTTCCTCCTCGGTGGCCGCTTCGATGCGGTCGATGGAGCGGAACTCGCGGGCGAGCGCCTGTGCCGCGACGGGGCCGACGTGCCGGATGGAGAGGCCGTTGATGAACCGGGCGAGCGGACGCTGCTTGGCCGCCTCGATGTGCTCCAGCAGGGAGAGGGTGTTCTTCTTCGGCTCGCCCTTCTGGTTGGCGAAGACGGTGACGACCTTCTCCTCGCCGGTCTTCGGGTCGTGCTTGGGCAGGCCGCTGTCGGGGTCCAGTACATGCGCCTTGATGGGCAGCAGCTTCTCCACCGTGAGGTCGAAGAGGTCGCCCTCGTCCACCAGCGGCGGGTCGGCGGGCTCCAGCGGCCGGGTGAGCGCGGCGGCGGCGACCCCGCCGAAGTGCTCGATGTCCAGGCACTCGCGCCCCGCCAGGTAGGCGACCCGCTCGCGCAACTGCGCGGGGCACGTACGGGCGTTGGGGCAGCGGAGGTCGATGTCGCCCTCCTTCATGGGCCGCAGCGGCGTACCGCACTCGGGGCACTCGCCGGGCATCACGAACTCCCGCTCGCTGCCGTCCCGGAGGTCGGCGACGGGCCCGAGGATCTCCGGGATGACGTCACCGGCCTTGCGCAGCACCACGGTGTCCCCGATGAGCACGCCCTTGGCCTTGACGACCTCCTGGTTGTGCAGGGTGGCGAACTCGACCTCGCTGCCCGCCACCGTGACCGGCTCCACCTGGGCGTACGGCGTGACCCGGCCGGTGCGGCCGACGCCCACCTTGATGTCGATCAGCTTGGTGTTGACCTCCTCCGGCGCGTACTTGTACGCGATGGCCCAGCGCGGGGCGCGCGCGGTGGAGCCGAGCCGGCCCTGGAGGCGGATCTCGTCGAGCTTGACGACGACACCGTCGATCTCGTGGTCCACGGAGTGCCGGTGCTCGCCGTAGTACGCGATGAACTCCCGTACGCCGTCGAGGCCGTCGACCACGCGGTTGTGCGGGGAGGTGGGCAGGCCCCAGGAGCCGAGCAGGTCGTACGCCTCGGACAGCCGGGTCAGGCCGGTGAAGCCCTCATGGGCGCCGATGCCGTGGACCACCATGTGCAGCGGGCGGCTCGCGGTGACGCGCGGGTCCTTCTGGCGGAGCGAACCGGCGGCCGCGTTGCGGGGGTTGGCGAAGGGCTTGTCCCCGGCGGCGACCAGACGTTCGTTCAGTTCGAGGAACTTGTCCATCGGGAAGTAGACCTCGCCGCGGATCTCCACGAGGTCGGGCACCTTGTCACCCCGGAGGCGGTCCGGGATGTCGGCGATGGTGCGGACGTTGGGTGTGATGTCCTCACCGGTGCGGCCGTCGCCGCGGGTGGCGGCGCGGGTGAGGCGGCCGTGCTCGTAGGTGAGGTTGACGGCGAGTCCGTCGACCTTCAGCTCGCACAGGAAGTGGTAGGTCTGGTCGCCGAGTTCGCGGGCGATGCGGTCGGCCCAGGCGGCGAGTTCCTCGTCGTTGAAGGTGTTGTCCAGGGACAGCATCCGCTCGCGGTGCGCGACCGCGGTGAACTCGGTCTCGTAGGACCCGGCGACCTTCTGGGTGGGCGAGTCCGGGGTGCGCAGCTCCGGGAACTCCTCCTCCAGGGCCTCCAGGGACTTCAGGAGCTTGTCGAACTCCGCGTCGCTGATGACGGGAGCGTCCTTCACGTAGTACCGGAAGCGGTGCTCCTCGACCTGCTCCGCGAGCCGCCCGTGCCTCTCGCGCGCCTCGGCGGGCACCGCCGTCGTCGCCGCTTGCTTGTCGCCGGCCACCGTAGTGTCCTCCCGTTACTCAGGGTTGTCCGCGAGGGATCTCGCCGCCCGGACGCAGTGGGCGAGCGCCTGGCGGGCATAGGCGGGGGAAGCACCCGCGAGACCGCACGCGGGCGTGACCGTGACCGCCTCCGCGAGCAGCCCCGGCCGCAGCCCCAGCCTGCGCCACAGCGTCCTGACACCCATGACGCTACCGGCAGGGTCTGACAATGCCGCGTCCGTCCCCGGCACGACACCGGCGAACAGCCGGGTGCCGCCCTCGACGGCCTCCCCGATGGCGTCGTCGTCACGCTCGGTGAGGAGGCCGAAGTCGAAGGAGACGGCGTCGGTGCCCGCGCGGCGCAGCAGCGCGAACGGCACGTCGGGGGCGCAGGAGTGGACGACGGTGGGGCCGGGGCCGCTCGCGCCGAGCACCTCGCGCAGACCGGACTCCACGATCTGCCGGTCCACGGCGCGGTGGGTGCGGTAGCCGCTGGCGGTGCGGATCTGGCCGCGCAGCACGGCGGTGAGGGACGGCTCGTCGAGCTGGAGCACCACGCGGGCGCCGGGAATGCGGCGGCGGACGTCGGCCACGTGCAGGCGCAGGCCCTCGGCGAGCGAGGCGGTGAGGTCGCGGCAGGCGCCGGGGTCGGACAGCACCGCCTCGCCGTTGCGCAGTTCCAGCGCAGCGGCCAGCGTCCAGGGGCCGACCGCCTGCACCTTGAGGTCGCCCTCGTAGCCCTGGGTGAACTCCTCCAGGGCGTCGAGGTCCTCGCGGAGCCACGCGTGCGCGCGCCGGGTGTCGCGGCCGGGCCGGTCGGACAGCCGCCAGCCGCTGGGCTCCACGCGCGCGTACAGCTCGACGAGCATCCCGGCGGTACGGCCGATCATGTCGGCGCCGGGGCCGCGCGCGGGCAGCTCCGCGAGGTGGGGGAAGTCCTCCAGGCTGCCGGTGACGGTCTTGGCGGCCTCGCGCGCGTCCCCGCCGGGCATCGAGCCGACGCCGGTGGCCGCGGGGAAGGTGACCCGGGTGTTCTCACTCACCCCGGCAGGGTATGCCGTACGGCGGGCGGGCGCGTCAGCGGCCGGGGCGCACGGTCAGGTCGTTGATCTCGGCGTCCCTGGGCAGGTCCAGGGCGAGCAGGACCGTGTCCGCCACCGACTCGGGGTCGATGAACCGCGCGGGGTCGTACTCCTTGCCCTCCTGCTGGTGCACCTTCGCCTGCATGGGGCTGGCTGTGCGGCCGGGGTAGACGGAGCTGACCCGGACCCCGTTGCCGTGCTCCTCCTGGCGCAGCGAGTCCGCCAGCGCCTTCAGCCCGTGCTTGGAGGCGGCGTACGCGGACCAGCCGGCGTGGGCGGTGAGTCCGGCGCCGGAGTTGACGAAGAGCACCTGGCCGCGGGCGGTGCGGAGCTGGGGCAGGAAGTGCCGGGTCAGCTCGGCGGGCGCGATCAGGTTGACGTTGAGCTGGTGGCGCCAGGACTTGGGGGTGAGGTCCCCGACGTCACCGAGGTCGACGACCCCGGCGATGTGCAGCACCGAGTCCACGCGGTCCGGCAGCGACTGGTGGGAGAAGGCCCAGGACAGCTTGTCGGGGTCGGCGAGGTCGCCCACCAGGGTCGTGGCGCCGGGGAACTCGGCCGCCAGCTCCTTGGCGCGGCCCGCGTCGCGCGCGTGCAGCACGAGGTCGTCCCCGCGCGCGTGCAGACGGCGGGCGACGGCGGCGCCGATGCCGGAACCGGCGCCGGTGATCACATGAGTAGCCATGCCCGCCATGGTCGCATCAGCCCGCGGCGAGGGACTCCTCCAGGTGGGCCAGGGCGGCGGCCGGACCGTCGGCGAAGTACATCAGCTCCGACAGCGGGCGCGGCAGGAAGCCCTCGGCCTCCATGCGGCGGAACTGCTGCTCCAGGCCGTCGTAGAAGCCGGCGGTGTTGAGCAGCACCACGGGCTTGGCGGTGCGGCCGTGCTTCTTCAGCTCCAGGATCTCGGTGGCCTCGTCCAGGGTGCCGGTGCCGCCGACCATGATGACCACGGCGTCGGCCTTCTCCAGCAGCAGCCTCTTGCGCTCGGCGAGGTCGGCGGCGACCACCATCTCGTCGGCGCCGGGCCGGGCGACCGCCGACAGGAACTCCACGGAGACGCCCACGAGCCTGCCTCCGGCCTCCTGCACGCCGTCCGCGACGACCTTCATCAGGCCGGAGTCCGAGCCGCCCCAGACGAGCGTGTGGCCGCCCTTGCCGATCAGTTCCCCGAACTCACGCGCGGGGCGGGTGTAGCGCTCGTCGAGGTCGGCGGCGGAGAGGAAGACGCAGATATTCATGGAGCCCACGGTACGCGGGAACATCGGCGGCCCCGCCCGCGCTGTCCGGGTATGACACACGGACACACCATCACCATCGAAGAGGGCGAGCAGCGCGTGCGCGTCGTGCACGACGGCCAGGTGCTCGCGGAGACCGACCGCCCCCTCGTCCTGCGCGAGACGGGCTGTCCGCCCCGGTACTACCTCCCCGCCGAGGACGTCCGGCTCGATCTGCTCACCCCGTCGGACACCCGTACGGACTGTCCCTTCAAGGGCACGGCGTCCTACTGGTCGCTGCCGGACGCGCCCGATCTGGTGTGGGCGTACCCGGACCCGAAGCCGGAGGTGGCCCGGATCAAGGACCACTACTGCTTCTACGCCCCCGAAGTGGGCTGACCGGCGCGCCGTGTCGTGACCGGTGACTCCGGCACCCGTACGGCAGTCTCCACGGGCATGGACAAGAAGACGACTTCCGTCGACGGGACCTCGCTCGCGTACCGCGTGACCGGTGAGGGGCCCACGGTCATCCTGGTCAGCGGCGCGCTGTCCACCGGACTCACGCTCGCCCCGCTGGCGGCGGCGCTCGCGGACCGCTGCCGGGCCGTCGTCTACGACCGCCGGGGCCGGGGCGCGAGCGGCGACACGGCCCCCTACGCGGTCGAGCGCGAGGTGGAGGACCTGGCGGCGCTGCTGGAGGCGGTGGGCGGCGAGGCGGCGCTCTTCGGGCTGTCCTCGGGCGGCGCGCTGGTGCTGCTGGCGGCCGCGAGCGGCCTGCCGGTGGCCCGGGCGGCGGTGTACGAGGTGCCGTTCAACGACTTCCTGCCCGAGGGCCCCCAGCAGCAGGTGGCGTACGCGGCCGCCCTGGACATGGCGTTGGCCGCGGGCGACCGGGGCGGGGCGGTGGAGCTGTTCCTGCGGCTGACCGGGCTGGGCGAGGAGATGATCCAGCGGGCCCGCCAGTCCCCCATGTGGCCCGGCCTGGAGCTGCTCGCGTCGAGCCTGGCGTACGACGCCGCCCTGATGGGCGACGGGCTGCTCCCGGCGGAGCTGCTCGCCCGGGTCCCGGTACCGGTGCTGTCGATGGCGGGCAGCCTGAGCCCGCAGTGGCTGCGCGCGGGCGCCCGTGAGGTCGCGGAGGCGGTGCCGGACGGCGCGTACGCGGTGCTGGAGGGGCAGACGCACGCGGTCGAGCCGGCGTCCCTCGCACCGGTGCTGGCCGACTTCGTCACGGGCTGAGCCCGGCCGGGGATCAGACCGCGGCGGCAGTGGCCCGCGTGGTCGTGGCGATGGTCGCCGAGCCGACCACGCGCGTGCCGTCGTACAGCACGATCGCCTGGCCGGGGGCGACGCCCCGGACGGGCTCGGTGAAGGTGACGCGCAGTTCGCCGTCCACCAGCTCGGCGTCGACCTCGGTCTCGCCGCCGTGGGCGCGGAGCTGGGCGGTGTAGGTGCCGGGACCCTCGGGGGCGGTACCGCACCAGCGGGGCTTGATGGCGGTGAGGGCGGTGACGTCGAGGGCGGCGGCCGGGCCGACGGTGACGGTGTTGGTGACCGGGGAGATGTCCAGGACGTAGCGCGGCTTGCCGTCGGGGGCGGGGGTGCCCAGGCGCAGGCCCTTGCGCTGGCCGATGGTGTAGCCGTAGGCGCCCTCGTGGGTGCCGAGGCGGTTGCCCTCCTCGTCCACGATGTCGCCCTCGGCCTTGCCGAGCCGGCCGGCGAGGAAGCCCTGGGTGTCGCCGTCGGCGATGAAGCAGATGTCGTGCGAGTCGGGCTTCCTGGCGACGGCCAGGCCGCGCCGCTCCGCCTCGGCGCGGATCTCGTCCTTGGTGGTGACGGTGTCCCCGAGCGGGAACAGGGCGTGCGCGAGCTGGCGGTCGTCCAGCACGCCGAGCACGTAGGACTGGTCCTTGGCCATGTCGGAGGCGCGGTGCAGCTCGCGGTTGCCGTCCTCGTCCACCAGCACCTTGGCGTAGTGGCCGGTGCAGACCGCGTCGAAGCCGAGCGCGAGCGCCTTGTCCAGCAGCGCGGCGAACTTGATCTTCTCGTTGCAGCGCAGGCAGGGGTTGGGGGTGCGGCCGGCCTCGTACTCGGCGACGAAGTCCTCGACCACGTCCTCGCGGAAGCGGTCGGCGAGGTCCCAGACGTAGAACGGGATGCCGATGACGTCGGCGGCGCGGCGGGCGTCGCGGGAGTCCTCGATGGTGCAGCAGCCCCGCGCGCCGGTCCGGAAGGATTGCGGGTTGGCGGAGAGCGCGAGGTGGACACCGGTCACGTCGTGACCGGCTTCCGCGGCACGCGCGGCGGCGACGGCGGAGTCCACGCCACCGGACATGGCGGCGAGGACGCGGAGGGGGCGCGGCGAGGTCTCAGTCATAGCCCTTCCAGGGTACGGGGCGACGGGAACCGGAGACGCCGGGTGTGCGTTGGTGATCAGGAGGGGTTCGGCGGAATCGGGGCGTACGGGGTGGAGATGGACGACGGGGATCGCAGGCCGGGCCGGCGGGCGCTGCTCATCGGGGGTGCGGTGGCCACGGCGGGGGCGCTCGCGCTGGCCCACGACGAGCTGGCCCGGCTGTACTGGCGGCTGCCGGGGGTGGAGCGGCAGCGGGTGCCGGGCGCGGTGGACTTCGCGGGCGCCCGCTGGGTGGCGGCCTCCCCGGCCAACTACCGGCACGCGGACCGCCCGGACGACTACCCGGTGGACCGGGTGGTCGTCCATGTCACCCAGGGCGGGTACGCGTCGGCGGTGAAGGTCTTCCAGGACCCGGCGCACCAGGCGGCGGCGCACTACATCGTGCGCGCGGACGGCCGCGTCACCCAGCTCATCCGGGAGCTGGACGTGGCCTTCCACGCGGGCAACCGGTCCTTCAACGAGCGCAGTGTCGGCATCGAGCACGTCGGCTTCGTGGAGGACCCGAAGTCCTTCACGGACGCGATGTACGCCTCCTCGGCCCGGCTGACGGCCGCCATATGCGCGCGGTACGGCATGCCGGTGGACCGGGAGCATGTCATCGGCCACGTCGAAGTACCGGGCACGGACCACACGGACCCCGGCCCGCACTGGGACTGGGACCGGTACATACGGCTGGCGCGGAACGCGCGTACGGCGCTGGGGAAGACCTCGGCCTAGACGAGTCCGGCCGCGCGGGCGCGTTCCACGGCGGGGCCGATGGCCTTGGCCACGGCGTCCACGTCGTCCTGGGTCGAGGTGTGGCCCAGCGAGAAGCGCAGGGTGCCGCGCGCCAGGTCGGGGTCGGTGCCGGTGGCGAGCAGGACGTGGCTGGGCTGGGCGACGCCCGCGGTGCAGGCGGAGCCGGTGGAGCACTCGATGCCCTGGGCGTCCAGCAGCAGGAGCAGGGAGTCGCCCTCGCAGCCGGGGAAGGTGAAGTGCGCGTTGGCGGGCAGCCGGCCGCCGGGGGCCGGGTCGCCGCCGAGCAGCGCGTCCGGGACGGCGGCCCGTACCGCCTCCACCAGGCGGTCGCGCAGGCTGCCGACCTCGCGGGCGAACCACTCCTGCCGTTCGGCGGCGAGGCGTCCGGCGACCGCGAAGGAGGCGGTGGCGGGCACGTCCAGCGTGCCGGAGCGGACATGACGCTCCTGACCGCCGCCGTGCAGCACGGGTACGGGGCTGTACTCGCGGCCGAGCAGCAGGGCGCCGATGCCGTAGGGGCCGCCGATCTTGTGGCCTGAGACGGTCATCGCGGCGAGCCCGGAGGCGGCGAAGTCGACCGGCACCTGGCCGAACGCCTGCACCGCGTCGGCATGCAGCGGCACCCCGAACTCGGCGGCCGCATCGGCCAGTTCGCGGACCGGCATCAAGGTGCCGATCTCGTTGTTGGCCCACATCACGGTGGCCAGCGCGACGTCGTCGGGGTTGCGGGCGATGGCCTCGCGCAGCACCTCGGGGTGGACGCGGCCGTGCGCGTCGACGGGGAGGTACTCGACGGTGGCGCCCTCGTGCTCACCGAGCCAGTGCACGGCGTCCAGCACCGCGTGGTGCTCGACCGGGCTGGCCAGCACCCGGACCCGGTCCGGGTCGGCGGCGCGGCGGGCCCAGTACAGACCCTTGACGGCGAGGTTGTCGGCCTCGGTTCCGCCGGAGGTGAGGACCACCTCGCTGGGGCGGGCACCGAGGGCCTCGGCGAGGGTTTCGCGGGCCTCCTCGACGGTGCGGCGCGCCCGGCGGCCGGAGGCGTGCAGGGAGGACGCGTTGCCGGTGACGCCGAGCCGGTCGGTCAGCTCCCGCGCGGCCTCGGGAAGCATCGGCGTGGTGGCCGCGTGGTCGAGGTAAGCCATGGTGACGCCGATTCTACGGGCCGCGCGGAGCCGCCCTCGGCCCCGCGCCGGTGGGTCACAGGCTCCAGGACACCGTGTCGGTGAACTGCATGGTGGCGAACAGGACCACGAGGTCGGCCACACCGAGCGCCATGCCGAGGCAGGCGCGGCCCCGGCGGGTCGTGCCGCGCCACAGCGAGACGCCCGCGAGGACGATGGCGACGGGGCCCAGGAACAGGTTGAGGACGAGCAGTCCGAGCAGCCCGAGGATGAAGGACGCGACGGCCATGCCGTCGGCGTCGCGGCGCGGCTTCGCCTCGATCTGACCGGTGGCAGGTGCGGTGAGATGCATGGTGCTCAGCTCCTGATGGTCGGTGCGGACGGGCGGGTCAGTGGCTGGTGGTGCGACGTCGGCCATGGCGCTCACGGACGGCGAAGACGACGAGCCAGACACCGATGAAGGCGGCGACGGCGACGCTGACACCCACCGGTACGTGCGCCACGGTGCCGAGCGCGACACCGAGCAGCATGAGTGCGGCAACGAGGAACAGCATGGTTTCGATCCCCCCTCAGGGTCGTCTCGGTGAACAGTTGTAGTAACACTTGTTCACTGACCTTGAGTCTAACCCTCCGCGCGGCTTTTCAATTCGAGAGAACAGTTGTTAACTGGATGACATGAGTCACACCCTCGGCATCCGGCAGGCCCAGAAGCAGAAGACCCGTCAGGCGTTCCTGGACGCGGCCCTGGTGCTGCTTGAGGAGCAGAGCCTGAGCAGTCTGGGGCTGCGCGAGGTGACCCGTGCCGTGGGGGTGGCGCCGACCGCGTTCTACCGGCACTTCCGCTCCATCGCGGATCTCGGGGTGGCCCTGGTCGACGAGGCACTGGGCAGCCTGCACCCGATGGTGGGGCCGACGGTGTCGGCGGCGAACGACTCGGAGGAACGCATCGGCCGCGCGGTCGAGTTGATCGACCAGCATGTACGGGCCTTCCCGGCGCACGTCCGCTTCATCGCCCGCGAGCGGCACGGCGGAGTGCAGCCGGTGCGCGAGGCGATCCGGGACCAGCTCGCGCGCTTCACCGAGGAGGTGAAGGCCGAACTGGCCCTGAACCGCGAGTCGGAGGGCTGGGGTGACGACGACCTGACGATGCTCGCGCATCTCTACGTCGACCAGATGCTCATCACCGCCCAGCTCTTCCTGGAGGCGCTGGAGGCCCCGCAGGGCGAGTGGGAGCGGGTGACCCGGCTGGCCGTCCGGCAACTGCGCCTGATCACGCTGGGCAGCAGGCACTGGATGGACCAGGAGGCGCCCGCCGAGCGGTGATCACAGGGCGGTTCAGCCCAGGCGCACGCGCGCGAGCTGGCGGGACTGGGCGACCAGCCGGTCCTCGCTGTCCCAGACCTCGGCGTCCTCCTCCAGGAAGCCGCCGGCCAGGTTGCGCGTGGTGATGGACACCCGCAGCGGACCCGGCGCGGGCCGGTGCCGCACGTGCACGGTCAGTTCCACGGTCGGCACCCAGCCGGTCAGCCCGATCTCGAACGCGGTCGGCGGCAGCGCGTCCACCGCGAGCAGCAGCGAGAAGGGGTCCGCGTCCCGGCCGTCGGCCAGCCCGAACCAGGCCCGCATCTCCCCCTTGCCCGAGGGCGCGCCGACCGCCCAGCCGACGGTGGCCGGGTCCAGCTTGAGCATCAGCCGCTCGGTGATGGCCGAACTGCCGTCCACCGGCGCCGGACCGTCGGCCGGGCCGAGGCAGCGCTCCAGGGGCGGCATCGCGGGCGGTACGGCACTCGTCCGCACGTCGTCGGGGAGCGCGGCGAGATCGCCGTACGAGGCGAGGACGCGGATGCGCTCCACCTCGTTGCCCTCGGCGTCGTACTGGTAGAGGGACGCCTGGCCGGTGGAGAGGGTGCGGCCGGTGCGCACGGTCTCGGTGCGGATGACCGCGGGGCCGGGCTGGGAGGCCGTCAGGTAGTGCGCGGAGACGGTGAACGGGTCCGGATGCGGGAGGGTGTCCGCGAGGGCCCGGCCGAGCACGGCCAGCAGGTAGCCGCCGTTGACGGCGCTGATGATGGTCCAGCCGGCCGAGAGGTCGATGTCGTAGACGCCGGGCGCGCGCCGGACGACCTCGGTGTCACGGTCGAACTCGCTGTCGCCGATCACGGCTCGAGTGGCGGGGGCTGAGGCTGCTTCTGGCATGGGTGAAACGGTACAACAGCTAATTACTAAGCGGTAGCTTTCTGCGTTTCGGGCACATGAACAGCCCTGGACAGGCGGCTCACTCTTCCGTGACCGTGGAGCGCCGGTTCCAGGCGCGTGGCGCCCGCCAGTGGAACTTCATGGCCAGCAGGCGCAGCACGAACGCGGTGGCCGCGGCGAGTCCGCTGGTGAGGGAGGTCAGCGCGTCGAAGCGGATGCACAGCACCACCATCGTGGCGCCGACGATCGCGGGCACCGCGTACAGGTCGCGGTCCCAGCGCAGCAGCGAGGGCACCTCGTTGGCGAGCACGTCGCGCAGCACACCGCCGCCGACGGCGGTGGCGAGGCCCAGGGTGGCGGAGGCGGTCAGGCCGAGTCCGTGGCTGTACGCCTTGGTCGTGCCGGTGACGCAGAACAGGCCGAGTCCGGCCGCGTCGAAGACGAGCACCGCCGCCTGGATGCGCTCCACGTGCGGGTGGAGGAAGAAGACCACGACGGTGGCGAGCAGCGGGGTGACGAAGAACCCGAGGTCGGTGAAGGCGGCCGGGGGCACGGCCCCGATGATCAGGTCACGCAAGAGCCCTCCGCCCAGCGCGGTCACCTCGGCGAGCACGGCCATCCCGAAGACGTCGAAGTTCTTGCGGACGGCCAGCAGGGCGCCGGAGATGGCGAACACGAAGATGCCGATGACATCGAGCGTGTGCTGGACGGAGGGACTGAAGATCTGATCGAGCTGCACCCACACATTCTGACCTGTCGCGGGGTGCGGGCCTTGCGAAGCAAGGCAGGAGGGGCGGCCGCCGGGCGAACGGCGGCCGCCGGCTCACTTGTCGTCGGCAGCCTTCTCGGTGCCGGACTTCTCGGTGCCGGGCTTCTCGGCCTCGGCCTTCTCGACCTCTTCGGTGCCCGCCTTCTCGGCCTTGGTCTCCGCGACCTCGGTCACAGAAGGCTTCTCGGCCGCCTCGGTCTTCTCCACCTTGGTCTCCGCGACCTCGGTCCCAGAAGGCTTCTCGGCCGCCTCGGTCTTCTCCACCTTGGTCTCCTCGACCTTGGTCACAGAAGGCTTCTCGGCCGCCTCGGTCTTCTCGACCTTCTGGGCCTCGACCTTCTCGACCTTGGTCTCCTCGGCCTTGGTCACGGAAGGCTTCTCGGCCTCCGGCTCCTTCGTGGCGGTGGTCTCCGCGACCTCCGCCGCGACGGCGGCCGACGTCTCCGCCGACTCCTCCAGCACCGCGTCCGGCACCAGCTCGGAAGCCTCCTTCGCCGCCGTCAGCAGGACGGTGTCCTGCGGGGCCTGGTCGGCGAAGTTCTCGGGGTGGTGGCAGGCGACCCGCTGACCCGGCCGCAGCTCCAGGAGCTGGGGCTCGGTGGTCTTGCAGATCTCCGTCGCCTTCCAGCACCGGGTGTGGAACCGGCACCCCGACGGCGGCGAGATCGGCGAGGGCACGTCACCGCGGAGCAGGATGCGCTCGCTCTTGGCGCCCCGGCGCTTGGGGTCCGGGATCGGCACGGCCGACATGAGCGCCTTGGTGTACGGGTGCATCGGCGCCTCGTACAGCGAGGTGCGGTCCGCGATCTCGACCATCTTGCCGAGGTACATCACCGCGATCCGGTCCGAGACGTGCCGGACGACCGAGAGGTCGTGCGCGATGATCACGTACGTCAGACCCAGTTCCTCCTGGAGGTCGTCCATGAGGTTGACGACCTGGGCCTGGATCGACACGTCCAGCGCGGACACCGGCTCGTCCGCCACGACCAGCTTCGGCTTCAGCGCGAGCGCGCGGGCGATACCGATGCGCTGGCGCTGGCCGCCGGAGAACTCGTGGGGGTAGCGGTTGTAGTGCTCGGGGTTGAGACCCACGACCGACAGCAGCCGCTGGACCTCCTTCTTGATGCCGCCCTCGGGCTCGACACCCTGGAGCCGGAAGGGGGCCCCGATGATGGTGCCGATGGTGTGCCGGGGGTTCAGCGAGGAGTACGGGTCCTGGAAGACCATCTGCACGTCGCGGCGCATCGGGCGCATGCCCGAGACCCCGAGGTGCGTGATGTCCTTGCCCTCGAACTCGATGGTGCCCGCGGTCGGCTCGTCCAGGCGGGTGATCAGCCGGCCCATCGTGGACTTGCCGCAGCCCGACTCGCCCACGACGCCCAGGGTTTCACCGGCGCGCACCTCGAAGTCGATGCCGTCGACCGCGTGCACCGCGCCGACCTGGCGCTGGAGCAGCCCCTTCTTGATGGGGAAGTGCCTCTTCAGGCCGCTGACCTTCAGCAGGATCTCGCCGTCCGCGCTGTCGGCGCTCTTGGCCTGCGCGGGAATCGTCACTGCCTTCTCGTCGCTCACAGCTTCGGCGCAATCTCTTCGGTCCAGATCCGCTCCCGCTGCTCCGTGCTCATGTGGCAGGCGGCCCAGTGCGTGCTGCCGACCTGGGTCAGCTCGGGGCGGACCGTGCGGGTCACGTTGTCCTTGGGGAGGTCGGCGTACGGGCAGCGCGGGTTGAAGGCGCAGCCGGACGGGATGTTGATCAGGGAGGGCGGGGAGCCCTTCACCGGGATCAGGCGGTCCTGCTGCTCGCGGTCGAGCCGCGGCATGGAACCGAGCAGGCCCCAGGTGTAGGGGTGCCGGGGCTCGTAGAACACCTTCTCCGCCGGTCCCCGCTCGACACAGCGTCCGCCGTACATCACGAGGATGTCGTCGGCGAGTTCGGCGACGACGCCCAGGTCGTGGGTGATGACGATGACCGCGGAGCCGAACTCCTTCTGGAGGTCGCGGATGAGGTCGAGGATCTGCGCCTGGACGGTCACGTCCAGGGCGGTCGTCGGCTCGTCGGCGATGAGCAGCTCGGGGTTGTTCACCAGCGACATGGCGATCATGGCGCGCTGGCGCATACCGCCGGAGAACTCGTGCGGGTAGCTGTCCACCCGCTTGTCCGGCTGGGGGATGCCCACCCGGTCGAGCATCTCGATCGCGCGCTTGCGCGCGGTCTTCTTGTCGACCTTGTGGTGGATGCGGTACGCCTCCACGATCTGCTGGCCGATCGTGTAGTACGGGTGCAGCGCGGACAGCGGGTCCTGGAAGATCATCGCCATCTCGCGGCCGCGCATCCGGCGCACCTGGTCGGGGTCGGCCGACAGCAGCTCGGTGCCGTTCAGCCAGATCTCGCCGGAGATGCGGGCCTTCTGCTTGCCGTACTGGCCGGCCGTGTGCAGGCCCATGATGCCGAGCGAGGTGACCGACTTGCCGGAGCCGGACTCACCCACGATGCCGAGGGTCTTGCCCTTCTCCAGCGTGAAGGTCAGTCCGTCGACGGACTTGACCAGGCCGTCGTCGGTCGGGAAGTGCACCTTCAGGTCGCGCACGTCCAGGAACGCCTTGCCGGCGGTCGTGGGGTCGGTGGGCTCGCCCACCGCGGCTCCGGTCTTGCTGAGTTCGGTCATGAGAGCCTCACGCGCGGGTCGATCACGGCGTACAGGATGTCCACCAGGAGGTTGGCTATCAGCACCGCCACCGAGGTGATCAGGGTGACGCCCAGGATGACGGGCAGGTCCTGATTCTTGATGGCGTTGAGGACGGCCTGGCCGAGGCCGGGCAGGCTGAACGTCGTCTCGGTCAGGATCGCGCCGCCGATGAGGGCGCCGAGGTCCATGCCGAGCATGGTCAGGATGGGGGTCATCGTGGAACGCATGGCGTGCTTGCCGATGACCGTCTGCTCCTTGAGGCCCTTGGCACGCGCGGTGCGGATGTAGTCCTCGCCGAGGATCTCCAGCATGGTGGCGCGGGTGATCCGGGCGTACATCGCCGCGTACAGGAAGGCCAGGGTGATCCAGGGCAGGATCATGCCGCCGAACCAGCCGCTGAAGCTGTCCTCCAGGGGCACGTACTGCGCGTCGATGAGACCGAGCCCGTAGGAGAAGATCGCCAGGGAGAGCAGACCGGTGAAGTAGATGGGGAGCGAGACACCGCCCAGCGCCACCACCATCGCGGTGCGGTCCCACAGGGTGCCCCGCTTGAGCGCGGAGAGGACACCCGCCGCGACACCGAAGACCAGCCACAGGACCGCCGCGCCGAGCGCGAGGGACAGCGTGACCGGGAAACGGTCCGTCAGCACCGGCCAGATGGCCTGTTCGCTGCGGAACGAGTAACCGAAGCACGGCGCAGCACAGTGGGTGACATCGCCGCCGGCCGCGTACGTGCGGCCCACGAAGATGCCCTTGAAGAACTCCCACACCTGCTGGAAGATCGGGTCGCTCAGACCGAGCTTCTCCCGGATCGCCTCGACTGCCGCGGGGTCGGCCTGCTTGCCCACGAAACTCGTGGCGACGTCGACCCCCGCCCACTTGGGGACGAGGAAGAAGATGCCGAAGACCACCATGACGATGACCACGAGCATCACTGCGGCGGCGAAGAGCCGCCTGATGAGGTAAGCGAGCACAGCTTACGGCCCGCCGCGGACCGTGAACCGCCGGAGATCATCCGGCGGTTCACGGTCTCGCCGCGCCGGCCTTCACCTGCCTTTCGTGCCGTTCGGCGGGTGTGCCGGGGTTACTTCGAGGACTTCAGACCGAGGTTGACGAAGTCGTACATGCCGCTGTAGCCGTTCGACGTGTAGATGTTCGCGACGCGGTCCGAGCGCCAGTTCAGGAACTTCTCGAAGGTGAAGGGCAGGTAGTACGCGCCCTCCATGACCTTGTGGTTGATCTCAGTGGCGATCTTGGTCTTGCCGGCGTCGTCCAGCGTCTTGACGTAGTCGGTGAAGAGACCGTCGATCTTCTTGTCCTTGATGAGGGCGTAGTTGTTGTTGCCGCTCTCGAGGATGTACTTGCTGTTCCACAGCGGGAGACCGTAGCCCTGCACGGACGGGAAGTCCGGGCCCCAGCCCATGATGATGATGCCGTAGCCCTTCTTCTTCACGTTCGAGGGGCTGCCGATGATGCCGGGGGTCTGGGCACCGTCGTACTGGTCGATCTGGACGTTGACGCCGATCTTCTTCAGCGCCGCCTGCATCGACTGGGCGGTGGCCACCTCGACGGGCTTGTTGTTTCGCACCGCGATGGTGGTGCTGAAGCCCTTCGGCTTGCCGCAGGCCTTCAGCTCTTCCTTGGCCTTGGCGACGTTGCCGGACTTGTTGGCACCGGCGATCCCGTACGGGTCGTACTTCTGGCCCTCGGCGCCGGGGACCGACGGCGGGAGCATGTTGGTGCCGATGTCGCCGCCGGCGACCGGGCCGCCACGGGCGGTCTGGAGCGAGACGTGGTCGGCGCCGTAGATCACGGCCTTGCGGCAGTGCTCGTTGTCGAACGGCTTCACGCTCTGCGGGAAGACGGCGTAACGGACGTAACCGGAGACCGGGTTGTCCAGGTTGCCCTTGTGCTTCTTCAGGGCGACCGTGCGGCCCTGGGGCGACATGCCGGTCTGGGCCAGGTCGATGTCCAGGTCGCCGTTGATCAGACGCTGGTCCAGGTCATTGGCGTTGGAGAAGAACTTGATGGTGATCGCGTCCGGGTACGCCTTGCGGACGGGGTCCGAGGACGCCTTCCAGTTGGCGTTGCGGACCAGCTTGAGGTCCTTGCCGGGGCTGTAGGACGCGAACTTGTACGGGCCCGAGGAGAACGGGTGCAGACCGTACTTGGACTTGGTGTCCTTGTCCTGGCGGACCGGGGAACCCGAGGTCAGCGCCAGCATCTCCTCGAAGTCCGAGTTGGCCTGCGGGAGGTGGAAGACGATGGTCTTGTCGTCCGGGGTCTTGATGGACTTCAGACCCAGGTGGTCCTTGGCCTTGTCCTTGTAGGGGCCCTTGTACTCACCCTTGGGGTCAAGGACCTCCTTCAGGTAGGTCGGACCGCCGGAGAGCACGTCCTGCGCCCACACGCGCTCGATGCCGTACTTGACGTCCTTCGACGTGATCGGCTTGCCGTCCTCCCACGTCACACCGTCACGCAGGGTGTACGTGTAGGTCTTGCCGTCGTCGGTGACCTTGGCGACACCGGTGGCGAGGTCCGGGGTGATCTCGGCACCCGCGGCGCCGGCCTCGGTCTTGTTGGTGACGAGCTGGCGGCTGTAGTAGCGGGAGAAGTTCCACATGAAGCCGTAGTAGCCACGGGTGGTGTCCCACGAGTCGGCGTCCTGGACGGACCCGAAGCGCAGGGTGCCGCCCTTCTTGGCCTCGGACGCCTGGGCGACCTTGTTGTTGGCCGCGTCGAAGCCGGCCGCACCGTTCTTCGAACCGCCGTCGTCGCCGCCGCCGCACGCGGCCGTGGTCAGCAGTGCGGCGACCACGGCGGCAGCGGCCGCGGTCCGCTTGGCCCGCCCTGAGGTGCGCTGGGTAGTCACGATCTCGGTTCCTCCGGAATTGATGAGAGACCCCGTGCTGGTTCCACGGGTCGCTTGGGGGTACGGCGTGGTCAGCGGGAAGCCTTGGGGTCCAGGGCATCCCGGACGCCGTCGCCGAACAGGTTGAAGGCAAGAACGGTGATGAAGATCGCCACACCGGGGACCACCATGTACATGGGGTCCGAGTCGTAGTAGTCGATCGCGTTCGAGAGCATCTGACCCCAGGAGGCGGTGGGCGGCTTGACGCCCACGCCCAGGAAGCTCAGGGCCGCCTCGGTGAGGATGTTGGTCGGGATCATCATCGTGGAGTAGACGATGATCGGCGCGACCAGGTTGGGCAGCAGCTCCTTGAACAGGATGTAGAACCGTCCGGCGCCCAGCGAGCGGGCCGCGTCGACGTACTCGCGCTCACGCAGCGAGAGGGTCTGGCCGCGCACCACGCGGCCGATGTACGGCCAGCCGAAGAAGCCGATGACCAGGATCATCACGAAGACGCGTACGGCCGAACCGCTGAGCCCCAGCATGCTGTTGGGCATCACGGAGACGAGCGCGATGATGAACAGGAGCTGCGGGAAGGCCAGCAGTCCGTCCATCACCCGGCTGATCACGGAGTCGACCCAGCCGCCGAAGAACCCGGCGAGGATGCCGAGCACGGTGCCGAGGGCGACGGCCACCACGGCCGACAGGAAGCCGACCAGGAGCGAGATCTGCGCCCCGTAGAGGATGCGGGCGAGGATGTCGCGGCCGTTGACCGGCTCGACGCCCAGCAGGTGATCGCCGCCGAGACCGCCGAGGGACCCCTTGGGGGTGCCGAACAGCGGGTCGATCAGGTTCTCGTGGTAAGCGTCCGGGTCCTGCCCGATCAAGTGGGTGAGCACCGGCGCCAGCAGGGCGATCACGATGAGCAGGACGACGACGGTGCCGCCGGTCAGGGCGAGCTTGTCCCGCTTCAGCCGCTCCCAGGCGATGCGCCCCAGCGAACGTCCCTGGACATCCTTCGCCTTGGCGCTCGCCACCTCCGCTTCCTCGTGCGCGTTCGGGGCCGCGTCAGCGGTCGGCTCGTGCAATGGTGCCGTCATTCTGACAGGGACCCCTCTCAACCGGCCTGAGCCGGCCCACACTTGCCGCGCGAGCGGCTTCGAAGACTGTCGTACACGGGGGTGAACACCCCTGGATCGGGAGTCTTCAACGGCGGAGCGATCCGTTGCCAGACTTGACGGGGAATGGATGCCTAAACGTGATGCAAGCTGGCACGTTCCGATATCCGAACGACGGGTAACAGCGGTAGGACACAGGTGAATTCGGGACGACATGAGCAAAGACCGTCATTCACTGCCATGTACGGCTGAACACGTCCTAATGGCGGGGGAGTTCACACCGCCGCAACACCGGACCTCCACGTGACCTACCCGGAACAGGGCGTGACGAACACTCAGTCCACACAGATCTTCCGGATCACCGGGCCGGCCGCCGGCGTCGGCTCACTGGCATGCGGAAATGCCGGAGGGGCCCCGTGAAATTCGGGATTCCGGAACGCGGAATTACCAGGAAAAGGCAAAGAGCGGAAAGGAAAAGGGCGCTAGTACGCCCCGCCCACCGGCGCGACCGCCCCGTGGGCCTCGCGGTCGTAGAACGGTCGGGAGTTGGCGCGCATCCAGAG
Organism: Streptomyces griseoluteus; assembly: GCF_004784465.1. GTDB lineage: Bacteria > Actinomycetota > Actinomycetes > Streptomycetales > Streptomycetaceae > Streptomyces > Streptomyces griseoluteus. The sequence goes on along the minus strand of NZ_SRRU01000001.1, from coordinate 929,126 downwards.
GACGACGGGGTCGAAGTCGTCGGTCATGGCGACCGTGGAGACCGGCAGGCCCTCGGGGACCGCGCCGACCGACTGCTGCATCATCGCGCGGACGGAGTCGACCGCGGCCGGGGTCGACTCGTACACGTCGAGGCCGAGGGCGAGGTAGGGGGCGCCCAGCGCGGGCTGGACCCAGGCGCGGCGCAGGGAGCGCAGGGCGGGGGTGCGGTGGGCGTTCTGCGCGAGCAGTGCGTAGAACTGCGGTACCTCGATGGCCGGTTCGGACAGCCGCAGAGGGCCGGCCGGCTGGCGGTCCAGGCCCGTGGCGATGCGGCGCAGGTCCAGCCAGGGGATGCCGACGCCGCCGCCGGGGGCGTGCGGGTTGAGCCAGAGGCCGTAGTGCTCCGGGTACAGGGTGCGGGCGACGTCGAGGCTGTCGACCACCTCGTAGGACCGGCTCCAGCCGCTGGCGGAGAGTTCCTGGGCGGAGGTCACGCAGGGGGCGTAACCGAAGCCGCCGACCTCCATGTTCCCGTACTGCGCGTCCGGGGAGCCGGCCTGGCCGTGCCACAGCAGCATCCAGATCTGGCCGGACGAAGGGGTGGCGAGGGCGCGGAGCAGTGCCTCGTAGGCGTCGTAGCGTCCGGGAGTGACCTGGCGCAGCATGTGCTCGACGCTGCCGCTTGGGCTCGCGCTCACCTGTCCTACCGCCCCTTCATTGCAAGTTCCCCGCGTGTGGGGACAGCTTAAGCGCCCACCGGCGCGGGCCCCGCGAGCCCTGATGCCTCAGTTGCCGAACTGGTAGAAGGGGCGCACGTTCGTCCTCAGCCAGTCGGCCACCGGGTCCTGGGTGGCGTCCAGGAGGACCAGGTTGACGGGCCAGGGGGCCGGGGCGCGGCCGAGTGCCTTGCCGAGGGCGTCCAGCGGGAGCGCCCGCGCGTCGCCCTCCCAGTGGGCGAGCTCGACGCCGACGAAGAGCACCGGGTCGGCCGTCTCGATGACGGCGAGGCAGCGCCGGGCGCTGACGACCACGCCGGCCGCGGCGAACTCGGCGGAGGCGGCGGCCAGGAAGTCCACCGGGTCCTCCTGCCAGTCGGGCTCGAAGAGCCGCACCCGGCCGCCGGAGGCCGGACCGTCCAGCGGGGAGCCCGCGGCCCGGCACAGCGCGGCCACCGCGTCGGGCGGCAGCGGCAGTCCGACCACGCCGCCGGGGTTGATGACGACGCCCGCCTGCGGCGGCAGGCCGCGCGCGAACTCCACGGCGGGGGCGACGGTGTGCGGGAGGTGTCCGCCGGGCGACTGCCGGAACTGCTCCTCGGAGCTGAACACCGGGACGTACACCTGGCCGTCGATCTCGACGGTGGGCAGGTCCAGCGGCCCGCTGTGCGGACCGCCGCCGTTCGGCAGGGGTATCCAGACGAAGCTTCGGGCCAGCACCTCGATGACGCGGGCGCCGGCCGCGGGTATGCCGAGGGAGGCGGAGAGGACCTCCTCCAGTTCGTTGCCGGGCCAACCGCCGTGCGGGTGGGGGTGTGCCTGTGCCGGGAAGTCCGCGGGAAGGTCCGCCGGGAAGTCCATGTGCCTACCGCCTGCTGGGAGTCATGCTGTGGTGCAGAAGGCTATCCGGTACGGATGCGGGAGCTCACGTGGCGAACTCGATCCGCTTCAGGCCGTCCGCCGAGGCACGGTCCAGCAGGACGACCGAGCCGCAGCCGGCGGGGCTCTCGCCGCGTTCGACGGCGTCCAGCAGCCGGGCGGTGGTGCCGCGGTGGCGGTGGAAGGCGTACCGCGAGACGCCCCGGCCGCGCTCGCGCTGGCCGCGCCGGGCGGTGTCGGCGGACACGTCGAGCAGGATCAGGTGCAGGGTGCCGCCTCTGCGGCGCGCCTCGCGGGCGAGCCAGGCGCGCACCCAGGGCTGGGTGCCGCAGTCGTGCACCACGACGCCCTCGCCGGAGGCCAGCGCGCGGCGCAGCCCGGCGTAGTGGGCCAGGCGGACCAGGGGGCGGTAGAGCGCGTAGGGCAGCGCGGCGGGGAGCCGGGCGGCCCAGCGGTCGCGGGCGTCCTGGGAGTCGACGCGGCGGCCGGGGACCGTACGGCGCATCAGGGTGGACTTGCCGCTGCCGGGCAGCCCGGTGACTACGGCGAGGTCGCGGGGGCCGAAGCGGAGGGTGCGGGGGCCGCCGGGGCGGTCGCGCAGGTCCCGGACGGCCGGCGCGGGGCGCTCCGCTTGCTGCCCGGCGGCCGCGCAGGGCCGCTGCCGCAGCGGGATGCCGGTGGTCGTGGCGTACACCGTGGTCCTGTTCACCGTGATCGTCCCTCCCCCAGTGGGCTCAGGTCATCCCCTGCCCAACTCATGTAAAGAGAAGGTAATGCGCGAGGTCCCCGTACGGGTCCCGGAACGGCCACAGGCATGTCACAGCCGGTGGCCCCTTCAGGGCCGGGCGCGGCCGTGCGATGATGTGCCCGCCAACTGCATACCGGCCGTTTGAATCCGCGCGGGAGAGTCCCCATCCGGGGCGCCGAAGGAGCAAGTCCCTCCCTTGAATCTCTCAGGCACCGTTACCGCGCGGGCGAGGCACATCTGAAAAGCGGGCCGCTGTCGCAGTGGCTCCACCCAAGGTGCAAGCCAGTGACCGTGAGGGTCATGGCGAACCTCTCAGGTTCCGATGACAGATGGGGAGGAACGTTCCTCGCCCCATCCCCCGTTGCCCTGGGAGACGACCGATGAGTAGCACAGAGCCCAACGCCCCGCGCCGTACCGCGCTCGACGCCGTGCACCGCTCGCTCGGCGCGACGATGACCGACTTCGCCGGCTGGGACATGCCCCTGCGCTACGGCTCCGAGCGCGACGAGCACCAGGCGGTGCGTACCCGGGCCGGACTGTTCGACCTCTCGCACATGGGTGAGATCACGGTGACCGGCCCCGGCGCCGCCGCCCTGCTGAACTACGCCCTCGTCGGCGACCTCGCCTCGGTCGGCGTGGGCCGCGCCCGCTACACCATGATCTGCCGCGCCGACGGCGGCATCCTGGACGACCTGATCGTCTACCGGCTCGCCGAGCACGAGTACATGGTCGTGGCCAACGCCTCCAACGCCCAGGTCGTGCTGGACGCGCTGACCGAGCGCGCGGCCGGTTTCGACGCCGAGGTCCGCGACGACCGCGACGCCTACGCGCTGCTCGCCGTCCAGGGCCCGGAGTCCCCCGGCATCCTCAAGGCCGTCACCGACGCCGACCTCGACGGCCTGAAGTACTACGCCGGGCTGCCCGGCACGGTCGCGGGCATCCCCGCGCTGATCGCCCGTACCGGCTACACCGGCGAGGACGGCTTCGAGCTGTTCGTGAAGCCCGAGCACGCCGTCCGGCTCTGGGAGGCGCTGCTGGAGGCCGGCTCCGCCGCCGGTCTGGTGCCGTGCGGGCTGTCCTGCCGGGACACCCTGCGCCTGGAGGCGGGCATGCCGCTGTACGGGCACGAGCTGACCACCGGGCTGACCCCGTTCGACGCCGGTCTCGGCCGCGTGGTGAAGTTCGGCAAGGAGGGCGACTTCGTCGGCCGCGAGGCGCTCACGAAGGCCGCCGAGCGGGCCGAGGCAGAGCCGCCGCGCGTGCTGGTCGGCCTGATCGCCGAGGGCCGCCGGGTGCCGCGCGCCGGGTACGCCGTCGTCGCGGAGGGCAAGGTGATCGGCGAGGTCACCTCCGGTGCCCCCTCCCCCACCCTCGGCAAGCCGCTGGCCATCGCCTACGTCGACGCCGCGCACGCCGCCCCCGGCAGCACCGGTGTGGGCGTGGACATCCGGGGCAGCCACGAGCCGTACGAGGTCGTGGCGCTGCCCTTCTACAAGCGCGCCAAGTAGACACTGGCACCGGGTCCGGCCGGTCCCCGGCGTGACCCTGCGCACATTCACCCGCTCTTCAGCGGTTCGAGCCCTTTTCGCCCGACGAGCACGTCCTCGCGTACAGGAGAATTCAGGTCATGAGCAACCCGCAGCAGTTGAGCTACAGCAAGGAGCACGAGTGGCTGTCGGCCGCCGACGGCGGTGCTTCGACGGTCGGCATCACCGAGCACGCGGCCAACGCGCTCGGCGATGTGGTCTTCGTGCAGCTTCCCGAGGTCGGCGCCCAGGTCACCGCCGGCGAGTCCTGCGGCGAGCTGGAGTCCACCAAGTCGGTCTCCGAGCTGTACTCCCCCGTCTCCGGTGAGATCACCGAGATCAACCAGGACGTCGTGGACGACCCGTCGCTGGTGAACTCCGAGCCCTTCGCGGGCGGCTGGCTGTTCAAGGTGCGCGTCGCGGAGCAGCCCGCCGACCTGCTGACCGCCGACGAGTACACCGCCTACATCGCAGGCTGAGGAGCCGGAAGCCGTATGACTGACGTCCTGAACACGCCCCTGCACGAGCTGGACCCGGAGATCGCCGCCGCGGTCGACGCCGAGCTGCGCCGCCAGCAGTCGACCCTGGAGATGATCGCCTCCGAGAACTTCGCACCGCTGGCGGTGATGGAGGCCCAGGGGTCGGTCCTGACCAACAAGTACGCCGAGGGCTATCCGGGCCGCCGCTACTACGGCGGCTGCGAGCACGTCGACGTGGCCGAGCAGATCGCCATCGACCGGGTGAAGGAGCTGTTCGGCGCCGAGTACGCCAACGTCCAGCCGCACTCGGGCGCCTCCGCCAACCAGGCGGCGCTCTTCGCGCTGGCCCAGCCCGGCGACACCATCCTCGGGCTCGACCTGGCGCACGGCGGCCACCTCACCCACGGGATGCGGCTGAACTTCTCCGGCAAGCAGTTCAACGTGGTCGCGTACCACGTGGACGGCGAGACCGGCGTGGTCGACATGGCCGAGGTCGAGCGGCTGGCCAAGGAGCACCGCCCCAAGGTGATCATCGCGGGCTGGTCGGCGTACCCCCGGCAGCTCGACTTCGCCGAGTTCCGGCGGATCGCGGACGAGGCCGGGGCGTACCTGTGGGTGGACATGGCGCACTTCGCCGGTCTGGTCGCGGCGGGGCTGCACCCGAACCCGGTCGAGCACGCGGACGTGGTGACCTCCACCACGCACAAGACGCTCGGCGGCCCGCGCGGCGGCATCATCCTGGCCAAGAAGGACTTCGCCAAGAAGCTGAACTCCTCGGTCTTCCCCGGTTTCCAGGGCGGCCCGCTGGAGCACGTGATCGCCGCCAAGGCGGTCTCCTTCAAGGTCGCGGCCTCGGCGGACTTCGCGGAGCGCCAGCGGCGTACGGTGGACGGTGCCCGCATCCTGGCCGAGCGGCTGACCGCGCCGGACGCCCGCGAGGCCGGGGTCAACGTGCTCTCCGGCGGCACGGACGTGCACCTGATCCTGGTGGACCTGCGTGAGTCGGAGCTGGACGGGCAGCAGGCCGAGGACCGGCTCCACGAGGTCGGCATCACGGTCAATCGCAACGCGGTCCCGAACGACCCGCGCCCGCCGATGGTCACCTCCGGCCTGCGGATCGGCACGCCCGCTCTCGCCACCCGCGGCTTCACCGCCGAGGACTTCGCCGAGGTCGCGGACGTGATCGCGGAGACGCTGAAGCCGTCGTACGACGCCGAGGCGCTCGCCGCTCGGGTGCGGGTGCTCGCGGACAAGCACCCGCTGTACCCGGCGCTGGGCGAGTAGTACCCCGTATTCGTTACCCGGGTGCCCCGCCCACTGCCGGTGGGCGGGGCACCCGTGCTGTGTCCGCATCACCTTTTGTACCTGTTCGTATTGAGGAGTCACCGTGGCCGTCTCGGTCTTCGACCTGTTCTCGATCGGCATCGGCCCGTCCAGCTCCCACACGGTCGGTCCGATGCGGGCGGCGCGCATGTTCGCCCGCCGCCTCCGCAACGAGGGCCTGCTGGACGCCGTCGCCGCCGTCCGCTGCGAGCTGTACGGCTCGCTCGGCGCCACCGGCCACGGCCACGGCACCCCCAAGGCGGTGCTGCTGGGCCTGGAGGGCGCCTCCCCGCGCACGGTGGACGTGGAGGGCGCCGACGACCGGGTGGGGGCGATCCGCGAGGCGGGCCGGCTCAGCCTGCTCGGCGAGCACGAGATCGCCTTCTCCTTCGACGACGACCTCGTCCTGCACCGCCGCGAGACCCTCCCGTACCACGCCAACGGCATGACGCTCTGGGCGCACGACGCCTCGGGCGGGGAACTGCTGACCAAGACGTACTACTCGGTCGGCGGCGGCTTCGTCGTGGACGAGGAGGCGGTCGGCGCGGACCGGATCAAGCTGGACGACACGGTGCTGAAGTACCCGTTCCGCACCGGTGACGAGCTGCTGCGGCTCACCAGGGAGACCGGGCTGTCGATCTCGGCGCTGATGCTGGAGAACGAGCGGGCGTGGCGCACCGAGGAGGAGATCCGCGCGGGCCTGCTGGAGATCTGGCGGGTGATGCGCGAGTGCGTGGCCCGCGGCATGTCCCGCGAGGGCATCCTGCCGGGCGGCCTGAAGGTGCGCCGCCGCGCCGCCGTCTCCGCCCGCCAGCTGCGCGCCGAGGGCAACGCGCTCGCGCACGCCATGGAGTGGATCACCCTCTACGCGATGGCGGTGAACGAGGAGAACGCGGCGGGCGGCCGAGTGGTCACCGCGCCCACCAACGGCGCGGCCGGCATCATCCCGGCGGTGCTGCACTACTACATGGACTTCGTGCCCGGCGCGGACGAGGAGGGCGTGGTCCGCTTCCTGCTGGCGGCCGGCGCGATCGGCATGCTCTTCAAGGAGAACGCCTCCATCTCCGGCGCCGAGGTCGGCTGCCAGGGCGAGGTGGGCTCCGCCTGCTCCATGGCGGCGGGCGCGCTCGCCGAGGTGCTCGGCGGCTCCCCCGAGCAGGTGGAGAACGCGGCCGAGATCGGCATGGAGCACAACCTGGGCCTGACCTGCGACCCCGTCGGCGGGCTCGTCCAGATCCCGTGCATCGAGCGCAACGGCATGGCCTCGGTGAAGGCGGTCACCGCCGCCAGGATGGCGATGCGCGGCGACGGCTCCCACAAGGTCTCCCTCGACAAGGTCATCAAGACCATGAAGGAGACGGGCGCGGACATGAGCGTCAAGTACAAGGAGACGGCGCGGGGCGGGCTCGCGGTGAACATCATCGAGTGTTAGGGGGTGTCGTCTGGATCAGGTCGACGGATGGATAGGGCGCCTCCTGACCGACCCGAGCGGGGTCTGGTGCGTGCAGCTGCAAGGCGGAGGAGGGAGTCGACGCGATGGGGGTCCCCCCGCGCGAGCGCAGCCGAGCGTGGGGGAGTCGGCGAGTGACGACAACGCGGCTGGGGGTCCCCCCTGCTCGGAGAGCTTGGGGGAGTGCGTGCCAGACCCCGCGTCGCCGAACTGATCCGGACGACACCCCCTAGGCCCGGGCCGCTGAATACTGGGGATCATGCGTACCGACTTCGATCCCTCGGCCATGTCCCCGCACGCCTTCTACCGGCTCCTCACCTCCGTGGTGGTGCCGCGGCCGATCGCGTGGGTCTCCACGGTTCCCGGGGACCACCCGGAACGGCCCAACCTCGCGCCGCACTCGTTCTTTTCGGTCTCCTGTGTGCAGCCGCCGATCGTGCAGTTCACCTCGGTGACCCGCAAGGACTCGCTGCGGAACGTGGAGGAGACCGGGCAGTTCGTGGTCAACCTGGCGCCGGAGGGGCTGTTCAAGGAGATCAACGACACCGGGACGGACTTCCCCTCCGACGTCAGCGAGTTCGGGGCGGTGGGGCTGGAGCCCGAGCCCTCGCTGCGGGTGAGACCGCCCCGGGTCGCGGCCTCCCCGGCGGCGCTGGAGTGCGAGCTGCACAGCCTGCTGACGCTGGGCGACTCCACGGTGGTGTTCGGGCGGGTGGTCCACGCGGTGGTCAGCGAGGAGGCGCTCGCCAAGGACGGGCTCCCGGACATCGAGCGGCTGCGCCCGCTCTCCCGGCTGGGCCGCGACGAGTGGGGCACGCTCGGCGAGGTGCTGGACAAGCCCCGCATCCGCTGGCGCGACTGGCAACAGGGCGAGCGGAGCTGAGTTTCCATGGACAGCGGTCACATCGGCCAGGTATTGCTCGTCGCGCCGGGGCGGCGGTGACGGGGGTAGGCTCGAAATAGCACCCGATTGCTCACCTTTTGTGAAGGGGCTGCTGATGTCGACCGTTCTGTGCGTTCTCTATCCCGACCCGCAGGCGGGATATCCGCCGGTATACGCGCGGGACGAAATCCCGGACATCGGCTGGAATGTCAACGGTCACCCAGCGCCCGCACCCAAGGGCCCGCTCGGATTCAAACCGGGCGAACTGGTCGGGTGCGTATCGGGTGAACTCGGACTGCGGGGCTATCTGGAGAAGAACGGCCATCGGTTCATCGTCACCAGCGACAAGGACGGGGAGCAGACCGAGTTCGACAAGTATCTCCCCGAGGCCGAGGTCGTCATCTCGCAGCCGTTCTGGCCGGCGTATCTCACGAAGGAGCGCCTGGCGAAGGCGTCCAAGCTGAAGCTGGCGCTCACCGCGGGGATCGGCTCGGACCATGTCGACCTGGACGCGGCGGCGCGGGCGGGGGTCACCGTCGCCGAGGTCACCGGCTCCAACAGCGTCAGTGTGGCGGAGCACACGGTGATGATGATCCTGGCCCAGGTGCGCAACTACCTTCCCTCGCACGGCGTCTCCACCAACGGCGTCTGGAACGTCGCGGACTGTGTGGAGCGCGGTTACGACATCGAGGGCATGAAGTACGGGGCGGTCGGGGCGGGCGGCATCGGGCTTGCCGTCCTGCGACGGCTCAAGCCCTTCGGGCTGGAGCTGCACTATCACCAGCGGCATCAGCTCGATCCGGAGACCGAGAAAGAACTGAGCCTCACCTTTCACCCGGATCTGGAGTCGATGATCTCCGACATCGACATTCTGAGCCTGCAATTGCCGCTGTATCCGTCCACGAAGAACATGCTGAACGCGAAGACCTTCGGCATGATGAAACGCGGCACGTACGTCATCAATTGCGGGCGGGCCCAACTGGTGGACCAGGACGCGGTCGTGGAGGCTCTGTATTCCGGCCATCTCGCCGGATACGCGGGAGACGTCTGGTATCCGCAGCCGGCGCCGGTCAACCATCCCTGGCGCACGATGCCGTTCAACGGAATGACGCCCCACGTTTCCGGGACGACGCTTTCCGCGCAGGCCCGCTATGCCGCCGGAACGCTCGACATCCTCCAGTGCTATTTCGAGGGGCGGCCCATTCGCGAGGACTATCTCGTCACCGACGCGGGAAATCCCGCCGGGTAGAGGCCCGGTCGTAGGAGCTGAAGTGAGGGTTACCGGCCGCTCAGGCGCCGCCGTCCAGCCCCCATGCTTCGGCCAGCAGCGAGAACGAGCGGGCGCGGTGCGCGGGGTCGTGGGTGTAGGTCGTGATGATCAGTTCGTCGGCCTCCAGGTCCGCGACCAGCGCCTCCAGCTCGGTGACGACCGTCTCCGGTGAGCCCACCGCGCGCACCTGCTGGAAGTCGTCCACGAATCGGGCGACCTCGGGGCCGATCACGGTCCCGAGGTCCCTGACCGGGGGCCGCAGCGGGCCGCGCCCGCCGGTGTAGATGCCGGCGGCCATCTGCTGGGCGGTGGTGAACAGGTAGTGCGCCTCCTCGTCGGTGGGGGCGACGAGGACGTTGACGCCGACCATGGCGTACGGCTGCGGGATCTCGGCGGTGGGGAACTCCGTCGAGAAGCGCGAGCGGTACAGCGCCAGCGCCTCGTGCCGCATCTGCGGTGCGAAGTGCGAGGCGAAGGCGTACGGCAGCCCGAGGTAGGCGGCGACGGCCGCGCCGTCGAGGCTGGAGCCCAGCATCCACAGCGGGACCTCGGTGCCCTGGCCCGGCACCGCCCGCACCCCGGGCCCCCCGCCGTCGCGGGAGCTGAGGTAGCGGTGCAGGTCGACGACGTCCTGGATGAACGTGTCGGTGGCGGCGCCGCCCCGGCGCAGCGCGGCGGCCGTCGTCGGGTCGGTGCCCGGTGCGCGGCCGAGGCCGAGGTCGATGCGGTCGCCGTACATCTCCGCGAGGGTGCCGTAGTACTCCGCGACCATCAGCGGGCTGTGGTTGGGCAGCATCACGCCGCCCGAGCCCAGCCGGATGCGCTCGCTGTGCTCGGCGGCGCGGCCGATGAGCAGGGAGGTCGCGGAGGACGCGAAGGTGACGACGTTGTGGTGCTCGGCGTACCAGTACCGGTTGTAGCCGAGCGCGTCCGCGAGCCGCACCAGTTCGACGGACTGGTTGAGCGCGGTGGTGGTGTCCGTACCCGAGGCCACGGGTACGAGGTCGAGGATCGACAGCGGAACGCGCGGAGTAGTCATGTCGGCGCCACAATCATCGGGAGCGGAGTGCCTCCCTGCGAACGTTTCACAGGCGGGACCGGCGCGCAATCAGAGCCGGAGCCCGGAGGTGCCCGCTGCCCGCAGGCGTACCGGACAGCTACGGGGGACCAAAGTCCGCCAGGTCAGGGACGTGGCGGCCGGCCTCTTCGCGACGGTCCGTGCGGGCGAGAGGCCGGTCCCACCCGTCACGGCGTGCCCCCTCACGGAAGCGGGGAAGGCGGCGCCGGACCCGGCGAACTGACACCCAACTCCGCACCCCCTGCACGAACTTGACTTCCTCAGCTGGGGCGAAGAGACTCGATCGAGTCTGGTGTGGTGTGCCCGGACGCCCCCCTCTTCACTCTTCTCCCCCTCCCTTCCGTCCCGCCGCGATGGAAGACGTCGTCGTCGGCTCGGGTCCGCCAGCCAGGAGAACACATGTCTCTGACCCTCCAGTTCACCGTCCGCAGCGACAAGGGCCTTGTCCGGGAGGTCAATGAGGACTCCGTGTACGCGGCGCCGCATTTGCTGGTGGTGGCGGACGGGATGGGCGGGCATGCCGGGGGTGAGGTGGCCAGTTCTGTCGTCATCTCCCACATGGCCGAGCTGGGGCCGGAGCGGACGCGGGCGGAGCCCATGGAAGCGTTGCGCGAGGCGATACTCGCCGGGAACCTGGCCATCGCGCAGGCCGTGCGGGACGCGCCGCAGCTGAACGGGATGGGAACCACCATCACGGCGGTCCTGATGGAGGCCGACAGCGATCAGTTCGTCGTGGCCAACGTCGGGGACTCGCGCACGTATCTGATGCGCGCCGGTGAGCTGGTACTGCTGACCCGTGACGACTCCCTGGTGCAGACCCTGCTGGACGACGGCCGGATCACCCCCGCCGAGGCTCTCGCGCATCCACAGCGGTCCATGGTGACGAAGGCGCTGGTCGGCGGGGAGCCGCTGAGCCCGGCCCTGTTCCGTCTGGAGACCCTGCCCGGCGACCGGTTCCTGCTGTGTTCGGACGGGCTGAGCGATCTGGTGGCCGAGTCCGAACTGGCCGTGGCGCTCGGCCTGCCCAGCCGGGACGAGGCCGCCGACCGCCTGGTCCAGCTGGCCCTCGGCGCGGGGGGCAACGACAACGTGTCCGTCGTGGTCGCGGACGTCGTCCACGACGACGCCCCTGCCGACGCCCCGGTCATCTCGCGGGCCCCCCTCCAGGAGGAGGAGGCTCCCGAGCGCCGGGGGCGGACGGGCCGCACCGTGTTCGTGCTGGCCGCCGTCGTGGTGGCGGCGGCCGTCGCGGTGTACCTGTTCAGCTAGGGGCGCCCATGCGCTGCTGGAAGGCGCAGCCCGCGTGGGCGCCGGCCGCGTACGAGACGACATCGGCGCGGCCGGCGGGCAGGCCGCGCAGGAACGCGCCCGCGTAGCTGCGGCCGATGAGGAAGGCTCCCCAGTTGAGCACCCATGGCTCGTCCGCGCCCTCCTCCCCGGGGAAGGGTTCCGGCAGCGGGGTGACCAGCTCCTGCACGATGTGCGGGGTGGCCAGGGCGCGTTCGAGGCTCGCCGCCCACTGGGCGTCGCCGACGCTGCGGCCCAGTACGGTGCCGGAGCCGCCGAGGCCGTGCGCGGGCTTGATCACCAGGCGGTCGCGGTGGTGGCGGCAGTACGCGAGGAGATCGGTCGGTTCGCCCGCCACGCGGGCCGTGCCGGGACGTAGTTCGTGGGTCCAGGGGAGCAGGCGGCCTACGAGGTCCCGCTCCCCCGCATCCAGGGTTTCCTGGCAACGGTCCTCCCAGAGGAGGGCCAGTGCACGCTTGTTACCGTGCATGGAGGTGCGCAGCGGGGAGAGTACGGGGACATCGCAGCGGGCGAAGAGGTCGAGCAGGGCCTCGGCTTCGCGCAGGGCGGCCGCGTCGGCGGTGAGCTCACCCAGGGTGAAGTAGCGGTACACCAGGTCGACTTGGCGTCCGTCGACCATCAGGCGGCCGCCGGACTCGCGCGCCTGGCCGGTGTGGCAGCCGAACGCCTCGACACCGTGGTGGGCGAGCAGCCCGGCCAGAGCGGTGATCTCGGGCTCGGTGGCACGGTAGCCGGAGGGGCAGTCCATCAGGGCGACCCGGCACGTCTCCCCCGCCCGGCCCGCCGCCTCCCGTATCTGCCCGGCGAGCATGGCGACCGTGTCCGGGAAGCCGAGTCCCTCCGCCGCGACGAACGCGGCCAGCTCCGGGTCGGCCAGCGCGAGCCGGTTCAACTCCGTGATCTGCAGGCCCCCCAGGGCGCTGCTGATGTTGAACTCAAGAAGCCGGAAACCGACCTGGTCCCGGTACAGATCGGCACGGCCGATCCGGCCCGGCGCGGCCACCGGCGGCCGCAGGGCGAGACGCGCCTGCTCGGGCCGCAGCCCGACCGCGGCCGCGAAGGCGTACGGGTCCCCGTCGAAGAGCCGCTCCGGCAGGCCGAAGAGCAGATCGGTCACCCCGTTGAGATCCCGCTCCAGTCGTCCGGCCTCCCCCTCCGTGAGAAAGACGGGCCGGCTGAGAAAACGGTCCTCCAGAGCCCGGCGCACGAGGTCCAGCCGGTCGGACTCCCGGAGGGCGAGCGGGCGTCGCCCGGGTCCGGCCAGGTAGCGAGTGGTCAGGGTGGTGGGCGGGGCGGTGGTCATGGTGCGGGCGTCTCCTCGCCAGGTACCGGCTGCGTGGTGATGTGGACCTCGGCGATGGCCGCCCGGGCTCGTTCCAGGGCCTCGTCCGCGGTGGCACCCACGGCTGTCAGGGAGCCGCAGCGGTCCTCGGAGCTGCTCAGCGGGGGGACCGTGTCGCCGGGGGCGGTTTCGGGGTCGGTCTGCAGCACGCCCGGACTCGTCGCGGCGGCCTGCCAGCCGGTCACCTCCGTGACCAGGCCGGGGGGTGCGGTCAGGAACCAGGTCGCGGCCGCCTCTGCGGTGGGGACCTGTGGGGGCGGCTGTACTCCGGCCGTGTGGGCCGCCAGCAGGTCGCGTACGTCCGCGCCCGTGACCTCGCGAACGAGGTCGATGATGCCGTCGCCGCCGGGGCGGTCGTGGGACTCGACGACGCGGGGGCCGGCGGGGGTGACGATGACCTCGGTGTGGGCGGGGCCCTCGGTCAGGCCGACCGCGTCGAGAAAGGCGCGGGTGGCGGACACCAGGGCCGCGTGGCGGGCGGAGTCGATGCGGGCGGGTACGACATGGCCGATCTCGACGGCGTTGTCACCGGTGAACTTCTCGGTGACCGCCAGCACCTGGTGCTCCCCGCCGCGCGAGAAGGACTCCACGCTGTACTCCGGCCCGTCCAGGAACTCCTCGGCGAGCAGCGCGTCCGGCGTCTCCGCGACCAGCCGTGCGGCCCGCTCCACGTCGGCGGCGGAGCGCAGGACTTGGATGCCCTGGCTGCCCGAGCCGTCGCGGGGCTTGAGCACGACGGGCAGCCCGGCACGCGCGGTGAAGCCGGCCAGGTCGTCGGGCGCCCGCATCAGCGCGGCCCGTACGGCGGGCGAGCCGGGTGTGCCGTCGAGGACCTCGCGCATCAACGCCTTGTCCTTGAGCAGCAGCACGGTCCGCAGCGGGTTGCCCGCCAGGCCGAGTGCGTCACGGATGCGGGCCGCAGTGGTCAGGAAGCGTTCGCGGACGGTGACGACCCGGTCGAAGGGCACCGCCTTGTGCAGGGCCAGGACGCGGTCGAGCCACACGTCGCCGTCGTCGTCGGGCAGCAGCAGCGCCTCGTCGCAGGCATCGCGGTGCCCGGGGCCGAACTCGGCGAGCGTGCCGCCGTAGACGACATGGCAGCCGTGGGCGCGCAGGGCCTTGGGCAGCCGGGTGCCGCCGCCCAGTACGAGGACGGTGCGGGTGGCGGTCTCGGTCATACGGAGTCCTGGGTGAGCGCCGGGTCCTTGGTGACCCGTGGGACGACGGGGGTGAGGGGCACGGGCCGGGCCCTGCGCGCGGTGTACGGGGCGGCGGAGGCGACCAGGGCGACGAGGACGCCCAGCAGCAGCCAGCCGCCCAGCGGACGCCAGTCGGGGCCGGGGGCGAGACAGAGCGTGGTCAGCGCCAGCGGCGCCACGACACCGGTGACACCCCGGCCGAGGGAGAAGAAGCCCTGGTACTCGCCGTGCGAGCCGTCGGGTGCGAGTTCGTAGCTGAGGCCGTAGCTGCCGGCGGACTGCCACAGTTCGCCCGCCGTGTGCAGGGTCATGCCGACGAGCAGCAGGCCCAGCGCGGCGAGCGGCGCGGAGGCGAGGACCGCGCAGGCGATGGCGGCCCAGCCCACGAGCAGCACCCAGCCGGAGCGGCGCACCACGCGCGCGGCGGTGTCCACGCTTCCCGTTCCCCGGGAGAACGGCACCTGGAGCAGGACGACCAGCACCGTGTTGGCCAGCACCACGGCCGAGATGGTCCACTCCGGGGCACTGGTGTGGTCGGCGATCCACAGCGGCAGGGCGAGGGAGAGCACGTCGTAGTGGATGCTGGTAAGCCCACAGACCAGGGTGACCAGGGCGTACGGACGGTCGCGCAGCACGGTACGGCGGGCGGGCGCCGAGGGGCCCGTGGGCGCCGGACGGACCGGGGGCACCTTGCGCAGGGGCAGCGCGGCCAGCACGTAGGCGCAGGCGTTGAGCAGGACGACGGCCAGGTAGGCGGCGCGGGTGTCGGCCGCGAGGGCGAACGCGGCGAGGGCGGTGCCGATGCTCAGGCCCGCGTTGGTGACCGACTTCAGCAGGGCGCGCAGCCGCACCCGCGCCTCTCCGACCCCGACGCTGCTGATGACGGCACCGCGCGCGGCGGCGCCCCCGCGTTCGGCGACGGCGGCCACACAGGTGACGACGATGAACGCCCACAGGGAGTGCACCAGTGCGAACGAGGCGGTGGCGAGGGCCTGTCCGGCGAGCGCGGCGGCATAGGTGCCGCGCGCGCCGAAGCGGTCGGCGATCCGGCCCGCCGGGACGGCCGCCGTCAGCCCGGTCAGTCCGGCGACCGCGAGGCCGACGCCGACCTGGGCGGCCGAGAGGCCGACGGACCGGGTGAAGAACAGCGCGCTGACCGGGAGAAGGAGTCCGCTGCCGGTCTGGCCCACCAGGGTGGACAGGGCGAGTGCGCGCGGCGCTCCCCGCTCCGGCAGCAGGGCCCGTATCCGGCCCGGCCCGCGCCCTGACGGTACGTCAGTCATCCTCGCCCTCACCGGTGAGCCGGGTCAGTTCCCCGAGGACCAGGTCGGCGTGGTGCTCGGGGTCGGGCACGGGGTGGATCAGGGCGCGGACGGCGCCGGTGCGGTCCAGGACGACTCCGGCGCGCTCGAAGAGGACGCGGCCCTCGGCACGCACCTCGGGTACGCCGAGGGCGCGGCCGAGGGCGAGGTCCTTGTCGCCGATCAGCGGGTAGCCGAGGGCGCGCCCGGCGGCGAACTCCGCCAGCTCGCCCGGCGCGTGGGCACTGGCGCCGAGCACGCGGGCGCCGGCGCGGGCGAAGCGGGCGGCCGCGTCGCGGGCGGAGCACAGTCCGGTGGTGCAGCCGCCCAGTTCGGGCACGCGCTCTCCGATGCCGGGCTCGGTGATGAAGAACAGGACGGTCCACTCGTGGTCGGGCGACGGCACGGTGAGGGGGCCCTCGGACGTGGTGACGGTGTACTGCAAGGGGTTCCTCCGGGGTGGGGTGCGCGGGTGCGACGGGGGATGCTCACACGGAATCCGCGTACCGTTCCACCTCCCACGGGGTGACGATCCGGTGCCAGGCGTTGAAGTCGGCGCGGCAGTGCCGGTCGTGGGCCGTGGCGGCGAGGTCCCCGAGGGCACCGCGGACGACCGTGTCCTCGGCGAGGGCGCGTAGCGCGGTGGGCAGGTCGGTGGGGAGGGGGGCGATGCCGCGGGCCGCCAGTTCGGCGGCGCCGAGGGTGTCGGCCGGCTCCTCGCAGGCGTCGGGCAGCTTCAGCCCGCGCTCCGCGCCGTCCGCGAAGGCGGCGAGGACACCGGCGAACAGCAGATGCGGGTTGGCGGCCGGGTCGGGGCTGCGCAGCTCCAGCCGGGTGGAGTCGGGAACGGCGGGGTCACCGACGACCTTGAAGGCGGTGGAACGGTTGTGCCGGGCCCAGCTGACGTGCACCGGGGTGCCGGAGGCGGGGACCATCCGCTTGTAGGAGTTGACGGTGGGGTTGCCGAGGGCGGTGAGCGCGGGCGCGTGGTCCAGGACCCCGGCGAGGCAGGCGCGGAAGAGCGCGGACATGCCCTGCGGGTCCTCGGCGTCGTGGAAGACGGGCCGGTCGTCGTCGGTGCCGCGCAGCGAGACGTGGAGGTGCAGGGCGTTGCCGTAGAGGTGGGCGAGCGGCTTGGGCATGAAGACGGCCCTCAGGCCCCGCCGGCGGGCCATGGCGCGGGCGGTGTGCTTGAGCAGGAGCAGCCGGTCGGCGGTGGTGAGGGCGTCTCCGTGCAGGAAGACGATCTCGCGCTGGCCGGGGCACACCTCGTGGTGGTGGCCGGTGACGGTCAGGCCCATGCGGTCCAGCGCCTCGCTGATGTCCCGGCAGACCTCGTCGGCCTCCTCGGTCTCGCCGAGGTCCCAGTAGGCGTTCCTGTCGGAGGGGTCGAGGCGGCCGGGGGCGGACTCGCGCAGCAGGTAGAACTCGGCCTCGACGCCGAACACCGGCCGGAGTCCGCGGCGTTCGGACTCCTCGACGGCGCGGCGCAGCACGGCCCTGGGGTCCGCGGCGAAGGGGCGGCCCTGGGCGTCGCGCACGTCGCACAGGACCATGCCGACGGTGCGGCCGGCCGGGGTCGGCCAGGGCCGGACGACGAAGGTCTCCGGGTCGGGCACGAGGCGCAGGTCGCTGTGGTCGGGGTCGCCGAAGCCGAGCAGTACGGAGCCGTCCAGGGTCCAGCCGTCGGCGCGTACCGCGTCCCAGCGGGCGGCGGGGATCTCGAGTGACTTCAGCCGGCCGGCGATGTCGGTGAAGAGTAGCTGGACGAAGTCGGTGTCGGCGGGCTGGTGCCCGGCCGGGACGGCGGTGGCCATCACGCGTCTCCTCGGTAGTACGGGGCCGGCGCGCCCGTCCGGCCGGTCACGGCACACGCCCCCGCGAGGTCCGCCGGGGACCTCGGCGGGACGTGGGCGCGCAGGACCCGGTCGGTGAGCAGGCCGAGGGAGCTGAGGTTGGGGAAGCCGGGGCCCTGGGCAAGGGCCGCCAGGTTGGGCAGGTGGAGCGGGGCGGGCAGGCCCGGTACGGCGAGGGAGCGGTCGATCGCGCCTTCCACGGCCGCGCGGGTGAGGGTGCCGCCGACGGCCGCGGTGAGGGCGGTGCGGGCGCGCGGGCCGAGCAGGCCGGTGAACCACATGGGGTCACCGCCGGTGGCGTCGACCACGAGGTCGGCCTCGATCTCGCCGGACCGTCCCCCGTACGCGTAGACGAGGGCGACGGGGCTGCCGGGACGGGTGCCGGTGGCGCGGCCGGGGCACCAGGTCACCCGTGCGGTGCGGGCGAGGTCGTGCTGGACGTCGAGGGAGAAGACGGCGCGGTCGGTGCGCCGGATGAACTCCCTGCGGTCGCTCTCGGTGAGAGCGGTCCAGCCGGTGGGGTCGCTGTAGTAACGGTTCTCGAAGGGGCTCTCGCCACGGCTGTAGAGGGCGGCGCGCGGGGTGACGACGGTGACCTCCCGCTCCTGGGCGACCGCGAGTTCACGGACCACGGTGCCCGCGGTCTCGCCGGAGCCGACGACCACCACGTGCCGTATCCGGCGGGGCAGTCCGGCGACGGCGAGCCGCCAGAAGCCGGCGGTGTCCAGCACCCGGTCGTCGTCGGCGGTGAGCGCGGTGCCGGACGGTCCCGGCCCGGAGACCAGCAGACCCCGGCCGCGTACGGTGCCGCGGCCGCCGGGGGCCGTGTACCGGAGGGTCCAGCCGTCGTCGTCGGCCTCGGCGCCGTGCACCTCGCCGCTGACGACGCGCAGCCCGGCCTCGCGGGCGGCCCAGTCGAGGTAGTCGGCCCATTCTCGGTGGCTGGGCTGGGGGCGGCCCCGGTCGACCCAGCGGGCGTAGCCGCCGCGGCTCATCAGGTGTCCGGCCCAGCCGTAGCCGGTGGTGAGGCGGACGATCTCGGCGACGAGCGGGTCATGGGGGTCGCCCCAGGTGGTGGCGTCGTAGGGGAAGCCGAGGTCCTTCTCGGGGAGAGTGCCCAGGCTCTGGCGGCCGTTGGTCCAGCCGTGGCCCTCGCGCCAGTGGGCGGCGGTGCGGTCGCGTTCGACGGCGACCACTTCGGGGGCGTCCAGCCCGGCTTCCCGGAGCACCTTGGCCTTGACGGCGAGGGCGATGGCCTTGGGACCCGCGCCGATCACCAGCAGGGGTGCGTCGGGTTCCGAACCGCCGTGCGGGCGGGCCGGGTCGGCGCTCCGGGTGAGCGGCGGCGGTACGAGGTCTCTCATCGGCGCCCTCACCGGAACCGGGCCGGGTCGAAGGCGGCGGGCAGGCCCGCTCCGGCGCCGCCGCCGATGCGCTCGGCGAGCTGGTGAGCGACGACCTGGGAGTAGGGCATGCCATGGCCGCTGAAGGCGGCCATGACCCACAGTCCGGGCCGGCCGGGCATGGCGCCGACGAGGGGGCAGCGGTCCGGGGTGAAGGCCATGACACCGCTCCAGGCGCGCACCACGGGCACGCCCGCGGTCTCGGGCAGCAGGGCGGGCAGCGCGGTGGCGAGCCGGTCGGCCAGCTCCGGGGAGAAGGCCGGGGTGTTGGCGTCGGCGGGCAGCTCGATGTTCTCGTCGCGGTTCGGCACGGTGGTGCGCAGTCCGCCCAGGAGCAGGGAGCCGTCCTGGTTCTGGCCGCCGTAGACCAGGCCCCGGTCCAGTCCCCACTGCGGGATGCGGAAGGGGACGGGCGCGGTCTGCACGAGCTGGCCGCGCACCGGGGTGATCCGGGCGTCGAGTTCGGGCAGCAGCCGGCCGGTCCAGGCGTTGAGGGCGACCACCACCTGGTCGGCCAGGACCTCGCCGGCGTCGGTGCCGACGCGCCACGCGCCCTCTTCCGTCCTCTCCAGGGAGGTCGCGGTGACGCCGAGGCTGAACGTGGCGCCATGCCGGCGGGCGGCGTCGGCGATGCCCCGGACGTATCCGACGGAGTGCACGGCGTCCTGGTCGGGCCGGTGCAGTCCGCCGAGGACGGTGTCGGGCAGGTCGGTCCCGAACACCCGGCGGGCGCCCGGCAGGTCGAGCCACTCGGCCGCGATGCCGTCGGCGCTCAGCGCGTCGGCGGTCCGCTTGAGTTCGAGCGCCTCGTCCTCGCTGTCGGTGAGGTCGAGCTTGGCAGTGGTGGTGCGGTGCGCCTCGATGCCCTCGCGGGCGGTGACCTCGCGCACCAGGTCGCGGTTGACGAGGGTGGCCCGGTAGACGGCGAGGGCCTGGCCGTGGCCGAACCGCTCGATGGCAGGCGCGTGCTGGGCGTTGCCGCCCTGGATGACGCGTCCGGCGTTGCGGCCGGAGGAGCCCTCGGCGGGGCTGTCGTTGCGGTCGAGGACGAGGGGCGCGTGGCCCGCGCGGGCCAGCCAGTAGGCGAGCGTCGAGCCCATGACACCGGCGCCGAGCACGAGAACACCGGCGCGGCCCGGCAGGGGCGTGCTGCCACCCGTCCAGCGCGGTCCGCTCACCAGCCAGCAGGAGTCGGGGGATCGCATGGCATTCCTTGGGTACGAGGGAGTGGTCACCGGACTCAGGTCCAGCACTCGGAGCTGGGCAGTCGCCGCGCGGGCGGCTCGCCGGGGGCGGGCGGGGACGTGACGATGCCGACCAGGGCGGCGGCGCGCTCGGCGCGGGCCACGGCGGTCTCGGTGTCCGGGCCCACCGCGAGGACGTATCCCAGGCGGTGCAGATTGGTGGTGACGGGTTCGACCACGTCGCCGGGGCGGGTGAGCAGCACCAGCCGCTCGTGCGCCGGGTCCAGCAGGGCCGCGGCCTCGGGCACGCCGTCGACGCGGCGTACGACCCCGGCCGGGGCGGTGAGGAAGCGGATCGCGGCGCCGCCCGCGGGACGGGCGGCGGCGAGCGCGTCGAGGTCGACCGGTTCGCCGAGGGCGAGGTCGGCGGCGAGCCCGTAGACGTCGGTGCCGGTGGTGAGATGAACGAGGTCGAGGATGCAGTCGCCCGCCGGACGGGGATTGACCTCGACGATGCGGGGACCGTCGGCGGTGAGGATCATCTCGGTGTGCGCGATGCCGTGGTCGAAGCCGACGGCTTTGAGCGCGGCGGCGGCCACCTCGTCGATCCGCTCCGCGAGCGGGCCGGACAGCCGGGCGGGCACGGCCTGCCCCAGTTCCACGAACGACTCGTCGCGGGTGGCGAGTTTCTCGGTGCGGGCGAGGACGACGGTGCGGCCGTCGACGGTCAGCGTCTCCACGCTGATCTCGTCGCCGAGGAGTTCCTCCTCGGCGAGCAGGCTGCCGTTCTTGCTGAAGGCGGCCGCGTGCTCCCAGGCGTCGTCGGTCTCCCCAGGTCCGGCCACACGAATCACGCCCCGGCCGGCCGAGGAGTCGGCGGGCTTGAGGATGAGGGGGTGGCGCAGCCCGGCCAGCGCCCGTGTGCGCTCCCCGGTCCCGGTCAGCGAAGCGTCCAGTACCCGGAACGCGGGTCCGGGGACGGCGCATTCGGCGAGGCGGGCGCGGGCCCACGTCTTGTCCGTCAGGTGGCGCAGAGTCTCGGGCGGGCAGCCGGGCAGGCCGAACTCCTCGGCCAGGCGGGCCACCACGGGCAGGGTGGAGTCGAGGAAACCGATGACGCCCTTGCGGCCGGGTGCGGCGGCCAGCTGGGCGCGGCAGGCTTCGTAGATCTCGTCGGCGGGCCGCTCCGGTGAGAGCGGGACCTGGCGGTCGGCCAGGCGCAGATAGGCGGCGGTGGCGCTCTCGGCGAGCGCCAGATCGAGGTCCGGTCGGGCGGTCCAGGAACGCAGGGCCTGCTCGCGCAGGCACCCGACGCGGACGAGCAGCAGAAGGGCGCGGGTGTCCAGTGCCATGTCTTTCCTAGGTGAAGGGGGTCGGTCTGTGGCGGCGGTACGTGCCGCCGCTCACCCCCATCCGGTGTCGGCGGCCGTGACTGCCTGGCCGGTGCCGGTCCGGCGTCCACCGTTTGCTGTTCCGGACGGCCGCGCCGCTCGCACCGATGCGGGTGCGGGCGCGGTCGATTGCATGAAAAGGGTGATCACACACCCCATGGGCGTACTCATGTGCCCGTTCTCTCCCCGTTGTCGGAATCTCGTTGTCCGAAATCCGGATTCGATCCTTGCCAGCGCGGGGGTGTGGTCGCCACGTCAACCACGGATCATGGATAGGCACTGCCGGATGCGGAAGGCTGAATGAATGACAACCAAACATGAGGTAAACGACGAAAGCGGACTGGACGGCGTCACGCACGCGATGCGTCTGCTGTACGCCGTGGCACTCCGGCAAGGTGCCTGTACCCGCGAGGAGTTGCTCGGCGACCTCGACCTGCCCGTACCGCTCGCCGAGCGCGCCGTCCGACGGCTGGAGGAACTGGGTCTGCTGGTGCCCGAGCCCGGCCGCCCCGGTGTGTACACCCGCCGCCTGCTGGAGGCGGCGGAGGCCCGCGCGGTGCCGCCGCTGCGGCGGGCGGTGCGGGACGCCCAGACACAGATCGACACCGTGCGCGGGGAGTTCGCGGCCCTGCGCGAGGTGCGGGACGCCGAGCGCCGGGCCGGCGACCGCTATGGGGAACTGCTCACCGTGGACGCGCGGGACATCGACGCGATACTGGAGGAGCAGGCGCTCGAGTGCCGTACGGAGGTTCTGACGGCCCAGCCGGGCGGCCCGCGCCCGGTCGGCGTGCTGGACCAGGCGCAGCACCGGGACATGGCGATGCTGGAGCGGGGGGTGCGGATGCGCACGGTCTACCAGCACAGCGCCCGCTTCAACCCGGCCACCGAGGCGTACGTGGAGCGGCTGACGGAGGCGGGCGCCGAGGTGCGCACGCTGCACACCCTGTTCCCCCGGCTCATCGTGTTCGACCGGCGCACGGCGTTCACGCCCGCGCACGACGGTCCGGGCGCGCTGCGGATCAGCCATCAGGGCGTGGTGTCGTTCCTGGTCGGGGCGTTCGAGACGGCCTGGCGGGCGGCCGCGCCGTTCGCCTCGGCCTACGCCAGCCGCCGGGAGGGATTCGTCATCTCCGACATGCAACGGGCCATCGCCCGGCTGCTGCTGGAGGAGCCCAAGGACGCGGCCGTCGCCCGGCACCTGGGCATCAGCGAGCGCTCGTGCCGCCAGCACATCGCCAAGCTCATGACTCAGCTCGGGGCGCACAACCGCACCCACCTGGGCTTCCTGCTCGCGTCGGCGCTCCGGGGGGACGGAGCGGACGCCTCTGTGTAACCGGTTCAACCGATCGGGTCACAGCCCGAGTTGGCGCCTGTGAGCTACTGTGGCCCACGGCGGACCACGAAGCGGGCCAAGCCCTCCCCCCACCCACGCCTCCCGCCCCGGCACCCCCGGCCCCGGGTCCGCCGCCGGGCGAGAGCCCCGCCCGCACCGGCCGGCGACTCGGCCGACGCGGAAACCGCGAATACCGTTGCCTAATCCCTGCAAATGTGTCCCCCCCAACAGACCGGGCAAGGGCTCTTGCCCCGGCATATTCACCCGTCCTAGGGTGGGAAACAAATCCTCGGACTCTCTCCTCGGACTCCGCCATGGGCCGGGGAATTCACGTCATCGGCAAGGAGGGGTCGCACCATGTGGGACACATCTCCTGACCATCGCTTTTCCGGCGGATAGTCAGCACGGGGGCGGCTTCTCGTCCCGACCTTCGGCCATCCTCTTCACAGAGATTAAAACGGGGGCAATATTGGACGGCAACGCGCCGCTTCCGGAGGAAGAACACCGAGGAGGCGGAACCCTTGTCGACGCGTTACTCCATTCATTCCGCACCGGAGCCGACAGCGTCGCGGTGGAGTGCGGGGACGACCGGCTGACCTACGCCGGGCTCGACCGGTGGTCCGACGGCGTCCGCGCCGCGCTGGTCGCACGGGGCGTCCGGCCCGGCGACCGGGTGGCCGTACGGATGGCACCCGGACCCGGCGCCATCGCGGCGATCGCGGGCATCGTGCGGGCCGGCGCGGCCTACGTCCCGCTGGACGTGCGCAATCCCGACGCGCGCAACGCGTTCATCCTCTCGGACTGTGCCGCCACCGCGCTGATCGGCACCGGCGCGGCCGGACTGCCGCAACTGACCGAGCGGGACCTGGAACTGCTGCGGACCCCTTCCGGCGAGCCGGCCGCGCCGGCCGGAACGGCCCCAGCGCCCGGGGAGACCGCCTACGTCATCTACACCTCCGGCACCACCGGCCGCCCCAAGGGCGTGCCCGTGACGCACGCGGCGGTGACCGCCCTGCTGGCCGCCACCTCGGGCCTGTTCGGCTTCACACCCGAGGACCGCTGGCTGCTCTTCCACTCCCTCGCCTTCGACTTCGCCGTCTGGGAGATGTGGGGCGCGCTGACCACCGGCGCCCGCCTGGTCGTGCTCCCGCAGGACACGGCCCGGTCCGCCGACAGCACCCTGGCCGTGATCGCCGACCGCGGGGTGACGGTGCTCAACCAGACCCCGACGGCATTCGCCGCGCTCTGTGCCACGGCGCTCGCCTCCGACGCCCAACTGCCCGACCTGCGCCACGTGGTGTTCGGCGGCGAGAAGCTGACGCCCGCGCTGCTGCGGCCCTGGGCGGCCCGGTACGGCCTGGACCGTCCCCGGCTGGTCAACATGTACGGGATCACCGAGGTCACCGTCCACGCCACGTACCACGAGGTAACGCCCGAGGACCTGACCGCGGACGACTCCCGGATCGGCCGGCCGCTGCCCGGCTTCCGCACGCGGGTGGTGAACGAGGACGGCCGGGACGCGGAGCGGGGTGAACTGTGGCTCGCCGGGCCGCAGGTGACCGGCGGCTACCTGGGCCGGCCGGAGCTGGACGCCGAGCGGTTCGTCACCGTCTCCGGCGGGGAGCAGGCCGGCCGCTACTACCGCTCCGGGGACCTGGTGAGCACCCTGCCGGACGGAGCCTTGCGCTACCACGGCCGGGCCGACCTCCAGGTGAAGCTGCGCGGCCATCGCATCGAGCTGAGCGAGATCGAGGCCGTGGTGCGCGACCACCCACAGGTCAGCGACGCGGTGGTGTGGGTGCACACCTTCCGGCCCGGAGACGAGCGGTTGGTGTGCGCCTACACCGCCAACGACGGTGAGCCGCTGGCACCGGGGCGGCTGCAGGAGCACGCCGGACGCGATCTGCCGCCGTACATGCGGCCCGCGCGCTACCTGTGTCTGCCGGAGCTGCCGCGCACGGTCAACGGCAAAGTGGACCGGGCGGCCGTGGCGCTGACCGACCCCGCGCCGCGCCGGAAGGCGGCCACCGCCACGGATGCCGCGAGCGGGACCGAGACTTATCTGGCCCGGTTGTGGGAGGAACTCCTCGGTACGGGGGAAATCACGCGAGATGCGGATTTCTTCCAGCTCGGCGGGCATTCCCTCATGGCGTTCCGGATGCAGCTGCGGATATCGCGCGATCTGGGGGTCCGGGTGCCGCAAAAGGAGTTGCTGGCGAATCCCCGGCTGGCGGATGTCGTCCGGTTGATCGACGCTTACCGCGCCGAATCTCCCGCACTCCCCCGTACCTAACACGGAAGGCCTCTCTTCAGGGCGCCGCCCTTTTCTCCCGATTCCCATTGGCGTGTGCGCGCGCGAGCGGACACCCGAGAACATCAGGGACTGATGTGTCATGCCTCCGATCCACACCTGTGTGGGCTGCCGCCGTTTGATCCGGCCGGACGTGACGGCCGGAAACCGCCCCCACGGAACGTTGTGCGCGTCCTGTTTCGACGCGCTCCTCACCACCTTGTCCCGACTCCCCCGGCTGTACGCGGAGGCGGAGCAGGCGCTCGCCCCCGGCAGCGCCCGGTCCCTCGTCCGGGTCTCGGGCGGCTCCCGCGCGACCGCGCTGCCCGTGCGCGGCCAGGCAGTGGAGGCGCGCTCCGCCCTCATGGCGATGCTGTCCTCCTGGTCGGCGCTGGTCGCCGACGAGCGCCGGGTCGCCGCGCCGGACCGGGAGATACGGGAGATGGTGGCGTTCCTGCGCCGCCATCTGGAGTGGCTGGCCCGGCATGCCGCGCTCGGTGAACTCCTGGCCGAACTGGCGGAGTCGGTGGCGCTGGCCCGGCGCTGTGTCCAGCCGGGGCAGTCCCGGCAGGTGTCCGTCGGCTCGTGCCGGGAGCCGGAGTGCACCGGGAACCTCGTCGCCCACATGCGCTCCGGAGGCGCCGGACCGGCGTCCGAGATCCGGTGCGACACCGATCCCGCCCACCGCTGGGCCCCTCACGAGTGGCACGCCTTCATCCCGCGCGCCGCCTGCCCCGTCTGACCACCCGAGCCGGCCCTCAGCCGGCCGAGAGAGCAGGGAAGAGCCACCGACATGGCAAGTCCACTGGGACTGAGCGTCACCGACGTCGTCGAGATCTGGCGGATCCCCGCCGGGAGCGTCTACCGCCTGGCCAGCCAGCACGGCTGGCGGCGCTACCGGGAGTCGGGCCGCACCCTCTACCACCCCATCGATGTGAGCACCACGCTGAGCGAGCGGTCCGTGGGGCGGGGTGAGCGGTGCGAGTCGGCGTAGTGCTGCTGCCGGAGTACGCGTGGCCGGAGGCGCGGGCACGCTGGCGGGCGCTGGAGGAACTGGGCTTCGACCACGCCTGGACTTACGACCACCTGGCGTGGCGGAGCCTGGCGGGAGAACCCTGGCTCGGCACGGTGGCCACGCTGGCGGCGGCCGCCGCGGTGACCTCCCGGATCGGGCTCGGCACCTTCGTCACCTCGCCCAACTTCCGCCATCCGGTGCCGTGGTCGCGGGAGGTGATGGCGCTCGACGAGATCTCCGGCGGGCGTTTCCTGTGCGGGGTGGGCGCGGGCGCCACCGACGTGGACGCGACGATGCTCGGCCGCCCCCCGCTGTCGCCGAAGGCACGGGTGGACCGGATGACGGAGTTCACCGGGCTGCTGGACCGGCTGCTCACCGAGGACCACGTCGACTTCTCGGGCGAGTACTTCGCGGCCGTGGACGCGCGTACGGTCTCCGGGCGGGCACGCCGGCCACGGGTACCGCTGATCGTGGCGGCCAGCGGTCCGCGCACCCTGCGCCTGGCCCGCCGGCTCGGCGACGGCTGGGTGACCATCGGCCCCGAGGGCGCCGGGGACGAGGCGCGGTGGTGGGCCGGGGTGGAGCGCCTGGCCGAGTCCATGGACGCGCTGGAGCCCGGGCCCGGCTTCCAGCGCCATCTGTCGCTGGACGCCTGTCCGGGCTACTCGCTGAGCAGCGCGGCCCGGTTCGCCGAGATGCGGGAGCGGGCGGCCGGGCTGGGCTTCACGGACGTGATCGTGCACCATCCGCGCGCCGAGGGCGTGTACGCGGGCCGGGTAGCGGTGCTGGAGGAGGTGGCTCAGCTCCGGGCGGGCGCGGCCGGGGGTGCGGAGGGGTCCAGGCAGCCCTGACGCAGAGTGCGGAAGAACCACTGGTTGAGCCGGGCCACCGTGGTCCGCTCGAACAGGTCCTTGCGGTAGGTCCAGATCGCCTTCAGCCCCTCGGGGCGTTCCTCCAGCCACAGGGTGAGGTCGAGCCGCGCCTCCGCGTCGTCGTCCGGGGCGGGCTCGCCGGTGAGCCGTATCCCGCCGTCGTAGGTGGCGGGTTCGGTGTTCTGCACCCCGAACGCGACCTGGACCAGCGGGTTGTGGGTGAGTGAGCGGGGCGGGTTGAGTGCCTCGACCAGTCGGTCGAACGGCACGTCCTGATACTCGGCGCCGCGCAGCACCGCCTCCCGTACGCCGTCGAGGTGGGTGTCGAAGGGGGCCTCGGTGTCGACGGCGAGCCGGAGCGGCACGACGTTGATGAAGCAGCCCACGCAACGCTCGGCGGCGAGGCTGGTGCGGCCGGCGAAGGCGCTGCCCACCACGATGTCGTCGCTGCCGGACCAGTGCGCGAGCACGGCGGAGAACGCGGCGAGTCCCACCATGTTCAGGGTGGTGCGGCGCTCCCGCGCGAACTCGGTGATGTCGTGGGCGAGTTCCCAGGGCAGCGTGAAGTGCAGCCCGGCACCCGCGTGTCCGCCGTCGGGCTGCTGGGCGCCGCGCGGCCGGTCGGTGGGGACGGCGAGCAGTCCGGGGGCGCCGCGCAGCAGCCCGGCGAGGGCGTCGACCCGCTCCCTGCCCTCGGGCCCGGCGAGCCAGGCGGCCTCCGCCTCGGCGAACCCGGCCATGCCCGGCCGCCCCGAGAGATCGGCCCGTCCCCCCGCCTTGCGGGCGTCGTAGGCGAGCCCGAGGTCCCGTACGAGGATGCCGAGGGACCAGCCGTCGAACACAATGTGGTGGGCGACCAGTTCCAGTGCGGTGGCGGTGTTGTCCCGGCACACCATCCGGAAGCGGACGAGCGGGGCGCGTTCCAGGTCGAAGGGTTCGGCGGGAGTGCCGGGTCCGTGCACTCGCGGTACGGGGAGTCCGACGCGGTCGCGGACGAACTGGGCGGGGTCGCCGTCGTCGTCCCAGCCGAACTCGGTGCGGAAGGCGTCGTGGGCGGCGGCCACGTCATTGAGTGCCGCCTCCAGCAGCGCCGGGTCGGCGCCGGGTTCGATCCGGATCACCGCGTCGATGAGGTACGCGTCGCTGCCCGGGTTGAACTGTTCGGTGACCCAGAGCCGCCGCTGGGCGGCCGTCAGCGGGGCCGGCCCTCCCCCGCCCGTGCCGTTCAGGAGCACGCCGCCTCCATTCGCAGTTCGGTTCCGTCGCCGGAGAGCTCCAGCGTGATCTTCACCTGTCCGAGTTCGCCGGTTCGGGTGACATGGGTGCCGCCGCACGGGGTGGACACCTCCCCGTCGGCGAGCCCGCACCGGAAGTGGCGCAGGGCATCGATGCCGGGCCCCTCGGTGGCCACGCCCACCGGGGCGTCCTCGGCGACCCAGCCGGACATCAGGGTGTTGACGCCGGCCTCGATGCCGGGCAGTTCGGCGGCGAGGTCCTGGGCGGAGAAGCCCTTGCGGCGCAACGACTTGCCGAGCCGGTAGTGGTCGACACTGCCGCGGGCAAGGATGCGGGAGTCGGTGATGGCCAGCTTGTCGAAGTCGGGGGCGCCGAGCGCGTCCAGCTTGGCCTCCTTGGCCCAGCGGGGGGCCAGCATCCGGTTGAGCGCCAGACCGGCCAGCTCGCACAGGGTGTGCCCGGCGGACAGCGCGTGCCGCCGCCCGGCGTCCACGTCCAGGCGGACCCGCTGCCCGGTGAGCGGGCCGGGGTCCGCCGGGAGGACGTGGACGACGTACCAGTCCCAGCCCTCCTCGCCCCGCCGGACCGGGATGGCGGGGCCGACGGCGAGGGGCGCGGAGCCGTCGCGGGGTACCGCGCCGATCAGACAGTCCTCGACCGTGTGCGCCTCTCCCCCAGCGGTGAGCACGCCCCGGTCGGCCGGCTGATCGGGCCAGGTGTGGTCGACCGGGTGGAAGGGCGTGCTGTCGCAGACAACGCCGAACCCGCCCTCCAGGGGCAGCACTTGGCGGACTTCGGCTTCACCGGTGAGCGCGCCGGAGGGGAAGGAGACCTGGGTGTTGCCGTGCATCGGGGTCCTATCCGAGGTCGAGGCCGAGCAGGTCGTCGTACGTCTCCCGGCGGACCCACACCGAGGCGGTGCCGCCGCCGACGGCGACCACCGGCGGACGCGGAGTGTGATTGAAATTGTTGGACAGACTACGGCAGTACGCGCCGGTGCAGGGCACGGCCAGCAGATCGCCGGAGTGGATGTCGGAGGCGAGGTAGTCGTCGCGCACCACCACGTCACCGGCGTCGCAGTGGACGCCGACCACGCGGGAGAGGCGGGGCTCGGCGGTGGTGAGGCGGCCGGCGAGGACGGCCGAGTAGATGCCGTCGTACAGGGCCGGGCGGATGTTGTCGCTCATGCCACCGTCGACGGAGACGAAAGTGCGCAGGCCCTCGACGTTCTTGACGGTGCCGACCCGGTAGACGGTGCAGGCGGATCGGCCCACGACAGCGCGGCCCGGCTCGATGGCCAGCCGGGGCGCGGAGACGCCGAGCTCGCGGCAGCTCTCCTCGCCGAAGCGGCGCAGTGCGTCGGCGATGCCGGCCGGGGCGAGGGGCTGGTGGTGGTCGCGGTAGGCGATGGCGAAGCCACCCCCGACGCTGACCTCGGGGAGTTCGGCGCCACAGGACCGGATGAAGTCGGCGCGGACCTTCATCATGCGTGCGACGCCGACCTCGAAGGAGTCCATTCCGAAGATCTGCGAGCCCAGGTGCATGTGCAGCCCCGCGAGTTCGATGCCGTCGGCGTCGTGCGCGTAGGCCACCGCCGCCGCGGCGTCGCCGGTGCGCAGCGAGAAGCCGAATTTCTGGTCGTCGTGGGCGGTGGCGATGTTGGCGTGGGTGTCGGCGCGCACGCCGACGTTGACGCGTACCAGCACGGTGGGGCGTACCCCGGTGTCGGCGGCGAGTTCCTTCAGCAGGGCCAGTTCGTCGAAGGAGTCGACCACGATGCGGGCGACGCCGTGGCGGAGCGCGGTGGTCAGTTCCTCGGCGGACTTGTTGTTGCCGTGCAGCACCATGCGCTCACCGGGGAATCCGGCGGCGATGGCCGTCTTCAGCTCGCCCAGCGTGCACACGTCCAGGCCGAGTCCGGCCTCGGCGCAGATCCGGGCGACCGCCTTGCAGAGGAAGGCCTTGCCGGCGTAGTACACGTCGAAGTCGTGGAACGCGGTGCGGAATTCGGCGCAGCGGGCCCGGAAGTCGTCTTCGTCGAAGAGATACATCGGGGTGCCGAACTCGGCGGCCAGGTCGGTGACGCGCAGCCCGCCCACGGTGAGGACGCCGGAGGGGTCGCGCCGGGCGGTGGCCGGCCACAGGTACGGGGAGAGCGCGTTGAGGTCGGCGGGCTCGGTCAGCCAGTCGGGCTTGAGGGTGTCGTTCATGTCGGTCATTCGCCTTCCACCGGGAAGAACCCCGGGATCTCGGTGGCCGTGCCCGCCTCGACGGCCCGGTCAAGTACGTAGGAGCCCACGGCCAGGTCGAGCACGCCCATGCCGAACGGGGAGAAGACGACGGGCCTGGCGGGGTCCGGGGTGACGCGGCCGGCGAGGACGTCGACAAGGCTGCCGGTGATGAAGTCCCGGCCGCCGGTGAGCTGTTCGGCCAGGTGGGGCGACGTGTCGGCCTTCAGGCAGTGGTCGACGTCGTCGCAGAGGTTGGCGGCCTCCAGGAGGGTCTCCGGCGCCAGGTCACGCAGCGAGACGTGGAGCACGGTCTGGCCCGGTTTGAAGCGGTGGCCGGCCGGGACGTAGGGGGCGAGCGCGGTGGTGGCGAAGACGACGAGGTCGGCGTCGAGGGCTGTGTCCAGGCCGGTGGCGGTGCCGCCGGGGAAGCGGGCGGCGAAGGCGGCGGCCGCCTCGGGGTCGAGGTCGTGGCAGTGCACCCGCTCGGCGCCCAGGCCGCTCGCGGTGAGGTACCGGCAGATCTCCCGCGCGATCACCCCGGTGCCGACCACACCCCAGGTCGCGGGCGGCCCGGGCACCAGGGTGCGGGCAGCGAGCGCGGCGGAGGCCGCGGTGCGGGCGGCGCTGATCGCGGCGGACTCCAGCAGGGCGACGGGGTAACCCGTCTCGTAGTCGTTGAGCACCAGGACGGCCGAGGCGCGGGGCAGTCCGCGTCCGGTGTTCCCGGGGAAGCTGGAGATCCACTTGATCCCGGCCATGTCCACGCTGCCGCCGAGGTAGGCGGGCAGCGCGATGATGCGGCTGTCGGGCTTGGCGGGGAAGCGCAGGAAGTAGCTGTCGGGGTTGATGGTGTCACCGGCGTCGTGCAGCAGGTACGCCTCGCGCACCCGCTCGACCACCTCCCCCTCACGGCCGGCCAGCGCCTCGCGCACGGCCTGGCCGCCGACCACCGTGAAGGGGCGTTTCGTCGCTGTCACTTGCTGCTCTCGCTCTCTGCCGTCACCGGCGTCCGGGCGGGCGGCGCGGGCCGCCCCCCTATGTCGTTCAGGAAGTCCGGGCCGTAGTGCGCGGCCACCCAGGTGTCGTCGTAGACGGTGTCGAGGTAGGCGTGGCCGTGGTCCGGGGAGACGGCCAGCACCCGGCTGCCCGCCGGTATCCGGTGCGCGCTGGCGCGTACCGCGGCGAGCACGGTGCCGGTGGAGCCGCCCACGAGCAGTCCGTGGGTGGCGGCGGTGCGGCGGCAGGCGACGATGGCGTCCGGTTCGGGCACCAGCATCCGCCGGTAGCGGCCGTGTTCGCCGCGCCGGAAGATCTCCGGCACCCGGCTGGAGCCGAGGCCTGGGATGAGCCGCCGGGCGGCCGGTCCGCCGAAGGTGACCGAGCCGACGGCGTCGACGCCGGTGATGACCGTGGGTGCCTCGATACGGGCGAAGTGTTCCAGGCAGCCCATCAGCGTGCCGGAGGTGCCGACGCCGACGAACAGCCAGTCGGGCACCCCGAACCCCTCGGTGATCTCCACGGCCGTGCCCTCGCGGTGGGCGGCGACATTGGCCGGGTTGGCGTACTGGTTGAGCCAGACCAGGGCGGGGTCGGCGGCGAGCTTGAGGCTGATGTGGGCGATGCGGGAGCCGAGGAAGCCGTCGTTGGCGTCGCGCTGGTCGACGATGACCACGTCGGCGCCGAGCGCCCGCATCTGCTGCACGCTGCGGTAGTTGGCGTTCGGATCGGTGACCAGGGTGATCGGGTAGCCGCGGGCGGCGCAGATCGAGGCGAGCGCGATGCCGAGGTTGCCGGAGGTGGATTCGATCAGCCGGGTGCCGGGGCCGATCCGGCCGGCCTCCTCGGCGGCGGTGACCATCGCGCGAGCGGCCTTGATCTTGATGGAGCCGGCGGGGTTCTGCGCCTCCAGCTTCAGCCAGGTCTCGGCGTGCGGCAGGAACCCGGCGAGCCGCACGAAGCAGTGCGGGTCCCCGGCGTCATGGGCGCTGTCGTACAGCATGCGGGCCCTCCGGTGCTCCGCCGGCGGCGGACCGTCGCAGGACGGAAGCCAGCAGATGGGGTCGGGACTGGTTGAGGTAGTGGCCGCCGTCCTCGGTGCGGACGACGTGCGGGGTGCGGGCGAGCAGGCCCCATCGGACCGCGGTGTCCTCGTGGCCGCGGGTCACCGGGTCGTCGGCGGCCAGCACCACGGTGAGCGGGTGATCGGCACCTACCGGGTCGGTGAGCAGCTCGCGCAGGAAGGCGTTGCCGAGCGCCGTGTCCCGGCGCAGCGCCCGCAGCGCGGCCGGCCCGGTGTCGGGCGCGGGCGCGCCCCGCTCGCCGGGTACCACCCATCCGGCGACGGTCTCCTCCGACGCGGCGGCCACCTCGGCCACGGGGTGGTCGGCCGGGTCGGTGGACTTCAGGGTCTGGCCGACGAGGACGACGGGTGGCCGTTCGGGCAGCGCCCGCGCGAGCGCGAGCGCGGGTCCGGCCCCGGCGCAGTGCCCGAGCAGGACCAACGGGCCGCTGACCTCGCCGAGTTCGGCCGTGAGGTCACGCAGCAGGGCGCCGGTGCCGGGGACGTCGTCCGTTCGCAGGTCCAGCGTGCGGAACCGGACGGGTCCGGTGTCCTCCAGCGCCTTGACCAGCGGCAGATAGCTCACCGGGGAACCGCCCGCGTACGGGAAGCAGACCACGGTCAGCTCCGGGTCCCGGGCCGCGGCGAGCTCCACCAGCAGCCCGCCGGTGCCGGACGCTCCTCGGGCGAGGGCACGGCTCGTACGGCCCTGAAGCAGGCCGCGCACGGTGACCAGGCCGCCGGAGCGGGCGGCCACGGCCATCGCGGCGAGGGAGTGGCCGCCCAGGTCGAAGAAGTCGTCGTCGGCGCCGATGGACTCCTCGGGCACGCCCAGCGCCTCCGCGAAGAGCCGGACGATCGCGCGTTCGGTGTCGTCGGCGGGCGGCTCGGGGGTGCGGGTGGTGAGGGCGGGCAGCGGACGGGCGGCCAGGGCGTTGCGGTCCGCCTTGCCGTTGCGGTTGAGCGGCACCTCGTCGAGCCGGGCGACCACGTCGGGCAGCATGTAGGCGGGCAGCAGTCGGGCTGCCTCCTCGCGCAGCCGCCCGGGGCCTGGCTCGGCGTCGCCGGTGTACCAGACGGCCAGCACCGTGCGTCCGCCGTGCCGGCGCACCTCGGCGAAGGCCTGGTCGACGCCCGCGATCCGGGTCAGGGTCTGCTCGATCTCCGGGAGTTCGACGCGGTGGCCGCGCAGCTTGACCTGCTGGTCGCGGCGGCCGACGCAGTCGAGAGCGCCGTCGGGCAGCCAGCGGCCGAGGTCGCCCGTGCGGTAGGCGCGGGCGGAGGTGGTGTCGAGGGTGTTGGCGGGGAAGGCGGCCGCGGTGCGCTCGGGATCGTTGACGTATCCGGCGCCGACGCAGGGGCCGGTCACCAGGATCTCGCCGAGAGTTCCGGGCGGGACCGGGGTGCCGTTCTCGGCGAGGACGTGGAGCGTGGTGTTGATGATCGGGCTGCCGACGGGGACGCGTTCGGTGTCCACCGGGCCGCGCAGGATGTGGTGGGTGATGTCGTCGGACGCCTCGGTGGGCCCGTAGGCGTTGACCACCGGGATCGCCGGGTACGCGGCGAACCAGCGGCGGGCGAGGGCGGGGGCGAACGCCTCGCCGGTGACCATCAGCCAGCGCAGCCGCGGCAGTTCGCGCGGCGAGGCCCGCAGTGTGTCCAGCAGGGCGTCCAGCAGGGAGGGTACGACCTCCAGCACGCTCACGCCCTCGGCGATCACCGTGTCCAGGAAGTCGGCGGGGTCGGTCACCCGGTCGTGGATGACGCTGCGGCCGCCGGTGAGCCAGGGGGCGACGAGCTGCCAGACGGAGATGTCGAAGCACTGGGAGGCCACCTGGGAGACCACGTCGTCGCCGCTCAGCGCGAGATCGTCCACCTTGGCCTGGAGGTGGTTGAGCATCCCCCGGTGCTCGACGACGGCACCCTTGGGTTCGCCGGTGGAGCCGGAGGTGAAGATGACGTAGGCCGGGTCGTCGGGGCCGGGCCGGTGGGCGGGCGGGGTGTCGTCGGCCTCGGACGCGGCGAGCAGGGCGGTGTACTCGGCCTCGGTGACGACAAGGCGGCAGCCGCTGCGGGTCGCGGCGTACCGGAGGCGTTCGGCGGGATCGCCGGGTTCCTGCGGGAGGTAGACGGCACCCGCCTTCAGCACACCGAGCAGGGTCACCGCCCAGGGCAGCCCGCGCTTCATGCGCACCGCGACCACGTCACCGGGTCCGGCGCCGCGCGCGGCGAGGGCGTGCGCCAACCGGTTCGAGGCCCGGTCGAGTTCGGCGTAGGTGAGGGTGTCGGGGCCCTGACTGACGGCGGTGCGGCCGGGGTGGCGGGCCGTGGTGCCGGCGAACCGGTCGAGCAGGGTGGTGCCGGGCACCTCCCGTGCCGGACCGCTCCGGTGCCGGGCGAGCCAGGCCAGCTCCTCCTCGCTCATGAGGGTGCGGGCGAAGGGCGAGGCGTCGGGGTCGGCGGCCAGGGCGCGCAGTGCGCGCAGGTAGTAGCCGCCGAACCGTTCCACCCCGGCCCGGTCGAAGACGGAGCCGTCGTAGTGGAGCTGGAGCCCGAGGGTGTCGTCGAGGGCGTCGCGGGAGAACTCGGCGCGCAGCGGGAACTCGGTCTGGCTGTGCACGGAGACCCGGTGCAGCCGGGCACCGTGGCGGCGGGCGAGGGCTCCGAGGACGTGGAAGTGGGTGAAGTTGAAGACGGCCTCGAACAGCGGGCGGCGCAACTGCCGGGTCATCTCACCCATGGGGTGGCGACGGTGCGGCAGCAGCGCGCCCTCCTCGTCGTAGACCCGCCGGACCAGGTCGGCCCAGCTCGGAGCGTCGGTGCGGACGCGGAAGGGGAGGGTGTTGAGAAAGAGGCCCAGGGTGCGCTCGGCGTCCTGCCTCTCGGGGCGTCCGCTGTGCTCGTAGCCGGTGGTGATGTCGTCGCGCCCGGCGGCGAAGGACAGCACGGCGGCGTGCGCGGCGAGCAGCACGGACTTGACGGGCACGCCGAGCCGAGCGGCGGTGGCGAGGAGCGCGGCGCCGAGGCCGGCGTCGAGCGGGACGTCGAGGGTGCGGACGGTCTCGGCGGCGTCGAGGTCGGCACCCGGGGTGCGGGGCAGCGCGGTGGCGTCGGCGCCGTCGAGCCGGCCGAGCCAGAACTCGCGGTCCTCCTCGGAGGCGAGGGACCGCTGCTCCAGGGCGATGAACTCCTCGTATCCGGCGCCGGGCCGGCCCTCCTCGGCGGTGGTGCCGAAGCAGAGGTCGAAGAGGTCGTACAGCAGCCGGTTGACGCTCCAGCCGTCCAGGGCGGCCGCGTGGTAGCTGAGCAGCAGGTGGTGCCGGTCGCCGCCGAGCAGGCAGAGCCGCATTCGTACGGGGCCGACGGTGCCCTCGGGGAAGCCGGTGGCGAGTTCCTCGGCGGTGGCCCGCTCGAGGTAGGCGCGCTGCGCGTCGGGGTCCTGGCCGGTGAGGTCGACGACGGCGCACCAGTCGGGGGCGTCGCGGTGGACGACCTGGGTCGGGCGGCGGTACCCGGTGGTGTGGAAGGAGGTCCGCAGCATCGGGTGACGGCGGGCCGCCTCGGTGGCCGCCCGCCGGAAGCGGGCGGGGTCCAGTGGGGCGTCGTAGCGGTAGCCGGAGACGTCGTGGTAGACGGCGGCGTCGCGGGTGGCGATCTCGTAGAGCAGTCCGGCCTGAAGGCTGGAGAGGGGGTAGGCGGCCTCGGCGTCGGCGGGCAGCGCGTCCCGGTCGGCGGGCGGCAGGGCGGCGAAGGGGGCCAGGACCTCGGGCACGACGGGCTCGGCGCGGCGGACCAGGGGGGCGAGCTGGGCAACGGTGGGGTGGGCGAACAGTTCCTGGAAGGTGAAGTCGAGTCCGGCGCGGCGGGCGGCGGCCAGCACGCCGATGAACTTGATGGAGTCGCCGCCGAGTTCGAAGAAGTTGTCCGTGACACCGAGGCCGTCCCGGCCGAGCGCCGCGCCGAGGATCCCGGCCAGCTCCTCCTCGAGCGCGGTGCGAGGGACCACCCACCCGAGGCCGGAAGCGACCGGGAGCGCGGCGAGAGCCTTCAGGTCCCGCTTGCCGTTGGGGGTGCGCGGGATCGCCTCGACGGGCACGAACCGGGACGGGACCATGTAGGAGGGCAGCTGTCGGGCCAGCCCGGCGCGCAGCGCGTCCATGTCGGGCCGCACCGCCACCACGTACGCGCACAGGGCGCCCTCGCGCAGGGCCACCGCGCACTCGGTGACGCCGGGCAGCGCGGCGAGGGCGTGCTCCGTCTCGCCGGGCTCGATGCGGTGACCTCGCACCTTCACCTGGTCGTCGAGCCGGCCCAGGTACTCGACGGTGCCGTCCTCCCGCCAGCGGGCCGCGTCTCCCGTGCGGTAGCAGCGTTCGCCGGGCGCGGTCGGGTCGGGCAGGAAGCGCTCGGCGGTGAGGCCGGGGGCGCCCAGGTAGCCGCGGGCGAGCCCGACTCCGCTCAGGTACAGCTCGCCCGGTACGCCGACCGGGGCGGGGCGGCCGTCGCGGGTGAGGACGCGCAGCCGGATGTTGTCGATGGGGGTGCCGAGCGGGACCGGGCGGCGCGGGTCATGGCCGGTGCAGTCGTGGTGGGTGACGTCGACGGCGGCCTCCGTCGGCCCGTACAGGTTGATCAGCGCCGGGGCGCCGGGGCCGGGGAAGGCGCGGGCGAGGGCGGGTATCGCGTCGGCGGGCAGCGCCTCGCCACTGGCGAAGATCCGGCGGAGCCCGGTGGGCGCGGTGCCGTCGGCACAGTGGGCGAGGAACGCCTGGAGCATGGACGGGACGAAGTGCACGGTGGTCACCGCGTGTTCGCTCATGCGGGCGACGAGGGCGGCCGGGTCCCGTTCGTCACCGGAGGGCAGGGTGCTGACCGCGCAGCCCGCCAGCGCCCACCAGAAGATCTCCCACAGGGAGACGTCGAAGGCGGTGGGCGTCTTGTGCAGGACGACGTCGGCGGGGGTGAGCGGATACTGCCGCTGCATCCAGCGCAGCCGGTTCACGATGGCCCGGTGTTCGACCATCACACCCTTGGGGCGGCCGGTGGAGCCGGAGGTGTAGATGACGTAGGCGAGATCGCGCTCTGTGGCGAGCGGAGGCAGGTCGGTGCCGTCGAGCCCGGTGAGCGCCGGGTCGGCGGGGTCCACGAGATGGACGGCGCCGGGGCAGTCGGGGCCGACCGCGATGCCGGCGCCGCTGTGGGTGACCATGTGGCGGCGGCGCGCCTCGGGCAGGGCCGGGTCGACGGGCAGGTAGGCGGCGCCCGCCTTGAGGACGGCGTGGAAGGCGACCAGTGCTTCGGGGCCGCGCGGCAGGGCGACGGCGACGATCTCACCGGGGCCGGCGCCCAGTTCGCGCAGGCGGCGGGCGAGCTGGTTGGCGCGGGTGTTGAACTCGGCGTAGGTCAGCCCGTCTCCGTCGAGCACCGCGGGGCGGCCGGGGTACCGGGCGGCGGTGTGCTCGACGAACTCGTGGAGCAGCGTGCCCGCTTCGTAGGCGTGGGCGGTGCGGTTGGCCCGCTCTTCCGGCTCCGTCTCGGCCGCCTCCGGTGTGCCGTGCACCGGGCCGAGGGCGGCGATCCGGGCATGGGCCCGCGCGAACCGCCCGGCCAGGCGTCGTGCGGTGCCGGGCAGCAGGAGGTCGACGCGGTAGGTGAGCCGCAGCCTGCCGTCGCGCACCGCGAACGCCGCGGTGATCCCGTCGGGCAGCGTGGACGCCTGGTACGGCAGTACGGCGAGGTCGGTGGGGGCGACGCCCTCGGCGGCCAGCACGTGGGCGGGCGGCACGTCGAGGTGGGCGGCGCCCTCGCGGTAGGCGCGGCGGACCTCGGTGAGCAGTGCGCGGGCGTCGGTGCCGATGTCGACGAGCACGGGGAACTCGCGGTCCCCCGCGTGGGTGCGGACGCAGACGCGGGCACTGTCGGTCTCGGTGGCGGCGACCGCGGCCGCGACGGCGGTGGCGAACACCGCCGTCAGCGTGGGTTCTCCGCCGGTGAGGGCGCTCGCGCGGGCCACGGCCTCCGCGTCGAGGTCCTGCTCCCACACCGCGGTGGACGGCTCCTCGCCGGTGCCCGCGAGGAAGTCGTGGTGGAGCAGGGTGGCCGCCTCCAGCGCGGTGGTCCAGCGCCGCCAGTACCGGGTCTGCTCCGGGTACTCGTTCAGGGCCTGGCTGCCGCGCAACGTGGTCATCGTGCTGCTCCAAAGTCGAAGTCGGCGTCACTGGCGTAGGTCCGCGCCGTGCGGCGCCGCAGCACCGGCCCCTCGGGGGCGATGGCGATCTCGTCCAGTGCCAGCAGGACGGAGTCCAGCAGGTGGTCGGCGGAGGCCCGTTCGTACAGCTCGGTGGAGTGCTCCAGGTCGCAGACCAGGCGGTCGGGGCGGACGTGGACCTGGAGGTTCAGGTCGAACCGGGTGGTGCCGGGATGCAGGAAGTCCAGCGAGGCGGTGAGCCCGGCCTCGGCGAACTCGTAGGAGTCGAGGTTCTGCAGGCCGAAGAACGCGTCGACCAGCGGGTCGCGCAGTCCGGGCCGGCCCACGCCCAGCTCGCGCACCAGCCGGTCGTAGGCGACGGCGCCCCGGTCCAGCGCGCTCTGGTGGCTCTCCCGCAGCTCCGCCACCAGCGCGCCCAGCGTGGTGTCCTCCTCCAGCCGGACCCGCAGCGGCATGGTCTGTACGAACATGCCGACGACGTCCGCGAGTTCGTGGTGCGTACGACCGTGCACGGGGACGCCGATCACCAGGTCGGTCAGTCCGCCGATGCGGGCCAGGGCGGTGGCGTAGGCGGCGAGCAGCACCACGAAGGGCGTGGTGCTGTGCACGCGGGCCGTCTTCTCCACCGCGTCGGCGGCGACCGGGTCCCGCCGCACCCGGCCGCCCGCGTCGGAGGGGCGCGGCGGGCGCGGCCGGTCGGTGGGCAGGGTGCCGCCGCCCGGTGCCCCGGCGAGCGCGGCCGGCCAGTGGCCGAGGTCGTCGTCGCGCCCGGCGCACCAGCGGGCGGCGTCCAGCCAGCGCAGTGGCACGGGCGGGGGCGTCCGTCCGGCGAGCAGCCCGAGCAGCTCCCGGACGAGGACGCGCACCGAGACGCCGTCCGCGACGACGTGGTGCAGATCGAGCAGGAGCCGCCGGTCGCCGGCGAGACGGGCCCGGAGCAACGGGGGCGCGGCGAGGTCGAAGGGGCGCACGAACCCGCCTTCGCCGGCTTCCGTTTCGAGGCGGACGGTGACGTCGTCGACGACCTCCTGCCGGATGCCGTCCCCGTCGGCGGTCAGCCGGGTGCGCAGCGCCTCGTGCCGGTCCAGCAGGGTGTTCAGGGCGGCCTGGAGCCGCTCCGGGTCCACGGGCGCGCCGAAGTCCAGCCGCACGGGGATGTTGTACGCGACCGAGTCCGGGTCCGCCTGCCAGAGCGCGTACAGCCCACGCTGGGCGGGATGCGCCGGGCCGGTGCGACCGCTGGCGCGCGGTACCGGCGCGGTGGCCTCCCCGGCGTGCGCCAGCAGGGCACGCATGCCGGCCGGGGTGGGCACCGCGTACACCTGGCGGAAGCCGAGCCGCCGGCCGAGGCGCGCCTCGATCCGGTCGAGCAGCGCTCCGAGTCGTACGGAGTCGCCGCCGAGGGCGAAGAAGTCGCTGTCGGGGCCGATCGCCGCCGGGTCCTGCCCGAGCACTTGGGCCCACAGCCCGGTCAACTCGTCCGGCGCGGGAGTGCCGTCGTGTGCGCGGGGTGCGGGCAGCCGGGCGGTGTCGACCTTGCCGCTGGCCTTCAGCGGCAGCCGGTCGAGGACGGTGAGGTGGGCCGGGAGCAGATAGCGGGGCAGCCGCTCCGCGAGCGCGGTGCGCAGGGCACCGGGGTCCGTGTCGGTGACC
This sequence comes from Streptomyces griseoluteus, assembly GCF_004784465.1. Classification (GTDB taxonomy): domain Bacteria; phylum Actinomycetota; class Actinomycetes; order Streptomycetales; family Streptomycetaceae; genus Streptomyces; species Streptomyces griseoluteus. Next base: position 888,913 of record NZ_SRRU01000001.1, on the reverse strand, counting down.
GCGTACGCGCTCAGCCGGGCCTCCCCCGCCTCGTCGCGCACGGCGACGGTGTGGGCCTGGCGTACGGCGGGCAGGGCGAGCAGGGCGGCGGTCACCTCGGCGGGCTCCACCAGGTTGCCCAGGATCTTGACCTGCTGGTCGGCGCGCCCGTGAAAACGGAGCACACCGTCCGGATCGCGGGTGACCAGGTCGCCGGTGCGGTAGCGGCCGCCGGGGAAGCGGGCGGCCGTCAGCTCCGGGTCCCCGAGGTAGCCGCGGGCCACCCCGGCGCCGCCCACCCACAGTTCACCCTCGGTGCCGTCGGGCACCGGCCGCCCGGCCTGGTCACACACGTACAGTTCGGTGCCCGCGACGGCGCGGCCGATGGGCACCGGGTCCGGGACGGGGGTGGTGATCCGGTGCACGGTGGTGAAGACGGTGTTCTCGGTGGGCCCGTAACCGTTGTAGAGCGCCAGCCCCGGACAGTGCGCGAGCACCCGCCCCGCGTGTCCCGCCGAGACGACGTCGCCGCCGGTCATCAGGGTGTGCAGGCCCGAGAACATGGCGGGATCGTGGTCGGCCATGCGGTGGAACAGGGGCGCCGTCAGCCAGGCGAAGCCGATCCGCTCCCGGCGCAGGAACCGCGCGTACGCGGCCGGGCGGGCCATGGTCTCCGCATCGGCGATGTGCAGCGAACCCCCGTTCAGCAGCGTGCCCCACACCTCGAGCGTGGCCGCGTCGAACTCCGGGGCGGCACCGTGCGCGGCCCGCGTCCCGGCCGGCAGCCAGGGGTGCTCCGGGGCGCGGACCAGCCGCACCACGCCCCGCTGTTCGACGACGACCCCCTTGGGGACGCCTGTGCTTCCCGAGGTGAACATGACGTAGGCCGGGGGTGTTCCACCGGTATCCGCGACCGCCGGAGCGGTACGGGCCGCCGCCCTCACCTCGGCGACCGACAGCTCCGCGCCCGGCGGACCCACGACGAGCCTCGGCCGGGCGTGGTCGGTGATCCGCCGCAGCCGGGCAGCCGGCCAGCCGGGGTTGAGCGGGAGGTAAGCGGCCCCGGCCAGCACCGTACCGACGAGCGCGGTCACCCCGGCCACCGAGCGCCCGCCGAGCAGCCCGACCAGGTCTCCCCGGCGCACGCCCAGTCCAGCCAGCCCGAGCGCGAACTCCTCCGACTGTGACGCGAGTTCGCCATACGTCAGCGTCGTCGTGCCGTCGCTCACGGCCAGGGCGCCGGGCGTCCTGGCCGCCCGGTCCCGAAACATTTCCGCGATCACCGTGTGCTCCTCCCCCGTCGTACCCCGTCGTGCGCCGCCCGGTGCGGCGGTCAGATCTGTTCGGCCAGGGCGCGCAGCCGCGCCGTGAACGCCTCGGCCCCGCCTTCTCCGGCGGCCCGCCGCCCCACCTCGGCGGTGAAGGCGGCCAGCGTCGGATTCTCGAAGAGCGCCCGCACCGGCACGGTGAGGCCGAGCAGGTCCTCGATGCCGTACGTGAGCTGGGTGACCAGCAGCGAGTGCCCGCCGAGGACGAAGAAGTCGTCCTCCGCGGCCGGGGGCGCGTCCGTGAGCAGCACCTCGGCCCACAGCGCGCCCAGCACCCGGCCCAGCAGCACCCCGTCCGGCCCGGACGGCCCCGGTACCGGAGCGGGCGCGTGCGGTGCCGGGGCCTCGGGTGCCGTGCCGAGAGCGTCCAGTTCCGGCAGTTCGTACGCCGAGATCCGGCGCCCGGTGTCCGCCGCGAGCCCGCCGAGCAGGCGTAGCCAGCCCGCGCACAGGGTGTCGACGGTGGCCTTGTCGAACAGGTCCGTCCGGTAGGTGAAGGTGCCGCCCAGCGTGCCGTCCCGCTGTTCCAGCATCAGCTCCAGATCGAACTTGGCGGTGCTGTGGGCGGGCCGCAGCTCCTCGGCGGTGACGCCGGGGAGCTCGAGGGCCTCGGCGCCCGCGTCGTCCAGGGAGAACACCACCTGGAAGACCGGGTTGTGGCCGAGGTCGCGGCGCGGGCGCAGTTCCTCCACCACCCGCTCGAAGGGCACGTCCTGATGGGCGTAGCCGTCGAGCGCGGTGTCGCGCACGCGGGTGAGCAGGTCGCCGAAGACGGGGTCGTCGTCGACCCGGACGCGCAGCGCGAGCACGTTGGTGAAGAAGCCGAGCACCGGCTCGAGTTCGACGCGGGTGCGGCCCGAGGCAGGGGTGCCGACGACGATTTCCGGGTCGCCGCCCGCGCGGGCGAGGAGCAGGTCGAAGGCGGCGAGCAGGGTCATGAACAGGGTGGCGCCGCGTTCCCGGGCATAGGCGCGCAACGCGCCGTACACCTCGTCGGGGACGGTGAAGGCGACGGAGGCGCCCGCGCGGGTGACGGCGGGGGTGCGGGGCCGGTCGAGCGGCAGGTTGGTGGTCTCGGGGACGCCCGCCAACCGCTCCCGCCAGTGCGCGAGACCCGCCCGGCCCTCGTCGCCGTCGAGCCAGCCGCGCTGCCAGACCGCGAAGTCGGCGTACTGGAGGGTCAGTGGGGCGAGACCGGCCGGGCGGCCCTCGGTGTGCGCGGTGTACAACTCGGAGAGTTCGCGCAGCAGCAGGCCCGAGGACCAGCCGTCGGTGGCGATGTGGTGCTGGTTCAGCAGCAGCAGGTGCTCGTCCGTGCCGGTGGTGACGAGGGCGGCCCGGATCAGCGGGCCGTGCTCCAGGTCGAAGGGGCGCAGTTCGTCGGCGCGGATCAGCTCGCGTACGGCGGCGTCGCGGGTGGTGTCGTGCAGCCCGGACAGGTCGGCCGACGTCAGCGGCACGCTCACCGAGTCCCGCACGATCTGTACGGGACGTCCGCCGGTGCCGCGTACGTACACGGTGCGCAGCGCCTCGTGCCGGTCGGCCAGCGCCTGCAGGGCGGCGGCGAGGGCGTCGGTGTCCAGCGGGCCGCGCAGCCGGAAAGCCTCGGGGACGTTGTAGCTGACGTCGCCCTCGCCGAGCCGGTCGAGGAACCAGAGCTGCTCCTGCGCGTAGGACAGCGGATGCCCGGCCGGATCGCGCGGGACCGGCGTGACGGGGTGCTCCGCGCGGCCGTCGCCCGCACGGCCCAGTTCGGCGGCGAGCGCGGCCACGGTCGGATGCTGGTAGAGGGTGCGCAGGGGCACCTCCCGGCCGAGCACCCGGCGCATCCGGGAGACGACCTGGGTCATCAGCAGCGAACTCCCGCCCAGCGCGAAGAAGCTGTCCGACCTGCCGACCTCGGTGAGCCCCAGCACCTCGGCCCAGATCCCGGCGAGGAGCTCCTCGACCGGCGTGCGGGGCGCGCCTGCGGACGCGGCGCCGCGCCCGGAGGCGGAGGCGGGTTCGGGCAGCGCGCGCCGGTTGATCTTGCCGTTGGCGTTCAGCGGCATCTCGTCCAGGGTGACGAGCACCGAGGGCAGCATGTAGGCGGGCAGCCGGTCGACCAGGTACGGGGTGAGGTCGGGCCGGGCGGCGGAGACGAACGTGACGTAGCCGACGAGGCGGGTCTCCCCGGTGCCGCCGGCGGTGTGCACGACGACGACGGCATTGTCCACGTCCGGGTGGGCGCGCAGCACGGACTCGATCTCGCCCAGCTCGATACGGAAGCCGTTGACCTTCACCTGGTTGTCGATCCGGCCGAGGATCTCCAGGACTCCGTCCGGCCGGTACCGGGCGAGGTCGCCGGACCGGTACAGCCGGGCGCCGGGCTCGGCGGAGAACGGGTCGGGCAGATAGCGCTGGGCGGTGCGCGCCGGGTCCCGGTGGTAGCCGCGGCCGACGCCGGCCCCGCCGACGTACAGCTCGCCGGGGACGCCGACGGGCTGCGGCTGGAGGCGGTCGTTGAGGACGTACACCTGGTTGTTGCCGGTGGGGCGGCCGATCGGGACGATGCCCTCGATGACCTCGGGGACCTCGGCGCGGGCCAGGGTGGCGTTGTCGATCGCGGTCTCGCTGAGGCCGTAGGCGGCGACGATCTGGGTGTCGGGGCGGCACAGGGCGCGCACCCGCATGTAGTCCCGGGCGTACCAGATGTCGCTGCCGGCGACGAGCAGGTCCAGGAAGGCCAGGTCGGCGCCGGTCTCCTCCAGGTGGTCGACCAGCGCGGCCAGGATGGGAGTGATGAACTCGGCGCTGTTGACGCCCTCGGCCACCATCAGCCGGTACAGGTCCGGCGGTGACATCACCGTCTCGTGCGGTACGACGACCAGCTTGGCCCCGCTGAACAGGGCGCGGGTGGCGTCGGCGATGAAGATGTCGAAGGCGAAGCTGGTCATCTGCAGGTGCGAGCGCATCGGGTGGCCGCCCAGGTAGGCGGACTCCCAGAACCGGAAGTAGTTCACGTAGTTGGCGTGCGTGACCATGGCGCACTTCGGGGTCCCGGTGGAGCCCGAGGTGTAGAACATGCAGGACAGATTGTCCGGGGCGACCTCGGTGTCCGGGGCGGTGCCGGGCAGCCCGGCCAGCGACCCGGCCTCCTCGTCGAGCAGCAGCGCGCCCTGGACCGGGGGCAGGTCGCGCAGGGTGCCGGTGGTGGTCACGACCAGAGGCACGGCCGCGTGCGCCAGCATGTACTCCAGCCGCTCGCGGGGATACTCGGGGTCGAGCGGTACGTACACCCCGCCCGACTTGAGCACGCCGAGGAAGGCGACGACGGTGTCCACCCCGCGTTCCATGCAGACACCGACCGGGGTCTCGGCGCGCACTCCGCGCCGGCGGAGCAGGTGGGCGAGCCGGTTGGCCCGGCGGTCGAGTTCCGCGTAGGTCAGCCGGTCGTCGCCCTTGACCACGGCGGGCGCGTCCGGGGTGCGGGCGGCCTGGGCCTCGAACAGGGCGTGCATGGTGAGCTCTTCGCCGACCGGGAAGGCGGTGTCGTTCCAGGCGCGCAGCTGGCGGTGCTCCTCCTCGGGAGTGAGCAGGGGCACGGTGGCCACGGGGGCGTCGGGCGCGGCGACCAGCTCGGCCAGGAGGCGCAGCCAGTGCCCGGCGGCCCGGCGCATGGTGGCCGCGTCGAACAGGTCGGTGGCGTACTCCAGTTCGCCCTGGAAGCCGTCGCCCTTCTGGATGAGGTCGAGGCTCAGGTCGAACTTGGAGGTGAGCCGCTCGTCCTCCAGCAGTTCCGCGGTGAGCCCCGGCAGGGTCAGCTCGCCGGTCTGCCCGGCGGCGAGCATGCCGAAGCTGGCCTGTACCAGTGGCGAGTAGCTGGGGTCGCGCTCGGGCTCGACCACCCGGACCACGTCGTCGAACTGGACCTCCATGTTCTCGAAGGCCGCGTACACCGACTCGGCGACCTGCGCGAGCAGCGGGCGGAACCCGGCGGCCGGGTCCACGTCGGCACGGATCGCCAGGGTGTTGACGAAGCAGCCGATCAGCGGGTCGAGGTCGGGTTCCGGACGCCGGACGACGGGCACGCCGACGGCCAGGTCGTGCTGGCCGGTGTAGCGGGCGAGCAGCACGAAGAAGGCGGACAGCATGACGGCGAACGGGGTGACACCCTCCTCCTCCGCCAGCCGCTCCACCGCTGCCGTGAGTTCCGGGCCCACCTCGAAGGGGGCAGCGGCGCCCTGGTAGCTCTGCACGGCGGGCCTGGGCCGGTCGGCGGGCAGCTGGAGGGTGGGCGGCGGGGTGGCGAACCGCTCCTGCCAGAAGCACAGTTGACCGGTGACGTCGGTGGTGCGGCTGCGCTCGGCGTAGTCGGCGTACTGCAGGGTCAGCGTAGGCAGTCCGGGTTCGCGGCCCTCGGTGTACGCGGTGTACAGCTCGCCCAGCTCGGCGAGGAGGACCCCGCAGGAGGAGCCGTCGAAGACGATGTGGTGGAAGGTGAGCACCAGCACGTGGTCGGTGGCCCCGGCGCGCACCAGGGCGGCCCGCACGACGGGGCCCTCCGCCAGGTCGAAGGGTGCGTGGGTCTCCTCACTGACGAGCTTGCGGAGCAGGTCCTCGCGCTCGTCGGCCGGGGTTGCGGACAGGTCGTGGACGGGCAGCGGCACATGGGCGCCGGCCAGGGTGACGGCCACGGGCACACCGTCGCGGTCGGGGAAGCGGGTGCGCAGCACCTCGTGCCGGGTGACGATCGCGCGCAGGCAGCGCTGGAGCACACCGATGTCGAGGGCGCCGCGCAGCCGCAGCACGACGGGCAGGTTGTAGAGCGAACCACCGGGCTGCACCCGGTCCATGAACCAGAGCTGCTGCTGCGACAGGGACAGCGGCCGGTCGGGACCGTGGGCGTCCTCGGGCGCGGCGGCGGGGGCGCGGCGGCGGGTGTGGCGCGGAACGATGGTCATCGGGCGTCCTCCGTGCTGTCGTCCCGGTGCGCGGCCAGCGCCTCGACCTCGGCGCACAGCCGCTCGGCGTAGGCGTCGATCCGCTCGGCGGGCAGGGTGGCGGCGTCGTACTGCACGACGAGCCGTGTTCCCGCGGGGCCGAGGTCGGCGTTGGAGGCGAGGGCGAACCCGACGTCGACGGTGTCGTCGTGCTCGGAGACCACGCGGGAGCCGTCCGTGGCGGGGGCGATACCGCCGAAGCGGGTGAAGTTGAAGAAGGAGTCGAACAGGGTTCCCGCTCCCGCCAGTTGCTGGATGTCGGCGAGCGGCAGCAGGTGGTGGCCCATGAGGGACTGCTCGTACTCCCAGAGCCGGCCGGCCAGACCGGGCGCACCGGGGTCGGTGCGGACCGGGAGCGTGTTGAGGAACAGGCCCAGGGTGCGGTCGCCGCCCTCCTCGGCGGGGCGGGCGCTGACCACCAGGCCGGTGACGACCTCGCCCGAGCCGTCGGTGCCGAAGGCAGCGGCCAGCGCGCGGACGTGCGCGGCGAGCAGCAGCGACTTCACCGGCACCCCGGCCCGCCGCGCGGCCTCGTCCAGGACTTGGGCGGTGGCCCCGGCGGGCTCCAGCACGCGGGAGGTACCGATGGCGGGGACGTGTTCCCCGGCGAGCCGGAGCGGGCTGACGCCGGCCAGGGCGTCGCGCCAGAAGGCGCGGGTGCCGGTGTCCTCGCGGGCGGCGAGTTCGGCCTCGACGTGATGCCGGTAGGGCAGCACGGGACCGGCGTCGGGGGCCGGGGTGCCGGTGTGGTGGTGGTCGAGACGGGCCAGCAGTTCGCTGGTCATCAGGTGCAGGCTGAGGCCGTCCAGCACGCCGTGGAAATGGGTCTGCACCAGCGCGTAGGTGTGCTCGCCGGTGCGCAGGGCGTGCAGGCGCAACATGGGGGCGCGCCAGTCGAACGGGGTGGCCTTCTCCGTGTCCACGATCTCCCGCACCCTGCGCTCCCGTTCCTCCTCGGGCAGGCCTGTGAGGTCCTCGGTGCGCACCGGCACGGTGGCCCGCTCGTGCACGAGCTGCGTCGGGCGGCTGAAGGCGGCCAGGTCGAAGGAGGTGCGCAGGATGTCGTGGGCGGCCGTGAGGTCCTCGGCGGCACGGGCGAGGGCCTCCGGAGCCCAGGGGCCTTCGACGGTGTCGACGGTGACGACGTGGTACGCGTGCCCGTCGCCCTCGGAGAGTTCGCCGAGGTAGACCATGCCGAGCTGGAGGGCGGTGAGCGGATAGGCGTCACTCACGCCGGCGGGGACCAGTGCCCGGTCGGGCGGGGCGAGCAGGGCGAACGGTGCTCCGGCGGCCGGTTCCGCGGCGCGGGTGCCCTCTATGCCGGCCGCCAGGGCGCGTACGGTCTGGTTGCGGAACACGTCCCGCAACGGGAAGGACAGGCCCGCCTTGACGGCGGCGGCGCGCATCCTGATGGCACGGATGGAGTCGCCGCCGACGGCGAAGAAGTTGTCGTCGGCTCCGATGCCCGCCCGGCCGAGCACCTCCTCCCAGATGGCGATGAGGGCGCGTTCGGTGGCGGTGGTGGGCCGGGCCGTGGTGCGGGGCCGCTCGGGCGCGGGCAACGCGGCCCGGTCGACCTTGCCGTTGACGGTGAGCGGCAGGGCGTCCAGCAGGACCACCGTGGCCGGGACGAGGGGTTCGGGCAGCCGCTGGGCGAGCCACTGGCGCAGGAGGGCCGCGTCCGGCACGGCGACGGGCGGTTCGGCGGCCGGGCGGGGGTCGTCCCGGTACTCGGGGCGGACCGCGCACAGCGTGAACCGGTCGGTTCCCTCGAGGAGTTCGTCCTGTTCCCAGAACACCTCGAAACCGTGCCCGCGCAGGTGTCCGCCGATCTCGGCGAGCCGTCCGTGCGGGGCGGCGCCGGTGTCGTCGTGGACCTCCATGGCGATCTGCTGAACCCCGGCCAGGTGCGCGTCGTCCAGGCCGCGCAGCACGTCCCACTCGGCGCGCTGCACGTCGATCTTCAACAGGTCGATCCGGTCGGTCCCGGTCTCGGTGAGCACGTCGGAGAGCCGGCGCAGCCGGGCCTGTTCCTCGTGCGGGGTGAAGCGGTCGGCGAGGATCTCGGACACCTCGCCGAGGAGTTCGTCGTCGCGCCGGTTCTCCAGGAAGGTCTGGACGAGCGCGATCTCGGCCTCGGGGTCGGCGTACTCGGCCTGGCCGGACATCATGGAGTAACCGGGGTAGACGGTGAAGGCGGCCGACTGTTCGCGGTCGGAGAGGCCGAAGTCGAAGATGTCGGTGGGCCCGGTGCGGTGGCGGAGGTTCTCCGTGAGGCGGGCGTGGGCCTCGGGCAGCGGCTCGAAGGCGAGGATGCGGGCGCCGGGGCAGGCCCGGTCCACGAAGAGCGAGAACATGCCGATGTTGGCACCGACGTCGACGACGACCGCGTCCTCGCGCAAGGTGATCCCCCCGCGCAGATAGGTCTGCTGGACGAAGATCTCGTCGAAGAGGTAGCGGGTCTCGTGCGGGTTGATCCCGGCGATGTCCTCGACGTTCAGCGCGCGTCCGGTGGCGAGGCGGGGCACGGCGTAGCCGACGAGGGAACCGGTGCCGCCGGTCTCGTCCACCCGCCAGTCGGCGACCGCCTGGGCGACGGCGGGATGCTGTGCGAGCACGGCGCCGATCTCGGCGGGCTCGGCCCGGTAGCCGTTGATCTTGAGTTGTCCGTCGGCGCGGCCGAGGTGGGCGAGGCGTCCGTCGGGCAGGAAGCGCACCCGGTCGCCGGTGCGGTAGCCGCGTACGCCGTCGACTGTGGTGAAGCGGGCGGCGGTGGCCTCCGGGTCGCCCCAGTAGCCGCGTGCCACCTGAGGGCCGGTGACGAAGAGTTCACCGGGGATGCCGGGCGGCACGGGCCGCCCCTCCTCGTCCAGCACCCGGACCCGGAAGCCGGGGAGCGGGCGACCGATGGAGGGTTCGGTGTCCGGGGTGACGGGGGCGGCGGTGACGTCGACGGTGCACTCGGTGGGCCCGTAGACGTTGACGGCGCGTACGCCCTCCAGCGCGGCCACCCGTCGCCACAGCTCGGCGTCGACCGGCTCGCCGCCGATCAGCAGCAGGCCGGGCAGGCGCTGGCCGCTCTCCCGGTGGTCGAGGACGAGCCGCAGGTGGGAAGGGGTGCAGTCGAGCACGTCGGCGCCCCGGTCGGTCAGCTCGCGCAGCAGCGCCGGCACGTCTCGCCTGGTCTCCTCGGAGACCAGGCACAGGGAGCGGCCGGCGGCGAGCTGGACGAGCTGCTTCATGGAGGCGTCGAAACCGAAGGAGGCGTTGACGGCGACCGTCAGGTCCTCGGGGGCGTCCGCGTACACGGTCGCTTCGAGGGCGTCGAAGAGGTGGGCGGCGCTGCCGTGTTCGACGACGACCGGGCGGGGGGTACCGGTGGAGCCGGAGGTGAAGATGACGTACGCCGGGTCGCCGGGGGCGACCGGGTGCGGCTCGGCAAAGGCGCCGGGCGCCGCGGACGCCTCGAGTTCGAGGGTGGGCAGGGTGCCGCCGAGGCCGCGCAGGGCGGCGGAGCCCTTGGGGGCGACGGCGAGGGCCGCGTCCACGGAGACGGCGAGGCGGCGCAGCCAGGATGCCGGGTGGGCCGGGTCGAGGGGGACGTACACGGCTCCGGCGCGCAGCACGCCCAGGAAGGCGGCGACGGTGACGGCGGAGCGCTCGCCGAGGACGACGACACGGTCGCCGGGCCCGACGCCCTGTTCCCGCAGGCGGGCGGTGACCGAGGCCGCGGCGGTGTCGAGTTCGGCGAAGGTGAGGGTGGTGTCGGGGGCTGCGACGGCGGTCCGGGCGGGGTCGGCACCGGGGACGGCCGCGTCGAGCAGGCCGAGCAGGGTGCGCTCGCCGAGGGGGGCGGCGGTGCCCTCCCACTCGGCCAGCAGCGCGGCCTCGGCGTCCTCGGGACGGCCGCCGGTGAGCTGGGCCGTGACGGCGCCCAGCAGCGACCGGGCGGCGGCCGGGTCGGCCACGGCGGGGTCTGCGTGCAGAGCGAGACCCAGGGTTGCGCCGTCGCGGGTGCAGGTCAGATGCAGCGGGGCCTGGGGGCGGGGCGCGTCGAGCGTGACCCGGGTGGCGCCGAGCGCGGCGAGCGGGCCGGGGCCGGCGGCGGCGACATGGGCGAAGCCGGCGGCCACGGGGTGGTCGAGGGGGGTGACGCGCAGACTGCGGGCGCGTACCCCGGCGAGCAGGTCGGCGGCCGCCTCGGCGGTGAGGATGCGGGGAACCTCGCAGCGTACCGGGGCCGCGAGCGGGCCGACGACGCCCTGGGTGCCGTCCACGGACCGGCCGTCGTCGTGCACGGCGAGGGCGAGGGTTCCCGCGTCGGTGTACCGGCCGAGCGCGGTGGCCCAGGCGGCCAGCGCGTGCGCCGCGTCGTCCCCGTCGGGGGCGGGGCATTCGGCGCGGTACTCCCCCGCCGGCTCCTCCCCGCCGGTGCCGGAGGCCAGGGCGGGAAGGGTGAGCGCGGTCAGGGCGGCGGGGTCGGCGTCGAGGTCGGCGCGGTCCTGCTCGCCCTGCCACTCGACGACGTCGAGGAACTGGGTACGGTCCTCGTCCTCCACGGGTGCGGCACCGCCGTAGCAGGCGGCGAGTTCGGTGAGCAGGACACGCAGGCTCTCCCGGTCGGCGATCAGCACCGAGGCGTCCAGAACGAGTTCGCCGGGCCCGTGCACGACCCGCAGCGGGGCATCGCCGGCCGGGGCGGTGCCGGCGGGGTGCACCTCCGCGCCGGCGTCGTCGCGGACCACCTGCACGGGCAGGCCGGTGCCGGTGAGGTCGCCGATGTCGAGGCGCAGCGTCTCGTGCCGGGCGACGAGCGCGGCGACGGCGGCGCTCAGCCGGCCGGGGTCCAGGGGCCCGGCGAGGCGCACCTTCGCGGTGACCCGCTCCTTCGGGGCGTCGGCCCACAGCCGCCGCTGCTGGGCGGAGAGCCGGTAACTGTCGACCGTGGTCACAGGACGTCTCGATTCACGTAGAGGTCGGACATGGCGACGAGAGTGCGGCGTTCACCGGTGAAGGGGCCGCGGCCGTGGGTGGCGAGGAAGTTGTCCACCATCAGTACGTCGCCGCGCCGCCACGGGAAGGAGACGGCCGCCTCCTCGTAGAGCCCGCGGAGCAGGGCGGCGACCTCGTCCTCGATGGGGGTGCCGTCGCCGTAGTACACGTTGCGCGGCAGGCCCTCGGGGCCGTATTCGCGCAGCAGGGCCTCGCGGACCTCGGGCGGCATGTTGGAGGAGTGGAAGAGGTGGACGTGGTTGAACCACACCTCCTCGCCCGTGCGCGGATGCCGGGCGGTGACCTGGCGGACGGCGCGGGTGCGCAATCCGCCGTCACCGGTCCACTCGAAGTCCGTGGCCGACTGCCGGCAGTACGCCTCCACGTCGGCCCGGTCGGTGCTCTGGAACACCTCCTGCCAGGGCAGGTCGAGGGCGTCGCCGTAGTTGCGGACGTACAGCACGCCGTGCCGGCGGAAGCGTTCGCGGACCTCCGCCGGGATGCGCGGGGTGACCGCGCGCTCGTCGGCGAGCGGGGTGGCGCCGCCGGTCTCGGCGGGCAGGTCGCAGTAGAAGTACAGCCTGCTGGGCCAGTTGTGGGAGTACGACATCTCATGGTGCAGCGGGATGGTCTGGTCGGAGGCGAACTCCGTGGAGGTGAACACCTTGTCGGCGACCTCGGTGCGCGGCGCGGCCCGCTCCAGATACCCGAGGAGTTCGGGGCCGACGACCCGGGCGGCCCGGCCGAAGTGGTCCGGGTCCGGCACGGAGAACCCCCGGAAGAGGACAGCCCCGTGCCGGTCCAGGTGCTCGGTGACGCGCTCGCGGTTGGCGGTGAGATGGCTGACGAGGTCGAGTTCGGGGAACCGGGACTCCACGACCATTCCGAAGTCACCGTCCAGGAAGGACGTGGTGACGGGTTCGACGGTGGTGCGGCGGGCGCGCCGCACGGGCCCTGCGCTCATCGCGCACCGCCTGCGGCGGACCGGGGGTCGGACATGGCGGCCAGAATCCGGCGGGGCCCCTCGAACGGCTCGCGGGCGTGCGCGCAGAGCATGTTCTCCACCACCAGGACGTCCCCCTGCCGCCAGTCGAAGCCGACGGTCTCCTCCGCGTAGGCGGTACGGAGCTCCTCGACCACCTCGTCCTCGATGCGCTGCCCGTCCCCGTAGTACGTGTGGTAGGGCAGGTTCTCCTCGCCCAGCGCCGACAGCAGCCCGTCACCGACCTCCTCGGGCAGTGTGGAGTTGTGGAAGAAGAGGGCGTGGTTGAACCAGGTCTCGTCGCCGGTGAGCGGGTGCCGGTGGATCGCGGGCCTGCTCTGCCAGGTGCGCAGCTGGTCGCCGTCGACCCAGGTCCAGGAAATGCCGTTGCGCTCGCAGTACGCCTCGGCCGCCGCGCGGTCCTCGGTCTGGAACGCCTCCTGCCAGGTGAGGCTGATGCCGGGCACGTAGTTCCGGACGTAGCGCACCCCGCGCTCGCGGAACCGCTCGACGGTGGAATCGGCCAGACGGGCGAGGACGCGCCTGCTGTCGGCGAGCGGGGTGCGGCCGCCCCGGGTGGCCTCGCGCTGGCAGGAGAAGACGATCCTGAGCGGCCAGTCCAGGGTGTACGACTGCTCGTTGTGCAGGGCGATGTGCTGGTCAGCGGGGTGGTCGGTGGAGGTGTAGACGCCCTCGGTGACCTCGTGCCGGGGCGAGGAGCGCTCGCCGTAGCCGAGCACGTCGTCGGAGAGAGCCTCCATGAACGCCCGGAACTGCTCCGGGGTGTCGATGCCGAAGCCCCGGAAGAGGACGGCACCGGCCCGGTGGGCGAGACCGTCGACGGTGGCCCTGTTGCCGGCCAGCCAGGCGGTCAGGTCGGTGGTGGAGTCGCCCCGCACCAGGGCGGGGAGGGCGCGGCCCTGCCAGGCGTCGTCCACCTCGACGGAGCCGGCGCGCGCGCGACGGCGGGAAATGGTTGACACAGTTCCTCCGAATCACGGCATTTCACTCAAGGGCGGGCGTGGATGGGCCCGGCGCGGGTGTGCGGGGAGTCAGCCCAGCCGCGCGGCGAGAGCGGCGGGGGTGGGCGCCTCGAAGACGGCGGCGATCGGGACGTTCCGGCCGAGCGCGGCCCGGACCCGGTTGACCAGGCGGGTCGCCAGCAGGGAGTGCCCTCCGAGCGCGAAGAAGTCGTCGTCCGGACCGACCCGGCCGGCACCCAGTACGTCGGCGAAGAGGCGGCAGAGCACCGACTCCTCCTCGGACAGCTCCCGGTCCACGCCCGCGCCCACGACCCGCGGGCGGGGCAGCGCGGCCCGGTCGACCTTGCCGTTCACCGTCAGTGGCAGCGCGTCCAGCGCGACCACGGCGGACGGCACCATGAAGGCGGGAAGCCGGGCGGCGACCGCGTCCCGGACCGCCTTGGTGTCGGCACCGGCGGGGACCACGTATCCCACCAGCCGGCGGTCCCCCGGCTCGTCCTCCCGGACCACCGCGACCGCCTGGCCGACCCCGGGCGTGGCGCTCAGCGCGGCCTCGACCTCACCCAGTTCGACCCGGAAGCCGCGCAGCTTCACCTGGAAGTCCCGCCGCCCGACGAACTCCAGCAGCCCGTCCGGGCGGTGTCGCACCACGTCCCCGGTGCGGTACAGCCGTGCCCCCGGCCCTCCGAACGGGTCGGGGACGAACCGCTCCGCCGTCAGTCCTGGCCGTCCGACGTACCCCCGGGCCACCCCGGCGCCGCCCACGAACAGCTCGCCCTCGCCGCCGAGCGGTACGGGGGCGAGGCGGGCGTCCAGGACATGGCAGGTGAGGTGGTCGAGCGGCACCCCGATGGGAGCGGTGGCCGGCCAGTCGGCGGCGTCGCCGTCGAGGAGGTGGGCGGTGGCGGCGTGGGTCTCGGTGGGGCCGTAAAGGTTGTGCAGCCGGCGGCCGGTGCCGAAGAAGCGGCGCATGGCGGGGCTGACGGTGAGCGGTTCGCCGCCCTGCGCGACGTCGGTGAGCGCGGGCAGGTCCAGCCCCTGCTCCAGGGCCTCCTCGCAGAGGCCGTGGATGACGGCCGTGGGCGCGAAGAGTTCCGACACCTGCTCCTGCTCCATCCAGCGGACCAGGTCGGCCGGGCTGCGCCGCACCTCCTCGCGGGGCACGGCGAGGGTCTTGCCGGAGCCGAGGGCCGAGAGGATCTCCTGGGGGGCCGGATCGAAGCCCAGCGAGGCGAACTGGGCGGTGACCCGGCCCGGTTGGCCCCCGATGGCGCGGGCGTGCCAGGCGAGCAGGTTCTCGAAGGCGTCCACCGGGAAGGCGACCGCCTTGGGCCGGCCGGTGGAGCCGGAGGTGTAGATGACATACAGCAGCCGTCCGGGGGCGAGGCCGCCGGGATGGGTGAGGGGCGTGTCGTCGTACCCCGCCAGGTCCGGGTCCATGGGGACCGTCCCGGTGCCCGGCGCCAGCAGCTCTGCCACCTCGGCCGACGCCACCACGCACACCGGGGCGGCGTCCTCGACCATGAAGCGGATGCGGTCGGCCGGGAGCCCGGGGTCGACCGGGAGGTACGCGGCACCCGCCTTGACCACGGCGAGCAGGGTGACCACGAACTCCAGTGAGCGCGGCATCGCCAGCGCCACCACCGAGTCCTGCCCGGCCCCGCGCTCCCGGAGCAGCCGGGCGAGCCGGTTGCCGCGGGCGTCGAGCTGGGCGTACGTGAGCGCGGTGCCCTCGTGGCGTACGGCGACGGCGTCCGGACGCAGGCGGACCTGAGCGGCGAACGCGTCCAGGAGCGGGGTGGGCCGGGCGTCCGTCGCACCGGTGGACAGCTCCCGCAGCCGGGCGCGCTCGGGGCCGGTCAACAGCGGAAGGCGGCCCAGCGGGCGGTCGGGGTCGGCGACGGCGCCGCTCAGCAGGGTGCACAGGCGGCCCGTGAGCCGTTCGGCGGTGACCGGGTCGAACAGATCGGCGCTGTACTCCAGCGTGCCGCGCAACCCGGCCGGGCTGCCGTCCGCCGCGTAGTCCTCGGTGAAGCCGAAGACGAGGTCGAACCGGGAGACCGGCAGCCGGAGTTCGGTCGTCCCGACGCGGACCCGGTCCAGTTCGAAGTCGGCGCGGCGGCTGTCCTCGAAGACGAGCATGGTCTGGAAGAGCGGATGGCGGCCCAGCGACCTGGGCGGCCGCAGCGCCTCCACCAGCAGCTCGAAGGGCAGCGCCTGGTGGGCGAAGGCGGCCAGGTCGGTGGCGCGGGCCCGCCGCACCAGTTCCGTGAAGGTCGGATCGCCCCCCGTGTCGGTACGCAGCACCAGGGTGTTGACGAAGAAACCCACGGCGTCGTCGAGCCGTTGCTCGGCGCGGCCGGCGACCGGGGTGCCGAGCACGGTGTCGGTGCCCGCGCCGATCCTGGTGAGCAGCGCGGCGAGGGCCGCGTGGACGACCATGAACGGGGTGGCACGCAGCTTTCTGGCCAGGCCGACGATCAGCCGGTGGGTGCCGGCATCCAGCGTGAAGGGCACGACCCCGCCGGTGTGGCTGGCGCGGGCCGGGCGCGGCCGGTCGGTGGGCAGCTCCAAGTGGTCCGGCAGCCCGGCCAGTTGGTCCCTCCAGTAGGCGAGGGAGCGCCCGGAGGCGCTACCGGGGTCGGCCGGGTCGCCGAGCGCCTCGCGCTGGCGGAGGGCGTAGTCGGCGTACTGGAGCGGCAGCGGGGTCCAGGCCGGGGCCTCGCCCTTGAGGCGGGCGCGGTACGCCTCGGCCAGGTCGGCGGCCAGGGGGCGTACGGAGAGGCCGTCGACCGCGATGTGGTGCAGGACGAGGAGAAGGTGGTGTTCCTCGGGGCCGGCCCGCAGCAGCCGTGCCCGCAGCGGGGGTTCGAAGGACACGTCGAAGGCCCGTCCGGCGAAGGCGTCCCGCTCGTCGGACACCTGTGCGGCGGCCACGTCCGTGACGGCCAGCTCCGGCAGCACCTCCTCGGGTGCGAGCACCCGCTGGTACGGCTCGCCCAGGTCACCGGGGAACACGGTGCGCAGGCTCTCGTGGCGGGCCAGCACGTCCAGCAGGGCCCGGTGCAGTGCGGCCGCGTCCAGCGGGCCGGTGAGGGCGAGCGCGTAGGGGACGTTGTAGACGGGCTTGGGCCCTTCGAGGCTGTTGAGGAACCACAACCGCCGCTGGGCGTACGACAGCGGGGGTTCGGCGGGCCGGTCACGGGGGCCGCGTTCCGGGCCCGCCGGGGATGCCTCGGCCAGCCGTAGGGCGAGGCCGGCCGGGGTGGGCGCCTCGAAGACGGCGGCCATCGGCAGCTGCCGGCCCAGTGCGGCCCGGACCTCGTCGACCAGCCGGGTCACCAGCAGGGAGTGCCCGCCGAGCGCGAAGAAGTCGTCGTGCGGGCCGACCTCGGCCGCCCCCAGCACGTCCGCGAACAGCCGGCACAGCGCCGACTCCTCCGCCGACAGCACCCGGTCCACGCCCGCGCCCCGCACCCGGGGCCGGGGCAGCGCGGCCCGGTCGACCTTGCCGTTCACCGTCAGCGGCAGCGCGTCCAGCACCACGACGGCGGACGGCACCATGTACGACGGAAGCCGTGCGGCGACCGCCTCCCGTACCGCCGCCGGGTCGGCCCCGGAGCCCACCACGTACCCCACCAGCCGGCGGTCCCCCGGCTCGTCCTCCCGGACCACCGCGACCGCCTGCGCGACCCCCGGCACCGCCCCGAGCGCGGCCTCCACCTCGCCCGGCTCCACACGGAAGCCGCGCAGCTTCGTCTGGAAGTCCCGGCGCCCCGCGAACTCGAGCAGCCCGTCGCGCCGTTCGCGGACGAGGTCCCCGGTGCGGTACATCCGCGCCCCCGGCTCCCCGGAGGGGTCGGGCACGAACCGCTCGGCAGTGAGTCCGGGACGGCCCAGGTACCCGCGTGCCACACCTCCACCGCCCACGTACAGCTCGCCGTCGACGACCCTGGTCCGGACGCCGGGGAGGGCACGGCCGATGGGGACGGTGGTGGCGCAGTCCCGCTCCCAGCTGGGCCCGGTGGGGTAGACGGTGGTGGTGACAGTGGCCTCGGTCGGGCCGTAGACGTTGCAGAACTCGACATCCTCGCCGACGGTCCGCTTCCAGGCGGCCAGGCGTTCGCGGGCCGCCTGTTCTCCGGCGGCCAGCACGAACCGCAGGGGGGCGGCCGCGAGCCGGGCGAGGAGGGCGGCGTCCTCGGTGAGGGCGTGCCAGTAGGCGGTGGGCAGGGAGGCGACGGTGATGCCCTCGGCCTCCATCCAGCCGACGAGTTCACGCGGGGTGAGACGCAGCCCGTCCGGGCTGACGACGAGTGTGGCGCCGTGGGCCAGCGCCGGGAAGATCTCCTCCACCGAGGCGTCGAAGCTCAGCGACCTGCACTGCATGACCCGGTCCCCGGGGGTGAGCCGGAAGACGCCGGCGGTGGCCCGGAGATGGTGGGCCAGCGCGCGGTGCGGGACGAGCACGCCCTTGGGACGGCCGGTGGAGCCGGAGGTGTGGATGACGTAGGCCGCGTTGTCGGGCGATACGGGGGTCTCCGGGCCCTCGGCGTCCTCGGCGGCCAGGACGTCCTCCAGCAACAGCACGTGCTCGGGGGCGCCGGCGACGGCGGCGAGCAGTTCACGAGTGGTGACCAGGCAGCGGGCGCCGGTGTCGGCGAGAACGAAGCGGAGGCGCTGCGCCGGGTAGGCCGGGTCGAGGGGGACGTAGGCGCCGCCCGCGCGGAGCACGCCGAGAACGGTGACCACCGCGTCGGCGCCGCCGGGCAGGCAGAGGGCGACCCGGTCCTCCGGGCGCACCCCGAGGGCCGTCAAGCGCCGGGCGAGGCGGCCGGAGAGGCGGTCCAACTCGCCGTAGGACACCTCGCGCGCCCCGTCGCGCACGGCGGTGCGCCCCGGATCGCTGCGAGCCTGCCGCAGGATGTGTTCGTGCACCGGGACCGGCGGCTCCGTCATGCGTTCTTCCCCCGTCATGGGCTCCCCCAAATTTCCTGGCACGGCCGGTTCAGGCGAGTACGTCGTCGCCGGACAGCAGGACCGCCCGCGCCGAGTGCCGTGTCCACGGACGCGGTTCCCTCCGTCGTCATCGTGCTCTCCTTCACCGCTGCGGGGCGGGCGCGTGGGCGGTGTCGACCGCCCGGGCCAGGTCGGCGAGCACCGGGTGGTCGAGCACGGCGCGGTGGCTGATGCCGGCGCCCAGGTCGCGGGCGATGCGCATCCTCATGCGGAAGGCGAGCAGGGAGTTGCCGCCGCGTTCGAAGAAGTGGTCCGCGCTGCCGATGCCGGTCTCGGCGAGCAGTTCCTCCCACAGCCCGGTGAGGTACCGCTCGGTGGGCGACAGTGCCCGTCGCTCGTCGGCATGGGCGCGGCGGCGCTCGGCGAGAAGGCCGAGCAGGGCGGCGACATCCCGTTTGCCGTGGTGGGTGGCCGGTATCTCCGGCAGGATCACCAGCGAGCCGGGGACCATGAAGAAGGGCAGCTCCTTCTCGGCCGCCTCCCGGACGCCGGCCTCGTCCAGCGGTCCGTCGCCCGCGACGAAGGCCACCAGCATGCGGTCGGTGCCCTCGCCCTCGGGAACCACGACCGCGTCCCGCACCCCCGGCAGGGTGCGCATCAGCCGCTCGACCTCGCCGAGTTCGACGCGGAAGCCGCGTATCTTGCACTGGTTGTCCACCCGGCCGACGTAGTCCAGCACCCCGTCCGCACGCAGCCGGACCAGGTCACCGGTGCGGTAGACGCGGCCGATGCCGGTGCCGTACGGGTCGTCCACGAAGCGTTCCGCCGTCAGCTCGGGGGCGTCGAGGTAGCCGCGCGCCAACTGAGCGCCGCCGATGAGGAGTTCACCGGCCTCACCGGGGGCGGCCGGGCGGCCGTCGGTGAAGACGTGCGCGGTGACGCCGTCGAGGGGGCGGCCGATCGGGATGGCGTCCCCCTCCGCGTCGCGGGCGGTGACGCGGTGGGCGGTACAGGCGGTGGTGCTCTCGGCCGGGCCGTACAGGTTGTGCAGGGTGCCGGTGAAGCCGCCGCCGAGAATGTTCCGGCAGGCAGCCGGGAGGATCACGTCACCGGCCACTTGGAGGAGGCGCAACGGGGTGAAGGCGTCGGGGTGTTCGGTGGCGACATGGTTGACGACCATGGTGGGCACCAGCATCGCGGTGACCCGGAGCCGGGTGAGTTCGGCGCCGAACCCGGCCTCGAGCAGCTCGGGCACCGGCGGCAGGACGACCACCTCGGCGCCGGCCGCGAAGGTGTTCCACATCTCGTAGTGGAACAGGTCGAAGGAGAGCGAGGAGATCTGGCCGACCCGGTCCTCCTCGGTCAGCGGGGCCAGGGCGCGGTTCAGCGCGAAGGCGACCAGGTTGCGGTGCTCCAGCACGATCGCCTTGGGCGTGCCCGTGGAGCCGGAGGTGAACAGCACGCCGGCCGCGTCCTCCGGGTCGGGCCGGAGCGCGGACGCGGGGGCCGTGCCGTACTCGGCGGGCAGCGGGACGACGGGAACGGCGAGCCCCGCGAGCCGGGGTGCCCAGTCCGCGCGGGTGAGGACCGCCGCCGCGCCGCTCACGGTCAGCATCAGGTCGCGCCGGCTGTCGGGATAGCGGTCGTCGACGGCGACGTAGGCCGCGCCCGCCTTGAGCACGCCGAGGAGGGCGGTGAACACGTCCACGGAACGGCTGGTGTAGAGCCCGACCCGGTCCCCCGGACCGATGCCGCACCCGGTCAGCAGGGCGGCGACGGCATCCGCGCGCCGGTCGAGTTCCCGGTACGTGAGCACGGTGTCCCCGTCGCTCACCGCGCGGCGGTCCGGGTGCCGGGCCACTGACCGGGCGAAGAGGGCCGGCAGGGTACGGGGGGCTTCTGCCGGGTCGTGATCACGCGATGGGGACACGTCGGACTTCCTCTTCTGCCGGGTGGGTTCGGGTGCCGGGGCCAGTCACTCGGTGGGCGGGCCGAGCAGGGTAAGGGTCAGTTCCCTGGTACGGGGGTCGCGCAGCAGGTCGTTGCGGCCGCTGTCCACGACGTGGTTCTCGGTGGCGTCCGCGCCCGGCCACACCTGCGGGCCCAGGTGACCGGGGGTGCGGATGTGCCGGACGCGGCCGCCCCAGGAGGGACGGGTGGTGTGCAGGGAGGCGGTCAGGTGGGCGATCCAGTCCAGGTAGAAGCCGGAAACCTGCCTCGCGGCCGCCCGGGCCTCGGTCTCCTCGAAGCCGTCCTCCCGGAACACCTCGGCGGCCAGCCGGGTCATCCGGTCCTCCACAGCCGCCATCACCTCGGCCGGCCGGCCGGTGAGGGCCGCGTCGGAGAGCAGGTCCGGGTCGTCGTCCAGCGTCTGCGCGGCCCCACCGGTCAGCTGCTCGGCGACCGTACGAGCCGCGTCCCGCACCGCCTCCGGCCGGCCCGGCTCACCGTCGAACAGAAACAGCGGTACAGGCTCACCGGCCGGGCTGAGCAGCGCGGCCAGTTCGTGCGCGAGCGGGGCGGCCATGCAGTAGGCGAGCACCGCGCGCGGGGCGCCGCCCGCGCGGCGCGCGGCGAGCTCGGCGGCCTGCGCCGCGGCGTCCGGCACCCGGCTGTACGGCGGGGCCAGCGCGTACTCGACCTTCCAGCCCGCCTCCTCCAGCCGGAGGTCGGCGATCCGAGCCTCGTCCCGGCGGCCGGGGAAGTCCAGGGCCAGCAGGACGTCAGTCATGGCACACCGCACCCTTCAGGAAGTCCGCGACCTCGCCCGGCAGCGCCGGGTCGGCCATGATCCCGTAGTGGTCGCCCGGTACGGCGGTGACGGTCAGCCCGCCCGAGGTGACGGCGCCCCAGCCCCGGTCCCCGGCGGCCCAGCTCTCCCCGGCGGCGGCCAGCAGCCGCACCGGCCCCCGGTGGCCGGACGGCACCCGGAACCGGCCGACCGCGGCGATGTTGGTCTCGAACCGGTCCAGCAGCCGCCGCACGGTGTCCCCGTCCTGGCCCGGGTCCAGCAGCCCGCGTTCCTCCGCGCGCCGCCACAGCTCCGCCCGGCCGGTGATCCCCTCGCCGAGGTCACCGCCGGCCGAGGCGCCCCAGTCCGCGGCGAACCACTGGACGAGGTCGGCCTCGTCCGGCGCCTCGGCGTCCGGGTCGGGCACATGGCTGTCGATCAGCACCACCGGGACCGTACGCCCGGACGCGGCCTCGGTCCGGCGGGCCATCTCGAAGGCCACGACCCCGCCCATCGACCAGCCGCCGAAGGCGACCGGGCCCTGGTCGAGCAGCGGAGCGGCGGCCTCCAGGTAGGCGTCGGCCATCGCCTCCACGCTGTCCAGGCCGACCGCCTCGATCCCGTACACCGGCATCGGCAGCTGCCGGGCCAGCGGGACATAGCAGGAGATGCCGCCGCCGACGGGGTGGACGAGGAGCAGCGGCGGGCCCTCGCCGGGGGCGAGCCGGACCATTTCGGCGGGGGCGGTGCCGCGCAGGCCCCGGTCGACGGCGGCCGCGAGCCCCTCGAGGGTGCGGGCCTCGAAGAGGACCCCTGCGGGCAGCTCGACGCCGTACTCCTGCCGCACCCGGTTGAGCATCCGGATGCCCATGAAGGAGTGTCCGCCGAGGTCGAAGAAGTCGGCTCGCCGGCCGATGTCGGTACGGCCCAGCAGCCGGGCCCAGACGTCCCGCAGGAACTCCTCGGTCGGGCTCCACGGGGTGTCGTCGGGTTCCGGTGCCGAGGCGGCGGGCACGGTGTCGGCGGCCGGTTCCCGCCAGGGGCCGGTACCGAGGGCGCTCAGGGGGGTGCCGGGGTCGGTGACCGCCGTGGTCAGCAGCTCCAGCAACTCACGCAGGAACCGGCCGGCGCTCTTGTCGTCGTACAGCTCGGTCGCGTACTCCAGGCTCAGCACGAGGCCGCTGTCCTCCTCCCAGGTGGTGAGCAGGAGGTCGAACTTGGCGGTGGACGTGCGCTCGTCCACCGGCTCGACGGTCAGACCGGCCGGGGGCGGGACGGCCTCGCCCGAAGTGCCCTGGTGGGCGTAGAGCACCTGGAACAGCGGTGAAGTGCCGGGCAGCCGCGGCGGGTTGACACTCTCCACCACCCGGTCGAAGGGGACCTCCTGGTGGTCGAAGGCGTCCAGCACGCCCAGGCGGGTGGCCCGCAGGTGGTCCAGGAAGGACGGGTCGCCCGCCAGGTCGGCGCGCATCACGAGAGTGTTGACGAAGCAGCCGATCAGCGGCCGGAGTTCGGGCCGCACCCGGCCGGAGACCGGCGAGCCGACGAGCACGTCGGAGCGGCCGGAGGCGAGCCCGATCACCGCCTGCAGGGCGGCCAGTACCACCATGTACACGGTGGCCGTCTCCGCCCGGGCCAGCCGCGTCAGCGCCCCGTACACCTCGGCGGGCACCCGCCCCCGCAGCTCGCGCCCCTCCCCGGTGCGCCGGGCGGGACGGGGCCGGTCGGGCGGGACGGTGCTCAGGACGGGAGCGCCGTCCAGGTGCCCGGCCCACCACGCGGCCTGCCGGGCCAGCAGCCCGCCGTCCAGCCGCTCCTGCTGCCAGACCGCGTAGTCGGCGTACTGGATCTCCAGCTCGGCGAGTTCGGCGCCCGCGTACGCCTGCCACAGGTCTTCCCAGAACAGGGCGGCGGAACCGCCGTCGTAGACGACGTGGTGGAAGCAGAGCGACAGCAGGTGCTCGGTCGGGGAGGCGGAGGTCAGCCGGGCGCGGAAGAGGGGTCCGCCGTCCACTGCGAAGGGTGCCTCGGTGCTGCCGTCCCAGTCGGCCGGGAACAGCAGCTCGGCGAACTCCTCGACGGGCAGTGTCCGGACGCGGACCTCGCCGCCTTCGGCGACGAACACCGAGCGCAGCGTCTCGTGGCGGCGGGCGACGGCCAGCAGGGCCCGGCGCAGCGCCCCGGGGTCCAGCGGGCCACGGACGCGCACGGACAGGCCGATGTTGTAGGCGCCGGCCCGGCCCGCCTGCTCCAGGAACCACATCGAGCGCTGGATCTCGGAGGCGGGGGCGAGGTCCGTCCGCTCCCGGCGCGGGATTCTCGTCCTGGCGAACGCCTTCACGGCACTCCTCACTTCACGAGCGGCAGCAGGCGGCTGAGATTGGCGGCGACGCTGAGCCGGTCGCGGGCATACCGGTCGGCGTCGGCGTGCAGGCGTACACACTGGCGCCAGGTCTGCACCCGGCACAGGATCGCGCCGGGCCTCGCCAGTTCGCGCAGCCGCAGCAGTTCGGCGGCCGGGGCGAACTCCTCCCATGCCTCCAGGTAGGTGCCGGCGAGGGCGTCACGGAAGAACTCCGGCATCGCGCCGACCTCGGTGACCCGGTCGATGGTGGTGAGCGAGTACAGGGGGTTGCCCACGACGCTCTCCGCCCAGTCGAACATCACGTCGCCGTGGTCACGGAAGGAGAGGTTGCCGTGCCACCAGTCGACGTTGAGCAGGGTGTCGGGCAGACCAGCGGCGGCGAGTTCCTCGCAGGCCGCGCGGAACTCGGGGGCGTAGGCGCGCAGCCGCCGCCGGTCGTCGGCGCCGATGCCCCCCTCCAGGTCCCCGGCGAGCCAGTAGGTGTCGTCGAGGATCTCGTCGTACAGGTCGGGCAGGGCGGCCGGACGGCGGTCGGGGACGCCGAGGGCCAGCAGGGCGGCGGTGTCTCCCGCGAGCCGCTGTTGCATCCGCGCGTAACTGCTGAGCGCCCGGCGGTAGATGGGGAGGTGTTCCGCGGTGAGGTCCTCCTCGACCACCCTGGCCTCGCCGATGTCGAGGGAGAGCATCCAGTGCTCGTGGGGGTGGCGGGCGATCAGCGGGACCGTGTGCTCGGGGAACCGCTCGTGCAGCAGGGCGGTGAGGTCGGGCTCGTAGTGGAAGGGGTGCGGGGCGGCCTTGAGGAAGGCGTAGGTCTCCCCGCACGGGATGCGCAGGGTGCACGCCCAGGGGGAGACGATGAGTTGCTCGGGATCGGCGGTGGCGGGGGTGCCGTGCCGGGCGAGTTCCGCCTCCGCCCAGGCGCCGGCCCGGGCCAGCCAGCCCGGCTCGGTCCACGGCACCTCGGGCAGCGCGGCACCGCCCGAGATCCGGTCGGCGACGAGCCCGGCGGGCTGGCCGGGCGCGAACGCCAGCCGCGCCAGCCGGGCCGCGTCGTACCAGTCCCCCCTCGCGTCGTCGGCGCCGCGGGCCTCCAGCGCGTGCACCCGCACCCCGTCGGGCCGGTGGGCGAGGGGGCCGAGGTAGATGGTGTCGAGGCCGTGTTCCGAGGCGAGGTGGGCGCGGATCTCCGTCGGCATGGACGCCTCGTGCGCGGGCAGCCCGTACGTGCCGTCGCCCAGGTCGGTGAGGAAGACCTCGGTGGCCTTCCTACGCGTTGTCAGGCTGAGGTTCATCAGCTCTTCCCTCCCACAGCTCACGCATGCGGTCACTGGTGCCGAGCAGTTCGTCGAGCGTGCCCTGGGCCACCACCCGGCCCTCGTCGAGGACGACGATGTGGTCGGCCTCCCGGAAGGTCTCCCGGCGGTGGGAGACGGCCAGGCAGGTCAGCGGCGCGGCCGCGCGGCGCTCGCGCAGCCCCTGCCAGAGGCGACGCTCGGTGGGGCCGTCGAGCGCGCTGGAGATGTCGTCGAAGACGAGCAGTTCGGGCTCGCGGGCGAACATCCGGGCGGCGGCGACGCGCTGGACCTGGCCACCGGAGAGCTTGGTGCCCTTGTGGCCGACGACCGTGTCCACACCGTCGTCGAGGGAGCGCACGTCCTCCTCCAGGACGGCCGTGCGCAGCACCGCGCGCAGCGCGTCCTCGTCCTCCGTCCCGCCCAGCTCGATGTTCTCCCGCACCGGCGCCGAGAACAGGCGCGGCACCTGCGGGGTGTAGGCGGCGCGGGGCGGGGCGAGCCGGCCGCTGTCCTCGCCGTTCCACCGCACCTGGCCGCCCTGGCGCTCCAGCAGGCCGAGCACCCCGCGCAGCACGGTGGTCTTGCCGGAGCCGGTCTTGCCGGTGAGGACGACCAACTGGCCCTGGCTCAGGCGGAAGCTGATGTCGTCGACGCCGTTGGCGGAGCCGGGATAGCGGCAGGTGAGCCCCTCCACCTCCAGGGTGCGCAGCTCCTCGCGGGGGGCGGGCAGCCGTACCGGGTCGGGCTCCAGCACACCGGTCACCGCGCCCGGCGCGACCTCCTCCAGCCGCTCCAGGGAGGCTCCGGACGCCTTGTACAGGGCGAGGTTCTGGCTGAACAGCGAGGTGAAGTCGGTGACCCAGCCGACGTAGATGACGAACAGGGCGAGGTCGCCGACGGTGAAGCTGCCGTCGGTGATGCTCTTGGCGGTGAGCGCGAGGACGACACCGGTGCCCAGGGCGGAGGTGTTGGTCCACACAGAGGCGAGGAAGACGTCGGTGAACAGCCGGCTCTGCAGGGTCTTCTTGCGCCGGTCCTCGTTGAGGGTGCCGAGCCGGGACATGATCCGCCCCTTTGCCCCGGCGAGCCGGATGGCCTGCACCGAGCCGAGCATCTCCCCCAGGAAGGCGTTCACCTCGCCCGCGGCCGCGCGGCTGCCGCTGTGGTACTTGCGGATGCGCTTGCTGGCGGTGTTGATGACGATCCCGGCGAGCACCAGAGGCACACACACGACAGCCGTGACGACGGGGTCGATGAGCAGCATGATGACGAGCGCGCCCAGCGCCTGCACGGCCGCGCCGGACACCATGAAGGTGTAACCGACCATGGATGCGGCATTGGCGGTGTCGGAGACCAGCCGGTTCACCGCGTCCCCGGCAGGCATCCGGAGCGCCGTGGCGCCGGGCCGGGCGAGCAGGGCGCGTACGGCGCTGCGGGTGAGCAGTGCCTGTCCGTGGGCCTCGCAGATCCCGTCGTAGGCGACACAGGCGAGCAGGCCGCCGACGCGGACCAGGGCGACCGCGACCAGCAGGGCGATCAGCAGCCACAGCCCGCTGGTGAGCGGCGCGTTCTCGGAGAGCCGGTTGAAGATCTCCCGGACGATCAGCCCGGGAACCACGAGGATGCCGCTGCGCACCAGTTGGAGCAGGAAGTTGGCGGTGAACGGTCCGGGCGCGGAACGCACCACCCGGCCGAAGGTCTGGTACGCCTTCACGCGGCACTCCCGGCGAGCAGGGAGGACAGGTGGGACGCGGGGTCGGCGACGAGCGCGGCCCGCTCCCCGGCCTCGCGGACCCGACCGTCCTGGAGGATCACCACGTGGTCCAGGTCCTTGATGGTGGACAGATGGTGCGCGATCACCAGCGTGGTCCGGCCTTCCATGAGTTCGGCCGTCGCGCGGCCGGTGAGCTGTTCCGTGGCGGGGTCGAGCCGGGACGACGCCTCGTCCAGGATCACCACGGCCGGATCGCGCAGGAACACCCGCGCCAGCGCGATGAGCTGGGCCTGTCCGGCGGACAGGGCGCCGGTGCCGCCCTCCAGGACGGTGTCGAGCCCGTCGGGCTGCTGTCTGATCCAGTCGGCGACGGCGAGCCCGTCGAGCGCCTTCCACACCCGCTCGTCGGTGACGTCCGGGTCGAACATGGTGAGGTTGTCGCGGACGGTGGCCCGGAAGATGTGCACGTCCTGGGTGACCACGCCGACGTGCCGGTGCAGATCGTCCAGCGGGATGTCGCGGATGTCGACCCCGGAGAAGCGGATGGCGCCCCGGTCGGCGTCCATCGCCCGGTGCAGCAGCCGGGCCGCGGTGGTCTTGCCGCTGCCGGTACGGCCGAGCAGCGCGAGCGACTGCCCGGCGGGGATGGTGAGGCTGACGTCGTCGAGGGTGGTGCGTCCGGCCACGTACGAGAAGTGCACGTGGTCCATCTCGACGGTGACCGGCGCCGCGGGGAACGGCGTGGTCCCGGTGTCCTTGACGCGGCTCTCGGTGTCGAGGATCTCGGCGGTGCGGTCCATGCCGGCGAGGGCGACCTGAAGTCCGTCGGCGCGGTAGGCGATCCGGAAGAGCGCCATGGAGAGCATGCTCGTGTAGAAGTACGACACGTAGAGCTGGCCGAGCTCCATGCGGCCGTGCGAGATCAGGTAGGCGCCGAGGGCGAAGATGCCGCCGGTCGCCAGGGAGACGCTGGTCTCCAGCACGCTGGAGGAGGCGCGTACGGCGATGGCCTCGACCTTCATCAGCTTGCGGAAGCGGTCCAGCAGGCCGTCGAGGCGGGTCATGACGTACCGTTCGGCGCCGTTGCCCCGCACGTCCTCGGTGGCGGTGACGCTCTCCTCCAGGAAGCTGGAGATCTCGGCGTTGGTCTGCCGCATGGCGGTGAAGTACGGCTTGGCGCGCCGCTGGGCGACGCGGACCAGCGGCAGCACGAGCAGCGCGAACACCAGCAGGGTGAGACCGGTACGCCAGTCCGCGAAGAAGCTCACGCCGACGATGCCGACGGCGAGGATCGCGTTGGCGAAGACGTGGAAGACGAACGTGGAGAAGAAGTTGCCCATCGTGGCCACGTCGCCGTCGATGCGCTCGATCAGCTCGCCCGGCGTGTGCTCCTTGTGGAAGGACATGTCCAGGTCGAGGCAGTGCTCGGCGAGGTCGGTGCGCAGGGTGTTGGTCGCGCGCCAGCTCAGGTCCTCGGCGAGGTAACCCGCGGCGGCGACCACGCACTGGTTGAGCACGGTGAGCGCGATGAACACGAGCGCGATGTCGACCAGAGCGTCGGCCCCCCGCCCGTCCTCGGCTCCGTCGATGAAGCGGCCCAGCCACTGCGGGTTGAGCACGGTCAGGGCGACGTTGCCCATGACCAGGACCCCGAGGACGGACGCACGGCCGCGGTGGCCGTGCAGATACCTCCAGAGGAGGGAGACGCGCTGCCTCACCGCTCGCCCGCCGTCTCCGCCCGCTCCATGTGGCGGCGCAGGCTGAGCGGACGCATGTCGGTCCACACCTCTTCGATGTGGGCGAGGCACTCGGCCTTGGTGCCCGACGGCCCGCTCGCCGTCCAGCCGGGAGGCATCGGATCGTCCACCGGCCAGATCGAGTACTGCTCCTCGTGGTTGACGACGACCTGGTAGGTCACGGTGTCCTGGCTGTCGCTCATGTCCTTCTTCTCTCTCGCTGCTGTCGTGCGTGCCGGAGGCCGGGAGGTCGTGCCCCGCTCATCGGCGGGCCGGAACCGCGGCCGTGATCAGCCGGTCGATCCCGGCACTCACGCGTGCCTCCGGTTCGGCCCCGACGGAGACGCGTACGAATCCGGCGCAGGAGGCGCCGTACCCGCTGCCGGGGACGACACTGACCCCGTGGTCCAGCAGCAGGTCGCGGGCGAACCGCTCGCTGTCGGCGCCGGTGCGGCCGATGTCGGCGAACAGGTAGAAAGTCGAATCCCCGGAGAGGGTCTCGATCCCGGCGGCGGTGAGCGTCTTCT
The DNA here is from genome assembly GCF_004784465.1 of Streptomyces griseoluteus. GTDB lineage: Bacteria > Actinomycetota > Actinomycetes > Streptomycetales > Streptomycetaceae > Streptomyces > Streptomyces griseoluteus. Next base: position 860,340 of record NZ_SRRU01000001.1, on the reverse strand, counting down.
CGACGCGGTTGCGCCGGGCGACCACTTCCTGGATCTGCGGGCGGGTCACCGCGAGCAGGCGGGTGAAGTGGTCGGCCAGGAAGTGGCACAGGATCGAGGGGGCGCAGGTGACGATGTGCTGCTGAAGCTTGAGCACGTCGTCGAGGAAGGCGCCGTTTCCGATGAGGTAGCCGACCCGCCAGCCCGATATCCCGTAGTTCTTGGACATCGAGTTGCAGATCACCGTGTGCCGCTTCTCCGGGTCGCACACCCCGAGGGAGATGAACTCGGCGCCCAGCGGCACGAATTCGTTGTACGCCTCGTCCGCGATGAGGGTGAGCCCGTACCGGTCGGCGAGCCGGTGCAGTTCGGCCACCTCGTCGGCGGTGAGCAGATTCCCGGACGGGTTCTGCGGGTTGTTGACGACGATGGCGCGGGTGCGCGGGGTGATGTGGTTCTTCAGCTCGCCGACCGGCACCTGGTGCGGTACGGCCACCGGGACGCCCCCCGCCAGCCGGATCTGATCGGGGTAGCTGACCCACAGCGGCTCGCGGACCAGCACCTCGTCGCCGGGGTCCACGACCGCGAGCAGCGCCATGAACAGGGCCATCTTGGAACCCGCGGTGACGATGAGTTCGCGCTCGGGGTCGACGGGGACCCGGCACTGGTCCTGGTAGTACGCGGCGAGTCGCTCGCGCAGGCGGGGCACGCCTCGTGAGTGGGTGTAGTGGTGCAGGTCGACGCCCGTGCCCGCGGCGAACGCCGGCAGCGGGAGGTCGAAGAAGGCTTCGCCGAGGGAAAGGGTGATGACGTCCCGGCCCGCCTCCTTCATCTCGTAGACGAGGTTGTTGACGGCGATGGAGGATGCCTGGCCGATGGCGTCCAGCCGTCCGGGACGGCCGCGGCCGAGGGTCCCGGCGGCGTCAGAGGACACGGACCTGTCCGTTCCCCCACACCACGTTCTTGACGGAGGTCAGCGACTCCAGGCCCATCGGACCGCGGCTGTGGAGTTTCTGCGTGGAGACGCCGATCTCGACGCCGTAGCCGAACTCGCCGCCGTCGGAGTAACGGGTGGAGGTGTTGACGAAGACGGAGCCGGTGCTGACGGCGCGGGTGAAGCGCTGCGCGACGGCGATGTCCCGGGCGACGATGCCGTCCGCGTTCATCGTGCCCCACCTGCCGATGTGGGTGATGGCCTCGTCCAGGTCGTCGACGACCTTCACCGCGAGGATCAGGTCCAGGTACTCGGTTCCCCAGTCCTTCTCCTCGGCCGGCACCGCCGCCGGCCACACCGCGCGCACGCGCTCGCAGCCGCGTACCTCCACACCGAGGCCCTTCAGCTCGTCCAGCGCACCGGGCAGCCACTCCTCGGCGAGGTCGCGGTGGACGAGCAGTGTCTCCATCGCGTTGCACACGCTGGGCCGTGAGGTCTTGGCGTTGACGACGATGGCGGTGGCCATCTCCCGGTCGGCGGTGGCGTCGACATAGGTGTGGCAGTTGCCGTCGCCGTCGATGACGGTGGGGACGGTGGCGTTCTCCTCGACCGTGCGGATCAGCTCCGGCCCGCCGCGCGGCACCAGCAGGTCGATGTAGCCCTTGGCACGCAGCAGTTCCAGCGCGGCCTCTCGGGAGACGTCGTGGATGAGCTGCACGGCGTTGTCCGGGACGCCCTCGACACCGGCCAGGGCCTCCTGGAGTACCTCGATGATGGCGGCGTTGCTGTGGTACGCGATGGACGAGCCGCGCAGCACGGCCGCGTTGCCGGACTTCAGGCAGAGCGCGGCCACGTCGGCGGTGACGTTGGGGCGGGCCTCGTAGATGACGGCGACCACTCCGAGGGGTTCGCGCACCTGCTCGATGACCAGACCGTTGGGGCGCTCCTGGCGGCCGACGCCGAGGCCCACCGGGTCGGGCAGGCCGGTGATGACGCGGATGGCCCGGACCATGCCGGCGATCCGGGAGTCGGTCAGCGTCAGCCGGTCCACGAGGGTGGCCGAGACCCCGGCGGCGCGGGCCTTCTCCACGTCCACGGCGTTGGCCTCGATGAGCCGCTCGCGGTGGGTCTCCAGGGCGTCCGCCATGGCGTTCAGCGCGGTGTCCTTCACCTCCGTCCGCAGGACGCGGAGTTCGGCGGCGGCCTCCTTGGCAGCACGGCAGATGTCGATCACGGACACGGTTCTACCTCCAGCAGGCTGACGTATTCATCGGGATGCAGCACCGGCGCTCCGGCGGGGAGCCGGGTGATCTCCTTGGCGCTTCCGCGGGCGCGGCCGCGGGCGAGGAGGTCACCGTGTGCCGTGACGAGGTCGATGACGGTCCCGGCGGGGAAGTCGCCGTCGGCGGCGGCGACGCCCTGCCGGTCGAGCGGTCCGCGGGCGGCGAGCGCCGCCTCTCCGTCCGGGGTGCAGACCAGGCGGCCGCCGGGGGGCTGGGCGAAGGCGCACCACAGCGCCTGGAGGGGGTCGGCCGTCCTGGTGGCGCGCACCAGAGTGCCGCGCGGTCGGCCCCGGCATGCCTCGACGGCCGCGTCGGCGCCGTCGAAGCGGGCGATGACGGTGGGTACGCCGCTGCGGGTGGCGATCCGGGCGGCGCCGAGTTTGGCCGCCATGCCGCCGGTGCCGTGCGCGGAATCGGCGCCGCCGGCTGCCGCCTCCAGGCCGGCGGTGATGGTGTCCACGACGTCGATGCGGCGGGCGTCGGGGTGCAGCCGGGGGTTGCGGTCGTAGAGGCCGTCCACGTCGGTGAGCAGCATCAGGGTGCGCGCGCCGAGGCGCGCGGCGAGCAGGGCGGCGAGCACGTCGTTGTTGCGCACCATGATCGCGTCGTTCTCGTTGACGACCGGTACGACGCCGGCCGCCAGGGTGTGCAGCAGGGCCGCGCGGACGGAGGCGCCGTGCTCGGGCTCCCAGATGTCGCGCGGGGTGAGGAGGAACTGGGCACAGGTCAGGTCCTGCCGGGCGAAGGCGGCGCCGACGGCCTGGAAGTGCGGGCCCTGGCCGAGGGCGGCCATGACCTGTCGGCGGGTCCCGGCCTCGCCGGGACCGTCACCGAGGGTCTCCCGGCCGAGCGCGATGGCGCCGGAGGCGACGACGACGGTGGTCAGGCCCTCGTCCCGCAGCCGCCGCACCATGCCGGCCACGACGTCCGCCTTGGCGGCGTCCACCCCCGCGCCCTCGACCAGGGAGGAACTGCCGATCTTGATGACGACGCAGGTCGACGCCGTGGCGTCCGCCGTGCGTAAGGCTTCTGTCTCGGGCAAACGTTCGCACCCCCGTCGTACGCGGATGAGCAGAGAAGCGCTGAGCGCAGAGACGCTGAGCGGCGAGAACGAGTACGACGCCGCTCGGAGAATCCGAGGGCGTCGCGGGAACGGCACGCGGTGCGCGGGTCCGCCGGACATCTCCGGGGCGCCTGTGGACACACTGCGGCAACTTCGAGAAGTTTTCTTCGTACCTGCTCAGAAAGTCAAGGGGTTCTTCACCGTCAATTGACCTGACGGGAGCGCAGGTTGGTGCGGCGGCGTGTCGACAGGCGCGGAGGCGGGATGTTCCGAGCGGTGGTGGCGGGGGCACAAGACCTGCATGCTCCATGGCATCGACGTCAGCGCGTACCAGTCCTCGTCGTACGAGACCGACGGACTCTCGTTCGCCTTCATAAAGGCGACGGAGGGCCGTTCGTACGTCAACTCGAGACTCGCGGCCCAGACGAAGACGGCGCGGGACGCGGGTCTGGTCACGGGTTTCTACCACTTCCTGTGGCCGGGCAATCTCACCGACCAGGCCGAGTACTTCCTCAGCCACGCCCCCGACCGGCCGGGCGACATCCTGGCCGTCGACTGGGAGGTGACCGGTGACGGCACGCACGCGAGCAACGCCGAGAAGGACAGCTTCATCCGCAAGCTGCGCAGTCTGCGGCCGGACAACCGGGTGGTGCTGTACACCAACCGGGACTACTGGCTGAACATCGACACCACGTCGTACGCGGGCGACGGGCTGTGGATCGCCGATTACGTGAGCGCCGGCAAGCCCCGGATCAAGGCGGACTGGAAGTTCCACCAGTACACCTCGGAGCCGCACGACAAGAACGTGGCGGACTTCTCCAGCAAGGCCGCGCTCAGGCAGTGGGCGACCGGGAGGTGACGGGAGGGGTGTCCGCGCGGCGCGGACACCCCTGCCGGGTACGTCACTTGTTCAGGTAGGCCCAGAACTCGTCGAACGTCAGCACCTTGTCGCCGTCGATGTCGCGGGTCTTGATGACCGCCTCGGCGACCGTCTCGGTGACGTTGAAGTCGCCCTGCTGGGCGAGCGCGGACTTGAACTCGGCGGCGGTGATGAACCCGTCGCCGTCCGCGTCGATCCGCTGGAACTGCTTGCGTGCTTCCTCGATGTCCGCCACCGATCCGCCCCTCTGTACTCGTACTTCTCATACCGTGTCGGCGTACTGCCGCTGGTCAGATTAACGCTCCCCACCACCAGCGGTTCCCCCGGACCGAGAGGCGGGCACGATGGAGACGTTGCCGGAACTGCTCGACGCGGTGGCCGACGACCGGTTCCTGCCCCCGGACGGCACGGTGACCGTCCTGCCCCAGCTCTGCCGACGGGACGCCGGGGTACTGGCGTTCACCGCGCACACCCTCGTCCTCACCGACGAGGACCCCGCCTGGGTACGCGCCACCCTGGCCGCCGTGGACTGCGACCCCCTCGCCGCCCCCATGCACCCCCGCTTCCTCACCGCCCTCATGGACCGCACCGGCCGCGCGGCGGAGACCGTCGACGCCCTCTGGGTCGGCACCCCCCTGCCGGGCCCGCCCGCACTGGCGCTGCGGGAGATCGCGGACACCGGGCATCCCCGGGTGGTCCGCGCGCGCCGGCGCCGGGACTCGGTCCGCGTGTGGGTGGCCGACGGCGGGCTGCTGGTGATCGGGCGCGGGGTGGGTGGACGGCTGGAAGCGGCGCTGGAAGTGGAGGGTGAGGGAGCCGGGCTGGGGCGCGGACTGGCCCTGGCCGCACGGCAGTTGTCCGACGGGCCGGTGTGGGCTCAGGTTTCGCCGGGGAACGCCCGGAGTGTGCGGGCGTTCCTGGTGGCCGGTTATCGGCCCGTCGGCGCCGAGCTGCTGCTCAGTGCCAGGGGCGGTAGTACGGGTTGCTCCGGCAGTTGCTCATGATCTCGGTCTTGGTGGCCTTGTCGACCGGGCAGACGCCGATGACGTACTGGCGCTGGATGCCTCCGGGGAAGGCGACCTCGACCTGGTCGGCCCACTTGTGGGTGTCGCCGATGGTCTTGTTGACGTCCACCCCGCCGGGTGCGTCGATGTAGTAGTTGTAGCCCGACTTGTACCAGGTCTTGTACAGGTCGTGGTCGTAGGTCGTGGAGACGTACGGCGAGGGCTGGTTGACGAGGACGTACTGCTCCACGTCGTACTGCCCGTTCACCGTGTCCTTGGGCAGGAAGCCCTCCTCGAAGACGACGGCCGGGCCGCGGCTGTCGCTGCGGTAGAGGGTGCCGCAGCCGGTGCGCCACACCGGGTCCGGGGTGATCCGGCCGACGTCCACCCGGCGGTCGGCGGCGGCGTGCACCTTGTCCTGGAACTGCGGACAGGAGGGCGCGGCGGCGCGGGTCTTCAGCTCCGCGGGAGCGGCGGCGGGCGTGGCGGCCGTGGTGGCGAGGACGGCGCCGAAGAAGAGAGCGGCAGCGGTGACGCTGCGCCGCAGACGAGTTGTGATCATGCCCCGCACGATGGCGCTCCGGCCGGGGCGGGTGGTGGACCCTCACCCCATCGGGGGCGTGTCCGTCCGCCTCAAGTCAGCCGTTCCTAGCGGTCGGAGACCCGCATCTCGAACCAGGTGGTCTTGCCCCGGGGCAGCAGGTCGACGCCCCAGCGGTCCGCGAGCTTGTCGACGAGGAACAGCCCCCGCCCGCTGATGTCCGTCTCCTGCACCGGCATCAGGCAGGGCAGCCCCCGCGAGGGGTCACGCACCTCGACGCGGACCCAGCCGCGCCGGCGGCGCATCCGTAATCCGAACACGCGGGCGCCGGTGTGACGTACGGCGTTGCCCACGAGTTCGGAGACGAGTAAGACCGCGTCCTCGGTCAGCTTGGGGGTCAGCCCCCAGTGCCGGAGAATGACGATCTGGGCGAGTCTGCGCGCGGTGGCGGCGGACTCGGGGCGCGACGGGAGCGGAACCTCCGCCTCCGCGGGGTTGCCGAACAGTTCGAGCGCTCTGAGCCCTTGTTCGTCCTCGACCGCGGGCGACCAACGCGCCGCGGCAGCACGGCTGTGTCCCCGTGGCTGATCGATGCCATCCAGCCCCGCCATGGACCCATGATGGCCGTCACAGCGGGGCTCCGGGGCCGATCCTGAGGAATACGCCCCCCGTGCGCCCCCGGTCTGCTCCAGTCCCTCGGCATATGCCAATGGCAGGTGGGGGTCGGCGGTGGCCCGGTCGACCTGCGGCGACGGCTCGGTTCCGGGCAATCGTGCGGCTCCCTCGGCGAGGCAGGCTTAAGGTGCGGTTAAGGCTGCCATAAACCGGCCCGCCGGGAGAGCCGAATCAGACGACGCGTCAATTGCAAGGGGCACAAGGGCCCTTGTCGGGTTCTGGGAGCACGTCCGTTGCCCTCAGAGGAACTTGGCCTTCCCCGGACCCTCCTCCACGAAGCTGCGCATCCCCCGCTCGCGGTCCTCGGTGGCGAACAGCCCCGCGAACCAGTTCCGCTCCACCGTGAGCCCGGTGTCGATGTCCGTCTCCAGGCCGGCGTCGACCGCCTCCTTCGCGGCGCGCAGCGCGAGCGCCGGGCCCTGGGCGAGCCGGGCGGCCCAGGCGTGCGCCTGCTCGTACACCTCGCCGGCCGGGACGACCCGGTCCACCAGGCCGAGGGCGAGGGCCTCGTCGGCCTTGACCATGCGGCCGGTGAAGATGAGGTCCTTCGCCTTGGAGGGGCCGATCAGCCGGGGCAGCCGCTGGGTGCCGCCCGCGCCCGGGATCAGGCCGAGCAGGATCTCGGGCTGGCCCAGTTTGGCGTTCTCCCCGGCGATCCGGTAGTCCGCGCACAGCGCCAGCTCACAGCCACCGCCGAGGGCGTACCCGGTGACGGCGGCGACGACGGGCTTGGGGATGCGGGCGACGGCGGTGAAGGCGTCCTGGAGAGCCCGGGCGCGCAGGACCATCGCGGTGTGGTCCATCGCCTGCATCTCCTTGATGTCCGCGCCCGCCGCGAACACCTTCTCCCCGCCGTAGATCACCACGGCGCGCACGTCCTCGCGGCGCGTCGCCTCCTCGGCGAGTTCCTTGAGCCGGTCCTGCGTGGCGACGTCCAGCGCGTTCATCGGCGGCCGGTCCAGGCGCAGCGTGCCGACGCCTTCGGCGACTTCGAGATTCACGGTCATGCGCAGCAGGTTAACGGCCACTAACGCCGACGGGCCCGGTGCCGTTCCTCACAGCACCGGGCCCGTCTCGCCAGGTTCCTACTTCTTCCAGTCCGCCCAGCTCATGTTCCAGCCGTTGAGGCCGTTGTCCGGGGCGACCGTGCGGTCGTGCGAGTTCTTCACGATGACCACGTCACCGACCATGGACCTGTTGAAGAACCAGGCCGCCGGAACCCCGCCGTCGTAGCCGCCGCGCACGTCGCGCAGGCCCACGCAGCCGTGGCTGGCGTTGTAGTTGCCGAAAGCTCCGCCGCCCCAGTAGTTGCCGTGGATGAAGGTGCCGGAGTCGGTGAGGCGGATGGCGTGCGGCACGTCCTTGATGTCGTACTCGCCGCCGTAGCCGACCGTCTCGCCGTTCATCCGGGTCACGGCGAGCCTCTCGGTCATGACCATCTTGCCGTTCCAGGTCTCGTAACCGGGCTTGCCGGTGGTGACCGGGAGGGTCTTGAGGGTCTTGCCGTCCCGCACGACCTTCATGGTGTGCTTCTTGGCGTCGACGTAGGAGATCTGGCTGCGGCCGATGGTGAACTTCACCGTCTTGCGCTGCTTGCCGTACACCCCGTCGCGGCCCTCGACGCCGTCCAGGTCGAGGTCGACGGTGACCTTGGTGCCGGGCTTCCAGTAGCTCTCCGGGCGGAAGTCCAGGCGGTCGTTGCCGAACCAGTGTCCCGCGACGTCCACCGCGGGCTCGGTCCTGATCCGGATGGCCTTCTCGACGGCGGCCGGGTCGGTGATGCCGCGGGTGAAGCGCAGCGAGAACGGCATGCCGACGCCGACGGTGGAACCGTCCTCCGGGGTGAAGGTGCCCATGAAGGTGTTCTTCGGCGTCAGCGTGGTGAAGCTGGAGTCCTCGGCGGCCTTGCGCCCCCGCGAGTCCTCGGCGACCGCGTGCACCGTGTACTTGGTGGCGGCGGCCAGGTGCCGGACGGGGGTCCAGGCGGCGCCGCCCTTGGCGAGCGTGCCGTCGACCTCGGTGCCCTTGCTGTCCTTGACCACCACGCTGGTCAGCCGGCCCCCGGCGACCTTCACGTTCAGCGCGCCGCTGGTGTCCACCGCCGTGGCACCGGACTTGGGCGCGATGGTGACGGCGGCCGAGGACTGCTTGTCCTGGCCCTCCTTGTTCTTGGCGTTGTCCGACCCGCTCCCCGTGGTCTCACCGCCGCCGCAGGCGGCCAGCGACAGCACGAGCGCCCCCGCCATGAGCGCCAGCCCCTTACGACCCCTGTGCCGAGTTCCTGCCGAAGCCCCCGATATCGGCCGCACGTTCAAGTCGTTCTCCCCTCCCGGACCTGGTCACAGGTCCACACCCCGGCGCGTCCCGCGCTCATTCGGGCATGCTAGCCGCCGGGTTCCGGGCTCGGTGTCCGTCGAATGTCACCGTTCAGTCGCAACTTCAACCAGGCGCCGATACCCGGAATTTCGCAGCTCACCGGGTCACTGGAGCACGCTGCCCGCCTTCCACTGCTTCCATGCCATGTTCCACCCGCTGAGGCCGTTGTCCGGGGAGACCGTCTTGTCCTTGCTGTGCACGACCTCGATGACGTCCCCGACCAGGCTGCGGTCGAAGAACCAGCCCGCCGGGGTGTCCGCGCCGCCGCCCTTGACGTCCCTCAGCCCCACGCAGCCATGGCTGACGTTGACCTCACCCGGCGACTCGGGCGACCAGTAGTTGCCGTGCAGGAAGGTGCCGGAGTCGGTGAGCTTCATGGCGTGCGGCACGTCCGGGATGTCGTACTCCCCGCCGAAGCCGACCGTCTGGCTGTTCATGCGGGTCACCTCCAGCATGTCCATCACCACCATCTTGCCGTTGTACGTGGGCGTCTTGGGGGCGCCCGCGGTGATCGGCACGGTGGCCAGGAGTTCGCCGTCCCGGCGCACCTGCATGGTGTGCGCGGCCGCGTCGACCAGGGAGACCTGGCTGCGGCCGATGGTGAAGGCGATGGTCTTGCGCTGGAGCCCGTAGACGCCGGGCGCCCCCTCCACGTCGCGCAGGGCGAGGTCGACGGTGACCTCGGTGCCGGGCTTCCAGTAGCGCTCGGGGCGGAAGTCCAGCCGGTTCTTGCCGAACCAGTGGGCACGGATGTCGACGGCAGGCTTAGCGGTGACGCGTACGGCCTTCTCCACGGCGGCCCGGTCGGTGATGTCCCGGTTGAAGGCGAGGGAGACGATCATCCCGGTGCCCACCGTGGAACGGTTCTCCGGGGTGACGTAGCCGATGAACCGCTGGTCGGGGACGTAGGTGGTGAACGTGGTGTGCCGGGCGGAGCGGCGGCCGTCGCCGTCCACGGCGACCGCGTCCACGGTGTAGCGGGCGGCGAGGGCCAGCTTGTCGTCGTCCGGTTTCCAGGTACGGCCGTCCTCCACGATGTGCCCGGTGACGACGGTGTCCCGGGCGTCCTGGGAGCGGGTCACCGTGACCTTCTCCAGCCGCCCGGCGGGCACCCTCACCCTCAGCCGCTCGCCGGGGCGCACCCCCTTGCCGCCGTCGTCCGGGGTCACCCGGATGACGTCCTCGACGGCCGGGGGTCTGCCCGGCGGGCCGCCGATGCCCAGGGGGCCGGAGCCGTCCGCGGTACAGCCGGCGGCCCCGGCCAGCAGTCCCGTCCATGAAAGTGCCGTGGCCAGTGCGGCCAGCGCGCGCCGCGCGCGTCCTTGTAGGTGCCTCACGCCGACACAACGACGCGGCCCGCTCCGGGGAAACGTGAGTGCGACCGCCCGGATGGGCAGAACAGAGGGAAGGACGACGCGAAGGGGAGCCGCCGCGCCCGCGCCGGAGCCGTCGGGGCGCTGCCGTACCGGCCGGCCGAGCGTGCCCGGGGCCTTGGCAGGCCCTCGGGTGCGGTCGGCCGTTCGGCGCGGGCGGTCGTGCCCCGGAAGGCCGAGCCACTGAAAGAGGGGCCGACTGGTGACGAGCGCAGCCGAGCAGCGGGCACGGGCCGGGGAACCGGCCGCCCAGAGCGGGACCGCCACTTCCCCGGTGCGCGGTGCCCGGCGCGCCGCGCCGCCCGCGTGGCCGGGGACGCCGACGCCTCTGGGGGCCCGGTTCCGTACCGGTCCGGACGGGGTGGCGGGCACCAACTTCGCGTTGTGGGCGGGCGGCGCGGAGGCGGTGCGGCTGTGCCTGTTCGACGAGCGGGGCCGGGAGACCCAGGTCCGGCTCACCGAGCTGACGCACGAGATCTGGCACGGCTTCGTGCCCGGTGTACTGCCCGGCCGGCGCTACGGCTACCGGGTGGAGGGCCGCTGGGACCCGTGGACCGGCGCCCGCTGGAACCCGGCGAAGCTGCTGCTGGACCCGTACGCCCGCGCGGTGGACGGGGAGTTCGCGCTGCCGCCGGAGGTGTACGGGCACGTGCGGGACTGGCCGGAGCAGGGTTACGCGGACACCGTGCGGGACGAGCGGGACTCGGCGCCCTTCGTGCCCAAGGGCGTGGTGGTGCACGACGACGACGACTGGTCCGACGACCGCCGCCCCAAGACGCCGTGGGCGGACTCGGTCATCTACGAGCTGCACGTCAAGGGCTTCACCAAGCTCCACCCCGGCATCCCGGAGGAACTGCGCGGCACCTACGCCGGTCTCGCGCACCCGGCGGCGGTCGAGCACCTGGTGAAGCTGGGCGTGACGGCGGTGGAGCTGCTTCCCGTCCACCAGTTCGCGCACGAGGACCATCTGCTGCGCCGGGGCCTGAAGAACTACTGGGGCTACAACTCCATCGGCTACTTCGCCCCGCACGTGGCCTACGCGGCCTCCGGCACCACCGGCCAGCAGGTCGGCGAGTTCAAGCGGATGGTGCGCGCACTGCACGCGGCCGGCATCGAGGTGATCCTCGACGTGGTCTACAACCACACCGCCGAGGCGGGCGAACTCGGGCCCACGCTCTCCCTGAAGGGCATCGACAACCGGGGCTACTACCGCCTCCAGCCCGACGCCCGCCGGTACGCCGACTACACCGGCTGCGGCAACACCCTGCACGTGGTCCAGCCCCAGGTGCTCCGGCTGATCACGGACTCGCTGCGCTACTGGGTGACCGAGATGGGCGTGGACGGCTTCCGCTTCGACCTGGCGGCGGCGCTGGCCCGCTCGATGCACGACGTCGACATGCTGTCGCCCTTTCTGGCCGTCATCGCCCAGGACCCGGTGCTGCGCCGGGTGAAGCTGATCGCCGAACCGTGGGACATCGGCTCCGGCGGTTACCAGGTGGGCGCCTTCCCGCCGTTGTGGACGGAGTGGAACGACCGCTACCGCGACACCGTGCGCGACTTCTGGCGGCACGCGCTGCCCGACGTCCGCGAGATGGGCTACCGGCTGTCCGGCTCCAGCGACCTGTACGCCTGGGGCGGCCGCCGCCCGTACGCCTCGGTCAACTTCGTCACCGCGCACGACGGTTTCACCCTGCGCGACCTCGTCTCGTACCACGGCAAGCACAACGAGGCGAACGGCGAGGACAACCGGGACGGCACCGACGACAACCGCTCCTGGAACTGCGGCGCCGAGGGCGAGACGGACGACGAGGGCGTACGTGCCCTGCGCAGAAGGCAGTTGCGGAACCTGCTGACCACGCTGCTGCTGTCCACCGGGGTGCCGATGCTGGTCGCCGGCGACGAGCTGGGGCGCACCCAGGGCGGCAACAACAACGCCTACTGCCAGGACGGCGAGCTGAGCTGGCTGGACTGGTCGCTGCTGGACGACCCGGACTGGCGGCCCCTGTTCGACCTGACCTGCCGGCTGATCGCGCTGCGCCACGCGCACCCGGTGCTGCGCCGCCGCGCCTTCTTCTCCGGCCGCGCGCACTCGGCGGACGGCCTCAGGGACCTGGCCTGGTTCACCGCGCGGGGCACGGAGATGACCGAGCGCGACTGGTACGCGCCCGCCGCCACACTTGGCATGTATCTGTCCGGCCGGGACATTCCAGGGCGGGACGAGCGGGGCGCGGCGGTGGTGGACGACAGCTTCCTCACCGTACTGCACGCCGGGCACGAGCCGACCGGCTTCACCCTTCCGGGCGCACCCTGGGCGACGGGGTACGAGGTGGTGGTGGACACCTCTGGTGAGGAGCAGCTCCGGGCGCCCGGCACGGTCCTCGACGCGGACACCGACATCACCGTGCCGGCCCGGACGGTGCTGCTGCTGCGGGTCGTCTGAGGAGGTGCCAAGGGGCCGGAAAACTCGGTGGGCGGGACGGGGGCCGGTCCGTACGCTGACCCCGGTGTCCACCAACTCTCCCCCCGCCCGGCGCCGCTCCGCCGCCCGCACCCTGCTGCGGCTGTGGCCCTACGTACGTCCGGTGCGCGCACGCTGGTTCGCGGCCGCCGCCATCGCGGTCGTCGCCTCCTGTCTCGGTCTGGTGATCCCGCTCGTCCTGAAGTGGATGGTCGACGGCCCGGTGGCCGCACGCGACCCGGCCGGGGTCTGGCTGGGCGCGCTGTACCTGCTGCTGATCGGGGTGGCCGAGGCGCTGCTGTTCGGCATCAGGCGCTGGCTGGTGGCCCGTCCGCTGGCGGGTGTGGAGGCGGGCATGCGCGCCGACCTCTACCGGCGCCTCCAGCGGCTCCCGGTGGCCTTCCACGACCGCTGGCCCTCGGGCCAGCTGCTGTCGCGGGGCACCGGCGATCTGATGCTGGTGCGGATGTTCCTCGCCTTCCCTCTGACCTTCCTGCTGGTCAACGGCGTGACGATCGTCGTCGGGGTGGGGATCATGCTGGTGCAGGACTGGGTGCTCGGCCTGGTCGTGCTCGGTCCCGCCGTGCCGCTGCTGTGGGTCTGCGTGGTCGTGGAGCAGCGGTACGCGCACGCGGCCCGGCGGGCGCAGGACCAGGTCGGGGACCTGACCACGCTGGTCGAGGAGAGCGTGCTCGGCATCCGGGTCGTCAAGGGCTTCGGGCGCCACCTCAGCCAGGCGCGCGCGTTCCGCCGTACGGCGCTGATGCTGCGGGACACCGAGCTCGGCAAGGCGCGGCTGCTGGCCGTCATCTGGGCGGTCATCGTGGCGCTGCCGGAGGTGGCGATCGGGGCCGCGCTCGTGCTGGGCGTACTGCGGGTGGCGGACGGCGCGCTGTCGGCCGGCACGCTGGTCGCTTTCCTCAGCACGGCGCTGGCGCTGCGCTGGCCGGTGGAGTCCATCGGCTTCCTGCTGGCGATGTGCCAGGAGGCGGCGACGGCCACGGAACGGTACTTCGAGGTGCTGGACGAGCGTCCCGAGGGCGAGGCGGAGACGCGTACCCCCGCCGCCCCCGAGCCCGGCGAACGCGGCCTCCGCTTCGAGGGGGTGGGTTTCCGCCATGCCGACGCCGCCCCCGACGCCCGCCCGGTGCTGGACGGGGTCGACCTGCACATCCGCCCCGGCGAGTCGATGGCGCTCGTCGGCGCGACCGGCAGCGGCAAGACCACGCTGACCTCGCTGGTCCCCCGCCTGCACGACGCCACCTCGGGCCGCATCACCCTCAACGGCGTGGACATCACCGCGCTGCCCCGCGAGGAACTGCGCGCCCGGGTCGCCGTCGCCTTCGAGGAGCCCACCCTGTTCTCCACCAGCGTGGCGGAGAACGTCCTCATGGGCGCCGGGGAGAACGCGGGCCGGGAGGAGCTGGACCGGGCGCTCGCCGTGGCGCACGCCGACTTCGCGCACGCCCTGCCCGAGGGCCCCGACACGCGCGTCGGCGAACAGGGCCTCAGCCTGTCCGGCGGCCAGCGGCAGCGGCTCGCTCTGGCCCGCGCGGTGGCCGGGCGGCCGGAGTTCCTGGTGCTGGACGACCCGCTGTCCGCGCTCGACGTGCACACCGAGGCGGCCGTGGAGGCGGCGCTGCGCCGGGTGCTGGCCGACACCACCGCGCTGATCGTGGCCCACCGCCCCTCCACGGTGCTGCTGGCCGACCGGGTCGCCCTGCTCTCCGGCGGCCGGATCACCGCCGTGGGCACCCATCACGAACTGCTGCGCACCAACGCCGAGTACGCCCATCTGATGTCCGGCGGCCCGCGCGAGGCTCCCGAGGAACCCGAGGATTCCCGATGACCACCACGACGTCCGCCGCCCCCACCACGGACGACGACCTGCCAGGACCAGAACGCGGGCAGGACTCCGGCGACCCCTTCGACCGAGACGTCCTGCCCACCCCGCCCGGCGCCACGGCCGCGCTGCTGCGCTCGCTGCTCGCCCCGCGCCGGGCCCGCGTCGCGCTCACCGTGCTCCTGCTGCTGCTCCAGCAGGCGGCGGCGCAGACCGGCCCGCTGCTGGTGGCGTACGCCATCGACACCGCCGTACCGGCCGTGCGCCGGCACGACCACGGGCCACTGCTCGCGGTGGCGGCGGGGTACGCGCTGTGCGCGCTGGCCTCCGGCGGACTGCAGTACGCGTTCATCCGGGCGTCCGCCTGGGTCAACCAGGACGTGCTGCTGGACCTGCGCGGCCGGATCTTCCGGCACGCGCAAGCGCTCAGCGTGGACTTCCACGAGCGCTACACCTCCGGCCGGCTGATCTCCCGCTCCACCACGGACGTGGAGGCGCTGCGCGAACTCCTCGACGAGGGGCTCCAGGAGCTGGTCACGGTGGTGCTGTCGTTCGTGTACATCTCCGCCCTGCTGCTCTGGCTCGACCTGGGCCTCGGCGCGGTCGCGGTCGCCTCGTTCGTGCCGCTGTACCTGCTGGTGCGGCGCTATCAGCGGCGCGCGCAGGAGGTGTTCGCCGCCCGTTCCACGGCGATCGCGGCGCTGATCGTGAAGTTCGTCGAGACGATGAACGGCATCCGCCCGGTGCGCGCCTTCCGCCGCGAGGCCGCCAACGACGCCGAGTTCGCCACGCTCAACCGGCACCACGAGCGCAGCAACGGCGACTCGCTGCTGGAGATGGCGCGGTACGTGGTCGGGTCCCGGCTGGTCGCCAACACGGCGGTCGCCGGGATCGTGCTGTGGGGCGCCTACCGGGTGGCCTCCGGCACCCTGGCCCTCGGTGTGCTGGCGGCGGCGGTGCTGTACCTGCGGCGGCTGTACGACCCGATCGACCGGCTGGGGATGTTCCTCAACTCCTACCAGTCGGCGGCCGCCTCGCTGGAGAAGATCGCCGGCCTGCTGGCCCAGGTCCCGTCCGTGCCCGAGCCCGCCGAGTCCCGCGAACTCCCGCCGCTGAAGAGCGACTTCCCCGGCCGTGAGGTCGTCTTCGACGGGGTGCGGTTCGCCTACCGCACCGGCGGCGAGGTGCTGCCCCGCTTCGACCTGACGCTGCCGGCCGGGCAGACCGTCGCCGTGGTCGGCTCCACGGGCGCGGGCAAGTCGACGCTGGCCAAGCTGCTGGCCCGGTTCTACGACCCGACCGAGGGCTCCGTCCTGCTCGACGGGGTGGACCTGCGCGAGCTGGCGCTGCCCGAACTGCGGCGCGGGGTGGTGATGGTGACCCAGGAGGCGTTCCTGTTCTCCGGCACGGTCGCGGACAACATCGCCATCGGCCGGCCCGAGGCCACGCGGGAGGAGATCGAGCACGCGGCGAAGGCCATCGGCGCCCACGAGTTCATCAGCGCGCTGCCCGACGGCTACGACACCGACGTACGCAAGCGCGGCGGCCGGATCTCCGCGGGTCAGCGCCAACTGGTGGCCTTCGCCCGGGCGTTGCTCGCCGACCCGGCGGTGCTGATCCTGGACGAGGCGACCAGCTCGCTGGATGTGCCCGGGGAGCGGGCGGTGCAGCGGGCGATGACGACCGTGCTGCGCGGTCGTACGGCGGTGGTGATCGCGCACCGGCTGTCCACGGTGGAAATCGCCGACCGGGTGCTGGTGATGGAGCACGGCCGGATCGTCGAGGACGGGCGCCCGGACCGGTTGATCGCCGGTTCCGGTAGGTTCTCCGAGCTGCACAAGGCGTGGCGGGACAGTCTGGCTCAGTGACGGCCGGTGGAACGGGGGCAGGATGATCGACGCGTACGGAGATCCCGGCATACCTGATACGCGCGGCGGCTGGCGCTATCTGTGGTGGCTGGCGCTGCGCCAGCCGGGGCGCTCGCTGGCCGGCGCGGTGTTCGGCTCGGCGTGGCTGGTGCTGATGGCGGCCCAGCCCTACCTCCTGTCGCGGGCGGTGGACGACGGGCTGGTGCCGGGAAGGCTCGGGGTGCTGGCCGCCTGGACCGGGGCGATGTTCGCGGCCGGGGTGGGCTGCGCGTGGCTGAGCATCATGCGGCACCGCACCATGACGCGGGTGCGGATGGACGCCAACTTCCGCACGGTGAAGCTGGTGGTGGAGCACGCGGCCAGGCTGGGCGCCGCGCTGCCGCGCCGGGTGGGAGCCGGTGAGGTCGTCACCGTGGGGGTGGGCGATGTGCAGACCCTCGCGCAGGCGCTGACCGTGATGGGGCCGGGCGTCGGCTCGGTCGTCGTCTACTCGGTGGTGGCCGCCCAGCTCCTCACAATCTCCGGCCCGGTGGCCGCCGTGGTGCTGCTGGGCGTGCCGGTCATCGCGCTGCTCACCGGCCCGCTGACCCGCCGCCTCCAGGGCACCGAGACCGAGTACCGGGAGCGCCAGGGCATCCTCACGGCCCGCATCGGCGACCTCGCCGGGGGCCTGCGGGTCCTGGGCGGACTCGGCGGCAAGTCGCTGTTCGCGGACGCCTTCGCGCGGGACTCCGGGCGGCTGCGGGAGCAGGGCTACCGGGTGGGCGCGGTGACGAGCTGGGTGCAGGCGCTCGGTCTCGGCCTGCCGACGCTGTTCCTGGCCGCGGTGACCTGGCTGGCGGCCCGGCTGGCCGCCCAGGGGGCGATCACGGTGGGCGAGCTGGTCTCGGTGTACGGGTACGCGGCGGTGCTGATCGGCCCGGTCGCGTTCTTCGTGGAGATGAACTACGACCTGAACCGCGCGGTGGTGGCCGCCCGCCGGGTGGTGGCCCTGCTCCGGCTGGAGCCCGAACCGGACGACGGCACGCTGACCGCCCCCGGGCACCCGGCCGAGCTGCACGACCCCGCTTCGGGCGTGCGGGTGGCGCCGGGCCGGCTGACCGCGCTGGTCGCGGCCCGCTCCGCCGACACCACCGCCGTGGTGGACCGCCTCGGCCGGTACGGGCCGACCGACGCGCTGTGGGGCGGTGTACGCCTGGACGCGGTGCCGCTGGCCGAGGTGCGCGAGCGGGTGCTGGTCGCGGACAACGAGGCCGACCTGTTCGCCGGACCGCTGCTGGAGACGGTGTCCGCCGGGCGCCTCGCGGACGAGGCGGCGGTGCGCCGGGCGGTGCGGGCTGCGGTCGCCGAGGACGTCGTACGGGGGCTGCCCGACGGGCTGGACACGGTGGTGTCCGGGCAGGGCCGCAGCCTCTCGGGGGGCCAGCGGCAGCGGGTCCGGCTGGCGCGGGCACTGCTGGCCGACCCCGAGGTGCTGCTCGCCGTGGAGCCGACCTCGGCGCTGGACGCGCACACCGAGTCGGCGGTCGCGCACCGGCTGCGCGAGGCGCGGGAGGGCCGTACGACGCTGGTGACGTCGACCTCGCCGCTGCTGCTGGACGTGGCGGACACGGTGCTGTTCCTGGTCGACGGCAAGGTGGCCGCGAGCGGTCCGCACCGGCTGCTGCTGGACCGCGAGAAGGGCTACCGGGCGCTGGTGGCGAGGGACTTGGGCGACGGGGAGGTCTCGCGGTGACGACGGACACGGGAGCGCTGCCGGTCGCGGACCGGCGCACGGTACGGCGGGCCGCCGCCCGGCTGGTGCGCGCCGACGGGCGGGCCTTCGCGGCCGCCCTGGCCCTGAACGCCCTGGCGGCCGGTGCGGGCATCGTGGGCCCCTGGCTGGTCGGCCGGATCGTGGACGAGGTCCGGGCCGGGCGCGGGGCCGCCGCGGTGGACCGGCTCGCGCTGTGGATTCTGCTGTGCGCGCTGGCCCAGCTGGTGCTGGCCCGCTGGGCGCGGTACGTGGCGCACCGGTTCGGGGAGCGGACGCTGGCGCGGGTGCGCGAGACGTTCGTCGAACGGCTGCTGGGGCTGCCCGCGTCGGTGGTCGAGCGGGCCGGCACCGGCGACCTGACGGCGCGCGGCACGGCGGACGTGGCGACGGTCGGCACCACGCTGCGGGACATCGGCCCGGAGCTCCTGGTGTACGCGGTGCAGGCGCTGTTCGTCCTCGGCGCCGTGTTCGCGCTCAGCCCGTGGCTGGGCCTGTTCGGGCTGCTCGGGCTGACCCCGGTGTGGCTGGCGGTGCGCTGGTACCTCCGGCGGGCGCGTGACGCCTATCTGGCCGAGGGCGCGGCGACCTCGGCGGTCGCGGAGATCGTGGCGGCCACGGCGGCGGGCGCCCGCACGGTGGAGGCGTTCCGGCTGCGGAAGGCGCGTACGGCGGCGAGCCGGGAGGCGCTGGAGGTCTCCCGGCGCAGCCGCTACCGCACACTGGGCCTGCGGACGGTGTTCTTCCCGTCGGTCGAGATCTCGTACACGATCCCGGTGGCCGGGGTGCTGCTGGTCGGGGGCTGGCTGCACGGGCGCGGGCTGATCGGGCTCGGGGCGGTGGTGGCCGGGGCGCTGTACATGCGGCAGTTCACCGATCCGCTGGACATGGTGCTGATGCGGCTGGAGCAACTCCAGTCCAGTGGAGCCTCCTTCGCCCGCGTGGAGGGCATCGCCGAGGCACCGCGCGCCCCGGTGGACCCCGCGCGGAATCCGGCGGACGACCGGATCGAGGTGCGCGGGGTGCGGTACGCGTACGAGCGGGGCGGTGAGGTGCTGCGCGGGGTGGACCTGACGGTCCGGCCCGGTGAGCGGCTGGCGGTGGTGGGCGCGTCCGGTGCGGGCAAGACCACGCTGAGCAGGCTGCTGGCCGGCATCGACGCACCCGCCTCCGGCTCGGTCACGGTGGGCGGGGTCCCGGTGGCGGAGCTGGAGCCCGCGCGGCTGCGCCGCCAGGTGGTGCTGGTGACCCAGGAGCACCATGTGTTCCTCGGCTCGGTGCGGGACAACCTGCTGATCGCCGAACCCGGCGCCACGGACGAGGAGCTGTGGCGGGCGCTGGTGGCCGTGGGCGCCGACGGCTGGGTGCGGGAGCTGCCCGAGGGGCTGGACACCGGGCTCGGCCAGGGCGGCCGGGTGACCGACGGTTCCCAGGCGCAGCAGCTCGCGCTGGCCCGCGTGGTGCTGGCCGACCCGCACACCCTGATCCTGGACGAGGCGACCGCCCTGCTCGACCCGGCCACCGCCCGGCACACCGAGCGGGGTCTGGCGGCGGTGCTCGCGGGCCGCACGGTGATCGCCATCGCGCACCGGCTGCACACCGCGCACGACGCGGACCGGGTCGCGGTGATGGAGGACGGCCTCGTCACCGAACTGGGCACGCACGACGAACTGGTGGCGGCGGACGGCGCGTACGCGGCGCTGTGGCGCACCTGGCACGGGGACGGCGGGACGGTCTGAGGACCCTCGACACACCTGTTCAACACTGCTCAACACGGCTGCAATAAAGGCGAGTTGGTACGGAAGGCGCACCTTCCGGCCAACTTCCCGATGCGCTCCTGACAGGCCCCCCGCTCCCCTGTCACTCTTCCCACGACCGACTCACAGCGACCGCACAGCGCTCACGCGTCCCGCGCCACCCCGCGCCCGCACGCGCAGCACGCACCGCCCTGTTCTGCCCCGGACGCCCCATCCCACCGTCCGGTCTCCCTCGGCCGCGCGACCGGCGGCCACGCAGAAGGAGTCAGTGTTGAGCAGCAGCCCCCGCACCAACCCCGCCCGCAGACGCCGCTCCCCGCGCCGCCGCACCGCCACCGTCGCCCTGGCCGGTGTCGCCGCGCTCATCGCCGCCGCCGTCCAGTCCGGCGCGGCGACCGCGGCTCCGGCCGAGCCCCGGCCGGGCAAGGCGAACCCCGCCCACAGCTCGGTACGCCTCACCGCCGCCCAGCGCGCCGGGCTGATCCGGGACGCCGACGCCGGCCGGGCGGACACCGCCCGTTCGATCGGGCTGGGCACTCAGGAGAAGCTCGTCGCCCGTGATGTCGTCAAGGACGGCGACGGCACCCTGCACACCCGCTACGAGCGCACCTACGCGGGCCTGCCCGTGCTCGGCGGCGACCTGATCGTGGACACCGCGCCCTCGGGCGCGACCAAGCGCGTGGTGAAGGCGTCCGGCGCCACGCTGAAGGTCGCCGGCCTCACCCCGGCCGTGCCGAAGGCCACGGCGGAGCGGCAGGCGGTGGCACGGGCGAAGAAGCTCGGCGGCACCAAGTCCGCCGCCGACAGCGTGCGCACGGTGATCTGGGCCGCCACCGGCAGGCCGGTCCTCGCCCACGAGACGGTGGTCGGCGGCCTCCAGGACGACGGCACCCCCAGCGAGCTGCACGTCATCACCGACGCCACCACCGGCGAGAAGCTCTACGAGTACCAGGGCGTCCGCACCGGCGTCGGCAACACCCAGTACAGCGGCCGGGTCCCGCTCACCACCACCCAGTCCGGCTCCACGTACACCCTGACCGACGGGGACCGGGGCGGCCACAAGACGTACAACCTCAACCGGGGCACCTCCGGCACCGGCACCCTGTTCTCGCAAGGCGCCGACACCTGGGGCAACGGCACCGTCTCGGACCCGGCGACGGCGGGCGCGGACGCGCACTACGGGGCGGCGGTCACCTGGGACTTCTACAAGGACACGTTCGGCCGCAGCGGCATCAAGAACAACGGCGTCGGCGCCTACTCGCGGGTGCACTACGGCAATTCGTATGTGAACGCCTTCTGGAGCGACTCCTGCTTCTGCATGACCTACGGCGACGGCTCGGGCAACGCGGACCCGCTGACCGCCCTGGACGTCGCCGGTCACGAGATGAGCCACGGCGTCACCTCCAACACGGCCGGGCTCAACTACTCCGGCGAGTCGGGCGGGCTCAACGAGGCGACCTCCGACATCTTCGGCACGGGCGTGGAGTTCTACGCGAACAACGCCTCGGACCCCGGCGACTACCTCATCGGCGAGAAGATCGACATCAACGGCGACGGCACTCCACTGCGTTACCTGGACAAGCCGAGCAAGGACGGCGCGTCCAAGGACAGCTGGTACTCCGGTATCGGCGGTGTCGACGTGCACTACTCCTCCGGCCCGGCGAACCACTTCTTCTATCTGCTGAGCGAGGGCAGCGGCGCCAAGGTGATCGACGGGGTCTCCTACGACTCC
The DNA here is from genome assembly GCF_004784465.1 of Streptomyces griseoluteus. GTDB lineage: Bacteria > Actinomycetota > Actinomycetes > Streptomycetales > Streptomycetaceae > Streptomyces > Streptomyces griseoluteus. Next base: position 838,821 of record NZ_SRRU01000001.1, on the reverse strand, counting down.
CCCACCGCCGACGGCCTCCCGGTCACCGGCATCGGCCGGGCCAAGGCCCTCCAGATCTGGTACCGGGCGCTCACCACCAAGTGGACCTCCACCACCAACTACTCGGGCGCCCGCACCGGCACCCTGGCAGCCGCCGGTGAGCTGTACGGCACCACCAGCGCCGAGTACACGGCCGTGCAGAACGCCTGGGCGGGCGTGGGGGTCGGCACCCGGCCCGGCGGCGACACGGGCACCTCGTACGAATCCACCACTCCGGTGGCGATCCCGGACAACGGTCCCGCCGTCACCTCGGACATCACGGTCTCCGGCAGGAGCGGAAACGCGCCAAGCAACTTGCGCGTGGCCGTCAACATCACCCACACCTGGCGCGGCGATCTGGTGATCGATCTGGTCGGCCCGTCGGGCACCTCGTACCGGCTGAAGAACTTCAGTTCCTCGGACTCCGGGGACGACGTGGACGAGACCTACACCGTCAACGCGTCGGCCGAACCCGCAAACGGCACTTGGAAATTGAAGGTTCAGGACCAGGCGGCTCAGGACAGGGGCACGCTCAACTCCTGGAAGGTCACCTTCCCGTAGACCACCCTTCCGCCGCCCCTCGCGGCCGGTGAACGGGTGCCGTCCGGAGGGTGAACAGCCCTCCGGGCGGCCCCCGTTCACACGCCCGCAACAACATCAAGACGCAAAGTTTCGGCCAACATCACCACAGGGTCATGACATGTACGCGTCCCTGGTGCCACGCTCTCCCCACCCGCCGCAGCACAGCGACTTCAGTACGCACCACCCGGCCAGTGACCCCACTCTGGCCGACGCCCCCACGTCAAGGAGCTACTGTGAGCCCCCTCTACGCGCGTCACAAGCGCACCTCGCTCGTCATCGCCACCGCCGTCGCCGCCGGTGCCCTCCTCTCCACGGGTCTGGCCTCCAGCGCGAGCGCCGAGAACAAGACCCTGGCCGCCGCCCCGACGCTGCTGTCGGCCTCGGCCCGCACCACGCTGATCCAGCAGGCGCAGTCCGCCGCCCCCGAGACCGCCCAGCGCATAGGTCTCGGCGCCAAGGAGAAGCTGGTGGTCAGAGACGTCGTCAAGGACGTCGACGGCACCGTCCACACCCGCTACGAGCGCACCTACGCGGGCCTTCCGGTCCTCGGCGGCGACCTCGTGGTGCACACCGCCAAGTCCGGCAAGGCCGAGGGCGTCACCAAGGCCACCAAGTCGGCCATCAAGGTGGCCTCGCTGAAGCCGCAGATCACTCCGGCCAAGGCGGAGAAGCAGGCCGTCGGCGCCGCGAGGACGCTCGGCTCCGCCAAGACCGAGTCGGACGGCGCCCGCAAGGTCATCTGGGCCGGCTCCGGCAAGCCCGTCCTCGCCTACGAGACGGTCGTCGGCGGTCTCCAGGACGACGGCACCCCGAACCAGCTCCACGTGATCACCGACGCCGCCACCGGCAAGAAGCTCTTCGAGTACCAGGGCGTCGAGAACGCGACCGGCAAGACGCTGTACTCCGGCACGGTCACCCTCAACTCCGTGCAGTCGGGCTCGACGTACCAGCTCACCGACAGCGCCCGGGGCAACCACAAGACCTACAACCTGGCCCGCAAGACGTCCGGCACGGGCACTCTGGTGTCCAGCACCACCAACGTCTTCGGCACCGGCACCGCCTCCAGCTCCTCCTCCGACCAGACCGCGGCCGCTGACGCCGCCTACGGCGCGGCGGAGACCTGGGACTTCTACAAGAACACCTTCGGCCGCAACGGCATCAAGAACAACGGCGTCGGCGCCTACTCCCGCGTCCACTACGGCAACGCCTACGTGAACGCGTTCTGGGACGACAGCTGCTTCTGCATGACGTACGGCGACGGCTCCGGCAACGTCGACCCGCTGACCTCGCTGGACGTCGCGGGCCACGAGATGAGCCACGGCGTCACCTCCAACACCGCGGGCCTGAACTACTCGGGCGAGTCCGGCGGCCTGAACGAGGCCACGTCCGACATCTTCGGCACTGGTGTGGAGTTCTACGCCAACAACGCCTCGGACCCCGGTGACTACCTCATCGGCGAGAAGATCAACATCAACGGCGACGGCACCCCGCTGCGCTACATGGACAAGCCCAGCAAGGACGGCGGCTCGGCGGACTACTGGTCCTCCTCGGTCGGCAGCAAGGACGTGCACTACTCGTCCGGCGTCGCCAACCACTTCTTCTACCTGCTGTCCGAGGGCAGCGGCGCGAAGACGGTCAACGGGGTCTCGTACAACTCCCCGACCTACAACGGCTCCACGGTCACCGGCATCGGGCGCGCCAAGGCGCTCCAGATCTGGTACAAGGCGCTGACCACGTACATGACCTCCACCACCAACTACAAGGCGGCCCGCACGGCGACGCTGAACGCGGCCTCCGCGCTCTACGGCTCCGGCAGCGCCGAGTACAACGCGGTGGCGGCGGCCTGGTCGGCGGTCAACGTCAGCTAGTGGTCCAGTAGTCGAGACTGGGCGCCCCCTGGGAAGGTGATCTTCCGGGGGGCGCCCTAGTCTGGTGCCCATGTCCTCGGCGCCCTTCACCTACGAGCCGGTCGGCGCTACCCGCGACGATCTCGCCGTCTGCCCGCCCGGCTTCCACCACCTCTTCTCCCGCACCCGGATCGGCGAGGGTCCGGACGTCTTCCGCCGGGCCACGGAGGCGGTCCTGACCTGGGAGATGCACCGGGCGATGGGCGTCGGCATGGAGACCACCGCCGAGCGCGCGACCCCCGGCACCGAGGTCACGGTCAGCCTCGCGGGTGTGATCAAGGCCCCCTGCCGGGTCGTCTGGGCCGCCGACGAGCCCCGCCGCGCGGGCTGGGCCTACGGCACCCTGCCCGGCCACCCCGAGGACGGCGAGGAAGCCTTCGTCGTCGAGCGCACCGGTGACGGCACGGTCTGGCTCACGGTCGCCGCCTACAGCCGCCCCGCCAAGTGGTACACCCGCACCGCCGGCCCCGTCGCCCGCGCCCTCCAGCACGCCTACGCCCGCAGATGCGGTGCCACCCTGAAGCGCCTGTGCGCGGACGAGGACGAGAGCTAGGGCGTCACGGCGAGCCGGCCGGGGGGCGAGCGGGACGGCACGCCCTCCGGCAGCGGACCCTCAGCGCAGCAGCACCCCCGCCGACTCCACCGCCTCCTCCGAAGGCGCGGTGACCAGGCCCGTCTCCGCCGTGGAGGCGAGGAGGCGGTGGGCGGGGAGGATGCGGACGGTGTAGCCGAAGGGGCCGGTGCGGTCGAGGAAGAGGGGGCCCTCGTAGAGCCAGCGGCCCTCCAGGTCGGGGTTGCCGACCGGCTTCAGCGGGTTCGTGCCCGCGTCGGTGATGCGGTCGCCGGAGTCGACCCGGCCGGAGACCACCTGCACCTCCACGTCGTCCGGGGTCAGCTCACCGAGCCCCACCCGCACCCGCAGCCCGACACTGGAGCCCAGCTCCGCCGTGGCGGTGGGCGCGGTGGTCTCCACGTGATCCACGCTCACACCGGGCCACGCGGCACGCACCCTCGCCTTCCACTCGGCCAGTTCGCGCGCGGTGTCCGGGGCGAGCGCGCGGTGGGCCTGGGCGGCCGGGGCGTAGAGGCGCTCGACGTACTCGCGGACCATGCGGCCGGCCAGCACCTTCGGGCCCAGCAGGGTGAGGGTCTGGCGGACCATCTCGATCCACCGGTCGGGCAGCGAGGCCCGGCCGCGCTCGTAGAAGCGGGCGGTGACCCGGCCCTCCAGGAGTTCGTACAGCGCGGCGGCCTCGATGTCGTCCCGGCGCTCGTGGTCGGTGGCCGCGCCGTCCGCCGTGGGGATGGCCCAGCCGAAGTCGGGCTGGAACCATTCGTCCCACCAGCCGTCCAGCACCGACAGGTTGAGACAGCCGTTCAGCGCGGCCTTCATCCCGGAGGTGCCGCACGCCTCCAGCGGGCGCAGGGGGTTGTTCAGCCAGATGTCGCAGCCGGGATAGAGCCTCTGCGCCATCCCCATGCCGTAGTCGGGCAGGAACACGATCCGGTGCCGTACCCGCGGGTCGTCCGCGAACCGCACCAGCTCCTGGACGAGCTTCTTGCCGCCGTCGTCCGCCGGGTGCGCCTTGCCCGCCACCACGATCTGCACCGGCCGTTGCGGATGCAGCAGCAGCTCGGTCAGCCGCTCCTTGTCCCGGAGCATCAGCGTGAGCCGCTTGTACGACGGCACGCGCCGGGCGAAGCCGATGGTGAGCACGTCGGGGTCGAGCACCCCGTCGATCCAGCCCAGCTCGGCGTCGGCCGCCCCGCGCTGCCGCCAGGAGGCGCGCAGCCGGGACCGTACCTCCAGCACGAGCTGTTCGCGCAGGGTGCGGCGCAGCTCCCAGATCTCCTGGTCCGGGATCTCCGCGACCGCGTCCCAGCGCTCGGACCCGCCGACGGTGAGCGCGTCCTCGGCCCGCTGCACGCCGAGCTGGCGCGAGCCGAGCCGCAGTACCTCGGGGGCGACCCAGGTCGGGGCGTGCACCCCGTTGGTGACCGAGGTGATCGGCACCTCGTCGGCGTCGAACCCCGGCCAGAGCCCCGCGAACATCTCCCGGCTGACCCGCCCGTGCAGCAGGGACACGCCGTTGGCCCGCTGGGCGAGGCGCAGCCCCATCACAGCCATGTTGAACAGACCCGCCTCCCCGCCCGGGTAGGTCTCGGTGCCCAGCGCCAGCACCCGGCGCGGGTCGAGCCCGGTCAGCTCGGCGTCGGGCCCGAAGTGCCGGGCGACCAGGTCCCGGTCGAAGCGGTCGATGCCGGCGGGCACGGGGGTGTGCGTGGTGAAGACCGTCCCGGCCCGTACGGTCTCCAGCGCCGCGTCGAAGTCCAGCCCCAGCCTGCCCAGTTCGGCGATGCGCTCCAGGCCGAGGAACCCGGCGTGCCCCTCGTTGGTGTGGAACACCTCCGGCTCGGCGTGCCCGGTGAGCCGGCAGTAGGTGCGCACCGCGCGGACACCTCCTATGCCGAGCAGCATCTCCTGCAGCAGCCGGTGCTCGCTGCCACCGCCGTAGAGCCGGTCGGTGACGCCGCGTTCGGCGGGGTCGTTCTCCTCCACGTCGGAGTCGAGCAGCAGCAGCGGCACCCTGCCGACCTGCGCGACCCAGATCCGGGCGTGCAGGGCCCGGCCGCCGGGCAGCGCGAGGGAGACGTGGGCGGGGGTGCCGTCGTCCTCCTTGAGCTGGACGAGGGGCAGCTCGTTGGGGTCGAGGACGGGGTAGTGCTCCTGCTGCCAGCCGTCGCGGGAGAGGGTCTGGCGGAAGTAGCCGTGCCGGTAGAGCAGTCCGACGCCGATCAGCGGAGCGCCCAGGTCGCTGGCGGCCTTGAGGTGGTCGCCGGCCAGGATGCCGAGGCCACCGGAGTACTGGGGCAGCGCCGCGGTGATGCCGAACTCGGGCGAGAAGTACGCGACCGCGGCGGGCAGCCCGTCACCCTGCTGCTGGTACCAGCGGTCGCCGGTCACGTAGTCGTCCAGGTCGTCGGCGACCGCGGTCAGCCGGCGCAGGAAGCGCCGGTCCTCCGCCAGCTCGGCGAGCCGCGCGGGGCTCACCCGGCCCAGCAGCCGTACCGGGTCGCCCTCGGCGGCGGCCCAGTGCTCGGGGTCGACGGACTGGAACAGGTCGCGCGTCTCCGCATGCCAGGACCAGCGCAGGTTGCGCGCCAGGTCGCTGAGCGGCCGGAGGGGTTCGGGGAGAACTGGACGGACGGTGAACCGACGGATCGCCTTCACATTCCACCTCGGACGCGTCGCATGGTGAGACGCACGGCGCTGTACGTCTCGTCGTCATTGTCGACGGTAGTGGTTACCGGGGCGTCACCGAGGACGCATCCGGGTGAAGCGGCCCGATTACGGCACATCAGGTACGCAGGGGAACGGAGCGCGGCCGAGGGGCACGGGGTGCGCAAGCGCCGGGAAGTGCCGGGAAGCACCGGAATTGGCCGAACCCCGCCGTACCGGGGGGAGTCAAGGCACGCCGGGCGGGAATCCGGGAGACGTAAGGCCGGGCCCGTACGCAACTGTACGCGCGAGTAGTTAACCAAAGTTCCGGATTGCCCACCCGAACGGGGTGGGAAGGCTCCCCCGGTACGACGCACCAGGCACCACAGCACCGCAGCAGGAACCGTCGCCCGCACACCCGGCCCATACCCATGTCGACGCGGACAGGAGCGGTCATGCCCGCCACGCACCACTCGTCAGCACCGGTGACCCCCGGCAAGGCGGCCGGCAGAAAACCGGCCCGGCCGGCCCACACGGCCCCACCGCCGGACGCGACCCCGACCGCCGCGCCCGAGCCCCCCGCCGGGGGGCCCGTGACGGGCCGTATCCCGGTCCTGGACGTGCGGCCGGTGGTCCAGGGCGGGCGCAGGCCCGCGAAGGCGGTGCCCGGCGAGGTCTTCGAGGTGTCGGCCACCGTGTTCCGCGAGGGGCACGACGCGGTCGCCGCCGATGTCGTGCTGCGCGACCCGGACGGCCGGCCCGGCCCCTTCACCCCGATGCGTGAACTCGCCCCGGGCACCGACCGCTGGGGCGCCCTGGTCAGCGCGGACCGGACCGGCACCTGGACCTACTCGGTGGAGGCGTGGTCCGACCCGGTCGCCACCTGGCGGCACACCGCCGAGATCAAGATCCCGGCCGGCATCGACACCGAGGCCGTACTGGAGGAGGGCGCGCGGCTGTACGAGCGGGCGGCCGCCGGGGTCCCGGCGAAGCACCGGGACACCGTGCTGGACGTGGTCAGGGCCCTGCGGGACGAGGACCGCCCGGCCGCCTGGCGCCTGGCCTCGGCCCTGGCCCCGGAGGTCTCCGAGGTCCTCGCCCGCCACCCCCTGCGCGAACTCGTGACGGCCTCCGACCCCCTCCCCCTGCTGGTGGAGCGGCAACGGGCGCTGTACGGCTCCTGGTACGAGTTCTTCCCGCGCTCGGAGGGGACGCTGGACGAACCGCACGGCACGTTCCGGACGGCCCAGAAGCGTCTTGAGGCCATCGCGGAGATGGGCTTCGACGTGGTGTACCTGCCTCCGATCCATCCGATCGGGACCACGCACCGCAAGGGCCGCAACAACACGCTGACCGCGACCCCGGACGACGTCGGTGTCCCCTGGGCGATCGGCTCCCCCGAGGGCGGCCACGACGCCGTCCACCCCGACCTCGGCACCCTCGAGGACTTCGACCACTTCGTGGGCCGGGCACGGGAGTTGGGCCTCGAAGTCGCCCTGGACTTCGCGTTGCAGTGCTCCCCGGACCACCCGTGGGTGGAGAAGCACCCGCAGTGGTTCCACCACCGCCCCGACGGCACCATCGCCTATGCCGAGAACCCGCCGAAGAAGTACCAGGACATCTACCCCATCGCCTTCGACGCCGACATGGACGGCCTGGTCACCGAGACCGTACGGGTGCTCCGGCACTGGATGGAGCACGGCGTCCGCATCTTCCGCGTCGACAACCCCCACACCAAGCCCGTGGTGTTCTGGGAGCGCGTGATCGGGGAGATCAACCACGCCGACCCGGACGTCATCTTCCTGGCGGAGGCCTTCACCCGCCCCGCGATGATGCACACCCTCGCCCAGATCGGCTTCCAGCAGTCCTACACCTACTTCACCTGGCGCAACAGCAAGCAGGAGTTGACGGAGTACCTCACCGAACTCTCGGGGGAGGCGGCGGCCTACATGCGGCCCAACTTCTTCGCCAACACCCCCGACATCCTGCACGCCTACCTCCAGCAGGGCGGGCGCCCCGCTTTCGAGGTGCGCGCGATCCTCGCGGCGACCCTCTCCCCCGCCTGGGGCATCTACAGCGGCTACGAACTCTGTGAGAACGAGCCGTTGAAGGCGGGCAGCGAGGAGTACTGGGACTCCGAGAAGTACCAGCTCAAGCCCAGGGACTGGGAGGCGGCCGCCCGCGAGGGCCGCACCATCGCGCCGCTCATCACCCGGCTCAACGTCATCCGCCGGGAGAACCCGGCCCTGCACCAGCTCAGGGACATCCACTTCCACCACGCGGACCAGGACGGAGTGATCGTCTACTCCAAGCGCAGTGGTTCGAACACGGTTCTGGTGGTCGCCAACCTCGACCCGCACCACACCCAGGAGGCCACGGTCTCGTTGGACATGCCGCAACTCGGCCTCGACTGGCACGAGTCGGTGCCGGTGCGCGACCTGCTCACCGGCGAGTCCTATCTCTGGGGCAGGGCCAACTATGTGCGACTCGAACCGGGTCGTCGACCCGCGCATGTGTTCTCGGTTCTGCGACCGTCCAACCCGCGGATCGGAGGGTCACCCGCCATATGATCGTCAACGAGCCCGTTCCCGACACCTTCGAGGACACGCCCGCCAAGGACCGGGACCCCGAGTGGTTCAAACGTGCCGTCTTCTACGAGGTCCTGGTCCGCTCATTCCAGGACAGCAACGGCGACGGTGTCGGTGACCTGAAGGGTCTGACCGCCAAACTCGACTACCTGCAATGGCTCGGCGTGGACTGCCTCTGGCTCCCGCCGTTCTTCAAGTCTCCGCTGCGCGACGGCGGTTACGACGTCTCCGACTACACGGCCGTGCTCCCCGAGTTCGGGGACCTCGCGGACTTCGTGGAGTTCGTCGACGCCGCGCACCAGCGGGGCATGCGGGTCATCATCGACTTCGTCATGAACCACACCAGTGACCAGCACCCGTGGTTCCAGGAGTCCCGCAACAACCCCGACGGCCCGTACGGGGACTACTACGTCTGGGCCGACGACGACAAGCAGTTCCAGGACGCCCGGATCATCTTCGTCGACACCGAGGCGTCGAACTGGACCTACGACCCGGTGCGCAAGCAGTACTACTGGCACCGCTTCTTCTCGCACCAGCCGGACCTGAACTACGACAACCCGGCCGTGCAGGAGGAGATGATCTCGGCACTGAAGTTCTGGCTGGACCTCGGCATCGACGGGTTCCGGCTGGACGCGGTGCCGTATCTCTACCAGCGCGAGGGCACCAACTGCGAGAACCTCCCCGAGACCCACGACTTCCTGAAGCGGGTCCGCAAGGAGGTCGACGAGCAGTACGCCGACAAGGTCGTGCTGGCGGAGGCCAATCAGTGGCCCGAGGACGTGGTCGACTACTTCGGCGACTACTCCACCGGCGGCGACGAATGCCACATGGCCTTCCACTTCCCGGTCATGCCCCGCATCTTCATGGCCGTCCGCCGCGAAAGCCGCTACCCGGTCTCGGAGATCCTCGCCAAGACCCCCGCCATCCCCACCAACTGCCAGTGGGGCATCTTCCTGCGCAACCACGACGAGCTGACCCTCGAAATGGTCACCGACGAGGAACGCGACTACATGTGGGCCGAATACGCGAAAGACCCGCGTATGCGCGCCAACATCGGCATCCGCCGCCGCCTCGCCCCCCTCCTCGACAACGACCGCAACCAGATCGAGCTCTTCACCGCCCTCCTGCTCTCCCTGCCCGGCTCGCCGATCCTCTACTACGGCGACGAGATCGGCATGGGCGACAACATCTGGCTCGGCGACCGCGACGCCGTCCGCACGCCCATGCAGTGGACCCCCGACCGCAACGCGGGTTTCTCCTCCTGCGACCCCGGCCGGCTCTTCCTGCCCACGATCATGGACCCGGTCCACGGCTACCAGGTCACCAACGTCGAAGCCTCCATGTCCTCCCCGTCCAGCCTCCTGCACTGGACCCGCCGCATGATCGAGATCCGCAAACAGAACCCCGCCTTCGGCCTGGGGTCGTACACCGAGCTGGTCTCGTCCAACCCGGCGGTGCTGGCGTTCCTGCGGGAGTACGAGGACGACATCGTGGTCTGCGTGCACAACTTCTCGCGGTTCGCGCAGCCCACCGAGCTGGATCTGCGCCAGTTCACCGGGCGGCACCCGGTGGAGCTGTTCGGCGGGGTGCGCTTCCCGGCGGTCGGCGAGTTGCCGTACCTGCTGACGCTGGCCGGGCACGGCTTCTACTGGTTCCGGCTGCGCCAGGACGCCGCGTAGTGCGATCGAGCGGGGCGGCCACCGGTTTCCGCCGCCCCGCTCGGGGCACCGTTCAGTAACACCCCGACGACCCGGGGAAAGGACGTGACGCCCATGGCGGAAACGGTCACCCCCTCCAGCACGTCAGGTACTACAGCCGAGCTGCTCGAATCGCTCGACCCCCTGCTGCGCGAATGGCTGCCCCGGCAGCGCTGGTTCGCCGGGAAGGGGCGCGCGGTCACCGGTTTCGATCTGGTGGCCGCCACCGAACTCCTGCCTCCCGAGGGAAGGCTGGGTCTCTATCACCTGCTCCTGCGCGTCCACCAGCCGCCGGTGCCGGGCGCTCCCGCGCAGCCCGGTGACTGCTACCAGTTGCTGATAGGTGTGCGCGAGGCGCTGCCGCCCCGGCTGGCGCCCGCGCTGATCGGCCATGTCGTGGACGGCCCGCTCGACGGGCGCACGGTCTACGACGCCCTGTACGACCCCCGGCCCGCCGAGGTGCTGCTGGAGGCCCTGCGCACCGGCGCCCGCGTCGGCGCGCTGCGCTTCGAGCGGGACCCGGCGCACGAGATCCGGGACCAGCTGGTGGCCCGGCTGATGACCGCCGAGCAGTCCAACTCCTCGGTGGTGTACGGCGATACGTTCATCCTCAAGCTGTTGCGCCGGGTCACCGCCGGCATCAACCCCGACCTCGAGCTGCCGCTCGCGCTGGCCCGTGAGGGCTGCGCGCGGGTGCCCGCGCCGGTGGCCTGGCTGCGCGCCGACCTGGACACCGAGCCGTACGTCCTCGCCGTGCTCCAGCCCTTCATGAACGGCGCGACCGACGGCTGGGAGCTGGCCCTGCGCGAGCTGGCCAAGGGCGGGGACTTCACCCACGAGGCGCGGGCGCTCGGCCGGGCCACCGCCGAGGTGCACACCGCCCTCGCCCGCGCCCTGCCGACCGTCACCCTCGGCCATGCCCAACTGGAGCTGTTGGCCGGCGGGATGACCGAGCGGCTGGCGGCAGCCGTACAGGCGGTGCCCGCGCTGCGGCCGTACGAGACGGGGCTGCGCTCGGCGTTCGAGGCGCTGGCCGACCTGGCCCGCGAGGGGCAGACCTGGACCGCGCAGCGGGTGCACGGCGATCTGCACCTCGGGCAGTGCCTGCGCTCGCCCGGCGACGGCTGGTCGCTGATCGATTTCGAGGGTGAGCCGTCCCGCCCGCTGGCCGAGCGGCGCATGCCGCAGCCCGCGGTGCGCGACATCGCGGGCATGCTGCGTTCCTTCGACTACGCGGCCCACTCCGCGAAGACCCCGGCGCCCGACTGGGCGCACGCCTGCCGGGCCGCCTACTGCACCGGGTACGCCGAGGTCACCGGCCGCGACCCCCGTACCGACCCGGTGATGCTGCGCGCGTACGAGACCGACAAGGCGATCTACGAGGTCGTCTACGAGGCCCGGCACCGGCCCGAGTGGCTGGCGGTCCCGATGTCGGCGGTGCGCCGCCTCGCCACGCCCGACCTGTCTTGAGCCCGACCTGACCCCGACCGGGAGACTCGTCCGTGACGTCCAAGAAGCCAGCCGGCCCGAAGAGCAAGTCCGGCAAGAAGCAGGCCAAGTCCTCGCAGGCGGCACCGGTGAAGCAGGTCCGGGCGAAACCCGGCAGGCAGGCGGACTCACCGGAGAACGCGCCGGCGATCCCGAAGGCGCGGACGCCGGAGGTGCCCGCGGTGCCTGCCGTGTCCCCGGCCCTGGACCCGGCCGACCGTGAGCGGCTGCTCGCGGGCACGCATCACGACCCGCACACCGTGCTGGGCGCGCACCCGGTGCCCGGCGGGGTCGCCGTCCGGGTGTTCCGGCCGCACGCGGAGGCGGTGACGGTCGTCCTCGAGGACGTGCGGGCGGAGCTGCGCGACGACGGCGAGGGCTTCTTCTCCGGCCTGCTCCCGCTGACCGAGGTCCCGGCCTACCGGCTGCTGGTGTCCTACGACGGCACGGTGCACGAGACCGAGGACCCGTACCGCTTCCTGCCCACGCTCGGCGAGCTGGACCTGCATCTGCTGGGCGAGGGGCGGCACGAGGAGCTGTGGCAGGCGCTCGGGTCGCGGGTGCTGACGCAGCAGGGCGTGACCGGGACCCGGTTCGCGGTCTGGGCGCCGAACGCGCTCGGGGTGCGGGTCGCGGGCGGCTTCGACTTCTGGGACGCGACCGGGTTCCCGATGCGCTCGCTGGGCTCCACCGGGGTGTGGGAGCTGTTCGTGCCGGGGGTCGGGGAGGGGGAGCTGTACAAGTTCGAGATCACCCGCCCGGACGGCTCGCGCACCCTGCGCGCGGACCCGATGGCCCGGCGTACGGAGGTGCCGCCGGCCACCTCCTCGATCGTGGATGTCTCGCGCCACGAGTGGGGCGACGCGGAGTGGATGGCCCACCGCGCGGACCGCCCGGTGCACGAGGCACCCTTCTCGGTGTACGAGGTGCACCTGCCGTCCTGGCGACCCGGACTGACGTACCGCCAGCTCGCCGAGCAGCTTCCCGCGTACGTCGGTGATCTCGGCTTCACCCACGTCGAGTTGATGCCGGTGGCCGAGCATCCCTTCGGAGGCTCCTGGGGCTATCAGGTCACCGGGTTCTACGCCCCGACGGCCCGGCTCGGTACGCCCGACGACTTCAAGTACCTGGTGGACAAGCTGCATCAGGCGGGCATCGGGGTGCTGATGGACTGGGTGCCCGCCCACTTCCCGCGCGACGAGTGGGCGCTGGCCGAGTTCGACGGGCGGCCGCTGTACGAGCACGGCGATCCGCTGCGGGCCGCCCATCCGGACTGGGGCACGCTGGAGTTCGACTTCGGGCGGCGCGAGGTGCGGAACTTCCTGGTGGCCAACGCGGTGTACTGGTGCGAGGAGTTCCACATCGACGGGCTGCGCGTGGACGCGGTCGCCTCGATGCTCTACCTGGACTACTCGCGCGAGGCGGGCCAGTGGACGCCGAACGAGTTCGGCGGGCGGGAGAACCTGGACGCGGTCGCCTTCCTCCAGGAGATGAACGCCACCGTCTACCGGCGCTGCCCCGGCGTGGTCACCATCGCCGAGGAGTCCACCGCCTGGGACGGCGTGACCCGGCCGACCCACCACAAGGGCCCGAGCGGCTTCGGCGGGCTGGGCTTCGGGCTGAAGTGGAACATGGGCTGGATGCACGACTCGCTGGCGTACATGAGCCACGAACCGGTGCACCGCAAGTACCACCACCACGAGATGACCTTCTCGATGGTGTACGCGTACAGCGAGAACTACGTACTGCCCATCTCCCACGACGAGGTCGTGCACGGCAAGCGGTCGCTGGTCTCCAAGATGCCGGGCGACTGGTGGCAGCAGCGCGCCAATCTCCGGGCCTACCTGGCCTTCATGTGGGCCCATCCGGGCAAGCAGCTCCTCTTCATGGGACAGGAGTTCGCGCAGGGCGCCGAGTGGTCCGAGGCGCACGGACCGGACTGGTGGGTGCTGGACCCGGCCTACGGCGCCGAGTCCGAGCACCGGGGCGTGCGGGAGCTGGTGCGCGACCTGAACACCGCGTACCGGGCGACCCCGGCCCTGTGGGAGCGGGACACCGATCCGGCGGGGTTCGAGTGGATCGTCGGGGACGCGGCGGAGGACAACGTCTTCGCCTTCCTGCGCCGCGACGCGGAGGGCGGCCCGCTGCTGTGCGTCACCAACCTCTCCCCGCTGGCCCGCCACGACTACCGCCTCGGCGTCCCCGACGACGTCCCCGCCTGGCACGAGACCCTCAACACCGACCTCGCCCGCTACGGCGGCGGCGATGTCGCGGGTCAGGGCACGGTCAAGCCGGAACCCCAGCCCTGGCACGGCCGCCCGGCCAGCATCCGCCTGACGCTGCCGCCGTTGGCCACGGTGTGGCTGCGGCCGGCGTGAGACCGCGACCGTCCGGGGGCCCGTCGGCCGGCCCCCGGACGGAGCCCGGTCATCCCTTGAGCGCCGCCGGGACCTCGCCGGTGTGCAGCACGCCAAGGCGCTGGGTGGCGCGGGTGAGGGCCACGTACAGGTCACTGGTGCCGTAGGCGGCGGGGTCGACGACCAGCACCGAGTCGAATTCCAGGCCCTTGGACTGGCGGGGGTCGAGCAGGACCACGTTCCGGGTGAGATCGGGCTCGGCGCCCGCCGTGACGCCGTCCAGCGCGCCGGCGACGGTGGCGTGCAGGGCGCGCGGGGCGATGACCGCGAGCCGTCCCTCGGCCGGGGTCAGCTCGGCAACCGCCCGCGCGACCGCGCCGGGCAGGTCGCCGGAGGCGTCGCGCACCCAGGGGCGTACGCCGGTGGAGCGGACCGAGCTGGGCGGCTCGAAGTCCGGGTGCTCGGCGCGGACCACGGCGGCGGCCAGGTCCATGATCTCGGACGGGGTGCGGTAGTTGACGCCCAGCCGGGTGTGCTCCCAGCGGTCCTCGACGTACGGCTGAAGGATCTTTGACCAGGAGCCGACCCCGGCCGCCTCGGCGGTCTGCACCGGGTCCCCGACCAGGGTCATGGAGCGGGTCGGGCTGCGCCGCATCAGCAGCCGCCACGCCATCGGGGACAGCTCCTGCGCCTCGTCCACGATGATGTGCCCGAACGCCCAGGTCCGGTCGGCGGCCGCGCGCTCGGCGGCGCTGCGGTGGTCGTCCTCCTCGTGCCGCTCGGCGAACCGCTCGGCGTCGATGATGTCGTGCGCCGAGAGCACCTCGGAGGACTCCGGGTCGTCCTCCTCCTTGTCGTCGAACTCGTAGGTGCGGGACGCGTACGACACGTCCAGCACGCCCTGCGCGTACGCGATCTGCGTCTCGCGTTCCCGGTCGGCGCGGGCGCGGGCCAGCCGGTCGTCCTCGCCGAGGAGTTCGGCCGCCTCGTCCAGCAGGGGCACGTCCGCGACGGTCCAGGCGCGGGTGACGGGACGGCGTACCGCGTCGGCGTCCTTGGGCGAGAGGTGGCCGTCGGGCTCGGCGAGGAAGTCCGCGACCAGCCGGCGCGGGGTGATCCGGGGCCACAACTGGTCGATGGCGGACCAGACTTCGGGGTTCTCGGCGAGTTCGTCGCGGATCTGGGTGATGTCGGCAGGGTCGAGCAGGCTGCTGCCGTCGTAGGGGTCGGTGCCCACGCGCTCGGCGTACAGGTCGGTGAGGGTGTTGAGGATGTGGCCCTCGAAGTGCTCGCGGGCCGCGTTGTGCGGCAGCTTGGCCGCGCGGGTGCGCTCGCGGGCGGTGGCGACCAGGCCCTCGTCGAGCATCAGCACCTCACGGTCGTGCTCGATGGCGATCACCGGGTCCGGCAGCGCCTGCCGCTCGGCCACGACGGCAGCGAGCACGTCGGCCATCTCCGCGCGGCCCTTGACCACGGCCGCCTCGGGGGTGTCGGTGGCGGTGGCCTTCACGCCGGGGAACAGCTCCCCGACCGTGGCCAGCAGGACGCCGGTCTCGCCGAGCGAGGGCAGCACCTCGCCGATGTAGCCGAGGAAGGCGGGGTTGGGGCCGACGATGAGCACCGCGCGGCGGGCGAGCAGGTCGCGGTGCTCGTAGAGCAGGTAGGCGGCGCGGTGCAGGGCGACCGCGGTCTTGCCGGTGCCGGGGCCGCCCTCGACCACCATCACGCCCCGGTGGGGCGCCCGGATGATGTCGTCCTGCTCCGCCTGGATGGTCTGCACGATGTCGTTCATGCGGCCGGTGCGGGCGGTGTTCAGCGCGGCGAGCAGGACGGCGTCGCCGGTGGGGTCCTCGTAGCCGGTGCGGGTGTCGTCGCCGAGGTCGAGGATCTCGTCGTGCAGCGCGGTGACGGTGTGGCCCTCGCTGGTGATGTGCCGGCGGCGGCGCAGGCCCATCGGGGTGTGGCCGGTGGCCACGTAGAAGGGGCGGGCGACGTCGGCGCGCCAGTCGATGAGGACGGGGGTGCGCTCGGTGTCCTCGCGGCGCAGGCCGATACGGCCGATGTGGTGGGTGGTGCCGTCGGCGAGGTCGATCCGGCCGAAGCAGAGCGAGCCGTCGACGGAGTTCAGCGCGGCGAGCAGCCCGGAGCGCTCGGCGACCAGGATGTCCCGCTCCAGGCGTGCCTGCTGGGGCTTGTCGCCCTGGGCGAGGGCGTCCCTGACGCCGGTCTCGGCGTCGCCGCGCAGCTCGTCCACGCGCTCGTAGAGTCCGTCGATGAATTCCTGCTCGAACCGCAATTCATCGTCCGGAAATTCGGTGTTTGACAATTCCACTCCCGCCCGCATATACTGTGCTCATCAAGCTTCCGCATGACCTCTTAAAGAAGTCGTGAACGGTCCAATATACCGAAAGAAATCCCCCGGGCGCCAATGCCTGGGGGATTTCTTTGCTTGCGGGGTGCTTTCTCAGAGCAGGTCGGCCAGCTCCTCCAGCAGCTTGCGCCTGGGCCGGGCGCCGACCATGGAGCGCACCGGTTCACCGTCCTGGAAGACCAGGAGGGTGGGGGTGGAGAGCACCTGGTAGGCGATGGTGGTGCCGGGGTTGCGGTCCACGTCGAGCTGGACCACCTTCAGCCGGTCGCCCTCCCTGAAGGCGATGTCCTTCAGCACCGGCGCGAGCTGCCGGCAGGGCCCGCACCAGTCGGCGGTGAACTGCACCAGCACCGGGAGATCGGAGCCGAGCACCTCCGCCTCGAAATTCGCGTCCGTGACCTCGTCAAGACCGCTGATGACAGTCATGCCCTTCGCCCTCCCAGCTCGCACACGGGTTCCGGACCCCCCGGAACCAGCGCCTCGGCGGCCAGCCCGGCCCGCGCCTCCTCGGCCCGCAGCAGCTGCCCCGCGACCGTCTCCCGCACCGCCATCAGCTCCCCGATGAGCCCGTCCAGCTCATCCAGCTTCCGCCGGTACACGGCCTGCGACGCCGGACACGCGTCCCCCTCCGGGTGCCCGGCCCGCAGACACTCCACGAACGGCCGCGTCTCCTCCAGCTCGAACCCGAAGCCCCGGAGCGTCCGGATCTGCGTCAGCAGCACGAGATCCCGCTCGTCGTACCGCCGATGCCCGTTGCCGTCCCGCCGCGCGGGCAACAGCCCCCGCGTCTCGTAGTACCGCAGCGCCCGCACGGTCGTCCCGGCGCGCTCGGCCAGCTCACCGATTCGCATGGCTTCGACGGTAGGGGGTGACGTGGGCGTCAGGGCAAGGCGGCCGGGGCGGGGAAATGTGCCGCTCCGCGAAACTCCGGAGCGGCACGTCGGCCGATGTCAGTGGGCGGCGGCCCCTACGGGGGTTTCTTCCGGCTTCTCGGCAACCTCCGCCGGAGGCGCCGTTTTTTCCCGCCCCGGCAGCAGCACGGCCACCACGACCGTGCCCACGCCCAGGACGACCGCTCCGATCAGGCTCGTATGCGCCACCGCGTCCGAGAACGACGACCCCACGGCCTCCGCCATGCGGTGCGCGCCCGTCGCCAACGAGGACGCCTGTTGCTTGAGTTGGGCCGCCTGCTGCGGGTCGCCCGCAGCGGCCGCCTTCGCGGCGAGCGCCTGGGCCTTCTCGCCGATGGCCTGCGCCACCGCGTACCCCGCCCCCACCGAGTCCTGCGCCGTGGCGAGGGCCTGGGCCGGAAGGCCGCTCCCCTTCGTCGCCGACGTCAGATGGTCGTCGTACGAGGTCGCCAGCAGGGAGCCCAGGATCGCGATGCCGAGCGAGCCGCCCAGTTCGAGCGACGTGTCGTTGACCGCGCCGCCCACGCCCAGTTCGGACTCCGGGAACGCGCCCATGATCGCGTCCGTGCAGGGGGAGAGGGCGAGGCCGATGGCGAGGCCCAGGATCACCAGGGACGGGACGAAGTCGGCGTACGTCGAGCCCGCGTCGACGCGGGTCAGCAGCGCGAGCGCCACCGTGCCGGCGACCATGCCCGCGCCGACCGTCCAGCGCATGCCGACGCGGGGGGTGAGGTAGCCGGTGAGGGCGGAGCCGGCGAACACCGCGCCGGCCAGGGGGAGCATGCGGACGCCGGTCTCCAGGGCGTCGTAGCCGAGGACGAACTGGAGGTGCTGGGTGAGGTAGTAGAACGCGCCGAAGACGGCGAGGAAGAAGAGGGCGACCGCGAGGTTGGAGCCCGCGAAGCGGCGGTCGGTGAAGCGGCGTACGTCCAGCACCGGGCGCGGGTGGCGAAGCTCCCACAGGACGAAGGCGATCAGGCCGACGCCCGCCACGACCGCGGCGGTCACCGCCTTGACGCCCCACCCGAAGTGCGGTCCCTCGATGATCATGTACACCAGTGCGGCGATCGACAGCACGGACAGCAGCCCGCCGACGTAGTCGATGCGCTCATGGTGACCGGCCTTGGACGGCGGTACGAGCACCAGGGTGCCGACGATCGCCACGGCGGCGACCGGCACGTTGATCAGGAAGGTCGAGGCCCAGCCGTGGTCCCGCAGCAGCGCGCCCGCGACGACCGGGCCGGCCGCGATGGCGAGGCCCGCGGTGGCGGTCCACAGGGTGATCGCCTTGACCCGCTCGGCGCGCGGGAAGGTCGCCGCCAGCAGCGAGAGCGTCGCGGGCATGATCAGCGCCGCGCCGACGCCCATGACCGCGCGGGCCGCGATGACGGTGGCCGCCGAGTCCGCGAGGTTGCCGAACACCGCGCCGCCACCGAAGACGACGAGGCCGAGGATCAGCGCCCCGCGCCGGCTGTACTTGTCACCGATCGCGCCCAGCAGCAGCATCAGCGCGGCGTACGGGACGGTGTAGCCGTCGATGACCCACTGGAGGTCCGCGCTGGACAGCCCCAGGTCACGGGTCATGTCGGGCGCCGCGACCGTGAGGGCGGTGTTGGCCATCACGATGATCAGCAGGCTGAGGCAGAGCACGAGCAGTGCCCACCAGCGCCGGGCGTACGGGCGCTCCATCCTCTCGACCGGTTCGTTCATGACGAGTCGCATGACAGCGGCTGACCTTCCTCGACATCAGGCACAACAGGAACTTGCACAGTGGCGTGCAATTGCACAACCATGTGCAATGTACGACCTTGCACAGTGCCGTGCAAGTCGAGAAGGTGTGCACAATGACTGCCATGACCACGGGTAACCCCAGCCGCGCCGACACCAACCGCCGCCGCATCCTCGACGTCGCCCTCGCCGAGCTGCTGCGCGACCCGGACGCCTCGATGGACCAGATCGCGCGCGCCGCCGGTGTCGTACGGCGCACGGTGTACGGCCACTTCCCCAGCCGGGAGGCGCTGATCGGCACGCTCGTCGACGAGGCGGTGCGGGTGCTGACGGATGCGGACCTGTGCGCCCGGGACGACGGGGCCGGGCCGGCCGACGCGGTGGCCCGTTCCGTGCTCGCGGTGTGGGAGATCGCCGACCGCTACCGTCTGCTGATCGCGCTGGCCCAGCGCACGGTCACCGTCCAGGGCATCCGCGACCGCCTCGCCCCCCTGCGCGAGGAGAAGACGCGGGTGCTCCAACGTGGTCTGGACGAAGGGGTGTTCAGCTCACCGCTGCCCGCCGCCGCGCTGGCCTTCGTGCACGAGCAACTCCTCTTCGCGGTCATGGAGGCGGTGAACGAGGGGCTGCTCCCGGCCGAGGAGGCGGGCCACGCGGCGGCGGTCACCGCGCTCACGGCGGCGGGCGTACCGAACGAGGCGGCAAAGGAGTTGGTGGCCCGCGCGAGCGAGACGGCATGAAAGACCGGCCGCCCGGCCCCGGTTCAGGCGGGGTCGGGCGGCCGGCGACAGAAGGCCCTTCAGGCGGGCCCCGGAAGACACCTCGGCCAGAGGCTCCTCACGCCTTGGCGACTTCCTTCCCGCCCTCCCCCTCGGCCGAGGTCGAAGGGGAAGACGGCTCGTCCTCCCGCCCCTCGTCCAGCAACGTCGTCTCGTCGAACGGCAGCTCGCCGGCGAGCACCCGCCGCACCCGCTCCGAGTCGATCTCCTTCGTCCACGTCCCGATCAGCACCGTGGCGACGGAGTTGCCCGCGAAGTTGGTCAGCGCCCGTGCCTCGCTCATGAACCGGTCGATGCCGACCACCAGGCCGATCCCGTCCACCAGCGCCGGCTTGTGCGACTGGAGACCGCCCGCGAGCGTGGCGAGCCCGGCGCCGCTGACGCCCGCCGCGCCCTTGGACGCCAGCAGCAGGAACAGCAGCAACGGGATCTGCTCGCCGAGCGACATCGGCGTACCCAGCGCGTCCGCGATGTAGAGGGATGCCATGGTCATGTAGATCATGGTCCCGTCGAGGTTGAACGAGTACCCGGTCGGCACGGTGATGCCGACGACCGCCTTGCTGACGCCGAGGTGCTCCATCTTGGCGATGAGCCTCGGCAGCGCGGACTCCGAGGACGAGGTCGACAGGATCAGCAGGAACTCGCGGGCGAGGTACTTCAGCAGAAGGAAAATGTTCAGCCCCGAGACGATGCGCAGCAGCGCGCCGAGCACCACGAAGACGAACAGCACGCAGGTGAGGTAGAAGCCGAACATCAACACGGCGAGGCTCTTGAGCGCGTCGATGCCCGACGAGCCGACGACGGCCGCGATCGCGCCGAACGCGCCGATGGGCGCGGCCCACATGACCATGGCCAGGATGCGGAAGACCAGCCGCTGGATGTGCTCGATGCCCCGCAGTACGGGCTGTCCGGCCGTGCCCAGCGCCTGCAGCGCGAAGCCGGTGAGCAGCGCGACCAGCAGGGTCTGGAGGACCTGGCCCTCGGTGAAGGCGGACACGAAGGTGACCGGGATGATCGAGAGCACGAAGTCCACCGGCGGCAGCGCGTCGGCGGACACCTGCGCGTGGCCGCTCTGGCGGAGCGCGGCGGTCAGGTGCAGGCCCTCGCCGGGGTGGAGGACGTTGCCGACGACGAGGCCGATGGTGAGCGCCACCAGCGACATCACGGTGAAGTAGCCGAGCGCGATGCCACCGACCGCGCCCACCTTCGCGGCCTTCCGTACGGAGCCGATGCCGAGCACGATCGTGCAGAAGATGACCGGCGAGATCATCATCTTGATTAGGTTCACGAACCCGGTGCCGAGCGGCTTCAGCTCCACCCCGGCGTCGGGCCAGATCAGGCCCACGGCGATGCCGAGCGCGACCGCCACGATGACGGCTATGTACAGGTAATGGGTACGGTCCCGCTTCACGGCGGGGGCGGCTGGTGCCGTACCGGGGGTGCTGGCGGCCACGACTGCTCTCCTTGACGTCTTCGTCGGCATGACCGGCGTGCGGCTCACGTCCGGGCGTTGCAGGGGATCGCGGAGACTATCTCCCGCCGTGTGAGGGCGGTCACCCTTCCGTTCATTTAGTTCATGCCCGAACGGCCAGGCACACTGCTGGCATGCGTGCCCCCGCCCTCCCCCGACCCCGCAGCCTGGCGGGCCAGCTCTTCGCCATGCAGGCGGTGCTGGTCGCGGTGGTGGTGGCCGGGTACGCGCTGTTCACCTACGTCAGCGACCAGCGCCAGGCGCGGGACGCGGCGGAACGCCAGGTCACGGCGGTGGCCCGGTCCATCGCGGACGCGCCCTCGGTGCGGGCGGCGATCCGTACCCCGGACCCCTCCGCCGAGCTCGAGCCGTACGCGCTGCGGGTGATGCGGGACACCGAGGTGGACTTCGTCACGATCATGGACCCGCGGGGCATCCGCTGGACCCATCCGTCGCGGGACGAGATAGGCCGGCGCTTCCTCGGCCGGACCGGGCCCGCCCTGCGGGGGCACACCTTCACCGAGACGTACACCGGCACGCTGGGCCCGTCCGTGCGCGCGGTGACTCCGGTGACGGACGGGGGCCGGGTGGTGGGGCTGGTCAGCGCCGGGATCAAGGTGGAGGCGATCAGCGCGCGGGTCCAGGACCAGGTGACGGCGCTGCTCGGGGTGGCGGGGGCGGCGCTGTTGCTGGGGGCGGTGGGTACGTACGTGATCAACGCGCGGCTGCGGCGGCACACCCACGGGATGAACGCGGCCGAGCTGAGCCGGATGCACGACTACCACCAGGCGGCGCTGCACGCGGTGCGCGAGGGGCTGCTGATGCTGGACGGGCGGTACCGGGTGGCGCTGATCAACGACGGCGGACGCGAGCTGCTCGGGGTCGGCGGCCAGGTGGTCGGTCTGCCGGTCGCGGAGCTGGGGCTGCCGGGGCCGCTCACGGGGGCGCTGCTGTCCTCGGAGCCGCGGGTCGACGAGGTGCACCTGACCGCGTCCCGCGTGCTGGTGGTCAACACCTCGCCGGTATCCGGCGGGGAGCACCGGGGTACGGTCGTCACGCTCCGGGACGTGACCGAACTCCAGTCACTGATGGGCGAGCTGGACTCCGAGCGCGGGTTCAGCCAGGCCTTGCGGTCGCAGGCGCACGAGGCGGCGAACCGGCTGCACACCGTGGTCTCCCTGATCGAGCTGGGGCGGGCGGAGGAGGCGGTGGAGTTCGCCACGGCCGAGCTGGAGCTGGCCCAGACGCTCACCGACCAGGTGGTCGCGGCGGTGGGTGAGCCGGTGCTGGCCGCGCTGCTGCTGGGCAAGACGGCGCAGGCGCACGAGCGGGGCGTGGAGCTGGTCGTCTCGCCCGAGAGCCGGCTCGACGACGGCGTGCTCCCGCCGGACCTCGCGGTGCGCGACCTCGTCACCATCCTGGGCAACCTGATCGACAACGCGGTGGACGCGGCGCAGGGCAGCGCGCGGGCGCGGGTCACGGTGACGGCGTACGCGGCCGGCGAGGCACTGCTGCTGCGCGTGGCAGACACCGGTCCCGGCGTCGACCCGGCCCACGCCGACCTCGTCTTCCGACGCGGCTTCACCACCAAGCCGGCCGGCCCCGGCGGGCGGGGCCTCGGTCTGGCACTGGCCCGCCAGACGGTCACCCGGCTCACGGGCACGCTGACGGTCACCGAGGCGGAGGGCGGGGGTGCGGCGTTCGAGGCCCGGCTGCCGCTCGGGCCGCCGGGAGGCGGCGTATGACCCCCGAGCAGCCACCCATCCGTGTCCTGGTCGTGGAGGACGACCCGGTGGCGGCGGACGCGCATGTCCTCTACGTCGGCCGGGTGCCGGGCTTCGTCGCCGTCGGCAAGGCGGGAACCGGTGCCGCCGCCCGCCGCGTCCTGGAGCGCACCCCGGTCGACCTCCTCCTGCTCGACCTGCACCTCCCCGACGTGCACGGCCTCCAGCTCGCCCGCTCCCTGCGCGCGGCGGGCCACCAGGCGGACGTCATCGCGGTCACCTCGGCCCGCGACCTGGCGGTGGTCCGCGAGGGTGTCTCGCTGGGCGTGGTGCAGTACGTCCTGAAGCCCTTCACCTTCGCCACCCTCCGCGACCGCCTGCTCCGCTACGCGGACTACCACGCGGCGGCAGGCGAAGCGAGCGGTCAGGACGAGGTGGACCAGGCCCTGGCCACCCTCCGCACCCCGGCCCCGCCCACACTCCCCAAGGGCCTGAGCGCCCCCACCCTCCAACGAGTCACAGCCGCCCTGCGCGCCACACCCACCGGCCTCACGGCAGCGGGGGTGGCCGAATCGGTGGGCATCTCCCGCATCACGGCCCGCCGCTACCTGGAACACCTGGTGACCACGGCCAGGGCGACCAGAAGCCCCCAGTACGGCCAGGTGGGCCGCCCGGAACTGATCTACCGCTGGCTGTCCGAGGAGGAGGGAAGGGGACGTTGAAACGGGCCCCTACGAGCCGCCTCCACAGGCCGCCAGACGTAGGAGAGTTGAAGAAATGGTGAAATCCGGATCATCCTTGCCGGTATGACCCTCGGAGACACCGCCATCACCACCCCCTTTCCTCCCGGTTACGCCCATGAGTGGGCGCTCGTGGACGTGGAGACCTCGGGGCTCGTCGCGCGGCGGGACCGCGTGCTGTCGGTCGCGGTCGTGACGATGGGCCCGGACGGCGCACGCACCGGCGAGTTCTCGACGCTGGTGGACCCCGGCTGCGATCCGGGGCCGGTCCACGTGCACGGGCTCACCCGCGAACGGCTCAGCGGTGCACCGGACTTCCAGCAGGTCGCCGAGGAGATAGCGGCCCTGCTGCGGGGCCGGGTGATGGTCGCCCACAACGCGCAGTTCGACTACGGCTTCCTGGACCACGAGTTCTCGCGCGCCAGGCTGTCCCTCCCGGTCTCGCGGCGACTGTGCACCCTGGCCCTTAATCGCCAGCTCGAACTACCCACACCAGACCTGAAGTTGAGCACCCTTGCCGCCCATTACGGCGTCCCGCAGACCCGGGCGCACGACGCCCTGGACGACACTCGCGTACTGGCCGGCATCTTCGGTGCCTCGCTACGGGAGTCCGCCCGCCTCGGTCTGGCGCTGCCCCTGGTGGCCTGCCCGCCCCGGCAGAACTCGCGGTTCGCGCCCAGCCCGCCCAAGACACCCTGCGCATACCGCAATCCGGGACGTCTGACGGAGGGCGGCCCGCTGGTACAGGGCATGAAGGTTGCCATTACCGGAGAGACCGCCACGGCGCGGACCGAACTGATCGCCCGCTCGGTCGCGGCCGGGCTGAACGTGATGGGGTCCGTCAGCCGCCACACCAGCGTCCTGGTCACCGACGACCCGGCCGTCCGCTCCACCAAGGCCCGTCGCGCAGCCGCCGAGGGCGTACCGGTGATCGACGAAGCCGCCTTCCTGCGCCTCCTGGGCGACGTACGACCCGGCACGGCGCACCAGGAACCGGTCGTCCCGGCTCCACGGGCGCCGAAGCGGCCCGAACCCGTCGTCCGTACGGCCGACAAACCGCTGGCCGGACGGCGCGTGCTGATTCTCGGCGGCCCACACGCCGAGGCGGCGGCCGCCCGTACTCGGCTGGTGGAGCTGGGCGGTTCGGCCGCCGTCAACCTCAGCCGAGGCGTGACCGACGTCCTGCTCCTCGCCGACGGCGACCGGGACCGCCGCATGGCGCGCGTCACCGAGCTGGGACTGCCCGTGCGGGACATCGGCTGGCTCGCGGGCACCGGGCTCCTGGACGCTCCCGGGCCCGCGGAGGAACCGTCGCACCCCGCCCCGCTGGTGCTGCCGCGCGGCGGGGTCACCGACCTGCCGGACACGACCCGGCCGTGGCACGTGACCGCGTCCTGGGCGCCGCCGGCCGACTGCGAGGTCGACGTCGTCGCCTTCGTGCTCGACGAGGACGGCCAGGTCACCTTCGACGAGGACTTCGTCTTCTACGGCGCTCCGGAGAACCCCGGCGGCACGGTGCGGCTGCTAGCCGACGGCCCGGCCGAACAGACGATCACCGTGGACCTGGCGGCGCTCCCGCCCGCGTTCCACCGGATCGTGGTGGCCGCCGCCGTGGACGGTGACCCGACCTTCGGCGAAATCGGCGCGGTCCAGGTGGCGGCAGCACCGGGCGGTGGCGACGCCCCACTGGCACGCGCCACCCTCGACGCCGCCACCACGGAACGCACCTTGCTCCTGGCCGAGCTGTACCGCCGCGGTCCGGCCTGGCGCTTCCGCGCGATCGGCCAGGGCCACGACTTCAGTCTCGCGGAGCTGGCGCGCGGCTACGGGGTGGACATCGCGGACTGAGGAGCCCCGCTCCGGAAAGCGACCGGGCTAGAAGACCGACTCCGCCTCGTCCATGCGGGACAGGGGGACCGTCTTCAGTTCCGTCACCGCCTCCGCCAGGGGGACCATCGCGATGTCCGTGCCGCGGAGGGCGGTCATGCCGCCGAACTCGCCCCGGTGGGCGGCTTCGACGGCGTGCCAGCCGAAGCGGGTGGCGAGGACGCGGTCGTAGGCGGTGGGGGTGCCGCCGCGCTGGATGTGGCCGAGGATGACCGGGCGGGCCTCCTTGCCGAGGCGGCGCTCGAGTTCGTAGGCGAGGGCGGTGCCGATGCCCTGGAAGCGCTCGTGGCCGAACTGGTCGATGTCGCCCTTGCCGTAGTCCATCGTGCCGTCGAGCGGGTGGGCGCCCTCGGCGACGCAGACCACGGCGAACTTCTTGCCGCGCGCGAACCGCTCCTCGACCATCTTGACCAGGTCGGCCGGGTCGAAGGGCCGCTCGGGCAGGCAGATGCCGTGCGCGCCGGCGGCCATGCCGGACTCCAGCGCGATCCAGCCCGCGTGCCGGCCCATGACCTCGACGACCATGACCCGCTGGTGCGACTCGGCCGTGGTCTTCAGGCGGTCCATCGCCTCCGTGGCCACGCCCACCGCGGTGTCGAAGCCGAAGGTGCGGTCGGTGCCGGAGATGTCGTTGTCGATGGTCTTCGGCACACCGACGACCGGCAGCCCGGCGTCGGACAGCATCCGGGCCGCCGTCAGCGTGCCCTCGCCGCCGATCGGGATCAGCGCGTCGATGCCGAACTCCTCGGCCATGTCGGTCGCCCGCTCGCACGCCTCGCGCAGCCGGTCCCGCTCCAGGCGGGAGGAGCCGAGGATGGTGCCGCCGAGGGCCAGGATGCCGCTGACCGCGTCCAGGTCGAGGGTGCGGTAGTGGCTGTCCAGCAGCCCGCGGTAACCGTCCTCGAAGCCGATGACCTCGTCGCCGTAGTGCGCCACGGCGCGGTGCACGACCGACCGGATCACGGCGTTCAGGCCGGGGCAGTCGCCGCCTGCGGTGAGAACTCCGATGCGCATCGTGCTGTGTCTCCTGCTCGCTGTGGGTACCGGTGAGCCGCTCCGATTCTTTCACGGCCATCGAACGGCCGACGACCACCGCCCCCACCAGCATGTTCGGACCCCCACCAGGCTGACGGGCGCCTTATCCAGGCCCGCGGGTATTGTCAAGGGGGTTCTGCTCACCTCGGGTGGGCGTTTTCTGTGCAGGCGTACGGCGACGCCGGGAAGGCGGCCGCCGTACGAGCAAGGATCGGAGAGCACGCGTGACACGCAGCGTGTACGTGACCGGGATCGACCGGGGCGACGGCCGGCAGGTCGTCGACCTGGGCGTCATGGAACTGCTGACCCGGCAGGTCGACCGGGTCGGGGTGTTCCGTCCCCTCGTCCACGACGGCCCCGACCGCCTCTTCGAACTGCTGCGGTCCCGCTACCGCCTCCAGCAGGACCCCGCGACCGTGTACGGCATGGGCTACCAGGAGGCGTCCACGCTCCAGGCCGAGCGCGGCACCGACGAACTCGTCTCCGCCCTGGTCGACCGCTTCCACCTGGTCGCCCGCGACTACGACGTGGTCCTCGTCCTCGGCACCGACTTCGCCGACACCCAGCTCCCCGACGAGCTGTCCCTCAACGCCCGCCTCGCCAACGAGTTCGGCGCGTCCGTGATCCCGGTGGTCGGCGCCCGCAAGCAGTCCGCCGAGTCGGTGCTCGCCGAGACCCGCAACGCCTACCGCGCCTACGCCGGCCTCGGCTGCGACGTCCTCGCCATGGTCGCCAACCGCGCCGCCCGCGAGGACCGCGACAAGATCGCCGACCGGCTCACCGACCGCATGCCGGTCCCCTGCTACGTCCTGCCCGACGAGCCCGCCCTCTCCGCGCCGACCGTCTCGCAGATCGCGCACGCCCTCGGCGCCAAGGTGCTGCTGGGCGACGACTCCGGCCTGGCCCGCGACGCGCTGGACTTCGTCTTCGGCGGCGCCATGCTGCCCAACTTCCTCGCCGCCCTGACCCCCGGCTGCCTGGTCGTGACGCCGGGCGACCGCGCCGACCTGGTCGTCGGCTCGCTGGCCGCGCACAGCGCCGGCACCCCGCCCATCGCCGGTGTGCTGCTCACCCTGAACGAGGTGCCGAGCGAGGAGATCCTCACCCTGGCCGCCCGTCTGGCCCCCGGCACCCCGGTGCTCTCGGTGGCCGGCACCAGCTTCCCCACCGCCGGGCAGCTCTTCTCGCTGGAGGGCCGGATGACGGCCGCCACCCCGCGCAAGGCGGAGACCGCCCTCGGCCTGTTCGAGCGGTACGTGGACACCGCCGACCTGGCCCGCCGGGTCTCCGCGCCCAGCGGGGGCCGGGTCACCCCGATGATGTTCGAGCACAAGCTGCTGGAGCAGGCCCGCTCCGACAAGCGCCGGGTCGTGCTGCCCGAGGGCACCGAGGAGCGCGTCCTGCACGCGGCGGAGGTGCTGCTGCGGCGGGGCGTGTGCGACCTCACCCTGCTCGGCCCGGTGGACCAGATCCGCAAGAAGGCCGCCGACCTCGGCATCGACCTGGGCGACTGCCAGTTGATCGACCCGGCCACCTCCGAGCTGCGCGACGCCTTCGCCGAGAAGTACGCCGCCCTGCGCGCCCACAAGGGCGTAACGGTGGAGCTGGCCTACGACGTGGTCTCCGACGTGAACTACTTCGGCACCCTGATGGTGCAGGAGGGCCTGGCCGACGGCATGGTCTCCGGCTCGGTGCACTCCACCGCGGCCACCATCCGCCCGGCCTTCGAGATCATCAAGACCAAGCCGGACTCCGCGATCGTCTCCTCGGTCTTCTTCATGTGCCTGGCCGACAAGGTGCTGGTCTACGGCGACTGCGCGGTCAACCCCGACCCGGACGCCGAGCAGCTCGCGGACATCGCGGTGGAGTCGGCGGCGACGGCCGCTCAGTTCGGCGTGGAGCCGAGGATCGCCATGCTGTCGTACTCCACCGGCACCTCCGGCTCCGGCGCCGACGTGGACAAGGTGCGCGAGGCGACCGAGCTGGCCCGCGAGCAGCGGCCCGACCTGAAGATCGAGGGCCCGATCCAGTACGACGCGGCCGTGGACGCCGCCGTGGCCGCGACCAAGCTGCCCGGCTCGGAGGTGGCCGGCCAGGCCAGCGTGCTGATCTTCCCGGACCTCAACACGGGCAACAACACCTACAAGGCCGTCCAGCGCTCGGCCGGGGCGATCGCCGTCGGACCGGTCCTCCAGGGCCTGCGCAAGCCGGTCAACGACCTCTCCCGCGGGGCCCTGGTGCAGGACATCGTCACCACGGTCGCCATCACCGCGATCCAGGCGCAGGCGCCGACCGAAAGGGCTTCCCAGCAGTGACCCGCACCCGTGTACTCGTCCTCAACTCCGGCTCTTCCTCGCTGAAGTACCAGCTCCTGGACATGCGGGACAGCAGCCGTCTCGCGGTGGGCCTGGTGGAGCGGATCGGCGAGCAGACCTCGCGGCTGCGCCACACCCTGGTGGCCACCGGCGAGACCCGTGAGCACAGCGGGCCGATCGCCGACCACGAGACCGCGCTGAAGTCGGTCGCCGAGGAGCTCGCCCGCGACGGCCTCGGCCTGGACTCGCCGGAGCTGGCCGCGATCGGGCACCGGGTGGTGCACGGCGGCATGTTCTTCACCGAGCCCACCGTCGTCGACGACTCGGTGCTCACCGAGATCGAGCGGCTGATCCCGGTCGCCCCGCTGCACAACCCGGCCAACCTGACCGGCATCCGTACCGCCATGGCGCTGCGCCCGGACCTCCCCCAGGTCGCCGTCTTCGACACCGCCTTCCACACCTCGATGCCGGAGTCCTCGGCGCGGTATGCGATCGACCCGAAGATCGCCGACCGGTACCGCATCCGCCGCTACGGCTTCCACGGCACCTCGCACGCCTATGTGTCACGGGAGACCGCGCGGCTGCTCGGCAAGGCTCCGGAGGAGGTGAACGTGATCGTGCTGCACCTGGGCAACGGCGCGTCCGCCTCGGCGGTGGAGCGCGGCCGGTGCGTGGACACCTCGATGGGGCTGACCCCGCTGGAGGGGCTGGTGATGGGTACCCGGTCCGGTGATCTGGACCCGGCCGTCATCTTCCATTTGGCCCGTGTCGGGGATATGTCCATGGACGAGATCGACACTCTTCTGAACAAGAGGAGCGGTCTGTTCGGCCTGTGCGGGGACAATGACATGCGGGAGATCCGGCGCCGCGTCGACGAGGGCGACGAAGCGGCGGCCCTCGCCTTCGACATTTACATTCATCGCATCAAGAAGTACATCGGTGCCTATTACGCCGTACTCGGGCAGGTGGACGCGGTGGCGTTCACGGCCGGCGTCGGGGAGAACGCGGCGGCCGTGCGTTCCGCGGCGGTCGCGGGCCTCGACGGCCTTGGCCTGGCGGTGGACGAGGAGCTGAACGCCGTACGGTCCGACGGGGCCCGGCTGATCTCGCCCGCGTCCGCGCGGGTGGCCGTCGCCGTGGTGCCGACCGACGAGGAACTGGAGATCGCGACGCAGACCTATGCGCTGGTCGGAAAGAAGAGCTGAGCATTACACCGCAGTAACACGCCTGAGCGCCTGTCCGCCCATTTGCATCGTCTGTATCTTCCGCCGGCCGGAATATTCCGCAGTGAAACAAACCGATAGGATCGCCTCATGCGCCGTTCGAAAATCGTCTGTACTCTCGGCCCCGCGGTCGACTCCCACGACAAGCTCGTCGCCATGATCGAGTCGGGTATGAATGTGGCCCGGTTCAACTTCAGTCACGGTACCCACACCGAGCACCAGGCGCGGTACGACCGCGTCCGGGCCGCCGCCAAGGAGACCGGGCGCGCCATCGGCGTCCTCGCCGACCTCCAGGGCCCGAAGATCCGGCTGGAGACCTTCGCCGAGGGTCCGGTGGAGCTGGAGCGCGGTGACGAGTTCATCATCACGACCGAGGACGTGCCGGGCGACAAGCACATCTGCGGTACGACGTACAAGGGCCTGCCCGGTGACGTCTCGCGCGGCGACCAGATCCTGATCAACGACGGCAACGTCGAGCTGAGGGTCGTGGACGTCGAGGGTGCGCGGGTCAAGACGATCGTCATCGAGGGCGGCGTCGTCTCCGACCACAAGGGCATCAACCTGCCCGGCGCGGCCGTCAACGTGCCCGCGCTGTCCGAGAAGGACGTCGAGGACCTCCGCTTCGCGCTGCGCATGGGCTGCGACATGGTCGCGCTGTCCTTCGTCCGCGACGCCAAGGACGTGCACGACGTCCACAAGGTGATGGACGAGGAGGGCCGCCGGGTCCCGGTCATCGCCAAGGTGGAGAAGCCGCAGGCGGTCGAGAACATGGAGGACGTCGTGATGGCGTTCGACGGTGTGATGGTCGCCCGTGGCGACCTCGCCGTCGAGTACCCGCTCGAGAAGGTCCCCATGGTGCAGAAGCGCCTGATCGAGCTGTGCCGGCGCAACGCCAAGCCGGTGATCGTCGCGACCCAGATGATGGAGTCGATGATCACCAACTCCCGGCCGACCCGCGCCGAGGCGTCCGACGTGGCCAACGCGATCCTGGACGGCGCGGACGCGGTCATGCTGTCGGCCGAGTCCAGCGTGGGCGCGTACCCGGTGGAGACCGTCAAGACGATGTCGAAGATCGTCAAGGCGGCCGAGGAGGAGCTGCTCTCCAAGGGCCTCCAGCCGCTGGTGCCGGGCAAGAAGCCGCGGACGCAGGGTGGTTCGGTGGCCCGTGCGGCGGCCGAGATCGCCGACTTCCTCGGCGGCAAGGGTCTGATCGCGTTCACCAAGTCGGGTGACACCGCCCGCCGGCTCTCCCGCTACCGCGCGGCGCAGCCGATCCTGGCCTTCACCACGGACGAGGGCACCCGCAACCAGCTCACGCTGAGCTGGGGCGTGGAGTCGCACGTGGTGCCGTTCGTCAACACCACGGACGAGATGGTCGACATGGTCGACCAGGAGCTGGCCAAGCTGGGCCGCTTCAACGACGGCGACACGGTCGTCATCACCGCGGGTTCGCCCCCCGGTGTCCCCGGCACCACCAACATGGTCCGCGTGCACCACGTCGGCGGCGGCGACCGCGACTGACGCACCCGGACAGGACCGTGGCCCGGTCCCCCTCGCTGAGGGGGACCGGGCCACGGTGTCGTGCGGCTCCCGGACGGGCTCGTGGTGGTGCTTCAGTCGGCGTACTGGTGCAGCTTGGGGATGGTCAGCGTGCCGCCGAACTGGGCGGCCTGCTGGACGGTGACGTCGGTGAAGTAGATCAGCGGGATGTTCAGCGGCGGCGGGCTGTCCGGGCTGAAGGTGATCGGGATCAGACCGAACAGCTTGCCCGAGATGCTCTCGGTGTACATGGTGGTGTCGCCGCCGCGGATCGTGGACGTCGTGCCCTTGCCGGCCTGGACGTGGTACGTCTTGCCGGACGCCTTGTCCTTCACCGTCTGGTGCAGGTCGCCGATGTCGGTGCCGTCGGAGATGACGTACTTCAGCACCTTCTTGACCTTGCCGCTCGCGGTCCGTACCTGGACGACGCCCTGGTAGTCGGCGCCCTTGAGCAGCAGCGAGCTGGCGTTGAGGTACCAGGGGTCGTCGGCGAGGAGCTGCTTGTTGTCGATGCCGCCGACGTCGTCCGTGGCCTTCTCGCAGTCCTCGGCGGCGTCGGAGGCGCTCGCGGAGGGGCTGGGGGTGGAGCTGGCCGAGGTGCTCGGCGCGGGGGTCTCCCCGGCCTTCTCACCGGCCTGCGCCGAACTCTTGGCTCCCGCTGCGGGGGCGTCGGCCGTCTTCCCGGCCGGCTTGTCCTCGTCGCCCTTCGTGGGGGCCGGGGAGGAGGCGGAGGGCGCGGGGGTGCTGGAGGCGGACGGCGCGGGCTCGGTCACGGAGGGCGTCGGAGTCGCGGACGGCGTGCCGGCCTGCTTGCCACCGGTCAGTACGTCCCCGAGGGCGTCCCCGATCGTCCCGAGCAGCCCGCCGTCGGCGCCCTTGGAACTCGCGGACGGCGCGGGGGTGCCGGCGGAGGTGTCCTTCGCGGCCGGCGCCTGCGCGGAGGGCGCGGCCGCGGGCTTCGAAGCGGACGAGGAACCGGTGGCGGGGCTGCCGCCCTTGTCGTCATCGCCGGAACCTGAATCCGGCGAGGACGCCTTGCCGTCACCCGCACCGGCCTTGTCCCCGGCGGACGCCGAGGGGCTGGGCGTGGACGGGCCGGTGCTCTTGTCCGCGGAGGGCGAGGGGCTCGCGGAGGTGCCGTCCACCTTGCCGCCCAGCGCCTCGACGCAGTCCTTGTAGTCGGCCGCCTTCTGGCTGTTGGAGGCCGGGGTACCGCCGCCGCTGTCGGCGATGGCGAGCGTGGACGTGAAACCCATGCCCATCAGTACCGCCGTCGGCATCGCCACGGAGGCGATGGCCTTCCCGGCCGGCATGTGGAGCCGGGTGAACAGCAGCTTCTTGGGGGCCGCGTGGCGGGGCCCGGTTCTCGCACGGGACCCGTCCACATCGGGCCCGTGGGTCACCTCGTCAGCCGGCACTGTGCCTCCCGTTCGCCTCGTTGGCCGGGCTCGTTCCTGACAGGTCCATCGGCGCGCTCACCGGCTCCTCGCCGCGCGGGGCGGGGACGCCGTACCGGCCGGACTCCTCCGCCTTCGCCGCCGGACCGGGCGACCAGGCGATGCCCATGGCACCGCCCACCATGGAGAGGAGGAAGCCGATGACGAAGCCGCCGAAGTTGGACACGGGGATGGACACCAGCGCGAGCAGGATCGCCGCGACGCCCGCGAACACCCGTACATGCTTCTGGAACCAGAGGCTGATGCCCAGCACGATGAGCAGCACGCCGATGATCAGCGAACCGGCTCCGGCGGTGGTGGCCATCGCCACCGTCAGATGACCGATCTGAAGATGGGCGTACGGGAAGTACATGATCGGAAAGCCACCGAGCATGACGAACAGACCGGCCCAGAAAGGCCGGGCGCCCCGCCAGGCGCGGAACTGCAGCCTCCGGCGGGTGAACTGACCGGGTGCGGCGGCAGGAGTCTCGGCGCTCATGGAAAACAGCTCCCTGGTGCGGCATTGCTGTGGTGAAGATGTGGGCCGCGGGTGAAGCGGCGGCCGGAGAGTGGACGGGCGGGGGAGCTCTCACTCCCCCGCCCGTCAGGCCGTGCCTAGTAGCACTCGGCCTTGGTGCCCGTGGACAGGCCCATGTGCAGCCCGTTGAGCTTGAAGGTTCCGGCGGTGGTGGCCCACGCCGTCTGCTTCACACCGGTCAGCTCGGCCCTGGTCGCCTCCTGGGCGAACCCGTACGGGTTCGCCTGCTTGTTGGCGATCTCACCGCTCTTGATGCCGGGACCCTTGAGGTCCTTGGCCGCGACACCGATGTTGATGTCGTGGAACGTGGCGTCAGCGCCCAGGTCCTCGACGTCGATGTACAGGTTCTCGGCCT
Organism: Streptomyces griseoluteus; assembly: GCF_004784465.1. Taxonomy (GTDB): domain Bacteria; phylum Actinomycetota; class Actinomycetes; order Streptomycetales; family Streptomycetaceae; genus Streptomyces; species Streptomyces griseoluteus. The sequence goes on along the minus strand of NZ_SRRU01000001.1, from coordinate 804,912 downwards.
CGACCTGCTTCTTCGGGTCGGAGCTGTCACCGGCCGTCAGCCGCAGCGTGACCGAACCGATTCCCGGGACGGGGGTGACGACCGACTGGCACATCTTGTGGATCGTGGCCTTGGAGAACGCCGACACCGCCACCGGATGCGCCGTCTTCTCGCCGCTCAGGGTGTAACCCGAGTCGACCGCGCCGTACTGCGAGAAACCGGTGCCGTTGAGCGTCTCGGCCGTCACCTTGAACGACTGACCGGACACGCTGAACGACGCGGCGAGTGCACCCTGCGCGAGGGCGACGCCTATCACGGCCGTTGCGGCGACGCTGGGCACCATGACCACAGCGAAGCGCTTCCATCTGGTCCCGCCACGCACCTGGGACTCCATATTTCCTCCTTCTCGGACGTACATCTCCTGTCCCGGAATCGCCCCAGCGGGCGGCTCGGCCGGGCAGGGATGGGAGAAGTGCTACGTCCTCGGGAAGGGGAGCGCCCGTGCTCGGCGGCACGAACCCGCACCCGAACAACCGGCGTTCACCCCCGAGCGACAACCACTGGTCGCGCCTGACGCACATCACGCACAACCTTCGGGACAGGCTTCACCGGGAAGGCGAAGACCCCCCTGCCCCAGAGCCGGCGCCACTGCCGCCGGCTCTGCTCGGTGGGGACCCAGAGTCTCCCGCTTCCCGGCCGGCTGCCGGGGTGCGGAAATGGACCGAGCGTGGCCGATCGTGGTGCATTCTCGCCGCCCGCACAAGGGGCGCCGTTACCGGCTAGTAACGGCGCGATAACCGAACAACGACCCAGCGGTCTCGGAGCGCGACAGACCGTGCCATCAGTGGGCAGAGCAAAGCCGTTGATCCTTGGACGAAGCCGGACAGATCAACGGCTGTGACTTACTCGGAGTAACAGGAGGCTGGTTTACCAAGTTTTGGTAAAGCGTGATCACTCACGCACCAGATCGGCCATTCGGCGAGCCCGGTATCAGGCGCCCCGCGCCCCGACGCGGCGTCAGAACAGCGCCCGCGCCAGGGCTCTGCGCGCGGCCACCACCCTCGGGTCGTCGGCGCCCACGACCTCGAACAGCTCCAGCAGCCGGCGGCGCACCGCGTCCCGGTCGTCGCCGGCGGTACGGCTCACGGTGTCGGTGAGCCGGCCGAAGGCGTCCTCGACATGACCGCCCACCAGATCCAGGTCGGCGGCGGCGATCTGGGCCTCCGCGTCACCGGGCTTCTCGGCCGCCTCCCGGCGCACGCGCTGCGGGTCCATCCCCTGTACGCGCTGGAGCAACTCGGCCTGCGCGAGACCGAGTTTGGCCTCGGTGTTGGCCGGGTCGTCCGCCAGCACATTGCGGTACGCCTGGACGGCACCGCCGAGGTCGCCCGCGTCCAGCGCCTCGACGGCGGCGGCCAGCAGGGCGTCGTACGGCCCCTCCGGCACCTCGGCGGCGGGGGCGGCGCCCGGAGCGGCGTCCGGGTCGACGGTCAGACCGGTCAGGCCGAAGCGCTGCTCGGCGACCTGGATCAACTGGTCGAGGGTCTCCCGGATCTGCTGCTCGTCCGCCGCGCCCTGGAAGAGGGGCAGCGCCTGTCCCGCGACGACCGCGAAGACGGCGGGAATCCCCTGGACCCCGAACTGCTGCATCAGCATCTGGTTGGCGTCGACGTCGACCTTGGCGAGCAGGAAGCGCCCGTTGTACTCGACGGCCAGCCGCTCCAGCACCGGGCTGAGCTGCTTGCAGGGCTGACACCATTCGGCCCAGAAGTCGATGACGACCGGGACTTCGGCGGAGCGCTGGAGGACTTCGCGCTCGAAGCCCGCCTCATCGACGTCGATGACGAGGTCGGCCGGCGACACCGCGCCCGCGCCGCCGTGCCGGGCGGCTTCGGCGCGCGCCTGCTCCGCCTTGGCCTTGGCCTCCTGGGCCGCCTTCACCGCGGCGAGGTCGACGACGCCGCTCATGGACATGTTCCGTGGCTGCATGCGTCCATCCTCCCCCGTTCCGGCGCATGAAGGAAAAACACGATCGTGGTCGGCGATCGCGGTCGGCGCCGGGTCCCCACCCGCGCCAGTGGTCATCGCCCGTGTACGTCCGTCACGAGCTTTCGCTACGAGTCGTAGCGTAATAGCAGTGAGGGGTTCCACGACAGTGGTTTCCGGTGATCTCCCTCACGACATGTCGAGGTGGCCGGTTAGGGTCCTCCTCATGCAGAGCCGCACCCCCGCCAGCCGTACCGGGCGCCCGCGCAGCGCCGCCGCGGATGCCGCGATCCTGGCCGCGACGCGGGAGGGGCTGGTGGAACTGGGCTGGTCCGGGCTCACCTTGTCGGACGTGGCCGCGCGGGCCGGGGTGGCGAAGACGACGCTCTACCGCCGCTGGTCGGGCAAGCACGAGCTGGTGGTGGACGCGGTGGCGGAGCTGTTCGACGAGCTGGTGCTGCCCGACCGGGGGTCGCTGGCGGCCGACATCGAGGGCGTGGTGCTCCAGTTCGCGGCGATCCTGAACCGCCCGGAGGCCAAGTGCGGGCTGATGGGCGTGGTCGCGGAGTCGACACGGGACGACGCGCTGCGCGAGCGGGTGCGCACCTCGATCGTGGAGCGGCAGAAGCGGCTGGTCCTGGCCGGTCGGGCGCGGGCCCAGGAACGGGGAGAACTTCCGCCGGAGGCCGACCCGGAGGAGTCCGCGCGCACGGTCGACCTGATCTTCGACATGGCAGCCGGCGCGGTGGTGCACCGCACGCTGGTCAGCGGCAAGCCGGCTGACGAGGAGTGGGCACGGGGCTTCACCCACATCCTCCTCCTGGGCCTCACCACCCCGGCCCCGAACCTCACCCCGCCGGGGAAGACGGTGAGTTGACGGGGGCTAGAACCCGGCCGGCTCGGTGTACACCCCCCACTCGTCGCGCAGCACCCCGCAGATCTCGCCGAGGGTGGCCTCCGCGCGTACCGCTTCGAGCATGGGCTCGATCATGTTGGCGCCGGAGCGGGCGGCGGCCAGCATGGCGTCGAGCGCCTTGCGTACGGCCGTGTCGTCGCGGGCGGCCTTGCGGTCGGCCAGGATGCGGACCTGCTCGCGCTCGACCTCGTGGCTGACCCGGAGGATCTCCAGGTCGCCGGTGACGGAGCCGGTGGCGACGTTGACGCCGACGACCCGCTTCTCGCCCTTCTCCAGCGACTGCTGGTAGCGGAAGGCGGACTCGGCGATCTCGCCGGTGAACCAGCCGTCCTCGATGCCGCGCAGGATGCCGGAGGTGATGGGGCCGATGGGGTGCTGCCCGTCGGGGTGCGCCCTCAGGCCCCGCTCCTTGATCTGCTCGAAGATCTTCTCGGCGTCCGCCTCGATGCGGTCGGTGAGCTGCTCGATGTACCAGGAACCGCCCAGCGGGTCCGCGACGTTGGCGATGCCGGTCTCCTCCATCAGCACCTGCTGGGTGCGCAGCGCGATCTCCGCGGCCTGCTCACTGGGCAGGGCCAGGGTCTCGTCCAGGGCGTTGGTGTGCAGCGAGTTGGTGCCGCCGAGCACGGCCGCGAGCGCCTCCACGGCGGTACGGACGACGTTGTTGTACGGCTGCTGCGCGGTCAGCGAGACCCCGGCGGTCTGGGTGTGGAAGCGGAGCCACTGCGCCTTGTCGGTCTTCGCCCCGTACACGTCCCGCATCCAGCGGGCCCAGATGCGCCGGGCGGCACGGAACTTGGCGATCTCCTCGAAGAAGTCCACGTGGGCGTCGAAGAAGAAGCTGAGGCCGGGGGCGAAGACGTCCACGTCGAGGCCGCGGGAGAGGCCCAGCTCGACGTATCCGAAGCCGTCCGCGAGGGTGTACGCCAGCTCCTGCGCGGCCGTGGCCCCGGCCTCGCGGATGTGGTAGCCGGAGACGGAGAGCGGCTTGTAGGCGGGGATGCCGGCCGCGCAGTGCTCCATCAGGTCGCCGATGAGGCGGAGGTGCGGCTCGGGCTGGAAGAGCCACTCCTTCTGGGCGATGTACTCCTTGAAGATGTCGGTCTGCAGCGTGCCGTTCAGCACCGCCGGGTCGACGCCCTGGCGCTCGGCGGCGACCAGGTACATGCAGAAGACGGGGACGGCGGGACCGCTGATCGTCATCGAGGTGGTGACGTCGCCGAGCGGGATGTCCCCGAAGAGGACCTCCATGTCGGCTGCCGAGTCGATGGCCACCCCGCAGTGCCCGACCTCGCCCAGCGCGCGCGGGTCGTCGGAGTCGCGGCCCATCAGGGTCGGCATGTCGAAGGCCACGGACAGCCCGCCGCCGCCCGCCGCGAGGATCATCTTGTACCGCTCGTTCGTCTGCTCCGCGTTGCCGAACCCGGCGAACTGGCGGATGGTCCAGGTCCGCCCCCGGTACCCCGTCGCGTGCAGCCCCCGGGTGAAGGGGTACTCCCCCGGCCACCCGATCCGCTCGAACCCCTCGTACACGTCCCCGCTCCGCGGCCCGTACACCGGTTCGACCGCGTCCCCCGACAACGTACTGAAATCCGCGTCGCGCTTCCGCGCGCGGTCATACCGGTCCTGCCACCGCCGGCGGCCTTCTTCGATCGCGTGAGCGTCCATACCATCGAATTTACTTGGACGTCCTAGTAAATGTCGATGGGAAACCGCCGTACGGGTGCGTACGGCGGCTGCCGGTTACGCCTTGACGGCCGTCGGGGACGGCTGCGCGACCTTGGCCTCCAGCTCGCGGCTGATCTTCCGCTCCACGAAGAACGCCGCGGTCGGGATGGTGCCCGCGATCAGTACCCAGAGCTGCTTGCCGACCGGCCACTTCGCCTTGGAGCCCAGGTCGAAGGCGAAGACCAGGTAGACCACGTACAGCCAGCCGTGGGCGATGCCGATGATCCGCGTGAAGTCGCCGGCGCCGTTCAGGTGGAGCAGGTACTTGGCGATCACGCCCAGGGTCAGCAGGACCAGCAGCACACCGGTGACGTAGGACATCACCCGGTAGCGGGTCAGCACGCTCTTCTTCATGGGTACGAGCGTAACCACGCGTTCCGGGAGATCTTGCCCCAGGGTGGCTCCCGCGCGGTCCCGCAGGTCAGGCGTCCTCGAAGTCTCCCGCCGCCACCCTCAGTGGCCGCAGGAGGGTGAAGATGTCGCCGCAGCTCTCCGCGTCGTAGGCGCCGAGGCCGAAGTCCATGGCCATGAGGTCCCGGGTGGCGGCGTCGACGACTTCGCGGCCCTTGTCGGTGATGACGGCGAGGGTGCCGCGGCCGTCCTTGGGGTTGGGGCGCTTGGCGACCAGGCCCGCCCTGACCAGGCGGTCGACCGTGTTGGTGACCGAGGTGGGGTGGACCATCAGCCGTTCGCCGATCTTGGACATGGGCAGCTCACCCTCCTTGGAGAAGGTGAGCAGCACCAGCGCCTCGTAGCGCGCGAAGGTCAGCCCGTACGGTTTGACCACGGCGTCGACCTCGGCCAGCAGGATCTGCTGGGCCCGCATGATCGAGGTGATCGCGGCCATCGAGGGCACGCTTCCCCAGCGCTGCTTCCAGAGCTCGTCGGCACGGGCGATGGGGTCGAAGGGGAGACTGAGAGGCTTGGGCACGTCATCAGACCCTACCGGCCGGTCATATCGCGGGCAGCCCTGTCTCGGCTTTCGGTCACCCGGCACCCCACGGCGAGCACCACGCAGCACCCCGTGCCCGCCACCCCCGCCAGCGCCACGGCCGCCCGCACCCCCATCACCTCGGCCACCACCCCCGCCAGTGCCATGCCGACCCCCTGGATCGTCATCAGCCCGGCGCTCAGCAGCGTCATCGCCCGCCCCCGCAGCTCCTCCGGCACCGCCCGTACGAACCACTGGTCGAGCCCGAGGGTGTACGCCGAGCACGCCCCGGCCAGCACCAGGAGCAGCAGCGAGGGCCAGAGTCCGGGAGCCAGGGCGTAACCGAGGTACGGCACCACCGCGAGGCAGAGCAGCGGCAGCACGATCCGCTCCCGCGTCGCCGCCCCGAGCCGCGCCCCCGCGAACAGCTCCCCGGCGATCGTGCCGACGGGCAGCGCGCACATCAGCAGCCCGAGCCCGGTGGAGCCCGCGCCCAGCGTGTGGGAGTAGGGGGCGGCGAGCGCCTCGGGGAACACGAGGAACATCGCGGGCACCCAGAAGACCAGCAGCAGCACCAGCACCCGCCGGTCGCCCAGCAGCGCGCGGGTCCCCCCGCCCCCCTCCGCCCGCTCCGGCCGCCCCCGGGCCGGCCGCCGCCGGGTGCCGAAGCGCAGCAGCGCGGCCGAGGCGAGGAAGGTCCCGACCGTGATCAGCAGCGCGTGCCGGGGGCTGACGACGGTCAGCAGCAGCCCGCCGGTCCCGTACCCGACGAGCAGCGCGCTCTGCGAGACGATCCGGATCAGGGACCGCCCGAGCACGAAGGCGTCACCGTCGCCGAGGACGTCCGCGAGGGTCGCCATCCGGGTGCCGGAGAACACCGGCGAGACGACGGCGACCCCGCAGCGCAGCGCCAGCAGCACCGCGACCCCCGCCCCCGGCACCACCATCACCGCCACGCACGCGGCGCACACCAGGTCGCACACCACCAGCACCCGCCGGGCCGGGAACCGGTCGGCGACCGGCGCGAGCAGGGTGCCGCCGAGGGCGTACGGCAGGAAGCCGACCGCGAAGGCGAGCGCGCTCATCAGGGGCGAGGCGGTGAGGTCGTAGACGAGGACGGACAGCGCGATCTCGCTGACGACCGTCCCGAGCAGGGACAGCACATGCGCGGCGAAGAGGGCGCGGAACTCGGGGACGGCGAGGACGTGGCGGTATCCGGTACGGGGGGCCACCGGGGCCGTGGGCGGTGCGGACATGGCGGGCAGCCTGCCGGGGGCGGGGCCGGGCGGCGTAGAGTTTCGGCTCCAGCCGAATGTCAGGGGGAGCAGCCGTGGTGTCAGGGAGGAGCAGCCGTGGCCTCGCACCTGCACTTCGGTGAGGACGACTTCCTGAACTGCCGGTTCGCCGTCTCCCCGCTGTGGGAGACCCACGACGCGGTGCGCACGCTGCGCCGCCCGGACCGGCAGGGCTACCACGTGCCGTGGCTGCGCCGCATCCGTACGGCGGCGGCCGGCCTGGACCTCGCTCCGCTGTGGCTGCTGATGCCCCGCCGGGGCCACTCCCCCGACTGGCTCGGGCCGCCGCCGATCGGCCCGGCGGCCACCTTCGAGGAGGAGATCGCGGCGGTACGGGCGGCCGACCCGGAGGCGGCCCGTGAGGACACCGCCCGCTCGCTGGCCTGCACGCCGGGCGCGCTGGCCTCGGAGCAGGGCCGGGCGTGGCTGGCGGACCCGGTGCGGATGGTGCGGGAGCTGGCGGACGCCCTGGAGGTGGCCTGGCGGGTGCTGGTGGAGCCGGAGTGGCCCCGGCTGCGGGCGCTGCTGGAGGCGGACGTGGCCTTCCATTCGCGCCGTCTCGCCGAGGTCGGCCTCGGCGCTCTGCTGCCCGAGCTGGACTCCCGGCTGAGCTGGGACGGCCGCACGCTGACCCTGCCGGGCGGGGTGTACGAGCGCCGGCTCGGCGGGCGGGGCCTGGTGCTGATGCCGAGCGTGTTCTGCTGGCCGGACGTGATCACCGGCTTCGACCCGCCCTGGCAGCCGGCCCTCGTCTATCCGGCGCGCGGTGTCGGCGGCCTGTGGGCCGAGCCGGGCACCCGGACCCCGGAGGCGCTGGTGCGCCTGCTGGGCCGCAACCGCGCGGCCGTACTGGCGGCCCTGGACGACCCGGCGTCCACCACCGCCCTGGCCCACCGCCTCGGCCTCGCCCCGTCCTCGGTCTCGTCCCACCTGTCGCTCCTGCGCGACAGCGGCCTGCTGACGGCCCGCCGGTACGGGCACCAAGTGCTGTACGAGCGGACCCCGCTGGGGATTGCGCTGGCCTCAGCGGGCTGACGGAACGCCGTCCGGCGGCCGGGACGCGCCGGTGAGCCCGAGCCGGGGTACGGACCCGGCGCCGGGCGGCGCCGCGAGTTGCCTGGCTAGGAGCCCAGATGGCGTTCGACCGTCTCCACCTTGGAGGTGAGTCCGTCGGTGACGCCGGGGCGGATGTCGGCCTTGAGGACCAGGGAGACGCGGGGCGCGCGGGCCTCGACGACGGCGACGGCGCGCCTGACGACGTCCATGACCTCGTCCCACTCGCCCTCGATCGAGGTGAACATGGCGTCGGTGCGGTTGGGCAGCCCGGACTCGCGGACCACGCGGACGGCGTCGGCGACGTACTCCCCCACGTCCTCGCCGACGCCGAGGGGCGTCACGGAGAAGGCGACGATCATGCGTTCACGATTCCTTCCTCGCGGGCGCGGGCCGCGATGACGGCGTTCTCGGACTCCCGGCGCAGCTTGCGCTCGGCGAAGAAGCCGCCGGTGGGCAGCACCGAGAGGACGAAGTAGAGGGCGGCGGTGCCGAAGCTCCACTTGGTCCGGTTCCAGGCGTCCAGCCAGAAGAGCACGTACAGGACGAAGAGCACGCCGTGGATCGCGCCCATCACGGGGACCGCGTTGAAGTCCGTGGTCCGCTTCAGCACCGAGCACAGCAGCAGGACGAGGAAGGACACGGCCTCCGGCGCCGAGACCAGGCGGAGGCGGCGGAGGGCGGATGCGGTCTTGAGGTCCACGGGTCACCTTCGGGGAAACGTTTACGGGGCACGGGGTCCGGCCGGTGGAGGGCCGACTCATGATCCGCTTTGTGAACGGAAGCACAAGCGTCCTCCCATTGTGGCAAACGGCGCCCCTAGGGGTGTGTTCAGGGTCGTTCTCCACCCGTGGGGCCTGTTCTCTCCACCCGGCCGCCCGCTACTTTCGCGGAGTGGCGATGTTCCGACTGCAGGGAAGCAAGGTCCTCGCCGTCGATGTGACCGGGGACGCCGTGAAGGCGAAGAACGGCTCGATGGTCGCGTACGACGGGCAGATGGCCTTCAAGAAGCTGAGCGGCGGCGGTGAGGGGCTGCGCGGGATGGTGACGCGGCGGCTCACCGGCGAGCAGATGACGGTGATGGAGGTGAGAGGACAGGGGACCTGCTGGTTCGCGGACCGGGCGTCCGAGATCAATCTCGTCGCCCTGCGCGGCGACACGCTGTACGTGGAGTCGAGCAACCTGCTGGCGACCGACGCGGGCCTGCGCACGGGTACCGCCTTCACCGGGCTGCGCGGCGCCTCGCAGGGCAACGGGCTGTTCACCACCACCGTGGAGGGCACCGGGCAGGCCGCGATCCTGTCCGATGGTCCGGCGGTGGTGCTCCGGGTGAGCCCGCAGTACCCGCTGACCGTCGATCCGGGCGCCTACATCGCGCACCAGGGGAACGTACGGCAGTCCTTCCAGTCGGGCGTCACCTTCCGCACCCTGATGGGCGAGGGCGGCGGGGAGGCCTTCCAGATCCGCTTCGAGGGCGACGGGCTGGTCTATGTGCAGCCCAGCGAGCGGAACACGATCGCGGGGGATCTGTGAGATGAGCTTCCGGGAGATCAACTCCAAGATGGTCGAGGCCCGGCTGGCGCCGGGGCAGCGGCTGTTCAGTCAGCGCGGGGCGATGCTGGCGTACACCGGCGAGGTGTCCTTCACCCCGAACCTGCAGAGCGGGCAGGGCGGGGTGATGTCGATGCTCGGGCGCCGGGTCGCCGGGGAGGCGGCCCCGCTGATGACGGTGGAGGGCAGCGGCACGGTCCTGTTCGGACACGGCGGCCATCACGTCCATGTCATCACCCTCACCGGCGACACCCTGTACGTGGAGGCCGACCGGCTGCTCGCCTTCGAGGGCTCGCTGCGGCAGGGCACGATGTTCCTCGGCTCGCAGGGCGGGGTGATGGGCCTGGTGCGCGGCCAGGCGACCGGGCAGGGCCTGTTCACCACGACCCTCCAGGGTCATGGCGCGGTCGCGGTGATGGCGCACGGCGGGGTCTTCGAGCTGCCGATCACCCCGCAGCGCCCGGTCCACGTGGACCCCCAGGCGTACGTCGCCCATCACGGCGAGGTGCGCAACAAGCTGTCCACCGCGCTGGGCTGGCGCGACATGGTGGGGCGCGGCTCCGGCGAGGCGTTCCAGCTGGAGCTGAGCGGCCACGGCACGGTGTACGTCCAGGCGTCGGAGGAGAAGCTGTGAGCGGTTACGCGAGCGCGGGCGGGCCGGTGGTCTTCGACCCGGTGACACTCCCCGCCGACGACAACGTGAACCCGTACACCTTCTGCGTGGAGCTCAAGGGGAGCCAGTGGTTCCTGCAGAAGGGGAAGATGATCGCCTACTACGGGTCGATCGACTTCAACGGCATCGGGCACGGCCGGCTGGACCGGCTGGTGCGCACTTCCTTCCATTCGCCACTGCACGCGAGCGACTGGGTGGTGGCGGAGGGCTCGGGCAAGATGCTCCTCGCGGACCGGGCCTTCGATGTGAATTCGTACGACCTGGATCAAGGCAACCTGACCGTTCGCGCGGGCAACCTGATCGCTTTTCAGCCAAGCTTGGCACTCAAACAGTCGATCGTGCCGGGCTTTCTGACGCTCATCGGAACCGGAAAGTTCGTCGCCGCCTCCAACGGGCCGGTGGTCTTCATGGAGCCACCGATCCGGGTGGACCCGCAGGCGCTGGTCGGCTGGGCCGACTGCCCCTCCCCCTGCCACCACTACGACCATGCCTATCTCACCGGCGTGATGGGCGGTCTACGTGCGATGACAGGGATCGGCGGGGCTTCCGGGGAGGAGCACCAGTTCGAGTTCACGGGTGCGGGGACGGTGCTGCTCCAGTCCAGCGAGACGCTGATGGCCGAGCCGTCCACGGGTGCTGTTCCGTCCGAGCCGGGGGTACCCGGAGGGGGCGCAGCGGGGCCGATGGGGTCCGGAACGGGGGCTTCCGGGGTACCGCGCCTTCCCGGACAGCTGGGAGACCTCCAGCGTCGCTTCGGGCTGTGAGCGGTAGTCTGCGGAGTGTGACGTCGAACGCGTGCGCACAGTCACATCACCCGGAGTAGTTCGCCATTCAACTTCTTAGGTAGACTTCATTCATGGAGACCGAGACGGCCACGCACTGGCTGACCGATGCGGAGCAGTGCGCCTGGCGCACCCACCTGGAGGTCAACAGGCTGTTGACGTACCAGCTAGAGAAGGATCTACAGCCGTTCGGCCTGACGATGAACGACTACGAGATCCTCGTCAATCTTTCCGAGTCGGAAGACATGCGGATGCGGATGAGCGACCTGGCGGGCGCGACCATGCAGTCCAAGAGCCGCCTCTCGCATCAGATCACGCGCATGGAGAACGCGGACCTGGTCCGCCGGGAGAACTGCGAGTCGGACCGGCGCGGCCTCTTCGCCGTCCTGACCGAGCACGGGCTGGAGACGATGCGGAAGGTGGCCCCGCACCACGTGGCCTCCGTCCGCCGCCACTTCATCGACCTGCTCTCCCCCGACGCCCTCCAGGACCTGGACAAGTCCCTGAAGCCCATCGCGGAACACCTCAGAGACCAGCGCGGCCGCCCGTAACCCGTTCGGCTCCACGGGCAACTGGCCGTATCGCGCCCGCCGAGCGGCAACCCCGCGCCGGGCGCAGTCCGAGCCCGTGCCTCGGCCACCCCTGAGGCAGGACGCCCCGCCCACCCGACGCACCGCCCCGGTGCGCGGGAGGGTGGGGCGCTCGGCTGTCCGGGGCCGCGCACAGTCCCCCGGCTCACGCCCGCGCGCGCTCCGTCCGCCTCCCGCCCGCCAGGACCACCCCGGCCGAGGCCGGCGCGGTGCCTCCGGTCAGGGCGAAGCAGAGGGGCAGCGGCAGCAGGTCGCGCCGGGCGCCGTGCCGGTCCACCAGCAAGGCGCGGGCGGGGTCAGGAAGGCCACGGCGGCGCCGTGCAGGGAGAGCACGGCGCCTGAGGCCGCGTACGAGCCCGTGGCCCGCCGGGTGGCGAGCAGCAGGGACAGCGGGACCGTGCCGTAGGACAGCCGGCCCACCAGGGCGGTGGCGAAGGCGCGGCGGGCGTGCGGGACGCGGAGGGCGGCGGCGTAGGACGGCGCGGCGGGGCGCGCGGAAGCGGGCGCGGACATGCGCGGGCTTCCGCACGGGAGGCGGGACGAGCGCACCGGTGCGCCACGCGGGACCCCGGCGAGGAGCCGGACGGCCGCGTGGGCGCGAAGGGTGCGCTCTATGCCATGAGGAGGAACATGCCGGTCGAGCCGGCAGGGGACCTCAGCCCCGGGTAAGCCCCTCGACCAGTTCGTCCGCCGCTCGGTACGGGTCCAGGGTGCCGGTGACGATGCGGTCCGCGAGGGCGGAGAGGCGGCGGTCGCCGTGGAGGTCGCCGATGCGTTCCCGCAGGGCGGTGACCGCGATGGTCTCCACCTCGCGGGCCGCTCGGGCTCGGCGGCGTTCGGTGAGGACGGAGTGTTCCTCCATCCAGGCGCGGTGCTTCTCCAGGGCTTCCACGACCTCGTCTATGCCCTCCGCGCGGGCGGCGACGGTCTTGACGATCGGGGGGCGCCAGTCGCCGGGGCCGCGGGACTCGCCGAGGCCGAGCATGTGGTTCAGCTCGCGGGCGGTGGCGTCGGCGCCGTCGCGGTCGGCCTTGTTGACGACGTAGACGTCGCCGATCTCCAGGATTCCGGCCTTGGCCGCCTGGATGCCGTCGCCCATGCCGGGGGCCAGCAGGACCACGCTGGTGTCGGCCTGGGAGGCGATCTCCACCTCGGACTGCCCGACGCCGACCGTCTCGACCAGGATCACGTCGCAGCCGGCCGCGTCCAGCACCCGGATCGCCTGCGGCGCGGCCCACGCGAGGCCGCCCAGATGGCCTCGCGTGGCCATGGAGCGGATGTAGACGCCGGGGTCGGAGGCGTGGTCGGACATCCGCACCCGGTCCCCGAGCAGCGCGCCCCCGGAGAACGGCGAGGACGGGTCGACGGCGAGCACGCCGACCCGCTTGCCCTGCTTGCGGTACGCGGTGACCAGCGCGGAGGTGGAGGTGGACTTGCCGACGCCGGGCGAGCCGGTCAGACCGACCACGTACGCGTTGCCCGTCAGCGGGGCGAGTGCCGCCATCACCTCCCTCAGCTGCGGGGACGCCCCCTCGACCAGGGAGATCAGCCGGGCCACGGCCCGAGGCCGGCCTTCCCTGGCCTCGGCCACCAGAGAGGAGACGTCCCGCATCAAACAGCTCCGTTCACTCGCACCGCTCGCGCACACCGCCGGAAAAGCAGATCTCAGGCCTTGGGTACCCGCACGATCAGCGCGTCACCCTGGCCACCGCCACCGCACAGCGCGGCCGCGCCGACCCCGCCGCCCCGGCGCTTCAGCTCCAGCGCCAGGTGCAGCACCAGCCGGGCGCCGGACATGCCGATCGGGTGGCCCAGGGCGATGGCACCGCCGTTGACGTTCACCTTTTCCGTGGACACCCCGAGGTCGTCCATTGACTTCACGGCGACCGCCGCGAACGCCTCGTTGATCTCGATGAGGTCCAGGTCGGAGACCTCGAGCCCCTCCTTGCCGAGCGCGTGCCGGATGGCGTTGGACGGCTGCGACTGCAGGGAGTTGTCCGGACCGGCGACGTTGCCGTGCGCGCCGATCTCCGCGAGCCACTCCAGGCCCAGCTCCTCCGCCTTGGCCTTGCTCATCACGACCACCGCGGCGGCGCCGTCGGAGATCTGCGAGGAGGACCCGGCGGTGATGGTGCCGTCCTTGGTGAAGGCGGGCCGGAGCCGGCCGAGCGACTCGGCGGTGGTGTCACCGCGGATGCCCTCGTCCTTGCTGAACAGCACCGGGTCGCCCTTGCGCTGCGGGATCTCCACCGGGGTGATCTCGGCCTCGAACAGGCCGTTCTTCTGCGCGGCGGCGGCCCGCTGGTGGGACAGCGCGGCGATCTCGTCCTGCGCGGCCCGGCCGATGCCGAGGCGGGCGTTGTGCTTCTCCGTGGACTCGCCCATGGCGATGTTCTCGAAGGAGTCGGTCAGCCCGTCGTGGGCCATCGAGTCCAGCATCTCGATCGCGCCGTACTTGAAGCCCTCGCGGGACTTCGGCAGCAGGTGCGGGGCGTTGGTCATCGACTCCTGGCCGCCCGCGACCACGATGTCGAACTCACCCGCACGGATGAGCTGGTCGGCCAGCGCGATCGCGTCGAGGCCGGAGAGGCAGACCTTGTTGACCGTGAGCGCCGGCACGTTCATCGGGATGCCGGCCTTGACCGCCGCCTGGCGGGCCGGGATCTGACCGGCACCCGCCTGGAGTACCTGGCCCATGATCACGTACTGGACCTGGTCGCCGCTGATCCCGGCGCGGTCGAGGGCGGCCTTGATGGCGAAGCCGCCCAGGTCGGCACCCGAGAAGGACTTCAGCGAACCGAGCAACCGTCCCATGGGCGTCCGCGCGCCCGCGACGATCACAGAGGTGGTCTTTCCAGAAGACATGAGCTGCGATCCCCTTACCGGCCTGCACAGCCGAGGAGTGAACGAGGGTTTACTTCGAATGTACTGACCGGTACCGGAGCCCGTCATCGCCCTTACGGTGTGATCGCGCGCACGTTGCGTAACCACCGCCGGAGCGCTGCACTGAAACCATGCTGACGCGAATCGACCACATCGGGATCGCCTGCCACGACCTCGACACCACTGTCGAGTTCTACCGGACGACCTACGGCTTCGAGGTGTTCCACACCGAGGTGAACGAGGAGCAGGGTGTCCGGGAGGCCATGCTCAAGATCAACGAGACCTCGGACGGCGGCGCCTCCTACCTCCAGCTGCTGGAGCCGACGCGGGAGGACTCCGCGGTCGGCAAGTGGCTGGCCAAGAACGGCGAGGGCGTGCACCACATCGCCTTCGGCACCGCGGACGTGGACGCGGACGCCGCCGACATCCGCGACAAGGGCGTACGGGTGCTGTACGACGAGCCCCGAGTCGGCTCCATGGGGTCCCGGATCACCTTCCTGCACCCCAAGGATTGCCATGGAGTCCTGACAGAACTGGTCACTTCGGCGGCAGTTGAGTCACCTGAGCACTGACTCTCGTACATAAGGGCCGGTAGGGTTGGGGGCGGTCGTCCCCGAACACGGGGGACGACCGATGCCGGGGTCCGGGTTTCGGGGGACGAGCGTCGGGGCAGCAGCCCGTGCTCCGCCGTTGATCTGACACCATTCCCCGGAGGGCCCCGTCCGGCGGATGGACGGTGCTCGTCGGAGTAATTCACCAGGGGACGGATGGGACCGCGCAGTGCGGGGCTACGAGAGCCAGGAGCGAGAGCCGGCGGCTGACGTCGACCACCTCTCTCGGTTCGAGGCCGAGATGAAGCGGCTGAAGACCGAGCGGGAAAAGGCGATCCAGCACGCCGAGGATCTCGGCTACCAGGTCGAGGTGCTGCGCGCCAAGCTGCACGAGGCGCGCCGCACCCTGATGACCCGTCCCGCCTACGACGGCGGTGACATCGGCTACCAGGCCGAGCAGTTGCTCCGCAACGCCCAGGTGCAGGCCGACCAGTTGCGGCAGGACGCCGAACGCGAGCTGAGCCAGGCCCGCGCGCAGACCCAGCGCATCCTCCAGGAGCACGCCGAGCACTCCGCCCGGCTCCAGGCGGAGCTGCACCAGGAGGCGGTCACCCGCCGCCAGCAGCTCGACCAGGAGCTGGCCGAGCGCCGCCAGACCGTCGAGTCCCACGTCAACGAGAACGTGGCCTGGGCCGAGCAGCTCCGGGCCCGTACCGAGCAGCAGGCCCGCCGGCTGCTGGACGAGTCGCGCGCCGAGGCCGAGCAGGCCATGGCCGCCGCCCGGGCGGAGGCCGAGCGGCTGACCCACGAGGCCCGTGAGCGGCTGCGCACCGACGCGGAGGCGGCCCGTGCCGAGGCCGAGCAGATCCTGCGCCGGGCCCGTACCGACGCCGAGCGGCTGCTGAACGCCGCCTCCTCGCAGGCGCAGGAGGCCACCGACCACGCCGAGCAGCTCCGTACCTCCACCGCCAGCGAGTCGGACGCCGCGCGCCGGCAGGCCGCCGAGCTGAGCCGCACCGCCGAGGAGCGGATGGCGGAGGCCGAGCGCGCGCTGCGCAGCGCCCGGTCCGAGGCGGAGAAGCTGGTCACCGAGGCGAAGGAGGCCGCCGCCAAGGCGCTGGCAGGCGCCGAGGCCGCCAACGAGACCCGGACGCGCACCGCCAAGGAGCAGGTCGCCCGGCTGGTCAGCGAGGCCACCAAGGAGGCCGAGACCACCAAGGCGGAGGCCGAGCAGATCGTCGCGGACGCCCGTGCCGAGGCGGAGAAGATCCTCGCCGAGGCCGGGGAGAACGCCCGCAGCGCCACCGCCGAGGAGACCGCGAGCCAGCTCTCCAAGGCGGCCCGGACGGCCGAGGAGGTCCTGAACAAGGCCGCCGAGGACGCCCGCAGGACCACCAAGGCCGCCACCGAGGAGGCCGAGCGTATCCGCTCGGAGGCCGAGGCGGAGGCGGACCGGCTGCGCGCCGAGGCGCACGACATCGCCGAGCAGCTCAAGGGCACGGCGAAGGACGACACCAAGGAGTACCGGGCCAAGACGGTCGAGCTGCAGGAGGAGGCCCGGCGTCTGCGCGGCGAGGCCGAGCAGCTGCGCGCCGACGCGGTCACCGAGGGCGACTCCATCCGCGCCGAGGCACGGCGGGAGGCCGTCACCCAGATCGAGGAGGCGGCCAAGTCCGCCGAGGAACTCCTCGCCAAGGCCAAGGCGGACGCGGACGAGCTGCGCAAGACCGCCACCACCGACAGCGAGAAGGTCCGCACCGAGGCCATCGAGCGCGCGACCACGCTGCGCCGGCAGGCCGAGGAGACGCTGGAGCGCACCCGCAAGGAGGCCGAGCGGCTCAAGGCCGAGGCCGAGGAGCGGGCCGAGACGGTCGGCGCGGACGCCGAGAAGGCCGCCCGCGAGCTGCGCGAGGAGGCCGAGAAGGCCGCCGCGGCCCGCCGCGAGGAGGCCGCCGGTGAGCTGACCCGGCTGCAGACCGAGGCGCACGAGCGCCTCGAGTCGGCCGAGCAGGCGCTGACCGAGGCCCGCGAGGAGGCGTCCCGTATCCGGCGCGAGGCCGGTGAGGAGGCCGAGCGGCTGCGGTCGGAGGCCGCCGAGCGCATCCGTACGCTCCAGGAGCAGGCCGCGACCGAGGCCGAGCGGCTGCGGGACGAGGCCGCGGCGGACGCGTCCGCCTCGCGTGCCGAGGCCGAGTCGGTGGCCGTGCGGCTGCGGTCGGAGGCCGCGACCGAGGCCGAGCGGCTCAAGGCCGAGGCCCAGGAGAGCGCCGACCGGGTCCGCGCCGAGGCGCAGGCCGCCGCCGAGCGGCTGGGCACCGAGGCGTCCGAGACGCTGGCCGCCGCCCAGGAGGAGGCCGCCCGGCGCCGCCGCGAGGCTGAGGAGCTGCTCGGTGCCGCCCGCGAGGAGGCGGACCAGGAGCGCGAGCGGGCCCGCGAGCAGAGCGAGGAACTGCTGGCCGCGGCGCGCACCCGCGTGGAGGAGGCGCAGGCCGAGGCGACCCGGCTGGTGGAGGAGGCGGACCGCCGGGCCACCGAGATGGTGTCCGCCGCCGAGACCCACGCGGCGCAGGTACGGGACTCCGTCAGCGGGCTGCACGAGCAGGCGCAGGAGGAGATCGCCGGGCTGCGTTCGGCCGCCGAGCACGCGGCGGACCGTACCCGGCGGGAGGCCGAGGAGGAGGCGGACCGGGTCCGCACCGACGCCTACGCCGAGCGGGAGCGGGCGAGCCAGGACGCGACGCGGCTGCGCCGGGAGGCCGCCGAGGAGTCCGAGGCGGCCAAGGCCCTCGCCGAGCACACGGTCGCCGAGGCGGCCCAGGAGTCGGAGCGGCTGCGCTCGGAGGCCGCCGAGTACGCGCAGCGGGTGCGGACCGAGGCGTCGGACAAGCTGGCGGAGGCCGACCAGGCCGCGTCCCGGACCCGGGCGGACGCCCGCGAGGACGCCAACCGCATCAGGTCGGACGCGGCGACGCAGGCCGACACCCTCATCACCGAGGCGAGTTCCGAGGCGGAGCGGCTCCAGAACGAGACCGCCGCGGAGGCGGAGCGAGTCCGCGCCGAAGCGGTGGCGGGCGCCGAGCAGTTGATCGCGGACGCGACCGACGACGCCGAGCGGCTGCGCGCCGAGGCGGCGGAGACGGTCGGTACGGCGCAGCGGCACGCGGAGCGGATGCGCGCCGAGGCCGAGCGGGTCAGGTCCGAGGCGGAGACGGAGGCCGAGCGGCTGACCAACTCCGCTCGCGAGGAGGCCGAACGGACGCTGGACGAGGCGCGCAGCGAGGCCAACAAGCGGCGTTCGGAGGCGGCCGAGCAGGTCGACACCCTCATCTCGGAGACGGCGGCCGAGGCGGACAAGCTGCTCGCGGAGGCGCGGCAGCAGGCGCAGAAGACCACCGCGGAGGCGGAGGGCCAGGCCGATTCGATGGTGGGCGCGGCCCGTACCGAGGCCGAGCGGATCGTGGCCGAGGCGACGGTGGCGGGCAACGCCCGTGTGGAGAAGGCCCGTACGGACGCCGACGAGCTGCTGGTCGGTGCGCGCCGGGACGCGACCGCGATCCGGGAGCGGGCCGAGGAGCTGCGCGAGCGGGTCACCTCGGAGATCGAGGAGCTGCACGAGCGGGCCCGCCGGGAGGCGGCCGAGACGATGAAGTCGACGGGCGACCGCTGCGACGCGCTGATCAAGGCGGCCGAGGAGCAGCTCGCCAAGGCGCAGGCGACGGCCAAGGAGCTGGTGTCGGAGGCCAACTCCGAGGCGGGCAAGGTGCGGATCGCCGCCGTGAAGAAGGCGGAGGGTCTGCTCAAGGAGGCCGAGCAGAAGAAGTCCAGGCTCGTCAAGGAGGCCGAGGACCTGAAGGCCGAGGCGATCCGCGAGGCGCGGCGCACGGTCGAGGAGGGCAAGCGCGAGCTGGAGATCCTGGTGCGCCGCCGCGAGGACATCAACACCGAGATCTCGCGGGTGCAGGACGTGCTGGAGGCGCTGGAGTCGTTCGAGGGCCCGGCGGGCAAGGACGGCGGGGTCAAGGCGGGTGCGACGGTGGGTCCGCCCCGGTCGGGCGGCAAGAACTCCGACGGTTAGGACGGACATGGCAAGTTCTGGGGGGTCGGCCACCCGAAAGAGGTGTCATTCTCCAGACCAAAAACGTATCCGCGCGATGACACACCGCTTGGGCGCCTAGGATTCCCTCTATCACCTCACCGGTCTCATTCGACAGGAACCCCATGAGCGACACTTCCCCCTACGGCTTCGAGCTAGTGCGGCGTGGATACGACCGTGCTCAGGTGGACGAACGCATCTCCAAGCTCGTCTCCGACCGTGACAGCGCGCTCTCCCGGATCACCGCACTGGAGAAGCGCATCGAGGAGCTCCACCTCGAAACGCAGAACGCCCAGGCCCAGATCACCGACGCGGAGCCGTCGTACGCGGGTCTGGGCGCGCGGGTCGAGAAGATCCTGCGCCTTGCCGAGGAGGAGGCGAAGGACCTGCGCGAGGAGGCCCGGCGCGCCTCCGAACAGCACCGTGAGCTGGCCGAGTCGGCCGCCCAGCAGGTGCGCAACGACGCGGAGTCGTTCGCCGCCGAGCGCAAGGCGAAGTCCGAGGACGAGGGCGTCCGGATCGTCGAGAAGGCCAAGGGCGAGGCGGCACAGCTCCGCGCCGACGCGCAGAAGGACGCGCAGTCCAAGCGCGAGGAGGCCGACGCCCTCTTCGAGGAGACCCGCGCCAAGGCCGCGCAGGCCGCCGCCGACTTCGAGACCAACCTCGCCAAGCGCCGCGAGCAGTCCGAGCGGGACCTGGCGTCGCGTCAGCAGAAGGCGGAGAAGCGGCTCGCGGAGATCGAGCACCGCGCCGAGCAGCTCCGTCTGGAGGCGGAGAAGCTGCGCACCGACGCCGACCGCCGTGCGCGCCAGACGGTGGAGACGGCCCAGCGTCAGGCCGAGGACATCGTGGCCGACGCCAACGCCAAGGCGGACCGCATCCGTTCGGAGTCCGAGCGGGAGCTGGCGGCGCTGACCAACCGCCGCGACAGCATCAACGCCCAGCTCACCAACGTCCGCGAGATGCTCGCCACGCTGACGGGTGCCGCGGTCGCCGCCGCCGGTTCCCCGGTGGAGGACGAGACCGCGGGCCGCGGCGTGCCGGCGCAGCAGACCCGGTAACGTCCTGGGGCGCATTCCCGCTGAGCGCGGGCGAAGCCCTCTGCCGCCGACGCGGCAGAGGGCTTCGGCCGCTCTCGGCGGTGACCGGACACGCGCCGTGAGCCTTTGGCTTTACTTTCTCTTGAGCGGAACCGCTCCGGCCCGGTTATCCTCCTAACCCTTACGGGGGCACGCGCCACGCTGTCCTGAACCTTCCGATGGGTGCGGAGCATGATCGAGGCTGTTGGCCTGACCAAGTGGTACGGCGACAAGACCGCCGTGCACGACCTCTCCTTCCAGGTGCGTCCCGGCGCGGTGACCGGTTTCCTCGGGCCCAACGGCTCCGGCAAGTCGACGACCATGCGGATGATCCTCGGGCTGGACAACCCCTCCTCCGGCTCGGTGACCATCGGCGGCTACCCGTACCGCAAGCTGCCCAACGCGGCCCGCCAGGTCGGCGCGCTGCTCGACGCCAAGGCGGTGCACGGCGGCCGCAGCGCCCGCAACCATCTGCTCAGCCTCGCCCAGCTCTCCGGCATCCCGGCCCGCCGGGTGGACGAGGTGCTCGGGGTCGTCGGGCTCCAGGAAGTGGCCCGCAAGCGCTCCAAGGGTTTCTCGCTCGGCATGGGCCAGCGCCTCGGCATCGCGGCCGCCCTGCTGGGCGACCCGCAGGTGCTGCTGTTCGACGAGCCGGTCAACGGCCTCGACCCCGAGGGCATCCTCTGGGTCCGCAATCTGATGAAGGCGCTCGCCGCGGAGGGCCGTACGGTCTTCGTCTCCTCGCACCTGATGAGCGAGATGGCGCTGACCGCCGACCATCTGATCGTGATCGGGCGGGGCCAACTGCTCGCCGACATGAGCGTGACCGACTTCATCTCCGCCAACTCCGCCGACTTCGCGCGGGTGCGCACCCCGGACACCGAGCCGCAGCAGCGGGAGAAGCTGACCTCGGCGCTGACCGAGGCGGGCGGCCATGTGCTGCCCGAGCTGGACGGCGCGCTCCGGGTGACCGGGCTGGCGCTCCCCCGCATCAGCGACCTGGCGCACGAGGCGGACGTACGGCTGTGGGAGCTGTCGCCGCACCAGGCGTCGCTGGAGGAGGCGTACATGCGGATGACGCAGGGCGTCGTCGACTACCGCTCCACCGTGGACCAGCGCTCCGGGCTCCAGCAGCCGCTGCCGCCCGGTGTGCAGCCCCCGATGCCGGTGCCGGGCCAGGGCCAGCCGGGCTGGTACGCCCCGCCGCCGCCCCAGCCGGGCGTCCCGTACGCCCCGCCGGCGCCGGCCGCGCCCGGCCCCGAGGCGCCGAACCCGTACGCCGTGCCCGCCGAACCGACGAAGCCCGAGGACTCCCGATGAGCACCCAGCAGCCCCCGATGCCCGAGGCGCCCCCCGCGTCCGGCGGTCTCCCGTCCGGCTACAGCTCACCGATCCCGGTCACGCCCACGCATCTCGGGCACGCGCTGGCCTCGGAGTGGACGAAGATGAAGTCGGTGCGCTCCACGGTGTGGACGCTCGGTGTGTTCGTCCTGCTCGTGGTCGGCATCGGCCTGCTGGCCGCGGTGGCGGTCCGGAACGCCGGTGAGCTGGACGGCCAGAACCCGCTGACCCTCGGCTTCTTCGGGCTGCTGCTCGGCATGATGTGCGTGATGACGCTGGGCGTGCTGACCACGGCGTCCGAGTACGGCACGGGCATGATCCGTACGACGATGACCGCGTGCCCGAGCCGGGGCCGGGTGCTGGCGGCCAAGTCGATCGTGTTCTTCGTGGTCGCCTTCGTGGTGACGCTGGCGACGGTGTCCCTGGTGGCGCTGATCCAGACCTCGATGCTGGAGGGCAACGGCACCCGGACCCCGTCCGGCGCGGAATGGCTGAAGGCCACGCTCGGCATCAGCCTCTACATCGCGCTGCTCGGCCTGCTGTCGCTGCTGGTCGGCTCGATGATCCGGCACTCCGCGGGCGCCATCACCATCATGATCGGCGCCGTGCTGGCCCCGCTGGTGATCGCGCTGTTCATGAACGCCGGCTCGCTGGAGAAGGTGCAGCAGGCGCTGCTGGAGTACTCGATCCCGAGCCAGATGGGCGTCTTCTACGACAACACCCTCAGCCACTCCGGCCCCTCGGGCTGGGAGCCGCTGTGGATCATGCTGGGCGTGACGGCGGCGGCGTTCGCCGGGGCGTACGCGCTGCTGGAGAGCCGGGACGTGTAAGCACGCCGTCCTTCAGAACCAGGGCGAGTTTCCGGACCGCCGTACCCGTGTGGTGCGGCGGTCCCGTGCGTTCCAGCACGCCTTGTGCCAGTGCCGCCGGTCGTCCACGCCCGCGTGCTCCGGCCAGGCCACCACGTGCGGGACACCGGAGTGGATCACCTGGTCGCAGCCGGGACAGCGGTAGGTCTTGCCGTCGGCGCTCGCCCCGGCGACATGGCGGACGCTCCACTCCTCGCCCTGCCAGCTCTCGGTGGACTGCCAGCCGCCGTACCGGCCCGACCGGTCGTCCTCGGCACCTCGGCCGGACGAGCCTGCCGCCTTGGGTCGGTTGCGACGCGGGGACACGGGACACCTCTTGGGGCTATACAGGGAGCACGGGCCGCGTCCAGCCTACGCGGCGGCGGCCGGGGTACGCGTAGGGCGTCAACCCGTACAAGTCCCCTTCCAGGCCGATCCATTTCAGCAGAGAAGCGACCATTCTGCAGACAATCCGCAAATCCCTTCACGAAGCCGTGTCCTGGGCACGTGTCATGTGGTTATGCCGGTCGGGGGAGCTCCCGGTCGGAGCCAAGGAAGCGGGAAATGCGATGCGCGTTGGAAGTTTTGTGCTGGCGGCCCAGTATCCGGGCCAGGGCGCCGGAGAGGCCCTGCACCGGGCGGTGCGCTGCGCCGAGGTGGCCGACGAGGCCGGTCTGGACACGGTGTGGCTGGCCGAGCACCACTTCGTGCCGTACGGCACCTGTCCGTCGGCCGTCACCCTGGCCGCCCTGCTGCTGGGCCGCACCCGCCGGGTCCGGGTCGGCACCGCGGTCAGTGTGCTGCCCACCGTCCACCCGGTGGCCCTCGGCGAGCAGGCCGCGCTGCTGCACGTCACCAGCGGCGGCCGGTTCACCCTGGGTGTCGGCCGGGGCGGGCCCTGGGTGGACCTCGAGGTGTTCGGCACGGGGCTCGGGGCGTACGAGCGCGGCTTCCCGGAGTCGCTGGACCTGCTGCTGCGCTGGCTGCGCGAGCCGTCGGTCGGCGCCTCGGGCGAGCGGTACGCGTTCCGCGAGGTGCCGGTGGTGCCGCGCCCGTCGGACGCGCTGACCGAGACGCCGGGCCCGGAGGTGGTGGTGGCGTGCACCTCCCCCAAGAGCGTGCGGCTGGCGGCGGAGCGGGGTCTGCCGATGCTGCTGGGGATGCACGTCGGGGACGAGGAGAAGGCCGAGATGGTCGCCCTCTGGCGGCGCCACGCCCGCGAGTCGGGCCGCTCGCCCGGGGAGATCGCGGCCGCCGGCCATGTCTCGGCCGGCGTCTGCCAGCTCGCGGACAGCCGCCCCGACGCGGTGGAGACGCTGCTCAAAGCGATGCCGGGCTGGCTCAAGTGGGGCCTTGAGGCCCATGTCACGGTGGACGGCCGGGCGCGCGCGATGCGCGACCCGTACGCCTACACCGAACTGCTCTGCGGGCTGCACCCGGTGGGTACGCCCCGGCTGGCCGCGGATCGTCTCGCGGCCACCGCGGAGCGGACCGGGATCTCCCGCTTCGCCCTGCTCGTCGAGGGCTCCGGCGATCTGGGCGCGACCGAGGAGAACCTGCGGCGCCTGGGCGCCGAGGTGCTGCCGCAGTTGCGCTGACCGCCACCGGCTCCCCGGCCGCCGGGAGAGCCTGCCGCGCCCGTCCCGCATGCACCTCCCCCGGACGGGAACGGCAAGCCGGCGGCTCATGGAGCCGACGTCGCGCGCGTGCGTCAGCAGTCCCGCAGCTCCGGGGACTGGTTGAGGAGCTGGGCGCGCACCGAGGTGAAGCGGGCCAGCCTCTCGTCCACCGACGGGTCCAGCGGGAACACCGCCACCCGGTGGCAGTTCTGGAAGGCCAGGCGTACGCCGAAGTGACGCTGGAGAGCGCCCCGTATGGCGTCACTGGCGAGCGCGCGCAGCAACTGGCCGCGCGCCTGCTCGTCCGGCGGGGGCGTCTGGTTGTCGGCGAAAAGTCCGCCGTCCACCTTCAGCTGGGCCACCAGGGAGCTGATCATCTCCCACGCAAAGGGCAGGGAGGTCCGGACGCAGTCGACGAATTCTGCTTCGTCGACCTCGCCTCGCTCGGCCTGTTCCAGTAGGGCCGGTGAGACGTCGAGCGACATGGGTTCTCCTCTCGCACCCCCGATGGACAGGGGTTGCCGGACAGATAAGGGAGTGCGCGACACCGGAGACGCTCCGTACCCCCACGCGGCCTCCCTGCTCCTACGGTAGGCAACCGTCGGTGACCACACCAGCAGAATGCGTATATGGAACGGTCGTCCTGCGGTCACAATCGGCCAGGGATGAACAAGAGTTATCGGGGACAATTGGGGTGGCCCACCGGACGGGGGTGGCGGCGGGCAGGTGGTGGGACGCGGGCGAATCGCGTGCACGGGTGCGCGTCGAGTAGCGTTGCCGACCATGCGTCTCGTCATTGCCCGGTGCTCGGTCGACTACGCCGGCCGGCTCACCGCCCACCTGCCCTCGGCCCCCCGCCTGATCCTGGTCAAGGCGGACGGCAGCGTCTCCATCCACGCGGACGACCGGGCCTACAAGCCCCTCAACTGGATGTCGCCGCCCTGCACCCTGAAGGAGGGCACGGGTGACGAGGCGGGCGTGTGGACCGTCATCAACAAAGCGGGCGAGAAACTGATCATCACGATGGAGGAAGTCCTCCACGACTCGTCCCACGAACTGGGCGTGGACCCCGGTCTGATCAAGGACGGCGTGGAAGCGCACCTCCAGGAGCTGCTCGCCGACCGCATCGAGACCCTCGGCGAGGGCTACACCCTGATCCGCCGCGAGTACATGACGGCGATCGGCCCGGTCGACATCCTGTGCCGGGACGCCAACGGCGGCACGGTCGCCGTCGAGATCAAGCGACGCGGCGAGATCGACGGCGTGGAGCAGCTCACCCGTTATCTGGAGCTGCTCAACCGCGATCCCCATCTCGCTCCGGTGCGCGGGGTGTTCGCGGCCCAGGAGATCAAGCCCCAGGCCCGCGTGCTGGCCACGGACCGGGGCATCGGCTGCCAGGTCCTCGACTACGACGCCATGCGCGGCATCGAGGACGACAAGCTCCGCCTGTTCTGACCCGCCCTTCGGGCACCTCAGATCACCGGCGGCTCGGTGCTCGCGCTCTCCGTGGTCTCGGTGGCCTCACTGGAGGCGGGCGCGGACGCCGTGGCACCGTCGGCCGGACCGCCGGCCGAGGTGGAGGTCGTGGGGGGTGTGGTCGGGTCGCTGGGCGTGCTCGGCTCGCCGGTGTCGGTCGGCTCCCCCGGCGTCGTCGGCACGCCGGTGCTGCCGGGAGGCGTCGACGGCCTGCCCGTCTTGGTCGGCGTGCCCGTGGGTCCGGTGGAGCCGCCGCCGTGCGTCGGCTCGGGGCTCGTCGCGCCGCCGGTGCCCCGGGTGCCCGTCGGGTCGGCGCTCGGGCTGGCGGTGGTGGCGGACGGCGGGGGGTCGTCCGAGGTGCCGGGGGTGCCGTCCGGGCCGGGGCCGACCGGGCGGGTGGTGGTGACGCCGGCCGGGGCGGGTTCGTCCCGCTTCGGGACGGCGCCCAGCGTGCCGTCGTCCAGGTCCTGGGTCGCGGTCGGGTTGCCGCCCACATTGCTCGACGGGTTGCGTCCGGCGTCCTCGTCGGAGGTCATGCCGAGGGTGACGACGGTGCCGAGCACCGCGACCAGCAGCGCGCCGGACCCGGCGGCCACCAGATTGCGCCGCGCGATGGCCCGTACCCCGGCGCGCTCCTTCGCGGCGCCGGACTGCCGGGCGACGACCGTCTCCTGCCCATAGGCGTACGACGGGGTGAACGCGGCCGGGGCCGGGGCGAGCGGCGCCGTGCCGGTGGCTGGGGGCTCCTCGGCGGCCATCAGCGCGGCGAGGCCCGGCAGGTCGCCGCTGCGGTCCGCGACCAGGGCCAGCGCGCGGCGGCCCGCGACGGTGCCCCGCATGTCGGAGAGCGCGGTGCGCATCCCGTGCGAGACCTCCAGCTCCGAGCGGGCGCGGTCCAGTTGGCCGTCGACCAGGGCAAGGATGCCCAGCTCGTGGTGGAAGTAGGCCCGCTCCGGGACGTCCTGGGCGAGGCGGGCGGCCTCGGACCCGGCGTGCAGGGCCTGTTCCCAGGCGGTCCAGTGCAGCCCGGCGGCGAAGGCGGCGCCGGCCGCGTGGGCGAGCCGGACGGCGGTCGCCTGCTCGTCGTCGCCCTCGGCGGCCGGTTCGGTGCCGGGCAGCACGGTCTCCAGCGCGGTCAGCACCGCCGCGGCCTCCGCGCACACCCGCTCGGGGGTGACGGAGGGGTGGGCGGCCCACCAGGCGTAGTGCCGGGCGGCGGTACGGGCCTCGGCGGGGGCGTCCTCGTCGTATCCGGCGGCCTCCAGCTGGGCGCGCACCCCGGCCGCGAGGCGGTAGCGGGGGCCGGCCGGGGAGACGAGCCCGCAGCCGAGGAGTTCGCCGAGCGCGGCGTCGGCGTGGGTGTCGCCCACCAGGGCGGGCAGATGCGCCGGGTGCGGCAGCTCGCCGTCCAGGGCGACGGCGAAGCGCAGAGCGGCTCGGGCGGAGGGCTTAAGGCGGGAGGCGAGCAGCGGGGCGGGCGCGGCGGCCTCCGCGAGGGACGGCAGCGGCACCTCCTCGGCCTCCTCGTCCTCCACCGGCAGGTCGAGCACCGCGTCGGCGGGGCCGCGTACGTCCTCGAAGACGCCGTACTCGTCGACCACGTCGCCGCTGGCGCGCAGTTGCTCGCGCTGGCGGAGCAGGGCGCCGGCCTGGACGAAGCGCAGCGGCAGGCCCTCGGACTCGAACCAGAGGTCGCCGGCCCAGACCGCCTCCTCCTCGGTGAGGTCCCGCCCCACCGACCGCTGCAGGATCTCCACCCCGGCGGCGCGGTCGAGGCCGGGCAGGTCGACGTCCTCGACGTCACCGGCGGCCGCGGGGGTGTCCGGGGTGGCGGCGAGGAGGAAGGCGCACTCGGGGGCGGCTTCGAGCAGTTCGGTGAGGGCGGTGCCGCCGAACTCCAGGTCGTCGATGAGGACGACGGCGCCGATCTCCTTGACGGTCTCGCGCAGCTCGTCCGGCTGAAGGCGGTGGCGGGGGGCGTCGTAGACGGTGTGGAAGAGGTCGCGCAGCAGGTCGTCGGGGGTGCGGTGGAGGCCGTCGAGCCGGACCACGCCGTCGGGGGCGAGGTCGGCGCAGTCCTCCGCGACGAGGTCGAGCAGGGCGGTGCGGCCGGAGCCGCCGGGGCCGGTGAGGCGGACGGTACGGCCGCGGGTGAGCAGCCGGACCAGCCGCTCGCGTATCTCCTGACGCTCCAGCAACTCGGGTTCCGGCATCCGGTGTCCGGGCGGGGCGGGCGGCAGGGCGGCCCGCTCGTACTCGGCCCGGGCGGCCGGGGTGCGCTTGGCGGGGGCCTGGGGGCACTCGTGCGGCGGGCAGGGTTCTATCTCGCTGCCGTCGACCGGGTTGACGGTGAGCAGGAAGTCGCCGCAGACCAGCCGGGTGGTGCGGGCGGGCACGGGACCGCTCGGGGCGAAGTCGGCAGTGAGGGGGTCCCGCGGCGGACGGCGGCTCAGTGCCTGACCGTGGTCCTCGGTTCCCGGAAGTATCGGGTCCATGGGTTCAAAGCCCCCAAAAGCGTCGTGTGCCGATCTCGGCCCCTCCCGGCCTGCCGCACATCGCGCTGTCGCTTCTGGTCCGGGCCCGCTCGCGGATTACACGAGGCGGCGGGCGACCGAACCCTAAACCGTCGGCAGGGGTCACCGACAGGGCGGGGTGCCGGACGGCCCGAGAGATCCGGGAGATCACCTTCCGGTGAGGAATGTGCGCGACGCGCCGTTCGGGACGAGTTGGAGCCTGCCCCGGTTCCGGAACCTCACACGCGGGGCAGCGACTCCACGCCGACTCCGCCCTCGATGGCGAGGATGCGGTGCAGCCGGGTGGCCACGAGCAGCCGCTGCATCTGCGGCGGCACCCGGCGCAGCACCAGCCGCCGGCCGCAGCGGCCCGCGCGCCGGTGTGCGCCCATGATGACGCCGAGTCCGGTGGCGTCCCAGGAGTCCAGTTCGGACAGGTCCAGCACCAGATCGCCGATCCCGTCGTCGACCGCCGCGTGGAGGGCCGTACGGGCGTCCGCCGCGCTGCGGACGTCGAGGCGCCCCCCGACGACCAGCTCGGCGTGGTCGCCCCTGATGTACATATGCGCTCCCCGTTGAGTGCGAGTGGCGTTCTCCGTGACGGTGCTGTGCAACGTCTGACTGTGTGGGTGTCGATGTGGTTGCTGGTTGTAAGCGAACCGATACCGAATTCACCCGCGGGGGTGATACCCCTGAGCGGCTGTACGGACGCGCACGGGATCGGCGGGTGATCCGGACGCGGTCAGTACGTGTAGAAGCCCTGCCCGCTCTTGCGGCCGATGTCACCGGCGTCCACCATCCGGCGCATCAGCTCCGGCGGGGCGAACTTCTCGTCCTGGCTCTCGGTGTAGATGTTGCCGGTGGCGTGCAGCAGGATGTCGACCCCGGTGAGGTCGGCGGTGGCGAGCGGGCCCATGGCGTGCCCGAAGCCCAGCTTGCAGGCGAGGTCGATGTCCTCGGCGGTGGCCACGCCCGACTCGTAGAGCTTGGTGGCCTCGACCACGAGGGCCGAGATGAGGCGGGTGGTGACGAACCCGGCGACGTCGCGGTTGACGACGATGCAGGTCTTGCCGACCGACTCGGCGAACTCCCGTGCGGTGGCGAGGGTTTCGTCGCTGGTCTTGTAACCCCGGACCAGCTCGACGAGCTGCATCATCGGCACCGGCGAGAAGAAGTGCACGCCGACCACGCGCTCGGGGTGCTCGGTGGCGGCCGCGATCTTGGTGATCGGGATGGCGGAGGTGTTGGAGGCGAGCACGGCGTCCGGGCGCACGATCTTGTCGAGCGCGCGGAAGATCTCGTGCTTGACCTCCAGCTTCTCGAAGACCGCCTCGATCACGATGTCCGCGTCGGCGACCTCGTCCAGGTCGGTGGTCGGCGTGATCCGGGCGAGGGCGGCCTCGGCGTCGGCCGCGTCCAGCTTGCCCTTGGCGACGAACTTGTCGTAGGAGGCCCGGATGCCGTCGGTACCGCGCTTGAGCGCCTCGTCGGTGACGTCGCGCAGAACCACGTCCCAGCCGGCCTGTGCGGCGACCTGGGCGATGCCGGACCCCATGAGACCGGCCCCGATGACGGCGAGCTT
Organism: Streptomyces griseoluteus; assembly: GCF_004784465.1. GTDB lineage: Bacteria > Actinomycetota > Actinomycetes > Streptomycetales > Streptomycetaceae > Streptomyces > Streptomyces griseoluteus. Next base: position 775,443 of record NZ_SRRU01000001.1, on the reverse strand, counting down.
CCCTGCCACTCCGACTCCCCTTACGCGCTGTTTATGGTTCCTCTCGGCGGACATTAGCGCTCGGGCGACGCCTTGAGGACCGTAAGTAATGCGTGTCACGGTCTCAGGGCGTGAGACACCCGTCACGTTCCGGTTGTGCCGCTCCGGTCCGTCAAATCCGCACCGCTTCGCGCCCTTTGGGGCAACTACGCTGACCCTATGGTCAATCTGACGCGCATCTACACCAGGACCGGCGACCAGGGCACCACCGCCCTGGGCGACATGAGCCGGACCGCCAAGACCGATCTGAGGATCTCCGCGTACGCGGACGCCAACGAGGCGAACGCGGTGATCGGTACCGCCGTCACGCTGGGCGGGCTGGACCAGGAGGTCGTCACGGTCCTCACCCGGGTGCAGAACGACCTCTTCGACGTGGGCGCCGACCTGTCGACGCCGGTGGTGGAGAACCCGGAGTACCCGCCACTGAGGGTCGAGCAGTTCTACGTGGACCGGCTGGAGCAGGACTGCGACCGGTTCAACGAACGGCTGGAGAAGCTGCGCTCGTTCATCCTGCCCGGCGGCACGCCCGGCGCGGCCCTGCTGCACCAGGCGTGCACGGTGGTCCGGCGGGCCGAGCGCTCCACCTGGGCGGCACTTGAGGTGCACGGCGAGACGATGAACCCGCTCACCGCGACCTACCTCAACCGCCTCTCCGACCTGCTGTTCATCCTGGCCCGCACGGCCAACAAGGAGACCGGCGACGTGCTCTGGGTGCCGGGCGGCGAGCGCTAGGACCGGGTACGGCGACGGGGGCGCCTCCGGGGGCCGTGCCCGGTCCGATCGCTGCCGCTGCCTCTACCGGTCGGCGTCACCGGTGGCGTCGCGGTCGGCCGCGGCGGCCGCCGACTCCGCCGCGTCGACCTTCTGCTTCATGTCCGCGTAGCCCGAAGGGGTGCTGGTCGGGGTGGCGGCCTCGTCGTGGCCGCAGGCGGTGGTGAGGCCCGCGAGGGCAGCCAGGGTGACGGCCGCCGCCGCGCGCCGGAAGCCGCGCCTCACTTGCCACTGCCCTTCTTGCCGCTGTCGTTCTTGCCGCCGTCGTTCTTCGCGCACCAGGTCTTGACCCCGGCCAGGTCCTGCTTGCGCTGCTGCAGGTCCTTCTTCAGCGACTCGCGGGTGTCGAGGCGGCCCTGGAGGAAGGTGGCGATCCCGGTATGGCCGGCCTTCCTGGCGTGGTCGACGCGCTGCTGGAGGCGGGCCACGGAGCCGCGCCGGGCCTTGCCCGCCTCGAGTCGCTTCAGGGCGCGGCCGATGCGCCTGCCGGCCTTCAGAGCCCGCTTGCAGAGGGCTCGCGCCCCGTCACCGGCGGGCTCGGCGCCGGGAGAGGCGCCGGCGGCGGACGCGGCACCGGCCGAGCCTGCCGGCAGCGCCGCGGTGGCGAGGCCGGCGAGGAGGGTGCGGGTGCTTCGTCGCGTGTCCGTGTGCGCCTCCGTTCACGTCCGGGTCGGGCCGTGGTGCCGCCCGTCGCCCCGGAGGCCAGGAGGTCTCTTCGGGGAAACCTTGCGACCGGTCCGCCCCGGCCGTCCCGGTCAGCCGGTCCCGCCGCCCCGGCACCGCCGTACCGTCCAACGGCAGCGGCACCTCGAAGCGGGCCCCGGTGCCGTCCGGGCCGCCGGTGACGCCGACGCTCCCCCGGTGCAGCGCGGCCTGCTGGGCGACGAGGGTGAGTCCGAGCCCGGAGCCGGTGCTGTGCGGCCCCCGCGGGAACCGCTCGAAGGGCCGCTGCCGGGACGCGGGCGGTATGCCGGGCCCCTGATCGGCCACCAAGACCACCGCCTGCTCCCCGGCACGGTGACCCCCGGTTCGGTGTCCGGCGCGACATCGGCGCCCCGGTCCCGCCGCCGTAGCCCGGCCACGGCGGTGTCGGCGAGGTCCTCCTCATGCGCTGTCAAACTCCCGCGCCAGCAGCGGAGTTGAGGTTAAGTCGAATTGCGGAACAAATGGTCCAGACCTATTGACCGCTGGTCCAGACCTTTCCTATTCTCGCGGCAGCATGGGCGTGAAGGCTCAGTCATGCCCCCCATGCCTCTGGAAGTTCCCCCCGACATCGAGGGAGGCGCACATGCGCTTCAGACACAGAGTCGCGGCGGGTGCCGTGACCCTGCTGCTCCCCCTGGCCGGCCTCGTCGGCCTGGCCGCCCCCGCCGAGGCGGCCACCAACGTCACCGCGAGCTATGTGAAGTCCCAGGACTGGGGCAGCGGTTTCGAAGGCAAGTGGACCGTCAAGAACACCGGCACCACCGCCATCAGCTCCTGGACGATCGAGTGGGACTTCCCCTCGGGCACGTCCGTCACCTCCGCGTGGGACGCCGACGTCACCTCCTCCGGCACCCACTGGACGGCGAAGAACAAGTCGTACAACGGCTCGGTCGCCCCCGGCTCCTCCATCTCCTTCGCCTTCAACGGCGCGGGCTCCGGCTCGCCGAGCAACTGCAAGCTGAACGGCGACAGTTGTGACGGCACCACGGTGCCCGGCGACGCGGCGCCCTCCGCCCCTGGCAAGCCCACCGCCTCCGCCGTGACCGACACCTCGGTCAAGCTGAGCTGGTCGGCCGCCACCGACGACAAGGGCGTCAAGAACTACGACGTCCTGCGCGACGGCGCCAAGGTCGCCACCGTCACCACCACCTCGTACACGGACACCGGTCTCACCGCCGGCACGGACTACTCCTACAGCGTGCGCGCCCGCGACACCGCCGACCAGACCGGTCCGGCGAGCGCAGCGACGGCCGTGCGCACCACCGGCGGCGGCACCAACCCGCCGCCCGCCACCGGGGACAAGGTCAAGCTCGGCTACTTCACCGAGTGGGGCATCTACGGCCGGAACTACAACGTCAAGAACATCGTGACGTCCGGCTCCGCCTCCAAGATCACGCACATCAACTACGCCTTCGGCAACGTCACCGGCGGCAAGTGCGCGATCGGCGACTCCTACGCCGACTACGACAAGGCGTTCACCGCCGACCAGTCGGTCAGCGGCGCCGCCGACACCTGGGACCAGCCGCTGCGCGGCAACTTCAACCAGCTCCGCCAGCTCAAGGCCAAGTACCCGAACATCAAGGTGCTGTGGTCCTTCGGCGGCTGGACCTGGTCCGGCGGCTTCGGCGAGGCGGCCAAGAACCCGGCCGCGTTCGCCCAGTCCTGCTACGACCTGGTGGAGGACCCCCGCTGGGCCGATGTCTTCGACGGCATCGACATCGACTGGGAGTACCCCAACGCCTGCGGTCTGTCCTGCGACACCAGCGGCTCCGCGGCCTTCAAGAACGTGGTCTCCGCGCTGCGCTCCAAGTTCGGCGCCAACTACCTGGTCACCGCCGCGGTCACCGCGGACGGCTCCAGCGGCGGCAAGATCGAGGCCGCCGACTACGCGGGCGCGTCGCAGTACCTCAACTGGTACAACGTGATGACGTACGACTTCTTCGGCGCCTTCGACGCCAAGGGTCCGACGGCTCCGCACTCCCCGCTCACCTCGTACAGCGGCATCCCGAAGGCGGGCTTCACCACCGCCGACGCGATGGCCAAGTACAAGGCGGTCGGCGTCCCGGCGAACAAGCTGCTCATCGGCATCGGCTTCTACGGCCGCGGCTGGACCGGTGTCACCCAGGACGCCCCCGGCGGCACCGCCACGGGAGCCGCTCCGGGCACCTACGAGGCGGGCATCGAGGACTACAAGGTGCTCAAGGGCTCCTGCCCGGTAACCGGCACGATCGCCGGCACCGCGTACGCCCACTGCGGCAGCAACTGGTGGTCGTACGACACCCCGTCGACCATCGCCGGCAAGATGAGCTGGGCCAAGAGCCAGGGCCTGGGCGGGGCGTTCTTCTGGGACTTCACCGGGGACACCAGCAACGGTGAACTCGTGACGGCCCTCAGCAACGGCCTGTCGTAAGGGAATTCGAGAGGTCACCGACCTCTGAGCGACGTTGACGCTCCCCCAGACTTCGTCCGGGGGGACCCCCAGCGAGTGAATGTGGCTACGCCACATTCACTCGCTGACCGGGCGGGGCTGCTTCCAGCCACGCGAGAAATCCGGTCAGCGCGTCTTCGCTCATGGCTAGTTCGAGGCGGGTGCCCTCATGGACACAGGCGAGGATCACCGCGTCGGACAGCAACGCCAGCTCCTCCTCGCCCTCGGGCAGCCGGCGTCCGGCCACCTCGATCCGCGAGCGCTCCAGCACCCGGCGCGGGCGCAGGGCGTAGGAGAACACCCGGAACCACTCGATGCGGTCCCCGTTGTAGCGGGCCACGCCGTAGCTCCAGCCCTTGCCGTTCACATCGGACTGCTCCCCCACGTCCCAGCGCAGCGAACAGTCGAAGGTGCCGCCGGAACGCTGGATGAGCCTGCGGCGCAGGCCGAACAGGAACAGACCCACCACCACGAGCGCGACCACGATTCCGCACACAGTCAGAGCGAGGACCATCGGCACCGACCTCCTCGTCTCCCAGGTAGTGGAACTGCTTTCGGCTCAGGGTAATGAAACCGCAGAGCCAGGTAATGGAACCGGAAAAACACCCGGATTCACCTCAGCCGCGACCGGCACCGGAATGTTCCGGGCCGGCCGCGGCTGAATGATGGTCACACGGCGCGATGATCAGCGCGTGGAGGTCGCCGCCCGCAGACGGACGTCGGCGCGACGCTGGGCATCCTCGTCGTCCTCCGCCTTCGCTCGCTCCAGCTCGCGCTCGACGCGCTGGACGTCGATCTCCTCCGCCAGCTCGGCGATCTCGGCCAGCAGCGACAGCTTGTCGTCCGCGAACGAGATGAAACCGCCGTGCACAGCGGCGACGACGGTCCCGCCGTCACTGGTGCGGATGGTCACCGGGCCCGACTCCAGCACACCGAGCAGCGGCTGGTGACCGGGCATGACGCCGATGTCGCCGGACGTGGTGCGCGCGACGACCAGGGTGGCCTCGCCGGACCAGACCTGGCGGTCGGCGGCGACCAGCTCGACGTGCAGCTCAGCAGCCAAGGTTGGCTCCTCGGATCACCACCCGGCGGATGTGCCGGGTGTCGGGGTCAATTCTAGGGGGCGTGGCCGAGGGGGCGGGACGTGCCCGCCCCCCCGGCCAGGAGCGCGGGTGTCAGGAGACGCCCAGCTCCTTCGCGTTCTTCTTGAGGTCCTCGATGCCACCGCACATGAAGAACGCCTGCTCCGGGAAGTGGTCGTACTCACCGTCGAGGATCGCGTTGAACGCGGCGATGGTCTCGTCCACCGGAACGTCCGAACCGTCCACGCCGGTGAACTGCTTGGCGACGTGGGTGTTCTGGGACAGGAAGCGCTCCACACGACGGGCACGGTGGACGACGAGCTTGTCCTCCTCGCCCAGCTCGTCGATACCGAGGATCGCGATGATGTCCTGGAGGTCCTTGTACTTCTGCAGGATGTTCTTGACGCGCATGGCGCAGTCGTAGTGCTCCTGCGCGATGTACCGCGGGTCCAGGATGCGGGACGTGGAGTCCAGCGGGTCCACGGCCGGGTAGATGCCCTTCTCCGAGATCGGACGGGAGAGCACCGTCGTCGCGTCGAGGTGGGCGAACGTGGTGGCCGGGGCCGGGTCGGTCAGGTCGTCCGCGGGGACGTAGATCGCCTGCATCGAGGTGATCGAGTGACCGCGCGTCGAGGTGATGCGCTCCTGGAGGAGGCCCATCTCGTCGGCCAGGGTCGGCTGGTAACCCACGGCGGACGGCATACGGCCGAGCAGCGTGGAGACCTCGGAACCGGCCTGCGTGAAGCGGAAGATGTTGTCGATGAAGAACAGCACGTCCTGCTTCTGGACGTCACGGAAGTACTCGGCCATGGTGAGGCCGGCCAGCGCGACGCGCAGACGGGTGCCCGGCGGCTCGTCCATCTGACCGAAGACGAGCGCGGTCTTGTCGATGACGCCCGACTCGGTCATCTCCGCGATGAGGTCGTTGCCCTCACGCGTGCGCTCACCGACACCGGCGAACACGGAGACACCGTCGTGGTTGTTGGCGACGCGGTAGATCATCTCCTGGATGAGCACCGTCTTGCCGACACCGGCACCGCCGAACAGGCCGATCTTGCCGCCCTTGACGTACGGGGTGAGCAGGTCGATGACCTTGACGCCCGTCTCGAACATCTCGGTCTTCGACTCGAGCTCGTCGAAGTTCGGGGCCTTGCGGTGGATCGGCCAGCGCTCGCCGGTGTGCTTCTCGTCGACGTTCAGCACCTCACCGAGGGTGTTGAACACCTTGCCCTTGGTGAAGTCGCCGACCGGGACGGAGATGGCTGCGCCGGTGTCCGTCACGACGGACTGGCGGACCAGACCGTCGGTGGGCTGCATCGAGATGGTGCGGACCACGCCGTCGCCCAGGTGCTGGGCGACCTCGAGGGTCAGCGTCTTCTTCTCGCCGTCCTTCGCCGGGTCGGCGACCTCGACGGTCAGGGCGTTGTAGATCTCCGGCATCGCGTCGACGGGGAACTCCACGTCGACGACCGGGCCGATGACGCGGGCGACGCGACCCGTGGCCGCCGCGGTCTCAACAGTGGTGGTCATTTATCGGTCACTCCCCGCGGTCGCGTCGGCCAGGGCGCTGGCGCCACCGACGATCTCGCTGATTTCCTGGGTGATTTCGGCCTGGCGGGCCGCGTTGGCAAGACGGGAGAGCGTGTTGATCAGCTCACCCGCGTTGTCGGTGGCCGACTTCATCGCGCGCCGCGTGGCGGCGTGCTTCGAAGCGGCCGACTGGAGCAGCGCGTTGTAGATCCGGCTCTCGACGTACCGCGGCAGCAGGGCGTCCAGGACGTCCTCCGCCGAGGGCTCGAAGTCGTACAGCGGGCGGATCTCACCGTCGCCGGTCTTCTCCTCCGTGACCTCGTCGAGGCGCAGCGGGAGCAGCCGCTCGGCGACCGCCGTCTGCGTCATCATCGAGACGAACTCGGTGAAGACGATGTACAGCTCGTCCGCGCCGCCGTCCGTTTCGGGCGTCTCGATGGTCTCGATGAGGGGCGCCGCGACCTTCTTGGCGTCCCCGTACGTGGGCTCGTCGGTGAAGCCCGTCCACGCCTCCGCGATCTTGCGCTCACGGAAGTTGTAGTGCGCGACACCGCGGCGGCCGACGATGAACGTCTCCACCTGCTTGCCCTCGCGCTCGAGGCGCTCGGTGAGCTGCTCGCCCGCCTTGATGGCGTTGGAGTTGAAGGCGCCGGCCAGACCGCGGTCGCTCGTGAGGAGCAGGACCGCGGCACGGGTCGGGTTCTCGGCCTCCGTGGTGAGCGGGTGCTTGGTGTTCGAACCGGTGGCGACCGACTTGACCGCGCGGGTCAGCTCGTCCGCGTACGGCTTGGAGGCCGCCACCTTGCGCTGCGCCTTGACGACACGCGAGGCGGCGATCATCTCCATCGCCTTGGTGATCTTCTTGGTCGCGGTGACGGATCGGATGCGACGCTTGTAGACCCGGAGCTGGGCTCCCATGAGTCAGGTCCCTTCCTTACGTCACTTGGCGGGAGAGGCCGGGGTGTCGTCGCCGAGGAGCTTGCCGTCCGAGGTCTCGAACTGCCTCTTGAACTCCGCGATCGCGTCACTGAGGGCCTGCAGGGTGTCGTCCGACAGCTTGCCGCCCTCCCGGATGGAGGTCATCAGGCCCTGGTGCTTGCGGTGCAGGAACTCCAGCAGCTCCCTGTCGAAGCGGCGGACGTCCTCGACCGGCACGTCGTCCATGCGGCCCGTACCACCGGCCCAGATCGAGACGACCTGGTCCTCGGTGGACATCGGCTGGTACTGGTCCTGCTTCAGCAGCTCGGTCATGCGCTGACCGCGCTCGAGCTGGTTCTTGGACGCCTGGTCCAGGTCGGAACCGAAGGCGGCGAACGCCTCCAGCTCACGGAACTGGGCGAGGTCCACGCGCAGTCGGCCGGAGACCTGCTTCATCGCCTTGTGCTGGGCGGAACCACCGACTCGGGAGACGGAGATACCGACGTTCAGCGCGGGACGCTGACCGGCGTTGAAGAGGTCCGACTCCAGGAAGCACTGGCCGTCGGTGATGGAGATGACGTTGGTCGGGATGAACGCCGAGACGTCGTTGGCCTTCGTCTCGACGATCGGCAGACCGGTCATCGAGCCGGCGCCCAAGTCGTCGGAGAGCTTCGCGCAGCGCTCCAGCAGACGGGAGTGCAGGTAGAAGACGTCACCGGGGTAGGCCTCGCGGCCCGGCGGGCGGCGCAGCAGCAGGGACACGGCGCGGTAGGCGTCGGCCTGCTTCGACAGGTCGTCGAAGACGATCAGGACGTGCTTGCCCTGGTACATCCAGTGCTGACCGATGGCGGAACCGGTGTACGGCGCCAGGTACTTGAAGCCGGCCGGGTCGGACGCCGGGGCGGCGACGATGGTCGTGTACTCCAGCGCGCCGTTCTCCTCCAGCGCGCGGCGCACGCCGGCGATGGTGGAGCCCTTCTGGCCGATGGCGACGTAGATGCAGCGGACCTGCTTGTTCGGGTCGCCGGTGCGCCAGTTGTCGCGCTGGTTGATGATCGTGTCGACGGCCAGGGCGGTCTTGCCGGTCTGGCGGTCACCGATGATGAGCTGGCGCTGGCCGCGGCCGATCGGGGTCATGGCGTCGACCGCCATGTAGCCCGTCTCCATCGGCTCGTGCACCGACTGGCGCTGCATGACCGTGGGGGCCTGCAGTTCGAGGGCGCGGCGGCCGTCGGTCTCGACCTCGCCGAGACCGTCGATCGGCTGGCCCAGCGGGTCGACGACACGGCCGAGGTAGCCGTCGCCGACGGCGACGGAGAGGACCTCTCCGGTGCGGTGCACCGGCTGGCCCTCCTCGATGCCGCTGTACTCGCCGAGAACGATGGCACCGATCTCGCGCTCCTCGAGGTTGAGGGCGAGGCCGAGGGTGCCGTCCTCGAACTTCAGCAGCTCGTTGGCCATGGCCGAGGGAAGACCCTCGACCTTCGCGACGCCGTCGCCGGCGACGGTGACCGTACCGACCTCCTCGCGCGAGGCCGCGTCCGGCTTGTACGACTGGACGAAGTTCTCCAGTGCGTCCCGGATCTCCTCCGGCCGGATCGTGAGCTCCGCCATCTGGGTTCCCTGCTCTCCTTGTTGGGCCCGAAGTTTCACTTTGGGGGGATGTCTGACTCCGGACTCCCCCCTGAACGAGGTGAATCCTCTGCACGGCCCAACCAGGGCCGTAATTACTTACGTACTGCTTGTTTACGTTCTAGCTCGCCATACGGCGGGCGGCGTCGTCCAGCCGGTCCGCCAGGGAGCCGTTGATGACCTCGTCACCGACCTGCACCCGCACACCGCCGATCACCTCGGGGTCCACGTCCAGGTTGAGGTGCATCCGGCGGCCGTAGAGCTTGGCCAGGGCGTCGCCCAGGCGACGCTTCTGGGCCTCGCTCAGCGGGACCGCCGAAGTGACGATCGCCACCAGCCGGTCCCGGCGCTCCGCGGCCAGCTTGGACAGGGACTCGAGTCCCGCTTCCAGGCTACGTCCACGCGGCGCGGTGACCAGCCGGGTGACCAGACGCTCGGTGGCGGGCTTGGCCCGTCCGCCCAGCAGCCGGTGCACCAGCTCGGCCTTGGCCGCGGTGGACGCCGACCGGTCGGTCAGCGCGGCGCGCAGAGCCGGGTCGGAGGCGACGATGCGGCCGAACCGGAACAGCTCGTCCTCGACGTCGTCCAGCGTGCCCGACTTCTCCGCGGCGGTGAGGTCGGCGATGTCCGCCAGCTGCTCCAGCGCGTCCACCAGGTCGCGGGGCTGCGACCAGCGGGACCGGGCCATGCCGGCCACCAGGTCGGCGGTCGGACCGCTCACCTGGCCGCCGATCAGGCGCCGCACCAGCTCGGCCTTGGCCTCGGCGGGCTGCGCCGGGTCGGTGAGGACCCGGCGCAGGCCGGCCTCGCGGTCGAGCAGCGCGGTGACGGCCGCCAGCTCGTCGGCGAGCTGCGCGGCATCCACGGAGGTGGAGTCCGTCAGCGCGTCGAGACGCTCCCGTGCGGCTGCCAGGGCCTCGCGGCTCGCTCCGTTCATCGCGTGGCCTCGGCCTTCTCGTCGAGCTCGTCGAGGAAGCGGTCGATCACACGGCTCTGCCGGGCGTGGTCCTCGAGGGACTCACCGACGAGCTTGCCGGCCAGTTCGGTGGCGAGCTTGCCGACGTCCTGGCGGAGCGCGGCCGCGGCGGCCTTACGGTCGGCCGCGATCTGGGCGTGACCGGCGGCGACGATCTCCTCGCGCTGACGCTGGCCCTCGGCCCGCATCTCCGCGATGAGCGTCGCACCCTGCTCCTGAGCCTCCTGGCGCAGCCGGGCGGCCTCGTGACGGGCCTCGGCGAGCTGGGCCTTGTACTGCTCGAGGACGCTCTGAGCCTCGGTCTGCGCGGCCTCGGCCTTCTCGATCCCGCCCTCGATCGCTTCGCGGCGCTCCTCCAGAACCTTGTTGATGTTCGGGAGAAGCTTCCAGGCGAGGAAGCCGAAGACGATGACAAAGGCGATCAGGCCGATGACGAGCTCTGGGATCGGCGGGATGAGGGGGTTCTCGGCCTCCTCAGCCGCCAGCATTACCAGGGGGCTCATGTATCAGTGCCTTTCGTCTATGGGTAACGCGGCGGTCGGATCAGGAGGCCGGGTAGACGAACGGCATGACCAGACCGATGAGGGCGAGCGCCTCACAGAAGGCGAAGCCGAGGATCTGGTTGGCGCGGATCAGGCCGGCCGCCTCGGGCTGGCGGGCGAGGGCCTGCGTGCCGTTACCGAAGATGATGCCGACGCCGACGCCCGGACCGATGGCGGCGAGACCGTAACCGATGGAGCCGAGGTTGCCCTTGATCTGGACACCGGCGGCAAGGGTTTCGAGAGCGGACATGCCGGTTCTTCCTTCTCTTTCAATGTCCGGTGGGGGATGGCCACCGGATGTCTGGATGGGTGTGGCTGAGCGGGCTCAGTGGTGCTCGGCGAGCGCGCCCTGGATGAAGCTGCACGTGAGGAGCACGAAGACGTACGCCTGGACAGCCTGGATGAAGAGTTCGAAGGCGGTCATCACGAGGACCATGACGAACGAGACACCGGAGTAGGCGATGCCGATGCCGTTCAGCATGTACCAGCTGGCGATCGTGAAGAGCAGCAGCAGCGTGTGACCGGCGAACATGTTGGCGAAGAGCCGCACGGCGTGCGTGAACGGCCGGACCAGCAGGTTCGAGAACAGTTCGATCGTCATCGACAGCGGGAGCACCGCGCCGAGCGACTTGTCGTAACCGGTGAAGTTCTTGAAGGCGCCGACGAAGCCGTGGCGCTTGAAGGTGAGACCGACCCAGAGGACGTAGACGATCGCGGCCAGGATGGCCGGGTACGAGATGATCGCCGTCACCGGGAACTGGGCGACCGGGATGATCGACCAGAGGTTCATCATCCAGACGAAGAAGAACAGCGAGACGACCAGAGGTACGTACTTCTCGCCCTCCTTCTTGCCGATGGTCTCGTAGACGACGCCGCGCCGGATGAAGTCGTAGCCGGACTCGGCGATCATCTGGAGCTTGCCGGGGACGACCTTCGGGCGGGCGAAGGCCGCCCAGAAGAAGGCCACGACGACGATGGAGCCGATCAGGGCCAGCAGCATCGTCTTGTTGAAGTACAGGTTGCTGTCCGCGTCGCCCCAGAGCGGCTTGAACAGGAACGAGTGCAGGCCCGGAGCCGGGAAGCCGCACCCGGAGAACAGGTGACAGCTCGTGTCGAAAGCGAGCGTCTGCGTCGGGTCAGCACTCACCGCGGGCTCCTTCATCGTGGCGCATAGGTACGGCAACCTCGTTGTGTCGGCGCGGCGTACGGCCGCGGTTCGGCACGGGACTGGTGTTACGGATGTGGGGGCGGCTGGGGGGCATCTAGCCTCGCAGTGGAACAGGCGTCAGCTCGAATGCCCGCGCCCGCGATGCCGCAGTTGGCACCGGACGATAGCAGGATCTCTCCCGCGCCTTTATCCCGGCCCTACCCCTCATGACGAGCGGTCCGTCTTGTGGGACTTGTCTTCCTTCGACGGAGCATCGGGATCGACATAGAGGATCTTGGCCTTCATGTGGGCGCGCGCCTGCGCGGCGATCCACGTCAGGGTGGTGACCACCAGGACGATGGCGAAGGCCCGGGGGTTGAACAGGTTCGTGTTCTTGAAAACGGCCACGAAGACGACCAGCAGCAGGAGTTGGGCCGCGTAGAGCATGAGGCCCATCATCTGGAACAGCTGCGGGAACGACCTGGCGGTGCGCTGCAGGACGTAAAGACCGATCCCCATGAAGAGGATGACGATCAGTGTGCCCACGACGGCCCCGATCGCACCCTTGCCGCCGGCGACCACACCGCTGACAACGGCGGCGATCGCGCCGACGGCAGCCGTGGGCACCGCGGCCTGGGCAAGAATCCGGACGTCATTGGACGGCATGGCGGCAACTCCGCTTTCACAGGGGGCAGGTGTCGTCATGGACGAGCGTAGTCCCGGACCGAGTACGGAAACTCTCACGCCGTCGAACCGTGGCTTCACGGTCTCCGGCTCTGTCCTGGGTTCTCGTGAACCGTATCACAAACTATTTGATGAGGTCTTTACCTGGAGACGTATCGATCGTCACACATGAGAGTGACAACGCGCACAGGTGCAAGAACCGGGTGGGCTTGTCTGGTATTAGGGGGCTTTGCTCCCCCACGACTTGGCAATGCTCTAGTCAGATTCTTACCTTGCGACTTTTGGCGGAACGCGTACGAGCGCCGATCGCGGTCGCCCCGTTGACGCCCGGCACCGCCGCCACCGCGGTCGAGGCGGTGGTGGCGTCGGTGAGGGCTGCGGTGGACGCTTCGCCGGACTCGGTCCCCGCCTCCTCGCCCTCTTCCGACGGTTCCGGATAGCGGCGGTAGCGCGGGGGGACGAAGTGCTGGGCCCAGCGGGGGGCGTGGGGGGTGAAGCGGGGGAGGAGGAGCATGACCAGGCCGATGGCGCTGAGGAAGACGACGCCGAGGACGATCCACATCGAGGCCGAGTTGACCGAGTAGGCGAGCACGCCGAAGCCGATGAGGGCCGACCAGAAGTACATGATGAGCACCGCGCGGCTGTGCGAGTGCCCGATCTCCAGCAGCCGGTGGTGCAGGTGCCCGCGGTCCGCCGCGAACGGCGACTGGCCGCGCCAGGTGCGGCGCACGATGGCCAGCACGAGGTCGGCGGCCGGGATGGCGATGATCGACAGCGGCAGCAGCAGCGGGATGTACGCGGGCACCATCTGGTGCACGGTGCTGCGCTCGGAACCGGAGAACAGGTTCAGCCGGTCCGGGTCGATCTGGCCGGTGACGGAGATGGCGCTGCCGGCCAGCACCAGGCCGATCAGCATGGAGCCGGAGTCGCCCATGAAGATGCGCGCCGGGTGCATGTTGTGCGGCAGGAAGCCCAGACACATGCCCATCAGGATCGCCGCGAACAGCGTCGCCGGGGCGGCCGCCTCGATGCCGTAGCCGTACCAGATGCGGTAGGCGTACATGAAGAACGCGGCGGTGGCGATGCAGACCATGCCGGCGGCGAGACCGTCGAGGCCGTCGACGAAGTTGACCGCGTTGATGGTGATGACGACCAGGGCGACGGTCAGCAGGGTGCCCTGCCACTGGGTGACGGCGACCAGGCCCACACCGGGCACCGGCAGCCACAGGATCGTCAGACCCTGCACCACCATCACACCGGCGGCGATCATCTGCCCGCCCAGCTTGATCAGGGCGTCGATCTCGAACTTGTCGTCCAGCACGCCGATCAGCCAGATCAGCGCGGCCCCGGACAGCAGGGCGCGGGGCTCGTTGGACTTGGCGAAGACCTCGTTGAGGTTCTCCAGGTGGTCCGCGACGAGCAGCCCCGCGCACAGTCCGAAGAACATGGCGATACCGCCGAGCCGCGGAGTGGGCTCCCGGTGCACGTCCCGTGCCCGGATCTCCGGCATCGCTCCCGCCACGATCGCGAATTTCCGTACCGGCCCTGTCAGCAGGTAGGTCACCGCGGCCGTGATGAGAAGCGTCAGCAGGTATTCACGCACGGGCATCCCCACAGAGTTCGCTGGCCATCACAGCCCCACACCCTAGCGAGGGACACGTACGGTTAAGGACCGGCGGGGGACGGGGATGGTTCCGTGGGGGCGTTCCGTACCCGTATGCCACCCCTTCCGCCTCCCCTTCTCACCCCGGTTCTCACTCCGGGTACGGCGGGAAGTCGGCGGTCAGCTCGCGCACCTCGGCCCGTGCGGCGGCCGGGTGCAGGGCGCCGGTCACCACGCCGACCAGCAGCGCGGCGATCCGGGCCATGGCCGGCTCCCCCATGCCCTGGGTGGTGACGGCGGCGGTGCCGAGCCGCAGCGCCCGGCCGCCGGTGTGCGCAAGCGCACAGCAGTCCAGCACCAGTCCGGCGGCCGCGAGCCGCCCGCGCGCGGTGCGGCCGTCCATGCCGAGCGGGGCGGGGTCGGCCACGACGAGGGCCGTGTCGGTGCCGCCGGTGGCGACCGTGAACCCGGCGTCGGCCAGATATCCGGCGAGCGCGTGCGCGTTGGCGACCGTCTGGTGGGCGTAGGCCGCGAACGCGGGGGTGGCCGCCTCGCCGAACGCGACGGCCTTGGCGGCGACGCTGTTCATCTGGGCGCCGCCCTGGGTGAAGGGGAACACCGCCCGGTCGACCCGCCGGGCCAGCCCGGCCCCGCACAGGATCAGCCCCCCGCGCGGCCCCCGCAGCGTCTTGTGCGTGGTGGCGCACACCAGGTCCGCGTACGGCACCGGATTCGGCGCCGCTCCCCCGGCGACCAGCCCGGCGGAGTGCGCGAGGGTGACGATGAGATACGCCCCGACCTCGTCGGCGACGTCGCGGAAGAAGGCGTGGTCGAAGTGGCGGGGGTAGGCGATCGAGCCGCACACGATCGCCTTGGGCCGGTGTTCGCGGGCCAGCCGGCGCACCTCGCCGTGGTCGACCAGCCCGGTCTCCGGGTCCAGGCCGTAGCCGACGAAGTCGAACCAGCAGCCGGAGAAGTTCGCGGGCGAGCCATGGGTGAGATGGCCGCCGTCGTCCAGGCTGAGGGCGAGGACGGTGTCACCGGGGCGCAGCACGGCCGCGTAGGCGGCCAGCATGGCCGAGGAGCCGGTGTGGGGCTGCACGTTGGCGTGCTCGGCGCCGAAGAGGGCCCTGGCGCGCTCCACGGCGATGCGTTCGGCGGTGTCGGCCAGCGCGCAGCCCCCGTGGTACCGGGAGCCGGGGTAGCCCTCGGCGTACTTGTTGGCCAGCGGGGAGCCGAGGGTGGCGAGCACGGCGGGCGAGGCGAAGTTCTCGGCCGCGGTGAGCTGGAGGGTCGTCGACTGCCGGTCCAGCTCCCCGCGCAGGATCTCGGCCAGCTCCGGGTCCTGCCGGCTCAGTACGTCCGCTTCCAGGACGGGTGTGACCGACATGGCGGGCTCCGGGCGGTCGACGGTGACGTGGGGCGGGACCCCAGGTCTCCAATGTAGGCCGTGCCGGGGGCGGCCGCTCGGCCGCCGGACCCGTCCCGCGCCGGAGCCCGGCGCGCGTCACATGCGGGCGGGCACGCCCGTCAGCGCGGTGACGACCGGGTCGAGGGCGTCGCGTATCTCGTCGCCGATGGAGCGGAAGAAGGGCAGCGGCGCCCCGTAGGGGTCGTACACCTCGTCCGCCTCGGCGGTGGGGGCGAGCAGCCAGCCGCGCAGCGCGGCGGCCGCGCGGACCAGGGCGCGGGCGCGTAGCACCACGCCGTCCTCCAGGGGCGGCAGGGTGGCCGGATCTATCGCGCGGACCAGGCGGGTGAACTCCTTCAGCGTGAAGGTGCGCAGGCCCGCCGAGTGGCCCATGGAGATGACCTGGGCGCGGTGGTCGCGGGTGGCGGTCAGCACCAGGTCGGCCATGATGACGTGCTCGTCCAGCAGCTCCCGGCCGGTGAACCCGGCCGCGTCCGCGCCGAACTCGGAGAGCACGGTCTCCGCGTTCTCCTCCATCCGGGCGCCCTCGTGGCCCCAGGTGCCGGCGCTCTCCACGATCAGGCCGCCGCCGAGCACCCCCAGCCGTTCCGCCACGAAATGCCGGGTCAGCCGCTCGGTGATGGGCGAGCGGCAGACGTTGCCGGTGCTGACGTGGAGGATGCGGAAGGTGTCGCGCGGGAACCCGAAGGTGGTGGTCTGCTCCGCCGGGCGGTCCGCGCCGCCTATGCCGCGCATGGGGTGACCCCCTGCCCGGAGCGCTCGGGCGGGACGTACCGCTGGGGGGCCGTCAATTCGCCACCTCGAGGTCGGGTACGACCTTGCGCAGCTCCTCCGGGGAGATGGCGCCCTGGCGCAGCAGCAGCGGAACGGGGCCGGAGACGTCCACGATGGACGAGGGCACGTTGCCCGGGGTGGGGCCGCCGTCGAGGTAGACGGAGACGGAGTCGCCGAGCATGCGCTGGGCGTCGTCGCAGGTCTCCGGGGCGGGGTGGCCGGTGAGGTTGCCGGAGGAGACGGCCATCGGGCCGACCTCGGTGAGCAGCTCGATGGCGACCGGGTGCAGCGGCATGCGTACGGCGACCGTGCCGCGGGTGTCGCCGAGGTCCCACTGGAGGGACGGCTGGTGCCGGGCGACCAGGGTGAGCGCGCCGGGCCAGAAGGCGTCGACGAGTTCCCAGGCCAGCTCGGAGAAGTCGGTGACCAGGCCGTGCAGGGTGTTCGGGGAGCCGATGAGCACGGGGGTGGGCATGTTGCGGCCCCGGCCCTTGGCGGCGAGCAGGTCGGCGACGGCTTCCGAGGAGAACGCGTCGGCGCCGATGCCGTAGACCGTGTCGGTCGGCAGCACCACCAGTTCGCCCCGGCGTACGGCGGCGGCTGCCTCGCGCAGGCCCGTCACGCGGTCGGTGGCGTCATTGGTGTCGTATCGCCGTGCCATGTCTAGCGGGCCTCCTCGTACACGTAACTCTGGAAGTGGTTCTGCGCGGTGGTCACAGCGTCGCCTTGCGGGCCGTGGCGAACCGGGGGCGGTTGTTGAGGTCGGGGTGGTCGGCCGCGTCGGCCCAGCCCCGCTCCTCGGTGAAGATCCACGGCACCTGGCCGCCCTGGGTGTCGGCGTGCTCGATGACGACGACACCGCCGGGGCGCAGCAGCCGGTGCGCGGTGCGCTCGATGCCCCGGATCAGGTCGAGCCCGTCCTCGCCGGAGAACAGGGCCAGCCCGGGGTCGTAGTCGCGGGCCTCGGGGGCGACGTGCTCCCACTCGGTGAGCGGGATGTACGGCGGGTTGGAGATGACCAGGTCGACCTGGCCGTCCAGGTCCGGGAAGGCGGTCAGGGCGTCACCCTGGCGCAGGTCGACGCGGGAGCCCTCGACGTTCTTACGGGTCCACCTGAGCGCGTCCTCGGACAGCTCGACGGCATGCACCCGCGAGCGCGGCACCTCCTGGGCGAGGGCCAGCGCGATGGCGCCGGAGCCGGTGCACAGGTCGACGATGCAGGGCTCGACGACGTCCATGGCGCGTACCGCGTCTATCGCCCAGCCGACCACCGACTCGGTCTCCGGCCGGGGCACGAAGACGCCGGGGCCGACCTGGAGCTCCAGGTAGCGGAAGTAGGCCCGCCCAGTGATGTGCTGGAGCGGCTCGCGCTGCTCGCGGCGGGCGATGACCTCCCAGTACCGGGCGTCGAAGTCGGAGTCCTTCACGGTGTGCAGGGCGCCGCGCTTGACGGCGTGCACGAAGGCGGCCAGCTCCTCGGCGTCGGTGCGCGGGGAGGGCACTCCGGCGTCGGCCAGCCGCTGGGTGGCCTGGGCCACCTCCGCGAGCAGCACGCTGCGGGGGCTCGGGGGTCGCCCCCCGAAGTCTTGCTGCACGCTTGTCCTCCGGTCCTCGTGCGTGGTCCTGCGGGGCGTTCTCAGGCGTTCGCGAGCTTCGCGGCCGAGTCGGCGTCGACGCACGCCTGGATCAGCGTGCTCAGCTCGCCGTCGAGCACCTGGTCCAAGTTGTACGCCTTGAAGCCCACGCGGTGGTCCGAGATGCGGTTCTCCGGGAAGTTGTACGTGCGGATCTTCTCGGAGCGGTCCACGGTGCGGACCTGGCTGCGGCGGGCGTCGGCGGCCTCCGCCTCGGCCTTCTCCTGGGCCGCGGCGAGCAGCCGGGAGCGCAGGATGCGCAGGGCCTGCTCCTTGTTCTGGAGCTGGCTCTTCTCGTTCTGGCAGGAGGCGACCACACCGGTGGGCAGGTGGGTGATGCGCACGGCGGAGTCGGTGGTGTTGACCGACTGGCCGCCGGGGCCGGAGGACCGGTAGACGTCGATCCGCAGGTCGTTGGGGTTGATCTCGACGTCCACCTCCTCGGCCTCGGGGGTGACGAGGACACCGGCGGCGGAGGTGTGGATGCGGCCCTGGGACTCGGTGGCGGGCACGCGCTGCACGCGGTGCACCCCGCCCTCGTACTTCAGGCGGGCCCACACGCCCTGGCCGGGCTCGGTCTGGCCGCGGGACTTCACCGCGACCTGGACGTCCTTGTAGCCGCCCAGCTCGGACTCGGTGGCATCGATGATCTCGGTCTTCCAGCCGACGCGCTCGGCGTAGCGCAGGTACATGCGCAGGAGGTCACCGGCGAACAGGGCGGACTCGTCGCCGCCGGCGCCGGCCTTGATCTCCAGGATGACGTCCTTGTCGTCGCTCGGGTCGCGCGGGACCAGGAGCAGGCGGAGCTTGTCGGTCAGCTCCTCGCGCTGCTTCTCCAGGTCCTTGACCTCGGCGGCGAAGTCGGGGTCGTCGGCCGCCAGCTCACGGGCGGTCTCGATGTCGTCCCCGGTCTGCTTCCAGGAGCGGAAGGTGGCCACGATCGGGGACAGCTCGGCGTAGCGCTTGTTCAGCTTGCGCGCGTTCGCCTGGTCGGCGTGGACCGACGGGTCGGCGAGCTTGCGCTCCAGATCGGCGTGCTCGGCAACGAGTTCCTCGACTGCCTCGAACATCTTTCGGCTCCTGTTACTGCGGGTGAAGGACTGGCGGGCGACCAAAAACGCCGGTCCGTGGTCACGCCCCTCGCGGGGCGCGACCGTGGACCGGCGGTTCGGGGCTCGCTACTTCTTGGAGCCGGAAGCCTTGCCGAAGCGGGCCTCGAAGCGGGCCACGCGGCCACCGGTGTCGAGGATCTTCTGCTTGCCCGTGTAGAACGGGTGGCACTCGGAGCAGACCTCGGCACGGATGGTGCCGTCGATGGTGCTCCGGGTGGTGAACGAGGCGCCACAGGTGCAGCTCACCTGGGTCTCGAAGTACTCGGGGTGGATGTCACGCTTCAAGGTGTCTCCTAGGTTCGGGAGGGCGCCGGGTCGCCACCGCGGGAATGCGGGTGCGTGAACCGGAGCCGACGTACCAGTCTGCCAGGACTGGCGCCATCCCCCAAAACCGGGGGTGGGGCTGTTCTATTCCCCGGGCCCTCGGGGCGGCTCAGGGCGGCTCAGGGGTGGCTCAGGGAGCGACGACGCCCTTGGCGCCACCGGTGGCCGAGCCCGCGGTGGCGGAGTCCGGGACCGGCCGGTCATTCCTCAGCGCCGTCCATATCTGCCGGGCCTTGGTCCGCTCCAGCAGCACCCGGTTGGGGTCGGCCGGGTCGTACTGCACCGGCATGGTGACCATGTGCATCCCGGAGGCGCTGATGCCCTTGAGGCCGCCCGCGAAGTCCGCGAGGGAGTTGACCGAGCCGAGGTCGGAGTCGGTGGTGACGGTCCGGGTCGCGGTGTCGGCGAGGTCGTACAGCTTCTTGGGGTTGCTCAGCACGCCGACCTGCTTGGTCTGGGCGATGAGGGCCTTCACGAACGCCTGCTGGAGCTGGATGCGGCCGAGGTCGGAGCCGTCGCCGACGCCGTGCCGGGTGCGCACCAGGCCGAGCGCCTGCGCGCCGTCGAGGGTGTGCGTGCCGGCCGCCAGGTTCAGATGGCTGTCCGGGTCCCGGATGGCGCGGGTGGTGGTGACGCGTACGCCACCGAGGTCGTCGACCAGGCGCTGGAAGCCCGCGAAGTCGACCTCCAGGTAGTGGTCCATGCGGATGCCGCTGAGCGACTCGACGGTTCTGACCGCGCAGGGGGCGCCGCCGGTGGCGTAGGCCGAGTTGAACATGACGTTCTTCGCCGCCGGGTACGTGTGGCCCTTGGTGTCGGCGCAGGCGGGCCGGTCGATGAGGGTGTCGCGCGGGATGGACACCACGGACGCCTTCTTGTGGCCCTTGTAGAGGTGGACGATCATCGCGGTGTCGGAGCGGGCGCCGCTGTCGGCCGCTCCCCCGCCGATCTTCCGGTTGGCGCCGTCGCGGGTGTCGGAACCGAGGACCAGGATGTTCTGCGAGCCGTTGTCGGCCTTCGCGGGCCGGTCGCGGCCGAGCACCTGGTTGATGTCGATGCTGCGGATGTTGCCGTTCAGCTTGAAGTAGACGTACCCGGCGCCGGCGCCCGCCAGCACGACCACACCGGCGGCTGTCCATGCCGCGGCGAGCAGGGCCTTGCGGCCCGTGCTGCGGGGCTTGCGGCGGCGCCCCTTGCTCCGGCCGCGGGGGCCGTCTCCGGTCTCCGGTATGCCGGACTCCGGCGTGCTCTCGGTGGACACTGCGCTCCTAGGTCTCGTCCGTTCGGTTACCCCCTGCGTTCAGGGTCGGGAGCGGTCATCACCACTCCATCGTCGCTCCACCTGGTCGGACAGGGAAACTCGGGACAGGCTCGCACAAAGCGGTGCGCCACCTGGTACGACAGCTGTCACCCTCCGTGCTCGAAACGGCGGACCGTTGCCCCGTTCACCTGGGCTTTCCCGTAAGGGGCCCTACCGAGCCAAGCCGGTACCGAACGTCACACCTGTGGCAAAGGTCTCGCGGGAGCGTTCAGCACGCAAAAGGGGCCGCCCCCGTCGCGTGTGCGGCGGGGGCGGCCCGAAGATCCGAAGCGAGTGGCTCAGCGGGGCTCAGTCACTGTTGCCGGGAGCCGGCGTCGTCTTCTGGATCTGGGTGAGGAACTCGATGTTCGACTTGGTCTGCTTCATCTTGTCGAGCAGCAGCTCGATCGCCTGCTGCTGGTCGAGCGCGTGCAGCACGCGACGCAGCTTCCAGGTGATGGCCAGCTCCTCGCTGCCGAGCAGGATCTCCTCCTTGCGGGTACCGGACGCGTCGACGTCCACCGCCGGGAAGATGCGCTTGTCGGCGAGCTTCCGGTCGAGCTTGAGCTCCATGTTGCCGGTGCCCTTGAACTCCTCGAAGATCACCTCGTCCATGCGGGACCCGGTGTCGACGAGCGCGGTGGCGAGGATGGTCAGCGAACCGCCGTCCTCGATGTTGCGCGCGGCACCGAAGAAGCGCTTGGGCGGGTAGAGCGCCGTGGAGTCGACACCACCGGAGAGGATACGGCCCGACGCCGGGGCGGCGAGGTTGTACGCACGGCCCAGACGCGTGATGGAGTCGAGCAGCACGACCACGTCGTGACCCAGCTCCACCAGACGCTTGGCGCGCTCGATGGCCAGCTCGGCGACCGTGGTGTGGTCCTCGGCCGGGCGGTCGAAGGTGGAGGAGATGACCTCGCCCTTCACCGACCGCTGCATGTCGGTGACCTCTTCCGGACGCTCGTCGACCAGGACGACCATCAGGTGGCACTCGGGGTTGTTGTGCGTGATCGCGTTGGCGATCGCCTGCATGATCATGGTCTTGCCGGTCTTCGGCGGGGCCACGATCAGACCGCGCTGGCCCTTGCCGATCGGCGACACGAGGTCGATGATCCGGGTCGTCAGCACATTGGACTCGGACTCCAGACGGAGCCGGTCCTGCGGGTACAGCGGCGTCAGCTTGTTGAACTCCGGCCGCCCGCGGCCGTGTTCGGGCGCCATGCCGTTGACGGAGTCGAGGCGGACCAGCGCGTTGAACTTCTCGCGGCGCTCGCCCTCCTTCGGCTGGCGGACCGCGCCGGTGATGTGGTCGCCCTTGCGCAGACCGTTCTTGCGGACCTGGGCGAGGGAGACGTACACGTCGTTCGGACCCGGCAGGTAGCCGGAGGTGCGGATGAACGCGTAGTTGTCGAGGATGTCCAGGATGCCCGCGACGGGGATCAGGACGTCGTCCTCGTTGACCTGCGGCTCGGCGATCTCGTCGCGGCCACGACGGCCCCGGCGGTCGCGGTAGCGGCCGCGACGGCCACGGCGGCCGCCCTCGAAGTCGTCGTCGTCCTGCTGCTGGCGGTCGCGGTCCTGCCGGTCCTGACGGCCGCCCTGCTGCTGGCCCTGCTGGCGGTCCTGACGGCCGCCGCCCTGCTGGTCGTCGCCCTTGCCGCGGCGGTCGCGGTCACGGCCGCCCCGGTCGCGGTCACGGTCCCGGCGGTCGCGGCGGCCGCGGCCCTCGCCGTCGTCGGCCTTGCCGTCGGCGTGCGGCTGCTGCTGGGCGTCGCCCTTCGGCTCGCTCTTCTCGCCCTTGGTCTCGGTGGACTCGGCGGCGGCCGGGCTGCCCGCGTCGGCGGTGGCACGACGGCGGCGGCGCTCGCTCGGCGCGTCCTCGCGCTCGGCCTCGCCCGAGCGGGCGGGACCGCCGGCCGGCTGGCCGGGGATGTCGATCTGGGCGGCCTTGTCGGCGGCCGGCTGCGCGGCCTGCTCCGCCTTCGCCTCGCCGGCGGCCTCACCCGTACGGGCCTTGGAGGTGGCACGGCGCTTGGGCTTGGTCTCCTCGGCGGCCTCGGCCTTGGGGGCGCTGCCCCCGGCCTGGGCCTCCTTGATGACCTCGATCAACTGGCTCTTGCGCATCCGCGCGGTGCCTCTGATGCCGAGGCCCGAGGCGACCTGCTGGAGCTCGGCCAGCACCATGCCCTCGAGGCCGGTACCACGGCGCCGCCGGGAGCCGGCACCGGTGGCAGGCGCGGAGTCCGTGGCGGGCGCGGCAGCGGTCTCCTCGACACGTGCGCCCATCAGATCGGTGGTGTCGCTCACGAAGGGTCCTTCCCTGGAGCGGACGTCGGCCTGTCTGGCTCGGCGACCGGTTGTGCTGTCCGGCATCGGTGCCATTCGGAAGTACCGAGCCGGGGCGGTGGTCCGCCATGAAGCGGCGGAAGAGAATTTCTGGTGATGGCGCTCCCGCGAGCCGTGACACCCGGTGTCACATGGCGCGGCGGCGCCGATTCCGGAGCGTGCCCGCTGACTCGCTCAGTGCTGCCACACGACGTACTGCCCAGGTACGGCGCACGGAACACGGAGTGGCTTGGGAGGCTCCCGGAAGAATGTCTGTCCCTGACGGGGACACGAAGCACCTCGCCATGGTGGGGTCGGGTGCAGACTTGAGATTAACACTACCGGATGCAACAAACATTCCCCCTCTCCAAATCCGGCAACCGGGTGTCAGGGCGCAAGCGGCAGCACGCTCGCTCCCTGTGTGTCGACGCTCAGCCGGTTGGCCGCCCAGTCGGCGCCCGCGAGGGCCTGCACCTTGTCGGCGGTGGCCTCGTCGGTGAGCGCCATGACCGTGGGCCCGGCACCGGAGATGACGGCCGCGACGCCGTCCGCGCGCAGCCTTTCCACCAGTGCGGCGCTCTCCGGCATGGCCGGGGCGCGGTACTCCTGGTGCAGCCGGTCCTCGGTGGCGGGCAGCAGCAGCTCGGGGCGCCGGGTCAGGGCCTCGACGAGCAGTGCGGCACGGCCCGCGTTGGCGGCGGCGTCGACGTGCGGGACGGTACGCGGGAGCAGTCCGCGCGCGGTCTCGGTGAGCACGGGCTTCGCGGGCACGAAGACCACCGGGACGATGGAGGGGTCGGGCTCGGTCCGGATGGCGCGGGCGGCGCCCGACTCCAGCCAGGACAAGGTGAATCCACCGAGCAGACAGGCCGCGACGTTGTCCGGGTGGCCCTCGATCTCGGTGGCCAGCTCCAGCAGCGCGGTGTCGTCGAGACGGGACTCGCCGCCTATGGTCACCGCGCGCGCGGCGACGATCCCCGCGCAGATCGCGGCGGACGACGAACCGAGGCCCCGGCCGTGCGGGATGCGGTTGGCGCAGACGATCTCCAGCCCGCGCGGCTGTCCGCCCAGCAGGTCGAAGGCGGTACGCAGAGCGCGTACGAGCAGATGGCGCTCGTCGCGCGGGAGCGTCTCACCGCCCTCACCGGCGATGTCGATGTGCAGCCCGGAGTCGGCGACCCGGACGACCACGTCGTCGTACAGCCCCAGCGCGAGGCCCAGGGCGTCGAAGCCCGGACCGAGGTTGGCGCTGGTGGCGGGGGTGCGCACCCGGACGGCGGCGGCGCGGAAGGCGGGACCGGCCATCGCTCGAAGTCTCTCCTTGAGCTGCGTTGACGGACGTGACTGCCGAATGGCCCGCGAGGGGCATCCGGTGCGGACACTCGATGACGTACGGAGAACCCGTGGGGCCGCTTGGGGCGGCGGCGCCGTGCCACACGCGGTGGGCATGTGCGGTGGGCGGGTTGCCCCCAGCCTATCGAAGGAAGGTTCCACCGCGACATAGGGCGCACAGGAGGCGCACGATGCGTGTCGCAAGCCCCCTGTGCACCCTCTCGGGCCTGGCGTCAGGCGAGGCCGAGCCGCTCGGCGGCGACGGCCGAGTCGACCGGCACGGTGACCGGCTGCGGTGCGCCGGCCACGGCCCAGTCGGGGTCCTTCAGGCCGTTGCCGGTGACGGTGCAGACGATGGTCTGGCCGGGGTCGACCTTGCCCTGCTCGGCGGCCTTGAGCAGTCCCGCCACCGAGGCGGCGGAGGCTGGCTCCACGAAGACGCCCTCCTGCGCGGCCAACAGCCGGTAGGCGCGCAGGATCTCACGGTCCGTCACCTCGTCGATGTGGCCGCCGGATTCGTCCCGCGCGGCCAGGGCGTAACTCCAGGAGGCGGGGTTTCCGATCCGGATGGCGGTGGCCACGGTTGAGGGGTCCTTGACGACCTCGCCGCGCACGATGGGCGCGCTGCCCGACGCCTGGTAGCCCCACATGCGCGGGGTGCGGGTGGCCGGGCCGTCGGCGGCGTACTCCCGGTAGCCCTTCCAGTAGGCGGTGATATTGCCCGCGTTGCCGACCGGGAGGACGTGGATGTCGGGGGCGTCGCCCAGCATGTCCACGATCTCGAAGGCGGCCGTCTTCTGGCCCTCGATGCGCACCGGGTTGACCGAATTGACCAGCGCCACCGGGTAGTTGTCGCTCAGGGCGCGCGCGAGGTCGAGACAGTCGTCGAAATTCCCGGCGACCTGGAGGATCTTCGCGCCGTGCACGAGGGCCTGGCCCATCTTGCCGAGCGCGATCTTGCCCTCCGGGACGAGGACGGCCGAGACCATGCCCGCGCGCACCGCGTAGGCGGCGGCGGAGGCGGAGGTGTTGCCGGTGGAGGCGCAGATGACCGCCTTGGCGCCCTCCTCCTTGGCCCGCGTGATGGCCATGGTCATGCCCCGGTCCTTGAAGGAGCCGGTGGGGTTGGCCCCCTCCACCTTGAGGTGGACCGCGCAGCCCGTGCGCTCGGAGAGCACCTGGGCGGGCACGAGAGGCGTGCCGCCCTCACGGAGCGACACGATGGGCGTGCTGTCGGTGACCGGCAGCCTGTCCCGGTACTCCTCGATGATTCCGCGCCACTGGTGGGTCATTGCCGCTTACTCCCCTTCAACCCGCATGATGCTGGCGACACCCCGCACGGTGTCGAGCTTGCGCAGCGCCTCCACGGTCCCGGTGAGGGACGCGTCGGAGGCGCGGTGCGTGACGACGACGAGGGACGCCTCGCCGCCCTCCCGTCGCCCGCCGCCACCCTGCTCGACGGCGACGGCGTCGCCGCTGCCCTGATTTTTACCCTGCTGCCTGACCGTATCGATCGACACCCCGTGCTCGGCGAACACCGTGGCGACCTGGGCGAGGACACCCGGTTTGTCGGCGACGTCGAGGCTGATGTGGTACCGCGTGACGACGTCCCCCATCGGCGAGACGGGCAGTGCCGCGTACGCCGATTCGCCGGGCCCCGTCGCGCCGCCCAGGCGGTTGCGGCAGACGGCGACGAGGTCACCGAGGACCGCCGAGGCGGTGGGCGCGCCGCCGGCGCCGGGGCCGTAGAACATGAGCTGGCCCGCCGCGTCGGACTCCACGAACACCGCGTTGTACGCGCCGCGCACCGAGGCCAGCGGGTGGCTCAGCGGGATCATCGCGGGGTGGACGCGGGCGGTGACCGACGCGCCGCCCCTGGCCCGCTCGCAGATGGCGAGCAGCTTGATGGTGCAGCCCATCTCCCGCGCCGAGCGGAAGTCGGCCGCGGTGACCTCGGTCATGCCCTCGCGGTGCACGTCGTCGAGGCGGACCCGGGTGTGGAAGGCGATCCCGGCCAGGATGGCGGCCTTGGCGGCGGCGTCGAAGCCCTCGACGTCGGCGGTGGGGTCGGCCTCGGCGTACCCGAGCGCGGTGGCCTCGTCGAGGGCCTCCTGGTAGCCGGCGCCGGTGGAGTCCATCTTGTCGAGGATGAAGTTGGTGGTGCCGTTGACGATGCCGAGCACCCGGTTGACCTTGTCGCCGGCGAGGGACTCGCGCAGCGGGCGGATCAGCGGGATGGCACCGGCGACCGCGGCCTCGTAGTAGAGGTCCCGGCCGTGCTCCTCGGCGGCGGCGTGCAGGGCGGCGCCGTCCTGGGCGAGCAGGGCCTTGTTGGCCGAGACGACGGAGGCGCCGTGCTCCAGCGCGGTGGTGATCAGGGCGCGGGCGGGCTCGATGCCGCCGATGACCTCCACCACCACGTCGATGTCGCCCCGCTTGACCAGGGCGGTCGCGTCGGTGGTGACGAGCGCGGGGTCGATCCCGGCGCGCACCTTCGAGGGCCGCCGTACGGCGACCCCGGCCAGTTCGACCGGGGCCCCGATGCGGGCGGCGAGGTCGTCGGCGTGCGTCGTCATGATGCGCGCCACCTCGGAGCCGACCACTCCACAGCCCAGCAGCGCCACCTTCAGCGGACGCGTACGCATCATCCGACCTCGTTTCCTCTCACCGTCTACGGTTCGACCAGTCTCACTCACCGGATGGGGCTTTCCGCCTTTCGTCCGAATCGTGAGACATCTGTTTCGTGTTCCCGGAACGGGCCCCGGGCGGCCTCGGGGAGGCTCAGCCGACGTCCAGCCGGAGCAGGTCCTCCTCCGTCTCGCGCCGGACGATCACCCGCGCCTCGCCGTCGCCGACCGCGACGACCGGCGGACGCAGGACGTGGTTGTAGTTGCTCGCCATGGACCGGCAGTAGGCCCCCGTGGCGGGGACGGCGATCAGGTCGCCCGGCGCCAGGTCGGCGGGGAGGAACGCGTCCTTGACCACGATGTCCCCGCTCTCGCAGTGCTTGCCGACGACGCGGGTGAGCATCGGCTCGGCGTCGCTGGTGCGCGAGACAAGGGCGACGCTGTACTCGGCGTCGTACAGCGCGGTGCGGATGTTGTCCGACATCCCGCCGTCGACGGAGACGTACGTCCGCAGCCCGTCGAGCGGCTTGACCGTGCCGACCTCGTACAGCGTGAACGCGGTCGGGCCGACGATGGCGCGGCCGGGCTCGACGGAGACACGGGGGACGCGCAGCCGGGCCGCCTCGCACTCGCGGGTGACGATCTCGGTGAGCGCCTTGGCGATCTCGTGCGGCTCGCGGGGGTCGTCGGAGCTGGTGTAGGCGATGCCGAGGCCGCCGCCGAGGTCGATCTCGGGCAGCTCGACGCCGTGTTCGTCGCGGATGTCCTTCAGCAGGCCGACCACGCGGTGGGCGGCGACCTCGAAGCCGGACATGTCGAAGATCTGCGAGCCGATGTGGCTGTGGATGCCGATGAGTTCGAGCCCGTCGAGGGTGAGAGCACGCCGTACGGCCTCCGCGGCCTGGCCGCCCGCGAGCGGGATGCCGAACTTCTGGTCCTCGTGCGCGGTGGCGATGAACTCGTGGGTGTGCGCCTCGACGCCGACGGTGATGCGGATCTGCACCCGCTGCCGCTTGCCGAGCCCCTGCGCGATGTGCGCGACGCGGGCGATCTCCTGGAAGGAGTCGAGCACGATCCGGCCGACGCCGGCCTCGACGGCGCGGGTGATCTCCTCGACGGACTTGTTGTTGCCGTGGAAGGCGATGCGGGCGGGGTCCATCCCGGCGGACAGCGCGGTGGCCAGTTCGCCGCCGGAGCAGACGTCGAGGTTGAGCCCCTCCTCGTCCAGCCAGCGCACGACGGCGCGGGAGAGGAACGCCTTGCCGGCGTAGAACACGTCGGCGTCGGTGCCGAACGCGGTGCGCCAGGCGCGGGCGCGGGCCCGGAAGTCCGACTCGTCGAGGATGTACGCGGGCGTGCCGAACTCTTCCGCCAGCTCGGTCACGGTGCGGCCGCCGACGCTGACGACACCGTCCTCGTCCCGGCGCACGGTGTGGGCCCACACCTTGGGGTCGAGGGAGTTGAGGTCGGCCGGCGGGGCCGAGTAGTGCCCCTCGGGCAGCACATCGGCGTGACGGGGCCCGGCGGGGTGGGCGGAACGGCTCATGAGTGGCTCTCTGTTCTCAGAGGTGTTCGGGTGCGTCGATGCCGAGCAGGGACAGGCCACCGGCAAGCACCGCCCCGGCGGCTTCGGCAAGCGCCAGCCGGGCGCGATGGGCGGCCCCGGGTTTCTCCTCCCCCACGGGGAGCACCTCGGGGAGAAGGGGCAGGAGAGCGTCGGCGACGGCAAGGAGATGCCGGGCCAGACGGTCGGGGGCTTGGGCGGTGGCGGCGGTCCGGAGGATGCGGGGGTGGTCGGCGAGGGGGGTCTGGAGGGGGTGGGGGGTGCCCGCGTCGTGGCCCGGTGAGCCGGCCGTACCCGCGAAGCCCAGCTCGCCCGGTTCCGCCGTGAAGCCCAGGTCGTGGGCGTTGCGGATCAGGGCGCGTACGCGGGCGTGGGCGTAGCGGATGCGGAAGAGGGGGTTGATCTCGCGTTGGACGAGGTGGTCGGCGGTGATGCGGGGCCGGTCGTGCGGGGCGGGGTGGAGGAGGGCCCAGCGGGCGGCGTCGGGGCCGAGCGGCGCGGGGTCCTCGGGGGCGGGCACCGGCCGTAGCGTGACGGGCTCGCCGTGCTCGATCTCCGCCCGGCCGCCCTGGGTGGCGACGATCCGCGCGACGGCGTCGGCGACGACCTCGGCGCGCACCTCGTACGGCACCCGCAGTACGACGGTCTGCCCGGCGAGGGCGTCCCCGTACCCGTACTCCGTACCGCGCTCGCGGATCTCGCGGACGAGCCCGGTGAGCAGGTCGTCGCGGGCGCGGAGGCTGATGTTGAGGAACCCCGGCCCGGTGACGACGACATCGCGGACCCCGTCCGCGTCGAGCAGCCGCGCTCGCAGGATGTCGGCGACGCGCAGCGGGGGCTGGGCGGCGGGACGGGCGAGGCGGAGGGCGACGTTGGTGGCGAAGTCGCCGCAGCCGCCGGGGCCGGGTTCGGTGAGGGTGACCCGTTCCGGCGGAGCCACGTCCAGCTCCCCGGCGTCCACGGCACGGCACACCGCGTCCAGGACGGTACGGGACAGCTCGGCGGGGGTCACGGGACAAGCCTAGGGGAGGTGGGACAGGGGGCGGGGACGGGTGGCTAACCGCCGAAGCAGACCCCGTCACGCCGGTCGCTCCGCTCCAGCAGCCCCTTGACTAGGCGAACCAGCTCGTCGGGCTCGAAGGGCTTGGGCAGGAAGGCGTCGACGCCCGCGTCGAGCCCGCTCTCCACCTCGTACTGCGTACACGCGCTGACGATGGCCAGCGGGAGGTCGCGGGTACGGGGGTCGGCCCGGAGGCGGGCGGCGGTACTGAGCCCGTCGAGACGGGGCATGACGACGTCGAGCGTGATGACGTCCGGGCGCACGTGGTGCACCACATCAAGACACTCGGCACCATCGACCGCGGTCACCACCTCAAGCCCTTCCAGCTCGAGATTGACCTTGATCAGCTGCCGGATGCCCTTGCTGTCATCCACAACAAGCACCCGGCCGGACGCGCCTGACACAACTCGAGAGTAGGTCGGGGCGGGCGGCCGCGTCCCGATTTTCGGGAGTTCTCGCTCTGACGGGTGGTGGTGGGATTTGGGTGGACGGGGGGGGCGCTCCGCTGCGGGGGGGGCGGGGTACGGGACGGGACGACGGACACGGTGGGCCGCCGTAGGCGTGGACGCCGGCAGATGCCAGGCCGGGGCCCACGGACACGGAGGTACGCCGTAGGGGTGGGTGCCGGCCGATGCCAGGTCCCGGACCACGGACACGGAGGGAGAGGGCGCCGTAGGGGCGGCTGCCGGCCGGCGCCGAGCCCGGGCCCACGGACACGAGAGGGGCGCCGTAGGGGTGGATGCCGGCCGATGCCAGGTCCCGGACCACGGAGACGGAGGGACGCCGTAGGAGCGGCCGTCGGTCGGCGCCGAACCCAGGCCCACGGACACGAGGGGGGCGCTGTAGGGGCGGCTGCTGGCCGACGCCAGACCTCGGTTCACGGACATGGTGAGCCTCGAATGGAGGCCAGGCCGAGCGCCGGAGTGCGGCCGGGCCATCCCTGGGGCGAACTTGCGGAGGCGGGGAGGCGCAGCCGGCCACGGAGAAACCCCGCCGGACCACGTGTGCCGGACGCACACCTCGCACAATGGCCAGGCTCCGGCCGAGCCGCAGAACAAGGCCCTCCCCACGGTGGGCCCGCCAGTCGACCCCGCCCGGGCAAACCCGTTCCTGATCACCCTCGAAGACCTGCTAGGGTTCTACCCGTCGCCGCAAGCGCCCAGCGCAACGCCCGACACGCCCCCGTAGCTCAGGGGATAGAGCAACGGCCTCCGGAGCCGTGTGCGCAGGTTCGAATCCTGCCGGGGGCACCTTGGATCAGGTGCCCAAAGACCCCGTCACCAGCGGAAACGCTGAGGCCGGGGTCTTCGCGTATGTGCAGGCATGTGCCGCCCGAAGCGGCCGTATGTCGGCGTCTGTGGACTATTCGTGGACAGGATCTTGAGACGTCTGCCCAGGTCAGCCCCGGCAAACAGCAAAGCCCCCGGACAGGTCCAGGGGCCTGACGATCGGTTCATCGGGCGGTGCCCCGCCGTAGCCGATCTCGGTCGGCCGACCGTCGCGGTAGAGCACAGTGCAGTGGCCGCACCCTGAGGGCAAAAAACAGTCCCCAGTAGTACTGCGCGTGTCCTGAAACTCCAGTCGTCACTGTCGTCTCGGTATCGCGCCGGCTTGCTGGGGGCCTGAACCATATCCTGTCCAAGTCACTTCGCCGACTAGACGTCCTGATCGACTTTGCAACTCTTTCGGTGTTATGGGCTACTAACTACGATCCACGCCTGGCGTCGTAAGTCAATAGCCTTTCGGTAGATTCCTAAGGAAACCTCTCGCGATCACCGCGCCCCTAGCTAGGACGGGGTCTGTGGACTATTCATGGACGGGATCTTGGGAGCATCGACCCAGGTCAGGCCCGCCATTTCCGTCGTGGCCGTCAGCCGGCGTCCGGCCATTCCTCAATGGACGGAGGCGGCTTGGGCTCGTCCTGCCGTTCCGCCTGGCGCGCGTTCTCCCCGCGGAGCGTCGTCAGCCACGGCCAGAGATCCGGCAGCGCCTGCGCCGGGCAGGCCAATCGGTGCTCGATGCGGCACCGCTGGAACTGATCGGGCGGACACACGCCGTACACGGTCACCCTCCCATCGGAGAGCTCGATCCACCGGTAGTCCGCCGGCACCGTATGAGCCAGAGGAGCCATGTCCGGCTCCAACATCACCCAATCCTGCTCCAGCGTGGCCACCCGATCTTGCGGCAAACCACAGAACGGGCAACGCGACTGGCCGCCATTCAGCCGACGTGACGCCTTCTCTAAAGCCCCCATAGGCCGAGGGTCCGCATCGCGGCGTTCCCTGCGTAGAGCGCGAACCGGACGGGGCGGCCGGGACGGGGAATCACTGGAGAAATGCGATGCAACCCGGCAGGTGCACCTAGCAACCAAGGACCGATGAAGCTAGGCCGATACACGACGAAGCCCCCAACCCTGAGAGCTGGGGGCAAGCGGTCGAGCAGTGATTCACTCGTATTCGCGCAAGAGATCTTCGATCTTGCGATTCGCGATCTCCTGCCGTCCGTCGATGCACTTGGCGTATCGGCTCAGCAGGACTTCCACGCTGTTACCGGCGCGTTCGGCCACCTCGGTGGGGTCCACTCCGGAATTGAGCCAGGTCGATAGGGCCGAGTGCCTCAGATCGTACGGCCGGGCCGCAAGCGGTGAAGCGGCCGTGGCCGGCGGGAGCGCCAGCGCACGGGCCTCCTGCCAGACGCGGTAGTACGTGGACGAGCCCACCACTCCCCCGCGCTCGTTGGTGAACAGCCGCCCGTCCTCGGCGGCGCCGAAGGTGTCGAGGTGCTGCCGGAGGATGGCGACGAGCTGGGGCGGGACCGGCACAACCCGCACCTCCTCCGCCGGCCGGTTCTTCAGACCACGGTCGTCATGGGTATCGCCGGAGTCCGTCCATTGCTTGCCGACACTGGGACGCGTCCGGTTCAGCAGGACTGTCCCCCAGCCGGTCTCGGGCAGCTTCACGTCCGCCTTGGTGAGGCCGACCGCCTCAGCCGGACGTAAGGCGCCGTAGTACATGAGCGCGAACAGGCCGACGAGCCGACGGCCACGCGCACGGTTGTACCCACCGACGTACGAAACCGCCGTCAGCAGGGTCCGAGCCTGCTCGGGATTGGCGACCACCCGAGGATCGACCTCCCCGGTGACCTTCGGCTTCTTCCAGCGGATACCCGTGATCGGGTTCTCCTTGAACTCCCCCAGGTCCACCGCGTAGTGCAGCGCATTGACGAGTGTCCGACGCTTGCGCCGGACGGTCTCCGCGGCTGCCGCCGTCCCGTCGAGCTTCAGCTTGAGCGAGTCCAGGACGGCCCTGCCAATCGCGGCGTCCCCGAGGTCCGAGAGCGGGCGCGACGCCTTGGCCACCCAGTGCAATACGTTCGCGACCTCGGTCGGCAATTCACGCTCGTCCGGACCGGGAAGGACAAAGGCCCAGTTGCGCAGCGCCTTCCTGAGCAGTTCCTCGGACGGCTGCCCCGGACGCTCGTCGAGAAGGGCCATCGTCACGGCAGTCAGCGCTTCATTGATTCCGTTCCGCGTGTTGGGCGCCGCGTGCGGCCACTTCATGGCGAGGTACTTCAGAGCGAATGCGTACCAGGTCATCGAGGCCGCCTTCTCGACCATCGATTCCGGTAACCCCGTCACCGTGTCGAACTCTTCACCCGCATGGGTAGCGCGGAGCAGCTTGGACCGGTAGTGGTCCGCCAGCCCCTTGGTGCGAAACTGCTCGGAAAAGACCTTTCCGGCGACCATCCACCGGACGTCATAGGACGGATTCTTGGTGTTCCGCTTCCGGACACCCCACACCTTCACGTCGAG
The DNA here is from genome assembly GCF_004784465.1 of Streptomyces griseoluteus. Lineage (GTDB taxonomy): Bacteria > Actinomycetota > Actinomycetes > Streptomycetales > Streptomycetaceae > Streptomyces > Streptomyces griseoluteus. The sequence goes on along the minus strand of NZ_SRRU01000001.1, from coordinate 742,091 downwards.
AGACTTCACGCCGCCGCCTCCAACTGACGCAACCAAGCGGCGAAGTCAGCCCGCCACACTCGGAGTTCGCCATTGGGCAGCTTGAACGCAGCGGGTCCCTGCCCCAGTTCACGCCACCGGTAGAAGGTGCGGCGAGACACCCCACCCAGCTCCGCGAGGATCTGCGGGACGGTCATCAGTTCGTCGCGTCGGTGGTCCACGTCAGCGCTCCTTCCGTGTCGTCATCTGCCTGGCCTGTAGGGGCACTACTGCCGTGAGTGATGAGGTGCTCTGCCGCAGTTAGGCCCGTCCCGGCGAAGACCCAGTGGGAAAGGACGAGGACGGTGTCCGGGTCGGGCAGTGGGTGGCCAGCCTCGGCCGCACGCTGGCGGGCCAAGGCTTCGTTGTGGTCGGCGCGTTCCTGACGGAGGGCGCCGAGGGTGACGGAGTAGGCACGGGACTTGGTGGAGAAGTGGCCGCGGAAGCCGAGCATGTGGGCCCACTTGCGCAGGCGCAGGTCTTCGAGTTCGGGGAGCGCACCAAGGTGCCAGCAGGTGAGGATCATCCGCCGGGCGTGGTCGGTGACGCCCGAGCCGATCAAGTCAGTGATCGGATTGCGAATGGGGCGGTCCAGGGTGCCTGCGGTCTCGGCGCCCTTGGTGGCGTACTTGGCGATGTAGGCGGCCACAGCGCGGCTGGACAGCTCCGAGCTGCCCGCGAAGTCGGCCGAGCGGATGGGACGGATGTCGAGCTGCTCGCCGAAACGGGCGGCGTACAACCGGCCGTCGAGGACGGGGCCGGGCGTTTCGGCGAGACGGGCCGCCGAGCGGATCGCGTCGCTGAGTAATTCGGTCGTGGCCCAGGCCGGCGGAGCGTCTTCGGCACCGTCCGGGCCGTCGAGGCGGATGACCGCGTGGAAGTGGACGGCGCCGCGCCGCTGGTACTCGGCGACCTTGGCGTACGAGACCTTGAGGCACTCGCGCAGAGCTGAGCGTCCGATGCCCGCGCGGGACGCGAGTTGGTGGCGCAGGTAGGTGGTGAAGCGGGCCCAGAGCCCGCCTGCGTGGGCGTTCCACAGGACGGCCGCGCGGTAGTCGTACCGGTCGGGGTCGAGCGGCGTGCCCAGGGTGGGGTCGTCCTCCAGGTGCCGACGACCACAGCGGCACCGACCGCCTGCGGGCCGGTTATGGACGGGGCCGAAGGAAGGGGCGGTGAAGGTGGCGAAGACGCGCGGGTGTTGGGCGACGGCCGGGCCGATCCCCTTGCCCCCGCTCAGGCCAGCCGTGACCAGGTGGAAGGTGTCCTGGCGGTACACCTCGGCGCAAGCGGCGCACCGGGTGGCCCGGCGGTTGTTGCAGCGGATGAGGAGCTGTCCGGCGGGGAGGTCGCGGTCCACGATCTCCCGGACGATCTCGCCAGTTGGGGCGTGGACGTCAAGCCGGTGGCCCTCCATCCGTACCGGCCGCTCGCAGCCGCCGAGGCGGTGGATCTGCCGTGCGTAGGTGCTGAGGTCGCCCTGCTGAACGAGGGTCACCAGTTGGCGGATGGCTCCGGTCGGAGCCGCAGGACGCATGTGCGGGTTCCTCCTTGGAGAACGGAAGCTGGGAACCCGCCCGGCTTGTCCAGGGGGCTAGACATCGTGGGCAAGCCGAACGGGGCGGAGCGGATGTGGTCAGCGCCTGGTGAGAAGGGAGCGCATGACCACGGCGCAGACGGCCACGGAGGTGGCCGTGATGGCGACGGCGAGGAGCATCGAGACGAGGACGGCGCCGACGACCAGGACCACGGCGGTACCGCCGCCGACGAGGGCGAGCGTGGTGCTAGGAGTGAGCTGGACGGCGGGGTGGGCCGATGCCGGGGTGCCGGCGGCTGGCGGAGTCGGGGCGGCCGGGGTGATAGCGGTCGGCTCGACGACGGTGGGCGGGGTGACCAGGCCGGTGGGCTGGGGCATGGTCGGGATGTTCGGGCGGAACATGGGCGGATCTCCTTTCGGTTTACTTGACGAGGGAGTTGATGACCGGGGCCAGCAGGCTGTCGGCGAGGAGGTAGCCGCCGAGGAGCAGCACGGCGATGAGCCACGAGGGCGGGCGGATGAGCTTGACGCCCAGGACCCCGATGCAGAGGAGGGCGAGCCAGAGCGGGACGTCCATGTGGTGGTTTCCTCTCAGGCCGAGCAGCGGTGGGTGCGGGCGGCGAGTTCGGCGGCGGCACGGCTGTCGTACTCGGCGGAGAAGTCGCAACGTGGCGCGGTGCAGGCGGCCAGGTGGCGGTTCCTTCCGCGGTCGAGATAGGAGGCGACGTTCACCGGGCCGATACGACGGACGTTGCGGAAGCGCCGGTGCATGGTGGTGCTCCTCTCAGAGGTGGGCGGCGACGGATGCCGTCATGGACGGGGGTAGGCCGAGCCGAGCGCGTACGGCGTCGGGGTCGGCGGGGCGACCGGTGGCCGAGCGGTGTTCTTCGGCCAGGGCACGAGCGCGATCGATGAGGGCGGGCGGGAGTGCGACGGCGGGAACCGGGGCTGGGGAGGGCCCGGCGGCCAGGCCGGTGGCAGTGGCCGTAGCAGCGGGTTCGCCATCGTTGGACGGTGCCGGAAGGGCGTCCTGATGGGGCGCGGCGGCGGTGTCCGGGGTCCGGCGTGGCTCCTCAGCAGCGTCCGTACCGTCCTCCGGTGTGGCCGACGCTTCCGGGTCGTGCGGGGCGTGGGCGAGGAGTGTTCCGCCGAAGAAGGCGATGGCGGGCCAGCCTGCGACGACGACGCGGAGCGAGGCGGGAACGTGGCCCAGGTCGAGGAGGCCGGCAGTGGCGACGTTGGCACCGAGGGACGCGGCCAGGGCGACCAGGAACCACAGCCGTGGTCCCCCGGCCGGTCGTCCGGCGCGGTGCTCGTCGCGCATCCGGCGCCAGGCGGCGACCAGCAGCAGGTCGACACTGACCGGGTAGGCCCATGCCTTCCACCCGCCCTGTCCGGACGCTTCGGCGAGGTCGTGCAGGTGAGAGAAGGACAGGGCCCCGGCGATGACCGCCTGCACGAGCACGGCGTCTACGCGGACCAGGTGGGCACGCATGGGCACGGCGTTCCTTCCGCTTTCGGGCATGGAGGGGGTAAGGACGTGGCGTGAGGCGCGGTCACGCCGACCTACGGGAAGAGGCGCGGCTACCCGGTCACCGGGCGAGCGGCGGGCGCGGTAGCGGCGGATGAGGGCGGACCGGCGGACTCGACGGCGACGACGGGCCGGAAGGAGTCGAGCCGGGACAGTTCCGGCACTAGGCCGGAGGTATCGCGGCACACGGCCGCCGCGTCGTCGAGGGTCAGGTGAGGCGAGCGGACACGGGACCAGCCGCCGGAGGAGTCACCGACGATCGCGAAGCCGGGACGTTCGGCCGGGATGGAGGTAGCGGCCAGGGCCGCCTCAGGAGCGATGTCGGCCAGCGCCATGTTCGCCGACGACTCGTCGTTGACCCGGTGGCAGACCCGTCCGGTCAACTGGGCACGAAGCATGGTGGCGCCCTTGCCGAGTTCGGAGCCGAAGCGCTGTCCGCACACCTCCAGGTAGATGCCGGCCGCGCGGCCGAGCTGGGCGAGGCGGATCAGCTTGGTGACCATCGCGTCCCGTCGCTTCTCGTCGTCCTTGCTCGCGGCGAGGAAGAGTTCCGCCACCTCGTCCACGACGACCACGACCGGCACCGGCCGTACGTCGTCCGGCAGCCCCCACACGTCCGAGGTGAGCACGGCGTCCGGTCCGGCCGCGCCGCTGAGGCCAATGCGGCGGAACCGTGCCTCCATCTCCACCAGCAGGACGTCGAGAATCTCGTTCGCCCGGTCCGGGCTGTCAGCGAGCGCGGACAACCGGGGTGCGAACGGGGCGAGTTCGACGCCCCATTTGCAGTCGATGCCGACGAGGACGACCGATTGGCGGGCCAGGCCGCACAGCAAGTTCCGCAGGTAGACGGATTTGCCGGACTGGGTGGCGCCGAGGATCAGTTCGTGCGGCACGGTGCGGAAGTCCCGTACGTGCCATCGGCCGTCTTCGCGCAGCGCGAGCGGCAGGCAGAGCGGGCCAGCCGCCAGGCGACGCCGGGCCGGCCGTACGTCGGCAAGTACGTCCCAGCCGATCAACCGTAGTTCGAGCCAACCAGGTTTGGTGGGACGCACGTACACGGCGTGGGCGCCCCAGGCATGCCTAAGCCGGTCGGCCGAGGCGGTGAAGTCCTCGGGCGCCTGTCCGGTAGCCATGCGCAGCCGCATCACGAGCCCGGCCCCGGTCGGCAGCGGCAACGAGTGGCGAGGCGGAACGGGAGCCGCCTGCCGCCCCATCATTCGGGCTGTGGCCCGACGGACGGCCGACGCCGGAACCGTGAGGCCGCAGGCGTCCATCGTCGCCCGGTACGAGATGAGCACCCGCAGCGCGACGACGGGATACCCGACGAGCCACCAGAACAGGACCGGCATCCGCCGGCGCACCACCACCAGCGTGATCGCAACCAGCAGGACCGGTAACAGCACCCGGACGGTGTCAGCCATGGCGGTCAGCCCTGCACCGCAGCCGGGGCGCTGACCATGACGGCGTCCGCCCGGTAGGCGATGCCGTGACGGCTGCGGCCGCCGAACTCACTCTCCCAGGGCCGGGCCACCAGGCCGGACAGGATGACCGGGGCGCCCATCACCAAGCCCTCACCGATGCCCTGTTCGGGAACGGTGACCTTGATCATGTCGGAGCCACCGGCCGCGATGAACACCAGCTCCAGCGTCATCAGCCGCTGATTGGTCACCGGGTCGACGGCGATCTCACCGGTCTGCCGGTCCTTCACCTTGACCTCGGGCAGTTTGGTGACGAGGAGCGTCGCGGCCGAAGTGTCCACGGGGATTACACGCATTGTCTGTACCTCACTGGGTTGTCGACGCGCTTGTTGCTCGGCGCCATCCGATCCGGATACCCCCCTAGACAGCAGAGGGGGAGCCCCTCCCGGACTGTCTAGGGGGGTTGACGGTAAAGGTAGCCGACGACCCGTCAACTGTCTAGGGGGGTATACGAACGCGCCTCGGACTAGCGGAAGCGCGCTACGGCAGGAACCAGTGGAGGGCAGTCGCGTCGTCGCGAGCCTTGCCACGCGGCCAGCGCCGACCATCGGGGTCCTCGCCCTCGGCCTCCCGCACGCGTCGGATCAGCTCACTCGGACCGTCGGAGTTGAGAACGGCCAACGCCCCTCGCCAGTCCGCCAGCTCAAAGCGGTCGACGAGTCGCGTCGCGCCGTCGCTCATCAGCGTCACGGATACCAGCGAGTCGAGGGGGACCGTCCCGGTCAGAGCGTTTTCGGCGGCGCGCGGGTCGGGGCCGGCGATCCAGAAACCATCTGGCTGGTTGCGGAGGCCCGTCAGGGCATCGCGGTACTCGGCAAGCGCCGCGGAGTGTTCGGGCGAGCCCGTGGGCAGTGCGTCGACTGGTCCGCGCAGTCGCTTACCGACCACGTCCAGGCGCCGGTCGGTGACGACCTCCGTTCCCCCATCGCCGTCGGCGAGGAGAAGGGTGGAGTCACCAAGGACGAGGTACTCCAGGGCTCCCCCGCCGACTCTGGCGGCGACGACCGTACTCGTCGGGCTGGCTCGGTAAGCGAGGTCGCAACTGTCCTCGTGCAAGGAACGGACAACGCCGATCGAGTCGCCCAGACACTCGGCCAGCGACCGGGAAGGATGGGCCGCGATGCTGCGCAGCAGCAGGGCGCCCAGCGTTCCGGAGAACCAGGCGACCCCGTGCATGCAGCCCGTTTCTACCCCGCCGACGCCGGCACCGTCGAGGAGCACGGCTGCGCCGGTAGCGACTGCGGCGAAGTCTTCGTTCTCGCGTTCGGGATCGGCAGGCTGGGTGGCGAGGGCGAACCTCACGCAGTGGTCTCCTCGTCGTGCCGATACAGGGGGCAGAGCAATTCGACGGACTGCGGTTCGCTGGTCTCCGGGTCGTACTCGACACCCACGAGGGTGGAGAAGCGGTGGTCCCCCACTTGCCCCCACAGCGTATTGAGGTCACTGGCGAGCAGCTGCACGACGCCGAGGCTTCCTTGGGTGTGGATGCCGGCGATGGCGAGCAGCGAGCCCTCGCCGTCGGGGCGCGACAGCCGACCGAGATAGCCCACGTCGTATGACCGGGCCGGTTCACTGTCCTGCCCCGACCGGTGCACGGTGCCGGTCTGCCGGTCGACCACCGTCCAGGGTCCGTCTTCCGCACGCTCCCAGTGCAGGACGGGATCTTGCGCGTAGGTGTCCCACATCTCCTGGGACATGCGCGGACCGCAGACGACGACCAGGCCGTCGCGGTTCAGGTCGATGTCGCCACTCACCGGAACGTGTTCCGAGGTGACATCGAGCCCGTACGACCGCGCCAGGTCCTCCAGGCGCTTGCCGGAACTGACGTCGTCCACCGCGACGACCGTCCGCCCACGCTCGTCGTCGCGCCGCAGCGGGGTGGCGACAGTGACGGCACCCCTACCGAGGAAGGCGCCTTCCGGCGCCGGGCCGGTGTGCCGGATCTGGTGGATGCGCCCGCGGCTCAGACCGGCCTTCGCGGCGATCTGCGCGTATGAGAGCCCTTGCGCATGCAGGTCCTGCACCACGCGACGGCGGAGGCGAGCCAGTTCGGTCACCTCCTGCTGCGCGTCGGCCAACCTGGTGGTGACCTCGCGCAGTAGCAGGTACGGATCATCTATCGCCATGATCCGCTGCAGCTCGTCCGACATGACCTCACCTCCTAGCAGTACCCAGGAGTCTAGGGCCCTAGACGGAATGGGCGGCAGGCGCCGTCCTGTACGAACACCGACCACATAGAACCGCGACCGCCACCGAGGCACGCCCCGAGGAGTCACACGCCACAACCCGTCGAGCAGTGGCGGACACTCGTCCAGCAGAGCGCGGTCACACCCTCTCCCGCGCCACTTCGGCCCACACGGAACGCCCGTCGGGCCAGTTCTTCACACCCCAGTCCTTGGCGCAGCTCGCGATCAGTAACAGTCCGCGGCCGCCCTCTTCCTGGCTGGCCGCGTCGCACAGGTGCGGCTCGCGATCACCGCCCTGGTCGATCACCTCGATACGCACGAGATCGTCACTGAAGCCCACAACCACGAGGAACCAGCCGTGGGCCGAGCCGCTGAGCGAGTGCCGTACAGCGTTCGTCGCCAATTCGCTCACGACCAGGACGGCGTCATCGACTGCGCCAAGCTGTGCGGTGAGCGATGCGACGAAGTGCCGGGCGTGGGCCACTTCTTCTGCGAGGCCGGGGAAGGCACGGCACCACTTTTTGAGCATGGGAAAACACCTCTGTTCGTCTAGGGGGCTAGACAGTGCAGCGGCAGCGTATTCCTAGGTCGGGCCGGAGGACCAGGCATCCAGAGGAATTATTCCTCTAAGGAGTGGCGGCGTCCCCCAAGTCACGGAACTCCTGCATCACCCGCAACAACAGCTCACGTACCTCGCCACCGAAGACGGCAGCCCGCTCGAAGCGCTTGAACGTCTCCCCGTACGCGGCCACCTCAGCCGGGTCGGCCACCAACTGCTCACTGGTGAACGTCTCGATGACGACGGCTCGTTGGTCGCACAACGTGAAGCCGTGCCGAGGCAGCACTGGTACCGCCCGACGCCACGGCATGACCCCGAGCCGAACCGAACTCAGACTCTCCACGGCCAGCAGCCGGTCGAGCTGAGCAAGCATCAAAGCCGGACTGCCAGGCCAGGTGCGCAACACGGCTTCCGTCAGCACGAACACGAACTCGCGCCCCGACTCGTACAGCGCACTCTGCCGTTCCACCCGGGCAGCGACAGCCCGGCCAACTGCCTCAGGCGTTGGATTCGGCGCACTCTGGAAGACGTGGCGGGCGTACTCCGCGCTCTGAAGCATGGCCGGCAGCACCACGCACTGGAACGACTGCACCAGCCGAGCCGACCTCACGGCGTCATCGAGGACAGCCCCGGCAACGCCGTCATCATCGGATGCCAGCCTGGCGTCAGTGGCAGCCTCGACGGCGACCAGGAGGTCACGCACCTCACGAGCTGACGCGTCATCAAGGCCGAGAGCACGAGAGAGCCGGTCGAGGACATCGAAGCTCGGGACCATGCGCCCGTTCTCCACCTTGGACACGGTGGGCTGTCCTACGCCAGCCCGTTGCGCCAACACAGCACCTGTCAGGCCAGCTTCAGCACGCAGGCCCCGAAGCCGGACCCCAAGCGCCTTCATCCGCTCCCGTCGCTCACTCCCCATAGTCAGCGTTCTACACCACGGAGCAGCAGACGCCGGATTGGGTACGCGAGCCACAGTGCTCAGCAGCAGTGCCGAGCGTGATTCAAACTTTCTCTACTGGTTCAAGGCGGCTCGCTCCGCTCCCCGCACGCGGCCCGGCCCCCGGCCGGGCCTGCGCTCCTGTCTACGCCCCGCTCCAGCCCGGCCAGCGCCCGCGCCGCGCACAGATGGGCGAGCCGAGAACCGTGAGTCGATCACCGCACGAAGCAACCACGGTCAAGACGATGCCTCCGGCGGGGGATCGGCCGGCACCGGGATGGAGGGGCACCGTTGCCGACCGCGGGCACATCGTGGTGAGGGTGGTGGGCTCCCATCCCGTCCACCGCCGACCCAGGCAGAGCCGAGCAGACGCGGCCCAGGGCGTCAAGGTCGTTCGTACAGTGGCGCGCTCCACCTTGACGCCCTGAACCACGCCCGCTCCACGGTGTGTGGGTCGACGGCGGACGGGATGGGAGCAGGGGTGAGGGGTGGGTAATGCTGCGTGGGCGAACTGCCCGTGATGGGCTAGCTGAAGGCCCTATCGAAAGTTCCTGATCGAAATTAGATCATGGACTTGAGCAGTAGAGTTGTGAAGCTTTTCAGTGGAAACAATCCGGCGTCCGGCAGGTGCGCCATGGACGGTGATGGGGTGCGGAGCGAGTTGACTGAGACCACGACGACGGTGCACGACGTTCTCAAGGCGATCCGTGACGGATCCACCGTGAACCGGGATCGGGGGACCCGCTTCGAGGAGCTCATGGTCCAGTACCTCAGCACCGATCCGGAGTGGACTGAGCAGTTCACCAGGGTATGGATGTGGGCCGACTGGCCGGGGGCAGAGCAGGACAAGCGCGACACGGGCATCGACCTGGTTGCACAGGATCGTGAGACCGGCGGCTTCTGCGCCATCCAGTGCAAGTTCTACGAGCCGCATCACACGGTCCGCAAGGAAGACATCGACTCCTTCTTCACTGCCTCCGGCAAGGGCGCCTTCACCCGTCGGATGATCATCTCCACGACGGACAGGTGGAGCGACAACGCCGAAGCCGCGCTCAGCGACCAGCAGATCTTCGTCACCCGGATAGGACTGGCCGACATCGCGAACAGCGCTGTCCAGTGGCACCTGCCCGCGGCCGGCATCGACCACGAAGTTCAGATGACGCTGCGGGACAAGAAGACCCCGCGTCCTCACCAGAAGGCGGCGATCGACGACGTCTTCGCCGGCTTCGCCAAGGATGACCGCGGCAAGCTCATCATGGCCTGCGGCACCGGTAAGACCTTCACCAGTCTGAAGATCGCCGAACGGCTTCAGCAGGAGCGGGCCAAGGCTGGCCAGGGTGAGCACACCACCATCCTGTTCCTGGTGCCCTCCATCGCCCTGCTCTCGCAGTCGCTGCGTGAGTGGTTCTATGAGGCCGTGGTCCCTCTGCGAGCCTTCGCGGTCTGCTCCGATGCCCAGGTCGGCAAGCAGAGGGCCCAGGGCGACGACAAGGACATGTCGACCCACGACCTCGCCCTGCCGGCGACGACCAGCCCCGACCGGCTGATGGCGCAGATGGCCAGTGTCGAGGCCGTGCCGGGCCTGACGGTGGTGTTCTCGACCTATCAGTCGATCGCCACGATTTCCGCCGCCCAGAAGCAGGGCATGCCGCGGTTCGACCTCATCCTGTGCGATGAGGCCCACCGCACCACTGGCGTCACCCTGTCCGGCCACGACGAGTCCACGTTCGTCCGTGTCCACGACGACAGCTTCATCGGCGCCGACCGTCGGCTGTACATGACCGCCACCCCGCGCGTGTACAGCGACGACACCAAGCAGGAAGCCAAGGGAGCCTCCGCGGCCGTCGCCTCGATGGACGACGAGACCAAGTACGGTCCAGAGCTCCACCGTCTTGGCTTCGGTAAGGCCGTCGAGCAGGGACTACTTACCGACTACAAGGTCCTCATCCTCACCATCGATGAGGACGTGGTCGCCAAGACCATCCAGGAAGGTCTTTCTGGAGGCGACTCCGAGCTACGGATCGACGACGCGGCGAAGATCATTGGTTGCTGGAACGCCCTAGCGAAGCGCACTGGCACCTTCGCCGATGGTTCCGGGTTCGGCAGGGATGACGCCCCGATGAAGCGGGCCGTTGCGTTCTCCCGGTCCATCGCCGACTCCAAAGCCATCATGGAGCGGTTCAACGAGGTCGTCGACGCATACGACGACGCTGACGACGACGTGCTGCACTGCGAGGTTGAACACGTCGACGGCACGTTCAATACCCTGCGACGCAACCGGCTCCTCCACTGGCTCAAGCAGGACCCCGGTCCGAGCAACGCCCGCATCCTGACCAACGCCCGCTGCCTATCCGAAGGCGTGGACGTCCCCAGCCTGGACGCGGTGCTGTTCCTCAACCCGCGCAACTCCGTCGTCGATGTCGTGCAGTCCGTTGGACGCGTCATGCGCGTCGCGCCGGGCAAGAACTACGGCTACATCATCCTGCCCGTCGCCGTCCCCGCCGGGATGACCCCGGAGAAGGCGCTCGCGGACAACCAGCGCTTCAAGACCGTCTGGCAGGTCCTTCAGGCGCTGCGTGCCCACGACGACCGCTTCAACGCGACCGTCAACCAGATCGAGCTCAACAAGAAGAAGCCCGAGATCATCGGCATCGGGCACATCGGTGCGGGTGACGAGGCGGTCGGCGACAAGGACGGCTCCAGCACCGCGGACACCGCGAAGGACGCCAAGGAGAAGGAAGCCCAGGGCGCCCAGCACATCCAGGACGCCCTGTTCTCCATAAGCGACTGGCGGGACGCGATCTACGCCCGCATCGTCGACAAGGTCGGCGAGCGCCACTACTGGGAGGACTGGGCCAAGGACATCGCCCAGATCGCTGAGCGCCACGTCACCCGCATCAAGGCCGCACTCGCTCTTCCCGACAAGCGGACTGCGTTCGAGGAGTTCGTCGCCGAGCTGCGCGCGACCATCAACCCAGGCGTGAGTGATGACGCGGCGGTCGACATGCTCGCCCAGCACATCGTCACCAAGCCCGTCTTCGACGCCTTGTTCAAGGACTACGACTTCGCCGAGCACAACCCGGTCTCCAGGGCCATGCAGGGGATGCTCGACATCCTCGACGACCAGGGGCTCGACGCCGAGGCCAAGACCCTGGAGAGCTTCTACCACTCGGTCAAGGTCCGCGCTCAGGACATCGACAACCACGAGGGGCGCCAGCGCGTCATCGTCGAGCTGTACGACAAATTCTTCAAGGCCGCCCTGCCCAAGACAGCCGACGCCCTCGGCATCGTCTACACCCCGATCGAGGTCGTCGACTTCATCATCCGCTCCACCGAACAAGCGCTAACCAAGCACCTCGGCAAGTCCCTGTCCGACGAGGGTGTACAGATCATCGACCCCTTCGTCGGCACCGGCACCTTCCCCGTCCGCCTCCTCCAGTCCGGGCTCATCAAACCCGACGACCTCCTGCGAAAGTACACCAGCGAACTGCACGCCAACGAGATCGTGCTCCTCGCGTACTACATCGCGGCCGTCAACATCGAGGCAGCCTTCCACGACCTCGCCGGCGGCGACTACCGGCCCTTTGAGGGCATCGTCCTGGCGGATACCTTCCAGCTCGCGGAAGGCACGGCGCAGCTCGACGGCATGGACGTGCTGGAAGGCAACAGCGAGCGAGCGAAGCGGCAAAAGAGTCAGCCGGTCACAGTCGTCATCGGTAATCCGCCTTACTCGGTCGGGCAGGATAACCAGAACGACGACAACAAAAACCTCAAATACGAGACCCTGGACAGCCGCATCCAGGAGACATACGCCGCTAAGTCGACGGCGACCCTCAAAAACTCGCTCTACGACTCCTACATCCGCGCCATCCGCTGGGCTTCCGACCGCATCGAGGATGAAGGTGTAGTCGCCTTCGTCTCCAACGGCGGCTACATCGACGGCAACACGGCCGACGGCTTGCGCAAGTCGCTGGTTGAGGAATTCGATGCGATCTACTGCTACAACCTGCGCGGCAACCAGCGCACCGCCGGAGAGTGGTCCAAGAAGGAAGGCGGCAAGATCTTCGGCTCGGGTAGCCGGAACACCGTCGCCATCCTGATGCTCGTCAAGAGTGACAGGAACGGCACCCCCGCGTCCGACTGCGAGTTGTACTACCACGAGGTTGAGGACTACCGCACCCGTGAGGAGAAGCTGAGCGAGCTTCGTACTCAGGACCTGGGTACCGTGGAGTGGAAACAACTCCAGCCGAACGCCGACGGTGACTGGATCAACCAGCGCGACGAACGCTTTGCAGAGTTCCAGGCGATCGGCGACAAGGATAAGAACGCGGCGGCGACGCCCATTTTCGCACTGCACTCTGGCGGACTCAAAACCAACCGTGACGCGTGGGTCTACAACTTCTCTGAGCGGAAGCTTGGTGAAAATGTGGAATCCATGATCGAATTCTACAATGGCCAGGTAGAGGAATTTGCTGACCACTGTAGAGCTCGGGCGATCGCAACCCCGGGCGTTGCGGATGTAGAGAGATTCATCGATTTCGATCAAAAGAAGATCAGCTGGTCCTCTACTCTGATTCCTAAGGTTGCGCGAAAGCAAAAATTTGAGTTCGATTCAAGCCGTGTAATTACTAGCCTTTATCGTCCCTTCTGTCGGCAGTATGTCTACTTCGATCAGAGTCTTAATGACCGTCCCGGCAAGCTGCCGCAGATGTTCCCGACGTCAGACCGTGAGAACTTCGGCTTCTATGTCACCGGTACGGGGTCTGACGAGCCCTTCTCGCTCCTGATGACGGATGCTGTGCCGGATCTGCACGCCGTCGGTACCAAGAGCGTCGGCCCGCACTTCGCCCGCTACACCTACCGCAAACTTGCCGTCGAGGGCGGCTTCGACTTCGGCGACAGTGGCGACAGCTACGAGCGCGTCGACAACATCACCGACGGAGTCCTGGCGGACTACCGCAAGGTGCATGCCGACCCAGCCATCACGAAGGACGACGTCTTTTTCTACACCTACGGCCTGCTCCATTCCCCGGAGTACCGCGAGCGTTTCAAGGCCGACCTGAAGAAGTCCCTACCGCGCATCCCCAAGGTGCGTGACTTCCACGGCTTCGCCGAGGCTGGCCGTAAGCTCGCCGACCTGCACATCAACTACGAGCAGGCCGAGCCGTACAAGGGCATCGTCGAGACGGTGGCCGGCGACGCGTCCGCCACGTCCCCCAGCGAGCTGTACCGGGTCGCCAAGATGAAGGTCTCGAAGAGCAAGGGGCAGGCCGACCAGTCGACGATCATCTACAACACCCGGGTCAAGCTGACCAACATCCCGGAAGAGGCGTACCGCTACCAGCTCGGTGCACGCTCCGCGATCGAGTGGATCATCGACCGCTACCAGGTCAAGGTCGACAAGGCGTCGGAGATCGTCAACGACCCCAACGATTGGTCCGACGACCCGCGCTACATCATCGACCTGCTCAAGCGCATCGTCACGGTCAGCCTGGAGACGATGAAGATCGTGGACAGCCTCCCCGCGCTCGATATCTTGGAGTAGCAGAACAGCCAGTTGCGGACTATTCGCGGACGGGATCTTCCGTCCACGAATAGCCTGAGCCCTTGACATGCTGGTTCACCATGCCCGTACGCGGCCTACCGGAACCGTGTCCTGGGGGAGGCGAAGAGCATCAGCAGAGCTGCGCAGAGTTCCGTGGAACTCGCTACCTATCGGCTCTCGCTACGTCGCCACTTCCACCAAGCCAGACGCGCACGAATAGCGCCCGATGCGGCGCGCGACGCACAAGCGGCATGCACTTGCCCCGCGTGCACAGCCGAGATACCGGAGGGACGCAGGCCGTGGTCATCATTAGCCTGTTCAGGTCCCAATGCCGCTGTCCTTACCATGAAGCCATGCCGCTGTGTCGAGGATCCGCAGCACGCTGATGTCTTTGCCGATGCCGGCCAGTCCCCGAACATCGTCGAGATGAGCTACCAGCGCGTAACCGTTGGCGCGAAGTGCAAATCGCATGTGGGACCAGAATTGCAAATCCATTGATGGACGCTCGAACACCTTCTTGATCACCGAGTCGTAGACGGGCAGCAAATGGGGGCGCTTCCGAGCGAGTAGCTTCCCAGCGCCGACTGGCCCAACACCGTCAATCCGACGCAAACTCCACCACAGCTTCCATGCCGGGCCATCCTCGGCGATCTGCTGTTCCTCCGATTCGGCCAACTCGATGCCACTGGGAATCCGCAGCAATAAGCTGTTAAAGGGGTTGGGTTCCGTCGTCTCCAGAACGCGGAGGATCGCTCGCACGGGTACATCAACGCTTAGTGCAGCGACAGCGATGAAATCCGCCGCCGTGAAGTGGTTCGCCACCTCGGGGCGGTCTCCGCCCCCTGCGAACCGTTCGAACCGCGAACCGGTGTAAGCCGGCGCTCCGTTCGGGAAGACCGCCCAGTAGCGACGCAACAGCTCGGCAACGTATGCCCGATCCCACAGGGCCGACGGAATCTTGAGCATCACCGGACCTCCTGACAGCCGTTGGATGTCTGCCCAAGCTGTGCTTGTTGGGGGAGAGCAGGAGCCATTTGCGCCGGTCGGCACTGAGTCCGGCGCGGAGGAGCTGCGGTCGGCTCGTGTGCTGGTGCTCGCGCCCTCACTGAACCTGCTCACGCAGACCAAAGCCGCCTGTCGCGAGGACCGGCGTAGTGGATTGAGACCGGGTGCGGGGGGCCGCGGCTGCCGCATCTATGTGCTAGTCGGCAAAGCGCCCAGCAATGGCTCAGGGCCAGGTCAAAACCCCTTCGACCTGGCCCTGCAACGCCTACGCAGCGATTGCCAAGCGCCGCTGAATGGGCGGAACTTCTTCATCGAACGCTGCTGTGCTCTCCAAAGCAAACGCAGCCTGTGGGTTCTCTTGCACCAGGTCGAGCCACTCGCCGACGGTGGCGGCTTGAGGCACGGTTACGATCTTTGTCGGCCTCAGTTGGGCCCGAGTCGACAGCACAGTAGCCATGAACTGATCGGTTGCGGTTATGAGGATCACATCGTGGCCGACACTCGAAACGCGTTCCATCACGCCTCGTGCTGGTTCAGCCGAATCTGCCACCACCAAGACATGAGCTCCGTGCTCGTCCTTCGTGTGATCGAGACCCGCCAGGAAGTTCATGAACCCTGGGATGTGATTGTTTCGGAGTTCCTCGACCACCTTGTCTCGGCCAGCCTGGAAGCCAGGTGTCTCAGCAGCAGTGAAGTTCAGGGTGACCGAGTTAGCGAGCGCTACATCGATCTCTGCCATCTCAGTTCGAGTGGGATAAGCAACCCCATCGTCGAGGCCGTGAGCAGCTAGCCACTCATTAACCTCGCTCCATAGCCAGGCTTGCGATCGGCCCACAGTTCCCTCGGCGGCAGGAAATCGTTCACCTTGGGCTTTGCGGTCGCCGGCGATCCACTGGCTGACGTTCTGCCGCGAGCGTCCTGTTCGCTCGGCAATCTCATGCACACCAACTAGATCACGATCCAGCCGACACACCTGCAGTTGCGGTACAGCAGCCCTGGCAGCGGACGCAGCACTCAGTGCCGCCTCTATGGCGGAGTCCCCAGAGCCAGTGATGCTCAGTAGGTCAACACCACCAGCTCGCGCCAACAGCGCATCGCAGTTCTCAAGCAGGGCGTCAACGGCAGCCTGGTCATCCACATCGACGCCGGAGACGACAAAAGTGAAGTCGTAGTCCATGGTTGGCCCCCTAGTCCTCCACCACAGTCGCAGACGTGTTGTCATTCGTCAACAGCAAAACAGGGGCAAAGTCGGACAAAGATTGCCGTAACTAGTCCCGTGCCCGTCCAGTGAGGCTGCGGTTGGGTGCCTCCGGTGGCAGGGGACAGCGCGACGCCAAACGGTCGACCCTGCGCGCATGAGCCCCTTCGTTTTGGGGTGATCCGGAGATCGGGATGGTGGTGCACGCCGCTTCGCAGGGGCAGTACAGCTTGCCCCAGTGGCCTTCTTTACGGAGCATCCACCCTTGGCCAACCCACTTCTCCAGGACTCGGCGGACATCCTTTTTGGGATGGTCGGAGGGCTTCAGGTCGCGGCCTACCATCCGGGCTACCACCCTCGCTTATAGGTGGTGCACACGCTGTATCCGTCGTCCCTACGGGGCCACAGGCCTTCAGCCCGCACCATAGTGAAGCGGGGGTGAACACGTACCACGGGAGATTGCGCTCCTCTAGTGCCGGCCGCGCGAGGGCCAAGGCTTCCCCGCGAGCAAGATCACCTACATGTCGGAGGAGTAACGCTCCGGCACCAGTACGATACTCCAAATGGCGGACATCCCGTCAGAAGCATGCAGATCGACGTTCCGCTTGTCTACAAGTGGGCTCGCTCACGGCCCACTTGATCGCCAGATGTCGCCCTCCCTCGCCGACGAGCCGCGGCAAGACTGGCGTGCCAACATGTGCTAGGTCCGAGGTTCGTGGACCATACGTGGACGGCAGGGTGCAGGTAGCGGGGCTGTGAGCCTCTGAACTGGGCGAACGGCGCACTATCCAACGGCCTCCGGAGCCGTGTGCGCAGGTTCGAATCCTGCCGGGGCACTTGCCCAGGGTCAGCAGAAATCATGCGCTGACTAGGTTAAAACCCGAGAGCAGAGGGTGGGAGTCAGTCTCGCTGACTCCCACCCTCTCCCGTCGAGATCATTAGCGGGGCGTTGTGTTGGCGTACTGACAGCAGAGTGACCTGCAGATCACTGTGGCGGGCGATCTCCCAGACGACATGCGGCGCGACTCCAAGATCCAAGCGCAGGCAGACGAACGGGTGCCGCAGGTCATGGACGCGGCGCCCATACGGGCCGACCCGCTTCCGTGGGGCGTGCCAGTGACGGTTCAGGTTCCTTGGTCGACCGGCGAGCCGAACTTGGCCGCATAGGAGGCCACGGCCTGTTCCGTCAGCTCCTCACGCCCCAGGGCGCCGATGGGCTGCACGTCGAGCTCGGAGCTCCACCGGAGCCCGCGCGAGGGGAAGTTGCCGGCCGCGGGCACCGGTACGGGGACGCGAGCAGCGGCCGCCCGGATCGCGTCATCCAGGAGGGCGACGGTGGCCCAGGCCGGCGGGGCGTGTCGTGGACCGTCGGGTCCGTCGAGGCGGACCATGGCGTGGCAGTGCACGGCCCCACGCTTCTGGAACTCGGCGACCTGGCCGAACGAGGGCGCGGTGAGGGCGGCGAAGACGCGGGGGGCCGAACGGTCGCGGGGACGTTCTTGGGTTCGCCGGTGATGTCGGCGCGCATCACCGGTCGGGGCTTGCACAGCCCGCTGGTGCGCGAAGACCCGCTCCTGGCGCTGTGCATGGGCAGAGTCAGAGATCACGAGCCCTTTCATGTCGTCTTCCCCCATCCGGGGCAAACGGAGGTGCCACTTCTTCCGGGAGGGACGAGTCTGGGGTCAGACGGTGGGAGGCAACGACCGTCCACTCCGCTGTGTCATGTGGCCGGTCGCCCGCCTAGGTTGGAGCTGCTGATGAGCCCCTCTGTGACGTCTGTCGCCGTTGTTTGCGAGTGGTCGTTGCTTCAGCTCGGCATCGCGCAGGCCATCAACGTCCAACCGGATTTGCAGATTACGACCTTCACCAAAAGCGTGAATGACTTGCTCTGTGAGGCGAATGACGTAGAAATTGTTGTGCTAACCAGTCTGCGGAGATCCGATCAGGCGACATCCGAACAGGTAGCCCAGTTGCATCAGCAAGGGTATGCGGTCATTGTGGTATCGACCTCGCGGGCCCAATCCGACGCCGTCCTGTGCATCAGGGCCGGCGCCCGCGGTTATCTGAGTCGACAAACGGACGACTCGGAACTCGCGACGGCCATCCGCGCTGTTGCCTCAGGAAGAAGTTACTTCGGCGCCAGTCTCGCGGGCAAGGGCCTGCCTTCCGCTCCTCCTCGTATCACTAGCCGCGAGAGAGAAATCTTGCAGCTTATTGCCAGCGGCGCGACAGATCGCGAGATCGCCATCAAGTTAAACATCACTGAAAACACGGTTCATACACACCTGGAGCGACTGGGCAGAAAGCATGGCTCCCGCCGTAGGGCCGACCTCACCCGCCTGGCCCTTGAATGTGGCATGCTGGAAAACTACTCCAGAGAGTGATATCTGCCGAGCACGCTATCCGGGCCCACTGCTCGCATGTATATCGTTCAGGCTGTTGACGATGATCACGGACGGCGGATTTGAAGGTATGGGCACTTGAATAAGGATGGGGACGTAAACAATCTCGCCATGCCTGTATTCAGCCTTCGCCGAGAACCGATAGCATACAATCGCCTCCGGGTTGCTTTGCGTCGCATAACATCGAAGCGGTGAATTTGCAAATAGGTCCTGCGGTGTATCCGGCAGGGACGTTGCCTCGCTCGCAGGTGCGCCCCAGACACAAACGATCAGACCGGCAGAGGCTGTTGCTGCAAGACGGAGGATTTGCAAGGTTGTCTTCCTCAAGTCTCGTCACTCCAAAGCGCCGTCAGACCTGCTCGCACCTCGCAGGGATTCTCTCCGCGAGGTGCGAACTCATCTGATGGCGTTCCGCTCAACCGAGGTTGATTGACTCAGCGAGGCCCGGGGGCTCACTCGCGGGCCAGCGCTCACCACGGATTGCCGGGGTCATCCCGCACCCGAAATTGTTGTCTTGGCGCCGGTACCGCCACCGGGCGGAGTCGTGGTGGTGCCGCCACCGGGCGGGGTGCTCGTAGTGGTGCCGCCACCGGGCGGCGTGGTCGTGGTGCTGCCACCAGGCGGGGTCGTCGTGGTGCCACCACCAGGCGGCGTGGTCGTGGTGCCACCGCCAGGCGGGGTGGTCGTGGTGCTGCCACCGCCGGGCGGGGTGGTCGTAGTGGTGCCGCCACCGGGCGGGGTGCTCGTAGTGGTGCCGCCACCGGGCGGGGTGGTCGTGGTGCTGCCACCAGGCGGCGTGGTCGTGGTGCTGCCGCCGGGCGGATTCGTGGTGGTGCTGCCGCCCGTGGGGCCCTGGGTGTTGCCGCTGCCGCTCCCCTGTGTGGGGCCCTGAGTGTTGTTGTTGCCGCTCCCCTGCGTGGGGCCCTGGGTGTTGTTCTGGCCGCCGATCTGAGTGCCACCGATGGTGTTGTTGTTTCCGGTTATTGTGTTGTTGACAGTGTTTGTCACGTTGTTCGTGATTTGGTTCACCACGGAGGGTGGCAACCCGAGCCTCTGTGCTTCTGCTTGTGCCGCCTGCCGTCCTATTGCGGCTGCTTGCTGCTGGGAGGCGCCTGTGCGTGCTGCCTGCTGTGCGGCTGCTGTCCCTCTTGCAACTGCCGCCGAAGCGGCCGATGAGGATGTCGATGCGCCTGAGGCCGATCCGGACGACGCGCACTGAACGGGGCCTACAGAAACCGGACCAGCGCCGGTGAAGCCGGTCTGGACGTCGCCCGTCGATCCCGCCGCGACGCGAGAAATGGACGCGCCATTACCCACGACGTTGTATGCCTGATTGGGGGTAAAGCCACTACCCCGAATCATCCCGTTTTGTAGACTGCATGACGCCGCAGGGGCCGCCGTCGGAGCGGCGGCAGCCTGGGCCGTTGGAATAGCGCTGACGGCTGACCCTGCGGACAGCGTCGCTGCTATCGCGGCTGCCAGAAGTCCTTTTCTCATCGTTTTCCCTCCGTCTGTGGGGACGTATCCGATCCACTCGTACCGTTTATCGGATACTCGACCCAGGTCAGGGAAAGGGGCTCGATGCGCGGTAAGACCGCATCACTGGGCCCCGGAAATTTGCACAGCCGACCAAGCGGCTTCAGTCCCAATACTGGCCTCGCCCGTCCCTTGAGTCAACTCGCAGCACGGGCTAGAACTAACCACGTCGCTTGTCGCTATAAATAGCCACGCTTTAGATCCGAAGGAGCCTCGGATCCTTTATTGAGCGGGTTGCCGTCAATTTACTTCGACGACAATGATCTCTGCCAGTGGTGGCCGTGTAGCTGGAATTCGCCACGCTCGTGTCCGGCTCGCCCCTGACGTCTGCCCCGACGGGGGTTGCCACGGCTACCGACGGCGCCCACTCGACCGCGGATCGCGATGAACTCGATCGGTCGGCCGAGTAGCGAGTGAGGCCGCGAGTCGAGGGTCGCTTCGGCCTCGTTGCTGATGGCGCGGACGACGTCAGCGGCCGGGCATCCTCCGCATGGCAGGATCACGGCCGCCACGGATCTGCTCATGCGTGCCGCGTACGCCAACCGGTACGCCAACAGCAGCACACAACGGCAACTGCCGACGGTTCTGCTTGCCCCAAGCCGGCAGCTCCAGTCACTCCAGGGCACGGCCTGAAAAGCGGGAGGTCGCCCGAACGGCAGATCACTCCGGCAACTCCACCACCGTCTCCTCGTTCTCGTTCGCCGCATACGGATGCACGGGTGACACCGGTGTGTACGGCGTGAACCACGTGTCCGGGTCCTCCGGGGTCGCCGGGCGGGGCGGGGTTGGGGGGTGGAGGGTGGTGGCGAAGGTTTCCAGGGCCTGGGCTACCTCGTCCGACAGGAGGCTGTAGAGGTCGGCCGTCACCTCCGCCTGGTTCAACAGCGACTTCAGGAGGAGTTCTTCGGCCAGGCAGGTGGGGTGGTCGAACGGGGGGCGGGTGAGGCGGCCCGTCAGGGTGATCGCGGTGACGGTCAGGCGGCGGGTGAAGAGGACCGTGTAGGCGTCCGCCAGGTGCGGGGGGAGGTCGTCCAGGATCATGAACGTCGCGTTGCTGCGGGCGACCGTGGGGCCGTCGTCCTCCAAGGCGGCCAGGTCGGTGAAGAGTTCGTCCACCAGGAGGTCGATCGCGTAGACCACGGCGCCCGCCGCTATCTCCGCCGCCTCTCTGCCTACCTCGCACTCCGGTGCGGACTCGTCGTGGCCGAACGCCTCCAAGGTGAACGCCGTGAGCGACGGGGCCAGTTCGCGCAGCCTCTTCCGCATCGCCTGGCTCTCCGAGTGGCCGGGGCTGTCCGGGGGCGCGGGGGTCGTGCCGGCCGCGTGGCGCCTCGCGCGTTCCGCGGGGTCGGAGGGCGGGGCGTCCGGGCCGTCGGCCGCGTCCAGGCTCTCCTGGAGCAGCTCGGAGTTCAGTTCCACCGCGCAGCGGGTCAGGCGCCAGTCGGACAGCGCCTCGGTACGTTCCATCAGCTCCGTCACCACCTCCCGCGCCGCGTCCTCCGCGAACTCCAGCGCCGGGGCGTCCACGAACAGCTTCAGCAGGGCCCCGCCGGGATGGGCGGCGATCACGTCGTCGAGCAGGTCGACCTCCATGCCGTCCGGGCCCTCGACCGCCTCCAGCGAGTCGAAGCCCTTGCGCAGCAGGAAGACCACTCCCTCCCGGCGCAGCGCGTCGAGTTCCGGAGCCCCCTGGGGCGGGGCCATCGCCACGGTCACCACGTATGTCACACGTTCATCGTGCCTGAGGGCGCGCCGTTCGGGGAGGGGAATCCGAGGTACGGGAGGTGAGGGCGTGCGCGGGCGGCGACCTCGGGTACGTGGCTGACGCCGGTTCTGGCCCCGGGGCGCCGCGCTCGCCGGGGCCGAGGCGATCGCCCCAGGTCACCCCCGATGCCCCCACTCCGCGGTACGGGCCGACATGGATGACGCCTCGCCCCGGCCACCGGACCTCCCCCTCACCGAGGCCGACACCCACCGGTCCAGGTCACACCCGCCGCCCCGACCCATGCCCGCCGGGGCCGACGTGGACTACGCCCGCCCGACCGCCACGCTCACCACACCCTCCACAACACCCCCGCCGCCCCCACCCGCGCGCCCCAGGCCGACGTGGACAACGTCCGCCCCGGCCGCCGCGCTCACCACACCCTCCAGAACACCCTCGCCCTCCCGACTCAGGCGGCACGGTCGACGCGCACGACGCCCTCGCCCCAGTCACCGGCCACCCCGCTCACCGCAGCCCGGACCACGGTCCCAGCTCGCCCACTGCCCCACTCACGCGGGCGCGGGTGGCCACGGAGGAGCCCTGTGCCGCCCCCAGCCACCGGCTACCCGCTCACCGCAGCCCGGACCACGGTCCCAGCTCGCCCACTGCCCCCTCCCCTACCGTGCCGCCCCCGGCCGCCAGGCCCACCCGCACCGCCAACCCCACCTCCACCCGCACCGCCGCCCCCCACCCCCTCAAGCCGACCGCTTCCCCGAAGCCGCCCTCTTCTTCGCCGGCGCCTTCTTCGCCGCGGCCTTCTTCTCCGTCGCCTTCGGTGTGGACTTGGACGTCGTCGCCTTCTTCGCCGCCCCCTTCGACTCCCCCGCCTTCGACGTCGACTTCCGCGCGCTCGCCGTCTTCTTCGCGGCCGTCTTCCCCGTGGTGGACGTCGACTTCTTCGCCCCCGTCTCCTTCGGCGTCCCCCGCCCGTGCAGGTCCCGCACCTCCGCCTCCCCCGCGCCGCCCCGCGACTCGCGGGCCTCTCGGACGCTCTTCTCCAGCGCGGCCATGAGGTCGAGGACCTTGCCGTCGCCGGCCGGGGCGGGCGCCGCGGGCGGGGTCTCGCCGGCGGCCTTGGCGGCGATGACCTCCTCGACGGCCTCGCGGTACTCGTCGTGCAGGTCGTTGAGGTCGACCTCCCCCAGGGTGTCCATGAGGGCGTCCGCGAGGTCCAGTTCCTTGTCGCGGACGGTGACGTCCACGTCGGGGGCGACGCCCTCGGGGGCGCGCACCTCGTCGGGCCAGAGCAGGCCGTGCAGGACGATCACGTCGTCGACCACGCGCAGCATCCCCAGCCGCTCCCGCCCGCGCAGCGCGAACTTGGCGATGGCGACCTTGTGGCTGCGCTTGAGGGCCTCGCGCAGCAGGGTGTACGGCTTGGCGGCCGGCGCCCCGGCGGCGGCGATGTAGTACGCCGCGTCCATCTGGAGCGGGTCGATGCGGTCGGCCGGGACGAAGGCGACGATCTCGATCGTGCGGGCGGTGGGCAGCGGGAGGTGGGAGAGGTCGTCGTCGGTGATCGGGATCATCTCGCCGTCGGCGCCCTCGTACGCCTTGCCGATCTCGGACTGGGTGACCTCGCGGTCCTCCAGTTCGCAGACCTTGCGGTAGCGGATGCGGCCGTTGTCCTCGGTGTGGACCTGACGGAAGGAGACTGCGTGGCTCTCGGTGGCGTTCACCAGCTTGATCGGGATGCTGACGAGGCCGAAGGAGATGGCGCCGTTCCAGATGGATCGCACGTGCCGGGTCCCTTCCGTACGGTTTCGATTTATCCCATTCGTCCCATTTCTGGGATTGTCATCCTATGACGCCAGTGACGGAGGTGGAGGGACGGCGGGTCTCGCTCAGCAATCTGGAGAAGGTGCTGTACCCGGAGACCGGCTTCACCAAGGGCGAGCTGCTGCACTACTACGCCACCGCCGCCGGGGTGCTGCTGCCGCATCTGCGGGACCGGGCGGTGTCCCTGCTGCGGTATCCGGACGGCCCCGACGGGGAGGTGTTCTTCACCAAGAACGTGCCGCCGGGTACGCCCGACTGGGTCACGACCGCCGAGGTGCCCCGTTCCGCGGGCGCGGCCCGGATGGTGGTGATCCAGGACCTGCCGAGCCTGATGTGGGCGGCGAACCTGGTGACCGAGTTCCACACCCACCAGTGGCTGGTCCAGAAGCCGGACGAAGCCGACCGGCTGGTGTTCGACCTCGACCCCGGCGCGCCCGCGACGGTCGTCCACTGCTGCGAGGTCGCCCTGTGGCTGCGGGAGCGGCTCGCGGCGGACGGCATCGAGGCGTACGCCAAGACCGCCGGGTCCAAGGGGCTGCACCTGCTGGCGTCGGTGCGGGGCGGGTCCTCGGCGGAGGCGAGCGACTACGCCAAGGCGCTCGCGGTGGAGGCGGAACGGGCGATGCCGGGGCTGGTGCTGCACCGGATGACCCGGAGCCTGAGGCCGGGCAAGGTGTTCGTCGACTGGAGCCAGAACGCGGCTCGCAAGACCACCGCCGCCCCCTACACCGTCCGCGCCCGCAGCGCCCCCACCGTCTCCACGCCCGTCACCTGGGAAGAGGTCGAGCGCTGCAGCGACCCGGCCGAGCTGACGTTCCTCCCCGAGGACGTCGCGCCCAGGGTGGAGCGGTACGGGGATCTCCTCGCGGGTCTCCTCGACCCGAAGCGGGCGGCACGGCTGCCGTAGTCACAGCCGGGCCCACGTCCGCCGGTCCCGCGCCCGCGCGTACAGCGCCTCCACCTCGGAAGGCCGCAGTACGGCGCCCGGACGGGCGAGGCCCGGCAGCTCCGTCTCCCGCAGCACCCGCAGACCCCCGGCATCCCCCGTGACGCTCACCTCGGCCGGACCGACCAGGACCAGCACCGGGCGCACCCCCGCCGTCAGCGCGTACCCGGCACGCCCGGCGTCGGCGCGCAGTCGGCGCGGGAGGGGTTCGGGCGGGCGGCGGCCGACCGCGACCAGCGGGCCGGAGAGCCGCACCCGCCGCCCGCGGGCGTACAGCGCGCCGACGGCGAAGAGGCCGGCGGGGCCGACGAGCAGGTGCGGGATGCGGCCGCCGCCGGGCAGCGGTATCGAGTGCAGGGTGCGGCAGCCCGCCTCCTCCAGCCGGTCCAGGGCCGCGCCGACGGTCTGTTCCGCGAGGAGGGCGCGGCGGCGCGGGTCGGCACGGAACCTGGGGGCGGGCGCGCGGTCGAGGGCCACCAGCAGGGCCTCGCCCGGGCGGTTCGGGGCGAGGTCGTCGTCCGGGGGCAGGGTCAGCCGGGCGAGTTCGGCGGCGTCCGGGACCGGGGGCGGTCCGAGGGTCACCGGGCCGGTGAGGAAGGGCTTCAGCGCGTCGAGCACGTCCCGCTCGCGTTCGGCGACGAGCAGGCTGACCCGGCCGCTCCCCCGGTCGTACCAGGCGACGCCACCCCCGCCCGCGTCGCACACGTACAGCCGCCCCCGGCTCGGCACCACCCTGAGTCCGCTCATCGCACCATCACCCCCCACCCATGGGACCAGCGCGCCCCGAAGGGAGCAAGCGTCTCCTCCCCGATGGCCCACTGCGGCGCGCCACCGCACCCGTGAACTCCTAATGTGGCGGTTAGTCAGTTCCGTCCTTTTCCGGAGGTCTTCCATGTCCCTGCGTTCCGTCCTCTTCCACGGCCTGGCTCTGGGGGCCGTGACGGGCGTACTGCTCGGCGGGGCGGTGCCCGCCGGTGCCTCGGACGGCCCGGCCGGGGGTGCGCCGGCCGCTCAGCAGGAGGGCGGCCCGGACGGGCACGCGGGCGGGCGCGGCGACCGCGACCCGCGCCGGTACGAGGGTGTGGTGACCGCCAAGGGCGGCATCTGGCTGCACGACCGCCCGGACCGCGGCACCCGCCGCGTCCGCTTCGCGAAGCAGGGCGAGCACGTGTCCATCTACTGCAAGGTGAACGGCGACCGGGTCGGCGACAACCCGCTCTGGTACCTGCTGACGGACGGCACCTGGGCGTGGGCCTCGGCCCGGTACATCGGCAACGTCGGGCCCGTCCCGCGCTGGTGCTGATCCCCCGCCAGCGGAACTCCCGCCGATGACCCAGGCCGGGACCGCGCCGCCCGCCTCCCGCACCGCCGTCCCGCGCCCCCGGCTGCCCCGGCGGCGCGGGGTCGAGCTGGCCCTGATCGTGCTGGCCGTGCTGCTGTCGGTGTACGGCTACTGCGCGGTCGGCCTGGCCCGCACCGGTTCCGTACCGCCCGGCGCGGCGGGGTACGGGGCCGGGCTCGGCGGTCTCGCGCTGCTCGCGCACATCGCGGTGCGGCTGCGGGCGCCGTACGCCGATCCACTGCCGCTGCCCATCGCGGTGCTGCTGAACGGGCTCGGGCTGGTGCTGATCTACCGGCTCGACCTCCAGACCCCGGCCGACCGGGCGGCCCCGGCGCAGCTGGTGTGGTCGACGCTCGGGGTGGGGCTGTTCATCGTGGTCGTGCTGGGGCTGCGCGACCACCGGGTGCTCCAGCGGTACTCGTACGTGTGCGTGGCGGCCGCGCTGGTGCTGTTGCTGCTGCCGATCCTGTTCCCGGCGGTCAACGGCGCCCGGATCTGGATCAGGATCGCGGGGTTCTCCATCCAGCCGGGCGAGTTCGCCAAGGTGCTGCTCGCGGTGTTCTTCGCCGCGTACCTGGCCGCGAACCGCAGCGCGCTGGCGTACACCGGGCGCCGGTTGTGGCGGCTGCAGTTCCCGACCGGGCGGGTGCTGGGGCCGATCGTGACGATCTGGCTGCTGAGCGTCGGGGTGCTGGTGCTGGAGCGGGACCTCGGCACCTCGCTGCTCTTCTTCGGCCTGTTCGTGGTGCTGCTGTACGTGGCGACCGGGCGGACCGGCTGGATCGCGGTGGGGCTGGTGCTGGCGGTGCTCGGCGCGTGGGCGGTCGGGCATCTGGAGCCGCATGTGCACGGCCGGATCGAGGACTGGCTGCATCCCTTCGCCTCCATCGACGCGGGCGAGGGACCCAACCAGCTCGCCCAGTCGCTGTTCGCCTTCGCGGCGGGCGGGACGACCGGCACCGGGCTGGGACTCGGCCACTCCACGCTGATCGGCTTCGCCACCAAGTCGGACTTCATCCTGGCGACGGCCGGTGAGGAGCTGGGCCTCGCCGGGCTCGCGGCGATCTTCCTGCTCTACGCCCTGCTGGTGGAGCGGGGATTCCGGGCCGCCCTCGCCCTGCGGGAGCCGTTCGGGCGGCTGCTGGCGGTGGGGCTGGCGTCGATCCTGGCGCTCCAGGTGTTCGTGATCGCGGGCGGGGTGACCGGGCTGATCCCGCTGACCGGCATGGCGATGCCGTTCCTCGCCCAGGGCGGCTCCTCGGTGGTCACCAACTGGGCGATCGTGGCCCTGCTGATCCGGGTGAGCGACTCGGCGCGCAGCCAGTACGACGGCGAGGAGGCCCCGTGAGCGGACCGGGCGACTACGGCGGCACCCGCCCGATGGCCCCGTACATCCGGCACGCCCTGGTCTTCTGCGGCCTCCTCCTGCTGGCGCTGCTGGCGAACGCGGCGCGGGTGCAGGTGGTCGAGGCGGGCGCGTACGGGGACAACCCGGCCAACCGGCGCTCGGCCATCGCCCGTTACCAGCAGCCGCGCGGGAACATCCTGGTCGGCGGCGCGCCGGTGACCGGCTCCCGCGACACCGGCGAGCAGCTCCGCTACGAACGCACCTACCTGGACGGCCCGTTGTACGCCCCGGTGACCGGCTTCGCCTCGCAGCGCTTCGGCTCGACCTTCCTGGAGCACGCGGAGGACCGGCTGCTGTCCGGCACCGATCCGCTGCTGTCGCAGTTCCCGGTGTGGCACGACACGGCGAGCGGGGCGGCGCCCGGCGGGAACGTCGTCACCACGCTGAACGCGAGGGCCCAGCGGGCCGCGTACCAGGGGCTGCGCGGCCGCAAGGGGGCGGTGGCCGCGATCGAGCCGGCCACGGGCAGGGTGCTGGCGCTGGTGTCGACCCCGTCGTACGACCCGGCGCGGCTGTCGGGGAACGGTACGGGCGCGACGGCGGCGTGGGAGCAGCTGAACGCCGATCCGGACAAGCCGATGCTGAACCGGGCGGTGCGGCAGACGTATCCGCCGGGGTCGACGTTCAAGGTGGTCACGGCGGCGGCAGCGCTGGACGCCGGGGTGATCACGGATCTGGACGCGCCGACCGACTCCCCCGACCCGTACCGGCTGCCGGGCACCACCACCCGGCTGACCAACGAGGCCGACGGCTGCCGGGACGCTTCGCTGCGGGAGGCGTTCGCGTGGTCCTGCAACACGGTGTTCGCCAAGCTGGGCGTGGACGTGGGGCTGGGGGACATGGCGGCGACGGCGGGGGCCTTCGGCTTCAACGACACGGAGCTCCGGGTGCCGTTCGCGGTGGCGGAGTCCACCTTCGACACGGTGGTGGACAAGGCGCAGCTCGGCCTGTCCTCCATCGGGCAGTACAACACGCGGGCCACCCCGCTCCAGATGGCGATGGTGTCGGCGGCGGTGGCGAACGGCGGGCAGGCGCGGGCGCCGTACCTCGTGGAGCGCACCACCCGCTCCAGCGGTGAGACGGTCGCGGGCGGCGGCACCCATCCGCTGACGCAGGTCGTGCGGGCGTCGACGGCGTCCCGGCTCAAGGAGCTGATGCGGGACGCGGTGGAGCGCGGCACCGGCGGCAACGCGGCGATCCGGGGTGCCACGGTCGGCGGCAAGACGGGCACCGCGCAGCACGGGGTCGGCAACACCGGGCTGCCGTACGCCTGGTTCGTCTCCTGGGCGCAGGCGGACGGCGCGCCGGAGCCGGCGGTGGCGGTCGCGGTGGTGGTGGAGGACGCCTCGGCGGACCGGGGGGAGATCAGCGGGGGCGGGGACGCGGCGCCGATCGCCCGGGATGTGATGCGGGCGGTGCTCGGTTCCTGAGCCGGAGGTGACCCGTCGTCGGTAAAAGTCGTGCGCGAGGGATTGACGCCCTTGCTGACACGCAGTCTCATAAGAGGCGGACGACGACGTACCCCTGGCTGGACGAGGTGACCAAAGGCCATGACGACCCTGACGGAAGCGGACGCGCTCGACGGGCTGCGCGACGCGCTCGGCGCGCTGAAGGACCGCGAGCAGGTGGCCGAGCGACTGCTCGTCTCCTCCGCCAAGCACTCCTTCGACCCGGACAAGGAGCTGGACTGGGACGCCCCCTTCGAGGAGGGCAAGTGGTTCTGGCCCCCGGAGCTGGTGTCGCTGTACGGCACCCCGCTGTGGCACAGGATGAGCGAGGAGCAGCGCATCGACCTGTCCCGGCACGAGGCCGCCGCGCTCGCCTCGCTGGGCATCTGGTTCGAGCTGATCCTGATGCAGCTGCTGGTCCGGCACATCTACGACAAGCCGGCCACCAGCGCCCACGTCCGGTACGCGCTCACCGAGATCGAGGACGAGTGCCGGCACTCCAAGATGTTCGCCCGCGTGGTCACCCGCGGCGGCACCCCCTGGTACCCGGTGAGCCGGGCCCACCAGAACCTCGGGCGCCTGTTCAAGACCATCTCCACCACGCCCGGCTCCTTCACCGCCACCCTGCTCGGCGAGGAGGTGCTGGACTGGATGCAGCGGCTCACCTTCCCCGACGAGCGGGTGCAGCCCCTGATCCGGGGCGTCACGCGCATCCACGTGGTGGAGGAGGCCCGGCACGTCCGGTACGCCCGTGAGGAGCTGCGCCGCCAGATGGTGACGGCGCCGAAGTGGTCGCGGGAGTTCACCCGTATCACCTCCGGCGAGTTCGCGCGGATCTTCTCCATCGCCTTCATCAACCCGGAGGTGTACACCAACGTCGGCCTCGACAAGCGCGAGGCGCTGGCCCAGGTGAAGGCCAGCGGGCACCGGCGCGAGGTGATGCAGACCGGCGCGGGCCGGCTCACCGAGTTCCTGGACGAGATCGGCGTCCTGCGCGGCGCCGGACGGCGGCTGTGGAAGGCGTCGGGGCTGCTGGCGTAGCGATGCGACCGGGCAGGGCGGCCGGGAGGGGAGCGATTACGCTGCCAGTCATGACCCCGCAGGCCGCCACCCCCGCCTACCGACGCCTCAGCGTGGAACAGCGCCGCGGTCAGCTCCTGGAATCGGCGCTGGCCCTCTTCGCGCACCGCGCCCCCGAGGACGTCTCGCTGGACGACGTGGCGGAGGCGGCCGGGGTCTCCCGCCCGCTGGTCTACCGCTACTTCCCCGGCGGCAAGCAGCAGCTCTACGAGGCCGCGCTGACGTCGGCCGCCGAGGCGCTGCGGCTCTGCTTCGACGAGCCCCGCGAGGGGCCGACGGCGGCCCGGCTCGCGCGGGTCCTCGACCGCTACCTGGCCTTCGTGGACGAGCACGACACCGGGTTCAGCGCCCTGCTCCAGGGTGGCAGCGTGGTGGAGACCTCCCGGACCACGGCCATCGTGGACGGGGTGCGCCGGGCCGCCGCCGAGCACCTCTACAGCCACCTCGGGGTGACCGAGCCGGGACCCCGGCTGCGGATGACGGTGCGGATGTGGGTCGCGGCGGTCGAGGCGTCCTCGCTGATGTGGCTGGACGAGGACAAGCGGCCGCCGAAAGACGAGCTGCGGGACTGGCTGGTCGAGCAGTTCACCGCCGTCCTGGTGGTGACCGCAGGCCGCGACCCGCAGACGGCGGCCGTCGTCGCCGCGATCGCCGGGGATGACCGAGACTTGAGGGCGTGAAGAGTCAGGACACCCCCTTCGAGGGCGGACCGATGGACGGCCGGGTGCTGCCCGTGCTGCTCGGCCCGACCGGCCACCCCCCGAAGACGTACCGCATCCCGGTCCCGGACGCGGCCGGCGGGCCGCCCACGGTGCTGGTGTACCGGCGCACCCCGCGTGGACATACCAAGAGGCTGGGGCTGGTGCGGGGGTGGAAGTACGTGCACGACCCGGAGGGCCTCGGCGACGCCGACCGGCTTCGCTGGCCCTGGTCCAGGCCGAGGCGGGACAACACGCCGCACGGCAAGCCGGACGACCCGACCGGGTGACATTGTTGCGCCGGTCCGCGCACGTTAGGCACGCGGACCGGCGAAGCGCGGCACAAGCTCGCGGTACGGAGGCAGGCGGAAGGTCCGCCGCCCCAGTACCGGAGGTGATGTCGTGTCAGGAACCCTGCTGCGCCTGGCCTGTACGGCCGCGATCACGGCCCAGGCCGCCCTCGCGCCCGCGCCCGCCCTCGCCGCGCCGAAGCCGCAGCGGCCGGTGGCCCAGCTGCTGACGGACCTTCAGCAGCTGTACCGGCAGACCGAGCAGGCCACCGAGACCTACAACGCCACCGCCGAGAAGCTCACCGCCCAGCGCGCCGAGGTGAAGCGGCTGGACGGTGAACTGGCCAAGGCCAGGATGGCGTTGAAGGGCAGCCGGGGCGATGCCGGACGGCTCGCCCGCCAGCAGTACCAGAACAGCTCGAACTTCTCCGTCTACGTCCGCCTGCTCCTCGCCCGCGACCCTCAGCAGGCGCTCGACGAGGGCCATGTCATCGGCCGCGTCGCCGGTCGACGCGCCGCCACCCTGGACCGGCTGACCGGCGCCGAGAAGCGCGCGGACGCGCTCGCCAGGTCGGCCCGCCGGGCGCTGGACACCCAGCTCACCCTGGCCGGGAAGCAGAAGAAGCAGCGGGACGACGTGACCCGCCGCCTGGCGGACGTGGAGCGGCTCCTCGCCTCCCTCACCCCGGCGCAGCGGGGCGAGGTGTCCCGGCTGGAGCAGGACGGGGTGGCCCGGGCGCAGCGGAGCCTCACCGACTCCGGCGCCCTCGGCGACGACAACCGGCCGGCCTCGGCGGAGGGCGGACAGGCGGTCCGCTACGCCCTGGACCAGCTCGGCAAGCCGTACCGGTGGGGCGCCGAGGGCCCGGCCTCCTTCGACTGCTCGGGCCTGACCTCCCGCGCCTGGGCCCGCGCGGGCACCCCCATCCCCCGCACCAGCCAGGAGCAGTGGGCCCGGCTCCCCCACGTCCCGCTGAACTCGCTGCGCCCCGGCGACCTGGTGATCTACTTCCCCGAGGCGACCCATGTCGCCCTGTACCTGGGCGGCGGCAGGGTGGTCCAGGCTCCCCGCACCGGCGAGAACGTCAAGATCTCCCCCCTGGCGGCCAACCCGGTCCTGGGCGCCGTACGACCGGACGCGGCCCCGCGCCGCCTGTGAGAGGCGGGCACGGGGCCGGGAGGGTCGTCGAGTGCGTCAGGCGCCGGCGGCCACCGAGCCGACGTACGCCTCCGTCTTCGCGGGGTCGTAGAAGAAGTTCTCGAAGTCGGCCGGGTCGTTGAAGCCGTTGGCGAAGCGGTCGGCGACCGGCTGGAGCTGGCCGGCGGCGCCGATGAGGTTGAGGATGTGCTCCGGCGGCGGGGCGAGCATGGCGTTGGTCCACTTGGTGACGTGCTGGGCGGTCGCCCAGTAGCGGTCGAAGGTGGCCTTCATCCACTCCTCGTCGAAGGGCTCGTCGCCGCGCTCCAGGATGGAGGCGAGGTAGGCGGCCGCGCACTTGGACGCCGAGTTGGAGCCCTGGCCGGTGATCGGGTCGTTGGCCACGACCACGTCGGCCACGCCGAGGACCAGGCCGCCGCCGGGCAGCCGGCCGATGGGGTTGCGCACGGTCGGCGCGTAGCGGCCCGCCAGGGTGCCGCCGGCGTCGGTGAGTTCCACCTTGGTGGCGCGGGCGTACTCCCAGGGCAGGAACTTCTCCATCAGCTCCAGGGTCAGGGAGAGGTGCTCGGCGGGGTCCTTGATGCCGTTGAACACGTCGAGCGGGCCGCCGGGTATGCCCTCCCAGAACAGGATGTCGGCACGGCCGGAGATGGTCAGGGTCGGCATCACGAACATCTCGCCGACGCCCGGCACCAGGTTGCAGCGGACCGCGTCGAACTCCGGGTGCTCCGGCCGCGGGCCGAGCCCGTGCACGTACGCCACCGCGAGCGCCCGCTGCGGCTCGGTGTACGGGGAGCGCTCCGGGTCGCGGGCGAACATCGACACCAGCTCGCCCTTGCCGGCCGAGACCAGCACCAGGTCGTAGGTGCGGGAGAAGTAGTCGAGGTCACCGACGGCCGCGCCGTGGATGACGAGCTGGCCGCCGCGCTGGGCGAAGGTCTCCATCCAGCCGGCCATCTTGACCCGCTGGTCGACCGACTGCGCGTAGCCGTCCAGCTTGCCGACCCAGTCGATGGCCCGCTGGGAGGGGCCGGGGTCGAAGGAGCCGGGGGCGGCGACCGAGACGCCGAGCCCCTCGATCTTCGGGGCCTGGGACTCCCAGAAGTTGAGCTGGAGGTCACGCTCGTGCTGGAGCGCGGTGTCGAACATGCACTGCGTCGACATGACCCGGCCGGAACGGATCTCGTCCGCCGTCCGGTTGGACATCAGGGTGACCTCGTAGCCGTGCGACTGGAGGCCGAGGGCGAGCTGGAGACCGGACTGGCCGGCTCCCACGACGAGTATCTTCCGCATGCGGGGGTGTCTCCTACGGGGGCTTTGGGCTACTCGGGGGTTACGTCGAGCGCGTGGCCCACCAGGGCCAGGAGGGTCTCGATCGCTGAGATCCGGCGCCGCGCGTCCATGATCATGACAGGGATGTGCGCCGGTATGGTCAGTGCCTCCCGCACGTCCT
Organism: Streptomyces griseoluteus; assembly: GCF_004784465.1. GTDB lineage: Bacteria > Actinomycetota > Actinomycetes > Streptomycetales > Streptomycetaceae > Streptomyces > Streptomyces griseoluteus. The sequence continues at coordinate 708,797 of NZ_SRRU01000001.1, read as the reverse complement.
CCGGCCCGAACATCTCACTGCCGTCGAAGTGGTTGACCGCGACCACATAGGGCAGGCCGCAGCTCTCGAAGTAGTCCAGCGCCGGGAAGCAGTCCTTGAGCCGGCGGGTGTCGGCCAGGACCACGGCGCCTATCGCGCCGCGCACCAGGTCGTCCCACATGAACCAGAAGCGCTGCTGGCCCGGCGTGCCGAACAGGTAGAGCACCAGGTCGTCGTCGAGCGTGATGCGGCCGAAGTCCATGGCCACGGTCGTGGAGGTCTTGCCCGGCGTGGCGGTGAGGTCGTCGGTCTCCTCGCTCGCCTGGGTCATCAGCGCCTCGGTCTGGAGCGGGGTGATCTCCGAGACCGCGGTGACCAGGGTGGTCTTGCCGACGCCGAAGCCGCCCGCCACCACGATCTTCGTGGCGACGGGTGCCCGGCTGCGGTCCTGCTGCCAGGACTTCAGTTCCTCGACGGGCTCGGCCAGGCCGTCGACGAGGGGAGCGTTCCCGACGGGGGCGGTCGCGTCAGAGACGGCGGAGTCCACTCAGCACCCTTTCCAGCAGCGCGCGGTCCGGACGGCCGGTGCCGTGACCGGTCCCGGTGCCGTAAACACGGATCTTTCCCTGGTCCGCGAGGTCGCTCAGGAGCACCCGGACCACGCCGAGCGGCATTCTCAGCAGCGCGGCGATCTCAGCCACCGTGCGCATACGGCGGCACAGTTCGACGATGGCGACCATCTCCGGCATCACGCGCGGAGCGGTGCCGTTCGCCAGTTCCTTGCGCTCCTCCGGGGCGTCCAGCGCCGCGGTGCTGGCCACGAACGTCTCCACCAGGAGGACGTGGCCGAAGCGGGTGCGGCCGCCGGTGAGCGAGTAGGGACGCACACGGGCGGCCTTGCGGTCGCCGCCGCGCGTGGGGAGCTGCGTCTTCTTGGCGATGGCGCTCATCGGACGCTCCCGCTCGGTTCGGACTCCATGGATTTCCGCAGCTCGCTGCGGAGTTCCGGGGTGAGCACATGCCCGGCCCGGCCGACGAAGAGCGCCATGTGGTACGAGATCACGCTCATGTCGCACTCGGCGGAGCCGTGCACGCCGAGCAGCGAGCCGTCGCTGATCGACATGACGAAGAGGCTGCCCTCGTCCATGGCGACCATGGTGTGCTTGACCGAGCCGTAGTCCATCAGCTTGGCGGCGCCCACGGTGAGGCTGCCGATGCCGGAGACGATGGTGGCGAGGTCGGCGGCCGAGCCGCGGGGGCCCTTCGTGGCCGGCCGGTTCTGCCGGTCCGCCTCGGCGCGGTTCGGGTCGGACGACAGCAGGAGCAGGCCGTCGGAGGAGACGACCGCGACCGACTGGATTCCGGGTACTTCCTCGACCAGGTTGGTCAGCAGCCAATGCAGGTTGCGGGCTTCACTGCTCAGTCCGTAGGTACTGGGCGTGGTCAACTGCTTGCCTCCTCGGCGTGTCCCCCCGTGGACTCTTCGGCGTTCGCGCTGGTGGCGGGCCGCTGGTTCTGCGCGGTGCGCTCGGCGATCTCCGCTTCGACGTCGCGGTACCCGGCCTGCGCGCCCTGGCGGAAGCCGCCGAGCCTGCGGCGCAGGGCCTCGGCGTCGACGCCTGTGGCGCGCGGGCGGACCGGGGCCTCGGGCGCGGTGATCTTCGGGGTGCGCTTGGGCAGGCCCTTGCTCGTCAGCTTCTCCTCCGTCTCGTCCGGGGCGCGGTCGTGCGTGGCCTCGGCGGGGAGGGGGGCTGCGGGTTCGGGGATGGCGGCCGTGTTCTCGCCGGCGGGGGCGGCCGGCGGGAGCAGCAGCTCCATGGTGGTCTCGGGGGCCGCCCCCGGCGGCGCGGCGGGCGCCGGCTCGGGCGGCAGTTCGCGGGTGGCCTGGCGCGGGATCACCGTGTCACCGGCGTCGGCCTTCTCGGCGCTCTCGCTGTCGGCCACGGCCTTCTCGGCGAGGGCGACGAGCGGGTCGGCGCCCTTGGGGCGGCCGCGCAGCACGTTGGAGTTGGCCTCGGCGTCGGCGCCGGGCAGGGAGAAGCTCTGCGTGGCGTCGGTACGGGTGGCGTGGTGCGGGACCGCGGCGGCCGGGATCTCCGCGAGCAGCGACTGCGGCAGCACCACCACGGCGGCGACCCCGCCCTGCTTCTGCTCGCGCAGCTGGACGCGGATGCCGTGCCGGTGGGCGAGCCGGGCGACGACGTACAGGCCGAGGCCGAGGCCGTCCTCGCCCTCCTGCTCGTACGGTGACTCGGGGTCGAAGTCGGCGAGGCGGCCGTTGAGCCGCTCCATCCGCTCGGCGGCCATGCCGATGCCCTCGTCCTGCACCGAGAGCATGACCTCGCCGGACTCCAGCAGCCAGGCGGAGACCTCCACGGGCAGGTCGGGCGGGGAGAACGAGCTGGCGTTCTCCATCAGTTCGGCCAGCAGGTGGGAGAGGTCGTCGGCGGCGAAGCCGGCCACATGGGCGTGCGGGGGCAGCGCGGCGATCCGGACGCGCTCGTACCGCTCGATCTCGCTGACGGCCGCGCGGACCACGTCGACCAGTGGGACCGGTCCGTGCGCGGGCTGGACGTGCTCGGTGCCGGAGAGGACCAGGAGGTTCTCGCTGTGGCGCCGCATCACCGTGGCGAAGTGGTCCAGCTTGAACAGGGTGGCCAGGCGCTCCGGGTCCTGCTCGCGCTCCTCCAGCCCCTCGATGACGGAGAGCTGGCGCTCGACCAGGCCGAGGGTGCGCAGCGCGAGGTTGACGAAGGTGCCGCCGATGCTCTCCCGCAGCCGCTCCAGCTGGGCGCTGGAGTCGCTGAGTTCGGCGCGCAGCTCCTCGCGGGCGTCGGCCATCTTCTGGCGCTGGCCGACCAGGTGCTTGCGGTCGGCCTCCAGGGTGGCGACCCGCTCGTGCAGGGCGACGGCGTGCGCGTGCAGGGCGTTCACCGAGCGGACGACCTGGGCGAACTCGTCGTTGCGCCCGGTGAAGGCGATCGGCTCCTGCCCGGCCGGGTCCTCGGCGCCGGCCAGGCGGGCCGAGCCCCGGCGCAGCACGGAGAGCGGGCGGGTCAGGGTGCGGGCCATGGCGGTGGCGACACCGACGGCGACCAGCATCAGGGCGCCGAGCACCGCGATGCGGATCTCCAGCCCGGTGACGTCGTCGTCCCGCAAGGCGGCGAGGCTCTGTCCCTGGCGCTCGTAGAGGGCGGACTCGGCGCCGCGCATCAGGTCGACGCGGGCGGAGAGCGCGGCGTCCAGCTTCTTGGCGCTGACGGCGAGCTGCCGGTCGCCGAAGGTGGGCTGGGCGGTGAGGAAGTCCAGGTACTTGTCGGCGGAGTTGACCTCGGGGCCGGTGACCGTGGAGTCGTAGGAGGTGACGGCGGCCCCGGGCGCGGTCTCGCGGAAGGTGGCGAGGCCGGCGTCGGCGCGCAGCCGGGCCCGCTGGGCGGCGGCGGTGAGCGCGTCGCGGCGGGCGGTGTCGGCCTCGGAGCTGCCGTTGGTGGTGACGGGCAGGCCGGTGACCGGGCTGATCGAGGTGCTGGGCGTGGAGGGCACGCTCAGCGCGGCCAGCAGCAGGCCGCGCGCGGCGGCGGACTGCTGGACGGCGGTGTCCAGACCGGCGAGCGCGTAGGCGCCGGAGCCCGCGCGCGGGGGCGTGCGGTCGGCCAGCTCCTCCGCGAGCCGGTGCAGCTCGGTGATGGTGGCCGAGTACGCCTGGTGGGTGCGCAGCGCGTCTGTCTTGCCGGTCAGCGCGGCGCGGCGGACGGTGGCGATGCCGTCCAGCGCGGTACGCAGCCGGGACGGCAGGTCGGTGTCCGCGCGCAGGTCCTCGACCTGACGGTCCACTCGGGTGCCGCGCTGCTCGGAGGGCGCCTTGGCCCTGGGGCGTCCGGCGGCCACGTAGGAGGTGACCTCGTCGCGCTCGTCGGCCAGCGAGTGGGCGAGCGCGAGGGCGTCCTGCGCCTCGTCCGCCAGCGTCACCAGCTTCTGGGACTCATGGAGGTCCCCGGAAGCGGTGAGCAGGGCGGGCGCGCCTGCCGCGGCTATGGCGGCGGCCACCACGGCCACTGCGACGATCAACCGGTTGCGCACATGGGTGGGGCGTCCAGCGCCCACGGGGTTCTGCTCGGCGGTCCCCTGGGGAGCCGTCTGCCTGCCTGCGCGCCGAGGCCGCTTCTTCTGCACCGGTGCTCGCAATCCTGAACTCGTCTACGGAAGGGCCGGGCGGCGCCCCGTCGTCTCGGTGCCAAGTGGTGCGTACACCCGGTTCATGGTTCCCGACCCTCCCAGCGCCGGTGGGCAGTGGCCGCGCATCACCTGACCCGCCACCCGAAGGAGTGAACATCGGAGGGGAGTTGGCGGGCAAGTCGCGGCGGCGCGCCGGACACCCTTGCGCGGCGGGCCGGTTGGACGCGCGGGGCAGGCTTTGGCAATATTCGCCGCCACGCATTCCCGGACCATGCCAATTGCCGCCATTTCCGGCGCCCGAGCCGGGCGGTCGCACCGATCCGGGTACGCGCTTCGGCCGTTGCCCCCGCTCGTGAAGGGTTCGTGCAGACTGGCGGGGTGCGTACTGATCTCGTCTCGGAACCCGGCACCGCCGACCGGCCCAACGAGGACTTCGCGGGGGTCGGACTACCCGCCTGCGGTCAGGGCGGTTGCGTGATCTTGCTGGACGGGGTGACGCCGCCCCCGTACACGCCGGGCTGCTCACACCCGGTGCCCTGGTTCACCGCCCGGCTGGGCGGCGCGCTGACCGAACTGACCGTTTCCCACCGAGATCTGACGCTGGCGGAGATTCTCGGCCGGGCGATCACCCAAACATCGAAGGCCCATCTGACCAGCTGTGACCTTTCTCACCCGCGTACGCCCCAGGCGACGGTGGTGCTGGTCCGCTGGTCGGCGGAGACGGTCGAGTACCTGGTGCTGTCGGACTCCGCGCTGCTGCTGCGCGCCCCGGACGGCACGGTGACCCCGGTGCTGGACGAGCGGCTGGCCCGGCTGCCGCGCGGGGCGCTGGCCAGCGCGGAACGGGTGGACGCCGAGCTGCGCAACAAGGAGGGCGGCTTCTTCACGGCCGCCGCCGACCCCGAGGTGGCCCGGTACGCGGTCACCGGCTCGGTGCCGCGTGCCCGGGTGCGCTCGCTGGTCGCGCTGACCGACGGCGCGGCCCGCTGGACGGAGAAGTTCCACGAGGGCGACTGGACGGCCCTGTTCGACCTGGTCGCCAAGGAGGGCACCCGTGCCCTGGTGGACCGGGTGCGGGAGCTGGAGCTCGCGGACCGCGAGGAGCGGGCGTTCCTCGGCCGCGGCAAGACGCACGACGACGCGACGGCCGTCCACGTGGAGCTGTGAGGGTTCGCCCGGCTCTCGGCTACTTCTCCGCGACGCCGTTCAATTCGTGCAGCAGCCGGGCCAGCTCGGCGACCTCGCGGCGGTCCCAGTGGGCGAGCTGGCTGACGTAGCGCGCGCGGCGGGCCTCGCGGACCTGGCCCACCCGGCCCCGGCCCTCGTCGGTGAGGGTGACCAGCCAGGCGCGGCCGTCGGCCGGGTCGGGCTCACGGGCGATCAGGCCGAGGTCCTCCAGGGCGCGCAACTGGCGGGACATGGTGGCCTTGCCGACGCCGATGTAGGCGGCCAGTTCGGTGGCCCGCTGGCCGCCCTGCTCGTCGAGCCGGATCAGCAGCCCGTACGCGGCCGATTCCAGGTCGGGGTGGACCTCGCGCGCCATCTCCCCCTGACTGGCGCGCGCCCGGCGCAGCAGCACGGTCAGTTCACGCTCCAGCGCCAGGAATTCCTGGTCGGCACAGCGCGGCGCCACGGGTGCGGTGCCCTCGCCCGTGCCGTTGTTCCCGTCCTCGTGCACCTCAGTACCCCTGCCCGGTTTCGCCGTCTGAAATTTTCTGCCGGACCCCGTCATCGCCGCAGCTCCGTCAGTATTTCGCAGGCGTAGACCAACGGCGGCATCCGGACCCCCTTCCCACCCCCGCATCTACGTGCGTAGCTTCTTGGCCGGGCCCCTCGCGGCGGCCCGGCGCAACAGGCTCGTCGGTCATTTCCGGTCCCCCACTTTCACCCCGAAAGGCCACGCCATGCCCGTGCACAGACCCGGTCCCGCCCGCCCCCGCACGTCCGCACTCCTGGTCACGGCCCTGCTCGGCGCGCTCAGCCTCGTCCTCGGTGTCCTCTTCGCCGCTCCCGCCCAGGCCGCGCCCCACCGCGGCGATGCCTACCTCGGCATGGGCGTCCTCTCCCACGACGGCCGCTCCGGCGTCCCGGCCGGCACCAGGGCCGCCCAGACCGAGGGCGTCGACGTCTCCGGCCACCAGGGCAACGTCGACTGGACCACGCTGTGGAACAGCGGGGTCCGCTGGGCCTACACCAAGGCCACGGAGGGCACCTACTACACCAACCCGTACTTCGCCCAGCAGTACAACGGCTCGTACAACGTGGGCATGATCCGGGGGGCGTACCACTTCGCCACCCCGGACACCACGAGCGGCGCGGTGCAGGCGAACTACTTCGTGGACCACGGCGGCGGCTGGTCGCGGGACGGGCGGACGCTGCCCGGCGTGCTGGACATCGAGTGGAACCCGTACGGCGACGCCTGCTACGGCATGGCCGGGGCCGCGATGACCAACTGGATCGCGGACTTCCTGGGCACCTACCGGGCGCGCACCGGCCGGGACGCGGTGATCTACACGGCGACGAGCTGGTGGACCCAGTGCACGGGCAACACCGCCGCCTTCGGCGCGGTCAACCCGCTGTGGATCGCCCGGTACGCCACCGCGCCGGGCACGCTGCCGGCGGGCTGGGACTTCCACACGATGTGGCAGTACACCTCGTCCGGCCCGACGGTCGGTGACCACGACCGGTTCAACGGCGCCCTGGACCGGGTGCAGGCGCTGGCCAACGGCTGAGCCTCCCGCGTACGCGAAAGGCCCGAGCCTCCTCGTGAAAGGGGACTCGGGCCTTCGCCCCGCTCAGGCCGCGACCGGCGCCTCCGCCACGGTGGCGGCGGGCGCGAGGGCCAGCTCCAGCACCTGGCGGACGTCGGTCACCGCGTGCACGTCGAGCTTCTCCAGCACCTCGGCCGGGACGTCGTCCAGGTCGGGCTCGTTGCGCTTGGGGATGATCACGGTGGTCACCCCGGCGCGGTGCGCGGCGAGCAGCTTCTGCTTCACCCCGCCGATCGGCAGCACCCGCCCGGTCAGCGAGACCTCACCGGTCATCGCCACGTCCGTGCGGACCAGCCGGCCGGAGAGCAGGGAGGCCAGCGCGGTGGTCATGGTGACGCCCGCGCTCGGCCCGTCCTTGGGGACCGCGCCCGCCGGGAAGTGGATGTGCACACCCCGGTCCTTCAGGTCGGCCACCGGCAGCTCCAGCTCGGCGCCGTGGCTGCGCAGGAAGCTCAGCGCGATCTGCGCCGACTCCTTCATCACGTCACCGAGCTGCCCGGTCAGGGTCAGCCCCGCCGCCCCCGTCTCCGGGTCGGCGAGCGACGCCTCGACGTACAGCACGTCGCCGCCGGCGCCGGTGACCGCGAGCCCGGTCGCCACACCGGGTACGGCGGTACGGCGCTCGGCCGGGTCCTGCGCGGACTCGGGCACGTGGTGCGGACGGCCCACCAGACCGCGCAGGTCCTCCTCACGGACGGTGAACGGCAGTTCCCGCTCACCCAGTTCGTGCTGGGCCGCGACCTTGCGCAGCAGCCGCGCCACGGTCCGCTCCAGGGTGCGCACGCCCGCCTCGCGGGTGTACTCCCCGGCGAGCTTGCGCAGCGCGCCCTCCTCCAGCGTGACCTCCTCGCCGGTGAGACCGGCCCGCTCCAGCTGGCGCGGGAGCAGGTGGTCGCGGGCGATGACGACCTTCTCGTCCTCGGTGTAGCCGTCGAGCCGGACGATCTCCATCCGGTCGGCCAGCGCCTCCGGGATCGCCTCCAGCACATTGGCGGTGGCGAGGAAGACCACGTCGGACAGGTCGAGCTCGACCTCCAGGTAGTGGTCCCGGAAGGTGTGGTTCTGCGCCGGGTCCAGCACTTCGAGCAGGGCGGCCGCCGGGTCGCCCCGGAAGTCCGAGCCGACCTTGTCGATCTCGTCGAGCAGCACGACCGGGTTCATCGACCCGGCCTCCTTGACCGCGCGGACGATACGGCCGGGCAGCGCGCCGACGTAGGTGCGCCGGTGGCCCCGGATCTCCGCCTCGTCCCGGACACCGCCGAGCGCGACCCGGACGAACTTGCGCCCCATCGCGTGCGCGACGGACTCGCCCAGGCTGGTCTTGCCGACGCCGGGCGGCCCGACCAGCGCCAGCACGGCACCGCCGCGCCGTCCGCCGATCACACCGAGGCCGCGCTCACCCCGCCGCTTGCGCACCGCGAGGTACTCGGTGATGCGCGCCTTCACGTCGTCCAGACCGGCGTGCTCGGCGTCCAGGATCTCCTTGGCGCCCTGGATGTCGTACGCGTCCTCGGTCCGCTCGTTCCACGGCATCTCCAGGACGGTGTCCAGCCAGGTGCGGATCCAGGAGCCCTCGGGCGACTGGTCGGAGGAGCGCTCCAGCTTCTCCACTTCCTTGAGCGCGGCCTCGCGGACACGCTCGGGCAGGTCGGCGGCCTCCACGCGGGCCCGGTAGTCGTCGGACTCCTCGGCCGCGTCCGGGCCGTCGCCGTTCAGCTCGCGCAGCTCCTTGCGGACCGCTTCGAGCTGGCGGCGCAGCAGGAACTCGCGCTGCTGCTTGTCGACGCCCTCCTGGACGTCCTTGGCGATGGTCTCCGCCACGTCCTGCTCGGCGAGGTGGTCGCGGAGCTGCTGGGCGGCGAGCCTGAGGCGGGCCACCGGGTCGGTGGTCTCCAGCAGCTCGGTCTTCTGGTCGGTGGTGAGGAACGGCGAGTAACCGGAGTTGTCGGCGAGCGCGGAGACGTCGTCGATGGCCTGGACCCGGTCCACGACCTGCCAGGCGCCACGCTTGCGCAGCCACGTGGTGGCCAGCGCCTTGTACTCCTTGACCAGGTCGGTCACCTGGCCGGGCAGCGGCTCGGGCACGGTCTCCTCGACCCGGGCGCCCTCGACCCACAGCGCGGCGCCGGGACCGGTGGTACCCGCGCCGATGCGCACCCGGTGGCGGCCCTTGACCAGGGCGCCGGGGTCGCCGTCGGCGAGTCTGCCGACCTGCTCGACGGTGCCGAGCACGCCGGTCTTGGCGTAGGTGCCGTCGATGCGCGGGACCAGCAGCACCTTGGGCTTGCCGGACTCCGCGCGGGCGGCGGCCTGGGCGGCCTCCACGGCGGCCCGGATCTCGGCGTCGCTCAGATCCAGCGGCACGACCATGCCGGGCAGCACGACCTCGCCGTCGAGCGGCAGCACAGGCAGAACGAGCGTGAACTCCATGGACTCACCCGACTCAGCAGCCATGATCTCCCCTTCGGCAGTCAACTTGAGTAACACTGACTCAATGCTCCTGAGCTGTTCAATGTTCCCCGAACATCGTTCGCTCTGGGCGAACGAGGAATCGCCGGGCGGGCGGGGCAGGATGGCGGCATGACTGCCACGCACGACGGCGCCGCGGACACGGTGGTCCTGGACCGGCGCGAGGGACCGTACGGGGAGGTGGCGCTGCGCCGCAGCGGGGCGCTGCTCCAGATCATCGCCAACGGGTGCTTCCTGATGGACACCTCCGACGGTCGCTCGGAGCGGCTGCTGGTGGACGCGGCGCGGGACGCGCTGGACGACCGCCCGGCGCCGGAGGTGCTGATCGGCGGCCTCGGCGTCGGCTTCTCGCTGGCACACGCGGCCGCCGATCCCAGGTGGGGACGCATCACCGTCATCGAGCGCGAGCCCGCCGTCATCGACTGGCACCGCACCGGCCCGCTGGCCGAGATCTCCGCCGCCGCGCTGGCCGACCCGCGCACGCGCGTCGTGGAGGCGGATCTCCTCCGTTTCGTCAATGAGACATCCGACACGTTCGACGCGGTGTGTCTCGACATCGACAACGGACCCGGCTGGACCGTCACGGAGGGCAACGAAGGTCTCTACACACCGCGCGGACTCGCCGCGTGCGCAAGGGTGTTGAGGCCAGGCGGGGTGCTGGCGACGTGGTCCGCGCAGCCCTCTCCGGAATTTGAAGGAACCTTGCGGAATGCCGGGTTCCGACAGGTGCGTACCGAAGAGGTCCCCGTTGCCCGTGGCGTTCCCGACGTGGTCCATCTCGCCGTCCGACCTGGATAGCGACGGCCCGGCGTGTCCCCGTAATGTGCAGCGTGACGCGGATCATTCAAGCGTCAATCGCAGTCATGGGATCACCCCACGGATTCCGGAAAGCAACAGGGGCGGGCGATGGAGCAGACACACACCTCCCAGACCGGTGCGGCGACGACGTCACAGGGCGCGCAGCGCCGGGTCCTGGTCGTCGAGGACGACCCCACGATCGTCGATGCCATCGCGGCCCGGCTCCGCGCCGAGGGATTCCTCGTGCAGACCGCCGGTGACGGTCCGTCGGCGGTCGACACGGCCGAGGCATGGCAGCCCGACCTGCTGATCCTCGACATCATGCTGCCCGGCTTCGACGGCCTGGAGGTCTGCCGCCGTGTGCAGGCGTCCCGTCCGGTGCCGGTCATGATGCTCACCGCGCGCGACGACGAGACCGACATGCTGGTGGGCCTCGGGGTCGGCGCCGACGACTACATGACCAAGCCGTTCTCCATGCGGGAGCTGGCCGCGCGGGTGCACGTCCTGCTGCGCCGCATGGAGCGCGCCGCGCTGGCCGCGACCACGCCCCGCTCCGGGATACTCCGCCTCGGCGAGCTGGAGATCGACCACGCCCAGCGCCGGGTGCGGGTGAAGTCGGACGACGTGCACCTGACGCCCACCGAGTTCGACCTGCTGGTGTGCCTGGCCAACACCCCGCGCGCGGTGCTCTCCCGCGAGCAGCTGCTCGCCGAGGTCTGGGACTGGGCGGACGCCTCCGGCACCCGGACCGTGGACAGCCACATCAAGGCCCTGCGCCGGAAGATCGGCGCCGAGCGCATCCGCACGGTGCACGGGGTCGGTTACGCGCTGGAGACGCCGACCCCGTGAGCCGCGGACGGGAAACGGGGCGCCGGCGCTCCGGGGACGAACCCTGGGGCGGCGTACGCCCGTTCTCGATCAAGACCAAGCTGGGCGCGCTGGTCGTCATCTCGGTGCTGATCACCACCGGTCTCTCCATGATCGCGGTGCACACCAAGACCGAGCTGCGCTTCATCACGGTCTTCTCGATGATCGCCACGCTGCTGATCACCCAGTTCGTGGCCCACTCGCTCACCGCCCCGCTGGACGAGATGAACGCGGTGGCGGGCTCCATCTCGCACGGCGACTACACCCGCCGGGTGAGCGAGGGCCGCCGCGACGAACTGGGCGACCTCGCCGTCACGATCAACGTCATGGCGGACGAGCTGGAGGCGCAGGACCTCCAGCGCAAGGAGCTGGTCGCGAACGTCTCGCACGAGCTGCGCACCCCCATCGCGGGCCTGCGCGCCGTGCTGGAGAACATCGTCGACGGCGTCACCGAGGCCGACCCGGAGACCATGCGCACCGCGCTGCGCCAGACCGACCGGCTCGGCCGGCTGGTGGAGACCCTGCTCGACCTCTCCCGCCTCGACAACGGCGTGGTCCCGCTGAAGGCCCGCCGCTTCGAGGTGTGGCCGTACCTCTCCGGGGTGCTCAAGGAGGCCAACATGGTCGCCTCCGCGCGCGCCGGCATCGCCTCCGGCTCCGGCAGCCACACCCGTACCGACGTGCATCTGCACCTGGACGTATCTCCGCCCGAGCTGACCGCGCACGCCGACCCCGAGCGCATCCACCAGGTGGTGGCGAACCTCATAGACAACGCGGTCAAGCACAGCCCGCCGCACGGCCGGGTCACCGTGAAGGCCCGGCGCGGCTCGCGTCCGGAGTCGCTGGAGCTGGAGGTGCTGGACGAGGGTCCGGGCATCCCCCGCTCGGAGTGGCACCGCGTGTTCGAGCGGTTCAACCGGGGCGCGGTCACCCGCCCGCACGGTCCGGGCAGCGACGGCGGCACCGGTCTGGGGCTGGCCATCGCCCGCTGGGCGGTCGATCTGCACGGCGGCCGGATCGGTGTGGCCGAATCCGAGCGCGGTTGCCGGATCATCGTCACCCTTCCGGGAGCCGTTCCGGCGTCGAGTTGACGCTCCGGGCCCCCATGGGGTTCAGTCGGATGATCAAGATCACATACGTTCCGCCAGTCGGACACGTGTGATCAGGCACGGGCCGGCGCGATGCGCGGAGCGAGGACGCTCAGGGCCCCGATTCCGCGTGCCCGCAACTCCCCACCCGTATCCGGAACCTCGCTTGTTTCCCGCCATTTCACGGCCCGAAACGCGGTTCGCGATGTGACTTGCACGACGATGAACGGGCCCGACCTGACCTTCCCCCTCCGGGAGGCGTAGCCTTTATTCCCGCTGTCCATCACCTTGTGAAGCGGAAGAGGGCGGTTACCGCCGTGTCGCCACAGTCCCCCAGTAACTCGAACGTCTCCACCGACGACCAAGCCGGTAAGAGCGCCGCCGCGGCGTTCGGACCGAACGAGTGGCTCGTCGACGAGATCTATCAGCAGTACCTCCAGGACCCGAATTCGGTAGACCGTGCCTGGTGGGACTTCTTCGCCGATTACAAGCCGGGGGCGCCCGCCGCCTCGGCTCCGGCGGGTACCGCGGCCGCGGGGGCCGCGGGCACCACCCCCACCGCTCCCCCGGCCCAGGCCGCACCGGCTCCGGCCGCGCCCGCCCCGGCGCAGGCCCCGGCCCAGTCGGCTCCGGCCGCCAAGCCCGCGCAGGCCCCGGCCACGCCGGCCCAGGCTCCGGCGCAGGCACCCGCGGCCAAGGCCGCCCCGGCCGCACAGGCCCCGGCGAAGCCGGCGCCCGCGGCCAGGCCGAAGGCCGCCGCCGCGCCCGCCACGGAGGCCCCCGAGGGTCCCGAGTACGTGACGCTGCGCGGTCCGTCCGCGGCCGTGGCGAAGAACATGAACGCCTCGCTGGAGCTGCCGACGGCCACCTCGGTCCGCGCGGTCCCGGTGAAGCTGCTGTTCGACAACCGCATCGTCATCAACAACCACCTCAAGCGCGCCCGCGGCGGGAAGATCTCCTTCACGCACCTCATCGGGTTCGCCATGGTGCAGGCCATCAAGGCCATGCCGGCGATGAACCACTCGTTCGGCGAGAAGGACGGCAAGCCGACCCTGGTCAAGCCGCCGCACGTGAACCTCGGTCTGGCCATCGACCTGGTGAAGCCCAACGGCGACCGCCAGCTCGTCGTCGCGGCCATCAAGAAGGCCGAGACGCTGAACTTCTTCGAGTTCTGGCAGGCCTACGAGGACATCGTCCGCCGCGCCCGCGAGGGCAAGCTCACGATGGACGACTTCACCGGTGTCACGGTCTCCCTGACCAACCCCGGCGGCCTCGGCACCGTGCACTCCGTGCCGCGCCTGATGCCCGGCCAGTCCGTGATCATGGGCGTCGGCTCCATGGACTACCCGGCGGAGTTCCAGGGGACCAGCCAGGACACCCTGAACAAGCTCGGCGTCTCCAAGGTCATGACGCTCACGTCGACCTACGACCACCGGGTCATCCAGGGCGCCGCCTCCGGCGAGTTCCTGCGCCAGGTCGCGAACCTCCTCCTCGGCGAGAACGGCTTCTACGACGACATCTTCGAGGCGCTGCGCATCCCCTACGAGCCGGTCCGCTGGCTCAAGGACATCGACGCCAGCCACGACGACGACGTCACCAAGGCCGCCCGAGTCTTCGAGCTGATCCACTCCTACCGGGTCCGCGGCCACGTCATGGCCGACACCGACCCGCTGGAGTACCAGCAGCGCAAGCACCCCGACCTGGACATCACCGAGCACGGGCTCACCCTGTGGGACCTGGAGCGCGAGTTCGCCGTCGGCGGCTTCGCCGGCAAGTCGATGATGAAGCTGCGCGACATCCTGGGCGTGCTGCGCGACTCGTACTGCCGCACCACCGGCATCGAGTTCATGCACATCCAGGACCCCAAGCAGCGCAAGTGGATCCAGGACCGCGTCGAGCGCCCGCACTCCAAGCCGGAGCGCGAGGAGCAGCTGCGCATCCTGCGCCGCCTGAACGCCGCCGAGGCGTTCGAGACGTTCCTGCAGACCAAGTACGTCGGCCAGAAGCGGTTCTCGCTGGAGGGCGGCGAGTCCGTCATCCCGCTGCTGGACGCGGTCATCGACTCGGCCGCCGAGTCGCGCCTGGACGAGGTCGTCATCGGCATGGCCCACCGCGGCCGGCTGAACGTGCTCGCCAACATCGTCGGCAAGTCGTACGCGCAGATCTTCCGGGAGTTCGAGGGCAACCTCGACCCGAAGTCGATGCACGGCTCCGGTGACGTGAAGTACCACCTGGGCGCCGAGGGCACCTTCACCGGGCTGGACGGCGAGCAGATCGCGGTCTCGCTGGTCGCCAACCCCTCGCACCTGGAGGCGGTCGACCCCGTCCTGGAGGGCGTCGCCCGCGCCAAGCAGGACATCATCAACAAGGGCGGCACGGACTTCACCGTGCTGCCGGTGGCGATCCACGGCGACGCGGCCTTCGCGGGCCAGGGCGTGGTGGCCGAGACCCTCAACATGTCGCAGCTGCGCGGTTACCGCACCGGCGGCACGGTCCACATCGTCATCAACAACCAGGTCGGCTTCACCGCCGCCCCGGAGTCCTCGCGCTCCTCGATGTACGCCACGGACGTGGCCCGCATGATCGAGGCCCCGATCTTCCACGTGAACGGCGACGACCCGGAGGCCGTGGTCCGCGTCGCGCGGCTCGCCTTCGAGTTCCGTCAGGCGTTCAACAAGGACGTGGTGATCGACCTCATCTGCTACCGCCGCCGCGGTCACAACGAGTCGGACAACCCGGCCTTCACCCAGCCGCTGATGTACGACCTGATCGACAAGAAGCGCTCGGTGCGCAAGCTGTACACCGAGTCCCTCATCGGCCGTGGTGACATCACGCTGGAGGAGGCCGAGCAGGCGCTCCAGGACTACCAGGGCCAGCTCGAGAAGGTCTTCACCGAGGTCCGCGAGGTCACCTCGCAGCCGGCGCAGGGCGAGTCCCAGGCGCCCAAGGACGGCTTCCCGGCGGCGGTCCCGACCGCGATCTCCGCGGAGGTCGTCAAGCGGATCGCCGAGTCCCAGGTCAACGTCCCGGACAACATCACCGTCCACCCGCGGCTCCAGCCGCAGCTCCAGCGCCGGGCGGCGATGGTGGAGGACGGCACGATCGACTGGGGCATGGGCGAGACCCTGGCCATCGGCTCGCTGCTGCTGGAGGGCACCCCGGTCCGCCTGGCGGGCCAGGACTCCCAGCGCGGCACCTTCGGCCAGCGCCACGCGGTGCTCATCGACCGGGAGACCGGCGAGGAGTACACCCCGCTGCAGTACCTCTCCGAGGACCAGGCGCGGCTGAACGTCTACAACTCCCTGCTCTCCGAGTACGCGGCGATGGGCTTCGAGTACGGCTACTCGCTGGCCCGCCCGGACGCGCTGGTGATGTGGGAGGCGCAGTTCGGCGACTTCGTCAACGGCGCGCAGACGGTCGTCGACGAGTTCATCTCCTCGGCCGAGCAGAAGTGGAACCAGACCTCCGGTGTGGTCCTGCTGCTGCCGCACGGTTACGAGGGCCAGGGCCCGGACCACTCCTCGGCCCGTCCGGAGCGGTTCCTGCAGCTCTGCGCGCAGAACAACATGACGGTCGCCATGCCGACCTCGCCGGCGAACTACTTCCACCTGCTGCGCTGGCAGGTCCACAACCCGGACCACAAGCCGCTGATCGTCTTCACCCCGAAGTCGATGCTGCGTCTGAAGGCGGCGGCCTCGAAGGCGGAGGAGTTCACCTCCGGCGAGTTCCGTCCGGTCATCGGCGACGACACGGTCGACCCGGCCGCCGTCCGCAAGGTCGTCTTCTGCTCCGGCAAGGTCTACTACGACCTGGAGGCCGGCCGGAAGAAGCGCGGCGCCACGGACACGGCGATCATCCGCATCGAGCGGCTGTACCCGCTGCCCGGCGCCGAGGTCCAGGCCGAGGTCAACAAGTACCCGAACGCCGAGAAGTACCTCTGGGTGCAGGAGGAGCCGGCGAACCAGGGTGCGTGGCCGTTCATCGCGCTCAACCTGATCGACCACCTGGACCTGGCCGTCGGTGCCGACGTCCCGGCGGGCGAGCGCCTGCGCCGTATCTCGCGCGCGCACGGCTCCTCCCCGGCGGTGGGCTCCGCCAAGCGCCACCAGGCGGAGCAGGAGCAGCTGGTGAACGAGGTCTTCGAGGCGTGACCCCTGCTCACTGAGCAACACTGAAGGGCCCGGCTCTCCTGGATCTGATCCGGAGGGCCGGGCCCTTCGCCGTCCGGGCGGTGCCCGGCCATCTCCCGCTCCGCCACGGCCGTGGGCGGGCAGCGGCTCCACTCGTCCCACCCTCGTGCCACGCCCGGCCCAGAAGTGGCGCCGCTGCCGCGCGGGCACCGGTCCGACCGTGGCCCCGCCCCCGCGCGGCGGCGCTCAGCTCGCCTGGGGCTCGAAGTCCCAGTACGGGCGGTTGCGGGAGCGGGCGGAGACGGTGTGGACGTGCTGGGGGCCGAGGGTGGCCGCGAGGTCGGACAGGGCCTCCTGCTCGACCTTCTCCGCCTGCTGGCGGTCGCGCAGCGCGCGCAGGTCGGCCGCGTAGGCGACGCGGGCGGTCAGGGTGAGGGGGTGGGTGCGGCCGAGGGTGTCGGTGGCGCGCAGGATGGTGATCTGGCTGAGGTCGGCGGCGGCCTCGGTGTCCCCGACCAGGTTGCGCAGCGCGGCCGCGTTGACGGCGCAGCCGAGCGCGTAGGGGTGGGTCTCCCCCAGCGCGGCGGTCATGTCGGCGAGGCTCTGCTCGATCAGTACGTGGGCGTGGTCGCGTTCGCCGACGCTGCGCAGCACCAGCGCGTGGTTGGCGCGGGCGCCGATGATGAAGGGGTGGCCCTCGGGCAGCAGCAGTTCGTAGCGGGCGAGGACGGACTCGCTGGCCTCGCGGGCCTGGTCGATGTCGCCGTGCTCGCGGGCGAAGCAGCTCTGGCTGACCGCGGCGGCCAGGGTGTGCGTGTGGCTGTCCCCGAGCTTGCGCTCCAGCCCCTCCAGGACGCGGGTGAGCAGTTCGCCCGCCCCGGCCCGGTCCCCGCCGCGCAGCCGGCACAGCGCGAGGTTGTGCTCGGCGCGCAGGGTGTTCTGGTTGTCCGGGCCCATGACGATGCGGTACTCGCGGACGTTCTTGGTCTGGATCGACTCGGCCTCGGCGTAGCGGCCCAGCAGGCGCAGGTCGACCGCGTAGGAGACCTCGGAGAACAGGGTCCAGGGGTGGCGGCCCTTGAGGAGCTGGCGGCGGGCCTCCAGGGTCCGGGTGTCGAAGCCGCGGGCCTGCTCGTACCGCCCGAGGAGGCGCAGGGTGAAGCCGAGGTTGTTCTGGGCGTTGAGGGTGCGCGAGTCGTGCTCGCCGAACAGCTCGCGGTAGGTGGGGTAGAGCCATTCGTCGAGTTCGAGGGCCGCGTCGTACTGGCCGAGTTCCCGCAGGTCGGCGGCGAGTCCGCCGGCCATCCTGAGGTGGTCGAGGTCGTGTTCGCCGCGTTCGGCGAGGAGTTGCTCGCGGGCGGCGCGGTCGATGGCCTCGGTCTCCTGGAAGCGGCCGGCCGAGCGCAGCAGGTTGGCGTAGTGGTAGGTCACCTCCCAGACGCGGGGGTGGGACTCGCCGAGCAGCTCGCGCCAGGTGGCGAGGGCGCGGCCGCCGAGGTTGACGCCCGCCGTGTACTCCCCCGCGAACAGCATGTACCGCAGGCAGTTGAGCACCAGCCCCTGCACCCGGCGGTCCTTGCTGCGCAGCACGTCGGCGTACTTGAGGTGCGGGACGATCTCGGCGTACGCGTCCCAGTTGCGGGTGTCGGTGGGGCGGCCGGGGTCGGCCTCGGCGAGGGCGCGGCGGACCACCTCGATGAACTCTCTCCGGTCGGCCTCGGGCATGTCCTTGTGCACGATCTGGTGGACCATCCGGTGCAGGTAGACCGACTCGCCGGAGGCGACGGCCTCGTCCAGCATGGCCTCGTGCGACTCCAGCCGGACCACGGAGTACTGGCGGAGCTGGTTGACGGCCTTGTTCCACAGCAGCGGGTCGTCCAGCAGCCCGGCGAGCTGTTCGGGCAGGTCGTCGTGGTTCATCTCCTTCAGCAGCCTGACCGGGATGAAGCCGGGGGCGAAGAAGGTGCACAGCCGCAGCAGGTCGACGGACTCGGGGACGGTCTCGCGGAGCTTGTTCAGCAGTATCGACCAGGCGGTCTGGAAGGCGAGCGGGAAGTCCGCGGACACCTTGACCACGTCCTGGTCGATCCCGCCGTCCAGCAGGGCGATGTACTCCTCCACCGAGAGGTCGGAGTCGTTGAGCCAGCCCGCGGTCTGGTCCAGCAGCAGCGGCAGGTCCTCCAGCGCCTGGGCGAGCTGGTCGGCGTCGGGTTCGGTGAGCCGGGGCGCGCGGCGGCGGATGAAGGCGACCGACTCGTCGCGGCCGTAGACGGGGACTTCGAGGAGCTTGCTGTTGTGCTCGCCCCACTCGGGGTTGCGGGAGGTGATGAGCACATGGCCGGGGCCGGTGGGGACGAGGTCCCAGATCTGGTCGGGTTCGTCGGCGCCGTCCAGCACGAGCAGCCAGCGGGAGTACGGGGTGCCCCGGCGCAGCGCGTCGCGGACGGCGCGCAGCCGCTCGCCGTACTCGGCGCCGGTGGACAGGCCGAGTTTGGGGGCGAGTTCGGCGAGGAGGCGGCGGTAGCTGACGCGTTTCTCGGCGTTGACCCACCACACCACGTCGTACTCGGAGCCGAAGCGGTAGACGTACTCGGCGGCGAGCTGGGTCTTGCCGACGCCTGACATGCCGTGCAGGGTGAGGACACCCGCGCCGGGATCGCTGCCCTGGAGCAGGTGGTAGGCGTCGTTGAGCAGCGGCTCGCGGCCGGTGAAGCGGGTGTTGCGGCGCGGCACCCCGCCCCACACGTCGGGCATGGCGGCCGGGAAGCGGGGCGCCAGGCGCCCCGCGTCGTCGCCCGGGCGGGTGTCGTGGGGCAGGTCGAGGCGGTCCAGCAGGCGGCGTTCGGCCTCGTCGGCGCCCATGTTGGTGAGGTCGACGGGGGCGAGCGCGGCGACGGCGGAGGGCAGCGGGGCGTTGGTGACGGAGACGGCGGCGAACCGGCCCGGATCGGCACCGACGACCTCGCGCAGGGCCGCGTTCCACTCGTCGTGGGTGCGCGGGCCGAGCTGGAAGTACCACTCGCTGACCACGATCAGGGTGCGGCCCTCGGCAAGGGTGAGGTCGCGCAGCAGGTCGGTGAGGGGCTGGTCCGGGGGCGCGTCCCAGCGCAGGTAGACCACTCTGAGGCCGCGCCGCTCCAGCCGGTCCCCGATCCAGGCGGCCCAGGCGCGGTTGAACCCGGCGAAGCTGATGGTGACGGTCTGCCTCGCGGCCCCGTTCCCGCTCGGTGCCGGCGTACGGGATTCAGACATGCGGCGGCCTCCAGCACGTAGACAGGAAATCGTAGAACCTCGGCGCGGCCCTGGGGAGTACGGCGACCGCCGGAGACGAACGCCTCGGTGCGCCGATCTTCGCGCAGCGGGGGGTGCGAAGTCGGCATTTCACCGGTTCGGAATCGGCGGCGTGGGGGGCTGGCGCTGTGACCAGAGGGCGCGCACCGCCTTGACGTACGCCTGCGCGCGCGCCGTGTGCCCCCGTGGTGCGGGGCGGGCGGAGAGCCGTTCGTGGGCGGCGGCCATGCCGTCGACGAAGCGGCGTCCGGCGGGGGTGAGATCGGGTGAGGCGACGAGCGCCGGCAGAGCCGCGGCGACCTGGGCGTGGTAGCGGGCGTGCTCGGCCCAGGCGGCCTCACGGCGGGCGGGTTCGGCGAGCGCGGTGCGCTGGAAGTGGTCGGCCAGCGCCAGATGGGCGTAGGTGCCGTGCAGCAGCCCGTCGTAGGGGCGTGGGTCGGGGCGCCAGGGGGCGAAGTAGCGGGCCTCGGGTCCGGCGCGGTGCAGTTCCACCAGTTCCCCGAGGGCGGCGAGTTTGGTGTGCTGCATCTCGTGGACGAGGGTGGCGGCCAGCGCGGCCGGGGTGGCGGGGGTGGTGCTGAGCAGCGCGCCGAACGCCTCGCGCCGGGTGCCGCTGGAGCTGCCCCGGCCGTCCGAGCCGGGCGGGGGCGCGAGCGGGACCAGGCAGCGCAGCAGGGCGATGGTCTCGGTGAGCCGCTGCTCGCCGCCGGTGCGCAGCGCCTGTGCCGTGCCGGACCACGCCTGCAGCCAGCGCTTGCGCTCGGCGTGGTCGGGCCCGCCGGCCCCGCTGAACGCGAACCGTCCGGGGTCGTGGGGCGGGGTGCGGTACGGGTCGAGGTCGTCCAGCGGTACGGGGGCGGCGCCGGGCAGCAGTCCGGGCAGGGCGTGGGCCGGGGTCCAGGCGGGCGCGCCGGACCAGGCGCCGACGCCCTGCTCCAGCCGGACGTGCACGTCGGAGGCGCCGCGTCTGCGCAGGGTCAGGCGGCCGTTCTTGTGCCGCACCTCGATGGCGGCGGAGCCGGTCCGCCCGGTGCGCAGCACGCCGAGCGAGGGCAGGCAGAGCAGGCCGTCGCGGGCGGTGAGTCCGGTGCTGAACGGCAGGCCCGCGCGGGCTGCGGCGGCTGCGGCGAGGGCGCTGAAGTAGGCCAGTTCCAACGGGAGTTCACCCGCGCCGTCGGGGGTGGTGAGCGCGGTCAGGCAGCGGCGGGCCCAGGGGCCGGTCAAGGGGTAGGTGAGCCGGGTCCGGGCGGGCGAGCGGGGTCCGTCGGCGGCGCGGTCGGCCTCGGTCAGCAGGGCCCAGTCCTCGCGCAGCCGGCGCCTGGCGGCGGGCGGGCAGTCGGCGGGGCCGGCCCCCTCGGCGGCGTCGAGGACGGCGCGCAGCAGCAGCATGCGCCGGGTGTCCTGGTCGCGGACGAGGAGGGCGAGGGTGTCGGGGCCGCCCCCGGTGCGGCTGAGTTCGGCGAGGGCGCGGTCCAGCGGGGCCGTCACGGGGTGCCTCCTTCCTCGGCGAGCCGCGCCGCCACGTGCCGGATGAAGCGCTGCAGGTCGGCGCAGTACACCGACGGGTTGTCGAAGCCGTGCCCGGCGCGGTAGCGGTGCGCGTAGTGGCCGCCCCCGCACACCGAGACCAGCGGGCAGGCCCGGCAGCGCCCGGCCAGTCCCGCGAGCCCGGCCTGCCGGGCGGCGACGCCGGGGTGGGCGAGGGCCTGGTCGAAGTCGTGCCGGAACACGTCGAGCCCGGTCTCGGCGGCGCCGTCGTACGCCGACTTCAGCGAGTCGACCTGTTCGATGGAGCCGTCGGTCTCGATGACGACGGCGTCGAAGGGGGCGAGGCCCAGGGACTCGGTGGCGGCGGGCAGGCCGAGCAGCAGGGCGAGGCACTCCTCGAAGAGCCGTACCCGCGTCTCGCGCCGCCCGGCCGACCACCAGCGGTCGAAGACGCGGCACAGCCAGTCGCCGTACTCGCCCCCGTGCGGGGGCGGGGCCGACCAGTTGCCGTGGGGCAGCAGCAGGTCGAGCACGGGCGGGCGCAGGGTGAGCAGGGACTCGTAGGTCCCGACGGGGTCGGTGGTGGGGTCGGCCACGGTGAGGACACCCGCGTACGCCTCGGGGAAGTGGTCGGCGACCAGGCGGGCGCCGCGCGCCGCGGCGGGCCAGGAGGGGCGGCCGGCGTGGTCGACGCGCCGGTGGTTGAGGGTGGCGTTCCCGCCGTCGAGGCTGATGCCGATACGGATGCCGTGCCGGGCGAGGAGGGCCACCCGGTCGTGGGTGAGCAGGGTGGCGTTCGTCTGCACGGTGGCGTGCACGGCGCAGCCCTCGGGCACGCGGGCGCGGACGGTGTCGGTGAAGCGCGCCAGGGTGCCGGCGCCGGCCAGCAGGGGTTCGCCGCCGTGCAGGACGAGGGAGAGCGCGGTGAGGGCGTGGTCGCGGGCGTGCCGGGCGATGCGGTCGGCGGTGCGGTCGAGCACCTCCGCGGGGGCGGCGGCGGGACGGGTGCGCCAGGTGTGGTCGGGGCCCTCGTACAGGTAGCAGTAGCGGCAGGCGAGGTTGCAGCGGCCGTGCGCCTTGACGATGAACTGGCGGAAGGGGCGCGGTCGCGCCCGCGTCGGGGCGGCGGTCGTCCCGGACATCCCGTACCCCCGTACCGCGATGCGGGCGCGGCTCGTTCGCCCGTGTGTGCGGGGGCGTTCCCGGTCGCGGCCCGGCGCCAAACGCAAGGCGGCGGAACTTGCCGGATTCCGCCGTCGGGTGACCAAGAGCGGTTGGATCAGAGGCAGTTGTTGAAGCCCCAGAGCATCTCGGCGGGTTTTCCCGCCCGTTCGGTGAGGGTGTCCAGGACCTCGCGCAGTACGGGATGGTCCAGGGTGCGCAGTTCCTCCAGGTCGAGTGTGAGCAGATCCGGCAGTGGCTCGCCGTGCTCCGGTACGGGTGTCGCGTCCCCCGCGCTCGTCATCGCTGCCTCCCGTGGTGTGCCTCGGTGGTCTCGGTGCCGGTCAGCCGAGTCCGGCGAGCCGGCCGGCGGTGTCCTCGGCGGTCGGGGCGCCGGTGCCGAGGCTGTCCTCGGGCAGCCGCGCCCACTCGGCGCGGGCCGCGCGGTACGCGTCGCGGGCCGCGCGCGGCCGGGTGGCCGCTTCATAGGACATACCCCGCCAGTGGTGCGCCTGCGCGCCCAGTTCGACGGCGATCCGGCGGTCGCGGTCCGACTCGGCCGCCGCCTCCGCCTCCCGCGCCGACTCGGCCGCGGCCCGGAAGGCGTCCACCGCGTCGTCCAGCCGGGTCGGCCGGGCCAGGCTCCGGTACGCCTCGTACTGCGCCTGTCCCAGCTCCAGCGAGCAGCGGGCGGCCAGCAGCGGGTCGTCCGCCTCGGCCGCCGCGAGCCCGAAGAGGTGCTCCGCCTCGCGCAGGTCCACCCGGTCGCCGCGCAGCCGGTAGCGCCGGATCAGGGCGCGACCCAGCATCAGCAGGCGGTGCGCGGTGTGCGGGCTGCCGGTGTGGGTCTCGCGCCGGCAGTCCCGCAGGACGCGGATCGCGTGGGCGAGGGCCTCCCAGGCGCGCTCCCCGCTCTCGGCGTCGGCCCGGCGCAGCAGCACCTCGCCCCACTCGGCGAGGACGTCGGGGTAGTCGGCGGCTTCCCTGGAGGTGTCGGCGGCCGCGCGGGCGAACGCCTCCGCCGCGTCGCGGAGTTCACGGGGATCGCCCGTCTCGGCGTACCGGGCGACTCCGATCCGGCCCGCCCTGACGTGGAGTTGGGCGCGCAGGGCCCGTCCCGTGGTCGTGGCGAGGGCGGCGTCGACGCGTTCCCGGGCCTCGGCGAGGTCACCGCCGGAGCGGAGGAGAGCGTCGACCAGATCCAGCCGGATGAGAGTGAGTTCACGACCCCCGTCCTCGCCGGCCGCCAGCGCGTCACGGAGCGAGCCGGCCGCCTGGGCGGCATAACCCCGCGCCTGTACGGGGTCGTTGGTGGCGTCGGCCAGGCGGAGCAGGAGTCTGCCGTGGGCCAGGGGCAGTTCGGGCGGGCGGTGTCTGCGGTCGGGCCAGATGTCGGCGAACGCCTCCAGCATGCCGACCGCGCCCTGGAGCAGCGCGCTGTCCCCGCCGAGCCGCCACTGCGCCTCCAGCGCTCCGACCCGCTCCAGCGTGAGCCGCAGCGCCTGCGCGGGCTCCAGGTCGGGGGCGGCGCAGGCGACGGCGTACTCCCGGTCGGCGCGGCGCAGCAGGTCCAGCGCGGCGGGCCGGTCGCCGCGCCGTCTGCGGTCGGTGGCGGCCGCCCGCAGCACCCGGGCCAGCGCGGCCCGCTCCCGCTGGGCGTGCGGATGGGCCACGGCCCGCTCGGCGGCGGCCTCCGCCTCGGCCAGCAGCGCCGAGCCGCCCTGCACCTCCCACAGCCGCAGCGTGGCGTACGCGTACTCGGCCCACAGTCCGGGGTCGGCCCCGGCGGGGCGCTCGTTCTCGGTGGCGCCGCGCAGCAGCTGTACGGCGTCGATCACGTCCTGCACCATGCCGTCGGCGTCGAACCGGGCGAGGAGCGTGCGGGCCCGGACCACCGCCGGGTGCGTGGGCCTGGGTCCGGCGGCGGTGCCGGGGCGGGTGCCGTAGAGCCGGAACTGCTCCGGCAGCGGCATGAAGCGCTCCAGCACCCGCGCGGCGACCTCGGCGAAGGGCTGGGGGACGAGGGTGGCGTCGCCGTTGTCACCGGGGTACGCGCCGAACAGGCGGGCACCCGCCGGGTCCTCCTCCCCGCGCGCCGGGTGGCTGGTGCCGCCGAGCTGGGCGAGGGCGAGGGCCGGGAAGTTGGCGCCGCCCTTGCCGAAGCGCTGCTCGATGTACTCGGAGCAGTGCTTGAGGACGAGCAGGGCCTCGTCCCGGCCGAGCGTGGACAGCAGCGCCTCCCGCACCTCCGGCTCCATCTCGTACCACTGCCCGGCGTCCGGCCCGTGGTCCTCCCCCGCCCGCCGGACGAGGCCGCCGAGCAGCACCTCGGCGAGTTCGGCAGGGCCCGAGCCGGGCAGCATGGTGCGCTGCACCAGCCGCATCACCGGCAGACAGAGCGGGGCGGCGGCGAGGTAGACGGCGAGGCGGCCGGCGGCCGGCGAAGCGGCGGAGCGGAACCGGCTGACCCGCTCCACCGGCGTCGGCCTGCGTCCGCCGCGCACCTGCGGTGCGGGCGGCTGGTCGGCGCGCACCCAGCCGACCGCGCCGGACACCGGCCCGGCACCGGCCCCGGCGAGCAGCCGCGCCCACGCCCCGAGCGCCACGGGTTCGGGCGGCAGCACCGGCACGGGCAGTACACCGGGCGGCGGTACGACGGGCGCGCCGTCGGGGGTGCGGACGCGCAGCGCGGTGCCGCCGGGGGTGTCGCCACGGGTGAGTTCGCCGTACGTGACCGGCAGCCGGGTACGGCTCCACAGGCGCTGCGGGAGCGGCTGGAGCACGGCGACGGGGGCGAGCCTGGCCAGCCGGTGCAGCAGCCGGTGCGCGCCCCCGGACCGCCACAGCGGGCCCGCGCAGTCGCTCACCAGCAGGGTGATCCGGCGCCCGGTGGGATCGCTGAGCCGGTCCACGGTGTGCTGCGGAGCCCCGCGCGGATCGGCGCTGGCGCTGACCGTCGCCTCGCCGTCGGGACCGGTGTGCAGATGGGCGATCCGGATGTCCCCGAAGGCGCCCAACTGCGCGAAGACCTCTTCCAGTTCGGCGAAGAGGCGGTCCCAGACCCGCATCGAGGGCGCGGCGTCCAGCACCAGTTGCAGCCGGGCGTCCCCGCGCCGTACCTCGCGGTACACGGGGAGGATCAACCCCCCGGCCCGGGCACTGAGTTCGGCGGTCGCGGTCTCGTCCAGCTCGCGGCGGAGCGGGGGTGCCGCACTGTGGTACGCCTGCAAGGGCCGCAGCGCGCGCTGGAGTTCGAGGGTGGAGGGCAGTGCGGGGGCGGCCGGGACGCCGACCGGGAGCGCGGTGAGCCGGGTACCGGGCCCGACACGGGTCTGGCCGTCACGGGGCGCCGGGTAGAGGGGGACGCTCCGGTCGGGACCGGGGGCCGGGGCCTCGGGTCCCCCCGGCGCGGGCGGGAGGTGGGGCTTGGGCGGGGAGACGGGCGGGGGCGGGGGAACCTCACGGGCCCGCCCGGCCGCGCCGGCCGGCTCCCGCTCACCCGTCCACCGGGCCAGCCACAGGGCGTCGCTCAGCCCCTCCACGTCCGGTTCGAGGCCGGCCCTCCGCAACTGGAGCACGAGCGCGGCGAGCGGATCGGGGGTGTCGGGGCCGTGTCGTGCCGGTGCGTCGGGCATCGGCTCCTCACCTCGGGCGGTCGAGTCGCTGGATGAGCAGGTCGGCCAGGCGCTCCCGGCTCGGCGGGGCGGCCGCGTCGGTGAGGTAGAGGGCGTTCAGCAACTGGTCGGTGGCGAGCAGTTCACTGCGCGAGCGCTCCAGGAAGCGGGCGATGAGATCGTCACCGGCCCGCGCGGCCTCGTCCCCGAGGTGGGCGCGGACGAAGGTGGCGAGCCGGTTGTGGTCCGGGCGGCCCAGCTCCAGATGGATGCAGCGGCGCATCAGCGGGGCGGGGAAGTCCCGTTCGCCGTTGCTCGTGAGCACCACGAACGGGAAGGACGTGCAGCGGACCCGGCCGTCACGCACCCGGACCTTGGTGCCGTCGGCGGTGAGCACCTCGGCCTCCCCGTCGGGCAGCCGGTCCGCCAGGCGGCGCAGCTCGGGTATCTCGAACTCGCCCTCCTCCAGCACGTTCAGCAGGTCGTTGGGCAGGTCGATGTCGCTCTTGTCGAGTTCGTCGATGAGCAGCACGCGCGGGGTGTCCGAGGGCAGCAGGGCGGTGCCGAGCGGGCCGAGCCGGATGTAGCCGCCGATGGCCTCGACGGAACCGGGGCTCCCGGCCGCGCTGCCGTAGCCGCCCTGCGCGGCGATCTGCACGTCCTGGAGGCGGGCGATGGCGTCGTAGTGGTAGAGCCCGTCCTGCAGGGTGGACCGGCTCACGATGGACCAGCGCAGCACCTCGCCCAGCCCCAGTTCGTACGCCACCGAGTGCGCGAGTGTGCTCTTGCCCGCGCCGGGGCTGCCGGTGACCAGGAGCGGGCGGCGCAGATACAGCGCCGCGTTGATCATCTCCAGCTCCTCGGCGCCTGGCCGGTGCAGTTCGGCCAGGTGCCGGTGCGCGCCGAGCCTGCGGTCGCGGGAGCCGTCACCGTCCGGCTCCCGGGCGGTCTCGGCACCGCGTGCGGAGAAGTCACGCCAGGGCGGGGGCGGGGGCAGCCGGCTCATCCCGTCGTGGGGTTCCCCGGCGCCTCGGTAGATGAGCCACTCGCTGGATTCGGTCATGTCCGGTCCTCGTCGCTCGTCGCCGGGGGCAGCCGTGGGACGTCCCTCACGGTATCGATCCGCCGGACGGCTGGTAAGGGGATCAGGGAGGAACCGGGGCCCCGGATCACGGGGCCTCCAGCAGGTCTCCGGTACCGGGCAGGGGGCGGTGCGGATCGTCGTACAGCAGGGTCGTGCCGTGCGCCCAGTACGCCTCGGTGAGCCCGGCGTACACCTGCTCGCGCAGGGCGTGCAGCACGCCGGGCAGGGACAGGGCGCCCTCGCCGTCGTCCACGGCCGTCTTCACGCCCCGGTGGAACTCCCCGCACACGCCGTCCGGCCGCCGCCGCCACAGCACCACCCCGAACCCGGCCCGCAGCACCCGGCCGAGCGCGGCCGGCCCGTCCGCCGCACGCGGATCGCCGGGACGGCACAGCACCGGCACGGTCTGCGGCCCGAGCCCGCGCAGCGCCGCCGTGTCCGGTACGGGCCTGCGCACGCCGTCGTCGCAGTCCAGCACCTCGGCGTGCGCCGGGCGGGGACGCAGCCGCCGCCAGCGGTCCCGGCGCTCGGCGTCCGGGTCCTCGTACGCCTCCCAGGCCGGGGTCTCGTCGGGGAGCTGGTCGCGGTCCGAGCAGCGGACCAGGACCGGGCGTTCGGCGCCGAGCGGGAGGCCGTCGGGGGTGAGGCGCCAGTCGTCCACGGGCAGGCTGAGGTGCAGATGGGGCAGGGCGGCGTACAGGGTGGCGGGCCGGCCGGGCTCGTCGCAGTGCCGGAACGCCTCGGCGAGGGGCGCGGCCACGTGGTCGGCCAGGCCGTCCAGCGGGGCGCGTTCGCCCTCGTACAGCCGGGCCGGCTCCTGGTCGGGGCCGCCGCCGACCGAGACCGACCAGTCGCAGTGGTCCGGCTCCCAGCCCCGGCGCAGCACCACCAGCAGTACGGAGGGCTCGGGCGGCGCGGTGAGCGGCGGGCGCACCGGCTGCCGTACCGCCGTGTCCCGGCCGCCGCCACTG
Source organism: Streptomyces griseoluteus (assembly GCF_004784465.1). GTDB lineage: Bacteria > Actinomycetota > Actinomycetes > Streptomycetales > Streptomycetaceae > Streptomyces > Streptomyces griseoluteus. The sequence continues at coordinate 680,910 of NZ_SRRU01000001.1, read as the reverse complement.
AACGCGGCCTGTCCGTGCGCCGCCTGGGCCCGGCCGAGCAGCTCGGTGCGCCGCTGGGCCAGGGCGTGCCGGTAACCGCTGTCCAGGCCGGCCGCCGTGTGCCGCACCCACTCCCACAGGGCGCGTTCGGCGGCGAGGGCGCTGGGCGCGGGCGGCCGTTCGGCGGCGAGCACGCCCATCGCGTAGTCGAGCACCAGCTTCAGCGCGCCGTCCTTCCGGGCGTGTTCGTAGAGCAGCCCGAGCCCGTCCCGCCAGCCGCGCGGGGCGGGTACCAGCGACGGTACGCGGAAGTCGGGCAGCGCGCGGAGTACGTCGAGCAGGCCGCGGGTGCTGACCGGCGGGGGCAGGTCGGCGAGCAGCCCGAGCAGCTCGCCGCGCTGCTGCGGGGTGAGGGTGCGGCCGGGGCGGGCGCCGAGTTCACCCTGGATGTCGGCCCAGGTGGGGTCGGGCGAGTCGGCGCTCTGCTGGCGGTCGCGGTGGTAGCGGTCGTGGGCGTGGAAGACGGACTGGTAGACGTCCTCGCCGCCGGCGGGAAGCCGCAGCGTGCGCAGCCGCTCCACACCGATGGAGGTGCCGCCGCCCCCGTGGTCCGCGCGGGACTTGAGCACGCCGACGACCTCGCCGCGTACGGGGTCGACCACGGGCCCGCCGGAGACGCCGGAGGGGAGGTCGTTCTGCCCGAGCCGGACCTGTTCCTCCGGCGACCAGGCGCTGATGGTGCCCTGCACGGTGAGCGAGCCGTCCAGGATCTGGAGCCTGCCCCGTGGGGCGGTCCATCCCGCGTAGAACACCCTGGTGCCGCCGAAGTGCGGGTTGGGGCGCTCGGAGACGTACACACAGGTGTGGCCGACCGGTTCGCGCAGCCGGACCAGGGCGAGGTCGGGCGCGGGCCAGCTCCCCGGCACCGGGCGCCCGGTCTGCTCCGGGAGCATCGCGGCCACCCGGCCGGGCACCGGGCGCGGGTCGTCGTAGGGGCTGTTCCGGTACACCACGGTGACCTCGCCCCCCTCCCCGGCGTGAACCACGTGTGCGCAGGTCAGAACCCAGTTCGGCGCGACGAAGAAACCACTGCCGAGGAAGCTGACGGGCTCGTCGTGGGCATACCCGGCCCCCGCGCGATGAATGCGCACGGTGGCCCCCAGAACGAGGTCACGCAGCGCAAGCTCCGCAGCACCGTCCCCCTCCGGTGCGCCCCCGCCGTACCCCGCGCTCATCCCGGATGCCCCCACACGCCGAACAACGCTTCGGGCCGGGGGGCCGGGGAGGGTTCGGGGGCGGGGGGCGGGGGTGTGCGGGGGGCGCGGTGCGGGTGAGCGACGGGGGTGGGCGGGGCGGGGGTGGCGTGGGATGGGGGTTGCGGCTCGGGGGCGGGTACGGCGGTCGGGGCGGTGCGGGCGGGTGCTACAGCCGGCGCGTGGCCGAGCCCCGTGTGAGGGCCGGGCACTGATGCTCCTGGGGCGGGGGTGAAGGTGGGGTCGGCGGCTCGCGCTTCCGTCACGGGGCCGCCCCGGACGGACTCCGCATCCGGCGCCCAGGCAAGCTGAGGACCGGGTGGCGGCACCTGTGAGGCAGGGCCGGACCCCGCTCTCGGCGCTGTGGGCGCCGGTCCGGCTCCCGGCGCCGGTCCGCTCGGCCCGGTTCCGGCACCCGGACCGGTCCCGCCCCCCATGGGCCCGGCCTCCGGCACGCCTCCGACCGGCGCGACCCCCGCCGCGGGACCCGCCCCCGGCTCGGGCGGCCCCCCGTTCCACGTCAGGGTGACCGTCAGTGCCGCCTTCGCCTCCCCGTCCGCGAGGAGGCCGACGACCTTGCCGGCCTTCGCGGTCAGCTCGATGCCGAACTCCACGCTGACCTCGTCTGGCCGTACCGCGCTCAGTGGGGCGGAAAGCGAGCGCGCCACCCCGGTGATCAGCGAGTGCAGGCTCTCCACGCTGGCCTCCACCCGCTCGTGGAAGCCGGTGTCGGTGTACGACAACTCCTCCGCGCCCGAGATCCGTGCCCACACCGGCGTACCGTCCGGCAGCTCGATCCGCGCCACCCGCGTCGAGTCCCCGTTCATCGGACCCCCGTCCTCTCCCCGCTCGTCCCCCGTCACCGGCCGTGACCGGCGCCCCTGGGCACCGGCTGCCCACCTCGCCCGGCGGCTGCCTATGCTTTTCCTGTCCTCTTCCGGCTCCCCAGCCGGAACAGGCGGCGCCCTCTCCCCTCGCGGTCACGTCCGCGAATGAGGGTTCTTCCCGCCCGGGACCGGCCCTACCCCTGCACAGACCGACGGAGCGTCATCCATGTACTTCACCGACCGAGGCATCGAAGAACTGGAGAAGCGGCGCGGCGAGGAAGAGGTCACCTTCGAGTGGCTCGCCGAGCAACTGCGTACGTTCGTCGACCTGAACCCCGACTTCGAGGTCCCGGTGGAACGCCTGGCCACGTGGCTGGCGCGACTGGACGACGAGGACGACGAGTAGCCGCTCGGGGCACTCACCCGGGGGCCCCGGCCGCCCTCGCCCACTTCGCCTGCGGGCCCGCCCGAAGGGGCAGGGTCCGCGCAGCCATGCCCGGACACCGCTGGGCCTTTGTCCCCCGAAAGGGTGTCTTGACTTCCGACGGCCACGATATATCGTGAATGCCAGGAGACGCGATATGGCGTGACGGGTGGGCGTGCTCGCCCGGCGCGCACCGCCCCGCTCCGCCTGCTTGTCGCCCGCCTGTCCGCGTCACGCCCGAGGAGGACCCGTGTCCGAGTGGACCGTCGCCGAACCCCAGAAGCTGAGCTTCGACGCCCCCGTGACCGAGTTGAACGTCCGCGTGGTCAACGGCACGGTGAACGTCGTCGGCACCGAGGAGAGTTCCGCCCGTCTGGAGATCTCGGACATCGAGGGCCCACCCCTGATCGTCACCCACCGGCACGGCACCCTGACGGTGGCGTACGAGGACCTGCCCTGGAAGGGCTTCCTGAAGTGGCTGGACCGCGAGGGCTGGCGCCGCAGCGCGGTGGTCACCCTGGCCGTCCCCGCGAGCACCCGCGTCGAGGTGGGCGTGGTGGGCGCCGCCGCGGTCGTCTCCGGGGTGCGGGGCCCGTCCGTGGTCAAGGGCGTCACCGGCGACACCACCCTGGTCGGCGTCTCCGGCCCGGTCCGCGCGGACACCGTCTCGGGCAGCGTGGAGGCCCAGGCCGTCAGCGGCGACCTGCGGTTCAAGTCGGTCTCCGGCGATCTGACGGTGGTCGAGGGGGCGGGCCCCTCCGTCCGCGCCGACTCGGTCAGCGGCTCCATGATCATCGACCTGGACCCGGAGGGCCCCACCGACGTACGCCTGACCAGCGTCTCCGGCGAGATCGCCATACGGCTCCCGCACCCCGGCGACACCGACGTGGAGGCGAACACCGCGAGCGGTTCGATCTCCAACGCCTTCGACGGCCTGCGCGTCCAGGGCCAGTGGGGCGCCCACAAGATCACCGGCCGCCTCGGCTCGGGCAGCGGCAAGCTCCGGGCCACCACCGTCTCCGGCTCGATCGCCCTGCTGCGCCGCCCGGCCGAGGAGGACGACGACACCGCCTGGGAGTCCGGTCCCGGCCCCGCCTCCGCCTCCCCCGCGGACGGCACGACCGACAAGAAGGTGCTCTGACATGCCCCCCGTCTTCGCCCACGGCCGCCTCCGCCTGTACCTCCTCAAGCTGCTCGACGAGGCCCCGCGCCACGGCTACGAGGTGATCCGGCTCCTCGAAGAGCGCTTCCAGGGTCTGTACGCCCCCTCGGCCGGCACGGTCTACCCGCGCCTGGCCAAGCTGGAGGCCGAGGGCCTGGTCACCCACACCACCGAGGGCGGCCGCAAGGTCTACTCGATCACCGACGCGGGCCGCGCCGAACTGGCCGAGCGCAGTGGTGAACTGGCCGACCTGGAAATGGAGATCGGCGAGTCCGTCGCGGAACTCGCCGCCGAGATCAAGGCCGACGTCCGGGGCGCCGCGGGCGACCTCCGGCGCGAGATGCGCGCGGCCGCCTCCCGTACCCGCGCCGGCAAGGCGGGCACCACCGGCTCCTATGAGGAACCGGGCGCCCGTAGTGACTCCGAGGCGTGGCGGACCGCCAAGGAGGAGATGCGCCGCGCCAAGCAGGAGTGGAAGGAGCAGGCCCGGCGCGCCAAGGACGAGAGCCGCCGCGCCCGCGAGGAGGCCCAGCAGGCCCGGCGCCAGGCACAGGAGGCGCAGTCGCGGGCCAACGCCCGGGCCCAGGAGGAGATGCGCCGTCTCGCGGGCCGGGTCCAGGAGCGGGTGCAGGACCATTTCACCCGCGGCGACTGGCCGACCGGGGTCCGCGAGGGCCTGGCCGAACTGGCGCGGGAGTTCGGCAACTTCGGCGACTTCGGCAAGGACGACACCCGGCGGACCGGCACGGCGGGCACCGGGAGCGTAAAGGCCGAGCCCGGCCCGGAGTACTCCGAGACCCCGCCGGACTTCCCGATGGAGTACCAGCCGGCCTGGACCCACGAGCCCTCCACCGGCGACCCCGCCCGTGACCTGGACCGTCTGCTGGACCGCTTCCGGGACGACGTGCGGGACGCGGCCCGCGACCACGGCGTCACCGAGACCCAGCTCCAGGACGTCCGCCGCCATCTGTCGACGGCGGCGGCCCATATCGGCGCGATACTCCACGGCCCGAAGGTCTGAGCCCCTCGACAGGGGGCTCGAGTCAGCCCGCCTGGGCGGCACCCTCGCCGTACAGGACCCGACGCAGCGACTCCTGGGTCACACCGTGGTCGGCGAGTACCTCGGCGGGGACTCCGGGCCGCACGGTGAGGGCGAGCAGGAGGTGCTCGTCGCCGATGCGCCGGTCACGGCGGCCGACGGCGGCGCGCAGCGCCCCCTCCAGCACGTCCTTGGCATCCTGCTCGAAGGTCCGGCGGCCCGGCCGGCCGCCCGTGTCACGCCGGTCGCCGGACAGGGCACCGGCACCGTGGGCCTCCTCGACCCTGGAGACGATCTCCGTGACGTCGATCCCGAGGCCGGCGAGCGCGTCCGCGTCCGCGCGGGTCAGGCCCGCCCGGCGCCGCGCCCCGGCCAGCGCCTCGCGCAGGGAGTCCTTGCGTTCGGCGAGGCCGAGCGCGGCGAAGGCGAAGGAGGCCCGGCTGCCTTCGCGGTCCAGGAGGGCGAGCAGCAGATGTTCGGCGCCGATGGACCGTGCGCCCGCCCGTTCCGCCTGCGCGACCGCGCCCTGGACGACCTCACGGGCGTCCTTGGTGAAGCGTTCGAACATCACTGCCTCCCGTATTTCTTGTGCACGGCCTGCCTGCTGACACCCAGCTCGGCGGCGATCTCCTGCCACGACCAGCCCTGATTGCGCGCCCCGCGCACCTGCACCGCCTCCAGTTGCTCCAGCAGCCTGCGCAGTGCGGCCACAGCCCGCAGCCCGACCCGCGGATCGCGGTCACCGGCCCGCTGGGCGAGATCCGTTGCATCCGTCATGATGTCAACCTAGGTTGACATCACCCAGGGCGTCAACCCAAGTTGACAAGAAGGTGCGCGAAAAGGCGGGCCCGGCGCCCCGGACCCGCCCGCTCCGCTGAGGAGTTCAGGAGTTGCTCAGCACGATCTTCCCGAAGTGCTCGCCGGACTCAAGCCGTTGGAAACCCTCACGGGCACGGTCCAGCGGGAGGATCTCGTCGATGACGGGACGTACCCCGGTCGTGGCGCAGAAGGCGAGCAGGTCCTCCAGCTCGTCCTTGGTGCCCATGGTGGAGCCGACGACCTTGAGTTCGAGGAAGAAGATCCGGGTCAGCTCGGCGTGCGAGGGGCGGTCGCCGCTGGTGGCGCCGGAGATCACGACGGTGCCGCCGGGGCGCAGGGACTTGATGGAGTGCGACCAGGTCGCGGCACCCACGGTCTCGATGACGGCGTCCACCCGCTGCGGCAGCCGCGCCCCCGGCTCCACGGCCTCGACGGCGCCCAGTTCCAGCGCCCGCTTCCGCTTGGCCTCGTCCCGGCTGGTGGCGAAGACCCGCAGCCCGGCGGCCCGGCCGAGCACGATGGCGGCCGTGGCGACGCCCCCGCCCGCGCCCTGGACCAGCACCGAGTCACCGGGCCGTACCCCGGCGTTGGTGAACAGCATCCGGTACGCGGTCAGCCAGGCGGTGGGCAGACAGGCGGCCTCGGCGAAGGAGAGTTCCTTCGGCTTGGGCAGCACGTTCCAGGCGGGGACGGCGACCTGTTCGGCGAAGGTGCCCTGGTAGCGCTCGGTGAGGATGGAGCGGGGCTCGCGGGGGCCGACCCCGTGACCGCTCTGGCCGATGACGGAGTGCAGGACGACCTCGTTGCCGTCCTCGTCGATCCCGGCGGCATCGCAGCCGAGGATCATCGGCAGCCGGTCCTCGGGGAGTCCGACACCCCGCAGGGACCAGAGGTCGTGGTGGTTGAGGGAGGCGGCACGGACGTCGACGGTGCTCCAGCCCGGCCGGGCCTCGGGGGCCGGACGCTCCCCCAACTCCAGGCCGGAGAGCGGCTGGTCACGGTCGATCCGGGCGGCATAGGCGGCGAACATGCCGTCGACGATAGATTCCGCCCCGCCGCGAAGGAACCGCCCGACGGTGTGACACACACCCTCTTGCGCGAGGCCACCCACCGGGTCCGGCCGGGCGAGTCCGCGGCACGCACGAACGGCCCCGCCCCCAGGGGGCGAGGCCGTTCCCGGCGAACGCTCGCGCGCAGGCGTCAGCGGCGGGCGACGCCCTCCGCGCGGGCCGCGGCCGCGACGGCGGCCGTGACCGCGGGGGCGACCCGCTCGTCGAACGGGGAGGGGATCACGTAGTCGGCGGAGAGGTCGTCGCCGACGACGGCGGCGAGCGCCTCGGCGGCGGCGATCTTCATGCCCTCGGTGATCCGGGAGGCCCGCACCTGGAGCGCACCGGCGAAGATGCCGGGGAAGGCGAGCACGTTGTTGATCTGGTTCGGGAAGTCCGAGCGCCCGGTGGCGACGACGGCCGCGTACTTGTGCGCGACCTCCGGGTGCACCTCGGGGTTGGGGTTGGCCATGGCGAAGACGAAGGCGCCCTTCGCCATGGAGGCGACCGCCTCCTCCGAGACCGTGCCGCCCGAGACGCCGATGAACACATCGGCGCCGGCCAGCGCGTCCTCCAGCGTGCCGGTGAGCTTGGCCTTGTTGGTGAAGGAGGCCAACTCCCGCTTGACGTCGGTCAGATCGGTCCGGTCGGCGGAGACGACGCCCTTGCGGTCGGCGACCGCCACGTCCCCGATGCCGGCCTCGATCAGCATCCGGGCGATGGCGACCCCGGCCGCCCCGGCCCCGGAGATGACGACGCGGAGCTGCCCGATCTCGCGCCCGCTGAGCCGGGCCGCGTTGCGCAGCGCCGCCAGCGTGACGACGGCGGTGCCGTGCTGGTCGTCGTGGAAGACCGGGATGTCCAGCCGCTCCTGCAGGCGCCGCTCGATCTCGAAGCAGCGCGGCGCGGAGATGTCCTCCAGGTTCACCCCGCCGAAGGAGGGGGCGAGCCGGACGACGGTCTCCACGATCTCGTCGACTCCGGTGCAGTCGAGGGCGATCGGCACCGCGTCGACCCCGCCGAACTGCTTGAACAGGATCGCCTTGCCCTCCATCACGGGGAGGGACGCCTCGGGACCGATGTCCCCGAGACCGAGCACGGCCGTGCCGTCGGTCACGACGGCGACGACCGAGGACTTCCAGGTGTAGTCGTTGACCAGCTCCGGCGTTTCCGCGATCGCGGTGCACACGCGCGCGACGCCGGGGGTGTACGCGAGGGAAAGGTCTTCCGTGTCCCGGATCGGCACGGTGGCCCGCACGGCCATCTTGCCGCCGCGGTGCAGGGCGAAGGCGGGGTCGAAGGAGTCCAGGGGCTCGGCCCCGCCCTCCGGTCCGGCACCGCTGTCGCTGCGAGGATTGACGATCTCCGCTGCCACTTTGTCTTACCCCTTAGGTATGCATGGTTGAGGGTCGACCACTCCGGGTGAGGAGTGGGCGGGCACCGCGCACGGCTCGATTGACGGATACGTACGAGCACATACGCGACGGGCGCGCCGCACACGCGCCCTGAGCCCCGGATGAGGGGTGTAAAGAACCTTCATACCGGACGGACGGGCGGACCACGAGTCCATTAGGCGCAAGGTCACATGTCGCCCCGGAAAGCCGCCCGGCCCTCCCACGCCTCCGCACACCCCTCGCACAGAGGGCCCGCGGGCGCACCTCAGAGGAACCTCAACCGCCGCGCGAATCCCCTCAATCACCGCACACCGGCCGTCCGGATCGTGAGACCCCCTGTGGATCTTCCGGTGTGAACAGCGTATTTCCGCAGATCATCCGGTCTGAATGGAGCGCGGATGTACCGACCTGATGCGGTTCTCGGTCACCCGTTATCCGATTTTGACATTGTGACGACCCTGAATGGCGTAGTCCGAATGGCAGGATGCCGTAAACCCACGAGGTCGCGGCACCCGAAGGTGTGTGTTCTCGTCGACCCCATCGGTACGTCTTCTCTTCCCATCCGCCGGAGGAACCACGATGACCGCAAGCTCCACCCGTCGTACGACCGCACGGTCCCGGATCGCAGCGGCCGGTGCGATCGCGGTCGCAGGCACCCTGCTCCTCACCGGCTGCGGTGACCAGACGAAGGCCAAGGACTCCGGCTCCGGCAGCGCCTCCTCCACCGCGCCCCTCGCCAAGCTGCTGCCCTCCGACATCCGGGACAAGGGCGAGATCAAGGTCGGTTCCGACATCCACTACGCCCCGGTCGAGTTCAAGGACTCCTCCGGCAAGGTCGTCGGCATCGACCCGGACCTCGCCACCGCCCTCGGTGACCAGCTCGGTGTGAAGTTCAGCTTCGAGGACGGCACGTTCGACGGACTGCTCACCGGTCTGCGCTCCGGCCGGTTCAACATGGCCATGTCCGCGATGACCGACAACAAGAACCGTCAGGAGGGCGTCGACCCCGACACGGGCAAGAAGGTCGGCGAGGGCGTCGACTTCGTCGACTACCTGACGGCCGGCGTCTCCATCTACACGCGCAAGGGCGAGACCAAGGGCATCACCGACTGGTCGGACCTGTGCGGCAAGAAGCTCGCCGTCCAGCGCGGCACGGTCTCGGAGGACCTGGCCAAGCAGGAGACCAAGAAGTGTCCGGCCGGCAAGAAAATCAGCATCGAGCCGTTCGACGACGACCAGCAGTCCCAGACCCGGCTGCGCTCCGGCGGTGTGGACGCCGCCTCCTCCGACTTCCCGGTCGCCGCCTACGCGGTGAAGACCTCCGGCGGCGGCAAGGACTTCGAGGTCGTGGGCGACCAGGTCGAGGCGGCCCCGTACGGCATCGCGGTCGCCAAGAAGGACACGCAGTTGCGTGACGCCCTGAAGGCCGCGCTGAACGCGATCATCAAGAACGGCGAGTACGCGAAGATCCTCCAGAAGTGGGGCGCGCAGGACGGCGCCGTCAAGGAAGCCGCGATCAACGGCGGCAAGTGATCCGCGGAACCTCAGCGGCCACCGAGAGGCAATACCTGTGACTGAGATCGAGAAGACGGCCGGGGGCCAGAGCGCTCCCCCGGCCGCGCCGGAGGCCATCAAGGCCATCCCGGTCAAGCACTACGGGCGGTACGTGTCCGCCGTCATCGCCATCGCGCTGCTCGCGGCGATCGTGTACGCCTTCAGCCAGGGCAAGATCAACTGGCACGCGATCCCGGACTACTTCTTCGACGACCGCATCCTGACCGGCGTCGGCAAGACCCTGCTGCTGACGGTCCTGTCGATGGTGATCGGCATCGTGGGCGGCATCGTCCTCGCGGTGATGCGGCTGTCGAAGAACCCGGTGACCTCGTCGATCGCCTGGTTCTACATCTGGTTCTTCCGTGGCACCCCGGTGCTGGTGCAGCTGTTCCTGTGGTTCAACCTGGGACTCGTCTTCGAGTACATCAACCTGGGCCCGATCTACAAGAACTACTGGTCGGACTTCATGACGCCGCTGCTGACGGCGCTGCTCGGCCTCGGCCTCAACGAGGCCGCGTACATGGCGGAGATCTGCCGTGCCGGTCTGCTCGCCGTGGACGAGGGCCAGACCGAGGCGTCCCACGCGCTGGGCATGAGCCACGCCAAGACGCTGCGCCGGGTCGTGATCCCGCAGGCGATGCGCGTGATCGTGCCGCCCACGGGCAACGAAGTGATCAACATGCTGAAGACGACCTCGCTCGTGGCGGCCGTCCAGTATCCCGAACTCTTCCGCTACGCCCAGGACATCGGCCAGAACTCCGGCGCACCGGTGGAGATGTACTTCCTCGCCGCCGCCTGGTACCTGATCATGACCTCGATCCTGAGCGTCGGCCAGTTCTACATCGAGCGCTACTACGCCCGAGGCTCCAGCCGTCAACTGCCTGCCACTCCCTGGCAGAAGGTGAAGGCGAACATGTTCTCCCTGGGCCGTCCGAAGGGAGGCGCGGCATGAGCGACAAGCTGAGCAAGAACGACACCCCGCCGAAGGCGGTCGTGCCGATGGTGAAGTCCGAGGGTGTGCACAAGTCCTTCGGCGCGGTCGAGGTGCTCAAGGGCATCGACCTGGAGGTGAAGCCGGGCGAGGTGTTCTGCCTCATCGGCCCCTCGGGCTCCGGCAAGTCGACATTCCTGAGGTGCATCAACCACCTGGAGAAGGTCAACGCCGGCCGCCTGTACGTCGACGGCGAGCTGGTCGGCTACCGCCAGAAGGGCGACAAGCTGTACGAGCTGCGGGACAGCGAGGTCGCGCTGAAGCGCCGGGACATCGGCATGGTCTTCCAGCGCTTCAACCTCTTCCCGCACATGACGGCCGCGGAGAACGTCGCCGAGGCACCCGTGCAGGTCAAGGGCGTCTCCAAGCGGGCGGCGCAGGAGCAGGCGATGCAGCTCCTGGAGCGGGTGGGCCTCGGCGACAAGGCCGGCAACTACCCCTCGCAGCTCTCCGGCGGCCAGCAGCAGCGCGTGGCGATCGCCCGGGCCCTCGCCATGGAGCCCAAGCTGATGCTCTTCGACGAGCCCACCTCGGCGCTCGACCCGGAGCTGGTCGGTGACGTCCTCGACGTCATGCGCGACCTCGCCGAGTCCGGCATGACGATGGTCGTCGTCACCCACGAGATGGGCTTCGCCCGCGAGGTCGGCGACAGCCTGGTCTTCATGGACGGCGGAGTGGTCGTCGAGTCCGGCCACCCCCGGGACGTCCTCACCAACCCCCGGCACGAACGCACCCAGTCGTTCCTGTCGAAGGTGCTGTAGCCGTCACGGACACACCGAGGGGCGGTACGGGTCACCCCGTACCGCCCCTCTTCCGTGCGTCACTTCAGCGCCAGCACCAGCGAGTCCGAGGGCGAGCACCACACCGGCCGGGCCTCGCCGAAGCCCTGCTCGCGGAGGGCAAAGGCGTGCCAGGAGGCGGACGGGGTGTCGCCGTCGGCGTGTTCGCCGTAGATCTCGAAGCGGCGGGCGGTGGGGCCGGCGAGGACCGGGTCCTGGCCGGCGAGCTGCCACCATTCGGCCCAGTCGAGGGCCCCGTCCCGCTTGGCCCGGTCCATCTGGGCGTGCCGCTGGGCGCGTTCGGCGGCGTTGATGCGGGGCGTGGACTCGTCGGTCATGTGATCGGCGTTCATGAACACCCCACCCTCCCGCACCAGCCCCGCGAGCTGCCCGTACAGCACGGTGAGCGGCTCGGTGCGCAGCCAGTGCAGGGCGGTGGCGGTGAGCACGGCGTCGTAGGAGTCGTACGGCAGCGCCGCCGGCCAGTCGGCGTCCTTGAGGTCGGCCTCGACCAAGGTCACCCGGTCGTCGCCCGCGAACGTGCCGCGGGCGATGGCGAGCAGGGCCGGATCGAGGTCGACCCCGGTGCTGGTCGCCTCCGGGAACCGGGCCAGCAGCCGCGCGGTGATCGTGCCCGTACCGCACGCGAGGTCGAGCACGCGCGGGGCCGTGCCGGCGAACGCCTCCACCATGTCGAGCATGACCCGGAACCGCTCCTCGCGGTCGGGCATGTACCACTCCTGCTGGCGGTCCCAGCTCTCCTGCCAGGCGGCCCAGTCCGTCCCCGTACCTATGGTGGTCACGATTCCCCATCCCCTCCCGCGCACGCGTAATACCCTGGAAGTGCGTCCGGCCATTACTCGACCGCAGACACGACCATAGAGCGCTCCCGTAAGGACTACAAGTGGAACTGGCCCATTACTCGGACTACGCCGTACGCCTCGTCAACAGCGAGGAGCCGGGCCAGGGCAAGGACTCCCTGACCTCGGTGGAGGCCGTGCGCGACCTCTTCGGCGGGAACGCGTCGGCGGCGCGCCGCGCCACCGACGCCGATGTCACGCGCTTCCGTTCGGTCCGCGGCAGGCTGCGCGCGGTGTTCGAGGCGGCGGACGAGGGGGACGAGACGCTGGCCGTGGACCTGCTGAACTCCCTGCTGCTGGAGTTCCCGGTCAGCCCGCAGATCTCCGGCCACGACCACCGCGACGACGACGGCCGCCCGCTGTGGCACATGCACCTGGCCGATCACCCGTCGAACGCGACCGCGGGCTACGCGGCCATCGCCGCCATGGGGCTGGCGTTCCATCTGACCGAGTACGGCGTCGACCGGCTGGGCCTGTGCCAGGCCGCCCCCTGCCGGAACGCCTACCTGGACACCTCCACCAACCGCTCCCGCCGCTACTGCTCCGACCGCTGCGCGACCCGCGCGAACGTCGCCGCCTACCGCGCCCGGAAGCGCCTGGCCGCCGACCGGTCCGACAGCAGCGGTCTGGCCGCGGAGAGCGCCCAGCGCACCACCGCCAGCGGCGAGCGCCGCCCGGCCGGCGGGCGGTAGCGCAGCCAGGCCCGCCCCAGGATCAGCTCCTCGGGCACGACCCCGTAGTCGGTGCTGTCCCCGCCGGCGTACGGGTTGTCGCCGAGCACCCACCAGCCGCCCTCGCGCCGCTCCACCGCCCGCTTGACGACCAGCAGGTCCTGCTGGAAGGGGTGGCGCAGGACGACGATCTGTCCCGGCCGGACGGGAGCGCCGTACCGCAGCAGCAGGCGGTCCCCGTGGTGGAGCGTGGGCACCATGGAGGGGCCCGTGACCTCGGCGAGCCCGAAGGGCGGCAGCGCTCTGCCCCGCTCGGTCTCCTGCGGCAGCTCCGGCATCCCCGGCACCTCCCCGGTCCGTTCCTCCACAGTCCCAGTCTGACCCCGGACTTTTGTCCTAAGCCCTGGGGGGCACTCGGGAAAACCAGTCCCTCAGGGAGTAATGTCCCACCTGAGAAGACGATCACGAGGAAGGAACGCTCCATGCTTTCCCGCCTGTTTGCCCCCAAGGTCAAGGTCAGCGCCCACTGCGACCTGCCCTGCGGTGTGTACGACCCCGCCCAGGCCCGCATCGAGGCGGAGTCGGTGAAGGCCATCCAGGAGAAGATGGCCGCCAACGACGACCTGCACTTCCAGATCCGTGCCACGGTGATCAAGGAGCAGCGCGCCGAGCTGGCCAAGCACCACCTGGACGTGCTCTGGAGCGACTACTTCAAGCCGCCGCACTTCGAGAGCTACCCCGAGCTGCACACGCTCATCAACGAGGCGGTCAAGTCCCTCTCCGCCGCCAAGGCCTCCACCGACCCGGCGACGGGCCAGAAGGCCCTGGACTACATCGCCCAGATCGACAAGATCTTCTGGGAGACGAAGAAGGCCTGATCCTTCGGGTCCAGCTTTTGTGACTACGTGACCGCACCCGGTCCGCAGGCCGCCGAGCACGGCGTCCATGGCGGCCCGGGTGCGGTCGTCTTCCTCGCCCCCCCGGAATGCCTCCCAAGCCCCGTTCCCCTTCCCGCTGCCGCAGAACTGGGCCTTCAACCAGGTCAAGGAGTACACGGTGAGCAACGGCTCCGACTCCTTCGCTCTGGACGCCGACGCCCACCGTCCGGGCAAGCGACCGCTATTCCTCCGGCTACACCTACTGCCAGGACCGCCTGGCCAAAATCGGCGTCGCTTCGAGCTTCGGCTTCAGCGACATGCTGGTCGACGCGGACGCCTACCTCATCGCCGAGCGTGTCCTGGCCGGTGTGCCGCTCACCACCGCGGTGCGCGAGCATTACCTGGAGGACGGCGGCAAGTCCCGTTTCACCCACTACCTGAGCAGCCGGTTCGGTGGCTCCCGTAACAGTGCCACCGACATCGCGCGCACCGCGCTCGTGATGGACTACGACCCCACCATCGACGGGGGCCGCCTGTGGCTCATCAAGAGCACGTCCGGCACGGCGTTCTTCATGCCGCCCGCCACCCTCCCCGCCGACAAGTTGACCGAGTTCTGCCAGGGATTCGCCGATGTGCTCGTTTCACGGGCCGCGTTGGAGAGCGCATGAGGCGTCCCGGCCTGGAGATGTGATGCTGACTGTCATCGCCATGGTGATCCTCGTGGCCCTTCTCGCACCCGTCTTCCTCGTCGGGCGTGGAATCACCCTGTGGCGCCGTGGGAGTCGCTGGCCGGCCGGCTTGCTCTTCTCCACGACGGGCTCGGTGCTCGTCTACGCGGCCACCCTCCTCTGGTTCGTCGTCCCCGTCGACTTCGCCAAGGGGTGCGGCCGGGAAGCGGTCCAGCCTCCGCGCAACGCGGACTGGTTCGAGCAGAGCGCCTTTCCGCTGACCGCCACCTGCCACTGGGACGACGGGCACAGCTACAGCTTCGTCCCGGCCTTCGCCAACCCGCTGATCTACGCCTGCATCGCCATCACCCTCATCTGTGCCGCCATGGCCATCCGCGACCAATACAGGAACGGACACACATCGTGAACGAGGCGTCGACACTCCGTCTGACCCGTCGGCAGGCCCTCCTGCTCGGCACCGGCCTGACGGCCGGAGTGGTGCTCTCGGGCACCGGAACCGCCACCGCCGCTGCACCCGCAGCGGCCGCCGGGAGATGGAACAGATCCACCTCCGCCAACGGGTGGCCCGTCGTGGAGCAGGCCACCCGCCACCGTGTGGAGGGCGCCGAGAAGGCGGAAGTCCCCCTTCTGGATGGCGACGTCGCCACCGTCCTCCTGTACGTCGCGCGCCGCTTCTCCTACGAGATCGACACGCTGCGCGTCGGTGACCTCCAAGGGCACACCACCGACCGCAGTGTCGGGGCCCCCTTCGAGAGCAACCACCTCTCGGGAACGGCCCTGGCCATCCGGCCGCTCTTCTACCCCCTCGGAGCGCAGCCGGGTACAGGGTTGACCGAACGGGAGAAGACCATCGTCCAGGACATCCTCGCGGACTGCGAAGGTGTCGTCGCCTGGGGTGGCGAGCTGACGCCGGTCAAGGAGTCCCACTTCCACATCGGTGTACGCCCCGGTGACCCGCGGCTGGAGCGCCTCGCCCGTCGCATCATCGGCTGGGACGCGACGCCAGGCCAGGGCGCGGGGGCCATTGACGCCTTCGACCCCGCCCGTGTGCGCAGGGCACGTAAGGCGCGGTCCGAGCGGTAACTCCCGGGGTCCCGGTCCGGATTCGGGCGTCGTTTCCTCATCCGGTTTTCGGCGTGACGTCGGCCTTCAGGACGTGATTGTCCTTGAAGGCCGACGTCGACCGGGAGGAGGGGGTCGGTGCCGACGCAGCCGCAGAAGGTCGGGGACCGCTGGAGACCGTGCTGGGCTGAACCGCGCCGACATAGGCGGCCGCTCACGGGACATCCGGCAGGCATGGAGAAATCGCTGAGGGGATTCGGGTCCCGTGACGAGGACGAGTCGGCCGGGCAGGACACGGGCCTCGGCCCGACGGAGCAGGTGGAGCGGCGGGCGCCGGACTCGCCGACGGATATGCCCGCGCGTTCCTGGGGTGCGGTGCTCAAGGGCACCGTGAAGGAGTTCCAGAAGGACGAGCTGGTCGACCGGGCGGCGTCGCTGACCTACTACGGTGTTCTCGCGCTCTTCCCGGCACTGCTCGCGCTGGTCTCTCTGCTCGGGCTGGCCGGCCGGTCCACGACCCAGAAGGTGCTGACCAACATCCAGCAGCTCGCCCCCGGGCCCGCCCGCGAGGTCCTGCGTGCCGCCGTGCAGCAGATGCAGGGCAAGGGCGGGGTCGGCTCGGTCATGGCGCTCGTGGGTCTGGCGCTCGCGGTGTGGTCGGCCTCCGGTTACGTGGCCGCCTTCATCCGCAGCGCCAACGCCGTGTACGACGTGCCCGAGGGCCGTCCGGTGTGGAAGCTGCTGCCCGTGCGGCTGGGGGTGACCGTGGTGCTCATGGTCATCGCCGTGATCAGCGCGCTGATCGTCGTCCTCACCGGCAGCGTGGCCCGGCAGGTCGGCACCACGCTGGGCATCGGCGACACGTTCCTGACGGTGTGGTCGATCGCCAAGTGGCCCGTGCTCGCCGTCCTGGTCACGATCATGATCGCGATCCTGTTCTGGGCGACCCCGAACGCCAAGATCCGCAGCATCCGCTGGATCACTCCGGGCAGCTTCCTCGCCCTGGTCGTCTGGCTGATCGCCTCGGCGGCCTTCGCGCTGTACGTGGCGAACTTCTCCTCCTACAACAAGACCTACGGCGCCATCGCGGGCGTGATCGTCTTCCTGGTGTGGCTGTGGCTCACCAACCTGGCCATCCTGCTCGGCCTGGAGTTCGACGCGGAGATGAGCCGCCACCGCGCCATCGCCGGTGGTCACCCGGCCGACGAGGAGCCCTACGTCGAGCCCCGCGACACCCGCACCTGGGACGAGGAGGACCGCAAGCGCCTCGGCTGACCCCGGGGGCTCAGCCGGCCGCCTTCCACTCCTCCACGTCCACCACCGCCGACACCGGCAGCGCCCCGTACACGTGCGGGAACTCCTCCCCCGCCGGTGGCATCGCCTCGTACTTCAGCGGGGCGTCCAGCAGGGCGGGGTCGACCACCAGGACCACCAGGTCGTCCCGGCCGGGGTCCTCGCCGTACAGGAAGGCGGCCACGCGCGGGAGTTGGGCGCGGGTGGAGAAGTGGATGTAGCCGACCTCCTGGAGGGTGCGGCCTCGGGTGGAGAACTCGTACGAGCCCTGCTCGCGGGCTGCTTCCCAGAGGGCGCGTTCGGTGATGTGGAGGATCGCGGGGTGCTGAGCATCCGGGTGCCGGGGCATGGGGGTCACGCTACGGGCGCAGGCCGGGTTGTGGCACGGGCCCGGTTTCCACACCGGCACCCACGCGCCGAGGGTCTTGCGGCGGCCGGCGACCATGTCGACGGACTCGCCACAGGTGGGGCAGACGTGGGCTTCCCTGTCCATAAGTCCAGGGTAGGCCGGATGGGTCCCGCGCACCGTGGGGATGCGCGGGACCCAAGCGGGCCAAGGGCCCAAGGGTGCAAAGGCGGCTCAGCTACTGCGCCGGGTGACGAACTCCGCCAGGGCCAGCAGACCCCCCGCCGCCTCCGGAGCCGGGACCGCACGGGCCAGTTCCTGCACCGCGCGGGCCATCCGGTCCGCCGCCTCCGCCTGGGCCCAGTCCCGGCCGCCCGCCTGCTCCACCGCGACCGTCGCCCGGGCGATCTCGGCGCCGTCCCCCGCCGTGTGCGGGCGGGTGTACAGCGCGGCCAGTTCGGCACCCGCCGGGGTGCCGGAGGTCAGCGCGGCGACCACGGGCAGGGACTTCTTGCGGACGGCGAGGTCGGCACCGGCCGGCTTGCCCGTGCGGCGGGGATCGCCCCATATGCCGATCACGTCGTCGATGAGCTGGAACGCCAGCCCGGCCTCCCGGCCGAAGGTGTCCAGCGCCGCCACCACCTCGTCCTCCGCGCCCGCGTACAGCGCGCCCAGGGCGCAGGCGCAGCCCAGCAGGGCGCCGGTCTTCGCCTCGGCCATGGCGAGCACCTCGTCGAGGGCGACCTCGCCGGGCGCGCGCTGTTCCAGGGCCGTGTCGGTCTGCTGTCCGGCGCACAGTTCGATCACGCACTCCGCGAGCCGGGCCGCCGCCCGGCCGGCGGCCGGGTGCGGATCAACGGCGAGCAGTCGCACCGCCAGGGCCTGGAGGGCGTCCCCGGTGAGGATCGCGTCGGGGACGCCGAACACGGCCCAGGCCGTGGGCCGGTGTCTGCGGGTGGTGTCGCGATCCATCACGTCGTCGTGCATCAGCGTGAAGTTGTGGACCAGTTCGACCGCCGCGGCGGCCCGCACGGCCGCCGCCCGCGCATTTGCACCGCCCAGCGCGGACGCCGCCGCGAGGACGAGGGCGGGGCGGATCGCCTTGCCCGCGTTGCCCGCCGCCGGGGTGCCGTCCGCGTGGCTCCAGCCGAAGTGGTAGAGCGCGATCCGGCGTAACTGCACCGGCAACGACTGGACGGCGGCGCGCAGTTCGGGGTCCACGACACCCCGGGTGCGCTCCAGCAGGACGACCGCGTCGTGCCCCGGCGTGTCCTCCGCCGCCCGGCGCGGCCTGGGTACCCCGTCCGACGACAATGGCGCCGGGTACTCCCCGGTCTCCACGGTGGATTCGCTCATGGTTCCCCCTCCCCGGCGAACACGGTGGGACCCCCGCCCCGGCCTCGGCCGCCGGGGCGGGAAGCAGGTGATCGCGTCACCGCCACCGGCCGATCTCCACGTTCTCCAGCACGCCCAGCGCGTCCGGCACCAGGACGGCGGCCGAGTAGTAGGCGGTCACCAGGTAGTTGATGACGGCCTGCTCGTTGATGCCCATGAAGCGCACCGACAGGCTGGGCTCGATCTCGTCCGGCAGGCCGGACTGGCGGAGGCCGATGACACCCTGCTCGGCCTCGCCGGTGCGCAGCGCGATGATCGAGGTGGTGCGGGCCTCGCTGACCGGGATCTTGTTGCACGGGTAGATCGGCACCCCGCGCCAGGTGGGGATGCGGTTGCCGCCCACGTCGATGGTCTCCGGGACCAGTCCGCGCTTGTTCAGCTCGCGCCCGATCGCCGCGATGGCGCGCGGGTGGGCGAGCAGGAACTTGGTGCCCCGGCGGCGGCTGAGCAGCTCGTCCAGGTCGTCCGGGCCGGGGACGCCGTCGTGCGGCTGGAGCCGCTGGTCGTACTCGCAGTTGTGCAGGAGACCGAACTCGCGGTTGTTGACCAGCTCGTGCTCTTGGCGCTCCTTCAGCGCCTCGACCGTGAGCCGCAACTGCTGCTCGGTCTGGTTCATCGGCTGGTTGTAGAGGTCGGCCACGCGGGAGTGGATGCGCAGCACGGTCTGGGCGATGCTGAGTTCGTACTCGCGCGGCCGCGCCTCGTAGTCCACGAAGGTGTGCGGGATGTCGGGCTCGCCGGAGTGGCCGGCCGCCAGCTCGACCTCCTTCTCGCCGTACTTGTTGGTCCGCTGGTCCGGGAGCGCGCGCAGCCGGGCGACGTGCTCGCTCAGGGAGTCGGAACGCTCGGCGACCTGCTCGAAGTCCGAGCGGCTGAGCACGAGCACCGTGCACGCGGTGGCGGCGCGGGCGGTGTACTCCCAGATGGCGTCGGGGTCGAGCAGCGCCTGTTCGCCGAAGTAGGCGCCGTCGGCGAGGACTCCGAGCACCGCGTCGTCGCCGTACGGACCGGTGCCGATCTTCTCCACGCGGCCATGGGCGAGCAGGTACACCTTCTCGGTGCGGGTGCCGAAGGAGCTGATCACGTCGCCCGCGGCGATGTCGCGCTGCCGGCAGCGCCGGGCCAGCTCGGTGAGCACCTCTTCGTCCTCGTACGAGCGCAGCGCGGGCAGTTCGCCCAGCTCGGCCGGGATGACCTCGACCTGGTCCCCCGTCTTCACGAAGGTGATGCGGCCGTCCCCCACGGCGTACGTCAGCCTCCGGTTCACCCGGTACGCGCCGCCCTGGACGTCGACCCAGGGCAGGTTGCGCAGCAGCCAGCGGGAGCTGATCTCCTGCATCTGGGGTGCGGACTTGGTGGTGGTGGCCAGGTTCCGCGCGGCCGCCGTGCCCAGGGACTGCTGCGGCTTGCCCTGCTCCGTGCGGACCTCTTCGCCTACCGACATAAGGAATTGCCCTCCCATGTATCCCGTGCCGGATCTCGCCGGCCACCGGTCTCGGGGCCGAGCTTTCCATCACGGAGCGTGCCCGCACCATTACCCGAAAGGAGGGGAATGGATCATCGGACTACTGGGCAGACTGGGCGACCCGGCCGAGGAAAATGGCCGGATCGACTCGTACAGCGAGCGACCGATGTGGTTCCCACCCCCGTGCGTCGGTACAAGCACCGTGACGGGTGGGCCGGGACGGCCGGTCCGCCCAGAACTTCCCGAACGGTACGAAGGAGGCGGCCATGTCCCCACCCATGTCCGCGAGCGGTTTTCTGAGCGCGCTGAAGGCCGAGGGCCTCAAGGTCGTGGAGGTCGGCAACTGGCGGACCCACAACCGCAACCACAAGGGCCCCTGGGGTCCGATGCACGGCGTCATGATCCACCACACGGTGACCAGCGGCAGCGCCCGCACCGTGGAGCTGTGCCGCGACGGCTACGACGAGCTTCCCGGCCCGCTCTGCCACGGCGTGATCACCAAGGACGGCAAGGTCCACCTGGTCGGCTACGGCCGCGCCAACCACGCCGGTCTCGGTGACGACGAGGTGCTCCGCGCGGTCATCGCCGAGAAGGGCCTGCCGCCCGACAACGAGTCCAACACCGACGGCAACCGGTACTTCTACGGCTTCGAGTGCGAGAACCTCGGCGACGGCGAGGACCCCTGGCCCGAGGCCCAGATGGACGCGATCGTGCGGGCCGCCGCCGCGATCTGCCGCCACCACGGCTGGTCGGAACGTTCGGTCATCGGCCACCTGGAGTGGCAGCCCGGCAAGGTGGACCCGCGCGGCTTCACCATGTCCTCGCTCCGCTCACGGATCAAGGCCCGGCTCAAGGACTGAGCCCCCTGCCGAAGGGGCGACAATGGCCGGATGACCAGCGCCGACCCCCTCGCTCCGGCACTCCCCTCCCCCCTCACGGAGGTGCGGGACGACCGCTTCTCCCGGCACGGCGTGCGGCTGCTGCTCAAGCGGGACGATCTGATCCACCCGGAGCTGATCGGCAACAAGTGGCGCAAGCTCGTACCGAACATCGAGGCGGCGCGGGGCCGGGCGCTGGTCACCTTCGGTGGCGCGTATTCCAACCATCTGCGCGCCACCGCGGCCGCCGGGCGGCTGCTCGGGCTGCCCACCATCGGCGTGGTGCGCGGCGACGAACTGGCCGGCCGCCCGCTGAACCCGTCCCTGGCCGGGTGCGCGGCCGACGGCATGCGGCTGCACTTCACCGACCGGGCCACGTACCGGCGCAAGGGCGAGCCGGAGACCCTGGCGGCGCTCCTGCACGCGGCCCGGGCGGAGGGCGCGTATGTCGTCCCCGAGGGCGGCAGCAATGCCGAGGCGGTACGCGGCTGCGTGGCGCTGGGCGAGGAGCTGGCGGGCCGCGCGGAGGTCGTCGCGGTGGCCTGCGGCACCGGTGGCACGCTCGCCGGACTGGCCGCCGGTCTCGCCCCCGGACAGCGCGCGCTCGGCGTGCCCGTGCTCAAGGGCGGCTTCCTGGCGGCCGAGGTGGCCGCGCTCCAGGAGCGGGCCTTCGGCGCCCGCACCGGCGACTGGTCGCTGGAGGAGCGCTTCCACTTCGGCGGCTACGCCCGTACGACCCCGGAACTGGACGCCTTCGCGGCCGACTTCGAGGACCGGCACGGGGTGCCCGTGGAGCGGCTGTATGTCGCCAAGTTGCTGTACGCGCTCACCGCACTGGCCGAGGAGGGCGCCTTCCCGCGCGGGACCGCCGTGGCCGCGGTGATCACCGGACGGCCCTTCCCGGACAGTACGTTTTAGGCCACTTCCCGGTCCGCGGCCGCCTCCTCCAGGTCGAGCCGGCGCAGCAGGGCACGGAGCATCTCGTCGTCGATGTAGCGGTGGTCGCGCAGGCGTACGAAGACGTCGCGCTCGGCGCTGATCATCTCGCGGGACAGCCGGCGGTAGGTGTCGTCCACGGACTCGCCGGTGACGGGGTTGGTCTGGCCCAGGCGTTCCCAGACCGCGTTGCGGCGACGCTCCAGCGCCGCGCGCAGCCGTTCGGCGAGCGGTTCGGGCAGGGCGTTGCGCTCGTCGTTGAGGAGTTCTTCGAGCCGGTTCTCGGCCGCGCGGGACGCCTGGGCCTGGGCGTTGGCCTCGGCGAGGGTGTCCGCGCGCGGGTCGCGGGGCGGGAAGCGCAGGGCCCGGATCAGCGGGGGCAGGCTCAGGCCCTGGATGACCAGGGTGCCGATGACCGTGGTGAACGTCAGGAAGAGGATCAGGTTGCGCTGCGGGAAGGGGTGCCCCCCGTGCACGGTGACCGGGATGGAGAAGGCGATGGCGAGCGAGACCACGCCCCGCATCCCGGCCCAGCCGGTGACCAGGGCGCCCTGCCAGGTGGGGTTCTCCTCGCGTTCCCGGATGCGGGCGGACAGCAGGCGGGGCAGGAATGCGGCCGGGTAGACCCACACGAGCCGGGCCACGACGACCACCACGAAGAGGACCGCGGCGTAAACGACCGCCCGTGTGCCCTCGTTGGGGCCCAGCCCCTCGACGACGACCCGCAGCTGGAGCCCGATCAGGGCGAAGACGGCGGACTCCAGGATGAAGGCGACCATCTTCCACACCGCCTCCTCCTGGAGCCGGGTGGCGAAGTCGACCTCCCACGCACGGTGCCCGAGGTAGAGCGCGACGACCACGACCGCGAGCACCCCGGAGGCGTGGAACTGCTCGGCGACGCTGTAGGCGACGAACGGGATCAGCAGCGACAAGGTGTTCTGCAGGAGCGGCTCACGCAGATGCGTGCGCAGCCAGTGCAGCGGTGCCATCAGCACGAGCCCGACCCCGACACCCCCGACCGCGGCGATCAGGAACTCGACCAGCCCGCCCGCCCAGGTGGCGCCCTCCCCGATGGCGGCGGCGAGCGCGACCTTGTACGCGGTGATGGCGGTGGCGTCGTTCAGCAGGGACTCGCCCTGGAGGATCGTGGTGATCCGGGACGGCAGCCCGAGCCGGCGGGCGACCGCGGTGGCCGCGACCGCGTCGGGCGGCGCCACCACCGCCCCCAGCACCAGCGCGGCGGTCAGCGGCAGGCCGGGCACGATCAGATGGGCGACCCAGCCCACGACGACCGTGGCGAACAGGACGTAGCCCACCGACAGCAGCGCCACCGGCCGCGCCTGGGCGCGCAGGTCCAGGTAGGAGCTGTCGGTCGCCGAGGTGTAGAGCAGCGGGGGCAGCAGCAGCGGGAGGACCACCTTGGGGTCGAGGGTGTAGTCCGGCACTCCCGGCAGATAGGAAGCGACGAGGCCGGCGGCGACCAACAGCAGGGGCGCGGGTACCGGCCCGCGCCGGGCGATCCCCGCGATGGCCGCGCTCCCGGCGATCAGCAGCAGGAGCGGCATCACGTCCATGTCCTCGCCCACCCTCATTCTCCGCGCGGATTTCCGCGCTCCCGACGTAATCTGGCAATCATGAAACAGTGCACGCACGTCGCCGTGCTGCCGCTCCCGGAACCCGGCCCGCTGAGCGAGACGTGCCTGGAGTGTCTCGCGGACGGGACCGACCCGGTGCAGTTGCGGCTCTGCCTCAGCTGTGGACATGTCGCCTGCTGCGACTCCTCGCCCAACCGGCACGCCACGAAGCACCACGCGGACTCGGGTCACCCGGTGATGCGGACGTTCGAACCCGGAGACGACTGGCGGTGGTGTTTCGTGGACCACGTACTCGTGTGACAGTGGACGGCACGGCGGTGTTCCCGGTGGTTCGAGCGCCCGATGCCTGGGTACGTCAATCCGGCGCGCGCTCTTCCCATTTGAATCCGCCCCACCCCCTAGACACGGAGCGTATACGGAGCTTTACTGTGAGTAACGCCAGGGGGCCGGGGGTGCGGGGACAGGAACGTTCCGAGCGCGATAGCGTCACCGCGGAACCACGTATGCGTTACCCCGGGGGGCGACCCTCGGCCCCGTGAAGCTTGTACCACCATGGAGGTGAGGGTGTCCCAGATCGCAGGCGAGCCCACGGCGAACCAGGACTTCGTGGAAGTCCGGCTTCCGGCCGCGGGTGCCTACCTGTCGGTGCTGCGGACGGCCACGGCCGGTCTGGCGGCCCGCTTGGACTTCACCCTGGACGAGATCGAGGACCTGCGCATCGCGGTCGACGAGGCCTGCGCGATCCTGCTCCAGCAGGCCGTGCCCGGCTCCGTGCTGAGCTGCGTCTTCCGCCTCGTCGACGACTCGCTGGAGGTCACGGTGTCCGCTCCGACCACCGACGGCCACGCCCCGTCGCGCGACACGTTCGCCTGGACCGTGCTGTCGGCCCTGGCGGGCAAGGTGTCGTCCGCCGTCGACGAGGACCGGACCGTGTCGATCAGTCTCTACAAACAGCGCGGCGCGGGCCCCGGCCCGGCGTGAGGAACGGGGACGGTCCGGTGCGGGACGAAGAGCGCGGCGCGCGAGAACTGCCGGCCAAGCAGGCCGAGAGCCTGCGGGCGGTCCCCCAGGACGGCCCCCGGCACATGGCCGACGGCGTCGACGGCATCCCCGAGCAGGCCCGGCCCCACCCGGAGGAAGACTCCGCGCGGGCCGGCGGCGAGGGTGCCGTGCGGAGCGCGCCTCCGGGGGAGCGCGGCGGGGAGCGGCCCGCCGACCGCGCGGGGGCGAGGGGTCGGGGAAGGGCTACGGGCGGGACGATGAGCGAGCACGAGCGATACGCCGAGGACACCGCGCCGGGCGCGGAGACCGTCCGGGCGGCACGGCACGACCCGCACGACCGCAGCGGGGCGCGGGCGCTCTTCGTGGAGCTGCGCGGCCTGAAGGACGGCAGCCCGGAGTACGCGGAGCTGCGCAACCGGCTGGTCCGCATGCATCTGCCGCTCGTCGAGCATCTGGCGCGCCGCTTCCGCAACCGGGGCGAGCCCCTGGACGACCTCACCCAGGTCGCCACCATCGGACTGATCAAGTCGGTGGACCGGTTCGACCCGGAGCGGGGCGTGGAGTTCTCCACGTACGCCACCCCCACGGTCGTCGGTGAGATCAAGCGGCACTTCCGGGACAAGGGCTGGGCAGTGCGGGTGCCGCGCCGGCTCCAGGAGCTGCGGCTCGCGCTGACCACGGCGACGGCCGAGCTGTCGCAGCTGCACGGCCGCTCCCCCACGGTGCACGAGCTGGCCCAGAAGCTGGCGATCTCCGAGGAGGAGGTGCTGGAGGGGCTGGAGTCGGCGAACGCGTACTCGACGCTGTCGCTGGACGTCCCCGACACCGACGACGAGTCCCCGGCGGTCGCCGACACCCTCGGCGCGGAGGACGAGGCGCTGGAGGGTGTGGAGTACCGGGAGTCGCTCAAGCCGCTGCTGGAGGACCTCCCGCCGCGCGAGAAGCGCATCCTGCTGCTGCGCTTCTTCGGCAACATGACCCAGTCGCAGATCGCGCAGGAGGTCGGCATCTCGCAGATGCACGTCTCCCGGCTGCTGGCCCGCACCCTGGCCCAGTTGCGGGAGAAGCTCCTGGTGGAGGAGTAGAGGCGCCCGGGCGGGGTGTTATTCGGTGCGGCCCGGCCCGGTGATCCCCAGGGCGCGGGTCGTGGCCGGGTTGACCAGCAGCACCAGCGCGGTCACCGAGACCACGGCGAGGGCGATGCCCGCCCCGATGGCGATGCTGTCGGCCTGGAGCAGGTTGTAGGCGACCGGCAGCGCGAGGATCTGGGTGATGACGGCGGGGCCCCGGCTCCAGCGGCGCACCTGCCACAGCCCCCGCGCGGCGAGCAGCGGCAGCAGCGCGAGCACCAGCAGGGTGATCCCGCCCGTGACCGCCTGCTGACGGCTCTCGGGGGCGCCGGCCAGACCGAGCGCGAGAATCCACCCGCCCGCCACGACGAGGGCGATCCCCTCCAGCGCGGCCAGCGCGGCGGCGTACGTCAGGCGGCGCGGGCGCTCTCCGGCGGCCGGGGCGGTGCCGTCGGTCTCCGGCACGGAGGTCTGCGCGGGGGTCTGCTCACTGCTCACCCGAGAAGGGTAGCCCCCGTGCGCGACGGACCCCGGAGGGTGCGTGGTGAGGCTCACGCCCTCTTCGTCCATGGATCTCCGGCTCTCCCTGGGCCGGATACCCCCCAGTAGGTACGCTGCCATGCATGCGTGCACTTCTCGTGGTCAATCCGGCGGCAACCACCACAAGCGCCCGCAGACGCGACGTACTGATCCACGCCCTCGCCAGCGAGATGAAGCTGGATGTCGTCAACACCGAGTACCGCGGTCACGCGCGCGATCTGGGGCGGTCGGCTGCGGAGAGTGACGACATCGACATGGTGGTGGCCCTCGGCGGCGACGGGACCGTGAACGAGGTGGTCAACGGCCTGCTGCACGCCGGCCCGGACCCCGAGCGGCTGCCCGGTCTCGCGGTGGTCCCCGGCGGCTCGACCAATGTCTTCGCCCGCGCGCTCGGCCTGCCCAACGATCCCGTCGAGGCGACCGGCGCCCTGCTGGACGCCCTGCGCGAGCGCCGGGAACGCGTGGTGGGCCTCGGACTCACCTCGGGTACGCCGGGCACCGCGGACGAGGCGGTGCCGGAGCGCTGGTTCACTTTCAACGCCGGACTCGGCTTCGATGCCGGAGTTGTGGGCAGAGTCGAAAGGGAACGGGAGCGCGGCAAGAAGTCGACGCACGCGCTCTATGTCCGCCAAGTAGCAAGGCAGTTCATGGGTGAACCGAATCGCAGGCACGGCACCATCACCCTGCAACGACCGGGTGCGGAACCGGTGTCGGATCTCGCCGTCGCCATAGTCTCGAACACATCGCCGTGGACGTATCTCGGCAATCGCCCGATGTACACATCACCTAAGGCGTCGTTCGATAAAGGCATCGACGTGCTCGGCCTGAAGCGGCTCTCCACGGCCGCGGTTGCCCGGTATGCGACCCAGTTGCTCACTTCGTCCCCCGAGCGGGGACCCCATGGAAGACACGCGGTCTCGCTGCACGACCTGGACCGCTTCACCTTGCATTCGAAGGTCCCTCTGCCCCTTCAGATGGACGGTGACCACCTGGGGCTGCGGACGAGCGTGACGTTCACAGGCGTTCGCCGTGCACTGCGTGTGATTGTGTGAGCGGAACAGGCCAAAGTCCTTTCACTCGAACGTTTAGGCCACCGTCCACCCCATGGAAGTACGGCTGTGACCTAGTCGACACCGAGGAATCAAAAAAAATCTTCGGGAAGGGGTTGTATCCGCCGCCGAGGTTTGCGAGTCTCTACATGGCGATCGGGACGGCCCGCAAGACCGGCTTCCAGTGGTCGCCAGAACCCCTCTTCAAAACAAAGGACCACGCCGGGGAGACCCGGTGATCGGCCCTTCACTTGTTGAGGGACTCGTGAAAGCGTTCACATTCACAAGCAATCTGCATGTAATACCAAGGAGAGGTAGCAGCCATGGACTGGCGTCACAACGCCGTTTGCCGCGAGGAAGACCCCGAGCTGTTCTTCCCCATCGGCAACACCGGTCCCGCGCTGCTGCAGATCGAGGAAGCCAAGGCCGTCTGCCGTCGCTGCCCGGTGATCGAGCAGTGTCTGCAGTGGGCGCTCGAGTCCGGTCAGGACTCCGGCGTCTGGGGTGGTCTGAGCGAGGACGAGCGTCGCGCGATGAAGCGCCGCGCCGCCCGCAACCGTGCTCGCCAGGCTTCTGCCTGACGAGTCACCCCTGCTGACAGCCTGAGCTTGGCGGCGCGTGGTGCCCGACGGGAACTCCCGTACCGGGCACCACGCTTCTCCCGCCCCGAGCCGCAGCGCGCAGTACCACACCGATGCTTTCCCCTGGTCCCGGCTCCGCCGGACCAGGGGGGCTCCGCCTCAGCGGAGCAGCTCAGCAACGAGCACCAGCCTCGGACCATCACTGGTCCGGGGCTTTTCGCTTGCCCGCGCCCATCTGGCGGCGCCTCACTTCTGCGGCCGCACCGGGATGTCGAGGATGACCCGGGTGCCGCGCTCCGGTGCCGGGATCATGTCGAAGGTGCCGCCCAGCTCGCCCTCCACCAGCGTCCGCACGATCTGGAGGCCGAGGTTGCCCGCGGTGTGCGGGTCGAAGCCCTCGGGCAGACCGACCCCGTCGTCCTGGACGGTGACCAGCAGCCGGGCCTCCTTGGTGGTGCCGCCGCGCACCGCCGAGACCTCGACCGTGCCGGTGTCGCCCTCGCGGAAGCCGTGTTCCAGGGCGTTCTGCAGCACCTCGGTCAGCACCATCGACAGCGGGGTGGCGACCTCGGCGTCCAGCCAGCCGAAGCGGCCGCTGCGCCGGCCGGTCACCTTGCCCGGCGAGATCTCCGCGACCATCGCCAGCACCCGGTCGGCGATGTCGTCGAACTCCACGCGCTCGTCCAGGTTCTGAGACAGCGTCTCGTGCACGATGGCGATGGAGCCGACCCGGCGCACGGCCTCCTCCAGCGCCTCCCGGCCTCGCTCGGAGTCGATGCGCCGGGCCTGGAGCCGCAGCAGGGCGGCGACCGTCTGGAGGTTGTTCTTCACCCGGTGGTGGATCTCCCGGATGGTGGCGTCCTTGGTGATCAGCTCCCGTTCGCGGCGCCGGAGTTCGGTGACGTCCCGGCAGAGCACCAGGGAACCGATGCGCGTGCCCTTGGGCTTGAGCGGGATGGACCGGAACTGGATGACCCCGTCGTTCGCCTCGATCTCGAACTCGCGGGGCGCGTAGCCGCTGGCCGCCTTGGCGAGCGCCTCGTCCACCGGGCCCCTCGTCGGGGCGAGTTCGGCGGTGGTGCGGCCGAGGTGGTGGCCGACCAGGTCGGCGGCGAGACCGAGCCGGTGGTAGGCGGAGAGGGCGTTCGGGGAGGCGTACTGGACGATGCCGTCGGCGTCCACCCGGATCAGGCCGTCGCCCGCGCGCGGGGAGGCGTCCATGTCGACCTGCTGGTCGGGGAACGGGAAGGAACCGGCCGCGATCATCTGCGCGAGGTCCGAGGCGCTCTGGAGGTAGGTGAGTTCCAGCCGGCTCGGGGTGCGCACGGTCAGCAGGTTGGTGTTGCGGGCGATGACCCCGAGGACCCGGCCCTCGCGCCGGACCGGGATGGACTCGACCCGTACGGGAACCTCTTCGCGCCATTCCGGGTCGCCCTCGCGCACGATCCGGCCCTCGTCCAGGGCCGCGTCCAGCATGGGGCGGCGGCCGCGCGGGACCAGGTGGCCGACCATGTCGTCCTGGTAGGAGGTCGGGCCGGTGTTCGGGCGCATCTGGGCGACCGAGACGTACCGGGTGCCGTCGCTGGTGGGGACCCACAGGACGAGATCGGCGAAGGAGAGGTCGGAGAGCAGTTGCCACTCCGAGACCAGCAGATGGAGCCACTCGAGGTCGGTGTCCCCGAGGGCGGTGTGCTGGCGGACGAGTTCGTTCATGGAGGGCACGCTGCGAGCGTACCGGGGCCGCGTCACTGGCCGAAAAGACACCCGCGGGCCGCGGCGCCTGAGAGGGACCCTCAGCCCTCTCCGCGCCGCAGCCCGGAGCATCATCGGCCGTGGGGTGTGCGGTCCCGGTCGGCCGAAGGCCGAGGAGCCGGAGCAGTCAGGGCAGAGAGCGCCGGTTCCTCGATCCGCCTTCCTGTGCGGGGAAGACGGAGGCTTGTCAGCTTGTCGTCCTGCGTGGAGCCTCTCCCGCATTCTGGACTAGACCACGCGGGCGTGTCCATGGCCTTGGGGCCCCGAACCCGTGGGCGGCGGGCCGCACCGTACCGGCAGCCTAGCCCGGCCGAAGGGCCTGCGGGAGGTCGTCGGCCTGGCGATTTCCGCCACGTACGGCGGGGGCCGCTCTGCTAGATTGGTCTAAACCACACAGCCAGCGCTCCCCCGGTCCCCAGCGACCGTCGGCCCTCTTCCAGATCGGCAGGCCCAGCGTGGAAGTTGTCATCGTCCCGGACGCCGCGGCGGGCGGCGAGCTGATAGCCGAATCCATGGCCCAGTTGCTTCGCCGCAAGCCCGACGCCCTGCTCGGGGTGGCCACCGGCTCCACCCCGCTGCCCGTCTACCAGGCCCTCGCGGCCAAGGTGCGCGCGGGCGAGGTGGACACCCACCGGGCCAGGATCGCCCAGCTCGACGAATACGTGGGGCTGCCCGCCGACCACCCCGAGTCCTACCGCTCGGTGCTGCGCCGCGAGGTGCTGGAGCCGCTCGGCATCCCCATGGACGCGTTCACCGGCCCGGACGGCACCGCCGACGACGTGCAGGCGGCGTGCGAGGAGTACGACCGGGCGCTCGCCGCGGCCGGAGGCGTGGACCTCCAGCTCCTCGGCATCGGCACGGACGGGCACATCGGGTTCAACGAACCGTGCTCCTCGCTCGCCTCGCGCACCCGGATCAAGACGCTGACCGAGCAGACCCGGATCGACAACGCCCGCTTCTTCGACGGCGACATCGACCAGGTACCGCACCACGTGATCACCCAGGGCATCGGCACCATCCTGGAGGCCCGCCACCTGGTGCTGCTCGCCACCGGCGAGGGCAAGGCGGACGCGGTCGCCGCCACCGTCGAGGGCCCGGTCGCGGCGGTCTGCCCCGCCTCCGCCCTCCAGCTCCATCCGCACGCCACGGTCGTCGCCGACGAGGCCGCCGCCTCCAAGCTGAAGCTCGCGGACTACTTCCGCCACACCTACACCCACAAGCCGGAGTGGCAGGGCCTGTAGAGACACCCCGGTCCCCGTGGGCGCACCACGGGGACCGGGTGCGGGCTCACGCCCCCGCGATGACCTCCGCCGCGGCCCGGCCGCAGACGCGGGCCGCGCCGTGGGTGGCGAGGTGGAGGTGGCCTCGGGGCGGGGACTGGGGGACGCCCATCTCGACGACCACGGTGTCCGGGCGGGCGGTCAGGAGGGTGGTCAGGGCCTTGGCCATCCAGGGGTGGCGGTGTTCGTCGCGGACCACCGCGACCAGTCGGCGCTCCCCCGCCGCCGCGAGGGCGTCGGTGCCGGCCGAGTCGCCGGTGAAGCTTCCGGTGCCGGTGCCCGGCAGCAGCCTGGACAGCTCCGCGGCCACGCCCCAGGGGGTCTCGTCACCCACCGCGATGTTGGCGACCGGGGTGAAGGCGGCGACGTAGGGCGCCTCGGTGAGCGGGATGAAGGACTCGCCGCCGGTCACCGTCAGGGCCCGGCGGGCCGCGCGCAGTCCGGCCCCGGGGTCGGGGGCGGTCTCCCCGGTGGTCCCGTTCGCCGTCCAGGCGGCCAGTTCGCGCACCCGGCGGGCCGCGTCCGCGAGGCGCTCCTCGGAGAGTTCGCCGGAGCGCACGGCGCCCACCAGGGCGTCGCGCAGCCGCCGTACCGTCTCGTCGTCGGCGAGGCCGCCGCCCACACAGATGGCGTCGGCGCCCGCCGCGACGGCGAGGACGCTGCCGTGCTCGATGCCGTAGGTGCCGGAGACGGCGCGCATCTCCATGCCGTCGGTGACGATCAGCCCCTGGTAGCCGAGTTCGCCGCGCAGCAGGTCGGTGAGGACCGGCCGGGAGAGGGTCGCGGGGCGGTCCGGGTCCAGCGCGGGGACCAGGATGTGGGCGCTCATCACCGCGCGGGTGCCCGCCGCGAGGGCGGCCCGGAAGGGCGCGAGTTCACGGGCCTGGAGCACGTCGGCGGCCACGTCGATGCGGGGCAGCGCGTGATGGGAGTCGACGGCGGTGTCGCCGTGGCCCGGGAAGTGCTTGGTGCAGGCCGCGACCCCGGCGGACTGCAGGCCGGTGACATAGGCGGCGGTGTGCCGGGCGACCAGGCCGGTGTCGGCGCCGAAGGAGCGGACGCCGATGACCGGGTTGTCGGGGTTGGAGTTGACGTCGGCGGAGGGCGCCCAGTTGAGGTGCACCCCGCAGGCGGCGAGACGGCGGCCGAGTTCCCGGGCGACGGCCTGGGTCAG
Source organism: Streptomyces griseoluteus (assembly GCF_004784465.1). Classification (GTDB taxonomy): domain Bacteria; phylum Actinomycetota; class Actinomycetes; order Streptomycetales; family Streptomycetaceae; genus Streptomyces; species Streptomyces griseoluteus. The sequence continues at coordinate 649,124 of NZ_SRRU01000001.1, read as the reverse complement.
CTCCACGTCGTCCACCGCCCCGAGGGCGTGGTTGCCGGGGAAGGAGGAGCCGGTACGGGCCTCAAGGCGGGTGACGTCCCCGCCCTCCTCGTCGATGGCCACCAGTACGTCGGGCCGCTCGGTACGCAACTGGGCGGTCAGCGCCGACAGTTGCTCGGGGGAGACGATGTTGCGGCCGAACAGGCCGACCGAGGTGAGGCCCTCGCCGAGCCGGCGCAGCAGCCAGTCGGGGGCGGTGGTGCCGGTGAAGCCGGGCTGGAGGACGGTGAGCGCGTCGCGCGTCAGGGTGTCCGTACCGCGGGCGATTGTCGTCATCGGGTGGCGTTATCCCTTCACGGCGCCCGCGGTCAGCCCCGCGGCCATCTTGCGCTGGACGAGGAGGAACAGCACGACGATCGGCACGGCCATCATGGTGGCGCCGGCCATCATCGGGGCGTATTCGGTGCCGTGCTTGGTGGTGAAGTTGCCGAGCCAGACGGTGGCCGTCTGGTTCTCCTGGCTGAGCAGCATCAGGGCGTAGAGGTACTCGTTCCACGCCTGGATGAAGCCGTAGACCGAGGTGGCGACCATGCCGGGGGCGAGCAGCGGGAAGACCACGCGGACGAAGGCGCCGGTGCGGGAGCAGCCGTCGACCATGGCCGCCTCCTCCAGCTCGCGCGGGATGTTGACGATGAAGCCGCGCAGGGTCCACACCGTGAACGGCAGGATGAAGGTCAGATAGGTGATGATCAGGCCGGTGAGCTTGTCGTACTGATGCAGGTCGTTCAGCAGCAGGAAGACCGGGATGATCATGGCGACGAGCGGGACCATCTGCACCGCGAGGATGCCGACGATCACGATCTTCCGGCCCCGGAAGGCGAACCGGGAGATGGCGAGCGCGGCGAGCATGCCGACGACGACGCCGATGAGGACCACGGACAGCGAGACGACCAGGCTGCGGCCGACCGGCCCCCAGAAGTCGGCGATGTCGAAGGCCCGGCTGAAGTTGTCCAGGGTGAACCCGGTGGGCAGCAGGCTCGGGTCGGGGTCGATGGCGTCCTTGGCCGGCTTGATCGCGGTGTCGAGCATCCAGTAGACGGGGAAGCCCGCGGTGGCGGCGACGAGGAGACCGAGGATGTTCCAGCCGGCCTTGGAGGTCCGGCGGGCGGGGGAAGCCGTGCTGGTCACTCGACCTCTCCGATCTTGAGCATCTGGCGCATGTAGACGGCGACGACGCCGAGCAGCAGCACCACGGTGATGAGGGCGATGGCGGAGCCCTGGGCGTAGTCGTTGACCACGAAGGCGCGGTCGTAGGAGTAGGTGGTGAGGAGCTGGAACTGGGCCTCGGGGTGGCCGTTGCGCATCACGAAGACCTGCGGGAAGACACCCATGTCCCAGATGACCGAGAGGGTCGTCAGCATGACGATCACCGGCTTGAGCACCGGCAGGGTGACGTACCGGAAGACGCCCCAGGAACCCGCGCCGTCCAGCCGGGCGGCCTCCTCCAGCTCGGCGGGGACCTGGGTGAGTCCGGCGCTGAGGGTGATGACCACGAAGGGCACCGCGCCCCAGACCACCAGCAGCATGATCACCGCGAGGCCCTCGGGGCCGCTGGCGAACCAGTTGTGGCCGATCAGGTCGACGCCGGGCAGCTTGCTGATGAGGGCGTTGAGGATGCCGTAGTCGGCGTCGAAGAGCCACTTGAAGACGGTGGTGGCGACGATGACGGGCATGCCCCAACTCGCCACCAGCGCGATGTTGATGAGGGTCTTCACCCAGCCGGAGACCCGCTGGAGCAGCAGGGCGATCAGCATGCCGAGGACCATCGTGAAGACGACGGCGCCCGCGGTGAAGACGACGGTGCGCAGCACGACCTGCCAGAAGTCGCCGTCGCCCAGCACCTTGGAGAAGTTGTCGAAGCCGACGGACTCCGGCTCCTTAAAGCCCCAGAGCTGGGACTGGCCGAACTTCTGGAACGACAGGGTGACCAGCCGGACCAGGGGGTAGCCCATGACACCGGCGAGGATCAGCAGACAGGGCGCGAGGAGCAGCCAGGGAGTGGTGGCGCCGCCCTTGGCGGAGGCCGGGCGGCGGGGCCGGGGCGGCGGGCCGGGCGGGGGCGCCTGCCGCTGCGGCGGCACCTTTGCAGGCGTGGTCGTGTCTGCGGCACTCATCGCGCTCCTCGGCGATCCCTTAAAACCTGTGCGAGCGGTACGGCGGGCGCCGCGCGGGCTTTTGCGGCCCGCGCGGCGCACCGGGGTCACTTGGTGTTGATGACCTTGTCGATCGCGGCGTCCGCCGCCTTGGCGGCGTCCTGGACCGACTTCTTGCCGGTGCCGATCTGCTGGAGCATGGTCTGGAGGACCTGCGCCTTCTCCACCTGGCCCCAGCCCGGCGCCATCGGCACGAACCAGTTGGACTCGGCCGCGGTGGCCGGCACGGCGGTCGCCGGGTCGTTCTTCAGGGTGGCCAGGTCGGTCTTGTTGTTGGGCAGGTTGCCCTTGGCGATCAGACCCTTCTGGCCCTCGGGACCGGTGAAGGCGTTGATCCACTCGGCGGCGATGTCCTGGTTGTGCGACTTCACCGGGACGGCGAGGTCGGAACCGCCCAGGAACACCGGCATGTTCTTGCCAGAGGGACCGGGCATCACGAAGTTCTCGAGGTTGTCCTTGAGCTTGCCGGTCTTGTCGTTCTTCGGGTCGGCGGAGGTCGCGCCCTCCCAGGCCGCGCCGAAGATCATGGCCGACTTGCCCTGGCCGTACACGAGGTAACGGTCGGACTCGTCCTTGGTCTTGTCGCCGTGCATGTACTTGTCGACGACCTGCTTGAAGGCGGTGAGGCCCTTGACCGACTCCGGCGAGGAGAGGGACGCCTTCCACCGGCCGCCCTCCTCCTTGGCGATGGCGCCGCCCGCGTCGTAGACGAAGGACATGGCCGCGTACCAGTCACGGGTGGGCTGGTACCAGGCGTTGAACTTGTCGCCCTCCTTCTTCTGGATCTTGTCCAGGGCGGAGGTCAGCTCGGGGTAGGTCTTCGGCGGGGTCTTGACGCCGACGGAAGCGGCGACGTCCTTGCGCCAGTTGGCGACGCGGCCACCGGCGTAGTACGGCACGCCGTAGGTCTTGCCGTCGTAGGTCACCGACGCCTTCAGGCCGTCCAGCCAGGCGTCCGAGCCCTCGAACTTGCCGGGCTCCAGGGGGGCGAAGGCGCCCTTCACCATGTAGCCGAGCATCTCGGTGTTGCCCATCTCGACCACGTCGGGGGCCTTGTCGGTGGCGAGGACGGCGTCCAGCTTGGTGTTCTTGTCCGGCCAGCCGTAGAACTCGTGCTTGATCTTCAGGCCCGGGTGCTTCTTCATCACGGCCGCGTCGGCGGCCTCGACCAGGTTCGGCCAGTTGTTCTGCGCGTCCACGGTGAGCCAGACGGTCAGCGCGTCACTGTCGCCCCCCTTGCCGTCGTCGCTGCCGCACGCGGCGATGGAGACGATCATGCCCGCGACGCCGATCGCGGCTATCAGTCTGCGCTTCACGCCATCCTCCTCAGGGATGCCCACAACCCCCCTGCCTCCCCGCGGTGTCACACTTGCGCGTCGTACCGCCCTCGGAGCCGGGACTGGACCAATGGTGTAGACCAGCACGGGGAGCTTGGCCCAGACCAAAAGGGCTGTCAAGGGTGTTCATGTGGGGTCCGGGCGTCCGTGACGCGACCGAGATATGCAGGGACCTTTCATTGCGCAACCGACAGATCGGACGGACCAGTTCCGGTGGACCACTGCCCCGTCGGCCACGGGTGGACTAGACCAACCGGGGGTGCGGCGGTATACAGGGAGATCACGGAACGTGCGGGTGAACCGGCCGCGCGCGGCCGTGTCACGATGTGAGCCGTGACCGATGGCGACGTCGGTCGCCATCGGCATCCGGAGCCGGGAAGGCAGCCATGAGCACCGACGTCAGCAGGGCGGAGAACGAGGCCGGCGCGACCGTCCGTACCGCGCGCGTGCCCAAGTACTACCGCCTGAAGAAGCACCTCCAGGAGATGACGGAGACGCTTCCGCCGGGCACGCCGGTGCCGCCCGAGCGCACGCTGGCCGCCGAGTTCGACACCTCCCGCACCACCGTCCGCCAGGCCCTCCAGGAGCTGGTGGTCGAGGGGCGGCTGGAGCGCATCCAGGGCAAGGGCACCTTCGTCGCCAAGCCCAAGGTCGCCCAGGCGCTCCAACTGACCTCCTACACCGAGGACATGCGGGCCCAGGGGCTCGAACCCACCTCGCAGCTGCTGGACATCGGCTACATCACGGCCGACGACCGGCTGGCCGGGCTGCTGGACATAAGCGCCGGCGGCCGGGTGCTGCGCATCGAGCGGCTGCGCATGGCCAACGCCGAGCCGATGGCCATAGAGACCACCCACCTCTCCGCCAAGCGCTTTCCCGCGCTGCGCCGCTCGCTGGTGAAGTACACCTCGCTGTACACCGCGCTCGCCGAGGTCTACGACGTCCACCTGGCCGAGGCCGAGGAGACCATCGAGACCTCGCTGGCGACCCCGCGGGAGGCGAGCCTGCTCGGCACCGACGTGGGCCTGCCGATGCTGCTGCTGTCCCGGCACTCGGTGGACCGGGAGGGCCGCCCGGTGGAGTGGGTGCGCTCGGTGTACCGGGGCGACCGGTACAAGTTCGTGGCGCGGCTCCGGCGTCCGCAGGACTGACCGGCTCCGTTTCCCCCGCTTCTCGGGCCCCACCAGCTCACATCGCCATATCGATACCCGGACGAGGGCTTCCGCTCCGCCGTGCCGTCACCTAGATTGCGTGCGCATTACGCGTGATCAACGAGGGGACGGAGTCCGGCATGCCCGAAGATTCTGAAGTGAGGCAACCGGTGGTGACACCGGTCCGAGTGGTCATCGGGCTGTGTCTCGTGGCGCCGTTCGTGGCGATGCTGTGGGTGGGTTCGTTCTCCAAGGTGGACCCGACGTTCATCGGCATCCCGTTCTTCTACTGGTACCAGATGCTGTGGGTGCTGGTCTCCACCTCGCTCACCATGACCGCGTACCAGCTCTGGCAGCGCGACCAGCGCTCCCGCAAGGCCCGGAGCGGGGGTGTCCCGAAGTGAAGGACGGCGTCAACGGCGTGGCGCTCGGCGTCTTCGTCTTCTTCTTCCTCGCGGTCACGGTCCTGGGCTTCCTCGCCTCGCGCTGGCGCAAGGCCGAGAACGAGCACTCGCTGGACGAATGGGGCCTTGGCGGCCGGTCGTTCGGCACCTGGATCACGTGGTTCCTGCTCGGCGGCGACCTGTACACGGCGTACACCTTCGTCGCCGTGCCGGCGGCGATCTACGCGGCCGGCGCGGCCGGGTTCTTCGCGGTGCCGTACACGATCCTGGTGTACCCACTGATCTTCACCTTCCTGCCCCGGCTGTGGTCGGTCTCGCACCGGCACGGGTACGTCACCACCTCCGACTTCGTGCGCGGGCGCTTCGGCTCCAAGGGTCTTTCGCTGGCGGTGGCGGTCACCGGCATCCTGGCGACCATGCCGTACATCGCGCTCCAACTGGTCGGCATCCAGGCGGTGCTGGACGTGATGGGCGTGGGCGGCGGTGAGGACACCAACTGGTTCGTGAAGGACCTGCCGCTGCTGATCGCCTTCGGCGTGCTCGCGGCGTACACGTACTCCGCGGGTCTGCGGGCCCCGGCGATGATCGCGTTCGTGAAGGACACGCTGATCTACATCGTCATCGCGGTGGCGATCATCTACATCCCGATCAAGCTGGGCGGGTTCGACGAGATCTTCGCCAAGGCGGGCGAGAAGTACACCGCCGCCGGTGCGGGCGGCCTCGTCCCGGCCCCGGCGGGCCAGTGGACGTACGCGACGCTGGCGTTGGGATCGGCGCTCGCGCTGTTCATGTACCCGCACTCGATCACCGCGACCCTCTCCTCCAAGAGCCGCGAGGTCATCCGGCGCAACACCACGATCCTGCCGCTGTACTCCCTGATGCTGGGGCTGCTGGCGCTGCTGGGCTTCATGGCCATCGCGGCCGGGGTGAAGGTCACCAACGGGCAACTCGCCATCCCGCAGTTGTTCGAGGACATGTTCCCGGACTGGTTCGCGGGCGTGGCGTTCGCCGCGATCGGTATCGGCGCGCTCGTCCCGGCGGCGATCATGTCGATCGCGGCCGCGAACCTGTTCACCCGCAACATCTACAAGGACTTCATCAAGCCCGACGCGACGCCCGAGCAGGAGACCAAGGTCTCCAAGCTGGTCTCGCTGCTGGTGAAGGTGGGCGCGCTGGTCTTCGTTCTCACCATGGACAAGACGGTCGCCATCAACTTCCAGCTCCTGGGCGGCATCTGGATTCTCCAGACCTTCCCCGCCCTGGTCGGCGGCCTCTTCACCCGCTGGTTCCACCGCTGGGCCCTGCTGGCCGGCTGGGCGGTCGGCATGGTCTACGGCACCCTCGCCGCCTACGGCGTCGCCTCCCCCACCCAGAAGCACTTCGGCGGCTCCGCCAAGGAGATCCCCGGCATCGGTGAGATCGGCTACATCGGCCTGACGGCCTTCGTCCTGAACGTCGTCGTCACGGTGGTCCTCACCTTCGTCCTCAAGGCCGTGAAGGCCCCCGACGGCATCGACGAGACCACCCCCGCCGACTACACCGCCGACGCCGGCGACCCCGGCGTGGAGGTCGAACTCCCCCCGGCGACAGCGGGCACCAGCCACTAGAAGTCCGCACCTTGTGGCCACGGGCCGCCGTAACGCGCAAGCGACGGCGGCCCGTCGTCGTACACACTGCCGGGCATGGACCTCCTCATCAGACCCGCCGACCCGGCCGAGTACACCGCCCTGGGCGAGCTCACCGCGCAGGCGTACCTCCAGGACGGCCTGCTGGACTTCGGGGAGAGCGACGCGTACCTGGGTGAGCTGCGGGACGTGGCCCGGCGGGCGGCGCACGCGGAGATCCTCGTGGCCGTGTGCGGGGACGTCCTGCTGGGCGGGGTCACCTTCGTCCCGGCCGGCGGTCCCATGGCCGACATCGCGGGCCCGGGCGAGGCCGAGATCCGGATGCTGGCGGTCGCGCGGGCCGGCCGGGGCCAGGGAGCCGGGGAGGCCCTCGTACGGACCTGTGCGGACCGGGCACGGGCCCTGGCGGGCTGCCACAGCCTCGTCCTCTCCACCCAGCCCACGATGCACGCCGCCCACCGCATCTACGAACGCCTCGGTTTCCACCGCACCCCGCACCGGGACTGGAACCCGTTGCCGGGCGTCCTGGACCTCGCTCTGCTCACCTACGAGTTGACCCTCTGAAGCCGCCGAGACACACAACAGACACAACATCTGGGGGTGACGTGACAGGGCGGCACTAGATGTATGCTCATGCTCGCTGTCGTCGCAGGGGAATCCGGTGCGAATCCGGAACTGTCCCGCAACGGTGTACTCGCGTGCTTCGTGCATGCCAGCGTCAGTCCGAGGACCTGTCGACAGCGGCGCCCGGCCGTCCGGTCCGGGTGCTCGAAGACGTCCGGGCCTCGTGGAGTGGGCCGGTGGACGCGACGCCGTGTGCGCTCGTGCCCTCCCCTACCCTCCGCCAGGCCCCCGTGCCCAGCGAGGGAGAGCCCCACGTGACCATCGCGCCTGCCGATCCGGCTTCAGCCACCCCGGCGACCGAGGCCCCTGTGGAGAACGACGGCCCCGGTGCCGCGCTGCTGCGGACCCTGACCGAGCTGACCGCCGACCTCCCCGACGCGGACCCCGGCCGGGTCGCGGCCGCCGCGCTGCGCGGCCGGTCGGCGCGCGCCGACGAGGCGGAGCTGCGCGAGCTGGCCACCGAGGCCGCCGCCGGTCTGATCTCGGAGGACCCCGCGTACTCCCGGCTGGCCGCCCGGCTGCTCACGCTCTCCATCCGCGCCGAGGCCGCCTCGCAGGGCGTGACCCGCTTCACCGAGTCGGTGGCCGTGGGCCACCGCGAGGGCCTGGTCGCCGACCGCACCGCCGGCTTCGTGGCGCTGCACGCCGCCCGGCTGGACGCCATGATCGACACCGGCGCCGACGACCGCTTCGGCTACTTCGGCCTGCGCACCCTGTACAGCCGCTACCTGCTCCGCCACCCCATCACCCGCAAGGTGGTCGAGACCCCGCAGCACTTCATGCTGCGCGTGGCGAGCGGTCTGGCCGAGAACGACAGCGCCCCCGCCGTGGACGAAGTGGCCGCGCTGTACGGCCTGATGAGCCGCCTGGACTACCTGCCCTCCTCCCCCACCCTGTTCAACTCCGGTACGCGGCACCCCCAGATGTCGTCCTGCTACCTGCTGGACTCCCCGCTGGACGAGCTGGACTCGATCTACGACCGCTACCACCAGGTCGCCCGCCTCTCCAAGCACGCCGGCGGCATCGGCCTCTCGTACTCCCGCATCCGCAGCCGGGGTTCGCTGATCCGGGGCACCAACGGCCACTCCAACGGCATCGTCCCGTTCCTGAAGACGCTGGACGCCTCGGTGGCCGCGGTGAACCAGGGCGGCCGGCGCAAGGGCGCGGCCGCGGTGTACCTGGAGACCTGGCACTCCGACATCGAGGAGTTCCTGGAGCTGCGCGACAACACCGGTGAGGACGCGCGCCGTACGCACAACCTGAACCTCGCGCACTGGATTCCGGACGAGTTCATGCGCCGGGTCAACGCCGACGAGTCCTGGTCGCTGTTCTCCCCGGCGGACGTGCCCGAGCTGGTCGACCTGTGGGGCCCGGAGTTCGACGCGGCCTACCGCAAGGCGGAGGAGGCGGGCCTGGCGAAGAAGTCCATGCCGGCCCGCGAGCTGTACGGCCGCATGATGCGCACCCTCGCGCAGACCGGCAACGGCTGGATGACCTTCAAGGACGCCGCCAACCGCACCGCCAACCAGACGGCACTGCCGGGCAACGTGGTCCACTCCTCCAACCTGTGCACGGAGATCCTGGAGGTCACCGACGACGGGGAGACCGCGGTCTGCAACCTCGGCTCGGTGAACCTGGGCGCCTTCGTGGCCGACGGGGACATCGACTGGGAGCGGCTGGACGAGACCGTCCGCACCGCCGTGACCTTCCTCGACCGGGTCGTGGACATCAACTTCTACCCGACCGAGCAGGCGGGCCGTTCCAACGCCAAGTGGCGCCCGGTGGGCCTCGGCGCGATGGGCCTCCAGGACGTCTTCTTCAAGCTGCGCATCCCCTTCGACTCCCCCGAGGCGAAGGCGCTGTCCACGCGGATCGCCGAGCGCATCATGCTGGCCTCCTACGAGGCCTCCGCCGACCTCGCCGAGCGCAACGGCCCGCTCCCCGCCTGGGAGCAGACCCGTACCGCCCGGGGCGTGCTGCACCCCGACCACTACGGCGTCGAGCTGACCTGGCCGGAGCGCTGGGCCGCGCTGCGCGCCCGGATCGCCGAGGTCGGCATGCGCAACTCGCTGCTGCTGGCGATCGCGCCGACGGCCACCATCGCCTCCATCGCGGGCGTGTACGAGTGCATCGAGCCGCAGGTGTCCAACCTGTTCAAGCGGGAGACGCTGTCGGGCGAGTTCCTCCAGGTCAACGCGTACCTGGTGCAGGAGCTGAAGAACCTCGGCGTGTGGGACGCCCGCACCCGTGAGGAGCTGCGCGAGGCCAACGGCTCGGTGCAGGGCTTCGCCTGGATTCCCGAGGACGTGCGGAACCTGTACCGCACGGCGTGGGAGATCCCGCAGCGCGGTCTGATCGACATGGCCGCCGCCCGTACCCCGTTCCTCGACCAGGCGCAGTCGCTGAACCTGTTCCTGGAGACGCCGACCATCGGCAAGCTCTCCTCGATGTACTCCTACGCCTGGAAGTCGGGTCTGAAGACCACGTACTACCTGCGTTCGCGCCCGGCGACCCGGATCGCCCGCGCGGCGGGCCGCGCCCAGGAGACCAAGACCATCCCCGTCCAGCAGGCGGCCGACCCCGACGCCGTCGCCTGCTCCCTGGAAAACCCCGAGTCCTGCGAGGCCTGCCAGTGATGACCGAGAAGAACCTGCTCGACCCCGGCTTCGAGCTGACTCTCCGCCCCATGCGCTACCCGGACTTCTACGAGCGCTACCGGGACGCGATCAAGAACACCTGGACCGTCGAGGAGGTCGACCTCCACTCGGACGTCGCCGACCTGGCGAAGCTCTCCCCCGAGGAGCAGCACCTGATCGGCCGCCTGGTGGCGTTCTTCGCCACAGGTGACTCGATCGTGGCGAACAACCTGGTGCTGACGCTGTACAAGCACATCAACTCCCCCGAGGCGCGGCTCTACCTGAGCCGGCAGCTCTTCGAGGAGGCCGTGCACGTCCAGTTCTATCTGACGCTGCTCGACACCTACCTGCCCGATCCGGAGGACCGCGCGGACGCCTTCGCGGCGGTGGAGAACATCCCCTCCATCCGGGAGAAGGCCGAGTTCTGCTTCAAGTGGATCGACTCGGTCGACAAGCTGGACCGGCTGGAGACCAAGGCGGACCGCCGCAAGTTCCTGCTGAACCTGATCTGCTTCGCCGCGTGCATCGAGGGCCTGTTCTTCTACGGCGCCTTCGCGTACGTCTACTGGTTCCGCAGCCGGGGTCTGCTGCACGGCCTGGCCACCGGCACCAACTGGGTGTTCCGCGACGAGACGATGCACATGTCGTTCGCCTTCGACGTGGTCGACACCGTCCGCAAGGAGGAGCCGGAGCTGTTCGACGACCAGCTCGAGCAGCAGGTGAAGGACATGCTCCGGGAGGCCGTCGAGGCCGAGCTGCAGTTCGCGCGCGACCTGTGCGGTGACGGCCTGCCCGGCATGAACACCGAGTCGATGCGGCAGTACCTGGAGTGCGTCGCCGACCAGCGCCTCACGCGCCTCGGCTTCGCCCCGGTGTACGGCTCGGAGAACCCCTTCTCCTTCATGGAGCTGCAGGGTGTTCAGGAGCTGACGAACTTCTTCGAGCGCCGTCCGTCGGCGTACCAGGTCGCGGTGGAGGGCACCGTGGACCTGGACGAGGACTTCTGAGCCGTCCGAGTCTCCTTTCCGCGGTCCTCCCGGGCCTGCCCGAGCTGTCGGTCGACGCGCCGTTCGCGCACGATGCCGATCACCGAGGGCAGGGCCAGGAGGACCAGGATGCCGAGAGTGGCGACCATTCCGATGAGACCTTCGATCTGGTTTCCGTTCATGTCATCAGCCTCGCGCTGAACGCTCCTGTCCAACACTGGCAGGACTGCCGCAGGCCCTCGAATTCCTGCCAGCGCCGGGGCACACTGGCAGCATGCTGAAGAACGTGGTCGCGGTCCTGCTGGACGGAGTGCACCCCTTCGAGCTGGGGGTGGTGTGCGAGGTGTTCGGCATCGACCGCAGTGACGACGGACTCCCGGTCTACGACTTCGCCGTGGCCTCGGCGGAGGGGCCCACCCTGCGCACCCACTGCGGCTTCACCGTCTCCACCCCGCACGGTCTGGAGCGGCTGGAGGAGGCCGATCTGATCGCCGTCCCGGCCGGCGACTCCTACACCTCCCGCGACTATCCCCCCGCCCTGCTGGACGCCCTGCGCCGGGCCGTGGCCCGCGGCGCACGGGTGCTCAGCGTGTGCACCGGGGTGTTCGTGCTGGCCGAGGCCGGGCTGCTGGACGGACGCCGGTGCGCGGTGCACTGGCACAACGCGGGGGAACTGAGCCGGCGCCACCCGCGCGTCACGGTGGAGCCGGACGTGCTCTACGTCGACGAGGGCCAGGTGATCACCTCGGCCGGCACGGCGGCCGGGATCGACGCCTGCCTGCACCTGGTACGCAAGGAGCAGGGGCCCGAGGTCGCCAACAAGATCGCCCGCCGGATGGTAGTGCCCCCGCACCGGGACGGCGGCCAGGCCCAGTACATCGAGCGCCCGCTGCCCAAGGGGCCCTGCGACACCGTGGGCGAGGTGCTGGTGTGGATGGAGGAGCACCTCGACCAGGAGGTCACCGTCGAGCAGCTCGCCGCCCTCGCCCACATGTCCCCGCGCACCTTCGCCCGCCGCTTCCAGCAGGAGACCGGCACCACCCCGTACCGCTGGATTCTGCGCCAACGAGTGCTGCTGGCCCAGCGGTTGCTGGAGGGGACCGACGAGACGGTGGACTCGATCGCCTGGCGGACCGGATTCGGCAACGCGGCCGCGCTGCGCCATCAGTTCGTCCGGGCGCTCGGCACCACCCCGAACGCCTACCGGCGTGCGTTCCGGGGCCCGCAGGCCGCCTGAACGCACGCCGGTCCGGGCGCTTCGCTCCTCACCACTCCACGGGCTCGACCAGCAGCCGGTGCGGACGCAGGGTGATGCCCACGCGGGTCGTGGCGTCCGAGTCCTCGACCTGACGGAACCGGTACTTCGCCGATATCGCCGCGACGATCAGGCTCAGCTGGGCCATGGAGAAGTGGTCGCTGGGGCACTTGCGGTTGCCGACGCTGAAGGGACTCATGGCGTACTTCGGCACCTCCTCGGCCCGCTCCGGCAGCCACCGGTCGGGGTCGAAGTCGAGGTGGCGGGCGTAGGAGCGGGCGTCGCGCTGAATGGCGTAGGGGCTGTAGATGATGTCCGCCCCGGCCGGAATGCGATAGACACCGAGTGCCGTGTCGGTGAGCGCGCGACGCGTCAATATCCATACGGCGGGCCGGAGTCGGAGGGCCTCGACGACGACATTGTTGGTGTGACTCAGCCTGCGTACGTGCTCGAATCCGACCAGCGCGCCACCGGTTACCGATTCAACTTCCGCGCGCACCTTCTCCGCGTGCTCGGGATGGTCCGCGAGGATCTGCAGGAGCCACATGATCGTGGAGGCGATTGTCTCGCTTCCGGGGGTGAGTATGGCGACTACCTGGTCGTGGATCTCCTGTTCGCTGATGGGGTCGCCATTGTCGTCCTTCGCCTCCAGCAAAGCCGTCAGCAAATCGTCCGGCTTTTGACCGGACGCCCTCCGCTCGGTGACGATCTCGTCCACCAGCAGATGCAGATCGGCCAGCGCCCGGTTGAATTGGAGGTTGGACGGGAACGGCAGCCGGTACAACGGTCCCAGCGGCAGCACCATGCGCCGGTACATGCCCCGGAAGACGGTGGCGAGGTCGGTGCTGAGCCGTTCCGCGCGCTCGTCCATGTACTGGCCGCGCAGCAGGCAGCGGGCCGCGATGCGCACCGCGACCCGGAAGGACTCGGCGGTCGCGTCGACGGGCACGCCGGGCCGCCAGCGCTCGGTGAGGGCGTGCGCCTCCTCCTCCATGATCGGCCCGTAGGCGGGGATCGCGGCGAGCCGGAACGCGGGCTGGATGGTGCGGCGCTGCCGCCGGTGCAGCGGGCCGTTGGCGGTGGCCACACCCTGCTTGCCGAGGAGCCCCTCCAGCGACTCCCACACCGGTCCGTCGATCTTGTAGTCGGGGCTCAGCGCGAGTGCGCCGGTGAGCGCCGGCGCGGTGACGGCGTACACCGTCTTGGGGCCGAGCTTCAGGCGCACCACCTCGCCGTGGTCGCGCAGTTGGGACATGAACGCGAGCGGGTCGCGGGCCAGTTTCAGGCCGTGCCCGAACACCGGGACGGCGCCCCCGGCGAGGGGCGGCTCCTTCAGATCGGCCACTTCCCGCGTCTCGGGATTGACGGCGTCGACGGTCATTTCTCACCTGCCGCTTCGTTGTTGACGTACGGGGGTGTGGACCGGTCCTCCCAGGTGTCGACCATGTAGCGGCCGGACTCGTGGTGGAACCAGTAGACGGTGCTGAACCAGTTCCGCATATTGCCGACGCAGGTCCGTACGGCGGCGCTCAGTTCCTTTCCGCGCACGCTGCCGTCGTCGAGTTCTCCGGCGAACTCCATCGCTTCGCGCTCGGCCTCGATGAATTCCGCGATGCAGTTCTCGATGCGCCGCCTGAGTTCTTCGACGGCTTCTTCGAGAGTGAGCCCGGAATGGGTGATGAGACTTATTCCGAGATTGTGCACCTCGTCGCCCGCTATCTCCTTAGGCAGCGAGCAGAGGTCGTTGTACCAGGCGGCGAATTCCTGGCTCAGCAGGGCCGCGCGCCGAAAAGCCGGGTTCTTCCTCACCGCGTCCGGGAGTTGGCATCCGGCGCTCGGTTCCAGGAGGTCGGTCCATATCCAGTGGGCGAAGGTGAGCCGCCGTAGCGCGAGGTACTCCTCGACACCGGGCACCCGGCCCGCGACCCGGTTGGCGAACTCCCGGTCGTACGCCTCGATCACCTCGTGGAAGTGCCGGGCGAACCGCTGGTTCCAGGCGGCCGGCAGGAACGCGTAGAGCCGCAGCACGCTGTCCGCGAAAGCGGCCACCAGCGCGTCCTTGTGGTGCAGATGGTCCTCGGGTGCGTCGAGCGCCGTATGGAGACGCTGCCGCAGCCGCCGCCAGTCCTCGGGCCGGCCGTGCACGATGTCACGGTCGTGCCGGTCGTCCCAGACGAAGAACCACGCGCTGTAGTCGGCTATGGCCTGCAGGACGTCGTCGGGGGCGCCCAGGTAGTAGCCGGCCATCAGGTCCGTGTAGCACAGGTTGTCGGCGTACTCGCGGACCTTGTCCGGGGGCATCAGCCGTTTTTCCAGCAGCCACCGCCGGGTGTTCTCCTGGAGCCGCGGCCAATACGGATGCAGCCGACGGGGAAAGGCGTCCTCGATCACCGGGAGCGCGAGGGACGGTGGTACCGCGACCGCTGTCGCCGATGTGGCGCCGCCTGAGAAAGCATGCACGAACATTCCCCTCTCGACCGCCAGGAGCACACGCCCCTCCCTGCCGTGCCGGGCGTGCGCCGGTGCGTATCCCCGCACCCCTATTCAGCACTACAACTGACCGTCTGGGGAACGGATTTGCTCCTTTCACTACCCCAAGTCGCCGGGTTTCTTTCGGCGAACAGATGAACGAACAGCCGTGACGCCCGGCCGGAATGGTCTCCGGCCGGGCGTCGTGGCTGTTCGGGGCGGTGGCGCTGGTTCCGCGCGCTCCCGTCAGTCGTTGGCGACCACGTCGTAGCGCGGTTCGTTCTCGGCCATCTGCCGCAGCGCGTCCTTGCGGTCCCGCTTGGAGAGACGGTCGATGTAGAGGTAGCCGTACAGGTGGTCGGTCTCGTGCTGGAGGCAGCGGGCGAAGTAGCCGGTGCCGCGCACCTTGATGGGGTTGCCCTTCTCGTCCTGCCCGGTCACCTCGGCGTAGTCGGGGCGCGCGAGCGGCGCGTACGCGGTGGGCACGGACAGGCAGCCCTCGTTGCTGTCGTCCAGGCGGCGGGCGGCGGCGGGGAGTTCGACCAGCCTGGGGTTGACGACCACACCGGTGTGGCGGACACCGTCGTCGTCGGGGCAGTCGTAGACGAAGACCTTCCGGCTCACGCCGATCTGGTTGGCGGCCAGGCCCACGCCCTCGGCGGTGCGCTGGCTGGCGAACATGTCCGCGATCAGTTCTTCCAGCTCGGGGCCGAACTCGGTGACGTCCGCGCACTCCTTGTGCAGCACCGGGTTCCCGACGACCGTGATCGGCCGCGAGGTCCCGCGCTCGCGCCAGCCGGTCTCGCGCTCCTCGCAGTCCTCCGTGTCGACGACATAGCCCTCGTCATCGACGGGGAGCACGCCCGCGTGCTGCTGATCGGTGTCCTGCTGAGCCATGACCGAGTGACGCCTTCCTCAAAACAAACATGGGGGGACTAGCGGATACAGGGTACGTGGACGCGCCCCGAAGGGGCGCGGGTCCGTGTCCTTTGTGCGGCCCCGGCGCGTGGGCGCGGTCAACCACGACGGACCGCCACGGGCAGCGCCGGTCAGCAGACCTCTTCCAGATCCCGCCAGTCCCGCGAGTCCGGACTGTCCGCGACCCAGCCGTCCAGCAACCCCCGGACCAGCGAAGCCGGCGCGGCGATCCCGCACTCCCGCTCCGGCACCCACAGCTGGCCGTCCGTCCGGTGCCCGAGCGGACCGGGATGACCCGGCTCACTGTGGTCGTGGGGATCGAGATGCACGCCCTCCCCCTCGTCGGACGGCATCCGCGACTCCGAACACATCCGGCACAGCAGCCGCACGGAAGAGGACCAGTCCTCGGCCGCGAACCCCGCGTCGGCGGCCAGCTGCTCCAGCGCGTCCCGGTCCGCCTCGGTCGCCGCCTCCAGCAGCACCACCCAGGTCGGCACGGGCGACGGCGCCCACAGCTCGATCTCGTCGAAGACCGGATAGGAGTGCCCGGTGGACGTGGTGCGCTCACCGTGCGGGACACCGTCGTGCAGCACGACCTCGCCCCAGCGCCGCCCCGAGGACGGCAGCGGGATGGACAGCACCTCGATCCGCGCCGGGTCCAGCCGGCGTCCCCAGACCACCTCGGCCTCGCCCTCCGGGGAGAGCCGTACGGCCGCGCTGCCCAGCTCCATGCCGAGCGGCTCGCCGAGCGCGGTGGCGCCGCCGGGCACCTTCAGCCCGTACGCCTGCCAGGCGCGGCGGGCCAGCGGCCAGTCCTGGAGCGCGGTGGCGGCGATGCCGACGTTCCACCAGTCGGGCGCGCCGGTCTCCCGGTCCAGCAGGGCGACCGCGCGCAGCCCGGCGGCACGGGCCTGCTCCCAGTCGTGCCGGAACTTGTGCAGCAGGGCCAGGTTGAACCAGGACTCGGCGAGCCAGGGCTCCAGATCGGCGGCGCGGGTCAGCAGTTCGCCCGCGTCCTCGTACCGGCCGTCGCCGATGAGCGTGAACGCCCGGTCGGTGGCCTGCCGCCAGGAGGCGGAGGGCCGGTTCCGTACCTTGCCGAAGATCCTCACGATTCCCGCCTGCCAGTTCCGTTCCGCTCAGTGGGCTGGCTCTTGCCCCCGGACTGCCTCTCCCTCGCATCCAACCACGTCACGCGGGAGAGGCGCTCATTACCCATCGGTTACCCAGCAACCGGCAAGGTCAGACAGTCGCGGGACAGGACCCGCGCCAGTGATTCCACGACCTCGGGGGCGTAGTCCCCGGCGGTGGCCAGCCGCAGTTCCTCCAGTGCGCGCAAGGGGCCCTCCACCCCGGCGTCGCGGGACTTCTCCTCGTAGGCGTTGACCGCGCGCACGATGCGGGCGGCGACCGGCTGGTCCCGGTAGGGGTCGGCCTGCCGTTCCACGACCACGGCGACGGCCGCCGCCACCCCGGTCTGCCGGACCACGGCCCCGCCGAGCAGGGCGATACGGCGCTGCTCCTCGCCGGGCAGCCCGGCGGTGGCGCCCGCGGGGACCGGGTCGACCAGGCTGAGCTGGCCGATGTCGTGCATCAGCGCCGCGTGCTCCAGCACGGTCAGCTCGGTGCCGGTGAGCCCGAGGTCCCGGCCCACCGCGAGGCTGAGGGCGGCGACCCGGCGGGCGTGGCCGGCCGGGGTGTACCCGGCGATCTCGGTGGCGCGGGCCAGGGAGGTGATGGTCTGCCGGTAGGTGGCGCGCACGGCCGCGTACCGGCGCAGCGACAACTGGGTGAGCAGCAGCGGGAGGCAGAACACCGGGAGCGCCCAGAGTCCGGCGACGGCGACCGCGAGCGCCATCACCGCGCCGGTGGCGCAGACGGCGGACCCGATGCCGAGCAGCCCGCGCAGTTCCTCGCGCAGCAGCGGGCCGAAGGGCCAGCCGGTGCGGGAGCGGGCGAGCGCGGCGGCCAGTACGGCGTCGCACAGCGCGGTCAGGACGAGCAGCGCGACGAGCAGCAGGGCGTAGGCGGAGCCGTCCCACTGCTCGAACACGCCCCGGCTGTAGAGGGGTTGGAAGCAGACGGCGGCGAAGCCAACGGTGAGGACGCGGCGGGCGAGATGGTCCAGGGTGGGGCTGCTGCCGCGCCAGATGTGCGGAACCCCGCCAAGCAGCGAGGCGACGAGCACCACGGTGAGGATCTGACCGGCGCCGTGCCGGGCGGGGTGTCCGGCGTCGGCACCGAGCAGGGCGTACGAGAGGGAGCCCGCGGTGCCGAGCGGTGCGGCGCGGCGGGAGCCGCCGCCCTTCCAGCGGGTGAGTTCGCCGACGGCTATGAGGACACCGAAGGCGAGCGCGGTGCCCCTGCCGTCGACACCGGTCCACAGGGTGGCGCCGAACGCGAGGACGGCGACGAGCGCGGCGGCGCCGTGGATCAGACGGCGGGCCCTCGGGCGGGCGGTCACCGATGGGCCCCGGTGGTCCGGCCGTGGGTGCGCTGGCGCGGCGGGACACCGGGGGCGGGTTCGTCGGCGGTGACCTCGGGGCGCCAGCCGTGGCGGCGCAGGGCGGCGGCGAGCGCGCCGACCATCCGAGGGTCGAACTGGGCGCCCGCGCACCGCTCCAGCTCGGCGACGGCGACCTCGACCGGGCGGGCCCGGCTGTAGGAGCGGGTGGAGGTCATGGCGTCGAAGGCATCGGCGACGGCGACCACACGGGCGCACTCGGGGATCTGGGTGCCGGCGAGCCCGTAGGGGTAGCCGCTGCCGTCGAGGCGTTCGTGGTGGTGCAGGATCGCCGCGCGGGCCTCCCCGAGGAAGGAGATGCCACGGGTCATCTCGTGGCCGTACTCCGGGTGGAGCTCGATGATCCGGCGTTCCTCGGGGGTGAGCGGGCCGTCCTTGCGCAGCAGCCGGGTGGGGACGCCGAGCTTGCCGACGTCGTGCAGGATGCCCGCGAAGCGCAGCACCTCCACGCGTTCGTCGTCCAGACCGAGCTGGCGGGCGATCATGACGGACGCCTGGCCGACGCGCTCGCTGTGACCCCTCGTGTACCCGTCCTTGATGTCGACGGCCTGGACGAGGGCGCGGATGGTGGCCTGGTGGGCGGCGCGTTCACGGTGGTACTGGGCGAACACCCAGCAGGAGACGCCCATCGGCAGCAGCACCAGCAGGGCGGCGACGGGCCCGTAGGGGCTGCGCCACAGCACCGCGGTCATCAGTCCGGCCAAGCCGTGCACGGCGACGGGGGCGAGGGAGCGGGTGAACAGCCCGCGCCAGGCCCGCCCCGGCGGGACCCGGTCGGCGGCCGCGTGCATGGCGCCGTCGAGCAGCGTGAGCACCAGGCAGAAGGCGAGCACGGCGGCCCCGGCGGGCAGCAGCGCGTACGGGAAGACGGAGTCCTCGACGGCCGCGCTGCCGTCGAGCGCGTGGTGCGTCCGGGCGGCGGCCCAGACGGCGAGCGCGGGCCGGGCGGCGCGCCAGACGCGGCGCGGGAGGGCCGGGGCGTGCTCGACCGGGGAGAGCAGGGCGGCGGGCAGCGGGACGAGCGCGGCGGCGGCCGGGGTCAGCAGGAAGGCCCCGGCGAGCAGGACGGGGTAGAAGGTGCCGCCGAAGCGGCGGCGGACGACCTGGTCGCAGAGCGCGTAGAGCGCGGCGAGGAGTCCGAGGGCGCCCCAGGCCGTGGGGCCGGTGAGTGCGGGCAGGGCGCAGAGGGCGGCGAGCAGGGCGGCACCGGCCACGCAGACCTGTGCCCTTGCCGGAACCGCCTCCATGACGCCCTCCCCGACCGTGCCCCGTCCGGGGTGGAGCGTAGGACGGGGTACGGGGAGGGCGGGGGCTGGTCCGGTGGGATTAGCACGTTCGGGTGACGGAAGCGGCGGTCAGCTCTCCCGGGTGGCCGCGGTCACGTCATGCTCGGGGACGGTGCCGCCGGAGCGGATCAGCTCGATCCGGCCCATGACCTTGGCGCGCAGGTCGGCCGGGACGTCGTCGTGTCCGCAGCACCGCTTGACCAGCTTCTTGACGGCCTGCTCCAGACCGTACTTCTCCAGGCACGGATGGCATTCCTCGAAGTGGTGCTGGAACTTGTCGCGATCGACGTCCGGCATCTCGCTGTCGAGGAACTCGTACAGATGGTCGAGGACCTCACTGCAGTTCGTCTCGTGCGGCTCTCCGCAGCTCATGAGCCCGAGCCTTTCGCTTCGTTCGACTCTCCGGCGCCCGCGGGGACCAGGCCGCGCTCGCGCGCGTAGTCCTCCAGCATGCCGCGCAGTTGACGGCGGCCCCGGTGCAGCCGGGACATCACCGTACCGATGGGTGTCCCCATGATGTCCGCGATCTCCTTGTACGCAAAGCCCTCTACGTCCGCGAGGTAGACCGCGATGCGGAACTCCTCCGGGATCGACTGGAGCGCGGACTTCACGTCCGAGTCCGGGAGGTGGTCCAGCGCCTGGGACTCGGCTGAGCGCAGCCCCGTCGACATGTGCGACTCGGCGCGCGCCAGCTGCCAGTCCTCGATCTCCTCGGCCGCGCTGCGCTGCGGTTCCCGCTGCTTCTTGCGGTACGAGTTGATGAAGGTGTTGGTGAGAATCCGGTACAGCCACGCCTTGAGGTTGGTGCCTTCGCGGAACTGGTGGAACGAGGCGTACGCCTTGGCATACGTCTCCTGCACCAGGTCCTCGGCGTCGGCCGGGTTGCGCGTCATGCGCAGCGCTGCCGAATACATCTGATCGAGGAATTCGAGCGCGTCCCGCTCGAAGCGCGCGCTGCGCTCCGTGCTGCTCTCCGCGCCCGTCCCCGCGCTCACGCCCTGGCCCTCGGGCTGCTCCGCCTGGCCGTTGCCGGCCCCTGCGTCGGTACCGGTGACCGGACCCACCTCCTCAAGTTCCCGCGCGAGGCCGAGACCGACCCCACTCGTTTCGGAGGATAGAACACGACCCGTACCCGCCGCCGCTCGAATCGGAGCGGTCTTGGCCGCGTGCAGCACCGTCCAGTCCAGGTCAGTACGGCTGCTGCGACTCGGACATGCGGTCGAACCCATGCGGCTGACTCCCTCTCCCGCGACGACGCCTCACCGGCGCTCCAGTACTTCTGTCCGGCACAACAGCGATGCCCCGTCCGGCATTCCCGACAGTCACCCGAGTGACGCGGCCCACCTGGTGACGGCGTCCGTCACGGTCTCCAGCGCGGCCTCTCGCGTCACGGGGGCCCGCTTCGGCACCGCGAAAGAGTGGTCCCCGTAGTCCACCCCGACCATCTCGAAGCCGCCCTCGGGGAACTCCTCGGGGCGGCCGAAGGGGTCGTTCCCGCCCTGGACGACGAGCGTGGGCACGCCCGCGCCGAGCAGTTCCCCGGCGCGGGACTTCTCCGGCCTGCCCGGCGGGTGCAGCGGGAAGCTCAGCGCGAGCACCGCGTGGGCGCCCAGCCCGGTGGCGGTGCGGCAGGCGACGCGGGCGCCCGCGCTGCGGCCGCCGGAGATCACCGGCAGGCCGGGCCGGGTCAGCGCGGGCCACAGGCCCCGCCAGCCGGTGTCCAGCGTCTTCGGGGCCGGGGCGACCTTGCGCCCCGCCACCCGCCAGGGCTGTTCGACCAGGGCGACGCTCACCCCGTGCGCGGGCAGGGCCGCGGCGAGCGCCTGGAGGTCGCGGGCCTCGATGCCGCCCCCGGCGCCGTGGCCGACGGCCAGGACGAGACGGGGGTCGGGCGCGTGGTGCCAGGTGACACGCGCGGTCCCAGCCTCGGTCTCTACGGTCTCGGTCACATCGGCGGAAGTGGGGCTCACATCAGAAGAGTGTGCCCTCCTCCGGCCCCTCCAGCTCCTTCAGCAGCTCCGGGCCGTTGTTGCGGACATTGCTGACGGCCGTCGACACCGGGTAGGCCCGCATCAGACCCCCGGGCGGCGGGGCCAGCAGCTCCCGCAGCTCCTCGGGGTCGGTGCGGGCGGGGTCCAGCCAGGCGTCCCAGCGGTCCGGGGTCAGCATCAGGGGCATCCGGGGGTGGATGTCGGCGAGCGAGCCGGGGCCCTCGGCGGGGGCGACAGCCAGCGGGCCCTGCTCGGCCTCGGTGGTGATCACCGAGCAGGTCGCCCACCAGGCGCCGGGGTGGTCGTCGGGCAGGGTCCGGTCGCGCCAGAACTCGTACAGCCCGGCCATGGCGAACACCGAGCCGTCGGCGGGGGTCACGAAGTACGGCTGCTTGCGCGCCCTCTTCTTCTTGCCCTCGACCTCAAGATCGCGCTCCTGCTCCCCGGTGACCCACTCGTAGTAGCCGTCGGCGGGCAGGATGCAGCGGCGGGCGGCGAAGGCGCGGCGGTAGGCCGGCTTCTCGTGCACGGTCTCCGCGCGGGCGTTGATCATCCGGGCGGCGCCCTCGGGGGTCTTGGCCCAGGACGGCACCAGTCCCCACTTCAGCCGGCGCAGCTGGCGAACCGGACGCCGGTCGGCGGCGTCTTTCAGCGGACGGTCCAGGACCGCGTAGACCTCTTTGGTCGGGGCCACGTTGTAGTCCGGTGCCAGGGTCTCCTCGGGTTCCGGGGTACGGTCACCCCCTTCCGCGGGGGCAGGGGGGACCCCCGCCTCGATGTCGAAGACTCCCGCGAGATCCTCTGGGCTACGACTGGCCGCATACCTTCCGCACATACCAGCCACAGTGCCAGAGTCCGTCCGACGACAGGGAGCCACCCGCAGACATGGACAGCAACACCACCACCGCGCTGCCCGACCTCTGGGACCGGCTCAGCGGCACCCAGCCCGGTCCCGACCTGTGGGTGGTCCTCGCCACCCTGGCCGCCGCGCTCGCCGTGGTCGCCCCGCACCCGGTGTGGCGGGTGGCCCGGAACGCGATCACCATCGCGCACGAGGGCGGCCACGGACTGATCGCGCTCGTCACCGGCCGGAAGCTGACCGGGATACGGCTGCACTCCGACACCAGCGGCCTCACGGTCAGCCGGGGCAAGCCGTACGGGCTCGGCATGATCCTGACGGCCGCCGCGGGCTACACCGCGCCCTCGCTGCTCGGGCTCGGCGGGGCCGCGCTGCTGGCCGCCGGGCGCATCACCCTGCTGCTGTGGGTGGCGACCGCCCTGCTGCTGGCGATGCTGGTGATGATCCGCAACGCCTACGGGGTGCTGACCGTGGTGCTGACCGGCGGGGCCTTCCTGCTGGTGTCGTGGCTGGCCGGACCGCAGGTGCAGGCGGCGTTCGCGTACGCGGTGGTGTGGTTCCTGCTGCTGGGCGGGGTGCGTCCGCCCTTCGAGCTGCAGGCCAAGCGCAGGCGGGGCGGCGCCGGGGACTCGGACGCGGACCAGCTGTCCCGGCTCACCCATGTGCCGGCCGGGCTGTGGCTGTTCCTGTTCCACGCGGTGTCGCTGTGCTCGCTGATCGGCGGCGGGCAGTGGCTGCTGCGGCTCTGAGCCGCCGCCGGGCGGGTTCGATCAAGATCTGGGTGCGGTCCCAGCCACTAAAGTGGGGCGCATGACCGTGAACCCCGCTCACACCGCCCTCTGGCCCGCCCCGCACGCGACCGGGGCCGTCGACGCGACGGTCCACGTGCCCGGTTCCAAATCGGTCACCAACCGGGCCCTGGTGCTGGCCGCCCTCGCCTCCGAGCCGGGCTGGCTGCGCCGTCCGCTGCGGTCGCGGGACACCCTGCTGATGGCGGGGGCGCTGCGCGCGATGGGCGTGGAGATCGAGGAGGGCGTCGGCCCGGACGGCTCCGGCGAGGCGTGGCGGGTGCTGCCGACGGAGCTGCGCGGTCCGGCCACGGTGGACGTGGGCAACGCGGGCACGGTCATGCGCTTCCTGCCGCCGGTCGCCGCGCTGGCCGACGGGCCGGTCCGCTTCGACGGCGACCCCCGCTCCTACGAGCGCCCGCTGCACGGCGTCATCGACGCGCTCAGGGTCCTGGGCGCCCGGATCGACGACGACGGCCGCGGCGCGCTGCCGCTGACCGTGCACGGCGGCGGGGCGCTGGAGGGCGGCCCGGTGTCGGTGGACGCGTCCTCGTCCTCCCAGTTCGTCTCGGCGCTGCTGCTGTCCGCGCCGCGCTTCAACCAGGGTGTGGAGGTCCGCCACACCGGCGCGACCCTGCCTTCGCTCCCCCACATCCGGATGACGGTGGACATGCTGCGCGCGGTCGGCGCCCAGGTGGACACCCCGGAGTCCGGCGGGGAGCCGAACGTGTGGCGGGTGACGCCGGGCGCGCTGCTGGGCCGGGACCTGACGGTCGAGCCGGACCTGTCCAACGCCCAGCCGTTCCTGGCGGCCGCCCTGGTCACCGGCGGCAAGGTGACCATCCCGGACTGGCCGGAGCGCACCACCCAGCCGGGTGACCGGCTGCGGGAGATCTTCACCGAGATGGGTGGCTCCTGCGAGCTGACCGAGTACGGGCTGGTGTTCTCCGGTTCCGGCGCGGTGCACGGCATCGACGTGGACCTGGGCGACGTCGGCGAGCTGACCCCCGGCATCGCGGCGGTCGCCGCCCTAGCCGACTCCCCCTCCACCCTGCGGGGTGTGGCCCACCTCCGGCTGCACGAGACGGACCGGCTGGCCGCGCTCACCAAGGAGATCAACGAACTCGGCGGCGATGTCACCGAGACCGCCGACGGCCTGCACATCCGCCCGCGCCCGCTGCACGGCGGTGTGTTCCACACCTACGACGACCACCGGATGGCGACGGCGGGCGCGATCATCGGCCTGGCCGTGCCGGGGGTGCGGATCGAGAACGTGGCGACGACGGCGAAGACCCTCCCGGACTTCCCCGAGCTGTGGGCCGGGATGCTCGGTAACTGACGGGCGGGACGAGATCATGCGCCGCTACGGCAAGCACACCGACGAGGACGACATCCGCACGCGTCCCAACCGCAAGGGCAACCGCCCGCGGACGAACATCCGGCCCAAGCACGAGGACGCGGCGGAGGGCATGGTCCTCACCGTCGACCGGGGCCGGCTGACCTGCCTGGTCGAGGGGCGGACGATCACCGCCATGAAGGCCCGCGAGCTGGGCCGCAAGGCGGCCGTGGTGGGCGACCGGGTCTCGCTGGTCGGTGACCTGTCGGGCCAGAAGGACACCCTCGCGCGGATCGTGCGCATCGGGGAGCGCTCCTCCCTGCTGCGCCGCACCGCCGACGACGACGACCCCTACGAGCGTGTGGTGGTGGCCAACGCCGACCAGCTCGCCATCGTCACCGCCCTCGCGGACCCCGAGCCGCGCCCCCGGCTGATCGACCGCTGTCTGGTCGCGGCCTTCGACGGCGGCCTGGAGCCCCTGCTGGTCATGACCAAGTCGGACCTGGCCTCCCCGGACAAGCTGCTGGAGCTGTACGGCGACCTGGAGATCCCCTATGTGGTGACCAGCCGCGAGGAGCTGGAGAACGGCGACGCGGCCGACCGGGTCCGCGAGCAGCTGGACGGGAAGACAACGGCGTTCGTCGGCCACTCGGGCGTCGGCAAGACCACCCTGGTCAACGCGCTGGTGCCGGAGGATCTCCGGCGTACGACGGGACACGTCAACGCGGTGACCGGCCGAGGCCGGCACACCACGACGTCCGCGCTGGCGCTCCCCCTCGGCGACGGCAGCGGCTGGGTGGTCGACACACCGGGCGTGCGGTCCTTCGGGCTGGCGCACATCGACCCCTCGCGGGTGATCAACGCCTTCCCGGACCTGGTGCCGGGGACGGCCGGCTGCCCGCGCGCGTGCAGCCACGACGAACCGGACTGCGCGCTGGACGCCTGGGTGGCCGAGGGGCACGCGCGCCAGGCCCGGCTGTACTCGCTGCGCCGGCTGCTGGCGA
This sequence comes from Streptomyces griseoluteus, assembly GCF_004784465.1. Classification (GTDB taxonomy): domain Bacteria; phylum Actinomycetota; class Actinomycetes; order Streptomycetales; family Streptomycetaceae; genus Streptomyces; species Streptomyces griseoluteus. The sequence continues at coordinate 623,739 of NZ_SRRU01000001.1, read as the reverse complement.
CCAGGGAGCGCAGGGAGGGCGACTGAGGCTCGCGTGGTTTGCCGGGGTGCGTGTTCGGTAAGTGCATAATCGCACCGAGCCGGGGATCCGGACCAAGGGTCTTTCTTCCGGATCAGGCCGGCTCGGGCCGAGGGCGCCTCTCGGCTGACCCGAGCGGGGTCTGGTGCGTGCGGCTGCAAGGCGGAGGAGGGCGTCGACGCGGAGCGTCGGCAACCGACGACAACGCCGCAGATGTGCGTGCCAGGGCCCGCGACCCCGGCAAGATCCGGAAGACAGACCTTAGGGGAGGACAGCGCATGGCGTGGCTGCTGGTCATCGTCGCCGGGCTTCTGGAGACCGGTTTCGCCGTGTGCCTGAAGCTGTCCCACGGATTCACCCGGCTCTGGCCGACCATCGCCTTCGCCTCCTTCGCCCTCGGCAGCTTCGGCCTGCTGACCCTCGCCCTGAAGAAGCTCGACGTCGGCCCGGCCTACGCGGTGTGGACCGGCATCGGCGCGGCGGGCACGGCGATCTACGGCATGGTCTTCCTCGGCGACCTGGTCTCCACCCTGAAGATCGTCTCCATCTCCCTGGTGATCGTCGGGGTGATCGGTCTCCAGCTGTCAGGGTCGGCGCACTAGCCGTCGAAGTCCCGGTGCAGGGCGTGGTGGACGAGCGCCGTCGTGCCGCCCTCGTCGGGCGGGGCCGCCACGCAGGACAGGCCGAGGCGGATGGCGAGTTCGCAGGCGAAGGCCAGCCGGGCGGTGTCGGACGCGGGGGTGCCGGGTGCGGCGAGGACGGCCACGGCCCTCTCGCGCACCATCCGCAGGAAGTCTCCGGGTGCGGGCAGCGGCCCGTCGGCCCGGCGCTGCGCGGGCACGGTGGAGGTGGAGGGCAGGCCGGGGCGGGCGGGCTCGGGGAGCCGCTCGGTCCAGCTTCCGGTGAGCATGGCCCGTAGCAGCGCGTTGCCGCGGGCGGCGGTGGCGGTCCATTCGGCGATGGCGGCGAGCCGGTCGCGGGGGCCGGCGTGGGTGGCGAGGGCGCGGTCCACTCCGGCGAGGTAGCCGTCGGCCTCGCGCCGCATCAGGGCCCGGGCCAGGCCGTCCTTGCTGCCGAACTCGTTGTAGAGCGTCTGCCGGGACACTCCGGCGGCCGCCGCCACGTCGACCATCCGTACCGTCGACCACGGCCGCTGGGCGAGTGCTCTGCCTGCGGCGTCCAGCAGCGATTCGCGGGCTGCGGGCATCTTCGCCTCCCTGGGGCGAGCTGTGGCGCTTAGATTTGACTCGCCCGCCGGCGCTGTCAAGGGTCCGGGGGCGTACCGGGGGCGTGGTTCGGCCGGCGCGCCGTACGCCGCGCCCGCGCTCCCCCCGGTGGCTTCCGGACACCGGCGGCCGATACGGTCGTGACATGCCGGACTATCTCGACGATCTGCGCCTCGCCCATGTCCTCGCCGACGCCGCCGACGCGACCACCATGGAGCGCTTCAAGGCCCTCGACCTGAAGGTCGAGACGAAACCGGACATGACGCCGGTCAGCGAGGCGGACAAGGCCGCCGAGGAGCTGATCCGCAACCACCTCCAGCGCGCCCGCCCCCGTGACTCGGTGCTCGGCGAGGAGTACGGCGCCGAGGGCTCGGGCCCGCGCCGCTGGGTGATCGACCCGATCGACGGCACCAAGAACTACGTGCGCGGGGTCCCGGTGTGGGCGACCCTGATCTCGCTGATGGAGGCGGGTCCCGGCGGGTTCCACCCGGTCGTGGGCCTGGTCTCGGCGCCCGCGCTGGGCCGCCGCTGGTGGGCCGCCAAGGACCACGGCGCGTTCACCGGACGCAGCCTGACCTCGGCGAGCCGTATCCACGCCTCCGGGGTGAGCGACCTGGCCGACGCCTCCTTCGCCTACTCCTCGCTCACCGGCTGGGAGGAGCGCGGCCGGCTCGACGGCTTCCTGGAGCTGTCCCGCGAGGTGTGGCGCACGCGCGCGTACGGCGACTTCTGGCCCTACATGATGGTGGCGGAGGGCTCGGTGGACATGTGCGCGGAGCCGGAACTCTCGCTGTGGGACATGGCGGCCAACGCGATCATCGTCACCGAGGCGGGCGGCACCTTCACCGGCCTCGACGGCCGTCCGGGCCCGCACAGCGGCAACGCGGCGGCCTCCAACGGCCTGCTGCACGACGCGCTGCTGGGACGCCTCGGCGACTGAGCGCACCCGCCGGCACCGCGCGCCCTCGACGGGCCACGCGCGCCCTCTTGTTGACCTCCCTTTTACCTGTCACTCTGAAGCCTCCCTCACTTGTGAATTCGTGAATCCGTGCTTGTGCGGCACGGGTTCCGCAGGAGGTGGCTGAAGCCCATGCTCGTTCCCGCCCCCGCATCACCCCCCACGCTCGTCAAAGACGCCATGAGCACGGTGGTCCTCACCATCGGCCCCGCCCACACCCTCCGCCAGGCCGCCGCCCTGATGTCCGCCCGCCGGGTCGGCGCCGCCGTGGTGCTCGACCCGGACGCGGGCGGCATCGGCATCCTCACCGAGCGGGACATCCTCAACTCCGTCGGCCTCGGCCAGGACCCGGACGCGGAGTCCGCCCAGGCCCACACCACCACGTCCGTGGTCTTCGCCACCCCGGCGTGGACCCTGCGCGAGGCCGCGAGCGCCATGACGCACGGCGGCTTCCGGCACCTGGTCGTGCTGGACCGGGGCGAGCCCGCGGGCATCGTCTCGGTCCGCGACATCATCCGCTGCTGGGCCCCGGCCCGCGCCCCCGAACCAGCTCTCTGAAGCCCTCCAGCAGGGTTGGACTGTGTCCAACCCTGCTGGGATTCCAAACTCACACTTGTTCGGGATCTGTTCGGCCTGCTGTTACGCTGGCTGCCATGAGTGACCTTCTGGACCGGCTGCGTGGACGCGGATGGCGGCTGACCTCGCAGCGCCGAGTGGTGGCCGAGGTGCTGGACGGCGAGCACGTCCACCTCACGGCCGACGAGGTTCACGCGCGCGCCGTGGCGAAGCTGCCGGAGATCTCCCGCGCGACCGTCTACAACACCCTGGGCGAGCTGGTCTCGCTCGGCGAGGTGCTGGAGGTCAGCACGGACCACCGCGCCAAGCGGTACGACCCCAACGCGCACCACCCGCACCATCACCTGGTCTGCTCCCGCTGCGGCGCGATCCGCGACGTGCACCCCACCGGCGACCCGCTCACCGACCTCCCCGACACCGAGCGCTTCGGCTTCGCCGTCTCGGACGTCGAGGTGACCTACCGGGGCCTGTGCCCGGAGTGCGCCGCCGCCTGACGAAGCCCCCCCCGCACACGACTGAGGGCCGGAATCCAATCGGATTCCGGCCCTCGGCCTTCAGTAGCGGGGACAGGATTTGAACCTGCGACCTCTGGGTTATGAGCCCAGCGAGCTACCGAGCTGCTCCACCCCGCGTCGGTGAACACGACACTACGGGACCCACGGCCGCCGAGGCAAATCCATTCTCCCGCGCCCCGTCCGCCCAGCTCAGGCCGACAGCTCCTCGCGCAGCGCGTCCCGCAGCCTGGCCGCCCGCTCGCCGACCTCCTTGGGGCCCAGCTCCACCGCGCGGGCCGCCCAGCGCTGCCCCTCGGCCAGCTCGCCCCGGCGCGCGTACACCAGGGCCAGGCGCAGCGCGGCCCGGCCGTGCCCGGCGTCGGCTGCCCGGGTCCACCACACGGCGGCCTCGGGCTCGCTGCCCTCGCGGGCCAGCAGCAGCCCCAGGTTGAAGGCGCCGTTGCGGGACCCGGCCTCGGCGGCCGCCCGGTACCAGCGCGCCGCCTCGACCACGTCACCGCGCGCCGCCGCCAGCATCCCGACCCGCACCTGGGCGCGCCGGTGGCCCTGGCCGGCGGCCCGCTCGTACCACTCCTCGCACTCGGTCTTGTCGTGCACGCTCTCGCCCAGCTCGTGCGCGGGCTCCGGCGGGCGGCGGGCGTCCAGCACGGTGGCCAGCCGGTACGCGGCCTCCGCGCTGCCGCCCCCGGCCGCGCACCGCAGATGGCGCTCGGCGGTCTGCTCGTCGCCCTCGCGCAGCCGGGCGATGCCGACCTGGAGGGCGGCCTCGGTGTGCCCGGCGGCCGCCGCCCGCTCGTACCAGCGCACCGCGGCCTCGTTGTCCCGCTCGGTGTCGCGGCCGGCGTGCAGGATGCCCAGGTTGAACGCGGCGTCCACGCTGCCGGCCTCGGCGGCCTTGGAGAACCAGGGCTCGGCGCCGCTGGTGTCGCCGCCCCGCAGCAGCAGGATGGCCAGCGCGTTCGCCGCCTCCCGGTGCCCGGCGTAGGCGGCGCGCCGGTACCACTGCTCGGCCTGGGCGGTACGGCCCTGCTCGGCGCAGAGCAGCCCGAGGTTGTAGGCGCCGTTGTCGTCCCCGGCGTCCAGCGCGGCCCGGTACCAGCGCTCGGCGGTCTGGGTCTCGCCGCGCTCGGCGTGCAGGGCGCCCAGCGCGTTGGCCGCGTTGCCGTCGCCGTCCTGGGCGGCGCGCAGCCACCACACGGCCGCGCTCTCGATGTCCCCGGCGTCGCGCAGCAGGAAGCCGAGCGCGCAGGCGGCGCGGGCCTCGCCGTCCTTGGCCGAGGTGAGGTACCAGCGCCCGGCCTCCTTCAGCTCGCCGCGCTTCTCCAGGATGGCGCCCAGGTGCAGCGCGGCCCGGCGGTGGCCGCGTGCGGCGGCCTGGCGGTACCACTGCTCCGCCTCGGTGGACGCCTCCGTGGTGCCGGGCTCCTCCGCGCGCCCCATGCCGGGCTCGGCGTCGCCGCCGTCCAGGGAGCGGGCGAGCCGGTAGGCGGCCTCGCGGTGGCCGCGCTCGGCGGCGGCGCGCATCCAGTACGCGGAGCGGGAGTCGCCGCGGTGCTCCAGCAGGTCGGCGAGGGCGTAGGCGCCGAGCACATGGCCCTGCTCGGCGGACTGGCGCAGCCAGTACTCGGCGGCGGGTTCGTCGCCGCGCTCGCGGTGGTGGCGGCCGAGCGCGTGCGCGGCGGCAGCCGAGCCGGCGACGGCAGCGATCCGCCACCAGTCGGCGGCCTCGTCGGCGTACCCGCGCTGGTGCAGCAGGACGCCCAGGTTGTTGGCGGCGGGCCGGTCGCCGGCGGACGCGGCGGCACGGAGCTGGGGTTCGGCGGCGTCGAGGTCGCCGCGGCGCAGCAGCATGGCCCCGAGGATGCTGGCGGCCTCGGCGTCGCCGGTGCGCGCCGCCATTCCGAGGCGCACCTCCTCGGCGTCCTCCCCCACCTCGTCCACGTCGCGGGACGGTTCCTCACCCGAAGGCTGCACAAATCGCCCTGTCTCGAACAGAGTTGCCTTGTCCCCCATAACGTCCATCGTCGCACCACCTGCAACCTGGGTACACCCGGTGTACCGCAGCCCGTGAGGTCACTTCAGCGTTTTGTCGACATGCCCACAGAGAGACAAGTCAAACACAGTTGGCCCAACTCCGGGCGGCGGCGCGGCCGATGAAACACGCAGCACATGAGTTCGTACATCACGAAGGCCCGGATCTCGATGAGATCCGGGCCTTCGTTTTCAGTAGCGGGGACAGGATTTGAACCTGCGACCTCTGGGTTATGAGCCCAGCGAGCTACCGAGCTGCTCCACCCCGCGCCGTTGTGTGTACAACCCTAGCACGGCGCGGGGGCGGGTCCGGTCAGTCGCCGCTGGTCCGGGGCTTGTCCGCCGCGGACTGGGCGTCCTCGGCCTTCCGGAGCGCGTCCTGGAGGTCCTTCTGGGCCTTGGCGTAGGCGTCCCAGTCCGGGCCGGACTTCAGGGCTTCCTGGCCCGCGTCGTACGCCTTCTGGGCGTCCTGGAGGGCCTGGCGGACCGTCGGGCTGGTGGATGCCGGCGGCTCGGTGGTGCCGGACTCCGGCGGCTTGGAGCCCTTGACCCCGAAGACCTTGTCCAGCGCCTGGTCCAGGGTGTCCTCGAAGGCGGTCCGGCCCTCGTAGGTCACCAGCACCTTGCGCAGCAGCGGGTACTTCAGCGTGCCGCCGCGCACATACACCGGCTCCGCGTACAGCAGGCCGCCGTCCAGCGGGACGGTGAGCAGGTTGCCGTACTCCACCTGGGAGTGACCCCGGCTCAGCAGGCTGATCGTCTCGGCGATGGACGGTTCGGAGTTGAACTGGCTCTGCACCTGCTTGGGGCCGTCGACCGTGGTGCTCGTCGGCAGCTTCAGGATTCTGATCTTGCCGTAGTCGCTGGCGCGCGGATCGGAGTCGACGGCCATGAACGCGCTCAGGTTGTCCCGGCCGTTCGGCGTGAAGGTCGTCGTCAGCGAGAAGACCTGCTGCTTCTGGTCCGGCATCTTCATGCTCAGGTAGTACGGCGGGACCGAGTCGCGCGAGTCGTTGGACGGGTCGTCCGGGACCTGCCACACCTCGCTGCCGCTGAGGAACGTCTGCGCGTTGGTCACGTGGTAGCGGGTGAGCAGCTCGCGCTGGACCTTGAACAGGTCCTGGGGGTAGCGCAGATGGGCCATCAGCTCCGGGCTGATGTCCGAGCGGGGCTTCACCGTGTCCGGGAACGCCTTCATCCACGTCTTGAGCACCGGGTCGGCGGAGTCCCACTGGTAGAGCTTCACGTCACCGGTGTAGGCGTCGACGGTCGCCTTGACGGAGTTGCGGATGTAGTTGACCTGGTTCTGCTGGGCCACCACCGCACGGGAGTTGTTGGTCGCGGTCAGCGAGTCGGCCGTGGTGTCCCCGAGCGTGGTGCGCGAGGCGTACGGGTAGCCGTTGCTGGTCGTGTAGGCGTCGACGATCCACTGGATGCGCCCGTCCACCACGGCCGGGTAGGCGTCGCCGTCGATGGTCAGCCAGGGCGCGACGGACTCGACGCGGTCCTTGGGGGTGCGGTTGTACAGGATGCGCGAACCGTCGCCGATCGCCCCGGAGTAGAGGATCTGCGGCTCGTTGAACGCCACCGCGTACGCCGCCCGGTTGAGCGGGTTGTCGAGGTTGACGCCGCTCTTTCCCTGGTAGCTGGTGGTCTTCTCGCCCTGGTCGTCGGAGTAGTCGATCTCCTTCTGGGGGCCGCCGACGATGGAGTACGTGGTGGTCTTCTCGCCGTAGTAGACCTGCTGCTGGTACTCGCCGAGGTCGCCCTTGGAGGGCAGGTTCTTCTCGGTGAAGACCGGGCGGCCCTTGTCGTCGGACTCGGTGCCCTTGGCGGCGACCACGCCGTAGCCGTGGGTGTAGCGGAAGTGGTCGTTGATCCAGTTGTTCTTCGGGATGCCGTCGAGGTTCAGCTCACGCAGGCCGAGGACGGTGTCCTGCTCCTTGCCGTCCTTGGTGGGGTACCGGTCGACGTCCAGGTTGGTCGGGAAGCCGTAGTAGTTCCGGATCTGCTGGAGCTGCTGGAAGGTGGGCGAGACCACGTTCGGGTCCATGATGCGGATGCTGGCGGTCTGGCCGACCTGGTCGCGCAGCTTGGTCTTGTCGTCCGTCGCCGCCCTGCCGGAGTACTCGCTGACCTGGGTGTGGTCGATGCCGTACGCCTCGCGGGTCGCCTTGAGGTTCTTCTGGACGTACGGGGCTTCCTTGGCCTGCTCGTTGGGCTGGACCTGGAACTTCTGCACGATGGCCGGGTAGAGGCCGCCGATCAGGACCGCGGAGAGCACCATCAGGCCGAAGCCGATGACGGGGAGCTGCCAGGTGCGCCGCCACAGGGTGGCGAAGAACAGCAGCGCGCAGATGACGGCGATGAAGAACAGGATGTTCTTGGCGGGCAGATAGGCGTTGGCGTCCACATAGCGCAGACCCGTCCAGTTGCCGGTCGCCCGGAAGTCGCTGGACTTCACGGCGAGTCCGTACCGGTCGAGCCAGTAGGCGACGGCCTTCAGGGAGACGAAGACGCCGAGCAGCACTGAGAGATGACCGGTCGCGGCGGCCGAGGCGCGCGAGCCGGGGCTGGTGACGCGCAGTCCGCCGTACAGGTAGTGGGTGAGCGCGGCGGCGATCAGCGACAGGATGGCCGTGGCGAAGCCGAAGGCCAGCAGGAAGCGGTACCAGGGCAGGTCGAAGGCGTAGAAGGAGACGTCCCGGTGGAACTGGGGGTCCTTCTGGTGGAACGGCACGCCGTTGACCCACATCAGCCAGACCCGCCACTGCCCGGCCGCCGAGGCGCCGGCGATGAGGCCGACCAGCGCGGTGACGGCGAGCAGCAGCCAGGTCTTGTACGGCGCGATCCCCATCCGGTACCGGTCGAGGCTCTGCTGCTCCATCGACATGGCGCTCAGCGGGGGCCGCATCCGGTGCGCGAGCCAGATGTTGAAGCCCACCGCGAGGGCCATCAGCAGACCGAAGACGAAGAACAGCCCGATCTTCGTCCACAGGGTGGTGGTGAAGACCGACGAGTAGTGCACCGACCGGTACCAGAGCCAGTCCGTCCAGAAGCCGGCGAACATGGTGAAGGCCATGCCGAGGGCGGCCAGGACGCCCAGGGTCACGAGCAGGGTCCTCACCCGCCGGGACGGACGGCCCGCCCTGATCCGTGGCCCCGTCGGGCCTCCGCCGCGGTCCGGCATCTGGAAAGCCAAGGTGCGCACCTCGAAGTCGCTGTCGATCCGTCAGACCCTCGTGTTCGCGGGTCCTTGGTGGCCCCCTGTGATCGTGGGCCCCCACCTATGCAACTTACTCACGGTTTACTCGGTTCCCGATTTCGGCCAGGAACGAGGCAGGATTGTGACCATGTCCAACACTCCCATGGCGGCGAGCCCGCTCACCCGGGCCGTACTCGAGATCGACGAGTACGCGTCCGGCCTCGGCTGGGACCAGCCGGCCCGCCTCTTCGCCCTCGTCGACACCGCGCGTCTGCGCACCCAGGAACCCTCTCTCGCGGCCCAGCTCGGCCTGGACGAGGAGACCGGCGCCACCGGCTTCACCCCGATCGAGCAGGACGAGGTGCCTGCCGACAAGGCGCTCGACGAGTTCCTGGCCACCATCGCCTGGCCGGACGCGGTGGTCGGCTGCGCGCTCACCGTGGAGCGCCTGATGCTCCCCTCGTCCGTCGACACTCAGGTCCCGCAGGGGCTCAGCGACGCCGAGCTGGCCAAGTGGGTGGCCGCGCGTCCGGAGCGCCAGGAGGTGCGGATGACGGTGGCGGTGCTGCGCGACGGCAACCGCGAGTCGGCGATCAGGCTGCGGGAGAAGGATGCGGCGACCGAGGTGCTGACCGGTCCGGACCTGGTGCCGGGGCTGGCGGAGGCGCTGGCGGCGACGTTCGCCGACTGAGCCGCCCGATTCGCGTACCGCTTACGCGTGCGGGGGCGCCCACCGGATCTCCGGGGGCGCCCCCGCGCGCGTGACGGGTGTGACGGTCGGGTTGTCTGCCGGTGTCTCAGCCCTTGGTGGTGCACTTCGGCAGGTCGGCGGTGCGGCCTTCGCGGATGTCCTTGAGCGCGTCCAGGGCGTCGCCGATCTTCTTCACCTTGACCAGGGTGAGGCCGCTCGGGGTGTCCTTGGCGGCGGAGGCGCAGTTGTCGGCCGGGGTCAGGAAGTACTGGGCGCCCTTGGCGCGCGCGCCGACCGTCTTCATCTCGATGCCGCCGATGGGGCCGACCGTGCCGTCGTCGTCGATGGTGCCGGTGCCCGCGACGAACTTGCCGCCGGTGAGACTGCCCGGGGTGAGCTTGTCGTAGATGCCGAGCGAGAACATCAGGCCGGCGCTGGGGCCGCCGACGTCGGCGAGCTTGATGTCGATGGTGAACGGGAAGGTGTGGTCGGTCCCGGCGGAGATCCCGACGATGGCCCGGTGGGCGCCCTTGTCGTCGGAGCCGGTGGTCGTGATCGTCACGTCCCGCGTCTTGGTCGCCGTCCGGTGCGCCTTCTCGGCGGCGGCCTGCTCCTTGGCGGGAACGACGGTGAAGACCACCTTCTGGCCCGGCTTGTGCCTGGTCACCAGCTTCGCCACGTCGGACGGCTGCTTGACCCGGGTGCCGTCCACGGCCTTGATCACGTCGCCCGCGTGCAGCCGGCCCTCGGCCGGGGAGTCCTTGATCACCGTGGAGACGATCACCCAGGACGTCACCGGGATGTGCAGCTCCTTCAGGGCGGCGACCTTGGCGCTCTCCTGGGACTGGCTGAACTCCTCGGCGTTCTCCTGGGTGGACTGCTCCTCGGTCTTGCCGTCCGGGTAGAGCGTGTCGTGCGGGACGACCTTGGTGTCGTGCGCCAGCCAGCCGTAGACCGCCTCGACCAGGTTCATCCGGAAGTCCGCGCTGGTCACCCGGACGGTGGTCATGTTCAGGTGACCGGCGGCCGGATAGGTGCGGTGACCCGAGACCTGGAGCACCGGCTCGCCGTCGTGCTCCCCGAGCGTGTTCACGGTCGGCCCCGGCGACATCTCCGCGTACGGCACGGGGATGAGCACTCCCGCGCAGAGCAGCGCGATCAGCATCAGGGTGGACGCGAGCATCGTCGCGGTACGGCGTGGCATGGCACGACAGTACGGGACACGTGTGTCGGCGCCCCGTCAGGGCACCCCCGTCAGGCGCCCGGAGCGCCCGTGTGGGACCGCTCCATGGCCTCGCGGAAGCGCGCGTAACCGTCGAGCTCCGGCCCGTCGCCGCGGGTCCTGCGGGTCCGGTTGGCCCAGCTTCCCCACAGACCGGCCGCGACCGCGGCGATGAACGGAATCAGCAACCAGACGAGCACCGCCATGCCGACCTCCCAACCCCATGAGTGTCCGCTGCGAACTGAGTGATCAGCAGATTAACCATCCGCAGGGACAACGCTCACGCGCGGGGGGCGGTTACGCAACCGGAGCACCCGATGGGCCGAACGTCACCGCTCCGGTCACCGCCGTCAGCAGGCGCCGACCCATTCCTCGGTGCCGTCGGAGAAGCGCTGGTGCTTCCAGATGGGCACCTCGTGCTTGATGTCGTCGATGAGCTTCCGGCAGGCCTCGAACGCCTCGGCCCGGTGCGGGCACGCCACGCCGACGACCACGGCGAGGTCGCCGACGGCCAGGTCACCCACCCGGTGGACGGCCGCCAGGGCACGCACCGGGTACTCCGCGACGACCTTCTCCGCGACCCGCCGCATCTCGTCGGCGGCGGAGGGGTGGCAGGAGTAGCCGAGGGCGTCGACGTCCGCGCCCCCGTCATGGTTGCGCACGGTGCCCACGAACAGCGAGATCCCGCCCGCCGCCTCGTCTCCGAGCGCGGCGAACACCTCGTCCACCGAGAGGGGCGTGTCCCGGATGCCGATCAGCCTGATGGGACTGGGGGCCGCCTGCTCACCGGGGTGTTCGTTCATGGGTGCCATGTGTCCATGGTGCCGCACACCGGGGAGGGCGCGGAATGCGGCGCCCGGCCGGGCGGGGGCGTTCCGGCGCTCAGATGCGGCGCCGCGCCTTGCGGGCCCGGCGGACCACCGCGGCCGCGCCGAGCAGCGCCACGGTCGCGCCCGCCGCGCCGGCCGCCGTGGCGTCCTTGCGGCCGAGCCTGCGCCCGGCGACGGTGTGCCGGCCGGAGACCTCTTCCAGCAGTTCCGCGAGCACTTCCTCATTGGTCCAGCGGGGGCGCCACCCGGCCGAGTGCAGCCGGCTGCCGCTGACCACCCAGGGGTACATCGTGTACGCCAGGTCGCCCGCCGGGGACGGGGTGAGCCCGATCCGGTGCAGCCGGGCGGCCGCGCCGAGGGCGACCGCGGAGGGCAGCTCCATGCGCCGGATGCCGCTCAGCTCCTCGACCTCCTCCTGCTCCAGCCAGCCGTCGCAGCCGACGGCGAGTTCCCCGTCGACCTTCTCCAGCACGGCGTACTCCAGCGCCGTGCACAGGTCGTCGACGTGGCAGAACTGCCAGGCGGGGCGGGAGTCCGCGACCACCAGCAGCCGGGGCGACTCGAAGTACCGGGTCAGCGCGGTGTCGGTGCCGCCGACCAGCAGAGCGGGGCGTACGACGGTGACGTTGAGGCCGGGGTGCGCGCGGGGCGCGCGGCGGGCCAGGCGCTCGATCTCCAGCAGGTCGGCGACCCCGGTGGCCTCGGCGGTGGCGCGCAGCTCGGCGTCCTCCGACAGCGGCAGCTCGTTGTCGGGCAGCGCGCCGTAGACCATGGCCGACGTGCACAGCACGACCCGGTGCACCCCGGCGGCCGCCGCGGCGGTGAGCACGGTCTGGGTGCCCCGCACGTTGTACGCGGTGCGGGCGGCCGCGTCGCTGCCCAGGTCCAGGTCGAGCGCGAGGTGCACCACGACGTCGGCGCCGCGCAGCTTCTCCGCGATGGCCGGGTCCCGCACGTCGAGGATGTGCCACTCGGCCTCGGCGCACTCCCCGCGCCGCTCGTCGATGGCCACCACCTGCCGGATCTCCTCGGACGCCGCGAGCCGCTCGGTGAGCAGCGCGCCGATCCCGGTGGCGGCGCCGGTGACCGCGACGACGGGCCCGCGCACCGCGGGCGGGGGCGATGCGGGCGGAGATGAGGGGTTTCGCGCTGCGCGAACCTGCGGATCTGGGGAACTCACCGGGCGTCTCCAGCGGTTGTCTTCAGTACGAGCGCGGACGACGCGCGCGTACCAGGTGCATCCATCCTGCCGCAGCCCATCTGTGGGCGAAGCACCGAGGCCCTATCCGGTCCGGGTGTCTACGCTGGGTGGTGAAGTCGGGCAGCCGCGCCGCCGGAGAGAACCGGTGGCCTTACCAGCCGAGGAACCCCGTGAGTGACACCCCATTCGGATTCGGCCTTCCGCCGGAGGAGCCGGACGACGGCGACGAGGGCAAGAAGAAGGACCAGCAGAGCGGTGGTGGGCAGGGGCCGGCCAACCCGTTCGGTTTCGGCGGTCTGCCGGGAGCCGGGGGTTTTGGCGGTCCCGGTGCCGACAATCCGCTCGCCGCGATGTTCGGCTCCCTGAACCCCAATGACCTGGGCGCGGCGTTCCAGCAGCTCGGCCAGATGCTCTCCTACGAGGGCGGCCCGGTGAACTGGGACATGGCCAAGCAGATCGCCCGCCAGACGGTCGCCCAGGGGACCCAGGACGGCGTCAAGGACGCGAGCGTCGGCCCGTCCGAGCGCTCCGCGGTCCAGGAGGCGGTGCGCCTGGCCGACCTGTGGCTGGACGACGCCACTTCGCTGCCCTCCGGCGCCAGCACCTCTGTGGCCTGGTCGCGCGCGGAGTGGGTCGAGGCGACCCTCCCGGCCTGGAAGGAACTGGTCGACCCGGTCGCCGAGCGGGTCGGCGCGGCCATGGGCGACGTCCTGCCGGAGGAGATGCAGGCCATGGCGGGCCCGCTGATCGGCATGATGCGCTCGATGGGCGGCGCCATGTTCGGCACCCAGATCGGGCAGGCCGTGGGCGTGCTCGCGGGCGAGGTCGTCGGCTCCACCGACATCGGTCTGCCGCTGGGACCGGTGGGCAAGGCGGCGCTGCTCCCGGTCAACATGGAGGCGTTCGGCAAGGACCTGGGCATCCCCATGGAGGAGGTGCGTCTGTACCTCGCTCTGCGCGAGGCGGCCCACCAGCGCCTCTTCGCCCACGTGCCGTGGCTGCGCTCGCACCTGTTCGGCGCGGTCGAGGGGTACGCGCGCGGTATCAAGGTCGACACCGCCAAGCTGGAGGACGTGGTCGGCCAGTTCGACCCGCAGAACCCCGAGCAGCTTCAGGACGCGCTCCAGCAGGGCATGTTCCAGCCCGAGGACACGCCCGAGCAGAAGGCGGCCCTGGCCCGGCTGGAGACGGCGCTCGCGCTGGTCGAGGGCTGGGTGGACGCGGTCGTCCACGCGGCCGCGAAGCCGCGCCTGTCCTCCGCCGACGCGCTGCGCGAGACGCTGCGCCGCCGTCGCGCGAGCGGCGGTCCGGCGGAGCAGACCTTCGCCACGCTGATCGGTCTGGAGCTGCGCCCGCGCCGGCTGCGCGACGCCTCCCGCCTGTGGGCCTCGCTCACCGACGCGCGCGGGGTCGACGGCAGGGACGACCTGTGGCACCACCCGGACATGCTGCCGACGGCCACCGACCTGGACGACCCGGACGGCTTCGTCCACCGCGAGCAGATGGACTTCTCCGAGCTGGACAAGATGCTCGGCGAGGCGGCGGGCGGTGGCGCGGAGAAGCCCGGCCTGAAGAAGGACGAGGGCGACGAGGGCAAGGGCGACAAGAGCGAGTGAGCCTGTACGACGACGCGGTCCTCGTGCTCAAGGGGTACGAGGACCAGCCCGAGTTGCGCGACGCGTACCAGGCCCACCTCGCCGCCCACCCGGACGGCATCTGGCGGTCCTGCGACGCGGGGCACCTCACGGCCAGCGCGCTGGTGATCGACCCGGAGCGCGGCCGGGTGCTGCTCACCCTGCACAGGAAGCTCCGGATGTGGCTCCAGATGGGCGGCCACTGCGAGCCGGGCGACATCTCCATGGCGGGCGCGGCCCTGCGCGAGGCGACGGAGGAGTCCGGCATCGCCGGGCTGACCCTGCTCCCCGGAGGCCCGGTCCGGCTGGACCGGCACTCGATCCCGGCCCCCTGCAACTGGCACCTCGACGTGCAGTACGCGGTGCTGGCCCCGCCCGGCGCCGAGCAGGCGATCAGCGACGAGTCGCTGGACCTGCGCTGGTTCGGCTACGACGAGGTCGCCGACGTCGCGGATGAGTCGGTGGTACGGCTGCTGGAGGCTACACGGGCACGGCTGTGAGGCGGGGTGCGGTGCGGAGTGCCTGGATCTGAAGGGGACTCGGCGCCGCACCGGTCCGGCTCTGCACGTGCCAGGGGCGCCCTTCGCTGTGGGCGCCCCTTACGTTCGCCTCGTCACATCCGCCGCTTCACGTCCGGCGCACGCGCCCTCAGCTCCAGACGTTGCCCTGGTTCTGCCCGCGTGCGCCCTGCTGGCCCATGCCGAACTGGGCCGCGACCCCGCCGCCGATCTGCGCGTGCTGGGGCGGCAGCAGCTCGCTGGGCTGGACCAGGGCGAAGCCGGAACCCATGAAGCTCAGCTCCCAGCCCTCGCCCGTGCTGCCGCGCCGCCGCCACACCCCGGACGAGTGGGTCTGGGCCTGCATCTGCACCCGCAGCGAGGTGGACCAGGCGACGATGGCGTCCGCGTCGCAGTTGACGTACCGGTCCGGCGTGACCTGCATCAGCAGGGGCGTGCCGGAGGTCATCAGGGCGACCTTGCCGCGGCCGGTGATGTTCAGCTGGTACTTACCCGAGCCGGAGATGCCGTAGAGGCTGTCCACCGCGATGACCTCGTGGTGCAGCGAGGAGTCCATGGCGAGGACGTAGGAGCTGTCGACGGTCAGGCCCTCCTGCTCCACGTCCAGCAGATGGACGTGCTGGGCGAGGTTGGCAAGGTAGACGGTGCCCTGGCCGTGACAGCGCATCAGGTCCAGGCCTTCGCCGGTGTGGGCTCGCGCCCGACGCTGGCCCTGGCTGCGGTACTCGGCGTCGAACTCGACCAGGCCCTGGTAGGCGACCATGGCGCCCTTGCGGGCCAGCAGGTCGTCGTGGCCCTCCAGGGCGACGCGGAGCATCTGCGCGTTCTGCAGGCTCCAGCGCTCCTGGGTCTGGGAGTCGTTGTGCGCGAAAAGCGGGCTCTGCATGGTGTCTGTGCTCCCCCTCAGCCCCGGAACCGGAGGCGGTCGGTGCTGTCCTCGCTGGGCTGGACGACGACGATGCCCGTCCCGGAGAACGCCATCTGGTATGCCTCGCCGCTGCCCCGGCCGATCAGCGACTGCGCCTTGAAGCTGCGCTTGCCCTTCACCTTCAGGTTCGGGGACCACGCCACCAGCGCGTCCGGGTCGACGTACGTCTCGTCCTCGCCGCCCCCGCAGTCCACCACGATCGGGGTGCCGCGCGAGGTCAGCGCAACCCAGCCCTGTCCGGAGATCCTGGTGTTCCACAGGCCCTGTCCGGCGAACTTGGCGAGGCCCTTCACCCGCTCCACGCCCCAGGTGAGGCCCGCGTCGAAGGCGAGCAGGTTGGTGGCGTTGACGGAGATGCCGTCGCCGTTCAGGTTGATCACGACCACGTCGGCGCCGTAGTCGGCGAGGTAGAGCAGGCCGTCGCCGGAGCACTTCATCAGCGGGGCGCCCTCGCCGGTCATCCAGTCGCGGGCGATCTGGCGGACGGCGGGCGGGTTGGGCTCGTACTGGATGAAGCCCTCATAGGCGATCATCGAGCCCACGCGGGCGAGGAGGTCGTTGCCCGTCTGCATGGCGACCTTCAGCATGTGGCTGCCGTGGTTCTCCATGCGGGCGGTGACGGGTGCGGGGGCGAAGCCCGCGAGCGGCTGGTTCATGACGGGCTCCCTCAGACCTCGTACGGCTGGACGACGATGAAGTTGCCGGGTGCGCCCCGGAACTGGAGATTCACGCTCTCCCCCGTGTCGCCCGCGTAGGCGTTGCGGCGCATCCGGACCTGGCTGGAGACGATCACCTGTGAGGCGGCCGACCAGGCGACGACCGCGTGGCAGTCGGCGAAGGTCGTCGGCGTCACCGGCAGCACGACGGGCGTGCCGTGGGTCTTGACGACGAGCGTGCCGGTGCCCTGGAACTGCATGGTGAACAGCGCGCCGCCGGGAATGCCGTGGCCCTCGATGCGGCGAACTTCGTACTGCAGGCTCTCGTCGAAGGCGAGCACGTTCTCGGCGGAGACGCAGATCGCGTCGCCCTGCAGCTCGACGGGGTGGAGGTGGGTGGAGTCGTCGGCGAGGAACACCTGTCCCTGGCCGGTGCAGCGCATCAACTGCATCTCCTGGCCGGTGGCGTTGCCCACGAGCCGGCCGGTGATTCCAGCGCCCTTGTAGCTGAAGTCGACCTTGCCCTGGTAGAGCACCATGCTGCCCTGCCGGGCCAGTACCGGCTGGCCGCCGGCGCCCAGGTCGACGCGGATCAGCTTGTGGTTCTGCTGGGTCCAGCGCTGCCCGGTGGGCGCCTCCTTGAACTTCTGGAGCGCGGCGCCCACTCCGGCCGCTCCCTGGGGCGCGCCCTGCGGGACGCCGTAGGAGGGGGTGCCCTGGCCGGGGACCTGGCCGTAGCCGGGGGGCATGGGGGCGGACGGCGGACCGCCGTGGGAGGGCGGGGAGTTGTGGCCGGGCGGTGCGGGGGCCGCCGGGGGCTGGCCCGGACCCTGGCCGTAGCCGGGCGGGGCCGGTGCGGCCGGGGGCTGGCCGTAGCCCGGTGGCAGGGGTGCGCTCGGCGGGGCGGGGTGGCCGAAGGCGGCGGGGGCCGGGCCGGGCGGCGGGACGGTGCCGTGGGGCGGGGTCAGGGGTTCGACCAGGGTGGGTGCCCCGTGCACGTCGGGCCGGGGCGCCGGGGGCGGGGTGAACGCCTGGGGCGCGGAGGGCGTGGGCGGTCCGGCGGGGACGGCGAAGGCGGGCGGGGCGAAACCGGGGGCGGCGGACGGCGCGGCGGCCTCCGGCTGGGCCGGGGCGGGCGCCTCCTCCTCGGCGACCTCGCCGCCGAAGTTCTTCAGCAGCGCCTCCAGTCCGCCGTCGAAGCCCTGCCCGACCGCGGCGAACCGCCAGACGTCCTTGAGATAGAGGTCGCCGAGCATCACGGCGCGCTCGGTGGTGAACTCCGCGCCCGTGAAGGAGTACCGCGCGACCTCCTCGCCGCCCGCCACGATCCGCAGATAGCCGGGGGCGATCCGGGACATCTGCCCGTCGCCGTCGATGGTCGCGGTGAAGGACAGCTTGTGGATGCCGGCCGGAATCCGGTCCAGCGTGACCCGGAACGACTCGGTGTCACCCGCCTGGGGGCCCAGCAGCTGGATGGACTCCTCGGGCGACTTCGGCTGGTTGAAGAAGACGAAGTACCGGTCGTCGGAGAGCCGTTCCTCGGCGTCGAGGCCGAAGCAGCTTATGTCGAAGGTCAGTCCGGGAGCGGAGATCTGCACGCCCACGTACAGATCCGTACCCGCGGTGAGGTCACTGATCCGGGCCTTGTGGCCGCGTTGGAATTCCCTGGACATGCGTTACGTCCGTCCCCCGTCCCGAAAGCAGTTACGTCGCGTCAGGCTAACCGCAAATACCGACATCGGCCTCAGCCGGTACAGACCCGGTACAGAACCGCGGCCCGGACCTCACACCTCCTCGTCGTCCGTCACATCCGGTGGTACATCCGGCATCCGCGCGGTGGCGGCCACGCCCTCCAGATAGCCACGCGCCCGCTCGGTGCGCGGGTACGCCTGCAACAGCCGCCAGAAGTCCGGGCCATGACCGGGCACCAGCAGATGCGCCAGCTCGTGACAGAGCACGTAGTCGACCACGTACTCGGGCATCCCCCGCAGCCGGTGCGAGAGCCGGATGGTGCCCTCCGCCGGGGTGCACGAGCCCCAGCGGGTGTTCTGGTTGGTCACCCAGCGCACCGAGCTGGGCCGCGCCCGGCCCTCGAAGTACCGCTCGGACAGCCGCCCGGCGCGCTCGGTCAGTTCGGTGTCACCGCCGGGCACGCTCCGCTTCGCCTCCTTGGCGGCGAGCCGGTCGAGCATGGCGGTGACCCAGCGCCGCTCCTCCGTCTTGGACATGCGGGCGGGGATCAGCACGATGGTGCGGTCGCCCTCGCGGTAGGCGGAGACGGTCCGGCGGCGCCGGTCGCTCCGCCTGACCTCGACGGGGCCGTGTGCGGCGGGCTGCTGCTGTTCGGTCGGTTCCGTGGGCACGTCTCGAAGGTACCCGTCGGCGCGGACAGCGGGCCGGGCCTGTGGACAGCGGTCTGTGGACGCCGGACCCATGGACAGCTTGTACGACGATCACCTCGTGCCTGTGGACAACTTTCGGCACGGATTCCGGAGCCCGGCCATGCTGGCAGTCGTCGGAACGAGCAGGACCGGCTCGGCCGACGTACGAGAGGCAGAAGGACGCATGCCCGGCCGGGGTGTGCGCGAGACCTGGGAGACGGGGGCCCGTCATGCATCCGATGGTGAAGCCGGCGCTGCGGCGCGGCTGGCGCGATCTCGGCACCGTGCAGTTCGGGATGACTCCCGCGCACGCGATCACTCTGGGCCCGGTGGACCTGGCCACGGGCAGCTTCCTCGAACTGCTCGACGGCACCCGTGACGTGGCGTTACTGCGGGAGGAGGCCCGGCGGCTGGATCTGCCCGACGGCCATGCCGACCGGCTGGTGAGCCGGCTGGGCCGGGCGGGTCTGCTCGACGACACACGGGACTGTTCCCCCGCCGCGACCGCGCTGCGGGAGAGGGGGGAGGCGCTGGAGCGGCTGCGTCCCGACCTCGCCTCGCTGTCGCTGACCACGGCGGAGCCGGGCGGCGCGCTCACCCGCCTCGCCGCCCGGCGTGCCCTGCGGGTGCGGGTGCTCGGTGCGGGCCGGGTGGGGTCCGCAATCGGGACGCTGCTGTCCGGGGCAGGGGTGGGGGAGGTCGATGTGCGTGACGTGGGCCGGGTGCAGCCGTGGGACGTGGCACCGGGCGGGCTGCCGGCGGAGGCGGTGGGCGAGCGGCGGGACGAGGCCGCGCGGACGGCGGTGCGCCGTGCGGCACCGGACCGCCCACCACGCCGGACCCGCCAGGGCAGACTGTCCGGTCCCGGCTCCGAGGAGGAGCCAGGGCTGTCCCTGGTGGTCCTCGCCCCGCGCGACGAGGTGGCGGTGCACGCCCCGGACCCGTTCCTCGCCGAGCCCCTCATGATCTCCGGTACTCCCCATCTCTACGTGGGGGTGGTGGAGGGGACCGGTGTCGTCGGACCGCTGGTGCTGCCCGGCCGGACGGGGTGCGCCGGCTGTCTTCAGCAGCACCGCACCGACGAGGACGCGGCGTGGCCCCGGCTGATCACCCAGTGGCGTTCGGGCCGGGCGCGCCGGGTGGGCGCGTGTGATCTGACCCTCGCCGCGGCGGTCGCGGGACTCGCCGCGGCGCACGCCCTGAGCTTCCTCGACGGGGCCGAACCGGCGGCCACCGGCACCCGCTGGGAGGCTGCCCTGCCGGCTCTGACCTGGGATGCTCATCCCGTCGCCCCGCATCCGGCATGCGGTTGCGGGGCCAAGGAGAGGAGGAGGGGAAGCACCCCGGCGCGGGGTGGGGAGAAGGTGGAGGCGGAGCACTTCTCAACGCGAGGGCCGGCGCGCGCGACAATGGCGGTGCAACGGCCGTCGGCCGAGCGGCGACGCGAGTCCGGCGCGGCGCGGCCGACAGGGACTTGGAGGGCGCATGTCTGATCTTCCCCGGAAGGCGGTCACCCGGACCGCGAAGCTCGCCGCGCTCCCGCTCGGCTTCGCCGGCCGGGCCACCTGGGGGCTGGGCAAGCGGATCGTGGGCGAGTCGGCCGAGCTGGTGGGGCGGGAGCTTCAGCAGCGCACGGCCGAGCAGCTCTTCAAGGTCCTCGGCGAGCTGAAGGGCGGGGCGATGAAGTTCGGGCAGGCGCTGTCCGTCTTCGAGTCCGCGCTCCCCGAGGAGGTCGCCGGGCCCTACCGTGCCGCGCTGACCAAGCTCCAGGAGGCGGCGCCCCCGATGCCCACCCGTACGGTGCACGCGGTGCTGGCGGAGCGGATGGGCGAGGACTGGCGGGAGCTGTTCCTGGAGTTCGAGGACAAGCCGTCGGCGGCGGCCTCCATCGGCCAGGTGCACCGGGCGGTGTGGCACGACGGCCGGGAGGTGGCGGTCAAGGTCCAGTATCCGGGCGCCGGCGAGGCACTGCTCTCGGACCTTGGTCAACTGAGCCGGTTCGCCCGCCTGCTGGGCCCACTGATCCCCGGCATGGACATCAAGCCGCTGATCGCCGAGCTGAAGGACCGGGTCTCCGAGGAGCTGGACTACGAGCTGGAGGCGCAGGCACAGGCCGCGCACGCGGCGGAGTTCACGGACGACCCGGACGTAGTGGTCCCAGCGGTGGTGCACCAGTGCGACCAGGTGCTGGTGACCGAGTGGATCGACGGCATCCCGCTGTCGGAGATCATCTCCGGCGGCACCGAGGAGCAGCGCGACCGGGCCGGGCAACTGCTGGCGCGCTTCCTCTTCTCCGGCCCGGCCCGCACCGGCCTGCTGCACGCCGACCCGCATCCGGGCAACTTCCGGCTGCTGCCGGTGGGCCCCGACGGTGAGGACGGCTGGCGGCTGGGCGTGCTGGACTTCGGCACGGTGGACCGGCTCCCCGGCGGACTGCCCCCGACCATCGGGGTGGCGCTGCGGATGACGCTGGACGGGGACGCCGAGCCGGTCTACGAGATGCTGTGCGAGGAGGGATTCATCAAGGAGTCCATGGACCTGGACCCCGACGCCGTCCTCGACTACCTGCTGCCGATCATCGAGCCCGCGCAGGTGGACACCTTCACCTTCACCCGGTCGTGGATGCGCGGCCAGGCGGCCCGGGTCGCCGACCCCCGCTCCCCCGCGTACCAGCTCGGCAAGCAGCTCAATCTGCCGCCGTCCTATCTGCTGATCCACCGGGTCACGCTGAGCACCATCGGTGTGCTGTGCCAGTTGGGCGCGACGGTGCGGCTCCGGGAGGAACTGGAGGAGTGGCTGCCGGGATTCGGCCCCGACGCGGACCCGCTGGAGTCCGAGGCGTTGCCGGCCGAGGCGGAGGAAGCGGAGGAGGACCTGCCGGAGGTACCCGCGGCGGAGGCATAGGTCCGGCGCAGGCGTAGGCCCGGCGGGGGCGGGCATGCCTCGGGGGCCGGTCCGATCGGCCGGACCGGCCCCCGAGGGGAAGACTTCGCCTCCCGGAGCCGGGAGGCCACCGCTTCGGGTGGGTGCGCTCAGTGCGCGTCGAGGGCGGCGCCTACTGCATGACGGCGACGGCGAGCGCACGGCGGGCACGCAGGGAGGCGCGCTCCGCCCGGCGCTGCATCCGCCGGGCGGTGGCCAGGCTCATGGCCCGGCGCTCCCGCTGGGCGTCCTGCAGGCGCTCGTGCATATGCGCACGAGCCAGGGCTTCTGGGATGAGTTGCATTTCGCGGGTCCTGTTCGTCTGGCGCGAGCCTGTCACGCCACGGTTATCGAGGTCTGGGGTCGCCGAGCCGGTGGGCTCGCTGGTGGACGGCTTCATCGGGGCCTGCTTCTTGGGGTCGTGCGTGAGGGGACGGTCGATCGTTCCTGCGGGGTGCATGCGTGCGACGTTCATGCCGTGACCGGGTTCTTGCGCGGGCGGCCACGCGGCCGCTTCCGGGCGACGACGACGCCCTGGACGAACAGCTCCCCGCCCCAGACGCCCCAGGGCTCCCGGCGCTCCTTGGCTCCGGCGAGGCAGGCCTCGACCAGCGGGCAGGTGCGGCAGAGCGACTTGGCGTACTCGACATCGGCCGGCGACTCGGCGAAGAAGACCTCCGGGTCGTAGGAACGGCAGGGGACGGGCACGCCGAGGTTCTCGATGGCGTCGTCGAGCGCGGTGAGCGCGGTGAGGGGGAGCAAGGCGGGGTCCTCCGTGGAGCCGAGCTGAGTGATCGCTTGTGAAGGCGGTACTGACGGGGCGTGCGCTTCGAGTTGCACGGGGTGTTTTCCTCGTCTGGTCGTTCCGGTCGGTGGACCGGGTGTCGGCTGGGTACCGGGTTCTCTTTTGTTGTCCCGAGGCGTCTTCGGGGCGTTCTCCCTGTTCGGGGAAAACAGAAGGGCCGCGGTTCCCGGATGGGGTTCCGCGGCCCTGAAGGCGCCTGCCTGATCGGCGATCAGGCTGGATCACTCCAGGGTTCTGGCCCACGGAAGGCCCACATCTGGTGGTGCTGCGTCTGCTTGCGGAATCCGGCACCGGCCGCCGCGAAGGCATAGGCGCCCTGCGCCTGTGCCTCTACCGCTGCCAGTGCCTTGGTCGGTCGCTCATTGCGCTCGCGGACAGGGAGATCCACGGAGAGCAGCGAGGAGGCCGGACGGGCGGCACGAATGCCGGACAGACCGGTGCCCTGGGAGGGCGCGCCGAGCATGCACAGGGAGACGGCCGGACGATCGGTCATTTTGACCGGGCTGGTGATGATGGTCTCGATGCTGATCATTGGGCTCGCCTCCTCTCGGCGTCTTGGGGACCGGTGTGAATCGGTCCTCGGATATGGAAGTACAGCACGGATTCACAGCCTTCGAGAAGGCCGCCGTTTCCGTGCCTAGAACCTATGGGGATTCCTGGCGCGGGCGCAAACTATTTTTGCGACGAGTTCCGATCAGTGGTCCCGGCCGCGTTCACGGTGTCCGCACCGGCCTCCTGGCCTGCGCAGATGGCCAGTACGTCGGTGCCGTAGCGGCGCAGCTTGCGGTCCAGGACGCCGGGGATGCGAGAGAGTTCGGCCGCGCAGTCGGGGCGGGTCTCGGCGATGGCCATCAGGGTGCGGTCGGTGAAGACGCAGAAGTCCGGCTGCCCGCTCCGTCCCGCCTCCACCGCCCGCCACTCCCGCAGCCGCTCGTACAGGCCCTCGTCCATGTCGGAGGGGCAGTCCTCGCAGCGCATCAGTTTCATCTCGCCGGCGTCGGTGAGGGTGCGCCCGCAGACCCGGCAGCGGGCCGGGGATCGCTGGGCGCGCCGGGGCGCGGCCGGGAGGCCGCCGAGGGTGCCGCGCTCGACGCCGCCGGTGCCGGTCGCCGTGCGGCCGACGGTGGCGGTGGAGCCGGGCCGCAGTCCGTCGAGGAAGCGGCTCGGCCTGCGGCCCGCTCTGCCGCCGGGCGAGCGGGCGAGGGACCAGGAGAGATGGAGCCGTTCCCGCGCGCGGGTGACGCCGACGTAGAGGAGGCGCCGTTCCTCCTCGATCTGCTCGTCGGTCTTGGCGTAGGTGATCGGCAGCATGCCCTCGGCGACGCCGACCAGGAAGACGGCGTCCCACTCCAGGCCCTTGGCGGCGTGCAGCGAGGCGAGGGTGACGCCCTGGACGGTCGGAGCGTGCTGGGCGGTGGCCCGCTCGTCCAGCTCCGCGACCAGGTCGCTCAGGGTGGCCTTGGGGTGGGCGGCGGCGAAGTCGTGGGCGAGGGCGACCAGCGCGGCCAGCGACTCCCATCGTTCGCGGACGGCACCGGAGCCGGCCGGGGGCTCGCTGCTCCAGCCCTCGCCGGAGAGCACGGCACGGACCTGGGAGGGCAGGTCGACCGCCTCGTCCAGCAGGGAGTCGTTGCCGCCGAAGCGGGCTGCGGCACGCAGGGCGACACCCGCCTTGCGCACCTCGGGCCGGTCGAAGAACCGCTCGGCGCCGCGCAGCTGGTAGGGGACGCCTGCGTCGGCCAGGGCCTGCTCGTAGGTCTCGGACTGGGAGTTGGTGCGGAACAGGACGGCGATCTCGGCGGCCGGCGTCCCGGCGGCGATCAGCTCGCGGATGCGGCGGGCGGCGCCCTCGGCCTCGGCGGGCTCGTCGGTGTACTCGGTGAAGACGGGTTCAGGGCCCTGGGCGCGCTGGGAGACCAGTTCCAGCCGGTGGTCGGCGGCGCGGCCGTGGGCCTGGGCGAGCAGCCCGTTGGCGAGGCGGACCACCTGGGGGGTGGAGCGGTAGTCCCGGACCAGTTTGACCACGGTGGCGCCGGGGTGGCGGAGCCGGAAGTCGAGGAGATGGTCGGGGGTTGCTCCCGTGAACGAGTAGATGGTCTGGCTGGCGTCTCCGACGACGCACAGGCTGTCGCGGTCGCCGAGCCAGAGTTCGAGCAGCCGCTGCTGGAGCGGGCTGACGTCCTGGTACTCGTCCACCACGAAGTGCTGGTACTGGGCGCGTACCTGGTCGGCGATGTCGTGCCGGTCCTGGAGGACGGCGACGGTCAGCAGCAGCACGTCCTCGAAGTCGATGACGGCGCGGTCGCGCTTGAGGTTCTCGTAGGCCGCGTAGAGGTGGGAGATCTCGGCCGGGTCGCGCGGGGTCTCGCGGCCCGCCTTCACGGCCGCGTACGGATAGTCGGCGGGGACGGTCTGGGTGACCTTGCACCACTCGATCTCTGCGGTGGCGTCCCGCAGCTCGCCCCGGTCCAGGCGGAGACCGCAGGCGGCGGCCGCGTCGGCGACCAGCTGGATCTTGCGGTCGACCAGCCGGGGCAGCCCGCCGCCGATCGCTTTCGGCCAGAAGTACTGGAGCTGCCGGAGCGCGGCGGAGTGGAAGGTGCGGGCCTGCACGCCCTGGGCGCCGAGCTGGCGGAGCCGGCCGCGCATCTCGCCCGCGGCACGGTTGGTGAAGGTGACGGCGAGCACGCTGGAGGGCGTCAGGAGGCCCGAGCGCACCCCGTACGCGATGCGGTGGGTGATCGCGCGGGTCTTGCCCGTGCCCGCTCCGGCCAGGACGCACACCGGCCCGTGCAGGGCGGTGGCGACCTCGCGCTGCTCGGGGTCGAGCCCTTCGAGCACCGCGTCGGCCGAGTCCGGGGTCCGCGGGAAGAGAGGGGAGGGCGTTGCTGCTGTCACATGGCCATGCTGCCAGGTCGGCCGGGACCATCGCGTCGGTTGTCCACAGGCGGGCCCCGATAGTCGTTTTAATGCGGCGGGTGTCACAGCTGCCGCGTGCGGCGGGCATCACATCCGTGGGAATGCACGTCGGGTCTCCCGCGTTTGCCCAGTGCACGACATAGGACGTACCCCCCGGCCGCCTGAGGAGCGCGAGACATGCAGGGCACTGTGACGATGTACAGCACGACGTGGTGCGGTTACTGCCGCCGGCTGAAGGGCCAGCTCGACCGGGAGGGCATCCCCTTCACCGAGATCAACATCGAGCACGACCCGGAGTCCGCCACGTTTGTGGAGAAGGCGAACGACGGCAACCAGACGGTGCCGACCGTGCGCGTCGTGCCCGTCGGGGGTGGCTCCGAGGTCGTCATGACCAACCCGAGCCTCGCGCAGGTGAAGCAGGCGCTCGGCGCCTGACCCCCTGAAACCGCCGGAACCCCGGCCGCCCGAGCACAGGGCGGCCGGGGTTTCCCGCGTCTAGAAGGCGCTCCGGGTCGGCAGCGGCTTGCCGTACCACATCTCGATCAGCCGGGCGGCGATCGAGATGCCGTAGGGCGGCAGCACCTCGCCGGACTCGAAGGCCGCGCCCAGCTCGTCGCGGGAGAACCAGCGGGCCTCCTCGATCTCCTCGCCGTCGGCGTCGATCTCGGTGGAGGTGGCGTGGGCGAAGAAGCCCAGCATCAGGCTGGACGGGAACGGCCAGGGCTGGCTGGCGACGTACTCGACCTCGCCGACCGTGATGCCCGCCTCCTCGAAGACCTCGCGGCGCACCGACTGCTCGATGGACTCGCCGGGCTCGACGAACCCGGCCAGCGTGGAGAAGCGGCCCTCGGGCCAGTGCACCTGGCGGCCGAGCAGGATGCGGTCCTGGCCGTCGGTGACCGCCATGATCACCGCCGGGTCGGTGCGCGGGTAGTGCTCGGCGCCGCACGCCGGGCAGCGCCGGATGTGCCCGGCGGCGGCGATGACGGTGCGCTCGCCGCAGCGGGAGCAGAAACGGTGGGTGCGCTGCCAGTTCTCCAGGCCGACCGCGTGCACCATCAGCCCGGCGTCGCGCGGGGAGAGCAGCAGGCCCGCCTCGCGCAGTCCGGCGGGGCGTGCGGACTGGTCGATGCGGCCGGGCAGGGAGTCCTTCTGGAGCGCGAAGTAGCTGACGCCGTCCTCGTCCTCGCCCAGGAAGTAGCGGTGGGCCTCGGTGAGGGGAGCCTCGAAGGAAGGGGTCATGACGAGTTCGGTGCGCCCGTCGGGCGTCTCGTCGATGAGCACCTGGCCGCCGGAGACCACGAAGCAGCGGGTCGTGGGGTGGCTCCACGCCGCCGCGAGCCAGGCTTCGTCGAGCCGGTGGTGGGCGGCTCGGTCGATGCCGCTCGGGGCGGTGAGCGAGATGGGTCGGTCAGCGGTGTGGTCGGTCCGGGTGGTCACTGGTGCTTCCAACTCCCCCAATGGAACGGTTGGTTCGGCGGGCGGTTCGGCGGGACACGGGTCAGGGGCACCGCGGCCGGGCGGGGGCGGCCGGGCCGGGCGGTCCTTCCAGTGTGCCCGGCGCGCGGTGCCGTTCCCGAACGGCGGCTGTTCAGCGGGGTGCGGGGCGCCAGCTCTCGGCGAGGTCGCTCCACAGGTGGGCGCTGGTCTCGACGCCCTTGAAGAGCAGGTCCAGCTCGACCTTCTCGTTGGGGGCGTGCCAGCCGTCGGAGGGCACGGAGATGCCGAGGAAGAGGACCGGTGCGCCGAGCACCTCCTGGAGGTCGGCGGCGGGTCCGGAGCCTCCTTCCCGGGTGAAGCGCACGGGCTTGTCGAAGGCGCGGCCCATCGCACGGGCGACGGACCGCAGGGCGGGATGGTCGAGCGGGGTGAGGCAGGGGCGCGTACCCGGGCTGAAGTCGGTCTCCAGCCGGATACCGGCGGGCGCCTGCCGCTCGGCCCAGTCCTGTACGGCCTTCTCGACGGCGCCGAGATCCTGCCCGGCGACCAGCCGGAAGGACAGCTTCACCACGGCCGAGGAAGGGATGATCGTCTTGCTGCCGGCGCCCTGGTAGCCGCCGCCGATGCCGTTGACCTCGGCGGTCGGGCGGGCCCAGATGCGCTCCAGTGTGCTGTACCCGGCCTCGCCGTGGGCCGCGTGCGACTTGGCGGTGCGCAGCCACTCGGCCTCGTCGAAGGGCAGCTCCGCGAAGAGGGCGCGCTCGCGCTCGGTCAGCTCCACGACGCCGTCGTAGAAGCCGGGGACGGCCACGCGCCCGTGCTCGTCGTGCAGGGCGGCGACCAGGCGGGCGGCGGCGGTGGCCGGATTGGGCACGGCACCGCCGAAGGAGCCGGAGTGGATGTCCTGGTCGGGGCCGTACAGCCGGATCTCGCACTCGGCGAGGCCCCGCATGCCCGTGCACACCGTGGGGGTGTCCTCGGACCACATGCCGGTGTCGGAGACGATCACGGCGTCGGCGGCGAGCCGCTCGGCGTGCTCCTCGACCAGGGCACGGAAGTTCGGGGAGCCGGACTCCTCCTCGCCCTCGATCAGCAGCTTGAGGTTGACGGCGGGCGCGGTACGGCCGGTCGCGGCGAGGTGGGCGCGGACGCCGAGTGTGTGGAAGAACACCTGGCCCTTGTCGTCGGCGGCACCGCGCGCGTGAAGGCGGTTTCCCCGTACGACGGGCTCGAAGGGGTCGGTGTCCCAGCCGTCCTCGCGGGCGGCGGGCTGCACGTCGTGGTGGCCGTAGACCAGCACGGTGGGGGCCTCGGGGTCGCCCGAGGGCCATTCGGCGTAGACGGCCGGGGCGCCGGGGGTGGGCCAGACCTCGGCCACCGGGAAGCCGGTCGCGGTGAGTTTCCCGGCGAGCCAGTCGGCGCTGCGGCGGACATCGGGGGCGTGTTCCGGCTGGGCGGACACGGACGGGATGCGCAGCCAGGCGGCGAGGTCGTCGAGGAAGGCGGCGCGGTGTCGTTCGATGTACGCGTGGACGGCGCTGTCCGGGGTCTGGCTCATGCTCACGAGCCTATCCGCCCGCGCGGACATCCTCGGCGGGCGGTTCGTCACACCCCGGTGTCCCCGTCGCCCCGGTTCGCTCCCCTTCGAGCAGTCGCGCCAGCTCCTCCCGGCCGGGCAGCGGGTCCGGACGGTCGACCTCCCCGGTGCGCACGTACAGGAACGCGGCCGTGACCCGTTCGGGCGGGATGCCCTGCTGCTCCGCCCAGGCCAGCCGGTACACGGCGAGCTGGAGCGGGTCGGCCTCGCGCGTGCGGCCGGTCTTCCAGTCGAGGATCTCGTACGTGGCGTCCGCGCCCTCGCCGTCCTTGTAGACGGCGTCGATCCGGCCGCGCACCACCCGGCCGGCGAGGGTCATCTGCACGGGGACCTCGACCCGGTACGGCGTGCGCCGGGCGTACTCGGTGCGCTCGAAGGCCTCCTTGAGGGCTTCGAGGTCGGCCTCGTCGGCGATGTCGGCGTCGGTACCGGGCAGGTCGTCCGGTTCCAGCAGGGGCAGCATCAGCTCCTCGTAGCGGGACTCGACCCAGGCGTGGAAGCGGGTGCCCCGGCGCGCGGCCGGCTGCGGGGGGCGCGGCATGGGGCGCGCGAGTTCCTGCGCGAGCCCGTCGGGATCCTCGGCCAGCCGGAGCATCTGGGTGGCGGTGAGGACGGCGGGCAGCGGTACGTCGATGACACCGCGCCGGGCGCGCATCAGTTCCCCGGCGAGGGCGTCGAGGTCGCGGTCCCAGGAGGCGACCGCGCGGGCCTCCTCCGGGGTGAGCGGCTCCGGGGCGGACGCCTGGTGCGGCACGCGGAGGGCGGGGCGGTCGCCGCTCCAGGGCTCCCGGTCACCGGGCTCCTCGAAGGTGTCGTACGGCTCCTCGTCCTCCGGGGGCTCGGTGGGCCACTCGGGGTCGTCGTACGGGACCGGGGCGGCGGTGGGCGGGGCCTGGAGGTGGGCCCGGACGGTGCGGGCGGCCCGGCGACGGCGTTCGAAGGCGGTGGCGTCCAGGGGCAGCGGCCATGCCTGATCGGCGCCGGCGGTGTGCAGGGCCGGGTTCTCGTCGCCCTCCTCGGGGGCGTCCGCCCACACCTCCGTCTCGCCGTACCCGGCGGCGCAGTGGTCGTGCAGGGCCTGGAGGAAGTCGGAGGGGCCGCGCGGCTTCTTCTGGCTGGGGCCCCACCAGTGGCCGGAGCCGAGCAGGAGGGAGCGGGGGCGGGTGAAGGTCACGTAGCCGAGGCGCAGCTCCTCGGTGAGCTGGTGCTCCTTCATGGCCTCGTGGAAGCCCTTGATGCCCTTGGCGTCCCAGAAGCCGACGTCGGGCAGCGTGGCGGTGTCGCCACGCAGGGCGTGCGGGAGCACCTTGGCCTGCGCGGTCCACTTCTCGCGCCCCTGGGCGCTGGGGAAGGTGCCCTTGACCAGGCCGGGGACGGCGACCACGTCCCACTCCAGCCCCTTGGACTTGTGCGCGGTGAGCACCTTGACGGTGTTCTCTCCGCCGGGCAGCGCGTTGTCGAGCCCCTTCTCGTACTGGACGGCGGTGCGCAGGAAGGCGAGGAAGGCGAGCAGGGTGGCCTCGCCGTCGCCGGCCGCGAAGGAGGCGGCCACGTCGAGGAAGTTGGACAGGGTCTCGCGGCGGCGGGCGGCCAGCGCGTGCGGGGAGGCCGACAGCTCGACCTCCAGGCCGGTGACGGCGAGCACCCGGTGCAGCACGTCCATCAGCGGGTCGGAGAGGCTGCGGCGCAGGTCGCGCAGTTCGGCGGCGAGGCGGGCGAAGCGCACGCGCGCCTCCGGGGAGAACGGCAGGTCGTCGTCGTACCCCTCGCTGCCGAAGGAGGTCTCCAGGAAGGTGTCCAGGGCGTCCGCGAGCGAGGTGACCTCGGAGGGGTCGACGCCCTCCACGGCCTCGGCGAGCCTGCGGTCGGGGTCGTCGGCGCCGTCCACGCGCGCGTGGGCGACGAGCAGCCGGGCGCGGCGGCCGAGCAGGGCCAGGTCGCGCGGGCCGATGCGCCAGCGCGGGCCGGTGAGCAGCCGGACCAGGGCCGCGTTGGCGCCGGGGTCCTGGAGCACCTCGCAGACGGCGACCAGGTCCGCGACCTCGGGCAGGTGCAGCAGCCCGGACAGCCCGACGACCTCCACGGGCACGTCGCGGGCGACCAGCGCGCCCTGGATCTCCGCGAAGTCGGTCGCGGTACGGCACAGGACGGCGATCTCGCCGGGCGGGGTGCCGGTGCGCACCAGGTGGGCGAGGGAGTCCGCGAGCCAGTCGATCTCCTCGGCGTGGGTGGGCAGCAGGGCGCAGCGGACCAGGCCGTCGCGCTCGGCGCCGGGGGCGGGACGGAGCGCCTCCACGCCCGCGTGCATGGCGCGCAGGGGCTCCGCGAGGCCGTTGGCGAGGTCGAGGAGGCGGCCGCCGCTGCGCCGGTTCTCGCTGAGCGCCTGCCGGGTGGCGGGGCTGCCGTCGGCGCGGGCGAAGTGCTCGGGGAAGTCGTCCAGGTTGGCGACGGACGCGCCCCGCCAGCCGTAGATGGCCTGGCAGGGGTCGCCCACGGCGGTGACGGGGTGGCCGGTGCCATGGCCGAAGAGGCCCGCCAGGAGGACGCGCTGGGCAACGGAGGTGTCCTGGTACTCGTCCAGCAGGACGACCCGGAACTCCTCGCGCAGCAGGCGGCCCACCTCGGGGACGCGGGCGAGGCGGGCCGACAGGGCGATCTGGTCGCCGAAGTCGAGCAGGTCGCGGGCGCGTTTGGCGGCCCGGTAGCGCTGGACGAGCCCGGCGAGTTCCCCGCGCGCGGCGAGCGTCTCGGGCACCTTGCGCAGGTCGGCGTTGCTGAGCCTGACCCCGTCCAGGGTGGTCAGCAGGCCGGCGTCCCAGACGCGGAGTTCCTCGGGGTCGACCAGGTGCTCGGACAGCTCGGAGTCGAGCGCGAGCAGGTCGGTGACGAGGTCGGCGAAGGAGCGGGTCAGCGCCGGGTAGGGGCCCGGCGCCTCGCGCAGGACCCGGGCGGCGAGCTGGAAGCGGGTGGCGTCCGCGAGCAGCCGCGAGCTGGGCTCCAGGCCGAGGCGCAGACCGTGGTCGGTGAGCAGCCGCCCGGCGAAGGCGTGGTACGTCGAGATGACGGGCTCGCCGGGCGGGTTGTCCGGGTCGATCACGTCCGGATCGGTGATCCCGGCCTTGATCAGCGCCTTGCGGACGCGTTCGGCGAGTTCCCCGGCCGCCTTGTTGGTGAAGGTCAGGCCGAGCACCTGCTCGGGGGCGACCTGGCCGGTGCCGACCAGCCAGACGACGCGGGCGGCCATCACTGTGGTCTTGCCCGAACCGGCTCCGGCCACGATCACCTGCGGGGCGGGCGGCGCGATGATGCAGGCCGTCTGCTCCGGGGTGAACGGGATGCCGAGCAGCTCTTTGAGTTGCTCGGGGTCGGTGAGGTGCGCGGGCATGCGGGGAAGGCTAGCGGCGACCGCCGACAAACGGGCGCCCGGGCTGTGGAAAGCGCAGGTCAGCGAGGTGCCGCGGTGCCGTACGTCACTCCACCACGTGCCGTCCCTCGGGGCGTGCGCTGCACGAGGCGCGGAAGGAGCAGTGTGCGCAGTGCTGGCCGGCGGTGGGGGTGAACCGTTCGTCCAGCACCTTTCCGGCCGCAGTGGCCAGCAGGTCCCCGACCCACTCCCCCTCCAGGGGCTCCTGGGCCTGCACCCTGGGCAGCGTCTCGCCGCCGTCCTTCTTCGCCGCGCCCTGCCGGAGCTGGACGAGTTCCGCGCCGCCGGGCCCGGGGCGCTCGCCGTCGAAGGCGTCGTCCACCGCGCCCTCGGCCACCGCGAGCTGGTAGACGGCGAGCTGGGGATGGCGGGCGACCTCGGCGGCGGTGGGGGCGTTCTTGCCGGTCTTGAAGTCCACGACGTAGGCCCGGCCGTCACCGTCCGTCTCGACGCGGTCCATCTGGCCCCGGATGCGGACCTGGTACTCGCCGGCCTCCAGGGTCACGTCGAAGTCCCGCTCGCTGGCTATGGGCGTCCGGGTGGCGCGGTCCAGGACGTGCCAGTTCAGGAAGCGTTCGAGCGCCGCGCGGGCGGTCTCCTTCTCCTGGGCGGACTTCCAGGGCGCGTCGAAGGCGAGCGCGTTCCACACGGAGTCCAGGCGTTCCATCAGGACGTCGAGGTCGGCGGGGGTACGGCCGGAGGCGACCTCGTCGGCCAGGACGTGGACGACGTTGCCGAAGCCCTGGGCGGCCGTGGCGGGCGCGTCGGCCTTCACCTCGCGGCCCAGGAACCACTGGAGGGCGCAGGTGTTGGCGAGCTGGTCCAGCGCGCTGCCGGAGAGCACCACGGGCTGGTCCCGGTCGCGCAGCGGCACCTTGCTCGCGGTGGGCTCGTACATCCCCCACCAGCGGTCGGGGTGGGCGGCGGGCACCAGCGGGCGGCCGTCCTCGTCGGCGAGGGCGGCGAGCCGGGCCAGCCGGCGCGCGGCGGCGTCCCGCAGCGCCTCCGAGACGTCCGGGTCGACGGTGGTGGCGCGCAGCTCCGCGACGAGCGCGGCGACCGCCAGCGGGCGGCGCGGGCGGCCGGTGACGTCGCGGGGCTCGACGCCCAGCTCGGTCAGGAAGCGGGACGGCTGGTCGCCGTCGTCGGCCGGTGCCTTCACGGCGGTGACGACGAGACGGTCCCGGGCGCGCGTGGCGGCCACGTAGAAGAGCCGGCGCTCCTCCGCGAGCAGGGCGCCCGGGGTCAGCGGCTCGGCGAGGCCGTCCCGGCCGATCCGGTCGGCCTCCAGCAGGGAGCCCCGGCGGCGCAGGTCGGGCCAGAGCCCCTCCTGCACGCCCGCGACGACGACCAGCCGCCACTCCAGCCCCTTGGAACGGTGCGCGGTCATCAGGCGCACCGCGTCGGGGCGGACGGCGCGGCGGGTGAGGGTGTCGGCGGCGATGTCCTCGGCGTCGATCTCCTCCAGGAAGTTCAGGGCGCCGCGTCCGCCGGTGCGCTCCTCGGCGCGGGCGGCGGTGGCGAAGAGGGCGCAGACGGCGTCCAGGTCACGGTCGGCGTTGCGGCCCGCCGCTCCCCCGCGCCGCGCGGACCGCTCCAGCCTGCTGGGCCAGGGGGTGCCGTTCCACAGCGTCCACAGCGCCTCCTCCGCGGTACCGCCCTCGGCCAGGCACGCGCGTGCCTTGCGCAGCAGCGCGCCCAGCCGCTGCGCGCCGCGCGCGTAGGCGGGGTCGTGCGCGACGAGCCGCTCGGGCTCCGCGAGCGCCCGCGCGAGGAGCACGTCGGAGGGGGCGGGCAGCGCCTCTCCGGCGGCCCGCTCCTCCTCGCGCAGGGCCCGGCCGAGCCTGCGGAGGTCGGCGGCGTCCATGCCGCCGAGGGGGGAGGAGAGGAGCGTGATGGCGGTCTCGGCGTCCAGCCAGGGGGTTTCCGGTGCCTCGGCCTCGCCGGCTTCCCCGGCGGACCCCGCCTCCGCCTCCGCCACCGCACGAAGCGCCGTCAGCAGGGGCGCGACAGCCGGTTCGTGGCGCAGGGGCAGGTCGTCGCCGTCGATGTCCAGGGGGACGCCCGCTGCCGTGAGGGCACGGCGCAGAGTGGGGATGGTGAGGGAGCCCGCGCGGACGAGGATCGCCATCTCGTTCCACGGGACGCCGTCCTCGAGGTGGGCGCGGCGGACGATGTCGGCGATGTTGTCCAGTTCGGTGCCGGGGGTCGGGTAGGTGTACACCTCCACGCCCCCGCCCTCGCGGACCGCCGTCGGTTCCCGGTGGACGCGGAGCTTCTCGGCGGGGAGCTGGGACAGCGGCATGCGCTGGGTGATCCGGCGGGTCGCGGCCAGCAGGCCGGCCCCGGAGCGGCGGGAGGTGCGCAGCACCTCGACGGGCGCGGGGCGGCCGTCCGCGCGGGGGAAGGCGGCCGGGAAGTCGAGGATGCCGTTCACGTCTGCGCCCCGGAAGGTGTAGATCGACTGGTCGGGGTCGCCGAGGGCGACCAGGGTGCGCCCGCCCCCGGCCAGCGCGTGCAGCAGCCGTACCTGCGCGGGGTCGGTGTCCTGGTACTCGTCGACGTACACGGCGTCGTAGGACGCGGCGAGGCGCTCGGCGACCTCGGGGCGGTGGGCGAGGAGCACCGCGCGGTGGACGAGTTCGGCGTAGTCGATGACGCCCTGGAGGTCGATCACGTCGAGGTACTCGGCGAGGAAGGCGGCGGCCGCGCGCCAGTCGGGGCGTCCGATGCGGCGCGCGAAGGCGTCCAGCGCGCCGGGCGCGAGCCCCAGCTCGCGGCTGCGCGCGAGGACCGCGCGTACCTCGTCGGCGAAGCCGCGCGTGGTCAGGCAGGCGCGCAGGTCGTCGGGCCAGCGCACATGCGTGAGCCCGAGCCGCTCCAGCTCGGGCTGCCCGGCGAGCAGCTCGCGCACGGTGACGTCCTGCTCGGGGCCGGAGAGCAGCCGCAGCGGCTCGGCGAAGCGGTCGCTGTCCTGGTGGGCACGGACCAGGGCGTAGCAGTAGGAGTGGAAGGTGGTGGCCCGGGGCGCGCGGGCGGCGCCCATGCGCCGGGCCATCCGGTCGCGCAGCTCGACGGCGGCCTTGCGGCTGAAGGTCAGCACCAGGATGCGCTCGGGATCGCCGCCGCGGGCCACGCGCGCGGCGACGGACTCCACCAGGGTCGTGGTCTTGCCGGTGCCGGGCCCCGCGAGGACGAGCAGCGGACCGCTCCGGTGCTCGATCACCGCGCGCTGGGCGGCGTCCGGGCGGGGCGGCGGTGCCTGGACGGGCGGGGTGCGGAGCAGCCGGTAGGCACCACGAGGCGCCTGCCGACCCTGGGGGTGCGGCAGGCGTCCGGTGGAGGAGGTGGTGCTCACGTGGTTCGCCGGTCCTGGTGGTGGTGCGAGGTGGTCGTAGGGGTGTACTGAGGCGGGCGCCCCGGGGCTTCCCGCCTCAACGAACGTACGTCATGCCGGGGACGTGCCCGATGTCCCCCGTACGAGCGGATGTGGGCCGCGCCCCTTGCCGGAGGCCGTCAGCTGTGGTCCGCCGGGCTCCCGTCCCAGCGGGCCTGTCTCATGTCCAGGCGCGGCAGATGTCCCTGCGCGCCGCGGGACGCCTGCTTCAGCGGGGTGCCCTCGGCCCGGTACCGGTCGAGGGCACGCAGCTCGTGGCCGGGCAGCAGCGCGCCGTCGGCCCGCACCACGCGCCACCACGGCACCGCGCCCCCGTACAGCGCCATGACCCGGCCCACCTGGCGCGGCCCGCCCTCCTCCAGCCACTCCGCGACGTCGCCGTAGGTCATCACCCGGCCCGGCGGAATCCGCTCGGCCACGTCGAGCACGCGCTCGGCGTACTCCGGAAGTTCGTCCGGGCGCCCCTCCCCGGCAGGGCTCTGCTCGCTCATCCACCCCATCCTGCCGTACGCCTACGACAATGGGACAAGGCCGGCCAGGGGTGTCCGGACGGGCCCGCACTCCGCCCGATCGCACTTTTCGGATCCCCATCCACACCCTGATGCCCCCTCGCGCCCCTCAGTCGTGCCACCATCGTGCGGGCGGTGACTGGTGATACGAGACCAAGAAGAGACCATGAACAAGCAGGGTGTGCACGACGACGCGGAGGGCACCTCCGGCGCGTCCGCGCGCCCCGGCGCCTCCCACGGTCCCGCCGAGGACGCGGGTCCGCGCGCGCGTGAGGGCGGTGAGGCGGACGCCCCGGCGCGGGCGTACGCCCGCAGGCGTCCCTCCGACGACGTCCTGGAGGAGGTCGAGGGCGACGAACCGCTGCTCCCCGCGCGCGTGCACCGCCCCTCCGACCTCATGCGGCTCCTGGTGGGCGTGCTGGCGATCGCCCTCCTGCT
Organism: Streptomyces griseoluteus; assembly: GCF_004784465.1. Lineage (GTDB taxonomy): Bacteria > Actinomycetota > Actinomycetes > Streptomycetales > Streptomycetaceae > Streptomyces > Streptomyces griseoluteus. The sequence continues at coordinate 587,698 of NZ_SRRU01000001.1, read as the reverse complement.
CGCCATCGCCGCGTTCGCGCACGGCACCACCTCGGGGCTCGAACAGGACATCAACAAGGGCACCGGCCAGGCGCCCGACCTGCTGATCAAGATCGCGGGGCTGGCGTCCAGCATCGCCATCCTGCTGGTCCCCGTGGCCTTCGCCATCGAGCGGCTGATCAAACGCGACGGGCTGCGGATCGCGGACGGTGTCCTCGCGGCCGTCCTCGCGCACGGCGTCACCCTCGCCACCGACCTCTGGGTCGCCCGCGCCGCCCCCGACTCCATCCAGGAGGCACTCACCCAGCCCGCGCCCGGTGACATCCACGCGCTGACCGACCCGGTGCACGGCTATCTCGCGCCCGTCATCGCCTATATGACGGCCGTCGGCATGTCCCGCAGACCCCGCTGGCGCGCGGTGCTGTGGATCGTGCTGCTGCTCGACGCGTTCTCCATGCTGGTCACCGGCTACACCACGCCGTTCGCCATCATCCTGACCGTGCTCATCGGCTGGACCGTCGCCTACGGCACCCTCTACGCCGTCGGCTCCCCCAACGTCCGCCCCACCGGCCGCACCCTGATGGCGGGCCTGCGCCACGTCGGCTTCCACCCGGTCAGCGCGGTCCGCGAGGAGGGCCCGGAGGCGGAGAACGGCGACCGGGGGCGGCGCTACTTCGTCACGCTGGAGGACGGCCCGCCGCTGGACGTCACGGTCGTCGACCGGGAGCAGCAGGCCCAGGGCTTCTTCTACCGGGCCTGGCGCAACCTCACCCTGCGCGGCTTCGCCACCCGCTCCAGCCTCCAGTCCCTCAGACAGGCCCTGGAGCAGGAGGCGCTCCTCGCCTACGCGGCCATCGCGGCCGGCGCCAACGCCCCCAAGCTGATCGCCACCTCCGAGCTGGGTCCCGACGCGGTCATCCTCGTCTACGAGCACACCGGCGGCCGCACGCTGGACTCGCTGGCCGACGACGAGATCACCGACGAGCTGCTGCACAAGGTCTGGCACCAGGTGCGGGCGCTGCAGTCCCGGCGCATCGCGCACCGCAGGCTCGCGGGCGACGCGGTACTGGTGGATCGTTCCGGCAAGGTGATCCTCGCCGAGCTGCGCGGCGGGGAGATCGCGGCGGGCGACCTGCTGCTGCGCATGGACGTGGCCCAGATGCTCACCACGCTCGGCCTGCGGGTCGGCGCCGAGCGGGCCGTGGCCGCGGCGGTCGCGGTGCTCGGCCCGGACGCGGTGGCCGACTGCCTGCCGATGCTCCAGCCCATCGCACTGACCCGCTCCACCCGCGCCACCCTGCGCAAGCTGGGCCGTGAGCGCGCGGAGCGGGAGCGGGAGGCGGTGCTGGAGTCGTCCCGGCTGGCCAAGCAGGCCCGGCTGGAGGCGGCGTCCGAGGAGGGCGCGGCGCCTCCTGGCAAGCCCGACAAGAAGACCGTCCGCGCCGAGCAGCGGGCCGAGAAGCGGGCCATCGACGAGGCGATCGACGAGGCCCGCGAGGAGGACCTGCTCACCCAGATCCGGCACCAGGTGCTCCGAATCAGGCCGCAGGCCCCGGTCGAGCCGGCCCGGCTGGAGCGCATCCGGCCGCGCACCCTGATCAGCGTCATCGCGGGTGCGATCGGCGCGTACTTCCTGCTCACCCAGCTCACCCACATCGAGTTCGGCAAGCTGTTCGCGCAGGCCCAGTGGGGCTGGGTGGCGGCCGCCGTGGCGTTCTCCGCGCTCAGTTACGTGGCCGCCGCGATGGCGCTGCTCGGGTTCGTGCCGGAGCGGGTGCCGTTCGTGCGGACGGTGGCCGCGCAGGTCGCCGGGTCCTTCGTGAAGATCGTCGCTCCGGCGGCGGTCGGTGGTGTCGCGCTGAACACGCGGTTCCTGCAGCGGCAGGGAGTGCGGCCGGGGCTCGCGGTGGCGAGTGTGGGCGCGTCGCAGTTGTTCGGTCTCGGCTGCCACATCCTGATGCTGCTGTCCTTCGGCTATCTCACCGGCACCGAGAAGACGCCGTCGCTGTCGCCGTCCCGGACGGTCATCGCGGGTCTGCTGACGGTCGCGGTGCTGGTGCTGGTGGTGACGTCGGTACCGCTGCTGCGGAAGTTCGTCGTCACGCGCGTACGGTCGCTGTTCGCCGGGGTGGTGCCGCGCATGCTGGACGTGCTCCAGCGGCCGCAGAAGCTGGTCACCGGCATCGGCGGCATGCTGCTGCTCACCGGGTGCTTCGTGATGTGCCTGGACGCCTCGATCCGGGCGTTCGGCGACGAGTCGGCGCACATCAGCATCGCCAGCGTCGCGGTGGTCTTCCTCGCGGGCAACGCACTCGGTTCCGCGGCGCCGACACCGGGCGGGGTCGGGGCCGTGGAGGCGACACTGACCGTGGGTCTGATCGCGGTCGGACTGCCCAAGGAGGTGGCGGCTCCGGCCGTGCTGCTGTTCCGGCTGCTGACGCTGTGGCTGCCGGTGCTGCCGGGGTGGCTGGCGTTCAACCACCTGACCCGTAAGGGAGCCCTGTAGGGGGCCCCGGTCCGGCCGGCCTGCCCTTACGGGGCCCCGTAGGGGCTGTCGCCCCCGTACTCCTTACGGCCCCTGCCCCGCGCGGAGTCGCGGGCGCGCCGTGAGGATGGCTGTATGCCGAACCCTTCCCGGCCGCGCGCGGCCGCCCTGACGGCCAGTGCCGTGCTGATGGCCGCCCTGCTGGCCGCCTGCGGCGGGTCGGGGCACGGGGATCTCACGAAGCAGAAGCTTCGGTGGAAGGACTGTCCGGCCCCCTCCGAGGCGGAGGGCGGCGGCTCGGCACCGTCCCCGCTGCCCGGCGGCACGAAGTGGCAGTGCGCCACCATGCTGGCACCTCTGGACTGGGGCAAGCCCAAGGGCGACACCATCGGCATCGCCCTGATCCGCGCCAAGGCGGACGGCCCGGCGAAGGACCGGATCGGCTCGCTGATCTTCAACTTCGGCGGGCCCGGCGGCAGCGGCGTCACCACGCTGCCCGCGTTCGGCGAGGACTACGCGGCCCTGCGCACCCGGTACGACCTGGTCAGCTTCGACCCGCGCGGGGTCGGCCGCAGCGCGCCGGTGCTGTGCGAGAGCGACTCCCAGCTCGACACGTTCTTCCAGCAGGACGCGACGCCCGAGAACACCGCCGAGCAGAGGCAACTCATCGCCCGCACGAAGAAGTTCAACGACGCGTGCGAGCAGCGGTCCAAGAAGATCCTGCCCCATGTCCGCACCACGGACGCGGCCCGCGACATGGATCTGATGCGGCAGGTGCTCGGTGACGCCAAGCTGCACTACTTCGGCATCTCGTACGGCACTGAACTCGGCGGCGTGTACGCCCACTTGTTCCCCCAGCACGTGGGGCGGGCCGTCTTCGACGCGGTGGTGGACCCCACCGAGACGACCGAGGAGGGGGCGCTCAGCCAGGCGCGCGGGTTCCAGCTGGCGCTGGACAACTTCGCCGAGGACTGCACGTCCAAGGTCGAGGACTGCCCTGTCGGGGACAGCGCGGACGACGTGAAGAACCGTATCGCCAAGCTGCTGAAGGACCTGGAGAAGAAGCCCATCCCCGGTATCTTTCCACGCCAGTTGACCGAGACGGAGGCGACCAACGGCATCGCGCAGGCGCTGTACTCCAAGGACTTCTGGGAGTACCTCACCGAGGGGCTCGAGCAGGCGTACTACGGGGACGGCAGGGTGCTGATGCTGCTGTCCGACTCGCTGAACGGGCGGTCGGAGAACGGCGAGTACAGCAACATCGTCCCGGCCAACCTTGCCATCAACTGCTCGGACGAGAAGCCCCGTTACACCCCGGCCTACATCCAGTCCAAGCTCCCCGGCTTCCGCAGGGTCTCCCCCGTCTTCGGTGACTACCTCGCCTGGGGCATGGCCAGCTGCACCGACTGGGCCGTCCCCGGCGCCGCCGACCACCCCGACGTCCACGCCCCCGGCTCCGCCCCCATCCTCGTCGTCGGCAACACCGGCGACCCCGCGACCCCCTACGAGGGCGCCCGCGCCATGGTCGACGCCCTCGGCAAGGGCGTCGCCGTCGAACTCACCTACCGGGGCCAGGGACACGGGGCGTACGACAGCAGGAACAAGTGCGTCCAGAAGGCGGTCAACGACTACCTGCTGACGGGCCGGACCCCGAAGCCCGGCACGGTGTGCACCTGACAGCTGCCCTACGACGGCTCGCCACGACTCTCCGGCACGCCCGGCGCGGGGTCCCCCGACAACTCCGGTCCAGGGCTGCCCCTCCGCCGTCACCAGCAGACGGCGAAGGCCCACCGTGCCGGTGCGAAGCGGCGCGGTGGGCCTTCGGGGCCGGGAGGTGTCAGTACACCGGCTTGCTCGGCTCGATCTGGTTGACCCAGCCGATCACGCCGCCGCCCACGTGGACCGCGTCCGCGAAGCCCGCGGACTTCAGGACGGCCAGGACCTCCGCGCTGCGGACGCCCGTCTTGCAGTGGAGGACGATGCGCTTGTCGTGCGGGAGGGACTCCAGGGCGGTGCCCATGAGGAACTCGTTCTTCGGGATCAGCTTGGCGCCCGGGATGGAGACGATCTCGTACTCGTTCTGCTCGCGGACGTCGATGATCTCGATGTTCTCGCCGTCGTCGATCCACTCCTTGAGCTGCTTGGGAGTGATCGTGGAGCCGGCCGCGGCCTCCTGGGCCTCCTCGGAGACGACGCCGCAGAACGCCTCGTAGTCGATCAGCTCGGTGACCGTGGGGTTCTCGCCGCACACCGCGCAGTCGGGGTCCTTGCGGACCTTGACCTGGCGGTACTGCATCTCCAGGGCGTCGTAGATCATCAGGCGGCCGACCAGCGGGTCACCGATGCCCGCCAGCAGCTTGATCGCCTCGTTGACCTGGATCGACCCGATCGACGCGCACAGCACACCGAGGACGCCGCCCTCGGCGCAGGAGGGGACCATGCCGGGCGGCGGGGGCTCCGGGTACAGGCAGCGGTAGCAGGGGCCGTGCTCGGACCAGAAGACGGACGCCTGGCCGTCGAAGCGGTAGATCGAGCCCCACACGTACGGCTTGTTCAGCAGCACGCACGCGTCGTTGACCAGGTACCGGGTGGCGAAGTTGTCCGTGCCGTCGACGATCAGGTCGTACTGGCCGAAGATCTCCATCACGTTCTCGGCCTCGAGCCGTTCCTCGTGCAGGACCACGTCCACGTACGGGTTGATGCCCTTGACCGTGTCCCGCGCGGACTCCGCCTTCGAGCGGCCGATGTCCGCCTGGCTGTGGATGATCTGCCGCTGGAGGTTGGACTCGTCGACCTCGTCGAACTCCACGATGCCGAGCGTGCCGACACCGGCCGCCGCGAGGTACATCAGCGCGGGTGAACCCAGGCCGCCGGCGCCCACACAGAGCACCTTGGCGTTCTTCAGCCGCTTCTGCCCATCCATCCCCACATCCGGGATGATCAGGTGGCGGGAGTACCGGCGGACCTCGTCTACGGTGAGCTCGGAAGCGGGCTCGACCAGGGGTGGCAGCGACACGGGGACTCCGTTGGTCGGTCGATCACTACGGGTTGTTCTTCCCGTAACACTGCCACGGCCTTCTTCATTCCGAGACACCCGTTCCGACCCGCGAGACGAATTCGTCCCAGTGGCCGGGCATGGTCTCCCAGGGGTTGGCCCGGCCGCCGCGGTCCGTGCGGTCGGTGAGGTAGATCGTCCCGGCGCCCTGCCAGCGCGCGATGCGCAGTGCCTCCTCCAGATGGCCGCGCGGCACCCCGTGCACGAAATGGCAGAAGCGGTCGGCCGGATGGTCGGCGGTCCACTCGGCCACCTGCGACCAGCGGTAGTCGGCCCAGGAGCCCCGGAAGGTCACCAACTGGTCGGCGTTCTCCGCGTACCCCGGACAGGGGTGCTCCCCGTGGCCGAGCACGATGTGGGTGTCCCCGGCGAGCGCGCGCAGCGTGGTGATCACCCGCCGGACATCGGGCAGTTCCGTCCGGTCACCGGGACAGCGTTCCAGCAGGAAGCCGTCGACGCGGTACCAGTCGAGGTGGCGGTGCGCGTCGGTGACCAGGTCGGCGAAGGGGCGCATGCCGTGTGCGAGGTCCAGGTGGCCCAGCACACGGACCCCGCCGCCCTGCAGCCGGCCCGCCGCCTGAAGGCAGTGCGGGTCGGGGCGGACGCCCGGTCCGGCGGCGACATTGAGCACCACCCAGTCCAGCGGCGTTCCGGGACGCGCCAGTTCGGCCCACTGGGCGGGCGCGGTCAGCGGGTGCGCGTAGTCGGGGACGCCGATCGCGGTACGTACGCCGGTGACGGTGGGCGCGCTGGTCAGATGCGGCATGCCGCCTCCATCCAGATGTCCGCGAGCGACTCCTCCAGATTGATCCGGGGCCGCCAGCCGAGCCGGTCGCGGGCGGTGCGCACATCGGCCTGCTGCCAGCTCCCGCAGCCGTCCGGGTAGGGGTACGCGACCGGCACCGCGTGGTCCAGGTCACCGCGCGGATGCCCGAGCTGTCCCCGCAATGGGCCGGGAGGCGCGTCGAGCTCGTTGAGCGCGCCGCCGTACCCGGCGACCCGCGCGAGGACCGTGGCCGCGTCACGCAGCCGTACGGCACGGCCGGAGCCGATGTTGATCACACCCTGCGCGGCGGACAGGGAGGCGGCGTGCACGGCGCGGGCGACATCGCGTACGTCGACGAAGTCGCGCTGGACGCCGAGCCCGGCGAGCTTGAGTTCGCCGTCGCCCGCCTGCATGGCCCGGCGCATGGCCTCGGCGAGCCTCCCCAGGGGCGACCCTGCCGGGGTGCCGGGTCCGGCGGGCGAGAAGACCCGCAGCACCACGGCGTCCAGCCCGGAGCCGAGGACCAGTTCCGTCGCGGCGAGCTTGCTGACCCCGTAGGGGCCGCCCGGCCGGGGTACGGCGTCCTCGGCCGTGGAGGAGCCGGGCTGGCTCGGCCCGTACTCGGAACCGCAGCCGATCTGCACCAGCCGGGCCCCGCAGCCGCTGCGCCGCAGCGCCTCGCAGACGGTGGCCACGGCGACGGTGTTGTGCCGGGTGAGGTCGCGGGCGCCGCCCCGGGTGGCACCGGCGCAGTTGACGACGACACCGGGGTGCACGGCGTCCAGGAACCGGGTCAGCGCGCCGGGGCTGCCGGTGGCGAGGTCGAAGCGGACGTCGGCGTCGTCGCCCCGGCCGAGCGCGGTGAGCTGCACGGCGGGGTCGGCGAGGAGGCGGTCGGCGACGAAGCGGCCGATGTACCCGTTGGCTCCGATCAGCAGGACCCTCATAGGGCGGCCCCCGAGGTGTGCGCCGCGGCTGCTCCCACGGACCCGGCCACTGCGGTGGCTCCGTGTCGGGAGGTGGTCATCTGGTGTTCTCCTTCTCAGGGATGCGGGTCTCAGGGATGGAGGGGGGAGCGGGCGGGACGGCGGTGGGGCGCCGGTGCCGTGGGGGTGGAGCGGGGCGTGCGGGCCTCACTCCGGGCCCCCTACGGGCGCGTGGGCCGAGGCACGGGTGAGGGTGCGCAGGGCGTGGGCCAGGAGGACCAGGGCCGCGCAGCCGCAGCTCAGGGTCGGGATCGCCCCCACCCCCAGGGGGTCGACCGGCGTGGTCACCGGCACGGCGAGGAACCCGCAGTCGGGGAGCCGCCCGCTCAGCACCAGCGCCGGCGCCGCCACCTCGGCCGCCGCCGCCGCGCCCAGGATCACGGCCGGCGCGTGCCGGTGCCGGTGGGCGGTGAGGAGGCGGGCGAGGAACAGCAGGGCGCCCAGGGTGAGGGCCTGCGGGTAGGCCGGGTCCTCGTGCAGCACGGCACCGGTGAGGGCGAGCAGGCCGGTCAGAGCGGCCAGGTACAGCGCGACGACGCCGAGCAGCAGGGGGCGCGCCCCGGAGGTGAAGTCCTCCAGGCCCCGGCTGCCCGCGAGCCGGCGGCGGGCGCCGAGGTCGAGCAGGTGGGCGCACCAGGCGGCGGGGGCGCAGGCCAGGGCGAGGGCCACTACGGGCGCGGTGGCGGCGGGCCAGGGGCCGTCCGGGGAACCGGTGGGCAGGGCGTCGGGGCCGCCGCTCACCACGGCGTCCAGCAGGCCGTCGCCGAGGAGGGCGTACCCGAGCAGGCAGACGGTCCACACAGGGGCGGACGGCCGCGGGGCGGCGCCGGGGCGGGCCGCGAGGGGGCCCCGGCCGAGGGCGGCGCGTACGGCCAGGATCACCGCGAGGAGGCCGCCGAGGGCCACCAGGGGGCGGGCGGTGCCGGGACCGAGCCGCAGTCCCGCCACGGTCCCGGAGGCGACCGCGCCGGGCAGCAGGGTGAGCAGGACCCAGCCGGTACGGATACGCGGGGCGGGGCCGAAGGTGGGCTCGGGGGCCGGGTCGGCGTCGCGGGGGACGCGCGCGTACAGCTCCTCGGCGAGCGAGAACACGTCCCGGTGCCGGTAGCGGGCGGCGGAGCGGTCGGTGAAGCCGTGCGCCTCCAGCCCGGCCGCGATCTCCAGCGGGTCCACGGCCCGCTCGCACAGCTCCCGGTGCCGGTGCAGCAGGGCCTTCACGGGGTCGACGGCACCCCTGCGGGGAGCGGTCTCGGCTCCGGAGGTCCCGGAGGCTCCGGACGCCGCCACCGCACCCGCCCCCGTTCTGTCCACGCCCCTCATCGCACCCCCTCCGCCCCGGCCCGGACCGGCGCCGGTGAGCCCCGCAGCAGGGTGGGGACGGTCCAGCGGCCGGGTACGTGGGCCTCGGCCGGGACGGCGAACGGCAGGGGCTCCCCCGCCTCGTCCACGGCGACCCGGCGCACCGGACAGTGCGACATGATCTCCAGGTAAATGCCGTGAAATGCCGCGATGTTCTGTTCGACGCCGAACAGTTCCAGCGCCCGCGCCCGCGCCGCCGCCCCCAGCCGCGCCCGGCGCTCGGGATCGCGCAGCAGCGCCACGCACGCCTCCGCCAGCGCCCTCGGATTGCGCGGCGGTACGACGAGCCCGGTGCCCCCGATGACCTCCACCACGGCGCCCACGTCCGTGGACACCGTCGCCCGGCCGCAGAACATCGCCTCGGCCAGGCTGACCGGGAACCCCTCGACCACGCTGGACAGCACGACCACGGCACCGGCGGCGTACGCGTCCGGCAGCGTCGGCGCCTCGGGCGCCCCCACCTCGGTGAACGACACGGGGTTGTCCCCCACGGCGTGCAGCCCCTCAGCCTCGTCCGGGAAGAGCTGGGCGGCCAGCGCCCGGCACTGCGCGAGGTACGCCTCCCCCTCGGCCCCGACGGGCACGCCCACGATGCGCAGCCGCGCGTGCGGCTCCTCCTTGCGGACCTCGGCGAAGGCGTGCAGCAGCGCGACCAGGTCCCGGCCGGGCTCGATCCGGCCCACCCACACCAGCGTGCCGGCCTCGGCGCACTCGGGCGCCTCGCCGACCTCGGCGAACCTGTCGGCGTCCATGCCCGGGTGGACGGTGCGGATGCGGGCCCGGTCGGCGCCGCACCGCTCCTGCCAGCGGCGGGCGTGGCTGCTGCCGGGAGTGAGGATCTCGGCGCGCCGGTAGACCTCGGCGGCGAGCCGCCCGTGGAAGGCGGCGAGCAGCGCGCGGACGGCGGGGGCGGCGCTGTCGGGGCCGAGCGCGAGGTAGTGCGCGCGGAGCTGGACGCCGTACTCGGTGACCAGCAGGGGCACACCGGAGAAGTGCCGGGCGAGCAGGCCGGGCAGGGCGGCGGAGCCGCCGGAGGTGGCGTGGCAGAGGTCGACGGCGGCGAGGGCGTCCTCGCCGTACCAGCCGAGGGAGAGGGGGCACAGGGCGCGGGCGAGGTGGTCGGTGACGGCCAGCAGGTCGGGGACGCGCGCCTCGTGCGCCGCGCGCGGCGCGCCGGGGGCGCGGCAGGCGCGTTCCAGGGCGGTCACGGCGTGGTCGGAGCGGAGGGCTCCGGTCAGGGCGCCGGTGTCGCGGGCGAGTTCGGCGAGGCTGTACAGCGCGTTGCCGAAACGGTCCGCCACTTCGGCGGCGGAGCCCTCCTGCGGGGCGCAGACCGCGCCGAGCAGCTCGCCGTAGTACTCGGTGAATCGCCTGCGGCCGCGGCGGCCCAGCGGAGCGCCGTCGTCCCCGGCCGCCCACGGCCGGGCGGTACGCACCCGCCTGACCTGCGGCGGGATCGGCACCCAGCCGTCGCCCTCCTGCTGCCGGCCGCTCTCCAGCGCGTAGACGTCGAACTCGTGCTGCCCGAGCCCGCGCACGAGCCGGTCGCACCAGAGCCCGGTGTCACCGCCGACATACGGATAGCCACCCTCGGTAAGCAGTCCGATGCGCACGCGTGCACCCCCGATCTCCCGTGTGTGGGAGCCGCCGTCGTCCCGGCGGCTCGCAGCGGGACGAACGTACGCGGAGAGGGCGGTGGCGCGATGGACGGTTGTCCGTCGCGCCACCAAAAGGGGTGAACGGTCGTAACTTTCGCGGGCGAACCGCGTTCCGACACGCTAAGAGATCGTGTGGTGACGTTCCGCACGCGAAACGTTACGCCGGAGCGGGCTCCCGCCGGGCCGCCCGGCGCCGTGCGGCGACCTCCGGGTCCAGCGCCGGCACGGCGGCCAGGAGCTGGCGGGTGTACGGATCGCGCGGGTTCTCGTACACCTCGTCGACGGGGCCGGTCTCGACGACCTGTCCCCGGCGCATGACGGCGACCCGGTCGCTGACCTGGCGGACCACGGCGAGGTCGTGTGCGACGAAGACGAGCGCGAGCCCGAGTTCCCGGCGCAACTCGTCCAGCAGGGCGACCACTTGAGCCTGGGTGGTGACGTCGAGCGCGGAGACGGGTTCGTCGCAGACGATGACGCGCGGGTCGGCGGCGAGAGCCCGCGCGATGCCGATGCGCTGGCGCTGGCCGCCGCTGAACTCGTGCGGATAGCGGTCGTGGTGGGCCGCTTCGAGACCGACCCGCTCCAACAGTCCGGTCACCCGCTCCCGTACGGCCCTGTCGTCCTGTCCGCCCTTCGCGCGCAGCGGGTCGGCGATCGACTCGCCCACCGTCCGGCGGGGGTTGAGGGAGGACGCCGGGTCCTGGAACACCATCTGCACGGACGGGTCGACCCCGCTGTGCGCGCGTCCGTCGTACCGGATGGTGCCCGAGGTGGGCTCCAGCAGCCCGACCAGCATGCGGCCCAGGGTGGTCTTGCCGCTGCCGCTCTCCCCCACGATCCCCAGGGTCTCGCCCCGGCGCAGGGTCAGCGAGACGTCGTCCACGGCGGTGAACGCCCTCCGCCCGCGCCCGAACTCCCGTCGCAGGCCGACCGCTTCGAGCACCGTCTCCCCCGCCTCCTCGGCGGGCGCGGTACGGGGTGCGTCCACGCGCGGTACGGAGGCGAGGAGTTCGCGGGTGTAGGGCTGCTCGGGTGCGGCCAGCACCCGGCGCAGCGGCCCGTGTTCGACCGCGCGGCCGTGCCGCATCACGAGCACGTCGTCGGCGCTCTCGGCGGCGACGCCCACGTCATGGGTGACGAGCAGCAGGCCGAGCCCGTTCTCCTGGCGCAGGGTGTGCAGCAGGTCGAGGATCTGGGCCTGCACGGTGACGTCCAGGGCGGTGGTCGGCTCGTCCGCGATGAGCAGCTCGGGTTCGCACGCCAACGCCATGGCGATCAGCGCGCGTTGGCGCATGCCCCCGCTGAACTCGTGCGGCCGGGACCGCGCCCGCCGGGCCGCGTCCGGGATGCCGACCCGGTCCAGCACCTCGACGGCACGCGCGCGTGCGGCCCGCCGGGAGGCACGGGTGTGGACGCGGTACACCTCGGCGATCTGGTCGCCCACCGCGTAGTACGGGTCGAGGGAGGACAGCGGGTCCTGGAAGACCATGGCGGCCTTGGCCCCGCGCAGCCCGCGCAGCTCGGCGTCGGAGGCGGCGGTCACGTCGGTGCCGGCCACCAGGACCGAGCCGCCGACCCGTGCCCCGGTGTCCCGGTGCAGGCCCAGCAGGGCGCCGGCGACGGTGGACTTGCCGGAGCCCGACTCGCCCACCAGGGCCAGCGCGGCCCCCTTCTCCAGCGTGAAGGAGAGTCCGTCCACGGCGTGCAGGGCGCCGAACTCGACGGTGAGATCGGTGACTTCGACCAGGCTCATGCGAGGACCACCCGGCGGTCGGCCAGCGCGTACAGGACGTCCGCGACGGCGTTGGCGATGACGACGAAGAAGGCGACGACCAGGACCATGCCGACGACCACGGGCAGGTCCACCACCTTGACCGCGTGCACCAGCTCCTGGCCGATGCCGGGCAGCCCGAACAGCGTCTCGGTGAGGACCGCGCCGCCGATGGCGGAGCCGACGTTGTTGGCGTTGAGGGCGATCACGGGGGCGAGCGCGCCGCGCAGGGCGTGCCGTCCGACGATGGCCCGCTCGCCGACGCCGTAGGCGCGGAAGGTGCGGATGTGGTCCTCGGCGAGGGTCTCCAGCATGGCCGAGCGGGTGAGCCGGGCGAACGCGGCCGCCTCGATCAGGGCCAGCGACAGCCAGGGCAGCAGCAGGTTCCACGCCCACTGCTCGGGGTCGTCGCCGAAGCGCACGTACTGCGGGAACGGCAGCAGTTGGAGTTCGCCGCAGACCACGATCATCAGCACCAGACCGAGCACGAACACGGGCGTGGCCCAGCCGGCCAGGGTCAGCACGGTGAGCACCCGCTCGGAGAGCCGGCCGCGCCGCCAGGCGGAGAGGACGCCGGTCCCGACGCCGATGACCAGCCAGAGCACCATCGCCCCGGCCACCAGCGAGAGGCTGACCGGCAGCTTGGCCAGCAGCAGCGTGAGCACCTGCTGGTCGCTCTGGTAGGAGAGCCCGAGGCAGGGTGCCGCGCAGTGCTCGACCGAGGTGCCGGTGGAGTAGTCCTGGCCGACGAACAGCCCCTGGAGGAAGTGGAAGTAGCGCAGGTAGAGCGGGTCGTCGAGGCGGAGCTGGGCGGCGACCTGGTGCACCTGCTCCGGGGAGCAGCGCGGGCCGCAGGTGATCTGGGCGACGTTGCCGGGGGTGGCGTAGAAGACCACGTAGACGAGGACCGAGACGGCGAGCAGGGTGATGAGCGTGCCCGCCGCGCGGCGCAGCAGGAATCCGCCGAAGCCGTTCACGCGGCGTCCTCCTTCCGGGCGCGGCCGGTGCCGACGCGCAGCCGGGAGGCGGCGCGGGGGTCGAGTGCGGTGCGCACGCCGTCACCGAGGACGGTGAGGGCGAGCACGGTGGTGAACAGGGCACCGGCCGGGAACAGCAGATACTGCGGCGCGGCCTGGTACCAGACGTCGGCGGCGGTGATCATCTGTCCCCACGACGGCGTCGGCGGCTTCACCCCCACACCGAGGAAGGACAGGGCCGCCTCGGCGGAGATGTTGGTGGGCACCAGCAGCGCGGCGTAGGTGATGACGGGCGCGGCGAGGCCGGGCAGCAGCTCGCGGCGGGCCACCCGCACGGCGCCCCATCCACTGAGCCGGGCGGCGGCCACGTGATCGAGCCCCTTGAGGGTGAGGGTCTGGGCGCGCACGATCTTGGCGACGTTGCCCCAGGCGATCAGCCCGATGACCAGCGCGACCAGCACCGGGCGGGGGAAGCTCGCGGGCACGACGGCCAGCAGCGCCAGCGCCATGATCATGAGCGGCAGGGCCACGATGATGTCGGTGACCCGGCTGAGGACCTGGTCCAGCCACCGGCTGCCCATCGCGGCGGCCACGCCGATGGTGACGCCGATGAGCACCTGGATGAGGGTGGCCGCGAAGGCGACGCCCAGCGAGACGCGGGCGCCCTCCACCAGCCGGGCGAACAGGTCCCGTCCGGTCTGCGGTTCGACGCCCAGCCAGTGCTCGGCACTGATCCCGCCGAGCGACCCGATGGGCACGCCGCCGCGCGCGGAATCGACGAGGCCGGGGTGGTACGTGGTGGGGTCCTGGCCCTCGAGGGCGGTGAGCAGTGGCGCGGCGAGCGCGACCAGGACGAGGAGCGCGACGACGGCCGCGGCGACGAGGGCGGCCCGCTGCGCGCGCAGCCGCCGCCAGAACTGACGGGCCCCCGAGGCCGCCGGGGCGGTGATGTCCGCCCCGGCGGCCTCGACGGCGACGAGTGCTTCGCTCACCGGGTCACTTCACCGCGACCTGGGAGATGTCCAGCACGCCGGTCCAGTCGCTGATCACGATGTTCTTGACGTCCGAGCCGTACAGGCGCTTGTAGACGGGGTGGAACAGCGGGACGACGAGGGCCTGTCCGGCGATCTTCTTGTCCAGCGCGCCCCAGCGGGCGGCGGCCGCGTTCAGGTCGGTCAGCTTGTTGATGGCGTCGATCTCGGTGTTGACCGACTTGTCGTCCAGCAGACCGGTGTTGAAGTTGGCGCCGTCCTTGACGATCTGGCGGCCGTCGAAGATCGGGGCGAGGAAGGGGCCGCCGGAGGGCCAGTCGGCACCCCAGTGGGCGAGGAAGAAGCCGGGCTCGGTCTTGATGCTGTGGATCTTGTCCCGGTAGTCGTTGTCCTCCAGACCCTGGAGCCGGACCGTGATCCCGGCCTTCTTCAGCGCGTCCTGGAGGGCGGTGGCGATCTCCGGGCTGGTCTCGAAGTCCTTGCTGTTGGAATGCGTGAGGGTGACGGTCAGCCCGTTCGGGTGCCCGGCCTCCTTCAGCAGCTCCTTCGCCTTGGCCGCGTTGCCGGACTTGCCCGCCGGGAACAGGTCGTGCGGGGTGTACCCGAAGGACTTCTGGTCGGGCAGGAAGGTGGTGGCCGGCTCGGCGAGCGCGGAACCGCCGGCCGCGTTGATCACCGAGGAGCGGTCGACGGCGTACGAGATCGCCTGGCGCACCTTGGGGTCGTCGAACGGCTTCACCTTCGGGTTGAAGGCGATGTAGTTCGTGTAACCGAAGTGGCCGGTGCCCACGCGGGCGGCGAGGCTCTTGTCGCCGCTGACGCGGGCGAGTTCGGCCGGGCCGAGGTTGGTGTCGGTGGTGACGGCGGCCTTGTCGGCGCCCTGGGAGGCGGCGAGCCGCTGGTTGATGACGGAGGAGTCGAGCCCGGAGCGCACGTCGACCTTGTCCGGGTACGCCTTGCGCTCGTCGTCACCGCTCCAGTGCGGGTTGCGCTCCAGCAGCACACGCTCGCCGTCGTTCTGGTTCTTGACCACCCGGTACGGCCCCGAGGAGACCGGGTGCTGCTCGTACTTGGTGCCGGTGTCCTTGCTCTTGGGCACCGGGGTGAACTGCGTCTGGGTGGCGAGGAACGGGAACTCGCCCTCGGGCTTGTTCAGGTGGAAGACGATCGTGCGCGCGTCCGGCGTCGCGATCGCGGAAAGGCCCTTCTTGTCCTTGTACGGCCCCTGGTAGTCGGCGGCGCCGCTCAACCAGTCCCGCAAGTAGGGTGCGCCACCGGAGAGTTCGGGGGCGAAGGACCGCTCGATGCCGTACTTGATGTCGGCCGAGGTGATCGGCGTCCCGTCCTCGTACTTCAGCCCCTTCTTCAGGGTGTACGTCCACACGGTCGCGTCCTTGTTGGGGCGGCCGGTGTCGGTGGCGAGGTCGGGGACCACCTTGGCGCCCTCGGCGCCGTTCTCGCGGTTGCGCGTGGTGAGGGTGCGGAAGACCAGCGAGGGGACGTTGCCGCCGCCGGAGGTGTAGAGGCGGGCCGGGTCGAAGTCGGTCTGGGCCTCGGCGTTCAGCACGGTGAGGGTGCCGCCCTTGTGGGGCGTGGAGTCGCCACCGGCGCCCTTGGCATCGTTGTCCTCAGGGCCGCAGGCGGCGGCGCCCGCTGCCACGACCAGGCCGACGGATGCCGCTGCCACGCGGCGCGCTATGACGGACGATTGACGCATCGGAAAGGACGACCTCTCGGGGGGACCCCCCGGCTTGTCCGAGGGGTGAGACATGGGGACGATGAATGAGACACCTGCGGACAGGTGCCGGCCCCGGCGTCAGTCGTCGAGAGATCCCGCGAGGAAGCTCACGGGCGGCAGGATGAAAAGGGCACGTATCGACGCGGACGCCAGGAAGGCGGCGTCAGCGACAGTCGATGTCGGCCACGCAGAGGGCGGTCACACCGATGAGCGCCAGCTCGATGGCGGCGCTGCGGAAGACGGAGTGACGGGACCACATGCGCAGAAATATGAACGAACTTGCGACTCATGTCAATGTGACATGAGTCGGCCCCGTCAACTCCTGCGGCTGTTTCTGTGTCAACTCTTGGGATAGGGCCAGGCGTTGGGCAGACAGTGGATTCCGTCGTGGTCGAGGAACTTGGTCTGCTGCTGCATCACCGGGGCGATCGCGCCGTCCTTCTGGCAGGTGACGTGGCCGTGCCCGAGCCGGTGGCCGACCTCGTGGTTGATCAGCATCTGGCGGTAGGCGTGGATCTTGGCGTCCCCGTAGGTGACACTGCCCTGCGCCCAGCGGTACGCGTTGATCATCACGCGCTCGGTGGCCGCCGAGTCGCAGGAGACGTTGTCCTCGGTGGTGTCCAGGCCCGACTTGGCGCACCACTCGGCGGTCGTGCCGGGGCTGGCCAGCGTGATCACGAAGTCCGGCTTGCCGGTGGAGACCCGCTCGAAAGTGCGCTGACCGCCGTGCGCCCAGCTCCGGTCGTCGTTGAGGGTGCGCTGCACGGCGTCGGCGAACAGCGCGCCGTCCAGGCCGAGCCCCTGCTCGACGTCGACCCGGTAGGTCATTTTCGGGCCCTTGCCGGGCGCCTTCGCCGAGCCGGGCACGGTGTCGAACTCGCCGGAACCCTTGAGGGTCGCCCCCAGGGGATAGAGCCGGCCCATCTTCTGGGCGTACGTCAGCGGGACGGCGCTCGGCGCGCTGGAGGGCACGGCCTGGGCAGCGGGCGGCAGGGCGCCTCCCGCGGCCTGGGCCCGCGACTCGCCCTCGGCGCGGCCGTCGGCCACCTGGCCGGCGACGACGACGGCGAGCACGGTGGTCACGGCGGCGGCCGCGACCCCGGTGAAGGCCCGCCCCTTGCCGCCGTGCCGGGCGGCGGGCACGGTCGCCGGAGGCGCGCCGCCCCCGGCGGGCGCGGTCCTCGGCTCGGGCACCTCGGCCCGCCGGGGCGCCTGGGGTGCGGCACCCTCGGCGAAGGCGTCCAGGTACTCACGGCGGGGGCCGGAGCCCGCGTCCGCCGGCTCCGCGCGCCGCTGCCTCGGGAAGGGAGTCGGCGTGGCGCGCCGGTTCTCGAACTCGCCCCAGCCGCCGCCCTCTTCACGCTGCTCGGGGTGACCGCCCCGCGCGGAACCGAAGGCACCCGGCGCCCGGTCTTCCTCGCGCCGGTCCGACGGGACACGGCGTCCGGCACCGCTCACGGTCGCGCCGAAGCCACCCTGAGATCCGGCACTCCACGACTCACCGCCCCGTGGGCGCGGTCTCGGGCGCGCGGCGAAGTCACCGGTTCCGGCGACGTCCTGGGTGCCCCCGGCCGCCGGGGCGGCGCCCTCTATGGCCGAGGCGTCCCCCTTGGGAGCCGGTCCTCGGCGACTGTGTCGTCCCACCCCTGCCCTCAGTTCTCCGCGTCCGTGGCGCCCGATGCGGCGCTCTCCGCGAGAAGTTCGCGGAACGCCCTGGCCACCAGCTCCGGGTATTCCATCATCGCCACGTGCCCGGCGTCCGGCAGGGACAGCAGACGGGAGTCCCTGAAGGAGCGGGCGGCCTTGGCGGCCATACGGAAGCCGACGAGTTGGTCACGGCCACCGTAGACCAGCAGGGTCGGCGCGAGTACCCGCTCGGCCTGCCGCCACAGCCCCTGCTGCCCGCCCAGGGTGTAGGCGTCCACGATCCCGCGCGCGGAGCGGGTCATCGCGTCCCAGAAGTACGGCAGCCTCAGGCGCCGTTCCAGCTCCTCCACCGCGTACCCGAACGCCTCCGGCGTCACGATCGTGGGATCGCCGTAACACAGGGCCGTCACCCCGCGCACCCGCTGCTCGGCGGTCCACTCACGGGTGAACCGGTTGAACAGCGCGGCCACACCGGGCACGCCCAGCAGGGCGGTGGGGACCGCGCTGCGCTGGATGCGCAGCTCCGGCAGGGCGGGCGAGACCAGTGTCAGGGTGCGCACCAGGTCCGGGCGGACGGCGGCCACCCGCGTGGAGACCGCGCCGCCGAGCGAGTTGCCCAGCAGGTGGACCGGCCCGCGTCCGGCCGCGTCCAGGTGGCGGATGACCGCGCGCGCGTGCCCGGTGACGGAGTAGTCGCCGTCGTCCGGCGGCGGGGAGTCGCCGAAGCCCGGCAGGTCGACGGCCTCGGGGTCGACGACACCGTCCAACGCGGCCATCAGCAGGGACCAGTTCTGCGAGGACCCGCCGAGCCCGTGCACGAACAGCGCGGGCTCGAGACCCTCCCGCGTCGGCGGCCGGGACCGCACCGTAAGGGTGACCCCCGGCAGCCGCACCGACCTCATCCGCTCGCCGTCGCCCACCCTTACGGGTGCGACCCGGGGGAGCACGCTCGCGGCCGGCACGGAAGGTGACTCGGTCGAAGACATGCGGCAATGTTACGAGACGATCACACCGCAGCTCATGTGTTCGCCCTCACAGGCGGGGACACCCGGGGCGCCGGTCCGGGTACCGCCGACGGCGTGGCGCGGCCTTGGGCGGTCTCCTAGGCTCGTATGACAGCGCAGCCGCGGGGTACCCGCCCGAGCCAGAGGTTCCGGAAGAGATTTCTGGGCGGAAGCTGGAAGAAAGGGAGGCCGTCATGGCCCACGACCCCATCGAGCCGGACGAGATCGAGAGCCCCGACGACGACACGGAGCCCGAGATCGAGGATGTCGAGGCCCCCGAGCCCGACGCCGCCGAGCAGCACGCCCCGCTCACGGAGGAGCGGGACGAGCCGCTGACCGAGTTGGACCCGGCCCGGGGAAGCGAGGGTGATCTCATCGAGCAGGCCCGGGTGGTCAGGACCGACGAAGACGAGCCGCTGACCCAGGTGGACCCGGACCGGGGCAGCGAGGGCGATCTCATCGAGCAGGCCCGCGTGGTCAGGATCGACGACGAGGACTACCGCTGACCGGGCGCGCACCGGGGCCGGGGCCACGGCTTTCGCCGTCGTCCGGTACGTGAAATTCTGCGCTCGCACCGCGCACGCCGGGGTTACCGAAAAGTACGATGGCGGCGCGGCCGACACCGCATGAGGACGACATTGGGAGGCGGCGTGACAGCCATCGAGCAAACAGAGGCAGCACGCCCGCGCGGCACCCGTCTGCCGCGCCGAGCCCGGCGCAACCAGTTGCTGGGCGCTGCCCAGGAGGTTTTCGTCGCCCAGGGCTATCACGCGGCCGCGATGGACGACATCGCCGAGCGCGCCGGAGTCAGCAAGCCGGTGCTCTACCAGCACTTCCCCGGCAAGCTCGACCTCTATCTGGCCCTGCTGGACCAGCACTGCGAGGCCCTGATCCAGGCCGTGCGCGCCGCGCTCGCCTCGACGACCGACAACAAGCAGCGCGTGCGGGCGACCATGGACGCCTACTTCGCGTACATCGAGCACGACGGCGGCGCCTTCCGTCTGGTCTTCGAGTCGGACCTGACGAACGAGCCGGCCGTGCGCGAGCGCGTCGACAAGGTGACCACCGAGTGCGCCGAGGCGATCTGCGACGTCATCGCGGAGGACACCGGCCTGTCCCGCGCGGAGTCGATGCTGCTGGCCTCCGGGCTCGGCGGCCTCGCCCAGGTGGTGGCCCGTTCCTGGCTGCACAGCGACCGCAGCGTGCCGCGCGACCAGGCGGTGCAGTTGCTCGCCTCGCTGGCGTGGCGTGGCATCGCCGGTTTCCCGCTGCACGGCACCGACCACCACTGACCCGCCGACGCGCCGGTGGGGCGTGTTCGCTGATGGCGTTCCCGCCAGAAGCATGCGCGTCCCCTCACCGGGCTAATGTGTGCTGGGTACGGCGCGGCAGAACGCGCACATCACTGACCGTCGGAGGGACATAGCCGTGGAGGTCAAGATCGGCGTGCAGCACGCGCCCCGCGAGATCGTTCTGGAGAGCGGTCAGAGCGCCGAGGAGGTCGAGCGCGTCGTGGCCGACGCCCTGGCCGGCAAGTCGCCGCTGCTGAGCCTGGAGGACGAGCGCGGCCGCAAGGTCGTGGTCCCCGCGGACCGTCTGGCGTACGTCGAGATCGGCGCGCCGACCGCGCGCAAGGTCGGGTTCGGCACGCTGTAGGCGCGATATCCGTCAAGGGCCCGGTGGCACCCGCCACCGGGCCCTTTTTCGCTGCCCCCGGCGCGCACTGCTCGCGCACCCGGTGGGCCCAGGAGAGGATTGCAACGCGCAGGTCACGGGTATGTCGGGCTGTGACCGCATGAGCACGCAGACGTGGGAGGGACTCCTCGATGATCCTCGAAGTGCTCGGTTCGGCCGCGCTCGGACTCGTCCTCGCCTTCGCGGCGGCGCACCGCCTGCCGCACCGGCTGCCCGCCCGTCCGCTGGTCTTCGCCACCGCGGTGGCGGGTGCGCTCTTCGGGGACTTCGTCACGCACAGCGCCCTGGGCCCGGCCCCGGTCCTGCTCACCCTGCTCGGCGCGGCCGTCGTGTCCGCCGCCTCCCTGTCGCTGCTGTTGCGCCCGGCCGGGCGGCTCCGCCGGCGATCCGCGCCCGCGTAGCCGCCCCTGACGGACGGTCAGGCCGCGAGGCCCAGCGCGGCCATCCGCTTGGTGTGCGCCTCGGTGATCCGGGTGAACATCCGTCCGACCTCCGCGAGATCGAAGCCGTCCGCGACCCCGCCGACCAGCATGGTGGAGAGCGCGTCCCGGTCCGCGACGACCCGCTGCGACTGCGACAGCGCCTCGCCCATCAGCCGCCGCGCCCACAGCGCGAGCCGCCCGCCCACGCGCGGGTCGGCGTCGATGGCGGCACGCACCTTCTCCACCGCGAACTCCGCGTGCCCGGTGTCGTCCAGCACGGCGAGGACGAGTTCCCGGGTGTCGGTGTCGAGGCGGGCCGCGACCTCGCGGTAGAAGTCACTGGCGATCGAGTCGCCGACGTAGGCCTTGACCAGGCCCTCCAGCCAGTCCGAGGGCGCCGTCTGCTTGTGGAAGCTCTCCAGCGCGGCGACGAAGGGGTCCATCGCGGCGGCGGGCTCGGCGCCGATCTCGGTCAGCCGGTTGCGCAGCCGCTCGAAGTGGTGGAACTCCGCCGAGGCCATCTTGGCCAGCTCCGCCTTGTCCGCGAGGGTCGGCGCCAGCTTGGCGTCCTCCGCGAGCCGCTCGAACGCGGCCAGCTCGCCGTACGCGAGCGCGCCGAGCAGGTCCACGACAGCGGCGCGGTACTGCGGGTCCGCCGCGGCCGTCGCCCAGTCCTGGGCGGCGACACCGGTGGGGGCGCCCGCGGTCTCGGGGTTCTCAGGCTTGTCAGAGCTAGTCATGAGGCGCACAATAGCCCGCTCGACCCCTCCCGGAAGCCCCTGGTCAACCACTGTGACCACGACTACGTGACCAATTCGGCCATCGCGTGTGCGGCAATCCGGGGTATGGTGGTAATGCGCCTGCTGAGTGCGCCGACGATGTTCGGTGCGCTCAACGCCTTTGTGGCAGTGGCGCACGTATGAGGATGCCCGGTCGGTGGCCCGATCGGCTCCGACCTGACAGCCCTCCTGGGCCGTACGGCACCGCGCGTACGGCGAGCGGAGGGACATCCTTAGCGGTTCGAGCGCTAGAGCGTCGGCAGAGGTCCCGTGTCTTACGGCTTGCCCCAGTTGGTTCGCCCGTACGGTGGCCGACGTGCCCGGCACGGTCAGACATGATCCCCGCGCTCGCCTCGCACCGCGCACACAAGAAGAGGCAAAACCCTGACTACGACATTTCGTGACCTCGGCATTCTTTCCGAGACCGCCGAGGCCCTGGAAGCCGTCGGCATCATCAACCCCTTCCCGATCCAGGAGCTGACCCTTCCGGTCGCCCTGTCGGGCAGCGACGTCATCGGCCAGGCCAAGACCGGCACGGGCAAGACCCTCGGTTTCGGCCTGCCGCTGCTGGAGCGCGTCGTCGTTCCCGCCGACGTCGAGGCCGGCCGTGCCGCCCCGGAGGCCCTGACCAGCGCGCCGCAGGCGCTCATCGTCGTGCCCACCCGCGAGCTGTGCACCCAGGTCACCAACGACCTGCTGACCGCCGGCAAGGTGCGCAACGTCCGCGTCCTCGCCATCTACGGCGGCCGTGCCTACGAGCCGCAGGTCGAGGCCCTGAACAAGGGCGTCGACATCGTCGTCGGCACCCCCGGCCGGCTGCTGGACCTCGCGGGCCAGAAGAAGCTGGACCTCAGCCACGTCAAGTGCCTGGTGCTGGACGAGGCCGACGAGATGCTCGACCTGGGCTTCCTGCCCGACGTCGAGAAGATCGTCAACATGCTGCCGGCCAAGCGTCAGACCATGCTGTTCTCGGCCACCATGCCGGGCGCGGTCATCGGTCTCGCCCGCCGCTACATGTCCCGCCCCACGCACATCCGCGCCACCGCGCCGGACGACGAGGGCGTGACGGTCGCCAACATCAAGCAGTTCGTCTACCGCGGCCACTCCATGGACAAGCCGGAGATGATCGCCCGCATACTGCAGGCCGAGGGCCGCGGTCTGGCGATGATCTTCTGCCGTACCAAGCGCACGGCCGCTGACATCGCCGAGCAGCTCCAGCGCAGGGGCTTCGCCTCCGGCGCGGTCCACGGCGACCTCGGCCAGGGCGCCCGCGAGCAGGCGCTGCGCGCCTTCCGCAACGGCAAGGTGGACGTGCTGGTCTGCACCGACGTGGCCGCGCGCGGCATCGACGTCGGCGGCGTGACCCACGTCATCAACTACCAGTCCCCCGAGGACGAGAAGACCTACCTGCACCGCGTCGGCCGCACCGGCCGCGCCGGCAACAAGGGCACGGCCGTCACGTTCGTCGACTGGGACGACATCCCGCGCTGGCAGCTCATCAACAAGGCGCTGGAGCTGGACTTCAACGACCCGGTGGAGACGTACTCGACGTCCCCGCACCTCTTCTCCGACCTCGACATCCCGGCCGGCACCAAGGGTGTCCTGCCCCGCTCGGAGCGCACGCGCGCCGGGCTCGACGCGGAGATGGTGGAGGACCTCGGCGAGACCGGCGGCCGCGGTGCGCGCGGTGGCCGTCCCGGCCGTGGCGGGCGTCCCGAGGCCGCACCGGAGCCCGAGCGTTCGGACCGTTCCGAGCGCACTCCGCGCCGTCGCCGCCGGATGCGCGGCGGTGCGCCGGTGGAGGCCGGTGCCGCCCCGGCGGAGACCACCTCCGTCGAGGAGCCGCAGGCTCCCCGCACCCCGCGCCGCCGTCGTCGTACGCGCGGCGGGTCGGGCGAGGCGGCGGCTGCGCCCGTCGCCGTCGTCGAGACGGTCGAGACGCCGGAGGCCGTGACCGAGGCTCCCGCCCAGCCGCGTCGCCGCACCCGCAAGCGCGCCGAGCCGGCTCCGGCCGTGACCGAGGCCGTCGTCGAGGCGCCGGTCGTGGATGCGGCCCCCGAGGCCGCCGTGGCCGAGGCCCCGAAGCAGCCCCGTCGCCGTACACGCAAGGCCGTGGAGGCGGCCCCCGAGGCCGTCGTCGAGGCGCCCGTCGTGGAGACGGTCGCGGAGACCGCCGTGGCCGAGGCCCCCAAGCAGCCCCGTCGCCGTACACGCAAGGCCGTGGAGGCGGCCCCCGAGGCCGTCGTCGAGGCGCCCGTCGTGGAGACGGTCGCGGAGACCGCCGTGGCCGAGGCCCCCAAGCAGCCCCGTCGCCGTACACGCAAGGCCGCGGAGGCGGCCCCCGAGGCCGCCGTCGAGGCGCCGGTCGCCGAGGCGCCGAAGCGCCGCACCCGCAAGGCGGCTGCCGCGGAGACGGCCGTGGACGCGGTCGAGGCCCCCGAGGCCGAGGCCAAGCCCCGCCGCACGCGCAAGACCGCCGCCGCCAAGGCCGTTGAAACCGCCGAGGTCGCGGAGGCCGCCGAGGTCGCGGAGGCCGCCGAGGCCAAGCCGCGTCGCACCCGCAAGACCGCCGAGGCCAAGACGGCCGCGGCGGAGCCGGCCGAGGCCCCCGAGGCCGAGGTCAAGCCCCGCCGTACCCGGAAGACCGCCGCCAAGGCCGTCGCGTCGGACATCCCGGCGCAGGCGACCGAGGAGCCGGAGGTCAAGCCGCGCCGCCGTACCCGCAAGGTCGCGGCCGTGGAGCCCACCGAGGCGTAAGCAGCATCGGGTGAGGCCCGGCCCCCTACGACAGGGGGCCGGGCCTCACCGCTGTCAGTACTGCGTCTGCAGGTGCTCCCAGAAGCCGTCCCGCAGGGACCGGCGCAGGTCGGCCTGGCCGCGCAGGGAGTACTGGAGCAGCCCCTCCGCCTCCACCAGGAGATCCTGGTCGACCGAGCCGGGCAGGTACGGGTGGCCGGGGAGAAGCTCCATCAGGCTGTCCCGGCCCCGCGAGACCAGCCACTTCGCCGCGATCTGGGCGCCGACGAAGCGCACGTCCTCACGGGTGGGCCGGTTGCCCGTGGCCTCGTAGGCGGCGGCCGTGCGGCGGGAGACGTACGGCTTGCAGAACTCCAGGTCGAAGGTGCGCTGGCTGTCGACCTCCCACAGCAGCGGCTCGGCCTGGTTGCGGCCCTCGGGCGCCTCGATGCCCCACAGGTGGACCCGCGCCCCGTACCCCTGCGCCGCCTCGACCGCCGACACGAGGTCCTCGTCGCCGCCGAGGAGCGCAGCGTCGCTGATGGCGCGGTGGCGGGCGAGGGACTCCAGGTCGGTGCGGATCAGGGAGTCGACGCCCTTCTGCTGGTTGTGGGCGTTGAGGTTGCCGAGGCGGACCTTGACGTCGGGCAGTTCGGCGATCGACTGCTGCTCGGCGGTGTGGATGCGGCGACGGGCGCCGTCGTACCAGTACACGCGCAGCAGGCGGCTGTCGGCGAAGATCGAGCGGGCCTTGTCGATGAGCGCGTCGATCAGACCCTCGGCGTCCAGGTCGAAGGCGCGGCGGTCCTCGGTGCCGGCCACCAGGCGGCCGGCGGCCGCGAAGAGATAGCCCGCGTCCACGAAGATCGCGTGGGTGGAGGGTGTCTTCGCCACCTCGACGAGCATGCGTTGAAGCAGTTCGTTGGTGTGGTCGATGCGGGCACCCAGAGCCGCCAGGTCTTCGTTCATCGAGTCCATTGTCCCGGCCGTCACGCTGCGAACACAACCGGTCCCCGTCAGTCCCGTCACGAAGTCTTTTTACCGGACAGTAATTAGCCCGTGAAAAAATTTCCTTAGCGTAGGGAATGTTTGCGGTGGGCCGCTCGTTGTCTAGACATGTGACACCGCGACAACACGTCGCACACCAGTAGTTCTCCTCTGGAGGATGACCAGACGAAGGGAGAAGCCTTCATGCGCTTCGAAATCATGCGACTCGACGAGGTCGACGGCTCGACCGTGGACAGCACCGTCGTGGACGCCGCCTCCGTCAACCGGATCGTGCAGCAGGCGGCCGCCATCGGCCAGCGCCTGTGGATCCGCCCCGCAGAAGGCTGCCCGGCCTCGTAGGGCGCACGACGCACTCAAGCCTTCCGGGGAAGCCGAGGCCGAGTCTCAGCTTCCCCGGATCACCTGAGTGACCCCGTTGATGATCTGCTGCACGGCGATCGCGGAGAGCATCATGCCCGCGAGCCGTGTCACCAGGACGACACCGCCGTCCTTGATGACCTTGATGACCAGCAGCGAGTAACGCATCACCAGCCACAGCACGACATGGATGGCGAGGATCGCCGCCCACACCGAGACCTGCGTGGCGGCACTTCCGGCCTTCTGTACGGCCAGGATCACCGAGACGATCGCGCCGGGCCCGGCGAGCAGCGGCATGCCCAGCGGTACCAGGGCGACATTGACGTCCTTGGTCTGCTTGGGCTCGTCGGTCTTGCCGGTGAGCAGATCGAGCGCGATCAGCAGGAGCAGCAGTCCGCCCGCGATCATCAGCGCGGGGACCGAGACGTGCAGATAGTTCAGGATCTGGTGGCCGAGGACGCCGAACACGGCGATGACCCCGCCCGCCACACAGACGGCCTGGAAGGCCATCCGCTTCTGGACCTTGGCGGGCCGCCCCGCGGTGAGGGCGAGGAAGATCGGGGTGATCCCCGGCGGGTCCATGATGACGAAGAGGGTCAGGAACAGGGAGCCGAAGACGGCGAGGTCGAACATCGTGTGCCTTGCATGATGGAGCCACCGCCGTAGGGCACCCTGGGCCCCGTCAGGGGCAGGAAGCGGGCGCGCACGGCGGACGTGCGGGTGATCGGGCGGGGGAAAGCAGAAGGGTGGCGCCGGGGCTCAGGCCCCGCCGGTCCCCGGTACGGGGAACGCGCCGGTCGCCCGGCGGATGATCTCGCCGTAGACCTCGGGGTCGGTGGTGTTCTCGCCGAGCGCGACCGACTTGCGGGTGCCGTGGTAGTCCGAGGAGCCGGTGACCAGCAGGTCCAGGTCCTTCGCCAGGCCGCGCAGGCGGGTCCGGGTGGCCTGGTCGTGCTCGGTGTGGTCGGCTTCGAGTCCGTCGAGCCCGGCGGCGGCCATCGCGGCGATCGCGTCCGGCGACACCGTGCGGCCGCGCTTGGCGGCGGCCGGGTGGGCGAGGACGGTCACGCCGCCCGCGCTCTTCACCAGCCGGATCGCCTCCAGCGGATCGGTCTCGTGCTTGTCCACGTAGGCCCGCCCGCCGTCGGCCAGCCACTCGGGCGTGAACGCGTCGCTCACGGTCGGGACGACACCCAGCTCCACCAGCGCGGACGCGACGTGCGGCCGGCCCACCGTGCCCCCGGCGGCGATCCGCTCGACCTGCTCCCGGGTGACCGGTACGCCGAGCGCGTTCAGCTTGGCGATCATCGCGTGGGCGCGCGGCACCCGGTCGTCCCGGACCAGCTCGCGCTCGGCGAGCAGGGCAGGCTCCTCGGGGTCGAAGAGGTAGGCCAGCAGGTGCAGGGAGACGCCGTCGATCCGGCAGGAGAGCTCGGCGCCGGTGACGAGGGTGAATCCCTCGGGCAATGCGGCCAGGGCGGCCAGGGCCTCGGCGTATCCACGGGTGGTGTCGTGGTCGGTCAGCGCGACCACGTCCAGTCCGGCGCCGGCGGCCGCGCGCATCAGCTCGGCCGGGGTGTCCGTGCCGTCGGAGGCGGTGGAGTGGCAGTGCAGGTCGATGCGCACGGCTGCTCCAGACGGCTCGCGGGGACGGTGAGGACACCTAAGGATAGCCGCGCGTACGGCATGCCCTGTCACCCCCGCTCCCCGGAGGCGCCCCCTACAGGTCGGGGCGCATCAGCCGGGGCGAGAGCACCCCGCAGGGCACCAGGTCCACCTCGGGGCCCGCGTCCCTGAGGTCGGTCAGCACCAGTTCGTCGTACATCAGCAGGCCGGACTGCGCGGGCCAGGTGACCGCCCACAGCCAGACACCGAGCGCCTCGCCGGCGAAGACGGCGCGGTCGTCCGGGACACCGTCGACGTGCCAGAGCGGGGTGGGACGGCCGGTCGCCAGCACCTTGGCCTGCGGCGGCTTCTCCACGTCCAGGTAGGGGCCGGGGTCGGGGCCGTCGAGGCCCGCGTACCGCGCGCCGAGGCCGACGCCCAGTTCCTCGGCGACGAGGATCAGCTCGCCCGGCCCGCCGAGCGGGCTGGGTCCCGAGCAGGCCACCACGGTGGCCCGGCCGCCGCCAGGGGCGTCGCCCGCGTAGGCGACGCCGGTGAACAGCCAGCCGACCGGCAGCGGCCACGGCATCCACAGCGGGACGCGGGTGCGCTGCACCACGGCGGTGAGGGCCTCGACGCTGGGCGGGATCACGGGCTGCAGCGGGTACACCGCGCCGTGCGTGTCGCACTGCCACGTGTCGGCGAAGAGACCGGGCGCCCGGACCCGGCCACCACACCTCGGGCAACTGGGTTCGCCCCTCATAGAGCCCCACGGTCCTACCCCGGCCGCCGCACGTCAAGGACGATCACCCGTACGGCCCCGGCCCGATTCCGGAGTCCGGCCAACTCCGCGCCCCTGCACGGCACTTGGTGAGCTTGCTCACTCCGGCCGCACCCCGGCCTCACTCGGGCGACGGCCCCAGCGGCACCGACGCACGGTTCGGGTCGCGCAGATCCGTGCCGTGGCTGAGCCACCGCTCCTGCAGCGCCGCGGCCCCGTGCACCCGCTTCCACGCCGCCTCGTTCGGGGTCATCGGCAGCAGCGGCAGGAAGCGCACCGGGTCCAGCGGGGTGTCCAGCTCCAGGTCCTCCACCAGCCCGCCCGGCTCCCCCACCAGTACCGAGGTGAAGGGCGCGCCGGGCCACAGCGGTTCCCCCACGTCCAGCGAGGCACCGGGTGCCACGATCACGCCCTCGACCTGCGGGGACGCGGCGAGCACGGCGAGCGGGCGGAGCACGGGACCGGTGTCGGTGATGCCCGCCCGGACGGAGAGGACCAGCTCGGCACGCGGCCCCTCAACGGGGTCGACCACCATGGCCGTGGGGTCGCTCATGGGATGCGCCGACATGCCCAGCGTGGCGTAGCGGACCACGTCCCCCTCCTGGAAGCGCAGCACCTCGATACGGTCGGCGCCGAGGAAGGTGACCGAGGCGCGCGCATCCGGTTCACCGAGCGCCGAGTTCAGCCGCGCCTCGACCAGGGGAAGAACATCAACCATGCGGTGAGCATAGATCTCGTCAGCGGCAGGCAAAGCTGCGCCTTGACACGATGGGCTGCTGCTACGCTGAGCCGGTGGTTCGGGGCCGCGTGCACATGCTCGCCGTCGAGTCCCCGACGCCGATGAGACTCCCTTACGAGGGACCGGCCGGAGGAGGTGGGGCTGTCATGGATCGAAGTCGACCGTGCAGTACCACTCGTTCTTCCGGCTGTTGATGTCGTTCCTGGCTGACTGCCACCTTTTCGTTCGCTTCGCCGTCCGGAAGAGCACTTCGTTTCGCTTTGCCTGATCTGCCTGATCTCACTCAGTCCTGCATCAGTAGCGAAGTCGCCACCGCGACGGTGCGGTGCTCCCCGCTTTGTGGACGTGCCAAACGTATGCAGTCCGAACGTCCCCATTCCGGGTAGTTCCACCCGTCGCAGGCGCACTTTCGTTGCCCGCCCGCGAAGGAGCCTGCCCATGTCGATGATCCGCGACCTGCGAGCCGTGGTCCGACCGTCCGCTCGCCCGGTCCCGCGCAAGGAGGCGGCCGCTCCCTTCGAACCCGACACCACCACGTCCTCGGCCGTGGTCGACTGCGCCGTCTACCGCGACGGCGCCCGGGTGGAGAGCGGACGCACCCTCAGCCCGCAGGAGGCGATGCGCGAGGCGCGCAGGGACGGCGGGTTCGTCTGGATCGGCCTGCACGAGCCGACCGAGGCCGAGTTCGCCGGCATCGCGAGCGCCTTCGGGCTCCACCCGCTGGCCGTGGAGGACGCGGTCCAGGCCCACCAGCGCCCGAAGCTGGAGCGGTACGACGACTCCCTGTTCACCGTGTTCAAGACCGTCCACTACGTCGAGCACGACCAGCTCACCGCCAGCAGCGAGGTCATCGACACCGGCGAGGTCATGTGCTTCACCGGCCGGGACTTCTTCATCACCGTCCGGCACGGCGGTCAGGGCTCGCTCCGGGCGCTGCGCCACCGGCTCCAGGAGGACCCCGAGCTGCTCGCCAAGGGTCCCTCGGCGGTGCTGCACGCCATCGCCGACCATGTGGTGGACGGCTACATCGCGGTCGCGGACTCGGTGCAGGACGACATCGACGAGGTGGAGACGGAGGTCTTCTCCCCCGGCCGCAACGGCGGTGTCTCGCGCGGTGTCGACTCGGCCCGGATCTACCAGCTCAAGCGCGAGGTACTGGAGTTCAAGCGCGCGGTCGCCCCGCTGCAGCGCCCGATGCAGCTGCTGAGCGAGCGGCCGATGCGGCTGGTCGACCCGGACATCCAGAAGTACTTCCGTGACGTCGCCGACCACGTGGCCCGGGTGCACGAGCAGGTCATGGGCTTCGACGAGCTGCTGAACTCGATCCTCCAGGCCAACCTGGCGCAGGCGTCCGTCGCGCAGAACGAGGACATGCGCAAGATCACCGCCTGGGCCGCGATCATCGCCGTGCCCACCATGGTGTGCGGGGTCTACGGCATGAACTTCAAGTACATGCCCGAGCTGCACTGGAAGTACGGCTACCCGGTGATCATGAGCGTCACGGTCGCCCTCTGTCTGGGCATCCACCGCACGCTGAAGCGCAACGGCTGGCTCTGAGCACCGCTGGATAGGCTGGGCGCATGACCACCGAGCCGCCCGCACAGGCCCTTTTCGACCAGGCCCTCATCGAGGAGGCCACCAGGAAGTCCGGCCTGATCTGGGTCCGGGGCGCCGGGGCGCCCGCCGCGCGCCCGCTCTGGCACGTCTGGCACGAGGGCGCGGCCCTGCTGGTCGGTGACGGCCCGGGCGAGCAGCCGCTGCCCGGTCTCACCGACGGCGGTGCGGCCGAGGTGGCGGTGCGCAGCAAGGACAAGGGCGGCCGGCTCGTCACCTGGCGGGCCACCGCACACCGGCTGGACCCGGCCTCGCCCGAATGGGAGGCGGCCGTCGCGGAGTTGAAGGGCAAGCGGCTCAACGCCCCCGGCGCCGAGGAGATCCCGGCCCGCTGGGCCCGCGACTGCACGGTGCTGCGCCTGGTCCCCACCGGGGCGGTGGAGCCTTCGCCCACCGGCAGTCTGGCCGAGCCCCCGCTGCCCACCCCGGCCACCACCCGCGTCCCGGCACCGGCCGCGCTGCCCAGGCTGCTGGGCGGACGGCGCAGGCGGAGTTAGACCAACAGCCTTCAGGAGCCGGGCAGTTGGCCGCCATAGTCGACCGTCTCGGACTTGGCGGGCTCGGCGGCGGGGAAGTCCTTGCCCCACTCGGAGAAGGTGAGCGTGCCGGCGCCGCCGCCGCGCACCAGCCGCAGCGGGTAGGGCTTGCCCTCCAGGGAGACGTCGAGGGTGCCGCCGGGGCCGCCGTCGCCGGTGACCCGGATCGTGCGGGTGCCGGCCTGGGTGTGGTGGCCGGCCGTGGCGAGCTTGCCGTGCAGGGTGAGCAGAGCGGGCAGCAGCACGTCCTTCTCGGTGAAGCCGCTGAACTTCCGGTACGCCGGGTCCTTCTGGGGGACCTTCACGTACTTGCCGTCCAGCTTGCCCGCGGCGGAGGTGTCCCCGCCGTGGTTCCAGAAGGCGGCGTCGGCCTTCACGTACAGCTCGTCGCCGACGCGCAGCAGTTGGAAGGTGGAGCCCTTGGAGGTCACCGAGCCGCTGCCGCCCCCGGACTTCAGCCGCATGTCCAGCTTGAAGGAGACGCCGCCGGTGACGACGGTCCCGGCCAGGTGCACCGCCGGTGCCGCGTCGGCCGCCGCCCGGCTCTGTGTCTGGATCTTCCGCGCGGGCAGCCTGCCCACCCCGTTGGTCCCGGCGTCCGGGTCCTCCTCGCCGCATCCCGTCAGCATCGTCAGTGCCGACGCGGCCAGCACGCACAGCGCGGCCACCCGCGCGGTTCTCCGGATGCGTGCCTGGGGAATCGCAGTCACAGGTGGGGCTGCCTCTCTGCCGGTGCCGAATGGGCGTACGGCAGCGTACCGGGGGCACGAGCCCCGGGCGGAGCCCGTCCGTCCGGACCCCCCACCGGGGCGTTTCCTATCGGTACGGGCTAGCCTGAAGCGCACAAGCGTGGCCATATCAGAGCGAATCCGAACCAATTCTCTCCGCGTCCCGAGCACGGCAAAGGAAGCACAGATGGCAGCCGGTGTCCCCCGGATCTTCGTGTCGCACCTCGCCGGGGTCCCCGTCTTCGACCCGGCGGGCGACCAGGTCGGCCGGGTCCGCGACATCGTCGTCATGCTGCGTGTGGGCCGCCGTCCGCCCCGCGTGCTCGGGCTGGTCGTGGAGCTGTCCACCCGGCGCCGCATCTTCCTGCCGATGACCCGCGTGACCGGCATCGACTCCGGCCAGGTCATCTCCACCGGGGTGGTCAACGTCCGCCGCTTCGAGCAGCGGCCCACCGAGCGCCTGGTCTTCGGCGAGCTGCTGGACCGCCGGGTGAAGCTGGTGGAGACCGACGAGGAGGTCACCGTCCTCGACCTCTCCGTGCAGCAGTTGCCGGCCCGCCGCGAATGGGAGGTGGACCGGGTCTTCGTCCGCAAGGGGAAGAAGGGCGGCGCCTTCCGCCGGGCCAGGGGAGAGACGCTGACCGTGGAGTGGTCGGCCGTCACCGGGTTCTCCCTGGAGGAGCACGGGCAGGGCGCGGAGAACCTGCTCGCCACCTTCGAGCAGTTGCGCCCCGCCGACCTCGCCAACGTCCTGCACCACCTCTCCCCCAAGCGGCGCGCGGAGGTGGCCGCCGCCCTGGACGACGACCGGCTCGCCGACGTGCTGGAGGAGCTGCCGGAGGACGACCAGATCGAGATCCTCGGCAAGCTGAAGGAGGAGCGCGCCGCCGACGTCCTGGAGGCCATGGACCCCGACGACGCCGCCGACCTGCTGGGCGAGCTGCCGGAGGACGACAAGGAGCGCCTGCTCAGCCTGATGGAACCCGAGGACGCGGCCGACATGCGGCGCCTGATGTCGTACGAGGAGCACACCGCGGGCGGGCTGATGACCACCGAGCCGATCGTGCTGCGTCCGGACGCCACGGTCGCCGACGCGCTCGCCCGGGTCCGCAACGCCGACCTCTCCCCCGCGCTCGCCGCCCAGGTGTACGTCTGCCGCCCCCCGGACGAGACGCCGACCGGCAAGTACCTGGGCACCGTGCACTTCCAGCGGCTGCTGCGCGACCCCCCGTACACGCTGGTCAGCTCGCTTCTCGACGACGACCTGCAGCCCCTCGCTCCCGACGCCACGCTGCCCGTCATCGCCGGGTTCTTCGCCACGTACGACATGGTCGCCGCCCCCGTGGTGGACGAGTCCAAGTCGCTGCTGGGCGCGGTGACCGTGGACGACGTGCTGGACCACATGCTCCCCGACGACTGGCGCGAGACGGAGTTCCACCTGGACGAGCTGCCGGAGACCGGCGCCGGGCGCGAAGCGGGTGCGCATGGCTGAGCGCGAGGGTGGCCGCGAGAGCCGCGACCGTGCCCCCGCGGGCGCCACGGCGTCCCGTCCGCGCGTGCCACGCCTGGACCAGCCGCGCCCGCCGCGGCGCCGGATGCTGCCGGAGTGGGACCCGGAGGCGTTCGGCCGGCTGTCGGAGAAGATCGCCCGGTTCCTGGGCACCGGACGCTTCATCGTCTGGATGACGGTCGTCATCATCGTCTGGGTGGTGTGGAACATCGCCGCGCCGGACGTGGTGCGGTTCGACTCCTACCCCTTCATCTTCCTGACCCTGATGCTCTCCCTCCAGGCGTCCTACGCGGCCCCGCTGATCCTGCTCGCGCAGAACCGGCAGGACGACCGCGACCGGGTCAACCTGGAGCAGGACCGCAAGCAGAACGAGCGGTCCATCGCGGACACCGAGTACCTGACCCGCGAGATCGCCGCCCTGCGCGCGGGCCTCGGCGAGGTCGCCACCCGCGACTGGATCAGGTCCGAGCTGCAGGATCTGGTACGCGAACTGGAGACGGAACGGACAAGCCGCCCCGCCGGGCGTGACGCAGACGACCGCTGAGGCACTACCCGTCGGCCCCCACGGGCGCCGTACCATCGTCCTATGGCTACGGAAGACGCGGTGCGCGAGGCGCTGTCGACGGTGAACGACCCCGAGATCAACCGACCCATCACCGAACTGGGGATGGTCAAATCGGTGGAGATCGGCGCGGACGGAGCGGTCGCGGTCACGGTGTACCTGACGGTCTCCGGCTGCCCCATGCGCGAGACGATCACCCAGCGGGTGACCGAGGCGGTCTCCCGCGTCGAGGGGGTCACCCGGGTGGACGTCGCGCTGGACGTGATGAGCGACGAGCAGCGCAAGGAACTGGCCAACGCGCTCCGCGGCGGCCAGGCCGAGCGCGAGGTCCCGTTCGCCAAGCCCGGCAGCCTCACCCGCGTCTACGCGGTCGCCTCCGGCAAGGGCGGCGTCGGCAAGTCCTCGGTGACGGTGAACCTGGCGGCCGCGCTGGCCGCCGACGGCCTGAAGGTCGGCGTGGTGGACGCCGACATCTACGGGCACAGCGTGCCGCGCATGCTGGGCGCGGACGGCAAGCCCACCCAGGTCGAGAACATGATCATGCCCCCGTCGGCGAACGGCGTGAAGGTCATCTCCATCGGCATGTTCACCCCGGGCAACGCCCCGGTCGTCTGGCGCGGCCCGATGCTGCACCGAGCGCTCCAGCAGTTCCTGGCGGACGTGTACTGGGGCGACCTGGACGTGCTGCTGCTGGACCTGCCGCCGGGCACCGGTGACATCGCCATCTCGGTGGCCCAGTTGGTGCCGAACGCGGAGATCCTGGTCGTCACCACCCCGCAGCAGGCCGCGGCCGAGGTCGCCGAGCGTGCGGGCTCCATCGCGGTGCAGACCCACCAGAAGATCGTCGGTGTGGTCGAGAACATGTCCGGGCTGCCCTGCCCGCACTGCGACGAGATGGTGGACATCTTCGGCACCGGCGGCGGCCAGCTCGTCGCGGACGGTCTGACCCGCACCACGGGCGCGACCGTGCCGGTGCTCGGCAGCATCCCGATCGACGTGCGGCTGCGCGAGGGCGGCGACGAGGGCAAGCCGGTCGTGCTGACCGACCCCGACTCCCCGGCCGGCTCGGCCCTGCGTGCCATCGCGGGCAAGCTGGGCGGCCGTCAGCGCGGCCTGTCGGGGCTGTCGCTGGGCATCACCCCGCGCAACAAGTTCTGAGCCCGGACACGACGGGAGGGGGCGCCGGCGGCTTTCGCCGGCGCCCCCTCCCGTGGTGTTCTCAGGCGTAGGCGCCGATGTCCTTGACGACGGCGAAGCCGAGCCCGTAGGCGCTCATCCCCCGGCCGTACGCGCCGATGTGGACCCCCGCCTCGGTGGCGCCGGCGAGCACCCAGCCGAACTCCGACTCCCGGTAGTGGAAGGGCGTGGCCACGCCGTCCACAGGCAAGGAGAGCTTCGCCCACTCCGAGCCGTCGAGGTCGTCGGCCAGCGCCCACGCGGTCTCGGTCTGCTGGTCCAGCCAGTCGTCGCGCAGGGTGTGGTCCATCTGGCCGGGCCAGGTGACCGACAGCAGGCCCACCCCCGCCAGCCAGGCGGCCGAGGAGACCGAGGTGGCCTCCAGCAGCCCGGTGCCGTCCGCGCTGCGGCGGGAGGGGTTCACCGGCACGGTGACCACGACGGCGAACTTCTCCCGCGGCTCGTCCGAGGAGTTCGCGCTGTGTTCGTTGCGTACGGAGGGCTCGTCGCCGTGCCCGATCGAACCGTGCTCCACCGCGCCGTCCGCGGCCAGGCCGACCTGGAGCAGCCAGCGGTGCCCCGTGAACGCCTCGTCGAGGCCGTACCAGGGGAAGGGCGCGCGCAGATAGCCGTCGACCGTCCGGCCGCCGAGGTGGCCGCGCCGGCCGCTCTCGGTGGCCGGCGTCTGCGCGCTTACCCGACTTGTGGTCTCCATCTGCCCGGACGCCTCCTCGTTCTCGTCGGACCGGGGCATGGGCCCGCCCCCCTTCGGGCGTACGCGTCCGGTCCGCACAACAACTCGGCAGCATATCCACACCGCTGAGGGCTGCCCGTAATGCGACGGGCGCATGGGGCTTCGGGGGTGGCCGAACGCGGGATGTCCGGCTGGTGCATACGACGAAACCCGCCCGGTGAGGCGGGTCTCGTGGCGTGTCGTGATCTGTTCGGGCGGCGCGGGGCCGACCGGGTGAAGCCGTCCCCGGCGTCAGGTGGCGTCGGCGTCGAAGGGCGGGCGGTCGTCCTTCGGGGCCTCGGGCTTCTTCGTCATGTCGACGCGGCCGCCGGACGCGGCGGAGGCGGGGGACGAGGAGGTCGGGGCGGGCAGCGCGGAGGCGGTGTCGTGGCCGTTCACGGAGTCCGTCAGCTCGGCCATCTCGCGCTTCAGGTCGAAGGTGCTGCGGATGTCCTTGAGGCCCAGCTCGTCGTTGTCGAGCTGCTTGCGCAGGAACGCCTTGGGATTGAGGTCCTCGAACTCGAAGTCCTTGAACTCCGGGCCCAGCTCGCTGCGGATGTCGTTCTTGGCGTTGTCCGAGAACTCCCGGATCTTCCGGAGCGTGCGCGTGACGTCCTGGATGAACTTGGGCAGCTTGTCCGGACCGAAGACGAGCACGGCGAGGACGATGAGCGTGACCAGCTCAAGCGGCCCTATGTCATTGAACACCTGAAAGCTCCTTGCGTGTCCTCGGTCGCCCCACGGTACCCGGCGCACCCGCCGGACCGGTACCGCCCCGAGGTGAGACTTGCGTCAGTTCCGGCCGGATGCGCCCAGGCGCAGCGTGACGGTGTGCTCGGCGCCGGGACTTCCCACGGTCAGGCGGAGACGGTCGCCGGGGCGGTGGGCGCGGATCTTGACGATCAGCTCCTCACCCGAGTGGACGGGGTGTCCGTCGACCCCGGTGATGAGGTCGCCGGGCTTCAGTCCGGCCCGGTCGCCCGGTCCGCCCTTCAGCACGGCGGGACCGCTCGCGCCGGCCTCGCTTTCGATACGGGCGCCGTCCCCGGCGTAGTCCATGTCGAGGGTCACGCCGATCACCGGGTGGGTGGCATGGCCGGTGTTGATGAGTTCCTCGGCGACCCGGCGGGCCTGGTTGGCCGGGATGGCGAAGCCGAGGCCGATCGAGCCGGAGCGGCTCTCGGTGGAGTCGGAGTCCCGGTCCGCGGAGCGGATGGCGGAGTTGACGCCGATCACGCGGGCGTGGGCGTCGAGGAGGGGGCCGCCGGAGTTGCCGGGGTTGATCGGGGCGTCGGTCTGGAGCGCGTCGACATAGCTGACGCCGGTGCCGTCGCCCTTCTCGCCGCCCGCCGTGATGGGGCGGTCCTTGGCGCTGACGATGCCGGAGGTGACGGTGTTGGCCAGGTCGAAGGGGGCGCCGATCGCGACGACCGGGTCGCCCACGCGTACCGCGTCGGAGTCGCCGAGGGTCAGCGGGGTGAGCCCCCGTACGCCCTTCACCCGGACGACGGCCAGGTCGTACCCGCTGTCCCGCCCGACGACCTCCGCCTCGGCGGTGTCGCCGCTGCTGAACGTCACGGTGATGTCCCCACCGCCGGACGCGGGCGCCACGACGTGATTGTTGGTGAGGATGTCCCCCCGCCCGTCCAGCACGAACCCGGTCCCGGTCCCGCCCTCTTCCCCGCCCCGCACATGCAGCGTGACGACGCCGGGCAACGCCCGCGCGGCTATCCCGGCCACGCTGTCCCGCTCCCGCCCGTCCGGCACGGCCCCGGCCCGCGGCAGCCGCACGGTCGTCGTCCCTTCCCGCTCGACCCAGGCGCCGAGGAACCCGCCGATGCCGGCGGCGAGCAGCGTGATGCCGAGGAAGGCCCCGAGGACCTTCTTCCAGCCGGGCCACTGCCGCTGCACGTCGGTCGCGGGGGCGCCGGGGTGCTGGAGGGGGGCGGGGTTCCAGGGGTCGTAGCGGGGGGCTCGGGGGTCCTGCTGGGGTGCCAGGTCCTGGACGTCCTGACCCGGCGCCGGGGCGGGGGCGACTTCCGGGGACTGGGCGGGCGCCGGGACGGTGGGGGCCGAGGCGGGCAGGTCCGCGAGGGGCGTGCCGTGGGCCGAGGACGCCAAGGCCCGGGGGCCCGGCTCGACGTGGAGATCGGGGGCGCCGGGCTCGGCCGGGGACACGGGGCCGGACGGGGCCGTCACACAGGTGGCGGGGGCCGGGGTCGCCATGGGGTGCTGGACGGGCGGCGCGGGGGCCCAGGGGCCCGGCCCGCCGTAGGGAGGGGTCCCGTAGGGGTCGGGGTCGTGCAACGGCTTGGGAGGGCCGGAGACGGCGGCGTCCGCACGCGGGTCGGCCGGGCGGACGTCGGCGGTCTCGCGGGGCTCGTCCCGTGAGCCGCGAGGGTCGCCATGTGGCGGCTCGGCAGCGCTGCCGTCGCCGGGTGCGGGCGACCGGACGGCGTCCCCGCCGTCCCCTGCCTCGGAAGCGACCGACGGCGCGCCTCCGTGCGAGCCGTGGCCGCCGAGCGGATCGCGGGCGGGAGCGTCTTCGTCCCCGTCCGGCTCGGCGGGCCGGTCCGCCTCGGCAGGGTGCCGGTCGCCGGGCTCGCGGCCTGTCCTGGAACCGTCGAACCCGGCGGCAGCCGCCGGCTTGGCCAGTTCGAAGTCGTCGCTGGGTGCGGGCGGCTTCGGGTGACCCTCGTTCATGCTCTCCCCAGTCGCGGTGTGGAGGCCGTGCGGGGACGGCCTTACGGGATTCAACCAGGGATCGGGGGGTCAGGGGGCCGAGGGTGAGGGGGAGTTGGTGGGGGCGGCTGCCGTGGTGGTCTCGGTGGAAGGGGACGCCAGGGGCCAGGAGTCCAGGGAGAAGGGGGTGGTCTCGCCGAGGGGACGTATCAGCGGGGAGACGGCGGCCGCGCCGGCCATCACCGGCATGGCGAGGTCCCGCGCGGTGTCCTGGACCCGCGCGTCGACCGGCGCCGGAATGCCCGGCAGCAGCGGCGCGGAGGCGGAGACCTGCGCGGCCGGGGTGCGGTTGAGCGCGCCCCCGCCCTGCGCGAGCAGCGGGGCGGGAGAGCGACGCCGCTGGGTGTCGGGGGCACCCGTACCCGTACTCGCACCCGTACCGGCCGAACGTGAGGGGGCGACGTTGCTTCCGTTGCCCGGACCACCGCGGGCGTCGGCCGCGAGGTCACCCGGAAGGGCGGTGGTGACAC
Source organism: Streptomyces griseoluteus (assembly GCF_004784465.1). Taxonomy (GTDB): domain Bacteria; phylum Actinomycetota; class Actinomycetes; order Streptomycetales; family Streptomycetaceae; genus Streptomyces; species Streptomyces griseoluteus. The sequence goes on along the minus strand of NZ_SRRU01000001.1, from coordinate 549,088 downwards.
CGCCGAGGGCCACGGCAGCGAGGGACACCGCTCCGGCGGCGGCGGCGGCGAACCGCAGCCCGCGCGAAGAGGGCCGGTCGGCGACGGGATGGATACGGAAGCCGCGCTGCTCGGGGGCGTGCCCGGAGTCGGCCGGGACGTAACTGAAGGCGAACCGCCCGCCGGGCCCGTCGGCGTCGCCGCCGGGCAGGCCCTGGAGGCGGGCGAGGAAGGACTCGGAGGGCGGCGGCGGGGCGGCCTCCGCGAACACGTTCTTCAGCCGGCGCTGCGCGTCGGCCTCCGCCCGGCACCGGCAGCAGGTGGCCAGGTGGGCGAGGACTCGGTCGCGCGACTCATGACCCAGTTCTCCGTCCACCAGGGCGGAGAGCCGGTCCCCCAGATGCTGTTCCGCGAGGTGCGCCTCCGCGGGATCGGTACCGGTTCCACTCACGCGGGCGTGCCCCCTCCCCCCAGCGCGGGCACCCGGGGCATGAACGAGCGGCGCTCGGCCTTGCGGGCCTCGGGAGAACGGTGGGCCAGGGCCTTGCGGAGCTGCGAACGCCCCCGGTGGATACGGGAGCGGACGGTGCCCAGCTTGACCCCGAGGGTCGCGGCGATCTCCTCGTACGACAGCCCCTCGATGTCGCACAGCACCACGGCCGCGCGGAACTCCGGCGCGAGGGTGTCCAGCGCCTGCTGGACGTCGGCGTCGAAGTGGGCGTCGTTGAAGACCTGCTGCGGGGACGGCTCGCGGCTGGGCAGGCGCTCGGCCGCGTCGTCGCCCAGGGCGTCGAAGCGGATGCGCTGCTTGCGCCGGACCATGTCCAGGAAGAGGTTGGTGGTGATGCGGTGCAGCCAGCCCTCGAAGGTGCCCGGCGAGTACGTCGACAGCGAGCGGAAGACCCGGACGAAGACCTCCTGCGTGAGGTCCTCGGCGTCGTGCTGGTTGCCCGTCAGGCGGTAGGCGAGGCGGTAGACACGGCCGCTGTGCGTGCTGACGATCTCCTCCCAGGTGGGCGGAGTCCACGCCTGCCCGTCCGCGTCGGTGGCGAAGGTCGCGGTCTGGGTCCCGCCCGGGGCGGGACCGGCGGCGTGGTGGTCAGCAGCGGTGTCGGTCACGGATTTCGGCCTGCCCGACCCGAGAAAGCGCCGCAGCACTCCCCCTCGGTCCTCGGGTGCGGCCGCACCTCCCCTGTCGGCTCTGGTGGTGTCCAGTGGAGCCCCTACCATAGCCACCTCGCCCGTTAGCTCCGGATAAGCGGTTTTACGAAAATTTGACACGCGCTGACCCGGCTCATCCACCCGCGTCAGCATGTGATCCACACCCTCCGTCACCTCTCACCCCCGTCGCGTGCCGGTCGCGCTCTCCGCACCCCGGCTCTCCCCTGTGAACGCTCGGTCCCATCAGCGGGTTCCCGGCGCAACGGATACAGTCACGCCGAGGCAACCACGGGGACAGGAGAGGGTCATTACCGGCAACCGGCAGACGAGCTGGGCGTTCGCCGACGCCTTTGTCGCCGAGGACGAAGCGCTGCTCTGGGCCCGGGACCGTGCCCGCGACGCGGGGCTGCGCTCGGTGGCGCCCAGCACGGGCGCCGCGCTGCGTCTGCTCGCCGCCTCCGTGGACGCCAAGGCGGTCGCGGAGATCGGCACCGGCTGCGGGGTGTCCGGCATCCATCTGCTGCACGGAATGCGCCCCGACGGCGTCCTGACCACCGTCGATCCCGAGCCGGAGCACCAGCAGTTCGCGCGGCAGGCGTTCCGCGCCTGCGGCTTCGCCAGCAACCGCGCCCGGTTCATCCCCGGCCCCGCCCTCGACGTGCTGCCCCGCCTCGCGGACTCGGGCTACGACCTCGTCTTCTGCGACGGCGACCGGCTGGAGTACTCGGACTACCTCGCTGAATCGTTGCGCCTGCTGCGGCCCGGTGGCCTGGTGGTCTTCGAGGGCGTGTTCGCAAGCGGCCGCACGGTCGACTCCGGTCCGCAGCCCACCGAGGTGGTCCGGCTGCGCGAGCTGCTGCGCACGGTGCGCGAGAGCCCGGAGCTGGTGACCTCGCTGCTGCCGGTCGGCGATGGGCTGCTCTGCGCCGTCAAGCGCTGAACCCCCGGCCCGGCCCCCCGGAAACGCGACCGCCCCGGCACCTGACGGGTACCGGGGCGGTCGGGAGGAAAAGATCGCAGCGCGTCAGACGACGACCTTCTTGAGGGCGTCGCCGAGCGCCTCTGCCTCGTCGGGGGTCAGCTCGACGACGAGTCGACCGCCGCCTTCGAGCGGAACGCGCATGACGATGCCCCGCCCCTCCTTGGTCACCTCGAGCGGGCCATCACCCGTCCGCGGCTTCATGGCCGCCATGCTCGTACCCCTTCCTGAAACCAGGCTCATCGTCTGCCGACGACCCCACGGAGGGCACCCGCGGTCCAGGAGGGACACGCGACACCGGCATCGAACACATTGCTTCCCAGCCATTATCCCGCATCCCAGGACCCGATGACCAACATCGGTCCGCATCGGCTGCACAACGCGCGCGAGCAAAACCACTCAATTCGGGGATGTGCCTGCGATACTGCGCCACCCTCGGCACACCCGCCGGTCACGTCTGTGGCGGTTTTGTTAGACGCAGGTCACACGTCCGGTGGGACTGCGGGGCCGAGATCTCCGCCATGCTGTCCCCGGACAACGACGTACCGGCCGGTACGTCATCACGCGAAACGGAGGGGACGCGCCATGGCCGACACCGTGCTCCACGAGGTGAACGACGGGCTCGCCACGATCACGCTGAACCGCCCCGAGGCGATGAACGCGCTGAACATCGCCACCAAGAACGCGCTGCGCGAGGCCGTCGAGGCCGCGGCGGCGGACGACGCGGTGCGGGCGATCCTGCTGACGGCGGCGGGCGAGCGGGCGTTCTGCGTGGGCCAGGACCTCAAGGAACACATCGGGCTGCTCGCCGCCGACCGTGAGGGCGGGGGCGGCGGCCAGACGATGAGCACCGTCAAGGAGCACTACAACCCGATCGCGCGGGCGCTGGCGGGTGCGAAGAAGCCGGTGATCGCCGCGGTCAACGGCGTGGCGGCCGGCGCGGGCTTCGGCTTCGCGCTGCTCGCTGACTACCGCCTGGTGGCGGACACCGCCGCGTTCAACACCTCGTTCGCGGGCGTGGCGCTCAGCGCGGACTCGGGGCTCTCCTGGACGCTGCCCCGAGTGATCGGCACCGGCCGCGCCACCGACCTGCTGCTCTTCCCCCGCACCATCGGCGCCCAGGAGGCGCTGGAGCTGGGCATCGCCAACCGGGTCGTCCCGGCCGCCGAGCTGCGCGCCGAGGCCGAGAAGGTGGCACGTGCCCTGGCCGAGGGGCCGACGGTCGCGTACGCGGCGATCAAGGAGGCCGTGGCGTACGGGCTGACGCACTCGCTGGACGAGGCGCTGGAGAAGGAGGACGAGCTGCAGACCCGGGCGGGCGCCTCCGAGGACCACGTCATCGCCGTGCAGGCGTTCGTGCAGAAGGAGAAGCCCAAGTACGTGGGCCGCTGATCTCCCTGAACGGCCGGGCGGGGCAAGCCGGTTGGCCCCCGCCCCGGCCGGAGGGCGTCTCAGCCGCGGGTGGCCGCGCCCCGGCTGACGCAGGCTTCCAGGTGATCGTCGACCAGGCCGCACGCCTGCATCAGGGCGTACGCCGTGGTCGGGCCGACGAACCTGAGGCCCCGCTTCTTCAGCGCCTTGGACAGGGCCGTGGACTCCGGGGTCACCGCCGCCACGTCGCCGAGCACCTTGGGCACGGGACGCCCGGCCGGGTCGGGGGCGTGGGACCAGATCAGCTCGTCCAGTTCGCCCTCGGACCAGTCCGCGAGCACGCGCGCGTTGGCGAGCGTGGCATCGACCTTGGCGCGGTTGCGGATGATGCCGGGGTCGGCGAGAAGACGCTCGCGGTCCGCCTCGGTGAAGGCGGCGACCTTCTCGATCCGGAAGTCGGCGAAGGCGAGCCGGAAGGTGAGCCGGCGCCGCAGGATCGTGATCCAGGACAGCCCGGACTGGAACGCCTCCAGGCTGAGCCGCTCGAAGAGGGCGTCGTCGCCGTGCACCGGACGCCCCCACTCGTCGTCGTGGTACGAGACGTAGTCGTCGGTGGAGAGCGCCCAGGGGCAGCGCAGTGCGCCGTCCGCCCCGGCGAGGGCCTGCCCGGTGCTCATCGGCCGTCCTCCGGGCCGGGCTCCTCCGGCCGGGGCCGCACGGCGCGGGCACCGGCGAGCGCGCTCTGGAGGTCCGCGATCCGGGCGTCCCGCTCGCCGAGTTCGGCGGCGAGGCGGCTGAGCGCGTCGTCCACGTCGGCCATGCGGTAGCCGCGCGCGGCGACCGGGAAGCGCAGGCTCTCCACATCGGTGCCGTGCAGCGGGCGGTCCGCGGGCAGCGGGTCCTGGAGCCGCTCGGGCGCGGCGTCCGGGAGCGGGGCGCTCTCGCCGCCGCCCACCACGGCGAGCGTCACCGCGCCGACCACGACGGCCAGCGCGAGGACCAGGAACAAGAACATCAGCATCGCCAGGGTTCCCCAAGCTCGATGTGCCGGACGCCGGGTCCCTTCGGACCTCGCGTCCGGAAGCCGGATGTGTCTGGGTCCGATCGTGCCATGCGACGCTGACAGCGCGGGCCGCGAGGCGCCGGACGTCCGAGGTACGAGGAGAGGTCACAGGGGATGCTCAGGCTGGGCAAGCGGGAATTCGGGCCGCACGAGCCGGTGATCATGGCGATCGTCAACCGGACCCCGGACTCCTTCTACGACCGGGGCGCGACGTTCGCCGACGACGCCGCCCTCGCGCGCGTGGAGCGCGCCGTGGCCGAGGGCGCGGCCATCGTCGACATCGGCGGGGTGAAGGCCGGGCCGGGCGAGGAGGTCACCGCCGGGGAGGAGGCCCGGCGCACGGTCGGTTTCGTGGCGGAGGTCCGGCGCCGCTTCCCCGACGTGGTCATCAGCGTGGACACCTGGCGGGCCGAGGTCGGCGAGGCGGTGTGCGAGGCGGGCGCGGACCTGCTGAACGACGCGTGGGGCGGCGTGGACCCCGGTCTCGCGGAGGTCGCCGCCCGCCACCGGGTGGGCCTGGTGTGCACGCACGCCGGGCGCGCGGAGCCCCGTACCCGGCCGCACCGGGTGGCGTACGAGGACGTGATGGCCGACATCCTGGACGTGACCGTGGGGCTGGCGGAGCGGGCGGTGGCGCTGGGGGTGCCGCGCGAGTCGGTGCTGATCGATCCGGGGCACGACTTCAACAAGAACACCCGGCACAGCCTGGAGGCCACGCGCCGGCTGGACGAGATGGTGGCGACGGGCTGGCCGGTGCTGGTCTCGCTGTCCAACAAGGACTTCGTCGGGGAGACGCTGGACCGGCCGGTGAAGCAGCGGCTGATCGGCACGCTGGCGACCACGGCGGTCTCGGCGTGGCTCGGGGCGCAGGTCTACCGGGTGCACGAGGTCGCGGAGACCCGGCAGGTGCTGGACATGGTGGCGTCGATCGCGGGCCACCGGCCCCCGGCGACGGCCCGCAGGGGTCTCGCCTGACAGGGATCTCCCCAGGGGGCGGCCGTCAGGGGCCGTCCCCCCGGGGAACCCGGGGCGAGCCGGTCTCAGCGGGCCGCTTCCTTGGAGACCAGCGCGACGGCCTCTTCCACGTCGTCCGTCACGTGGAACAGCAGCAGATCCTGCTCCGCGGCCTTGCCCTGCGCGACCAGCGTGTTCCGCAGCCAGTCCATCAGGCCGCCCCAGTACTCGCTGCCGAACAGCACGATCGGGAAGCGGGTCACCTTCTGGGTCTGCACCAGGGTGAGCGCCTCGAACAGCTCGTCCAGCGTGCCGAGCCCGCCGGGCAGCACCACGAACCCTTGTGCGTATTTAACAAACATCATTTTTCGGACAAAGAAGTACCGGAAGTTGAGCCCGATGTCGACGTAGGGGTTCAGCCCCTGCTCGAAGGGCAGCTCGATGCCGAGGCCGACCGAGACGCCGCCCGCCTCCAGCGCGCCCTTGTTGGCCGCCTCCATGGCACCGGGGCCACCCCCGGTGATCACCGCCCAGCCGGCCTCCACCAGTCCGCGCCCGAGGCGCACACCGGCCTCGTACTCCGGCGAGTCGACCCGGGTGCGTGCCGAGCCGAACACGCTGATCGCGGGCGGGAGTTCGGCCAGGGTGCCGAAGCCCTCGATGAACTCCGACTGGATGCGCAGCACCCGCCAGGGGTCGGTGTGCACCCAGTCGGTGGGGGCGCGCTCGTCCAGCAGCCGCTGGTCCGTGGTGCTGGCCTGCACCTGGCCCCGCCGCCGGAGCACCGGGCCGAGCCGCTGCTCGTCCGGTGGGCTCTTCTTCCCCTCGGGGTTTCCGGTAGCCATGTGCGCTCCCTCCGCTTGCCGGTATTTCGTCCTCAGCCTAGATCCGCAACCGTTACCGAGGGGGGACGTGAGCATGTCCGGAACGCGGCGCCGCGCTGTGCGGGCCTCACGCGGTGAGCCAGGCGCGCAGCCGCTCCTCGCCCGCGAGGACCTTGGCCACCTCGACCCGCTCGTCCCGCTTGTGCGCCAAGTGCGGGTTACCGGGGCCGTAGTTGACCGCCGGGATGCCGAGGGAGGCGAAGCGGGAGACGTCCGTCCAGCCGTACTTGGGCATCGGGGTGCCGCCGACCGCCTCGATGAAGGCCGCGGCGGCCGGGTGGGAGAGGCCCGGCAGGGCGGCGCCGCTGTGGTCGTCGATCACGAACTCCTCGACACCGCAGTCCGCGAACACCTCACGGACGTGCGCGACCGCCTCCTCCTCGGTGCGGTCGGGGGCGTAGCGGAAGTTGACGGTGACCACGCACTCGTCCGGGATCACGTTGCCGGCCACTCCCCCGCCGATGCGGACGGCGTTCAGGCCCTCGCGGTACTCCAGCCCGTCGATCACCGGCCACCGGGGCTCGTAGGAGGCGAGGCGGGCGAGGATCGGGGCGGCCGCGTGGATGGCGTTGGAGCCCATCCAGCCGCGCGCGGAGTGGGCCCGCTCGCCCTTCGTCCTCAGCAGCACCCGGAGCGTGCCCTGGCAGCCGCCCTCGACCTCGCCGTCGGAGGGCTCCAGCAGCACCGCGAAGTCGCCCCGGAGCCACTCCGGGCGGGCCTCGGCGAGGTGCTTGAGGCCGTTCAGCTCGGCGGCAACCTCCTCGTTGTCGTAGAAGACGAAGGTCAGGTCACGGTTGGGGTCGGGCACGGTGGCCGCGATCCGGAGCTGGACCGCGACACCGGCCTTCATGTCACAGGTGCCGCAGCCCCACAGCACGCCGTCCTCGTCGAGGCGGGAGGGGACGTTCTCCGCGATCGGGACGGTGTCGATGTGCCCGGCGAGGATGACGCGTTCCGCGCGGCCCAGGTCGGTGCGGGCGAGGACGTTGTTGCCGAAGCGCTCCACCGTGAGGTGGGGCAAAGCGCGCAGCGCGGCCTCGATCGCGTCCGCGAGGGGCTTCTCCGTGCCGCTCTCCGACGGGATGTCCACGAGCCGGGCGGTCAGCTCGGCGGCGTCCAGCGTGAGGTCAAGGGTGGTGTCGGCCATGCTGGTGACCTTAACGCCCGCCGGGGCGGGGCCCGCCGCCTCACCGGGGCGCGGGTCCGCGGCGAGGACCCTTGCGGGCTCCAGTACCTTGTACGCGTGTCAGAGCCGTCCCCCTCTCGCCCCAAGCGTCGCGGCCGTGCGTTCCGGATCGGTGCGGCCCTGCTCGTGCTCGCCGGTGTCGGCGCGTACCTCGTCGTCCAGTACGTCACCGGAGGCGGTGCCGCGCGCGGCTGCACCGTGGTCTCGGTGCAGGACAGGACGGTGTCGTACGCCTTCACGCCCGAGCAGGCCGTGAACGCGGCCACCATCGCCGCCGTCGGCACCGGGCGCGGCATGCCCGAGCGTGCCGTGACCATCGCGCTCGCCACCGCGCTCCAGGAGTCGGGGCTGCGCAACATCCGCCACGGGGACCGGGATTCACTCGGCCTGTTCCAGCAGCGGCCCTCGCAGGGCTGGGGCACCCAGCGGCAGATCATGGACCCGGCGTACTCGGCGGGCATCTTCTACGCGCACCTCGCCCATGTGCCCGGCTACACCGAACTCCCGCTCACCGTCGCCGCGCAGAAGGTGCAGCGCAGCGGCTTCCCGGAGGCGTACGCCAAGCACGAGCCGGACGCGAAGCTGCTGGCCGCCGCCCTCACCGGCCGCTCGGCGGCCACCCTGACCTGCGACGGCCGCACCGCGCGCACCGCCGAGGCGGCGAGCCCGGACGCCGTACGGACCGCGCTGGTACGGGACTTCGGGCGCGACGCGCTCCAGGAGACCGGCGCGGTGGTGGGCGGTACGGCCGTCCCCTCGCCCTCTCCCTCGCCCAGCGTGACCGCGACGGCGCACGGGCGGACGGTGACCGTGCCGGTGCCGCTGGGCACCCGGACGGACGCCCGCGGGCGCACCGAGCGGGAGCGGGGGTGGCAGCTCGCGCAATGGGCGGTGGCCAACTCCTCGGCGCTGCGCATCACCCGTGTGACGTACGAGGGGCGGGAGTGGACCGCGTCCAACGGTGGCGGGGACTGGCATCCGGTGCCGGCCCCGGCGTCGGGGGCGGCCGGGGCGGAGTCGTCGCTGGCGGCCGTACGGATCGTCACGGGGTCCTGAGACAGTCCGGACGCTTGTGCGGGGGCTGCCCCGTACGGGTTGCGGGCGCTGTCGGGGGGCGCGTTCGGAGGCAGGGGTGCCGGGGTGGGCCTCGGCCCTTGCGGTGCAAGGGGTGGAAGGATTCTGCTCGGCGCCTTCACCACGGGCTTTGCCCGTTTTTATCCACACCTGATAATGCGATGCGTTATCCAGTCTTTACCTTCGGCGTCCGCAACCTTCGGCGGGTTCGAGCGGTAGTCAGTGCGTCCGGGCTCGGACACCACACCGTTCTCTCCTGTCGAATGGAGCATCATGTCCCTCCCCCTGACCCGCCGTATCGCCCGTGCCGCGCTGCTCGTCGCCGCGGGGGCGGCCGCCGGGGTCGGCGCCGCCGGTACCGCCGGTGCGGCCACCAACCAGCCGGCCGTGCCGGATCTCGGCGGGCTGACCAAGCTGGACGGCGCGACGCACGTGGACAAGGCCGTGGGTGGGCTGGCGGACAGCAAGGCTGTGAAGAAGGCCCTGCCGGCGCCTGCGGCGGGCAAGGCGGCGGGGAATGTGCTCGGCGGGCTCCCGATGAAGGGGCTGCCGCTCGGCTAGTCGTCGCGTGACGAGGGGGGTCCGGGATGTTTCCCTGGCCCCCCTCGGCGTGTCTGCTGCCGGGCGGGGTGACAGCCGCACCCGGCGCTGCGGGCTGTGCCCACCCTCCCCCAAGCTCTCGGCTTCGCTCGAGCAGAGGGACCCCCATGGCCCTGCGGAACGACTGCCCACAGCACTGGCGCTATGCCGTCAGGCGGGCGACCGCCGCGTCGATGCGCTCGTCCGTAGCCGTCAACGCCACGCGGACGAACTGGTCGCCCGCCTCGCCGTAGAAGTCGCCCGGTGCGACGAGGATGCCGAGGCCGGCCAGGGCGGCGACCGTCTCCCAGCAGGACTCGCCCTTCGTCGCCCAGAGGTAGAGGCTGGCCTCGCTGTGGTCGATGCGGAAGCCGTGGGACAGCAGGGCCGCGCGGAGCTTGGCGCGGCGGGACGCGTAGCGCTCGCGCTGGAGGTGTACGTGGTCGTCGTCGCCGAGGGCGGCCACCACCGCTGCCTGGGTCGGCGCGGAGGTCATCATGCCGCCGTGCTTGCGGATCTCCAGCAGCGGCATCAGCACCGCCGGGTCGCCCGCGACGAAGGCCGCGCGGTAACCGGCCAGGTTGGACCGCTTGGAGAGGGAGTGGACGGCGAGGATGCCGTCGTAGGAGCCGCCGTTGACGTCCGGGTGCAGCACCGAGACCGGGTCGGCCTCCCAGCCGAGTTCCAGGTAGCACTCGTCGGAGACGATCAGTACGCCGTGCTCGCGGGCCCAGGCCACGATCCCGGTCAGCTCCTCCTGGGAGAGGACCTTGCCGGTGGGGTTGGACGGCGAGTTGAGCCAGAGCAGCCTGAGATTCGCCGGGTCCAGCTCGCGCGGGTCGTCGTAGACCTCGTACTCGGCGCGGGCGAGGCGGGCGCCGACCTCGTAGGTGGGGTAGGCCAGGCGCGGGTAGGCGACCTTGTCACCGGGGCCGAGGCCGAGCTGGGTCGGCAGCCAGGCGACGAGTTCCTTGGAGCCGACGATCGGCAGGACGTGCCGGTGGGTGACGTCGCGGGCGCCGAGGCGGCGCTCCAGCCAGCCGGTGATCGCGTCGCGCAGCGCGGGCGTGCCCCAGACCGTCGGATAGCCCGGCGAGTCGGCCGCGTCGACCAGTGCCTTCTGGATCAGCTCGGGAACCGGGTCGACCGGGGTGCCCACCGACAGGTCGACGATCCCGCCGGGGTGCGCGGCGGCGGTCTTCTTGTAGGGCTCCAGCTTGTCCCAGGGGAAGGCGGGGAGCCGGTCGGAGACTGCGGACACGGGGCTTGCTCTCTTTCCTAGGGGGCGCAAACGCCTCGGTCCCGCACGGCCGGGGGTCACCAGGCCGTACGGGACCGAGGCGGCACGCTCATACGGGCCGCCGGACCTGCTGACCGGTTACTCGCCCTGCGGCGGCAGCGCGGCGATGAAGGGGTGGTCGCGCTCGATCAGACCCAGCTTGCTGGCGCCGCCGGGGGAGCCCAGCTCGTCGAAGAACTCGACGTTCGCCTTGTAGTAGTCCTTCCACTCCTCCGGAGTGTCGTCCTCGTAGAAGATCGCCTCGACCGGGCAGACCGGCTCACAGGCACCACAGTCGACGCATTCGTCCGGGTGGATGTACAAGGACCGCTGGCCCTCGTAGATGCAGTCGACCGGGCACTCCTCGATGCACGCCTTGTCCTTGACGTCGACACAAGGCTGCGCGATGACGTAGGTCACGCTGTCGTTCCTCCTCGATAGGGCGCTGGCGGGCCTCCTCAGGCTCCGCCGCCTGGCGCGCGGGAGCGCGGCGTCGTCGATGCCCGCACCTAGTATCTCCGTTTCGGAGCGTGATCCGAACAGGAGGGGTGGAGCGACCCGTGGAATTCTCGGTGACAGGACTGCTCAAGGTCCTCATCACACCGGCAGACGTGGGCAAAAGGGTATCTGTACGGCAGTTGACGGGTTCGGGTGCGGCGGGCGAGAAGTTCACCGACACGGTAGGCGTTCTCACCTCCTGGGACGACGACGGCGTGCTCATGATCACACGGCGGGACGGCCGGGTGGTCAAGGCCGAGGCGTCCTCACTGGTCGCGGGCAAGGTCGTACCGTCGGCTCCGGCGCGTCGCCGGGGTCCGGCGGCGGACTACGAGGAGCTGGCGCGGATCGCGGCGCGGGCGTGGCGCCCGGTGGAGAGCGAACGGCTCGGTGAGTGGGAGCTGCGGGCCGCGGGCGGCTTCACCCGGCGGGCCAACAGCGTGCTGCCGCTCGGCGAGCCGGGGCTTCCGCTCGACGTGGCCCTGGCTTCCGTAAGACGCTGGTACCGCGAGCGCGGACTGCCCGCCTACGTCCAGACCGCCTCCGGCGCCGAGGGCACACAGGAGCTGCTGTCGGCGGAGCTGGCGCGGCGGGGCTGGACGCGGGAGGTCACGGCGGAGCTGTGGACCGGCGCGCTGGCGCCGGTCGCGGACCGGGAGGGCGGCGCCGGCGTGGTGCTCTCCCGCGAGGCGGACGAGGCGTGGCTCGCGCGGTACGGGCGCGAGGGAGTGAGCGAGGTGGCCCTGCGGGTGCTGCACGGCGGACCGTCGGTGTGGTTCGCCCGTGTGCCCGGCGCGGCCGGCGAGCCGCCGGCGGCGATCGGGCGGTGCGTGGTGGACGGCCGCTGGGCCGGTTTCGCGGCGGTCGAGGTGGACCCGGCCCGGCGGCGTCAGGGGCTGGCCACCGACGTGATGGCCGCGCTGGCCCGGCGCGCCCTGGACGAGGGCGCCTCGGCGGCGTGGCTCCAGGTCGAGGAGGACAACGAGGGCGCGCGGCGGCTGTACGACGGTCTCGGTTTCGCCCCGCATCACGCGTACCACCACTACCGGGAGCCGGACGCGCCCGGCTCCGGGCGGTCGTAGGAGCCCGTCGTGGAACCCCCAGAACCAGCCCGGCGCCCCGCTTTCCCGCCCCCGTACCCGCCTCCGCCGGAGCGGTCGGCGGAGCTGCGGCGGCGGTTCGCGGAGGAGGCGCGGTCGCAGTGGCCCGACCTGTCCGCGCTGTGCCTCATGATCGGCGCCGAGGTGGACGGCACGCTGGACGAGGCCGGGATGGACGCGGCCCAGATCGAGCTGGACGAACTCGCCGGGCGGCTGCCGTACCGGCCGGGCGAGCCGCTGGCCTGGGCGCGGGCGGTGGGCCGGCTGCTGGGCGGCGCCAACGGGTTCTGCGGCACGGCCGGGGAGTACGAGCGGCTGGAGTCCTCGCTGCTGCACTCCGTGCTGCGGCGGCGGCGCGGGCTGCCGATCCTGCTGTCGGTGGTGTGGATGGAGGTCGCCCGGCGCGCGGGCGCCCCGGTGTACGGGGTCGCGCTGCCGGGACACTTCGTGGTCGGCTTCGGCACGGCCGGCGACCGGGTCCTCGCGGACCCCTTCGAGGGCGGCCGGGTGCTCAGCGGCATGGACACCGAGCTGCTGGTGGCCGGGGCGACGGGCGCGCCCCTGGAGCCCTCGATGCTGGTCCCGGCGGCCCCGCTCCAGATCATCCAGCGCATCCTCAACAACATCCGCGCCTGGGCCACCGCCCGCCCCGAACGCTCCGACGTGGCCCTCTGCGCCGTCGAGCTGGCCATGCTGCTCCCCTCCCGCCCGGCCCGCCTCCGCTACGACCGGGGCCGCCTCCTCGTCCAGCGCGGCGCCTTCACCGAGGGCGCGGCCGAACTGGAGGCGTACGCGGAACTGGTCTCGGTGGTCGACCCGACGGCCGAGGAAAAGGCGCGGGCCCAGGCCCACGCGGCAAGAGCCCTGCTCAACTGACCGGCCTCAGAGCCAGCCCTTCTCCCGCGCGATGCGCACGGCCTCCGCCCGGTTGCGGGCCGCGAGCTTCTGGATGGCCATGGAGAGGTAGTTGCGGACCGTCCCCTGGGAGAGGTGGAGGGCCCCGGCCAGTTCGGCGTTGGTGGAGCCGTCGGCGGCGGCGCGGAGGATCTCGCGTTCGCGGTCCGTCAGGGGGTTGGCACCCTCGGCGAGGGCCGCCGCGGCCAGAGTGGGGTCGATGACGCGTTCGCCGGCGAGCACCTTGCGTACGGCGGCTGCGAGCTGGGCGGCGGGGGCGTCCTTGACGAGGAAGGCGTCGGCGCCCGCCTCCATGGCGCTGCGGAGGTAGCCGGGGCGGCCGAAGGTGGTGAGGACGACGAGCTTCACGCCGGGGTGCGCCCGGTGGACCCGGGCGGCGGCCTCGATACCGGTGCAGCCGGGCATCTCGATGTCGAGCAGGGCCACGTCCACCCCGTGCTCCCCCACTGCGGCCAGCACCTCGTCCCCGCGCGCGACCTGCGCGACGACCTCGATGTCGTCCTCCAGCCCGAGCAGCGCGGCGAGCGCCTCGCGGACCATCGACTGGTCCTCGGCGAGGAGGACCTTGATCGTGCTCGTCATGACCCGGATACTACGTCCGCCCCGACGGCCGACGGGACGCGGGCGACCACCCGGAACCCCTTGGCGGACCGCCCCGCCTCCAGCGTGCCCCCGGTCCCCTGGAGCCGTTCCGCGAGCCCGGTGAGCCCGTTGCCGGGCCCCTTCCCCGAGCCGCCCGAGCCGTTGTCCTCGACGGACAGCTCCAGCACCGGCCCGTCCAGGGTGTGCCGGTGCAGCAGCTCGACCGCGCACCGCTCGGCGCCGCTGTGCCGGACCACGTTGGTGACGGCCTCCCGCAGCGTCCACGCCAGCGCGGCCTCGGCCTCCTCGGGCAGCCCGGCGAGGTCGGGCTCGGCGGGTATCTCGGCGACGACCCCGGCGGCCGTCAACGCGACCTGCGCACCGGCGAGTTCGGCGGCGAGCCGGGGCCGCCGGTACCCCGTGACGGCCTCCCGCACGTCGACCAGCGCCTGCCTGCTGACCCGCTCGATGTCCGCGACCTGCTGGGCGGCCTCCTCCGGCCGGCCCGGCAGCATCCGCCCCGCCAGCTCGCTCTTGAGCGTGATCAGGGACAGCGAGTGCCCCAGCAGATCGTGCAGGTCACGGGCGAGCCGCAGCCGCTCCTCGTTGGCGGCGAGCTGCGCCACGGTCGCCCGCGCCTTGCGCAGCTCGACGGTGGTGCGGACGAGCTGTCGCACTCCTGTCATGGCGAAGCCGATCAGCACCACCAGCAGGATCAGGTTGCGCGCCTCCTCCTCGCCGGTGTGCAGTCCGACGAGGTACATCACGGCCGCCGAGGCCGGGATCGCCCAGTAGGTGGCCTTCGCGGGCAGGGTCGCCCCGCAGGCCACCGAGAGGTAGACGAACAGGCCGAGCCAGGCGCTGCCCAGCGTGTACGCGAGCAGCGGCGCGAGAACGCCGAGGATCAGCAGGAGCACGACGACGGCGGGCCCGGAGAAGGTCCGGCCCATGTTGCGGAAGACCAGCCCCAGGTACACCGCGACGAAGGCCGTGAGTCCCACCGCTCCGGCCCAGGTGGCCGCCGCCCCGTGGCCGCCGCTCACCAGGTCGTGGACGGGCGAGCTGAGGAAGACCAGCCAGACGCCGATCCACAGCAGCTTCACCCACAGCTCGCGCCGGCCCCGCGGCGGACGCCCCACGGGGGTCTCCGCCCCGGTCCCGGCGTACCGGTCCTCCGTCATCGCGTTCACGCCTTCAGCGTGTCCTTCCGGTACAGCCAGGCCGCGCCGCCCGCGAAGAGGACGAAGTACACGGCGAGGACGGCGACGTCCCGCGCCTGCGGGGCCTGGCTCTGCTCGACCGCGCGTCCCAGGGCAGCGTACGCGTACGTCGGCAGCCACTCGGCGATGTCCTGGAGCCAGCGGGGGAACCCGGCGGAGGGCATCCACAGGCCGCCGAGGAGCGAGAGCGTGAAGTAGACGATCATCGTGATGGGCCGTACCGCGTCCCCGGAGGCGAGGTAGCCGATGGCGACGCCGAGCGCGGCGAAGACGAGGCTGCCGGCCCAGATGACGCCGGTGAGGGCGAGCCACTGCCAGGCGTCGAGGCGTACGTCCTTCACGACGGCGGCGACGACGAACACCATCACGATGGACGGCAGGCTCACCACGGCGGCGCTCGCGGTCTTGGCGAGGACGTAGCCGTGGCCGGGGAGCGGGGTCAGCCGGAGCTGGCGCACCCAGCCGCTCTCCCGCTCCTTGGCGATGCGCTCGCTGTTGCCCATCAGCACGGCGGTCAGGGCGCCGAAGGAGGCCATGGAGACCATCAGGTAGGTGGCGACGGTCAGGCCGGTGCCGCCCACCTTCTCGCCGGTGCCCGAACTCCCGGCGAAGATCAGGAAGATGACCGAGGGGTAGAGCACGGAGAAGAACAGGAACTTGCGGTTGCGCAGGGCGCGGGCGAGCTCCAGCTTGATCAGGGCCCGTGAGGCGAGGATGCCGGTCATGCGCGCTTGGCCTCCTCGGCCTCGGTGATGGCGACGAAAGCCTGCTCCAGACCGAGGCCGGCGACTTCCAGGTTGCGGGGGTAGAGGCCGAGCCCGTACACGGCGTGCACGGTGGCGTCGGCGTCGGCGGACTGGATGCGGACGGTCTGCCCGGAGACGTCCAGCGAGGTCAGCGCGGGCAGGACGGCCAGCACGGTCTCGTCGACGGCGCCGGTCAGGTCGAAGGAGACCCGGCGGGCGCCCGCGCGTGCCTTGATCTCGGCGGCGGTGCCGTCGGCCAGCAGCCGGCCCCGGTGCAGGACGAGCACGCGGTCCGCGACGGCGTCGGCCTCCTCGAGGTAGTGCGTGGCGAAGAGGACGGTACGGCCCTGGCCGGCCTGCTCGCGCATGGTGGCCCAGAACGCGTGCCGGGCGGAGACATCCATGCCGGTGGTGGGCTCGTCCAGCACGATCAGGTCGCTGTCCCCGGCGGTGGCCAGGGCGAAGCGGACGCGCTGGGCCTGGCCGCCGGAGAGCTTGTTGACCTTGCGGTCGGCGATCTGCGTGATCCCGGCGCGGGCGAGCACCTCGGAGGCGGGGTGCGGGCGGGGGTGCAACGAGCAGGCGAGGCCGACCAGTTCGGCGACCGTCACGTCCTCCATCAGCCCGCCGCTCTGCAGCATCGCCCCGACCCGCCCGGCGACGATCGCCTCGCGCGGCCCGGTCCCGAACACGGTCACCCGCCCCTCGTCCGGCTGCTTCAGCCCGAGCAGCAGATCGAGCGTGGTGGACTTCCCCGCCCCATTGGGCCCGAGCAGCGCGACCGTCTCCCCCGGCCGCAGCGCGAGCGACAGCCCGTCCACCGCCCGCACGTTCCCGTACGCCTTGCTCACCTGCTCGAACCCGGCCACCACCGGCACGTCGGTCGCGGTCGCCACCGTTGTCGTTGTCATGCCCGTCATGCTGGCCGGGAGGGGGGTGCGGGCGGCAGTGCCGTCGGTCCTGAGTGGCGGATGACAGATGTCATACGACGGCGAGGGCACCCGGAGCGGCTCCGGGTGCCCTCGCCGTCGCGGTGCTCGGCTAGTTCGGCTTGGTGTCGATGGTGCCGACGCGCTCCGCCGCGGTCTTGCCGACCAGGGCCTTGCGCAGGGCCGCCACGACGTCCTGCGGAAGCACGTCCCGCTTGCCGGTGGCGCTCTCCACCTTCACGCCCTCGAAGGTGGTGCCGTAGGCCTCCTTGAGCGCCTCGAGGTTGTAGGTGTCGGTGAGCTTGCCGCCCACCGCCTTGAACCCGAGGATCTTCGGCAGCGAGCGGGGCCCGAAGTTGATGCTGTGCGCCGCGTCGACCCGGACGGTGACGAGGTTGGACATCGCGGGTTCCGCGAACGCCTTCATCTCGCGGTCGACCTCGGCGTTCGGGACCGTCGGCTGCTTGGTGGTGGTGGGGACGGTGACCGGGGTGGCGGTGCCGGTCTCCACCAGGGTGCGGTAGGCCTGCTCGACGGCCTTGGTGGAGCCCGCCGCGTCGATGGCCTTGCCGGGCTTGCCGTAGACGGCGACGGCCTTGCCGGACTCGAACTTGATGCCGCCCTCGACGACCGAGCCCGCACCGCCGCCCGCCTGCTGGAGGGCGACCTGGAGCTTCTCCTCGTCCACCGGGGTGACCGGCTGGACGACCCGCTTCTGCCCGAAGAGGGAGCCGATCACGGAGAGCGGGTTGTAGTCGCTCTTGGCGGCCTCGCTGACCGTGGCCTGGTAGTCGAACTGCAGGCCCGCCTTGTCCGGGGTGAGGGCCACGTTGCCGCCGCCGACGGAGAGCTGGAGCGGCTTGTTGACCCGGTCCCGGAAGGCGTCGTCGAGCTTCTTGACCGCGTCGTCCCGGGTGCCGCCGCCGATGTCCACGCCGAGCACGGTGGTGCCCTTGGGCACGTCGGTGCGGTTCATCAGCAGCCCGGCGCCGTACGCACCGCCCACGACGACCACCACACCGGCGACCAGCAGCATCAGCTTGCTGCGGCCCTTCTTCTTGGGCTGCGCGGCCTTCGCCTGGGGCGCGGGCGGCTTGGGGGCCGTGTACGCCGGGCGGTCGGCGGCCGGCGCCGCCCCGAACGGGTCGGCCTCGTCGCCGGGGAAGACCGGGATGCCGCTGGTGACGGTGTGCCCGGAGACGGCGCCGTGCGGGGCGCGGCCGGGGGCGCCCGGGGCGGCGGCGAGCTGCTGCGGGGTGAGGATCGCGGTGTCGTCGCCGAGGGGGTTGCCGGCCTGGGGTGCCTGCGGGGCGCCCTGGGGACCCTTGGGCGGGCCGCCGCCGGGCGCGCGGAAGGCCGGCGGGCCGTCGAAGGGCTCACCGGGCTCCATGCCCCGCATGCCGGGAGCACCGGGCGTACCGGGCGCGGTGCCCGGCACCGGGCGCGTCGGCAGCGGGCCGTCGCCGGTGACCGGGCCGCCGGTCGGACCCGCCGGGCCGTTCGGGCCGGGGGCGCCCTGGCCGCCGGGCCCGTTGAAGCCGCTCGGACCGCCGGGGCCGCCACGGCCGTTGGCGCCGGGGGTACCCGGACCACCCGCCGGGGCACCGCCGTTGTCGGAGAAGAACGGCAGGTCGTCGCGGGCGGGCTCGCCGGGGCGGGTGCCGCCGCGCGGACCCGAGGCCAGCGCCTCGGTCACGTCGAACGAGCCGGTCCCGCCGCCGTGGCCCGGCGCGACGGGGCCACCGGTGGCGCCGGACATGCCGGCGCCGTTGGTGCCGCCGGGGCGGGGGGCGTTCGGCGCGGGGGTGCCCGGCCGCTGCGCGGAGGGGCCGGGGCCGAGGGCCGGGGCGCCGGGGCGCGGACCGCTCGTACCGGCGGCGGAACCGCCCGGCACTCCGGCGCCGTTGGTGCCGCCGCCGCCCGAACCGCCCTTGGGAGCACCGCCCTTGCGGGGAGCGAACCAGTCGCTGGTCTTCTCCTCGGCCTGCGGGGCGGCCTCGGCGGCCGGTTCCGGCGCGGGCTGCGTGGCGGGCTCGGGCCGCGCGTCGGCGGCCGGCTCGTCGCCGCCGCTCTCACCGGCCGGGGCGCCGTCGACGGTCTTGCGCACGACGACCGGCGGAATCGGCCGCGATCCGGGGATGTTGATCCGGATGCGGGTGGTCAGCGTGGTCTCGGTCTTGCGGTCCTCGGGACGCGCGTCCGGGCTTCCCGCGCCGGCCCCGTCGCCGGAAGCCATGGGGGTCCCGTACGGCGGGGTGCCGGAGGGGTACGCGGCTCCGCCGCGCCCGTCGGGCCCGGAGGACGGAGTGTCAGTTTCACGACTCAAGGCAGGTTCTCCCGGTTGGCTCCGCCGCCCGTCACGACCTCAGCGGGCATCTCGGCGGCGCGCACCACCATACTGGCCACCTCTGGCGCGAATCCCACGACCGCTGTGGAAATCCGCACCGGACCCGCACGAGAGTCGCGCGAAGTGGTACGTCACTTGCCAAGTCGGTCGGCGTCGCCGTCGGGTTGCCGCCCCGGGGCCAAGGTGGCGCAGATCACAGCGAGGGCCATGCCGCCGAGCAGGAAGACGTACGAGCCGCCGCCCGCACCGAACAGGAAGTCACCTTCCGGGCGGCTGGCGGTGAGCAGGATGACCGCGACGACCCAGCCGAGCACCGGCGCGACCGCGCCCGAGCGGCCGCGCAGCGCGTAGCCGCCGCCGAGGAACAGCCCGCCCGCGCCCGCGAGGGCGAGCAGCAGGCCGAGCGGGAACCAGGCGGCCTGCACCAGCGCCCCGGCGACGCCGGCGACCGCACCGAGCAGGGCGAGCCCGAGCAGCGCGGCCATCCGGCCGAGGGAGGGGCGCTGCAGGGGCTGGGCGAGCATCGAGCTGCTCACGACGCCACCTCCACTCCGGCGAAGAGGTCGGTCTCGCCGGGTTCGGCGCTGCCCCGTACCAACTCGTAGTACTCGGTGCCGAACAGCGGCTGGGCGAGGTCGTTGGAGAGCGCGAAGTACTCGCCCGCGACGGTGATCTGGGTGGCGTGGGCGCGCATCGCGGCGGCCTTGGCGGCGGCGTACGCGGTGCCGTCGACGGCAGTGGTGATCCGCTCGTCCGGGACAACGCCGGGCAGGTCGGCGATGTCGGCGCTCTTGCCGAACGGCAGGCCGGGCAGCTCCTCGGCGAGCCGCGCGAAGGCCTCCTCGACGACCGAGCGGGGCATGCGGTTCCAGTAGACCTTGTCCACCAGGTGCCCCCGGCCGGCGGCCAGCTCGACGGCGCGCATGGTGACGCGATGGGCCTGGATGTGATCGGGGTGGCCGTATCCGCCGTTGTCGTCGTACGCGACGACGACCTGCGGCCGGACCTCCAGCATCACGTCCGCGAGCGCCCCGGCTGCCTGGTCGAGGTCGGCCTGCCAGAAGGCGGCGGGGTCGTCGTTGTCCGCGAGCCCCATCATCCCGGAGTCCTGGTACCCGAGCACCCGCACATCACGAACCCCCAGTTCCCCGAGGGCGGCGTCCAGCTCGCCCCTCCGGTACGCCCCGAGCGCGGCCCCCTCCAGATGCCGCAGCTCCGGCGGGATCACCTCCCCCCGCTCCCCCAGCGTGCAGGTCACCAGAGTCACGTGCGCCCCCTCGGCCACGTACTTGGCCATGGTCGCGCCGTTGTTGATCGACTCGTCATCAGGATGCGCGTGCACGAGCAGCAGACGCCGGGCGGGCAGTTCGGTCATGGGGTCCAGCGTACGAGGACGGGAGCGGGCGTTCAGTACGCGCCCTGGGCGGTGCCGTCGTCGGTGTAGCGAGGCAGGCCGTCCGTCGGGACGGTCCACTCGGCGATGGTGACCTCCTCGCCGTAGACGAAGTCCTTGCGGGTGGCGTAGCGCGGCCCGGCGGGGGTGGGGTGGATGTCGGTGAAGACGGCGCCTGTGGCCGTGCGGGGGTCGAAGATCGCGTAGACCGGGATGCCCAGCAGAGGGTAGTCGCGCACCTTGCCGACCCAGTCGTTCTCCGGGTTGGAACGGGAGACGATCTCGACGGCGGCGACGAGCGTACGCGGGTCGAAGGCGCCCTCCCCCTCCATGTCCGCCTCGGCGATCACCATCACGTCGGGGTGCCGCATGACGCCCTCGGCCGCGTCCTCCACGTCGGGTTCGCCCGTGTGGGCCACGAGCTCCTCCGGCATGACCTTCTCCAGGCGCTTCCGCAGACGCAGCACAGTCAGCTCGTGCTGCCTGACGGGCGACATCATGTCGTGGACGATCCCTTCCCTGGTGATCTCGAACTTGCCCGGAAGGGTGTCGTCCATGGACTGAACGAAGTCCCGCATGGCCCGGTACTGGTGGGGGGTGCCCTGGCGTGCGTCGTCCGGTGCTGTGGCCATGGCGCTCGCTCCTCCTGTGGGCCCTGAGGTGCCTGCGTCCTCGGGCGGGGCAAGGATCGTCGCTTTCATGCTAGGCGGCCTCCGGGAGAGCAGTCGCGGCAGCGGCCCGGCGCGGGGGCGCGGAAGGCCCGGTTGCAGCCGTCGCAGTTCTGGAGGGGGTGGCGTAACGGGGCGCGGGGGCGGGTGGGGCGAACGGGGGCGGGGGTGGGAGGTGGGCCGTGAGGCGGTGGGCCAGGAGGGCGGCCGGTCGGTGGAGGGTGCCCTCGGGGAGGTTGGCGGTGAGGGCTCGGCGTACGGCTGACGGGGAGACGTCCCGCTCCAGCCAGGCGGCGCGACGACTGGGGCGCGGCGGTGATCACCACGGTGGGCCGCCAGCTGAAGCTACGCCGCGAGGCCGCAGGGCTGCGCGCGGCGGAGTTCGGCACGCGGATCGGGTACGGGGAGGACCTGGTCTACAAGGTGGAGGCCGGCAAGCGGATTCCCCGGCAGGAGTATCTGGACAGGTCGGACGAAGTTCTGGAGGCGGGCGGGCTGATCTCGGCGTCCTGGGAGGACGTGAAGAGGGTTCGGTATCCCAAGAGTGTGCGAGCGCTTGCAGAGTTCGAGGCCAAGGCCGTCGAGATCGGTGTGTATGTAGGGCTGAGCATCCATGGACTGCTTCAGACTCCGGCACATGCCCGCGCGCTGTTCGAGGTCTACGAGCCGCCGTACTCGGAGGAGGAGGTGGAGCATCTGGTCGCCGCGCGGATGGCCCGGAAGGCGGTCTTCGCGCGGGTGCCCGCCCCAGCTCTGAGCTTCGTCCTGGAAGAGGCGGCGCTGCGTAGGCGTGTTGGAGGCACAATGGTGTGGCGTGAGCAACTCGAGCACCTTCTGGACACTGCGCGTCTGCGGAACGTCAAGCTGCAAGTGATGCCGCTGGCCGCAGGGGCCCACCCTGGGCTGGACGGCAGGATCGAGGTGCTGAAGTTCGCCGACGGCACGGCGGCGGGCCGTTCGGATGGGGCGTTCAACAGTCGGCCCACCTCCGACCCGAGGCAGCTCCGCATCCTTGATCTGCGGTATGCCACCATCCGAGCCCAGGCGCTCGCGCCGGATAAGTCGTATGCCTTCATCGAGCAAGTGCTGGGAGAAAAATGATCCGCAAGGTCTCTGCCGGGGACACTGCCCAACTGGCCTGGTTCAAGAGCAGCTACAGCGACGGCCCCGACGGCAACTCCTGTGTCGAACTCGCCGTCACCCCCGGCACCATCCACGTCCGGGACTCGAAGCACACAGCAGGCCCCCAGCTCGCCCTCAGCCAGGACACCTGGACGGCCTTCGTCACCGGCGTCCGCGACTAGGGTCGCGTCAGAGAGCCTTTGCCCCGTAGTGACGTGCCGCGCCGTTCGGATGCCGGTCCGGACTGCGCGGTGCCGCCAGGCTGTGACCTGGCGGCGAGCCCAGATGCGGTGAACGTGAAGCCGGACGGCGGCACGGACGCAGATCGTGTTTCAGGCAGCGCGCGTGGCCGGACATTTGGTGAGGTCGCCCGCGATCCGATTGATGCTCGTCTCGTCACGTGCCCAGGTCGTGGTACATGACATGCAGGCCGACCGGACCCAGCACTGGATGCCGGAACGCGCCGGGGACGGTGCCGATCAGGGCGAACCCGAGACGCTCATACAGCCTGATCGCCGGTGCGTTGGAGGCCGCGACGGCGTTGAACTGCACGCCGGCGAATCCGCTGCTTCGCGCCCAGTCCAGCAGATACTCGCCCAATGCTTGGCCGACACCCCGACCGCGAGCTTCCGGCGCGACCATGAAGTTTCCGCTCGCAATGTGCGAACCCGGGCCTGGCCGGTTGGCGTACATGTTGGAGGTGCCGAGTACCCGCTGGTCCTCTACGGCCACTGCGACGTGCCCTGGTGGCGGCACCACCCACAAGTCGTACGCCTGGGCCTCAGTTTGCAGCGGGTCGTAGCAGAAGGTGTCACCCTTGCGGATGATCTGCTCGGCGATCGGCCAGACCTGCGGCCAATCAGACTCCTCGAACTTTCGGATCTCCATCTGCGTGAGATTAAGCAACAGTGAGTGGCACGCCCACCGGTTATTTCCAGCGGGCGTGCTGGAGTCCCGGCACAGCCCACCGAGACCGCCTCCCCCTTGACGTGACCCCATGCACCGGTACAGTGCAATGAGCGGCATGCCCGCGCCCCATGTCCGGCGCCGGTGTCGCATTCCTCTCTCAGCCCTCGTGCCGACGGTCTTCGACCGGGCCGGGCTTCTTCGCATCAGCACCTTGTGACCAGGGCTTTCGTCGCCCCGTCCGTGGTGCGTTCCCGTCGCCCGGAGGCAGGCGTCTCCGTGATCCGCGGCCCTTCCCCCTTCTGTCCGGAAAGGACACCCCCACTGTGACCACCACCCTCGAATCCCCCACCAGAACCCAGATCACCACGTTCACCGGCGTCCTCGACATCGACGCGCACGGCAAGGGCCACCTGCGGGCCGCCGCGAGCCTCCTGCCCTCGCCCGCCGACCCCCACGTCTCCCCGGCACTCATCCGCCGGCACGGCCTGCGGAAGGGCGACCTCGTCGAAGGCGTCGGTGGGCCGCAGCGGGCCCTCAGCGAGGTCACCGGCGTCGACGGCCGCGCCCCCGTAGGGCGACGCGGAGACTTCCGCGACCTGACCCCGCTGCACCCCCACCGGCGGCTCCGCCTGGAGCACCCTGCCTCCGGCCTCGCCGGCCGCCTCACCGACCTGCTCGCCCCGGTGGGCAAGGGCCAGCGCGGCCTCATCGTCGCGCCGCCGAAGAGCGGGAAGACCGTCCTGATCCAGCAGCTCGCCGCGGCCGTCGCGGGCAATCACCCCGAGTGCCGGCTGATGGTGCTGCTGCTGGACGAACGCCCCGAGGAAGTCACCGACATGCGCAGGTCGGTACGCGGCGAGGTGTACGCCTCCACCTTCGACCGCCCCGCCAAGGACCACATCGCCCTCGCGGACCTCGTCGTGGAGCGGGCCAAGCGGCGGGTGGAGGCCGGGGAGGACGTCGTCATCCTGCTGGACTCGCTGACCCGGCTCTGCCGCGCGCACAACAACGCCTCGGCGGCGGGCGGCCGTACCCTCAGCGGAGGCGTCGACGCGGCCGCACTGCTGGGCCCCAAGCGGTTCTTCGGGGCGGCACGGCAGGCGGAGGAGGGCGGTTCGCTGACCATCCTCGCCACCGCGCTCGTGGACACCGGCTCACGCGCCGACGGCTACTTCTTCGAGGAGCTGAAGAGCACCGGCAACATGGAACTCCGGCTGGACCGCGAACTGGCGTCCCGCCGCGTCTTCCCGCCCGTGGACATCGACCGCACCGGCACCCGCCGCGAGGAACTCCTTTTCACGCGGGAGGAGTTGGCGATCACCAGGGGCCTGCGCCGCGCCCTGCGCTCACACGGGGACGCGTCCCTGGAAACCCTGCTGGAGCGACTGCGGGACACCCCGGACAACGCCACGTTCCTGCGCCGCGTCCAGCCCACACTGCCGACGAGCTGATCGCGGCAGGAGGGGCGACGACACCGTCATCACCCCGCCCGTCGTCAGAACTTGATGCTGCCGATCATGCTGGCGACGTTCGTGGTCAGCTCGCTGATCGTGGGTGCGATGGTCGAGGAGGCGAGATAGAAGCCGAGGAGCATGCAGATGGCCGCGTGTCCCCCCTTCAGTCCCGACTTCTTGATCAGCAGGAAGACGATGATCGCCAGCAGCACCACCGCCGAAATCGAGAGTGCCACGGCGGCTCACCTCCAATGAATCCCAGGGACACGGGGGGTTCGGACTATGGGGGTTGTGACTTCGGTACAGCCCCGGCGGACCGGCCCGAGAGCCAAGTCCACGCGGACGCCGCCAGGTTCATACCCACGCAGCGACAGTGATCATAACTATGTGTGCTCGCGCATCGCTCGGCGCACGGCCGCACAAGGGGGCGCATGGCCAATATGGTCGGGCCATGACGACCCAGACAGCCGGCACCGACTCCTTCCCCCGCCGACACGCCCGGACCCAGCGCTTCTCGCTCGGCGCGCCGCGCGCGTTCACCGTGGCCCCCGACGGCTCCCGTGTCGCGTTCCTGCGCTCCGGCTCCGGCACGGACCGCGCCAACTCCCTGTGGGTACTGGACACCGCGGACGGCACCGAACGCCTCGCCGCCGACCCCCGCGCCCTGCTCGCGGGTGCCGACGAGGAGCTGTCCCCCGAGGAACGCGCCCGCCGCGAACGCAGCCGCGAGGGCGGCGCGGGCATCGTCGGGTACGCCACCGACACCGCTGCCGAAATGGCGTCTTTCGCCTTGTCCGGGCGGCTGTTCACGGCCGAACTGCGCGCCGGCACCGCCCGTGAACTCCGCGTCCCCGGCCCGGTGATCGACCCCCGCCCGTCCCCCGACGGCACCCGCGTCGCGTACGTCGCCGGAGGCGAGCTGCGCGTCGTCGGCGCCGAGGGAGCGGACGACCGGCCGCTGGCCACCCCCGAGAGCGACGAAGTGACGTACGGCCTCGCGGAGTTCATCGCGGCCGAGGAGATGGACCGTACGCGGGGCTTCTGGTGGTCCCCGGAGTCGGACCGGCTGCTGGTGGCGCGGGTGGACGACACGCCGGTGCGGCGCTGGTGGATCGCGGACACGTCACACCCGGACCGTGAGCCACACCACGTGCGCTACCCGGCCGCGGGCACCGCCAACGCGGCGGTGACCCTGTTCGTCATCGGCCTGGACGGCGCCCGCACCGAGGTCCGCTGGGACCGCGAACGTTTCCCCTATCTGGCGCGAGTGCACTGGTCACAGGCGGGTGCACCCCTTCTCCAGGTGCAGTCGCGGGACCAGCGGAGCACCCTCGTCCTCACCCTCGACCCGGACTCCGGCGAGACCCGGACGCTGCACGCCGACGAAGATCCAACATGGCTGGATCTTTTCGCCGGGGTGCCCGCCTGGACCCCCTCCGGACAGCTCGTCCGCATCGCGGACGAGGACGGCGCGCGGGTCCTGACCGTGGGCGAACGCCCGCTGACCGGACCGGAGTTGCACATCCGCGCGGTGCTCGACGTGTCGTCGGAGGACGTACTGGTCTCGGCCTCCGCCGGAGAGGCGGCCGAGGACCCCGAGACCGGCGAGATCCATGTGTACCGGGTCGGCGAAGCGGGCGTGGAGCGCGTGTCGCGGGAGCCCGGTGTCCACTCGGCGGTGCGCTCTGGTGACGTCACCGTCCTGGTCTCCGCGACCCTGGACAGTCCCGGCGCCCGCGTCCAGGTGCTGCGTGACGGGAAATCGGCGCTCGGTGTCCGCTCGTACGCCGAAGACCCCGGTTTGTCCCCCCGCGTGACCCTGACCGAGGGGGGCGCACGACGAATTCCGTGCGCCGTGCTTATGCCATCGGACTACCCCGATGACACTCCCCTGCCCGTCCTGCTCGACCCCTACGGGGGCCCGCACGGCCAGCGGGTCGTCGCCGCCCACAACGCCCATCTGACCTCGCAGTGGTTCGCCGACCAGGGCTTCGCGGTGATCGTCGCGGACGGCCGGGGCACACCCGGCCGCTCCCCCGAGTGGGAGAAGTCGATCCACCGGGACTTCACGGTTACCCTCGACGACCAGATCGACGCCCTGCACGACCTCGCCAAGCGCTACCCGCTCGACCTCGACCGCGTCGCCATCCGGGGCTGGTCGTACGGCGGTTACCTCTCCGCGCTGGCCGTCCTGCGCCGCCCGGACGTCTTCCACGCGGGCGTCGTGGGCGCTCCGGTCACCGACTGGCGGCTGTACGACACCCACTACACCGAGCGCTACCTGGGCGACCCGAAGGCGGACCCGGAGAGCTACGCCCGCAACTCCCTGATCACCGACGAGGGCCTCGCCGACCCCGCCCAACCGCACCGGCCCATGATGATCATCCATGGTCTGGCCGACGACAATGTGGTGGCCGCGCACACCCTCCGGCTCTCCTCCGCCCTGCTGGCCGCCGGCCGTCCGCACGAGGTGCTCCCGCTGTCCGGCGTCACCCACATGACTCCGCAGGAGCAGGTCGCGGAGAACCTGCTCCTCCTCCAGGTCGACTTCCTCAAGCGCGCCCTGGACCAGCCCGGACGGCGTTAACGCACAGGCAACTTCGCCGAAGCCGCTCCGATATACGCACCCGCGAGGCTGATGCGCGTACGGCCGTGCGGGTGCCGTGAGACGGGCCGGGATGCGCCATGTCATCCCGGCCCGTTGCCGTGTCCCTCCATGGCCCCCGGCACGACCCGCCGCTCCGCCGCGAACAGACACGCCGACGGATGCGCGACCCGCCCCCCGGCCGCCCGGAACTCCTCCGGCACCGCCAGCTCCGGCACCTCCCGCGCGCACCGCTCCTGGGCCTTCCAGCACCGGGTACGGAACCGGCACCCGGAGGGGATCGCGGTCGGGGACGGCACGTCACCGCTCAGGATGATCCGCTCCCGGCGCGTCCGCGCCTCCGGATCGGGCACCGGCACCGCCGACAGCAGCGCCTGGGTGTAGGGGTGCGTGGGGTGCTCGTAGATCTCCGCGTCCGTGCCGGTCTCCATGATCCGGCCGAGGTACATCACCGCGACCCGGTCCGAGATGTGCCGCACGATCGACAGGTCGTGCGCGATGAACACGTAACTCAGCCCGAACTCCGCCTGGAGCCGCTCCAAGAGGTTGATCACCTGTGCCTGCACCGACACGTCCAGCGCGGACACCGGCTCGTCCGCGACGATCACCTCGGGGCGCAGCGCCAGCGCCCTCGCGATGCCGATCCGCTGCCGCTGGCCGCCGGAGAACTGGTGCGGATAGCGGCCCAGGAACTCCGGGTCGAGCCCCACGACCTCCAGCAACTCCTGCACCCGGCGCCGCCGTTCGCCCTTGGGCGCGACCTCGGGATGGATCTCGTACGGCTCCCCGACGATGTCCCCCACCGTCATCCGGGGATTGAGCGAGGTGTACGGGTCCTGGAACACCATCTGGATGTTCCGGCGCACCTCCTTCAGCCGGCGCCCGGACGCGCCGGTGATGTCCTCACCCCGGAAGCGGATCTCGCCCGCGGTGGGCCGCTCCAGATGGCAGAGCAGCTTGGCCACCGTGGACTTGCCGCACCCCGACTCGCCCACGATGCCGAGGGTCTCGCCCCGGCCGAGGCTGAAGCCGACCCCGTCGACGGCCTTCACCGCGCCGATCTGCTTGCGCAGCACGATGCCGCGGGTCAGCGGGTAGTGCTTGACCAGGCCGCGGGCCTCCAGCACGGGTTCAGCCGTCGCGGCCATCGAGGCACTCCCTCCAGAAGTGGCAGGCGCTCACCCGGTCCGGCCCGGCCGGGTACAGCGGGGGCTCGTCCGTGCGGCAGACGTCCCGCGCCATCGCGCAGCGCGGGTGGAAGGCGCATCCGGGCGGGATGCGGGTGAGGCTGGGCGGCAGACCGCGGATGGCGTACAGCTCCCGCCCCTTGTGGTCGAGGCGGGGGATGGAGTCGAGCAGGCCGCGGGTGTAGGGATGGGCCGGTGCCTTGTAGATGTCGTGCACGGGCGCCGACTCCACGATCCGGCCCGCGTACATCACCGCGATCCGGTCGGCCACGTCCGCGACGACGCCGAGGTCGTGGGTGATGAGGACCAGCCCCATGTCGTACTCCCGGCGCAGCTCCGCGAGGAGCTCCATCACCTGGGCCTGGACGGTGACGTCGAGCGCGGTGGTGGGTTCGTCGGCGATGACGAGCGCGGGTTCCAGCGCGATCGCCATGGCGATCATGATCCGCTGGCGCATGCCGCCGGAGAACTGGTGCGGATAGTCCCGCACCCGCTGGGCCGCGCCGGGGATGCGCACCCGGTCCATCAGCTCGACGGCCCGCTTGCGGGCGTCCTTGCGGGACATCCCCCGGTGCACCGTGAACATCTCGCCGAGCTGGTCGCCGACGGAGAGCACGGGGTTGAGGGCGGAGAGCGCGTCCTGGAAGATCATCGCCATTCCGGCGCCCCTGATCCGCCGCCGCTCCTCCTCCTTCAGGTTAAGCAGGTCGCGGCCCTGGAAGAGGATCCGGCCACCGGTGATCCGGGCGGGCGGCATGTCGAGGATGCCCATCACGGCCTGCGCGGTCACCGACTTCCCGGACCCGGACTCCCCGAGCACGGCGAGCGTCTCGCCCGCGCCGACCCCGTACGACACCCCGTTGACGGCCTTGGCGACGCCGTCGCGGGTGCGGAACTCCACGTGCAGGTCGCGCACTTCGAGCAGCATGGCGCCGTCACCTCAGCTTCGGGTCGAGGGCGTCGCGTACCGCGTCGCCGAGCATGATGAAGGCCAGGACGGTGATCGCCAGCGCCCCGGAGGGCCAGAGCAGGGCGTGCGGGGCGTTGCGGATGTAGGGGGAGGCGGCGGAGATGTCGATGCCCCAGGACACGCTGGGCGGCTTCAGGCCGACGCCGAGGTAGGACAGGGTGGCCTCCAGCGAGATGTAGGTGCCGAGCGCGATGGTGGCCACGACGATGACGGGGGCGACCGCGTTGGGCGCGATGTGCCGCAGCAGCAGCCGGGCGGGCGAGGCGCCCAGCGCGCGGGCGGCCTGTACGTAGTCGTTCTGCCGGGCGGTGATGACGGAGCCGCGGGCGATCCGGGAGATCTGCGGCCAGCCGAGCAGCACCATGAAGCCGATCACCGGCCAGACGGTGTTGCTGGTGACCACCGAGAGCAGCACCAGGCCGCCGAGGACGACCGGGATGGCGAAGAAGACGTCGGTGATCCGGGACAGCACCGCGTCCCAGGCCCCGCCGAAGAACCCGGCGAGCCCCCCGAGCACCGACCCGAGCACCGCCACCCCGAGCGTGGCGCACACGCCCACCGTGACCGACGTCCGGGCGCCGTAGACGGTCCGGGTGTAGACGTCGCAGCCCTGCCCGTCGAAGCCGAAGGGGTGGCCGGGCGAGGAGCCGTCCTGGGCCTTGGCGAGGTCGCAGTCGAGGGGGTTGCCGGAGGTGATGGCCGAGGGCCAGACGGAGATGAGGACCAGGAAGAGGATGACGAGCGCGGAGAGCAGGAAGACCGGGTTGCGCCTGAGGTCCCGCCAGGCGTCGGACCACAGCGAGCGCGGTCTGCTGTCGGGCCCGGTGCTTGCCGGTCCGCCCGGCACCCGCTCCAGCGTGGCGGCCTCGCCGGCCGCGAGGTCCATGGTCCCGCCCATGCCGGTCCCGGCGACGGCCCCCCGCGAGTCCCGCGACGACGGCTCAGGCATAACGAATCCTCGGGTCGAGTACCGCGTAGAGCAGGTCCACCACCAGGTTGGCGACCAGGAAGACCAGCACCAGCACGGTGACGAAGCCGACCACCGTCTGGGTGTTCTGCCGGAGGATGCCCTGGTAGAGCTGGAAGCCGACGCCGTGGATGTTGAAGATCCGCTCGGTGACGATCGCGCCGCCCATCAGTGCCCCGATGTCGGTGCCGATGAAGGTGACGACCGGGATCAGCGAGGTCCGCAGCAGGTGCCGGACGATGACCCGGCGCCGGGGCAGCCCCTTCGCGACGGCGGTACGGACGTAGTCCGAGCGCCGGTTCTCCGCGATGGAGGTACGGGTCAGCCGGGTGACGTAGGCGAGCGAGACCGAGGCCAGCACCAGCCCCGGCACGATCAGCTCGCCGTACGGCGCCTCCGGCGAGACGGACGGCTTGATCCACCCCCACTCCACGCCGAGCAGCAGTTGGAGCACGAGCCCGGTGACGAAGGTCGGCACGGAGATCACCACGAGGGTGAGCAGCAGCACCCCAGTGTCGACGGGCCGGCCCCGGCTCAGTCCGGTGAGCACACCGAGGCTGATGCCGACGACGAGTTCGAAGAGGATGGCCACGATGGTCAGCCGGACGGTGACGGGAAAGGCGGCCGCCATCAGCTCGGTGACGGGCTGTCCGTTGAACGCGGTGCCGAAGTCGCCGGTGAAGACGTTCCCCATGTAGGTCGCGTACTGCTGCCAGAGCGGCTGGTCGAGGCCGAACTCGCTGCGGAGCTGGGCGGCGGTGGCCGCGTCGCACTGCCGCTCCCCGCACAGCCCCGCGATGGGGTCGCCCATCACATTGACCATCAGGAAGATCAGCAGGGTGGCCCCGACGAACACCGGCACCATCTGGAGCAGTCGCCGGACGACGTAGCGTCCCATGACGCTCAGCTCACCTTGATCTCGTTGTACACCGGCACGCTGAACGGGTTGAGCTGCACGCCGGTGAGCCGCTGGGAGTAACCCGCGTTGCCGTTCTGGTACCAGAGCGGGATGGCGGCCATGTTGTCCCGGACGACCTCCTCGGCCTGCTGGAAGGTGGCGACCGACTTGGCCGGGTCGGTCTCGGCGTTGGCCCGGTCCACCAGCTCGTCGAACTCGGAGTTGGACCACTGGCCGTCGTTGGAGGAGGCGCCGGTGAAGTAGAGCGGCTGGAGGAAGTTCTGGATGAGGGGGTAGTCCATCTGCCAGCCCGCCCGGAAGGGACCGCTCATCTTGTGCTGCCCCATCTGGTTGCGGAAGTCGGCGAAGGTGCCGACCGGATTGCCCACGCAGGCGTTGTCGTCGCCGAGGGCGTGGTTGATGGAGTTGCAGACCGCGTCGACCCACTCCCGGTGCGAGCCGGCGTCCGCGTTGTAGGTGAGCTTCAGGGAGCCGCCGGGGATGCCGCCGCCCTGGCGCACCAGCCGCTTGGCGGCCGCCGGGTCGTAGGTACAGGCACGTCCGCACAGGCCCGCCTTGAAGCCGCCGTCGGTGCCGAGGACGGGTGAGGTCCAGTCGGTGGCGGGCGTGCGGGTGCGCCGGAAGATGGTCTTGGTGATCTGTTCCCGGTTGATGGCCATGGAGAGTCCCGTGCGGACCTTCTCCATGCCGGGCCGGTTCCAGCGCTCGTCGTAGTACGGGAAGGCGAGGGTCTGGATGATGCCGGCCGGGGTGTTGATGTACCGCTCGCCGAGGTCGGTCTTCACGTTCTTGAGCTGGGCGGCGGGGATGTCGTCGGCGAGGTCGAGGTTGCCGGCCATCAGGTCGGTGTAGGCGGTGTTGCTGTCGGTGTAGACCTTGAGGATCACGCCGTCGTTGAGCGCCTTGTCCCGGCCCGGGTAGCCGTTCCACTTCCGCAGGGTCATCTGGGAGCCCTTGGTGTAGGACTCGATGGCGTACGGGCCGTTGCCGACCGGGGTCTTCAGCCAGGCGGCGTGGTCGGTGAAGAAGGCGCGGGGCAGCGGGGCGAAGGCGGCGTAGCCGAGGGTGTCGGGGAAGCCGGAGAACTTCTGGTTCAGGGTGACGGTGAAGGTGTGGTCGTCGACCACCTTGAGCCCGGAGAGGGTGTCCGCGTGCTGGCTCCCCATCTCGGGGTGCACCTGGTCGTAGCCCTCGATGTAGCCGAAGAAGTACGCGTTCTTCTGCTTGTTCTTCAGGCTCGCACCGTAGTTCCAGGCGTCGGTGAAAGAGCGGGCGGTGACCTTCTCGCCGTTGGAGAAGGTCCAGCCCTCCTTGAGCTTCACGGTGTAGTGCCGGGAGTCGGTGGTCTCGATCGACCGGGCCAGCATGTTCCGGGCCTCGCCGGTCTTCGGGTCGTACCGCTTCAGGCCCCGGAAGACCATGTCGAGCACCTTGCCGCCCTGCACCTCGTTGGTGTTGGACGGCTCCAGCGGGTTCTGCGGGTCGCCCCAGGAGGAGGTGAGCATCCCGCCGTCCGCCGTCCCGCTCGCTCCGCCGCCGCACCCGGTGACCACGAGCATCACCGCGGCGGCGCCGGTCAGCCATCTGGCGTGCGTGAATCCGCGCATGCTGCCTCCTCAGGGATCACCTCACCGTTACCGGTCAATATCGGCCCGCCCGGCACATCCCGCATGCCCGCCGCCCGATTGCCCGGCGTTTGGGGGGACACGTCAGCCATATGCAGGCAGGTCCGGCACGCTCTCGGTGATCTTGCGGACAAGGCGCAACGGATCGCCGCGCAACGTTGCCGAAACGTTGGATCGTGACGCGTCGATGTACGCATTTCGATACCTCGCCGTCCGGATATCGAACCCATTGGTTGATTTGCCCGAAATACCCCAAGTGAAGCACGGATTGGTTACGGTCGCGCTACACGCGTAGCTACGGATGCATCATGCAGAGGTAAAGAAGGTAAAGACAGGACCAAGTCGACCGAGAATTTATTGACCTTGAATGAATTGCGTTGAAAAAGTCCGGCGTAGCCCGTAGGGGAGCGCCCTGCGGAGTCCTCAGACCCTCCCTTGGGCCAGGAGCACCAATGACCACCCCCACTCCATCGGCGGCTGCCGCGCTTGAGGTGACCGACGTTCCCGTCGAGAAGTCGAACGCTTCTCCTGACGCGAAGGGTCCCGAGAGCAGGTCTCCCGGACAACTGGCCTGGCTGCGGTTCAAGCGGGACCGTGTCGGTGTCGCCTCGGCCGTCATCGTCATCTTCTTCTTCGTGATCAGCCTGGCCGCTCCGCTCATCTCCAGCCTCTACGGCAAGGACCCGTACACCACGTACGGCCTCAACACCCCTGGCCTGCTGGGGGACAACGGATTCCCGGCGAAGCCCAACGGCGGCATCGACGGAGAGTTCTGGTTCGGTATCGACCCGCAGCTCGGCCGCGACGTCTTCACGTTCCTGCTCTACGCGATCCGCAACTCCCTGCTGATCTCCGTCGCGATCACGGTGCTCACCATGGTCGCCGGCGTGATCATCGGCATCAGCGCGGGTTACATCGGCGGCAAGACGGACTGGCTCCTCGGCCGGGTCATCGACATCCTGCTCGCCTTCCCGCAGCAGCTCTTCTTCGTCGCCTTCACTCCGGTGGTCCTGGCCCTCTTCGTGGCGGACAACGAGAACACGCCGACCTGGCTGGTCGTGGTCTGCCTCATCCTCCTGCTGACCATCTTCGGCTGGGCCTCCATAGCCCGGCTGCTGCGCGGTCAGGTGCTGGCCCTGCGGGAACGCGAGTTCGTGGAGGCCGCGAAGGTCACCGGTGCCTCTCCGGCGCGCATCATCTTCAAGGAGCTGCTGCCCAACCTCTGGACGCCCATCCTCATCCAGGGCACCTTGCTGCTCCCGGCGATGGTCACCACGGAAGCGGGCCTCGCCTACCTCGGTGTCGGCATCCAGGACCCGACCCCCGACTGGGGCATCATGATCGGCTACGCCGCCCAGTTCTACCAGGACGACTTCACGTTCCTGCTGTTCCCCGGCGTGACGATGGTGCTCTTCGTCCTGGCGTTCAACCTTCTCGGTGACTCGGTGCGCGACGCGCTCGACCCGAAGACCAAGCGCTGACGCCGGCTCATTTCCAGGGCCTCGGCAAGCGCGCCGCGGTGCCGCTTCTCTCTCATCAACCCACTTCAAGGCAGGATGCGATGTCCTTCTCCCGCAGAAACTTCCTGATAGCCACCGGTGTTGCCGCCGCATCGGGCTCGGTGCTCACCGCGTGCAGCAGCGGTAACACGAGCAGCGCGGGGAAGGCCGGCCAGCAGGAAGCTGCCAAGGCCCACGCCAGCACGGTCAAGATCGGCACGGCGGAGGACTCCAAGGGCCCGGCGCCGGAGGTCTCCGGCGCCAAGAAGGGCGGCACGGTCTACCTGCTGAACGACGACGACTTCTCGCACCTCGACCCGCAGCGCGTCTACTACGCGTGGAACTCGCTCGCCGTCGTCGTCCTCTCCCGCACGCTCACCGGTTACAAGATCGGTGACGACGGCGCGATGACCCTGGTCGGCGACCTCGCCACCGACACGGGCACCATGAAGGACGGCGGCAAGACCTGGACCTTCACGCTGAAGGACGGGATCAAGTGGGAGGACGGCTCCGACGTCACCGTCGACGACGTCCGCCACGGCTTCGAGCGTGCCTTCGCCAGCTTCATCACCGAAGGCGCCGTCTACGCCCAGACCTGGCTGACGGGCTCCCAGGAGTACCGCAAGTCGTACTCGGGCCCGTTCAAGGGCAAGCACCTGAAGTCGATCGAGACCAGTGGCAAGTCCATCACGTTCCACCTCTCCGAGGCGCGTCCGGACTTCAACTACGTGGTGGCGATGCAGTCGTACGCGCCGACCCCGGTGAAGCACGACAAGAAGCAGGACTACGACAAGAAGCCGTTCTCCAACGGCCCCTACAAGATCAAGTCCCATGTCACGGACAAGTCGATGGTCCTGGTCCGCAACGAGCACTGGGACGCGGCCACCGACCCGATCCGCAACGCCTACCCGGACGAGTTCGACTTCACCTTCGGCATCGAGGCGCAGACCGCCGCGGACCGTCTGATCGCCGACTCCGGCAAGGACCAGTACGCCGTGTCCTGGCGCACCGTCCCGCAGGACCGCGTCCAGCAGGCGACCGTCAAGGCCAAGGACCGGCTGTTCGAGGACCTGAGCAGCGGCTCCAGCGTCTACTGGATCAACCAGACCCGCGTCACCGACATCAAGGTCCGCGAGGCCATCATCCGCGCCTGGCCGACGGCCGGCATCCGCCAGCTCCAGGGCGGCACGCACCGTGGTGACTACGCGACCGGCATCATGAGCCCGCTCGTCGCCGGTTACGAGTCGCAGGACGTGTGGGGCAAGCTGAAGAACCCCTCGGGCGACCCGGCGGCCGCCAAGGCGGTCCTGAAGAAGGCCGGCAAGCTCGGCACCAAGGTCGTCTACGCGTACATGAACGACCCGGTCAACGCCAAGGTGAAGGTCGTCATCGAGAACGCCCTGAAGGCGGCCGGCTTCGACGTCGTCTCCAAGGGCATCGACTCCACCACCTGGTACGACCAGATCGGCAAGCTGGACAACGGCTACGACATCTACTGGGGCGGCTGGTCCGCGGACTGGCCGACCGGCTACTCGGTCTTCCAGCCGCTGTTCGACAGCCACAACGTGGTGGACCAGGGCACCAACTACTGCCACCTGAAGAACCCCGACGTGGACGCCGCCATCAAGGCCGCCACCGCGGAGCCGGACCAGACCAAGGCCAACGCCATGTGGGCCGCCCTGGACAAGCAGGTCACCGAGCTGGGCGCCTTCATCCCGGACGTGTACATGAAGCGCCTGTACATCCACGGCTCGAAGCTCGGCAACGTGAAGATGGACCCGAACTTCGACGGCTGCATGCTCTACAAGATGTTCGTCAAGTAGTGATCCACCCCTGAAGGTGGGGCGGCCGACCGCCGCCCCACCCTCGGCTCGTCCACCGGGCCCCGGTCAGCCCGACCCGGTCCGATCCGCACGACGGCCCTCCCAGGAAAGCCAACCCCCATGCTTCGCTTCCTCGTTCGCCGACTTCTCGGCGCCGTGATCACACTGGTGATCATCAGCGCGGTCACGTTCATGCTCTTCTACGCGGTACCGCGCGACCCGGCCCGGCTGGCCTGCGGCAAGGTGTGCACGCCGGAGACCCTGGAGGTCATCCGGCACAACATGGGAATCTCGGACCCGATGCCGGTCCAGTACTGGCACTGGCTGTCGGCCATCTTCGTGGGCCGCGACTACGCCGGCTTTGGCCACTGCGACGCACCCTGCCTCGGCTACTCGTTCGTCAACCGCGAACCGGTCCTCGCCACCATCCTGGACCGCTTCCCCACCACGGCCTCCCTCGCCCTCGGCTCCTCGGTCGTCTTCCTGCTCTTCGGCATCGGCGCCGGCATGCTCGCCGCGGTGAAGCAGGGCAAGATGCTGGACAAGTTCGCCAGTTCGGCCTCGCTGGTCGCCTCGTCCATGCAGATCTACTTCGTCGGCCCGGTCGCGCTGTACCTGCTCGTGTACCAGTCGCACATCCTCTCGCAGCCCTCGTACACGCCCTTCACGGACAACCC
This sequence comes from Streptomyces griseoluteus, assembly GCF_004784465.1. GTDB lineage: Bacteria > Actinomycetota > Actinomycetes > Streptomycetales > Streptomycetaceae > Streptomyces > Streptomyces griseoluteus. The sequence goes on along the minus strand of NZ_SRRU01000001.1, from coordinate 512,424 downwards.
GGGCGCGTGGTTCACGGGACTGCTGGTTCCCTGGCTGGTGCTGGCGCTGATCTGGACCGCCAACTACACGCGTATGACCCGCTCACAGCTCGTCGAGACGCTGAGCGAGGACTACGTCCGCACCGCCCGCGCCAAGGGCATGTCCCGTCGCAACGTCTTCTTCCGCTTCGCCTGGCGCGGCGCGATGGGCCCGATCGTCACCATCTTCGGCATCGACATGGGTGTACTGCTCGGTGGCGCGATGATCACCGAGAAGACCTTCAGTCTCCAGGGCCTCGGCATGCTGGCGGTGAAGTCCGTGTTCACCAACGACCTGCCGATGCTGCTCGGCGTCATGGTGATCACCGCCTCCTTCGTGGTGCTCGCCAACATCGTCGTCGACGCGGTCTACGCGATGATCGACCCGCGCATCCGGCTCGCCTGACCCCGCCCGCCCCCGCCAGCTTCCCCCGCATCACCCCTCCTGGAGCGTCCCCGTGACGAGCACCGATTCGCAGCCCTTCCTGTCCATCAAGGACCTGAAGGTGCACTTCTCGACCGAGGACGGCACCGTCAAGGCCGTCGACGGCCTCTCCTTCGACCTCGCTCGCGGCAGGACGCTCGGCATCGTGGGGGAGTCGGGCTCCGGCAAGTCCGTCACGAACCTGACCATCCTCGGGCTGCACAACCCGGACACCACCACGATCGAGGGCTCCATCGAGCTGGACGGCGACGAGCTGAACGGCGCGTCCGACCGCACGCTGGAGAAGCTCCGCGGCAACAAGATGGCGATGATCTTCCAGGACGCCCTGGCCTCGCTGTCGCCGTACCACACCATCGGGACCCAGATCGGCGAGGTCTACCGCAAGCACACCGGCGCCTCGAAGAAGGCGGCGCGGGAGCGGGCGATCGAGATGCTGCGCCGGGTCGGCATCCCGCAGCCGGACCGCCGGGTCGACAACTACCCGCACGAGTTCTCCGGCGGTATGCGCCAGCGCGCGATGATCGCCATGGCCCTGGTCTGCGACCCGAAGCTCCTGATCGCGGACGAGCCGACCACCGCGCTGGACGTCACCGTGCAGGCCCAGATCATGGACCTGCTCAAGGACCTCCAGCAGGAGTTCGGCACCTCGATCATCTTCATCACCCACGACCTGGGCGTCATCGCGGACATCGCCGACGACGTGCTGGTGATGTACGGCGGCCGCTGCGTGGAGCGCGGCCCGAAGGAGGAGGTGCTGCGCTCCCCGCAGCACCCCTACACCTGGGGTCTGCTCGGTTCCATGCCGAGCCTGGACGGCCCGGTCGACGTGCCGCTCAACCCGATCCCGGGTTCCCCGCCCTCGCTGCTGAACCCGCCCACCGGCTGCCGTTTCCACCCGCGCTGCGCCTTCGCGTCCGAGGTGGAGGGCAACCGGTGCGCCACCGAGCGCCCGCTGCTCCAGATCGAGGACGGCCGCGGCAACGCCTGCCACCTTTCCGACGGCCAGCGCCGTGAGTTCCTCGCCGACCTTGCCGCCAGCAAGGCCATCTGACGTACACGAGACGGGATTTCACCACCATGAGCGACACCACTCCCCTCCTGGACGTCTCCGGGCTGACCAAGCACTTCCCGATCAAGGGCGGCTTCCCGATCCGGCGCACCGTCGGCGCGGTCCAGGCCGTGGACGGGCTGGACTTCCAGGTCGCCGAGGGCGAGAGCCTGGGTCTGGTCGGCGAGTCCGGCTGCGGCAAGTCCACCACCGGCCGGCTGATCACCCGGCTGATGGAGCCGACCGCGGGCACGATCTCCTACCGGGGCCAGGACATCACGCACGCCGGCCGCAAGGCCCTCGCGCCGATCCGGTCCGAGATCCAGATGATCTTCCAGGACCCGTACGCCTCGCTGAACCCGCGGCACACGGTCGGCAAGATCATCGCCGGGCCGATGGAGATCAACGGCATCGAGCCGCCCGGCGGCCGTGAGAAGCGGGTGCGGGAGCTGCTGGAGATCGTCGGTCTCAACCCCGAGCACTTCAACCGCTTCCCGCACGAGTTCTCCGGCGGCCAGCGGCAGCGCATCGGGGTGGCGCGGGCGCTGGCCCTGAACCCGAAGCTGATCGTGGCCGACGAGCCGGTCTCCGCGCTGGACGTCTCCATCCAGGCCCAGGTCGTCAACCTGCTGCAGAAGGTGCAGCGCGAACTCGGCATCGCCTTCGTGTTCATCGCCCACGACCTCGCCATCGTGCGGCACTTCTCGCAGCGCGTCGCGGTGATGTACCTCGGCAAGATCGTGGAGATCGGCGACCGCGACGACCTCTACAACAACCCGCGCCACCCCTACACCCGCGCCCTGCTCTCCGCCGTCCCGGAGGCCACGGTGGACGACACCCCGCGCGAGCGCATCCGCCTGGTCGGGGACGTGCCCTCGCCCATCGACCCGCCGTCGGGCTGCCGCTTCCGCACCCGGTGCTGGAAGGCGACGGAGAAGTGCGCGACCGAGGCCCCGCCGCTCGCGCAGGCCGAGGGCAACAAGGCCGGCCACCTCACGGCCTGCCACTATCCGGAGACGCAGGAGATCATCCCGGTCACCGGCCTCTCCAAGACCCCCCAGGAAGCGGTCTGACACACCTCTGAAGGCCCGCGTCCACCCGGACGCGGGCCTTTTCACGTCCTGGCCGGAACCCTTCCCCGGCGCCGACGGGCGCTCCGACGGCCATGTGAGACTGCCACGGTGTCGACCCACCCGTTCAACGACCTCTCGATCGCCGCCCATTACGACACCCTCAACCCCTGGGGTCCGGGCGACGACTTCCACCTCGGCCTGATCCGCGCGGCGGACTCGGTGCTGGACATCGGCTGCGGCACCGGCCAGTTGCTCCGCCGGGCCCGCGCCGAGGGGCACCCCGGACGGCTGACCGGACTCGACCCGGCCGCCGCGATGCTGGTGCGTGCCCGGGAAGGCACCCGGGACATCGAGTGGGTCCTCGGTGACACCCGCAGCCGCCCGTGGAAGGGCGAATTCGCGCTCGCGGTGATGACCGGGCACGCCTTCCAGCAGTTGGTCCGGGACGAGGACGTACGGCAGTGCCTGGGCGCGGTGCGGGAGGCGCTGGCGGAGGGCGGCCGCTTCGTCTTCGAGACGCGCAACCCCGAGGTCCGCCCGTGGGAGCGCTGGACCCCGGACCGGGTACGCACCATCACCGGCCCGGACGGTGCCGGGATCCGGGTCCACCACGAGGTGACGCACGGCCCGGCGGGCGGTCGAGTCGAATTCACCGAGACCTACACGTGCGAGAGCTGGCCGGCCCCGAGGGTCGGCCGCAACACCCTCCGCTTCCTCGGCCCCGGCGAGCTGGACCGCTTCCTCGCCGAGGCCGGGCTGCGGACGGTGGCCCGCTACGGCGACTGGGACCGGAGTCCGCTGGGCCCGGCCTCGCCGGAGATCATCACCATCGCCGAAGGGGCGCACCAGGGGGAAACACCCTCTAGTCCTTGGAGGTGTCCTCCTCCAGCGCCGCGAGCGCCGGGTCCAGGATGATGTCCTCCTCGCGGGCCTCGGTCGTCGGCTCCTCCGGGAAGTGGCAGGCCGTCAGGTGACCGGCCCGGTTCCCGGAGAGCTGGACCAGCGGCGGCTCCTCGGTCGCGCACTTGTCCTGCGCCTTCCAGCACCGGGTGCGGAAGCGGCAGCCCGAGGGCGGGTCGATCGGGGAGGGCACGTCACCGGCGAGCCGGATGCGCTCGCGGGCAGGGGCCTGTTCGCCCGCCACGCTCACCTCGGGCACGGCGGAGAGCAGAGCGTGGGTGTAGGGGTGCCGGGGGCGGGTGTAGATGGAGTCCCGGTCGCCCACCTCGATGATCTTGCCGAGGTACATCACCGCGACGCGCTGCGAGAAGTGCCGCACGATGGCCAGGTCGTGCGCGATGAACAGGAACGCGATGCCGAGTTCCCGCTGCACCTTCTGCAGCAGGTTCACCACCTGGGCCTGGATCGACACGTCCAGCGCGGACACCGGCTCGTCGGCCACGATCAGCTTGGGCTCCAGCGCGAGCGCCCGCGCCACCCCGATGCGCTGCCGCTGGCCGCCGGAGAACTCGTGCGGGAAGCGGTTGAAGTGCTCGGGGTTGAGACCGACGATCTCCAGCAGCTCGCGCACCCGCTTCTCACGGCCGCCGGGCGGCTCGATGCCGTTGATCTCCATCGGCCCGGAGATGATCTTGCCGACCGTCTGGCGGGGATTGAGGGAGGAGTACGGGTCCTGGAAGATCATCTGGATCTCGGACCGGATCGGCGCCAGCTCCCGGCGCGAGGCCCGGCTGATGTCCTTGCCCCGGTAGGAGATCGTGCCCGCGGTCGGCTCCATCAGCCGGGTGATCAGCCGGCCCGTGGTCGACTTGCCGCAGCCCGACTCACCGACCAGCCCGAAGCTCTCGCCCACCCGCACCGACAGGTCGATGCCGTCCACCGCCTGGACCGCGCCGATGGTCCGCCGGATGGGGAAGCCTCCCTTGACCGGGAAGTGCTTGGTCAGCCCGGAGACCTCCAGCAGCGGTTCGCCCCCGGCGTCGGCGCCCTCGTCCCGCGGAGCGGGCAGGAGCAGGTCCTTGGTCATGACGGTTCTCCTTTGCGCCCTTGGGGGCGTCTCGTCGATCGTGCCCTAACCCAGCCGGGGCTTGATCTCGTCCACGAAGATGTCCCGCTTCTGCGCCGGGGTGAGATGGCACGCCGACTCCCCCGCGCCGAGCAGCGGGCGCTCGGTCACGCACCGGTTGCCCTCGACCCGGTCCTGGAAGGGGCAGCGGGGGTGGAAGCGGCAGCCGGAGGGCGGGTTGAGCAGGGAGGGCGGGGAGCCCGGAATGGGGGTGAGCGCGATCGACGGGTCGGAGTCGAGCCGCGGCATCGAGTTCAACAGGCCCCAGGTGTAGGGGTGTTCGGGCGCGTGCAGGACGGAGTCGACCGAGCCGCGCTCCACCGCGCTGCCCGCGTACATCACCATGATGTCGTCGGCCATGTCCGCGATCACCCCGAGGTCGTGGGTGATGAAGATGATGCCCGAGCCGAATTCCTGCTGGAGGTCCTTGAGCAGGTCGAGGATCTGCGCCTGGACCGTCACGTCGAGCGCGGTGGTCGGCTCGTCCGCGATCAGCAGGTCGGGGTCGCAGACCAGGGCCATGGCGATCATCGCGCGCTGGCGCATGCCGCCGGAGAACTGGTGCGGGTATTCCCCCGCCCGTGCCTTGGGGTTGGGGATGCCGACCTTGCCCAGCATCTCCACCGCGCGGTTCCACGCCTCCTTCTTGGAGGCGCCGGTGTGCTTCATGTACGGCTCGGCGATCTGCCGGCCGACCGTGTAGTAGGGGGAGAGCGCGGTCAGCGGGTCCTGGAAGATCATGGCGACCTTGTTGCCGCGCAGCTTCTCCATCTCCGACTCGCGCGCGGTCGTCAGCTCCTGCCCGTCCAGCAGGATCTCGCCCTCGATGGTGGTGAACATCGGGTTGTGCAGGCCGAGGACGGTCAGGTTGGTGACCGACTTGCCCGAGCCCGACTCCCCCACGATGCCGAGCGTTCTGCCCCGCTCCAGGTCGAAGGAGAGCCCGTCCACGGCCCGTACGACGCCGTCCTCGGTCTTGAAGCTGACGTGCAGGTCGCGCACGGACAGCAGCGGACCGTCGCCCGCCGGGGCCGGAACACCGGCCTCCTTGGTCAAAGTGGTCACGACAGTGCTCCTAGGACAGCCGCACGCGCGGGTCGATGAAGGCGTACGCGGCGTCGACGATGATGTTGAAGAGCAGGATCATGGCGGCGGCGAACAGCATCACGCCGAGCAGCAGCGGCAGATCGCTGAAGAACACGGACTGCACGGACAGTTGGCCGAGGCCCGGCAGACCGAAGGTCCACTCGGTGATGATGGCGCCGCCGAGCAGCGAGCCGAGGTCGATGCCGAAGATGGTGACGATCGGGATCAGCGAGCCGCGCCAGGCGTACCGGAAGAACACGTACCGCCGGGACATGCCCTTGGCGCGGGCGGTGCGGACGTGGTCCTCCTGGAGCTGCTCGATCATCGAGGAGCGCGCCATACGGGTGTACTGCGCCGCGAAGATGGTGGAGAGGATCACCCAGGGGATGAGCAGACCCGAGAACCAGGTCAGGGGGTTGGCGGTGAAGTCGTTGTAGGCGGGCTTGTCGAACCAGTGGGTCTGGTACACGAGCAGCGCCAGGGCCAGCGGGCCGAGGAAGTAGATCTGCATCCCGGAGATGACCATCGCGCCGGCCGTCGCGACCTTGTCGACCACGGTGCCGCGCCGCCAGGCGGCCACCAGACCGGCGCCGATGCCGATGACGAGGAAGAACACCGCGCTGCCGATGGTCAGCGAGACGGTGGTGGGCAGCCGGTCGATCAGCGTGTCCCAGACCGGCTCGTTGGAGTGGTACGAGTAGCCGAAGCAGGGCGCCGGGCACGGTCCCTGGGCGAAGCTGTCGCTGCCCATGACCAGGTTGTGCAGGAAGATCAGGTACTGCTCCGGGATGGACTTGTCCAGGCCGAGCACATGGTGGATGTTCGCGATGGCGTCGGCGTTGCAGGTCTTGCCGCACATCAGCAGCGCCGGGTCGCGGGGCACCCCGAAGAACAGGACGAATGTGACCATGCTCAGCAGGAAGAGGATGACGACGGCACCGAGGGTCCGGCGGACGAGGAAGCGCAGCATGACAGGGGCAGCTCTCTGACGTCGGCGGTCCGGGGCCCGGCATCCGGCGCACCCTTACGGGGTGCGCCGGATGCCGGGCGCGGGGCGGTTACTTGATGAAGAGGCGACGCGGGTCGACGCCGCTGAGCACGTCGTCGTAGACGAGTCCGCCGACCTTGGAACCGGCGATCTGGGTCTGCTTGTAGTACGCGGTCGGGACGACGTTGATGACGTCCTTCACGATGTGCTGGTCGAGCTTCTCCCACTCGGACGCGGCCTTGGCCGGGTCGGTGATCTTGCTGATCCGGTCGATCTCGCTGTTGATCTGCGGGTCGTTGATCTGCGAGTAGTTCTGCGCGCCGTCGGCGATCACGCGGCCGTCGTACAGCGGCGGGATCACGGTCGAGGCGGACGGCCAGTCGGCACCCCACGCGGTGTGGAAGATGTCGTAGTTGTTGTCCAGCTTGGAGACCTGGTCGTAGAACGTCTCGGCCGGGATCTCCTGGCGCTGGACGTTGAAGCCGGCCTTCTTCAGGCCCGCCGCCATGGCGGTGGAGTACTGCTGGCCCTCGGGGGTGTTGATGTAGCCGAAGGTCAGCTTCATGTTGAGCTTGCCGGCCTTCTTCAGCAGCTCCCTGGCCTTGGCCGCGTCACCGGCGGGCTTCTTCTTCTTGCCCCACGGGTCGAAGGCGGCGTCGTAGCCGGAGACGGTCGGAGAGATCAGACCGCCCGCGACCTCCATGGCGTCGGTGCCGCCGTAGGCACGGACGAACGGGGTGACCGGCAGGGCGTAGGCGATGGCTTCACGGACCGTCTTGTCCTGCATGGGCTTGTGGCTCATGTTGATGTTCATCTGGCCGACGAACGACTGGTAGCCCGAGACCGTACGGGACTTCAGCTTCGCGTCCCGGAGCACCGAGGACAGGTTGCCCGCGTCGACCTGGTTGTTGAAGCTGATGCCGGCCTGGTCGGCGCCGCTGTCGGCGAGCAGCGCCTTGGTGGACGCCTCGTACTGCTGGTTGAAGCTGAAGTTGAACCGGTCGATGTACTGGTGCCGGATCGGGTCCGTCTTCGGGTCCCAGTTGGTGTTCTTCACCAGCACCATGGACTTGCCGGACTTGAACGACTGGATCTTGTACGGGCCGCTCACCACGGGCGCCTTGTCGTAGCGCTCCTTGGTGTCGCCCTTCTGGGAGACGATCCCGTAGCCGGCCATGGCCAGGGCGTACGGCAGGTCGGGGCGGGCCGTCTTGAAGTGGAAGACGATCGTCTTGTCGTCCGGCGTCGACAGCACCGAGTCGGGCAGGTGCTTGCCCTTGTAGGGGCCGTCCTTGAGCAGCTTGCGGTAGGTCGCGCCCGGCGAGTCGGCGAGCCACTGCTGGAGGAAGGTCGGGCCCTGGTTGATGAAGGGCGCGAAGAGCCGCTCGACGGTGTGCCGGACGTCCTTGGACGTGATCGGCGTGCCGTCCTGGAACTTGATGCCGTCCTTGAGCGTGTACTTCCAGGTCTTGCCGCCGTCGGTGGTGGTGCCCGAGTCGGTGGCGAGGTCGCCGACGACCTCGTGCTTGCTGCCGTCGTTGCTGGTCGCCTTGTACCCGGTGAGACCGCGGTGCAGCAGGGTGGCGAGCGCGCCCTCGTCGGCCACGTAGATCTGTGCCGGGTCGAGGTGCGCGTAGCTGTCGCGCTGGAGGACCTCCAGGGTGCCGCCGGACTTGGCGCCGGGCACCTCGGCCGCCGGTCCGGTGGACGCCTTCTCGTCACCGAACTTGATCAGCGCCTGCTGGCGCTGGGCGTTCTGCTGCTGCTTCTTGTCGTCGCCGCCGCTGTCGCTGCCGCCCTTGCTGCAACCGGTGAGCACAAGCGCTCCGGCCGCGAGCACGGAGAGTGCGCCGTATGTGTGGCGTCCGCCCCTACTCATCACGAGGTTCCCACCCATCTCTGTGTCACCAGTGCGTTCCTGTGTCACCAGTGCGAAAGAAACTGCTGGTAGTGCTGTGCGAGGTGCTGTGGTGCTGTGGTGCTGTGAAGTGACCGGTCAGCGTGCGGTCTTGGGGTCGAACGCGTCTCTGACCGAATCCCCGAGCAGGTTGAACGCCACGATGAAGATGATCATCGAGATGCCCGGGAAGAACATGTAGGTGATGTCGTTCTGCATCACCAGTTCCGTGGACGCCTTGGAGAACATCTGTCCCCAGTCCGGCGTCGGTTCGACGATGCCCACGCCCAGGAAGGAGAGTCCGGCCTCCGCGGTGACGAAGGAGGGCAGCAGGTAAGTGGCCTGCACCAGTAGCGGGGTGACCACGTTCGGCAGGATCTCCTTGCGGATGATCCGCCACGAGGAGGCCCCGCTGACCCGGGCCGCCTCGATGAACTCCCGCTCCCGCAGGGCGAGCGAGGTGCCGCGCAGGATGCGGGCGAGGCTCATCCAGCCGAGGAACCACTGGACGATGATCAGCGCCAGCACCCGGACGTAGGTGGGGGTCTCGTCGCGCGGGCTGACGAACAGCGAGACGACGACCGGCATGCTGGCGATGAAGAACAACTGCGCCGGGAAGGCGAGCAGGAAGTCGATGACCCGGCCGATGGCGAAGTCGGTGCGCCCGCCCAGGTATCCGGCCGCGACGCCGAGCAGGATGCCGGTGAGGACGACGGTGACGGTGACCGCGAGCGAGATCATCAGCGAGGTACGGATGCCGAACAGCAGCTTGGTGAAGACGTCGTAGCCGTTGCCGGGTTCGAGGCCGAACCAGAACTCGCCGCTGATACCGCCGTTGGGCTGCACCGGCACACCCGCACTGTCGAACAGCTCGGGACGCTCGTCCGCGTACACCGTGTACGGGTCCTTGCCGTACAGCTTGGATATCAGCGGGGCGAGCAACCCGATCGCGAAGAAAAAGATCACGACACAGGCCGAGATCACGCCGGTGCGGTCGCGCTTGAAGCGCATCCACATCAGCCGGCCGGGAGAACGGCCTTCGAGCTGGACGGTCTCGGCCTTGGCCGACGGCCCTGCTTCGCCGTCGACGACGACCGAAGTCCCGCCGCCCTCGATGTCGATAGGACTTGTCACGGTTCGTCCGTTTCGCAGATATGAGTGCGGGAGGTTCCGGGATTGCTGGACAGCGCGCGAACTCGCAGTCGGACGCGCGTAGTTCTAGGGCCGGATCACACCGCTGGAAGCGACGAACAGCTCCCCTTTGACCCGAGCGGTACGCGGCTAACTATCTGACATGAGCCAAGTGGCGACCACTGTCTTTAAATCTCAATTCAGTCACAGCTGACGGGCGGAACTTCCCAAGACCGGACAAACGACTCCCCTACTGAAGGCCGCGAAACGGACGTGTTACATGGCTATCGGTCCGGGATCTCCGCGTTCCGGACACCGGCCGGCCCGGCGGCGGGAAAAATCCGGTTGCGAAAAAGCCCGGCCGCCCCCGAGATGGGGACGGCCGGGCTTGAGTCACCCGGCGCGCACGCCGATTTGATCAGTCGTCAGCTGTGCTTGGCACGGCTCGCGGTGCGGCCGCGCTCCTTCTGGTCGAGGACGACCTTGCGGATGCGAACCGCCTCCGGGGTCACCTCGACGCACTCGTCGTCGCGGCAGAATTCCAGGGACTGCTCCAGGGAGAGCTTGCGCGGCGGGACGATCGCCTCGAACGAGTCGGCCGACGCCGACCGCATGTTCGTGAGCTTCTTCTCCTTGGTGATGTTGACGTCCATGTCGTCGGAGCGCGAGTTCTCGCCGACGATCATGCCCTCGTACACCTCGGTGCCCGGCTCGGTGAAGAGCACGCCGCGCTCCTGGAGGTTCGTCATCGCGAACGCGGTGACGGAACCGGCGCGGTCGGCGACGAGCGAGCCGTTGTTCCGGGTCGTCAGGGTGCCGAACCACGGCTCGTGACCCTCGTGGATGGAGTGGGCGATGCCCGTACCACGGGTGTTGGTCAGGAACTCGGTACGGAAGCCGATGAGGCCGCGGGACGGGACGACGAACTCGAGACGGACCCAGCCGGAGCCGTGGTTGGACATGTTGTCCATCCGGCCCTTGCGGACGCCCATGAGCTGCGTGACCGCGCCCATGTGCTCCTCGGGGACGTCGATCGTCATGCGCTCGACCGGCTCGTGCACCTTGCCGTCGATCACCTGCGTGACGACCTGCGGCTTGCCGATGGTCAGCTCGAAGCCCTCGCGGCGCATCTGCTCGACCAGGATGGCGAGCGCCAGCTCACCGCGGCCCTGGACCTCCCAGGCGTCCGGGCGCTCGGTGTCGAGCACACGGAGGGAGACGTTACCGATCAGCTCGCGGTCGAGGCGGTCCTTGACCTGGCGGGCGGTGACCTTGCGGTCCTTGACGGCGGACTTGGCGTCCGCGCCCTTGCCGGTGCCGCCACGGCCGACCAGCGGCGAGGTGTTGGTACCGATGACCATGGAGATCGCGGGCTCGTCCACCGTGATCAGCGGGAGCGCGACGGGGTTCTCCGGGTCGGCGAGGGTCTCACCGATCATGATGTCCGGGATACCGGCGACGGCACAGATGTCACCGGGGCCCGCCACCTCGGCCGGCTTGCGGGTGAGCGCCTCGGTCATCATCAGCTCGGAGATGCGCACGTTGGACACGGTGCCGTCGCGCTTGATCCACGCGACGGTCTGGCCCTTGCGCAGCTCGCCCTGCTCGACGCGGAGCAGCGCGATACGGCCGAGGAAGTTGTCCGCGTCGAGGTTGGTGACGTGGGCCTGGAGCGGCGCGTCCTCCTCGTACGTGGGAGCCGGGATGTGCTCCAGGATGGTGGAGAAGAACGGCTCCAGGCTGTCGGAGTCCGCCGGGACCGTGCCGTTCTCCGGCTTGGTCAGCGAGGCGATGCCGTCACGGCCGCAGGCGTAGACGATCGGGAACTCGATCTGCTCCTCGTCCGCGTCCAGGTCGAGGAAGAGGTCGTAGGTCTCGTTGACGACCTCGTCGATGCGCGAGTCGGGGCGGTCCGTCTTGTTGATGCACAGGATGACGGGGAGCCGCTGCTGGAGCGCCTTGCGGAGCACGAAGCGCGTCTGCGGGAGGGGGCCCTCGGAGGCGTCGACAAGGAGGACGACACCGTCGACCATCGACAGACCGCGCTCGACCTCGCCACCGAAGTCGGCGTGGCCGGGGGTGTCGATGATGTTGATGGTGATCGGCTCGCCGCCGGCCTTGGGGTGATACTTCACCGCCGTGTTCTTGGCGAGGATCGTGATGCCCTTCTCACGCTCCAGGTCATTGGAGTCCATGACCCGGTCGTCGACGGAGTCGAGCTGGTGAGCGGCGAACGCGCCGGCCTGCTTCAGCATGCCGTCGACGATGGTGGTCTTGCCATGGTCGACGTGGGCGACGATGGCGACGTTACGGATGTCGTGGCGCGTGGCCATATTGCGGCGTACTCCCGGAGTGTGCGGACTGCCCTGCGCGGGATTCTCTTGCGCGGGACCTGCCGGGCTGGACACGCCACGGCCTCACCCCATGGTACGTGGCCCTGCGGGGAACGGCCTCCGCAGGGCCACGGGGCCCGGTTCGGGGTCAGCTCCCGGTCGGGCTGGGCGAGACCTTCGCGCCCTTCTTCAGGAAGCCCATGTCCTCGTAGACCGGCGCCTGGAAGCCGAAGGCGCCCGTGTTGGCCAGGTTCTTCCGTACGCCGACGAGCTGGGGGCGCTGGTAGAGCGGGATGGAGCCGGCCGCCGCCCAGATGCGGGTGTCGGCCTTGCGGATGAGGTCGCGGGCCTCGTCCTCGTCCAGCGTCGAGGCGGCCTGGTCGAAGAGCTGGTCCACCTGGTCGGTGCCGACGCGGGTGTAGTTCTGCTCGACGTTCACCGAGCCGTCGGCGGCGGGCGCCGGCTTGGCGAAGATGGGGCGCGCGTCGGTGGCCGGGAAGGCGGAGGCGGGCCAGGAATACAGGGCGAGGTCGAAGTCGCCGGCCGCGATGTGGTCCTTGAAATAGCTCTCGTCCGGGACCTTGACGATGGTGGTGCGGATGCCGACCTTCTCCAGCATCGCGGAGATCCGCCCGGCGACGGTGTTCAGGGTCTCAGAGCCCGCGCCGGTGGGGAGCACGAAGCGGAGGTTGAGCGCCTGGCCGTCCTTGGCGAGCGGGCCGTTGACCGCGCCGGCCGGGGCGGCCGTGCCCTTGGGGGCGTAGGCGCCGGGGGCACCACCCTGGCCGGTGTACTGCTTGCCGTCCTGGGCGAGGCGGCGGCCGCTGCCGTCGCCGTGCTCGTTCTTGCCGTCGGTGTTCTTGCCATCGGTGTTCTTGTCATCGGTGTTCTTGCCGTCGGTGTTCTGGTCGTCCTCGCCGACGACGTACTCGCCGTCCTTGCCGCCCTCGGACTCGTCGTCGTCCTTGGTGCTGCTCTCCGGTCCGGCGGCCTTCTCGGCCTTCTTCTCCGCCTTGACCGGGCCGCCCGGTACCCACCCGGCGTCCGAGAGCAGGGCCTGCGCCTCCTTGGTGTCCTGGCCGCCGAGGGCGTCACTGTTGTCGGCGTAGGCGGGCTGGCCCTCCAGCGCCAGGTGGCTGCCGACCGGCACGGCGGGCAGGCCGAGCGGGGTCAGCACCAGCTTGGCCAGCTCCTTGCGGTCCAGCGCGCGGGCCACCGCCCGGCGTACCCGCTCGTCCGCGAGCACGCCCCCGGCGCCGTTCAGGGCGAGCTGGGTGTAGGCGGGCTCCAGGGACTTGCGCACCTCGTAGGAGCGGAGTCCGTCCTGCTCCTCCAGGTAGCGGGTGATGGCCTTGCGCAGCTTCTTCCGGCCCGCGTGCTCGACCTTCTTCGCCTCCAGGCCGTGGGCGAGCGCCCAGGAGCGGAGCTTCTTGGCGGAGGTCTTGCCGCCGCCCGCGAGCGGGCTGCCGGTCCCGGTGCCTCCGGCGGCGCCACTGATCCGTCCGGCCGTGGCGGCGTCCACGTCGGCGACGTCGACCGTGCCGTCGGCCAGTGCGGTGGCCCGCTTGTCGCGCGGGACGGTGTGCAGCACGATCTGGTCGAGCTTGGCGGGCTGCCCCCACCAGCGCGGGTTGCGGGTGAGGACGACGTCCTTGCCGACGGTGTCGACCTTGTCCACCCGGAAGGGGCCCGCGCTGGTCTTCAGCTTCCGCCGGGCGCCGTCGTTGAAGGCGTCCGGGGTGCCCATGACGTCCTTGGGGTACAGCGGGGAGAACAGCGACTTCCAGTCGGCGTAAGGGCGGGAGAAGGTGACCCGGACCTGGAGGTCGCTGGCGCCGCGCTCGATCTTGGAGATGCGGTCGTATCCGGCGTTGCGGGCGGTCCAGTAGGCGCTGTCCTTGCCGGACAGGGCGCGCCACTGCGCGAGGAAGTCGGCGGCGCCGATCTCGCGGCCGTCGCTCCACACGGCCTGCTGGTTCAGCTTGTACAGCACGACCTGGCGCGGCTCGGTCTCGATGACCTTGGCGGACTCCAGGTAGGCGGGGTTCACCGCCGGGCGGCCGTTCGCGTCGAGCTGGAACATCGAGGGGAGGGTGGCTTGGGCGACCCGGGTGGTGCCCGCGTCCGCGTCGGCCTGGTAGGCGTTGAGCGTCTCCGGCAGCGCGTCCACGGCCCACTTCACGGTGCCGCCCTCGGCGACCTTGTCACGGGTGACGTGGGCGATGTCCGGTCCGGCCAGCGGGTGGGCGGCCTTCTCGTCCGAGCTGCAGCCGGCGAGGAGGGGCACCGCGAGGGCGCCAGCGGTGAGGAAGGCGGTCGCGCGCAGGACCGCGCGTGAGCCGACGCCGTCGTGGGACATCTCTGCTACCTCCGGAAGGCCGCGGGCGTTTTGATCACTTTTGGCGGTATATGGAGCTGATCACATCTATGCACCCACTGAAAACGACCGCACCGGCGAAACGGGGCGACACGACCGCGCCGCGCGGCAACCCCACCCGTGCGGCGCAACCCCGCCCGCTCGCGGGGGCGTGAACCCGCCCATACGCTCCCAAAGTGACGTCTTCCCTGGTCCGGGGCCGCCCCCGGCACGCCACGGCGCACATACGCGTGCGGGTCGCGCACGCGCTCGTCGGCGCGGTCGCCGGGGCGGGCTGGCTGGCCCTCCCCGTGCTCGCGGCGCAGGAACCGGCGACCGCGTCCCCTCCCCGCGCGGCCCCCGCCGCTCCCCAGGACGACGAATCCTCCGCCGTCGACCTGATCCTCCCGGTCGCCGTGCTCGGCGCCGCCGGGGTGGTGGCCGCCTACAGCTACATACGCCGTGGCCGCCGCGCGTCCGGAGCCGCCTCCTCACTACCGGCCGCCCCCACCCCGGCCGGGTCCGACCGCCGGGCCCGCGCGGCCCTGGTCGAGGCGGACGACAGCGTGCGGGCGAGCGAGGAGGAGCTGCCCTTCGCGGCCGCGCTCCTGGACGAGCGCACCCTCGCCCCCTTCCGCCACGCGGTCCACACCGCCCGCACGGAACTCTCCGCCGCCTTCGCCCTGTGGCACCGGTACGAGGAGGGCGAACCCCGCGATCCCGGCGACCGCGGGCAGACCCTGGCCGGGGTCGTCGGCCGGTGTGCGGAGGCGGGACGCGTGCTGGACGCGCGGGCCGGGGAGCTGGACCGGCTGCGCCGGCCCGAGGTGGGACCGGCGCTGGACGTGGCGGAGGGGGCGTTCCGCCGGCTGACGGCACGTGCGGCGGGCGCGCGGGCCACGGTGCCGGAACTGCGCGAGCGGTACGGACCGGCGGTCGGCGCGCGGGCCGCCGGGTGCGCCGAAGAGGCGATGGACCGGCTGGTGTTCGCCACCGCCCGGCTGAACGAGGCCCGGCGTGCCGCCGACTCGGGCGAGAAGGGGCGCACTGTACGACAGCTCCGGGCCGCCGAGGGCTCGGTGGCGCAGGCCGGGATTCTGGTGGCGGGTGTGGACCGCACGGCTCGCCGGCTGGGGGAGGCGGCGGCACTGGTATCGGCCGCGCTGACCGGGGCGGAGGCGGTACTGGCCGGGGCCCGGGCCACGGGCACACCGGTGCCGTCGGGTGCCGACGACACCCTGGCCGCCGTACGTACGGAGCTGACGGCGGGCCCGTACGACCCGCTGGACGCGCTGCGCCGGATCACCCGCGCCCTGGTGCGGCTGCCGGGCGCCCGGAGCGGGGTGCTGGACACCGCCGCCGACCTGGTGGCGCGGGCGGCTGTCGGCGAGGCGGAGGACTTCGTCGCGGTGCACCGGGGCGCGGTCGGCGCCGACCCCCGCTCCCTCCTCGCGGCCGCCGTGCGCACCCTCGCCGCACCCCACCCCGTCGAAGCGGCCGTCCTCGCCCGCCGGGCCCTGGAACTGGCCGAACGGGACGTACGGGCGCACGGCTTGCCGGAGTCCGACTCCCTGGGGACGACCGGAGCGGTCCTCGGCGGGGTGCTGCTCGGCGAGGAGCCGGACGGGGGCCCCCCGGTGTCGTTCGGCGGGCCGGAGACCCGCGGAAGGTTCAGAACAGGCTGAGCAGTGCCTCCGCCGGGTCGGTCAGGGGGCTGTCGGCGCCGGGGAGCGGCAGCTCGAACCACACCGTCTTGCCGCGCGGGGTGCGGCGGGAGCCCCAGGCTGCGCTGAGGAGGCCGACCAGTTGCAGGCCCCGTCCACCCTCGTCGGTGTCGCGGGCACGGCGCCTGCGGGGCTGGACCAGACCGGCGTCCCAGACCTCGCACACCAGGGTGCGGTCCAGCAGCAGCCGGAGCCTGATCTCGCCCTCGCCGTACCGCAGGGCGTTGGTCACCAGCTCGCTGACCAGGAGTTCCGTGGTGTCGACCAGGGGCTCCAGGTCCCAGCTCAGCAGCTGCGCCCGCGCGTACTCGCGGGCCCGGCCCACGCTGCGCGGTTCGCGGGGCAGCGTCCAGTCGCCGACGGACTCGGCGGGCAGGCCCTGGACGCGGGCCATGAGCAGCGCGATGTCGTCCTCGCCGTGCCGGGTGTGGAGGCTGTTCAGGACGTGGTCGCAGACGTCCTCCAGCGGGCGGGAGGGATCGGTGAGCGCCTGCACGAACGCCTGGAGTCCTTCGTCCAGCGGATGGTCGCGGGACTCGACCAGGCCGTCGGTGTAGAGGGCGAGCAGTGCGCCCTCCGGCAACTCGACCTCCACCTCCTCGAACGGCTCGCCGCCCACGCCCAGCGGCATGCCGGGCGGCACGTCCAGCATCAGCGCGGCCTCACCGGGCTCCACCAGCACCGGCGGCAGATGGCCCGCGTTGGCGAAGGTGCAGCGCCGGGTGACGGAGTCGTAGACCGCGTACACACAGGTGGCGAGGTAGACCTCGCACAGGTCGGCGTCGCGCGGCTGGCGGGCGGCGCGGGTGGCCTGCTGGACGCCGCCGGGGGTGCCGAGGCCGCGGGCGATCTCGTCCAGTGCGGAGAGCACCTCGGCCGGTTCGAGGTCGAGCAGGGCCAGGGTGCGTACCGCCGTACGGAGTTCGCCCATCGCCACGGCCGCGCGAAGGCCTCGTCCCATCACGTCGCCGACCACCAACGCCGTGCGGTGGCCGGGGAGTTCGATGACGTCGAACCAGTCGCCGCCGACCTCGGTGGCCGCGTTGCCGGGCAGATAACGGCAGGCGATGTCCAGGCCGGACGCCTCGGGGTCGCCGGGCGGGAGCAGGGACCGCTGGAGTATCAGCGCGCGTTCGTGCTCGCGGCGGTAGAGCCGGGCGTTGTCGATGCAGACGGCGGCGCGCGCGGCCAGCTCCACCGCGAGGTCGCGGTCGCGGTCTCCGAACGGCTCGCTGCCCTTGGTGCGGGCGAACTGCACGATGCCCACCACGGTGTCGTGCGCGACCATCGGCACGGCGAGCGTGGACTGCACCAGGCCGCCCTCCTCGGCGGGCACCCGCTGCGGCCGGGCGGTGCGCAGGGCGTCCGCACAGGGGGAGTTGAACGGGAAGCGGTGCACCGCGCCCAGCTCCACCCGCTCCCCCGAGCCGCCGAAGGGGGCGTCGGAGACGGCGCTGGCGAAGGCGACCCGGCGCAGTTCCGCGCTGCCGTCGGCCAGCTTGGGCGGGGCCTCGTCACCGGTCAGCAAGGCCTGGTAGAGGTCGACGGTGGCCAGGTCGCAGAAGCCGGGGACGACCACGTCGAGCAGTTCGCGGGCGGTGGTCTCCAGGTCGAGCGAGTTCCCTATGCGGGCGCCGGCCTCGTTGAGCAGCGCGAGGTTGCGCCGCGCGGAAGCGGCCTCGCGGGCGGCCTCGCGCCGTGCGGTGATGTCGGTGCCGAGCCAGGCCACGCCGATGGGGCGCCCGCTGCCGCTGTGCACGCGATAGAGGTTGATGGACCAGTGCCGGCGCTCCTCGGAGTCCGGTACGAAGCCGGTGACATGCATGTCCGTGATGGAGTCGCCGGACTCCATCACCCGGCGCAGGGTGGCCGAGACCCGGTCGGCCTCGGCGCGCGGCAGATAGTCGTGCACGCCCTTGCCCCGGTGGTCGTCCGGAGTACCGCCGAAGATCGACGCGAACCGGCTGTTGGCCCGGCGCACCCGGAGATCGGTGTCGATCAGCAGGAACCCGAAAGGAGATTGGCCGAATATCGCCTGCGAAGCCGCGAGGTCGGTCTCGATGCTGCGCAGGGTCCGCACGTCCACCACGATGCAGACGGCCGCCTTGTCGCCCTCGGCGGTGCGGGTGGGCATGACGTAGACCTCCGCCATGCCCTCCTCGCCGCGGGAGCCGTCCTCGCCGTCCGGCATCCGGAAGGGGATCACGCCGGTCCACTCCCGCCCGTCCAGGATCTCGGCCATCTTGCGCTGGCCGCGACTGCGCAGGTCGGGGTCGACGAACGCCTCGATCGGATCGAGGCCCACGGCCCGGTCGGCGGGAATGCCGAAGAGCTGTTCGGCGCGCAGGCTCCACTGCTCGATCAGCCCGCCGGGGCTGAGGGAGAAGGAGGCGACCTTTATGTAGTCGTACATCGAGCCGGGCGGACTGCTCTGCCACATGTCGACGGGGGCCGCCTCTTCGGCGGCCCGGCCCCTCGCGGCGTCCGACGGGTCCTCGGACTCCGTGGCCTTCGCTGGTATCTCGCTCACGCGAACCGTCCCCTCCAGCTCACCGCGTCCGGCACCTGTCACCGGGGGCGGCTGCCCGCAGTATCCAGCACTACGGCGCCGCACAACACGGTGTTCACGATCACAGCTCGGTACGGGTGCCTTCCGGCCCGTGCTGCGACAACACTTCCAGTCTTCTAACCAGCGAACACGGCCTCGAACCACGCGCCCGGCAACGCGCTTGCGCACCGGGGCACGAGCCGACCCACGCGGGGGCGCGCGCACCCCGTCCGTACTCCCGTCTCACCCCGCCGTGCCCCTGATGCACCCGCCCACGCTCCGGGTCGTGGGGCGCGGGCGGGCATCATTCGGGGATCGCCAGTTCGAACCAGACGATCTTGCCGCTCCCGCCGGGCCGGGTGCCCCAGCGGGCGGAGGAACCCGCGACGAGCGCCACGCCCCGCCCGCTCTCGTCCTCGGGCCGCGCGATCCGCTCGCGAGGCGGGTCCGGCACCTGGTCGGAGACCTCCACCAGCAGCACCCCGTCGAGCCGCGCCGGGCGCACCAGACGCAGACCGATCGGGCCGTCCGCGTGCCGCAGGGAATTGGTCACCAGCTCGCTGACCAGCAGTGCCGTCAGATCGGCGAGGGAGTCCAGATGCCAGCGGCCCAACTGGCCCCGGACAGCGGCACGGGCCGCGCGCACCGCACCGGGTTCCGAGGGGAAGGTCCACTCGGCGCAGTCGCCCTCGGTGTCGAACACGCCGATCACTTCCCAGGCAAGCGAGCCCACCCATGTCCGATTTCATGGGGTTACTGGCCACATACCCGGTATGTAGGAGGCAGTACCGCGCGGGGCGGGGCACTGTGGCACGAACGGCGTACAGCTTCCGGGCACCCCCGCGGGGGGCTCGGCCAAGGAGCACAGGGGCGTGGCGGGGTACGGCCGGCCCGGCTTCGGCTCCGTACGCCGGGCGACGCACCTCGTACGCCGGTCAGCGCGCCTGCGCGCCGAGGCGGGCGGCGATCTCACGGACGGCCGGGACGTCCTGGTCGAGCCAGGGCACGTCCCAGAGGCGGTCGGGGGTGAGCCAGCGCAGTTCGTCGTGGTCCTGGAGGGCCTCGGGTCCGGGGGAACCCGGACGGAGCCGGGCGGTCCACACCCACAGGACATAAGGGCTTTTCAGGGGCCACTCCCCCGGCACGCGTTCGACCGCTTCGACGTCGATACCGAGTTCCTCGCGCAGTTCGCGCACGAGGGCGTCGTCGGGTCGCTCGCCGGGCTCGACCTTGCCGCCGGGCAGCTCCCAGCGCCCGGCCAGCTCCGGGGGCGCGCTGCGCCGCGCGGCGAGCAGCCGGTCCCCGTCGAGCAGGGCGGCCCCCACCACCACGATCCGTTCGGTCATGGTCCGGAGCCTACGGGAGCACGCCCGTGGTCAGTTGCGCGTGCTCTCGCCGTGCTGGCTCACGCGTTCCACGCAGTAGAGCTGCCTGTGCCCGCGGCCGTCGAGACTGTCGGCGATCTTCTGGGCTTCCGCCCGCGTCGCGTACCGGCCGACCCGGTAGCGATTGCCGTTGTCGTCCTGCCGTATGACGAGCCAGGGCAGAACGACCGCACCCTCGTTCATCGCCCCCACCGTTTCCCTTCCCGTGCCCCTAAGCACCCGCCCCACCCGCTTTCCGCTCCGGGGCTCCAAGGTGTCCCGCCCGAGGAAACCGCAATACGCATATGCCCGAGCGTACGCCCAACCTTCACACAGCGGATACGGCTTTTCACGAAGAGGTACGCAACCGGCCAGAACGCAGGGGGGCGCACGGAATCGAACGCGCCGCACGGGGCGGCGGTCCGCACGGAGGGGCCCGACCGTCGCCCACCAGGGGCGACGGTCGGAGTGCTGCGGGGCGACGGCGGGAAGCGCGGGATTCGTACGCCGGGGTGCGCCCCCGGGGAGCGCGTCCCCTGTGCGCTACCTCACGATGCGGCGTCAGCGCACGGAGAGGTGGTACGCGACCTGGTAGCGATCGGCCGGAATGACGACGTCGGCGGTCTCCACCGGGCGCCCCGAGGCGTAGTAGGTGCGCTGGATGACGAGGACGACATGGCCGGGAACGCCCCCGAGCAGGAGGAGTTCCTCCGCGAGGCCGGGGCGGGCGCCGACCTCCTCGGTGACGTTGTCCACGATCACGTCGATGGCGCGCATCCGCTCGACGACGCCCATGCCGCCCAGCGGGCCCTCCTCGGGCAGCATGACCGGGGTGCGGCCGGTCACGGCGAGCGGCTCCCAGGAGGTGGAGAGCATCATCGGCTCCCCGGCGTCCCGGAACAGGTACTTCGTGCGCATCACCCGCTCGCCCGGCTCGATCCCCAGCCGCTCCGCGACCCCGGCACCGGCCTCGGCGCGCTCGCTGCTGGACTCCCAGGTGCCGTGCGCGGACGCGTCGGCCTGCTCCTGCCGGAAAGGGGTGGCGCCACCCGAGGGGCGGTACCCCGAGCGCGCCACACTGCGCGGCACCGGGCGCTCGCGCACATACGTCCCCGAGCCGGACCGCCCCTCGACCAGCCCCTCGGCCATCAGCACCTTGCGGGCCTCCAGCGCGACCGTGTCCGAGACGCCGTACTCCTCGCGGATTCGGGCCTGCGAGGGAAGGCGGGTATGGGGCGGCAGTGAACCGTCGACGATCTTCTGGCGGAGATCACCCGCCACGCGCAGGTACGCCGGCTGCTCACCGAATGTCACTGGCCGCTCCCATCAGGTTGTACAGACAGCAACAGCCTGGCAACCGTGGGTTGTGCCATGCAAGCAAAGGCCAGAGAATCACCCGATGTGATGACGAGGGGCGGCGCACACCGGCGTCCAGCGACTTTCTCCTGGGGGCGGTGACTTTCCCCGGCCATGACTCCCCCGCTGCACCGTGATCACACCTTGGCGCCGTCGCCCGCCGCGCCTTCGGTCCCCCGGGCCCCGGAGGGGCGGCATCCCGTAGGGGGTGGGGCCCCCGTAAGGGCCCTGCGGGCCTGCGGGTCCCGCAGAGCCTCTTCGGGCGGGGCGTCTGCGGACCGCGGGGACGCCTCTGACGAGCCGTCGGGCTCGCCGGGTTCGCGGGCGCGGGACACGGACACCGGTACCGTTTCTGGGACGAGTTGCGGCAGCCGGGGCGGACGAGGCGGCTCGGGCGGGCTACCGTACGAATGCGCGCATGGTGAGCGGGTCCGGACAAGACCGGAAAACGGATTCGGTCCCCGAACGGGCGGCGCGCGGAACGGACATGGGGGCGGGGCGTGGGGGACGGAATGAGCGGCGCCGGCATACGGGCGGTCAACCGCCTCACCGCGCGGTGGGCGCGGACGGTCGCGGCGGACGACGGAACGGTGTTCTCGGCGGCCGGCGTGTGGCCACTGCTGGCCTTCCTGGCGGACGGCGCGGCCGGCCAGGCACGGGCGGAACTCTCGGAAGCACTGGGCGTCCCCGCGGACGTGGCGGCCG
The DNA here is from genome assembly GCF_004784465.1 of Streptomyces griseoluteus. Taxonomy (GTDB): domain Bacteria; phylum Actinomycetota; class Actinomycetes; order Streptomycetales; family Streptomycetaceae; genus Streptomyces; species Streptomyces griseoluteus. The sequence goes on along the minus strand of NZ_SRRU01000001.1, from coordinate 490,326 downwards.
CGGCGGCCCGTCAACTCCTCGCCGAAGTGGGCTCGGTGACCGGCCTGGACGCGGCCCTCGGCCTGTGGACCCAGCAGTCGCTGCGCCTACGGGACGACTGGCGCGCGGAGCTTCCGGCGGGCACGTACGGCACGTTCGGGGACGACCTGATCACCGCCCAGGAGCGCCTCGACGCGTGGGCGGCCGAGCGCACCGGCGGCCTGGTCGAGCGGATGCCGCTGAAGCTGACGAGAGACGCGCAGGTGGTGCTGGCAAGCGCCCTCTCCCTGCGGACGACGTGGCGCCAGCCCTTCACCGAGATGCCGCTGCGCCCGGAGCACGGGCCGTGGCGGGGCCGTACGCTGCTGGGCCTGTTCCGCAGGTCGGTACGGCCGGACCGGGTGGGCGTGGCCGCGACCCCGGACGGCCATGTCACCGCCCTCACCGTCCCCGGCGACAACGGCATCGACATCCACCTCGTCCTCGGCGAGGAGGGCATGACACCGGGTCAGGTCATCACGGCCGGCGTGGGCCTGGTCGAGCGCACGCTCCCGGTCACCGAGGGCGGCCGCCTGCCCCTGGGCCACGTGGGGCCGGGCCTGCACGTGGAGCAACGCCCGTCCGCGAGCCCGGAACCGATCGCCCTGCACGTCCGCACGGTGGCCTACGAGGTCCGCGCCGACCACGACCTCCTGGCGGGCCCACCCCTCTTCGGCCTTCCCACCACCCCGCACGCCCACTTCCCCGGCATCTCGGACACCCCCCTGACGATCGGCGCGGCCCGCCAGTCGGCGGTGGCCCAGTTCAGCGCGAGGGGCTTCAGAGCGGGAGCGGTGACGGCGGTGGCGGCCACCCCGGGCAGCGCCCCACCCCAGCTCACGCACTCCACAACGGTCCTCACCCTCACCTACGACCGCCCCTTCGCCTTCCTCACCACCACCCGCTCCCCCCGCCTGCTGCTGACTTCGGGCTGGGTGACAGCCCCCACCCCCTACCCGGCCATGCACCTCACCCCGGCGAGCCCCTCATGACCAAGCGCCCGATCTCCCTCCACCTGACGGCAAGCGCCCTCAGCATCGGGGCGTTGCTGCTCCTGAGGAAGGCACGCGTGAGGTGCTGGAGCCTGGCTCGCGCCTGAGCCGCCCGACGCCCGCAGGATCACCGCGCCGCGAATGAAACACCCTCCGACGCCGGGGCACATGACCGCGCCGGGCTGTCAGAGGCGGCTGCTTTCATGGCGTCATGAGCAACGTGCGCGAGATCGCCGCCCTTTTTCCCGAACCCTCCCAGCTCCGTGCGCACCTGCGTGCACTGGCCGTCCTCGACGCGGCCATCGGCGACGATCCGCAGTTCTGCCAGTACGCCTTCGACACCGCCTGGGGCCCTGAAGAAGAGGCAGCCCTGATGGACAACGGGTCGGGGGACGATTTCTCCGTCCTCTTCACCCCGGCGGGCGTGCTCATACGCGGGTTCGACCACGAGTCCGAGATGAGTCCGTACGGGACGGAGGACGAGCAGGTCTGGCCCGGTGTCATCGACGACGTGCCCGCCACGCTGCGCCCGCTGCTGGACGAGCCCGCCTTCTACGACGAGGGCATCGACGCTCCTCGGATCACCGTCTGCCTGTGGCGGGAAACCGGTGACACCGCCTGGCGCACCGGATCGGCCATCGCCTTCCCCGACGGCACCGAGGACCCGGACGGCTCCGACTTCCTCTTCCGTCTCCTCATCGACCGTTCCCCGGACACCGTCCGGGCCCACTTCGAGGACTACTACGAGCGCCCGGTCCCCGTCGACGCCGTCCGGCACGTGCTCGCCGGACATCCGCTCACCCCTGCGACCGCCCTGGCCCTCAACCCGGCCGCCCTCTCCGACGACGCACTGCTCCAGCGCATCGCCACCCAGCCGGAGACAGCCGCGTTCCTCGCCGGGGACGGTGAGTTCGACCTGGACCGCACCGACCCCATCGAGTCGATCGTCCTGCCCAACGGCCTCCCCGTGGAGCCGGTCGCCGGCTGCAACGCGGGCGGAACCCACTATCTCTGCGGCCCGGCGGCTCCCGACAGCGCCCGTCCCGTCCTCTACACCGACTCCGAGGGCCGGGCCTCCCTCATCGCGGAGTCCCTCGCCGAGGCACTGACCCTCGCCATCGTCTCCCCTGCTGGCACGACGCACTGTCCGGGTTCCGGCCCCCGGCCCTCAATGCCGACTACCTCGACGACCACCCGGACCACCCCGCCGTCCGGGACCGCCTCCTCGCCGCGCTCGGTCTCCCCCCGGCCACCGAGCGGCAGGTCCTGGACCGCCTCCTCACCACCGCCGCCCGCACCGTCCCCGACGGATTCCTCCCCCGCACGCCGGACGAGGAGGAACCCGCCTTCGAGCCGCTGGTCGACCCTTCTGTCACCGCCAGTCAGAGCAGGCACCCACGGACATGACAAGGGGCCGGCTCCCCGAGGAAGCCGGCCCCTTGTCATCTGCGAATCCGATGCAGCATCCGACTCACAGCACGGCACTGATCACACGTTGAAGCGGAACTCCACCACATCCCCGTCCCGCATCACATAGTCCTTGCCCTCCATGCGCGCCTTGCCCTTGGCGCGGGCCTCCGCCACGGACCCCGTCTCGACGAGGTCCTCGAAGGAGATGACCTCCGCCTTGATGAAGCCCTTCTGGAAGTCGGTGTGGATGACACCGGCCGCCTCGGGGGCGGTGGCGCCCTTGGGGATGGTCCAGGCCCGGGATTCCTTGGGGCCGGCCGTGAGGTAGGTCTGGAGGCCGAGGGTGTTGAAGCCCACGCGGGCGAGGGTGGCCAGACCGGGCTCCTCGGCGCCGACGGACTCCAGGAGCTCCATCGCGTCCTCCTCGTCCAGCTCCGCGAGGTCCGCCTCCAGCTTGGCGTTGAGGAAGATCGCCTCGGCCGGGGCGACCAGCGCGCGCTGGGTGTTCTTGAAGTCCTCGTCGGTCAGCTCGTCCTCGTCCACGTTGAAGACGTAGAGGAAGGGCTTGGTCGTCAGCAGGTGCAGGTCGTGCAGCAGCTCGGCCCGCTCCGAGCCCTGCAGGATGCCCTGGGAGGACAGGGTGTCGCCCCTCTCCAGGATCTCCTTCGCCTCCTCGACCGCCTTCACCTTCGGCGCGACGTCCTTCTTGATCCGGGACTCCTTCTGGAGGCGCGGCAGGACCTTCTCGATGGTCTGGAGGTCGGCGAGGATCAGCTCGGTGTTGATCGTCTCGATGTCGTCCTTCGGCGAGACCTTGCCGTCGACGTGCACGACGTTCTCGTCCTTGAAGGCGCGGATGACCTGGCAGATCGCGTCGGACTCGCGGATGTTCGCCAGGAACTTGTTGCCCAGGCCCTCACCCTCGGAGGCGCCGCGCACGATGCCCGCGATGTCGACGAAGTCCACCGTCGCCGGGAGGATGCGCTCCGACGAGAAGATCGACGCGAGCTGCGCCAGGCGACCGTCGGGGACGCCCACCACGCCGACGTTCGGCTCGATCGTGGCGAACGGGTAGTTGGCCGCCAGCACGTCGTTCTTGGTCAGGGCGTTGAACAGGGTCGACTTGCCGACATTGGGCAGGCCGACGATTCCGATCGTGAGCGACACGTTGCGACTTCCCGTAGAGGAGTGGGCCAGGGGCTGCCAGGGCCCAGGGGACACCGGCCGATCCACCAGTTTACGGCGTCCGCGCGGGGCAATTAGCGGGAGCATCCCCCGTCCGGCCGGACTGACCCCCCGGACATGTCTTCGGCGTGTCTGAAGGGCGATTCGGCACATAAACAGACCTAAGTTGGTCCAGTGGAGCAACACAGAACGCGACCTCCGAAAGACGGGCCGCGACGCGGCACACCCACGCCCGCGCACCTTCCGCCCCAGGCCCGGCGCGGTCCGGACGCCATGCGCGGCGCGGCCGGGATGCCCGTCGCGGTCCGCCGCGGGCCCGAGGCCGTACGCGGCCCCGTCGCCGAGCCGGGCCCCGCGCCCACCGGCCGCCGTTTCCCGAACCCCCGGCTCACCGGGCTCGGCGGCGGCCTGTTCTGCGTGGCCGTGATGCTGCTGCTCGGCGCGCTGGACGCCCTGCTGTTCGGCTCGTCCCTGATCGCCTACGGCGTGCTGTTCCTGCCCGTGTGCGTGCTCACCGCGCTCTGGGTGCGCCCCGGCGACGTGCTGACCGCCCCCGTCGCCCTGCCGATCGCCTTCGGCGCCGGGCTCTTCTCCGTCGCCGACGGCAGCGCGGGCTTCCTCGGCTCCCTGATGGGCGTCTTCACCGGCCTCGCCACCCAGGCGGGCTGGCTGTACGGCGGGACGCTGATCGCGGGGGTGATGGTCCTGGTACGCCGGGTGCGCTGGGTACGCAGCCGCCGACGCCGGGTCTGAGAGCCGAAAACCACTGGAGCGGCGCCCCGGCGCGCCGCTACCGTGCTGCCCGACCGAGTCGTCTGGGCAAGGACGTGCCGTTGTACACCGTGTGAGACCCCCCGAGAGCTGATCTGTCGCGCGTCGCGCTCTCGCGCCGCGCCGCTTCCTGCTGCGGACTTCTCACTGAAACCGGTGTACTTCTGTGCTCCACGACTGGGTGGTCATGCCCACCTGCCTGCCTCTGGTCCGGCGCCGCTGCCACACGTGCGCGTCCGGCCGCTTCCGGGCGAACGGAAAATTCCGCGTCAACGCCCATCACAAGCTCATCGACGTCTGGCTGCTCGTGCTCTGCACGGGCTGCGGGGACACCGCCAAGCTCACGGTCCTGGAGCGGGCGAACGTCCGCTCCGTACGCCCCGGCCTGCTGGACCGGCTGCACGCCAACGACCCGGCCCTCGCGGCCGAGCTGCTCCAGGACCCGGTGCTGCGGCGGCGCAACCGTGTCGCCCTCGACTGGGACGGCGCCTGGCGTCTCCAGACGGGCGGTCCGGATCACCTGGACCGGGAGAAGGCCGACGTCTCGGTCCGCTTCGCGGCGCCGGTACCGGTCCGGCCGGTGCGGCTGATCGCCGAGGGGTTCGGTCTGTCGCGGGCCGGGGTCGGGCGGCTGATCGCGGAGGGGAACCTCGTCTCGGCCGTCCGGCTGGAGTCGAGGCTCTCCGGCGACTTCACCTTCACGCTCAAACGCTGAGCGCACCGGGGGCCCGTACGGCGAACCACGCCGGACGGGCCCCCGGTCCCGCTACTCGGCCGCCGCCCGCTGCTCCGCGCGCATCGCCGCGCCCACGATGCCCGCGTTGTTCTGAAGCTGGGCCGGGACGATCTCGGCCTTGATCCCCTTGATGTGCGGGAGGAACTTGTCGGCCTTGCGGCTCACCCCGCCGCCGATGATGAACAGCTCGGGCGAGAAGAGCATCTCCAGGTGCGCGAGGTACTTCTCGACCCGGCGCGCCCAGTGCTCCCAGCTCAGGCCGGCGTCCTCCTTGGCCTTGCTGGACGCCTTCTTCTCCGCGTCGTGGCCGTTCAGCTCGACGTGGCCCAGCTCGGTGTTGGCGACCAGCACGCCGTCGGTGAAGACGGCGCTGCCGATGCCGGTGCCGAAGGTGAGCAGGATGACCGTGCCCTTCCGCCCGCGCCCGGCGCCGAACCGCATCTCGGCCAGCCCGGCCGCGTCCGCGTCGTTGACCAGGGTGACCGGGAGGCCGCCCAGCTTCTCGCTGAACAGGGTGCGGGCGTCCACGCCGACCCAGCTCTTGTCGACGTTCGCCGCGGTGAGGATGGTCGCGCCGTCCTTGACCACTCCGGGGAAGGTGAGCCCGACCGGGCCGGTCCAGCCGAAGTGGTCGATCACTTCCTTGACGCCGTCGGCGACACCCTCGGGGGTCGCCGGATGCGGGGTGAGCACCTTGCAGCGCTCCTGGGCGAGATCGCCCTTGTCCAGGTCCACCGGGGCACCCTTGATGCCGGACCCGCCGATGTCCACGCCGAAGATCTGCATGGCCCCACGTTACGACGTACGACTGACGGTCACGCCCCGGGCGTACCGGTTCCGCCACGCCCGGCCGCCAGTGCGGCGGCTTCCTCGCGCAGGTCGCGGCGGAGTTCCTTGGGCAGCGAGAAGGTGATGGACTCCTCGGCCGCCTTGACCAGCTCCACGTCGCCGTAGCCGCGCTGGGCCAGCCACTCGAGGACCTCCTCGACCAGGACCTCGGGCACCGAGGCGCCGGAGGTGACGCCGACCGTGGTGACGCCCTCCAGCCAGGCCTCGTCGATCTCGCCGGCGAAGTCCACCAGGTACGCCTCGCGGGACCCGGCGAGCTTGGCGACCTCGACGAGCCGTACCGAGTTGGAGGAGTTGCGCGAGCCGACCACGATGACCAGCTCGGCCTCGGCGCCCATCTGCTTCACCGCGAGCTGACGGTTCTGCGTGGCGTAGCAGATGTCGTCGCTGGGCGGGGAGACCAGGCCGGGGAACTTCGCCTTCAGGGCGTCGACGGTCTCCATGGTCTCGTCCACGGAGAGCGTGGTCTGGGAGAGCCAGACGATCTTGGACGGGTCGCGGACCTCGACCTTGGCGACGTCCTCGGGACCGTCGACGAGCTGGATGTGCTCGGGAGCCTCGCCGGAGGTGCCGATGACCTCCTCGTGCCCCTCGTGCCCGATCAGCAGGATGTCGTAGTCGTCCTTGGCGTAGCGGACGGCTTCCTTGTGGACCTTGGTGACCAGCGGGCACGTGGCGTCGATGGTGGCGAGCCGGCCGCGCTTCGCCTCCTCGTGCACGGCCGGGGCGACGCCGTGCGCGGAGAACATCACGATCTGGCCCGGCGGCACCTCCTCCGTCCGCTCGACGAAGATCGCGCCCTTCTTCTCCAGGGTCTGCACGACGTACTTGTTGTGGACGATCTCGTGCCGGACGTAGATCGGGGCCCCGTACTGCTCGAGGGCCTTCTCGACGGCGATCACGGCGCGGTCCACACCGGCGCAGTAACCACGGGGGGCGGCGAGCAGGACACGGCGGCCAGGCGAAGCGGTCATGCGTCCCATCGTAAGGCCGGGTGCGGGACCCCGTAGATCCCCCCGGGGGGCGTCCCCGGCGCACCCCCGTTGTCGGCGGCGGCCGTTACCCTCGCCGCATGGCTGTGAACACATCGCCCGAGACCCCGCTCCCGGTCGGGGAGGTATCCCGGCTGATCGGACGCTGGATCGACCGGCTCGGCGCGGTGTGGGTGGAGGGGCAGATCACCCAGTTGTCGCGGCGGCCCGGCGCCGGGGTGGTGTTTCTGACCCTCCGCGACCCCTCGCACGACATCTCGGTGAGCGTCACCTGCTACCGGCAGGTGTTCGACGCGGTCGCGGACGTGGTCGGCGAGGGCGCGCGGGTCGTGGTGCTCGCCAAGCCGGAGTGGTACGCCCCGCGCGGCCAGCTCTCGCTGCGCGCCGCCGAGATACGGCCGGTGGGCGTGGGCGAGCTGCTGGCGCGGCTGGAGCAGCTGAAGAAGTCGCTGGCGGCGGAGGGGCTGTTCGCGGCCGGCCGGAAGAAGCCGCTGCCGTTCCTGCCGCAGCTCATCGGGCTGGTGTGCGGCCGCGCCTCGGCGGCGGAGCGTGACGTGCTGGAGAACGCCCGGCACCGCTGGCCCGCCGTCCGCTTCGAGGTGCGCAATGTGCCGGTGCAGGGCGTGCACGCGGTGCCGCAGGTGGTCCAGGCGGTCAAGGAGCTGGACGCGCGGGACGACGTGGACGTGATCGTGGTGGCCCGCGGCGGGGGCAGCGTGGAGGACCTGCTGCCGTTCTCCGACGAGCAGCTGATCCGCGCGGTGGCGGCCTGCCGCACGCCGGTGGTCTCGGCGATCGGGCACGAGCCGGACACCCCGCTGCTGGACCTGGTGGCCGACCTGCGCGCCTCCACCCCGACCGACGCGGCCAAGAAGGTCGTCCCGGACGTGGGCGAGGAGCTGGCGCGGGTACGGATGCTGCGCGACCGGGGCCGGCGGTGCGCCCACTCCCTGCTGGAGCGGGAGGAGCGGGGGCTGGCGCATGCGCTGGCCCGGCCGGTGATGGAGCACCCGCACCGGATGCTGGACGAACGGGAGGAGCAGGTGGAGGCGCTGCTGGGCCGCGCCCGGCGCACGCTGGGCCATCTGCTGGACCGCGCGGAGTCGGAGCTGACCCACACGCACGCGCGCGTGGTCGCCCTCTCCCCCGCGGCCACCCTCCGGCGCGGCTACGCGGTCCTGCAGAAGGAGGACGGCCATGTGGTCCGCGATCCGGCCGAGGTGACCGGGGGCGAGCCGCTGCGGGCCCGGGTGGCGGCGGGCGAGTTCGCCGTACGGGTCGATGTCGGCGGCGATGAATAGGGTGGGCGGATGAGCAGCAAGGTGGACGAGGCGCTCTCGTACGAGCAGGCGCGGGACGAGTTGATCGAGGTCGTACGGCGGCTGGAGGCGGGCGGTTCGACGCTGGAGGAGTCGCTGGCGCTGTGGGAGCGCGGCGAGGAGCTGGCCAAGGTGTGCCGGCGCTGGCTGGAGGGGGCGCGGGAGCGGCTGGACGCGGCGCTCGCGGAGGAGGCGGAGGAGGAAGAGGGCGAGTAGCGGGCCGGAGACGGTTGGCGTCCGCGCCGCCGGCCTGGCCGCGGGCCCGATGACCGGCTTCGACGCCGAGGGGGTCCGCAAGGAGTTCCTGGAGGACGACCACACCCCGCTGATGATCGTCAACATCGGCCGCCCGGCCGCCGACGCCTCGCACCCGCGCGGCCCGCGCCTGTCCTACGACGACGTCGTCACGACCGTCTGAGCAGCGCTCTTCCGCCGGTCCACGGCGAACACGAAGGCCCCCGGAATGCGCTTCCGGGGGCCTTCGCGCATCGTGAGAGGAAACAGCTACGCCATCTTGAGCGCCGCGGCCATGGTGGTCAGGCGGTCGAAGGAGGCGGTGCCGGAGACCACCGTGGTGGAGCCGGGGGTGCCCTCCAGGACGAGGGCGTCGTAGCGGCCGCCGGAGTACCGGGTCCAGGTGCGGCCGTCGATCTTCTCGGTCTTCTTGGTCGCCGAGGAGCCCTGGGTGGCCTGCTCGATGAAGTCGGAGCGCTTCTGGGTGGACTGCTCGACCTGCACGTACTGGCCCTCGGGGTCCTGGAAGCCGAGGTGCCAGCGGTCGGACTCCTCGCCCCGGAAGCGGACGGAGGTCGCCTTCCAGGTGTCCGGCAGCCCCTCGGGGGCCGCCACGGGGTAGCTCACGGCCCTGCGTGCCGTGGTCGTCTCGACCGTGTAGTCGACCCGCGGGAGGTCTGGCTCGTGGTCGTCGTGCGGGACGAAGACGTAGATGACCGCCGCCGCGATACCGATCAGGGCCAGGGAAAGGATCATGTCCCGGACCGTCTTCTGCTTGCCGTTCGAACCTGCCACGTCCCCTATGGTCTCAGGTGCCCTCCGCGCTCATCCGTGGGGCCCCCTGCTCATTTTGTAAGCCCGGCGATAGAGTCACCTCATACCCATCCGGCCGTCGTCGTATCAGAAAGGTGCGCTCCGATGACCGAGCATCATCTGCCGTCCGAACTCGATGTCCCCTCCGAGGCCCCCGACCGCAACCTCGCCCTGGAACTGGTCAGGGTCACCGAGGCCGCAGCCATGGCGGCGGGCCGCTGGGTCGGCCGGGGCGACAAGAACGGCGCCGACGGCGCCGCCGTGCGCGCCATGCGGACCCTCGTCTCCACCGTCTCGATGAACGGCGTCGTCGTCATCGGCGAGGGCGAGAAGGACGAGGCGCCGATGCTCTTCAACGGGGAGCAGGTCGGCGACGGGACGGGACCCGAGGTCGACATCGCCGTCGACCCGATCGACGGGACCACGCTGACGGCGAAGGGCATGGCGAACGCGATCGCCGTGCTGGCCGCCGCCGAGCGGGGCGCCATGTTCGACCCGTCCGCCGTGTTCTACATGGACAAGCTGGTCACCGGGCCCGAGGCGGCCGACTTCGTGGACATCGACGCGCCCGTGTCGGTCAACATCCGCCGGGTCGCCAAGGCGAAGCGGCGTACGCCCGAGGACGTCACGGTCGTCATCCTGGACCGGCCCCGGCACGAGGGCGTCATCAAGGAGATCCGGGACACCGGCGCGCGGATCAAGCTGATCTCGGACGGCGATGTGGCGGGGTCCATCCTGGCGCTGCGCGAGGGCACCGGCATCGACCTACTGCTCGGCATCGGCGGCACTCCCGAGGGGATCATCTCGGCCTGTGCCGTGAAGTGCCTGGGCGGCACGATCCAGGGCAAGCTCTGGCCCAAGGACGACGAGGAGCGGGAGCGGGCGATCGCGGCCGGCCACGACCTGGACCGGGTGCTCACCACGGACGACCTGGTGAGCGGGGAGAACGTGTTCTTCGTCGCGACCGGGATCACCGACGGAGAGCTGATGCGGGGGGTGCGGTACCGGTCGGAGACCGCGACCACCGATTCCATCGTGATGCGGTCCAAGTCGGGGACCGTGCGGAAGATCGAGTCGGAGCACCGGCTCAGCAAGCTGCGGGCCTACAGCGCGATCGACTTCGACCGGGCGAAGTAACGGACCAGGGGGGCGCGGGTCACTCTGCGGGTGCCGGTCCGCCGTGGCCGGTCGCGCAGTGCCCCGCGCCCCTGAAAAACGCTCGGCTAGCCCGCTATACGCGCTGCCGTCGCCTTCTTGAGCTCCACCTCGCGCCTGCGCCTGCGGGCCAGGACCACTCGGCGCTCGGCCGCGGTCAGGCCGCCCCAGACGCCGTACGGCTCGGGCTGGAGCAGGGCGTGCTCGCGGCACTCGATCATCACCGGACAGCGGGCGCACACCCGCTTCGCCGCCTCCTCGCGGGACAGACGCGCGGCGGTCGGCTCCTTCGACGGGGCGAAGAACAGACCGGCCTCGTCGCGGCGGCACACCGCCTCGGTGTGCCAGGGCGCGTCCTGATCCCTGTCTCGCGCCGGGCCCCGCTGGGCCGGAACGGCGGCTACCTGCAGGGACGAATGCGGCGGTTGCAGCACGGTCTACTCCTGACGACGAATTCGCTAGCGAGAGACGATGCAGCAAGCCCTACCCGTTGTACGCGCGCCTATGCACTGCGTTCCCAACCACCGGCGTACGACGGCCTGTTCGGCGTCAGTCCCCCAAGTACTTGCGCAGCTTCCGGTCGGCCTTGCCGTGGGCCCGCTCGACCGTGCCCTGCACCCGGTCGAGGATGTCCGCCACGAACCGGCCGCGCCGGGGCCGCGCCTCCACGTTGCCCAGCACCGACCAGCCGTCGACGTAGATCACGGGGGCGTCCGGCTCCACCGAGTCCAGCGTGCTGACCTCGAAGCTGCCCAGCACACTGCCGCCGGTGCCGCGCAGCGACACGTTCTCCGGGACGCGGATCTGGACGTCCCCGAAGACCGAGACCGCCTTGATCACCACCTGCTGGTACTCGAAGACGGCCTCGCTGAGGTCTATCTCCACGCTGCCGAACACCGCGAACGCGTGCACCCGGCGCCCCGCGCGCCAGCGGCCCCGGCGCACGGCGCTGCTGAAGACGGCGACCACGCTGGTGTCCGCGTCGGCCAGGAGCGAGCCGGGCAGCGGGCGGTGCGGGACGGAGGCGTACGCGGGCGCCGCCGGGCGCTCGTGCGCGGCGGGCAGGTCGCGTATGAAGACGTCCAGCTCGCCGACCGTCTTGGTGTGCAGCACCCCCTCCACCCGCTCGGCGTGCTCCTCGGCGGTCAGCCGCCCCTCGGCCAGGGCGTCACGGAGGATGTCGGCGACCCGGTCGCGGTCGGCGTCCGAGGCGCGCAGGTCGGCCGGGCGGGGGGCGGTGTCCGCGGGCTGCGCGTGCTTCTGAAGGTCCACGACAGCAGAGTACCGAAACGCGATAGATCGCGACTAGGGCCTGTGGACGACTCCCGGACAACGTTGCCGGACGGCCCCGCACGGCCTGCTCGGCGGCAAGTGAGTCCTACCTCACCACAGCACTGTCCGAGCCGGGTTCTACGCTGGACAGGCTCGCCAGCGTCGGCGGGCGCCGTCCGTCGAAGAAGGAATGGGCTGAGATGCCTGAGTTCGCGTACACCGATCTGCTCCCCCAGGGAGAGGACACCACGCCCTACCGGCTGGTGACCTCCGAGGGTGTGTCCACCGTCGAGGGGCCGGACGGGCGGACGTTCCTCCAGGTGGAGCCGGAGGCGCTGCGCAAGCTGGCCGAGGAGGCCATCCACGACATCCAGCACTACCTGCGCCCCGCCCACCTCGCCCAGCTCCGCCGGATCATCGACGACCCGGAGGCGTCCGGCAACGACAAGTTCGTCGCGCTGGACCTGCTGAAGAACGCGAACATCGCGGCGGCCGGCGTGCTGCCCATGTGCCAGGACACCGGCACCGCGATCGTCATGGGCAAGCGCGGCCAGAACGTGCTGACCGAGGGCGGCGACGAGGCGGCGCTGAGCCGCGGCATCTACGACGCCTACCTGAACCTCAACCTGCGCTACTCGCAGATGGCTCCGCTCACCATGTGGGAGGAGAAGAACACCGGCTCCAACCTCCCCGCGCAGATCGAGCTGTACGCGACCGACGGCGGTGCCTACAAGTTCCTCTTCATGGCGAAGGGCGGCGGCTCGGCCAACAAGTCGTTCCTGTACCAGGAGACGAAGGCCGTCCTGAACGAGTCCTCCATGATGAAGTTCCTGGAGGAGAAGATCCGTTCGCTGGGCACGGCCGCCTGCCCGCCGTACCACCTGGCGATCGTGGTCGGCGGCACCAGCGCCGAGTTCGCGCTGAAGACCGCCAAGTACGCCTCCGCGCACTACCTGGACGAGATCCCGGCCGAGGGCTCTGCGCTCGGTCACGGCTTCCGGGACAAGGAGCTGGAGGAGAAGGTCTTCGAGCTGACCCAGAAGATCGGCATCGGCGCGCAGTTCGGCGGCAAGTACTTCTGCCACGACGTGCGCGTGGTGCGCCTGCCCCGGCACGGCGCGTCCTGCCCGGTCGCCATCGCGGTCTCCTGCTCGGCGGACCGCCAGGCGGTCGCCAAGATCACCGCCGAGGGCGTCTTCCTGGAGCAGTTGGAGACGGACCCGGCGCGCTTCCTGCCGGAGACCACCGACGAGCACCTGGACGAGGCCGGGGACGTCGTGAAGATCGACCTGAACCAGCCGATGGACGAGATCCTCGCGGAGCTGACCAAGTACCCGGTCAAGACCCGCCTCTCGCTGACCGGCCCGCTGGTCGTGGCCCGCGACATCGCGCACGCCAAGATCAAGGAGCGGCTGGACGCGGGCGAGGACATGCCGCAGTACCTCAAGGACCACCCGGTGTACTACGCGGGCCCGGCCAAGACCCCCGAGGGGTACGCCTCCGGTTCCTTCGGCCCGACCACGGCCGGGCGGATGGACTCCTACGTCGAGCAGTTCCAGGCGGCCGGCGGCTCCAAGGTGATGCTGGCCAAGGGCAACCGCAGCAAGCAGGTCACCGACGCCTGCGACGCCCACGGCGGCTTCTACCTCGGCTCCATCGGCGGCCCCGCCGCCCGCCTCGCCCAGGACTGCATCAAGAAGGTCGAGGTCCTCGAGTACGAGGAGCTGGGCATGGAGGCCGTCTGGAAGATCGAGGTCGAGGACTTCCCGGCCTTCATCGTGGTCGACGACAAGGGCAACGACTTCTTCCAGGACCCGGCGCCCGCGCCGACGTTCACCTCGATCCCGGTCCGGGGCCCCGGCCTCGCCTGAGGCCCCTCCCAGGGGGCCGATCCGGTCGGCCCCCTAAGGTGCCCGCATGACTTCTGCGGCTTATCTCTCCGGGTTGTTCGCGCTGGACGGGCGCGTCGCCGTCGTGACCGGGGGCAGTTCCGGGATCGGGCGGGCGATCGCCGAGGCACTGGCGCGGGCCGGGGCCTCGGTGGTGGTCGTGGCGCGGGGCAAGGAGGCGCTGGAGGCCACCTGCGCCCAGCTCGCCGAACTCGGCTGCCGTGCCGGGTGGGTGAGCGCCGACCTGAGCACACGGGACGGAGTGCCGGCCGCCGCCGAGGAGGCGGCCGGGGTGTTCGGCGAGCCCGACATCCTCGTCAACTGCGCCGGGATCAATCTGCGGCCCCCCTTCAGCGAGTTGAGCGACGAGGAGTGGGACCTCACCCTCGCGGTGAACCTCCGGGCCCCGCATCTGCTGAGCCGGCGTTTCGGGCCCGGCATGGCCGAGCGGGGCTTCGGACGGATCATCCACATCTCCTCCCAGCAGGCACACCGCGCCTTCGTCCGCTCGGGGGCGTACGGCGTGTCCAAGGGCGCGCTGGAGTCGCTCGCGCGCTCCCAGGCCGAGGAGTGGTCGCCGTACGGCGTGACCGTCAACACGCTGGTGCCGGGTTTCGTGATGACGCCGCTCAACGCGCGGCTGTCGTCCGACCCGGAGAAGGTGGCGGCGCTGGCCGCGCGGACGATGGTGGGGCGCAACGGTCTCGCCGGGGACTTCGCGGGCGCCGCCGTCTTCCTGGCGAGCCGCGCCTCGGGTTACGTCACCGGCCAGTCCCTCTTCGTGGACGGCGGGTTCTCGGTGCACTGAGAGGACAGGTGTGCCGAAAAGCCGGCCCGTCCGGCCGAGTCCAGGAACATCACGGCGCCCCCGTTCGCTGTACCGGGTATGACCGACGAGTACCGCACCGAGCACGACTCAATGGGCGAGGTCCGCGTCCCCGCCCACGCCAAGTGGCGCGCGCAGACCCAGCGCGCCGTCGAGAACTTCCCCGTCTCCGGGCAGCGTCTGGAGCGGGCGCACATCGAGGCGCTGGCCCGGATCAAGGGCGCGGCGGCGAAGGTGAACGCCGACCTCGGCGTGCTGGACCGGGACGTGGCCGACGCGATCCAGGGGGCGGCCGCCGAGGTCGCGGACGGCACCTGGGACGAGCACTTCCCGGTGGACGTCTTCCAGACCGGCTCCGGCACCTCCTCCAACATGAACGCCAACGAGGTCATCGCCACCCTCGCCGGCGAGCGCCTCGGCCGGGACGTGCACCCCAACGACCAGGTCAACGCCTCCCAGTCGTCCAACGACGTCTTCCCCTCCTCGATCCACATCGCGGCCACCGCCGCCGTGGTCCACGACCTGATCCCCGCCCTGGAGCACCTCGCCGCTGCCCTCACCCGCAAGGCGGAGGAGTTCACGGACGTGGTGAAGGCGGGGCGCACGCATCTGATGGACGCGACCCCCGTGACGCTGGGTCAGGAGTTCGGCGGCTACGCGGCGCAGGTGGCGTACGGCGTGGAGCGGCTGCGTTCCTCGCTGCCCCGGCTGGCCGAACTCCCGCTCGGCGGCACGGCGGTGGGCACCGGGATCAACACCCCGCCCGGCTTCTCGGCGGCCGTGATCGAGGAGGTGGCGCGGGCGACCGGGCTGCCCTTCACCGAGGCCCGCGACCACTTCGAGGCGCAGGGCGCGCGCGACGGGATCGTGGAGACCAGCGGCCAGCTGCGGACCATCGCGGTCGGCCTGACGAAGATCGCCAATGATCTGCGCTGGATGTCCTCCGGCCCGCGCACCGGCCTCGCCGAGATCCGCCTGCCCGACCTCCAGCCCGGCTCCTCCATCATGCCGGGCAAGGTCAACCCGGTGGTCCCGGAGGCGGTGCTGATGGTCGCGGCCCAGGTCATCGGCAATGACGCCACCATCGCCACGGCCGGGGCCGCCGGGAACTTCGAACTGAACGTGATGCTTCCGGTCATGGCGAAGAACGTGCTGGAGTCGGTGCGGCTGCTGGCCAACGCCTCCCGCCTGCTGGCCGACCGCACCATCGACGGCATCACCGCCGACCGCGAACGCGCCCGCGAGTACGCCGAGTCCTCCCCCTCGGTCGTGACCCCGCTCAACCGCTACGTGGGGTACGAGGAGGCCGCGCGGATCGCCAAGAAGTCCCTCGCGGAGCGGAAGACCATCCGTGAGGTGGTGCTGGAGGAGGGCCATGTGGAGCGCGGCGACCTGACGCTGGAGCAGTTGGACGAGGCGCTGGATGTCCTGCGGATGACGCGCCCGTGACGTCCCGCGAACGGCACCGGCGATTTCCCGCCACCTGTCCGGAAGGGTGACGCGCACCGCAGCATCGGGTGCTTCCGGCACCTAATATCTGTCCATGACGGACGACGAAGCGGTGAGACGAGCGGAAGCGGGCCCGACGGCGGCGTACTGGACCCCCGGTACCCCGATCCTGTGGCGGTACCGGGAGAACGCGGGCGACGCGTTCCACATCGCGCGTCCCGTCACCGTCGTCCGGGACGACGCCGAGCTGCTCGCCGTATGGCTGGCCCCCGGCACCGAGTGCGTCAAGCCGGTGCTGGCCGACGGCACTCCGGTCCACCTGGAGCCGCTGGAGTCCCGCTACACCAAGCCGCGCGTGGTGCGGCGGGACCGCTGGTTCGGCACCGGGGTGCTGAAGCTGGCCCGGCCCGGCGAGCCCTGGTCGGTGTGGCTGTTCTGGGAACCGGGCTGGCGCTTCAAGAACTGGTACGTCAACCTGGAGCAGCCGCTGGCCCGTTGGGCCGGTGGGGTCGACTCCGAGGACCACTTCCTGGACATCTCCGTCCACCCGGACCGCACCTGGCACTGGCGGGACGAGGACGAGTTCGCCCAGGCTCAGCGGGACGGCCTGATGGACGCGGAGACCGCGGGGCGGGTGAAGTCGGCGGGACGGCGGGCGGTGGAGGTGATCGAGGCGTGGGGCTCCCCGTACACCGACGGCTGGCAGCACTGGCGGCCCGATCCGTCCTGGTCGGTGCCCGCCCTCCCGGAGGACTGGGACCGTACGCCCGCGCACGTGTCCTCATGAGACCCTTGATGCGCCCCCGGACCACAACCGTAGGATCGTCCTCCGCAAGGGCACCGCGATACAACTGCCGGAGTCTGCGCAGAGCCTGACCATATGTCACCGAGGGGCGGCAGCACGTGAGCGAGGGGTACGAGGCGGGCGGCGGCGCGGCCGGCGCGGGGTTCACCCGCTCGGCGGAAACCACCCCTGACCACGCGGGAATTCCGTTCCTGGGGCACGTAATCCGGGTATCGGGACTTCGGCGGCATCTCCTGCGCGCCCGGCGCGCAGCCCCGGACGGACGGATTCGACACGCGTGACGGAGCAGCCCACTTCCTCCTGCGGACGCCCCCAGCCGGGCGTCGACCCCGCCGTGCGCGGGGCGCTGCTGGGCGCACCGGCCCAGACCCGGGGCGGCGCGGGCACGGGGAAGAACAAGAAGAAGGAGCGCCCAGTCAACGGCCCTGAGCACTCGCAGCCTGCCGCCGCCGAGCCCATGGGGGAACCTCCCGCGCGCGCGAAGTCCAGCGTGGGGGAACACCGTCCGAGGCCCGCGCCGGAGTCCATTCCCGCCCAGCCGGGCGCCGAGCAGGAGCGCGCCCCGGGCGGCCAGGAGCGGCGTACCGGCCGCGGTGGCCCGCCCGGACGCCCGATGCCGATGCGCCGCGACGGCGACCGGCTGCGGTTCGTCGGCGCGGCCACCCGGCGCATCGCGCGCGGCCTCGACCTGGACGAGATCGTCATGGGTCTGTGCCGCGCCACCGTGCCCACCTTCTCCGACGCGATCCTGGTCTACCTGCGCGATCCGCTGCCGGTCGGCGACGAGCGGCCCACCGGGCCGGTGGTGCTGCGGCTGCGCCGCACCGACCGCATTCCGGACGAGCGGGAGGCCGAGGGCCTGCTGCTGCCGCCCGCGTTCCCGGAGCCGGACGCCGAGGCGGCGGCGCTGGCCGCGCTCTCGGGCCCGGCCGCGCTGACCGCCGAGCTGTGCGAGGTGCGCCCCGGCGGCGCGCTGAACGAGGTGCTGCGCGGGGTGCGCCCGGTGTTCGCGGACACCCCGGCCGCCCGCGCCGCGCTGCCCGAGCTGCTCGGCGAGGACGGCGAGGCACTCGTCCCGTCCGGACAGCGGGCGATCCTCGCGCCGCTGCGCGGACGGCGCCGGGTGATCGGCGCGGCGGTGTTCCTGCGCCGCCCGGACCGGCTGGCCTTCGAGGCGGAAGACCTGCTGGTGGCGGCGCAGCTCGCCACGCACAGCGCGCTCGGCATCGACAAGGCGGTGCTGTACGGCCGTGAGGCCTACATCGCCGACGAGCTGCAGCGCACCATGCTCCCCGAGACCCTCCCCCACCCCACCGGTGTGCGGCTGGCCTCGCGCTATCTGCCCGCGGCGGAGACGGCGCGGGTGGGCGGCGACTGGTACGACGCGATCCCGCTGCCCGGCAGCCGGGTGGCGCTGGTGGTCGGTGACGTGATGGGCCACTCCATGACCTCGGCCGCCATCATGGGCCAGCTCCGCACCACCGCGCAGACCCTGGCCGGTCTCGACCTGCCCCCGCAGGAGGTGCTGCACCACCTGGACGAGCAGGCCCAGCGGCTGGGCACCGACCGCATGGCGACCTGCATGTACGCGGTCTACGACCCCGTCGCGCACCGCATCACCATCGCCAACGCGGGCCATCCGCCACCGGTGCTGCTGCACCTGGGCGGCGAAGCCGAGGTGCTGCGGGTGCCGCCGGGTGCGCCGATCGGCGTGGGCGGGGTGGACTTCGAGGCGGTCGAGCTGGACGCGCCCGCCGGGGCCACGCTGCTGCTGTACACCGACGGTCTGGTGGAGTCCCGGCTGCGGGACGTGTGGACGGGCATAGAGCAGTTGCGGGAGCGGCTGACCGCGACCGCGCAACTGACCGGCCCGGACCACCCGCCGCCGCTGGAGGCGCTGTGCGACGAGGTGCTGGACATGCTCGGTCCCGGCGACCGGGACGACGACATCGCCCTGCTCGCGGCCCGCTTCGACGGGATCGCGTCCAGCGATGTGCGGTACTGGTCGCTGGACGCGGAGGACGCGGCGCCCGGCAAGGCCCGCCGGCTGGCGCGTACCGCACTGGCCGAGTGGGGCCTGGAGGACCTCACCGACTCCGTCGAGCTGCTGGTCAGCGAGGTGGTCACCAACGCGGTGCGCTACACCACGCGCCCGGTGACCCTGCGGCTGCTGCGCACGGACGTGCTGCGCTGCGAGGTCGGTGACGACGTGCCGCAGCTCCCCCGGCTGTGCCAGGCGCGAGCCACCGACGAGGGCGGCCGGGGCCTGTACCTGGTCAACAAGCTGGCCCGGCGCTGGGGCGCGACCCGGCTGAGCGTCGGCAAGGTCGTCTGGTTCGAGCTGCACGGGGGCTGACCTGCCGTCAGACGCCCGTCCCTGTACGACGCGAAGGGCGCCCGGCATCATGCCGGGCGCCCTTCGCGTGTGTCACGCCTACTGGCCGTTGTCCCGCTGGTCGGGGTCGAACGGGTTGCGCGGGGTGAGGCCCCCGGACGGCGGCTGGGTGCTCGGCGTCTCGCTCGGGCTCTGGCTGGGCGGCGCCGAGGTCGGCGTCTCGCTCGGGGTCTCGCTGGGCGTCTCGGACGGGGCCTTCGAGGTGGACGGTTCGCTGCTCGGTGTCTTGGAGGGCGTCCGGGACGGAGTCTCGCTGGGGGTCGGCGGCGGAGTCGGGGCGACCGCGGCACCCTGGGTGGTGTCGAGGTCGAACTCGGCCTGCCGGGTCACACCGAAGGTGTACGCGGCCCAGATCTGGGCCGGCGGACCGCCGCCGTTGACGCGGCCGCCGCCCATGGTGCCCTTGAGCGAGACATGGGCGAACTTCTTGGCCTTCTCGCCCTCGCAGCCGATGACTCCGTCCTTGTGCGCCTCGCCGAACAGGCCGACGGAGGTGACGAGATCGGGGGTGTAACCGGTGAACCAGGCCGAGCGGTCACAGTCGGAGGTGCCGGTCTTGCCCGCCACCTGCTGCCCCGCCCGCAGCGCGTTGTCGGCCACGGACTGCCGGGCGGTGCCGTCGTCGACGACGCCGGTGAGCACGGAGGTCACGGTGTCGGCGGTGGTGCGGTCGAGCACCCGCTCGCCGACCGGGTTCGGCAGCTGCACCGTACGGCCCTGCCGCTCGGCCGACTTGATGATGCTCGGGGTGACCTTGCGGCCGTGGTTGTCGAGGGTGGCGTACATGCCCGCCATCTCCAGCGGGCTCGCGCCCATGGAGCCGAGGGTCTGCGCGGGCACCGCCTGCATGCCCTCGGTGTCCATGCCGAGCCGCTTCGCGGTGTCCATCACCTTGTCCATGCCGACGTCCACGCCCATCTGCGCGAACACGGAGTTGACGGACTTGTTCATCGCCGTCTGGACGCTGATCGGGCCGTAGTCGGCGTCGTCCTCGTTGGGCGGGGCGAAGCCGACGCGGGAGCCGTGGTCGAGGACCTGGCGGCGGCTGGTGCCGTCGTAGACGGTGCCGGCGCCGATCAGCGTGCCGCTCTGGGTGGTGGCGCCGTGCTCCAGCGCGGCCGCGAGGATGACCGGCTTGAAGGTGGAGGCGGGCTGGTAGTCGCGGCGGGCCGCGTTGTCGACCCAGTGGCTGTAGTAGTCCTTGCCGCCGTAGAGGGCCACGATCCGGCCGGTCTTCGGATCGACGGAGGCCGCGCCGGCCTGGACGTCGGCGTCGACGGGCCGCCGCTTCGGCTCCAGCTTGCCGGTGAGCTGCGTCCTGACCGACTTCTCCAGCGCCGCCTGCTTCTTGCGGTCGACGTTGAGGGTGATGGTCCAGCCCTGGCCCTCGACCTTGGCCTCGGCCTCCGAGCGGGAGATGCCCTCCTGCTTCATGAGCCGGTTCTCCAGCTGGGAGTTGGCGAGCTGGACCAGATAGCCCTTCTGCCCCTCCATGCCGGGGGCGCCCTTGGGCTCCTGGGGCACCGGGAACTTCAGGGCGGCGCGCTTGCCCGGGTCGAGCCAGTGCTCCTTGACCATGTTGTTCAGGACGTAGTTCCAGCGGTCGGTGACCAGCCGCTTGCCGGTCGGCGTGGCGGTGGACCAGTCGTACTGGCTCGGGGCCTGGAGCAGCGCGGCGAGGTAGGCCCCCTGCTGGACCGTGAGGTCCTGGGCGTCGACGCGGTAGTACGCCTGGGCTGCGGCCTGGATGCCGTAGGCGCCGCGGCCGTAGTAGCTGGTGTTGATGTAGCCGGCGAGGATCTCGTCCTTGGACTTCTCGCGCTCCACCTTCAGCGAGATGACCATCTCCTTGAGCTTGCGGGAGACGGTCTGGTCCTGGCTCAGATAGTAGTTCTTGACGTACTGCTGGGTGATGGTCGATCCGCCCTGCTTGCCGCGTCCCGCGAGGGTGTTGAGCAGGCCGCGGGCGGTGCCCTTCAGATCGACGCCGGGGTCGGTGTAGAAGGACTTGTTCTCGGCGGCGACGAAGGTGAGCTGGACCTTGCGGGGCACCTTGGAGAGGTCGACTATCTCGCGGTTGACCTTGCCGTCGCGGGCGAGGACCGTGCCGTCGCTGTACTTGTAGACGTTGCTCTGCCGCTGGGCGGCGACGTTGCCCGCGGGCACGTCGACCGACAGGTACAGCGCGGCGAAGCCGGCCATGCACAGCAGGCAGAAGCCGAAGACCGTGCCGAGGATCTTCTTCCAGGTGAAGAGCCGGCGTATTCGGCCCTTGGCGGGCTTGCCGCCCAGGCCGCCGGAGGGGTTGGAGGCCGGGGCTGCCGAACGGCGTCCGGGTGCCGCGCGGTGGCCGCCGCGCTGTCGCGCTCGTCTCTCGTCCGCTCGTCCCATGGGTCCCTTGGCTCCGCTTCCGTCTCGGGGTCAGCTCCGAAAGCTAACACCCCCCTATGTGACAAAGAGCGCCCGATCCACTCTTTTACGGACGTGAGAATGAGCACCCACCCCAAAGGAACCGACGGGCAGGAAGGGTTCAAGGTTGCCCGCGGGAACGCCCGAAAAAGTGGAGTTGCCCGTTCCGCGCCCCTCTATACATCGAGGGTATACACCGTGTGTAGTGTGCTCGCCATGTCCATCGGTCACACCCTTCTAGGGCTCCTGGAGTCCGGCCCCCGGCACGGCTACGACCTCAAGCGGGCCTTCGACGACACCTTCGGCCACGACCGGCCGCTCGCCTACGGGCAGGTCTACGCGACCATGTCCCGGCTGCTCAGGAACGGCCTCGTGGAGGTCGACGGCATCGAGGCGGGCGACGGGCCCGACCGGAAACGCTATGCCATCACCGACGCCGGCATCACGGACGTCGAGCGCTGGCTCGCCAGCCCGGAGAAGCCGGAGGACTACCTCCGCTCGACCCTGTACACCAAGGTCGTGCTGGCCCTGCTGACCCACCGCGACGCCGCCGACGTCCTCGACACCCAGCGCTCCGAGCACCTGCGCACCATGCGCGTGCTCACCGACCGCAAGCGCAGGGGCGACCTGGCCGACCAGTTGATCTGCGACCACGCCCTGTTCCATCTGGAGGCCGACCTCAGATGGCTGGAACTGACCGCGGCACGCCTGGACAGACTTCGCACGGAGGTGGTCGCATGACCCCGCCCGACGGCTCCCTGCTCGTCGCCCGGGACCTGCGCAAGTCCTACGGCCCCACCGCGGCCCTGGACGGCGCCGCCTTCTCCGTCCACCCCGGCGAGGTCGTCGCCGTGATGGGCCCCTCCGGCTCCGGCAAGTCCACGCTGCTGCACTGCCTCGCCGGGATCGTCCGGCCCGACTCCGGCTCGATCACCTACGCCGGACGCGAGCTGACCACCCTGAGCGACAGCGAGCGCAGTGCCCTCAGGCGCGGCGAGTTCGGCTTCGTCTTCCAGTTCGGCCAGCTCGTCCCGGAGTTGACCTGCGTGGAGAACGTGGCGCTGCCGCTGCGGCTCAACGGCACCCCGCGCAAGGAGGCGGAACGGGCCGCGCTCACCTGGATGGAGCGCCTTGAGGTGGACGACCTCCGGCGCAAGCGGCCCGGCGAGGTCTCCGGCGGCCAGGGCCAGCGGGTCGCGGTGGCGCGGGCGCTGGTCACCGGGCCCCGCGTGGTGTTCGCGGACGAGCCGACCGGCGCGCTGGACTCGCTCAACGGCGAGCGGGTGATGGAGCTGCTCACCGACGCCGCCCGCTCGACCGACGCGGCCGTCGTCCTCGTCACCCACGAGGCACGGGTGGCGGCCTGGTCCGACCGCGAGATCGTCGTGCGCGACGGCCGGTCGCGGGACATGGAGCGCAGCGCGTGAGTGCGCGGCAGTACGCCCGTGACCTGGGGATGGGGGCCCGGTTCGCCGTGACCGGGGGGCGCGAGGGGTGGGTCCGTACGGCGCTGACCGCGGTCGGCGTCGGTATGGGCGTGGCGCTGCTGCTGCTCACCACCGCGCTGCCCGGTGTCGTCTCCGCGCGCCACGCGGTGGAGGAGGCCCGAGCCGACTACACGTTCGCCGTGCACCCGCTCCCCAAGGGCGACGACACCCTGCTGCTGGCGGACACCGGCACCTGGTGGCGGACCAAGTCCGTTCGCGGCCGCCTCCTCGAACCCGAGGGCCCGAAGGCCCCGCTGCCACCGGGCGTGGACCGCTTCCCGGCCAAGGGCGAGATGCTGGTCTCCCCCGCGCTGGGTGAACTCCTCGCCTCCGGCGACGCCCAACTGCTGCGCGAGCGGCTGCCGTACCGGATCACCGGGACCATCGGCGCGAAGGGGCTGCTGGGTCCGCGCGAACTCGTCTACTACGCGGGCGCCGAGGGACTGAAGCCGAAGGCCGGGGGTGCCCGTACCGAGCGACTGCGCACGTTCGGCGACCCGCAGCCGGATACCGCGCAGGCCGACCCGGTGCTGCTGATGATGGTGCTGGTCGTGTTCGTGGTGCTGCTGATGCCGGTCGCGGTGTTCATCGCCGCCGCCGTGCGCTTCGGCGGCGAGCGGCGCGACCGCAGGCTGGCCGCGCTGCGGCTGGTGGGCGCCGACGGCCGCACCACCCGCCGGATCGCGGCGGGCGAGGCGCTGGCCGGCTCGCTGATCGGCCTGGTCGTCGGGGCCGGCCTCTTCCTGGCCGGACGCCGGATCGCCGGGTCGGTGACGGTCATGGGCGAGAGCTTCTACCCCGCCTACCTGGACCCCTCTCCCCTGCTCGCCCTGCTGGTCGCGCTCGCGGTCCCGGCGTGCGCGGTGCTGGTGACGCTGCTGGCCATGCGCGGGGTGGTCATCGAGCCGCTCGGCGTGGTCCGCACCGCCGTGCCCGCCCGGCGCCGGCTGTGGTGGCGGCTGCTGCTGCCGCTGGCCGGCCTCGCGCTGCTCTACCCGATGTTCGGCCAGGGGCACTCGGGCGGCGACTTCAACCAGTACCTCGTCATCGCCGGTGTCCTGCTGTTCCTGATCGGCGTCACCGCCCTGCTGCCCTGGCTGGTGGAACGCGCCGTCGCCCGGCTCGACCCGGGCCCGCTGTCCTGGCACCTGGCCGTGCGCAGGCTCCAGTTGAGCAGCGGTACGGCGGCGCGTACGGTCAACGGCGTCGCGGTCGCGGTGGCCGGTGCCATCGCGCTCCAGATGCTCTTCGCGGGCGTGCAGGGCCAGTACGAGAAGAACACCGGAAAGGACCCCTCCCGCGCCCAGCTGGAGATCGCCCTCTCCGACCACAGCCGCGTCGGCCCGGCCGCCGCCGCGATCGCCCGGACCAAGGGGGTGCGGGCCTCGGTCGGGCTGGCCACCGCCTCACTCGGCGAGAAGCCACGGGACGCGGACGCCGCGCTCGACGTGATCGTGGGTGACTGCGCCTCGCTGCGGGAGCTGGCGCACCTGCCGTCCTGCCGCGACGGCGACACCTTCGCCCTCGCCGGTCCGGAGTACGGCACCGAGTTCGACCGCGCCTCCCGCGACGCCGTGCTGCGTCCCGGCCATGACGCCTACATCGACCCCGGGTACGCCGACGTCCAGGGCCTCTCGGTGCCGGTCGCGGTACCGGAGCACCTGCGCTGGGCGACGGCCCGCGGCGACTCGCTGATGCCCCGCGCCAACGGCCTGCTGGTCACCCCGGCCGCGCTGCCCAAGGCGGCCGAACCGGCGCTGTCCGGCGAGGTCTTCGTACGGATGGACCAGGCGCTGCCGGACGTGCAGGAGTACGTGCGCAACACCGCCGCACGGGTCGACCCGGTCGCGGACATCATGGCCGTGACGCCGACCGAGACGTCCGCCCGGTACACCTCGCTGCGCACCGGCATGCTGATCGGCGCCTCCTGCGTGCTGATGCTGATCGGGGCGAGCCTGCTGGTCTCCCAGTTGGAGCAGTTGCGCGAGCGGCGCAAGCTGCTGTCGGCGCTGGTCGCGTTCGGCACCCGGCGCCGCACACTCGGCCTGTCGGTGCTGTGGCAGTCGGCCCTCCCCATCACGCTGGGCCTGCTGCTGGCCGCGGCGGTGGGCATGGGCCTCGGCGCGGTGCTGCTGCGGATGTCGGCGGCCGAGGTGACCGTGGTCTGGCCCGACGTCCTGGCGCTGACCGGCGTCGGCGCGGGCGTCGTCCTCGCGGTCACCCTCCTCACCCTGCCGCCCCTGCTCCGCATGACCCGCCCCGACGGGCTGCGCACCGAGTAACCGCTCAGTCCGTCGCGCCCACGATCCGTACGGGCAGCGGGGTCATCGCCTCGCGCAGGGCCGCGGCCAGCTCCTCGTACTCGGCGGAGCGGGCCGCGGCCGTGCGCATGGCGAGGGCGATGCGGCGGCTCGGGGCCGGACCGGTGAAGGAGCTGGTGAGGACCTTGCTGCCACGGGTCGCCTCCAGCCGTATCGCGGTGCGCGGCAGCAGGGTGCAGCCGAGGCCGCCGGCGACCAGCTGCACCAGGGTGGAGAGTCCGGCGGCGGTCGTGGTGACCGGGGCCGCGCCACCGCCCCGGATCTCCCGGCCGGCTTCCCGGCAGATCTCCAGCGCCTGGTCGCGCAGGCAGTGCCCCTCGTCCAGCAGCAGCAGGTTCAGCTCGCGCAGCGCCTCGCGCGGGATGCCGCTGCGGCAGCCGAGTTCATGGCCGAGCGGGGTGACGAGCACGAAGTCCTCGTCGAACAGCGGGAGTTCACTCACACCGGGCACGCCGAGCGGCACGGCGAGCAGCAGCAGGTCGAGCCGTCCGGAGTGCAGGCCCTCCAGCAGGCTGGCGGTCTGCTCCTCGTGCACCTGGAGGTCGAGCTGCGGATAGCGCTCGTGCACCAGCCGCAGCACGGTCGGCAGCAGATAGGGGGCGACGGTCGGGATGGCGCCGAGCCGCAGCACCCCGGTGAAGGGCGCCCGTACCGCCTCGGCCTCCTCCAGCAGCGCGCCCATCTCGGCCAGCACCGCCTTGGCCCGCACCGCGAGCCGCTCCCCGGCGGTCGAGAGCAGCACCTTGCGGGTCGTACGCTCCACCAGGGCCACGCCGAGGGTCTCCTCCAGCGCGGCGACCGCCCCGGACAGCGCCGGCTGGCTCATCCCGATGGCGGCGGCCGCGTCCCGGAAGTGCAGATGCTCGGCCACCGCGGTGAAGGCCCGCAGCTGCGCCAGGGTCGGCTGCTTCCGCTTGCCACTACTGATGGTCACTGATAGCCACCTCCGATCAACCAGACCGAGTGTAGCTATTTCACTAATCAATCCACCCTGTGCCACCATCGGCCCAGTCCAACCCATGGGAGACATCCCGCCAGCTGGGGTGTCCCCGCGCTGCAAGGAGAGCACGTGCTCACTGTCGGTGACAAGTTCCCCGAGTTCGAACTGACCGCCTGCGTCTCGCTGGAGAAGGGCAAGGAGTTCGAGACGATCGACCACAAGACCTACGAGGGCAAGTGGAAGATCGTCTTCGCGTGGCCCAAGGACTTCACCTTCGTGTGCCCGACCGAGATCGCGGCCTTCGGCAAGCTGAACGACGAGTTCGCCGACCGTGACGCGCAGGTCCTCGGCTTCTCCGGTGACTCCGAGTTCGTCCACCACGCCTGGCGCAAGGACCACCCGGACCTGACCGACCTGCCGTTCCCGATGATGGCGGACTCCAAGCACGAGCTGATGCGCGACCTGGGCATCGAGGGCGAGGACGGCTTCGCCAAGCGCGCCGTCTTCATCGTCGACCAGAACAACGAGATCCAGTTCACCATGGTGACCGCCGGCTCCGTCGGCCGTAACCCCAAGGAGGTCCTGCGGGTCCTCGACGCCCTCCAGACGGACGAGCTGTGCCCGTGCAACTGGAGCAAGGGCGACGAGACCCTCGACCCGGTCGCGCTGCTGGCGGGTGAGTGACCCATGTCGCTCGACTCGCTGAAGTCCCGCGTCCCGGACTACGCCAAGGACCTGAAGCTCAACCTGGGCTCGGTCATCGGCAACTCCGACCTCCCCGCGCAGCAGCTCTGGGGCACCGTGCTGGCGACCGCGATCGCCTCGCGCTCCCCCATCGTGCTGCGTGAGCTGGAGCCGGACGCGAAGGCGGCTCTCTCGCCCGAGGCGTACGACGCGGCCAAGTCCGCCGCCGCCATCATGGCGATGAACAACGTCTTCTACCGCACCCGGCACCTGCTGTCGGACCACGAGTACGGCACCCTGCGCGCCGGCCTGCGGATGAACGTCATCGGCAACCCCGGCGTCGACAAGGTCGACTTCGAGCTGTGGTCCTTCGCAGTCTCCGCGATCAACGGCTGCGGTATGTGCCTCGACTCGCACGAGCAGGTGCTCCGCAAGGCCGGTGTCGAGCGCGAGGTGATCCAGGAGGCGTTCAAGATCGCCTCGGTGATCCAGGCGGTCGGCGTCACCCTCGACGCCGAGGCCGTCCTCGCCGAGTAGTACCCCGCCCGAAGGCCCCGCTCACACCTGCTGAGCGGGGCCTTCGGTGGTTTCGTGGGTGTCCTCGGGGGCGGTGCCGGCCGGCTCCGCCTCGGCCCGGACGGCGGGCTCGTCCCCGGCCGCCGCGGCCGCCGGGTCCCCGATCTCCGTCGCCGGCCAGTCCTGCTCGGCCGAGTACTTCCGCAGATACCCCACCACCGTGTTCGTCACGGCCACCAGCGGTACGGCGACCACCGCGCCGCCGATGCCGGCCACCATGCCGCCGGCCGCGACCGTGAGGACCACCGCGAGCGGGTGGACCCGCACCGCCCGGCCCAGGATGAACGGCTGGAGCACATGGCCCTCGATCTGCTGGACCGCGAGCACCACCACCAGCGTCATCAGGGCGGTGAACACACCCTGCGTCACCAGCGCGACGACGATGGCGAGCGCGCCGGAGGCGACCGCGCCGACCAGCGGGATGAACGAGAACAGGAAGATGAAGACCGCCAGCGGCACCGCCATCGGCACATCGAGGAAGTAGATGCCGAGGCCGATGAATATGGCGTCGATCAGCGCGACCAGCACCGTGCCGCGCACATACGCGGTCAGGGTGGCCCAGGCGCGCGGACCGGCACCGGCCACGCCCGGACGGGCGGCGGCGGGCACCAGCTTCAGGAACCACTCCCAGATCCGCCTGCCGTCGTAGAGCAGGAAGAGCGTGGAGAAGAAGACCAGCAGGATGCCGGTCAGCGCCTCCACGACGACCTGAACTCCCTCGAGACCGGCCGAAGTTATCTGGTCGGTGTTGGCTCCGACGGCCTCGCGCAGGTTCTTGGCGATCTGGTTGATCTGCTTGTCGGTGACATGGAACGGGCTCTTCAGCAGCCAGTTGCGCAGATCGTCGATGCCGTTCTGGATCTGGCTGGAGAGGGTGTCGATGTTCTCCATGACCTGCCAGGTCACGAACCAGCCCAGCAGCCCGATGATCACGAAGCCCGATATGGCGGTGAGCGCCGTCGACGGACCGCGCGGCATGCCGTACCGCATCAGCCGGGCCACGGTCGGCTGGAGCAGCGCGGTCACCAGCAGGGCCACGACGAACGCGAACACCACGAGCTGCACGGCGCTGATGACCCGCATCAGCACCCAGACCGTGCCGGCCAGCACCAGCAGGCGCCAGCCCGCCTCGGCCGCGACCCGCACTCCCCACGGCACGGCGTGCGCGGGGTCGGGACGCGAGGCGGACGGAGCCGGGCGCGGCGCGGGTACGGCCACCGACTCGGGGGGTCCCTCCGGGCCGGCGTGCTCCTTCTGCACCTCGGCGCGGCGCTCGTCCAGGCGCTCGCTCATCTCGGTCAGTCCGGCACCGAGCCGGCCGAGCCATCCTGGCATTCGCGTCATGTTCCGTACCCTTCCCCCGCGTTCCGGGCCCACTCCGGCGTGCTTCGTCACGCGGGGGAGCCGTGCGAGGACGACCGTACCGCGCGAAAGCCCCTCACCCCGTGAAGGGGGAGGGGCTGCGCGCGGCCGGGTGTCACGAGCCGCTCAGTACCAGTGGTTGGCCTGCCAGAAGGTCCACGCCTCGCACGGGCTGCCGTAGCGGCTGTCCATGTAGTTGAGGCCCCACTTGATCTGGGTGGCCGGGTTGGTCTGCCAGTCGGCGCCCACCGAGGACATCTTGGAGCCGGGCAGGGCCTGGAAGAGACCGTAGGCACCGGAGGAGGCGTTCACGGCACGGTAGTTCCAGCTCGACTCGTGGTCGACGATGTTGCTGAAGCACTGGAACTGGCCGGCGCCCACCATCTGACGGGCCATGGCCTGGATCTGGGCGACGGAGTAGCTGCTCTGGGGAGCGAAGCTGGAGGCGTCGCGGACATCGCTGCGGCTGGCGGCGGCGGCAGCCTTGGTCTCGGCCCGCTCCTTCGCCAGCTCGGCCGCCTTCTCGGCGTCCTTCTTCTTGGCGATGGCCGTCTCGGCGGCGGCCTTGCGGGCCGCTGCCTCCGCGTCCTTCTTGGCGCTCGCGTCGGCCGCGATGGCCTGCGCGTCCGCCTGCTGCGTCAGGGACGCGGTCTGAACCTGCGCCTGCTGATCCGCGGGGAGCTCAGCGAGGAGCGTGGTGTCGGCAGCCGTCGGCTCGGCGTCGTTGTTCTGCGCGACGCTGCCCGAGGCAACTCCGACGACGCTTCCTACGGCGGTGACCGCGGTGGCGGAGGCCACTGCGAATCCCCGGACCGAAATCCGGCTCACACGGTTTCCTTCCAGCATCGCCCGCTTCGGTGACCGTGGCGGACGCAATCGTGCCCCCGACACTGGCCTCCCAACTGAAGGGTCACAGGAGACACGGGCCCGGTGGGAACTCCCGCACAGGGAGCGCCGCGTGATGCTCGGGCGGCATACGACGACGCTATGGAGTTGGCGACTTGCTCCGTGGATCGCGCCTGCCGGGGGGCTGGAACGTGCCTCGGGGTACAGGTGTGTCGTATGCGGGGCCTGACAGGACTGAGACTCTGCCGTAACCCGGCGGCGAGTGGCAATTCCGAGTTGCGTGTGAAAGCTCACACCTCGTTTGGCCCAAGGGAATTCAGGAAATACCCGCGCACGCAGACGCCGCCCGGCTAAGCTCTTCGGCTTCTCCGGGCGGCGCCTGTGGTGGTCCGAGGACAGGTCAGATGTGGCCGTCCTCCAGCATTTCGGTCACCAGCGCCGCGATCTGGGACCTTTCGGACCGGTTCAGCGTGACGTGCGCGAAGAGCGGATGCCCCTTCAGCTTCTCCACGACGGCCACCACGCCGTCGTAGCGGCCGACACGCAGGTTGTCCCGCTGCGCCACGTCATGGGTGAGCACCACCCGCGAGTTGGCGCCGATCCGGGAGAGCACCGTCAGCAGTACGTTGCGCTCCAGCGACTGCGCCTCGTCCACGATCACGAAGGCGTCGTGCAGCGAACGGCCGCGGATATGGGTGAGCGGGAGGACCTCCAGCATCCCGCGCGCCGTGACCTCCTCGATGACCTCCCGGCTGGTGACCGCCGAGAGCGTGTCGAAGACCGCCTGGGCCCAGGGACCCATCTTCTCCGACTCGCTGCCCGGCAGATAGCCGAGTTCCTGCCCGCCGACCGCGTACAGCGGCCGGAAGACCATCACCTTCTGGTGCTGGCGGCGCTCCAGGACCGCCTCCAGGCCGGCGCAGAGCGCCAGCGCCGACTTGCCGGTGCCCGCGCGGCCGCCCATGGAGAGGATGCCGACGTCCGGATCGAGCAGCAGGTCGAGCGCGATGCGCTGCTCGGCGCTGCGGCCCTTGATGCCGAACGCCTCCCGGTCGCCCCGCACCAGCCGGACGTTGCCGTCCGGG
This sequence comes from Streptomyces griseoluteus, assembly GCF_004784465.1. GTDB lineage: Bacteria > Actinomycetota > Actinomycetes > Streptomycetales > Streptomycetaceae > Streptomyces > Streptomyces griseoluteus. Next base: position 459,506 of record NZ_SRRU01000001.1, on the reverse strand, counting down.
GTGACGCGGCCGAGTGCCTTGCCGCGCTCGGACTGAATGGTCAGTCCGGTGTGCACGGGCAGCTCGGACGCCTCGGGGACGAACACATGGCCTTCCTCGAAGAGGATGTCCACCTGTTCGCCGGGGAGCGTCAGCTCGGACATGCCGGTCCAGCCGGAGGAGTCCGTGATGGCGAGTTCGGCGCGGTACTCCTCGGCCAGCAGGCCGACCGAGGACGCCTTGATCCGGAGCGGCAGGTCCTTCGACACGACGGTGACGTCGAACCCCTCGGCCTGGAGATTCCGGGCCACCGCGAGGATGCGGGAGTCGTTGTCCCCCAGGCGGTAGCCGCTGGGCAGCACGCTGGGGTCCGAGTGGTTGAGCTCGACACGGACGGTTCCGCCGAGTTCCCCGATCGGGATGGGGGCGTCGAGCCGGCCGTACCTGACCCGGTAGTCGTCCAGCAGGCGCAGGGCCTGGCGGGCGAAGTAGCCGAGTTCGGGATGGTGCCGCTTGGCCTCCAGCTCGGTGACCACGACGATCGGGAGCACTACCTCGTGCTCCTCGAAGCGGGTCACGGCCTTGGGGTCGGCCAGCAGGACGCTGGTGTCGAGAACATAGGTGCGCCGGTCGGGCTTGTGGCGCTTTGTGCTGGTCACCACGGAAGGACGTACCCCCTCGGATGAGGTCGGGGAGCGACGAAGTGGAACTGGACCGGTCTGAGATCCCCGCGCGCGGCGGGCCGCAGACCGGCCCTCCGCCACTGCTGCCGTGCGTACGAGGCACGGTCGGGCTGGTGCAAAGGACCTCCCGGGCGGGCGACCCCGTGTCGCCCGCTGAGTCCGACGCCCGTGGTTCGGGTTTCGGCCTGAGAGCGTTATGCCCTCGATCTCATACGACCATGCAGAAGCGGCCACCGGCAGGCCGGTGAACTCCTTGTTACTTCCGGGCGAGGCCGGGTACAGAGGAGCACCCCGCCGGACTGGTGCCGACGGGGTGCCTGGTGTGTCCCGGTGTGTGTCCCGGCGCGGGCGCGGGGCGCCCGTCAGCCGCCGTAGCGGCGGTGCCGGGCGGCGTAGTCGCGCAGGGCGCGCAGGAAGTCGACCTTGCGGAAGGCCGGCCAGAAGACCTCGCAGAAGTAGTACTCCGAGTGGGCGGTCTGCCAGAGCATGAACCCGGAGAGCCGCTGCTCGCCGCTGGTGCGGATGACCAGGTCGGGGTCGGGCTGAGCGCCGGTGTAGAGGTGGCGGCCGATCATGTCGACGTCGACGGACTCGGCCAGCTCGGCCATGCTGACGCCCTTGTCCTGGGCGTCGGCCAGCATGGAGCGCACGGCGTCGGCGATCTCCTGGCGGCCGCCGTAGCCGATGGCGACGTTGACCACTATGCCGTCGACGTGGGCGGTGCTCTCCTCGGCCTGCTTGAGGGTCTGCTGCATCCCGGCGGGCAGCAGATCGCGGGTGCCGACGTGGTGCACGCGCCAGCGGCCGTCCTCGGCGAGGGTGCGCACGACCCCGTCGATGATGTCGAGCAGGGGGCCCAGCTCGTCCTGCGGCCGGTCGAAGTTGTCCGTGGAGAGCAGCCAGAGGGTGACGACCTTGACGTCGGTCTCGTCGCACCAGCCGAGGAACTCCTCGATCTTCTCGGCGCCGGCCCGGTGGCCGTGGACCGTGCTGGAACCCGCGGCCTTCGCCCAGCGGCGGTTGCCGTCCATGATGACGCCGATGTGCTCCGGCACCGACGCGTGGTCCAGGTGACCTTCCACCCGGCGTGCGTAGACCCTGACCAGCAGGCCGCGCAGCTTGTCGCGCAGGTTCACGTGAGAGCCCCTCCAAAACACCGCGGTTGCGGTTCCCGCGGACGCCGAGCCTACCCGCGCCGCGCACGCCCGAGAAAAACGGGCCGGTCCGTGGGGGGGATACGGACCGGCCCGAGGGGGGGTTTCCACCATAACCCTTCGTGAGGGCGGAAGCGTGCCCCGGCGCGCCACAACTACGCTGCGGAGTCGTCCGGCGACGCCCCGGTGAGCGCGGAATGCTTGGTTCAGGCGTATGCGGTGGCCGATTCACACCGGATTCCCAGGCGATCCACCCTTCCAGCGAACGATCATCAGGTTTTTACGCCACTTCAGCGACCCCGGCGGCCCCGGTCCGGGGTCCCTCCCACGGACGACCCCGCCGACGAACGGTGACTTGACCATTCCGCTAAGCGATGGTCTCAGGGGCCGGTTTCCGGGCCACGAACAGATGGCGGGTGCTGTGCGCCACGAACGGGCCGCCCGCCGTGACCTCCTCGTGCAGCGTCCGCAGCCGCTCCTCGTACGCCTCGACGGTGAAGCCCGGCACCATCCAGATCACCTTGCGCAGGAAGTGCACGACCGCGGCGATGTCGTAGAACTCCATCCGCAGCCGCGCCGTCCGCAGCTCCTCGACCTCCAGCCCGGCCGCCTCCGCCCCCTCCCGCTCCCGTTCGGGGTCCCGGCCCCCGCGCACCGCCTCCGGCTGCGGCCCGAGGAAGTGCTCGACCAGCTCGAACGCGCTCGCCGGTCCGACGTGCTGGGCGAAGTAGGTGCCTCCCGGCCGGAGCACCCGCGCGATCTCGGGCCAGACCGGGGTCACGGGGTGCCGGCTCAGGACCAGGTCGAAGCTCGCGTCGGCGAAGGGCAGGGGCGCGGTGTCCGGTGCGGCGACGACCACCGCTCCGTGCGGGGCGAGCAGCGCGGTCGCCCTGGCCACGTTCGGGGGCCAGCCCTCGGTGGCCGCGAGCAGGGTGGGGCGGGCCGGGGCGGCCTGCCTCAGCGCGAAGTCGAGTACCTCGCCGCCGCCGGTCTGGAGGTCGAGCGCCGCCCGCGCCCGCGCCAGCCGCTCCCCCGCCGATCGGGCGTAGCCCCATTCCGGCCGCTCCTCCGTGGCCCGGCCCGCGAACCAGGAGAAGTCCCAGCCGTCGGTGGGCACGGCGGCGCCTTCGGCCACCAGCTCCTCGAAAGTCCTGTCCATGAGGGCATGGTCCTGGAGCCGGGGGCCGGGCGTCACGGGGTTTTCGCGGCCGGGCCGTCGAGGACCAGGAGCACGAACCCCTCCTCGTCGGGCTCCCCCACCCGGGTGAAGCCGTGCTTCTCCAGCAGGGCGACGGAGGCGGTGTTGCCGGCGAAGGGGTCGGCGTAGAGGGGGCGTACGGGCTCCTCCTCGGTAAGGAAGCGGCCGAGGGCGCGGCTGCCTACGCCCCGGCGCCAGTAGGGGCGGCCCAGCCAGTAGCCGACGAAGCGTCTGCCTCCTTGCGTCCAGGAGACGACATTGCCCGCGACCTCGCCGTCCACGGTGACCGTCCGCACCAGGCAGTCGGGGTCGGGGAAGATGCGGGTGCGCCAGTGGGTGAGGAAGGCGTCACGGGGGCGCGGGGTGAACCGGGACCTGCGGACGGCTTCCGGGTCGTGTTCGAAGGCGAGGAAGATCTCGAGGTCGTCCTCGGTCACGCCACGCAGGCGTACGTCTTCTGGCTCGGCTGTCATGGTCCGGAGTGTGGCAGGGGGCACTGACAATCGCGTGCGGCCTGTGGGCGGTGGGTACGGTCCCGGCGGAGGTGGGGCGGGATGGCGCGCTGGCGGGACGGGCACGGGATGCTGACGGTGCATCGGCCGGGGGGCGAGGTGTGTGTCCCGGTGGAGCTGGCGGTGTCCTACCGGGCGCGGACCCGGGGGCTGCTCGGGCGGGACGCGGTGGAGGGGGCCCTGCTGCTGTCGCCGGCCGCGAGTGTGCACACCTTCGGGATGCGGATGGCCATCGACGTGGCGTACCTGGACCGTTCGCTGCGGGTGCTGGCCGTACGCACGATGGTGCCGGGGCGGCTGGGCCTGCCCCGGCTCCGGTCCCGGCACGTACTGGAGGCCGGGGCCGGGGTGATGGCCGGGTGGGGGCTGGTGGCGGGGGTGTCGGTGTCGGTGGGGTAGGGCCTACTGGGCGGTGCGGGGGAAGGAGACCTCCACGCGGCGGTTCTTCTTGCGGCCCGCTTCGGTGGAGTTGTCGGCGATGGGGTACTGCTCGCCGTAGCCGCGTACCTCGAAGGTGACGTCGGGGGCGTTGAGGTCCTGGTCGAGTACGGCCTGTACGGCGTTGGCCCGGCGCTTGGAAAGGACGTCGCCGTGGGCGGAGGAGCCGAGGTTGTCGGTGAAGCCGAAGACGCGTACGCGGGTGGCCTTCTGCTTCTCGATCTCCTCGGCGATCGCGGTGATGCGGGCGCGGGCCTCCGGGCCCAGTTTGGCGCTGTCCTTGCCGAAGAGGACTTCTGCCTGGAGGGCGAAGGTGACGTCGGCGTTGGTGTCCTCGCGGCGCTCGTCCCCGCTCTGGTCCTCGACGACCGACTTGATGTCCAGCACCTTCGCTCCCGCGAGGGTGGCCCCCTCCGGCAGCTTCAGATCCGGATCGGTGGGGTCCACCTCCACGGGCGCGGCAGCACTCGGCTCCGCACCGGGCGGCTCACTGGGCCCGTCCGCGTGAGCGGGCGCCAGGGGGGTGAGAAGGGCCGCGGTGGCGGCGGTCACGAGGAGGCGGGCGAGACGGGTGGTGGTCACGGGGGGCCTCAGTCGGAGATTTTCAGAGGGGCGGTGGGGAAGGTGGGCAGTTGGAAAGTGAGCTCGTCCGTGCCCTCGGGCGGTGCGGGGAACTGCATGAAGACCGGCACGGTGTCCCCGGCCTTGACGCTCTGCACACCGGCGGTGGTCAGCGGCCTTCCGTCCGTGTCACGCAGGACGTAATAGCGTTTCCTGCCCTTCGGGTCCACCAGCGTGGCACCTCCGAACGACTGCCCGTTCTTCATGATCTCGGTCTCGTTGCCCGTCAGTTGGGATGACAGGACCGCATCATGACTGCCGTCGTTCTTGAGTTCCGCGTTGATCGTCAGGAAGCCGCCCGAGTCACGCGCGGCCGAGGTGATTTTCAACGTCAGGCCATCGGGGCCCCGCAGCTCCGCGAGCGGTTCCGCGGACTGGCCTTCCTGCGGGCTCGGCGCCGAACCGCCACGAGAAGCCGACGTGCCTGCCGTCGGTTTCTTTTCACCGTTTCCGTCACCACCGCAGCCGGCGACCCCGAGCATCAGCGCCACCGTGATGCCGAGGGTGGCGACGCCCGTGCGGGCTTTCGCATTGGACCCGATGTTCATGCCCGCTTCCTCTTTCCGCTCATCGTCCGCTCGTCAATCCGCCAGATGGACATCGAACAAGTCCTCGGGCTTGGGGAGATCGCCAAGTTTCTTCGGGTCCAGCTTCCAGATCTTGCCCTCGCAATGGAGCGCGGGCAGAGGCGCGGCGTCGGCCTCCTCGTCCGGGGGCGGGGCACCCTCGTCCGGCACTTCCTCGTCCGGGACGTCGAAGTCACAGATCGGCTTGATCACGGCGGTGGCGGACCGGGTGGAACGGATGTCGCTTACACCCGGAACGACCGAATCGCCCACCCGCTTGTTGGTCCTCACCTCGACCCGGACCTCGAGCGCCCGCGATTCGTCGCACTGCTGCACCTGGGCGTCGTTCTGAGCGGCGAGCTCATCAGCCCTCCAGCACGACGGGCGCACGTCCGTCAGGCCGTGCAGGATGCCGTCCCACGTGGTGGGGTCCGCGAGGTCGGTCAGCCATTTGCCGGCGAGCAGGTCCCGACGCTCCTGCGCCGCCGCCAGGGCGGCCGCGTCCGCCGCTGTCTGCGCATCGCTCCTGTTGACCGAGGCCTGCCCGACGGCAAGGTAGGCGAACGCAAGAAAGAGCAGGCCTGCCGCCACTGTGATGTAGACGGGAAAGGCCTGCCCGCTGTCGCCGCGTCGGCGTCGGAAGATCAGGTGATTTCCGTGATCTTCGACTTGATCTTGTCCAGAATCGTCTTGCCGATATCCGTTCCCGTGATCGCCAGGACGATCGCCACCACTACGGCGATGATCCCCAGATACTCGACGGCGGTCTGCCCCTTGTCCCCGGCGCGCCGCTGAACCGCCGCGACCGTCGTGTTCTTCCAGCCGTTCACCAGCACTTTTGTCGCCACGGCCGTCTTCAGCAGCAGATCGCTCACGGAACTCTCCTCCACCATAGTCATCGAAGCGAGAACCATAGGGGGGTAAGTACCGCCCCGTGGAGGGCCCGTGGGCCCAGCGCCGGGCCCATTCCGCACGACTCAATGCCATCTCACCCCACCCCCAGCCACTTCGCGGTCGCCTGGGATCTGTTGGTGGTGTGGAGTTTGGCGAAGATGTGGTTGATGTGGTTCTTGACGGTTTTCTCGCTGATGAAGCACGCGGCGGCGATCTGATGGTTCGTCATGCCGGACGCGACGAGGTCCATGATCTCCGCCTCCCTGGTGCTCAGTTGAAAACTCGACCGGAATGACTGTCCCACAGAGGATTGCATGTGCGAAAGGGCTTTTGCAGACATCTGCCAAGGGGGAGTGGGACGTTCGGGTTCCACGTGTGCACTCGCACCCGGCCCGACCGCCGGAGGCAACAGCGCGCGCACCGCCCCCGGCGTCACATGCGGACGCCCCTCGCACACATCCCGCACCGCCCGTACCAACTGCTCGGTGTCGAATTCCCCGTGCACCAGATATCCCCCTGCCCCCAGCCGCAAAGCCTCCCGCACGGTCTCCGTCTCATGGCTGTAGGTCAGCATCATGACGGGCGCCAGCCGGACCAGGTGGGGCAATGCCGAGATTCCGTCGACACCCGGCATCCGGACGTCGAGGAGGACGACGTCCGGCCGGTGCGCCAGCGCGGCCTCGTACGCCTCGCGCCCGTCCGCCGCCTCGGCCACCACCGTGGTGTCCTCGCGGCCGGAGAGCAGCGCGGTGAGGCCGGCGCGGACCACGGGATTGTCGTCGGCGACCACGAGACGCAGCGGGCCGGTGGGGGGTGGGAACCGCATCGGAGTCTCCTTTCGCGGGTTCATCCGGGCAGGGGGAGTTCAACACCGATCTCGGTACCGGACGCGTGCGCACCCCGGCCGAAACGGATACGCGCCCCCGCCGACGCGGCCCGCTCCACCATGCCGAGCAGCCCGAAGTGGCCTTCGGCGCGCAGGGTCTGGAGGGTGACGCCCGCCGGGAGGCCCTTGCCGTCGTCGTGGACCGAGAGGCGGAGGTGGCCCTCCTGGACGCCCGCCGTCACGACGACCCGGGTGGCGTTCGCGTGGCGGTGGGCGTTGTCGAGGGCCTCGGCGGTGAGGGCGAGGAGGGCGCGGGTGGTGGGTGGGGGAAGCGGCGGTAGCGGGTCACCGGTGCGGTGGCAGGTGACGGGGAGGCCGGTGCGGGTGGTGAAGTCGGCCGCCTGGAGGTTGAGTTGTGGCCACAGCGGAGCTTGCGGCACCTCCTCGCGGAGATCGGAGAGGAGTTCGCGGGACTCCGCCGCCGCCCGGCGGGCCGAGCGGGCGACCAGTTCCGCCTCCCGGCGCAGGCGGGCGGGGTCGGGGGTGGCGGCGGAGGCGGTGACGGCGAGCGCGTCGGAGGCGAGGGCCACGCCGTGCAGGGTCTTGGCGAGGGAGTCGTGCATCTCGCGGGCGAGACGGGCGCGTTCGGACTGTACGGCCTCCGCCGCGGCGAGCCTGGCGCGTACGGCGGTCAGGGCGTGGGTGGCGGTGCCGAGCCGGAGCATCAGGTTGCGCAGGGTGGAGCCCATCGCCCCGGTGATGACGCACAGGCCGGGCAGCAGCAGGGTCTCCGCGAGCCCGGTGTGCCGTTCGGCGTCCACGGTGGCGTGGACGAGGAGCAGGATCAGTGACTGGAGGGAGGCGAAGAAGGCGGCACCGCGCCAGCCGTAGAGCAGTCCGGCCAGCAGCGGGGTGCAGACGCTGACGTAGGCGAGGGTGGTGTCCGGCCCGGCGGAGATCAGCAGCAGGGAACCGAAGAGGGTGTCGACGGCGAGCAGGCTCGGATGCCGCAGCAGCAGCGGCCCGAACCGCCCCCAGTCCCGGAACAGCACGTACGACACCATGAACGTGACGACCACGGCGGCCCCGACCAGCCGCGCCCCCAGCCCCGGCGCCGCGTTCAGCAACGCGGCCGGCGCGGCCAGCACGATCATCGCCAGCCGGAACCCGAACACCTGCCGCCCGACGGCCTGTAGAGCCCGCACCTGCAGCCCCTCGGGGGGTACGGCGGGCCCACCACCGGCAGAGCCGGGACGGCCCTCGGGCCCATCCCGGTCGGCCACAGGCGAACGCCCCTCAGCACCGCCCGCCAAAACGCCCTCCGCACCGAGCAGTGAGCGCCCCTCGGCATCACCGCCCCGGCCCGCCGCCGACCCGCCGGCCGGAGTCCCGTGCGCGTCCTGCGCCGGCCGGTCCCGGGCGGCACCCCCCGCCGGGCCGTGCGGGGCCCCGGTCTCCGCCGCTTCCGGCACCTCCAGCGCCCGCCCGCTCGACCTCCGCGACATGGCCCCACCTCCCCCCAGACCCCTTCCCCTCCCTACTCCCCCGCCAACGATCCGAAGTCCACCCCGGACCCCAGCAGAAGGCCCGCGCCCAGCAGCAGCATCGTCGCCGGGACCATGAACGTCGTGATCATCAGCGTGGCCTTGGGAACCGCCCGAGCGGCCTTGCGGCGGGCGTTCTGGGCATCCGTGCGGCGCATGTCCTTGGCCAGGGACACCAGGGTGTCGACGATGGGGGCGCCCAGTTCCTCGCCCTGCTGGAGGGCGGTGACGAACATGGCGACCTGTTCGGAGTCGTTGCGGCGGCGGAGCTCGGTGAAGGCCTGGCGGCGGGTCATGCCGAGGTCCATCTGGCGGAGCGTGATGCGGAGTTCGTCGGCCCAGGGACCCTCGTAGCGGGTGGAGACGCGGTCGAGGGCCTGGCGGAAACCGAGGCCGGCGCTGACGACGACGGCGAGGACGTCGAGGAAGTCCGGCAGGGTGCGCTCGATGACGTCCCGGCGCACCCGGATCGCGGACCAGATGCCGACCTCGGTCCAGAAGGCGCCGAAGGCGAGCAGCAGGAGGGCGACGAACCACTGGCCGCGCAGCAGGAAGACCAGGAAGCCGAGGGTGCCGAGGGCGCCGTAGACCGCGCGGCGGGCGGCGTAGCGGTCGATGGTGAGGCCGCCGGGGTTGCCCGCGAGGTCGATGCGGCGGCGGTAGCGGGCGACCAGGCCGGGGCCCATGAGGCGCAGCACGAGGGGCGCGTACCGCATGCCCATGCGGTCGATGACGGAGCCGACCGCGCCGGTGCGGGTGGCGCCGATCTCCAGGGCGACGGCGAGGTCGCCGGGCAGCTTGGTCTCGGCACGGTACATGCGGACGCCCGCGAAGGCGCCCCACACGCCGAGGGCCGCGAGCAGAGCGAGCAGGAGTTCCATCCGGTACGTCATCCCCTCACACGTCGATCCGGCTCATGCGGCGGATGAGGACGAACCCGACCGCGTACAGGGCGAAGGCGACGATCACGCAGCCCTGGCCGACCGGTGAGCCGGTCAGGCGTTCCAGGGCGCCGTCCTTGACGCCGTTCATCAGGAAGAGCGCGCCGATGCCGAGGGCGGGGACGGCGTACGAGGTCATCGTGACCTGGGAGAGCTGGGTACGGATCTCGCGCCGGGTCTCCTTGCGCTCCTCCAGCGTCTCGGTGAGGTTGCGCAGCGCCGAGACGACCTGCCCGCCCGCCCGGTTGGAGAGCACCAAGGTCGTGACCAGGACGACGAGTTCGCGGGAGGGCAGCCGGGCGGCGAGTTCGCCGAGCGCGTCCTCCATGGAGTGGCCGATCGCCAGCTGGTCCGCCACCTGCGAGAGTTCCTCCCCGGCCGGGGCCTCCAGTTCCTCGGCGGCCATGCCGATGGCGGTGCGCAGGGCGAGCCCGGCCTGGGTGGCGTTGGCCAGGATGCGGGCCAGTTCGGGGAGTTGGTTGATGAAGCGCTCGATGCGTTTCTGGCGCTGCCAGTTGAGGAACTGCACGGCCGCCCAGATGCCGAGGAGTCCGGCGATGGGCCCGAAGAAGGGCGCGAGGGTGGCCTGGCCGACGAGCCAGAGCGCGGCCACCGCGGTGAGCATCCCGGCGAAGAACTCGCCGGGGGTGAGGTCGAGTCCGGTGGCGGCGAGCCGGAGTTGCAGTGCGCGGCCCAGCGCGGTGCGGCGCAGCCGGCGGTCCAGCCCGCGGAAGTGACGCTTGCGGCCGCCTCCCGGCACCTGGTCGGCGTGCGCGAGCCGGTCCTCCAGGGCGGCGTGCCGGGCCCGGCCCGAGGCGTAGGTCTGGACACCCGCGACGGCGAGGAGGCAGGTCAGCAGGGTGATGCCGGTGGTGAGCTGGGCGAGGGTGGACAGATCCATGGGCCTACCTGGCCTCTCGGGTGGCGAGCTGGTCCGCGGTGCGGGCCACGCCGAACGCCTGGGGCACGGGCTGGCCGGCCATGTAGAGGCGGTCGGCGGTACGGCGGGGCAGCGGGAAGTACTGGAAGGCGCCGTGGACCTGGCCGTCGGCGGTCATGGGGCGGGCGTCGAAGCGGGCCACGGTCGCCAGCCGGTACGGCTCCCCGCCGTGGCTGTCCAGCAGGGCGACCTCGGTGATCCGGCGGGCGCCGTCCGCGAAGCGGGTGAGCTGGACCAGTACGTCGACCGCGCTGTTGATCTGGTCGTGCAGCGCGGCGAAGGGCACCTCCACGTCGGACATGGAGGCGAGCGTCTGGAGCCGGGTGAGGGCGTCCTCGGCGCTGTTGGCGTGCACGGTGGCGAGCGAGCCGTCGTGGCCGGTGGACATGGCCTGGAGCATGTCCAGGGACTCCCCGCCGCGGACCTCGCCGACCACGATGCGGTCGGGCCGCATGCGCAGGGAGTTGCGGACGAGGTCGCGGATGGTGACCTGGCCGCTGCCCTCGACATTGGGCGGGCGGGACTCCAGGCGGACGACGTGCGTCTGCTGGAGCTGGAGTTCGGCGGAGTCCTCGATCGTGATGATGCGCTCGTGCGCCGGGATCAGTCCGGACAGGGCGTTGAGCAGGGTGGTCTTGCCGGTGCCGGTGGCGCCGGAGACGATCACGTTGAACTTGGCCTGCACCAGCCCGGCGAGCAGCAGCAGCATGTGGTCGTCGAGCGAGCCGAAGCCGATCAGCTCCTTCAGGGTGTAGGAGCGCGGGAAGCGGCGGATGGTGAGGACGGGACCGCTGAGCGAGAGCGGCGGGATGATGACGTTGACGCGTTCGCCGGACGGCAGCCGGGCGTCGACCATCGGATTGGACTCGTCCACGCGGCGGTTGACGGTGGAGACGATGCGTTCGATGGTCTGCATGAGCTGGTCGGCGGAGGCGAAGCGCAGCGGCAGCCGTTCGACCCGGCCACCGCGCTCCACGAAGATCGAGTCGGGACCGTTGACCATGATCTCGGTGACGGAGGCGTCCTCCAGGAGGGGTTCCAGGATGCCGAGGCCGAGCGCCTCGTCCACCACGCGCCGGATCAGCTGGGCGCGTTCGGCGGTGGAGAGCACCGGGCCCTCGCGGCTGATGATGTGGCCGAGGACCCGTTCGAGCCGGGCCCGGCGCTCGGCGGCGGCCAGCGAACTCATCTCCGCGAGGTCGATCTCCTCCAGCAGCTTGGCCCGGTAGGAGGCGACCAGGTGTCCGTCCTCTCCCCGGCTGCCGTGCTCCTCGGGGGAGTTGATGCGTGCCCGCAGGCTCATGAGACGGCCCTCCTCAGTGGTCGACCGGCATGGTGGCGGACTTGACGGCGGTCCCCAGGTTCCAGCCGGGCACGACCTGGGGGATCTTGACGGTCGCGGTCACGGTGACCGAGTCGCCGCCCCCGCCGCCGCCCGAGCAGGACACGCTGAGCCCGCCGCTGACCGCGCCGGCGCACGCCCCCTGCGCGTCCTGGCGCAGCGAGGCGGCCCGCGCCCCGGCCCGTGCGGCGGTGCCGGCCTGCTCGGCGGCGTAGGCGACGGCGCCGATCTGGATGCCGGCCAGGCCGACGATCAGCAGCACCGGGACGAACCCCAGGTACTCGATGGCGACCTGACCCCGGTCGCGGGTACCGCCGCGGCGCATGCCAGGCATCAGTCCTTCACCTCCTCCACGGCACCGGCGTGGCCGTGCACCGTGACCGGGAAGTCGATGGAGCCGGGGAAGAGGACGGGGACCTTGAGGTCCACGTCGGCGGTGACGAAGCCGGAGCCCCCGCACCGCACCGACGCCCCGTCCCGCCAGGCCCCGGACAGATGCTCGAGCCCCGCCTCCGAGCACGCTCCCTGCCGCGCGCCCCGAGGGGCCGCCGTACCCGCCCGTACGCCCTCGTCGGCGGCGTTCCCGGCGAGGACGAAGGCGTACCCGACCAGCACGCACTGCCACATCAGGACCAGGGTCAGCACGATGAGCGGGGTCATGCCGAGCAACTCGACGGCGACCTGCCCCCGGTCCTCGCGTAACCTGCCGCGGCGCCTCATGCCTACTCCTTCCGCCGCCGGAAGCCCACGGCACCCCGGTCGCCGCCGCGCTGACGGGCGCCCCGGTGGGCGGGGCCGTCGGCGGCCCGGGCCAGGCCCAGTTCCCCGGCCAGCGCCCACAGGGCCTGGCGTACGGTGCTGCGGGCGTCGAGTTCGTGCACGCGTCCGGCGTCCACCACACCCTGCAGTTCCTTGAAGGCGGCGGGCACGGTGGTGCGGGCCAGGGCGGTGCCGGTGATGCGCTGGATGAGCGCGGGCTGGATCTCGGTGACGCGGGTGTGGCGGTTGACCACGACCGTGGTCTCCTCGGGCTTGCGGATCTGGAGCCGGTCCCACATCCGCACGGTCCGCTTGGCGGCTCGTACCGAGACCACGTCGGGCGTGGTGACCAGCAGCGCGGTGTCGGCGCCCTCCACGGCGGCCGCGGTGGCCCCGGTGAGCTGGGCACCGCAGTCCAGGACGACGACCTCGTAGCGGGCGCGCAGGGCGTGGACGATCTGGCGCACGGCGCGGTCGGTGACCTCCTCGCCGCGCTCGCCCTCGCCGGGCGCCAGCAGCAGGGCGAGCCCGGTGTCGTGGCGGTAGACGGCGTCGGCCAGGACCCGTGGGGAGATGTCGGCGATGGCGGCGAGGTCGGCGACCGAGCGGCGGAACTGGATGTCCAGGAAGGACGCCACGTCACCCGTCTGGAGGTCGAGGTCGGCCAGTACGGTGGCCCGGCCCGACGCCTGGGCGGCGAGGGCGAGCTGGAGCGCGGCCGTGGTGGCGCCGGTGCCGCCCTTGGCCCCGCTGACCGTGATCACCGTGCCGCCGGGACCGCTGAGCACGTCGGCCCCGCCGTGCCCGAGGTGACGGCGCACCCCGGTGGACCACTGGGCCACGGCCTGCACCCGGTGTGCGAGGTCCTCGTACGCCAGCGGCAGCCCGACCAGGCCACGGGCGCCGGCGTCCATCGCGGCGGCGAACAGGGCGGGCCCGGCGTCGGTGGTGACCAGGATGACGCCGACGGCCGGGAAGCGCAGCGCTATCTCCCGGATCAGCTCCAGCGCCGGTACGGGGCCGATGCGTTCATGGACGACGACGACCTCGGGGAGTTCGTCGACCGACTCAGCGGCGAGCCGCGCCAGGGTGTCGATCAGCCGGGTGGAGTCGGTGACCGGCGGGACCGGCTCGGCGTCGGGGAGCTGGCTGAGCAGGGTGGTGAGGGACCGGACGGCATCCGGGTCCGCGCCGGCCGGCAGAATCCTGGTGGGCATGCGGGCCGCCTCTCACTTGTCCGTCGCTAGTTCGTAGGTGCGCTCGCGGTCCGGTATCTCCGACTCGCCGCCGGGGGCGACCAGGGCGAGCCGGACCCGCTGGGCGAAGGACTCGGCGTAGGTGACGCGCTGGGCGTCCAGGGCGGACAGCGCGAAGGTGATGGGGACGGCCTCGGAGGGCTGGCGCTGCTGGTCGCGGTCCCGGTCGGGGTCCAGTGCGGTGATCTTCCCGACGTCCAGGACCCGCGCGTCCGTGACGATGATCTTCGACTGGTCGGGGTCGCTCTCCTTCTTGCCCTCGAAGGTGGCGTAGACGTTGACCCGCGCGCCGGGCGTGATCTTGCCCGCGACACCGGTGGCCGCGTCGATCATGATGGCCACCTCCTGCTGGCCCGGCCGCAGTTCGGGCTGGTCGACCACCATGTCGGTCTGGAGCAGGGAGCCCGCGCGCAGGGTGGTGACGGCGATCTTGCCGCGCAGCTGGGAGAGGTCGGTGACGGCGTTGGCGGACAGCCACCGTTTGGGCATCCGTACCTTCTCGAACTGGTCCGCGCCGAGCGCGGTGTACGGCTGGACCGCGGACTTGACCCGGTACGCGGTGACCTCGGGGCCGACCTTGGAGCGTACGTCGCTGATGACGGACAGCACGCCCGCGAAGGCGCCGAGGGCGCACAGGACGGAGAGGATCAGGAGTATCACGCCGCGGCGCTGACGGGAGTTCATGAACCGTGCAACCTCATTGGGGGAATCGGTCGTGCGGGACGGGAGCGGGGTCCGTATCGGTTCAGGCGGGCGTACGCCCCTGAAGGGCGCGCGGCGGCGGCAAGGGGTGCTCGGGCGGGGAGGCGGAGCAGAAGACGCAGCGGTCGCCGATGACGTCGAGCCCGCACCAGTGGCAGCTCGACTGCCGTACCGAGGTGACGAGTTGGTAGAGCACGGAGAGGTCGGCGAGGTAGCCGCAGAACTCGATCATCCGGCCGGTGCCCCACCAGGCGGGCGACTCGGCGGGCAGCGGAGTCTCGCGCAGCCCGTGCACCCCCCAGTCCTTGGCGAAGCCGGTGATCCAGTCGGACTGCAGCTGACCCCGGGCGAGCAGCATCCAGGTGCTGAACTCCGGGCCCTTGAGGGTGGCGCCCTGCACGGCCTTGACGAGCTGGGGTTCGGGATGGGCGACGACGGCGAACTGGGCGCCGGGCACCCAGGACTTGGCGTGCGCCTTGAGTCCCACGGGCACGTGGTCGAGGCGGGCGACCGAGCCGAGTACGGCACCGGCGTGGATGTAGTGGGTGAGCAGCCGCCCGGCCGAGGCGAGCACACCGGGGCTGAGGTCGCAGGTGGCGAGCTGCCGTAACTGCCGGGCCAGGACCGCGACCCCGAGCGGCGGCAACTCCGGCCGGAACACGGCGATCCGGTCGCTCTCCAGCAGGGAGCGCAGGGTGTGCACCCGGCGTAATACGGGCTCCGGGGTGGCCTTGGAGCACAGGACCACCAGATGGCCGAACTGGTCGATCACGCCCTGGACTTCCAAGAGGGTCTGGTCCAGCGGGCGGCTGTCGAGGTCGCGCAGCACGACGGCGGGCATGGTCCGCTCGTCCTGCGCCGGCAGTGCCAGGTCGGCACTGGTCACGGCGATGGCAGTTGGCACGCGCAGCTCCCCGCTCTCACACCCTCCGGCCCACCGGCACGGTTCCCCTCGGGCCATGACGACTTCGTTGCGTGACTACGTGAGCACTGTATCCACGCCTGGATCACGGGAGAACAGCGTTTGTGTAGCTCGTGGGGAACTCTCCGGTCACAACTTGCTTCAAAACGGGACAGGTTGCACGGGCGGGCCGGGAGCCGTCCGTACGCCACCCCTTGACAGCGGAATTGGTCTGGACCAACGTGGGCGCACAGAGGTGCTCATCCCCTCTCCCCCACGATCTCCCCCACTGGAGGCTCCAGTTGGACCTCGTATCTGCCATGCCCGCGCGCGGCCGGCGCGGCCGGACCCGTGCCCGGGCGGTGACCGCCGCTCTCGCCCTCGCCGTGGCGGGGCTGGCCGCCGCTCCCGCCTCGGCGGCGGACGTCAACAACGCCAGGAACGCCGGCTTCGAGTCGGGCCTGTCCAGCTGGACCTGCTCGGCGGGCAGCGGGACGACCGTCTCGTCCCCGGTGCACGGCGGCTCCGCCGCGCTGAAGGCCACCCCGGCCGGGCAGGACAACGCCCAGTGCGTCCAGTCGGTGGCGGTCAAGCCCAACTCCACGTACACGCTGAGCGCCTGGGTGCAGGGCGGGTACGCCTACCTGGGGGCGACCGGCACCGGCACCACCGACGTGTCGACCTGGACGCCGGACAGCTCGTCGTGGAAGCAGCTCTCGACGACGTTCACCACGGGCTCCGCCACCACCTCGGTCACCGTGTACACCCACGGCTGGTACGGGCAGGCCGCGTACTACGCCGACGATGTGCAGGTGCAGGGCCCGGACGGCGGCGGGGGCGGTGACCCGGCGCCGACGAAGCCGGCCGCGCCGGGCGGCCTCGCGGTGTCCGGCACCACCTCGTCCTCGGTCTCGCTGGCCTGGAACACGGTGTCGGGCGCGACCGGCTACAACGTCTACCGCGACGGCACCAAGGTCACCGCGGTGAGCGGCACCTCGGCCACGGTCACCGGGCTCGCGGCGTCGACCTCGTACTCCTTCCAGGTCACCGCGACCAACGCGGCCGGTGAGTCGGCGAAGTCGGCCACCGTGAGCGCGACCACCACGTCGGGCGGGGGGACCGTCCCCAAGGGCGACCTGCCCAAGCACGCGGTGACCGGGTACTGGCAGAACTTCAACAACGGCGCGGCCGTGCAGAAGATCTCCGACGTGCCCTCGGCCTACGACATCATCGCGGTGGCCTTCGCCGACGCCACCTCCACGCCGGGCGCGGTGAGCTTCAGCCTGGACTCGGCGGGGCTGAACGGCTACACGGTCGACCAGTTCAAGGCCGACATCAAGGCCAAGCAGGCCGCGGGCAAGAAGGTGATCGTCTCCGTCGGCGGCGAGCGCGGCACGGTCGCGGTCAGCGACACCGCCTCGGCGAACAACTTCGCCAACTCGGTGTACTCCCTGATGCAGACCTACGGGTTCGACGGGGTCGACATCGACCTGGAGAACGGGCTCAACCCGACGTACATGACGCAGGCGCTGCGGTCGCTGTCGTCGAAGGCGGGCTCGTCGCTGATCATCACGATGGCGCCGCAGACGATCGACATGCAGTCGACGTCCGGTTCCTACTTCCAGACGGCCCTGAACATCAAGGACATCCTCACGGTCGTCAACATGCAGTACTACAACAGCGGTTCGATGCTGGGCTGCGACGGCAAGGTCTACAGCCAGGGCTCGGTGGACTTCCTGACCGCGCTGGCCTGCATCCAGCTGGAGGGCGGACTCGCGCCCTCGCAGGTGGGCATCGGTGTGCCGGCCTCCACGCGGGGCGCGGGCAGCGGCTATGTGGCGCCGAGCGTGGTGAACAGCGCCCTGGACTGCCTGGCCAAGGGCACCGGCTGCGGCTCCTTCAAGCCGGCCCGGACCTACCCGGACCTCAGGGGCGCGATGACCTGGTCGACCAACTGGGACGCGACGGCGGGCAACGCCTGGTCCGGCGCGGTCGGCCCGCACGTGCACGGGATGTCGTAGCGCTACCGGGAACGGCGGTGCCCCGGCCTCCCACAAGGGGAGGCCGGGGCACCGCCGTTCCTCACTCCGACTCGAAGTAGGCGTCCAGTACCGCGTCCATCGAGGCGTCCCACTCCGCGAACTGCGAGCGGGAGGGGGCCTCGATCTCGATCGGGTACCAGCGGCGGTCCGGGGTGTGCACCGTGACGGTGAAGCGCTTGCCGAACCGGGCCGTCTCCGTCTCCACGGCGGCGATCTCCGGCCAGGTGAACTCGCACTCCTCCGCGTCCAGGGCGAGGCGCACGCCCCGCCGGTCCGCGACTATCCGCGCCCGGCGGTCGGCGGCCTCGAAGACGGGTCCGCCCTCCTCGGCGGGCTCCTCCCCGGCGTCGGCCGCCTCGGCCTCCGGAACGGAGTCCGCGGGCGCCGAGCTCCCTTCCGCCTCGGCCGAGTCGGCCGCTTCGGCCGTCGCCTCGGCGTCCTCCGCTTCCCCCTGGGCGGCGGAGCCCGTCAGACCGGGGATGAAGGCCGGGTCGAACCCGGCACCCGTGACGGGCTCGCCCTTCAGGGGCTGGCTGCTCGATCCTATGCGCTGCTCCACGGCGGCAGTATGGACGACTTCCCTGTGCCGGAACCACCCGGCGCTCCATTCCCGCCGGTATCCCCCCGGTACGTCCCCCGTCCAGTCCGCATGAGGAACGGTCAGACGAACAGGCTCACCACCGCCGCGACCGCGAACCCGGCGACGGAGAGCACCGATTCGAGGACCGTCCACGTCTTCAGCGTGTCGCGTTCGGTGATGCCGAAGTACTTGGCGACCATCCAGAACCCGCCGTCGTTGACGTGCGAGGCGAAGATGGAACCGGCGGAGATCGCCATGATGACCAGGGCGGTGAACGCCTGGGAGTGGTGCCCCTCGGTCAGCAGCGGGGCGACGATGCCCGCCGTCGTCACGATGGCGACCGTGGCCGAGCCCTGGGCGACCCGCAGCACCAGCGAGATCAGGTACGCCAGCACGATCACCGGAAGGCCGACGCCGTGGAAGGTGTCCGAGAGCGCCTGGGCGACCCCGCTGGCCTTGAGGACGGCGCCGAAGACCCCGCCCGCGCCGACCACCAGCAGGATGTTGCCGACCGGCTTCAGGGAGGCGGTGGAGACGTTCTCCAGCGACTTGCGGGACCAGCCGCGCCGGATGCCGAGCAGGTAGTAGGCGAGCACCAGGGCGATGGTGAGGGCGACGAAGGGGTGCCCGAAGAACTCGATGACCGAGCGCACGGTCGACGGGTCCAGCGCGACCGAGGAGAAGGTGGCGGCGAGGATCAGGATCAGCGGCGTACCGATGATGGCGAGGACCGTGCCCAGCGGGACCGGCTTCTCGGCCGGCTCCACGCCCGAGGCGCGCTGTTCGGCGAGGACCGCCTGCCGGGCCTCCTCCGCCGCCTCGACCATGTCCTGCGGGACGGGGACGAAGATGCGCCGGCCGACCCACGCGGAGAACGCCCACGCGGCCAGCACCGCCGGGATGCCGCAGACCACGCCCATGAGGACGACCCAGCCGAGCTGGACGTGCAGCAGTCCGGCCGCGGCCACCGGGCCGGGGTGCGGGGGAAGGAAGGCGTGCGTCATGGACAGGCCCGCGAGCAGCGGCAGGCAGTACAGCAGGATCGACTTGCCGCCCCGCTTCGCGGCCGCGTAGACCAGTGGCGCGAGGACGAAGATGCCGACGTCGAAGAAGACCGGGATGCCGAAGATGAGGCCGGTCAGACCCATCGCCAGCGGTGCCCGCTTCTCGCCGAACAGCCGCAGCAGGCGTCCGGCGAGGACCTCGGCGCCGCCGCTGACCTCCAGGATCGCGCCGAGCATGGTGCCGAGGCCGATGATGATGGCGACATGGCCGAGGATGCCGCCCATGCCGGACTCGATGGTGGAGACGGCGTCGGAGCGCTGGACGGTGCCGAAGAGTTCGGTGACCGAGAGACCGGCGAGCAGGCCGACGGTTATGGACACCGTGAGCAGCGCGACGAACGGCTGCAGCCGGACCTTGATGATGAGGAAGAGCAGCAGGGCGATGCCGAGGCCGGCGACGGTGAGCAGGCCGGGGGTGCCGTCCAGCAGGAGGAGCAGTCCTCCGGTGTGGGGTGGCGCGGCGGGCGCGGGTGCGGGTGCGGCGAGCGGAAGGGACATGAGAGGGCGGTCCTCTGCGTGAGTGAGGTAAGAACATCCGGCTTTCGGGCAGGGTGGAGCGCGGCACGGCACCCGAAGGGGGTGCCGTGCCGTGTGCGTGGTGCGGGTGGTGCGGTCTGCCGGGCGGCGGTCAGCCGAGGACGGCGAGCGCGTCGATCTCGATCAGGAGTCCGGCGGGCAGCCCGACGTAGACCGTGGTGCGGGCGGCCGGGGGCTGGGTGAGGCCCTGCTCGCCGAAGTAGGTGTTGTAGATGTCGTTCATCTCGGCGAAGTGGTCCACGTCGGTGAGGTAGACGCGGATCATCATCACGTCGTCCCAGCTCGCGCCGCCCTCTTCGAGGATCGCCTTGACGTTGGCGAGGGTCTGCAGGGTCTGCTCGCGCAGGGTGGGACCGGCGGGGGTGGGGGCCTTGCCCTCCTCGGCGGGCAGGAAGCCGACCTGGCCGGCGACCTGGAGGATGTTGCCCTTCCTGACGCCGTGGGAGAACTTCGCGGGCGGCACCGTGTGGGTCTTCGGGGTGAGCGCGGTCTTGTCGGTCATGCGGTGGGGTCCTTCACTGGGGTTCTTCCGGAGTACTCACCGCTGATCGCGTCCGCCGTGCGGCGCACCCGCGGGAGCAGGGTGAGGAGTTCGTCGGCGGTGACGACGACGTTCGGCGCGGAGACCGACATCGCGGCGACCACCCGGCCGTCGGCGCCCCGGATGGGGGCCGCGACACAGTTGATGGACTCCTCGTGGCCACCGAGGTCGGTGGCCCAGCCCTGTTCGCGCACCTTCTCCAACTCGCGCAGGAAAGCACCCGCGTTGGGGGTGGAACGGGCCGTGTACAGGGGGTATTCGAGCTTCTCCGCCAGCGCCCGGCGCTCGCCCTCGGGCAGATCGGCCAGCAGCAGCTTGGCGACGGCGGCGACCGTGATGGCGACCGGCTTGCCGACGCGCGAGTACATGCGCACCGGGTAGCGGCTGTCCACCTTGTCGATGTAGAGCACCTCGTTCTCCTCGTGCACGGCGAGGTGCACGGTGTGCCCGCACGCCTCGTTGAGCCGGACGAGGTGGGGGTGGGCGATCTCGCGGATGTCGAGGTTCTCCATCGCCTCCTGGGCGAGGGCGAAGAGGCGGGCGCCGAGCCGGTAGCGCTGGTCGGACTGGCGGTAGACCAGGCCGTGTTCGTGCAGGGTGCGCAGCAGGCGCAGCGCGGTGGACTTGTGCACCCCGAGCCGTTCGGCGACCTGGCCGAGGTCGGCGGGGCCCTCCGCGAGCAGCGGGAGGATGCTCAGGGCGCGGTCGACGGTCTGGCTCATGCGGTGCTCGTCCCTTCGGTGACCTGGTCGGCTCCGGTCCAGCCGGGGCCGAGTCGCAGTCTCCCCCACGCCTCGTCGTCCAGGGCGGCCAGCCGGTCGGCGTGGTCGCGGGCGGGCGGGCCGGCGAGGTCGCCGGGGACGGTGAGGGCGGCCGCGGCCATCAGGTGGCCGTGCCGCAGCCGGTCGCGTACGGGGAGCCCGCGCAGGGTGGCGGAGAGGAACCCGGCGGCGAAGGCGTCGCCCGCGCCGACGGTGGCCACCACGTCGACGGTGAGGGCGGGCACGTGCACGGCGGACTCACCCGTGTCCGTGCGCGCGAACACGGTCGCGCCGAGCGGGCCCTCCTTGACGACCAGCACCCGCGGTTCGGGCAGCAGTCGCCGGACCGCCTCGACCCCGCCCCGCGTGCCCCAGGCGTCCTCCGCCTCGTCGGTGCCGACGAACACGATGTCGGCCCGCCGGGCCAGGTCCAGCAGCACCAGGGCGTCCTCGGCCTCGCGCCACAGGCCGGGGCGGTGGTTGACGTCGAAGGACACCACCGGGCGCCCCTCGCGCGGCGCGGTCAGGGTGTGCAGCAGTTCCCGGCACCCCGGTGACAGCGCGGCGGTGATCCCGGACAGGTGCAGCACGCGGCCCGCGTCCAGCGCGGCGAGGTCGGTGTTGTCGGCCGACATCGCGGAGGCGGCCGATCCGGCGCGGTAGTAGGCGACTTCGTGGGCGTCGGTGGCCCGGTCGGCGGCGGTGCGGAAGTAGACGCCGGTGGGCCGGGCCGGGTCCACGCGTACCGCGCCGGTGTCGACGCCGTAGGAGCCGATCCGCTCCACCAGGTGCTGCCCGAAACCGTCGGCGCCGACCCGGCTGACCCAGCGGGCCGGGTGCCCGGCGGCGGCGAGGGTGCAGACCACGTTGGACTCGGCGCCGCCGATGCCCCGTCGGAAGGCGGGCACGTCGGCGAGGCGGCCGGGGCGGTCGGGGAGGAAGGTGACCATGGACTCGCCCAGGGCGACGACGTCCACGACATCCACGGTGTCGGGGGCGGCGCTGGACGGTCCGTCGGCGGTCACGATGGTCTCGGCTCCTCGTCGGTGGTCCGGGGTGACGACTTCGTTGACCCCGTGTTGGCCGAGATGTTAGACAGCATGGAGCGACATACGCAATGGATGTTGCAGAGAGTGCAACGACGCTGATCAGGAGGCTCGTATGGCCCATGAGACCGGTTCCGACGCCCTGGCACAGCTCGCCGGGGAGCGGGTCGACCACCGTTTCAAGGGCCTTCCGCCGGACGCCGCCGGGCTGACGGTGGGCGAGCTGGCCGCCGAGCGCCGCAACCTGTTCACCGGCGGCTTCGCCACTCCCGTCCTCGCCCTGTCCGCCGAGCGCCTGGCGCACAACCTCGCGCTCATGGAGACGTACGCGGCCCGGCACGGCCTCGCCTTCGCCCCGCACGGCAAGACCTCGATGGCGCCGCAGCTCTTCGCCCGGCAGATCGAGCACGGCGCCTGGGGCATCACGGTCGCGGCACCTCATCAGATGTGGGTGGCACGGGAGTTCGGCGTCCAGCGGATCTTCCTCGCCAACGAGCTGGTGGACGCAGCCGCGCTGCGCCGCATCGCCGCCGAGCTGGCCGCCGACCCGGACTTCCGCCTCGTGACCTACGTGGACTCCGTGCGCGGGGTCGAGCTGATGGACGCGGCCCTCACCGGCGCCGCCCGCCCGCTGGACGTGGTGGTGGAGCTGGCGGCCGGCGAGGGCGCCCGCACCGGTGCCCGTACCGAGGCGGAGTGCGCGGCGGTCGCCGCCGCCGTGGCCGCCACCGGCACCCTGCGCCTGGTCGGCGTGGCGGGGTACGAGGGGGAGGTGCCGAAGGCCGATCCCGAGCGGGTCGCCGCCTACCTGCGCCGGCTCACCGCGCTCGCCGCCGCGCTGGACGCCGAGGGCCTCTTCGGCAGGGCGGACGAGATCGTGGTCAGCGCGGGCGGCAGCGCCTGGTTCGACACGGTGGCCGAGGTGTTCGCCGGGGTCCCCGAGCTGTCCCGCCCGGTGCTGAAGCTGCTCCGCTCGGGCGCCTACGTCTCCCACGACGACGGCCACTACCGCCGCATCACCCCCTTCAACCGGGTGCCCCAGGAGGGCGCGCTGGAGCCCGCGTTCCGGCTGTGGGCGCAGGTGGTCTCCCGCCCCGAGCCCGGCCAGGCGTTCGTCAACGCGGGCAAGCGCGACGCCGCCTACGACCTGGACAGGCCCGAGGCGCAGGTCGTACGCCGGGACGGCGCCGAACACCCGGCCACCGGCATCACGGTGACCGCCCTGTCGGACCAGCACATGTGGCTGGCCACCACACCGGAGGCCGATGTCATGGTGGGCGACTGGATCGGCTTCGGCCTGTCCCACCCCTGCACCAGCTTCGACAAATGGCAGCTCATCCCGGTGGCCGAGGCGGACGGCACGGTCGTGCAGTACATCCGTACGTTCTTCTAGGAGGGCAGGGCCATGGAAGAACTCGTCATCCGGGACGCCGACGTGGTCGACGGCAGCGGGGCGCCCGCCTACCGCGCCGATGTGGTGGTCGACCGCGGCCGGATCGCCTCCATCGTCAAGGAGGCCGCGGCGGCGGGCTGTCAGCGCCCGCGCGCCCGGCGCGAGCTGGACGCGGAGGGCCTGGTCCTCTCCCCCGGCTTCATCGACATGCACGCCCACTCCGATCTGGCCCTGCTGCGCGACCCCGACCACAGCGCCAAGGCCGCCCAGGGCGTCACTCTCGAAGTCCTGGGCCAGGACGGCCTGTCGTACGCCCCCGTCGACGACCGCACCCTTCAGGAGGTCCGCCGGGCCATCACGGGCTGGAACGGCTACGGCGACGACCTCGACTTCGACTGGCGCTCGGTCGGCGAGTACCTGGACCGGCTGGATCAGGGCATCGCGGTCAACGCGGCCTACCTGATCCCGCAGGGCACGGTCCGCGCGCTGGTCGTCGGCTGGGAGGACCGCCCGGCGACCCCGGCCGAACTGGACCGGATGCGGCACCTGGTGGCGGAGGGCCTGGAACAGGGCGCGGTCGGCCTCTCCTCCGGCCTCACCTACACCCCCGGCATGTACGCGAACGACGCCGAGCTGACCGAGCTGTGCCGGGTGGTGGCCTCCTACGGCGGCTACTACTGCCCGCACCACCGCTCCTACGGCGCGGGCGCCCTCGAGGCGTACGCCGAGATGGTCGCCCTCACCCGGGAGGCGGGCTGCCCGCTGCACCTGGCGCACGCCACCATGAACTTCGGCGTCAACGAGGGCCGCGCCCCCGAGCTGCTCGCCCTGCTCGACGCGGCCCTGGACGCGGGCGCCGACCTCACCCTGGACACCTATCCCTACACCCCCGGCTCCACCACCCTCGCGGCCCTGCTGCCCAGTTGGGCGAGCGAGGGCGGCCCGGCGCGGATCCTGGCCCGGCTCACCGACCCGGCCACCGCCGAGCGCGTCCGGCACCACCTGGAGGTCACCGGTTCCGACGGCTGCCACGGCGTACCGGCGGAGTGGGAGACGATCGAGATCTCCGGCGTGACCAACCCGGCGCTGGCCGAGTACGTGGGCCGCACGGTGAAGGAGGTGGCCGGGCTGCGCGGCGAGGAGCCGTGGGAGACCGTCCGGCACCTGCTGGTCGATGACCGGCTCGGCACCACGATCCTGCAGCACGTCGGCCACGAGGAGAACGTCCGCGCCATCATGCGGCACCGCGCGCACACCGGCGGCTCGGACGGCATCCTGCAGGGCAGCAAGCCGCATCCGCGCGCCTACGGCACCTTCCCGCGCTATCTCGGCACGTACGTCCGCGAGTTGGGCGTGCTGTCGCTGGAGGAGTGCGTGGCCCGGCTGACCTCGCGGCCCGCGGCCCGGCTGCGGCTGCCGGACCGGGGCCTGGTGCGCGAGGGCTACCGCGCCGACCTGGTGCTGTTCGACCCGGCCACCGTGGCCGCCGGCTCCACCTTCGCGGAGCCGAGGACGCTGCCGACCGGGATTCCGCACGTCCTGGTGGACGGACGGTTCGTCATCGAGGACGGGCGGCGCACCGACGTGCTGGCGGGCCGGTCGGTGCGCCGTACCCCGGTGTGACGGCCGGGGCGGTCAGGGCTTGGGCAGGGTGCAGCCGGCCGCGGCGAGGTTGAGCTTGTTGCCGGTCGTGAAGCAGGCCGGTATCTGGTAGGTCTCCTGGGCGTAGTTGATGCCCTGACGGACCGTGACCTTGCCGTTCTGGTCGACCTCGCACGGGTTGTTCTCGGTGCAGGACTGGCCGTCCTCGTTGCCCGTGTTGTTGACGGCGACGACCTTGCCGGTGGCGGTGTCGATCACCGGGGAGCCGGAGGTGCCGCCGATGGTGTCGCAGGCGGCGGTGTAGCGCAGCGAGTCCTTCCAGGTCCAGCCGCCCTCCTTCAGCCGGTACACGAACCCGTCCGCGTTGCAGGAGTAGATCCGCTTCCAGTAGCCGGAGACGACCTTGATGCCGCTGCCGGCCACCGGGTGGGTGTCGCTCAGCGGCAGCGCGTTGATGCCGTACGAGCTCCGGATCGCCGCGTAGCTGGTGGTCAGCCGGTACAGGGTGACGTCGGTGTCGGTCATGGTCGAGTACACGACCTGGTTGGCGCGGAGCGTGGCGACCTTGGTGCCGGCCGAGTTCAGCAGGCCGAAGGTGCGGCTGGAGGACTGGCCGGTGATGACCTGGCCGGGCTGCGGGAAGCCCGTCTCCAGGCAGTGCCCGTTGCTCAGCACCAGCGCGGGGTCGCTGTCCGCCGAGTTCGGCAGCCGGACGACGGAGCCGGAACAGTTGCTGAGCGACACGGTTCCGGCGAAGTCGACGGTCACCGCCTTGACGTGCGACGCGGCCACGGCCGGAGTCGCGCCGAACCCGGCGAGCGCCACGGCGGAGAGCGCGGCCAGGAGAGGCTTGTTCATGTGGGGGTCCTCTCTGCGGAAGCGGACGGCCGGAGAGCCTCCGGCCGCCCGTATTGTCATGCGCATTGTTATCGGGTTGGCGAGAGAGGACAAGGAGGCGTCGCCCGGAGGACGCCGGGCCGACGGCCCGTCGGATTCAGCGGTGCCGGTGCCGCTTGCCGCCGCGGGTGGGCGTACCGGTGGGGGCCGGGGTGGGGGAGACCGCCGGCACGGTGGCCGTCGTCGCGGGAGTGGTGGACGGCGGGGCCTCCTCGACGGCGGTGGCGCCCGCGGGCACGACCGACGGCGCGGCCGACGGCCCGGCCGGGGAAGCGGACACCGCCGTGGTGGCAGGCGCCGGGGTGGCACGCAGCGGCGTGGCCGAGGGCCCGCCGCCGACGACCACCGCGCCCGCCGGGGCCGTGGGGTCCGGCGCGCCCGAGGTGGCCGGCACCTCGGACGCGCCCGAGGTGGACTGTCCGGTGGTCGCCGGGCGGTCGTCACCGGACGGCGACGAGGAGGCCACCAGGCCCGCGATCACGGCGGCGGCCCCGACCGTGCCGGCGACCGCCCCGGCCACCACGACCCGGCGGCGCCGCCCGGCCGGCCGCCGCCCGCGCCCGGAGCGCCCGCCGGCCGCACCGGGAACTTCCGCGGCGCCGGGACCCAACGGGCCGGAGAGCGGGGAGAGTTCGGTCAGGGCGGGCAGTTCACGGGTCTCGTCGTAGGCGCTCTGCCAGCCGTGGGCGGCGGCGGGGTCGGCGTACCCCTCGTAGGAAGGAGCCGGGGCGGCCGGGGGGCGGAAGACGATCGGCGGGACCGGCGCAGCACCGACCGCGTCGTGCGCGCCGTACACCTCCGACCCGCACTCGCGTTCGGTAGACATGATCGTCGAATTGTAGGGAGGCGGACGCGTCCCGAACACCCCTCCGCGAAACCCGCGCAAACCGACACGTCCCACGTGGTGGAGAACACACGCGCCACCCCTCCGGGGGCCGTAAGCTCGCGGGCATGCAGGTGATCCAGTCGACCAAGCTCGCCAACGTCTGTTACGAGATCCGGGGCCCGGTGCTCGAGGAGGCGATGCGACTGGAGGCGGCCGGTCACCGCATCCTGAAGCTCAACACCGGCAACCCGGCCGCCTTCGGCTTCGAGTGCCCCCCGGAGATCCTGGAGGACATCCTCCGCAACGTCTCCACGGCCCACGGCTACGGCGACGCCAAGGGCCTGCTGGCCGCACGCCGCGCGGTGGTGATGCACAACCAGACCCTCGGCATCGAGACCGACGTCGAGCACGTCTTCATCGGCAACGGCGTCTCCGAGCTGATCGTGATGGCCATGCAGGCCCTGCTCGACGACGGCGACGAGGTCCTCGTACCCGCTCCGGACTACCCCCTGTGGACGGCGGCCGTCTCGCTGTCCGGCGGCACCGCGGTGCACTACCGGTGCGACGAGCAGGCCGACTGGATGCCCGACCTCGCGGACATCGAGCGCAAGATCACCGACCGCACCAAGGCCCTGGTGATCATCAACCCGAACAACCCCACGGGCGCGGTCTACGACGAGGCGATGCTCAAGGGCCTGACCGACCTGGCCCGCCGCCACAACCTGCTGGTCTGCTCCGACGAGATCTACGACAAGATCCTCTACGACGGCGCCGTCCACACCCCCACCGCCAAGGTCGCCCCCGACCTGCTCACCCTCACCTTCAACGGCATGTCGAAGGCGTACCGGGTGGCCGGGTACCGGGTCGGCTGGATGGCCGTCTCCGGCCCGCGCGCGCACGCCGACTCCTACCTGGAGGGCCTGACGATCCTGGCGAACATGCGGCTGTGCGCCAACATGCCGGGCCAGCACGGCGTGGTCGCGGCCCTCAGCGGCCGCCAGACGATCAACGACCTGGTGCTGCCGGGCGGGCGGCTGAAGGAGCAGATGGACACGGCGTACGAGCTGCTCACGCGGATTCCCGGCGTGAGCTGCGTCCGCCCCAAGGGCGCGCTGTACCTCTTCCCTCGCCTGGACCCGAAGGTGTTCAAGGTCAAGGACGACCGGCGGCTCGTCCTGGACCTGCTGCGCCAGGAGAAGATCATGGTGGTCCAGGGCACCGGCTTCAACTGGCCCGAGCCGGACCACTTCCGGGTCGTCACCCTGCCCAACGTGGCCGATCTGACGGACGCGGTGACCCGGATCGGGACCTTCCTGGACGGCTACGGCCAGCCGTAGGACTGACTCGACTCAACTTTAGACTCGATCCAAGCTAGGATGGTTTCCTGTCAGCGCAGAGGAGGCCGTCCCATGTACGAACCGATCCGCACCAAGTCGGTCCACAGCACCCCGGCGGCCCCGGACTTCCCGCACCGCTCCCGCGACGAGGAGCTGGACATCCAGCTGGCCGGACACCTCGCCGCCCTGCTCGCCGTCACCGACGAGCTGCGCGGTCCGGCAGCCGGCCCCGAGCTGGACACGGCCGCCGAGCGGCTCGCCGCCCAGGTCGCCCGGCTGCGTGGCGGCCGGGCCCCGGTACGGGCGGCGCCGGGAACGGCCGCCGATCCGGCGCCGCTGCACCGCCGGGCGCTCACCATCGCGGGCCGCGCCCTGGTCGTCGCCGCCTCCCGCGCGGACACGGCGGCCGCCATCCTGGCCGCCGAGCGGATGGACGCCCACACGGCGGCCCTGGCCGCGCCGAGGGAACTCAGCGCGGCCCACTGATCTCGCTCAGCCGAGGCGCTCCACCAGCGCCCGGTACTGGTCCCACAGCTCCTTGGGCGTGTGATCGCCGAAGGTCTCGAGGTGCCCGGGCACCAGGGACGCCTCCTCGCGCCAGACCTCCTCGTCGACGGTGAGCAGGAAGTCCAGCTCGGCGTCGGTGAGGTCCAGGCCCTCGGTGTCCAGGGAGCCCTTGGCCGGCAGCACGCCGATGGCGGTCTCCACGCCCTCGGCGCGGCCCTCCAGGCGGTCCACGATCCACTTCAGGACGCGGCTGTTCTCCCCGAAGCCCGGCCAGACGAACTTGCCCTCGCCGTCCTTGCGGAACCAGTTGACGTAGTAGATCCGCGGCAGCTTCTCCGGGTCCTTGTCCTTGGCCACGTCGATCCAGTGGGCCATGTAGTCGCCCATGTTGTAGCCGCAGAACGGCAGCATGGCGAAGGGGTCGCGGCGCAGCTCGCCGACCTTGCCCTCGGCGGCGGCGGTCTTCTCGCTGGCCACGTTGGCGCCCAGGAACACACCGTGGTTCCAGTCGAAGGACTCGGTCACCAGGGGGACCGCGCTGGCCCGGCGGCCGCCGAAGAGGATCGCGGAGATCGGCACCCCGCGGGGGTCCTCCCACTCGGGCGCGATGATCGGGCACTGGTCGGCGGGGACCGTGAAGCGGGCGTTGGGGTGGGCGGCCGGGGTGCCGGACTCCGGCGTCCAGTCGTTGCCCTTCCAGTCGGTGAGGTGCGCGGGCTGCTCCTCGGTCATGCCCTCCCACCACACGTCGCCGTCGTCGGTGAGGGCGACGTTGGTGAAGACCGCGTTGCCCCACAGGGTCTTCATCGCGTTGGCGTTGGTGTGCTCACCCGTGCCGGGCGCGACGCCGAAGAATCCGGCCTCGGGGTTGATCGCGTAGAGCCGGCCGTCCTCGCCGAAGCGCATCCAGGCGATGTCGTCGCCGATGGTCTCCACGCTCCAGCCGGAGACGGTGGGCTCCAGCATGGCGAGGTTGGTCTTGCCGCAGGCGGAGGGGAAGGCGGCGGCGACGTACTTGGACTCGCCGTGCGGCGGCGTGAGCTTGAGGATCAGCATGTGCTCGGCCAGCCAGCCCTCGTCGCGGGCCATGACGGAGGCGATGCGCAGGGCGTAGCACTTCTTGCCGAGCAGCGCGTTGCCGCCGTAGCCGGAGCCGTAGGACCAGATCTCGCGGGACTCGGGGAAGTGCGAGATGTACTTGGTGGAGTTGCAGGGCCACGGCACGTCCTGCTCGCCCGCCGCCAGCGGGGCGCCCAGGGTGTGCACGGCCTTGACGAACTCGCCGTCCTCGCCCAGCTGCTCCAGCACGGCGCTGCCCATGCGGGTCATGGTGCGCATCGAGGCGGCGACGTAGGCGGAGTCGGTGATCTCCACACCGAGAGCGGAGAGCGGGGAGCCGAGCGGGCCCATGCAGAAGGGCACGACGTACATCGTGCGGCCGCGCATCGAGCCCCGGAACAGGCCGCCCTCGCCCCCGGACCCCTGGAAGATCTCCCGCATCTCGGCGGGGTCCTTCCAGTGGTTGGTCGGGCCGGCGTCGGCCTCCTTCTCGGAGCAGATGAAGGTCCGGTCCTCGACCCGCGCGACGTCGGTCGGGTCGGAGGCCGCGTGGTACGAGTGCGGACGCTTGACCGGGTCGAGCCGGGTGAAGGTGCCCTTGGCGACGAGCTCCTCGCACAGGCGCTCGTACTCGGCCTCGGAGCCGTCGCACCAGACCACGTTGTCCGGCTGGGTCAGTTCGGCGATCTCGTCGACCCACGAGATCAGTTCCTGATGGGTGGTCGGGATGACGGTGGGAGCCGCGTTGTCGCGCGCCACGATCGCTCCTAAGTGAGGGTTTATGGCCCTGGGTGAGGGATTTCTCGGCCCCTTGGGGGCTGCGGCCCGGATGCCAGGCGGCAACCCCGGTCAGGGTCGACGCTCATCCGGTACCGACCGCACTCATTTGATCATCCGATGCGAGTGCGCATATGTCCAGAGGGCGTCACAGGTGAGCGAGTACCCCCGAAACGGCGTGTTCCGCGTCCGCCCTGCTGACATGCGCACCTCTTTACGCCCACCTGGCCCACACATGGCGAATTCTTTGCGCGCGGGACCCGCGACGGGCGTGAGACGATGGATCTTGGTATGGGCATGACCCCCGCCACCCAGGGGGACCGATTCGTAACTTACGGTTCCGTAGGTACGATGCGTTTCATGACTGCGTCCGTTTCCGCCGCGCTCAACCTGCCGGACCCCGTGAAGCCCCGGCTCCGTGGCTGGCTGCACCTGGGCATGTTCCCGGCCGCACTCATCGCCGGCCTGGTCCTGACCGCTCTGGCCGACTCCACCCGCGGCCGTGTCGCGTGCGGGATCTACGCCCTGACGGCATGCCTGCTCTTCGGTGTCAGCGCGCTGTACCACCGGGGCAACTGGAGCCCCCGGGCCGACCGCATCCTGCGCCGCCTCGACCACTCCAACATCTTCCTGATCATCGCCGGCACCTACACCCCGCTCACCGTGCTGCTCCTGCCGGGCAACAAGGGGGAGGGGCTGCTGTGGGGCATCTGGGCGGCCGCCCTCGCGGGGATCGCCTTCCGCGTCTTCTGGGTCGGCGCGCCCCGCTGGCTGTACACCCCGTGCTACATCGCCATGGGCTGGGCCGCCGTCTTCTTCCTGCCCGACTTCATGCGCACCGGCGGCGTCGCCGTCCTGGTCCTGGTGGTCGTGGGCGGCCTGTTGTACAGCGCCGGGGGCGTGGTCTACGGCATCAAGAAGCCGAACCCCTCACCGCGCTGGTTCGGCTTCCACGAGGTCTTCCACTCCCTCACGCTGGCCGCGTTCATCGTGCACTACATCGGCATCTCGCTGGTGGCCTACCAGCACGCCTGAAGGCCGTACGGGGCCGGTGAAGTGCCCGTGCCATCCTGACCGGGTGAACGGACCCGTGATCCACCTCGAAGTCGCCCCGGACCTGCACCTGTTCGTGCCGCACGCCCACCGCGCGGGCCCCGCCGAACTCGGCACCGACGGCGTCTCCTCCCTCGGCCATGTGGTGGAGTCCCTCGGCATCCCGCTGACCGAGGTCGGCACCCTCACCGTGGACGGCCGCGAGGTGCCCCGTTCCCGCGTCCCGGCCGACGGCGAGTCCGTCCACGTCGGCCCGGTCCCCCGCCCCCAGCGGGTGCCCGGCGCCCCCTTGCGCTTCCTGCTCGACGTGCACCTGGGCACCCTGGCCCGCCGGATGCGTCTGCTCGGCGTGGACGCGGCGTACGAGTCCACCGACATCGGCGACCCGGCACTCGCCGCGCGTTCGGC
Source organism: Streptomyces griseoluteus (assembly GCF_004784465.1). GTDB lineage: Bacteria > Actinomycetota > Actinomycetes > Streptomycetales > Streptomycetaceae > Streptomyces > Streptomyces griseoluteus. The sequence goes on along the minus strand of NZ_SRRU01000001.1, from coordinate 427,820 downwards.
CGCCGAACGCCGGGTCCTGCTGAGCCGGGACCGGGGTCTGCTGCGCCGCCGGGAGCTGTGGGCCGGGGCGTACGTGTACAGCACCCGGCCCGACCAGCAGCTCCGGGACGTCCTGGAGCGGTTCGCCCCGGAGCTGGCCCCCTGGTCCCGCTGCACCGCCTGCAACGGCCCGCTGCGTCCGGCCACCAAGTCCCAGGTGGCCGACCGGCTCCAGGCCGGCACGCGGGACACGTACGACGTGTTCGCGGCGTGCGAGGAGTGCGGTCGGGCGTACTGGAAGGGGGCGCACCACGAGCAGTTGGAGGCGATCGTGGCGGAGGCGGTGCGGTTCCGGTCAGAGCTGGGCCAGCCCTGACCGGTGCCGTCAGTTCTCGGTACCGTCAGTTCTTGGTGCCGTCCACGATGACCGGGGTGCCACCGGAGCCGCTGCCGCAGGGGACGGCGTACACCGGGTGGGCCTTGGCGGCCTCGCGGTAGGCGTCCAGGCACTCGTTGTAGAGCACCTTGTCGCTGAGGGAGCGCTCCAGGATCTTGTTGGCGCGGGCGGTGCCCTCGGCCTCGATCCGCTTGCGCTCGGCCTCCGCCTTGGCGGTCCGCGCGCCCTCGACGGCGCGCTCGGTGGCCTGCTCCTGCTGGATCTTCTTGTCGATCTGGCCCTGCAACTGCTTCGACGGCCGCACGTTGCGCAGGTTGACGGTGGTCACGTCGATCCCGCGCGGCGCCAGCCGCTCCTTCACCTGGCGCTCGATCTCCGCGCTGATCCGCTCGCGGGCGGAGGCGTACCCCTCCTCGCTGGTGTGCCGGGCGAAGACGTTGCGGATGATCTCGCGGCTGTCCGGCAGCACCAGCCGCTCCTGCACCGCGTCCTCGCTGCCTGCCAGCCGGTACAGCTCGACCGCCTTGCGCGGGACGACGGCCCACTTGATGGTGACGTCCGCGTACAGCACCCCGCCCTGCGAGGAGCGCACCTCCACCCGGTCCTCGCCGCCCAGGTCGAGGTCGACCGGCCGGGTGGAGAAGGAGGTGACGTCGGTGAACGGCGACTTCAGGTGCATGCCCGAGGTCAGCGGGGTGCCGACCCGGCCGAAGGTCACCGGGACGCCGACCTCATAGGCGCTCACCACATGAAAACAGGCGAACAGGCCGGCCAGGACCCCACCCAGGGCGCCGATCGCGGCCCCAATCTTCCAGCCGGCCTCGGCTCTGCCGCGTCCGACGAGGAACAGGACCACGGCCGCTATGAGCAGCAGTATGGACAGCACGAACACGGGCTTCCCCCCACAGGATGCGCCACCCCGTCCGGGCGGCGGGCAGCGCATCGTAACGGGCGCGGGTGTCCGGGAAGTAGCCGTGCGGGGTGCCGGGTTCGGTCAGTTGCCGTCCAGCGCCGCGCGCAGCGCGTCGGGGTCGGTGACGGGGGCCTCGCAGGTGAAGTTCCGGCAGACGTACGCGGCCGGGGCGCCGTCCACCAGGGGGCGGTGGGCGAGCAGGGGGAACTCCTCCCCGTCCGGGGTGCCCGCCGCGACGACCGCGCCGGGGGCACGGGCGAGGAGGGCCGTGCGGTGCAGGGCCGCGGTGCGCCCGTCGGTGAGGGACGGGCCGACGACGGCGACCTCGCGGGGGCCGTCGAGCAGCGCCTCGGCGGCGGCCAGGCCCCAGCCGACGAACCGGGGCACCCGCGGCCCGAGCGCCTTGACCACGCCGAGGGCCCGCTCGGCGGCGGTCCGGTGGGCGTCGGAGCCGGTGTGCGCGGCGTAGGACAGCAGGGCGGCGGCCGCGGCGGACCAGCCGGAGGGGGTCGCGTTGTCGGTCGGGTCCTGCGGGCGGCGGATGAGCTGCTCGGCGTCGGAGGCGGTGTCGTACAGCGCGCCGCTCTCCGGGTCGGTGAAGCGGGTCATGACCTGGTCGAGGAGGAGCCCGGCGAAGTCCAGCCACACTCCCTCGCCGGTGACGGAGGCCAGCGCGAGGAAGCCCTCGGCGACGTCGGCGTAGTCCTCCAGCACCCCGGAGTTGGCCCCGGCCCGGCCGTCGCGGCTGGTCCGGGTGAGGTGGCCGTGCTCGTCGAGGTGGACCCGGACCAGGTGGTCGGCGGCGGCCACGGCGGCCTCGATGAGGTCGGGGCGGTCGAAATAGGCGCCGGTCTCGGCGAGGGCGGCGATGGCGAGGCCGTTCCAGGCGGCGACCACCTTGTCGTCCCGGCCGGGGGCGGGGCGCCGGGACCGCTCGGCGAGCATCCGCTCCCTGACCGAGGAGATCCGCCCGGCGTCGAACACCCGCTCCGCCTGCGGCAGTTGGAGCACCGACTGGCCGTGCTCGAAGGTGCCCTCACCGGTCACGCCGAAGTACTCGGCCGCGAGGTCGCCGTCCTCGTCCCCGAGGAGGGCGCGCAGGTTCTCGGGCGTCCAGACGTAGTACGCGCCCTCGACGTGCCTGCCGGTGCCGTCGTCGCTGTCGGCGTCCAGCGCGGAGGCGAACCCGCCCTCTTCGGTACGGAGTTCGGCGACGAGGAAGTCGGCGGTCTCCAGCGCGACGCGGCGGGCGAGGTCGGAGCCGGTGGTGCGCCAGAGGTGGGCGTAGACCCGGCAGAGCAGCGCGTTGTCGTACAGCATCTTCTCGAAGTGCGGCACGACCCAGTCGCGGTCCACGGAGTAGCGGGCGAAGCCGCCGCCGAGCTGGTCGTAGATGCCGCCGCGGGCCATGCGCTCGCAGGTGTCGCTCGCCATCTGCAGGGCGCCCTCGGAGCCGGTGCGGGCGTGGTGGCGGAGCAGGAACTCCAGCGCCATGGAGGGCGGGAACTTCGGCGCGCCGCCGAATCCGCCGCGCTGGGGGTCGTACTCGCGGGTGAGGCCGAGGAGGGCCTGCGCGAGTTCCTCCTCGCCGGGCACCCCGGCCGCCTGCCGGACGATCTCCCGCTGGGCGATGTCCCGCGTGATCTTCCCGGCCACCTCGGTGACCTCGTCCCGCCGGCCCTCCCACGCCTGGTGCACGCCTTCCAGCACCTGTCCGAAGGAGGGCATGCCGTGCTGGGGGCGGGGCGGGAAGTAGGTGCCGAAGTAGAAGGGCTCGGCCTCCGGCGTCAGGAACACGGTCATCGGCCACCCGCCCTGCCCGGTCGCCGCCTGCACCGCCTCCATGTACACCGCGTCGACGTCGGGCCGCTCCTCCCGGTCGACCTTCACGCTGACGAAGTTCTCGTTCAGGTAGTCGGCGGTGGCCTGGTCCTCGAAGGACTCGTGCGCCATGACGTGACACCAGTGGCAGGCGGAGTACCCGACGCTCAACAGGATCGGCACGTCCCTGCGCCGGGCCTCCTCGAACGCCTCCGGCCCCCAGGGGTACCAGTCGACCGGGTTGTCAGCGTGCTGGAGCAGATACGGCGAGGTCACGTCGGCTAGCCGGTTCATACGATCCAGCCTCTCACAGGGGCCATCCCGAATCGGGCGCTCCGACAGCGCGGGGCATGAAGCCGACCCGGTCTGGCACCACCGAGAACATCTCCGTGTCGATGCCTGCCGAGCTGGTCAGCGGGCTCCGCTCTCGAACCGGCCGCCGGGGGCTGTCCAGCTACGTCACCGAAGCTGTCAGACATCAGCTCGCCATGGACGGGCTGGCCGAGATCGTCGCGGCCCATGAAGAGGAGCACGGCGCGCTCACTGAGCAGGAGATCGAAGTCGCCCGACGAGAGCTGTTCGGAGACGAGAACACCGAGCGGGACGCCGCGTGAAGGAGCGGCCGGCCCGCTCGCTGGTACTCGACTCCGAGGCGCTCTGCCTGCTTCTGCGCGACGATCGCCGGATGGCGGCTCGCGTCGAGGCATCCCGCCAGGCCGGGATTCCCGTGCTCGTGTCTGCGCTGACCATTGTTGAAGGCGTACGGGGGAAGACCGACCTGGCGCGCTTGAGATGGCCGCTCTCCCGGCTGCGGGTGGAACCGGTCAGCCAGGAAGACTCCCTGACCGCGGTGACGTTGCCTCGGGACGCTGGTGGCCTGCACGGACACGAGTACGCGATCGACGCTCTCGTTGCCGCGCTCGCGCTCCGCGTCCCGGCTCCTGTGATCGTTCTGACCTCCGACCCTGACGACTGGTCGAAGCTGTGCGGGAACCGCGTGATCATCAGAGAGGTGTGAGCACCGCGAACGCCTCCGGGGGCGGGCAGTGAAGCCCGCCTGGCGCGAGAGGGGTCATGCGCGACGGGTCGTCAGGCCGGCGAGGTGGTCGTCCAGCAGCTCCGTCTGCCGTTCGGGCGGGAACCGGGCCGGGTCGAGCAGGCTCTGCACCACGAGGCCGAGCACGAAGGCCTGGGCGCCGGCCGCGACGCGGTCCGGGTCGCCGGGAGGCAGTTCACCGAGGGCCTGGGCGGCGGCCACGCGTTCGGCCAGCCGGGCCCGGCCCTCCGCGTACTTGCGGGCATGGTCCGCACCGATGGCCGGGTCGGCGAGGGCGGTGTCCCAGGAGGCGACCCAGACACGGTTGCTGTCGGTGGCCTCGGGGGTCAGCGGCAGGATGTCGAGCAACGCGTCCCGCAGCGCCGCGAGCCCGGCGCCGGTAGAGCGCCGCGGACGGGCGAGGGTGCGCTGTTCCAGCAGGTCGAGGGCGTACTCGACCAGGGCCCGCTTGGTCGGGAAGTAATGGGTGAGCAGGCCGGTGGTCGCGCCGAGTTCGGCGGCCACCGCACGCAGCGTCAGCCCGGCGAAGCCGCGCGTCGCCATGACCTGCCAGACCGCCGCGGAGACGTCCCGCCGCCGCGCTTCGTGATCTCCCTTGGTACGTGGCATGCCGCCACGGTACATTTCCGTAACACTTGTTATGCAAAGGGGAGGCCCTCATGTTCTCGCTGGCACTGCGCGACGGCGCTCGTCTCGCCCCGCTGGAGTCCTGGCACGCCGAGGAGTTCGCCCGGCATCTGGACCGCGCCCGCGAGCACATCCGCCCCTGGGTCGGCGCCGCGTTCGTCACCGTCGACGTGGCGGGCGCCCGGGCCACCCTGGAGCGGTACGGCGCCCGCCAGGCCGTCGACGGCGCCCGGCTGTACGGCATCTGGCGGGACAACACCCTGGTCGGCGGCGTGATGTTCACCGCCTTCGACACGACGTCCGGCTCGTGCGAGGTCGGCTGCTGGCTGGAGCCGGCCGCCGAGGGCCACGGCCTGATCACCCTGGCCTGCACCGCGCTCCTGGACTGGGCGTTCGGCACTCGGGGCCTGCACCGGGCCGAGTGGCACTGCCGGGCCGACAACGACCGCAGCGCGGCGGTCGCCCAGCGGCTCGGTATGACGCTGGAGGGGGTGCGGCGCGAGGCGTGGCCGTACGACGGCGTGCGGCACGACAAGCAGGTGTGGGCGGTGCTCGCCCCGGAGTGGCGCGCCCTGGAGCGGTGAGCAGCTCCTCCTGATTCACGCCCCCTCGCGCTCCCCCCTCCCCCGAAGCACACTGTTCCGCACAGGAGTTGGCGGGGAGGGGGACGTATGCGGGACGGGCATCGGGGTGAGGCCGAGCGGTTGGTGGTGCGGGCGGTGGAGGAGGAGGTGCGGCGGTCGGGTGGGCGGACCGACGGGCAGCTGCTGCTCACGCGGGCGCGTGCCGCGCTGGACGGGATGGCGGGAGCGGCGGCGGAGGAGTACGCCGCGTACACCCGTGCGCTCGACGAGTCCGAGGCGGACCGGCTCAGCTTCGGCCGGCGCTACGCCCGCGAGGGCGCCGGCACCCCGCTGCTGGTGGCCGCCGTCGCGGCGGTCGCCGCGGCCGTCGCCGACCTGTCGCTCGGCACCGGTGCGGGCACCGCGCTCGGCGCGGGCGTCGTCGTAGGCGTCGTCGGGGCCGCCGCCACGGTCGTGAAGGTGGCCGGTACGCATCTGCCCGCCGCCCACCACCGCAAGGGCGCGGCGAGCCAGCCTGGCGGCCCCGAGCAGCTGCGGCTGCAGTGGCTGACCGCACTGGAGGTACGCGGCATCCGCCCCTTCCTGGACCAGCAGCGGATGCTCGCCGCCTCCACCGCGCCGGGCAGGAAGACCGGCCCGGCGCTGCGCGGCGCGGACAAGAGCGCGGCGGCCCGGCGCCGGACCGTACTGGAACAGTCCTTCGGCCAACTCCCCGAACCGGCGGACCTGTTCGCGGGCCGTTCGCAGGAGCTGGCGCGGATCGGGCAGTGGGCGCGGGCCGCCCGCGCGGAGTCGGAGACCCGGCCGACGGTGGTCGTCCTGCACGGGGAGCCCGGCTCGGGCCGCACCACGCTGGCCGTACGGGCGGCGCACGAGCTGCGGGACCACTTCCGGGGCGCGGTCGTCGTCGACCTGCGCGGCGACGGCCCTGAGACCCGTCCGCTGCCCACCCGCGACGCCCTGCTGCATCTGCTGAACCGGCTCGGCGCGCCCCGCGAGCAGTTGCTGTTCCGCGAGCACTCCTCCCCCGAACAGCAGGTCAAACGGCTCGGCGAGCTGTACCACCAGCACCTGGCCGGGCTGCCCGTGACGATCGTGCTGGACGACGCCTCCGACCCGGCCCAGGTCCGCGCGCTGATCCCGGAGCGCTCCGACAGCCTGGTCCTGGTCACCTCCCGCACCCCGCTGGAACTGGACGCCGACCTGCCCGCCTGGGTGCACCACCTGCCCGTCGAGGCGCTGGACGCGGCCGGTGCCGAGGAGCTGCTGACCGCCTCCGCGCAGGACTCCGATCATCCCTATGACGCCGAATCCACCGCGCGGATCGCCAAGTTGTGCGGCGGGCTGCCGCTGGCGCTGCGCTGCGCGGGCTCGGCGCTCGGAGCCCGTTCGGCGAGCGGACTCGCGGCGGACCTCGCCGCGTACGGTCCCGTCGGGCCGGTGGAGCGGGCGCTGTGGCTGCGCTACTCCGACCAGCCGGACCCCGCCCGCCGGCTGCTGCGCCGGCTCGCGCTGGCCGGCCGGGCCTCGCTGGGCGTGGCGGCGGCCGCCGCGCTGCTGGGCACCGGCGAGGAGGAGGCGGGCCGGCACCTGGCCGCGCTGGCCCGCGCCGGGCTGCTGGACCATGTGCGCGGCGACCGGTACCGGCTGCACCACCTGGTCCGCGCCTTCGCCGAGGCACGGCTGCTGGACGAGGAGGAGCAGGCCGAGCGCACGGCGGCGCAGGAACGGCTGATCGTGAACTACGCCGAGCTGGCCGATTCGGTGCTGCGCCTGGTCGACGGCAACATGTCGACGCGGTCGGACCGGTTCGGCTCGCACGGCTTCGTCTCCCTGGAGGAGGCGCTGCGCTGGCTGGACGACGAGACCAGCTTCATCACGGCCACCCTGCGCCAGGCCGAGGGCGTGGACCAGGGCGCGGTGCTGAACCTGCTGGGCGCGCTGTGCGACTACTGCCTGCTGCGCGGCGACCTGTACCGGCTCGGGGAGATCAACGAGCTGGCGCAGGCCGTGGACGAGGGGCTGCTGGTGCGCTCGGTGCAGTGGCGTACCGGCATCGCGGCCCGGCAGCTCGGTGAGCTGGACAAGGCACGCACCACGCTGGCCTCGGTGGTGGACCTGTACCGGGAGGCGCACCACGACGCGGGCGCCGCCCGTGCCCTGTGCTCGCTCGGCATCACCCTGCACCACCAGGGCAACCTGACCGAGGCCGCGGCCAAGCTGCAGGAGGCGATGGACCTCCAGGCTCCCCCGCAGCTCGCCACCGACCGCGCCTGGACCATGCACGCGCTGGCCGCCGTGCAGCGCGACCGGGCCCGGCTGCCGGAGGCGCTGGACCTGCTGAAGCGCTCACTGGTGCTGCACCGGGCGGGCGGCTCGGTGCACGGCGAGGCGTGGGCCCACTACCAGCTCGGCCAGCTCGCCCTGTGCCTGGGCGACGTACCCCGCGCCGAGGACGAACTGCGGGCCGCGCTGGAGCGCTACGGGCGCACCCGCGACGCGCGCGGCGAGGCGTGGGCGCTGACCCAGCTCGCGCGGGCCCGGCTGGTCGACGGGGAGGCGGCGCCCGCCGTGGAAGGGCTGCGCCAGGCGGCCGTGAAGCACCGGGACAACGAGGACGCGCGCGGCGAGGCATGGACGCTGCACCACCTGGGACAGGCGCTGGAGGAGACCGGCGACCTGGACCGGGCGGTGCGGGAGCTGGAGCGCTCGCGCACGATGTTCTCCCGGATGCGGGACGTGTACGGGCTGGCCTGCGCCCGGCACCACTCGGCCCGGGTGACCCGCGACCAGCGCGCCGCGCACACCGGCTCGCTGCGCAACTCCGGGTTCGCCCGCCAGTTGCTGGTCGACGCCCGCGCCGACTTCCAGCGGGTCGGGGTGCCCCACGGCGAGGCGTGGACCTGCCTGGAGCTGGCGGTGGTGGACGCGGGCAACGAGCGCACCCAGCAGGCGCTGGCCCTGTGCGACGAGGCGCTCACCCTGTTCACCGCCTACGGCGACCGGCGCGGGGAGGACTGGGCGCGGTTCCTGCGCTGCACCCTGCTGCCGTACGCGGCGCCGGGCGGCACCGAGGTGGGCACGGCGGTCGCACAGGAGGAGCTGGCCCGCCTGGTCCGCGCCACGCATCCCGCGCGGGACGAGCGGCTCACCGACTGCGCGCCGGCGTACGCCCTGCTGCTGGAGCGGGGCGTGAGCCTGGAGTCGGGATGGCAGGCGTGGCGGCTGCGCATGACCCCGGCCCGGCACGCCCGCGATGTGCTGGGCGTGCCGGTACCGGACCAGGGGTGAGCGAAGCACCGGCGGGGCGCGGCCGTCGTTCCGGTCGCGCCCGTCGGTGGGTTCCGCCCGGCGGCGTCAGCCCTGCCGGGACTCGGTCTTCGTGGCGGAGGTCTCGCCCTCGGCGGGCGCCTCCTTGAAGTCGACCTTGCCCATGTGCTTGCTCATGGACTTCATCAGCCCCCAGACGGCCAGGGCCATCACCGCGAACACGATGAAGCCGAGGACACCGGGGGTGACCTTGTTCTCGTCGATCTCCTTGGCGAGAGGGACGAGATGCGTCACTGCGAGGCTCACGCTTGCGCTCATGTCAGGCATTGTCCCGGATGCCCGCGAAGAGGTCGTCCTCGGGGAGGGACGTGTCCACGAGGGACTTCGCCAGCTCGTACTCCTCGGTGGGCCAGACCTTCTTCTGGAGCTCCATCGGGACCTTGAACCAGCCGCCGTCCGGGTCGATCTGGGTGGCGTGCGCGATCAGCGCCTTGTCCCGGATCTCGAAGAAGTCCGCACACGGGACATGCGTGGTCAGGGTGCGCTCGACCCGCTCGAACTCCTTCCAGCGCTTGAGCCAGTCCCCGTACGGCGACTCCAGCCCGTTGTCCAGCATCGCCTGGTGCAGGGCCTCGGTGCGGGGGCGGTTGAAGCCCTGGTTGTAGTACAGCTTCTGCGGCTGGTAGGCGGGGCCGAACTCGGCCTCCGGGTACTTCTCGGTGTCCGCCGCGCCCTCGAACGCCACCATCGAGATCTTGTGGGTCATGATGTGGTCGGGGTGCGGGTAGCCGCCGTTCTCGTCGTAGGTGGTGATCACCTGCGGGCGGAACGCGCGGATCTTGCGGACCAGCTCGCCGGCCGCCTTGTCGACGTCCTCCAGCGCGAAGCAGCCCTCGGGCAGCGGGGGCAGCGGGTCGCCCTCGGGCAGGCCGGAGTCGACGAAGCCGAGCCACTCCTGCTTGACCCCGAGGATCTCGCGGGCCTCGTCCATCTCCTTCTTGCGCACCTCGTGGATGTGCTCCTCGATGTACGCGTCGCCCTGGAGCTTGGGGTTGAGGATGGAACCGCGCTCTCCACCGGTGCAGGTCACCACCAGCACGTCCACCCCGTCGGACACGTACTTCGCCATGGTGGCCGCGCCCTTGCTCGACTCGTCGTCGGGGTGCGCGTGGACGGCCATCAGTCGCAGCTGGTCAGTCAAGACTCGTTCCTTGTTGGTCGGCGCCCCGCGGTCGGTGGGGCAGTCAACGGGTGCCGTGCCTGGGGCACGTCGTCCATGGGGCGGCGGTCGGAGGGCGGGCGGCAGGCTTCTATAGTGACCGAATCGGGGGGCGAATAATTCCGCGGAGAGGACGATCATGGCTACGGCGAGCACGCGGCTGCCCGAGGGCCGCTACGGCCGCTCCTCGGACGAGCGTGCCGACCACCGGCTCAAGATCCTCGGCGCGGTACTGGGCGTGGCCCTGCTCGCGCTGCTGGGCTATTTCGCCTACCACTACGTCGCCAAGAACGAGATCAGCGCCCAGGTCATCACCTTCCAGGCCACCGATCATGCGGTCCGGGTGCACCTGGAGGTCCACCGGGACGCCGGCGTCGACGGCTACTGCACGCTGCGCTCCCAGTCGGCCGACGGGGCCGAGGTCGGCCGGGCCGACTTCCGCTTCTCCGGGCCGGACACGCGGGTCGACAAGGTCGTCACGCTGCGTACGACCGCCAAGGGCGGCACCGCCGAACTGCTGGGGTGCCACGCGGGCTGAGGCATCACCTGGAATGCGTACGGCGTGACCTGCACTGATGCGATTCTGATGGCTTATGTCCTCCCCCTTTCGCCCGTGAATTGTTAGGCTCGTGGTTTCGCCCATCCAAGAGAGAACATGCTTCTGGGTAGGGCGATGCTTTGTATCCCCAGTACCGACGAGGAGCACCCTGTGACCCAGACCAGCGAGAACGTCACCTGGCTGACCCAGGAGGCGTACAACAAGCTCAAGGACGAGCTTGAGTACCTTACTGGTCCTGCGCGCACGGAGATCGCGGCCAAGATCGCGGCTGCGCGCGAGGAGGGCGACCTGCGCGAGAACGGCGGGTACCACGCGGCCAAGGAGGAGCAGGGCAAGCAGGAGCTGCGCGTGCGCCAGCTCACCCAGCTCCTGGAGAACGCCCAGGTGGGCGAGGCCCCTGCCTCCACCGACGGGACCGTTGCTCCGGGCATGGTCGTCACGATCGCCTTCGACGGCGACGAGGACGACACGATGACCTTCCTGCTCGCCTCCCGCGAGTACGCCAGCTCCGACGTCGAGACGTACTCGCCGCAGTCCCCGCTCGGCTCGGGCGTGATCGGCCACAAGGTCGGCGAGGACGCGGAGTACGAGCTGCCGAACGGCAAGAAGGCCACGGTGAAGATCCTCAAGGCCGAGCCGTACTCGGGCTGATTCCGACGCCTTTTCCCGACCGGCCCCCGGCGCCCTCGCGGCATCGGGGGCCTCGTCGTGTCAGGCGGTGGCCGAGCGGTACTTGCGGACCGCCAGGGTGCGGAAGACCACGACGATGAGTATCGAGTAGATCAGCGAGGCCCACACCGGGTGCTGCATGGGCCAGGCGGTGGACGTGGACTCACCGGGGTTGGCGAACAGCACCCGGGCCGCCTCCACGGTGGCGCTGAACGGGTTCCAGTCCGCGATGTGCCGCAGCCAGGGGGTCATGTTGCTGGTGTCCACGAACGCGTTGGACAGGAAGGTCACCGGGAAGAGCCACACCAGGCCGCCGGAGGTGGCCGCCTCGGGGGTGCGTACGGAGAGCCCGATGAGGGCGCCGATCCAGGTGAACGCGTATCCGAGCAGGAGCAGCAGGCCGAAGGCGGCGAGCACCCTCAGGGCGTTCGTGTCGCCGTTGGACCCCACCCGCCAGCCGACCAGCACGGCGACCGCGGCCAGCACCAGCAGGGTGAGTGCGGTCTGCACCAGGTCGGCCAGGGTGCGCCCGGTCAGCACCGCGCCACGGGCCATGGGCAGCGAGCGGAAGCGGTCCACCAGGCCCTTGTGCATGTCGTCGGCGATGCCCGCGCCGGCGCCCGCGGTGGCGAAGGTGACGGTCTGCGCGAAGATCCCGGCCATCAGGAAGTTGGTGTAGGCGGTGGCGCTGGTGCTGCCGCCGATCTTCATCGACCCGCCGAAGACATAGGTGAACAGCACCACGAACATGATCGGCTGGATCAGCCCGAAGATGACCACCTCGGGAATCCGGACCATGCGGATGAGGTTCCGCTGGGCCACGATCAGTGAGTCGCGGACGGCTCTGGCGAAGGGGTTGGCGGACGCCACGGTACGCGCGCTCTCGCTGACGGCACTCACTTCACGGCCCCCTCGGTGTCGGTGGTGCTCTCGGTGTCCTCGGCGGCGCCCGGCCGGGCCTCGGCGGTGTGTCCGGTCAGGGAGAGGAACACGTCGTCGAGGGTGGGGCGGCGCAGCGCGATGTCGTCTATCTCGATGCCCCGGCCGTCCAGCTCCCGGATGACCTCGGCCAGCAGCTTGGCGCCGCCGGTGACGGGGACGGTGAGCTTGCGGGTGTGCTGCTCGACGGTGGTCTCGCCCTTGCCGAGGGTGCGCAGCACCTCGGCGGTGCCCGCGATCCGGTCCCGGTCGTGCACCACGACCTCGACGCGCTCGCCGCCGGTGCGGGCCTTGAGCTCGTCGGAGGTGCCCTGGGCGATGACCCGCCCGTGGTCGACCACGGCGATGTCGTGGGCGAGGTGGTCGGCCTCCTCCAGGTACTGCGTGGTGAGCAGCAGGGTGGTGCCGCCGGAGACGAGCTGCTGGATGACCTCCCAGAGCTGCTGGCGGTTGCGCGGGTCGAGGCCGGTCGTCGGTTCGTCCATGAACATCACGGGCGGTGAGACCACGAGCGCGGCGGCGAGGTCGAGCCTGCGGCGCATGCCACCGGAGTAGGTCTTGGCGGGGCGGTCGGCGGCGTCGGCGAGGTGGAACTGCTCCAGCAGCTCGGCCGCGCGCTCCTTCGCCGCCTTGCCGCGCATCTGGTAGAGCCGGCCGACCATCTGGAGGTTCTCCCGGCCGGTCAGATACTCGTCGACCGCCGCGAACTGGCCGGACAGGCCGATGGAGCGGCGGACGGTGTCGGGGTGTCTGAGCACGTCCACGCCCGCGACGACCGCCCGGCCGCTGTCGGGGCGCAGCAGGGTGGTCAGACAGCGGACGGTCGTCGTCTTGCCCGCGCCGTTCGGCCCGAGCAGCCCCAGGACCGTCCCCTCGGGCACGTCGAGGTCGACGCCGTCCAGTGCCCTTACGTCCCCGAAGGTCTTCACCAGACCCTCGGCATGGATGGCGCCCGGCATGATCTCTCCCCGTCGTCGGTGTGCAGGCGGATGACTGGCACGCGGACCCGGCACCGACCGTCGAGCGAGCGGCGGTCCGACCCCCACGTCACACACCGTAACGCGATGTATCGCGTCCCTCAATGGGTTTTCGGATTCCCTCCCCGAACGAGTGAACGGCGGCCGACCGGCCCCGGCCGGCACCGCTCAGTCGATGATCATGTACCCCGACTCCCCCAGCGCGGCCGCGACTTCGGCGCGGTGGGCGGGGCCCTGGGTCTCCAGGTGGAGCTCCACCTCCGCCTCGCTGAGGCCGAGGCGCGGGTCGGTGCGGATGTGGCTGACGTCGAGCACGTTGGCGTCGGCGGCCGAGAGCACGCCGAGCAGGGTGGCGAGGGCGCCGGGGCGGTCGGTGAGCCGCAGCCGGACCGCGAGGTACCGGCCCTGGGCGGCCATGCCGTGCCGCAGCACCCGCTGGAGCAGCACCGGGTCGACATTGCCGCCGGACAGCACCGCGACCACCGGCCCCGAGAAGCCGCCGGGGTCGGCCAACAGCGCCGCGACCGGGCTGGCGCCCGCCGGTTCCACCACCAGCTTGGCCCGCTCCAGGCACAGCACCAGCGCGGCGGAGAGCTGGTCCTCGCTGACCGTACGCACCTCGTCGACCAGCTCCTCCACGATCCCGAACGGCACCGGACCGGGCGTACCGACCCTGATCCCGTCGGCCATGGTCGCCGGGCTCCCCACGGTCACCGGATACCCGGCGGCCAGTGAGGGCGGGTAGGCGGCGGCGCCCTCGGCCTGCACGCCGATGATCCGCACGTCGGGCCGTACCGACTTCACCGCCACCGCGATCCCGGCCGCGAGCCCGCCGCCGCCCATGCCGACGACGATCGTGCCGACCTCGGGGCACTGCTCCAGGATCTCCAGCCCGACGGTGCCCTGGCCCGCGATGATGTCGGGGTGGTCGAAGGGGTGGATGAACACCGCGCCCGTCCTGGCCGCGTACTCCTCGGCCGCCGCGAGCGCCTCGTCCACCACCTGGCCGTGCAGGCGCACCTCGGCGCCGTACTCGCGTGTGGCGCTGACCTTGGGCAGCGGGGCGCCCTGCGGCATGAACACGGTGGAGTGCACGCCCAGCAGGGAGGAGGCGAGCGCGACGCCCTGGGCGTGGTTCCCGGCGCTCGCGGCGACCACTCCGGCGGCCCGTTCCTCCGGCAGCAGCCCGGCGATGCGCACATAGGCGCCGCGGAGTTTGAACGAGCCCGTCCGCTGGAGGTTCTCGCACTTCAGGTGCACCGGCGCGCCCACCGTGCGGGAGAGGTGTCTGCTGCTCTCCAGGGCGGTCGTGCGGGCCACCCCCGAGAGCATCTTCTGCGCTCCGCGCACGTCGTCGAGGGTCACGGAGCGCAAGGGGTGGGCCGTGCGGTAGCTCATGGCCCAAGTCTCGCAGTTCGGGCCCGCGTGCGGCGCCCGCGCCCGGCCCCGCGAGCACCGGTTTTCCCGGCGCCCGTACGGGCGGCCGCCGAGCCGCGTACCCTGTCCCCCAACCCAGCAGCCCCTCTCTGAAGCGAGCCTCCGGCCATGCCCACAACACCCGATATGTCGATGGACATGACAACCGTCGGTGACAGCGGTCTGCTCGACACCCTCCAGCACGAAGTGGCGGTGTTCGCGCGCCGCGCCGAACAGACGCGGCTCGGCGGGGTCGGGCAGGCGCGCAACTCCATGGACCGCGCCGCCTATCTGCTGCTCAACCGCCTCGACAACGAGGGCCCGATGGGCGTCAAGGCGCTGGCCGCGAGCATGGGCATCGACTCCTCCACGGTCACCCGGCAGGTGGCCCCGCTGGTGGACGCGGGCCTGGTCAAGCGCACCTCCCACCCCGAGGACGGGCGCGCGGTGGTCCTTCAGCTGTCCCCGCGCGGTGCCACCCGGCTGGCGGAAGTACGGGCCTCCAGGCGCCAGCTGATGGCCGAGCTGACCGAGGAGTGGACCCCGGCCGAGCGCGAGAGCTTCTGCGATCTGCTCACCCGGTTCAACACCGCGCTGTCCGCGCGCATGACCGTCCAGCCGCAGCCGCCCACCGCCTCCTGAAGGCGGCTCCGACGCGGCTCTTGACCCCCGGGCCGCCTCGGGCCTCATATGAGACCGGGCCCCGCGTGTCCGGGACCCTGAGGTTCTTCTCGCGCCGCAGGGTGCGCTGGGGGGAGGCGGGGTGCGCGATCGGCGGGGCGTACGGGACGCCCGCAGGGCACAGGAGTTCGGGGGGTTCATCGCGGGCGCGGCGGGCCGGCTGCTGCTCACGGCCACCCTGCTCACCGCCGAGGCGCCGGACGCCAACCCGCGCGCGCGGCGTCTGCTGACCCGGGCGCTCGCCCACACCTACGCCCACTGGGATCACCCGCCCGGTGAGGACCCCTACGACCGCGCCCGCGGTCATCTGGCGACCCACTACGCGCACGCGGTCTGGCACCGCTCCCGCCCGCACGGCCCGCTCGCCGCGCTGAGCCCGCGCGAACGGCTGGTCCTGGTGCTGCGCCTCTACGAGGGGCTGGCCGACGAGCAGACGGCGGCCCTGCTGGGCCTGCCCGCCGACCGGGTGCGCGCGCTCTGCGACCGGGCGACGGCCACGGTGCTGCATCCCCCGCCCGGAGCCGTCCCGCGCGCGGGCGGCCCGCTCCTGAGACGGCTCCAGCCGTGATCCGGCCCGAGCGCGAGGCCGCGGTGCGGCGGCTGATGGAGGCGGTGCCGGTGGGCGTGCCGCCGGAGCTGCCCGGCGAGGCGGTGCGCCGGGGGGCCCGGCTGCTGCGGCTGCGGCGGGCCGGGCGGCGGCTGCTGTGGCTGGTGCTGTGCGCGGCGGCGGCCGCCTTCCTCACCTGGGCCGCGCTGACCAGGCCGTGGGCGGAGCCGCCGTCGCTGACGACCCCGCCCGTGTCCGGCTGGCAGGCCGGAATGTCGCTTACTTGTCGAGCGCCTGCTTGAGGTCCTCGACCAGGTCGTCCGCGTTCTCGATGCCGACGGAGAGACGGACCAGGTCGGAGGGGACCTCCAGCAGCGAACCGGCGACGGAGGCGTGCGTCATCCGGCCGGGGTGCTCGATGAGGGACTCCACGCCGCCCAGGGACTCGCCGAGGGTGAAGATCTGGGTGCGGTCGCACACCGAGACGGCCGCCTCCTCGCCGTCGGTGACCCGGAAGGAGATCATGCCGCCGAACGCCCGCATCTGCTTGGCGGCGACCTCGTGGCCGGGGTGCTCGGGCAGGCCCGGGTAGAGCACGCTGCTCACGCGCGGGTGCCGGGACAGCATGTCGGCGACCTTCGTGGCGTTCTCGCTGTGCCGGTCCATGCGCACCGCCAGGGTCTTGGTGCCGCGCAGCACCAGCCAGGAGTCGAACGGTCCGGCGACGGCGCCCATCGAGTTCTGGTGGAAGCCGATCTCCTCGCCCAGCTCCTCGTCGGCGACGATCAGCGCACCGCCGACCACGTCGGAGTGGCCGCCCATGTACTTCGTCAGCGAGTGCACGACGACGTCCGCGCCGAGCGCCAGCGGCTGCTGGAGGTAGGGGGTGGCGAAGGTGTTGTCCACGACCAGCTTCGCCCCGCCGGCGTGCGCGACCTGGGCCACGGCGGCGATGTCGGTGATGCCGAGCAGCGGGTTGGAGGGGGTCTCCACCCAGACGGCCTTGGTGCGCGGGCCCATCGCGGCGCGCACGGCGGCCGGGTCGCTGGTGTCGGCGACGGACCACTCCACGCCCCAGCGGGAGGCGACCTTGGCGAAGAGCCGGAAGGTGCCGCCGTAGGCGTCGTTCGGGATGACCACGTGGTCGCCGGGGCTGAGCAGCGTACGCAGCAGGGTGTCCTCGGCGGCGAGGCCGGAGGCGAACGCGAAACCGCGGCGGCCGCCCTCCAGCGCCGCGAGGTTCTCCTCCAGCGCCGTCCTGGTGGGGTTGGCGCTGCGGCTGTACTCGTAACCGCCGCGCAGTCCGCCCACGCCGTCCTGCTTGTAGGTCGAGACCTGGTAGATGGGCGGGACGACCGCGCCGGTGAGGGGATCGGCGGTGTTGCCCGCGTGGATCGCCAGAGTCTCGAAGTGCTCGCTGATGTGCCTGTCGCTCATGTGCACCGAGCGTAATGCGCTCGCGGGGATGATGACGGACGCCGGGCTCGGAGCGGGGGCCGGCGGGAGTTTTCCACAGGCTCGCCGGAGGGGTTGGCCAAGTGTCGGCGGGATCTGGTTCGCTTGACGCATGGCGACTCTCTGGCTGCTCCTGGCGCTGGCCCTGCTGGCCTTCGCGCTGCTCCCGCTGATCCGGCGCGGGCGCGGCGGGATCGAGCGTGTGCATCCGGGCCACCCGGACGCCGCCGACCCCGAGCGGTACGGCTTCCTGCGCCAGGAGGAGCTGGACGTGCGGATGCCGGGCCCGGACCAGGACCTCCTGGACGTGCTGGACCTGGTCGGCCGCACCGGTGACTACCGCGCCGCCGCCCAGCTCCTCGCGGGTACGGAGACGGAGGGCGAGCGGCGCTGGCAGCGGGTGCAGGCGTTCGCCGGGGCGGCCTCGCTGGAGCTGCGCGAGCGGCCGGGCGGGGTGCATGAGACACCGGGCGGCCAGTGGCTGCGGGTGTGGCGGGCCGAGCAGCCGAAGGACCCGGGCGGTGCCGCGGTGCACGCCGAGTTCCTGGCCCAGCAGGCGTGGCGGACCTCGGTGCCGGGCACGGACGACTTCCGGATCATCATGGAGGAGGCGCGCGACGCGTGCGAGCGGGCCGCGCTCGCCGCCCCCGGCGACCCGGTGCCGCACCTCGTGATGCTGTCCGTGGCGCGCGGACTGGGCTGGTCCCGGCCGGACTTCGACGAGCTGTGGGGGAAGATCCTCGGCCTCGCCCCGCACCACATGGGCGCCCATCTGGCGGCGCTGCACTACACCTGCGAGAAGTGGCACGGCTCGCGCGAGGAGGCGTACGCCTTCGCCGAGGCCGCCGCCGCCCGCGCGCCCGAGGGATCGCTGCTGGCCGCGCTGCCGCTGTTCGCGGTCTTCGAGCATCTGCCGGAGGTGAACCTGGTCGCGGGGTTCTACCGCAGCGAGGTCGTGGTCAGGGCGATACACGGCGCACTGCACGCGGTGCACTCCGCCCGGCCGGACGACCCGATGCTGGCGCACGTACGGCATCTGCTGGTGTTCTTCCTGGTGCGGGCCGAGCGCTGGGCCGAGGCCATGGACCAGCTGGTGCACGTGGACGGCCATGTCGGTGCCCTGCCGTGGAGCCTCTCCGAGGACCCGGCCGAGGCGTTCGCGGTCTACCGGGCCCTGGCGGTCGCGGGCTACGAGGCCAACGGCGGCAACCCGGCGACCCTGCCGGGCTGACACCGGCCAACCCGGCGGACCGGGCACTTCGAAGAACAGATATTGCCCCGCTGACCTGCGGTGGGGCATACTCCGCTTGCCCTGGGCCCTGCCCCTGCTCTGCCCGGCCCCGAGATCCCCCACACTCGGGCGGCGGCACCGTACGGCGGTGTGCGCCTCGTTCGTCTTGCTCCGGCTCGCCCGGTTTCCTGTGGGGGGATCTTTTCCGATGGGCGCAACCCTGCGCGCGCTGCGCGCCCTCGTCCTGCTGTCCGGCTTCTATCTGATCAGCCTCGTCCTGCTGGCGGCACTGGCCGGTGTCGACATCGCCCTGTACCACTGGGGGCTGCGCGGCATCGGGGCCGTCAAGATCGCCATCGTCACGGTGCTGCTCGCCGTCCCCGTCGTACGCGGCATGTTCATGCTGCGCATCCCGGCGGCCGAGGACCCGGCCGCCGTCGAGGTCGGCGAGGCCGACGAGCCCCGGCTGTGGGCGCTGGTGCGCGAGGTGGCCGACGCGAGCGGCACCCACGCCCCGGCCCGCATCCTGCTCACCCCGGATGTGAACGCCTCCGTGCGCGAGGACGCCAAGCTGCTCGGCCTGCGTCCCGGACCGCGCACCCTCACCCTCGGCGTGCCGCTGCTGACCGGGCTGAGCGAGGCCGAGTTGCGTGCCGTCCTGGGCCACGAATACGGGCACTTCACCGCCGGCGACACCCGGCTCTCCGCGATCGTGGTGCGCGGCCGGGCACAGATCAGCCGGGTCGTCGAGCAGTTCCACGCCACCGCCGACGGCAAGGTGGCCGACGAGCGCGAGCGCCAGGAGCGGACCGCCGCCAAGCGGATCGCCAAGGGCAAGAAGGCCCGCGAGGTGGACACCCGGCACACCGGCGCGCTGTACCGGGGGATGGCGCGGCTCTACACCTGGTACGCCACGGTCTATCTGCGGGCCTCGCTGAGCACCGCGCGCGGGCAGGAGTTCGCCGCCGACCTGGCCGCCGCCCGAATCGCCGGACGCGACGCCACCGCCGCCGCACTGCGTGAGATCCCGGTCCTCTCGGCGGCCCACGGCTTCTACCTCGACTCGTACGCCACCCTCGGCCTGCCCGCCCGCACGCTGCCGCCGCGCGGTCAGTTCTTCGGCGGCTTCGGCGCGTTGCTGACGGCCCGTGCGGGTGAACTGGAGAAGCTGCGCGCCGGGCTGCCCGAGGAGCCGGAGTCCCGGTACGACTCCCACCCGCCGATGGCCGAGCGGGTACGCCGTGTCGAGGCACTGCCCGCCGACGGACGCGGCCCCGAGGGCGACGGCCCGGCGCTGGCCCTGCTCACCGACCCCGAGCACACCCTGACCGCGCTGGAGGAAGCCGTCCTGACCGCCGAGGCGCTCGGCTTCCGGCGCACGGCCGACTGGCCGGAACTGCTGAACGTCGCCATGGCGGAGGGCATCACCACCGCGCGGACCCCGCTGCACCGCGCGCTGACCGCCTACAACGGGCGCCCCGCGACCCTGACGGACGTGCTCGACGCCATCGACGAGGGCCGGCTGTGGCGGGTGGCCGAGCGGCTGCCGCTGTCCGAGGAGGCGGCCGCGGCGAAGGGGCGGGCGTTCCGGCAGTTCGTGCGGCCCGCGCTGGGCGACTCGCTGCGCACGATGGTGCTGGCCGAGTTCAGCGCGCGTTCGCTGCTGAACTGGGAGTTCTCCTGGTCCCGCGCGGCGGTGCTGCGGCTGCCCGGCGCGGCCGACGACACCGGGGCGAGCCCCGAGGACGCGCTGGAGGCGGCCGTGGACGCGGCCCTGGCCGACGTGCCCGACACCGCCCCGCTGCGCGCCCTCCTCCCGCCGACGGCCGTCCAGCCCGCCTGAGCCACCCGAACCCACCCCCGACCCGAACGGACCCCGCCCGACCATGACCGTCCTGCTCTGGATACTGGCCGCCCTCGCGCTCCCCTTCGTGCTCTTCGCAGCCTGGATGGCCAAGGTGTTCCTGAAGGAGTTCTTCTCCGGCAACGCGGAGGCCGCCATCGAGGCCGAGGAGGCCGCCGCGACCGCCGCCGAGAAGGCCGCCGCCTCGGCGGCGCTCGGCCTGCTGCCCGCCGAGCGGCAGAACACCGACTCGGCCGGCCCGTCGACCCCGGAGACGAAGGCCGCCCTCGCCGCGGTCCGGGGCGGCGACTGGCGCCCCGCCGCCGACCTGATGGCGGCCGTCGGCCGGGACTGGGAGCGCCGGTCCCTGCTCACGTTCCGGCTGGCCGACAGGGCGGCCGACGACGACACCTGGCTGCTGGCCTGGGAGGCCGCGCGTCCCGAGGACCCGGACGCGGCCGTGGTCCGGGCCCGCAGCGCGGTGATCCTGGCCTGGCGGGTGCGGGGCGGACAGCGGGCGCAGCACACCACGCGAGAGCAGTTCGACGGGTTCCGCCGCACACTGCTGGAGGCCCGCGAGGAAGTCGCGCGGGCGGCGGCGCTGAACCCGGACGACCCGACGCCGTACGTCGCGGAGATCTGGCTGGCCCTCGGCCTCGGTTACCCGAACGCCAAGATGGACGACCTGTGGACCGAGATCACGGCCCGCGCCCCGCACCACTACGAGGCGCACTTCTCGGCCCTGCAGTACTGGTGCGCCAAGTGGCGCGGCTCCGAGCGGCTGGCCACCGAGTTCGCCGAGCGGGCCGCCGCCGGGGCGCCCGCCGGGAGCCTGCTGACGGCGCTGCCGCTGATCGCGCACTTCGAGCACGACGACTCCGACGACACCGCCGCCGACAACACCCCGGAGATGGTGGCGCGGGTCGAGGCGGCCCTGAAGGACGCGGCCGCCGCCGACCCGGCGCACCCGCGCCTGCCGGAGCTGCGCCACCTGCTCGCCTACTACCTGCACCTCCAGGGCCGCAACGAGGCAGCCGTGGAGCACTTCCGGCTGGTCGACGGCCATGTGGACGCGCTGCCGTGGCGGTACCGGAACGACAAGGCGGAGTACTTCTGCCAGGTCCGCGACACCGCCGTACTGGAGGCCGGAGCGGCGGCCCGAGCCGGAATGTCCGGGGCGGCCGAGTCGTTGTAAGCAGTGCCCGTCCGCACCGAGACCGACCAGGGAGACCCCATGCTGTTCGGCCGCACACCGCAGCTCCCCACCCCCGAGCAGGCGCTCGCGGGCCGGGACGTGCCCGCCTTCGAGGTCCCCGCCCGGCACACCGTCCTCGGCAACCCGCTCGCCGGCCCCTACCCCGAGGGGCTGGAGGTCGCCGACTTCGGGCTGGGCTGCTTCTGGGGCGCGGAGCGCAAGTTCTGGCAGCTCCCGGCGGGGATCTACACCACGCTCGTGGGCTACCAGGGCGGCTACACCGAGAACCCCACCTACGAGGAGGCGTGCTCGGGCCTGACCGGCCACACCGAGGCGGTCCGCGTGGTCTACGACCCGAAGGTCATCTCGTACGAGCAGCTGCTCAAGACCTTCTGGGAGTCCCACGACCCCACGCAGGGCTTCCGCCAGGGCAACGACGTGGGCACCCAGTACCGCTCCGCGATCTACACCCACACCCCCGAGCAGGCGGCCGCGGCCGAGGCGTCCCGTGCCGCGTACCAGAAGGTGCTCACCGGCTCCGGACACGGCACGATCACCACGGAGATCCTCCCCGCCGAGGGCCGCCCCTTCTACCCGGCCGAGGCCTACCACCAGCAGTATCTTTCCGACAGCAAAAACCCGGGCGGGTACTGCGGGCTGGGCGGAACCGGGGTGTCCTGCCCGATCGGTGTCGCGAATTTCGCCGAAGAATGAGTGACTCGCTTTCCGAAGATCGGATCAGCCGGTACGGCCTGATCCCCCGATTCCGCGGGGCGGACGACGACTAGTCCGCCCCAACGGCCGCGAGGTGGGCGTCCACGGCAACGACACCCTCGACGCCCTGGCACAGGCCCACGGCCACTGGGACGAGACGCGGGTCCGGGACATTGCCCCGCAGCGTCACGGCGCCCTCCCGGACCTCGACCGCGACAGTGCCCTTTTCCAGACCGAGGATGCGCCCCAGGACGTCCCGCTCGACCTCGCCGCGGATCTCGACGTCGGAGCGGACGAAGGTATCCAGCAGGTCGCTGCGGCTGACGATGCCGGTCAGGCTCCCGTGGTCGCCGACCACCGGCAACTGTTTGACATGCCGCCCGAGGAGTTCCCGGGCGGCCCGGGGGATCGTCCAGTCAGCGCGGGCCGTGAAGACGGGGCTGCTCATGAGCGCGCCCGCGGTCCGGGCTCGAGCTTTGCCCCATGCGTGCTCGTCATTCCCGTCCTGCCCCTGCGGGTCGGGCATGCCGGTCTCGTGCCGCAGCACGTCGGACGCGGACACGACGCCGATGGGAGCGCCCTCGTCGTCGACAACCGGGGCCGCGGCGATGTCGTTGGCGTCCATCGAGGCGGCGATCTCGTGGACCGGTGTGTCGGGGCGGAGGGTGATGACCTCCTCGGTCATCACGTCACCGACCGTGCGGCGGTGCAGCATGGCATCGGCCTCCTCCACTTCGCGACGAGGCGGAGCTGCGGCCTTCCCGGCCGCTCGTCCACACCCGTCTCCCTACCCATGACAACACCGCGCCGCTCCGGCAACCAGTGACGTTCGGCCTCGCGGGGAGGGCCGGCCGTCCCATGGCGGCGTCCAGCGGGCCGCCCGCCACACGGCCGACGCGCTTCGCCGAGGGATGAGCAGCCGGCGGCGCGGGCCTGAGCCTGGTCAAGCGAGAGCAGGCACCAGCAGTACCTGGACAAGAACCCCGCCGGGTACTGCGGCATCGGCGGCACGGGCGTCTCCTGCCCGATCGGCGTCGCCCCCGCGCAGGGCTGATCACGCGGGAACGGGCCGCCCGGCTCCGGCCGGGCGGCCCTTCTTCATGCCCTGGAAGGTCAGATCGTCGCCGTGTCGATCACGAACCGGTACCGCACATCGCTGGCGGTCACGCGCTCGTAGGCGTCGTTGATCTCGCTCGCGCCGATCAGCTCGATCTCGGCGCCCACCCCGTGCTCGGCGCAGAAGTCGAGCATCTCCTGGGTCTCGGGGATGCCGCCGATGTTGGAGGTGGTGAGGTTGCGGCGGTTGCCGAAGATGGACTGGAGGGTGACCTGCACCGGCTCCTCCGGAAGGCCGACGTTGACCATGGCGCCGTCCAGGCGCAGCAGGGACATGTAGGCCGCGAAGTCCAGCGGGGCCGAGACGGTGTTCAGGATGACGTCGAAGGTGCCGGCCAGCTTCTCGAAGGTCTCCGGGTCGCTGGTGGCGTAGTAGTGGTCGGCGCCGAGCCGCAGGCCGTCGTCCTTCTTGCGCAGCGACTGCGAGAGGACGGTGACCTCGGCGCCCATCGCGTGGGCCAGCTTCACGCCGACGTGGCCGAGTCCGCCGAAGCCCACCACGGCGACCTTCTTGCCGGGACCGACACCCCAGTGCTTGAGCGGGGAGTACGTGGTGATGCCCGCGCACAGCAGCGGCGCGGCCACGTCCAGGCCCAGCCCGTCGGGGATGCGGACGACGAAGCCCTCGTCGACGACGATCTGCTCGGAGTAGCCGCCGTAGGTGGGTTCGCCGTCCTTGCCGACGGCGTTGTACGTCCAGACGGTGCCGGTGCCCGTGCAGTACTGCTCCAGTCCGGCCTTGCAGTTGTCGCACTCGCGGCAGGAGTCGACCATGCAGCCGACGCCCACCCGGTCGCCCACCGAGAACTTGGTGACCTCGGGGCCGACCTCGGTGACCACACCGGCGATCTCGTGGCCGGGCACCATCGGGAAGATGCCCTCGCTCCAGCCGTCGCGGGCCTGGTGGATGTCGGAGTGGCAGATCCCCGCGAACTTGATGTCGATCAGGACGTCATGGTCGCCGACCGGCCGCCGCTCGATCGTGGTCCGCTCCAGCGGCGCCTTGGGGGCGGGCGCGGCGTACGCAGCAACAGTGGTCATGCCGGGTTCTCCTAAGCTTCGCCGTGGCCCGGACACGGTCTCGACCGGGCACTCTCCCAGCGTGCCCCCAACTCCCGCTCCCACCCAGGTCACGGCTTTGCGTACGACCGCTGTTCCTACCACTGGCGGGGACAGGCTCCGGAGCGTACGCTCCGGCGGCGCCCTCGATACTGGGGGCATGGACGAACAGGCGGAGGCGGCCGTGAGCCGCCCGCTGGACCGGCGGGCCGAGCTGAGCGAGTTCCTGCGCAGCCGCCGGGCCCGGCTCAAGCCGGAGGACGTGGGCCTGCCCGACTTCGGCCGACGCCGCCGGGTGCCGGGGCTGCGCCGGGAGGAGCTGGCGCAGCTGGCCGGGGTGTCGGCGGCGTACTACACGCGGCTGGAGCAGGGCAACGGGCGGAACGTGTCGGCGGAGGTGCTGGACTCCATCGCCCGCGCCCTGCGCCTGACCGACGCCGAGCACGCGCACCTGACCCACCTGGCCAAGCCGGCCCCGCACAAGAAGCGCCCGCCGGCCCGCCGCCCCCAGGTGCGGACCGCGCTCCAGCACCTGCTGGCCTCGATGGACGCGGTCCCGGCGTACATCACGGGGCGGCGCACGGAGATCCTGGCCTGGAACCGGATGGCGACCGCGCTGTTCGGCGACTGGGGCGGGCTCGCGCCCGAGGACCGCACCTGGGCCCGGCTGGTGTTCCTCTGTCCGGAGTACCGCGAGCTGTTCGTCGACTGGGAGCAGAAGGCGATCGACATCGTCTGCGGGCTCCGCATGGACGCCGGACGCTTCCCGGACGACGCCAGGCTGGCCGCGCTGGTCGGTGAACTCTCCGTCAAGAGCGAGGAGTTCCGCCGCCTGTGGGCCACGCACGACGTGAAGGAGCAGTTCTACGGCGTGAAGCGGCTGCGGCATCCGCTGGTCGGAGAACTCGCCCTGGGCTTCGAGGGGTTGCGGGTGACCGGCGACGCGGACCTCAACCTGATCGTCTACCACGCCGAACCGGACTCCGCCTCCGCCGAGTCGCTTCGTCTGCTGGCCAGTTGGGGCGCGGCGGCGGTGCCGACACTCTGAGACGAAAGTGCCGCCCCTCAGCCGAGAGGGGCGGCACTTGTGCGCTCAGGGGTTCCGCTGCGTGATCAGACGGCGGAACCGGCCTTCCACTGCGCCCAGTCCATGTTCCAGCCGTTGAGGCCGTTGTCCGGGGCGACGGTCTTGTCACCGGTGTTCTTGATGACCACCACGTCACCGACGAGGGAGTGGTTGAACACCCAGGCGGCCGGGGTGTTCGGGTCCTTGGCGCCCTTGGTGTCGGAGAGGCCCACGCAGCCGTGGCTGGTGTTCTCGTTGCCGAAGATGGACTTGGCGCCCCAGTAGTTGCCGTGCAGGAAGGTGCCGGAGCCGGTGAGGCGGATGGCGTGCGGCACGTCCTTGATGTCGTACTCGCCCTTGCCGTCGTCGTCCGTGAAGCCGACGGTCGCGCCGTTCATCCGGGTCTGCTCGAACTTCTCGGACATGACCATGACGCCGGCGTAGGTCTTGTTCTCGGGGGAACCGGCGGAGATCGGGATCTGCTTGACGACCTTGCCGTCCTGCGTGACCTTCATCTGCTTGGTCTTGGCGTCGACGTAGGAGACCTGGTTGCGGCCGACGTGGAAGGTGACCGTCTTCTGCTGGACGCCGTAGACGCCGTCGGCGCCCTCGACACCGTCGAGCGCCAGCTTCAGCGTGACGGTGGAGTTCTCCTTCCAGTACGTCTCCGGGCGGAAGTCGATCCGGTTGGCGTTGAACCAGTGACCGACGACCTCCTGACCGCTGGAGGAGGAGACGGTGATCCCCTTCTGCACGGCGGCCTTGTCGGTGATCGCCTTGTCGAAGTTGATCGACACGGGCATGCCCACCCCGACGGTGCTGCCGTTGTCCGGGGTGAAGTTGCCTATGAAGCTGTTGGACGGGGAGACCGTGGTGAAGGACGCGTTCTCGTGGGCCACGCGGCCGTCGGAGTCCTTGGCCTCGGCGGCGAGCTTGTAGGTGGTCGACCGCTCCAGCTGGGTGGTCGGCTTCCAGCTCAGCTTGTCGGCGGAGAGCGCGCCCTCGACCGGCTTGCCGTCCGCGGTGGTCATGCTCACGCCGGTCAGGGTGCCCTTGGCGACCTTGACCGTGGCCGAGTTGTTGATGGAGGCGTTGTTGGAGCCGTCCTTCGGCGTGATCGTGATCTGCGCCTCGGACGACTTCTGCGCCGCCGCCTCGTCGGCCTTCGCCTGCGAGCTCTCACCGCCGTCGGACGCGCTGGCGTTACCACCGCCGGAACAGCCCGTGAGCACGAGCACACCACCGAGCAGTGCGGACGCGACCGTCAGGCCCTTGCGCCGCTTACTGTCCGTCATCACACGTTTCTCCATCGTTGCCGAATCCGCCAGAACCCCGAGAATCTTCCCCGTTGAACTCTCTCAACGTCACGGCCGCGCCTTCCCGTTCCCCGGAGAGGGGTTCTGTGGGGCACACCACGTCCTGTCTTCGGGACGGGCGGTGCGCGGGCCTCCGTGCGCCACTTGTGAGACGAGAAAACCCGGACGGCGGTTGCCGTCCGGGTCATCCGTGCCCCGGATACGGCGGCCGAAGCCGCCGGGCTGCCTACCGCTCGTTCCGGCCGTCCGCGTCGTCGGCCGGTTCGTCGTCGTCCTCATCATCCCCGCCGAGGTCCCATTCGGGCGAGTCCGCGTCATACTCGGAGTGCTCGCTGGACCAGGAAGCCTGCGCGAGCTCCACGCCGGGCACCTCGCTGACCAGGTCGAATGGGTCGACGAGATAGGCCAGCGCCTCGGCGGTGTCTTCCGTCACAGCGCCCTCGGCCTGTGCCCGTTCCGCGTCCGGCAGCTCCGGATCGGTGGCGATGCGGCGCAGTGCGGCCTTGGTCAGCTCGTCGTCGTCGAGCACCTCGAGGACCAGCTCCACTCGAAGGCGTACAAATCGTGATGTCTCTTCAGCGTCCATAAGGCGAGCCTAGAACTGAAACCTGTCGTGACTTTCCTGTGACCCGCGATTTTCACTAACATCGCTCCGCACGGCCAATTCGCCAGCGTCACAAGGGGATCGATATTCCGTGGCATCCGCTCGCCGTCCGTTGCTGACCGCCACCGCCGCGGGCACGCTGCTGTGCGCCCTGTGGTTCGTCCCGTCCGCCAACGCCTCGCAGGACAGCCCCTCCACGGGCGCCACCGCCGCGGGTACGGCGGTCTCCGGGTCGGCGGACTCCGGGAACCCGGACTCGGGGATCACCGAGCAGGTCACCACGGTGTCCAGCCTGGCCGGTCAGACCGCCTCCGACCCGACCCGGCTGGCGGACACGGGAAGCTTCGACACCACGCCGTACGTGGTCTCCGGCACCCTGTTCCTCGCCGTGGGCGCGGGCTTCGTGGTGTATTCGGTGCGCCGGGAACGGCTGGAGTTCTAGCACCGGAATCCACAAGGGGCCCCACCCGTGGGTGAGGCCCCCTGCCGGCGTCTAGCGCAGCGGTCCGGTGACCGTCTCGGCGGCCGCCACCAGCCCGCCCCCGCGCACGAAGGCGTCGGCGGCGGCCAGGTCGGGCGCCAGGAACCGGTCCGGGCCCGGACCGCCCACCCCGGCGGCCCGCGCGGCCTCGATCACCGCGCGCGAGGCGGGCGCGGGCTCCAGCCCCTCCCGCAGCTCCACGGCGCGGGCGGCCGCGTACAGCTCGACCGCGATGACCCGCGTCAGGTTGTCCACGGCGGTACGCAGCTTGCGCGCGGCCGACCAGCCCATGGAGACGTGGTCCTCCTGCATCGCGGAGGACGGGATGGAGTCCGCGGACGCCGGTACGGCGAGCCGCTTCAGCTCGCTGACCAGCGCGGCCTGCGTGTACTGGGCGATCATCAGGCCGGAGTCCACGCCGGCGTCGTCGGCGAGGAACGGCGGCAGGCCGTGGCTGCGGTTCTTGTCCAGCAGCCGGTCGGTGCGACGCTCGGCGATGGAGCCGAGGTCGGCGGCGGCGATGGCGAGGAAGTCCAGGACGTAGGCGACCGGCGCCCCGTGGAAGTTGCCGTTGGACTCGACCCTGCCGTCGGGCAGCACCACCGGGTTGTCGACGGCGGCGGCCAGCTCGCGCTCGGCGACCAGGCGGGCGTGCGCCAGGGTGTCGCGGCCGGCGCCGGCGACCTGCGGGGCGCAGCGCACCGAGTAGGCGTCCTGGACGCGGGGCGCGTCGTCCTGGTGGTGCCCGGTGAGCTGGGAGCCCTTGAGCACCGCGAGCATGTTGGCGGCCGAGGCGGCCTGGCCGGGGTGCGGACGGATGGCGTGCAGCTCGGGCGCGAGGACCTTGTCCGTGCCGAGCAGCCCCTCCAGACTGAGGGCGGCGGTGATGTCGGCCGACTTGTAGAGGGAGTCGAGGTCCGCGAGGGCCATGATCAGCATGCCGAGCATGCCGTCGGTGCCGTTGAGGAGGGCCAGGCCCTCCTTCTCGCGCAGCTCGACCGGCTCGATGCCGTGCTCGCGCAGCAGCTCACCGGCCGGGCGTACGACCCCGTCGGGGCCCTCGGCGTCGCCCTCGCCCATCAGGGCCAGCGCGCAGTGCGAGAGCGGGGCGAGGTCGCCGGAGCAGCCGAGGGAGCCGTACTCGTGCACGACCGGGGTGATCCCGGCGTTGAGCACGTCCGCCATGGTCTGCGCGACCTCGGGGCGTACGCCGGTGTGCCCGGAGCAGACCGTCTTCAGCCGCAGGAACATCAGCGCCCGGACGACCTCGCGCTCGACGCGCGGGCCCATGCCGGCGGCGTGCGAGCGGACGATGTTGCGCTGGAGCTGCGCCCGCAGCTCGGGGCTGATGTGCCGGGTCGCCAGCGCGCCGAAGCCGGTGGAGACGCCGTAGACCGGATCGGGTTTGGCGGCCAGCGCGTCCACGATCTCGCGGGCCGCGGCGAGCGCGGCCACGGCCTCCTCCGACAGTTCCACGCGGGCCCCGGCGCGCGCGACGGCGAGGACGTCGTGCGCGGTGACGCCGGTGGTCCCCACCACCACAGAGTGCATATCCATATTCAGGAGCGTACGCATTGAATGCGGCGGTGTCACTAGTGGATTGCGTCCGCGCCCCTTACCGATCCTTGGCGCGGCGGCCCCGGAAGCGGCGGCGCTCGTTCTTCGCCGGCGGCGGCGTCTCGTCCGCGAGCCGGACGACCGGGTCGTCCGGGCCCAGCCGGCCGGCCACCACGGGCAGGTCGGCGCGGTCGGCCTTGGCGCGGTACTGCGCGGCGTCGGCCAGCCGGAACAGCCGCCGGGCGTCGTGCACCGGGCCGATGTCGTGGCCGGTGGACGCGACCCCGCAGGCCACCCCCTCGCCCAGCTCCAGCGCGCCCGCCCGGCGGCACAGCTCCACGGCCGCACCGACCACGTCCTCGGCCGACGGCCCGAGCGCCAGCAGACAGAACTCGTCCCCGCCGAGCCGCGCCGCGAGCGCGCCCGGCAGCATCGCGCCGCACAGCGACAGCACCGACCCGAACCGCTCCAGCAGCCGGTCCCCGACCTCGTGCCCCTGGGTGTCGTTGACCTTCTTCAGCCCGTTCAGGTCGCAGACCACCAGGCTGACCACCGCCCCCTCCGCCCGGTGCCGCTCCACCGCCTCCTCCAGCCGTACGTCCACCGCGCGGCGGTTGGCCAGGCCGGTGAGGGCGTCGGTGAAGGCGAGGCGGCGGGCCTCCTCCAGCCGTTCCGTCTGCGCGAGCCCGGCCGCGACGACCGCCGCCAGTACGGTCGCGAAGTCGGCGTCGCCCCGGTCGAAGACCGGTGTCCCCATCGCGCGGGCCACGTACAGCTCGCCCCAGGCCCGGCCGTGCAGCACCACGGGCGCGACCACGCAACAGCCCCTCCCCCGGCGGCGCAGGGCGGCGACCCGCTGGTGGATGTAGCCGGGGGTACCGGCGGCCGGGCCCTGCGCGGTCTCCACCCAGGCGTTGGGGCCGCCACCCCCGGCCCAGCGCTCGTGCAGGAACTCGGTGATCTCCGGGAACTGGTGGACCGGGTACGCCTCCGCCTCGGGGAACTCCTCCTCGTCCTCGGCGCGCTTGCCGACGTTCACCAGGACCCGGAGGCGGCCGCGCTCCCGCTCCCACACCGAGAGCGCGGCGAAGTTCCCGGCCAGCGCCCGGCAGGCACCGAGCGCCGCCGCCCGCCAGGACTCCGGCGCGGTGTGCGCGGCCGCCATCCCCTGCGCCAGCCCCACCACGGCAGCGAGCCGATCATCCTCACCCATCACCCCAGGTTAGGGACGAATGGGCACATCAGGGGCATTGGCGCGGGCGATCAGGTGGTCACCGCGGGGTCACTCGCCCGGCCACTCGGGGGCGCGCTTCTCGTTGAAGGCCGCGACGCCCTCGGCGCGGTCGCCGGAGAAGGCTGTCGCCCGCCAGGCCGCGTCCTCGACCTCCAGACCGGCTCGCAGGTCCAGACCCTGACCCAGACGCAGGGCCCGCTTGGCCGAGCGCAGGCCCACCGGCGAGTTCCTGGCGATCCTCGCGGCCAGCGCGAGCGCCTCCTCGCGGTCCTGGCCCGCCCCGGTGAGCTGGTCGACCAGACCGAGGGCGGCCGCCTCCGGCGCCTCCAGCCGGCGCGCGGTGAAGATCAGTTCGGCCGCGCGGGCCGCGCCGACACGCCTCGGCAGCAACTGCGTACCACCGCCGCCGGGAATGACGCCCACGGACACCTCGGGCAGCCCCACCACGGCCGTCTCGTCCGCCACGATCAGGTCGCACGCCAGCGCCAGTTCGAAGCCGCCGCCCAGTGCGAAGCCGTGCACCGCCGCGATGGCCGGCACCGGCAGCTCCAGCACACCGGTGTACGCCCCGCGCGCGACGGGGCGCTGCCGGAGGAGGTCCGCGTCGGTGAACGAGTTCCGCTCCTTCAGGTCCGCACCGACACAGAACGCGCGTTCACTGGAGGACGTCAGTACGACCACGCGGGCGTCCCGGTCCGTGCCGAGTGCCGTGCAGGCCGCCGCGAGCGAACGGGCCATCTCCGTCGACACGGCGTTCATGGCCTTCGGCCGGTCCAGCACCAGCTCGGCCACGTGCCCGTGCCTCCGCACCAGCACGAACTCCCCGTACCGCTCCTCGCCCATGACACCCTCCCGGTTAACGCGGGTTAACTGACTGTGCCCCCGATCATCCCAGCAGACCCGCTCCCCGGAAAAGCCCCGCCCCCACCCGTTCGGGTGACCCCCCTCCCGACTCCACCCCCACCACCCACACGAGGGCCTAACGTCCCCCTCGGCTGACGCCCCCAGCAGACACCGGGAAGGAGCGGAGCCCGTGCCACGAAGAGTCCAGCCTCCGCCGCCCTTCCCTGCGGAATCGGTTCCCCTGAGCTCAGCGGCCCGCATCCCGACCGACCCGACCAAGCACCCGGGGGTGTCCTTCCGGGTACGGACGGCGGTGGGGCGACCGCAGACGGGCGAGGCCGGGCGGGACAAGGGGGACGGTCAGCCGCAGGCGCCGGGTACGGGGACGAAGGGTGCCGGGGCCGGCGACCGGGCGCAGGCGCCGGTGAGCGCGAGGACCGGGCGGGGCAAGGGAAGCGACCAGCCGCAGCAGAGCGGCGCAGCTCTGGCCGCTTCCGCAGGGGAACCGCCGCTGCCCCCGGCCTCGTGGACCCGGCGCGCCCTGGTCGCCCTGCGCCACGGCCGGCACCGGCGGGGGCGGGCCCGAGTCGTGCTGCTTCTCGGGCTGGCGGCCGCCCTCGCGGTGGCGGTACTGAGTCTCGTGCGGGTCGCTCCCGATTCCGGGCCCGGCACTGCCGAGGCCGAGCCACGGCATCCGGCCAGGCCCACTGTCGAGCCCTCCGCCGGGGTTCCCGCCACCGTCGTCGCCGTACCGTCGGCCTCGAAGGCCGCGGCCTCCGCCCCAGCGTCCGCGCTGCCCACACTCAGCAGTGCGGGCAGCGATCCCGGCAGCCCCCGTGCCGAAGCGAGCGCTACGCCCACCGCGCGGTCCAGCGAGACGCCGCGAGCAGTCGTACCGCAGACCTCCACCGCGCCCGAAGCCCCCGCCACAACCCCACCGGTGCCCACACCACCGACGACACCGACACCCACAGCGAGCGCCTCAGCGCCTCCGCCGGACCACAAGGGCCTGTGTGTGCCCGTACTCGGCGTGTGTCTGGAACTCCGGTAGGAGCCCTCAGCCCGTCTCGTCGCGCCGCGCCAGCAGCCACGGCTCGACCATGCCCAGGCCACGCACCGAGCGCTGCCACATGGGCTGGAGGGCGAAGCGGTAGTCGGGAGGGGTCTCGCCCTCCTTCTCGGCCGCCGCGGCGGCCTCGGCCGCTTCCGCCTCGGAGGCGGGGGCGACGCCCGTGCGGACGAGCTCCTCCGCGAAGGCGCTGTCGACGAGGACGGCGTCGCGGGGAGCGATCGAGGTCAGCCGGGAGGCGAGGTTCACGGTCGTGCCGAAGACGTCGCCCATGCGCGTGGTGACCGTGCCGAAGGCCATGCCGACCCGCAGTTCGGGCATCGTCTCGTCGTGGGAGAGCGTCTCGACCAGGCGGAGGGCGATGTCCGCGGCGGTGGCCGCGTCGTCGGCGACGTAGAGGACCTCGTCGCCCAGGGTCTTGATGAGCCGGCCCCCGCGCGCGGCGACCAGGTCGGCGGCGGTGGTCTCGAACGCCTCGACCAGCTCGCCGAGTTCCTCCTCCTCCATCCGCCGGGTGAGCCGGGTGAAGCCCACGAGGTCGGCGAAGGCGACGGCGAGCCGCCGGTCGACCATCTCCGCGTCGTCCACGTTCTGCACCACCCGCCCGGCGGACGCGGCGAGCTGGCGGCGCCAGACGTAGACGAGGAACTCCTCCAGCTCGGGCAGGAGCAGCTCGATGATCGGGTACGTGACCTCGGTGCGGGTCATGCCCGGCTCGGGGGGCTCGGTCAGCCCCTCCAGGAAAGAATCGATCTGCCATTCGGCCAACCGGGCGGTGGTCTGCCCGGTGGAGCGTGCCACCTGCACCGCCATGGCCTCGCTGAGCAGCCCCGCCTCGACCAGACCGGCCAGCCGCCGCAGGGCGAGCACGTCGGCCTCGGTGAGCGCCTTCGCCTGGCCTATGTCGGCGAAGCCCATCGCCCGCCAGAAACGGGACGCCAGCTCCATGGAGACACCGGCGCTGCGGGCGGCCTGGAAGGGGGTGTAGCGGCGCTCGGCGCCGAGGATGAGCTGTTCGAGGCGGAGGGCGAGCGGGTCGTCGCCGGGATCGGGGGCATCGGGGTCCACCCGGCCCTCCGCGCCCGCGCCGGAGCCCGTGTCGTCGACGCTCACGCCTGCTGCCCTTCCGATCTGCCGCGGTCAGGTACCGACCGGCCTCAACTCTACGGCAGGTGTGCGCCAGCTCACTCCGCCGGGACCTCCCACCGGACGCACCCTTCACCCCCCGGAAGCACCGCCCGGCGCGCACCGCGCACGGCGGGGGCGCGGCCCGGTGTCCCCACGCCCCTCTGCCCGCTTTCCGGGGCCTGGAACGCCCGTTCGATCGCCGGACACCCCCGTTACGCCGGGCGCAGATGCACGATGTCCCCCGCTCCCACGGCCTCCCGCACACCCTCCGCCGTGGCGATGACCAGCCGTCCGTCGCCGTCGATCGCGACCGCCTCGCCCACCAGCGCCCGGTCGCCGGGCAGCTCCGCGCGGACCTGACGGCCGAGGGTGGCGCAGCCGGCCGCGTAGGTCTCCTGGAGGGTGCTGGTGACGGGGTCGCCACCGGCGGAGCGCCAGCGGTCGTACCAGGTCTCCAGGGAGCGCAGCACCGAGCGGAGCAGGGTGTCGCGGTCGGTGGACACCGCGTCGGCCAGCGCCAGCGAGCCCGCCTGCGGGACGGGGAGTTCGTCGGCACGCAGGGAGACGTTGAGGCCGACGCCGACCACCACGCCGTCCTCGCCGGCGCGCTCGGCCAGGATGCCGCCCGCCTTGCGCTCCTCGCCGCCGACGGTGACCAGCAGGTCGTTCGGCCACTTCAGGGCCGTGTCGACCCCGGCCGCGCGGGACAGGCCGGTGGCCACGGCGACGCCGGTCAGCAGTGGGAGCCAGCCCCAGCGCTCCAGGGGGACCTCGGCGGGGCGCAGCAGGACGGAGAAGAACAGGCCCGAGCGCGGCGGAGCCGTCCAGCGGCGGTCCAGCCGCCCGCGTCCGGCCGTCTGCTCCTCCGCGACCAGCACCGCGCCCTCGTCCGCCGCACCGGAGGCCGCGCGGGCGACGAGGTCGGAGTTGGTGGAGCCGGTGCGCTGGACCACGTCGACCGAGGTCCACAGGCCGCCCTCGTGGAGGAGCCCGCGGCGCAGCGCGGTCACGTTGAGCGGCGGACGGTCCAGGTCGGACCAGCGGCTGGGACCTGAGGCATTGTGCGGCGTCATGCAAGTAACCCTAGGTGTGGGAAAGACCGCACTCCTGAGAGGCGGGCCCCGCACTACGCTACGGATGAGTAATCGTCCCCCCTTTTGAGCAGGCAGGGAGCCGCATCCCGATGTCCGAGCCGGAAGAGCGTCACGACACCGACATCCACACGACCGCCGGGAAGCTCGCGGATCTCCAGCGGCGTATCCACGAGGCGACGCACGCCGGCTCGG
Source organism: Streptomyces griseoluteus (assembly GCF_004784465.1). GTDB lineage: Bacteria > Actinomycetota > Actinomycetes > Streptomycetales > Streptomycetaceae > Streptomyces > Streptomyces griseoluteus. Next base: position 392,968 of record NZ_SRRU01000001.1, on the reverse strand, counting down.
AACGCGCGGTGGAGAAGCAGCACGCCAAGGGCAAACTGACGGCCCGTGAACGCATCGAACTCCTCCTGGACGACGACTCGTTCGTCGAGCTGGACGAATTCGCCCGCCACCGTTCCACCAATTTCGGCCTGGAGTCGAACCGCCCGTACGGCGACGGTGTCGTCACCGGGTACGGCACGGTGGACGGCCGCCCCGTGGCCGTGTTCTCCCAGGACTTCACCGTCTTCGGCGGTGCCCTCGGCGAGGTGTACGGCCAGAAGATCGTCAAGGTCATGGACTTCGCGCTGAAGACCGGCTGCCCGGTCATCGGCATCAACGACTCCGGCGGCGCCCGCATCCAGGAGGGTGTCGCCTCGCTGGGCGCGTACGGCGAGATCTTCCGCCGCAACACCCACGCCTCCGGGGTGATCCCGCAGATCAGCCTGGTCGTCGGCCCGTGCGCGGGCGGCGCGGTCTACTCCCCGGCGATCACCGACTTCACGGTGATGGTCGACCAGACCTCGCACATGTTCATCACCGGCCCCGACGTGATCAAGACGGTCACCGGTGAGGACGTCGGCTTCGAGGAGCTGGGCGGCGCCCGCACCCACAACACCAACTCCGGCGTGGCCCACCACATGGCGGGCGACGAGAAGGACGCGATCGAGTACGTCAAGCAGCTGCTGTCGTACCTGCCGTCCAACAACCTCAGCGAGGCCCCGGTCTACCCGGAGGAGGCGGACCTCGCGCTCAGCGACGAGGACCGCGAGCTGGACACCCTCGTGCCGGACAGCGCGAACCAGCCGTACGACATGCACACCGTGCTCGAACACGTCCTGGACGACGGGGAGTTCTTCGAGACGCAGGCCCTGTTCGCGCCGAACATCCTCACCGGGTTCGGCCGGGTCGAGGGGCACCCGGTGGGTCTGGTCGCCAACCAGCCGATGCAGTTCGCGGGATGCCTCGACATCAAGGCGTCCGAGAAGGCCGCCCGGTTCGTGCGCACCTGCGACGCGTTCAACATCCCGGTGCTGACCTTCGTGGACGTGCCCGGCTTCCTGCCCGGCGTGGACCAGGAGCTGGACGGCATCATCCGGCGCGGCGCCAAGCTGATCTACGCCTACGCCGAGGCCACCGTCCCGCTGATCACCGTCATCACCCGCAAGGCGTTCGGCGGCGCGTACGACGTGATGGGCTCCAAGCACCTGGGCGCGGACCTCAACCTGGCCTGGCCGACCGCGCAGATCGCGGTGATGGGCGCGCAGGGCGCGGTCAACATCCTGCACCGCCGCACCATCGCCGAGGCGGAGACCGCCGGCACGGGCGAGGAGACGCGGGCGCGGCTGGTCCAGGAGTACGAGGACGCGCTGCTCAACCCGTACGTGGCGGCCGAGCGCGGCTACGTGGACGCGGTGGTCATGCCGTCGGAGACCCGCGGGCACATCGTCCGGGGGCTGCGTCAGCTCCGTACGAAGCGGGAATCCCTCCCTCCGAAGAAGCACGGCAACATCCCCCTGTAGGACAGCGCCGACGGGAGCCGTCATGAACATCAAGGTCGTACGAGGCAACCCGACCCCGGAGGAGCTGGCCGCCGCCCTGGCGGTGGTCCGCGCCCGCGCCGTGGCCGCGGCCGAGCCGCCGTCCGGCGCGGAGGGGCCGCGCGACGCGTGGTCGGACCCGGCGCGCATCGCCACCCGGCGCCTGCCCCTGCCGGGGCCGGTGGCCTGGTCCCGGACCTACTGGCCGGGCTGAGCCGGAACCTGAGTACGGGTACTCAGGCGCGCGGGCCGGGCCGCGCGCCACGCTGGAGCCATGCTGTGGTCAGACCCCGAGGACGAGCCGCCCGAGGAACTCCGTCACATGGAGGAGAAGCTCAGGCGGCTCGGCCTCTTCATGGCCCTGGCCATGGTGCTGGCGATGATCGTCATCGGGCTGAGGTGAGGGGAGGTCCGGCGCTAGGCTGATCGCATGACAGACCAGCGGCGCCGCCTTGTTCTCGCCTCCCAGTCCCCCGCCCGGCTGGGTCTGCTGCGGCAGGCCGGGCTGGCACCCGAGGTGATCGTCAGCGGAGTCGACGAGGACGCCGTCACCGCCCCCACCCCGGCCGAGCTGGCCCTCGCCCTCGCCGAGGCCAAGGCGTCCGTGGTGGCGGCCCGGCCCGAGGTGCAGGGCGCGCTGGTGATCGGCTGCGACTCGGTGCTGGAGCTGGACGGACAGGCGCTCGGCAAGCCCGCCGACGCCGAGGAGGCCACCGCCCGCTGGAAGGCGATGCGCGGCCGCGCCGGGGTCCTCCAGACCGGTCACTGCGTCTGGGACACCGCCGCCAAGCGGTACGTCTCCGCGACCGCCTCCACCGTGGTCCGCTTCGGCGAGCCCACGGACGAGGAGGTCGCCCGCTACGTCGCCTCCGGCGAGCCCCTCCACGTCGCCGGGGCCTTCACCCTGGACGGCCGCTCGGCGCCCTTCATCGAGGGCATCGACGGCGACCACGGCAACGTGATCGGCATCAGCCTCCCCCTGGTCCGCAAGCTGCTGCGCGAACTGGGTGTCGGGATCACGGAGTTGTGGGCGCCGTCCGAGTGATGTTCGGCGTGTCGGCCGTACGGTCCTGAGGGTCACCCGTAGGGGTGGACGTGGGCTTCGGTTCCGGGGCGGCCTCCGGGGCGCCTCCCGCGCCGGGCGTGTCGCCGGCCGGACGGGCCCCCGTGTCACGCGGACGGTCGTACGTCACCAGCAGCAGCACGAGCAGGGCGAGCACCACCATCATCGCCACGAACGCCCCCGGGCCCACCAGGCCCCACGCGACCGCGCCCAGCAGGCCGTGCACCACGGCGGCGCTGATCAGCAGGACCCGGCCGAGGCCGGCCGGGGCGCGGTCGCGCACCGCGACCAGCAGGGCCACCAGGGCGCAGAAGGCGAAGTAGAGCCCGAAGACCACGGCTCCCACCTTCGAGGACGTCGCCATCACATCGGGGTCGAGGCCGGCCAGGGACATCCGCTGGTTGTCCACCACGACGCCGAGCAGCCAGTTCACCGCCGCGATGCCGACCGCCTCGGCCAGCAGGACGACCGTCACGATCCATGCCACCGGTCTGCGCACCACCGGCCCCACCCCACCTTCGCCCCCGCCCCCGCGCGGATCGCCTGTTACCGGCAGTACGCCGGATCAGCGCGAACGCTACTAACGGGTAGGACGGGGGACAAGACCTCGGCCGGCGGCAAAGAATCATTGGGCCATTCGTAGGGACTCCACAAAGAAACCGCGTGGCCCGCAGCACGCTCTCACAGAGACCTTGGCCACATGGCGGGGCTAGGGTTTTCCGGTGGAGTCCTGCGTACCGAGGTGCGACAAGGGCTTTCGCGGGTCGAGCGGGCCACGCATCACGCTCCGTGTGGGCAAGCTCACCATTGGGGACGGGTCGATGTGCCGTGTCGGCTGTCCCTAAACTCGGCTTGTTTCAAGGAGGGAGCCTCAATCGTGCGCAAGGTGCTCATCGCCAACCGTGGCGAAATCGCTGTCCGTGTGGCGCGGGCCTGCCGGGACGCAGGCATTGCGAGCGTGGCCGTGTACGCCGACCCGGATCGGGACGCTCTGCACGTCCGGGCCGCGGATGAGGCGTTCGCCCTGGGCGGTGACACTCCGGCCACCAGTTACCTGGACATCGGGAAGGTCCTGAACGCCGCGCGGGAGTCCGGCGCGGACGCGATCCACCCCGGCTACGGCTTCCTCTCGGAGAACGCCGAGTTCGCCCAGGCCGTGCTGGACGCGGGTCTGACCTGGATCGGCCCGCCGCCGCAGGCGATCCGGGACCTCGGTGACAAGGTCGCCGCCCGGCACATCGCGCAGCGCGCGGGTGCCCCGCTGGTCGCCGGCACGCCGGACCCGGTCTCGGGCGCGGACGAGGTCGTGGCCTTCGCCAAGGAGCACGGCCTGCCGATCGCGATCAAGGCCGCCTTCGGCGGTGGCGGTCGTGGCCTGAAGGTCGCCCGCACCCTCGAAGAGGTGCCGGAGCTGTACGACTCGGCGGTCCGCGAGGCGGTCGCCGCCTTCGGCCGGGGCGAGTGCTTCGTGGAGCGCTACCTCGACCGTCCCCGGCACGTGGAGACCCAGTGCCTGGCCGACAAGCACGGCAACGTGGTCGTCGTCTCCACCCGTGACTGCTCGCTCCAGCGCCGCCACCAGAAGCTCGTGGAGGAGGCCCCGGCGCCGTTCCTCTCCGAGGCCCAGGTCGAGGAGCTGTACCGGGCGTCCAAGGCCATCCTCAAGGAGGCGGGCTACGAGGGCGCCGGCACCTGTGAGTTCCTGGTCGGCCAGGACGGCACGATCTCCTTCCTGGAGGTCAACACCCGCCTGCAGGTCGAGCACCCCGTGACCGAGGAGGTCGCCGGGATCGACCTGGTCCGCGAGATGTTCCGCATCGCCGACGGCGAGGAGCTGGGCTACGGCGACCCCGAGCTGCGCGGGCACTCCTTCGAGTTCCGCATCAACGGCGAGGACCCGGGGCGGGGCTTCCTGCCCGCCCCCGGCACCGTCACCCGCTTCGACCCCCCGGCCGGCCCCGGTGTCCGGCTGGACGCGGGCGTGGAGGCCGGGTCGGTCATCGGCCCGGCGTGGGACTCCCTGCTGGCCAAGCTGGTCGTGACCGGCCGCACCCGCAAGGAGGCGCTGGAGCGCGCCGCGCGGGCGCTGGACGAGTTCCAGGTCGAGGGCATGGCCACGGCCATCCCGTTCCACCGTGTGGTGGTCCGGGACGCGGCCTTCGCGCCGGAGCTGACCGGCTCCGCGGACCCCTTCACGGTCCACACCCGCTGGATCGAGACCGAGTTCGTCAACGAGATCAAGCCCTTCACCGCACCCGCCGACGCGGACGCGGACGAGGAGCTGGGCCGTGAGACGGTCGTGGTCGAGGTCGGCGGCAAGCGCCTGGAGGTCTCCCTCCCCTCGTCGCTCGGCATGTCCCTGGCCCGTACCGGCCTCGCGGCGGGCGCCAAGCCCAAGCGCCGCGCGGCCAAGAAGTCCGGCCCCGTGGCCTCCGGCGACACCCTCGCCTCCCCGATGCAGGGCACCATCGTCAAGGTGGCCGTCGAAGAGGGCCAGACCGTCCAGGAGGGCGACCTCATCGTCGTCCTGGAGGCCATGAAGATGGAACAGCCCCTCAACGCCCACCGAGCCGGCACCGTCAAGGGCCTCCTCGCCGAGGTGGGCGCCTCCATCACCTCGGGCGCCCCGATCTGCGAGATCAAGGACTGACCCGACGTCACAACCCGACGCCCGGCGACCGAACATGGTCCGCCGGGCGTCGGCTTCTGCCCAGCCGTCTCTGAAGGGCACGCTCGGCGCAGCACCGGCCGAAGGAACGGTTCCCCGGGGACCGGGGCCCGTTACTGCGCCGGCGCACCCCGCCGGCCCTGACGCCCCGTCGAGGTGCTACCTGCGGCGCAGGTCGGCCACTCGGGGGCGGTCGGTGGGCTGGTCGCTGAGGACTCCGCGGAGGGCGGAGCCGGGGACCTGGCCCCGGCGGGGGCCGGGGAGTTGGGAGGAGCGCTGGCCGCGGGGGGCCTGGGGCTGGTCCGGGGCCGGGGCGCCGGCCGCTCCGGCCACCGTGATCTGCACGCCCTGGTCGGCCAGGGCCTGGAGCTCGGTGGCGGCGCGGTCGTCGTGGGCCGGGGGCTCGTCGGTGACCAGGCGGGTGATCGCCTCGGTGGGCACCGTGCGGAACATGGTGTCCGTGCCCAGCTTGGTGTGGTCGGCGAGGACCACCACCTCGGAGGCGGCCTGGACCAGGGCCCGGTCCACGGAGGCCGACAGCATGTTGGACGTGGACAGCCCGCGCTCGGCGGTCAGGCCGCTCCCGGAGAGGAACGCCTTGGAGACGCGCAGACCCTGGAGGGACTGCTCGGCGCCGGAGCCGACCAGGGCGTAGTTGGAGCCCCTAAGGGTGCCACCGGTCATGACGACCTCCACCCGGTTGGCATGGGCCAGCGCCTGCGCCACCAGCAGGGAGTTGGTGACCACGGTCAGGCCCGGTACCCGGGCCAGTCTGCGGGCCAGCTCCTGGGTGGTCGTACCGGCGCCGACCACGATGGCCTCGCCCTCTTCGACCAGCCCTGCGGCGACGTCGGCGATGGCCGTCTTCTCCGCTGTCGCGAGATGGGATTTCTGCGGAAAGCCGGATTCTCGCGTGAATCCACCCGGCAGTACCGCACCGCCATGCCGGCGGTCGAGGAGTCCTTCTGCCTCCAGCGCGCGCACGTCCCGCCGTACGGTCACTTCGGAGGTCTGGACGACGCGGGCGAGTTCACGGAGCGACACGGCCCCGTTCGCTCGCACCATTTCGAGGATCAGTTGACGACGTTCTGCAGCGAACACGAAACTGACAGTAACCCCAACGACCGTCTGCTTTCAGCAGTTTGCGCCGAATAGCAGAAGTTGTTCGCAACCGGACCCTGGAAGTGATATAGGGACCTACCGGCCGACTATGCCGCCCGCATGGGCCGCCCGGGCCCCGCCGCTCAGCCCGCGCCACCCGCCTTGCGGGTCTGCAACTGCCGGGCCACCTCGGCGATCGAGCCGGACAGCGACGGGTAGACCGTGAACGCCTTGGCGATCTGCTCGACCGTCAGATTGTTGTCGACGGCGATCGAGATGGGGTGGATGAGTTCAGAGGCGCGCGGCGCGACCACCACGCCGCCGACCACGATCCCGGTGCCCGGCCGGCAGAAGATCTTGACGAAGCCGTCCCGGATGCCCTGCATCTTGGCGCGGGGGTTGCGCAGCAGCGGCAGCTTCACCACCCGCGCGTCGATCTTGCCCGCGTCCACGTCCGCCTGGCTGTAGCCGACGGTGGCGATCTCGGGGTCGGTGAAGACGTTGGAGGAGACCGTGTTGAGGTCGAGCGGGGCCACCGCGCCGCCGAGGAAGTGGTAGACCGCGATCCGGCCCTGCATCGCCGCGACGGAGGCCAGCGCGAAGACGCCGGTCACGTCTCCGGCCGCGTACACGCCGGGCGCGCTGGTGCGGGAGACCTTGTCGGTCCAGATGTGCCCGGAGTCGCGCAGCTTGACCCCGGCCTCCTCCAGACCCAGGCCCGCGCTGTTCGGGATCGCGCCGACCGCCATCAGACAGTGCGTACCGGTGATCACGCGGCCGTCGGCGAGGGTGACCTCGACCCGGTCGCCGACCCGCTTGGCGGACTGGGCGCGGGAGCGGGCCATCACGTTCATGCCCCGGCGGCGGAAGACGTCCTCCAGCACGGCGGCGGCGTCCGGGTCCTCCCCGGGCAGCACGCGGTCGCGCGAGGAGACCAGGGTGACCTTGGAGCCGAGCGCCTGGTAGGCACCGGCGAACTCGGCACCGGTGACGCCGGAGCCGACCACGATCAGCTCTTCGGGCAGCTCGGTGAGGTCGTAGACCTGGGTCCAGTTCAGGATGCGCTCGCCGTCCGGCTGGGCGTCGGGCAGCTCGCGCGGGTGACCGCCGGTGGCGATGAGCACGGCGTCGGCGGTGAGGGTCTCCTCGGTGCCGTCGGCGGCGGTGACGACGACCTTGCGGGAGCCGTCGAGGGCCTGCATGCCCTCCAGGCGGCCCCGGCCGCGCATGACACGGGCACCGGCGCGGGTGACGGAGGCGGTGATGTCGTGGGACTGGGCGAGCGCGAGCCGCTTCACCCGGCGGTTGACCTTGCCGAGGTCCACGCCGACCACGCGGGCCGCCTGCTCGATGTGCGGGGTGTCGTCGGCGACGATGATGCCCAGCTCCTCGTAGGAGGAGTCGAAGGTGGTCATCACCTCGGCCGTGGCGATGAGGGTCTTCGACGGCACGCAGTCGGTCAGCACCGACGCCCCGCCCAGACCGTCGCAGTCCACGACGGTCACCTCCGCGCCGAGCTGGGCGGCCGTCAACGCCGCCTCGTATCCGCCGGGTCCGCCACCGATGATCACGATCCGAGTCACGTACCCCATTGTCCCGCACCCGGCCGGAAGCGGGCGCGCCGGGGGCACACGCGTCGATACGGGCTGGTGGGAGCGGAGTTTTCACAGCGCCGGGAGGGCTCGCACGGCACTGACGGCACCGTCGGTCAGACGTGGCGCAGCCGTTTTGCCCATCCTTTGTCGAAATCTGCATGACAACGATCGCATTCCTGTGGGCTCTGTCATCTACGCGCGTAGGAGAACACCGGCTACCCTCGTCCGCGTGAACGCATCTCTCCTTCCGGACGACCGCCAGGGCGACCCGCACGCCGCCGCCGACGCCGCCGCCGCGCGCCTGCGCGAACTCACCGGCGCCGAGACCCACGACGTCGCCCTCGTGATGGGCTCCGGCTGGGCACCGGCCGTGGACGCCCTGGGCGAGCCCGACGCCGAGTTCCAGGTCACCGAGCTGCCCGGTTTCCCGCCGCCGGCCGTCGAGGGGCACGGCGGCAAGATCCGCTCGTACACCTTCGGTGACAAGCGCGCCCTGGTCTTCCTGGGCCGTACCCACTACTACGAGGGCCGTGGCGTCGCCGCCGTCGCGCACGGGGTCCGCACCGCCGTCGCCGCCGGCTGCAAGACCATCGTGCTCACCAACGGCTGCGGCGGCCTGCGCGAGGGCATGCGCCCCGGCCAGCCGGTGCTGATCAGCGACCACCTGAACCTGACGGCCACCTCCCCGATCGTCGGCGCCAACTTCGTCGACCTCACCGACCTGTACTCGCCCCGCCTGCGCGCCCTGTGCAAGGAGATCGACCCCTCCTTGGAGGAGGGCGTCTACGCGCAGTTCCCCGGCCCGCACTACGAGACCCCGGCCGAGATCCGCATGGCCCGCGTCATCGGCGCGGACCTGGTCGGCATGTCCACGGTGCTGGAGGCCATCGCCGCGCGCGAGGCCGGTGCCGAGGTGCTGGGCATCTCCCTGGTCACCAACCTCGCCGCCGGTATGACGGGCGAGCCGCTGAACCACGAGGAGGTCCTCCAGGCGGGCCGCGACTCGGCGGCGCGCATGGGCCAGCTGCTCGGACAGGTGCTGAACCGGCTGTAGCCCGACGGCGGCAGCGGACGGAATCGAGAGAGAGGTTCACCCGAGGTGCAGGACGAAGTGATCGCACGGGCCCAGGCGTGGCTGGCCGAGGACCCCGACCCGGAAACCCGCGAGGAGCTGGCGAAGCTCGTCGACGCCGGGGACACGGCGGAGCTGACCGCCCGGTTCAGCGGCACGCTCCAGTTCGGCACCGCCGGGCTGCGCGGCGAGCTGGGCGCGGGCCCGATGCGGATGAACCGCGCCGTCGTGATCCGCGCGGCCGCCGGTCTCGCCGCGTATCTGAAGGCCAAGGGCGAGACGGACGGCCTGGTGGTCATCGGCTACGACGCCCGGCACAAGTCGGCCGACTTCGCACGGGACACCGCCGCCGTGATCACCGGCGCCGGACTGCGCGCCGCCGTGCTGCCGCGCCCGCTGCCCACCCCGGTCCTCGCCTTCGCCATACGGCACCTGGGCGCGGTCGCGGGTGTGGAGGTCACGGCCAGCCACAACCCGCCGCGCGACAACGGCTACAAGGTGTACCTCGGCGACGGCTCCCAGATCGTGCCGCCCGCCGACGCGGAGATCGCCGCCGAGATCGACGCGGTGCGCGCGCTCGCCGACGTGCCCCGGCCGGAGTCCGGCTGGGAGGTGCTGGGCGACGAGGTACTGGACGCGTATCTGGCGCGTACGGACGCGATACTGGCCGAGGGGTCGGCCCGTGGCGCCCGTACCGTCTACACGGCGATGCACGGCGTCGGCAAGGACGTGCTGCTCGCGGCGTTCGCGCGGGCCGGGTTCCCGGAGCCGGTGCTGGTGGCCGAACAGGCCGAGCCCGACCCGGACTTCCCGACCGTGGCCTTCCCCAACCCGGAGGAGCCCGGCGCGATGGACCTCGCCTTCGAGCGGGCGACCGTCACCGAGCCGGACCTCGTGATCGCCAACGACCCGGACGCGGACCGCTGCGCGGTGGCCGTACGCGACGGCGGCGACTGGCGGATGCTGCGCGGTGACGAGGTAGGCGCGCTGCTCGCCGCGCACCTGGTGGGCCGGGGCGTCACGGGCACCTTCGCGGAGTCCATCGTCTCCTCCTCCCTGCTCGGCCGGATCGCCGAGAAGGCCGGGCTCGGCTACGAGGAGACCCTGACGGGCTTCAAGTGGATCGCCCGCGTGGAGGACCTGCGGTACGGGTACGAGGAGGCGCTCGGCTACTGCGTGGACCCCGAGGGCGTGCGGGACAAGGACGGCATCACGGCGGCCCTGCTCATCACCGAGCTCGCGTCGGAGCTGAAGGAGTCCGGGCGGACCCTGCTCGATCTCCTGGACGACCTCGCGCTGGAGCACGGTCTGCACGCCACCGACCAGCTCTCGGTACGGGTGGAGGACCTGTCGGTCATCGCCGACGCGATGCGCCGCCTGCGTGAGCAGCCGCCCACCGCCCTGGCGGGCCTCACGGTCACCTCGGCGGAGGACCTGACCCGCGGCACCGCCTCCCTCCCGCCCACGGACGGCCTGCGCTACACCCTGGACGGCGCCCGCGTCATCGTCCGCCCGAGCGGCACCGAGCCCAAGCTCAAGTGCTACCTGGAGGTCGTGATCCCGGTCGCGGACCGCTCCGCCCTCCCGGCGGCCCGTGCGCGGGCGACCGAACTGCTGACGGCGATCAAGCGGGACCTGTCGGAGGCGGCGGGGATCTGACGCGGGGGCGGCCTGCGAGGTCAAGATCTGCACAAGAGGCTGGTGGCCGGGGCGGCCCCGGCCACTAGTGTCCAGGTCATGACCATGAACATGACTCGTCGCAGCCTGATACGGGGCGGTACCGGCCTCGCCGCCGGTGCCGCCGCCGGGCTGGGGCTGCCCGCCCGGGCGGCGGTGGCCGCGCCCCTGGACAACCCGGCGAACGTGCCGGGCGGGACCGCGCTGATCGACGTCGCCGCCGGTTCCACCCGCTGGCTGGCCGGTGTGGCCAACCAGGACAGTTCGACCACGCTCCAGGGCATCGCCTTCGACTCGGCGGCGGGGCACTTCTACACGCTCCAGGTGGCCGGGGCGAGCCAGGTGGCCTACCTCCGCTCGGGCAGCCAGGTCGCGGTGACGGCCTCCATCGGCGGGGACGACCACGCGGAGTCGGGCGACCTCTGTCTGACCCGGCACGACATCGCCACCGGCGCGGTCAACGGATACATGTACCTGCTGGGCTTCGGCCACGGGGTCTCCCTCGGCGTGCAGCCCGCGAGCGGCGGGAACCCGGCGTACGTGTGGACCGAGGCGGGGGCCGGGCGCAGCGGGTACGGGCAGGAGTTCGTCCGCTTCCCCTTCGTCACCAAGACGGTGCTGTGGACCAGCCACCCGTCCGTGCAGCGCTTCGGCTCACCGGACCCGGCGGCGACCTCCATGACGCCGTCGGTGGACGTGGACCACAACATCCTGCTGATCCGCTACGCGCTGGGCTCCGACCACTGGTTCGCGGCGTACGACCTGGCCGCGGCGGCGGCCACGGCCGGCACCGGCACGCTCCCGGCCCCCCTGGCCCGCATCAAGCAGCCCCCGCTGTACAAGTACAAGGCCGACGGCACCCCGGACCCCACCACCCCGGCCACCTTCCAGGGCTTCACGTCGTACGGCCAGTACGTCTACATGCTCGACGGCGACCCTCGCACCACGACCCCGTCCAGCACCCTGACCGGCGTCGACAAGTGGGCCATCCACACCACGTCCTTCGACCTCAACGGCACGGGGAACAACCCCACGACGGGTTACATCGCCAGCACCCACTCGGAGGCGGACGCGGCGGCGGACCCCCGCGAGCCGGAAGGCATGGCGATCTACACGGGCGCGGGCGCCCCACGCCTGTGCTTCGGCATCACGAACAACTCGGGGAGCAACAGGCAGTTCGACCTTTATTACAAGGTCTGATCTCCGCTTCTGTCGCCGCTCACGCGAAACGCCCGGCTGGGAAACCCCAGCCGGGCGTTTTGCAGGGTCGGCAGAATCCGACCAAGCGATCACGAAGAGAGTGGCACCTTCACACGGCCCACTCGCGGGCTCGCCGTGGAGACGTCACCGGTGTCAAGGAGACACCTCCGGGACGATGGCACGCAGCTCATCGCTCCATCCTTTCGGCGTCGCAAGAGGCGGATGATCCTGAGTCACTTCGACGCGGGAGTCCATGGTTTCATCTCCATCCACGAACCGCACGCTGAACTTTCGCTCCGGATAGCTTGTCGCCAGCCTGGCCTTCCACACCTGAACCAGGATGGAGGCCAGTTCACGGTTGGCGTCCTCGACTACTTCCTCGGACCCTCTGTTCTGCCGGAAGATGTGCGCGACTTCGAACTTGTTGAAGCTGTCGACAGCTTGAGGCCACGACATGGGCGCCCAGTTCGAGCTTGCCGCGGGCGTCCGAAGTCGCGCGGAGATGTATTCCTCGTCGTCACCCCAGAGAGCCACGAAAACAGCTCCCTCGATCTCCACGAGTTTGGGCCAAAAAAGCCGTGAATACACGAGAGCCTGCACCGAATCGCCAAGCTCACTCACGTACGCGACGGGATCGCTGGACCCCACTTCCGGATACAACTGCTGCAGAATGCGACCGGCTACGGCGTCGTCACCCATTTCTTCCTCACTTCCCGTCCAGATACCCCGGTGGAATATTTTCTGGGACCTGAGCTCCGGGAAACGCCTTTCCGTTGCCCTTGGGATAGTACAGCGGCGGCTCCATACCGGAATGGCTGCCACCTGTGCCGCGGAACCTCGGACCCTTTTGCCATCCGGAAGGGGCCCTGTCGTTCTTGAGCCAGGTCTGATAGCGCGTTACGACACCATCGGCATTCCGCTCCAGAACAGTGTGATCGCCCTCCGCATCCTTGTGCGGAGGCAGATCCTCGGCACGGCCACGCTTTGCGGCTTGCGGGCCGTCTCCGGACGCCGGGCAGTTGTGGACCAGGACCGGCGCGGTCCCTGCCAGCACATAGTACGTGTGGAGGCCCTCGATGCTGAGGTCGTACGTCACTCGGTTCGCCGTATAGGCCCTGACATCGACGATCCGGGTAGCGGTGCCACCACTGTTCTGGAGTTTCTGCCCCGGCTTGAGGTCGCCGGCCTGGGTCCAGACATTACGGCTGACTTCGTAGAACTGGTGATGCTTGGTGGTCTGGATCGCCTTCGGCCCCGACTTGGTGGCTACGACGACATCGACGTAGTCACGGTCGGTCTTGGTGACGATCGTTCGCTTGACCTTGTGCTTCTCCTGCTTCTTCTTGCCCGGTTCGGCCGTGAGGACATAGTCCCCGGCCTTCACCTGCGAGATCGGCTTGGTGAGGGCGTTCGCCATCAGGACGCCGGTCGCCCCGGTGAAGCTGTGCCTGGGGAAACGACAGGTCGTCGGCTTGTCGGCCTTGGAGGGGTCCGACTTGCGACCGTACTTGCTCGCCGCGGCGCCGAAGATGCCGCCCGTCACCGCGCCGACCGCCGAGGCCTTCGCCGCGCCGCTCGCGCTGCAGCCCTCCTCGCTGGACGCGCAGGAGATGCCGTAGCCGACCGCTCCTTCGGCCGCGCCGCCTGCGGCGCCCATGGCCGCGCCCTGGAGCGCCTTGCCGCCGGCGTTGGCGAGCAGTCGGCCCACCGCGCCGGAGGCCGCACCACCGGCCGCGCCACCGAGGGCACCGGTCGCGGCGCCGATGGCCACCGACCCGATGAAGCCGCCGACGGACTTGGGGCCGTCGCTCATCAGGTAGCCGACGCCGTTGGCCGCCGCGCCCGCGAGGGCCGCGCAGCCGACCGCTCCGACACCCCAGGTCGCGGCGGTGCACCCGGCGAAGACCGCCACACCGACCGCGACCGAGACGATCGTCGCGGCGTGCTGCTTGACGAAGTTGCCCGTCGCCTTGGCCGCCGCCTTGACGCCCCGGCCGACCTTCTTCAGGGCCTTCTTGCCCAGATCGGCGGCTTTGGCGGCTACGTGCTTGACGGCCTTGGCGACCTGCCGGGCCCTCTGTTTAACGTGCTGGACGACCTTGTGGGCATAGCGTTTGACGCTCTTATAGGTGCGTTTGACGTATCTCTTGACCTTTTTGACGCTGTCGTGGACGTAGTGCACGACCTTGCGCACCGCCCGGCGGGCCTTGTGGACGACCTTCTTGACGGCCTTCTTGATGTGCTTGGCCGCCTTGCGGACCTTCTTGGCGACGGCCTTGACCGCGTGCTTGGTCTTCTTCCAGGCCGACTTGGCCTTGCTCTTGACCTTCTTGGCGACCTTGTGGAACGCCTTCTTCACGAAGCCGAACCAGTGCCCGGTGGGGTCGACACCCGTCATCGGGTTCTGGTTGGCGTACGCGTACGCGTTGGCGTTCACCGAGTCCGGCAGCGGATCGTTGCCGACGGTGTCCCGGCTGTTGAACTGGCCGGTCTGCGGCGAGTACCAGCGCGCGGCCATGTTGACCTGGGCGGTCTCGGGGTCCGTCCAGCCGGACTGGTAACCGAGGTTGCCCAGCATGCCCGCCGAGGCGGAGACCTTGCCGAACGGCGTGTAACTGGCCGAACCGCTCAGGGTCTCGCCGGAGTCGGTGTACTGCGCGACCAGGTCGTCGTGGATGTCGGTCAGCGCCAGGACCGACGACGTGCCCGACCTGATGCCCAGCAGCGAACCGTCGGCACTGCGGCTGTACGTCGCCGAGCCGTCGGAGGCGACGTCGTTGCCGTCGCCGCTGTACTGGAAGGAGAAGACGTCAGCGCCGCCTCCGTCCCTGGCCTTCAGGACGCGGTCCAGACCGTCGTAGGTGTACGTCCGGTCGCCCTCGTTGATCACGCGGTTGAAGGCGTCGGCCTTCATCTGGGTCCGGGTCCCGGACTCGTCCGTGATCGAGCTCAGCGTGCCGCGTCCGGTGTACGCGTACGTGCTGTGGCCGTCCGAGGTGAGCCGGTTGCGGGCGTCGTACGTGTACGTGTCGCCGCCGACCCTCGTGCGGTTGCCCGAGGCGTCGTAGCCGTAGACCTCCGTGGTGGTGCCGTTGTTCCAGGACGTCAGCCGGTCCGACCAGTCGTACGCGTACGTGTTGGTGGACGCGCCCGCGACCCCGGTGGTCGTCTTCGACGTGATGTTGTCGTTGTCGTCCCACCCGTAGGTGATGGACGACAGGACCTTGCCGCCGGGCGAGGTCAGCTTGTCACCGGTGATGCGCTGCAGCGCGTCGTAGCTGAACGCGCGCTTGGACTTGCCGGTGCCGTAGTCGACCTGTGTGACGGCGTTGTCGACGTTGTAGGTGTAGGTCGCCCGGGAGCCGGTGACCGCGTCGTCGACCGTCTTCAGGCGGCCCGCGGTGTCGTACCCGTAGGACGACGTGCCCGAGGCGTCCGTGCGGGACGTCATCGCGCCGTCGCCGTTGTAGGCGAACGACGAACTGCCCGACGGTCCGGACGCCGTGAGCAGCGCTCCCCGGTCGTCGTAGGTGAAGTGGTCGTCGTCCTCTCCCGCACCGGCCACGGCCGTGACGCGGTCGTCGGCGTCGTACGCGTAGGTGTGGTCGGCCGTCGCGGCCTCCGCACCCGAACCGGTCTGTTTCACCAGCCGGCTCTTCGCGTCGTACTCGTTGGTGATGGTCACCCCGCCCGGTGACCGCTGCTCGGCCACCCGGCCGCCCGCGTCGTACACCGTGGTGTAGGTGCGGTCCGCCGCGGCGGGCTGGTCCGGGGTGGACGGCTCGATGACGGACTCGGGCAGCCCCCACTTGTTGTAGGTGGTGATGAACGGGTTGCCCCGGCCGTCGGTGAAGCGGGTGCGGTTGCCCGCGACGTCGTAGCCGAAGGACGTGGTGATCGACTCGGTCGCGGAGACCGGCTCCACCGCCTTGGTCACCAGACCCGTGGGGTCGACGGTGAAGGTGGTGGTGTGGCGCCGGTAGTCGGTCACCGACAGCGGGTTGCCGGCGCGGTCGTAGGTGGAGTTGCTGGTGCGCAGCACCGCGCCGCCCGCGTCCAGTTCGCTGGTGCCGACCAGTTGGCCGAAGCCGTCGTAGGTGTTCTTGGTGCTGGTGTTGTCCGGGTCGGTCGCGGTGAGGACGTCGCCGTCCATGGTGTAGGTGAACTTCGAGGTGTTGCCCGCCCCGTCGGTCACCTCCGTGACGTCGCCGAGGGCGTTGTACTTGTACGACTCCGAGACCCCGGTCGGGCTCACCCTCCGGGAGAGGTCACCGCCCGGCGCGTTGTACTCGTTGATCGCCGTGTACGCCCGCTGTGTGGGCTGGCGGACGATGTCCGTGCTGGTCAGCTCGTTGCCGAGGTAGTCCCACGTGGACTCCTGGCGCGCACCGCCGGGACTGTTCGACGAGAGCAGGTCGCCGTTGGCGTCGTAGACCATCGTCGACCTGCCGCCGCCCGGCTCGGTGACCGAGGCCACGTCGCCGAGCTGGGTGTACGTGTACGACGTGCGGTTGCCCAGCGGGTCGACCTCCGCCGTGACCTGGCCGAGCTTGTTGTACTCGTTCCAGGACGTGGCCGTGATCGGCGTGGAGGCACCCGGCGCGGTGTAGTCCGGCAGCCTGGTCGAGGTCTCCTGGCCCTCGGCGTCGTACGCCGTGGTCGTGACGTTGCCCGACGGGTCGGACGTCTCGGTGGCCTCGCCGAAGGTGTTGTAGCCCGTCATCGAGATGGGCCGCAGGGCAGTGGGTGAGCCCCCGTCCTTCTCGGCGTTGACGACCGGCTCGGTGACCGTGGTCTGCTGGGCGGCCTCGTCGTAGGCGTAGTCCGTCGTGTTGCCGAGCTCGTCGGTCGAGGACAGCGGCAGACCCCGCTGGTCGAGCTTCCAGGTGTTGGTGCGCACCGAGCTGCCGGCCGCCGGAAGCGTGCCGCCCGCCAGGGCGGACACCTGGGACGCGCTCAGCGCGTCACCGTAGACCTGTACGTCGGCGACGGAGCCCTGCGCGTTCTCGGCGTAGGTGCCGTTGAACAGACGCCGGCCGATCTGGAGCGGGCCGGTGGCCTCCCAGGGTGAGGTGAAGGACGTGGTGGTGCCCGACTGGGCGCCGTTGACGTACAGCTTCAGCGAGGCGGACGCCTGGTCGTACACACCGGTGAGGTGGGTCCAGGTGCCGGTCTTGACCGCGGCGGTGCCGGAGCTGGTCCGGACGGTCGCGGCGCCGACGGCGTCCGTGGAGTGGCGGTTGAAGGTCCAGCCGTAGGTGGTGGAGTAGTAGAGCTGGAAGCCGCTGTTGAGCTTGCCGTCCTGGGCGAGGAAGGTGCTGTTGGCGGCGGTGGTGGTGAGCTTGACCCAGGCGGAGACGGTGAAGTCGCCGCTGGTGTTGACCGCCGGGCCGTCCGCCTGCCCGTAGGCGGTGGCGGTGCCGTTGAGGACGGCGGAGCCGCCCTTCTCGGTGGACCGGGTGACCGAACTGCCCAGCGTCACCTTGCTGTTGCCGCCGGAGGAGTCCTGGGCGGTGAGGCCACTGGGCTCCGACAGCTTCCAGCGGGCCACGGGAGCGGTGGTGCCGTCGTGCTCCGTGTAGCCGGTGACATTGCCCAGGGCGTCGTAGCGGGTGTCCGTCCGGTCGACGTCACCGGTGGCCGGGTCGGTCTCGGTCTCCGTCACGACGTTGTCGTCGGGGTCGTAGGAGACCTTGGTGCTGCGGTTGACGCCGGTCGGGTCGAGCACGGACGAGGCGACGCGGTCGGCCGCGTCCACCACGAAGGTGGAGGTGGTCCGGCCGTCGTTGGTCACCTGCTTGATCAGGTTTCCGGCCGGGTCGTAGGTGTTGGCCTCCTCGACGAACTGCTTGCCGCCTTCCGGGTCCTTGCGGGTGACCGAGGCGGAAAGGCCGTCGTCGGTGTAGGTGTACGCGGTCACCCAGCCCATGGCGTCGGTGACCGACGCGAGCCGGCCGGCCGGGTCGTACGCCCGTGACTCCTGGACCAGGGTGGTGGGCGCCGACGGGTTGTCCGGGTCGCCGGTGTAGTCGAGCAGGTTGGTGGTGAGCGGCCGCTGCTGGGCGTCGTAGGTGTAGGTGTTGACCGTCCCCAGCGGGTCGGTCTCCTTCACCTTGTTGCCGTAGACGTCGTACTCGAACGACGTGGTGCCGCCGCCGGGGTCCGTCCGCGAGGCGAGCCGGTCGTAGGCGTCGTACGTCATGGACGTCGACCGGGGGGCGTCACCGCCCCGGACGTCGGCCACCGTCTGCGAGAGCACGTTGCCGTCGTCGTCGAAGCCCGTGGTGGTCTTCGCCTGGTGCACCGCGCCGGTGACGCGGTTGGTGACGGCGGGGCTGGTCTCGGTGACGACCTGGTCGTTCTTGTCGTACGTCTGGGTCGTGGTGAGACCGGACGGCTGGGAGTCGGAGGTCTCCGTGCGGGAGATCTGCCGGCCCAGCTTGTCGTAGGTGTAGGTGATCTTCGCGCCGTTGGCATCGGTGACCGAGGCCAGGTCGCCGGTGGAGAAGTAGGTGTACTTCGTCGTCCGGCCGCCCGGTGTGGTGACCGTGTCCGTCAGGCCGGCCGGTGCCAGGGCTCCGCCGCCCTCGGCGGCCACGGTGGACGCCGTGGTGTAGGTGGTGGTGGCGGTACGGCCGCCCGGACTGCCGGGGACCGGGGGCCCGGTGACGGACAGCAGGTTGCCGCCGGTGTCGTAGGAGTAGCTGGTGAGGTAGGTGTTGTCCGTGGGGCCCGAGGAACGGCCGTCCCGCTCGGTGAGCAGCAGGTCGTTGCGCGGGTCCATCGTCGGGAAGGCGGTCGTGGCGTCCGGGTAGTACGTGTAGTACTCGGTGGCGCACTTGTCCGCCGTCGTGTCCTGGCAACTGGTCTGCGAGACCGTGTTGCCGCGCACGTCGTAGCCCGTGGTGCTCCGGTTGCCGTTGGCGTCGGTCACGGTGTGCAGGAAGCCGCCCGTGTCGTAGCCGTAGGTCGTCCGGTTGCCCTCGGTGTCGATCGCGGCCAGCAGACGGTTGCCCATCTCCGCGTCGTAGACGTACTTCAGCGTCTTGTCGGTCGGGTCGGTCAGCGTGACCGTGCGCACCGGGGCGACCCCGGACGACGCCTTGTACGCCGACCAGTGCTGCTCGACCTGGTCCTCGGTCAGCGGGTGGCCGTAGGTGGCGACCTCCGCGATGGAGCCGTTGAAGAAGCTCAGGTCACCGGGAGAGGCCTCCCAGGTCTTGGCGAAGCCCGCGCCGACGAACGACCGGGTGTTGCTCTGGTCGCCCGCCGCGCCGGTGAAGTCGGCCTGCTTGGCGCCGTCCAGGTACATCGTCTGGGTGGTGCCGGAGGCCGACAGCACCGCGTGGTGCCAGGTGTTGTCGGTGACGGCGGCCGTGGAGCCGAAGGCGGCGGAACCGGTGGCGCTCCACCAGTGGCCGTGCAGCTTGCCGTCGGAGCCCACGTACAGCAGCGGGGTCCAGGAGCCGGACGGGGTGCCGGCGGGCGCCTGTGCCTGGTCGGAGAGGATCACACCGGGGGCACTGGTCCTGAACCACAGCTCGACGGCGCGGTCGCCCGAGCGGTGCCAGGGGCCGTACGGGATCTCGGCGTACGACGACGTGCCGTCGAAGGACGCCGCGGTCACGTCACCGGCGCCGAACGGACCGGCCACGCCCTGCGTGACGGTGTTGTACGTGCCGAATCCGGTGTGCACCTCGTTGGCCGCCTGCTGCGCGCCGAGGGTGTCGGAGAGCCGCCAGTAGCCGGCCGGGACCGAGCCCATCACCGCCGAGCGGTAGACCTGCGAGGAGCCGGTGACCGTGGGCGGGTTGAGCTTCCAGGTGCCGCCCTCGGAGTCCGTGGCCTGCTTGACCAGGTCGTCGGTGGTGCCGTAGACGACCGACGCCTCGGTCTTCCCGCCGGGCGTGGTGATCTTGTTCAGCAGACCGGCGGACCGCTTGGCGGCCTGGTACTGCGCGGTGATCACCGAGGGGTCGAGCGGCTCGGAGTAGACGGCGGCCTCGGCCATCTGGCCCGTGTAGTGCCCGAGCTTGTCGTTCGGGTTCATCGAGGGCCAGCCGTCGGTGTTCACACCGGCGCCGAGGGAGAGGTAGGGCTGCTCCCAGTCGTTGATGGTGCCGCTCAGCGAGCCCTGGGAGACACCGTCGAGGTACAGCGTCTGACTGGTGGCCATGCCGGTGAGCACGGCGTTGTGCCACTGGCCGTCGGTGACCGAGGCTCCCGACGTGATGGTGGACATGCATCCCGGCGACATGGCCAGGCAGCCGCGCAGCTTGCCGTCGGTGCCGACGTACACGGCGGGCGTGTTCTTCTTGGTGTTGGCGACCGGGTCGGAGTCGCTCAGCGGCTTGTCGCCGTAGTAGAAGAGGACACCTCCCGCGGTGGTCGTCTTGAACCACAGCGAGACCGTCATGTACGACGGCGTGGCGCCCGGCGCGCTCGGCATCTCCACGTAGGAGGTCGTGCCGTTGAAGCCGGCCGTCTTCTGCGTGGAGCCCGCGAGGACGGAAGCCCCGCCCAGCGTCACGTTGTGGAACAGGCCGTTGTAGCGGCCCTGGTTGTTGTCGACGGAGTCCGCCGCGACGGTGGCACCGGACGCCTCACCGAGCCGCCAGTAGGCGTACGGGTCGGCGTCCAGCACCGTGGTGCGGTAGTGGTTGCCGGTGGCGTAGCCGTAGGTGGTGCACTTGGTGGGGGTGTTGGGCGGGCAGACCGAGGTGAGCTGGTCACCGCTGTAGCCGTAGTTCCAGGTCTGGACCGTGGAGGAGTCCGTGGCGACCGCCGCGTCGGTCGCCACCGAGGCGACGTGCGCCGTGGTGGCGCCGGACGGCGTGACCCAGGTCAGGGCGAGCGAGCGCTTCGACTTCTCGTTCGTGATCTTCGTGAGCTGCTTGGAGGTGTTGTAGGTGAACGTCTCCGTGCGGCCCGCGTAGTCCTTGATGCTGGATATCGCCGTCGTGCCCGCCTTGGCGGTGGGCTGGGTGAAGGCGTACTCGGTGAAGTCCTTGTCCGTCAGCGCGTAGCCGCCGGTGACCGGCTGGAGGCGCGCGTACCGGCCGAGCGGGGGCTGGAAGGTGCCGTCGGTGTTGCGGCCGAAGGCGACCTGCTCACCACCGGGGTAGGTGATGATCACGCTGGTGACGGTGCCGGCGGGGTTCTTGACCTCGGCGGCCTTCATGTCGGCGACCGTCGACCAGCCGGCGCCGAAGGCACCGTCGACCCGCGGGTCGATGCTGTTGTACGAGCGGTCGATCTGCAGCGAGGGGCCGACCACCTCGACGTCCGCGTCGGAGTCGTCGGTCGTGTAGTTGGCGTCGCTCGGGTCGAAGTCGTGGCCGTCGGTGTTCTGGGCGAGGCCCGAGGTGACCGGCGGCTGCGGCACGGCGGTGGTGAAGCGGCTGGAGTACGTCGTCTCGGCGAGTCCGTCGCTCACCCCCGCGTACCAGGCGTAGTTCTTGGACCACTTGAGTTTGCCCGCCGGTATCTTCCAGCTTCCCTTGGTCAGGGCGCCGGAGGTGACCACGGGCGTGGTGCTGCCGGAGTCGGCGTCGTACACCTCGAAGCTGTAGGACAGCGCCGCGTTGGGCGACTTGTCGGCGTCGCTCGCGTAGACGAGCAGCTCCGGCTGGAGGGTGTTGGCCTGGAAGTTCTCCGGCGGGTACGAGGCGTTGACCTGCGGCTCGACATTGGTGCCGTAGGTCAGGTCGAGCGAGGGACGCCAGCCGGAAGTCGCCGAGTCGTCGGAGTGGAACTTCTTCCAGTGCAGGCCGTCACCGGTCGGCGCGGCCAGCGCCAGGCCGTAGTTGATCCCGCCCGCGGCGACCTGGGTGAACCAGGACGTCGACAGCGGCACCGGCATCTTCACCCCGACACCGGTGCTGCCGGTGCTGTTGGTGCAGGAGGCACCCGGGTCGGGCGTGAGGGAGCCGATGGCCGAGCCGTAGGACGGGCCGGGGTAGGTGGTGGTCGTCGAGGGGGACCACGACTGGGTCACCGGATAGACGGAGAACGCCTCCGGGGTGCAGGTCGCGGACCACAGCGCCCAGACGTTGAGCGTGGCGGCGGAGACCTGCCGGCCGGCGATCGTTGAACCCAGCGACGAGAACTGGAGGAACGAGTTCGCCTTCGTGGTGCCCGAGTCGTACGAACCGACCTTGATCTGGCTCTCCGCCGAGCGGTTGGAGCTGTAGTCGTTCTGGACGTACGTCGCCTGGCTGGCACCCATGACCGTGGTGGGGTCGACGGTGACGGGGTAGACCCGCTCGGGGTCGTCCAGCCAGTCCCGGTCGGCGGTCATCCGCAGCGCGGGCCCGCCGTCCACGGTGGTCAGTTCGTACCTGACCTCGGGGGACCGGGCCCCGTCGCCGGAGCGGCGGTCGATGCGCGAGTCCTCCATGTAGGCGTGGGGGACGGTCGCGGCCACCTTGCCCTCGGCGCCGGTGAACTCGACGTCACCGTTCTTGCCGATGCGCGGGGTCAGGCCCTTCGCGTCCAGCGCGAACAGCCAGGAGTTGTCCGCGTCCTTGGACCGCAGGACGAGGTTCTCCTTGAAGCCGTCCGCGATCGGCGCGAGCTGCACGTCGGTGCCGGGCAGGGCGTCCGCGTACAGCAGGGTGCCGTTCTCGTCCTCGGACGCCTTGGTCTCGCGGGCGCCGATGAGGGAGTACCCCACCGAACGGCCGCTGCCGAGGCCGAGCGAGGCCAGCCGGTCGTCGGCCGCGTCCGGGGCGAAGTCGACGTCGACGGAGTTGGCGGTCTGCTCGAACCGGCCGTCGTCGCCCTTCTTCAGGCTGGTGTCGATCGGCGTCCAGGTGCCGTCCGCCGACTTGAAGTTGGCCCGTACGTCGTAGTGGCGGACGGTGGTGGAGCCGTCGGCGTTGACGAAGTAGTCCGAGGTCGCGGTGGACTTCCTGGCGTTCCGCTCGCTGGTTCGGGGGTTGAAGCTCTTCGCCGAGGCCAGGGCCTTGGTGGTGGTCTTCTGGGGCCGGCTCACATGGCGCTGGTAGGCGCCGAGTTCGCCCTTGCCGCGGCCCGGCTTGTGGCCGGCCGTGCGGTGGGTGCTGGTGGCCGCCGCCGAGGCGTGGTGGCTCTTGCCCCGCGCGGTGCCGCCCTGTTGGTCGGGGGTGTCGAGGGAGGAGCTGTGGGCCCACTTCACCAGGCCGGCGAAGGACAGTTCGGGCATGCTCAGCGCCGGCAGGGTGGCGCCGGTGGCCGCCGCTGTCTCGGTGGTGAGCATGAAGGTGAGAGAGACAAGTACAGAAAGAGCCGTAGCCCTCGCTCGACGTCTGCCGGAACCGCCCGGCGGGAACAAGCGAGGGCTACGGACCCAGCGAACACGCATGGGGGAGCCTTAACTTAAGAAGTCAGCAAAACTTCGTAAGCTTTTCTCACCTTCGAGCATTTGACCTACACGAGTCCCTCACTTTTAGCTGATCTTTACTTCGACACGCCGCGTGTCACTGCCCGGAGGCGTCAACGGCCCGTGTGATCGCGTCGGCCACCGTCTCCGGGAGCGAGGTACCCGGCTCGGCCTCGGTGACGTTGCCAGCCTTGCTGCCGCCCGCACTTGACGCTCCGTCGACCAGGACGAACCGCACCTCGGGGTGTTCGGCGGCCGCCGCGCGGGCGACTCGCGCCTGGGGGGTGCCGACCGCGACCAGGACATCGCACTGACGCTGCATCAGGCTGTTGAGGAACGGACGGGTGTTGGCCACCGACTGCGCGCCCGTCACCGGCACGTAGTTGATCCGGGCACGCGTCTCCAGCGACGCCCGCTGCATGCCCTGCCACGCCGAGGCGGCGTCGGTGCCCTGCGCGATGCCCTTGTCGCCGGTCAGCAGGCAGGCGTCGAACTCCTTGTACTGGCGGGCGCGGGTGTCCGGCGGGCCGTCCTGGCGTCCGGCGAGGTGGACCCACACCCCTGCCACCACCGCCACCACCAGTACGGCACCGGCGGCGATCCACGCCCTCCGGTCGCGCGACAGCCGGGCCGCGGCCGTCATCGCGCGCAGGAGGCCCAGCTTGTACCGGTTCTCCGGCGCCTTCTTGTTCGCGCGCCAACCGCGCCGGGTCTTCACTGCCGTCTTCCTCTGTCCTTCGGGTGTCGGATGGGGTGCGCGCGGGGGCGCGGAGAGAGCGGGGCACAAAAATCGGCGGCGGCCGGATTGTCTCCGTCCGCCGCCGACCGTGGCCGGGGTCAGCCCGTGATCAGCAGGACCGCCAGGAGTACGGCGCCCGCCAGGGCCGGGATCAGGATCTCGTAGGACCAGCGGATGGTGATCTCGCCCTGGGCGTGTTCCGCCTCGCCGTGGCGTTCGTGGAGGTCGCGGAGGTCGTCCATGATCTTGTCCGTCTCGGCGCGGACCGGGGCGTCCCCCGCCTCGGCGGCGCCGAAGGCGCTCGCTCCCCCGCCGCCGAAGACCCCGCCGAAGCGGTTGCCGCCCTGGGCGCCGCGGGCCGCCTGCGCCGCCGCCTTCGCCCGCTTGTTGGCCGCGCGCTTGCGGGCGCGCAGCGAGACGGGGATCGCCCAGAGCTGGAACTTGGTGCCGGAGGTGGCCAGCGCCTCGTTGGAGTAGCCCGAGCGCAGGGTGGCCAGTTCGCCCCAGGGCAGGACGATCACCCGGAAGGGGTTGCGGACCCGGAGGCGTTCCTGGTTGGCGAAGACCGCCGGGCGCAGGGTGAACGCCGTCACCAGGGGTACGACCAGGATCATCACGGCCAGCGCGAGCCACGGCACCCGGCCGTGGCCGCGGAACAGCGCGTCGCAGCCGAGCCAGACGACGAGGGCCAGCACGAGCACACCGCCCACGAGTCCCATCGGCGAACGGTAGATCCGGTCCCTGGCGGCGGGCACCACGGGCCGCGAAGCGGGTGTCTGGTGGTCCGGGGTCGTCATGGCCCCGATTCTGCACGAAGGGGACGCGACCACCACCACCTGGCCCCAGAGAGGAACGCATCCGTGACCTGCGACGGTGTGACTGCCCACAACCTCGCCCCTGGGGCTATACAGCCGCTACGCGCGTAGATATGCTCGTCTGGTGACCATGCCCTCCCCCAAGTCCTCGGCGTCGCTCGAACAGGGCGGTGCCCCCCTCGCGTCCCCCGCACAGTCTCTCGCCGACGTCACCGCGTCCGACAGCACGCTGCGCCGCTTCCTCCACGGGCTGCCCGGCGTCGACGCGGTCGGCCTGGAGGCGCGTGCCGCGTCGCTCGGTACCCGTTCGATCAAGACCACCGCGAAGGCGTACGCCATCGACCTCGCCATCTCGATGGTCGACCTGACCACCCTGGAAGGCGCGGACACCCCCGGCAAGGTCCGGGCGCTCGGCGCCAAGGCGGTCCACCCGGACCCCACGGACCGGACGACCCCGACGACCGCGGCCGTCTGCGTCTATCCCGACATGGTGGCCGTCGCCAAGGAGGCCGTCGCCGGTTCCGGCGTCAAGGTCGCCTCGGTCGCCACCGCCTTCCCGGCCGGTCGCGCCGCCCTCGGCGTGAAGCTGGCCGACGTGCGGGACGCGGTTGCGGCGGGCGCCGACGAGATCGACATGGTCATCGACCGGGGCGCGTTCCTCGCGGGCGACTACCTCAAGGTGTACGACGAGATCACCGCCGTGAAGGAGGCCTGCGGGACCAGCGCCCGCCTGAAGGTCATCTTCGAGACCGGCGAGCTGTCCACGTACGACAACATCCGCCGCGCGAGCTGGCTGGGCATGATGGCGGGCGCGGACTTCATCAAGACCTCCACCGGCAAGGTCGCGGTCAACGCCACCCCCGCCAACACCCTGCTGATGCTGGAGGCGGTGCGCGACTTCCGCGCCCAGACCGGCGTCCAGGTCGGCGTGAAGCCCGCGGGCGGCATCCGCACCACCAAGGACGCCATCAAGTTCCTGGTGCTGGTCAACGAGACCGCGGGCCAGGACTGGCTGGACAACCACTGGTTCCGCTTCGGCGCCTCCTCGCTGCTGAACGACCTGCTGATGCAGCGTCAGAAGCTGGCCACCGGCCGCTACTCCGGCCCCGACTACGTGACGGTGGACTGATCACCATGGGTTCCCTCTTCGAGTACGCACCGGCGCCGGAGTCCCGCGCCGTCGTCGACATCGCCCCCTCCTACGGCCTCTTCATCGACGGCGAGTTCACCGACTCCGCCGACGGCAAGGTCTTCAAGACCGTCTCCCCCGCCACCGAGGAGGTCCTCTCCGAGGTCGCCCGGGCCGGCGAGGCGGACGTGGACCGCGCGGTCGGGGCCGCCCGCAAGGCGTTCGCCACATGGTCGGCGCTGCCCGGCTCCGAGCGCGCCAAGTACCTGTTCCGCATCGCCCGCATCATCCAGGAGCGCAGCCGCGAGCTGGCCGTGCTGGAGACGCTGGACAACGGCAAGCCGATCAAGGAGACCCGCGACGCGGACCTCCCCCTGGTCGCCGCCCACTTCTTCTACTACGCGGGCTGGGCCGACAAGCTCGATCACGCCGGCTTCGGGGCGAACCCCCGTCCGCTGGGCGTCGCCGGCCAGGTCATCCCCTGGAACTTCCCCCTGCTGATGCTGGCGTGGAAGATCGCCCCGGCGCTGGCCACCGGCAACACGGTCGTCCTCAAGCCGGCCGAGACCACCCCCCTGTCCGCCCTGTTCTTCGCGGACATCTGCCGCCAGGCTGGCCTGCCCAAGGGTGTCGTCAACATCCTGCCGGGCTACGGCGACGCGGGCGCGGCGCTGGTCGGACACCCCGACGTGAACAAGGTCGCCTTCACCGGCTCCACGGCCGTCGGCAAGGAGATCGCCCGCACGGTCGCGGGCACGAACAAGAAACTCACCCTGGAGCTGGGCGGCAAGGGCGCCAACATCGTCTTCGACGACGCCCCGATCGACCAGGCCGTCGAGGGCATCGTCACCGGCATCTTCTTCAACCAGGGCCAGGTCTGCTGCGCGGGCTCCCGGCTGCTGGTCCAGGAGTCGGTCCAGGACGAGCTGCTGGACGCCCTCAAGCGCCGCCTGTCCACGCTGCGCCTCGGCGACCCGCTGGACAAGAACACCGACATCGGCGCGATCAACTCCGCCGAGCAGCTGGCCCGGATCACCGCGCTGGCGGAGCAGGGCGAGGCGGAGGGCGCCGAGCGCTGGTCCCCGGCGTGCGAACTCCCGTCGTCGGGCTACTGGTTCGCCCCGACGCTGTTCACAGGCGTCACCCAGGCGCACACCATCGCCCGCGACGAGATCTTCGGCCCGGTGCTGTCGGTCCTCTCCTTCCGCACCCCGGACGAGGCCGTCGCCAAGGCCAACAACACCCAGTACGGGCTGTCGGCCGGCATCTGGACCGAGAAGGGCTCCCGCATCCTGGCCGTCGCCAACAAGCTGCGCGCCGGGGTCGTCTGGTCCAACACGTTCAACAAGTTCGACCCGACGTCGCCGTTCGGCGGTTACAAGGAGTCGGGCTTCGGCCGCGAGGGCGGCCGCCACGGCCTGGAGGCGTACCTCGATGTCTGAGAAGACCGAAAAGACCGAGCCGCGGCTGTCGGTCTTCAAGACCTACAAGCTGTACGTCGGCGGGAAGTTCCCGCGTTCCGAGAGCGGCCGGGTGTACGAGGTGACCGACTCCAAGGGCAACTGGCTGGCGAACGCACCGCGGTCGAGCCGCAAGGACGCCCGTGACGCGGTCGTCGCCGCCCGCAAGGCGTTCGGCGGCTGGTCCGGCGCGACCGCGTACAACCGCGGTCAGGTGCTGTACCGGGTGGCCGAGATGCTGGAGGGCCGCCGGGACCAGTTCGTCCGGGAGGTCGCGGACGCCGAGGGCCTGTCGAAGTCGAAGGCGGCCGCGGTCGTGGACGCCACGGTCGACCGCTGGGTCTGGTACGCGGGCTGGACCGACAAGATCGCCCAGGTGGTCGGCGGCGCCAACCCGGTCGCGGGCCCGTACTTCAACCTCTCCTCGCCCGAGCCGACCGGCGTCGTCGCCGTGCTCGCCCCGCAGGAGTCGTCCTTCCTCGGCCTGGTCTCGGTACTCGCCCCGGTGATCGCCACCGGCAACACGGCGGTCGTCGTGGCCTCCGAGAAGGCGCCGCTGCCCGCCCTGTCGCTCGGCGAGGTGCTGGCCACCTCCGACGTGCCGGGCGGTGTCGTCAACATCCTGTCGGGCGGCACGGCCGAGCTGGGCGCGCCGCTCGCCGCGCACCAGGACGTCAACGCGATCGACCTCGCGGGCGCCGACGCCGAGCTGGCGAAGGAGCTGGAGATCGCGGCGGCGGACAACCTGAAGCGCGTTCTCCGTCCACAGCCTGTGGACTACACGGCGACTCCTGGCATCGACCGCATGACCGCGTTCCTGGAGACCAAGACGGTCTGGCACCCGACCGGGGCGCTGGGCGCGTCGGGCTCGTCGTACTGAGCACGCACGAAAGCCGCGCCGCCCCTTCACCTCGTAGGGGCGGCGCGGTTTCGCGTCGGTCAGCCCCTCGGCGTGAGGAGCCCCAGAGCCTGCCCGACGACCGGGACCGCGCCGAAGGACGGCGCCTGGGCGATCGGGGCGGTCAGCGCCAGGGTGTTGAGCGGCTTGAAGTCGGCGACGGTGGTGCCGATGCCGTTGTCCAGCGGGTCGGTGCCGGTGCCGGCCAGCGGGTTGGGCTTGAGGCCGGCGATGGTGCCGGTGGCGTAACCGACCGACGTGGTCAGCGCGTTCACCCCGGACTGCGGGTCGATGTCGCCGATGTCGGCGGAGCGCAGCGGCGGCACGTCCACCAGCGGTGCGGCCGTCTCGGCATGGGCCGTGCTCGCGCCCGCCGCCAGGGCGGCCCCGGCCGAGGCGAGGGCGATCAGGGCGCGCCGCGCGGCGGGCTGACGGGGGGACCGGGGTGCGGAATGTCGGGCCATCGGTGGTGCCGCCTTCTGGTGCGCAGGGTAATACGGTCGACACGTAGGGTAGTTGAGATGTGACGCACGCTCCAATGCGGACCCGCGGGGTCGGCAGGACGGCCACCATGCGTCAAACTGGTGTTCCGTGAGCATCCATCCTCCGTCCCCCGCCCGCGTGGTGCTGCTGTGCGGCCCCTCCGGTTCGGGCAAGTCACTCGTCGCCGCCCTCTCCGGGCTGCCCGTGCTGCGCCTCGACGACTTCTACAAGGAGGGCGACGACCCCACCCTGCCGCTGGTGGACGGAAGCTCGGACATCGACTGGGACCATCCGGAGTCCTGGGACGCCGACGCGGCCCTCGCGGCGATCGCCCGCCTGTGCGCGTCCGGCGCGACCCCGGTACCGGTGTACGACATCTCGCTGAGCGCCCGTACCGGCGAGGACACCCTGAGCATCGGCCGTACCCCGCTGTTCATCGCCGAGGGCATCTTCGCCGCGGAGATCGTCGAGCGCTGCCGCGAACTCGGGCTGCTGGCGGACGCGCTGTGTCTGACCCGGGGTCCGGTCACCACCTTCCGGCGCCGCTTCCTGCGCGATCTGAAGGAGGGGCGCAAGTCGGTGCCGTTCCTGCTGCGCCGGGGCTGGCGGCTGCTGCGCGCGGAACACTCGATCGTGTCCCGCCAGGTGGCCCTGGGCGCCCACGCCTGCGGCCGGGACGAGGCACTGAGCCGGATGGCGGCGGCCGCGGCGGGCCGGCAGGTACGGCAGCAGACGGCGGCGTGACCGGGCGGGGACATGCGGAAGCGGGACTGTGCGGCCCCCCAGCCGTCCAGCCCCGCTTCCGGGTGATCCCCCGTTTCCCCCGTGTCTCCCCTTACGGGTTCCCGGGCGGACCCTCCCCCCGGTGGGCCCCCGCGATTCCCCGTTTCCCCTCGGGCCGAGCCGTGACGGCTCGTTCCCCCCGTTCCCCCGTGGGTCCGTCCCCCGACGGACCCGTCCTTCAGGCCACCAGCTCGCCGAAGGCGTCCTCGTGGTCCCGGCCGAAGCTCAGGACCTCGTCCTCGCGCAGGCGCCGCAACGAGCGCCAGATGCTGGACTTCACCGTGCCGACGCTGATGCCGAGTATGTCGGCGATCTCCGGGTCGGTACGGCCCTCGTAGTACCGCAGCACCAGCATGGTGCGCTGCGGCTCGGGCAGCCGGGCGAGCGCCTGCCACAGGACGGCGCGCAGCTCGGTGCCGCGCATCGCGTCCGTGCCGGCGGGCGTCTCCGGCAGTTCCTCGGTCGGGTACTCGTTCAGCTTGCGGCGGCGCCACGCGCTGATGTGCAGGTTGGTCATGGTGCGGCGGAGGTACCCGCCGACCGCGGCCTTGTCACTGATCCGGTCCCACGCCCGGTAGGTCGAGAACAGCGCGCTCTGCAGCAGGTCCTCGGCCTCGAAGCGGTCGCCGGTCAGGTGGTAGGCGGTCGCGTACAGGGAGGCGCGGCGCTCCTGGACGTAGGCGGTGAACTCCGCCTCCGTCAGCGAGCGACGCTCCCCCGGTTCCTCCCTGTGCGCGCTTCCCCCGTGCCCCTCCCCCGTGCGGGCGTCGACCACCGTCATGTAACCGGTGTGCTGACGCCCGGTGCCGCGGGCGCACCCCCGTATTCCCTGGGACTCGCGGCCGCGTACCGGCAGCGTGGTCCCGGCACCGGACTTCCCGGAATTCTCTGCCCCCCGGTGTGCGTCGTGCAGACGCGTGACCACTGCGCTGGTGCTCATGCCGTGCGGCGTGTTCATCTCGCGCTCCCCGTCGTGGACTTCCGGTGCTCTGCGTGGCCGGTGATGCTCTCCCGCCTGCCGAAAAGCTTGCCGACCGTCCTTCATGGCCGTGTCCGGCGACTGTCACAGACCTGTCACAGGGGCCGGAGCGGGCGGGTCGTACCCGATCCCGGCGGGCCGGAGCTGGCAAAGGGCCGTTTTGGTACGCCGTGTCCGGCTCGCGTCCGCCACCGGAGAACGCGGGGCGGCACGGGTCGTACGACAGGCGGTGCATGGGCCAGAATGAGCCCGTGCCTTCCCTGTTGCTGATCGAGGACGACGACGCCATCCGTACGGCCCTTGAGCTGTCCCTGACGCGCCAGGGGCACCGGGTCGCCACCGCAGCGAGCGGCGAGGACGGCCTGAAACTGCTGCGTGAGCAGCGCCCCGACCTGATCGTGCTGGACGTGATGCTGCCCGGCATCGACGGGTTCGAGGTGTGCCGCCGCATCCGGCGCACCGACCAGTTGCCGATCATCCTGCTGACCGCGCGGAACGACGACATCGACGTGGTGGTCGGGCTGGAGTCCGGCGCCGACGACTACGTGGTCAAACCGGTGCAGGGCCGCGTGCTGGACGCCCGTATCCGGGCCGTGCTGCGGCGCGGGGAGCGCGAGTCCAGCGACTCGGCGACCTTCGGCAGTGTCGTCATCGACCGGTCCGCGATGACCGTGACCAAGAACGGCGAGGACCTCCAGCTCACCCCGACCGAGCTGCGGCTGCTGCTGGAGCTGAGCCGCCGGCCGGGGCAGGCGCTGTCCCGGCAGCAGTTGCTGCGGCTGGTGTGGGAGCACGACTACCTGGGCGACTCGCGCCTGGTGGACGCGTGTGTGCAGCGGCTGCGGGCGAAGGTCGAGGACGTGCCGTCCTCCCCGACCCTGATCCGCACGGTCCGTGGTGTCGGCTACCGCCTGGACGCCCCTCAGTGAGCGAGCGCGGGGGATTCGGCCGCTGGGCGGCCGAACGGGGGAGGAAGCTGGCCGGACTGCGGTTCACCAGCCTGCGGCTGCGGCTGGTGCTGGTCTTCGGGCTGGTCGCGCTGACGGCCGCGGTGTCCGCGTCGGGCATCGCGTACTGGCTCAACCGGGAGGCGGTGCTCACCCGCGCCCAGGACGCGGTGCTGCGCGACTTCCGGCAGGAGATGCAGAACCGCGCGGGCGCGCTGCCCGCGCGCCCCACGCAGGACGAACTCCAGCGTGCCGCCGGACAGATGGCGGGCAGCAGCCAGCGCTTCAGCGTGCTGCTGGTCGCCCGGGACCCCGACGGCCGCACGGTGTACGGCGGTTCGGGTGGCCTGAGCGGCTTCTCGCTGAAGGACGTGCCCCCGTCGCTGCGTGCGGCGGTGAACAAGCGGCAGAAGACGAGCGGCTCCGGCAAGTCGCCGTACCACCTGTACTGGCAGCGCGTCACCGAGCGCGGCACGCCCTTCCTGGTGGCCGGGACCAAGGTGGTCGACGGCGGCTCGACCGGCTACATGGCGAAGTCGCTGGAGCCGGAGGCCAAGGACCTCAACTCCCTTGCCTGGTCGCTGGGTATCGCGACCGCGCTCGCCCTGATCGGCTCGGCCCTGCTCGCGCAGGCCGCCGCCACGACCGTGCTGAAACCCGTGCACCGCCTCGGAGTCGCCGCGCGAAGGCTTGGCGAGGGACGGCTCGACACCCGGCTGCGGGTCACCGGCACGGACGAACTCGCCGACCTGTCACGGACGTTCAACAAAGCGGCCGAGGCGCTGGAGAAGCGGGTCGCGGACATGGCCGCCCGTGACGAGTCCTCCCGCCGCTTCGTCGCCGACATGTCGCACGAACTGCGTACCCCGCTGACCGCCATCACCGCCGTGACCGAAGTGCTGGAGGACGAGCTGGAGTTCGAGGGCGGCGGCATCGACCCGATGATCGAGCCCGCGGTACGCCTGGTGGTCAGCGAGACCAAGCGGCTGAACGACCTGGTCGAGAACCTGATGGAGGTCACCCGCTTCGACGCGGGCACCGCCCGGCTGGTCCTGGACGACGTCGACATCGCGGACCAGATCACCGCCTGCATCGACGCCCGCGCCTGGCTGGACGCGGTCGAGCTGGACGCCGAGCGCGGCATCCACTCCCGGCTCGACCCGCGCCGCCTGGACGTCATCCTCGCCAATCTGATCGGCAACGCCCTCAAGCACGGTGGCTCCCCGGTGCGGGTCTCGGTCCGTATCGACGGTGACGACCTGCTGATCGCGGTACGCGACCACGGTCCCGGTATCCCCGAGGAGGTGCTGCCGCACGTCTTCGACCGCTTCTACAAGGCCAGCGCCTCCCGTCCCCGGTCGGAGGGCAGCGGGCTCGGCCTCTCCATCGCGCTGGAGAACGCCCACATCCACGGCGGTGAGATCACGGCCGCCAACTCTCCCGACGGCGGCGCGGTGTTCACGCTCCGGCTGCCGCGCGACGCCTCCCGCCTGACGGAGGAGTCCGGCGACG
Source organism: Streptomyces griseoluteus (assembly GCF_004784465.1). GTDB lineage: Bacteria > Actinomycetota > Actinomycetes > Streptomycetales > Streptomycetaceae > Streptomyces > Streptomyces griseoluteus. The sequence goes on along the minus strand of NZ_SRRU01000001.1, from coordinate 359,968 downwards.
ACGAGAAGGGCGGCTCCCTGGCCGGGGGCAGCGGCGGGGAGGGCGCGTGAGCGGGCGGGCGGTACGAGGGCTGCTGGCGCTGCCGCTGCTGGGCGCGCTGCTCACCGGCTGCGGCATCCGGCCGACGGAGGTGCCGACCGACTTCGGAAGCGCGCCGTCGCGGGTGCCCTGTTCACCGGCCGGGTCCGGGCAGGCCACCCAGTCGCCGGAGGGGGTTCCGGTGCAGGTGTTCCTGCTGTGCGGGGCCTCGCTGGTGACCGTGGACCGTTCGGTGCGGGTGCCGGAGGGCACGCCGGACGCGCGGCGCCGGGTCATGGTCGCGCAGGGTCTGCTGGACCAGCTCGCCTCGGCGCCCTCCGCCGGGGAACGCGCTGCGGGCTACCAGACGCGGGTACCGGGCGGCATCACCGTGACCGGGCCGGGCCACGCGGAGCCCGAGGAGGCGCTGCGCCTGAGCACCGCCCCGGACAAGCTGGGTTCCCCCGCGCTCGCCCAGGTGGTGTGCACCTTCTCCGACTCGGCGGCGGCGGAGGGCGACGGCTCGGTGATCCTGGCGGGTCCGGCCCCGGCCGCGCCGCGCCGGTACGAGTGCACGGAGGGCGTGCGCGACCATCCGGGGCGGGTCCAGCCCCCGTCCAGCTCCGTCGCGTTGAACTGAGCCAAGACACCGCCCGGTGCCCGTGTGGCGCACGCCTCACCGGGGCGGGGGGCGCCGAAGCGGAACCGTTCCAGCGCGGCGTGGCGTCTTGGGGGACGTGCAGCGTCAAGGCTCCATCGGCGGCAGCGCCGCGAACCGCATCCGAGTGACCGGGGCAATCCTCCTCGTCGCGCATCTCGCGCTCGTCGCCTGGCTGACGCTGCGGCCCCTGGACGTGCCGTGGGTACGCCCCGCGAACCTCCACCCCCTGACCGGGCTGCGTGCCGACCTGGCGCTGGGCTGGCCCGAGGCGGGGCGCCGCATCGGCGAGGGCCTGGCGCTGCTGGCTCCGCTGGGCGTCCTGCTGCCCATGACTGCCGGCAGGCTCAGGGTGTCCGGCCTGGCGTCCCTGTTCCGTACGGCCGCCGCCGGTGCCCTGATCTCGCTGGGGATCGCCCTGTTGCAGACGGGGGTGCCGGGGCGGGTGGTGGATGTGGACGTGCTGCTGCTGAACACGGCGGGTGTGCTGCTGGCCCATCTGACGGTGGTCCCGGCGGGGCGGGCCTGGCTGCGGAGGCGGCTGGGCGGGGGCGGTGTGCCGGAGGAGGGGTACGGGCACCGGGGCGGGCGCGGCGGACTGGGGGGTGTCCCCGAGGGCATCTCCCAGGGCGCGTCCGGGGGTTGCGAGGGGTATCCGGGCGGGGAGGTACACGGGGCCGACCGGGTTGCCGGGGCTGGCGTCGCGGGTCCGGCAGGTGGTGCGGTGAGCGTGCGCGGGGAGCTTTCTCAGGGGCGCACCCCGACGATTCCCAGGGTCGGTATCGCCCCTTAGAGTGATGCTTCTCCCGCTTCGTCTCCGTACCGTTGGGCATACGACGACAGACGGGGGCGCGCACTCGGCCCGCCCCGGCAGCCGGCCCGGTCGCGGGCCGACGACGACGGAGGAGCCCGCCATGACCGCCCTTGCCCGCCCCACCAACGGCCGCATGATCGGCGGCGTCTGCGCCGCGCTGGCCCGGCGTTTCGGTATGTCGGCGGGGACGATGCGGGTGATCTTCCTGGTGTCCTGCCTGCTGCCCGGCCCGCAGTTCCTGCTGTACATAGCCCTGTGGATACTGCTGCCCTCCGAGGACAAGGCCCGCACCACCGCCTGGTGAGCGAGCCCCCGGCCGGTTGCCGCTCACGCGAAACGCCGCCGAGGTCGTCCCGGAGAGCACCGGACGGCCTCGGCGGCGTCGTGTGTGGGCCGCGTGGGGAGCGGCGCGCGGGGCGGGTGTCAGCCGAGCGGGATGCCGTTGAGGCCCAGGCCGTGGGTGGGCAGGCCCTGCACCGGCAGCCCGCCGAGCAGTCCGGCGACGGGCGCGGTCGGCCCCTGGGCGAGCACCTTCTGCACTGCGGGGCGCGCGGTGTTCAGCCCGCCGCCGATCACACCCTGCCCCTGGGAGACGGCCTCGGCGGCGCCGGGCAGCACCTGGGTGACGTTCGCGGCCGGCAGCGTGTGGGCGGCGGAACCCACGACGGGGAGGGCGTCCGGGGCGAGCGGAGCCGCGTCGGCAGCGCCCGCGCCTGCGGCGGCGAAAGCGGCACCGAGGGCGGCGACACCAAGGGTCTTGGCAGCAGACTGCTTCATGGTAAATGCGTCCTTGAATGCGGAGACATGGATCACTGATGATCCGAGCGGTTCATGACCGTAAACATCACCGGTCGCCCACCGCAATCACCGAAATGCGGACGGCCGGGGAATGTCTGTACGTATTCTCCGGGCGTGCGATCAGTAATACAGACATCCTCTTCCCTATCCGCGCTGGTGACAGCGGCGGGCAGGAACGCTCGTTCGGGCAGCTGCCCTTCACGCCGAGGGTGGGTGAAGTCCTGGACTGCAGTGGACCGTTCATCGAAAGGAATGAACCTTGATTTCATCGCATTGACTTCACAACCGGCACCGGAAATCGAGCGTGCGGACGGACTCCTCGACAGGATGCGCGCATTCCGGCCGTTCACGCGGTGGCGCGATCCGTACCCCGTGCGCGTCGATACGCAATGGTGACCGCCGGGAAGGGTTTCGTACACCGCGCCTTCTGACAGTGTTCTGCCATGGGACAGCAAGCGACGACGCCGGTCCGGACGGCCAGGCTCGGAAAGGCGGTCGGCCGCGCGCCGGGCGCGGTCAGCGGAGCGGTACTGGTGCTCCCCGGCGGGGACGAGGTCTCCACCCGCCGGCCGGCCCCGTTCCTGCCCGGCACCTTCGCCCGCGCCCTGGCCCGCAGCCTGGCCCGCGCCGGCCGGGAGGAAGGGCTCGCCGTCCACCCGGTCCACTACCGCTACCGCGGCTGGAACGGCGCCGAGGCCCACCTCGCGGCGGACGCCAACTGGGCCGCGGACGAGGTGGTGCGGCGGTACGGGGACGTGCCGGTGTGCCTGGTCGGGCTGGACATGGGCGGCCGGGCCGCGCTAGGCGCCGGGGGCCACGAGGCGGTCAACTCCGTGGTGACGATCGCCCCTTGGCTTCCGGGGGAGGGCGCGGACGCCGACGAGCCGGTCAAGCAGCTGGTGGGGCGCCGGGTGCTGATCGCGCACGGCACGAACGACGAACGGTGCGATCCGGAGCTGTCGTTCCGGCTGGCGGCCCGCGCGAAGAAGGTGAACCGGGAGGTGTGCCGGTTCGAGGTGCACTCCGACGGGCACGGGCTGCACCAGCACCGGGACGAAGTGCTCGCCCTGACCGTGGACTTCGCACTGGGCGCTCTGTTCGGCAGCCCGCTGTCCCGCCCGGTGGAGGACGCGCTCGCGGCGCCGCCGCCGATAGGGCTGCGGATGCCGCTGGCGTCGGGGTTCGGGAAGTCGCTGCGCAGGTAACCGGGTTCAGGAGGGGAGCAGGCTGCCCCGCCTGGAGAGCAGGAACTTCTTGAAGGCGGCCACCGGCGGGGTGTCCGTGTGGTCGGCCAGCCAGGCGACGCCGATCTCGCGGACCGCCCTCGGCGCGGTCACCGTCAGTTCCACCACGCCCGGCCGGGGCACGGTGGGCGGCGGCAGCAGGGCGACCCCGAGGCCCGCGGCCACCAGCCCGCGCAGCGTCTCCGCCTCCTCCCCCTCGAAGGCGACCCTGGGCCGGAAACCGGCCTCGCGGCACAGGTCGTCGGTGATGCGGCGCAGGCCGTAGCCGGGCTCCAGGGTCACGAAGGTCTCGTCGGCCGCCTCCGCGAGCCGGATGCGGCGGCGGCCGGCCAGCCGGTGGTCGGCCGGGACGACCAGGCGCAGCTTCTGTTCGTCCAGCCGCCGGGCGACCAGGTCGGGCGCGTCCGGCACCGGCGAGGTGAGGCAGAGGTCCAGCTCGCCCGCCCGGAGCCCCTCCAGCATGGCCTCGCCGTAGTTCTGCACCAGGCTGAAGCGCACCCGGGGATGGTCGGCGCGGAAGGCGTGCAGCAGACCGGGTACGGTCTCGGGGCCCATGGTGTGCAGGAAGCCGAAGGCGACCTTGCCGGTGGCCGGGTCGGCGTCCGCGCGGACCTCCTCGGCGGCCCGCTCGACCTCGGCAAGGGCCCGTTCCACCGACCCGAGGAAGGTCCGCCCGGCCGGGGTGAGGGAGACGGTGCGGCCGTGCCGGGCGAACAGGTCCACCCCGAGGTCCTGCTCCAGCCGGACCATCGCGCGGGAGAGGGTGGACTGCGGGACGTTCATCTCGTGCGCGGCGCGGGTGACGTGCTCGGTGCGGGCCACCCCGGCGAAGTAGGCGAGGCGGGGCGCGAGCAGCAGCGCCATGTCTTCTGTGTCACCGGACGGTGATAGGCGCGGCTGTGACCTTCGCTGATGCTCCATGGGAACGATTATGGCGATTCCATGCATTGGACGGATGAGTGGCCGCGTCCGTAGTTTCGAGGCATGTCTCCCGCCAGTACCGGGGCGTCCATCAGCGTGGACGCCCGCACGCCCGTCCCCTCCCCCGAGACCTCCGCTCCGGCCCCGGCCGACTCGCGGCTGACGCCCGGCGGCCCCGGCTACCGCCGGATGAGCTTCGCCCTCTTCCTCGCGGGCGTGGCGACCTTCGCGCTGCTGTACTCCACGCAGGCCCTGCTGCCGCTGATCTCCGACGACTACGGGGTGGCGGCCGGCGAGGCGAGCTGGACCGTGGCGGCGGCCACCGGCGGGCTGGCGTTGTTCGTGCTGCCGATGAGCGCGCTGTCGGAACGGTTCGGCCGCCGGACCGTGATGACGGCGTCCCTGATGGTCGCTGTCGGCGTCGGCCTGCTGGTGCCGTTCGCGCCGTCCATCGGCGCGCTGGTCGCGCTGCGGGCCGTGCAGGGCGCCGCGCTGGCCGGGCTGCCCGCCTCCGCGACGGCGTACCTGGCCGAGGAGGTCCGGCCGAAGGCGCTGGTCACGGCGATCGGCCTGTTCGTGGCGGGCAACAGCGTGGGCGGCATGAGCGGCCGGGTCATCACCGGCTGGGTCGCGCAGGAGTGGGGGTGGCGGATCGCCGTCGGGGTGATCGGCCTGGTCGCGGTGGGCTGCGCCGTGGCGTTCCGGCTGCTGCTGCCCGCGCCCCGGCACTTCGAGGCCGGTTCGCTGCGCCCCCGCGTGCTGGCCCGGGCGGTCCGCGACCACCTCTCCTCCCCGCTGCTGCGCCGCCTGTACGCGATCGGCGCGCTGTTCATGACGGTGTTCGGCGGCGTGTACACGGTGATCGGCTACCGGCTGACCGAGGCGCCGTTCTCCCTGCCGCAGGGCATCATCGGCTCGATCTTCCTGGTCTACCTGGTCGGCACGGTCTCCGCGTCGTCGGCGGGCCGGCTGGTGGGCCGCCTCGGCCGCCGGGGCGCGCTGTACACGGCGGGCGCTACGACGGCGGCGGGCCTGCTGCTGTCGCTGGTGCCGTCCCTGCCGCTGGTCCTGCTGGGCCTGGTGCTGATCACGGCCGGCTTCTTCGCGGGCCACGCGGTCGCCTCCTCGGCGGTCGGCAAGACGGCCACGCACGGCCGCGCCCAGGCGACCGCCCTGTACCAGTCGTCGTACTACATCGGCTCCAGCGCGGGCAGCACCGTCGGCGCGCTCGCCTTCCACTCCGGCGGCTGGGCGGGCACGGTCGGCGTGGGCCTGCTCGCCGTCATGGGGGTCGTCGCGATCACCGCGCTGGGCACCCTCGCGGCGGCCCGTACCGCCGCGCGCCAGGAGGCCGTACCGGCGCACTGACCCGGTGCGCGCGCCTGCCCGAGCTGCGGGTTCTCCGAGTCCGGGGGCCATTGTCAGTGGGCTGCGGTAGCTTCCGGAGTACTGGGGCGCGACGGCGCGCGTACGGGACGGCCACAGGGGTGGGTGGACGATGAGTGACGGCACGGCGACGGCGGACCTCGATGTCGCGCTGGAGAAGCACCGGACCGAGCTGACCGGGTACTGCTATCGCATGCTCGGCTCGTCCTTCGAGGCCGAGGACGCGGTACAGGACACGCTGGTACGGGCCTGGCGGAGCTACGACAAGTTCGAGGGCCGGTCCAGTCTGCGGTCCTGGCTGTACCGCATCGCCACCAACGTCTGCCTGGACATGCTGGCCGCGGGCAAGAAACGGGCCCGCCCGATGGACCTCACCGAACCGACCCCGCTCGCGCAGGCAGCGCTCTCCCCGCGCCCGGACCACACCTGGCTGGAGCCCGTGCCGGACGCCCGGGTGCTGCCCGCGGTGACCGACCCGGCGGAGGCGGCGGTGGCCCGCGAGTCGATCCGGCTGGCGTTCATGGCGGCGCTCCAGCAGCTGCCGCCCAAGCAGCGGGCGGTGCTGATCCTGCGCGAGGTGCTGGCCTGGCGGGCCAGTGAGGTGGCCGAGCTGCTCGGCACCACGGTCGCCTCGGTCAACAGCGCCCTCCAGCGGGCCCGCGCCACCCTGGCCGAGCGCGCGGACACCGGCGCCGAGGCCGCGGTCTCCGACCCGCTGGACGAGGAGCAGAAGCAGCTCCTGGAGCGCTATGTGAAGGCGTTCGAGGGGTACGACATGACGGCACTGACCGCCCTGCTCCACGAGGACGCGGTGATGACCATGCCGCCGTTCGACCTCTGGCTGCTCGGCCCGACCGACATCACCGGCTTCATGTCCACCATGGGCGCCTCCTGCGCGGGGTCCCGCCTCCTCCCGGTCCAGGTCAACGGCCTCCCTGGCTTCGCCCACTACAAGCCCGACCCGGAAAAGGGCGGTTTCACCCCCTGGGCCGTCCAGGTCCTGGAGATCTCAGGAGGCCGCATCACCGGTTTCCACTGCTTCCTCGACACCCCCCGCTGGTTCCCCCTCTTCGACCTCCCCCTCCACCTGGATCCCGAGCCCGACGAGGCCGAGCAGGGCGCGTAGCGCGGGCTCCGGTCCGCGCAGCGCTGTCCGCCCGCCTCCCCGGCGGGCGGCCAGCTCCAGCCGCGCGAGAAGCTCGACCTGCGCCAGCCCCGGCGGCCCCAGCCCCGACACGTCACAGACGACAACCCCGCTGCGGGGGGCCAGCCCCCGCACCACATCAGCCAGCCCCGCCACCTCATCCCGGGTGACGGGGCCACGCAGCACGAGCACGGGGTCGGTCCTGGGGTCCACGTCGGGTAGACCGGGGGCACCCCCACAACTCATCGCCCGGTGATCAGTCCACGGGGAACTCGCTGGTGTCGATCGCCACGTCGAACGGCTTGGGCAGGTGGACGGTGTCACCGGACTTCACCGCGCTGAGCACCCGGTAGACCTCGTCCTTCGGCTCACCGTAGAGGGTGACAGTGGGGCCACCCGGGGCCCAGGGGTCCACGAGCAGATACAGCGGGATGCCCGCCGTGGCGTACGCGGCCGCCTTGCTGATCCGGTCGTGCCGAGCGTTGGACGGCGAGGTCACCTCGACGACGAGTTCGGCGAGGGCTGCCGGGATGTGCGACTCCGTCTCGGACGGCTGCAGCGGCGCGACGACCAGATCAGGGATGAACATGCCCAGGCGGGAGGGCACGGCGATGGACAGTGTCTGGAAGATCTCCCAGTCCTCGGGGATCACGGAGTAGAGGCGACGCTGGATGCGCGCCGCCATCACGTTGTGGCGGTACGCGGGAATGGGCGACACGGTGACGATCCCCTCGATGATCTCCACGCTGCTGCCCTCGGGCCAGTCCGACTCGCCCCAGAACCGGACGAGGTCGTCCCAGGTGCGGTCGGGGTCCTGGCGCACGGTGAGTGCGCTCATGGCGGTCTCCAATCAGTGCGTCACCGATCCCAGCATGCATGACGAACGGGACCGGCGGAGGTCCACCGATCCCGTTCACCCGAACGAAGAAGTCCCCTGATCAGGCGATACGTTCCAGCACGACCGGCGAAGCCGTGAACTCGGTGCCCGTGGGCGCGATGTCGTACGACCCCTCCGTCGCCTCCAGGGCGTAGCCGAAGCGGTCCGGGGTGTCCGTGTGGAGGGTCAGCAGGGGCTGGCCGGCGACCACCGTGTCGCCCGGCTTCGCGTGGAGCTCCACGCCCGCCCCGGCCTGCACCGGGTCCTCCTTGCGGGCGCGGCCCGCGCCGAGGCGCCAGGCGGCGATGCCGATGTCGTAGGCGTCGAGGCGGGTGAGGACGCCGGAGGTGGGGGCCACGACCACGTGCTGCTCGCGGGCCACGGGGAGGCTCGCGTCCGGGTCGCCGCCCTGGGCCGCGATCATGCGGCGCCAGACGTCCATCGCGGAGCCGTCGGCCAGGGCCTTGGCGGGGTCGGCGTCCTTGAGGCCGGCCGCGTCGAGCATCTCGCGGGCGAGGGCGAGGGTCAGCTCGACGACGTCCGCCGGGCCGCCGCCCGCCAGGACCTCGACGGACTCGCGGACCTCGAGCGCGTTGCCCGCGGTGAGGCCGAGCGGGGTGGACATGTCGGTGAGGAGGGCGACCGTCTTCACGCCGTGGTCGGTGCCGAGGCCCACCATGGTGGAGGCCAGCTCACGGGCGTCGTCCAGGGTCTTCATGAAGGCGCCGGAGCCCACCTTCACGTCCAGGACCAGGGAGCCGGTGCCCTCCGCGATCTTCTTCGACATGATCGAGGACGCGATCAGCGGGATCGCCTCCACCGTGCCGGTCACGTCGCGCAGGGCGTACAGCTTCTTGTCCGCCGGAGCCAGGCCGTCGCCCGCCGCGCAGATCACCGCGCCGACGCTGTCCAGCACCGACAGCATCTCCTCGTTGGAGAGCAGCGCGCGCCAGCCGGGGATGGACTCCAGCTTGTCCAGGGTGCCGCCGGTGTGGCCGAGGCCGCGCCCGGAGAGCTGCGGCACGGCCGCGCCGCAGGCGGCGACCAGCGGGGCCAGCGGAAGCGTGATCTTGTCGCCGACGCCGCCCGTGGAGTGCTTGTCGGCGGTCGGCCGGGACAGCGAGGAGAAGTCCATGCGCTCGCCGGAGGCGATCATCGCCGCGGTCCAGCGGGCGATCTCCCGGCGGTCCATCCCGTTGAGCAGGATCGCCATGTTGAGGGCGGCCATCTGGTAGTCGGCGACCTCGCCGCGGGTGTACGCGTCGATGACCCAGTCGATCTGCTCGTCGGTCAGTGCGGCGCGGTCCCGCTTGCTGCGGATGACGGAGATGGCGTCCATGGCCAGGGAGTTCCTTCCGGGAGGTGCAGATGTGCGGCCCCCCTGCTCGCGGATCGGGCAGGGGGGCCGCACGGACTTACTTGGTGAGATGGTCCGGGCCGAAGGCCTGCGGAAGCATCTCGGAGAGCGGGAGGACGCCCTCGGGGGTGTCCAGCAGCAGCGAGGGCCCGCCGAACTCGTACAGGAGCTGGCGGCAGCGGCCGCACGGCACGAGGAGGGCGCCGGTGCCGTCCACACAGGTGAAGTGTGTCAGCCGCCCGCCGCCGGTGCGCTGGAGGTGCGAGACCAGCCCGCACTCGGCGCACAGGCCGATCCCGTAGGAGGCGTTCTCCACGTTGCAGCCGGTGACCGTGCGGCCGTCGTCGACCTGGGCGGCCACACCGACCGGATAGCCCGAGTAGGGGGCGTAGGCGTGGGCCATGGCCTCGCGGGCCTCGGCGCGCAGCGCCTCCCAGTCGAACGCGGTGGTCACTTGCCCTGCCCCTTCCGGTACCGCATGCCGTCCGCCTTCGGCATCCGCAGCCGCTGCGCGGACAGCGACAGCACCAGCAGCGTGACGACGTACGGGGTGGCGCCGACGAAGTCGCTCGGGACCTCGTCGGTGAACAGGTACCAGGCCAGGACCAGGACGGCCATGACCGCGCTGATCACGCCCTGCCAGAGCGCCTTGCGGTACAGCTTCCAGCCCGCGAGGGCGGCGAGCAGCACGACCAGCAGGAGCAGCAGGGCGTGCACGGTGACACCGCCGTTGCGGAGCTGGAGGGCGTCGGAGTAACCGAACAGGGCGGCGCCCATGGCCAGGCCACCGGGCCGCCAGTTGCCGAAGATCATCGCCGCGAGGCCGATGTAACCGCGGCCACCGGTCTGGCCCTCCAGGTACGTGTGCGAGGTGACCAGCGCGAGGAAGGCGCCGCCGAGTCCGGCGAGACCGCCGGAGATGGCGACGGCCGCGTACTTGTACTGGTACACGTTCACGCCGAGCGACTCCGCCGCGACCGGGTTCTCGCCGCAGGAGCGCAGGCGCAGGCCGAACGAGGTCCGCCACAGCACCCACCAGCTGCCCACGAAGAGCAGCACGGCGAGGATCGTCACCACGGACACGTCGGTGACGATACCGCCCAGAATGCCCGCGATGTCGGAGACGAGGAACCAGTGGTGTTGCTCGACCGAGTGCAGCGCGTCGGAGAGGCCGGGCACCGTGACGTCACCGAGCGAGTTCACCGGCGGGGACTGCTTCGGGTTGCCGCCCGCCTCGGCGGCCGTTCCCTCGGCGAAGAACAGCTTGGCGAGGTACTGGGTGGCGCCCAGCGCGAGCAGGTTGATCGCCACACCGGAGACGATGTGGTCGACCCCGAAGGTCACCGTGGCGACCGCGTGCACCAGACCGCCGAGGACGCCGAAGCCGATGCCGCACAGCAGGCCGAGCCAGGGGCTGGACTGCCAGCCGATCCAGCCCGCGCCGAAGGTGCCGAGGATCATCATGCCCTCGAGGCCGATGTTGACCACGCCGGCCCGCTCGGACCACAGACCGGCCAGACCGGCGAGGCCGATCGGCACGGCGAGCCCGAGAGCGGCGTTGACCTGGCCCTCGGAGGTGAGCTGGTTGGCCCCGGTGATGACCCGGACCACGGCCACGAGCAGCAGCGCGCCGCCGACGATCAGAAGAATCTTCGCGAGCGAACGGCCCGCCGGCCGGGCGGCGTCGTCCGCCTTGGGCGCCGCGGGCGGCGGCGCGTCCGTCATCGTGGCGGTCATCACGCCACCTCCTGCATCTCGGTGGGGGCGGCGGCGCGGGCGGCCAGCTCGGCGCCGACGCGCTGCTGCTGGCGCTTGAGGCCGTAGCGGCGCACGACCTCGTAGGCGATCACGACGCACAGGACGATGACGCCCTGGATCACGCCGAGGATCTCCTTGTCGTAGCCCTGGAACTCCAGGTGGTTGGTGGTGCGCTCCAGGAAGCCCCACAGAAGGGCGCCCAGCGCGATGCCCACCGGGTTGTTGCGGCCCAGCAGCGCGATGGCGATGCCGGTGAAGCCGATGCCCGCCGGGAAGTCGTTGCTGAACTGGTGGCTGTCGTTGAGCAGGGTCGGCATGCCGATGAGACCGGCGACCGCACCGGAGATGATCATGCTGGTGGCGATCATCTTCTTCACGCCCACACCGCTCGCGGCGGCTGCCGTCTCGGACTGGCCGACGGTGCGGAGGTCGAAGCCGAACCGGGTGCGGCCGAGCACGAACCAGTAGCCGATGCCGACGATCACCGCGACGACTATGAAGCCCCACAGGACGCCCGCCGGGCCGGTGTCGATCTGGAAGAACCAGGAGGACTCCGGCAGCGGCTTGGTGGAGACCAGGGTGCCGGCCTTGTCGAGCTGGCCGAGCTGGCTGGGCTGGAGGAGGTAGCCGATGATCGCGGTGGCGATCGAGTTCAGCATGATCGTGGCGATGACCTCGCTGACACCGCGGGTCACCTTGAGGATGCCGGCGATGGCCGCCCACAGGGCGCCGGTCACCATGGCGGCCAGGATGATCAGCGGGATGGCGAGCCAGCCAGGCACGGTCAGCGCGCCGCCGAGGACGGCGGCGACGAACGCGGCGAGGCGGTACTGGCCGTCGACACCGATGTTGAACAGGTTCATGCGGAAGCCGATGGCCACCGCGACACCCGCGAGGTAGTACGTCGTCGCCTTGTTCAGGATGTAGACCTGGCTGTCGGAGGCGAAGCCGTACGTCACCATGTCGCTGAACGCGGCGCCAGGGCTCTTGCCGGTGGCCAGGATCACCAGGGCGGTGACCAGGAGGGCCGCGACGATGGCCAGCAGCGGCGCCGCGATGCCGAGGAGCAGCCGCTCCTTGTCGATCCGTGAGGTCAGCTTGTTCATCGGGCGTCGTCCTCTGTGTGCTCCAGGTGGCCGGAGGCCGCTCCCGTCATGGCGGAGCCCAGCTCCTCGGGCGTGATCGTGCGGGGGTCGGCGTCGGCGACCAGGCGGCCGCGGTACATCACCCGCAGGGTGTCGGAGAGACCGATCAGCTCGTCCAGGTCGGCGGAGATCAGCAGGACCGCGAGTCCGTCGCGACGGGCCGCGCGGATGTAGTCCCAGATCGCTGCCTGTGCGCCGACGTCCACGCCGCGGGTGGGGTGGGCGGCGATGAGCAGCTTGGGGCTGTGGCTCATCTCGCGGCCGACGATCAGCTTCTGCTGGTTGCCGCCGGACAGCGAGGCCGCGGTGACGTCGATGCCCGGGGTGCGCACGTCGTAGTCGGCGACGATGCGCTCGGTGTCGGTGCGGGCGGCCTTCGGGTCCAGCAGGCCCCGGCGGGAGTTGGGGCGCTCGGTGACATGGCCGAGGATGCGGTTCTCCCACAGCGGCGCCTCGAGCAGCAGGCCGTGGCGGTGGCGGTCCTCGGGGATGTAGCCGATGCCGGCCTCGCGGCGGCGGCGGGTGGGGACGTGGCTGACGTCGGCGCCGTCGAGCGTGACCGTGCCGGCGTCCGGGTCGCGCATGCCCATGATCGCCTCGACCAGCTCGGACTGGCCGTTGCCCTCCACACCGGCGATGCCCAGGACCTCGCCCTTGTGGATGGTGAAGGAGATCTCGTCGAGGATGACGCGCTCGATGCCGTCCAGGTCGGTCTGGGCCAGGTGCAGCCCGTCGACCTCCAGGAGAGCGATGTCCGTGACCGTGGACTCCTCGGTCTCGGGCGTGGGCAGTTCGCTGCCGACCATCAGCTCGGCGAGCTGCTTCGGCGTGGTGGTGCTCGGCTCGGCGGTGCCGACCGTGGTGCCGCGCCGGATGACGGTGATCTCGTCGGCGACCGACAGCACCTCGCCCAGCTTGTGCGAGATGAAGATGACGGTCAGGCCCTCGGCCTTCAGCTCCCGCAGGTTGTCGAAGAGGGCGTCGACCTCCTGGGGCACCAGCACGGCCGTCGGCTCGTCCAGGATCAGGGTCTTGGCGCCGCGGTAGAGGACCTTGAGGATCTCCACGCGCTGGCGGTCGGCGACACCGAGCTGCTCCACGAGCACGTCGGGGCGGACGCCGAGGCCGTACGCGTCGGAGATCTCCCTGATCCGCTTGCGGGCCTTGCCGCCGATGCCGTGCAGCTTCTCCGCGCCGAGGACGACGTTCTCCAGCACGGTGAGGTTGTCGGCGAGCATGAAGTGCTGGTGCACCATGCCGATGCCGCGCGCGATGGCGTCACCGGGGGTGCTGAAGACGACCTGTTCACCGTGGATGGTGATGGTGCCCTCGTCCGGCTGCTGCATGCCGTAGAGGATCTTCATCAGGGTGGACTTGCCGGCGCCGTTCTCACCGCACAGGGCGTGGACGGTGCCCGCGCGGACGGTGATGTCGATGTCGCGGTTGGCCACGACGCCGGGGAAACGCTTGGTGATGCCGCGCAGTTCGACGGCAGCGGGAGGGCTGGACGCGTTGATGGCGCACTCTCCTCGGGGAAGGGGGATGCGGGGGAGGGAGGGCAGGCGTCGGCGACGCTAGCGCGGCAACTCGGTACTACACGCGTAGAGTTGACACATTGTTATGGCCCGGCGGGGAGCGCGCTCACGGCACCCCCACGCCGAGCCTGGGTCCTTGAGGACCCGTCAGATCACGGGGTGGTCTTGACCTTGATGGAGCCGTCGACGATCTTCTTCTTCGCGGCGTCCAGCTTGGGCTGGATGTCCTTGGTGAAGCCACCGCTGGTGGACAGCGACACGCCATCCTCCTTCAGCGAGTAGGCGTGGACGCCCGTCAGAGGCTTGCCCTCCTTCACCGACTTGACCAAGTCATAGACGCCAAGGTCGACGTTCTTGATCACAGAGGTCAGGATCGAGCTCTTGAACGCCGCCAGACCCGGCACGTTGTACTGGTCCGAGTCGACGCCGATCGCCCAGGCACCCTTTGCGCCATGGACGGCCTCGATCGCACCGTTGCCGGACGAGCCCGCGGCCGTGTAGATGACATCGGCCCCTTGGTCGAGCATGCCCTGCGCGGCCTCCTTGCCCTTGTCCGGGCTGGAGAAGCCGGACAGGTCGGTACCGTGACTCAGGTACTGCTTCTCGACCTTGACCTTCGGGTTGGTGTCAAGGACACCCTGAACGAAGCCGGCTTCGAACTTCTTGATCAGCGGCGTGTCGACACCGCCGACGAAACCGACGTTGCCCTTCTTCGTCTTCAGTGCGGCGGCGACACCGGCCAGGTACGAGCCCTGCTCCTCGGTGAAGGTGATGCTGTCCACGTTCTTGGCATCCACGGCGGAGTCGACGATACCGAAGGTGGTCTTCGGGAACTTGACCGCGACCTTGCTCATCGAGCGAGCGTAGGAGAAGCCAACGCCGATCACGGGGTTGTAGCCGGCCTGAGCGAGATCCGAGAGGCGCTGCTCGCGGTCGGCCTCGGTGTCCGAGGTCTTCGCGGTCAGCTCCTTGATGGAACCGTTGAACTCATCCTTGGCCTTGTCGGCACCCCGCGCGGCGGAGTCGTTGAACGACTGGTCGCCACGGCCGCCGACATCGAAGGCGAGGCCGATCTTGGTTCCCTTGTCACCGGAACCCGACGAGCCCTCATTGTCAGAGGACGTGCTGCCGCACGCGGTGGCGGAGAGTGCGAGAGCTGCGGTGGCTATACACGCAGCGGAAAGCTTGGCTACCCGGCGCAAGGGAGGCTCCTTCAACCTGACCTAAGCGCCACTTCCGGCGCTGGTTTCGCCGCATCGTAACGCGCGTAGATGCCCGATACAGCCCCCTTCCGAAGCTGTTATCGATTTGACGCGAACGGTTCTTGACGATCAGGTGCCGGCCCGGGCGCGGACGGCAGGGCCAGGTGCGCCGTCCGCACCACCCCGGCGCGCCCGGCGGGGGAGCCAGGGGCGCCCGCCGGAGCGCGATCAGAGCCGACATATTTAGATGAATCTCCCCATCGAAGGAAATGGCGGCCATATTCGCGCCTCTATTCCAGTAAGCGGAATACGTAATTCCTATTGCCAGCGCTTTACGAAGCTGATAGAAATTCTTTGCCCAAAGCAGATCGCTCACGGGGGACAAATGAAAAACAGAGTTCGTGTGGTTTCGGGCCTCGCTTTCGCGATGCTGGCCGGAAGCTTCATTTCCGCACCGAACGCGTCGGCGGCCGGCGACTGCAACACATGGAAAAGCAGCAGCGCTCCTTGGACCGGTTATGCCTACTGCAGCAAAATGGGCATCACCGACAAGTTCCGCGTCAAGGTGACCTGCATGGGGCCTGACGGCAAGACGTGGGTCGCCTACGGGCCGTGGACGGGCAACACCGGGACGTCGAAGAAGAAGTGCGCCGACGACCCGAACATCGGCGTCTACAAGGTAGGCATCTCGTTCGACCACTGACCGTCAGGAGCGGGGGTCACCCCGACAGGCCACACAGAAGAGGAACGATGAAGAAGCTGCTTTCCCTGGCGACAGGAATCGGTGTCGCGCTGTCCATCGGCATGCTGCCCAACGCGTCCGCGGCGACCGCGGCGGAGACGGGCGTGCAGAAGGCCGATTGCGATGTCTGGAAGTCGAGCAAGGCGCCCTGGACCGGGTACGCGCGGTGCACGGGAATGCTCCCGCTCGTGGAACGCGTGCAAGTGAAGGTCATCTGCATGGGCCCCGACGGTAAGCAGTGGACCCTCTACGGTCCCGGCAAGGGCAACGGGGAGACGTCCAGCAAGAAGTGCGCCGACGACCCGAACATCGGCGTCTACAAGGTCGGGGCTTACGTCTACCGCATCTGACCCAGGGGTAAAAGTGGGCGGCACCCGGTCTCGACGGGTGCCGCCCTCTTGCTGTGCCCTCCCGGCAGGGCCGGGTCAGACCTCGGGGCACTCCATCAGGGCCGCCGCGGTGAAGAGTTCGACGCCGACGGTGATCGCGTTCTCGTCGGCGTCGAAGTCACCCTGGTGCAGATCGCGTACGGTCCGCTCACCGGGGCGGCGGACGCCGAGGCGTGCCATGGCGCCGGGGACGTGCTCCAGGTACCAGGAGAAGTCCTCGCCGCCGAGGCTCTGCTCGGTGCTCTCCACCGAGTCCAGCCCGCAGCGGGCGACCATGGCGCGGCGCAGCAGCTCGGCGGACTCCCGGTCGTTGACCACCGGCGGCACCCCGCGCACGTAGGTGATCTCCGACTTGGCGCCGTGCAGGGTGGCGACCTCGTCGATGGCGGCGTGCACGATGTCGGGCGCGTCCCGCCAGGCGTCCAGGTCCAGGCAGCGGACGGTGCCGGAGAGCTCGGCGTGCTGCGGGATGACGTTGGCCGCGTGGCCCGACTCGATACGGCCCCAGGTCAGGGCGAGTCCGCTGCGGGTGTCGACACGGCGGGCGATCAGCGCGGGCACGTCGGTGGCGACACGGGCGGCGGCGGTGACCAGGTCGGTGGTCAGGTGCGGCCGGGCGGTGTGGCCGCCGGGGCCGTCCAGGGCCACGTCGAGCCGGTCGCAGGCGCTGGTGATCGGGCCGTGCCTCAGGCCGATCCGGCCGCACTCCACCCTGGGGTCGCAGTGCAGGGCGAGGATGCGGCTGACGCCTTCGAGGGCGCCGTCGGCGATGGCGGTCAGGGCGCCGCCGGGGAGCTGCTCCTCGGCGGGCTGGAAGATCAGCCGCACCGGGCGGCACAGCAGGCCCTGCGCGTGCAGCGCGGCGAGGACCAGGCCGGCGCCGAGCACGACGGTGGTGTGCACGTCGTGGCCGCAGGCGTGGGCGCGGTCGGGCACGGTGGACCGGTAGGCGCAGTCCTTGGTGTCCGGGATGGGCAGCGCGTCGATGTCCGCGCGCAGGGCCAGCAGCGGCAAGCCGGAGCGCTCGCCCTCGGTGTGCCCGATGTCGCAGATGAGCCCGGTTCCGGTGACCAGGACGCGGGGCTTGAGGCCCGCCCGCTCCAGCCGCTCCTTGATGGCGGCGGTGGTGCGGAACTCCTGGTTGCCCAGCTCGGGGTGCATGTGCAGGTCGCGGCGGAAGGCTACGAGCTCGGCGTGCAGTGACTCGCTGAGCGCGCCGGGGAGCACAGCACCGGGGAGGTCGGCCACGGTCTCTCGGGTCATCAATCGGTTCACCCTCTGAAGGGTAGGACGCCCGGACGGTCAACTGACCCTCGATCAACAAAAGTTAAGCCCGTTGGAGGGAAGAAAACTTGACCGGCGGACGCATGGCGGCGGACTGGGTTGGGTAAAACCTTTCTTTCTCCCTCCACGGATACCACGCCCGCCGCCCCGGCGCTCGGTTTGTCCATGGACCGGACCCGCGCGGCGCGGCGGCGCCGGTAGGGTGCGGCGGCGTGACCGACAGCAACGCGGACTTCCTGCACACCACCCGCTCGTCCTACGACGCCATCGCCAAGGAGTACGCCGAACGGTTCCCCTCGGGCCTCCCCCACCCCCTGGACCGCGCCCTGATCAGCGCTTTCGCCGAGCTCGTCAAGGAGAACGGCCCGGCGCCGGTGGCAGACCTGGGCAGTGGGCCGGGGTACGTCACCGCCCTGCTGGACAGCCTGGGCGTGCCGGTGTTCGGGGTGGACCTCTCCCCCGCGATGGTCACTCTGGCCCGGGAGGCCCATCCGCGTCTGCGCTTCCACGTGGGCTCGATGACCGAGCTGGACCTCCCGGACGCCACCCTCGGCGGCATCCTGGCCCTCTACTCCACGATCCACGTACCGGACGGCACCCTCCCGCGCGCCTTCGCCGAGTTCCACCGCACGCTGCGCCCCGGCGCGCCGGTCCTGCTGGCCTTCCAGACCGGCGAGGCCGACCACCTGCACCTGACGGAACGCTTCGGCCACGAGATCGACCTGGACTACTACCTGCGCTCCCCGGCCGCGATCGCCGCCGGCCTCACGGAGGCGGGCCTGACCCTGGTCGCGTCCGTGGTCCGCGAGCCGCAGGGCGAGGAGACGCGGGCGCGGGGGTTCGTACTGGCGCGGAAGGACTGACCTTTCAGGTCCCCGGCACCACCGTGGTCAGCCGGTGCGTGTCGCGGGCCGTGCCCGTCACGCCGGAGAGGAAGCCCTGGGCGCGGGGCGAGGCGTGGGCGGTGAGCCAGGCGGGGTCTATGTCGCAGACGGCCACGCGGACGCCGGTGCCCTTCAGGGCGAGGGGCAGGGTGTGGACGACCGTGGAGGGGAAGCTCAGCACGGTGCTGCCGATCGGGCCCCGGCGGGCGATCAGCTCCAGGGGGAGGTCGGGGCGGACGATCTCCAGGCCGGTCTCGACGGCCAGCCGGTGCAGCTTCGGGGTGCTCTCGCGGCGGTGGGCGAAGTACCGGGTGGCGCCGTGGGCCTTCGCCAGGGCCTGGACGGCCGCGAGGTAGCGGCCGGCGTCGACCACGCCGGTCTCCACCAGGGAGGTGCCGACCAGGTCGGCGCTCTTCGTCACGCGGGGCGGGCCGAAGCGGGCGCGGGTCCAGGCGAACTCGTTGGCGGTGACCGTGACGCCGTCCGGGGTCTCGGTCACCGGCATCGCGGAGAAGACCTCCACCCGCCGGCCGCCGCTCGGGGTGAGCCGGCGCCGGGCGGTGGCGGAGACCGGGGCGAAGAGCAGGTCACGGGGACCGGGCGGACCGCCCTTGCGGTGCCAGCGCACCAGGCGTTCCCCGCGGGCCAGCTGGGCGACGAACTCCATGGTGGCGGTGCCGTCGTCCACCACGACCAGCTCGGGCGCCCGGGTGATGGTGAGCAGGAGCTGTACGTAGCGGGAGAAGGGGTCGCCCATGACGATCCGGCCGGCCCGCCGGAGCGCCCCGGCCAGCGCGCCGACGGTCTGGAACGGGGCGCTCGCGCCGCCCCGCGCCTCTTCCCAGCGCACCTCGTACCCCTCGTCCCGGGCGAGGTCGGCCATGCGGCGCAGCTGGCCCCGGGTCATGGGGTCGGTGGGGGCCAGCACGACGAGCGTCAGCTCCGCCCCGGCCCCCTCGCGCGCCGGCACCCCGACCGCGTGGGCCCACTCCAGTACGTTCAGCAGTTGCACCGGGCTCTCCACGAAGGCGAGCGTGCGGGCAGGGGGGCCGGGGTGTCCGGCGCGAGGGCTCATGGGGGGTTGTGACCGTCCCGTCGTAGAGCAGTCGGGGGAGTCGGGTCAGACCGTGACCGGCTCGCCCGCGGCGGCGGCGATCTCCGCCTCGGCGACCACACCGGAGACCCGGCGCAGCTTCTTCATCGGGCCCAGCTCGGAGTTGTAGACCTTCTTGACGCCGTCGCCGAGGGACGCCTCGATGGCGCGGATGTCGCGGACCAGGCGGATCAGGCCCTGCGGCTCGACGGAGGCGGCCTGGTCGGAGCCCCACATGGCGCGGTCCAGGGTGATGTGGCGCTCGACGAAGACGGCGCCGAGGGCGACGGCGGCCAGCGTGGTCTGCAGGCCCGTCTCGTGGCCGGAGTAGCCGATCGGGACGTTCGGGAACTCCTTCTCCAGCGTGTTGATCACACGGAGGTTCAGCTCCTCGGCCTTGGCCGGGTAGGTGGAGGTGGCGTGGCAGAGCAGGATGTTCTCCGAGCCCAGCACCTCGACCGCGTGGCGGATCTGCTTCGGGGTGGACATGCCGGTGGAGAGGATCACCGTGCGGCCGGTGGCGCGCAGGGCGCGCAGCAGCTCGTCGTCGGTGAGGGAGGCGGAGGCGACCTTGTGGGCGGGGACGTCGAACTTCTCCAGGAAGGCGACGGCCTCGGTGTCCCACGGGGAGGCGAACCAGTCGATCCCCTTCTCCTTGCAGTACGCGTCGATCTCGCGGTACTCGTCCTCGCCGAACTCCACACGGTGGCGGTAGTCGATGTAGGTCATCCGGCCCCAGGGGGTGTCGCGCTCGATGTCCCACTGGTCGCGCGGGGTGCAGATCTCCGGGGTGCGCTTCTGGAACTTCACGGCGTCGCAGCCGGCCTCGGCGGCGGCGTCGATCAGCTTGAAGGCGTTCTCCAGCTCACCGTTGTGGTTGATGCCGATCTCGCCGGTGATGTAGACGGGACGGCCGGGGCCGGCCTCGCGGGAACCGAAGCTGCGCAGGCGGGAGTTGGTGCTCATCAGGGTGTTCCTTACTTGCTGTGGGACGTGGGGACGGGGTGGGGAGGGGTGTCGAGGGAGGGTCCGAGGAGCCAGCCCGCGATCTCCCGGACGGCGCCGTATCCGCCGGGGACGGTGGTGACGGCGCGGGCGGCGCCGCGTACGGCGTCGTGGGCGTCGGCGACCGCGACGGGCCAGCCGACGAGGGCGAGGCAGGGCAGGTCGTTGACGTCGTTGCCGGCGTAGAGCACCCGCTCGGGGGCGATGCCCTGCTCCTCGCACCACTGCTTGAGGGCGAGGTCCTTGCGGTCGATGCCGTGCAGCACCGGCAGCCGGAGCTTGCGGGCGCGGGCGGCGACGACGGGGTTCTGCTCGGTGGACAGGATCAGCGTCGGCACCCCGGCGCGGCGCAGCGCGGCGACGCCGAGCCCGTCACCCCGGTGCACGGAGACGAACTCCCGCCCGTCCGTGTCGATCAGCACCCGGTCGTCGGTCTGGGTGCCGTCGAAGTCGAGGACGACGGCGTCGACGTCGTCGAGGGTGGGCAGCGCGCCCGCCGGGACGGTGTCGAGCAGCGGGGCCAGGGCGCGGGCGCGGGCCAGGTCGTGCGGGTCGTCGATCTCCAGCACGCGGGCCGGGTCGGTGCGGACCAGCTCGGTGCGGCCGAAGAAGCGGTGGCCGTGGGCGCGGAAGCCGGTCACGTCCATCGCATAGGCGGCGCCCGTCTCCAGCAGGTCCTGCGGGCGGTCCTGGCGGCGGGGACGTACGGCCTTGTCGTGGTTGACGCCGAAGCCGCCGGGCTGGTCGGAATCGCCGTCGCGCCAGACGAAGCCGTGGAACGGGGCGACGGTGACGGCGGTGTCGGCGCCGTCGCGGACGACCGCCTCGGCGACCCGGCCGATGTCGTCCGCGAGCAGGAAGGGGCTGGTGCACTGCACGAGCAGCACCACGTCGACGGCCGCCCGGGCGCGCTCCTCGAAGGCGTCCAGGGCGTGCAGGACGGCGGCCTCGGAGGTGGCGGTGTCGCCGGCGATGGCGGCGGGCCGGGTGACGACCTCGGCGCCGGCCGCGCGGGCCGCGGCGGCCACGGCCGCGTCGTCGGTGGAGACGACGACGTCGGTGACGGCGGGGGCGGCCAGACAGGCGCGCACCGCGCGGGCCACCAGCGGGACGCCGCCCACGGGGGCGAGGTTCTTGGCCGGCACCCCCTTGGAGCCGCCGCGCGCCGGGATCACGGCGAGCACCCGGCGCGGCGGGTCGCCCGGATCGGCGGGCCAGTGGGTCATGGGGTCAGCTCCTTGAGAGGAAGAAGGTGCGGTACTCACAGCTCGCCCATCCGCCGGATCACCGGGGCGACCCGCTGGACGCCGTGCCGGTACGCGCCTCGGGCGGCCCGGCGCACGATCTGCCGGACGGGTCCGGCCTCCGCGCGGGTGGCGGGGCTGCCGGGCAGCGGGGCGCCGTCGGGGCCGAGGTGGTGGCGGGCGAGGATGCCGGGCAGATAGCCGGGCGCGGTCCCGGGGGTGTAGTAGGGCTCCAGCGGCGGCAGCGCGCCGGACCTCTCCAGCAGGGTGGCGATCCGGGCGCGGGCCGCGTCGAAGGCGCCCTCGTACGAACCGTCCCCGGCGGCGACCCCCTGCCGGGCCAGCCACGTGGGGTCCGGCTCCGGCCGGTGCCCGGCGTCCAGCCGGTCCCAGGAGGTGAGGCACCCGGAGCCCAGGAAGTGGTGGTTGCCCAGCGCCTCCCGCACCCCGAGGTCGGTCAGCACGGCCGTCGGAATGCGCCGGTGCAGGGACTCCAGGGCCGCGGTGGAGCTGACGGTCACCAGGAGGTCGGTCCGGTCCAGCACCTCGCCCATGTGCCCGTACACCAGACGGAGGTTGGCCGGCAGCTCCCGCCCCCGCACCAGCTTCTGGTACGGCAGCTCCTCGATGTGCGTGGTGTGTTCACCGGGCTTGGAGCGCAGCTTGAGCAGCACCTCGCGCTCGGGGTGCCGCCGGGCGTGGGCGATGAGCCGGTCCAGCAGGTAGGTCCGGTCAGCGCGGTTCTCCGGTACGGAGGGCTGCGCGGCGAACGTCACGGTGCAGGGCCCCCGCCCCTGATCCGCGGAGGGCGCCCTTTCACCCGCGTACGCCTCCCCGCCGAGGAACGGCAGCGCCACCTCGGTGACCGCCCCGGCGTCCGCCCCGACCCCCTCGTACACCGCGCGGAACCGGTCGGCGTCCTGGGCCGAGTTGGCGAGGACCAGGTCGGCGCCGTGCCGCAGCAGCAGGCCGTCGGCGAGCTTCTCGTAGACGACACCGACGTAACCGGTGACGACGACCGGGCGTGGACCGCTCCCCCAGGCGTGCTTCAGGCCGTGCAGCATGGCCTGCACCCCGCCGCCGACCAGCGCGAGGACCAGGATGTCGTAGGACTCCCCGGTCATGGCGCGCAGGAACTCGGCGCCGGTGACCTCGCGGAGCGAGTCGGCGGTGGCGCCGGTCTCCGCGAGCTGGCGGGGTGTCGGGGTGGCCCGGCCCCGCAGGAGGTAGCCGTCGAGCCGTCCGGCAGCGGCGGGAGCGATACGGCGCGCGGTGAGCGCGCCCCACTTCCACCGGGTGTCGGAATCGGCGAGGACGGCGATCCGCGGGGACTTCGTTGCACTTGCTGGCACGCAGAGGACGCTAGGAAGCGATTCGTAGCCCCGGCCCAACCCGAACTCAACAAACGGTTAACAGCACATCGACGAATGGGGATTCGGGCCCGGATCAGGCTCGGGGAAAACCCGGTTCACGGCTTCGCCACGCGTCGTTCACCCGGTATCAAGGCGAGCGTCGACACGAATGCCGGGCCCCGCCCTAACGTCCTCGGCGTGGTCAAGCTCTCGGTCATCGTGCCGTTCTACAACGTGCAGCAATACGCGCCGGACACATTGAGGAGTCTTCGTGCGAACGCGCGGGACGATTACGAGTTCATTCTCGTGGACGACTGTTCCCGCGACGGGACACCGGACATCCTCGAGCGCGCCGAACGCGAACTGCCGGGCGCCGTCGTCGTCCGGCACGAGCGCAACGGCGGCCTGGCGACCGCCCGCAACACCGGTCTGGACCGGGCGCGCGGCGAGTACCTGACGTTCCTCGACGGCGACGACTGGCTCGCCCCCGGCTACTACGACCAGCTGGTCGCGCGCATGGACGACCTGGGGTGCGACTTCCTGCGCACCGACCATGTCCAGTGCACCGCGCGGGCCCGGTCGGTGCACCGGGTGCCGCACGGCCGGCGCGATGTCGTCCTGGACCCGAGGGCGGCCATCCTGCCCGCGGACCGGTCGACGTCGGTGGACTACGCGTACGCCTGGGCCGGGATCTACCACCGGCGGCTCGCGGATCGGGGGCTGCTGCACTTCACGGACGGGCTGCGCACGGCGGAGGACCGGCCGTGGATCTGGCGCCTGCACCGGGAGGCGGAGTCGTTCGCCGTGGTCGGGCTGCTCGGCGTCTTCTACCGGCGCGGGGTCGCCTCCTCGCTGACCCAGATCGGCGATGTCCGCCAGCTCGATTTCCTGCGCGCCTTCGACCAGGTCATAGCGGAAACAGCCGCCGACCGGGATGCGAAGGAACTGCTGCCCAAGGCCGTGCGCACCTATTGCGCGATCATTTCCCACCATCTGGGAAGCATCGAAAGGTTCGAGCCCCCGGTGGCGAGAAAACTGAAATCCCTGAGCGCGGCCGCCCTCAGGCGCATGCCGCAGGACGTGCTGAACGAGGCGCTGGACTCGATGGACCTCGCCCGCGCCACCCGGCTGCGCCGGCTGCGCCGCCGCCCCTCCCCCGCCGGGGCCGCCGCGTGACCACCCAGATCTTCCAGGCGTCCACGCTGTACGGCGTGGCCACGCTGGCCGCCGCCCTGGACTCCGGCTGTTTCGCCCCCGCCGACCGGCGCCTGCTGCTGGTCTGCAACAACGCGGCGACCCCGGAGACCACGCCCCCGCTGGACGAGATGCCCGGCTTCGAGCGGCTGCGGGACCGGTTCGACGACGTGCTGTCCTACAACGAGACCATCCACCCCTTCCACCCCGGCGGCTGGCTGCCCCGCGTGGACGACATGCCGCTGTGGCAGCGGTACTTCCGCCACGAGTGGCGGCTCGGGGACGGACCGGTCGAGTTGGCGGTCGAGTCGATCCAGGTCAGCCCGTCGCTGGCGCTCGCGCAGATCTTCACCGGCGCCCCGGTCACGGTCTACGCCGACGGCCTGATGAGCTACGGCCCCACCCGCAACAAGATCGACCCGCTGGTCGGCACCCGCGTGGACCGGCTGCTCCACCTCGACCTCGTACCGGGCCTTCAGCCCTTGCTGCTCACCGAGTTCGGGGTGCCGGCCGAGATGGTGCCGACCGCCGCCTTCACCAAGGTGCTGGCGGAACTCGCGGTCACGGGCGACAAGTTGCCCGCCATCGAGGAACCCGCGCTGCTGCTGGGCCAGTACCTCTCCGCGCTGGACATCCTCACCCCGGACGAGGAGGAGGCGCTGCACGTCCGCATGCTGCGCGGCGCGGTGCAACTGGGCCACACCCGCCTGGTGTTCAAGCCGCATCCCACCGCACCGGCCCGCTACGCCCGCACCCTGGAGGAGGAGGCGGAGCGGCTCGGGGCCGACCTCACGGTGCTGGACACCCCGGTGCTGGCCGAGGTGCTGTACCAGCGGATGCGCCCGGCGCTGGTCGTCGGCTGCTTCTCCACCGCCCTGCTGACCGCCGCCACGCTGTACGGCCTGCCCGTGGCGCGGGCCGGCACCGGCACCCTGCTGGAGCGGCTCGCCCCGTACGAGAACAGCAACCGGGTGCCGGTCACCGTGGTCGACGCGCTGCTGCCCGAGCTGGGCGACCGGGCGGCCGTCACCGAGGGGCGGCGCGGCATGGAGGCCGCCGAACTGGGCGAGCTGGTGCGCGCGGTGGGCTTCGCCATGCAGCCGAAGATCCTGCCCGGACTGCGCGCCGACGTGGAGGGCTTCCTCGCCCGGCACCTGGACCCGGCCACCCTGCGCTACTTCAAGCGCCGCCGGCTGACCGTGCTGGGGCTGCCCGGCGGGGTGCCCGCGCAGCTCGCGTTCATCCCGCGCAACGCCACCGTCCGCCGGGTGGCCCGCCGCGCTCGCGGCCTGCGCCGGACCGCCCGCGGCTGAACCACCCTGCTACCGACCGATTCGATGCCAAGGACTGTGCAGATGACCGCCACCTCGCCGCCGGCCGCGCCCGCCGGCCTCTCCCAGCCGGTCGCCACCGGGGCGCGGGGGCGGCTGCTCGCCCTGGACGGGCTGCGGCTCGTGGCCGCGCTGATGGTGTGCATGTACCACTACACCGGGCGCGGCGGGACGATATCGGAGTCCTGGCACCAGAGCCCGTCCGAGGTCTTCCCCTGGCTCTCCCAGATCACCCCCTACGGCTGTCTGGGCGTGCAGTTCTTCTTCGTGATCAGCGGTTTCGTGATCTGCATGAGCGGCTGGGGCCGTACGCCCGGCGACTTCTTCCGCTCCCGTGTGGCCCGTCTCTACCCCGCCTACTGGGTGGCGCTGGTGCTGGTCACCGGGGCGGCCTTCGTGCTGCCGGTGGTGGTGCACCCGGTGCGGGCGGACGAGTTCCTGGTCAACCTGACCATGCTCCAGCAGCCGATGGGCGCCTCTCGGATACTCGGCGTCTGCTGGACGCTCTGGGTGGAGGTCCGGTTCTACGCGCTGTTCGCCCTGTTCGTTGTGTGGCGCGGGGCGACCTACCGGCGCGTGGTGCTGTTCGCCTGCGTCTGGACGCTGGCCTCCGCGATCTCCACCACCGCGGGCAACGCCCTCACCGACGCCCTCGTCATGCCGGAGTACGCGCCGTTCTTCACCGGCGGACTCGCGCTGTACCTGGTCCACCGCTTCGGCGGCAGCCCGCTGCTGTGGGGGCTGGTGGCGATGTCCTGGCTGCTCGGGCAGAGCGCGGCCGTGCGCGGGCTGTGGCATCCGGGGGCGCACGGCGACTTCACCCGGCACCCGGTGGTGATCGTCGCCGTGGTCACGCTGGCCTTCGCCTCGGTGGCGGCCGTGGCGCTGGGCTGGACCCGGTGGGCGTCCTGGCCGTGGCTGGTGACGGCGGGCGCGCTGACCTACCCGTTCTACCTGGTGCACGAGCACCTGGGCTGGTTCGCGGTCCGGGTGCTGCACCGGGGGCTGGGCCTCGGGGCGTGGCCGACGCTCGGGCTGACGGTGACGGGGATGCTGGCGCTGGCGTGGCTGCTGCACCGGTTCGTGGAGAAGCCGTTCGGGCCCCGGCTGCGCCGGGCGCTCAAGAGCTGACGTCAGCGGATGCCGTACGTCCATGCTGGACCTCCCCACGGGGGTGCACCGGGGCGAGGTCCAGCGGGGGCAGGCGACGGTCCAACTCGGCCTGGGCCACCGGGCGTCGGCCCTCAGCGTGGACACCCCGGCTGGAGCCCGCGGGGATACGGGCGGGCGACCGCGCCCCGGACGGCACGGTGGACGGCGTCCGCCTCTTCGACGCCTTCCGGGGCCCGCACTGGACCCTGCTGGGCGCCGAACTCCCCGGCGTGCGCTCCCTGCCGGCCGCGTACGGCCCCGGCGTCTTCCTGATCCGCCCCGACGGTTACGTCGGCTGGGCGGGCGACTCGGCCGAGGGACTCGGCAGCCACCTCGCCCGCGTCGGCCTGGCCTGAACTAGCCTGCGGCCAGCGACAGCTTCACCGCGAAGCCGAGGAAGAGCACCCCGGCGGCCGAGGTGGCCGTCGCCGACAGCCGCCTGCGGCGGCGGAACGCGGCGGCCAGCTTGGTGCCGCCGAAGATCAGGGCACTGAGGTAGAGGAAGCTGGCCGCCTGCGCGAAGGCCCCGAGGACGACGAAGGACAGCGCCGGGTAGGCGTAGGCCGGGTCCACGAACTGCACGAAGAAGGCCACGAAGAACAGGATCGCCTTCGGGTTGAACAGGCTGACCACCAGCGCCCGCCGGAACGGCCGCTCGGCCTCCGGCCCCTCCTCGGCGGTGGCCTCCGCCACGGCCGGCGCCCGCCGGGTCCGCCACATCTGCCAGGCGGCCCGCAGCATCCCGATCGCCAGCCAGGTCAGATAGCCGGCCCCGGCGTACTTCACGATCCCGAACAGCACGGCGTTGGCCTGCAGCAGCGAGGCCACCCCCGCCGCGGACAACGTCATCAGCACGGTGTCCCCGCACCACACCCCGGCAGCCGCGGTGTACCCCGGCCTGACCCCCCTCCGGGCGGCCACGGACAGCACGTACAGGGAAT
Organism: Streptomyces griseoluteus; assembly: GCF_004784465.1. GTDB lineage: Bacteria > Actinomycetota > Actinomycetes > Streptomycetales > Streptomycetaceae > Streptomyces > Streptomyces griseoluteus. Next base: position 332,500 of record NZ_SRRU01000001.1, on the reverse strand, counting down.
TGGGCCCCGGAAGCAGAATGATGAGCAGCAGCCCGGCCAGGTAGGCGGGCAGATCAATGACGCCGAACATGGATGCGAGTGTCGCACGCCGGCACCGGTGGCTCAGCGGGCGTCCGGGGGCTGATACGTGCCCCACACCGAGCGCAGCGTGTCGCAGACCTCGCCCAGGGTGGCCTCGGCGCGGAGGGCGCGTTTCATGGGTGGGAGGACGTTGGCGCTGCCCTCGGCGGCCGCGCGGAGGGCGAGGAGGGCCGCGTCGGCGGTGCGGGTGTCGCGGCGGGCCCGCAGGCGGGCGAGGCGTTCGCGCTGGCGGGTCTCCAGGGCGGGGTCCACCCGGAGCGGGGCGTAGGGCTCCTCCTCGTCGAGGCGGAAGCGGTTCACCCCGACCACCACCCGCTCCCCGGCCTCCGTCTCGCGGGCGATCCGGTACGCGTTCCGCTCGATCTCGCCCTTCTGGTACCCGAGTTCGATGGCCGCCTCCGCCCCGCCCAGCTCCTCGACCCGGCGCAGCAGCCCCAGCGCGGCCCGCTCCACGTCGTCGGTGAGCCGCTCCACCGCGTACGACCCGGCGAAGGGGTCGACGGTCGCGGTCAGGTCGGTCTCGTGGGCGAGGATCTGCTGGGTGCGCAGGGCGAGGCGGGCGCTCTTGTCGGTGGGCAGCGCGATGGCCTCGTCGAAGGCGTTGGTGTGCAGGGACTGGGTGCCGCCGAGGACCGCCGCGAGCGCCTGCACGGTGACCCGGACGAGGTTCGCCTCCGGCTGCTGGGCGGTGAGCTGGACCCCGGCCGTCTGGGTGTGGAAGCGCAGCATCCACGACCTCGGGTCCCGCGCCCCGAACTCCTCCCGCATGATCCGGGCCCACATCCGGCGCGCGGCACGGAACTTGGCGACCTCCTCCAGCAGGGTCGTACGCGCCACGAAGAAGAAGGACAGGCGGGGCCCGAAGTCGTCCACGTCCATGCCGGCCGCGAGCGCCGCGCGGACGTAGGCGACCGCGTCCGCCAGCGTGAACGCGATCTCCTGCGCGGGCGAGGCTCCGGCCTCGGCCATGTGGTAGCCGGAGACGGAGATGGTGTTCCACCGCGGCAGGGCGGCGGCGCAGTACGCGAAGAGGTCGGCGGTCAGCCGGAGGGAGGGGCGGGGCGGGAAGATGTAGGTGCCGCGCGCGATGTACTCCTTGAGGATGTCGTTCTGGACGGTGCCGGTCAGACGGTCGCCGGGTATCCCCCGCTCCTCGGCCACCAGCTCGTACAGGAGCAGCAGTACGGCCGCCGGGGCGTTGATCGTCATCGAGGTGGAGACCCGGTCCAGCGGAATCCCGTCGAACAGCTCCCGCATGTCCTCGATCGAGTCCACCGCCACCCCGACCCGGCCGACCTCGCCGCGCACGAGGGGCGCGTCGGAGTCGTACCCCATCTGGGTCGGCAGGTCGAAGGCGACCGAGAGGCCGGTGACGCCGTGGGCGATCAGGTCGCGGTAGCGGGCGCCCGACTCGGCGGCGGTGCCGAAGCCGGCGTACTGGCGCATGGTCCAGGGGCGGCCGGTGTACATGGTCGGGTACACGCCACGGGTGTAGGGGTACGCGCCCGGTTCGCCCAGCTCGGTGGCGGGGTCCCAGCCGGTCAGTGCCTCGGGGCCGTAGACCGGCTCGACGGGCGTGCCCGACTCCGACTCTCGCGCCATGGCTGCCTCCGGAATCCGGGAGGGTCGGTCGCCTTCCACGATGCCTCGTTGTTCGGCGGCGGGCGCGCGGGGGAAGCATCCTCGGCATGAGGATTCCGGGGAGAACCGTCGCCCTGTTCGCCTCGGCCGCCGCCCTCGCCGTGGCGCTCGGGGGGTGCAAGCCACCGCCGGAGGGGGCCGACGGGAAGCCGCAGTACCCGGTCCACTTCGACACGCCGTCCGCCCGGCCCCACACCACGACGGGGGCCCTGTTCTCGCGCGGGGACAGCGGGACCGGCGTGCGGGAGCTGCAGGCCCGGCTCCGGCAGGTGCAGTGGCTGAACGACGGGCCGACCGGGGAGTACGACGACCTCACCGAGCAGGCGGTGAGCGGCTTCCAGGGCAAGCGGGGGCTCCCCCGTACGGGCCGCGTGGACAACGTCACCTGGCAGCGGCTGCTGGCGATGACGCACCGGCCGGGCCAGTGGGAGCTGTATCTGATGGGCGGCCAGCCCGCCGCCGCGCCCGACCCGCGCTGTCTGACCGGGCGGGTGCTGTGCGTGAGCAAGACCAGCCGGACCCTGCGCTGGATGATCGACGGCCGCACGCTCACCACGGTCTCGGTCCGCTTCGGCTCGCAGTACACGCCGACCCGCGAGGGTGTGTTCAGCATCTACTGGAAGTCCCGGCACCATGTGTCGACGCTCTACGACTCCCCGATGCCGTACGCCATGTTCTTCAGCGGCGGCCAGGCGATCCACTACTCCTACGACTTCGCGGCGCACGGGTACGCGGGCGGTTCGCACGGGTGCGTGAACGTGCGGGACGAGGGGGCGATCGCGTCGCTCTTCGCGCAGGTGCGGAACGGGGACCGGGTGGTGGTGTACCGGTGAGCGGGTTCCAGCGGTGAAATGGGGGCGCGGGCGGGACCGGGGGAACGTGTCCCGCCCGCGCCGATGCACGAGCCTTGGGGTACGGGGGGAACCCCAGCTCAGTGCGACGGCCGATGACCAGTCGGCTCACTCAGTACTGCGCCGTCGCCTCCAGAAACGTCACACCTTTCCGAAACAATTTTTCGGAAGTGACAAAGGACCAGGTCAGAAGGGGCCTGGCGGGTCGACGGGAGGTCGAGGCGGAGACGCGGGCGGGGGGTGCGGCTGTCGTCGTCGCCCTGGTTGTCGTCGTGCCGGCCGCCGCTCCCGCCCTCGTCGCCCCTGCCGTCCGCGCCCGGGTGGTCAGGGGTGCGGCCGTTCACCTCGGCGGCGCCGAGCAGGGCGCGGCAGTAGACCTTGACCCGCGTCGGGCCGCCCGCGAGGCCCTCCAGGGTCCGCCGGTTCCCGGTGTCCGGCTCCCGGCCTTCCCGCAGGTCGCGGCAGGCTGTGGCGGCGGCCCACCAGCGGGCGCCGGGGCGGCGCGAGGGCTCGGCGGAGGAGGGCTGGTCCGTGGCCTTGCCGGTGCTCGCGGCTTCGTCGTCCGACGCGTCGGGTGCCGGTGCGCGCGGGGTCACGTCCGGGGTGCCCGAGGTGCCCGGCGAGGAGGGCGGGGACGCCGGTTCGCCGGGCCGGGCCGGGCTCGCCGCGGCGGAGAGGGAGGCACCGGGGCGGGGGGCGTCGTGCCGGAACGGGCCGGGCAGCACCCCGCTCCCCGCGGCCACCGCGACCCCGCCCAGCGTGCCCGCGGCCAGCGCGGCGGCGAGGCCCAGCCGGACGGGCCGGCCCCAGCGGGAGCGGCGGGTACGGGATGCGCGGGCGCCGATGCGGACGAGGCCGGCGTCGCCGTACCCGTACGCGCTCCCGGCGGGCACGGCAGCCCGGCCGTCCCGGAACGCGGCCAACGCGGCCTTCTCGCCGGGTAGTTCACCGAGCGCGGGGGCACCCTGGGCGGCCAGGGCGCCGAGCAGTCCGGCGAGCCGGTCGGCGGGGACGCGCGCGTCGGCGTCGACGGTTTCCAACGGCTCACCGCGCAGCAGACGTTCCGACGTCTCACCGTCCAGCCACTTGTCGTGCTCGTCGGCCATCACATGTCCTTCTGCGTCCGCGTACGCGTATGCGTCACACTCGCGGACCGCACCGCGCCACCGCGCGGCGTTCGCTGGGGCGGGAGCGCGTCGAGCCCTCCCGTCGATTCCGGATCGGCGCCGAGGAGTTCGGCCAGCCGCTTCAGCCCCCGGTGCGCGGCGGTACGGACGGCGCCCGCGCGCTTGCCGAGCGTCTCGGCGGCGGTCTTGGCGTCGAGACCGACCACCACGCGCAGTACGACGGCCTCGGCCTGGTCCTGCGGGAGCCGGGCGATGAGGGAGAGGGTGCCGTCGGTGGTCAGGGCCTCGATGGCCTCACCGGCGGTGTCCGACTCGGCGGCTCTGCCGGTCAGTTCCGTCTCGTCGCCGCCTATCAGGGGGCGGCGGCCGCGCATCCGTATGTGGTCCAGGGCGCGGTTGCGGGCTATCCGCGCGGCCCAGCCGCGGAAGCGGTCGGCGTCGCCGCTGAACCGGTCGAGGTCGCGCGCGATCTGGAGCCACGCCTCGGACGTGACGTCCTCGGCCTCCAAGTCGCCCACCAGCGTGCGCACATAGCCCAGCAGCCGTGGATGCACCGCGCGGTACACCGTACGGAACGCGGTCTCGTCCCCCGCCTGGGCCGCGCGCACCGCGGCCGTCAACTCCGCGTCGTCCCCCTGCACCGCACTCCCTTTACGCCCGTCACTCGGTCGGCGCGAAAGGCACGTTACGGCCTGAAACCGCTGCTCGTCCATGTCTGTGGAAGATGCAACTGACTCGTGACACGCCCAGGTGTGACATATGACGCGGCCATGACGCAGAACAACATGACGGACCGCCCGCGGTCCGCACCACGCAACGGCCGGGGTCTCTCCTGTGGGGGGTGGCGACCCCGGCCGTTGCTCTGACCGCCGGCCCTCCGGCCCAGGCGCCCCGCGAGCGCTGACATGCACCCCTACCGGCGCGCGCGTAGCGTGGCAGAAACGCGGGCCGACACGTTCCGGGGGGCCGGAGGTATCAGCCATGGGCACAGTGACCACGCCTGACGGCACCAGCATCTTCTACGTCGACTGGGGCCCCCGGGACGCCCAGCCGATCGTCTTCCACCACGGCTGGCCCCTGAGCCACGAGGACTGGGACAACCAGTTGCTGTACTTCCTGTCCAAGGGCTATCGCGTCATCGCCCACGACCGCCGCGGGCACGGACGCTCCAGCCAGCCGTCGACCGGGCACGACATGGACACCTACGCCGCCGACGTGGCCGCCCTGACCGACGCACTGGATCTGAAGGACGCGGTGCACATCGGGCACTCCACCGGGGGCGGCGAGGTGGTCCGCTACGTGGCGCGGGCCGAACCGGGCCGGGTGTCCAAGGCGGTCATCTCCAACGCGGTGCCCCCGGTCATGGTCAAGAAGGACAGCAACCCCGAGGGCACCCCGATCGAGGCTTTCGACGCGCTGCGCGAGGCGCTCGCCGCCAACCGCGCACAGTTCTACATCGACGTCCCCGCGGGCCCCTTCTACGGTTTCAACCGGCCCGGCGCCGAGGTCGTCCAGGGGCTCATCGACCGCTGGTGGTGGCAGGGCATGAGGGGCGCGGCGAACGCGCACTACGAATGCATCAAGGCGTTCTCCGAGACCGACTTCACCGAGGACCTCAAGAGCATCGACGTCCCGGTGCTCGTCCTGCACGGTACCGACGACCAAGTGGTGCCCTACGAGGACTCCGCGCCGAAGTCCGCCGCGCTGCTGAAGAACGCGACGCTCAAGAGCTACGAGGGATGGCCCCACGGAATGCTGTCGCTCCACCCGGACGTCCTCAACCCGGAGATCCTCTCCTTCATCGAGGGGTGATCACCCGCGCGACCGGTCTCCGCCCCACCCCCCGACCCTGGATGTAATGTAAGTTGTTACATCCAGGGTCGGGTCGATGCCGGCCCGCGGTGAAGGGAGGACCCGGTGGGAAAGCTCGAGGGAAAGACGGCCGTCGTCACCGGCGGCAACAGTGGGATCGGCCTTGCGACCGCCAAGCGGTTCGCCGAGGAGGGCGCGCACGTCTTCATCACCGGCCGCCGCCAGGAGGCGCTCGACGCGGCGGTGGCCGAGATCGGCGAGAACGTCACGGGGGTCCGGGGAGACGTCTCGAACCTGGATGACATCGACCGCCTGTACGAGGCGGTGGCGGAGAGCGGCCGTCGCATCGACGTGCTGTTCGCCAACGCCGGCGGCGGTGAGTTCGCCACCCTGGAGGACCTGACGGAGGAGCACTTCGACTCGACCTTCGGCATCAATGTCAAGGGCACGCTGTTCACGGTCCAGAAGGCGCTTCCGCTGCTGAACGACGGCGCCTCGGTGATCCTCACCGGGAGCACGGCGCGAGGGGAGGAGGCGTTCGGCGTCTACGCCGCCTCGAAGGCCGCCATCCGCTCCTTCTCCCGCACGTGGGCGAACGAACTGAGCGATCGCGCGATCCGCGTCAACACGCTGGCACCGGGGCCGACCGACACTCCGGGGATCGCGGGCCTCGCGCCCGACGCGGAGTCGGCCGCGAAGATACGGGAGGGCTTCGTGAGCCAGGTTCCGCTGGGCCGGATGGGGCGCCCGGAGGAGGTCGCCGATGTGGCGCTGTTCCTCGCCGGCGACCAGAGCACGTTCGTCACCGGTGTCGAACTCTTCGTCGACGGAGGTCAGCGGCAGGTGTGACGACGGGGGTCAGCCGGCGACGCGTCGCTCCTCCTGCACGTCGCGGAGGACGTCAGCGATCGAGATCGCGGCGAGTTCGTCCCGTACCGCGTCGTCCAGGCGGGCGTACACCGAGTCGAGTACCGGCCTGATGCCGAAGCCGACGGGACATTCCTCGTTGGGCGGAGTGCGGTGCAGGGCGAACAGTCCGTTGCCCTCCACCGCGCCGTACACGTCCCGCAGCGTGATCGACTCGGGTTCCCGGGTCAGGGTCCATCCGGCCTTGGCACCCCGCTTGCCGTGGACGATGCCCGCGTCGCGGAGTTCCATCAGACAACGGCGGATCACGACGGGATTGGTGTTGACGCTGTCGGCGATGCGCTGCGACGTCGCGATCGTCTCTTCGTCGAGCCGGTCCAGGGCCATCCACGCCAGCACGTGAACGGCGATGCTCATCCTGCTGTTGGCACTCATCAGCCCGGCCGACCCTTCCTCAATCGTAACTTTTGATGTTACACCGACCGCGCGGGGTGCGGGTCGCACGGGCCCGGCCGGGTCACTCACCCCGGTGCGCCGCCCGGGACCGGGGGAGGACGTGGTCCGGCGAGCGGCCGGCTAGGCCCCTGCCGCCTCCCGGCACAGGCCCCGCAGGGAGCCCTCGCCGGTGAAGGCCAGGTGGGCCTCCTCCAGGGGGTCCCAGAGGCGGCCGTCGGGGGTGCGGAGCCAGTGGGTGCCGCCCGTGGCCCACCATTCGCCGCCCGTGTGGCGGGCGACGACCTCGCCGGCGTAGGCGCCGAAGCCGCGCAGTACGCGTGCCACGGCCTCGTACGGCGGGTGGTCGTGGCGGAGTTCCTCGATGACGCGGTCCAGGCGCCACAGGCTCTGGGGGGAGTAGTCGAGGCGGAGGCGGGCGCCCTCGCGCATGGTGGCGACCGTGTCCGCGGCCCACCGCGCGGGGCGTGCCGCGGCCGAGGGGCGGTAGTCCGTCTGCGTTGTTGCGTACTGGGTAGTCACACAGGGGTAAGCGGTCCTGGCCGCCCGCGCGTCACACGATTCGGCGCCGTTTCGGCAACCGGCGCAGGACCGCCCCACCGTCCCGACAGGACGGACACAGAACCCACCCCGAGTTCAGGTTTAAGCCTGAGCCCGCGCCCGCCGCGACACCACCGCCCGCAGCACCCGCCGTCCCTCCCCCGAGACGTCCAGCGCCCGCCGCAACCCCTGCGGCCCGTGCTCCGCGAGGAGCTGGAGGACCACCGTCTGCCGCCCCAGCTCCGCCGCGACCAGCGGCAGTTCCTCGTCCCCGCCGTCACCGCCGGCCGGGTCCAGCAGCCGGTGCACCCGCAGCGAGGCCGACGAGCACGCCTCGGCCCACTCCCGCAGCGCGTCCCCCTCCCGCTCGGCCGGAGCCGACAGCAGCATCCCCCGCGCCACCCCCGCCGCCTCGTCCGCACCGGAACCGGAGCACGGCTCCGGCTCCGTCGCATCCAGCGCGGCCCGCACCTTCGCCAGGCTCTCGGACCAGTCGGAGTCGTCCACGAGATGCGCCCACAGCGGGCGCAGCAACTCGTCGTCCTCGACGAGCAGGGACACGCACCGATCCGAACAAGCCAGCCCGCTCGCGGCCAGCCCGCGTGCGTCGGCCTGCGCGATCAGTTCCTCCAGGCTCATGGAATGCCTCCCTCGCCTGGGCACCGCCTGTACGGAGCCCGCATTTCCCCTTACTGCGTGCGACGGGCCCGGAGTGTCACAGTCACCGTTTTTCAGCCAAGCGCGGCGAACGGCAGCGAGGGCCCGCGGAGCGCCTTCTCGTTCTGCATCCCGGTCAGCCGGAGGACCACCACGGTGGCCAGCACGGCGGCGACGAGGTCGATGCCGTCGACCACGGCGAGCATCCCCGCCCCGGACTCCACCCGCAGCAGCCGGTCGGCGATCAGCCCGGCCACCCACGCCGTCCACCACAGGTCGACCAGCCCATGACCGCTCGGCCGCCCCTGCGGCGCGCTGGCGTCCCACGCGTCGAGAACGATCCGGCGCGGGAACCAGAAGTTCACGAACGGGATGAACCAGCCGCCGATCGTCCACCACCGCGCCTTGCTCTGCGAACTGGCGTCGAACACCTCGGCGTTGACCCGCACCCGCCACAGCCAGCACAGGTACACGACCGCCGCGGCGAGCAGCAGGACCCCCTGCGCGATGTCGAGGACCGGCCCGGCCAGGACGGACGGCTTCGCCAGGTCGGCCCAGATCGCCACCGCGTCACCGGCACCGACGAGCCCCAGCAGCACCGCCGTCGCCTGCCCCAGCCCCACCGGCGAGCGCAGCGGCGGACCCGGCGGTACGAAGGGCACGGCCGGCGCGCAGCGGGCGCACCGCGTCTCCCCGGTGACGGCCTCGTTGCTGTGGCAGCTGGCGCAGATCATGAAGGTCTTCCCCCCGGTACGGCTGGAACGGCGTACGCGGCCCTCCCCAGAGCCGCGTACGCACGAGCGAACACGGAAACATACGTGCTACGCCGACATTCCGTCCACTCACCCCAGCCGGTTCGCCAGCTGCTTGAACTGCGGCCAGGACAGCGCCGGTTGCCCCGGGTCCCAGAGCTTCTGCACGGTGGCCCGCAGCGGCATCCGGATGCCGGACGCGACCTGGCTCTCGGTCTGGGCGTTCGGGAAGTCGCACCACACGGCGAAGGAACCGCCGAGGATCTGACCGTCGTACTGCGCCGGCACGGCACTCGTGCCCCGGATCACGCGCGGGGTCCACTGCTGGTAGATCCGCTGGCCGGTCGGGTAGACGAAGGCGTTCGGCTCGCCGAGGACGTAGTACAGGTACTCGTCGTTGTAGTTGTAGACCTCGCGGCCCGCCTTCAGGTAGTCCACCGGGGGCCGGGCGCCGATCTCCTTGCCGGTCCAGTAGGCGACCTGGATGTCCTTGGCGGGCTGGATCGTGGAGTCGCGCAGGAAGCCGTCGTTCCAAGCCCGCATGGTGCGGTCGTGGGCCCGGACGGTGTCCGCGCGGCCGTTCAGCCAGCCGGTGGTGAGGTCGGCGACGTTGCCGCCTGCGCCGTAGGCGTCGCGGGCGGCGGCGGCGAGCTGCGGGTAGGACGCCTCGGGGTCGGGCACGACCAGCGCCTGGTACTCGTCGCCGCCCAGGTTCCACTTGTCGCCCGGGAACAGGTCCGCGTACTCGTCGAGCAGATCGTCGACGATCTTCGCGGACTCGGGCTTGGAGATGTCGATCGCGCCGCGCGTCGCCTTGCCGTTGACGTTGCGGAGCTGGAGATCGGGGTGGGCGGCGATGACGGCGCCCAGGTGCCCCGGCGAGTCGATCTCGGGCACGATCGCGATGTGCCGGGCGGCGGCCAGGCCGACGATCTTCTTGACCTGCGCCTTGGTGAGATGGTCCTTGGAGACGATCTCGGGGTGGGTGGTGGACTGTATGCGGAACGCCTGGTCGTCCGAGAAGTGCAGTCCCAGCTCGTTGTACTTCACATCGCCCAGTTCGCGTATCCGGTCCTCGATCCAGGTCTCCGAGAACGGCTTGCGCGCGATGTCGAGCATGAGGCCGCGCGAGGGCTTGGCGGGCTCGTCCCTGACCACGCCCTCGGGCGCGGTGCCGCCGCCGCGGACCTCCTGCTTGAGGGTCCGGGTCCCGTAGAAGACGCCCGCGTCGGCGGGCCCCTGGATGTCCACCCGCCCGTCGCGCACGGTCATGGTGTACGACTCCGGGTTGCCGCTCCCGCCGAGGCCGAGGCGGACGTCGCCGGCCCTGGAGTCGGTCTTCTCGCCGCCGTAGGCGAGGCCCAGCTCACCGGCTATGAGCTTGCCCTCGTCGGCCAGCGCCGGGTCGGTGACCACCACCCGGCCGCCGTCACCGGGCTTCCAGCCGGGCCCGCGGGCCGCGGTGTGCTCGCGCACCGCCGGGATGGTCTGCGGCGCCTTGGACATGGGGTACGAGCGGGTGGGCGAGGGGGTCGGCGGATCGGCCTGCCGGGAGGCGCCGACCGCGCCCGCGTCCGAGCCCCTACCGGAACCACCCCCTCCGGATGACGCCCACACTCCGACGCCCACCCCGGTCACCACGGTTCCGACGACCGCGGCGGCCATGATGGCCCGCTTCCGCTTGAGCTGTCGTGCCGAAGCACGATGTCTGTGCTGGCTCACCCTCCCAACGTACGGCCGATCCGCGGTTCACCCGTCACCGAGACGTTCCGAAACTCTCCCGTCCGAGTGAAATTCGGGCATCAGCCGGACACACAGTGACCACTCTCGATAACGTGTCGGCACATCCTTCACAGGTCCCCCTGCCGTTCCGGCACGACCCTGTCCCTCCTCCCATGAGGACCCACGCTGCCTGCGCACCGTTCGCCGTATCTCCCGACCCCGCTCGACGCCTTCAACCTGGCGCCGGCCGAGGAGGCCCGCGCGCTGCTCCTGCGCTGTCTGCGCAACGCCCGCTGGGCGCACCGGCTCGCCGAGCACCGCCCCTACCCCGACCTGGCCGCCCTGCTGGCCGCGGCGGACGAGGCGGCCTACGACCTGCGGGTCGTCGACCTGGCCGACGCCCTGGCGGGCGAGTCCCTGCCCGAGCTGCCCGAGGACACCTACTCGGCCGCCCACACGGCCCTGAGCGCGGCGCACGCCGCCTACGAGGCCCGCTTCGGCCATGTCTTCGTGATCGCGCCGGGCGGGACCTCCCCCGAGGAGGCGCTGGACCGGGTCCTGGAGGGCATCCGGTCACGATTGGCGAACGATCCCGAGGACGAGCGGGTGATCGCCGCCGAGGAACTGCGGGGCCTGGCCCGGCACCGGCTCACGGCCCATCTGGGCACCGCCGCCACCCGCGTGACCAGCCACTACGCGCCCCGGCCGGGCGTATAAGCGGACCAAACGGAACGGATGCACACGAGCCGCAACGCCACAAGCGGCGGATCACCCGAAACAGGCCCCCCGTCAGTCGCGCCGCGCCTCATGGATACGATGCTGAGGGCCGGTGGACCGTACCCGGCCGGGCCCGACCGACAGTGAAGCCGGCGCGGCCCTAGTCCCCGCACCCGGAGGGTTCTTCCGTGCCGGCTGGAACGCTGTACCGCGGCCGGGAAGGTATGTGGTCCTGGGTGGCTCATCGAGTCACCGGCGTCCTCATCTTCTTCTTCCTGTTCGTTCACGTGCTGGACACCGCTCTCGTGCGTGTCTCCCCCGAGGACTACGACAAGGTCGTAGCCACGTACAAGACCCCGATCGTCGCGCTGCTGGAGTACGGCCTCGTGGCCGCCATCCTCTTCCACGCGCTCAACGGTCTGCGCGTCATCGCCGTCGACTTCTGGTCGAAGGGCCCGCGCTACCAGAAGCAGATGCTGTGGAGCGTCCTCGGCGTCTGGATCATCCTGATGGCCGGCGCCCTGTACCCGGTCCTCGGCCACGCCGCTCGTGTCCTGTTCGGGAGCTGACGCCGATGTCCACCTCTGAGATCAACCTGACGGGCTCCTCCGCGGACGCCGCCGAGGACGCCTACACGCTCTCCCTCGACGCGCCGCGCTCGCGCACCCGGACCAAGAAGACCCCGAGGTCCACGCGGGGCAACTTCGAGATGGCGGCCTGGCTCTTCATGCGCCTGTCCGGCATCGTGCTGGTCGTCCTCGTCCTCGGTCACCTGCTGATCCAGCTCGTGCTGGACGGTGGCGTCTCCAAGATCGGCTTCGCCTTCGTGGCCGGCCGCTGGGCGTCCCCGTTCTGGCAGGTCTGGGACCTGGCGATGCTGTGGCTGGCGATGCTGCACGGCGCCAACGGCCTGCGCACGGTCATCAACGACTACGCGGAGCGCGTGAACACCCGCCTGTGGCTCAAGGGCCTGCTCTACACGGCCACGGTGTTCACCATCCTGCTGGGCACGCTGGTGATCTTCACCTTCGACCCGAACATCCGCTAGGCACGGGGCTGCGAGAATCATGAAGATCCACAAGTACGACACCGTCATCGTCGGCGCCGGTGGCGCGGGCATGCGCGCGGCCATCGAGTCCACGAAGCGCAGCCGCACCGCCGTGCTGACCAAGCTCTACCCCACCCGCTCCCACACGGGCGCCGCGCAGGGCGGCATGGCCGCCGCGCTGGCCAACGTGGAGGAGGACAACTGGGAGTGGCACACCTTCGACACGGTCAAGGGCGGTGACTACCTGGTCGACCAGGACGCCGCCGAGATCCTGGCCAAGGAGGCCATCGACGCGGTCCTCGACCTGGAGAAGATGGGCCTGCCGTTCAACCGGACGCCCAACGGGACGATCGACCAGCGCCGCTTCGGCGGTCACACCCGCAACCACGGCGAGGCCCCGGTCCGCCGGTCCTGCTACGCGGCCGACCGCACCGGCCACATGATCCTCCAGACGCTGTACCAGAACTGCGTCAAGGAGGGCGTGGAGTTCTTCAACGAGTTCTACGTGCTGGACCAGCTCATCACCGAGGTCGACGGCGTCAAGACGTCCTCCGGTGTGGTGGCGTACGAGCTGGCCACCGGCGAGATCCACGTCTTCCAGGCGAAGTCCGTGATCTACGCGTCCGGCGGCACCGGCAAGTTCTTCAAGGTGACGTCCAACGCGCACACCCTGACCGGTGACGGCCAGGCCGCGTGCTTCCGCCGGGGCATCCCGCTGGAGGACATGGAGTTCTTCCAGTTCCACCCGACCGGCATCTGGCGCATGGGCATCCTGCTCACCGAGGGTGCCCGCGGCGAGGGCGGCATCCTGCGCAACAAGGACGGCGAGCGCTTCATGGAGAAGTACGCGCCGGTCATGAAGGACCTCGCGTCCCGTGACGTCGTCTCGCGCTCGATCTACACCGAGATCCGCGAGGGCCGGGGCTGCGGTCCCGAGGGCGACCACGTGTACCTCGACCTCACCCACCTGCCGCCGGAGCAGCTCGACGCGAAGCTCCCGGACATCACCGAGTTCGCGCGCACCTACCTGGGCATCGAGCCGTACACGGACCCGATCCCGATCCAGCCCACCGCGCACTACGCGATGGGCGGCATCCCGACCAACGTCGAGGGTGAGGTCCTGGCGGACAACACCACCGTCGTGCCGGGTCTGTACGCGGCCGGCGAGGTCGCCTGTGTCTCCGTGCACGGCGCCAACCGCCTGGGCACCAACTCGCTGCTGGACATCAACGTGTTCGGCCGCCGCGCGGGCATCGCCGCCGCCGACTACGCCCACACCGTGGACTTCGTCGACCTGCCGGAGAACCCGGCCGGGATGGTCGTCGCGCAGATCGAGCGGCTGCGGGACGCCACGGGCACCGAGCGGGTGGCCGACATCCGCCGGGAGCTGCAGGAGACCATGGACGCCAACGTGATGGTGTTCCGCACCGAGCAGACGATCAAGACGGCGGTCGAGAAGATCGCCGAGCTGCGCGAGCGGTACCGGCACGTGTCGATCCAGGACAAGGGCAAGCGGTTCAACACCGACCTGCTGGAGGCCATCGAGCTGGGCAACCTGCTGGAGCTGGCCGAGGTCATGGCGGTCTCCGCGCTGGCCCGCAAGGAGTCCCGCGGCGGTCACTACCGCGAGGACTACCCGAACCGCGACGACGTCAACTTCATGCGTCACACGATGGCGTACCGCGAGGTGGGCGACGACGGCTCGGAGACCGTGCGTCTCGACTACAAGCCGGTCGTCCAGACCCGCTACCAGCCGATGGAGCGTAAGTACTGATGGCTACCCCTGTTCTGGACAAGGCCGAGGCGGCGTCCGCCGCGTCCCCCTACATCACGGTCACCCTCCGCATCCGCCGGTTCAACCCGGAGGTCGCGGCGGAGCCCCACTGGGAAGACTTCCAGCTGGAGATGGACCCCAAGGAGCGCGTCCTCGACGGGCTCAACAAGATCAAGTGGGATCTCGACGGCACGCTGACCTACCGCCGTTCCTGCGCCCACGGCATCTGCGGGTCCGACGCGATGCGGATCAACGGCAAGAACCGCCTGGCCTGCAAGACGCTGATCAAGGACGTCAACCCCGGGAAGCCGATCACGGTCGAGCCCATCAAGGGCCTGACCGCGCTCAAGGACCTCGTGGTCGACATGGAGCCGTTCTTCCAGGCGTACCGGGACGTCATGCCGTTCCTGATCACCAACGACACCAACGAGCCGACCCGTGAGCGGCTCCAGTCGCCGGAGGACCGTGAGCGGTTCGACGACACCACGAAGTGCATCCTGTGCGCCGCGTGCACCTCGTCCTGCCCGGTGTTCTGGAACGACGGCCAGTACTTCGGCCCGGCCGCGATCGTGAACGCCCACCGCTTCATCTTCGACTCGCGCGACGATGCCGGTGAGCAGCGCCTGGAGATCCTCAACGACCGCGACGGCGTCTGGCGCTGCCGCACGACCTTCAACTGCACGGACGCCTGCCCGCGCGGCATCGAGGTCACGAAGGCGATCCAGGAAGTGAAGCGCGCGCTGATCACCCGCCGCTTCTGAGATCTGTCTCCGACGGTCTCAAGGGCCCCGTTCCGGTCTCCGGAGCGGGGCCCTTTCGGGTGAATGCGGGTGATCGCGGGACGCGTGGGTGTGGTGCGTCGCACGAGAATGCCGCTGATCGTCACCCTGGAGGCAGAGCAATGTCCGGCACACCCTCGTGGTTCTCGCTGACCCCGATCGCCGACGAGATCATGGAGCGCCATCCCGGCTACCCCGTCGAGATCATCGGCGGCCACCTCCTGGTGACCCCGCTGCCCGACGCCCCGCACGCCCGCGTGCTGACCGACGTCATGGTTCTGCTCATCAACGGCGAGCTGCACCGGGACGAGACCCTCGTGGCGCAGAAGATCGCCATCCGGCTGCCGACTGGTCCGGAGGACTACGCCGTCCCCGACCTGGTAGTGGTCAACGCCGACATCGAAGATCACCACGTCGAGAACAACACGTACGACCCCGTCTGCTTCCGCCTCGTCCTCGAAGTGACCTCCGGCAACTGGAAGGACGACCTGAAGACCAAGGTCGGCGCCTACGCCCGGGCCAAGGTCCCGGTATACGTCGTCGTGGACCGCAAGCACCAGCGGCTCCACGTGCTCACCGAGCCCGCCGAGGGAACGTACGGCACCCACCGCGTCCACTCCCCCGGCGAGACCGTCGACCTCCCCGACTCCATCGGGGCGAAGGTCACCCTGGACGTGGCCGCGATCATCGAGGCGGGACGCCCCCGTCGCTAGCCTGACGGCATGTCAGACGACGAAGCACACGAGTTGCTGGGGTTCGACAACGTTGTACTTCCCGTGGGGGATCTCGGGGAGGCCGTGGGGTTCTACGAGCGGGCCGGGTTCACCGTGGGGTTCCGGTTCGACGAGGGCGGGATCGCGCTGCTGAGGGTGGGCGGGGAGACGCCGGGGATTCTGCTCCGGCTCGAGGACGGGCTCGGACACCGGCCGCCCACCTGGCCCGCGTCGCGGCTCTGGCTGGAGGTGCCGGACGCGCGGGCGGCGGCGCGGCGACTGGCGGAGGCCGGGATCGAGCCGGTGGACGAGGCGATGTCCACGGCCACCGGGCGCACCGTGGAGTTCGCGGACCCGTGGGGGAACGTCTTCGGCTTCACCGACTACACCAAGCGCCCCGAACTCGCCCGCCGGGCTTGAGATCCAGACCTCACTCCTCTTGGTTGAACACGTTCAAAAACAGGTCTACAGTCATCCCTGTCAGCGTTTTGAACGCGTTCAAGAAGGGGTGGGGCATGGACCGCACCGTCATCGCCTACGTGATCTACCTGGCCGTCAGCATCGCGCTGACCGTCTGGGTCGCCCGCACGCTCAGCCGCAACGGCCGGGTCTTCCTGGCGGATGTGCTGCACGGCAACGAAAAGCTCGCGGACGCCGTCAACCACCTCCTGGTGGTCGGCTTCTACCTGGTCAACCTCGGCTTCGTGACGCTCTACCTGAGCGACGACGGCACCATCGAGGACACGAGGGGCGTCTTCGAGACCCTCTCGGCCAAGCTCGGCGTCGTCCTGCTGGTCCTCGGCGCGATGCACCTCGGCAACGTCTTCGTACTCAACAAGATCCGCCGCCGCGGCCTGATGGAGCGCGAGACGCAGCCGCCGGTGGCCCCGCAGGGCTGGGTCGCGCCGACGGCCGGAGCATGAGCGGGGCCGTGGACCGGGGCGTCACGAGCGCCCCGGTCCGGGGCCTGACGGTCCTCTACGACGCCGAGTGCGGCCTCTGCACCCACCTGCGGGACTGGCTGCTGCGCCAGTCGCACCTGGTCCCCCTGGAGCTGGTCCCCGCCGGCTCGGCCGAGGCCCTGACCCGGTTCCCCGGCGTGGACCCGGCCCGGACACTGGAGGAGGTCACCGTGATCGGGGACTTGGGCCAGGTGTACCGGGGCGCGGCGGCCTGGGTCGTGGTGCTGTGGGCGCTGCGCGAGCACCGCCCGCTGGCCCATCGCCTCAGCACCCCGGCGGGCGCCGTGCTGGCGCGGGGCGCGGTGCTGGCGGCGGCCAAGTACCGTGGCGCGCAGTGGAGTCGGCAGCGCGGCGGCCGATGGGGCGGGCAGGGCACGTACAGCCGCACGGACGGCTGGCGGTACGTCCCCGCCGAGGGCTGGGTGCACGACCCGCCGTCCTGCGCCGACGGCACCTGCCCCACTGGTTAGGCTCCCTACGTGCCCGCGAAGAACGACGGCCCCGAGGCCGGACCCCAGAGCAAGTCGGAACACACCCGCGCGCTGATCCTCGAGACCGCGATGCGGCTGTTCCAGGAGAACGGCTACGACAAGACCACGATGCGGGCCATCGCCAGGGAGGCCGGCGTCTCGGTCGGCAACGCCTACTACTACTTCGCGGGCAAGGAGCACCTGATCCAGGGCTTCTACGACCGGATCGCCGCCGAGCACCAGGTGGCGGTCCGGTCGGTGCTGGAGACGGAGACCGACCTGGAGGCCCGGCTCGCGGGCGTGCTCACCGCGTGGCTGGACATCGCGGAGCCGTATCACGAGTTCGCCGTGCAGTTCTTCAAGAACGCGGCCGACCCGGACAGCCCGCTGAGCCCCTTCTCCGCGGAGAGCGAGCACGCCCGCGAGCAGGCGATCAGCGTGCACCGCGAGGTGCTGGCGGGCTCCAGGTCCAAGGTCTCCCCCGAGCTCCGCGAAGCCCTCCCCGAGCTGATGTGGCTCTCCCAGATGGGCCTGGTCCTCTACTGGGTCTTCGACCGTACGGAGAACCGCGAGCGCAGCTACCGCCTGGCCCGGCGCGGCGCCCGCCTCACCGCCCGCGGCGTGGCCCTGTCCCGCTTCCGCGTCCTGCGCCCGCTGGTCCTGGAGGTCCATGAGCTCTTCAACGACTTCCTGCCGGGGATGACGAAGGCCCTCCCGGCCCCGCGAAGCCGAAGCTGATCCCGCCCCGCGCGGCGAGTCATCCCGGCGCGGACCGGGGGTACACGGTGGGCACCCGAACACTTCGCATACATCGCACGAGAGTGGTGCCCCTCATGGCCGAGACCCAGGACGTCGTCGAACTCATCCTCCAGGACCACCGCCGCATGGAGGACCTCTTCCGGCAGATGCGCAGCGTCGAGGCCGACCGGGCCGCGGCGCTCAAGGAGTTCGCCGATCTGCTGGTCGCGCACGCGCTGGCGGAGGAGGCCGAGGTCTATCCGGCCCTGAAGCGGTACCGGAACATCGACAACGAAGAGGTCGAGCACGGCGAGCACGAGCACGACGAGGGGAACCAGGCCCTCCTGGCCCTGCTGGAGGTCGACGAGGTCGGCTCCGAGGAGTGGGACTCCAAGCTGGAGGAGCTGGTGGAGGCCATCACCCACCACACCGACGAGGAGGAGCGCACCATCCTCAACGGCGCCCGCGAGAACGTCCCGATGAAGCGCCGCGAGGAGCTGGGCGAGGCCTTCCTCGCGGACCGCGAACGCCACCTCAAGGGCGAGCCCGGCTCTGTGGAGAACCTGCGCCGTATCGTCGGCTCCTCGGACTGAGTCAGCCGTGCAGGAGGTCCCGCCTCTCCCGGGAGCGGCCGGGATCGTGTCCGTCGCAGAGGCTGCACGCGTCGCCGTCCTCGGCGGGGGCTTCGCAGGGGGACAGCTGGACGAACTGGTAGAGGCCGCCGCCCCGTTGGGCGGTGGATGGCCTCCAACTCACAGGTTATGTGGGTCAGTTCGTGCGGGGGTGACTCGGCGAGGTCCTCGCCGGTGGCCTTGGGGTGCCGGGCCGGCTCGTCGCGGGGCGGGCGGCCCGGCCGGTTCCACTGCCTCAGGGTGTGATGAGCCGGCGATGGGAGTCCTGCAATCCCTGCGACAACGCGTCCGGGTCGCACCACCGGGCCTCCAGAATCTCGAAGTCGTCGATCTTCAGGGTTCCTCCGGTGTGCAGAGCCTCGTAGGCGACCTCCACGCGGAGTCGGTATCCGCTGGTCAGGCGGACCAGACGGCCGGGCGTCACGTCGAGCCCCGTCTCCTCCTTGACCTCGCGGACGACGGTGAGCGGGAACTCCTCGCCCCTCTTCGCGAACCCGGTGGGCAGTCCCCACGGCCGCCGCTCGGGCCACATACGGTGCCTGAGAAGGAGCACCTGACCGGCGTCGTTATGGACGACCCCGGTCACGCCCACCATGAACTTGGCGTTCGCCAGCCACAGGACCCTCCACTGCACGGACCCCCGCATGGCGTGCCACAACCGGGCGACAACTCGCTTCATGACCAAGCCCTTCGCTTCGCGGAATCCGACGGACGTCCACCGGGCGTCCGCCAGGGGGGGCGCACCCGGGCGGGTGAGGGGCGTCCCGCCCGGATCAGTCCTCATACTCGTCGCGGAGGCGTCCCGGGCCAAAGAAACACCCGCGCTGTTCCGCCGGTGGTGAAACCCCGGCCCGACCGAGCCCGTCGCTCGCTAACGTCCGGTCGCATGCCACAGATCACCACGCGCACGGTGGAGTACCCGGCCGACGGTCTCACGATGATCGGGCACCTCGCGCTTCCGGCCGGTACCGACCGCCGGCCCGCGGTGCTGGTCGGCCCGGAGGGCATGGGGCTCAGTGATGTCGAGCGCCGGCGGGCCGACGCCCTCGCCGAGCTGGGATACGTAGCGCTGGCCTTCGACCTTCACGGCGGGCGCTATTTGGGCAACCCCGAGGAGATGCTGGCCCGTTGCCTGCCGCTGCTCGACGACCCCGGCCGGATGCGCGGCATCGGCCACGCGGCGCTCGATGTGCTGCGCGCCGAACCGCGGACCGACCCCGGCCGGATCGCCGCCGTCGGCTACGGCACCGGTGGCGCGATCGCGCTGGAACTCGGGCGTGACGGCGTCGACCTGCGCGCGATCGGGACCGTCAACGCACTGACCACCGGCCGACCGGGTGAGGCGGCACGCATCCGCTGCCCGGTGTGGGCCGGGGTGGGGTCGGAGGACCCGATCATGCCGCCCGCACAACGGGACGCGTTCACGGCCGAGATGCAGGCCGCGGGCGTCGACTGGCGCCTCGTGGTCTACGGCGGCGCCTTGCACGCCTTCCACCACCCGCCGGTCGACCATCCGGCGGTCCCTGGCGTCGGCCACCACCCACGGCATGCGCGGCGAGCCTGGCACGACGTCGTCGACCTGCTCGCCGAGTGCCTGCCCGTGACGGAGTGATCGGGCGAGTCCCAACCCGGGCGCCCGCTGGCCAGCGCTCACCGGTCGGCGCGGCGCGCCCGTCGAGCCGCACACCGGTCCCGCCCACGCCCGATCCCTGTACCACCGGGCACGGGCCACGCCGCCCTCCTCCGTGCGCTGAGAGGCAAGCGGCGTGTCGGAGGGGCGGGGACGTATCGGGGCGGAAGGGTGTCCACCCGGACACACCACCAGGGAGAGGCAACGATGCCCGAAGTCACCACCCCGTACGCGACCGGCGCCCCCTGCTGGGTCGATCTGAGGGCGCAGGACCAGCAGGCCGCGCTGGACTTCTACCGGGACCTGTTCGGCTGGCAGGGCGCGCCGGGACCGGCCGAGTTCGGCGGGTACGCGGTCTGCGAGCTGCACGGCAGGGCCGTTGCCGGTATCGGCCCGGCGACGGCCCCGGAGGGCATGCCGGAGCCGCCCACCGTCTGGACCACCTACCTCGCCACCGCCGACGCGGTCGCCACCCAGGAGCGGATCATCGCCGCGGGCGGCGACCCGTTCGCCCCCGCGGTGGATGTCGGCAGCCTCGGCCGGATGCTGATCGCCACCGACCCGCAGGGCGCGGAGTTCGGCGTCTGGCAGCGGGGCGAGTTCTTCGGTGCGGGCGTGGTCAACGAGCCCGGCGCGCTGACCTGGACCGAGCTGCACACCAGCGACGTGGATGCCGCCGCGGCCTTCTACGGCGAGGTGTTCGACATCGAGTTCACGCCGATGGAGGGCCACGACTCCTACTGGGAACTGCGCGTGGGCGGCCTCACGGTCGGCGGCGTCACCCGTCTCGCCGACGACCCGCCCGGCACCCCGGCCCACTGGCTGACGTACTTCGCGGTCGACGACGTCGACTCCACGGTGGACACCCTGGTCCGCCGGGACGGCACCGTCCTCGTCCCGCCGTTCGACATGTCCGCGGGCCGCATGACCGTGGTCACCGACCCGCAGGGCGCGCCGTTCGCGATGATCAGGCCGGCCGGCTCCTGAGGCCGCGCTCCTCGGTGGGGGCCGGCTCATCGGCGGTGGCCCCGTCGCCGCGGGGACAGCGGGCCAGCAGGGCCGGACCGGCGGCGAACACGTAGTGGATCATGCTGCGCTGCTCAGGAGCGAGCCGGGAGCTCGGCGGCATCCCGCCCGGCCGCCCCGCGCACCCCGAGGAAGTCGCCGAACTCACCGCCACCACCTGGAGGCGACTTCCCGGGCGGCGTGGTGGACCTGCACCACCGTTTCCGTCTCAGTGGCGGCCTCATCGAGGACCCGCGCATCGAGCCCTGACCGACGCGAGGCGGACGCGAGCCGTCACGCCGGGAACATCCCGTCCCCTCGGCGAGGTTGTGCGGTACGCCCGCCACGGGCACGTCTCATCTCGCAGGAGGACTCCTCATGACCGACCGGCCGTTGACCCTGATGGCAGTACACGCCCACCCCGACGACGAGGCGACCGGGACCGGAGGGGTGCTCGCGCGGTATGCGGCGGAGGGCGTCCGGACGGTGCTGGTGACCTGTACCGACGGCGGTTGCGGGGACGGGCCGGGGGGTGTGAAGCCGGGCGAGCCCGGACACGATCCGGTGGCGGTCGCCCGGATGCGCCGGGACGAACTCGAGGCGAGCTGCGAGGTCCTGAAGATCAGCGACCTGGAGATCCTGGACTACGCCGACTCCGGGATGGCGGGCTGGCCGGGCAACGACGCTCCCGGCTCCTTCTGGCAGACCCCCGTGGAGGAAGGCGCCGCCCGCCTCGCGGAGCTGATGCGGCACTACCGCCCCGATGTGGTCGTCACCTACGACGAGAACGGTTTCTATGGCCACCCCGACCACATCCAGGCCCACCGCATCACGATGGCCGCGCTGAAGCTGACCGACCTCACCCCCAAGGTGTACTGGACCACCGTCCCCCGCTCCCAGATGGCCCGCTTCGGCGAGGTCATGCGCGAGTTCGCGGACGACATGCCGGAGCCCGACCCCGCCGAGGCCGCCGCCCTGGCCGAGATCGGCCTCCCCGACGACGAGATCACCACCTGGGTCGACACCACCGCCTACAGCGACCAGAAGTACGACGCCCTCTCCGCCCACGCCAGCCAGGGCGAGAACATCTTCTTCCTGAGGATGGGCAAGGAGCGGTTCGCCGAACTGATGGGCACGGAGACCTTCCTCCGCGTCCAGGACCCCACCGGCGCCCCGACCCCGGAGGACGACCTCTTCGCCGGACTGCGCTGACTAACGACGCAGCGCTTCGGCGGGCTGGATACGGCTGGCACGCCAGGCGGGATAGAGGCCGGCGACAACGCCGGTCAGCAAGCCCGTCACAGGGGCGGCGACGATGGTGGCCGGAGGAACGACCGGTGTCCAGTCCCGCACGACAGCGACGGCGACGACGGTGATGGTCCCGATGCTGGTGCCCACGAGCCCTCCCAAGCCTCGTCTGGCAACTGTTCGTTCCCCGCCATTTCCATGGGACGCATTCGTCGGCTTCCATGGGACGCATTCGTCGGCTCACCGGAGTGGGGAACGGCGAAGCACCACGTAGTGCCGGTCCTGGAAGACCACGGTGTACGTGGCTTCCGGATGGGCGTCGTGCGCGTACCCGATGAAATTCCCGTCCGGCGCGGGATTCCAGCCCGCCAGGTCCACCACGATGAATTCGGGTGTGATTTTCCCCGTGCCACCCACCCAGAAGACACGGCTTCGTCCGGTCAAGTGGGACAGTATTCCTCCACTTGTCTCGACGGTCGATCCGTAGGGTATGAGAGGGACAACTTTCTCCGCTGAACGCGCCAGGTCCGAGGTGCGATACGTCTCCGGCTGGGTCAGCGTCCTGAAGGGAAACTGCCCGGACACCGTGAGGGATATGGCGAGGACGGCCGGAACAGTGCAGGCCGCGTACTTCCGGAGCCAGGTCCTGCGGGACCCCTTCAGCAAGAAGAGTCCGTTGATGAGCGCGGCGAACAGAATGGGCATCAGTATCGCGTCGTAATGCCAGTCCATTCCCCAGTAATTCTTTTCCCGGGACAGGAAGCGCCAGCCCAGGGTGGGCAGGAGCAGCAGGCTGACCGGTGATCTCAGCGCCACCAACCCAGTGATCCACAGCAGCATGACCAGGGTGGTGATCTTCACCAGGGTGCCTTCGAGGAAGAAATCGCTCAGAGCATGGAGGTCGAGGTGAGATCCTCCGTCGAGCTTGTCCCAGTAGGCATACTTGCCGCCCTTGTTCATGGCCGGGATGAACAGGAAAGTGACGAACGCGAACCCGGCCGACCCGAAGGCGGCCAGAGCTACGCCGATCTTCTTGCTCCCGAAGAGGAAGATGTACAGGCCGATCGCGGCCACCGTGACGCCCAGATCCTCTTTCACGAGCACGAGCGGCAAG
The DNA here is from genome assembly GCF_004784465.1 of Streptomyces griseoluteus. Lineage (GTDB taxonomy): Bacteria > Actinomycetota > Actinomycetes > Streptomycetales > Streptomycetaceae > Streptomyces > Streptomyces griseoluteus. The sequence goes on along the minus strand of NZ_SRRU01000001.1, from coordinate 309,167 downwards.
CTCCACAGAGCTGCCGCCCGCCACCTCTGCCTCAACAGAGCGCGCAGGACGAAGGCCAGCAGGGGCAGCGCGAAACATATTTCATGGAAGTCAAAGTCCACCGCTGACTGGATTCCCCATGAGATCGCGTAGGAGAACCCGACCGCCACCCCGGGGACCTTGCCCAGGGTTTCCATCGCGGCACGGGTCAGCGGGACGACGGAAAGTGCGATCAGGGCTGCCTGGGCGACGAGAAGCGTGACCGGGGAAGGGAACAGCCGGTACAGGGGGGCCAGCGTGGCCAGAATCGGGCTGAAGTGGTCGCCGAGGATGTTAAAACCCTCGCCCTTGATGTCCGACACCGGGGACTCGAAATGAGCATAGTGACGGACCACCTGCTCGAATATTCCGAGGTCCCAGGACGCGCTGTATACCCGCTGAAAGCGCGAAACCGAAATCGTCACATAGGCGGCGAAGGCAACACAGGCCGGAATCCAGGGAGCCGATCGCTCCCCCATGAGGAAGCGCCTGACAGCCAGAGATGTTTTCTCACGCCGAAGGGAAATAGTTCCGGAAGCCATCGATTTTCCTGAAATGTTATGGGTACAGTTATTCTCCTCGCACCAGCACGGCCACCTTCTTCAGGATTCCCTCCTTTTCCTGGAAACGTCTTTCACCGCCATCGCCACCTCTTCCGGAGAGGCCATTGAATCGCGCGTCGTCGCCAGGCGCGTCCAGCGGGGCCTCGAAGTTGTACCCGTCGGACTTCATGCACTTCGACCACTTGTGGAACACCTGCTTGGTCCAGGACTCCAGGGCGTGAAGATCATGAAGCGTCAAGATCATTCATTGGCTTGATCGCTGGACGCGAGTCCGCTATGGCCTCGGTCGGGGCATGCGGAGCGGAGCGACTACGCCTCGCGTGAGGCCAGTTCGATCACTGTGATGTCCGACGGGGCCCACACGCGCGTGGGCGGACCCCAGGCGCCCGCGCCTCGGCTGACGTAGAGCTGGGTGTCGCCGTAGCGGTCGAGGCCCGCGACCGTGGGGTTCGCGGCCTTCGCGATCAGGTTGCCGGGCCAGAGCTGGCCGCCGTGGGTGTGGCCGGAGAGCTGGAGGTCCACGGAGTAGTGGACGGCCTCGTGGACCTGGACCGGCTGATGGGCCATGAGGACGCAGGCGCGGGAGGGGTCCCGGTCGCCCAGGGCCTTCCGGAAGTCCGGGCCGTGGCCCTCGCTCCCGCCCTGCAGGTCGTTCACGCCCGCCAGGTCGAAGTACGGGAGTTCTGTGCGGGCGTTCTCCAGGGGGCGCATGCCCAGGGCGCGGACCTCGTCCAGCCACTGGGCGGCGCCGGAGAAGTACTCGTGGTTCCCGGTGACGAAGTAGGTGCCCTGGCGGGACTCCAGCCCCGCCAGGGGGGCCGCCGCCGGGCCCAGGTTCTTCACGCTGCCGTCCACCAGGTCGCCGACGACCGCGATCATGTCCGGCTGGGTCGAGTTGATCGTGTCGACCACCGTCCGGGCGAAGTTCCGTCCCAGCACCGGGCCCAGGTGGATGTCGCTGACCACCGCGATCCGGAAGCCGTGCGCCGAGCGCGGGAGCTTGGCCAGGGGAACCGTCAGCCGTTTCACCCGCGGGCCGCGCAGCACCCCGTACGTGCCCCAGCCCGTCGTGCCGAGCGCCACCGCGGCCGCCGTGCCCCCAGCGACGCGGGAGACGAAGACGCGGCGGGAGAGGGCGGAGGCGGCGAGCGCGGAAGCCTCCGGCGTTTCGGAGGAGGACGTGCCGTCAGCCCCTGCGGACGGTTCCGCCGGGGCCGGGGGCACGGACGCCCCGTCGGCCCTCCCGGACGGCTCCGCCGGGGACACCGGCGCGTCGTCCGCCACCCCGGCCCGCTGCGCCGACGGCACCGGCACCGCGTCCAGCCCCGCAAGGACCGCCTCCCGCGTCGCCCGGCGCGCCCGCCGCCCGGCCCACACCCGCACCGGCTCCGTCGCCACCGTCGCCAGCAGCAGGTAGAGCGCGAGGGCCATCCACAGGAACCCCGGCCAGGCCAGGGCCCGTTGGAGCCAGAAGGGCGCCCCGGAGCGTTCCGCGACCAGGGCGGCGATCATCAGGACCGGGGCCGCGACGAAGAGGGCCGTGCCCGCACGGCGGGCGACCCCGCCCGGGCGGGTGGTGTCGCGGACGAGGCGGCGCCAGACGTACCAGTGCAGGCCCGCCACGAGGGCCAGTACGGCCAGGGCGACGAGCGCGAAGACGATGACCACCCGGCGTGTCCCCTATGACGTCCGACGCAGTGCGCGCAGTCCGCGCAACCCGATGACCCCGACGACCGTCCCCAGTACGAAGGACACGACCGCCAGCGTCAGGTGCACCCAGAAGTAGGCCGTGGGGTGCCCGTCGTCGAAGGCGAGACCGCTGCCGTCCGCAACGAGATTCTTGACGAAAGTGACCCAGATGACCCAGCTCCACACCCCGAAGGCGAGCAGGAACCAGGAGACCGGGCGGCTGAGCTTCATGAGTCCAGTATCGCCGCCCGCGATCCGGCTCCGTGGCCGGGGTGGAGCGCGAGGGGGGACTTCACAGCCCGTGGCAGGTACGTTCTCGATCGTGTCCGCACCGAAGAAGATCGCGCAGCGATCCCTGTTGATCACATCCGCCGCACTGCTGACCGTCTCCGGCCTCGCCCCGTCAGCCTTCGCCGCACCCAAGCCGTCCGGCAGTCCCACGGCCGCTCCCCCGGCCCGCATGTCCCAGGTCGGCGGCGCCCGCCTCGGCGTGCCCGGTACGCAGGTGAACCTCGCCACGGGCGTCCCCGTGCTGCCCAAGGGACTGACCGCCCGCTCCTGGATCGTCACCGACGCCGAGAGCGGCGACGTGCTCGCCTCGCACAACGCGCACTGGCGGCTCCCCCCGGCGAGCACCCTGAAGATGCTGTTCGCGGACACCGTGCTGCCCCGCTTCCCCAGGGACCAGCGCCACCAGGTGGTGCCCGCCGACCTCGCCGGGATCGGCGCCGGGTCCAGCATGGTCGGGATAAAGGAGAACGAGACCTACACCGTCCACGACCTGTGGCTCGGTGTCTTCCTGCGCTCCGGCAACGACGCCGTCCACGTGCTCTCCGCGATGAACGGCGGCGTCGCGCAGACCGTCAAGGACATGCAGGCCCACGCCGACGCCCTCCAGGCCGGCGACACCCACGTGGTCAGCCCCGACGGCTACGACGCCCCCCGGCAGTACTCCTCGGCGTACGACCTCACCCTGTTCGCCCGCTCCGGGCTGCAGAAGAAGGACTTCCGGGAGTACTGCTCCACCGTGCGCGCCAAGTTCCCCGGCGCGACCACGCGGAAGGGCAAGGGCAGGCCCACCCGCGAGACCTTCGAGATCCAGAACACCAACCGGCTGCTGAGCGGGGACGCGGACACGTCCGTCTATCCGGGCATCGCCGGGGTCAAGAACGGCAACACCACCAACGCGGGCGCCACCTTCACCGGGGTCGCCGAGCGCGGCGGCAAGGTGCTGCTGGTCACCGTGATGAACCCGGAGAAGCACGAGCACGACGAGGTCTACAAGGAGACCGCCCAGCTCTTCGACTGGGGCTTCAAGGCGGCCGGCAAGGTCAAGCCGGTCGGTGTGCTCGTCCCGCCGCTGAACGCCACCCCGAGCGCGCAGCCGAGCGGCGCGCCCGGCGCGGACGTCACCGGCGCCCAGCAGGGCACCGCGGGCGCCGGGTCGGAGCCGGTGAAGGGCACCACCGCGCGGAGCGGTGGCTCGCGGGGCGCCGGTACCGCGCTGGCCATCGCGGCCGGGCTGCTGGTGCTGCTCGGCGGCGGGGCCTTCCTGGTCAACCGCCGCTGGCCGCTGCCTGATCTGATGCGCCGGCGGCCGCGTCCGTGACCTTCCCCTCGTCGCTGCGCGTCGCCGTCCAGGCGGCGCAGTAAAGAACCAGCTTCGAGGTGAAGTTGATCCACAGCAGCAGGGCGACGGGGACACCGAAGGCGCCGTACACGCTCTTCGCGGCGACGCCCTGGATGTAGCCGCTCAGCAGCAGCTTGAGGAGTTCGAAGCCGACCGCGCCGAGCAGGGCCGCCACCAGCAGGCGGCGGCGCGGCGGTTCGACCCCGGGCAGCAGGCTCAGCACGTACAGCAGCACCAGGAAGTCGGCGAGGACGGCGACGGCGAACGCGGCGATCCGCAGCAGCACGGTCCCCCAGCTGTGCTCCTCCAGACCGATCGCCGACGCCAGCCGGCCGATCGCGGCCGAGGCGAGGGTGGATGCGGCCAGGGTCACCAGCAGGGCGCCGCCGAGCCCGATCAGGACCCCGGCGTCCTTGAGCTTCAGCACGATCGGGTTGCCGTCCCGCTCGGGCAGCTCCCACACCGCGCGCAGACAGTCCCGGACCTGGCCGACCCAGCCGATACCGGTGAACAGCAGCGCCGCACCGGCGATCAGCCCGACCGTGCCCGCGTTCTGCACCAGCCCGTTGAGGTCGAGCTGGTCGGCGAGGCCGGGGAACTGGGCGGCGATGTTCTTCTCGACCGTCTTCTGCCGGGCCGGGTCGAGCGTGGCCGCAGCGACCGCGGCGGCGACGGTCAGCAGCGGGAACAGGGCGATGAAGCTGACGAACGTCATGGCCGCGGCGAGCCACGTCCAGTTCACCCGGTCCAGGCGGGCGTACGAGCGCCAGGCGTGCGTGGTCATCAGCCAGGTCACGATCGGCCCGATGCCGGGCAGCTTCTTCAGCCAGTCCATGATCCGCCTCTGCCCTTTTCACGTGAACTCCATGTGCCCGCACCCCGGATGGGGCCCGCCCCCTCGGCCCATCCCTCGGCGCGTCGCACTAATCACCCATTGCGGGGAGCCCGGTGCCGCCGTGCGGCCACCCTGCCATATGCGGGCGATACGGTCACCCGCATGTCTGCTGTCTGCGGTCCTCCCCAGTCCCTGCTCGTCCTCGGCGGCACGTCGGAGATCGCGCTGGCCACGGCGCGCCGCCTCGTCGCCCGCCGCACCCGCACCGTGTGGCTCGCGGGCCGCCCCGGCCCGGCCCTCGACCGCGCGGCCGGCCGCCTGGCCGCGCTCGGCGCGGACGTCCGTACGGTCGCCTTCGACGCGCTGGACCCGGAGTCCCACGAGGCGGTGCTCGGCAAGGTGTTCGCCGAGGGCGCCGTCGACATGGTGCTGCTCGCCTTCGGGGTCCTCGGGGACCAGGCACAGGACGAGCGGGAGCCGCTGCGCGCGGTCCGGGTCGCCGCCACCAACTACACCGGCGCGGTCTCCGCCGGTCTGGTCGCCGCCCGCGCCCTCCAGGACCAGGGCCACGGCTCGCTGGTGGTCCTCTCCTCGGTGGCCGCCGAACGCGCCCGCCGCTCGGACTTCATCTACGGCTCCAGCAAGGCCGGCCTGGACACCTTCGCGCAGGGCCTCGGCGACGCGCTGTACGGGACGGGCGTGCACGTGATGGTCGTACGCCCCGGCTTCGTGCGTACCGGCGGGACCGCCCATCTGGCGCCCGGACCGCTCTCCACCACCCCGGAGCAGGTGGCCGCCGCCGTCGAACTCGGCCTGCGCAGGGGCTCGGAGACGGTGTGGGTGCCCGGCGCGCTGCGCCCGGTGATGTCACTCCTGCGGCACGCGCCGCGCGCCCTGTTCCGCCGGCTGCCGGTCTGAACGACAGGCGCTCAGCGGCTCGCGATGGGGTCGCGCTCGGCGGGGCCGCCCTGGCTGGGCACGACGTTGGCGCCGAAGGGGTAGTCGCGCAGCTTGCGCCACACCCCGTCCGCCCCCTGCTCGTACAGCGCGAACCCGGCGCACGGCCAGGCCGCCTCGAACCCGGCCAGCTCCTCGAAGGCGCGGTCCATCGCCGCCTCCTCGATGCCGTGCGCCACGGTGACGTGCGGGTGGTACGGGAACTGCAGCTCGCGCGGCACCGGCCCGGCCGGGTCCCGCACCTGCTGCTGGAGTTCCGTGCATTCCTCGGCGCCCTGCTCGATCCGGACGTAGACCACGGGCGACATCGGGCGGAAGGTGCCGGTGCCGGACAGCCGCATCGGGAAGGGGCGTCCGGCCGCCGCGACCTCGGCGAGGTGGGCGTCGACGGCGGCGAGGTCCGCCTCCTCGACCTCGGTCGGCGGCAGCAGGGTGATGTGCGTGGGGATGCTGAGCGCGGCGGCATCGCCGAAGCCCGCGCGCCGCTGCTGGAGCAGGCTGCCGTGAGGCTCCGGGACCGCGATCGACACGCCGATCGTTACGATCCCCACGTCGTCTCCTGTCGTCGCGTTCTGATCTGTGGGCCGTCCTCGCGTACGGCCGTCGGCTATCGACTGTACGGCCACGGGTGTCCGCAGGGCAGGCGCAACGGAAGTGATGTACGGCGCTCTGCCCCACCGGACATGCGTGCGGGTCGCGCGTCCGGGGCGGCTGTGCGCCCCCCGGACGCGCGGTCAGTGCTTCGCCGGCAGGAACCCGACCCGGTCGTACGCCAGAGCCAGGGTCTCGGCGGCCACCGCGCGGGCCTTCTCGGCACCCTTGGCGAGGATCGAGTCCAGCGTCTCGGTGTCCTCGAGGTACTGCTGGGTGCGCTCCCGGAAGGGGGTGACGAAGGCGACCATGATCTCGGCGAGGTCGGTCTTGAGGGCGCCGTACATCTTGCCCTCGTACTCCCGCTCCAGGTCCGCGACGGGCGTGCCGGTGAGGGTGGAGTGGATGGTGAGGAGGTTGCTCACGCCGGGCTTGTTCTCCCGGTCGAAGCGGATCACCGTGTCGGTGTCGGTGACCGCGCTCTTCACCTTCTTCGCCGTCGTCTTCGGGTCGTCCAGCAGGCTGACGACACCCTTGGGCGAGGCCGCCGACTTGCTCATCTTGACCGTCGGGTCCTGGAGGTCGTAGATCTTCGCCGTCTCCTTGAGGATGTACGGCCTGGGGCTGACGAAGGTCTCGCCGAAGCGGCCGTTGAAGCGGTCGGCCAGGTCGCGGGTCAGCTCGACGTGCTGGCGCTGGTCCTCACCGACCGGCACCTCGTCCGCGTGGTACAGCAGGATGTCCGCGACCTGGAGGATCGGGTACGTGAAGAGGCCGACGCTGGCCCGGTCGGCGCCCTGCTTGGCGGCCTTGTCCTTGAACTGGGTCATGCGGGACGCCTCGCCGAAGCCGGTGAGGCAGTTCATGACCCAGGCGAGTTGGGCGTGCTCGGGGACGTGGCTCTGCACGAAGAGGGTGCAGCGGTCGGGGTCCAGACCGGCCGCGAGGAGCTGGGCGGCGGCGAGGCGGGTGTTGGCGCGGAGGTCCTTCGGGTCCTGCGGGAGCGTGATCGCGTGCAGGTCGACGACCATGTAGAACGCGTCGTGCGTCTCCTGGAGGGCCACCCACTGCCGGACGGCACCGAGGTAGTTGCCGAGGTGGAACGAGCCTGCGGTGGGCTGGATTCCGGAGAGTACGCGAGGCTTCTTTTCAGCGGTGGCCATGAGGCCCATTCTCTCAGAGGTGGAGGTGGGTCCCGTGCCCAGGTGGGGGTGGGTGCGGGGCGCGGGGGGCCGTGGCGCCGTCGTGGCTTGCCGCGCAGTTCCCCGCGCCCCTGAGGCAGGTGCGCCTCGCCCCTGTTGATCAGGTCAGGTCGATTTCCGGGTACAGCGGGAAGGCCGCCACCAGGTCCGTCGCTCGCTGCGCGATTTCGTCCGCCGTCTTCCGGTCCAGGACGTGCTGGGCCTTCGAGGGGGCGCCGGACTTCGTGGTGCCGGGTTCCGTGCTCGTCAGGACCCGGTCGATCAGGCCGGCCACCTCGTCCATCTCGGCCGTGCCCAGTCCGCGGGTGGTCAGGGCGGGGGTGCCGATGCGGATGCCGGAGGTGTACCAGGCGCCGTTGGGGTCGGCGGGGATGGCGTTGCGGTTGGTGACGATGCCGGAGTCGAGGAGGGCGGCCTCGGCCTGGCGGCCGGTGAGGCCGTAGGAGGCGGCGACGTCGATCAGGTTGAGGTGGTTGTCGGTGCCGCCGGTGACGAGGGTGGCGCCGCGCTTCATCAGGCCCTCGGCGAGCGCGCGGGAGTTGTCGACGACCCGCTGGGCGTAGTCCTGGAAGGAGGGCCGGCGGGCCTCGGCCAGGGCGACCGCCTTGGCGGCCATGACGTGCGGGAGCGGGCCGCCGAGCACCATCGGGCAGCCCCGGTCGACCTGGTCCTTCAGGGAGTCGTCGCACAGGACCATGCCGCCGCGCGGGCCGCGCAGCGACTTGTGGGTGGTCGTGGTGACGATCTGGGCGTGCGGCACCGGGTCGAAGTCGCCGGTGAGCACCTTGCCCGCGACCAGACCGGCGAAGTGCGCCATGTCGACCATGAGGGTCGCGCCGACCTCGTCCGCGATCTCCCGCATGATCCGGAAGTTCACCAGGCGCGGGTAGGCGGAGTACCCGGCGACCAGGATCAGCGGGCGGAACTCACGGGCCTGGGCGCGCAGGGCCTCGTAGTCGATCAGGCCGGTGGCCGGGTCGGTGCCGTAGGAGCGCTGGTCGAACATCTTGCCGCTGATGTTGGGCCGGAAGCCGTGGGTGAGGTGGCCGCCCGCGTCCAGGGACATACCGAGCATGCGCTGGTTGCCGAACGCCTGGCGCAGCTCGGCCCAGTCGGCTTCGGACAGCTCGTTGATCTGGCGGGCGCCGGTCTTCTCGAGGAAGGGCACCTCGACGCGGTCGGCGAGGACGGCCCAGAAGGCGACCAGGTTGGCGTCGATGCCGGAGTGCGGCTGGACGTAGGCGTGCCGGGCGCCGAAGAGCTCGCGGGCGTGCTCGGCGGCGAGGGACTCGACGGTGTCGACGTTGCGGCAGCCGGCGTAGAAGCGGCGGCCGACGGTGCCCTCGGCGTACTTGTCGCTGAACCAGTTGCCCATCGCCAGCAGGGTGGCCGGGGAGGCGTAGTTCTCGGAGGCGATCAGCTTGAGCATCTCGCGCTGGTCGTGGACCTCCTGGCCGATCGCGTCGGCGACGCGGGGCTCGACCGCGCGGATGACGTCGAGCGCGGCGCGGTAGGCGGTGGTCTCGGCGGAGCCGGACGGGGTGGGGTTCTCGGGCATGGGGGCCTCCGGACAGGGCGTCGGTGTGTCGTCGTGTTCGGTTCGGCCCAGGCGCACGGCACTGACTCCCGGGCCGCTCCCCGATGGTCCATCCCATCCCAGCGCGCCAGTCACGGCCCACGACCAGCGTACCGGCCGTGGGTGAGAGAGTGCGCGCGGTTCAGGGCCTGTCCGGCGGATCATGGCGCGGACGCGGGGTCTGGCACGCCCTCCCCCAAGCTCTGCGAGCAGGGGGGACCCCCAGCGGCGTTGTCGTCACTCGCCGACTCCCCCACGCTCGGCTGCGCTCGCGCGGGGGGACCCCCACCGCGTCCACTCCCTCCTCCGCCTTGCACCTGGACGCACCAGACCCCGCTCACCGGGATCGTTGGGCACCGTCTCTTCCCGCACCCTGATCCGCCGGACAGGCCCTACAGGATCACGTGCGGCAGGAAGCGGGCGTAGGAGTCGGTGATCAGGCCCGAGGACTCCCGGATGCCGAGACCGGCCGCCTCGTCGCCGACGACCCAGGCGCCGAGGACGACGTGGTTGCCGTCGAAGAGGGGGAGCGGGGCGAGGGCCTGGTAGCAGCAGGGCTCCTCGGGTGCTGGAGGGGCCGGGCTGCCGGGCGGGTGCAGGGTGACGCCGTCGCCCTCGCGGCCGAGCAGCGGCTTGGCGGCGTAGCCGGTGATGGCGGCCAGCTCGCGGGGGCCGTCCAGGTAGGCCGGGAGGAGGCTGGGGTGGCCGGGGTACAGCTCCCACAGGATCGCCAGCAGGGCCTTGTTGCTGAGCAGCATCTTCCAGGCGGGCTCGATCCACAGGGTGCTACCGGTGCCGCCGCCGTTGTCCAGGGTGTCCAGGACGTGCCCGGCGAACTCGTCGGTGGTGAGCCACTCCCACGGGTACAGCTTGAAGATCGCCCGGATGAACTTCAGCCGGTTGTCCACGAAGCGGCCGGAGAGGGTGTCCCAGCCGATCTCCTCCATGGAGAGCCAGTCGGTGTCGAGCCCGGCCTGCTCGGCGGTCTCCTTGAGGTAGGCGACCGTCATCAGGTCCTCGCCGAGTTCGTCGGCCGAGGAGTGCGCGAAGTGCAGCGGGCCCGGCGGGAGGAGCTTCGCCTGCTTGCGCCAGGTGTCGACCAGGCGCTCGTGCAGCGAGTTCCACTGGTCGGCGCCGGGGAAGCGCTCCTCCATCCAGAACCACTGCGCGGACGCGGCCTCCACCAGCGAGGTCGGGGTGTCCGCGTTGTACTCCAGCATCTTCGCCGGGCCGGTGCCGTCGTAGTGCAGGTCGAACCTGCCGTACACGGACGGGAGTTCGGCACGCCGGTGCCAGGACTCGGTGACGGCGGCGGCCACGCGCGGGTCGGTGATGCCGAGGTCGGCGAGCCGGCCGTGCTCCACCAGGTGCCCGGCGGCGGCCAGGCACATGGTGTGCAGTTCCTCGACGGTCTCCTCCAGCGCCTCCACCTCGGGCAGCGAGAAGACGTAGTGGGCGCTCTCGTCCCAGTAGGGACGCAGGGAGCCGTCGGGGTGGCGGGTGAGCGGGTAGACGATCCCCTGCTCCTCGACGGTGCGCTGCCAGTCGGGACGGGGCGTGATCGTACGGCGTTCCATCGGTGCGACCCGGCCGGTCAGCCGCCGGAGCTGCCGTGGCCGCCGCCGAAGCCGCCCCGGTGCACGCTGTGGCTGTCGTCGTCGCCCGAACGGCCGGAGCCGCTGCCGGACTTGCGGGGCGGGGTGAAGGAGCCGCTGCGGACCCAGGAGCCCTTCTTCTTGCCGCCGTAGTAGTAGGCGGCGCCACTGGAGCCCGACTTGCAGTTCTTGTCGGAGACCACGTGGTAGCCCTTGCCCACGGTGTAGCTGTCGCGGTCCACGCAGCGCTTGTCCGGGTCGGACGAGGAGCATGCGGTGAGGGCGGCGGCGAGCAGCCCCATGCCGCCCAGAACGACTGTGGTGGAGCGCAGTTGTGCGCGGGTGTCGGCCATGTTCTCTTCTCCCCCGTCGGTGGCGCGTTCGGCAGTCAGCCTAGAGACAGGTGTGAGTTTCCGGCAGGGCACCCCCACGTACGCCTGTTCTCCTACAGTCGCTTTGTGCTTTTTGGAATGGTGTGCGCGCTCGGCGCGGCGGTCTGCTTCGGTACGGCCACGGTCCTTCAGGCGGTGGCCGCGCGGGCGGCCGGAGAACAGGGCGGCGGGGAGGCGGCGCTGCTGCTGCGGGCGGTGCGGCAGTGGCGGTACGCGGCGGGGCTGGCGCTGGACGGGCTCGGCTTCGTGTTCCAGATCCTCGCGCTGCGCTCGGTGCCGATCTACGCGGTGGGCGCCGCCCTGGCCGCGAGCCTCGCGGTGACGGCGGTGGTCGCGGCGCGGTGGCTGCGGGTGCGGCTGAGCGGGGCGGAGTGGGCGGCGGTCGGTGTGGTGTGCGCGGGGCTCGCGCTGCTCGGGCTGGCCTCGGGCGCGGAGGGCGACCGCGGCGGACCGGCCTGGCTGCCGTACGCGCTGCTGGCGACGGCGGCGGGGGTACCGCTGCTCGGCGCGGTGGGCGGCCGGCTCTCGGGACGGCCGCGCGCGCTGCTCCTCGGGCTCGGCGCGGGGTGCGGCTTCGGGGTGGTGGAGGTGGCGGTCCGCCTGGTCGGCTCCCTCCACCCGTACGCCCTGCTGACCGACCCGTCCCTCTACGCCCTCCTCCTCGGCGGCGGCGCCGCCTTCCTGCTCCTGACCTCGGCGCTGCAGCGCGGCTCGGTCACCACGGCCACGGCCGGGATGGTCCTCGGCGAGACCCTGGGCCCGGCGGCGGTGGGCGTGCTCTGGCTGGGCGACCGCACACGGGCGGGGCTCGGCCCGCTCGCGGTGCTGGGGTTCGTCGTGGCGGTGGCGGGGGCGCTGGCGCTGGCGCGGTTCGGGGAGGCGCCGGGGGCGGAGCCCGAGGGTGACGGCCCGGCCGCTGCCCGGGAAGGCGCGGGCACCGCGTCCGTGGGCTGACCCACGCGGGGGGGCGCCCGCCTCGCGCACCGCATCCGCGAGGGGGTCACGGCAGTACCCGGCACAGGGCCTCCAGGACGGTCGGCCACGTGCTGTCGGGCGGGGTGCCGTAGCCGACGACGAGCGCCTCCAGCGGTTCGGCGACGGCCAGTCGGTGGCGGTAGAAGGCGAGGCCGTGCAGCGCGAGTCCCTGCCAGTGGGCGGCCTGCACGACCGCCTGCTCGGTGCCGGGCGGCAGCCGCAGCACCGCGTGCAGGCCGGCCGCGATCCCGGTGACCGTCACCTCCGGCGCCCGGTCGGCCACGGCGGCGGCCAGTTGGTCCCGGCGGCGCCGGTAGCGCTGCCGGGCGGCCCGCACATGGCGGTCGTACGCGCCCGAGGCGATGAACTCGGCCAGCGTGAGCTGGTCCAGCACCCCGACGGTGTCGCTGTGCCCCTTGGCCTCCGTCAGCTCCGCCAGCAGCGCCGGGGGTACCACCATCCAGCCCAGGCGGAGTCCGGGGGCGAGGGACTTGCTGGCGGTGCCGAGGTGGACCACGTGGTCGGGGTCGAGGCCCTGGAGGGCGCCGACGGGCTGACGGTCGTAGCGGAACTCGCCGTCGTAGTCGTCCTCCAGGATCAGTCCGCCGGTCCGCCGCGCCCAGTCGACGACGGCCGCCCGCCGGTCGGGGTGCAGCGGGGTGCCCATGGGGAACTGGTGGGCGGGGGTGAGGAGTACGGCACCCTCTGCGTCCAATCCCCTTGTGTCGGTGCCGAGTTCCCCGTACGGCAGCGCGGTGGTCGTCAGGCCCGCTCCGGCGAGCAGGTCGTGGTGCACGTAGAGGCCGTACGACTCGACGGCGACCGTGCGGGCGCCCCGGCCGCGCAGCACGGTGCCGAGGAGGCGCAGGGCGTGCGCGAAACCCGCCGTGATCAGCACCGAGTCGGGGTCGGTGCGGACGCCCCGGACGCGGGCTAGGTATCCGGCGACGGCGGTGCGCAGTTCGGGGCGGCCGCGCGGATCGCCGTAGCCCAGCGCGTCGTTGGGGGCGCGGGTCAGGGCGCGGCGGGCGGCCCTCAGCCACTCGGTGCGGGGGAAGGCGGCGAGGTCGGGGGTGCCGGGGACCAGGCTGTGCGCGGGGCGGCCGGGCGTGCGGCGCCGGAGGGGCGTGCCCGCCGTTCCGGCCGACGGTACGGCCCGCTCGGCGACGCGGGTGCCGGAGCCCTGGCGGGCGGTGAGCCAGCCCTCGGCGACCAGGTCGGCGTACGCCTCGGCGACGGTGTTGCGGGCGATCCCGAGGTCCGCCGCCAGGGTGCGGGAGGACGGCAGCCGGGTGCCGGGGGCGAGCCGGCCGGTGCGTACGGCGTCGCGCAGCGCGTCGGTGAGACCCCGGCGCAGACCGCTGCTCCCGGCCGGTTCGAGGTGGAGGTCGATCCCCAGATTGGCCCATGATTCCGCCATGGGAATGGACCATACTCCTGGGCTGCTTCGCTCCTAGGCTGCAGGCATGGAGACCACGGAGAACACCACCGAGTACGCCCCCGAGCACCCTGCCCGCCTGACCTGGACCGAGCACGTCCCCGAGGTCTACAAGGCCATGGTCCGCCTGGACGCGGCCGCCCGGAAGGGCGTCGACCCGACGCTGCTGGAGCTGGTGAAGATCCGCGCCTCGCAGCTCAACCACTGCGCGTACTGCCTGGACATGCACACCAAGGACGCGCTCGCGGCCGGGGAGAGCGTGGAACGGATCGTGCAGCTCAGCGCGTGGGACGAGTCCCGGCACTTCTACACGGGGAAGGAGCTGGCGGCGCTGGAGCTGACCGAGGCGGTCACCGTCCTCACCGAGGGCTTCGTGCCGGACGACGTGTACGAGCGCGCCGCCAAGCAGTTCGAGGAGGCGGAGCTGGCGCAGCTGATCGCCGCGATCACGGTGATCAACGCCTGGAACCGGTTCGCGGTGTCCACCCGGATGGTGCCGGGGCACTACACGCCGGGGCAGTACAAGTAACCGGCCCGGACGGCGGACGGCGGCGCGGCCCCCCGGGCACGCGCCGCCGTCCGCCGTCCGGTGTCAGCTCACGGAAGCCAGCGCTTCCACTGGTCCGGGTGGGCGTCGACCCACTTCTTCGCGGCCTCCTCCGGGCTGAGCTTCTGCTCCGCGATCATGAGGGAGACCTCGTTCTGATCCTCGGTGGTCCACTGGAACTTCTTCAGGAACGCGGCGCCCTTGCCGCCGGAGCGGGCGAAGTCGGCGTTGAGGAACTTGCGCAGCGGGGTCTTCGGGTAGGCGCAGGTGATCTTCGCGGCGTCGGTGTCGCAGCCCTCCTTGTACGGCGGGAGCTTCACCTCGGTCATCGGCACCTTCTTGAACAGCCACTGGGGGGTGTACCAGTAGGTCAGGAAGGGCTTCTTCTCCTTGGCGAACTGCTTGATCTGGGTGATCTGCGCGGCCTCGGACCCGGCGAAGACGACCTGGTAGTTCAGCTTCAGGTTCTTCACCAGGGCCTTGTCGTGGGTGACGTAGGCCGGGGAGCCGTCCATGATCTGGCCCTTGCCGCCGGACTCGGCGGTGCGGAACTGCGAGGCGTACTTGTTGAGGTTCTTCCAGTTCGTGATGTCGGGGTGCTGCTTGGCGAAGTACGTCGGCACGAACCAGCCGATGTGCCCGGTGACCCCGAGCCCGCCCGCGTAGGAGACGGTCTTCTTGTCGTGGACGTACCGCTTCTCCTGGTCGGGGTGGCTCCAGTCCTCCAGCAGGGCGTCGACGCGGCCCTGGCTGAGCGCGTCCCAGGCGGGGATCTCGTCGACCTGGACGGTGTCGACGCGGTAGCCCATCTTGTGTTCCAGCAGGTACTTGGCGACCGCCACGTTGGACTGCGCGCCCACCCAGGACTGCACGGACAGGGTCATGCTCCTGGCGCCGCCCGCGTTGGCGAACGGGCTGGCCTGCTTGGTCATGTCGGCCGCGCCGCAGCCGGTGAGCAGTGCGAGCGCGGACGCGGCGGCGACGCTCACCGAGAGGGTCGTACGGAATCGCATGTCACGCTCCCTTCTTCGCGCGGCCGGTGGGCTGGGTGACCCGGTCGAGCATCAGGCCGAGGCAGACGATCGCGGCACCGGCGACCAGGCCGGTGGCGAGGTCGCCCTGGGCGAGGCCGAAGGCGACGTCGTAGCCGAGGGCGCCCGCGCCGACCAGACCGCCGATGATGACGACGGCGAGGACCAGGACCACGCCCTGGTTCACCGCGAGCAGCAGCGAGCGGCGGGCGAGCGGAAGCTGGACCTGCCAGAGCTGCTGGCGGCCGGTGGCGCCGAGCGAGCGGGCGGACTCCAGGGCGGCCGGGTCGACCTGGCGCAGGCCCTGCGCGGTGATCCGGACGACGGCCGGGAGGGCGTAGACCACGGCGGCGACGACGGCGGGGGCGCGGCCGACGCCGAACAGGGCGACGACCGGGATCAGGTACACGAACTGCGGCATGGTCTGGAACACGTCCAGCACCGGGCGCAGCATCCGGTCCACCCGGTCGCTGCGGGCGGCCGCGATACCGGTGGCGATGCCGAGGACCAGGGTCACGGCGACGGCGGCCAGCACCTGGGAGAGGGTGTCGAGGGAGGAGTCCCAGACGCCGAGCACACCGATCGCGGCCATGGCGAGGGTGGCGGTCAGCGCGGTGCGCCAGGTGCCGATCAGCCACGCCAGCGCGGCGACGATCAGCAGCACCGACCACCAGGGCAGCGCGCGCAGGCCGTCGCGGAGCGGGTCCAGCATCCAGGTGGTGAAGTGCGCGGCCCAGTCGGCGGTGCCGCCGATGACGGGGACGCCGGAGTAGAGGTGCGCGGTCATCCAGTTGACGGCGTGGTTGACCGGCTCCGCGATGTTCAGGGTGGCGCCGGCGGGCCACTCGGCGCGGCCGAGCAGCCGGGCGGCGACCGCCGCGACGGCGGTGCCGGCGAGCGCGAGGAGCCACACCGTGCGACGGGACTCACCCGTGTTGTCGGCGGCGCGGCCGGCGGCGCCGGTCACCCGGTCCAGCACGATGGCGAGCAGCACGATCGGGATGCCGGCCGCGAGGGCGGCACCGACGTCGACGGAGGCCAGCGCCTGGTAGACGCGGTCACCGAGGCCGCCGGCGCCGATCACGGAGGCGATGACGGCCATGGACAGCGCCATCATGATCGTCTGGTTGAGACCGAGCAGGAGTTCCTTGCGGGCCAGCGGGATGCGGGCGGTCAGCAGCCGCTGGCGCGGGGTGGCGCCCAGCGAGCGGACGGCCTCCAGCACCTCGGGGTCGGCGCCGCGCAGGCCGAGCGCGGTGAGCCGCGCCATCGGCGGGGCGGCGTAGACCACGGTGGCGAGGACGGCGGCGGGGACGCCGATGCCGAAGACCAGCACCACGGGCAGCAGGTAGGCGAAGGCCGGGAGCACCTGCATGGTGTCGAGCACCGGGCGCAGGGCGCGGTCCAGCCGGTCGGAGAGCCCGGCGGCGAGGCCGAGCAGGACGCCGACGGCGACGGACGCGAGCACGGCGGCCACCATGAGCGCGAGCGTCTGCATGGTGGGCAGCCACATGCCGAGCGCGCCGCAGGCGAGGAACGCCACGGCCGTCCCGGCCGCGAGCCGTACTCCGGCCACCCGCCAGGCGACCAGGGCGCCGAGCGCGGTGACGCCGACCCAGCCCATGGCGAGCAGGGCGAGGTAGACACCGCGTACGCAGAGCACGACGGCGTTGCTGATGTGGCCGAAGAAGTACAGGAACAGGGGGTGGCTGTCCCGGTTGTTCATCACCCAGTCGCTGGCGTCGCCGAGCGGGCCGGTGAGGCTCACGGTCAGGGCGTGCGGCCAGTGTCCGCTGCCCCACCGGCTGTCGAGCAGGGGGACGAGGATCACGGCGGCGACGGCGAGCGTGAGCAGCTTGGCCGCCGGACGGGACTTCAGCAGGCCGGGCAGGGCGCGCCGGGCCGCGGGGGCGGTGATCGTGGCCATCAGACCGCCTTGGGCCGGGGAGCGGCGGACACGAGGGTGGGCTCGGCCTCCCGCTCGGCGGGGGCGGCCGTGCCGGTGCCCGCGACCACGTTGAGCAGGGCGTCGGAGTCGACGACGCCCATGCAGGTGCCGTGGTCCATCACGCGGGCCGGTTCACCGGCACGGGCGACGGCCTCGATGGCCTCGGCGACGGGGGCCTCGGGGCGCACGGCGGGGCCGCTGCCGGCCTCCTCCAGGGAGGCGGGGCGCATGGCGGTGCGGCAGGTGACGACCTGCTCGCGCGGCACGTCACGGACGAACTCGCGGACGTAGTCGTCGGCCGGGGAGTTGACGATCTCCTCCGGGGTGCCGAGCTGGACCACGCGGCCGTCGCGCATCAGGGCGATGCGGTCGCCGAGCTTGAGGGCCTCGGTGAGGTCGTGGGTGATGAAGACCATGGTGCGGCCCTCTTCGCTGTGCAGGCGGGCGACCTCGTCCTGCATGTCGCGCCGGATCAGCGGGTCGAGCGCGCTGAACGGCTCGTCGAACAGCAGCACCTCGGGGTCGACGGCGAGGGCGCGGGCGAGCCCGACACGCTGGCGCTGACCGCCGGAGAGCTGACCGGGGCGGCGCTTCTCCATGCCGGCCAGACCGACCTTGGCGACGACCTCGGCGGCCTTCTCGCGCCGCTCGGCACGGCCCATGCCCTGGATCTCCAGGCCGTAGGCGACGTTGTCGAGGACCGTGCGGTGGGGCAGCAGACCGAAGTGCTGGAAGACCATCGCGGCCCGGTGACGGCGCAGTTCGCGCAGCCGGCCGCGGTCCATGGCGCGTACGTCCTCGCCGTCGATGGCGATGGTGCCCGCGGTGGGCTCGATCAGCCGGGTCAGACAGCGCACCAGGGTGGACTTGCCGGAGCCGGACAGGCCCATGACGACGAAGACCTCGCCCTTGCGGACCTCGAAGGACACGTCCCGCACGGCGGCCGTGCAGCCGGTCTCGGCGCGCAGCTCGGCGGGGCTCAGCGCGGCCAGCGCCGGGTCGGCGGGGACGCGCCCGGGCTTGGGGCCGAACACCTTCCACAGGCCGTCGACGGCGAAGACCGGCGCGTCGGACCCTTCGGCGGAGGTGGGCGGCTTACGGGTGGGAACGGTGAGCGTCATCGCGCGTCACCACCGATCAGTTCGACGGCCTTCTCCCCGACCATGAGCACTCCGATCATCGGGTTCACCGCGGTCATCGTCGGAAAGACGGACGCGTCGGCTATGCGGATGCCGTGCAGACCCCGGACACGCAACTCGGGGTCGACCACGGCGAGTTCGTCATCGGCGGCGCCCATCTTGCAGGTACCGGCCGGGTGGTACACGGTGTGCGCGACCTTGCGCGCGTACTCGCTCAGCTCCTCGTCGCCCTGGACCTCGGGTCCGGGGCAGACCTCGCGCTTGAGCCAGTGGGCCAGCGGCTCCGACTTGGCCACCTCGCGGGCGATACGGATGCCGTCGACCAGGGTCTTGGCGTCGTAGTCGTCCTCGTCGGTGAAGTACCGGAAGTCCAGCGCGGGCTTGACCTCGGGGTCGGCGCTGGTGAGGTAGAGGCGGCCGCGGCTCCGGGGCTTGGGGATGTTCGGGGTCATGGAGACGCCGAACTCGGGCCGCTCGTAGCCGAGGCGCTCCGGATTGTCCGTGAACGGGATCTGGTAGAAGTGGAACATCAGGTCCGGGCCCGCGTGTTCGGGGTCGCGGCGGACGAACAGGCCCGCGTCGGAGTCCATCGCGGAGTTCTCCGGGATGGGCCCGTGGGTCTCCCAGACGATGACCGACTCCGGGTGGTCGAGCAGGTTCTCGCCGACGCCCGGCAGGTCCAGCACGACCGGGATGCCGAGGGCCTCCAGGTCGGCGCGCGGGCCGATGCCCGAGTGCAGCAGCAGGCGCGGGGTGTCGACGGCGCCGGCGCAGAGGATCACCTCGCTGCGCGCCTTGACCAGCAGTTCGCGGCCGTCCTTGGTGCGGACGTGCACGCCCTCGGCGCGGGTGCCGTCCAGCTCCAGCTTGTACGCCCAGGTCTCCAGGAAGAGGTGGAGATTGGGGCGCTCGTCCATCACCGGGTGGAGATAGGCGACGGAGGCCGAGGAGCGCTTGTTGTTCTCGGGGTGGTAGGCGAGGTCGAAGAAGCCGACGCCGTCGTTGAACGGCTTCTTGTTGAAGCCCTCGACGCGCGGCACGCCGAGCGTGGACTGCGCGGCGTCCACGAAGTCCCGCGCGATGGCGTTGCGGTCGTTCTCGTCCACCGGGACGATGTTGTTCTTCAGCCGGGCGAAGTACGCCTCCATCTGCACGGCGCCCCAGCCGGTGGCCCCGGCCTGCTCCCACTCGTCCCAGTCGGAGGGGAGCGGCTTGAAGGAGATCAGGGTGTTGTGCGAGGAACAGCCGCCGAGCACGCGGGCCCGGCTGTGCCGGATGTGGGAGTTGCCGCGCGGCTGCTCGGTGGTCGGGTAGTCGTAGTCGAGGTCGCCGCCGAGCAGGCCCATCCAGCGGCGCAGCGTGAGCACGTCGTCGCGGTCGACGTCGCTCGGGCCGCCCTCGATGACGGCGACGGTGACGTCCGGGTTCTCGGTCAGGCGGGAGGCGATGACGGAGCCCGCCGTGCCGCCGCCGACGACGACGTAGTCGTACTCGTGGGTGTGTTCGGGCATGGGGTGTCTGACTCCTGGGGGCGGGAGGTCGTAGAAGGTCTGCGGGGGCCGGGGTCAGCCGGCGAACCAGCGCACCGGGCTCGGGGCGAGGTTCTGGTACACGTGCTTGGTCTCGCGGTACTCGGCGAGGCCGGCGGGGCCCAGTTCGCGGCCGGTGCCGCTCTTGCCGAAGCCGCCCCACTCCGCCTGTGGCAGATAGGGGTGGAAGTCGTTGATCCACACGGTGCCGTGCCGCAGCCGGGCGGCGACGCGCCGGGCGCGGCCGGGGTCCGCGGTCCAGACGGCGCCCGCGAGGCCGTACTCGGTGTCGTTGGCGAGGGTGACCGCCTCGTCCTCGGTGCGGAAGGTCTCGACGGTGAGGACGGGTCCGAAGACCTCCTCCCGCACGACGCGCATCTCGCGGTGGCAGTGGTCGAGGACGGTCGGCTCGTAGAAGTAGCCGGACTCCGGGCGGTCGGCGGTGGGCTCGGGGCGCTTGCCACCGCAGACCAGGCGCGCGCCCTCGGCGAGCGCGGAGGCGACGAAGTCCTCGGTCTTGGCGCGCTGCTGCTCGGAGACGAGCGGGCCGCACTCGACGCCGGGTACGGTGCCGCGGCCGAGCCTGATCTTCCGGGCGCGGGACGCGAGTTCGGCGACGAAGCGGTCCCGGACGGACTCCTCGATGATGAGGCGTCCGCCGGCCGAGCAGACCTGGCCGCTGTGGATGAAGGCGGCGTTGAGGGCCTGGTCGACGGCGGTGTCGAAGCCTTCTTCGGTGGCGCAGGCGTCGGCGAAGACCACGTTGGGGTTCTTGCCGCCGAGTTCCAGGGCGACCTTCTTCACGCTCGGCGCGGCGGCCTGGGCCACCTTGACGCCGCTGACCAGGCCGCCGGTGAAGGAGACGAGGTCGACGTCGGGGTGATCGGCCAAGCGGGCGCCGACGGTGTGACCGGGGCCGGTGACCAGGCCCGCGACGCCCTCGGGGAGTCCGGCCTCCACCAGCAGCTCGATGAGCGCGATGGTGGTCATCGGGGTGATCTCGCTGGGCTTGATCACGAAGGTGTTGCCCGCGGCGAGCGCCGGGGCGATCTTCCAGCTCGCCTGGAGCAGCGGATAGTTCCACGGGGTGATCAGCGAGCAGACACCGACCGGCTCGTGCACGACGACGCTGTGGATGTCGGGCGAGCCCGCGTCGACCACCCGGCCGGGCGCCTCGGCGGCGACCAGATCCGCGAAGTAGCGGAAGGCGTCGGCGACGCAGTCGATGTCGACGCGGCCCTCCTCGACGGTCTTGCCCGCGTCCCTGCTCTCCAGCAGGCCCAGCTCCTCACGGTCGCGGACCAGGAGGTCGGCGACGCGGCGCAGCAGGGCGGCACGCTCGGCGACCGGCGTGTGCGGCCACGGGCCCTCGTCGAACGCGCGGCGGGCTGCGGCCACCGCCCGGTCGACGTCCTCGCTGCCGCCCTCCGCGACGACGGCGAAGGGCTTGCCGTCCGCGGGGTCGAGGATCTCGCGGGTCGCACCGGAGTCCGCTTCCAGCCACTCGCCTCCGGCGTGAATGGTGGCCTCGGCCGGTCGTTCCGTTCTGTCCGCCATGATCGGTTTTGCCTTCCGTTCCTGTTCAGACGCCCTGTGTGACAGAGCTGCCACCTCCGGGCGGATGACCGCATGCCCGATGCGGAAGAAGCGCATGCGCATTTGATGGCCGAAAGTGCGCTGGCTCACGGAAAATACGGGAGAAAGGCGGATGAATCGGACGCGAAAGGGTGGCGTGGATCACGACCGCGGTACGCAACCGTGCGAACCGGGTCTATTCGATCAGTCCAGCGCCGCGTTCCCGGCCGGGTCGCAGTTCATGCCGGGCGGGCAGAACCAGGCGAGCGCGGTGGTGAGGAGTTCCAGCTCGTCCTCCCTGCCGTCGGCGTCCGGGCCGTACGCGGCGAGCGCGTAGATCTTGCCGTCGGCGGCGACGAAACGCTCGTCGTAGACGTGCCAGGTCCCGACATCGGGCTCGTTCCGGATGGTGTCGGCGAGGTACTCCAGCCGGGACCCGGTGAAGTCCCCCTCGTCCAGGTTGGTCAGCCCCAGCTGCTCGAATCCGCGCGGCTTGGCCGTCTGGTCCGAGAGGTACAGGTCGAAGGAAGCTTCCGGGCTCGCCTCCGACACCTCGTACACCTGCAGCCTGTGCTCCCGGTCCGGGCTGCGGAAGTTCACCACGGCCATTCCGTACTCGGAGGGCACGGTGGCCCGCGTCCACCCCTCGGGCACGGCCACCCGGAATCCCTCACCGTCGTCGTGCAGCTCGTATCCGGCGGGGGGTGCGCTGGGCGAGGGGCTGGGGGTGGGTGAACCGGAGACGGGGCTCGGGCTACGGGTCACGGGCGCGGAGGAGCTGTGCCTCTGTCCCTTCTGGCTCCGGTCATCCCCGTCGTCCTTCCCGACGACCAGCGTCAGCACCAGGCTCACCGCGATCCCGGCTGCCGCCGCCCCGACGATGACGGACCAGAGGAGGCGACGGCTGGGGCCGCTGCGGGGCGGTGCCGGGTCGGCGGGGGGCCAGGTGCCGGCGGGGAAGGCGGAGGTCGGAGCGGTGGGGGGCCAGGCGGCGGCCGGGGACGAGGAATCGGCAGACGGCCAGGCGGCGGCCGGCTCGGCCGGGGGCCACGAGGCGGTCGGGGGCTCGGCATGCGCGGAAGCCTCGGCCGGCGGCCAGGACGAGGAAGGGGGCGTACGCACGCCTGCGGGCGGCCAGGTGGGAGCCCAGGGGTCGGCCGAGGGCCCGGTCCCGGTCGGCGGCCCGGCGGCGGAGGGGTCGGCAGACGCCGAGGGCTCGACCGGGGGCCGGGTACCAGCCGTCGCCCCCTGCGACGTGAAGGAGCCGGCGGAGGCGGACGCCGAGCGCTCCGCCGACGACCGGTCGCCGGCCGTCGTCCCCGTGGACGTGGAGCCCGCGGCGGATGCCTGAGGCTCCTCCGAGGACCGGCCCGGGGTCGAACCCGCAGAAGCGGAGAGAGCGGCGGATGCCGAGGGTCCCTCCGGGGGCCGGGCACCGGCCGTCGGCCCTCCGGGCGCGGAGGGGTCGGTGGATGTCGTCTGCTCGGCCGGGGGCCGGGTGGTGGGCGACGGATCGGCGGAAGACGGGGAATCGGCCGGCGGACCGGCCGGGGCGGGCGGCGTGCGGCGGTCTGCCGGTGGCCAGGTGGAGGCCGGGGTGTCGGGGGCCTCCGTGGGGGCGGCCGGCCACTCGGAGGCCGGTGGCCCGTCGGGGCCCGCCGGGGGCCATACCGGAGCCGGGGCGTGGTCCGGGCGGGACGGGGGTGGTGGGGTCGGGGCCGAGGCGGTGCCGGGCCCCGTCTCCCAGCGTTGGGTGTCTTCGTTCCAGTGCTGTTCTCCCCCGCTCATCGCGGCCCCCCTCGTGGTGTTGCGGTCAGAGTCCGAGCAGGCCGGCGACTGTGCCGGCCGAGGCAAGGACGGTCAGGAGGGACTGGGAGTCGGCGAGGAGTTCGCGCAGGCGTTCCCGGCGGGTGGGGCTCGCCTGGCCGGTGCGGCTGAGTTCGGCCTCGGTGTCGGCGAGCGCCTCGCCCAGTGCGGCGGTCTGCTCGGTGGCCCGTACCCGCGCGAGGTCGGCGCGCAACTCCCGTATCGCCGCCAGGAGTTCCTGGTCGGCGGGGGTGCCCGTACCGTGCTGGTGGCTCTCGGCGTGGGCGTGGCTGCCGATGGCGAAGGTGCTCCCCGAGACGTCCCCGATGCGCACGTTCGGCTCCTGACCGGTCATGTCCCGGCTCCCTTCTGCGGCGCGGGCGCGCCCGTGGCGTTGGCGTGGCTGCCGACGGCGAAGGTGCTGCCCTCGACGCGGCCGATGTGGACGTCCCCGTTGCGGATGTTGACGACCTTCCGGACGAACTCCCCGGTCTGGTAGCCGGATTCGGCGAGCGCGGACCGCACCCCGTCGGCCACCCGGTCCTGCACCCCGCGCAGGTACCGGACCACGTCCATCTCCTGGAACAGCGAGCCGACGGGGGTGGACCCCAGCTCGCGCACCGAGAGCGCGGGCCCGTCGGGCAGCGCGCCCGCGTACCCGCCGGTCAGCAGCCGCCAGCCGTGCACCAGCCCCCGGCCGAGCTGGGCGAGCGCCCGCCCGGCGGAACCCGGTACCAGGACGAGGGCGGTGACGGCCTTGCCGAGGGAGTTGTTGTTCCGGAACCGGTGGGCCGCCCGGTCGGCGTCCTTGAAGTCCTCGCGCACCGGCGTCAGCACATGCGGGGCGATCTCCAGCATCAGCATGCCGCCCTGGGTGTGGACGCGGACGTACACGGTGACGACCAGCTCCTCCTCCCAGCCGCCGACCCGCACCCGCAGGAAGTGCCGCCGCTTCTCGGCCCCCTCCTCCACCGCCCGCGCCCGGTGCTGCTCGAACGCCTCGGCGGTGTACGGCGCCTGCTCCCGCTTCTTCAGCCCCTCCACGGGGAGGAACACGCACTCGTCGATCTCCAGCCAGCGCAGCCGGTCGCGGACACCGGGCCCCGCGTACTCGGCCGGGACGCGGAGCTGCTCCAGTCGGGGGCGGATCTTCTCCAGGATCGCCCGGTTGCTGAGCGGCTGCCGTTCCTTGGCCAGCTCGTCCGGCTTGAGTTCCACGGCCAGCACCCACGTGTCGTACGCGTCTCCGGCCCCGCAGAAGGGCCGGGCCTCGTGGTACATGACCAGCGGGGCGTGCTGCTCCAGCCGGATGCGCTGCCTGAGCCGCTGGAAACGCGGGCCCGGCGCCTGCTCGGCGGGGTCGGCGGCGGCGTCCGGGAAGCGCTGCGGGGACAGCTCACCCGCCAGTGCGCGGCTGAACTGGGTCCGCTGCGCGTGCACGCACAGCGCGATGAGCGCGAGCACGACGAGCGTGAACCACGCCTGCCACAGCTCCACGACCGGGGTGAGCGAGTCGGAGAGGTCCTCGGAACCGCCGTACCCGTACCCGTACGGATCGTAGGACGGCTCGGGGGACGGACCCCCGCCGAACGCGGTGACGACGGTCAGCACGAACAGCGCGGCGAACCACGCCCGCCCCCACCACCGCGCCAGGAAGGCGAGGACCAGCCGGTACAGCGGCGGCGTCGCGGCCCGGCCGCGCAGCCAGGGGGCGAGCGCGAGCCAGATGCTGGGCCACAGGTACAGCGCGAGCAGCCCACCGCTGAGCGGTATGCCCACCAGCCACAGTCCGGTGATCGCCCCGGCCCAGACCAGCTCCTGCCGCCGGGCCCGCAGCGCGTGCGCCAGCACCCGAGCCGCGTCGAAGCCGAGCGAAGGGGCCACGATCCGCTGCTCGTTGAGGTGGAGTTCCTCGATGACGCGGTCGCGGTAGCCGGAGTCCAGATAGGTGCCCGCGCACAGCAGCCGGGTGGCCTCGCTGGTGTGGGGCGGGACGGGCGGCGGGTGGACCGGCGCCCGCTCGGCCGACGTCCGCTCCGCCTGCGGCGGCACGTGAGCACTGCTCATGCCATCCCCCGATGCATGGAAGTCCCTCGCCCACCAGAAGGTGGACGACGACGGCTGAGCATAGAGGGATGACGGGTGGTCAGGAAACCGGAATCCGGGACTGTTCCCTCCGCCCGCACCGGACCGCTCGACGGCATGGGTCCCGCGCCGCACACGGTCGCCGTGGGGGCGCCGGCGGTGACCGCTCCGATGGGCGCGGGGCGGGGCGCCCGGAAGCGTACCCTCCGGTCCGCGACCCCGTCCCGACCGCGTAGCATCGCCCTCCCCCCACCGAAGATCAACTCCGGTCCGGTAGACCCGAGTTGTCCATTTCTAGGAGCCGTGCATGCCCGCGCTGCTGAACCCTGTCCTCGATCTGCTGATGCTCCGGGGCACCGTGACCGCCGTGGAACGGTTCACCGCCCGGATGCGGCGCCTGCGGATCGAGGGCGACGCGCTCGCCGGGCTCGACGTGCTCCCCGGCCAGCAGGTCCGGGTGCTCGTGGGCTCCGCGCTCACCCGGCGCACCTACTCGGTGTGGCGCTACGAGCCGTCCGGCGCACTGGAGTTGTGTGTGCTGGACCACGAGGGCGCCGGCCCCGGTGCCCGCTGGGCACGCGAGGCGGCGGCGGGCGACGAGGTGCGCCTCGGCAAGCCGGAGGGCTCCTTCACCCTGCGCCCGGACGCCGCGCACCACGTCTTCGTCGGGGACGAGACGGCGTCCGTCGCCTTCGGCGCGATGCTCGCCGCGCTGCCCGACGGCGCGCGGGTCTCGGGCTGCGTGGAGACCGCCACGGCGGATGACCGGCTCCCGCTGGCCCACGCCGGCCGGCTCGACTGGGTGCTGCGCGGCACCGTCCCGCTCCCCGAGGCGGTGGGCCGCCTGGCACCGGCGCCGGGCGGAGTGGCGTACGTCGCCGGGGAGGCGCGGACCGTGCAGGCGGTAAGGCATGTGCTGCGGGACGCGGGCTGGGACCGGCGCTCGGTGCTGACCAAGCCGTTCTGGGCGCCGGGCAAGCGCGGCCTGGAGTAGGCGGGACACGGGAACGGGCCCCGTCCGGAAGACCGGAAGGGGCCCGTCGCTCGTGGCGTGCGGGGCTCAGATGAGGCCGAGACCGCGGACCGCGTCGCGCTCCTCCGCCAGCTCCCGCACGGAGGCGTCGATGCGGGCGCGGGAGAACTCGTTGATGTCCAGGCCCTGGAC
Source organism: Streptomyces griseoluteus (assembly GCF_004784465.1). GTDB lineage: Bacteria > Actinomycetota > Actinomycetes > Streptomycetales > Streptomycetaceae > Streptomyces > Streptomyces griseoluteus. The sequence continues at coordinate 282,881 of NZ_SRRU01000001.1, read as the reverse complement.
GATCTCGTACTTGCCGTCCTTGGTGGTGACGGGGAAGGACGAGATCAGGCCCTCCGGGACGCCGTAGGAGCCGTCCGACGGGATGCCCATGGAGGTCCAGTCGCCCTCGGCGGTGCCGTTGACCCAGGTGTACACGTGGTCGATGGCGGCGTTGGCGGCGGAGGCGGCCGACGAGGCACCGCGGGCCTCGATGATCGCGGCACCGCGCTTGGCGACGGTCGGGATGAAGTCGTCGGCCAGCCACCGCTCGTCGTTCACGACCTCGGCGGCGTTCTTGCCGGCGACCGTGGCGTGGAAGATGTCCGGGTACTGGGTCGCGGAGTGGTTGCCCCAGATCGTCAGGCGCTTGATCTCGGAGACCGGCGTGCCCGTCTTCTTCGCGAGCTGGGTCAGCGCGCGGTTGTGGTCGAGGCGGGTCATCGCGGTGAAGCGCTCGGCCGGTACGTCCGGGGCGGCGGCCTGCGCGATGAGCGCGTTGGTGTTGGCCGGGTTGCCGACGACGAGGACCTTGATGTCGTCCGCGGCGTTGTCGTTGATGGCCTTGCCCTGCGGCTTGAAGATGCCGCCGTTGGCCTCCAGGAGGTCACCGCGCTCCATGCCCTTGGTGCGCGGGCGGGCGCCGACCAGCAGGGCGACGTTGGCGCCGTCGAAGGCGACGTTCGGGTCGTCGGTGATGGTGATGCCGCTCAGCAGCGGGAACGCGCAGTCGTCCAGCTCCATGGCCGTGCCCTCGGCGGCCTTGAGCGCGGGGGTGATCTCCAGGAGGCGGAGGTTGACCGGCACGTCCGCGCCGAGGAGCTGCCCGGAGGCGATGCGGAAGAGGAGGGCGTAACCGATCTGGCCGGCCGCGCCGGTGACGGTGACGTTCACGGGAGTGCGGGTCATGGCGTTCTCCGTTTGGCTGGCGGTGGGGCGTCCCTGCCCCGTGCGGATGATCGATCTCTTGGCGTCAAGAGAGATCACCGGTCAGGCTATCGCGCATCCGGCATGCCGGACGTCCGGGGCCCTGTGGCCCGCCCCACAGCCCGGCTCCGCGGGCCCGCACGGCCGCACACGGCAGCGGCCGCCCGTCCGGGAGAGGAGGACGAAGGCGGCCGCCGATGGGGGTACCGGCTCGCCGGACTCCCGTGGGGGGGTACTTGTCCGGGTGCCCCGGTGCGGGCGTTCCATGCGTGCCGCACCGGAGAACTCCGCCTACTTGGTGCACCCGGTCCGCCCCGACGCCAGGACCACGCACGCCTCGGCCTCGCCCGCGCGGCCGACGGCGACCATCGGGGTGTACGTGTACGTCTCCCCGGCCACGGCGTCGCCCCGCCGGGTCTCGCCGCCCGCCGTGACACGCACCCGGTCGCCCGGTGCGGCGCCGGTGATCCGGCCCCAGGCGGCGCCGCACGTCCTGCTGTAGCGGACCTCCAGGGTGGCCGCGCCGACGGTGGCGGTCCTGGCGGTGGTCACCAGGTCGCCGCTGCACCCCATGGCCTCGGCGTCCTTGCCGGTGCAGCCGACGCCCACGCACTTGACGCCGGGCGGCAGACCGGCGGCACTGGTGGCGGCCGGCGAGGGCGACGTGGCGGCTTCCCGTGCGCCCTCGCCGTCACCCCGGCCGGTGAGCAGGAAGACGGTGCCGAGGACGACGAGTACGGCCACGGCGCCCGCCAGGAAGAACAGGACGCGGCGCCTGCCCGCCGGGGGCTCGGCGGAAGGCGGGGGCGCCGGCGGGGCGTCGACCGTCGTCGTCCCGGCGCCGCCGCCGAAGGCGCCCAGCTCCGTGCGGGCCCGCGTGATCCGGATCTGCTCCATCGTGCGGTCGTGCCGCAACTCCGCCCGGCTCCAGGCGCGTTCGGCCAGCTCCCACATGGTGGTGAGGTGCACCGGGCTGGTGCCGGTGACCTCGGCGAGGGCGACTACGGCCCCCTTGGGCGCGAGCAGGCGCCCGTTCAGATACCGCTCCCAGGACGTCCTGCTGTATCCGGTGCGGTCGGCCAGCGTGGCGACGCTCAGGCCGCCCTGGTCCACGAGCCGCCGCAACTGACGGGTGAACTCCCCGATCTGCGGGTCGAGTTCCTCCGGCAGCGCCTTCCAACGAGCCATGGCCCGCTCCCCCCTCGTTCCTCCCCCGGCGGGCACCGCGACGCCTCCCCGCGTCACGCCACCGCCCCCGCTCCACGGTAGCCCGCGAGAGGGGGGTGATCGGAACGTATCCGGCGAACTGCCCTTGTTACGGCACCGATTGACCGGATGTGGCAGGACGCGGACACGATGGCGGAACGGTCACCTCCGTGCCACAGCGCACGGCAGGACATTGCCCGGCACCCACCCGGCCCGCCAGGGTGAAGTCCCGGCGGCTCGCCCCTGATCGGGGGTGGGGGCGAGCCACCGGCCTTGCCCGCAGCGCTAGTTGGCCACCGTGAAGTGCAGGGTGTCCTTCAGGAACGGGATCTGCAGCAGGGGTTCGGGCTGGGCCATCAGGGCCAGCAGGACGATGGCGAGACCCAGCACCCCGTAGGTCACGATGTCCGTGAAGCGGGAGCGGACGGCCAGCATGCCGACGCCGGGCAGTGTCCAGCGCATCGCGGCGCCCGCCAGCAGGGCCGCGCCGATCAGCAGGAGCCCGGCGCGGGTCACGTCGAAGGCGACCAGCAGCAGGCCGAGCGCGACGGCGCAGAGCACGACCAGCACCGGCCACTGCCGGGCCGGCGCCGGAGCGTCGCCGCTCGCGGCCCGGCCGCCGCCCTCGGGACGCGCGGTGTCCTTGGTGAACAGCGGGAAGCGGCGGGTGATGCGCCGGGTGCGCCCCTGCGCGTCGGGAGCGCTGATCGCGTCCCGCACCTGCGGCTCCCCGGACTCGTCAGCCGGCACGCCGCTCCGCCGCCTCCACGACGTTGACCAGGAGCTGGGCACGGGTCATCGGGCCGACCCCGCCGGGGTTCGGGGAGATCCACCCGGCGACCTCGGCGACGTCCGGGTGGACATCGCCGACGATCTTGCCCTCGGCGTTGCGGGAGACGCCGACGTCCAGCACGGCCGCGCCCGGCTTGATGTCCTCGGCGCGGATCAGGTGCGGGGCACCGGCGGCCGAGACGACGATGTCGGCACGCTTGAGGTGGTGGGCGAGGTCACGGGTGCCGGTGTGGCACTGGGTGACGGTGGCGTTCTCGCTGCGCCGGGTGAGCAGCAGCGGCATCGAGCGTCCGATGGTCACACCGCGGCCGACGACCACGACCTCGGCGCCCTTGGTCTCCACGCCGTACTGACGCAGCAGGGTGAGCACGCCGTTGGGGGTGCAGGGCAGTGGGGCGGGCTCGTTGAGGACCAGGCGGCCGAGGTTCATCGGGTGGAGGCCGTCGGCGTCCTTCTCCGGGTCCATCAGCTCCAGGATGCGGTTCTCGTCGATGCCCTTGGGCAGCGGGAGCTGGACGATGTAGCCGGTGCAGTCGGGGTCCTCGTTCAGCTCGCGGACGACCGCCTCGATCTCCTCCTGCGTGGCCGTGGCGGGGAGTTCGCGCTGGATGGAGGCGATGCCGACCTGGGCGCAGTCGCGGTGCTTGCCCGCGACGTACTTCTGGCTGCCGGGGTCCTCACCGACCAGGACGGTGCCGAGGCCGGGCGTGATTCCCTTCTCCTTCAGCGCCGCCACGCGGGCGGTCAGATCGGACTTGATCGCGGCTGCGGTGGCCTTGCCATCGAGAATCTGGGCGGTCATGCCCCCATCCTCGCGGATGACGGCCCCCCTGTTCCAATCCGGTCCGCGTGGGCTCCGCCACCGTCGCGTCCCAGATGTCCTCCGTTGATCGTTGATGTTGCACTTGCACAACACCTCGCGAATGCGGCTGGACAACGCGTGACGGCTCCACAACCATGAACGGCGCATACATCGCGGTCCGGTGGGGGGCATACCGCTCAGATCTTGACGTTCCTCCGTGCTGTCCGCGTCGTTCCCGCAGTACCAACGGAGGAATCCAGCCATGAGTTTCGGCTCGCCCCAGAACCCGTACGGTCAGCCGCAGGACCCCCAGCAGGGGTACGGGCAGCCGCAGCAGCCCGGTTACCCGCAGGCGCCGCAGGGCGTGCCCCCGCAGCCCGGTTACGGCTACCCGCAGGCGCCCCCGGTCCCCCAGCAGGCCGGTTACGGCTACCCGCAGCAGCCGGGTTACGGCTACCAGCAGCCGCAGTACGCGAACTGGGGCCAGCGATTCCTCAGCAGGCTGATCGACACCATCCTCTACATGGTGGTCTACCTGCCGCTCGTGCTCATCGGGGCGAAGGCGAACATCCCGGCGCTCTCGCTCGTCGGCTTCCTCTTCATGATCGCCTTCCTGGTCTACCAGGTCGTCCAGGAGGGCAAGACGGGCCAGACGATCGGCAAGAAGGTCGTCGGTACCCGCACGCTGAAGGAGGACACCGGCCAGCCGCTCGGCGGCGGCATGGCGTTCGTCCGCCAGCTCGCGCACTTCATCGACGGCCTGCCGTGCTACCTGGGCTACCTGTGGCCGGCGTGGGACTCCAAGCGCCAGACCTTCGCGGACAAGATCTGCGGCTCGATCGTGATCCGTACCAAGTAAGCAGGCGGTACCGAGGCGGCCGCCCGCTCCCCTTCCGCGAGGGGAACGGGCGGCCGCTTCGCGCGTCCGCTCAGTGGAAGAAGTGCCGCGTGCCCGTGAAGTACATGGTCACGCCCGCCTCCCTGGCGGCCTCCACGACCTGCTCGTCCCGGATCGAGCCGCCCGGCTGCACGATGGCCCGCACCCCGGCGTCGATCAGGATCTGCGGTCCGTCGGGGAAGGGGAAGAACGCGTCGGAGGCCGCGAAGGCACCCCGCGCCCGCTCCTCGCCCGCCCGCTCGACGGCCAGCTTGCAGGAGTCGACGCGGTTGACCTGGCCCATGCCGACGCCGACCGAGGCGCCGTCCTTGGCCAGCAGGATCGCGTTGGACTTCACCGCACGGCACGCCCGCCAGGCGAACGCCAGCTCGGCCAGCTCGGCCGGGGAGAGCGCGTCGCCGCTGGCCAGCGTCCAGTTGGCCGGGTCGTCACCGTCGGCCTGGAGGCGGTCGGCCTCCTGGACCAGCACCCCGCCGTCGACCGGCTTGATCTCGACGGTGGCGGCGGGACCCTGCGGGGCCCTGAGCACCCGGATGTTCTTCTTCCGGGCGAGGGCCTCCAGCGCGCCCTCCTCGTAGTCCGGCGCCACGATGACCTCGGTGAAGATCTCCGCGACCTGCTCGGCCATCTCCTTGCTGACCGGCCGGTTCACCGCGATGACCCCGCCGAACGCCGACAGCGGGTCACAGGCGTGCGCCTTGCGGTGCGCCTCGGCCACGTCCGCGCCGACCGCGATGCCGCACGGGTTGGCGTGCTTGATGATCGCCACACAGGGCTCGTCGTGGTCGTAGGCGGCCCGGCGGGCGGCGTCGGTGTCGGTGTAGTTGTTGTACGACATCTCCTTGCCGTGCAGCTGCTCGGCCTGCGCGAGACCCTCGGCGCCCGGCTCCACGTACAGCGCGGCCGGCTGGTGCGGGTTCTCGCCGTAGCGCAGGGTGTGCGCGCGGTCCCAGGTGCCGCCGAGGAAGTCGGGGAACGGGGAGTCGTCGACCGGGGCGTACTCGGAGGCGAACCAGTCGGCCACCGCCACGTCGTAGGCGGCGGTGTGCCGGAACGCCTCGGCGGCGAGCCGCTTGCGGGCGGCGAGGTCGAAGCCGCCCTGCTGGGCGGCGGCGGCCACGTCGGCGTACCGCTCGGGGCTGGTGACCACGGCGACCGAGGGGTGGTTCTTGGCGGCGGCGCGGACCATGGAGGGGCCGCCGATGTCGATCTGCTCCACGCACTCGTCGGGCGAGGCGCCGGAGGCGACGGTCTCCCGGAACGGGTACAGGTTGACCACGACGAGGTCGAACGGCGTGACGCCCAGCTCGGCGAGCTGCTCGCGGTGGCTGTCCAGGCGCAGGTCGGCGAGGATGCCCGCGTGCACCTTGGGGTGCAGGGTCTTGACCCGGCCGTCCAGGCACTCGGGGAAGCCGGTCAGCTCCTCGACCTTGGTGACGGGGACGCCCGCGGCGGCGATACGGGCCGCGGTGGAGCCGGTGGAGACCAGCTCCACCCCGGCCTCGTGCAGCCCGCGCGCGAGGTCTTCCAGACCGGTCTTGTCGTAGACGCTGACGAGCGCCCGGCGAATGGGCCGCTTGGTGCTCTCGGCGGTGGCGGTCACGGGATAACTACCTTTCGTCCCTCTATGCGATGGCCGTTGCGGGCGAGCCGCCCCACGACCTCGACGAGCAGCCTTCGCTCGACGTCCTTGATGCGCTCGTGCAGCGCGCTCTCGTCGTCCTCGTCCCGGATCTCCACCACGCCCTGCGCGATGATCGGCCCGGTGTCGACGCCGTCGTCGACGAAGTGGACGGTGCAGCCGGTGACCTTGGCGCCGTACGCCAGCGCGTCGCGCACGCCGTGGGCCCCCGGGAAGCTCGGCAGCAGGGCCGGGTGGGTGTTGACGAACCGGCCGCCGAAGCGGGCCAGGAACTCCTTGCCCACGATCTTCATGAAGCCGGCCGAGATCACGAGGTCGGGCTCGTGCGCGGCGACCGCCTCGGCGAGCGCCGCGTCCCACTCCTCGCGGCTCGGGTGGTCCTTCACCCGGCACACGAAGGTGGGCAGCCCGGCGCGCTCGGCGCGGGCCAGCCCCTCGATGCCGTCGCGGTCGGCCCCCACGGCGACGATCCGCGCGCCGTACGTCTCGGCTCCGACGCGCTCGATCTCGTCCAGCAGGGCCTGGAGGTTGGTGCCGGAACCGGAGACCAGTACGACGAGTCGCCGGGCCGCTGGACCGGCGGGGGTGGCGGCCACGATGGGGCCCTTTCTCGGGACGGCGGTGGGTCGCGGCCGGCGTTTGTAGGGTTCTACGAATGCTTCGCGTCCCGCCATACGGGGAAGTCTACGAAGCGGCCGGCCGCCAGCAACGATACCGGCACTCCGGACGGCCCCCACGGGACGGGGGCGTGGCCGGAAGGTAGCGTTCGGGACGAGCCGGCTCGGGAACGCGGCCGTCGTGCGGCGCGTTCACGGGATGACGGCTCATGCCGGACTTCGAATGACCTAGGGGAAGACGCTCCTTTGATGCCCGATCGCAGCCCGCGACTGCTCACGTTCCCGCCGCTGACCGGCCAGGAGGGCGAGCGTGGCGTTGTCCTGCTGCGGGAGCGGCCGACCTCGCCGCCCCAGACACCCTCCGGCGGCCGCGGCGACGACGACCGGGGCGGTGACCAGAAGGACGACAACCCGTACGCGCCCCCGCCCGAGGACCGTCCCGACCAGCCGTGGCGCCCGCGTCACCCCGAGGGCCAGGAAGGTCACGAGGGTTCCGGGGACTCGCGCTGGGGCAGCCAGTGGAGCGACCGCCAGCCCGGCCGCGCCCCCGGCGGCTTCGGCGAGCGCCCCGGCGCGGGGCCGGAGGGCCAGGGCGGCGGCGGTGCGAGCAAGCAGCGCTGGGACCCGACCGACCCGGCCCAGCGCCGGGCCCGTTACGCCCTGCTGTCCGGCATGTGGGCCGTCTTCTTCGTCCTCCTCGGCTGGCCCTACGTCGCCCTCCTCCTCGGCGCCCTCGCCCTCTACTGGGGCGGCAGCTCCCTGCGCGCCAAGCCCCGTACCCCCTCGCCGGACGAACCCCGGCCGGCCGGCGCCCGCCCCCAGGTCACCGCGGCCGTCACCGGCATGATCACCGCCGGCCTGGCCCTCGTCCTGGTCGCCGCGGTCTTCACCGTCCAGCTGGTGTACCGCGACTACTACACGTGCGTGAACGACGCTCTGACCCAGCAGTCGAAGCAGTCCTGCGACCAGCTCCTGCCGCAGCATCTGCGGGGGGTCCTGGGGTCGGCCAACTCGTAGAGGTCCGCTCGGGGGGCGGGGTCCGCTGCCTGCGGGGCGCTCGTCGGACATGCGGCGGCCTCGGGGGCGGGCGGTTCTGGAGCGCCGGTGATGTCCTCGGCGGTGGGCTGGTACGGGAGGGTCCCGGTCGGATCCGGGGGTGTCCGGCGGCCGGAACAGGGCGTGGGCGGTGGACCCGGTGGCTGTTCGGCGGCCCCGCCCTTGCACCCCGTGGGCCCTTGAGCGACGGCGCGTCAGGCCGAGGGGTTCGGCTCGGCCGGGTCCGGGGTGGCTTCCGGGGCCCGGGTCAGGGCCTCGGCCGGCTCGGGAGTGCGGGGTGCGGCTACCGAGTCCGGGGCCTCCTCGCGCTCGGGTGACGTCGGGTCGCCGGGGGACGGGGCCTCGGGTTCGCTCCGGTCCCCGGGTTCGCTCCGGTCCGGGGTCCGGGGCGCGGGGGCCGCTTCCGGGGTGTCCGATTCCAGGAAGTCGTAGAGGTCCTCCTGCTCCGGCTCCGGGGTGGGGCCGGGGAGCCGCGGGGCTCCCTCCGCCGCGCGGGGCGCCTTGGCTGCCGTCGGCCCGGTGCGCTTCTTTGTGCGGCGGGACGGCAGAACGCCTGCGCGCCGGAGGGTGTGGAGGCGCCAGGCTCTCGCCGTGAGGGTTACCGGGGTGCCCGGGAGGAGGAGCCAGAGGGCGGCCGCCGGGCCGGTTCGCCAGGCCACGGGGCCGAAACGGGAGAGGGCCGAGGTGCCCAGGGGGCCGCCGGACAGCTCGGCGAGGAGGGCGAGGGCGACGGCGCAGAGCAGGGCGGCCAGGGCCAGGACGCCGACGCTTCGTCCGGCCGACCAGTACAGCCAGGGGCGGCCCCGTCTCACGGCGGCCGCTGCCACGAACCAGCCCGCCGTCACCCCGGCCGCCACCGGCACCAGGGCGGCCGCCCAGTTCAGCGGCGTACCGGCACCCACGTCGGGGACGGCCGCGAGCAGCGGGAACGGGGGCAGCAGCGGGGCCGGGTCCGAGGCGAGGGGATGCACCATGTGCCCGGCGCCGAGCGCGAATCCGGGGCCGAGCGCGTAGGAAGCCGACCAGAGCGCCGCGTTGGGGACCAGCGTGACGGCGAGCAGCAGCACCGTGAGCCGCCCGGTCCACCCCTGGGTGAGCTGGGTGAACGCCAGCCGGGCGATGTCCCCGTGCCAGACGAGGGACGCGCCGAGCAGCAGCGCCCCGCCCCCGGTGAGCGCGGCCGTGGCCGCTCCGGCCGCGCGGGCCGCCGTACCGATCGCGTCCCCCCGTACCCAGTGCGGCAGCCGGGACGACACCGGCGGGTGCGGCCGCCCGGCGCCCGCCCAGACACCGACCCCCGCGGCGCCGCCGGCGAGGAGCGGCAGACACACCGTCACCCAGTGCCACTCGGGACGGGGTTCACCCCCGGAGGCGTACAGTGCGGCAGCCGCCCCCACGCCGAGGTACCCGAGCACGACCCCCGTCCACGCCGTACGCGCGGGAACCGGCGGCGGGCCGCCGGGCTCGTCGGACGCGTCCGTGGCGTCCCGCGCGGCCCGGTACACCAGCCACACCGGCAGGGCGAGCAGCAGCAACGGGGTCAGCCCGACCGGCTGGGGCGCCCCGGACAGCGTCTCGGTGCGGACCAGTTCGACCCCGTGCGCCAGCAGCCACAGCGCGGCCGCGACATGCAGCGCACCGCCGGGCCCGCTGTCCGGGTAGGGCGAACTGACCCACAGCACCATCACCAGCGCCGCGCACCCGCCGAGCCCGAGCCCGGCCGCGAGCGCACCGCCCGCCAGCGCGGACCCGAGGCCGGGTGAACGGTCGCGCAACCGGGACCGCAGGGACGACGACATGCGACGGAGTGTCAGCGGCATCACGCCCGCCATGCTCCCAACGACACGCGCTTTCCCGGCGTAACAGGCGAACCTCCGTAGTGTCGCCCAATATATGCTTATGTGCCTTTTCACACAGAGGGGTGAGCCGTGACGCAGAGAACCGCACCCTCCCTGACCCCTGATCAGGCGTTCGACGCGCTCTACGCGTTCTGCGCCCCCGCCCTGGTCCGGCAGACCTATCTGCTCACCGGGCGGCGGGAGTTGGCCCGCGAGGCGGTGGAGCGGGCGTTCCAGGCGGCCTGGCAGCGCTGGCCCGAGGTGGCCCGCGACCGCGACCCGGGCGGCTGGGTCCGGGCAACGGCGTACGAGTACGCCCTCTCCCCCTGGCACGGCTTCCGCCCCCGCTACCGCACCCCCGAGCCCCTGCCCGCCGACCCGGACGCCCGCGCCCTGCTGAACGCGCTGCTCCGCCTCCCGCCCTCCTACCGCCGCACTCTCGTGCTGTACGACGGCGTCGGCCTCGACCTGCCCGAGACGGCGGCCGAGACCGAGGCGAGCACCCCGGCTGCGGCGGGCCGCCTGACCCGCGCCCGGGAGGCCGTCGCCGCCCAGGTGCCGGAGCTGGCCGACCCGGCCACCCTGCACCGGCGCCTGATGGAACTCGCCTCCACGGAACGGCTCCGCGCCGACGCCCCGACCACCGTCCGCACCTCGGGCGAGCGCCGCAACGCCTTCTGGACCCGCGCCGCCATCGCCTTCACCGTCGCCGTCATCGGCGCGACCGGCCTCACCCTGCGCACGGCACCCACCCACTACGAGGCGCCCATTCCTCCTGCCCAGGCCGTACGCGGAGTCCCCCCGGCCCCCGCCCTCGGCCCGCTCTCACCGACCGAACGCACCCTGCGCGCCAAGCTGCGCGGGGAGGCGGGCAACGGCCCGGAACGGCTGGCACCTACACCCGGCTGACACCCGGTGTGCGGAAAACAGCGGCGGGCCCGCCCCCGCAAAGGGGACGGGCCCGCCGGCGTGCTGCCCGAAAGGGGCCGAGCGTCAGGCGCTCAGGATCTCCCGCGCCAGCTTGGCCGTCTCGGTCGGGGTCTTGCCGACCTTGACGCCCGCGGCCTCGAGGGCCTCCTTCTTCGCCTGGGCGGTGCCGGACGAACCGGAGACGATCGCGCCGGCGTGGCCCATCGTCTTGCCCTCGGGCGCGGTGAAGCCCGCGACGTAGCCGACGACCGGCTTGGTCACGTTGTCCTTGATGAACGCGGCCGCGCGCTCCTCGGCGTCGCCACCGATCTCACCGATCATCACGATCAGATCGGTGTCGGGGTCGTCCTGGAACGCGGCCAGGGCGTCGATGTGCGTGGTGCCGATGATCGGGTCGCCACCGATGCCGACGGCGGTCGAGAAGCCCAGGTCACGCAGCTCGTACATCATCTGGTACGTCAGCGTGCCGGACTTCGAGACCAGACCGATGCGGCCCGGCTTGGTGATGTCGCCCGGGATGATGCCGACGTTGGACTGGCCCGGCGTGATGATGCCGGGGCAGTTCGGGCCGATGATCCGGGTCTTGTTGCCCTTCTTGCCGGCGTACGCCCAGAAGGCGGCCGTGTCGTGCACGGCGATGCCCTCGGTGATCACGACGGCCAGCGGGATCTCGGCGTCGATCGCCTCGACGACGGCGTCCTTGGTGAACTTCTCCGGCACGAAGATGACGGAGACGTTGGCGCCGGTCTTCTCGATGGCCTCCTTGACGGTCCCGAAGACGGGTACCTCGGTGCCGTCGAAGTCCACGGTCTGACCCGCCTTGCGCGGGTTGACGCCGCCCACGACCTCGGTGCCGTCACCCAGCATGAGCTTGGTGTGCTTCATGCCGGTGGCGCCGGTCATGCCCTGGACGATGACCTTGCTGTCCTTGTTGAGCCAGATAGCCATGGTGTGTTGGTGTCCTCGTCCTGAGTGCTTACTTTGCGGCGTGGGCCAGCTCGGCGGCCTTGTCGGCCGCGCCGTCCATGGTGTCGACGCGCTGGACCAGCGGGTGGTCGGCGTCGGTGAGGATCTTGCGGCCCAGCTCGGCGTTGTTGCCGTCGAGGCGGACGACGAGCGGCTTCTCGACCTTCTCGCCGCGCTCCTCGAGGAGCTTCAGCGCCTGGACGATGCCGTTGGCGACCTCGTCGCAGGCGGTGATGCCGCCGAAGACGTTGACGAACACGGACTTGACGTCCGGGTCGCCCAGAATGATCTCCAGGCCGTTCGCCATGACCTGGGCGGAGGCGCCGCCACCGATGTCCAGGAAGTTGGCGGGCTTCACGTTGCCGTGCTTCTCACCGGCGTACGCGACGACGTCCAGGGTGCTCATGACGAGACCAGCGCCGTTGCCGATGATGCCGACCTGGCCGTCGAGCTTGACGTAGTTGAGGCCCTTCGCCTTGGCGGCGGCCTCGAGCGGGTTGGCCGCTTCCTTGTCGTGCAGCTCTTCGTACTCGGGGTGACGGAACTCGGCGTTCTCGTCGAGCGACACCTTGCCGTCCAGGGCCAGGACGTCGCCGGAGGCGACCTTCGCCAGCGGGTTGACCTCGACGAGGAGGGCGTCCGACTTGATGAAGGTGTCCCACAGCTTGATGAGGACGTTCGCGACCTTGTCCGCGACCTCGGCCGGGAACTTGGCGGCCTCGACGATCTCGCGGGCCTTGGCCTCGTCCACGCCGTCGATGGCGTCGATCGGCGTCTTGGCGACGGCCTCGGGGCGGGTGGCCGCCACCTCCTCGATCTCCATGCCGCCCTCGACGGAGGCGATGGAGAGGAAGGTGCGGTTGGCACGGTCGAGGAGGAAGGAGACGTAGTACTCCTCGACGATCTCCGGAGCGGTCTCGGCGATCATCACCTTGTGGACCGTGTGGCCCTTGATGTCCATGCCGAGGATGTCCGTCGCACGGGCGACGGCCTCGTCCGGGGTGGCGGCGAGCTTGACGCCGCCGGCCTTGCCACGACCACCGACCTTCACCTGCGCCTTGACGACGGACTTGCCGCCCAGACGCTCGGTGATCTCGCGCGCCGCCTCAGGCGTGTCGATGACTTCACCGGCCAGCACCGGTACATCGTGCTTGGCGAAGAGGTCCCTCGCCTGGTACTCGAACAGGTCCACGCGCTTCCGTCCCTATCAGTGATCTCGCGGTCGTTGGATGCGTGGGCGTGCCGCGAAGGGCAACGTGACGTCCGCTTGTCACAAGGGGTGCGCACACGGTGTCCGAGCGCGCGGCATGTCCGTCTCGCAGGTTATCCCTGCTTGCCGGGGGCCCCTAAATCGCGGGTCACACCCGAGCGGTGATACCTGTCACATGATGCCGTTTTCCCTGACACACCGTGCCTCACGGGGTGCACTTGTTCGACCGATACCCCCCTCCAGCTTGTCATGCGGTGTCCGGTATGGGCAGCGGGCGCTTCTCGATCGCGGCGGCCATCACCTCCGGGAAGAGGTCCGGGGTGCAGGCGAACGCCGGGGCGCCGAGCGCGGCCAGTGCGGCCGCGTGCTCCCGGTCGTAGGCGGGCGCCCCCTCGTCGGAGAGCGCGAGCAGGGTCACGAACTGCACGCCGGACGCCTTCATCGCCGCGACCCGCTTCAGCATCTCGTCCCGGATGCCGCCCTCGTACAGGTCGCTGATCAGTACGACCACCGTCTCGGCGGGCCGGGTGATCTTCGACTGGCAGTAGGCGAGCGCCCGGTTGATGTCGGTGCCGCCGCCGAGCTGGGTGCCGAAGAGCACGTCCACCGGGTCGTCGAGCTGGTCGGTGAGGTCGACGACGGAGGTGTCGAAGACGACCATGCGCGTGCTGATCGACCGCATCGAGGCGAGCACCGCCCCGAACACCGACGCGTAGACCACGGACGCGGCCATCGAGCCGGACTGGTCGATGCAGAGGATCACCTCCTTCTTCACCGACTGCGCGGCCCGCCCGTACCCGATGAGCCGCTCCGGCACGATCGTCCGGTACTCCGGCAGGTAGTGCTTGAGGTTGGCCGCGATCGTGCGGTTCCAGTCGATGTCGTGGTGGCGCGGCCGGCTGACGCGGGCGCTGCGGTCCAGGGCGCCGGTGAGGGTGGCACGGGTGCGGGTCGCCAGCCGCTTCTCCAGGTCCTCGACCACCTTGCGCACGACCGCCCGCGCGGTCTCCTTGGTGGTCTCCGGCATCGCCTTGTTCAGCGAGAGCAGGGTGCCGACCAGGTGGACGTCGGCCTCCACCGCCTCCAGCATCTCCGGCTCCAGCAACAGCGCGGCCAGCCCGAGCCGGTCGATGGCGTCGCGCTGCATGACCTGCACCACGGAGGAGGGGAAGTAGGTGCGGATGTCCCCGAGCCAGCGCGCCACGGAGGGCGCCGAACCGCCGAGTCCCGCCGAACGCTCCCGCCCGGCCGTGCTCCTGCCCGCCTTGTCGCCCCGGCCGTAGAGCGCGGTCAGGGTGCCGTCCATCGCCGCGTCCCGGCCGGTCAGCGTGACTCCTGTGCCGTCCGCCTGGTCCCCGCCGAGCACCAGTCGCCACCGGCGCAGCCGCTCGGCGTCGCCGTCGAGTCGTGTCGTGCCGTTCGTCATGCCCCCACCCCCGCGAGGTCGTCGTCCGTCGATTGCGCCTGTTCCGGTGCGAGGCCGAGCAGCAGACGCAGCACCGGCAGCACGGCGTCCGCGCGTCCGGCATCGGGTTCCGGCGCGAAGCCGGACGAGGTCGCCGGGTGGCCTGCGGCCCCGGCACCGCCGCCCGGACCGCGCCGGACCAGCTCGCCGAGCGTGCGGCGCACACCGGGCTCGTACGCCGAGAAGGTGCGCCGCAGCAGCGGCAGCACGTCGGTGAACGCGTCGGCGGGTACGGAGGTCAGCCAGGCGTCGACCAGGCCGAGCAGTCGCTCGTCGTGCACCAGCAGCAGCCCTCCCCCGCCACCTCCGACGAACCCCTCGACCCACGCGGCGGCGTCACCCGGCAAAATCCCCGGCGACAGGGCCAGCCCCATGAGCCGGGCCACGTCGTCGGCCTCCAGCACCCCGTCGTCCAGCAGCAGCCGCACCGCCCGGCCCCGGAGCAGCCCCGGCACGGTGTCCCGCTGGGACAGCGTGCGCAGCACCGCCCGCCAGCGGGGCCGCAGGCCGTCGTGCCCGGTGAGCGTCTCGGCGAGCAGCCCGACCGCGCCGTGCACGGCGTCGACGTGGCCCCGCATCTCCTGGGCGGCGTCGGTGTCCAGCGTGGTGCAGGCGGGCGGGAGCCCGATGAAGACACGCTCCGCGAGAGCGGCGGCGACATCGGCCAGCGCACCGGTGTCGGTGCCGCGCACGTCGCCGTAGCGCAGCGAGCGGACCAGAGCGGGGAGCGCCTGGGCGAGGTGGCTCACGTCGGTGTCGAGCGCCGCGCGGTCGGCGAGCACCCGCATCACCACGGGCAGCGCGTCCGGCAGCCCGGCCAGCAGGCACTGCTCGGCCAGCGCGGTCACATCGGCCAGGGCCCGCGCGCCGGCCGCGTCCGCCTCGGCCTTGGCGGTGGCCGCGCCCAGCACGGTCGTGCCCCACACCCCGGCCTCGGCGATGCGCACCGACAGCTCCGGCTCCCAGCGCAGCCGCCAGGTCTCCCGGAAGGTGCCCGTGCTCCCGCGCGAGCGGGCCGGTTCGCCCCAGCCGACGCCGAGCAGTCGCAGCCGGTGCAGCAGCCGGCCGCGCGCGGCGTCGGTGTCCTTGCGCAGGTCCAGCTCCAGCTCGCGCTCCAGCGCCTCCGGCTTGAGCCGCAGCCGGCGCTGCTCACGGGCGAGGTCCCGCTGCAGGGGCACCGCGGGCGCGGACTCCGGGACCTCGCCCAGTACGTCCCCGACCACCAGCCGGTCGTACACCAGGGACAGCGGGACGTCCGAGCCCTCGCACAGCACCGCGCGCACGGCGTCCGTGGTCTCGGTGAGGCCGGCCAGGGGACGGCCGCGCATCACGGCGAGGGTGTCGGCCAGCCGGACCGCCTCGATGACATGGGCGGAGGACACGATCCGGTCCTCCTCGCGCAGCAGCCCGGCGACCTTGGTGAGCCACCGCTCCACCGGCCGGTCCGGCGCGCCGAACAGGTGGGCGTACCAGCCCGGCGAGTCGATCCCGGCGCCGTACCCGCTGGACCGGGCCAGCCTGCGGTGGGTCCAGGGCACCCAGGTCAAATCGGTCTTGAGCTTGGGCAGTCCCTTGAGGAGCGCCCGGTCGGCGGTGACGGTGGCCTTCGCGCGGAGGGCGGGCACGTGCCAGGCGCCACAGACCACGGCCACCTCGTCCCCGAACTCCCTGCGGGCGGCGCGGATCTGGAGCCGCATGTACGCCTCGCGCACGCGATCGCGCGGCCGGCCGCCGTCGCCGTACCGCTCGCGCAGGGCGCCCATGGCGTCCTCCAGCGCGGCGAACGGCGCGAACGGCTCGCTCCGGCCCGGACCCCGGTGCTCCACGGCGTCCTCCCACCAGCGCTCGGGGTCGTCGTACCCGGCGGCCTCGGCCAGGGCGGCGAGCGGGTCCACGCGCGCGTGCTCGGCTTCTTCCTCCGGGTCGCCGTCGCCCGTGTCCTCCTCCCATGCCAGCGAATGGGTGGCGGGCAGGTCGATGAAACGGGCCGGGACGCCCCGCTCGACGGCCCATCGGATCGCCACCCACTCCGGGCTGAACTCCGCCATCGGCCAGAACGCCGACCGGCCGGGCTCGTCCACCGCGTGGGCGAGCAGCGCGACCGGCGGACGCAGGCCGGGGTCGGCGGCCAGCGGGATCAGCGGGTCGGCCTCGGGCGGGCCCTCGATGAGGACCGCGGCGGGCGCGGCGGCGTCCAGCGCGGCCCGCACCGCCCGCGCGGAGCCCGGCCCGTGGTGCCGGACGCCCAGCAGCAGCGGGCCCGTCTCGAACGCCCCGGCCGGGGGCGGGGCCTCGCTCACGCGCTCACCTCCCGGCAGGCCCGGTAGAAGTCCGTCCAGCCGTCGCGCTCGCGCACGACCGTCTCCAGGTACTCCTGCCAGACGACCCGGTCGGCGGCCGGGTCGCGCACCACGGCACCGAGGATGCCCGCGGCCACGTCCCCGGCGCGCAGCACGCCGTCGCCGAAGTGGGCGGCCAGGGCGAGGCCGTTGGTGACGACGGAGATCGCCTCCGCCGTGGACAGGGTGCCGCTCGGCGACTTCAGCTTGGTGCGGCCGTCGGTGGTCACGCCGTCGCGCAGCTCGCGGAAGACGGTGACGACACGGCGGATCTCGTCCAGCCCCTCGGGCGCCCGGGGCAGGTCGAGCGAGCGGCCCATCTGGTCGACCCGGCGGCTGACGATGTCGACCTCGGCGTCCGCGCTCTCCGGCAGCGGCAGCACCACGGTGTTGAAGCGGCGGCGCAGCGCGCTGGAGAGGTCGTTGACGCCCCGGTCGCGGTCGTTGGCGGTGGCGATGAGGTTGAAGCCGCGCACGGCCTGCACCTCCTCGCCCAGCTCCGGGATCGGCAGGGTCTTCTCGGACAGGATCGTGATCAGTGTGTCCTGTACGTCGGCCGGTATCCGGGTCAGCTCCTCGACCCGCGCCGTCATCCCCTCGGACATGGCCCGCATGACGGGACTGGGCACCAGGGCGTCCCGGCTCGGGCCGTGGGCGAGCAGGCGGGCGTAGTTCCAGCCGTACCGGATCGCCTCCTCCGGGGTGCCGGCGGTGCCCTGCACCAGCAGGGTGGAGTCGCCGCTGACGGCGGCCGCGAGATGCTCCGACACCCAGGTCTTGGCCGTGCCGGGCACACCCAGCAGGAGCAGGGCGCGGTCGGTGGCCAGCGTGGTGACGGCGACCTCGACGATCCGGCGCGGGCCCACGTACTTGGGTGTGATCACGGTGCCGTCGGCCAGCGTGCCGCCGAGCAGATACGTGGCGACCGCCCACGGCGACAGCTTCCAGCGCTCCGGCCGCGGCCGGTCGTCCTGCGCGGCGAGCGCGGTGAGTTCGGCGGCGAAGGCGTCTTCGGCGTGCGGTCGCAACGCCTGCGGCGCCTGGCTCGGGATCGGTTCGACATTCGTGGGTTCCATGGACACAGTCATGGCTGAGGCCCCCTCCAGCTCGGCCGTGGGTCATCTGGCATCCACCATGCAGCACCCCACTGACAATCGCCCTGACCTGCGCCGACGTACTTACATGACCGATTGTCAGTGGGGCGTTCTAACGTCGTTGGCATGACTCAGCAGGGGGTGCGCCGGACCGCGGAGCAGGTGCTGGACCTGGCGCCTGACGCGTCGTCGCGCAAAGCGGGAAGCAAACTGGGTGTGGCGGGGCCGTGGTCCGGTGCGGGCAGCGGCCGGGAGGGGGCGGTGTGGGGGCTGTGCAAGGGCAGCGGCAGCAAGCCGTACCAGACGGTGGTGGACCTGTCGGACCCCGCCGGGCCCGCGTACAAGTGCAGTTGTCCGAGCCGTAAGTTCCCGTGCAAACACGCGCTGGGGCTGCTGCTGCTCTGGGCCGGGGACGAGGGCGAGGTGCCCGAGTCGGAGGCGGTGCCGGACTGGGCGGAGCAGTGGCTCGCGGGCCGGCGCGGGCGGGCGGAGACCAGGAAGACGCAGACCGCGGCGGGGTCGGCGGCCGATCCCGAGGCCGCGCGGAAGCGCGCGGAGCGCCGGGACCAGCGGGTCACCGCGGGCGCGACCGAGCTGGAGCGCCGCCTCGCCGACCTGCTCCGCGACGGCCTGGCCTCGGCCGAGCGCGCGGGGTACGGGCTCTGGGAGGAGACGGCGGCCCGCATGGTCGACGCCCAGGCACCGGGACTCGCCTCGCGCGTAAGGGAGTTGGGAGCCATACCGGCGTCCGGTACGGGCTGGCCGGCCCGACTGCTGGAGGAGTGCGCCCTGCTCCATCTGCTCGACCAGGGCTGGCTGCACCGCGACCTGCTCCCGGACGCCCTCACGGCCACCGTCCGCACCCGCCTCGGCCTGCCCACCTCGGCGGACGGACCACCGGTGCGCGACCACTGGCAGGTGCTGGCGCAGTACGACACGGCCGACGCCAAGCTGACGACCCGCCGCATCTGGGTCCACGGCGCGGACTCGGGCCGCACCCGCCTGCTCCTCTCCTTCGGCGCGGCGGGCCGGGCGCCCGAACTCTCCCTGCCGGTCGGCCTGTCCCTGGACGCGGACCTGTCCGACTACCCCGGTGCAGGCCAGATCCGGGCCACCCTGGGCGAACGGCACGCCCCGGCGGCACCCGCCGCCTCCCGCCCGCCCGGCACCACGACCGTCCGGGCGCTCACCTCCTACGGCGAGGCCCTCCGCGAGGACCCCTGGCTGGACTCCGTCCCGGTCACCCTGGACGCGGTCATACCCGTGCCGGAGGACACCTCCGGCTCCTGGCACCTGGCCGACGCCGAGTCGGACACCGCCCTGCCGCTCACCCGGTCGTTCCTGGCCCGGCCTGGCCTGTGGCGGCTGGTCGCGCTGGCCGGAGGCGCTCCCCTCACGGTCTTCGGCGAGTGCGGCCACCGAGGCTTCACGCCCCTGACGGCGTGGGCGGAAGGGACGGCCGCGCCGGTGAGCCTGTGCTGACCACCCCGCCCATGTCCACGACCCGCCCGGAAGGGAACCCCATGACCACGGCGCCCACCTGGGACGGCCTCCTCACCACCGCCCTCCTGGGCACCGACCGCCGCGCCCTTCCGGCCGACCCCGCCGGCCGCGAGGCCCCGGCCGCCCTGCTGGACGCCGCCGCCGTGGCGGCCGTGCAGCGCCGGGCCGGCCTGCGCCCCGGACGGGCGGGCACGCGGCCGGAACCCGCCCCCGCCGACACCCGCCCCACCCTGCCGCCCGCAGCGGCCCACCGTCTCACCCTCCTCCTGGCCGACCGCCCCGGCGGAGGCGGCGGCCGCCGGGGCAGCACCCCCGACCTCACCGAACTCCTCCCCCAATGGCTCGCCGTGGCCAACGCACACGGCTACGCGGCACCCCCGCAGTCGGTGCCCGCCCTGCTGGACGCGGCCCGCGCCCGTACCGATCTCCGCCCCGCCGCACTGGAGTTCGCGGGCGCGCGGGCCCTCTGGCTGGCCCGGCTGAACCCGGACTGGCGGTTCGCCCAGCGCTCGGCCTCCGGGAACGCCTCGGCGCTGCCCGGCACGGAGGACGAGGAAGGTGTACGACGGCTGTGGCGGGAGGGCCTGTTCGCGGAACGCGTCGCCCTGCTGACCGCCCTCCGCGCCCGGACCCCGGCCGACGCACGGGAGTTGCTGGCGGAGACCTGGACGCAGGAGCGGGCCGAAGACCGGCTGATGTTCCTGGACTCGCTGCGCGCGGGCCTGTCGGCCGACGACGAGCCCTTCCTGGAGCAGGCGCTCGGCGACCGCAGCCGCAACGTCCGGGCGACGGCGGCCGAGCTGCTGTCCACCCTGCCCTGCTCGGCGCTCGCCGCGCGGATGGCGCAGCGGGCCGCGACCTGCGTCGCCCTGGACCACACCGGCAGCACGGCCGCGATCGTCGTGGAGGCGCCGGCCGCCTGCGACCCGGAGATGGAGCGTGACGGCGTGACCGCCAGACCTCCGGCAGGCCGGGGCGAACGGTCGTGGTGGCTGGGCCAGCTGGTCGAGGCGGCACCGCTGGAAACCTGGCCGGACCGGCTGGGCGGCCGTACCCCGGAGCAGATCGTCGCGCTGCCCGTGACGGACGACTGGCAGGGCGAACTGCACGCCGCCTGGTGCCGGGCGGCCGTACGGCAGCGGGACGCGCGGTGGGCGCGGGCGCTGCTGGGTTCGCCGTCGGCACCCGAGGCGGGCGGGCCGGGCGCGGTGTCGCTGGCGGACCGGGCGAAGCTGCTGGCCGCGCTGGAGGCGGACGAGCGGGCCGCGTGGGTGGCCGGGTTCATAGCCGGACACGGCCTGTCCGAGGCGTTCCAGTTGCTCGGGGTGTGCGCGCTGCCGTGGACGGCGCCGCTGGGCCGCGCGGTCGTGGACGCCCTCGACATCGCGCGGGAGGCAGGCAGTTACCCGTGGAGCTTCAGCGGGGTGATGGGCCTGGCCGAGCGCTGCCTCGACCCGGCAGAGACGGCCCGGCTGGACAGCCTGCTGGCGGTCCCGGACGAGCGGGAGGACGCCTCCCCCGGTGCCGGGGGCTACTGGGCGGAGGCGTTCCAGCGGCTGGCGACCACCCTGCGGCTGCGCGCGGCGATGGTGCGCGAGCTGGCCCCGGACGGCCCGGCCTGAGAAGGCTCAGGAGGAGGAAGCGGGCTGGCGCGCGTTCTCCCGCACCCACTCCACGATGGCCGTGGTGGTCGCACCGGGCGTGAAGATCTGGGCGACACCCTTCTCGCGCAGCGGCGGGATGTCCTCCTCCGGGATGATGCCGCCGCCGAAGACGAGGATGTCGGCCGCGTCACGCTCCTTGAGGAGGTCGATGACGGCCGCGAAGAGCGTGTTGTGGGCGCCCGAGAGGATGGACAGGCCGATAGCGTCGGCGTCCTCCTGGATCGCCGTGGCGACGATCTGCTCGGGCGTCTGGTGCAGGCCGGTGTAGATGACCTCCATACCCGCGTCCCGCAGCGCGCGGGCGATGACCTTGGCCCCGCGATCGTGGCCGTCGAGCCCCGGCTTCGCCACCACCACGCGGATCGGACCGGCTGCCACACCCATCACTGCCTCCATCAAGGGACCACCGTCAAGGACCGCGGAAGCGTCCGCTTCCGTCCCGTACCGACAAGTACCGCACACCTGGCACGTTCCGCCACCTGTCGAAAGTGAACGAACGTTATCCCCAGCATCCCGCAGCGGACTGTTTCACGGCACCCGGCGAGGGGGAAATCACATGGTGGGACATGAGGGCATGCGGGGGACAGAGCCGCCCCCCGCGTGCCGACAGGAGGTCGGCCAATGAAGGTCACCGGGGTACTGCCACTCTTCCTCCCGGTCTGCCGACGTCTGTGGCCCGGCAGACTGGCCTCCGTGTCCGTGACGCTGGTGAAGGCCACCGCGCTGGAGGCCGCGATCCTGGCCGGTCACATGCTGCTGTACCCGACCGGCCTCACCCAGGAGCGCCGTCAGGCCGCCCTTCCCGCGCCGGCGGGCACGGCGAGACTTCCTGTGCCGACCGGTCCGCCGGTCGTGCTGGTACACGGCTTCATCGACAACCGCTCGGTGTTCGTCCTGCTCCGCCGCAGCCTCGCCCAGCACGGCAGGCAGCGGGTGGAATCGCTGAACTACTCCCCCCTGACCTGCGACATCCGTACCGCGGCCGAGCTGCTGGGCCGGCATGTGGAGGAGATCTGCGAGCGCACCGGCAGCACCCAGGTGGACATCGTGGGCCACAGCCTGGGGGGCCTGATCGCCCGGTACTACGCGCAGTGCCTCGGCGGTGACGTCCGGGTGCGCACCGTGGTCACCCTGGGCACCCCGCACTCCGGGACCCGCGCGATACCGCTGGCCAACGCGCACCCGATCGTCCGGCAGATGCGGCCCGACTCGCCGTTGATCCAGGAGCTGGCCCGTCCGGCACCGGGGTGCCGCACCCGCTTCGTCAGTTTCTGGAGCGACCTGGATTCCGTGATGGCCCCCCTGGAGGCGGCCTGCGTCGACCACCCCGACCTGGAGGCCCACAACATCCGCGTCACCGGCATCGGCCACCTCGCTCTCCCGGTCCACCCCACGATCGCCGCCGGCATCCGCGAAGCCCTCGACTCCGAGTCCGCCATGCGCCGCCAGGAGGGCGGCGGCCTCACGGTCGCCTGAGAAACCCGGTCCACAACAGGTCGCCCGCCCTCGTTAGGTTCGGGCCCATGAAGACCTGGGAGCGGACCGCCGTCGAGGCACGCCTGCGGGAGGCCGCGGCGCTCGACGGGGCCATGGAGCGTTTCGGGGCGGATACCCACCGTTACCGATTGCGACCCCCACTCCCGGAGCCGGAGATCCGCGCCTTCGAGACCACCCACGGCATCGAGCTGCCCTCGCCGTACCGCCCCTTCGTCGGCGAGGTGGGCGACGGCCCGGCCGGCCCTGCCCACGGCCTGCTGCCGCTGATCACCCCGCGTCCCGAGGCCGGCGACGACTGGGCGGTGGACGACGAGTGGGCGCGGGACCGGCTCCCCGGCCGCCTGGCCTCCCCGTTCCCCCTGCGCGAGCCCGCGCCCGGCCGCCTCGGCGCGGCCGCCGACAGGCTGACCCGAGGCACCCTCGCACTGGCCGACGAGGGCTGCGGGATGTACGTCCGCCTCGTCCTGAACGGACCGCACGCCGGAGAGATCTGGCTGCTCGACCCCGACTGGGGTGGCTTCACTCCGCTGGAGCGCGACTTCCACGGTTGGTACACGAAGTGGCTGACCGCCCTGTCACAGCCTTCTCAGGTATGACGCAGCGTCACACATTCTCGAACGTTCTTCGAACACAGGGCCAAACTCGCGTTCAGCAAACCCCGAAACACGGCCGAATGCCCGTTTCCCGTCCACATGAAACCAGCGGAAGATTGTCGCGCCCGCATACCGCCGGGTACAGTCGCCGCACTGCTCTGGCAGCCCCTGTTGTCGAGGCGAAAGAGAAGTTGGTGAACGACCGTCACCCGTCGGGGACCATGACCCCGGCTCCGGCTTCCGACGCCTCCACCGCGCACTACGCGCCGTACGGAGCACCGGAAGTCCCGTACGACGACCTCACCACGTACGGCGGTTACGACACCACCGGTTTTCCGGTGGCCGAGGCGGCCTACGCCGCCGACCCGCACCTCGGCGGATACCAGAACGTCCAGCACGCCACGGGCGCGTACGACACGACGCACTGGCAGACCGGCGACGGCGGCCACCTCGCCCACGACCCCTACGCGGCCCAGCAGCACACCGCGTACGACACGGGCGCCTACGACACCACCGCCTGGACCGTCCCCGCGCAGGGCACCCCGGAGGACACCGGCGCCTGGGCGCAGTACGGGCAGCAGGCCGCTCCGGACCCCGCGCAGCAGTGGGACTGGGGGACGCAGACCTTCGACACCGGCGCCTACGACGCCACCCAGTGGAACACCGACGGCACGCCCGAGCACCAGCGGGCCGAGGAGCCGTTCGACCAGCAGGCGACGGCCACCTTCGACCAGGTGACCCACGACCCGTACGGGGACGACGCCGCCTACGCCGAGTACGCGGACCCCCAGCACAACGAACACCCCGACGCCGACGACGAGTTGACCGGCACCGGTGAACTCCCCGCCCTCCTGGACGACCAGGAGGAGGTCATTCCGGCCCCCCGCGCGGGTTCACGTGCCGCGGCCCGCTCCCGGCGCCGCACGCCCGCCAAGCGCTCCGCCCTGCTGACCGTCGCCGTGCCGTCGGCCTGTGTGATGGGCGTGGCCGGTATCGCCGCCGCCTCGGTCGGCGACCTGACCGGTGGGACGCAGGAGGCCGCCGCCTCCGCCGCCGACACGCACACCGTGAAGCCGTCCGTCGCCAACAGCAAGCTCGACACCCAGTTGCGGACCCTGTCCGCCGGAGCCGACGACTTCACCGACCGGGTGAGCCGGACGCAGGAGCGCATCGACCTCAGGGCCCAGCAGGCACTGGAGAAGAAGAAGGCCGCCGCCGAGGCCGCGCTCAAGGAGAGGCTCCGCCCCAAGTTCATGCTCCCGGTGCTCCAGAGGGGCCTCAGCGCCCAGTTCGGGCAGGCGGGCGTCAACTGGATGTCCGTCCACACCGGCATCGACTTCCCCGTGTCGTACGGCACCACCGTGATGGCCGCGACCGACGGTGTCGTCACCACCAAGTGGAACAGCGCCTACGGCAACATGCTGGTCCTCACGGCGAAGGACGGCACGGAGACCTGGTACTGCCACCTCTCCAGTTACCGCGTACCCTCCGGAACCTCGGTCAAGGCCGGCGAACCGATCGCCTACTCCGGCAACTCCGGCAACTCCACCGGCCCCCACCTCCACTTCGAGGTCCGTCCGGCGGGCGGCGCGGCCATCGATCCTCTCCCCTGGCTCCGCAGCCACGGCCTGGACCCGACCTGATCCTCCGCCCCGACATGACCGAGCCCCGCCGTTCTGGCGGGGCTCGCGTCGTGGAGAAGCCGCGTCTAGAGCTTCTCCACCGGCGCGTACCGCAGCAGCAGCCGCTTGGCGTTGCCGCCGCCGAAGTCGATCGTGGCCTGGGCCTTGTCGCCCTCGCCGGCCACCGCGACCACCGTGCCGAGGCCGAACTGGTCGTGGGTGACGCGGTCGCCGATCGCCAGTGACACCACCGGCTTCTCGCCGGCCCGGCGGGTGGCGAACCCGGAGGCACCGGCCGCCGAGGAGCGGGACCGGGACGAGGAGAGGGTGGACGCGACCGAGGAGGCGGCCTTGCCGAAGGACGGCGCGGCCGAGGCACCGGTCCGCTTCCACTCCAGGTGCGTGGCCGGGATCTCCTCCAGGAACCGGGAGGGCGGGTTGTACGACGGCTGCCCCCAGGCGCTGCGCAGCGCGGCACGGGTGAGGTACAGCCGCTCCCGCGCGCGCGTGATGCCGACGTAGGCCAGGCGCCGCTCCTCCTCCAGTTCCTTGGTCTGGTTGAGGGCGCGCATGTGCGGGAACACGCCGTCCTCCATGCCGGTGAGGAAGACGACCGGGAACTCCAGACCCTTGGCGGTGTGCAGGGTCATCAGCGTGATGACGCCGTCGCCGTCCTCCTCGTCCGGGATCTGGTCCGAGTCCGCGACGAGCGCGACCCGCTCCAGGAACTCGGCCAGCGTGCCCTGCTCGCCGTCCTCCCGCTCCTGCTCGAACTCCAGCGCCACGGCCGCGAGTTCCTGAAGGTTCTCGATCCGGGTCTCGTCCTGGGGGTCGGTGGACGCCTGAAGCTCGGCGAGGTAGCCGGTGCGCTCCAGGACCGCCTCCAACACGGTGGCCGGTCCGGCGCCGGACTCGACGACGGTGCGCAGGTCGTCCATGAGCGCGTTGAACCGCCGGACCGCGTTGGTGGAGCGCGCGGCCATGCCGTACGCCTCGTCCACCCGCTTCAGCGCCTGCGGGAAGCTGATCTTCTCGCGCTGGGCGAGGGCGTCGATCATCGCCTCGGCGCGCTCCCCGATGCCGCGCTTGGGCACGTTGAGGATGCGGCGCATCGGCACCGAGTCCTCGGGGTTGGCGAGGACACGCAGGTAGGCCAGGACATCCCGGACCTCCTTGCGCTCGTAGAAGCGCACTCCGCCGACGACCTTGTACGGCAGGCCGACGCGGATGAAGATCTCCTCGAACACACGGGACTGGGCGTTGGTGCGGTAGAACACCGCCACGTCCCCGGCCTTGGCGTCACCCGCGTCGGTGAGGCGGTCTATCTCGTCGGCGACGAACTGGGCCTCGTCGTGCTCGGTGTCCGCGACATAGCCGGTGATGCCCGCGCCCTGGCCGGCGTTGGTCCACAGGTTCTTGGGGCGGCGGGACTCGTTGCGCTCGATGACCGCGTTGGCGGCGGACAGGATGGTCTGCGTGGAGCGGTAGTTCTGCTCCAGCAGGATCGTCGTCGCGTCCGGGTAGTCCTCCTCGAACTGGAGGATGTTGCGGATGGTCGCGCCCCGGAAGGCGTAGATCGACTGGTCCGCGTCACCCACGACGCACAGCTCGGCGGGCGGGACGTCGTACCCGTTGGGCGGTACGTCCTCGTCGTGCGCGCTCGTGCCGACCAGCTCCCGGACCAGCGCGTACTGCGCGTGGTTGGTGTCCTGGTACTCGTCGACCATGACGTGCCGGAAGCGGCGGTGATAGTGCTCGGCCACGTCCGGGAAGGCGCGCAGCAGGTTGACCGTGGTCATGATCAGGTCGTCGAAGTCGAGGGCGTTGGCCTCGCGCAGCCGCGACTGGTAGAGCGCGTACGCCTGGGCGAGGGTCTTCTCGAAGCCGTCGGTGGCCTGGGCGGCGAAGTCCTCCTCGTCGATCAGCTCGTTCTTGAGGTTGCTGATCTTGGCGCTGAAGGACTTGGGCGGGTAGCGCTTGGGGTCGAGGTCCAGGTCGCGGCAGACCAGGGCCATCAGGCGCTTGCTGTCGGCCGCGTCGTAGATCGAGAACGACGAGGTGAAGCCCAGCCTCTTCGACTCGCGGCGCAGGATGCGGACGCAGGCGCTGTGGAAGGTCATGACCCACATCGCGCCGGCACGCGGGCCGACGAGCTGCTCGACGCGCTCCTTCATCTCGCCCGCGGCCTTGTTGGTGAAGGTGATCGCGAGGATCTGGCCCGGGTGCACATGGCGCTCGGCGAGGAGGTGGGCGATGCGGTGGGTGAGCACCCGCGTCTTGCCGGAACCGGCGCCCGCGACGATGAGCAGCGGGGAGCCCGCGTGGACGACGGCCGCGCGCTGGTTCTCGTTCAGCCCCTCCAGCAGGGCCGCCGCGTCGACCGGCGGGCGCGGGGCGCCGTCGCGGTAGTGGGTGTCCCGGTCCGGGGGCACGTCGAACTTCCCCCCGAACAGGTCGTCCGGGATCGGCTCCGGAGCGTGCTCGTCCTCGGGCGGCGCGGACTCCTCCTCGGGTCCCCGCGGGGGCTGGAGGCTGGCCAGGAAGTTGTCGTCAAAGAGGCTGCTCATCGCTCTACGAGTCTAGGGCGCCGCACCGACAACCGGTCCCGGTCCGGGGAACATGGCCGGATTCCCGGTGGAACGATCTTCAGTTCCGGGCGGGGCGGTCTCCCGTTCCCCGCGGGACGATCTTCCGTTCCCGGCCGGACAGTCTCCCGATCCGGGCCGGACAGTCTCCGTGCGGCCCGGTCCTCTTTTCGAGCTCCACGCGCGCGTGCCCTGCCTGCCGGGGACGTGCCGCTCCCTAGCATCAGGGACATGTCGGGCATCTCGGGCTTGCGAACGTGGGTGGCGGAGCGTCCTCCGGCGGCGGGCACCGCCGTCATGGCGACCGCGGTCGTCTCCATCGGCCTGCGTCTGGCGGGCGTCGAGGTGGTGTCCCGGATCTTCCTGGTACTGGCCTGCCTCGCCTGGCTGACCCTCGCCGCCACCTTCGCCTTCCGGCTGGCGGGGCACCGGGAACGCTGGGCGGAGGAGGCCTGCGACCCGGCCGCGCTCACGGCGGTGGCGGCCACGGCGGTACTCGGCACCCGGATCTCGCTGCTCGGCCTCCAGCCCCTGGCCGGCGCGCTGCTGGCGCTGGCCGCGCTGTTCTGGCCGGTGCTGCTCGTCTCCGTGCTGCGGCACTGGGGGCGGCGCATGCCGGGCACGGTGTTCATGTGTTGCGTGGCCACACAGGCGCTCGCCGTCCTGGCGGCCACCCTGGCCGCGGCCGAGGCGACGGCCTGGCTCGCGCACGCCGCGCTGGTGCTGTTCTGGCTGGGCCTGCTGCTCTACGCCCTCACCCTGCCCCGCTTCGACTCCCGCCAGGTCCTGCGCGGGCCGGGCGACCACTGGATCGCGGGCGGCGCTCTGTCCATCTCGGCGCTGGCCGGGGCCCGGCTGATCTCCGCCGACAGCGCGCGGCTGTACCTGTGGAACAAGGACGACAGCGAGGTCCTGCACCAGGCCACCGCGACCCTTCTGGTACTGGACCTCGTCTGCTACGCCGTGCTGGTGCTGGCCGAGCTGGCGCGCCCCCGGCCGCGCTACGGCCTGCTGCGCTGGGCCACCGTGTTCTCGATGGGGATGACGGCGGCGGCGACCCTCGCGGTCTCGGCCGCCCTGGACGTGTCCTGGCTGAGCGGGCCGGGGAAGGTGCTGGTCTGGGTGGCGGTCGCGGTGTGGCTGGCGGCTGCCGCGGGCGCGGTGCTCGCGTTGCGCGCCGCTCGGGAGGCGGGAGCGCCGGACGTCACGTCCACAGCACGGCAATGAAGATGTTTGCCGTGGTCAGGGCGCCGACCAGCCCGAACATCCCCTTGTCGACCGTCTCCTCGTCACGCTTCACATAGACCAGGCCGAGGATCACGATCAGCAGCGCCAGCTTGATGCCGATCTTGATGTTGTTGACGTGGTGGCCGTCCGCCTCGTTGAGGCCGACCAGCACCACGCCGGTCACCAGCATGGTGATCGCACCGTGCAGCATGGCGGGCACGAAGCGGGCCGTACCCCGGCCCATAGCCTTCATCTGGGTGAGGAAGCCGCCGAGCAGCGCAGCAATGCCGATGATGTGCAGGGCGACGAAGACATGGATGAGTACGGTCATGGGAACCGAGCCTAGTTCCCGACATCCCGTCGGCACCGTACCGGGGCCCGCGTCCGGCGCACGGCTCCGGCCGGTCTCACCCACGGGCGGGCTCGCAGGTTATAGCACCCCCTGCATCCCTCGGGTCCCGTCTTTCCCTCTTTGATCACCAGGCTTCGGATGGGCGCCTCAGCCAGCCCGGAACCCGGTCGCAGACGGTCACTTTCCGGTCCGTCGAGGACAGTTCCGTACACGCGTTACCAAGCCGACATCAAGCGGCCTAGCGTCCTCCCCCAGGTGACCGGCTCCCCACAGCCGCCCGGACCAGGGGGCGGCAGCCGGACATCACCGCCGAGGACCGTCCGTCGGCCGCCGTCTCCCCTGTGCGGACGGCCGCCGGACACCGGCCCCCCAGGGGACCGTGGTTCTCGGCCGCACGAGTCCCATGGAAGGACGTGACGGTCCAGGTGGCAGCGCACCGAAAGCCCCGAGCGCGCTCACTCAGCGGCAACACGGCCCGCACAGCCGCCACTCTCGCCCTGGCGGGAGCGGCCACCGCGACGGCCTTCGACGGAACGGGACACGCCGAGCCGCAGCTCACCACCGCCCAGGTCAAGAGCCGGGTGGACCGGCTGTACCGGGAGGCGGAGACCGCCACCGAGAAGTACAACGGTGCCCACGAGAAGGCGAGCGCCGCGCAGCACCGGCTCAACACCCTGCGTGACGAGACCGCCCGCCGGCAGGACAGACTCAACACCGCTCGCGGCGCCCTGGGCGCCTTCGCCGCCGCGCAGTACCGCGACGGCGCGATCGCCCCGAGCTGGCAGCTCGCCTTCTCCAGCAGCCCCGACCGCTACCTGGACGACGCCGCCTTGGCCGAACGCGCCGGGCACCGCCAGGCCCAGCAGGTGAGCCGGGTGCGCGCCCAGCTCCGGGAGATAGAGCGGCTGCGCGGCGCGGCCCGCGTCGAGGCGACGTCGGTACGGTCCCGGCAGGCGGAGCTGAAGCGGCAGAAGGACGCGGTCACCGCCAAGCTGAAGCAGGCCCGGCAGCTGCTCGCCGGGCTCACCCCGCCCGAGCGGGCGAAGGCCACCACCGGCGCCCCGGCGGTTCCGCTCCGAGCGGGCGCCGGAGGCCGCTCCGCCCCGACTCCGGCAACCGCCGGCAAGGCGTCCCCCGGCCGCGCGACCGTGCCGTCCGCACGGATTCCCGCGCCCACCTCACGCGCCTCGGCTGCCGTCGCCTACGCCTACCGGAAGCTCGGCAGCCCCTACGTGTGGGGCGCGACCGGCCCCAACGCCTTCGACTGCTCGGGGCTGATCCAGGCCGCCTACCGCTCCGCGGGCATCTCCCTCCCCCGCACCACCTACGCTCAGATCAACGCGGGCCGACGCGTCTCCCGCTCCCAGCTCCAGCCCGGTGACCTGGTGTTCTTCTACTCCGGCATCAGCCACGTGGGCATTTACGTAGGTAACGGCCGCATGATCCACGCCCCCAACCCCTCGGCGCCGGTCCGGGTGGCGCCGATCGACCAGATGCCGTTCGCGGGGGCCACCCGGGTGGCCTAGGGCTTCCGTCGGGATGCGCCGTCTTCCGGGTCGGCGGGGTCAGGGTGCGGCTTCGGCTTCGGCTTCGGGTCAGACCAGCCGGCGGGCCGTGGCCCAGCGGGTCAGCTCGTGCCGGTTGGAGAGCTGGAGCTTGCGCAGCACCGCGGAGACATGGGACTCGACCGTCTTCACCGAGATGAAGAGCTGCTTGCCGATCTCCTTGTAGGCATAGCCGCGCGCGATCAGGCGCAGCACCTCACGCTCGCGCTGGGTGAGACGGTCGAGGTCCTCGTCGACCGGCGGGGCGTCGGTGGAGGCGAAGGCGTCCAGCACGAACCCGGCCAGCCGGGGCGAGAAGACGGCGTCGCCCTCCTGCACCCGGAAGATCGAGTCGATCAGGTCGGACCCGGTGATGGTCTTGGTGACATAGCCGCGCGCCCCGCCCCGGATCACCCCGATCACGTCCTCCGCGGCGTCCGACACGGAGAGCGCGAGGAAGCGCACCGGCTGCTCGGGGTCCGCCATCAGGGCCGCGCTGCGCCGGAGCACCTCGACCCCGCCGCCGCCGGGCAGATGGACATCGAGCAGGACCACCTCGGGCCGGGTCCTGGTGATGACCGCGACCGCCTCGTCGACGTCCGGCGCCTCACCGACCACCTCGACCCCGGTCCGCGAGGTCTGCCCGATCTCCGCCTGCACGCCGGTACGGAACATGCGGTGGTCGTCCACGAGCACCACGCGCACATGGCGCCCGACCGTGCCCTCGGTGCCTTCCGCCGTCGTCGCGGTGTCGCGTCCGGGTTCGGCCACCTCCGCCTCCCCCGCCGTGCCGTTCGCCTCGGTCGCGTCACTCATGCCGTCTTCTCCGCCCTCTCCATCTCCAGCTCGACTTCCGTGCCGCCGTCCGGCACCGACCGCAGCCGGGCCGTACCGCCGTTGCGCTCCATGCGCCCGATGATCGACTCCCTGACCCCCATGCGGTCGGCGGGTATGGAGTCGAGGTCGAAGCCCGGACCCCGGTCGCGGACGGACACGAAGACCGTACGGCCCTCGACCTCCGCGTAGACCTGCACGGCACCGCCCTCGCCACCGTACTTGGCGGCGTTCACCATCGCTTCGCGCGCGGCCTGCATCTGCGCGGTCGTCCGGTCGTCCAGCGGGCAGTCGCCCACCACCACGACCTCTATGGGCACGCCGTGCTTGTCCTCGACCTCGGCGGCGTTGCGCCGCACCGCCTCCGCGACCGTGTCCGGCTCCTCGGCCTCGTCCTTGCCGGTGCCCTCCGGCTTGTACAGCCAGGTGCGCAGGTCCCGCTCCTGCGCGCGGGCCAGGCGGCGCACCTCACCGGCGTTGTCCGCGTTGCGCTGTATCAGGGTGAGGGTGTGCAGCACCGAGTCGTGGACGTGCGCGGCGACCTCGGCCCGCTCCTGGGCACGGATGCGCATCAGCCGTTCCTCGGACAGGTCCTGCGTCACGCGGACGAGATAGGGACCGGCGAGCAGGGTGATGCCGACCAGCACGGCGAGTGCCGCCTCCAGCACCGCGCCCAGGTGGGCGGCGGACACCTGCATCAGGAAGATCGCGGAGACCCCGGCGGTGACCAGCAGCACGCCCACGGCCGCCCGGAGCACGGTGAGCGTGCGCCGACGGCCGCCGACCTCGACCCAGCGGGCCCGGCGGGCGTTGTCCGCCTGCCGCCACACCAGGGCGACACCCGCCGCGACCAGCACCACCGGTACCAGGTACGCCTTGGCGGTGTTGGTCAGGTTGACGCTGCCCAGGAAGACGATGGACACGATGACCATGAGGAGCAGCGCGACCATCTGCCCCTTGTCCGGCTTGCGGGCGACGAGTCTGCGGCGCCCCTCGGGCGAGGTCTCGGTGCCGACCAGCGAGGCTGGTTTGTGGTCGCCCACCCCGCCGACGCCGAGCGGGACGAAGAACCAGAACGCCGCGTACAGCAGCGCACCGAGTCCGTTCGCCATGAGCAGGCCGACGAAGGCCAGCCGCACCCACACCACGGGCAGCCCGAGATGCCCGGCGAGCCCCCGCGCCACTCCGCCCAGCCAGCGGCCGTCACCGCTGCGGTAGAGCTTGCGCGGCGGCCGCGGGTCTTCGAGTGGGAGTGCTGCGGCTTCCGGCATGCCAACGATGGTCACACGGCGGCCGGGACCGTGGCATCAGGGTCGTCCCCCGAGACTCCCCTGATCTTCACCAGGGTTCCCCCGGTCCCGGCCGACCGGTCCGGGCCGGAGCCCCGGCCCGGAGTCGAACATCTCCCCCGCTCGTCTCAGGGGCGATTTCAGGGTTCGACCAGGGTCGACCCGACTGCCCACAAGGGTCCCGGCCCGTCACCATGGACACATGACGGATCACGAGCACGCCGCGACGGGTCCGGGACCCGGCACCGGCCCGCGCCCGGCCTCGGGCACCGGACCGACGGATGCCGAACCCGCCGCGCCGGAGCGGACGGGACCGGACCCGGCGGACACCACGCGAACACAGGAGACGCCCGCGGGAGACGGAGCACGGAGAGAGGGGGTGGAGCAGTGAGGAACACCGAAGAGAGGGACTGCGGGGCGAACGGGCCGGGAGCGGAGGAACCGGGAGCGGAGGAACCGGGAGCCCGGGGCTCGGCAGCGCCGGGCTCAGTGGCCGGCGGCTCGGGAAGCGCGGGAGAGGCGGACACCCCGGCAGTGCACCGCACCGCTGAGGCCCCCCGCCGCTTCCGCCGCGACCGGCGGCACAAGATGATCGCGGGCGTGTGCGCGGGCCTCGGCCGGCACACGGACATGGACCCGGTGATCTTCCGCATCACCCTGGCCGTGCTGGCCGCGACCGGCGGCATCGGCCTGATCTTCTACGGCTTCGCCTGGCTCCTCGTCCCGTACGACGACGAGGAGGAGAACGAGGTACGCAAGCTGCTGACCGGCCGGGTCGACGGACAGGCACTGGCCGCCGTCCTGTTCGCCCTGATCGGCTGCGGGGTCATCCTGACCACCCTGCGCAACGGCGGGGTGCTCACCTTCGCCGTGGTGCTCTCCCTGCTGCTGGCCGGGGCCGGGTACTGGTCGCGGCACCGCGCCACCACCGACCCCGCCCCCTCTCCGAGCGACGAGCCGAAGTCGCCCAGGGGCCACCCGATAGCCGCGCAGGCGGCGGCCGACGCCCCACCGGAGACCCAGGCACCGCCGATCTACTACAGCGGGCCTTCTTGGTGGCGGGACCCGATCGTCAAGGACGGCACCCATGTCGGCGGCACCGGGTACTTGTGGGGCCCGAGCGACGCCTACGAGCAGCACGTCTCGCCCTCCCCGCCGATCGAGTTCGTCATGCAGCTCCCCTGGCCCCACTCGCTCGCCGGGCGCTCAGCGGGTGACAGGCAGCCCAAGCCGCGGGGGCCGCGCTGGATCAGCGGCTGGGTGTTCCTGCTGGCGCTGCTGGCGGGCGGCCTGGGCGGCAGCCGCAGCTGGGAGACCCGCCCGCTGGCCACCAGCCTCCAGACCGGGCTGGCCTGCGCGCTGGTGGTCTTCGGACTGGGCATAGCCGTCAGCGCCTTCCTGGGGCGCACGGGAGGCGGGTCCGCCTTCCTGGCCCTGGTGACGGCGCTGCTGCTGGCCGGAAGCGCCGTGCTGCCGAGCGATGTCACCTCGCGCTGGCGGCAGACGGCCTGGCGGCCGGCGGCCACGGCGGATGTCCGCCCGGCCTACGAGCTGGGGTCCGGCTCCGCCACCCTCGACCTGACCAGGGTGCGCCTGGCCAAGGACCAGACGGTCTCCACCAGGGCCGGGCTGGGAGCGGGCCGGCTGCGCGTGATCGTCCCGGCGGACGCGGCGGCGGTGCTGAGCATCGACGTGGGGGTGGGCGACATCCGCCTGCCCGGTGACAACACGAAGGACGTGGACGTGCGGCCGGGTCGGCATGAGACGACGAATCTGGCGCCGGACAAGGGGACCAAGGAGGCCGGTGTGCTGCGGATCGACCTGCATGTGGGCATCGGACAGGTGGAGGTCAGCCGTGCTGCGTCATGAGTTCCAGCCCGGCCGGCTGATCGGCGGGGTCTGCCTGACCGTCGCGGGCGCCCTCTACCTGGGGGACGTGCGCGGGCTGTGGGACATTCCGTGGTTCACCGCGATCCCCCTGGCCGTCGGCGGCCTGTTCCTGGCGGGCGTGACCACCGCCCTCACCCGCGCCCTGCGCAGACGGAACGGCGCGGAGGACGAGAAGGTCTGAGCCCCCGCCCGGGACGCGGGCGGGTGGCCAAGCCGTTCTAGCGGTATCCGCCCGACCGGCGTAGGCGCCGGTCCCGCAGAGAGGCGTCGACGGAGAGATAGGGGGTGCCCGCGAGGACGAGAGGCAGCCACGCCATCAGATAGGCGAGGTCGTTGCCGTAGTAGTACGGGGTGGTGGCCCAGCTCACCGTCAGCCACAGGCTCAGCGAGATCAGCGCGCCGCCGAGGGCGGCCAGCCGGCCGAGGAGCCCGATCAGGATGCCGATGCCGACGGCCAGCTCACCGAAGGCGATGGCGTAGCCGAAGCCGACAGGGCTCTTGAGGGCCAGGTCGACGAGGGCCGGGATGGCGGAGGAGTCCCGGACCGCGCGCATCGTGTCGCCGAGCGAACCGGCACCACTGGCCTTCATGAAGGCGCTGTCGGTGATCTTGTCCAGACCGGCGTAGACGAAGGTGACGCCCAGGAAGATCCGGAGTGGGAGGAGCGCGTAACGGGTGGCGGTCGCCCGCCAGTCACGGTCCCCTTCGAGATGGGAG
This sequence comes from Streptomyces griseoluteus, assembly GCF_004784465.1. Lineage (GTDB taxonomy): Bacteria > Actinomycetota > Actinomycetes > Streptomycetales > Streptomycetaceae > Streptomyces > Streptomyces griseoluteus. The sequence goes on along the minus strand of NZ_SRRU01000001.1, from coordinate 247,806 downwards.
GTGTGCGTGTCCGTCCGCATACCGTGAGTCATCAGTGCTAGCCGCCTCTCGCCCGCCGTCCCGGACCCCTCACCCGACGATACGTATGAAGAAAGGAGCCGGTTCAATCCTCCCTGGAGGATTTTCCGGATATCGGTGCAGCGTACGGGGTCAGTCCGTCACCTCGATGGAGTACCGGTTGGTGGCCAGCCCCGCCGCCGTCACCACCTGCACCTCCACCGCGCCGGGCTCCACCTCGACCGGGACCGGGACGGTGAGGACGCTGTCGGTGGGGTTGCGGAAGCCGCCGGGGACCGGGATCAGGGGCACATGGACGTCGACCGCGCCGATACGGACGACCATGCGGGCGAGCCGGTCGGCGCCCTGGGCGCCGGGCGGGACGAAGCCGGTGCCGCGGATCTCGATGTCGTCCCCGGTGCGGATCGGGCCGTCCAGGTCGCCGGGCTCGCGGGCGCGGACCACGGAGAGCACCACCGGACGGCCGCCCTCGGCGTACTTGCCCGCCAGGTAGGTGGCCGCCGAGATGAGCACCAGCACGGCCAGCCCCCAGGGCAGGTCGGGAAGCTGATCGGGGCGGCGGCCGAGGCGGACGGCGGCGAAGACCAGTGCGACGGCGCTGATGACGACGTACTGGATGTCGGCGAAGGCACCCCGGCCCGCGTCGTCGGTGAGCAGGTCGGCGGCGCGCGGCCGGTGCGCCGGGACCTTCTGGAGCCGCTGGCCGAGGACACGCAGGCCGACCACCCGGCGTACCAGGACGGCGATGCCGCACACCACGGCGAGGACGGTCACCACACCGGCGCCGCGCGCGAGGTCGAGGCCGGCGAGGAGGGAGTCGCGTTCGGCGGGGTCGGAGGCCGCGGCGAGGCGGCCCGCGAGCAGCAGGACGGCGTAGGCGACGAACAGCACCCAGCAGGCGGCGACCGTCCGGGAGGTGGACATCCGGTTGTCCTCGCCGATCATCGGGGCCAGCGCCCCGCCGCGCGCCCGGTGGAAGAAGCCGGCGAGGGTCAGCGCGCCCGCGACGGCCACCGCGGCGAGCAGTCCCGCGGTGCGGGCGCTGCTCCAGCCCGCGCCGATCGCGGTGAGGGCCTGGGCGAGCAGCAGGATCACCACGGCGCCCCAGGCCAGGAAGGCGGTGCGGGTCCAGAGGCCGGCGAGCCAGGCGTCGCCCTCGGCGCGGCCGCGTTCGGCGACCGCCTCTGCGCGCTGGGCCAGTTCGGCGGAGATCCACTGGCGGGACGCCGAGGCGGAGTGCGCCACGGCCGGGGGCAGCCCGCGTCCGGCGGCGAACTCGTCGCGGCCCTGCCGGAAGGCGGCCAGCGCCCGCCGGTGGCCCTCGCGCGCCCCGTGCGGGCAGTCCCCGCACGCACAGCCGCCTCCGTGGGCCCCCGCGCCCTGCCTCGCCTCCTGCACCGCCACGACCGACGCCCGCCTTCCCCGCTACCCGAGATCCCGGAATACGGCCGTCACGCACAGTGCGTGCGGTGGCCGAGCAACTCCCCTGTGAACAAGGCGAATTGTGCCCTACGCCGGGCACTGGGGGTTCGCCGGTCCACGCCGGGCGGAAAGGACCGCCCATCCTGCTGACCCACTCGCACGCCCGTGCGGGACGCTCAGCTCAGCAGGTCGGGTTCGCTGCGGCTGATGTCCTGCCAGAGGGGCTGGTAGTTGATCCAGGCCACGAGGTCGCCGCCGAGCTGCTCGCGGGTGGCGACCGCCTGCCGGTGCTCGATGAGGACGGGGCGTCCGGCGGCCTCGGCGGTGAGCTGGACCTGGCAGGAGCGTTCCATGGACATGAACCACCAGGCGGCCGCGTCGACCGAGTCGCCGACGGTGAGCAGGCCATGGTTGCGCAGCACCAGGGCCTTGTTGGAGCCGAGCACCGAGGCGATGCGGCGGCCCTCCTCGGCGTCGACGGTCACTCCGGTGTAGTCGTCGTAGAGCGCGGTGTCCTCGTAGAAGGCGCAGCTCTCCTGGGTGATGGGGTCGGGGACCTCGCCGAGGGAGGCGAGGGCGCGGCCGTGCACGGAGTGGCAGTGGGCGACGGCGACGACGTCCGGGCGGGCCGCGTGGACCGCGGCGTGGACGGTGAAGGCGGCCTGGTTGACGTGGTAGCCGCCCTCGACGACCTGGCCGTCCTGGTTGGCCAGGACCAGGTCGCTCACGGTGACGTGCTTGAAGGGCATCCCGAAGGGGTTGACCCAGAAGCAGTCGCTGAACTCCGGGTCGCGGGCGGTGATGTGGCCCGATACACCGTCCTCGAACCCGGCGCGCCCGAAGAGGCGCAGGGCGCCCGCGAGGCGTTCCTTGCGGTGGCGGCGTTCCTCGTCGACCGACTCGTGCATGGGCGGCATGGCGAACCGCAGCTTGTCGGTGGGCAGCGGCGAGGGAGGGGTGGGCCGGTGCATGAGTCCTCCAGCGCTGGGGTGCTTTACGGACCGGAAGTTACCGTCGGGTGGCGGGTACCAAAAGAGGCCGAGTGACGAAAAAGAGGTGGAACGGCCGGAGCCGTTCCACCTCGGGCGGTGCCGGTCAGCCGGCCGGCACCCGGGTCACTCCCACTCGATGGTGCCCGGCGGCTTGGAGGTGACGTCGACGACGACGCGGTTGACGTCGCGGACCTCGTTGGTGATCCGGGTGGAGATCTTCGCCAGCACGTCGTAGGGCAGCCGGGACCAGTCGGCGGTCATGGCGTCCTCGGAGGAGACCGGGCGCAGCACGATGGGGTGGCCGTAGGTGCGGCCGTCGCCCTGGACGCCGACCGAGCGGACGTCGGCGAGCAGCACGACCGGGCACTGCCAGATCTCGCGGTCCAGGCCGGCGGCGGTCAGCTCCTCGCGGGCGATGGCGTCGGCGTCGCGCAGCAGGTCCAGGCGCTCCTTGGTGACGTCACCGACGATGCGGATGCCGAGGCCGGGGCCGGGGAAGGGCTGGCGCTGGACGATCTCCTCGGGCAGGCCGAGTTCCTGGCCCACCATGCGGACCTCGTCCTTGAACAGCTTGCGCAGCGGCTCGATGAGCTGGAACTCGAGGTCCTCGGGGAGGCCGCCGACGTTGTGGTGCGACTTGATGTTGGCGGTGCCGGTGCCGCCGCCGGACTCGACCACGTCCGGGTACAGGGTGCCCTGGACCAGGAACTCCACGGCAGGGCCCTCGTCCGCGATGATCTCGGCCTGGGCCTGCTCGAAGACGCGGATGAACTCGCGCCCGATGATCTTCCGCTTCTCCTCGGGGTCGGAGACCCCGGCGAGCGCCTTGAGGAAGCGCTCCTCGGCGTCGACCACCTTGAGCTGGACGCCGGTGGCCGCGACGAAGTCCTTCTCGACCTGCTCGGTCTCACCCTTGCGCATCAGGCCGTGGTCGACGTAGACGCAGGTGAGCTGGGAGCCGATGGCCTTCTGCACCAGGGCGGCGGCGACGGCGGAGTCCACGCCGCCGGACAGGCCGCAGATGGCGCGCTTGTCGCCGACCTGCTCGCGGATCGCGGCGACCTGCTCCTCGATGACGTTGCCCGTGGTCCAGGACGGGGTCAGGCCCGCGCCCCGGTACAGGAAGTGCTCCAGCACCTGCTGGCCGTGCGTGGAGTGCATGACCTCGGGGTGGTACTGGACGCCGTAGAGCTTCTTCTCGTCGTTCTCGAAGGCGGCGACCGGCACCACGTCGGTGGAGGCGGTGACGGTGAAGCCCTCGGGGGCGGCGGAGCAGGCGTCGCCGTGGGACATCCACACGGGCTGCTCGTCCGGGGTGCCCTCGAACAGGGTCGAGCCGGACATCGAGACGTGCAGGCCGGTGCGGCCGTACTCGCGGGCGCCGCTGTTGTCGACGGTGCCGCCGAGGGTCTGCGCCATGAGCTGGAAGCCGTAGCACATGCCGAAGACGGGGACGCCGGCCTCGAAGAGGTCGCCGTCGAGCTGCGGGGCGTTCTCCTCGTAGACCGAGGAGGGGCCTCCGGAGAGGATGATCGCCGCGGGGTTCTTGGCGAGCATCTCGGCGACCGGCATGCTGCTGGGCACGATCTCGCTGTAGACCCGCGCCTCGCGGACGCGACGGGCGATGAGCTGGGCGTACTGCGCGCCGAAGTCGACGACCAGAACGGTGTCGGGGGCGTCGGCAGACTGGGTCGCTGATGACACGGGGTGCCTTCCGGCGGTGGGGCGGGGGTCTGTATGACCGATTCTAACGGGGTGGGCGCCGACCCCCTCCCGGACGCCGGGGGAGATGTCCACAAGCGGTCCGGGGTGACCGGCGGTCGTGGCATACTGACCCCGTGTTCACCCAGACGACGTTCCTCTTTACCTATGGCACCGGGCCCGCCGGCTGCCATGGTCGTTCTGCTTGAGCACATAACAAGCGACTTCCGACAGGCGCTCCGGGCCGACAAGGCCCGGAGCGCCTGTCGTCTTTCCGGGTCCTGCCGGTCCGGGGCGGCCACCAGCCACCAGGAGCCCCGCATGACCACCGCCACCCCGCACACCGAGCCCGAGCGAACCATCGACGACGCCCGTGAGCGGATCGACGCCCTCGACGACCGGATCATCGGCCTCGTCCAGGAGCGGATGGCCGTCTCCGCCGTCGTCCAGCAGACCCGGATCACGTCCGGGGGCCGCCGGGTGAGCCTGTCCCGCGAGATGGAGATCCTCGGCCGCTACCGGGACGCCCTCGGCAAGCCCGGCACCGCGCTCGCCATGACCCTGCTGGAGCTGTGCCGGGGTCGCATCTGAGTTCGGGGCCGCTCTCACCCGTACGGCGCGTGACCGGCTCGGGCACCGCTTCGTTGAGCCCCATGTCCGTGCCAGCCAGGGGCGGGCCCGAAAGAACCACGCGTGGCTCACCGGGGCGATGAGGGGTACGGGTCGTGCCGTACACCGTGGGACCTCGTCCCGGAACAGTGACCGGACGGCAGGGGACAGCAGCCCGGTCACCCAAGAGAACGGCCGGCTCCGGGGACGCCCGGGGCCGTCCGGCGGACAACTGCACACATGATCCGTGCCGGACCGGGCGGCCGCGGACGCCTCAGGGCGTGCGGCACGCAGCGCACCCTCCCCCTGTCCCCGCGCATCCCCGGCACCCTCCCCGCACCACCACCGCCGGCGGTGCGGACCGTCGAGGCGGGCGGCGCGACCCCCCGGCGCCGCTTCCCCGGCACCGGCACCTCCCCGACGCCGGTGCCGACGACAAGGGCCCCGCGGCCGAGCCCCGCGGGGCCCTTCGTCCTGCCCGCATCCTCACGCCCGCACCGTTATGTGATCGACGCCACACCCAAATCCGGGCCACCGGTACAACCCCCGGCCGTCCTCACGCATCGAACCAGGCACCGGGATCAAGAAAACGGTGAGAATCGAGGGACCTGCGTTCGGAGGGGGACGCAGGTCCCTGTCTCGTTCCGGGCCGCCCGCTCACCCCTTCTTGCGCGGCACCTCGGGCACCGCCAGCAGCGGCAGCCGCAGCGCGCCGAAGGCATCCGCCGGCACCGCCGGAGTACGCGGCGTCACCGCCGCAAGCCGCTGGTACGCCGCACCCGGCGCCGGCCGCGGGTCCTCCTCGCCCTTGTTCGGCCAGTACGCCATGGCCCGCTCGGCCTGCGCGGTGATCGTCAGCGACGGGTTCACGCCCAGGTTCGCGGAGACCGCCGCCCCGTCCACCACCGAGATGCCGGGGTGCCCGTACAGCCGGTGGTACGGGTCGATCACGCCGGTCTCCGCGGAGTCGCCGATCGGACAGCCGCCGAGGAAGTGCGCGGTCAGCGGGGTGCCCATCAGCTCGCCGACGTTGCTGCCCGCGAAGCCGTTGATCTCGGCGGCGAGCGCGGAGGCGGCCTCGGTGGCGGCCTTGATCTGGGTCGGGTTGGGCGCCCCGTGGCCCTGCCGGGCGGTCAGCAGGCCCTTGCCGACGCCGCCGGGCTTCAGATACGTCGTCAGGGAGTTGTCCAGCGACTGCATCACCAGGCCGATGATGGTCCGCTCCGACCAGCGCCGGTTGGAGAACGAGCGGGCGAACTGCACCGGATGCCGGACCGCGTGCGCGAGCCAGCCGAGGACGCGGGAGGAGCCCTCGGCATAGGGCACCTGGAGGATGGTCAGGCCGCCCATCGAGTTGGAACCCCTGCCGTAGCGGACCGGCTCGATGTGGGTGTGGGCGTCCGGGTGGACGGAGGACGTGATGGCCACCCCGCGCGTGAAGTCCACCTTGTCCGCGCCGTGCGCCTTGCGGTAGCGCCGGTCGTCGGTCTGGGCGCCGACCAGGGCTTCGGAGTTGGTGCGGGTGAGGTCACCGAGCCGGGCGCTGAGGTGGGGCAGCAGGTGGCTGGCCTTCATGCGGTGCAGCAGGGTCTGGGTGCCGTAGGTGCCGGCCGCGAGGACGACCCGGCGGGCGGTGAACAGCCGTCCCTGACCGGTGCGTTTGCGGTCGGTCGGAAGAGTGGCGACCGCGTAGCCGCCGCGCGAGTCGTCCGTGACGGAGACGACGGTGGTCAGCGGGTGCACCACCGCGCCCGCCTTCTCCGCGAGGTACAGGTAGTTCTCGTTGAGGGTGTTCTTCGCGCCGTGCCGGCACCCGGTCATGCACTCGCCGCACTCGGTGCACGCCCGTCGCGCGGGCCCGGCGCCGCCGAAGTACGGGTCGGCGACCTGCTCGCCGGGCCGCGCCTTGGCCGTGCCGTCGGCGTCCTCGCCGTCCCCGAAGAACACGCCGACCGGCGCCATGTGGAAGGTGTCGCCGACGCCCATCCGCTGCGCCGCCGCCTTCAGATGCGTGTCGGAGGGGGTGGTCGTCGGGTTGAGCCGGACCCCGAGCATCCGCTTGGCCTGGTCGTAGTACGGCGACAGCTCGTCCTGCCAGTCGGTGATGTGCCGCCACTGGGCGTCCTCGAAGAACGGTTTCGGCGGCACGTAAAGGGTGTTGGCGTAGTTGAGGGAGCCGCCGCCGACGCCCGCGCCGGCCAGCACCATGACGTTGCCCAGCAGATGGATGCGCTGGATGCCGTACAGGCCGAGCCTCGGGGCCCAGAGGTAGTTGCGCAGGTCCCAGGAGTTACGGGGCAGGGTGGCCGGGGTGAAGCGGCGCCCCGCCTCCAGGACGCCGACGCGGTAGCCCTTCTCGGTCAGGCGCAGGGCGGTCACCGAGCCGCCGAAGCCGGAGCCGACCACGAGCACGTCGTAGTCGTAACCGTCGTCGCGCCCCTCCTCGTTCCGGGTCTGGACAGTCTTCTCCTGCGGCACGTGCTCTCCTCGTCGAGAACGGTGGTGGAACGGGCGGATCGGGTCGGCGGGAGGGCGTCAGCGGAAGCGGAACGCCTTCATCACCTTCAGGCTGCGGCTCATGAAGGCCGCGTACGCGGCGTCGTCCATGCCGAGCGAGGGCGCCATGGGCAGCAGCCGCTGGCGGGCGACGGTCTGGGCCTCGGTGTACTTGAGGATGCCCTCGGAGCCGTGGCGGCGGCCGAGGCCGGAGTCCTTCATGCCGCCCATCGGGGACTGGGCGCTGCCGTACGCGGGGGCGTACCCCTCGTTGACGTTGACCGTGCCGGTGCGCAGCCGGGCGGCGATCTCCGTGCCGCGCTTCGAACTGGTCGTCCACACCGAGGCGTTGAGGCCGTACGGCGTGGCGTTGGCGCGCTCCACGGCCTCGTCGTCGGAGCCGAAGCGGTAGACGGAGACGACGGGGCCGAAGGTCTCCTCGGCGCAGACGGACATGGTGTCGTCGACGCCGTCGAGGATGGTCGGTTCGAAGAAGTACGGGCCGATGTCGGGCCGGGCCACCCCGCCCGCGAGCACCTTGGCGCCCTTGGCGACGGCCTCGGTCACATGCGCCTCGACGGCCTTGAGCTGGCGTTCCCCGGCCAGCGAGCCCATGTCGGCGCCGTAGGCGAGGGCGGTACCCAGCCGCATGGCCTTGGTACGGGCGGCGAAGCGCTCCAGGAAGGCGTCGGCGACCGACTCGTGGACGTACAGCCGCTCGATGGAGATGCAGAGCTGGCCGGCCGAGGAGAAGCAGGCGCGGACGGCACCGGCGGCGGCCTTCTCGATGTCGGCGTCCTCCAGGACCAGCATGGCGTTCTTGCCGCCGAGTTCGAGGGAGACGCCGATCAGGCGGGCGGCGGCGCCCTGGGCGACCTCACGGCCGGTGCGGGTGGAGCCGGTGAAGGAGACGTAGTCGGCGTGCCGGACGATCTCCGGGCCGACCACCGGGCCCTCGCCGAGGACCACCTGGAAGACCCCTGCGGGCAGTCCGGCCTCGATCAGCAGGTCACGCGCCCACAGGGCGGTCAGGCAGGTCTCGGTGTCCGGCTTCATCACGACCGCGTTGCCGGTGACGAAGGCGGGCAGGGCGTCGCCGACGGAGAGTTCGAGGGGGTAGTTCCAGGGGGCGATCTGGCCCACGACCCCGCGCGGGTGCCGCAGTTCGGTCACCTTCGTCAGGGTCGGCATGGCGCCGGTGTGCCGCTTGGGCCGCAGGTAGGCGGGGGCGCGGCGGCCGTAGTGCCGGGCGGCGACGACGACGGCCTGCACCTCCTCGTGGGCATGCAGCCGCGCCTTGCCGGTCTCCAGCTGGATGAGGTCGAGCACCTCGGACTGCCGCTCCAGCACCAGGTCGTGGAAGCGCAGCAGCACCGCGGCCCGTTCACGCACCGGGGTCCGCTCCCACACCCGCTGGGCGGCGCGGGCGGCCTCGAAGGCGGCGGCGACGTCGTCCGGGGTGGACTCGGGCAGGTCGGCGAGCTTGGCCCCGGTGAGCGGGGTGTGGTTGCTGGTCCGGCCCGAGCCGGTGACGCCCTTGGTGAGCTGGGCCAGCAGCTCGGGGGTGACCACGTCGGCGGCGGTGCGCACGCCCTCGGGGGCCGGGGCGATCGGATTGGTGCCGGTGACTTCCGGGGCCTGCGAGTCCGTCATGAGCGGCAGGGTATGCCGGTGGCCGCCCTTTCGGTACCCGTCGGTAACGGGGTTTCACCGGCCGCACACATTCCGCCAGTGATCACTGGCGGTAAACGTGCTGATCAGCGCGTTGTCGGCCCGGTCACTCGGCTCCGGGTTTTTTCGACAGCAGCAGCCCGAGGGCCGCGAGCGGGGTGCGGCGCACGACCGGGGCGGGCGTCACTACAGTCCGCGCCGGCTCCGTGACGGGTTCGGGTTCCGGCTCCTCCACCTGCACACCGGCGCGTCTCTCCAGCTCCGCCGCCACCTCCGCCGCGTCCGGCCGGGCGTCGGGGTCCGGGGCGCGCAGGCGGTCGAGCAGCGGGGCGAGCGGGCCGGGGTCGCCGTCCGTCATGGCGGCGAGCAGCGCGCCGAGCGACCACAGGTCGGAGGCGGGCCCGCCCCCTCCGGACGCCCGCTCCGGCGCGACGAACCCCTCGGGGGCGTCCTCGGTGTGCCCGTCACCGATCCCGAAGTCGGTGACGACCACGCGCCCGGTGCCGGACTCGATCAGCACGTTGGCGGGCTTGATGTCCCGGTGCACGATGCCGACGGCGTGCGCGGCGCGCAGCGCGCCCAGCACGGCGAGCCCGATCCGGGCCGCCTCGGCGGGCGGCAGCGGACCGCGCCGCACGGTCTGGCGCAGCGACTCGCCCTCGACCCACTCCATGACGATCCAGGGCAGCCCGTCCTCGCCGGCCACGTCCCGTACCCGTACGGCGGACGGATGGCGAACCCGGGCGGCGGCGCCGGCCTCGCGCCGCAGCCGGTGCGCGGTCCGCCCGGCCTTCTCGCCCGCCGCACCGCCCGGCAGCCGGGGCTCCTTGACGGCGACGAGGTCCCCGTCCCGCTCGTCACGGGCGCGCCAGACGGTGCCGGTCGGCCCGGCCCCCACCCGTTCGAGGAGCCGGTAGCGCCCGCCGAGCAGGCGTCCGTCGGGCGGGGGTGCGCCGTCGTCACTCATGCCCCATCAGTACCGCGCCCACCCGGCGCTTGTCGACGCGGGCGCACGCCTTCAACTCGGCCGGTTTCAGGGCTTGTCGAAGCGCCGTCCGGCTTCGTCTCCGCGCCGCGTTCCCGGCCCGCACGTCACCAGGCGGCACACCCGGAACTCGAAGCGTCCGGTACGGCGGGCCGGGTGCCGCATGACGCCATTGCGCTCGCCCTCCTTGATCTCCCCGACCTGCTCACAGGGAAGTCGACATCCTGCAGGGCGTCCCGCACGCCCATACGCTGGTGGAAGACACGCCTTCGTATTGATTCGCGCCAGCCGTGGCGTTCCCGGCAAAACCTGTTGATGGCGACGTCGAAGCATTCCGGGAATTCCGTGCCCGGCCGCCGAATCCAGGGGAGATCACATGCCCGGCGATATCGAACGTGCCGCCCTGCGCGCCGCGGCTCAGGCCGCCGAACAGGTCCTGGCGAACGTCGCCGAACAGGCCGGACAGGCCGGACAGGCCGAGCGGCAGTATCCGCAGGACCCGTCCGCCCAGCGCGTCGCCGAGGTCGGGATGCTCACCGGTGCGTTGAGGGCCCTGCTGGAGGCGGTGCGCCCCTTTACCGAGGAAGGCGCAGAGGACGGGCGGTGACCGGCGCTTTCGGCATCGGCCGCCGGGTTCGCACCGGCATTTCGATCACCGTTTGGGGCAGTGCATGCGCGGTACCCGTGATGGGTTGCCGGATTGGAGGCGCCATGGACAGCGACGAGTTCATCCGTCTCGTCAGCGAGCGGGCCCACGTGCCCGAGGAGCAGGCCAGGGAGCTGACCCTGGCCACGATGCTGACGCTGGGCGAGCGGATCACCGGCGGCGAGGCCAGGCACTTGGCCGGCGTCCTGCCCGCCGAGATCGCCCCGCCCCTGGTCCCACCGGAGGATGTCGCCCAGAAATTCGGCGTTGCCGAGTTCGTCCGGCGGGTGAGTGAGCGGGCGGGCGTCGATGAGTCCGTGGCGCGCAGCGGCGTCGCGGCGGTTTTCAGGACTCTGAGAGAGGCCGTGCCCGGCACGGAGTTCGAGGATGTGATGTCGCAACTGCCGAACGAATTCCAGAACCTCTAGCGCCGGACATCCCGGCGCCCGTAATGCGGCTGTGCGCACAGCCCGGCGCACGTGGTCGGTCCGCCGTGCCTGTCGCGCGGTATGACGCGAATTCCATCGACTTCACGGCAAAGGGACTCGGCATGAGTACTCAGACGCCCCACATCAGCTCGCCCTCCCGCGTTCCGGCCAATGCCTCGCCGAGCGGGGACGGCATCGTCGTCGGAGCCGGCCCGGTACAGGTGGATGCCTTCATCGACTTTCTGTGCCCGTTCTGCAAGCAGTTCGAAGGGAGGTGCGGGCCACTCCTCGACGAGCTGGTGGCCGACGAGGCGATCAGTCTCGTCTACCACCCCATGGGTTTTCTCGACGGCTTGTCCACGACCCGGTATTCCTCCCGTGCCTCGGCGGCCTCGGGCTGCGCCTCCGACGGTGGCCACTTCATGGAGTACCTGTACGCGTTGTTCGCCAACCAGCCCCCCGAGGGCGGGCCGGGCCTGTCCGATGACGAACTGGTCGAGCTCGGCCGCGGGGTGGGACTGGCGGACAGCTCGTTCGGCGCGTGCGTCCGGGAGGGCGTCTACCTGGACTGGAGCTCCTACGTGACGGCGACGGCCGTCCAGCGGGGCGTGGGCGGAACGCCGACCGTGGCGGTCCAGGGCGTCGCGGTGCCGGCCAGCCCCCAGACCATCCTTGCCGCGGTCCGTGCCGCCCTCGCCGGTGGCGGAGGATGAGGCGCCGGTCAGCCGTGGACCGGCCCCATGACGATCCGGCGGGCGCTCGCCGGCCCTTCAGGGGGCGGTGACGGTGAAGGTGTCCACGGCCACGTCGAAGTGCTCGCGGGCCTCGCGCACCTTGCCGACCGGGGCCGAGACCCAGACGTCGTACATCCGGCCGCCCTCCTCCCAGCACAGGTCGTAGGTGTGCCGGGCGCCCTCGGCGGGGGTGTAGCCGTTCCAGGTGAACTCCCAGAGGGCGGCGGGGTGTTTCTCGTGGCTGGTCTCGGTGACACGACCGTCGCGGTAGCCGGGATTGTTCTCCGCGCCCTCCGCCGCGAGGCGTTCCAGGACGGCGGCGGGGCCGCCCGGTTCCGGCGGGGAGATCTTGATGCCGAGGCGGAAGGTGCCCCCGGCGGAGAGGTAGAAGACGCGCTCGCCCTGCCGTTCGCGGGTGAAGCCGTCCGGCACGGCCAGGGCGAAGCCCGCGGGGTCGCGGACGGTGCGGTAGCCGGAGGGTGCCCGGGTGCCGGTGGGGCCCGGTGTGCGGGAGGCGGAGGGGGCGCCGGGCGCGTCGTCACCGCCGCCCCGGTTCTCGTGCAGCATCAGCACCGCCGCCGACACCGCGGCTCCGGCCACGGCGGCCACCAGCAGGGCGGCGATCAGCCTCGCCCGCCTCGGGGACGCCGGCCGGGCGGGGCTCCGCGGTGGTTCTGCCGCGGCCGGCGGCGCGTCGGACCTGGTGCCGCGTACCGCGCCCAGCAGCCGGAGCGTACGCGCGGCCGCGGGAACGCCGGAGGCGGGGGGCATACGGCCGGTCTCCAGGTATGTACGCAGCATCCGCTCGGCGTCGGCCGCGCCGAGCCGCAGCTCGGGGTCGCGCTCCAGCAGGCCCCGGATCACGGGGAGCAGCGGGCCGGCCTCGGCCGGCGGCCGGATCTCGTCGGTGACGACGGCGTGCAGGATGCCGCCGAGCGAGTCGCGCCGGAAGGGCGACTCGCCGCTGAGCGCGGCGCACAGCAGCGCGCCCAGCGACCACAGGTCGGACGCGGGTCCGCCGCGCAGCCCCGACATCCGCTCCGGGGCGGTGTATTCGGGCGAGCCGACGAAGGAACCGGTCTCGGTGAGCGTCGTCGCACCCGCCACCCGCGCGATGCCGAAGTCGGTGAGCACCACCCGGTCGGTAACCGACTCCAGCAGCACGTTGGCGGGCTTGATGTCCCGGTGCAGCACCCCGGCCGCGTGTGCGGTGGCCAGCGCGCTGAGCAGGTCGGCTCCGATCCGGGCGGCCTCGGCGGCGTCCAACGGGCCGTCGGCGGCGATGCGCTCGGCGAGCGAGCAGCCGTCGATCAGCTCCATGACGAGATAGGGGCGTTCGTCCTGCTCGACCACGTCGTGCACCACGATGATGTGCGGGTGCCGCAACTGCGCGACCGCCCGCGCCTCCCGGAAGGAGTGCTCCCGCCGCCTGCGCGCGTCATCCTCGGACAGCGACTCGTCCAGGGTGAGTTCCTTGACGGCCACCTGACGGCCCAGCACCAGATCGTCGGCCCGCCAGACGACACCCATCCCGCCGCGTCCGATGCGCGCCTCAAGGCGGTAACGGCCCGCGACCACACGGAGGTCGTGCCCCTCGGTCCCCATACCGCCCATCATGCCGCACCGGACCCACCCCTTCCGGGGCGCTGACCGGCCAAGGTACGAAGGTGACGGCCGATTCAGCCCTCCTGGAAGCTCCGGAGAATCCAGGTGAACTGCTTCTTGGTGGTGGGCCAGTCGTCGGCCGGGGAGGACGAGTAGAGGGCGTACTCCGTGTTGTCGGCGTTCATGTAACCGACGTCGATGGCGTGGTACGGGCCCGGGAAGTAGTGCGGGCCGTCCTTGGCCAGGGCGTTCCAGGTGTACTCCCAGCGGGCGCCCGGCTCGTCGCGGAAGACCTCCTCCTTCAGGACCACCCGCTTGTACTCCAGCAGCCGGGCCGAGACCCGCTGGTCCAGGTCGGTCAGGTGCTCGTAGGAGGTGCGGAAGTCCGGGTCGGTGTCGACGGCCACCCGGACGAGGTGCTTGCCCTTGTCGGGCGAGTAGTCGACCTGCCGGATGCCGTCCTTGTCGATGGAGACGGACCGCTTCCAGCCCTTGGGCAGGGAGAGGCTGAAGCCGACCGGGTCGTCGTACCGCTCCCAGTCGTCGGGGACGGTGTTGGAGCTGTTCGTGGCCGACGCGGACGCGTTCTCGCCGGGGTCGTCCGTGCCCGCCGCATGGTGGCCGCCGCCCCACTGCAGGTAGCCGACGGTCAGGCTCGCGCCGAAGACCAGGACGGCCGCGGCGGCCAGCGCGAGCATGCGGGCGCGGTGGCCGCGGCGGGCCGGGGTCACGGGGGTGACGGCCGTGTCGCGGGGCGCGGGCGGGGTGCTCCGCGGGGGCGGGGTGAACACCGGCACGGTCTGCGTCGGGCGGCCCGCCGCCGCGTCGTCCAGCATGCGCTCGGCCGTGGTCAGGTCCGGGCGGCGGGCGGGGTCCTTGTGCAGCAGGGCGGCGATGACCGGGGCGAGGGGGCCGGCGTGGCGGGGCTCCTCGGCGTCCTCCTCCACCACCGCCTGCATGGTGCCCAGGGCCGAGGTGCGGCGGAACGGCGAACGTCCCTCGACGGCGGTGTACAGCGTCGCGCCGAGCGCCCACAGGTCGGAGGCGGGACCGGGGTCGTGCCCGCGTATCCGTTCCGGCGCGAGGTAGTCGACCGAGCCGACGACCTCACCCGTACGGGTGATGGTGCTGTCGCCCTCTATCTGCGCGATGCCGAAGTCGGTGAGCAGCACCCGGCTGTCCCGGCCCAGCAGGACGTTGCCGGGCTTCACATCCCGGTGCAGCACCCCCGCCGTGTGCGCCGCGCGCAGCGCCCGCAGCACCCACAGCCCGATCCGCGCGGCCTCGCGGGGCTCGATCCGCCCGCGCTCCTTGACCGCGTCGGCCAGCGACTCCCCCTCGACCAGCTCCATCACGATCCACGGGCGGCCGTCGTGCTCCAGCACGTCGTGCACGGTGACGACGGCGGAGTGGTTGATGCGCGCGGCCGCGCGGGCCTCGGCACGGGTACGGGCCAGCAGCACGTGCTGGTCGCTCTCGGAGACGTACAGCGCCGCGGTCAGCTCCTTGACGGCGACCTTCCGGTGCAGCACCTCGTCATGGGCGCGCCACACCCGTCCCATGCCGCCGCTGCCGATGGAATCGGTGAGCCGGTAGCGGCCCGCCACGAGCTGGCCCTGCATCTGATTCACGTTGCCCCGCAATGCTCTTGTCAGGGTCAGACTATGGACCGCCCCCCGCCCAGGGAACCGGCGGGGGGCCACGGAATCGGCACTGTGACTGTTGTCGCTTCCGCACAGTCCGTGCAACCGAACGCCCGCTTCCGCAAAGGGCCCTGTCGGAGCGTCGCCTCAGCCGGTGTAGCGGTAGGTGGCCGTCGCCTGGTCGTACAGCCGGGTGACCTCGTCCCGCTCCGCCTCCGGGCCGCGCACCTGCACGATGTGGTACCGCCCGTTCAGCAGCATCGCCATGTTGCGCACGAACAGGTCACGCCCCTGGGCGTCGGTCCAGGTGAACTGCCCCTCGGCCATGGTCCGTCCGCCCACCTCGATGGTGCGCAACCCGGACGCGGTGGCCCAGCTGGAGTCCCGGTACGGCTGCAACTCCCGTTCCTTGTCCCGTTGGTACACCATCGGGTCGCTGCCGTAGGTGGCGGTGCTGTCCCGGCCGGGCACCACGACCAGCTCGAAGTTGCCGTGCGAGTACACCACTTGGCCACTGCCGTTGCGCGGCGCGTGCGACCAGCCCTTGGCGACGGCGACCTTGAAGCCGGCCGGGTCGGTGCGCAGGGTGAAGCCGTCCGCCGCCGCTCCTCCGCCGGTCTGGGTCTCGGTGGCGGGCGAGGAAGCGGTCGGCCCGCCGTCCGGGGTGCTCGCCGCATCCGGCGGCTGCCGCTCGCGGGAGGGCGCGGGGCTCGCCTGCCCGGCCGCTCCGGCACGGTCGCCGTCCTCGCCCTGCTTGGGCATGAACATCACCGCGTACGCCACGGCTCCGGCCAGCAGCAGGAGGACGAGCAGCAGCAGGGTGCGGCCGAGGTTGCGCGGGGAGCCCTGCGCCTCCTGCCGGGCCCGCTTGTGCCGGGCGTGCGGATGCGGAACCGGCGCCTTGTTGCGGCGCCGCCACCGGGCCAGCTCACCGCGCCGGCGCACTATCGGCAGCCGGGTCGGGTCGGCGGGCGGGACCGGCACCACATGGGCACCGGCGTCCGGCTCGGGCGCGGACCGCACCAGCGAGCGCAGCCAGCCGCTCAGCTCCTCGAAGTCCAGCCGCTCGGTGGGGTCCTGACGCAGCAGCGACTCCACGACCGGGCGCAGCGGCCCGCACTCCTCCGCGTAGGCGGGCGGCTCCGCGCACACCAGCTGCACCAGCTCGGCGGTGGACTCCTCCGGGTAGGGCGCGTGGCCCTGGACGGCGCGGAAGAGCAGCGCGCCGAGCGCCCACAGGTCGGTCGCGGGGCCGACGGGCGCGGCCAGTTGCCAGTTCTCGTGCACCGGGCCGGCCTGCTCCGGCGCCCACCGCTCGGTCACCGGGCCGACCACGGTCATCCGCATGTGCCGCGACCGCTCGGCCGCGATGGCGGTACCGGGCCCGCGCCGCGCCCCGGCCGTCTCCGGCTGGTCCCAACCGGACACGCCGGACCCGCCGCCGTTCTGCGCGGGCAGCGCGGGCCGGGGCGGACCGGGTACGCCCGGCTGGGCGGGGTTCAACGGGTAGGGCGCCGCCTCCGGCTGGGCCTGGCGGGGCGCGGCCCCGTGCCAGGGCCGCCCGGCGACCCCGTACGGATCGGCCACGTCACCGGGCGGGTTGCCGCCCTGCTCCGCGATCTCCCCCTCGGCGGGCGTCCGCGCGCCGGGCAGGGCGGTACGGCCGCCCCGCTGCGACTCCTGTACGCGGGCGGCGGCGCGGGCCCCGGCGCGGTACGCGGCGATGGCCCCGGCGCGGGCGGCCCGGATGTCGTCCCCGCTCTCCATGGGGCGCGGCAGGGCCGGTGCGGGGGCGCCGGAGTCGCCGTTGGCGGCGGGTGCGGGCAGCCCCCCGGCCGCGCGGGCCTGGATCGCGGCACGCCGTGCGGCCTCGGGGTCCGTGCCGGCGACGGCCGCCGCCGCGGCCGTACGCGGTACGACACTCCCGCCGGGCTGCCGCTGGTCGGGCAGCGGGGGGTCCTCCGGGCCATCCTGGGCCGGGACCGGGTCGTACCCGCAGAGCGCTTCCTCCGCCGCACCGACCGCGAGGCCGGTCAGCATGACCCGGCCGTCGTCGCAGACCAGGACCGTGCGGGCGGTGATGTTGCGGTGGGTCCAGCCGTGGGCGTGCAGCACGCGCAGCGCCATCACCACGTCGGCCGCCACCTCGGCCGCCCGGTACGGCGACAACGGCTGCTCGGCGAGCAGCGCGGACAGCGGGCGCGCCGACACCGCCTCGCTGACGATCCACAGCGAGCCGCCCTCGGCGAACACGTCGAAGACCTGGTCCAGCCGCGGATGGTCCGGTATCCGCGCCGCCGCCTGCGCGGCCTCCACGGCGCGCCGCACGGCGGGGTCCCTGGGCGTACGGGTGGCGTTGCGGCCCGCCGGGGCGCGACGGCCGCGCTCACGCGCCGTGAACCCCTCGGGCAGGCCCTCGGCGTCGATCACCTCGGCCTCGACGACCTCCGGCAACGGCACCTGACGGACCAGCACCTCCTGCCCGCTGTAGGTGTCGAAGGCGTATGTCTCGGTGAGTTCGTACTCGTCGGAGGGCGGCAGCGGCAGTCGGTAGCGGTCGGCGAGCACCCGCCCCGCGTAGTCCTCCATGTCTGCCACCCCCTGCCGTTCCGGTCGCCCGCGATCGTTCACCGCCCGTCACGCATCACACCCGGCTGCGTACGGTTCTCAACCATTCACGATACGTGCCGGAGGCAACCCGCACCGAGGGGATGACCGATTCCAGGCTCCCAACCCGAACTCGTTCAGGTCACGACTTGGGCTCGAAGGACGTCGTGAGCGTCTTCCAGGTGCCCTCGCGCAGCGCGCCGTCCCAGTCGGAGCTCTTCGCGGTGTACATCAGCGCGTGGCCGAGGTGGTCGTTGACCTTGAAACCCCGGTCGATGGAACGGTACTTGGTGCCGTCGTCCACATAGGTGAACTCCCAGTCCGCCGTGGTCCAGCCCCGGTAGTCCACCTTCGCTATCCGGATGCGGTCGTACTGGGAGCGCACCATGTAGCGCTCCTGGTTCTCCCAGTCCTTCACCGGGTCGCTCTTGGGCGTGCTGGTCCAGGCGACGAGCAGCTTCTGTCCGCCGGGGCCGGTGTAGCGGTCGCCCGCGGCGCCCGTCGACGCGTACTTCCAGCCCTTGGGCAGGCCGATCGAGTAGCCCTGGGAGCTCTTGCGGGTCGTCACGACGGGCGCGCTGCCCGAACCCTTCTTCCCGGATGAGCCGGAGGAGTCGTCGTCCGACCCGCCGCTGCCGTCCTTGCCCTTGCCGTCGGAGTCGTCGGCGGTGCTCCCGTCACCGGCCCCGCCGGAGCGGGAGCCGTCGGTCGCGGGCGCGGAGCCCGAACCGTCGGGACCGGTCGCGCCGGAGCCGTCCTTGTCCGGGTCCCGCTTGGTGGAGGAACTGGCGCTGGGCGCGCCCTGGGCGCCGGTGCCCTTGTCGTCGCCACCGCCGAGGGTGAGGGCGAGAACGGTGCCGACCACCAGCAGGGCCAGCGCGATCACCGCGACGACGATCAGTGTGCGCCGTGGCACCACATCGGTGAGCGACGCCTTGGGCGCCGGCCTCGGCGGGAGATCCATGTCGGGCCGGGGCATCACGGGCCAGCTCGAACTTGGCTTGTTCGCGCTGGAGTTCGGCGTGTCGGACGCCCCGCGTCCACCGGCCCCGGTCGTCGCGCCGGACTCGCTCTTCGACCGGGCGGCGGTCGCGGCCGACGCGGCACCGGCGGCCTTGCGCACCGAGCGCAGCGCGCCGCGCACCTTGTCCCCGGACTCCTCCCGCCTGGTCTCGGGGGAGTCGGGCTGCGCCGGGATCGGCACGACCCGCGTGGCGTCCAGCGGCTCGGCGTCACCGGCGTTGATGACCTTGTTGAGCATGGCCCGCGCGCCGGCGTCGTCGAGCCGGCGTTCGGGCTCCTTGGTGAGCAGGCCCTTGATGACGTCACCCAGCGGGCCCGCGTTCTTGGGCTCCTCCGGGCTCTCGGTCATCACGGCGGTCAGGGTGGCGATGGCCGACCCCTTGTCGTACGGCGGCACGCCCTCGACGGCCGCGTACAGCAGGCCGCCCAGCGACCACAGGTCGGCGGCGGGACCGGGCTTGTGGCCGCGGGCCCGCTCCGGGGAGATGTAGGAGGGGGCACCGACGAGCATGCCGGTGGAGGTGATGGACGGGTCGCCCTCGACCTGGGCGATGCCGAAGTCGGTGAGCACGACCCGGCCGTCCTCGGCGATCAGCACGTTGGACGGCTTCACGTCGCGGTGCAGGATGCCCTCGCGGTGCGCGGACCGCAGCACGTCCAGCACGGCGAGCCCGACTTCGGCGGCCCGACGGGGCGTCAGCACGCCGTCCTCGCGGATGACCTCGGCCAGGGACTTGCCCTCGACCAGCTCCATGACGATCCACGGCCGGTCGTCCTCGTCGACCACGTCGAAGACCGTCACCGCGCTGTTGTTGCGGATCCGGGCGATCGCCTTGGCCTCGCGCAGCGTGCGCGTGATCAGACGCCGCTTCTCCTCCTCGTCGATGTTCGACGGGAACCGCAGCTCCTTGACCGCCACCGTCCGGCCGAGGGTCTCGTCCTCGGCACGCCAGACCGTGCCCATGCCGCCCCGGCCCAGCACGTCCCCCAGCCGGTACCGCCCGGCGAGAAGACGACGCTCGTTCTTGCCCTGACGAGTCTCCTGACGGGATGACCCCGCCCGCTCCGCCTCCGACATGCGTCCCCTCATGCAACCCGCCCTGACAGAGCCTTCATTGTCCCTCACCCGGCAACCGGCCGACGCCCAGGGGGCCCCTCCGGGCGCACCTCGTCCGCCGTGTCGGCGAGCCTTCCGAACCAGATGTTCCAGTTGCCGGGATGATGTCCCCGGCGTGGAAGGAGCCAGGGATGCCGACCCTTCGGACAGTCCTGTCCATACCGGTTCTCGTGGCTCTGCTGCTCACCTCCCACGGCTCCTGAGGCGTCCTGCGGCGCCCAGTTCCCTTGACTCTGCGCTTGTGTTGCTGGTCAGCGAGGGTGCAGCCCCCGCCGCGGCCCTGCCGGCGCAGGACCTTCGTGGCGATCGTCGTGCTGCAACTCGCCGCGGACCACCGGCTGTCCGACACCGTCGAACAGAACCTTCCCGGACTCCTGCCCCGACTCCGCGCCGGGACACGGCACTCCGGAGAGGAATCCGGCCCCACCCCGCGCACCCTGCCCACCCGCACCAGCGGCATCACCGACTGCGCCGACTCAGCCGGCACGACGGTGGACCCCCGGCTCGAACGGGCTCTGGCCCCAGCCGAGTTGGGTCCCGCACCCCCTTGAACGAGCGGGCTGGGAACGGAGATCCCGCACCCGCCCACTCGTTCGAGTGAAGCTCCGGCCGGCCCTACAGCGGCACGATGTCCGGCGCGCCCAGCCGGGCCGCGTCCGCCGTGAGGTCGTCGGGCTGGCGCTGGGACTCGCGTTCGGCCTCGACCCGCTTCTCGTAGTGCTCGACCTCGCGGGCGATCTGGTCCGCGTCCCACCCGAGCACCGGTGCCATCAGCTCGGCGGCCTCGCGGGCGCTGCGGGTGCCCCGGTCGAAGGTCTCGATGGAGATGCGGGTGCGGCGGGTGAGGACGTCGTCCAGGTGCCGGGCGCCCTCGTGGGAGGCCGCGTAGACGATCTCGGCGCGCAGATAGTCGTCCGCGTGCCGCAGGGGTTCGCCGAGGGTGGGGTCGGCGGCTATCAGGTCGAGGAGCTGGTCGGCCATCGAGCCGTACCGGTTCAGCAGGTGCTCGACGCGGGCCACGTGCAGGCCGCTGCGCTCGGCCATGCGCACACGGGCGTTCCACATCGCCGGGTATCCCTCGGCGCCGAGCAGCGGGATCTCCTCGGTGACGGAGTCGGCCACCCTGCGGTCCAGGCCGTGCACCGCCGCGTCGACGGCGTCCTTGGCCATCACCCGGTACGTCGTGTACTTGCCGCCCGCGACGACCACCAGGCCCGGCACCGGGTGCGCCACGGTGTGCTCGCGGGACAGCTTGCTGGTGGCCTCGGACTCGCCGGCCAGCAGGGGCCGCAGGCCCGCGTAGACACCCTCGACGTCGTCACGGGTGAGCGGTACGGCCAGAACCGAGTTGACGTGCTCCAGCAGGTAGTCGATGTCGGCGCTGGACGCGGCCGGGTGGGCCTTGTCGAGGTCCCAGGCGGTGTCGGTGGTGCCGACGATCCAGTGCCGGCCCCAGGGGATGACGAAGAGGACGGACTTCTCGGTGCGCAGGATCAGGCCGGTGCTGGAGTGGATGCGGTCCCGGGGCACGACCAGGTGGATGCCCTTGGACGCCTTGACGTGGAACTGGCCGCGCTCCCCCACCAGGCCCTGGGTGTCGTCGGTCCACACCCCGGTGGCGTTGACCACCTGGCGGGCGCGGATCTCGTACTCCCCGCCGCCCTCCACGTCCTCCACCCGGACCCCGACGACCCGCTCGCCCTCGCGCAGGAACCCGGTGACACGCGCGCGGTTGGCGACCTTGGCGCCGTAGGACGCGGCGGTGCGGACCAGGGTGGCGACGAAGCGGGCGTCGTCCACCTCGGCGTCGTAGTACTGGAGGGCGCCGACCAGGGCGTCCTTGCGCAGGCAGGGGGCGACGCGCAGGGCGCGGCTGCGGCTGAGGTGACGGTGCGTGGGCAGGCCCCGGCCGTGGCCCCTTGCCATGGACATCACGTCGTACAGCGCGACGCCCGCGCCCGCGTACAGGCGCTCCCAGCCGCGGTGCTGGAGGGGGTAGAGGAACGGGACCGGTTTGACCAGGTGCGGGGCGAGGCGCTCCAGGAGGAGGCCGCGCTCCTTCAGTGCCTCGCGCACGAGGGGGAAGTCGAGCATCTCCAGATAGCGCAGGCCGCCGTGTATCAGCTTGCTGGACCGGCTGGAGGTGCCGGACGCCCAGTCCCGCGCCTCGACCAGGCCGGTGGACAGGCCACGGGTGGCCGCGTCCAGCGCGGTGCCCGCGCCCACGATGCCGCCGCCGACCACCAGCACATCCAGTTCGCGCTCGGCCATCTCCGCCAGTGCCTCGGCGCGCTGCGCCGGGTCTAGGGTCGCTGTCCTCACCGCTGCCTCCCGCTCTCGCAAGCCCCCTGATGGGCCGCGCCCGGTGCGGCGCCGCCCCTTCGTCCCCTCCTCATGCCCAGAACCTCATGCTCAAAAGTGTGGCGGGCTCGGCCGGGTTCGGCCACCACGAGCCCTCAGCCTGTGGACAACTCGCGCGTATCACCCCGAAGACACACGAACACAATCACACATAACGGTCATATTTGTACCTAGTCTGACTGTGCGCTCGCTCAGGCGGTCCACCGGGCTTGCGCGCCATTCCCACTTCGGCTATCGGGAAGGACGGCCCACGCCATGCCCGCAGATCTCGCCGTCATCGGACTCGGTCCCTACGGCCTGCCGCTGGCCCAGGCCGCCGTCGCCGCAGGCATCCCCACCATCGGGTACGCCACCGGCCCCGAGGCGGGGTCGCTCAGCCCCGCCGAACTCCGCCGGATGCGCTCCACCGGCTTCAGGCCCAGCAGCGACCCCGCCCAGCTCGGCCGGGTCCGCACCGCCGTCATCTGCGCGCCCACCCCACGCGGCGCCGACGGCGAACTCGACCTCGGCCAGGTCGAGGCGGCCGCCCGCACGCTGGCCGAGCGGCTGCGCCCGCACACCACGGTCATCCTGGAGTCCCCCGTCCTGCCCGGCACCACCGAGGACCTGCTGCGGCCGATCCTGGAGCGCGGCTCCGGACTGCGCGCCGGGCGCGACTTCCACCTCGCCTACTCCCCCAGCCGGACCGACCCGGGCAGCCGCGACCACGCCCCGGCCCCCAGGGTCATCGGCGGCCTCACCTCGGCCTGCACCGAGTCGGCCGCCGCGTTCTACGGCCGGCTCACCGACAAGGTGGTCCGGGCGCGAGGGCTGCGCGAGGCGGAGGCGGTACGGCTGCTGGAGACCAACTTCCGGCACGTCAACATCGCGCTCGTCAACGAGATGGCCGTCGTCTGCCACGAGCTGGGCGTCGACCTGTGGGACGTGATCCGCTGCGCGGAGACCAAGCCGTTCGGCTTCCAGGCGTTCCGGCCGGGGCCCGGCGTCGGCGGCCACGGCGTGCCGCAGGACCTCACCGGCCACGCCAGCCGGGGGCTGCGCATGGTGGAGCTGGCCCAGCAGGTCAACGAACGCATGCCGCACTACGTCGTCCAGCGGGCCGCCGCCCTCCTCAACGAGCACGGCAAGTCCGCCCGCGGCGCCCGCGTGCTCCTCCTCGGTGTCACCTACAAGGCCGATCTCGCCGACCAGCAGGGCGCCCCCGCCCACGAGATCGCCGTCCGCCTGATGGAACTGGGCGCCTCCGTCAGCTACCACGACCCCCACATCCCCGCCTGGCACGTCCTGGACCGCCCGGTCCCCCGCGCCGACTCCCTCTACGAAGCCGCGGCCGCCGCCGACCTCACCCTCCTCCTCCAGCCCCACCGCACCTACGACCTCCAGGGCCTCTCCGTAAAGGCCCAACTCCTCCTGGACACCCGGGGAGCCACCCCTACGGGCGCGGCGCACCGCCTGTGAGCGCACACGAAAGGGCCCGGTCGAGGTGACCGGGCCCTTTTGCGTAATGAGAGGTCAGCGGCGGTGCTGGCTGTCCGCGACCGTGACCTCGACGCGCTGGAATTCCTTCAGCTCGCTGTAGCCCGTGGTGGCCATGGCGCGGCGGAGGGCGCCGAAGAAGTTCATGGAGCCGTCGGGGGTGCGGGAAGGGCCGGTGAGGACCTCCTCCAGGGTGCCGACGGTGCCGAGGTCGACCTTCTGGCCGCGCGGCAGCTCCTCGTTGACCGCCTCCATGCCCCAGTGGTGACCCTTGCCGGGCGCGTCCGTGGCACGGGCCAGCGGGGAGCCCATCATCACCGCGTCGGCGCCGCAGGCGATCGCCTTGGGCAGGTCGCCGGACCAGCCGACCCCGCCGTCCGCGATCACGTGCACGTACCGGCCGCCGGACTCGTCCATGTAGTCGCGGCGGGCGGCGGCCACGTCGGCGACCGCGGTCGCCATCGGGACCTGGATGCCCAGCACGTTGCGCGTGGTGTGCGCGGCACCACCGCCGAAGCCGACCAGCACACCCGCCGCGCCGGTGCGCATCAGGTGCAGGGCGGCGGTGTACGTGGCGCAGCCGCCGACGATCACCGGCACGTCCAGCTCGTAGATGAACTGCTTCAGGTTCAGCGGCTCGTGCGAGGAGGACACGTGCTCCGCCGACACGGTGGTGCCGCGGATGACGAAGATGTCCACGCCCGCGTCGACGACCGCCTTGGAGAACTCGGCGGTGCGCTGCGGGGAGAGCGCGGCGGCCGTGACCACACCGGCGTCCCGCACCTCCTTGATGCGCTGCCCGATCAGCTCCTCCTTGACCGGAGCCGCGTAGATCTCCTGGAGGCGGCGGGTGGCCGCCTCGGCCGGCAGCTCCGCGATCTCGTCCAGCAGCGGCTGCGGGTCCTCGTGCCGGGTCCACAGACCCTCGAGGTTGAGGACGCCGAGGCCGCCCATCTCACCGATGCGGATCGCGGTGGCCGGGGAGACGACCGAGTCCATGGGAGCGGCCAGGAACGGCAGCTCGAAGCGGTAGGCGTCGATCTGCCAGGCGATCGAGACCTCCTTCGGGTCCCGCGTACGGCGGCTGGGGACGACAGCGATGTCGTCGAAGGCGTACGCCCGGCGGCCGCGCTTGCCGCGCCCGATCTCGATCTCAGTCACGTCATGCCTTTCCCTGATGCTTACAGCGTCTTCCAGTATCCCCGACCGGGCCGCCGATGGCCGTCCCGGCGAAGCGGAGGGCGGTCCCGGATGCTCCGGGACCGCCCTCGTCACGACCGGCACGCGTGCGCGTGCGTCACTTCTTGCCGCTGTAGTTCGGCGCCTCGACCGTCATCTGGATGTCGTGCGGGTGGCTCTCCTTGAGACCCGCCGAGGTGATCCGGACGAACCGGCCGTTGTCCTGCAGCTCCGGGACGGTACGGCCGCCGACGTAGAACATCGACTGGCGCAGACCGCCGACGAGCTGGTGCACCACGGAGGACAGCGGGCCGCGGTAGGGCACCTGACCCTCGATGCCCTCGGGGATCAGCGCCTCGTCGGAGGCGACGCCCTCCTGGAAGTACCGGTCCTTGGAGAACGACTTGCGGTCGCCGCGCGTCTGCATCGCGCCCAGCGAGCCCATGCCCCGGTACGACTTGAACTGCTTGCCGTTGATGAACAGCAGCTCGCCCGGCGACTCCTCGCAGCCCGCGAGCAGCGAGCCGAGCATCACCGTGTCGGCGCCCGCGACCAGGGCCTTCGCGATGTCGCCGGAGTACTGCAGGCCACCGTCGCCGATGACCGGGACCCCGGCCTCCTTGGCGGCGAGCGCGGCCTCGTAGATCGCGGTGACCTGCGGGACACCGACGCCCGCGACCACACGCGTGGTGCAGATCGAGCCGGGGCCGACGCCGACCTTGATGCCGTCCGCGCCCGCGTCCACCAGCGCCTGGGCGCCGTCGCGGGTGGCGATGTTGCCGCCGATGACGTCGACGCCGGAGGAGTTGGACTTGATCTTGGCGATCATGTCGCCGACCAGCCGGGAGTGACCGTGCGCGGTGTCGACGACGATGAAGTCGGCGCCCGCCTCGATCAGCGCCTGGGCGCGCTCGAAGGAGTCACCGGCCACGCCGACGGCCGCGCCGACCAGCAGCCGGCCCTCGGAGTCCTTGGCCGCGTTCGGGTACTGCTCGGCCTTGACGAAGTCCTTGACCGTGATCAGGCCCTTGAGCACACCGCGGTCGTCGACCAGCGGCAGCTTCTCGATCTTGTGCTTGCGCAGCAGCTCCATGGCCTCCGGGCCGGAGATGCCGACCTTGCCGGTGACCAGCGGCATCGGCGTCATGACCTCGTGGACACGCCGGGTACGGTCGGTCTCGAAGGCCATGTCGCGGTTGGTGACGATGCCGAGCAGCTTCTTGTCGTTGTCCGTCACCGGCACACCGCTGATCCGGAACCGGGCGCACAGCGCGTCGGCCTCGCCGAGCGTGGCCTCCGGGTGGATGGTGATCGGGTCGGTGACCATGCCCGACTCGGACCGCTTCACCAGGTCGACCTGGTTGGCCTGGTCCTCGATGGACAGGTTGCGGTGCAGCACGCCCACGCCGCCCTGACGGGCCATGGCGATCGCCATGCGGGACTCGGTCACCTTGTCCATGGCAGCGGACAGCAGCGGGATGTTGACCCGCACGTTCCGGGAGACGTACGAGGCGGTGTCGATGTCGTCGGGCGCCATGTCCGACGCGCCCGGCAGCAGCAGCACGTCGTCGTAGGTCAGCCCGAGTGTCTGGAATTTACCGGGCACTCCGTCGACGTTGGCAGTCATGACACCTTCCCCAAATGGCCTTGATCGGTGCGGATGTCCATGCTAACGGGAAGCGTCGTGAGCAAATTCCACGCTACGGGGGCGCTTCAGGCTTCGTATGTTCGTACGAATTTGGGTAGGTGGCCTCGTGGGCTACTGCTCGGCCAGGGCGCGCAGGCGGCTCAGCGCGCGATGCTGGGCCACGCGGACCGCTCCTGGTGACATTCCCAACATCTGCCCTGTCTCCTCCGCGGTCAAGCCCACGGCGATCCGGAGCAGCAGCAGTTCGCGCTGGTTCTCGGGGAGGTTGGCCAGCAGCTTCTTCGCCCAGGCGGCGTCGGAGCTGAGCAGGGCGCGCTCCTCGGGGCCCAGGGAGTCGTCGGGCCGCTCCGGCATCTCGTCCGAGGGGACGGCGGTGGAGCCGGGGTGGCGCATCGCGGCGCGCTGGAGGTCGGCCACCTTGTGGGAGGCGATGGCGAAGACGAACGCCTCGAAGGGGCGGCCGGTGTCGCGGTAGCGCGGCAGGGCGAGCAGCACCGCCACGCAGACCTCCTGCGCGAGGTCCTCCACGAAGTGGCGGGCGTCGCCGGGCAGCCGGGACAGGCGGGTGCGGCAGTAGCGCAGGGCGAGGGGGTGGACGTGTGCGAGCAGGTCGTGCGTGGCCTGCTCGTCCCCGTCGACGGCACGATGCACCAGGGGGCCGATCGGCCCGGGGGCCGTGCCCGCCTCGTCGTCGCGCATCGGTCCATGGTGCCTTGCGGCCGACCGGTCCGTGGCATCGCGTTCGTGGTTGTGCACCGAAGCGTTATGAGCAGGTGCGCCGGCACT
The DNA here is from genome assembly GCF_004784465.1 of Streptomyces griseoluteus. Classification (GTDB taxonomy): domain Bacteria; phylum Actinomycetota; class Actinomycetes; order Streptomycetales; family Streptomycetaceae; genus Streptomyces; species Streptomyces griseoluteus. The sequence continues at coordinate 220,659 of NZ_SRRU01000001.1, read as the reverse complement.
CATCTCCTGCGCCCTCCCCTTCCGCTCGTTTTCCGCTCGCTCGACTCGTCCCCGAGAGACTCCACACCTCAAGGATGCGGCATCCCCACCGAAACAAGCAGCACGCGGTCCCTCGCGGGGCGCGAACGGGTTCGATTCCGCCACGCCCGCCGCCGGCGGGGTGGGGACGGGGGTGCCGGTGAGCAGCGGTGTCACCGGTGAAGCGGCTCAGCCCCGACGGGCTGGTACCGCCGTCGGCCGACGGCGGGTCCAGCGGGCCGCGCGGACCAAGAGCGCCACCGGCGCCCGGCCCCGCACGGCGACACCGACGCGAAGCGCCCGAGCCGGCCCGGCCGCCTCCGCGCGGTGCACCGCCGAAGACCGGGCTCGGCCCGGGCCCGGCGGCCATCCCGCCGCCGACCACGAGCGCGCCCCCGGCATCTGCGGATGCCGAATCCACCGCCGGCGCCCACGGCGAGCCGGACCGTCGAGGCCCCGCGGCACCGGCCGAGACCGGCACCACGCGGCGCCCGCCCGCGGCAAGCACCGTCGCCGGAGCCGGCCTCCCGCGCGCGCCCACCTCCTCCGACGCCCGCCGAGAACCCCGAGGCCAAGGCCGGGCGCAGCGGCCGCGCATGCGTTACCGGACCAGTCCCCAGCGGAAGCCGAGTGCCACCGCGTGGGCGCGGTCCGAGGCGCCGAGCTTCTTGAACAGGCGCCGGGCGTGGGTCTTGACGGTGTCCTCGGAGAGGAACAGCTCGCGGCCGATCTCCGCGTTGGAGCGGCCGTGACTCATGCCCTCGAGCACCTGGATCTCCCGCGCGGTGAGCGTGGGCGCCGCCCCCATCTCGGCCGAGCGCAGCCGGCGCGGGGCCAGCCGCCAGGTCGGGTCGGCGAGGGCCTGCGTCACCGTCGCGCGCAGCTCGGCGCGGGAGGCGTCCTTGTGCAGGTACCCCCGCGCACCCGCGGCGACCGCGAGGGCGACGCCGTCGAGGTCCTCGGCGACGGTCAGCATGATGATGCGCGCGCCCGGATCGGCGGACAGCAGACGGCGCACGGTCTCGACGCCGCCCAGTCCGGGCATGCGTACGTCCATGAGAATGAGGTCGGAGCGGTCGGCGCCCCAGCGGCGGAGGACTTCCTCGCCGTTGGCAGCCGTCGTCACGCGCTCGACGCCGGGCACGGTCGCAACCGCGCGGCGAAGCGCCTCTCGGGCAAGCGGGGAGTCGTCGCAGACGAGGACGGAAGTCATGACCGCCCTCCGGAGCTGATGCGCGTCACCTTGAGCCTCCAGGCTGGTACGGAATCGTCACCTGTGCGGTCGACCGTCTCGGACGCCTGCCCGAGCACTTGTGTTTTCAACCGCCTCCGCACTCTCAACGACGGTCACCCGAAAGAGTTACGGGTCGGCGTACTGACTTCGGCACTCTACGTGAGGGGTCGGACACGGGTCCGTCACGCGCGACGGACCCGCAGGTTTTCCGCACAACATGTGCCCCATTTAGTCGCTTTTGGTCCCGTTTGCCAGTGTCTGAGGCTAGATTCGCAATGAGTCATATTTTCATCTCCTTAGACCGGGGATGTACGGTCGAAGGCACGGTATCCGCTCAGAACGGCTACAAGGGGTCACGTAATGGCAGATTTCTCCCGCCTTCCCGGACCGAACGCGGACCTGTGGGACTGGCAGTTGCTGGCAGCCTGCCGAGGGGTGGACAGCTCGCTCTTCTTCCACCCGGAGGGCGAGCGCGGTGCGGCGCGGAGTGCACGTGAGAACTCGGCCAAGGAGGTCTGCATGCGGTGCCCGGTCCGAGCACAGTGCGCGGCCCACGCGCTGGCGGTGCGTGAGCCGTACGGCGTGTGGGGCGGGCTGACCGAGGACGAGCGCGAAGAGCTGATGGGCCGGGCGCGCAACCGCCTGGTGTCCACCACCAGCGGGAGCCCCGGCTCCGACGCCTGAAGGAACGTTTCTGCATCCGTCAGGGCACGCAGCCGCGTGCCCCTCAGCCGTGCCTGGCTTTACCCGGCCTCACCCGCGCCGTGACCACACCGCCGCCGCTCGCCCCCCGCAGCCAGGCGCCGCGGGGCGCTGCCGCGCGCGGCCGGGACCGGCTCAGCAGCCGGGCCGGCGCTTCGGGCCCGCTCCGTCCGGGTCGGCCCGAAAGGCCCACGGTGGGCCGGGGTTTACGAACTCCGTCGCGGGCGAGCGTGGTGAGGTGCCCGGGGTCCGCGCGGTCAGGTGATCGCCGGTGTGATGCCGCTGGGCAGCGCGCAGGCCTCGCCGGCGTAGGCGCGGGAAACGATCTGTCCGCCGGCGGCCACGCAGTCGTCTCTGGAGATGCTCGGAGACGAGGCGGCCCCGGCGCTGACAGCGCCGACGGCGCTCACACCGGCAAAGGCTGCCGTGGCCAGGACGAGGGCCAGGATTCTGCGTACACGCATGCCTTCCTCCTCCTCTCAGGCGCCCTCGCCCGGCCTTCGGGAAGGACGAATCCCGAAACGACGGCGCCCTCTTGTCCCAGCATGGGCGCTCCCGATGAGGCCCGCGAGGCGAGGCCGGACAACGCGAACCCGGCCTGGTCGACGAGACAGGCCCCTAGGGCCTGTCCGGCGGATCATGGCGCGGACGCGGGGTCTGGCACGCCCTCCCCCAAGCTCTGCGAGCAGGGGGGACCCCCAGCGGCGTTGTCGCCACTCCCCGACTCCCCCACGCTCGGCCGCGCTCGCGCGGGGGCACCCCCACCGCGTCCACTCCCTCCTCCGCCTTGCACCTGGACGCCCCAGACCCCGCTCACCTGGGACGATCGGCACCGCTGCCTCCCCGCACCCTGATCCGCCGGACAGGCCCTAAGGCCGCGAGGCCGCTTGGCCGAGCTGTTCCAGCGTCGCGGCCACGGCCGGGACCTGGGCCAGGTCGGGCAGGGTGAGGGCGACGATCTCCCGTCGTACCGCGGGCTCCAGCCGGACCACGCGCACTCCCCTGGGCCGTACCGACTCCACCGCGAGCTGGGGCAGCACGGCCACGCCCAGGCCGGCGCCGACCAGGCCGGCCACGGCCGGGTAGTCGTCGGTGGCGAAGTCGATGCGAGGGCTGAACCCGGCGCCCTCGCAGACCTGCACGAGCTGGCCCCGGCAGCGCGGGCAGCCAGCGATCCAGGGCTCCTCGGCCAGCTCTCCGATGGCGACGGACTCCGCGCCCGCGAGCCGGTGCCGCTCCGGGACCAGGGCGACCAGACGGTCCGTCAGCAGCCGTCGTATCACCAGGTCGTCCCACTCCTCGGTGGCCGGAGCGCCCTGGTAGCGGAAGGCGAGGGCCACGTCGCAGTCGCCCTCGCGCAGCAGCTCGACCGACCTCGGCGGCTCGGCCTCCTCCAGAAAGACGCGGGTGCCGGGGTGGGCCGCGCGCAGGGCGGCGAGCGCGGTGGGGACCAGGGTGGAGGTGCCGCTGGGGAAGGAGACCAGCCGGACCCGGCCCGCGCGCAGACCCGCGATCGCGGCGACCTCCTCCTCGGCGGCGGTGAGCCCGGCGAGGATGCCGGAGGCGTGCCTGACCAGGGCTTCTCCGGCCTGGGTCAGCCGCATCTCCCGGCCGCCCCGGACCAGCAGCGGGGTGCCGACGGAGGCTTCCAGCGCCTTCATCTGCTGGCTGACGGCCGGCTGGGTGCAGCCCAGTTCGCGCCCCGCCGCCGAGAAGGAACCACTGGCGGCGACGGCGCGCAGGACGCGGAGATGGCGGGCCTCGATCACCCTTCGAGCATAAGCGGTGCTTGGGATCGGGTCCTGATATCGCGTCGACGCTTTGGGCGTTGGTCACGTACCGTGCGCGCATGAAGCTTCTCTCCGTCAACCTGGGGCGACCCCGCGCCGTGCCGTACACCGATCAGGCCGAGGGGGTGACGGGCATCGACAAGCGGCCCGTCGAGGGTCCGGTGCGGGTGGCGGCGCCGGGGCCGAAGGGGGTCGGCGGCAGCGGGCTGGCCGGGGACGCGGTGTGCGAGCTGCGCCATCACGGCGGGGACGACCAGGCGGTGTACGCCTTCGCGCGCGAGGACCTGGACGACTGGGAGCGCGAGCTGGGCCGGTCCCTGTCCAACGGATTCTTCGGGGAGAACCTGACCACCGAGGGGCTCGATGTCTCCGGGGCGCTGATCGGGGAGCGCTGGCGGATCGGGTCCGGGGTGGTGCTGGAGGTGACGTCGGGGCGGATTCCGTGCCGTACGTTCCAGGGCCATATGGCCGAGCCGGGCTGGGTGAGGAGGTTCACCCGGAAGGCCGTCACGGGGGCCTACCTGCGGGTGATCGAGCCGGGTGAGATACGGGCGGGGGACGCGGTGGAGATCGTGCACCGGCCGGACCACGGGGTGACGGCGGCGACGCAGTTCCGCGCGGTGACCACCGAGCGGGAGCTGCTGCCCTCGCTGCTCGCGGCGGGCGACGCCCTGCACGGCGAGGTCCTCGCCCAGGTCCGCAAGTATCTGGCGGACCAGGCACGCTGAGCGGCCGTCACCACAGGCCGGGGGCCGTCGGCGCGGGTCACTAGTCTTGGGCCATGACAACGGCTCTGATTACGGGATCGACCGCGGGCATCGGCGCCGCGTTCGCACGGCGGCTGGCGGCGGACGGGCACGACCTGGTGCTGGTGGCGCGCGACACGGCGCGGCTGCGCGAGCAGGCGACCGAGTTGCACGACCGGCACGGCATCGAGGCGGAGGTGCTGACCGCCGACCTCGCCGAGGACAAGGGCATCGAGACGGTGGCCGAGCGGCTCGGTGACCGGCGGCACCCGATCGACCTGCTGGTCAACAACGCCGGGTTCGGCAACAAGGGCCGCTATCTCGACGTCTCCATGGCCGACGAGCTGCGCATGCTCAAGGTCCACTGCGAGGCGGTGCTCCGGCTGACCTCGGCGGCCGCGGAGGCGATGCGGGAGCGCGGGCGCGGCGGGGTGGTGAACGTCGCCTCGGTGGCGGCCTTCGTCCCGCGCGGTACGTACGGCGCCTCGAAGGCGTGGGTCGTGCAGTTCACCCAGGGCGCGGCGAAGGACCTCGCGGGCAGCGGGGTCCGGCTGATGGCCCTCTGCCCCGGCTTCGTCCGCACCGAGTTCCACGAGCGGGCCGGCATGGGCACGGACAACATCCCCGGCTGGATGTGGCTCGACGCCGACAAACTGGTGGCCGAGGCGCTCAACGACCTCGCCCGCAACAAGACCGTCTCCATCCCCGACCCCCGCTACAAGGCCCTCATGGGCCTCGCCAAGATCGCCCCCCGCAACCTGCTCGGCGGAATCAGCGCGCGCACGGGGCGCAAGTACGGGCCGCAGTGAACGACGGGGCGCACGTTCCCGTCGGAGACGGGACGGCCGGTGACGGACCGACGGGTGAACTGCCCGGTGACGCCGGCGTGCGGGTGTGGAGCAGGTCCGCGCGGCCGTCGACATGAGGTGTCCGCCATCGCGGTTGCCACGGCCGGGCCACGTCCCAGCCGCACGCTTCCCCCTTGCTGATGCCATCGGGAGGAGAGACGGGGACATGCGCGCACCCGCACGGGCCAGGCCGGCCGGACTCGTCGCCGCGGCCGCGTGCCTCGGCCTGATCACTGCTTGCGGCAGCAGCAGCGCGCGGCCGGGGCCCTCCGTGTCGCACGCCACCGTCGGACCCGCCTACACGGCGGCGTACGAAGCGGGATGGCGCGAGGGGAAACGGATCTTCGAAGACGACGGCAAGGGGGGCGCGGTCCGTGCGGTGGTGTGGGGAGGCTGCGTGCGCCGGTCCTTGACCGCCCGGCCGCGTGATGTCGTGGACAAGGACCGCGGGGCCTGGGTGCTGGGCTGCAAGCAGGGAGCCGGCAGCGGAGCGGACCGGCATCCGCCGACCGGGCCCGTGACACGCCGCGCAGCGGATCCGGACCTGCTGCGGCGTTTCCGCTCCTGGGCCGCGGCCCACGGGGAACAGCAGTCGGCACGGCACGCCGGCCGAGTGGTCCTCGTCCACCTCGGCACACGTGACTACGACGTCGAGCTCGCCTGCACCTGCACCGCCAGGAGCGCGAAGGCCGACGTGCGGGGACTGGCGGACGCCTTCGCCACGTGGTGGGACGGCGACGACGGTGACGGGACGGCCTGGAGTCTCGTCGTCACCGACCCCACCGGACAGCGCCTGTTCACCCGCGCCCTGAGCTGACCGGGACGTGCCGGCGCGGATCAGCTCGAGAAGACCGCTCCCGCCTCACCCGGTTCGCGCGGTTTCCGCTCGTCCGGGTGCCCGGCGCCGTCGGCCGCCGTCGAGAGCCTCGGCGCAGGCAGGACCAAGGGTCCGACAACGCCGAGGCCCGGCGTTCCCGTGGGAGCGCCGGGCCTCGGGTGAGGTGACGTCGGGTCAGTGCGAGTGACCGTGGCCGTGGCCGTGACCGGCGGCGGTCTCTTCCTCTTCCTTCTTCTCGACGACCAGGGTCTCGGTCGTGAGGAGGAGGGAGGCGATGGAGGCGGCGTTCTCCAGGGCGGAGCGGGTGACCTTGACCGGGTCGATGACGCCGGCCTTGACCAGGTCGCCGTACTCGCCGGTGGCCGCGTTGTAGCCCTGGCCCTTCTCCATGTCCTTGACCTTGGAGACGATGACGTAGCCCTCCTGGCCGGCGTTCTCGCCGATCCAGCGCAGCGGCTCGACGACCGCGTTGCGGACGACGCTCACGCCGGTGGCCTCGTCACCGGTCTTGCCGAGACCGTCCTGGAGGACCTTCGCGGAGTGGACCAGCGCGGAGCCACCACCGGAGACGATGCCCTCCTCGACCGCGGCGCGGGTCGCGGAGATGGCGTCCTCCAGACGGTGCTTCTTCTCCTTCAGCTCCACCTCGGTGGCGGCGCCGACCTTGATCACGCACACGCCGCCGGCCAGCTTGGCGAGGCGCTCCTGGAGCTTCTCGCGGTCCCAGTCGGAGTCGGTGTTCTCGATCTCGGCCTTGATCTGCGCGATGCGGCCCTGCACGTCGGCGGAGTTGCCGCCGCCGTCGACGATCGTGGTGTCGTCCTTGGTGACGGTCACGCGGCGGGCGGTACCGAGCACGTCCAGGTCGGCCTGGTCGAGCTTGAGGCCGACCTCCTCGGAGATGACGGTGGCGCCGGTGAGGACGGCCATGTCCTGCAGCATCGCCTTGCGGCGGTCACCGAAGCCGGGGGCCTTCACGGCGACGGCGTTGAAGGTGCCGCGGATCTTGTTGACCACCAGGGTCGACAGGGCCTCGCCCTCGACGTCCTCGGCGATGATCAGCAGCGGCTTCGAGGCGTTGGTCTGGATGATCTTCTCGAGCAGCGGGAGCAGCTCGGTGATCGAGGAGATCTTGCCCTGGTTGATCAGGATGTACGGGTCGTCGAGGACGGCCTCCATACGCTCCTGGTCGGTGACGAAGTAGGGGGACAGGTAGCCCTTGTCGAAGGCCATGCCCTCGGTGAAGTCCAGCTCCAGACCGAAGGTGTTGGACTCCTCGACGGTGATGACACCGTCCTTGCCGACCTTGTCCATGGCCTCGGCGATCAGCTCACCGACCTGCTGGTCCTGGGCGGACAGCGCGGCGACGGCGGCGATGTCGGACTTCTCGTCGATCGGGCGCGCGGAGGCGAGCAGGTCGTCGGAGACGGCCTTGACGGCGGCGTCGATGCCCTTCTTCAGGGCGGCGGGGGACGCGCCGGCGGCGACGTTCTTCAGGCCCTCGCGGACCAGGGCCTGGGCGAGCACGGTGGCGGTGGTGGTGCCGTCACCCGCGATGTCGTTGGTCTTGGTCGCCACCTCCTTCACGAGCTGGGCGCCGAGGTTCTCGAACGGGTCCTCGATCTCGACCTCACGGGCGATGGTGACACCGTCGTTGGTGATGGTCGGCGCGCCGAACTTCTTGTCGATGACGACGTTGCGGCCGCGGGGGCCGATCGTCACCTTCACCGTGTCGGCCAGCTTGTTGACGCCGCGCTCAAGGGCGCGACGGGCGTCCTCGTCGAACTTCAGTGTCTTCGCCATGACAGCGGGAGCCCTCTCGGAAAATCTGGGTGGATGTGCCTGCGCCCCCGGCCGCCCGGCTTCTTGACGGTCGCGGGAACCAGGGGCGCAGTGGTGAAGCAGAAGCTTCGGGGTGAACTACTTCTCGATGACCGCGAGAACGTCGCGGGCCGAGAGGACGAGGTACTCGTCGCCGTTGTACTTCACCTCGGTGCCGCCGTACTTGCTGTACAGCACGATGTCACCGACCTTGACGTCGAGCGGCAGGCGCTCGCCGTTCTCGAAGCGGCCCGGACCGACGGCGAGGACGGCGCCCTCCTGGGGCTTCTCCTTCGCGGTGTCCGGAATGACCAGGCCAGAGGCCGTGGTCTGCTCGGCGTCCAGCGGCTGGACCACGATGCGGTCCTCGAGCGGCTTGATGGCAACCTTGGAGCTGGCGGTCGTCACGATCCGACCTCCCCCTTCTGAGAATTCACGGGGTTGACTGTCTGAGGTGGCGACCAGGTCGATCCGTCGTCGCGGGTGCCGGACCTGCCCGTCGCTTTGTTGGCACTCTCGTGTGCCGAGTGCCAGTGCCGAGACTATGACCGCGGTTAGCACTCGGTCAAGCGGAGTGCCAATTGCCGTGCGGCGCGTCGGCACACGCCGGCTGTTGGAGTCACCTCCGCCGTGCTGCCGGGAGGCGCGCCCCCACGGCGTCCTGGAGGTAGTCGTCCAGCTTTCCCGGCGTCAGGCCCCTTTTCTGCGCCTCCTTCAGCACTCGCACGGTGCGCTCGGCCAGGGCGCCCTGGCGGTCCGGGGTCACGCGGACGATGTCGCCGGCGGCCAGGTGTCCGGGGGCGCCCGTGTAGACGAGGCCGTGCCGAGCGGTCTTGACGCGCCAGCGGACGACGGCATCGGCGCGGGTGAAGACGGTGACCGGCAGGCGGAGTTCGCCGACCAGGGCGGCCAGTCGCCGGTCCCGTACGGCCCCCTCGTCGTAGGTCAGGAAGACGACCCGGTCGGCCGTGGCCACATGGTCCACCGCGCGCGTCCCCGTACGCGCCCGGCGGGGCTGGGCCGCGCGGCGGGGCGGGGCGGCCAGGGGCGCGGTGAGGCCCCAGCGGCGGTAGGCGAGTTCGGGCGCAGGGGCCGAGCGGTGGACGCCCTGCGCGGCCTTCTTGCCGAGGCGTTCGATGGGGTCGACCGACTGGGCGCAGCCGGTGAGCAGCAGTGCGGCCGAGGCGAGCGCGACGGCCCGTACCGCGCGGTGGGCCCGCCGCGCCCGGCGCCTCACAGGTAGTCCTCCAGGCGCGCCACGGCGTATCCCTCGCGGGTGACCTTGTTGAGGAAGCGGCGCATGTCGTCGACCATCGTGCCGTCCCACTCGTCGGGGCCCCGGAAGTGGGTGAGAACGATGTCACCCTTGCGCAGTCGCCGGTCGTCCTCGCGGTACTCCCAGTGGTCGACGAAGACCTCCTCGTTCCAGATCGGCGCGTACTTGATGCCGCAGGACTTGGCCGCGCGCAGGGTGTCCTGGTTGTAGTCGCCGTAGGGCGGGCGCAGCACCTCGGGGCGCTTGCCGTACTGCTTCTCCATGACGTCCTGCATGCCGCAGATCTCCTGCCGCTGCTGCTCGTAGGAGAGACCGGGCAGGTACGGGTGCGTCAGGGTGTGGTTGTCGAGCGTGTTGCCGTACGCCTGGCTCTTGCGGAAGTAGCCGTAGTCGTCCTTCACCAGGTAGTCGCTGAGGAAGGCGGTGTACGGGACCTTCAGCTCGCGCATCATCGAGAGGAACCGGGGGTCTTTCTCGGCACCGTCGTCGATGGTGAGGAAGACGATCTTCTTGTCGGTGGGGACGGTGGTGAAGACCGGGGGGAGGTTCTCGTCCTCCTGGTGGTCCACCTCGAAACCCGCGCGCGCGGTGATCCTCGGCTTGACCTTCGGCGGGGCCGGGGCCGTGAGCGGCACCTGGTCGAGCCGCCACTTGCGGGCCGCGGCCACCATGCGCCGCTGCTCCGCGAGGCGGGCCGAGGCGGCGTCGGGGGCCTTGGCGGGCCCACCCTGGCCGGCCGGAGCGGAGCCGGAGGAACCGGAGGAACCGGAAGAGCCGGAGGAGCCGGAGGAGCCGGGCCCCGAGCATCGGGTGAGCACGGCGGCCGCGGCCAGCACGGCGACGGAGCAACGCACGGCCAGGGACCGGGAACTGGCCCAGCATTTGTCATTTTGTCCTACATGTCGCATGGTGCCGGATCTTGGCAGGACCCCGCCCCGATCCCGGCCCGACACCGCCGCCGGAGGCGTACGGTCCACCGACTGGCCCACAATGAGCCGGTGAACGACCAGCTCTCCGCCCTCCAGGGATTCCACGCGCTGCGCACCGACGAGGGCCGGGCCCTCCTCGACGAGGTGCGCGGCACCGCGCCGGCCGACGAACTCGCCGTGGCCACCCGGCTGCGCCGCACCCACCCGGCCGGGCTGGTGTCCGCCGCCCTCGGCCAGGCCCGGCTGCGTCAGCGGGCGGAGGCCAAGTTCGGCGCGGAGGACGCGCGGCGGATGTTCTTCACGCCCAACGGGGTCGAGCAGTCCACGCGGGCGAGCGTGGCCGCGTACCGCGCGGAGCGGATGCGGGCGCTCGGGGTCGCCTCGGTGGCCGACCTGTGCTGCGGGATCGGCGGCGACGCGCTCGCCCTGGCCCGCGCGGGCATCCGGGTGCTCGCGGTGGACCGGGACCCGCTGACCGCGGCCGTCGCGCGGGCCAACGCCGAGGTGCTGGGGCTCGCCGACCTGATCGAGGTGCGCGAGGCCGACGTCACCGAGGTGGACACCGCCGGATACGACGCGGTGTTCGTGGACCCCGCCCGGCGCGGCGGACGCGGCCGGATCTTCGACCCGGAGGCGTACTCACCGCCCCTGTCCTGGGCCGTGGCCACCGCGCTCGCCGCGCCCCGCGCCGCCCTGAAGATCGCGCCCGGCATCCCGCACGAGGCGGTGCCCGCCGAGGCCGAGGCGGAGTGGATCTCGGACGGTGGGGACGTGAAGGAGGCCGTGCTCTGGTTCGGCACCGCAGCACCGGGCGGCGTCCGCGCCACCCTCCTCCCCGGCCCGCGCACCCTTGAGGGCCGGGGCCTGCCCGACCCGGCGGTGCGCACGCCCGGCCGGTACCTGTACGAGCCGGACGGCGCGGTGATCCGGGCCCATCTGGTCGCGGAGGTCGCTGAGGAGCTGGACGGCGGCCTGCTGGACGAGACGATCGCCTACATCACCGCCGACGAACTCCACCCGACCCCGTACGCCACCGCCTACGAGATCACCGACCGGATGCCGTTCAACGTCAAGAAGCTGAAGGCGCTGCTGCGGGAGCGCGGGGTCGGCAACCTGACCGTGAAGAAGCGCGGCTCGGCGGTCGAGCCGGAGGAGCTGCGCCGGAAGGTCAAGCCGCAGGGACCCAACGCCGCGACCGTGTTCATGACCCGCGTGGCGGGCGCCCCGGCCATGCTGATCGGACACCCGGCCTAGCCTCTTCGAAACTTTCGGAGCCGCCTTACCCAGCCGGGGCCGCCGTGCTCGACCGCACCACCAGGCTGGTCGCCAGCTCCAGCCGGGTGGCCGTCCGCTCACGCTCCCCGCGCCCCAGCTCCAGCACCAGCCGCGCCGCCGCCTCGGCCATCTCGGTCAGCGGCTGGCGCACGGTGGTCAGCGGCGGGCCCACCCAGCGGGCGACGGGCAGGTCGTCGAAGCCGACGACGCTCACGTCCTCCGGTACGCGCAGCCCCAGTTCGCGGGCGGCCTCGTACAGGCCGAGCGCCTGGAGGTCGTTGCCCGCGAAGACGGCCGTGGGCCGGTCGGGACGGCCGAGCAGGCCGAGGCCGAGGCGGTGGCCGGACTCGTGGTGGAAGTCGCCCTCCCGGATCAGCGCCGGGTCGGCGGGCAGGCCGGCGGTCTCCAGCGCGGCCCGGTAGCCGTCGAGGCGGGCGCGGGCGCACATCATGCGCGAGGGGCCGCCGATCGCGCCGATCCGGGTGTGCCCGAGGTCGATCAGATGCCGGGTGGCGGCGAGCCCGCCCTGCCAGTTGGTGGCGCCGACCGAGGGGACGTCGGCCCCCGGATCGCCCGCCGGGTCCATCACCACGAAGGGCACGGAACGGCTGGTCAGCAGGGCCTGCTGGGCCGCGTCGAGCCCGGACAGCACCAGGATCACCCCGTGCGGCCGGCGGCCGGCCACCTGGTCGGCCCAGGTCCGGCCCGGCGTGAGGCGCCCGGCGCTCTCGGAGAGGACCACGCTCAGCCCGGCGTCGCGGGCGACGTTCTCCACGCCCCGGATGACCTCCATCGCCCAGGCGCTCTCCAGCTCGTGGAAGACCAGCTCGATCAGCGGCGAGCGGGTGACCTCGGCCCGCCTGCGCCGGTAGCCGTGGGTGCGCAGCAGCTCCTCGACGCGGGTACGGGTGGCCGCCGCCACGTCGGCCCGGCCGTTCAGCACCTTCGAAACAGTCGGAGCCGACACCCCGGCCTCTCGGGCGATCTCGGCGAGCGTGGCGCTCCGCTTCGCTGCGGTCTTCGACGGTTCCATGGTCGTGATCGTAGCCCTGCGCGACCCCTTGACGAACCCTCAGGACGGCCTTAGGTTCCCGGAACATTCGAGTTTTCGCTCGAAACTTTCGGCCACGATCGTGAGGGGTGCCCGGCACATGGAGACCTACAGCAGACGCTGGTTCCTCGGCGCGGGCACCACCGCCCTCGTCTCGGCCGCCGGTCTCACCGCCTGCGGCTCCGGCGGCCCCGGCGGCTCGGACGGCACCCTCACCGCGTTCGTGTACGGCGACGACGCGGCCAAGGTGCAGGCGAAGGCGGTCTCCCGGTTCAACGCCTCGGCGGCGGCCCGCGAGACCAAGGGCAGCCTGCGGCTGGAGAAGGTGCCCGGCGCGGAGTACCCGGCCAAGCTGCGCACCGCGATGGGCTCCCCCAACGCCCCGGACGTGTTCTTCAACTGGGGCGGCGGCTCCATCAAGGCGTACCGGGAGGCCGGCCAGATCGTCGACCTCACCGGCACCATCGCCGGCGACCCGGTGCTGAAGAACGGCTTCCTGCCCTCCGTCCTCGCCGCCGGGGCGCTCGGCGGCCGGGAGTACGGCATCCCGATGCGCGGCATGCAGCCGGTGATCCTCTTCTACAACAAGACCCTGTTCGCCGAGCACGGCCTGAAGCCGCCCGCCACCTGGGACCAGCTCCTCGACAACAACGCCAGGCTCAAGAAGGCCGGGATCACCCCCTTCGCCCTCGGCGGCGCCGACATCTGGCCCGAACTGATGTGGCTGGAGTACCTGGTGGACCGGATCGGCGGCCCGGAGGTCTTCGACCGGGTCAAGAACGGCGACCCGGCCGGCTGGGGCGACCCCGCCGTACTGAAGGCCGCCCGGACGGTACGCGAACTCGTCGACGACGGCGCCTTCGGCAAGGGCTTCAGCTCGGTCGCGTACACCAACGGCGGGGCACCGGCCGCGCTCGCCAAGGGCAAGGCCGCGATGCACCTGATGGGGTCCTGGGAGTACTCCACCCAGCTCGGCAAGTTCCCGGACTTCGCCCGCGGGCACCTGGGCTGGTGCCCCTTCCCGGAGTTCGACGGCGGCGCCGGTGACGTCCGCAACGTGGTCGGCAACCCCACCAACTACTGGTCCGTGAACACCCGTACCCGCAACAAGGACACCGCGCTCGCCTTCCTGCGGACCTGTGCCTCGCAGACCTACGCCCGCGAGCTGATAGCCAACGGCGACGTGCCCGCCACCGCCAATGCCGACAAGCTGCTGGACGCCTCCCCGAGCCCCGAGTTCGCCCGCTTCCAGTACCGGTTGGTCCGCGAGGCCCCCGCCTTCACGCTGAGCTGGGACCAGGCGGTCGACCCGGACGCGGCCACCCCGATGCTCACCGAGGTCAACAAGCTCTTCGTCGGCAAGTCGTCGCCGGAGCGGTTCGTGGCGGCGCTGAAGGCGCTGAAGTGAGCGCCGCGCGAGGCGCCGGCCGCCCGCACCCCTCCTGGGCGCTGCCCGCCGTGCTGTTCTTCGGCTTCTTCGCCCTGGTCCCGATGGCCCTGGCGTTCGGCCTGTCCTTCACCTCATGGAACGGCCTGGGCGAGCCGCGCCCGGCCGGACTGGCCAACTGGCACGCCCTGCTGACCGACGGCCGGCTCACCCGCTCGCTGGGCGTCACCGTCGCGCTGACCGTGGTGAGCTGCGCCTTCCAGACGACCGCCGCCCTGCTCCTCGGCGTCTGGGCGGCGGGCCCGCAGCGCAACCGGGCGGTGCTGTCGGCGGTCTTCTTCGTGCCGTTCCTGCTCTCCTCGACCGCCGTCTCGCTGCTGTTCTACGCCCTGCTCGACCCCAACTTCGGCATCGTGCCCGGCGACACCCTCGGCACGACCTCCGGGGCGTTCCTCGCCCTGGTCTTCGTCGGCGGCTGGCAGTTCATCCCGTTCCACACCCTGATCTACCAGGGTGGCGCCCGGCAGATCCCCGAGGTGCTCTACCAGGCGGCCGCGATCGACGGCGCCGGACGCCTGCGCCGGTTCCGCTCCATCACCCTGCCCCAGCTCCGCAACACGGCGGCGACCTCACTGGTGCTGATGGTGGTCGGCTCGCTGACCTACTTCGAGACCGTGCTGATCCTCACCCAGGGCGGCCCCGGCACCGACACCGCGATCCTGCCGTACCTGATGTACGAGGCGGGCTTCAAGGCGTACGACTTCGGTTACGCGAGCGCCATCGCGTCCTTCCTGGTCGTGGCCGCCACCGCGCTGTCGCTGCTGCTGGTCCGGGTGACCGGCTTCGGCGCCATGCGCAGCACCCGGGAAGGAATGTGACGCCGTGAGCCGCCCGGCCAACCCGCTGGCGGGCCTGGGCGCGGTGATCTGGCTCGCCGTCGTCCTCGTCCCGGTCTACGTCATGGTCTCGGTGTCCCTGACCCGCCAGGACGAGGCACTCGGCGGCAACGCCCTGCGCCCGCCGCACCACCCCACCCTCGCCAACTACGGCACCGTCCTGGACAACGGCTTCGGCCACTTCCTGGCCAACACCGTCCTGGTCGCGGCCGTGGTGGTGGGGATCGTCCTGGTGCTGTGCGTCCCGCTGGCGTACGTCGCCGTGCGCACCCGCGGCGTCTGGTCGGGCGGCGCGTTCCGGCTGTTCCTGCTCGGCGTCGCCGTCCCAGCGCAGGCGGTGGTGGTCCCGCTCTACCTGATGATCACCAAGCTGAACCTCTACGACAGCCTGCTCGCCGTCGCCCTGCCGACCGCCGCCTTCGCCATGCCGGTGTCCGTGCTGGTGCTCACCGGCACCCTGCGGGACATCCCCGAGGAGCTGTACGAGGCGATGGCACTGGACGGCGCGTCACCGGCCCGGATGCTGTTCCGGCTGGTCGTGCCGCTGGCCCGGGGCGGCATCGGCACCGTCGTGGTCTACGCGTCCCTCCAGGCGTGGAACGGCTTCCTCTTCCCGCTGATCTTCACCCAGTCCGAGGACAGCCGGATGCTGACCCTCGGCCTGTTCACCTATGTCAGCCAGTTCGGCGTGAACATCCCCGCCCTGCTCGCCTCGGTCGTCCTCTCCGGCGTCCCCGTGTTCGCCGTCTACCTGGTGGCCCGGCGCACCCTGGTCGGCGGCCTGATGGGCGCGGGCGGCAAGTGACCGGCTCCCCCACGTCTCCCGACAGGAGTTCCATGACCTCCGCCGCCTGGCGCGACCCCGCCCTGCCCGCCGCCGAACGCGTCGAGGACCTGCTGTCCCGGATGACGCTGCGCGAGAAGACCGCCCAGCTGTACGGCGTCTGGGTGGGCGCCGGCCCGGACGGCGGCGAAGTCGCCCCGCTGCAGAGCGAGATGAGCGCGGTGCCGGACTGGGACGAGCTGATCGCGCACGGCCTGGGCCAGCTCACCCGCTCCTTCGGCACCGCCCCGGTCGACCCCGGGCAGGGGGCCCGCGCCCTCGCCGCCGCCCAGCGCCGGATCGCCGCCGCGGGCCGCTTCGGCATCCCCGCCCTCGCCCACGAGGAGTGCCTGGCCGGGTTCACCGCCTGGGGCGCCACCGCCTATCCGGTGCCGCTCGCCTGGGGCGCCTCCTTCGACCCGGAGCTGGTGGCCGAGGTGGGCGCCCGTATCGGCGGCGACCTGCGGGCGGCCGGCGTCCACCAGGGCCTCGCCCCGGTGCTGGACGTGGTCCGCGACGCGCGCTGGGGCCGCGTGGAGGAGACGATCGGCGAGGACCCGTACCTGGTCGGCACCGTCGGCGCCGCCTACGTACGCGGCCTGGAGTCGGCCGGAATCGTCGCCACGCTGAAGCACTTCGCCGGGTACGCGGCCTCGGCGGGCGCCCGCAATCTCGCGCCGGTACGGGCGGGCGCGCGGGAGCTGGCCGACGTGACGCTACCGCCCTTCGAGCTGGCGCTGCGCGAGGGCGGGGCACGGTCGGTGATGGCCGCGTACACCGAGACGGACGGGGTGCCCGCCTCGGCCGACGCCCGGCTGCTGACCGGGGTGCTGCGCGAGGAGTGGGGGTTCACCGGCACGGTGGTCGCGGACTACTTCGGCATCGGTTTCCTGCGCACCCAGCACCGGCTCGCCGAGGACCGCGCCGGGGCCGCCCGCCTGGCGCTGGAGGCGGGCGTGGACGTGGAACTGCCCACCGTGGACTGCTACGGCACGTCGCTGGTCGACGCCGTCGAGGCGGGCCGCGTCCCGGAGGCCCTGGTGGACCGGGCGGCCCGCCGGGTGCTGCTCCAGAAGTGCGAGCTGGGCCTGCTGGACCCCGACTGGGACCCGGAGCCGGCCGGTCCCGTGGTCCTGGACCCCCCCGAGGGGCGGGCGCTGGCCCGGCGGCTGGCGGAGGAGTCGGTGATCCTGCTGGAGAACCCGGCGGACCTTCTCCCGCTGGCCCCCGGCGCCCGGATCGCGGTGGTCGGCCCGCGCGCCGCCGACCCGCTGGCCATGCTCGGCTGCTATTCCTTCCCGGCCCACGTCCTCCCCCACCACCCCGGTGTCGCGCCGGGCATCGCGATCCCCACCGTGCTGGAGGCGCTGCGGGCCGAACTCCCGGACGCGGAGGTGACGTTCACGCAAGGGTGCGGGGTGTCGGACCCGGACTCCTCCGGCTTCGCCGGGGCGGTGGCCCGCGCGGCGGAGGCGGACGTGTGCGTGGCGGTGCTCGGCGACCGGGCCGGGCTGTTCGGGCGCGGTACCTCCGGCGAGGGCTGCGACGCGGCCGACCTGCGCCTGCCGGGTGTCCAGGGCGACTTGCTGGACGCACTGGTGGCCACCGGCACGCCGGTGGTGCTGGTGCTGCTCACCGGGCGCCCCTACGCGCTGGGCCGCTGGGCGGGGCGGCTCGGCGCGGTGGTGCAGGCCTTCTTCCCCGGCGAGGAGGGCGGCCCGGCGCTGGCCGGGGTCCTGGCGGGCCGGGTGAACCCCTCCGGGCGCCTGCCGGTGAGCGTGCCGCGTACGCCGGGCGGCCAGCCCTGGACCTACCTCCAGCCGCCGCTGGGCCTGGCGAGCGAGGTCAGCAGCTTCGACCCGACCCCGCTGCACCCCTTCGGCCACGGTCTGTCGTACACCACCTTCGCCTGGACGGACTTCGGCCCGCCGGAGGCGGAGACCGCCACGGACGGGTCGTACGAGGTGACGGTGACCGTGCGCAACACCGGGGCGCGGACGGGCGCGGAGGTGGTCCAGCTCTATCTGCACGACCCGGTGGCCTCGGTGACCCGGCCGGACGTACGGCTGGTCGGCTATCAGCGGGTCGAGCTGGCGCCCGGCGAGGCCCGCCGGGTCACCTTCGCCTTCCACGCCGACCTGGCGTCCTTCACCGGCCTCGCGGGGGTGCGGGTGGTCGAGCCGGGGCTGCTGGAGCTGCGGCTCGGCCCGTCCGGCGCCGAGGTCCGGCACACCACCCGGCTGCGGCTGACCGGGCCGGTGCGGGAGGCCGGGCCGGACCGGGTGCTGCGCTGCCGGACCTCGGTGACACCGGTGGAGTAGGCCGGGAACGGCGAAGGCCGCCCCGGTCGGAACCGGAGCGGCCTTCGTACTGGAGCGCTGGGCAGGGATTGCACCTGCATTTCCCCGCAGGAAGCGGGGCGTCTTGACTTGGACCACCAACGCGCGGCGTTCGGACCGGAGTTGTTCCGGCCGTTCGCTGTGTGATGATCATAGCGCGTGATCGCGGAGATGCGCCACCCGAGCCGGATCAGCCCCCTCAGTCCTCGACTCGCTCGAACCGCCACCGGTGCACCGGCCGGGACACCAGCTCCGCGTCCGGCGCCGGGAGTTCCGGCACGTCCGCGTCGTAGGCCGCGTCCCACCAGGTGATGACCAGCACCCGGTCACCCGGCGCGCGGAAGGTCTCACGGCGCAGCGGACTTCGCTCGAGCCGCTGCGCGCGGGCCCAGGCGAGGAGTTCCCCGCCCCGGCCCTCGGCGGCCTTCGCCTCCCACATCAGGGCGACGCTCACGGGTACAGGTTCTCCTTGCTGACCTCGTGCACATGGTCGTGGTCGTGGCCGTGCCCGTTGCCCGGCACGTGCGGGTCGGTCACCGGCAGGGAGGAGTCGGCGGACAGGTCCCAGTCGGAGGCGGAACGGTTGCGGGCGACCATCTCGGCGCCGAGGGCGGCCACCATCGCGCCGTTGTCCGTGCACAGCTTCGGGCGCGGCACGCGCAGCCGGATGCCGGCCGCCTCGCAGCGCTCCTGGGCAAGGGCCCGCAGCCGGGAGTTGGCCGCGACACCGCCGCCGATCATCAGGTGGTCCACGCCCTCGTCCTTGCAGGCGCGCACCGCCTTGCGGGTCAGCACGTCCACGACGGCCTCCTGGAAGGACGCGGCCACGTCCCGCACCGGCACCTCCTCGCCGGCCGCGCGCCTGGCCTCGATCCAGCGGGCCACGGAGGTCTTGAGGCCGGAGAAGGAGAAGTCGTACGCGGGGTCGCGGGGGCCGCTCAGACCGCGCGGGAAGGCGATGGCCGCCGGGTCGCCCTCGCGGGCGTAGCGGTCGATGACCGGGCCGCCGGGGAAGCCCAGATCGAGCACACGGGCGATCTTGTCGAACGCCTCGCCGGCCGCGTCGTCGATGGTGGCACCCATCGGCCGCACGTCGGAGGTGATGTCCGAGGAGAGCAGCAGCGAGGAGTGGCCGCCGGAGACCAGCAGCGCCATGGTCGGCTCGGGCAGCGGGCCGTGCTCCAGCTGGTCCACGCAGATGTGCGAGGCCAGGTGGTTCACGCCGTAGAGCGGCTTGCCGAGGGCGTAGGCGTACGCCTTGGCGGCCGAGACACCGACCAGGAGAGCGCCCGCGAGGCCGGGTCCCGCGGTCACCGCGACGCCGTCGAGGTCGCGGGCGGTGATGCCCGCCTCCTTCAGGGCGCGGTCGATGGTCGGGACCATCGCCTCCAGGTGCGCGCGGGACGCCACCTCGGGCACGACACCGCCGAAGCGGGCGTGCTCGTCGACGCTGGAGGCGACCGCGTCGGCGAGCAGGGTCGTGCCGCGCACGATGCCGACGCCGGTCTCGTCGCAGGAGGTCTCGATGCCGAGGACGAGAGGTTCGTCAGCCATTGATCTCGGTTCCTTGTACGTCTTCCAGGGAGGAAGAGGGGTCGGTCAGGCGCATCACCAGGGCGTCCACGTTGCCCGGCTGGTAGTAGCCGCGCCGGAAGCCGATGGGGGCGAAGCCGAAGCGCTCGTAGAGCTTCTGGGCGCGGGTGTTGTCCACCCGGCACTCCAGCATCACCTCGGCGCACTCGAAGGCGGTCGCGGCCCGCAGCAGCTCGGTCAGCAGCCGGGCGCCGAGGCCGGTGCCCTGCTGGTCGCGGGCGACGGCGATGGTCTGCACGTCGCCGAGGTCGCCGGCGGAGGCGAGCCCGGCGTATCCGACGAGCCGGCCGTCGTCCTCCGCGACGAGGTAGCGGCGGGTGGCGCCGGCCCCGCGCGCGTGGGCCAGCTCGGACCAGAACATGCCCCGCGACCAGGCGTCCTCGGGGAACAGCTCCTTCTCCAGCTCCAGGACCCGGTCGATGTCCCACCAGCGCATCTCGCGCAGCTTCGCGGTCACTTGGGGGTGACCACCTTGTAGTTCTTCGGCACCTGGGCGTCGGGCCTGCGCAGGTACAGCGGGCGGGGCTCGTCCAGCTCCTCCCCGGCGGCCAGCTTCGCGGCGGCCAGCGAGGCGAGCGCGGCGGCGGAGACGTGCTCGGGCTCGTGGACGTCGGGGAAGGTGTCCGGGTAGAGCAGCGCGCCCGCGCCCACGGCGGGCAGCCCCGCGACCCGCTCGGCGATGTCGGCCGGGCGGTCCACGGCCGGGCCGGTGAGCCGGGTGCGGGAGTCGGCGTACGTCGCCCAGTAGACCTCCTTGCGCCGGGCGTCGGTCGCCACGACGAAGGGGCCCTTGGTCATGTCGGCCGCGTAGGCCAGACCGTCCAGGGTGCACACGCCGTGCACGGGGACGCCGAGGGCGAGCCCGAAGGTATCGGCGGTCATCAGGCCGACCCGCAGCCCGGTGTAGGGGCCGGGCCCGGTGCCGACGACGATGCCGGTGACGGCGTCCAGCTTGGCCCCGGCGGCGGCGAGCACCCGGTCCACGGCGGGCAGCAGCAGTTCGCCGTGGCGGCGGGCGTCCACCTGGCTCGACGAGGCGACGACGTCCGTCCCGTCGTGCAGGGCGACGGTGACGGCGGGGGTGGCGGTATCCAGAGCGAGCAGAAGCACGCGAACAGCCTACGGCGCCGACGGCTCGCGCACGCCCGTCCCGGTCGGACCGTCACTGACTGCTACGGTCTGTATGAAGTACGACATTTCCCGCGAATCGTGACGGGTCGGTACGAGGCAGAGGTGGCGCACGTGTCAGGGACCAGCTCGGGGATCGTGGCCGGACTCGTCGCGGTGTCCGTCGGCACCGTCGGCCTGCTCGCCTATCAGGCGGACGCGACCGTCCCGGCGAGCCTGCGCGCGCCCTCGGCGAGCGCCTCACCCTCGGCTGCCGTCACCAAGGCTCCGCGCGACCGCCGCCACCCCACGGCCCTGCCGGCCGGTTCCGGCAAGGGCGAGCGGGTCGTGTACTCGCTCGACGACGACCGCGTCTGGCTGGTGAACGACCACGGCCGCGTCACCCGCACCTTCGGCGTCCGCCCCGGCGGCGTCGACCCGGCCCCCGGCTCCTACTGGGTGACCTCCCGCTCCAGCGCCATCACCGGCAGCGACGGCCTCCCGGTCGAACACGTCGTCCGCTTCACCCAGGTCGATGGCGTCACGGTCGGCTTCAGCGCCGCCACCCGCAACCAGGCCGCCGAACCCGGCTCCCCCCGCACCGGCGCCATCAGGGAGACCCGCCCCGACGGCGAGGCGATGTGGCAGTTCGCCACGATCGGGGTGCCGGTGGTGGTGATCCGCTGACGGGAGCGCGCGGCTCAGGCCGCCTTGCGGTGATCCACCCCGCGTCCGACGGGGTCCGGGGCCGGAGGCGGCGTGGAGATCGCCTTGGCCGCCGCGCAGGACGCCAGCAGGTCGCGCATGGGGAGCCGCGGGGCGGGCTCGGGGCGGGCCGGGGGACGCGGAGCGGACATGGGGCGCCTCCTGAGCTGCGGGGGCGGGCGGGGTTAGGTATGCCTAACCACGGGCTGGATACCATGTGACCACGCCCGGTACGTCCCGCGCAACACGTTCCCGACAGCCTGTCGGGATATCGGTGCCCTCAGCCCGCGAGCGAGTCCAGGCCGGCCTTCGCCCAGCGGTCCCCGAGTCCGGTGAGCGTCAGGTGGCGGACCTCGTCGGTGGTGTCGCCGACGGCGCGGTGGATGAGGATCTCCAGCCGGTCGTCGGTCAGTTCCTCGACCTTGCCCTCGCCCCACTCCACGACGATGACCGACTCGGGCAGGGACACGTCGAGGTCCAGGTCCTCCATGTCGTCCAGCCCGCCGGAGAGCCGGTAGGCGTCGACGTGGACCAGGGGCGGCCCGTCGACCAGGGAGGGGTGGACCCGCGCGATGACGAAGGTCGGCGAGGTGACCGCGCCGCGCACCCCGAGCCCCTCGCCGAGCCCCCGGGTCAGCGTCGTCTTGCCCGCGCCCAGCTCGCCGGTGAGCATCACCAGGTCGCCGGCGCGCAGCAGCCCGGCCAGTCTCAGGCCCAGCTCCCGCATCTGCTCGGGGGAGGTGACGGTGAGCCGGGTCTCAGCCGGATTGTGCGGTGCTACTGCCTCTTCCATAACCGCTTACGGTAGCCCCTGCCGGTACGGCTCCCGCGCGGGTCAGCAGGTCCGCCAGGCGGTCGGTGACGACCTCGGGATGCTCCAGCATCACCAGGTGGCCGGCGTCCGGCACGAGCACCAGCTCGGCGTCGGGCAGCAGGTCCGCGATGGCCTCGCTGTGCTCGCTCGGCGTGACCAGGTCCCGCACCCCGGCCAGCACCAGCACCGGCATGTCCTGGAAGCAGGCCAGCGCCCCGGTCTTGTCGTGGTCGGTGAAGGCCGGGTAGAACTCCGCGACCACGTCGATCGGCGTGGACTCGATCATCCGCTCCGCGAACCGCGCGACCGCCGGGTCGATGTCCCGCCCCGCGAACGAGTACCGCTTGATCACCCCGGCGAACAGCTCCGCGGTGGCCCGGCGCCCCTTCTCCACCAGCTCCGCCTGCTGCCCGAGCGCCTTCAGCACGCCCGGCAGCACCCGGCGCACCGCGTTGACCCCGGCCACCGGGAGCCCGAAGTTGACCTCGCCGAGCCGCCCGGAGGAGGTGCCGACGAACGCGGTGGCGACGACCCGGTCCCTGATGTACTCCGGGAACTGCGCGGCCAGCGCCATGACCGTCATCCCGCCCATCGAGTGCCCCACCAGCACGACGGGCCCCTCGGGCACGGCAGCGTCCAGCACCGCCCTGAGGTCCCGGCCGAGCTGGTCGATGGTGACGGGCAGCCCGTCACGGATCTGGGCCACGCCCCGCCCGGACCCCCCGTGGCTGCGCTGGTCCCAGTGGACGGTGCGGACGACGCCGCGCAGGGCGGCGCGCTGGAAGTGCCAGGAGTCCTGGCCGAGGCAGTAGCCGTGGCAGAAGACGACGGTCACCGCGGCGGGCGCCTTGCGGCCGAAGAGCCTGCGGCGGCGCGGGGAGACGTTCGGGCCGGGGTCGGGCTCGACGTCGTCGACCTCGTAGTGCAGCTCGGTGCCGTCGTCGGCGACCGCCTTGCCGGGGGTGCCGCGCAGGGTGCCGTAGGGGCCGGCGGAGTCCAGCGCCAGGGCTGCCTTGCGGCGTATGTCGCGGCCGACCGTCATCCGCTCTATGGCGACCCCGGCCGCCGCGCCCGCGGCGAGGACGCCTATCGCGGCGCCGGCGAGACCGGTCGCCTTGCGCCAGCCGCCGGACGCGGCCGTCGCTGCCACCGCGTCCACCACGGCCTCCGCACTGCTCTCGCTCACGTGCCGTTCCTCCTCGCCGTACTGCCGTCCACCGGGCCCGTGCGCCCCGGAGCTACCGGACAGTAGCGTGCCCGGTACCCGCAGGGGTCATCCGTTCACATGGACGCGGGGCACGCGGGTGCCGATCCGGGTGACGATCTCGTACGCGATCGTGCCGCACACCTGCGCCCAGTCCTCGGCGGTGGGCTCGCCCCCGTCGCCGGGCCCGAACAGCACGGCCCGCGTGCCCGGTCGGGGCTCGTCGCCGCCGAGGTCGACCACGAACTGGTCCATCGCCACCCGCCCCGCGACGGTCCGCAGCTTGCCGTCGATCAGCACCGGGCCACCGTCCGAGGCGTGCCGCGGGATGCCGTCGGCGTAGCCCAGCGGCACCAGGCCGAGGGTGGTCTCGCCGGAGGTGACGTAGTGGTGGCCGTAGCTGACGCCGTGCCCGCCCGGCACCCCCTTGACCAGCGCCAGCGACGCGCTCAGCGTCATCACCGGGCGCAGCCCGAAGTCGGCCGGGGTGCCCAGCTCGGGGCTGGGCGAGATGCCGTACATCGCGATGCCGGTGCGGACGAGGTCGAAGTGGGTCTCCGGAAGGGTCAGCGTGGCCGGGGAGTTGGCGATGTGCCGTACCTCGGGCTCCACGCCCCGCTCCTCGGCGTACGCCACCATCTCCCGGAACCGGGTGAGCTGGGCGGCGATCGAGGGGTGGCCCGGCTCGTCGGCGCAGGCGAAGTGGGACCACAGTCCGGTGACCTTGATCAGCCCGGCGGCCTCGGCCTCCAGGGCGGCGCCGACCAGTTCGGGCCAGTCCTCGGGCTGGCAGCCGTTGCGGCCGAGCCCGGTGTCGGCCTTGAGCTGCACCCGCGCGGGCCGGCCCGCCTCACGGGCGGCGTCGCCGACCTCGCGCAGCGCCCACATGCCGCTGACCGCGACGTCCAGGTCGGCCTCGATCGCCTGCCGCCAGGGCCCGCCGGGCACCCAGAGCCAGCACATGATCCGGCCCGGCAGCCCGGCCGCGCGCAGCGCGAGGGCCTCCTCCGGGGTGGCCGTGCCCAGCCAGGTCGCCCCGGCCTCCAGGGCCGCGCGGGCGCACGGCACGGCACCGTGGCCGTACGCGTCCGACTTGACGACGGCCATCAGGTGCGCGCCCTCGGCGCGGGCGCGCAGCACCCGGACGTTGGCGCGCAGGGCACCCAGATCGATCTCGGCGCGGGCGCGCAGGGGCGCGGTCGGCACAGCGGAAGTCTCGTTCATGGCGCCCCCAGTCTCTCAGAGGGCGTCGGCGGCCCCCGGCCGCACTCCTCGGCGATCCGCCGCGCTCAGTCCCGTACGACGTCCCGCCAGGCGTCGGGGAGGTGCTCGGTGATGTCCAGCGCGGCGATGGGGGCGCCGCGCGAGGCCAGGCGCCCGGCGAGGCCGTGGAGGTAGGCGGCGACGCTCGCCGCGTCCAGCGCGGACAGGCGGGAGGCGAGCAGCGATCCGGCGAGCCCTGACAGCACGTCACCGCTGCCCGCGGTGGCCAGCCAGCCGGTGCCGGTGGAGTTGACCCGTACCGGGCTGCCGCCGGGGTCGGCGACCAGCGTGGTGGAGCCCTTCAGCAGCACCGTCGCCCGGTAGGCGGCGGCCAGTTCGCGCACCGAGGTCAGCCGGGCCGCCTCGACCTCCTCGCGCCGCACGCCCAGCAGGGCGGCGGCCTCCCCGGCGTGAGGGGTCATCAGGGTCGGCGCGGTGCGCCCGCGTACGAGGTCGCGGTCGGCCAGCCGCAGCCCGTCGGCGTCCAGCAGCACGGGTACGTCGGAACCGAGCACCTCGGCCACGGTCGCCGCGTCGTCCCCTGCGCCCGGCCCCACCACCCACGCCTGCACCCGGCCCGCGTGGTCGGGGCCCTGGTCGGAGACGAGGGTCTCGGGGAAGCGGGCGATGACCGCGTCCCCGGCGGGGCCGACGTACCGCACGGCGCCCGCGCCGCCGCGCAGCGCGCCGGAGACGGCGAGCACGGCGGCGCCGGGGTAGCGCGCGGAGCCGGCGGCGATGCCGAGCACCCCGCGCCGGTACTTGTCGCTCTCCGCGCCGGGCCGGGGCAGCAGCCGGGCCACGTCCTCGTGCTGGAGGGCCTGGAGCACCGGGTCCGGGGGGAGTTCGAGACCGATCTCGATGAGCCGTACCGTTCCGGCGTGCTCCCGGCCGGGGTCGATCAGCAGGCCGGGCTTGTAGGCGCCGAAGGTGACGGTGAGGTCGGCGCGTACGGCGGAGCCGGACACCTCGCCGGTGTCCGCGTCGACCCCGCTGGGCAGGTCCACGGCGACGATCGCGGCCCGCGCCCGCTCGGCGGCCGAGGCGAGCCGGGCGGCGTCGGGCCTGAGGCCCCCCTTGCCGCCGATGCCGACGACACCGTCCACCACGAGGTCGGCCCGCTCGATCACGCCGAGCGCCCGCTCGGGACCGATGACGGCGCCGCCCGCCTGGCGCAGCGCGGCGAGGCCGCCCTCGTGAGCGCGGTCGGGCGAGAAGAGGACGGCGGTGACCCCGGCGCCGCGCCGCCGCAGCCGGGCCCCGGCGTACAGCGCGTCGCCGCCGTTGTCGCCGCTGCCGACGAGCAGCACCACCCGGCTGCCGTACACCCGCCCGAGGAACTCGGCGCAGGCGGCGGCCAGTCCGGCGGCCGCCCGCTGCATCAGGGTGCCCTCGGGCAGCCGGGCCATCAGGGCGCGCTCGGCGGCCCGTACCGTCTCCACGCTGTACGCAGTACGCATGGGTCCGAGTCTGCCCCCGAATCGCGGACCCTCGCACCCGGATGGTTCACCCCTCGGCGATCACCACGGCGGAGGCCACGCCCGCGTCGTGGCTGAGCGAGACGTGCCAGGACCGCACCCCCAGCTCGGCCGCGCGGGCCGCGACGGTGCCCTTGACCCGCAGCCGGGGCTGCCCGCTGGCCTCGACGTACACCTCGGCGTCGGTCCACAGCAGCCCGGCGGGGGCGCCCAGCGCCTTGGCGAGGGCCTCCTTGGCCGCGAAGCGGGCGGCGAGCGAGGCGATCCCGCGCCGCTCCCCGCCCGGCAGCGTCAGCTCCCCCGCGACGAACAGCCGGGCGGCCAGGTTGGGCGTGCGCTCCAGCGCCGCCCGGAACCGGTCGATCTCGGCCACGTCGATCCCGACCCCGATGATGCTCATGCCGGGAGCCTACGGCCGCTCCCCTACTCGACCGTCACCGACTTCGCCAGGTTCCTCGGCTGGTCCACCTCGTTGCCGCGCGCGGTGGCCAGTTCGCAGGCGAACACCTGCAACGGCACCGCGGAGACCAGCGGCTGGAGCAGGGTGGGCGTGGCCGGGATGCGGATGAGGTGGTCGGCGTACGGGACGACCGTCTCGTCGCCCTCCTCGGCGATGACGATGGTGCGGGCGCCGCGGGCGCGGATCTCCTGGATGTTGGAGACGATCTTGTCGTGCAGCACGGAACGGCCGCGCGGGGAGGGCACGATGACGACGACCGGGAGGTCCTGCTCGATCAGCGCGATCGGGCCGTGCTTCAGCTCGCCCGCCGCGAAGCCCTCGGCGTGCATGTAGGCGAGTTCCTTGAGCTTGAGGGCGCCCTCCAGGGCGACGGGGTAGCCCACATGGCGGCCGAGGAAGAGCACCGTGTTCTTCTCCGCCAGCGAGCGCGCGAGTTCCCGTACCGGCTCCATGGTCTCCAGGACCCGGTCGACCGCGCCGGAGATCCGGGAGAGGTCGCGGATGACGTCCCGGATCTCGTCGCCCCACTTGGTGCCGCGCACCTGGCCCAGGTAGAGGGCGACGAGGTAGCAGGCGACCAGCTGGGTCAGGAACGCCTTGGTGGAGGCGACGGCGACCTCGGGGCCGGCGTGCGTGTAGAGGACGGCGTCGGACTCGCGCGGGATGGTCGAGCCGTTGGTGTTGCAGATGGCCAGCACCTTGGAGCCCTGCTCGCGGGCGTGCCTGAGCGCCATCAGGGTGTCCATGGTCTCGCCGGACTGGGAGATGGCGATGACCAGCGAACGCCCGTCCAGGATCGGGTCCCGGTAGCGGAACTCGCTGGCCAGCTCCACCTCGCAGGGGATGCGGGTCCAGTGCTCGATGGCGTACTTGGCGATCAGCCCGGCGTGGAAGGCGGTGCCGCAGGCGACGATGACGACCTTGTCGACCTCGCGCAGTTCGGCCGCGCCGATCCGGACCTCATCCAGGGTGAGCGAGCCGGAGGGGTCGATGCGGCCGAGGAGGGTGTCGGCCACGGCCTTGGGCTGCTCGGCGATCTCCTTGAGCATGAAGTAGTCGTAGCCGCCCTTCTCGGCGGCCGAGGCGTCCCAGTCGACGTGGTAGGCGCGGACCTCGGCCGGGCTGCCGTCGAAGCCGGTCACCGTGACGCCGTCGCGGCGCAGCTCGACCACCTGGTCCTGGCCCAGCTCGATGGCCTCGCGGGTGTGGGCGATGAACGCGGCCACATCGGAGGCGAGGAACGTCTCGCCCTCGCCGACGCCCACCACCAGCGGGGAGTTGCGGCGGGCGCCCACGACCACGTCCGGCTCGTCGGCGTGCACCGCGACCAGGGTGAACGCGCCCTCCAGGCGGCGGCACACCAGCCGCATCGCCTCCGCGAGGTCGGCGCTCGCGGAGAACTCCTCCGCCAGCAGGTGCGCGACCACCTCGGTGTCCGTCTCGGAGGCCAAGGCGTGGCCGCGCTCGGTGAGTTCCGCGCGCAGTACGGCGAAGTTCTCGATGATGCCGTTGTGCACGACCGCGACCCGGCCCGCGTTGTCCAGGTGCGGGTGGGCGTTGGCGTCCGTCGGGCCGCCGTGGGTGGCCCAGCGGGTGTGCCCGATGCCGGTGGTGCCGGCCGGGAGCGGGTGTTCGCCCAGCTCCTTCTCCAGGTTGACCAGCTTCCCGGCCCGCTTCGCCGTGGCCAGGCCGCCGTCCGCGAGCACCGCGACACCGGCCGAGTCGTAGCCCCGGTACTCCAGCCGCCTCAGCCCGGCCATCACGACATCGAGCGCCGACTGCGCTCCTACGTATCCCACGATTCCGCACATGTGCCGCAGCCTACGGTCCGTCAGCGATCCAAAACCGCTTCCGCGTGCCCGGATTCGGAAATTTTCACTCGGGTACGAAGGCCTGAAGGGACGAAAAGGGGGGGCACCGCGTGAACGTCTTCCACGCGATGCCCCCCCCTTCCGGGCTCAGCCGCGGCGTACCGCAGGGGCCTCCAGGCCGAAGGAGGCGCTGTTGAGCCAGCGGCGCATGTACTTCGCGATCGGGCGCTCCACGAGCCGGTGCACCACGTAGGCGAGCAGGACCAGCGCGGCCACCGTGGACACCACCAGCAGACGGGGGTCCATCCGGTCACCGAAGTGGTGGGCGACGGTCAGGCCGATCACGTCGTGCAGCAGGTACAGCGGGAAGGTCATCGTTCCCGCCACGCTCAGCCACCGCCACTGGATGCGGCTGGTCCAGCCGAGCGCGATGGCGGCGATCAGCGCGAAGAAGCCGGTGATCGTCAGCACCAGCCAGCCGCGCCACGGGTGCCAGGTGTCCCAGTCGAGCCGTCCGCCGTGCGGGGTGAGGATGAAGTGCATCGCCAGCAGCCACGACATCAGCACGATCCCCCACAGCAGCGGGGTCGCCCGGAACCGGTACATCAGGTAGAACGCCATGCCCGCGATGAAGAACGGCGCGGAGACCGGGTTGACCAGCACCGTCAGCAGCGGCAGATCCGCGGCCGGGGCCAGCACCGCGGCGACCGTCCAGATACCGGCGAACACGGCGACGCGGGTGTAGGTCAGGCCCTTCCACACCACCACCGAGAACGTCAGGTAGAAGCACAGCTCCGGCCAGAGCGTCCAGTACACCGAGTCCAGGTTGTCCACGCCGAGCGGCTTCTGGAGCATCG
Source organism: Streptomyces griseoluteus (assembly GCF_004784465.1). GTDB lineage: Bacteria > Actinomycetota > Actinomycetes > Streptomycetales > Streptomycetaceae > Streptomyces > Streptomyces griseoluteus. The sequence goes on along the minus strand of NZ_SRRU01000001.1, from coordinate 191,394 downwards.
TGAGGTTGGCGAAGACGACCCGCGGGTTCGGGTGCCCCATCGGGGTGTCGAAGAGGTAGATGACGGCCGCCGACACCAGCACGCCTATCCAGTACATCGGGTACAGCCGGGTCACGCGGGAGATGAAGAAGTCCCGCGGCGACCGGCCCCAGGCACTCATGCAGATCACGAAGCCGCTGATCAGGAAGAACAGGTCGACCCCGAGCCGGCCGAAGGCGAGATAGCGGTGCGAGTCCGGGAAGATCGCCTGGTACGGGCGCCCCCAGATGTGCTCCATCGTGTCCGGCGTCTGCCCGGTGAAGTGGAAGACCACCACCGCGACGGCGGCCAGGAACCGCAGCCCGTCCAGCGCCGCCAGCCGCTGCCCCTTGCCCCGCATGCTCGGGGCGGCCTCCTTGGGCTCCGAGGGCGCCTGTGTCACCCGGACATGTGCGGTGGCCAACTCCCCGGCGGGCACCTCCTCGGCCTTGACCGCCACCACCGCGTCTTCCCTCAGGGTCATCCATCCACCATTTCAGCGCCAGTCTCTGGGTCCGCATCGTACGAACTCACGTTCACACGACGACTGAGCAGTAAGAACGGTTGTCCCCACGTCTCCGGACAACTTTCGACCCTGCCACACACGACGCTCACACATTCCCTCGCCCTGACGTGACCGACCCCACCTCCACGCCCGTTCAAACAGCGTTAACAATGGAATGTGATCTCACCGGTCTCCGCGATGCCCCGGAGCGCCCACCGGCACAGGCCGGAGGCGACTCCCTACGTCGATCTCACCCGCGCCGAATGGAGCGCGCTGCGCGACAAGACGCCGCAGCCGCTCACCGCCGAGGAGGTGGAGAAGCTGCGCGGCCTCGGAGACGTCATCGACCTCGACGAGGTCCGGGACATCTACCTCCCGCTCTCCCGGCTGCTCAACCTCTACGTCGGCGCCACCGACGGCCTCAGAGGCGCCCTGAACACCTTCCTGGGCGAGAAGGGCTCCCAGTCCGGCACTCCCTTCGTCATAGGCGTGGCCGGCTCGGTGGCCGTCGGCAAGTCCACCGTGGCCCGCCTGCTCCAGGCCCTGCTCTCCCGCTGGCCCGAGCACCCGCGCGTGGAGCTGGTCACGACGGACGGTTTCCTGCTGCCGACCAAGGAGCTGCAGGCCCGCGGGCTGATGTCCAGAAAGGGCTTCCCCGAGTCCTACGACCGCCGCGCCCTGACCCGCTTCGTCGCCGACATCAAGGCCGGCAAGGACGAGGTCACCGCACCGGTCTACTCCCACCTCATCTACGACATCGTCCCAGGCGAGCGCCTCACCGTGCGCCGCCCGGACATCCTCATCGTCGAGGGCCTCAACGTCCTCCAGCCCGCCCTGCCCGGCAGCGACGGCCGCACCCGTGTCGGTCTCGCCGACTACTTCGACTTCAGCGTGTACGTGGACGCGAGCGGCGAGGACATCGAGCGCTGGTACCTGGAGCGGTTCAAGAAGCTGCGGCAGACCGCGTTCCAGAACCCGTCCTCGTACTTCCGCAAGTACACCCAGGTCTCCGAGGAGGAGGCGGTGGACTACGCGCGCACGCTGTGGCGGACCATCAACAAGCCCAACCTGACCGAGAACATCGCCCCCACCCGCGGCCGGGCCACCCTCCAGCTCCGCAAGGGCCCCGACCACACCGTGCAGCGGCTGCGCCTGCGCAAGCTGTAGCGGGGACGGGGTTGGATGGGCGCATGCTGCATCTGCGTCTGATCGTCCCGTCCGACCGCACGGACGAGGTGGTGCGCCTGATCGAGTCCACGGTCGGCGCCACCCACCTCGTCGTCCTGCCCGGCGCCGCCCGCGACCCGGCCGGGGACGTGGTGATGTGCGACGTGGCACGGGAGGCGGGCGACGGCCTGCTCTCCCGGCTCCAGCAGCTCGGCATCGACCACTCGGGCTCCATCGCCGCGGACGACATCGCCCTGTCGCTGTCCCGGCGCGCCGAGCAGGCCGAGAAGGACGCGCCCGGCGAGGCCGCGGACGCCGTGCTGTGGCAGCACCTGGTCGAGGAGACCCACGAGGAGTCCACCCTCTCGGTGACCTACGTCGCCTTCCTCACCATCGCCACGATGATCGCGGCCTGCGGTGTGGTGCTGGACAACGCGGTGCTGATCGTGGGCGCGATGGCGGTGGGCCCGGAGTTCGGGCCGCTGGCGGGGATCAGTACCGCGCTGGTGCGCAGGAAGCCCCGGCTGGCGTTCCGCTCGCTGGTGGCGCTGGTCGTCGGCTTCGCCGTGGCCATGGCCCTCACCGTCGGCTTCAGCGTGCTGATGGACGCCGCCGGACAGTTCAGCGAGGCCAAGCTGGAGGGCGACCGGCCGAACACCGGGTTCGTGTACGCGCCGGACCCCTTCTCGTTCATCGTCGCGCTGCTCGCGGGCGCGGCGGGGACGCTCTCGCTGACCTCGGCCAAGTCCGGCGCCCTGGTCGGCGTGGCCATCTCGGTCACCACCGTCCCGGCCGCCGCGAACGCCGCCGTGGCCCTCGCCTACGGCGACACCACGCAGACCGTCGGCTCCAGCGAGCAACTGCTGCTGAACCTGTTCGGCATCGTGGTGGCGGGCGTGCTGACCCTCCTGGCCCAGAAGGCGTTCTGGGCCAGGATGGGCAGGAAGGGCCCGAAGCCGGGGAAGCCCGAAGCGGCTTAGCCCAGCGCCGACTTGACCGCGTCCGCCAGCCGTCCGGCGATCGTGCGGGCCTGGTCGATGTCCGCGGCCTCCACCATCACCCGCACCAGCGGCTCCGTGCCCGAGGGGCGCAGCAACACCCGCCCGGTCTGGCCGAGTTCACGCTCGGCCTCACCCACGGCGGCCGCGAGGTCGGCCGAGGTCCCCACCCGGGAGCGGTCCACGTCCGGGACGTTGACCAGCACCTGCGGCAGCCGGTCCATCACCGACGCCAGCTCACGCAGCGTCCGGCCGGTCTCGGCGACCCGTGCCGCCAGCAGCAGGCCGGTCAGCGTGCCGTCACCGGTGGTGGCGTGGTCCAGGATGATGACGTGCCCGGACTGCTCGCCGCCGAGGGCGTAGCCGTGCTCCTTCATCTCCTCCAGCACGTACCGGTCGCCCACGGCCGTCTGCACCAGGCGGATGCCGGCCCGCTCCATGGCGAGCTTGAAGCCCAGGTTGGACATGACGGTGGCCACGACGGTGTCGGCGGACAGCTCGGAACGCTCCCGCATCGCCAGCGCCAGCACGGCGAGGATCTGGTCGCCGTCGACCTCCTCGCCGGTGTGGTCCACGGCCAGACAGCGGTCGGCGTCACCGTCGTGCGCGATGCCGAGGTCCGCGCCGTGCTCCAGCACGGCGGCCTTCAGCAGGTCCAGGTGGGTCGAGCCGCAGCCGTCGTTGATGTTGAGGCCGTTCGGCTCGGCACCGATGGTGACGAGGGTCGCACCGGCGCGGGAGAACGCCTCCGGGGAGACACCGGCGGCCGCGCCGTGCGCCTCGTCCAGGACGATCTTCAGCCCGTCGAGCCGGTTGGGCAGCACCGACAGCAGGTGGGTGACATAGGTCTCGAAGCCCGCCTCGTAGTCGCGGACCCGGCCGACCCCGGCGCCGGTGGGGCGCTGCCAGGGCTCGCCGTGGCGGTGCGACTCGTAGACGGCCTCGATACGGCCCTCCAGCTCGTCCGCGAGCTTGTGGCCGCCGCGGGCGAAGAACTTGATGCCGTTGTCCGGCATCGCGTTGTGGCTGGCGGACAGCATCACACCGAGGTCGGCGCCGAGGGCACCGGTCAGGTGGGCGACGGCGGGCGTGGGCAGCACGCCGACGCGGAGCACGTCCACGCCCGCGCTGGCGAGGCCCGCGACGACGGCGGCCTCCAGGAACTCCCCGGACGCGCGCGGGTCACGCCCCACCACGGCGGTCGGCCGATGGCCCTCGAACGTGCCCGCCTCGGCCAGCACGTGCGCCGCCGCGACGGACAGGCCGAGCGCCATCTCGGCCGTCAGGTCCGCGTTGGCGACGCCACGCACGCCGTCGGTACCGAAGAGTCGTCCCACTTGTCCTCCCGAGAAAGCGTCACTGCTGCCAGGAATCATGGCATGCGCCCGAGCATCCGATCACACAAGACTTTGAGCGTCTTGTGTCGTTATACGCCCTTGGCGGAGATAAACGAACGCCCCGGCGGCACACAGGGCGTGCCGCCGGGGCGTTCGGAGTACGCGCGAAGCGCCGCTGTTTAGCGCTTGCTGTACTGCGGAGCCTTGCGGGCCTTCTTGAGACCGGCCTTCTTGCGCTCGACCGCACGGTCGTCGCGCTTGAGGAACCCGGCCTTCTTCAGGGCGCCGCGGTTGTTGTCGACGTCCGCCTCGTTCAGCGCACGGGCGACACCGAGACGGAGCGCACCGGCCTGACCGGAGACACCGCCACCCGCGATGCGGGCGACAACGTCGTAGCGGCCTTCGAGCTCGAGCACCTTGAAGGGCTCGTTGACTTCCTGCTGGTGCACCTTGTTCGGGAAGTAGTCCTCGAGGGTGCGACCGTTGATCTTCCACTTGCCGGTGCCCGGAACGATCCGGACGCGGGCGATGGCGTTCTTGCGGCGGCCCAGGCCGGCGGCCGGCTGGGGCTCGCCGAAGCGGGACGCGAGGGACTCCGACGTGTACTCGCCCTCGACGGGGAGCTCGGTCTCGGTGGTGTAGCTCTCGATGTCGACGAGCTCAGTCTCTTCGAGCGGCTGCTCGGGGGTGGTCTCGGCCACGATTCTCCTCAGATTCTCTTCAGTCTTAAAGGGTGGCCGGTATTACTGCGCGACCTGGGTGATCTCGAACGGCACCGGCTGCTGGGCAGCGTGCGGGTGCTGGTCACCCTTGTAGACCTTCAGCTTCGAGAGCATCTGACGGCCAAGGGAGTTCTTGGGGAGCATGCCCTTGACGGCCTTCTCGACGGCCTTCTCGGGGTTCTTGTCCAGCAGCTCGTCGTAACGGACGGAGCGCAGACCACCCGGGTAGCCGGAGTGACGGTAAGCCATCTTCTGGGTCCGCTTGTTGCCGGACAGGTGCACCTTGTCGGCGTTGACGACGATGACGAAGTCACCGGTGTCGACATGCGGCGCGTAGATCGGCTTGTGCTTGCCCCGGAGAAGGGTCGCGGCGGTGGTGGCGAGACGACCCAGGACGATGTCCTGAGCGTCGATGACGTACCACTGGCGCGTCACATCGCCGGGCTTGGGGCTGTACGTACGCACGGTTCGTAGCCTTCGCTTCGAGTGAATGGTCCTGAACAGGTCACCGAAACGATCACGACAGCCTCGATCGCACTGCGGTGACGCAACCGCGTGCTGATCGCTGGTCATCGGCCCGGTGGACCGGTGTAAGGGCCCGTCCCGTGAGAATGAGCAAGCCAATACACAACGAGGAGCCAGGTTACCGGGCCGCCCCCGGACGGGTCAAAACGAGCTTGCCGGAAATCCTCCCGGCCGCAATGTTCCCCCGTGCGCCGAAGGTCCCCGTATCGCCTTCGTACCCGCTCCCCTCGGGCGCGCCGGGACCTCGCGGCCCCCTCTAAGATGCGCCCCATGAGTTACGGGCAGGGGGGTCCCCAGTCTCAGTGGGACCCTTGGACACCTCAATCCCAGCAGCCGTGGAAGAGCGGCGACGACGACGGAACCCCGGACTGGGCCGCGCTCGCGGACGCCTCGGAGAACCGTAAGAAGCGTCGCAAGGTGCTGCTCATCGCGGGCGGCGTGCTCGCCACGGGCGCGATCGGCACCGCCGTCGCCATGGCCGTGTCGAACGCGGGCGGGGACAGCCGGGCGGGCGGTCCCTCCAGCCTGCCCGCGACCGCGTCCCTGCCGGGCGGCACGGCGACCACGGCCCCCTCCTTCGCCCCGACCAGCGCGCCCCCGCCGCTGGACCCGAAGGACTTCATAGCCAGCGCCAACAAGGACACCGCCCCGCTGAGCCCGGAGACCCTGTTCCCCGGCACCCAGCTCACCATGGGCGAGACGGTGTACAAGAAGGGCGCCACCAGCGACAGCAAGGACTGCGCGTCCGGCGCCGGCGGCACCCTGGCCCAGGCCCTCGCCGCGGGGAAGTGCACCCGGCTGATGCGGGTCAGCTATGTGAAGGACGGCGTGGCCGTCACCGTGGGCGTCGCCGTCTTCGACAACGACACCGACGCCCAGCGCTTCAAGGACCGCGCCGACAAGAAGAGCATCGTCGCCGCGCTGCCCGGCAAGGGCGTCAAGGCGTTCTGCGACTCCGCGATCTGCCGCTCCACCACCAACACCCTCGGCCGGTACGCCTACTTCACCATCGCCGGGTTCACCAACGGCAAGGACGTGACGACCAAGGACACCAAGGTGTTCGCGGCCGGCAACGACCTGGCCCAGTTCTCCTTCCGCCAGATCCGGCGGCGCGGCGAGGCCCAGGCGTCGGCGGCCGCGAACCAGTAGCGGCCGCCCGCGTTCCCCCGCCGGTACTCCCCCGCCCGCCTCAGCAGCAGCCCGCCGACGGCAGCGAGCGCCGGTTGCGCGCCTCCTTGTTCCGGGCGGCCAGCAGCTCGTCGGCGGGGTAGCCGACCTCCTCCAGCGTCAGCCCGTGCGGCCGCACCACGTGCACCGCGGAGTCCCGCACCCCGGCCGCCAGCACCTTCCCCGGCCACTCGGGCCCCCGGTGCCCGTCACCGGTGAACAGCAGGGCGCCGATCAGCGAGCGCACCATGTTGTGGCAGAAGGCGTCCGCGCGCACGGTGGCCGTGATCACGCCGTCCGCCCCGCGCACCAGGCTCAGCTCCTGCAGGGTGCGGATGGTGGTCGCGCCCTCGCGCTTCTTGCAGTACGCGGCGAAGTCGTGCTCGCCCAGCAGGGCGCGGGCCGCCTCGTTCATCGCGTCCACGTCCAACGGCCAGTCGTGCCACAGGACGTGGTTCCGCAGCAGCGGGTCGACACCGCCGGGGTTGTCGGTGACGCGGTACGCGTAGCGCCGCCAGACGGCCGAGAACCGGGCGTTGAAGCCGGGCGGGGCCTCGGTCAGGGACCAGACCCGTACGTCCTTGGACAGCCGGCCCGCGAGCCGCTTCAGCAGCTTCTCCCGGTGCTCGGCCCACACCGCCTCCGGCAGGTCGACATGGGCGACCTGGCCGCGCGCGTGCACCCCGGCGTCCGTCCGCCCGGCCACCGTCAGCTCGTACGTCTCCTTCGACCGGGTCACCGTGCGCAGGGCGTCCTCGATCTCGCCCTGTACGGTCCGCCGGCCGCCGGCCTGCTTGGCCCACCCGTGGAAGTCGGTGCCGTCGTAGGACAGGTCGAGGCGGATGCGGACATGGCCGGGCTGTGCTTCGTCACTCACGCGGGAATCCTCTCAAGGGCGCCGTGCTGGTGGAAAACGTGAAAGCGGGCCCGCCCCCACAGGGACGGACCCGCTTCTCAGGCGTCAGCCTCAGGCGTCCTTGCCGCCTTCGTCAGCCGTTTCCACGGCGGGCTCGGCGGGAGCCTCGGTGGCCTCGGTCTGCTCGACCTTCGCCTCCTCGGACTCCTTGACCGCACGCTTGGTGGCGGCCTCGGCCTCACCGGTGGCCTGCTGCGCGACCGTCAGCGCCTCGACCAGCTCGATGACAGCCATGGGCGCGTTGTCGCCACGGCGGTTACCGATCTTGGTGATGCGGGTGTAACCACCGGGGCGGTTCTCGTAGCGCGGGCCGATCTCGGCGAAGAGCGTGTGGACGACGCTCTTGTCCGTGATCACCTGGAGCACCTGACGGCGGTTGTGAAGGTCGCCCTTCTTCGCCTTGGTGACCAGACGCTCGGCGTACGGGCGCAGACGGCGCGCCTTCGCCTCGGTGGTGGTGATGCGGCCGTGCTCGAAGAGGCTCTTCGCGAGGTTCGCGAGGAGCAGCTTCTCGTGCGCGGCGCTGCCGCCCAGACGGGCACCCTTGGAGGGCTTCGGCATGATGTTTCTCCTAGTGTTCTGCCCCGGCCGTGTCAGGTACCGAGGTCAGTATCCGAGCAGGCGGTCGCCTGTCGGAGATCCGAGCCTCTTCTCAGATGCCCGGAGTGGTCCGCGCCCCAGAGGGGCGCGGGGAACTGCGCGACCAGCCACGACGGACCGGCAGCCGAATCAGTACTGCTCGGTCTCCACGAAACCGGCGTCAGCGTCGTCATCGGCACCGAACGCGTCGGCAGCGGCGGTCGGGTCGAACCCGGGAGGCGAGTCCTTGAGCGCCAGGCCCATGCCCGCGAGCTTGGCCTTGACCTCGTCGATGGACTTCGCACCGAAGTTACGGATGTCGAGCAGGTCGGCCTCGGAGCGGGCGACGAGCTCACCCACGGAGTGGATGCCCTCACGCTTGAGGCAGTTGTACGACCGAACGGTGAGCTCGAGCTCCTCGATCGGCAGCGCGAGGTCGGCCGCCAGCGCGGCGTCCGTCGGGGACGGACCCATGTCGATGCCCTCGGCGTCGATGTTCAGCTCGCGCGCGAGACCGAACAGCTCGACCAGGGTCTTACCGGCGGAGGCCATGGCGTCACGGGGACGCATCGCCTGCTTGGTCTCGACGTCGACGATCAGCTTGTCGAAGTCGGTGCGCTGCTCGACACGCGTGGCCTCGACCTTGTACGTGACCTTGAGAACCGGCGAGTAGATGGAGTCGACCGGGATACGGCCGATCTCCTGGCCCACCTGCTTGTTCTGCACGGCGGAGACGTAGCCGCGACCGCGCTCGACGGTAAGCTCCATCTCCAGCTTGCCCTTGCCGTTGAGCGTGGCGAGGACGAGGTCGGGGTTGTGCACCTCGACACCGGCCGGGGGCGCGATGTCGGCGGCGGTGACCAGACCCGGACCCTGCTTGCGCAGGTACATCACGACCGGCTCGTCGTGCTCCGAGGAGACGACCAGCTGCTTGATGTTGAGGATCAGGTCGGTGACGTCCTCCTTGACACCCGGCACGGTGGTGAACTCGTGCAGGACGCCGTCGATCCGGATGCTGGTGACAGCGGCACCGGGGATCGAGGAGAGGAGGGTACGGCGGAGGGAGTTGCCGAGGGTGTAACCGAAGCCCGGCTCCAGCGGCTCGATCACGAACCGGGAGCGGAACTCGTCGACGACCTCTTCGGTCAACGAGGGACGCTGAGCGATCAGCATGTGTGAATCCTTCAGTCAGGGGCGCCCGCTATTTGACGCCCGACTTGGTACTGCAAGGGTACGGGCGGCACGGCCCCGTGAGGAGCCGTACCGCCCGGAACCGCTTGACGCAGCGGAGCGCTGTGCGTCAGACGCGGCGGCGCTTCGGCGGGCGGCAGCCGTTGTGCGGGGTCGGGGTGACGTCCTGGATGGAGCCGACCTCGAGGCCCGTGGCCTGCAGGGAGCGGATCGCGGTCTCACGACCGGAACCCGGACCCTTGACGAACACGTCGACCTTGCGCATGCCGTGCTCCTGGGCGCGGCGGGCAGCCGACTCGGCGGCCATCTGCGCGGCGAACGGCGTCGACTTCCGGGAACCCTTGAAGCCGACGTGGCCGGCGGAGGCCCAGGAGATCACGTTGCCGGACGGGTCCGTGATCGAGACGATCGTGTTGTTGAACGTGCTCTTGATGTGCGCGTGGCCGTGAGCGACGTTCTTCTTTTCCTTGCGGCGCACCTTCTTGGCAGCGCCCTGACGTCCCTTGGGGGGCATCTACAAACTCCTACGGGGAGGTGGTCGGTCCTACAGCGAAGACCGCTGGTGAAGCGTTGTCCGCTGAGGACTACTTCTTGCCCGGCTTCTTCTTGCCGGCGATGGCGCGACGCGGGCCCTTGCGGGTGCGGGCGTTGGTGCTGGTGCGCTGACCGCGGACGGGCAGGCCGCGACGGTGACGGAGACCCTGGTAGCAACCGATCTCGACCTTGCGGCGGATGTCGGCCTGGATCTCGCGACGGAGGTCACCCTCGGTCTTGATGTTGTTGTCCACGTACTCGCGGATCGCGACGAGCTGCTCTTCGCTCAGGTCGCGGACGCGGGTGTTCGGGTCGACGCCGGTCGCAGCCAGCGTCTCCTGGGAGAGGGTCCGGCCGATGCCGAACACGTAGGTGAGGGCGACCTCCACGCGCTTTTCGCGCGGGATGTCAACACCGGAAACGCGTGCCATTCAATGGCTCCTGGTGATTCTTCGGAGGTCTTCCACAGAACCGGGTCCCGGCCGCCGTACGAGGTACGAACCGGGTCCTCGGCCTCCGACCGAGGGTGTCGAGCTGGTTGGCTCGGGCTCTGCGTATGAACAATTCAGCTTGCGTCGCGCGAAACTCTGCGATGAGTGCAGAGGGTTCGGCCCTGCGTCAGCCCTGGCGCTGCTTGTGGCGCGGGTTGTCGCAGATGACCATGACCCGGCCGTGACGGCGGATCACCCTGCACTTGTCGCAGATCTTCTTGACGCTCGGCTTGACCTTCATGGGGTGAGGTTCTCCGGGTCAGTGCCATCACCCCGGCGCGAACCGGGATGCGGGCAAGATCTACTTGTACCGGTAGACGATCCGGCCACGCGTCAGGTCGTACGGAGACAGCTCCACCACGACCCGGTCGTCAGGGAGGATGCGGATGTAGTGCATACGCATCTTGCCGCTGATGTGAGCCAGGACCTGGTGGCCGTTCTGGAGCTCGACCTTGAACATGGCGTTCGGCAGAGACTCGACGACAGTGCCCTCGATCTCGATGGCACCTTGCTTCTTGGCCACGCTTCGCCCTTCGAATCGACTACCTTGATCGACTCTCACGCTTTTCCCTTACGGGCGCATGCGGACATGCGGGTGCACGAGAGCCGACGAGTCAGTCTACGTCAGGCCACCCGGAAAAACGAATCGAAGGATTCTGCCCCATACCACTGATCCTTATGCGAGCGGATCAGGAGCGGCCGTGACGCCGTACTCGGCGAGCTTCGCCTTGCCGCCGTCCGGGGCCGTCAGGACCAGCGGGCCCTGGTCCGTGAGGGCCACCGAGTGTTCCCAGTGGGAGGACCAGGTGCCGTCCGTGGTGATGACGGTCCAGTCGTCCTCGAGGACCTTCGTGCGGGGGGTGCCGAGGGAGACCATGGGCTCGATGGCGAGGCAGAAGCCGGGGACCAGCTTGGGGCCCTTGCCGCGGCGCCGCTCGACGTAGTTCAGCAGGTGCGGGTCCATGTGCATCTCGGTGCCGATGCCGTGGCCGCCGTAGTCCTCGACGATGCCGTACTTGCCGCCGCCCGGCTTCGGCTGCCGGCGGATGTAGGTCTCGATCGCGCGGGAGATGTCGACCAGCCGGTTGCCCAGCTTCATCGCGGCGATCCCCGCCCACATCGATTCCTCGGTCACCCGCGACAGCTCGACCAGCTCCGGCGCGTGCCCCGAGCCGACGAAGGCGGTGTAGGCCGCGTCACCGTGCCAGCCGTCCACGATGGCGCCGCAGTCGATGGAGATGATGTCGCCGTCGTTCAGGACGACGTTCTCGGAGGGGATGCCGTGCACCACCACGTCGTTGACCGAGGTGCAGATGGTCGCGGGGAACCCGCCGTACCCGAGGAAGTTCGACTTCGCGCCGTGCTCGTCCAGCACCTTGCGCGCCACGTCGTCCAGATCCTTGGTGGACGCGCCGGGCACCGCCGCCTCGCGGGTGGCCGCGTGGATCGCGGCGACGACCAGGCCCGCCGCCCGCATCTTCGCGATCTGCTCGGGGGTCTTGATCTGCACCATGGGGGGCCTGCGCTCTCCGTCACTCGTCACCGACTGGGTTACCTGCACAACACTACGGCCGCGGCACCCACGTCGGGCACCGCGGCCGGAAGGACCGGGGGTCTTACTCGCTGCCGGCCTTCTCGCGCTTGAGTGCCTCCAGCGCCCGCTTGGTGATCTCCTCCACCGGGCCCAGGGCGGGGATCGTCACGACGAGCCCCTGCGCCTTGTAGTAGTCGATGATCGGCTCGGTCTGCGTGTGGTAGACCTCGAGCCGCTTGCGGACGGTGTCCTCGGAGTCGTCGTCGCGCTGGTACAGCTCGCCGTCACAGACGTCGCAGACGCCTTCCTTCTTCGACCCGCTGTACGTCACGTGGAACACGTGCGAGGAGTCGTTGCGGCAGATGCGCCGGCCGGCGATCCGCTTGACGACCTCTTCCTCCGGGACCTCCAGGTCCAGGACGGCGTCCAGCTTGATGCCCTTGCTCTGCAGCAGCTCGTCCAGCGCCTGGGCCTGGGAGACGTTGCGCGGGAAGCCGTCGAGCAGGAAGCCGTTCTTGGCGTCCGGCTGCTCCATGCGGTCCTTGGCCATGGCGATGGTGACCTCGTCCGGGACGAGGTTGCCCGCGTCCATGTAGGACTTGGCCAGCTTGCCCAGCTCCGTCTGCCGAGAGATGTTGAAGCGGAACAGGTCGCCCGTGGAGATGTGCGGTACGCCCAGCTTCTCGGCGAGACGGACGGCTTGCGTTCCCTTACCGGCACCCGGCGGCCCGACGAGGACGATACGCATCAGCGGAGGAACCCTTCGTAATTGCGCTGCTGGAGCTGGCTCTCGATCTGCTTCACCGTCTCGAGTCCGACACCCACGATGATCAGGATGCTGGTCCCGCCGAAGGGGAAGTTCTGACTTGCTCCGAAGCCAACCAACGCCATCGTCGGTACGAGAGCGATCAGACCCAGATACAGCGAGCCCGGCCAGGTGATCCTGTTGAGCACGTAACTGAGGTACTCAGCGGTCGGCCGGCCGGCCCGGATACCCGGAATGAAGCCACCATACTTCTTCATGTTGTCGGCGACTTCCTCGGGGTTGAAGGAGATCGCCACGTAGAAGAACGCGAAGAACACGATGAGAAGGAAGTACAGCGAGATGTAGATCGGGTGGTCGCCCTTGGTCAGGTTCGCCGTGATCCAGCGCTTCCAGCCCGAGTCGCCGCCGGCGAACTGCGCGATCAGTGCCGGGATGTAGAGCAGCGACGAGGCGAAGATGACCGGGATCACACCGGCCTGGTTGACCTTCAGCGGGATGTACGTCGACGTACCCCCGTAGGACCGGCGGCCGATCATCCGCTTGGCGTACTGCACCGGGATGCGGCGCTGGGCCTGCTCCACGAAGACCACGAGCGCGACCATGACCAGGCCGACCAGGATGACGGTGCCGAACTCGATCCAGCCGCCGGCCAGCGTGCCCTGCTTCTTGATGGCCCACAGCGCGGACGGGAAGGTCGCGGCGATCGAGATGAACATCAGGATCGACATGCCGTTGCCGATGCCGCGGTCGGTGATCAGCTCACCGAGCCACATCACCAGCGCCGTACCGGCGGTCATGCAGATCACCATGGTGATCGTGGTGAAGATCGCCTGGTCCGGGACGATGTTCCCGGCGACGGTGCAGCCGCTGAACAGCGCGCCGCTGCGGGCGGTGGCCACCAGGCCGGTGCCCTGCAGGATGGCGAGCGCCACGGTCAGGTAGCGGGTGTACTGCGTGATCTTCGCGGTGCCGGACTGACCCTCCTTCTTGAGGGCCTCCAGACGCGGGATCACCACCGTGAGGAGCTGAAGGATGATGCTCGCCGTGATGTACGGCATGATGCCGAGGGCGAAGATCGTGATCTGGAGCAGCGCTCCACCACTGAACATGTTGACCAGACCGAACAGGCCCTGGTTGCCGGAGGCCTCGGTCACGCAGGTCTGGACGGCCTTGTAATTGACGCCGGGGATCGGGATGTGGGTACCGACCCGGTAGACCACGATGATGCCCAGCGTGAAGAGCAGCTTCTTGCGCAGGTCGGGCGTCCTGAACGCCCGGGCGAACGCGGTGAGCACGGTGCCTCCTGCGACCCCCGCGCAACTGCGTCAAGGGTGACGGTCTAGAGGTTCGACGAATAAGTGGAAGGGAACAGCGCTGGCCACCTTACCGGCGACACCGCCCCCCTAGGAACGACCAACCGGGGATACCCCATTGTGGGGTATCCCCGGTCGGGATCGTCTACGTCATCGAGTGACCTTGAGGGACCCTTGAGGGCCTCAGACCAGCTCGGTGACCGTACCGCCGGCAGCGGTGATCTTCTCCTTGGCGGAACCGGAGACGGCGTCGACCGTCACCTGCAGCGCCACGGAGATCTCGCCCTGGCCCAGGACCTTGACGAGGCTGTTCTTGCGAACGGCACCCTTGGCCACCAGACCCTCGACGGTGACCTCGCCACCCTCGGGGTAGAGCGCGGCCAGCTTCTCGAGGTTCACGACCTGGAACTCGGTCTTGAACGGGTTCTTGAAGCCCTTCAGCTTCGGGAGACGCATGTGGAGGGGCATCTGGCCACCCTCGAAGCGCTCCGGAACCTGGTAACGGGCCTTCGTGCCCTTGGTACCACGACCGGCCGTCTTACCCTTCGACGCCTCACCACGACCGACACGGGTCTTGGCGGTCTTGGCGCCGGGGGCCGGACGGAGGTTGTGGATCTTGAGCGGGTTCTGCTCCGCCATGATCAGTCGACCTCCTCGACCGTCACGAGGTGGCGGACGGTGTGCACCATGCCGCGGAACTCGGGGCGGTCCTCCTTGACGACCTGCGTGTTGATCCCCTTGAGACCAAGGGAACGCAGGGTGTCGCGGTGGTTCTGCTTGCTGCCGATGTAGGACTTGACCTGCGTGATCTTGAGCTGTGCCATTACGCACCAGCCCCGGCACGCGCACGCAGCAGAGCCGCGGGGGCGACGTCCTCGAGCGGCAGACCGCGGCGGGCCGCGACCTCCTCGGGACGCTGCAGGCCCTTGAGGGCCGCCACGGTGGCGTGCACGATGTTGATCGCGTTGTCGGAGCCCAGGGACTTCGACAGGATGTCGTGGATACCGGCGCACTCGAGCACGGCACGCACCGGACCACCGGCGATAACACCGGTACCCGGGGACGCGGGCTTGAGCAGCACGACGCCGGCAGCCTTCTCACCCTGGATGGGGTGCGGGATGGTGCCCTGGATACGGGGGACCTTGAAGAAGTGCTTCTTGGCCTCCTCAACACCCTTGGCGATGGCGGCCGGCACCTCCTTGGCCTTGCCGTAACCGACACCCACGGTGCCGTCACCGTCGCCCACCACGACCAGCGCGGTGAAGCTGAAGCGACGACCACCCTTCACAACCTTGGCGACACGGTTGATCGCGACAACGCGCTCAACGTAAGCGGTCTTCTCGGCGGCGGCTGCGCCGCCGTCACGGCCCTTCCGGTCCCGCCGCTCGCCGCCACCGGCACCGCCACCGCGGCGCTGGGGTCCAGCCATTGGAATTACCTCTCTCTGTTTCCGCTAGCTACGGAACCGGCTCAGAACTTCAGGCCGGCTTCGCGGGCGGCGTCCGCCAGGGCGGCGATGCGCCCGGCGTACTGATTGCCACCACGGTCGAACACGACAGCCTCGACGCCGGCGGCCTTGGCACGCTCGGCGACCAGGGCGCCGACCTGCTTGGCCTGCGCCGACTTGTCGCCCTCGCCGCTCCGGACCGACGCGTCCAGCGTGGACGCGGAGGCCAGGGTGTGGCCCTTGAGGTCGTCGATCACCTGCGCCACGATGTGACGGTTGGAGCGGGTCACGACCAGACGCGGACGCTCCGCCGTACCGGAGATGTTCTTGCGAATCCGGATGTGGCGGCGCTTGATCGCGGCGCGCTTGTAGGCGTCGCCCTTGAGGATCTTCTGTCCGTATGCCATGGCTTACTTACCCGCCTTTCCGACCTTGCGGCGGATGACTTCGCCCTCGTACTTGACACCCTTGGCCTTGTACGGGTCGGGCTTGCGCAGCTTGCGGATGTTGGCCGCAACCTCGCCGACCTTCTGCTTGTCGATGCCCTCGACCTGGAAGCGGGTCGGGCTCTCCACCTTGAAGGTGATGCCCTCGGGCGCCTCGACGACGATCGGGTGGCTGTAGCCGAGCGCGAACTCGAGGTTCGAGCCCTTGGCCGTGACGCGGTAACCGACACCGCTGATCTCGAGCTTCTTCACGTAACCCTGGGTCACGCCGGTGATCATGTTCGCCACCAGCGTGCGGGACAGGCCGTGCAGGGCCTTGTTCTGACGCTCGTCGTTGGGACGGGTCACCGCGAGGGTGCCGTCCTCATCCCTGACGATGTCGATCGGCGCGACGACGGTGTGGGTCAGCGAGCCCTTGGGGCCCTTGACCGCGACCGTACGGCCGTCGATGGTGACGTCCACGCCGGCGGGAACCGTGATGGGGAGCTTGCCAATACGCGACATAGCTGTTTCCTCCGTTCCCTTCCGTTACCAGACGTAGGCGAGGACTTCCCCACCCACGCCCTTCTTGCCGGCCTGCTTGTCGGTGAGGAGACCGTGCGACGTGGAGATGATCGCCACGCCCAGGCCGCCGAGCACCTTCGGCAGGTTGGTGGACTTCGCGTAAACCCGGAGACCGGGCTTGGAGATGCGCTTGATCCCCGCGATGGAGCGCTCACGGTTGGGGCCGAACTTCAGCTCCAGGACGAGGTTCTTGCCGACCTCGGCGTCCTCGACCTTCCAGCCCGTGATGAAGCCCTCCTGCTGGAGGATCTCTGCGATGTGAGACTTGATCTTCGAGGACGGCATCGTCACGGAGTCGTGGTATGCCGAGTTCGCGTTCCGCAGACGCGTAAGCATGTCTGCGATCGGATCAGTCATGGTCATGAATTGGCCTTCGGCCTCTCTCGCCGGGGTTTCCTGGTGCGCCATCCCTCTCCCCGATCCGAGACGGGACGGGTGCGGCGCGGTGGACCTACGGCGTAGTAAGTCGTACGGGCGCGACAGACGCCCGACCCCGCAAGCCTACGGCATGTGGGGGCGGGCCCCTGTCGACCCAGTTGCTTACCGAGAGCTTCAGGAATCCCTGTTTAAGGGGATTACCAGGAGCTCTTGGTCACGCCCGGCAGCTCGCCACGGTGAGCCATCTCACGAAGGCACACGCGGCAGAGGCCGAACTTGCGGTACACGGAGTGCGGACGGCCGCAGCGCTGGCAGCGCGTGTAGCCACGCACACCGAACTTGGGCTTGCGAGCAGCCTTAGCGATAAGAGCCTTCTTCGCCATCTCGCTCACGCCTCCTTGAACGGGAAGCCGAGGTGACGAAGGAGCGCGCGGCCCTCAGCGTCGTTGGTCGCCGTGGTGACCACGGTGATGTCCATACCCCGGACGCGGTCGATCTTGTCCTGGTCGATCTCGTGGAACATGACCTGCTCCGTGAGACCGAAGGTGTAGTTGCCACGGCCGTCGAACTGCTTGGGGGACAGGCCGCGGAAGTCGCGGATGCGCGGAAGCGCCAGCGACAGGGTGCGGTCCAGGAACTCCCACATGCGGTCGCCACGGAGCGTGACGTGGGCACCGATCGGCTGACCCTCGCGCAGCTTGAACTGCGCGATGGACTTGCGGGCCTTGGTGACGGCCGGCTTCTGACCGGTGATCGTGGTGAGGTCGCGGATGGCGCCCTCGATCAGCTTGGAGTCGCGGGCGGCGTCGCCCACACCCATGTTGACCACGATCTTGACGAGGCCGGGGATCTGCATGACGTTCTCGTACTTGAACTCGTCACGCAGCTTGCCCGCGATCTCCTCGCGGTACTTCGTCTTCAGACGCGGAGTGGTGGTGGTAGCCATCAGATGTCCTCACCCGTCCGCTTGGCAACGCGGATCTTGTTGCCTTCGTCGTCGAAGCGGTAGCCGACACGCGTGACGACCTTGTTGCCATCCTTCTCAACGACCAGCTGGACGTTGGAGACGTGGATGGGCGCCTCGGTCGTGACGATGCCGCCCGCCTGCGAACCGCTGGCGGTGGGGCCGGCCTTGGTGTGCTTCTTGACCCGGTTGACACCCTCGACCAGGACACGCTCGTCGCGCGGGTAAGCGGCAATGACCTTGCCCTGCTTGCCCTTGTCCTTGCCGGTGATGACCTGGACCAGGTCGCCCTTCTTGATCTTCATGCTTACAGCACCTCCGGCGCGAGCGAGATGATCTTCATGAACTTCTTCTCGCGCAGCTCACGGCCGACGGGGCCGAAGATACGGGTGCCGCGAGGGTCGCCGTCGTTCTTGAGAATGACAGCGGCGTTCTCGTCGAAGCGGATGTACGAGCCGTCCGGACGGCGGCGCTCCTTGACGGTGCGAACGATGACCGCCTTGATGACGTCACCCTTCTTCACGTTGCCGCCGGGGATCGCGTCCTTGACGGTGGCGACGATGACGTCACCGATGCCCGCGTAGCGGCGACCGGAGCCACCGAGCACACGGATGCAAAGGATCTCCTTCGCACCAGTGTTGTCGGCGACACGCAGCCGCGACTCCTGCTGGATCACGTCTATCTCCTGTTTGTCTGCCGGTTCCCTCCGGGGGTTGAGCCCGGAGAGCCTGGCGGAACTCTCCTGCGGGTGAACTCCCGCAGGAATTACATGGCCGCCCGGCGGGCCGCGTGAGTCACACACGCGCCAAGCGCTGGTGATTCACGCAGCCCCACCGGTTTCCCGGCGAGGGGGCCCGTGAGTCGACTCACGGAGCCCCTCGCCGAGACGGCGAATCTATCTGCGGGTCAAAGCCCCGCAGGGATTACTTGGCCTTCTCGAGGATCTCGACGATGCGCCAGCGCTTCGTCGAGGACAGCGGCCGGGTCTCCGCGAGGAGGACACGGTCGCCGACGCCGGCGGCGTTCTGCTCGTCGTGGGCCTTGAGCTTGTTCGTACGGCGGATGACCTTGCCGTACAGCGCGTGCTTCACGCGGTCCTCGACGGCGACGACGACGGTCTTGTCCATCTTGTCGCTGACGACGAGACCCTCACGGGTCTTGCGGAAGCCGCGGGCCTCTGCGTTCTCAGTCACGTTCTTCTCGCTCATGCGTTCTCCACCGTCTCGATGCCCAGCTCACGCTCGCGCATCAGGGTGTAGATCCGCGCGATGTCCTTGCGGACCGCCTTCAGACGGCCGTGGTTCTCGAGCTGACCAGTCGCCGCCTGGAAGCGGAGATTGAACAGCTCTTCCTTGGCCTCGCGGAGCTTCGCAAGAAGCTCCTCGTTGCCCAGCTCGCGCAGCTCGGACGCCTTGGTACCGGCCGACATCACGCTTCACCTGCCTCGCGCTTGACGATCCGGCACTTCATCGGCAGCTTGTGGGCCGCACGAGTGAGGGCCTCACGCGCAATCTTCTCGTTGGGGTACGACAGCTCGAACATGACGCGTCCGGGCTTGACGTTGGCGATCCACCACTCCGGGGAACCCTTACCGGAACCCATGCGGGTCTCGGCAGGCTTCTTGGTGAGGGGACGGTCCGGGTAGATGTTGATCCAGACCTTGCCGCCACGCTTGATGTGGCGGGTCATGGCGATACGAGCCGCTTCGATCTGACGGTTCGTCACATACGCCGGGGTCAGCGCCTGGATGCCGTACTCGCCGAACGCGACCTGCGTGCCACCCTTGGCCATACCACTGCGCTTCGGGTGGTGCTGCTTGCGGTGCTTGACCCTACGGGGGATCAGCATGACGGTCAGGCCTCCGTTCCGGTGCTCTCAGCCGGAGCGGCGGCAGCGGGAGCCTCGGCCTTGGGGGCCTCGGCGCCGGCAGCCTGCTGCGGCTTGCGACCGCGCCCGCCACGCTCGCCACCACGGCCACCACGGGCCGGGCGGTCGGCGCCGCCACGGGCCGGGCGGTTACCCGCACGGGCCGCAGCGTTCTCGGCGCGGACCTCGGCGATGTTCTTGACGTCGCCCTTGTAGATCCAGACCTTCACGCCGATGCGGCCGAAGGTCGTCTTGGCCTCGAAGAAGCCGTAGTCCACGTTCGCGCGGAGCGTGTGCAGGGGCACACGGCCCTCGCGGTAGAACTCCGAGCGGGACATCTCGGCGCCACCGAGGCGGCCACCGCACTGGATCTTGATGCCCTTGGCGCCGGCCTTCATCGCCGACTGCATG
Source organism: Streptomyces griseoluteus (assembly GCF_004784465.1). GTDB lineage: Bacteria > Actinomycetota > Actinomycetes > Streptomycetales > Streptomycetaceae > Streptomyces > Streptomyces griseoluteus. The sequence goes on along the minus strand of NZ_SRRU01000001.1, from coordinate 171,555 downwards.
CTCTTGCGCATGGCACGGCGGAAGGAGACACGCGAGGAAAGCTGCTCGGCGACGGCCTGGGCCACGAGCTGAGCGTCCGTCTCGGGGTTCTTGACCTCGAGGATGTTCAGCTGGACCTGCTTGCCCGTCAGCTTCTCCAGCTGACCGCGGATCTTGTCGGCCTCCGCACCGCGGCGGCCGATGACGATGCCCGGACGCGCGGTGTGGATGTCGACGCGGACACGGTCACGGGTGCGCTCGATCTCCACCTTGGAGATGCCCGCGCGCTCCATGCCCTGCGTCAGCATGCGACGGATGGCCACGTCTTCCTTGACGTAGTCCTTGTACAGCTTGTCGGCGTACCAACGCGACTTGAAGTCGGTCGTGACACCGAGCCGGAACCCGTGCGGGTTTACCTTCTGGCCCATTACCGGGTTCCTTCCTTGCTGCTGACGACCACGGTGATGTGGCTGGTCCGCTTGCGGATCCGGTAGGCACGGCCCTGGGCGCGCGGCCGGAACCGCTTCAGGGTCGGGCCCTCGTCGACGTAGGCCTCGGAAATGAAGAGGCTGTCGGCGTCGGTGTGGTCGTAGTTGTGCGCGGCGTTGGCGATGGCGCTGTCGAGCACCTTGCCGACCGGCACGGAGGCTGCCTGCGGAGCGAATCGCAGAACAGCCTGAGCCTCCGTGGCATCCATGCCACGGATAAGGTCCACCACGCGGCGGGCCTTCATGGGCGTAACGCGGATGTACCGCGCCTGGGCCCTGGCTTCCATGGTTGTCCCTCTCAGTTACTTACGTGTCTGAATGCGATCCGCTACTAGCGGCGCTTCGACTTCCGGTCGTCCTTGACGTGGCCGCGGAAGGTGCGGGTCGGCGAGAACTCGCCGAGCTTGTGGCCGACCATCGACTCGGTGACGAACACCGGGATGTGGGTCTTGCCGTTGTGCACCGCGATCGTGTGGCCCAGCATCGCCGGGACGATCATCGAGCGACGGGACCAGGTCTTGATGACGTTCTTGGAACCGGCTTCGTTCTGGACGTCCACCTTCTTGATCAGGTGGTCGTCGACGAAGGGTCCCTTCTTCAAGCTACGAGGCATCTCAACCCGTCCTTAGCGCTTCTTGTTCGTCTTGCGGCGGCGGACGATGTACTTGTTCGACGCCTTCTTGGGCGAACGAGTACGGCCTTCCTTCTTGCCCCACGGGGACACAGGGTGGCGACCACCGGAGGTCCGGCCCTCACCACCACCGTGCGGGTGGTCGACCGGGTTCATGACCACACCACGGACGGTCGGGCGAACGCCCAGCCACCGCTTACGGCCGGCCTTACCCCAGTTGATGTTGCTCTGCTCGGCGTTGCCGACCTCACCGACGGTGGCGCGGCAGCGCACGTCGACGAGACGGATCTCGCCGGACGGCATGCGGAGGTGGGCCATGGAGCCCTCCTTCGCAAGGAGCTGCACGGACGCACCGGCGGAGCGGGCGAACTTGGCACCGCCACCGGGACGGAGCTCGATCGCGTGGATCGTGGTACCGACCGGGATGTTGCGGAGCGCCAGGTTGTTGCCCGGCTTGATGTCGGCGCCCGGACCGTTCTCGACGCGGTCGCCCTGCTGCAGGTTGCGCGGGGCGAGGATGTAGCGCTTCTCGCCGTCCGCGTAGTGCAGCAGCGCGATGCGCGCGGTGCGGTTGGGGTCGTACTCGATGTGCGCGACCTTCGCCGGCACGCCGTCCTTGTCGTGACGACGGAAGTCGATCACTCGGAAGGCGCGCTTGTGTCCGCCACCCTGGTGGCGAACGGTCACACGACCGGCGTTGTTACGGCCGCCCTTGCTGTGCAGGGGGCGGACCAGCGACTTCTCCGGCGTGGACCGCGTGACCTCGACGAAGTCGGCGACGCTGGCGCCACGACGGCCCGGCGTAGTCGGCTTGTACTTGCGGATTCCCATTTCTCAGTCCTCGTCCGATATCGGACGATCCAGACCGCCGTCAGGCGGTCGGACCGCCGAAGATGTCGATACGGTCGCCCTCGGCGAGGGTCACGATCGCACGCTTGCTGCCGGCACGCTGACCGAAACCGGTCTTCGTGCGCTTGCGCTTGCCCTGGCGGTTGATCGTGTTGACCCCGGTGACCTTGACGTCGAAGACCGCCTGGACGGCCTGCTTGATCTGGGTCTTGTTGGCGTTGGGGGCGACGATGAACGTGTACTTGCCCTCGTCGAGGAGCGCGTAGCTCTTCTCCGAGACGACCGGCTTGAGCAGCACGTCACGGGGGTCCGTGAAGGACTTGCTCAGCGGGGTCTCGACGGTGTTCTTGCCCTCGGTGGCGTGACGCTTCGCCTTGGCGACGCGCGCGGCCTTGGCGGCCTTGGCGGCCTTCGAGGCGATGCTCGGGTGGCGCGTAGCCATCAGGCTTCGCTCCCTTCGGTGTCATTGGCCTTCGGGCCGGACACGAAGGACTCGAAAGCGGCCTGGGTGAAGACCACGTCGTCCGAGACGAGAACGTCGTACGTGTTCAGCTGGCCCGGCTCCAGGATGTGGACCTGGGGCAGGTTGCGCGCGGAAAGCAGCGCGGCCTCGTCGGAGCGCTCGATGACCAGGAGCACGTTCTTGCGCTCGCTGACCTTGCCGAGGAAGCTCTTCGCGGCCTTGGTGGAGGGGGTGTCGCCCTCGACCACGCCGGTGATGACGTGGATACGAGCGTTGCGGGCCCGGTCGGTGAGGGCGTGGCGCAGGGCCGCGGCCTTCATCTTCTTGGGGGTCCGCTGCGAGTAGTCACGCGGCGTGGGGCCGTGGACGACGCCACCGCCGGCGAACTGCGGCGCACGGGTCGAACCCTGGCGCGCGCGGCCGGTGCCCTTCTGACGGTAGGGCTTCCTACCGCCACCGCGGACCTCGCCACGACGCTTGACCTTGTGCGTGCCCTGACGGGCGGCGGCAAGCTGCGCGACGACGACCTGGTGAAGCAGCGGAACGCTGATCTTCTCGACGTCGAAGATCTCGGCCGGGAGCTCTACGGTCCCGGCGTTGTCGCCGGAGGGCGACAGAATGTCAATGGTGCTCATAGTCCTCAGGCCCCCTTGGCCGCGGTGCGGACCAGGACGAGGCCGCCGTTCGGACCAGGAACCGCGCCCTTGATGAGGAGCAGGCCCTTCTCCGCGTCAACGGCGTGAACGGTCAGGTTCTGGGTGGTGACCCGCTCGTTGCCCATGCGACCCGCCATGCGCATGCCCTTGAAGACACGACCGGGGGTGGCACAGCCACCGATGGAACCGGGCATGCGGTGCACACGGTGGGCACCGTGGGACGCCTTGCCACCCTTGAAGTTGTGGCGCTTCATGACACCGGCGAAGCCCTTGCCCTTGCTCTTCGCGGTGACGTCGACCTTGACGCCCGACTCGAAGACCTCGGCAGTGATCTCCTGGCCCAGCGTGTAGTCGCTGGCGTCGGAGGTGCGGAGCTCCACCAGGTGGCGGCGCGGGGTGACGTCGGCCTTGGCGAAGTGGCCCTTGAGGGGCTTGTTCACCTTGCGCGGGTCGATCTCGCCGAAGGCGATCTGGACCGACTCGTAGCCGTCGACGTCGTTCGTACGGACCTGGGTGACGACGTTGGGGCCGGCCTTGACGACGGTGACCGGAACAACACGGTTGTTCTCGTCCCACACCTGCGTCATGCCGAGCTTCTCGCCCAGGATGCCCTTGATCTGCTTAGCCATTCTCAGATCACCGACCCTTAGAGCTTGATCTCGATGTCGACACCGGCCGGGAGGTCGAGTCGCATCAGGGAGTCAACGGTCTTGGGCGTCGGGTCGAGGATGTCGATCAGGCGCTTGTGCGTGCGCATCTCGAAGTGCTCGCGCGAGTCCTTGTACTTGTGCGGCGACTTGATGACGCAGTACACGTTCTTCTCAGTGGGCAGCGGCACCGGGCCCGCGACCGACGCACCAGTGCGGGTCACCGTCTCGACGATCTTCTTCGCCGAGGAGTCGATGACCTCGTGGTCGTAGGCCTTGAGCCGGATGCGGATCTTCTGTCCCGCCATGGCTACTCAGTAGTCCTGTCTTCTCTCACGCTCTGGAACCCGGCAGTTTCACACTGCCTTCTCTCCGACCCACGCGGTCGGGCGTGTCGCACTGCCGCTGACGCGGATGCCCATCACTGGAACATCCCTCCAGGGAATGCACACGGCCCTGCCGGAACCGCGGGCCGGGGGCGGAAGGCCCACCGGGCGCCTGGTCGGTATTGCGCCCACGCTTCCCGGAAGATTCCCGTACGTCCAACCCCAGGGGGTTGACGAGTACTGTGGGACTCGCTTCCGGTCCTCCCGGCGGGAGGCGCGCAGCATCAACACTCGACCGAGCAACTCGGACAGTCTGCCATATGGCCTACCCCCCTGGCCAATCGAGCCGAGTAGATTACCCCGATAGTGACGCAGGTCAAACTCCCCGCGCCCTCGGTCTCCCTCTCAACTCCCGCCAGGTGAAGGCGAACCGGCCACGAAGCAGGACGAAGTAACGGAAACTGCGGCCGGGGACACCGGCGCTGTCCACGGCCGTCCGTCCACGGGCAGTTGGTGCCCACCCCTGTGGTCCCGACCCACTCCCCCGCTTCAACGCCCTGTGCGGCGCCTGGGCGTCGCTGTACGCCCCGCTCACGGAACAGCAGAGAGGCCCGCGCGACCGGAGTCGTGCGGGCCTCTCTGGGTCAGTCAACGACCCTCAAGCAAGGGGTACTTACTTGACGATCTTGGTGACCTGGCCGGCGCCCACCGTGCGGCCACCCTCGCGGATGGCGAACTTCAGGCCCTCTTCCATGGCGACGGGCTGGATGAGCGAAACGGTCATCTCAGTGTTGTCGCCCGGCATGACCATCTCGGTGCCCTCGGGGAGGGTCACGACGCCGGTCACGTCCGTGGTGCGGAAGTAGAACTGCGGGCGGTAGTTGTTGAAGAACGGCGTGTGGCGGCCACCCTCGTCCTTGGACAGGATGTAGGCCTGGGCCTCGAACTCGGTGTGCGGGGTGACCGAACCGGGCTTGATGATGACCTGGCCGCGCTCGACGTCCTCGCGCTTGATGCCGCGGAGCAGCAGACCGACGTTCTCACCGGCCTGGCCCTCGTCGAGCAGCTTGCGGAACATCTCGATGCCGGTGACCGTGGTGGTGGTCTTCTCCGGCTTGATGCCCACGATGTCGACGGTCTCGTTGACCTTGAGGACACCACGCTCGATACGACCGGTGACGACGGTGCCACGACCGGTGATCGTGAAGACGTCCTCGATCGGCATCAGGAACGGCTTGTCGACGTCGCGCTCGGGCTGCGGGATGTTCTCGTCCACGGCCTTCATGAGCTCGAGGACGGTGTTGCCCCACTCCTTGTCGCCCTCGAGCGCCTTGAGCGCCGAGACCTTGACGACCGGCAGGTCGTCGCCCGGGAACTCGTACTCGGAGAGGAGCTCACGGACCTCGAGCTCGACGAGCTCCAGGATCTCCTCGTCGTCCACCATGTCGGCCTTGTTCAGGGCGACGACGATGTACGGAACGCCGACCTGGCGGGCCAGGAGCACGTGCTCCTTGGTCTGCGGCATCGGGCCGTCGGTGGCGGCGACCACGAGGATCGCGCCGTCCATCTGCGCGGCACCGGTGATCATGTTCTTGATGTAGTCCGCGTGACCGGGGCAGTCGACGTGGGCGTAGTGACGCGTCTCGGTCTGGTACTCGACGTGCGCGATCGAGATGGTGATACCGCGCTGGCGCTCCTCAGGAGCCTTGTCGATCTGGTCGAAGGCCGAGGCCTCGTTCAGGTCCGGGTACGCGTCGTGCAGCACCTTGGTAATGGCGGCCGTGAGGGTCGTCTTACCGTGGTCGATGTGACCGATGGTGCCGATGTTGACGTGCGGCTTAGTCCGCTCGAACTTCGCCTTCGCCACTGGGTCCTCCTGTGGAGTGGTTCTGGTACGCCTTACTCATCGGCGCCAGGTGATCTTTGCTGGGATGCCGCCCGCCGGGATCTTTCCGAGTGGTCCGACCCCGACGGTCGGTGTCAAGCCTAAAGCGTGTAAACGGGGTGCGTTACTCGCCCTTGGCCTTCGCGATGATCTCCTCGGCGACGTTCCGGGGAACCTCGGCGTAGGAGTCGAACTGCATCGAGTAGCTTGCGCGACCCGAGGTCTTGCTGCGGAGGTCTCCGACGTAGCCGAACATCTCCGAGAGGGGCACGAGGCCCTTCACGACGCGGGCACCGGCCCGCTCCTCCATGGCCTGGATCTGGCCACGGCGGGAGTTGATGTCGCCGATGACCTCACCCATGTAGTCCTCGGGCGTGGTGACCTCGACGGCCATCATGGGCTCGAGGAGCACGGGCGAAGCCTTGCGCGCGGCCTCCTTGAAGGCCTGCGAACCGGCGATCTTGAAGGCGAGCTCGGAGGAGTCGACCTCGTGGTAGCCACCGTCGAGAAGAATGACGCGGACGCCCGTCATCTCGTAGCCGGCCAGGATGCCGAACTGCATGGCCTCCTGCGCACCGGCGTCCACCGAAGGGATGTACTCCTTCGGGATGCGGCCACCGGTGACCTTGTTCACGAACTCGTACGACGCGTCGCCGCCCTCGATGGGCTCGATCGCGATCTGCACCTTCGCGAACTGACCGGTACCACCGGTCTGCTTCTTGTGGGTGTAGTCGTGACGCTCGACGCCCTTGCGGATCGTCTCGCGGTACGCGACCTGCGGCTTGCCGACGTTTGCCTCGACCTTGAACTCACGGCGCATGCGGTCGACCAGCACCTCGAGGTGCAGCTCGCCCATACCGCCGATGATGGTCTGGCCGGTCTCCTCGTCCGAGTGGACCTGGAAGGAGGGGTCCTCCTCCGCGAGACGCTGGATGGCGACACCCAGCTTCTCCTGGTCACCCTTGGACTTGGGCTCGATGGCGACCTGGATCACCGGCGCCGGGAAGTCCATGGACTCCAGGATCACCGGGTTCTTGTCGTCGGACAGCGTCTCACCGGTGGTGGTCTGCTTCAGGCCCATGACGGCGACGATGTCGCCGGCGCCCACCGACTCGATCTCCTCACGCTTGTTCGCGTGCATGCGGTAGATCTTGCCGATGCGCTCCTTCTTGCCCTTGACGGAGTTCAGCACCGAGGTGCCGGACTCCAGGCGGCCCGAGTAGACCCGGACGAAGGTGAGCTTGCCCAGGTGCGGGTCGCTCATGATCTTGAACGCGAGCGCGGACAGCGGCTCGTCCTCGGACGGCTTGCGCTTGACGACGACCTCGGGGTCCTTGACGTCGTGGCCCTCGATGGCCTCGACGTCGAGCGGGGTCGGCAGGTAGCGCACGACCGCGTCGAGCAGGGGCTGGACGCCCTTGTTCTTGAACGCGGTACCGCAGAACACCGGGGTGACCGTGGTGCCCTCGGACTTGCCGGACGCGATGGTGATACGACGGATCGCGGCGTACAGCTGCTCCTCGGTGGGCTCCTCGCCCTCCAGGTACAGCTCCATGATCTCTTCGTCGTTCTCCGCGACGGCCTCGACCAGCTTGGCGCGCCATTCCTCGGCGGCCTCGGTGTGCGTGGCCGGGATGTCGACGGTGTCGTACATCTCGCCCTTGGCCGCCTCGGCGGACCACACGAGCGCCTTCATGCGGACCAGGTCGATGACGCCCTTGAAGTCCGCCTCGGCACCGATCGGGAGCTGCATGACGAGCGGCTGGGCGCCCAGGCGGTCCGAGATCATGTCCACACAGCGGTGGAACTCGGCGCCGGTACGGTCCAGCTTGTTGACGAAGCAGATGCGCGGCACGCCGTAACGGTCGGCCTGACGCCACACCGTCTCGGACTGCGGCTCCACACCGGCGACACCGTCGAACACCGTCACGGCGCCGTCGAGCACGCGGAGCGAACGCTCCACCTCGACGGTGAAGTCGACGTGACCCGGGGTGTCGATGATGTTGATGGTGTAGTCACTGCCCTCGAGAGGCCAGTGGCAGGTCGTCGCAGCGGACGTGATCGTGATGCCACGCTCCTGCTCCTGCTCCATCCAGTCCATCGTGGCGGCGCCGTCGTGGACCTCACCGATCTTGTACGACACACCGGTGTAGAACAGGATCCGCTCGGTGGTGGTCGTCTTGCCCGCGTCGATGTGGGCCATGATCCCGATGTTGCGGACCCTGGCCAGGTCAAGTGAAGTGGTAGCCATAAGGCTTCAGTCTTCTCTCGGTCTCGATGTGGGTAGCGACTACCAGCGGTAGTGCGCGAAGGCCTTGTTGGACTCGGCCATCTTGTGCGTGTCCTCGCGCTTCTTGACGGCCGCACCGAGGCCGTTCGAAGCGTCGAGAAGCTCGTTGAGCAGACGCTCGGTCATCGTCTTCTCGCGACGGGCGCGGGAGTAACCGACGAGCCAGCGCAGCGCGAGCGTGTTGGCGCGACCGGGCTTGACCTCGATCGGCACCTGGTACGTCGCACCGCCGACGCGGCGGGACTTGACCTCGAGGGTCGGCTTGATGTTCTCCAGCGCGCGCTTCAGCGTGATGATCGGGTCGTTGCCCGTCTTCTCACGCAGACCCTCCATGGCGCCGTAGACGATGCGCTCGGCGGTGGAGCGCTTGCCGTTCAGCAGCACCTTGTTGATGAGGGAGGTCACCAGAGGAGAACCGTAGACCGGGTCGATGATGACCGGGCGCTTCGGGGCGGGGCCCTTACGAGGCATTCTTACTTCTCCTTCTTGGCGCCGTAGCGGCTGCGGGCCTGCTTGCGGTTCTTGACACCCTGGGTGTCGAGCGAGCCGCGGATGATCTTGTAGCGAACACCCGGCAGGTCCTTCACACGGCCGCCGCGCACGAGCACGATGGAGTGCTCCTGCAGGTTGTGTCCCTCACCCGGAATGTAGGCCGTGACCTCGATGCCGCTGGTCAGACGCACACGCGCGACCTTACGCAGGGCCGAGTTCGGCTTCTTCGGGGTGGTCGTGAACACACGCGTGCAGACGCCACGACGCTGGGGCGAACCCTCGAGTGCGGGCGTCTTGTTCTTCTCGACCTTGTCCTGCCGGCCCTTACGGACCAGCTGCTGGATCGTAGGCACTACTTCTCCGGTTTCTGTGTGCCGAATGGTGAAGCTAACCTGGAACGACTCCGACCCACGCGGTCGGGTGTGTCGAACCCGCGGACTCCCGCCGCAAAGGGAAGAGCGCGGATTTCGGTGGCCGCTGACGGCTCGCCGTGCGGTGAGTGGCACACACGGGAGCCAGGGCACACCCCAGGCACAAGGTCTGAGCGTACCTATCGCACGGACTTCGGTCAAAACAAATGCGAGGCGGCCCCCCGTGACGGACAGGGCATGTCAAGTCCCAACGCCGTGGACGATCTTCGATTTCACGTAGCGCACACACCGCGCCACACTCCTGTCATCGCCCCGCCGTCAGTCCAGCACCTCCACCGCGATCAGCAGCAGCCAGAACAGCGCCCAGCCGCCGACGGACAGCCAGCCCAGAACGAGGCCGGTCAGAGCCAGTCCGTCACCGTCCTCACCGGTGCGCCGGATCTCCGCGCGGGCGGTGTGCCCGAGCACCACGGCCGGGATTCCGGTGAGCCCGGCGGTCAGCAGGCACAGCAGCCCGCACACCGCGGACCCGACCGCGTGGCCGTTCTGCGCCGGCCGCGGTGTGGCCAGGAACACCTGCGGGACGGCCGCCACGGGCCCCGGATGCGGCACCGGGCCCTGCGGCAGGTCGGCCACCACCAGGGCCAGCTCCCCCACCGTGCGGGCCGCGTGGACCCGGCTGACCCGGCGGTCGAACTCGTCCTTCTCCAGCCGCCCTTCGGCGAACCCGGCGCGCAGCACGTCCACCGCCCGCTCCCGGTCCGCGTGCGAGGCCAGCATGAACGCCGCTCCCCCGGCCGGCCCGTGGGGCGGCGCCGGCCAGTACGCGGGCGGCTGCGGCTGGAAGTTTCCGGGCAAGGCACCGGGGTGGGGCGCCGCGGGCCAGTTCTGCGGGCGCGGCGGCTGCCACGACGGTTGCGACGACGGATGCGACATGGAGCACCTCCCCAACCCCCGGCCGGGGTCTTCCATCATGCGCCCGAATGTCCGCCGGACGGGGGAAAAACGCCGAAGGGCGGCATCCCGGTGGGGATGCCGCCCTTCAGTTCAAGCGCCTTACGGCTGCTCGCCTACTGGTTGTACGGACCGTAGTCGTAGTCCTCCAGCGGAACGGCCTGGCCGGAGCCCGCGCCGAACGGCGAGTAGTCGATGTCGTCGTAGCCGACGGCCGAGTACATCGCGGCCTTGGCCTCCTCGGTCGGCTCGACCCGGATGTTGCGGTAGCGGGACAGACCCGTACCGGCCGGGATGAGCTTACCGATGATGACGTTCTCCTTGAGGCCGATCAGGGAGTCGGACTTGGCGTTGATCGCCGCGTCCGTCAGGACCCTGGTCGTCTCCTGGAAGGAGGCCGCGGACAGCCACGACTCGGTCGCCAGCGACGCCTTGGTGATACCCATGAGCTGCGGACGCCCGGAGGCCGGGTGTCCGTTCTCCTGGACCACACGACGGTTCTCGGTCTCGAACTTCGAGCGCTCGACCAGCTCGCCGGGCAGCAGCTCGGCGTCGCCGGACTCGATGATCGTCACCCGGCGGAGCATCTGCCGGATGATGATCTCGATGTGCTTGTCGTGGATCGACACACCCTGCGAGTTGTAGACCTTCTGGACCTCGCCGACCAGGTGGACCTGGACGGCACGCTGACCCAGGATGCGCAGCACGTCGTGCGGGTTGGTGGCACCCACGGTGAGCTGCTGGCCCACCTCGACGTGCTCGCCCTCGCGGACCAGGACCTTGGCACGCTTGGAGATCGGGAACGCCGTCTCGTCGCTGCCGTCGTCCGGGGTGACGACGATCTTCTTGGTCTTCTCGGTCTCCTCGATCCGCACGCGGCCGGAGGCCTCGGAGATCGGGGCGACACCCTTCGGGGTACGGGCCTCGAAGAGCTCGACCACACGGGGCAGACCCTGGGTGATGTCGTCACCGGCCACACCACCGGTGTGGAAGGTACGCATCGTCAGCTGAGTACCGGGCTCACCGATGGACTGGGCGGCGATGATGCCGACCGCCTCGCCGATGTCGACCAGCTTGCCGGTGGCCAGCGAACGGCCGTAGCACATCGCGCAGGTGCCGACGGCGGACTCGCAGGTCAGGACCGAGCGGGTCTTGACCTCCTCGACGCCGTGCTTGACCAGCTCGTCGATGAGCACGTCGCCCAGGTCGGTGCCGGCCGGGGCCAGCACCTTGCCGTCGACGACGATGTCCTCGGCGAGGCAGCGCGCGTACACGGACGTCTCGACGTTGTCCGCCTTGCGCAGCACACCGTCGGCGCCGCGCTCGGCGATCGACAGCTTGAGGCCGCGCTCGGTGCCGCAGTCCTCCTCGCGGATGATGACGTCCTGCGAGACGTCCACCAGACGACGGGTGAGGTAACCCGAGTCGGCGGTACGCAGGGCGGTGTCCGCCAGACCCTTACGGGCACCGTGCGTGGAGATGAAGTACTCCAGCACGGACAGGCCCTCACGGAAGGACGCCTTGATCGGACGCGGGATGGTCTCGTTCTTGGCGTTCGACACCAGACCACGCATACCGGCGATCTGCCGCATCTGCATCATGTTTCCTCGGGCACCCGAGTCAACCATCATGAAGATGGGGTTCGTCTTGGGGAAGTTCGCGTTCATCGCCTCGGCGACCTCGTTGGTCGCCTTGGTCCAGATCGCGATGAGCTCCTGAGTGCGCTCTTCCTTGGTGATCAGACCGCGCTCGTACTGCTTCTGGACCTTCTCGTCCTGCGCCTCGTAGCCCTTGACGATCTCCTTCTTCGCCTCGGGAACGACGACGTCGGAGATGGCCACGGTGACACCGGAACGGGTCGCCCAGTAGAAGCCCGCCGCCTTCAGGTTGTCGAGCGTCGCCGCCACGATGACCTTGGGGTAGCGCTCGGCCAGGTCGTTGACGATCTCGGAGAGCTGCTTCTTGCCCACCGAGTAGTCGACGAACGGGTAGTCCTCGGGCAGCAGCTCGTTGAAGAGCGCGCGGCCCAGCGTGGTGCGCAGGCGGAACGAGTCCCCCTGCTGCCACTCGGGCTCGCCCTCCTCGCGCGCCGGCGGCGTCCAGCCACGCGGCGGGATGGTGCCCACCGGGAAGCGGATGTCGATCGGCGACTGCAGGGCCAGCTCGCCGGCGTCGAACGCCATGGTCGCCTCGGCCGTGGAGCCGAACGCGCGGCCCTCGCCCTTGGTGTCACGGAGTTCGCCGTCGGTGGTGAGGAAGAACAGACCGAGGACCATGTCCTGGGTCGGCATCGTCACCGGACGGCCGTCGGCGGGCTTGAGGATGTTGTTCGAGGACAGCATCAGGATGCGGGCCTCGGCCTGCGCCTCCGCGGAGAGCGGCAGGTGCACGGCCATCTGGTCACCGTCGAAGTCCGCGTTGAACGCGGTGCAGACGAGCGGGTGGATCTGGATGGCCTTGCCCTCGACCAGCTGCGGCTCGAAGGCCTGGATGCCGAGGCGGTGCAGGGTGGGAGCACGGTTCAGCAGAACCGGGTGCTCGGCGATGACCTCTTCGAGGACGTCGTACACGACCGTGCGGCCGCGCTCCACCATGCGCTTGGCGCTCTTGATGTTCTGCGCGTGGTTCAGGTCGACCAGGCGCTTCATCACGAACGGCTTGAACAGCTCCAGCGCCATCGCCTTGGGCAGACCGCACTGGTGCAGCTTGAGCTGCGGGCCGACGACGATGACGGAACGCGCCGAGTAGTCGACTCGCTTGCCGAGCAGGTTCTGACGGAAACGACCCTGCTTGCCCTTGAGCATGTCGCTCAGGGACTTCAGCGGGCGGTTGCCGGGACCGGTGACCGGGCGACCACGACGACCGTTGTCGAAGAGGGCGTCCACGGCCTCCTGGAGCATGCGCTTCTCGTTGTTCACGATGATCTCGGGCGCGCCGAGGTCGAGAAGCCGCTTCAGGCGGTTGTTGCGGTTGATGACACGGCGGTACAGGTCGTTCAGGTCGGAGGTCGCGAAGCGGCCACCGTCCAGCTGCACCATCGGACGCAGGTCCGGCGGGATGACCGGGACGCAGTCCAGGACCATGCCCTTGGGGCTGTTGGAGGTCTGCAGGAACGCGGAGACGACCTTGAGGCGCTTGAGCGCACGGGTCTTCTTCTGGCCCTTGCCGGTACGGATGATCTCGCGGAGGCGCTCGGCCTCCTCCTCCAGGTCGAAGGACTCCAGGCGCTTCTGCAGCGCCGCGGCACCCATCGAACCGTCGAAGTACGTGCCGAAGCGGTCACGCAGCTCGCGGTAGAGCAGCTCGTCGCCCTCGAGGTCCTGGACCTTGAGGTTCTTGAAGCGGTTCCACACCTCGTCGAGGCGGTCGATCTCGCGCTGCGCGCGGTCACGGAGCTGCTTCATCTCGCGCTCGGCGCCCTCGCGCACCTTGCGGCGCACGTCCGCCTTGGCGCCCTCGGCCTCGAGCTCGGCCAGGTCGGTCTCGAGCTTCTTGGCGCGGGCCTCCAGGTCGGAGTCGCGGCGGTTCTCGATCTGCTGACGCTCGACGGAGACGTGGGCCTCCAGCGACGGCAGGTCGCGCTGACGGCGCTCCTCGTCGACGTACGTGATCATGTACGCGGCGAAGTAGATGACCTTCTCGAGGTCCTTCGGGGCGAGGTCGAGCAGGTAGCCCAGCCGCGACGGAACGCCCTTGAAGTACCAGATGTGGGTGACGGGAGCGGCGAGCTCGATGTGGCCCATCCGCTCACGGCGCACCTTGGCGCGCGTGACCTCGACGCCACAGCGCTCACAGATGATGCCCTTGAAGCGGACACGCTTGTACTTGCCGCAGTAGCACTCCCAGTCCCGGGTCGGACCGAAGATCTTCTCGCAGAAGAGTCCGTCCTTCTCGGGCTTGAGGGTGCGGTAGTTGATGGTCTCGGGCTTCTTGACCTCGCCGTGGCTCCACTGGCGGATGTCGTCCGCGGTGGCCAGGCCGATCCGGAGCTCGTCGAAGAAGTTGACGTCGAGCACTATGCGTCAATCCCTCTCAGTGTCGTAAGTCTGTGGTCTGAAACGGGGGCCTGGGGGTCGGCGGGGTCCTCGGTGAGAGGACCCCGCCGGACTCCCGTCAGACCTCTTCGACGCTGCTCGGCTCGCGCCGGGACAGGTCGATGCCGAGCTCCTCCGCAGCGCGGAAGACGTCCTCGTCGGTGTCACGCATCTCGATGGACATGCCGTCGCTGGACAGCACCTCCACGTTGAGGCAGAGCGACTGCATCTCCTTGATGAGCACCTTGAAGGACTCGGGGATGCCGGGCTCGGGGATGTTCTCGCCCTTGACGATGGCCTCGTAGACCTTCACGCGGCCGGTCACGTCGTCGGACTTGATGGTCAGCAGCTCCTGGAGGGCGTAGGCGGCGCCGTAAGCCTCCAGCGCCCACACCTCCATCTCACCGAAGCGCTGGCCACCGAACTGGGCCTTACCACCCAGCGGCTGCTGGGTGATCATCGAGTACGGACCGGTCGAGCGGGCGTGCAGCTTGTCGTCGACCAGGTGGTGCAGCTTGAGGATGTACATGTACCCGATGGAGATCGGGTCCGGGAACGGCTCACCGGAGCGGCCGTCGAACAGCCTCGCCTTGCCGGTCGGCTGCACCATCCGCTCGCCGTCGCGGTTCGGGATGGTGTGCTGCAGCAGACCCGCCAGCTCGTCCTCCCGCGCGCCGTCGAACACCGGGGTGGCGACGTTGGTGCCGGGGTCGACCTGGTCGGCACCGATGACCTGCAGGCGCTGCGCCCAGTCCTCGCCGAGCCCGGAGACGTCCCAGCCACGGCTGGCGAGCCAGCCGAGGTGGATCTCCAGGACCTGTCCCGGGTTCATTCGGGACGGGACACCCAGCGGGTTGAGGATGATGTCGACCGGGGTGCCGTCCTCCAGGAACGGCATGTCCTCGATCGGCAGGATCTTGGAGATGACACCCTTGTTGCCGTGGCGGCCGGCGAGCTTGTCACCGTCGGTGATCTTGCGCTTCTGCGCGACGTAGACGCGGACCAGCTGGTTCACGCCCGGCGGCAGCTCGTCGCCCTCTTCGCGGTCGAAGACGCGGACACCGATGATCTTGCCGGTCTCGCCGTGCGGCACCTTCAGGGAGGTGTCGCGGACCTCACGGGCCTTCTCACCGAAGATCGCGCGGAGCAGCCGCTCCTCCGGCGTCAGCTCGGTCTCACCCTTGGGCGTGACCTTGCCGACGAGGATGTCGCCCGCGGTGACCTCGGCGCCGATGCGGATGATGCCGCGCTCGTCGAGGTCGGCCAGGACCTCCTCGGAGACGTTCGGGATGTCCCGGGTGATCTCCTCGGGGCCGAGCTTGGTGTCACGGGCGTCGACCTCGTGCTCCTCGATGTGGATCGAGGAGAGGACGTCGTCCTGCACGAGGCGCTGCGACAGGATGATCGCGTCCTCGTAGTTGTGACCCTCCCACGGCATGAACGCCACGAGCAGGTTCTTGCCCAGGGCCATCTCGCCGTTCTCGGTGGCCGGACCGTCGGCCAGGACCTGGCCCTCGACGATCCGGTCGCCCTCGTTGACGATGACCTTCTGGTTGACCGAGGTGCCCTGGTTGGAGCGCGAGAACTTGTGCAGGCGGTACGTGATGTACGTGCCGTCGTCGTTGGCGGTGGTGACGTAGTCCGCGGAGACCTCCTGGACCACACCCGCCTTCTCGGCCTTGACCACGTCGCCGGCGTCGACGGCGGAGCGGTACTCCATGCCGGTGCCGACGAGCGGGGCCTCGCTCTTGATGAGCGGCACGGCCTGGCGCATCATGTTCGCGCCCATGAGGGCACGGTTGGCGTCGTCGTGCTCGAGGAACGGGATCATCGCGGTGGCGACGGACACCATCTGGCGCGGCGACACGTCCATGTAGTCGACCTCGTCACCGGGGACGTAGTCGACCTCTCCGCCACGACGGCGGACCAGGACGCGGGCCTCCTCGAACCGCATGTCGTCACTGAGCGTGGCGTTGGCCTGCGCGATGACGAAGCGGTCCTCCTCGTCGGCGGTCAGGTAGTCCACCTCGTCGGTGACCTGGCCGTCGACGACCTTGCGGTACGGGGTCTCGACGAAACCGAACGCGTTGACCCGGCCGTAGGAGGCGAGCGAGCCGATCAGACCGATGTTCGGGCCTTCGGGCGTCTCGATCGGGCACATGCGGCCGTAGTGCGAGGGGTGCACGTCACGGACCTCGAAGCCGGCCCGCTCACGGGAGAGACCACCCGGACCGAGCGCCGACAGACGGCGCTTGTGGGTGAGACCCGACAGCGGGTTGTTCTGGTCCATGAACTGCGACAGCTGGCTGGTGCCGAAGAACTCCTTGATGGAGGCGACGACCGGCCGGATGTTGATCAGGGTCTGCGGCGTGATCGCCTCGACGTCCTGGGTGGTCATGCGCTCGCGCACGACCCGCTCCATACGGGCGAGACCCGTACGGACCTGGTTCTGGATCAGCTCACCGACGCTGCGCAGGCGACGGTTGCCGAAGTGGTCGATGTCGTCGGTCTCGACGACGATCGACTGACCGCTGTCGCCGACCGTCTCGGTCTCGCCGGCGTGCAGCTTGACCAGGTACTTGATCGTCGAGATGACGTCCTCGGTGGTGAGCACACCCGCGCTGAGCGGGGCGTCGGCACCGAGCTTCTTGTTCACCTTGTAGCGGCCGACCTTGGCGAGGTCGTAGCGCTTGGGGTTGAAGTAGAGGTTCTCGAGCAGCGTCTGCGCGGCCTCACGCGTGGGGGGCTCGCCCGGACGCAGCTTGCGGTAGATGTCGAGCAGCGCGTCGTCCTGGCCCTGGGTGTGGTCCTTCTCCAGGGTGGCGCGCATGGACTCGTACTCGCCGAACTCCTCGAGGATCTGCTCGGTCGTCCAGCCGAGCGCCTTGAGCAGAACGGTGACCGACTGCTTGCGCTTGCGGTCGATGCGGACACCGACCATGTCGCGCTTGTCGATCTCCATCTCCAGCCAGGCACCCCGGGACGGGATGATCTTGGCGGAGAAGATGTCCTTGTCGGACGTCTTGTCGATGGAGGAGTCGAAGTAGACACCCGGCGAGCGGACCAGCTGCGACACCACGACACGCTCGGTGCCGTTGATGACGAAGGTGCCCTTGTTCGTCATGAGCGGGAAGTCGCCCATGAAGACGGTCTGGGACTTGATCTCGCCGGTCTCGTTGTTGGTGAACTCGGCGGTGACGAAGAGCGGCGCGGCGTACGTGAAGTCGCGGTCCTTGCACTCGTCGATGGAGTTCTTCGGCGGCTCGAAGCGGTGGTCGCGGAACGTCAGCGACATCGACCCGGAGAAGTCCTCGATCGGGGAGATCTCCTCGAAGATCTCCTCCAGACCGGACTTGGTGGGAACGTCCTGACCGTTCTCGAGAGCCTTCTCGACGCGAGCCTTCCAGGCGTCGTTGCCGAGCAGCCAGTCGAAGCTCTCGGTCTGGAGCGCAAGAAGGTTCGGAACCTCGAGGGGCTCCTTGATCTTTGCAAAGGAGATGCGCAGCGGGGCGGTGCTGGCGCCGTTGTTCGTATTCGCGGTCGAGGCAGTGCGCGAGGCGGCCAAGAGGGGGTCCTTCCGAGGGCTCGGACTCACTACGCGCGTACCGGTCCCTCTCTCAGGCTCACGACGGGAAACCCCAGGTCAGGGAAGTTCGGCGTCGGTGCTCGAGTGAGGGCAGACCCCTGGTGACGGGCAGGGGACAGCTAACAGGCAGCGCAAAGGGTCAGTGTAGCCACTTGGCACACTGATGTCCAGTCCCGGTTTCGGAGACCCTCGTTTTTCTCAACGCCCTCGTCTTCGACGCCCTCGGCCCGTTGCCCTCGACGCAGGATGATCCTGCCCTCTTCGCCGTCGATCCATGCCTCGGATTCGGATCGTTGTGACGACGCGTCCTGAGAATTGCGCGCTGCGTGCGGTTCGTCAAGGCCCCCCAGCCGGAACGGGGCCTTCCGGAGACACAACGAAGATCACCATACCCCTCGCCACGACGAGTGCAAGGCAACCGTGGTCCCCCCGCGGATACGCCGAAGAGCGACCACCCGGATGGATGATCGCTCTTCGGTGCGTTCGCGTTACAGCCTCTTCAGGCCGCGGTCACGCGGGTGAGGTTCGCGGAACCCCGTGAGGTGTTACTTGACCTCGACGGAGGCGCCGGCGCCCTTGAGGGACTCGGCAGCCTTCTCCGCGGCCTCCTTGGTGACCTTCTCGAGGACCGGCTTCGGGGCGCCGTCGACGAGGTCCTTGGCCTCCTTCAGACCCAGGGAGGTCAGCTCGCGCACGACCTTGATGACCTGGATCTTCTTGTCGCCGGCGCCGGTGAGGACGACGTCGAACTCGTCCTGCTCCTCGGCAGCCTCGGCCGGCGCGCCGGGGGCGGCCGGGCCGGCGACGGCGACCGCAGCGGCGGCGGTGACGTCGAACTTCTCCTCGAAGGCCTTCACGAACTCGGAGAGCTCGATGAGGGTCATCTCCTCGAACTGGGCAAGCAGCTCGTCCTGGGTGAGCTTCGCCATGATGGCGGTCCTTCCACTCGATCGGCGGGTGCCGTATGTACTGGATGTGGCGGGCGTACGTCGGCCCGCTGCGACCCCGGCCGCCTCATGCGGCAAGAGTCAGAAAGCGAGCCGAATTACTCGGCACCGCCCTGCTCGGCCTGCTTGGCACGGAGCGCGTCCACGGTGCGGACGAGCTTCGAGGGCAGCGCCTGGAAGAGCTGAGCAGCCTGGGACTGCTTGCCCTTGAAGGCACCGGCCAGCTTGCTGAGCAGAACCTCGCGGGACTCGAGGTCCGCAAGCTTCTTGATCTCGTCGGCGGACAGCGCCTTGCCGTCAAGGACACCGCCCTTGATGACGAGATTCGGGTTGTCCTTGGCGAAGTCACGGAGACCCTTCGCCGACTCCACCGGGTCACCGGTGACGAAGGCGACAGCCGTCGGACCGTTGAACAGGTCGTCCAGCGTGGTGATCCCGGCCTCGTTGGCCGCAATCTTGGTCAGCGTGTTCTTCACCACGGCGTACTTGGCGTTCTCACCGAGCGACCGGCGCAGGGTCTTGACCTGCGCCACGGTGAGACCGCGGTACTCGGTAAGCACGGCAGCGGTGGAGTTGCGGAACGCTTCCGTCAACTCGGACACTGCGGCAGCCTTGTCGGGCCTCGCCATAGAGCCTCGGCCTCCTTCCGGGTGATTCTGACCGCGCGGACCCGAAGGAGGAGACTGGGAAAAACGAAACGCCCCGGCGCAGGCGCTCGGGGCGGACTCGACCGGGCGCCTACGCGTGAGCGCGTCTGCTCCGGGAGTTCTTCCACTGACACCTGCGCGGGTCGCCCACTTTGCAGTAGGTCCTTCGGCCACCACACCCTCAGGTGAGCGTGCGGCAACGACCAGCGGTCTTTGGCTTCTCGAGGAGAGTACGTGACTCGGGCACCGACGGGCAAATCCGGTGCTCAGCGGCTTTCGGCGGCCCCCTTGGAGCGGGCCAGTTCCGTGAAGTCACGGGTGTCGGAGGCCGGGGGCGCCTCGGCAGCGATACGGACGCCGTAGTCGCGGTAGTAGGCGGTGCTGACCAGGCTGCCCTGGGCGGTGTCGGCCCGCTCCACCTTCTTGACCAGCAGGTTCCGGTGGTCGATCCACAGGTCGACGGTCTCCGTGCGCACCCCGGCCTGGTCGAGCTGCCGCTTCAGCCCGGCCAGCTCGCGCGCGCTGAGCCCGCTGTCCCGGCCCGCCAGGTCGGCCACCCGGACCCGGCCCCGGTAGTGCGTGGCCCGGGCGCCCTGGACCCGCTCGGTGCCGACCCGGCGCACGTCCCCGGAGGCCAGCAGCATCTTCACCGACTGGTTGGGCGTGGTGTTGCGCATCTGGTCCTTCAGATACATCCCGACGCCGTCACCGCCGCGCGCCAGGTCGGCGTATCCGTACCTGATCCAGTGCCTGCCGCCGGCCCGCTTGGCGAAAGTGTCGCTCATGCGCGCGTAGTAGGCGTCCGGGAGGTAGCGGGCCCTGAGGGACGGGGTGCCGGCCTTGCGCATCGCGGCCGCCAGGGCGCCGCCGGTGTAGCGGATGGTGAGGTGGCCGGTGACCCCGTCGTGCCAGCGCAGGGCGCCGTCCGAGGACAGGGAGAGGGCCTTGCCGTAGCTGAGCGTGGAGCGGACCCGGACCGACTCGGCGCGGTCGGTGGAGTGCTCGGCGGAGCGCAGGGCGGCCAGCGAGCGGGCCTGGCCGACGTCGTGGGCGTCGCCGCACGCGGCCGGGGTGGACAGGGCCAGCGCCATCGCCGCGAACCCCGCCCGGCGGACGTTCGTGCTCCTCATCCGGTCCCCCACCCCTGTACGCGCCTGTCCGCACCGTAACCCAGCGGTGCTCCCGGCCGGGAGGGGAGACGGAAAAGGGGAGGACCCCGCACCCGGAGGGGTGCGGGGTCCTCGACCTGCGTCACGCGTCGCAGACGCGGCTACCGGTGAGCGAAGGCTCAGACGGCGGCCGGGTCCTCCTCGACGAGGAGGTTGCGGGTGCGGTTCTGGTCCACCAGGATGCCGGGGCCCATCGTGGTGCTGATGGCGGCCTTCTTGATGTAGCGACCCTTGGCGGCGGACGGCTTCAGACGGAGGATCTCCTCCAGCGCCGCGCCGTAGTTCTCCACCAGCTTGTCGTCGTCGAACGACGTCTTGCCGATGATGAAGTGCAGGTTCGAGTGCTTGTCGACGCGGAACTCGATCTTGCCGCCCTTGATCTCGGTCACGGCCTTGGCCACGTCCGGGGTCACGGTGCCGGTCTTCGGGTTCGGCATCAGACCACGCGGGCCGAGGACGCGGCCGAGGCGGCCGACCTTGCCCATGAGGTCCGGGGTGGCGACGACGGCGTCGAAGTCCAGACGGCCCTTCGCCACCTCGTCGATCAGCTCGTCGGCACCGACGATGTCGGCGCCGGCGGCACGCGCGGCCTCGGCACGGTCACCGGTCGCGAAGACCAGGACCCGAGCGGTCTTACCAGTGCCGTGCGGGAGGTTCACGGTGCCACGGACCATCTGGTCGGCCTTGCGCGGGTCGACACCCAGGCGGAAGGCGACCTCGACGGTGCCGTCGAACTTGGTCGTGGAGGTCTCCTTGGCGAGACGGACGGCCTCGAGCGGGGCGTACAGCTTCTCCCGGTCGACCTTGGCGTCCGCAGCGCGGAGAGCCTTGCTGCGCTTGCTCACAACTTGCTCCTGTGTGTTCTGAAAAAGGAGTCGTGGTGTACGGGCCGAGCAGGCCCTGCCACGTGCGACCGCCCGTTCGGCAGCCGCGGGGAACTACGAAGGTGGGGCTCAGCCCTCGACCGTGATGCCCATGGAGCGCGCGGTACCGGCGATGATCTTCGCCGCGGCGTCCAGGTCATTGGCGTTGAGGTCGGGCATCTTCGTGGTGGCGATCTCGCGGACCTGCGCGTCGGTGATCTTGGCGACCTTGGTCTTGTGCGGCTCGCCGGAGCCCTTCTCGACACCAGCGGCCTTCAGGATCATCTTCGCGGCCGGCGGAGTCTTGGTCACGAAGGTGAAGGAACGGTCCTCGTAGACCGTGATCTCCACCGGGATGACCCAGCCACGCTGCGACTCGGTCGCGGCGTTGTAGGCCTTGCAGAACTCCATGATGTTGACGCCGTGCTGACCGAGCGCGGGGCCGACCGGCGGGGCCGGGTTCGCCGCACCGGCGTTGATCTGGAGCTTGATGAGCCCCGTGACCTTCTTCTTCTTGGGAGGCATAGCTCTCCGGGTCCTTTCGATTCGGGTCCTGCCCGCGTAAGGGGACCAACCCGGACGCAGGCATACCGCACAACGATAGCGGGTATAGATGTGCGGCTAAAAACCGTGCAGGTCAGACCGGCTACGAGAGCCCGTCTGACCTGCACGGAAGCGTGTGACCAGAAAAACTAGTTCTTCTGGATCTGGTCGAAGCTCAGCTCGACCGGGGTCTCGCGGCCGAAGATCTCGACGAGGCCCTTGACCTTCTTCGAGTCGGCGTTGATCTCGTTGATCGTGGCCTGGAGGGTGGCGAAGGGGCCGTCGGTGACGGTGACCGAGTCGCCGACCTCGAAGTCCAGCACCTGGACCTCGACCTTGCGCTGCGGGGCGGGCTTGCCCTCGGCCTCGGCGGCCTCGCGGGCGGCCTTCTCCTCGGCCTCCGGGGCGAGCATCTTGACGATCTCGTCCAGGGTCAGCGGGTACGGGTCGTAGGCGTTGCCGACGAAGCCGGTGACGCCGGGGGTGTTGCGGACGACGCCCCAGGACTCGTTCGTCAGGTCCATGCGGACCAGGACGTAACCCGGCAGCTTGTTCTGCTTGATCGTCTTGCGGTCGCCGTTCTTGATCTGGACGACCTCTTCCTGCGGCACCTCGGCCTGGAAGATGTAGTCCTCGACGTTCAGCGAGACGGCGCGCTGCTCCAGGTTCGTCTTCACGCGGTTCTCGTAACCCGCGTAGGTGTGGATGACGTACCACTCGCCGGGCAGCGTGCGCAGCTCCTCGCGGAGCGCGGCGATGGGGTCGACCGGCTCGGCCAGCTCCTCCTCGGCGACCTCGACGGCTTCCTCGGCCTCGACGACGTCGCCGGCCTCGTCCGCCTCGTCGGTCCCGGCGACGTCCTCTTCGACCTCGGTGACCGCTTCGGCGGGCTCGCCCGCAGCGGCCTCGGCAGCCTCGAACTCGTCCTGCTCGTCCGCGCCCTCGACGATGTCGAGCTCGGCGTCCACCGCCTCGGCGGTTTCACGGCGAGGCTCGGTGGCGTCGTTCAGGTTCGGGTCAGACACGATGGCTGCTTCTTCCTGGATACATAGGGGTGGAACATGCGAAAAAAGGCGCCGGTACCACGGCGCCCTTCGCTCTTGGCTCAGCCGAAGACGTACTTGGCCGCGTGGTTGAGGCCATAGTCAATCACGGTGACCAAGCCAATCATGATGACGACGAAGACGATCACGACGGTCGTGTACGACGTCAGCTGATTGCGGGTCGGCCAGACGACCTTGCGGAGTTCCGCGATGATCTGGCGGTAGAAGGTGGCAAGACGCTTCAGCGGGCCCTTCTTGGCACGCTTGCCGCCCTTGCGGGGCTTCTTGGCATCCGACAGCTCGTCCTGGGCATCAGGCGTGTCGATGGAGCCCACGGCGTCCGTCATGCGTCCTCACCTGATCCCGGAATCGTGGCCGTGCCGCGCCCGGTGAATTCAGAGCCGCACGGCGGTGCATTGCTGTACGTACATGCGCACACATCCTGGCGGTGTGTGTAGCAGGGCCGGAGGGACTTGAACCCCCAACCGCCGGTTTTGGAGACCGGTGCTCTACCAATTGAGCTACGACCCTTTGGTGTCCCCCAACCTACCGCATCCGCCCGACCGCCCAGTGTGGAGCGGTCACGCGGTGGCTGCTGGAGGCCAACGAGGTGAGAGTGTACGTGCTCCACGGCCCGGCGTCGAACAGAAAGTGCCCGGCCGGGCGCCCGGAGTGGAAGATCGTCCAGGCGGCGGCCCGGATTCGGACCCTTGTTCCGCAGGCCGCCCGGTGCTGTTCAGTCTGTGAAACCCGTGTGCCCGCCGTGTTTCCGGTCTGGAACGATGGGCCTATGAGCGCTGCAACCCCTCCCACCGAGCGCCGGGTCTCCGCCCGAGTCGGCGCGATCTCCGAGTCCGCCACCCTCGCCGTGGACGCCAAGGCCAAGGCCCTCAAGGCCGCCGGGCGTCCGGTGATCGGCTTCGGCGCCGGTGAACCCGACTTCCCGACCCCGGACTACATCGTCGAGGCGGCCGTAGAGGCCTGCCGGAACCCGAAGTTCCACCGCTACACCCCGGCCGGCGGCCTGCCCGAGCTGAAGGCGGCCATCGCCGCGAAGACCCTGCGGGACTCGGGCTACGAGGTCGACGCCTCGCAGATCCTGGTGACCAACGGCGGCAAGCAGGCCATCTACGAGGCGTTCGCCGCGATCCTGGACCCGGGCGACGAGGTCATCGTCCCGGCCCCGTACTGGACCACCTACCCGGAGTCGATCCGGCTCGCGGGCGGTGTCCCGGTGGAGGTCGTGGCGGACGAGACGACCGGCTACCGCGTCACCGTCGAGCAACTGGAGGCCGCCCGCACGGAGAAGACGAAGGTCGTCCTCTTCGTCTCGCCGTCCAACCCGACCGGCGCGGTCTACAGCGAGGCCGAGGCGGAGGCCATCGGCCGCTGGGCCGTCGAGCACGGCCTGTGGGTGCTGACCGACGAGATCTACGAGCACCTGGTCTACGGCGACGCCACCTTCACCTCGCTGCCCGCGATCCTGCCGGAGCTGCGGGACAAGTGCATCGTGGTCAACGGTGTCGCCAAGACGTACGCCATGACCGGCTGGCGGGTGGGCTGGGTCATCGGTCCGAAGGACGTGGTCAAGGCCGCGACCAACCTTCAGTCGCACGCCACCTCCAACGTCTCCAACGTGGCGCAGGCCGCCGCGCTGGCCGCCGTCTCCGGCGACCTGAAGGCCGTGGCGGAGATGCGCGAGGCGTTCGACCGGCGCCGCCGGACCATCGTGCGGATGCTGAACGAGATCGCCGGCGTGCTGTGCCCGGAGCCCGAGGGTGCCTTCTACGTCTACCCGTCGGTGAAGGACCTCCTGGGCAAGGAGATCCGGGGCAAGCGCCCCGCGACCACGGTCGAGCTGGCCGCGCTGATCCTGGAGGAGGCCGAGGTCGCGGTCGTCCCCGGTGAGGCGTTCGGCACGCCGGGCTACCTGCGGCTGTCGTACGCGCTGGGTGACGAGGACCTGATCGAGGGCGTCAGCCGGATGCAGAAGCTGCTGGCGGAGGCGCGGGACTGAGGTCCTTTTCCAGCGGGGCGCGGCCTGTTCACGGTGAACAGGCCGCGCCCCGCTTCTGTGTGCGAGCAAGACCACTAAAGGGGAACCGGCTACCGGTGTGGCCTCCCGGTGCGGCAGGATCTCTGGATGGAGCGTGTACGTGATCTCTCGGAGCTTCCCAAGGCCCATCTGCATCTGCACTTCACCGGCTCGATGCGCCCCGGCACCGTCCTGGAGCTGGCCGACAAATACGGCGTCCGGCTGCCCGAGACCCTGATCGATGCCCTGACCAGCGGCGAGCCGCCGAAACTGCGGGCCACCGACGAGCGCGGCTGGTTCCGCTTCCAGCGGCTGTACGACGCGGCGCGCTCGTGCGTGCGTGAGCCCGAGGACATCCAGCGGCTGGTCCGGGAGGCCGCCGAGGAGGATGTCCGGGACGGCTCGGGCTGGCTGGAGATCCAGGTGGACCCGACCTCGTACGCCCCCCGGCTGGGCGGGCTGATCCCGGCGCTGGAGATCATCCTGGACGCGGTGGACACCGCCTCCCGCGACACCGGGCTCGGAATGCGGGTGCTGGTGGCCGCTAACCGGATGAAGCACCCGCTGGACGCCCGCACCCTGGCCCGTCTCGCGGTGCGGTACGCGGACCGGGGCGTCGTCGGCTTCGGCCTCTCCAACGACGAGCGGCGCGGCATGGCCCGCGACTTCGACCGGGCCTTCCACATCGCCCGCGAGGGCGGCCTGCTGTCGGCGCCGCACGGCGGTGAGCTGACCGGCCCGGCGTCGGTGCGCGACTGCCTGGACGACCTGCACGCCACCCGGATCGGGCACGGGGTGCGCGCCGCGGAGGACCCGCGCCTGCTGAAGCGGCTCGCGGACCGGGGCATCACCTGCGAGGTCTGCCCGGCCTCCAACGTGGCGCTCGGCGTCTACGAGAAGCCCGAGGACGTCCCCCTGCGCACTCTGTTCGAGAGCGGCGTCCCGCTGGCCCTCGGCGCCGACGACCCCCTCCTCTTCGGCTCCCGGCTGGCCGCCCAGTACGAGATCGCCCGCCGTCACCACGCCTTCACCGACGCCGAACTCGCTGAACTGGCCCGGCAGTCGGTACGGGGCTCGGCGGCGCCCCCCGAGACGAAGGAGCGTCTGCTGGCGGGCGTGGACAAGTGGCTGACCGAGCCGGTGAACGCATGAGGCTGACCGTGTTCGGCGCCACCGGCGGTGTGGGCGGCGAGATCGTCCGGCAGGCCCTGCACGCGGGGCACGAGGTGACGGCGGTCGTCCGGGACCCCGCCCGGCTCACCGTCACCGGGGAGCGGCTGCACGTGGTCCGGGCCGACCTGTCCGACGCGGAGGCGCTGCGCGGCGCCGTCACGGGCCGGGACGCGGTGCTGTCGGGGCTGGGGGCGCGGTCCCGCAGGGCCGCGGGGGTGACGGCCCGGCTGACCCGCGCGGTGCTGGCCGCCATGGCGGCGGAGGGCGTGCGCCGGCTGGTGATCGTCAGCGCCGCCCCGGTGGGCCCGGCCCCCGAGGACGACGGGCTCCTGGACCGCGCGCTGCGGTCCGTGGTGTCGGCGGTGCTCAAGGACGTCTACGCCGATCTGCGCGAGACGGAGGCCGAGCTGGCCCGCAGCACCGTCGAGTGGACCTCGGTTCGCCCGCCGCGCCTGCTCGACCGGCCCCTGACCGGCCGCTACCGCACGGTGGTCGGCGGCTTCCCGCGCGGCGGCCGGACCATCGGCCGCGCGGACGTGGCGCACGCGATGCTGGCGGCGCTCGGCGACCCCGCCACGGTCCGGCAGGGCGTCGGGGTGGCGTACTAGCCGGTGGCGTACTAGAGGCTGACGCCCACGGTCACCGGCTCGTTGACCAGGGTCACGCCGAAGACGTCCTGGACCCCGGCGACGACCTCGCGGGCCAGCGCGAGCAGGTCCTCGGTGGTGGCCTCGCCCCGGTTGGTGAGGGCCAGGGTGTGCTTGGTGGAGATGCGGGCGGGCCCGGTGCCGTACCCCTTGGTGAAGCCGGCCTTGTCGATCAGCCAGGCCGCGGAGGTCTTCGTGAGCCCGTCCCCCGCCGGGTAGGCGGGCGGTACGGCGTCCGCGCCGAGGTGCTCGCGCACCCGGTCCCGGAAGGCGGCGAACCGCTCCTCGTCCAGGATCGGGTTGGTGAAGAAGGACCCGGCGGACCAGGTGTCGTGGTCCTCGGCATCGAGGACCATGCCCTTGCCCGCGCGCAGCCTCAGCACGGTCTCGCGGGCGTCGGCCAGCGGCACCCGGTCGCCGGGTTCCACGCCGAGCACGCGCGCGGTCTCCGCGTACCGGACCGGCGCCGACAGGCCGCCCGCGTCCTGAAGCCCGAAGCGGACGCGGAGCACGACGTAGCGCTCGGGGTCGGCCTTGAAGCGGCTGTGGCGGTAGGAGAAGGCGCACTCCTCGCCGGTGAGCGTGGCGGTCTCCCCCACGCGGCGGTCGTAGGCGGTCACCTCGGTGATGGTGGAGGAGACCTCCTGGCCGTACGCGCCGACGTTCTGGATCGGGGTGGCACCCGCCGAGCCGGGGATGCCGGCCAGGCACTCGATCCCGGCGAGCCCGGCCTCGACGGTGCGGGCGACGGCGTCGGTCCAGACCTCACCGGCGGCCAGCTCCAGGGTGGTGCCGCGCAGTTCGACGCCACGGGTGGCGATGCGCAGGGCGGTGCCGTCGAAGCCCTTGTCGCCGATGACCAGGTTGGAGCCGCCGCCGATGATCAGCAGCGGGGTGCCGCTGTCGTCGGCCTCGCGGACGGCGTCGATCACCTCGGCGTCGGTGGTGGCGGTGACCAGCCGGGTCGCGGGACCGCCCAGCCGGAAGGTGGTCAGCGGGGCCAGGGGGGCGTCGTGGAGTACGTGCACGGAGGCAAGACTACGGGGCGGGGGAAACGGTAAGGGGCGCCCGCCATTGCCGGACGCCCCTTACTTCTGCCGCTGTACTTCTGCCGCTGTCGGTCAGGCCAGCCGGACGACCGCCCGGGACATGCCGAGCACCTTCTGGCCCGCGCAGGTCGCGGTGAGGTCGACGCGGACGGTGTTGTCGTCGAGCTTGGCCGCGACCTTGGCCGAGACCTCGATCAGCGCGCCCTTGTCGTCGTCGGGCACGACGACCGGCTTGGTGAAGCGGACGCCGTACTCCACGACGGCGGCCGGGTCACCGGTCCAGTCGGTGACGACGCGGGCGGCCTCGGCCATGGTGAACATGCCGTGCGCGATGACGTCCGGCAGGCCCACCTCCTTGGCGAACCGCTCGTTGTAGTGGATGGGGTTGAAGTCCCCGGAGGCGCCCGCGTAGCGCACGAGGGTGGCGCGGGTCACGGGGAAGGTCTGCGCCGGGAGTTCGGTGCCGACCTCGACGTCGTCGTACGCGATCTTCGCGGTCATCGCTGCTCAGACCTCCTCGGCCGCGCGGGCCACCAGCTTGGTCCAGGCGGTCACCACGTGCTCGCCGGACGCGTCGTGCACCTCACCCCGGATGTCCAGGATGTCGTTGCCCGCCATGGACTTGATGGCCTCGATGGTGGAGGTGACGGTGAGCCGGTCACCGGCGCGCACCGGGCGGGTGTAGGCGAACTTCTGGTCGCCGTGCACCACACGGCTGTAGTCCAGTCCGAGCTGGGGGTCCTCGACGACCTGTCCGGCGGCGCGGAAGGTGATGGAGAACACGAAGGTCGGCGGGGCGATCACATCGGCGTGCCCGTAAGCCTTGGCGGCCTCCGGGTCGCGGTACGCCGGGTTGGTGTCGCCGACGGCCTCGGCGAACTCGCGGATCTTCTCCCGGCCCACCTCGTAGGGCTCGGTGGGCGGATAGGTACGCCCCACGAAGGACTGGTCGAGCGCCATGGGCCCGGTACCTCCTGGTCTAGCGGAGTGCTTGGGAAAACGACTTGAGGCCGCCCCCCATACTGCTGGGGGCGGCCTCAAGTACGAGCCTGATTTATCGCGTTTCGCGGTGCGCGGTGTGCGCATTGCAACGCGGGCAGTGCTTCTTCATCTCAAGACGGTCCGGGTTGTTACGCCGGTTCTTCTTGGTGATGTAGTTCCGCTCCTTGCACTCCACGCAGGCCAGCGTGATCTTCGGGCGGACGTCGGTGGCAGCCACGTGAGTGCTCCTAGGACGAACGGATGGGCTAGTTCAACGCATGTAAGAGTAGCCGATCGAAGGACCGACCCCGCAATCGGCTACTGTTAGTAGCGGTGACCGGACTTGAACCGGTGACACAGCGATTATGAGCCGCTTGCTCTACCGACTGAGCTACACCGCTTTGATGAGATCGGAACCCGTCTCACGACGGGTACCTCTCACACCAGAGCCCCAAAACGGAATCGAACCGTTGACCTTCTCCTTACCATGGAGACGCTCTGCCGACTGAGCTATTGGGGCGAGCGAGGAAGACATTACACGGTCCGCCGCCGATCGCCCAAATCCGTATCGGGGCGCCCATCGCGGGCCGTCCCCTGGGCCTCCGGGGCCGCTCCGGCACCCCCGGAGGCCCCGTGCCACGCCGGTACGACTATTGCCCTCCTGCGCCGTCCGCACGGCCGTCGACCCTACGCTCGGACACCCTGCGTGATCTTGCTCCGTGTCCCCCCGCCTCTGGAGTCCGAGCGCCCGATGCCCGACAGCCGGCGACAGCCTCCTCCCGCCCCCGACCAGGGCGCCCTCGTGCTGTGCGGGGCGCGGCTCACCGACGGACGGACGGTGGACGTACGGCTGGGTGACGGCCGTATCGAGGCGGTCGGCACGGCGGGCACCCTGGCTCGCGGCCCGGCCCGCGCCGGTGCCTCTCGGGTCGACCTGCGCGGCTACCTGCTGCTCCCGGCCCCCGCCGAACCGCACGCCCACGGCGACACCTGCCTCACCGCCGGACCCCCCGGCCCGCCGTCGGCCGCCCCCGAGGAGGTGCAACGCAGAGTGACCGAGGCGATCCTGCTCCAGCTCGGCCACGGTGCCACGGCGGTACGGGCCCAGGTGCGCATCGGCGATGTGCAGGGGCTCGGCGCGCTGGAGGCGGTGCTCCAGGCCCGCCGTGCGCTGCGCGGGCTCGCGGAGCTGACCACGGTGGCGATGCCCAGGCTGTTGACCGGGGTCGCCGGTGCGGACGGGCTGGCGATGCTGCGGGACGCGGTGAAGATGGGCGCCGACGTGGTGGGCGGCTGCCCCGACCTGGACCCCGATCCCACCGGGTACGCGGAGGCGGTGCTGGAGGTCGCCGCTGAGCAGGGCTGCCCGGTCGATCTGCACACCGACGCGGCGGATTCGGCCCGGCTGTCGCGGCTCGCGGCGATGGCGGGGGGCCTGCGTCCCGGTGTGACCCTCGGCCCGTGCGCGGCCCTCGCCCGGCTGCCCGCCGAGACCGCGCACCGCGTCGCGGACCGGCTCGCGGCCGCCGGGATCGCGGTGGTCTGCCTCCCCCAGGGCGGCTGCGCCGGCACCGACCGCCGGGGCACCGCGCCGGTACGGCTGCTGCGCGCGGCCGGGGTGCGCGTCGCGGCGGGCAGCGGAGCCCTGCGGGACCTGGCCAACCCGGTGGGCCGGGGCGACCCCCTGGAGGCGGCGTACCTCCTCGCCTCCGTCCACGGGATGCGCCCGGCCGACGCCTACGACACGGTGAGCGCGTCGGCGCGGGCGGTGCTGGGGCTGCCGGAGGTGCGGGTGGAGGCGGGGTTCCCCGCGGAGCTGCTGGCGGTGCGCGGGGAGGAGTTGGCGGGGGCGCTGTCGCTGGCGTACAGCAGGATCGTCGTGCACCGGGGGCGGCTGGTGGCCCGGACCAGCGCGGTGCGGGAGTACTGCAAGTCGGCGGCCGAGGCGGAGCTGGGGCTGCCCCGGCAGGGCCGCTAGAGACTGTCGTAACAGCGTTTTATCTACGGCGAGTTGGCCCACTCGGGGTACGGATGACTGCCCTGTGCGCCCCCGGTTGCCGTCGTGCGCCGTGGCCCTCCGGGGGGACGTTCTCCGGGCGGGGCCCGCTCGTGGGGCGGATGGGTCACGGCGGGCGTACGGTCGTAATCATGCGCATTGTCATCGCCGGAGGTCATGGTCAGATCGCACTGCGGCTGGAGCGGCGGCTCTCGGCCCGCGGGGACGAGGCCGCGGGCATCATCCGCAAGCCGGAACAGGCGGCGGATCTGCAGGCGGCCGGTGCCGAGCCGGTCCTGCTGGACCTGGAGTCCGCGTCGGTGGAGGAGGTCGCGGAGGCGCTCAGGGGCGCCGACGCCGCCGTGTTCGCGGCCGGCGCGGGTCCGGGCAGCAGTAAGGAACGCAAGGAGACGGTGGACAAGGGCGCGGCGGTGCTGTTCGCCGACGCGGCGGTGCGGGCCGGGGTGCGCCGGTTCGTGGTGGTGTCCTCGATGGGCGCGGACCCCCATCACCCCGGCGACGAGGTCTTCGACGTGTACCTGCGGGCCAAGGGTGAGGCGGACGCGTACGTCACCGCGCAGGACGCCCTCGACTGGACGATCCTGCGCCCCGGTTCGCTGACGGACGAGCCGGGCACGGGGCTGGTCAAGCTGGCGGCGCACACCGGGCGGGGCAAGGTCCCGCGGGACGACGTGGCGGCCGTGCTGGCGGAACTGGTGGAGACCTCGTCGACGGCGGGGCTGATCCTGGAGCTGATCGAGGGGTCGGTGCCGGTGGCGGTGGCCGTGAAGGCGGTCGCGGGGAACTGAGGCGGCCTCAGCGGGGCTCTGCTCCCGGTCAGAACAGCGGGAGTTGGCCGGGAAAGTCGGGAACGACGTAGCCGTCCAGCGTGGGCTGGGCCGCGCCGATCTGGGCGTGCTGCCGGGAGCCCGCGCAGGAGACCATCTCCTGGCTCTCCCGCGCGCCGGGCGGGTCGTGGCGCGCGAAGCGGCCGGCGACGACGGCGATCTCGCGGTGGCACACGGGACAGGTTCTGCGGCGCGCGGACATGGGACCAGTGTGCCCTGCGGGTCTGACAGGCCTGTTACTCACTTTCGGGTGACGGGTGCGGGGTGGCCGGGGTGGCGCGGCCTGGCGAAAAGGGGACTCGGCCCAGTGATCACAAGGGCTCCGTCTCTTTCGAGGCGTCAACTTGGTGCATTCTTCCTATGAATGGACGTTACAGCCAAGAGTCACGGAAACATGGCCTCTCGGTAACACAGTTCACGTTTCCACCACATGTCCTCCGCATCCCGCCAAAGTGGTGTCTGCGCGGCCAGCAGGTCGCCATCCGCACATCGCACGTTTTCCGCCCCCGGTCGTCCCGTGGGCGGGTGCCCGCACCTTGCAGGAGACTCTGTGACTTCGTCTTCCGTGACCGCTCGTCGCCTGGCCGCCGCCGCTCTCGCTGCCGGGGCGCTGGTCGGAGCGGCGGCCCTGCCGGCCACCGCCGCGGACCGCTCTCACCGCGAGAACGTCGAGATCAGCCGCGTGCAGTACGACTCCCCCGGCTGGGACAACGGCTCCAACCGCTCCCTCAACAACGAGTGGGTCGAGATCACCAACAACTCCCGCCACCGCGTGAACCTCGACGGCTGGAGGCTGACGGAGGACCGGCGCGGGGTCACCTACACCTTCCGCCACTTCACCCTCGGCGGCCACCAGACCGTCCGCGTCCACACGGGCGTCGGCCGCGACACCGCCGGCGACCTCTTCCAGGACCGCCGCAACTACGTCTGGGACAACCGCCGCGACACCGCCACCCTCCGCAACGACGAGCGCCGCTTCGTCGACAGCGTGACATGGGGCGAGCGCGGCCAGCGCTGGGACGACAACCGTGACCACCACGGCCGTGACCACCACGGCCGCGGCCACGACCACCGCCGCTGACCCTCACTGCAAGCTGCGCGGCACTTCTCTCGGGGGGTGCCGCGCCGCTTTGCGTCTGAACTCCCCTCAGAAGAAAGGGAGTCTCCCCGTTTGTCACTGCCTGGCCATAGCCTTCGGCCATGCGTCAGTCTGCTCCGCTCACCCTTTCTGACCTGCTCGAACTCGGCGCTACCGCGGGACGTCTGGGGAACGGCGACCACTCGTCATACTCCTGGCGGGGTGGGCTCGTCCACAAACATGTAGGGGCCTTGCGCGATCGTGCAGTTGCCGGGTCTGCTGGCTACTCTGTGGCAGCAGGTAGCAACGGGCTGAAGGGGGCGGGTTCGTGGATCCGGACATGGCCATGCTGGCAGGAACAGCAGGGACAACCCTGGTCACCTTATTGACGACCGAAGCGTGGCAACGCGCCAGAGACGGTGTTGCCTCGCTGTGGCGTCGCGCCGAGCCGGGCCGAGCCGACGCGATCTCTGCCGAACTCGACGTAACTCGGGGCGACCTGCTGGCCGCGCAGGCCAGCGGCGATCTCGAATCCCGCGACGAGCTGAGTGCCGAGTGGCAGGGCCGCCTGCGGCGACTGCTTGCAGCCCATCCGGAAGAGACCGCCGCACTGCGGACGCTGCTTGACGAATTGGCCCCGCGCCCGCCCGCAGCGCCATCGGTGACGCAGCACGCGACCGCCTCTGGCCACGCCCGGGTCTACCAGGCCGGCCGCGACCAGAACTTCGGCCCCCGATGAACGGCGGCAACGACGCCCGGGCAGACGGCCAGGGCCGCGTCTACCAAGCCTCAGGCGACCAGCACATCACCGAACA
The DNA here is from genome assembly GCF_004784465.1 of Streptomyces griseoluteus. Taxonomy (GTDB): domain Bacteria; phylum Actinomycetota; class Actinomycetes; order Streptomycetales; family Streptomycetaceae; genus Streptomyces; species Streptomyces griseoluteus. Next base: position 138,070 of record NZ_SRRU01000001.1, on the reverse strand, counting down.
CCACCACCACGTCCCCGACTGGTCAGGGCCGGACTCCGTGCGCCGCCCAGCGGTCGGCCGCACCCCCGTGGTGCTGCGCGACCGCGTTGGCGAGATGGACCGTCTGCGCGCCGCCGTCGAACCCGGCGTCGGCAACCGCGTCTACGTCCTCCACGGTCTGGGCGGCTGCGGCAAGACCGCCGTCGCCTACACGCTCTTCCATCACGCCACCAACCGGGCCGGCCGGCTCGGGCTGTGGGTCAACGCTTCCGACTCGACCTCCCTACGTGCGGGCATGCTCGCCGTCGCAGCCGACCGCGGGGCCACCGACGGCGAACTGATGGGAGCACGCAGCGGACTACGCCCCGCCGCGGATCTCGTCTGGCACTATCTGGACAGCTCTGACCAACCCTGGCTACTTGTCCTCGACAACGCCGACAACCCTGCCATCCTTCGCGACGGCGGCTGGCTGCGCACCAGCCCCACCGGCACCGTCGTCGTCACAACCCGGCAAGCAGCAGCTCACTGGTGGCCCGGGGCGGAACTGCTGCAATTCGGCGTACTCCCACGTGATGAAGCCGCCCTTGTACTGCGAGACCTCGCACCGCATGCCGGGTCCATCGAAGACGCCGCGGAGGTAGCCGACCGCCTCGGACGACTGCCTCTGGCACTCACCCTCGCCGGCGGATTCCTGGCTCATCAGGTGATCGACCCCTGGAGCCTCGCCGACTACGGCCGCCGACTCGACGGCAGCACAGGTCTGGACCCCATCGAATTCATCGAACAAGGGGCCGCAGCCATCGGCGAGGACTCCCGCCGCCTGCCCAGCCGCACTTGGCAGTTCTCCCTGGACGCCCTCACTGCACAAGGGCTGCCTGAAGCTGGCCACCTTCTGCGCCTGCTCGCCTGCTGGTCCAGTGACCCGCTGCCGCTATCGGTTCTGCTCGGTGCGGAACTTGGCCCGGCACTGCCGGCCTCCCATGTCGAATCGGCTCTCCGTGGACTTATCGATCACTCGCTCACTGAGCTGGTGCCAGGAGACGTACGCGGTCTGCGCACCCACGGCGTGCTCCTCAACAGCGTGGCCCGGGCGACACCCGCCGACCAGCGCGAGTCGCTCTCAGCCACGGCCGCCCGCCTGTGCCTGGCCCTCCTGCCCGAGGTGCCTGACCGAGGGCCGCAGGACCCCCGGGTAAGCATGCTCGCACCACATGTACTCGCACTGGTGCGAAAAGCGGCCGACTGGAAAGTCAGCCGATCCACAGTGGAAGCTTCGGCGGAGTGCGCCCTTCGGCTTGTCACGGCCGTTCACAGGACTGGCGACTTCGCTTCCGCACTCAGCTTGAGCAACAATGTGGTGGATCTTCTCAGTACCCAGTTGGACGAAGACAACGTTCTGCTTATCAGGCTGCGTCACCGAATCGGACGGGCGCTCTTTCGGCTGGGTCGATTCGAAGAGTCCGAAGCGCTGTACAGAAGCGTGCTGGAAGTCTGCATAGGAACACTAGGACCTGACGCTCCGGACACTTTGACAACTTACCTAAAATTGGCCAGCCCTCTCATCAATCTTGGCCGACAGCAGGAGGGAATCCACCTAATCCAGCGAGCGACAGAGAAAAGAATCCAACTTTTTGGGTCCACGCATCCTCTCGCACTCCTCGCACGGTCGTCCCTTGTGGAAACGGCTACGAAACCGACCGAGTTGGCAGTGGGATCCACCCTGATCGAAGACTGCCGTCGCGAACTCGGTGAAAGCCACACCATCACGCTCATATCCGAACTCGACCTTGCGTTCGCGCTTCAACGCGCAGGGCAGTCAGCCGACGCACTGCCATACGCCCTCTCCGCTTTTGGAAGCAACGTGCGACGCTTCGGACCCGATTTCCCCATCACGCTGAATAATCAGCTCACATTGAGCAGAATTCTCTGGGACTTGGGTCAGCACGCGGAGGCAATCGAGCATGCAGAACAACTCGTGGGAGGTCGGACGAGGGTACTCGGATCACAACACCCTTGGACACTGAGTTCGAAGGAGGTCTTGCAGGAATATCAAGGCGCGCAGAGTGAACGCTGACATCGCGCAGGCTTCGCGTGCCGGAAAGTCGACACCCCCGATTTCGATCTCGCGGGCTGCGACCACCAGGGACTGTCGTGGATGTGGCTGCATACGTGAATCTCGCTGCGCAGCGCAGACGTAGTAACCGGGGCCTCGCCCCCTGCCGGGCCCGCTGGTCGTCGTCGGCCACTAACGGTCGTCGCCCACCTCCCGCGCTCCACCGCGCCTCACCGCAGATTGATCCGCGACAGCACCGATAACGTGGGCCGAGTGATGGATGAAGCGACCCAGTGGCGCCGGTTCGCCGTGCTCCTGCCACCCGCTCGCGCCGCGGATATTGTGGACTGCTGGGAGGCCGGGGAGCAGGAAACCGGACTCGGCAGGCCCGTTGCCGGCCTGCTGGAGCATCAGGTGCCGACCAGCGAGACCGCGCGGGCCGAGATCGGTGTGACGGCCGAGGCCTGGGGACACCCAGGTACGTTCGTCCGGACGCCACACGGTCCGCGATGAACGCCACTTCATCGCCGTCTCGTCACTTGGTTTTGTCATATCGCGCGATACCGAGGCGCTTGAGCGGGGCCCGCTCACGGACGACCGCGCCGGGTCCGCGTGACGACGTGACCAGCCCTTCGGCCTCCAACGCCTTGTAGGCCGCATGAACCGTGGACTTTGAGCCTTCGCCCGCTTCCACCTACTCCCTGAGCTGCGGCAACTGGCAGGCTGCACCTACTTCGACCGCAAGTGGGCGCACGCTCCTGCAAAGTCGCGCAAGAACTACGGCGACCACCATCACCCCCGCGCTCGTGAAAACAACGGCGGGAATACCGGATGGTTCCCTCCTGCGAGGGCCGTTGTACGGGTGGGCGTACAACCGGAACCGCTGGGGCGAGACCCCGCCAAATGACGATGCCCGCGCCTTCGCATGGATCGCCAAGCAAGGAGTCGACGCCATGGAGTGCGCCCGCCGCGCAGGCCACACAGCATCGCCGTGCTGCACCAGGTGTACGCCAAGGTGCTCGACCAGACTCGGGAGCGGGCGAACAGCCGGATCGACGCGGCCCTCCGGGAGTGGAACGAACCGGAGTGATCATGCTCTCCCCTGGGGGACACCTGAGGGACACGCACTGATCAGAAGTGGGATTCGGGCGGGACCGAGTGAGACACGTCCGCGCCTGTCCGCGATAATGCGAACGGGCACCGGGAACGAAGAAACCCCCTCCGACCTGCCGTAAAGGCTGATCAGAGGGGGCTCTCCCCAGTGTGGCGGCGCCAGGATTCGAACCTGGGAAGGCTGAGCCGGCAGATTTACAGTCTGCTCCCTTTGGCCGCTCGGGCACACCGCCGGGGGTTGTTGTAAGGGGGTCCGCCTTGGCGGTGCTCCCTGGCAACGACGTAAACAATACCTGATGCGCGGGGGTGCTCCGCCACCCGGTTGATCGCCGTCCTCGGGGGCCGGGGGTGGCTAGGCTGGGGCGGATGCGGTGCGGCCGGACGGTCCGCACCCCGTTCCGCCCCCGATGCAAGGAGCCACAGGACATGGCCGACTCCAGTTTCGACATCGTCTCGAAGGTCGAGCGGCAGGAGGTCGACAACGCCCTCAACCAGACCGCCAAGGAGATCTCGCAGCGCTACGACTTCAAGGGCGTGGGCGCCTCGATCTCGTGGTCCGGCGAGAAGATCCTCATGGAGGCCAACTCCGAGGACCGGGTGAAGGCCGTGCTCGACGTCTTCGAGTCCAAGCTGATCAAGCGCGGCATCTCGCTGAAGGCGCTGGACGCGGGCGAGCCCCAGTTGTCCGGCAAGGAGTACAAGATCTTCGCGTCCATCGAGGAGGGCATCTCCCAGGACAACGCCAAGAAGGTGGCGAAGATCATCCGCGATGAGGGCCCCAAGGGCGTCAAGGCGCAGGTCCAGGGTGAGGAGTTGCGCGTCAGCTCCAAGAGCCGCGACGACCTCCAGACCGTCATCGCCCTGCTCAAGGGCAAGGACTTCGACTTCGCGCTCCAGTTCGTGAACTACCGGTAGTACCTACCGGTAGTACCGGCCGCGCACCTCGCCCCGCCCCGGCTTCCCCGGCGGCGGGGCTCGGTATGTGCGATCGTTCCGGCATGAGCAGTGACTACGACCGCGTGCGCACCGGTATCGAGTTCATGACTGCCTACGTCTCCGGGGACGAGCTCCTGACGGAGTATCTGGAGGAGCGGCGGCACGAGGACCCCGGGGCGACGGAGACGTTGCTGGACGGTACGGCGGCCCTGTGCGCGGCGCTGCTGCACACGCTGGCCCGTACGACGGGGCGGTCCGAGCACGAGATCCTCCAGGAGCTGGCCCGCGGCACGCATCGCAGCGAGCGCCGCTCCGAGGACTGACCGCCGGAAAGCGCTAGTCGCGCGAGTTGCCGAAGATCACCCGGTACAGGATCAGCAGCACCAGCGAGCCGCCGATCGCGGCCGCCCACGTCGCGCCGTCGTAGAAGTGCTTCGAGACCGGGTGGTCCAGCCAGCGGGACGAGATCCAGCCGCCGAGGAACGCGCCCGCGATGCCGATCAGGGTCGTGCCGACGAAGCCCCCTGGGTCACGGCCCGGCAGCAGCAGTTTGGCGATGGCTCCGGCCAGCAGGCCCAGGATGATCCAACCGAGAATGCCCATGCCAGGAACCTGCCCTTCCGCGCCGCGTCCGCACACCCTCGCTCCGTAAGAAGCCGGTGTGCCCTGTCCCCTGCCAGGACGCCGCGCGGCCGGGTTCCGGTTGCCTCAGTCGACGCGCGCGCCGAACGGCTCGTCGGTGCGGACGATCTCGCGGCCCAGCGGGAGCAGCGAGACCGGGATCAGCTTGAAGTTGGCGATGCCGAAGGGGATGCCGATGATCGTCAGGCACAGCGCGATGCCCGTGGTGATGTGGGCCAGGGCCAGCCACCACCCCGCCAGCACCAGCCAGAGCACATTGCCGACGCACGACGGCGCGCCCGCATCCCGGCGCTCGACGGTGGTGTACCCGAAGGGCCAGAGGGCGTAGACGCCGATACGGAAGGCGGCCACCCCGAAGGGGATGCCGATGATCGTGATGCACAGCAGCACGCCGGCGAGCACGTAGCCGAGGAACAACCAGAAGCCGCTCAGGACGAGCCAGATGATGTTCAGAAGGGTCTTCACCGGTTTCGACCTGCCATCTTCTCCAGTCGGGCGATCCGCTCGGCCATGGGCGGGTGCGTCGAGAACATCCGGGCCAGTCCCTGGCCGGGCCGGAACGGGTTGGCGATCATCATGTGGCTCGCGGTCTCGATACGCGGCTCCGGGGGCAGCGGGAGCTGCTGGGTGCCGCTCTCCAGCTTGCGCAGCGCCGACGCGAGGGCCAGCGGGTCGCCGGTGAGCTGGGCGCCGGACGCGTCCGCCTCGTACTCGCGGGAGCGGCTGACGGCCAGCTGGATCAGGGTGGCCGCGAGCGGGCCGAGGAGCATGGTCAGCAGCATGCCGATCAGACCGGGCCCCTCGTCGTCGTCCGAGCGGCCGACCGGGATCAGCCACGCGAAGTTGACCAGGAACATGATCACCGAGGCGAGGGCGCCGGCCACGGACGAGATGAGGATGTCCCGGTTGTAGACATGGCTCAGCTCATGGCCGAGGACGCCGCGCAGCTCGCGCCGGTCGAGCAGGCGGAGGATGCCCTCGGTGCAGCAGACGGCCGCATGGCGCGGGTTGCGGCCGGTGGCGAAGGCATTGGGCGCCTCCGTGGGCGAGATGTACAGCCGGGGCATGGGCTGGCGCGCCTGCGTGGACAGCTCGCGCACGATCCGGTACAGCTCCGGCGCCTCGAACTCGCTCACCGGGCGCGCCCGCATCGCGCGCAGGGCCAGCTTGTCGCTGTTCCAGTACGCGTACGCGTTCGTGCCGAGCGCGACCAGGACGGCGACGATCAGCCCCGTACGGCCGAAGAAGCTGCCGATGACGATGATGATCGCCGACAGTGCCCCGAGGAGTACTGCGGTCCTGAGCCCGTTGTGCCGGCGGTGCACCCTGACCCTCCCGATCGTGCGGCGCGGGAACCCTTCGGTCCAGTGGACCCTCCCGATCAGGACAACGCCAGGCGAAGGCCGCGAGTTCCCAGGTGGGCGTGGTGGCGCGGACACCCGTACGAGTGAGCGAGGTCCGCCGCGCCCGTCAGAACAGGGTCGTGGCGGCGAAGCGCAGCACCAGCTGGGGTGCGCCCGAGAGGGCCACGCCGACGGCCGCCGTGAGGGCGAGCGCGGCGGTGAGGGGGGCGGGGAGGCGGTGCCGTACGGGCTCGCCCTCGGGTACGCGGAACAGCAGGGCCGTCCACCGGAGGTAGTAGTAGAGCGCGATCACCACGTTGACGGCCATGACCACGGCGAGCCAGCCGAGCCCGGCGTCCACGGCCGCCGAGAACACCGTGACCTTGGCGAACAGTCCGATCACGCCCGGCGGGAGCCCGGCCAGGCAGAGCAGGAAGAAGGCCAGGAGGACGGCGGTGACGGGGTTGGTGGCGTACAGGCCCCGGTAGTCGGCGATCCGGTTGAGCGGCCTCGTGCGGCCCACCAGGGCGGCCACCGCGAAGGCACCCAGGTTCACGGCGGCGTACATCAGGGCGTAGGCGACGGTGGAGCCGATCGCCTTCTGGCCGTCCCGCGTGTATCCGGCGGCGGCGATCGGGACCAGGAGGTAGCCGGCCTGGCCGATGGAGGACCAGGCGAGGAGGCGTACGGCGCTGTACGCGCGCGTGGCCCGCTGCCAAAGGGCACCGGCATTGCCCGCGGTCATGGTGAGCGCGGCCAGGACGGCGAGGGCGGGGCCCCAGACCTCGGCGTAGGACGGGAAGGCGATCACGGTGACGAGGATCAGGCCGGAGAAGCCGACCGCCTTGCCGACGACCGAGAGGTAGGCGGCGACCGGGAGCGGCGCGCCCACGTAGGTCTCGGGGACCCAGAAGTGGAAGGGCACGGCGGCGGTCTTGAAGGCGAAGCCGACCAGGGTGAGGACGACGCCGGTCTGGACGAGGGTGTGGAGCTGGCCGTCGGTCTGGGGCAGGCGGCGGGCGATCTCGGTGAGGTGCAGGGTGCCGGTGGTTGCGTAGACGAAGCTGACGCCCATCAGGCTGACGGCGGTGGCGGTGACCGAGGAGAGGAAGAACTTCAGGGCCGCCTCGGCAGAGCGTGCCTCGCCGTGCCGGATGCCGACCAGGGCAAAGGCGGGCAGGGAGGCGACCTCCAGGGCGACGATCAGGGTGGCGAGGTCGCGGGAGGCGGGCAGCAGGGCGGCACCGGCCGCCGAGGAGAGCAGCAGGAACCAGAACTCCCCGGCCGGGACGCGCCGCCGGTCGTCCTGGACGCCGGTCACGGACAGCAGGGCCGCGAGCAGGGCGCCGCCGAGGACGAGGAACTGGATGACGACCGTGAAGTGGTCGGCGCTGTAGCTGCACGCGCGCGTGGAGCCGGTCAGGCAGAAGGTGGCGCGGTCGCCGTCCAGGAGCGGCAGCAGCATGAGCCCGGCGGCGGCCAGGCCGGCCACGGAGAACCAGCCGAGAAGCGGCTTGCGGTACTCGGGCAGGAACAGGTCGGTGACGAGCACGGCGAGGGCCGTGACGGCGACGATGACGGGCGGGGCGATGGCCAGCCAGTCGACGGACTGGATCAGGGCGTTGACCGCCGGCGCGGCCAGGTGTCCCGGTGCGGCCTGGGCGAGGGACTGGGCCAGGGCGGTCATCGGGTGCCTCCTGCGAGGAGCTGCTGCACGGCCGGGTCGCTGAGGCCGAGCAGGGCCCTGGGCCAGAGTCCGGCGAGGACGGTGAGGACGACGAGCGGGGTCCAGGCGGCGAACTCGTAGCCGCGCACGTCGGCGAGTTCGGGCAGGTCCTGGCCCGGGTCGCCCATGCAGACGCGGCGGACCACGACCAGCAGGTACGCGGCGGTCAGCAGGGTGCCGAAGGCGCCGATCGCCAGGAAGACCAGGTAGGCGGCCCGGCTGAGCCCGGCGGCGGGCTGGAACGCGCCGAACAGCGCGAGCATCTCGCCCCAGAACCCGGCGAGTCCGGGCAGTCCGAGCGAGGCGACGGCACCGAAGGCGAGCAGCCCGCCGAGACGCGGGGCCCGGCCGTACAGGGCGCCCCCGCTGTGCGCGGCCAGGGTGTCGAGGTCGGTGCTGCCGGTGCGGTCCTTCAGGGCGCCGACCAGGAAGAACAGCAGGCCGGTGATGAGGCCGTGGGCGATGTTGGCGAAGAGCGCGCCGTTGACGCCGGTCGGGGTCATGGTGGAGATGCCGAGCAGCACGAAGCCCATGTGGCCGACCGAGGAGTACGCGATCAGCCGCTTCAGGTCGCCCTTGGCGCCCCGCCTGGCGAGCGAGAGGCAGGCCAGGGACCCGTAGATGATCCCGACGACGGCGAACGCGGCGAGGTAGGGGGCGAAGACCCGGAAACCGTCGGGCGCGACCGGGAGCAGGATGCGGACGAACCCGTACGTGCCCATCTTCAGCAGAACGCCGGCGAGCAGCACCGAGCCGACGGTCGGGGCGGCGGTGTGGGCGTCCGGCAGCCAGCTGTGCAGGGGCCACATCGGCGCCTTCACCGCGAGCCCGATCCCGATCGCCAGAACGGCGACGACCTGCACGGATGTGGTCAATGTCCGGCCGTTGTCAGTGGCGAGTGCCACCATGTCGAATGTGCCCGCTTTGATCCCGATCAGCAGCAGGCCGAGCAGCATGATCACGGAACCGAGCAGCGTGTACAGGATGAACCTCCACGCGGCCCGGGTCCGGCCCTCGCCGCCCCAGCGGGCGATGAGGAAGTACATCGGGACCAGCACGGTCTCGAAGGCCAGGAAGAAGAGGACGAGGTCGAGCACGGCGAAGGAGGCGAGGGTGCCCCCTTCGAGCAGCAGGACCAGGGCGGTGAACGCCTTCGGGGAGGGCCCCGCGGGCGGGTTGAAGTAGGAGTAGAGCGCGCAGAGGAAGGTCAGCAGCGCGGTCAGGAGGAGAAGGGGGAGGGAGATGCCGTCGATGCCGAGGTGGATGCGCACGTGGAGTGCGGGAATCCAGCTGATGTCGGTCGTGGCCTGCATCTTCGAGGGATGGTCATGGTCGAAGCCGAGCGCCAGGACGATCGCGGCCACGAGGACCACGCCGGTCACGGTCACGCCGTGCCGGAGCACGGCCTGGTCGGGGGACTTCCCCTTCAGTCCGGTGACTAGAAGGGGCGCCGCGGAGCGGCTCGCCGAGGGGCGGGAGGGCAGGAGGGCGGCGGCCGCGCCGAGGAGCGGCACGGCGACGACGAACGCCAGAAGGAACTGCATCACTGATCCGCTGATACCGATCACGCCCGCTCACGCTCCCGAGGCGACGAGAAGGACGGCGACCGTCAGGACGACGGTGCCGGCGAGCAGCGCGCTCACATAGGTCTGCACATTGCCGGTCTGCGCGCGCCGTACGGCCGCGCCGAGCAGCCGGGGCAGGGCGGCGGCGCCGCGTACGTAGGTGTCGACGACCTCGCGGTCCAGGAAGCGGACCAGGCTCGCCGCGCCCAGGACCGGGCGGACGAACAGCGCCGAGTACACGGCGTCCAGGTGGAACCCCGCGGCGGCGGGCCCGAACAGCGGGCCGAGCAGCAGACGGCCGGGGTCGGCCGGGTCGGGGGCCTGAGCGATGTCGCCGTACGCCGGTTCGTGGGCGGCGATGGCCTCGGCCTCGACCAGTCCCGCGTCGCCTTCCGGATGGGCGGCGACGGCACCCAGCGGGACCCGGGGCGCCCGCGCGGCGGCGCGCTGCCAGGCGCCGTAGGCCAGCAGGCCGCCGACCACGGCGAGGCCGGTGCCGAGGACGGAGGTGAGCAGGGTGGGCGCGAGGCTCCGGCCGTCGAACCAGCCGGGCAGCGTGCGGTAGGCGAGCGCGCCGAAGGCCAGCGAGGGCAAGGCCAGCACCCAGAGCACCACGGTCATGGTCAGCGGCTGGCGGCCGTGGTCCGGGGCCTCCGCGCCCCGGCCCCGGAAGGCCAGCAGCCAGAGCCGGGTGGCGTAGGCGGCGGTGAGGAGGGCCGTGGCGAGCGCGGCGACGAGCACGATCCAGCCGGCGGCGCCCGGTGCCGGGCCGGGGTGGCCGGTGGCGAGGCGCTCGGCGGCGGCGAGGACGGACTCCTTGGAGAAGAACCCGCTGAACGGCGGGATCGCGGCCAGTGCGAGCAGGGCCACGGTCATCGTCCAGAAGGCGTCCGGGACGCGGTCGCGCAGGTGGCTCATCCGGGACATGGCGGCCAGCGAGTTGGTGCCGGCGGCGTGGATGACGGCTCCGCCGGCGAGGAACAGCAGCGCCTTGAAGGCGCCGTGCGAGAGGAGGTGGAAGACGGCGGCACCGCGGTCGCCGACGGCGAGGGCACCGGTCATGTAGCCGAGCTGGCCGATCGTCGAGTAGGCGAGGACCCGCTTGATGTCGTCCTGGGCGAGCGCGGCGAGGCCGGAGCCCAGCATGGTGACGGCGGCCATCACCGCGAGGACCGTCATCGCGGCGGCGGACGCCTCGAACACGGGGAGGAGACGGGCCACGAAGTAGACACCGGCGGCGACCATCGTGGCCGCGTGGATCAGCGCGGAGACGGGCGTGGGGCCCGCCATCGCGTCGGGGAGCCAGGTGTGCAGCGGGAACTGCGCGGACTTGCCCGCCACGCCCGCGAGGAGCAGCAGGGCGATCACGGTGGGGTGGTCGAGTCCGCCGCTCGCCACGGCGCCGAGGACGCGGGTGATGCGGAAGGACCCGGCGTCGGTGCCCAGCGCGAACAGGCCGATCAGGAACGGGAGGTCACCGAGCTTGGTGACCAGGAACGCCTTGAGGGAGGCGGCGCGGGCCTCGGGGGTGCCCCAGTAGTGGCCGACCAGGAAGTAGGAGCAGATGCCCATGACTTCCCAGCCGACCAGCAGCACGATCAGGTCGCCGGAGTAGACGACGAGGAGCATCGCGGAGGTGAAGAGGGAGACGAGGGCCGCGTAGGAGGGGTAGCGGGGGTCGTCGCGCAGGTAACCGGTGGAGTAGATCTGCACGCAGGTCGCCACGAAGGCCACCAGGACCGCGACGAGCGCGGCGAAGCCGTCGATGTGCAGCGCCAGGTCGACGGGGACCGAGCCGGTGGGTGTCAGCAGGGTGTACGCGTCGATGGCCCGGCCGCCGCCCTGGCGGGCCGCCACCAGCGCGGCCAGCACGAGCGAGGCCAGCGGCGGCAGCACGGCGAGCGGGCGGACGAAGCCGGGCGCGGTGCGGCCCAGCAGGAGTCCGGCGACGGCGCCGAGGAAGGGCAGGAGGGGGACGAGCGCGGCGAGGGTGGTGGTGGTCACGCGGTGGCCTCAGCCTTCTCGGTCCCGGAGGCGTCGGGATGGTCGGGGTCGTCGCCGGGGGTCTCGGCGGTGTCGCGGAGCCTGTCGATGTCGGCGGTGGCCCGGTCGCGGTAGACGGCGAGGACGATCGCCAGGCCGATGCCGATCTCGGCGGCCGCGATGGCGATGGTGAACAGGGCCAGCGCCTGGCCGGAGTGCAGGGTGTCCTGCGCGGTCCGGCTGAGCCAGACGTCGAAGGCGACGAGGTTGAGGTTGACGGCGTTGAGCATCAGCTCGACCGACATCAGGACCAGGATGGCGTTGCGGCGGGCGAGGACGCCGTAGAGGCCGGTGCAGAAGAGGAGGGCGGCGAGTACGGCGGGGTAGGCGAGGTGCATCAGCGGGCGCCTTCCTTGTCGCCGGGGGCCTTGGCCAGGCTCGGGGTGCCGGCCGCCTGCTCGGCCTTGGCCTTGCGGGACAGCACGATCGCGCCGACCAGGGCCGCGAGGAGCAGGACGGACAGCGCCTCGAAGGGCAGCACCCAGTGCCGGAAGAGGCTCTCGCCGGTGACGCCGGTGGTGCCCGCGGCCGGGCCGTCCAGGTCGATCCAGGTGGCACGGAACGCGTCCGTCACCACCCAGACCAGGGCGCCCGCCGAGCCCACGGCGACGACCAGCGCGGCCGGCCGGTTGCCCGAATCGGCGTCAGGGGAGTGGCCGATGGGGGCCCGGGTGAGCATCAGCCCGAAGAGAAGGAGGACGACGACGGAGCCGACGTAGATGAGGACCTGCACCCAGGCGATGAACTCGGCGGTGAGCAGGAGGTATTCGACGGCCAGGCCGCCGAGGGTGACCACCAGCCACAGGGCGGCGTGCACCAGCTGGCGGGTGGTGACGGTGATCAGCGCGGCGCCGAGGGTGACCAGGCCGACGAGGAGGAACGCGATCTCGACGCCGGTCGGGGACAGGAAGCCGTACGGGGCGGTGGCGGCGAGGCTCACTGCTCTCCCTCCTGGTCCGGGTTCTGGTCGGCCTGCTCGGCGGCCCGGGCTTGCTCGGCCGCCCGGGCGGCGGCCAGTTTGTCGGCGCTCTTGCGGGCGGCCGCGATCTCCTTCGGCTCCTCCGCGTGCGGGTCCAGCGCGGGCGGGGCCGGGACGGTCCACATCCACTCGCGGAGCTTGTCGCGCTCGTGGGTCAGTTCGCGGATGTCGGTCTCGGCGTACTCGAACTCCGGGGACCAGAACAGCGCGTCGAAGGGGCAGACCTCGATGCAGATGCCGCAGTACATGCAGAGGGAGAAGTCGATGGCGAACCGGTCGAGGACGTTCCGGCTGCGCTCGCGGCCGCCGGGGGCGGCGGCCGGGACGGTCTCCTTGTGGGAGTCGATGTAGATGCACCAGTCGGGGCACTCACGGGCGCAGAGCATGCAGACCGTGCAGTTCTCCTCGAACAGGCCGATCACGCCGCGCGTGCGGGGCGGCAGGTCGGGCTGGACGTCGGGATAGCGCTCGGTGACGGTCTTCTTCGTCATCGTGCGGAGGGTGACGGCGAGGCCCTTGGCCAGGCCGGAGCCGGGTACGGGAGACATCAGGCGGTCACCACCTTGACGACGCCGGTGAGGGCGATCTGGGCGAGGGCGAGCGGGACGAGGAGGGTCCAGGACAGCTTCTGGAGCTGGTCCTCGCGCAGCCGGGGGTAGGTGACCCGGAGCCAGATCACCAGGAAGGCGAGGATCGCGGTCTTCACCAGGGTCCACACCCAGCCGAGCCCGTCGGCGCCCCAGGGGCCGTGCCAGCCACCCAGGAACAGCACGGTGGTCAGACCGCACAGGACGACGATCCCCGCGTACTCCGCGAGCAGGAACAGGGCGAAGCGCAGACCGGTGTACTCGGTGTACGCCCCGAAGATGATCTCCGAGTCGGCCACCGGCATGTCGAACGGCGGCCGTTGCAGCTCGGCGAGTCCGGCGACGAAGAACACCACCGCGCCGATGAGCTGCCAGGGCAGCCACCACCAGTGGAAGGCGCCCACGATGCCGGGCAGCGAGACCGTGCCGGCCGCCATCGCCACGGAGGCGGCGGCGAGCAGCATCGGGAGTTCGTAGGCGAGCAACTGGGCGGCGGTGCGCAGGCCGCCGAGCAGGGAGAACTTGTTCGCGCTGGCCCAGCCCGCCATCAGCGAGCCGAGGACGCCCACGCCCATCACCGCGAGCACGAAGAAGATGCCGGCGTCCAGCACTTGGCCCACGGCACCGGCGCTCGGGCCGATCGGGATGGCGAGCAGTACGAGGAGGTAAGGCAACAGGGCCACGGCCGGCGCGAGTTGGAAGACGCGGCGGTCGGCTCCCGCCGGGACCACGTCCTCCTTCTGCGCGAACTTCACGCCGTCCGCGACGAGCTGGGCCCAGCCGTGGAAGCCGCCCGCGTACATCGGGCCGAGGCGGCCCTGCATGTGCGCCATCACCTTGTGCTCGGTCTGCCCGATGACCAGCGGCAACGTCAGGAACACGAGGAACACGACGACGAGTCGCAGGGCGACGTCCAGCACGTCGTTCACTGCGCGCCTCCTGCGGGGTCGTCGGGGGTGTCGGTGGGTTCTTGCTCGGGAGCGGGGGGTGTCTTCGGCCGCTCGTCGGCCTCCTCGAAGGCCGGACGGGCGTGATGCCAGGGCGCGTCGGCGCTGCGACGCCGCGCCGGCTCGGCCGGCTTCTTCGGCTCGGTCGGCTGTGCGGGCTCGGCAGGCCCGCTCGGTCCACTCGGTTCCGAAGACTCGGTCGGCCCTGCCGGTACCGAGGGCTCAGCAGGCTCGGGCGTCCCGGTTCGCTGCGAGGCCGATCCCTGCGAGGCGCTGCGCGACCTGCGCGGCCCCCTGGGTGCCTCGGTCGGCGTCTCGGCAGGGGCCTGCACACCCTCCGGAGACCCCTGGCCGGCCGACCCCTGACTCGCACTCCGCATCCGGCGCGGCGAGGCCCCGGCACCCGGCTCCGCCGAACTCTGACTCACCGAGCCCTCGCTGGCACTCCGCGTCCGCCGAGGCGCAGCAGCCCCCGGCTCCCGAGCCGCCTGACTCGCCGACCCCTCGCTCGCACTCCGCATCCGGCGAGGCCCAGCAGCAGCACCCTCCGGCTCCGGAGCACCCTGACTCGCAGATCCCTCACTGGCGCTCCGAGCCCGCCGAGGTCGCACAGCCTCCTCCGCCGCGCCGCCCCCCGGCTCCCCCGCAGCGCGAGCCCGCCGAGCCGGCCGCTCGCCCGCCGCAGCCGCCCGCGCGGGACGCGACGGCGCGGGTGGCAGCTGGCCCTTCAGCGGGCCCCACTCGTTGGGATCAGGCACCCCCGGCGGCAGCATCTGGCGCCGCTTGGGGCCGCCGTGCTCCGACTCGCCCGGTTCCTTCGCCCCCGGCCACGCCTTGGCGACGCGGGCGGCGAGAACGAAGTCCTTGCGGAGGGGGTGGCCCTCGAAGTTCTCCGGCAGGAGGAGGTGGTCCAGCGCGGGGTGGCCCGTGAAGTCGACCCCGAACATCTCGTGGGTCTCCCGCTCGTGCCAGGCGGCGCCCGCGTACACGCCGACGGCGCTCGGCAGCACCGGCGCCTCGTGCGGGACGGTCGTGCGCACCAGCAGGCGGCGGACCGGGTGCAGGGCGACGACGTGGGCGGAGACCCGGAACCCGGTACCGGGTTCGTCGACCGCGCTCAGCCAGTCGAAGTAGGTACAGGTCAGCGTCGTACGAGCCGTCTCGAGCGCGGTGAGCCACGCGGCGGGAGGCACGTCGACGGTGAGGACGTCGTACGACTCCTCGGCGGTGGCGTCGGGGCCGAAGAGCTCCTCCACGGGGGCGGGCAGCCAGCTCATCGCTCGGTCCCCTCCGCGGAAGGAGCCGCCGGCGGACGCACCAGGTCGCTCTGGAGTGCGGCCACGGACGGCCGGGCCGCGCCCCCCTTGCCGTACCGCTCCGCAAGCGACTCGCGGGCGATCTTCTCCTGGAGCTTGAGGATGCCCTGGAGCAGCGCCTCGGGACGCGGCGGGCAGCCCGGCACGTACACGTCGACCGGGATGATCTGGTCGACGCCCTTGGTGACGGAGTAGGAGTCCCAGTACGGCCCGCCGCAGTTGGAGCAGGCGCCGAAGGAGATGACGTACTTCGGCTCGGGCATCTGCTCGTACAGCCGCTTCACGGCGGGCGCCATCTTGTCGGTGACCGTGCCGGAGACGACCATCAGGTCGGCCTGGCGGGGGCCCGGCGCGAAGGGGATGACGCCGAGCCGGATGAAGTCGTGGCGGGCCATCGACGCGGCGATGAACTCGATCGCGCAGCAGGCGAGGCCGAAGTTGAAGACCCAGAGCGAGTAGCGGCGGCCCCAGTTGAGGACGACCTTCATCGGCTCGGGTGCCAGCCGGGCCAGCGCGCCCAGCCGCTTGGGCTCGGGCAGCAGTACCGGCTCGGGGGCGGCCGGGTTCACGTCCATGTCAGGACGCCCTTCTTGTAGGCGTACAGCAGGCCGACGGCGAGGAAGCCCAGGAAGATGAACATCTCCACCAGGGTGGCCGCGCCGTAGCCGGGGGCGGCGAAGACCGTCGCCCAGGGGAACAGGAAGATCGAGTCGACGGCGAAGATGACGTACAGGAAGGCGTAGACGTAGTACCGGACCTGGGTGTGGGCCCAGCCCTCCCCGACGGGGTCGACACCGCACTCGTAGGTCATGAGCTTCTCGGGGGTGGGCACCACGGGCCGCAGCAGGCGGCCGGCGCCGAAGGCGGCCGCCACGAAGAGCATGCCGACGACGGCGAGCAGGCCCACGACCGAGTAGGACCCGAAGTAGTCCGACGTGGTGCCGCCCGCGGCGACCGTCGTCACCCCCAACGTCTCGCGCACCGTCCGTCCCTCGCTCCCTGACCGGGTGTCCTCCGTGACCTCCGCGCGCCCTGTGACGGACGCGGCAGAGGTTTGCGTACGCACGGGAGTCTAGGCCCTGATAAAGCGCCGGTAAGCAGCCCGTGACGGGCCGCGAGGCCGGGGGGTGGGGTTTTCCCCAGGGCCCGGAAGGCGGTCCACCGCATGGCGTACGGGCCTTCGGGCACGGCAGGCTGGCCGCCATGACCGCTCCCGCTCCCGCCGCCGGACCGGCCGGCGACTCCGGCCGTCCGCCGTCCGCCCGGCTCGCCTTCGACGCGCACACCTGGAAGGAGATCGCGCATCTCCTGCTGAACCTGCCGCTGGCGGTGGTGGGCTTCGTGTACGCGGTCACCGTGCTGTCCGTGAGCGGGGGTCTCACCGTCACGGTACTCGGGCTGCCGCTGCTGGCGGGCTCCCTGCTGGGCGCCCGGCTGCTGGGCAGGCTGGAGCGGGCGCGGGTGCGCGTGCTGCTCGGGGTGCGGGTGCCGGAGCCGTCGCCGCTGCCACTCGCGCGGGGCGGCGGTGTGGTGCGGCGGCTGTGGCAGGCGCTGCGGGACCCGGTGGGCTGGCGGTCGCTGCTCTACTGCCTGATCCGGCTGCCCTGGGGGGTGCTGACCTTCACCACCGTGCTGGTCTCGTTCTTCGTGCTGTGGCCGGTGCTGGGTTATCTGGCGCGGGGTCTGGCGAACGTGGACCGGGCGCTGGCCCGCGCCCTGCTGGCGCCGTCGGACGAGCTGGAGCGCCGGATAGCGGAGCTGGAGTCGGACCGGGGTGTGGTCGTCGACACCGCCGCCGCCGATCTGCGCCGTATCGAACGCGACCTGCACGACGGAGCACAGGCACGCCTGGTCAACCTCGCCATGGGACTCGGACTCGCCAAGGAAAAACTCCACCACGACCCCGAAACAGCCGCCCGCATGGTCGAAGAAGCCCACGGCGAAGTCAAAACCGCCCTCAAAGAACTCCGCGACCTCGCCCGGGGCATCCACCCCGCCGTCCTCACCGACCGAGGACTCGACGCAGCCCTCTCCGCCATCGCCACCCGCTGCACCGTCCCCGTCACCCTCACCGTCGACCTCCCCACCCGACCCGCACCCGCCATCGAAGGCATCACCTACTACACCGCCAGCGAACTCCTCCAGAACATCAGCAAACACAGCCACGCCCACCACGCCACCCTCGACCTCTGGCACACCCCCCACCACCTCATGCTCCAAATCCGCGACGACGGAATCGGCGGAGCCGACCCCGCCCACGGATCAGGACTCGCGGGACTCGCCGAACGCCTCGGCGCGGTCGACGGGGTGTTCATCGTGGACTCCCCGCCCGGCGGGCCCACCGTCATCACCGCCGAGCTGCCCTGGCGGGACCGCGAGGACGAGCGCCGCGCCGGACGGTAGGGAAAACCCCCTGTTCAAGACGGGGACGCACGCCATGGCCCGCACCCGGTGCGGACGAGCAGTCTGAGCAGGCAGGCCCACACGAGGAGAACGGGGACCACACCGATGGCCACGCACTACACGCCCTACCGGGAAGAGCCGGCCCGCCACCGCCTCCCCGCCGCGCTGCGGGCGCCGCTGGAGGCGCGGACCTGGCGGGAGCTGGGCTACGCGCTGACCGGGCTGCCGGTGGCCGTCGCCCTGTTCGTCTGGACGGTCACGATGATCTCGCTCGGCGCCGGCCTGCTGGTGACCTTCGTCGGGGTGCCCGTCCTCGCGCTGGCCCTGGTCGGCTGCCGGGGCTTCGGGGCGCTGGAGCGGGCGCGGGCCGGGGCGCTGCTGAAGGTGCGGGTGGCCGCGCCGGAGCCGCTGAACCCCAGCGGACCGGGGCTGCTGCCCTGGCTCGGCGCGGTGCTCAAGAGCGGCTCGTCCTGGCGGCACCTGGTGTACGCGCTGGTCCACTTCCCGTGGGCGGTGTTCTCCTTCTCGGTGGCCCTCAGCTTCTGGACGTACGGCTGGGCGCTGCTGACGTACCCGCTGTGGTTCTGGGTGTTCCCGATGTGGGCCGGGCAGGGCGGCATCCAGCTCTACGGGGACGACCACCACAGCGTCTACCTGGACAACCCCTTCGAGATCACCGCGACCGCGCTGGTCGGGCTGGTGTTCACGCTGCTCACGCCGTGGCTGCTGCGGGGCCTGACCACGGTGGACGGGCTGCTGGTGCGCGGCCTGCTCGGCCCCTCCCGGCTGACGGCCCGCGTGGAGGAGCTGGAGTCGGACCGGGGTGTGGTCGTCGACACCGCCGCCGCCGATCTGCGCCGTATCGAACGCGACCTGCACGACGGAGCACAGGCACGCCTGGTCAACCTCGCCATGGGACTCGGACTCGCCAAGGAAAAACTCCACCACGACCCCGAAACAGCCGCCCGCATGGTCGAAGAAGCCCACGGCGAAGTCAAAACCGCCCTCAAAGAACTCCGCGACCTCGCCCGGGGCATCCACCCCGCCGTCCTCACCGACCGAGGACTCGACGCAGCCCTCTCCGCCATCGCCACCCGCTGCACCGTCCCCGTCACCCTCACCGTCGACCTCCCCACCCGACCCGCACCCGCCATCGAAGGCATCACCTACTACACCGCCAGCGAACTCCTCCAGAACATCAGCAAACACAGCCACGCCCACCACGCCACCCTCGACCTCTGGCACACCCCCCACCACCTCATGCTCCAAATCCGCGACGACGGAATCGGCGGAGCCGACCCCGCCCACGGATCAGGACTCGCGGGACTCGCCGAACGCCTCGGCGCGGTCGACGGGGTGTTCGTCGTGGACTCCCCGCCCGGCGGGCCCACCGTCATCACCGCGGAACTGCCCTGGCGCGCCTGACGAAGCTGGAATGCTGGGCCTCCTTGTCGACAGGCGTGTGGGGGCTCGGGGAATCGTGGAGAACAAGGTGCGTGTGGTCATCGCCGAGGACTCGGTACTGCTCAGGGAGGGGCTGACCCGGCTGCTGACCGACCTCGGCCACGAGGTGGTGGCCGGGGTCGCGGACGCGGAGGCGCTGCTCGCCACCATCGCGGAGCTGGCCGGCCGGGACGAGCTGCCGGACGTGGTGGTGGCGGACGTACGGATGCCGCCGACGCACACCGACGAGGGGGTGCGGGCCGCCGTGGAGCTGCGCGGCCGCCACCCGGACCTCGGGGTGCTGGTGCTGTCGCAGTACGTGGAGGAGCGCTACGCCACCGAACTGCTGGCCGGTTCCAGCCGGGGCGTCGGCTATCTGCTCAAGGACCGGGTCGCGGACGTGCGCGAGTTCGTCGCCGCGGTGGAGCGGGTCGCCCGGGGCGGTACGGCGCTGGACCCGGAGGTGGTGGCGCAGTTGCTGGGCCGCAGCCGCAAGCAGGACGTGCTGGCCGCGCTGACCCCGCGCGAACGGGAGGTGCTGGGGCTGATGGCGGAGGGGCGGACCAACTCGGCCGTGGCCCGGCAGCTCGTGGTGAGCGACGGCGCGGTGGAGAAGCACGTCAGCAACATCTTCATGAAGCTGGGCCTCACCCCGAGCGACGGAGACCACCGGCGTGTTCTGGCAGTGCTGACCTATCTGAACTCCTGACGGCACCCAGACTGGACGGCGCGGCGAGTCCACATAACGGGAGATACCCAAGCGATCCTCGGAAGCCGACCCTGAGCGACGTAGGGTTGACCCTGGGATTGGTCCGGGGGAAGACCGCCCCCGGACGGCCGCCTCGAAGGAGGTCCAGTTCAGTGACCAGTCAGGTCAGCAGCCCGGCGGAGCAGGCCGACGAGAACGCCGCCGGCAGGCAGCGCAGACCGGGCGGAGCGAAGGACGTACGGCGCCTGAACCGGGTGATCATCCGGTTCGCGGGGGACTCCGGTGACGGTATGCAGCTCACCGGGGACCGGTTCACCTCGGAAACCGCGTCCTTCGGCAACGACCTCTCCACCCTTCCCAACTTCCCCGCCGAGATCCGCGCGCCCGCCGGCACCCTGCCCGGCGTCTCCTCGTTCCAGCTCCACTTCGCCGACCACGACATCCTCACCCCGGGCGACGCGCCGAACGTGCTGGTCGCCATGAACCCCGCCGCCCTGAAGGCCAACGTCGGCGACCTGCCGCGGGGCGCGGAGATCATCGTCAACACGGACGAGTTCACCAAGCGGGCGCTGGCGAAGGTGGGGTACGCCGATTCCCCGCTGGACGACGGCTCGCTCGATGGTTATCAGCTGCATCCGGTACCGCTGACCACGCTGACGGTGGAGGCGCTGAAGGAGTTCGACCTCTCCCGCAAGGAGGCCGAGCGCAGCAAGAACATGTTCGCGCTGGGGCTGCTGAGCTGGATGTACCACCGGCCCACCGAGGCCACCGAGAAGTTCCTGACCAGCAAGTTCGCCAAGAAGCCGGACATCGCGGCGGCCAACGTGGCCGCGTTCCGGGCGGGCTGGAACTTCGGCGAGACGACCGAGGACTTCGCCGTCTCCTACGAGGTGGCGCCGGCCGCGCGGGCCTTCCCGCCCGGTGACTACCGCAACATCTCCGGCAACCTGGCCCTGGCGTACGGACTGATCGCCGCCTCCCGGCAGGCCGATCTCCCGCTGTTCCTGGGCTCGTACCCGATCACCCCGGCCTCCGACATCCTGCACGAGCTGTCGAAGCACAAGAACTTCGGTGTGCGGACCTTCCAGGCCGAGGACGAGATCGCGGGCATCGGCGCGGCGCTGGGCGCGGCGTTCGGGGGTTCGCTCGCGGTGACGACCACGTCGGGGCCGGGGGTGGCGCTCAAGAGCGAGACGATCGGGCTCGCGGTCTCGCTGGAGCTGCCGCTGCTGGTGATCGACATCCAGCGCGGCGGCCCGTCGACGGGTCTGCCGACCAAGACCGAGCAGGCCGACCTGCTCCAGGCGATGTACGGGCGCAACGGTGAGGCGCCGGTCGCGGTGGTGGCCCCGCGTACTCCGGCCGACTGCTTCGACGCGGCGCTGGAGGCGGCCCGGATCGCGGTGACCTACCGGACCCCGGTGTTCCTGCTCTCCGACGGCTACCTGGCCAACGGCTCCGAGCCGTGGCGCATCCCGGACCTCGACGAACTCCCGGACCTCCAGGTGCAGTTCGCGCAGGGCCCGAACCACACGCTGGAGGACGGCACCGAGGTCTTCTGGCCGTACAAGCGGGACCCGCGCACGCTGGCCCGCCCCTGGGCGGTGCCGGGCACGCCGGGGCTGGAGCACCGCATCGGCGGTATCGAGAAGCAGGACGGTACGGGCAACATCTCCTACGATCCGGCCAACCACGACCTGATGGTCCGCACCCGCCAGGCCAAGATCGACGGCATCGACGTCCCGGACATCGAGGTCGACGACCCGGACGGCGCCCCGACGCTGGTGCTCGGCTGGGGCTCGACGTACGGCCCGATCACGGCGGCGGTACGGCGGCTGCGCGCGGCCGGCGAGTCCATCGCGCAGGCGCACCTTCGCCATCTCAACCCCTTCCCGGCGAACCTCGGCGAGGTGCTGAAGGGCTACGACAAGGTGGTGGTCCCGGAGATGAACCTGGGGCAGCTCGCCACCCTGATCCGGGCGAAGTACCTGGTCGACGCCCGCTCGTTCAACCAGGTCAACGGCATGCCGTTCAAGGCGGAACAGCTCGCCACCGCGCTCAAGGAGGCCATCGATGACTGACTCCGCACGCGAGCTGCTCCAGCTTGTCCCCAAGGCCGAGGGCAAGCAGTCGATGAAGGACTTCAAGTCCGACCAGGAGGTCCGCTGGTGCCCCGGCTGCGGTGACTACGCGATCCTCGCGGCCGTGCAGGGGTTCATGCCGGAGCTGGGGCTGGCCCGGGAGAACATCGTCTTCGTCTCGGGCATCGGCTGCTCGTCCCGCTTCCCGTACTACATGAACACCTACGGGATGCACTCCATCCACGGCCGCGCCCCGGCCATCGCCACCGGGCTCGCGTCCTCGCGGCGGGACCTGTCGGTGTGGGTGATCACCGGTGACGGGGACGCGCTGTCCATCGGCGGCAACCATCTGATCCACGCGCTGCGCCGCAATGTGAACCTGAAGATCCTGCTGTTCAACAACCGGATCTACGGCCTCACCAAGGGCCAGTACTCCCCGACCTCCGAACTCGGCAAGATCACCAAGTCGACGCCGATGGGGTCGCTGGACGCGCCGTTCAACCCGGTGTCGCTGGCGCTGGGCGCGGAGGCGTCGTTCGTCGCCCGGACCATCGACTCCGACCGCAAGCATCTGACCGAGGTGCTACGGGCGGCCGCCGACCACCCCGGCACCGCGCTGATCGAGATCTACCAGAACTGCAACATCTTCAACGACGGTGCCTTCGACGCCCTCAAGGACAAGCAGCGGGCCGAGGAGGCGCTGATCCGGCTGGAGCACGGGCAGCCGGTGCGGTTCGGCGCGGACGGCTCGCGGGGTGTCGTACGGGACCGGGCCGGTGAGCTGACGGTGGTCACCGTGACCCCGGACAACGAGGCGGACCTGCTGGTCCACGACGCGCACGCGGCCTCCCCCACCACGGCGTTCGCGCTGTCCCGGCTGGCCGACCCGGACACCCTGCACCACACCCCGATCGGGGTGTTCCGGGCGGTGGACCGGCCGGTCTACGACAGTCTGATGTCCGAGCAGCTGGACACCGCGATCGAGCAGCAGGGCAAGGGCGACCTGGCCACGCTGCTGGCGGGCGGGGACACCTGGACGGTCGTCGGCTGAGGTCTCCGTACGGCGTTGTTCTACGAGGTCCGGGAGCGTGTCTCCCGGACCTCGTCGTATGCGCGGCGGGCCTTCTCCACCTGCTCCAGGCGGTCCTCGGTCCACACCGCCAGCGCCCTGACCTGCTCGGCGGCCTCGCGGCCCAGGCCGGTGAGGGAGTAGTCGACGCGGGGCGGGATGACCGGCTTGGCGTCCCGGTGGACCAGGCCGTCCCGCTCCAGGGTCTGGAGGGTCTGGGTGAGCATCTTCTCGCTGACCTCGCGGCCGCCCCAGCGGCCGACCGCCCGCCGCAGCTCCCCGAACCGGTAGGAGCGGTCCAGCAGCTCGATGAGGACGAGCGTGCCCCAGCGGCTCGTCACATGCTCCAGCACCAGGCGCTGCGGGCACAGGGCTTCGCCGACCTTGTTGCTTACCTTCATAGCAGTACCTTACTTGTAAGTGGGTACTGTCTTTTGGTTAGCGCCGTTCCTAGGGTTAGCGACATAACCCCGACGTTCCCCTAGGAGTAACGCCATGAGCATCGTCGTCACCGGAGCCACCGGACACCTCGGCCGCCACGTGATCGCCCAGTTGCTGGAGCGGGTCCCGGCCGAGGAGATCACCGCGGTCGTGCGGGACAAGGCCAAGGGCGCCGGGTTCGCCGAGCGCGGTGTGCGGCTGGCCGTCGCCGACTACAACGCCCCCGAGACCTTCGACGGCCTCTTCTCGGCCGGCGACAAGGTGCTGCTGATCTCGGGCAACGAGTTCGACAAGGGCCGGGTGGCCCAGCACCAGGTGGTCATCGACGCGGCGAAGGCGGCGGGGGTGGCACTGCTCGCGTACACCAGCGCGCCGGGCACCCTGACCGCGACGCTGGCCGACGACCACCGGGCGACCGAGGAGGCGGTGCTCGCCTCCGGGCTGCCGTACTCGCTGCTGCGCAACGGCTGGTACCACGAGAACTACACCGAGAACCTGGCCCCCGTGCTGGCCCACGACGCGGTGGTCACGGCCGCGGGCGAGGGCCGCGTCTCCTCCGCCGCCCGTGCCGACTATGCCGCCGCGGCGGTCGCCGTGCTGACCGGTGAGGGCCACGAGAACACCACCTACGAGCTGGGCGGCGACGTGGCGTGGGGCTTCGCGGAGTACGCGGCCGAGCTGAGCGCGCGGACGGGGCGGACGATCAGCTACCAGTCCGTGTCCGGGGAGACCCTCAAGGGCATCCTGGCCGGCGCGGGGCTGCCGGACGCGCTCGCGGAGATGCTGGCCGGGGTGGACGAGTCGATCGCGCGGGACGAGCTGGTGGTGCCGGGCGGGGAGTTGTCGCGGCTGATCGGGCGGCCGACGACGCCGCTGTCGGTGGCGGTGGAGGAGGGCCTGAAGGCGACGGCCGGCTGAGGGGTTCCGCCGGGCGGGGTCGGGGCCGGGTGCGCCACCCCTCCTTCCCCGTCATGACCGTATGGCGATACGGGCATGACAGGCGGGGTGGGGCGGCGTTACCTTCGTTCCCGCGTGGCGGATTGCGAGAAGGAGGAGCCCGTGGCCGGGACGTCCAAGGGTGAACACCGAATAGGGCTGCTGAACGGCATCGCGGCGTACGGGATGTGGGGGCTGGTTCCCCTCTTCTGGCCGCTGCTGAAGCCGGCCGGGGCCATGGAGATCCTGGCCCACCGGATGGTGTGGTCCCTGGTCTTCGTCGCCGTGGCACTGGTGTTCGTGCGGCGGTGGGCATGGGCCGGCGAGCTGTTGCGCCAGCCGCGGCGGCTCGCGCTGATCGCGGTGGCCGCCGCTGTCATCACGGTGAACTGGGGCGTCTACATCTGGGCGGTGAACTCGGGTCACGTGGTGGAGGCGTCGCTCGGGTACTTCATCAATCCGCTGATGACGATCGGGCTGGGCGTGCTGCTGCTGAAGGAGCGGCTGCGGCCGGCGCAGTGGGCGGCGGTGGGCGTCGGCTTCGCGGCGGTCGTCGTCCTGACGGTGGGCTACGGCCGGCCCCCGTGGATCTCCCTCTGCCTCGCGGTGAGCTTCGCGACGTACGGCCTGGTGAAGAAGAAGGTCGGTCTGGGGGGCGTGGAATCCCTGGCCGCCGAAACGGCCATCCAGTTCCTCCCCGCCCTCGCCTACCTGATCTGGCTCAGCACCCGGGGCGACCTCACCTTCGCCACGGAGGGCGCCGCCCACGCCACCCTCCTGGCCTCCACCGGCATCGTCACGGCCCTCCCCCTGGTCTGCTTCGGCGCCGCCGCGATCCGAGTCCCCCTCTCCACCCTCGGCCTCCTCCAGTACCTGGCCCCGGTCTTCCAGTTCCTCCTCGGCATCCTCTACTTCCACGAGGCCATGCCCCCCGAGCGCTGGGCCGGCTTCGCCCTGGTCTGGCTGGCCCTGATCCTCCTGACCTGGGACGCGATGCGCTCCGCGCGACGCGCCCGGGTGGTGGCGATGTCCCGCCGGACGGACCCGGCTGCGGCTGCGGTGGATGCGGTGGATGTCTGAGGGGTACGTGGGGCCGGGCGACGTATCCAGGCACGCGGAAGTGGCGTAACTCGCCATGCGGGGTGGGTGCCGGCCCTATAAAAGGGCTGCATGGTGACTTCTTCTTCGCGGGTTGAGCCGCTGCACTGGAAAGTTGTGGTCGACGCGGTCGATCCGCATGGGCAGGCGGACTTCTGGGGGGCCGCGTTGCGCTATGAGCCGGAGGACAACAGTGCGCTGATCGAGCGGTTGTTGGCGGTCGGGGCGTTGGCCGGGGAGGCGACCGTGGAGTACCACGGGCGGCCCGCGTTCCGGGATCTGGTGGCTGTGCGGCATCCCGATGACCCGTACGACCCCGAGACGGGGACCGGGCTGGGGCGGCGGGTGCTTTTTCAGCGGGTGCCGGAGGCCAAGAGCGGCAAGAACCGGCTGCATCTCGATCTGCACGCCGGGCCGGAGCGGAGGGCCGGGGAGGTGGCTCGGCTCACCGCGCTGGGGGCCACCGTGCTGCGTGAGGTGAGTGAGCCGGCGGGCGTGTGGACCGTACTGGCAGACCCCGAGGGGAACGAGTTCTGCGTTCAGTAGTAGACAGGGGCATGACGAAAAGACAGTTCCTGGGGCCCCTCGCCGCCGTCGCCCTGCTGGCCTCGGTCACCGCGTGTGCGGGGGCGGGGCGCCCCGCCCCCGCCGCCACGGCCACCGCTTCCGCGTCCGCGAGTGCGCGCCCTCAGCCCGTCACCGCCGTCATGATGGACCTCATCGGCGGCAACGCCGGCCGCGCGGCCGTGCAGATGGGCCCCGACACCGAGGTGGCCTTCAAGGACGTGAGCGGGAAGGGGCGTTCGGTGGACGATCCGGCCGAGTGGAAGATCTGTGAGACCCGGCCGGGACCGAACCAGCAGATCACCGGCTACCCGGTCGTGCTCGGGGTGGTACGGGTCGCGGAGAGCTGCGAGTGAGCCGGCTCACGCCTCGGCCGCCGCCGCGCGTGCCGTCAGGCGGGTCATCCGGGTGTGGGCCGACTCCAGGGGGCGGGGGTCGGACGCGGCCGGGCCCGGCTTCGAGGCCAACGCGGTCCATACGGCGATGAGTTCGCGACCCATCCGGAGGGCCTGCTCCGCGTCGCCCACCACGCGCCACGCGGTCGCCGCGCTGCGTACGTTGCCGTAGGCCGCCGCCGGGTCGCCCGACTCGGCGCGCTTGCGGGCCAGGTCCAGCGAGAGGTCGAAGGCGCGGGCCGGGTCGCCGGTCAAGTACGAGATGTACGCGCAGAGTTCGCGCAGGTGCAGCACCTCGGGGTGCCGGGGTCCGAGCGCACCGGACGCCTTCGCCACGGCCCGGCTCGCCAACTCGGCCGCCCGCTCGACGTCTCCGCCCCGTACGGCATCCCCGACCCGTCCCAGCGCCGCCGTCCACACCTGCGCCCCGTCCGCCGTCTCCCCCACCGGCACCTCCGCGAGCATCTCCTCCGCGATGGCATCGAACCGGCTCGGCGGAATGGGCTCGGGCTCGGCCTCGGGGGCGGGCTTGGGACCGAGGACGAGTTCGGGAGCCGGCTCGGGGGCGGCCTTGGGCCCCGAACCAGGCTTGGGCTTCCTGAAGTTGACGGTGCCGGAAGCAGCCCGAGGCTTCCGCTCCGGTATGGGTTCCGCCGCCGCACCCCCCATCACCGGCGGCGGCCCGAACACCCCCCGAGGCGGCTGCACCGTCCCCGGCGCCGCGGGGAGCCTCGTCGGCTCGCCCGTCATCCGTGTCGTCCCGTCCGGCGAGACCTCCAGCGGGACCAGGCACCCCGCCGCCTCGTCGTGGATGGTGGCCCGTATCGGGGTGCCGTGGGACGTGGCCAGATCGCGGAGGTGGTTGAGGACCGCGTTATGGATGTCCTCGTCCGGGGCCCTGAGGACGGGGGCACCGGCGACCGACGCCGTGCCGCCG
Source organism: Streptomyces griseoluteus (assembly GCF_004784465.1). Lineage (GTDB taxonomy): Bacteria > Actinomycetota > Actinomycetes > Streptomycetales > Streptomycetaceae > Streptomyces > Streptomyces griseoluteus. The sequence goes on along the minus strand of NZ_SRRU01000001.1, from coordinate 110,765 downwards.
GCCGAGACGCGGACCTGGACCGGCCGGTCCGCGCGCCGCTTCTCGAAGCTGAGTCGAGACATCCCTGTTCCCTCATTCCCCCCGGCGCCGCGCCCGGTCGTACGCCTCCTGCGTCCAGTCTCGCCGCCCGCGACACGCCCGCGCGTCACCGCGACGTCACAGCCTCGCACCAGCCACCCTTGCGAGAGTACTTGCATGTGCATAAGATGCACGCGGATTCAACTTCTCTCGCCCCAGGGGTCCTCATGAGCCGCAGATTCCTCTTCGTCCTGGGCAGCGCCCGCACCCAGGGGAACACCGAGTTCCTGGCCCGGACCGCCGCCGAGCAGTTGCCGGAGGGGGTGGAGCAGGAGTGGATCAGGCTGGCCGGGCTGCCGCTGCCCGAGGCGGAGGACCTGCGGCACGACAGCGACCACGTGCGCCCCGCCCCCGACACCCCCGCCGGGATGCTGCTGGACGCCACCCTCGCCGCGACGGACGTGGTGATCGCCTCGCCGCTGTACTGGTACTCCCTCTCCAGCCTCACCAAGCGCTACCTGGACCACTGGTCGGGCTGGCTCCGCATCCCCGAGGCCGGCTTCAAGGAGGCGATGGCCGGCCGGACCCTGTGGGGCGTGACGGCGCTCGCCGACCGGGACCCCTCGGTCGCGGACCCCCTGATCGGCAGCCTGAACAACTCCGCCGCCTACCTGAAGATGCGCTTCGGCGGGGTGCTGCTCGGCAACGGCAGTGGGCCGGGAGACGTACGCGACGACACCGGGGCACTGGCCCGCGCGAAGACCTTCTTCACGAGCGAGACCCCACCGGCCCGCTTCCCGGGCCGCTAGGGGGTGTCTCCCCCTAGGCCGTGATGTCCTTCGCCGTGAACCGCGCCCACGCCGCCGTGCCGAACACCGCGGCGTAGACCCCCTGGAGGACCAGGTTGCGGCGGAGGTCGTCCCAGAGGACCGGGTCGCGCAGGAGGTCCGCGAAGGACAGCCAGTAGTGCGAGAACAGGTACGGCTGGATCGCGTGGAGCTGCGGGATCTGGTCGAGGATCTGGACGGTGATCAGCAGCCCCACCGTGGTCGCCATCGCCGCGATCCCGCTGTGGGTCAGCGTCGACACGAACAGCCCGAGCGCCGCCACCCCGGTCAGCGAGGCCGCCACGGCGAGGGCGATCAGCAGCGCCCGGAGCAGCCCGTCGCCGAAGCCGATGCGCGTACCGGAGATCGTCGTGACCTCCCCCAGCGGGAACAGCAGCGCGCCCACGGCCAGCGCGGAGACCGTGACCACCAGCGTGGCCAGCAGGCAAAAAGCCAGGACGGTCGCGTACTTGGTCAGCAGCAGCCGGGTACGGCCCGCCGGGGCGACCAGCAGATAGCGCAGCGTGCCCGCGCCCGCCTCCCCCGCCACCGCGTCCCCGGCGATCACCCCGACCGCCATCGGCAGGAAGAACGGCAGGGTCGCCGCGAGCGCGGTGAAGACCAGGAACAGCCCGTTGTTGGTGACCTGCGCGATGAAGGCGGGACCCCCGCCGCCCCGGTCCGGGTCCCCGCCGCCCCCCGTCTCGACCCGTACCGCGATCCCGATCAGCACCGGCACCGCGGCCAGCACCGCGAGCAGCACCAGGGTGCGCCAGCGGCGCAAGGTGGTGACCAGCTCGCTGCGCAGCAGCCCGAAGGTCCACAGCGGCCGGGCCGCAGGGGGGCAGGTGGTCTCAGCCCGCGACATCGAAGCCCTCTCCGGTCAGTGCCACGAACGCGTCCTCCAGCGAGGCCCGTTCGAGCGTGAACCCCCGTACCCGCACGCCCGCCGCGACCAGGGCGGCGTTCACCTCGGCGAGGTCGCGGTCGGGCGGTTCCCCGGTGACCGTCTCGCCGGCCACGGTGAGGCCGGTGACGCCCTGCTCCTTGAGCACACGGGCCGCGTCGGCCGGGTCCGGTGTGGTCACGGCGAGCCGGCCGCGCGCCCCGGCGGCCAGGTCGGCCACCGCGCCCTGGGTCACGAGCCGGCCGCGGGTCATCACCGCCGCGTGGGTGCAGACCTGCTCGATCTCGTCGAGGAGGTGGGAGGAGAGGAAGACGGTGGTGCCGTCGGCGGCCAGTTCCCGGATCAGACCGCGGATCTCACGCATGCCCTGCGGGTCGAGCCCGTTGGTCGGCTCGTCCAGCACGAGCAGGCGGCGCGGGCGGAGCAGCGCGGCGGCCAGCCCGAGACGCTGCTTCATGCCGAGCGAGTACGCCCTCGCCTTCTTGCCCCCGGCCGCGGCGAGCCCCACCCGCTCCAGCGCGGCGGCGGTGCGGGCGCGCCGGGTGCGGGGGTCGGCGGCCGGGTCGGCGGAGTCGTAGCGCAGCAGGTTGTCCCGGCCGGAGAGGAAGCCGTAGAGCGCGGGGCCCTCGATGAGGGCGCCGACCTCGGGCAGTACGGCACGGGTGGCCCCCGGAATGGGGCGGCCCAGGACGTGCGCGGTGCCCGAGGTCGGTTCGATCAGACCCATCAGCATGCGGATGGTGGTGGTCTTGCCTGACCCGTTGGGGCCGAGGAAGCCGAAGACGCTGCCCGCCGGGACGGTCAGGTCCAGACCGTCCACGGCGAGCTGTCCACCCCGGTACCGCTTGGTGAGGCCGCGCGTGGCGATGACGGGCGCGGCCCCTTCCCCGGTGACGGACGCCGGCTCCATCGGGTCCCCTCGCGTGTCGGGCGGGTTACTTGTCCGCGTCGGCCGCCTTGACCAGGGCGCTCTTGGTGACCGCGCCCGCGTAGACCTTGCCGTCGTCGGTGATCAGGGCGTTGACCAGGCGGGTGGAGAAGACGGTGCCCTTGCCGAAGTCGCCGGAGACCTGGTCGCCCAGCGAGCCGAGGAAGCCGCCCATCGCGCCGCCCTGCTGGGACGTCTTGTCCCCCTTGGCGCCGGTGTCGAACTTGGCGATGGTGGTCCAGCCCTCGCCGATGGTGTCGGCGCCGCTCAGACCGCCCGGCGCGAACTGCCCGCCGAAGCCGGGGCTGTGCTCGTCCTTGCCCGGCTTCTCCTCGGTCACCTTCGCGCCCCTGGGCGGGCGGAAGTCGAAGGTGGAGGCGGGCGGGGCGGCGAAGGAGACCTTGGTGAAGCCGGCGTCGAGGACGGGGGCGCCGCCGCTCTTCGGGGTGAGGGTGAACTTCAGCGGCAGGCCGGTCCTGGCGTCGACGCCGATGGTGACGTCACGGACGGTGGAGCCGGACTGCTTGGGCTTGATCACGAGCTGGTAGGCGTCCCGGCCGGCTATGCGGGCGGTGCCGTCGACGGTGACCGAGGTGGTGGAGTCGACCGACTTCAGCGCCTCCTCGGCGAAGTCGTCGGGCGTGGCGCTCGGCCGGTGTTCGCGCTTCTCGCCGGTGTGCTGGGCGGTCGTGTGGAAGACCTCGTTGCTCGCGCTGTCGTAGCCCCACACGTCCTTGTCGTTGTGGATGAGGCTGTACTCGGCGTCGCGCTCCAGCAGCGAGACCTTCTGCTTCTCGGGGCCGTCGGCGGCCACGCGCAGGGTGTGGGTGCCGGACGCCAGCTCGGTGAGCTTGGTCCGCGGGTCGGCGGAGGAGTCCTCGTGGCCGGAGCCCATGCCCTCCTGGAGGCTGCCGAGGTCGGGCAGGCCGAGGTCGGTGCTGATCTTGACGGTGCCGGACATCCGCTGGACGTCGGACTTGGCGATCTTCTCGACCAGCTGCTGCGCGGTGATCTTCGGCAGGTCCGGGTCGCCGGAGGCGGCGAGCGCCGGGACCAGCCCGATGGTGGCGGCCGCGACACCCACCACCGCGACGGGCACCACGTACCGGGCGGCCTTGCGGCGTCCGGTACGCGGGTCCTCGTCGGGGCCGGCGCCGGTCGCGTGGTCGGATTCGTACGGTGCCATGTCTGCCTTACCTCCGTCGTCGGCGGCGGCTGCGCTCGATGGGTTCCACCTGAGCCGCCATTCTCACCCGGATCGGTGAGGAGTGGTGGTTTCCCTGGTTCCCATCACACCAATACGACAGTCCTCGTACGTCAGCCCACGGAGCCAACTCGGCGTACACCTGCGGTATGACGTACGGACCGGGCGCCCGCACCGACCCGTAGGGGTCGTACGAGCGCCCGCACGCACCAGAGCCTGTCCGGCAGGCCCTAGCCCGCCCGGTGCACCACGGCGTCGCACAGTTCGACCAGGGCCGACTTGGCGGTGCAGTCCTTGAGCGGGGCGAGAGCCGCGCGGGCCTCCTCCGCGTACCGGACCGCGTCGCGGCGGGCCTGTTCCAGCGCGGGGTGGGCGCGCAGGGCGGTCAGCGCCTCGGCGAGCCGGGCGTCGTCGCTGAGGTCGGAGTCCAGCAGCTCGCACAGCGCGAGGTCGGCGGGCTCGCCGAGCCGGGCGGCGCGCTCGCGCAGCCGGAGCACGGGCAGCGTGGGCACGCCCTCGCGCAGATCGGTGCCGGGGGTCTTGCCGGACTCGTCGGAGTCGGAGGCGATGTCCAGCACGTCGTCGGCGAGCTGGAAGGCGACGCCGAGCCGCTCGCCGTACTGGGCGAGCACGTCGACCACGCTCTCGTCGGCGCCGGACATCATGGCACCGAACCGGCAGGACACGGCGACCAGCGAGCCCGTCTTGCCGGAGAGCACGTCGAGGTAGTGCTCGACCGGGTCGCGGCCGTCCTGGGGACCCGCGGTCTCCATTATCTGGCCGGTGACGAGGCGCTCGAAGGCGAGGGCCTGCACCCGGACGGCCTCGGGGCCGAGATCGGCGAGTATCTGCGTGGCGCGGGCGAAGAGGAAGTCGCCGGTGAGGACCGCGACCGAGTTGCCCCAGCGGGCGTTGGCGCTGGCCACGCCGCGCCGCACGGCCGCCTCGTCCATGACGTCGTCGTGGTAGAGCGTGGCCAGGTGGGTCAGCTCGACGACGACGGCCGAGGGGATGACGCGCGGGGCGTGCCCGTCGCCGAACTGGGCGGACAGCAGCACGAGCAGCGGACGGAACCGCTTGCCGCCGGCCCGCACCAGGTGCTGGGCGGACCCGGTGATGAAGGGGACGTCGCTCTTGGTGGCCTCTAGCAGGCCCGCCTCGACAGCCGCCAGTCCGGCCTGGACATCGGCTTCCAGTGCCTGGTCCCGCACGCTCAGCCCGAACGGCCCGACGACGGTCACGAGGTTCTCCTGTCTGCTGGTGTCTGCTGGCGACTTCACGGCTTGTCGATAGGTCGCTGCCATCAGTCAAGTCAGCGTATCCGGTCCTCTTTCGATCACCGATCGCACCCACCGGTCCAGCTCGTGAGGTATCGGATTTCGTCCGTCATGTACCGAATGGGTGGACAACGGTCGGTATAGGGGGGGTCGGTCGGACGATCCGACACTCCGGGGGTCACACCGGGCCAACGAACGGGAGAGTGCGAGAGGTTCCGCCTGCGGGGGACCGACACTCCCTAATACCCACAGACGGCCCAAATCCGCATAATCCCCCATGTCTGATTTTGCGTATTTTGCGATTCCGTGAGTTGGCTCACGTGGACCGCCCAGTCGCGTGTACCCCGCCAGGCCCCCCTCTCACCCCCTTCTTACCGTGCGCGGGACGGGAGTTGAGGGATTGGCAGACGCAAAGGATCAAGTGGGCCATTTGGGACAGACCAAGGTCAATTAGGGCTTTGGGTGAATCCAGTACTTGTTCCGGACATGTGCGGTCGCATACGTTCCGGCCCTGTCAGGCGAACGCCGAATCCTGCCGCGCCTGGCACACCCACTCACGAACTCATTCGTACGGCAGGAGCGGGGGACCCAGGTAAGCCGCCGGACCGGCGCGACCCATGTCGCGCCGGGACGGCTAGGGGTGAAGCCGTGATCGTCCCCGGTGTCCGACGGGCACCGGGGACGACGCGGCCGGGCACCTCCCCGCCCGAACCCGACAGCTCACCTCGCAGGCGACGGAGAGGAAACACCGACATGTCTGCTGCTGCTCAGCCGCGCCGTGCCCGCACCAAGCGCCTCGTCCGCACGCTCGCCGTCGCCGGTACCGGTGCCGCGATGTTCGCACTCCCCCTCATCGGCGCCACCAGCGCCTCCGCCGCCCCGGCCGCCAAGCCCGCCGCCGCCTCCGCCGCGTACTCGAACAACCTCGACGGCTGGATCCGCCAGTCCCTGGCGATCATGGCCGAGAAGGGCATCCCGGGCACCTACAACGGCATCCACCGCAACGTGATGCGCGAGTCCTCGGGCAACCCGCGGGCCATCAACAACTGGGACATCAACGCCGTCAACGGCACCCCGTCCAAGGGCCTGCTCCAGGTGATCGACCCGACCTTCCGTACGTACCACGTCGCCGGCACGTCCTTCGACCCGTACGACCCGGTCGCCAACATCACCGCCGCCTGCAACTACGCGTACCACCGCTACGGCTCGATCGACAACGTCAACGGCCCGTACTAAGCCGCCCGCACGATCACTGTGCACCGCGCCCCCGCCGCACGCCTCGCGCGTGCGGCGGGGGCCGTCGGCGTCAGGGGGTGAACAGGCGCTCCAGGACGACGGCCACCCCGTCGTCCTCGTTGGAGAGGGTCACCTCGTCGGCCACCGCCTTCAGTTCCGGGTGGGCGCCGGCCATGGCGACGCCGTGGGCCGCCCACTGGAACATCGGGATGTCGTTCGGCATGTCGCCGAAGGCGACGGCGTCCGCGCGGCCGAGGCCCAGGTGCTCGGCGGCCAGCGCGAGACCGGTCGCCTTGGTGATGCCGCACGGCTGCAGCTCCACCGTGCCGGGTCCCGACATGGTGACCGTGGCCAGCGAACCGACGACCGAGCGGGCGGTGGCCGCCAGTTCGTCGTCGGACAGCCGGTCGTGGCGCAGCAGCACCTTGCTGATCGGTGCCCGCCAGAGCTGCTCGCGCCGCTCCACCCGTACGGCGGGCAGGGTCGGGTGCGGCATCCGGTAGCCGGACTCGACCAGGGTGAGCCCGTCCACGCCGTCCTGGTCGGCGGCCGCGTGCACCTGGCCGACCTCGGCCTCGATCTTGCCGAGCGCGGTCTCGGCCAGCTCCCGGTCCAGCCGGACCGACCACAGCAGGGTGCCGGTGGCGGCGTCGTACACCTGGGCACCCTGCGCGCACACCGCGAGCCCCGTACCGCCGAGCGCGGCCAGCAGGGGGCGCACCCGGGGCGCCGGGCGGCCCGTCACCACCAGGTGCCGGGCGCCCGCGCGGGCCGCCTCCGCCAGCGCGGCGAGCGACCTGGCGGAGACCGTGTCGTCGCCGCGCAGCAGCGTCCCGTCCAGGTCGGTGGCGATGAGCGAGGGACGGGAGAGAGGGGAGGGTGCGGCCATGATCAGAGAATACGGATCGCCGGTCCTGCCGACTCACCCCGCGCGCACCGGAGTTGACGCGTGGCTCAGCTCCGCGCGCCGTGTGCCGCGGCCAGGTGTTTCGCCAGCCTCGGGGAGGCGAATTCCGTGCCGCACACGAAGCGCATCACCGGCCCGTACGAGGCGGCCGCGGGCAGACCGGTGAAGTAGAGGCCGGGCAGCGAGGAGACGTAGCCGGGGCCGAGGCGCGGCGCGCCCCGCGTGACCGCCAGGTCCGTGCGCAGGCCGGGGCCGAGAAAGTCCAGCGCGGCCAGGTCGACCCGGTAGCCGGTGGCCGCGATGACGTGGTCGGCGGTGAGCCGGTCGGTGCGCCCGCCGTGGGTACGTACGGTGAGCACCGGCGCGCCGTCCACCGCCTCGGCGGACACCACTCGCGCCACCTCCTTCACCTGCACCCGGCCCTCGAAGCGCTCCCTCAGCCACCAGGCGCCGAGCGGCCCGAGTACCCGGCGGACCAGGTGGTGCCGGACGCTCTCGGGCAGGAAGCGGTAGGGCTGGGCGTGGTAGCTGAGCGCCCACAGCGACCAGGCGCGGCCGAACGGCGACTCGGGGCGGAACCTCGGCTGCTTCCAGGGCGGCGCGCCGAAGGCGACCTTCCCCCGGCCGCGCGAGACGACCCGTACGCCGGCGCCCGCCTCGGCGGCGAGGGCGGCGGTCTCCAGCGCGGACTGGCCGGCGCCGACGACGATCAGCTCCTTGCCCGCGAACCGGCCCAGGTCGTGGTGGAGGGAACTGTGCGTGACCAGCGCGGGGCCGCCGAACGCCGCTCCGGCCAGCTCGGGCGGCAGGTGGGCGAAGCCGGAGAGCCCGGTGGCGACGACCACCGCGCGGGCGCCGAACTGCTCCCCCGAGTCCAGCTTCAGCTCGAACCCGCCGGGCCGTCCCCGCTCGACCGAGACCACCCGGACCTGCTCGAGGTCCGGCACCAAACGCTGCTGGAACCACTCCCCGTAGGCGATGAAGGTCTCCGCCGGGATGATGTCCTCATCGGTGACCAGCCGCCGGACACCCGCCGCGTCGCAGAAGTCGGCGAGCGTGTGGCCGGGCTGCGGGCAGTCGAGGTTCGAGGCGGCCGGGGTGGATTTCAGCAGCATCCCCTCCGGCATGTGCGCGCGCCAGCTCACCATGGGGTCGCCGAAGACCCGTACGGGGATGCCGCGCGCCCGCAGATGGGCGGCGGTGGACAGGCCGTACGGCCCGGCCCCGATGACTGCAACCGGTCGGATCACGAAGTCCCTCCCCAGGACGCGGTGCGCCACGTGTGTGGCCTTGCCTACTTCGTGGAGTGCGAGGTGCCGCCGCCCCGGCGGCTGGTCCGCCAGAGCTGGTAGAGGTGCTTCGCGCCGGGGCGGCCGAAGCGGGCGAGCATCGTGAGGAACGGCATCGGGTCGTCGCCCGCGAGCCACGCCAGCTCCGTGCCCTCGGCCCGCGCGGGGGCGGACGGCGTGGTGTAACCGCTGCGCCGGTAGGCGAGCCAAGCGGGCAGGTCGATGTTCTCCACGACGAACCGCCGCCCGGCCCGCTGCTCCCCCTCGGGGACGGCCCGGCCGGTGAGGTGCAGGTGCAGAGCCCGTACGACGTCCACGCCCGACTCGCTCTCGAAGAGCCGGAACTGCGCGCCCATGCGGGGGTTGAAGTCCAGCAGCTTGTACTGGCCGTCGCGGCGGTCGAAACGCAGGTCGAGATCGACGACCCCGGCGAAGCCGAGCTGCTTCACGAACCGGGTCGCCAGATCCGCGAGTTCGGGGTTGTCGACGACATAGGCGTGGGCCGTCATGCCCGCGTGCGGGGGCCAGGAGCGGACCTTGACGCCGGTGAAGACGGCCAGCGGATTCCCGTCCGCGTCGAAGCAGGCGTGCACGATCCAGTCCTCGGCCGCCTCCCTCGGCAGGTACTCCTGGAGGATCACACCGGGGTCGTCGCCCCAGTCGCGGGCGAGGGCCAGCAGACCGGCGCGGCTGCCGATCCGGGTGGTGCCGCCCACGGCGGGGCGGCTGCGCCGGACGAACGCCTCCCGGTTCTTGGCCACCACCGGGAACAGCGCCTCGTCCGCGAAGGCCACGACCTGGTCGTACGAGGTCGGGAAGACGGTCGTGGGGCTGGCGACGCCGTGCTCCTCGCACAGCTCGTGCAGCCCCTGCTTGCTGGCCAGCCGCCTCGGCAGGGCCGGGTCGACGGGCGGGAAGAGGAAGGCACCGGACAGCTCGTCCTGGTGCTCGGCGATCAGTACGGCCGCTTCCTCGTCGGTCGGGATCAGGACCGTCGGCCGGCCGATCCGGCGCCCGATCCGGCGCAGCCCCTCGACCAGGTGCTCCGGCTCCTCCGCGCCGGTCGTCGGCCAGACGAACGCCCGCTCCAGATAGCGGGAGGCGGCGGCCGGGGTGTACGGGTCCTCGGTGATGGCGTACATCGGCACGCCCAGCCGGCCCAGGCTGCGGATCGCGCCGACTCCTCCGTGGTGCAGCGGATATCCGCCGAACTTCACTATCAGGCCCGGCACTTCGCGGTCCGCCTCGATGGGCGCGCCAAAGCGTCTTCCGGCCACGGGTCCCCCCACGTGTCCCCCCTTTGGACCGGACCCACCCCGTCCGTGTCCCCCGAAGGACGCTAAGCCGGAACACTTCCCTCCGACAAGTGCTATTCGGACATTGCGAACTCTTTAGACACCGCCCCCACCGGCGGCCGCACCCTGCCCAACACACCGGTTCCGGCCGTAACGTGTGGCCCGACGCTATGGATCATCAACCCAGGCCGACGCGGATGAGAGTGAGGCAGTACCCCATGCCCCCCGTGCCACCGTTCGACGTTCCCGAGGGCGACCCCTTCGGTCCGCACAACCTTCCCTATGGCGTGTTCTCGCCCGCCGGCAGCGCCGGCAGCGCCGGTCGCCGGGTCGGCGTCCGGCTCGGCGACCACGTACTGGACGCGGGCGCCGCCGCTCGCGCGCTGGACTTCCCGCACGCGGACCCGCTCTCCGCGCCGGACCTCAACCCGCTGCTGGCCGCCGGCCCCGCCGTCTGGTCCGAGGTGCGCGCGGCGCTCACCGAGTGGGTCACGCGGCCCGCGCACCGGGCGGCCGTCGAGCCCCACTTCCACGAGCTGTCACAGGTCACGCTGCACCTGCCGTTCGAGGTGGCGGACTACGTCGACTTCTACGCCTCCGAGCACCACGCCCGGAACGTCGGCCAGATCTTCCGCCCCGACTCCCCCGACCCGCTCACCCCCAACTGGAAGCACCTGCCCATCGGTTACCACGGCCGGGCGGGCACGGTCGTGGTCTCCGGCACCGATGTGGTCCGCCCCTCCGGCCAGCGCAAGGCTCCCGCCGACCCGGCGCCGGTCTTCGGGCCCTCCATCCGGCTGGACATCGAGGCGGAGGTCGGCTTCGTGGTGGGCGTGCCCTCCGCGCAGGGCACCCCGGTCCCGCTGACCGGGTTCCGGGACCACGTCTTCGGGTTGTGCCTGCTCAACGACTGGTCCGCGCGCGACATCCAGGCGTGGGAGTACGTGCCCCTCGGGCCCTTCCTCGGCAAGTCCTTCGCCACCTCGGTCTCGGCGTGGATCACCCCGCTGGCCGCGCTGGAGGACGCGCGGGTAGCCCCGCCCGACCGCACCCACCCGCTGCTGCCCTACCTCGACGACTCCGCGCCCGGCGTCGAGCCCGGCGGCTACGAAGTGCGGATCTCCGTCGCGATCAACGGCCAGGTGGTGGCCGAGCCGCCCTTCTCCACCATGTACTGGACCGCCGCCCAGCAGCTCGCCCACCTCACGGTGAACGGGGCCTCGCTGCGCACCGGCGATCTCTACGCCTCCGGCACGGTCAGCGGGCCGGAGGAGGGGCAGCGGGGGTCGTTGCTGGAGCTGACCTGGAACGGGCGTGACCCGCTCGAACTCCCCGACGGCAAGCGGGCGTTCCTGGAGGACGGGGACGTGGTGACCCTCACGGCGTGGGCGCCCGGCAAGGACGGGGGGCGGATCGGGCTCGGGGAGGTCGAGGGGCGGATCGTCGGCGGCTGAGGCCTGCCGGGGGGCGGGGATGCGGACGGCCGGGGCCGAGGGGGTGCGGGTGTGCCGTACGCCTGTTTTCGGCGGGCGTGGGCCGTCATACTGACGGCATACGCAACAGGCGGCCCGCACCCTGCTCGCCGGCGAGCCGCACGCCCCTTCCGACCAGGCACGTCCGACCAGGAACCGGAGCCCCGGCATGACCGTCTGCCTGCTCCTGCTGACCGCCCTCGCCCTGACGGCCGCCGTACCGGTGCCCCGGGCGCTGACCCGTGCCGAGTGGCCGGAGCGGGAGCCGGTGGTGGCGCTGTGGGTGTGGCAGTGCCTGGTCGCCACGGTGCTGCTGTGCTGCCTGACCGCGCTGGTCCTGGGCGCGGCGGCCGTCTTCCACACCGTCCGCGACCATGTCTTCGCCCCTGCTCCGCCCGCCGTCACCGCCGCTTACGACCTGTCGGCCGCGCCCGCCTGGGCCACCGCCCTCACCCTGCTCCTGGCCTCCGGCGCGGCCTGGACCACGGCGATGCTGGGCCGCGAGCTGACCGAGGCGCGGCGCCGGCGCGGGGTGGCCCGCGCGCGACTGCGGGAGCGGGCGCCGGACCTGCCCGGCGGGCTGCCCCCGGCGCGCGGGCCGCTGCTGGTGCTGGAGGACGAGTACCCGGACGCCTGGTGGATGCCCGGCCATCCGGCCCAACTGGTGGTGACCACAGGTGCGTTGCACCGGCTCACCGGCCATCAGGTCGACGCGGTGCTCACCCATGAGCGGGGGCACGCCCGCGCCCACCACGACTGGCTGCTGCATCTGTCCAGCGCGCTCGCCACGGGCTTTCCGCGCATCCCGCTCTTCGCGCACTTCTGCGACCAGACGCACCGGCTGGTGGAGCTGGCCGCCGACGACACCGCCTCGCGGCGCTGCGGGCACGTCACCACCGCGCTGGCGCTGATCGAGCTGAACCAGCACCGGGGCGTGCTGTCCTGCGCCTCCAGCCGACGGCTGCTCGGCGAGCGGGTCGACCGGCTGCTGGAACCGCCGCCCCGGCTGCCTCGGGGGCACCGGGCGCTGACCACGGCCCTGGCGGCGCTGGTGCCGTTGCTGCCCCTGCTGATCACGTTCGCGCCGGGGCTGACGGCGCTGGCGTAAGCCCTGCCGGTCAGGACCAGTCGGGCTCCTCCTCGCCGTCGGGCCAGTGGAGGTCGGGGGACTCGGCGGCGGGGGCCGGGATGGCGGCGGAGGCCGGGGCCTTCGGTGCCGCTTCCGCTGCGCCGGCCGGGGCGGACTGGGCCTCCAGCACCGCGAGGACCCCCTCCCCGTACGTGGCGAGCTTCTTCTCGCCGACCCCGTTCAGCGTGCCCAGCTCGGCCACCGAGCGGGGGTTGCTGGTGGCGATCTCGCGGAGGGTGGCGTCGTGGAAGATGACGTACGCCGGAACGCCCTGCTCCTTCGCCTGCTCCGCGCGCCAGGCACGCAGCGCCTCGAAGACGGGGACCAGCTCGGCGGGCAGTTCGGCCGCCGCCGTCTTCCCCTTGCGGTCGCCCCGGCCGGCTGCCCGTGCGGTGGTCGGGCGCTTGGGCTCCTTGCGCAGCGGCACCTCGCGCTCCCGGCGCAGCACCTCGCCGCTGGCCTCGGTGAGCACCAGCGTGCCGTACTCCCCCTCGACGGCCAGCAGTCCCTGCGCGAGCAACTGCCGTACCACGCCCCGCCATTCGCCCTCGGCGAGGTCGTCGCCGATGCCGAAGACGGAGAGCTGGTCGTGGTCGAACTGGATCACCTTGGCGGTGCGCTTGCCGAGCAGGATGTCCACGATCTGCACGGTGCCGAACTTCTGGCCGCGCTCACGCTGGAGCCGGACCACGGTGGAGAGCACCTTCTGCGCGGCCACCGTGCCGTCCCAGGTCTCCGGCGGGGTGAGGCAGGTGTCGCAGTTGCCGCAGCCCTCCTCGGTGGCGTCCTGGCCGAAGTAGGCGAGGAGCTGGCCCCGGCGGCACCGGACGGTCTCGCACAGGGCGAGCATCGCGTCCAGGTGGGAGGCGGCGCGGCGGCGGAACGCCTCGTCGCCCTCCCCGGACTGGATCAGCTTGCGCTGCTGCACGACGTCGTTGAGGCCGTACGCCATCCAGGCCGTGGAGGGCAGTCCGTCACGGCCCGCGCGGCCGGTCTCCTGGTAGTAGCCCTCGATGGACTTCGGCAGGTCGAGGTGGGCGACGAAGCGGACGTCGGGCTTGTCGATGCCCATGCCGAAGGCGATGGTGGCGACGACCACCAGGCCGTCCTCGCGCAGGAACCGGGACTGGTGGCGGGCGCGCGTGGCCGCGTCCAGGCCCGCGTGGTACGGGACGGCCGCGATGCCGTTGGCGGTGAGGAACTCGGCGGTGCGGTCGACGGAGTTGCGGGAGAGGCAGTAGACGATGCCGGCGTCGCCCGCGTGCTCCTCGCGGAGGAAGGCGAGGAGCTGCTTCCTGGGGTCGGCCTTGGGGACGATGCGGTACTGGATGTTGGGGCGGTCGAAGCTGGCGACGAAGTGGCGGGCCTCGGGGAGGTTCAGCCGCTGGGTGATCTCCTGGTGGGTGGCACGGGTGGCCGTGGCGGTCAGGGCGATCCGGGGCACGTCCGGCCAGCGCTCGCCGAGCAGCGAGAGGTTCAGGTAGTCCGGGCGGAAGTCGTGGCCCCACTGGGAGACGCAGTGCGCCTCGTCGATGGCGAAGACGGAGATCTTGCCGCGGGAGAGCAGGTCGAGCGTGGCGTCCACGCGCAGCCGCTCCGGGGCCAGGTAGAGCAGGTCCAGCTCACCGGCGAGGAACTCGGCCTCCACCGTCCGGCGCTCGTCGAAGTCCTGCGTGGAGTTGATGAACCCCGCCCGCACGCCGAGCGCCCGCAGCGCGTCCACCTGGTCCTGCATGAGCGCGATCAGCGGCGAGACCACGACACCGGTACCCGGCCTGACCAGGGCCGGAATCTGGTAGCACAGCGACTTGCCGCCACCGGTCGGCATGAGCACCAGCGCGTCCCCGCCGGCCACCACATGCTCGATGATCGCTTCCTGCTCCCCCCGGAACGCGTCATACCCGAACACCCGGTGCAGTGCGCCAAGCGCCTCACTCCGGTCCGCGCCCGGCCCCTCGGTCACCGTCGTCATCTCGCTGATCCACCTGTCCCGCTCATCGCCGTACCCCGTGCGCCGTCCCTCGACCACCGCCTCCACCATAGGTGCCGCCACCGACAGCCCCGGAAGTTATCCACAGGATCTCGGCTGTGTGTGCCTCAGGCATATGCCTGGCCACTCGTCCGGAACACGGTCATAGTTCACACGTTCGCGGGAGACCTGCCCGTTTCCCGTCGATAGTCTGGATGCTCCGGCGAGACTCCGTCCCATGGGAGCACTGATGAGCGTCGCACCGAAGGCGTCCACACCCGCCTGGCCGACCCCGCCGAAGGGCGGGTGGACCGCCGACGACCTGGACCAGCTTCCGAATCTTCCTCCGCACACGGAGCTGATCGACGGGCGCCTCGTCTTCGTGAGTCCGCAGACCATCTTTCATGAGCGTGCCATCGACTTCCTCAAGTGGCAGCTTCAGTCCGTCGCACCGGACGACTTCGAGATCTTCCGCGAACTCACCATCGATCTGGACCAGCAGAACAGGCCGGAACCCGACGTGGTCGTGGTGCGCGCGGACGCAGCGGAAGACCTGACGCAGACGCGATTTCCCGTGAGCGCGGTCCTGCTGGCCATCGAGGTCATGTCCGAGGAGTCCGCCTCCCGCGACCGAGAGACCAAGCCGATGAAGTACGCCCGCGCGAAGATCCCGCACTACTGGCGGGTCGAGAACGAGCGGGGGCGCGCCGTGATCCACGCCTTCGAGCTGGAGCCGACCACTGGTACGTACACCAGCGTGGGCATCTTCCGGGATCGGATGAAGGTCGAGGCGCCGTTCCCCATCGACCTGGACCTCACCAGGATCAAGACCCGCCGGGACACAGCCGAGTAGCCACCGCTCGCACACGCACGACGGCCCGGCCCCCGCAACTGCGGGGTGCCGGGCCGTCGTGTCGGGTCAGCGGACGAACACCCCCGCCTGCCCCGCCAGATCCAGGAAGTACTGGGGTGCCACGCCCAGGACCACCGTCACCGCCACGCCCACCGCGATGGCGGTCATGGTCAGGGGGGAGGGGACCGCGACCGTGGGGCCGTTGGGCTGGGGGTCGCTGAAGAACATGAGGACGATGACGCGGATGTAGAAGAAGGCGGCGATGGCCGAGGAGATGACGCCGACCACGACCAGGGGAGCCGCGCCGCCCTCCGCCGCCGCCCGGAAGACCGCGAACTTCCCCGCGAAGCCGCTGGTCAGCGGGATGCCGGCGAAGGCGAGCAGGAAGACGGCGAAGACCGCGGCGACCAGGGGTGAGCGGCGGCCGAGGCCGGCCCACTGGGAGAGGTGCGTCGCCTCGCCGCCCGCGTCGCGGACAAGGGTGACCACGGCGAAGGCGCCGATCGTCACGAAGGAGTACCCGGCGAGGTAGAAGAGGACCGCCGAGACCCCGTCCTCCGTCGTCGCGATCACACCGGCGAGGATGAAGCCCGCGTGCGCGATGGACGAGTACGCCAGCAGCCGCTTGATGTCGGTCTGGGTGATCGCGACGATCGCGCCGGCCAGCATGGTGACGATCGCCACGCCCCACATCACCGGCCGCCAGTCCCAGCGCAGTCCCGGCAGCACCACGTACAGCAGCCGCAGCAGGGCGCCGAACGCGGCCACCTTGGTCGCGGCCGCCATGAAGCCGGTCACCGGGGTCGGGGCGCCCTGGTACACGTCCGGGGTCCACATGTGGAACGGCACCGCGCCCACCTTGAACAGCAGGCCCATCACCAGCAGCGCCATGCCGATCAGCAGCAGCGCGTCGTTGCCCATGGTGTTCGCGAGCGCCGGGTCGACCCCGCTGACCGTGCCGTCCACGACCTGCGCGATGCGCGCGTAGGACACCGAGCCCGCGTACCCGTACAGCAGGGCGATGCCGAACAGGGTGAACGCCGAGGCGAACGCGCCCAGCAGGAAGTACTTGACCGCGGCCTCCTGCGACATCAGCCGCTTGCGGCGGGCCAGCGCGCACAGCAGGTACAGCGGGAGGGAGAGCACCTCCAGGGCGACGAACAGCGTCAGCAGGTCGTTCGCCGCAGGGAAGACCAGCATGCCCGCGACCGCGAAGAGCAGCAGCGGGAACACCTCGGTGGTGGTGAACCCGGCCTTGACCGCCGCCTGTTCACCCTCACCGCCCGGTACCGAGGCGGCCTGCGCCGCGAAGGAGTCGACCCGGTTGCCGTGCGCCGCCGGGTCGAGGCGCCGCTCGGCGAAGGTGAACAGGCCTACCAGCGCGGCCAGCAGGATCGTGCCCTCCAGGAACAGCGCCGGGCCGTCCACCGCGACCGCGCCCATGGCGGCGATGTGCGCCTTCGTGGTGCCGTACCCGCCCGCCGCGAGCGCGACGACCGCCGCGAAGGCGGCGCACAGCGCCACGGCGGAGACGAACACCTGGGCGTAGTAACGGGAGCGGCGCGGCACGAACGCCTCGATGAGCACCCCGATGAGGGCGGCGCCGATGACGATCAGCGTCGGCGACAATTGTCCGTATTCGATCTTCGGCGCGTCGATCTTCGAGATCGGATCGGCCGCCGTTGTCCACAGGCTGTGGACGGCTGCTGCGCTCACTTGGCCGCCTCCACCGCGGGCTTGGGGTCCTTCTGCTGGACATCGGACATGGTCTGCTTGACCGCCGGGTCGACGATGCTGGTCAGCGGCTTCGGGTAGACACCGAGGAAGACCAGCAGCACGATCAGCGGCGCGACCACCAGCACCTCACGCACCCTCAGGTCGGGCATCGCCGAGACCTCCGGCTTCACCGGACCGGTCATCGTGCGCTGGTACAGCACCAGCGTGTACAGCGCGGCCAGCACGATGCCGACCGTGGCGATGATCCCGATCACCGGGTACCGGCTGAACGTGCCGACCAGTACCAGGAACTCGCTGACGAACGGCGCCAGTCCGGGCAGCGACAGGGTCGCCAGGCCGCCGATCAGGAAGGTGCCGGCGAGCACCGGGGCGACCTTCTGCACACCGCCGTAGTCCGCGATGAGCCGGGAGCCGCGCCGGGAGATCAGGAAGCCCGCGACCAGCATGAGCGCGGCCGTCGAGATGCCGTGGTTGACCATGTAGAGGGTCGCGCCGGACTGGCCCTGGGTCGTCATGGCGAAGATGCCCATCACGATGAAGCCGAAGTGCGAGATCGACGCGTAGGCCACCAGCCGCTTGATGTCCCGCTGGCCGACCGCGAGCAGCGCCCCGTAGACGATGCTGATCAGGGCGAGGACGAGGATCACCGGCGTCGCCCACTTCGACGCCTCCGGGAAGAGCTGGAGGCAGAAGCGGAGCATGGCGAAGGTGCCGACCTTGTCGACCACCGCGGTGATGAGCACCGCGACCGGCGCGGTGGACTCCTGCATGGCGTTGGGCAGCCAGGTGTGGAGCGGCCACAGCGGGGCCTTCACCGCGAAGGCGAAGAAGAAGCCGAGGAACAGCCAGCGTTCGGTGCTCGTCGCCATGGTCAGCGAGCCGTCGGCCCGCGCCTGGACGATCTCCTGGAGGCTGAAACTCCCGGCGACCACGTACAGCCCGATCACCGCGGCCAGCATGATCAGACCGCCGGCCAGGTTGTAGAGGAGGAACTTCACCGCCGCGTACGACCGCTGGGTGGACGCGGCCTCCTCGCCCTGGCTGTGGGCCCGGTCCCCGAAGCCGCCGATGAGGAAGTACATCGGGATCAGCATGGCTTCGAAGAAGATGTAGAAGACGAAGACGTCGGTCGCCTCGAAGGAGATGATCACCATCGCCTCGACGGCCAGGATCAGCGCGAAGAAGCCCTGCGTGGGCCGCCACCGCCTGCTGCCCGTCTCCAGGGGGTCGGCGTCGTGCCAGCCCGCCAGCACGATGAACGGCATCAGCACCGCGGTCAGCCCGATCAGGGCCACCGCGATGCCGTCCACGCCCAGTTCGTAGCGCACCCCGAAGTCCCTGATCCAGGAGTGGGACTCGGTGAGCTGGTAGCGGGCGCCGTCCGGGTCGAAGCGGACCAGGACGACGATCGCCAGCGCGAGCGTGGCCAGGGAGACCAGCAGGGCCAGCCACTTGGCGGCGGTGCGCTGCCGGGCCGGCACGGCGGCCGTGGCCACCGCACCGAGCGCCGGGAGCGCGGCTGTCGCTGTCAGCAGAGGAAAGGACATCGGTATCAGACCGCCCTCATCAGCAGCGTCGCGGCGACCAGGAGGGCCGCGCCGCCGAACATCGAGACCGCGTAGGAGCGGGCGAAGCCGTTCTGGACACGGCGCAGCCGCCCGGACAGGCCGCCGAAACCGGCCGCCGAGCCGTTGACGACACCGTCGACCAGGGTGTGGTCGACATAGACCAGCGAGCGCGTCAGATGCTCGCCGCCGCGCACCAGCACGACATGGTTGAAGTCGTCCTGGTAGAGGTCGCGCCGGGCGGCGCGGGTGAGCACGGAGCCGCGCGGGGCGTGCGCGGGTACGGGCTTGCGGCCGTACTGCGCCCAGGCCAGGCCCACGCCGAGGACCAGGCAGACCATGGTGGCGCCGGTGACGGTGAGCGCGCTCAGCGGGGAGTGGCCCTCGCTGTGCCCGGTGACCGGCTCCAGCCAGTGCAGGAAGCGGTCACCCACGTCGAAGAAGGCACCCCCGGCCACCGAACCGACGGCCAGCACGATCATCGGGATCGTCATGGTCCGCGGGGACTCGTGCGGGTGCGGCTCACCGTGCGCGCCCTGGTGCTCGGCGGCGGGTTCGGCGCTCGGGGCCTCGGGGGACTTGGTCGGCTGGTTCTTCCAGCGGGGTTCGCCGAAGAACGTCATCAGCATCACGCGGGTCATGTAGAAGGCGGTGATCGCCGCGCCCAGCAGGGCCACCCCGCCCAGAATCCAGCCCTCGGCGCCGCCCTTGGCGAAGGCCGCCTCGATGATCTTGTCCTTGGAGAAGAAGCCGGACAGACCCGGGAAGCCGATGATCGCGAGGTAGCCGAGGCCGAAGGTGACGAAGGTGATCGGCATGTACTTCCGCAGGCCGCCGTACTTGCGCATGTCGACCTCGTCGTTCATGCCGTGCATCACCGAACCGGCGCCGAGGAACAGCCCGGCCTTGAAGAAGCCGTGGGTGACCAGGTGCATGATCGCGAAGACGTACCCGATCGGGCCGAGGCCGGCCGCGAGGACCATGTAGCCGATCTGCGACATGGTCGAGCCGGCCAGCGCCTTCTTGATGTCGTCCTTGGCGCAACCGACGATCGCACCGAACAGCAGCGTGACCCCGCCGACGACGGTGACCACGAGCTGCGCGTCCGGCGCGCCGTTGAAGATCGCGGCGGAGCGGACGATGAGATAGACGCCCGCCGTGACCATGGTGGCCGCGTGGATCAGGGCCGAGACCGGGGTCGGGCCCTCCATCGCGTCCCCGAGCCAGGACTGGAGCGGCACCTGGGCGGACTTGCCGCACGCGGCGAGCAGCAGCATCAGGCCGATCGCGGTGAGCCGGCCCTCGGACGCGTCGCCCGCGTGCTCCAGCACCGGGCCGAAGGCGAAGGTGCCGAAGGTGGTGAACATCAGCATGATGGCGATGGACAGGCCCACGTCGCCGACCCGGTTGACCAGGAACGCCTTCTTCGCGGCGGTCGCGGCGCTGGGCTTGTGCTGCCAGAAGCCGATCAGCAGGTACGAGGCGAGGCCCACGCCCTCCCAGCCGACGTACAGCAGCAGGTAGTTGTCGGCGAGGACCAGCAGGAGCATCGCCGCGAGGAACAGGTTGAGGTAGCCGAAGAAGCGGCGGCGCCGCTCGTCGTGCTCCATGTACCCGATGGAGTACAGATGGATCAGCGAGCCGACCCCGGTGATCAGCAGCACGAACGTCATCGACAGCTGGTCGAGCCGCAGCGTGACGTCGGCCTGGAAGTCACCGACCGGGATCCAGCTCCACAGGTGCTGGGTCCAGGTGCGGTGTTCGGCGTCCTTGCCGAGCAGCCCGGCGAACAGGACCAGGCCGACGACGAAGGAGGCGGTCGACAGCAGGGTGCCGACCCAGTGGCCGACGGCGTCGAGGCGCCGGCCGCCGAGCAGGAGCACGACGGCTCCGAGCAGGGGCGCCGCGATGAGCAGCGCGATCAGGTTCTCCACGATTCTTCCGACCCCTTACAGCTTCATCAGGCTGGCGTCGTCGACCGAGGCCGAGTGGCGGGTGCGGAACAGCGACACGATGATCGCCAGGCCCACCACGACCTCCGCGGCGGCGACGACCATCGTGAAGAACGCGATGATCTGGCCGTCGAGGTTGCCGTGCATCCGGGAGAAGGTGACGAAGGCGAGGTTGCAGGCGTTGAGCATCAGCTCCACGCACATGAACACCACGATCGC
Source organism: Streptomyces griseoluteus (assembly GCF_004784465.1). Lineage (GTDB taxonomy): Bacteria > Actinomycetota > Actinomycetes > Streptomycetales > Streptomycetaceae > Streptomyces > Streptomyces griseoluteus. The sequence continues at coordinate 89,981 of NZ_SRRU01000001.1, read as the reverse complement.
GTTCCGCCGGATCAGCACGCCGGTGGCGCCGATGGTGAACAACAGGGCCGCGAGATAGAGGTAGTTGACGGGGTTCACTGCGCCGCGTCCTCCGTCCGCTTGAAGGTGGCCGGGGTGTTCTCCGTGCGCTCCAGGCGTTCCTCCGCGCGCTGTTCCAGCGCCTTGAGGTCGCCGAGGGCCTGGGCGGAGACGTCCCGGATCTGACCGCGTTCGCGCAGCGTCCGGCTGACGCTCAGCTCGGCGGGGGTGCCGTCGGGCAGCAGGCCCGCGATGTCCACCGCGTTGTGCCGGGCGTAGACGCCGGGGGCGGGCAGCGGCGGTACGTGCTTGCCCTCGCGGACCCGCTCGGCCGCCAGCTCGCGCTGGGTCTTGGCCCGCTCGGTGCGCTCGCGGTGGGTGAGCACCATGGCGCCGATCGCGGCGGTGATCAGCAGGGCGCCGGTCAGCTCGAAGGCGAAGACGTACTTAGTGAAGATGAGGGTCGCCAGGCCCTCCACGTTGCCGCCCGCGTTGGCCTGGCCGGTGCCGTTGAACTGGGTGAGCGAGGCGTGGGCGATGCCGCCCAGCAGCAGGACGCCGAAGCCGAGCCCGCAGAGCAGGGCCAGCCAGCGCTGGCCCCTGATGGTCTCCTTCAGGGAGTCCGCGGCGGTCACGCCGACGAGCATCACCACGAAGAGGAAGAGCATCATGATCGCGCCGGTGTAGACGACGATCTGCACGACCCCCAGGAAATAGGCGCCGTTGGCGAGGTAGAACACCGCCAGGACGATCATGGTCCCGGCGAGACAGAGCGCGCTGTGCACCGCGCGCCGCATGAGGACGGTGCACAGGGCGCCGATCACGGCGACGCTGCCGAGAATCCAGAACTGGACCGCTTCTCCGGTGGAAGTGGAGTAGGCGGCGAGCTGTGTGCTCATGCCTCCACCCCCTCTTCGGGCTTCTCGCCCTTGGAGGTGGCCACCTGGCGGACCGTGCCGGGGGCGGCCTCGGTCACCAGGCCCCGGTAGTAGTCCTGTTCGTCGGTGCCGGGGAAGATCGCGTGCGGGGTGTCGACCATGCCCTCGTCCAGACCGGCGAGCAACTGCTCCTTGGTGTAGATGAGGTTGGCCCGGCTGGAGTCGGCCAGCTCGAACTCGTTGGTCATCGTGAGCGCGCGGGTTGGGCACGCCTCGATGCACAGGCCGCACAGGATGCAGCGGGCGTAGTTGATCTGGTAGACGCGGCCGTACCGCTCGCCCGGCGAGTAGCGCTCCTCGTCGGTGTTGTCGGCGCCCTCGACATAGATGGCGTCGGCGGGGCAGGCCCAGGCGCACAGCTCGCAGCCGACGCACTTCTCCAGGCCGTCCGGATGGCGGTTGAGCTGGTGCCGTCCGTGGAAGCGGGGAGCGGTGGTCTTCTTCTGCTCCGGGTACTGCTCGGTCAGCCGCTTCTTGAACATGGCCTTGAAGGTCACGGCGAAGCCGGCCACGGGATTCTGGAAACCGGGTGCGGTCTCCTTGGGCTCCTCAGCCATCGGACGCCTCCTTTCCATCCGAAGTTCCGTCACTGACAGTGTCCACTCCACCACTGACAATCAGCTCCCGCTCCTGGCGCGGACGGCGCCTGGGCACCGCGGGCAACTGCTGTCCGGGCAGCGGCGGTACGGGGAAACCGCCCGCCAGCGGATCGAACGCGGGCTGCGGGGCCTGCTGTTCGGCCGTCTTGGCCTTGTCGCGGAACATGTCGGCGACGAAGGAGATCAGCAGCAGGGCGAGCACACCGCCGCCGACGTAGAGCGCGATGTCGGCGAAGTCGTAGTTCTCGTTGCGCAGCACCCGCACGGTCGCCACCAGCATCAGCCAGACCACCGAGACCGGGATCAGGACCTTCCAGCCGAGCTTCATGAGCTGGTCGTAGCGGACGCGGGGGAGCGTGCCGCGCAGCCAGATGAAGAAGAACAGCAGGAGCTGGACCTTGATGACGAACCAGAGCATCGGCCACCAGCCGTGGTTGGCGCCCTCCCAGAAGGTGCTGATGGGCCAGGGGGCCCGCCAGCCGCCGAGGAAGAGGGTGGCCGTCACCGCCGACACCGTCACCATGTTCATGTACTCGGCGAGCATGAACAGCGCGAACTTGATCGACGAGTACTCGGTGTTGAAACCGCCGACCAGGTCGCCCTCGGACTCCGGCATGTCGAAGGGGGCGCGGTTGGTCTCGCCCACCATCGTGATGACGTAGAGGACGAAGGAGACCGGCAGCAGCAGGATGTACCAGCGGTCGTGCTGCTGTTCCACGATGGCGGAGGTCGACATCGACCCCGAGTACAGGAACACCGAGGCGAACGCGGCGCCCATGGCGATCTCGTACGAGATCATCTGCGCGCAGGAGCGCAGACCGCCCAGGAGCGGGTAGGTCGAGCCGCTGCTCCAGCCGGCCAGCACGATGCCGTAGATGCCGACCGAGGCGACGGCCAGGATGTACAGCATCGCGATCGGCAGGTCGGTGAGCTGCATCGTGGTGCGGTGGCCGAAGATCGAGATCTCGTTGCCGGCCGGGCCGAACGGGATGACCGCGATCGCCATGCAGGCCGGGATGGCGGCGACGATCGGCGCGAGGACGTAGATCACCTTGTCCGCGCGCTTGACGACGACGTCCTCCTTGAGCATCAGCTTCACGCCGTCGGCGAGCGACTGGAGCATGCCCCAGGGGCCGTGCCGGTTGGGGCCGATGCGCAACTGCATCCAGGCGACGACCTTGCGCTCCCAGACGATGGACAGCAGCACCGTCAGCATCAGGAACGCGAAGCAGAACACCGCCTTGACGACGACCAGCCACCACGGGTCGCGGCCGAACAGCGAGAGGTCTTCAGCGGCGAGGAACGGGCTCATCCTCGAACCTCCTTGGGGGCCTCGTCGGCGTGCACCGCCGGGCCGATACGGACGAGGGAGCCGGGCCGGGCCCCGGTGTCGGAGGCGACGCCCCGGCCGGCCGAGTCCAGGGGGAGCCAGACCACCCGGTCGGGCATCTCCGTGATCTCCAACGGGAATTCGGTCGTCCCGGCGGGGCCGGTGACGGCGAGCGTGTCGCCGTCCTTGACGCCCGCCTCGGCGGCTGTCGCCGCGGACACGCGCGCGTGGGCGGCGTGCCGGGTGCCGGCCAGCGCCTCGTCGCCCTGCTGGAGGACGCCGAGGTCGAGCAGGAGCCGGTGTCCGGCGAGCACGGCCTCCCCGGCCGCCGGGCGGGGCAGCGCGGCCCCGCTGTGCAGCGGGTCGGCGGCCGTGGCCCCGGTCCAGCCGCCGAGCCGGTCGATCTCCGCGCGGGCGGTGCGCAGGTCCGGCAGGCCCAGGTGGACGTCCATGGCGTCGGCCAGCATCTGCAGGACGCGGGCGTCGGCCGGGGCGAGACGGCGGGCCATCTGGTCGGGCTTGAGCGCGGCCTCGAAGAAGCGGACCCGGCCCTCCCAGTTGAGGAAGGTGCCCGTCTTCTCGACCACCGCCGCGACCGGCAGCACCACGTCGGCGCGCTCGGTGACCTCGCTGGGCCGCAGCTCCAGCGAGACCAGGAAGCCGACGCTGTCGAGCGCCTCACGCGCACGTGCCGGGTCGGGCAGGTCGGCGACCTCCACCCCGGCGACGAGCAGCGCGGACAGCTCGCCGGTGGCGGCGGCCTCCACGATCTGCTGGGTGTCGCGGCCGTAGCGGGCGGGGAGCTCGGCCAGCCCCCAGGCGGCGGCGACCTCCTCCCGCGCGCGCGGGTCCGTGGCCGGACGGCCGCCCGGCAGCAGCGAGGGCAGCGCGCCCGCCTCGACGGCGCCGCGCTCCCCCGCCCGCCGGGGAATCCACACCAGGCGGGCGCCGGTCGCGGCCGCCGCGCGCGTGGCGGCGGTCAGGCCGCCCGCGACGCCCGCGAGCCGCTCGCCGACCACGATCACGGCGCCTTCGGCGCGCAGCGCCTCGGCCGCCTCGGTGCCGGCGTCCTCCAGGCCGACCCCGCCGGCCAGCGCGTCCAGCCACTCGGGCTCGGTGCCGGGCGCGGCCGGCAGCAGCGTGCCGCCCGCCTTGGTCAGGCCCCGGGTGGCGTGCGTGGCCAGGGAGTACACCTTCTGGCCGCGCTTGCGCCACGCCTTGCGCAGCCGCAGGAAGACGCCGGGCGCCTCCTCCTCGGCCTCGAACCCGACCAGCAGCACGGCGGGCGCCTGCTCCAGCGCGGTGTAGGTGACCCCGGTGCCGTCGAGGTCGCGGCCCCGGCCGGCCACCCGGGCGGCCAGGAAGTCGGCCTCCTCGCCGCTGTGCACGCGGGCGCGGAAGTCGATGTCGTTGGTGTCGAGCGCCACTCGCGCGAACTTGCTGTACGCGTACGCGTCCTCGACCGTCAGCCGACCCCCGGTGAGCACGCCGGCGCGGGAGCGGGCGGCGCCGAGGCCCCGCGCGGCCGCGTCCAGCGCCTCCGGCCAGGAGGCGGGCTCCAGCACGCCCTCGGCGTTGCGGACCAGCGGGGTGTCGAGCCGGTCGCGCAGCTGGGCGTAGCGGAAGGCGAACCGGCCCTTGTCGCAGACCCAGTCCTCGTTGACCTCCGGGTCGTTGGCGGCGAGCCGCCGCATGACCTTGCCGCGCCGGTGGTCGGTACGGGTGGCGCAGCCGCCCGAGCAGTGCTCGCACACCGACGGCGAGGAGATGAGGTCGAAGGGGCGCGAGCGGAACCGGTAGGCGGCCGAGGTGAGCGCGCCCACCGGGCAGATCTGGATGGTGTTGCCGGAGAAGTACGACTCGAACGGGTCGCCCTCTCCGGTGCCGACCTGCTGGAGCGCGCCCCGCTCGATCAGCTCGATCATCGGGTCGCCCGCCACCTGGTTGGAGAACCGGGTGCAGCGGGCGCACAGCACGCACCGCTCGCGGTCGAGCAGCACCTGGGTGGAGATGGGCACCGGCTTGGCGTAGGTGCGCTTGCGGCCCTCGAAGCGGGACTCGGCGTTGCCGTGCGACATGGCCTGGTTCTGCAGCGGGCACTCGCCGCCCTTGTCGCAGACCGGGCAGTCCAGCGGGTGGTTGATGAGCAGCAGCTCCATCACCCCGTGCTGCGCCTTCTCGGCGACCGGCGAGGTGAGCTGGGTCTTCACCACCATGCCGTCGGTGCAGGTGATGGTGCAGGACGCCATCGGCTTGCGCTGGCCCTCCACCTCCACGATGCACTGGCGGCAGGCGCCGGCCGGGTCCAGCAGGGGGTGGTCGCAGAAGCGCGGGATCTCGATGCCGAGCTGCTCGGCGGCCCGGATGACCAGGGTGCCCTTGGGCACGCTGATCTCGATGCCGTCGATCGTCAGCGAGACGAGGTCCTCCGGCGGGACCGCCGCCTGCCCCCCGCCTGAGAGGGCACTGGTGGTCACGGTCATGCGTTCACCTCCGGGCGGTCCGCCCAGGCCGTCGACTTGGCCGGGTCGAAGGGGCAGCCCCGGCCCGTGATGTGCTGCTCGTACTCCTCGCGGAAGTACTTCAGCGAGGAGAAGATCGGCGAGGCCGCGCCGTCGCCCAGGGCGCAGAAGGACTTGCCGTTGATGTTGTCGGCGATGTCGTTCAGCTTGTCGAGGTCGCTCATCGACCCCTTGCCCGCCTCGATGTCCCGCAGCAACTGCACCAGCCAGTACGTCCCTTCGCGGCAGGGCGTGCACTTGCCGCAGGACTCGTGGGCGTAGAACTCGGTCCAGCGGGTGACCGCCCGCACCACGCAGGTGGTCTCGTCGAAGCACTGGAGCGCCTTGGTGCCGAGCATGGAGCCGGCGGCGCCGACCCCCTCGTAGTCGAGGGGGACGTCGAGGTGTTCGTCGGTGAACATCGGGGTGGAGGACCCGCCCGGCGTCCAGAACTTCAGCCGGTGGCCGGGGCGCATGCCGCCGCTCATGTCGAGCAGCTGGCGCAGGGTGATGCCGAGCGGCGCCTCGTACTGGCCGGGGCTGGCGACGTGCCCGCTGAGCGAGTACAGCGTGAAGCCGGGTGACTTCTCGCTGCCCATCGAGCGGAACCAGTCCTTGCCCTGGTGCAGGATCGCGGGGACCGAGGCGATCGACTCGACGTTGTTCACCACGGTGGGGCAGGCGTACAGGCCCTCGACGGCCGGGAAGGGGGGCCGCAACCGCGGCTGGCCCCGGCGGCCTTCGAGCGAGTCGAGCAGCGCGGTCTCCTCGCCGCAGATGTACGCGCCCGCGCCCGCGTGCACGGTGAGTTCGAGGTCGAGTCCGCTGCCGAGGATGTCCCGGCCGAGGTACCCGGCCTCGTACGCCTCGCGCACCGCCTCGTGCAGCCTGCGCAGGACGGGGACGACCTCGCCGCGCAGGTAGACGAAGGCGTGCGAGGAGCGGATCGCGTAGCAGGCGATCACGATGCCCTCGATGAGGCTGTGCGGGTTGGCGTAGAGGAGCGGGATGTCCTTGCAGGTGCCGGGCTCGGACTCGTCGGCGTTGACGACGAGGTAGTGCGGCTTGCCGTCGCCCTGCGGGATGAACTGCCACTTCATGCCGGTCGGGAAGCCCGCGCCGCCGCGGCCGCGCAGACCGGACTCCTTGACGTAGGCGATCAGGTCGTCCGGGGACATGGCGAGCGCCTTGCGCAGGCCCTCGTAGCCGTCGTGCCGCCGGTAGACGTCCAGGGTCCAGGAGCGGTCCTCGTCCCAGAAGGCCGAGAGCACGGGGGCGAGCAGCTTCTCGGGGCTGGTGTCGTCCTTGACGTCGGTGACCACGGTCATCACTCCCCCTCCTCTGCGGTCGGGCCGGACGGGTGCGCCGGGTCGGAGGCCGAGGTGTCGACCGGGTCGTGGGCGCTGAGCCGCTCGGTGGGCGAGGGCTCGTGCACCGGCTCCTCGCGCGGGGCCGCGTCGCGCGGGTGGACCACGCGCGCGGGCTGGGTCTCGCCCTTGGCCAGGCGGAGGCCGACCAGGGAGGCGTGGCCCGCGCTGCCGCCCTCCTCGACGGCGCCGGGGCGCTCGTCGGGGAAGCCGGCCAGGATGCGGGCGGTCTCCTTGAAGGTGCACAGCCGGGCGCCGCGCGTGGGCTCCACGCTCTGCCCGGCGCGCAGGTCGTCGACGAGGCGGGTGGCGCTGGCCGGGGTCTGGTTGTCGAAGAACTCCCAGTTGACCATCACCACCGGCGCGTAGTCGCAGGCCGCGTTGCACTCGATGTGCTCCAGGGTGACCTTGCCGTCGCCGGTGGTCTCGCCGTTGCCGACGCCCAGGTGCTCCTGGAGGGTCTCGAAGATGGCGTCGCCGCCCATGACCGCGCACAGCGTGTTGGTGCAGACGCCCACCTGGTAGTCGCCGGAGGGGCGGCGCCGGTACATGGAGTAGAAGGTGGCGACCGCGGTGACCTCGGCGGTGGTCAGCTCCAGCACGTCGGCGCAGAACTTCATGCCGGTCCGGGTGACGTAGCCGTCCTCGGACTGCACGAGGTGCAGCAGCGGCAGCAGGGCGGAGCGGGAGTCGGGGTAGCGCGCGATCACCTCGCGCGCGTCCGCCTCCAGCCGGGCCCGGACGTCGTCCGGGTAGGCGGGCGGGGGCAGTTCCGGCATGCCCAGGCCGACGCCCCGCTCGGAAGAAGAGGTGGTCACCGGTCGACGCCTCCCATCACGGGGTCGATGGACGCCACGGCCACGATGACGTCGGCGACCTGGCCGCCCTCGCACATCGCCGCCATGGCCTGGAGATTGGTGAAGGACGGGTCGCGGAAATGGACCCGGAAGGGACGGGTGCCGCCGTCGGAGACGGCGTGCACGCCGAGTTCGCCCTTGGGTGACTCGACGGCCGCGTACGCCTGGCCCGGCGGGACCCGGAAGCCCTCGGTGACCAGCTTGAAGTGGTGGATCAGGGCCTCCATGGAGGTGCCCATGATCTTCTTGATGTGGTCCAGCGAGTTGCCGAGCCCGTCCGGGCCGAGCGCGAGCTGCGCGGGCCAGGCGATCTTCTTGTCGGCGACCATGACCGGGCCCGGCTGGAGCCGGTCCAGGCACTGCTCGATGATCCTGAGCGACTGGCGCATCTCCTCCAGCCGGATCAGGAAGCGGCCGTAGGAGTCGCAGGTCTCGGCGGTGGGGACGTCGAAGTCGTAGGTCTCGTAACCGCAGTACGGCTGGGTCTTGCGCAGGTCGTGCGGCAGGCCCGTGGCGCGCAGGATCGGGCCGGTGGCGCCGAGCGCCATGCAGCCGGCCAGGTCGAGGTGGCCGACGTCCTGCATACGGGCCTTGAAGATGGGGTTCCCGGTGGCCAGCTTGTCGTACTCCGGGAGGTTCTTCTTCATCTTCTTGACGAACTCGCGGATCTGGTCGACCGCGCCCGGCGGCAGGTCCTGCGCGAGTCCGCCGGGGCGGATGTACGCGTGGTTCATGCGCAGGCCGGTGATCAGCTCGTAGATGTCGAGGATCATCTCCCGGTCGCGGAAGCCGTAGATCATGATCGTGGTGGAGCCCAGCTCCATGCCGCCGGTGGCGATGCACACCAGGTGCGACGACAGCCGGTTCAGCTCCATCAGGAGCACCCGGATGATGTCGGTCCGCTCGGTGATCTGGTCCTCGATGCCGAGCAGCTTCTCGACGGCGAGGCAGTAGGCGGTCTCGTTGAAGAAGGACGTCAGGTAGTCCATCCGCGTGACGAAGGTGGTGCCCTGCGTCCAGGTGCGGTACTCGAGGTTCTTCTCGATGCCGGTGTGCAGATAGCCGATGCCGCAGCGGGCCTCGGTGACCGTCTCGCCCTCGATCTCCAGGATGAGCCGGAGCACTCCGTGGGTGGACGGGTGCTGCGGACCCATGTTGACGACGATGCGCTCGTCGTCCGCCTTGGCCGCGGACTGGACGACCTCGTCCCAGTCGCCACCGGTGACCGTGTAGACGGTCCCCTCGGTGGTCTCGCGCGCTGACGCGTGGGAAGTGCTCACGAGTACGACCTCCGCTGGTCCGGAGCCGGGATCTGGGCGCCCTTGTACTCGACGGCGATGCCGCCGAGGGGGTAGTCCTTGCGCTGCGGGTGGCCCTGCCAGTCGTCCGGCATCATGATCCGGGTGAGGGCCGGGTGGCCGTCGAAGACGATCCCGAAGAAGTCGTACGTCTCGCGCTCGTGCCAGTCGTTGGTCGGGTAGACCGCGACCAGGGACGGGATGCGCGGGTCGGCGTCGGGGGCGCTGACCTCCAGCCGGATCAGCCGGTTGTGGGTGATCGAGCGCAGGTGGTAGACGGCGTGCAGCTCGCGGCCCTTGTCGCTCGGGTAGTGCACCCCGCTGACGCCGGTGCACAGCTCGAAGCGGAGCGCCGGGTCGTCGCGCAGGGTGCGGGCGACGCGGAGCAGGTGCTCGCGCTCGATGTGGAAGGTCAGCTCGCCGCGGTCGACGACGGTGCGCTCGATGGCGTTCTCCGGAAGCAGACCCTGCTCCTCCAGCGCGCCCTCCAGCTCGTCGGCGACCTCGTCGAACCAGCCGCCGTAGGGGCGGCTCGCCGCGCCGGGGAGCCGGATCGAGCGGACCAGGCCGTCGTAGCCGGAGGTGTCGCCGCCGTTGTTGGCGCCGAACATGCCGCGCTGGACGCGGATCTCCTCGCCCCCCTGGCCGCGCTGGCCGGGGAGGTTGGAGGCGGAGAGGTCCTTCTCGGGGTTCACACCGTTGGTGCCGTTGCCCTCGCTCACCGCAGCAGCCCCTTCATCTCGATCGTGGGCAGTGCCTGCAGCGCGGCTTCCTCGGCCTCCCGGGCCGCCGCCTCGGCGTTGACGCCGAGCTTTCCGCCCTGGATCTTCTGGTGGAGCTTGAGGATCGCGTCCATCAGCATCTCGGGGCGGGGCGGGCAGCCGGGGAGATAGATGTCGACCGGCACGATGTGGTCGACGCCCTGGACGATCGCGTAGTTGTTGAACATGCCGCCCGAGGACGCGCAGACGCCCATGGAGATGACCCACTTCGGGTTGGGCATCTGGTCGTAGACCTGCCGCAGCACCGGTGCCATCTTCTGGCTGACCCGGCCCGCGACGATCATGAGGTCGGCCTGGCGCGGTGAGCCGCGGAAGACCTCCATGCCGAAGCGGGCGAGGTCGTAGCGTCCGGCGCCGGTGGTCATCATCTCGATGGCGCAGCAGGCGAGTCCGAAGGTGGCCGGGAAGACGGACGCCTTGCGCACCCAGCCCGCGGCCTGTTCGACGGTGGTCAGCAGAAAGCCGCTCGGCAGCTTCTCTTCGAGTCCCATGACTTAAAGGCCCCTCAGTCCCATTCCAGGCCGCCGCGCCGCCATACGTACGCGTACGCGACGAAGACGGTGAGCACGAAGAGCAGCATCTCCACGAGCCCGAAGACCCCGAGCGCGTCGAAGGTGACGGCCCAGGGGTAGAGGAAGACGATCTCGATGTCGAAGACGATGAAGAGCATCGCCGTCAGGTAGTACTTGATGGGGAAGCGCCCGCCGCCGGCCGGCGTGGGGGTCGGCTCGATGCCGCATTCGTAGGCTTCGAGCTTCGCGCGGTTGTAGCGCTTCGGACCGATCAGCGCGGCCATGACCACGGAGAAGATCGCAAAGCCTGCCCCGAGGGCTCCCAGTACGAGGATGGGCGCGTACGCGTTCACCGCTCCTCGCTCCCTTCAGTCGGCATTGACTGGTGGCGGATCACGGGCTCACAGCCGCCTCTTCCGTCCCACCGACCCCACCCGTCCCGGCGAAGATCGAGAACATGTGAAGCAGGTCACAAGCCCAACTGCTCCGCATCTTATGCCCGCCGCTCTGTGATCTGCGACACGGGGTATTGCACAAGCTTTGTGATCTCCACCACCTGACGAACGATCATGAAGCCGGAGGATGGGTGATCTTCGCACGCGAAGCGTTCAGTTGATCACCAGAAGTGACAATCCCGCCCGTCGGCGCACGCCAGAAGGGGTGCGGGAGGGTTGGCTCAATATCAAGAGGGTTCCGGTGCATGCAAATTGGTGCTGGACGCATGCGACTGCTAGTGGAGGGCATTCACACCTCGGGGGGAGATCCGGGGCGCGGTGTGGACGCGGCCGGAGCGCGTGCGCGCGTTCACGAAGTCCCGGCGCGCGGCCGGTCGGCGCGGACGCGACTCTTCCGGTGACCGTTCCGTGACCTCCGCCACACCGGTGGCGGGCGTTCCGGAGCCGGGCTTGGCCATCGACCCCAACCGATGGTAGGCGCGGGGCAATTCGGACGTAATGATCAAAGACCGTGATCAACGGCCCAATGGCGCCCGTCCGCTATGTCCGTTACGGCGTCAATAAAGAGTGACGCGACCGGGTTTCGGAGATCCGATTGAACAATTGTGGCGCAGCACACGTTTGTTGAAGATATGAAGGAGCCCCTGGTACCGGTTGTTCCCATGTCCCACACCGCTCACATACGCAGCCACCGGAAGCCCCGCCGCAGCGCGTCGTCCATCGTCGTGCGGTCCGGTGTCGCCGGCGGCGTCCTCAGCACCCTGGCGGTCGCCGGAGCGGCCGGTTACGCGAACGCGGCCGAGGCCGAGCCCGTGACGCAGACGCTCGAACTCCCCACCCTCACCGCCGACGTGGCCACCCAGGTCGCTCAGTCCGCGGACGCCACCCAGCAGGCGGCCGCGAACTACGAGCTGCAGGCCGAGCGTGACGCGGCCGCCGCCAGCGCCGCGAAGCAGGCCAAGGCGGACCTCGCCGAGGCGCGGCAGAAGGCCGAGGCGAAGAAGAAGGCGCAGGAGGAGGCCCGTAAGGAGGCCGCCGCCCGTGCCACCCGCAACGCCGAGCGCACCGTGCTCTCCGCGTCCGCGTCCGCGAGCACCGACGCGGGCACCGCCACGGTCACCGGCTCGTCCAGCGCGACCGGTTCGGCCGCGGCCATCGTGTCGTTCGTGAAGTCCCAGGTCGGCAAGGCGTACGTCTCCGGCGCCACCGGCCCCTCCGCCTACGACTGCTCGGGCCTGGTCCAGACGGCGTTCAAGCAGGTCGGCATCAGCCTGCCGCGCGTCTCCCAGGACCAGTCCACGGCCGGCACCCAGGTCTCCCTGAGCAACCTCCAGCCCGGCGACATCCTCTACTGGGGCAGCGCGGGCAGCGCGTACCACGTGGGCGTCTACGTCGGCGACGGCATGTTCGTCGGCGCCCAGAACCCCTCCACGGGCGTCGTGGAGCGTCCCCTCTCCTACGACCAGCCCACCGGCGCGGTCCGGGTCCTCTGACCCCCTCCGCCCCACCCGCACGACAAGGCCGCTGCCCTCGGGGGGCAGCGGCCTTCGTGCGTCTCCTGCCATGCTCGGGCCCGGGCCGCCGCCCGGCGGCCTTCCACGGAGCAGAGGGAGACAGCGCGATGCCACGCGTGTTCGTCCAGGGAAGTCCCGTCGGCCACTACCCCCGGCACGCCCCGGAGGCCGGACGGGGTGCGGTGCGCCGCATCACCGAGACCGGCGAGGAGGTCCTGCACAAGCCGTGCCGGGACGTCACGGAGTTCGGGCCCGACCTCGCGGCCCTCATCGACGACATGTTCCGCACGATGTACGTCGCCGAGGGCGCCGGCCTCGCGGCGAACCAGGTCGGCGTCGGGCTCCGGCTCTTCGTCTACGACTGCCCCGACGACGACGGCGTCCGCCACGTCGGGCACATCGTCAACCCGGTCCTGGAACCCGCCCCGCCCGGACGGCCGTTGCTCGACGACATCGAGGGCTGCCTCTCGGTCCCCGGCGCGACGATGTCCGTCCCCCGCCCCGGACGAGCCGTCGTCCACGGCCAGGACAGGACCGGCAGCCCCCTGGTCGTCGAAGGCACCGGCTACTTCGCCCGCTGCCTCGCCCACGAGACCGACCACACCCACGGCGTCGTCTACCTGGACCGCCTCTCCAGGCGGGACAAACGGGATGCGTTGCGGCAGACCGCGGCCCGGCGGGACGAGGTGCTGTCCCGCCGGGCCGCCCGGGCGACTCGGCTGAGCTGATTCCCCCCGGGGGGATCACGCCTTCGGGGCCACCTTCGTCAGGCCGTTGATGACACGGTCCATGGTGTCGCCGCCCGTGGGGTCCGTCAGGTTGGCGAGGAGCTTGAGAACGAACTTCATCAGGAGGGGGTGGGTGAGGCCGCGCTGGGCGCCGATCTGCATGACCTTGGGGTTGCCGATGAGTTTCACGAAGGCGCGGCCGAGGGTGTAGTACCCGCCGTAGGTGTCCTTGAGGACGCGGGGGTAGCGCTGGAGGGCGATCTCGCGGGTGGCCGGGGTCGGGCGGGCGTGGGCCTGGACGATGACGTCGGCAGCGAGCTGGCCGGACTCCATGGCGTAGGCGATGCCCTCGCCGTTGAAGGGGTTCACCATGCCGCCGGCGTCACCGACCAGCAGCAGGCCCTTGGTGTAGTGCGGCTGGCGGTTGAAGGCCATCGGCAGGGCCGCGCCCCGGATCGGGCCCGTCATGTGCTCCGGGGTGTAGCCCCACTCCTCCGGCATCGACGCGCACCACGCCTTGAGCACCTCGCGCCAGTCCAGCTCCTTGAAGGACTCCGAGGTGTTCAGCACGCCGAGGCCCACGTTGGACGTGCCGTCGCCCATGCCGAAGATCCAGCCGTAGCCGGGCAGCAGGCGGTCCTGGGCGCCCCGGCGGTCCCACAGCTCCAGCCAGGACTCCAGGTAGTCGTCCTCGTGACGCGGCGACTCGAAGTACGTACGCACCGCCACGCCCATCGGACGGTCCTCCCGGCGGTGCAGGCCCATGGCGAGGGAGAGCCGGGTGGAGTTGCCGTCGGCGGCGACGACGAGGGGTGCGTGGAAGGTGACCGGGCGCTTGTCGTCGCCCAGCTTCGCCGTCACGCCCGTGATCCGGCCCGTACGGTCGTCGATGATCGGGCCACTCACATTGCACAGCTCGAACAGCCGGGCGCCCGCCTTCTGCGCCTGCCGGGCCAGCTGCTCGTCGAAGTCGTCCCGCTTCCGCACCAGCCCGAAGTTCGGGTACGAGGCGAGATCGGGCCAGTCCAGCTGGAGCCTGGAGCCGCCGCCGATGATGCGCAGGCCCTTGTTGCGCAGCCAGCCCGCCTCCTCGGAGATGTCGATACCCATGGCCACGAGCTGCTTGACCGCGCGCGGGGTCAGGCCGTCACCGCAGACCTTCTCCCTCGGGAACTCGGTCTTCTCCAGCAGCAGGACGTCGAGTCCGGCCTTGGCGAGGTGGTAGGCCGTGGTGGAGCCGGCCGGCCCCGCGCCCACGACGATCACGTCTGCGGTGTTGTCGGAGAGGGGCTCAGTCACGGCGGGTTCTCCCCAAGGTTGTGAATCTTCGTGCCGACGGGCACTGGACATGGGCAGTCTATTCAGCAGAATTGATCAACCGGCTGAAGGGCTGCTCCGTGAACCCAACTCCCCCTGTAGTACGGCTGCGTGTGCCCACCGACGAGGACGCCTTCGCCTGGCACCGGGTCTTCGCCGATCCCGAGGTCATGCGGTTCCACGGGGGGCGGGCGGCCGAGCTGTCCGTGTACGAGGAACTCACCGCCCGGCAGCGGCGGCACGACGCCGAGCTCGGGTTCTGTCTGTGGTCCGTGCTCGACGCCTCCGGGGACGTCGTCGGGTTCACCGGGGCCCAGCCCTGGCCGCACGCCTGGGGGCCCGTCGGGGAGATCGAGATCGGGTGGCGGCTGGGGCGGGCGCACTGGGGGCTGGGGTACGCGTCTGTCGCCGCGGCCGATTGTCTCGCGCGGGTTCGCTCCGCCGGGGTGCGGCGGGTGGTCGCCATGGTCGACGCCGAGAACGAGCGGTCCATCGCTGTCACCCAGCGGCTGGGGATGCGGCTCTCCGAGCGGTTCGTCACTCCCGCGTCCGAGCGGCAAGGGCTTTGCTACTCCCTTGAGTTGTGACTCTCCGTATTTGATTGTCACAGAAAGAGAGATGTCATTTCCGGGTGCTCTTCCCCGGAGTTACCCTGCCAGTACCGCTGGGGGTGACATCAGTGCGAATACCACCCAAAACGTCCGAGGTGCGTGTGCCTCGGTTTGTCGGGCTCATGGCCGTGGACGCCCGCGCGGCCGCTCGGGCCCGGGGGCTGTTTCTCAACGCGCCGGACCGGCCCGAGTTCGCGGGCGTCGTCGTGGACTACGTCGTACGGCAGTTTCCCGCGCCCGGTGCGGAAGTTCCGCCTGACTCCGTCGTCTACGTGTGGTTCGACTTCGGGGAGGGCGAAGGGGGCGGGGGTGTGCGGGAACCCCGGTTGCCCGCGCCGCCCTCCGGGGGGCTGCAGCGGGAACTCGGGGAGCCCGGGGACGCGTTCGAGATGATCGGGCGCTGAGCGGTCAGAGCTGCTTGAAGCCCCGGTGCAGGGCCACCACGCCTCCGGTCAGGTTGCGCCAGGCCACCTTCGACCAGCCGGCCTTCTGGAGCTTCTCCGCCAGCGCCGGCTGGTCGGGCCAGGCGCGGATGGATTCCGCCAGGTACACGTACGCGTCCGGGTTCGACGACACCGAACGTGCCACCGGGGGGAGCGCCCTCATCAGGTACTCCGTGTACACCGTGCGGAACGGGGCCCACGTGGGGTGCGAGAACTCGCAGATCACCACCCTGCCGCCCGGCTTCGTCACCCGGTACAGCTCGCTCAGCGCGGCGTCCGTGTCCTGGACGTTGCGCAGGCCGAAGGAGATCGTCACCGCGTCGAAGGTGTCGTCCCTGAACGGGAGCCTTGTCGCGTCGCCCGCTGTGATCGGGAGCCACGGGTGCTTCTTCTTGCCCACCTGGAGCATGCCCAGGGAGAAGTCGCAGGGGACCACATAGGCGCCCGCCCTCGCGAACGGGAGCGACGACGTCGCCGTGCCCGCCGCCAGGTCCAGCACCTTCTGCGCGGGGCGGGCGTCCACCGCCTTCGCCACCTCCTTGCGCCAGCGGCGGTCCTGGCCCAGTGACAGCACGTCGTTCGTGAGGTCGTACCGTTCCGCCACGTCGTCGAACATCTCGGCGACTTCGTGGGGCTGCTTGTTCAAGGAAGCGCGGGTCACCGTGTCATTGTTGCAGGCTCGTCCGCTGTGGTTCGGGGCGGCACGGGGTCCGGTGCGTCTTGGGGGCGGGGCCGCGCCGGGGGGTGTCCGTCCTCGGTCCGGCGACTTCTGTTTCTTGGATGCGTTCGGCTTGCCTCATCGCCGGCCGCTGCGGGCGGACACCCCCCGACACGTCCCCTCGCCGCCGTCGCCGGGTCTCCCGCCGTCTCGGTCAGCGGCTTCTGTGGACGATTCGGCCCTCGATCACCGTCGCCACGCAGGTGCTTGCGCCTCGGTTCACCAAGTCGTCGCGCGACGCTACGTCGAACACCGCGAAGCGGGCCGCGCCGCCCCGCGCCAGAGGCGGCAGGAGGATCAGGGGGCGGGGAGACAGTGATGGGGGGCCCGGCAGGCGGGGTGGGCGTTGGCCTACTGCCAAGCCTGCTCTGCGGACCACGTCCGCCACCGTGCGGGTGCGTAGCTCGCCTGCCACCGCCACCGTGCCGTGGGCCAGCATGCGTTGTACGCCTCTTCGGGCGCTCGCGCCGAGGAGGGAAGGGTCGCGGCGGAAGATCGCCTGTGCGCGTTCGCCGGTGATGGGGTCGGTGCCCAGGGCGTCCGCCTCGCGGGGGTCCGGGTGGTAGGTCGACTCCAGGAGTTCCGGGGCGTACGGGTTCAGGAGGCCCGGCGTGAGGATGCCGGGCCACCTTCGTACTCTCGCCCGTGGGGCCGCCGCGGTCAGCTCTTCGTACGGGGCTACGGCTGCGATCGTCGCGCCGTCGACCAGGACCGCTGTCTCCGGGGAGTTCTCGGCTACGTGAAGTGTCAGCACTTTGCGGCTAGTTGGAGGCGATCAGCTTCAGTTCGGGGTGGGCCGTGCCGCCCTCGATCGCGGTCGAGGAGATGTGGGAGACCACCCTGTCGTCGACCGGGTCGTTCGCCGGGTCCTCGTGGACCACCAGGTGCTCGTAGGTGGTCGCCCGCTGTGCCGGCGTGCGGCCCGCCTTGCGGATCAGGTCGATGATCTCCAGGCGGTTGCTGCGGTGCTTTGCACCGGCCGAGGAGACCACGTTCTCCTCCAGCATGATCGAGCCCAGGTCGTCCGCGCCGTAGTGCAGCGAGAGCTGGCCCACCTCCTTGCCCGTGGTCAGCCACGAGCCCTGGATGTGCTGGACGTTGTCCATGAACAGGCGCGCGATCGCGATCATGCGCAGGTACTCGAAGAGCGTCGCCTGCGTACGGCCCTTCAGGTGGTTGTTCTCGGGCTGGTAGGTGTACGGGATGAAGGCCCGGAAGCCGCCCGTACGGTCCTGCACGTCCCGGATCATGCGCAGGTGCTCGATGCGCTCGGCGTTCGTCTCGCCCGTGCCCATCAGCATCGTGGACGTCGACTCCACACCCAGGTTGTGCGCCGTCTCCATGATCTCCAGCCAGCGCTCGCCGCTCTCCTTCAGCGGGGCGATCGCCTTGCGGGGGCGGGCCGGGAGGAGTTCGGCGCCGGCGCCGGCGAAGGAGTCCAGGCCCGCCTGGTGGATGCGGGTGATGGCCTCCTCCACCGAGACCTTGGAGATCCTGGCCATGTGCTCGACCTCGGACGCGCCGAGGGAGTGGATGACCAGCTGGGGGAACGCGTCCTTGATCGCCTTGAAGTGCGACTCGTAGTACTCGACGCCGTAGTCCGGGTGGTGACCGCCCTGGAACATGATCTGGGTGCCGCCCAGTTCGACCGTCTCCGCGCAGCGGCGCAGGATGTCGTCCAGGTCGCGGGACCAGCCCTTCTTGGTGTCCTTCGGGGCCGCGTAGAAGGCGCAGAACTTGCACGCCGTGACGCACACGTTCGTGTAGTTGATGTTGCGCTCGATGATGTACGTGGCGATGTGCTCGGTGCCCGCGTACTTGCGGCGGCGCACGGCGTCGGCGGCCGCGCCGAGCGCGTGCAGGGGGGCGTCGCGGTAGAGGACGAGCGCTTCCTCGGGCGTGATGCGTCCGCCCGCTGCGGCTCGGTCCAGCACGGCTGCGACATCCAAAGAAGCGAGTTCGGCCTTCTCGGTCACCGGGCGTCCCTTTCGTCAAGGGTTAATCAAGGAAGGACAGTGCGCGTAGCGCTCGTAACAAGGGTGCGAGCGGAGGCGGGTGGGCGGACCCAGTCAGCCTACGCCAGCGTCTTGGATCACCCGACTTCAGGCCGTGTGGGCGGTCAGGACGTGTACGCGCCCAGCAGTACGCCCAGCAGCGTGCCGGTCAGCAGGAAGGGGCCGAACGGGATGGCCGACTTGCGGGTGGCCCGGCGGGTGAGGAGGAGGGCCAGGCCGTACAGGGCGCCTGTCGTGAAGGTGGCGCAGGTGCCGAGCATCAGGGTCGGCCAGCCGTACCAGCCGAGGGACGCGCCCAGGGCCGGGGCCAGTTTCACGTCTCCGAAGCCCATGCCGGAGGGGTTGAGGAGGTGGAGGGCCAGGTAGGCGGCGGCCAGGGTCAGGGCTCCGTAGAGGGCTGTGCGGTAGCTGCCGGTGTGGTCGGGGAGCTGTGCCGCCAGGGCCAGCAGCGTCAGTACCGCGGGGGTGAGCGGGAGGGTCAGGGGGTCCGGGAGGCGGTGGACTCGCAGGTCGACCGCGGTCAGGAGGGTCGCCACCGGGGCCAGGGTCAGCCAGGCCGCCAGTTCCGGGCGGGGGCCCGTCGCCAGGGCCAGCAGGGCGCACACCAGTGCCGTGACCGTGGGAAGGGCCGGCGTAGTCGTGCGGGGGCACCGGCGGCACGGGGTCGCACCCAGCCAGCCGGTCAGGGGGTGGTCCGCCTCGCACGTCGTGCGCCACGGCGTGCCCTGGGGGGTCGTGAAGCGGTACGCGGCTCTCGGGAGCAGGGCGCCCGTCAGGGCGCCCCACAGGGCGGCCAGTGCCACGGGGAGCACGTCAGTCATCGGGGGCCACCTTGGACAGGCGGGCCTCGGGGTTGCCCTCCGCCGCGGCGGTGGAGGTGTAGGTGAGGTCGTCGCCGGTGGGGGTCAGGCGGATCTCGTGCGGGGCGGGGTCGCAGCCCTTGTGGTTGGTCCTGGCGCCGGTGGACGTGGCCAGCAGACGGGTGGAGTCGGCCTGCTTCAGGGTCAGGATGTCCACGCAGGTTCCGCCCAGTTGGTCCGTCTGGCGGAGGTTGCCCAGCTCCTTGCCCGGCGTCGCCTGGTGGACCGTGACGCGGAAGGTGCCCATGGGCAGGGCGCCGTCCAGGGCGGTTGCCCTGCCCTCCCAGGTGCCCAGGTAGCGGGCCGGGATCGCGCCGGCGCGGTCGGCTGGGGCGGAGTGGGCCGGGGCGCTGCCCGCCGTGTCGTCGCCGTCGCCGGAGCCGGGGCGCAGCCAGGTCGTGACGCCCAGGGAGACCGCCGCCAGGGCGCCCGCCACCGCGAGGGCCACCGTGCAGCTCATCCGGCGCCCGCGTCCCCGCTCCCCCGGTGCCGAGGTCGCCGCCAGGCTGACGCTCACCTTGCCGGGCGCCGTCTCAGGAGCCGGGGTCATCACCGGGGCCGGGCCGAACTCCCCCGGCACCGCCGGGCTGCTGAAGTCCACCGGGCCCGAGGGCGCGTCGGCGGACGCCTCCAGGTTGAGGATCTGCACCGCGCTCCGGCTGACCTGCTCGACGAGGGGACCGGGGAGCCAGCCGCCGGTGATCAGGGCGGCGGCGCCCTGCGGGGCCAGGCGCCGGGCGAGGGTGGCGGGTGCGGGACGGCCGGCGGGGTCCTTGGCCAGGCAGGCGGCGGCGATCTCACGCAACTCACCGTCCAGCGAGCCGAGTTCCGGTTCCTCGTGAACCACCTTGTAGAGCAGGGCGGCCGAGGAGTCGCCGGGGAAGGGCGGGGTGCCGGTCGCCGCGTAGGCGAGGACCGCGCCCAGGGAGAAGACGTCCGCCGCGCCGGTGACCCGGCCGCCCAGGATCTGTTCGGGGGCCATGTAGCCGGGTGAGCCCACCGAGGCGCCGGTCGCGGTGAGGGAGGCGGTGCCGGTGGTGGCGCGGGCGATGCCGAAGTCGATCAGCAGCGGACCGTCCAGGGTGAGCAGCACGTTGGACGGCTTCACGTCCCGGTGGACTAGGTCCAGCGCGTGCACGGTGGCCAGCGCCTCGGCGAGGCCGGCGCCCAGCGCCCGCACGGTGGGGGCGGGCAGCGGGCCGTGGGCGGTGACGGCCCGGGCGAGGGAGGGACCCGCCGCGTACGCCGTGGCGGCCCAGGGGACGGGCGCGTCCGGGTCGGCGTCGAGCACCGGCGCGGTCCAGGCGCCGCCCACCCGGCGCGCGGCCGCCACCTCGCGGCGGAAGCGCGCCCGGAACTCCTCGTCCAGCGCGTACTGCGGGTGGACGATCTTCACGGCGACCGTCCGGCCGCCCGCGCTGCGGCCCAGGTAGACGCGGCCCATGCCGCCGGAGCCGAGCCGGCCCAGCAGCCGGTACGGGCCGACGGCGGCCGGTTCGTCCGCTCCGAGCGGCTGCATGGCGACCCCTCCCCCGCGGGCTCCCCCGTAAAGCCGCGCCCTCGCAGCGTAGTGATTACGCCCCGAGCAGTTCCACCTTCACGTCGGCCGGGAAGCCGGTCGTGGGGCCGACGCGGTGGGCGAACTCCGCGACCGCCTTCAGCTGCGGGGGGCCGAAGGAGAAGTCGAGGGTGGTGAAGTACTGCTCCAGGGTCGCCTCGTCGAACGCCTCCCAGCGGGCGGCCTGCTCGGCGACCTTGCCGACCTCCTCCAGGGACACGTTCCGGGAGGCGAGGAACGCCTCGTGCACCTTGCGGGTGATCTCCGGCTCGCGTTCGGCGTAATCGCGCCGCGCGGCCCACACCGCGAAGACGAACGGCAGACCCGTCCACTCCTTCCACAGCGCGCCCAGGTCGTGCACCTGAAGGCCGTACCGCGGCGCGTCGACCAGGTTGGCGCGCAGGGCCGCGTCACCGATGAGGACGGCGGCGTCCGCCTCCTGCATCATCAGGCTCAGGTCGGGCGGGCAGGTGTAGTAATCCGGGCGCACCCCGTACCGCTCGGCCAGCAGCAGCTGGGCCAGCCGGACCGAGGTCCGCGAGGTCGAGCCGAGGGCGACACGCGCACCGTCGAGCCGGTCCAGCGGCAGCTGCGAGACGATCACGCAGGACATCACCGGGCCGTCGCAGCCCACCGCGATGTCGGGGAAAGCGACCAGGTCACCGGCGTTGCGCAGGAATTCCACGAGCGTGATGGGGCCGATGTCGAGATCACCGCGCACAAGCTGCTCGCTGAGCTTCTCCGGGGTGTCCTTGGTCAGCTCGAAGTCGAGGAGCGTGCCGGTTCTCGCGAGCCCCCAGTAGAGGGGCAGGCAGTTGAGGAACTGGATGTGGCCGACGCGCGGCCGGGTGCGAGAATTGTCCACATCGCGAGACTAGACCCCTTGCGATACGAGGCTCCGACCGGCCCGTCGTGTGCGCTCCGGGCAGCCGGTTCAAACATTCGGGTGACGTGATCTTGACCTCTATTGCTTTCCGGTGCCCGCGTGCTAGGCTCGCCGCAAGTTGCAGTTTGGTTTCCCTTGCAGTACAGAGCCTGCGGAGCATGTGACCGCGGGCTCTCGTCGTTTTCAGATGAATGCAGTCGTGCAGCACCGTTCGCACTTGCAGGTTCTGGAGCAGGGCAACCCTTTTGGGCCCAAGGAGGGCTTATGGCTACCGGAACCGTTAAGTGGTTCAACGCCGAAAAGGGCTTTGGCTTCATCGCCCAGGAGGGCGGCGGCCCCGACGTCTTCGTTCACTACTCCGCGATCAACGCCACCGGCTTCCGCTCCCTCGAGGAGAACCAGCAGGTGAACTTCGACGTGACCCAGGGCCCGAAGGGTCCGCAGGCGGAGAACGTCACCCCCGTCTGATCACTGCCTGATCGCAGAACCTGAGTGCAGTACCCAAGGAGCCCCACGCCTTCCGGCGACGGGGCTCCTGCCTTTTCCTCGTGACGTTCCGATGAATTGCGGGCGAATTCCGCGTCCCGCCCGCCGTGCATTGATCACCGGGGGCATTCCGGTCCCGGAGTTCTCACCCGAACGGCCGCGGGGAAGTCGCCGGAACCCCTAGGGTCGCTGCCCATGACCGACTCCCCCGCCTCCCCCGACTTCCTTGCCGCGACCCGGACGTTCTACGACGCGATCGCCGAGGACTACTCCGATCATTTCCGCCGGGCGCATCTCGCCCAGCCCTTCGACCGGGCCCTGCTGAAGGTGTTCGCGGAGCTGGTGGGGGCGGGCGCGGCGGTGGCCGACCTGGGGTGCGGGCCGGGCCGGGTCACCGGGTTCCTCGCCGCCGAGGGACTCGACGTGTTCGGGCTCGACCTCTCCCCCGCCATGCTGGCGGTCGCCCGCCGCGAGAACCCCGGCCTGCGCTTCGAGCAGGGCTCCATGCTGGAGCTGGACCTCCCGGACGGGAAGCTGGCCGGTGTCGTGTCCTGGTACTCCAGCATCCACACCCCGGTGGAGCGACTGCCCGCGCTGTTCGCCGAGTTCCGCCGCGTGCTGGCGCCGGGCGGACATCTGCTGCTGGCCTTCCAGGCGGGCGAGGAACCCCGGCGCCACGACCGGCCCTGGGGCCACCCGGTCAGCCTGGACTTCCTCCGCCGCGACCCGGAGCGCATGGTCGCGCTGCTGGAGGAGGCTGGGTTCGCCCTCACCTCCCGCACGGTCCGCGCGCCGGGCCCCACGGAACCCGTCCCACAGGCGTACCTGCTGGCCCAAGTGGACTCTAGGGCCCGGTGACCTGACCCGAGCCCTCGTACAGCCCCTCCACCGCGTCCGCGAAGTCCCGCAGGATGCGGGCGCGGCGGAGCTTCATGGAGGGGGTGAGGTGGCCGTTGTGCTCGGTGAAGTCGCCGGCAAGGACGGTGAAGCGGCGGATGGACTCAGGGCGGGAGACGAGCTGGTTGGCCTGCTCGATCGCGTCCCACAGCGCGGCGTTCAGGTCGGGGTCGCCGACGAGGAGTTCCGGCGGTACCGGGTGCTTGCCGTTCACCTGGCGCCAGTGGTGGATGCCGTCCGGGTCCAGGGTGATGAGGGCGCCGATGTAGGGGCGGCCGTCGCCGACGAGGAGGCAGTGGGAGATCAGGGGGTGCTGGCGCAGCCAGTTCTCCAGCGGGGCCGGGGCGACCGACTTGCCGCCCGCCGTGATCAGCAGCTCCTTCTTGCGGCCGGTGATGGTGAGGTAGCCGTCGTCGTCCAGCTCGCCGAGGTCGCCGGTGGCCAGCCAGCCGTCGCGGGTCGCGGGGACGACACCGCCCGCCTGCTGGTCCCAGTAGCCGCGCAGCACATGGTCGCCGGAGATCAGGATCTCACCGTCGGCAGCGATCCGGACCCGGGTGCCGGGCAGCGGCCAGCCGACGGTGCCGAGGCGGGGCCGCAGCGGCGGAGTGACCGTGGCGGCGGCGGTGGACTCGGTGAGGCCGTACCCCTCGAAGATCTCGATGCCGGCGCCCGCGAAGAAGGCGGCCAGCCGGCGGCCGAGGGGGGAGCCGCCGCAGATGGCGTAGCGGACCTTGCCGCCCATTGCGGCGCGCAGCTTGCGGTAGGCGAGCGGGTCGTAGAAGGAACGGCTGGCCTTCAGGGCCGCGTTGGGGCCGTTGCCGGTGCCGGCCCGGCGGGCCTCCAGCGCCTCGCCGTAGCGCACGGCGGTGGCGGCGGCGCGGTCGAAGGCGGCGGCCTTGCCGCTCGACTCGGCCTTCGCGCGGGCGGTGTTGTACACCTTCTCCAGCATGTACGGGATGGTCAGCAGACAGGTCGGCCGGAACGCGGCCAGGTCCGGCAGCAGATGCTCGGGCTTGAGGCTGGGCGCGTGGCCGAGGCGCACGCGGGCCCGGACGCAGGCGATGGCGACCATGCGGCCGAAGACGTGGGACATCGGCAGGAACAGCAGCACCGACGCCTCCTCACCGGTCGTCACCTTGAACACCGGGTGCAGGAGTTCGATGGCGTTGTCGACCTCGGCGAAGAAGTTGCCGTGCGAGAGGGCGCAGCCCTTGGGGCGGCCGGTGGTGCCCGAGGTGTAGATCAGGGTGGCGAGCGTGTCGGGGCCCAGCATGCCCCGGCGTACGGCGAGCTCACCGTCCGGTGTGCCCGTGCCCGCCTCGGCGAGCAGCTCCACGTGGCCCTCGTCGATGACCCAGACGTGCCGCAGGCCGGGGAGTCGGGCCAGTTCGGGCGCGATGGCGGCGCCCTGGGCGGTGGTCTCGGTGATCAGGGCGACGGCGCCGGAGTCCTGGAGTATCCAGCGGGTCTGGTAGACCGAGGAGGTCGGGTAGACGGGCACGGTGACCAGGCCGGCCGCCCAGGCGGCGAAGTCCAGCAGGGTCCACTCGTACCGGGTGCGGGCCATGACGGCGATCCGCTCGCCCGGCATCAGCCCCTCCGAGACCAGCCCGCGCGCCACCGCCAGCACCTCGGCGGCGAACTGCCCGGCCGTCACGTCCTCCCACTCGCCGGAGGCGTTCTTCCGGCTGAGCACCACCGCGCCGGGCGCGGCCTCGGCGTTGTCGAAGGGCAGGTCGGCCAGCGAGCCGTGGGTGACCGGGGGCGCGAAGGGGGGCACCGCCACTTCCCGGACGGCCCCGTCCAGGCGCCGGATCTCCGGTTCCACCAGCACCGGGCGGCCGTCGTAGTCGAGCGCCGAGACGTGCGGGGCGGGTGAGACGGGGGCGTTGGGGTACGGGGCGGTCACGGGCGACTCCTGGGACGTGCAGCGGCGTACTGCTTGCTGCATGACATACGCGCCCCGCGCACCGGGGCGTTCAGGGCGGCCGTCCGTCGCACCGGTGCGCCGCCGTCAGGCTGGCGATCGTACGAGGCACCTGTGGTGACCCTGTGCGCATCGGGCGGTGGTCCGGCACCGGATGTGTGCAGTCCCGGAGTTTCGGTGAGGGATGTTCCGCTTCTCGGCCGGAGTCAGGAAGCCCGGCCGGAGTCAGGAAGCCCGGCCGGCCGTCTCGGCCGCGTCCTCCTGGTTGCGGTTGGCGTCCAGGTTGGCCTTCATCCGCTCCACCCGGCCGGCCACCTGGACCGAGGCCCGCTCGCGCTCCTTGCGCAGCACCACCCAGCTGATGGGCGCCGAGAGGATCATGGCGAGCAGCACGATCCAGAAGAGGTTGGAGGCGCCGAACCCGCGCGGGAAGATCCCGGAGTAGACGGCTCCCCAGGCGACCACGAGGCAGCCGGCGAAGACGCCGAGGCGCATCAGCGTGTAGCGGAGCATCTCAATCCACTCTTCCGTGTCGTTTCGGCCCCAAAGGCGTGCACCGTCCAGTGAAGCACGCCCTCTACCCGATCTTGGCAGGGGGTGGGCGGGCTCAGCGCAGGGTCAGCAGCATGGTGACGTCGTCGCGGTACTCGCCGGGCGCGACCCGGATGGCGTCCGGCACCCGGCCCACCTCGCGGTAGCCGCAGGAGGCGTAGAAGCGCTCCAGGCCCAGGCCGCCCCGGCAGCCCAGCCGTATCGCCTCGATGCCGTCGATCCCGCGCGCGGCGTCGGCGGCGGCCGCCAGCAGGTCGCGGCCGTACCCGAGACCCTGGTGCTTGGGGTGGACCATCACCGTGTACAGCCAGAGCCAGTGGCCCATCAGCCGGTGGGTGTTGAAGGTGAGGAACGCGGTCGCGGCGACCCGCCCCTCCTCGTCGTGCCCGACCAGCAGCCTGCTGTGCCCCTGGGCGAGCCGCGCCAGTGAGCGGACCAGCTCGGGACGTATGTCCTCGACGGTGGCGGGCGCCACGAAGCCGACGGCGCCGCCCGCGTTGGTGACGTCCGCCCACAGGTCGAGCAGGCCGTCGCGCAGCTCGGAGGTGACGGCGGGGTCCAGGGTGAAGGTAAGAGACACGGGGCCAAGGTAGTCATTACCTCGGCCCCGGCTCAACCAGCGTCCGTGACGTCAGACGCGCATCGCCTGCGGGGTCTCCCGGCGCAGCGGGTCCGGCCCCTCGTACTCGCGGATGATCTCGTACCGGGTGTTGCGCTCCACCGGGCGGAAGCCCGCGTCGCGGATCAGGTCGAGCAGGTCCTCGCGGGTCAGCTTGTTCGGCGTGCCGTAGTTGTCCGCGTCGTGCGTGATCTTGTACTCGACGACCGAGCCGTCCATGTCGTCCGCGCCGTGCTGGAGGGCGAGCTGGGCGGTCTGCACGCCGTGCATCACCCAGAACACCTTCACGTGCGGCACGTTGTCGAACAGCAGCCGGGAGACGGCGAACGTCTTCAGCGCCTCCGCGCCGGTCGCCATCTGGGTGCGCGCCTGGAGGCGGTTGCGGACCTTGCCGTCCTTCATGTCCACGAAGTCGTGCTGGTAGCGCAGCGGGATGAAGACCTGGAAACCGCCGGTCTCGTCCTGGAGTTCGCGCAGCCGCAGCACGTGGTCCACCCGGTGCCGGGGCTCCTCGATGTGCCCGTACAGCATGGTGCACGGGGTCTTCAGACCCTTCTCGTGCGCCAGGCGGTGGATACGGGACCAGTCCTCCCAGTGCGTGCGGTGGTCCACGATGTGCCGGCGGACCTCCCAGTCGAAGATCTCGGCGCCGCCGCCGGTCAGCGACTCCAGCCCGGCGTCGATGAGTTCGTCCAGGATCTCGCTCGCGCTCAGCCCGGAGATCGTCTCGAAGTGGTGGATCTCGGTGGCCGTGAACGCCTTCAGCGAGACGTGCGGCAGCGCGGCCTTCAGTTCCCTCAGCGAGCGCGGGTAGTAGCGCCACGGCAGGTTCGGGTGCAGGCCGTTGACGATGTGCAGCTCGGTCAGGTTCTCCGACTCCATCGCCTTGGCCAGCTTCACGGCCTCCTCGATGCGCATCGTGTACGCGTCCTTCTCGCCTGGCTTGCGCTGGAACGAGCAGTAGGCGCAGGACGCCGTGCACACGTTGGTCATGTTGAGGTGACGGTTGACGTTGAAGTGGACCACGTCGCCGTTCTTGCGCGTGCGCACCTCGTGGGCGAGGCCGCCGAGCCACGCCAGGTCGTCCGACTCGTAGAGCGCGATGCCGTCCTCACGGGTCAGCCGCTCACCGGAGCGGACCTTGTCCTCCAGCTCGCGCTTGAGTCCGACGTCCATACCAACACCTTTCCACGACAACCTGCCCAACCGTACTCCCCCGCACCCGCGTTCCCCCGCGGCTACACCTCTTCGGGCAGCTCCCCGACCCGGTTCTCCCACTTGGTGGAGAGCACGATCGTGGTGCGGGTACGGGAGACGCCCCTGGTGCCGCTCAGCCGGCGGATCGTCTTCTCCAGACCGTCCACGTCGGAGGAGCGGACCTTGAGCATGAAGGAGTCGTCACCGGCGATGAACCAGCAGTCCTCGATCTCGGTGAGGTCCTTCAGCCTGCGGGCCACGTCCTCGTGGTCGGCGGCGTCGGACAGCGAGATGCCGATCAGCGCGGTGACACCCAGGCCCAGCGAGGCCGCGTCCACCGTGGCGCGGTAACCGGTGATGACCCCGGCCGCCTCCAGCCGGTTGATGCGGTCGGTGACGCTGGGTCCCGACAGGCCGACGAGGCGCCCCAGCTCCGCGTACGAGGCCCGGCCGTTCTCCCTCAGGGCCTGGATGAGCTGCCTGTCCACCGCGTCCATGCGATCGAAGCCTTCCGGTGTGAAATTCGCCGTAGAGATATGAGGTACCGCTACTTGCCCTGCGCGCCTACTCGTCCCGCGCGCCGCCGCCCAGCTCGCCCTTCCAGCGCCGGTACAGGCCGTGCCGCACGCCCGCCGCGTCCAGCACCCGGCCGGCGACGAAGTCCACCAGGTCCTGGATGTGGGTGGCGCCCGCGTAGAAGGCCGGCGAGGCGGGAACCACGCTCGCCCCGGCGTCGTCCAGCGCGACGAGCTGGCGCAGGGTCTGCCCGTTCAGCGGGGTCTCGCGCACCGCCACCACCAGCGGCCTGCGCTCCTTCAGCGTCACGCTCGCCGCCCGCTGCAGCAGGTCCTTGGACAGGCCGAGGGCCACCCCCGCGACGCACGCGGTCGACGCCGGCACGATCAGCATGCCCTTGACCGGGTACGACCCCGAGGACGGTCCCGCCGCGAGGTCGCCCGCGTTCCAGTACCGCACCCGGCCGAGATCCGGCGCGAACGTGTCCGGCTTGCCGTCGGCACCGCGCGCCAGCCAGTCCCCGAGGTCCTCGCGCCAGTGGGCGTCCCGGAACGAGATCCCCGTCTCGTCCAGGAGCGTCAGCCGCGAGGCCCGGCTGACCACCAGGTCGACGTCCTCCCCGGCCTCCAGCAGCGCCCGCAGCACCGCCGCCGCGTACGGCGTCCCGGAAGCTCCCGAAACCCCCACGATCCAAGGCACGCGCTGCGTTTGTCCTGCGTTCACACCTTGAGAGTACCGGCGTGACGCACTGTGCTCAGGCCGGGTGGGCCTTGGTCAGACCGTCAGCCCCCGTACGAGCAGATCGAGCAGCGCGCACACGAACAGCGCGATCCCGATGAAGCCGTTGACCTGGAAGAACGCCCGGTTCAGGCGGGACAGGTCGTGGGGGCGGACGATGCGGTGTTCATAGACGAAGGCCGAACCCACGATGACCAGGCCCAGCCAGAAGAACGGACCCGCTTGGGTGAGGACGGCGTACCAGACGAACAGGACCATCGTGATCGCGTGGCAGACCCGCGCGCCCCAGATCGCGGCCGGGACGCCGAAGCGGGCCGGGACCGACTTCACGCCGACCTCGCGGTCGGTCTCCACGTCCTGGCAGGCGTAGATCAGGTCGAAGCCGCCGATCCAGATGCCGACCGCGAAGCCGAGGATCACCGCGTCCCAGGACCAGGTGCCGGTGATCGCCAGCCAGCCGCCGACCGGGCCGATCGCCTGCGCGAGGCCGAGGATCGCCTGCGGGAAGTTGGTGAACCGCTTGCCGTACGGATAGACCACCATCGGGATCACCGCGATCGGCGCGAGCGCCAGGCACAGCGGGTTCAGCAGGGCGGCCGAGCCGAGGAAGACCACCAGCGCGACCAGCGCGCCGGTCCACGCGTGCCGTACCGACATCGCGCCGGTGACCAGCTCGCGGTGGGCGGTGCGCGGGTTACGGGCGTCGATCTCGCGGTCGATGATCCGGTTGACCGCCATGGCGAAGGTGCGCAGGCCGACCATGCAGATGGTGACCAGCAGCAGCCGCGCCCAGTGGACGTTCCTGTCCCACTGGTACATGGCGGTGAGCGAGGCGATGTACGCGAAGGGCAGCGCGAAGACCGAGTGCTCGATCATCACCAGGCGCAGGAAGGCTTTGGTGCGCCCCGGCTGCGGGACGGCGGCAGCGGTACTCACAGCCCGTACTCCGGATCATCCCCGCGCCGGCGGGGAAACCCCGTCTTCGCGCTGCTCGACGCCATCATTCCGATGTCCTTCACAGTCCGTACTCCTTCCAGCGCCGGGTCACCCGTTCGGCCGTATCCGGGTCGGACAGGACCATCTCCGGCCAGCCCCCGTCCCTCGTGTAGCCCTCCTCGGGCAGCTTCTTCGTCGCGTCGATGCCCGCCTTGCCGCCCCAGAACTGCTGGTAGGAGGCGTGGTCGAGATGGTCGACGGGGCCCTCGGCGACCACCAGGTCACGGGCGTAGTCGGTGTTGCCCAGCGCCCGCCAGGCCACCTCGTGCAGGTCGTGCACGTCGCAGTCGGAGTCGACGACCACGATCAGCTTGGTCAGCGACATCATGTGCGCCCCCCAGATCGCGGACATCACCTTCTGCGCGTGCTTCGGGTACTTCTTGTCGATCGAGACGATCGCGCAGTTGTGGAAGCCGCCCGCCTCGGGGAGGTGGTAGTCCACGATGTCCGGGATGATGATCTTCAGCAGCGGCAGGAAGAACCGCTCGGTGGCACGGCCGAGCGGCCCGTCCTCGGTGGGCGGACGGCCGACCACGATGGACTGCAGCAGCGGCCGCTTCCGCATCGTCATGCAGTCGATCTTCAGCGCGGGGAACGGTTCCTGCGGGGTGTAGAACCCGGTGTGGTCGCCGAAGGGCCCCTCGGGCAGCATCTCGCCCGGCTCCAGCCACCCCTCGATGACGACCTCGGCATTGGCCGGCACCTGGAGCGGGACGGTCTTGCAGTCGACCATCTCGATCCGCTTGCCCGCGATGAACCCGGCGAACAGGTACTCGTCGATGTCGCCGGGCAGCGGCGCGGTGGAGGCGTAGGTGACGGCGGGCGGGCAGCCGAAGGCGATGGCGACCGGCAGCCGCTCGCCCCGGCGCGCGGCGACCTGGTAGTGGTTCCGGCTGTCCTTGTGGATCTGCCAGTGCATGCCGATGGTGCGCTTGTCGTGCCGCTGGAGCCGGTACAGACCGAGGTTGCGGACGCCGGTGTCGGGGTCCTTGGTGTGGGTGAGCCCGAGGTTGAAGAAGGACCCGCCGTCCTGGGGCCAGGTGAACAGGGCCGGGAGCATGTCCAGGTCCACGTCGTCACCGGTGAGGACGACCTCCTGGACGGGCGCGTGGTCGCCCTTGACCTTCTTCGGCGGTACGTGCGCCATCGCGCCGAGCTTGCCGAACGCCTCGCGGACACCGACGAAGCCGTGCGGCAGCTCGGGCCGCAGCAGCCCGCCGATCTTGTCGGAGATCTCCGAGTACGACTTGAGCCCGAGCGCCTTGAGCAGGCGGCGGTCGGTGCCGAAGACGTTCATCGCCAGGGGCATCGCCGAGCCCTTGACGTTCTCGAAGAGCAGCGCCGGTCCGCCGGCCTTCTGCACGCGGTCGACGATCTCACCGACCTCCAGGTGTGGGTCGACCTCTGCCTTGATGCGCTTGAGGTCTCCCTCGCGCTCCAGCGCCCGCAGCAGGGAGCGAAGATCGTCGTAAGCCATGTGTCCCAGTATCGGCCACCGGCTACGCTGGCCCGGTCACCGGGGCCGTCCACACCGTGGGGAGATCGCGCGACCATGCTCAGGTATCTGCCGTTCCTGCTGGTCCTGGCCCTGTGGATCTACGCGTTCGTGGACTGTCTGAACACCCCCGAGGACGAGGTACGCCATCTGCCCAAGGTGGCCTGGGTGTTCATCGTCCTGCTCTTCGGCGAGGTTCTGGTCGGCCCGCTGGCCTGGCTGATCACCGGCAAGGTCCGCCACCCGGCCGGTCCGGCCCCGACCTGGGTGGCCCCCGACGACAACCCGGACTTCCTGCGCTCCCTGAAGAAGGACGAGCCGGGTACGGAGTGACCCGGGGGGCGGCAGAGTTCAGTCGCCCCGGAGGACCAGGTCCAGCAGTCCGGGGAAACGCGCCTCGAACTCGGCCCGCCTGAGCCGGTTCACGCGCCGGGCGCCCTCGTCACGCTGCTCGACCAGCCCGGCCGCCCGCGGCACCGTGAAGTGGTGGCCTGGCCGCCGGTGAGGCCCTGGACGCCCGAACCGAGCGCCCGCGGCCGGCCGGAGACGCTGTCGCTGCCGGTCACCGCCGAGTTCCCGCTGGCGGAGGCGGCCGGGGCGCACCGGCTGATGGGGAGCCGGACGAGCACGGGGAAGCTGCTGCTGCGGGTGGAGGCAGGCGGGGGCGCGTTTGGTCCCCGTGCCCCTCCGGGGACAGTGCCCCCATGGATCTGGAGCTGGCGCGGGACTGGCTGCGTACCGCCGTCGAAGAGGCGCGGGCGGGACACGCGGAGGGGGGCATCCCGATCGGGGCCGCGCTCTACGGCTCCCGGGGTGAGGTGCTCGGGCGGGGGCGCAACCGCCGGGTGCAGGACGGGGACCCGGCCACGCACGCGGAGACGGCGGCCTTCCGGGACGCGGGGCGGCGCCCGTCGTACCGGGGGACGACGATGGTGACCACCCTGTCGCCGTGCTGGTACTGCTCCGGGCTGGTGCGGCAGTTCGGGATCTCGCGGGTGGTGGTCGGGGAGGCGGGGACCTTCAGCGGCGGGCACGAGTGGCTGGCCGCGCACGGGGTGGAGGTCGTACTGCTGGACGATCCCGAATGCGGCGCGCTGATGCGGGAGTTCGTGGCGGGGAATCCCGAACTGTGGAACGAGGACATCGGGTTCGCCGGGGGCTGACCGCGCGCACGGTCAGGCGTTCGGCCCGCCATCCGTTCCGCTGAAAAGGCCCACGCGGGCATGTCTCCACCCCGTGCGACGGCATTCCCTTGGCGGGGGCCCCACCACACCGGGGTCCCCTTCTGCGATCGGAGACGCGTGCGAATCACTGACATCCAGCGCTGCGAGGTCCGGCCGGGACGGCTCGTCGAGTGGACGCTGAGTCCGGCGACCGTCGCCACCGCGCACGGCCTGCCGGAGGACTCCCGCCCGCCCGCCTACATCCAGGAGTCGCACATCCGCACGGCCCGGCACGTCCGGGAGGACGGCCTGTTCGTGCCGACCTGGCTCGGCACCTCCTTCGACCTGGCCGGACCGGTCGACCTCGATGTGCTCGAGGAGTCCCTGCGGGCCTGGACGGTGCGGCACGAGACGCTCCGCAGCGGCTTCCGCTGGGCCGGTGAGGACGGGGAGGAGCTGCGCCGCTTCACCCTGGACGCCGGGGACGTCACCCTGCACCAGGAGGCCGGGGGCGAGTTCACGGACGCGGCCGCGCTGACCGCTCATCTCCAGGCCCGCTTCGACACGGTCGCGGACGCGCTGCGCTGGCCCAACCTGATCTACGCGGCCGTGGTCCGGGACGAGTCGGCCACCGTCTTCCTCGCCTTCGACCACAGCAATGTGGACGCCTACTCGCTGCACGGCATCCCGGCCGAGATCGAGGAGCTGTACACGGCGGGCCTTCAGGGGCGCGGGCCGGTGGTGCGCACCCCGGCCGCCAGTTACGTGGACTTCTGCGAGATCGAGCGGGCGGACGCGGACCGGCTGGACGGTGAGCACGAGACGGTGGCCCGCTGGCGGGAGTTCATCCGCCGCTGTGACGGCACGCTGCCCTCGTTCCCGGTGGAGCTGGGCGTGGAGCCGGGCGGGTCTCTGCCCCCGCAGCGGATGATCTGCGAGCCGCTGGTGGACGCGGAGGCGGCGGCCGCGTTCGAGGCGTACTGCCGGCCGTACGGGGGGAGCCTGGTCGGGCTGCTGGCGGCGACCGCGCTGATCGTGCAGGAGCTGGGCGAGCAGTCGGTGTACCGGACGGTGGTGCCGTTCCACACGCGGGTGAAGTCGCAGTGGAGCGACTCGGTCGGCTGGTTCGTCGGCGGCGCCCCCATCGAGGTGCCGCTGGACCACGCCCCCGACCTGGCCGCCACCCTGCGCGCGGTGCGGGCGCAGTTGCAGGCCAACCGCGCCCTGGCCCGGATGCCGCTGGCCCGGGTGCTGAGCCTGCTCGGCGCGGACTTCCGGCCCACGTCCCCGGACCTGTACTCGATCGTGTCCTTCGTCGACACCCGTGGCATCCCCGGCGCCGCCCGCTGGGCGGAGCAGAACGCCCACGCCCTGCTCCGGGTCTCCTACGGCGACCAGGTCTGCGTGTGGGTCAACCGCGTCCACGACGGCCTCTGGCTGGCCAGCCGCCACCCGGACACGGACGTGGCCGCCAAGAACATGGGCCTGTACGTGGAGCGCCTGCGGGACCTGATGTCGGCGGTGCCCGCCTGAGCGGGACGTGGCCGGCTAGTCCAGTTGTTCGATCAGGCGTTCGAAACGGTTGCGCCACTCCGTCTCCGTGGCGCCCTCGCCCTGGTACTCGTGGGTGAAGCGCAGGGTGCTGCCCCGCTCACCGTCCCGTTCGAGGTGGAAGCGGAGGCGGCCGCCGCCCTCGACGGTGTACTCCGCGACCCGGTCCACGTCCCAGGCGGTGATCCGCCCGGCGCCCAGGTCGCGCAGCGCGACCATGCCGTCCAGGCGGGGTTCCAGCACGTCGACCGGGGTGCACCAGGCGGAGAGGCCCTCGGCGTCGGCCACCGCGGGCCAGACCTCCTCCATGGACCTCGGCAGCCGCACCAGGAAGTGCCGGATGTGCGTGTTGCCGTGCGTCTGGCTCATGCCCTGTTCGATGGAACCGTGCATGCCCCCAGTGTCTACGACCCCGCGCTCAGACGCCCGCGTACGAGTGCTTGCCGCTGACGAAGATGTTGACGCCGTAGTAGTTGAACAGCCAGCAGCCGAAGGCGATCATCGCCAGGTAGGCGGCCTTGCGGCCCTTCCAGCCGGCCGTGGCACGGGCGTGCAGGTAGCAGGCGTAGGCGACCCAGGTGATG
Organism: Streptomyces griseoluteus; assembly: GCF_004784465.1. Taxonomy (GTDB): domain Bacteria; phylum Actinomycetota; class Actinomycetes; order Streptomycetales; family Streptomycetaceae; genus Streptomyces; species Streptomyces griseoluteus. The sequence goes on along the minus strand of NZ_SRRU01000001.1, from coordinate 55,950 downwards.
AAGGACCAGGTCTCCTTGGGGTCCCAGTTCCAGTACCGGCCCCAGGCGTCGCCCGCCCAGATCGCGCCCGCGATGATCGTGAACGTCCACAGCGGGAAGACGGCCGCGTTGACCCGGTAGGCGAACTTGTCCAGCGAGGCGGAGGCGGGCAGCCGCTCCAGCACCGAGCGGGCGAAGGTGCCCGGTGTGCCACCGCTCTCCAGCTTGTTCTCGTAGGAGTCCTTGAAGAGGTACAGGATCGTGGCGACCGCGCCCACGTAGAACACCGCGCCGCAGAAGATGGCGGTGGAGACGTGGATGTACAGCCAGTACGAGTGCAGCGCCGGGACGAGCTGGTCGCTGGCGGTGTAGAGCACGGTGACGGCGAGGCCGAGGTCCAGCAGGACCGTGGTGATCAGGAACAGGCCGAGCCAGCGCACGTTCTTCTTGAGCGCGAGCAGGCCCAGGTACACGCCGACCGCGACCGTGGAGAAGGTCAGGTTGAACTCGTACATGTTGCCCCAGGGGGCGCGCTGCACGGAGGCCGCGCGGGCGACCACACCGGCCAGCTCCACCAGGAAGGCGAGCACGGTGAGGGAGACCGCGATCCGGCCGTACATGTCGCCCTGGACGTCCCCGCCGTGGGCGCCGGGCCCGTCCGGCACGTCACGGGCACCGGCGGCGGAGCGCACGACGACCTGCGGACGTTCCAGCACGGTGGTGCCGCCCGCCCGCTTCACGGTGACGGCCGGGGCGCTCCTGGCCGGCTCGGTGCCGGCGGTGAGCGCGGCGGCCGTGCGGCCGACCTTGCTGCGGCTGCCGAACAGCCACTCGGCGATGTAGGCGAAGAAGGCCAGCGTGTACACGGCCATCGAGGAGTAGATGAGCGTGTTGCTGATGCTCGCCAGATGCTCGTTGGTCGCGGCGGCGAGGTCGGTTGCGGCGGCGAGAGTCACTGCTCAGCCCCTTCGGCAGGTACGGCGTGGGATGCGTCTTCGTGGGTGTCGGGGGCGCCCGGCGCCCGGTCGTAGAGGGTTCCGGCGAGGTCGCCCAGTTCCTCGGGGACCTTGGCGGACTCGCTGCGGCCGAGCCCGGCCATCTCGACCACCGTGACCCCGTCGGCGCCGCGCACGGCCCGCACCCAGATCCGGCGGCGCTGGATGAAGAGGGACGCGGCGAGGCCGAGGATCGCGGCGATGGCGCCGCCCAGTGCCCAGGCGCCGCCCGGCTCCTGGACGATCTCGAAGCCGGCCCATTCCTTGACGTCCTTCTCGAACGTGACGGTGCCGGCACCGCCGGGCAGTTTCATGGTCTGCCCGGGCTTCAGGTTGGCCCGGAGCTGCTTGCCCTGGTCGTCCTTGAAGCCCTTCATGTGCTTCTTGTCGAGCTGGTACACGCTCTGCGGCAGCCCGGAGTCCACCCCGAGGTCGCCGTGGTACGGCTCCAGGTTGAGCACCGGGTTGAGCAGTGCGGGGAACTGGGAGAGAACGGAGGCACCGCCGCCGTAGGTCGGCAGGAAGAAGGCCCGGATGCCGAGCTGGTCGTACCGGCCCTTGGCGTCGTGGTAGCCGTCCATGACCTTGATGACGCCCTGCGAGGTGACGTTGCCGTCCAGCGGGAGCAGCGGCACGGCGTCCTTGTAGACCACCTCGCCCTTGCCGTCGCGGACGGTGATGACCGGCGCGTAGCCGTGGCTGACCAGGTAGACCTTGGAGTCGTCGATCTTCAGCGGCTGGTTGACCTGGACCGTCTTGGCGCGGGTCCTCCCGTCCGCGCCGACGCTGTAGTCGATCTTCGCCTCGAAGGTGCGCGGGGTGCCGCGGTTGGGGCCGGACAGCTCGTAGGTGCCCTTGAAGTCCTTGAGGTCGAAGCTGAACGGCACCAGGTCGTCGTTGCGGAACAGGCTGCCGGACTTGAAGTCGTCGTACATCGGCAGCGCGTTGGAGAAGCCGTCGCCCTCGACCACCAGCTTGGTGCCGTCGGACTTGAACAGCTGGCCGGAGGCGAAGGCGATCAGCAGCACGATCAGCGCGATGTGGAAGGCCAGGTTGCCCAGCTCGCGCAGGTACCCCTTCTCGGCGGCGACCGCGTCACCGGCGGTGTGCGCGCGGAAGCGGCGCTTCTTCAGCAGGGCCAGCGCGTCGGCGCGTACCTGCTCGGGGTCGGCGGTGGTGCGCCAGGTGGTGTACGCGGGCAGCCGGTCCAGGCGGCGCGGGGCGCCCGGCGGGCGGCCGCGGAGCTGGCCGACGAACTGCCAGGTGCGCGGGACGATGCAGCCGATGAGGGAGACGAACAGCAGGATGTAGATCGCGGAGAACCACACCGAGCTGTACACGTGGAACAGCCCGAGCTTGTCGTAGACCGGCGCCAGCGTGGTGTGCGCCGCCCGGAACGCCTCGACCTTGCCGGCGTCCGCGCCGGTCTGCGGGATCAGCGAGCCGGGGATCGCGCCGAGGGAGAGCAGCAGGAGCAGCAGCAGCGCGACCCGCATGGAGGTGAGCTGCCGCCAGAACCAGCGGGCCCAGCCGATGACGCCGAGGCCCGGCAGGGTGCCGGTGTCCTCCTGGGGCGCGGTGGAGAGCTGCTGTCCGGCCGCGCCGAGACCCTCCTGGTCCTGGCTCTGCTCGGTTTCGGTGTCGCTCATCGTTCAGATCCCCACAGAGAAGCCGTCGGACCAGGTCTGCATGTCCTGCACCAGGCTGTCCCAGGCACCGGTCAGCAGCAGCACGCCGGTCACGATCATCATCGTGCCGCCGGCGCGCATCACCCAGACATAGTGGCGTTTGACCCAGCCGAAGGCGCCGAGCGCCTTGCGGAAGGCGATCGCGGTGAGCACGAAGGGCACGCCGAGCCCGAGGCAGTACGCGACGGTCAGTATCGCGCCCCGGCCCGCGCTCGCCTGCTGGGAGGAGAGGGCGACGACGGAGGCGAGGGTCGGGCCGATGCAGGGCGTCCAGCCGATCCCGAAGAGCGCGCCGAGCACCGGCGCGCCGATCAGGCCGGTCGCGGGGCGCTTGTGGAAGCGGAACTCGCGCTGGGTCAGCCAGGGCATCAGGCCCATGAAGAAGATGCCGAGCAGGATCATCAGGACGCCCAGGACGTGGGTGAGCACGTCCTTGTAGCCCTGGAGCGTCTGCCCGAAGTACCCGAACAGGGCGCCGCCGGAGACGAAGACCACGGTGAAGCCGAGGACGAAGAGGGTGGCGCCGGCGGTCATCCGGCCGCGCCGGGCGTCGGCGAGGTCGGTGCCGGTGACGCCGGTCACGTAGGAGAGGTAGCCGGGGACCAGCGGGAGCACGCAGGGCGAGAAGAAGGAGACCAGCCCGCCCAGCACCGCGACGGGCAGGGCGAGCAGCAGGGCGCCGTTGAGCACGGTCTCGTTGCGGCTCGTCACGGCGGCCAGCGTCAGCAGGGCGCTCACGTCACTTCTCCGCGAGGACCGGCTTGAGCATCTTCAGCAGGGCCGTGTCGTCGAGCGCCTGAAGCGCCCGCGCGGCGACCTTCCCGTCCCGGTCCAGGATCAGCGTGGACGGGATGAGCTGCGGGTTGAGCGTGCCCTTGGGGAAGCGGAGCATCAGCTTGCCGGTCGGGTCGTACAGGCTCGGGTACGTGATCCCGTTGGCCTTCTCGAAGGCGAGGGCCGGGGTGGTGCTGGTGTCGCGGGTGTTGATCCCGACGAACTGCACACCCTTGTCGGCGTACGCCTTGGAGACCTTGGAGAAGTACTTGGCCTCCTCCCGGCACGGTCCGCACCAGGAGCCCCAGACGTTGAGGACGACGACCTTGCCCTTGTAGCCGGCGACGTCGAGGGTCTTGCCGTCGATCGTCTTTCCGGACAGGGCGGGGGCCTCGGCGCGCTCGCTCTTCGCGGCGGTGTCTATGCCGTTGTGGCCGGTGACGAAGTTGGTGTCGCCGCCACCGCCGGAGGTCCCGCCGCTGCCGCACGCGGACAGGGTCAGGGCCGCGGCGGCGGCCACGGCACCGAGCAGGGCGGCGCGGCTACGGGTACTCATGTGAAAAGTTTCGCATGGCGGTTCCGGCGGTTTCGCCCGGCCCCCTGCCGGGCCGAAAAGTGCCTTTCAGGGGGCATTTACACCGGGCATTACGGACGTATCGTCACGCGGCGTCCGGACCGGCGCCCTTGTCGCCCGCGCCGCCCGTGCCGCTCCCGCCGTCGGCCAGGAAGCCCTTCCAGCCCCCGGCCGGCTTCTGGCCGACCTCCAGGGTGCGCAGCTTCTCCAGCACCTCGGGCCGCTGCACGTCCAGCCAGTCGGTGAACTGCCGGAAGGAGACCAGGCGCACATCGCCGCCCTTCTCCTTCTCGCGCGCGATGTGCTTGAACGCCTCCTCGACGGAGTCCATGTAGATCCCGCCGTTCCACTCCTCGAAGTGGTTGCCGATGAAGAACGGCGCCCGGTTGGTCTCGTACGCGCGCTGGAATCCGCTGATGTACGCCTGCGCCGACTGCTTGCGCCAGCCCGGATAGTTGTAGGAGGGGGCCTTGGTCGAGTTGACCGACTGGTTGGCCAGCATGTTGTAGTCCATGGACAGCACCTCGAAGGAGTGTCCGGGGAACGGCACCTGCTGGAGCGGCAGGTCCCAGATGCCCTGGCGCTTGACCGGCCACATCTGGCGGCCGCCGGGCGAGGAGGCGTCGTAGCGCCAGCCCAGCTCTCGGGCGGTGGGCAGCAGGTTGTCCTGGCCGAGCAGGCAGGGGGTGCGGCCGCCGACGAGTTCCTTTTCGTAGTCGAAGGGCAGCGCGGGCAGGTCGGTCCAGCCGGTGTTGGTGCGCCACTCCTTGACGAACTTCTTGGCCTGGTCGATCTCGCTGCGCCACTGGGCGGGCGTCCAGTTGCCGACCGTGCCGGAGCCGCCGCAGAAGTGCCCGTTGAAGTGGGTGCCGATCTCGTGGCCCTCGAGCCAGGCCCGGCGCACGTTGGTCAGCGTGGCCTTGACGTGCTCGTCGGTGAGGTAGCCGATGTCGGAGGCCCCGCGCGGGTTGTTCGGCGGGCTGTAGAGGCGCTTCTTCGACTCGGGCAGCAGATACAGCCCGGAGAGGAAGAAGGTCATGCTCGCGCCGTACTCCTTGGCCAGGTCCAGGAAGCGCGGGAAGAGGCCGTTGCCGACCTCGCCGGCGCCGTCCCAGGAGAAGACCACGAACTGGGGCGGGGTCTGACCCGGCTCCAGCGGCTGGGGGCGGGCGGGCTGATGGGGCTGCTTGCCGGTGAAGGCGGTGGAGCCGTCGCCGATGGGGCGGGCCTTGGCGGGGGTGCTGCCACTGGGCGAGGGCTTGTCCGAACCGCTCGGGTGCTTTCCGCCGCCCACGGAGGCGGAGGTGCCGCAGCCGACGAGTCCGGCCGCCGCCGCTCCCGCGCCGAGGCCGAGTATTCCCCGCCGGGTGATGGTCTGCATGAAGCTCCCCGATTCGTCACACTCACTGGATTCACACAGTCAGATGATGTGACGAACGGGGAGGTTCCTCGATCGGCCGGTTCAGGCGCCGAAAGCCTTGCCCTGCGCCTCGGAGCCCTTCTGCGGCTTGGCCCCCGCGCGCAGATGCGCCGGGACCAGGTCGATCGCGGGCTCGCTGTAGCCGACGGACACGATCTTGTCGCCCAGGTAGGTGAAGGACGTCAGCGAGGCCAGCGTGCACTGCCGCTTGCGCGGGTCGTGCCAGAGCCGGCGCCGCTCGACGTAGCTGCGCACGATCCAGATCGGGAGCTGATGGCTCACCAGCACCGCCTCGTGCCCGCGCGCCGCGTCCTTGGCCGCGTTCAGCGCGCCCATCATCCGCACCACCTGGTCGACGTACGGCTCGCCCCAGGACGGCTTGAACGGGTTGACCAGGTGCTTCCAGTTGTCCGGGTTGCGCAGCGCGCCGTCCCCGACCCCGAAGGTCTTGCCCTGGAAGACGTTGTCCGCCTCGATGAGCCGGGCATCGGTGGCGAGGTCGAGACCGTGCGCCTTGGCGATCGGGGCGGCCGTCTCCTGCGCCCGCTCCAGCGGGGAGGCGGCGACATGGGTGATGTCGCGCGGGGCCAGGTGCTCGGCGACCCGCTCGGCCATCTTCCGGCCCAGCTCGGAGAGGTGGTAGCCGGGCAGCCGTCCGTACAGCAGGCCGTCGGGGTTGTGCACCTCGCCGTGGCGCATCAGGTGGACGACGGTGACGTCCTTCTCACCGGCGTTGCTCTCGGGGGTGGTCACGCGGTCGCCTCCGCGGCGGCTCGGGCCGCCGCCGGGAGGGCGTCGGCGATCTTCTGGATGGCCCGCTCGTCGTGGGCCGTGGACACGAACCAGGACTCGAAGGACGACGGCGGCAGGTACACGCCGTTCGCCAGCAGCGAGTGGAAGAACGCGGTGAAGCGGAACGACTCCTGCCGCCTGGCGTCCTCGTAGGTGCGCACCTGCCGGTCGGTGAAGAACACCGAGAACATGTTGGAGGCGTGCTGCAGCCGGTGGGCCACGCCCTCCTTGGTGAGCGCCTCGGTGACCAGCGCCTGGATCTGCGCGGAGACCGCGTCGACCTTGTCGTACGCCGCGTCGTCCAGCAGCCGTAGCTGGGCGAGACCGGCGGCGGTGGCGACCGGGTTACCGGAGAGGGTGCCCGCCTGGTACACCGGGCCGGCCGGGGCGAGGTGCGCCATGACGTCGGCGCGCCCGCCGAACGCGGCAGCGGGGAAGCCGCCGCCCATCACCTTGCCGAAGGTCATCAGGTCGGGCTTCACCCCGTCGACGCCGTACCAGCCGGCGCGGGAGGTGCGGAAGCCGGTCATCACCTCGTCGGAGATGTACAGCGCGCCGTTCTTGGCGCAGGCGTCCTTCAGGCCCTGGTTGAAACCGGGCTCCGGCGGGACGACGCCCATGTTGCCCGGCGACGCCTCGGTGATCACGCAGGCGATCTCGCCGGGGTGCCGGTGGAACGCCTCCTGCACGGCCTCGAGGTCGTTGTACGGCAGCACGATGGTGTCGCCCGCCTGCGCACCGGTGACACCGGGGGTGTCCGGCAGCGCGAAGGTGGCGAGGCCCGAGCCGGCGGAGGCCAGCAGGGAGTCGACGTGGCCGTGGTAGCAGCCGGCGAACTTGATCACCTTGGACCGCTGGGTGAAGCCGCGGGCCAGCCGGATCGCCGACATGGTGGCCTCGGTGCCGCTGCTGACGAGACGGACCTGCTCGACGGGCTCGACGCGGGCGACGATCTCCTCGGCGAGCGCGACCTCGCCCTCACCGGGCGTGCCGAAGGAGGTGCCGCGCGAGACCGCCTCCTGGACGGCGGCGATGACCTCGGGGTGCGAGTGGCCCAGGATCATCGGACCCCAGGAGCACACCAGGTCGACGTACTCCCGCCCGTCGGCGTCGGTCAGGTACGGCCCGCTGCCCGAGACCATGAACCGGGGCGTGCCGCCGACCGCGCGGAAGGCGCGCACCGGCGAGTTCACGCCACCCGGCGTGACCTCGGAGGCGCGGTCGAAGAGCGCCTGCGAGGCGGGCGCGTCGTAGGGGTAGGGCGTTTCGCTCATGACGTGCGGCTTCTCCGACTTCTCGGACTCCGGTGGGGTGGTGACCCCTTCAGGGTAGGCGGAGCGGCCCGGCGGCGGCGCCGTGCCCCGTCGGGGCCGGTCCAGCGCTCCTCCCGCCGCTCTTGCGGGCCGATCCGGCCGACCTTCCTGGCCGCTGTTTCACGATCTGCGAGACTGACACCTGATACACACACCTCCGCGGCACGTAGTGATCTGAGACCGGGAAGATCCTGCGGACTTCGGTTTCACCGCACGTTTCGGCGGGCGGCCGTGGGGGAGGTCACTGACACGATGATCGGGTTGCGCGGCGGGGGCCACGCGTCCTAGAAAAGCACTCGGGTGGAGATATGCATCGCGGTGGCGGACTGGGCGAGGGGACTGACGACCTGGGTCCTCGGCGAGCCCGGCGGGGAAGGCACCGGCGCGAAGCGGAGGAAGCGACCGAAACACGTCAGGCCGACGCACGACAGACACAGGGACTACCGAGTGAGCCCGAGCGGGGCGACCGGACCGCCGACCTCGGGGCGGGGAGCAGAAATGGTGGTCGGGTGGGGGTGACGTACAAATACTTCGGCGCGCCGGACGGCGCGACCGCCGCTCGTGTCCCCATCTCGATGCGTCCCGAGGAACTCGGCGGCGACGAGCTGGGCATGAACGGCATGTTCACCAAGATCAAGCCGGAGACGATGGCCGCGATGGTGCTGACCGGCATCGAGGGCGTCCCTCTCCACAAGGTCCCGCCCCTCGAACTCGTCGTCCTCCACCCCGACTACGCCGTCGTCAAACTCCCCATGACCGTCGTCGACCCCCTCCGCGACATCGGCGAGGAAGCGGTCGGCGCGGCCGCCTTCATCTGGTCCACGGTCCCGGACCGCGGCGGCCCCCGCGACGCCTTCAACGTGTACCAACTCCTGCACGAGTGGCAGGACTTCAGCCACAGGCTGCACGAGGCGGGCCACCAGCCCTACTGCCTGGTGTGGCCCTGAGCGGAGGGCTCCGAGGTGGGACCATCCGTGCCCCCGCCTCCGCCGCGACGCCGTCTGACGGCTCAGGCCGTCCGCTCCTCCCCCACGAAGTCCACCACCGCCAACGCGAACAGCAACGCCAGCGCGATACCCACGACCACCCAGCCGGTGGGATGCGGCCACAGGACGAACGCGACCACCGCCCCCGCCACCAGCAGCCAGCCGAGCCAGACCCGGTGGCGGTGGACGAAGGGGCCCACCGGGCCGGTGCGTAGGCCGAGGCGGTCGGTCTGGGCGCGGGCCGCACCGATGCCCGCGTGCCAGATCTCGCGCAGGGCGCGGGCGTGGCGGCCGGGGCCGCTGAGCCACGCGGCCAGGGCGAGGACCACGCCGAGGGCGACCACCGCCCGTACCGCCGTGCGCAGGAAGCGGGTCAGGGTGTCGTAGACCGCCCCGGCGGCGGGCTGGGACACCGAGGCGGGCAGCGCGTCCAGGTAGAAGGCCCGGAAGACGGTCAGGCCCACGCCCAGCAGGAGGGCGGTGACGGCGAACCCGAGAGCCGCCGCGACCAGCGCCCGGCGGCGGCGGACCGCGAGCAGCACCCCGCCGGCGAGCAGCAGCGCGGCGACGACGGGCAGCCACACCCCGGCCAGTTGCAGCAGCCGGAAGTACGTCTGGAGATCGGCGACCTTCTCCGTCCGCAGGACCGTGAAGTCCGTATGCACGTCCGGGATCTTGGCGGCGGGCTTCAGACCCGCGTCCACCAGCCGGGACTTGACCTCCTGGACGACGGGGGCCAGATCGACCGTCACCGCGTCACCCTCGATCCGTACCGCTCCCCCGCCGCTGCCGGTCAGCGCCTTGTCCACCGTCGTGTGGAGCCGGCGGTTGGCGTCGGTCCAGAAGCGGGCGAAGGTATCGGACGCGACGACCTCGCGCGCCTTGTCCCGGACGAACCCCGAGATCGCCTCGTCGAGCGACTTCCCGAGCGCGCCGAGGGCCTTCTCCAGCCGGGGCCGGTCGGCCGGGGCCACGTCCTTCAGCAGGTCGGACAGGTTCAGGTACCGCATCAGCTCGTCGGTGATCCGGGCGGCGGCCGCGTCCTGCACGGCGGGGTCGTGGGCCAGGGGCGCGACGGTGGCGACGTACTGGTCGGTGTCGTCCGCCAGGTCGGCGGTCCAGGTGGCGACCAGGGCCAGCGGCGCCAGCAGGCAGCCGAGAATGATCAGTACGGCCGCGCACGCCGAGCGCAGGCGGTGCCGTACGGGCGCCGGGCGGGACTCCAGCGCGTCGACGCGCTCCCGCAGCCGGGCCATCTCGTCGTCGCCCGGCTCCCGATCCGCCATGCCGGTCCACCTCCGTCGAAGCCGTGCCCTGCTGCCGTAGGAGCAGCACATCCCGAGCCCCGGGCGGGCGCGAGCGACGGTGGGCCGTTCAGGTGTGCGCGCCCCACGCCTGCCACACCCGGCGTGCGGACAGCGGTGACCCCGCCTTCACTGGGGGCAGCGGAGCCGAATTCAGGAGGCTGGCATGGCTGGGTGCGGGACACGGCGGGCGGCCGGTACGGCCCTGATGGTGGCGCTCGTGGTCGCGGTGACCGGCTGCTCGGACGGCAACAGCCCCTCCGGCCAGGCCAGCAAGGCCGCCTCGGCCGCCTCCTCCCTCGCCTCGCGCGCCTCCGGCACGGTGGCCTCGGCCACGGCGGAGGCCAAGCGGAAGCTGGACCAGGTAAAGGGCGGGGTGGACGCCAAGAAGGACGTCTCGGTGGGAAAGGTCACCACCGGCAAGGACAACGTACCCACGGCCGAGGTGTCCGCGAAGAACACCACCGGCGAGAAGAAGTCCTTCACCGTGCAGGTCAACTTCCGTGACGCGAAGGGCGATCTGCAGGACACGGTGATCGTGAACATCGACGATGTCGCGGCCGGGGCGACCGGCCGGGCCACCGCCCGCAGCCACCGCGAGCTGTCCGGCGACATACGGGCCGACGTGGGGACGGCGCTGCGGCACTGAGCCGTCGGCCATGATGGAGGGGGTCGTATACACGGCCTCGCTCGCCAGTCCGGACGCCAGAGCCGTCGCCCGGAGGGGCCGGCCGTCGTTGTCCACACCCAGGGAGCAACCGCACGGCAATCACGCCCGCACCGGGCCGAGCCTACGTATCGTAGGTTTTCAACCGCCCCCAGCCACAAGCCAGTTCATCGGGGAGACATGCACCAGACACGATCCGAGACCGAACCGGCGGGGACCGCGTCGACGCCGGTCGTCGATGTGCGGGACCTGAAACCCACCCTGACCCTGCTCTTCGTCAGCCTCGCCGTCGCGGCCGTCGGCGTCTACGAACTGTGCGGCTTCGGCCTGCACAGCCTCGACCAGCGCCCCCATCTGTTCAGCGACGGCCTGACCACAGGCGGGGTGATCGTCGCCGCGGTCGCGGCCGGAGCGGCGGTCGGCAACCTGGCCTGGACCCTCTCGGCGGCCCGCCGGGGCCCCGAGGACGAGCGCTCCTAGGGCCTGTCCGGGACAGGCCCTAGCCCTCCGACGGACCCGCTCCCCCGCCGACCGTGAACCCGATCACCGCGCCCCCGCCTTCCCTGCGGTAGGCGAACGGTGCCCCGCCGTGGGACATCGCGATCTCCCGGACGATGGACAGCCCGAGCCCCGAGCCGGGCTGGGAGCGGGCGTCCGCGGCCCGGTAGAAGCGGTCGAAGATGCGCAGCAGGTCGCCCTCGGCGACACCGGGTCCCCGGTCAAGCACCTCCACCCGGACCGTCCCCGCCGCCGCCCCGGTCACCCGCACCTCGATGGGCTCCGTCCCCTCGCGGTCGAACTTGGCCGCGTTCTCCACCAGGTTGGACAGCGCCCGCTGGAGCAGCCCGGGACGGCCCTCCGCGTACGTGTCCCCGCTCACCGCCAGCACGATCCGCCGCCCGGTACGGCGCCCCGCCAGCCCCACCACGTCCTCCGCCACGTCCGCGAGGTCGACCCGCTGCGGCGGCTCGGAGTCCGACTGCCCGGCGGCCAGGTCCACCAGCTCGTTGACCAGGTCGGTCAGCTCCCGCGCCTCCAGTGTCAGGTCCGCCACCAGGTCCTCCCGCGTCTCCGGCGGCAGCTCGTCGATCCGGCGCAGCAGCGAGATGTTCGTCCGCAGCGAGGTCAGCGGGGTGCGCAGCTCGTGGCCCGCGTCCTGCACCAGCCGCCGCTGGTCCTCCTCGGACTGGGCGAGCCGGCCCAGCATCCGGTCGAAGGCGCGGCCGAGGCGCCCCACCTCGTCCGGCCCGGTGACCGGCACCTGGATGCCGAGGCGGCGGGTGCGGGCCACGTCCTCGGCGGCCGAGGTCAGCAGCACCAGGCGCCGGGTGATGCGGCGGGCCAGCCACCAGCCGAACAGTCCGGCACCCACCACCACGGCCGCCATCAGGATCAGCGTGCGCTGCTGGAGGGTGCGCAGCAGGTCCTCGGTGTCGCTGAACTCCTGCGCCACCTGCACCGCGCCCCGCCCCCGGCCGAGCGAGACGGTGGCGACCCGGAAGAGATCCTCGCCGACCCGTACGTCCTTGTGCTCGGCCAGCTTCCCCGCGCCCGGCGCGCCCGCCACCTCGCGGTCGCGGGCGGTGACGGGCAGGCCGGGACTGCCGTGGTCCACGACCTCGCCGCCCGGCCCGAGCACCTGCACGTCGGTGCGGGCGGGCCGCACCAGGTCGTGACCGGGCCGGGCGGAGGAGAAGTCGTCCGGGGTCATCGGGTGCTGCCGCACCTCGGCCCGGACGTCCCGCACGACCTGGGTGAACACCGACTGCTGGTCCACCCGCACCAGCCGCGCGGCCGAGCCGTACGACAGGATGCCGACCAGGATCGTGACGGCGGCGGTGACGGCCGCGAACGACACGGCGAACGTGGTGCGCAGCGAGCGCAGCCCGGTGCGGGAGCCGCCCGGCAGCCGCCAGGTGCGGCCCACTACTCCTCCCGCAGCACGTACCCCACACCGCGCACGGTGTGGATGAGCTGCGGGGCGCCGGGCGCGTCCAGCTTGCGGCGCAGATACCCGACGTAGACGGCGAGGTTCTTGGAGCCGGGGCCGAAGTCGTAGCCCCAGATGCGGTCGTAGATGGTGGCGTGGTCGAGCACGATGCCCGCGTTGCGCACCAGCAGCTCCAGCAGCTCGAACTCGGTGCGGGTCAGCTCCAATTCACGCCCGGCGCGCCAGGCGCGGCGGGCCTGGAGGTCCATGCGGATGCCCGCGCCCTCGATCTGCCGGTCGGACAGCTGCGCGTCGCGCGCCGGGCCGGGCTCGCCCGCGAGGGCGGGGCTCGTGCGGCGCAGCAGGGCGCGCAGGCGGGCGAAGACCTCCTCGACGTCGAAGGGCTTGACCACGTAGTCGTCGGCGCCCGCGTCCAGGCCCGCGATCCGGTCGGCGGTCTCCACCAGCGCGGTGAGCATCAGGATCGGGGTGCGGTCGCCCTCGGCGCGCAGCACCCGGCAGACCTGGAGACCGTCGATGCCGGGCATCATCACGTCCAGCAGCAGCACGTCCGGCGGGGTGCGGTGGGCCTGCGCCAGCGCCTCGACGCCGTCGGCGACCGCCGTCACCGCGTAGCCCTCCAGGGTCAGGGCCCGCTCCAGGGCATGACGGATGGCGCGGTCGTCCTCGGCGAGGAGCACGGTGGGGGGCGTGGTGTGGGGCACGGTGTGGGGCACGCCCCCAGTCTGCCAAGGGCGACGGCACTCCGGCCGGGGCCCGGGGCCCGGGGGCGCCCTTTTTACCCGGCTCTCACCCCGCGCCGTCGGCGTCCCGGCCCTCGCGCAGCCGGGCGATCCGCTCCTTGGTGAACTCCACCGTGCGCTGCATGTGCCCGATGATCACGGCGAGTTCGGTGTCGTCCAGCTCCCCGAAGATGCGCGACCAGTCGCCGGACAGCTCATCCCAGACGCGCCGGAACTCCGCGATCCTCTCCGGTACGGGGATGACCAGCACCCGGCGCCGGTCGCCCGCGTCCCGGCGGCGTACGACGTACCCGGCGCGCTCCAGCCGGTCCACCAGGCGGGTCGCCGAGCCGGTGGTGAGGCCAGTCAGCTCGGCGACATGGCCGGTGGTGACGGGCTCGGGCTCCAGGGTGAGCAGGTTCAGGCACTGGAGGTCGGTCGGGTGCAGGCCGATGCGGTCGGCGACGGCCTGGTTGAACAGGGCGTAGGAGGCGATGTAGCGGCGGGACACCGCGTCCAGCTCCGCGAGCAGCCGGGGCCGCGCGCTGTCGTTCCCGGCCATGCCGGCCTCCTCGCGTCGCGGGTCAGAACGAGTACTCGTCGCCGGTGGGCAGGACCAGCACCCGCAGCCGGTCGTTGGTGCGGTCGGGGTCGGTGACCCCGCCGTTCCACGCGGTCTCCACTTCCAGGGTCACCTCCGGCGCGGGCACCCGCAGCCGGACGCCCAGCCGGATCTCCTCCCCCGTCTGGCCCGCGAGGAGCGCGCCGGTCCCGCAGACCACCGTCCGCTCCCCGGTCCGCGCGCACCCCGGCGACCGCGTCACCGTCCCGGCGGGCCCCGCCGACCATCGCACCCGCACACTCGCCTCCGGCACGGCGGCCGGGCCGTGGTCGCGCGGGGTGAGCCGCACCTCCATCCGGTCGCCGTCGATCACGGCGTGGCCGTGGAAGGCGAGGTCGGCGCGCGGGGTGGGGGCCGGCACCGGGCCGGTGTGCGGCGGGGAGACGGCCGCGGAGCCGACGCCGGGTGCGGCCACCGGGCCAGGGCCGGGTGCCGGGGAGGCGGCCGCGGAGCCGACGCCGGGTACGGTCGCCGGGCCGGGGCCGGGTGCCGGGGAGGCGGAGCCGGATCGGTCCGTCGCCCGGGCCGGCCCCCCGGCCCACAGGGCCGCGCCCGCGCAGGCGACCAGCAGCAGCCATGCCCTCGTCCGTACGCGCACGCCGACCACTCCCGTTCCCGTCACCGTTCCGCCCACCCGATGTATGCCACGCGAGCCGGACCGCAGGCGCCCTCCAACAGGTGAACGCAGGGCGCGTGCCAGGCTTCCCCCATGCTGATCCTGCGCTCCGCCGCCCTGTTCGTCGTCGCCGCCCTCTTCGAGATCGGCGGCGCGTGGCTGGTCTGGCAGGGCGTGCGCGAGCACCGCGGCTGGCTGTGGATGACCGGCGGGGTGCTGGCGCTGGGCGCGTACGGGTTCGTCGCCACCTTCCAGCCGGACGCCCACTTCGGCCGCATCCTCGCGGCGTACGGCGGCATCTTCGTCGCCGGGTCGATCCTGTGGGGCGTGGTCGCCGACGGCTACCGCCCCGACCGCTTCGACCTCACCGGCGCCCTGATCTGCCTGGCCGGCATGGCCGTCATCATGTGGGCCCCGAGGAACGCCGGCTGAGGCTCGCCTAGGCTGGACGCGAGTCCGCGATCCCTCTCCCAGGAGCAGCCCATGGCCAGCGCCCCCTCCGCCGCGTCCCGTATCGCCGTCGTCACGGGCGCGAGCAGCGGTATCGGCGCGGCCACCGCGCGGCGGCTCGCCGAGGCCGGGTACCGGGTGGTGCTCACCGCGCGCCGGGCGGACCGTATCGAGGCGCTGGCGAAGGAGCTGACCGAGGCGGGCCACTCGGCCACCGCGTACCCGCTGGACGTGACGGACCGGGCGGCCGTGGACGAGTTCGCCGGGGCGTTCCGCACCATCGGCGTCCTGGTCAACAACGCGGGCGGCGCGCTCGGCGCGGACCCGGTGGCCAGCGCCGACCCGGAGCACTGGCGCACGATGTACGAGACGAACGTCCTCGGCACCCTCAACCTCACCCAGGCCATGCTGCCCAAGCTGGAGGCGAGCGGCGACGGCACGGTGGTCGTCGTCTCCTCCACCGCCGGCCTCTCCACCTACGAGGGCGGCGCGGGTTACGTCGCCGCCAAGCACGCCGAGCACGTCCTTGCCGAGACCCTCCGCCTGGAGATCGTCGGCAAGCCGGTCCGCGTCATCGAGATCGCCCCCGGCATGGTCAAGACCGACGAATTCGCCCTCACGCGCTTCGCCGGCGACACGGAGAAGGCCGCCAAGGTCTACGAGGGCGTGGCGGCCCCCCTCACCGCCGACGACGTGGCCGACTCCATCACCTGGGCCGTGACCCGCCCCAGCCACGTCAACATCGACCTGATGGTCCTCCGCCCCCGAGCCCAGGCCAGCAACACGAAGGTCCACCGGGAACTGTGAGGCGCCTCAGCCCTTCACGCAGACGAACTGCTTCAGCTTGGCGACGACCTCGACGAGGTCCGTCTGCTGGGCCATCACCTGGTCGATGTCCTTGTAGGCGGCCGGGATCTCGTCCAGGACGCCCGCGTCCTTTCGGCACTCGACGCCTCGCGTCTGGGCCTCCAGGTCCCGCACGGTGAACCGGCGCTTCGCGGCGGACCGGCTCATCCGCCGGCCGGCGCCGTGCGAGGCCGAGTTGAAGGACTTCTCGTTCCCAAGTCCCTTCACGACGTACGAACTGGTCCCCATCGAGCCTGGAATGATTCCGAACTCACCGGAGCCGGCCCGGATCGCGCCCTTGCGGGTCACGAGCAGGTCCTTGCCGTCGTACCGCTCCTCCGCCACGTAGTTGTGGTGGCAGGAGATCTCCGGCTCGAAGGACGGCTTCGCCTTCTTGAACTCCTTGCGGATGACGTCCTTCAGGAGCGCCATCATGAGGGTGCGGTTGTACTTCGCGTACTCCTGCGCCCAGTAGAGGTCGTTGCGGTACGCGGCCATCTGCGGGGTGTCCGACACGAACACCGCGAGGTCGCGGTCGACCAGCCCCTGATTGTGCGGGAGCTTCTGAGCGACGCCGATGTGGTGCTCGGCGAGTTCCTTGCCGATGTTGCGGGAGCCGGAGTGCAGCATGAGCCAGACCGCGCCCTCGGTGTCCAGGCAGCATTCGATCAGGTGGTTGCCGCTGCCCAGCGTCCCCATCTGCAGAGCCGCCCGCTCCCGGCGGAAGTGGACCGGCTGGGCGACCGTGTCGAAGCGGGACCAGAAGGTGTCCCAGCCCGCGGTGGGGAGGGCGTGGAAGCGGGACGGGTCGAGGGCGGTGGTGTGCATGCCCCGGCCGACCGGGATGGCCTGTTCGATGCGGGAGCGGAGGCGGGTGAGGTCGCCGGGGAGGTCGTTGGCCGTGAGGGAGGTCCGGACCGCGGACATGCCGCAGCCGATGTCGACGCCCACCGCCGCCGGGCAGACCGCGTCGCGCATGGCGATGACCGAGCCGACCGTCGCGCCCTTGCCGTAGTGCACGTCCGGCATCACGGCGAGCCCCTCGATCCAGGGCAGCGTGGCCACGTTCTGGAGCTGGCGCAGCGCGCCGTCCTCCACGGTGGCCGGGTCGGTCCACATCCGCACCGGGACGCGGGCGCCCGGTATCTCCACGTACGACATAACCGATCAATCCCCCAAAGGTGACGTGACAACTCATAGGCCGGGCAAGGGTCATTGCTCACGGAAGTCACCCGAACCGGCAGAACGCAAAAGCGGCGCCAGGGCCGGTGAAATGGGACAGGGGACCGGCGACCACGGCGGTGCGTGCGATACACATTGTGTCCAGCAGGCGCCCCGCCGCGGCAAGCGATTAACCAGCGGGGACACTGGAGCATCGACCGGGCACCGCCGTCGGGTCGCACACCGTCCTAAGGAGCCCGACCGTGCAGCGGAAGGCGTACATCACCGGCACCGCCGCCCTCCTCGCGGCCCTGCTGGCAGGCTGCAGCTCGGGCTCCGGCGGCGGCACGCCCACCGACGACGCCAACCCCGGTGACGCCGCCTCCGCCCCGGCCGCCGCCCAGCCCGGCCGGTACCGCACCCTGCCCGAGCCCTGCGGCGCCGTCGGCCACGACACTCTCGGCACCCTGCTCCCCGGCATCCAGCAGCTCACCGACCCCGACCAGCGCGACAAGGCGTACCGGGGCGTGCCCGCGCTGACCTACGACACCGACCGCAAGGTGGGCTGCCGTTGGAAGGTGGAGTCCACCCTCGCCACCGACCGGCTCTCGGTCGACTTCGAGCGCGTGGTGTCGTACGACGGGGCGGTCAGTGACGACACCCAGGCGCAGAAGCTGTTCCAGGGCATGGCCAAGGCCGCCGACGTCCCCGTGCCCTCCCTCTCCGCGCCCGCCTCCCCCAGCACCGGCCCGAGCGGCAGCGGCACCCCCTCCCCGTCCGCCGACCCCTCCGGCAGCCCCTCCTCGGACGCCTCCACCGACCCGGCGGCGGGCGGCTCCGGCAGCGCCGCGCCCACCGACCTCCAGCCCCGCGTCCTGCCCGACCTCGGTGACGAGGCGTACCTGGACGACCAGCTCGGCTCGTCCGGTTCGACCGCCGAACCCCGGACGGTGACTGTGGTGTTCCGCACGTCCAACGTGGTCGTCACCATCGACTACGAGGAACAGCCGATGGCCGTCGGTGTGGTCCCGGACAGCAAGGAAATGCAGGACAGGGCACGCGATCTGGCCTCTCAACTGGCCGACGTGCTGGACGGCTGACGCCCCCTCGCCCGCCCTGGTCCCCCTCCCCGAAGTCGCTCGACCGGCGACCGCGGGCCGCGCGTACCGCGTACGGTGGCCCCGCAGGAACCCGCACGAACACCGAGCGTCACGAGTGAAGGAACCATGCAGCGAGCAGCCCAGCGAGACGACCGTGCCCAGCGTGGACCGCGTGCCACGCGTCTGAGCCGTGCCCTGGTGTGCGCGGCAGCCGTTCCCGCGGTACTGATCACCGCGGCCTGTTCCTCGGACTCCGGCGATGCCCCGGGCAAGGCGGGTGCCTCCGCCAAGCCGTCGGCCGGCAGCGGCTCCGGGCAGCCCTCGGCGAAGCCCTCCCCGACCGTGCAGGCGTCGGTGTTCCGCAAGCTGCCCGAGCCGTGCAAGGTGCTGCCCAGGAAGACGCTGGGCGACCTGGTCCCGGAGGCGGACACGGACGGCAAGAAGGGATCGGGCGACGACACCGCGAACCGGTCCTCCTGCTCCTGGACCAGCCTGGACAACAACGGCGTCAAGGGCTCGCAGTTCCGCTGGCTGAACGTCTCCCTGCTCCGCTTCGACTCCGACACCTCGCGCGGCAGCGGCAACGACCAGGCGCACGCGTACTACACGCGCCAGGTCCAGGACGCCAAGGCCGCCTCGGGCGCGAAGAACACCAAGTCGGAGGCGCTCGGCAACACCGGCGACGAGGCGACCGCGGTGCACTACGACCTGAAGAAGAAGGAAGGCGCCTTCAAGCAGCAGACGGTGGTCGCGCGCGTGGAGAACGTCGTGATCACCCTCGACTACAACGGCGCCGGTCTCGCGGGCGACAAGACCCCGGACGCGGACGACCTGACGGCGGACGCCAAGAAGGCGGCCAAGGAGGCGGTCACGGCGGTGGCCAGTGCCAACGGCCGTTCCGCGGAGGGCAGTTCCCCCTCGGCCGACCCCTCCAAGGGCACCTCCAAGTCCCCCTCCCCCAAGGGCTCGGCGTCCTCCGCCGCCCCCAAGAAGGGCTGACCGGCACCACGTTCGGCGCACACCTGTGCCACTCTGTTGCGCGCAACAACACGCAAGGGAGGGAGTACGAGTGGCCGCGCCAATGCAGTTGACTCGGATGCACCGCGTTCTGATCGGCGTGGTCGTCACCGGCGCGCTGGTCATCGCCGGTATCGGCTTCGCCGGTTCGTACGCGGCGGTCCGGGAGCTGGCCCTGCGGAAGGGCTTCGGGAACTTCTCGTACGTGTTCCCGGTCGGCATCGACGCGGGCATCTGCGTACTGCTCGCCCTCGACCTGCTGCTGACCTGGATGCGCATCCCCTTCCCGATGCTGCGTCAGACGGCCTGGCTGCTCACGGCCGCGACGATCGCCTTCAACGGCGCCGCCGCCTGGCCCGACCCGCTGGGCACCGGCATGCACGCGGTGATCCCGATCCTGTTCGTGGTCTCCGTGGAGGCGGCCCGGCACGCGGTCGGCCGGATCGCGGACATCACCGCCGACAAGCACATGGAGGGCGTCCGCCTCACCCGCTGGATGCTCTCCCCGCTGCCCACCTTCCTGCTGTGGCGGCGGATGAAGCTGTGGGAGCTGCGCTCCTACGAGCAGGTCATCAAGCTGGAGCAGGAACGTCTCGTCTACCAGGCCCGGCTGCGCTCCCGCTTCGGCCGCGCCTGGCGCCGCAAGGCCCCGGTGGAGTCCCTGATGCCGCTGCGCCTGGCCCGCTACGGCGTCCCGCTCGCGGAGACCGCCCCGGCGGGCCTCGCGGCGGCGGGCATCGAGCCCGTCCTGCTGCCCCCGGCACCGGAACCGGCACCCGGACTCCCCCAGCCGGCCCAGGCCGCGCTCCAGGCCGCGCCCGCGCAGGCGCCCGCGGCCGGGCCGACGCCCGCCGGACCGCCCCCGGAGGCCGAGGACGAGAGCAGCCCGTGGTTCCACACACCCCCGCGTGACATCGACTACCACGGCGGCTACGACCCGGCCTTCGACCCCGGCCCGGACCCCCAGTACTTCCCCGAGGAGCAGTACGGGGACTGGTACGAGGAGCAGCCCCCGGAGCGGTTCCAGCAGCCCTCCCCGGAGGAGACCGGCAGCTTCCCGATACCCGTCGGCCCCCATCGCACCCGCGAGCTGGGCGAGGGCGGAGGGCCGGCGGAGCCGGACGAGGAGGACCTGTACCAGGTCTTCCGCCGGTCGATAGACGGCAGTTACCCGACCCCGCTGGTGCTCGGCGACAACATCCAGGCCACCTACGGCAGTTCACCGGACTCCGGCCGGCTGAAGGCCCTGGTGGAGCGCTTCCAGCAGCGCCACATGGCGGAGCTGGAGGAGGACCACATCGCGTGACACGCGAAAGAGGGGGCGCCCGGTGATGACACCGGGCGCCCCCTCCTCGTATGCGCGGCCTACTCCCCGAGCAGGGCCCGCACCCGCTCCTGACCGACCGCCAGCAGCAGCGTGGGCAGGCGCGGGCCGGTGTCCCGGCCGACGAGCAGGTGGTACAGCAGGGCGAAGAACGTCCGCTGGGCCGTCTTGATCTCCGGCGGCAGCTCCTTGGGCGTGGCGTCGGCGGAGAAGCCGGCGCGTACCTTCGGGACGCCGTAGACGAGGTGGGTCAGGCCGTCCAGCGACCAGTTGTCCGCCAGCCCGTCGAGCAGCAGGCGCAGCGACTGGCGGGCCTCGTCGTCCAGCGACTTCAGCAGCTCGGCGTCCGGCTCCTCGCGCACGACGGTGCGCTGGTCGGCGGGGACGTAGGTGTTGATCCACGCCTCGGCCTTGTCGTACCGGGGGCGGGCGTCGGCGAGGTCGGTGATCGGGTTGGCCGGGTCCAGCTCGGACAGGATGCGCAGCGCCTGGTCCTGGTGTCCGGCGGTGATGTCCGCGACCGAGGCCAGCGTACGGTACGGCAGCGGGTGCGCGGTCTTCGGCAGCTCACCGGCGGCGGTGCCCACCGCGCGGGTGTACGCGGCGACGTCACCGGGGAGCGCGGAGCCCTCGGCGACCTTGCCGGCGAGCTTGTCCCACTCGTCGTAGAGGCGCTGGATCTCCTGGTCGAAGGCGATCTTGAAGGACTGGTTGGGGCGGCGGCGGGCGTACAGCCAGCGCAGGAGCTGCGGTTCCATGATCTTCAGCGCGTCGGCCGGGGTGGGCACACCGCCGCGCGAGGACGACATCTTGGCCATGCCGGAGATGCCGACGAAGGCGTACATCGGGCCGATGGGCTGCTCGCCCTCGAAGATCCCGACGATCTGGCCGCCGACCTGGAAGGAGGAGCCCGGCGAGGAGTGGTCGACGCCGGAGGGCTCGAAGATGACGCCCTCGTAGGCCCAGCGCATCGGCCAGTCGACCTTCCAGACCAGCTTGCCCCGGTTGAACTCGCTGAGCCGGACCGTCTCGCCGAAGCCGCAGGCGGCGCAGGTGTAGGCCAGCTCGGTGGTGTCGTCGTCGTAGGAGGTGACGGTGGTGAGGTCCTTGCCGCACTCGCCGCAGTACGGCTTGTACGGGAAGTACCCCGCGGAGCCGGAGCTGCCGTCGTCCTCGGCGGCCGCGCCGGAACCCTCCTCGGCCTCCAGCTCGGCCTCGTCGACCGCCTTCTGCTGCGGCTTCTTGCCCGGCGCCTTCTTGGTGCGGTACTGGGCGAGGATCGCGTCGATGTCACCGCGGTGCTTCATCGCGTGCAGGATCTGCTCGCGGTAGACGCCCGAGGTGTACTGCGCGGTCTGGCTGATCCCGTCGAACTCCACACCCAGCTCGGCGAGCGCCTCGACCATGGCGGCCTTGAAGTGCTCGGCCCAGTTCGGGTACGCGGAACCCGCCGGCGCCGGGACCGAGGTCAGCGGCTTGCCGATGTGCTCGGCCCAGGACTCGTCGACGCCCGCGATCCCGGCCGGGACCTTGCGGTAGCGGTCGTAGTCGTCCCAGGAGATCAGGTGCCTGACCTGGTACCCGCGTCGCCGGATCTCGTCGGCGACCAGGTGCGGGGTCATCACCTCGCGCAGGTTGCCCAGGTGGATCGGGCCGGACGGGGAGAGCCCGGAGGCGACGACGACCGGTTTGCCCGGAGCCCGACGCTCCGACTCCTGGATGACGTCGTCCGCGAAACGGGAGACCCAGTCGGCGGTGTCGGGGCTCTGAGCCACGATCGGTGCTCCTTCAGTTCGGGGTGTCGGTCCGGCGGTTGTCCTCCGCCGGCCTCCTCCCATAATCCCAGACACTCCCGCGCGCGAAAAAACGCCTTTACCCCCCGTGGGATACTGGCCGGGACCATCCATTCCCACGAGGAGAACGGCACCCTTACCTATGGCCTCGGTCACGTCCCTCAGCGACTCCGTCCAGCAGCATCTCGCCTCCGCCCTCTCGGCCGCCCTGCCGGAGGCCGCGGACGCGGACCCGCTGCTGCGACGAAGTGACCGGGCCGACTACCAGGCCAACGGCATCCTCGCGCTCGCCAAGAAGGCCAAGGCCAACCCGCGTGAGCTGGCGACCCGGGTCGTCTCCGGCATCGTCACCGGCGAGGTGATCGCGGACGTCGAGGTCTCCGGCCCCGGCTTCCTCAACATCACCGTCGCGGACAGGGCGATCACCGAGAACCTGGCCGCCCGGTACACGGACGACACCGGCCGCCTCGGCGTGCCGTACGCCGCGCACCCCGGCACCACGGTGATCGACTACGCGCAGCCGAACGTGGCCAAGGAGATGCACGTCGGCCACCTGCGCTCGGCGGTCATCGGCGACGCGATGGTGCGGCTGCTGGAGTTCACCGGGGAGAACGTGGTCCGCCGGCACCACATCGGCGACTGGGGCACCCAGTTCGGCATGCTCATCCAGTACCTGGACGAGCACCCGCACGAGCTGGACCACAAGGAGTCCGAGGTGTCCGGCGAGGAGGCGATGTCCAACCTGGACCGCCTCTACAAGACCGCGCGCAGGCTGTTCGACTCCGACGAGGAGTTCAAGACCCGTGCCCGGCGCCGGGTGGTCGACCTCCAGGCGGGCGACCCGAAGACCCTCGCCATCTGGCAGAAGTTCGTGGACGAGTCGAAGATCTACTTCTTCTCCGTCTTCGACAAGCTGGACATGGAGGTCCGCGACCCCGACATCGTCGGCGAGTCCGGGTACAACGACATGCTCGCGGAGACCTGCCGCCTGCTGGAGGAGTCCGGCGTCGCGGTCCGCTCCGAGGGCGCGCTGTGCGTGTTCTTCGACGACATCAAGGGCCCGGAGGGCAACCCGGTCCCGCTGATCGTCCAGAAGTCCGACGGCGGCTACGGGTACGCGGCCACCGACCTCTCCGCGATCCGCGACCGCGTCTTCAACCTCAAGGCGTCCACCCTGCTGTACGTGGTGGACGCCCGGCAGGCCCTGCACTTCCGGATGGTCTTCGAGACCGCGCGCCGCGCGGGCTGGCTGAACGACGACGTGACCGCCGTCCAGCTGGCCTTCGGCACCGTCCTCGGCAAGGACGGCAAGCCGTTCAAGACCCGTGAGGGCGAGACGGTCAAGCTGGAGAACCTGCTGGACGAGGCCGTCGAGCGGGCCACCGCGGTGGTCCGGGAGAAGGCCGGGAAGGTGGGCCTGACCGAGGACGAGATCGTCGAGAACGGCCGGTACGTCGGCGTCGGCGCCGTGAAGTACGCCGACCTCTCCACCTCGGCCGTGCGGGACTACAAGTTCGACCTGGACCAGATGGTCTCGCTCAACGGCGACACCTCGGTGTACCTCCAGTACGCGTACGCCCGTATCCAGTCCATCCTCCGCAAGGCCGGCGAGGCCCGCCCCGCCGCCCACCCGGAGCTGGCGCTGGCCCCGGCGGAGCGCGCGCTGGGCCTGCACCTGGACCAGTTCGCGGAGACGGTCCTGGAGGTGGCCGCGGCCCGGGAGCCGCACAAGATGGCCGCCTACCTCTACCAGCTCGCCTCGCTGCTGACGTCGTTCTACGACCAGTGCCCGGTGCTGAAGGCCGACTCCCCCGCCCAGGTGGAGAACCGCCTGTTCCTGGTCGACCTGACCGCGCGCACCCTGCACGAGGGCATGGCGCTGCTGGGCATCCGGACGCCCGGGAAGCTCTGACCCGTACGACCCGGATCGGCCCGGCCCGCCCTGTGCGGACCGGGCCGATTCGCATGCCCGGCGGCCCTTCAAAAGCCAGAGAAAACCTTGGTGTACGCCCGTCAACAGCGGGTCTATCGTCGGACCGGAGGACCAGAAACGACGGGAGGCAGCCGGGCGATGGCACAGGACGAAGCCGTGATCGGCTGCACGGGGGAACTGCTCATCGGCACGCGTGGCTCCGCCGGTCCCGGCGAGATCCTGGTGCGGGTCAGAGGCGGCTCCGAGACCTTCCTCGCCTGGTCGCAGGAGCCGCTGCCGCGCGGGGCGACCGTACTCGTGATCGAGTCACGGGGGCTGCGTGAGGTCGATGTCATCGCGTGGGGCGATCCATTGGACACGCTGGGCGGGATGTCCGCCGGCGTCGACTGAGGAGACGAGCAGTATGTTCGGTTACCGCGTTCCCGCTCCCGACGAGGCGATGCTGATCTCGGGTGGCAGGCGGGGACTGGGGGGCGCGCCGTTCCGGGTGGTGACGGGGCACGGGAAGTTCGTGCTCCCCGTGTTCCGCAAGGTCCGCTTCCTCACGCTGTCGATGTGCGAGGCCGAGGTCACCGAGACCTGTGTGACCAAGCAGGGCATCGCCCTGCACGTCCGCGCCGTGATCGCGTTCAAGGTCGGCAACGACCCGGAGAGCATCATCAACGCAGGCCAGCGCTTCCTCTCCGACCAGGAGCAGATGTCGGTGCTGACCGGGCGGATCTTCGCGGGCCACCTGCGCGCGATCATCGGCTCCATGACGGTCGAGGAGATCGTCACCGAGCGGCAGAAGCTCGCCGCCGAGGTGCTGGACACCTCGAAGACGGAGATGGCGAAGATCGGCCTGATCGTGGACTCGCTCCAGATCCAGTCGATCGACGACGGCAACACCGGTTACATCGACGCGATGTCCGCCCCGCACAAGGCGGCCATCCGGCGCCAGGCCCAGATCGCCCAGGCCCAGGCCAACCAGGCCGCCGCCGAGGCGGAGCAGGTCGCGGCCCGCAAGCAGGCGGAGTACGCCCGGCAGACCGCGGTGGTGCAGGCCGAGTACTCGGCGCAGGTGGACCGCGCTCAGGCCGAGGCCGCCCAGGCCGGTCCGCTGGCGCAGGCGCACGCGCAGCAGGAGGTGCTGGCCGCGCAGACCGAACTGGCGCTGCGCAAGGCGAAGCTGCGTCAGCAGGAGTTGGTCGCGGAGATCGTGAAGCCCGCGGAGGCGGAGGCGGAGCGGGTCCGGGTGCTCGCCATCGCGGACGCCGAGCGGATGAAGATCCAGGCCGAGGCGGCGGCCTCGCACGACCGGGTCGCCCTGGACCGGATGCTGATCGACCAGCTCCCGCAGATCGTGAAGGAGGCCGCGGGCGGCCTCAAGGGGGCCAACGTCAACGTCCTGAACGGCGCGGACGGCCTCGGCGAGATAGCGGCCGGGCTGGTCGCCCAGGGCCTGACGATCCTGGACTCGGTCCGCAACAACCTCAGCGGCCAGAACGGCGCCGCCCAGCCGTCGGACCACCCCGAGCAGCACAATGGCCGCCTGGAGATCCAGGGTCCGCGCACCTCCGAGGGTGACGGGGCGAAGTAGCCGGCCCCGGTCACCGCGCCGCATCGGGCGCGGTGACCGGCGACCCGCTAGCGCAGCTTCCGCGCCACCTCGGTGGCCCAGTAGGTGAGGATGTTCCGCGCCCCGGCCCGCTTGATCCCCGTCAGGGACTCCAGGATGGCCCGGTCGCGGTCGATCCAGCCCTTCTCGGCGGCGGCCTCGATCATCGAGTACTCGCCGGAGACCTGGTACGCGGCGACCGGCACGTCCACCGCGTCGGCGACCCGCGCCAGGATGTCCAGGTAGGGCCCGGCCGGCTTGACCATGACCATGTCCGCGCCCTCGGCGAGGTCCAGCTCCAGCTCGCGCAGCGACTCGCGCAGGTTCGCCGGGTCCTGCTGGTAGGTCTTGCGGTCGCCCTGCAGGGAGGAGCCGACCGCTTCGCGGAAGGGCCCGAAGAAGGCGGAGGCGTACTTCGCGGTGTACGCGAGGACCGCCACGTCCTCCCGGCCGATCTGGTCCAGCGCGTCCCGGACGACCCCGATCTGGCCGTCCATCATGCCGCTCGGGCCCACCACATGGGCGCCCGCGTCGGCCTGGACCTGCGCCATCTCGGCGTACCGCTCCAGGGTGGCGTCGTTGTCGACGCGGCCCTCGGCGTCCAGCACCCCGCAGTGGCCGTGGTCGGTGAACTCGTCCAGGCACAGGTCGGCCATGACCAGCAGGTCGTCGCCGACCTCGGCGCGCACGTCGCGCAGGGCGACCTGAAGGATGCCGTCGGGGTCGGTGCCCGGCGTGCCGAGCCCGTCCTTCTTCGACTCCTCCGGCACCCCGAAGAGCATGATCCCGGAGACGCCCGCCTCGGCGGCCTCCAGCGCGGCCTTCTTCAGGCTGTCGCGGGTGTGCTGCAC
Source organism: Streptomyces griseoluteus (assembly GCF_004784465.1). Lineage (GTDB taxonomy): Bacteria > Actinomycetota > Actinomycetes > Streptomycetales > Streptomycetaceae > Streptomyces > Streptomyces griseoluteus. The sequence goes on along the minus strand of NZ_SRRU01000001.1, from coordinate 29,475 downwards.
GACACCGGGCATCGCGGCGATCGGCACCGGCTCGCTCACGCCCTCCCGGACGAACGCCGGAAGGATGAAGTCGGCCGGATGCAGCCGCGTCTCCGCGACCATCCGACGCATGACGGGCGAGGTCCGCAGCCGCCGCGGCCGCGCACCGGGAAAGGAACCGTACTTCGACATGCCGTCTACGCTACGCCCGCTCCTCCCATGCCTTTACCGACGCACAGTCGGCCCCTGGGGCGGCTTCAGGCCGCGTACATCGTCGCGGGAGCGGCCCGGCAATCGCGGCAACGCCCGGGTTCCGGTGCGCGGAATCCGCGGTCGCAGCCGTCACAGTTCCGCATGGGATGGGGTGCGGTCGCGGGACGGGCAGGCAGCACGGTGGGCTCGGGCAGGGGCAGCGGGATCTGATTGCGCAGGCGGTAGGCGATCAGCGCCGCCGGACTCTCCAGGGCCGTCGGCAGACCCGCCGTCAAGGTGTGGATGACGGTGGCGGCGGTCGCACCGACGTCGAACCAGGCGGTGACGGCGGGCGCGAGCCGGTACACGTCCCTGCGGGACAGGGTGAGCCGGTCGTCGCAGCGGCGCAGGCCTGCGAGAAGCGCGACGGCCCTGTCGTCGCGGGGGTGTGGTGTGGCCTCGGCGGGGGGTGGGTCGGGCTGGTCCGCCCGTGCGGGGGAAGGGGGCGGCGAGACCGCCACGACGGGAGCCTCGGGTGCCGGCGTCGCCGAGGGGACAGCAGTCATCCCGGTGGGCGCCGGTTCCGCCCGGCCCGCGCCCCGGTCCTCCTCCTGCGGCGGGGTCTGGGCGTCCCGCGAGGGCCGGGACACCGGCCTGCGGGCTCGGGGCGCCGCGGCAGGACCGGGTACGGCGGGTACGTGGACCGGAAGGTGGTGAGCGTAGGTGCGGGTGGCGATCCGCCCGCTCTCCGTACGCTCCCGCACCCGCCGGAGGTACCCGTGCGTCTCCAGCTCGCGCAGGGCGAAGGCGATTCGGTCGCGCCCCTCGGGAAAGCGCTCGGCAAGGCTGCGGATGTCCACGGGGGCGCCCTCCGGCAGCGACAGGATGTGCGCGGCGAGGCCGATGGCGGTCAGCGACAACATTGGGTGCTGGGCCAGGTGGTTTCCGACGACCGTGAACCGGTCCGGCTGGTGGGCCCGTACGTGGGTGACACCGGACGGGGTGTCGGTCCGCCGAACCTCATGAATCCGGCGCGGGACGGAGTTAGGCTTCTTCTCAGCCATGGGGAAGCTGCTTCTTCCTCGTTGGTCAGGCCCTCGCACTGGGATTGCCGTCCCGGCGGGGGCCGATGCATGTGTGGGTTTGTCAAGGCGCGTCAACGCCTCGTGGTGAGAGTGCACCCCAACGGCTGCGCCACGCCAGCCGGTTCACCCCATTTCACCCGGCCGAGTGATCGACTCGGAGTTTGGCTTGGTAGGTAGGTTCTTTCCCCGGGTTCTTTGGTCTTTTTACGTCCCGCGGCCCCGGCTCCCACCCGACCGCCCTACGGACTCCCTGGCACCGGTGGGCCGACGACTGAGGCGATTTCACCAAATCACGTCACACAGCGTATTCACCCCTGCGTACCTTGTGAAAACGCCCTGTTGGGCACAAGGAGTGCACGAAGGGATGGCGAGCGTGAGGGATTGGGACTCGGAGCTGGAGGACGACGAGGCCGGGGCGGTGATCCGGGCGGCCGGCCGCCAGTTGAAGCTGTGGCGGGAGGCGGCCGGCCTCACACAGGCGGAGTTCGGCGCGGCCATCGGGTACGGAGAGGAACTGGTCTCCTCCGTGGAGAGAGGGCGCCGCATTCCCCGGCCGGAGTACCTGGAGGGGGCCGACGAGGTGTTGGGGGCGGGCGGGAAGATCGCCGCGCTCAAGCAGGACGTGGCGGAGGTCCGGTACCCGAAGAAGGTGCGGGATCTGAAGAAACTGGAGGCGGATGCGGTCGAGTTGTGCGCGTACAACAACTCCGTGATCCATGGGCTGTTGCAGACGGAGGAGTACGTGCGCGCCTCGATGGCCACCCGACGGCCTCCGTTCACCGAGGAGGAGCTGGAACAGCAGGTTGCCGCCCGCCTGGCGCGCCAGGACATCCTCACGGAAGTGCCCCTGCGAGTCTTCAGCTTCGTCCAATGTGAGTCGACGCTGCGGCGCCCTGTCGGTGGCAGGATGGTCATGCGAAGGCAGCTCGAACACCTGCTGGACGCCGGTCGGTTCAGGAACGTCGACTTGCAGGTCCTGCCCTTGGACCGGGAGGACAACGCCGGTCTGGCGGGTTCGTTCAGGCTGCTACGGCTGCGGGACGGCAGCACTGCCGGACACAACGAGGTCCAACTCGTCAGCCGCGTGATCACCGACCCGAAAGAGGTCCAGGTGCTGGACATCCGCTATGGGATCATCCGCGCACAGGCTCTCACCCCTCGGGAGTCATTGGCCTTCATCGAGAAAGTGCTTGGAGAGACATGAAGCTGGAGTGGATAAAGAGCAGCTACAGCACGCCTGATGGGCCCGACTGCATCGAGGTGGCCGCCCCCGACCCGGAGCACATCCTCATCCGCGACTCCAAGAACCCGGAGGGCCCCCGCCTCGCCCTCACCCCCACCGCCTGGGCGACCTTCCTGCCGTACGCTTCCGGGCGCTGACACACGAGCGAAGGTGCCCTCGCATCCGCCACCGCGGCTGCGAGGGCACACTTCTGCTGATCAGGCCAGGCCTTCCGCCATCTCCTCGGCCTGCTTCAGCACCCGCTCGATCGCCGCAGGCCGCTTGCCCGGCGGATAGCCGTGCTTGCGCAGCAGACGCAGCACTCGGGCCATGATCCGATCCCGGGCCTGCTCCTTCACCTTCCAGTCGACCGTGACATCATTCCGGATCTGCTCGTAAAGCTCATGAGCGATCTTGGCGAGGACGCTGTCTTCCATTTCTTCCAGCACGGAAGGGTCGGCGGCGAGGGCGTCATAGAAGGCGAGTTCGTCCTCGCTCAGGCCGAGCTTCTTCGCCCTGCCGCGGTCGGCCGACACCTCCCGCGCCAGTTCCACCAGGAACTTCATAAACTCGGCGGCCGTCAGCAGGCCGTTGGTGTACCGGTTCATGGCGCGCTGCATCTTCTCGGTAAAGGTGTGCTGGCGGGTCAGGTTGTTGGGGTGGGCGTCCTTGATCTCCTTCATCAGCGCGCGCCGCAGTGCCGCGATGGCGAGGTTGGGGTGCTTGCTGGCCTGGAGGTCGCGCAGCACCCGGTCGTCCAGGTGGGACAGGTCGGGCTTGGTCAGGCCGGCCGCGTCGTAGATGTCCACCACGCCGTCGGCGGCGACGGCGGACTCGTTGAACTGGGCTATCAGCAGGCGTACGTCGGCGGCAGTGGCGATGCCCTGTTCCTCCCGCTCGTCCATGGCGTACTTCTCGCGCGAAGTGCGTACGGCCTCGAAGAAGCGGATGTCGGGGAGCAGGTCCTGCACCCGCCGGTCGGTCGGGCAGAGGGAGAACGCCTGCTGCAGCAGCTTGGCGTGGTGCATGAACCGCTGCCTACGGGTGGCCTTGCCGGGCTCCAGCCCTGGTTCCGGCGTGATCAGGAACTCCAGCGCCTCCGTCAGGGCTTCCCGGTAGGCGCCGGGTCCGCCCGCGTCGCGGATGCTCCGCCAGGCGCAGCCCGCGAGGAGGGCGTCGATGTGCTGGTGACTCTCCCGTACGAGTTTGACAGCCCCGTCGAGGTCCGCGCCGAGCATCGGATGCTTCTGGTCCTGCTCGGAGTACTCGGCCAGAGCCTCCTTGATCTCCCGGATCACGCCCTGAAAATCGACTACCAGACCGGACGGCTTGCCGGGCCAGGTGCGGTTCACTCGGGCGATGGCCTGCATGAGGGCCGCGCCTCGCATGCGCTTGTCGAGGTAGAGGGTGTGCAGCGGCGGAGCGTCGAAGCCGGTCAGCCACAAGGACTGGACGATGACGAGTTCCAGTTCATCGTCCGCGTCGGTCACCCGCTGCTGGATCTTCTTGAGCTGGGCGGGGGTGCGGACGTAGTCGGCGACCTCCTCGTCGTCCTTGGCCGGATTGCCGGTGAACACCACCCTGATCCGGCCGCTGTCGTCCGTCAGCAACTGGGACTTCGGGTCTCGCTCACCCTCCCAGTCACGCCGCTGGCGGGTGATCTCCTCGAAGAGCCGAGCCGCGATGACCCGGGACGCGCAAACGATCATCCCCTTGCCCCGGTAACCGGTGAGCTTGACCATCTCGCTGCTGCGCGCGTCCCAGTGGGCGAGCACCTTTCCGGCGAGTTCCCTGATCCGATCCTGGGCGCCGATCAGGTTCTCGTACTTCCCGAACTCCCGGCGGGCCTTACGTTTCTCCTCTTCCGACAGCCCCTCTATCAACCCCTCGGCGCGTGCGTCCAGGTCGTCGAGGTCGACGTCCGCGGGCAGGCGTACCCGGACCAGGTGCGGCTCGTAGAAGACGGGGACGGTCGCTCCGTCGTCCACGGCCTGGGTGAGGTCGTAGGTGTGGATGTCCTCGCCGAAGACACCCCGAGTGCTGCCGACGCGGTTCTCGATGGGCGTGCCGGTGAACGCGATGAAGGTGGCGTTGGGCAGGGCGTCACGCAGGTTGCGGGCGTAGCCGTCGATGAAGTCGTAGTGACTGCGGTGCGCCTCGTCTACGACGACGATCACGTCGCGGCGCGGAGAGATCAGCGGATGCCGGACCCCGGCTGCCCGCTCCTCCTCAGTGAGGCGGAACTTCTGCAACGTGGTGAAGACGACTCCGCCGCCGCCTTCCTGCCGCTGGAGCAGTTGCCGCAACTGGCCCGCGTCCACGGCCTTCTCCGGAGGCCCGGTGATCTTCCCCAGGGTGCGGCTGGTGGCGAAGGTTTCGTAGAGCTGGGTGTCCAGGTCGATGCGGTCGGTGAGAAGAACGAAGGTCGGGTTGGACAGCTCGGGAGTGCGGGCCGCCTTGCCGACATAGAACAGCATCTCCTCGCTCTTGCCGGCACCCTGCGTGTGCCAGACAACGCCGGCACGACCGTCGGTGGCCACGGCGGACTCGGTGGCCCTTACGGCGGCGTTCACGGCGATGTACTGGTGGGCTTTGGCGAGCTTGACCGTGTCGACGGCGCCGGACTCCGGAGCGGAGTAGGACAGGAAGTTCGCGATCAGGTCCAGGAAGCGGTTGGGCTCGAACGCGCCGTAGATCATCCGCTCCAACGCACGGCCGTCCTGGCGCTCGTCCTTGCGGAGCATCACGTCATGCTCGTCGGCGTGCCAGGGGGCCATGTGCTGCCAGGGCGTGAAGGGGGTGCCCATGCGGGCGGTGATGCCGTCGGAGACGAGGGTGAGGAGGAGCGTGTGGAAGGCGCCGGTCTCTTTCAGCTCACGCCGGTAGCCCTGGAGCTGGTCGTACGCGGTACGGGCGCTGTCGTTGCTGTCGGCCTTCTTCAGCTCTACGACGGCGAGGGGCAGGCCGTTGACGTACAGGACGATGTCGAAGACGAAGGTCCGGTTCTTGGTACTGCGCACCCGTACCTGGGAGGCGGCGACGAGGTCGTTGCCGTGCGGGTCGGCGAAGTCGACGGGGCGAATGGTGGCGTGGCGCTTCTCGCCGGTGGCGGGGTCGTCGTAAGGGATACGGACGCCGCCGGTCAGGCGCTCGTAGAACCGGTGGTTCTCGCGGAGGTCGTTCCGGGTGTGCCAGCGCAGCAGTTCGGTGAGAGCGTCGTCGGCCACGTGGTCGGGCAGGCGCGGGTAGCGGCCCCGGATGGCCTTGAGCAGGCGCGGGCGGAGGACCAGATCGTCCCAGTCCGCCCGCACGCCGTAGGCGGGACCGAGCTCCGGCCCCGAAATGTGCTGCCATCCGTACTCGGCGAGCAGTTCGAGCGCATGCGACTCCAGCTCCTTCTCGGTCAGCCGGTCTATCGGCGGCTCGGCACCTGCGGTCATACGACCTCCTCGACGGTACGGATGGCGTCCTTGACGCGCAGCTGGCCGGAAAGCAGTTGAGGGAGGAGGGTGTCTCGGAGGTCGGCGAGGGTGCGGTTCTCGTTGGCGCCCTGTGTTACGGAGGCGTGCAGCGCGTCGAACTTTGCGGACAGTCGCTCTCGCTCTCCTTGAGCAGGTAGCGAAATGCGCCAGCCAGGCATCTCCTTGAGTGGCAGTCGATCGACCGTAGCGCCGTGGACGGTCCTCCGCTTGATCTCCTCTTGGAATGCCGGGTTGAGATACGCGTGCAGCAGCAGGGAGCCGCTGATAGTAGCGGACTTGCTGCGCAGCAATGCCATCCGACGCCCGAGGCTGCCGCGAATTCCGGACGGCATAAGCGCTGCATCACCGAGCCTCGTCTCGTAGGAGAAGAGAACATCTCCGGCTTGCGGGTGCACGCGCCGCGTCCAGCGGGGAAAGTCCTCCTCCGAAAGATGTGCCGACTCGGATAGGTCGAGATAGCCGTTCTTAAGACTGCTGATACTGAGGAACCATGGGCCGGTCTCCGTCTTTTGCGGAGTGGCGTGCGGACCGTCGAAGAGTTCAGCAAGGTCACGGATAAACTCCGGCTCACCGCCGGCCCCGGATTCCTCGTAGCAGGCACGAGCAAGGCCTAGAGTCGTCTCGCGGATCCGCTCGTTGAGCGCGATCTTGTCGTCCAGGGCGCCGAGCACTTCGACGATGGCCCGCTGCTCAGCCATGGGCGGCACGTGCAAAACGAGCTTCTTCGCAGAGGTGACATTGAAATGCTGCTGTACAGCCCCGACTGTATGCGCTCTCACGAATTCCTGAGCAGTCTCATTGATGGCATAGCTAAGAAACTCAGCAGATACATCACGCCTTGGTTTGGCGATGACAAGATCCGCACAGTTCAGCGGGCCAATTCCCTTCGGAACAACGGCCGCCGTGCCCGGCTCACCCGTACGCACAATGACCAGGTCACCAGCATCGAGCCTGGACTTGGACAACTGGGCATGAAATTCTTGATCGATGTATTTCAGCGCAGACAGGTCCAGACGACCGGCCTTGACGTTCTGCGATCGGAGAAACGGGACTCCCGCTGTCACATATCGAGAGGCCATTGAACCAACATGTCCAACTGTGATCCGCTCGCACAAATCACCAAGCTCGCGCTTGCACCAGCCGTTCACGTCAACCTTCCCATCTGCTCATCCACAACCTTCGCCAACCGCTCCGACTCCGCGAACTGCTCCCGCAGCAGAGCCGTCAGGCGGGCGATCTTCTCCGCCACCGGCTCCGCGTCCGGGTCCACTTCCGCCTCAGCCGTACCCACGTACCGCCCCGGCGTCAGCACGAAGTCGTGCTCGGCGATGACATCCAGCGAAGCGCTCACGTAGAAGCCCGGCACGTCCTCGTAAGGGCCGGCCCCCTCCACGCCCCGCCACGCACGCACCGTGTCACCGATGCGGTGGACGATCTCCGTCTCCGTCAGCTTCCTCAGCGTGCGGTTCTCCATCTCGCCGAACTCACGCGCGTCGATGAACAGCACTTCGCCCTTGCGCCCGGGGGCCCAAGCCGAGTGCCGCCCCTTGCCCTCCGCCAGGAACCACAGACAGGCCGGGATCTGAGTGGACCGGAACAGCTGGCCCGGCAGGGCGATCATGCACGCCACCACGTCGGCCTCGACGATCGCGCGGCGGATGTCGCCCTCGCCGGACTGCTTGCTGCTCATCGAGCCGTTCGCAAGGACGACGCCCGCACGGCCGCCCGGGGCCAGCTTGCTGATCATGTGCTGGAGCCAGGCGTAGTTCGCGTTGCCGACCGGCGGGGTGCCGTACACCCACCGCTTGTCCATACCGAGCAGTTCCCCGCCCCAGTCGGAGATGTTGAAGGGCGGGTTGGCCATGACCACGTCCGCCTTCAGCTCCGGGTGCTGGTCGTTGCGGAACGTGTCGGCGGGCTCGTCGCCCAGCTTGGCCTCGACCCCGTGGATCGCCAGGTTCATATGGGCCAGCTGCCAGGTGGTCTGGTTGAGTTCCTGGCCGTAGACGGCGACGTTCAGCGGGTTGCCGCCGTGCGTCTCGATGAACTTCTCCGCCTGGACGAACATGCCGCCCGAGCCGCACGCCGGGTCGTAGACCCGCTCCCCCTGCTTCGGTTCCAGCACCTCGACCAGGAGCTTCACCACGCTCTCGGGGGTGAAGTACTCGCCGCCCTTGCGGCCCTCCTTCAGGGCGAACTCGGCGAGGAAGTACTCGTAGACCTCGCCCATGATGTCCCGCGCGCCCTTGCGCCTGCCGTCCTCGCCCAGCTGCTCCTGGAAGACCAGCCGGTCCAGCAGCTTCACCAGGCCGGCGAGGCGTTCCTCGTCCACCTGGCCGCTGTTGTAGATCTTCGGCAGGGTCCGGTTCAGCGCCGGGTTGAACTTCTCGATGGCGCGCATGGCCGCGTCGATGGTCTCGCCGACGCTCTCGCCCTCGACCGTGCCCTTCGCCCGCTCCAGCACGCTCTCCCAGCGGGCGGCCGGCGGCACGTAGAAGATGCCGGAGCCGGTGTACTCGCGGCGCTCTTCGAGGGTGGCGAGGATGTCCTCCTCACTCCAGCCGCCCTCCTCGCGCAGTTCGGCCTCCAACTGGGCCCGCTTCTCGGCCATGGCGGCGGAGACGTACTTGAGGAAGACCAGGCCCAGGACGAAGTGCTTGTACCCGGCGGCGTCCAGACTGCCGCGCAGCTTGTCCGCCGCCGCCCATAGCACCTTCTTCATGTCCTGGGGTTCAGCCGTCTTCTTCTTCCGTGGCGGCACGGGTGCCTCACTTCTTTCCTAATCGTCGTGTTCTTCGTCGTACGCCGTGTTGGCCGGCGCAGCCGTGTTTCTCGTCGCTGTGCCCGACGCGCCTCAGGCGGAGCCGGGTCTGCGGCGCAGCGCCAGGTCCCCGTCGGCGACTCCGGCCGCCAGCCGCAGGGCCAGGTTGTCCAGTGCCGCGAGTTGCCGCCGTACGTCGGCGCGCTGTCGGTCGGTCTCCTTCAGGATGGCCTCCAGCTCGGCGACCTCCTCGGGTGGCAGCTCGGGCAGGTCCATGTCCCGCACGCTCACCCTGCGCACCAGCGAGCCGCTGCCACGATGCTGGTTGCGCGGGGCTGCGAGCAGTTGGGAGAGCGGGTGTGGCCGCATCCACACCTCGTCGGACAGTACTTCCCCGGCCAGGAACTTCCGGTATGCCCGGATCCGCAGCCCTTGGACGGGGGCGAGCAATACACAGCCGCCCGCGTCGTCCACAAGCGTGCGTACCCCGTGCTCGGCGAGGAGGAAGACGTCGCCGCGCTCGGTGGTCTGGGCCTGCGGGTACTCGGCCAGGTCTTCCAACGCGATCCGCCGCCGACCGAGCGGAAGCGCGCCGAGCATCTCCTCGCGGCCGATGACCATCAGACCGGCGTCCCCGATGTCCGATTCGCGGATGCGGTGCCCGGCCAGCAGCCGGAGCTGGCCGGCCCTCAGGTGTTCGCCGACTTTGCGGTGCGTCACCGCACTGTCCTCAGGCCGCCGGGCAATGCCCAGATTGCCGATCCACTCCTTTAGCCCCGGCAGAGCGACGGCAGCCTCACGGCGCGCGTCCAGGGTGGCCGAGAAGTGGTCCAGGCCCTGTTCCTTCGAGGCGAGCCGGTGCGCCGGCAGGACCGAGCGGCCGTCCAAAAGCGTGTCTGCCCTCGGCCCTGCGGCCGACACGGGGAAGTACCCGGCCTCCTCGTCCACCGGGGACCGCCCGGCATCCACCACTTCGGTTACGTATGCCGTCCACGCGCCGCCGACACGGCGGGCGATCCGGTCGGCGTCGACCAACAGCACCTCGCCCCGCTGCTCCGGTGCCGCCTCACCACGCAACACCAGCAGCGCGTGCTCCGCACCCGTGCGGAACGGATGGATTCGGCGCGGCAGTTGAATGATCGCCTCCACCGCGTCCCGGCTCAGCAGTTCTTCCCGCATCCGCATGTTCGGTGTCGGTGTCGTGCCACGCGGTCGGCTCAGGGTCCAGGACGGCACGACGACAAGACCCCGGCCGCCAGGCTTCAGCCGGTTCACGGCCTCCAGGGCCCAGCCGAGCGGGCCGCCCTCGTCAAACTCCCGCTCCCCGGCGGCGTAGGGCGGGTCGGCGAGAACGATGTCGCCGGACGGGATTCCCCAGGGACGGTCCGGGTCCAGGTCGAGCTCCCGCTGTTCCCACGGGCGCAGCGTGTCCAGTTCTTCGGCTTGCGCGCAGATGTCCACGGCAGTGCAGTGGTGTGCGAACAGCCGGTAGAGGAGAAGCTTGCGGCGCAGCGGATCGGGTTCCACCGCGACGATGCCCCCGCGTCCCTTGATGCTGTCGAGCGCGAACAACAGCTCCCCGGTGCCTGCACACAGGTTGATCACCGTTGGATGATCAGGGCCGGACGACAGCACCCCTACCGGACCGGCCAGCGTGCTGATCAGCCTTGCTACAGCGAGCGGCGTCGTGTCCGTCGTCAGGTCCGACTCCAGTCGTTCGGCCAGACCCAGCACGGTGTCAGCCGCAGCGGCCGGCGAGCCGAGTTCCTCGATGAGGTCGCGGACGGCACGGACAACACGGGGATCAGCGTTCTCCGCGTCCTCCAGCAGGTGCTCGGGGAGATACTCCGGGTACCAGTCGCCCCCTTCACCCGCCATGGCGCACACAGCGAGCGCGTCGACGATGAGCCGGTCCTCAGAACCCAGCTCATGACGCAACGCCACCAGTCCGCGCAACCGCAGCCCGCGCCGAAACCGGTCACCGTAGGTGGGGACGGTGCCGTCCTCCTCGGGCTCCGCGTCGGGGATGGGGCGCAGGTCCAGCCAGGACGCCACGTCCCCGGCGTCGAAAAGAGGCTTGCTGTCGCTGCCTCCCACGGGATCGGGGAACGGCATGCGTCCGTTGCCGCCGGTTCCCAGGACCTCCTTGGCGAACCTGCGCCGCCAGTTGCTGACGGTGGGCCGTCCGACCTCGGCGAGTTCCTTGATCTCACCGAGCGAGACCAACGACGCCTCGTCCGCGCGCCCCGGCATCCGCGTCGTCATACTCGTTCCCATTCCTTTCCGTCCCCTCCGCGGTGGCCCCTACTTCCGTGATGGCCCCTTCTATAGCCACGGCCTCACAGCCGCATCGGCTCCTCTCCGGAGAGCACGGCCTTCCTACGCGCCAACACCGCGGGCACCTGCCCGTACTTGTCATGCCGGTCGGCCATCTCCGGCGAGACGTACCGCAGCAACATCAGCGCGGTGTCCAGGTCCCGCTCCAGATGCCGCTGGAAGACGCACTCGTGGTGCGCGATGCGGTTCCGCAGCGTGAGCATGAACTGGAACTTCTTGTACAGGTCCTCTCGACCACCACGATGCTCACGGAAGAGATGACGGAGCGAGGAGTTCCAGTACTTCATCTCGTAGTTGTCACGGCCACCACGCCCGAGCAGGCTGACCCAGAAGCCGAACGACAGCTGCGCGACGATGTCGCACGGGGCGAACGGGCGGTATGGTCGCCTGTCCTCCAGGGTCTCCCGAGCCCGGTCCAGCATGTCCTGGCCCTTGTAGTTGGGCCGTGCCTTCGGCACGTCCCACCAGGCCTCCTGGCCATGACGTCCCACGAGCTGGCGGTGGAGCCGGTTTCGCAGGCTCACTTCGAGGTCACGCAAGGGGCTCTGCAGAGCACGGGCCACCTCGGAGTCCCAGGCGTACAGCCGTAGCGCGCGAGTGCGGTCGCCTCCGCACCTGTGCAGGAACGGTTGGAACCGCTCCGGAGAGATGACCTCGATTAACCGGCCGTCCTCATCAGCCCCTCGCTCACGCTGAGTCATCCCGCTCCCTTTCCCCCGTTACCCGACCGTGGTAGAGTCTGTCGAGTAAGCCTCGGATCCCTGTCACTGCATCGCAAACAGCCCTTGGCAGTGCTTGGTTGTGACCCTTGACTCCGCCCGCTCGACTCGGGCGGACTCAGGGGCACAACTGCTTCTAGGGCCAGGCAGGTTGGGTCGACACCGCCTCGGCTGCGGCGCCCACGAACCACAGTAGTAGGTCCAGCAACGCAAGGTCAACACTTTCAAGCTAGGCACCTCTGAGAAGCCCGCTTCTCAGAGGTGCCTAGCTTCTTTCACGACCCTGAAAATTGGTGACGCTCCTGTGCCCGACACTCGCTCGAACGCCCCGCTGTCCATGGGGACAGCGGGGCGTTCAGATACCGCTCAGTGCATGCAGACCACCGGTCGGGACTACGTCGTCGACCGACGCCTCCGCGCACCCGGCCGCCGCTCGCTCGGCCGGGTCACCGGGTCGCCCGCCTCCAGCGCCGCCGTGCGGCGCTTCATACCGAACGTGGCCAGGGCCTCGGCCAGCTTGTGGACGGAGGGCTCCGGAGCCATGACGTCGACGCGGAGACCGTGTTCCTCGGCCGTCTTGGCGGTCGCGGGACCGATACAGGCGATCACCGTCACGTTGTGCGGCTTGCCGGCGATGCCGACCAGGTTGCGGACCGTGGAGGACGAGGTGAAGAGCACGGCGTCGAAACCGCCGCCCTTGATCGCCTCACGGGTGTCCGCCGGCGGCGGCGACGCGCGGACCGTGCGGTACGCGGTGACGTCGTCCACCTCCCAGCCCAGCTCGATCAGCCCGGCCACCAGGGTCTCGGTGGCGATGTCGGCCCGCGGCAGGAAGACACGGTCGATCGGGTCGAAGACCGGGTCGTAGGGCGGCCAGTCCTCCAGCAGGCCCGCGGCCGACTGCTCACCGCTCGGCACCAGGTCCGGCTTCACACCGAAGGCGATCAGCGCGTTGGCGGTCTGCTCGCCCACCGCGGCCACCTTGATGCCCGCGAAGGCACGCGCGTCCAGCCCGTACTCCTCGAACTTCTCGCGCACCGCCTTGACCGCGTTGACCGAGGTGAACGCGATCCACTCGTAGCGGCCGGTGACCAGGCCCTTGACCGCGCGCTCCATCTGCTGCGGGGTGCGCGGCGGCTCGACGGCGATGGTCGGGACCTCGTGCGGCACCGCGCCGTAGGAGCGGAGCTGGTCGGAGAGCGAGGCGGCCTGCTCCTTGGTGCGGGGCACGAGGACCTTCCAGCCGAACAGCGGCTTGGACTCGAACCACGAGAGCTGGTCGCGGCGGGCGGCGGCGGACCGTTCGCCGACCACGGCTATCACCGGGCGGCCGCCGTCCGGGGACGGCAGCACCTTGGCCTGCTTCAGCGTCTGCGCGATCGTGCCCAGCGTGGCCGTCCAGGTGCGCTGCCGGGTCGTCGTACCGGCGACCGTGACGGTGAGCGGGGTGTCCGGCTTGCGGCCCGCCGACACCAGCTCCGCGGCGGCGGCCGCGACGGAGTCCAGCGAGGTGGAGACGACCACCGTGCCGTCCGAGGCACCCACCTCCGTCCAGCACCGGTCGGAGGCGGTACGCGCGTCCACGAACCGCACGTCGGCGCCGTGCGCGTCGCGCAGCGGGACACCGGCGTACGCCGGCACGCCGGTCGCGGCCGCGACACCGGGGACGACCTCGAAGGGCACCCCGGCGGCGGCGCAGGCGAGCATCTCCTCGGCGGCGTCGGTGTCCAGTCCCGGATCACCGGCGACCGCACGGACCACCCGCCTGCCGCCCCGTGCGGCCTCCATGACAAGATGAGCCGCATCCTGGGCAGGGGCCGGGGCCACAGCGGGAGTTGACGCACCGTCAACCACCGTGAGCTGCGGTGCGCCCGGAAGCGCGTCCGGGGAGGAGACCGCCTCCGTCGGCACGACGGAGACGCCCTGCCGGGCGTGCGTCCGGATCACGTCGAGCACCTCGTGCTCGGCGACCAGGACGTCCGCGTGGGACAGCGCCTCCACGGCGCGCAGAGTCAGCAGTCCCGGATCTCCGGGTCCGGCACCCAGGAAGGTGACGTGCCCGTGCTCGGGACCGGCGGGAAAGGCGGTGGGGCTCAATGTGCTCGCTCCCCCATCAGACCGGCCGCGCCCTGGGCGAGCATCTCGGTGGCGAGTTCGCGCCCGAGTGCCATCGCCCCGTCGTGCGTCAGGGGCACGGAACCGGTGGTGGACTGCTGCACCATCCGCGAGCCGTCGGTCGTGCCGACGACGCCGCGCAGGCGCATTTCCTTGATTACAGGCCCGTCGATCAAGAGGTCGGCCAGCGCACCCACAGGGGCGCTGCAGCCGGCCTCCAGCGCGGCGAGCAGTGACCGCTCGGCGGTGACGGCGGCCCGCGTGTGCGGGTCGTCGAGTTCGCCGAGGGCCGCGACGAGGTCCGCGTCAGATGCCGCGCACTCGATCGCCAGGGCCCCCTGGCCGGGGGCGGGCAGGACCGTGTCGACCGACAGGAAGTCGGTCACCTCGTCGATCCGGCCGATCCGGTTGAGTCCGGCGGCCGCGAGCACGACGGCGTCCAGCCGTCCCTCGTGGACGTACCCGATGCGGGTGTCCACGTTGCCGCGGATCGCCACCGTCTCGATGTCCAGCCCGTGGGTCCGCGCGTACGCGTTGAGCTGGGCCATGCGGCGCGGCGAGCCGGTGCCGATGCGCGCGCCGCGCGGCAGGTCGGTGAACTTCAGCGCGTCGCGGGCCACTATCACGTCCCGCGGGTCCTCCCGCACCGGCACGGCGGCCAGCGCGAGTTCCCCGGGCTGCGTGGTCGGCAGGTCCTTGAGCGAATGAACCGCGAAGTCCACCTCGCCGCGCACCAGCGCGTCCCGCAGCGCCGTGACGAACACCCCGGTGCCGCCGATCTGCGCCAGCGCCTCCCGGGAGACGTCGCCGTACGTGGTGATCTCGACCAGCTCGACGGGCCGGCCGGTCACCCGGCTCACGGCGTCCGCCACCTGCCCGGACTGGGCCATGGCGAGCTTGCTCCGCCTCGTCCCCAGTCGCAGTGCCTTGTCAGTCATGCCGGTCGGTCCTTCTCGTCTGTGTTGTCCACGGCCCGCGAGACGGCGGCGACCGTCTCCGGGTCGAGGTCGAACAGGGTGCGCAGCGCGTCCGCGTACCCGGTGCCTCCGGGCTCGGCCGCGAGCTGCTTGACCCGTACGGTCGGCGCGTGCAGCAGCTTGTCCACCACGCGGTGCACGGTCTGCCGGATCTCGCCGCGCAGGCGGTCGTCCAGGCCGGGCAGGCGTCCGTCGAGCCGCGCGATCTCGGCGGCGACGACGTCGGCGGCCATGGTGCGCAGCGCGACCACGGTGGGCGTGATGTGCGCCGCCCGCTGTGCCGCGCCGAACGCCGCGACCTCGTCGGAGACGATACGCCGAACCTGGTCCACGTCGGACGCCATCGGGGCGTCGGCGGACGCCTCGGCCAGCGACTCGATGTCCACCAGGCGCACCCCGGCAAGCCGGTGCACGGCCGCGTCGATGTCGCGGGGCATGGCGAGGTCGAGGAGGAAGACGGCCGGGGCCGGGCGTGGGATCCCGGCGACCGGTTCGGGCCTGCGGTACTCGGGGACGCGGCCCGCGGTGGCGACGGCCTGGGCGAGCGCGGCGATCAGTTCGGCGTCGGCGTCGGGGGTGAAGCGGCCGCCCGCGTCGTGCTCGCGGCCCTGCTCCCGCAGGGAGGTGCCCTCGCCCACCCAGGCGGCGTGCTGCTCCAGGGTGGCCGCGTCCATCCCGGCGACGGCGGCCTCGCCGTGCACGGAGAAGCCGGGCGTGCCCTGTACGGAGGCCAGGTCCAGCGGGCAGTTCTCGTCGGTGCCGGCACTGGCCGGCGGCAGGTCGGTGGTTCCGGCCGGAGCCTCGGCGCTCACGTCGGCCGCCGGCTCCCCGGTGCGGCCGGCGACGGCCTCGGCGACGGCGTCCGCCGTCAGTACGAGACCGGTCGCGCCGGTACAGGAGACGACCACGTCGGCACGTGTAAGTTCGGCCGCCACGGCGTCCATCCGGACCGCGCGGGCGGTGGCGCCCTCGGCGTCGGCGAGGATCTGCGCGAGCCGCTCGGCGCGCTCGAAGGTGCGGTTGGCGACGACGATCTCGCCGACCCCGGCCCGCGCCAGCGTGGCGGCGGCCAGCGAGGACATCGACCCGGCGCCGATGACCAGCGCGGTACGGCCCCGCGCCCAGCCCGGCACGTCGGTGTCCGCGGCGAGCTGCTCCAGGCCGAAGGTGACCAGGGACTGCCCGGCGCGGTCGATGCCGGTCTCGGAGTGGGCGCGCTTGCCGACGCGGAGCGCCTGCTGGAAGAGGTCGTTCAGCAGCCGCCCCGCGGTGTGCAGGTCCTGGGCACGGGCGAGGGCGTCCTTGATCTGGCCGAGGATCTGCCCCTCGCCGACGACCATGGAGTCCAGCCCGCAGGCCACCGAGAACAGGTGGTGGACGGCCCGGTCCTCGTAGTGCACGTAGAGGTACGGCGTCAGCTCCTCCAGGCCCACCCCGCTGTGCTGGGCGAGCAGCGTGGACAGCTCGGCGACACCGGCGTGGAACTTGTCGACGTCGGCGTACAGCTCGATGCGGTTGCAGGTGGCGAGCACCGCGGCCTCGGTGGCCGGGTCGGCGGCGACGGTGTCCTGGAGCAGCTTGACCTGGGCGTCCGCGTTCAGCGCGGCCCGCTCCAGCACGCTGACCGGGGCACTGCGGTGGCTCAGCCCTACGACGAGGAGGCTCATGCCGGCATCACGGCGGGCACGTCCCCGTCGGGTCCCTGGCCGTCGGCGCTCGAGCGCTTGGCGGGTACGGCTCCGTCGCCGGCCGCGGTCTCCTCGCCGGCCTTGCGCTGCTCGTGGAAGGCGAGGATCTGCAGCTCGATGGAGAGGTCGACCTTGCGCACGTCGACGCCGTCCGGGACGGTCAGCACGGTCGGCGCGAAGTTCAGGATGGAGGTGACCCCGGCGGCCACGAGCCGGTCGCAGACCTGCTGGGCGGCGCCGGCGGGGGTGGCGATGACGCCGATGGAGACGCCGTTGTCCTCGATGATCTTCTCGAGTTCGTCGGTGTGCCGCACCGGGATGCCCGCGACCGGCTTGCCGGCCATCGCGGGATCGGCGTCTATCAGCGCCGCGACCCGGAAGCCTCGGGAGGCGAAGCCGCCGTAGTTGGCGAGGGCCGCGCCGAGGTTTCCGATACCGACGATGACGACGGGCCAGTCCTGGGTGAGGCCGAGCTCGCGGGAGATCTGGTAGACGAGGTACTCCACGTCGTACCCGACACCGCGGGTGCCGTAGGAGCCCAGGTAGGAGAAGTCCTTGCGGAGCTTGGCGGAGTTGACGCCCGCCGCCGCGGCCAGTTCCTCGGAGGAGACCGTGGGGACCGAGCGCTCCGACAGGGCCGTCAGCGCTCGGAGGTACAGCGGAAGCCGGGCGACGGTGGCCTCGGGAATCCCTCGGCTGCGGGTCGCCGGTCGGTGAGTTCGGCCAGTTGCCACGGTGCTCCTGCGGGTAGAGCGGGGCTGCGAGCGGTCATGCTTCCCCGGACCGCCCCGTCGACAAGAAGGCTATGTCTTTGTGAACGTGTGCACAAAGATGGTGTCCGATTTGCCCGGCCAACGTGACCGGGGTCACGCATGCCCGTTGCGGGGCCCTACCTGGGGGCAAAACTACACACTCGCCGCGTTTCGCGCCCCCAAGGCCCCTCCGGAGCCGTCCGTCACCCGCTCAGCGCGCGGCGCAGCCGTCCCTCGTCCACCCGCCAGAAGGTGTGCTGCTCGCCGTCGACCAGGACGACCGGGATCTGCTCCCAGTACTGGTCGTGCAGCGCGCGGTCCTCGGTGGTGTCCCGCCCCTCCCAGGACACGCCGAGCTCGCCGCAGACCTTCTCGATCACGGCCTGCGCGTCGTCGCACAGATGACAGCCGGGCTTGCGGATCAGGGTGACCAGTCGCTCCTGGGGAGCGGCCTTGCGCCGGAAGAGGGGACTCATACGAGTCATTGTCCCGCCCCGTGTCCCCGCCTCGGCCCTTGCCCGGAGCGGTACGTATGCCCGGAGTTCACAGACTCCGAACCTCATGGCTCCGGAACCGCCCGACGGACTGGCTATGCTCACGCCATGGCCGCTCTTGGATGGCTCACCCCCCGTAGGCGCTCCGCCACGGCGCGGAGCGTGTTGGCAGGCGAGGCTTCCGCCGAGGCCGCCCGCAAGTCCACGCAGGAACACCCGGAACCCGCGGGCGCCGGGCGGGAACCGGAGTTCCCCGTGCTCGGCGACGACCGGGCCGCCGCCTTCTTCGATCTCGACAACACCGTGATGCAGGGCGCCGCGCTCTTCCACTTCGGGCGCGGTCTGTACAAGCGGAAGTTCTTCGAGACCCGGGAACTCGCCCGGTTCGCCTGGCAGCAGGCGTGGTTCCGGCTGGCCGGGGTCGAGGACCCCGAGCACATGCAGGAGGCCCGCGACTCGGCGCTCTCCATCGTCAAGGGCCACCGCGTGGCCGAGCTGGAGACGATCGGCGAGGAGATCTACGACGAGTACATGGCCGACCGCATCTGGCCCGGCACCCGCGCGCTCGCCCAGGCCCACCTGGACGCGGGCCAGAAGGTCTGGCTGGTGACGGCGGCCCCGGTGGAGATCGCCCAGGTCATCGCCCGCCGCCTCGGCCTCACAGGCGCGCTCGGCACGGTCGCGGAGTCCGTCGACGGCGTCTACACCGGCCGGCTGGTCGGCGAGCCGCTGCACGGCCCGGCCAAGGCGGAGGCGGTACGGGCGCTGGCCGCCGCCGAGGGGCTGGACCTCTCCCGCTGCGCCGCGTACAGCGACAGCCACAACGACATCCCGATGCTCTCCCTGGTCGGCCACCCCTACGCGATCAACCCGGACACCAAGCTGCGCCGGCACGCCCGCGACAAGGACTGGCGACTGCGCGACTACCGCACCGGCCGCAAGGCCGCCAAGGTCGGCATCCCGGCGGCCGCCGGGGTCGGCGCGGTGGCGGGCGGCACGGCCGCGGCGATCGCCCTGAGCCGCCGCCGCCGCTGATCCGGCCACGGCTCCCGCGCGCCCGAAGTATGCATCTGTCCTTCGAACACGCCTCAGCTTTCACAGAAATCAGCCCAGTTTCGATCAACAAGCGGTCACTTTCCGCAAGTTGAAGGGTCACCAATCGCTAACACAGGCGACCTAATCGACGATTTGAGCAACTGGGTGTAGCAGGGTCTTCACGAAGCGTTATTCTCCTCAGACGCAAACCGGTACCCCTCCGTCGCTACGACGGGTGAAAGGTCCCGCACTGCACGTGATGGAAGCTCTGCCTCTGGGAGTCCCGTGTACCCACACGTCGGGGTTGACGCCTCGGGCCTGGCTACGCTGCGCGCAACTGTCGCAACGGTCAAAGACACGCTGCGCGGCCTCGTCCCCACCGCGCACACCGTCCCCGCCTTCGCCGGCGCCGCGCCCCTCGGTCCGTGCTACGCACTGGCCGAACGCGGCGCGGCCGTCGGCAGACGAGCCCGCTCCACGGGCGCGCCCGCCGCCCGCCGGCCGGCCGCGGACAGTGACAGCGCCCGCATGATGGACCTGGTCGAACGCGCCCAGGCAGGTGAGGCGGACGCGTTCGGCCGCCTCTACGACCAGTACAGCGACACCGTGTACCGGTACATCTACTACCGGGTCGGCGGCAAGGCCACGGCCGAGGACCTGACGAGCGAGACCTTTCTGCGCGCCCTGCGCCGGATCGGCACCTTCACCTGGCAGGGCCGCGACTTCGGCGCCTGGCTGGTGACGATCGCCCGCAACCTGGTCGCCGATCACTTCAAGTCCAGCCGCTTCCGGCTGGAGGTCACCACCGGCGAGATGCTCGACGCCAACGAGGTCGCGCGCTCCCCCGAGGACTCCGTCCTGGAGTCGCTCTCCAACGCCGCGCTGCTGGACGCGGTGCGCCGGCTCAACCCCCAGCAGCAGGAGTGTGTGACGCTCCGCTTCCTCCAGGGCCTGTCGGTCGCCGAGACCGCGCGGGTGATGGGCAAGAACGAGGGCGCCATCAAGACCCTCCAGTACCGGGCCGTGCGCACGCTCGCCCGGCTCCTCCCGGAAGACGCCCGCTGAGGGCGCCCGCCCGCGACGCAGAGCGATGGCCAACTCACCCTTGGTGAAAGTGAGTTGGTTTTGCGATCCGACGGCCCGACGTCCGTAACCCAAGTGCCGAGCCGCTCGTTGTGCGGGATACAGGCTCCCTGTGAGTCGACCGTCATGACGAGAGGAGGTGCCGCCAGTGATTGCGAACGTATCGGCGCACCGGCGGGCGAACGCCTTCGCCCAGGCCCTGGAGGAGCAGTCCGACCGGGACACGGCGGCCGAGCACGCACACCGGGCGGAACCACCGCCCGCCGACGACAGATCCGATCAGGGCGAGCTGCTGGCCCTGGCGGAAGGACTCGGTGAGCTGCCCAGGCCCCAGCTCGACCCGGAGGTCAAGGTCGTCCAGCGGGCCCAGTTGGTGGCCGCGATGGAGGCCATGCTCCAGGAGGGCACCCTGGGCGGAGCGGCTCCGGCGTCGGTACCCGGGCAGCGTTCCGCAGGCCGGGGCGCGCACCGGGCCGGCCCGCTGAGCAAGCTGCGCCCCAGGTCCCGGCTGGCCAAGGGGCTCACCGCGGGCGGACTCAGCGTGGGCGTGGCCGCCGGTGCCTTCGGCGGAGTGGCCGCCGCCAGCTCCGAGGCCCTGCCCGGCGATTCGCTCTACGGACTGAAGCGCGGCATCGAGGACTTCCAGCTCAACTACCTCAGCCAGGGCGACGGGGAGCGCGGCCAGGCGTACCTGGACCACGCCTCCACCCGGCTGAACGAGGCCCGCAGGCTGATGGAGCGCGACCGGAGCGGCCAGCTGGACCACGAGTCCATCGGTGAGATCCGCCGCACCCTCTCCGGCATGCGCAACGACGTCACCGAGGGCCACCGCCTCCTGCACGCCGCCTACGAGGCGGACCCCGGCTCCCTCGGCCCGATCCAGGCCCTCTCCGCCTTCTCCCGCTCCCACCGCGAGGTGTGGAGCACGCTGAGCGACCGGCTCCCGGTCCAGCTCGGCGATGTGAAGGACGAGGTCTCCTCGGTCTTCGACGCCATAGACGAAGAGGTCGCCCCGCTGGAGTCGCTGCTGCCCAAGCCGCCCGCCACCAAGGGCGACGACGGTCACAGCGCCGGGCGTCCCGGCGTGGCCCCGTCCGGCTCCGCGAGCGGCCACCGGTCCGGCTCCCCGAGCACCGGTGACACCCCGTCGGCGGCCAAGGACCGGGACAGCAGCCCCGGCACCCCGAGCGGCTCCGCCACCGGCGACAGCGGCGACGGACTCCTCGGCGGCAACACCGGCGGTCTGCTGGACCCGCCGAAGACCGGTGGCTCCGAGGGCGGTTCGCCGTCCGCGGGCAAGTCGTCCGGCCCGTCGGGCAAGCCGGACGTCACCCTGCCGCCGCTCCTGCCGGGCCTCCTGCCCGGCCTGGGCATCGACAGCAAGGACGCCGAGTAGCCCGTAGCGCGTACGAGAGCGGGGCGCCCCTTTCCGAGCAGGGGCGCCCCGCTTTCACGTACGCCTTGCGCACGGCCTTCAAAAGACCTCTGTGAGAAGAACTCAGAAGAACACCGAACGCCGCTGCACCAGCAGCTTGTACAGCGTGTGCTGGATCTGCTCACGCACCTGGTCCGTGAGGTTGAACATCAGCATCGGGTCCTCGGCCGCCTCCGGCGGATACCCGTCCGTGGGGATCGGCTCGCCGAACTGGATGGTCCACTTCGTCGGCAGCGGGATCGCCCCGAGCGGCCCCAGCCAGGGAAAGGTCGGCGTCAGCGGGAAGTACGGGAAACCCAGCAGCCGCGCCAGCGTCTTGGCGTTGCCGATCATCGGGTAGATCTCCTCGGCGCCGACGATCGAGCACGGGACGATCGGCACCCCCTGCCTGAGCGCGGTGGAGACGAACCCGCCCCGGCCGAACCGCTGGAGCTTGTACCGCTCCCCGAACGGCTTGCCGATGCCCTTGAATCCCTCCGGCATCACCCCGACCAGCTCGCCCTGGCCCAGCAGCCGTTCGGCGTCCTCGGCACAGGCGAGGGTATGACCGAGCTTGCGGGCCAGCTCGTTGACGACCGGCAGCACGAACACCAGGTCGGCCGCGAGCAGCCGCAGATGCCGGCCGGCCGGATGCCGGTCGTGCACGGCGACCTGCATCATCAGCCCGTCCAGCGGCAGCGTCCCGGAGTGGTTGGCGACGATCAGCGCCCCGCCCTCGGCCGGGATGTTCTCGATGCCCTTCACCTCGACCCGGAAGTACTTCTCGTACACCGGGCGCAGCAGGGACATCAGGACCTGGTCGGTCAGCTCCTCGTCGTACCCGAAGTCGTCGACCTCGTACTCCCCGGTGAGCCGGCGGCGCAGGAAGGCGAGGCCGCGCGCGACCCGCTGCTCCAGGGCGTCGGCCGCCTCCCGCGCGCGGTCCTCGGCCGGGGGCTTCTCGTCATGGGCGTCCCCTCTGGTGGGCAGCGGCTGGACCGCGCCGGGCCGGCCCCCCGTGCTCCGGCGGCGCTGCGGCCGCTGCCCCGCGCCCCCGCGGGACCGGTCGTCGTCGAACGGAATGACCTTGGCGTCCGCCATCGTTGCCGCTCTCCTCAGTTGGCGCCGGGCTGCGGGACACGGGCGCCGCTCCCGGCGGTCAGCACGGCGACCCGATCGACGGCCTCCGCGAGCGTCTCGGGCGGCAGCAGCCCGGGACCCTGTCCGCGCGCGAAGTCCGCGAACGTCTCCGCCGTCGTGTACGTGGGCACGAACCCGAGGGTGTCGCGCATCTGGCCGGTGTCGACCACCCGGCCGTGGGTGAGCAGCCGGATCTGCTCGGGTGAGAAGTCCGTCATACCGAGCGTACGCACCAGCGACCCGGCCCAGGTGACCGCGGGCAGCAGCAGTGGCACGGTGGGCCGGCCGAGCCGGCGCGAGACTTGCGAGAGCAGCAGCACCCCGTCGCCCGCGATGTTGAAGGTGCCACTGTTGAGGGTGCCCCGGCGCGGCTCGTGCGAGGCGATCCGCAGCACCTCGATCACGTCGTCCTCGTGCACGAACTGCAGCCGGGGGTCGTAGCCCAGCACGGTCGGCAGCACGGGCAGCGCGAAGTAGGAGGCGAGCGGGGTGTCCGGGGTGGGCCCGAGGATGTTGGCGAACCGCAGCACGCACACCGCGACATCGGGCCGGCGCCGGGCGAACCCGCGTACGTACCCCTCGACCTCGACGGCGTCCTTGGCGAAGCCGCCGCTGGGCAGCGACTTGGCGGGAGTGGTCTCGGTGAAGACGGCCGGGTCGCGCGGGGCGGAGCCGTAGACATTGGTGCTGGACTTCACCACCAGCCGCTTGACGGCGGGCGACTTCTGGCACGCGCCGAGCAGCTGCATGGTGCCGATGACATTGGTCTCCTTGACCGTGGCCCGGCTGCCGCCGCCCAGCGCCGTGCCGGTCACGTCCATGTGGACGACCGTGTCGGCGCCGGTCTCCGCGAGCACCCGGGCGACGGTCGGCTGCCGGATGTCGGCCTGGATGAACTCCGCCCCGCCAAGGTCGTGCGCGGGCGGTACGGCGTCCAGGGCGATCACCCGGTCGACCTCCGGGTCCCGCTGGACGCGCCGCACGAACCGGCCGCCGAGCTGCCGGGCGGCTCCGGTGACGAGCACGACCTTTCCCAAGACCAGCGCCTCTCTTCCGACCTCGCGGGAGCGCGCACGAGGACCGCGTCCTCGTCCGCGTTCCCCGTGTGCGGCCAACCTATCGGGTCACCGTCACCGGAAGGAGAACCGGACATGCCGGTGGCCCCCGGTCCTTGTCGGACAGGGGGCCACCGGGGACGCGTCTTCGCGCGGTGCCGCTTACTTCTTGTTGCGGCGCTGAACGCGCGTGCGCTTGAGCAGCTTGCGGTGCTTCTTCTTGGCCATCCGCTTACGCCGCTTCTTGATAACAGAGCCCACGACTACCCTCGCTCACTTCTCATGACTCGGTTGTTGGGCGCCATGGGCCCATACGACCTACGAGGGGTCAGCCTACCCGCCCGAGCGCCGTGGTCGTAATCGAGGGCTTGTTCCGGGATCTTCCGGACCGCCGTCAGGCCGTTTCCACCCCCACGTAGCTCTCCCGGAGGTACTCGTGAACCGCTTGCTCGGGGACGCGGAAGGACCGCCCCACCCGGATCGCGGGCAGATGACCACTGTGCACCAAGCGGTACACGGTCATCTTCGACACTCGCATCACCGAGGCGACCTCCGCCACGGTGAGGAACTGGACCTCGTTCAACGGCCTCTCGCCTGCACCAGCCATGACACACCTGAACCTTCCGCACTCGACGGCCACCGGCTTCCCCTTCCGGTGACTCTTCGTCGTTGCGTGCTCACTCCCCAGACTAGGGGCGGGTGATGCGAATGGGGAAGAGGTGTCCCCATCGGCGGCCTACTGTGACAGACACGCTCGTTTGAGTACGTAGCGGGTGAGCGGGCGGTAGTGACCAGACCGTACGGCGTCGTCAAGCGGAACGACCACGGACACCGTTCCCTCGGCCTCACCGACGAAGGGCGCGGGGTCGTCGGAGTCCGCCAGACCGATCGCCTCGAACCCCAACTGACCTGCGCCGCAGACCCATCCGTGATCCCCCACGACCAGGCCGGGCAGGGGCCCGCCGGACTCCGCCGCGGCCGCCAGCGCGAGCCGAACCGGGAGCGGCGAATGGCTGTGCGCACCCGGCTCACCACCCCGGCGCCCGCTCGCCGGTTCCCGCACCAGGGCAACCCCTCGTACGTAGTCGAGGTGGTGCGTGCGTAGACCGAACCGGGTCAATATGTCGACACAGCGACCCTGCGCGGGGGTGAGAATCTCACATCCCGCCGCCGACACCGCGTCCGCGAGGGCGGCGTAGAACCCCAGGAGCTGCCGCGGGTGCCCGGTACCGAACAGCACCGGCACCCCCCGCCGGGCCGCGCCGGCGATCGCCAGCGCGAAGGCGTCCAGCGCGGCCAGCGTCCGCTCCGGGTCGATCACGTCCCGGCCCGAAGTATGCAGCGGATCGGCCGAGACCCCGCACCGGTCCGCCATCAGACCAAGCAGTTCCCGCTGCCCCCAGGACCGCTCCGGATCGATCCCGATCAGCGCGCGGGGGTCGCGTGCGGCGAACAGGCGGTAGTTGCGCAGGCTGTCCTCCCGCGCGGTGGCGACCTCCCCGGCGAGACGGGCGGCGAGCAGATGCGCGCGCAGGGCACCAGTGTCCGACACGAGTGCGATCGTGGCCCCTCGGGCGGGCGACCGGACGGGGAACGGAAAAAGACCGCACGGTTGGCGTAACGATTACTCGCCACGCCACCCCCCGCTCAGGCCAGCAGACCCCGCAGCGGGAACGCCGCGCGCCGGGTGGCCAGTACCGCCTGGTCGAGCCGGTCGGCCGGGTCGTACCCCGACTCCCAGGGCGCCCAGCTCACCGGCCAGCGGCCGTCGGTCATCCGCTGCGGCCCCAACTGCCGGGTGCGCGCGTACACTTCCTGCCGCCACCCCTCGGGGATCACCGTCTCCGGCGCGATCTCCCGCCCGGCCGCGATGCCCACGAGATGCGTCCACGATCTCGGCACCACGTCGACCACCGCGTACCCGCCGCCGCCCAGCGCCAGCCACTTGCCGCCCGCGTAGGTGTGCGCCAGCTCGTGGCAGGCCACCTGCACCGCCCGCTGCGCGTCCAGCGAGACCGCGAGATGCGCGAGCGGGTCCTCGAAGTGCGTGTCCGCCCCGTGCTGCGACACCAGCACCTGTGGCCGGAACTCCGCCAGCAGCTCCGGGACCACCGCGTGGAACGCCCGCAGCCACCCGGCGTCCCCGGTCCCGGCGGGCAGCGCCACGTTCACCGCCGCCCCCTCCCCCGCACCCGCGCCCGTCTCCTGCGGCCACCCGGTCGCCGGGAACAGGGTGCGGGGATGCTCGTGCAGCGAGACGGTCAGCACCCTCGGGTCCTCCCAGAACGCCGCCTGCACCCCGTCCCCGTGATGCACGTCCACGTCCACATAGGCGACCCGCTCCACGCCCAGCTCCAGCAGCCGGGCGATGGCCAGCGCGGCATCGTTGTACACACAGAACCCGGACGCCCCGCCCGGCATCGCGTGGTGCAGCCCGCCCGCGAAGTTCACCGCGTGGTCGGCGTCCCCCCGCCACACGGCCTCGGCGGCCGCCACCGACTGGCCCGCGATCAGCGCGGACACCTCGTGCATCCCGGCGAACGCCGGATCGTCGACCGTCCCGAGACCGTAGGACCCGTCCGCCGCGCGCGGGTCCGCCGAGGCGCTCCGCACCGCGTCGATGTAGTCCTCCCGGTGCACCAGCCGCAGCGTCGACTCCCCGGCCGGCTTGGCCGCGACGACCTCCAGCTCCCGGTCCAGGCCGAGGGCCGCCACCAGCTTCCGGGTCAGCTCCAGCCGCACCGGAGCCATCGGATGGTCCGGGCCGAAGTCATAGCCCGTTACTGCCTCGTCCCACATCAACTGTGCGCGGCCGCTCATGCCCGCCACCGTATCGGTCGCCGCCGGACGCGAACGACCGGGCGTACACCGTCGTCACCAGCACGAGTGCCATCGGTACGAGCATCGCGCCCCGGTAGCTCCAGGCGTCCCCGAGCGCCCCCACCAACGGCGAACCGATCAGGAAACCGACGTAGTTGAAGATGTTGAGCCGCGCCACCGCCGCGTCCGACGCCCCCGGGAACAGCCGTCCCGCCGCCGCGAACGTCTGCGGCACCAGCACGCACAGCCCGATCCCCAGCAGGGTGAACCCGAGCATCCCCACCCAGGCCCCCGGCGCCACCGCCACCACCACGAACCCGCAGGCCGCCACCAGCGCCCCCAGCCGCACCACCGCCACGGCCCCGAACCGCCGCACCCCGAGATCCCCGACGGCCCGCCCCACCAGCGTGGTCACCATGTACACGTTGTAGGGAACGGTCGCCAACTGCTCCGACCCGCCCAGCACGTCCTTGACGTACTTCGCGCTCCAGTTGGAGACCGTCGAGTCCCCGATGTACGCGAACGTCATCACCAGACACAGCGGCAGCAGCAACCGGAAGGCGACCCCCTTGGCCTCGGCCGCCTCCGCAGGCTCCGCCTCGCCGTCCACGTACCAACGGCTCCCCACCAGCACGGCCGGCAACAGCACGACCACGACCGGGAGATACGACATCCACAGCGTCAGCTCCTCGTGCGCGCCCACCCAGGCGAGCGACGCCCCGAGGATTCCGCCCAGGCTGTACGCCGCGTGGAAGCTGAGCATGATGCTGCGCCCGTACGCCCGCTGCAGGCTCACCCCGAGCATGTTCATGGAGGCGTCCAGCATCCCCACGGACAGCCCGAACACCCCCAGGACGACTGCCAGCTCGGCCACTTGATCCCCGGCACCGACACCGAGCAGCGCCAGCAGCACCACCGGCTGGGACCAGCGCAGCAGCAGGCTGGGCCGCACCCGGCGCACCAGCCGCTCGGTCGTCACACTGCCGACCCCGGCCAGGATCGGCACCGCCGCCAGGAACACCGGCAGCAGCCCGTCGGACACCCCGTACCGGTCCTGCATGGCCGGGATGCGCGTCACCAGCAGGGCGAAGGCGACGCCCTGCACGAAGAAACCGAACGCCAGCGAGGCCCTGCCCCGCCGCAGCACGTCAGTCATGGCGGCGAGCGTAGGGCCCTGGGCGGTGCGCTGAACAGATCCGGCCAAAGATGAGTTGTGCTCATCTTCGGCCGGTGCGGGTCGGTCCGGGTCAGGCTGCGGCGGCGAGCTTGGTACGGCTGTCCTGGGCCGGCCCGGCGGGCTCCACGGGGTCACCGTGCTTCGCGGAGGTCTCCTCGCTCAGCAGGCACTCCAGCGGCACGACCGCGACCGCGCCGCTGACCACGAAGGTCCCCACCATCACCACGGCCATCAACACCCCACCGAGCCACACCATGGTGTCGACCGGAATGGTGTACGACCCCACCACACGTGCCACACACTCGATGAGCAGCGCCACCCCCCACACGAGGGAGAACACCCGCTCCTTGCGCCGGAAGTCGGCGGACCCGGCCGCCGCCCCGGTGGTGAGCCGCTGCCAGGCTCCCTCCCTGGCGGGGTCCCCCTTCACCAGGAACGGCTTCATCCCCTCGGTCATCATCGGCCGCCCCAGTGCCACGGAAACAAGGATGCCAAGGGCGACCGTGCTGCTGACCACCCCGTCCTTGGCGAGCATCAGCCGCGGGTCCCCGGAGACGAAGCTGAGCGCCAGGCCGACCACGTTCACGGTCAGGATGAGGAGCGCGAGGCCATTGGCCGACCGCTTCCGCGCCAGGCTCCACACCGTCCGCAGCGCGGGCCCGACACTGCTCCAGGCGAGAGCGGCGAACGTGCTCATCCCGAAGGCTTCCTTGAAGACGTAGTACGAGCCGAGCGGCAGCGCCACATCGATGAGGAGCGGCTTGAAGTTCTCCAGCGCGCTCGGCGGGCGGTGCTGGTCCTGGAGCCGGCTGTCCTGGCCCTGGTTCCCCGTGTTCTTCGTCATGCCCTCAGCTTGGCGGCCGAGGGGGCCCGGCCGACAGAAACGAACGTCCAGAGGTCGGCATGACATCCGTCAGGTCCGCCCGATGTCCACGGTCACACCAGCAGGTCAGCCAACTCGCCCATGCTGGCGAAAAGTTGATCGGTGTCC
Source organism: Streptomyces griseoluteus (assembly GCF_004784465.1). Lineage (GTDB taxonomy): Bacteria > Actinomycetota > Actinomycetes > Streptomycetales > Streptomycetaceae > Streptomyces > Streptomyces griseoluteus. Next base: position 957 of record NZ_SRRU01000001.1, on the reverse strand, counting down.
GCGAGCTTCTCGGGCGGGGTCATCGCGGTGAACCCGTACACGTCCATCCCGGCGGCCCGAGCCGCCTGTACGCCCAGCGGGGAGTCCTCCACGACGAGACACCGCTCGGGCGCGGCTCCCATCCGCTCGGCCGCATGCAGGAACAGGTCGGGAGCGGGCTTGCCCCGGCCGACGTCCTGCGAGCTGAAGATACGGTCGTCGTCGAACCACCGGTCCAGCCCGGTCACCCGGTGCCCGACCCGAATCCGCTCATGGCTCCCGGAAGAGGCCACGCAGTACGGCACCCCGTCGGCGGTCAGCTTCTCCAGCACCCCTTCGACGCCGGCCACGGGCCGCAGCTCCTCCTCGAACGCCGCGAACACCCTTGCGTGGAAGACGTCGTCGAAGTCCACGGGCAGCCTCTCCCCGGACCGCTCCAGCACGATGTCGTGCACGCGGTGCATGGCGGAGCCCATGTAGTCCCGTATCGACTCGTCGTAGGTCGTCGGGTGCCCCAGCTCGGTCAGATACGCGGCGAGATGCCGATTGGAGATGGGCTCACTGTCCACCAGGACGCCGTCGTTGTCGAAGAGGATGAGGTCGTAGCGCATATCCCTGACCCTAAACGCAGAAACCCCCGCACCAAAGGTGCGGGGGTTTCCCATAAAATTAGTTCGGCGGCGTCCTACTCTCCCACAGGGTCCCCCCTGCAGTACCATCGGCGCTGTGAGGCTTAGCTTCCGGGTTCGGAATGTAACCGGGCGTTTCCCTCACGCTATGACCACCGAAACACTATGAAACTATCAAACCGTCATGTGTGGCACATGAGGCTGTTCGTGGTTTCAGAACCAACACAGTGGACGCGAGCAACTGAGGACAAGCCCTCGGCCTATTAGTACCAGTCAACTCCACCCGTTACCGGGCTTCCATATCTGGCCTATCAACCCAGTCGTCTACTGGGAGCCTTACCCTCTCAAG
>NZ_SRRU01000019.1 GCF_004784465.1 Streptomyces griseoluteus | reverse complement strand
ACGACCGCGGTGGCCGTGGTTTCGAGCGTCGTGACGACCGTGGCGGCGAGCGCCGTTCCTTCAACCAGGACCGGGGCGAGCGGGGTTTCGAGCGTCGTGACGACCGTGGCGGCCGTTCCTTCGAGCGTCGTGACGACCGTGGTGGCTTCCGCCGCGACGACCGTGGCGGTCACCGGGGCAGCGACCGTCCGTTCAACCGCGAGCGCCGCGACGACCGTCCGGGCTTCCGCTCCGGCGGCCACGAGCGCCCCTACGGCCGCCGTGACGAGCACCGTGGCACCGGCGGCCCGTCCTCCTTCGGCCGGCGCGACGACAAGCCCCGCTGGAAGCGCAACGGCTGACGCCCAGTGAGCTGACGAAGGGCCCGTACGGATCTCCGTACGGGCCCTTCGGGTTTCCCGGCGCTTTTCGGCCGTCGCGTGACGCATGTCACGTCGGCACCCAGGGAATTGCTGGGGTCATGACAGACGACACGCAAGCGAGAGCCGAGTCGGCCCTGTCCGACGAGGAGCGGCTCGCCCAGCTCGGCTACACCCAGGTTCTGGCCCGCCGGATGTCGGCGTTCTCCAACTACGCCGTCTCCTTCACCATCATCTCGGTGCTGTCCGGCTGCCTCACGCTGTATCTGTTCGGCATGGTGACCGGCGGGCCCGCCGTGATCACCTGGGGCTGGGTCGCCGTCGGCCTGATGACGCTGTTCGTCGGCCTGTCGATGGCCGAGATCTGTTCCGCCTACCCGACCTCGGCCGGCCTGTACTTCTGGGCACACCGGCTCGCGCCCCCGCGCTCGGCGGCGGCCTGGGCGTGGTTCACCGGCTGGTTCAACGTGCTCGGCCAGGTGGCGGTGACGGCGGGCATCGACTTCGGCGCGGCCTCCTTCCTCGGGGCCTGGCTGAACCTCCAGTTCGGCTTCCGGGTGTCGCCCGGCCGTACCGTCCTGCTCTTCGCTGCGATCCTGCTGCTGCACGGGCTGCTGAACACCTTCGGGGTCCGGATCGTCGCCCTGCTGAACAGCGTGAGCGTGTGGTGGCACGTGGGGGGTGTGGCGGTCATCGTCGGCGCGCTTGCCTTCCTGCCCGACCACCACCAGTCGGCGTCCTTCGTCTTCACCCACTTCGTCAACGAGACGGGCTGGGGCAGCGGGTTCTACGTGGTGCTGCTCGGCCTCCTCATGGCGCAGTACACCTTCACCGGCTACGACGCCTCCGCCCACATGACCGAGGAGACCCACGACGCGGCGACCGCCGGCCCGAAGGGCATCGTCCGCTCCATCTGGACCTCCTGGATCGCCGGCTTCGTCCTGCTGCTGGGCTTCACCTTCGCCATCCAGTCCTACGACGGCGCCCTGAACTCCCCGACCGGCGCGCCCCCGGCGCAGATCCTCCTCGACGCGCTCGGTGCCACGACCGGCAAGCTGCTCCTGCTGGTGGTGATCGGCGCCCAGCTCTTCTGCGGGATGGCCTCGGTGACGGCCAACAGCCGCATGATCTACGCCTTCTCGCGGGACGGCGCACTCCCCTTCTCCCGCGTGTGGCACACGGTCAGCCCGCGCACCCGGACCCCGGTCGCGGCCGTCTGGCTGGCCGCCCTGGGCGCGCTCGTCCTCGGCCTGCCGTACCTCATCAACTCGACGGCGTACGCGGCCGTGACGTCCATCGCGGTGATCGGGCTCTACATCGCCTACGTCATCCCGACGCTGCTGCGTGTCCGCAAGGGGGCGGACTTCCAGCGGGGGCCGTGGCATCTGGGCCGCTGGTCGCTCCCCATCGGCGTGGTCTCGGTCGGCTGGGTCGTCCTGATCACGGTGCTCTTCATGCTGCCCCAGGTCTCACCGGTCACCTGGGAGACCTTCAACTACGCCCCGGTCGCCGTCCTCGTCGTCCTCGGCTTCGCAGCCACCTGGTGGCTCGCCTCGGCCCGCCACTGGTTCCTTCGCGACTGACCGACGTGGCCGTGTCTCCGATACCCGATCGGAGACACGGCCACCGCCAGCTATGCTCGGACAGGCAACACCGCCCCGGGCCCTTAGCTCAATTGGCAGAGCAGTGGACTTTTAATCCATTGGTTGTGGGTTCGAGTCCCACAGGGCCTACGCGAACGCCCCCGGCTCGACGATCCGTTGAGCCGGGGGCGTGTCCGTTTTGCCCGGTACCGGGCCATGGGGCGCCCGTCCGGCTCCCCGCTCGAAACCTTGTGCTCCCGGTGAATCAATAGCTGTTCCGGCGAACTGAGTTTTCAATGGAACGCGCCGACAGTTTATTTACCCCAATGGCCGAAGTGGGATTCTTCACCCGACACCGGCCGCTGAAGCGTGCTACCGTCGATCTCAGTTGCAGTTGTGGTTCCCGAAGTTTTATTTCCGGTCTTTTCCGGGCGGGGTAATCATCGCGGCGACACGCGGTTCGTACAGTGCGTACCGCGATGCACTGCCCCGAAGGAGAATTGACATGGCTACTGGCACCGTGAAGTGGTTCAACGCGGAAAAGGGCTTCGGCTTCATCGAGCAGGACGGCGGCGGCGCCGACGTCTTCGCCCACTACTCCAACATCGCCGCTCAGGGCTTCCGTGAGCTGCTCGAGGGCCAGAAGGTGTCCTTCGACATCGCGCAGGGCCAGAAGGGCCCGACGGCCGAGAACATCGTCGTCGCCTGACGCTCACGCGCACTTTGTAGCCGGGGCCCGCATCCTTCGGGGTGCGGGTCCCGGCTACTCGCATTTTCCGCAGTGTTCTTCCGCTGCGCTCCACCGGCCCATTCTTGCAATTACCCGTGCGGCTCAATGCTGCGGGAATTCCTTGAGATGTGCCGCATCAAGGAAGGTTCCGCATGAACCGCACACGCACGAACGACCGCTTCACCCGCACCCGCCACGGGAATTCCGGCCGCCGGGCCCCCGCGATCCAGGGGGAGTTCGCGCTCCCCAGGACGACGACTCCCGCGCTTCCCGCCGTGGAGAGTTTCGCCGATCTCGACATGCCGGGGGAACTGCTGGCCGCGCTCGGCACGCAGGGCGTGACCGTGCCGTTCCCGATCCAGGCCGCCACCCTGCCGAACTCCCTCGCGGGCCGGGACGTGCTGGGCCGGGGCCGCACCGGCTCCGGCAAGACGCTCGCCTTCGGGCTCGCGCTGCTGGCCCGTACGGCCGGACGGCGCGCCGAGGCCCGGCAGCCGCTCGGGCTGGTCCTCGTACCGACGCGTGAGCTGGCGCAGCAGGTCACCGACGCGCTCGCGCCGTACGCCCGCTCGGTGAAGCTGCGGCTGGCCACGGTCGTGGGCGGCATGTCGATCGGGCGGCAGGCGAGCGCGCTGCGCGCGGGCGCCGAGGTCGTCGTCGCCACACCGGGACGTCTCAAGGACCTCATCGACCGGGGCGAATGCCGGCTGGACCAGGTCTCGGTGACCGTCCTTGACGAGGCAGACCAGATGGCCGACATGGGGTTCATGCCGCAGGTCACGGCCCTGCTCGACCAGGTACGCCCGGAGGGCCAGCGCATGCTGTTCTCCGCGACCCTCGACCGCAACGTCGACCTGCTGGTGCGCCGCTACCTCAGCGACCCCGTGGTGCACTCGGTCGACCCCTCGGCCGGCGCGGTCACGACGATGGAGCACCACGTGCTGCACGTCCACGGCGCCGACAAGCACGCGGCCACCACCGAGATCGCCGCCCGCGACGGCCGCGTGATCATGTTCCTCGACACCAAGCACGCCGTCGACCGCCTCACCGAGCACCTGCTGAACAGCGGGGTACGGGCCGCGGCCCTGCACGGCGGGAAGTCGCAGCCGCAGCGCACCCGGACCCTGGCGCAGTTCAAGACGGGCCACGTCAACGTGCTGGTGGCGACCAATGTCGCGGCACGCGGCATCCACGTCGACAACCTCGACCTCGTCGTCAACGTCGATCCGCCGACCGACCACAAGGACTACCTGCACCGCGGCGGCAGGACCGCCCGTGCGGGGGAGTCCGGCAGTGTCGTCACCCTGGTGACCCCGAGCCAGCGCCGCGGCATGACCCGCCTTATGACGGACGCCGGAATCCGGCCGCAGACCACCCAGGTCCGCTCGGGCGACGAGGCCCTGAACCGCATCACCGGTGCTCAGGCGCCCTCCGGCGTCCCGGTCGTCATCACCGCGCCGGTGGCCGAACGGCCCAAGAGGCGCAGGTCCCCCGCACGCGGCCGGCGTCGCCCGGTCCCGGCGGCCCGCCGCGCCCCCGGACGGCAGTCGACGGACGGTACGGCGGCATAGGACCCTGGTTCCACACCACGTCACCGAGGTCCGCCCCGTCTTCCCTTCTCCCTGTGAGGCATCATGCGCTGTGTCATCGCACGTTTCCCGTTCGAGCTGACCAAGAACGGCGTGCTGGAATCGATGAAGGGCGTCAAGCCCGAGCCGGTCACCGCCGAGTCGGTGATCATCGGGCGCCGTCACTACCCCGCCAAGCAGGTGGGCGAGGTCGTCACCCGTCAGGACCGCCGCGATTTCAGTGCCGGTGAGGTGCTGCGGGCCATGGCCCGGCTCGGCTTCACCTGCCGTACGGCTCCCGAGGTCGTCCCCGCGCCCGCCGAGACCCCGCTGGAGCGGGCGTCCGCGATGCTCGGCACCTCCCCGACCGGCTGACCGGCGGGACGGGCGCGAGCCCAGCGGAGCAGTACTGAGCAGTAGAGCACTGAGGGCCCGACCGGCACGCGCCGGTCGGGCCCTCTCCGCGTTACGTGCCGTTCCCGGCACGGGGGCGGGTCAGTGGGTCAGTTGTCGGAGTAGCTGAAGTCACCCATCGTCCAGGCGGTGACGTCCTCGATCGCGACGCGGTACATCCCGCCCGTCATCGGGATGCCCACGGTGCCCTGGAGGATGCGGGCCACGTGGAAGTGAAGGTGCGTGGGGGTCCCGTCGTGTTTGGCGGGGGCGTCGAAGACGGCGCAGAACTCGCCCAGATGGGTGGAATCCCGCAGCACTTCGGAGACTCTCCGCCGCCACATGGCTTCGGGAGCCAGTCGACCGGTGATGACAGCACCACTGGTGACCACGGTGAGGGACATCTGGTTGCTCTGCCCGGACTCCACGAGGGCGGCGATGTCAACGATCAGCTCGTCAGGCTTCGGCATGACGTCGGATTCTATGCGCCGGGCCCAGCCGGGTGGCGGGGACCGTCGCGGAGACCGCCGGAAACGGAGACCTCTCCGCCGGACACGCGAAAATCTATCGCCGCCGCAGTAGACATTCGAAGGGAGCTTGGCTACGGTTTCTCTCGTAGCCGAGATCGATCAAGGCCCGGCAGACACGAACTGCCGGGCAGCAGTACAGGTGTGACAAGCGATCGGTTCAGAGGAAAGAACGGAGGAGTCGAGCGCCATCAGGATCGCCCGGACCGGCAGACGCGAGTCCGGGTACCGCAGGACATCGATAGGCAGGTGGTCTCCGGTCACGCATCCGCGATCCCCGCACCCCCGTCGGCTTATCGGGCGGCTGTGCGGACACAGAAGGCCGACGCGGTATTAGGGTCGGCAGATGGTTGCAGTTCCTTCGGGGCCTTGGTGCTGTACGGCACCAAGGCCCCTCCACGCGTGCCACAGAGAGGTGAGATGACAGCAGACGAGTCGCTGGGCCGTCTCGACGACGACGACTACCCCGCCTACACGATGGGCCGCGCCGCCGAACTGATCGGTACCACGCCCGGCTTCCTCCGTGCCCTGGGCGAAGCACGACTGATCACACCCCTGCGCTCCGGGGGCGGACACCGCCGCTACTCCCGCTACCAGCTGCGGATCGCGGCGCGCGCGCGTGAACTCGTGGACCAGGGCACGCCGATCGAGGCCGCGTGCCGGATCATCATCCTCGAGGACCAGCTCGAGGAAGCCCAGCGGATCAACGCCGAGTACCGCCGTGCCGGCGCGTCGCTCGGCCCGTCTGCCGACGCCTGAGGGCCCGCCGGCTTCGGCGGGCCCTCAGGCGTCGGGCTACTTCAGGTACACGATCCCGTCCGTCGTGACGGCCGGGCGGCCGGCCGTGGCGCGGACCACGATCTTCAGGGTGTGCTTCGCGCTCGTCGGCCAGGTCCTGGTCCACAGGGCGTTGCGGTAGGCCGTGGTCGGGGACTTCAGGTCGGCGGTGGTGAGCCTGGTGCCGTCCACGTAGATGTCCGCCTGGCCGGAGGCCGACGCGCGGGAGACCACCCACGCGACCGAGCGACCGGTGAAGGTCCAGGTCAGTGAGGCGTTCTTGGTGCTGCTGCTGAAGGACCTGCCGCCCAGATAACTGGCGGAGGACCTGGTGGTCCAGGTGCCGGACCTGGTCGCCGATGTCTCCTGGAGGATCACCGGGGTGCCCGGCACGGAGGCGCTCGCGGAGTTGCCGAGGGTGTCGTACGCCCGCAGTGTCCAGGCCGTCGCCGCACCGGACTTGGCGGTCTGGGCCGCGCTGGTGACCGTCGGGCCGTAGGTCCTGGCGAGCGGGGCGGTGAGGCGGGTCTCCTTCAGCAAGACGTTGTCCGCGGCCTTCCAGCCGAGGGTGAGCGGGACGGCGGTGGTGCTGACCGTGCCGGTCCGCAGCGAGAGGTTCGGCTTGGTGGTGAAGGTGGGCGCGGTGGTGTCGGCGACGACCGTCCGCGTCGCGCTGGTGGCCGTACGGCCCGACTGGTGCACCGCCTCGACCTGCACCTTGTGCGTCCCCGCCGGCAGCGTCAGCTTGGCGGAGGTGGCCGAACCGGCGACCGTCGCCGCCGTCCTGCCGTCGACCAGGACCCGGAACGACGAGATCAGCGAGGCCGGCGTGGTCGTGGACCAGCTCACCGTGAGCGGGCCGTTGGTGTACGGGGTCGTCCCGACCGTCCCGGTACCGGTGACCGTACCGAGGGTGAGGCCCGTGACGGGGCCCGCGGCCAGCGTGCGGACGGTGCCGAGCGCGGCGTAGAAGGCGTCACCGGGGCACAACGTGTTGTATCCGTCCCGGTGGCCGTGGATCGCGGGGAGCGTCATCTCCTCGCCGGGCTCCCAGGTCCGCCCGGCGAGGTTCTGCCCGCTGAGCGCGGTGGTGAGGGTGACCGTCGCGTCCGGCTGCACTCCGTACTGGCCCAGCTTCCACGCGGCGAGACGCGCCACCGAGGCCATCGCGGCCATCGGGGGCGGCGAGTCGACGTACGTGCCGAGGACCGCGATGCCGGTCGTCTGCGAGTTGAAGCCGTACGCGTGCGCGCCCACGACCGGCAGGTCGACCCCGCCCTTGCGGCCCTCGTAGATCGTCCCGCACTTGTCGACGACGAAGTTGTAGCCGAGGTCCTTCCAGCCGAGCCCGGTCACGTCGTACGTGTAGACCGCGTTGATGATCGACGGCGCCTCGGCGCAGGTGTAGTCGTTGGTCGAGGCGGTGTGGTGGACCACCACCGCCTTGATCCTGCCGTCGATGTACGTCGGCGCCTCGGGGCTGATGGATTCGTCGGCCTGCCACCCCGAGCGCGGGGTGATCGGCGGCCGGGGAACCGTGGAGCGCGGTGCGGTCGGGACGGACAGGGAGGGCGAGGGCGTGGCGGAGTCCGAGGGCGACGCCGAGTCGGTGGGTCCGGTGCTTTCGGTACTTTCGGGTGCCGTGGGGGACTCGGCCGGAGGCTCCGTGGAGGATTCGCCGGGCGACGGCTCGGCGGTGGTCTCCTCCGGCGGGGCGGGGTCCGTGGTGGTGACCTCGGTCGGCTCGGACGTCGGAGTGGGGGTGTCGGTGGCGACCGGCTCCTCGGTGTCGTCCGGCCCGTCCGCGGCGTAGGCCGCGGGCTCGGCGTCACCGCCGGTGCTTTTCCCACCGGTCGTGATCATGTCGAGCCGGAGCCCGGCGGGCAGCTTCGCGGTGACCTTGCCGTTGATCCGCGCCTCGACACCGTCCGACAGCCCGACCCACGCGGGCTCGGTGCCGCCGCGTGCGGCATTCTGCTCGCCTGCGCCCCGGTCGCTGTCCAGCGGCAGCCAGTCCGACCATTTCCCGGACCCGACGGCCCGCGACCGCACCTCGACCTTGCCGGCCAGCCTGGCGGAAGGTTTCTCCCAGCTCACCCCGAGCATGCTGAACGGCTTGGCGTCCCGCCGCGCGAGCGTCGCGCCGGTTCTGTCCCCACGCACGTCCAGCGCGGCCGACCGCACCCGGTCCCGTACCGGGGCGGCGGCGGCCTTCCCGTCGTGCCCGGAGTCCCCGCCGCTCACCCCCTGGACGACCAACGTCCCGCACACGGCCGCCGCGACGACCGCGCCCGTCCCCCACCAACGTGCTCTCATACCGGTTCTGGTGCCCTTCCCTGAGGTGACTGGCCGCCGGAGCCTTCACGACTCCCCCCTCCCCAGGGGGATTTGGTGAAGAAGATGACCAAAGGGGCACCGTAGCTGATGCGGTCATGCCATCCGTTGGCTTATACAGTTTTTTTCCCGGTCCATACCCGGCCGTGGGTTTCAGCGCCGGAGCGCACGTGCGAGCCGGCCGAGCAGCACGGCGTTGCAGAGCCCGGCCAGAGCGGTACCGACGGTGAAGACCACCAGGCTCAGCGAGCCGCTCCCCAGGGGCCCGGACAGCGTGATGGCGACGATGCTGAGCGGTGCCGTGGCCATGAGCGGCCAGATGCCGGCGAAACCGGGGTCGGGCGACAGGCACACCGCGTAGAGGAAGACCCCGATCGCCGCCGCGACCACCGCGAGGTATCCGCGCGAGAGCCAGTTGTCCACGGCGGGCGCCAGCAGGGCCCGCACCCGATGCCGGGGAGGCACGGCGGCGGATCTGGAGGCGAGGGCGCCGAGCGCGGCGGCGTTCCCGAGGGCGCCCAGCAGGAGCAGCCCCACCCAGAACCCGGTGGCCAGCACCTCCACCGCCAGGCTCCCCTCGGTACCGGGGCCGAAGGGGAAGGCCATGCCCAGGAAGGAGAGCGGCGCCGTGAGCATCATCGGGCCCAGGCCCACTTCGCTGTCCGGGAAGGCGAACATGGCCACCACGGAGACGGCGAGCACCGCGAGATAGCCCCGCGAGAGCCAGTTGCCGGTGGCGAGGGTGAAGAGGCGGCGTGGGCGGATGGCGTGCGGCATCGAGATCTCCTCCGGTTCGGTGATCCCACACTGGGGCCGGGCCGAGCGCCGGGGATGAGTAGCCGTACTCATCCCTGCCTGGGCAGGGTGCCCACCGGTACGGAGTACAAAGGGAGTGCCCGCCCGCAGAGCCCCAAGTCCCCAGAGCCCCGAGTCCGCAGAGCCGAGAGTCCGGAGAGCGCGTCGATGCCCTACCCCCATGTCCTGCTGTCCGCCGCCGTCTCGCTCGACGGGTACCTGGACGACACCGGCCCCGAGCGGCTGCTGCTCTCCAGCCCCGCCGACTTCGACCGGGTGGACGAGGTACGGGCCTCGGTGGACGCGATCCTCGTCGGCGCCGGGACCATCCGCGCCGACAACCCCCGGCTCCTGGTCAACTCGCCCGAGCGGCGCGCCGCGCGCGTGGCCGAGGGGCGGGCGGAGTACCCGCTGAAGGTGACCGTCTCCGGGTCCGGCGATCTCGACCCGGCCGCCAACTTCTGGCACACCGGCGGCGAGAAGATCCTCTACACGACCGACGCGGGGGCGAAGCGGGCCACGGTCCTCCTCGGGGACACCGCCGACGTGGTCCCGCTCGGCGCCGGCCTCGACTGGCGGGCGCTGCTCGCGCACCTGCACGACGTGCGCGGGGTGCGCCGGCTGATGGTGGAGGGCGGCGGCACCGTGCACACCCAGCTCCTCCAGCAGGGCCTCGCCGACGAACTCCAGCTCGTCCTCGCCCCGCTCTTCGTCGGCGACCCGGCCGCCCCCCGCCTCTTCGGCCCCGGCGCGTACCAGGGCGGCCGGCTGCGGCTGACCGACACCCGCCGGATCGAGGACGTCGTCCTGATGCGGTACGAGCCCACCGCCCCCGGCACCGGCCCGCTGGAGACCGCCGCCGACCGGCACTGGCTGCGCACCGCCTGCGAGCTGGCCGCGCTCTGCCCGCCCTCGGACACGGCCTTCAGCGTCGGCGCGGTGATCGTCGCGGCGGACGGCACCGAGCTGGCGCGCGGCCACTCCCGCGAGGGCGGCGACCCGGTGGTCCACGCCGAGGAGGCCGCGCTCGCCAAGCTGGACCCGGCCGACCCGCGCCTGCCCGGCGCCACCGTCTACAGCAGCCTGGAGCCCTGCGCCCACCGCGCCTCCCGGCCCGTGCCGTGCGCCGGGCTCATCCTCGAAGCGGGGGTACGCCGGGTGGTCACCGCCTGGCGCGAGCCGGACACCTTCGTCACCGCGGCCGACGGCGCGGGGGTGCTGGCAGCCGGGGGCGTGGAAGTGGTCACGGTGCCCGGGTACGCCGCTCTCGCACAGCGGCCGAACGCTCACCTTCCGCACTGAGGCCCACGTCACGGCGGCGTGTGTGCGCCGGGCCCCGCGGATGACGTATGCTGGAGACACAACGACGCGGGGTGGAGCAGCTCGGTAGCTCGCTGGGCTCATAACCCAGAGGTCGCAGGTTCAAATCCTGTCCCCGCTACTGAAGGCTCAGGGCCGGAATCCAGTAAATGGATTCCGGCCCTGAGTGTTTTCCGGGACGGTCGGTGTTTTTGAGTCACCAGCAAAACTCCTGTGACTCCTGAAGCGAAGTCAATTCACCACCGTTCACGGTGGTACTGACCTATTTACGCCCCGTCAGAACGTCAAAGGATCAAGCCGAACGGGCTTGGAATCCGGTGCGCGTGTCTATTAACGTTCGATAACGCAGCGCGGTCGTTACAGCCGTCAGCAGAGACGGCGCCGTGCGCACACGCCGAATCCCGCAAGGGAACCGGGGACCCACCACTTTGGGGTGAATCGCGCCCGATCCGCCGTGCACCGCCCTCGGAGCACGCCGGGTTTACGCGCGTAGGAGACCTTCCTGCTCCGAACCCGTCAGCTAACCCGGTAGGCGGAGGAGGGAAAGGAGTGCGCCCGCGTGGCGTCCAACCGGCCTGCCCCACAAGCCCCGTTCGCGCCGGACGCGAGTGAGCCCTTTGCCTACGGCGCCCCCCGTGCCGAGGACGGCGTGTGGGAGGAGTGGAACCCCACCGAGGAGTCCCTGCCCGCGGTACGCGGCCGCCACCGGGTGGCCAAGCAGCGTGGCGGCGGACTCGCCCGCAGCTCCACCGTGCTCGGCGTCGGTGTCATCGCCGCCGTCGGCGCGGGTGGCATGGCGAGCGCCAACACCGGCAAGCCGCCCGTGTCCATCGCGCTCCCCGACCTGCCCTCCGTGGACTCCCTGATCGACGGGCACCACCACACGGAGACGCCCGCCGCCTCCCTCGCCGGTGTCGCCACCGCCACGGCCACCGCCGCCAGCGACGACTCCACCGCCGACGCGGGCGAGGCGCTGCGCAGCCGGATCATGGCCCAGGCCGAGCGGCAGCAGAGCAAGGCGGACAGCCGGGCCACCGCGGCCGCCGTCGCCAAGGCCGACCAGCAGGCCGCCGAGGCCGCCGCCAAGGCCGCGAAGGAAGCCTCCGTGAAGGCCGCCGCGGCCAAGGAGAAGGCGGAGGCAGACGCCGAGAAGAAGGCGGAAGACGCCCGGCTCGCCGCGCTGGCCAAGCAGTACACGCTGCCGACCTCCTCGTACACGATCACCTCGACCTTCGGGCAGGCCGGCTCGATGTGGTCCTCCGGGTACCACACCGGGCTGGACTTCGCCGCGCCCACCGGCACGCTGATCAAGGCGATCCACAGCGGCACGATCACCGAGGCCGGCTGGGCCGGGGCGTACGGCTACCGCACGATCCTCACCCTGGACGACGGCACCGAGCTGTGGTTCTGCCACCAGTCCTCGATCAGCGTCAGCGCCGGGCAGAAGGTGTCCACCGGCGAGGTCATCGGCCGCGTCGGCGCCACCGGCAACGTCACCGGGCCGCACCTCCACCTGGAGGTGCACCCCGGAGGTCAGCCCACCGGAATCGACCCCGGAGCGTGGCTGCGGGGCAAGGGGCTCACTCCCTGAGGACTCCTGCCGGGGCTTGACCGGGGCCTTGCCCCGGAATCGGAATGGACGGGTCCGGGTGATCGTTGAGAAGGGGTATGACTGCTTCTCTGCGCAAGCTCGGCTCCTCCTCCCTCGAGGTCTTCCCGCTCGCCCTCGGCGGCAACGTCTTCGGCTGGACCGCCGACCGGGACACGTCCTTCGCCGTCCTCGACGCGTATCGCTCCGCGGGCGGCAACTTCATCGACACCGCGGACTCCTACTCGGCCTGGGTCGAGGGCAACCAGGGCGGTGAGTCCGAGACGATCATCGGCGAGTGGGTGCGGGCCCGGGGGGTCCGCGACCAGGTCGTCATCGCCACGAAGGTCAGTCAGCATCCCGAGTTCAAGGGGCTGGGGGCCGCGAACATCAAGGCCGCCGCCGACGCTTCCCTGCGGCGTCTCGGTACCGATCACATCGATCTCTACTACACCCACTTCGATCAGCCCGAGGTGCCCGTCGAGGAGATCATCGGGGCGCTGGACGAGCTGGTGCGGGCGGGGAAGGTGCGGTACATCGGGGCCTCCAACATCAGTGCGGAGCGGCTGAAGGAGTCGCTGGAGTTCTCCGACCGGGCGGGGCTGGCTCGGTATGTCGCGCTCCAGCCGCACTACAACCTCCTCTCGCGTGACACCTACGAGGGGCCGCTGCAGGACGTCGCCGCTCGTGAGGGGCTTTCGGCTGTGCCGTACTACGCGCTCGCCTCCGGCTTCCTCACCGGTAAGTACCGGCCGGGGACGACGGTGGAGAGCGCTCGGGCGAGTTCCGCCGCCAAGTATCTGGATTCCGAGCGGGGGCAGAGGGTGCTGGCCGCGCTGGACGAGGTGGCCTCCGCTCATGACACCGCTGTGGCCACGGTCGCGCTGGCCTGGCTCGCCGCTCAGCCGACTGTCGCCGCGCCCATCGCCTCCGCCCGTACGGTGGATCAGCTTCCGGCGTTGGTGGCGGTGGCGGATCTCCAGCTGACGCCGGCGGAGCTGAAGTTGCTGACGGAGGCGTCTGCCTGAGGGCGGGCTGCGCCCGGCTTGCGGGGGTGGGGTGCGGGCCGGCCCGTCGTGGCTGGTCGCGCCGTTTCCCGCGCCCGTCGGGTTGGAGGTTGACCGGCTGCGCCTCGTCCGATTACCCGCCCACGGCGTCGTTCGTGGGCGGGTTGCCGGTTCGCCGTGGCTGGTCGCGCAGTCTCCCGCGCCCCTTCGGGTGGGCCCTCACCGCCTTCGCCCCACCCGGCACCCCCTACGTGCGGTACGGGTTGTAGCCCGCGTACGGGGGTGCCGGGTGCCCGTAGCGCTGCCAGTAGGTGACGGGGGACGGCGGCGGGGCCGTTACGCGGGCGGCGTACTCCAGGGCTGGGCGGGAGGAGGCCCGGTGCTGCCACAGGGTGACCAGGAGTTCGTGCTCTCGCACGGAGAAGTCGGGGCCTATACGGCCCGCGCGGGCTCGGTGGCGGAGCAGGGCCAGTTCTGTGGCAGTGGTTTCGTAGTGGACCACTGCTCGGGCGGCCGGGCGGCCGCCCAGGAAGCGGCGGGCGTGGTCGCGGGCCAGGCGGCGGGCGCGCAGGGAGCCGAGGGCGAAGGGTTCCGCGGGGGCCAGCCAGCCGGCGTAGACGTAGACGGGGAGTTCCTCGCGGGCCACGCGGAGTTCGCGTTGCCGGGAGCGGATCAGCAGCCAGGCGAGCAGGCCGAACGCCGGGGCCATGAAGCCGCCGTAGACGACGAGGAAGCCGAACTGGCCGAAGGCGGCCGAACCGTTCCACAGGGCGTGCATGCTCATGGCGAGCAGGAGGCCGCCCACCGGGAAGAGCCAGCGCAGCCGACGGCCGCGGGGCAGGGCGGCCAGGCCGAAGCCGATGCCGGTGAACACGGTGAACAGGGGATGCGCGAACGGCGACATGACCCCGCGTACGAAGAACGTCGCGGCGGTCACCGAGACGATGCCCGAGGTGCCGATGGACTGGTCCGTGCCGAAGGCGTTGCCCAGGTAGAGGATGTTCTCGGTGAACGCGAACCCCGTCGCGGTCACCCCGGCTATCGCCGCGCCCCCGACCGGCCCGGTGAAGTCCCGTCTGCGGAAGACGAACACCAGCAGGACGGCGGCGGCCTTCGCGGACTCCTCCACCACCGGCGCGATCACCGTCGCGCCGAGCGTGTCCGCGCCGGAGGGGTCGGCGGTCGCGGTGGCGATCCAGTGGGTGGCGAAGCTGTTGGCGACGATGGCGATCAGCGCCGCCGCGCAGGCCCCCCACGCGAAGGCGAACAGCAGGTTCCGCCAGGGTCCGGGCCGTACCCGGTCCAGCCAGCGGAACGCGGCTATCAGCCAGGGCACGGGCACCACGGCCAGCCCC
Organism: Streptomyces griseoluteus; assembly: GCF_004784465.1. Lineage (GTDB taxonomy): Bacteria > Actinomycetota > Actinomycetes > Streptomycetales > Streptomycetaceae > Streptomyces > Streptomyces griseoluteus. The sequence continues at coordinate 15,330 of NZ_SRRU01000019.1, read as the reverse complement.
AGCCCGACGAGGAACCCCTCCGTACCGGTCTGCCGCCGCACCAGCGCCAGGATCACCAGCCCGGACAGCGCCAGCAGCCCGGCCAGCGCCCCGTGCCGCACCCACTCCCGCCGCCACCAGACCGGCCGGGAGCCGTCGGTACGGGGCGGGTACGGAGAACTGATGGCCACAGCATCGACCCTAACGGTGACCGGGCCGTACGGCCTCGGGCTTTGCGGCCCGCTGGGCTACGGGTTGGTGTGCGGTACGCGGCGGAAGAGCAGGTCGTTCACCACGTGGCCCTTGTCCAGGCCCTGGCCCTCGAAGCGGGTCAGCGGGCGGAACGCGGGGCGCGGGGCGTAGCCGCCCTCGGCGCGGGTGTTCTCGAAGTCGGGGTGCGCGTCGAGCACCTCGAGCATCTGCTCGGCGTACGGCTCCCAGTCCGTCGCGCAGTGCACGGTCGCGCCGGGTGCCAGCCGGGTCGCGGCCAGGGTGAGGAACTCGGGCTGGATCAGCCGCCGCTTGTGGTGCCGCTTCTTCGGCCAGGGGTCGGGGAAGTAGACGCGGAGCCCGTCGAGGGAGTCGGGGGTGAGCATCTCCCGCAGCAGGATGATCGCGTCGCCGTTGCCGACCCGGACGTTGGTCAGGCCGCCCTGCTCGGCGAGGTTGAGCAGATTGCCCTGGCCGGGGGTGTGCACGTCGACGGCGAGGATGTTGGTGTCCGGGGCCGCCGCCGCCATCTGTGCGGTGGCCTCGCCCATGCCGAAGCCGATCTCCAGCACGACGGGATTGGCGTTGCCGAACAGCTCCGCGAGGTCGATGACCCGCTGCCCGTCGATGTCCAGCCCCCACTGCGGCCACAGCCGGGCCAGCGCGTCGGCCTGCCCGGTGGTGACCCGGCTGCGCCGGGGCTGGAAGCTGCGGATGCGCCGCTCGAAGTGCGATCCGGCGGGATCGGGCTGCGGCCCGTCGGGAAACCGGGGCTCGCCCTTGCTCCGCGAGGTCCGCGCGGACGGCCCGGCCTCGGCGGGCCGGATGGCTTCGGTGGCATTCACGGAGTCAGACACAGTGCCTCCGATTTTAGGCGCTCGGAGGAGGGGGCCCACGGCGCCGACGGGGGTGGGGTCGGTCACGGCGCCCCCGGCGGGTGCGTCCCGGTGAACCGGCAGACGCCCGGGCCGGCCACGGCGATCCGGCCGCCCGACCCCTCACAGCGCCCGCAACATCTCCAGCGTCCGGCGGCTCACCTCCCGGCCGATCGGCAGGGACGCCGTGGCCGCGGGGGACGGAGCGTTCAGGACGTGCACCGCGCGGGCGCCCTCGCGGATGAGGAAGTCGTCCACCAGGGTGCCGTCGCGGGTGACCGCCTGGGCGCGGACGCCGGCCGGGGCGCGGACCAGATCGCGTTCCTCCACGCCGGGCACCAGGCGGCGGACCGCGTCCAGGAAGGCGGGCTTGGAGAGGGAGCGGTGCAGCTCGCCCGCGCCGTACCGCCAGTGTCTGCGGGCCAGGGCCCAGGCGCCGGGCCAGCCCGCGGTGGCGGCCAGCTCGCGCGGCCGGACTACACCCCAGCCGTACCCCTCGCGGGCGAGCGCCGGGACGGCGTTGGGGCCGACGTGGACTCCGCCGTCGAGGCCCTTGGTCAGGTGGACGCCGAGGAAGGGGAACGCCGGGTCGGGCACCGGATAGACCAGGCCGCGCACCAGCTCGGGCCGGGCCAGCTCGTAGTACTCGCCCCGGAACGGCACGATCCGCACCCCCGGCTCGTCCCCGGTGAGGCGGGCCAGCTCGTCGCAGTACAGGCCCGCGCAGTTGACCAGGACGCGGGCGCGGACCACCTGGCCGGCCGAGGTCAGCACCGCCACCCCCCGGTCGGGGCGCCGGTCCACCCGGACGACCCGTGAGCCGTACCGGATCTCGGCGCCGGAGGCGCGGGCCAGCTGCCGGGCGACGGCGGTGAAGTCGCAGACGCCGGTCGTGCCGACGTGGATCGCGGCCAGGCCGCGCACCTCGGGCTCGTACTCGGCGATCTGGGTGGCGCCCAGCTCGCGGACCGGGATGCCGTTCTCCCGGCCGCGCTGTACCAGGGCGTGCAGCCGGGGCAGCTCGGCGCGGTCGGTGGCGACGATCAGCTTGCCGGTGACGGAGTGGTCGATGCCGTACTCCGCGCAGAACTTGATCATCTCCGCGGCGCCGCGCACCGCGTACCGCGCCTTGAGCGAGCCCGGCCGGTAGTAGATGCCGCTGTGCACGACCCCGCTGTTGCGGCCGGTCTGGTGGCGGGCCGGGCCCGGTTCCTTCTCCAGCACGGTGACCCGCGTGCCGGGCGCGGCGCGCGTCAGGGCGTACGCCGTCGACAGTCCGACGATGCCGCCACCGACCACCAGCACGTCGCAGTCGTACGCGTCCGCCCGCACCTGCACCACCTCCCGGCCTCGATAGTGCACTGCGCCACTGACAACGCCTTCAAACCGCGCCACAGAAGCCGTGTGCCGTCTAGGCGGGAGCCATCAGAAGGGGCCGGGCCCGTTCGCGGAGTTCCACCACCCGGGGTTCGTCGCCGTAGGGCTCCAGGCGGTGGAGGAGGTCCTTGACGTACTCGGTGGTGCGGGCCGAGGAGATGCGGCCGGCCACCTCGACCGCGCGTACGCCCTGCTCGCAGGCCGCGTCCAGGTTGCCCGACTCCAGTTCGGCCACGGCGGAGACCACCAGGCGCAGCCCGTGCGAGCGGACGAACTCCTCGGTCGGCTGGGACAGCGCCTGCTCGGTGAAGCGGCGCACCTGGCGGGGCGCCTTGAGATCGCGGTAGCACTCGGCGGCGTCGGCGGCGAAGCGGTCGTAGCCGTAGAAGCCGAGCCAGGACGGGTCGCTGTCGCCCTCGCGGGACCGCTCCAGCCAGCCCTCGGACGATTTCAGGGCGGCCCCGGCCGCGTGCGCGTCGCCCGCGCGCGCGTGGGCCCTCGCCTCGACCAGCCGGAAGAAGCTCATCGTGCGCGCGGTGGCCAGCCCCCGGTTCCGCTCCAGGGCGGCCTGGGCGAGGTCGACGCCCTCGTCGCCGAAGCCCCGGTAGGTCGCCTGGAGGGACATGGAGGCGAGCACGTACCCGCCGAGCGGCACGTCGGCCGCCGCGCGGGCCAGCCGGAGCGCCTGGATGTAGTACCGCTGGGCCGCTTCCTGCTGGCCGGTGTCGAAGGCCATCCACCCCGCCAGCCGCGTCAGTTCGGCACCCGCCCCGAACAGCGCGCGGCCCACCTCGTCGGAGTAGGAGCCCAGCAGCAGCGGGGCCGCCTCCACCCTGAGGCACTCCGGCACCATCGAGGAACGCCAGTCACCGCCGCCGTACTTGGAGTCCCAGCGCCGGGCGTCCTCGGCGGCCTCCCGGAGCTTCTGCACATCGCTGTGGCCGACTTTGATCGGTGCGGCGGCGCCCCCCTCGGGATGCGCCTCCCGCTCGACCGAGCTGTCGGCGGGGGTTATCAGCCATCGGGAAGCGGGTGTCGCGTAGGCGCTCACGGCGAACGACCCGGCCAGCGACTGCCAGATCCCGCCCGAACCGGCACGGCGTCCGGCCAGGTCCAGGCGGTACAGGTCGGTCGCCGAGCGCACCGCCTGCCCCACGTCGCGCGGGAAGGCGAGGCCCACCTCGGGCGCGGGGTCGGCGTCGGCGAGGCCGATCTCGTGCAGCGGCACCGGCCGGCCGAGCTTCTGCCCGATCGCGGCGGCGATCAGATGCGGCGCCGCACCCTGCGGCACCATCCCCTTCGACACCCAGCGCGCGACCGAGGTCTTGTCGTACCGGAGCGTCAGACCCCGTTGCGCGCCCAGGTCGTTGACCCGGCGCGCGAGGCCCGCGTTGCTGATTCCCGCGAGGGCGAGAACGGTGCCGAGTTTCTCGTTCGGCCCGCGTTGCTCCCTGGACATGCGCCACCCCTCGACACAGACGGCTGCCCCGCTGGCATAACCACGCGGCATTCGTAAACACAGCGTAGTTCGCCGCATCCCAAGCGTTAAGGGGCATTGTTCCGGATGGCGCGATTGCGGTCCGTACGGGAGTACGGCCCTGTACGCACCGTGCACGGACCGTCGCGGCGTGCCCCCGCGCGTGTGGCCGTGCGCCTGTCCGTGCGCTCTGGTCCGGCCACCGGGGGAGCGGTTCCATGGCTCTGCGTGGGTCGGCCCGCTGTACTTGCGTCCAGTGGGCTGGGGGACGCCGCCGCCTACATCCCCGCGGGCGGCGGACCGGTCCGGGAGGCGACGCCCGCCTCCCGGACCGTGCGCGCTCGCCGGGCCGCCGTGCGCTCCGCAGGGCCTGTACGGAGCGTGCTCGAATCCCGTGCCCGGTCGCCAAATTGGCCGAAAACAGCCGTCGTTCCGCCGCCCGTATTTCCGTTCCCACCACGGCACTTGAGGGCGCGAAGGGCGTTCCGGGGGAGTGAACCGGGGCGCATTCGCATCGCTCCCCCCTCGCCCTCCTCCCGCCAACCTTCGCAGGCAGGAGGCGAGTTCATCCGCCCCGCCGCGCCCCGCCGTGTCCCGGCCGCGCGCCGGGCCCCGCCGTGTTTCCTGGTGATTTCCCTCGATCGAAGGCGGCGCCACCACCCTTCCCCGGCGCGTTCTTCATGGCAGCATGGGTCCGGTTCGTGCGGTGCACTGGTGGTCCACAGCCTGTGGAGGCGTCGATGCGGTGGTTGGTGGGTTGGAGCAGCACCGCCGCGCGCGCTCTCGGCGCCGAGACCGCGGGAGCCACCGGGTACGACGGCGAGACCCTGCGCCCCGTCGGCTCCCACCTGCTGTGGGGCGACCCCGATCCGCTGTGGGCCGTGGGCGACTGGCGCCCCGACGAGGTCCGCGTGGTGCACGCCGACGCCCAGAACCGCATCGCCGTCCTCGGCATCTGCGGCGCCTCCGACGAGGAGCTGCGGCGCGGTCTGTTCACCGCGCGCGGCGGCGCCCTGCGCCACCTCACCGCCTGGCCGGGCAGCTACACCGCCGTCGTCCAGGCCGGCCGGCGCATCACCGTCTGCGGCGACCTCGCGGGCGCCCGCCCGGTCTTCCACGCCCCCTGGGAGGGCGGCACCGCCTACGCCACCGCGGCCCTCCCGCTCGCCGACCTCACCGAGGCCAACCTCGACTTCGGCCACCTCGCCGCTCTCCTCGCCGCCCCCGAGGTACCCGCCGCCCTGCGCGACACCACCCCCTACGAGGGCGTACGCCGCGTCGCACCGGGCCACGCGCTGGTGCTGCGCGCCGGAGCGCGCGAGATCACCGGCTACGAGCCGGTCGCCTCCCTCGCCGTCGCCGCGCCCCCCGCCGACCCGGACCGCGCGGTGGACGCGGTCCGCGACGCCCTGGTGGAAGCCGTACGGGTCCGGCTCGCCGCACCCCGGCACGTCCCCGGACTCGACCCCGGCCCGGTGCCCGGCATGGGCCCGGCCGAACGGCGGGCGGCCCGCGGCATGCCGGTGCCCGGCATCGGCGCCGACCTCTCCGGCGGCCCCGCCTCCGGCACCCTGGCCCTCCTCGCCGCCGGGCTCCCCGGCAGACCCGGCACCCTCCTCGGACACGGCACCGGCGCGGGCGAGCGCCTCCTCGCCGTCACCTTCAACGACCTGGCCGTCGGCGGCCGCGAGGCCGAACTCGAGCGCGCCGGAGCCCTCGCCGCCAACCCCCGCCTGCACCACGTGGTGGTCACCGGCGCCGAGGACACCCTCCCCTACGCCGACCTCGACGGCCCCCTCACCGACGAGCCCGGCCCCTCCCTGGTCACCGCCGCCCGGCACCGCACCCGGCTCGCCGCGGGCAGCGCCGACCACTTCACCGGCCACGGTGCCCGCCAGGTGCTCGACGCCCACCCGGCCCGGCTGGCCGACCTGCTGCTGGACCGCCAGCGGCGCCATCTGGTCCGTCCGGTCGCCGCCCTCACCCGCGCCGACGGCTCCGTCCTGGTCCCCGCCCGCGTGTACGGCGCCGCCCGGCGGCTGTCCCGTACCCCGTACCGCACCGGTCTGGAGGCGCTGGCCGAGCGGCTGATGCGGCGGCGGTTCGACGAGCCCAAGGGGGCGGTCGGTGCCTCGCTCGCCGCGCTGACCTGGGCGAGACCCGGTCCGGCCGCCCGGTGGCTCACCGGGGAAGCACTGGCCGAAGTATCGGTTCTCCTGCAGACCGGGGCCGACCGGGCGGCCGGCGGGCCCGGACAGAGACCCGGTGAGTTCCGCGCCCGCACCGTCCTCGCCCGGCACGCGGCCGATCTCCGCGTCCTGGAACAGGCCGCCGAGGTGCGCTCGCAGCGGCTGCACGCGCCCTTCCTCGACAACCAGGTCGTCCGCGCCTGCCGCGACCTCCCCGAGGCCCTGCGCGTCAAGCCCGGAGCCCGCGCCGCCGTACTGCGCACGGTGCTGGAGGGCGCCGGGGTCACCGACCTGCCGCCCGGCTGGGGCACCCCGTCCCACGCGTCCTCGGCCGCCGCCGCCCGTACGGGCCTGCGGCTGGCCGCCGACTCCCTCGTCGACCTCTTCGACACCCCGCTGCTCGCGGACGCCGGGCTGGTCGAGGCCCGCGTGGTCCGCAAGGCACTCCGGGAGGCCGCCGCCGGGGAGCCCCTCCCGCTGGACGGCCTGGCCGACCTCGTCTCCCTGGAACTCTGGCTCCGCCGCCTCCTGGCCCGCCGCGGCACCTGCTGGACCGGCACCCCGGCCCGCGCCCGCGCCGTCCCGGCGGGCATCGCCCCGCAGCGAGGCGCCCTGCGCGCCGGGGCCCGGCCGAACTAGCCGCAGGAAAAACGCGACGTGGCCCAGTCCGCCAGGGCCGCCTGGTCGAAGGTCGTGCCCCTGGGCTCGACCACCAGCCGTACGGTCTTCCGCCCGGCCAGGCTGACGTGGACCGGTACCGCCCGGTCGCCGCCGGAGACCGGGCCGGACTGCCAGAGGCGGGCGCCGTCCCCGTACACGGCGAAGGCGGCCTTGCCGAGGCCGAGCGTCATGTCGTCCACCCCGACCACCGCGTCATAGGCGCTGCACTCGCGGTTCAGGTCGACGGTCACCGACGAGTCACCGCGCACCGTGACACCGGGGGAGTAGCGCTCACCGCCGATCGACATGCCGTACCGCTGCCACACCCAACTGCTGTCGCCGAGCCGCACCTCGGGCTCGGTGCCGTCGCCGGTGAGGTCGTAGTTGAGTTCGCTCAGCTCGTAGGACTGGGGCGGGGGCGGCGGAGGGGTGGGGGTCGGCGTGGGGGTGGGCTTGGGCTTCGGCTGCGGTTTCGGGGGTGTGGGGGTGGGCGTCGGGGTCGGCTTGGGGGGCGGGGCGGGCTTGGGCGTCGGCTTCGGGGCGGGCTTCGGCGCGGGCTTGTTCGCCACCGGGACAACGGGGGCGGGGGCGGGGGGAGCAGGCGGCTTCGGCGCGGGCTCCTTCTTCTTCGCCGGCGGAGGCGGCGCGGGCGGCGGGGTCTGCCGCACCACCGGCGCGGACGGCGACGGCTTGGCGATCTCCTTGGCCGGCCGACCGTCGTTCACCAGAGCCAGGGCCACGGCGGCGGCCGCCACCGCGACGACACCGGTGGCGATACCCGCCTTCACCGGCGCGCCCAGCCCCTCCGAGGCCGCGGCGCCGCCCGCCGCCCCGCCACCGGTGGACCCGGTCGCGGCAGCGGCGGCACCCGCGGCGCCCACTCCCGCGCCCCCGGCGATGACGCCGAGCGCCTTGGCGTACCCGGCGGCGCCGAACCAGCCGATGACCGCGATCGGGACGACGGCCGGGATGCCCCCGGCCACTTCCTCGACCTGGGCGGCCGCGAGGCGGCACTTGGCGCACTCTTCCAGGTGCTTGCGCAGCCCGCGCTCGGCCCGGACGCGCAGCTTTCGACGCGCGTAGCCACCGAGCTGGTCGGCGTAGCGCGCGCATTCCTCGTCCTTCACCAGGGTCGCGCTGACGTGTGCCTGGAGGTACGCCTGCTTCAGCCCCTCACGGGCCCGACTGGCAAGGACACGCGTGCCGTTGGCGTCGAGCCCGAACAGCACGGCCACCTCGCTGGGCGACTCGTCCTCCACCTCGGTGTGCCAGAGCACCGCCTGCCAGCGTTCGGGCAGCGAGCGGAACGCCTGCATGGCCAGCGTCTGTTCGGCCTCATGCATCGCGCGTACGTCGGCACCCAGATCGGCGCCGAAGGCGCCCAGGGACCCCGTGTCGTCGGCCACCTCGGCCGCCCTGGACGCCTGTTGCGCGAACACCGCGAAGTCGTCCACGAGCTGCTCGCGCTTGGCGGACCGCGTCCAGTGCGCGGCGACCCGGCGCACCGAGGTCAGCAGATAGGCGCGCACCGCGTACTCGGGACCCGAACCGCCGCGCACCGCCTGGAGCATGCGGGCGAACACCTCGGCGGTGAGGTCGTCGGCGGTGTGCCCGTCCCGGCAGCAGGTACGCGCGTAGCGTCGCACCGCGTCCGCGTGCCGCCGGTACAGCTCCTCGTACGCCGAGTCGTCCCCGGCGCGCATCCGCTCGATCAGCTCGCCGTCGGCCGGGGGTGCGCCGGGCGGGGGCGGCAGCGCACTGCCCTCGCGCTGGGCCGGGAGACTCGCCCGCTCGCCGCCGCCGGAAGCGGCCCGGCCACCCTGGCTCGGCACCTGCGGCGAGGTCAGCCCCCCGGCCTCCGCGTCACCACCGCCGTCGGCGCGCGCGCCGTCCCACCCGTCAACGCCCATCGCGTGAAGCCCCCGACACCGGCACAGCCCGATCCATTACGGGCTCAGCGTGCCATAGCCGTATTCAGCACCGGTCCACTCGTCCGACCCGTCACTCATCCGAGCGGAAGTTTCACCAACCACCCGCAAAGAGTTCCGAACAAGCAGCCCTGGTACGGGGGTTCAGCGCGCCGCTACGCGGGCCGGGACCGCAGTCCCTCCAGCAGGATGTCCAGCAGCCGCGCGGACGCGGCGGCCTGCTGCGCCGCGTCCGGCAGCGAGGGCGCCGCCGTGGCGATCACCAGGAGTACGTCCGACACGGACACGTCGGCCCGCAGCTCCCCGGCCGCCCGGGCGCGCTCCACGAGCCGGCCGACCACGTCCAGCAGCGCCGCCGTACCCGGCTCGCCGCCACCGTCCACCAGCCGCAGCTCACCCGCACCGGCCTGGGACCGCTGCTGCGGGACCCGCGCCTCGTCGGCCGCCGGAGCACCGCCCTCCTCGGCGACCCCCACCCGCAGCACCTGCGGCGGCAGCAGTCGTCCCGCGCCGGACGCCACCGAGGTGCGCAGGAAGCGGGAGAGCGCCGACCACGGCTCGTCCTCCTGGCCCAGCGCGGTCCGCGCCTGCTCGGTCAGCCGCGCGGTCTCCTCCTCGGCGATCCGCCGCACCAGCACGTCCTTGCTGGGGAACCGCCGGTACACCGTGCCCACACCGACGCGTGCCCGCCGCGCCACGTCCTCCATCGGCGCGCCGTACCCCAGCTCGCCGAACACCTCACGCGCCGCCCTCAGCACGTGCTCCAGATTGCGCTGCGCGTCCACCCGCAGCGGCGCCGCGCGCCCGCCGCCGGTCCGTCCGGCCGACGCGAGGGGCGCCGCTGACCAGTGCGTGTCCTGAACATGCATGTCTTCCCCCGGTAATGACGTCTCCCCCCGGAGACTCCCCGCCACTGATTTCCGAAAGCGCGGAAAACTGGCGCCGGTCCTGAGCGGGCCCGCACCCGGCGACCCCCTCGACGACCCTCCCGCACCCCGTCGACACAGCAACATAGTTGAGCGGGAGTCAATTCAGAAGGGGTAGGTTCCGCACAGTGCGCCCCTCGATCGGAGTACGAGCCATTTATGTCCGGATTCCGTACCCCCGCACGTCCGGCCGCCGGTCACTCACCTTGCCAAGGCTGTGGACAAACAACAGCCCCGGGTGCGTCATGGGATGGTGAAGGAACGCGCGCGCATTCTGGTCGTCGGCGGTGGCTACGTCGGCATGTACACCGCCCTGCGTCTCCAGCGGAAACTGAAACGGCAGCTCAGGCGCGGTGACATCGAGATCGCCGTGGTCAGCCCCGACCCCTACATGACGTACCAGCCGTTCCTCCCCGAGGCGGCCGCCGGCTCGATCTCCCCGCGCCATGTCGTCGTCCCCCTGCGCCGAGTGCTGCCCGAGTGCCGCGTGGTCATCGGGGAGGTCACCGCCGTCGACCACGCCGTACGCACCGCCGCCGTCACCACTCTCGCCACCGAGCGGCACGGCCGCGCCGCCGAACTCTTCGGCTACGACGAACTCGTCCTCGCCCCCGGCTCCGTCTCCCGCACCCTGCCCGTCCCCGGCCTGGCGGAGCACGCCATCGGCTTCAAGACCGTCGAGGAGGCCATCGGGCTGCGCAACCACGTCATCGAGCAGATGGACATCGCCTCCTCCACCCGCGACCCCGCCCTGCGCGACGCGGCCCTCACCTTCGTCTTCGTCGGCGGCGGCTACGCGGGGGTCGAGGCCCTCGGCGAACTCCAGGACATGGCCCGCTACGCCGCCCGGTACTACGCGAACCTCCGCCCCGAGGACATGAAGTGGGTCCTGGTGGAGGCCACCGACCGGGTGCTGCCCGAGGTCGGCCCCGAACTGGGCCGCCACACCGTCACCCAGCTCCGCCGCCGCAACATCCAGGTGCTGCTGAACACCCGCCTCGAATCCTGCGCCGACCGCGTCGCCGTCCTCAGCGACGGCCGCCGGTTCCCCACCCGCACCGTCGTCTGGACCGCCGGCGTCAAACCCCACCCGGTGCTCGCCGCCACCGATCTCCCCCTCGACCCGCGCGGCAGGCTGCGCTGCACCGCCCAGCTCGCCGTCGAGGGCACCGAGCACGCCTGGGCCGCGGGCGACGCCGCCGCCGTACCCGACGTCACCGCCACCGAGCCCGGCGCCACCATCGCGCCCAACGCCCAGCACGCGCTGCGCCAGGCCAGGGTGCTCGGCGACAACATCGTGCACACCCTGCGCGGCGAACCCCTGCGCACCTACGCCCACCGGCAGCTCGGCTCCGTCGCCTCCCTGGGCCTGCACAAGGGCGTCGCCCAGGTGTACGGCCGCCGGCTCACCGGACGCCCCGCCTGGCTCCTGCACCGGGCGTACCACCTCAGCCGCGTGCCCACCTTCAACCGCAAGGCCCGCGTGCTCGCCGAATGGACGCTCGCCGGCCTCTTCAAGCGCGAGATCGTCTCCCTCGGCTCACTCGAACACCCGCGGGCCGAGTTCGAACGCGCGGCCGGTGGAAACCCCCCACGGCGGCACCCGGACCCCCCGAAGGGGTCGTCCTGACCGGAGCCGGGAACTCCCCGGCCCGTACGGCCGTCTGACGGATGTCGCCGCGGACGGCCACCTGCCAGACTGCTCCACATCCTCGGACGGGCAACAGCCCGCCCTCTGCACACGCGAGGCTTTCCCCACTGTGAACTTCACGCGCTGGAGCGCCCGGCTCCCCGGAACGCAGCGCCGCGCCGCAGCGCGGACCGAGCAGCCGGTCCCCCCGGACCGGCGCGGCGAGAGCCCGGTGCCCGCCGCCCGCGCCGGACACCCCGCCTCCGCCGTCGACGGCCTGCCCGCCCGCGAGGTGCTCGACCGCGTTCCGGCCCTCGTCGCCCTGGTCCACGGCCCCGACCACCGCCTCGCCCACGTCAATGCCGCCTACACCGCCGCCTTCGGCCCCCGCGCCCCCGGCACCCCGGCCCGCGACGCCCTTCCCGAACTCGCCGAGCTGGGCCTCCTGCCCCTCCTCGACCAGGTGCTGCGCAGCGGCAGACCCCGCACCCTGAAGTCCCGCAGGGCGGTCGACGGCCGCTCCTACACGTTCACCTGCACCCCGGTCACCGGGCACGGCGACCGTGACGCCGGCGTGCTCGTCTTCGCCACCGACGTCACCGACCACGCCGAGGCCGCCGAACGCCTGCGCGCCAGCGAGCGCTCCCAGCGCCAGACCGCCGTCACCCTCCAGCGCTCCCTGCTCCCCCAGGACCTGGAGGAACCCGACGACCTGCGGGTGGCCGCCACCTACCAGCCCGGCGGCACCGAGGCGGCGGTCGGCGGCGACTGGTACGACGTCATCACCCTCGGCGGCGGCCGCACCGCCCTCGTCATCGGCGACGTCATGGGCCGGGGGGTGCGCGCCGCCGCCGTCATGGGCCAGCTCCGCACCGCCGTCCGCGCCTACGCCCGCCTCGACCTCCCCCCGCACGAGGTCCTCCAGCTCCTCGACGGCCTCGCCGCGGAGATCGACGCCAACCAGATCGCCACCTGCGTCTACGCCGTCCACGACCCCAACGAGGGCCGCCTGGTCTACGCTTCCGCCGGCCACCTGCCGATCCTGGTACGCGACGAGAACGGCGAGGTCCTGCGCGCCGACGAGCCCACCGGCCCCCCGCTGGGCACCGGCGGCTGGGTCCACTCCTCCGGCTCCGTCCCCCTCGGCCCCGGCGCCACCGCCGTCCTCTACACGGACGGCCTGGTCGAACGGCGCGACCAGGACCTCGACGAGGGCATCGCCGCCCTGGCCCGCGCGCTCTCCGGCGCCACCGGCACCCCCCAGGTCGTCTGCGACCGACTGGTCCGCTCGGCCGGCGTCACCGCCGACCACGACGACGACGTGGCCGTCCTCGTCCTCCAGCACCCCCACCGCACCGGCCCCGCCGCCGACCTCTTCCGCAACGCGGCCCTGGACCTCCTCGGCGGCGTCGAGGCCGCCCCGCGCGCCCGCGCCTTCGCCTCCGGCGTGCTCACGAGCTGGCGCTTCCCCACCGAACTCCACGACCTCGGCGTCCTCGCCACCAGCGAACTGGTCGCCAACTCCCTCCAGCACGGCACCCCGCCCATGCGGCTCAGACTGCGCCGTACCGACCGCCGCCTGATCATCGAGGTCACCGACGGCGACGACCACCTCCCGCGCCGCCGCCGCGCCGAACCGGCCGACGAGTCCGGGCGCGGCATCGACATCGTCGCCACCATCGCCTCGGGCTGGGGCTCCCGCCGCACCCCGGGTGGCGGCAAGGCGGTCTGGTGCGAGTTCCTCCTCCCGAAGCGCTAGCGCTCCGTACATGCAGAAGGGCCGGAAGCACGTGATGTGCTCCCGGCCCTTCTGCCGTGCAGGTACTTCCTATGCGCTGACAGACTCCGCCGGAGCACCGCCCCGCGCCACGACCCGGCTCTTCGCCAGCGCGGCCCACGGGTGGTCCTGCGCAGGCGTGAGCCGCCGGCCCAGCCGCACCGCCAGCACACTGATCGCCACCGAGAACAGCGCGAACGTCACGATGTACGGCGCGTGCAGCGAGGCACCCAGCGGCCCGCCAATGGCCGGCCCGACCGCCAGCGCCAACTGCTTGACCAGCGCGAACGCGGAGTTGTACTGCCCGGCCATGCCTTCCGGCGCCAGATCGGCGACCAGCGGCGCCACGGTCGGCGACAGCATCGCCTCACCGAGCCCGAACAGCGCGTACGTCGAGACGAACGCGGCCGTGGCCATCTCCTGGCTGCCGTGTCCGAGGCCCGCGTAGCCCGCCGCCAGCCAGGCCACGGTCCAGATCAGGCCGACCACCGCGATCACCCGCGACCGGCGCCGCCGCTCGACCAGCTTCAGCACGGCGAACTGCGCCACGACGATCACCATCGTGTTGGCGGCGAGCGCGGTGCCCAGCGTGGACGTGGAGATTCCGGCGGCCTCGACGCCGTAGGCGCTCAGACCGGACTCGAACTGTCCGTAGCAGGCGAAGAACAGCACGAAGCCCAGCAGGCAGAGCTGCACCATCGCCCGGTTCTGCATCAGCTGCCGCCAGCCGCCCTTGGCCGAGCCGGAGGGCAGGTCGGTGATGCGCGGGGCCCGCGGCATCCGCACCGTCGCCATCAGCACGGCGAGCAGCAGGAAGATCGTGGCCTCGATGGTGAACAGCACGGTGAAGGAGGAGGCGCGGCTCGTGTCGACCAGGTGGCCGCCTATGAGCCCGCCGACGCCCAGACCGAGGTTCTGGAGGAAGAACTGCATGGCGAACGCCCGCGACCGGGTCGCGGTGGTCGAGCAGTCCACGATCATCGTCGCCAGCGCGGGCTGCATCACCGCCTGCCCGGCACCGAGCGCGGCCGCGGTCAGCAGTACGGACACCGCACTGCCCGCCAGCCCCAGGCCCAGGGCGCCGAGCGCGGACAGGACCAGGGCAGCGAGCAGGACGGGCAACGGACCGCGCCGGACGATCGTGCGCCCGGCGAACGGCAACGCGATCAGCGCCGCCACGGCGAAGACGGCGAGCACCAGCCCGGCCGTCATGGCACCCAGTCCTCGCACCTGCGCCACATAGACGTACAGATACGGGACCGTGAAGCCCAGTCCGAACGCGCTGAGCGCGTTGCCCACGTGGATGCGGGACATCGCCGCCCCCATCGCCCTGGTCACGTTCACCTCTTCCACAAGTTAGGAGTGAAGACTTCAAAGCTAAAGTTCGAAGCTAAAGACTACATCCCGAAGGACTTCAAAGCAAAGAGGCCCCGTGCCATACTCCTTGCCATGGCCGACTCAGCCGGCGTCCCGGAGCCGACACTCGAAGAACAGATCGCCGCCTACCAGCGCGAGTTCCAGGGCCTCGACCCCCAGGTCGAGGCGATCGTGTCGGCACTGTCCCGGCTGAACCGCCGGATGAACGTGGCGTACAGCCGCCAGACCTCCGAGCTGGGCATCAGCAACGCGGAGTGGGAAGTACTGAAGGCCCTGGTGCTCTCCGGCGCCCCCTACCGGATGGGCCCCGGCGAGCTGGCCAAGCGGCTCGGGCTCACCCCGGCCGCCATGACCCACCGGATCGACCGCATGGTCAGCGAGGGCCTGGTCACCCGCGAGCGCGACGAGTCCAACCGCGTCCGTGTCATCGTGGAGCTGACCACCGAGGGCCGCGAGAAGTGGCTCGAGGCGATGCGCCTGGCGACGGTCTTCGAGGAGGACCTGCTCCAGGACCTCACCTCCGGGGAGCGTTCCGTACTGGGAGAGGTCCTCACCCGGCTCCTCCGTCGCGTGGAGCATGCCCAGCCCGACGCCGAGGGCCGGCTCTCCGACCTGGACTGACGCCCCGACCAGGGCCGCTGGAAAAAATCTTGACAGGGGGGCTTGACCCGCCCCCCGGCGAGTCCGTAGAGTTCTTCGGGTTGCACGGAGCCGTACCGGTTCCCCGCGACACCTCGCCGCCTGGAGCGGCAACCTCAATCCAACCAGTACGACCATCCCCTGGGATTGCTTTCGGCACGTCCGAATTCAATTCGAATGGGAACCGGCGGCCCGATTAGGAACTGCCGGGGATGATCCGCTAAGGTTTGAGACGTCGGAACGGCCCAGCGGGCCGGGAAGACAACCCCCTCTGACTGGGAATCAG
>NZ_SRRU01000018.1 GCF_004784465.1 Streptomyces griseoluteus | reverse complement strand
CCAGCTCGTCGTCCTACCGTACCTGACACCCCGTTCCCCTCCACGACGTCCTCCCGACCTTGGTACCCGCTCCGCGGGTACCACATCGCTGCGCGATGTGCAAGCGAACCCCCGCGCTGCGCGCGGGGTTGCGCTCCCGCTCCGCGGGAGCGCTGGCGTGGAGCTGCGCTCCACGCTCACCCTCCTTGCTGCGCAAGGAGGGTGACGGTCCGTCCGCTGCGCTCCCGGACCGGCGGGACTTCGTCCCGCTACCAGGCTTCCGCTTCGCTCCAGCCTGGCCGGCGAGTCCGCTGCGCTCCCTCGCCTGACGGTCCTTCCGGCTGCGCCTCCAGGACCTTAGGGCCCGCTGGCGCGGGCCGAGCTGGCTGCGAGGGGCGGGGCTGGTCGTCGTGCGGCTCTTAGCGTCGTCTTCTGAAGTAGCCGTGCTGGTACAGCTTGTAGATGATCGCTGGGGTCAGGACGAGCCACACGGCCAGGAACGTCCATTTGAGCCACGGAGGCCCGTCCGGCCTGGCGCCTTGGGCCAGTTGTGCAGCGGTCGCACTGAGTCGAGTCATGTCTGTCCAGTGCCCGGGCTACCTGGTCGAGACGCGGTCCCTGCGCGGGAGTTGCGAGGGCAGGGGGTAGGTCGGGTGGGTGTCGTTCGTTGGTGTGGGTTCCAGTGCACCGCGTGGCTCAAATTGATGCAGCATGTACCGTTGGCGGAAACACGGGACACCCACCCATCTGGGAGCCTCCCCGGAGTTCTGAGAGGAACGACCGCATATGAACGGTCCCAACGAATCTACCGGACCTGATCCCGCGCTGAACGGCAATTCTGTGGGACGCAGTACCAGACTGGGGCGTGAACCTCCGGTTGAAGGTGTTCGCGCTTCCGGAGGCGCACGGCGTGCCCACGAGCGAGGCGGACGACCTGGTGGCCGCGCTGGAGGCCGGGGCGGTCGCTGGGGTGCAGTGCGAGGTGGTGGAGCTGGGCGGCATGGCGCCGGCCTCTCGGGGCGCGGTGTTCTCGGACGGCTGGGATGACGGCGTGACGGCCGTGAGCGAGGCCTTGGTGGGCATCGCGGACCGGGAGTGGTCGCGGCGTGGCGGCCGCCCGTCGGTCGGGGTCGCTGAACTGGCCGTACTTATCGCGGACGTGAGGCAGTGTGAGCGGGCCGACCTGGTGCGGCTGGAGAGGTTCGTCGGGGAGAACGTGCTGCCGCGCCCCACGGCGCGGCGTCGGAGGTTGGAGGCGCTGGGCGAGGCCGGCGGTCTGTGCACGGCGCGGACGGTGAACGGCGACGGGACGTCGTGGTCTGCACGCTCGGTGCCGGGGACTACGACCCGGCCGACAAGCCCCGCCGTTCAAGGACGGGAAGCCGGGCGGTTGGCACAAGGCGGATGCGTCGATCTGGAATGATTTGGGCGCGGCCTGTATTTCGCACGCGGCCCTCTAAAGACCACACGAATTCATCGCTCGGGGAGGCGTGGAAATGTCAGCGATTCAGCTCAAGGAACACCAGGTCGATCAGCGTTTCGCGTTTCGCAGGTGGGTGGGATTCCCTGCAAGGTCATCTGTGCCGCCGCAGGGTGCCCGGGGCACGATCGTGTCAGCGACGGGTTCGGGCAAGACGATCACGGCCGCTGCGTGTGCGGTGGAGTCGTTCGCGGACGGCCGGATCCTCGTGACCGTGCCCACCTTGGACTTGCTGGTGCAGACCGCTCAGGCGTGGCGTCTGGTGGGTCACCGGGGCCCGATGGTGGCGGTGTGCTCGCTGGAGAACGATCCGGTGCTGAAGGAGCTGGAGGTGCGGACCACCACGAACCCGATCCAGCTTGCCCTGTGGGCGGGGTCCGGGCCGGTGGTCGTGTTCGCCACGTATGCCTCTCTGGTGGACCGGGAGGACATTGACGCACCCGAGGGCCAGGGACGCGTTCGCGGGCCGCTGGAGGCCGCTCTGGCGGGCGGGGAGCGGCTGTATGGGCAGCGCATGGCGGGTTTCGACCTCGCGATCGTGGATGAGGCGCACGGAACCGCCGGTGATCTTGGTCGTCCGTGGGCGGCGATCCACGACAACCAGCGGATCCCGGCGGAGTTCCGGCTCTACCTGACGGCGACGCCTCGCATCCTCGCCGCGGCCCTGCCGCAGAGGGGCGCGGAGGGCCCGGAGGCGGAGGTCGCGACCATGGCCGACGACCCGGAGGGTACGTACGGTGCGTGGCTTGCGGAGCTCGGGCTCTCGGAGGCCATCGAGCGGGGCATCCTTGCCGGGTTCGAGATCGACGTCCTGGAGATTCGCGACCCCTCCCCCCTCGTCGGGGAGTCCGAGGAGGCCCGGCGCGGCCGGCGGCTGGCGCTGTTGCAGACCGCGCTTTTGGAGCACGCCGCCGCGTACAACCTGCGTACGGTCATGACGTTCCACCAGAAGGTCGAGGAAGCCGCGGCGTTCGCGGAGAAGCTGCCGAAGACGGCTGCCGAGCTGTACGCGGGCAACGCCACCGACGACGACCTGGCCGCCGCCGGCAAGCTCCCCGCGTCCTCCATCGCCGCGGCCTTCTACGAACTCGAGGCAGGCCGCCACGTACCCCCGGACCGGGTGTGGTCGGCGTGGCTGTGTGGGGACCACCTCGTGACCGAACGCCGGGAGGTGCTCCGGCAGTTCGCGAACGGCATCGACGCGGCCGGGCGCCGGGTGCACCGCGCGTTCCTCGCCAGCGTTCGCGTGCTCGGGGAAGGCGTCGACATCACCGGCGAACGGGGAGTCGAGGCGGTGTGCTTCGCGGACACCCGCGGCTCCCAGGTGGAGATCGTGCAGAACATCGGCCGCGCGCTCCGGCTTAACAAGGACGGCTCCACGAAGGTCGCGCGGATCATCGTGCCGGTGTTCCTGGAGCCCGGCGAAGACCCCACCGACATGGTCGCCAGCGCCTCGTTCCGCCCCCTTGTAGCCGTCCTCCAGGGCCTGCGCTCGCACTCGGAACGCCTCGTCGAGCAGCTCGCCAGCCGGGCGCTGAGCAGCGGGCGGCGGCAGGTGCACGTGAAGCGGGACGAGGACGGGCGGATCGTCGGGGCCGGCAGAGAAGGCAACGGCGAAGAACAGGACGGCGCTGACGCCGCCGCCGAATCCGCCCTGCTGCACTTCTCCAGCCCACGCGACGCCGCGACGATCGCCGCGTTCCTGCGCACCCGGGTCTACCGGCCCGAATCCCTGGTCTGGCTGCAGGGCTACCAGGCCCTCCTGCGGTGGCGGAAGGACAACCACATCACCGGCCTGCACGCCGTGCCCTACGACGTTGAGGTCGAGGTCGGGGCGACCAAGGCGTTCCCGCTTGGGCGATGGGTCCACCAGCAGCGCAAGGCGCTACGGGCCGGGGAGCTGGAGGAGCGGCGCAAGACGCTGCTGGACGCGCCGGAGGCCGGGATGCTCTGGGAGCCCGGTGAGGAGGCTTGGGAGGCCAAGCTCGCCGCGCTGCGCTCCTACCGGCGGGCCACAGGGCACCTCGCACCACGACAGGACGCGGTATGGGGCGAGGGCGAGGCGAGGGTGTCCATCGGGCAGCACATGGCCAACCTGCGGCGGAAGGGCGCGAAGAACGGCCTGGGCAAGGACCCGAAGCGGGCGGCGCAGCGTGCGGCGCAGCTCACCGCGATCGACCCGGACTGGGACTGCCCGTGGCCGCTGGACTGGCAGCGGCACTACCACGTCCTCGCCGACCTCGCCCACGACGAACCCGGCGGGCTCCTGCCCGACATCGCACCCGGCGTACTCATGGACGGCGACGACTTGGGCCGATGGCTCCAGCAGCAGAAACAGCCGGCCACTTGGGGGCGGCTGTCCACCGAGCAGCAGGAGCGGCTGACCGTGCTGGGCGTCAAGCCGCTCCCGGCGCCGTCTCCCGCACCGGCGGACGGGCGGGCGGCGAAGGGTTCGAGCAAGGCGCAGCAAGCGTTCCAGCGCGGCCTTACGGCGCTCACGCAGTGGGTCGAACGAGAAGGCGCCCACCGGCCGGTCCCGCGCGGCCACGCTGAGGAGATCACGGTCGACGGCGAGGCGGAGCCGGTGACCGTGAAGCTCGGCGTATGGGTCTCCAACACCAGGGCGAGGCGGGACAAGCTCAGCGCGGAGCAGCAGGCCGCGCTGCGGGAGCTCGGCATGCAGTGGGCGTGAGGACCAGGGGCCGCTGGCAGACCCCCATCGGGCTCACTCGAGTATGGGCAAAGGAAGGTGCGGCACTCCCGGTGGGAGCGGACCGTCACCCCTCCACAAGATCCTGGCCTTCGACGGCCTCGCCGCTGCGGTCACCGCATTGAGCGAGCACGGTGCGCCACGGGGTCCCCTCGCTCAGGGCCGCATCCTGGTCGGGGGCGCAAGCCCTGGCTCGCTCCGCGTTTCCCGGCTCTGTTCAAGGCGCCCTGAGCGCGACGGGCTGTGGCGGCCCGGCGGTGGCCGGCTGCCTGTGGTCGTGCGGGCTCGGTGGTCACCCGGGTTCGGGGGCGGTGACGGCCGGGGCGGCGCCGAGGAGGCCGAGGAGGGTCTCGCGGTGGAGGTCCGCGATCGGGCCGAGGAAGTCCGGGTGGCGCAGCAGGGGGGCCGCGCGGTGGTCGCGCGGGCTGGGGATGGTCAGCCGGCGCGCGTCGCCCACGCTGTCGGGGCCGTGGTGGGTGGCGGGCAGGCAGGCGGCGGCCAGGGCGGCGAGGTCGGCGTCGGCCAGCAGGCAGGCCGCCCAGCTGACGACGGTCTCGTCGACCTGGGTGCGCCAGGCGTGGGTGGCGTCCGTCAGCGGGGGTGCGTCGGCGCCGGTGACGAAGTCCAGCCGGCCGGAGCCGCCGGGGCCGAGCAGGTCCAGCAGTTCGGCGTCCAGCGCGGTGGGGTAGCGCAGGGCGGCGGCGATGGTGGCCGCATGGCCTGCCTGGGCTTCGGCCAGGGCCTGGTTCAGCGGGCCGGGGGCCGGGGGGAAGGCCGCCAGCAGCCAGCGTGCGGAGGCGGCGATGACGGGCGAGAGCGCGGTGGGCATGGTGGACCGTCCTGTGCGTATGCCCGCCTGTCCTGGGTGTTCCGGTGTGGGTGATCCGGTCGCGGGCACTGCGCGCCCGGGCGGGGAGGTGCGGACAACGGTACGGCGGCCTCCCCCGGGGGCGACAGGAGCTGCGTCACAGCCGGGGACCACCCCCTGGCCATCGGCACTGGCCCCCCACTCCTTCACCGGGGACGGTCGGGTCAGCCGGGCGCAGGTGACGTCGTGGTCGCCAACACGCTGGCGCGCGAGACGCTCCGAGAGGCATTGGCCGCCACCTACGTGTGGGGGAAGGGAAAGAGCGGCTCCCCCGGGCGGCAGCGGACCAACCACCCTCCACAAGATCCTGGCCGCCGAGGACCTCCTGGACGAGGCCCTGGATGATGCGGTCACCGTGTTGAGCAGGCACGGCGCAGTAGCGTCCTACGAGGGGCTCCGCGGCCGGATTCCCGGGTTCGGGCCGTCCTTCTTCACCAAGTTCCTCTACTTCGCAGGCAAGACGGTCAAGCCGGCGAACGGCCCCGAGCCGCTCATACTCGACCGTGTCCTGGCCCGGCGGCTGCGCTCCCGGGCCCAGGCGGTCGGCCGGGAGACGGGCCATGACCCCGACGGCGCGGTCGCCGCCTGGGTCTGGAGAGACCAGGACTGGTCGCCCCACCGCTACAAGATCTACCTGTCCTTCATGCACGCCGCCGCCCACCAGGCGGCAGCGACAGACGGCTGGCCCTCCGACGCCTCCCCCGCCCTGCTCGACACCGCAAAGAGCACCCTCCGGTTGAGCCACCCACGAACACTCTACGTACGGAAAATGCACGCTACCCGTACGCCATATGTACGGTTCATGGGCAGGGTGGGAGCGGAGGTGTTCCATGTCCGAGTTGTTCGACGCGGTTGACGTGGTGGTCGCGTCCCGGTCCCCGCTGCCGGTTCCGGCGGAGCGCAAGCGCCTGGGCGGCCAGCGCCGACGTGGGCGGGAAGCGGCCCGCCAGCCCCAGAGCGTCCAACACCCCACGCCTCATGCCGGCCACCGACGGGCGCACCGGTACCGGCACCCACGTCACCTTCCAGCCCGTGGGCACTTCACCCAGCGCCATCCGCACGGCCGGTCTTGCCCCGACCGGGGTCACCGAACACACACACCCGCGCCCTGAACCGCCATCGCCTGCCCGACCCCCTCGGCCACCGTCCGCGCCGACGACGTCCGCACCAGCTGCGCGCCTGCCAGCGCGCCGCTCTCCCCCACCGGCAAGCCGCTGCTCCCCTCTGGTGCGAGACGCGGCAGCCGGCACGCAGCCACTTTCGCCGCGCCTGCCTCACGCGGTCCGGCCAGGGCGAGGTCAGCCAGTGTCTGCCGCGTTTGCTGCTCATCCCGCTCCCGCCGCACCACCGCGCGGTCCGGCAGGACCCTGCCGGCCTGAAGGTCCCGGCGCACCACCCGGTGCAACGACGCCAGCGAGGGCACCTCGCACCCGGCCGCCTTCAGATGTCGGTGCAGCGCCGCCACATTCCCGCCCGCCTGCGCCAGCACCTCCCACGCCTGGTCGGACACCTCCAGCCGGGCCCGCGGCCTGCGCTCCACGCGGCCCTCGGCCCGCGCAACCTCCAGCCAGCGCCACACCGTGCGCGCATTCACCCCGCCGACCTGGGCACCCGCACGCACATGCGCCGTCGTCAACGCCCCGACCGCATCCAGCTCCAGCAGCCGCGCAACCAGCACCGGCCTGGACACCCTCAGCCCCGCCGTGACCTCACCCCACGCGCCCGGCTCCCCCACCCCACACCCTTCCGCCCGCGCAAAACCGACACCGGCCACCGTGCCGCCGCGCAGCCCTCCGAAGGACCAGAAGTGCCGTTCCCAAGACAGTGGAGCGGAGCGAGGTGTACCGCCCCATGACAGCCGCGGCCGCCGCACGCACCGCTCCACGGCGGTGTCCCTGCCCTTCCTCAACGCCCGACCAGCGAAAACGGCCAGTCCTGACGTGCCGTCACTGACACCAACCCACCGACACCAAACCAGCACATCGCAGTCGGGCGGGGGCCACAGGCTCTCGCCCGCCCACCCCCAAACGCAGGACCCCAAAGCCTTCTCGGCCGCTACCTCGTACCGCGTCCGAGAGCAGTTGATATGTGTCCGGTCAAGTTGCGGCGCGCCATGTCAGAGGGCCTCGAATCAGAGTCCTTCAGCGGTTGGACCAAGACCTTTACCGACCCCCGCCTCTGCGCAGCCATTGTCGACCGCCTCACCTTCGGCGGCAACATCATCGAGACTGGCACCGACTCCTACCGCCTCGCCACCACCCGCGCCCGCGCTGAGCAGCAGGCCGTCAGCTGAACCGGACGCGGGGGTGCCTGCCGGCCGACGCGGGCGGCCTACCCCTGGCGCAGAAATTCCCGCAGGTCCGCAGCTACAGCCGTCATCCCTTCACCGGCTTCGATCACGGTCGTCACCGTGCACTTCCAGTCACCGGGAAAGAAGCCGGACCGAAGCGTCCAGTCCACATACACATGACCACCCGAGCCGAATGTCGCCGTCACGACCAGATGGTTGTTGATCCAAACCCGCTCCCCCTCCCAGCCACGAAAATCGCGCGCGAGGCCGTCGAAGAACTCGCTCATGTCATCCCAGACGGTGACGGTCACATTCTCGAGCCGTGCACGCACACCATCAGCAACGGCCTCCACCGCGAAGACGGACTCGTACTCATCCGCACGCGACCAGTCGAACAACCGGACAGAGGTCGCCAGCGCCCCCGGCCCCCGCACGACGAGCTCAGTTTGCCCTGGCCCCACCTCGATCAGACTCACCCGCCGAAGGATACGGACGTCGGTCCCGCTCGCGCGTGGGGAGCGTCGCCGAACTCTGTGTGACAGCGACGCCCGTGATGCGAGTCATATGACGCGATCAAGTCAACTTGCCTGACAGTCATCTGAGTTGATGATGATGATGCGACGGTAGGTTTCCTGTGACCTTTTTTGATCGTTTCTAGGGGGAGCCTTGTCGCGTTCGCGCGCGAGATTCTTGGCCTCGGCATGCGCCGGGGTCACCGCACTCACCGTTCTGGGTACCGCTCCACAGGCGCACGCATCTGCTCCCGCGGAGGCATGCAGCCTCCTCTACACCGCGCAGATCACGTTCTGGGGAATGACGTGCAGCCAGCCGGGGGAACCGATGACCGGCAGCTTCGCCACCTGGCGCAATGTGCCGATCACCTTTGATCAGGTCGACACGTCGTCGGCCACCGTCCAGGTGGGCAACTACCTGCATGTCAGCCCGAACACATCCGGTAGTCCGCTGGCTGCTCCCAGCATAGAGATCGGCCTCTACGCCCAGAAGACAGGGAAGACCACGCACACCTACGGGCCGCGCTGGACGGAACTCACGACAAGCGGCGGGCGAGCGACCGCCATCAAATCTGGAGTCAACCCGACCAAGGCGGACAATCGCAACCACACCTACATGACGGTCCGGCAGGAAAGCGGCAACCAGTGGGATGTGCTTTACGACTTCAACAAGGTCGGCTCCACCACCAAGCAGCTGAAGGTGGTAGGCGGCAACACCAATCGCGTCGACGTCGGTCTTGAGGTAACGGGACCCACGTATGTCGACGTGCCCTCGATAGCCAACCGGATGCAGTTCATGACCGGGAACAAAGTGTGGGAACAGGTGGCAACGGGCAACGTGGCCAAGTCCGTCACGCTGCCCGCATGTAGTTCGGCCCACAAGCCGCCGAACTGCTTCACCACGAAGCTGACCGACAACAGCAAGTTCACCCAGTGGACGGCGAGCAAGCCCCGCCGACAGACCAGCGCGGCGGTGACATCGCCCACCGCGCCTGCCCCGGCGCATGGGACGGACGCTCTCGCTGCAGGTCTGCCCGCCACCTTCAACGGCGTGAACCAGGACGCTTTGCAAGCCTGCCTGGACAGTGACGCCGACGACTGCCTGGTCAGTGTGCCAGGCCTTGCGGAATGTGTCGTGACGGTGCGAGTGTGCAACGCCGCCGCCCTGCCCACCGGCGGATCTCTGGAGGAGCCTGCGGGCGGCGCGGACGTATCGGCCGCCGACATCCGGGCCCGCGCCGCTGCGGCCTTCGACGTCCCAGGCGATGTGGTCACCGTCAGGCCGCCGGCTGCACCCACTGCGCTGAAACCCGGCGCTCGCGCGGCCTCCAGCAACGGCGACGGCGTCTGGACGGTGTTCTCCTCCAGCTCCACCACGGGGCTGCAGCGCGGCGAGCGCCGCTTCGAGGGGTTCATCGCGCATTACACCCCCCGCACCGGCGTCCTGCTGGAGGCGTGCTGGGGCGACCTGTGCGACGTCCAGTGATCATGACGAACCGCAGATGCCCCCAAGCTTCTTCGTGCCCGCAAGGAGTCCACTGGTGAACACCGGCACCTCGCCCATCCGCGTGGCCCGCAAAACAGCCACCGCCACCACCACCGCTCTCGTACTGCTCACCACCGTAGGCACGTCTGCTGGCCACGCTGCCTCCACCGCAAACGACCGGGCCCCCGGGGCGCGCACCGTGTTCGTCGACGCCTCCTCTGTGCCCGCGGACGCGCTGCGCGGTCTGGGCAAAGCCCTCCCCTACGCCGAATACGCCCGGTCCCTCGGCGTGACATCCCCGGCGCTCGCTGCGGCGCCTGGACCTGCTCCCGACGGTGAGCAGGATCTGCGCCAGGAATGCGCCACACACGCGGCGCAGGCCAAGGCCGCAGCCGGGTGGATCAAGTCGCGGTTCGAAAGCTGCCAGAAGCGCCCCTTCGACCTGGTTCTACGTGATGTCAGGGGCACCACCACCCTGGGCCGCCTCAAGTTCGACCAGTGGGTGCTCGGCTTCGCCTACGACGGCAGCCGGCGGGTCGACTACCTCGCCAGCATCGAGAACATCATCGTCCAGCCCATCCCGACCGAGGACGCCACGAAGTGGCGGCTCGGCCAGCACTTCCACCACAACGTCAACGCCTCCGAAAGCGACCCGGACCCCCAGGTCACGGCACCGCAGACCACCGAACGCGACGAGTTGCTCGGCGTCTGGGACAGCCAGCCGCACTGGAATCTGGCCTACGTCTCTCCAGACAAGGGTCCCCTGTTCGACCAGGGCAACCAGCAGCGGGTCTTCTCAACCGTTTCGATGGATCTCAGCGCCAGCTCTCCCAATGCCGCGCCGTTCACCGAAGGCGGCGGGGTCTACAACTCCAGCGTCCGCTACGACTACGCCGGGAAAATCGCCGGCAAGTTCCAGGGCACCGTCTTCACCGGGGCCCGGGTGGAACTCGTCATGAGCCAGGCGGATCCCGCGGTCAACGAGAGCGCTCTGCACATCTACGACGCTCTCAACCGCCCCGAGCGCACCTTCCCTTCCTGGCCGGGCAAGTCCGTCCCCGGAACGAAGGAACCCCTACACCGGGAAGTCAACGCAACCAAGATCGACGCAAATCGCGAAAAGTCGATCGGTGAATGCAAAAAGGTTTGGGGAAACTACGCCGGAAGCGGCCTGCAGTGCGATGAGTATCCCTTCGCATCCACCAAGGAAGGGTCGACCAAAGGCGACACCCGCTTCTCCGTGCGACTCATTGACGGGCCGGACAACCGTAGAGGCGGAGAACGTCTCGCCGCGGCCTACACTCTCAACCGCGTCCTGGGCGGCGACGCCTTCTACATGAAGATCACGAACTAGCAGGAAGGCTCTCGGTCCATGGCTCTTCTCGCCGAGCACAACATCAGTGCCACTCCTGGCCGTTGCATCGTCGAGGTGTACGACGCCGACGCCTTCCTTGGCGATGAAGCAGCACTGGACGCCGCAGAGGTACAGGTAGTGGCTGGTAATGGCTACCACCTGTACCTCTTGAGCCTGCAAACCGACATCGACGTGCGGGTCACCATCCGCATTTGGGATACGCCCCCTACTCCGCCCGCCGACGCCGAAGGACACGTAGCCATCGACCTCGAGTCGGAAACGGGGACTCTCGTCATCGGTCAACTCGACCGCGGGCCTGCCGACGAGCTCACCCTGCCCCGTCCCGGCGTCTACCAAGGCCACGCCTGGTGGGAAAATCGGCAGGCGACCGCAGACTACTACTGGAGCACACTCAACCAGCCCACCGATGACACCTCCGAAGACGACCTCACACAAGCGTGGAAGAACTGCCCCGTGACCGAACGGTACGTCCTGGACCTTGCCTACAGTCACGCATCAGAACCCGACGAAGACGAAGAGCCGTAAGAGGGCGTCTAATTTAGGTAGCTGGTAGTTAGGTGTTGCGGGACCTGCTCGAGTGGCGCGGCGGCGGACCGGAGATCTGGGCGCAGGGGCGCCCCGCTGCAGACTCGCCGAGAGGGACAGCGGGGCGTGGCTACGGTCAGGGCTCCATGGTGGTGTACTCGATCGTCTTGACGGCCGATGCGGCCACGACCGTTACCTTCCACGTCCCCTGGCCCGGATATGCCTCCTTACCGCGCTGCGGGTCGATGTGGAGGAAGGCGCCCTGAATGGCGACTCTGGCCTGCTGCACATTGCTCATGAGGTTGCTCGGGGACGTGGGGTCCGGCACGAGCTTGTCGTAGAGGACAACGTCGGCGGTATACCAGTGCAGTTCGTCCATAGCGGTCCCTTCTTTTGGTGCGGCTGGGATGCCGCGGGTCCCGCGCGCGTGGCAGCAGGGTCTGACAACGGCGCCCTTCTCGGGCGGTGACCGCCTCTCCCTCCGTCCACGCCGTCCCACACCCGGTGCAGTAGCCGCCAGGAGCCCGTCCTGGGCGGCTCGCTGTTTCAGTTCTCGTCGGCGATGGCGGTGGCTCGTTCGCGTGCGAGCTGGTCGCGTTCGTCGACGGTGAGGCCGCCGCCCCAGATGCCGTCTCGGGAGTCATTGCCGATGGCGAAGGCGGTGCAGGCGTCACTGACGGGGCAGCGGGCGCACAGGGCCTTGGCTGCGGTCGTCTTCTTCTTGAGCGGGGGGGCGGCTGGAGTCGACGAACAGGTCTGGCTGTTCCCGGCAGGGGGTGTCCGGGCTGACCGATCCGACCTCCTCTTGGAGGTCCGGCCCCGAAAGGCGGGTGCCGGGAGCGGGCTCCCACGCAGATGCGGGAACCCGCTCCGCCGCATCCTGAGGGCCGACGCCCCTTGGCCGGCCGTCCCCAACTCGGCTCGTCCTCCCCACCGATGAAGTCGTTGATCTTGGGAACGAGGAATAACGATCTTCGTTCTCGGGAGGGGAAGACCGGCATGACCGTACCCGCACCACGCGACCGACGCCTCTACGGCGACCGGCGGTTCGACCTCCGTACCACCACGCTGTTCTTCGTCCTGCTGGCGCTCGTCCTGTGTCTCGTGGCATCGGTGGCCCGCATCGCGATGGGCATGGTGGAACATCGCCCGGAAGGGGCCGGACTGCTCGCCGTCCTGATCGTCGCGTCCTTGCTCGCCTCCCGGTCCCGGTGGCGCAGGCTGTCCGCCGCGAGATGCGCGCGCCGCGCGGCCGAGGCGCTGGAGGCCGCGGCCGAGACCGCGTCCGACAACCTCCGCGACATGCGCCATACGACGGCGGAGGGCATGCGCGGCACGGCGGCGGCCGAAGGCGTCAGGGGGGCGGCGGCGGCCGTGGCGGTACCGGCCGTCGAGTGCCCGGCAGGGGCGGCGGAACCGGCCTTCGGGTACGGCGCCGACCCTCTCCGCCCGGAGGTGCCGCCGACGCTCAGCCCGGCGGCGGCATCGGAGGAGGAGGCCCCCGCCGTTCTCGACCTGCCGGTGGACTGCTTCGAACTCGACCCCGACGCCTTCGAGCGGGCCGTGGCCGACCTGTGCCTGCGTGATGGCTGCGGGGACGTCGAAGTGGTCGGAGGGGCCGGGGACTTGGGTGCCGACGTCACGGCCGTCACCCCGGACGGGCGGCGCCTGATCGTCCAGTGCAAGCGCTACTGCGAGACCAACAAGGTGGGCTCCCAGGATCTCCAGCGGTTCGGGGGCACCTGCTTCACCGTCCACGAGGCCGACATTGCCGTGGTCGTCACGACGAGCGACTTCACCGCCCCCGCCCTCGAATACGCCGAACAGTGCGGAATCCTGTGCGTGAACGGCGACGAACTGAGTGCCTGGCACGACGGTACTGGGCCGGGGCCGTGGGACTTGGAGGTCACGACTGCTCCCTGGGCGACCCGGCGAGCTTGAGGGGGCCGGGGTCTTCGGTCCAGGCGTCGAGGGTGTCGAGGACGCGGTGCCGGGTGCCGCCGCCGCGCAGGGAGAGCCGGCGCGCTTCTGCTGCCGGACGTACCTGCTCGTGGTGATCACGCGGGTGCGCAGGGCCTCGTAGGCGGCGACTGCCCTTTCGAGGTCGGCGCGCAGGGCCTCGGCGCGGTCCCAGCACTTGCCCCAGGCGGACCCGGGCAGGCCCTCGCCGGGTCCGGGGACGGTCTGCCGCTGGGCGTTGTGGCTGGTGTGCAGCTGTACTCGACGGATGCCGACGGGCGGTATGAGGGGCGCGCCCACACCCACCCCTGATTGCCGTCACCACCGGGGCCAGCGTGGTCTTGGCCGGGACGATGACATGGTGACGGTCGAAGAGATGGTTGCGCACCGAGCGGTTCGACCCGTGCAGCAGGTGCGGAGGTCCGGGCGCGGCTTCTTGATCTGGTCCTTCACATACCGTTCGACGGTGCGCGGGGAGATCCGCAGCATCTGGGACCGCCTTGGTGCCTTTGAGCTGCTTGACCAGGTACCGCATCTGCGCGCCGGCCGACTTCGGGACCGGGCGTGTGAACGCCCGCTGCACCGCCTGGTCCAGGCCGTCCCCGAACAGGGTCATCGCCTGCTACTCCCCGCTGTCCTTGTCCGTGACCTGGCCGTCCTTGATGTACCGGGCGAGGTTGAGCTCCGGGGCGTCGAACCGCTCGCGGACCTCTTCGCCCCACAGCACGCTCTGGGTGCCCTCGTGCTTGACCAGGCCGGGGTTGATGCCGAGTTTGAAGCCGCCGGGCAGCGGTCTGCCGTCCCGGCAGGGCAGGAAGTCCAGCGGGCTGGTGCCGCCTGCCGCGTAGACGACGCAGCCGGACAGGACCGCGACCGGGTACTGCCCGGTGAACGCCGCGTGCTTGACGATCTTGCGGTGCAGGTTGATCCGGGTGCGGGAGATGACCGCCGCGCGGAGGTCCGGCCGCCAGGTGGGACGGGACAGCGCCCGCCACGGTGCCCGGGCTTCCAGCCCTCGCCGCACGGGCGCTCGCGCAGCTTGCCCAGGCCGCCCTTCACGGTCGCCTTGATGGCCGAGACGACGATCGCCAGCTGCGGGTCACGGTCCTTGTAGCCGTCCATCGCGGCCAGGAAGTCGGCCGGCTCCATGTCCGCGTGCACGCCCAGGTCGGCCATGGTGGCGAGGTAGGCGTCGCGCAGCCGCTGGTACCAGCCGTCGAGGTAGCGGCCGTTGTCGTCGCAGCCGCTGGTACCAGCCGTCGAGGTAGCGGCCGTTGTCGTCGCAGCCGCTGGTACCAGCCGTCGAGGTAGCGGCCGTTGTCGTGGCGGACGTAGGCCTCGATCGGGGTGACGTCGTAGCCGAGTTCCACCGCGTACGCCACAGTGGGCGTCGCGTACCAGGCCGGGCCCTGCGGTCGCTCGCCCTTCGGCGTGAACGGGCTCGGCAGCAGACTCGCGTCCAGGTCCGCCCACGTGTCCTTGCCGACCTTCATCCGCGGCAGGTCCACATGGGAGAGGTCCACCAGCCAGGAGCGGGGCAACTTCGCGTCGAACACCGGCGCCTCGACGTGGGTGGGCGCGCCGAGGCCGATGACCAGGCCGTTGGCGCCCGCCGCGAAAGCCATGTTCGCGAGTATCGGGGTCGCCAGGACGAGCCGAAGGGCTTCGGTTGGCGGGACTTCCGCAACCTGGTCATCCGTGCCCGCCTCCAGCTCGGCGGCCCGATCGTGCTGGCGTGGGACAACGTCCGTGTGCACCTGACAGCGGGCATGCGGGAGTTCATCGACGCTAACGCCGAGTGGCTCACCGTGTTCCAACTGCCCACCTATGCCCCCGACCTCAATCCGACCGAGGGGATCTGGTCGCTGGTCAAGCGCGACATCGGCAATCTTGCTGCGGCCGACCTCGGCCAGATCACCCGAACCGTGAAGCGCCGACTGAAGCAGATCCAATACCGGCCGCGGGTGGTCGACGGCTGCCTTGCTGGCACGGGCATGGCCCTCGGCATGGACGAACCGGAGAGCCTCTGCGAGCCGAAGCCCCGGCCTCCCGTCGATCCGCGCGCCACTGGTAGTGATCAGGTTGCTGCGCTTGTATAGGCGCCGTGAGCCGAGAACCCACCTTCGAAGATGTAGTCAATCCAACGCCTGAGGAGATGACCGCCTGGGCCTATGCGCCTGAAGCGCAACCCCCGGTCTCCCAGGACTGGGACGTCATCGCCACACGCCCAGCCTTCGGCTCCCTGTTCCTGACCCTCACCGCGGACAGGAAGTGCCCCCACCGCCGTTTCTTCCTTGGCTGCCTCTACCTCCTGGCCGGCGACGCCGTGCGCACGCGCTTCCAGACCATGCCTGAGGCAAGTCTGAACGGGCTGACCGACGAGGCGATGGCGACCGGAGAAGCGTGGGTCAGCACTTGGGCGGCACGCACCCGAGCCCTTCTTCGTGCGCCCGAATCGTTCGACTACGAGGCCTGGTGCGACCCACGCGGGCTGGCCAGCACGGCGATCTGATCAACCGCCCGCGACATCACCAGTTCAATCTCTGTACCAAGGGGCCCGTTCCTTCATGCGCGTCCCGCAAGTGTTACCCGTAACCGAATGATCACCCACGGAGGTCGCCTCGAACACCGCTCGGTTGGCCGCAACGCACCTACCGACGACGATGATTTGACGCTGGCCAGCAATCGTCGGTCGTCCTCTTGACTCAATACGCTACGAGCCCAGCGCTCGGACCACTGAAGTTTAGGTAGAACTTGGTTCCGTCGCGAACGTCGGTGGCCGCTGTGCCCCAGGTGTTGTTCTCGATGGTGCGCCAACTGTTGCAGTAACCGCTCCCACTCGTGGGCAAGAAGCAAGTACGCACCTGAATCCGGCCGTTCGTCGGCTTGACGTTGATGTCGGAGCAGTTGGATGTGGTGGATGGGTATACGCTGCCATACCAGAACCACCCGTTGTCGTAGAGGTCGCTCGTGTAGCTCCTTGCGCTGCCATAGCAGGTAGACGCGAGAGCGGCGACCTCCCCCCTGAGCAACGCACCCTGTGCCTGCGGCTGGGCGCTTGCAGGCGCGGCGAATCCTACTGCCGCGATACCTGCCGCCGCGATTGCAACCACGCTAGCTTTGAGATGAGCACGAACCTTCATGACGTGTACTACCCTTCCGTTGACAGTTTGCATAAGCTCACACATGACAAGATCGCCCGCATAGATCTGATCAAGACATTAAACGACGTCCCGTAAGCGGGTGTTGGGTCAGGGCTGGATGGACGTGGGCCGAGGTGGGGTTACCCAGCGCGGGCCAGGTTGTGCAGTCGGGCCACGCCGAGGACTGCGTGGTGGACGCCGTCGCCGCGTAGCCGGCAGTCGAAGGCGGGGCTTGCACCTCCCGACCTCATCGAGCGATACGGACCGAACTCCGAGCGCGACGACTACTGGCCATCCCCGGCTCTGACCCGACCCCGGGCCCGCCGACAGGGCCCGGGGTCTCGTATGTCATCCCGCGGCTACCAGCGGCGCAGGCTCTTGCTGAGTTCGCGGTGCCACTCGGTGCGGCGCGTAACGTACTCGTCAGGCGAGACCATCACCCAGGTGGTCGCAGTCGGGAAGCTACATCAAATGCAGCGTGTAGCTTCGGCGTACTCCAACGCCTCCCCTTTTACGTTAGGGGATCACTACGTAAGGGCTGCTAAAAGCACTGCCACCGCTGTGCAGCAGCACCTTGCAGGACCCCTGGTCGCCGACCGAGAAGACGAAGCTCTTCCTCTGGCCTGCTGAGATGGTGAAGGTACCGTTGTCCCACTTCGAGAAGCCGTTGATGCAGATCAGCTGAAACCGCGCCGTAACCGTGGAACCCCCCCACTTCTCGTAGGCCGCGTCGTAGCCGTCAGGGGAACCGGAGATGCCGGTAGCGCACACCTTGCCGTTGCCGATGTCCGTGCACTTGGTCGGGCCGAATCCAGAGACGTTGACCGTTCCGGCGTGGGCCTCGGCTGCAGAGACGGTGGTCAGCGGCACCGCAGCGCATGCTGCCGCGAGCGCAAGAGTGGCTATTCGACGACCTGTGATCATTCGTGATCCCTTCCAGGACAGGATGTCGCGAGACGCTTCCGTTTCATTCGCGAGGACTGATCCATGATCAAGCGGCGCGCGGGAAAGTTCATTGCCTAGGAGTGCCACGTGCTTGTCGATGCGCGCCAACTACACGAGGCGTGAAGAGGCCGGATGCCGAGCCGTTACTGGACACCAGCCGACCAGCTCCAGCAGCACTGATCCCGCGGCGTTGCCGGCCAACGCTGCGGTGGTGAGGGTGTACGAAGGCAGCGATTACGCCAGCGTCGGCAACGACAGAGTGTGGGTCGAAGTCTGCGACATGGAGAACGACGGCAACGGCGTCTACGGCAAGTTCCAGCTGTACGGCAGCGCGACTTGGCACTACGTGGGTGACGGAAACGGATCGCAGGGCGGGTGTGGCAACCGCACATTTACCAATAGGGTCATCGTCTTCTACGTGTTGAGGACGCTCTCGGTGAGGACACCTGCCGGGGCAGGTTCCTCGAATGGCGAGCCGGCCTGGCGCCAGCGCATGGCCGGTCAGCCTTCTCAGCGTGGTACCCGCTGGCGAGCCGCCGAGCGGGGCTGATCCGCATGTGTCCGCAGCGCCGTGAGCGTCTCCACCACAGCGGCTCCGCGACACCCCCGGCGCATGCGAGGGGAGCCGGCTGCTCCCGGCACGCCTCAGTTGGCCAACGAAGCGTGTCGGCCGTTGCGGTAGTCGCTGGGGGACATGCCGTAGGCGCTGCGGAACTTGCGGCTGAAGTGGGCGGCGTCGGTGAACCCCCAGCGTGCCGCTATCGCGCTTATCGGCCGTATGGACCGGGGGTCGGCCAAGTCACGGCGGCACTGCTCCAGCCTGCGCCGACGGATTGACGAGGCGACGGTGAGGTCCTCATCCTCGAAGAGCCGGTGCAGATGGCGCAGCGAAACTTGGCATCCGGCGGCAACTGCGGCGGGAGTGAGGTCTGGGTCGGGGAGATGCTGGTCGATGAAGTCGTGCACCCGCTTGAGGAGAACCCGGCGGTGAACCTCGGGCGGCACGGCGGCTTCGGCGTCCAGATGGTGCGCGCACACCGTGGTGAGCAGGTCCACTGCGACTGTGGCGAGCCGAGGCCCATCAGTCGCGGTATAGGAGTGCGGCCCAGTGACGAGTTGTCTGAGGTAGCCGGCCAGGAGCGCGCCCACTCCCCACGTGCCCGGTAGAGGCGTGGCGGAAAGTGAGTGGAGCCGGTCAGTCTTCAGCGGCAGCAGAGCGCGGGGCAACTGCAGAAGGACGCCTCCGACCCGGCCACGGTCCGCACCAGCCCACCCCTGCCATGGCCGCGAGGTGTCGAACAGCATCATTTCGCCTGCCGTGCTGGTCGCGTCTCTGCCGCCATGGATCAGCCTGTGGCTGCCCTCCAGGTTCAGCATCAGCTGTAAGCCCTCGGGGTCGGATCTTCGGACCAACTTGGTGGGCCTGGACGTGACAAGCGATGGGTACGTCACGGCCGATACCTGCACAGCACCGAGGTCCATTACGCGCAGACCTGCTCGGAAGTCCTCGTGGTGGTCGGTGCGCAGAGTGCTAGGAACGAGTGTGTCGGACGTCAGGTCGCACCAACGGGCAAAGCGCTGGCTCCGCTCAATATCGTCGGTTCTGAACTCCGTCAGCACCACCATGGCTGCCCTCCCACCGCCCCGGCAGCCACCCTCGAGGAGGACCGCTACCGAGTCAAGGTGCGGGCAGAGAGTACTTGATCAGCATAATCCAGCATAGGCACAGCGGGCGGCCATCTGCCGACGATGCCGCCCGCCACTGACAGCCCTTCGTGCCAGGCGGGGACGGGAACAAGGAGCAGGCCCGCAAAACCGTCGCCATATTCGCCAAGCAGTCATGACTTCCTGGCCCTTCGGCGCACAAACATGGGAGCTGTCCTGGAGCGCCTACGCGGCGCGGTGGCGTTCGCGTCGTCCACCCATGCCTTGAGGACCTTGGCGAAGGCGACCGGGGAGATTGCCGACGGCTGGGCCGGGAACGCCGCCTTCAGCCTCTGCCGGGCGGCGTGAAGCACAGGCACCGCCTAGCCGGTTTGGACGGTGAGCTGCGCCAGTTCGGACCCATTGGCCATCGCGGTCCTAGCCGGTCCCCTCGTGTTCTG
Organism: Streptomyces griseoluteus; assembly: GCF_004784465.1. Classification (GTDB taxonomy): domain Bacteria; phylum Actinomycetota; class Actinomycetes; order Streptomycetales; family Streptomycetaceae; genus Streptomyces; species Streptomyces griseoluteus. The sequence goes on along the minus strand of NZ_SRRU01000018.1, from coordinate 40,725 downwards.
GTCCTTCATCGGTCTCGGCTTCGGCATGAGCGCATTGGGATGGGCTGCTGGGCGCCCAGCCCCACTTCGCGGCACCGCTGCAGGGGATCGGCCGCCTCCTCGAAGGCCGCCATCTCGGCCTCCAGCACGTCGATGAGCCGCCGCTGGCTCGCGGCGTCCACGTCGTAGCGGTATGAACTGGGCAGCCCCGGCGTTGAGGGCGGGTGGCACGAAGGGGCAGACGGGGCCGTTGCGGCCCAGGTCTGGGTGCGGGGCGCCGACGTATCCGCGCAGCCATTCCTCGACGCGCGCGTGGTCCGCGGCCGCGTCCTGGCCCTTCGGGGTGGTGTCCAGCCGGAGCGTGCGGGGCTCGGCGGACCGGCCGGTCGTCGGAGCACTCGTGCGAGGGCCGCCTTGTGGCCGGCGGGGCGGGCGTGTCGCCGGTCCGTCCGCGCTCGACCAGTCCGGTCCATTGCGTGAAAGGCTTCGGATTCCCGACACTCGCCGAGTCCCCCTGGTGGGCAGCAACAGCCGTAGTCCTGGCAGGAGTGACACGGTCGGGGACCTGGTGGCTACAGCTCCGCAGCTACCGGGACCTCAACACGGCGATGTTCCAGGGCAGGCCGCGCACGGTCGTCGGCTCGCTGATGTCCAGGCAGTGGGTGGCAATGGCGGCGGCCACAATTCTGTCGTCCAGGACGGGGTCGCGGCGGCGGCCGCGCAGGACGAGGGCGAGGTGGCGGGGCGGGCTTCGGTGAGCAGGTGCCGGTGCCGGTGGTGGAAGCGGCCGCCTTCGTTCATCACGAACACCGTCGCGGTGACGTCGACAGCCGCCAGGGCGAGGTCGACCACGGCGGCGACCCGGGCCCGGATCACCGCCGCCGCGGCGCGGGCGTGCTCGAGGAGGGAGTTGAACCGGCCGGCCGGCCCGGCGACGGGGGCCGCGGGGTGCCCTGGAGTGGCCGGGACGTGTGAGGCGTCGCAGCCTGGATACGCGGTGCGCACGGACACCACGACCCGTCCGGAAGACCCTGGCTGCCATGACCTGTGAAAAACCGCTCGACCCGCACTCGGAGATCACCCTCCGGGTCAACGGCAACCCCCATACCCTGCTCGTCGACCACCGGCGGGTCCTGCTGGACCTGCTCCGCGAGGACCTGGGCCTGACCGGGTCCAAGAAGGGCTGCGACCACGGCCAGTGCGGCGCCTGCACCGTCCTGGTGGACGGGCGCCGCGTCAACGGCTGTCTGCTGCTCGCCGTCACCCTCGACGGCAGCGAGGTCACCACCATCGAGGGCCTCGGCGGCGATGGCGAGGAACCGCACCCCCTCCAGCGGGCCTTCCTGGAACGCGACGCCTTCCAGTGCGGCTACTGCACACCCGGGCAGATCTGCTCCGCCGTGGGCATGATCGCCGAGGCCGCTGCCGGTCACCCGTCCCACGTCACCGACCCGGCGGAGCCCTCCGGCCGGCCCGTGCCGCTGGACGGGGCCGAGATCCGCGAGCGGCTCAGCGGCAACCTGTGCCGGTGCGGCGCCTATCCGCGCATCGTCGAGGCGGTGGAGGAGGTGACCGGGTGAAAGGCTTCGGATACCTCAGGCCCACCGGCGTCGAGGAGGCCGTCGAGGCCTACGCGGCCCACCCTGGCGCCCACTACCTCGCCGGCGGCACCAACCTCGTCGACCTCATGAAACTCGGCGTGGAGAGCCCTGGCGTCCTCATCGACGTCGGCCGGCTGCCGCTGGACTGGGTCGAGGAACTGCCGGACGGCGCGCTGCGCGTAGGCGCCACCGTCCGCAACAGCGATCTCGCCGCCCACCCGCTGGTCCGCGACCGCTACCCGGTGCTGTCCCAGGCGCTCCTCGCGGGCGCCTCCGGACAGCTCCGCAACGCCGCCACGACCGGCGGCAACCTGCTCCAGCGCACCCGCTGCCCCTACTTCCAGGACCTCGGCAAACCCTGCAACAAGCGGCAGCCGGGCAGCGGCTGTGGTGCCCGCGACGGCGTGCACCGCGACCACGCCGTGCTGGGCCACTCCCCGCACTGCATCGCCACCCACCCCTCCGACATGGCCGTCGCCCTGGCGGCCCTCGACGCCCGGGTCGAGCTGTACGGCGCCGAGGGCGGGCGCAGCATCCCGGTGGCCGACTTCCACCGGCTGCCCGGGGTCCGTCCGGAGCGGGACAGCGAGATCCGCCCCGGTGAGCTGATCACCGGCGTCCTGCTGCCGGCCGCCCGGGCCGGTGTGCCCTCCGCCTACCGCAAGGCCCGCGACCGTGCCTCGTACGCCTTCGCCCTGGCCTCCGTGGCCGTCGTCCTGCGGGTCGCGGACGGCGTCGTGGACCAGGTGGGGCTCGCCTTCGGCGGCCTCGCCCACCGGCCCTGGCGAGCCCACCACGCGGAGACGGCGCTGCTGGGCGCGGCGGCGACCCCCGCGGCCTTCGAGGGCGCGGTGGCCCTGGAACTGGACCGCGCCGAGCCGTTGCGCGACAACGCCTACAAGGTGCCCCTCGCCCGCAACCTCGCCCTGGACGTCCTGAACCGCCTCGCCCCCGCACCCGCGACGGCCTGACCTCTTTTGGACCCGGCCGACCCCAGGAGAACCGATGGCGAACGACCCACTGGAGCACGGCGGCCCGCTGCCCGGGACCGGTCTGCCGCACGACGATCCGGTGGCCGCCACCGGACCGGCCCGGGACGATCCGCGGGCCGGGACCGCTCTGCCGCACGAGGACCTCGTCACCCGCGCCGCCTCCGCCGCCCCGGGTGAGTCCGGCGAGGGCCGGCGGCCCCGTACCGGCGCCCTGGAGCAGGACCCCCACCCCGCCCCGCGCACCGGCACCGCCCTCGGGGCGCCCGCCGTGCGGCGGGAAGGGCGGGAGAAGGTCACCGGTAACGCCCGTTACGCCGCCGAGTACCCGGTGCCCGGCCGCGTCCACGCCTGGCCCGTGCCGGCGGCCGTGGCCCGGGGCCGGGTCACCGGCGTGGACACCTCGGCCGCGCTCGCGCTGCCCGGCGTCCTCGCCGTGCTGACCCCCGGCGACGCCCCGCGCCTCGGCGGGACGGACGACGCCACCCTCGCAGTCCTGCAGAACCGGCACGTGCCGCACCGGGGCTGGTGCGTCGCCCTGGCCGTCGCCGAGACCCTGGAGGCGGCCCGCGCCGCCGCCCGGGCCGTCCGCGTCGACTACGCCACCGAGCACCACGATGTCGTACTCCGCCCCGACCACCCGGACGCCTACGAGCCCGGAAAGGGCGCTCAGCCGGGCCGCCTCGAACACGGCGACCCCTACGGTGCCTACGCCGCCGCCGACGTCCGCCTGGACACCGAGTACCGGGTGCCGCCCCTGCACAACCACCCCATGGAACCGCACGCGAGCACCGCGCACTGGGACGGCGACCGGCTGACCGTGTACACCTCCAGCCAGGGCAGCACGACCGTCCAGTCCGTGCTCGCCGGCCTCTTCGACCTGCCCGAGGAGCACGTCACCGTCGTGGCCGAGCACGTCGGCGGCGGCTTCGGCTCCAAGGGCACCCCGCGCCCCGACGTCGTCCTCGCCGCCATGGCCGCACGGCACACCGGCCGGCCGGTCACGGTGGCCTACCCCCGCCGGTACATGCCCACCGCCGTCGGCCACCGGGCCCCCACCCTGCACCGGCTGCGCCTGGGCGCCACCACCGACGGACACCTCACCGCGGTACTGCACGAGGTCACCACGCACACCTCGCACGTCAGGAAGTACGTGGAGCATGCCGCGGTGCCGTCCCGCGTCATGTACACCGCCCCGCACCTGCTCAGCTCCCACCGGGTGGTGCCGCTGGACGTCCCCAGCCCGTCCTGGATGCGCGCCCCCGGCGAGGCCCCCGGCATGTACGCCCTGGAGTCGGCGGTCGACGAACTCGCCGGGGCCCTCGGCGTGGACCCCATCGAGCTGCGGATCCGTAACGAGCCGGAGAGGGAACCCGGCAGCGGCAAGCCGTTCAGCAGCCGGCACCTCGCCGAGTGCCTGCGCGAGAGCGCCCGCCGCTTCGGCTGGGACCGGCGCGACCCGCGCCCGCGCTCCCGGACCGAGGGCCCCCTGCTCATCGGCACCGGAGTGGCCGCGGCGACCTACCCGGTCCTGATCCGGCCCTCCACCGCCACCGCCCAGGCCCTGCCCGACGGCACCTTCCTCATCAGGGTGAACGCGGCCGACATCGGCACCGGCGCGCGCACCGTCCTCGCCCAGGTCGCCGCCGACGCCCTCGGCGCGCCCCTGGACCGGGTGCGCACCGAGGTGGGCCGCAGCGACCTGCCCCCGGCGTCGCTGGCCGGCGACTCCTCCGGCACCGCCTCATGGGGCTGGGCCGTGCACGAGGCGTGCGCCGCCCTGACGGCCCGGCTCGCCGAGCACCCCGGTCCGCTGCCCGCCGAGGGCCTCCTGGTCCGTTCCGACACCGCCGGCCGGGCGGACGCCGACTCCCCGTACGCCCGGCACGCCTTCGGCGCCCACTTCGCCGAGGTCGCCGTCGACACCGTCACCGGCGAGGTACGGGCCCGCAGGATGCTCGGCGTCTACGCCGCCGGGCGGATCCTCAACGCCCGCACCGCGCGCTCCCAGTTCGTCGGCGGCATGATCATGGGCCTGGGCATGGCCCTGACCGAGGGCAGCACCATGGACGCCCCGTTCGGCGACTTCACCGAGGCCGACCTCGCCTCCTACCACGTGCCCGCCCACGCCGACGTCCCCGGCATCGAGGCCGACTGGATCGAGGAGGACGACCCGCACCTCAACCCCATGGGCAGCAAGGGCATCGGCGAGATCGGCATCGTCGGGACCGCCGCCGCCCTCGGCAACGCCGTCCACCACGCCACCGGCATCCGGTTCCGCACACTCCCCCTCACCCCCGACCGGATCCTCACCGGCCTGCTGCCCCAACGGTGACAACCACAACGAGAGACACCCGGAAGGGGAACCGCCCGAGTGCCGGGACGGCGCGGTGTGTGGTGGGCGCGGGCACGGTTGGTCCTGCTGTGCAGGAAGCGGATGGCCTGGACGATCAGGTGGATGAAGTGCTGCCGGACGGTGGGGTGCTGGAAGTCGTCGCAGCCCCGCGACCTGATCGACGTGTTCGCAGCCTCCCGCCGCTGGAGCAATGTCGAGCTCGAAGAGTTCGGCCGCCGTCACGCCCGCGGCCGCTTCGAGCGTGAGGATCTGCAGGCCAACCCCACGGGCGCCGAGTGGACTGACGACGAAGCCTCCGCCGCCTACGGGCTCGGCTCTGCCACCATCACCACCCTGCGCGCCTGGGCCCTGCAGCGGGCCGACGACCTCGCGGCCCGCCTCCTCGCAGAGTCCGATACCGCAGACAGCGACGAGGAGTCTGCGCCCTCCACGTGTCGAGGAGAGCGCAGGAGCTCGGGGCAGACCCAGGCGCGCGGGCGGGCTCCTCCGGCCGGCGGCCGGCTCTTCTCCGTGAGCCATCCGGTCGGCGCACGGGTTGCCCCTGGACGGCATCGTCGCGGCGCCCGCCGGTAGTCCGCACGGCGTGCCCTCGCACTGGATGTCCCTAGCCGACCTCGAGGACCAGCTTGCCGCGAGTCTTACCGCTCTGACTCAGGCGGAACGCCTCAGCGGCCTCGGCCAGCGGCAGGGCACGGTCGATGTGGACCTTGAGCTTGCCCGCGTCGGCGAGTTCGGCGAGTTCGGCGAGGTCCGCGCTGTCGGGCCGCACCCAGACGTGGTGGCCGCCCCGCTGTGTCACGCCGGGGTCGACGATCGAGGCCAGCCGGCTGGGGTCCTTCAGCAGATCCTGGGAGGCGGCGACCGCGTCACCGCCGACGTTGTCCACCGCGGCGTCGACGCCCTCCGGCGCGAGCTGCCGCACCCGCTCGATCAGACGGTGGCCGTCCCCGTAGGTGACCGGTTCGGCGCCCAGGGACCTCAGGTAGTCGTGATTGCGCTCGCTGGCGGTACCGATCACGCGGGCTCCCATGGCCACGGCGATCTGCACGGCGAACGACCCCACACCGCCGGCTGCCGCGTGCACCAGGACCGTGTCGCCCTTGCTGACGCCCACCCGGCGCAGTGACTGCAAGGCCATCAGCCCCGCCAGAGGCACTCCGGCCGCCTGCCGCCAGTCCAGCGAGGCGGGCTTGCGCGCGAGAGTGCGCACCGGCGCGGCGACGAGCTCCGCGTAGGTGCCGTGCTGCACCTCGTCCTTGCGGACGTAGCCGAAGACCTCGTCGCCGACCGAGAACTCGGGGGTGTCCAGGCCGACGGCCTCCACGACGCCTGCGACGTCCCAGCCGGGCACGAGCGGGAAGTGGACGTACATGATCGGGTCGAGGTGCCCGGCGACGATCTTCCAGTCGACAGGGTTGACGCCGGCGGCCTTCACCCGGACGAGTACCTGGTCCGGGCTGACCTTGGGGTCATCGGTCTCCGCGAATTCAAGCGTTTCCGGACCGCCGTAGCGGTTGGTGATGATGGCTCGCATGACCGAAGTCAACCGGCCGGGGGCCGCGGTTCTTCCACGGCTGGCCGCCCGGGCCGGTCCGTTCAACCCTGTTGGCGGCACCGCCGGCTGCGCTCCGACCGGCCGGCCGCGTCCTCTCCGACGGACCGCCCTTTCCATAGGTTATTGGGTGACACTCTGACGCCTCCTCACTCGCGAATTGACGGCGCGTCGCTGCGGACCCGATGAACTGAGCGGTGTTAGGGGCGGACGGCGCGGAGCTCGCTGCGCGGTACGGCGTCAGGGGCGTATGGCGGTCCGCGCCTGGAGCGCCTCCGCACCGAAGCGACCACGCGCTCCCCGCCGTCATCACGACCGTCCTGGCCGCATCACTGGCCGGCCTCTCCCCCGCCCACACCTCCACCCCTGCGGGTACCCCCACCGTGGCCCGGGACCAGATCGCGTGTCCGCGCGGGAGCGTGTGCATCTACCCCGACACCAACTTCAACGGCCAGCCCCACGTCAGACGCGCCGTCGACGGGTCCCTGCCGCACCTGCCCGACTACCTCCGCGCCAAGGCCAGCCCCATCAACAACAACAGCCGCACCGCCCGCATCTACCAGAAGGACCACTACTTCGGCCGGCACGTCTGCATCGCACCCGAAGGCGGCACCACCGGCGACCTGCGCTCCCACCCACTCAACGACACCACCCACAGCCTCCGCAACAACAACACCCCCTGCGACGCCCGACCAGCCACCAACAGCTGATGCAGAGGAACAGCCAGCCAGTGGGTCCGGGACGGCCCCCGGCCATCAGGGTGTTCCCTCACGACGTCAGGATGCTGCCGGCCCGGTCGGATCTGTGGTCGCCCCGACCACGACCGTGTCCACGACAGTCGGGGGCGCGGGCAGACCCCGGTCCGTCACCCGGCTGACGAACCGGGCGGATGCGAGAGCGCTGCGGACAAGGGCCACCTCACATACCGGGTGGTCCAGAGCACCACGGCGCTCACGACCAGGCAGTGCGCCGAGTTGGCCTTCCATCCCGTCCTGGTATGCCTGGTGGATGGTGCCCTTCCTGCCGTGGCAGACGTCCCGGGCGAAACTTATCCCGGTGTCGTCCATGGGATCGACCACAGCAGGCAAGTGCAGGGTCTGGGCGACGTGGGTGCGGGAGACACGGACGTACGCCGTGGCCTCAGGAGCCGGTCCGCTTCTCGATCCGCTCCAGGGCCTGCCCCAGGTATTGGGCGAAGCGCGGGTGGTTCTCGCTCATCGGGAAGTGGCCGATCTCCTTCATCTCGATGAACTCCGCTCCGCGGATAGCCTCTGCCGTCCGGCGCCCGTCCTCGGGGGTGGTGAGGTAGTCGTACTCGCCGCTCAGCATGATCACGGAACACCGGTCGCCGATGACGTCGCGGGAGACGATGGGCGCCGTCGAGACGCGCAGGAAGCCGTTCAGCGGGCCGTCGGCGGCCGCGGCGAAGGCCGCGTTGATCTCTTCGGCCGTGGCCTCGCGGTTCAGCACGATCGTCAGGTCGGTGAGCGAGCCGTCCTCCATGGGTACCCGGAGGGCGATCCCGTCCAGAGCGCCGGCCAGCTCCGGCAGCAGGAGGCCGACGGCGCGGGCGGTACCGGTGCTCGTCGGGATGATGCTCAGGGCCGCCGCTCGGGCCCGGCGCAGGTCCTTGTGCGGAGCGTCGAAGGTGTCGTCGAGCACCTTGGCCATCGGCGCGAGGCAATTGGTGGTGCAGGAGGCAGCCGAGATGATCCGGTCGCGGAAGCGGCCGGTGGAGTCGACGACGATGTCGGCTCCGTAGTCGGACCAGTGCAGGGCCGCGGGGTCACGCTCGGCGGTAACGGCGATGCGTCGGCCGTCGACGGTGAGGGAGCGGTCGTCGTGGACGACCTTGCGTCCGATGTGTCCGAACGTGGAGTCGACTCCAGGAGGTGGGCGAGGGGGCGGGCGGGGTGATGTCGTTGATCGCTACGACGTGGACGTCCTGGGTGCCTGCTTCCGCGCGGTCGAGGGCCGCGCGGAGATAGGTGCGGCCGATGCGGCGGAAGCCGTTGATGCCGACACGTACGGTCATGGTGATGAACTCCTTTACAGTCAGGGACCACCGTGGTCGTGGGTGACTCGATGAGTCGTCGGTACTGGAGGCGGCGTGGCCGGTAAGAAGGCGGCGAAGGTGCCGCGCGACGTGTATGAGAAGGAGCTGCTCCGCCTGCAGATGGAGTTGGTGAAGCTGCAGGAGTGGGTGCGGGCGGAGGGCGCCCGTCTGGTCGTGGTCTTCGAGGGGCGGGACGCGGCGGGCAAGGGCGGCACCATTAAGCGGGTCGCCGAGCACCTCAATCCGCGGGTCGCGCGGATCGCAGCCCTGCCGAAGCCGACCGAGCGCGAGCGCACCCAGTGGTACTTCCAGCGGTACGTCGAGCATCTGCCGGCCGCCGGGGAGATCGTGCTGTTCGACCGGTCCTGGTACAACCGGGCTGGCGTCGAGCACGTGATGGGCTTCTGCACGAAGGAGGAGTATCAACTCTTCCTGAGACAATGCCCGATCTTCGAACGGATGCTGGTCGAGTCCGGGATCCTGCTGCGCAAGTACTGGTTCTCCGTGAGCGACACCGAGCAGCAGGAGCGGTTCCGGCGCCGCCTGGAGGATCCGCTGCGCCGCTGGAAGCTTTCGCCGATGGACCTGGAGTCGATCACCCGCTGGGAGGCCTACTCGCGGGCCAAGGACGAGATGCTGGTCCATACGGACATCTCCGAGGCGCCTTGGTACGTCGTGGAGAGCGACGACAAACGCCGCGCACGGCTGAACATGATCGCCCATCTGCTGGAATCCCTGCCGTACGACGACGTGCCGCCGCCGGTCCTTGAGCTACCGCACCGGCCGCCGTCGACCGGCTACGAGCGCCCGCCGCGTGATCTGCAGACCTACGTCCCCGACCACGCGGCGAGTCTCTGAGCTGCCGGTTGCTCTCTCACGCCCGCTGTACGACGGCGACCGGGCAGGCGGAGTGATGCAGCACCGCGTGCGCGACGCGGCCGAGCTGCAGGCCGTAGTGGCCTTCGCCGCGCCGGGCTCCGACCACGAGCAGGTCGGCGCGGCCGAGGAGTCCAGCAGCACGTTGCCCGCCTCTTCTCGGCCCAGGAAGAAGGCGCCACCGAAGACCAGCTACGCCAGATCGCCGCCGAGGCCCTGGGCGAGGTCTACTTCCGCGACAACGGCCACCGCGCCCACGGGCCTCGAAGTCGAACTCACCGACCTGCTCGACCTGGAATTCGAGCTGTAGTCGGCCACGGGACGTGGCCCGACGGCTCCGGCGAGGTGCGCCGCACCCCGTTTCAGGGAACTCGGCGGCCAACGACAGGGAGACAGGAAGGAAACCCCATGTCCAAGCCCCCGCTGCCGCCCGCGGCCGAAGAGATGCTGCGTCACCCCAACCCGTGCGTGATAGCCACCCTGCGCAAGGACGGCGCCCCGGTGACCACACCCACCTGGTACCTGTGGGAGGACGGCCGCGTTCTCCTGAACATGGACGAGGGCCGGGTCCGCCTGGAGCACCTGCGCCGCGACCCGCGGGTGTCCCTCACCGTCCTCGACCGGGACGACTGGTACACGCACGTCACCCTCATCGGCCGGGTGACCGACATACACGAGGACAAGGGCCTGGCCGATATCGACCGCCTCTCCACGCACTACACCGGACGGCCCTACCCGGACCGGGGGCGCACCCGGTTCAGCGCCTGGGTCGAGGTCGAGCGCTGGCACGGCTGGGGCGCGCACAAGGACACCGACCAGGCAGGGTGAGACCCCATGGAGGGCCGGGATCACCGGCCCGCGCGCACCCGCACGCCCCCGGCGAAGGATCGGGATCACCGGCCCGCGGGCACCCACACGCCCCCGGCGAAGGATCGGGCTCACCGGCCCGCGGGCACCCGCCCGCCCCGGGCAGCGGGTCCGGCACACCGCCGCCCCGCATGTCCGGGCACCCGTAGCCGAACGGAAGGCCCGACACGTGATCGACGAAACCCATGTCGCAGAGCTGCTCCCCGCGCGGGACGACGACGCCGGGCTGATCCTGCTCGAGGGCACGGCCCAGGTGGTCGACGCTGCCTCGCTCACGCAGGAGGACCACGCGGGAGCCGCGGTCCTCCTCACCCAGGCGGAGCTGGTGGACCGCCTGGGCACGGTGTCCATCCCGCCCCAACACCTCGCTGACCAGCGTCGACACAGCACACCACCAGACCAGCACCACCGACTCTCACCACCACCGACACCAACCCGAGAGGTCGCAGACAGGCGAGCGGACCACACCGCGACCGACCCCACTCCCGGCGACTCAAAGATCATTTACGGGACAGTCTTTAAAGGGTGTTGCACAAGGCAGTGAGCTGGGCATCTCCTAGGCATGGCGGCGGTGTTATGTGCTGAGCGAGTGTGGGTGGAGACGTTCACGGGGCTGCGGATGACGCAGTTTTCGAGTCTGTTGAAGGTGGTGCGGGAGCGGGGCGGCAACGGCACTTTGCGGGGCCGGCCGTGGTCGTTGCCGCTGGGCGAGCGGGTCTTGATGGTCGCGGTGTACTACCGCACGAACCTGACGATGCGGCAGTTGGGCCCGTTGTTCGGTGTCTCCTCCTCCACGGTCTGCCGAGTGATCCAGCGGCTGGGACCGCTGCTCGCGCTCGAGCCGGTCTCCCGCGCGGCCGACGCCCCGGACCGGATGTGGATCGTGGACGGCACCCTGATCCCGGTCCGCGACCGCGGCGTGGGCGCCTCCTCCCGCAACTACCGGTTCTCGGCAAACGTGCAGGTCATCGTTGACGCGGAGACGCGCCTCGTGGTCGCGGCCGCCCGGCCGGTGCCTGGCAACACCGCGGATGCCAGGGCATGGCGGGACTCCGGTCTGGCCGAGCACTGCCACGGCGTGACTGTGCTCGGCGACGGCGCCTACATCAACACCGGTCTGGTCATCCCGCATCGCAAACGTCCCGGACGAGCGCTGCTGAAGGGTGAGGAAGAGGACAACGCTGCTCACCGCAAAGTCCGCGCACGCGTCGAGCACGTCTTCTCCCGGATGAAGAACTACAAGATCCTCCGCGACTGCCGGCAGCGCGGCGACGGCCTCCATCACGCAGTCCAGGCGGTGGCCCGCATGCACAACCTCGCCCTCGCCGCATGACCGTCAAGCACAGAGCACCGCTTCGGGCTGCTAGATCACGGCCTTGTGCAACACTCTTTAATTGCGCAGCAGTGCGCGGGCGGGTCGGCAGGATTCACCGGGGGCCCTCGTGGCGCGCTCGACGTCCTGGCCGTACGCTTCCCCGAGCGTCTGGCTGGCGAGGTCACGCAGCAGTTGGTTGCTGGCAGCGCACTGCCGTGCCCGCTTGCAGCGAAACGAGCGGGACACCAGTCGGTGTGCCGCGGGCCTCTTGCCACTACATTCGGCCGATGGATTCAACTGAGCACATCGTGGCCCTGATCCGCCGGGCTCTGGACGAGTTCGATGATCACCCGCTGCAGGTCTCGGTCCGACGTGCCGTGCGGATAGCAAGCCTCATCGGTGACTCACACGCCGCTGTACGGCTCGGGCTCGACTTGCAAGACCGTGGGGGCGACCCGAGTCAGCATCGCGGTGACATGCAGCGTCTGATGATTGACCCTTCCTTGGTCGTGCCGTCGGCCATCACCACGCGGGTCGAGCCGGTGAAGCTGTGCGGCAGGGGCACGCCCCTCTGCCTCGGGCAACTGCCGCTGGACTCCTCCGCCGGCCCCGCCTCGTCCGAGTGTGACTGCGACCTGGTCTTGGCCGCCTGGGACTCCGCCGCCGAGGCCGCCTCTTCCGTCGCGTCCGTCGCGGCGGCGTCACCGGCTTCCGTCGCGCCCTTGCCGAACAGGCCGCCGACGACCTTCATCGCCTTCGGGGCCGCCTTGGCCAGCAGGGAGCCGCCTATCTTGCCGAGGATCCCGCCCACGGCGCCGGCAACCGCGCCGGTCACCGCGGCACCCGCGAACGCACCCGCGCTGCAGTCGTCCCCGCCGTTCTCCGCACACGCGAAGCCCTGTTCCACCAGCGAGCCCGCGGCGCCCGCGGCCGCCGCGCAGCCGATGGAACCGACACCCGCCGTCAGGGCCTCACAGCCCGCGAACACCGCCGTCGACACCACGAACGAAGTGATCGCCGCCGCGTGGTGCTTGGCGAACTTCGCCGCCGACTTCACGGCCTTGACCGTGGCGTGGTACGCCGTCCTCGCCGCATGCGCAACCGCGTGCGCGGCCTTCTTCACCGCGTGCGCGACCTTGTGCGCCGCCTTCTTCACCGCATGGACCACGCGATGCACCGCGTGCGAGACCTTGTGATAGGCGGAATGGACCGCATGGACCACCCGGTGATACGCGCGTCTGACGTGCCGGACCGTGTAGTGGTACACACGGTGCACCACCCGCACAGTCGCGCGGTAGACGTCCCTCACCCGGTGAACCACCTTGCGGGCCGCGTGCTTCACCGCGTGAACGACCTTGCGGGCGACGTACTTGGCCGCGTGGTAGACCCGGTGCGCCACGTGCTTCACCGCGTGCGCCAGTCGAAACGTGGGACCGAATCCGCACCCTCAGAACGCCTGCGATGCAGGTCGTCGTTACCCTCGCATCAGGTGCGCCTGGTGAGGTCGGCGTTCCCCATGTGGCAGGGGCATCAGGCTCGCATCGTGTGTCATCTGTGACTGGAGGCTTCTGTGACCGCCACCGCTCATCTCGTTACCACCGCCGACGCTTCTTTGGATCTGGCATCAGCGGAAGCTCCACAAGTGCTGCAGTGGCCAGGGCGCTGGCCGCTCGTGCAGCGCGGTGACGCGGAGGTGGTGGCTGTCGGCTTGGGCGCCTGTGGCGCAGGCCAAGGGTCGGAGGCCCGGTTTCCGGCGCCCTGGCCGCGTCATTTCGGAACGGTGACGGTGTCGCCCCAAGGTGATGCCGCGGTGTTCGCCGGCGTGCACGCGGTACAGCTGGCGGAGCCGAGTGGGGTGACGCGGTGGGAGGTGCAGCATGGCTGTGGGGACGGCAGTTGCTCTGTGATGCACCGATCGTTCGACGAATACGCTGACGACGAGGATCACTACTACGCCGACAGCGGCTCAGTCGCATTCAGCGCGGATGGCAGATTTGTCTGGGCGCACGTCCGCGGCCCGTTGAGCGGCTCTGAGGACACACAGGATGACCGGGAAGTGTGGGCGGTACTGTACGCCATGGACGGAAGGGTCCTGGGATACGCGGACACCATGACGGCGGCCTCAAGTTCTGAACAGACTTCCCACCCGGACCCTGCACAGATGGGACTGAGCATCGGCGAGGGTGAGGAAGGTTCGCCTGTGCTGTGGGGACGGTGGGACGGGCAGCACCTGTCCGTCGAACAGATCGGCATCGAGCGGATCCTTGTGGCCGTGAGCCCTTCCGGCCAGCATCTCCTGACCGTTCCCATGGGGCAGTGGTCCCTCATTCTGCAGCAGGTGGAGGATGGCTCGGACCTGCGAAAGCTCGACGCCCAGAACACCGTGCCGCACCACCCTCGGAGCGCTGGCGCAGACAGGGTGTACTGGGACTACGAGGCAGCCTTCGTGGATGAGAACACCATCGTCGCCGGAACCTCCGAGTCCGATGCCTCGCATGGCTCTGCCCGTCACTGGCTCGTCGATGCGGACAGCATGACGTTGCGTGAGGAGATCTCCTACCCCTTCCCTGTGTCCGGGCCCGCCCGCTCGGCCGGCGCTGGCACCTGGTACACGGTCTCCAAGGACCGGTTGTCCGTGTACCTGTGGGAGCTATCCGAAGGGAACTGATCCGCTGACGCAACGTGGCCCGCCAGGTAACTGGCGGGCCACGTTCACCCCTGGGGTCTTCAGCTCGCCATGGGAGCTGGTGGTACCGCGATACCCGGTGGGCTATTCAGCCAAGCCCATACGCTTAAGTTCCATCAGGCCGTCTCGAATCTCTTTGAAATTCTTGGAACGCACTGGAGCGATCGCCACGTACGAGTCGAATGGCGTCAGCGAGAACCGTCCTCGATAAATTTCTGCAACCGCAGGAAGAGGGTCGGCAAAGCTCTCGAAGGCCGATCGGCGCAGCAAGAACTGCGTGTCCTCATCCCTCTTGACGAGATCTCCTGGAACCATATAGATGGAGGCGTCCGAGAATTCGGCAGCAGAGATATCCAACGCCCAATCGACATCCCGATAGTACTCCACCAGGGAATCCCTGAAAGCCTGGGCCGCATCAGCAGGAAGCGAATAATGCGCAGGCGTCGTAATAAACGGGCCGATTCTCCCCTTCAGCTCCACATGGCGAAATGCGCAAGCCGCAAACTCGGTCAGTTTCGAAAAGGTGAGATTCTCGGCGAGAATTTCCTCGAACCTCACCCCATGCACAGAGCAGCCGACAGCCTTGCAGCGCCTCAGCTTCCCGGCGCGCACAACCATACCGAGCGGGTGTTCGAACTGGGCGATCGCACAGCCTCGGAACTCGACTCCATCCAAGTCGAACCCTGAAAGGTCCACATCGGCGTTGACAATCTTCCTTGGCCCAACGACTGTGCTCGCAGCCACACCCACCACCTGCTCTTCCTACGGAATGTTGAAAATTTGCTTAACCTTGTAGAACGGAATCGTCTGATAGTCCAAGATGTTTTCCCGTTCAAGGTACGAGCGCTTCAGGTGGTCGGCAATCGACGTCTTGCTGCCACCAGTGATATCGACATTGAATGGCCCATTGGCGGTTTCTATTTGGAAGTCAGGGACCGCCCGGCCGCGCATCGAATTTCCAAGGTGCGTGATACTGGAATCTGCGAGGACCGCCGGATCATTGGCAACTGCCGACTCAATGCTCGTGCCGAGGTGTTGGTAGGCCCGTCCCACGTTTTCGCTACCAGCCTTCAGCTGGGCTTCTGACAACGAAGCCCGGAACTCCTCCACGCTGCGTCCCGCAGCACGATTTGTGGCGTCCTGGAGCCTGTAGTAACTCCGGTTCAGCGAGCTTCGAGCTGCTACCGCTTCAGGGCTATACGGGTCTCCCTCCAGGGCGGGACCGCCAGGTCCGGTCCCAGTGCCGCAGTTGTGCACCAGGACTGGTGTGGTCCCAGCTTCCACATAGTACGTGTGGAGGGTTCCGATGGTGAGGTCGTAGGTGACGGTGTTCGCGTGGTACAGGCGGACACCGGTGACCTCAGTCGTGCCGGTCGGGGTCTGGAGGACGTCGCCCGGCGTGAGGTCCTTGGCCTCGACGAAGGCCGACTGGGTCTCGTCGTAGAAGGGGTGGTGGAAGGTCGTCGTCAGGTGGGCGTCGTGGGTGGTCGTGCTGACCGCCGCCACCGGTGCCGTCGCCGGCTCGTGCGCGTTGCCGTGACCGTGGCCGGCCGAGAGGGCACCGAGCACCGCCGCCGAGGCCGCCAGGCCGAACGCCGCCTTGCGGGCGGCCTTCTTGGCCAGGGACTTGGCACCGTCCTTCACCGAACGCTTGGTGGTGGGCTTGCCGGTCTCCTTGACGGTCACGTCCACGAAGTCCCGGTCGGTGCGCGTCACGATCACGTCGGTGACCTTGTGCGCCTCCGGGCCCTTCGCGCCCGGTACCGAGTTGGCGATCGTGTCGCCGACCTTGACCTGGTCGATGGCCTTCGTCGTGCCGTCGGCCATCAGCACCCGGGTGGCCCCGGTGAAGCTGTGCGGGCCACCGATTCGGCAACTCGGTCCGGCGTCATCCGAGTGCGACTGAGCTCTGGTCCCCGCCCCCTCCGACTCCGCCCGTGAAGCCGCCGCCTCCGTAGCGTCCGCGGCTGCTGTCTCCTCGGCCTCCGCGGCGCCCTTGCCGAACAGCCCGCCGACAACCTTCATCGCCTTCGGCGCGGCCTTGGCCAGCAAGGAGCCACCTATCTTGCCGAGGATGCCGCCCACGGCGCCGGCGACCGCGCCGGTCACCGCGGCACCCGCGAACGCGCCCGCGCTGCAGTCGTCACCGCCGTTCTCCGCACACGCGAAGCCCTGTTCCACCAGGGAACCCGCCGCGCCCGCGGCCGCCGCGCAGCCGATGGAACCGACACCCGCCGTCAGGGCCTCACAGCCCGCGAACACCGCCGTGGAGACCACGAACGAAGTGATCGCCGCCGCGTGGTGCTTGGCGTACTTCGCCGCCGACTTCACGGCCTTGACCGTGGCGTGGTACGCCGTCCTCGCCGCGTGGGCGACCGCGTGCGCGGCCTTCTTCACCGCGTGCGCGACCTTGTGCGCCGCCTTCTTCACCGCGTGGACCACGCGATGCACCGCGTGCGAGACCTTGTGGTAGGCGGAATGGACCGCATGCACCACCCGGTGATACGCGCGTCTGACGTGCCGGACCGTGTAGTGGTACACGCGGTGCACCACCCGGACCGTGGCCCGGTAGACGTCCCGCACATGGTGAACCACCTTGCGGGCAGCGTGCTTCACCGCGTGGACGACCTTGCGGGCCGCGTGCTTGGCCGCGTGGTAGACCCGGTGCGCCACATGCTTCACCGCGTGGGCCACATGATGGGCGGCCTTCTTCGCGCCGCACACCACGTCGTACCAGGAGCAGTTGCCGGACTCGTCCGTGCCCGCCAGCGGGTTGTCGTTGACGTAGGCGAACGGGTTCGCCGAGACCGAGTTCGGCACCGGGTTCAGCGAGATGCTGTCCTTGTTGCGGAACTGCCCGGTGTCCGGGTTGTACCAGCGCGACGCCGTACCGACGTCACCCGAACCCGGCTCCGTCCAGCCCGACTGGAAGCCGAAGTGGCCGGTCAGCGAGCTCGTCGAGAGCACCTTGCCCAGCGGGTCGTACGACGCCGAACCCGCAAGCGCCGTCGCGCCCGAGGTGAACGTGCCCACCACGTCGCTGTGCTGGTCGGTGAGAGCCAGCACCCCGCCGCTGCCGCCCGGCTTGATGCCGACGACGCCGCCCGCCGGGTCGTACGTGTAGGTGTTGTCGCCGTCCGACGCGATCGTGTTGTCCGCGCCCGAGTACGCGAACGTCCTCGTGGAGCCGTCCGACGTGTCCTTGTCGGACACGTTCCGGCCCATCGCGTCCAGCGTGTAGGACTGGGTGCCCGCCACGATCTGGGCGCCGAAGGCGTCCGTCTTGTACGCCACCGTGCCGCCGCCGGCCGACGACTCCTGCGTCATCATGCCGCGCGCCGAGTAGGAGTACGTCTTGGTGCCGTCGGACGTGAGCTGGTCACGCTCGTCGTAGGTGTACACGTCCGCGCCGTTGCGGATGCGGTTGCCCGAGGCGTCGTAGCCGTACGTCGTCGTCTTCGTACCGTCGTTCCACGACGTGAGGCGGTTCGCCCAGTCGTAGCCGTACGTGTTCGCCGACGCGCCCGACACACCCGTCGTCGTCTTCGACGTCAGGTTGCCGTCGTCGTCGTAGCCGTAGGCGAAGCTCGCCAGTGTCGACGCGCCCTGGACCAGCGTGTCGCTGGTCAGCTCGTGCTCGGAGTTGTAGCCGAACGTGCGGGTCTGGCCGGTCGCGCCGTACTTCATCGACCGCAGCTCGTTCAACTGGCCATAGGTGTACGTCAGCTGGGTGCCCGTCGCCGCGTCGTTCAGGGACGACAGGCGGCCGGCCGTGTCGTAGCCGTAGCTCGTCGTGCCCGCGGCGTCCGTGCGCGAGGTCATCGCGCCGTCGTTGTTGTAGGCGAAGCTGGACGTGCCCGAGGCGCCCGACGTCGTCAGCAGGTCGCTGCGGTCGTCATAGGTGAACGCATCATGCGTGGCCGCCTGGTGGTCGTCCGCGCCCGCGATGCCCGCCTCGTCCGTGTCGGCCGTGAGCACACGTCCGATCGAGTCGTAGGTGAAGCTCCGCCTGGCCGTCGCCGCATCGGCGCCCGCGCCGGTCATCGACTTCAGCTGGCCGTTGACGTCGTATGTCATCGCCGTCGTGACGCCGCCCGGCATCGTCACGTTCGTGGTCTGGCCGTCCGCGTCGTAGGCGAAGGTCGTCGTGGTGTCGGCCGCCGAGGTGTACTGGGCGGTCGTCGGCTCGATCACCTTCTCCTGCTGGCCCCACGGCGTGTAGGTGTAGCGCCAGGAGTTGCCGCGGCCGTCGGTGAAGCGGGTGCGGTTGCCGGACGCGTCGTAGCCGAAGGTCGTGGTGATCGACGTCGTCGCGTCGACCGGCTGGACCTCCTGCGTGATCGTGCCGGCCGCGTCGTAGGTGAACTGGCTGGTGTGGCCGCGCGCGTCCGTCGCCGCGGTCATGTTGCCGACGCCGTCGTAACTCTGCGAGGTCTCCCACAGCTTGGTACCTGACGCGTCGTAGGAGCGCGTCGTGATCGGGTCGCCGTCGGCGTTGTAGTCGGTCGTCGAGTACGTGTTGTCCGGCAGCGTGGTCTTGTTCCGGTTGCCCTCGAAGTCGTACGCGTAGCGGGTGGTGTTGCCCGCCCCGTCCGTCACCGAGGTGATGTCACCGGCCCGGTTGTAGCCGTACGAGTTGCTCACGCCGCCCGGCGAGGTGGTCGACGAGGCGTGCGCGCCGTAGGGGTTGCCGGTGGTGACCGCGTAGGACGTGGTCGCCGTCAGCGTCCGCGTCGACGGGTAGCGCTCCAGGGTCGTCTGCGTGAGCGGGCGGCCCATGAAGTCGTACGTGGCCTGGCTCTGCGCGCCGGAGGCGTCCGTCGCCGAGAGCTGCTCGCCATTGGCGTCGTAGACGGCGTGCGTCTTGGTCAGGTCCGGTGCGGTGACCTGTGCGACATCGCCGAGCTGGTCGTACAGGTACGACGTTGTCTTACCGCCCGGCGTCGTCACCGACGTCTGGTTGCCCTCGCTGTCGTACGTCCACACCGTGGTGCCGGCGTTGGGCTGGGAGCCGCCCGCCGGGGTGTAGGGCGGCAGGGTCTCGGAGACCTTGTTGCCCTCCGCGTCGTACACCGTGGTGGTGACCAGGCCGCTCGGGTCCTGCTCCTCGACGGCCTCGCCGAAGGTGTTGAAGCCGCTGGTGGTGACCGGGCGCACGGTGGCGGGGTTGGTGCCGTCCGGCTCCGCCTGGACGGCAGGCGCGGTGGTGACCGCGAGATTGCCCGCCTCGTCGTAGGCGTAGTCGGTGGTGTTGTTCTCCGCGTCCGTCATGGACTTCGGCAGACCGCGCTTGTCGTAGGCGTAGGTCGTCTTCTGCTCGTCGGAGGAGCCGACCGTGCCGCCGCTGTGGCCCTTGCCGTAGAGCGAGGAGACCTCGGTGGCGGACAGGGCACGCTGGTAGACCTGCGTGTTGGAGACCGCGCCGGGCAGCAGGTCGGTCGAGCCGCCCGCGTACTTGGTCTGGCCTATGGTCAGGGGGCCGGTGGCGCTCCACGGGGTGGCGTTGGTGCCCGAGCCGGACAGGGAGCCGTTGACGTAGATCTTGATGGAGCCGGTGCTCGCGTCGAAGACACCGACCAGGTGCGTCCAGGCCCCGGAGGCGGGGACGGCGGTCGAGTAGGCCGAGGGGAACGTGGCACCTGCGGCGTCGGTGCTCGTCTGTTCCATGCTCCACAGCGGCGCGCCGGCGTGCGCGTAGTTGTACTGGAGCATGAACGCGCTGTTGGTGGTACCGGTCTGCGCGACGACCGTCGCGTTGTGGGTCGGCAGCGAGCCCATCTTCACCCACGCCGAGACGGTGTACGACGCGGTGGTGTCGAGCACCGGCCCGTTGGTGGCGATCTGCTGGCCGGAGGTGCCGGCGAAGTTCGCGGCGTCGTCGCTCCAGGTGACGCCGGTTGCCTGCGCGGTGTTGCCCGTGCCGGAGGCGTCGGTGACCGAGGTGCCGGAGTTCTGGTTCAGCTTCCACCAGCCCGCCGGGTGACCCGAGGCGTCCCCGTACAGCGTCTCGCTGAGCAGGTTGCCCATGTCGTCGTAGGTGTTGGTGGTGGTGCGGTCGTAGCCCGAGGCGTCGTGGTCGTTCTCCGAGGCGACCTGGTCGTCCGGGGTGTACGACACCGTGGAGACGCGGTCCACGCCGGTCGGGTCCAGCTCGGTGGACGAGGTGCGGGAAGCGGCGTCGACGGTGTACTTGGTGACCGTCTCGCCGTTGTCCGACGTGGCCTGCGTGAGGTTGCCGGCCGCGTCGTAGACGTCCGACTCCAGCGTGTAGGTGCTCTTGCCATCGGCGCTGGTGCGCTTCACCGTCGCGGTCAGACCGTCGTCGGTGTACGTGTACGCCGTGGTGTTGCCCATCGCGTCGGTGATCGACGCGAGCCGTCCGGCCGGGTCGTACGCCCGCGAGGACTCGGTGAGCAGGGTCGCCGGCTGCGGGCTGACCGGGTCACCTGTGTACATCAGGCCCTGGGTGAGCAGGTTGCCCTCGGCGTCGTAGGTGTAGCGGGTCTCGTTGCCGGCGGTCGTCACCTCCTTGGTCTTGTTGCCGGAGGTGTCGTAGGTGTACGTCGTGGTGTTGCCGTTGACCGCGCCCTCGGCCGCGTTGGCGTCGGCCTCGGTGGCGACGCGGTCGTAGGCGTCGTAGGTCCAGGTCTGGTTGCGCGCGTGGTCGCCGCCGCTGCCGTCGGACACGGCCTGCGAGGTGACGTTGCCGTCCTCGTCGTAGACCGAGGTGGTGACGGCGGCGTGGACGGCGCCGGTGACGCGGTCGGTGAGCTGCGGGTCGTGCTCCTCGATCACCTGGCCCGCGGCGTCGTACTTGTAGGTGGTGACCAGGCCGGCCGGGTAGGTGTCGGAGACGACCTTCTGGCTGGTGACCTGGCCGAGACCGTCGTAGGCGTAGGTGGTGACCAGGCCGATGGCGTCGGTGGTGGAGGCCACGTCACCGTTGCTGGAGTACGCCACCTGGTTGACGGCGCCGCCCGGGGTGGTCGTCTTCACCGGCAGGCCCTTGGGGACCACGCCGCCGCCGGACGCCGGATAGGTGGCCGTGCCGTCGCTGTAGACGGTCGAGGTGGTGCGGCCGTTCGGGAAGCCGGGCACGGCGGGGCCGGTGATGGCCGTCTGGTTGCCCGCCGAGTCGTACGTGTAGGACGTCAGGTAGGTGTTGTCGGTCGCGGACGCCGAGCGGCCGTCCCGCTCGGTCAGCAGCTGGTCGTTGCGCGGGTCGGCGGTGGTCAGCTGGGCCGTGGTGTCGTCCGGGTAGTACGTGTAGTACTCGGTGTTGCACTTGTTCGCGGCCTGATCCTGGCAGGACGTGGAGGAGACCACGTTGCCGCGGACGTCGTGACCGGTGATGGTCATCGCCCCGTTGGGGTCGGTGACCGTGTGCTCGAAGCCGGCCGTGTCGTAGCCGAAGCTGGTCTTGTTGCCGAGCGCGTCGGTCTCGGTGAGCGCGCGGTTGTTGTTGGTGACGTCGTACGTGTACTTGAGCGTCGCCGTGGTCGGCGTGGTGACCTGGACCGTCTCCACGGGCAGCAGGCCGGTGGAGTTCTGCGCGGCCTCGAACTGCTGGGCGACGTCCGCGGCGGACAGCTGCGAGCGGAAGAGGGAGACCTCGGCGATCGAGCCCTTGAAGTAGCTGGCGTAGCCGGCGTTGTCGGTCGTGCTGTGGTGCGACTCGTCAGGCCAGTAGCCGCCGACGAAGCCACCGCCGACGTACGTGTACGGCTGGTTGGACATCGCCGCGGTGCCGGTCTGGGTGCCGACCAGGGCGCCGTCGAGGTAGAGCGTCTGGCTGGTGGCGCTGGTGGAGAGCACCACGTGGTGCCACTTGCCGTCGGTAACGGCCGCCGAGGAGACCAGCGGGTTGTCCGAGCCGGTGGAGAACCAGTACTCGCCGTACAGCTTGCCGCTGCTGCCCACGTACAGGACGGGTGTGTAGCCGGTCGGGGTGGTGCCGTTGCTCAGCGGGTCCCTGCTCGCGCTGAGCAGGACGCCGTTCGCGGTGGTCGTCTTGAACCACATGCTCGCGGTCTCGGCGCCCGAGCCGGGTATGGACCCGCTCGGCAGTGTCAGAAGTGAGCTGGTTCCGTTGAAGGCGGCCGACTTCTGGTCGCTGAAGGGACCGGCGCCGCCGAGCGTCACCGCGTTGTACGTGCCGTTGCCGCCGCGCACCTGGTCCACGGCCGTGGCCGCGCCCGCGGCCTCGCCGAGGCGGAAGTACTCGGAGGGGGCGCCGCCGAGGACCGCGCCGCGGTAGGTGTCGCTGGACCCGGTGACGGTGGGCGTGCCCATCGCCCACGTGCCGCCGTTCTCGTCGGTGAGCTGGGTGAGCGCCGTGGTGTTCGGGTCGTACGTCATCGTCGCGAACGTCTTGCCGGACGGCCGCTTGACGGAGGTGAGCAGGCTCGTGCTGTGCGTGCCGTACGTGTAGAGCGAGTTGACGTCGGCGGCGACCAGCGGGCGGCTGTACCAGCCGACATCCGCGATGGAGCCGTTGAAGTAGGTGGCGTAGCCGTCCTTCTCGGTGGCCGAGTAGTGCGGCTCGTCGGGCCAGGAGCCGCCGAGGAAGCCGGTGCCCAGGTAGTTGAAGGACTGGTTCTTGCCGAAGGCGACCGCGCTCTGGATGGAGATGGTGCCGGTGCGCGAGCCGACCTTGGTGTTGTCCAGGTAGAGGGACTGCGAGTTGCCCGCGGCGGAGAGCACGACGTGGTGCCAGCGGCCGTCGGCCACGGAGGCGGAGGAGACGATCGGGTTGATGCCGCCGCTGTACCAGAACTCGGCGTTCAGCTTGCCGTCGGTGCCGACGTAGATGGACGGGGTGTAGAAGCCGCCCGCCTGTCCGGAGCCGATCGGCTGGGAGGCGTAGGAGTAGAGGACGCCGGGGCCCGCCGAGGTCTTGAACCACAGCGAGATCGCGCCGGAGTCGGTGTCGTTGCCCAGGTTCTTCGGCAGCGAGATGTCTGAGGAGGTTCCGTTGAAGCCGGCCGCCTTGGCGGAGGAGCCGGTCAGCGGGCCGGTCTGGCCGAGGGTGACGTTCTCGTACGTCGCGTTCGTGGTGCCCTCGTTGCCGAGAATCGCATCCTTGGCGGTGGTGCCGGAGGTCTCCGACAGCGGCCAGAAGGTGTGCGGGTCGAGGTCGAGCGCCGCGTTCTGGTAGCCGGAGCCGGTGGTGTAGCCGTACACGGTGCACTTGGTGGCCGACAGCGGGGAGCAGACCTTGGTGAGCTGGTCGCCGGTGTAGCCGTAGGTCCACGTCTGGACGGTGGCGGAGTCGCCGGGGGTGACCGGGTCGGTGACCACGGTCGCCACGTGCGCGGCCTGGGCGCCGGACGGGGTGCTCCAGGTCAGGGACAGGGAGCGGTTCGAGACGGCGGAGGTCATTTTGCTGACGTGGCCGGAGGTCCAGGTCAGGTTCACCGAGCGGCCGTTGGCGTCGGTGACCGTGGTCAGGCCGTACCCGCCGGAGCCCAGGGACTGGGTGAACGTGTAGACCGTGTCGTCCTTGTCGGTCAGCGTGTAGCCGTCGGTGACCGACTTGAAGGTGGCGAAGCGCCCGCCTCCGGGCGTGAAGGTGCCGTCGCTGTTCTTGCCGTAGCCGACCTGGGAGCCGTCGGGGTAGGTGACGGAGACGCTGGAGACGGCGCCCGCGGCGGTGTACTGCTCGGTGGCGCGGGAGTCGAAGATGCTCGACCAGCCGGAGCCGAAGGCCCCGGTCCAGCGCGGGTCACGGGAGTTGTAGGCGCGCTCGATGTCCAGGGACGGGCCGACGGTGGAGATCGAGGCGTCGGTGTCGGAGGTGGTGTAGTTGCCGATGGAGGCGTCGAAGCCGTGGTCGCTGCTGTTCTGCGACAGACCGGAGGTGATCACGGCCTGCGGAACCTGGACCGACAGCGCGTACGTCGTGGCCGGCGAGTAGAGGTTCGTGGCGGAGTCGTACGCCTTGACGGTCCAGGTGTAGTTCTTGCCCCAGGCGAGCTTGTTGGTGGGCGCGGTCCAGCTGCCCGTAGCGACCAGGCCGGAGTCGGCGACCTTGGTGCCGGAGCCGTCGTAGACCTGGAACAGGTACTGGTTGTTGCTGCCACTGGTGGAGTTGGCGCCACCCGCCCAAGCCGTGAAGGTGGGCGTGGTGGTGTTCACGACCGCGTTGTCGGCGGGGAACTGCTCGTACAGCTGGGGCGCGGTGTTGCCGGTGTAGGTGACGTCGATCCAGGGCCCCTTGCCCGGGTCATTGAAGGAGCCGAACTGCTTCCAGTGCAGTGTGTCGGTCGTCGCCGCGTACACCGCCAGGCCGTTGTCGTCGGTGGCGCCGCTGAACCAGCCCTGGATCGCGGAGGTGGACAGCGGGACGGTCACCCAGTCGCCGACGGCGCGGTCACCCGCGGTGTTGGCGCAGGCATTGGGCACGCTCGGGGTCAGGTTGCCGATGGAGGAGCCCTTGGACGGACCCGGGTAGGTGGTGACGCCCTCCGGGGTCCAGGCGCTCGTCACCAGGGCGACGTCGAAGCGCTCGGCGGTGCAGGTGGCGGCCCAGGTGTCGAACAGGTGCAGGCTCGCGGAGGTGACGGTGGCGTTGCTGCCGTCCCATGCCGTGTCCCA
This sequence comes from Streptomyces griseoluteus, assembly GCF_004784465.1. Classification (GTDB taxonomy): domain Bacteria; phylum Actinomycetota; class Actinomycetes; order Streptomycetales; family Streptomycetaceae; genus Streptomyces; species Streptomyces griseoluteus. The sequence goes on along the minus strand of NZ_SRRU01000018.1, from coordinate 15,852 downwards.
GTGGTTGACGAAGCTGTTGGCCGAGTGGGTACCGGAGTCGTAGGAGCCGACCTTGATGGTCTGCTCGTAGGAGCGGTCGGTCGCGGCGTAGCCGGACTCGGCGTAGGTGGTGGTCCAGCCGTCCTGGACGGTCGGGTCGACGGTGACCGGGAAGGCGCGCTCGGAGCTGTGCAGCCAGCCGCTGTCGAGGGTCACCTCCAGCGCGTAGCCGTCCTTGTCGTGGACCAGCTCGGTGGTGACGTCGCGGGTGGTGGCCGGGTCACCGGAGCGGCGGTTCACCTTCGCGTCCCAGGCGTACGCGGGAGGGATGCGCTCGACGGTCTTGCCGGCCGGGCTCTGCAGGTCGATCCAGCCGGTGGAACGCTGGACGGGACGGAGGCCCTTGAGGTCGAGGGGGAAGGTCCAGGTGTTGTCCGCGTCGGCGGAGCGCAGCACCACGGACTCCTTCACACCGGTCGCGGTCGGCGCGAGCCGCAGGTCGGTGGAGTCGAGGACTTCCTTATAGGTGACGGTCGAGCCGGCGGCGGTGCCCTGGACGGGGGCGGCGCCCTTCAGGGCGTAGGAGACGCGGTGCTCCTCGTCGGGCGCCAGGGAGGCGAGGTCGGCGTCGGTGGCCTTGGCGGCGAAGTCGACGGCGACGGAGTTGGCCTTCTCGTGCCAGCGGCCGTCCGGTCCGGCCCGCACGTCCACGTCGATGGGGGCCCATCTGCCCTTGGCGACCTGGTAGTTGACCGGGGTCTGGGACAGCCTGCGGGTGACGGAGCCGTCCGCGTTGTCGTAGACGGTCTCCGTGCGCGAGGACTTGGTCGCGTTGCGCTTGCTGGTCTTGGCGTTGAAACCGACCGCGCCCGCGCTGCGTCCCTTCTTCACGGACGGACTGTGCGCGTGGTACGCGGGCAGTTCGCCGCGGCCCTTTCCGGGAGCGTGGCCCTTGCCCCGGTGCGCGGCGGTCGCCTCGGCGGAGACATGGTGGCGGTGGTGCGCGGCCGTGCCGGACCGCTGGTGCGGCAGCTTGCCCCAGTGGGGGTCGGTGAACCAGGACGCCCACGCAGACGCGCTGGCGCCGGGCAGCTCGATGCGGCTGAGCTCCAGCCCTTCGGCGAAGGCCTGATCGGTCGTCAACATGACGGCGAACGAGGCGAGTACGAGTACGGCGACGCCACGCATGACGCGGTGCATCCGACGTCTGTGGTTCAGCGGCCGGGAAGGCAGCACGACTTCACTCCAGCGAGCAAGCGACAAGAAACGCGCCCACCTTGCCTGCTGTGAACATTCTGCATACAGACCCAAAAGATGATCTTGAGTCGACCTTGACTTCCGCTTGTGCAAGCTGGCCGACTTACATCGATTCACGCCCTTTCGATTTGTGAACTCCTTTGCGGGTGTGTCGCTATCCCTACATCAAGTGTTCAGGTAGTGCGCACTTGTGAACGCGGGCGGCCGTTCGGCCCCGGCCATCTCTTTGGCTACGGCGGCGGCCACAACGGGCATGTGCTGCTCAGCAACATGCCACCCCGCATCGCGGACCTTGTGAGGGCGAATGCCCGTAGGAGTCAGATGAGTTCGGGGCAGGTCAGCGGGACGAGTCGGGCTGGGCCCGCAGGGTCGGTGGGGGTCGTGGCAGCGGCCGTGAGTGAGAGGACGGCGGCGGCGATCAGGGAGAACAGGGACCAGCGCACCCAGGAGTTCCAGAAGGTCACCTGGCCTTCACCCAGGCCGGTGAAGGTCTTGCCGAGCTGGAAAGTCTCCTCGATCCGCCATCTGTGACAGATCACGTCCACGAGCTGGGCGAGGGTGACGTCACCGGGTGTCCAGCAGCGGAAGAAGGAGACTTCGCCGGTGTATCGGTGCCGGCGGGCGACCAGGACGCTGACACCGTCCGGGTGTCCGTCGGGGGTGTCGTCCGGCCGGACGTCGAGCCAGGCCCAGTCGTTACGGCTCAGGAGCAGGAGCGAAGCGCATCGTCCCAGGCGCCAGGGCTGCAGTAGTGGTTCTTGTGCCCGGCGGCGAGTACGTGGCGCAGTTCGGCAAGGTGCTGGGTGTTCGTGGGGAGATCCAGCTGGCCGAGGAAGGTTGGTGCGGCAGTCGGCTCCAGGTCGCCGTAGACGTCGTGGAAGCTCGCCAGGAGGCCGCGGAAGAGGGCCGAGTGCAGGACAGAAAGTCGCATGGCGGTGCGGTACGTCGACTCCTTCACCGTCCAGCGCACCGGGCCCGAGCACTCCAGAACCCGACGGGCTCGGCGGCGCAGGCGCTGAGCAAGGGGGCCGCGGCGACGGTCGCGGCGGACAGGACGAGCGCGGTGCGGCGGCGGTGCAAGGAAACCGCTTTGAGGGAGAATGTGCGACGGTGCACAAGGTCTTGCGAAGTTCGCTGGTAGGCAGTGGACCGGCTCCGGCCAACCCATTCGAACGATTCGCGAGCGCTCGTGGCACCGTCGCGTCGCCGCGGCTGTCGGGCCGAGCGAACACGTACGCCCCTTAATCCCTGCCGTCCACCGCCCGCTCGACGGAAGCGGCGACGGCGGCGCGCAGTCCGTGCCCCGTACGGACCGCGGTCACGTTGGCGCCGTGGTGACCGCCGTGGTCATCCCCGACGAGGACGAAGCCCACCTTCCGGTAGTTGGGCGCGGTCTGCGTCGTGGCCGTAACCTCGGGCCGGCCGACGGCGAGCACGACCTCACAGGAGCGCTGGAGCAGCCCGTTGAGGAAAGGCCGCGCGTTTCCGGTGCTCTGCTCCCCCATCACAGGCGTGTAGCTCACCCGCGCGTGGGTCTTGAGAGAGGCGTCCTGCATGCCCTGCCAGACCTCGGCGGCCGTCGTTCCCGCGGCGATGCCCTTCTCACCGGTGAGCAGGCAGGCGTCGACCTCCGTGTAGTGCCGTGCGCGGGTGTCGGGGACGGGCGGCCGGTCATCGCCCCCGAAAATGAGGACGCCGGTCACCGTCAGGGCGGCGACAACCGTCAGCGCGCCCCCCGCCCATGCGATGGTGCGCCCACGCAACGAGCGAAGCCGTACGACGAGGGCACGCCCCATGACGGCGAGCCGCCCCGTCTTCGTCTGCTCCTGCCGGGCGGTACGCGCCTGCGACACCTGTCGGACCTGCTTGCCCACTGCTACTTGCCTGCTTTCGTGCCCACGTACTTCTCAGCCTTGTGCCGCTGCTTGCCGTGCCGGCCTGGGCCAAGCCGTCCACGCGTGCAATGAGGCCCCCGCCATCGACAGCAGGATGAGCAACAGGTCGGCGGCGAAGAGCACCCCGTGGGTGTCGACCGGAGTAAGCGCGAGCTCGGTGATCCAGGCCGCCAGCACCGCGCTGAACCCCGCGAAGGCCCACCAGTCGGCCCGGTGGCGCCGCCTCAGCGCGAGCACGAGGGACGGTACGGGACACAGCAGCCCCAGTGTGAACAAGGGCAGCGCCGCCGCCGCTGCCCGTACGGCGAACAGCCGGAGTTCCGGCCCCGTGACGACGACGCTCATCCCCTGTTCCTTGTCCGTCTCCAACCTCGCAGCCTGTTGCGCTGGTTCAGCCGATGATGGCGACCGGCGCGTCCCACGCGTCGCGGTCCACGGTGATCGTGTAACCGCCGCGCGATTCCTTGCTGTTGACCATGTACTGGTGCCCACGGCTGTGGTTGGTGAACTGCGTGGAGCCCCACGGCCAGTCCGAGGTCGTGGTGTTGGTCTTGTCCCACAGCGCGTACCAGAGGTTGCCCGGCAGGTCCGTCTTGTCGGTCGCGGTGGCGATGGCCTTGGCGCTGGAGCTGGTGAAGCCGTAGTAGCCGCTGCGGTACGTCTTGGCGCGCAGTGCCTTGTCGAAGGAGCGCACGTACGTCAACACGGCGTCGTTACACGCCTTGTTCGTGATGTCGTACGGCTCCATGTCGAGGTAGACCGGGCTGCCGGCCTTCATCCCGAGTGCCGACGCCTTGGCCACGGCGTCCGCCGCGTCCGCCGTGCCGAGGGAAGCGGCGGTGGAAGCGGTGAGCTTCTCCGGGTTGGAGCTGGTCTGGCAGGGCGGCTGGGCGCCGACGTAAATCGGAATGAGCTTCCAGCCGAGCGAGTTCACCGACTTCACCCAGGAGGCGGTGAGGTTGGCCTGGGTACAGCCGCGGTTCTTGCCACCGACGTAGACGGCGGCAGCCCCGTAGAAGCCGGTTTTCCAGGCCTTCATGGCGCTCAGGGAGGGAGCGGTGCAGGTGTCGAAGGCGCGCCCGGTGAAGGTCTTCTGCGCCGGCCAGGTGGTGGCGGCCATCGAGGTCTGCGCCGCGATCCCGGCCCCCGCGACGACAGCGACACCCACTGTCGCCCACGCGATGTAACGGCCCTTCTTGGACAACCGATGGCTGGACATCCCCACCCCATTCACGATTACGGCGTACGACGGGCAGCCAGCGCGTCAGCCGAGGACGATGCGGCTCCGGATCGACCCTTGATGACGCTTGACGCGTTCCTGACCATCGGAGCAGATCGCACAGTAACCGCCGCGGCCCCCGTGAACAGGAAACTTCTCTCCCGGGAATCCACAAGCTTTCCCCAAGGCGCAGTAAATCTTCATGGCCCCGATGTGTGGACCGCGAGTTCACGCCCGTCGCATACGCCGCAGAAGCTCACGTTGCCTGGCTCGGCGGGATGATCTTCGAGTTGATCTTGCTGGAGGGGGTTGTCCGTGGGGGTCGTGTCGCCGTCATGCAAGGGGCATCGGTACCCGGTCGAGGTGATCTCCCCCTGTGTGTGGCTGGGTTTCCGCTTCCCGCTCAGCTTCCGTGAGGTGGAGGAGCTGATGCTGCAGCGCGGTGTGATCGTCTCCTAAAGGGTGTTGCACAACGGCGATCACGCTCAGATCCAGCCATCGGCAGCAAGGTCAACTGCCCGAATGTGCCCGTCTTTCTGCCGTCTTGGAACGCCGCAGGAAGGAGACCCGGAAGATCGACCAGCCGTTGTGCAACAGCCTTTAAGGGCTGTCCCGTAACTGATCTTTGACACGAGAGTGGTTGGCCGGGGTTGGGTCCTGGATCCCACCCTTTGGGGGCACTGACCTCGGTCCACCTCTGCGACCGCACGACACAGCAGTGGTTGGCAGGAGCAGTCCTCCCGACAACGTGTGGCCCCAGCCGCGCGGGGAGATGAGCAGGGCCCTTGTTATCGTGCGCCGATGTCAACGATCAAGAAGTTCCAAGTGACCTTCGACTGCGCGGACCCCGCGCGTCTCGCCGGCTTCTGGTGCGAGGTGCTGGGGTACGTCGTACCTCCGATCCCGACGGGGTTCGCTACTTGGGAGGACTACCATCGCTCGCTGCCGCCCGAGGATCAGGTGGTCTACTTCGCGTGCAGTGATCCCTCGGGTGTGGGCCCGCGCGTGCTCTTCCAGCGCGTTCCCGAAGGGAAGGTTGTCAAGAACCGGCTGCATCTTGACGTGCGGGCCGGGATCGGGCTCGTGGGTGAGGAGCGCCTGGCCACGCTTGAAGCCGAATGCGCACGGCTGGTCGAGCTCGGCGCGGTACATGTGCGAACGATGCGTGCCGATGGCGAGAACGAGTCCTGCATCGTGATGCAGGATATTGAGGGCAACGAGTTCTGTCTCGACTGAGGATCCTCTGAGTCAGCGAGGTGAGGAGCCGTCTCTCTCGGACCTCTCAGGTCTCGCGTGCGGAGGGAGTTATCCCGTGAGAGCGAGGTTGTGCAGTCGGGCGATGCCGAGCATGGCGTGGCGGACACCGTCGCCCTTCAGGCGGCAGTCGCGGAGGATCTTCCAGGTCTTCATGCGGGCGAAGACGTGCTCGACGCGGGCTCGGACCATGTGCGAGCGGTTGTGCTCGTGCTTCCAACCCGGCATCTCCTCGCCCGGAGTGCGGCGGTGGGGCATGAGGAGGCCGGTGCCCGGATAGCCGCCGTCGGCCATCGTGAGGGTCTTGCCCACGGCAGCCTTCGCGCCAGACTCCTCCCATGCCCTGCAGTCGTTGCGATTGCCTGGCAAAGGCTCACCGACCACAACGACCAGGCGGGTGTCCGCGTCAATGACGACCTGGTGGTTGGTGGAGTAGCGATAGTTCTTCGACTGCTCGGCCACCTTGTGGTCGCGGGTAGGTACCAGAGTGCCGTCCACGATCAATACCGCGTCCTTGGCGAACCGCCGGCGGGGATGCAGCGCGAGCCGCGGGCCGAAGTTGTCGATCACCCGGTCCGCGGCTGACTTCGACACCCCGAACAGCGGGGCCAGTTGCCGCATCGTCAAGTTCGTCCGCCAGTATGTGGCGACCAGCAGCACTCGGTCCTCCAGCGACAGCTTCCACGGCCGGCCCCGGCCCGGGGAATCGGCACCCTCACGGCGCAGCGCGGTCACCAACTTGCCGAAGGCGCGCGGGCTCAGCCCGGTAAACGGGGCTATCCAGAACGGCTCGGGCGCCGTGATCACACCTGACACGGGCAAGATCATCGCAGAGCAAGATCACTACGGGACAGCCCTTAGCTGATGTTGCAGACGGAATTTATGTCGCAGTACTCGAAGCCGCTCTGTACGAAGTAGGCCTCAGAGTCCAGGAGTCGGACCTCCGAGGTGAATCGTCCGAGGTCTCCGCCAGCATCGGTGTTCTGCTTGGCCGGCACCGCGGCCCGGCCGCATATCTCGTTCCAGGTCGGGAGGGGGTAGTTGCTGTCCAGTTCCAGCATCGAGGTGCCGTCGGCCTGCTTGGCCGAATACATCTGCACGGAGTATTTGCCCGAGGTGAGCGTCATCCCGCCACTCTCACGGGACTTGGCGAAGGGGTACTCGTCGCAGCTCGTTCCCTCGGCGTTGGGGTTCGGGTTCCACTCCACCACGGACAGCATGCACATCTTGTCCCGGTTGTCCTTGGCCTTCGCATCATCGGCCAGGCGGTGCAGCGGTTTGTTGTGCTGCTCACTTCCCGGGTGGGATGCCAGCTTCTCCATGAGCACCCAGTAGTAGGCGGCCGCGGCCGGGTATTTCTTCGTATTGAACTGCAGCGTCGGGGTGTACTTGGGGAACACGCAGCCCGTGTTGCCGCCCACCTTGTTGTCGCACCGGACGTCGAACCCGCTGTTGCTCCACTTCGGGACCGCTTGGACGGCGGCGTTCGGGGTGGACCAGCTGGTCTCCCAGGTGAAGTTGAGGAGATCCTCACCACCGCTGACCTTGTTCCACGAGTACGTGTTGGTGCGGGTGGCAACGTGTGGGTCGCCCGCGGTCCATGTGGTGCTGCCGGACCAGAGGCCGTTGCTCTCGGTGCAGGCGGTGGTGGTCGAGCACTCTTCGGCGAACGACGTCAGCGTCGTGGAACCGATGCCCGCCATGTTGACCAGAGACCGCTCGGTCCATGTGATGAACTGGTTGTACTTCGGGTCGAGGTTGATCTCCTGGATGACCTTCATGGTCGCGTTGCCGATGGGGGCGCCGTCACGTGTCGCGGTGAGGACGAGCAGCCCGCGCAGGCATCCTTGCGTCCTGGACTGCATGGCCGCGCCGCTGCTGTCCTTGCACCATCCGACGGGTCCCGCCCCCGCTGCGGCGGCCCGAGACGATTCGGTCGGGGCCGAAGGCTTGGTCGAGCCGAACCGTGTCCAGGATCGCGGTCCAGGACGTGGCGCCCGGCTCCAGCGCGGCCACGAAGGAGTAGGGCCAGCCCGGAATGAACTGCGAGGCCGTCTTCGCGCGGCCGTAGACGTGGCACAACAGGCGCTCCGCCGAGCATGGCGCATCCGAGCGGAGCCACGGCGACACGTCGACCACCAGGACCAGGCGCCCGCCCTCTAAACGCGGCAGCGGCAGCCCGGCCAGCACCGTCTGGAGCCGGTCGACGGCGATCCGGCCGTGGTTCAGGCCGCCGTACATCGCTCCATGCCCGCGACGATGCTCGGGCAGCAGCGTCAGGTCCACAGGGGACCCAGTACAGCAGCTCGCCTCTGTGCGCCTGGGCATGTGTGTTGGGTTCGGGTGCACCCATGGCATCGATCGTTCCGAGAAACTCGACCTGCCAAGGGCCGTCCCAGTCCTGGTCGCGAACGACCGTGACCCGGCTGCCCGGTGCCAGTGCACCCGTCGGCCATGCCTGGCTCAAGGGACGACCGAGGATGTGCTCTATCGCCTGGCGGTCGCCTACATCCTCAGGAACAGGGCCGGAACTGTCTGTCATGCCGCCCACTCTGCCCGCACCACTTCAGGAGCGCCAGAAGATACAGAACAAGCTAAGACCGTGTGTCCTATGTGGGTTCGGCTCGTTGGGTCGGTCATGGGGCGGGGTGTGTGGAGTTGGATTGTTCCGGACGGGCGGTGGGAGATCGCTGAGCCGCTGATCCCGCCGTCGAAGGCGCGGCCGCAGGGTGCGCGATCGCGGTGTGATCGAACATCGGGTCGGCGACGGCGGTGCGGCTGACGCCGTGGTCGCGGGCGCGGGCGGCGATGGGCGTTGCACGCTGGGTAAGGCGGTCGACAGTCAGACGACGGCTGGCTGAACCGTCAAGGTTCCTTCGGCGGTATCGATCCTGGCCTGAGTGCCGAGCGGGATGGTCGGAGGATGCAGGCCGTGTCCGGCAGGGAGCCCACCGAGAACGGGAACACCCAGGTGCGTCAGCCGGTCGCGCAGGACGTCGGCGATGCCCCATCCCCCCAGGGTTGGATCATCGGCATCCTGGTCAAAGCCGAGGAACTGGCCAAGTGCGACACCGCACAGCCCCTCCATGGCCCCAGTACGGGTCAGCTGAGTCAGTGCGCGGTCGACCTCTCCCAGCCCTGTGCCTCTCTGGTGTTCGAGAAAGAGGATCGCTCCCTTAAGGCTCCGCAGACCGGCTCCGGCCTCGGTGCGGATCGCGTCAAGATTGCCGCCGACCAAGACACCGGTCGCTCTACCCTCGACGGTGACCGCCGCGCTGGCTTGGCTCGTGTCCCGTTGGATGATCACAGGGTCGGTGGTCATCAGCGCGCGGCGAAGGGCTTCGGCTGACGCCGGCCCGGACCATTCGTCGCTCCAGTTGGCGAACGGGCCATGCAGCGAGGCCAGACCGCATCGCGCCCACAGGGCAAGATGGAGGTGAGTGATGTCGCTGAAGCCGACCAAGGGTTTTGGGTCGTGCCGCAGGGCGTCCATATCCAGGTCGTCGACGATGCGGTAGGCGCCTTTGCCGCCCCGGGTGGCAATCACCGCGCGGACTCCAGAGTCAGCGAAGGCGGAGTTCAGGTCGAAGACGCGATCCTCATCCCGCCCGGCCATGTACCCCCATTGGTCGAAGACGTGCTCGCCCAACTCGACCCGCAGCCCCCATGACTTCAGTACCTCGACGCCACGGGCAACTCCCTCGCGGCTGGGTGGACTGGCTGGCGAGACGATCCGCACCCGATCCCCGGGCCGCAACCGCGGCGACTGCACCGTCTGATGACTGTCGCAGGTGTCCATACCAGGATCTTCCTGCACCCGCCGAGCCGACGGTGAACCGTCTACATCGATCACTCACCGTCAAAGCAGCCAGGCAAACGCAATGGCAGCACGCCGGCCGAGCTGTACCGATGCGGCCTCCTCGGCTGCGAGGCCCAGGAGAACCCAGGCCGCTGGTGCCAGCACAACGAGGTCTTCTGTGACGTCCTCTCGAAGACGCCAAAGCTGGAGGTCATAGTCGACGGCCTGATCGAGCTCGAGATGATCGTGACCGGCATCCCCGTCGACGCTCTCGAAAATTGCATGGTCAAGCACGACCTCATGAGCTGCTGGGAATTTGGCGAACAGGCCACCATCGCCACAAAGATGCGCCTGGCGGGCATGATGTATCGGGGCCTGCGCGCAGCGATGAGGGGCTGCGGCGAGTGCTTCCTCCCCGGCACGCGCGTGCTCATGGGCGACGGTAAGCAAAAGCCGATCGAGCGGGTCCACACCGGGGATCTGGTCCGGGCCACCGACCCGACGGCCGGTGAGACCGGTGCACACCGGGTCACCCGTCAGATCGTCTCCAAGGGTGACAAGCACCTCACCGCCATCACGATCCGGGGACCGACCGGGCACCGTGGCAAGGTCACGGCCACCGCCGACCATCCCTTCTGGAGCCCCAGCCTCCGCACCTGGGCCGCGGCCGGCGATCTGCGCACTGGCGACACACTGTGCACCGACAGGGGCGCCGAGGCGACCGTCACCGCCGTCCGCTCCTACGACCGGCCGGCCGTCACCTACCAGTCTGACCGTCGAGGGCCTTCACTCCTTCTAGGTGCTGGCGGGCCGTACTCCGCTTCTCGTCCAAGGAAGAGATCGGGAGACTGCCCAAGGGGCAGCCCTATACCAAGTGGATGCAGGGGGTCAACGACGCCAGAGCAAGAACCAGATGATCGCCGTGTCCATGAAGGGCTGGAACCCGCCCACAGCGACGTACCAGGAGAAGTTCGACGCGTTCGTGAAATCAGGGCAGGGAGACAACTGGGGGCTACTACCGAACGGAGAAACTGGACTGGAACAATGTGACCTTCTGGGACGGTGGGGAGGAGATCAAGCTCCTCCCGCCCCTGCGGCCAGGAGAGAAGAGGTAACCGAAGTGGAGGACATGAAGGTCACCGAGGCGTTCTCCTCTCCGCGCACCTTCACGGTGTGGCAGTACACGGTCGCCCACCATCAAAGGCTGCTGTTGCGCAGCTCCCGGCGGACGGCCTCGGACACCCGCGTCGATCTGCACGTGGGCGGGGTGACCGCGGTGTTCCTGCGTCCGTCCTACGAGGGGATCACGATCCGCCGTGGCACAGACAGAGAGAAGGAACAGGTGGCCTCGCTCCTCGGTCCGAGAGCCTTTGCCCGGCGATCGTTTCTCCACGTGATCGGGGAGGACCGCATGACCGGGTTCATCGTCGGAGGCCCGCTGCAGTACCGGGAGACCGGTGCGGCCGACGACGAGCCCTCCGGTTTCCTGCGGATGCCCGACACCGCGTAGGGAGCGCCCATGACCGAGATCTACCGCTCCGAGCGCGTCTTCCAGCTGTGGCACTACACGGCCGCGCACGGCGACCGGCTCCTCCTGCGGGCGACCGCGGAGGACCACCTCCCCCGGGTCGACCTGTACGTGGAGAACGTCCGGGGACTCCTGCTGGAGACGCTCTACCGCGGCCTTGTCATCCGCGAGGGCACGCCCGAGGAGGTCCGGACGGTGGAGCTCGTCTACGGCATCGCCGTGGACGAGTCGTCCGACGTGCACGTGATCGGAGAGGACCGCATGACCGGGTTCGTCGTGGGCGGCCCGCTGCGACAGCACGAGGACGGGGAAGGGTTCCGCGCCCCCTCCGCCTTCGGCCCGATTCCGGGCACACCGTGAGGCCTCGCCGTACGCCGTGAATCCGGCAGTACACAGACGACCGCCCGGCCCCTTTCAGGGGCCGGGCGGTCGTCGCGTTTCAGAGGTCAGGCCTTGCTGGCCGCCGGGGCCGTGAGCGCTGCCGCGGACTCGGGAGCCTCACCGGCGCGGGGGGCCGGGATGCTGTCCGGGGTGGTGACCGACGGGGTTCCGCTCCGGCCGGCGACGGCGTACGCCACGCCCACCAGCAGTCCGCCGCCGGCCAGGTTGCCGAGGCCGACGAAGAGGAGGTTGTGGGCGAACGCGCCCACGGTCACACCGGGGACGTGCTCGAAGAGGCCGAGCGAGAAGGTCGTCATGTTGGCGACGACGTGCTCGAAGCCGGAGGCGACGAAGGCCAGAATGCCCGCGAAGATCAGCATGATCCTCGCGGCGTCGGAGCGGGTGCGCATGCCCATCCCGTCAGAAATACGCGACACCTGAAACATGCGAGCTCACCAATCCCGAGGCCAGGGTTCAGGAGCGGCCGCCGAGGGTGGGCAACCCTGCTGAAGTGGCCCGAACGCTGCGGCCGCGGCGGGCGGCGCGGCTGGCCTTGAGGAGTTGACGGGCCCGGGCGCGCCAGACCTGTCTGTCCTCTTCGCGGTCGGCTGCGTGGTGCACTGCGGCAACGTGCAGCACGGCGGAACGGGTCCGGGCAGCCAGCACCTCGCCGACGGGCGCCATCGGACCCTGAACCTGGATTGCCCCGGGGGCGCCCCGCAGGCACAACACGAGCCGGCCGGCCAGCTCGTGTTCGGCGAGTTCACGCACGTAGATGCGGGACCGGCTCAGGCCTACGGCAACCTCGGTCAGGCCCTCCAATTCCCGCCAGGCGCAGGGCAGAAGGACATCTTCCGGTATGGCCTGCGGGGCCGGCCGCCAGGAAGCCGCCCGCAGGCGCTGGTCCTCACGGCGTATTCGGATGCTGATCACCGGCCAGAGCCCCCCGGTTAGTGCTGGATGCCGGATCTCGTCCTGGACCACCTGATGCCTCCGCATGCTGACGGGCTGGGACACGGGCAGTATCGCCGTCGGGCCCACCGCAGGCCAGCTTGGCGGACGCCGGTGGGGGGGCGGAACATGGCGCTGAAGCGCCCGCGCTGACGGACGGACGGACGAGAGTACAGAGGTGAGAACGGCGTGTGCCGTTCTCACGCACTGTCGGTGGTTACGACAGGGCGAGCGGACACCCCTGAAGGGCCTCTACCTCACCCCGAGCCTTCCCAAGCGAGACGGGGATGGCCGGCCTCAGCCCTCGTGGTTCCCCAGCCGCTCCAGACGGAACCCACGCCAGCCAGCGTGTCCCGTTCCTGGCGCCGATTCGCGATCCGTGAGCTTTCTCTGCAGCGCAGGGCGATGCTCACCTGGCACAACGCCACACCGTGAACGAAGAGGGTTTCCCATCATGCCGAAGAACAAGCAGATCACTGGCAACGCGCGGGGCAAGGTCGCCGCCGACTTCAAGCAGAAGTACGAAGACGGTGCCTCGATCTGGGCCATCGCAGAGGAGCACGGAAGGTCATACGGATTCGTCCACGCTCTGCTCGGCGAAGCCAAGGTGACCATGCGAAGCCGTGGCGGGGCCCTCCGCAGGGCAGGCGTGTAGCGGCGGGAGAGAGGTTGACGAGGGCCACTCAATGGCAGCGGGGCCCCACCGGTCGGTGGGGCCCCGCTCCCTGGCGACGACTCTCTATTCGCCCTTAGCGGCTTCCTTCAGCTTGCTGCCTGCGGAGACCTTCACGCTGTAGCCGGCCGGGATGTTGATGGGCTCACCGGTCTGCGGGTTGCGCGCGGTACGAGCGGCACGGTGGGTGCGCTCGAAGGTCAGGAAGCTGGGGATGGTGACCTTCTCGTCGCCCTTGGAGACGATGTCGCCGACGACCTCGGCGAACGCGGCCAGCACGGCGTCGGCGTCCTTGCGGGTCACCTCGGCACGGTCGGCCGACGCGGCCACCAACTCACCACTTCACTAACCAGGTTCGCGCCTACGACCTGCTGCGGATGTTCGGACGCGAAGGCCACCCGACCCCGCTGGGTCAGGCATTCGCCGAGTACGGCCGGATCGCCAAGACCGAGCACCTGCTCCGTGTCGTCGACCCGGTCGACGACACCTACCGCCGCCAGATGAACCGCCAGCTCACCGTGCAGGAGTCCCGGCACAAGCTGGCCCGCGACGTGTGCCACGGCAAGCGCGGCACTATCCATCAGGCATACCGGGACGGGATGGAGGACCAGCTCGGCTCACTGGGACTGGTCCTCCTACAGCGTCCGCGACGCCGTCCTGCTCGCCAGGGTGCGAAGGCTCACCGAACTCGGCCTCCGCCTCGATGAAGTGCGCGACGTCCTCGCCAACGATGCCGGGCGCGAACTGACCGAGATATTGGAAGAACTCGACGCCGACCTGGCCCGCCAGGAAGCCGACATCAGGGAGCGTCGCAGCCGGCTCGGCGCCCTGCTCGCCGAGCCGCCCGGCGCCACCGGGCCCGTCTCACCCGGCCTCGCCGCACTGCTGGCACAGGCCCCCCGAACAGACTCGCCGAGCGCGGCCAAGGACCGCGAGTACCTCACGCTGATGGACGCCACCAGCTCCGGTAGTCAGGAGATTTTCGCGCTGCTCGGAACTCTGGTCGCCGATCCCGCAGTCGTCGAACTGTATGAGCGCCTCGACGCGCTCGCCGAAGCCCCCGCCGACGATCCGCGGATCGCACCCTTGGCAGCTGACCTGATGGCAGCCGTCCCCGAGGAGCTGTTCGCCGCAATCCCCGAGGACGGGGTCGTCGTGACCGGGTTCAAGGAGGCGCTGCTCGCCGAGTACACCCCAGCGCAGGCGGAAGTCGTGGACCGGCTCATGGACGCGTTCATGGAAAGGGGCCGGGGATGAGTAGCCGATCAAGGGGCGTACGGGCGGCGCGGGTCGCGGTCGCCGCCGTACTACCGGGGGAACTGGCCCTGGCGGCCTGCCTGGTGGCCGGGGTCCGGCCGCCCGGGTGGGCACTGGCGGGCGCCGAGGCGCTGGTGCTCGCGGTGCTGCTGCTGGAGGCCTGGGTGCTGCGCTCGTTGTACGTCGCCGCGCGCGCCCGCGGCGCGGACCGCCGGGCGGCGCGGCGGTCCGCCGTACAGGAGGCCGTGCCGGTGACGGTCCGCCGCCTGATCCTCCACGAGCTGCGCGCCCTCGCCTCCCTGGGGCGGTGGGTCCGGCGCGGCACGCACGGGGTGCGCCCCGGGGACCTCGCTGCCGCGTACACCGGGCCCCAGACCGCGATGATGTACGGGCTGCTCTTCGTGATGGTGATCGAGACGGTGGGCCTGGCCTTCCTCATCCCTTGGCCGGTGGTCCACCGGGTGATCCTGGTACTCGACCTGTACGGCGTCGTCCTCGTACTGGCCCTGCACGCCGCCTGCGTCACCCGGCCGCACGTCGTGCGCCCCGACGGCTCTCTGCGGATCCGCTACGGAGCCCTCTTCGACCTCGCCGTACCGCCGGACGCGGTCGCCTCGGTCCGCGTCGACCGGCGCTATCCCGAGGGCCGCCTGATCACCCTCTCCGAGGACGGGGTCCTCGACCTGATTGTGGGCAGCCAGACCTCGGTGACCCTGGAGCTGAACCGGCCACTCCCCTTCACCCGCCCGCTCGGCGCAACGGAAAAGGCCCACACCATCCGCTTCCACGCCGACGACCCACGCGCACTGGTCAGTGCACTCCGTCAGCCCGCCCGAGCACACAGATCGGTTCCGACCACACAGACGGATCGGTAGACAACTCCGCCCTCTGTTGACCAATTCCGCGAAGCCGATGACTCCCGGCAGACCCTCCAGCCCAACGACACTCCCTGGCCACCATCACACTCACCATGCATGAGCAGCACTACGGCGACGTGCAGGAGGTCGGACGCCCGCGGTCTTCGCCGCGACGTGGCGTCCGGCAAGGCGCTCCGATCGGGCGCCCGCGTTCGACTGCTCGAGTTTCCGCAGGTCGGCAGCGTCGGCAACTCGTGTCAGGTGAATCAACGTCGGCAAACGATGGCCGGGGAGCCGCTACCCGCCAGTTACTTGTCCCTGGTGTCCGAGGTAAGAGTCCAGGGCCTACTAGGTGTATTGACCCGCAACGTTGTTCACGCGGCTGATCGGGGGCTGGCCTCCGAGTGCGGTGTGGCCAGACGCGGCATCCGCTGCACCATCCCGGACAAGGCCGACCAGGCCCGCAACCGAAAGAACCTCGGCTCCCAAGGCGGCCGTCCACCGAAGTTCGACCCGGAGGATTACAAGGCCAGGCACGCGGTGGAGTGCGGCATCAGTCGCCTCAAAAGGCACCGCGCCGTGGCGAGTAGGTACGACAAACTCGCCGTCCGCTACGAGGCGACCGTCCTCGTAGCCGCCATCAACGAGTGGCTGTGACCAGCACATTCGATACACGCCCTAAAGGGTGTTGCACAACGGCGATCACGCTCAGATCCAGCCATCGGCAGCAAGGTCAACTGCCCGAATGTGCCCGTCTTTCTGCCGTCTTGGAACGCCGCAGGAAGGAGACCCGGAAGATCGA
>NZ_SRRU01000017.1 GCF_004784465.1 Streptomyces griseoluteus | reverse complement strand
TCGATCTTCCGGGTCTCCTTCCTGCGGCGTTCCAAGACGGCAGAAAGACGGGCACATTCGGGCAGTTGACCTTGCTGCCGATGGCTGGATCTGAGCGTGATCGCCGTTGTGCAACACCCTTTAGGGGCTGTTGCGAAAATGGGATCTTGCTCGCCTACAAGGGCGCCAGGAAGACCACTCACACGGGCGGGCCAGTTCAGCTTGGCTGCGAAGACGGTGTCCTCGCCGAGCCTGCAACAGCCGATGGCCCGCCGAAACTGGGTTTCGGCGGGCCATCGGAGAGCCTTTGGACTCAGCACGAACAGATCAGCACAGACAGGGATCCGTGGTCCAGCCCAGGCCGATCACGTCTTCGTCCCGCAGCGCACCGGAGTATGCCTGCACCTCGTCCACATCGCCGTGGAGGTACTCGCCCCAGCCGTCACCGGCTTTGCCCCGGCCGATCTGGAGGGCACCGGTGCTGTGCCAGCCGTTGGGGAGGGTCGCGGTCGCCTCGTCGCTCGTGTACCCGTCGAGGTAAAGCTTGATCTTGTCGGTCCCGTCGTCGTAGATGACGGTGAGTCGATGACCCTGTCCCTCGCCGCCATCTGCGCCCGTAATCTGGGACACCACCCTCTCGGGGGCTCCCACCTCGTCCTTCTCCGGCATTACCAGTTGCCAGCTGTACGTGGACGGCTCGTAGCGCACCTTGAACGCATCGGTGTGCTCGCCGGCCTGTGAGAGCACGGTCATCGGGTGGGCCGGCTCGGAGTCCGCGAGGCGAACGACGACGCCGATGGTGAAGCTGTCCCCGGTGTCCACGACGGGCCCGTCGGCAGCGGCGTACCCGGTCTCGCCGTCCAGGCGCAGATGCCCGTCGCCGGCGAGCGGCGGCGGTACGTAGGTGCAGTCGGGGTCGAGGTCGGGGATGCAGGAATTGTCGGAGCCGCGATAGATCGACGCTCCTGTGCCGAACTGCAGCGGGGCGCCGTCCGACTGCTCGGGACTCGCGCCGTCCGCCGCGTTCTCCAGCGACCAGTGGCCGAGCAGCTTCGGCTTGCGCTGTCCCAGTTCGGCTGCCTCGCCCGGCACCACGACCCGGTCGTGGACCTGTACATCACCGATGTCACCGTGCCACCGGTCACGATAGCCGGTAGTCCCGCGGGCACGTCCGATCTGAAACGCGCCGGCCGTCGCAGCGGGCTTCGCCTCTGCCGCGGTGCCGACCTCATGGCCGTTGACGTACAACTGCGCACGACCTGTTTCCGCGTCGTACAGCCCCAGCAGATGGGCCCACTCGCCGGTCTCCGGCGCGCCACCGGACACCCGCGCGCCCGCGATCACGAACGACCAGACGGGGCCGGGATCCTGGCTGCGAAGTCCGAGGCTGAAGCCGGGCGTCCCGTCCGCGTCCTGGCTGGCGACGGTCATGTTCCGGCCGGTCTCGGCGGGCCGCACCCAGGCGCTCACGGCGAAGGTCTTGCTGATGTCGGTGGCCGGCGCGTCAGGAGTGAGGTAGCCGTGGCCGCTTCCGTCAAGACTGACGGTGGAGGTGGCTCCGGTACCCGCGGGCGCGGGGCCACCGAAGGTCACGCCGGTGCCGGCACGTGCCTCGGTGCCCACCTCGGCGGAGGCGGAACGGGAGCCTGCCGGGTCGTCCAGCTTCCAGCGGGCGACAGGGGCATGCCCGGCCTTCACGTTGAAGTGGTACGACGACTCACCGCTGCTCCGGCCCGACCGGTCGATCGCGCGGACCGTCAGCGACTTGGGCCCCGAAGTGAGCGGTAGGTACGGAATGGTCGCAGCTGCGCCCGGCCGCTCGGCGGAGACGGTCCCGTAAGGGCCTCCCAGGAAGCCGTACGTGTACGACACTACGTCGTCGGAAGGCGAGTCCATGGTGAAGCGGCCGTAGACGCCCACCCCGTCCACCCAGAACACCGTCTCGGGGCTGGGGTACTCGGGGGAGCTGATCGTCGCCTTCTCGGGGTTCACGTCGTCGTACACGAACGAGCAGACCGAGCCGTTGCCCTCATCGCTCCATGCGGAGGTCGCCTTGCCGTCGTTCGCGCGGACATGCCAGGAGACGACCGTGTCAGCCGGGATGTCGGTCGGCATCGTCCAGTAGAAACGCGTCCCCGACGAGAAGGTGTCAGTGGTGTAGGTGCGGCGCTGCTCCACTCCCGCCGCGTCCGTCCACCACGCTTCGAACTCGCCGCTTAGCGGGCTCGATTCGCTGGGCCGGTTGTCCTCTTCGGGGTCGTACAACATGGCGCTGAGCCTCGGCGACTGCGGCACGTACGGCGTGTCGTCGCCCGTGGCGCAGGCCTTGCTCTGCGTCTGGAGGTCCTGGACGAGCGGCTGCTTCGGCGGCAGGTTGTCCACCGCATGCGCCGTACCGGCAGCAGCGGCCAGCAGCGCGGCAGCGCAGCTCCCCACCACCATCCGTCTGCGTCTGCCTGTCCTTCCGAACATGGTCAAGTGGCCCTCCCCTGTGAGTCTTTTAAGCTCGTGGATCACACGCGCCGCATGAAGCTAACAGAGGCCGCTGACATCGCCGAACAGGGTTTTCCCCTCACTTGTGGGCGGGGGCGGATACACCCCGGCGCCCCCAAAAGCACCCGGCCCGACACCGGGCACCTTCACATTTGCCGCAGTTCTGGGGACAGCCCTGATCGGCCGACCACGATGTCCGGCTGGAGTACTAGGAGCTGACGGGTAACTCCCGCGCCCGATGGCGAGCCTTGGCCCGTAGACCCTGCAAGCGGCCTGTGGAACGCGTTGTGGCGGTTCTGATCGAGGTTCAGCGGGAGGTCAAGTCGGGAGATGAGCTGCGACTCTCAGGTCTGCTCGTCGTTGCCCGGTTCGTCGCTTTTGGAGGCAATATCCGAAGCCAAGCTGCTTGTGTCATAGACAGAGTCCGTGCTGATCCGCAGGCAGCCGTCCGTACCGAACATGTCGATCAACTGCGACAAGTGGGCTCGGGCCGCGCTGCGCCTGGGGGACTCGCTGATACTCACCCGCGCTCCTCCAATTCCACCCACACGACCTTCCCCCACCGCCGCTCGTCCGTGCCCCAGGTCCTGGCGAGGGAGGTGACGAGGAGTAGGCCGCGTCCGTCCTCGTCGTCGGGCTTCGGGGTGCGCGGCTCGGGCATCGTGCGGGAGAAGTCCGCGACGGCTACCCGGACCGTGCGCGGGGCTGTGCGTTCCACCATCATGCGGATGGATTTACGCCGGGAGTGCCGCACGGCATTGGCAACCAACTCCGAGACGACCAAGGCGGCGTCGTCGACCAAGGTGTCCAGTCCCCAGGCCGTCAGCGCGATGCGTACGAGGCGCCGCGCGCCGGCCGCGCTCTCGCCGCTGCGTGGCAACGTTTCGCTGTAACCAGGGTGTCCAGTCTCGCGGGCCCGCGTTGTAGGTTGCGGCATGTCGGTCTGCTTTCTCAGATCGGCCGAGCTCCGGGGCCGTTCGCGCGGTCGCCGGAGCGCTCTGCGTTCAGGTAACCGGGGAGTGAGACCGGGCGGAGGAGCCAACCAGGGGGCCAGGGAGGGGCCACACTGCATGCAGAAGGGGGCTGTATGAGCAACACCAACGAGCGGCGACGGGAATTCGGCGCCTATCTCGCCAGACTGCGGCGGCACTCCGGGCGGTCTCAAGCTCAGTTGGCCGCCGCATTATGCGCTGCGTCGGGAACGCACTCCATCACCCGCAACGAAGTCTCACGGTGGGAGCGGGGCGCCCGAGTCCCGGATACGTGGCTGCCGTTCCTCGCTGTCGTCTTCGACGTGTCGCTCAGGGAACTGGAACAGGCTGCCGCCTACGCCCGGGGCGACACCCTCGCAACGCTTCCGGGGGCCGCGGCCACATTGGCCGACCTGCTGCCTGACGGTGATGTCCTGGCGCCCTTGGCAGCCCCTTGCGGGCGACGGATCGGCGCCACCACAGTGGAGGGACTGGCGGCTCGTGTGCACGGCCTGCGCCTCGCCGACGACGTACTGTCCGGCGGCGACCTGATCGCCCCCGCCTTCCGGGAACTGCGCGCGGCGGTCCGGCTGTACCGCGAGTCCGAGCACTCCGACGACACGGACCGCGGCCTGCTCGCGCAGATCGGGGAGCTGGGGCAGATCGCCGGATGGATCGCCTCGGACGCGGGGTGCGGTGCGGAGGCGGAGCGGGCGTACCGACTCGGCATTTCCGCGGCGCGGCAGGCCGGGGACGGGGTGCTCGTGGCGCAGCTCGCGAGCAGTCTCGGCTATCACCTGTCGAACAACGGACGCGAGCGCGAGGGCCTGGAGCTGACGCAGGCAGCCCTGGCAGAGGCCGGACCGGACGCCCCGGCCGTGACGCGCGCCCTGTTCCTCGACCGCTTGGCATGGGCGCACACGCAGGCCGGGGAGGCCCAGCCAGCCCTCCGCGCACTCGGCGAAGCGCACGCCGCCATGGACACCGCCGACGGGCCTCCGGCGCCGTCATGGGCGTACTGGGTGAGCCGCGAAGAGCTGGAGATCATGGACGCGCGGGTGTTCACCGAGCTGCGCCGGCCCTTGCGCGCGGTGCCCCTGCTTCAGGACGTACTGGGCCGGTACGACGCCACCCACGCCAGGGAAGTAGCGCTGTACCGCTCGTGGCTGGCCGTGGCCCTGGCCGACGCGAATGAACCAGAGCAGGCCGCCGAAGAGGCCCGGCAAGTCATCGACACTTCAGGAGACCTGTCCTCGGAGCGCACGGCCGCGCGGGCCCGCGCGGTTCTGCACCGGCTTAAGGAGTACGAGGACGTAGCCGAGGCGCGCGAGGTGCTGAGCGACTACGGCCGCCTGTTGCTCGCCTGACGAAGCGCCCGCCGCCCCCCGCCTCAGGCGATCATCCCTCCGCCATCCACAAACACAGTCGTCCCCGTCGCATACCCGTTGCCCGCCAGGAACAGCACCGCCTCCGCCACGTCCGACGCCTCCCCGACCCGCCCCAGCGGCAGCCGCTGCACGGCCGAGGAGTACATCGTGTCCCGAGCCGCAGCATCGAGGCCGTCCCACAGGGGGGTACGGAGGAGCCCCGGCGACACCGCGTTCACCCGAAGCGGCGCAGCCTCAAGCGCCAGCCCCCGCACCAGCGCCTCCAGCGCGGCGTTGATCGCGCTCTGGAGGGCGGACGCGCGGCTGGGGCGTTGGGAGAGGTAGCCGGAGACCAGGGTGAGGGAGCGGGTGGGGCGGACGGCGCGGGCGATGCGGTACGCGCCCCAGAACTTGCTGTCCATCGCCGCGTACGCCGCCTCCAGCGGGAGGGTGTCGACGCGGCCCATCGGGGTCTCGCCGGCCGTGACCACGACGTGGTCGAACTCGCCCGCCGTGGCGGCGAACTTGGCGACCTCGTCGTCCGAGCGGATGTCGAGGGTCTGGCCGGTGACAGGGCCGGCGAGGCCGGACAGGGCCGTCACCGCCTCGTCGATCCGCTGGGGGTTGCGGGAGACGATGACCGTGTCCGCGCCCTGTGCCGCGAACTCGCGGGCGGAGGCCAGGCCGACCCCCGAGGTGCCGCCGACGACAAGGACGCGCTGGTCCGCGTATGCGCTCATGACTGTTTCCGCTCCTGAGAGTTGGTCTGGTCGCCGGACCGCGTCCGGGCGAAGGTCGCGCGGTCCAGCTCGGTCACCTGGACGGAGATGTCGCAGGCCGTCTCGCGCAGGGTGGCCGGGAAGAACTCGGTCAGTACCGCGAGGGCCGCCTCACTGATGGCGGCGCGTGCCTCGACGGACTTGCCGGCGAACGTCCTGATGTCGAGGTTCACGAAGGACTGCTCGTAGCTGCCGTCCCCGATGAGGAACAGGTCCATCGGGACCGCGCGGCTCTTGAAGTCCTGGAGGCGGAAACCGCCCGCCTCCGCAAGGGTGTTGTGGAGCTTGCCGAACACGGCCGCCGGATCGACGTCGTCGCGGACGTTGCCGGAGTATTCGAGTACGAGGTGAGGCATGGCGCTCCCAGGGGGTCAGTGGGCCTCGGCCGGCTGGAGGTCGTCCGCGACCGGTGCGGGCACCGGACGGGGCCTGCGCGGGCCGAACGTGCTCAGGCCCGCGCTGACCGCGAGCGCGACCACCGCCGCGATCAGGGACGCCCGCAGCCCGGTCAGGAAGTGCCCGGAGGACGCCTGTCCCACGAGCAGACCCATCACGGCCACCCCGATGAGCCCGCCCAACTGACGCGAGGCGTTGAGGACTCCGGAGGCGATGCCCGCGTTGGCGGGGTCCACGGAGCCCAGCATGGCGTTGGTCATGGACGGCACCACCAGGCCGATGCCGAACCCGGCGACCACGAACTGCACCGCCATCCGCACGTACGCGTCCGAGCCGACGGCCGGGATCGTGGCCAGGTAGCCGACGGCGGCCAGCACGTTGCCGGTGATGAGCACCGACCGGGCGCCGTACTTCTTGACCAGCGGGCCGCAGGACAGGTTGGCGATCATGATGGCGGCCGTCATCGGCAGGAACGCCAGGCCCGCGGTGATCGGCGAGTAGTCCCAGACCTGCTGGAAGAACAGGCTGAAGACGAAGATGAGGCCGTAGAAGGCGAAGTTGAGCAGGACGCCGATGAGCGAGGTCGCCGAGAACGCGTGGCGGCGGAACAGGTGCAGCGGCAGCATCGGGTCGTGGGTACGGCGCTCGGCGGCGAAGAAACCGGCCAGCGCGAGCACGAAGACGACCAGGCAGGTCAGCACGGTGGCCGAGGTCCAGCCCTGCGCGTTCGCCTCCACGATCGCCCCGGTCAGGGCACCCAGGCCGACGACGGCCAGGAGCTGGCCCGGCAGGTCCAGCGAGCGGGCCACGGAGACGTCACGGGCGGGCGCCGGGCGGGCGTAGGCCCGGACGAGGACGATGCCGAGCGCGGCGATGGGGACGTTGACGAAGAAGATCGAGCGCCAGCCGAGCGCGTCCACCAGCAGACCGCCGACCACCGGGCCGAGGGCCAGCGCGAGGCCGCCGGCCGCCGCCCACAGGCTCACCGCGCGGGTGCGCTCGTGTGGGTCGGGAAAGTTGGTGTTCACGATCGACAGCGACGACGGCACGATCATCGCGGCGCCCACGCCCTGGAGGACCCGGGCGGCGATCAGCGCGACCAGCGTGGGGGCGGCGCCGCAGATCAGTGAGGTCACCGCGAAGAGCGCGAAGCCCCACATGAAGATCTGCTTGGGGTCGTAGCGGTCGCCCATGGCGCCGGCGGTCAGCAGGAAGGCCGCGAAGGTGAGGGTGTAGCCGTTGATGACCCACTCCAGGCCGGAGAGGCTGCCGCCGAACTCGGCGCCGAGGGCCTTGGTGGCGACGTTCACGACGCTGACGTCGAGGATGACGACGACGAAACCGAGGCATGCCGCGAACAGGGTCAGTCCTGGGCGGGCCTTGTGCGGTGAGGTCTGGGGCACGGGTCTTCCTTCCATGCGTGCCGAAGCGGGCGTAGGGGAGGCTGGAGTGCGGGAGCAGGGCGGTACGCCACCGGCTCCGGTAGACTGTTCGTCGAGGAGCGAACAGTCAGAGTGTACGCAGATCATCGAACACTCTGCAATCCGTACGCGCCCGGTGTGTACGGATCGAGTGAGACGGGACGGAGCGATCACCCATGGCGGCACAGACCCCTCGGCAGCAGGACGCGGCGAGCCACCGCACCCCGCCGGTCCACACGGCCCCGCAGGAGGTCGCGCTGGAGACGGCCCTGCTCGCCCTCGCCGACCCCGTACGGCAGACCCTGGTGCGGGAGTTGGCCGGCGCAGCGGACTGGGAGCGGTCCTGCGGCAGCTTCGACGTACCGGTCACCAAGGCCACCCTGAGCCGCCACTTCTCGGTCCTGCGCGAGGCGGGGCTGCTGGAGCAGCGGGACGCCGGGGCGAAGCGGCTCAACCGGCTGCGCAAGCCGGAGTTCGACGCCCGGTTCCCCGGCCTGCTGGACCTGGTTCTCGGTCACGCCGCCCCCTGAGGGCGCACGGCCCGGTCGTGCAGCCCCTTCGCCACGTCCAGCGCCAGGGAACGCTCCACGGCCGGGGTGCCGAAAGCGAGCGCCGGGCTGAACGTGCCGTCCAGCGTGCCCAGATGGAGGACCAGGCCGTAGTTGGCGCCGGTGCGGTTGACGATGGTCCGGTAGCCGCTGACCCGGCCCAGATGCGGGCCGAGCGCCGGGTCGACCACGCCCACGTTCGTCAGGCAGATTCCCGGCGCCGATCCGGCGGCCGCCGTCTCCTCGACCGCGCGCCGGATCGCCGCGTGTGAGCGGACGGGGGGTCGCCAGGCCGCGTCGGCCGACGTCAGCGCGGTCCCGTACTCCCGTGCCAGCTCTGTCAGTCGGCCCCGGCCCGGCCGCATGGACACCCGCAGCACGTTGATGAAGCAGCCCACGTCCGGAAGGTCCGCGTACCGCTGCCGCAGTGACACCGCGGTGAACATGCCGACCTCGGTACGGCCGGTGGCCTCCGCGTAGGACTCGGCGAGCGCGGCGGCGAAGAACTGGTTGACGGTCACACCCTGTTGCTTGCACCACGCCTTGAGAGCGAGGCTCTCCGGCCGGGTGAGCGCGCACGGGACGAAGTCGGCGCCGCGCTCCGGCCATGGGCGGTGTTCCGCGAACGGCAGTCGCCCGGAGGCAGGTTGGACGAAGTCCTGTCCCGCCGGCGCCCGGTAGGTGAGGCCGTCCGCGTCCGGCGGCAGTCTCCCTACGTCGTACGGGCTGGGCTCCGACGAGGGAAACAGGGCGTCCAGGAGCGCCCGGATCACCGCGCCCGTCGAATGGCCGTCGGATATCGCGTGGTTGCGGGTGAAGTACAGGTGCGTCGCCCCGGCCCGCGGATCGCGTACGGCGTGCAGTCGCCACAGGGGCCCGCCGGTCTCCAGGACCTCGTTCAGCTCGCGTCGCAGCACGTCGTCGGGGGAGTCCGGCGAGGTCAGTGTGGAGTGGCGGATCTGGTCGGGCAGCACGCCGGGACCCCGGGTGAACCACAGGGTGCCGGCGTGCTCCTCGATGCGCAGGGAGAGCAGCGGGAGTTCACTCGCCCACTGCTCAAACGCCCTGTACAGCAACGCGGGTGCGATGTCCTCGCGCACCGTCACCTGCGTGGTGACCTGTGTCGTGCCGCGCATCAGCGCGTGGGTGTACGCGAACGCCGCCTCTCCGTCCGAGAGTTCGCGCACCGCGTTCACGACGACCACGCCAGTGGGTGGGACAGCCGGACGCCGTGGCTGGTGAAGTCCAGGGTGACCCCGTCGCCGTCGGCCGTGCGGAAACCGCCGTGGAAGCTGCTGCGGTCGGCGCCGAGGTAGACGTAGTGCACCCGGCCGGGGTGGTGCAGGGCGCGGTACGCGAAGAGGCGGGACATCAGGGCCGGCAGCTCGTAGTGCAGGGCGTCGGAGCCGGTGGTGAAGGTGCCCTTCCACGCCGGGGCGCCGTCCCGCTCGATCGTCGCCTCCCCGGTCACCGAGCGCGGCGGCTCGCCGAGGTGCAGCCAGGGCGCCACCCCGGCATCGCACAGCTTGGCGTACGACAGGTGCCCGGCGTGCTGCTTGAAGCGGCCGATGTCGGTGAGATCGTTGCCGAAGGTGTAGCCCGCGTACCTCGGCACGCCCTGGCTGTCTCCCACGTAGACCAGGACGACCTCGGCCTCCTCGCAGACGTGGACGGCGTCGGCGGGTACGGAGAGGGGCTCGCCGGGGACCTTCAGGACGTCGCCGAGGCCCTTGACGAACCAGTTGGGCTGGTCGGGGACCTCGGCGTCCACCTTCACGTTGTGCGTCATCATGAAGCCGCTGACCAGGGCGTCGCCCAGGTGTGTGGGCAGCAGCGGCGGCAGCAGGCGCACCTCGTCGCGGCCGGCCTCGACCGGGGCGCGGTCGCGGGTCAGCCGGTCGAGCAGGGCCTCGGTGGTGTCGTCCGAGGCGGAGGCAAGGGCGGCCAGGGTGTCACCGCCCAGCGGGTACAGGCGCAGCGGAGCCTCGGGCCCGGGCAGGCCGAGGCCGAAGTGGCGCTCGCCCGCGTGGACGCATTCGAAGACCACCGTCATGGTGGACACCTCCTTGAGAGGTCACGGCCCGTACGGGCCAGGTCGGACAGGGGACGGGCCGGGTCAGTCCATGAGGATCTCGACGAGGACGGGCTTGCCGTGCTCCTTGATGTGGGCGACGGCCTCCCGCACCGTGGGCTCCACGGCCTCGATGCGCTCCACCCGGGGCAGGGCGTGCACGCCGTAGGACTCGGCCAGCGTGACGAAGTCGACCGGCTGGTCGTAGAAGCTGGTGGCGATGTGCGCGCGGCCGGTGTCGCGGTCGCGGTTGTCCGCGATGCGCTCGGCGTGCTGGGTGGAGTTCAGGTAGAGCCGGTTGTTCATGACGATCACCAGCAGCGGCACGTCGTACGCCGCCAGTGTCCACAGCGCGCTCGGGGTGTAGAGGAAGTCGCCGTCGGCCTGGAGGTCGACGCAGAGCGTGCCGTCGCCCTGGTGGGCGAGCGCCGCCCCGACCGAGGCGCCCAGACCGTAGCCGAGGCCGCCGCCGCCGTTGAGGCCGAGATAGCTGCCGGGGCGCTCCAGCGGCCAGAGCTTCTTCACCCAGCCGTCGATGGTGAGGCTGCCGGTGTTGGTGAGCACCCACTCCTCGTCCCGCACCGCGCGGTGGATCTCCTGGACGGCCGTGGAGACCTGGATGTGCTCCCGGTCCCGCGCCTCGTCCGCCTGGCGCGCCCACTCGGCACGCGCCTCGGTGTGCAGGGCGGAGAGGGCCTTGACCCGCTCCTCCCGGCGCTCGGTGAACTCGGCCGCCACGAACGGCCCTTCGGGGTCCTCGGCCACCTCGCGCAGCGCGGACACCGACTGGCCGGTGTCGGCCGCCACGGCGAGGCTCACCGGGACGAACTGCTGGTAGTCGGCGGCCCACTTGCTGGTGAGCAGCTCGTTGAAGCCCAGGGTGACGACCTCGGCGCCGTTCGCCGGCAGCCCCTCGTCGGTGAGGGGCAGGAAGGAGCCGAGCGCGCCCACGAGGTCCTGCACCTCCAGCGCGATCACCAGGTCGGCCGAGTCCAGGAGGCCGGTGTTGCTGACGTTGAGCTGATGGGTGTTGGGGAAGTTCATCCGGTTGCCCCGGTCCACCACGGCGAGCCCGAGCGCGTCGGCGAGCGCGACCAGCGGCGCGACCGTCTCCGGGTCACGGCCGGAGAAGTCCACGATCAGCACCGGCAGCCGGGCCTCGCGCAGCCGTCCCACGAGGTGGTCCAGCTCGCTGCCGCCGAGCGCGGGCAGCCGGGTCGGCTCGGTGGCGGCCGCGGGCAGCAGCCGTACGCCGTCCGCCAGTTCCTGTTCCTGGACGTCGAAGTCGAGCGCCACGAACACCGGTGCCTGCAAAGGGGTGTTCATCAGCTTGAAGGCGCGGTAGAGCGACTCGACGGTGGCCCGCTGCCCGATGGGCTGGTCGCACCACTTCACATAGTCCTTGACGACGGACTCGATGTTCTGCGAGGTGTGGATCCAGTCGATCCACGGCCGCCGCTTGCCCGCGTCCACGGGCCCGTTGCCGCCGAGCACGAACAGCGAGACCCGGTCGCACCAGGCGTTGAAGATGGCCATCGAGGCGTGCAGCAGACCGACGTTGGCGTGCACGAACACGGCCATGTGCCGGCCGCTCGCCTTGTGGTAGCCGTGCGCCAGCGCCACCGCGATCTCCTCGTGGCACGCCATCACGATGTCGGGCGCCTCGGAAGCGTGGACCAGGGAGTCGTGGACACCGCGGAAGGACGCGCCTGGGTTGAAGGCGACCTTGTCGATGCCCTGCTGGTTGAGGAACTCGACCAGCAGGTCGGAGAAGTAGGACGTCGTCATGCGTGATCCTTCGTACGGTTCATGCGTGCGCATGGGGGCGGGCGGGGACCGGGCGCCAGACCGGGTCGCCCTCGGTGCGGTGCGCCGTCGCAAAGGGGGCGGCGAGGTCGGTGAGGGCGAGGCCGAAGCCGGGCCCCGGCGGCGGGGTGATCGTGTTGGTCCGCCGGTCCACGGCGGGGCGGGGCGCCGCGACCATCTCCGGGAAGAACAGGTCGGACTGGCCGGCCTCGACGGTGAGGGCGTCCGGGTGGGCGAAGGCCAGGGCGCGGCCCGCGTTGATCAGCGGCCCGACCTCGGCCACCTGCACCCCGACCTGGAACGCCAGCCCCGCGCCGCGGGCGAGGCCGATCAGCCGGGCCGCGGTCACCGGTCCGCCGTTCTTGGACACGCGGACGTTGAAGGCGTCGCACGCCCCGGCCGCGAGCGCCCGCTCGGCGTCCTGCGGGGTGCAGACCGACTCGTCCAGCATCACGCGCGGCCCGGTGCGGCCCCGCAGCCGGGCGAGGTCGGCCCAGGAGCCCTTGGCCAGCGGTTCCTCCACCCAGTCGGCACCCGCATTGTGCAGCGCCTCCATGTGGCCAGGAGCCTCCTCGGGCGACCAGCTCATGTTGGCGTCCACCATGACCGGCACCAGGTCGCCCAGCCGGGCCCGGATCGCGGCCACGGTGCGGACATCGCGCCGGATGTCGTCGGCCGCCTTGATCTTGACGAAGTGGAACGGGCCCCGCGTGTCCAGGAATTCGTCCACATCGAGACTGAGATCGAGGACTTGGGACACCGGGAGAGACGGGGGAGTGGGTGTGTCGCCGCCCGGCACCAGCGCCGAAGCGTGGGACCCCAGTCGTCGGCCCAGCAGGTCGAGCAGCGCCGTCTCCAGCAGACAGAGCAGGTTGCCCCCGCCCCGCAGGCCGAACGTGCCGGCGACCCCTGACCGCAGCAACTCGGCCAGCAGCAGCGCGGGTTCGGTCGACCGCAGCCGGGCGAACACCGCGTCCAGCGGCACCTCCCCAAGCGCCGCCGTCACCGAGTCGCTGGTCTCGCCGGTGACATAGGCGCGCGGCGCGCACTCCCCGAGCCCGGTCGCGCCGTCCACCGTCAGCCGCAGCACCAGGCTGTCGGAGGCGGAGCGGCGCTTGGCCGGGTGGTCGAAGCCGACCGCCATGGGCAGCTCGACCCGGTACAGCGTGGCGCCGGCCGGTTCAGGCATCGCGGTTCAGCCCTTGGAGCAGGGTGAAGGTGGACGCCCAGTCCACCAGCCGGGCCCGGACGTCGGTGTAGAAGAGGTAGTGCTTGTCGGTGGCGAACTGGATCAGCGCGCCGTGCGAGCCGGTCATCCGGCGGAAGGTGGCACGGGCGTCGTCCAGGTCCACGATCGGGTCGCCGACCCCGGAGACGTAGGCCGCCGGCACCGGTGGGAGCGGCCGCTCGGAGCCCATGTAGAGCGACTCCAGGGCGAGCAGCACGCCTCGGGAGCGACGGGTCAGGGCGCGGGCCGCGAGGTCGTCGTTGTCGATGAAGTGCCGGTGGCGGAGCTCGTCGGTGAAGTCCTCCGACCGCAGGCCGGCGTCCCACAGTTCCGTGCCCGACTCCGTCGCCAGGGCGTGCCGTTGGTCGTCGTCGAGGGTGGCGTGCAGCTTGCCCAGCCAGGCCGAGCAGAAGATCGCCGCGTCGTAGCGGGTGGTGAAGTCCGGGTGGTGCATGAGCGCCGCCATGAAGGAGCCGCCCAGGCAGTGCCCGAACAGGGAGAGCGGCACCTCGTCGCCGATGGCGGCGCGCACATGCTCCAGGGCGGTGATGTAGTCCCGCAGCACAGTGTCCGCGTCGGGGAGGTCCTGGCGGTCGCCGCCGCTGATACCGGAGCCCCGGCGGTCCAGAACGTAGAAGGCGATGTCGTTGTCCGCGAACTGCGGGCCGACCTCCCACAGCCAGCCCGCGTGCGACTGGAGTCCGTGGAAGTAGAACACCGCTCCCTTGACCGGGCCGCGCGGGCGCCACAGGTGCAGTGCCAGCTCGGCGCCGTCGACCGGGAGTCCGGCTATCTCGCGGCGGATGTTCTGCGGTGGCCTCTTGGTCTCGATCACGTCCGGTTCCCCTCGGTCAGCGTCGGGTGAGCGGGGCGACGAAGTCGACGTCCCGCTGGAACGGCTTGTACTTGTACTGGGTGGCGTTGCCCTGCTGGCGACGGCTCTCGACGTAGGCGGCGATGGCGTCGTGAGGCACGGTGACGACCTCCAGCGCGCCGAGCCGTCCGCTGTCCCGCTTGGAGGCGTACTCGATGTTGATCTCGTGCAGCGCGGCGTCCACCGCCTCGGACAGTCGCGCGTCCAGCGGCGCGGACGGCTCGGGGACCTCCGCGACGACGATGTAGTACGGCGGCTCCGCCCAGCGCGGGCCGCACATGAACAGTCCGGTGCCGAGCCCGTGGGCGGCGAGGCCGCGCTGGATGGCCCCGGTCACCTGGGACTCGGTGATCTTCTCGCCGGTGAAGGAGTGGAAGATGCCGTCCCGGTGGACGAAGTGCACCCAGGGCGTGCCGTCCACGATCCGGTCCACGTGGTACACGTCCCCGGTCCACAGCCGGTAGAGGCCGTTGCCCTGCGTCATGATCAGGTGGTAGTCGCGGCCCGGCTCGACCTCGTCGAACAGCAGCGTCTCCACCTGCTCGCCGGCCGCCACCAGGTCGCCGAGCGGCACCTCGGCCGGCACGAACTCGAAGAACGCCTGCCCCACCGCGAGCGGCTGGCTGTGCAGCGAGTCGTCCACCGGGATGGTGGTGACCCCCTCGGTGCCGCAGCTCATGAACGGCAGCCTGGCCACTGTGGGCAGCACCGCTTCCAGCTTGGCCGCGTACAGCCCGGCCGAGGCGGAGAGCCAGCAGGTGAAGAGCGTGAGCGAGGGCCACACGTCCTTGAGGCTGAAGTCCCGGTTCAGCAGCACCTTCTCGAGCCTGCGGGCGCCCTCCGCGTCGGGCTCCGTGTACGGGCGGCCCTCCAGCGTCCCGTCCCGCACGTCCCGTACCAGCCGGTCGCCGTGCTGGGCCAGCAGTTCCCGCAGCGAGATCAGGGTGCTGGGGTTGATCGACGAGATGTAGTGCAGGTCCTTGCCGATCAGGTGCCGGATGCGGTGGTACATACGGCCCTCGTGGCCGCTCGGCACCTCGGGCCCGAACCAGGGGGACTCGTACCAGGGCGGGTTCCAGTCCTGGCTGTTGATCTGCGGATGCCGGTTGCTGATCGCCTGGTGGCCGATGCCGTGCACGAAGTCGAACACGTCCTCGCGCACGGTCTGCGTGTCCAGCGTGGCGTAGGGATGGGCCAGCAGCTCCGGGTGGTACTCCAGGTACGTGCCCCACATCGCCTTCATCGCGGGGATGCGGTAGGTGAGCAGCCAGTGCAGGGTGTACGGCACCAGCTTGGGCACCCCGGTGGTGCCGCTCGTCTTCAGCCAGCGCAGCACCGGGCTGCAGGTCAGGGTGCCGCCCTTGGTCCGGGTCTCCCGCTGGATCTCGGGCACGAAGTCGTCGTAGCGCATCACGGGGAGCAGCGAGCGGAAGAGGTCCGGGTCGTCGGCGACCGCCGAGTAGCCCTTCTCCCGCCAGTGCACCGACCCCGCGCTCATGTCGATGACGTCCTCCAGCACCCGGCGCTGGGCCAGAGCCGGCTGCTTGAGGTCGGTCAGCAGGGCGTCCCGTGCCTGGCGGCACTCCGCGGCGAACGGGTCCCGGCGGGCCTGCCAGTGTTTCTGCCAGTGAGGTATGTCCACAGTCGCTCCTGAAGAAGCCTGAAGAAGGTGGAAGAGGTCACAGGGCCGGACAGGAGGATCAGCGGTCGATGTACGCCATCATCCGGTCGTTGTACCGGGGTCCCGCGACCGCGTCGGCGCGCACGGCGACCTCGATCTCGGCGAGCGTGTCCGCGTCGAGGCGGACCTCGGCGGCACGGGTGTTCTCCTCCAGATAGGTGCGCCGCTTGGTGCCGGGGATCGGCACGATGTCGTCGCCCTGGTGCAGCACCCAGGCGATGGCGAGCTGGGCCGGGGTGAGGCCGTGGCGCGCGGCGACCTCGCTGATCTTCTGGGCGATCGCCGTGTTCTGGTCGTAGTTGGCGCCCTGGAGGCGGGGGTCGTGGTGGCGGAAGTCGTCCTCCGGGTACTCCTCGGCGCGCCGGACACCGCCGGTGAGGAAGCCCCGGCCCAGCGGACAGAAGCCGACCAGGCCGATGCCCAGCTCGCGCAGCACCGGCAGGACGCCGTCCTCCAGGTTCCGCTCCCACACCGAGTACTCGCTCTGCACCACGGAGAGGGGGTGCACGGCGTGGGCGCGGCGGATGGTGCGCTCGCCCACCTCGCACAGGCCCAGATGGCGGACCTTGCCCTGCTCCACCAGGCCGGCCATGGCGCCGACCACGTCCTCGATCGGCACCTTCGGGTCCAGGCGGTGCTGGTAGAGGACGTCGATGTAGTCGGTGCCGAGACGCTTCAGGGACGCCTCGACCACCTCGACGATGTGCTCCGGCCGGCTGTCGGCCTCGGCGGTCGTGCCGTCCTTCAGCTTCATCGGGAAGCCGAACTTGGTGGCGATCACGGCCTGTTCACGGCGGCCGGCGAGTGCCTGGCCGAGCAGCACCTCGTTGTCGTACGGCCCGTACGCCTCGGCGGTGTCGAACAGGGTGTACCCGAGATCCAGCGCCCGGTGGATGGTCGCCACCGACTCCCGGTCGTCCGGGGTGCCGTACCACTGGCTCATCCCCATGCAGCCCAGGCCCAGTTCGGAGACCTTCAGCCCCCGGCGGCCCAGCTCGCGCGTCTTCAGCATGCCTTCTCCTCGCATCTGGCGATCCCCCGCCGGCAGGCGCTCCTGGCGGCTGGCGACGCAACTGAAGCACATTCATGTACTGGAGTTCAATAGCCGACTGTGGTCGAGTGATCGCGCTGCCGTACGGCGGGTGAACGTCGTGCGCCCGGCGGGTCACCGACATGTAAAACCCTGTGAGCTGCGGAAGTTGGAGATCGCAGGTGGCGATGGGTGTGTGATGCAGCTGTAACGACTACTTCATCAACAAGACCGCGGCACAAGTTTGTTCTTCGGTATAGATTTGAACCACCGACTGGGGGAGGAGAGTTGCGATGACCACTGGGGAACCGATCGCGATCATCGGCATGGGGTGCAGATTTCCGGGGGCGGCCGGGGTCGAGGAGTTCTGGGCCCTCCTGGAGGGCAACACCGACGCGGTGATCCCGGTACCGGCGGACCGGTTCGACGTCGGCGCGTGGTACGCCCCCGAGCCCGGCACGCCGGACCGGCTGATCTCCCGGCACGGCGGCTTCCTGGACGGGCTGCACGACTTCGACGCCGGTTTCTTCGGCATCTCGCCCCGCGAGGCCCGCACCATGGACCCGCAGCAACGGCTGCTGCTGCACACCGTCTGGGAGGCGTTCGAGGACGCCGGGGTGCCGCCGTCCACGGTGCGGGGGAGCGCCGGCGGGGTGTTCGTCGGACAGGCCACCGCCGAGTACGCCGACGCGGCCGGGCAGTCCGTCACCGCCGACGTACGGGCCATGGCGGGCGGCCGGCTGCGCGCCGTCACCTCCGGCCGGGTCTCGTACGCCTTCGACCTGCGCGGACCCAGCCTGGTGCTGGACACCGCCTGCTCGTCCTCCCTGGTCGCCGTGCACAGCGCCCGGCAGAGCCTGCTCACCGGCGAGTGCGACCTCGCCGTGGCCGCCGGGGTCAACGCCGTGCTGTCACCCACCGACGCGGTCGCCTACTCGCAGGGCCGGATGCTGTCGCCGGACGGCCGCTGCAAGTTCGGCGACAGCTCGGCCGACGGGTTCGTGCGCAGCGAGGGCGTGGGCGTGGTCCTCCTCAAGCGGCTCTCCGACGCCCTCGCGGACGGCGACCGGGTCCGCGCCCTCCTGCTCGGCAGCGCGGTCACCAACGACGGTGACGGCAGCGGCCTGCTGCTCCAGCCCGCCGTCTCCGGCCAGGCCGCCATGCTCCGCACGGCCTGGCGCAGCGCCGGAGTGGACCACGTGGACTACGTCGAGGCCCACGGCACCGGCACCACCGTCGGGGACGGGGTCGAACTGCGGGCGCTGACCGAGGTGTTGAACGGTCTGGGGCACTCCGGCGCGCCCGTTCCGGTGGGGTCCGTGAAGACCAACATCGGCCATGCCGAGGCCGCCGCCGGGATCGCCGGGCTCATCAAGGCCGTGCTCGTCGCCGAGCACCGCATGATCCCCGCCTCGCTCCACCTCACCGCGCCGCAGGACCGGCTCACCGACGCCCCCGTGGCCGTGGCCGACCGCAACACCGAGCTGCGGCCCAAGGGGGAGCGGGCCGTACTCGGCGTCAGCTCCTTCGGCATCTCGGGCACCAACGCCCACGCCGTGATCGGCGAGTTCGTGCCCGAGCCGCGCCCCGCCGCACCGGCCGCCGAAGCCGGCCCGCACCTGCTCGTGCTCAGCGCGCGCACCCCCGAGGCCCTGCGCCGGCTGGCCCTGCGCCACGCGGCCCACCTCGGCCCCGAGGGTCCCGGCCGCCGGTACGCCCTCGGCGACATCTGCCGCTCCGCCGCCACCGGCCGCGACCACCACCCCTTCCGCCTCTGGGCCGTCGGCGACACCCACGACACCCTGGCCGATGTACTGCGCGCCCTGGCCGAGGACCGCCCGACCCCGGACGGCGGACTGCACGAGGCCGGGTTCGACGGCCCCCGCGAGGTCGCGTTCGTCTTCCCCGGCCAGGGCTCGCAGTGGCCCGGCATGGGCCGCGAACTCCTGCGTACCTCCGAGGCGTTCCGCACCACCCTCGCCGAATGCGACGAAGCGGTACGCGCCGAGACGGGCTGGTCCGTGCTCGACCTTCTCCTGGACGACAACGCCCGGCTCACCGACGCGGTCGAGCTGGTGCAGCCCGTCCTGTGGGCCATGGAGGTCGCCCTCGCCGCCCACTGGCGCGCCCTCGGCGTCGACCCCGACGTCCTTGTGGGCCACAGCATGGGCGAGGTGGCCGCCGCCTGCGTCGCGGGCGCGCTGTCCGTACGGGACGCCGCGCGCGTCATCTGCCGCCGCAGCGACCTGATGCAGCGCCTCGCCGGACGCGGCGCGATGCTCGCCACCGAACTCTCCCCGGCCCGGGCCCGCGACCTCGTGACGGCGTACGGCGACAAGGTGTGCGTCGCCGTGGAGAACTCCCCGAACGCCACCGTCCTCGCCGGTGACCCCGACGTACTCGCGGACATCGCACGGGAGCTGGAGCGCCGCGAGGTGCTGTGCCGCACGGTCAAGGTCAACGTCGCCTCCCACTCCCCGCTGATGGACGAGATCCGCGAGGACCTGCTGACCCGGCTCGCCGAGGTCACCCCCGCCGCGCCGGGCACGCCGATGTTCTCCACCGTCCGCGGCGCCCCCGTCGACGGCGCCGTCCTGGACGCCGGCTACTGGGCGGACAACCTGCGGCAGCCGGTGCGCTTCGCGGACTCCGTACGGCAGGTCGTCCGGGAGCGCGGGCCGGTCTTCGTGGAGGTCAGCCCGCATCCGCTGCTCGGCCGGGCGATCGAGGACGTCCAGTTGGACGCCGGGGTCGCGCCCACCGTCGTGACCACGCTGGTCCGGCAGCAGAGCGAGGCGACGGCCACCGCCCGCGCCCTCGGCCGCGCCTACGCCCTGGGCGCCCCGGTCGACTGGCACCGCCGGTACGGCGACGAGGGCCCGCGCGTCCCGCTGCCCTCCTACGCCTGGGACACCGAGGAGTACCGCGCCGCGCCCGAGCCCGCCGTACCGTCCGGCCTCGGGGAGCGCCGGGTGCGGCTGTCCCGGCTCGGGGTCGCGGCGCTGGGTACGGGCGTGACCGCGCGCGGCGCCTCCCTCGTACCGCCCGTGCTGTACCTCCAGGCGGTCGCCGAGACCCTGCGCGACCTCGTCGGCGCGGGCCCGGTGGAGCTGCGGGACGTGCGGATCGGCGCCGCCCTGCCGTCCCTCGCGGAGGCCGCGGCCACGACGCTGGTGATCGGGCTGGACCAAGGGGCCGACGGAGCCTACGAGTTCCGGGTGGCCGCGCTCACCGACGGCTCCGCCCAGCCGGTGTCCTGCGTGACCGGCAGCGCCCTCGCCCGGCCGGGGGTGGAGGCGTCGGCGGCCGTCACCCTGGACACCGCGCTCACCCGCTGCACCGAGTACGTGCCCGGCGCCGAGTTCTACCGCCGGGCCGAGGCCCGCGGCTACTCCGTCGCCCCGCCGCTGCGCGCGGTACGGCAGATGTGGCGGCGCGAGGGCGAGGCGGTGGCCCGGCTCCAGATGCCCCCGGCGGACGCCGGAGCCGTGGGCGCCCTGGAAGCCGCGCTCCTGACCATGCCGGCCTCCTGGCCGCACGGCGGCGGCGCCCAGGACACCTATCTGCCGCTCTCCTTCGACCGGGTCCTGCTGGCCGACGAGCCCACCGGCGAGTTCTGGAGCACGGCCCGGTTCGCGCCGGACGCCGACGGGGAGGGCGGGCGGTGCGACGTCGTCCTCACGGGGGCGGACGGCCGTGTGCTGGCCGACTTCGAGGGGGTCGCCCTGCTTCGGTCGGGGGGTGCGCCGGTGAGCGTCGCGGACGTCCCTCGTACCGCGCCCGTACGCCTGGAGACGCCCCCGGTGGCGGACCGGCTCA
Source organism: Streptomyces griseoluteus (assembly GCF_004784465.1). Lineage (GTDB taxonomy): Bacteria > Actinomycetota > Actinomycetes > Streptomycetales > Streptomycetaceae > Streptomyces > Streptomyces griseoluteus. The sequence goes on along the minus strand of NZ_SRRU01000017.1, from coordinate 70,153 downwards.
TCATCCACACCGCCACGGTCCTCGGTACCACCGTCGACCGGGTCGACCCCCGGCGCCCTCTGCGTGACCTGGGGCTGGACTCGCTGATGGCGGTTCAGCTCCGGCGCATCCTGAAGCAGGACTTCGGGGTCGAGGTGCCCACCAGCCGACTCCTGGGCGACGAGAGCGCGGCGGCGATCGCGGCCGGGCTGGCCGGGGCAGGAGTCTGACCGCACCACCCGCCCACGTGCGGCCGCCCCCCGACGGGGAACGGCCGCACGACGCCGTTCTGGAACCCTGATGTATCGATGCACTACGGTATAGAGAACGTCGTCGCCGTGGACGCGGGCCTGGTGAGGCGGTGGCAGCCATGCCGCCGCCGGATTGCGGGAGGTGTCACGGAGACGCCTCGAACGGGGCCGACAGTTAGAGAGAGCCGATGACGACCGAGGAAACCGAGCTGGTCCGCCCTCCCGGACGCCGGGAACGCAGCAGGCAGCGCATTCACGACCGCCTGTACACCTCCGCCCTGGAACTGTTCGCCGAGCAGGGGTACGAACGCACCACCATCGACCAGATCACCGAGCGCGCGGACGTGGCGAGGGGCACCTTCTTCAACCACTTCCAGCGCAAGGAGGACCTCGTCACCACCTGGGCCCAGCAGCGCCAGGACAAGCTGCGCACCTACATGGACAAGTCCCTCGCCCACCAGGACGACGACACCACCGTCCAGTTGGAGCGCTGCATGTCCGCGCTGGCCGACTTCAACGAGGCCGAGCGCAACCTCACCCAGGTCATGCTGGCCGCCTGGGTCAGGTCGGGCCAGCCGCTCCAGGAGGAGCCCGAGTACGCCGGGCACGTCTTCGTGCGGGCCATCCTCGCCGGGCAGGCGCGGGGCGAGGTCGCCCCCGACATCGACCCCGTGCTGGCCGGCAACATGCTGCGCGACGCCTACCTGGGGCTGCTCTACCGGTGGAGCCAGTCCACCGGCGACAGCATCCCGCTCCACGTCGAACTGCGCGCCCTGCTCCGGATCTCGCTCACCGGCGTCCTCTCCTACCCCCGGCACGGTGCCGCCCGCCCCACACCTGCCGAGACCGCGGCCGTCAACTGACGCCCCTACAGGTCCGGTTCGGTCCCCCGGCGCACCGACGCCCCGTCACCCGCCCTGCGGGGCGCCGGGATCGCCGGGGACAGGCGGGCGTCGGCGCGGGCCCGGCGGTCGTCGGACTTCGCGCACAACTCCCGTACGGCCGCCGCGAATCGCTCGGGGGAGGGCGGGTCGGCCGGGCCGAGCAGGTGCTCCTTCAGCTTGGCGCGGTCGGCCGCGTGGCGGTCCTGGCGCGGGTCGCGCACCGCGTCCAGCAGGTACCGCACGGTCGCCGCGTCCGGGGTCAGCACGGTGCCGGCCGACGCGGTGGGGAAGGCGGCCCGGAACTCTTCCTCGGACAGCCCCGAGGTGTTGGCCACCGCGTACGGCTTCTCGCTGCTCAGCCAGTCCGAGACCACGCTGGAAACGTCACTGATCAGCAGGTCGGCCACGTTGAAGCAGGCGTAGAGCGCCGGGCGGGGGCCGGTCACGATCCGGTGCTCCCACTCGGGGAACGACGCCCAGTACGCCCGCTCCCAGGCGGCCGTGGCCCGCGCGAGCCGCTCCTCGCGGTCACCGTCCGGGGTGCCCTGGAGCATCATCCGCTCCAGTTCGTCCGCCGCGCCGCGGAAGACGGTCGAGGTGAGCTGGTCCAACTCTTTCGTGCGGCGCAGTAGTTCGGCCTGGGCTTCGGGGCCGGGCCGGGGGCCGGAGCGCCTGGTGTTGGCCTCGTGGATCAGGGCCCGGACGCGTTCGTCGGCCGCGCCCGCGCGGGGGTCCACCGAGCCGGTCATCGGGTGCGGCTTGTAAAGGACGCGCACACGAGGGTCGTCGAGCAGCTGTCCGACGATGTGCTCGCCCGCGAGGACGACCGAGGTGTTGCCCGGATTGCCGTCCCAGCCCTCCCAGGTCGGGGCGTACAGCACGGTGGTGTACGCCCCGGTGGGCGGGCCCGAGTACGGGCGGATCGCCGCCAGTTGGGGACGGCCGACCTCCACCACGTCCTTGTCCTCCACGCCGACGTCCGCGAGCGCGTACCGCTCCCGCGCGGCCGGTCCCGCCACCCACACCTCGTCGTACGCCTTGGCGTAGGGGTTGCAGGAGGACAGCTTGTCGCTCTCACCGTGGTTGATGAACGCGTGCTTGATGGCCGGGATGCGCAACACCTGGGACGTCTTGCCGGAGTTGGCCGGGTGCAGCATCGCCTTCAGCGTCGAGTTCTCCAGCGCGAACAGCGTGGTGACCTTGGGGAGGCAGAGCACGGGTACGTCCGTGGCGTCGATCTTCTGCACCATGAACCGCTCGCGCAGCACGATCAGCGGCCGCTCCAGCCCGGCGAGTGTGGAGAGCCACATGTTGGCCTGGTAGGCGGAGGAGGCGCCGCCGGAGAAGTACATCGCCACGGTGGGGCGGTACTCGGCCAGCCAGTCGTCCAGCCACTCCATGACCCGCGCGTCGCTCGCGGCCCGCTGCTCCGGCAGCAGCCAGGTGGCCAGGCGGGCGACGCCCATGCCGATCAGGGTGAGCGAGGCGGCGAGACCGGCCGCGCCCCAACGGCCGTGCCCGGTGAGGACGGTGACCAGAAGGCCGGCGGTGGCCGGGACGGAGAACGCCAGCAGGCGGTGCCCGGCCCGGCGGGCCAGGATGCGGGGCGGGGCGGCGGTCGGGTTCAGCGCCGAGACGTCGATGTTGCGGGTGACGACCGGCAGGGTCCGGGCGCGGCGCACCAGCAGGGAGACGGCCTGGCAGGCGAAGTGCAGGACGTAGAACGCGCTCAGCGCGCCGAGCAGCGGGGGCATCTCCCGCTCCGGGTCGATCCCGTCGATCCGCAGCAGCGCCACCATGATCAGCATGTCGCGCAGCAACTGCCTTACGGTCACGTCCAGTCGGATGCCGCTCAGCGGGGACAGCAGGGCCGGGCGCCGGTACAGCAGGCATGTGTCGAGCGCGAGACCGGCCGCGCCGGAGGCGACGAGGAGCGGGGCGTTCGGCAGCAGCGCGCCGGCCAACTGGGTGGCGAACAGCAGGAACAGCGCGGATATCGCGCACAGCACGGGTAGTCGGGTCCAGATTCTCGGGAGGAGTCCGGCAAGGGGCACGGTGGGGGCTCCTGCTGTTCGCACGACGGGACACGCGGCACCGGAACGACCCCGGCGACCCGTGCCCGCCCCGGTCCCACGCACAGCCAACGACCGGCCCTGTCCCCGGTCACGTACCGCCATGCTTTCCAATCCGCCCTGCCCTCGCGAGCAACGGGACCTGTGGCCCGGCCCGCCCCGGCGCCGTGGCATCATCGGCCGGGGTGCCGGTGGAGGAAGGGGCGCGCAGCGTGATGGAGAGCATTCCCGGGGTGTCCGGCAGGGCCGGGGCGCTGCTCGACGGCGTCTCCCTGGAGATGACCGGGAAGGACGTGCCCCGCCTGGAGGAGGCGCGGGCCTCGCTGGACGGCGGGACCCGGATCAACGTCACCTACCTCGCGGGCGAGGACGCCGGTATGCGGCTCGCGGCCGCGCGGGCGGTGCGGGAGCACGGGTTCGTGCCGGTGCCGCACCTGTCGGCACGGCGGCTGCCCTCCAGTGCCGAGCTGGAACGTTTCCTCGCCGGGCTCGCCGAGGCGGGCGCCGTGGACAGCGTCTTCGTGGTCGGCGGCGACCCCGCCCGTCCCGAGGGCCCCTACGAGGACGCGCTCTCCGTGATCAGCGGCGGGCTGCTCCAGCGGTACGGCGTACGGCACGTCGGCATCTGCGGCTACCCGGAGGGGCACCCGGCGATCGGCGACGACGCGCTGTGGTCCGCGCTCACCGGCAAGGCGGCCGCGATCGCGGAGGCGGGGCTCGCGGGCGACGTCATCACCCAGTTCGGCTTCGACGCCGAGGCCGTCCTCACCTGGCTGGAGGCCCTGCGCGAGCGCGGGGTGCACCTCCCGGTACGGGTCGGCGTACCCGGCCCGGCGGGGGTGCGGCGGCTGCTCGGGTACGCGACGCGGTTCGGGGTCGGCACGGGGGCGTCCGTCGCCCGCAAGTACGGTCTATCGCTGACCAACCTCATGGGCACGGCGGGTCCCGACCGCTTCCTGGACGACCTGGCCGCCGGCTACGACCCCTCCCGCCACGGTGCCGTCAAGCTGCACTTCTATACCTTCGGCGGGCTCCGGACGACCGCCGAGTGGATCACCCGGTACCGGCGGGAACGCGGCTAGGAGCCCCTCAAGGCCGGTTCGGAGGGAGAAGGGCGCCCGCGCCGCCGCCTCGCGGCGATGTCTCGACGGCGGCAGGCTTGGAGACAGGGGAAGCAGGCCGCCGCCGCGTCACGTCGAGCCCGGCGGTGCCGCTCGTTGGGGCCCACTCAACCACCCGTCCGCGACGGCGACGGACGTACCCGGCCCCTGCTCCGCAGGGGAACGGCTTTGGGACGCGAAGTGAGGCGATCGCATGGACCAGGCTCCCGAGGTGGCCGTGATAGGAGCCGGCATCGTCGGACTCTCCACCGCCTACGCACTGGCCGAACGCGGAGTGACGGCGCGGGTCTACGAACGCGGCCTCCCGGGCCACGGGCAGTCCGGTGGCCAGTCCCGCATATTCCGCCACGCGCACGACGACCCCCGTATGGTCGAGCTGACCCGCCAGGGCCGCGCCGTCTGGGACGAGTGGTCCGACCGGTTGGGCGCCGAACTGATCTCCGGGGACGGAGTGGTCGCCCTGGGCAGCCCCGTGCCGCGACGACTGCGCATTCTGCAGGAGGCCGACGGCATACCGGTCCGCAGCGTGGACAGCGCCGAGCTGCACGCCCGGATGCCGCTGCTCGCCGACTACCGCGGTCCCGCCATGCTCGACGAGGGCGGCGGTGCCATCCGCACTCGTGTCGCGGTCGAGAGGCTGGCCGACGCGCTGGGAGACTCCGTGGTCACCGACGAGGTCATCTCGCTCCACCCGACGGACCGCGGCACGGTGGAGGTGCTCAGTGCCGTCGGCCGCGAGGAGTACGCGACGGCCGTGGTCTGCGCGGGTCTCGGCACCGCGCGGCTGGCGCGCTCCGTCGGGCTTTCGCTCCCCGTACAGCCGGCCGCCCACGTCCGCCTCACCTTCCAGGTCGAAGGAGAGCCTCCGGAGCGGGTCGCCTGCCTGCAGGACAGCAGCGGCGAATTCGGGGAGGTCGGCGTCTACGCGGTCCCCTATCCGGGCAACAGCCGCTACGCGGTGGGCCTCAGCCAGACAGTCGAGGTGCGGGAGGACGGGAGCTTCGCGGACCCCGCGGCACTGGCGGAACTCAGCGACCGCGCCCACGCGTACGTCACCCGCGCATTGCCCGGCCTCGACCCGGAGCCCGTCGAGTACCTCCACTGCTGGGTGACGAGCCTGCCGTGGAGCGAGGACGGCATGGCGGTCTGGGAAGCCGGCAGGATCTTCTTCGCCGCCGGGCACAACCTGTTCAAGCAGGCACCACGGCTGGGCCGGGCCCTGGCCGCCGCGGCCGTGGGCGAGGAACTCGAGGAGGACCTGCGTCCGGCGGCAGCACTCGGTCAGCCCCGCTGAACACCGGCAGGCGCGGCCGCCCCCTCCCGTGATCCGGACCGAACCGCCTGGCCGCCTCCGACGTGCATGTCGGAAACTCGCCAGCCAGCGATGCCGTACTGCCCGATGCTTGAGGCATGCGGAACGCGACCAGCAGCAGCCGGACCCCCTCCCTCGACCGGGAGCACTGCGTGCACGCCGTGCAGTCCAAGGACGCCCGGTTCGACGGCTGGTTCTTCACCGCCGTGCTCACCACCCGCATCTACTGCCGCCCGAGCTGTCCCGCGGTGCCGCCCAAGGCCGAGAACATGACCTTCTACCCGAGCGCCGCCGCCTGCCAGCGCGCCGGGTTCCGCGCCTGCAAGCGCTGCCGGCCCGACGCCACCCCCGGCTCCCCGGAGTGGAACCACCGGGCCGACCTGGTCGCCCGCGCCATGCGGCTCATCGCGGACGGCGTCGTGGACCGGGAGGGCGTACCCGGACTCGCCGCCCGGCTCGGTTACTCCGCCCGCCAGATCGAGCGCCAGCTCTTCGCCGAACTCGGCGCCGGGCCCCTCTCCCTGGCCCGCGCCCAGCGTGCCCAGACCGCGCGGCTGCTGATCGAGACCACCGCCCTGCCCATGGCGGAGGTCGCCTTCGCCGCCGGGTTCTCCTCCATCCGCACCTTCAACGACACCGTCCGCGAGGTCTTCGCCCTCGCCCCGTCCGACCTGCGCGCCCGCGCGCCCCGCGCCCGGTCGGCCGGAACCGCGGGCACGCTCACGCTCCGGCTGCCGTTCCGGGCCCCGCTGAACCCCGGCAACCTCTTCGGGCACCTCGCCGCCACCGCCGTACCCGGCGTGGAGGAGTGGCGGGACGGCGCCTACCGTCGCACGCTGCGGCTGCCGTACGGGCACGGCGTCGTCGCCCTCACGCCCGGGGCGACGCACGTCGGCTGCCGGATCGGGCTCAGCGATCTGCGCGACCTCACCGTGGCCATCAGCCGGTGCCGGAGGCTGCTCGACCTGGACGCCGACCCGGTGGCCGTGGACGAGCGGCTGCGCGGCGACCCGCTGCTCGCCCCGCTGGTGGACGCCGAGCCGGGGCGCCGGGTGCCGCGCACGGTCGACGAGGCGGAGTTCGCCGTACGGGCGGTGCTCGGGCAGCAGGTGTCCACGGCCGCCGCCCGTACGCACGCCGCGCGGCTGGTCACCGCGCACGGCAAGCCGCTGGACGACCCCGAGGGCGGGCTCACCCATCTCTTCCCCGACCCCGACGCGCTGGCCGCCGTGGACCCCGAGGCCCTCGCCATGCCACGCAGCCGCCGCGCCACGCTGACCACGCTGGTCGGCGCGCTCGCGGACGGCACCCTGAAGCTCGGCGTGGAGGCCGACCGGGCCGAGGCCCGCGCCCGGCTGCTGGAACTGCCCGGCTTCGGCCCCTGGACCGCCGACGTCATCGCCATGCGGGCCCTCGGCGACCCCGACGCCTTCCTCCCGACCGACCTGGGGGTCCGGCGGGCCGCCCGGTCCCTCGGTCTGCCCGCGACCCCGGCAGCGCTCACCGCCCGCGCCGAGGCATGGCGCCCCTGGCGGGCGTACGCCGTGCAGTACCTGTGGGCGACCGACAGCCACCCGATCAACTTCCTCCCGGCCTGAAGGACTACCCGTGCGACACCACACCGTGACCGACAGCCCCTACGGGCCGCTGACCCTCGTCGCGGACGCCGACGGCGCGCTGTGCGGCCTGTACATGACCGACCAGCGGCACCGCCCGGCCGACGACAGCTTCGGCCCGCGCGACGACAGCCTGCGTGTCTTCGGCGAGACCCGGGAGCAGCTGGCGGCCTACTTCGCCGGTGAGACCCGGCGATTCACCGTCCAGCTCGGTCTGCACGGCACACCCTTCCAGCGCAGGGTGTGGGACCAGCTCACCGAGATCCCCTACGGGCAGACCCGGAGCTACGGCCAACTCGCCCTCGCCCTCGGCACTCCGGGCGCCTCCCGCGCGGTCGGCCTCGCCAACGGCCGCAACCCGGTCGGCATCATCGTCCCCTGCCACCGCGTGGTCGGCTCCGACGGCAGCCTCACGGGCTACGGCGGCGGCCTGGACCGCAAGCGGCGGCTGCTGGCCTTCGAACGCGGCTCGGAGCGGGCCGAGGAAGGGGTGCTCTTCTAGGGCTCTCGGACAGGCCCTAGGTGTATTGACCCGCAGCGTTGTTTACGCGGCTGATCGGTGGGTGGCCGTCGAGTGCGGTGTGGCAGCAGCCTCCAGGTGCGGCCCGCCGCCGGGCTGGGCAGCGGGCCGTCGTGGTCGAGTCATGCACCCCCGGCGGGTCAGCCGGGGGTGTAGCCGGTTCCACGCCTGCGCGGTCGCCCTCCCGTGGAGCCGGGTGTCCGTGACCGTCACGGCCTGCTCGATGCCCCAACGGCTACTGGTGCAGCCGCGACGCGTCCCGGCAGGACTCGGAGCCCGAACAACGGGCGAGCGCGGTCAAGGTCTCGTGCAGGGCCTTCTCTTTCCCGTCGCTCAGACTGCCTGCGAGATTCTTAAGCTCAGCGGGATCGGCCTGCGTGTCGTAATACTCGCGTTCCCCGTCCGCGTACTCGACCCAGAGACTGTCTGCGGTCCGAAGCGCCTCGTACGATGGCGGATTGCCGCTGTCCTTCGGAGCCGCGTCGGGATCGCCCTTGGACGTTCCGGGATGGTGATGCTCGACCAGAACGGACTCACGCCAGTCCTTCGGCGACGATCCGTGGAAGAGGCCGACAAGGCTGAGACCGTCCACGGCCGAGGGCGGCTTCAGCCCCGCGAGCTGCTGGAACGTCGGATTGAGATCGGTGTTCTGCACCAGCTGGGAGGCGGTCCGCCCCGCCGGCACATCGGGCCCTGTCACCATCATGGGGACGCGGATATCGGTGTCGAAGGCGGTCTGCTTGCCCGGCCGCAGCCGGTGCTCACCCATGTGGAAGCCGTTGTCCGAACCGAAGACCAGATACGTGTCGTCCGCGAGCCCCTTCTCCTTCAGCACGTCCTCCAGGCGGCCGATCATCCGGTCGACGGCCTGAACCGAGCGGACCCGCTTGGCGAACTTGCGGTCGATCTGCGTCTTCTCCTTGTCGCTCAGGGGCTTGAGATCGGCCTGCCACTTCGGTGCCTGCGCGGGCAGCCGATCGTAGGCGGCGCTCCTGGGTGCCTTGAGCCCCGGGTAGCTGTCGGCGTCGCGGGGCGCGGGCGTGGAGGGCCCGTGCGGCGCGAAGGTGGCGAGTTCCAGCATGAACGGCTTGCTGTCCGCCGCCGAGGAACCGATGAAGGAGACCGCCTTGGCGGACACCACGTCGGTCAGGTAGTCCTGCGGGTCATGGCCGTAGTGGACGACCTTGCCGTTCTCGTTGAGGTCGTAGTTGAACTCTGGATACCCGTTGCCGGCCACGTCCCATTCGTTCCAGCCCGGAGGCACGTACGGGTGACCGGTACCGCTGGCGTCCTTCGGCTGGTAGCCGTTGAGGTACTTGCCCATGAAGCCTGTGCGGTAGCCGGCCTTCTGAAGAGCCGGCGCGTAGCACTTCTTCTCGTCGCCGTTCTTCATGAAGGCGCCGTAGCCTCCGTCGTCCCCGTTGTTGGTGAAGACCCCGGTGTTGTGGGGGTACTGCCCCGTGAGTATCGAGGAACGCGAGGGGCAGCAGAGCGAGTCGGTGACGAAGTAGTTCGAGAACGTCGTCCCCTGCTTGCTCATCTGCTGAACGTGCGGCATATACCGCACGAGATTCCAGGAGAGGTCGTCGGTGAGTACATAGATGATGTTGGGCTTGCGGCCCTGTTCAGAACTCCCCGCCGACGAGGATGCGGACGCCCCGACCGCCGCGCTCTTGCCGGGCGCTGCCGAGCACCCGACCAGCAGCGCGGCGGCCATGGCAACCCACAGCAGGACCTGCCCTGCCGCACTCCTACCTACTGACGATCCGTGCATCACTCTCAACTCCCACTGGTCTGCCGGTCGGTGGGCCAGCGAGAGTAAAAGCGCTTCTTGTGGATTCCTTGTGGTGCCGAAAGGCCCAGCTCATCAGCCGAGGTGCGCGTCCCATAGGCCCGGTGCCGAGGCCAAGGTCTACTTCGGAGATGTCACGGTGATGCTCGCCGGGGAACTGGTGACCCGGTATCTGTTCGCGTCCAGCTGTCGTACTCGGGCGACGACACCATCGCCCGTAGAGGACGGCGCTGCGGATTCTCCGGTTCCGAGCACTTCTCGCGGAGCTTCCGCCGCACCATGGGATGCACGCCGTCGCAGTACCGGACGAGGCGCTCCTGCGGTCTCGGGCAGAGCCTGCCCGTGCTTTGATCGGTCTCCTATGGGCAAGCTTGTTCGACGCAGTGAAACCGAGGTGTGCATGGCAGGCAAGGCCGGGCGGGTGCTGGTGGTCGACGACGACGCGGCGATACGGCGGTCACTGGCACGGGGGCTGAGGCTGAGCGGATTCACGGTGACGGTCGCGGACGGCGGTCACAGCGGTCTGGCGGAGGCCCGCGCCGGCCGCCCCGACATCGTCGTCCTGGACGTCAGCATGCCCGATCTCAGCGGCATCGACGTGTGCCGGGCCCTGCGCGACGACGGCGACGACGTACCCGTGCTGATGCTCTCCGCGCTGGACGAGACGGCCGACCGGGTGGCGGGCCTACAGGCGGGCGGGGACGACTACCTGGTCAAGCCGTTCGCACTCCAGGAATTGGTCCTGCGGCTGCACGCCCTGCTGCGCCGCCGCCCGCCGCCCGCCACCGCCCCCCTCCGCGTCGGCGGCCTCGTCCTCGACCCGGCCGCCCACCAGGCCGTTCTGGACGGCCGGCCACTGCAACTGACCCGGCGCGAGTTCGCGCTGCTGGAGATCCTGGCCCGCAACGCGGGCATCGTGCTCACCCGCGAGCAACTGCTGGACTGGGTCTGGGGATACGACTTCCAGGTCCGCAGTGACGCCGTCGACACCTTCGTCAGCTATCTGCGGCGCAAGCTGGAGGCAGGCGGCCGGCCCCGGCTGGTGCACACCGTGCGCGGGGTCGGTTTCGTCCTGCGCGCGGACCGCCAGACCCCGCACATCGAGGGCACGCCGTGAAACTGTCCACCCGTATCGCGCTCGCGGTCGGCGTGAGTGTGCCCGTGCTGGTCCTCGCTTCCGGCTGGCTGCTGCTGCACCTGGTCAGCAGCGACCTGCGCACGCACCAGAACGACCAACTACGCGCCCGCGCGACGGTCGTCGCCCAGAACGCCAAGGCGTATCTGGACGTGGCCGGGACCGACCACCCGCTCCTGAAGCAGGTCCGCCGACGTCGGCTGATCAACTCCGCCCGGGATGTGGGCGTCCGGCTGAAGGGGCCGCAGGACACGATCTCGGCCGGCCCGCAGCCCGAGCCGAATCCCACGCTGCCCCGCAACGCCCCGACGCCCGTCACCGTGACCTCCGGCGGCAAGGACTGGCTCGTCCTGTCACTGCGCGTCGGTGCCGCGGCGAAAGAGAGCAACACCCCGAATCTGTGGCTGCTGTCACCGGACACGGCCGAGGACGAACTGGCGCTGGTGCGCCAACGAGTACTGACCGGTGCCCTGGTGGCCGCCGCACTGGCCGGTGCCACCGCCTGGGCCATCGCCGCCCGGGCGGTTCTTCCGCTACAGCGGCTTCAGCGGCGTACCAGTGGACTGGACCCCAGGACCAGCACCGTACGCCTGGAGCACACGCCGACCCGGGTCACCGAGGTGGACGACCTGGCGTACACGGTGCAGACCGTGCTCGCCCGCTACGACGAGCAGGTCGCGCGCACCGAGGAGGCGCTGGCCACCGCCCGCGCGTTCGCCGCGACCGCCTCCCACGAGCTGCGCACCCCGCTGATGAGCATGCGCACCAACCTCGACATCCTCACCGACCACCCCGGCCTCGACCCCGAGGACCGGGCGGAGGTGCTCGGGGACCTCGGGCGCGAACACACCCGGCTGCTGGGTCTGTTGGTGATGCTGAAGGCGCTCGCACAGGGCGACCTGATCGAGGCGGACGCGTTCTCGCCACTGGACCTCGGGGAGCTCGTGGAGGCGTCGGTCTCGGACCTGCGGTGCATCCGCCCCGACGCCGAGGTGTCCGTACGCACCACCGCGGGGGTGCGTGTCGACGGCTGGGAGCAGGGTCTGCGCTCGGCGGTGGACAACATGCTGACCAACGCCTGGACCCACGGCCGCGCCGAAGACGGCGTCGCCCGCGTCGAGGTCACCCTGCGCCCGCCGCTCGGGGGGCGTGAGGCGAACGCGGTGCTTGTGGTGGACGACCACGGCCGCGGCATCCCTCCCGAAAGCCGCGAGGAGATCTTCCAGCGTTTCCACCGCGGCCCCGACAGCCCCGGCTCCGGCCTGGGCCTCACCCTGGTTGCCCAGCAAGCCGCCCTCCACGGCGGCCACATCACCGTGTCGGACCGCCCTGACGGCCGGCCCGGCACACGCTTCGAGCTCCACCTGCCGGCCACGGGCGTCCAGGACATGGAGTACACCCTGCCGCTGGTGCACCGCGACTGGCTGGCCCGAACCCCCGAACAGGCCCCGCCGGGCCTGTTCACCAAGCGCACCTAACTTCCCGGTCTCGAGCGCACAGATCACCGAATAGGGACAGCCGGGAACAGGCATGTGCTGGTCCTTGCCCTGTCCGTAGGTGTGGCCCGCTGCGGTGAGGTGGGGGCGCTGGGCCGCAGCCAGCAGGTGAGGTCGGCGACCAGGACAAGTCGGCCGTCCGCCGCCCGTGGCAGCGGCACCGCGGCCAGGGCCCGTCGCAGCTGGGCGGATATCGACCCGGCCCGCGGACAGGGCGTCGTAGAGCCCGCCGTGCCCGCGGCGGTGTTCGCCGACCAGCGACAGTTCCACCAGCGACCGGACCGGCCCGTCAGCGCACAACACCGCGTCCGCGAGTTCGAACAACGCATCCGCACGCCTGGTCGGACAGGAGTAGAACTCACCCCGGAAGCATGACAGTCCCGCGAACGGGAGGACTCGTGCGGACCCCGAGGTTAAAGATCAAGCTAGGGCACACTATGTGCTCTCCGGACTCAGCCGATGCAGAAGTTGGGGCAGGGCTGTGCCGATGGGTTCGCGGATCACCTCGTCGGCGAGGTCGTCGTACGGGGTCGGCTCGGCGTTGACGACGATCAGCCGGGCGCCGTGGTCCGCCGCGACCCCGGCCAGCCCGGCGGCGGGCTGCACCTGGAGGGTGCTGCCCACGGCGACGAACACCGAGCACGCCTTGCTGATCGCCAGCGCCTCGCCGAGGACCACCGGGTCGAGGTTCTCGCCGAACATCACCGTCGCCGACTTCAGGATGCCGCCGCACGCCAGGCACGGCGGGTCGTCCTCGCCCGCCTCGACTCGCGCCAGCGCGTCCGCCATCGAGCCGCGCAGCTTGCACCGGGTGCACACCACACTGCGGGCACTGCCGTGCAGCTCCAGCACCTTGCGCTCGGGCAGTCCGGCCCGCTGGTGCAGGCCGTCCACGTTCTGGGTGAGGACCCGTACGGGAACCCCCGAACGCTCCAGCTCGGCGACCGCCAGATGCCCCGCGTTCGGCTCGGCGCGCAGGGTGTGCTGGGAGCGCCGCATCTGCCAGGACCGCCGGCGGATCTCGGGGTCCCCCATGTAGTACCCGTAGGTGACGAGCTTCTCCGCCTCGGGGTCCCGGCGCCACAGCCCGTTGGGCCCGCGGTAGTCGGGGATGCCGGAGTCGGTGGAGATTCCCGCGCCGCTGAGCACGGCGACCAGAGGCTTGCTCATGCCCCCGAGGCTAGGCCGCGCCCACCCCACCGGGCCAACGAAATACCCCTCATCTCCCGGTCGCCCACCGCACCCCCGCGACCACCCCCAGCACCAGGGCCGGCACCACCCACCCCCACCCCAGCACGCGCCGCACCGACGGCACCACCCACACCGCCGCCGCCACCGCGGCGGCCCCGGGCACTCATCACACACGCGAGCACGATCCCCGCGTACGCGTCGTCGTCCCATGCCCCCGAGGGCCGGACCGTCAGCGCGGTCCAGCAGAAGTAGGCGGAGACGAGGGTCAGCAGGGCCAACGGCACGGCGAACACCGTGGCGAGCCAGCGGTCGTCGTCCCTGGGGCCCGTACCGGTCATCGTCAGACCGCCCGGTGGCCGTTCTCCAGTTCCGCCGGGCCGTTGCTGTCCTCCAGGGCGTCCAGGGCGGCGAGGACGCGGCGGCCCAGGGGCGGGGGGAGGTAGTCGGGGAGGTCGGTGCGGGGGACGAGGCGCCAGGAGAGGAGTTCCTCCTCCTGGAGGCGGATGGCCTTGAGGTCGGCGTCGGTGAGGACGCCGCCGTCGTAGAGGTAGGCGACCAGGGGCATGTGACCGGGGACCGGGACCCAGTCCACGGCCAGCAGGCGGCCCGGCGCTCGGTCCAGGCCGATCTCCTCCAGCGTCTCGCGGCGGGCGCCCAGGCGGGGCGTCTCGCCGTCGTCGGACTCGATGGTGCCGCCCGGCAGGCCCCACCCCGGCCGGTAGTTCGGCTCGACCAGGAAGACCCGGCCCTCCGCGTCCCGGAACAGGGTCGCGGCGGCGGACAGAACGCGGGGCAGGCCCGCGATGTACGTGGCGAAGTCGTCAGAGGTGGTCATCCAGGCAGGGTAACCAGGGGGCGTGGACCACAACCCCTAGGGTGGACGCCGCGCCGACCCGGAGGGGCGGTGGAGCGAGCGGTGAGGGGACGCGGAGTGGTGGACGGTGTGGGCCGCGGGGTGCTCGTCGCCCCGGACAAGTTCAAGGGGTCGCTGACGGCGGCGGAGGTGGCCGCGCATGTGGCGGCCGGGCTGCGCGGCGCCGTGCCGGGCGTCGCGGTCGAGACGCTGCCCGTAGCCGACGGCGGGGACGGCACCGTGGACGCGGCCGTCGCCGCTGGGTTCGAGCGCCGGGAGGTGAAGGTCGCCGGGCCGCTCGGGCATCCGGTGACCGCCGCCTTCGCGGTACGCGGGGACACGGCGGTCGTGGAGATGGCCGAGGCCAGCGGACTCCGCCGCCTCCCGGCCGGGACCCTCGCCCCGCTCACCGCCTCCACCCACGGCTCCGGCGAGCTGCTGCGGGCCGCGCTGGACTCGGGCGCCCGGACCGTCGTCCTCGGCGTCGGCGGCAGCGCCACGACGGACGGGGGCGCCGGGATGCTCACGGCGCTCGGCGCGCGGTTCCTGGACGAGCGGGGGGAGCCGGTCGGGCCGGGCGGCGGCGGACTCGCCGACCTCGCCGAGGCCGACCTGAGCGGCCTGGACCCCCGCCTCGCCTCCGTCGAGCTGATTCTCGCCGGCGACGTGGACAACCCCCTCACCGGCCCGCACGGCGCCGCCGCCGTCTACGGCCCGCAGAAGGGCGCCTCGCCGGCCGACGTGTCCCTCCTCGACGCCGCCCTCGCCCGCTTCGCGGCCCTCCTGGCCCCCGGCCTCGCGGACCGCCCCGGCGCGGGCGCGGCGGGCGGCGTCGGCTACGCGGCCCTCCTCCTCGGCGCCCGCTTCCGCGCCGGGATCGAGGTCATGCTCGACGTCCTGGGCTTCGCCGAAGCCCTGGCCCGCGCCGACGTCGTCATCACCGGCGAGGGCGCCCTGGACGAACAGACCCTGCACGGCAAGGCCCCGGCCGGCGTGGCCGCAGCCGCCCGCGCCGCGGGCAAGGAGGTCCTCGCGGTGTGCGGCCGCCTGAGCCTGCCCCCCGAGACCCTCCGCCGAGCCGGCATCGCGGCGGCCTACCCCCTCACGGCCCTGGAACCCGACCCCGCCACCTGCATGGCCCAGGCGGGCCCGCTGCTGGAACAGGTCGCGTCCCGTATCGCGGAGCAGTACCTGAGGTGACACCGGGGGCAGGGCGAAGCAAAGGAGCCCCGGACCAGTGAAGGTCCGGGGCCCCGAAGCAGAGCGATCGCGCGTTACGGCAGCTGTGCCGCTCGCGCCTCCCGGCGGTTGTCGCGGAAGTTGTTCACCCGGCGGGCCGTGGCGAACAGGGGGATCACCGCGCCCATGACGAGCTGGAGTGCGCAGCCCGTCTGGAGGAGGAGCTGTCCGCCCGGGGCCTCGAAGGCCCAGGCGGCCAGCAGACCCATGGAGAGGACGATCCAGCCGAGCATCGCGCCGGCGAGGCGGCCGCGCGGCTTGGGGTACTCGACCCGGCTCACCATCAGCCAGGCGGTGCCCAGGATGGCCAGCAGAGTCGCCGGGAACGGCAGCTCCAGCAGCACGATGGAGACGACCGTCAGCGCGCCGAACGGCGAGGGCATGCCCTGGAACATGCCGTCCTTCAGCGTCACGCAGGAGAACCGCGCGAGCCTCAGTACGACGGCGAGCAGCACCACGATCGCCCCGAGAGCCGCCACCCGCTGGTGCGCGTCGTCCGCGACCATGCCGTAGACCAGGACGAAGTACGCCGGGGCCAGGCCGAAGCTGATGAGGTCGGAGAGGTTGTCCAGCTCCGCGCCCATCGGGGAGGAGCGCAGCTTGCGCGCCACCAGCCCGTCGAAGAGGTCGAACACCGCCGCGCAGAGCATCAGGATGACCGCCGTGGCCGCGCTGTGGCGGGCCATGCCGGATTCCTGGCTGCCGGTGAGGTGCGGGATCAGGATGCCGGTGGTGGTGAAGTACACCGCCATGAAGCCGCAGGTCGCGTTGCCGAGCGTGAGGGTGTCCGCTATCGACAGGCGCATAGAGAGGGGCATCTCCTCCTCGTCGCCCGCCTCGTCGGCCTCAGGCACCCAGCCCGCCTGTGTCTCTGGATCAATCACGGTCAATGCGAGTCACCCCAGCCACGGTCTTCTGACCGACCTCGACGTCGACCTCCACGCCCTCGGGCAGGTAGAGGTCGACACGCGAGCCGAAGCGGATCAGACCGATGCGGTCACCCTGCTCGACCTTCGTGCCCTCAGGGATGTACGGCACGATGCGGCGGGCCACAGCGCCCGCGATCTGGATCATCTCGATGTCGCCGAGTTCGGTGTCGAAATGCCAGACTACGCGCTCGTTGTTCTCGCTCTCCTTGTTGAAAGCCGGAACAAAGCCGCCGGGGATGTGCTCGACCGACGTCACGGTGCCCGCCAGCGGCGCCCGGTTGACGTGGACGTTGAGCGGGCTCATGAAGATGGCTACGCGGGTGCGGCCGTCCTTCCAGGGCATGATGCTCTGCACCACACCGTCGGCGGGCGAGATGACGCGGCCCGCGGTGATCTCGCGCTCCGGGTCGCGGAAGAACCACAGCATGCCCGCCGCGAGAGCGGTGGCGGGCACGGCGACGGCCTTGGCGACGCCCGAGCGGCGGGCCCGTGCCAGGCTGAGGGCCGCGGTGGCGACGGTCGGGAGGAGCCACGGCGATGCTCCGCGCGCGAGGCGTACGCCGCCGGCTCGGCTGTCGCTGGGTGCAGAGGTTTGGCTGTGGGGCATGGATGACCTTCGTAGCGGATGATGCCGCGCAATGACGGGGGACGGCGGCTTTCCGGGGATCGTACCGGGCGCGGGCCGCAACTGGGCAAGCCAGGAAGCCGAGTCGGCGGCCGAAGACCGTCGACGGGGTGTGATCTTCTTCTCGGCGATAACACCCCGTCTCCGGACAATCAGCCCTGGAACCGATACTCTTCGAGCAGGCGGCGACCGATGATCATTTTCTGGATCTCGGCGGTACCCTCGCCGATCAGCAGCATCGGCGCCTCGCGGTACAGGCGCTCGATCTCGTACTCCTTGGAGAAGCCGTAGCCGCCGTGGATGCGGAAGGCGTCCTCGACGACCTCCTTGCAGTACTCGGAGGCCAGGTACTTGGCCATTCCGGCCTCCAGGTCGTTTCGCTCCCCGGAGTCCTTTTTGCGCGCGGCGTTCACCATCATCGCATGGGCGGCCTCGACCTTGGTGGCCATCTCGGCCAGCTTGAACTGAATGGCCTGGTGCTGGGCGATCTGCTTGCCGAAGGTCTGCCGCTGCTGGGCGTACTGAACGCCCAGCTCGAAGGCGCGCTGGGCGACACCGCAGCCCCGCGCCGCGACGTTGACGCGGCCGACCTCGACGCCGTCCATCATCTGGTAAAAACCCCGGCCCGTGACGCCGCCGAGGACCCGGTCGGCCGGAACGCGCAGGCCGTCCATGATCAGCTCGGTGGTGTCGACGCCCTTGTACCCCATCTTGTCGATCTTGCCGGGGATGGTGAGACCGGGGCGGACCTCGCCGAAGCCGGGCTCCTTCTCCACCAGGAAGGTCGTCATGGACTTGTGGGGCGCGGTGCCGTCGGGGTGTCCTTCGTCACTCCGGACCAGAACGGCCACCAACGAGGACGTTCCGCCGTTCGTCAGCCACATCTTCTGGCCGTTGAGGACGTACTCCTCGCCGTCCTTCACCGCCTTGGACGTGATGGCCGACACGTCCGAGCCGAGCGCCGGCTCCGACATCGAGAACGCGCCCCGGATGTCGCCCGCCGCCATACGCGGCAGGAAGTGATCCTTCTGCTCCTGCGTGCCGTGCTGCTTGAGCATGTACGCCACGATGAAGTGCGTGTTGATGATCCCGGAGACCGACATCCAGCCGCGGGCGATCTCCTCCACGCACAGCGCGTAGGTGAGCAGCGACTCGCCCAGGCCCCCGTACTCCTCGGGGATCATCAGGCCGAACAGGCCGAGTTCCTTCAACCCGTCGACGATTTGCTGCGGGTACTCGTCGCGGTGCTCCAGCTCGGTGGCGACCGGGATGATCTCCTTGTCCACGAAGTCGCGGACGGTGGAGAGGATCTCCTGCTGGATGTCCGTCAGACCGGCGGTCTGGGCGAGGCGCGCCATCTACTTCACCTGCTCCTTGAGCTCGGGGCGGCCGGGCTGCTCGCCGCCGCGCTCCTTGATGTACGTCTCGGTCGGCACCATGACCTTGCGGCGGAAGACGCACACCAGGGTGCCGTCCTGCTTGTAGCCCTTGGTCTCGACGTGCACGATCCCGCGGTCGTTCTTCGACTTCGACGGCCACTTGTCGAGCACGGTCGTCTCGCCGTAGATGGTGTCGCCGTGGAAGGTCGGCGCCACGTGCCGCAGCGACTCGATCTCCAGGTTGGCGATCGCCTTGCCGGACACGTCCGGCACCGACATGCCGAGCAGCAGCGAGTAGATGTAGTTGCCGACCACCACGTTCTTGCCGAAGTCCGTGGTGCTCTCGGCGTAGTTGGCGTCCATGTGGAGCGGGTGGTGGTTCATGGTGAGGAGGCAGAAGAGGTGGTCGTCGTACTCGGTGACCGTCTTGCCGGGCCAGTGCTTGTAGACGGCCCCGACCTCGAACTCCTCGTAGGTGCGCCCGAACTGCATGCTCACGCCTCCGGAATCTCGAACTTGGACGTCCGCCGCATCCCGGCCGCGCGGCCCTTGCCCGCGATGACCAGGGCCATCTTGCGGCTGGCCTCGTCGATCATCTCGTCGCCGAGCATCGCCGAACCCTTCTTGCCGCCCGCCTCGGAGGTGCAGTACTCGTAGGCGTCCAGGATCAGCTCGGCGTGGTCGTAGTCCTCCTGCGAGGGGGAGAAGACCTCGTTGGCGGCGTCCACCTGGCCGGGGTGCAGCACCCACTTGCCGTCGAAGCCGAGGGCGGCGGCACGGCCGGCGACCTCGCGGAAGCCGTCCACGTTGCGGATCTGGAGGTAGGGGCCGTCGATCGCCTGGAGGTCGTTGGCGCGGGCGGCCATCAGGATCTTCATGAGGATGTAGTGGTAGGCGTCCGCCGGGTAACCGGGCGGCTGCTCGCCCACCACGAGCGACTTCATGTTGATCGACGCCATGAAGTCGGCCGGACCGAAGATGATCGTCTCGATACGCGGACTGGCAGCCGCGATCTCGTTGACGTTGTTGAGACCCTGGGCGTTCTCGATCTGGGCCTCGATGCCGATGCGGCCGACCTCGAAGCCCATCGTCTTCTCGATCTGCGTCAGCAGCAGGTCCAGGGCGACCACCTGCTGGGCGTTCTGCACCTTGGGCAGCATGATGCAGTCGAGGTTGGGGCCGGCGCCCTCGACGACCGTCACGACATCGCGGTACGTCCACTCGGTCGTCCAGTCGTTGACCCGTACGACCCGCGTCTTGCCCGTCCAGTCGCCCTCATTGAGGAACTTGACGATGGTGTGCCGCGCCTCCGGCTTGGCGAGCGGCGCGCACGCGTCCTCCAGGTCCAGGAAGACCTGGTCGGCCGGGAGACCCTGCGCCTTCTCCAGGAACCGCGGATTGCTGCCCGGCACCGCCAGACAGGAGCGGCGCGGACGCAGGCGGTTGACAGGGGTCGTCATGCGGGGACCTCCAGGGGGTCGAGCTTGTTCGCTGTCCGGATCTCGTCGACGATACGGCCGATGATTCCGGTGATGTCGAAGTCCTTCGGGGTGAACACGGCGGCCACGCCGGCCGATTTCAGCAGTTCGGCGTCGGCATTGGGGATGATCCCGCCCGCGATCACCGGGATGTCGTGCGCCCCGGCCTCGCGCAGCCGGTCCAGCACGTCCGGCACCAACTGGGCGTGCGAGCCGGACAGGATGGACAGGCCGACCGCGTGCACGTCCTCCGCGAGGGCGGCGTCCACTATCTGCTCCGGGGTCAGCCGGATGCCCTGGTAGACCACCTCGAACCCGGCGTCACGGGCGCGTACGGCGATCTGCTCGGCGCCGTTGGAGTGCCCGTCCAGGCCCGGCTTGCCCACCAGGAAGCGCAGCTTGCCCACGCCCAGGTCGCGCGCGGTGGCGTCCACCCGCGCCCGCACCCCGGCCATCGCGGACCCGGCCTCGGCGGGGACCGCCACCGGCGCGGAGGAGACGCCGGTCGGCGCCCGGTACTCGCCGAACACCTCGCGCAGCGCCCCCGCCCACTCGCCGGTCGTGACACCGGCGCGGGCGCACTCCAGGGTGGCCTCCATGAGGTTGTCGGTGCCCTTGGCGGCCTCCTTCAGCTTCTCCAGCGCCTTGCACGGGCGCGGGTGGTTGAAGGGCGGCTGGTAGCGGGTGTCCCGCCAGGTGCCCAGCGCCTCGATCACCCGGTTCTCCACGGCCGGGTCGACCGTCTGGATCGCGGTGTCCAGGTCGGCGGTGAGCGGGTTGGGCTCGGTCGTCTCGAAGATGTTGACGCCGATGATCTTCTCCTCGCCCGACTCGATCCGCGCCCGCCGCTCGGCGTGCGAGGCCACCAGCTGGGCCTTGAGGTAGCCGGACTCCACGGCGGCCATCGCGCCGCCCATCTCCTCGATCCGGGCCATCTCCGCGAAGGACTCGTCCACCAGGGCGGACACCTTCTCCTCGATGACGTGCGAGCCGGCGAAGATGTCCTCGTACTCCAGCAGGTCGCTCTCGTGCGCCAGCACCTGCTGGATGCGCAGCGACCACTGCTGGTCCCAGGGCCGGGGCAGGCCCAGCGCCTCGTTCCAGGCGGGGAGCTGCACCGCACGCGCGCGGGCGTCCTTCGACAGCGTCACGGCCAGCATCTCCAGCACGATGCGCTGGACGTTGTTCTCCGGCTGCGCCTCGGTCAGGCCGAGCGAGTTGACCTGGACGCCGTAGCGGAACCGGCGCTGCTTGGGGTTCTCGATGCCGTACCGCTCGCGGGTGACCTGGTCCCAGATGCGGCCGAAGGCGCGCATCTTGCACATCTCCTCGACGAAGCGGACGCCCGCGTTGACGAAGAAGGAGATCCGGGCCACGACGTCGCCCATGCGCTCCTCGGGCACCTGGCCCGAGTCGCGCACCGCGTCCAGCACCGCGATGGCGGTGGACATGGCGTAGGCGATCTCCTGGACCGGCGTGGCGCCGGCCTCCTGGAGGTGGTAGCTGCAGATGTTGATCGGGTTCCACTTGGGGATGTGGGACACCGTGTACGCGATCATGTCGGTCGTCAGCCGGAGCGAGGGTCCCGGCGGGAAGACGTGCGTCCCGCGCGAGAGGTACTCCTTGACGATGTCGTTCTGGGTCGTGCCCTGGAGCCGGGTGATGTCGACACCCTGCTCCTCGGCGACGACCTGATAGAGCGCCAGCAGCCACATGGCGGTGGCGTTGATCGTCATCGAGGTGTTCATCTGGTCCAGGGGGATGTCCTGGAACAGCCTGCGCATGTCACCCAGATGCGAGACGGGCACGCCGACCCGGCCGACCTCGCCGCGGGCGAGGATGTGGTCGGCGTCGTAGCCGGTCTGGGTGGGCAGGTCGAACGCCACCGACAGACCGGTCTGGCCCTTGGCGAGGTTGCGCCGGTACAGCTCGTTGGACGCCTCCGCCGTCGAGTGCCCGGCGTAGGTCCGCATGAGCCACGGACGGTCCTTCTGACGCGCCTGCGGCGCCTGACGCTCTGTCACGGGTCGCTCCTCAGACGTTGCGGAAGCGGTTGATCGCGTCGATGTGCTCGGCGCGCAGCTCGGTGTCGCGGACGCCGAGACCCTCCTCGGGGGCCAGGCACAGCACGCCGACCTTGCCCTGGTGGAGGTTGCGGTGCACGTCGTACGCGGCCTGGCCGGTGTCCTCCAGGGAGTACACCTTGGACAGCGTCGGGTGGATCTTGCCCTTGGCGATCAGGCGGTTGGCCTCCCACGCCTCGCGGTAGTTGGCGAAGTGGGAGCCGATGATGCGCTTGAGCGACATCCACAGGTAGCGGTTGTCGTACTCGTGCATGTAGCCCGAGGTCGAGGCGCAGGTGGTGATGGTGCCGCCCTTGCGGGTGACGAAGACGCTGGCGCCGAAGGTCTCGCGGCCGGGGTGCTCGAAGACGATGTCGATGTCCTCGCCGCCGGTCAGCTCGCGGATGCGCTTGCCGAAGCGCTTCCACTCCTTGGGGTCCTGGGTCCGCTCGTCCTTCCAGAACTTGTAGCCCTCGGCGTTGCGGTCGATGATCGCCTCGGCGCCCATCGAGCGGCAGATGTCGGCCTTCTGGTCGCTGGAGACGACACAGATCGGGTTGGCGCCGCCGGCGAGGGCGAACTGGGTGGCGTACGAGCCGAGCCCGCCGCTCGCGCCCCAGATCAGCACGTTGTCGCCCTGCTTCATCCCGGCGCCGTTGCGGGAGACGAGCTGGCGGTAGGCGGTGGAGTTGACCAGACCGGGGGCGGCGGCCTCCTCCCAGCTCAGGTGGCCGGGCTTCGGCATGAGCTGGTTGGACTTGACGAGGGCGATCTCCGCGAGCCCGCCGAAGTTGGTCTCGAAGCCCCAGATGCGCTGCTCGGGGTCGAGCATCGTGTCGTTGTGGCCGTCGGAGGACTCCATCTCGACGGAGAGACAGTGCGCGACGACCTCGTCACCGGGCTTCCAGGCGTTCACACCGGGGCCGGTGCGCAGGACGACGCCCGCGAGGTCGGAGCCGATGATGTGGTACGGCAGGTCGTGCCGCTTGGCCAGCTCGTTGGTGCGCCCGTAGCGCTCCAGGAACCCGAAGGTGGACAACGGCTCGAAGATCGAGGTCCACACCGAGTTGTAGTTCACCGAGGAGGCCATGACGGCCACCAGGGCCTCGCCCGGGCCCAGCTCGGGCAGCGGCACCTCGTCGAGGTGGGTGGACTTTCGGGGGTCCTTGTCGCGGGTCTCAAGACCCGCGAACATCTCCGTCTCGTCCTTGTGCACGGTGATCGCGCGGTACGACTCGGGCAGCGGGATGGCGGCGAAGTCGGCGGACGTGGCGTCCGACTGGATCGCGGCGAGGATGTCCTTCACGGTCACGGTATTGCCTCCGGCGGTGAGCGCCCTTGAGGGAGGGGCGCTGGGGTTTCGTCGGTGCGGGAAGTGCGCTCGGGGGTGCGAGGGGTGTGCCGTCGGTTGTCGGCGGGTGCTTCGGCGGCGCTTTGTGGCGCGGGAGGTTGCCTGTGACGCAGGCGTCCGGACGCGCGAGCCGGGTGGCTTGCGGGGACAGCCGACGCGCGGGATTTCGCTACGCGCCGGCCGTCCGGACACTCTCAACGTATGACACCGCGTGTCAGGCGGCAAGGCACTGAGTGCCAGAACTTCCTCTCACATGAAATCTTTACGTAACAAATGAGCGATGATCGATCGAACGGGCCCCGGAAGGTGCCAGATAACGGGCCCGGACATGGCAAAACGGCCACCCCGAAGGGTGGCCGTCGTCACAGCGGGAAAGGCGCGCTCAGCGCTCCTTGAGTGCCTGCTCGATGGTCCGCATGACCTCGTCGAGCGGGGCGTCGGTGCGGGCGACCGTCACCAGCACCTCACCCTGCGCGGAGACCGTCGCCGGAGCGGCCGTGGCGGCCGTGCTCCGGCCGGCGCCGATACCGCTGCCGAAGGTCCGGCGCACGATGGCGAAGGCGTGGTCGAGCTGCGCCTCCACGTCGCCCTGGCCGTCCGCCCGCAGCCAGCGCCGCAGCACATGGTTGTGGGCGGTGACCACGGCGGACGCGGCGACCTCGGCCAGCAGCGGATCGTCGTTGGCGTCGTCGGCGTGCGCCCGCTCGTCGAAGTGGCCCAGCAGATAGCGGGTGAACAGCCGCTCGTAGCGGGCCACCGAGGCGATCTCCGCCTCGCGCAGCGTCGGCACCTCGCGGGTCAGCCGGTAGCGGGCCACCGAGATCTCCGGCTGGGCCGCGTACATCCGCATGACCTCCTTGATCCCGCGGCACACGGTGTCGAGCGGGTGCTCGTGCGCCGGGGCCGCGTTGAGCACCGCCTCGGCCCGGATCAGGGTGTCGTCGTGGTCGGGGAAGATCGCCTCTTCCTTGGAACGGAAGTGGCGGAAGAACGTGCGCCGGGCGACCCCGGCCGCCGCCGCGATCTCGTCCACCGTGGTCGCCTCGTACCCCTTGGACGCGAAGAGCTCCATCGCGGCCGCCGCCAGTTCCCGGCGCATCTTCAGCCGCTGGGCGGCGGCGCGGCCGCCCGCGGCGCTCTCCGGGGCGTCGGAGGCGGCGGATGTACGTGAGGACCTGACGGGCTGGGACATGACCCGAACGTACTGCATGGACGCCGTGCCACGCGCGGGTGCCGGGAGGCCCTCGTCCCCGGAGCGGGTGGGAGCCCGGCCGGGCGGGGTGAGGCCGCCCGGTTCGAGCAGCCCGCCCCACTCCGGCCCGTCCCGGAGACCGCCGCCGTCAGCGGCGGGCATACTCGCGGAAGCCCCGGCCGGTCTTGCGGCCCAGGCAGCCCGCCGCCACCAGGTGCTCCAGCAGCGGCGCCGGGGCGAGACCCGGGTCGCGGAACTCGCGGTGCAGCACCTTCTCGATGGCCAGCGAGACATCGAGACCGACCACGTCCAGCAGTTCGAACGGGCCCATCGGGTAGCCGCCGCCCAGCCGCATCGCCGCGTCGATGTCGTCCAGGGTCGCGTAGTGCTCCTCGACCATCTTGATCGCGTTGTTCAGGTACGGGAACAGCAGCGCGTTCACGATGAAGCCGGCGCGGTCACCGCAGTCCACCGGGTGCTTGCCCAGCTTGGCGCAGACCTCGCGGACGGTGGCATGGGTGTCGTCGGCGGTGAGGACCGTGCGGACCACCTCCACCAGCTTCATCGCCGGGGCCGGGTTGAAGAAGTGCATGCCGATGACGTCCTGCGGGCGCGAGGTGGCGCGGGCGCAGGCGACGACGGGCAGCGAGGAGGTGGTGGTGGCCAGGACCGCGCCCGGCTTGCAGACCTTGTCCAGCGCCTGGAAGAGCTGCCGCTTGACGTCCAGGTCCTCCGCGACCGCCTCCACGGCCAGGTCGACGTCCGCGAACGCCTCGTAGCCGCCGGCCGGGGTGATCCGCTCCAGCATCCCGGCCGCCGACTCGGCGGTCAGGCGGCCCTTGGCGACCGAGCGGTCCAGCGACTTGCCGACGCGCGCCTTGGCGGCCTGTGCCTTCTCCTCGCTGCGGGCGGCCAGGATCACCTCGAACCCGGCCTTGGCGAACACCTCCGCGATGCCCGACGCCATCGTGCCGGACCCGGCCACGCCCACCGAGCGCACAGTACGGCCCGTCGTCGCGGCGCTGCCGGGCGCCGGGGTGAGGGCGTCCGGGACGGTCTCGGCGCTGCCCGGAGCCGCGTAGGTGTAGAAGCCGCGGCCCGCCTTGCGGCCGGTCAGGCCCGCCTGGCTGAGCTGCTTCAGGATCGGCGCCGGGGCGTGCAGCCGGTCGCGGGACTCGGCGTACATCGCCTCCAGGACCCGGCGGGCGGTGTCCACGCCGATCAGGTCCAGCAGGGCGAGCGGGCCCATCGGCAGACCGCAGCCCAGCCGCATCGCGGCGTCGATGTCCTCGCGGGAGGCGTAGCGCGCCTCGTACATCGCGGCGGCCTGGTTCAGATAGCCGAACAGCAGGCCGTCCGCGACGAATCCGGGGCGGTCACCCACCGCGACCGGCTCCTTGCCCAGCTCGACCGCGAGGTCGGTGACGGCGGTGACCGCGTGGGGTGCGGTCAGCACCGAGGAGACGACCTCCACCAGCTTCATCGCCTGCACCGGGTTGAAGAAGTGCAGGCCGAGGACGCGCTCGGGGCGCTCCGAGCCGGCGGCGAGCCGGGTGACGGAGAGCGCGTTGGTGCCGGTGGCCAGGATGGCCTCCGGCCGCACCACGCGGTCCAGTTCGGCGAGGATCTGCTGCTTGATCTCGTACGATTCCGGGGCCACCTCGATCACGAGGTCGGCGTCGGCGGCCGCGGAGAGGTCGGTCGAGGTGGTGACCCGGTCCAGCAGGGCGGCGCGCTCGGGCTCGGTGAGCCGGCCGCGCTCGACGGCGCGGGCGGTGGAGCGCTCCAGCGCCTGGACGCAGGTGGCGGCCTGGGCCGCGTCGATGTCGATGCCGACCACGGTGCGGCCGGCCCGCGCCAGGACCTCGGTGAGACCGGTGCCCATGGTGCCGAGACCGACCACGGCGATCGTCCGCAGCGGGGAGGGAGGGGTGTGGGACAGGGGAGTGGCCATCGCGGAACTCCAGGAAGAGTGGTGACGACGAGGAACGCGCCGCACGCGTGAGGACGCGTGCCGAAGCGCGGGGATGCGGGTGTTGCCGGGCTGCGAAGCGCACACGCCCGGTGCCGTCGTGCCGGGCGCGCACACGCCCATGACGGTCCAACTTGCCGACCGGCCCTGTCCCGGAGCCGGGTCGTGCTCTCGACGGTTGCGTCACCAGACCGTCGCCAGCCGAAGCGCGAGTGGGTAACTCGCTCGTCTGAGCTTAACCAGTGAGTAACGAGCGCGCCAGTGGCGGGCGCCAACTCGGCTTTGTGATGTACCTCCCTTCACCGTCATCACGCGCCTACGCTGGGTGCGTGGACGAAGGGTTGCGAGTTCTCACCGAACGCCTACGGCGTGAGTCGCGGGGTGGGGCCGCCTACGAGAGGCTGGTGGGCACCGGGGACCGGGACGAGCTGGCCGGTGTTCTCACCGCGCCCGGACAGCCCTTGTGGGCCCGCGAGTTGGCCGCCTACCGGCTCGGAGTCGCCGGGGACCGGCGGGCGTTCGAGTCCCTGGTGCTGCTCCTCAACCACCGCGACCCGCCCCGGTGCGCCGCCGCCGCCGACGCGCTGGCCGTGCTCGGGGACCCGCGTACCGCGCGGGCGGCCGCCGCGCTCGCCACCAATGAACTCCGCGTCGCCTATGCCCTGCAACCGGTGCGCCTGCTCGTCCGGTTGCGGGCCCCCGAGTCGGTCCCCGCGCTCATCACCACCCTCGAACGCCGTCTCCGCCCCCACGACCCCTACCGCCGGGTCGCCCTCGCCTGTGTGGAGGGCCTCGGCACCCTGGCCGACCCGCGAGCGAAGCGGGTACTGACCGAGGCGCTCGCCCACCCGGCCCTGGCGGAGGCCGCCGTGACCGCCCTGGGGCGCATCCCGCGTCAGCAGCAGCGGAGTTGACACCGGACGTACCGCACCTCCGGCACCGACATGCCGTCCTCGGCGCCGTCCGGACGAAAGCCCGCCCGCTCGTAGAAGCGGGGGGCGCGGGTGTCGCGCAGGACCCAGAGCAGCATGCGCGGGTGGGCGGTGCTGCGGGCCAGGGCTTCGGCGAGGAGGGCGCGGCCGACGCCGGTTCCGAGGTGCGCGGGGTCGGCGTAGAGCGCGTACAACTCGGCGTCCCGGGTGAGGGTCCGGCCGTCCCGGTACGGTCCCGTCGAGGCCCAGCCGACGACCTGGCCCGCGCGTTCGGCGACCAGATGGGTCGTGGGGTCGTCCGGGCGCGTGAAGTGGGCCCGGCGGCTCTCGGCGTCCGCCTCGACGCTCAGCCCGTCGAGGTCCGCCTGCGGCATGAGCCCCCGGTAGGCGTGCCGCCGGCCGGTCACGCGGATCTCCGCCACGCGCTCGCAGTCGGCGAGGGCCATCGGGCGGATGGTGAGGGTGTCCATGGCGGGGAGCGTAGAGAGCGGCAGCGGTCGCGCGGCCGGATTTTCCGGTGCCCGCCGGAGTGGCGGGCACCGGTGGGAGTCAGTGGCGGAAGCCCAGGAGGCCGTGGAGGGTCGAGCCCTTCGAGGCGGCGGGAGCCGTCTTGGCGTCCAGGGGTTTCGGGGCGGGGGACTTGTCGCAGACCGCGTCCACCGCGCCGCGGCCGCGCGGGACCGTGCCGTCGGTGAGGTAGGCGGTGAGGTGGTCGTCGAGGCAGGAGTTGCCGGTCAGGGTGATGCCGTGGTTGCCGCCGCCCTGTTCGACGATCAGGCTGGAGCGGGCCAGGAGGCGGTGGGTGATGAGGCCGCCCGAGTACGGGGTGGCCGCGTCGTCCGTCGCCTGGAAGAGCAGGGCCGCGGGGAGCTTGCCGTTGGCGATGTCGACCGGTTCGCGCGGGGGCGTGGGCCAGAACGCGCACGGCGCGTTGTACCAGGCGTTGTTCCAGGTCATGAAGGGCGACTTGCGGTGGGCCGCCCAGGTGTCCCGCGACCAGCGGCGCCAGTCGCGCGGCCAGGGCGCGTCCCGGCACTGGACGGCCGTGTAGACGCTGTAGTTGTTGTTCCCGCCCGCGTCGACGGCGGCGAAGTTCTCGTACGCCTGCTCCAGCGGTCCGGTGTCCTTGTCGTGGACCCAGGACGCCAGCGCCTCGGCGAGGTAGGGCCAGTAGCCGTCGTAGTACCCGCCCGGCATATAGGTGTCCTCCAGCTCGGCGGCGCCCACCTTCCCGTCCGCCGGGTCCTTCGCCAGCGCGGCCCGCATCGCGTACCAGTCGGCCTCGATCCGCGCGGGGTCGGTGCCCAGGCCGTACGCCTCGTCGTGCGCGGCGATCCACGCCATCAGGGCCTTGTGGCGGGCGTCGAAGGCGTCGTCCTGGGTGAGGTTGTCCTCGTACCAGACGCCGGTCGGATTCACGATCGAGTCCAGCACCAGACGGTGCACCCGCGTCGGGAAGAGCTTGGCGTAGACCGCGCCCAGGTAGGTGCCGTAGGAGTAGCCGAGATAGCTGAGGCGGCCGGCGCCCAGGGCCGCGCGGACCGAGTCCAGGTCACGGGCGGCCGAGACGGTGTCGATGTACGGCAGCACGTCCGCGTGGGCCCTGCCGCAGGCGGCGGCGAAGGACCGCACGCGGTCCAGGTTCCGCCGCTCCAGCTCCGGTGTGGCCGGGACGGTGTCCGGGCGTACCGGCGTGAAGTGGTCCGGGGCGCAGTTCAGCGCCGGGGCGCTTCTGCCGACGCCGCGCGGGTCGAAGCCGATGACGTCGTACCGCGCGGCCACCTTCGCGGGCAGCGCGGAGGCGATGTACCCGGCGAGGGTGAGCCCGCTGCCACCGGGGCCGCCGGGGTTGACCAGGAGCGGGCCCTGGGAGGTCTTCGCGGTGTGCGGGACGCGGGACAGGGCGAGCGAGATCTGCCGCCCGGTGGGCCGGGCGTGGTCCAGTGGAACCTCCAGGGAGGCGCACTGGAGGGTCGGGTAGGCGCGGGTGCCGCAGTCCTTCCAGGTCAGGCCCGGCGTGGCCGGGGCGGGGGCGGCCTGGACGGGCAGGGCGGTGGCCGATGCAGCCAGCAGGACGGCCGTCGCGCCCAGTACGGCTGCGCGTGTTCTCATGCGTGGCAACTCCACGGGACGGAGGATGGCGCGGACCGCGGGGGATGCGGTCCTCGCGGCATCGTCCCTGCGATCCCCGTCCCCTTCGGCCCGTCCGCCCCGTACTTGACCCGAACGGGTCGCCGGATGCCCTCGAACGCCCTCACATGAGGGTGAGCTGCGTCGGCTCCGGCTCCGCCGGCCGCTCGTCGGGCCGGGCCGGGCGGATGCGCCGGGTGGCGCCCGCGCGGGTCGGCCCGATGCCGTACTCCCGTGCCAGCTCGTGCACCTGGCGGGTGACCCGGCGCTGGTACCAGGTGGGGGCGTAGGAGCCGCCCGCGTACAGCCGCTGGTAGCGGGCCACCAGGTGCGGATGGTGCTCGGCGAGCCAGCTCATGAACCATTCCCGCGCGCCGGGCCGCAGATGCAGCACCAGCGGCGTCACCGAGGTGGCCCCGGACTCCGCGATGGCGCGGACGGTGTCGCGCAGTTGGGCGGGCTGGTCGCTGAGGAAGGGGATCACCGGGGCCATCAGCACCGCGCAGCCGATGCCGTGCTCGCCCAGGGTGCGCACCACGTCCAGCCGCCGCTCGGGCGCCGGGGTGCCCGGCTCCACCGTGCGCCAGAGGGCCGGGTCGGTGAAGCCCACGGAGACCGAGATGCCGACGTCGGTGACCTCGGCCGCGCGCACCAGCCGGTCCAGGTCGCGCAGGATGAGGGTGCCCTTGGTGAGGATGGAGAACGGGTTGGCCCGCTCGGTGAGGGCGTCGATGATCCCCGGCATCAGCCTGTACCGGCCCTCCGCGCGCTGGTAGCAGTCCACATTGGTGCCCATCGCCACGTGCTCCCCGCCCCAGCGCGGCGAGGCCAGCTGGCGGCGCAGCACCTCGGGCGCGTTGACCTTGACCACGATCTGCGAGTCGAAGCCGAGCCCGGTGTCCAGGTCGAGATAGCTGTGCGTCTTGCGGGCGAAGCAGTACACACAGGCGTGCGAGCAGCCTCGATAGGGGTTCACCGTCCACTCGAACGGCATCCGGGACGCGCCCGGCACCCGGTTCAGGATCGACCGCGCCCGCACCTCGTGAAAGGTGATGCCTTTGAACTCGGGCGTGTCGAACGTACGGGTCACCACGGCGTCCGCGCCGAACAGCGCGCCGTCGGGGGTCCGGCCGTGACCACCGGACTCGTCGGTCAGGTTCTCCCAGCGCATGACGCCTCCTCGGTAGCTCGCTCCCCACAATAGAACATGTGTTCCCATGATCGGGTGGACCCGGATTTGGAGCCGGGGTCCCGGGGTGGTTGGCTGATCCGAAACGCTGGAAAACAGGTCGTGGAGGAGAGCGATGGCGCAGGTCGAGGCCACTACGGAACGAGTCGTCGCGGCGAACGCCGACAGGGTGTTCGACGCGCTGACCGACTACCGGACCACCCGCCCGAAGCTGCTCCCCGAGCACTTCAGCGAGTACGAGGTCCGCGAGGGCGGCGACGGCGCGGGCACCCTCGTGCACTGGAAGCTCCAGGCCACCAGCAAGCGCGTACGCGACTGCCTGATGGAGGTCGACGAGCCGACCCCCGGCGAGCTGGTCGAGAAGGACCGGAACTCCACCATGGTCACCATCTGGCGCGTCACCCCCGCCGACGAGGGCCGCTCCCGTGTCGTGGTCACCACCACCTGGAAGGGCGCCGGCGGCATCGGCGGCTTCTTCGAGCGCACCTTCGCCCCCAAGGGCCTGGGCCGCATCTACGACTCGGTGCTCGACAGGCTCGCCGCCCAGGTCGAGGGCTGACACCTCCAAACACCGGCCGGTGCGGGGGGCGTTGCTTCCCTCACCGGTTCGAGTGATCTCCGCCGAGACCGGATTCATGCCGTAACTCGCCGTATGTGTTCGCAGTTGTCGCGTAACGCGGGATGTGCGACAGGTGTGAGCGAGGGGAGCGGTACGTGGGCGGAACGACGCTGGTGTGCGAGGAGCCGGTCACCGAGGCGGTGCCGGCTCCGGACGGACACCTGGACCCACCACCCGTCCCGGCACCCGAACTCGGCGCGCGCCAGGTCCGGTTGGTCTTCGTCGGGCTGATGCTCGCGCTGCTGCTGGCCGCGCTGGACCAGATGATCGTGGCCACCGCGCTGCCGAAGATCGTCGGCGAGCTGCACGGCCTGGACAAGATGTCCTGGGCGATCACCGCCTACCTGCTCACCTCCACCATCGGCCTGCCGCTCTACGGCAAGCTCGGTGATCTCTTCGGCCGCAAGGGCGTCTTCCAGTTCGCCATCCTGGTCTTCGTGATCGGCTCCGCCCTCGCCGGGCGCGCGCAGAGCATGGACCAGATGATCGCCTTCCGCGCGGTGCAGGGCATCGGCGCGGGCGGCCTGATGATCGGTGTGCAGGCGATCATCGCGGACATCGTGCCGCCCCGGCAGCGCGGCCGCTACATGGGCCTGATCGGCGCCGCCTTCGGCCTCGCCTCCGTCGCCGGACCGCTGCTCGGCGGCTACTTCACCGACCACCTCTCCTGGCGCTGGTGCTTCTACATCAACGTCCCCTTCGGCCTGGTCACCCTCGCCGTGGTCGCCGCCGTGCTGAAGCTGCCCCGGCCGAACAAGCGCGCCCGGCTCGACGTGCCCGGCGCGCTGCTGCTCGCCATCGCCTCGACCTGCCTGGTGCTGCTGACCAGTTGGGGCGGGACCGAATACGCCTGGGACTCCAGGGAGATCATCGGCCTCGGCGCGGGCGCCCTCGCCGCCGTGATCCTGTTCGTCGTGGCGGAGCGTTTCGCCGCCGAACCCCTCATCCCGCTCCGGCTGTTCCGGGACTCGGTCTTCAACATCGCCGGCCTGGTCGGACTGGTCATCGGCGTCGCCCTGTTCGGCGCGGCCAGCTATCTGCCGACCTTCCTCCAGATGGTCGACGGGGCCAGCGCCACCGAGTCCGGGCTGCTGATGCTGCCCATGATGGCGGGCATCGTCGGCGCCTCCATCGTGGGCGGCCAGCTCATCAGCCGCACCGGCCGCTACAAGGTCTACCCGGTGGCCGGTGCCGCCCTCGCCGCCCTCGGCATGTGGCTGCTGTCCCGGCTGGAGGCCGACACCCCCCGGCTGTCCTACAGCGTCTGGATGGCCGTCCTCGGCACCGGCATCGGCCTGGTCATGCCCGTCCTGGTGCTCGCCGTGCAGAACTCCGTCCGCCCCGCCGACCTCGGCACCGCCACCAGCGCCAACAACTACTTCCGGCAGATCGGCGGCAGCGTCGGCGCCGCCGTCTTCGGCACCCTCTTCGCCGACCGGCTCACCGACGCCCTGCGCGAGGACCTCCCGGCGGACGCCTCGGCCGCGCTGCCCGACCCCGAGGCGATCACCCCGCAGCTCGTGCACGCGCTCCCCCCGGCGCTGCGGGACGCCTACATCCACGCCTACGCCGACGCCATGCCCCGGATCTTCCTTTACCTGGTGCCGGTGCTCGTCCTCGGCCTGATCATCGCCTTCTTCCTCAAGGAGAAACCCCTGGTGTCCCAGCACGCCCCCATCGCCACCGACCCGGACACCGTGCCGGGCATCCCCGTACCGCCCCAGGCCCGCGCGCCGCACACCGCCGGGATCGCGGTCTGCGGAACCGTCCAGCACCCGGACGGCACTGTCGTGCCCCGCGCCGCGCTCACCCTCATCGACGTCGGCGGGGTGCAGATCGGCCGGGGCGCCAGCGGCGACGACGGCCGCTACGCACTGGCCACCCCCGGTGCCGGTTCCTACGTGCTCATCGCGGCGGCGGGCGGCCACCAGCCGCAGGCCGTCTCCGTCACCGTGGGCGAACGCCCCGTCGAGCTGGACGTGGTCCTCGGCGGCGCCGGACGCCTCGCGGGCGCCGTGCTCACCGCCGACGGCAGCCCCGTGCGCGACGCCACCGTCACGCTCACCAACGTGCACGGCGAGGTGGTCGCCGCCACCCGCAGCGGCCGCGAGGGCGGGTACGTCATCGGCGAGCTGGTCGCGGGGGAGTACACCCTCGCCGCCAGCGCGCCCGCCTTCCGCCCGGCCGCCCTACCGGTCACCGTCCAAGCGTCCCGCGAGACGCGGCAGGACGTCGAACTCGCGGGCGGGGCCGTGCTGAAGGGCACCGTCCGGGCCGGGGGAGGGCGCGCCGTGGAGGACGCGCGGGTGACCCTGCTCGACGCGGCCGGGAACGTGGTCGACACCCTCACCACGGGCGCCGACGGCACCTTCCGCTTCGTCGACCTCTCCTCCGGCGAGTACACCGTCATCGCCGCCGGCTACCCGCCGGTCGCCACGGTCCTGCAGGTCGCGGGCGGCGGCCGCACCGAGCGTGACCTGCAACTGGGGCACGAGGACTGAGGGTTACGGGCCCTCTCGAACCAGCGGGGATCTCCGGAACGGAATTCGCGGTTTGCCACACATGGCGACGTGACTCCCCCGTACCGTAGTGGCGGGCGGCATTGATCGTTCGCGTACAGCCGTGGGGGAGAGAGGGCCTGGGCCATGGACCGTGGCAGCGAGCGGGACGCGTCTCCCGGCCGCGGTGCGGAGAACACCGCGGCGGGCCGGATTCCGCTGGCCGTGGTGATCGTCGACCGCGCGGGTCTGGTGTCCCACTGGAGCAGCGGGGCCGGGCGGATGTTCGGCCCCGGCCGGGAGACGGCCGTCGGACAGCCCGTCGCGGACCTGCTGCCCGTCTCCGGGGCCCTGCCGGACGACCTCCGGGACGACACGCCGGACGACGGGGCCGGCCCCGACCTGGAGACCTCCCTGGGCGCCCACACCGGCTACCCCACCGCGGGGCGCGCCCGGCTCACCCCGCCCGGACGCGGGGACGACGAGCGGATCGACGTGCTGTGGTGGGCCTACCCGCTGGTCGGGCCGGGCCCCTCCCGGCTGCTGGTGCTCGCCGCCGACGCCACCCGGCTGCGCGAGGCACGCGGCCACCTGGACGAGAGCACCGAACGCATCGCCCCCGGCTTCGCCCGCCACACCGAACTGCCCACCGCCGGCGACCTGGAGCGCAGGCTCCCCGAGATCCTGCCCAACATGGGCCCCGGACTCAGCGCCCGCATCGTCTCCCAGATCCTCGAACTCGGCTATCCGGTCCTGGAGTTCAGCCAGTACGAGCGGGTCCCGGTCACCCCGTACTGGGGTGTGCCCCGGCGCCCCGGCCGCTTCGACAGCGTTGTCCCGCGCCCCCGCAGCGAGCCCTTGATCCCGGCCGACGCCCTGGCCGACCTGGAGTACGCGGCCGTACGGGAGCGGCTGGAGTTCCTCAACGAGGTCAGCTCCGCCATCGGCACCTCCCTCGACCTGGGGGAGACGATCCGCGAGGTCACCAGCGCGGCCGTGCCCCGGTTCGCGGACTTCGCCGGCACCCATCTGCGTTCGGCCGTCCTCGCGGGCGAGGGCTTCCCCGACGGGCCGCCCGACGCCAGCACGCTGATGCACCGGGTCTGGGTCGAGCACAACGACGAACCCGGCCGCTGGGACGACACCGTGCCGGTCGGCGAGGCGTTCGCCTTTCCCGAGCACACGCCGTTCTACCAGTGCATGGTCACCGGCGAACCAGTCCTCATCCCGAGGATCAGCGACGAACTGGGCAACCGGATCTCCGGCGAGTTCGAGAAGCGGGACCTCAGGCCGCTCATCAACGGCCGCTCCCTGCTGATCGTCCCGCTGAAAGCCCGCAACGTGGTCCTCGGCTTCATGGTGCTGCTGCGCCGCCCCGACCGGCTGCCCTTCGACGGCATGGACCGCACCACCGGCGCCGAACTCGCCGCCCGCGCCGGGCTGGTGCTCGACAACGCGCGCATGTACACGTACCAGGAGAACGTCGCCGAGACCCTCCAGGACAGCATGCTGCCGCAGGTCAGCCCGCGCATGGCCGGGTGTGACGTGGCGACCCGCTATCTGC
The DNA here is from genome assembly GCF_004784465.1 of Streptomyces griseoluteus. Classification (GTDB taxonomy): domain Bacteria; phylum Actinomycetota; class Actinomycetes; order Streptomycetales; family Streptomycetaceae; genus Streptomyces; species Streptomyces griseoluteus. The sequence continues at coordinate 34,771 of NZ_SRRU01000017.1, read as the reverse complement.
CCGGCACGCTGCTCGGCCGGATCGGCGGTGACTGGTTCGACACGGTGAAACTCCCCGGCTCGCGTACCGCGCTGGTCGTCGGGGACGTGATGGGCCATGGGCTCAACTCGGCCGCGATGATGGGCCAGCTGCGCACCGCCGTCCAGACCATGGCCGCACTGGAGACCCCGCCCGCCCAACTGCTGCGCAACCTGGACGACCTGGCCCGCAGGCTGGGTGAGAACTATCTCGCCACCTGTCTCTACGCCGTCTACGACCCGATCCGCGGCGAGCTGCAGATCGCCAACGCCGGGCACATCCCGCCCGTGCTGGTCCGGGCGGCGGACGGCGGCAGCGAACTGCTCGAACTGCCCACCGGCGCGCCCATCGGCGTCGGCGGGGTGCCCTTCGAGGCCACCACGGTAAGGGTGGCGCCCGGCGACCGGCTGGTGCTGTGCACGGACGGCCTGGTCGAGGTGCGCGGCTCCGACATCGGGGAGGGGCTGGCCGCGCTCTGCGAGTCCGCCGCGCACCCGGCCGCCTCGATGGACACCGCCTGCGACACCATCATCCGCGCCCTCAACACCCGTGGCGGCCGCAAGGACGACGTGGCCCTGCTGATGGCCCGGCTCAACGGCATCCCCGACGACCACGTGGCCCACTGGCACCTGGAGTCCGACCCGCGCGAGGTCTCCCGCGCCCGGCACCTGGTCCGCGAGCGCCTGCTCGAGTGGGGGCTGCCGCATGCGGTGGACACCGCGCTGCTACTGGTCAGCGAGGTCGTCACCAACGCGGTACGGCACGGTGGGGGAGGCCCGGTCGGGCTGCGCGTGGTGCGCGCCGGGGACCTGCTGTTCGAGGTCACGGACGAGGAACCGGAGCTGCCGGACATGCGCACCGCCGGACCGGACGACGAGGCGGGCCGGGGCCTCGGCGTGGTCAGCCGGCTGGCGAAGGAGTGGGGCGCGACGACGAGGGGGCACCGCAAGACGGTGTGGTTCGAGCAGGCGCTGACTCCGTAAAAGGGGCCCTTGGACCCCTTGTCCGGGGGCAGTCGGCGCGATATCCCGATCATGGCACCGACCCTGGGGAGATCGCAGTGAATGTTTCCGACGACTACCGCTCCAACTGGGAGAGTTACTGGCGGGAGACCTCCGACGAGCGAGGGGACGCGATCTGGGACTCCGACCCGTCGCTGACCGCCGAGCCGCACAGCGATCTCCTGCTGCCCCACGCCGAGGCCGGCCGCGTCATCGTGGACCTCGGCTGCGGCAACGGCACCCAGACCCGCTTCCTCGCCACCCGGTTCGCCCGCGCGGTCGGCGTCGACCTCTCGGACGCGGCGATCGACCACGCCCGCCGTGCCACGGCCGGGGCCGCCGCCGAGTTCGAGCAGCTCGACCTGACCGACACCGACGCCGTGCGCGACCTGCACGACCGGCTCGGGGACAGCAACGTCTACATGCGCGCCGTCATCCACCAGAGCGAGCCCGCGGCCCGGCCCCTGGTCGCCGCCGCCGTGGCCGAGCTGCTCGGGGAGGCGGGCCGGGCCTTCGTGGTGGAACTGACCTCCGGCTCCCGTGACGTCCTGCGGCGGGCGGCCTCCGGTCCCGCCGGGCCCCCGCCGAAGCTCCGCCGCGTCTTCCACCACGACCTCAAGCCCGCGGACGCCGGGGACGAGGAGATACCCCGTCTGCTGACCGAGGCCGGCCTGAAGATCATGGCCACCGGGGAGACGGTCCTGCCGCAGACCGAGCACTTTCCGGACGGCACCCGTATCGACCTGCCGGCCAGGTGGTTCGTGCTGGCGCGCGAGTGAGAACGGCCCGTGCCGGGCGGCGGCCGGAGACCAGGTCGTAGCCGCCGCCGGTCCGGGCGCGTAACCTGCGCGGCATGAAGATCCTCATCAGTGCCGACATGGAAGGCGCCACCGGGGTCACCTGGCCCGCCGACGTGCTGCCGGGGACGCCGCAGTGGGAGCGCTGCCGGGGGATGTTCACCTCCGATGTGAACGCCGCCGCCCAGGGCTTCTTCGACGGCGGCGCCGACCAGGTGCTCGTCAACGAGGCGCACTGGACCATGCGCAACCTCCTGCTGGAGAAGCTGGACGAGCGGGTCGAGATGCTGACCGGGCGGCACAAGTCGCTGTCCATGGTGGAGGGCGTCCAGCACGGCGACGTCGACGGCATCGCGTTCATCGGCTACCACGCCGGCGCCGGCATGGAGGGCGTCCTCGCCCACACCTACCTCGCCAACCAGATCACCGGAGTCTGGCTGAACGACGTACGCGCCAGCGAGGGCCTGCTCAACGCGCACGTCGTCGCGGAGTACGGGGTGCCGGTGGTACTGGTCACCGGGGACGACCTGGCCTGCGAGGACGCGCTCGGCTACGCGCCGGAGGCGCTGAAGGTCGCGGTCAAGGACCATGTGTCGCGGTACGCGGCCGTCTGCCGCACCCCGGCCCGCACCGCCGCCGACATCCGCGCGGCGGCCACGGAGGCGGCGCGGCTCGCGGTGCGTGAAGCGCCCTTGGACCAGGGGCCGTTCACGGTCGCCGTCGAGTTCGACGCCGAGCATCTGGCGATGGCCGTCACCGTCGTGCCGGGGGTGGTGCGGACCGGGGAGCGGAAGGTGGCGTACACCAACGGCACGATGTACGAGGCAATTCGCACGTTCAAGGCGGTCACCACGATCGCCTCGGCCGCCGTGGAGGAGCAGTATGGCTGACCAGCGCGCGCTGGACGAGGTGGTCGAGTTCACCTCCGAGCTGATCCGGATCGACACCACCAACCGGGGCGGCGGCGACTGCCGGGAGCGGCCGGCCGCCGAGTACGCGGCCGAACGCCTGGCCGGTGCCGGTCTTGAACCGCTGCTGCTGGAGCGGACACCGGGGCGCGGCAATGTCGTCGCCCGCGTCGCGGGCACCGACCCGTCCGCCGACGCGCTGCTGGTCCACGGCCATCTGGACGTGGTGCCCGCCGAGCCCGCCGACTGGAGCGTGCACCCCTTCTCCGGCGAGGTCCGCGACGGCGTGGTCTGGGGGCGCGGCGCCGTCGACATGAAGAACATGGACGCGATGATCCTGGCGGTGCTGCGCGGCTGGGCCCGGCAGGGCGTCCGGCCGCGCCGGGACCTCGTCATCGCGTTCACCGCCGACGAGGAGGCCAGCGCGGAGGACGGCTCCGGCTTCCTCGCCGACCGGCACCCCGAGCTGTTCGAGGGCTGTACGGAGGCCATCGGGGAGTCGGGGGCCTTCACCTTCCACGACGGCACCGGGCGCGAGATCTATCCCGTAGCGGCGGGGGAGCGGGGCACCGGCTGGGTGCGGCTCAGCGCGGGCGGCCGGGCCGGACACGGCTCCAAGGTGAACCGGGAGAACGCGGTGACCCGGCTCGCCGCCGCCGTCACCCGGATCGGCGAGCACCAGTGGCCGCTGCGCATCACCCCGACCGTGCGGGCCGCGCTCACCGAGCTGGCGGACCTGTATGGAGTGGAGGCCGACTTCCACGACATGGAGCTGCTGCTGGACAAGCTCGGCCCAGCCGCCAAGCTGGTCGAGGCGACCGTCCGCAACAGCGCCAACCCGACGATGCTGGACGCCGGTTACAAGGTCAACGTCATCCCCGGCGAGGCCCACGCGCACATCGACGGACGCTTCGTGCCGGGCGGTGAGGAGGAGTTCGAGTCCACCCTGGACCGGCTCACCGGACCGGACGTCGACTGGGAGTACGTGCACCGCGAGGTCGCCCTCCAGGCCCCGGTGGACGCACCGCTGTTCGGCAGGATGCGGTCCGCCGTGGAGGAGTTCGCGCCCGGCGCGCACGTCGTCCCGTACTGCATGTCCGGCGGCACCGACGCCAAGCAGTTCTCCCGGCTTGGAATCACCGGCTACGGGTTCGCCCCGCTGCGGCTGCCCGAGGGCTTCGACTACCAGGCGTTGTTCCACGGCGTGGACGAGCGGGTGCCCGTGGAGGCGCTCCGGTTCGGTGTCCGCGTCCTCGACCGCTTCCTGCGGACGGCCTGACGACATGGGGGAAGAGATGCCGGCCCAGCCGTACGGTTCCTGGCCGTCGCCGATCGACGCGGTGCTCGCCGCCGCGCACGACGGACATCCCGAGTGGGTGGGGTTCGTCGGGGACGAGATCTGGTGGACCGAGCCCCGGCCCGCCGAGGGCGGCCGTCGCGCCCTGGTGCGCCGCACGGCGGCCGGTGCCGAGGAGCCGGTGCTGCCGCCGCCGTGGAACGTGCGCAACCGCGTCCACGAGTACGGCGGACGCCCCTGGACCGCCGCCCCCGGCCCCGATCGCCCCCTGGTCGTCTTCACCCACTTCGCCGACCAGCGGCTCTACCGCTACGAACCCGGAGGCGAGCCGGTCCCGCTGACCCCGCTCTCCCCGGTGGGTGGCGGACTGCGCTGGGCCGAACCGGAGCTGGACCCGGGGCGCGACGAAGTCCGCTGCGTGCTGGAGGAGTTCACCGGCGAGGGCAGCGGTGACGTACGGCGGGTACTGGCCGCCGTACCGCTGGACGGCTCGGCCGCCGAGGACCAGTCGGCCGTACGCGAACTCACCGACGACCGGCACCGGTTCGTCACCGGCGCCCGCCTGTCCCCGGACGGACGCCGGGCCGCCTGGCTCGCCTGGGACCACCCGCGCATGCCGTGGGACGGCACCGAGCTGCTCGTCGCGGAGATCGGCGACGACGGCCGGTTCCGGGACGTGCGCACGGTCGCCGGGGGCGACGCGGAGTCGATCGCCCAGGTGGAGTGGGCGCCGGACGGGCGGTTGCTGTACGCGAGCGACCGGAGCGGCTGGTGGAACCTCTACCGGGACGGCGTACCGCTGTGCCCGCGCCAGGAGGAGTTCGCCGGCCCGCTGTGGAAGCCCGGCCAGCGCTGGTTCACCCCCCTGGCCGACGGGCTGCTCGCGGTGCTGCACGGCCGCGGGGCCGCCGTGCTCGGGATACTCGACCCGGAGACCGGTGAGATCGCCGACGCGGCCGGTCCCTGGACCGAATTCGACTCCTCCCTCGGCGCCCACGGCAGCCGGGTCGCGGCCATCGGCGCGAGTCCGCGCACCGGGTACGAGGTGATCGAGCTGGACACCGGCACCGGCCGCGCGCGCACCGTCGGCGCCCGGCACCGGGACCCCGTCGACCCCGTGTACTACCCCGAGCCGGAGGTCCGCACCTTCACCGGACCCGGCGGTCGCGAGGTGCACGCGCACGTCTATCCGCCCCGGCACCCTGCGGTCACCGGACCCGACGACGAGTTGCCGCCCTATGTGATCTGGGCGCACGGCGGTCCGACCAGCCGGGTCCCGCTCGTGCTGGACCTCGCCATCGCCGCCTTCACCTCACGTGGCATCGGCGTCGCCGAGGTCAACTACGGCGGCTCCACCGGGTACGGACGTGAGTACCGCGAGCGGTTGCGGCACCAGTGGGGTGTGGTCGACGTGGAGGACTGCGCGACGGTGGCCCTCGCGCTGGCCGAGGAGGGTACGGCCGACCGGGACCGGCTGGCGATCCGGGGCGGCAGTGCGGGCGGCTGGACCACGGCGGCCTCGCTGACCGGCACCGACGTCTACGCCTGCGGCACGATCAGCTACCCGATCCTGGACCTCACCACCTGGGGCCCCGGCCGCACCCACGACTTCGAGTCGCGCTACCTGGAGTCCCTCGTCGGCCCCTTCGCCGAGGTGCCCGACCGCTACGCCGAGCGCTCGCCCGCCAACCGCGCCGACCGGCTCACCGCCCCCTTCCTGCTCCTCCAGGGGCTGGACGACGTGATCTGCGCGCCCGAGCAGTGCGAGCACTTCCTCGACCGCATCGCGGGCCGGGGCGTCCCGCACGCCTACCTGGCCTTCGCCGGAGAGGGCCACGGCTTCCGCCGCGCCGACACCATGGTCCGCGCGATGGAGGCCGAACTGTCCCTGTACGCCCAGGTGTTCGGCTTCGACCTGCCCGGCGTCCCGAAACTGGAGCTCGGCACGTGAAGCAACTGAAGCGCCCCAGCCGTCTCGCCCCCGGCGCCCGAGTGGCCGTGGTCGCGCCCAGCGGGCCGGTGCCCGAGGACCGGCTGCGCGCGGGCCTCGACGTGCTGCGCGGCTGGGGCCTCGACCCGGTCGCCGCACCCCATGTGCTGGACCGGCACGGCCAGTTCGCCTACCTCGCGGGCGCCGACGCCGACCGGGCCGAGGACCTCCAGCGGGCCTGGTGCGACCCTGGAGTCGACGCGGTGCTCTGCGCGCGCGGAGGTTACGGCGCCCAGCGGATGGCCGATCTGCTCGACTGGGAGGCGATGCGCGCGGCCGGCCCCAAGGTGTTCGTCGGCTTCAGCGACATCACCGCCCTGCACGAGGCGTTCGCCACCCGTCTGGGCCTGGTCACCCTGCACGGCCCGATGGCCGCCGGGATCGACTTCATCGGCAGCGAACGCGCCCGCGAGCACCTCCACGCGACCCTCTTCACCCCGGAGAAGGTCCAGCGGATCACCACCGACGGCAAGCCCCTCGCCCCCGGCCGTGCCCGGGGCACCACCCTCGGCGGCTGCCTCTCCCTCCTCGCGGCGGAACTCGGCACCCCGCACGCGCGTCCCTCCGCCCGTGGCGGCCTGCTCTGCCTGGAGGACGTCGGCGAGGAGACCTACCGCCTGGACCGGTACCTCACCCAGCTCCTCCGCGCCGGCTGGCTGGACGAGGTCCGCGGCATCCTCCTCGGCTCCTGGCAGGACTGCGACCCGTACGACGCCCTCCGCCCGATGCTCGCCGACCGGCTGGCCCCGCTCGGCATCCCGGTCCTGGAGGGGGCGGGGTTCGGCCACTGCCCGGACGCCCTGACGATCCCCTTCGGAATGGCGGCCGAACTCGACGCGGACGCGGGCACATTGACCCTGGAGGAGCCCGCCCTGCGGTGACTTCCGGCCAGTGGCCCGGCGTACCCTGGCCCCATGCCCCACACCGCGCCCCACTACCTCGCCCAGGGCCCCCGGGTGGCCGTCCGCCGGTTCCGGATGGAGGACGGGGGTGAGTTCACGGCGCGCGCCAGAGAGAGCAAGGATCTGCACCGGCCGTGGCTGGTGGTGCCCGACAGCGACGAGGCGTACGCCGCCTACGCCGGGCGGCTGCTCGGGGACGAGGGGCGCGCCGGGTTCCTGGTGTGCGAGAGGGACAGCGGGGACATCGCCGGGTTCATCAACATCAACAACATCGTCCGGGGCGGCTTCCAGTGCGGGGCGCTCGGGTACGGGGCGTTCGCGCACGCGGCCGGGCGGGGGCTGATGCGGGAGGGTCTCGAGCTGGTGATCGGGTACGCCTTCGGGCCGCTCGGGCTGCACCGGCTGGAGATCAACGTGCAGCCCGGCAACACCGCGTCCATCGCGCTCGCGCGCGGCGCCGGGTTCCGGCTGGAGGGGTTCTCGCCCGCCATGATCCAGATCGACGGCGAGTGGCGCGACCACGAGCGCTGGGCGCTCACCGCGGAGATGCGGGGCTGACTCCCCGCTCAGGCCCCCGACTGGTCGGCGTACTCGAAGACCGTGCCGTCCGGGTGCATCACCAGCAGGTTCCGGCCCACCGGTGTCGGCACCGGGCCGGCGATGATCTGCGCGCCCAGGTCCGCGAGCAGCCGGTGCGCCTCCTCGACGTCCTTCACGGCGATCGTCGCCGTCACCTTGCGCAGCACCTCCAGCTCCGCCTCCGGCCCGCTCATCAGCAGGAACGACCCGATCGCGGCGACCTTCACCCCGCCGCGCTCGAAGCGCAGGGCCGTACCGCCCGCCAGCCGCTCGTAGAAGGGGACCGCGGTCTCGAGGTCGTCGACGCAGATGCGCAGTGTGGCGCCAAGAATCTCCATGCCCAGGAGCCTAGTTGGGGCGGCCGGGTGCGTGCAGGCCGTCGCCGCGCATCGGGGGTGTGCGCGGCGGCCGGGTGACGTGGAGGTGGTTTGGGTGCCGTGACCCCGGTTACGCGGAAGACCTCGGACGAACCGCACCACCGGGGCGCCCGCGGCCGGTCACACACCGTGACGGGTCGGGGCTCGTCGGGGGCCGGGCGGCCCGCCCGGTTTGCCGAGGACCGTCCGAGTCGCCTCGGACCCGCGGAAAGGAGACCCATGAACAACGACGAACTCGCCGAACTCGGGCAGCAGTTGCGGGTGGACAGCGTCCGCGCCGCAGACGCCGCGGCATCCGGACACCCCACCTCCTCGATGTCCGCTGCCGACCTGATGGCCGTGCTGCTCGCCAACCATCTGCGCTACGACTTCGAACGCCCCGACCACCCCGCCAACGACCGCTTCATCCTCTCCAAGGGGCACGCGTCCCCGCTGATGTACGCGGTCTTCAAGGCGGCCGGCGCCATCGACGACGCCGAACTGCTCACCTTCCGCAAGCTCGGCAGCCGTCTGGAGGGCCACCCGACCCCGCGCAGGCTGCCCTGGGTGGAGACGGCCACCGGCTCCCTCGGCCAGGGCCTCCCGGTCGGCGTCGGCATCGCGCTCGCGGGCAAGCGGCTGGAGCACTCCGACTACCGCGTCTGGGTGGTGTGCGGCGACAGCGAGATGGCCGAGGGCTCGATCTGGGAGGCCGCCGAGGCAGCCGCGTACGACAAGCTGGACAACCTCACCGTCATCGTGGACGTCAACCGGCTCGGCCAGCGCGGCCAGACCCGGCACGGCCACGACCTGGACGCCTACGCCCGCCGCTTCCAGGCTTTCGGCTGGCACACCGTCGAGATCGACGGCCATGACGTCGCCGCCATCGACCGCGCCTACAGCGAGGCCGAGTCCACCAAGGACCGCCCCACCGCGATCATCGCCCGCACCCTCAAGGGCAAGGGCGTCGCCGCCGTGGAGGACAAGGAGGGCAAGCACGGCAAGCCGCTGTCCGACGCCAAGCAGGCCATCGAGGAGCTGGGCGGCCCCCGTGACATCCGCGTCCACGTCAGCGAGCCGCCCGCCGCGACCCCCGAGAAGCCCGCCCACGAGCCGCTGAGCCTGCCCCGCTTCGACAAGGGCGAGGAGGTCGCCACGCGCGACGCCTTCGGCAAGGCGCTCGCCGCACTGGGCAGCGCCCGCGGTGACGTCGTCGCCCTGGACGGCGAGGTCGGCGACTCCACCCGCACCGGCGTCTTCGCCGAGCAACACCCCGAACGCTTCTTCGAGTCCTTCATCGCCGAGCAGCAGATGGTCGCCTCGGCGGTCGGCATGTCGGCACGCGGCTGGCTGCCGTACGCGTCCACCTTCGCCGCCTTCTTCAGCCGCGCCTACGATTTCGTGCGCATGGCCTCCATCAGCGACGCCTCGATCAACCTGGTCGGCTCGCACGCGGGCGTGGCCATCGGTCAGGACGGCCCCTCGCAGATGGGCGTGGAGGACCTGGCGATGTTCCGGTCCGTGTACGGCTCCACCGTGCTCTACCCCTGCGACGCCAACCAGACCGCCCGCCTGGTCGCGTCCATGGCAGACCTGGACGGCATCCGCTACCTGCGCACCTCGCGCGGCGAGAGCCCGGTCATCTACGACGCCGACGAGGAGTTCCCCATCGGCGGCAGCAAGGTGCTGCGCTCCAGCGAGGAGGACCGGCTGACCGTCGTCGCGGCCGGGGTCACCGTGCAGGAGGCACTGACGGCCGCCGACAAGCTCGCGGAGGAGGGCATCAAGGTCCGGGTCATCGACCTGTACTCGGTCAAGCCCGTCGACGTGGAGACGCTGCGCCGGGCCGCCGACGACACCGGCTGCCTGGTGACGGTCGAGGACCACCACGAGGAGGGCGGCATCGGCGACGCGGTCGTGGAAGCCTTCACCGACGGGCGTCCCGTGCCGCGCCTGGTCCGCCTAGCGGTCCGGACGATGCCGGGTTCCGCCGCGCCCGACGAGCAGTTGCACGCGGCCGGCATCGACGCCGCCAACATCGCGGCCACCGCGCGGCTGCTGGTGGGCGAGGCCGTGGTGAGCTAGACAGGGTCTTCGCTGTGGCGGGCGTCGCTCCGGCGGCGCCCGCCGTGGTGTTCAGGCCGGCTTGCGGCACAGGATCTCGCCGTGCAGGACGGCGAACCAGCCGTCCTCCCGCCGCCCCCACTCCCGCCACGCCCCGGACACCGCGCGCAGCTTCCCGGGCGTGGCGTGGCCGCCCTGGACCGCGCGGTCGGCGTAGGCGGAGGCGAGCGTACGGTCCGCCCACAGGCCGCTCCACCAGGCGCGTTCCTCCGGGGTGGCGTACGTCCAGGTGCCCGAAGTCGCCGTGATGTCGCTCAGCCCCGCCGCCAGCGCCCAGCTCCGCAGCCGCCGGCCGGCGTCCGGTTCGCCGCCGTTGGCCCGCGCGACGCGCCGGTACAGGTCCAGCCAGTCGTCCAGGCCGGGCACGGCCGGGTACCAGGTCATCGCCGCGTAGTCCGCGTCGCGCACCGCGATCAGCCCGCCGGGCCGGGTCACCCGGACCATCTCGCGCAGCGCGCCCACCGGGTCGCCCACGTGCTGGAGCACCTGATGGGCGTGGACCACGTCGAAGGTGCCGTCGGGGTGGCCGAGGGCGTGTACGTCGCCCACCTCGAAGTCCACGTTGGCCAGACCCCGCCCCTCTGCGGTGGCGCGGGCCTGCTCCAGGACGCCGGGGGCGCGGTCGGTGCCGGTCACCCGGCCGTCGGGGACCAGCGCGGCGAGGTCGGCGGTGATGGTGCCGGGGCCGCAGCCGATGTCGAGGACGCGCATGTCCGGTTCGAGCGAACCGAGCAGGTAAGCGGCCGAGTTGGCGGCCGTGCGCCAGGTGTGCGAACGCAGCACCGACTCGTGGTGCCCGTGGGTGTAGACGGCGGTCTCGCGTGGCTCCGGCATGACCTCACGGTACGCCCGCCACCCGGATGCTGAGACCGCCCTTCCGCGATATGGACTGACGAACCGTCAGGCGCGGTGCGGACGTGGGCTGTACGCCGTGAGGATCTCCGGCAGCTTCTCCACCGTCACCGTGCCGGACACCGAGGTGACCTCGCCGTCGTACGCCAGCGGGGTGCCCGGCGCGAGGCCCGACAGGCGAAGCCGGCCGAGCTGGACCGCCGCGTGGCCCTGGGACCGGCTGAGCGGGCCCGCCACGGCGGCCGCCAGCAGACGCAGCGTCGGCCAGCCGTTGCCGTGCACCACCCGTACGTCCAGCGGGCCGTCCGACAGCTCCGTACGGCGCCCGGCGCCCAGGCCGCTGCGGCGGTAGACGCCGTTGCCGACGAACAGCATCCACAGCGGGTGCCGCGTGCCGGCCGCCTCGACCACCAGCGGATGCCGGTCCCTGCGCAGCACCTTCACCGCGCCCAGCACCCCGGCCGCCCAGCCGCCGATCCGGGGCGACCAGTGCTCGCGCTCGCGCACCAGCTCCGGGTAGACGCCCAGGCTCAGGGTGTTCAGGAAGACGCTGGACCGGTCGTCGGCGGTGAACTTGCCGACGTCCACCTGGACCGCCTCCCCGGCGCGGACGGCGGCGGCCAGTCCGGCGGCGTCCTCCACCCCGAGGTCGTACGCGAAGTGGTTCAGGGTGCCGCCGGGCAGCACCGCCAGCGGCAGATCGTGCAGCAGGGCGACCTCCGCGCCCGCGTTCACCGTGCCGTCGCCGCCGCACACCCCGAGGACCCGTGCCCGCGCCGCCGCCTTGGCCAGCTCGGCCCGGACCTCCTCCGGCTCACACTCCACGATCTCCGCCAGCGGCAGCGCGTCGTGCAGCGCCCGCACCCGGTCCGCGGTGCCCGAGGCGCGGTTGGCGACCATCACCAGGCCCTCGCCGTCCGGCAGCGCCGGGGCGTCCGCGCGCGGCCGGGCCACCGGGCGGGCGGCCGCCCGCGTCGGCACCAGCTTGCGCACCACGAACGCGGCCCCGACCCCGAGCGCCGCACCGGCCAGCACGTCGCTCGGGAAGTGCGCACCGGTGTACACCCGCGACGTCGCCACCGCGAACGCCACCGGCGCCACCGCCGCGCCCCACGCCGGGGACTCCAGCGCGACCCCGGCCGCGAAGGCGGCGGCCGACGCGGAGTGGCCGGAGGGGAAGGAGGTGGTGATGGGCTGCCGCTTGAGCCGCCGGGACAGCGGCACCGGGTCCAGCACCGGCCGGGTGCGGCGCACCGACCGCTTGCCGAGGGTGTTGACGGTCAGCGAGGCCAGGCTCAGCGAGGCGAGCCCCCGTACGGCGGCCCGGCGCGCCCTCGGAGTGCGGGTGGCGGCGATCGCGCCGGCCGTCGCGAACCACAGCACGCCGTGGTTGGCGCTGCGGCTCAGGCGGGGCAGCAGCTTCTGGGCGCCGGGCCAGTTCCGCCGGGCGGCCACCTCGAAGAGCCGGGCGTCGGCCGCGAGGAGCCGGCGCAGGACGGTGCGGCCGGTGGCCGGCACAGCGGTGAGGTCGACATCTGCGCTCATGTTCGACCCCTTACCCCGAAGCGCGCCTTTCTTGTGCCGCCGCCGGGGTACGCGCGCGGAGGCCGGGGGAGCGGGATCTTCGTACAGTGGACCTCAGGACCAGTGGACCTCGGGACCGCGGAACACGACGAGCGGGGGCACCACCATGACCGGAGTCGACCCCAGCCGACTGGACGACCAGCAGCTCATGAAAGAGCTGGAGAACATCCACCGCACACGCCACGACACCCTCCTGTACGGCTCGAACGACGCCCTGCGCGCCCACAACGAACGCATGGCCCAGCTGGAGGGCGAGTACCTGCGCCGCAATCCGCGCCGCCTGGTGAGCGCGAGCCGCACCCGCGAGGGCGCCCGCGAACGGGGCTGCGTGGAGCCGGGGGACGCGTGAGATCCGGGGTGGCCGCGAGGGCCGGTGTCACCCGTTGGGTGTCGTCCGTGTCCCGCGAATGGGGTCCGGCGGCGGGCGGGGTGGCGCCAAGGGGGCTCTGATGGCAGCGAGGGCACGGAACGCGTGCCCCGACCGCCGTACCGCGAGGAGCCCGCCCCATGCGCCGCACCGTACGCGCCCTGTCCACCGCCGCCGCCCTGGCCGGCGCCACGCTCGTCATGGCCGGGCCCGCGTCCGCCGAGTCGGGCGCACCCTGCGAGGACCCCGCCGCCTACGCGCCCAGGTCGCCCGGCAAGTCCTACGACGCTCCGCTGCCCGGAGCGCCGTACCTGAGCGCGGCGCCCACCGCCCCGGAGCGCAGCGGCGGGGCGAAGGACTGCGCGGATGCCCCGGCCGGGAAGACGGGCGGGGGCGGAGACGCATCGGCCTGGGACGACGGCGGGGAGAAAGGCCAGGACTGGGGCTCCGCTCCCGCGAAGGACGACCCGCCCACCGTGGAGCACGGTGTGCAGGCCGGGGCCGGCGGCACCTTCTCCGACTCGGTGCCCGCCCTCGCCGCGGGCGGTGCGCTGATCGCCGCCGCGGCCGCGGGAGCCGGGTACCGGCTGTACGGCCGCAGGCGCCCGGCCGGGCGCTGAGAAGCGGGCACCGGAGGCCGCTGTGACCGGGACGACCCCGGACACGAGCCATGCCGGGCCGTTCGGCGGGTACACACCTTCCCGAGGGCACCATCAGCAGGCACCCTGCGCACCCGCCACAGGGCACCGGACACAGGGGATTCGGCACACGGACCGTGCGGAGGCGGAGATGCGGCGGAGGGAACCCGAGGGCCACGGCCCGGTCCGCTACGGCCCCCCGTTCCCCGCCGACGGCCTGCCCGTCCTCCCGGAACTCGCCGACCGGCTCGGCGCCGCCGAACACCACGGCGCGGCCCAGCCCGCCGGCGGCGACCCGGCCCTGCTGGAGGCCGCCTGCGGCTACTGGACCCGGCGCTCACTGCCCTGCACCCCCCACCACGTGACCCTCGCCCCCGGCGCGCCCCCCCTGCTGCTGGCGCTGACCGCCGCGGTCGCCGGGGACCATGGCGACATCCTGGCCCCCCGCCCGCGCGCCCCCTGGTGGGCGCCCGTCGCCCGGCTGCTCGGCAGACGCCTCTTCCCGGTGCCGACCCCGGCCGACAGCGGCGGGATACCCGACCCGTACGCGCTGCTGGAGACCGTCCGCCGGGTCCGCGCGGAGGGCGGCGACCCCCGGCTGCTGGTGCTGTCCGTCGCGGACGACCCCACCGCCGCCGTCGCCCTGCCCGAGCTGCTGCACGAGACCGTGGAGGCGGCCGCCGCCGAGGGGCTGCACCTGATCAGCGACGAGACCTGGCGGGACACCCTGCACGCCCCGCACGACACCGTCCTGGTCAGCCCGGCGGGGATACTGCCCGACCACGTCACCGTCGTCGCCGACCTCGCCGGATCGCTGCTCCCGGCCGGCTGGCCCGCCGCCGTCGCCCGCTTCCCCGACAGCGCCGCCGGGGAGGACAACCACGCCCGCGCGCTGGACGTCCTCACCGCGCTCGGCGCCCGCCTGGCCGCCCCGGTCGCGGCCGCCGCCCAGTACGCGCTGGACGAGCCCGAGCCGGTCACCGCCCGCCGCCAGGCCGCCGTGGCCCTGCACGCCCGGCTGGCCGCCGCCGCGCACCGCACGGTCCTCGCGGGCGGCGCGCTCGCCCCGCCCCCACAGGCGGGCCGCTACCTCTACGCCGACCTCGGCCCCCTGCGCGAGCCCCTCGCCGCGCGGGGCGTGCGGGACGCGCAGGAACTGGAGGACTTCCTCACCGCCCGGCTCGGCATGCCCGCGCCCGGCGGCCACCGCTTCGGCGACGACCTCGGCGCCCTGCGCGTACGGCTGTCCACCGCGCCGCTGCTGGGCGGCACCGACGAGGAGCGGGAGGCCGCGCTCGCCTCGCCCGACCCGACGGAACTGCCGTACACGCGGGACGCGTTGCTCACCCTGCGGTCGGTCCTCGACGAACTCCGTGACGAAGCCGTGCGATGGGAGCCTTCTCGATGACGCAGCAGACGCATGAGTCCGGGTCCACCGTCACGACGGCCACCACACCGGTGCCGGACGCTCCCGACCCCGTGGACGCGGTGCCCCCGGTGCCTGAGGACATCGTCCGTGCCCCGCTCGCGCCCGCGTCGCCGCCGCTGGCCGAACCCCGCCCGCTGGGCGAGCACCGGGTGTGGCCGCGCACCTTCCACGACCGGCTCACCGCGCCGCTGCCCGGCTGGCGGGCCATGGCGCGCTTCGCCCGCGAAGGGGCCGTACGCCCCGACCCCGAGGGGCTCGTCGACATTCCCCGACTCCCGTACGAGCCCGGCCCGTTGCCCCGTGTCGGAGCCGACGCCCTCGCCGTCACCTGGGCGGGGCACGCCAGTTGGGTGGTGCGGATCGGCGGGCTGACCGTGCTCACCGACCCGGTGTGGTCGCGCCGCATCCTCGGCACCCCGGCCCGCGTCACCCCGGTCGGCGTCCCCTGGGACAGCCTGCCGCCCGTGGACGCGGTCGTGATCAGCCACAACCACTACGACCATCTGGACGCCCCCACCCTGAGCCGACTGCCGCGTGACACACCGGTGTTCGCACCCGCCGGGCTCGGACGCTGGTTCCGGCGGCGGCGGTTCACCCGCGTCACCGAACTCGACTGGTGGGAGGGCGCCCAACTCTCCGGTGTGCGCTTCGACTTCGTGCCCGCGCACCACTGGTCCAAGCGCACGCTGACCGACACCTGTCACAGTCTGTGGGGTGGCTGGGTGATGACCACGCAGGACGGGCAGCGCCTCTACTTCGCGGGGGACACCGGTTACGGCCACTGGTTCGGGCGGATAGGCCGCCGCTACCCCGGCATCGACCTCGCCCTGATGCCCATCGGCGCCTACGACCCGCGCTGGTGGCTCAGCGATGTCCACTGCGACCCGGAGGAGGCCGTACGGGCCACCCTCGATCTGGGCGCCCGCCGGATGGCGCCGATGCACTGGGGGACGTTCGTGCTCTCGGCCGAGCCCGTCATGGAGCCCCTCACCCGCGTCCGCGCGGCCTGGGAGCGGGCGGGCCTGGCCCGGACCGACCTGTGGGACCTCCCCGTGGGCGCCTCCCGCGTCCTGGAGACCTCCCCTACCGCTCCTCGCCCCGCACCCGGCGCACCAGCCCCGGAGCCGCGCTGACCAGCACGGTCAGCACCACCACCGCCAGCACCCCCTCCCACGGCCGGGCGAACAGCGAACCCCCGAGCACCCCGATGACCTGGTACGTCAGCGCCCACGCCAGGCACGCGGGCAGGTTGCCCCGCGAGAAGCGCCGCAGCGGCCACTCCGCCAGCAGGCACGCCAGCATCACCGGAATCCGGCCGGCGGGTATCAGCCGGGACAGCACCAGCACCGACACCCCGTGCCCGGCCAGCTTCTCCCGCGCCTGGTTCAGCCGCTCCTCCGGCGCCCGCGACCGCAGCGCCTCCAGCCAGCGCGACCCGCTCTGCGAGCCCAGACCGCGCCGCCCCAGCCAGTAGAGCGCCGCGTCCCCCAGGAAGGCCGCCAGCGACGCCGTCACGAACACCAGCGCCAGCGAGAACGGCGCCGTCCGGTGCAGCGCCACCACCGTCGCCGAGCTGACCAGCGCCCCCGTCGGCACCACGGGTATCAGCGCCCCGACCAGCACCAGCAGGAACAGCGACGGATAGCCGAGCGCCTGACTCGTCGACTCCAGCGGCGCACCCGTCGTCGCGGCGGCGGCCAGCACCGCCGCGCCCCCCGCGCCTCTCACCGGCCGACCTCCAGCCGTACGCCCTCCCCGTGCCCCAGCCGGTGCACGGTCACCTTCGGCGCCGCCTCGGCCGCCAGACGCACGAACTCCTCGCCCGGCGCGTGGAATTCGTGCGGGCGCACCGCGTCCATCCCGATCGGCCAGTACGTGCCGTAGTGCACCGGCACCGCCCAGCCCGGCGCCAGCCGGGCCAGCGCCCGCGCCGCCCGGCCCGCGTCCAGATGCCCCTCACCGAGGTACGGCCCCCAGCCACCCACCGGCAGCAGCGCCACGTCCACCGGGCCGACCTCCTCGGCCATCGCGTCGAACAGCGCGGTGTCCCCGGCGAAGTAGGTGCGCGCCTCGCCCTCCACGACATAGCCCAGCGCGGGAGCGCGGTGCGGGCCGAACGGCAGCCGCCGTCCGTCGTGCAGCGCGGGCACCACCCGCACCCGCAGCTCCCCGAGCCGCACCTCGTCGCCCGGCACCACCTCGGTGAGGTCGAGCCCCCGCAGCCGGCGCAGTCCGGGCACCGCACGCGGCGCGCCCCGCGGCACCAGCACCCGCGTGCCCGGCGCCAACTGCGCCAGCGAGGGCAGGTGCAGATGGTCGGCGTGCAGATGCGAGACGAGCACGGCATCCGCGCGGCGGGCGCCGGCGGGCGGCGGCGCGCCCCGGCGGCGGCGCAGATGCGCCAGCCGGGAGGCGAACAGGGGATCGGTGAGCACCCGGGTGTCCGAGTCCTCGATCGTGCAGGTGGCGTGACCCCACCAGGTGACCTCCACCGGCACTACCCTCACCTCCGCGCGCGACTCCCCCGAAGCCTACGGGCAGCGGTAGGGTCGGCGGCGAAACCCGGAGGTGAGGGGATGCCATGGGACCGTTACGGGGTGCCTCGGCCGCGCTTGCGACGGTACGGATCACCGCCATCGCCAGCCTGACCCCGCTGGAGGAGCTGGAGGCCGACCCCTTCCTGGTCGACTCCCGCAGCCAGCACGCCATGTGCGCCCGCTGGGCCGCCGAGCAGGGCCTCGTGGTCACCCGCGAACTCCTCGTCGGCGGCCTGCGTTTCGACCACGGCGCCCTGTGGGACGGCGTACGCCCCGGCGTGGACGTCTTCGTCGCCCCCAGCAGGCGGGTGCTGGAACGCGCGCTGTCCTCGGTGGACGAGTTCACCGCCGAGTGCGCCCGCCGCGGGGTCCGCGTGGAGACCGTGGGCAGCGCCGAACCCGCGTACGACGCCCGGATGAAGGCGCGCGTGCACCGGCGGCTCTCCATGCCGACGGCCGGGTACGACGGCAAATAAGCCGTCCCGGCGTCTCCGGCCGGTATGACAAGGTGGGGGACAGGCCCCACGGGGCGGGCCGGAACGTGAGGTGCGCGGGGCGTGGGGTGGCGGCGGGTTGCCGGTCAGATCGGCCGGAGCGTCACGGTGTGGGCGGTGTCCACGCTCACGATGCTCCTGCTCGCCGGGCTCCTCCCCGACTTCCGGCTCCAGTCGCCCGACGGTGACAGCGCCACCCGTATCGCCGTCACGGCCGCCTGTGGCGCGGGGGCGTTCGGCCTGCTGTCGGCGCTCGTCTGGCCGGTGCTGGTGCGGATGCTGCTGCTGGTGCCCGCGCTCTTCCTCGGCCTGCTGGTCTTCTTCCTCAACGGCTCCCTGCTGCTGCTCGCCCTGCGCCTCAACCCGTCCGGGCGGGGCGAGGTGGCGCCCGAGACCGCCGTCATCGTGGCCGCCGTGATGTCCGCCGTCGCCTCGGCGACCGGCGGCGCGCTCGCCGTACGCGACGACGACGCCTACCGGCGCCGGCTGCTGCGGCTGGCCGACCGGCGCCGAAGGGCCACGCTGCCCTGCGCGAGCACCCCCGGCCTGGTCTGCGTCCAGCTCGACGGCGTCGGCCACGACGTGCTCACCGCAGCCGTCCGCGACGGCCTGATGCCCACCGTCGCCCGCTGGCTCGCCACCGACGGCGTCATACCGCCCACCCACCGGCTCACCGCCTGGCGCACCGACTGGTCCAGCCAGACCGGCGCCAGCCAGCTCGGCATCCTGCACGGCAGCACCTACGACGTGCCCGCCTTCCGCTGGTACGAGAAGGACCGGGGCGAGGTCATGGTCTGCAACCGGCCCACCTCCGCCGCCGAGTTGCAGCGCCGCGCGACGGCCCGCACCGGCGAAGCGGGACTCCTCGCCGTCGACGGCGCCAGCCGGGGCAACCTGTTCAGCGGCGGCGCCGGGGAACAGGCCCTCGTCCTGTCCATCGCCGCCCGCCGCCGGGGGCGGGAGAACCGTTCCCGCGCCGGGTACTTCGCCTACTTCTCCGACCCGGCCAACGCGGTGCGCACCGCGCTGTCCTTCTTCGCCGAGATCGGCCGCGAGATCGGGCAGTCCACCCGCGCCCGGTTCGCCGGAGCGCACCCGCGCGTCGGCCGGGGCGGCCTGTACCCGTTCGTCCGCGCCTTCGCCACCGTCGTCGAACGGGACGTGGTCGTCGCCGCCGTGATGGGCGACCTGCTCGCCGGCCGCACCGCCGTCTACGCCGACCTCGTCGCCTACGACGAGGTCGCCCACCACTCGGGACCCGACAGCCGCGACGCCCGCCAGGTCCTCAAGCGCCTCGACCGTTCCCTCGCGCTGATCGAGAAGGCCGCCGAGCACGCCCCGCGCCCCTACCGCCTGGTCGTCCTCTCCGACCACGGCCAGAGCCCCGGCGAAACCTTCCGCTCCCGCTACGGCCTCACCCTCACCGACCTCGTCCGGGCCGGCAGCGGACTGCCCGTGCCGCGTGGCGCCGGGCGCACCCCGAGCGGCGCCGAGGCCCGCGCCGCCGTACGTGCCGCCCTGGGCCGGGGCGACTCGGAGAGCGGGCCCGCCCCGCGCTCCGAGCCCGTCGTGCTCGCCTCCGGCAACCTCGGCCTGGTCTCCTTCCCGGACGTCCCGCACCGGATGACCAAGGAGGAGATAGACGCCCGCCACCCGGCGCTGCTCCCCACCCTCGCCAACCACCCCGGCATCGGCTTCCTGCTGGTCCGCAGCGCCGAGCACGACGGCGTGGTCCTCGGCCCCTGCGGCACCGAGATACCGCTGGCCGAGCTGGACGAGCGGCCGGGGCCGCTGGCCCGCTTCGGCCCCGGCGCCATCGACGCCGTACGCCGCACGCACGCGTTCCCGCACACCGCCGACATCATGGTCAACTCCTGGCACGACCCGGCCACCGGGCAGATCCACGCCTTCGAGGAGCAGATCGGCTCCCACGGCGGCCTCGGGGGCGCCCAGTCCCGCCCGTTCCTGCTCTCCCCGCTCACCCTGTCCGTGCCCGAGGAGCACGGCGGGGCAGTGACCGGCGCCGAACGCGTGCACGGCGTACTGCGCCGCTGGCTCGGCGAGTTGAACGGCCCAGAGGTGCCGCTCGACGCCGACCCCGAGCGCCGGGCGGCCTGAGCCCACGGAGCGGTCCTCACGGTGCCGTGACCCCGGATGTGATCGGATGGGGGGACGGGGGCAACAGGACCCGGAACACGCAAACACCCGCGAAAGGAACCACCGTGGCCACCACGCGTACCGCACACACGGTCTGGGAAGGCGAACTGCTGTCGGGCAGCGGCACCGTCACCTTCGACTCCTCCGGCATCGGCTCCCAGCCGGTGTCGTGGCCGTCGCGCGCCGAGCAGCCGAACGGCCGCACCAGCCCCGAGGAGCTGATCGCCGCCGCGCACTCGAGCTGCTTCTCCATGGCCCTGTCGCACGGCCTGACCGGCGCCGGCACGCCGCCCACCCGGCTGGAGACCAAGGCCGACGTCACCTTCCAGCCCGGCGAGGGCATCACCGGCATCCACCTCACCGTGCGCGGCGAGGTCCCCGGTCTGGACGCGGAGGGCTTCCGCGCGGCCGCCGAGGACGCCAAGAAGAACTGCCCGGTCAGCCAGGCCCTGACCGGCACCGACATCAGCCTCACGGCCGAGCTGGCCTGAAGCCTGTCGCCTGCCGTTGCGGGCCTCCGGTGCCGCGTCTCGCGCGCGGCACCGGTCACAGGCTCTCGCGGAACTCCCGCAGCAGCTTCTGGGTGCGCTGCGCGGAGGCCGCCCGCGCCGTCATGTGGTCCAGCACCTCCAGGTGCGCGGACACCTCCTCGCGCGAGTCGAGGTAGAGCGCGCCGGTCAGATACTCGGTGAACACCATGTCCGGCAGCTCCCGCTCGGCGAACCGGAACAGGGTGAAGGGGGCGTACGTCCCCGGATGCGGGCCCGCCGCGAACTCCGCGAGCTGAAGAGTGATCCGGTCCCGGTCGGCGTACTCCAGCAGCCGGTCCAGCTGGTCGCGCATCACCTCGGACCGCGTGCTCACCGGGCGCCGCAGCACCGTCTCGTCCATCACGAACCACAGGTGCGGGGCGTCCTCCCGCTCCAGCAGCCGCTGCCGCTCCAGGCGCAGCGCCACATGCCGCTCCACCGTCTCCGCGCCGTGCTGCCCAATGGTCCCGGCCTCCAGCACCGCCCGCGCGTACGCCTCGGTCTGGAGCAGGCCGGGGATGAAGTGGGGCTCGTAGGAGCGGACGAGGCGGGCGGCGCCCTCCAGGCTCACGTACAGGCTGAACCAGTCCGGCAGCACGTCGTGGAAGCGCTGCCACCAGTCCGGCTGGTTGGCCTCCTCGGCCAGCCGCACGAACGCGCAGGCCTCCTCATCACCCACCCCGTACGCGGCCAGCAGCGCCTGCACGTACGGGATCTTCAGCGCGACCTCCGCCGTCTCCATCCGCCGCACGGTCGCGGAGGCCACCCGCAGCACCCGCGCCGCCTCGTCCCGGCTCAGCCCGGTCGACTCCCGCAGCTCCTGCAGCCGCCGCCCGAGCACCACCTGCCCCACCGTGGGCGCGGCCCGCCGCTCACTCACACCCGCCCCTCCCCTCCCCCCGAAGCCTGCGGGCAGTGTGCCACGCACGGGCCGTCCGCACACGGGGGATCAACCAGCCACCGGCGGGCCCGAGTTGGCTGAGTCGGGCAGGTTCAGGGCGGAGTCGGTGTGCAGGGTGAGGTGTATGGGGTGGAAAGCGGTGGCGTCCGCCCGGGGCTCACCGGTGCCGGGATTGCGGGCGTAGCGGGGGTGGGCCCCCGCACTGATCTGCCAGCGGACGCGGTGGCCGGGGGCGAAGCGGTGGGCGGTGGCGCTCATCGGGACGGCGATCCGCGCCGGGGCGTGGGGGGATGCGGTGAGGGTGCCCAGTCCGTCGCACACATTGACGGAGCGCCCCTCGGGGTCCACGTCGCACAGGCGGGTGAAGACGTCGGTGTGGCCGGTGTCGGTGGAGAGGGTCAGGCTCGCGGTCACCGGGCCGATGACGTCGAGAGGTTCGGTCAGCGGGGGACCGGTGAACGTCACGACGTCGGTACGGGCTTCCAGCGGGCGGTTGTCGCGCGGCCCGGCGCCGGGGGAGAGCAGGGGACCGCCCAGGGCCGGGGTGGGGTCCGCCGGGTCGTGGCGGAACGTGGTCAGGGGGGCGGAGTCGGTGGGAGCCTGCCGGGTGAGGTGGCCCTCGCCGGTGGGGTACCAGTAGCCGGCATCCGTGGCCGGTGGCCAGTCGTCCAGGTCCCGCCAGGTGTTATCGCCGCCCATGTGCACGCGCACCACTGTGGGACGCAGTGCGGTGGGGTCGGCGCACAGGTGGGCGCGTAGCCAGGCGAGGGTCTCCGCGAACACCTCGGGCCAGCCCTGCTGGAGGGCGGAGGTGTGGGTCCAGGGGCCGACGAGCAGCGCGGTCTCGCAGCCGGCCCGGCGCAGTCGGGCGTACTGCTCAAGGGTCTGGTCGGCCAGCGCGTCGTGCCAGCCGGTGATCAGACCGGTGGGGACGCGGAGCAGCTCCGACGGTGCCACCGACGATCCGTCCCAGTAGGGGGCCTCGGCGTCCGGGTGGGCCATGACCTCGTCCACCCAGGGCACTTCGGCTCCGAGCGCGGAGACGTACGCACCGCGCAGCGGCCGGGCCATGGTGGCGGCGCGCAGGTGGCGCCGCAGGCGCAGGGCGGCCCGTGCGAAGGGTGCGATCCCCCGGTGCTGGTAGGTCATGCCCAGGCCGACCGTGAGCACGTTCTCCAGGTGCAGCGCGCCGGCCGCGTGAAAGAGGGCGTACGGGTCGTGCAGACCGACCTGCACCACCATCGCCTTCAGCTCCGGCGGCGGATCCAGGGCGAGAGCCCACTGCACATAGCCCAGGTAACTGGGGCCGACGGTGCCCAGCGTGCCGTCGAACCAGGGCTGTTCACGCAGCCACGCCACGGTGGCCCGGCCGTCGGCGGCCTCATTGCGCCACAGGTGGAACGCGCCCCCGGACCCGCCGGTGCCCCGGCAGCTCTGCAGGACCACATGGAAGCCCTGCTCGGCGAAGAGCAGGCCGTACATCGGCGACCAGGGCAGACCCCGGCCGTAGGGGGAGCGGACCAGCAGGGTGGGGAAGTCGCCCTCGGCGAGCGGGAAGTAGTGGTCGGTGAGCAGCGCGCTGCCGTCGCAGCCGGGCACCGCCAGCCCCGGCTCCCAGCCGACGTCGTACCGCTTCGTGGGCAGTCCGCGCCAAGTGGCGCGCATCAGGCGGGCGGACAGCGGTGGTTTTCGGAACGACATGATTCCCCTCCCATTTTCCGTACGGTGTACGAGAATAGAGGATGCTTGGATGACCGTGGAAGGACCGGCCGTTTGCGGATCAGGGAAAGGGGTGCTGGAGCGTGGCTCAGGAGGAGGAAGCCGGTGGAGTGGCGGGCGCCGACCCCGAGCGGCTTTGGCTGCGCCCCGCCGAACCCCGCAGGGGCCGTAAGCCCTCCTTCAGCCGGGACGCGATCACCGAGGCGGCCGTCGCGCTGGCGGACGCGGAGGGGCTCGACGCGGTCAGCATGCGGCGGGTCGCGGGCGCGGTCGGAGCGGGCGTCATGTCGCTCTACAGCTACGCCTCCGACAAGGAGACACTGCTGGACCTGATGGTCGACCAGGTCAGCGCCGAACTGCCCACTTCCGGGCCGCTCACCGGTGACTGGCGAGCCGACCTCAAGGCGATGGCTCACCTCCAGCGTGACCACATGCTGCGCCACCCCTGGCTCCCCGCCGCTCTGGCCACGCACCGCACCCCCGGCCCGCGCGTCCTGGCCTTCCTCGAACACGTCCTGGCCGCCCTGCGCCCCTCCGGACTCGACGGCGCCGGCAGGCTGGAGGTCTTCGCCCAACTCACGGCTTTCGTCGCCGGACACGTCCGTCATGAGCTCGCCCAGACCCAGGGCGCCCGATCCCCCGAACGGGTCGCCGCGGAGGCCCGTTACCTCGCCACGGTCGCCCAGGACGGCCACCATCCCGAACTCGCCGAAGCTCTCTCCGCCCCACGCCGCCCCACCGACCCCGATGCCACCTTCGGTCGCTTCCTCAACCGCCTCGTCGACGGACTGAACACCGACTGATCCGGACCGGCGCCGCCCGCGCGGAGAACCTCGAACTCCCCCTGGAATGAAGGGACATGGCACTCGCGAACGGGCAGACTGAAGTCTGTGCTCGACTACGACAAGGAAGCCGAGTCCTACGACGATCTCCGTGGTGGCGAGCCCCGCGCTCGGGCCGCTGCCCATGCGGTGCTCGGGTTGGTCGGGGAGCGGCAGGGGCGGCTGCTGGACAACGGGTGCGGTACGGGGATCGTGACGCGGTGGATGGCGGGGGAGCGGCCGGGGCTGCGGGTGACCGGCGTTGATCTCACGTCTGCCATGGTCGGCAAGGCCGCCGCTCGGGTACCTGGCGCTGTGGTGCGGGGTGACAGTCGGCAACTGCCTTTCCCCGACGGCGCCTTCGACGTCGTCACCAGTGTCTGGCTGCTCCACCTGCTGGACGATCCGGCGGATCTGCGGGCCGTGCTCGGGGAGTGTGCGCGGGTGCTGCGGCCGGGCGGGACCTATGTGACCACGGTCGACAAGGCGAAGGCGCACGACGTCGGGAGCGACATCGATGCCGTGCTCGGCCCGCGTCCCCGGCGG
The DNA here is from genome assembly GCF_004784465.1 of Streptomyces griseoluteus. Lineage (GTDB taxonomy): Bacteria > Actinomycetota > Actinomycetes > Streptomycetales > Streptomycetaceae > Streptomyces > Streptomyces griseoluteus. The sequence goes on along the minus strand of NZ_SRRU01000017.1, from coordinate 10,224 downwards.
CCCGCCGCCGACGACCCGGCCAAGGTGGACGCGTATGCCGCCGAGGCCGGAATGGTGAGGACCGGTCAGGCGCGTTTCAGCGGGGTCGGGCAGGGACGCAGTCCGCGCCGGACGATCACGGATCTCCGGCGGGGCTGGTTCACCCTCCTGCCACCCGGTGAGCCCCGTACCGAGGAGTTCGCCGCGCGGCTGGCCCGGCTGCCCGACCAGGACCGTCCCCGCCCGGACCCCGTCTTCACCCTGCACGCCTATCGGCGGTCCGGTTAGCGGTGGTGCCCGGTCACACACCTCGACCGGGCCGACGCGGAGAGCCTGTACCGCCGGGCCGGCCTGTTCGTGCTGAACGCGCGCACCGTCCACACGGCCGTACGCCCCCGCTGAATCAGTTCTCCGCGAGGAACTGCCGGGCCAGCCGGTCGCCGAGGGCGACCGCCGCCTCATGGCTCTCGACGGGGGAGACCCGCGAGTCCTTGAACAGGATGTACGTCACCCCGGACTCGGCGCCCCCGGTCGCCGGGTCCGGGTCGATGCCCAGTGCCTCGGCGGTCGCGTACGACGCCTCGCCGATGATCTCCTTGGGGCCGGTGTCCCCGACGACGGCGTACTCCACCTGATCACCGTGGATGACGGCGACCACTCCGCCACCGCCGATGCCGGCCGCCGTGTGGTCCCACAGGGCGCTCTTGCCGGGCACCACCACGTACGGCAGCGCGTCGGCGCGCAGGGGCTTGCCGTCGGACTGGTGGAACGCGGTGTCGTCCTGGTACCAGGGGTCGCGGTCCTCGTTGCAGCGGGTCGTGCGCTGACCGTCGCAGTCCACGTCCAGGTCGGCCTGCCAGAACACCGCGCCCTTCAGCCCGCACACCGGGACGGTCGGGGCGCTCCCGGCGTCGGTGCGGTACAGGCCGTCGGAGATCCGGTCGCACGTCCGTACCTTCGCCAGCAGGTCGGCCGCGGGGACCGTGCCCTCCCGCGCCCGCCTCGGCGCGTCACCGTGGGCGGCGGCCAGGGCCGTGGCGCAGAGCAGGACGGTCCCGGCGGCGGTGGCGAGACCCAGTGGACGAAGACGCACGGCGCGGAGCCTTTCCCGGTGAAGCGGCGCACAGGGCCGCCCGCCTCCGGAACGGGACGGGCGGCCCTGGGACGCGGAGGTGTCAGACCATGTCGAACGTGGCCGGGTCGGGACCCAGCCGCTTGTCCTCGTTCAGCGCGCCGATGGCGGCGAGGTCCTCGTCGTCCAGGCTGAAGTCGAACACCTCGATGTTCTCCTTGATCCGCGACGGCGTCACGGACTTCGGGATGACGATGTTGCCGAGCTGGATGTGCCAGCGGAGCACCACCTGCGCGGGCGTACGCCCGTGCTTGCGGGCGATGGCGACGATCGCCGGGACCTCCAGCAGACCCTTGCCCTGGCCGAGCGGCGACCACGCCTCGGTGGCGATGCCCTGCTCGGCGTCGAACTCCCGCGCCGCGCGCTGCTGGAGCTGCGGGTGCAGCTCGATCTGATTGACCGCGGGAACGACGGACGTCTCCGCGATCAGCCGCTCCAGGTGCTCGGGCAGGAAGTTGGACACGCCGATCGCGCGGACGCGGCCGTCGGAGTACAGCTTCTCGAACGCCTTGTAGGTGTCGATGTAGTTGTCCCGCGCGGGCAGCGGCCAGTGGATCAGGTAGAGGTCGAGGTAGTCGAGACCGAGCTTCTCCAGCGACGTGTCGAAGGCCCGCAGGGTGGACTCGTACCCCTGGTCGCTGTTCCAGAGCTTGGTGGTGACGAAGAGGTCCTCACGGGGCACGCCGGACGCGGCGATGGCCTTGCCGGTGCCCTCTTCGTTGCCGTAGATCGCCGCGGTGTCGATGCTGCGGTACCCGGTCTCCAGTGCCGTGGTGACCGCGCTCTCCGCCTCGTCGTCCGGGACCTGCCAGACGCCGAAGCCGAGCTGGGGCATCTCGACACCGTTGTTGAGGATGATCGGGGGGACCTTGCTGCTCACGAGCCTGTGATCCTTCGGTTGTGGACAGGTGCTTCACCCATCGTCAACGATCACGGCCCGGTCCGCATTCCAGACGGCGGGATCAGGACCGGTAGAGGGCTTCCACCTCGCGCTCGTACGCCTTCTCGATCGCCTTCCGCTTCAGCTTCAGCGACGGCGTCAGCAGCCCGTGCTCCTCCGTGAACGGCTGGGCCAGGATGCGGAACGTACGGATCGACTCGGCCTGCGAGACCAGCGTGTTCGCGGCGACCACCGCCCGGCGCACCTCCGTCTCCAGGTCGGCGTCGCGCACCAGCTCGGCCGGGGTGGGCCGGGGCTTGCCGCGCATCTGGAGCCAGTGGTCGACGGCGTCCTGGTCCAGAGTGACCAGCGCCGCGATGTACGGGCGGTCGTTGCCGACGACGATGCACTGGTTGACCAGCGGATGGTCCCGCACCCGCTCCTCCAGCACACCGGGGGAGACGCTCTTGCCGCCGGAGGTCACGAGGATCTCCTTCTTGCGGCCGGTGATGGTCAGGTAGCCGTCCTCGTCCAGCGAGCCCAGGTCGCCGGTGGCGAGCCAGCCGTCGTGCAGGGTCTCGTCGGTCGCCTTGGGGTTGTTGAGGTAGCCCTGGAAGACGTTCCCGCCGTGCAGCCAGACCTCGCCGTCGTCGGCGACGTGCACCGTCACACCGGGGATGGCCTGGCCGACGGTGCCGTAGCGGGTCCGCTCGGGCGGGTTGGCGGTGGCGGCGGCCGTCGACTCGGTCAGGCCGTAGCCCTCGTAGATCTGTACGCCGGCGCCCGCGAAGAACAGGCCGAGGCGGCGGTCCATCGCCGAACCGCCCGACATCGCGTTGCGGATACGGCCGCCCATCGCCGCGCGGACCTTGGAGTACACCAGCTTGTCGAAGAGCTGGTGCTGCATCCTGAGGCCCGCCGAGGGGCCGGGGCCGAGGCCCCATGCCTTGGCCTCCAGCGCTTCGGCGTACTTCACGGCCACCTCGACAGCCTTCTCGAAGGGCGCCGCCTTGCCGTCCTTCTCCGCCTTGCGCCGGGCCGCGTTGAACACCTTCTCGAAGATGTACGGCACCGCCAGGATGAACGTCGGCCGGAACGCCGCGAGGTCCGGCAGCAGGGCGGCCGCGTGGAGCTGCGGCTGGTGCCCGAAGCGGACCCGGCCCCTGAGCGCCGCGACCTCCACCATGCGGCCGAACACATGGGCCAGCGGCAGGAACAGCAGGGTGGACGCCTCGTCGCCCTTCTTCGAGTGGAACACCGACTCCCAGCGGCGGATCACCGTGTCGGCCTCGAACATGAAGTTGCCGTGCGAGAGGACGCAGCCCTTGGGGCGGCCCGTGGTGCCCGAGGTGTAGATGATGGTGGCGGTCGAGTCCGGGGTGACCGCCTTGCGGTGCCGGTGCACCACCTCGTCGTCCAGGTGCGCCCCGGCGTCGTACAGCTCCCGCACGCAGTTGGCGTCGAGCTGCCAGAGCTGGCGCAGGCGGGGGAGGCGGCCGATGACCGTGGCGATCGTCATCGCGTGGTCCTCGTGCTCCACCACCGCGGAGGTGACCTCGGCGTCGTGCAGCATCCAGAAGCACTGCTCGGCGGAGGAGGTGGGGTAGACGGGCACCACCTGGGCACCGATCGTCCACAGCGCGAAGTCGAAGAGGGTCCACTCGTAGCGGGTGCGGGACATGATGGCGACCCGGTCGCCGAAGCGGACGCCCTGGGCGAGCAGGCCCTTGGCGAGGGCGACGACCTCGTCCCGGAACTCGGCGGCGGTCACGTCCCGCCACCGCCCCTGATCGTCCTTGCGGCCGAGTGCGATGTGCAGGGGGTCGGTGCGCGCGTTGTCGAAGACGGCGTCGGCCAGGCCACCCACCGGCGGCTCCGACGTCACTTCCGTCACAGGGTTGGTGAACTCGCGCAAACCTCGCTCCCCCTTGCTCGCTCTTCCTCGCTCCTCCGTCACGGACCCGGGACGCTCCGCACAGCGCCGTGAAAGCTACCCCACCGAATGGCCGGATGGGAGGGGTCCGGAAACCGGCCAAACCTCACGTACCTCACGCACACCACCCGGAAAATCCCCGCACATGCGGAAGGGCCGGACACGATACTGACGGGTCGGTACGTACCCCGGTCGTAATCTCCACCGAATCTGTACGGGCCGGTCACGGGGTGGGGGGTGGCGGAAAGGGCGCGAGAAGGCTGTCGGTCACTGCCACAAGAGCGCTGGGCCAATATGCGCCATCGGTCCCCTCCTGAACCCCTCAGCCGCCTCGCCGGTCCCAGTGGCCGACGTGCCGTTCACCGCAGTGGCGGGTATCTTCGTTGAGCTGTGCTGGGGTAAGGCCGGGGTGGGCTTCGGGGGGACAGGGGGGCAGCGATGCCGGTGGCGGAGATCGTGACGGCGGCGTTCGGAATCGCGGGGAAGGTGGCGGCGAAGCCGGCCGCGGACGCGGCACTGCGAAAAGAGCTGATAGTCAAGGCCCTGAAGAAACTCCACCTCGATCCGCATGTGCCGCCGCAGGACTTCGACACGCTGTACGCCTACACGCTGATCGAGTACGGCGTCGGCTGTTCCGTGTCGGTGCCCGCCCTCTTCCGGGACGAGTACGTGATCGAGGCGTTCCGGCGCTCCTTCGAGGCCGGTGACTGGGACCTGCTGCGTGCGGAGGTGGCGAACGCTGTCGAACGCGGGCGGCAAACCGCCGAGTTCGGGCATCTGGACCACAACTTCGCCGAGACGCACGTCGACGGTTTCGTGACAGCGTTCCAGGGACTGGTGGACCGCAGCCGCGCGCCCCACGAGACTCGCATGGAACGCAAGCTGGACGAGTTGCTGGAGCGGGTCAGCCACACACGGGACGAGGAGGAGAACCATCGGGCCCGCACCGAGCCTGGCCGTGCCGACCTCTCGCCGGCTGCGCGCCTCATGCGGGACGTCTCGGACTGGTTCGTCGCGGTGGGGTACGAGATCCGGCGTACCTGGGAGACCGGCCACGACACCGTGGCACTGCTCGTCGACGTACCCCAGCGCCGCCCTGGTCGTTTTGACCGTACGGTAATGCTCTGTGTGGAGGGGGAACTGGCCCCGCATCACGTCAACCTCCTCGACCAACTCGTCACTGACGAGGGGGCGCGCGAGGGATGGGGTCTGGCGCAGATGCGGGTCAGCAAGGCGGCCCGGCAGCGCGCGGAAGGCAGCGGGGACCGCCTGTTCTGCTACACATTCGACGAACTAGTGGAGCTGGAGGCCGACTTCGAGCCGTACATCGCTTGGGTCGAACAAGAGGTGCGCCGTCGGGGCATCGACACGAGGTACGTCCCTCTGTCCTGCCAGAAGGATGAAATCGACCCGGCGACCCAACAGCCGCTTGACACCAGTGTCTACGACTGGCGAGAGGGCGGCCTGGACGACTACGTCGCTGGCTGGCTGGAAGACCCGGCGAAGAAGCACCTGTCCCTGCTGGGCGAGTTCGGCATGGGCAAGTCCTGGTTCGCGCTGCACCTGGCCGGCGAGATGGCGCGCGGCTGGCAGGATGCCCGCCGCAAGGGCCTGCCCCGCCCACGCATCCCCCTGCTGATCCCGCTTCGGGACTATGCCAAGCAGACCTCCGTGGAAGCGCTGCTGTCGGAGTTCTTCTTCAACAAGCACAAGATCAACCTGCGCAGCTACGACGTCTTCCGCGTCCTGAACCGGATGAGTCGGCTGCTTCTGATCTTCGACGGCTTCGACGAGATGGCGGCGCGGGTCGACTACAACACCGTCGTCGCCAACTTCTGGGAGCTGGCCCGGGCGGTGGAACCGGGCGCCAAGGTGCTGCTGAGCAGCCGCACGGAACACTTTCCAGACGCCCGGGTCGCGCGTGACCTCTTCGGTGCCAAGGCTTCGGCCTCGGTGCGGAAAGAAGAGGGGCCGACCTTCGAGATCGTTGAGCTGGTGCCCTTCGACGACGAGCAGATCGAGCTGATGCTCGGGCACGTCCTCACAGAGGACAAGGTTCGCATGGTGATGGGCCACGACGAGGTGCGTAAGCTCATGAAGCGCCCCTTGATGTCGGAACTGGTGATAGATGCGCTGCCCGAGATCGAGCGGGGCGCGGAGATCGATCTGGCGCGCATCTATATGTACGCAATCCAGCGCAAGATGGACCGCGATATCAAGGAAGAGCGGACCTTTACCTCACGTGCCGACAAACTGTACTTCCTGTGCGAGTTCGCCTGGGAGATGCTGTCCAGCAACCGGCTCACCCTCAACTACCGTGACTTCCCATCCCGGTTGAAAGCATGGTTCGGCGGAGCCGTGCGGAGCTCCAAGGACCTGGACTACTGGGAACAGGACATGCGAAACCAGAGCATGCTGGTCCGCAACGCGGAGGGGGACTACGGCCCCTCCCACAAGTCGCTGCTGGAGTTCCTGGTGGCGTTCAAGTTCGCGGCGGAACTCGGTCTGTTGAGCGGGGACTTCCTGGACTTGATTCCTGGTTCCGGAAACGCGGACGGAGAGTCGTACACCTGGTCGCAGTACTTCGAAGGCCGCTCCCAGAACGGACTGCTGCCGCCGCTGGCCACCTTCGTGCCGGAGCCGCTCCATGCCCTCGCCTTGAACTTCGGTGCACTCGAACCCAATACGGTGGTGTACCAGTTCCTCGCAGCGATGGTGCGTCTGCACCCAGACTTTCACGGGCGGCTGCTGGAGGTCATGCGGCAGACGAGGGGACACGAGCCGTTGAGCGGAGTGCTCGCGGGGAACTGCGCCAACCTCGTGCTCGCGGCAGGCGGCACCCTGGCGGGCGAAGACCTGTCGGGGCTCTGCCTCAGCGGCTTCACGCCGACCATCTTCGCGTCCGGCGCGCCTCTGACAGGCACAGTGTTGCGGAACTGCGATCTGATCCAGGTCCCTTTGGCGGGTGTCGATCTGACGGGGGCTGACCTGACGGGTGCCAGCTTCGGTCCTGGAGTTTTGGAAGACGCCATGGTTTGGCGCGGTGGACTGGTGCATGACCGTGGCTCGGTGGTGATGGGCGCATCTGCCGAAACCTGGTGTTGGCCGGATGGAAACGTCGCCGGGCGGCGGCTGGTGTTCCCTGGCAGGCCGGATACAGAAGATGTTTTTGGCTGTGACCTCGTTTTGTGGGACGAGGAGAAGTGGGCGCTCCTGAGCGGTAGCGACTGGTTGCTCGTGGACGCCGGGACGGGGGAGGTCACCGGTTCCGTGAAGCACGCACGGCTGCCCGTGTGGTGGCGGGGGCGCGCGGTCACGTGTGACTGGGACTGGGCGCAGCTCACGATCATCGATCCCTTGTCCCAGGAGGTGATCGACACGGTTCCCGTGCCCGACTCCGAGCCCAGTGACAGCAGCGAAACTGTCTTCCAGCCCGGAAGGGGCGGTGTGAGCCTGCTGAGGATCAACACGCGCGGGGTCCGTCACCAGATTTGCGATCAGCCGGGGCCACAAGCTTGGCGCACTGTGACGGAGGCCAAGATCGATCTGTCCGAGGGCTGGCGTAGTGCCGGGACGGACGAAGAGTGTTGGATCAAGGGTGACAAGCTGTTCGCCGCGTCCGACGGCTACGCCACTTACGTTGCCCTGTCCGCAGAGGGCGTCTCACTTCCCGGCCCGCTCCTGGGCGCGGGCCCCACTTTCACGTTCCGGGCGGAGTCGGGCATGGCGGCGCTGGCTACGACCATAGGGGTGCACGCTTGGAGGTTGGTCGAGGATGGGGTCCTGCGGAACTGGGAGGATGCGAGCGCGCGTTGGCAACTCCCCAGCATCCCTGGCGGCGTGAGCGCACTGTGGAGCTCGCCCGCTGGCGACCGCCTGGTCGTCCTGCACACGATGGGTGAACTCACCGTCCATGATTTCCGCACCGGCGAGATCCTCTCCCGCAACATGCTCACCACCCGGCTAAAGGGCACTCGCTTCTCCCGGGGATGCGGATTCGATGAGCCCACGCTCGACGCCATCACCCGCGCCGGAGGTGTCGTCGTCGATTAGCCGCCTCGCCGGCGCAACCTCTCCCCGCCCGCCAGGATCGCCGCCGCCAGTGCGTTCGCCGCGTCCTCCGTCGCGCCCCTCGCGCGGGCGTGGGTCAGGGTGAAGTCGACCTTGCCGAGGTCCGGGAGGCCGGCGCGTTCGGGGACGCGGGTCAGGCCCGGGGGGATGAGGTGGCGGGAGTGGGCCATCACGCCCAGTCCGGCTCGGGCGGCTGCGATCAGGCCGTTGAGGCTGCCGCTGGTGCAGACGATTCGGTACGGGCGGGAGTGGGCTTCCAGGGTTTCAAGGGCGCGGGCCCGCGTGATGCCCGGCGGCGGGTAGACGATCAGCGGGACCGGGCGGTCCGGGTCCAGGCGGAGGCGGTCCGTGCCGATCCAGACCAGGTCGTCGCGCCAGACCAGGCGGCCACGCGGGTCCTCGGGGCGGCGCTTGGCGAGGACCAGGTCCAGCTTGCCCTCGGCGAGGCGCTCGTGGAGCGTGCCGGACAGCTCCACCGTCAGTTCGAGGTCGACCTCGGGGTGGTCGTAGCGGAAGCCCTCCAGGATCTCCGGGAGGCGGGTCAGCACGAAGTCCTCCGAGGCGCCGAACCGCAGCCGCCCCCGCACGCGCGGTCCGGAGAAGTACGCCGCAGCCTGCTCCTGCACCTCCAGCAGCCGCCGCGCGAACCCGAGCATCGCCTCGCCGTCGCCGGTCAGCTCCACCGAGTGGGTGTCCCGCGTGAACAACTGGCGCCCCGCCGCCTCCTCCAGCCTGCGCACATGCTGGCTCACCGTCGACTGCCGCAGCCCCAGCCGCCGCGCGGCCTGCGTGAAGCTGAGCGTCTGCGCCACCGCGAGGAACGTACGCAGGTGCGTGGGGTCGTACATGGCGACAGCCTAGCTCGGTCATCACGACACGCGATCGCAGTCAGAGCGGTATGCCGGATTCCGTGATCGGCGCCGACCAGGCACGATGGAGATCGTCCGCCCCACCGAGACGCTACGGAGCCCTGTGAAACGCCGGCTGCCCATCGACCCGTACATCGCGCTGCTCCTCGGCACGGTGGGCCTGGCCGCGCTGCTGCCCGCGCGGGGCGTCGCCGCCGACGTGGCCTCCGGCGCCTCCACGGCAGCCATCGCGTTCCTGTTCTTCCTCTACGGCGCCCGCCTCTCCACCCGCGAGGCGATGGGCGGCCTGCGCCACTGGCGGCTCCACCTCACCGTCCTGGCCTGCACCTTCGTCGTCTTCCCGCTCCTCGGGCTGGCCGCGCGCGGACTGGTCCCGGCGCTGCTGACCCAGCCGCTCTACCAGGGGCTGCTGTTCCTCACCCTGGTCCCGTCGACCATCCAGTCCTCCATCGCCTTCACCTCCATCGCGCGCGGCAACGTCCCCGCCGCCATCTGCGCCGGCTCCTTCTCCTCCCTCGTCGGCATCGTCGTCACCCCGCTGCTCGCCGCCGTCCTGCTGGGCAACTCCGGCGGCGGCTTCTCCGCCGACTCGCTGCTGAAGATCGTGCTGCAACTGCTGGTGCCGTTCCTCGCCGGGCAGCTTTTGCGGCGCTGGATCGGCGGCTTCGTCGCCCGGCACAAGAAGGTGCTCGGCCTGGTCGACCGGGGCTCGATCCTGCTGGTCGTCTACACCGCGTTCAGCGAAGGCATGGCCCAGGGCATCTGGCACCAGGTGAGCGCTCCGCGGCTCGGCGCGCTGCTCCTGGTGGAGGCCGTCCTGCTCGCCGTGATGCTCACGCTGACCTGGTACGGCGCGCGGGCGCTCGGCTTCGACCGGGGTGACCGCATCGCCATCCAGTTCGCCGGGTCGAAGAAGTCCCTCGCCTCCGGACTCCCCATGGCCGGCGTGCTGTTCGGCGCCCACGCCTCCCTCGCCGTACTGCCGTTGATGCTCTTCCACCAGATGCAGCTCATGGTCTGCGCGGTCATCGCCAAGCGCCGCGCCCGCGACCCCGAGGAATCCCCGGCCCCGCAGGCCCAGGTGCCCCGGCCGCGGGTGAGGCAGGACGGTCACGGCGCCCCCTAGGTGTATTGATCACGGGCGTTGTTAACAGGGCTGGGTCTTGATCATGGCGAAGACCTCCGGTGTGGTGGAGCTGTCTAGGACTGCACCGCACGGAGGTCTTCGTGTCTCACCGTAATGCCCGGCTGACCGTTCACGGCAGACGGATCCTGGTCGAACGCGTCCTGTCCGGCCGTCCCGTCGCGCATGTGGCGGCCGAGATGGGCATATCGCGGCCCACCGCGCACAAGTGGATCC
>NZ_SRRU01000016.1 GCF_004784465.1 Streptomyces griseoluteus | reverse complement strand
CTGGCTTGCCGGCAGCCGCCGCCTGCACCGGCGCTACGAACGGAAACCCGAGCACTTCCTCGCGTTCACAGCCATCGCCACCAGCCTCATCAACTACCGACGACTCACCAAATGAAACGACGTCTAAAAACAGCGGGTCCGGGTCGACTTCAGCCAGGTCACCGCGGGTCATGAAGACCAGATGTTCAGCTACTCCACCTTCTGGCCGGCACGCCTGTCACGTCCATGGAGGACCACATCAAGGTCGAACCGGCAGTCGAGCGGCTCCGGGTCGGTTTCGCGGAACACTTCCACCAGTACGACGCACTCCTGCTCCCCGTCCCCACAATCTCCGCCCACGGGCACCAGCCCGACCAATTCACGCTCGACGGCCGAACTTTGGGCGCCTTCCACGCGTCGTCGACGACCGTCCCCTTCAACCTGACGGGACATCCGGCCCTGCCGGTGCGGTTCGGCACGAGCAGCGACGGCATCCCAATCGGTGTCCAGCTGGTGGCCAACTCGTATGCGGACTCCACGATCCTGCACCTCGCCTCGGCGCCGGGCTGGTCGCCGGACGGCCACCGCATCAAGTCCGAGGTCGACTAGGCACTGTCCGGCGGATCATGAGGTCCATAGGATCTGACCATGATTAACGTGCAGGTCCGTGGCGAGAGCGGCACGGTCGAGGCCCGCGCCAAGCATGGTCTGGCGTGGGGGCCAGAGCTGGCCACTCTCGACCCAGCGGAGTTTCCGATACTGGGGCATCTGCTGCCGTATGCGGACACTGTTTTCAATAGCCGCCAGGTGGTCACTCTGCTGGCGGAAGTACCGCGCCTGCCACCAGGCGTAGTCACCGATGCGCTCGCGCGTGAGCTTCTGGACTTGGGCCAGACAGTTCTCGACGGACAGCACCTCTACCTGTGGTTCCTCGGGGACTGAGACAGCAGGTCTGCTCAGCCCCGGAGCCATAGCCGGATCGCGGCGGTGGTGACGGTGCCGTGGAAGACGTAGGCGCGTTTGTCGTAGCGAGTGGCGACGGCCCGGTGGTTCTTGAGCCGGTTGATTGTCCGTTCGACTTCGTTGCGGCGCTTGTAGATCTCTGAGTTGAAGCTGGTGGGCCGGCCGCCGTTGCTGCCGCGGCGTTTGCGGTTGGCCCGCTGGTCCTTCGGCTCGGGAATCGTGTGCTTGATCTGACGTCTGCGCAGGTAGCGGCGGTTTCGCCGCGAGCTGTATGCCTTGTCGCCACCGACGTGGTCCGGTCGGGTTCGCGGGTGACCGCCCTGCGGGCGGCGGACTCGAATCCGTTTGAGAACTTCGATCATCTGCGGCGCGTCACCCCACTGGCCCGGTGTGACCAGGAAGGCAAGCGGGCGGCAGCCTCCCTCACCGGCAAGGTGGATTTTGCAGGTCAGGCCGCCCCGGGACCGCCCAAGCCCCTCGTCGGATCGGTGGTTTCGGGGCGTCGCCCTTTTTTCGGAACGCGCGGTGCCTTCTTGCGGGCCCCGGCGGCGTGCTGATGGGCCCGGCAGGACGTGGAGTCGACGCTGACCATGCTCCAGTCGAGCCGACCCGCCAGGTCAGCGTCGGCCTCGACGGCACACAGGATCCGGCCCCAAGTACCGTCCGCCGACCAGCGGCGATGACGTTCATAAATAGTCTTCCAACTGCCGAACCGCTCCGGAAGGTCCCGCCACGGTATGCCTGTCCGCACGCGGAAGAGGATTCCGTTGATCACCCTTCGGTGATCGCGCCAACGACCGCCGCGTAGCCCGACAGGCGGCAGATGTGGCTCCAGCCGCACCCACTCCGCATTCGTCAGATCACCCCGCCCCATGCGGAGTACAACGACCCACCTGACCGACAGTCACATGATCCGCCGGACAGTGCCTAGGGTCGCGGGCCGGAGAAGACCTGGGTGTACGGCGCCTTACGCGTGCGGGACGGGCAGGAGGTCACCATGGGTGGCGTATCTTCCGCAAGGCCGCCCGCGCCGGCCAGTCCTTCGCCGGACGGCCCGAGATCGAACAAGCCACCCGCCAGGAAACATCCCAGCTCAACGCCCGAGCCCGCCCCTGGGCATGGGGCAGACCCACCCCACCAATCCCCGGCGGCCCCACCGGAGTCTTCGGCGCACACTCCAGGCCCCCCTACCGCGCCGAACAGCTCGCCCTGGACTTCACGAGAGCCGACGCCGACGGTATCCCCGCCTACGTCTCCCTCAGCGCACTCGGCAAACGCGCCGGCTTCGCCGTCGACCGCCCGAACGTCTCCGGCGGTAAACGGGAGTCGTCGCCCGTGCCGGGGCACAAGGTCAGCTTCGCGTTCTTCTCTCGGGGCCGGTACTCCTGGAAGCCGGACGGCGTCGGCCGCCACACGGGGGGAGGACTTCACCGCGCCGGCGGAGCGCCCCCGTGATCGCCGCCCGCAACGGCACCGTCGCCTGGTCCAACGGCAAGGGTGGGGCGCACGGCCAGTGGATCGGGCTGAGCGCCGACAACGGTCACGTCTACACCTACCGTCACCTGTCACAGCGCCAGGTGGACGACTGTCATAAGGTGACCGCCGGTCAGCAGCTCGGCCGGATCGGGGCCACGGGCAACGCCGAGGGGCCGCACCTGCCCTTCGAGATGTCCACGGGCTCCCACTGGTCCTATGGCAAGGTCGCGAAACCTGGCTGGTGAACCGCGCGGGCTCGGGGGTCCCACATCCGGGGGCGTCCGATGGCGCCCCGGTGGATCACCACGGACCATGGTGACGAAACCCCCGGCACGGCAGCGCACCCCCGCGGCCGCGCCGCACACGTGTGTCCCGGCACGGTCGTCGGTATCGGTCTCAGTCTCAGGAGGTGATCGGGTGCGGACTGCTTCCAAGCCGCACAACGGCTTGCGCCCGAAAGTAGTACGGCCCTCGCTTAACACCTGGCGGTCGCGAGTGGCCGTAGGGCTGATCGAGCTGGTCCTCCTCGCGACAACGGTGGTGCTGGCCCGATTCGGCCGCGCCGACTTCTTCCATGCCCTGAACTTCCCGGGTCGGTTAACGGGCGCGGTCCTTCTCGCGGTCTCACTCACTACGCTGGTGGGTGCCGCCGCCGTCCTGGACCACTGGATCCGGCATTGCTTTGCCTATTCCGGACTGGTTGCTCTGGTCTGCGCGTTCACGGCCCTGCTGGCCAACGTCATGCTCCTGCTCACGACGTGGAACGACGGCGATTCCACTTTCTACAAGGTGGTGTTCAGCGTCCTCGCGGCGGGCTCCGCAGTGGCTACCTTCTTCGTCTGGCGGACGTCGGTCATGGTCCCCACTCCCAAGCGTGTGGCCGCAGCGGTGATCATTCCCTCGGTCGTGGCGGTCGCCAATTACGGCTACCAAAATCTCTGGCACCCGAACGAACGCGAGACCAGCCCTGTCATCACGTTGTCCGTGGGAAAAGCGGTGCTCAACAAGGACCGCGAGGCCTTCGCCGTACCGGTCGACATCACCCTTGACAACCGCGGCGACAGGAGTTTCTATGTGCTCGGCTCCGAATTCCATGCGATGGCGCAGCAGGTACCGATCAGCCCTAAGGGCCGGCTGCGCGAGCAGTGGCGAACCGATGCCGACCAGTGGACCAAACCCTCGGAAGTCAACCCACTCTCCCGTTGGGAGATTCACCAGGCCGGCGAACTGGTCGCGGCGAAACCGTGGGTCAACTTCGGACTGTGGATCCAGTCAAGGGACACCTTCACCACACGAGTGGTGGCACAACTGCCCCTCAACACGCCGTACGACCAGGTGACGTTCTATGCCACCGCGAGCCTGGCGCGCAAGGACCGACTCGTGCTGGAGCCACCACTCCACTACCTGACGAAATCCTGGGGCGAGAAAAATATCCCCGAGTGGGTGAAGAAACAACAACAGAAGGACTCCGATTTCCTTGTCTACCGTGCCAGGGTCCGCGAGGATAATGCGATCGACGAGTACACCAGGGATCCACGTTACGTCACCGTCTACTGGAGATTCGGGACACACGGTGCCTCGGTGGCGACGTCCATTACGCGCCTGGGCGAGGAGGCCCACCATCCCAGTTCGACGGAACAACTCGAGACGAGTAGCCGGTACGGCCTTATCGACCTGACCACCGGCCCTTACGTCCAGAACCTCTGGGACATCAAGAGCCAGCGCTGAGCCCCTCCAGCCAGGCCACCAGCGCGAGTGAGCTGTTCATCCGGTCCCAGGAGTGCGCGTCGCCGATGCCGAGCCGCGCCTCCCGCACGGCCCGGCACAGCGTCTCGGTGTCGAACATCTCCGTGACCAGCGGATGTCGGGCACAGCGGCACAGAGCGATGAGTTCCTCGCCGTGTCTGCGCAGGCCGCGCGCGTAGAGGTTGTCGAAGGGGACCTTGACCGCCCTGCCGCGGATCGGGGCCGGGAGCAGGTCCGCCAGGGCCTCACGGAGAACGGCCTTCGGACTGCCCGGCCGGAACGTGGCCATGGCCGGGAGGTGGCTCATCGTGGCGACGACCGCGGGATCGAGGAAGGGGTGCGAGAGGAAAAACCCGTCCTGTCCGGCCCGGTGCCAGGACAGCGGATCCGGGGCGGCGAGGTAGTTGGCGGCGTCGTACAGCGACTCTTCCGGTCTGCGCCCGAAGACGAAGCGGCTCTGCGCGATACGGGCCTCACGGAACCCGTGAGCCCGCGCGAATCCGGGCCGCAGCCATCGTGGGCGGGTGAAGGCGCCGAGGCCGCCCAGCACCGTTCCGCCGCGGCACAGTGCGGTGATCCGTTCGGCCGTGAGCGGCAGAGCCGGCTGGACCACGTAGGCGTGGACGACGTCCCGCAAGCCTCGTTCGCTCCCCTCGGCCCAGGCGCGTGCCTGGCGGGTCATCTGCCGGAACCGGCCCGTGCGGGCGAGCCTGTGCAGGTGGAACGGGTTGGCGTCGGCGACCGGATCGGCCCCGCAACCGGTCAGAAGGGTGTCGCAGCCAAGTCCCGCGGCTGCGCCGTGGAGTCTGCTCCAGAACGGAGCGCGGAACGCGTGCGCATGAGGTTCGTCCGCGTCTCCCGCGTGGTGCCGGAAGTCGTCGAAGTCGGCCACGTCGTCGGCGTCGACGATCACCGGGCGGGCGGCGGGGGCGTGGCGGCGGATCGCCTCCAGCGCGACGTCCAGGTACGGCTGTTCCGTGGCCAGCTCCCCCTGGGAGAAGCGCCCGGAGAGCAGGACCAGCTCCCTGGGCTCGTCGCTCCGCGCGGCCAGCAGGCGCGCGGCGAGCAGCGCGACCCCCGTGGAGTCGGTGCCGCCCGAGACATGGCATGCCGTCGTCGCGCCCATACGGCGTCCCACCGCGGTCTCCAGGGCCAGGCGCAGGTCCTGCGCGGCCTCGTCGAGGCAGAGACCGCGGGCTGTCGGCGCGGACGCGCCGGTGGCGGGACGGGCGCTTCGCGGCGTACGACCTCGCAGCTGTCCGGTGAGGGAGAGCTCGACCACCTCGCCGCCGAGCACGCGGTGCACGCCGGTGAACGGGGTGAGGTCCGTGTGCGGTTGCGCCATGTTCCCGGTGAGGTACCGGCAGAAGTAGCGGGGGTCCAGCTCACCGGTGCCGCCCAGGGCGCGGGCGGAGGTGCTCACGGCGTTCACCCGGCCCCCCGACTCCCTGAAGAACAGGGGGATGCGTGCCTGCTCGTCGCGGGTCAGGAGGATGCGGTCGCGGCACACCAGTACGGCCGCGTAGTCGCCGGGCGGTGACGGCAGGGCCGCTCCCTGCCGGCCGTACGTGTCGAGGAGGGCGTGCGCGCCTCTCACCCGGTCGCGGGCCGAGCCCACCCAGCCGACGACGGCCGCGGTGCCGACTGGCGAGGAGACCGTCGTCACGAGTCCACGACGCGTCATGGCGTCGGCGGCCCGGAGCTTCGGCGCGCCGCCCGCCCACTCGAGGCGGAGGGCATCCATGTCACCGTCCCCCGCCGTCGATCGAGAGCACCGGGTCGAAGGCGTGCCCCTGCGGATCGGCGTCGGGGATGCTCTGACCGGCCGAGACGGTCCAGGCGTGCAGGGCGAACGGGTGCTCGCGCGCACCGACGTGGAGTACGGCCTCCAGACCGGACCGGCGCAGCAGGACGAAGGCTGTCACCGCCTCGGACTTGCAGTCGCCGTCGACCAGCCAGCTGTGGCGGCTGTGTGTCTGCACCGCCCGTTTCAGCCGCAGGACCTCCTCCGCGGAGGGCACGTCCGCGCGGACGTACTCCGGGGCGGCCAGGGACAGCAGCCGCAGGACCCGCCCGAAACCCACGGTGCGGATCAGCACGTGCACTCCGCGCAGCCAGGTGCCGACGCCGGCGTCCATGTGCGGGTCCCGGCGGCCCCGGACACACCCGGCGCGCAGGAGAACGGTGACGAGCTCGGCACGTTCCTCGGGGGTACCGTCGGCGAACCTACGAAGATCCGCCGTCGCCATCCCTAGGAAACGCGTCCGTTTCCAGTCCGCGATCAGCGCCCCGCCGGACATCCCGGTGACACGGCAGTGCGGTGAGAGGATCCTTGCCATGCCTGCCAGGGCATCGGTGTCCTCTGTCACCGCACTACCTCCAACCGTCGACTGTGAACGGCGTCAGGACAGGTAACCGTGACCGTCGTACATTCCGCCGCTGAAGCCGCGGATCAGACGGCCGTTGCCGAGAAGGACCAGCCGGTGCGACTGACGACGCCGCAGAAATCGGAGAAACATCGCCCACCTCCAGATCGGTCAGGGCCGCATCAACTCCAGGCTACTCTGCCCGGAATGCCCCGCAACCGCACTGCCGACACCGAGCGGGCCCGGCTTCCCTCGCGGCGCCGCACTGGACTACACACCGTCAGCGTGCCGTGCGCGCAGGGGCTTTGCTCACGGTCGCCGTCGTCCGCCCAGGTCACGGTCGGCCGGTCGGCGGCGCACCCTGGATGCAGGGGGATTCAGCCCCGTCCGATCAAGGACGCCGACGACGTCGAGGCTTGGACCGACTTCCTGTTCAACTCGCGGGTGTGCCTGAGCCACGCCAACCACCAGGGCATCCTTCCGGGTGTACCCGGTGAACACCCCTATTCCTGGCTGGTGAAGGGCGCGGACTTCGTCCGGTACGACGATTTCCCACTGTGGGTGACCCTGCCCGACGGCACCCGCGGCGCCGTCGCGCCGGTGGACCGCCGCGGCTTCGGTGACGGGCAGGTCCGTCTGGCTTTCGTCCCGGAGGGAAGCGCCGCCGCCTCCACGATCGCCGACGCCCAGGACCGGGGGCTGGTGGCCGTCCTGCCGGCGAACAGCGATGTGTGGCCCTGCAGGCACTCGCCCGGCAGGGCGACTGTGAGCCCTGTGGAAGGGGCTGTTGGCCCTGTGGAAGGGGAGCGTGCGGGCGGTCCATCGCGAGCTGGTCCTGCGTGCTGCCAGGCAGTCCCCGCCTGGCAACGCACCGTCGCCGACGACACCGCACCGGGCGATCTGCCGTGATCTGACGCCGGGGGAGAATCCAGCCATGACGAAGACGCATGTGGTGGCCGTACTGGCCTTCGACGGAATGGCGCCTTTCGAGCTGGGTGTGGTGGTGGAGGTCTTCGGCCTGTCCCGGCCTGAGCTGGGAGACCTGCCCTGGTACGAGCTGCGGGTATGCGCTGAGGAACCCGGCGGGGATCTGCGGGCGGTCGGCGGGTTCACGCTGCGCGCCGAGTATGGGCTCGACGCGCTGGCCGCGGCGGACACGGTGATCGTGCCGGGGGTGGCCAAGGCAGGGGCGGAGGTCTCGCCCGCCCTGGTGGAAGCGTTGCTGCGGGCTCATGCGCAGGGGGCGCGCCTGGTGTCGATCTGCTCGGGGGCTTTCGCGCTGGCCGCGACCGGCCTGCTGGAGGGCCGGCGCGCCACCACCCACTGGCGCTACGCCGCCAAGCTCGCCGAACGGCATCCCGGGCTCGAGGTCGACCCCGATGTGCTGTACGTCGACAACGGCGATGTCCTCACCAGCGCGGGTAGCGCGGCCGGTATCGACCTGTGTCTCTACCTCGTCCGGGCCGATCACGGTGCGGCCGTCGCCAACGCGGTGGCGCGCCGCTTCGTCGTTCCGCCGCACCGCGAGGGCGGCCAGGCCCAATTCATCGAGGCGGCGGTGGGAGAGATCAGTTCCGAGGACGACGGCGTCACGCAAAGCATGAATTGGGCGCTGCGCCATCTGCACACACCGCTGTCCGTGCCCGCCCTGGCCCGGGCTGCGCGCATGTCGGAACGCTCGTACTTGAGGCACTTCACCCGCCGCAACGGCGTGAGCCCCATGCGATGGGTCATCAGTCAGCGGGTGGCTGCCAGCCTGCCACTGCTCGAGTCCAGCGAGGGCACCGTGGAGGAGGTCGCCGCCGCGGTCGGCTTCGACAGCACCGCGACGTACCGGCACCACTTCACCCGCCAGATGCGTACGACGCCGACGGCCTACCGCAAGACGTTCACCCGCATCCCTGCGCACCCATGAGGGGCACTCCGTACGACTGGCGGAATCTTGGCGACCTTCGGCGTTCACGCCCCTCGTAGAGGAGGTGCAGGGGTCGGAGGATGGAGCTGTTGCCGGTCGGGCAAACCCGGCTCGGCCCCACTGGATCTCGTTCCCACCAGCAAGACAAGGGGTACCTCCATGCCTGCACCCGCTTCCGCAGAGATCGCCAGCGCGGTCCTGAGCGTGCCCGCCGCCGCCCCGGCCGAGGCCGCCGCCCACTACGCCGCCCGCCTCGCCTTCGAGGCGGACGTCTCCGACGTCCACGCCGATCTGGCGTCCGGCACGCCCGGGTTCGTGCTGGTCGACACCCGCAGCGATGCCGCCTGGGAGCAGGGCCACATCCCGGGCGCCCTCCACATCCCCACCGCACAGATTGCCGACCTGGCGCCGCAGCTGATCGACCCTGCCCAGACCGTGGTCACCTACTGCTGGGGGCCCGGCTGCAACGGCGCGACCCGCGCGGCGCTCGCCTTCGCCCGCCTCGGCTACCAGGTCAAGGAAATGCTCGGCGGCTTCGAGTACTGGGCGCGCGAGGGCTTCGCCTACGACTCCGCCACCGGCGCCGAGCAGCGCCCTGTCGACGACCTGACCGCTCCGCGCTCGGGTATCTCCTGCGCATGCTGAAGGATATTGCACGGCTGGGCGGCGTAATGGTCCAGGTGCAAGGCGGAGAAGGGAGTCGACGCGATGGGGGTCCCCCCGGAGCCGAACAGTGCGCTCTTGTTCACTTGATGTCAACGCCCTGGGTTCGGTGGCAAGGCGGGCGATCGGCGCCCGGCACGTCGCCGAGGCCTCGCCTGTCCGCACCCCATGGGGCCTGACGCGGCCAGGCGCCACCGCGGCCGGTGCAATCGCTCACTCCGCCAGGAGCGCGTCCAGGTCCGGGATCGCCAGCTCGGCCCAGATCACCTTGCCTTGCGCGGTGTACCGGGTGCCCCAGCGCTCGGCGAGCTGGGAGATCAGGAACAGGCCCCGGCCGCCCTCGTCGGTCGTCGCGGCGTACCGCAGATGCGGCGAGGTGCTGCTGCCGTCGGCCACCTCGCAGATCAGCGTGCGGTCGTGGATCAGCCGCACATGGATCGGATCGGAGCCGTAGCGGATGGCGTTGGTGATCAGCTCGCTCAGGACGAGTTCCATGCCGAAGCCCAGCTCGGACAGGCCCCACTCCTCGAGCGTGTCGGACACGGCGAGACGCATGCCCGACACGGCCGCCGGGTCCCGCGGCACCTCCCAGTCGGCCACTCGCTCGGCCGGCAGGGCGCGGGTGCGGGCGATGAGCAGCGCGATGTCGTCCTTGGGACGCTCGGGCAGCAGCTCGTCCAACACCGCCTGACAGCTCTCCTCCGGCGTCCGGTCGGGGTGTCCGGCCAGGGCCAGACGCAGCAGCTCCATGCCCTCGTCCAGGTCCCGTGCGCGGTCCTCGATGAGGCCGTCGGTGTACAGCACCAGCTGGCTGCCCTCGGCCAGCTCCAGCTCCGCCGTCTGGAACGGCAGACCGCCGAGACCCAGTGGCGGCCCCGCCGGCACGTCGAGGAAGGCGACACTGCCGTCCGGCGCGACCAGCGCGGGCACCAGATGCCCGGCCCGGGCCATGACGCAGCGGCGCGTCACCGGGTCGTAGATCGCATACAGACAGGTGGCGCCCACGATCTCGTCGGCCGTCTCCGGGCAGGCCTCGTTCTGGTCGATGCGGCCGACCAGCTCGTCCAGATGGCTGAGCAGCTCGTCCGGCGGCAGGTCGAGGCTGGAGAAGTTGTGCACCGCCGTCCGCAGCCGCCCCATCGTCGCCGCCGCGTGCAGACCGTGGCCGACGACGTCGCCGACGGACAGCGCCACCCGGCTGCCGGGCAGCGGGATCACGTCGAACCAGTCGCCGCTCACGCCCGACTGGGCGGGCAGATAGCGATAGCAGACGTCGAGGGCGCTCTGCTCGGGCAGGACCCGGGGCAGCAGACTGCGCTGGAGAGTGACCGCCAGCGCGTGCTCGCGGGTGTACCGGCGGGCGTTGTCGATGCTGACCGCGGCCCGGGCCACCAGCTCCTCCGCCAAGGACAGTTCCTCCTCGTCGAAGGGTTCCCGTTTGGAGCGCCAGAAGTTGGCCATGCCCAGCAACACACCGCGGGCCTGGATCGGGGCGGCGATCAGCGAGTGGATGCCGTAGTCCAGGACCCGCCGGGTCCGGTCCGGGTCCTGGACCAGCCAGCCCTCCGCGGTCGACAGGTCGGGCACCAGCTCCGAGCGGCCGGAGCCGTAGCCGCGCGCCTGCGGTGTGGACGGAAGGAAGTCGATCAGCCGGCCCTGTTCGTACAGCGGATGGTCGTCCTGGATGCCGCTGACGGCGACGCGCCGCACCTCCGTCGCGGTGGGCAGCGGTTCCTCGCCGTGCAGCACGGCGTCGGCCAGATCCACGGTGACGAAGTCGGCGAACCGCGGGACGGCGACCTGCGCCAGCTCGTCGGCCGTGCGGACCACGTCGAGGGTGGTGCCGATGCCGAGACCCGCGTCGTACAGCAGCTCCAGCCGCTCCCGGATGACCTCCGCCCGGCCGGACACCGCCTGCAGCTCGGTGGAGTCGCGCAACGTCACCACCGTCCCCCCGGGGCTGCCGGCGCCGTCCATGGGCCTCTGGTTCACCGCCAGCAGCCGTCCCCCGGCGTAGTGCACCTCGTCGCTGGCCTCGCGCCCGGAGACGAGCAGCTCGACCGTGGCGGGGTCGAGGTCCGACAGCTCCCGCACGTTGCGCCCCTCGGCCTCGGCGGGCAGTTCCAGCAGGCGCCTCGCCTCGTCGTTGGCGAGCAGCAGCCGACCGTCGTCACTTACGATGAGCACCCCCTCCCGCACGGAGTGGAGCACGGTGTCGTGGTGCTCGTACATCCGGGTCATCTCGTCGGGCGCCAGGCTGTGGGTCTGGCGCCGCAGCCTCTTGCCCACCAGGGCCGTACCGCCGGTCGACACCACGAGCGCCCCGGCGCCGGCGGCCAGGATGATCGGCAGCTGCCGGTCCACCTGGCTGGTCACGTTCCTCACCTTCAGCCCCGCGGAGACCAGGGCGATCACCCGGCCGCGGGCGTCGTCGACGGGGACGGTCGCCTGCACCTCGTTACCGAGCGGGCCGTGGACGCTCTCCGTGTAGACCTTCCCGGCCAGCGACGGACCGATCCTGCCCACGAACCGCTGGCCGATCTTGCTCGGAATGGGGTGGGTGTAGCGGATTCCCTTGGTGTCCATGACCACGATGAAGTCGACGCCCGCGGTTTTGCGGCCCGCCTCGGTGAGCGGCTGGAGTTCCTTCGACGGGTCGGGGGAGCGCAGCGCCTGCACGAGCCCGGGGGAGTGCGCGAAGGTCTGCGCCACGGCTATGGATCGCCGCCTGGCCTCCACGCTGCTGTCATGTTCCGACTGCAGGACGAGAGCGATGACGCCGCAGACGACGAGCGCGACCACCAGTACCACCTGCACGAGCAGCACCTGCCCGGCGAGGCTGCGCGGGCTCATGGCGACCACGGCATGCCATGCCATACGCCTGAATCGGGTGAATCGGTCCGACATGCGGCATTTGTAGCACCGGTACATGTCTGTGACTACGTCGGTCCATGAGATGGACGCAGGTTTTGCTCCCCTCTGAACCCCCGGTGACTCACTGCTGTCACAGGAGCCACTCCAGTATCTCTCCCGTGCGGGTGCCGCTACGGAACGCGCTCGGAGTGGAAGTGCGGCCGGCGTGCCGACGTCGTGCGGACAACGCCGCTGCGGTCGGCGCGGCCGCCGCCGGCGCCGATGTCGTGCCGGCCGCGCGCTACGGATTCCTCGTGGGCCCGCGACGGTGGCGCTGGTGATGCCGCTGATGTCGTTCCACGACGAGCACAAGCAGGACACGTTCGCCGAGTCCGGGGCGGCTGTTGCAGGTCAGTGAGTCTGCTCCCCGCACGCGCGGGGATGGTCCCTCGGATACGTGCCGCAGCGCCCTCGTCTCGCGTGCTCCCCCTCCGCGCGGGGATGGTTCCCGAGGCCTGCAGACAGCCGACGTCATCGACGGCTGTGTCGCCGCCACCAGCATGACCTTTGGTCCGTGACCCTCATTGCCCTCGGTCGGCCGCGTCGCTCACGGAGGAGAGGATGCAAGCTCACCCCATCTCTAGGAAACGGAGTACCCGATGACGGAACCTGCCCCGACGGATCTGATCCACCTGGAGGACGCAGACGGGAACCGCTGCATCGTGCGCGTCACTGGCCGCTTCCAGCCGGGCATACTGACCGGCCACGACATCCTGCGCGCCGACGTGCTTGTATCCGCCAGTTTCATCGAGGCTCGGCTGGACGTCCTCCTCTTCCAGCACGACCTCGACGCTTGGCAGCAAGACCTGTCCGACCTCGTCCCAGGCCGGCAAGCCGGCATCGGAGGAGATCGTGGCCTGAGCCTCACCCTTCACATGCATGAAGACGGCTGGCTGTCGGTGACGGTCGAAGATCCGGATCGTCTCACAACGCTCCTGGGAATCCGTGCAGAAGAGAACTGGGTCCACAAGCATCAAGAAGATCTGCAGCGGGTGAGGCAGACCTGGCCCAGTGAAGTCATCGAGACAGCGCCGGGGGCTTACGAGTGGTGCCCCGATCGCAAGCGCTGAGGCTGCCGCCTGTCGATCTTGCCGACGTCACGAGTTCAATCTCAGTCCCAAGAGTCTTGCTGGGCGGGGCCGTTGCCACCGAATGAAGACGGCCGCCGTGCCCAGTAAGTGCCTGACCAGCAGATGTCGGCCCCGCGCACGGGGGGACGCTCTGGCGAGTCCGGTGGGGGTCTGCGCGCCGTTCCAGTCGGCCCTGCGCACGCGGGGGGATGGTCCCATCTACCGCACGTTCCGTACCGGCGAGATCCGGTGGGTCCCCGCACGCGCGGGGATGATCCGGGCTACTGCAACCATCGCCACCACGACGCCATGTCGCCCCCGCCGGGTCGGGCAGCCCCGCCCGCGCCGAGGCCAGCTCGGGCCGCCGGGCCCGCAGATAGTAGGTGCCCCGCTCCTTCGGGTCGTTCATTTCGATCACACGGTTGTCACATTCAGCTGGGAGAATCGGGCTGTTCCCGGCCGAGCGCGGCCGGAGCGCTTCGAGTGCTGTCCGAGTGGTGGAGGAGGCCGTGACGTCCATGTCGCGTCCACTGCGCAAGCTGGGGTTTTTGACGATCGGGCTGTTCGATCCGGCGGAGCCCGCCCGGGGTCACGCCGACACGCTGGAGATCATCGAGCTGGGCGAGCGGCTGGGCTTCGACAGCGCCTGGGTGCGGCACCGGCACCTCCAGTACGGCATCTCGTCACCCGTCGCCGTGCTGGCGGCCGCCTCGCAGCGCACCCGGCGCATCGAGCTGGGCACGGCGGTGATCCCGCTGGGCTGGGAGAACCCGCTGCGCCTCGCCGAGGACCTGGCCACGGTGGACGTGCTTTCCGGCGGCCGCTTCAATCCCGGGGTCAGCGCGGGACCCCCGATCCACTACGACCAGGTCAAGGAGGCGCTCTATCCGGCCTCCGTCGAGGCGGAGGACTTCGGGTACGGACGAGTCCGGCGGCTCCTCGACTTCGTCGGGGGTGAGCCGGCCACCAACTTCAAGGGCGCCGAGGGCTTCGAGGAGTACTCCGACATCGTCCAGCCGCACTCTCCCGGCCTCGCCCGGCGCATGTGGTACGGCGGCGGCAGCGTGGCCTCGGCGCGCTGGGCTGGTGAGCAGGGCATGAACCTGCTCACCAGCAGTGTGGTCAAGGCCGAGGACCC
Source organism: Streptomyces griseoluteus (assembly GCF_004784465.1). Classification (GTDB taxonomy): domain Bacteria; phylum Actinomycetota; class Actinomycetes; order Streptomycetales; family Streptomycetaceae; genus Streptomyces; species Streptomyces griseoluteus. Next base: position 82,824 of record NZ_SRRU01000016.1, on the reverse strand, counting down.
TGACGCCCCGCTGGACTTCGCGGCTATCCAGGCGGCCCAGATCCGGGAGTTCCGCGCGCGGCACCCCGAGGGGGCGGCGGCCCGGGTCTCACAGGGTCTGGTGGTGATTCCGACCGACTCCGCGACGGCCGGACAGCGGGCGCGGTACGCCGAGTTCGCCGCCGCCCGGCTGCCCCGCACGGCCTCACCGCAGGGTCCGGCGCGGCTGCTGTTCGCGCCGGACCTGGTGGGCACCAGCGAGGAGATCGCCGAGCGGCTACACGCGCACGCGGGGTTCCGCGAGGTGGACGAGGTGGCGTTCGCGCTGCCGTTCACCTTCCGGCACGAGGACTACGTACAGATCCTCACCGACATCGCGACGAAGCTCGGCCCCGCGCTGGGGCGCCCTGACGGCGGGCACCCCAGCGGCTGATCACCAGCGGCCGGGTCCCGTACTCGTCAGCGCCTCGGACGGCCTGCCGTCCGTCCACCCCGACCGTGAGGTCGTCCGCCACACACACCAACCCGATCCCGGATGGGTGCGCGAACAGCTCTCTCCTTCCGCGTGACCAGACCGCGTCCTACGGAGAGGCACCGCAGACACAAGCGCACAGAGGTTGAAAGCCAAGCTGAGCCCGTCAGCTGCCCGAGACAGGTGGTATGAGACCTGCGCCGGACAACCTGCCCCTGCTGTGCTCGTCACGGGAGAGGCACCCGCACGACCCCGAAACGACGCAGTAGCGATGCGACTGGCATCGCCCGCTCCATGGGTGTTCACTCGGTGGTAGTCGAGGGACAAGGGCGTGTCGATGGTCGACGATTCCTCAGCCACGCGCACCCGACCGCGCCCGGAACGAAGGACAACGGGCGCGGCAGCCCCACGTCCCGGCCTGCGAGGCCGATTGGGCGACGCCCTCTTCCGGGCTGTGGCCGGCCCCGACGGCCCGGAAAGCCGACGCCGGGTCCACGGCACACCCGGCCCCCGCTGGTTCGCCCCGGACCGGCCGATCCGCGTGGTCCACGGCGACGCGTCCATGTTCCCCGGCGGCCTGGCCGCCCTGCTGCTCCAGTCCCTGCACCCCCTGGCGATGACGGCGGTGGCCGACCACTCCGACTACCGCAACGACCCCTGGGGCCGCCTCGCCCGCACGAGCACGTTCCTCGCGTACACCACCTACGGCGCGGCGGACGACGCCCAGCGAGCCGTCGACCGCGTACGAGCCGTCCACGAGAACATCCGGGGCCACACGCCGGACGGCGAGCCGTACCACGCCGCCGACCCCCACCTCCTGGCCTGGGTCCACAGCGCCGAGGCGTACTGCTTCCTCACCGCGCACCAGCGCTACGGCAGACACCCGCTGAACGCGGCGGGCCGGGACGCGTACGTGGCCGACATGGCGCGAGTCGCCACCGCGCTCGGCATCGAGAACCCCCCGGCAACGGTGGCGGAACTTCACACCACCCTCAACACTTACCGCCCCGAACTACGCCTGACTCCCCAAACCCGAGAGGCGGTTCACTACATCCTCCTGCGCCCGCCCCTCCCTAAACCCGTCCTCCCCCCGTACCTCCTCCTCGGCGCCGCAGCCGCCTCCCTCCTCCCCGGGTGGTCCCGCCAGCAACTGGACCTCCCGGTCCTGCCCCGCACCGAACGCTGGTGCGTAGCCCCGGCCGGGGCAGCGGTGACGGCCCTGATCAGACACCTGCTCCCACCACCACCGCCACCCCACTGCTGAGAAGCCGCTACTTCAGCTTCACCGCATCGCCGCCCGACGCGACCTGTGCCGTCGTCGTGGTACCGGGGAAGAACCACCGCCAGGTACCCGCCGAGTCGGCGGTGACAGTGGTGCTGAGCTTGCCGGTGCTACTGGTCTTCACCGTCTTGACGGTGCTGAACCGAGAGGCGCCGGACTTCTTGAACTGAAGCTGTACGGCCTGCCCGGAGAACCCGTGATACTTCAGGTCCTTCCAACTCGCGCGGGTCAGGCTGCCGGTGACGGTCAACTTGTGGCCCTTGACGACCGGTTCGGGTGACGCGTTCGTCGTCAGCTTCGAGGCGCGCTTCATCTTGAACTGGGCGATGCGGTCGGAGATCCAGTAGTCACCGTCCTTGGCCTTCACGGTCGCGTTGACCTGCCAGGTGCCGGCCGCCGTATTGGGGTCGGGCAGGCTGTCGGGCAGCCAGGCCGGGTTGACCGTCATCGTGGCCGTGCACACCGAGGTGGTGGAGCTCTGCTTCTCGCACCGGGTGCCCACCCAGTCGCTGAACCCCCAGCCGTTGTCCGAGTTGAACACGCTGATGTCCGTCAGCCCCTTCACCCCGGAGTTGTCCCGGATGGTGACAGCGATCGGATAGGTGATGGTCTTCGAAGTCCCCACGCCGACGTTCTTCCCGCCGTTCACGACGGTCTTCGTGACCCGCACGTCCCCCCGACCCTCCGCATGAGCGACGGTCGTGGACACCAGCGCCAGCACAATCGCCCCACCGGTCACGCCCCAGGCCGCTGCGGCCAATCTTCGTTTCATGATCCCTCCCCTGTGATGTGGGAGGCGAGGATACACAGCGATCAACGATGAACCGTACGGGTGTTCCCTGGCTGGAGGCCGCCGCTGAACGCCCCCTCAACCCCTCTCACCATGCGCAAGGGACGAGACGTACTCCCACAACTCCTCCCGCGCCTCCTCCGAATCCGCGCCCGCCGCGAGGGGATACGTAGTCGGCCGAGGCCGCCGGTCATGCCAGAACAGCCCGTCGTTCTCGGTGGCCTCCGAAGCCGCGCCGAGCCAGACGATCGTGTCGGCCCCCTGGGCAGGGCTGCGGATGATGGGCCGGGTCACCGCCCGGAAGACCGGCAGCCACTGCCGTACCCCCTTCGTGTCCGCCCACCCCGGATGCATCGAGTGCACGTGCACACCCTGGTCGTGCAGCCGCTCCGCCCACTTCTCGGTGACCACCACCTGCGCCCGCTTGGTCCGGGCGTAGAACTTCTTCGGGCTGTACGGCGTCTCCTCGGACTCCGGATCACCGGCGGGAAGCTGCTGCCCGTACTGCCCGCCCGAGGTCACGTTGATCACCACCGACGGCGCGGAGCGGGCGAGCAGCGGCGTCAGCTCCTCGATCAGCACCCAGGGTGCCAGCACATGCGTGGCGAACGTCAGCTCCACCCCGTCCACGCTGTACTGCCGCTCGTCCGGCATCACCCCCGCGTTGTTGACCAGCACGTCGAGCCGGTCCTCCTCCTCGAGGAAGCGCGTGGTGAAGTCCCGCAGCGCGGCCAGACTGCTGACGTCGCACACGACGGGCCGTACGTCGACGTCATCGCCCGCCTGCTCCCGCGTCAGCGCGGCGGCCTCCTCGGCCCGCTGCTCGCTACGGCCGAGCACCCGCACCGAGGCCCCCAGCCTGGCGAAGCCGACGGCGGCCGCGAGACCGACCCCGGACCCCGCGCCGGTGACGAGGACGACCTTGCCGTCCATCCGCACGGGCCCGTCGGGCCAGTCCGGCAGGGCCTTGCGCACGAGCAGTCCGGGCCACCCGTAGCCGAGGACGACGGAGCGGTCGAGGGCGGTGTCGATCAGCGAGGTGACACTCATGGCATCCGCAGTACCCGTCCGCCCCACCCTCACACGGCCGAGCGCCCCTCACCCCACGGATGGGGGAGGGGCGCTCCGCGCCTGGGCGTCAGGCCTTGTGCTGCATGCTGCTACGGGCAGGGTTGCCCTGGTCCGCGGCCTTCGGGTCCTTCTCGGAGGCCTTGGCACGCACGCCTTCGGCGATCCGCGCACCGATCTTCGCGTCGATGTTGGACCAGTACTGGAAGGCACGCTCGAGCACGGGCTCGGTGACGCCGTTGAGGAGATGGCCTACGACGTTGTCCACGAGCCGGTCGCGCGCGTCGTCGTCCAGCACCTCGCGGACGAGGGTGCCGGCCTGCCCCCAGTCGTCGTCCTCCGCGTGCGAGACGTAGGCCGTGCGGGTGATGTCGCCGTCGGTGTGCCAGGTCGGCGGGGTGCCGTACCTGGCGGTGTCCGCGGCGGGGCCGCCCTTGGAGTTCGGGGCGTACACGGGGTCGCTGGTCTTGCGGTACGCCATCGCGCCGTCCTTGGAGTACGTGTGGACGTCGGTGATGGGCGCGTTGACGGGCAGCTGGGCGTAGTTCGCGCCGATGCGGTAGCGATGCGCGTCGGCGTACGAGAAGAGCCGGGCGAGCAGCATGCGGTCGGGGCTCGGCCCGATGCCGGGCACGAAGTTGTTCGGCTGGAACGCGAGCTGCTCGATCTCCGCGTGGTTGTCCGTCGGATTCCGGTCCAGCGTCATCCGGCCGACCTCGATCAGCGGGTAGTCGCCGTGCGGCCACACCTTGGTGAGATCGAAGGGGTTGAAGCGGTACTCGGCGGCGTCCGCGTACGGCATGATCTGCACGTACAGCGTCCAGCTCGGGTGGTCCCCGTCCCGGATGTGCTCGAACAGATCACGCATGTGGTAGTCGGTGTCGGCCGAGGCCATCTGGTCGGCCTCGTCCTGGGTGAAGAACTCGATGCCCTGGTCGGTCTTGAAGTGGTACTTGACCCAGAACTCCTCGCCGGCCTCGTTGATCCACATGTACGTGTGCGAGGTGTAGCCGTTCATGTGCCGCCAGGTACGCGGCACGCCCCGGTCGCCCATGAGCCAGGTGACCTGGTGCGCCGATTCGGGGGAGAGGGTCCAGAAGTCCCACTGCATGTCATGGTCACGCAGGTTGTTGTCGGCGCGGCGCTTCTGGGACCGGATGAAGTGCTGGAACTTCATCGGGTCCTTGACGAAGAACACCGGGGTGTTGTTGCCGACCATGTCGTAGTTGCCTTCGGTGGTGTAGAACTTCACCGCGAAGCCGCGCGGGTCACGCCAGGTGTCCGGGCTCCCGCGCTCCCCGGCGACGGTGGAGAACCGGGCGACCAGATCGGTACGCGTCCCCGGCTGGAAGACAGCTGCCTTCGTGTACGGGGTGACGTCCCCCGTCACCTCGAAGTGCCCGAAGGCCCCGCTGCCCTTGGCGTGCGGCTGCCGCTCGGGAATGCGCTCCCGGTTGAACTGGGCCATCTGCTCGATGAGGTACGCGTCCTGGAGCAGGATCGGCCCGGCGGGCCCGACGGTGAGCGAATGCTCATCGCTCTCCACCGGGGCGCCGGAGTCGGTGGTGGTGCGGGGAGTCTCGGTCATGGTGAGCTCGCGGTTCCTTTCCAAAGCGCCGGGCCCGACGAGTACCGCTTGCCGTGCCGACGGTTATGGGCTCAGGGGTACCGGGTGACCGGCGGCGGGGGGTGGCAAACGTGGGCGGGGGCGGGATGACCTGGGTGGGTGCAGTTCCGGCCGCAGGGACGGGGGTTTCAGCCGCCTGCGCTTCCTGGAGCCGGCCCTGCGGGAGGTCGGGCCGTGCACCGCCGGTGCCCGTGTCGGTGCCCTGGCCCGGCTGGACCTGCGGCTCCTGCAACGCATCCACGACGGCCTGCTGCGCTTGGCGCCGGTCCTGGACGCCGACCTGTGGCAGCGTGCCCAGGACGCGGCCCGCGCCGTCGGCCACCCGGAGCGTACGGCCCGTGGCATCGCGGCCGCGATCACCGTGGACGCGGCCCTCACGGCGTGGCGGTCGGGCCGGCGGCAGGCCGTCGCCAGGAGAGCCGGGGCGCTGCCGCGTCCGGGTTTTCGAAGAGGGCGACATCGAAGCCATCTCCCGCGTGCCGTATCGGCCGCGGTCCCTCGATACCATCCGCGAGCGGGTGGCCCCACAAGAAACGCGAGCGCATGTCTGACGCCCCCCGCCCCACCGCCGTCGTGATCGGCGCCGGCATGAGCGGCCTGCTGGCCGCCGCCGCACTGGCCGGCCACGCCGACGTGACCCTGATCGAGCGCGACACCCTGCCCGCCGGCCCCGAGCCCCGCCGCGGTGTGCCTCAGGCCCGCCACGCCCATGTGGTGTGGACAGGTGGGGTGACCGCTCTGGACACGCTGCTGCCGGGCCTGACCGAAGAACTCGTCGCCCATGGCGCCCGTCTCGCCCACATCATGGGCGACATGGTCTCGCGTGCCCCCAACGAGATCTGGTTCCGCCGCTTCACCTCCACCCCGCACCGCAACCTGGTCTGCTCCCGCGACCTGCTGGACGCCGTGACCCGCGAACGCGTTCTCGCCGGCCCTCGGATCACCCTGCGCCAGAACACCACTGCCGCCCGCCTCGCGGGAGACGCCGCCCGCGTCACCGGCGTATACCTGCGCACCTCCGGCAGCGACACCGAGGAGTACCTCGCCGCCGACCTCGTACTGGACGCCTCCGGTCGCGGCTCCCGCGCCCCGCACTGGCTGGAGCGGCTCGGCCTGCCCGCGGTGGCCGAGCGCCGGGTGGACGCCGGCGTGGCCTACGCCACCCGCGTCTTCCGGGCCCCCGCCCCCGGCTTCCCCCTGGTCAACGTCCAGGCGAACCCGGCCACGGCACCGGGCCGGGGAGGCATCATCCTGCCCGCGGAGGACGGCCGCTGGATCGTCACCCTCTCCGGCACGCGCGGGGGAGAGCCCACCGACGATCCCGAGGCGTTCACCGACTTCGCGCACGGCCTGGGCGACCCGGTCATCGGCGAACTGTTACGCGACGCCGAGCCCCTCACCGACGTCGCCACCACCCGCAGCACCGCCAACCGCCGCCGCTACTTCGAGAAGCTCGGCCGCTGGCCGGACGGCTTCACCGTCATCGGCGACGCGATCGCCGGTTACAACCCCGTCTACGGCCATGGCATCACGGTGGCCGCCCAGAGCGCGGTCGCCCTGCGGGACTACGCGGCCATGCGGGGCCTGCTCCGGCCGGGCAGTGCCAGGCGCCTGCAGAAGCTGCTCACCCGCCCGGTCGCCGCGGCCTGGGACCTGGCCATCGGCCAGGACATCTTCTACCCCGGCGCGACCGACCGCCCTGCGACCCGCATGGAGCGCGCCTTGGCGGCCTTCGTCGACCGCGCGGTGGCGACCGGCGCCCGCAATCCGCGCGCTCTGGCCGCGCTGCTGGACGTGATGAGCCTGTCGCGTCCGGCGACACGGCTGTTATCGCCCGGCATGCTGCTCCCGATGCTGTTCGGTCCGAGGCGGCCGTTTCTGACGGATGCTCCGTTGACTGAGGAGGAACGCAAGGCGGTTGTGCGGGAGGGGTGAGCCGCGGGGTGGGTCGGCGAGCTCGCGTTCCGTTCTTGCTGATGCCGGGCCTTTGTCGGCGTATTGGTCTCGGTGAACGGCTGAGCGTCCGCGTGGGTCCGGGCATGGCCGTGGTCCCGGTGTGGGTTTGCCCCCTTGGCCGACGCCGAGCGTCGCCGCCCTGGGCCACATCTGTGCCGTCTCAACTCGGCCCGCCGCTGCCGTGCAAGTCGATGCGGCTGAGTCGCAATCGATAAGCGATTGATGTGCGATCCAGAGAGCGAATCGATGCGCGATCGGGTAGGGTGTCTCTGGAGGTGACCTCTGTGTCTACCGAGAACGAGCTGTTCAGCGCCGTCGACGCGCTGCTGGAGCAAGTCGCGCAGGACGATCTGCCGGCCCCCGCAGAGCGCAAGCGCCTACGGGAGGCGGCGGGCCTGAGCCAGGCGCAGATCGCCACGGCGCTGAACGCCCGCCGCGAAGCAGTGGGGAACTGGGAGACCGGGAAGACCGAGCCGCGGCCGCCCAAGCGCGCCGCATACGCCCGGCTCCTGGAAGGCCTCGCCGCCCGCTTCCCCGCTCCGACTGCCGACGCGCCCGCCGCCCCGGCGTCAACGGTCCCGGAGGCGTTCAGCGGCCCGGTCCCAGAGCCGGTCCCGGCTCCCGCGCCTGTCGCAGCCCCGCAGTCCCGCCCGAAGACGGTGGCGAGCAGCACCACCCGGCCTGCTGCGTCGTCGCGACGTCCAGGCGCGACGAAGGCGGCGGCGAAGAAGACCACGGAGGCGGCCGCCGCCGACCCGCGCTTCGAGAACGGTCCGCTCGCAGTGATCGACTGCGCGGACGGACAGGTGTCGGCGTACTGCGTCGGCGGCCTGGTCCTGGACGTGCCCGCCAAGTCGCTGCCGTCCCTGGTGGACTGGACGCTCAAGGAGGCGAAGCTGGGGGCGCCGAAGCTGTCCGGCCCCGGCAAGGACGCCGACCCGCTGCTCGTGCTCACCGAGGCCGCGCTGGAGCGCTACGGCCTGCCCGTCACGCTCACCGAGGAGGAGCGGCTCGCCGGGCGCCTGCCGGAGGGCCACAAGGTCATCAAGCAACTGGTCCGCGCGGAGTGGAAGCTGACGAAGCGCGGGTTCGGCCCGTGGGCGAGGATCTACCGGCCCGCGCAGGGTGCGGAGCGGGCCTGCGTGCAGCTGTGCATCCCGTCGTGGAACGCGTTGGACACCCGGCACTGGGGCGAGGCCGGGCAGCTCCCGCCGGTCGAACTCGCCCGCCTCCTGGGCGTGTACGCCTCCCGCGTGATGACGCCGCGCGGTTCCACCGCCGTGACCGGCCTGGAGCTGATGACCGCGCTGCACCCGGCGACCCGCGCTTCAGAGCCGGACGCCGACGGCAAGCGGCACTCCGAGCACAACCCCGGCTCGCTGGGCAAGGACGCCATCGACCCGATGAACTGGCCGCCGTGCGAGGTCCCCGACGGTCACCCCGTCCTCAAGGACATGCCGCGCTTCCACGTGCGCGGACCGGCGGAGAAGCTGTTCGAGGAGGCGTACGACTGGGCGCGGCCGATGACCGACGCGGAGTGCACGCGGCGGCACCTGGTCGGCATCGACGTCAACATGGCCTTCGCCGCCGGCGCCAACGGTCTGAACGTCGGCCTCGGTGAGGCAACGCACGTCAAGGCTCCTACGTTCGACCCGAAGCTGCCCGGCTCCTGGCTGGTCGACCTCAGCCACGTCGACCTGTCGAAGGTGAAGGTCGGCAAGGACAAGTGGGTGGAGCTGGACGCAAGCCTGCTGCCCTCCCCGTTCATGCCCAAGGGCGACCACCCGACAGGCCCGGCCTGGTACGCGACGCCGACCGTCGCCTACGCCCAGGAGCTGGGCTACGAGGTACGCCCGCTGGAGGCGTGGGTGCGCTACGAGAACGGCCGCTACCTGGACGGCTGGTACAACCGGCTGCGCGACGCCTACCTCGCCACGATGGCCGACCTCGGCGTCGACGCCGCCCTCGCCCCGGCCGACTTCCTCGCCGCGATGGACGGCTACAAGAGCCGCGACCCGGACCTGGCGATCGTCGTCTCCGCGATCAAGGCCACGGTGAAGGGCGGCCTGGGCAAGCTGCGCGAGCGCCCGCGTGGGGAAGGCTGGCGGCCCGGCGAGCCGTGGCGCGCCCTGTCCCGCCCGACCTGGCGGCCGGACATCCGGGCGGCGGTCATCTCCCGCACCCGCATCAACCTGCACCGCAAGATCGTCAAGCACGCGGCGTTCACCGGGCAGTACCCGATCGCGATCCTGTCCGACTGTGTCGTCTACGCCGCGAACGGGCCGAGCCCGCTGGACTTCCTGCCCTACCGGGAGGGCAAGCCGCTGCCCGGCGGCTTCAAGCTCGGCATCAACCCCGGCCTGGTCAAGCACGAGGGCACCCAGGACGTCCTGTGGGGCGAGGAAGTCCGGGAGCGCTTCAACGCCCCGGAGCTCAACCTCGCCCGGTACATCAAGGATGGCACCGTCACCGACATCGACAACGGGGAGTAGGTAGAGGGCGATGAGCCTGTTCGGAGACGGCCTGGAGGCCGCGGTGCAGAAGGCGTTCACCCGCCCGGCGCCCAAGAGCGCGGGCGCGCAGATGCGGTACCTGGTCAAGCAGCTCAAGGGCACCAAGGCGGTCGCCCAGATGCTGCGCATCTCCCAGCGCACCGTCGAGCGGTACGTGAAGGACCAGATCAAGAAGCCCCGCCCCGACCTCGCGGCGCGCCTGGAGCGCGAGGTGAAGAAGCGGTGGCAGCCGCAGATCCGGGCCAGGGCCCGGCAGAAGGCGGCGACGACCGGCGGCATCGTCATCGACACCCGCGCCCGCATGGGCTACACCGCGCCGATCGGGTCGACCGACCAGGACCGCATCCGGCACCTGACCGTCGCGCTGCCCCCGAACTACGCCGCCCGCCTCTTCCAGGCCCAGGAGGCCGGCGCCGGCGACGCCCGCCTCCAGGAGATCGCGGCCGAAGCGCTCAAGGAGGTCTACTTCCAGGACGGCGGCCGCCGCGCCGGGAGCCTGGAAGAGGTCCGGTTCACGGACATCGAGCACCTCGAGTTCGACCTGTAGATCTTCCAGCAGCAAGGGCCCGAAGTGTGACTGAGCGCGGCTCGGCGCCGGCGAGGCCCGGCTGTGCGGGGTCGCTGGGTTCGGCTTGCCGGTCAGGGCTGCCGTGTTGTACCTGCCGTTGCCTGCTGGACGGTTCTTGCCGGGCCGGCCTTGACGGTCGTCGAGGACGTGGACGGCTTCCTCTGCCACCTGGGCTTCGGCCGGGCCCGCACGAAATCGACCATGACGACGTACGCAGGTCACCTCAAGCGCTTCCATCCCTGGTGCGGCGAACGCCAACTGTCGCGGGAACACGCAGCCACCGAACTCTCGCCCAGGCGGTCGTCGACAGCGCGGACCCCGAAAAGCCCGCGAGCTGCTGGACGTGGTCCTCGCGCGGGGCGTAGTCGGTCAACGTGCCGACGGCCGAGGCGCTCGACCGGCGGGATCTGCTGCCTGCCGCCCGGCGTATACAGCGGGAGGTCCCCGAACGGATGGGGTCGTACGCCGGTCTGGCCGGGGACCGGCGGCCCGAGCCGCTTCACCGGCCACTTCGCGGGCATCGTCCTCGCCCCCGGCCTCGTCGACTGGTCCGACCCCGATCTCGCCGCGCGTGCAGCCGCCGACGCGCGGATGGTGCCGCCGCGTTCTTCTCCTCACGAACAGTGTTCCCGTCAAGTCGTGCCGGAGGTCGACGGCCGCCGGGAGGTGTGGGGAACCGCTGCCGACGCGACGCAAGGAGTGTGGGCGTCTCACCTCTTTTCGCTCCGTGGCCGTTCCTAAAGTGACCTGCGGCACCCGACGGACTCTGCGTCGAGAAGACACTCATGGATTGGGGTCACCTCCCTTGGCACCCACCGCGCGTCACGATGGCCACCCTCTTCGCGGAGACGTCATGGACGGACTGATGCAGCAACGGCCGCTCACCCTCGCCCACGTCCTCGAACGAGCCGAACGGCTCTACGCGCACAAGCAGGTCGCCACGGCCGGCACCGAGTTGCTCACTTACGCCGAGGTGACCGATCGCGCCCGGCGGCTCGCCACCGCGCTGGCAGCGCTCGATGTCCCGGTCGGCGCCCGTGTCGGTACGTTCGCGAGCAACAGCCGACGGCACCTCGAGCTGTATCTCGCGGTGCCGGCCACCAAGCGGGTGCTGCACACCATCAACATCCGGCTCGCGGCGGCCCATCTCGAGTACATCGTCGACCACGCCGAGGACGACATGGTGTTCGTCGAGCGTGGCCTGCTCCCGCGGATCTGGCCGAGCGCCGGCCGCCTGCCCCGGGTGCGGTACTGGGTGGTGCTGCCCGACGGCAGCGACACGCCCGTCCCGGCGGACCCGCGCGTCATGGACTACGACGAACTGGTCCTGGGCGCCGAGCCGTTCAGGGGCTCGTTCGAGGGGACCTTCACGCTCGCGGACGAGCACCTTGCCTCCGGACTGTGCTACACCTCCGGCACGACCGGACCGCCCAAGGGCGTGCTGTACAGCCACCGTTCGACGGTGCTGCACTGCCTCGGAACCCTCGCGGCCGGGTTCGTCGGCCTGAGCGAGAGCGACGTGGTGATGCCGATCGTGCCGTTCTTCCACGCCAACGCCTGGGGTCTCCCGTACAGCGCCATGCTGACGGGCGCTTCCCTCGTCCTTCCCGGCAGCTCCGCGGAACCGGTTCACCTGCTGCAGTTGATGGAAGCCGAGAGGGTGACCGTCGCCGGTGCCGTTCCCACGGTGTGGACCAGCCTGGTTCCCGAGCTGCGCGCCTTCGACCTGAGCGCCACACGGTTCCTGCTCGGCGGCGGGTCCGCCGTACCCCCGTCCCTGTCCGAGACGTACCGCGCCGCCATCGGCGTACCCATCACCCACTCATGGGGGATGACCGAGGTCAGCCCCATCGGCGCCATCGGAGGCACGCGCACCCAGCACGAGGAGGCGACCGAGGAGGAGAAGGTGGCCGTGCGCGCCGCCCAGGGCCAGCCGTTGCCTCTCGTGAACCTGCGGATCGTCGATGTTGAGACACGCCGCGAACTGCCGCTCGACGGACGGGCGGTGGGCGAGCTGGAGGTGGCGGGCCCCTGGGTCGCGGGCGGCTACTTCCGAGTGGAAGAGGGCGACAGTTTCACCGACGACGGCTGGCTGCGCACCGGCGATCTGGCCACCATCGGCACCGACGGCTATCTGCGGCTCGTGGACCGGATGAAGGACCTGATCAAGTCCGGAGGCGAGTGGATCTCGTCGGTCGAACTCGAAGCCGCCATCGCCTCGCACCCCGACGTCGTCGAAGTCGCCGTGATCGCCCGCCCGGACCCGCGGTGGACGGAGCGTCCCGTCGCCTACGTCGTCCTGCGTGACGGCGGTGCCGCTACCGCCGAAGCCCTGCTGCGGCACATCACGCCCATGGTCGCCAAGTGGTGGCTGCCCGACGAGTTCGTCTTCATGGACAGCTTGCCCCGGACGGGCACCGGCAAGCTCTCCAAGAGCGCGCTGCGGGAGTCGACCGGGGGCGTCTGAGATGCGGGCCGCATACGGGCGGCGCGGGGATCACGACGGGGTGTTCGCGAGCGTTCTGAGCCGGTGCAGCCGCAGCCCGAGCCGCAGCTCCAGGTCGTTCCCCTCGCGCCAGTCGAGGCCGAGTACGCTCGCGACCCGGTCCAGTCGTTTGACCAGCGTATTGACGTGCACGTACAACGCGCGGGCGGTCGCCGCGACGTTGGCACGGTGTTCGTAGAAGGTGCCGAGCGTCTCGACGAGCTCGGTGCCGCGGCGGCGGTCGTAGTCGAGGAGCGGCCCTATGGAGCCGGAGACGAACCGGTCCAGTTCGTGGACCCGGTCGGGGTCGAAGACCATGGCGTAGAGGGCGTACCGGCCCGTGGTGGTGCCCAGGTCGGTGTGGTCGAGCGCCCGCACCACGGCGGCGCAACGGCCGACCAGGGAGAAGGCGCGTGACCAGTCATGGCGGGACACCCGTTCGCCGACGACGATGACGGGGGCGCCGAGCGCGCGACGCAGACGACGGTGAACGTCCTCGACGGTCCGGTCGTCCTCGGTGCTGTGGAGGATCAGCGTGGCCCTGCCCAGATGCTCGCCGGCCAGTCCGGAGCAGTCCCGGGCGATGTCGTGCAGGTGCCGCAGGAGGTCGGCCGACGACACCGCGGGGGAGTCCGCGACGAGGACCAGGTCCAGACGGTCCGGGTCGATGCCGCGGGCCCGCGCACGGGCGCGCTGGGCGGGGCTGATCCCGGGGCTGCCCGTCATGAGTTCGGTCAGCAGCTCTCCGCTCAGCCGCTCGCCGGCCTCGGCCACGGCCCGCTCCTTGAGGGTCAGCAGGCCGAGGATGTGGGTGGCCCGTTCCAGGGTCCGCAGATCCGTGTCGTCCGGGGCGCCGCCGCCGGCGTCTGTGGTCCGGCTCCATGCCAGCGCGCCGAGGCGGTGGTCGCCCGCCTGGACGGAAGCCACACTGTGGACGGTGGTGCCGTCGGCGTCCGCCGAGATCGCGCACCGACCCGTACGGCACGCCTCCTCGACAGCATCCGCCAGGCCGGCTCCCCCCGGAGCCCGGCACGGACTCGACGCCGAGTCCCGGTGGACGAGAACGGCGCCGGACCGGTCCAGGAGTGTGACGCTGCCGCCGAGGCGATCCGCGAGGAGCTGCGCGACATCCTCCGGCGCGCCGCCCTCCAGCACCACACCGGTCAGGGCTTCGTGGATCTCCTGCGCCCGCTGCATCACGGCCATGTGCTGCTCGATCCGCCCGTACGCGACGCGCAGCTCCCGCAGGGCGGTCCGGCTCGCCTCGTAGAGACGGGCGTTGTCCAGAGCGACGGCGGCGTGGTCGGCGAACGCGCTCAGCAGCGCTGCCTCGTCGGCCTGGAACGACCGCTCGGAGCGGTCCGCGGCGAACAGCGCGCCCACCGCCTCACCCCGGATGACCAGGGGCACACCGAGAAGCGCCACCAGCTCCTCGGCCGCGACCAGTCGGTCGAACTCCGGGTCGTGCTCGATCAGCGTCGCGGCCGCGTAATTGCTCACCCAGTGTGGGCTCCGGGAGGCGAGCACCTTGCCGCCGAGCCCCGCTCCGGCCGGGATGCCCGCCGCGAGGAACGAGGCGGAGACCGTTCCCTCCGACGCCCTGGCCGACAGTCTGCCGTCCGCACCGACCAGGGAGAGGTAGGTGAAGTCGGTGCCTATCAGCTCATGGGCATGGTGGACGATCGAGCGCAGCACCTCGTCCAACTCGCCCAGCGCAGTGAGGGACTTGGCCGTCGCATACAACGACGCCAGTTCGCGCTGTCGGCGCACGAGCGAGAACGTCTCCGTCTCGCTGCCGGGTTCGCTGACCACAGTGTCGTCCCCCTGCGGGCGGGTGGGAGAAAGTCCCACCGGAACGGTGCGAGGTGTGGGTGACGTACACCTCAGCCACAGCGTAACGGCGCCTTAATCTCACCGTCATCACCGCTGCGCGCTTTCGACGAAGGCGGCGCGTACGGCAACGCCTCTCGCCGGCGCAGCGTCCGACCGGGACCGACCCTGCCCGCGCCCGCGGCGGTTCCCTGTGCCGTCCCGGTCCCGCATCTCTGCGCGCGCTCGACTTCAAGGAAGAGGTCATCGTGAGGAGAACACCCGCAAGAGGCACGGCGGTTCGCCGGTTCGGCGTGCTGGCGTCCATGGTTTTGCTGATGGGGACGAGTCCCGTCCTCGGGGCGGAGGCGGCCACCGCCACGAGCCCACCCCGGGCCGGTCACCCGGCGACGTCGCCCGTGTGCGGCGCGCTGGACGGTATGGAGATCCCGGCGTCGGCCATGACCCTGCCGACGACCGGCGGCCGCGTCACGTCGGCCGCGGTCAGGACCGGCGTCGTCAGCGGCGAGACGATCACGTACTGCCAGGCCGACGCCGACATCCGTCCCGTCGATCCGACCGCGCCCGCCATCAAGATGCGCGTGGCCCTGCCGTACGGCTGGAACGGCAAGGCGCTGATGTTCGGCGGGGGCGGCTACAACGGCACCATTCCCGACCTCACGGCCAACGTGCCGTTCGGCCCCACCGATCAACCGGCCCCGCTGGCCCGGCGGTACGTGACGTTCGCCGGCGACTCGGGGCATCAGCAGAGCCCGACGGCCCCTCCGTCGCTGGACGGGTCGTTCGGCGTGAACGACGAGGCCCTGAACAACTTCGCCGCCGGTGACGCGCTCAAGAAGACACACGACGCTAGCCTGTTCCTCGTCCAGCACGCCTACGGGGCCAACCCGACCGAGGTCTACTTCTCGGGAGGCTCGACAGGCGGCCGGGAAGCGCTCGTCGTGGCCCAGCGGTGGCCGACCGCGTTCGACGGGGTGATCTCCGCCTTCCCCGCCTGGAACAACCTCAGCGAGATGCTGTACCTGGGACACCTGGTCCAAGTCCTGTCCCGCCCCGGCGCGTTCCCCGGCGCCGATCAGCAGAAGCTCCTCTACGACAGGGTCGTCCAGGCGTGTGACGGGCTGGACGGCGTCAAGGACGACGTCGTCTCGAATCCGGGCAGTTGTCACTTCGATCCCCACACGCTGCGCTGTCCGAAGGGCACCGGCGCGGGGCCCAACTGCCTGTCGGACGCGCAGATCGAGGCCGTGACGGCCATGTCGTCGCCGTTCAGATGGCCGTACCGGGTCGCCAGCGGCGAGACCGAGTATCCCGGCTTCCCGTTCCTCTCGGGGGCGGACATGCGGACCCCGTTCCTCGGCTTCGGCACCACCGCGCCCGCCAACCCCATGCCGGTGACGAGCGGTTACGGCATGCAGTTCTGGGATCAATGGGTCAAGTACTTCCTCACCCGCGACCCCGGGCACAACTCCCTCACCATCGATCCCCGCCGCCCCGGCAAGTGGCTCGCCCGGATCAGCCACCTGTCCACGATCCAGGACCGCAACGACACCGACCTCGGCGAATTCGCCCGCGCCGGAGGCAAGTTGATCCTCCTCCACGGCGCCGCGGATGAACTCGTCTCCCCGTACTCGACGACCGACTACTACCAGCGGGTCCGCGCCACACTGGGCGCCGGACCGACCCACTCGTTCCTGCGGTACTACGTCGTGCCCGGCGCGAACCACGCCAACTTCGGCACCCCCGCGTTCGCCGCCGCCACGGACTCGCTCTCCGCGCTCGAGCACTGGGTCGAAAAGGATGAGCCGCCCGCCAACGAGGTCGTGTCCGACCCCGTCCACGACCGCACGCGTCCCTTGTGCGAGTACCCGGGCTGGCCCAGGTACCGGGCCGGTGATCCGGACAGCGCGTCGAGTTTCGTGTGCGCGCGCTGAGACCGGACGGAGGCGTCGTCCGGCGGGTCCGCCCCCGCCAAGTCCGCGTCGTCGAGGCCGTACAGCCGTTCGGGGCGTGAGTGTTCGCGTGTCCATGGTCATACATTCGGGGGAGTGGCGATGGTTCGGACGGCTATCAGGTCAAGGCGGGCATGACCGGCCAGGCCAGGCAACTCGACGACGCGGGCACGGACACGGACGGCGTCGGCTCGGCCGTCCGGTCCCGTAGGAGCTACTTGTACGACGACGCAGGCGGCCATGAGTCGGCGTACCGGTCCGGGGTCGGGACGGCGCGTGCCGTGTCCGGGTCCGGCCTCCGGACCAACGCCGCCGTCCCGAGGTGGGTGGCGCCGTTGCAGGACAGCCGCGGCCCCTAAGCGATCAGCTCGTTCCGGTCGATCGGCACCGCGAGGTCGGCGGCCTGCCCCGTGCCGAGGTCCAGCACCACGTCAGGTCTGGTCCGCGGCGCGCAGGGCCCGCGCCAGCCATTCCAGCTCCTCGGTCGCGTCGGGCGACGAATTCTGCCCGCGCACCCGGGCGACGAGCCTGCGGTAGTGCTCCGCTCCTGCAATGATCCCGGCTTCCAGGCTGCGCAGCACGGCGACCCGATCGGCGTCACCGAACAGCTTGGACAGCACCTCGGCCGCTGCCGGCCCTTCGGGAGCGACCCCGCCTTTTCTGACCTCCGCGACGGTCTGCACGATCTGCCTGGCCCACCAGATGGACGCCCCAGGGGGACTGCCCTGCCCCGGTATGGGCGTGTTGAGCTCCATCCATGTGCGCAACCGGGCGCGGAAACCGGGGTCCCGAACCAATTCGGCCAGTTCGATCCAGGCGTCGACCTGCTCGGGTGTGGGATCGTGGGGCAATTCGATGCTGAAGATGCGCATGCGGTCGCGCAGACGCGGGTCGTCCAGGCCGCCGAACACCTCCTCCTTGAACTCGTCGACGATCTGTTTGCGCTCGGCGGCGGAAAGCCGCGCCAACCGGTTCATCAGTGCCGTCTCCTCAACGGTCGAACCCCGTTTCGCCACGGTGGACAGGACGGCCCGGCTCACCTTGAGGGAGCGGATCTGCGCGTCGAGCGCGGCCACATGCGCGTCGGCGACCTCGGCGACCGTGGTGCGGCCGCTCAGGACGCGGCACACGTCGTCGAGCCCGAGGCCCAGCTCCCGCAGGGTGCGGACCAGCTCGACGCGGGCCACGGACTCGGCGTCGTACAACCGGTAGCCGCCCGCGGAACGGCCCACAGGCGGCACTGCCCCCTCGTCCGACCAGAAGCGCAGGGTACGTACCGGAAGCCCGGTGCGGTGCGCGAGGCGGCCAATGGTGAGCACGTCGGGGCGTTCGTCGTCCATGAGTAAGATCCTGAACCCTCCGGCGGCTGGAGACTCAAGCGTTTCAGTGCGACATCCCGTGAGTTCGCCAGAGCTCTGCCGACCGCCGTTTCCGCCGTGCTCTGGGCCGCCTGGCTGGGCTGGGATCAGCATCGCGACGTGCACCCCGACGGTTCCACGACCGGCCCGTACCAGCCGTGGCAGGTGATCGGGCTGGTACTCACCCTGCTCGTGCCGGTGTGCTGGGGCGCCCTGCGGTGCGACGCCCGGAGCGTGGTAGTCGGCACCCCGGTGGGCCTGACCGTCGCCGCCTTCTACGACTGGTCGGACGATCCCGCCGGGCTGTTCGGGGTCGGCGTGACGCTGGTCCTGCTGGGCAGCGTCGCCGCGACCGGAACTGTGACCGCCCCAGGACCTGGACCGCGCGCACTGCGCGATCGTCTGCCCCGCACACGCGGGGATGGCCCCAGGGCCTGGTGGGGCGTCGACGTCACCCGCTACGTCAACTGGCTCACCGACCTTTCAGGCAGCGACAGCTGACACAGCGCCGGACGTGCTACGGGCCCGGTGGATCAGCCATGGCGTCCCCGGAGCCCGGCTCGGGGGACGCACCATCCAATGATGCTGCGGCCCCGCCGTCACGGGGTGGTGATTGTGGCACCGGCCCCAGCGGCCGTTTGAGGCGTCGCCGACATTGCCGCAGGACTCTGTCATGGGGCGAGTCGGGCGCAGGCACTGACACCCCTGCCGGACAGCGGCGTCAGGGCCCTGAATGAGGGACGGCCGGCCGGGTCAGGTCCGAGTGGTCGCGGCCACGGCTTGCCTGGCCGCTCGCTCCACCACGGAGATGCCGTCGTTCATCGACGGGCTGCCGTCCGACAGTACGGCGACGAGGTAGCGGTGTCCGTCCACGGTGACCCGGCCGACACTGTTGACATCCCAGAGCCCCGAGGCCGTGCGCTGCAGCCAGCCGTTCTTCAGCGCGTGATCCGGCCCGGAAGCCGCTGAGACTCCCCACGCCTGGTCGCTCGCGACACGGGTCATCAAGTCCTGGATGTACGCGCGGGAGTCCTTGTTCAGCGGAGAGTCGGTCTTCGACGTTGTGGCACCGTCGAATACACAGAGCAAGAGCCTGATCTGGTCACTTGCCGTTGTCTGCGTCAACCCCCACTTCGGGCCGGGACCACCCTTGGTCGATGTCAAGCCCAGGCGCTTGTTGGCCGCCTCCAGGCCCGGCGCCCCGCCGATCTCACGCCACAGGGCATTCGTCGCCGCGTTGTCACTGTTTCGGATCATCGGTTCGGCAAGGGCGCGTTCCTTGGCGGTGAGGGGCCTGCCCGCATCCTGAGCCTGCAGCAGCAGTGTGGCGAGAATGTCGACCTTGACGATGCTGGCGGTGTCGTACGAGACATCCTTGCCGTTCAGTAGCGGCTTCCCGCTCCCGCCGTCGAGACTGAGCACTGCCGCTGTCACGCGCGTCGTGCTCGGGTGTTGTACCGCGGCGTCCACGCCGGCCGCGGCATGGGTCTGCCCTGACGGCGAGGGCGCGGCGGCCGCCGACTCCGCCTGTAGTTCACCCAGGGAGAAGAGAGCCGCCACCGAGGCCAGAAGCACACCGGCGCTGGCGCCGGCGCGGCTCCTGCGACGCGGATACGACATGGCAAGCACACCTCAATAATTGGATTACGGACGGAATTAAATGACGAGAATAGGGGAGACTTTCGCTCTGGGAAGTGGCCTGCATCACTTCAATCCCGTTACGTGCCGCATTGTGAGAAAACCCATAGGGATTAGTCCTGTGTCCCCGTCTGCGGTGGCTTTTCGAGTGGAACTGATCGCCGGGAGTGGGTATGGATTTCACGGGACGGGACGGTGCACGTGCTGTGCTCGGTGAGCTCCTTCAAACCCCAGCTTGAGCTGGCCAAATGCAGTCGCAGGATGGCTTGAGCGGGAATTGTGATGCGAGTGGTGAGGCATCGCAGGCTGGGGGAGGAGCGGCGAGAAATTGAGGTGGGCGGCCTGCTCGACCGATACTCGCTTGACGGGTCCCGTGCCTTTGGGAAGGGTCGTCCGGCGAACCCAGTACCGGATACGAATCTTGCCCGCGGGCCCTTGGATCCGTTACATCCGGCGCGTGATGCCGGCGTCCGCGGAGTGTGGATGTGCCGTGTCCACCGGCCCGGCCGCCAGCCCCCGCGCTGGGTGACCGAGGCCGGTGGCCCCGACCCGGTGCCCGAGCGGGGGGCATGGGAACCACGATCAGGACTTTCACCGCCACGGCGATGCTCGCGGCCGCCGTCATCCTGCCCGGCCCGGCACCGGCCTCCGCGGCGGCAGACGTTCACCGGGGCGACTGCGGGCCGTACGGGTGTCCAGTTGCCGTACTTCTCCGGCAGGTGGCCCCACTGCGTTCCTGTCTGGAACTCAAAGGCGACGCGTCGATCATCGCGGCCGTCATCACCGCCGCGATCATCAACAAGCGGCGCGGAGGGCCGGGGGAGGATGCGCAGTGAGGTGACGTGACGCGAAACTCCGGGCTGTGACGGGTCCTAACCTCCCGGTCGGGACACTCCGGCCGGCATCACCGGGCCCCACTTCTTCACGTCGCGCGCTCCCGCATTCCCACGGCACGAGCCGTCTGTTCGGGGGTACCTGCTGGGGGTGCGCGGCGCCCGGCACCGAAGAATGCTCAGGTGCCGTGGCACGGTCCGTGCGGGAACGACCGGAAGGCCACGAGGTATGGCACGTACGCGGGCACAGGCGAGCACCCGGCATCCCAGGCATGAGCGCAGGGGAGAGGCACGGCTCCCGGCGGTGGTCGCGACCCTCGCCGCGATCGCCCTGTACCTGCTGCTGCCGCAACGGCTGCTGATCGCTCCCCGGTACGCCCTGCCCGCCCTGGAGTGCCTGCTGCTCATCCCGCTTATCGCGATCAACCCCAAACGGCTGACCCGGCAGACGAAGACGTTCCGCGTGCTGTCGCTGACGCTCGTGGGCGTCATCGTGGTCAGCAATCTCGTGGCGCTGGTCATCCTGATCCACGAACTGCTCTACGCCGGGGTGAAGGACGGCCGGTCCCTGCTGGTGGCCGCGCTGCAGATCTGGCTCACCAACATCATCGTCTTCGGGCTGGCCTACTGGGAGCTGGACCGGGGCGGCCCGGTCAGCCGCACTCAGGCACCCCGCTCAGCCCTGCCGCTGGCCGACTTCCGCTTCTCCCAGGACGAGAACGACGACGCCATCCAGGAAGTCGCCGACGGAGCCAGCGCCACCTCGGACTGGGTCCCCACACTGATGGACTACCTGTACGTGTCCACCACCAACTCCACCGCCTTCAGCCCGACCGACACCATGCCGCTGTCGACCCGTGCCAAAGCCCTGATGAGCGTGCAAAGCATCTCCGCTCTGCTGACCTCGCTCCTGGTGATCGCGCGGGCCGTCAGCATCCTGCACTGACCCGCCGGCCGGCCGCCGGGTGCGATCTCTAGGTCGCACGGTGCCCCCGCCCGCTCCGCTCGACAGCACGCGGGAGCACGTGCTGGTGGACGCTGACCCGCGTGTGCGACGCTTCGGGGACGACCAGCCTGGTCTGGTGAGAGGCCCCGCGCCGCCTCCGAAGGTCATCTGCCGGTGACCGGGGCGCGGTACGGGTTGTCTTGCTCGGCTGTACACGGCCCTACGCCGCGTGCTTGATGCCCTCCTCCACGGAGGGCGTGATGGGCTCGACCCCGAAAGGGGGCGAACCGTGAGCGATTTCACCGTGCTTTCGCAGCAGTACCCCGACCGCAGCGTGATCACCGTGCGCGGGGAGATAGACGTGCACACTTGTCCCCAGCTGGCGAGGGCCGCGGCAATCGTCCCGCTGAGCGGCAAGGCGTTGCACGTGGACCTGTCGGGTGTGTCCTTCATGGACTCCAGCGGGCTGAACCTGCTCGTGCTGCTGCGCCGGCGCCTTCACGCCGAGGGTGGCCGCCTGGCCGTCACCGGACTCCAGCACCAGCCCGCGCACCTCCTGCAGATCACGGAGACCTACGCCCTGTTCGCGGCGGACACCGCGGCCGCGGACGGCTCCGATGACGCCCTGACCGCTTGACCCGACGAAGCGGCGAGACCTCCCGCTCGATCGCCGGTCGCGCTGGTCTCGGTCAGACCCAGGAGAGCCAACAGGCCGCGGCTGTCTACGACCGAGTCTTGCCGAGCCGCGGAGGTGCCCGACAGGTGGGTGGCTCAGGCGGTGTGCTCGGCGTCGAGCGGGGACGGTACCGGGTCGGAGGGAAGCAGGCGGAGCATGGGCTGCTCGGTCAGGGCGCGGTGAAAGCCGGCGAGGCCCTGGGTCAGGGCGGTGCGCTGGCGGGCAGGCATCGTGGCGATGGTCTGGATGAGGAGGGCGTCGCGGCGCTGGCGTATGCGGGCGAGGTGGGTGCGGCCGGCGCGGGTGGTGGTGATGAGGATTTCGCGGCGGCTGTCGGGGCAGGGTTCGCGCTGGACGAAGCCGAGGGCCTGGAGCCGGTCGACGAGGCGGGAGACCGAAGGCGGGGCCGCGCCGAGGAGTTGGATGAGGGCGCGCATGCGGATGCCGTCCTCGCGGTCGACGAGGTACATCACCCGCAGCTGCGAGGCGGGGACGTTCGGGGGCGGGCTGGCGCTGCGGGCCTGTTCCCACATGATGTCGAGGAGTTCGACGAGGTCGCCGGCTTGCCGGGCCGCCGCCTGGGTGGTGTCGGGGCGGATGCTGGACTTGGCGTGCTCGGTCATGCGGTGTCCCGTCCGGGGACCAGGTGGTCCCCTGCTGGTGATGAGCACGCGTGGTCACGTCATCAGGCGCCGGTGTCCGGCCCTGCAGCGTCATCGGCCCGGCCGGACGCGGGTATCTCGCCGTCCGGGGTCGAACTGTACGCCGTCCGCGACGACCGGGCCTGCCGGTCGGTTGCGGTGCGGTGGTCGGGCACGAAGTGGTCGAGGACGCCGGTGATCGTCAGCATTCGCTCGAGCGGCTGGGTGCGCTCCTCCAGGCGCAGGCGGATCCCGGCGGGTCGTCGTGCGGCGGTGGAGCACGAGCGACCGCTGCGCCCTGTTCGCTGGTCGGATGAACGAATTCCTTCCCTGGCGGAGATCCGGGCTACCGCCCGGTGTCGCACCCCCGGCAGCCGGTCTGTGAAGAGGTCCTTGATCCTGCGGAAGCGGGCGACTTCGATCGCGCCCTTGAGGTGCTCGGCCCAGGAGGCGTCTCACGTGGCATAGCCGCGGGTGGCGGCGTTGGCGAGTTCCCTTGTCGCGAGACGGTGGGCCGGGAGGCGATTCGTGCGTTGTGGGAGAAGGTGCTGGCCAACCGTGCCCGTTTCGAGCAGGAGCAACCACTGACCACGCTGATCAGTGGCGACATCGCCCTCACCTCGACTCCTCCGGTGGACGGGGCCCGCGCCCGGGCGCAGGTCGTCCGGCGCGAGCCTGACGGGAGCTGGCTGCGCCTGCTCGACCAGCCCAAGTTCGTCCCACCCACCGGCTGACCCCTCGTTCCGTGAGTTCGCGGAATCGAAGGCTGTGGGGCGTGGCCGCCGGCTCCGTGCTGCGGCGTCGCACTGTCCGGCGGCCAGCGTCAACGGGTGGCGACAAGGAACCGATCATCCCGCCGCCCGCTTGCCGGTTTGGCCTGTCCGGGTGGTGGAGGGGTCTGTGCTCCCCCGTCGCGCCCCTCCTCCGCGGTGCCCCCTGCTAGCTTCACGAGCTGATCATGAGCCTCGTACCGCTTCGGCGCAGGCGGGGCCCGGAGCGTGAGCCAAGGCGAGGACGGCGGGCATGACCGAGGACGCGAAGAGGCCGACCGTGGCGGAGCCCAAGCGCAGGACCATTCTGGCCACCGCCGCCGCGGCGGCCGGTGCGTCAGCCGTCGTCGCTGCGCCCGCCCCGGCCTGGGCGGGCACCGGGGCACCGGCCGAGGCGCGGCTGTCCGGCACCGTGGCCCGTCTCCTGGCCGTGCCCGCGGCCGGCCGCGGGGTCGAGTGGCTCAGGTCCGCCCTCCAGGTGGCCGTGGAACTGGAGCTGTCCACGATCCCGCCGTACCTGTGCGCCTGGTGGTCGGTCAAGGACCGCCGCTCGGACGCCGCGCGCCTGATCCGGCGCGTCATCGACGACGAGATGTACCACCTGGGCGTGGCGTGCAACCTCCTCGTGGCCGTGGGCGGGCGGCCCCGGATCTTGGCGGGGGCACCCACCTACCCCGGTCCCCTGCCCGGCGGCGTGCACCCGGGTGTCACCGTGTACCTGTCGGGGCTCACCCGGTCCTTCGTGCACGACGTGATGATGGCCATCGAGGCACCCGACGAACCACTCTCGCGCGACCGTGGCACCTCCCCCTCCGTCGGCGACTTCTACACAGCCGTGCTGGAGGGCTTCTGGCTGGTGTCCCCGCAGTTGTCCACCCGCGGGCAGCTGGAGACGCGCATCGGCTCGGACGACCTGCGGCCGGTCAGGACGCTCCTCGATGTGGAGCGTGCCATCGACGTCGTGAGGGAGCAGGGCGAGGGCACGGGCAGTTCACCGGCCGACTCGTTCGCCGACGACCACCCCGCCCACTACTACGCGTTCAGCGAGATCTACCACGGCCGGCGGCTGCGCGTGACCGACCGGGCCTGGACCTTCACCGGGGCGCGCGTCCCCTTCCCCGACACCCGCCCCATGGCGCGGGTCCCGGCCGGCGGCTGGTCCTGCCCGTCGGCGCCGGTGCGGGGGCTCCTCCACCGGTTCGACACCACCTACACCACCGTGCTGACCTCCCTCGACGCCGCCTGGGCGGGCGGCGGCCTGCGCGCCCTGGGCGCGGCCGTCCACGCCATGCGCGGCCTGGAAGAACCCGCCCTGCACCTGATGGAGACCCGCATCCCCGGCAGGCGGAGCACCTACGGTCCCCAGTTCCACGCGCTGTCTTAGCGCGGACGAGGGCCGGAGGACCCAGGTGACGGAGTGCTTGTTTTCCCGGTCGTGGGGGACACGCGCCGTATGTCCTCGGTCCACAACGCACAGCCGGACACCGCCTCCGGCACCGGCCTCAAGAGAGCCCTCACCACCCCGCTGCTGTACTTCTTCATCCTCGGCGACGTCCTGGGCGCCGGGGTCTATGTCCTCGTGGGGCAGGTCGCCGCGGACGCCGGTGGGGCCGTGTGGGTGCCGCTGCTCGTCGCCCTCCTGCTCGCCCTGCTCACCGCCTCGTCCTACGCGGAGCTGGCCACGAAGTACCCCAAGGCGGGGGGCGCCTCCCACTACGCGACCAAGGCGTTCGGGCCGTTCGCCGGCTTCCTCGCCGGTTTCTGCATGCTCGCGGCGGGCGTCGTCTCCGTGGCCGCGCTCGCCCGGGGGTTCGGCGGTGACTACCTGTCGGCGTTCGTCGACCTGCCCGTGGCCGCCGTCGCCGTGGTCTTCCTGGCCCTGCTCGCCGCCCTGAACGCGCGGGGCATCCAGGAGTCGACACGGGCGAACGTCGTCGCCACCGTGATCGAGGTCGGCGGGCTGCTGATCATCGTCGCCCTCGGCGGTTGGCTGCTGCTGCGGGGCGACGGCGACGTCGGGCGGCTCACCCAGCTCGGCACGCCCGGCGAGAACGCGGCGAGTGCCGTGCTCAGCGGGTCCGTCCTCGCCTACTACTCCTTCGTCGGCTTCGAGACGTCCGTGAACGTCGCCGAGGAGACCCGCGACCCGCGGCGCTCCTACCCGCGCGCGCTGTTCGGCGCGCTGGCCACCGCCGGAGCCGTGTACGTCCTGGTCGGCATCGCCGCGTCGGCCGCCGTGCCCACCAGCCGCCTCGCCGCGTCCAGCGGGCCCCTGCTCGAGGTGGTCCACGCGGCGGGCGGGGTACCTCCGCGGCTGTTCAGCGCGATCGCACTGGTGGCCGTCGCCAACGGCGCGCTGCTCACGGGGATCATGTCCTCGCGGCTGGCCTTCGGCATGGCCCGCGACGGACTGCTGCCCTCGGTGCTGACGAGCGTGCTGCCCGCCCGCCGTACGCCCTGGGTCGCGATCGCGGCCACCACGATCCTGGCGATGGTCCTCGCGGTGACCGGGAGCGTGGCCACGCTGGCCTCCACACTGGTCCTGCTGCTGCTCGTCGTCTTCTTCGTGGTCAACATCGCGGTCCTGGTCCTGCGCCGCGACACCGGTACGGCGGACCACTTCCGCACGCCCACCGTGCTGCCCGTGCTGGGAGCGGTCTCCTGCGTGGTGCTCGCCACCCAGGTCGAGGCCGAGGTCTGGTGGCGGGGGCTCGTGGTGCTCGCCGTGGGCGCCGTGCTCGGGGCGATCAGCCACCGTGCGGCCCGGCGCAAGGCCGCGCCGACGGCGTGACGGCTCGGTCGGACCGTGGCGAGCGCGCGCGATGCGGCACGCAGGTCTCGCCACCAGGCGCGTCCGGCAGCCCGGGGTCGCGGTCGAGTGCGGGGCTGCCCGAGACGACTGCCGGGGTGGTCACGAGTTCGGTGAGCTCGGCCCGGTACGCGTACGAGCCGCACGTCCAGTCCAGGAGGTTGTGCAGCCGGGGGCGCGGCACCGATTGCGGCACGGCCGTGTCTGCGAGGGCGGTGCCCTTCCACAGCCGTCTACCGCGCCTGGGCCACCCCGCCCGCGTGGCAGTGCCGGGAGACGGTTGATCCCTCAGGCGCGGCGTGCATGCGTGCGGATAGCAGGGCTCACTTGCTCCCGAAGGGCGGAGTTCTTTGGCCGAGAGAGTGAACCGGTGAGGGTGTCGGAGCAGTGGGCTGCTGTGGCGAGCCATAGGGTCCCGGCTGGCCACCGGGATCCGTGGGGACCGGGGTGCGGGGCAGCCTCGAGCACGGGGGCGGAACATTCTGGGCTGCCCGCTGGTGCTGGTGCTGGTGCTGGGCCGCGTTTCCTGCGGCGCGGTCGCTGCCGTGTGCGCCGCGCTGGCCGGTGCTTATCTCGCGCGTGTTTCCATGGGGGTCCGCAGAGCGAGGAGAGCGACGTCGTCGTCGTTGTCGGCGGGGCGGACCCGGCGCAGGAGCTGGTCGGTGAAGGAAGCGAGGGGGCGGTGGGCGAGGGCGGCCGCGTGCTGGCGCAGCCGGCCCAGGCCCTCGTCCAGGGAGTGTCCGGCTGCTTCGATGAGACCGTCGGTATAGAGCAGGAGGGTGGATCCGGGCGGCAGTGCGGCGGTGGCGTCGGGGCGGGGCGTGCGGGCCCAGGTGCCCAGGAGGATGCCGTGGCCGTCGGTGAGGTAGCGAGTGAGGCCGTCCCGACTGACCAGCAGGGGTGGCGGGTGGCCGGCGTTGGTCCAGGACAGTTCCCAGTGGCCGTGCTCCGCCTGATCGAGGCGGGCGAAGATCATAGTGGCCATGGGCACGTTGGTGATGTGCGTGATCGCCTCGTCGAGCCGCTCGACGATCCGGCTGGGGGGTTCCTGCTGGGACCAGGCGTAGGCACGGAGCACGTTGCGTACCTGTGCCATGCCGGCCGCTGCCTCCAGGTCGTGGCCGACGACGTCCCCGACGGCCAGGGCGGTGGCGCCGTCGGGCAGGCGGAAGGCGTCGTACCAGTCACCGCCGACCTGTGAGGCGTGGGGTGCCGGCAGATAGCGGGCGATCATCTCCAGCCCGGGCACGCGCGGCAACTGGGGCAGCAGGTGGTTCTGCATGGTCTCGGCGACCTTGCGCTGACGCTGGTAGAGGCGGGCGTTGTCCAGAGCGATCGCGGCCCGGCGCGCTATGTCCTCGATCAGCGGCAGGTCGGCGGTGGTGAAGTCCCCCGCCTTCTCGGCGCGGCCCAGGGTCAAGGCCCCCAGGACCTCCCGGGTGCTGCGGATGGGGACGATGGCCGCGGATCGGATGCCGGTGGCCTCGAACAGGTGGCGCTGTTCGACCGCGATGCCGGAATCGGGCGGCTGCTGGTAGGTCTTGGGACCGGCAAGGGTGGAAGCAACCCCGCGCAGCGCTCTGGACAGCGGCATCGGGGATTCTTCCGGCACCGGGGGCATCGGACCCTGCAACTCTTCGTGGTGCACCAGCCTGCCGTCTTCGGCATGGACCACGGCGGCGCGCCACACCTCGTCCCGCTCCATGATCAAGTCGATGACCACCCAGTCCGCCAGCCGGGGCACGAGCAGCGCCACGAGCCGGCGCAGCGCCTCGTCGGTATCGAGGGTGGAGTTCAGCTGTGTCGTGGTCTGCGCCAGCAGCGCCAGCCGCTCGAGCTCCGTCAGCGCCTCAGCCACCGGCTCCGGCCGCCGGCCCGCTTCCTGCGGTTGCTGGGCGCAGTGGAAGACCACGAGCGTGGCGGCCTCCCGGCCACCGGTGTCGTAGGGGGTGATCACCCAGTTGACGGGCAGCAGGGAGCCGTCACCGCGGGCGAACCACTCTCCTTCGGCCTGGGCGGTGCTTCCGGCGTGGAAGGCCTGCCGCATGCTGCATCGGCTGGTCGGCATCGGCTGGCCGCGGGCATCACGGTGCAGCAGATCGTGCGCGTCATGACCGACGAGGTCCTCCGCGGGCCGCGCCAGCAGCTGCTCGGCCCGGGCGTTGACCGCGATGATGCACCCCTTCTCGTCCACCACGTACGCCCCCGCGCCGATGGCGGCCAGCGCCCCGCCCACAGCGGTGGCAGCCGCCCCATGGGAGTACTGGTCCATGCTCTCGGTGTCCTCTGGCTCCGCCACGGAGTGCCTCCTTCATGATCGTCGGTCGTGCCGCCCGCTGCGCACCCGGACGCTGCGTACCTGCGTTCTTTTCCCCCTCAACCCTGGTGCAGGCATGCCGCCCTTGCCCCCGGCGCGCGCCGGGCCTGACAGCCACCGTCGAGGCCAAGGAGGCCGTCGCCCTCGCCTCCCGGCTCCGTGACGGGCTCGGCGTGCGCGACCTGGCCGCCGAGATCCCAACGGACTGGATCGCCTGACCCCTCAGAACGGGACGCCGACTCCGGCATCCGGTTCAGCCCAGGCGGGTGACGCTCGGAGGGGGGTTTGTTGGTGTGTCGAGTGTTTGTTGGCTTGCGATGTTGTCTCTCCAGCGCACTGCATTGGGAAGCCCATAGGGGTGTCCGTCTGACCTGCAGTTTTCTATCCCAACCTTATTGAATGCTCGATTCGGTGGCTGGTCTCCGGCGGTGCCCTGGGGCATCGAGTAGCGCGGCTTCGCTGGTCGTTCGCTGCGCGGCCGGCTCAGGTGTTCCGTGCTTCGGTGTCCGGAAGATTCGGGTCGGGGTGTGCCTGCCTGGTGGCCGAGCGGGGGCAGTGCGGGAACGGGAGCGTGCCACACGTGGGGATGTTTCGGCTGCCCGGGTGAGGGATGTTTTGCCACAGTGGGGGAGTGGCTGATGAGTTTCGGTTCGTGGCGCTGCGCGCCTTCGCGCGGCCGCCGCGTCTGCTGGTGGTGGTGCCGTATGTCGAGGCGGAGTGGGTGCATTGGGCGGCGGCAGGTCTGGGCGCGCTGAGCCAGGTCTGGGGCGGCTGCGCGGGAGCGGTCGTTCCCGCCTCGGTCGTTGCACATCCTTCACTGGCGGACCTGATGCGGCGGATGCAGCCCGACCATGTGCTTGCGTACACGCCGTCCGGCGCCACCGTCGAGGCAATCCGTCCGGGCGTCATCGACCAGATGGTCGGCGATCTGGAGGGTGAAGCCAGAGTCCAATCTGAAGCGTTTGTGCGCGCGGAGCCGTGGCATCACCTCGAGGCACTCGAGGTGGAACAGGCCGCTGCCGGGCTGCGGGAACGGCTGGGCGTCAACGCCACACCGGAGATGGCGCAGGAGACGCACCTGTTCGACGACCCCGCCAGAGCGAGGCTCACCGCGTTGACCGACGTGGGCATCCGACCGGTGTTGGGAGTGCCGTTCCCGCTCGTGTCGACACCAAGTGCCTTGGCCTATGCGGCCCGTGTGGGTGTGGACCTCGACGGGGCGGCCGCCGATTCCCGCATCCCCGAAGAAGCGCGCTGGCAAGAAGGCGTCACCCAACAAGCCAGCACGTCTCTGTTGGACTGGCTGCATCCCTCATCGCCCCAGGACACGCTCGCCATGCTCGATCCGACAGCGGCCAGATGCGCGCGACTGGAGCGTGACCGCTTCCAAGCGGAGCCGGTTGTGGTGCTGGGGGACAGACCGGAGGACTTCGCGCTGGCGCAACTCGCCAACCTGGTTCACGGCCCGTGCATGTGGGTGCCATGGCCCGACCCGAGCGCGATGACGATCACTGGCCGTTTCCCGCGCTGGCGAGGGACTGGCCTGCCCCGGGTCACCAGCGCCTCGATGCCGCCCGCCGAGGTCGAGGCACGGATGCACACGATGTGGGAGCGCAGGCCACGCGCCTTCGTCGATGGCGAAGAGGTGGACAACAAGGCATTCGAGTGCGTGCCGGTGAACGACCTGCGTACCAGTGGACAAAGCCTCTACGTCCACGACCAGGCGTGGGATCTCCCGCGATCGCTGCCCGCCACGATCCTGCCGGACGGCTCGCTGGAGGCATCCCTGGGGCTTCCAGCGGAAGTGCCCCCCGGACTCGACCCCACCCGCGACAAATGGCAAGTCCTCCTGGTGGCGGCGGACCACCCCGTGCCGCCGCACCGCGTCCTGACCGGCGAAGCGCTGTACGCGCAGCGCAGCAACCCGTGGGAGACCTTCGTGCGGGCCGCCGACGGGGGCATCACCTACTCCTCGCACCGCTTCGACTTCGTGCCCAAAGGAGCCTCCCTGGCCGGCACGCTGGCCGCACCGCGTCTGCGATGGCCAAGCCTGCCGTCCCTCCTGGCCATGGCAGCCGCGCCCCACCCGGTGCAGTCCAGTCCCGCAGGCAAACGGACCGCGGTGGCCCAGCGCCTGCTCGGCTCCCGCACGGCTCTCGAGAACCTTGCCGACGGCCCCGGCTGGGATCTGCTCAAGACGTTCCTGCCCAGGCAACAGCACCCCAGCCAGCCCAAAGACGCCTGGTGGGCACTGAAGACCTCGGTGGTCATGTCCTTCCGCGCCCTGGCCGCCACCCCCACCAAGCCGGAATGGACCACACTGCAGCGGCGTGCCCAGGTCGACGAGTGGACCAGACAGGGCGTGTTGCGCAGAGGACTGGCCCTGGGCTGCCAGGAGTGCCCGGCCTTCGAGTTCTATCCGCTGGAGGAGGTCACCCAGCACTACCGCTGCCGACGATGCAGTGCCGACAACGAACTCATCCACGAGCGCTGGAAGACGGACACCAGCGAACCCGAGTGGTACTACGAACTGCACCCGGCCATTGCCGAACTCATCGACAAGAACGCCGACGTGCCGCTGCAGGCCACACGGCACCTGCGCCAACAGGCCCGCGGCATGCGCCTACTGGTGGGAGCCGAGTTCGAGATCCTGCGCGACGGCCAGCCGTTCGTGGAGATCGACTTCGCCCTGGCAGGCGCCGACGAGATCTGGCTGGGCGAGGCCAAGAAGGGCCCTGCACTGGGCGAGAACCACCGCGACATCAAGAGAGAACTGGGCAAACTCCTGAACGGCTGCAAGACCGTTGCCGCGCACCGGCTCATCCTCGCAACCGCCGCTCCGCAATGGAACACAGCCACCACGACGGTCGCTCGACAGGAACTGCACGGCCTGCACACCGCAGGCAAGTACACCCCAGACATCTACCTGCTCAGCGCCGTGGGCACGGCCGCGCCAACCCTTGAACTCCTCACCCCGGCCCAGACCTGACAGTCCGATCACGCCAAGCGTCGATGCGCGGGAATGGCGTCCGAAGTACCCAGACGCCAACCTGACGGTTGGCCGCGCTGACTCAGGGCGGTTTCGCAACGGGCCCTAAAGGGTGTTGCACAACGGCGATCACGCTCAGATCCAGCCATCGGCAGCAAGGTCAACTGCCCGAATGTGCCCGTCTTTCTGCCGTCTTGGAACGCCGCAGGAAGGAGACCCGGAAGATCGACCAGCCGTTGTGCAACAGCCTTTAGCCCCATGCCCCTGGTTTCGGGGGCCAGTACCGTCTCCGTCTCAGGCAGGAGGATGTCGGACTCGGCTGCGGCGAGCTGCGCATCGGCCATGCCCTGCGCTTCCCGAACGGAACGTTCCGCTTCCAGGAGCCCAAAGGCATGCGGTCGCGGAACAGAGGCCGGACGGTTTTCGCTGCATCTCAGCCCAAAGCGTCTGCGTAGATCGTCGATGGGCTGCGAAAGCTGAGGGAGAGGCGATCAGCTCATTGCGTCGAGGACGGCGATGATGTCGGCGGGTTCCGCGCGGGTGGTGTAGTCCGTGTTGACGAAGGCCCAGCGGATCGCTCCATCGCGGTCGATGACGTAGGTCGCGGGCAGCGGGAGCGTACGCGGATGGCCGTCATTGACGCGCTGGAGGTCGAAACCGAGCTTGTCGTAGACGGCTGAAAGGCCGTCGGGGAGGTCGAAGGCGAGACCGTACTGCTTGGCGGTGTCGGAGCCGATATCACTGAGGACCTCGAAGGCGAGGCCATGCTTCTCGGTCAGAGTGAGGGACTCGTCGGGGATCTGAGGGGAGACGGCCACCAGGCGGGCGCCGCGGGCGGTGATGGCGTCGTGGTGCTGCTGGAGTGCGCGCAGCGCGATGTTGCAGTAGGGGCACCACGCGCCGCGGTAGAAGGTCAGCACGACCGGGCCGTCAGCTAGCAGGTCGTCCAGGGCCAGGTTCTGTCCGGTCGCGGTGGGGAGGTTGAAACGAGGGGCCTGCGCACCGACGGTCAGGGCGCGGTCGACCTGGCCGGAGTCGGCGAGTTCCTGGCCGGCCCGCTGCATGATCTCCCGGATCTCGGCGGGGATCTGCTGCTGACGTGCTTCGTAGAAGGTGCGCAGTTCGGCGTTCAGGGTGGTCATGGCGCTTCGTTCCTCCTGGTTGATGGCTGGAGCGGGGCATATCTTGAAATGTTCGTTCCAAGATAAGGGCAGGAGGAGCCCCGCGCCAGCCGTGCGGAGATGTCGAAGGGTCAGAGGCTGGTGAAGGGGTGATGGTCGGTCAGTGCGAGGGTGCGGATGAAGGCGGCGAGGTGGACCGTGCGGCGGGCGAGGAAGCGGCGGAGGCGGGGTGTGCGGGAGCCATAGGCGACGGCCCAGAGGGCTGGTATGCGGTTCATGGGGGCATGGTCGCGGCGGTCGGCGCCACCCTGGGTGGATCGTGGACGAACCTGGATGCCATGGTGGAGGCGTGGCGGCCTGTCCTGCTCTGTACCCGTCAGTACCTTTGCGGGGTGGGGAACGGGGAGTATCTTGGAATCCTTATTTCAGGATGGCGGGGTGAAACGTGCCGGACATCAAGCACTTCGACCCGGATGCCACCCTGGAGACCGTGGTGCGGCTGTTCTGGCGGCAGGGCGTGGCCTCGACCGGGATCCAGGACGTGGTGACCGCGACCGGGCTCAACCGCTCCAGCCTGTACGCCACCTTCGGCGGCAAGCAGGAGCTCTACTTCGCCGCGCTGCGCCGGTACCTGGAGCAGCGGTCCCAGCCGATGTTCCGGCGCCTGGCCGAGGACGAGCGGGGTCTGCCGGCTGTCTCCGAGTTCTTCGCCGGCCTGATCGAGGCGCGCTGCTCGGGTGAGTACGCCCAATGGGGCTGCATGGTCTCCAATGCGCATGCCGGGGTCGAGAACAGTGATCCGAAGGTGCGCGACGTCCTGGACCAGCACCACCGGGAGCTGCGCGAGGCGATGTACGCAGCACTGGTCACCGCCGAGCGCCAGGATCAGCTAGCCCCCGGGGCCGATCCTGGCGCTTCCGCGGATCTGCTGGCGTTGCTCGCCTACGGGGTCAACTTGCGCTCGCGTGCCGGTGCCGACGCCGCCTCTTTGCGAAAGACGGTGGCCGCCGCCCTGGGCTCGCTCGGGGTCAGGGCGGCGGCGTAGGCGTCTGTCGATCGGGCTCTCAACTGGGGTTGGGGGCAGGTGAAGGGCCCCGACGAACGGTGGCAGCTGACACGGCTTCGGTTTCTGCCGTATCCGCGGTGTAGTCCCCCGGGGCTGTGGCGTCGACGCCCTCCGGGGCGTTGGCCGCCTTCAGGACGAAGGTGAGGACCACCGTCACGGCGACGTTGAGCACGAACGCCGTCAGGCCGATGTAGCCGGTCTGGCCGATGCCTGGGATCTCCTCCGCCGAGCCGCCGAAGTGCTCCTGCGTGGGCGAGGCGACACCGTAGGCGGCAAGGGTGCCGTAGATCATGCCGACCGCCCAGCCGATGAGCAGCCCCCAGCGGTGGAACCAGCGGGTGAAGAGGCCGCCGACCAGGGCGGGGAAGGTCTGCAGAATCCAGATGCCGCCCAGGAGCTGGAAGTTGATGGCGACCGTCTTGTCCATGGTGAGGACGAAGACCAGCGCGCCCACCTTCACCAGCAGGGACACGAGCTTGGAGACCTTGGTCTCCTGCTGGGGCGTGGCCTCGGGCTTGATGAAGTCCTTGTAGATGTTGCGGGTGAACAGGTTCGCGGCGGCGATCGACATGATCGCCGCCGGCACGAGCGCGCCGATACCGATCGCCGCGAACGCCACGCCCGCGAACCAGTTCGGGAACATGTCCTCAAACAACTGCGGGATCGCCAACTGGCCGTTGGTGACCTTTACGCCGGCCGCTATCGCCATGAAACCGAGCAGCGCCAAGAGGCCGAGCATCAGGGTATACAGAGGCATCACCGTGGTACTGCGGCGGATTACCTCGCGGCCGCGGGACGAGAGCGTCGCCGTGATCGAGTGCGGGTACATGAACATGGCCATCGCGGAGCCGAGCGCCAGGGTGGCGTAGGTCCATCGCCCCTCTGCGGGTGGAAGCAGACCGCCGGCACCGGCTGCCGCGTACTTCTCGCTCGCCTGAGCGAAGACGTGGTCGAAGCCGCCCAGCTTGATCGGAATGTAGATGATCGCGACGACGATGACGACGTAGATCAGCGTGTCCTTCACGAAGGCGATCATGGCGGGAGCACGCAGGCCCGAGGAGTAGGTGTACGCCGCCAGCACACCGAACGCGATCAGGAGAGGAAGGTCTTTGAAGAACCAGTTGGTGTTCTCACCGCCGCCGACGCCCAGCACGTCGAGAACAGCCTGGATACCCACCAATTGCAGCGCGATGTACGGCATCGTCGCCAGGATGCCGGTGAAGGCCACGGCGAGCGACAGCCCCTTCGAGCCGAAGCGGCCACGGACGAAATCGGCAGTGGTGACGTACCCATGGCGGTGACACACGGACCACAGGCGGGGCAGGAAGGTGAAGATCAGCGGGTAGACGAGGATCGTGTACGGCACGGCGAAGAAGCCGGCTGCTCCGGCCGTGTAGATGGCCGCGGGGACGGCGACGAAGGTGTAGGCGGTGTAGACGTCTCCGCCGAGCAGGAACCAGGTGATCCAGGTGCCGAACGACCGGCCGCCCAGGCCCCATTCGTCCAAGGTGTGTTTGTTGCCGGGCTTGCGCCAGCGGGCGGCGAGGAAGCCCATGACCGTGACGGCCAGGAAGAACAGGGCGAAGACGGCAAGGGCAACTGCGTTGACGCCGCCGGTCATGTCCGCGTTCCTCCCTTGCCTGGTAGAGGTGTTGTCGCTGTGGCCTGGGCGGCAACGGTCTCGCTGCTGACCAGGTCGTCGAGTTCGGCGTCCAACGCGGTAATGCCCTCTGGAGTCGAGGTGACGGCCTGCGGAGTGCTCCCGCGGACGGCGACGGCCAGTCCCGCCAGAGCCATGGGCAGCGCCACGAACACCGCAGCGGTGCGGATGCCTCCCGGCGCCGATAGGACCAGGGCGATCAGGGGCGGGCCGAAGGCTCCGCCGGACTTGCCGACGGCCGCGGCCCACCCGCCCGCGGTACCGCGGATGGCCAGGGGGTAGATCTCAGCCGTGTACGGGCCGATGAGCGCGATCACACCGGCGGTGCCGGCGAACAGCAGCATCACGGTGGCCAGCAGGAGGGGCCTGCTGCCGTCCATGCCGACGACTGCCAACGTCAGGAGAGCCACTACGGTGAGGGCCGCGTAGATGACCATCGTGCCCCTGGCCGACCAGCGCATGTACAGCCATGCGCCGACCGCGCACGTGGGGATCGCCAGCAGCGACGAGAGGAACAGCAGGGTGGCGGCAGACATGCCGTGCCCGCCAGAGGATTCCAGCTGGCTGGGCAGGAAGGTGATGAAGCCCCAGTAGACCAGTCCCCAGGCCAGTGCGTAGGCGCTGACGACCAGTGTCTTGACCGTCTGCGGGCGCTTGAACAAGGCCGAGGCGGGGACCTGCTTCGCTCGTGTCTGCCGGGCGGTGAACGCGGCTGATTCAGGGATCCAGCGGTTCAGCGCGATCATGACCAGGACCAGCGGGAGCTGGGCGAACCACGTCACACGCCAGCCGGCCAGCGGAATGAGGATCGCGGCCAGACCGGAGGCGGCCATGTAGCCGCCGGTGGTGGTCAGCCCGGCCTGCAGGACCATGATGGCCGCGCGTCGGCCGGGCGGCAGGCTCTCGGTCATCAGGGCGTAGACGACCGGCAGCATGCCGCCCGCCGCCATGCCCATCAGCGCGCACATGACGAGGGTGCCGCCGAAGGTCGGCATGGCGCCGCACACCGTGGTGCCGAGGAAGAGCAGAGAGGCGATGAGGATGGTGGCCCGGCGGCCGATGCGGTCCGCCGCACGTCCCCAGACGAGCGATCCGAGCACAGTGCCGGTCAGCGCAACCGTGGGCAGCCACGAGACATCAGCCGCGCTGAGACCGTATTCATCGCGCAGGCCGGGCGCGATGAATGCCAAAGTGGCCGGCTTCATCTGGTCCACCATGAGGGCGAAGCTCAAAATGGCGATGAGGCGGCGCCGGCTCGCCGTGGACATCAGCGCCGGAGCGGCAGCAACGGCACCTGCTGTACGCGGCTGCACGACCGCGATGCCGGAGAGCACCACGCCGACGACGATGGCAGCCATGGCCGCCCACATCATGGCCGGTGACATGTCCATCATGGACATGTGGAAGTGCATGGACGCGGAATCGATGAACATCCACAGGTGCTCGACGACGCCGGCGCAGGTGAGGGCGACACCGGACCAGAACAGTAAGGGCCGGGGTATCAACGAAGCGGGTGGCGCGGACAATGTCAACTCCTCGCGGAAAGCCGGGCATCGGGGTCATCAATGGCGCGGACGGGCGCGGTGACATGCTGCTCGGCCGACGGCCGGTCCTGGAGACCGAGTACGTCGGGCCAGCGCGGGTCGTCGGGAGCGACGACGAGATGGCGGGCGTACCAGCTGTCGAAGAAGGACAGGACGAACATCGGCAGCAGGGCCCAGATCGCCACCTGCTCCAGCGGCTGGTTGCCGGTGAGCGCGGCGATGATGACCACTACGAACACGTTGGGGTAGGTCATGGCGGTGTAGTCGTCGAGCGTCTGGACGTGGCGTCGGCGCTTGAGCAAGGCGGCGAGCATGCGCAGGCCGACGGCGATGCCCGCGGCGGTTGGCGCGTAGCTGGTGAAGCCCTGCAGGTCGAGCTTGAGGCAGACCAGCACGATGAACGCGGTCAGCAGCAGCACCGCCACGTATCCGTTGCGCTCGCCGTACTTGGCCGTGCGGATGGGCGAACGTTCCCGCAGACGTTTGACCAGGACGTAGACGGCGGTGACGACGCCGGTCGAGGTGGCAGCGCTGATGGCGATCGCCGGGGCGACGTCCTCCTGCAGGGTCAGGGCGAGGACGGTCGAGAAGGACAGGGTCGCGGCCAGTGAGGACAGTAGGACCTGCGCGAACGTCGGCATGATCATCCCGCCGAGGCAGCGGCTGACCGTCATCGCCACCACGGAGCTCGGCGTGGCGAGGAACACCGCGGCGATCGCCGCCGTACTCGTACTGCCCGCATCCGACCAGCGCACCAGGGCCGCGAAGGCCGTCGGCAGGACGAGGTAGCGCAGGGCAACGGACCTCAGCGTGCCACGGTCGGTCACAAAGGCTCGTGCGTTCTCCAGCTCGATGCGACACATGGTGATGACGCTGGCCAGCACCAGGAGCAGGAGCAGCACGTAAGGAGAGGTGGAGATCCGCGCTCCCGCCAGATTGGCGAGCAGGCCTGCGGCCAGGCCAGCGCAGAAGACCACGGGATGGTTGACGACCATCCAGTCATAGACCATGTTCATGGTCTTGTTCTCGTTCTTGACGTAGCTGTGGATCCGGTCGCCCTGCAGCATCTGGGAGTTGGGCAGCCGCAGGTCGTACGACTCATCGGCCGGGCGGTCCAGGATGAACCGGCAGATCAGCTCCACGACGTACTTGTGCGAGACCACGCACACCGTCTCGCCGCGCCGCAGCGCGGGCAGCAGCTCCTGCTCGTAGAAGGCGTGCACCCGGTCCTTGAACTGCCGGAACGTCTCGCCGCCGTGCATGGTCGGGCTGTCGGCGTTCATGGCCCGCTCGTACTCGGCGATGCCGTGGCGGCGCTGGAGAATGGACTTGCTCTCCAGCGTGTAGCTGCCGAAGTCGCGCTCCATGAGGCGCTCGTCGACCACGACCTCGGGGACGTCCGCCTCGTGGGCGTCGAGGCGGAAGATGGTGTCGGCCGTTTCATAGGCGCGGGTCAGCGGGGAGACGTAGACACGGTCGAAGTGCTGGCCGCGGTGGCGCCCCGCGACCTTCTCGGCCTGGATCCGGCCGAGGAAGGTCAGGGGTGCGTCCCGCTGCCCGGCGATGCGGTGGACGGAATTGCAGGTCGATTCGCCGTGCCGGACCATGAACAGCCGGCTCAGCAGCTGCTCGTCGTGCTCTGCCATCACGCCCCCTTCCTCGGCGCGTGCTTGACCTGCCCGGCGTACTGGGAGCCCCAGCCCGCCAGCTTGGTGATGTCGCACAGGTTGTGCACCGCGTGCTTCTGCACGAGCGTGGCCAGCAGGGACACGGTCCGCCTCGCCTGCTGGGTGGTGAGGCCGAACTCGCGGGACAGGGCGACGCCGAAGTCGGCGAGGTCGTCGTCCAGGATGGTGCGGTACTTGCGGCGCTCGGTGCGGTCCTGGGCCTGGAGGTAGTTGACCGCGTTGGGGTAGGCGTTGTCTTTCGCGTAGCTCTGCAGGCGTTCGCGCAGGCGGGTGGCCTGCGGATCCTCGGTGGCGAGGTCGGCGGCGATCCAGTCGCTGCTTCGGATCAGGCAGTGGTGGATGCCGTCGGGGATGTCCATCTGCTCCTCGTCGTTCGCCGATTCGAGGCGGCGCAGGACCTCCATCGCCGTGTCGAAGCACTGGTTGCGAAGGGTGCCGATGCTGAACACGAACGCGCCGAGCCGGCCTCGGCGTGTGGTCTCGTCGCCCTGGCGCATCGGGCCGACGCCGAACAGGCCGCCTGCCGCCTCGCCGTCGGACGCGATCAGCTGTCCGTGTGGGCCGACCTCGATGCCGCGGTGGGTCTTGGTCTGCGGCTGCGCATAGCCGTGTCCGTTGACCAGGGCGTGCCACAGGGGGTGGTCGGGGCGCTCGTAATCGGTCTTGTTGCCCAGGCAGTTGACGACCCGGTCGACGACGATGTCCGGCTGGTCGGCGAAGACCACCCGGATCTTCGTGCCGTTCTGGAGGGGGCGCATGTCCTGGATGCCGGCGGACAGAGCCTCGACGGTCTTCGGCGCTCCGTTGTATCCGCGCATGCGGCTGCGCACAACGCCGCCGATCTCCTGCACGGTGCTGGTGCGGTTGGTGACGATCAGGCTCTTGTACCGGTCGAGCAGCATCCGCACGTCGCGGGCGTCCATGCGGGAGATCAACTCGATGACGTACGGCTCCCACGCCTTCATGACTCGCTCGGGGAAGACGGCCTCGAGCGCGCTGCCCGGCTCTACACCGTGCTCGGCGCGCAGGTGGGCGTACTCCGCCTTGATCCCCTCCACCACCGCTTCGGGGGTGAGCTTCTCGGCGTCGAGGAAGGGCGGTCGGCGGGCCTGCCAGATGTCGTGCTCGTGGTCGACGGGGTAGGTGCCGTGCATGTGCCCGCCGCGCGAGCAGATCAGGATCTGCCCCCGGTGGCCTGCGTGGATGAGGGAGATCACCGTGTCAAAGGCCGACAGCGCGGAGCCCGTGACGAGGACGCTCTCCTCGGGGCCGACCTCCTGGAACCAGCCCTGGGCACCGGGGGCGTAGGGGTCGGCGAGGAAGCGATCGCAGTCCTTGATGCGGTGGTAGAAGGACGCTTGCACCGGCGAGAGGTGACCCGTCGCCAGGATCACCTGGTCCGAGAAGAGGTCGTGCACCCCGCCCTCAGCCGAGAAATCGGCGTACTTGACGACGTAGCCGCCACCCTGGGCGCGGACGTCGATGACCTCACCGGTGAGCTCGCGCAGGGTCACCTCGGCGTGGGCGTCGGCGGCCGCGCCGCGCAGCCGCTCGGCCAGGTACTGCCGGAAGATCCGCCGCGGCACGACGCAGGCCACGCCGAAGGTGTGGTACTGCCACTTTTGCGGCCAATCCGAGCGATCCGCCTCCTCGTTGGCCCACTCCAGGAAGTCCTCCGGACGCTCGCGGCGCAGGGTGATGCGGCCGGCCTGGATGTTGAGCATGTGCTCCCAGTTGGTGGACGCCCAGCCGAAGGCGATACCTCCGTAGCGGTAGCCCTCCTCCCGCTCTATCAGGCATATCTCCAGCGGCATGTCGGCGAAGTGGAGCATCCGGATGGCGGTGAGCGTGCCGGAAAAGCCCGCGCCGACGATCGTGACGCGCCGCGCGCCTGGGCTCGCGCCGCCCACGGGGTCGTGCTGCAAGCTGCTCGCCTGCATCGCCATGTCCGCCATGCCGCGGTCCTGGCTCGGGCTGTCCTGCATCGCGGCGTTCTGCATTTCCACGGTCTTGTCTCCTTCGGTGGGGGAAGCGTCAGCGCCACTCGTGGGTGAAGCGGACCGTTATGGCGCCACGGATCGAGTTGTGGACGATGCAGCCCCGCTCGGCCTTGAGCAGGGGCTTGGAGATCAGGTCCTGAAGGGCGGCGGGCGCCGACACCTGCACGGTGATTTCGGAGAATCGGGCCGGCGCGCTTACGAGGCTTCCGTCGACCTGGAAGCTGATCTCGGAGGCGTCGGCCTGCGGGTCCTCAGCCTTCAGGGCCGCTAGGAAGGTGCTCACGTAGCAACCGCCGAGTGCCAGAAGCAGCAGCTCTCCGCCCATGGGACCGGCGTCGGTGCCCTCTTTCTCCTTGGGCCGGTCGATGGTGAGCGTGTGGTCTCTGGCCTGGCCTACGACGACGCTGCCGTCGACGGGGCGCAGGGAAACACCGATTTCGGGCATGGTGATGCGCGGACTCCTGTCCTGGAACGGGGGCACACGAGGCTCGCCGTCAGGGGACGAGTGGGATTCCTGGGGTGCCGGTGAGCGGGGACGGCCCTCAGCATCAGGACGGAATGCGGGCTTCCGGAGCGATCGTGGATGATCCTGGATGCGCTCCGTGGTCGGAGGTCAACCGTCGGATATCGCTTGACAGTCGAGACCCCATGCCGTCTAACTTGAAACGACCATTCCAGGTTGTCGTGGCCCAGGTGTCCCATGGGGGAGGATGTTCGTGCCGCAGGTGTTGGATCCGAAAAAAGCCCGCACCATAGACGAATTCATCGCGGAACTCAGACTGCTGAAGGCGTGGGCGGGCAACCCGTCAATCACCGAGCTCACACGGCGCATCCACCGGGACTGGCAACGGGCAGGACGCCCGCGCGGCGAATGGCCGGCGCGCTCCACGGTGGGCAACTGCTTCCAGATGGGCCGCCGCCGCCCCAACGCCGACCTGCTGTTGGCCGTGGTGCAAGCACTCGTCGGCTCCGACGAAGCCATCGTCTCCGGCTGGCGGCAGTCACTACGCGCCGTGCTCGGTGAAGCCGAGGCAGCCGCACGCGTCAGCGCCTACAACCGGCTACCTGCGGGACCTTCCGCATTCATCGGCAGAACCGGCCTGGTGGCCGAGGCGGAGGCACTGCTGACCCGGGATGCGCAGATGCCGACGCTGACGCTGGAGGGCATGGCGGGTGTGGGCAAGACGTCGTTCGCCCTGCATATCGCACATCGGGTTCTCGCCGGGGAACGCACCGACATACCGGTCCTGTTCGCGAACCTGCGAGGCTCTGCTGCGCAGGGTCCAGGCGCCGACCCTGCCGCCGTACTGGAGACCTTTCTGCGGCTGCTCGGTATTACCGGCGACCGCATCCCCTACGACCTCGACGCGCGAACAGCCCTTTACCGGCAACTCCTGGCGGGAAGGAGCGCACTGATCGTCCTGGACGACGCGGCCGACGCAGAACAGGTGCGGCCCCTTCTGCCCAGGATCTCAGGATGCCGCACCCTGATCACCAGCCGGCGCGCGCTGGACAGCCTCGCTGAAGCCGCCCGGCTGCCGGTACCGCCGCTGGCCCCGGACGACTCCGTCGAGCTGGTGCGGGCAGCGACCGGAGCCGAACGCCTCGTCTCGGACCTCCCGGCGGTCCAGCAGATCGCCGACTTACTAGGGCACCTCCCGCTCGCGCTGTCGGCCATCGGTCGCCACATGCGCGACCATCCCGCCTGGGCACTCGGCGACTATTACCGCGAGCCTCTGATCACCCTGGCCCTTGAGGGCGGCGTGCGCACTGCACTGGCCGCCTCTGACGCACGGTTGTCGCAGGGCGCACGGCGACTCCTTCGCCTGCTGGCCCTCCATCCGTCGACAGAGGTGGAGATCGCAGGAGCGGCCGCTCTCCTGGGCGAACCTTCCGCTACCGCCGAACGTCACCTTGCCGCTCTGGCGGCAGAGCACTTGATCGAACGCACCGCACCCCGCCGCTTCCGGATTCATCCGCTCACCCACGCCTACGCGGAGGAACGTCTCTGCATCGACGAACCTGCGACCCACATCCGCCAGGCCCTGACCCGACTGTCGGAGCACAGCCACCGCTGGGGTGCCGACATGCGACTCGAGACTCGGACGATACGCGGACTCCGTTTGCCCATACCCCGGCAGCACGCTGCAGCAGATGGAGAGAGGAACAGCCCGCTGCCGCAACCACACACAGGACGGGTACTCGCAGCCTGAGGGGGCTACTACGTCCGGCATCCGCGCACGGACACAAGGAGGAGAAGAGCATGCCCGCCGACCAGCACCAGGTCCTCGTCTTCGACGTCAACGAGACACTCAGTGACCTAGCACCACTGCGCGGTCGCTTCGAGGACGTCGGTGCCCCCGGGCACCTGCTGCCGACCTGGTTCGCCGGGGTACTGCGGGACGGATTCGCCCTGACAGCATCAGGTGCGTATGCGGACTTCACCTCCGTGGCACACGACGGACTACGGACGCTGCTATCTGGCCTGGAGGGATGGACGGGAGATGAAGAGGCCGCAGCCCGGCACATTCTGGACGGCCTTTGCCAGCTGGACGTGCACCCCGATGTGCCGCATAGCGTACGGAAGTTGAGCGATGCGGGGTACCGGCTGACGGCGATGACCAACGGAAGCATCGCGCTGACCGAG
This sequence comes from Streptomyces griseoluteus, assembly GCF_004784465.1. GTDB lineage: Bacteria > Actinomycetota > Actinomycetes > Streptomycetales > Streptomycetaceae > Streptomyces > Streptomyces griseoluteus. The sequence continues at coordinate 39,599 of NZ_SRRU01000016.1, read as the reverse complement.
CGGTTGCTGGACGCGGCAGGAGTGCTGGACTGCTTCGAGGCCCTGTCGGACGTGCACGGACCACGCTGTTGGAAGCCGGCCCCGGCGGCCTACCACTATGCCGTCGAACGAGTCGGCGTCGGGCCTGAGCAGGCGATATTGGTCGCCGTGCATCCCTGGGACATCGACGGGGCGCGCAGGGTTGGGCTGGACGGTGCATGGCTGCGGCGCGGAGCCTCCGTCTACCCGCGCACGATGACCCCGCCGAGTTTCAGCGCGCAGGATCTGGAGGAGCTTGTGAGGGTGCTGGTCGCCGACCAGTGACAAGCGCTAAGCATCCCCCCAACGCCCCTGATCGTTTTCGAGGCGACCGCCCTTCCCGATCACACCCCTTCTGCGGCAGTCCCGGCCAACATCCTGGCCGGGACTGCCGCTTTTTCAGTCCAGAATGCCGAGCGGGCACCGGGCTGGTCCGGTTGTCATGGGCCGGGCTCGCGCCCTGCTGGATGCGCACACGGCTGTCGGCCGCGTACCGGGCACGGGATGGGACCTGCGCGAATACCGGCATTCCGGGCTCACGCGCCTTGACGAGGCCGGGGCCAGCCTGCTGATGCTGATGGCGAAGTCGCGGCACAAGAAGCCGGAGAACATTCAGCGCTACTTCCACCCCTCGGCGGAGTCAATCGCCGAAGTCCTCCCGCCCGACGACAACAGACGGTGAACCCAACACCGCTGTCCGACGGGCCGTTGGTCGGGCCTGGGATAGAGGACAGATCGATCCGTGACTGCGGCACCCCTGCGCATCTGCTCACGCGTCCCGGCCGGCTATCGGCGCCGCTCCCTGTTCCCGTGTCCCCTGATCCTCACAGGGGATTGCAGGTCGAGGACTCGCGGGCGGGTCGCTTGTCGGGTGCAGGCTGGAGAGGGGCCTGACGCCGCCGCGTCGTCCTGCGCGTATGGGCCGTCCCAGGACGACTCCTGTCAGAACGAGTGCCAGTCCGCACAACTGCTGAGCCGTCAGCACCTCCCCGGCGACCGCCGTGCCGAGCAGGACGCCTGTGACGGGGTTGAGGAGTCCGACCAGGCCTACGGTTCCCGCGGGCAGGTGGCGTAGCCCGGTGAACCAGGCGGCGAAGGCCAGTGCGGTGGCGACGAGGGCGACGTAGCCGAACGCGAGGAGCACCGGTGCGGAGAGTGCGGGTGGAGGGCCCTCCACGGCTGCGGCGACCGGCAGCAGAAACAGTCCTCCGGCGGTGAGCTGCCAGGAGGTCGAGGCGAGCACGTCGGTACCCGTGTTGTTCCAGCGTTTGGTCAGGATGTGGCCGAAGGCCGACACGAGCATGGCCGCGGCGGAGGCGAGGATTCCCGGCACACTCACTCCTCCCACCCCCGTGAGCAGCGTGAGGCAGATTCCGCCGAGTCCGATGGTGGCGCCGGCCAGGTGCGCTATGCCGGGCCGTTCGGACACCAGGGCCCAGGCGATGAGCATCATCGCCAGCGGGGACACTGCCATGACGGTCGAGGCGATGCTCGTCGGCAGGAGCTGGGAGGCGGCGTAGACCAGAACGAAGAACACGCTCACGTTGAGCAGCCCGAGCACCGCGGACCGCCACCACCAGACACCGCGCGGTCGCTGCCGGCACAGCCCCAGCAGGACGAGACCGGCGGGCAGCGCTCGCAGCACCGCCCCGTAGAGGGGGCTGTCGGGCGGCAGGAATTCATGGGTGACGTAGTAGTTCGTGCCCCAGGCCACCGGTGCGACAGCGGTGAGTGCCGCCCACCGGAGATTAGCTTCCATGGAAGGTAATATAACTTCCTGGGAAGATATCGTGGGGTGCATGGACACCCCGCAACCGCTGGACCGCGTGGCCCGCATCCAGGCCGACTGGCGCCGCGAGCGGCCCGACCTCGACATCTCCCCGCAGGGCGTGATCGGCCGGCTGCACCGCCTGGCCGACCACCTCACCGAAGAACTCAGCCTCGTCTACGGACGCTACGGACTCAACGAGGGAGAGTTCGACGTCCTGTGCGCACTGCGCCGCGCCGGTGAGCCCTATGAATGCGCGCCCGGCGAACTCGCCGCACACACCATGGTCACGACCGGCGCGATGACGAAGCGGATCGACCGCCTGGAGCGGGCCGGACTCGTCACCCGCCGCCGTTCCGACGACGACCAGCGTGGCCGGATCGTGGCCCTGACCCAGCCTGGTCGCGAACTCATCGACCAGGCGTTCACCGACCACATGCGCAACGAACGCCGCCTGCTCAGTCTGCTGACGCCCGCCGAGACCAAGGCACTCGAAGGACTGCTCACCACCTGGATCTCACACGTGGAAAATCCGCGTCCGTCCGACAGTAAGTGACCCGCTCGGCGCCGGGAGGCCGAGCGGGTACGGGAGCTGTCAAATCTCCGGTCGGTGTGAGGGCTTATCACCGCCTGAGGAAACCTCCGGCGGCCAGCGTTCCGGGCGACTTTGCGTACCTGATCCTTCGACAGCCCCGGCGGATAGGCTCGGCCAGGTCCGCGTGAGCGCCGAGGCCCTGGTTCCGGGCATCGAGGAGTCGTCTATGCACCATCCGGACCTGCGGCATGCCGCTCGGTTTGCCGTGTAGGGGACCGTGGTAACGCGTCTGTCCCTGCTGAGTGATCGTCGAGTCGGTGACGTTGTCTCCGTCGCAGCCCCGCGCGGGTCCCGTATCGGTGGCAGGTCTGCTGAGCTCGACATCGATGGCACGCCGGTGTTCGTCAAGCGAGTGCCCGTGACGGACACCGAGTTGCGGGCGGAGAACGTGCGGTCGACGGCGAACTTTTTCGGCTTGCCGATGCTCTACCAGTACTGGGTGGGCTCAGCGGGGTTCGGGGGCCTAGCGAGAACCGGCGAACCCTTCGGGAGGGGAGTCGGGCTGGATGCGTCAGGGGTACATGGCGCTTGGTGCAAGACAGCTCCGACGCCTGTTCACCCCAGCCACAGCAAGATCATTTCAGTTGCCGAGGCTGCCCTGTGTCGTCGATCCTTTGTGTTCGGCAAGCGGGGAGAGCGCATGGGGCTGATTCTCTTGCCAGGCGACCCCGGTCCGTTTCGCGGCCGGCCGAGGACCGTCGTCCGCCGTGGTCACCCGGTGTGGGGCGCGACGGTCGGGTCCCGGCTCGGCGCCGTCGTCGGGTTCGGGCTCGTTGTCGTCCGGTCCCGGTTCGACACCGTCGTCCGGCTGCGGCTCGGCGGGTAGTACGAGCCGGGCCACGACCCGTTCGGCGAGTGCCCCGGCCGCCTCGCGCTCCAGCCCGCTCTCCACGGCGAGCCGGGCCACCCGCGACCGCACGGCTTCCAGTTGCTCGGGCGTCAAATGCGGGAGTAGTCGGGACTGTGCAGGCTCTGCCGGCCGGTGCCTGATCCGGCGCAGCCACGGACGTGCCCGCCGGCCGGCGGAGGCGACGGTGGCGGACACCACCTGCCGTGCCGCTTCGTCCAGCGCCATCCACACCATGGGAGTCAGCAGGGTCGCGGCCTCGCCCAGCCCGAATCCCAGGGGGTCTCGGTGCCCACCGCTCGCGAGCCGTCGCAACGCGGTGTCGTCGTCCACCAGGAGCAGGGCGTCGAGCACGATCAGCTCGTGCGGCGCCAGCTCGCCGACGATGTCTCGCACGGCATCTCGCACCGGTGTGCCCGCAGGACTTTCCGGTCGCCCGTTCATAACATCCCCCGTAGTCACGTCCGTGCACCACGTCCAAGGTCATGCAGGAGGACGTCCGGCTGGCCGAAATCGCATACGGCGAGGACCGGTTGACGTGACTCGGCCCAGCGTCGAGCGCCTCCTGAGCAGCGGGGGGACTGTCGGCAGTGGATCGGAACGCGCCCAGAGGCCGGTCTCAGAGCCTGCCGATAGCGTGCCGAGGACCGAAGCGGAACATCAACAGCAGCCGCGCCAGGTCGTGCTGATCGACCCGGACCGTATGCGTCTCCGGGTCGTAGCCGTACCTCGGGTCGTGAGCGGGCTTCGTCGGCATCGGTCCTCGTTCACATTGCTGCGGCGGCCAGCCCACCGCAGGGCCTGCGGTGTGGCCAGAGGCCCAACGACCCGGGCCCGCCGGAGCCACGCCGACCTCCGCCGTCCGTACGCCGGCCGAAGCGCTGCGGGCCTCGCCTCTCAGGCTTGCGGCGGCGTCGCGCCGGGCAGCTCCCCGGAGGAGAAGGCCCAACCACTGTTCGATGGTCCACACAGCGACGCTGGAGCGGTCGGTGGACATCCGCAGCCACACTCCTCGCCGCCGGGCATGACCGCCACCTCCGGCCAGTTGGCCTCACAAGGCGCGGTAGAGGGCCTCGACCAGTGCCGTCTTCCGCGGGTCGTCGGCGATATGAGGCCCCATCCGGTTCATGACGTACCCCAGTGACACGCCCGCCTCGGGGTCGGCCAGTCCGCAGGAGCCGCCGAAGCCGTCGTGTCCGAAAGCCCTCGGGTTGGGCCCGTAGGAGCCGTTCGGCCCGCTCAGCCACAGACCGAGCCCGATCTCCGTGACGGTGCCCAGTCCGGGACCGAGCACCAGGTCCCGGCACCTGCCCTGCCCCTCGCGCACCCGCTCCGCCGATTCGGGGGAGAGCACGCGCCGGCCGTCGTACGACCCTCGTCCCGCGAAGATCCCGTACAGGGCGGCGACGGCCCGCGCCGTGCCGTGGCCGTTCGCGGCCGGGATCTCCGCGGCCCGCCACTCCGGCGTGTTCGCCTCGGCCGCACCCACCAGGGGATTGGCCAGCGCGGCGAGCACCGCCGGCGTCAACCGGCCGAAGGCCGCGGCCTGTTCGCTGTCGGAGGCGGCCGGCGGATGCACCAGCTCGGCGGCCCGCCCCGCCTCCTTCTCGGGCAGGCCGATGGTGAAGTCGACCTCCAGCGGCCCGGTCACCTCCCGCTCCAGAAAGGCCCCGGGCGCCAGCCCCGAGATCCGCCGTACGACCTCCCCGACCAGGTGGCCGAAGGTGATCGCGTGATAGCCGGACACCGTCCCCGGCTCCCACCACGGCTCCGTCGCCGCCAGCCGCCGTGTCGTCAGCTCCCAGTCGTAGAGCTGCTCGACCGAGTGCGGCTCGCGCAGGCCCGACAGGCCGGACCGGTGCGACAGCAGATGCCGTACGAGGACCTTCTCCTTGCCGGCCGCGGCGAACTCGGGCCAGTACTCGGCCACCGGCGCGTCGAAGTCGAGGAGCCCCCGGTCCGCCAGGATGTGCGCGCACAGCGCGGTCGGGCCCTTCGAGGTCGACCACACATTGACCAGGGTCTCCCGCTCCCACGGCCGGGTGCGGTCCGCGTCGGCCCAACCGCCCCACAGATCCACCACGACCTCGCCGCCGACGGTCACCGTGACCGCGGCGCCCAGCTCCCCCCGCTCACGGAAGTTCTCCTCGAACGCCGTCCGCACCGCCTCGAAGCGCGCGTCGCAGTGTCCCCGCGCGACTGGTTCACGTTCCGCCATGGGCCCCTCCGTCCTCCGCCGGAAGCCCGGGCCACACCGCCGCGATCCGGGCCCCACGAACGTACCGACTGGTCGGACTGGAGGGAAGGCCAGAGAAAGAACAGGTCGCCGGCCGACTCCTCGTGAGCGTCCTGGTGTGCCAGCTGGAGTAGTCACACCGCTCCGGTGTCGGGGTGGCAGCAGGACCAGGTGGAGGCGGCGGTGAAGGCGGAGCTGGAGCCACGCCACCGGCCCAAGGGCCACCCGCAGATGAAGATCAGCCGGAAGGCCCACCCTCCGCTGCCGGCGGGCTGAAGCGCATGTACTCGCGTTTCGTTGCCCTGCGCATCCGTCCCGCCCGGCGCGAGATCCGCCAGGCGACGGAGGGTCCGGAGCTCCCCGAGCGGTGGCTGCTGGCCGAATGGCCCGCCACCGAGCCCGAGCCGGTGCAGTTCTGGCTGTCCAGCCTGCCCTCCGGCATGCCCCTGGCCACACCGGTGCGACTGGTCAAGCTCCGTTGGCGCATCGAGCACGACTACCGGGAGATAAAACAGGCCCTGGGGCTGGCCCACTTCGAGGGCCGCACCTGGAACGACTGACACCACCACGTCACCCTCGTCTCGGCCGCGCATGCCTTCTGCACACTGCAGCGACTGGCCCGGGCCCCAAAAGGCGCGGCGCAGGACTGAGCCTCTACCAGGTCGTCCGCGAGCTGCAGACACTCCTCGCCCTCTGGGCCGGCGCCTGCCCCACCTGTCACCGCGACATGCCCATCCCGATACGAACCTGACCAAGCCCTACTAGCCTCGATCTTGCATGACGGTCCGTCGGTTCTTCCGTCGGGCCGTTCCGCTGTTGTGGGGTGGTCGTGGGAATGCTGGTGGCCCGGCTGTCGTGTCGGGTGCGCGCCGGGTTCCACGGCTCCGGCGGGGTGATCCTGCTCGGAGGGACGGGAAGCTGCTGGTCAACCGGGGTTCGGCAGGGCATGGAGCCGTCATCTTCACCTGAGGAGTGCAGCATTCCTGACGACGAACAGGGCCCTAGGCAAGTCCCATCGTCCCAGGTCAGAGGCGCTCCTCGCTTATTTGATCAAACTTCGGACGCCCACACTCGCGAAAGCGCGAGGTTAGTCCCCTCGAGTCGGTCGCTGGCCCGCCAGGATGTCGGCGAAAACGATCACGGTCGCGCTCTCGCCGTATTTCGCCGACTGCTCCTGCCGGAAATCGCCGCTCCGCACGAGGATCTGGCGGATGTGGATCTTGGTGCCGATGGGGAAGGTCATCTCCTCCTCGGACTGGTTGTTCCTGCCGAGCGCCCTTCCCCGGTGGTCCTCCGGGAGGCCGAACTCCCAGACGATCTCCTTGCCGGCCACGTACGTGTGGGTCAACGGATCGCCGTACGTGGTCGACAGGATCGCCGGCCACTCGATCGTCTGGTCGACCGAGACGTAGCCACCGTCCGGGTGGTTCTCCTGCTGCTTGAGGATGCCGCCGAACGACTCGTACATGTGCTTGCTGTCGCCCCGCACCACGTTGCCTTCCTCGTTCGCGCGGGGCGTCGCGAAGTCGTCCCACACGCCGTTGATCCGGGCGAAGATGTCGAAGGTGTCCGCGAGGTGCTTCTCGTCCCACGCCTCTGTGGTCTGCTCGTCTGCGTACCCCCGCGCCATGGCGACACTGCGCCACGCGTCGAGCACCTCGCTCTCCTTCGACTTGTAGGAGAAGCCGGGGGCGGCGATCTCGCCGGGGGTGAAGCCGACCTGCCCGAGGGCCGCGAGGAGCGGGTTGATCCGGCGGTAGTCGGCGCTGAGGTAGTTCTCGCCGAGGTCGAGGTCCTTCTGCTTCTGCTTGGCCGCGAGGACCGCCGGGTCCAACTCCGCGGCGCGAGCCGCTTCGTACTCCGTGCGGGACGCCTCCCGCCCCTCGACCGTCCCCCACGACTTGTCCTTGAGGGACGCCCGGGGCTTCTTGCCGTCCGCGCCCGCGGAGATCAGATAGGACCCAAAGCCGAAACTGAGGATCGTCTGCCCCTCGACGTCCCCCTCGTCCGTGTGCTTGACGACCTGGGTCCCCTTTGGGAGGCCCGCCGCGAGGGTGCGCTGCACGGGCGCCTTTGCCGCACCGGCCGTCCCGGTCTCGGGGCCGTCCGAACGCTGCACGCCGGAGGTTGCCCGGGGGGCCGGACGGCTCATCACCGCGCGGGCGTTGGCCTCGGCCTCGCGCTCGAAGCGGTCGGAGGGGTCGGAGACCCTCAGCCCGTTGCCGTTGTCGGTACCGCTGACCGGTCCCTGGCGCTGCTGGATGACGTGGGTGAGCTCGTGGGCGAGGGTGTGCGCGTCGCCCCCGCCCGCAGCGAGGACGACGTGGTTGCCGGAGGTGTAGGCACGCGCGCCGACCTCGGCGGCGGAGGCGTTCGCGGCGCTGCCGGTGTGGATGCGTACGTCGGAGAAATCGGCGCCGAGGCGGGACTCCATGTCCGTACGGGTGGCCTGGTCCAGGGGCCGGCCGGGGCTGCGCACGACGTCGTGGACCGAGGAGCGCTGGACGGCGGGGTCCTTGAAGCCCTCGTGGCCACAGCCGTCCCCGTGCCGGTGCTCCTCCTCGTCCAGGCCGTGGCCGGCCCGGCGGAGCATCTGGACGACCGCCGCGTTGCCCACGGTGCCCTGGAGGGCGAGGAGCCTGGACCGTGGGTGCCCGGCCTCGGCGGGCGCGTGCCTCGCCTCCCGGCCAACCTTGGCCCCGGTGGCTTCCTCGTTCTTCCGCTCGCGCATCGGGCTCCGCCCCTCCTGGAATCGTCGGCGACGTTCCACTCAACCCGACGGCCAGGGCGCAGCGGAAGGTACTTTAGGGCAGAGCTCGGGGGTCCCTGCGACGGTCTCCTGCGGCACTTCCGTACAAGCGGCCTGGCAGCAGGGTGTGGACGAACCACTCGGGCGCGGTCGGCGGGAACCACCACGCCGGGCGGTCAGGCGCGCGTACCTGAGCCGGCAGGGCCGACGTCCCGGACATGCCCCGGACGGGGCCGGCCTTCCGTCCTCCCAGGTCCACCGGTAAAAGTGATGTTCCGACAGGTCCGGACCCCTAGTAGGGGACCAGGGCGGTGAACACCCGCTCCCAGGCGTCATCGACGGCCCACATCCGCAGCCGGTTGTAGACGCCTCGCCAGTTGCCGTACTTCTCCGGCAGGTGGACCCACTGGGTTACGGTCTGGAACTTGAAGGCGATCGCGTCGATCACCTCACGATGATCCCGCCAGCGACCACCCCGCTTCGGCGTCCGGTCCGGGAGTAACGGCTCGATCCGCGCCCACTGCGCATCAGTCAACGGCACACCCGGACCAACGACCCACTGATCCAAACGAAACCGCCTAGCGGTCGCCGGCACCGTGATTCGTCTCCCTGGACCAGCCCCTGCAGATCCCCCTCGAGCTCGTCTGGCCGGAGCCACTGCACCCCGGGCTGGAGCGCGTCATCGCCAGGCTGGCGGCACCCGAGGGTAGGACGAGTGGGAACGTCGAAGGCGCTCAAGGGTCAGGAGCTGCCGACCGGCCCGATCGCCGGATGACGCCAGAGCTCCCAACTCGTCTGGAGCAGGCAGATGAGTGTAAGCCCGGCGAGGGCAGCCAACGCCGGCACCACCCCAGCGACCGGAATCATCGCGGCAGCCCCCAGTGCGGCAAGGAGGCGATCGACAGCCAGCTGGTGGTGATCGCGCCACCGGTAGGCGACGTCGCCGCCGAAGAACAGCGCGACGCCACCGGCCAGGGCCACGGCGGGCAACAGCGGGAGCGGTTCGCCTGCACCCGCGACGGCCTCGTGCACCCCGAGCGCGAAGAAGACCACCCCGGCCACCAGCGGCAGGTGCAGGTAGCTGTAGGAATCGCGCGCCAGCCGGGCCCGCTCCCCATTCCGGGTACCGCGCAGCCGCCGCTCGGCCCCGCCACGGAGATAACCGAAGTAGGACCACCACAGGCCGGCCGCGATCAGCACCGCGAACAGGACGGCGGTCACCACGCTCAGCCGTCCCAGAGAGTCTTCGGCGCCGGCGCCCACCCCGACGATCGCCTCACCCAGCGCGATGATGATGATCTGCCCATGCCGCTCCACGAAGTAACCGGGCGCCACACCCCAGCCGGCCGTACCGATCACAACCGGTCCCGAGAAGCCGATCACCGCGGCCGCGATCCACAGCAGCTCCCGCCCCGGTGTCTCGACGAACGCGGCGGCCACCAGCAGGGCCGGCCCGCCGAGCAAGGAAGGGACCAGCCGCAGCGCGGGCGCACCCACGTCGGCCTCGCCCCGCACGTCGAGAGCCAGCAGCGCGACGTGGATCAGTAGGACCGTTAGGAACGCGAGTCCGAACACCAGCGCCCGCCCGCCGAATGCCTGGGGCAATGCGACCGCGGCAACCAGCATCGCCGCCATCGCCAGGAAGATCAGCAGCCGGTGCGCGGGCCCGGCGAGGTCGGAGGTGTTGGTCAGCCAGGCGTAGCAGACCCACGCCCACCACACCGCGGCGAGCGCCAGGAGCCCGCGCCCGAAGCCCGCCCAGGAGATGTCCGCCAACATCAGGATCGTCACCCGGGACATCGCGTAGACGAAGACCAGGTCGAAGAACAGCTCCAGCGTCCCGACCGACCGGTCCGCCTTGTCTTCGGCTGCGTACTCACCAGCACCGCCACCACCATCTCCGCGCGAATCTCGCTCCACAGCCACCTCACCGCCCTCGATGTTGCGTACATCAACCCACATCGTGCGCGTCAGAGCGACGACCACGTTCTAGCGGGAACCCGATTCGTCCTCGGTCACTTCCACCGTCAGCGGCAGCAGCTCGGTGGGGCCGCGGATCTCGTCCGGCCAGTACATGAGGTGCAGTACGAGGGCGTCGTCGTGGACGCGGAGCAGGCCCAGCCGCTCGCGGCCGTGCCAGACCCATTTGACGATGACCACCCGCGAGGACCGCCCAAGAGCCTGACGCAGCAGTTTGCAGGGCTTGGCCGCGGCCTGGCCGGTAGGGATGAGGTAGAAGCCGGCGCCGATACGGATCGGGTCGATGGAGTCCAGCGGCACGAACGACTCGATCTCCACCGCCTTCGCAGTGGGCAGCGGCAGGTTCGCCAGATCGGCATAGCTCATCGGGATGACCTGGTCCTTCGCGCGCTGCGCCGACACCGGGCGGGGCAGGACGCGGAGCGCGCGGCGGCGGGGGACCGGTGCGGGTCTTCACCACGAGGCTCGGCACTGCGATCGAACCCCGGAAGATCAACCGGCACTTTTATCCGATCCGCGAGCGGCTGGGGCTTGAGGTTCGCTTCCACGACCTGCGCCACACCTGCGTCACGCTGCTGCTCGGACTGGGCATCCCGCCCCACATCGTCCGGGACATCGGCGGGCACAGTGCCTGGACGTGACGATGAACATCTACGCGCACGCGGACATGACGGAGACGCGTGCCGCACTCGATCGGCTGGGAACCTTGCTGGACGACGATTGACGCGGCGCAGTTGAGTCGACGGGGACGTTGCCGTCAGCGTCACCTCAGACATGCGAAACGCACTGGAAGGGCTCTTCCCTCCGGGGCGTTCTTGCTGCTCAGACGTGGCGCCCCCGGCAGGACTCGAACCTGCGGCCAAGCGCTTAGAAGGCGCCTGGCGGTTCGCCTATCGCACCCCTGCTGACCAGCTTCTTTTCTCGCGCTGGGCGCCTCATCGACCGGCCTTCGACACACACCTGCGGCGGACTCTCCGGCCGCCGTAGGCGAGTACGCATTTACTGCGGCAGAGCCGGAAGGGCGGGACGGACGTGACGATCGAACCGGTGACCGAAATCGGGGGCGGGGGCGCGCTCCGGCTGCCGCGCGCCCGGGTCGTACCCCTGTCCGCCCCGCCCGCGTCGTACACCGCGGCGGTCGAGCGGTACCTCACCGGCGCGGGCATCGCGAAGTCCTCCGCGCGGGTCTACCGGATCTCGCTGACGACGTGGGGGTGGATGCTCGCCGGCGAACCGGCGCCGACCGGACCCGCCCGCCGCGGCGCGAAGCCGCCCGTCTTCCCCGTCGCCGCGATCGACGACCCGGCGCTGCCGATGGTGCTGGCCGAGCGGGCGGCGGCGCGGGCGGACGAGATGGACGCTGACGCCGTCAACCGGGAACTGTCCATCGCGCGCAAGGCGATCGGCTGGTGGCAGCGCCAGGGCTGGATCGAAGGCGACCCGACGATCGGCATCGAGCGGCGGCCGGGACCGCCCGACCGCACCAAGGCGCTGGCCGAGAACCAGATCGCCGCCCTGTGGCGGCTGGACGTTGCCATGCGGGAGAAGACGTTCTGGAAGATGCTCTACGAGTCCGCGGCGCGCGCCGACGAGGTGCTGTGCCTGAACGTGGAAGACCTACCCGCAGGACAAGCGCGGCAGGATCACCGCCAAGGGTGGGGCGACGGAATGGATTCACTGGCAGTCCGGCACCGCCCAGCTGCTGCCCAGGTTGATCGCCCGCCGCACCCGCGGCCCGCTGTTCCTCACCGACCGCAAGGCCCCGGCCGGGACGCCGACGCTCGACGTATGCCCCGAGACCGGCCGGGCCCGGCTCTCCTACCGCCGGGCTGAGGAGATCTTCGAGGAGAACACCCGACTGCTGGCCAACCCGCTCGCCTCACCCGAGGACATCGAGGACCTGGACGGCTTCACGCTGCACCGGCTATGCCACAGCGCCCTGACACACGACGCGGAGGGCGGCACCTCCACCCCCATGCTGCTGGCCCGCTCCAGGCACGCCTCCGTCCGGTCCCTGGAGCGGTACGCCCGTCCCGGTGTTGACGCAGTCGCCCGACACGTTGCCGAGCGCGACCCCACTGCACGTCGCCGGACGTGACGTCCCTCGTTTGCGGCTGGTGACAGCGTTCTTACCGGCACCCCTGGTTGCGGCGTCGCCGATGGGACCAATCGAGCCGGTGGGCCGTGCCGTGGACGGCCCAGCCTTCTCACCGGGCGGGGGCAGGGTCAGTTAGCGGTCGAGGTCGATGGTGAAGCGCCTGGTGCCCGTACCGATCGTGTCGGCGTGGACCTGGCCACGAGCCCGGTCGAACACCCCGGTGCCGCCGGTGATCGCGTTGTCGAACGAAGGCGGAGGGATCGCGACGCCGCCCTCCGCGTTGAGAATGCGGAAGACCATCCCCTGCACGGTGAGTTGGCCGCCCGGGAGTTTGTAGGTCACGACGCACTCCTCCGCTCCGCGGTTTTCGACCGTGGTGGTGGTGCAGAAGCCGCCGGTTTCGCCGACCTGGATTTTGTCGTTCTCGTCGAAGAGGATCGAGCGGACCACGGTCCGATCGCCCTGGGCGGCGGGGCCGCCGGGGGTGACGGGGAAGCGCGACTGCTGCGCAAGATGGCCGATGAGTGTGATGACCTTGTCTCCGCCCTTGGTGTGGGCGGAGTCGGTGTTCGTCGCGGCGGCCGCGACAGGGGTGCAGGCGAAAAGGGTGACCAGGGCAGTGGCCGCGCCGAGACAGGCTGCTCTGATGGGGCGCATCGTGTGGCTCCTGAGGTTGATGCTCGTGGATGGTCAGGTGCCGCATTCATAACCTCGGCGGTGCCGCCGCCCGGAACGTCCCGGCGCGACCCACCGTCAGATCCGACCAGTCGGACCAACCCGGCACGAGAGACGGCCCGGCCGACCGCGTACTACGAAGATCACGATCTACAGCTGGAGTACGAGCACCCGATCCCACCCGTTTCGCCTACGCGACACGGATGCCGCATCGCCGCACCCCCGTGCTAGGTGTTGCGGGTCAGGACGTTGTTGACGGTGGCAGCGCTATTCGGGGCCGGTGGCGGTCATGCCCGTGTGCTGCGGGCTGTTGCGCCGCTTGTCGCGCGTTCTGCGACATCGGCGGGGGCTGCGGCGATGACTTTGTCGAGTGCGGCGCGGGAGGTCTGTAAATCGGTGATGGCCTTGGTGATCCGCTCGCGTTCCTTGGTCAGGTCGGCCAGGAGGTCGGAGCAGGTCGGCACCAGGCGTTCGCCCTCGTCACGCAGACAGGGCAGGATCGTCGCGATGGTGGCGGTGTTCAGCCCGGCGGCGAGCAGGCTGCGGATGCGGCGCACGGTGTCCACGTCCGCCTCGCTGTATTCGCGGTAGCCGCTGGGCCGCCGCTGGGGCTGGAGCAGGTTCTGTTCCTCGTAGTAGCGCAGCAGTCGTTCGTGTACGCCGGTCTTGCGGGACAGCTCACCGATCCGCACTTCATCCTCCTCGTGGATGTCTCGGGTGGGCAACGCCGCTTGACTCTCACACCGATGTGAGACTCTAGCTTCCCCAGCATGACCAAGAGTTGCGCCTCGCTCGCGGCCTTGTGCGCGAGCGTCTTCGTTGTCGGTACGTCGGAATACCTGGTCGCGGGCATGCTGCCCGAGGTCGGCGCGGATCTTCAGCTATCGCAAAGCGCTGCGGGGCAGGCGGTGACCGCCTACGCGCTCGGCGTGGTGATCGGCGGGCCCGCGGTGACCACGCTGACCGCGCGACTGCCCCGCAAGCCCCTGGCCCTCGGGCTGATGCTGCTGTTCGCCGCGGGCAGCGCGGTCAGCGCCCTGGCCTCCTCGTTCACGATGTTGCTGGCCGGGCGGGGGGGCTCCTTGCTCAGCCACGCCGCGTTCTTGGCGTTGGCGCTGGTGGTGGCCACCAGCGTGGTGCCCGAGCAAAAGACCGGCTCGGCGATCGCCACGGTGGCCTCCGGGTTCACCGTCGCTACCTTGCTCGGGGTACCGCTGGGCTCACTGCTGGGATACCCGGCCGGCTGGCGGGCCCCGTTCGCGGTGCTGACCGCGCTGACCTTGACCGCCGTCGCGCTGTTGGCTCTGCTGCTGCCCAAACAACAGGCGTCGTCCGCCGGCCTGCGCGACGAGCTGCGCGTGGTGAGCCGCAAACCGGTGCTGCTGGCCATCGCCACCACCGCGGTCGGCTTCTCCGGCGTCGCCGTCGTCATTACCTACATCGCGCCGCTGCTCACCCGCATCGCCGGCTTCTCCCCGGCCGCCATCTCCGCTCTCCTGTTTGCCTACGGCGCCGGCAGCTTTCTGGGCAACCTGGCCGCCGCCAAGCTGACCGACAGGTCCATCTCCGCCACCGTGCGCGGGGTATTCGGCGGCCTGACCGGCGTGCTGGCAGTCATGCCGTTCGCTGCCGCCTGGCAGCCCACCGCCGTGCTTGCGGTCCTGGTCCTGGGCCTGCTGGCCACCGCCACCATTGCCCCGTTGCAGGGCCTGATCCTGCGCCTTGCCGTAAAAGGGGCTGGCGCCGCGGTTGAGAGCTATCCCACCGCAGCCGTGACCCAGGAGAGGGTTTAGGGACGTCAAGCAGGATGTAGTCGCGGGCGGACACGCCTTTCGCGCGGCGGCACGGCACGCCGGTGCTGGGCCGCCGCCCCGCACATCCCGCACCTGATGCGTGGCTCAAACAGAGCAGCATCGCTCAAGAGCCCGCCTAAGTTCGGGAGCTCCGGCACCGGCCGCCTCCCCGACTGCCTTCCAAGAGCAAGGAGCTGACAATGGAATCCACGCCGCCCAAGCATCACCCGCAGGACCCTGGCGCCATGGTCGGTCTCTTCGGATCCAGTCGGGAGAGACGTACCTGGGTACGCCCCCGGTTTCGCCGGCACCTGGCGTACTTCTCTCGCCCGCAGGTCCGCAGGTGCTCGGGCCCGACCCGCTGCAATGGTCCTGGTCCGACGTGACGGATCTGCGGGTGACCGAGGCACCGGTTCGTTCAACTGCCGCCCGGTGGGCGGCCCGTGCCGCGAGTGTTGCCGCGGCAGCCCTAAACGCGTGGGTTCCCAGCAGCCCGGCCGAGATGACCGTAGTGATTGCCGCCGGTGGGAATGAATGCAAGACGCCAGTCTTCTCGGGTGCCTCAAGCGCCTACACGCAGCGGGAGGTCGACCTCTCGCACGGGCTGCTCGCACGCTTCGTCCGCGGCACCTCCTCGCCCGCCGTCATGTCAGATTGGTGGAACCGAGACTGGCAGCCCTCCGCAGTACAGCCGTCGCGGCACCGGGAGGCCCTTCTCCAGAGCTGGCTACGAGCCGGATGAAAGCGCTGCCTTCCCAACCATTTGCGACTGCCGCCCCACCACGCGCTCCCCGAATCCCTCCGCCGCGGCCGCCCCTCATGAACGAGAGGAATTCCTCCCCTGTGGACGAAACCGCCCTGGGCGGTGCCACCGCGCAGCGCCCCTTACTGGTCTTCGACGGAGACTGTGCCTTCTGTCAGGCCGCCGTTCAACAAATCCGCGTTCGCGCCCGACCTCAGATGCCCGCCGCACCCTGGCAGTCCCTCCCAAAGCCTCTGATACGGACCCACCTCCAGCGCTTGGACAGGGAAGTCCTCCTGCTCGACGGAGGGACGGCACTCTGCGGCGGTGCTGCTGCTCTCGCTGGCTTCCTCGGCTCCTCGCCGACCCGTCGCTACCGCGGGATGGCATTCGGCCTGCGGCTTCCAGTCATCAGGCTGCTTGCTCACCAGATCTACCGATGGGTGGCAGTCAACCGGCACCGGATGCCCGCCGGAACAGCAACCTGCGTTTTCCCCCGTCCCCTCCCGCGGAAAGCCTCCCATGCGCCCCATCGCCACTTGCATCCTCAGCAGCAGCCAAGCCCCCCAAGTCCTGCATGGACATGATCTGGACGCATACGTCCAGATCGGGTCTCTGAGCAAGACACTCACCGGAACCGCGCTGGCCCAGTTGGCTGCGCGGGGTGTGCTCCAGCTGGACACCCCACTGGAGCAGTTTCTGCCCGTTCCGCGGGGAACCGGCATCACCTTGAGGCATCTTGCCCAGCACACCTCCGGCCTGCCACGGCTTCCCCCGCACGTGAAACGGCGCGACCCGTACGCCGGCTTCGACGATGCCGCCCTGCATGCCGTGCTCCACAGACTGGACGCCCTCACCACCGCTGCCCCGGGCCAAACCGAGGAATACTCCAACCTCGGTTACGCCATCCTCGGAGCCGCGCTGACTTCCGCCGCAGGTATGTCCTACCAAGACCTTCTGGATCTCTACGTCCTTGCCCCTTTGGACATCACCGAGATAACCAGCGCTCCGCCACCGGACAGATGCCTTTACAGCCGCGGGCTGTTCGGCCGCCCACGTCGTCCCTGGACCATGACAGGCGCCATCCTGCCCGCCGGCGGGCTCTGGGCCACCCTGCGGGCCACGGCTCACTTGGTGACCAAGCTCCTCGTAGAACAGAAACTGGGGGAGCCCGCCTTGTCCTGGCAGAGATCCGGCACCGTGCTCTGGCACAACGGCGCCACCGGTGACGCCTCCGTTTTCGCCGGTGCCACGCCGGACGGCAGATGGGCACTGGTCCACCGCCTCACCGGACAAGCCGACCGTACCGACGAACTGGGCATCAAACTCCTGCAGCAGGCCACCCCCAGTCCTAGTAGGCCCTGGACTCCTACCTCGGACACCAGGGACAAGTAACTGGCGGGTAGCGGCTGCGGGGCCATCGTTTGCCGACGTTGATTCGCGACACGGGTTGCCGACGCTGCCGAACTGCGGAAGCTCGAGCAGTCGAAGGCGGGCCCGATCGGACTGCCTTGCCGGACGCCATGTCGCGGCGAAGGCCGCGGGCGTCCGACCTCCTGCACGTCGCCGTAGTGCTGCTCATGCATGGTGAGTGTGACGGTAGTCAGGGAGTGTCGTTGGGCTGGAGGGTCTGCCGGGAGCCATCGGCTTCGCGGAATTGGTTAACAGGGGGCGGAGTCGTCTACCGCTCCGTCGGTGTGGTCGGAACCGATCTGTGTGCTCAGGCGGGCTGACGGAGTGCGCTGACCAGCGCGCGTGGGTGCTCTGCGTGGAAGCGGATGGTGGGCCTTTTCCGTTGCGCCGAGCGCGTGGATACGTCCCACAGTCCGGCCCGGTCCTTCCGGGGCCGCAAGACCAGCCCAAGTCACGGGCTGATGAGGCGCCGGACAGGGTGACCTCGGAGCCGCGGCCGCCCTTCTCGGCGTCGCCGCCGGTCACGGTTTGCTGGATTGTGGGGCATATCGGTCCGCCTCCAGGGCGGGGTTGCGCTGGAAGATGCGGGCAACCGCGACCAGGTGTCGCCACGCGTTCGCGGTCGTCCGGTGGCGAAAACGACTTGGGGGAATTTATGAGACCCCTCTGATTCACTGAGGCACATGGGGATCGGAGCGCTCATCACACAGACGCGACGGCTGGCGGCACACGAGGGGCGGTGGATGGCGAGCCTCGGGCTCTGGGTGGCTCGGCGCTCGCACGGGGTCGGGGACACGGACATTGCTGTCGGGTACGCGCGCGCTCAGGCGCCGACGGCGTACGGTCTGGTCTTCGTGTTCGTGGTCGAGACGGTCGGGGTGTCTTTCATGCTCGCCGCGTATCCGGTCGCCCACCTGGTCATGCTGCTTCTCGACCTCTACGCGGTGTTTATGATCTTGGGGCTGCACGCCGCCGCCGTCACACGCCCACACGTCGTGGGGCCGGCCGAGCTGCGAATACGGCGAGGCACACGGCTCGATCTGCGGATACCCCTGGAATGGATCGGGTCCGCCCGTTACGACCTCCGCTTCCCGGACACGAACAAGTCCGAGGACGGTGTGCTGGACGTGGCCATCGCCTCGCAGACCTCGATCACTATCGAGCTGACCCGACCAGTCACCACCGTAAGCCTGTTGGGGCGGCGCGCGAAGATTCATACGGTCCGCTGCCACGCCGATGAACCGCAGACCGCCGTCGCGGCGATCAAGAAGCTGCTGCCGATGGACAGCTGACACGGCCGACACTGTCACCGCGGTCATCCAGTGGCAGGGCGGTGAGGGCCTCAAGGCGGGCCCGTGCCTCTTTGAGCTGGCGGTCAACGGCACGGACCAGAGCCGACAGCCCGTCAGCTGACCCCGGCAGACGGCAGGTTCCATCTTCGGGCACGTCCTCGTCCGTCCGGCGGGCCACACGTGTGCTCACTGCTTCGTGCGGGTCTACGCGTCTTCCCGTGCGGGTGCGGGTGTGGACGTCCGGGTGCCGGGGGCGGTGGGTTCGGGCAGGGCGCGGAAGAGGAGCCAGCTCCCCCGAGGCCCGCCATCAGAGGTGCTGGGTGCACAAGATCGCCAACACCCTTGATGCCCTCCCGAAGTCCGCCCCGCCCAGGGCGAAGAAGGCCCTGCAGGAGATGTACAACGCCGAGGACCGCGACCACGCGCTCCTGGCGGTCGCGGCATTCGAGAAGACCTACGGCACGAAGTTTCCCAAGGCGGTCAAGAAGATCACCGACGACGTGGACGAGCTGCTGGCCTTCTATGACTTCCCCGCCGAACACTGGATCCACCTACGCACCACGAACCCCATCGAGACCACGTTCGCCACCGTCCGCCTGCGCACGAAGGTCGCCAAGGGCGCCGGCAGCGCGGCCGCAGCCCTGGCCATGGTCTTCAAGCTGGTGGAATCCGCCCAGGCCCGCTGGCGAGCCGTCGACGCACCCCACCTAGGGCCTGTCCGGCGGATCATGGCGCGAACGCGGGGTCTGGCACGCCCTCCCCCAAGCTCTGCGAGCAGGGGGGACCCCCAGCGGCGTTGTCGTCACTCGCCGACGCTCCGCGTCGACTCCCTTCTCCGCCTTGCACCTGGACGCACCAGACCCCGCTCACCTGGGACGATCGGCACCGCTGCTTCCCCGCCCCCTGATCCGCCGGACAGGCCCTAAAGGGTGTTGCACAACGGCGATCACGCTCAGATCCAGCCATCGGCAGCAAGGTCAACTGCCCGAATGTGCCCGTCTTTCTGCCGTCTTGGAACGCCGCAGGAAGGAGACCCGGAAGATCGACCAGCCGTTGTGCAACAGCCTTTAGTCGCCCTCGTCCGCGCCGGAGCCCGCTTCGAACGCGGCCTGCTGGTCGAGCGCCGGGACCGGGTGGCGTAAGGCAGCACTCGGCGTGCCGGGCGGACTCCGAACGCCCGCAGCGCCGAAGCCGAAGGGTAGGGTCCGTGGCGACAGCCAAGGGTCGGGGAAGGGCAGGAGCTGGGGTGGGCGCGTCATCGTGGCAATACATCGAGCCTTATGCCGGAGATGTCGCGGCGGCCTTGGCCACCGTGCGACAGCGCGAGTTCGAAAGGCTCTTCGTCCACGGAACCCACTGGGACAAGCTCCAGCCCGCAGGCCGGCCGTTCACCTCTGTGGACGACCTCGATGCCCTGTGGGAAGACGAGACCTTCGGCAGCGAGGGAACACACACGATCATCGACGTGTGGGAGGTGATCGACGCCGAGGCGTACGACGATTCCCACACCGTGCGCCCGCTGTCGGACGACGAATCCCGCGAGATCTTCGAAACCTCGGAGCCGACCCGAGGAGATTTCGAACGAGCCCAGGAGCGCTACGACGCACGGCACCCGGGCTCGGAGGGACTATGGGACATGCCGCGTTGGTCAGCGTGGTGCAGGCCGTTGAAGGACGCCGATGGGGCGAATCCCGTGATCGCCTTTTGGGGCAGGTCTGGCGACTGACGGCCATGGCTTGATGCACAGATCTTGACTATTGCTCTCAACGGTGGCCATACAGGTCGCCTCACGGTCTCCGGTGGGTACTGCTGGACGGGAAAGGGTGCTGTGGTTGCTGTACTTCGCTGGGGTACGCGAGCGACCGGGCCTCCGCGGCTACGTCTTCCTCGGAACAGTTACTGAGCCTTTTCCAACCTCGGCTTGCCGTTGTCAGGTGAAGGGTGAGGACGGCCTTGACCAAGCCGGTGATGCCGGTGGTCCTGCATTGTGTGTGCGTGCACCGACCAGCCCCAGGCCCGAGCCGTGGACGCCGACCCGACTTTCCGCCCGTTCTCTCGCGGCGGCAGGATGCCTGATCACGAACGAGCGCGCGGGAGATCCCATGAACGATCAAGGCATCCCTGGCTCGGCAGAAGGGTTCAGCATCTTCGCTGTCGACGCCAACTGGCCGGAATCGCGGCAGGTCACGGGTCACGGCTACAACCGAGCCACCGGCGACATCCATGTGTACCTGTGGTTCGGCTCTCCGTACTTCGACCCCCAGGTCGAGCACGTCACGGTCTTCAGCGCCTCCTCTGGCAATGCAGAGGCTGGCGAGGCCCTGGAACGGGCTTTCGAGATCTACTTCCACCCGGCGAGGAACCCCCCGCCAACCTGCCGGCCTCCGAACCCGTCACCATCACCACAGACGGGAAACCCATGACGTTCGAACTCTGGCGCGACAGCAGCAACTGTCACTGGATCGCACGGGGATGCATCGAGAGCACTGACGTGGTCCTGTCCGGCTCCGAGATCGAGCCCAGCGAGCTCAGCCTGGTCCGCGTGAGCGACCTGGCCTCATTCTCGAACCCGTTCGCGTCCCTCGGGTAACTGCACCACACGGCGGCCCTCAGCTCATGAAGCCGGCTCCAACCTGCCTGACAGGCTGGCCACTTGGCATGGTGGTGGCGTTTGGGAAATGGTGAAGCTCCTGGTAGATGGGTTATCGACCAAGATCAACATGTCCGCCCGGAGCTTCACGTGCTTGTCTATCCATCAGGGATCGAACTGTCCAGCTCGACGCTTCGTCACCTGGCCCGCCTGCTGTCCGCGCGGCGCCTGGAGCGCAAGACGCGCTGGCGTCGACTCACCACGGACCGCCAAGCCCTGTTGATATTGGCCCATCTGCGTTGCGGTCACACCTACGCCCAGCTCGCGGCTGGCTTCGGCATCGGAATCGCCACGGTGAACCGCTATGCCGACGAGGCGGTGGACGCCCTGTCCACGCTCGCCCCGGACCTCGCGACCGCCGTCCGTGCTGCGGGACGCAAGGCGTTCGTGATCCTCGACGGTACGCTCCTGGCGATCGACCGGGTCGCTGCCGACCGGCTCTACTACTCCGGGAAACACAAGAGGCACGGCATGAACGTGCAAGTCATCGCCGACCCTTTCGGCCGCCTGCTGTGGGCCTCGCCCGCCCTGCCCGGGACGGTGCACGACATCAGGGCCGCACGTACCCACGGGGTCATCGCCGCTCTGACAGAGGCCGACCTCCGCTGCTGGGCCGACAAGGGCTACCAGGGTGCCGGCGGCACCGTCCTCGTGCCCTTCCGGGGCCCCCACGCCAGGATCCGCGCGCTCGGCGAGCAAGCCATGGCCACCCTGAAGGCGTGGCGCTTGCTACGGAAGCTCCGCTGCAGCACCACCCGCGTCACCGACTTGGGCAAGGCCGTCCTCACCCTTCACCCGACAACGGCAAGCTGAGGTTGGAAAGGGCTCACTGTGGCAACCGCGATTATCTGGCTCCGCTTATGACCTACCGGACTCGCTCGGCTCAAGCGCAAGGGGCTGGCCAACCGCCGCGAGCAATTCGAGCGGCAACTCCTTATCCCCCTGTCCAATGGCGAGCCCGAGCCAGCGACCGGGATCCCGGCGCGGCCACGCCTGCATGCTTCCCGCCAGCTGGCTCATGTAGTTGATCGGCTCGGAAACCGCCTCCCCCTCGAGGCCGGCCCGCAGATACGGCAACAGGTCGACGACAAGCGGCTCGTCCCAGCGTGCCGTAAGAGCTGCGATCAGGGCGTCCAGGTAGGCCCGCAGCTCTGCTTCAGCCTTGCGCGCCGCCTCGCCGTCATCGTCATCCCAGAACTCCTGACTGGCCCGCAGGATACGCACACGATGATCAGGGCCACCGCAACCGGTGTCGTCAGAGAAGTTCGCCTCCGGGAAAGGCTGTGCAAGCAGCTCGTCGATCAAGGAGAGGTACTTCTCAAGGGCCGCGCTCGAAAAAGAGCCGGACTCAGCGGTCGTCATGAGCGCAGGCTATGGGACTGCCCCGACAAGCAACCCCTGACCTTGCGCACCGAACCGTGATCGCCCAGACAACTCCTCTTAGCGCCTGGTCAGGTTCTTGACCTCCGGAGGCAGGCTGCCACCGGCTTGGATGGCGAGCAGCATGACCTCGTCCGGGGTGTACCGCACCGCGATGGCGATACGTGGATCCAAGCCGTCGACGGCATAGGCCGTCGCTTCGTGCACTGCCGTATCGTCGTCGGCGCCCGGTGTGTCATTGCAGGGCGGCAACTCGGCGGTGCCGAGTGCGTCGCCTACCCGGAAGTCGACGTTGGCCACCTCCGTATAGGTACGGTCCCCATACGTGGCCACGATCGCGCAATCCCCTTCGGCCTCCCCGCCACCGCCCTGCGCCGAACAGGCGGCCGTCAGCACGGCCACGACCATGACCATCACCGAGGACAACGGCAGCAAGCGCGGCCGCGTCGGCCTGTCGGCGTCACGTGGGAGAGAAAGTCTGACTCGCATCAGTGGGACTCCTTCTGGAGCATGCGCTCTCCGTCTCACCGGGTCCGGCGGAACCCATGGGGAGTTCGAACCCCACGCGCGTCTCCCGATCGATTCATGAACGTCCAACAGAGCGACGACTCTTTCAGGTGCTCACGCCATCCTTCAAGGGGCGCGCCTGCTCGCCCGGTCGGTGTAGCGGCTTTGGGCGGGAGCTGCTCTGGCACGAGTGGCATCGACCTCTCGGCAGGTCCGTTCCTCCAGGTAGGCCCACCAGCCGCTCACCGGGCCACCAGCCGGGATCTCAGGGTTCGCGTCATAGGTTGGAACGTATGCCAGGAATCGGTGCCCGACCCGGCCACCCTCTTGGTGCTGTCGAATCTCGGGTTCTGGCTCACTTTCCGTGGAGTGGTTACGGAAAGTCAGATCTTCGGGGCCATGCGATGGCGGTTTGGATGGGCGCGAAGCTGGGCTGAGGTGAGTTCGAGGGCCCGGTTGTCGCGTCCGGCGCTCATGTGGTTGAGCCAGCGTTCGTACCAGTCGAGGAAGTCGGTGGCGGAGGAGACGTTGGGGCCCCAGAACCCGTCGCTGTTGCCGATGAGGACGCGGCCGGTGAGGGGACCGGTCACCGCGATGACGCATACGTCGGTGCAGCCCATTTCGATGACGTGGAGGAAGAGGTCGCGTTCGTGACCCCTGGGTTCTGCGTCGTCGAATCCGCGGAGTGCCCCCGGTTCCTCACGCGGGTTCATGACCAGCAGGGAACACCGCTCCAGCGGCATGAGGCCGTAGAACGGCGCCGCGCCTGAGCCGCCGATGTGCGTGAGGAACTGCCGGTAGGCGTCGGGCAGGGCGATGTTGTGCTCGGCCTCGAACGCAGCGACGCGTGCTTCTGCCAGCTTCGGACCGAGGCGGAACTTGTGTTGCTCTTCTCCGAAGGAGTGGCTGCGCAGTGGTTGGAACGGGATCGCGGCCAGCTTGCGACGCAGGCGGGGTATGCGGGGATCCATGGTGCATCTTCTCTCGTCCCGTCACCCTATGGGTGGCTGGGGTCAGCTGGCCAGGAGAACCCGTTTCCGCAGGAGCGCGAAGCCGGCTCGGCCGAACATCTGGCGTTTGAGCATCTTGATCCGGTTGACGTGTCCTTCGACGACGCCGGGAAAACCGGCACCGCCCGCGCCGTCCACGACGCGCTCCTCCTCACCGGCGACGAGCCGTTCGTAACGCTCATGGTCAACGCCGAAGCCGGAGACGGGAAGGTGCACGCCCTCTACCGGTAGTGGGGGTACGAGGACCTCGGGCACAGCCAGCCGTCCATGGCATCCCCGGTCCTGACCGTGATGATCCGCTCCACCTGCTGACCATGACGGACACCGCCGCTCACGTCCATGAGGGCATGTAAGAAGCCCCGCTGTTCACTAGTGCTCTGACCGGGATGGTTCACCCGGTTGTGCTTCGCGGTCAGGGGCCGGGGGCCGGTTGGATGTGGGGACACGTCCGATCTGGTGCGTGGAGGCGTGGTGGCAGAGCCGGTCAAAGTCCGCAGACTGGCCGACCAGGAGGGGCAGCGGCTGCAGCAGATCGTGCGGCGGGGCAGCACCAGCTCGGTGCGTTACCGGCGCGCGATGATGCTGTTGGCCTCGGCCGGCGGGAACCGCGTGCCGGTGATCGCCCAGCTGGTGGCGGCCGACGAGGACACTGTGCGCGACGTTCCCCTGCCTCGGAGCATCGGCCGGCCCCCGTGGACCGGTGATCAGGTACTCATACCGCCGGGCACTCAGGTACTCAGCCGAAGCTGAGCACACGCGCTCTACCTGGCAGACGGGCGGGCGGGAACGCTGGGACCATGAGCCCTCACCTGAAGAAGTCTGCCGCCCGCCCCCTGTCCTTCCTGCTCCAGGCCGTCGTTTCCGCCGCGCTCTGGGCCGCATGGCTCGGCTGGGATCAGCACCGCGACGTGCACCCTGACGGTTCCACGACCGGCCCGTACCAGCCGTGGCAGGTGATCGGGCTGGTACTCACCCTGCTCGTGCCGGTGTGCTGGGGAGCGCTGCGGGGTGATGCCCGGAGCGTGGTGGTCGGTACCTCGGCGGGCCTCACCATCGCCGCCTTCTACGACTGGTCGGACGACGCCACCGGGCTGTTCGGGGTCGGCGTGACGCTGGTCCTGCTGGGCAGCCTCGCCGCGACTGGCACCGTGGCCGCCGCCCTGAGACACAAGAAAGAGTCCCGCCCCGCCTGACGGCCCGCCCGGGCCCTCGCCCCCGCGCGCGGCTCCGTCTGCACCAGAGCAGCGAACTCCTAGTGCTCCCCGCCCACGCGGAAATGGAGGCGGGTTGCCGGCGGTGGCGTCTACCGTCTGGTGGATGACCAGTGCTTGGGTGTTGGAGGTCGCCATCCAGACGGCGCCGGCCGCTGATTCTCAATGGCAGGAGCATCTCCGGGAGCAGGGCCCGGCCGGGGTGGTCTTCCGGCGCTTCGGCCGGCTACAGAAACAGACGCTCCTCGAGGCGATCGGCAACCCGCGCCGCGTTGCCCACGACGCCCGCAAGCAGACCGAGTCCGGCCGGATTCGAGTTGCCCCCGCGCCTGCGGGGATGCTCCGGCCGACGAGATCGCCGACACCGGCGCGCAGAACCTGTCCCCGCGCACGCGGGGATGGTCCGACGAACGTGCCGTCCAGCGCCACGTAGGCTACGTCGCCCCCGCGCCGGCGGGGATGGTCCGCCGCGGGCGTCGGCTCGACAGAAGACGACGCGCCTGTGACGCGGTCCGTGCCCGCTGCCTGACTCCAGTGCTGATGGCGATCCCCACGCCGCCAGCTACGCACTGCTCAGGCACCTCGCCGGTACCGACGCCCCCGCCGCTCTCTGTCGGTGGTGTGCCGGTGGTGTGCGGGTGTGGCTGTGGTGGGTGGGGTGGGGGTTGTTTGGCGGGTTTGGTTGTGGTGGTGGTCATAGGAGGTAGATCACGTCCTATCGCGGGTCGTAGGTGGCCTCCCGTCGCGACCTGCGCTGCAGCCACCCAAGCGGGACATGTCTCGCATTTCTCCGTCTCGGGGTAGTAGGTCACATGCTTGCGCTAGCTTTTGTCCGGGTTTAACCATGTTTGTCGTTGCCGGAGCAGCGGGCCGGTCCGGGTGTTCATCCCGGTGCCTGTTCTTGTCTGACTGGCGGCCGCGGGGCCTCGCCCCGGCGCCCACAGGCTCTCGGTCTATTCCGGCCGGTGCCTCAACGACGTCCCTTGGAGAGACCCCTCTTGTCTGCGATCTTTGCTGCCCCCCGTTCTGTCCGCCTGCGTAACCTCGTCCTGACCGGTCTGGCCACCGCGGGTGCCGCGGCCGGTGCGGTGACGCTGATGCCGTCTGGCGCGTCCGCCGCCGAGATGCCGCAGACCACCCATCACGTCACCACCGCCGTCCACCGCGCTCACAGCGCCCCCCAGGCCGCTTCGGCTGGGTCGGGGAACCTCGACGGCTGGATCAAGCAGTCCCTGGCCATCATGAAGGCCAAGGGCATTCCGGGCACCTACGAGGGCCTGCACCGCAACATCATGCGCGAGTCCAGTGGCAACCCCAACGCCCAGAACAACTACGACGTCAACGCCAAGAACGGCATCCCCTCCAAGGGCCTGCTCCAGGTCATCGACCCCACGTTCAAGGCATTCCACGTCGCCGGCACCGCCAACAGCTCCACCGACCCGGTCGCCAACATCACCGCCGCCGCCAACTACGCCGCCCACCGTTACGGCTCCATCGACAACGTCAACTCCGCGTACTGAGCCACCCGGGGTAACGGTTACTGTCACGGTCACCGCCCAGCTCTCCGGCGCCTGGGTTCCCGGAGTCACGGTCCCACTCGCCGAAGCGGGCACCCACGGCGAGCACGGGCATCACCACCGGTCCGGACGCCCCGCTGACTGCTCCGATCTGAAGATCCTCACTCCCCGCGACAGCAGGGCGCAGCGGATGCTGCTGGCCGGCGACACCACCACCGCGAGCGCGGGCGCCGTCATAAAGGTCACCGCCGCCCCGGGGGGTGTGACCATCCACAAGCAGGACCCGGACGGCGATCGCCTGGCCGGTGCCGCCTTCCAGCTCACCGAGCCCGACAGCGGCCGCGTCGTCGCCGAGGGCGCCACCGGCGCCCACGGCACCCTGGTCTTTGACGGCCTCGAGCCGGGCGTCTACCGGCTGCGCGAGACGGACACCGGCAGGCGCGCCCTGCTCACCGCGCGGGAGAACATCGGCGACACGGTCGCCGCCCGCGCGATGATGTGCATCCACGGCGGCGCCGGCTTCGGCAAGACCATGGCCGTCAACACCTGCATGCGCGCACTCGGACCAGGCGAGGACATCCGCAATATCACCTTCCGTGCCCGGCCCACCGCCCGCGCAGTGCGCTACGAACTGTTCACCGCGCTCGACCTGGCCGGCGAGCCACCGCGCCACCCCAGCGAGTTCGACCGTCTGCTGAAGACCGCCCTGGCCGAACGCCCTCGTACCTTCCTCGTCGACGAGGCCCAGTGGCTCAACGGGGAGGCGTTCGAATACTTCCGCTACCTGTGGGACGAACCCTCCACCCAGCTCGCCATCATCTTCGTCGGTGGCGCGGGCTGCCACACCGTGCTGCGCCGCGAACCGATGCTGTCCTCCCGTGTCTTCATCTGGCAGCAGTTCACCCGCCTCACACCCGACGAGGTCCTCGAAGTGATCCGCTGTTCCACCCGGTCTGGGCTGACGCCGACCCCGAGGACATCGCCTTCGCCGACAGCGACGCCGCGCACGGCAACTTCCGCGCCTGGGCCCAGCTGACCGCCCACACCCGCACACCGCCCTGGCCCGTACGGGACGTGTCCGCGTCGACCAGGAGCTGCTGCGTTGGGCCTTCAGCCGCCTCGCCTGACCACACCGTCCATGCTTTCTGCTCCGCCGCTGCCGTCCTTCACTGTGGTTCTCGACCGTCACGACGACGTGCTGCACACGCACACCGCCCTGGCCGCCCACCATCCGCCGTCCGGCCGGATCACCCTGCACCCCGGCCCGGGCACCACCAGCGAAGGCCGGCCTCACCCACGACCTTCTCGCCGCCCTGGAAAAGCCGCCCCTGCTCCCGGGCCGCTTCCCCGGCGGCCGTCAGCCCGCGTGGGAAGCCGCTGCCGCCTGGGTCACTGCCCTGCCCGTCACCTGGCTGACCGTCCTGCGCGCCCACCGCCTCACCGACGAGATCAGCGCCCGCTCAGGCGCCCAGTTCAGCGCTGAGCTGGGTCAAGCCTTCTGGGTCACCCCTGCGGACCACACCGTTCCCGGACGGGTGACGGACTGGCGCCGGGTGGAGCCCTGCCCCGGAGCCTTCCCGCACCTCACCCGTGGTTGTTGTTGCGGGACGTCACGGGTGAGCTCAGACTTGTCGCGGAGGACGAGCCTTCGGTACGCGCGCGCCACCGTACCGTGCCGGCTTTCGCCCTGACGCATGAGGGCGTTCTCCACCAGGTGTACCTCCATGGCCGAGGTCACGGCGGCCGGAAGCTCGAGGCAGGTCTTGGCGCGGAGGTCGTCGATGAGGCGGGGCGGTACGGCATTTTCGTGCGCGCCGAGTCCTCACGGGCGCGGTGAGCCGATCGAGACCGCGTCCGGTGACTTCCGCCGGCGATCTCCTCAGGTGCGGTAACACACCTACGACCGGTGCGAACTCGCTTGCGTATGGCAGCAGTTGGTAGGAGGTCAATGATGATCGGCCATCGATCAGCCCCGTCGGAGTGTGACCCCGGGCGGAATTGCACGTCTTACGTTCGAGACCGCATCCCGACGGCCCCCAACGGAAGGTTCTTCGATGGACAGTCAGATCGTGACGGTGAAGATTCACCCCGCCATCGGTGTCGCCCGGGTCGGCAACAGTCTCGAAGCACCCTTCATCGGTCCGGAATCACCGGACCAGAAACCAGCGGACCCCGGCTCCTACAAGGACGGTTCCGGGGCGCTCCGCAGGCAGGCCGCACGGTTCCGTGTGTACGGCTACAACGCCGCGGGGGAGGTGGTGAGGGAGCTGAAGCCGGGCACCGAGGGTGTCTCCGAGATCCAGTGGACGGTGCATCTGGCCAACAAGAAGGCCGCCTGGTACCAGTTCCATCTGGCGCTGGACATACCCGAGGGCAAGACGCTCGCGGTAGAGCAATACGCTCTGCGCAACGCCGACGTCGTGGGCGCCGAGAGGAAGAAGCTGGTCAACGACCCTGGAAGCCGCACCGTCCGCGGCTCGCAGACCGAGACGCAGAAGTTCGACACCGGCAAGATCATGGGCAAGTCGGTGTACCTCGGCGAGATCTCCACCCGTTCCGACGGCCGCCTGGTGGTGCTCGGTGGCCGGGGCAACTCCGCCTCCTACACGAACCAGCCGATCACCGGGGTCGCCAACAACAACACCTGGTACGACGACGTGTCCGACGGCCCGGTGACGGCGACGGTCCGTATCGACGGCAAGGATCTGACCGCCGCCCCGGCCTGGGTCGTGGTGGGGCCTCCGCACTACGCCCCCGGCGTGAAGTCCATACGTACCCTCCACGACCTGCTCTTCGACGTCTTCGTCCAGGCCGGTTCGCTGGCCCGCCCGCAGAAGATCTCGTTCACCGATCACATTGAGCCGATCCTCCGCCGGTTCTGCGATCTGCAGTGGGTCAACCAGGGATTCGCGGCACAGTTCGGCTGGAACGGACCCCACTTCTTCCTCTCGCCTGCCATGCGGAAGAGGCTCGCCGATCCGTCCGGACGGAACCGGGAACTGCGCCGCCAGACGTACGCCGCCCTGCGCGACTACGACCGGGACGGAAAGTCCCCGCTGCCGTGGCCATGGATCTACGGCGACGCCATGGCCAGCACGCCCAAGTCCGTGCGTCAGCACCTGGTGCTGTCGCCGACCCAGGACTGGATGCTGCAGCGCTGGGCGGACGGGGCTTTCCTGGCCGGACCCCTGCGGCAGCCGCGCCCGACGGTCGACGACGCCCCTGTCGGCGAGCAGCCGGGGCTGTTGGACCGGGCGGCCCTGGAGAACTGCGCCGCCGACGCGTTCCACCCGGGGTGCGAGGTCACCTGGCCGATCAGGCACCCGAGCATGTTCAGTGAACCCTTCCGCATTTGGCACCGCGCCACCGGCACGGC
Organism: Streptomyces griseoluteus; assembly: GCF_004784465.1. Lineage (GTDB taxonomy): Bacteria > Actinomycetota > Actinomycetes > Streptomycetales > Streptomycetaceae > Streptomyces > Streptomyces griseoluteus. The sequence continues at coordinate 9,742 of NZ_SRRU01000016.1, read as the reverse complement.
GGAACCCGACTACGGGCCCACCCTCACCCCGCAGGAGGCGGTCGCCGCCAACGGCCCCCTGCACGCTCAGGGGCCCGGAGACCTCACTCGCTGGATGGCCGCCCCCTGGCAGGCGGACACCGCGAGCTGCCGCTCCGGCTATGAGGTGCTGGCCAACCTGGGGCCCCGGTACAGCCCTTACCTGCCGACCTTCTGGCCTGCCCAGGTACCCAACCATGTCCTGAAGCTGGAGGACTTCGAGAAGGTCAACACGCCGTCGTCCGGAAGTGACGACAGCGCCCGGGAAGAGGCGTTCGAGCGGCGGGCGACCTGGCTGCGCGGCCTCAACGGCACCATGAACCAGCAGCGCACACAGATGATCAAGGACTGGCCCAAGCTCGGCATCGTCGAGGTGCGCGACTACACAGTGGGCGACGGGAAGTTCCCGGAACAGATCCTGGTGGAGTCACGCCCGGGACAACCGCTCGATCAGGCACCGGAAACGGCGAACCTCGTCAACCTGCACGTGCCCGAGGCGGGTCCGCACGTGTTGTCCGCGGCGGCGGGCATCCGACCCGAGGGAAGGATCTCCCCCGAAACCGCCGAGGCCGAGTCTGCGGCACGGGTCATCGGCGAGGCCGCCCGGGCGACCGGCTACCGGGAGGAGGAGATCACCGCCGGATATCTGGAGATACTCGACCCCTTCCGCGACGCGCGGTGAGCGCCGCACTCGCTCCCGGCGCGGACACCTACGACGTCGTGGTGGCGGGCGGCGGCCCGGCCGGCTGCGCCGCCGCGCTCGTGCTCGCCCGTGCCGGCCGTACGGTTCTGCTGGTGGATGCCGGCACCGGGCCGCCCAAGGTCGGCGAGACGCTCGTGCCCGCCGGGCGGGTTCTGCTCGGCGACCTCGGCGTCGCCGACCGTGTTCTCGACTCCGGGCATCTGCCCTGCTATGGCAGCCTCTCGGCGTGGGGTTCGGCCGACCTGCACGCCGTGGACTTCATCAACGACCCGCACGGCCATGGCTGGCACCTCGACCGGCGGTTGTTCGACCGGCGTCTGCGCGACGCCTCGCGCGCGGCGGGGGCCGAGGTCGCCGTGGGCTCGGCCGTACGCGACACCGCGCGGACGCCGGACGGCGGCTGGACCCTGGTCCTGCGCGGCGGCACCGGCCCTGCCGGTACCCGGTCCGGTGGCGAGCGTACGGTGCGCTGCCGCTGGGTGATCGACGCCACCGGCCGCGCCGCCGCGATCGCCGTCCGGTGCGGGGCCCGGCGGCGGGTCGGGGACCGGCTCACAGCTCTGTACGTGCCCCTGGAGGCGGACCCGCTGGACACCGACCGCCGTTCCCTCGTCGAGTCCGACGAGGACGGCTGGTGGTACACCGCCCCGCAGCCCTCCGGCGGGCGACTGGTCGCCTACTTCACCGACGCCGACCTGCCCGCCGCCTCCCACACCGCACGCCACTTCCGCGGGCGGATGACGGCCACCCGCCACGTGTCCCGATGGGTCCACCGGGACGGACCCCCGCCCACATCACCTGCCGCGCCCCGCCGGGCCGCCGCGCACACAGCGCACCTGGACACGGTGTACGGGGACGGCTGGACCGCCGCCGGGGACGCGGCGGTCGCGTTCGACCCGCTCTCCTCCCAGGGCGTGCTGACCGCTCTCTACACCGGGCTGGGCGCGGGACTGGCCGTCGACACCCGCCTGGGTCGCGCCCCCTACGGCGCGGACTCGGCCCTCGCCGCATACGCGGACAAGGTCGCGGCCGCACGGAGCGCGTATCTGCGCGGCCACCGTGTCATCCACGCCCAGGAGGCCCGCTGGACCGACCGCTCCTTCTGGGCGCGGCGCCTGGCCGACCTCCCCGACTCGTCCTGCCGACCGCAGGAAGGGCCCAGCAGATCATGAACAGGGATCGGCACCGAGTCGTCGCCGAGATCGGCTTGTCAGGGTCTCAGCCGCGTGCCATCGGTAGAAGTCGTCCCCAGGTCGCGCGACCCAACCCAGGGGCTGCATTCCCGGACTCGGGTCCCAGCTGACTTCCTCCGAATCCCTGCAACTGTTGCCTAGCTTCCCTCGGTCGGCGCGGATGAACGAGGCGGTGGCATCGACCTCGACACGGCCGATCCCGGTATGCAGGGGAACGTCTACGACGAAATCCCTGGAGAGACTGTCACCGGGGTCGAGCCGGGCGCCTGGGTCGGCAAATCGACCGGTACCCCAGCATGCGGGAGGGCCCGTAGACGACGTGCCGGACTGTTTCGTCGAACTGGTCCAGTGCCCGTCGCCACACCTCCGCCCCCGTGCCCTTCTCCCTGAACTTGGTCGGCCACCCGATCACGGACCAGAGGGTGCCAACGACATAGATCCGCACTGAGAGCCGGTGTTCCGGAACTCCACATGTTCTGGGACGTGCAGGACGGTTCCGTCCCCGCTGAGTGCAGGCTCCCCGAATGACACACTGAAGGGGGTTTGCACCGGGGTCTCGTACGGGACGTACATCTGCGAGTAGGCGAGGCCCGAGAGCCCCACGGCCCCGGACAGCAGCACTCCGAGCGCGACCCTCCTGGGATATGGGACCTCCTGCCACACCCCGCGCCGCGTCACCGGCCGACCAAAGCGCCACGCCGATCCAGAGCCAGAGGAACGGTGTGTATGACCGCCCTTGGATCTGCGTGATCAGGAACATCAGATTGGACTGTGGAGACCCACCGGCACGGGAGCCTGTCCGCGGCCGGTGGGCTGGGTCAGGTGAGGAGGGTGGCGAGGGCGCCGACCACCGCGGTGGCGAGGGTGAGGACCGCGGCGAAGGCGGTGGCGGCGGGGGTCTGTATGTGCCCGTGCACCGCGACCCGGCGACCGGCATCGTCCTGGCGGAGGCCCGGGTCACCCTCCCGCGCCGCCGGTAGCCGATAGCCCCGGCATCCGCTTGGCACCCAGGGCCGCTGCTTTACACCATTGCGTCGCAGCGAGCCCCCACGCACCGAGATCCCGGGACCGAAGAGCACGGCTCCGGGATCTCACTGTCCGGCGGCATGCCCAGTCGACGCCCAGCTCCCGCAGCGGTACGTGAACGATGCACGGATGGAATGGGGGAGGGGTGGCTGGTATCCCGAGGATGGCTGGTGGTTCGGCCCGGTCATGGCATCCGGGGATGGTGAGATCCTCTCCGCGAGTCCACCGCAGACCGTCACGGTCGTAGAACATGGCAGTAACGTCGGCGACGCTGTCGTAGGCTAGGCGCTCATAGCCGTGACTCTTGTACCAGCTCATATCGTCGGTGAAGTACCGCTGCACCTTCACTGCGTGGCCTCCTGTCGACGCCCATAAGGCTCGCGAAGTCAGCGTGAGCTGTGAGCACGGTGGCATCGTCTGTGCCGAGATGTCGAAGACGGTATGGACTGCTTCCGCGCCGACGCTTCCCGCCACGAGGAAGCGGACCTCAGTGTCGCTGATGGGGGCTGAGGCTCCCGGCGGGGCTCTGGTGGGGCAGGCTCCGCCTGTGGTTCGGGAGGGTCTTGCCGAGCCTGCCCGCGTACCCGCATCGGAGCCGCGCGCTGCCTGGTAAGCCGTAACCGCATGCGCCGTTGTGGGTCGTCGACCACATGCCCCCCTGTCCGCCCGATGATCCGGACGGTCTCCTCAACTCGCTAGTGCGGCACCGAAGCGGACGCGCGCAGCTGGTGTGACTGTGATGGAGCGCTCGGCGTACTGGATGGCCGAGAAGGTCGTGTTGTGGTGGGCGATGACCTGAGCGGCCGACAGCGCAGCACCGGGAGGGCGTTCTGGCGTGGTGTGTCCGTCTGAGACGAGCACTAGGTCGTAGCCACGTGAGAGCGCGCCGCGGCTGGTGGAGTCAACGCAGTACTCGGTGGCGAAGCCGGTGACGATCACACGGCACACCGACTGCTCGTCCAGCAGATCACCGAGCCCGGTGTTGAGGAAGGAGTCCGCGCTGTCCTTGTCCAGCACGACATCACCCAGTTGGGGTGCCACCGCTGGATGGACATCGATCAGGCCAGCAGGTACGTCATGGAGCCGTTGTCGCAGGTAGATGACTGGCACACCAGCGGAGCGGGCCTGTTCGCCCAGTTCGGCGACCGTGCGGAGGCAGGCTTCGACGTCATAAGCGTCGCTCAACAAAGCAGTCTGCATGTCGATGATGAGCAATGCTGTCTCCGGCATCACCCGAGCCTACCCGGCTCGACCCCGTACCTTGGACAGGCAAAATTGGCCCAGGAACAGCGAGTCCCCGTGATCTAAACGAAACCGCCTAGTTCTCCCTGCTCAGTGGGGGTGTTGCCCTGGCTTCTTGGCCAGCAGGTCTGACGACGCCCAGCTGGCCGGAGGCCACCGTCGCGAACGTCGCCCTCGCACCTCCGAGTAGGCTCCTACCGTGCCGGCTATCCCGCAGACGTCCTCCGCGTCACGTCGCCCTGCGCCCGCACGGATCCTCCGCTGCCGGTCTCGCCGAGTCAGGGCTTCGCTGCTGTGTGAGGGACGTTAGCGACGGTCCCGCTTCAAATAGGGTGACGGTGTGTCTCAGAGCCCTGATCAGCCGCTTCTGCCGTCTCGTCATCAAGTTGGCAGCCTTCGTGACTTCCTCCATGGAAGGACGTACTCGGCTGCCTCAGTCACCATCCGGCTCGACGGTGCACCGTCTCAACCTGCGGGCTCGCCTCTGGATGACGTGAGCAAGGTTTCGAATGCCCTGTATGAGGTTGTCGACGGTCTTGCCAGGCGGGTTCTGGACACGGTTTTTTCCGGGCAGTCGAACGCTGAGGCGCATGACGCATGGGTCGCGCTCTTGCTGATCGCCCAGAACTGGCGGGACTCACCTGATCTGCCAGCAGACCTGAAGACCGTGGTTGATGAGGCCCTTCCACTCTGATAGGCGGTGGTGACGGGTGGATCGTCACCAGCCGAACTCTCGTCAGGTCACGGCTCCTGGTGCCCAGCTGTACGGAGTCTGGCAGCGGCTTCAGCGGGTGTGTCGTAGTAGCCGGGTCGAGCCAGGATGACCCAGCTAGATCAGAACGCAGATAACTGTGGTCGTCGTCGCCTTCATCGAGGTGTAGCAGCCACCCGCTGCACTCCCGCTGCTGCTCGCGCTCCTGGTCGGGCTACCCGGCCGCTGCAGGGGGCCCTTTAGAGGTCATCTCATTTGGTTGAGTAGGCTGTCCGCTGTGGCGGGGATCGTTGAACGGCTGGTGCCGGACGAGTTGTGGGAGCTGTTCCAGAGGGTCGTGCCGGAGGCGCCATCGCGGCCTCAAGGTGGCGGGCGGCGCCGGCATGGCGACCGTGAGGTGCTGGCAGCGATCGTGTTCGTGGCGACGTCGGGCTGCACGTGGCAGCAGTTGCCGACGTCGTCGTTCGGACCGTCCGGGGCGACCGCTCACCGCCGGTTCATCGAGTGGACGAAGGCTCGCGTGTGGGCCAAGCTGCACCGCCTGGTCCTCGACGAACTCGGGTCCCGTGGGGAGTTGGACTGGTCCCGCTGCGCGATCGACTCGGTGAACATGCGGGCCCTGAAAAAGGGGACCTGGCAGGTCCGAATCCTGTCGACCGGGGCAAGTACGACTCGAAGATCCACCTGATCACCGAGCGGACCGGTCTGCCCCTGTCTGTCGGCATCTCCGGTGCCAACGTCCACGACAGCCAGGCCCTGATGCCGCTCGTGAAGGGCATACCGCCGATCCGATCCCGGCGAGGACCCCGTCGGCGCAAGCCTGGCAAGCTGTACGCCGACAAGGGATACGACTACTCCCACCTGCGGCGATGGTTATCCCAGCGAGGCATCCAACATCGCATAGCTCGCAGGGGAATCGAGACCTCTCAGCGACTCGGCAGGCACCGCTGGACCATCGAACGCACCATGGCCTGGCTCGCTGGATGCCGTCGCCTCCATCGTCGCTACGAGCGCAAAGCCGCGCACTTCCTCGCCTTCACCAGCATCGCCTGCACCCTCATCTGCTACCGCAGGCTCGCCAAATGAGATGACCTCTAAAGGGCCCGGCCAAGGGGCCCCAAAAGCCGCCATGGGAAATCAGAGTGCGGCAAGGTCGTGCTCGCCGTCCTGTACCGAGCAGGGTTAAAGCCCTATCAGCGGATGAGCCGGTTCCCGAAGCCGGACGAGTACCCAGAGACGGTGGTCGACTTTGTCCGCCGCGCGGTGGAGCCGTCGGAGGAGACCGTACCGTGGTGGGCGACGGGCCGGCCTGCGGAGCGGCAGCGGACGGAGGTGCGCCGCCGGATGGGTGCAACGTACGACCAGGCTGAGGCCCGCCGGATCGCGGAGGGATCGATCCGGAAGGAGGCCGCGGCGAAGAACCGGCCGGCGGACCTGATCAACATCGCGTTGGAGAAGGTGGTGGGGGCCGGGCTGGAGCTGTCGGCGTTCTCCACGCTCGATGCGATGACCTCGACGGTTCGCAAAGAGGTGAACGCGTCGATCTGCACGGGCATGCACGACCGGAATACGGCCCGGACGGGCCGGCCCTTGTCCGGGCTGGTCAGCGGCTTGTCCAGATCCTGTCCGGGACCGTACGGAAAACGGCCACGGAGGGCCGGAACCAGCGTTGTCCACGTGCCGCGAGGCCGGTCACCATGTCCGCATGGCGAATGTGGGGGAGTTCGCGGCTGCCTTACGACAGCTCAAGGAGCGTTCCGGGCTGACGTACCGACAGCTCGAAGAACGGGCTGCCGAGCACGGAGGAGTGCTGGCCCGCAGCACGCTCGCGGACGTCCTCAGCGGGAAGACCACACCGCGTCCCGAACTAGTGGCCGAGTTCGTGCGAACCTGCGGAGACGCGGAGCGGGTGCAGGAATGGCTGGAGGCCCTGGAAAGGGCCGTCAGCGGTGCGGCGAGCCGGGACCAAGGCGGGGACGAAGGCCACGACGGAGGCGGGGGCGCGGACGGTGCGGGACCTCCCGGTCAGCGCACCGGGCCGACGCCGGGCCGACGCCGGCTGCGGGCGCTGCTGGTGGGGCTCGCTGTGCTATCCGCCGTGCCCGTCACCATCTGGGTCCTCGGCTTCTCCGGTGCGCCGGGCGGTTCCAAGGGAAAGCCGGACCGGACCGCCCTGCCGCAGGGTCCCGTGCAGATCCGCCCGGTCCTGGCGCACGGCCTGTGTCTGACCGACGGGCATGCCGAGGGGTACGAACCACTGGTGGCCGTGCAGCGTCCGTGCGAGGACGTCGCACCTCAGCAGACCGAGCTCGTGCCCGCGGCGGACGACACGTTCCGCGTGCAGTGGTACCACCCCGACCACGGCACGGGCTGCCTGAACTCGGTGAACGTCGGCACCGGCGCCGCCCTGCTGGAGCCCTGGGACGACTGCGGGAAGACGAGCAGGTTCCGCATCGCGCCGACGGGCTCCGGCCGAAGCGACCAGTACGTTCTCCGGTTGGTCGGCGACGGATGCGTGGGCATGAGCGGATCGGGGACGGTCGCCGGGGTACCGGCGGTGACACAGCCCTGCGACGGGAGCGGCAAGCAGATCTTCTCCATCTCGCCCGCGTAGCTGTGCTCAGGGTGAGTGCGAGACGTGCAGTCGAAAGGGGTGCCCTGAGCCATCTCCTGTGCCTTCGGGCACCCCTCTTTTAAGCCCTCCCCCCGTCAAAAGGACCCAGGCCAAGACGACGCCTTGGGTGTGCGAGCGGAGCCGCCACCGGCATGGCAACAAGTCGCCATGCCGCCTGCCGACGCGTCCGGCCCCCACCTCGGAGTCGGGGGGATCTGCGGGTCATCATGCCCTTACGGGCCCTCCCGTGCCGGGAACACCCCGCCAGTTGCTTCCGTTGTGTGGGCGCGGCTTCTCGTGGTGCGGTTCAGACGCGGGTAGAAGCGAGGTAGCGCCGGGCGGTGTCCATGCGGCCCGAAGGCCAGGACATATGCATACACCGGGAAGCTCAACCTGGCCGCAAACCCGTTCGCCCTACACGCTCCAGGCTGGGTTGGGGAATGAGCTTTGGATCGTGTTCAGCAGTTGCGGATCGTCCCCTGATCGACCTTGACGTTGCCGGAGTAGATCCAGCCATTGCGCCAAGACGAGTCGGCCGGGTCGACGTAGTACCAGGTGTTGCCCGAATCGGGGTTGCGGTACTTGCACACAGCCCACAGTCGCGTGTCCACGTCCATGTCGCTCCACCCGATGAAGTCGCAGCCCGCAGCCGGCCCGTACCTCAGCCGGATTTCCTTGGTGGTCCGCATGCCCACGCCGCCGCCCGACCCGGTGGGGTCCCAGTTGCAGTTCACGCCTGCGGGAGCCTGGGGGGCGGGCAAGGTGTTCGCCTGAGCGGCTGCTGACGCTGACGGCAACATCGCGAAGGTTGCCGCGGTCGTACCGAGGGCGACTCCGAGTCCTTTGAACAGTTGCAAGATCTCCTCCTTCATAGTCCTGCTGAGCGTCCGCGGAGCAGGACAAAACGGATGTCATCCGCATTGCGGATCGCCGGTTGTCGTTCAGAATCAGCTCGCTGTATGGAGAGTGATTCATCGACGCGGTGGGCTGTGCCGTGACGGCCAGCCAGACACCACACAGACTGCTGACCATCGACGGGTGAAGCAATGAGAGCCAGGTGTCCCGGACAGTTAACCGACTGTCCGGGCCGGTCAGAGCCTTGTCCGGATCGCGTCCCGGACAGGGCCGCCACAGCAAATGCCGGCTTACTGTGGCAGAGCCTCTCCCGTGAGCTTCGCGGCCTCCGCGATCGCCGGGTCCAGGCAGAACTCGACAACGGCTTACTGATCGTTTCAGAATGAGGTTCGCAGGCGGCGGAGGCGTATGAGGCTGCAGGCCAGTTCGAGCAGTCCTTGATGCAGATCCGCGCGTTGCTCGTAGCGGGTGCGGAGTCGTTTGAACTGGTGCAGCCAGGCGAAGGCGCGCTCGACCACCCAACGGACCTTGCCAAGCCCGGAGCCGTGGGCGACGCCGCGTCGGGCGATCAGGGGTTTGATGCCGCGTTTCCACAGCAGGCGGCGGTACTTGTCGAAGTCGTAGCCCCGGTCGGCGTATAGCCGCCGGGGCTTGCGGCGGGGGCGTCCCCGCAGGCCCCGGATCGGCGGGACCGCGTCCAGCAGCGGCAGGAGCTGGGTGACGTCGTGTCGGTTGCCGCCAGTGAGCGTGACGGCGAGTGGGGTTCCGTGGCGGTCGACGATCAAGTGGTGTTTGGAGCCGGGGCGGGCGCGGTCGACGGGCGAGGGGCCGACGTGATCCCCCCTTTCGGGGCTCGGATGTGCGAGCCGTCGACGGCGCAGTCGTCCAGGTCCAACAGGTCGGCGCGGCGCAACTCGCCGAGCAGGGCAGCGTGCAGGCGGGGCCAGACGCCGGCCTCGGTCCAGTCCCGTAGCCGGCGCCAGGCTGTCACGCCGGAGCAGCCCACCGTCTCCGCGGGGACGTCACGCCACGCCGGTCCGCAGTACGTACAGGACGCCGGCGAGTGTCGTTCGGTCGGGAACACGCAACCGCCCCGGATAGCGGCGGCGCCGCTCGGGAGCAGGCGGGAGCAGCGGAGCCACCCGCTCCCACAGCTCGTCAGGAACAAGATCAACACGCACCCGGGACAGCCTGCCGACCAAGATCGTCGAGCACAAGGCACGCAGCTGAACTCTTTCTGAAACGACTAGTAAAAGAGCGTTTTGTCCTGTCGGGTGCGTTTGATTCCGTTATGGGTGGTCGAGCTGGCTGGGACGGCTGAGGCTAGGGTCGCTATCCGTGATGCGGGAGATGGCTGACGCGATTGCCGGAGACGTTTC
>NZ_SRRU01000015.1 GCF_004784465.1 Streptomyces griseoluteus | reverse complement strand
GGTCGATCTTCCGGGTCTCCTTCCTGCGGCGTTCCAAGACGGCAGAAAGACGGGCACATTCGGGCAGTTGACCTTGCTGCCGATGGCTGGATCTGAGCGTGATCGCCGTTGTGCAACACCCTTTAGGTGTCTGTCGAGGTGCGGCGATACAGCACCGATCGGCCGGACCGGGAGCGGGTGACGAGGCCCGCACGATGCAGTACGCCCAAGTGGTAGGAGACGGTAGCGGGGCTGAGGAACTGGCGCGCGGCCAATTCCGTGGTGGAGGCCGGTTGGGTCAGCGCGGCGAGCAACCCGGAGCGGGTGGGGCCGAGTAGCTGGGCCATCTCGGCGGAGGGCTTTGCCGGGGCGAAGGTGCGGGCGATCGCTGTGCTGCGCACGGGATAGACGAGTGTCGGGGGCTGGTCTTCGTCGTGGGTGGGGTCTACGTGCGCGGCCGGTCGTGGTGCGACCAGTGACGGCATGACGACAATCATGGGGACGTCCGGCAGTGCGATGCGCAGACGGCTTTCGACGTGAAGGGTTCCGTCCGCCCAGCGGAGGCCGTGGTGCAGCGAGTTGAAGAGCTTGGCCGCCCCTTGCCGCACCAGTACGCCGGCGCAGCGGTTGACCTCCGCATGTAGAACGGCCTCGGCGGCTTCCCAATGTGGGGCGAAGGCCAGCTCCCAGTAGCGCCGTAACTCGTCCGCCGCCTGCCGAGCCATCTGCCCACCGCCCTGGGTCATGGCGCGTCGTACGTCTTTCGACAGCTCGGAACCGGCGAGGCCGTTGCGTGGCCGGCCGCCGCGCAACGCCTGCATTTCGGCCAGGACACGTCCGGGCGGGGTGCGCCGGACCCGCTGCAACTCCTCCTCGATGGTGGGTGAGGGGCCGGAGGGGAGTGGACTGAGGAAGTCGGGCACGTATCCGGGCCCGGCCAAGGCCAGCGCGGACAGCAACGGTAGGCGGGCCCGGCGCAGGACGCGCCGTGCGCGAGCGACCCACGGGGCGGCTTCGGGGGACGGTTGCAGACCCCAGGGAAGCAGGGTCGCCGTCACCTCGGACAACGGCGAGACAGCGAAGCGGGAGCGAGCGAGCCCGGCAGCGTCCACGGTGAGCTCGATCATGGCCCCCCGTCCTGCCCTCTCGCGCCACGACGATTCATTCGAACCTGGTCGAATGCTGCCACAAAGCGTCGCGGCGGCGGGGGGATCGACACAAAGTGGTGAGGCACCGAAACCGATGCTCTCTTCTCGCACGGAGGACGAAAATGATCTCGAAGCTGCGACCCACGCTCGTGCTGGCCGCGACAATCCTTGGCCTCGCGATCGCCACCAGCGCGCCCGCAACTGCGGCGACAGGAGGAGGATGCGGCACCAAGGAAACGACCGATGCCTGCATCAGCAAGTCGGGGAACTACGTTTACGCAGACTTCTACCAGAACGCCACGCCGGACAGCAGCAGCACCAAGGCTGTCCTCACCCTCTACAACAAGGGGGCAGCGGTGAAGTCGGCGACCTACGCCCTCAATCGGACCGGACGGTTCGGGCCGATCAACTACAACGTCGCCACGCTCCCCGTGACCAGCGGAAGCGCCTACTCCTGCGTGAAGGTGTACACCAGCACGGGCGCCCTGCACCGCACCAGCTGCAGCCCCACGCTGTACTACTGACGCGGTGATGGCCTCCGCGGTCGACGCCTGTTCACGAGCTTGTGCCCTGCCCTGCGGTTGCCATTCGGACTCGGTCTCTTCCACCAGGGCGGCCCTGAGAGCGCTTCTGCGGGGTCGTCAGCTTCCCGGCACGTAGCGGTCCACCGTCCGGCGCGACAAGCCCAGGCGCTCCGCCAGGGCCTTGGTCGACCCCCTCGCCGCCGGTGCCCATCCGGGTGCTGCTGCTCGGGGACCAGGAGCTCTCTGGGGCAGAGTCTGGGGCGCGAGGCCAGCCGATGGGGATTTATGCAGCTCAGCGCCGGTGGTGTGGCGGCAGCGTTAATTCAGGTGAAGCCCGGCAGCAGCTGGGCCGGGGAGGCTGCGGCCCGATCAATAGCTTCTCGATGTCCGTCAGTGGCGTGTTGTGCAAGGCGGCGCGCGAGGACAGGAAACCCCGGCTCGTGCGGGGAACTTGGGGCGGGCGGTGGGGCAGGCCCGATTCGGGCCTGCCCCACCGGCGGTTCACGAGGTGGCACACCGGCCCCCGGAGGACTCAGGTTTTCGGTGGGCTGGTTCGCGCTCTGCTCCACCCGGCCGGCGAGGACGCCGATGAACAGGAGGGACGAGCCTGGGGGCTCCCCGCCGGTCGAGCCGGCGGGGAGCCCTTCATTTTGGGAGCGCAGGTCATCCCAAGGTGGTCAGCTCAGCCGCGGCCGTCGCACGCCTTGCAGTCGCCGCTGCCCCGGCAGCTGTCGCACTTCCACACACCTCGGTAGCCGGAGCCATCGCAGGTGGTGCACTTTCCATCGCCCTTGCAGCGCTGGCACTTGTTCCACATGGTGAGACCTCTTCTCGTTACTGTCTTGTCGGTCGATGTCGTTCGTCGGCAGGTAGCGTCTGGTTAGCCGCAGTCGTTGTGCGTCGTTGCAGCCCGCGCAGGGGCACCAGCACCCTCTGATCCGGCAACCGGCGCCACCGCGGGCCGAGCGCTCGCTTTCGCTCTTTCCTGCTGATTGGCCCTCAGTACGTACGGGCCTTCTCCCAGCCGCGCGCGTTGTCCAGCGTGGTCTTGAAGTAGTTCCTGGGCGGGGTGCTGTCGCCGTCGGGCAGGTGGCTGCTGCTGAGGGCGGGGCTGTACTTGCGGAAGATCGCGATTGCCTTCGTGAGGCAGTTGTTGTGAAGGATCTGGTAGCCGTTCTTCTGCATGTTGTTGAAGGTGCGCTGGGCGGCCTTGAGGTCGCCGCCAGCCGTGTTGATGCACCGGTAGGCGTCGTAGCGGGCGAGCTCGACCGTGCGCTTCTTGCTCTTCGTCTCACCGCGCATCTCTGACCAGGTTCCGCCCTGGATCCAGCTGCCGTTGTCCTTGCCCGGCAGGGTGGTGGAGTCTCCCTCGGCGTTCTCGGTCGCGCCCCAGATCCAATGGTTGGTGTTCTTCGGGTCGCGGATCGCCCAGGCGACGTGTCCGTAAGTCCGGCCGGCGAACTTGGCGCCCTCCTTGTCCAGGAAGAGGCACACCCGGCCGCCCGACGCAGCCTCGGCAGGTGCGGACGCTGCGGTGAGGCCGCCGACGGCGAGCATTGCCGCAGCCGCTGTCACCGCGAAGGCACTCTTGATTTTGATCATTCTGGTGGTTCTCCTGTTCTCGTTGGCCCCGACGAGGGGGGCGACGGCCGGGCGTCCCGTGCCGCTGAAACCGAATCTGCCGCAGCGGGACAGGGAGATCACCAGTGCAAGAGCGACGAGGATTTGCGGCGCAACTTGCACCTCCGTAACCTGCTGTTTCTCGGTTGCACCGCAACGAGATGTCCCTCGGAGGGGAGCCGTTGATGGGGGATCAGGGGGAGTTGTTCGCGGAGTTGTCGCACCGCCTGGCACAGGCCCTCGACGCATGGCAGACATGCGTGGGAGAGCCGACCGAGCGGGGGAAGCCGCCGCGCAAGGTCCTAGTGAAGGCTCTGGAAGCCGAGCGGGAGACGCCCGTATGGCAGTCCCGCAAGAGGATCGACGAGGCACTGCTGTCGTACTGGCTGAAGGGCCGCGACCAACTGCTGCCCGGCGTCAAGCACAACCGGCTGCCCAGCGAGGAGGACTGCGCGGCTGTTGCGCGGGCGCTGAAGGACCATGCGCCCGAGAACGCTGAACAGCTCCCCAAGATTGGCTGGGAGATCGCCGACCTGGCGCGCCGCCTTCGAGCCGCAGGTGGACCGGGCTGGAGGAATCGAGTCCTGGCGAGCATCAGTGGGCAACTCGCCGAACCCGTTGAACCGGCCAAGGCCATCGAGCCGACCCTAGCCGCGCAGGCTGCCGGGCGGGCCACGGCCACCGAACCGGCCGAACGCGTCGGAACAGCCGGCGCGGCCGAGCCGACCGCAGTCCTAGCGCAGACGGCTGGGCGACGCTGGAAGAACGGGGGGGTCTGGGCGGCGGCCACAGTTGTAGGGGTGGCCGGGGCAATCGCGCTGGTCGTGTGGCTGGAGGGCAGTGGAGAGTCCTCCTCGGCGGGTGAGAAGCCAATCGGGTCGGCCGGGCCGGGCACTCAGGGCGCGGACGTGGCCAAGCCGGGGACTTCTGCGCCAACCGAGTCCGGCGGCGTTGAGGGTAATCATCGATGTGGAAAGGCGCGGAGTGCAGGTGCCGTGTCGTGGACGCCGTGCACAATCCTCGCCAAAGACGGGACGATGTCCTTCCTGGTGCAGTTCACGAACACCTCGGGCAAGCCGGTCACAGTGAAGGCGAAGCTCGCCTACGTCCAGGCCTCGGTGGAGCAGACCTGTCCAGACCCGTGGGGGACTTCGGTGAAGATCACCGTCCCCGCCAGAGCGACGAAGACCAGCCCGCTGGATGCGTGCACCGCTTCGTTGACGCCAGCTCAAGCGTTCCAGGCCAAGGGCTGGGTGGTACCCAGTGATGCAGTGCAGTGGGGGTATCGCGAGCACTCTCCGACGCTGCACGTGCGGGGCGACGGCACCCCGGTGTGGGCCGACGAAGCGTGATGACTCGCCCGTGGTGCACGGGCTCGGGCCGGGCCGAGTCCGTGCAGACCCCGCCGCCGCTGCCCGCAGCGTGGCGCGGTTGGACGCGGGCCTCCCGGCATTCTCACAAATGACCGTCTGTGAGAGTTCTGCGAGAGCCTTGGGGGTGATCGCGTTTCCGCAGGTCACCGTTCGCGAAAGTCCTCTCGACACTTGCGTGTTGTGCGAGGCAGTTCTGAGAGACTGCCGCCATGGATTGACGCCCGATCAGGCCGCATCGGCGGTAGAACGTCACGACTGCCCGAACTGTGACGTGCCCGCCCCAACCGGGTCGTTGCGCCTGCACAAAGAGGTCAGGATCGGCCGTGTCGGCCCTGGCGATCCGCCCCGTAGCGGCGCGGAGGTACAGCCCGCAGCAGCAGCCCGACCCCCTGTCTGCCTTAGGGAACCTCCCACCCCGCCGCGGAGTCGTGATGGGTGTGATCCACATAGGGAGCGAACTGCTCGACAAAGCACCCACGGGCGTCAGCGCCGTCGCCCTGCTGCTTCTCGGCGGTGGGAGAACGAGCGCCGCAGTCGACGGGCCGACGCGCGTAAGGAGCTGGCCGCCGACCGCGCCGCACCCAGGCCAATGAACTGGTGGCCGCCGTCCTCGCGCTCAGGTTTGCGGAGAATACGCACGACCATCTCCACGCGGGCTGGGGCACCAAGGCGCGCGTTGCGCTGGCTGCACTCACCAGGGCAGTGCGGCCGCAGCGCGGGCAGGAGCAGGCGGAGCGGCGACCGCTGTCCCGGTCTTCCTCGGTGAGGCAGGCCGGATCGTTGCCGGTGGGAGCAGGACGCCTTGGCGTCTGCGGCCGGTCTGACTGCCCCTTGAGTCGGCTTGGAGCGGCTGTCGCACCGCTCATGAACCGTACGGAGCCCGAGATCGCGGCGGGAGCCGACGCGATCTTCAGAGCAGCGACCGAGCACCACGGGGACGACGAACAGATGACCGCCGCTCTGGAGAGCTTCCGCGCGGCCCTGCGTCCCGCCCTGGCACCCCCTTCTCCTCGGGTTCGCCGACGGGGGCTGTTCCCGCGTTCACGGGAGGGGTAGCCATTAACCCCAGCCGTGCGCCCACGCGGAGGGCGGGGAGCCGGACTAGCAGTCGGCGGACTCGGCGAAGGGGGCGTGCGTGAGGGCCTGACGCGTGGCGACCAGGTCGGCTCCAGCGTCCTTGCACTTGCCCCACCAGCGGTGGGTGTTCACGGCGGCCGTGGCGTCGAGCAGTGCGGCGCGCAGTTCGTCGTACTGGTGATCTGTTCGGGTGTCCAACCGTTCGTGGCGGGCCGTTCGGCCCACTCCTTGCCCCGCTCCTGAATGCCCTCCCAGCCGGGGTGGGGTTCTCGGAACCAGGGGAGGGTCTGCTGGTAGTCGTGCAGCTCGGCGTACAGGTCGGCGGGCCGGCCATCGACCCCACACCGGAATCGGAGGCCACACCCCAGCCAGCCGCGTCACCAACCTGTCCGGACAGCACACCTAGGCGGTCTCGGCCAGGGTGGAGTCGAGCCGATTCAGGACGTGGGGCCAGCCCTTGCCCATGCCGGCGTACGCCTGTCGGCCGATCGCTGAGTCGAGGTCGAAGCCCGCGTGGGTGAGGACGAGGCGGGTGCCCTCGCCCTCCGGGTGCAGCGTCCAGGTGATGGTGGTGTCGAGCGAGCCCTCGGCGAATCGATAGGCCAGCAGCCGCTGGTCGTCCACCTCGGTGACCTCGCAGGGCTGGCTGCCGAAGGTGCCCATGTCGAGGGTGAAGCGGTGCCCGGCGACGGGCTTGATGTCGCCGGCGGCCCACCAGCGGGCGTGGAGGTCAGGGTCGGTCAGGGCCTTCCACACCGCGGCCGGCGGGTGGGGCAGGAACTTCTCGCAGGTGATCGTGTTGTTCTCGGTCATGTCTCGTTGTCCTCGTCCAGGAGATCGGACAGCGCGTCCAGGCGCTGCTTCCAGTAGTGCTCGAACGGATGCAGCCACTCGCTCACCTCGGCCAGTCGCGCCGGTTCGAGGTGGTAGAAGCGGTGCCGGCCACGCGGCTCCTCGCGCACCAGTCCGGCGGCACGGAGCACCGCCAGGTGCTCGGACACCGCAGGCCTGCCAAGCTCGAACATCCCGGCCAGCTCTCCTGTGGAGCGAGGGCCGTCCCGCAGGCTTTCGAGCAGTCTGCGGCGGACTGGGTTGGCCAGCACGCCGAACACGTCGGAAGGCATGACACCATTATGCGTCAGAAAATTCCGACGCGTCAACAATCTCCGACGCATCGATTGAAGGGCCAAGTAGGGCGGTCACGTCGAGGTGACCGCCTTTCCGCATGGCGGACCGGGAGGCCACTCAGCTCAGTCGGCCCCGGCTCGCGGGGCGTCAGCACTCACCTTCACGGCCTTCGTCCACGTGCAACCTTGGTCGGAGCACATGATCAGACGTAGGCCGCCTCAGCGCCCGGCGAACGTCCAGGTGAGTGGCCTAGTTCAAGGAGCATTTCGACTCGTCGAGTAGCCTGCGGCACCATGATGCGCGCCTGGATCCTGCCGATGTTGCTTGTGCTGTGCGGCTCAGCTGTCGCGACTGGGCAGATGTTCAATGGGAGCCCCGGCACAGCCGCAGCACTCTTCCTGGCGTTCTTGGCGCTCGCAGGCGTGAACTCGCCTCTGATCTTCCCGAGGTCGGTCGGCGCCCGGGAGGCGCAACGCCGCAGCGTGGCCGACGGTCGACCAATCGTCTTCTGGCGTCCGGGCTGTAAGTACTGCGTGCGACTGCGCATCCGGCTGGGCCGCAGTGCCCGGCAGTTACTTTGGGTCAACATCTGGCGCGACCCGGCAGGAGCCGCAGCGGTGAGAGCAGCCAATGACGGCAACGAGACCGTGCCGACCGTCGTCGTGGCGGGCCAGCCACACACCAACCCCCATCCCGCATGGGTGCGCGAACAGCTTTCCTCTTCCGCGTGATCAGAAACGGCGCCCGGGTGACCGCATACTCCCCGAGGGCCTGTTAGGAGCCGAGGCCTTTCATCACAGTCCGAACAACGTTGCCGCGTTGTCGTGGCACACGGCTCGCAGCCACTCCGGCCCGAGGCCGAGCCGCTCCAGAGCATGGAGCTGATGTGCGTACGGGTAAGGGATGTTGGGGAAGTCGGAACCGAGCAGGATACGGTCGCCGAGCCCGGCGAGCCGAGGCAAGGCATGGCGGGGGAACGGCATGAACGCCTCGGTGAAGTCGGTGAACGTCATGGTGGTGTCCAGCCGGACCTCCGCGTACTGCTCGGCGATGCCGAGGAAGTCCCCGTACTCGGGCATCCCCATGTGTGCGACGATCAGCCGTAGCTTCGGGTGTCGCGCCAGTACCTGTGCGATCGGCTCGGGGCCGGTGTATTTACCTGGAGCGGGACCGGAGCCGCAGTGGATCACCACGGGAACGCGGGCCTCGGCCAGCACCCCCCACGCCCGCTGGATAAGTTCGTCGGCCGGGTCGTAGGCCCCCACTTGTACGTGCGCCTTGAACACGCGCGCGCCCGCTTCGACAGCCTCTCGAACGTAGGTCTCGACACCCGGCTCGGGGTAGAGGGTGGCGGTGTGGAGACAGTCGGGGTTGCGGTGGGCGAACTCGGCGGCCCAGCCATTGAGCCAGCGGGCCATGCCGGGCTTGTGCGGGTAGAGCATCGAAGTGAACGCCCGTACACCGAACTTGCGCAGCACAGCGGTGCGTTCCGCCTCCTGCTGCCGGTAGCTGATCGGCCACTCCAGTCCGCCGGTCAGCGGCCCCTGCGCGTCGAAGTATTCCCAGACCTTGTGCAGGACGCGCTCGGGCATGAAGTGCGTGTGGACATCGATCAGTCCGGGAAGGCCGAGCCGGTTCCAGAAACGGCGGACCTCACCGGCCTCTTCATCCACGGCCACGTCGCTTGTCGCGCCTGGCGAACTTGTGCGACTGACAGGTGCCATTCGGTGATCGTTCACGTCTCCCACGATCAGCCATGGCGACGGGATGGGTCCAGCCCTTGTCCTACTGACGGCGTGAGTGATCGGTCACCAGGGCCACTGATCTCGTGGGCGAGGGCACGGACCGACGCCCGGTGCTCACGGCTGCCTTCACTTCGTCACGACAGCCGTCGGTCCGAGAGGCATCGTGCCGCCGCCGTCCTGCACGGCGGCTGGGTCGGGTTGACAGGGGTGGCGCACCCAGTCTCAGGGCAGCCAAAACCAGCATCGAGCCATATGACGGCCCCGGCCCCCGCCGCCGGCCTGACCTCGGCCCCGGCAACGGGCTGGCCGAACGCCCAGTGCTGGCCGAACGCGGCGGGAATGGGACAAGCGGATTAGCTGTATTGATGACGAGCGTCGTCAAGGCGGGCCGGTCCGGTCATGCCGCCCCCCTTGGGGCCGCGACGCGAACTGCCGGACAGACTCCGATGCCTCGTGCGACGCCGGCCGAGGGGCGGACGGCGTCGCACGGCCGGTGGCGCACTACTGCTTCGGGCACTCCTTCCACGCCAGGTGGTAGATCGTGCTGATGTCTCCGTCGGTGGAGTCCATCGTCATGAAGCTGACCTTGCCGGGGTTCGCGCTGCCCGCGTTCACCCTGAGCTCGGTGTTGATGTTGAAGTTGCGCAGGACACCGCAGGGCGCCCAGACCAGTTGGGCCCAGTCGGTGCTGTCGGTGACCTGCCAGTCGTCGTTGTAGGCGCCGCCGAAGGGGTGGGTTCTCGGCACGGTGCTCGAGGAGCCCTGGAAGTAGTACGAGGCTTTCTGCGTGGCGGTCGCGCCGGGCTGGAGCGAGAGGAAGCCCCGGTAGTCCGCCTGGGCGACGGCGTAGGTGAAGCCCTGCGGGACATGGACCACCAGGTTGAGCTGGCAGTTCTTGCGGAAGGCCGTGGGGTCGGAGTTGCCGCCGGCCTGGGCGAGGTAGTCGCTGTACGTCACCGTGAAGGCGGTGTTGTCCGGCGACACCGCCACGGCGGCCGTACCGGCCGGACAGCCGGAGCCGTTCACCGTCGCCACGTCGATGACGATCTTGTCCGGAGGCGGGTCGTCGAACACGGAGGACGGGTTCGGGGTGGGTAGCGCGGTGGTGAGGAGAGCGGCTACGGCGCCGCTCAGGAGGAATCCACCAGCCATGGTTTCTCCCGGTTGAGTGGGTGGGGGGTTCGGACTCCGGCCCTCCGTTCAACTTTGAAGAAACTGTGTGAAACCTGTGAAGGAGGGGGAGGCGAGGGAATCGTAGGAAGCCCCGCCCCGGCCCGACAGGGTCAACTCAAGCCATTCACTTCACGGGCCCCCAGTCGGCGCACCGTCCCGGGGTTCACCCAGGCCGAGGCACCGTCGAGGGGTGCGCCCAGGCCGGCACTCCGTTCCAAGCTCAGGCCCATCCTCACCGGTCAGGGCGACACGCGGGACGAGGAGTACCTCGCGGTGTACGTCCTGAAGTACCTCGGCAAGGGCAACACGCATGCCTCGGAGGAGCAGATCACGAAGTGGCTGCGTGGAGTCGATGGCCTGCCCGCGGCGGGGCACGGCTGGGTAGAGGACGCCGCGCGGACCGCGTGGTCTCTGGTTACCCGCTACAGCCTGCCGAACTGGCGCGGCCTCACCCCCCGGTGAGGCGTGGCACTCCATCCCGTAACCCACGCCATACACAGGTGGGCCCCGAACCAGTCGCAGGAGTTCGGGGCCCACCTTCTTGCCCGCCGGTCAGTGTGGGCCAGACATGACCATCCCCTGGGGGAGCTGTGAGCAAGGGGTTTGTTCTGGCGGTGCGTCCTCAGCGACATGTTGAAGATGTCGATCTGCGTGCGGAGCACGTCGGCGGGCACTGGATGGCCGAAACGCTGTGCCCCGCCGTCCTGGAGGTCGTCGATGGTCGGCGCGTCCGGCAGGGCCTCGGTGATCGCGTTCACGATCAGGTCATACCTGGTCATCACCAGGTCGAAGTCCCGGGGGTGGACTTCCAGCGAGCCTGGCAGCGACTCGTCCACTCACCTGCGGGAGCTTCCTCCGCCCGACAAGCCCCGCACATGCCGTAGGGGGCCGTCGCCCGGGTCAGCCCGCCGCAGCGGCAGGGGATCGCGTCATGAGGCGCCGACGTCAGTTACGCGAACGCGCCACCTCACGGCTGGACACTGGTTGGTCCGGAACCGTGGGGGGGCGCCGTGTCACGCAGCTACCACCTCAGTTCCGTCGCAAGGTTCCTCGACCTCGTTGCTACTGGACGCCTGGCCGGCACGTTGTCCATCCCGCGACCGACTACCGCCGGAGGAGACCGTCAGTTGGTGGCGAGAAGGTGCTCCAGCCAGTTGCGGCGTGCCGCGACAGCGGCCTTGCTGATCCGCGCCTCGGGGGCTTTCCGGTCGAAACCGTGGATCCCGCCGGGCCACACGTGAAGCTCGGCTTCGCCGCCGGCCTGCCAGATCCGGTCGGCGTAGGCGAGGATCTCATCGCGCAGGCACTCGGCGGAGCCGACGTCGAGGAATGTGGGCGGCAGGCCGGCCAGGTCGGTGGCGCGAGCGGGCGCAGCGTACTGCGGCACGTCAGCCTCGCCCCGGGCGTCGCCGAGCAGCGAGCTCCAGGCGAACTTGTTGCGGCTGCGGTCGAAGAGTTCGACGTCGTCCATCTGCAGGGCCGAGGCGCTGTCGTTGCGGTCGTCGAGCAGCGGGGCAATCAGCAGCTGGCCGAGCAGGCGGGGACCACCCTTGTCGCGCACGGTCAAAGCGAGCGCGGCGCTGAGGGCGCCGCCGGCGCTGAAGCCCGTGACGACGATGCGTTCGGAGTCGATGCCGAGCTCGTCCGCGTGGTCGGCGACCCACAGCAGACCGGCGTAAGCGTCGTTGATCTGGGCGGGGTAGGGGTGCTCGGGCGCGAGCCGGTAGCCGACCGAGATCAGCGTGGCCCCGAACCGCTCGGCCGTCTCGAGTATCTGGTCGAGCCCGGTGCGGTGATCGCTACCGTAGAAGCCGCCGCCGTGTATGAAGTAGAGCGCCGGCCGCGATGCGGGCGCGCCGGAGGGTGTGCACACCAGCAGCGGGATCTCGGGGGCGCCGTCCAGGCCGGGCACCGAAGGCTGGAAGACGGTGAAGCGCCCGCCATGGCTGAGGTCCTCGAGCGCCGCCACTGCGGCGTCGACCTCCGCGCGGATCACCGACAGCTTCTCGAGGCTCATCGGCGCCAAGTCCGGTTCCTCCGCCAGGTAGGCGTCATAAGCGACCTGGAGTTCGGCATCGAGAGGAACGGGAACGGCGGCCACGGTCTTTCCAGGTTCAAGATCCATAGGTGCACGCTAGCGCCCCTGTTCCTTTCGCATCATCCGGATTTCGACACCTTGCCGGTCCCGCAGCAGGGATCGAGCGCCGCTTGGGCATCCCCGACCTGTGGCCCCTGACGCCGACCACCTGGGACGAGGACACCTTCTTCGGGGCTTCATCCCCCGCCCCCGCCAAGTCCGCATCCGGCGGCCGGACGACCCGCTCATCCCGACGCCAACCGCAACTCACACCCGGGCCCAACGGGCCGGACGTGATGCCGTGGTGGCGCAGCTCCTCCAGCCATGCGCGCACCCGCGTCAGGGAGCACACGGCCGGCGCGTCGGGGCCGGCCGGCACGAAGGTCTGCTCGCCCCTGGCGGCCTGGTCGGTCTTGGAGAACGCCACCAGCACGGTCACGCCGTCGTCCGACGTGCACTGGGTTGGTACCCCCTCCTAGCGTCGCACTCGTGTGTGGGGGGCATCGCTCGTACAAGGAAGTGCAGGGTCCGGCAACTGCGAGGTCAACTTCTGCTCGTTACCGCGGCCTTGATGTGGCCGGTCCGCCGTTGCAGCGGCGGACCGGCCACAGCCAGAGCCAGCGGTCGAGGAACTCGCCCCAGATGAACCCGTTGTAACCGTCGAAGGCTGTGAGTACGCAGTTCTGGGTGGCAATTCTCCGTCGCGCCCTTCACGAGCGCTCTATTACGTCATACGATGCATCGCATGACGAACCAAAGACGTTCGGAGGGACTGGCTCGGTTCGGCGAACCGGGCGCACTGGTGCTGCTCTCACTCAGCGATGGGCCAAAGCACGGCTACGCCATCACCGCCGACGTGAAGGAGCAGACCGGGGTCCAACTAGGTCCGGGCACGCTATACGGCTCGTTGAGCAAGCTCGTCGACCGCGGGCTGATCGTTGCACTGCCCAGCGAAGAGCGCCGGCGCCCGTACGAGATCACCCCGGCCGGGCGGGAGGCGCTGGCGGCGCACCTGGAGAGTTGGTCGCGCGTAGTGAGCACCGGAAGGCGGCGGTTGGGATGGGCGTGAGGGATCTGCTCGTGGCACTACACCCGAAGCCGTGGCGTGAGCGCTACGGCGAAGAGTTCCGCGCCCTCCTCGACGACACCGACCTCACCCCCCGCACCCTGATCGACGTGGTCGCCCACGCTGCCACACAGCATGTGCGGGCACGCTTCACACTGGTGCTGGTCGCGCTGGCGATCGTGGCGTCCACCAGCGTCACCCACCTCGCGCTGCAGGCTGGACTGACAGACAACATCCTGTGGGCCCCGACCACACCGCGCCGAGCGCTGGCGCTGTCGGCCTCCCTCGCTCCCTGGGCCGGACTGCTAGTCCGCACCTATCGCCGCCACCGTAAGCCAATTGAAAAGGGCTGAGCTCATGCTCATAGCTGTCGCCTGCGTCTTTCTCACGCTTGTGGTCGGCTCAGTGGTGTGTGTGGTCTCACCGAGGTCCCGGCGGCGGGTCCTCAGAGCGGCCGCGATGCTTGTCGGTGGACTTCTGGCGGTTTACCTGATTGCCCGGGGAATCGCCGAGTTCTTCATCATCGACTACTCCAACCCTGAGAGCTATGCGCAGGACTGGGGCGGCCCACACCTGCTGGGCGTCTTCGCCGTGCACACCGGACCCGGCCTGGTCATCCTGGGCGCGGCAGTTGCCCATCTCCGTCGGCGCCGCGACCGCCAGCGTGCCGCCGTGCAACCGCCAGACCGCCGCTCCACCGAGGCATAGAAACTGATGAGCACCTGGTCGGGACCGCCCATATGCCGACTGCGACAGCCCCGCCGGGCACCTGGCCCCGCTGACGGGCCGAATGCCGAGGTGATCGCCGGCTTCACGGCTGAGGGCCGCTATGCGGAAGCAGCCGAGATCGCGGCCACCGTCGCCCACCTTGCAAGTGCGGACGGCTCGTACATCACCGGAGCCTCGATCCATGTCGACGGCGGCTTCACCGCCTGACACGCGAGTTCGACTTCGCGACCACGGTGAGGCCCAGCCCCGCAAGAGGGTCGGCCACCACGTGATCATCGGGGGTTGTGTGGACTCCTGAAGATCGTGCGGTGGCCGCAGGTCATAGCGTAGACCCTGCCCGGTGGCAGGCGATGTTCGACCAGGTCATGGCCCGGATCGCGGGCAGGTTCAGGCGGCGGCCCGCGCTTACCTACTCAGGCTGCTGTCGGGCATCGAGCGGAAGAACTGCTCGCAGCTGGCCGAGCAGGCGGGCTTTGCTCGGCCCGGGCCGATGCAGCGCCTGTTGCGCTACGCCTGTTGGGAAGGCCAGCACCGGGGGCGGCCTGATGCCAGGGCGGGGCCGGGCGCCGGCGCGCGGAGCCCGCAGGACGCGCGGTGGCTACGGCCGGGCCAGGCCCGACTTCAGCCCCGCCCCGCACAGCGGCACCACCGCCGACTTCTCGCCGAGCGCCCCCTCCCGCACCGGCGCCCAGCAGGCCACGGCCGTCGTCTCCACGTACAGTCCACGGGACGCCAGGTCCAGCTGTGCATGCCAGATCTGATCCTCCGTCACGGCCTGGAAGGTTGCCCCCTGACTCCCGTACCGCGCGCAGGATCTGGCGGGCGCGGGGCGGGCGGGGAATGGCGATGCCCTCCGCGTAGGTGGGGGATATGGGCATAACCTCAGCAGAGGGTCGACGGCGGTCCCGTTGCGGCGAGGGCAGAGGACGGTGCCACCCACACCGTGTGAAACGGCGCAGCCCCGCTCAGAAAACCGAGACGGGGCTACCTCCTGGGAGACTCTATAGAGCCCACTGCCCGTTGCCGGGACGTACTGCCAGGCCAGCACTGCACGAAAACATGCCCCAGGGCGGCCGCCCAGACAGGGTGTTTCCGGAGGGTCATGGGCCGTTGCCCACCGAGAGGACGAGCACCTCGGGCAGGCGCCCGCCGAGGTCCTCCCACAGCTCGTGGACACAGGTTCTTGGTGCCGTGCAGGAGGTACGAGTTGAACACGTGCGAGGCGTAGAAGACGCTCGGCGGCCAAGAAGCGGGAGCAGATCGAGGCGCACGGAGCCCGGCTGAACGTGGTCGACGGCGACCTGGAGGCGGCGGCCGAGGCCGCCCGCGCGACGGCCGATCCAGCCGTGGCAGCGTCGCTTCCAGCGGGTCGGCCACCAGGGTTTGCTGGTCCTTGGGCCAACTCTTGGGTCAACCAGTTCAGCAGGGCGTCGGCTGACTATGGGCCGCCGTCATGGGCCATCATCCACCCAAGCGGGTTCACCCACATGCAGACAGGCGCCGGCCACGCTGGACTTTGACGCTGGGCAACGCTCCCGGCTTCGGTGAGGACCAGGAGGCGGCGCCGAACGACGCGGGTTCGGCGCACCGCGACCGTTCGGGTGCGAACAGCTCCTGCGCTCCGATGAGGTCGAGCAACCTGTCGACCACAGGGCTGGCGGCCTGGATCGTGACGGTCTTGCCCTGACTCACGGCCCGGTGCCGGAGTTCCAGAAGCACATTGAGGCCGGCGCAGTCACAGAAGCTGACCCCGCTCAGGTCCAGCTCGAGACGGTCGGACGAAGCGGCCAGGGCGTCGACCAGGCGGCCTCGGATCTGCTCGCCCGAGACGAGGTCGAGTTCACCTCGCACTATCACCCGGCTCCGGTTACCGCTCGACGCGAACAACGCAGTTGCCTGACCGGGCGGAAGCGATACCGCAGCACCATCTCTCTCGGAGCAAGGGAGGTTCGGCGCCAGAGGGGACCGGACGTGGTCCGAGGGTTGCTGCATGGCTGACTCCAAGTGTGCACCGGTGCGACCGCCCCAACGTTGCCCCACGGAAACAATACGCGTCAAGTTATGCACGAAAGCGCGTACGTGTTTTTGAAAGCGTGCATAGTTGCTCGCTAGAATCGGGCCATGGATGGGGTACCTGAGTCACACAGCGGGTGGACGTTCCTGACGAACCACGCTCGCGTCCTTGCGGCCATCGCGGACAACCAGAGCGCACGGGTCCGCGACATCGCCGTCCGCTGCCGCCTCACTGAGCGCGCCGTGCAGAAGATCATCGCGGACCTGGAGCAGGCCGGCTACCTCTCACACACGCGCCAGGGGCGCGGCAACATCTATGAGATCGACCCCGCCAAGGTCCTGCGCCATCCGACCGAAGCCGGTCTGGGCCTGACGGTGGCCTCACTCCTCTCCCTGCTCAATCTCCAGGACCAGACCCATCGCCAGGCAATGCCCAGCGAGCCCGTATAACGCAGGCCAACGCAAGCCGCGGCGAACCAGCACTCCAGCGGTCGATCGTGATCATGCCGGGGTCGAGGCCTGGCTGCGGTAGTGGCTGAGCCGTGATCGGGCCTGGTGACGGCGTCGCCACTGGGGCCAGCGGAGGCGGTGTGCTGCGTCCTGGATGTGCTGTACGGCGAGGGCGATGAACAGACGACCGATCTCGTCGCAGGTGAGGGGCATCAGGTTGTCCGGCTCGGCGTCCGTGGGGGTGTCGCCGGTGGAGCTCGAGCGGGCACGACGGGCGGTCGGACAAAAACTCGCGGCGAAGGGCAGACGGCCGGGCCGACGGGGATCGGTCGCCTCCTCCGAGCGATCGGCCGGGTCACAGTTCCAGGCGGAAGCGGGTGACGCGCGAGCCAGCTTCCGTGGGGGCGATGCCGAGCGCCGTTCCCAGCGCTTCCAACTGCTCGGGGGTGTCGGCCTCGACGGTACGGGCTGCGAGCCGACCGACATCCTTGGCGAGACGGTCGACCGCGTCCACGGCTTTCAGCGCGGCGGCCGGGGCGTCCAGTGCCAGGGTGGTGAGCCGGGTGTCCAACTGCTCCAGCAGCGCGTCCAGGGCTTGGGGGAGTGCAACCGTCTGATGCTCGACGGTCTCAGTGTGAGCGAGCCAGTCCTCGTAGAACGGCTCGGTGTCGGTGTCGGCTTCGGTGCCGATGTCTCCGAGCTCGTCCTGGTCCCACTGGAGGGTTCGGCCACGCCAGCCGCAGGCGCAGCAGGCACGTGCCCCGGCGGCCACCGGCCGGCTCTTGCGCCCGGTGTAGGCCCACACTTCCCTGGTCTCGTGGAAGTTCGCGCCGCTCTGACGATCGCTGGTCCACGACCGCCCCCTGCCCTTCCGCCGCCACCTGCCGGAACACCGGCTGGAAACGCCCTCAAAGTAGACCCGGACTTCGGCCGGGCTCGGCAAACGCCGCGACAACCATGCTCTCGCCTGATCGGCCCCGGCCGATCACTCCGCTGGGCTCGTCGTGGCCCATGGCGTCGAAGAGGGACAGGTGGACGACGGGACCGGCGGACGCCGAGTTCGTCGGCGGGGCGGCACCCCAAGTACTTCCTGTTCGGCCTGCCGCTGCTGCCCGCCGCGCTCATCGTCGCCGGTTCCTCGCTGCTTCTGCTGATCCTGGCCCCCGAGGGACGCCGCCGCTTCGAGAGGGTCACCGTGCTCCTGCTGCTCGTGCTCGTGCTCGTCCTGGGCTTCGCCTACCAGTTCGTCCGCGCCGGGTCCTGGCACGGTGCCTTGTCCGGCATGCGGCCCGGCCTCGTCGGCTCGGACAGCCTGGTGCTCGCGGCGGGCATCATCGGGGCCACCGGCATGCCCCACGTGATCTACCTCCAGTCCTCGATCGGCAAGCTGCCACGCGGCACTCCTGGAGTGTCAAGCAGCGCACCCTGCGAACCCACCGCACCTCGCTCACGGTCGCCCTCGGCCTGGCTGGCGTGGTCAACGCGGGCATGCTCACCCTGGCCGCCGTCACCCTGCACGACACCCGCCCAGGCAGCGAGAGCCTCGACGGCTTCCACGCCGGGCTCGGCTCGGTCCTGGGGCCCGGAGCCGGACTGGCCTTCGCGCTCGCCGGGGCGACCGCCCCACCCGTCGTGCCGGAGCCCGGACCTCCGCCGGTCCTGACCCGTGCCCGCTTGTAGCCGGCCATGACGGGTGCGCGCAGGTGGCATTCATCCCAGCCCCTCACGCCCCCTCGTCCTCGGCGACGCGGATGATCGTGCGGCCGGGCACGCGCTGCCTGGAGGCGAAGGAGGCGGCTGCCTCGGCGAGCGGCCGCACCGCGCCGACCCCTACCTGGAGCCGCCCGTCCCTGAGGCGCCGGGCGAGGTCGGCGAGGCGTGCGCGGTCGGGCTCCACCACGAAGAACACGGCCCGCCCCTCCTCGGGGCGCACGGTGGGCGGGTGAGCGATGGTGACGAGCGTGCCGCCGGGACGCACCAGTGCGGCCGAGCGGTCGAGGATCTCGCCGCCGATCACGTCGAACACGACGTCGGCCTGCCCGGCGTCCTCCAGGCGATCGTGGTCCAGGTCGAGGAACGCGTGCGCGCCCAGATCCAGGACGGTGTCCCGGTGGGCGGCGCGGCCGGTGCCGACCACCCGGACCCCCGCTTCGCGGGCGAGCTGGACGGCGACCGAGCCGACAGCGCCGGCGGCGCCGTGGATGACGACGGTCTGGCCCGTGGTGAGACCCGCGTGGTCGAACAGGCCCTGCCAGGCGGTGAGCCCAGAGATCGGCAGTGCGGCCGCCACCGTGTGGGTGACGTCGGCGGGGAGCGGGGCGAGGTTGCGGGCCTCCACGGCGACGTACTCGGCGAGTGATCCGTCGCGGGCCCAGTCGGTCAGCCCGAAGACCCGCTGGCCGACGGTGAGGCCGGTCGTTCCGTAGCCGAGTTCGGCCACCACCCCCGAGACCTCGTGGCCGGGCACGCTCGGGGTGCGGTCACGGCCGGCGCGGTCGGTCCAGGTCGCGGGCCAGTCGAGCTCTCCCCGGGTGAAGCCCGCGGCGTGCACCCGCACGACGACATCGTTCTCGGCGGCGTTCGGATGGGGGAGGTCCTCCAGGGTCAGCCCCGCGATCCCGGCGTCGCGGTCCCGGACGGTGATGGCTCGCACGAGCACTCCTTCGCTGCTGTCTGCTGCTGTCTGGTGGGAGATGAAGAGGTGGCTCAGCGCCGACTGGCCGGCCCCGTCACGAAAGGGAACGCATCGGCCCGGTGCCGGCTGTTGCCGGGTCACCGCGGCCAGGGAGCGTCGAGGACGCGCTCGACCATGGACGCGCGGCGGAATCCGGGAACGAAATGCTCCAGGACGTCCGCGTTGATGGTTCCGTACGTGGTGTCCGGGCGGTCCTTGAGGCCGTCGACGAATTGCTGCAGGAACTCCTTCTTGAAGTCACCGCGAGGATGAGCGGCGACGATCTCGTCGACCCGGTCGCCGTCCAGTTTGTCCAGCCCCCGGCCGAGCGCGTCGGTCAGCACGCCCTGGTTCATGGCGGCGGTCTCGGGACCCATCCGGCCGGGGATCGCCGGCGTCGTGTGCAGGGCGATCGCCGTCCAGACCACCTCAGCCGCGCCCTCGGAGAACCCGCGGTCGAGCAGGAACTTCCGCGCGTGGTCGGCGCCGTCCAGCTCGAAACGCTGCTGCGTCTCCGAGAACGGGATGGAAAGACCCGTGTCGTGGAACATCGACGAGATGTAGAGCAACTCGGGATCGGGCTGGAGACCGAGCTCGCGGGCGTGCAGCGAAGCGAAGAGGAATACCCGCCGGGAGTGGTGGAAGATCAGGGGATTGGTCCTCTCCCGGAGGAAGTCCGTGGCCTCCGCGACGGCCGATGTTCCGGGTACTTCCACCCCTGCGATGATGTCGGTCATGGTGTCCGTGCTTTCTGGTGCGATGTGTGACGAGTGGACCGTGCGCCCGTTCTCCACGGTGCCGACCCCGCGGCCCCCGGCGCCGCCTCAGTCCGGCCATGAACCACTCGAATCCAGTCACCTCAGGATGGGTCTGTGAGCTCCGGCACGCATCGGGTGGCGATCCTCGTCTACGACGGGGTCAAGTTGCTGGACGTCGCCGGCCCCGCCGAGGTGTTCGGGGAAGCGAACCTGCTCGGTGCCGACTACCGGATCACCCTTGTGTCCACGACGGGGGCCGGCATCGCCTCCTCGATCGGGATGCGGATCGCCGTCGACGGCAGCGCCACCACGCAGCCGGACCCCGACACGTTCCTGATGCCGGGCGGAGACGTCTACCCCAGGACCCCGGTCACGCGCGACCTTGTCGAAGCCGCCAGGGACCTGGCAGCCCGTTCCGGCCGGGTCGCCTCCGTGTGCTCCGGTGCCTTCGTCCTCGGCGCGACCGGCCTCCTGGACGGCAAACGGGCGACCACCCACTGGAAGATCGCGGACAGACTCGCCGCCCTGCACCCCAGGACCCGCGTCGAACCCGACGCCATCTACGTGCGCGACGGCACGGTCTACACCTCGGCGGGTGTCACCGCGGGCATCGACCTCGCGCTGGCCCTCGTCGAGGAGGA
Source organism: Streptomyces griseoluteus (assembly GCF_004784465.1). Lineage (GTDB taxonomy): Bacteria > Actinomycetota > Actinomycetes > Streptomycetales > Streptomycetaceae > Streptomyces > Streptomyces griseoluteus. The sequence continues at coordinate 79,940 of NZ_SRRU01000015.1, read as the reverse complement.
CCACGGTCCCGACCTCGCCCGGGAGGTGGCCCGCTCCCTGGTCGTCTACCTGCAGCGGGCGGGGGGCCAGTCGCAGTTCTCCGCTCCCCTGCAGGGCCCGCCGCCCCGCTCGCCCGCCCTGCGCAGGGTCGTCGACCTGGTCTCGGCGCAGCCCGCCGACAACTACTCCCTCACCGAACTGGCCGCGCGTCTGAACCTCAGCACGCGTCACCTCACGCGGCTGTTCCGGGAGGAACTGGGCACCACGCCGGCCCGGTACGTCGAGTCGATCCGGTTCGACATCGCGAAGTCGCTGCTCGACCAGGGGTACACCGCGACGCAGGCGGCGTCCTTGGCCGGATTCCCGGGCTACGAGAGCCTCCGCCGCGTCTTCGCACGGGAACTGTCCATCAGCCCCGCCGCCTACCAGCGCCGCTTCGCCACGACCCGCAACGCCGAGTAGGGCCCGACGGGGGGGCGGCGGTGCGGGTGGGTCATGGCCGCCGCGCCGGGCCAGGCCGTCGCCTGGGCATGCTGTGAGGCCCCCGAGTCTTCGGTGAGCAACTCCGCGAGATGGTCGGCGAATTCGGTGAGCCCGTCCAGCCGTGGTCCACTGCGGGCGATACGAAAACCGTTGCGGCGCCCCCGGAACGCAGCCTGGACGGCATGAAACTGAGCCTCCCGCTGGACACGTTCACGGTCGAGTTCCGCGGCCTCGGCGAAGACGTCCAAGACGCGGTGGACAGCCTTGCGCAGGTCGTCCGCTTCGAGGAGCGTCAGCGCGCGGCGCCCTGGTGACGTCGCCGTTCACCGCGGAGCTACTGCAGAGTTACGGCTTCTGCCACGACCACTGGTTGTCTTTCCCTTGGCCTCGCCGACGGGCGAGGTACCAGCGTCGGCCAGTGGCGAAGGCGCGCCGTGTCGTGCGAACGGCAGCCGTCTGGGTGGCAAGGTGCAGCTGCTGGTGCCAGGGGTGCTGGCCGCCCAGGCGTACCGACATGGCGTGCGCGAAGGCCACGGCACCGCGGTCGGCGTACTGGTCCAAGTGCTCGAACCACGCCATGCTGGTACGCGCGGCCGCCTGCACCGGATGGAGTTCCGCGCGGCGATGGCGGTCGTACTCCCGCAGCGCGTCCTCCACATCGAGGTATTCCTGCAGGCTGTGCGCGAGGACGATCCCATCGATGATTGCCAGTCTGGTGCCCGAGCCGAGCGTGAAGTGGGTGGTATGGGCAGCGTCGCCCACGAGTACCGTCGAGCCGTGGTACCAGGTCTTGTTGGTCACGTGTGCGAAGCGCTGCCAAGGCGGCGATGCGTTCCGTGATCGGCTGATCAGGCGGTGGCCGGCGAGTGCGGGTTTGAAGATGTCCTCCAGCAGTCCCATTCCCTGGTCGTGGGCCAGCTCGTCGAGTCCCAGACCGTGCCAGGTCTGCGGTGAGCATTCGACGATGCAGGTGCTGATTCCTGCGACCGACGGATAGGCGTGAAACCAGATCCATCCGGCAGACGTCCGCTCGAAGTTGAACACGAAACTGCGGAAGGCATGGTCCGTGCCAAGCCAGATGTAGGGATTGAGACCGACCTCGATGCGCGTCCCGAAGCCCGCGCTCTGTCCACGGATCTGACTGTTCGCACCGTCGGCGGCCACGAGAAGGTCCGCCTCGGGAAGCGTCGAGGCGTCTGCGACACGGTGGCCGTACCGGACGTCGACGCCGAGTTGCGCGGCACGCCGGGCCAGGACTTCGAGCAATGCGGATCGGCTGATGCTGTATCCGTAACCCCCGAAGTACGCCGTCTGCTCGCCGCCAGAGCCGTGTACCCGCACCTCCTGGTCCTGCCACAGCACGGACCTGGCTGTGACTTCCCGGGCGCTTTCGGGGTCGTTGCGGTAGAGGACGTCCAGCAGGTCGTCCCAGTACACGACGCCCCAGCCGTAGGTCGCCGCGGGTGGGTCGCGGTCGTACACGGTGATCTCGTGCCCGGCGTCGCGCAACTTGGCCGAGATTGCGAAGTACAGTCCCGCAGGCCCCGCACCGACACACACGATCTTCAACGCTGCGCACCGCCCGTCCACCGGTCGATAGGGAGGCCCGCCGCACCAGAGCGGTCCGGATGCCCGATCTGACCGGGCATCCGGATGCAGCACTCACACAACTGCCGCACGTTGACGCCAGCTCACTGCGCCGGAGCGTCAGTAACCATGCCCACCACCATGATCACCGCCGCCGTGATAGCCACCGTGGTCACCCCCGAAGCCATAATCGCCGCCGAACCCGTGACCGTAGCCCCAGCCGTCGCCGGAGTGGCCGCCGCCTCCCCAGCCCCAGCCGTCGCCGGAGTGGCCGCCGCCTCCCCAACCCCAGCCGTCGCCGAAGTGGCTGCCGCCTCCCCAGCCCCAGCCGTCGCTGAAGGAGCAACGATCTCCCCAGCCCCAGCCCCAGCCGCCGCCGAAGAAGCAGCGATCTCCCCGGCTGTTGCTGTCGTAGGAGGGAGCCGAGGCGACATGGGACGACGAGGGGAAAGCGGCCGCACTGGCTGCGCCGGCTCCGGCCGCGATGGCAAAGAGGGGAGCCGTGCACACCACAGCGGCTATGCGCCGCATCTTGCTCGTAGTTGCGCGCATCTTATGTACCCCCTTCTGGGGGTCGAAACAGAAACAAGGATCGCGGGCGCTCAAGGGGAACGCCCACGCGCGCCGGATCCTGCGCGCGGGTCCGGCACGCGGTGATCCACCCGCCGGAGGCACTGGACGAGTGACAGCAGTTTCCCAGGCAGGCTTGCGGATCTTACTATTGACTACAAGACGGGGCTTTACGGTACGAAACGCCCCGTTTCATTAACATTGGCTCGTTTTATGGACGAAGTCAACGGGGTCAATGGCTCACACAGGGAGGCATGCGGTGGACGCTCCTAGGTCGCAGGGCGGCCGGTCGGACACGATGATTCCTGAGTGCGCCGAGCCCGACCGCATTACGCATGACTCGCGGCGGCGCAGCCAGGAGTCTCACAAAGCGGTGCTCAGGGCCACGAAAGACCTCCTCGGCGAGGTCGGGTACCAGCGCCTCGCCTTCGATGGCATCGCCCGGCGGGCCGGGGTCAGCAAGGCCACCATCTACCGGTGGTGGCCGAACAAGGCCGCACTCGTGATCGAATCACTCCGTGGGGAAGTCCCCCTGCCTGCCATCGACGAGACCGGTGATCTGGAAGCCGACCTGCGCACCGCCGTCCGTCTCACCATCGATCTCGTCTCCGCCCTGCCCACGTGCCTGATCCTTCCGGCGCTTCTCGCCGACGTGATCGAGGATCCCACCGGCACTGGTGCCTTCGCCGAGCTCATCGAGCCCCGCCGCGCTTCGGTCGTGAACCTGCTGGAGCGGGCCCGCCTCGCAGGCCGGTTGCCGCCGGACACCGATACGTCACTGATGGTCGACATCTACTCCGGAACGGTCGTGTACCTGGCCGCGGTGAACCGCACTGCGCCGGACGAGGCGGTGGTCGACCAGCTCGTCAGCCTCCTTTTGCACGGCCGTCTCCCGGTTTCCCAGGGACTCGCCCCCGCAGACCGGGAAGGATCGCCCAGCGGGGCAGCCGGCCCCGCGTAAAAGTCACCCCCCGCGGGGACGATTCCTGTCGGCGGTGCCGTAGGCCGCGCATCCGCCAGACCCTCGACACGCCCCGTGGCCAGCTACTGAGGTGGAACTCACGGTGTCGTAGGGGCTGATGGCTGGTCGTCCGTGCGGTATCACCGGGGCACGCGGTATCCACAAGGGGGCGGGCTGACCGCCGAACGGCAGGAGTTCCGCGAGGAGTTATGGCTGAAGGCGGCCGAGAGGTTCGCTCAGGGCGAGGCGAGCTCGGTGATCGCCACGGACCTGAGGGCCAGCGTCCGCTCGGTGCAGCGGTGGCGGCGGATGTGGGACTACGGCGGTCCGCGGGCGCTGCGGTCACAGGGGCCGGCATCGCTGCCGAGATGCACGCCGAGAAACTCGCGGTCCGTCAGGACCAGTTCGCCGGGCCCGCAGGAGCGGGGCAGGCGGCTGACCAGGGTGACTTCGCCGGTGCGGCAAACGGCCAGCTCGGCATCAAGGACGAGGTGGGTGCCCACCTCGACGTTCGACGCGAACAGCCCATGGTCGCCCTCCGGCCGGGTCCGGTCCGCGGCCCGGCTGATCAGTGACGCGGTCAGCTCCCCGGCCAGCGGCACCATCCGTAACACTCCTGCTGCCGCAGCTCTCCCCGGCCTCCGTTCCTGCTCTCCCGTCCCGGCGCCCCCGACCGGGTTACAGCTCGAACTCGAGGGCGACGAGGTTCTTGAGTTCGACACCCGGTGATCTGCCGTTTCCCAACGCACCGCGCGCTGGGCTGGTCGTCACCTGGGGCATGCGCGGCGAGCGGGGTGTCGCCCAGCAAGCCGGGGCTTGACGCTGAAACTCGTGACCGGGCGCGAAGCCAACACCTGTCCGGATTTTGCGCAATGTGATCCACAACGCTGTGCCCCTTGACCGGTGGTGTGGCATAGTTCCGCCCGGTCACGACGCCGATTGCGCCGAGGACCGGCTTCCACGGCCTTGTGGGAGAGAGCACCGATCTCCCTGCCGGTGGGTAAGGGGGTCCTTCGTCCACAGGAGGGCCTCATGCAGGTCACTGACGCTGCGACCACACCCCCGAACTGGGATCTCTACCGGCGGACGGTCGTCGATATCCGATTCCCGGACCGGACGGTACGGGTCGCACCGCGTCCGCGGGGCACGGCCGATGGCCTTTTCCCCCACCTCCCCGGACCTGCGGGAACCGCCGCCCTCCACGTCGTCACGGCGTGCGACCCTCACGGCCGTCCCGCCCTCGCCGCGGACAACGCCCGCGCTCAGGCCCTGCTCCTCGACGAACTTGACCGGCGAGGGCTCGCGTGGTGGCCCGCAGCGGGAGGTGATGCGCACGGCACACACATGGAGCAGAGCGTCGCCATCGTCGGCTTGAGCGACTCGGCGGCACGTGAACTGGGACGGTGCCTCCGCCAGGACGCGGTCTTCGCCTGGACCCCCGGTGCCTGGCAGCTGCTGTCCTGCGACAGCGGCGTGACGGACGTCCAGGGATGGACGGCGTTCACCAACAGGGGTCAAAGCTTTGTCACTTGTCCGACCGTCTGACGGACCCGCGACCGGACGCCGAAACAACAGCACCAGGAACAGGAAAACGATGGGCATGTACCCCATGCGCACCCCGGAACGTTGCCCCCGATGCGCCAGGGTGCTCTCCGGACCGCCCGCCGAGCGGGTCAAGGCCGACGGTTTCCCCGCGGAGGTGACCTACGAAACCGACCCCGTGTGCGGTGCGCGCTGGCATGTGTGGGACAAGACCTCCCTGCTGCGCCACCTGGCCCGCCCCCACGTGGAGGGCACAAGCTGACGTGACGATGCTGGAGCCGTACGCCCGCACCGACGGCGACGCGGTCGCCCAGCGTGCCCCTGCCGCCCGAAACCTCTGCCGGGCGTTTCGGCGGGTGCTCAGTCATATGGAAGAGCGGGTCTCAACGTCCCTACTGACGCAACCTGCAGGGCGCAACCTGCAGGGCGGATAGCGTCCGGTCACTGGAGAGATCTCCCTCCCGGCGCACTGCGAGCCATCCGCCCACCGCCCGATCCAGGGCATCACCGTCGATGCGGGCGAGCAGCCGGCGGACCGGCGCCTCCGATGGCACCGGCCTCCGGGGCAGCACTGGATCGGGGCGCACGCCGAGTCGCTCCAGCACGTGCGGCGGCGCGTCCGCGATCCACTCGCCGACCGCCAGCAGCGCGGTCGCACCGGTCAGCACCGCGCACGCGGTCAGCGTGAGTACGACGGCCAGGGCACGGCGCACTCCTCGCGGATCGCGCGCCAACCGCTCCTGCAGGCCGGGCACCTCCCCGGGCCCGACGTCGGACTGCTCGCGCAGCCGGTCAAGAGCAGGCGAAAGCAGGGGTGATGCGTCGGCAGGCACGGTCTTCCAGGCAGGTCACGGGGCAAAGAGCACTCCAGGTGATCGCGCAACGTGGTCGCCGCGTCTCCGTGGTCACCGACGATGAAGGTCGCGTGCTCCTTCATCGCCGCCGGGATAACGCTCTGGGCGTTGCCCGGTGGCGGCATGGAGATGACCGACTCACTCCCGGGAACGGCCGTCCGCGAGGTGAAGGAGGAAACGGGTCTGGACGTAGAGATCACCGGGCTCGTGGGCACGTACACCGACGCTCGCCACGTCATCGCCTACTCGGACGGTGAGGTGCGCCGACAGTTCAACATCTGCTTCACCGCCCGCACGGTCGGCGACCGAATCGCGATCTCGGACGAGTCCACGGAGCTGCGGTTCGTCCAGCCGGAGGAGATCGATCAACTGTCGATGCACCACACGCAGCGGCTCCGGATCCGTCACTTTCTGGAGCACCGTGAGCAGCCCTATCTCGGCTGACGCGCCAGTTTGCGGTGACGCTACGCCTGACGGTAACGACGGCACCCAGAGGCCGCTCCGGCAGCCCGTAGTGGCCGTCGTCGGCGAGGAAGCGGTAGGCCCAGGGCTGGAGTCGACGACGCACCGTTTCGGCCAGCCACTCTTCGCTCAGGGACACGCCCTGAGCAGTGGCGTCTCCGACGCGAGAGCCGATGTGTGACGTCGGCATCCGCGCGTGGCTCGGAGCGACATCGCAGCACACTCGACCGGCGCCGCCGCTCGCCGGTGCTTGAGGACGGCTCGCCGGGGAACTCGTCGGCACCGACGAGTGACGAGCGAGCCGCCGTCCACCGGTCGGTCCCGGCCCTTCGGAGCAATGGCCACGACGGGAGGCCGAACCCGGTGTGGGGAGCGGCCTTGCGCCCCTCGCGGAACGGTCGTCTCGAAGCACTCATTCGACCTGGAGCCGACATGAAGTCGCACACCACACCCGTCGCCCTGGTCACCGGGTCCGACTCGGGAATCGGCAGGGCCGCCGCGGTCCGGCTGGCCGAAGCCGGCCTGGACATCGGCGTGACCTGGCACCACGACCGCGAAGGCGCACAACGGACGGCGGACGAGGTCCGCAAGGCCGGACGCCGCGCCGAGGTCGAACAGTTGGACCTCACCAGCCTGCCGGAGGGCGCCGATGTCGTCGACCGGCTGGCGGAACGGCTCGGCAGGATAGATGTGCTGGTCAACAATGCGGGAACCGGCACCATGACGCCGTTTCTCGAACTGGACCTCGGCACGGTGCGCCAAGTCCTGGACGTCGACCTCGTCGGGCCTTTCCTGTGCTCCCAGCGTGCCGCCCGCCACATGATCGCTCAAGGTGACGGCGGCCGGATCGTCAACGTCACGAGCGTCCACGAACACCAGCCTCGTGTGGGCGCGGCACCGTATTGCGCGGCCAAAGGCGGCCTCGGGCTGCTCACCCAAGTCATGGCGCTCGAGCTGGCCGAACATGGGATCACCGTCAATGCCGTCGCCCCTGGGGAGATCGCCACGCCGATGACGGGCCAGGAGGACGCCGACGTCGACGCCGAGCGGCGCCCCGGCATACCACTGGGACGGCCTGGGGACGCCCGCGAGGTCGCGGCTGTCATCGCGTTCCTCGCGGGGCCCGACGCCTCCTATGTCACGGGCGCCTCGTGGGTGGTCGACGGGGGCATGCTGCGGATGGGCCCGCAAGCCGGCAGCCACCTGCCCGACGACGCCTGGCGCCGTCCGTGACCGGAGAGACCCGTCCCCGCTCGTCAGGGCTTGCCGGCCTGCGTCACTGGTTAGGCGGCGCAACGCTGACGTCGCCGAGAGCGGACCCGGAGTCACGCTCGACAGGCTTCCCCATGACGTATACGGCGACGTGCAGCTTGTCGTCGGGCCGCACTGTGACGAGGTTACGACGCCTCGACTGGACGACGCAGACGGCGCCTGCCGGAAGATGCTCTCCGGCGGCGCTCGCTTCCGGTTGGGGTTCACCAGCGCCTGGCCAACGCCGGCCGGCGGTACGAGGGCCAACCGGCCAGTCCGCTATTGACGCCGCGACGGACACCACCAGGGCCGCCGCCGCGAGCACCGCGCACCCCAGCACACAGCAGGTCAGCGGCGGAGTACCCGGTAACACGACTCGTACGCCTGCCGCAGCTCCTTCGCCCGCTCGGCCGTACGCCGCCACGAGAGCCGGGCCAGCGCCAGCTACTCGGTCTCGAAGTGCTCCTCTACAGCATCCCGTTGACTGTCGGTGAGCCAGCCCAGCCGGGAGTTGAGGCGTAGGGCGGCGGTACGACCCTCCTCCCGGGCGGCGGCCAGCAGCAGATGACTCTCGATCTGCCGGATCAGGTCCCGCTCGTCGTGGACCGTCACCGCGCGGTCAACTCCCGCTCGGTCACACAGGGGTGGTGCAGGTCGGCCCACTCCAGCATGCGTCCCTCGTGAACGGACGGCCGACGGCCCAGTCTTCGCAGGGGGGGACATGCCCTCGACCGACTCGCACAGGTCGTGGAGCACCGACCCTATGCCCGGCCCGAGCCCCCAGCTGGGCCCGCGCGGCCTGCTGGAGGACGGGGTCGGCCTTGTGCCGCAGCGTGTCCCCGGGTCGTTTCCACCGGAATCCGTGCCGGTGGAGCGCCTCTGTCAGCCAGGCCGCCGAGACCCGGACGCCCCGTTCCGCGGCCAGCCAGTCACACCACGCGGCGGCAGTCCAGGTACGGCCCTGCCGGGCGGACTCGTCCAGTAGGGCAGCCAGCGCCTCGCCGTCCTCACGGGTGACCGAGGCGCCCCGGGCGTGGGGCATCCGTCAGCGCGTCCAACCCGCGTGCCGCGAAGCGGTGGACCGCACCACGCACGGTGACGTCGTTACATTCGAGCAGGTCAGCGACCTTGGGCACGGTCAGGCCCCGTCCCACCAGCCGTGTGCACTCCAGACGCGGTCTGGTGCCCGGCGTGAGACCACGTGCCCGCAGACGCTCACGCACCTCGCACTCCTGATCAGACATCAACTCCACACGCAGGGCCTTCGGCATGGGCAGCCCCTCCCGCCCTGCCTCATACCCATATCACCGAGGCTGCTCAGTTCCGTCGGTCAAGGCATTTCGAGTTCGGGCAACGAAAAGAAACCGGTGATCACCTCCACAATCCGCTCCTCGTTGTCATCCCTGTCAAGATCCGCCGGGTCGATGAGGTTCGCCGCCCTGAGGGTGGGCAGCAGCAGGTCGGGCTCCTCGCCTCCCCGGTAGTACGGAGTCTCAAAGCTGAAGGCGGTGATCAGCCGTCCATCGCGGTAGTACTGGAACGAGGGGCCATGGGCTTTGGCGATGCATGGTTCGATCACGAAAACGACGAGCTCGCCGCTGGCCGGGCACAACTGCCCATAATGGGCGAGGTCGTAGTCACCGCTCTCCCAGCTGAGCATGTCGTGCATCACCAACCCCCAATCGGTGCCCTTGCCGTACGCGAGTGGCATTCGCCGCTGACCGAGGAGTCCTTGCGTGAGCGCGTCCAGAGAGATCCCTCGGAAGAAGACGACGTTGGCTTCCTCGTGATGCGGGAGCGGGCCATGTATCCAGTGCGTCATACCGGGCACCGTAGAGGAACCCCCTGACAAGCCAGCACAGCCGCGAGCCGTCGTCAGAACGGCGGCCGGTCGGTCAGCGACAGGTGTAGCAGCAGACCCTCTGGTCGCGCGCCTGAGCGGCCAAAGAATTCAGTAGTCAACTTCGCCGTAACCGCTTAGAGGTCCTAACAGAAGCCGTTGATCATGTGACGTTCGGCTTGGCTGGTCGTTGGTCCGATCGTGGGGAAACGTCAGTCGCGGCCCTGGATCGTTTCGGACGAACTGTGGTCGCTCATCGAGCCGTTGTTGCCCGTGCCGGGTCCGAAGCTGGTCGAGGGCAGACCGCGAGTCCCGGACCGGCAGGCGCTGTGCGGGATCCTGTTCGTCCTGCACACGGGCATCCAGTGGGAGTACCTGCCGCAGGAGCTGGGCTTTGGCTCGGGCATGACCTGCTGGCGGCGGCTGGCCGCGTGGAACGAGGCCGGCGTGTGGGACGAACTGCACCTGGTGCTCCTGAAGAAGCTGCGGGCGGCGAAGAAGCTGGACTGGTCGCGGGCGGTGATCGACTCCTCCCACGTCCGGGCCGCTCGACGGGGCCCAAAAGCGGTCCCAGCCCGGTCGACCGCGCACGGCCGGGCAGCAAGCACCACGTCCTCACCGACGGCCAGGGCATCCCGCTCGCGGTGTCGCTGACCGGTGGAAACCGCAACGACGTCACTCAGCTGCTGCCCCTGCTCGACAAGATCCCGGCGGTTGCCGGCGTCGTCGGCCGGCCCAGACATCGGCCTGACGCCCTGCTTGCCGACCGCGGCTACGACCACGACAAATACCGGCGCCTGCTGTGGCAGCGCGGTATCCGCCCAGTCATCGCGGAGCGAGGCGTGGAACACGGCTCTGGCCTGGGCGTTTTCCGCTGGGTCGTCGAGCGCACCATCGCCTGGCTGCACGGATTCCGTCGCCTGCGGATCCGCTGGGAGCGACGCGACGACATCCACGAGGCCTTCCTCGGTCTCGCCACCTGCCTCATCACTCACCGACACATCCAACGCCTTTGTTAGGACCTCTTAGGCGCGTGGAGGCCCTCCCTCAGGCCCGGAAGTCCGCCGGGCGTTGCGGGGACGCCTCGGCCAGGGCCTTGCGGACCGCCTCCACGCCCGCCCGCAGGCCGTAGACGGGGGTGCCCGGCTGCTGGCGCCAGGAGTCGGTGATGCCGCCGGCGTCGACCGTGTCGAAGCCCAGTTCCTCGATCAGGGCCCGGACGGTCCGCTTGGCCGCCTCGTCGTCGCCGGCGACCGGCAGGGCGAGGCGGTCCGGGTCGCCCGCCGGGCGTGGACGGTCCAGGATGTCCTGGGCGTAGGTGCCGTTGAACGCCTTGATCACCGGGTGGCCGAGGTGCCGCTCGGTCCAGCGGCTCTCGGTGAGGCCCTCGTCCTCGATGGCCGCGATCCGGCCGTCCCGCTGCGGGTAGTAGTTGCCGGTGTCGATCACCGCGGCGCCCTCGGCCGCGCCGTCCAGCAGGCCGTCGGGCAGCAGCGGGACCGCCTTCAGCGGGACGGTGACGACCACGACCTGGGCGCCCTCGGCCGCGTCCTCGGCCCGGACCGGGGTCGCGCCGGTCTCCTCGGCCAGTTCGCGGAGCGTCTCCGGGCCGCGGGAGTTGGCGACGGCGACGTCGTGCCCGAGGGCGGTGAGCCGCCGGGTGAGGTTGCCGCCGATGTTCCCCGCGCCGATGATGCCGATCTTCATGGCTGACCCTCCCGATGTCCATGCACGTGCATGCGCCTGTCATCGGCGTCAACCTCACGGAGCCGGGCCCTATTCCGGCCGCTGCGCCGAGCCGGTGACGGAGCACGGGCCGGGCCCGAACCGGGAGCCTGCCGTGAGCCGGCGGGGAGGGGGAGTAGCGGCTGTGAGGATCTGCGCGGCAGGCTGGAAACTGCCGCTCGATCTGACAATCCATGGGCCTGGTGACATGCCAGTTATGCTCTTCGGCTCCTCGATCGCCCCGAGGTACCCAACACGATTCACGTGTGGCGGAACTGGATTGCGGCCGAAGCCAGAGGGTGAAGACTCCACCCGCCCCCTCCGTGAGGCGGTCGCCGACTCGGTAGCGGCGCTTCTGCCCGCCGGCGTCCCGAATGTCTTCGGCCTCGGGGAACAACGGAACAGCGATTACTGTAGCGGTAAGCACGGTTCCAGCAGGTCACGACCAGGGCGGCGACGCTCTCAGAACCGCCTCCTGACCCCGAGCACGTCCCCTCCTTCCCCGGCGCTACGATCCGGTTGATCACCGAACCGGGGAGGGGACATGGCCGAGGGCCGGGAAGCGACGGACGCCGTCGCGGAGAGACCGGTGGAGCTGGCCTACCGGGTCACCGTCGACGACCTCGCGGCAGCGATCCGCACCCGGGCGAAGGTCACCAGAGCGGGCCGTTTCCGGCGTCGGCTGTTGATCTACACGCTGGTGGTCACGGCCGTCGGAGTCCTTCTGTCGACGCTCGGCGACGGCCGGCGTGACACCCCGTGGTATCTGTACCTGGCGCTGGTGGCCTCCGTCGCCTTCATGACCGCCGGGCCGCGGCTGCAGGCCCGCCAGTTCCACCGGCTCAGCGAGCGGCAGGGCGACTTCCGCGCCGTCGTCGACGACACGGGGATCTGCCTCACCACCGCCCACAGCTCGGCCACCCTCGACTGGCACCTCTACCCGCGCTATGCCGAGACCCCGGAGCTGTTCGTGCTGCTCAGCGCCGACAAGTCCGCCGTCGGCGTCGGCGTCCTGCCCAAGCGCGGCCTGAGCAACCCGGAGGATGCGGACCGGCTGCGGGCGATCTTCGGTCGGCACCTCATACGCGCGGACGCCGCCGCGGCGCCGGACGCCGACAGTACGCCGACCCGGGGCCGGGACGTCGGGCGCGGAGCGGGCTCCGTCGGGCTGCTGCTCCTCGGGCTGGTGCTGCTCTTCTTCGCCTACGCCGCCGTCCAGAAGGCCGTGGATCCAGATGCCTTCTCCGAACTCCAGCACAACAACGCGCCGGTCTCGGCCATTGCCCTGATCCTGGGGGTGGCGGCCGTCGCCCGCGCGTGGTGGGTCGTACGCCGGATGAAGGTGATGCGGATCGTGACCGCCGTGCTCGCCGCAGCCGTGCTGCTGGTCGGGGGCGCCGCCGTCTACCGCATCGGGCCGATGCTGCACTGCTGGGGCTCGGACCGGATCGCTCGGGGCCCCGACGGCGACTACGCCTGCTACGACTTCTGAGCGGGCCCGGAGCCCACTCCTCGGCGGCTGTGGGGCGCAGCAACCGCAGGTGCCGAAGATCTCGATGGTGTGGGCGTCCACGAAGCAGTCCGGCGGCGTGCTGGTGGGCTCTGCACACGGTGAAGTCCATGCTCACGATGGACCATTCTCGTCGATCGGGCACTCGACGACCCGCCCGCTCATCCGGTGGGTCTCGACAAGTCACGTATCGCTGAGACACGGTGGCCATCGTCGAGAATGCTGGTAGCCGAAACCGAGGCGGGGATCGTCGGGTTCGCAAGTTTCCGCCCGTCTGAGGAGAGCTCTGCCGTCGCGCAATTCGGCACGCTCAACGCGATGCCCGAGATCTGGGGCGCCGGGATCGGAATGCAGTTGTGCTGACGGTGAGGCCGAGGGTGACGCCGCTGGCGGTGTCGATACGGGAAGGCAGATGGTCCTGGCCGAGGGTGACCTGGAGGGAGAAGGGGACGCACAGGCCGCCGGAGGTGAGGGCTGCTCCGCAAGCGGGTCCTCCTCGCCCCGTGACCTTTCGGCATCCGGCGGTGGTGAGGGCGTCGATCTGCCGGAAGGCGCGCGCAGCCTCCGGCAGACCGGCTGTCCCGCAGCACTGGGCTGTCGCGGTCCTGGCCGCCGCGGGCGCATTCGGCGGCACCGTCGCCTTCGCACGGTCCGTGATCGGCTGAGCTGTCGCTCGCTCCCGCGCCGTCGCCTGGCGTCGTGTCATCGCTGCCTGCTCGCGGAGCCGCTCGATGCTGGCCGTGAGCGTGTCCGCGAAGGTTTTCTTACGCCACTCCTCGCAACGGTTGGCGATGCCGCAAGAAGGCAGCGGCAGGTCGCACACGTCCCACTCCTCGACGTCACTTGCGTCAGGGCTCCGACGAGCGGGTGATTCTGCAGGACGGCAGGGATCGAGAGGCGTCCGGCGGGGACAACTACCTGGGTGAGCTGGGCCGCTCCGCAGGTCTCCTTCAGGGAGGACATCATGGTGGCAGGAAAACGTGTCGTCGGCAGGCGGTCGACGGCGGTTCTCGGGCTGGCCGGCAACCGGCGACCGGCCGAAGGCGCGACGGCGGCAGCCACGGAAGGGTTCGACTACGTCGTAGTGGGGGCGTGGGCCGGCGGCGCCCCGCTCGCCGCTCGTCTCGCCAGAGCCGGCATGCGGGTACGCAGACCGACGCGCTCGAGGGCCTAGTGACTCGAGTGGTCCTGGACGAGAACCAGGCGGCGGTCAGCGTCCAGTACCTCGCCCGCGCGCACGCCTACCGGGCGGACTCCGCAGCCGATGGGGCCCCGGACTCCGCCACCGTCGTCGACAGCCGGTTCCGGGTCTGCGGCGTGCGGCGGCTGCGAGTTTGTGGACGCCTCCGTCTTCCCAGGCGTTTCCAGATTCTTCGTAGCCACCCCGATTTACATGATCAGTGAGAAGGCCAGCCAGTGACGTGATCCTCGCCGACGCCGTGCCGCCCAACGATTCAAGCACCCTGAACCATTCGCAAGGAGGATCCGATGACTGATCAACGCCCGTCCGCCGACGACGCGCCCTCCGGCTACCGCCGCACACTGCCCTGGCGCATCGCCACCGGTGTCGCCGAGTTCGCGGACCGCAGGATCGGCTGGGACAAGCTGCCCGTGCCGTTCGGACTCGGTACCTTGTTCGGGCTGCGCGTGAAACTGCGGCAGGAGAACCTGCACGACACCAACCGGATCCCCGCGGTGAACGTTCCCAAGCCGGCCCCGTTGAACGGCACGGCACACCTGGTGAACCGGACGGCCGACGGCAGTTACAACGACCTCGACCAGCCGCGCATGGGTATGGCCGGCACCCGCTTCGGCCGCAACATCCCGCTGGACAGGATCCCTCCGGTCTCGGCCGACGACGTGCTCTCCGAGCCCAACCCGCGCATGGTCAGCCGCGAACTTCTCACCCGGCACGAGTTCATTCCTGCCGAGACGGTGAACTCCCTCGTGGCGGCCTGGCTGCAGTTCATGGTGCGTGACTGGTTCAGCCACGGCACGAGCCCCACGGACCGGGCGTGGAGTGTCCCCCTGCGCGACGATGACCCTTGGCCCGAGCGGCCCATGCGTATCATGCGCACCCCTGACGACCCCACCCGCGACCCGCACGCCCCGGCCGGTACGCCCGACACGCGTGTCAACGTCTCTTCGCACTGGTGGGACGCCTCCCAGATCTACGGGTCGAGCGGGGAGGAACAGCGCGCGCTGCGCACCGGGGAGAACGGCAAACTGCGCCTGTGGGGCGACGACGGAACGCCGTTCCCGTCCGACCCGGACCGCGACCCGTCCCGCGTGCCCGGCTTCTGGCTGGGTCTCGCGATGATGCAGACGCTGTTCGCCAAGGAGCACAACGCGATCTGCGACCATCTCCACGCGCAGTACCCCGGCTGGGACGACGAGGAGCTCTTCCAGCGCGCCCGGCTGGTCAACGCCGCTCTCCTCGCCAAGATCCACACGGTGGAGTGGACCCCGGCGGTCATCAGCCATCCGACCACCGTCACCGCGCTGCGTACCAACTGGTGGGGACTCGCGGGCGAGCGCGTCCACAACCTCTTCGGGCGGATCAGCGGCTCCGAAGTGATCAGCGGCATCCCCGGGGACGAGACCGACCACTACGGCGTTCCGTACGCGATCACGGAGGAGTTCGTCGCCGTCTACCGCATGCACCCGCTGGTCCGCGACGACTGGCACCTGCGTGCCGCGAGCGACGACGCGACGCTACGGGAGGCAACCCTCCGCGAGCTCGCCGGTCCCGAGGCGCTGAAAATCATGGAAACCGTCCCCATGCGCGACCTGCTCTACAGCTTCGGCACCCTCCACCCGGGCCTGGTCACCATGCACAACTTCCCTAAGTTCCTGCAGGAGTTCGAACGGCCGGACGGGCACCTGCAGGACCTCGCCGCCACGGACATCCTGCGCAGCAGGGAACTCGGCGTCCCCCGCTACAACGAGTTCCGCCGACTGCTGCGCCTGAAGCCCGCCAAGTCTTTCGAGGAGCTGACCGAGAACCGCGACTGGGCCGACCAGATCGAACGGGTCTACGGGGGCGACATCGAGAAGGTCGACCTGACCGTCGGCTTGTACGCGGAGAAACTCCCCGCCGGATTCGCCTTCAGCGACACCGCGTTCCGTATCTTCATCCTCATGGCCTCGCGTCGGCTGAACAGCGACCGGTTCTTCACCGAGTACTACACGCCCGAGGTCTACTCGAATGCCGGACTGCGCTGGATCGACGACACCACCATGGGGACCGTACTGCTGCGCCACCACCCGGAGCTGCGGACCGCACTAGCCGGAGTGGAGAACGCCTTCACGCCCTGGAACACCGCCGGGCGAGAGTGAGGAGCCGTGATGGCAGCAGCATTCAGGGCCGACCTCGTCCTGGAGGGCAGTGGGATGCGTGGCCTAATGACGTCGTTTCGTTTGGTGCTTATCGGCCGTCAGCGACGCCATGTCATGGGGGTGTGACTGCATTGCGGCGCTTGCAGAGCGTTGGGCTGATGCGTCTGCGGACGGGGACGCTTTTTGAATCGGCTCAGGCCTGATGGTCTGTCTCCTGTGTGAGCACCTACACGACCCTGACCCAGCTGTCCTCCAGGCACACTAGCTGGAGGGCGCCAGGCACTTGTCAATGCCCGCCCCGACCAGGGCCCGCCGTGCGCTTCCTGCCACGTCCATCAATAGGGTTACGTGAAGTAGCTCAACAACACCTCTGGCGACCAACGAGGGCAGGGGTGTCCGCCGCGGGAGGGTTGCGGCGGTCGCAAGCAGCCACCTTGGCCGAGTATGTGTTGTAGGGATCACCACGCATGTTTATGCAGTGCGCCGCCGTCAGGGTGACCCTGCTCCCGACCTGCTTACCCGGCGTCTTGTACTTCTCCGCGGAGGTCCGCGTGGATATGGGAATTAAAAGAGTCCCCGCAGCGGCTGAACTGCGTGCCCAAGGGGGGCTCTTGTCGTCAGGGGTGAGCAGAGGGCTGCAGGCCAGGGCGCCAGACGCGGGGGAGCTGATCGCCAATTGGCCCGACGGAAACGACAGAAATGTACTCGCGGCGACCGCGGCGGCCCTCTGCTTGCAGCCGTCGCACAAGCGCGGGTGGGAGTCCTTCGGGGCTCCCCAGTCCGTCGCCTGCGCCGTCTCCCAGCGGGCGTCGGTGAACTTCGCCCCGCAGTCGGTGCAGATGCGACGGCGGGCTTCACGCTCGGCGGCCTGCTTCGTCGCCGGTCGCCGCACCTGTGCCCGGTACTCCTCTTCGGCTTCACCTGATTGAGGTCATTCCCGGCGCGTCATTCCCGTCCTTGGTCGCCATGCTCCGGATGCGCCGACAGGCCCCACCCCGAACTGGCGCGACACACCAAACAACCTCGCCTGGACAGATCCCGTTCACGGATGGCGCGGCCCGACGGGTGGTGGAAGCATGGAGGTGGTGCTATACGCCACTCCACGCTCTCGCGAGGAGGGATGATCATGGCCAAGCGTCTGGTCGTCTGCTGCGACGGCACATGGAACTTCGCCGACCAGCCGAGCAAGACGAACGTTGCCAAGGTCGCTCTGTCCGTGCTTCAGGGGTCCGTCGAGGGGAAGGAGCAGCGGGTCTACTACCACAGCGGCGTCGGTACCCAGCAGTGGGAGCGGCTGCGGGGCGGCGCCTTCGGTGTGGGGCTTTCGCGGAATGTCGCGGACGCCTACCGGTTCCTCGTCGAGACGTACGAGCCCCACGACGAACTGTTCCTCTTCGGCTTCAGCCGGGGCGCGTTCACCGCCCGCAGCCTGGCGGGGCTGGTGCGCAACAGCGGCATCCTGCGGCGGGAACACGCCGACCGCATGCAGGCTGCGTGGTCCCTCTACCGCGACCGGACCGAGCATCCGAACGGCGTGGCATCGACGTTGTTCCGCCGTTCGTACGCCCGCGAGACGAGGATCCACTTCATCGGGGTGTGGGACACCGTGGGTGCTCTGGGCATACCTCTGCAGGACGCCGCATTGCTCCAGTCGGCGGTGAACGGGTTCAACCACCGCTGGGCGTTCCACGACACCGAGCTGAGCGGCTGGGTCAACGGGGCCTTCCACGCGCTGGCTATCGACGAGAAGCGCTCGGCGTTCCGGCCGGCGCTGTGGCACCAGCGACCCGACGCCGCCCAGCAGGGGCAGGAGCTGAAGCAGGTCTGGTTCGCCGGGGTGCACTGCGATGTGGGTGGCGGGTACACGGAGGCGGGCCTGTCCGACATAGCCCTGCTGTGGATGGCCGATCAGGCCCGGCGCTACGGCCTGGGGTTCGACGACGAGGCGCTCAGCGCGGCCGGGCCGGAGGAGATGAGGCCGCAGCAGAGCGTGGGCTTCCGGGTCGAGCCGGACGGCTCGGGTACGCTGCACGAGTCGCGGACGCGCATGTACCGGCTGGCCAAGGCCTACCACCGGCCGCTGGACAGCGCGGTGAACGATAGGAACGAGCCCGACGGGAACGAGTTCCTGGCGGTTCCGGTCAAGGAGCGCTACGACCGCGACGCCGGATACCGGCCGCCGGAACTCAGGCGGTATCTCATCCACCAGGAGCGGGTCCGGCTGGAGCCCGTCCTGCTGCCAGACCTCGCGGCCGTCCTGCCGCCGATGGCGCCCGCACCGGCTGAGCCGGGGGCTGGCCGCACTGGCTGATGAGGCGCTCAACTTCACTCCGGCCGACTGACGGACTGCCCCGCCCGCCCGTGTCGATGGCTTTCGCGTGCCCACGTCGGCCACCGTGTGGGCCCAACATACCCACCTGAGAACAGGCCGCGACCAGGTCAAACACGCCTTACCCGCTATCACCCACCAACTCGTCAGTGCCCTCTGATCCAGGCCGCGAGCTGGCAGCGGTCGCCGTGCCGGGCGGCAGGCCGGTGATCGGGGAGACGTGCTCGATGGTGAGCTTGCGCCGGTGAAGTCCTTCTTCCAGCGCACGACTTGTATGGCCTGGCGTGCGTCGGGGTAGTCGAGGTGGGCGAAGTCGACGGTCTTCAGCCGCCGGATGTCCAGGCGGTGGTGAGCTCGGGTGCGGTCGTGGTGGTCGAGCGTGATCTCGCGCCAGGGCAGACGGCGGACCGGCCGAACAGCCCCGCCCAGATACCCGCTTTCAGACCTCATCGTGGTCCACGTAGGGGACTGACCTCGCCCTACGTCGTCCACTCTTTCTAGCTCCCATCCTGTCCGCCGTCGACCCACCCGCATGTGGAGCGGGCGCGGTTCATGGGCGCGCACTGTACGAACGACTGTGAGGATTCACCGCGGCGCTCCTCGGCAGGCCTGACCCACCGAACGATTGACGCTTCGAGTTGTCCGCTCCAGGAATCGTCGGCCGGCTGGGCGGCGCTTTACACGCGGCCGGTCGGGGCGGCGCTAAGTTGCGGGCTTCCGTGCCCAATGCCACGGTCTAAGCGAGGGACGCTGACGGCCTGGCGAGGGGCAGCCTTGCAGGCGACGGCATCGCGCATCGATCCACGATCGAACCGCACCCCGCCACCCCTCGCACCCGACACTTTGTGCATCGACGCGCGTCCACGAAGCGGGGTAAACCAACAGAAAGTGGGAAATTTGATGGCGAACGGTCCCATGGACGGGCGCGCCTTCGGCGAGCAGCCCAACCGGCCCAACGGCTCCGTCAGAGGCCACGGCGCCGAGTACACCGGTCGGTACGTGGTCCTGCTCGACCCGAGCAACCAGGAGAGCGGAATCAACGCACTGCGTTCTTCCGCCGACATCGCGTCCGTCGAGCGCGTTCGAGGCACCGAGGCCGGGAACGTTGCCGAACTCCTCGATCGCCCCGACGTCTCGGTGCTCTTCGAGGACCTCAACGCCGCCGTCGTTGAGGTCCGGCCCGAGCAGCGCCACGCGCTGGTGACCACGGCCGAGGCGGAACCCTCGATCATCGCGGCGGAACCGGAGCGCATGGTCTACGCACTGCCGATCACCGCCCCGCAGCAGGCGCCGACCGAGTACTTCCCGGCCTACCGCAGCGACGAGGACGTGGTCGCCCGCCACACCAGGACCGAGATAGCCGCAGGCCAGGGCCCGACCTGGATCGAGGAGAAGTGGACCTGGGGCCTGCAGGCGATCCGAGCCAACCTGTCCCACCTGACCGGACGCGGTGTGAAGATCGCCGTCCTGGACACCGGCGTGGACACCGACCATCCGGACTTCGCCGGCCGCATCGAGGCGACGGAATCCTTCGTGCCCGGCGAGACCGTAAAGGACGGTCATGGCCACGGCACGCACTGCATCGGCACCGCCGCCGGTCCGGCCGGCCCCCGGCAGGGCCCCCGCTACGGCGTGGCTCCCGAAGCCCAGATCCTCGCGGGAAAGGTGCTCAGCAACGCGGGTACCGGCACCGACGGCCAGATCCTGGCCGGCATTGCCTGGGCCGTCGCCCACGGCGCGCGGGTGATCTCCATGTCGCTCGGCGCTGGGGTCCGACTGGGTGAACTGTTCCCGCAGACCTACGAGATCCTGGCCCAGCGCGCGCTGGAGCGCGGGACGGTGATCGTCGCCGCCGCGGGCAACGAAAGCCAACGACCCCAGGTCATCCAGCCGGTCGGTCGGCCGGCCAACTGTCCCTCCATCCTCGCGGTGGCCGCGCTCGACAAGGCGATCGCGCCGACGTTCTTCTCCAACGCCGGCATCAACGGACAGGGCGGCGAGATCGACATTGCCGCGCCCGGCTGGCAGGTGCACTCGGCCGCCCCCGGCGGCGGGTACCAACCAATGAGTGGCACCAGCATGGCCACGCCGCACGTGGCGGGTGTCATCGCCCTGCTCGCCCAGGCGAACCCCAACGCCTCCGCGGCCGATCTCATGGCCGGCCTGAAGTCCGGCGCGTTCCCGCTGATGCAGCCCGTCCGGGACGTCGGGGCGGGCCTGCTCCAGGCCCCGTGAGCGAGTCGTCCCCATCCGCGCCGGTCGGGGTCATCCTTGCGGTCGACCCCGACCGGTTCGCGGAAGTGGTCGAGGCCCTGCGGCGGGCCGGGCTGACGGTCACGGGCGAGCAGCCGGTCCTCGGCACGCTCTCCGGTACCGTCGCGGAGGACCGGATCCCGGCCCTCGAGGCGGTCGATGGCGTCGACTCCGTCGACCGGGAGCGCAGCATCCGGCTCTCCCCGCCCGACTCCCCGATCCAGTGAGCTCAGTGACGGCCGTCCCCCGCCTCAACCAGGACGCTGCGTGCTTGAGTCCCCCGGGAGTTTGGGAGACCTCGCGGAGCGCGTTTGGTGCGCGCCGCTGCCCGGAGCATGGGCGCCGGTACACACGGGAGCGGCGTGAGTGCCGTGTTTCCGGGCGGACCCCGACATGGCGTCCTCAAATGAAGTCGCAGGCCAGAGGCGGGGAACGGAGTGGAGCCCGCTGTAAATCTGCCGGCTCAGCCTTCCCAGGTTCGAATCCCGGCGCCGCCACACGACCGAAAGGGTCCGTGACCAGCAGCAAAGCGCTCGGCAAGGGCCACCGATGCCTGGCTGCCTGTCAGAGCCGGGCACTCGCAGGCTAGTGGCCCAATCTCAACCGCACCCGCCCGGTTCGTCAGCTGGGTGACGTCGGAAACGGCCATGTTTAGGGCAAGCACAGATCCGATAACACCCTGCTGACCGGGGGCCATCCCGGACACACCGGCTGACTGCTCCTCTCCATCTGTTGGTGGCTGGTCAGGAGCCCCAGGGAGTGTCATTGTTGCGGAGGCTGTGGGCGGTGTCGTTGAGCGGGTAGGAGCGCAGGTCGCCGATGGTGCCGCCCTCGCGTCCGACGCAGACGTGCCGGTCGAAGTAGTGGTCCTTCTGGTAGACGCGGGCGGTGCGGCTGTTGTTGATGATGGAGCTGCCCTTGCCGCGGATGTAGTCGGGCAGGTGCGGCAGGGACCCGTCGACGGCGCGTTTGACGTAGGGCTGGCCGTTGAAGTTGATGTCGGGGTAGATACATACGAACCCGCGCGGACACGCGATCTGGCCCCGGACCACGGTGAGGGTACCCGCAGGGGTGGCGGTGTGGGCGGGGGAGAGACCGGCCAGGACGGTCGTGATGACGGCGGGGAGCGCGTGGTCGCTCCGGTGCGGAGGTGCTCCAGGTGCGGACGTTTCATGACATCCGTCTGTCCAGGCGGAACGGTTCGCCATTCGGCCTCCCCGCGACGTTCATCCAGAGGAGTGTCCTCATCAGGGATGCGGTGGGGCCGCGGGTGGTGCGGCCCTGGGCGTGACGCGTCGGGCTGGTGCGGGTGCCAGTGTCAGACGGCGTTGTGGGCGATGAGGCTGTTGGCGCAGTCCAGGACACTTTGCCGGGCGGGGCGCGGCTGCCAGCCGAGCAGAGTGCGGGCCTTTTCCGTGCTGTGCCGGTTGCGTCGCCCCAGCGCCGGGGTGATTTCGCGCAATGACGGGTCGCGGAAGCGGGCGGCGAGGCGGACGGCGAAGTCGGGGATGTGACGGGTGGAGACCCTGCTGCCGCGGGCGCCGAGCCCGTCATGGAGCGCCTGGGCCATGTCTGCCATCCACATGAACTCCCCGGTGGCGAGGAAGCGTTGGCCCGCGGCGGCCGGCGAGGTCATGGCGCGCAGGTGGACGTCGACGAGGTCGCGGACATCCACGATCTCCAGTCCGATCCGGGGAATGCCCGCCATTTCGCCTTTGAGCATGCGCGCGATGATGCCGACGGAGCCGATGTTGCTGGTGGTCAGGATCGGCCCGAACACAGCACCGGGGAGAACGGTGGTCAGCTCCATATCACCGGTGTCGTTGTTCTCGATGAAGTCCCAGGCGGCGCGTTCGGCGAGGGTCTTGGAGCGGCGGTAGGGAATGAGAGTGGGGTCGGCGGGGTCGGTCCACAGCGTCTCGTCGGTCACTCCCTCGGTTGCGTAGGACGACGGGCTGGCGGCGTTCGCCGCGGAGGTCATCACGACGCGTTTGACACTCGCTTTGGCCGCGGCCCGCAGGACGCGCAAGCTGCCGTCGCGGGCCGGGGTGATGAGGTCGGCGGCGCTGTCGTTTTGCACACCGAGCGGGGAGGCGACGTGGAGGACGTAGGTGACGCCGTGCATGGCTTCGTCCCAGCCGGTGTCGGCGGTCAGGTCTGCGGTGGCGAAGGTCAGCCGGCCGGCGGGGTTGACTTCGCTCGCGACGGCGCCGGTGACGACCTGCTCGCGCTTCGCGCTGCGCACGGTGGTGCGTACGTCGTAGCCACGCTTGAGTAGTTCGGTGATGCACCAGCCGGCCACATAGCCGGTGCCACCGGTGACCAGAACCGTCTCGCTCATGGGAGCCTCCCTGCAGGGGATGTGCCAGAATGCAAAGCGGAGGGGCCTCCGCACCTGACTGGAACATACCGGAGGGGCCTCCGTTTCGCCAGCCGAGCCCCGAGCGGACAAGTGACAGTGCATGAACCCGACCCCTCGCAAACCGTCCCGAAAGGACGCCGCCGACAACCGCGAGCGCATCCTGAGTGCCGCGCGGGCGGCGCTGACCGAATCGACGGGTGCCTCTTTGACCGCGATCGCGCGGTCGGCGGGCGTAGGGATCGGCACGTTGTACCGGCACTTCCCCACGCGTGAAGCCCTGATCATGGAGCTCTACCGCCACCATCTCCAAGAGCTCATCGACCTCGCCCCCGCACTGCTTGAGGAGCATCCGCCGCTTGAGGCCCTGACGTTGTGGTGTGCACAGGTGGCCCGCTACGGACAACTCAAGGCCGGGGTGGCCCAGGTGGTCCATGCCGCAACCAACGGCGGTCGGGACGACGAGCACTACGAGCCGTTCGTGTCGGCCATCGACACGCTGGTCCGCGCCGGCGCGGCAGACGGCTCTCTCAAGGCGGGCCTTGATCCGGAGGACGTCCTGCTCCAGCTGAGCGTGCTGTGGCGGATCCCTGCGGGCGAGACCGGCGAGGCACGCGCCGCACGCATCCTCGACCTCATCATTGACGGCCTGCGCACTCCGGGCGCCTAGGTGTATTGATCACGAGCGTTGTTGACACGGCTGGGGTCTTGAACATGGCGAAGACCTCCGGTGTGGTGGGAGCTGTCTAGGAACTCACCGCACGGAGGTCTTCGTGCCCCACCGTAATGCCCGGCTGACCGTCTTCGGTAGGAGGCTGTTCCCGGCATGGGGCGGGGTGATCTGACGAATGCCGAGTGGGTCGGGCTGGATCCGCACTTGCCGGCGATGGGACGGCGTGGCTGGCAGTGGAACGGCCACCGCAGAGTTATCAACGGGATCCTGTTCCGGGTCCGAACGGGCATACCGTGGCGGGATCTTCCCGAGCGTTTTGGCAGCTGGAAGAGCGTCTATGAACGGCACCGGCGTTGGTCGGCGGACGGCACGTGGGACCGGACCGGCCAGTGGGGCGACGCGCCACAGATGATCGAGGTCCTCGAACGCATCCGCGTCCCCCGCCCGCAGGGCGGTCGCCCACGCACCCAGCCAGATCACGTCGGTGGCGACAAGGCATACAGCTCACGCCGCAACCGCCGCTACCTGCGAAGACGCCAGATCAAGCACACCATCCCCGAACCGAAGGACCAGCGGGCCAACCGCAAACGACGCGGCAGCAAGGGC
Organism: Streptomyces griseoluteus; assembly: GCF_004784465.1. Classification (GTDB taxonomy): domain Bacteria; phylum Actinomycetota; class Actinomycetes; order Streptomycetales; family Streptomycetaceae; genus Streptomyces; species Streptomyces griseoluteus. The sequence continues at coordinate 55,616 of NZ_SRRU01000015.1, read as the reverse complement.
GGCCGGCCCACCAGCTTCGACAGCGAGATCCACCAACGCTGCAACGAGGTCGAGCGCACCATCAACCGGCTCAAGAACTCCCGGGCCGTCGCCACCCGCTACGACAAGAGGGCCTACATCTTCCACGGCACCGTCACCACCGCGGCAATCCGCCTATGGCTTCGCCTGTGATCTACGAGGCACCCTGTGGTTCTAGAGTCTCCCTGTGGACGTCAACGGCTGGTTCGAGGTCGAGGACCCGGAGGAGTACGGCGAGGAGTCCTGGGACTTCGACGAGGCCGAACTCGCCTTCCTGGCGGCCCTGCGAGCCCGAGCCGCTGATTGGCAGGTGCCGTGGGCTCCCAGCCAAGTCGGACGGCCCGAGGACAACCACCGGCAACCGCTGTGCCGAAGTCCGAGGCTGGTGCATGCAGGCCGCCGAGCGGCCGGCTCCCATAAGTGCCGCCGTTGAGCGACGGCGGCGCCGTGCTCTGCCCTGGCGCTCGCGGCCTTCCTGTGTTGCGGTCGAAGGGGTAACCGGCCCGAAAGGGTACTCGGCCGTCTCGGCAGCGGAGGAAGACCGTGGACGTGGACCGTGAAGCAGGCGGGCGGACGATGCTCGCCGGCCTGCTGCACGCCAGCCATCTGATGCCCCTGGACATGTTGCCGGAAACGGCCGGCGAGCATGCCCGGGCCGCGGGCTTCACCGACCTGCTCATCTACGTGACGGATCTGGAGCACCGGGAACTGCACCTGCTGACCGGGCCGAACGGGACCCCGCCGGACACCCCCCGGGACATCCGTATCGAGGGCACCACGCCGGGACGGGCCTACCAGTACGGCTGGCTCACCTCTTCCTCGCCGAACGAGGCGGCCGGCGTCCACTGGTGGCTGCCCATCGTGGACGGGGCCGAGCGCATCGGAGTGCTGCGTGTGCACTCCGTCTACGACGATGCCCGCGCCCGCGAGGACGCCGACCGTCTCGCCGCGCTTCTGGCGCTGCTGATCGTCGCCAAGCGGACCTCCAGTGACACGCTGGCGAAGCTGATACGCACAGAGCCGCTGAACATCGGGGCCGAAATGGCGTGGAACCTGATGCCGCCCGCCACCTATGCCGACGGCCGCATCGTGATCTCGGCATCGCTGGAGCCGGCCTACCGGATCAGCGGCGATGTGTACGAGTACGCCCTCGACGGCCCTCTGGTGCATCTGACGATCTTCGACGCCATGGGCCACGACAACGCAGCCGGGCTATGCGGAGCCCTCGCGCTCGGGGCATGCCGCCAGGCCCGCCGCCAGGGCGCCGACCTGGCCGCCAAAGGCGACGCTGTCGAAGCCGCCCTGATCGAGCAGTACGGCCACCGCCGCTACGCCACCGGCATCCTCGCCACCCTCGACACCCGCACCGGAGTGCTGAGCTGGGTCAACCGCGGACACCACCCGCCCATCATCATCCGCGACAACCGCTGGAGCAGCCACCTCAAGTGCCCACCGGCCCACCCTATGGGCACCGACCTGGGACTGCCCAGCACCGTGTGCCACGAACAGTTGCAACCGGGTGACCGCATCGTCCTCTACACCGACGGCATCACCGAAGCCCGCGGCGCCGACGACAGCGAATTCGGTCTGGAACGCTTCACCGACTTCCTCATCCGCCGCCACGCCGACGGCCTGCCCGTTCCCGAGACCCTGCGCCGCCTCATCAAGGCCGTCCTCGACTACCAAGAAGGCCACCTCCACGACGACGCCACCGTGCTGATGTGCGAATGGCTGGGCCCCACCGCCGAGGACACCGAACCAGCGGCGGCCTTGATAGGACTGCTGGGCCACGATCCACCGCCCATGTCCAGCACCACCAGGGACGGGAGCAGCCTGTGATGAACTCCCTCCTGCGCATCGACACGGCCGACACCCGCAGCCAAGCCACTGCACTCACTGTGACCGGGCCTGTCGACCTGGCCAACGCCTCCGTCCTGGAGCAGACCGTGGACGAGGCCCTCAACCACCACCCCACCGTGATCCTGGATCTGACCGGCGTCACCTTCTGCGACTCCTCCGGCCTCAACACCCTCATCCGCCTGCGCCGCCGCGCTCAGCACTCCGGCGGCGAGCTCATCCTGGCCGCACCGCCCCCGCAGATGATGCGCATGCTCCGCATCACCGGCGCCGACAGCGTATTCACCATCCACGGCAGCCTGGCCGAAGCCTGGCAGACACACCCCGCCTCCGGCACCCCGCCCACCGAGTGACCGCGGCCCCTTTTTGCGCGTATCTCGGCCACCCCATGGGACGTCAAGAAGCCTCTACTCCGCCCCGACTAGCTGCTCGCTCGCCGCCCTCATCGGCCGCTCAGCGTCGCCCCTCGCCTATCCGCGGCCGGTGGTGCCGCCTGCCCCCTTGGCCGACCGCCCGTCCTCTCAGCTCCCGGACACACCGACTGCCCCCTAGGGGGCAGTTGAGCAGGGACGTCGAAGGAGGCTCAGGGATGGCCCGGCTGCTGTGCCGGAGGCACTCCTCCGCCCTTGGCGCCCTTGTCGGTGCCATGTGGGTGACCGTTCGTGCTCGGACCCGCCTGGCCTGCCTTCAATGGCTGGCGTAAGGGCGCCCCCGTGTCTCTGTGTGGACGGGAGCGAGCGCTCCCGCCAGCGGGACGGGTAGCACCTCCCGAGACAAGCCACCTGGGTGGGCGTCAGGACGCGGTGTCACCCGCGACGTGAAGGCCGCGGGCGGCGACGAGCTGAGCGCTGCCGTCCGCCAGGCGGTAGGACAGGCCCACCACGCCGAGGCGGCCTTCGGCGACCCGGTCGGCCAGAACGCGGGAGCGTTCCAGCAGCAGGTCCACGGTGTGCTCGATGTGCTCGGCCAGGATCTCCTCGGCACTCTCGCGTCCGGCGGCGCGGGCTGCCAACACGCTGGGAGTCACCCGCTCGACAACGTCCCGGACGAAGCCGCCCGGCGTCTGCCCGCTCTCCAGGGCGGAACAGGCGGCGGCGACAGCGCCGCACGAGTCGTGGCCCAGAACGACGACCAGCGGGGCATTGAGGACTGCCGCGCCGAACTCGATGGACCCGAGCACTTCCGTCCCGGCGACGTGGCCGGCAGTGCGGACCACGAACAGGTCGCCCAGACCGCGGTCGAAGATGATCTCAGCTGCCAGCCGGGAGTCGGAGCATCCGAACAACACGGCGAATGGCTGCTGGGACGGTGCGGTCTCGGTGCGGCGGGCGGCGTCCTGGTTGGGGTGCTCGGAGGCGCCAGCGACAAAGCGCTGGTTGCCGGCCATGAGCAGTTCCAAGGCGTCGTGGGGCGTGGGCCTCGAAATCTCGGTCATGGCCGAAGACTATGGCGCGTCTGGTGCACTTGCTCGGCCGGGCCTCCTCTCAGCGCGCGTGGAGAGAGGGGGAGAGGTGGCCGACTGGAACGGGCTGAGATCGGCATTACGGGGGCGGCAAGGGGGACAAGCAATCCAATGCCGAACCTCAGCGAGGGCGGTGCGTCGCCGGGCGCTCCCTAGCAACGTGCCGGGTGGGGCGACGGCGCAGGAACCGGCCCGCCGGGCCGGCTCTGGCGGTAGCCGGTTCAGTCGGTGGACAGCGCTTGGAGGAGGTCGCCGACCTGGTGGTCGGGCAGAGCACGGGCGACGTCTGCCAGCCTACGCGGTGACGGACAGCAACTGGACCGCTTCGTCGAACGGTTCCCCCAAGAGGTCCGACGTACCGAAGAGGTCCACGTCCTGCATAAAGGCAGGCCAACCATCGGCGTGGCCGCGCTTCCACCAGCCCGAGCAGCTCTCGGCTCGCCGGAGGAGCCGGCTGCTCGTGGCGCCAAAGATGCTCCCGATCGATCTCGTGAACCTGGCGTTGCGCTGCGACCATGCGGCTGATGGCGTCTGCCCAGTCGGTCATAAGTCTCTCTTGTCCATACTCCGCGATCTTGTGCCGGGTGCGTCGAAGAACAGGAACGGCCACTGCGTGATCATCGGGGGTTGTGTGGACTCCTGAAGATCGTGCGGTGGCCGCAGGCCATAGCGTAGACCCTGCCCGGTGGCTCTCGATGTTCGACCAGGCCATGGCACGAATCGCTGGCCGGTTCCGTCGGGTGGAACCGAGAGCAACCGCCCGCGCGTACCTGCTCGGGCTGCTGTCCGGCGTCGAGCGCAAGAACTGCTGGCGGCTGGCCGAACAGGCCGGTCACGCCCGTCCCGGGCCGATGCAGCGTCTGCTGCGAACCGCCCGCTGGGACGCCGATGCCGTCCGCGACGAGGTCCGCCCCTACGCCGTCGAGCGCCTCGGCACCGATGGTGGAGTACTGATCGTCGACGAGACCGGTTTCGTGAAGAAGGGCCGGTCCTCGGCGGGCGTGCAGCGGCAGTACACCGGCACCGCGGGACGCATCGAGAACAGCCAGGTCGGTGTCTTCCTCGCCTACGCCACCAGCCGGGGGCAGGCACTGATCGACCGTCGGCTCTACCTGCCTGAGCATTCCTGGTGCTGTGATGCCGAGCGCCGGGACGCGGCCGGAGTGCCTGGCGATGTGCAGTTCGCGACCAAGCCCCGCCTGGCCTGGGAGATGATCGCCGCCGCACTGGACGCCGGGGTGGAGGCACCGTGGGTGACCGGCGACGAAGCATACGGGCAGGACCCGCAGTTTCGTGCCGCCCTGGAGGCACGCGGGACGGGCTATGTCCTGGCCGTCGCCTGCTCCGTCCGGGTCCGGATCAACTCCGGTCGCACCCCGGTCCGCGCGGACACGGTCGCCGGTCGCCTGCCCGAAGCCGCCTGGCACCGGCAAAGCGCCGGAGCCGGGGTATAGGGCCTGCGCTACTACGACTGGGCCTGGATCGGCATCGGCAACAGCCACCGCCACCTGCTGATCCGCCGCAACCCCACCACGAGGGAACTCGCCTTCTACCTGTGCTGGTCACCCACTGCGGTACCCCTGGCCGAGCTCGTCCGCGTGGCCGGCAGCCGCTGGAGCGTCGAAGAGTGCTTCCAGGCCGCCAAGGGCCAAGTCGGCCTGGATCACTACCAGGTGAGGCACTGGAACGGCTGGCACCGGCACGTCACACTCGCGATGCTCGCGCTGGCCTTCCTCGTTGCCGTCACCGCCGACACAGCTCCCAGCCGACCGGCAGAACCGCCTCACTACACCCACGGCAGCAACCCGATCGCCCTGACCGTCCCGGAAATCCGCCACCTGTTCGCCGCGGTCCTCAACCCAGCAGTTGTGTCCCCGGCCAGAATGCTGCACTGGTCAAACTGGCGCAGACGCCACCAGGCAACAGCCCGGCGCAGCCACTACCGACGACGGTCAGCCGACGAGACCGGCGGATAGATCACGAAGTCGCACTGGAGTATCAGCCGTGTCATCTCATGACATTGGTTCCTCACTGTCAGGCTCGGCGGGCGTGGGACGTGAGGCGATCGGCAAGCGCGATGACGAGGTCGCGGAGTTCATCGGGGCGCTCGATGATGAACGGCTGGTCGAGTGCCGCGAGTACCGGAGGCAACCAGTCGAGCCGCTCCGCCCGCAGCTCGACGCGCAGCCAGCGCTTGGTCGTCCGGTCCTCGTGGGCCGCGGGCTCGTCCTCCTGCAGGCTCGCGACGCTGGCGGGAAGGTGGGCGCGGATCTGATCGGCTGTCCCGTGGATCCGCAAGGTCACCTCATGCCGGTACCCGGCCGTGGCGAAACCTGACAACACGCGCTGTGCAGGAGCGTGAGCCACGGGCGCTTCGAATGAGCCGGGCAGGGTCCGCGCGTCCGCGATGCGATCGAGCCGGAAGGTTCGGTTCTCGCCGATCTGGGGGTCGTTGCCCGTGACGTACCACCGGCCCGCGTGGGCAACGATCCCGTATGCGTGCAGTGTGCGTTCGCTGCGCCGTCCGTCGCGGTCGGTGTAGCGGATCGAGACCGGTCGGCGGTGGCGCACCGCGTCGGCGATGGTGAGCAGGACTCCGGTGTCCGGGGTGTCGAACTGGCCGGGCTCATCAGTGAAGGCGAGAGTTTCCAGGAGTGTGTCGAGCCGACGGGCGATGTGCTTGGGCAGCACCCGGCGGATCTTCGCCGATGCCGTCTCGCTCGCCGTGCGCTCGGTCGTCATCAGCCCTGCCCGGCGGCCGGCGACCAGGCCGAGCAGCACGGCCAGCGCCTCGTCGTCACTGAGCATGAGCGGAGGCAAACGGTACCCGGGAGCCAGCCGGTACCCGCCGTAGCGGCCGCGCACCGACTCCACCGGCACGTCCAGGTCGATCAGCTGGTCCACATACCGCCGCACAGTGCGTCCTTCGACGCCGAGACGGTCGGCGAGCTCGGCCACAGTCCGGGTGCCGCCCGACTGCAGCAGCTCCAGGAGTGTCAGCACGCGGGCGGCGGGTCGAGGCATGTTCGCACCCTAACGTGAATAGAGGACCGATTCTGTCCCCTATTCCTTCTAACCTGCGGCGTGTACGCCTCCAGCGCAGCCAAGGAGATTCCCATGGACTTCGTCTCGATCCGCATCATCACACTCGACGTGGCGCGCCTCGTCGAGTTCTACGAGCGAGTCACAGGGGCCCGCGCCATGTGGGCCACCGAAGATTTCGCCGAGCTCAGGACCGCGGGCGCCACCCTCGCGATCGCTGGCACCCGCACCGTCCCGCTGTTCGCCCCGGGTTCTGCCCGCCCTGCGGAAAACCACAGTGTGATCACCGAGTTCCTCGTCGACGACGTGGACAGGGTTTACAACAACCTGAACGGCTTCGTCACTGACTTCGTCGCGAAGCCCACCACGATGCCCTGGGGTAACCGTTCGCTGCTGTTCCGTGACCCTGACGGCAACCTCGTCAACTTCTTCACACCCGTCACTCCGGCGGCCATCGAAAAGCTCGCACGCTGACGCCACGCACAGCCGTCAAGACCGTTGCATCCCAGCCGAACCATTTGCATACGGGAGGCTGTCGTATCCGGTACTCCCGGTGATGTAGCGGTGGCCACCGAACTCGGTTCCGCAGGGGAGACACCGCGGGTGGCTCACTCTTCCCGGTGCCCCGTCTCGGCGCGCAGGTCCCGGCGGAGTCCCTTGGACGGGGAGAACGCGATCGACTCCGTGGCTGTGATGATCGTCTGCACGTCATCCCAGCCGTGCTGTGCCCGCCATGTCAGGACGTCCTGAACGGGGATGTCGGGAACGGAGGCGCCCGAGGTCACGCCGACGGTGGTCACATCCATGAGCCAGGCGTCGTCTACGTCCTCGGCGCAGTCGACCAAGCGGGCGTCCCAGGCGTCGGCCGCCAGTGCGACCTCCACCAGGCGGCGGCAGTTGGAGGAGTTGCGGGAGCCGACCTAGCCGACCCCTCCGCTCCGGGGCCGGGGCGAGCTCGCACACTGCACCGTCCCCGGCTGCCGCTTCGGCGCCGCCGGCAAGGGACCGTGCTCGCGGCACCGCGACACGTGCATGTTCCGGCGCCAGTGCCAACCACGGCATCAATTACGAGGTCCTCTGGGAGGAGTGCGAGGAGCGACGGCACACGCAGACCAGCGCATGAGCGTCCCGCTACTTGGCACCGCGGGTCAGGGACAGGGTGGGCGGGGGAGGCCCAGGGTCTGTAAGGCGTCGGGGCGAGCCCCCGCTGCCGGCGGAGGGGATGGTCTTCTGCGTGTTGACGTCCCAGTTGTTCTGCGCGTTGGTGGCCTGTTGAGGTCTGGTCGCAGCTCAGCGCTGACAGCGCTTGTGCCTTCTTCACGTAAGAGCGTTCCAGCGCCCGCTCCGAGGAGCGATGATGATCACAAAGCCAGCCGGTGCATTCTCTGCACTGCGGCGCAGGGCGGGTGCGTGCGAAGACTGGTGGCCCCGAAGGAGCCTGGGGACTCTCCCCTGGGGGCCGGCCATGCGCGCAAGGTGTGCCCCGTTGTGCGCCTCCGCCATGCGGTTGCCCCGGCGGCGCTACCTCTTGACGACCCGGAAGGAAACACGGTTCACGATGCGTGCGTTACACAGATCAGGGAGAGCGCGACGCGGGGTCGGCCCGCGCCGTGCTCTCGCCGATCACCTGGTTGTACTGCTGCTCACTCTGGCCATGGTGGTGACCGGTTCCGCGCTCAGCGCGGATCCCGCGGCGGCAGCCGCTGCGAGGGAACAGTACTCCGGCGTGGCGTGCGCGACGCACGCCACCTCGTTCGAGGCCCCGGCCGACGCCCCGGCCATCAGCATCCGCATGGGCTGCGCCGGAAACGCGGGTTCACTGCGCACGCTCGCCCACAGCGACAGCGACCTCGTCGTCGCCTTTGACTACAACGTGCCCGAGCGCCCCGACGAGACCCGCACCCTGGCCCGGGACGCAGTCGCAGCAGTCCAGGCCGACCAGGACACCGGGCACACCCTCGCCCAGGCGTTCTACGACTACGCGCGGGACAACGCGGTAGGGCTTTACCCCGCGACCGATGCCGGTGACTACGACGGCCGGATCACGGCCACGGGCGACAGCATCGTTCTCGTCCTGCCGACGGCAGAGGTCGGCACGAGCGCCACATGGTGGCAGAAGTTCATCGCGAACGGGGTCGGCTGGGCCGTGAGCATCGGGGCGAGCGCCATATGCCTCGCCCTGACGGCTCCCGGGGCCGCGCTCGCCGCCCCCGTCTGCCTGGGCGTGGGAGGCGCGACCGGCGGGTTCGTCACCGAAGCGATGAACGCGGCCTTCGACAACGTGTCCTTCGGAGACCCCGACACCTGGGGCGCCCTGCTCGGCGCGGCCTTCTGGGGCGCGGTGTCGGGTGCCGCTTCGGGCTACATGGTCAAGTGGGCCGGCGACGCCGCCGGGGCCTTCGTCACCAGGCTCCAACTCAGCCTGCGCGCCTTCGCCGCCAAGATCGGCAACCTCGGCAACCCCTTGACGTACATAAGCGACCGCCTGAACGAGATGGTGCCGGCCCTGCTGCGCCGCCTGAACGAGCTCCAGCGTGGTGTCGGAGGAAACGGCGCACCCCTGCGCGTCATGGTCGTCGGCGACTCCATGACACAGGGGTACGAGGGCGACTGGACCTGGCGCTACCGCCTGTGGAAGTGGTTCCGCGACCAGCGCATCGACGTCGACTTCGTCGGCCCGTACAAGGGGACCAAGGCACAGGCCAGGCCCCAGCCCCCGGCGCGGCCCGCTCTGCAAGGCGAGACTCCCGGCGCCTCGCTGGACGACCCGGACACCTCCGGCGGCTACGCGGCCGGCGTCGACCCCGCCTTCGACAGCGACCACTTCGGAGTCTGGGGCCGTCAGGCCATGCAGGACAAGAAACTGATCCGGGGCATGGTGGCGCAGTACAACCCGGACGTGATCCTCGTCGGCCTCGGCTTCAACGACCTGGGCTGGTTCGTCAGCGGCCCGCAGGAAACGCTCGACAGCATGAAGACGTTTGTGGACGAGGCACGTGCCGCCCGTCCCGACGTGAAGTTCGCCGTCGCGGACGTCCCCCAGCGCACCTACATCGGCGGCCGGGACGACCTGCCGCTCAGCACCACCGCCTACGACCTGATGCTGCGCCAGGCCGTCCCGCAGTGGAACACCCCCGTATCGCCGGTCGAGCTCGTGAACTGGTCGGGCAACTACACCTGTGCCCGCGACGCCTGCCCCTCCGGCTACGACGGACTGCACCCCAACGCGGTCGGCGAGTTCCAGATCGCCCACGCCTTCGAGACCACCCTCCACGACCGGTGCGGCATCGGCCAGACCGTCCCCGACGTCCCCCCCACGGTCCCCGATCGCCCGCTGGGCGTCCCGGCGAACGTCCGGGCCGTCTCCAGCGACCTGGGTGTCACGGTGACCTGGGACCGGGTCTACGGCGCGCGCGGCTACACGGTCCGCTCCCGGCTGGTGGGTGCCACCGCCTGGACCGAGACACCGGTCCAGGCGAACCGCTACGACACGACCTGGACCCAGGACGGCTGGGACTGGGAGTACTCCGTCCGTGTCGACGACGCGGGCGACGGCACCTCCGCGTGGTCCCCGGTCGTCCGGGCCACTGCACACCCCCACACCACCGCGGCACCCACGCATATCCTCACCAACCCCACCATGGACGGCGTGGACCTCTCCTGGGAGCCCGCGACGGGGCCGTACAGCGACAGCGTGGACCGCTACGAGATCATCACCTGGGACAAGGACGCGCCGGGCGCCGTCCTGCAGAGCACGGCGGTGCGCGGCACCTCGGCGCACATCTCCGGGCTGACGTCGGGCCATCACTACCTGGTCGCGGTGGCCACCTGGAACTCGGTGGGCGGCGGCATGCCCACCATTGCCCGGCCCGTCACCATCGGCGCCCGCACTCCGCCAGTCCCCACGGACCTGCACATCAAGTCCGTGGACGCCACGACAGTCCAGCTCGACTGGAACGGTTCCCAGCAGGCGGCCGGATACCGCGTCTGGTACCGCAACCGCACGACGAACGGCCCCTGGCTGTCCGACGAGACCATCTCGGACACCCCCGAGCGGGGCATAGCCTTCCTCTTCCCCGGCAACTGGAACTTCGAGTTCGCGGTGACGGCGGTCAACGGGCAGATGGAGTCGGCGCGGTCCGACACGGTCTCCGTCCCGGCCCCGCCGACCACCGGGGGCGGCAATTCCGGCGCCTCCGGCACGGGCACGAGCGACGCCTTCCGTAAGGCTGTCAGGACGGGCGGCGCCTCTGGTCCGGACGTCGGCCAGGATCTCGCCCGGCTGCGCAAGGCCCCGACCACCTTCCTCAGCCCGATGCCCACCGCACACCCTCACATGTAATTCCTCGCCGCCCTCCGTATCAGCACGCGCCCTGCGTGTCCCGGCTCGCCGCCGGGGCACGCAGGTGCACTCAACGGGTGCCGCTGCCTCTGGGACGGAAGTGCGGCCGCCTCCGACGCCGTGACGTCTTTCGCCCAGTTGCCGGTCGCGTGCCAGCCGCTGCACTGCAACCGGAGGCCGTGGACGCCATGGGCATGCTCCACCTCCTGGACGTAGGGCTACTCACGGCACCGGCCGTGCCGCTCGGTCCGGGTCCAGGTGTACGCGGACCACGTCCACACGGAAGCGTCCGCTGTTGGACACCGACAGCGGGCCAGTGGCACCCGGACTGACGGCACGCCGGTCACGCCCGGCATCCGCCGGCAGGGACCGGCGGCCGCCACTGCGGACAGCCGAGAGGAGGCACCATGAGCGGGTTCAAGCAGCCTGGCGCCAGATCCTGACCACTGCGGGCGAACCTCGCCCACCAGAAGAATCGCCGCTCTTCGCTCCGTGGACCGGTATGTGGGAGCTGCAGCAGGCGCACAGAGATCCGCCACACCTGGGACATCCCCTACATCGGCACGCTGGGAGACGGCCGGTACTACGTCGAAGGGCCGAGCCGAACCAGCCTGCGTGGACAGCGCCCAAGCTGCAGTAGCGATGGTCATCGATCGCTTGCCACCGCACTGCGGCCCGGCCTTCATCGGCAATGCAGAGGAACTGGCTGTCTACGAAATGGCGCAGGACAGCAGGTAGAAACGGCCGGCCGACTTCGCGGAAGCAGCCCCTTAGACCACTTTGAAGACGGGCCCTAGGCGGGGGCCAGCTCGGCCGCAGGCGACGGGGCACGCAGCATTGGATGCTCGCCCATGAATCCGTCCAGGACAGCGAAGCCTTCGGTCAACTGCAGGCTGTACGGCACGAGTGCCTCGATCGTCGATTCCTCCACGTCCGGCAGTTGCTGCACATGGTCGGGTGTGAGGCGACCGGCGGCAAGCAGGTCCCCGCTGTGTGCCTTCACCTGGCGCAGTGCGAACAGGGCGTGCAGGCGCCCGAGAACCGCCCGTGCCTGCGGGTCGGACGGTCGTCCGGCGGCGACGAGGAGGGCTTGTGCCGCGCGGCGGTGCACGTGTGCTTCGACCAGGTTCAGCGCGGGCGTGACGGTGCCGTTCCACCGCGCGAGGGGGTCTCCGCGGCGGCCGCCGCGCAGTCGGCTGCGGGCCCGGTTGTGCCAGATCCGTTCGATGTCGGCCAGCAGGTCCTGGAGATACCTGGGGTCGTCGAGGGTGCGGCCGGCGGGCGGCACGTCGGAGGGTGGTGCCGGGGTGAATCCGCCGAGGAGCATCTCGCCCGCGGCCTTGACCCAGATCACGCGGTTGTCGCCCTCTGCCGTGATCGTCCCCTCGTTCGCGGCCAACTGGAAGGCGATGCCGTTCGAGAGGAGCAGGCCCTGTGCGCCGCACCGCTCGCGGCACTCTGTCATCACCGAGCGGGCCTGCCAGGTGATCCAGGCCTTGGCCACGGCCGCCAGGCGCTCGGTCTCCTCCTGTTCGGCCTCCCCCTCGCCTGTCCACTGCCTTACGACGTCGCGGTGCAGCAGCGTCGCGGCATAGGTGGTGGCGACAGCTGCCAGGAGGGGGGCGTGGTGACTGCGGTGCTCGATCAGCGAGACTTTGCGACCCGTCGTCATCCCCGACGTGAGCCGCAGATGGGAGTGCCGCATCGCGACGGCCAGGGCGTGCCGGGTTACACCGAGGCTGTAGGCGGTCATGCACAGCTTGCCTGTATGGACGCGGCGTACGGACTGGAGGAACCTCTTGCGTGGGTTGCCCAGGGAGCTGGTGAACGTGCCGTCACGAGACAGGCGGCCGTGCTCGCCCTGCAACAGCGCCTCGAACGGCAACTGCACCTGATGGAAGTACGTGGCGCAGTGGTCGACAGGCGCACTCGCCGTCTGCGGGAGGGGCCGTACTTCCACGCCCGGGTAGTGGTGGCCGGCACTGTCGGTCAGGGGAGTAAGGAAGAGGAAGACGCCGTGGTCGAGATCGTCGACGACCAGGCGTGCTGCCACGACGGCGTTCTTGGCGCCACCGGTTGACGACGTGTTCGGCATCCACTTGCAGGCGCCGGGATTCGGGGTGTGAAGGATGAAACGGTTCGTCTCACGATCGAAGGTCGCCGTCGTCTCCAGCGACGCGGCGTCGTTGCCGTGGTCCAGTTCGGTGCAAAGGAATGTGCCGATGCGGTCCATGCGGGCGTACGCGGACAGGTCCCATCCATCCGTGTCATGGTCCACCAGGCTGCCGATGTGGAGGTTCCAGTGAATGCTCGCGATGGTGGCCATGCCGGCGTCCACGACGCCGGCCCATTCGTGCATCGCGGTGAGGGATTCGATGTCGGAGGCGAGTCCGATCGGGTCAGCCACAAATTCGTTGATCAGGCGCAGTCGCTCGTAGGACAGCGCCGTCCGTTCATGCGGGTTCAGGCCCTCCTGGAAGCTGAACCGCGGATCGCTGAACAGGGACTTCCAGGGCTGGTGGATCTGCTCTGCATGAGGCCCGAAGAGGATCCGGGCGAGGTCCGCCGATATACCTTGGGTCCGGGGGAGTGGAGTGGCAGTCACGGCTTGAAAGTACTTGAAAGAAGAGGAGTTGATTACTCCGCACGGCGTGATGATCAACACGATTGGGCTGTTCAGGAGTGTGGAAGATACCCAAAGTCACCGCGTGGTGATCAACGTAGTTGGAGAGATCGAGTGATCCTTGACGGCGGGCCGGCACCGGTCGTCGACATCGTCAAGTTGATCTCGGGCACGAGCCAGGTCCCGCCGCGCAGGACCTGGCTGCAGGCATCCAAGCCGGTACGAAGCACCCGCCCTAGGGGGCGGGGACGACGTCACCCGTGACACCGGAGTGCCGTAATGCCTCCTAGAGCGGGTGATTCGGCCCGCGGCGGAACTGATGCGACGGCGCTTTGGGATGATGCCGCACCATCTCTACCAACCGCCGTGGTCGCGTGGAGCTCCTCCACGGAACCGGACGGCACCGCTACCGCCCACCCTCCGCTCCTCGGCTCTATGCCGCAGAGAACGATTCCCGTCGCCGCCGACCTCTACACGCGAAAAATGTCGAGGAAGGTGCTCCAGAAGCCCTTTCGCGCCTTTTTGAGGTCAGAGTGTGGTGAGGGTGCCACGGGGATGTGGGACGGGGCGATCGTGCGCGGCCGCGGGGTGGTTGATGCGGGGGTACGAAGTGCGGCCACTCGGGTGCCGGGGGTCGGCGTGAAGCGTACCGGCAGCGTCGCCAGGGCCCGGTGGAAGGGGCCGGGCCGCCACTGCAGCTCCTCAGCCGAGACATCGAGCGCCAGGTCGGGCAGCGCGTTGAGGACGGCCTCGATCGCGGTCAGGGAGATCACTGTCGCCGGGGACTTCGCCGGACAGGCGTGCGGCCCGGCGCCCCAAGCGAGGTGAGCCCCCTTGCTGAGGGACTCACGGGCCGCGCCAAGAGCGGGGTCGGAGTTGGCGCCCCCGAAGCTGATCATGAGAGGTGTGCCGGCCTCCACTCGGACGCCGCCGAGGTCGACGTCACGCAGGGGGTAGTGCGTGGCGTAGTTGGCGATGGGCGAGTTGTTCCACAGGACGTGGTCGACGGCCTCTTCGGGCAGCATGCCCGCGCCTCGGCTCGAGGAGCCGGACAACAGCAGGAGCAGGGCGTTGCCGATCAGGTTCCGCTCAGGCTCCACGCCGGCGCCCATCATCATGACGAGCTGGTCCTTCAACTCCTCGTCGTTCAGGCCGGCGGGGTGCTGGATGAGCCAGGAGGTGACATCGTCGCCGGGCTCGCGCCGCTTGAGAGCGATCAGCTCCATGAGGCAGGTGGTGATGTCCTCGCTGGCCTTCAGAGCGTCCCTGCCGTCGAACATCGCCGACATGGAGGTGGTGAGGCGATCACCGATACCGGCCGGGCAGCCGAAAAGCTTGTTGAAGAGCAGCAGCGGCAGCAGCTTCGCGTAGTCGTTCAGAAGATCGGCGCGGCCGCGTTCACTGAACTGATCAATCAGGAAGGCGGCGATGGGCTCGGCGTCCCGCCGGATCCGGCCGATGTTGAGGCGGTCGAGGCTATCCGTGACGGCCTTACGCAGCCGGAGGTGGACCGTCCCGTCGGTGAACATGGCGTTGGGGCGGAATGCCATCATCGGCACCACCGGACTGTCCAGCGCTATGCGGCCCTCCATGAGGGCCTTCCAGTGCCGCGCGTCCTTGCTGAAATCGGTCGTGTTCTGCAGCACGCTCCGCGCCGTCTGGTAATCGACGACGAGAGTGGCATCCACCCCGGGGGCTAGTTCGACCGGAGCCGCAGGCCCCTCGGCGCGCATCTTGTCGTAGGCGGCATGCGGATCGGCGGCAAACTCCGCTGTGTGCATCGGGCATCGTGCGGGGGCGCCCGGCGCCGTTGGTTGCTGACTGTCCATGGGATCGGATCCTTTTTGGGCCCGGCGTCTTTGGCGGTCCGGGCGAGTGGAGGAGCAGGGGGCGGGCGGCGGATCAGGCCGTCCGTACAAGGAGATGCTTCACGAGCGTGATCAGCGACCTTGCTGACGACGCGCGGTCGCGGGCATCGCAGTACGAGACTGGGGTGTCGGGCAGCAGGTCGAGGGCCTCACGGATCTCAGCCTCTTCATACAGGACATCGGTGAAGGAGTTGACCGCGATCGAGTACTCCAGGCCGTACTTCTCGACCAGCTCGATCACCGGGAAGGAGTCGGCCAGCCGCGCCGGGTCCACCAGGATCAGCGCTCCCAGCGCCCCGCGGGCCATGTCCTCCCAAAGTTGGACGAACCGCTGCTGACCGGGCGTCCCGAAGAGGTACAGCACGACTTCGTCGCCCAGGGTCAGCCGGCCGAAGTCCAGGGCGACCGTGGTCGTCACCTTGTCCGGTGCACCCGCCAGGTCGTCCACGTGAGCGGAAGCCTGGGTCATCCGCTCCTCCGTGCGCAGCGGGGGAATCTCGGAGAGCGAGCCGATGTAAGTGGTCTTGCCTACGGCGAAGTGCCCCACCACGAGGATCTTTGCGGCTGTCGTCACCGAGCCCGAGACGTAGCTCGGCTTAGGCATAGAGGCTTTGGAGTCCATGCAGCACCTTCTCGATGACGAGTCTCGATTCAGACTTGGCAGGTGGCGGCGCGGAGCGGCGCAGCAGATGGCCTTGTTCCGTTAAATCCGTCAGAAGCAGGCGGGCAACGCCGACCGGTAGGCCCAGGTGTGCGGCCACTTCTGCCACGGCCAGGTATCCCCCTGCGCACAGCTCCCAGATGGCGCGTACTTCTGGGCTGGCACCCAGCGGCAGTTCCCGGTCGGGCGCCAAGGTGACGAGCATGTGCAAGGAGAGGTCGTCTGCGGAGGGCAGGCGCCGGCCGCCTGTGATGACGTAGGAGCGGACGAGTTCGCTGGAGACCGGAGCAGCTTCCTCGCCGGGAACGCTCATGCCTCAGCACCAGTGCTCTGACGCGGTTGGGTGCTCAGTGCGCGGCCCAGCGCGGCTACCTGCTGCTGCATGCGGATCGACATGACCTCCATGTCGACGTCCAAGGCCGCGGAGACCGCCATGTAGGCGCCGCTGCCTGCCGCGATCAGGAAGATCCAGCCGCCGTCGTACTCGAGCAGGGTCTGCTTCCAGACGCCCTTACCGCCTGCCACGAACCCGGCGACGGCGCGGCTGAGGGACTGCATCGAGCTCATCGCCGCGGCGTTGGTCTCGGCCTCGTCGCGGGGGATCTCGCTGGAGCGCTCCAGGAGCAGGCCGTCAGCGGAGACGAGGATCGCATGCCGGGCACCACGGACGCTGATTACGTCGTCCAGCACCCAGGACAGGTCGGGCTTCACTGGTCTTCAGATCCTTCCGTGATGATCGTGTCCCGCCCGCGGACGGTTCCGCGTGCGAAGGCAGTGAGTCGTGTCGCGGTGGTGGTCACGTCACTGTGCTCCGGCACCGGCACCGGGTCCGGCTCGGCTGCCAGCGATGGTGCAGGCGGTACCACGGCGACCGCACGGCGGCGCTTGGGCAAACCGCCAGCCGTCGTCCCAACAATGGCCACCGGTGCCGTGACGGGCCCGCTGCGCGGCAACCCCTCACTCGCAGTGGTGGAGCCGGTCTCGGCTTCAGGTGCGGGGACATCGTGGGTCAAGAGAGTCTCCGGTAGGAGGATGACCGCGCGGACGCCGCCGTACGGCGAGACGGAATCGACGGAAACCTTGAACCCGTACCGGGCAGCGAGCACACCTGCGACAGCGAAGCCGACGCGCGGCGGGCTGCCCAAGCTGGTGATCGACACAGAGCCCTGCGTGTTCAGCAAGGCGGAAGCGCGCTCCCTCTCCTCTGCGTTGATACCCAGACCGGCATCGTCGACGATCAGGCACACACCGGTCGGAACGGCCTGGATGTTGATCTCGACGGGCGTGCCGGGCGCCGAGTAGTTCGTGGCATTGTCCAGGAGCTCGGCCAAGACGACCGCCACCGGTTCCACGGCGGTGCTGGCAACGGCGACGTTGACCTGGCTGTGAATCCTCACCCGGTCAAAGAGCTTGATGCGGCCCTGAGCGCTGCGCGCCACGTCAAGGACAGGGGCTGCGCGGTCACGTCGGCCGAGCCAGCCACCGCACAGAGCCGCGATGCCCTGAGCTCGCCGGCCGAACTGGCTGTTGGTGTGGTCGATCGTCATGAAATCCGCGAGGATCTCGCTGTCATTGCCGTACTTGACTCGGGCCAGATCGCTGATGACGCCCTGCTGCTCATCAGCCAGGACCTGCAGGCTACGCATCCAAGTACGGAGAGCTGCCTTGGTTTCCTCTTCGGCGTCGCTGCGGACCTGCGCCAGATCGCGATCGTGCTCGGAACGCAGAGTGGCGCACTCGTCGGCAAGCCGTTGGCGCTCCGCTTCGAGACGGCCCTGGGTTGCCTGCAGATCGGCGGTCTGCTTGCGGAGCGCCAGATTGGTTCTCCGGGCGAGCATCACTGCGAGTACCGCAGCAATCAGTACTCCTAGCAAGATCCACAGTAGTGGATCCTTCATCAATGAGGTCATCAGACTCTCTTCAGTCGCATCGCGGGGGTATATGCAGGACCGCGCGGCGGTGGCCGAAGTCGCGGACCCAACACCGCGCCGCGGGCTCACACGCGGACCAACGGCTACTCCTTCGCGGTGAGCAGAAACTATCCCCCGTGACACGTGCATGACGCAGCGTCAGCCTACTGAAAGCCAGATGATCTTAACAGCGGGGTATAGAGCAATACCGCGACAAGCGCCACTAATTGACACTGCATCAGGTGAAGGTCTAGTGGACGTGTGGACATGGGCCGGCTGGAGAACTGGCAACCCGCTGCTGCCCGATGCCACATCCTTCGGGAACCAGAGGGGACACCGGCACGGGGACCAGAGAACTAGGCGCGCGGCTCGGGTCGGCCCCGCAGCGCAGGCGAGTCTGCTCCCCGCACGCGTGGGGATGGTCCACCGGCGACCCCGGCGACCCCGGCGACCCCGGCGACCCCGGCGACCCCGGCGACCCCGGCGACCCCGGCGACCCCGGCGACCCCGGCGCTCATGCCGAGGGTGATGTGCTCCCCGCACGCGCGAGGATCTCACGCCTGCTCCCGACACCTGCGCCTGATTCCAGGCGGCAGGCAGCACCAGACACTCTCTGCCCAGGCCGGCCCGGTACTCGCCAGCGGTCACAGCGCACCGGCCGGCGCAGCAGGTCATGTTGGTCTGCCGTTGTCACGCCTCTAGGTGAACTTGTACACCGCGTAGCGTGGCGGAGCCGGCATGGGTGAGGGGCGGCAGGGCATCCGGGGTGAAGGGGTGGGCTGACCGCGCTTCCGGTGCCGCCCGTCGACGTCAAGAGCCTCTTAGGGGTGAGAAGGTGAAGGGCTTCCGCAGCTTCATCCTGCGCGGCAACGTGGTGGACTTGGCCGTCGGCATCGTCATCGGGGCAGCCTTCACCGCCGTGGTGAACGGCTTCGTCAGCGCCTTTCTGACACCACTCGTCGGGCTGGCCACTGGCGCCACCGGCGACATGAGTCGCAAGACCTTCACCGTAGGCGCCACCACGTTCCCCTACGGCGCCTTCGTCAACGCGGCGATCAGCTTCCTCCTTCTCGCCGGCGCCCTGTACTTCCTGGTCGTGCTCCCGATCAACAAGCTTCACGAACGCCTCGCCCCCCACCAAGACGTCCAGGCCCCCAAACGGGACTGCCCCGAGTGCCTCAGCCCTGTACCCGCCCAGGCCCGACGCTGCGCTTCCTGCACCGTCCCCCTGCCCGCCGTACCCGCTCAGACTGGAGAGACAACCCAGCGTGCCGGCTGACCCGCTCCATGACCCGGCCTGCGTTGACGGGCCCGTCGCGGGCCACGTCCGTAATAACCGGAGTTACCGACGGCGTCCGACGCCTGCGGCTACGTGGCTTCACGGCCGACGGTACGGCGGTCGCGCTCGCCGACGAGCCCTGACGTCGCTGACATTGGCACGCGCACCTTGTTGTCCGGGCCGGCGATCAGACCGGTCTGGCGGCGGCAGAGCCGGCAGACGCCTTCGATCGCCGCGATGTCGCGTTGGCATTTGTCGCAGTGCTGGCTCGTCGCCTTCGCGGCAAAGCCCCAGCATGCCTTGCAGCGGGGGCAGTCGAACCAGCCTCGTCCCAGGCAGTCCCGGCAGCTGCGGGTGGCCCAAGGCCGTGAGCGTCGAACAGGCCGGCTCGTAGCGGCGGCCCCGAACGGCCAGTGCGCCGCTGGTGACTGATCGGAATGCCACCGACGACCTGCTTCTCCGCCTCCGCTGCCGGAGCGGCCCCACAGTCGCCCCGCTTCTCCGGGACGACCAGGTCGGCGGGTGTGCAGCCCAGCACCTCACAAATGATGTCGTGGCACCGCCGGCCGCCGAACAGCGCGGCGATCTCACCTTCCGGCGGCGGGATCCGCAGCCTCGCCGAAGTGCCACCGCGGGGCCGGTCGACCTCGTCCAGCGGGGACTCGACGACGAATCCGGTGGCCGCGTGAATAGCGGCATGTCGTGGCTCGCGCTCGGCGAGGTGCCGGGACCGCTCACGCTGGTGGGCGGCACCCTGTGGCTGGCGGGTGTCGCGGTCCCGGCCCCGGTCGGGGGCGACGGCCCGGCCGGCCGCGGTCCCGGCTCCGGAGCAGACGGAGGCAGGGGAACCGCGGCCCAGCCGGACGCCCGGCTCAGTGTGAGCGGGCCCGGTCCGCGAGGACCTTGATGGAGACCAGGGCGATCAGCGACAGCCCGAGGATGTAGCCGGAGACGGCCATCGAGGTGCCCGTCGCCTCCAGCAGCAGCACCATGACGAACGGTGCCAGCCCGCCGCCGGCGACAGCGGCGATCTGGTAGCCGAGGGAGGCTCCGGTGTAGCGCATCTCCGGGGTGAACAGCTCGGCGAACAGTGCCGCCTGGGGGCCGTACATGATGCTGAGGAAGCAGCTCGCGACGAACGTGCTGACTGCGAGCCACAGCAGCGACCCGGTGTCGATCAGCAGGAACATGGGCACGGCCCACAGCGCGATGCCGATCGCGCCGATCGCGTAGATCCTGATCCGGCCGAGCCGGTCGGACAGGGCGGCGGAGGCGGGTATCAGCACCAGCTGGGTGAGGCTGACGCACAGGGAGACGGCGAGGACAGCGCCCTTGTCCATGCCCAGTTCACGGGTCGTGTAGTCCAGGACGCCGGTGATGATGATGTAGAACGTCGCGGTGTTCACCGCGAAGGAGCCGCCGGCCAGCAGCACGGTGCCGAGGTGACCGCGCAGGATGGTGCGCAGGGGTGAGTTCTTCTCGCCCTTCTCCTTCTCGGCCAGCGCCCGCTCGGCCTCCCGGAACTCCGGGGTCTCCTCCACCCGGGTGTGGATGTACCAGGCGAGGGCGAGCACGAGCAGCCCGACCAGGAAGGGCAGGCGCCAGCCCCAGGAGGCGAACGCGCTGTCCGAGGTGAAGGCACCGGCCAGCAGGAACACGCTGTTGGCGGTCACCACGCCGATGGGGACGCCGAGCTGGACGACGCTGCCGTAGACGCCGCGCTTGCCCTGGGGGCGTACTCGGTGGCCAGCAGCATCGCGCCGCCCCACTGCGCGCCGACGGCGACGCCCTGCACGATGCGGAGCAGGACGAGCAGGATCGGGGCGGCGACCCCGATCGTCTCGTACGTCGGGAGCAGGCCGATGCCGATGGTGGCCACGCCCATCAGGGTGAGCGCGAGCACCAGCATGGGCTTGCGGCCGCGCTTGTCGCCGAGCTGACCGGCGACGATGCCGCCGAGCGGACGGGCGAGGAAGCCGACGGCGAAGGTGGCGAAGGACGCGAGGACCCCGGCGGTGGGGCTCCCGGCCGGGAAGTACAGATCGCCGAGGACCAGGGCCGCGGCGATGCCGAAGACGAAGTAGTCGTACCACTCGACGGCCGAGGCCAGGGCGGCTGCCGTGGCGACCCGGCGGCGGTTGGGGACCGCGGGAGTGGTGGAGGTGAGCGGCTGGGCGGAAGGTGTGGTGTCCATGCGGTGCACGCTCCGATGGGTGCGGGGACGGAACAGGCGGAACAGGGCGAATCGGAGGGAACGGTGTAACGGGGGCCCGGGTTCCGGGGAACGTACTGACCGGACGGTATGTACGTCAACGGGTTGAGCGCCGTGAGTTTTGCCTGCACAGGGCGCGGGGCTGTCCACACGGGCGCGGGCGTGACTCGGGCGCCGGCCTCGCGGGGAGGCATGCAAGCCCGGCCGCCGCGTCGGAAGCAGTACGGGGCCGTCGCGTAGCCGTACCGCGGCGGAAGCAGGCAGAAGCAACAGGGCTTCGCGGAGAAGCGGGGGAAACTACTGGCGCGGTCGGTACAAGATCGCGCCCGGCAAGCACCTCACGGTCGTCCAGGACATCGGCAAGACGATCAAGTTCGCCACCTAGGGCGAGGCCCAGCGCGCTGCGAGCGAGGCCGAGAACAAATACCGGCGAGGCGACTGTCATGATCTCGCGCTCGGGCAGGAGACGTTCGGCGAGTACGCGAACCGCTGGTACGCCGCCCAGGATCTGGCCGCGTCGACCATGCAGAACTACACGCGCCATGTCGAGGAGCACCTGCTCCCCGAGTTCGGTGACAACGCGCTCGCCGGCGTCCTGCGCAAGGACGTCGAGGCGGGGGAGAGGAAGGAGGGCCCTGTACGCGGCGTCCAGCGTCAAGACCTGGCGCTCGACGCTCCACCTGATCTTCGAGGACGCGATCGACGAGGGTCTGATCAGGTCGAACCCGGCGGCCAGGGCGCCGCGGGCGCGGCAAGCGCGCCGGCCGTTCTCGCGACCGCAGCCCGGAGAAGGTCGTCACGGACCCGCTCGGCATTCTGCTGACGACCGAGCGTGCTGCTCTGCTGTCCGGCCGCGACGACGAGTTCGTGGCCGTGGTCCTCACGCCGCGAACAGCTGGAACTTCAGCGCGACAGCCGTGTGCTTCCAGGAACTGGCAGTCGTACCCGTCGGCAGCCCGTGGAGACCGGGACATGGACCGGGCCGGACTGCGCCCACTGGGTTGGACGCGGTCGGCCGGTGGCCCGACCGGCACAGGCAACTGCCCGTGGACCCGATGAAGGACCCCTGCTTCGTCCAGCGATACCAGGCCGTCGCGGAGCGCCTGCGCACGGCGCTGGGCGCCCGGCCGGTCACCGTCGACAAGAACTGACCTGCGAGGGCTGACCTGCTCCGCGACCCGTGGGTCAGCCTCACCGACGTCCCCTTGACCGGCCCTCCTGGCTGCGGGACGGTCCGTGCGCGCAACTACGCGCAACCACGGCGCAGGGGAGAGCGCCATGACGTTGCGGTTCGTCGGGATCGACCCGAACACCGGAGGCGAGGGATCGCCCCTGGTGTGGGTGGAAGAGGAGAGCGCGGACCTGGTCCTCCAGGGCGAGGAAGCCGACGACCTCCTGCAGGACTTGGTCGGCTCCACCGAGTGGGTGGCCGGCCACAAGACGGGGATCCTCGCGCACGAGCGGGTGATCCGGATTCCGGCCCGCATGGTGTCGATTCTGAGGGAGGCGTGCGATGCCGCTGAACGCGCAGGCGCTGAACACCGCGACGTTCGCTGAGCTGCTCGCCGACACCCACCGCACGGCGGTCCATCTGGAGATGCGCGACGTCTACGCGGTCGGCGACGAAACCGAGGATTCCGAGACCGGAGCTAGGCGCCCGCCAACTGAAGCGCTGAATCCCGCCACCCCAGTCGCTCATCCGCCAAGTGAGGCCCTCAGTCACACCAGCTGTGCCTGAGCGCGACAGTTGGCCTTCGAAGAGGTCTTCGACCCGGAGCAGGAAGAGGACCGGTGCAAAGGGTTCGGTCTGCCCGGGGCCCCGCACCCGGATTGCAGGCCGCCGACAGGATGCCCAGGCTGGAAGGAGGGAGGCCGGCGACCGGCCGGTCACCGTGCCGGTACGACGCCCCGGCGTACCGCAGCGACGACACGTCTCGAGGTGGCACATGACATCAGCGACGACGACCGACGCGGCAGAGGAGTTCCGCCGGCTGAGCGACGACGATCCGGAACTGCAGGCCCACGGCACGTACTACTCGTGTAGCTTCCTGCTGGACATGGACCCCCACCAGTTCCTCGTGCGGATGCACAAAGGAAAGGTGGAGGAACTGATCACCGACCCCGAGCCGTTGGCGGCCTACGACTTCGCGATCCGCGCGGACGCGGAGACGTGGCAGGGCTTCTGCCGGCAGACGCCTCCGCCGATGTGCCACGGCATCTGGGCGGCCACATTCCGAAGGGGCATGCGGCTGGAGGGCGACCTGCTCGTGCTCATGCAAAACCTGCGCTGCGTGACCCGGCAGCTGGAGCTGCTGCGCGTCACGGGCCCCCTCGGTCCGACGGACGAGACCGGGACCACCCCATCCTCTCGTGAGACATAGGAGCTCCCCATGGCCAGCGGCAGGATCTCGCCGGTCACCGGCCACTACGTCACCATCGACGTGGAGGACGCACAGTACAGGGTGTTCTACCTGGAGAACGGGCAGGGCACGCCTCTGGTGTGCCAGCACACCGCAGGCTGCCACAACCACCAGTGGCGGGGCCTGCTCGAGGACGAGGAGATCACCGGCCGCTACCGGGTGATCGCCTATGACCTCCCCCGGCACGGCAAATCGGACCCGCCGTCGAACCAGGAGTGGTGGAAGGAGGAGTACCGGCTCACCGCGGACCACTTCACGTCCTTCATCGTCACCTTCTGCGACGCCCTCGAACTGCAGGCCCCGATCTTCATGGGGTCGTCGTTCGGGGGGAACGTGGCCCTGCAACTCGCCCTGCGGCACCCGGACCGGTTCAAAGCGGTGATCCCCGTCGAGGGCGCGGACTACTCACCCGGCTTCTACCTCGACTGGTGGCAGCATCCCCACGCCAATGCCGCCCAGGTGTGCGCCAGCGGCGTGTGGGACCTCATGGCGCCGCAGTCCCCGGAGCAGGACCGCTGGGCCACCTGGTTCTACTACACCCAGGGATCGGAGGCGTTCAAGGGCGACCTGTACTTCTACTCCGTCGACCACGATCTGAGGGACCGGCTGGACGACATCGACGGCGACCGGTGTCCCGTGATCATGCTGACCGGCGAGTACGACTACCTCACCACCCCCGAGGACGGGCGCCGGACCGCAGAGGCCATCCGCGGAGCGGAGTTCATCGAGATGAAGGAGATCGGCCACTTCCCGATGAGCGAGAACCACCCGCGCTTCGCCCAATACCTGGGGCAGGCCCTGGAGCGGATCGAGAAGCGGACCGGCTCCTGAGGCCACGGCGTACGTCCGTGTCTCCCTCACCCACGTCACCAAGACGCTGCACTTGCCTGCCACCGGCAGATGCACAAGCAGCTCACCGTCCCGGCGTCCCGGCATAAGCTCGCCAGGGACATCTGCCACGGCAGGAAGGGCGCCATGGCATACCGGGACGAGATGGAAGGCCAAGTCGGCGCGCTCGGCCTGATCGTGAGCGCCGTGGTGCTCTGGCAGTACTGACCGTGCCGCGCGCGGAGAACAAGGTGGTGGTGTCGCAGACGCTGCACTGAGACCTGTACAAAGTGATGTCGGACAGTGTCGAAATCGACTGGCTACGCGCCTAAGGATCGAGGCCTTCTCCTTGGCTTGTTGCGGCGGACCGTACGTCGCGTTAACGGATTCGGTGGCGCTTGACGGCGTGGGTGAAGTCCGGGGCGACAGCCGTTCCGGGGATGAGATCGTCCCGAATCGCGGGGTAGGCGTGCAACAGCGTGTGGATCACTGTTCCGGCCAGGCTGGGAACGGCGTCCGCCCCCTGAACTGCCTCGGGCTCAGCCCGCTGAACGGCGCTATCCAGGACAGCCCCGACGCCGTGATCCCACCAGCCAATAGCAAGATCATCTCAGTTGCCGAGGCTGCCCCATGTCCTCCATACCGCGGCTTTGCCGCGTTCCGGCGGCGTCTGACCGAGGCCGAAGGAGCCGTTCTCTCCCAGCTGTGGGGCTACGGCGGCAAGCGCCCGTGGAGCGAGGTGTCCACCGCTCTGGAGCCACTCCTCGATCATCCAGATGACGGCGGTGACGACCTCTGGCCTGCCGAGTGCGCGTCGATTCTGGTCCGGCTGGAAACAATCACCGACCAGTGGGCACGGGGGGACAGCGACCCGCTCCTCCAGCAGCACATCGAGGGGGTGGTTGGCTACGGGTGAGCGATCAGCCTTGCTGATCCTGTGACTGGTGACCTCCGCTGTGACGGTCAGGTCGGGTTGACGGTCCTCGTCTGGGGACAGCCGACGGGAGTAGATACTGGCCCTGCATGCATGCAGGCACCGATAAGGAGCATGGCCAGTGACCAGCGACAGTCGCATAGGACCGCCCAGTTTTGGAAGCGAACGTGACACGCTGCGGGCTTTCCTCGACTACCACCGCGCGACCCTCGCAATGAAGTGCGAAGGGCTTACCGACGAGGAGCTGCGACAGCAGTCGATGCCGCCGTCCACGCTTTCGCTGCTCGGTTTGGTGCGACACATGGCGGAGGTGGAGCGTGCTTGGTTCCGTCGAGTGTTCGAGGACAACGACGTGCCCCTGGTCTGGTCCGACAAGATCGACTTCCAGGCGGCGTACGACGCGAGCGCGTCGACCAGGGACGAGGCGTTCACAGCCTGGGAGGCCGAGGTGGAGAACTCGCGCCGCATCGAGCGGGAGGCTGAATCCCTGGACCAGGCCGGGTATCAGCCACGATGGGGCCAGGAGGTCTCACTGCGGATGGTGATGGTGCACGTGCTCCTGGAATACGGCCGTCACAACGGGCACGCAGACTTTCTGCGTGAGGGTGTCGACGGGACCGTGGGCGCCTGAGTCCGCAGGAGCGTGCCGATCTTTTCCGGAGAATCGCCTGCGCGGCTGGAAAAAGGGAGCCCAACGTCAGTGTGTGAAGACAGAGTGGGACTCCCTCGCCACCGCACTCTATGTGAAGGCCGACGATCTGCTGAAGGAATCGCCGCAGTGGGCCCCGTGGCGGCCGGCCGTGGGCATCGCGCTACGGCTCAGCGACGCGGAGCTGGTGACGCTGGCGATGATGCAAGCCATGTTGGGCTTCACCTCCGAGGCCCGGTGGCTGCGGCACGCCCGCGCTCACCTGCGGGTGTAGGCCGTTGACCCGCGGGATATCCGCTCTCCATGAAGCTTCTGGCGGGATTGCGTGACATTGATCGGTTGCTCACCAAGCAGGCGGCCTCGCGTATCCCACCCGGCGTCGGCAAGGTGCTGTCGGCGGTGGAGGAGGCGGCCGAGAGCACGAAACTGTGGTGCGGTGCAGCCGCAGCGATGGCGTGCCTGGGCGGGTGGCGGGGCCGCAGGACGGCGGTCACCGGCATGGCCGCGCTCGTGGTCGCGCAGCTGGTCTCCAACGGCCTGTGCAAGCAGGTGGCCGACCGGCCCCGGCCGCCGAAGGAGTGGTTCCCCCACGACGAGGTCGACGACCGGCCCGACTCCTTCCCCTCCGGACACACCGCCGCCGCCGTGGCCTTCACTGCCGCCGTCGCGCCCGCCTGGCCGGCCGTCGGCGCTGCGTGTTCCCTGCCGGCCGGACTGGTGGCGCTGGAGCGGGTGCAAAGCGGTGCCCACTATCCCAGCGACGTTGCCGCCGGCGCCGTCATCGGCCTGGCCAGCGCCTGGCTCACCCGCAGCGTCCCGCGTCTGGTGCTGCGCCACTGGCCGTAACCGGACGTGCACCGGGGCGGCTGACACTCGGGCGACGCAGCAAGTGCGGCCGCCCGTAGGCGAGCCCTCCCTGCTGTGTGGGGGCTCCGCCCCCGGCCTGCCCACAGTGGAGCCGGCCGGGCCGCGGCCGCCGCCGAACGTGTGCTCATCCCGGCGAGCCTCGCCTCCGCGATGGCGCCCACCCTGCGGCACACTGGCCGGGGTGCGCGTGCCGCAGGCACCCCTGTCCTACGGGAGCCAGGAAGAGGGACGAAAGCCCAGGTGACGATTGCTGCGGGGTGAGGCGCGCTCCGGCTGTCGTAGGGGCCGGTCAGGCGCAGCCGCGCTGCCAGTTCCAGCCGATGAAGGTGTGACGCAGGTTCACCTCGAAGTGGCAGAAGGCGGTGCCGTCGGCCTTGAGGTCGACGTACGAGTGGTGGGTGTTGGCGTACCAGGCTCCGGTCGCATCGAAGATGCCGCGGTAGGTGAAGTCCGCGTGTGCCTCGCTGCGGGAGGCGGGGCAGCCGGTGGCGCAGTCGACGCCCTCGGTGGCCGACTTCCGCGACCAACCCGCATCCCACGGCTCACGATTCCACTGCTGGGTGGCGTCGGCGCCCGCGCTCACGACGCGACCGCCTTCGGTGGCCCAGTGCGACGTTAAGTACAGGGCAGTCATGCGGATATGGCAGCAGTCGTACATCTCGTTCCAGCTGGAGAGCCGATGCCAGCCGCTCTCGGTGTCTTTGGTCCCGGCCCCTGCTGCGGTTCCACCGGCCCGGCCGAGCGGCGTCAGCCGCACCTCACCGAGCCGTGGCCTGCAGTCCACGCCGATCGAGACCGCCTGCTGTACGGCCATACCCACGGGCGGTGCGGGCAGTGAGCCCGTCAACTGCAGATCGCCACAGGAGCGGTCGGCCCGTGTCCCCTCGCCGGCCGCGGACGCCGGAACGGCCGCGAAGGAGAGCAGAACGGCGACGAGCGCTGAGCGACAAGCGATTCGGATATGCACGTCTCGATTCTTTCTTCAGCTGCTGACTCAGTCCGATGCCCACGAGCGGCATTTTGTGAGGGGTCGTGCGCAGTACGTCCGTGATCTGCCCGGCAGACCGAGGAAGCACAAGGGCCCGTCTCTCCCCTCGAGACGGAGTTCATACCTCACCAGCAACTACTCGACCGCGCCCGTGCCTTGGAACAAAGGCTTCTGAGCCAATCCGCTACATTCTCGGCGCGCCGCAGTCCTAGTGAGGTACGCAATGGGCGCCGTCAGCGTGCTTCGACCCGGCCTGACGCAACACAGGGGCAGACTCAGTGGGTCTGATGAAGATGCGCTTGGTCTGGGGGGCCGCTGCGGCGACCGCCGCATCCATCGCGGCGCGGGCAGCGGGCGGCCGGATCGGCCACTCGCCGGGCGCCAGGCGGGCGGCGGCGGCCCGGACGGTGTCGGCGGTAAAGGCGGCCTGCGTGACAGCGGACATGTGATTCCTCCAGGGGGCGGGGTCATGGCAGTACCCGCGTAACCGCACCACTGCAGCCGGGGAACACACGTAGGCCCGACGGTCCTGGAAGAGGTCGGTGCGGGTGTCGCGGCCAATACCCGTGTGTACGCGGACCGTTGCACGGCCTGCCAGGCGGTGGTGGTCGAAGGTATAGGTGTGGCCATCCTCGTCGGCCAGCGTCCAGCGAGGGCGGTCAGACGACGGAGCGAGGAAGCGGACACGCGGGTCCCCCTTCGTGCGCGCACCAGCCCCTGGCGCAGTGCATCGAAACCACGAGGCTGGTGGGTGCGTTGTGCGGGTGGTGCAGCCGGTCGGCGGCACGAACCACACCCTGCAGCCCAACCCCGCAGTGTGTGACGGAATGCGGAGGCTATAACAGTTTCGGCAAGATTCGGCCATCATCACGGCGCCGAGGAAGGGCTCCGGCCCCGGAAGCGAACCATGCCCCCGTGGCCTGAACTCCCTGCTCTGGACGGCACAGATCGGCTGGGGAATCGCTTGGCCAGTGCTCGGCGGAGAGATCATCATGTGGGAATGTCTGAGAACCGATCCGCTGTGGCACCGACGGTGGTGCGGCTCACCCAGTACACGAAGGCGGACCAGGAGGAGATCCTTGGCAACAGCGATGATCCCTTCGGTGTCGCCTGGACCGGTCTTGCCTGGCTGCCGAAAGAAGAGCACTTCGGCATCCGGCACCACGGCCGCCTCGTGGCACACGCCGGCCTGCTGCGGCTGCCTGTTGCGATCGGTGACGCCGAGACAGAGGTGGTGGGCGTCGGCGGGGTGGCCGTCTCACCCGGCATGCAAGGTCAGGGCCTCGCTCGCCTCGTCGTCACAGCTGCCCTGGTGCACGCCCGAACGATGGGTCCTCAACACGCACTCCTCTTCTGCCGGCCTCCCCTCGTGTCGCTCTACCAGCGCCTCGGATGGCACCCGCTCGACAAGGACGTACTCGTCGAACAACCCGAAGGCCGCCTCGTGACCATGCCGCTGCGGACCATGGTGACGCCCCTGCGCGACGATGCCCGGTGGCCCTCAGGGCCAGTACGGCTGCTCTCACTCCCTATGTGATGGGCGTCGGCCGCAGCCCGCCCCGGACACAGCCCCGCAGCCAGGCATCCAGCACCCACCGGGCCGGACCGCAGGGGAGTCGCATGAGCGCCCCGGAAGCACGCCCAACCCCGACGACGCCCTCGCACGCGCCCACGCGGCCCGCGCGAAGATGGTCGCCGCGCTCCACGAGGACCAGGAGCCCGAGCCTGATGAGCCCCTGGGGTGGCAGCCGATCTGGAAGCGCCCCCGGAAGCCGAAGTCCAAGGCCGCGAAGAAGCAGGAGCTGCGCAAGCAGGGCCGACGGCTCCAGGACGCCGGCAAGCGCCGCCTCGCCCCTCGCAGTCGCGCCGGCCCCGCTCCCGGCAGAACCGGATCGGCAACACGGCCGCGCGCCGCGACGCCCGCGCCCTGTCCCGGCTGCGGCACTCCAACGCCTGGCTGTGGTGACGATGCCGGGCGTCGTCCACCGAGTGGAGCCCACCCGATGGACTCCACCGAGTGGACTCCCCTCTGGTGCGCTGGATGACGATGGACTCCACTGTGGTGCGCACCGCCCCCGGTGCGCCGCACCACCCGACGATGCCTGGCACTCGCGCGCGCTGATGCTCCGCACCCGATGCTCCGCACCGCACCGGTGCGCCCGACGCGGGCGACCCCTTGGATCCGGGTTGTGGCGGCCGCCAGAGCGGAGTAGCCCTCGCGGGCGCTGAAACGATCCCCGGCATGGGGTTGCCGGGGTCGCTTCCTGCTCTCAAGAGTAGGCACCAGGGAGCGTCTCGCACCTCACTCGGCGGCCT
This sequence comes from Streptomyces griseoluteus, assembly GCF_004784465.1. Classification (GTDB taxonomy): domain Bacteria; phylum Actinomycetota; class Actinomycetes; order Streptomycetales; family Streptomycetaceae; genus Streptomyces; species Streptomyces griseoluteus. The sequence goes on along the minus strand of NZ_SRRU01000015.1, from coordinate 25,340 downwards.
CGTTAAGCGCCCGCTCCTTGGCCTGCCGATAGCGGGCGATGGTCTCCCGGTTATCCGCCGTGAGCACCTTCCGCTCGACCTTCTGCTGGACGCCCGCGACGGCCTCGGCCAACCCGATCTCCCTCTGACACCGGGCGTCGGCGTTCGCGGCTTCGATCTCGTCACGACCCAGCGCCCGCAATTCCTCTTCGTCCTTTGCTGCCGTGGGCAGACGGGCGTTGAACGGCGCACGGGCGGCCTGAAGGTCCACTGCCGGATGCCCAGATTTCCTCATACAGGCTGACCAGCGCTGGAGCGCCTTACGGTAGGCGGGTTCTTCCTCGACCGTGGCTAGGACCGAATTCGCCAGTTTCATGGTGATCGGTTCCAGCGTGTTCCAGTCAGGTCCATAAACTTCCGCGTTCGCTTGGGCGATGCAGCCGTCTGTGGAGTATTGGACGTTGGTTCCGCCCGGGAGATGCAGCGTCACCCGTTGCTCCGCGGTTCCGGTCAGGGCTTGCTGCCAGGCTTTCGTACGCGGCTTACCTGTAGGTAGCGGCGTGGACCGCAGATGGAGGTATTCACCGACGATGCCGTAACCGTCCGCCGCCGCTCGCTGCGGGGTGAGCAGTCCGTACGGGTTCGTCTCCTCGCCGCGTGCGGAGGCGATCGCCGGCTGTGCCGTGTATTGCTGGCCACGGGCGGTCATGCAGGCGGTGACGGCACGCTCCTCGCGGTTGTGTAGGCGTACAGAGTCGACGTGGCTGAACGCGGTCGCTCCCGAAAGCGGGCGGACATCGGGGGCTGCGGGCTTGCGGTCGGGCTCCTCAGAAGAGGAACAACCGACCGTAGCCAGCGCGGTGATCAGCGCCAGGCAAGTGAGCCGCCCGTGGTATCGGCTCAGCACCAGCGGTTAGAGGCGACGTTGTCCTTCCACGGGCTGTACAGGGGGGAGTACCACCAGCCCCGCTGGGCCAGGGCGACCGAACCCGTGTAGTTCAGGCCGGAGTAGACGCGGACGTCGCAGTTGTTTCCGTTGTTGTACAGCGACTCGGCGTTGTTGAACTTGTTGTACTGCAACAGATTGGTGTTGTCGCCGTAGACCGTCCCGGGGTCTCCCGCGCCGTTGGTGCCCAGGTACGCGCACAGCGCCCCGGCAGGACAGTCGGAGTACGCCGCGTTGGCGGGACTGGCGATCATCAGCGTGGTGGCAGTCAGTGCCACAGCACCCAGGACGACGCCGGCTTTGGGAAGTAACCGTTGCATATCTGTCCTTCGGTTGGTGGCCGCGCTGCTAAGCGGGTCACGATGGGAAAGGCAGCGTCGAGGTGGTGTTTCGCCCTGCCCCGCACGGTGTGCCGGTCGGGCTTCCCCTCGTGGCTTGGACCGTGCCAGGGCATCGCTGGATGCAGCAAGCGACCTTCAGTACCTCTCCGAGATTTCCCCAACCGGGGCAAGGGCCTCCGGTCATAAAAACTGTTGCCATGACCGTTTTGTCAGACAAGGCCTCAAGTGCGCGGACACGCAAATTTTTACGCACGCGATAAATCTTGCATTTAAGACAGCGCCAACGCAGGCGGAAAAGCATGTTCAATCCCGTGATTGAGGCCCTGGCTGCGAGCCCCACCGCGCCCTGAGTTAGAACGCTCAGCCAGAGTCAGAACATCCGGCAACCCTTCTGACTGCAAGATCAAAGACACGGTGAAGACAGGGTGAGGACAAAGGGGGTTCCCTCACGGCGAACCCCTGCAAGCCGGGAAAGAACAAGCGCAGACGGCGCGCGTCCGGGGAGCAGCCGTCGATCTTCTCGTCTCAAACGCGCCTCCCGGCAAGCGGCCTGCAGGTGCTGCCGCTTTGCCCGGGATCACAGCACCAGTGGTGGGGAGGCCTGAACGGCGGGGGAGAACCCCCGGCACCGGACACCGCGCACCAATGCAACGAGAATCGGCGGACAGCACCTAGGCTCCCGCGATGACGGCCGGTATGTTGCGCCCCTGCCCCGCTGCGAGGCGGGCACGGTGAACGGCTCATCATGGGGGTAGCGTGCGCGACTTCAGCCTTCCGGCACTGGTGGAAACCCTGTCGGCGGGAGGCCTTGCGGACTCGGTGTACGAGGTGGCGGAACGCGACCCGAAACTGGAGCAGTTGGCGCGGCGCGACCCCCTGGACGAGCAGAGGTGGTGTGCGGTCACCGCGGCCGAGTTCCGCGACGAGGTCCTGGCGCTGGCCAAGGGGCTGCTGGCCGGCGGGATCCAGTTCGGTCACCGCGTCGCCGTGATGTCCCGCACCCGTTACGAGTGGACGCTCTTCAGCTACGCGTTGTGGTCCATCGGCGCCCAGGTGGTCCCCGTCTACCCCACCTCCTCGGCGGACCAGGTCCGCTGGATCCTGTCGGACGCGCAGGTGGTGGCCGTCGTGGTGGAACATGAGGACCATGCCATGACCGTGGGGGCGGTCTGCGACCAACTGCCGCTGCTGAGGGCGATATGGCAACTGGACGCGAACTGCGTCCAGTGGCTGGCGGACGCGGGCCGGGGCATCCCCGACGACGTGGTGCACCAGTACCGCAGGGCAGTGCAGCCGGGCTCGGTCGCCACCATCGCCTACACCTCCGGCACCACCGGCCCCCACCCCAAGGGCTGCCTGATCACCCACGCCGGTGCCGCGGCCGAATGCGACACCCTGAACGCGGGCTGGCGGGAGGTCCTCGCCGAGCCCGGTGAGCAGCCGGCCGTTCTGGCCTTCCTGCCCCTCTCCCACATCTACGGCCTGATAGTGCAGGTCCTCTGCATGCGCGGCGGCATCCGGCTGGGGCATCAGCCGGACCTGTCCCCCGCCGCGCTGCTGCCCGCCCTGGCGTCGTTCCGGCCGACGTACGTCTTCGCCGTGCCGTACATCTTCGAGAAGATCTTCCAGTCGGCCAGGCGTTCGGCCGAAGCAGCCGGCCGGGAGGCGTTCTTCGACCGGGCCGTGGACGTCGCGGTGCGCTACGCCGAGGAAGTGGAGCGCCGGGACAGGGGCGAGGGCTCGGGGCCCGGACCGCTGCTGAAGGCATCGCACACCGTCTTCGACCGTCTGGTGTACGGGCGGCTGCGGGCCGTCCTCGGCGGCCGGGTCCGCTATGCCACCTCCGGCGGTTCGAGTCTCGACCGGGAACTCGGCCTGTTCTTCGCCGGAGCCGGGGTCACCATCCACGACGGATACGGGCTCACCGAGACGACCGCCGCCGTGACCAGCCAGCCACCGGGCCGGCCCCGCTTCGGGACCGTCGGCAGACCCCTGCCCGGCTGCTCCGTCCACGTGGCACGGGACGGGGAGATCTGGGTCCGCGGGGACGTCGTCTTCTCCGGCTACCTCGGCGATCCGGCGGCCACCGGGTCGGTGCTGCGCGACGGGTGGTTCGCGACGGGCGACGTGGGCCGGCTGGACGACGACGGCTTCCTGGTCATCACCGGACGCAAGAAGGACATCCTCATCACCAATGGCGGCAAGAGCGTCAATCCCCGGGTGCTCGAGGAGCGGCTGCTGAGACATCCCCTGATCTCCCAGTGCCTCGTCGTAGGCGACAACCGTCCCTTCATCGCGGCGCTGATCACCCTGGATCCCGAGGCGTCCCAGCACTGGTGCCGGCTTCGCGCACAGCAGCACGCCCGGACCGGTGAGGCGCCGGTCAACGAGGAACTGCGTGGCGAGATCCAGCGGGCCGTGACGATGGCGAACGCGGCGGTCTCCCAGGCGGAGGCGATCCGCGCGTTCCGGATCATCCCGAACGAGTTCAGCACGGCCAACGGCCTCATGACGCCGTCGCTGAAGCTGCGTCGCGCCGCGATCGTGCAGGCGTACACGGCCGACATCGAAGCGCTGTACGGCTCCTGAGGCCCCCTCACCGGCGGTCGGACGGCCCCGCTGCTGATCTTGGGATCATCCACGGTGAAAGCGGGCAGGGCCCGGGCCGGCACCGTCGGCTCAACCCCGCGCTTCGTTGAGCACGATCTCCGCGTCGGCTCGCACGCCGCCGCCATCGTTGCGGGCGGGGGAGCTGCGGCACGTCCACAGCCGCATCAGGCTGGCGGCGGGCAGGCCGTAGCGGTCCGCGACCCGGCCGATCAGCGACGCGGTCAGCTCCCCGGCCGGCGGCACGGTCCGTAACACTCCTGCTGTCACAGTTCTCCCGACGCTCTTTCCTGCTTCCGGTCCACCGTGCCCAGGCGGTCCACCAGCTCCGCCTGGGTGAGGAGGACCGCGGCTCCCGCGTGGTCCTCCTGCGTGAGCGAGGCAGCGTCGACCACCTGGGCCGTGCCCTCGAGCAGGATCAGCCCGGCGTCGTCGTCCCGCGCGGGGAGCAGCTCTGCGACATGGGTTTCGTCGATCACGTGTCGGGCCTTCCGTTCGGCTACGGGTGCCCGGACATGCGGAGCGGCGGTGTGCCGGACCCGCTGCCCGGGGCGGGCGGGTGCCCCCGAGCCGGTGATCCCGATCCTTCGCCGGGGGCGGGCGGGTGCGCGCGGGCCGGTGATCCCGATCCTTCGCCGGGGGCGGGCGGGTGCGCGCGGGCCGGTGATCCCGATCCTTCGCCGGGGGCGTGTGGGTGCGCGCGGGCCGGTGATCCCGGCCCTCCACCGGGTCTCACCCTGCCTGGTCGGTGTCCTTGTGCGCGCCCCAGCCGTGCCAGCGCTCGACCTCGACCCAGGCGCTGAACCGGGTGCGCCCCCGGTCCGGGTAGGGCCGTCCGGTGTAGTGCGTGGAGAGGCGGTCGATGTCGGCCAGGCCCTTGTCCTCGTGTATGTCGGTCACCCGGCCGATGAGGGTGACGTGCGTGTACCAGTCGTCCCGGTCGAGGACGGTGAGGGACACCCGGGGGTCGCGGCGCAGGTGCTCCAGGCGGACCCGGCCCTCGTCCATGTTCAGGAGGACGCGGCCGTCCTCCCAGAGGTACCAGGTGGGTGTGGTCACCGGGGCGCCGTCCTTGCGCAGGGTGGCTATCACGCACGGGTTGGGGTGACGCAGCATCTCTTCGGCCGCGGGCGGCAGCGGGGGCTTGGACATGGGGTTTCCTTCCTGTCTCCCTGTCGTTGGCCGCCGAGTTCCCTGAAACGGGGTGCGGCGCACCTCGCCGGAGCCGTCGGGCCACGTCCCGTGGCCGACTACAGCTCGAATTCCAGGTCGAGCAGGTCGGTGAGTTCGACTTCGAGGCCGTGGGCGCGGTGGCCGTTGTCGCGGAAGTAGACCTCGCCCAGGGGCCTCGGCGGCGATCTGGCGAAGCTGGTCTTCGGTGGCGCCTTCTTCCTGGGCCGAGAAGAGGCGGGCGGCGTGCTGCGGGGGGAGGGCGAGGGTGAGGTGGCGGATGCGGGGCGCCTGGACGTCTCCGGCAAGACCGCCAGCCTCATCGTCCCCGTCTACATCCCGCCCGGCGCAGATGGCGAAAACATCCTCGGCACCGCCTACGAACCCGTCTGGGCGATCGCCTGCTCGCTGGCCAGCCACGACCACCGCATCCTCGAACGCCTCCCCGACAAGGCCAACCGCCTGCCGAAGGAGACCAGCGACGTCATCGCCCGCTGTTGGCACTTCGACTTCACCGTCCACCCCGAACGCATCGCCCAGGCGATGGACCTGGTCTCCTTCGACTCCCGCGACCCGGCCTTCTCCCGCTCCCGCCGCCTCGGGCTCGCGGCCGGCCGCTCCTACCGCGACCATGCGGCCACCTCGACGTCCCGGCCGACCATGTGGACCCCACCGGCTACCGGCTCGGCACCTTCATCACCACCATGCGCGACGCCGCGAAGGCCGGACGCCTCGAAGCCCACCGGATCGCCGAACTCGACGCGCTCGGCATGATCTGGGACAAGCACGACGCCGCCTGGCGCTCCTGCCTCGCCGCCGCAGCCGACTACCACCGCGCCCACGGCCACCTCGCCGCCCCCGCCACGACCCCCGTCGGCACCTGGCTCGCCGAACAACGCCACCTCGCCACCAAGGGCGAACTCGACCCCCGCCCGCGCCGAGGCCCTCACCGCACTCGCCCCCGACTGGCGCCTGCCGCACGGAGCGGACTGGCACCGCAAATCCCACCTCCTGCGCGCCCACCTCGCCACCGGCGCCGACCCCGCCACCCTCACCCGTGACACCGTCCTCGCCGGCGTGAAAATCGGCTCCTGGCTGGGTCGCCAGCTCACCACCTGGTCGGCCCTTGCCGACGGCCAGCAACAACTGATGACCGCGCTCGGCCTCACCCCCGAGGCGAACCCGCTGGCTCCCGCCCGCCGTACCCGCCGAACGTTCGAGGAGACCGTCCAGCTGCTGGAGCTTTTCCTGCACCGCGAGGGCCGCATCCCTGCCGCCCGCGAGACCATCCGCGTCGACGGCGACACCGTCAAACTCGGCGCCTGGCTCGCCAAGGCCCGCCACCGGCACCGCGCCGACCAGCTCCCCGACCATCACGTACGCCTGGTCGCAGCCCTGTTCGAGGGGGACTGGACGGCCGAGGACGCCGTCCCGGCTGTCTTGGTGTAAGCCCAGCCCCCGGTGGCCTGGACTCGGAAGGCTGTCCGAGATACTGGTCGGGGTGGACGGCTTGGACGCCCGTGCCCGCCTGCCCCAGTCCCTTTGCTGTCCGTTCCGGACGCCTACGTGTCGGGTTGCGTGTCGTTCAACCTGTACGCCTGCCGCGCGACCCGGGTCACCTTTCAGGAATCGGTTGTAGCGCCGTGTACGGATCGCTACGCTCCTTGCATGAAGCAGATCAATGTACGAGTGGACGACGAGGCCGCCGCCGGAATCGCGGCGCGGGCCGAGGCCGCAGGCCTGACCGTGCCGGAGTACGCCAAGCAGGTACTCAGCGACGAGGGCAACGACCTGCGGCATCGCTTCCTTGCTGCGGGCGCGCACTTCGCAGACGAGTTCGCGGACGCCTTCGCCGAGGAGTTCGGGACCCCTGCCCCTGACCGCGGGTCGGCGGCCGCAGCGTGATCGTTCGTATCGACCGCGCATGGCTGCTGGACCTTGCGCACCGCCACCTTCCCGGCGATCCCGACGTGTCCGACTTCGGCACGCTGGCTGCTGCGGCTGCCCGGCACGTCGACTCGGTCATGGACACCCCCGTTTACACCGAGGCGCATCACCGCGCGGCCGCACTCATGGTGCAGCTCATCCGCTGCCCGGCTCTGGTGCACTCGAATGAGCTGTTCGGCGCGGTCGTCGCCGCCTCCTACATGTCGGTGAGCGGCGTCATCGTGGACGTGCAGCCCAAGCAGGCCGCCGCTCTCGCGGCCCGTATCAGCCGCGACGCTCTGGACGTGCGGAGCGTCGCGGCTGAGATCAAGGGATGGGCCACCCGCTGAACCGGCCGCTCACGGTCTGACCTCGACCACGCTTATGACAGCGGCTTCGGCGGCCGGGAACCACTCATCGCGGCCGGCGCCCGCCTGGCGGCCGAGACCGGCACCCCGCTGACGATCGTCGAGGCCGGGGTTCTCCACACCGAGATCCGCGACCTCGTCGACGCTCTGCAGCCCGGCATCCGTTACACGGTCACCGCCGCTGACGAGGCAGCTCTGCAGCCGGGCGGCAGCATCACCGGCGTCCTGGCCGTGCACGCCGACGTCCTGTGCGACCCTGCAGTCCGCGAGCCGTTACTCGCCATGGCACACACAGCCGACCACCTCCTCGTGGCCCGCCACGACTACATCGACACCACCCTGGACGCCCTGGCCGCCCCCCGGCTCGCCATCAGAGGCAAGGACCTGATGTAGCACGTCCGTCCGAATCCCGGACCGTACGTCGGGGTTGGGGTGGGGCGCGTGGCCGGCGGCGAGGCCGACCCGGTCGACGTCCACTGGACGCCGCCCTCCAGGCATCAGCGCGAGCAGCGGTTCCTCCGGCAGAACCGCGGCGGACCGACCGACGACGACACGCTGGGCTTCGAAGGGTTCGACACGCTGATGGCGCCGGACCCGCAGGAGCTCAACCGGCGCATCGAACAATTCCGGCTTCAGCGACCGGCCACCCACGACCACGCCCAGCAGGAGTCCGCCGCCCACCGGCAGCACTTCCAAGGCCCCGGCCGCACGTAGAAGCACCGCGCAAGGCGCGCGACCGGACCGGAGGAGGACACCACGGCACCGGCGTCTCCGCCCCCTCTACAGCAGTTCTTCCTCGGCCCACAGTGACCGAAGTGCCGTGCCATGTGGACCAGTGCCCTGCGCAGAACGGCCCGGCGCTCCTGGCGGTGCATGGTGGGCGATGCGGTGATCGTGACGGCCATCTCCGGCCGGATGCCGTCCTCTCCGGGGTCCAGTGCCTCCAGGTCGATCAGCGCCCCGAGACCGGGCGAGGGCCGATCATGGGGGCCTTCGGCCCTCAGCCACAGTTCCGTGGTGGGCGGCGCGCACCACCGCATCCGGGCCGGGTCCGCGACCGCGTCGGGCAATGTCTCGGCAGCGGTCTCCCACGCGGCGAGCAGCAGTGCCTGCACTTCGTCGAGGCCCAACTGCGTTCCCGCGCCGTCCGGGAGCACGGCAGCCCAGGCTGCGGTGTCTTCCAGGAGGACGTCGGCACACGTCACCACTGTGCCGTCCTGTACCGCCAGCATGGCCGCTGTCGAGAGGGCCCGGCGTTCACCCGGCGCGGTGATGGAGCTGGTGTAGCTCGCGGCGATGGGGGTGTTGCGCCACGGCCCCGCGTCCCAGCGCGCGGCGGGGAGTTCGGCGCCCCGGCGCCGGGACAGGAGGGTCACCGGCAGAGTCCTGGGCCACGGGCCCGACATCGCCGCCGCCGTCGGCCCGCCACTGCTGTTGAACAGCACAAAAGAGTTCAGCAGCCCACTAAAGAGTTCAGCATGTAGTTCAGCAGCGCAGTGAACTGTTCAGCACCATAAGGTACATATCAGGATGTTTCGACCATCCTAGGTCGTCGCGGGGGTTTCCCGGTGATGCCAGCGCGACCGTCATGGTTGGGGCCGTCGCGGATGGTGCTGGTCTGCGCGGAGAGGTAGAAGACTCCGCGCATGCGGCGGCTGTATCGCTTAGGCCGGTGCAGGTTGCCGGTGCGGCGGCCGGAATCGCGTGGGACGGAGGGGGTCCGCCGGTCTTCACGACGGCGGGCCCCTCGGCTACTCCGGGCGTTGTTGGTAGGGCAGGGTCAGAACAAGGCGTCCTGGTCCGGCTCCTCACGGGGCAACGGCCGGACGTCCTCGCCCCGCCACTTCGCCTCGAGGTGCTTGCGCCATCCCTTGGGCGGAGGCCAGGGGACATCCCATTCCGCAAGCTGCTTCTGCGTCCAGGCGCCGTTGGGGGTCTGCGCGGCGGCGACCTCGTCAGGTGAGGGCACGTAGTTGACCATGTGGCGATGCTGCCCCAGTACACGGCCCGGATGCCACAAGGCCGGCGGCCGCCGCACGGAACCGAGCTGGTCGACGCGGTCCGAGGCTGCCATTAACAACCTGCAGCGCGTTCCTGTTCTCCTGGAGAGCCACCCCCGGCTCTATTCGTACTCAAGCGCCGCGCGCTCCTGCCTGGGAGCGCCCAGCCCAGGACACATCTGCCATAGCCCGGCACGCTACCTCGGGTGCCGACGCCGCCGTTGGGGGGCTGCACTGTCTCCTTCTCGTCGGATTGTCAGTGTCGGCCGCTACTGTGTGGGCGTACGGCTAGACGCGTACTGCCGTCCGCCGCCGCCCACGCGCCCACGCCGCCGGGGCACAGGCGGCCAAGGTCTCTCGGAGCCCGCGGAGTTCAGTCCGTCCTTCCTGTGGCTTTGACGTACACGCCCGAGGACACCGTGCACAGCGTCGCGGATGTCGAGGACCATCACGCCGTCGATCTTCTCGATGCCGCCCTTGCCGAAGCGGACCCACAGCGGGAAGGCGCAGGCGACGGAGGCCGGGTTCGGCGCGGAGTCGATCTCGATCACGAAGTTCAGCCCGCCGGACACCCACACCACGACGTCTGCTCGTCCGTAGCGGCCTCGTCCGTTCGGGACCATGGGCAGTCGCAGTTCCGTGTAGGCGCGGGCGTCGGGGGCCAGGGAGCTGTCCTGCAGCAGCTCGTCCTTGAAGGAGAGCACGACCCCGGTCAGGGCTCGGGTGACGTCCGCGGTGGTGGGTGGGCCGTACGCTCTCGCGCGGTAGGCGGCGACGGCTTCGGCAGCCCGCTGCGACCAGGCAGCGAAGATCTCACCCAGCAGCCACGCCACGTTCTCAAGGTCGTCCTTGTCCACCCGGCGGGCCGTGCGGCCAGTGAGCTGGTGGAGCCAGCCCTCCGCCCAGTAAGCCTGTCCAGGAGCCGAAGCACTCCGCCGTCGGCGGCCGCGCGCCCGGCCTCTTGCGTAGTCGGCAGCAGCCGGACGGACATCTCCGTGACATGGGCCAGGACCTCGTCAGTGCGGTCTTCCCTGCCCATCTGCTCCTCGGCGGCGATGGCGCCCTGGAGGTGCTTGGCCGCCCACCACCGCCGACGCCGAGGTGAGGCCCCTGCCCGAACCCGCCGTCACCGCCGATGACCTCCAAAAACACCACAGCCACGCCCTGCACGCCAAATTTTTTGCCTGTCAGGAAAGTTCAATCACGAACTAATCACTTTAGGTATCTGCGAGGCAACCACACAGGTCCTTCACCGGTCACCCACGCGCAAGCACAGCAGAAACCCGTGAGGAGCACCATGAGCCAGCAGTACCCGCCCCAGCCCCAGCAGCCCGGCTACGGCGAGCCCCAGCAGCCCGGCAGCAACGGCCTGGCCACCACCGCACTCGTCCTCGGCATCATCGCCGTCGTAGTCAGCTTCATCCCCGTTCTCAACGTCGTCGTCTGGCCGCTCGCGATCCTTGGCATCACCTTCGGCGCCATCGGCCTCTCCAAGGCGGGCAAGGTCCGCAAGGGCAAGGGCGCCGGCATCATCGGCCTCGTCGCGTCGGCCGTAGCGATCATCATGTTCTTCGCCATGAACGCCCTGTTCTTCTCCGCCGTCGACAAGGCCAGTAAGGAGCTGGACAAGTCGTACGACTCCACCACCGTCGGCGACGGTAAGTCCAAGACCGGCGGCGCCAAGGAGTCCGAGGTCATGAAGGACTTCAAGATCACTAAGTGCGACGTGGTCACCGGCGACCTCGGCATCAAGGAGATGGCCATCCACGTCGACTACGCCAACAACGGTGACCGCCGCTACTCGTACTTCGTGGAGGGCGAGGTCTTGGCCGACGGCAAGAAGGTCAACGACTTCATGTCAACCGCCGAGAACCTCGCCCCGGGCCAGAAGTTCACCGACAAGAACGCTGGTGCGCTGGTGAACGCGGACGAGATCAAGGACGCCAAGAAGCTCGAATGCAAGACCATCAAAGCGTCGCGAACTGACTTCTGATCGCTGACGGCGCGCGACGCCGACCACCACCCCCAGGCCTCGCCGCGCACCTCGCAGCGGCGGGGCTCGCTGCATCATGGAGGCCATGAGGTACCGCCAAGCGTCTTACGGCGCCCGGCGGAGCGGAGCGAGTCTCAATGATGGAGTCAAGCCGCTTGCGTGGCAGGCGGGGCGCTGGTGAATGCCCGGTTGTCGCGCAGTAGCGCCCATAGGGCGCTGGTGCGCCGCCGGGCCAGGGCGATGACGGCCTGGACGTGGTTGCAGCCTTCGCCTCGCTTCTTCAGGTAGAAGTTCCGGTTCGGGCCATCGCGGATGATGCTGGTCTGGGCGGACATGTAGAACACCCGTCGTAGGCGGCGGCTGTACACCAGCCAGGCTGTCAGCCGGGCCCGGCCGCGGCGGCGGATCGAGGCCGGTGTCTGATACGGCGGCGGGTGTCCGCAGGAGATCATCTGGACGCGGCCGCCGTGGTCGGGGATGTCCAGGATGGTGGCGGTGATGAAGGGTTCTCCGTAGCGGCTCGTCTCGCCCGGCTCCATCAAGTCCCAGCACACGCTCCGGTCGAGGTAGGCCACCAGTTCTCCCAGGCTGGCCTGGCGGTGGGCCGCACCACGGAACGCTCCGAGCAGAAAGGCTGCGTCATCGACCGCGGTCAGCCCTTTCCCTCGTACGTCGCCGACTATCAGCCGCGTACCGGATGTGGTACGGACCGCCGCGAACAGATCCCCGCCGATCCGGGCCTCGGCCTCCGCGGCGAGATAGAGGGAGGCGGCCCGCAGCGGTCCGAGCCGCCGGGGCAGCGAAGGCAGGACCACTCGCTGGGCGGTCTCGGACACGTACCGCACCTGTTCCAGCTCTTTCGCCCGGCGGTCCCGTACCACGCAGAAGATGACGAGGCAGATTCCCACCAGGATCAGGGCGACGACTGAGTGCGGCTCGCGCAGGCCCGACAGGCCGGATCGGTGCGATCAGCGGCGACCTCGCCCCGCTGGCTGCGCAGGTGAGAACCGGAAACGGTTGTCGAGGAGCGACAACACCCGATAGTTGTGTCAGTCTGGTTGCGGGTCACGCCGGTTCCAGCAAAACGGTCGGCAGCGTCCCACTCACGATCGGTTCCCTCGGCAGCGCGAGCCCGAAGAACTCCTCGACAACACCAAGCGCGGCACGGTGAACCTCCCTTCGGTTCCGCTCCAGGTCCGGGAGACCGGCAGCCGTCAGTCGCTCCTGCAGTCGAGCGGCTATATCGGGGTCGCCTTCGACCTTTTCGTAGCCCCATGACCCGTCCAGGTGCAGGTTGAAGGCGGCCAGCAGCCGGCCATCGTGGAAGTAGGCGAACTGGGGCGGCACCGGCTTGCCGTTCTCCTCCTCGTACTCCAGGAGGCAGACATGCGCGCCGTCCCGCGAGACCGGTGTCAACGGTCCGAACTCGGCCTGCCAGCCGCCGTACGCAACCGCGTATGTCCAGTCCCCTACAGAGCCGAGGCGCAACCCGACGTCGTCGTAGTCGTCCATGAGCTCCAAGAGCGAAGTTCCCGTGTGGTCCCCGACCGGCACGACGATGTGCTCCGTGTCGTACCGCAGGGCCGCGGCAAGGCGCTTGGCGAGTTCCTCCGGGGAGAGCCCACGGGCGAGTACCACGTGATAGCCCCCGAAAGCGATCGATTGCCGATCAGCGAGCCAGGTCGTTCCGTCTGTCATGGCCCTCATCCTGCCCGCCGCCTCTGACAATGGATGCCGCGAGCCCGTGGTGCTTCTGTACACCAGCGGTCCTAGAGTTGGTACCGCGGCGTTGTAGGTCCTCGCAAAGTTCTCGCGCCGCCAGGGATGAAGCCAGCATTTCCTCCCCGAGTCTTCCTTCCTCCGCCGAGCTGGACCCGCGCCTGCCCTCGCCGTTCACGCCGGACGGCTCCCGGCCGACGGGCCCGGCCTGGTACCAGACGCACACCGTCGCCTACGCCCAGGAGCTCGGCTACGACGTCCTGTGGTCACCAGCACGTCCGCCTCGCGATCGAGGCAAGCCGTCCAGGTCGACCAGCACGGGCCGGGCCCGGGCTGGAACCTGCACGAGTACCGTCACTCCGCTCTGACTAACCTCGGCGAGCAGGGCGCGTCCCTGTTGATGCTGATGGCCAAGTCCCGACACAAGAAGCCGGAAAACGTCCGCCGCTCCTTCAAACCGTCAGAGGCGATCGCAGAGCTGACCAGCCTCCTCGCGCCGACCGACAGCCGCCGCTGACCACCTTCCTGGATCAACCACAGGTCATCACCCGGCACGAGCTAATGGGCGGCAGCCCCCAGACTCCGCTGAGTGGCATGGTCGGTTAACGCACCTGAGGTGCGTGGTCACGGTTTGCGTTTGGTGGACCAGCCTGGACGTCCAGCGGGCACGGACTTCCAAGCCGGAGGCGGGGAAGACCCAGTCAGTTCCGGGTGGCCCGGAAGCGGCTTTGTCGTAGTAGAGCAAGACAGCGATACCATCGGTGTACGGCTGCCCAGTGCAGCAAGGCGGGACGGTGAGGTTAAGGTGCGGACCTTACGGTGCTCGGCCGAACCGGCGGGATCGTGATCGCCCCTCAGCCTCCGGCAAGAGCTCTGCGAAGGTGGCTCTGACTTCCCGCGCGGTGTCGGCGAAGGTCTCCGGATCGGCGGCGGCGAGGCGCTGGTAAATAACCATGCTCTCCGAGAGAGTGTTCAGGACGTCCGACATGTCGTCATGCATGTTGTATTTGGACAAGCTCAAGGCGTACAGCGCTTGGGCGAGGCGCGGCAGGTGGGCAGCCGGGTCCGCTCCGGCCAGGCGTCTGCGGATGTCGACGGCTTCCTCGACGGCAAACCGGGCCTCCAGTTCCCGGTTGCACCCGGAAAGCATCATGCCTTGCTCGAACAGGGCATGTGCGAGTCCAGCTTCGTGCGCCGCAGGATCGGCCGCGACCAGCCGACGACATACGGCCACCGTCTCCGTGGTAATCGGCAGGGCCTCGGCGTAACGTTCCTCGGCCTGCAGCAGGGTGGTGACGCGGCCCAACACTGTCGCCAGCCTCTCATCATTGGCCGCAGGGTTCCCGGCGGCGAGCTTGCGGTAGATCCCGGCCGATTCTTCAGTGGCCGCGTATGCCTCGGCCTGGTGTCCCGCAGCTAATTTGCAGGTTCCCAGGTTAAAAAGAGCCATGGCGAGCCCATGCTCGTGGGCAAGGCTCCACTTGAGGACCAGCTGACGCCATAGAGTCACGGACTCCTCGGCGGCGGCGATGGCGTCGGCGAGCCGATCGGCCTTGAACAGGTGGCTGCCGTAGTTGTTCAGTGCCATGGCGAGGTCGAAGGTGTGGGCTGCCGCATTGACCTCTACGGTCTTTCGGAACCCGATCACGGCTTTCTCGGTCGCGGCAAGGGCCTCCTCCGTACGCCCCTGATCTGCCAGACGCGCGCCGAGGTTGAGCTGAGCGCGGGCGTCCTCACTCACATAGAAGCGGACGCCGTCGGCGCCCAGGCGGTCCCTGATGGCGGCGGACTCCTCTGCGGCGGCAAGGGCTTCGGCCCCCCTGCCCACTTCGGACAGCCGTGTGGCGAGGTTGCCCAGAGCGTCTCCCAGACTCTGCTCGTCGTGGGAGGTGGCGTAGTCGCCGTCGATCAGCCGACGGTTCAGTGCGACGGCCTCTTCCGCCGTCTCCAGCGCCTCCTCTCGCCGGCCGAGCTCTGCGAGGTAGGCGCCGTACCAGTTCAGTGAGGAAGCCAGGAGGCGCGCGCTGAAGAACGGTTCATCATCGGCGAGTTGGCGCCAGATATCTACACCGTCACGGGCCACGTCGGCGGCCCCCTCGTGGAAGCCGGCGCGGTACAGCCGTTCAGCGAGCTCGGTTCGGTACATGGCGTGCAGGCAGAGGTTGTCGGTGCGTTCAATGCGCGGCCCGGTGACGCGGTGCGTGATGGCGGCGATGCCCCCGGCGAGGTCTGCGTGCGGTCCGGTGGGCAGCACGGTTTCAATGGCCTCCAGAGCGTCGGTGTCGGCGCTCTCCTGCATGGCGAGTGCGAGCAGAGCGGCGTTGCCGGCCTGGACGGCCAGCTGGGGGTGTTGCTTCAGCAGCGGATAGAGGTAGTCGGAACCGACGTGCGGCCATCGTTCCGCTGCCGCCGTCAGGGTGGGGATGGCGCGGGAGAGGTAGGGCGGGGGGGCGGCCTCGCCCACCGTGGGCGCGTTCCCGGTGGGGTCCCAAGTCCTCGCCGTGTGCGCGGCCTCTGCGGTTTGTACGGTTTCTGCGGTGAGGACGGTCTCTGCGGTGGCCGGGGCCCAGGGGGCGGCTGGGTAGTCAGCGGTGTGCCCGGGCAGGGTCAGGGCGAGGAAGTCCTCGGCGAGGCGGTCGGGGTAGAGCGGTTCCAGGACGGTGGGGATCGTGGGGTTGACGGGTGGGTAGCAGACGCCGTGATCGGCGAGGATCTGCGGCGCATCGTGCGCTAGGCCGAGGTCGCGCAGCATCGCCGCGCCGGTCGGTGCGGGGACGGTCCCCGTCAGGGCGGCGGCGAACACCACCTGGTTCATCACCTGCGGTGAGGTCCGGTAGATACGCTCCGCCGGGTTCAGCTCATGGGTTCCGTCACCGTGCAGGCGCGCCCAGTGCAGGTGTTCACGGTCGAGGAGGTAGATGGTGAGGCCCGCCATGTCCGACGGCAGGCGGCTGCCGGTGGCTCGCGCGTCGACGGCGACCAGGGCAGCCATGTGGACGGCGAGGGTCAGCCCGAAGTCCTCACGGTCTAGGAGCGCGGGCGGCGGGATGTCGCTGGGGTCGGCTATCCCGTAGAAGGCCGCGAAGCTGCTCCGCGCCGCATCGTACATCTCGGCGCGTTCCTCGGAGCCGTCGGAGGAGAGCGGTGCGAGTTGGTGGGTGGAGGTGCTCGCCTCGTGATCGGCCAGGGTGGCGCGCACGGCGGGCCAGGTGTCGCCGGTGCGGGAGAGGAGCAGGATGCGTGTCGGCATGCCGGGCTGGTGGAGCAAGGCGTTGCTGAACAGCCAGGTCAGATGGGTTAGCGGCCAGCGGTCGGCGTAGTCGACGATGAGGAGCACGCCGCGGGCGTGGCGCAGTCGCAGGTCCTGGCTCCCCGGTAGCGGGTGGACGGTGCCGGGGCCGTGGGTCGCCGTGATGACGGTCCAACCCTGGTCGGCGGACCGGGCGGCGAATTCCGCGGCAAGCCGGGTCTTGCCCTGCCCGCCGGGCCCGTACAGCCATCGCGCTGCCAGACGCGGACGGCTGTCGCGCCACTGGTACAGCTGGGTCAGGTCTTCCTCGCGGCCGGTGAAGTCCGCCACCTCGTAACGTGCGTTGAGCATGCGGCTGGGTGACTCCAGCAACCAGTTCGGCTCCGGTGTTCGGGGCACGCACCAAAGCTCCAGCAGGTAGAGAGGGGTGCCGTCCCCGAAGACGTGGATGTCCGCGCCGATCGCGCCGTAGCCGAAGCCGGATTCGACGTGGACGACCTGCCTCGAACCCGGAGGCACAGGGTCGCTCCCGTCCGCTTCAGTCACTGTTTCCGTCCCGAGCGGGCATCGGCTGGGGTACGGCGGGTGTGTGGTGCACGGTGATACTGCCGCCCTGGGCGCCGAAGGCCATGCCATGGTCCTTGGCGGAAACGTTCTGGATCCAGCTCGTGTTTCCCTCGCTGGGCAGCTGAGCATTCACGGACGCCACTAGGGCCTCGATCTCCGCTTCGGCCTCTGGGTGCTCGCGAAGCAGGGCGACCAACTGAAGCCGCCAGCCACCCACCAGGTCCCTGCGGGCGGAGTCGGGGTCCGGCTCCTGCCGCACCAGCACCGCTTCCCGGTCCAACCGAGCTTCGAGAGCACGCTGGTCCTCCGGTTCGGAGCGACGGAACAACCGGATCGTCCCAGCACGGGCGGCGGCCCAGGCACTGGTGGCCATGGCACTCATGATGGTCGTCGCGCCAGCCATCGCAAGCGTCGTCAGCGATTCGTCCATGCGTCGTCTCCGTATGGCATGTGGGTGAGCGGCCACCAGCAGGCTGTTCGGCACAGCGGTACGGCAGGAGGGCTCGAACCTGCCGTCCTACCGTCCAGCCTGGCAACCATCATGCAGACCAGCCCATGAGAATGCGGCCCGAATCACAAAGATCCCCGCACGTGGGAGGGTGGCTCGACCCCGACTTATGTCGACGGGAGTTGAGTCAAATCTGTTGGGGCGACGCCGGGCGCATCATCCGCCCCACCTGCCCCAGACCATCCAGAACCCGGTCCTCGCCGAGGAGGTCCCATTCACGTCGAGCCCCGAGGCTATTTGCGACAACGACGCGCTCAACCGCGACCCAGAGCTTCGAAAGTGACATAAACTATCCGGTTTGTGATCACCTGAGGCCGAGGAGTGCGAGGGGGCGGCGGGGGTCGCGGGCGTTGTGGCGGAGACCGGCCGCGATGTTCTTCGATCCGGCTGCCCGGAGGGCTCTGATGACGAGGTTGCGCCAGGTGGCCATTGCGCGGGGTGCGTTGCCGGTCCGCAATTGCGAGGCGTCCTCGGCGAAGGTGGTGTCGCGGACGTGGTGCAGCACCTCGATCGTCCAGTGGTCCCGGAAGAGCCGGGCGAGGTGGGCCGGGGTGGCCTGCTCGGCGGTGAGGCTGGTGACGGCGTAGACGGTCTTGACGGTGGTCTTTCCGGTCTTGCAGTCGGTGCGGCGGCGCTTTACCTGGACGGCCTGGCGGGCTCCGGGGAAAAGGAGGTTGTTCACGGTGGCGACCTTGACGCGGCGGATCTCCGAGCGTCCGTGACCGGCGTTCTTGGTGCGGCCGTGGAGCGGGATGTCTTTGTCTTTCTAGGGAAGGGACTTGAGCTGTCGGCGGAGCTTCTTCTGGTTGCCCTTGGCGATCACGATGTAGTGAGCGCCACGGCCCATGAGGTAGTCGGCGTGCTCGCGCTGGGTGTGCATGGCGTCGCTGGTGACCACGGTGCCGGCCAGGTCGGCGACGGTGTCCAGCAGCGGCTGGAAGCAGGTGATCTCGTTGGTCTTCTCGCCGACGTCCAGCTGGGCAAGAACCAAGCCGGTGGCGTGCTCCAGTGCGGCGAGCGATGGATCTTGCGGTCCTTTGCCTTGGCCCCGCCTCAAAGACTCTTGCCGCCCAAGGCCAGGCCGCGCAGCCCGGCGGCCCCGGTCGTCTTGGGCCGGCGGTCCGCGAGCCAGCTCCCGACCGCCCGGTCCAGGGCGTCGCCGTCGAGGCGGGCCAGGAGCCTTCGGACCGTGGTCTTGGCGGGCAGAGCCCGCCGGGGCAGACGCGGATCAGGGGAAGCACCGACCTGTTCGAGCACGTGCGCTGGGGGCGTCGGCGATCCACTCACCGACCGCCAGCAACGAGGTCGCTCCTGCCAGCACCGCGCACGCGGTCAGTGCGAGCACGACGGCCAGGCGGTGGCGCATCCCACATGGATCACGCGGGTCGGGCACCTCGGCCAGCCGCTCCAGCAGGCCCAGAACCTCCTCGGGTCCGACCCGCGAACTCTCACGCAGTTGGTCAAGGACAGGCGGGATCAGCGATGATGCGTCGGCAGGCACGGTCTTCCACTCGGATCATGGGGAGTAGAAAACTCCATGATCTTGGAAGCCTTGCCTGTCAGGTTCCGCGGACGCCCATAGGAGCAGATCGCCACGAACAGGGCGTCACGCCGCGAGGCCGAAGCCCTGGAGGTGGCCCTTGTCCAAAGCGCTCGGCAAGGGCCACCGGTGCCTGGCTGCCTGTCAGAGCCGGGCACTCGCAGGCTAGTGGCCCAATCTCAATCGCACCCGCCCGGTTCGTCAGCTGGGTGACGTCGGACACGGCCATGGTTGGGGCAACCACAGATCCGATCACAGCCCCGACCACGCCGGACCGCGCCCTGACCTGACGACATGAGGGAACACCCTGCTGACCGGGGGCCATCCCGGACACACCGGCTGACTGCTCCTCTCCATCGGTTGGTGGCCGGTCAGGCGCCGCAGGGGGCGTCGTTGTTGCGGAGGCTGTGGGTGGTGTCGTTGAGCTGGTAGGAGCGCAGGTCGCCGATGGTGCTGCCCTCGCGTCCGACGCAGACGTGCCGGCCGAAGTAGTTGTCCTTCTGGTAGATGTGGGCGGTGCGGTTGCTGTTGTTGATGAGGGAGCTGCCCTTGCCGCGAATGTAGTCGGGCAAGTGCCGCACGGACCCGTCGACGGCGCGTTTGACGTAGGGCTGGCCGTTGAAGTTGATGTCGGGGTAGATACACACGAACCCGCGCGGACACGCGATCTGCTCCCGGGCCACGGTCGGGGTCCCCGCAGGGGCGGCGGCATGGGCGGGGGAGAGGTCGGCCAGTGATACGGCCAGGACGGTCGTGATGACGGCGGGGAGCAGCGAGGTCGATCCGGTGTGGAGGCGCTCCAGGCGCGGAAGTCTTATGACACCCCTCTGTCCAGGCGGAACGGTAGGCCGCCGCTCGCAGGGAGCTGGGCAGGGTGGTCGGGTTCGTCGGCCGCGCGGACGCGCCGCAGGTCCTCGCCGACCGGCTCGCCCGGCGCCTGGCCGACCAGATGCGGCTGGCCGGGCCGGTTAAGGACCCGGTGGGCTGGCTGATCGGCGTCGGTCTGCCGCAGCGTCAGCAGTGCGGCGACGTGCGGTGCGACGACCGGATGCTGCTCGACTCCGGGCAGGACTGCCCGCGGTGCGCGGAGAAGCAGGCCGACCGCCGGGACCAGCGCCGCGCGGTCGCGGCCGCCGTCGACGCCGCCATGCCCGGCGCCTCGGAGGCGGAGCGGCGGGCGGCGACCGAGAAGCAGCTGCACCAGGACGTGACGGCCAGGGCATGGGCGAAGGCGCACGAGTGGGACCATGTCCGCGCCCGGCAGGCCGCCACAGCTCAGGCCCGTGCCAAAGCCGCGGCCGCGCAGCCCGACGCGGAGGGCCCGGCCGCGCCGGTGGCCCCGGTCGTGCTGCCCGCGCCCCGGCCGGCCGCCGCCACCCCAGCCCCGGAGGTCGCGGGCGTCGACGACGACCAGGAGCTCGTCATCGAGGACCTGACCCGCGAGCAGGTCCTCGACTGGCGCACCCACGCCGCGCACGACCACCAGATCGTCCACGACCACATCGCCCGGTACGGCGAGCACTCCGCGCAGCGCCTGTTCACCAGGTCGTTCGTCGCGACCGTGCAGCGCCTCGCCGGTCTCGGTCACCTGGACCTCGGCTACACCCCGTGGAGGCCGGCATGAGCGGCAGCGAGACGTCCGGCGTCGACCTGGCCCGGCTCGTGCTGCGGTCCGCAGTGGAGGCGGCACGCACTAACGGAGGCAGCCGGAAGGCGAAGGGGAAACTGGTCCGTTCGGTACGCCGTAACGGGCGTGAGCCGATGGGCCTCGGAGCGGCGATCGGCGCGCTGGTCCCCACGCGCGCATGGGAGTTCTCGGCCGCGGGCGTGACGCTGCGCGAGCGCCGGTACCGGCGTTGCGACGAGGTCGAGCGGACCACCAACCTGACTCGGGAACTTCCTTGTTGTCGCCACACGTTACGAGGGGCCATGCGGCGGCCGGTTCGCTGCGCGGGTGCTCCCAGCAAAGCTGCTGGTAGAGGGCGGCATAGGCGGCCGCCATCTGATCGGTGTCGAAGTGACGGCGGACTCGTCCTCGGCAGGCGCGGGGATCCAGCCGGTCCACCGAGCCGATTGCCTGGGCCAGTTCGGCGGGATGATCACACATGAAGCCGGCGAAGCCTTCCTCGACGATCTCGGGCACCGATCCACGGCGGAGTGCGACGACCGGCGTGCCGCAGGCCATCGCCTCGATCATCACCGTCCCAAAGGGCTCCTCCCACTGGATCAGAAACAGCAGGAGGCACGCGCGCAGCTTACTGATCGTTTCAGAATGAGGTTCGGAGTCGTCTCAAGCAGATGAGGCTCTTCGAGGGCGGCGAGAAGCAGCGGCGACCGGCGCTGCAAGCTCCGCCCGTCTCAACGCGCGATGGTGGCACTGGTGTACCTGCGCGAACACATCACCCTGGCGAAGCTTGCTGCCGGATTCGGGATCAGCGAGTCCACCGCCCATGCCTACACCTGCGCGGTCGTCCCGCTGCTCGCCGAACGCGCCCCCGATCTGCTGAAAGTCCTGCGTGAGGCCGACGCGGAGTTCGTCCTCGGACGGCACGCTCGCCGAGTGCGACCGGGTCGGCGACGGACGGGCCGACTACTCCCACAAGCACCGCCGCCACGGGGTGAACGTGCAGGTGGTCACCGATCCGAACGGCCAAGAGCCGGTGGGGCGCTGATCACTCTGCGGGCCAGCGCCTTCCTTCTTGCTGTGCTACTCGCAACGGCCGTCGGCCCCCGATGTCCGGCCGCTCTCAGACGGCGCTGATCGGCGCCGGGCTCTCGGGGAGCTGCCAACTGCCGCCGCGGCATCGATCATCCTTGGCGTGCTGCGGCCAATGCCACGGCGTCCATGTGGAGACAGGGCGGAGCACCCGGAGAACTCAGTGGGCACTGGCAACTGCGCGCCCACCGTGACTTCCCGGAGTCGATCGCCTTCCCATACAAGGACGTTGAGGGGGTGGAGCCGTCCAGGGTGGTCGGGAGGCAGGGGCGCATCGGGATGCCAGAGTGCCAGGACACTGTGGCGACGAGGCGAGCCGGCGAGGAAGACAGCGGCAACCTTGCTGATGTCCGCCACGTCGCGGAAGCAGGCGTCGATCTCCGCGTCCTCGCGTGACGGGGCCTCAGATATACCGAAAGCCGTCACGTACGGTCGCTCGCTTTCTCTTCGCGGGAAAACACCTTCGAGCCGGGGGCAGCGACCCGAAGCCGACCGCCTTTAGCACACACGCGCCGGGACTTGGTCCTTGACCTTGGATACGGCTTATGCGACTGGCGCCAGAATAGTTGATGATATGTCGAGTGCTGTGAGTCGCTCTCCGGCGCGATGAGCGTCGTGCCGCAGGGTCCGGTGGACGGCGTCGGAGCGCCTGCCTCCGCACCGACGTGTCGTGTGAGGGCAACGACCTTCGGTCGACCTGCTGCGAAATTCGGGGCAATTCGTTGTCGTCCATTTGGGGCTCGGAGTGCACGAGCATGGTGACGGGCTGGCCACAAGAGGTCAGCCCCCGCGCTCCAAGGGGGAGTACGTGAACAGGTACCAGTCGATGCCGGACTGCCTGGGCTGCTGTGAGGAGTCCGTTGGCCCTTCCCGGACGACATATGGGCTGCGTTCCCCGGTGCCTGGCCCCCGCCATTGCCCCGCCGGAACTAAAGTACTTGCTGCCTGACGTCAGGCCTGGGCTATTTCGGCATGACCATGCCCTGATCCGTCACCTCGTAGCTCTGTAGACACGCCAGGAGCGCAGCCTCCGACACGTTGTACGGACCGCCAGCCTGCTGCTTGCAGTACTTGCTCAGGATCTGACTCTTTTGGGCGGGGGATATCCCGGCCGGCTGGTTGTCGTGCTGCTGGTCTTCCTGCGACTGGTTGTCCATCTGATCCTGCACCCAGGAATCCTGGGAAGGAGTGCCCGAGCTGTCGCCGGAGCCGAGTACCGCACCACCCAGGAAGAACGAACCCACAGCAACGGCGACAACGCCGCCCCACAGGGCCACCGGCCGCTTCCACCACGGCATCTCCGCCCTGGCGAGGATGCGCTGGTACTCGGGGTCGTTCTCGTACTCGTCCCGCCAGCCGTCCGGCGAATCCGTCGAGTTGGCCGTGGTGCGCGCCGTAGGAGCGTCGGACGGTCGCGGGGGAACGTTCGGGGGAAGTGGCGACGCGTTCTCCACGACAGCCTCCTTGGAGCCCTGACCGGCAACTACGTCGTGCACGAGGAGTCGGGCGGCACAGAGTATGCATGACACGTACATGGGATCTACACGTACGGCCGAGTCGTGATCTAGCCGTGAACTGCTGACGGCCGTCAGTCCCACCACACACCTGCGGAGACCCTCGATGGCCGCCGTCGATAACATCAACCTCCTCGCCCTGCACGCGGACCTGACGGAGATGACGGACCCCCGGACAGAGCGATCCGTCCACGATCCGGATGACCACCACCGCTGTTGAACTCGTGGACTTCGCCGACGCCGTCAGGGCGTACGAGCGCCCCCTGCTACTCGTGGCATTGGTGGTGGACGCTCTGTGCGTCGCCGTATGGCTCTCCTTCCGATCGCAGCGCCGGTAGAGCACCGCGTACGAACAGAAAGGATTCCGTCATGGAACTCGGGCATCGAGGCGTAACCCCAGGAGGCGCCCTGGGGATCGTACTATTCCTCACTGCGGTGGCCTGCGTAGTGACTCCCATCGTCGTAGCTCGAAAGCGGCGCCAATAGCACCTCGTTCCCGTATTCTTCGTGGTTCCCTGATAGAGCCGCCGACCTCCCGGGGGCATGGTTAAGGGCTGTCCCGTAACTACTGGTCGCTGATCGCGTCTTACCGGGCACCAGGATCTGGACCTACGGCGCGGTCCTTGTCTCGGGCTGGAACGGATATGTAGCCGACATGTCCAACTCCTGCATGGCCGCCAGGTAACTCCCCGTGCGGGTCGGCCGGACCGCACGACATGAGCCGGCCGGCCCACACACCCGACGCTCCAAACGGTGTGGCGCGCACCCGCGGCGCGCCACACCCGCCACTCCGCCGTGAGCGATACGGCGAATCCAGCGCGCCGAGAAAGCAAGGGGATCATGAGAGAACCACTGGCTGAGGCTGCCAGAACCGCCCTCCAACAAGGAGGCACAACCACGGCCCAGGCGACAGCAGACCACCTGACCGTCCCCGCTGACACTCCCCTCGTCGCCGATGTCTGGATCAACGGCGACCTCGGCTTCGTCCTCCTGCTGCACCGCAGGGGCGATGGTCTCGTAGCGGAAGAGCTGTATTACTCCGTGCGACGCGAGGACGGCGCCTGGGAGCGCCCCGACCATCTCAGCGGGGGCATCGTCGGCACGGAGATGGCGGACCCCGCCGCCGTCAAAGATGCGCTTGCCGGGGCTCCGATGTCCGTGGTCGCCGAATCGGAATCCCTGGTCCACACCGGGCGCGACCCGAACGGCGACGACGGGGAACTCGTACGGATCTCGGAGCTACTGATGAGCAGCGAAGTGGACTTCATCGAGATCGAACGCCTCTCACCGGCCTCTCCCGAGACATCGGCACCCTTGAGACGAGGCATGACCGGCCCCTTGACGCTCCTCGTCCTGCTGCCCGGTGAACGCATCCGCGTTTCCGCCATGCGGGGAGAAGACTCATCGCGCGCTCGCCTCGGCAACGCACTGGAGCTGCACAACCGGGAGCAGTGACGGCCCCGACAGTCGCAACGGCTCTGCGGCTGGGTAGTTCTTCACGACCACGAGATGTCTGTTCTCAGGTCCCCAGGACCCAGTGTCTCGTGTGTCCAACATCCGGGGTCAAGGCCCGACCAGGCGGCCGCCGCCGAGCACACGGCTGGCGCCGCCGTCTCGCCGCCGCCCGCCGTGTGCTCGGTGACCGGGGCCGCTGATCATCACCCGTTGCCCGAGGGAGCCGGGGGCCGCTGAGCAGCGCATGGGAACCACGATCTGGACTCTCACCGCCACGGTGATGCTCGCGGCCGCCGCGTCGCCCACGCGCTCGCGGGTATGCTCCGCTCGCTCAGCGCGACGCCACCTTGCGCGTGCAGTCGCCCCCGCGCCTCCAGGGATGCTCCCAATGCCCCTGCGCGCAGGGTGTCGCCATGCCCAACTGAGTCGACAGGTGGGGTCATCGCAACTGAATGAGAACGGCTCCACTGCCGAGTAAATTGCCTGATCAGAAAGTGTTGGCCCCGCGCACGCGGGGATGGTCCGTAGAGCCGACACCAGCCGAAGGACAAAGCCGTGTCGGCCCCGCGCCCGCGGGGATGCTCCGATCGAGCGCCCGCAGGACGTGGAGCGCTTCTAAAGGCTGTTGCACAACGGCTGGTCGATCTTCCGGGTCTCCTTCCTGCGGCGTTCCAAGACGGCAGAAAGACGGGCACATTCGGGCAGTTGACCTTGCTGCCGATGGCTGGATCTGAGCGTGAT
>NZ_SRRU01000014.1 GCF_004784465.1 Streptomyces griseoluteus | reverse complement strand
AAATGGTCACCGACGAGGAACGCGACTACATGTGGGCCGAATACGCGAAAGACCCGCGTATGCGCGCCAACATCGGCATCCGCCGCCGCCTCGCCCCCCTCCTCGACAACGACCGCAACCAGATCGAACTCTTCACCGCCCTCCTGCTCTCCCTGCCCGGCTCGCCGATCCTCTACTACGGCGACGAGATCGGCATGGGCGACAACATCTGGCTCGGCGACCGCGACGCCGTCCGCACCCCCATGCAGTGGACCCCCGACCGCAACGCGGGCTTCTCCTCCTGCGACCCCGGCCGGCTCTTCCTGCCCACCATCATGGACCCGGTCCACGGCTACCAGGTCACCAACGTCGAAGCCTCCATGTCCTCCCCGTCCAGCCTCCTGCACTGGACCCGCCGCATGATCGAGATCCGCAAACAGAACCCCGCCTTCGGACTGGGGTCCTTCACGGAACTCTCCTCGTCCAACCCGGCGGTGCTCGCGTTCCTCCGCGAATACGGCGACGACCTGGTGCTGTGCGTGCACAATTTCTCCCGGTTCGCGCAGCCCACCGAACTCGATCTGCGGGCCTTCGACGGACGGCACCCGGTGGAGCTGATCGGCGGGGTGAAGTTCCCGGCCATCGGCGAGCTGCCGTATCTGCTGACCCTCGCGGGCCACGGTTTCTACTGGTTCCGGCTCACCCGACCCGCATCCCGCATCGGCCGCCGCCGCTGAGCGCCCGGCGCCGAGGAAAGGACGCGTCACCATGCCGAAGACCATCACCCTCAGCCCCCCGGCGGCGACCGGTACCGACGGGCTCCTGGCCTCGCTCGGCGGCCTGCTGCGCGACTGGCTGCCCCGGCAGCGCTGGTTCGCGGGCAAGGACCGCCCGGCCACCGATCTGTCGGTGCTGTCCGTCACCGAACTGTTCCCGGGCTGCCTGCACCTGCTGGTGAACGCCTCGCACGCTCCCGTGCCCACGCCCGGCGGCACTCCCCCGCCCGGCGACTGCTACCAACTGCTGCTCGGCGTGCGCGAGCGGCCCGCGCCGGCCCTCGATCGGGCCTACATCGGACGTGCCGAGCACGGGCCGCTGGCGGGGTTCGCCGTGTACGACGCGCTGCACGACCCGCGCTGCGCGCACCTGCTGCTGGAGCGGCTGCGGCAGCCCGGCAAGGCGGGGCCGCTGCGCTTCGGGGTGGACGAGGCCGCCGAGGTGCCCGGCGGTCTCGCGCCCCGGCTGCTGACCAGCGAGCAGTCCAACTCGTCGATCGTGTACGGCGACTCGTACATCCTGAAGCTGTTCCGCCGCATCCAGGCGGGCGTCAATCCGGATCTGGAGGTGCCGCAGGCACTGGCCGCGCAGGGGTGTGCGCGGGTGCCCGCGCCGGTCGCGTGGTTCTGCACCACCGCGCCGCGCCCGGCCACGCTGGGCGTGCTCCAGCCGTTCCTGCCGGACGCGGTCGACGGCTGGGAACTGGCGCTCGGGGCGCTGGCCCGGGGCGACGGCTTCACCACCGAGGCGAGCGAGCTGGGCGGTGCCATGGCCGAGGTGCACCTCGCCCTGGCCGGAGCGTTCCCGGCGGCCGGCGGGGACGAGAACGGCGTCACGGCCGACGCGATGTGCGTACGGCTGGACGCGGCGGCGCGGGCGGTGCCGGGGCTGCGGCCCTATGTGCCGGGCCTCAGGGCCGCGTTCGGGGCGCTGGCCGCCCACGACTCCGGTCCGGCCGCCCAGCGCGTCCACGGGGATCTGCACCTGGGTCAGGTGCTGCGTGCCGGGACCGACTGGTTCGTCATCGACTTCGAGGGCGAGCCCTCCCGTCCGCTCGCCGAGCGGCGGACCGCGCAGTCCCCGGTGCGTGACATCGCCGGGATGCTGCGCTCCTTCGACTACGCGGCCCGGCAGCGCCGCCCCTGGCGGCCCGAGTGGGCGAGCCGCTGCCGGGAGGCGTTCTGCGCGGGCTACGCGGCCCGTGCGGGCTGGGACCCACGCAAGGAGCACGCGCTGCTGCGCGCGCACGAGACGGACAGGGCGGTGTACGAGGTGCTGTACGAGGCGAGACACCGGCCGGACTGGCTTCCGGTCCCGATGGCGGCCATCGAGCGGCTCGCCGAGTGGAGAGGCTGAATCATGGCACTGCGCGACACTTCGCTGCCCGAGACCTCGGGCCCCGTCCGCACCTCGGGCACTGCCCTCGTGGGCGAGGAGCGCGACCGCCTGCTGGGCGGCGCGTATCACGACCCGCACGCACTGCTGGGCGCCCACCCGGTGCCGGGCGGCGTCCTGTTCCGTGCCCTGCGCCCGAACGCGCGGGAGGTGAGCGTCCTGGCCGACGGGGTGCGCTCGCCGCTCGTCTCCGAGGGCGACGGTCTCTTCTCGGCCGTGCTGCCGTACCCGGAGATCCCCGCGTACGAGCTGGTGGTGGCCTACGACGACGGCGAGCAGACGGTGCACGACCCGTACCGTTTCCCGCCCGCGCTCGGTGAGCTGGATCTGCATCTGATCCGGGAGGGCCGGCACGAGGAGCTGTGGAAGGCGCTGGGCGCCGAGCCGATGACCCACGAAGGGGTCCAGGGCACCCGGTTCACCGTGTGGGCGCCGAACGCCCAAGGAGTGCGGCTGGCCGGCGAGTTCACCTTCTGGGACGGCACCCAGTACCCGATGCGCTCGCTGGGCGCGGCCGGGGTGTGGGAGGTGTTCCTGCCGGGGATCGGTGAGGGCGCCAGGTACAAGTTCGAGATCACCTCGCGGTACGGCCACCGGTTCCTGAAGGCGGACCCGATGGCCCGGCTCACCGAGGTCCCGCCGGACACCGCCTCGGTCGTCACCTCCTCCCGCTACGCGTGGAACGACGCCGAGTGGATGGCGCACCGGGGCGACACCCCCGTGCACCGGGCTCCGATGTCGGTGTACGAGGTGCATCTGCCGTCCTGGCGGCCGGGGCTGACCTACCGCGAGCTGGCCGGGGAACTGCCCGCTTACGTGCGGGACCTGGGCTTCACGCATGTCGAGCTGATGCCGGTGGCCGGGCACCCGTTCAGCGGGTCGTGGGGCTACCAGGTCACCTCGTTCTACGCGCCCACCCCGCGGCTCGGGTCGCCGGACGACTTCAAGTTCCTGGTGGACGCGCTGCACCGGGCGGGCATCGGCGTGATCATGGACTGGGTGCCGGCCCACTTCCCCAAGGACGACTGGGCGCTGGCCCGGTTCGACGGGGACCCGCTGTACGAGCCGGGAGACTCCCGGCGGGCGGAGCACCCGGACTGGGGGACCTACGAGTTCGACTTCGGCCGGACCGAGGTGCGCAACTTCCTGGTCGCCAACGCGGTGTACTGGTGCGAGGAGTTCCACATCGACGGGCTGCGCGTGGACGCCGTGGCCTCGATGCTCTACCTGGACTACTCGCGTGACTCCGGGCAGTGGGCGCCGAACGTCTTCGGCGGGCGCGAGGACCTGGACGCGGTGGCGTTCCTCCAGGAGATGAACGCGACCGTGTACCGGCGCTGTCCGGGTGTGGTGACGATCGCCGAGGAGTCGACGGCGTGGGAGGGCGTGACCCGGCCGACCGACAGCGGCGGTCTCGGGTTCGGGCTGAAGTGGAACATGGGCTGGATGCACGACTCGCTGGAGTACGTGCAGAAGGAGCCGGTGCACCGCAAGTACCACCACCACGAGATGACGTTCTCGATGGTGTACGCGTACAGCGAGAACTACGTGCTGCCCATCTCCCACGACGAGGTCGTGCACGGCAAGCAGGCGCTGGTGTCCAAGATGCCCGGCGACTGGTGGCAGCGGCGCGCGAACCACCGGGCGTACCTGGGCTTCATGTGGGCCCACCCCGGCAAGCAACTCCTGTTCATGGGGCAGGAGTTCGCACAGGGTGCCGAGTGGTCGGAGAAGCACGGGCCCGAGTGGTGGCTGCTGGGCGACGACTACCACTCGGCGGGCGACCACCGGGGCATGCGCGACCTGGTGCGGGACCTGAACACGGTGTACCGGGACGCCCCGGCGCTGTGGCAGCGGGACACCGATCCGGCCGGCTTCCAGTGGTCGATGTGCGACGCGGCCGACGACAACGTCTTCGCGTTCGTCCGGTACGGCGAGGACGGCACCCCGCTGCTGGCGGTGTCCAACTTCTCGCCTGTCGTCCGGGAGGACTACCGGCTCTGGGCACCCGAGCAGGTGACCGCCTGGCAGGAGGTGCTCAACACCGACGCGGTGCGCTACGGCGGCAGCGGTGTCCAGGTGGGTGACGCGGGCAAGCTCTGCCCGGAGGACGGCCGGCTGCGGCTGACGCTGCCGCCGCTCGCCACGGTCTGGCTCACGCCCGCCCGCTGAGCCCGCCGCGACCGGCGCCCGACGAGGGGCGGCCGGGGTCACGACGACCCCGGCCGCCCCTCTCGGCGCGCCCCGGCGCCCGCGCCGATACCCGTACGGAACGGCGACACCCGGGACCCACCGGACACCCGCAGGTCATCAGGGGATCACGACTTTCTCCTTCCCCGCACCGAAACCGCTTCCCCGCGCTACATTCGTGCACCGCCGACACAGAGCCGATCGGCGGGGTCACCCTCCGTACTTCCAGGAGCAGCGCATGCGCGACGTCGCCTCCGCTCCGGCAGCGTTCCCGCCGCCCGCCGGCGGGCTCGCCGACACTGTCTTCGAGAGAGCCGAGAAGAACCCCGGACTCCCCCTGCTCGCCCGGCACGCGCAGGGCGCCCCCGACGGCTGGGAGACGGTCACGGCCGGCCAACTGCGGGACGAGGTGGTCGGGCTGGCCAAGGGGCTGGTGGCCGCCGGGATCTCACCGGGCCACCGGGTCGCCCTGATGGCCCGCAACCGCTACGAGTGGACGGTGCTGGCGCACGCGCTGTGGACCGTGGGCGCGGAGATCGTCCCGATCCATCCGACGTCCTCGCGGGACCAGGTGGAGTGGATGCTCCGGGACGCGGCCTGCGTGGCGGTGGCGGTCGAGGACGAACTGGGGGTGATGACGGTCGGCACGGTGTGCGCGGCGCTCCCCCGGCTCAAGCACGTCTGGCAGCTGGACGCGGGCGCGCTGACCGAACTCACCGAGCGTGGCGTGGACATCCCGCTGACCACCGTGGAGTCGCTGCGCCGGATCGTGCTGCCCGACTCCACCGCGGCGGTCACCTACACCTCCGGCGCCACCGGCCGTCCGATGGGCTGCGCGCTCAGCCACCGCGGACTCGCCTACCCGTGTGACGTGCTGCTGGCCGGCTGGGGCCACACGGCGGCGCAGCCGGGCGAGCAGCCCTCGGTACTGGCGTTCCTTCCGTTCTCGCACGTCTACGGCATCATGATCCAGACGTTGTGCCTGCGCGGCGGCTTCCTGATGGCGCACGAGCCGGAGGTGTCCCAGGAGGCGCTCGCCTCGGCGCTGAGCACCTTCCGGCCGACGTATCTCTACGGCGTCCCCTCGGTGTTCGAGAAGCTGTACAAGACGTTCCTGAGGACGGCTCAGCAGGCGGGCCGGGGCGCGCTGTTCGAGCGGGCGGCGCAGACCGCGCGGGACTTCGCGGAGGCCGAGGAGCGCGCCCGGCTCGGCATCGGCACGGGCCCCGGACTGGATCTGCGGCTCCAACACGCCCTGTACGAGCGGACGGTGTACCGCAAGCTCCGCTCCGCGCTCGGTGGCCGGGCCCGGCGGGGCACCTCGGGAGGGTCCTCGCTGAGCCGTGAACTGTCCCTGTTCTTCGAGGGCATCGGCCTGTACATCCACGACGGGTACGGACTGACGGAGACCTCCGGCGGGATCACCATGCAGCCGCTGGGCCGGGAGAAGTCGGGGACGGTGGGCGTGCCGCTGCCGGGCACCGAGGTCCGGGTGGCCGAGGACGGGGAGATCCTGCTGCACGGCCCGTCGGTGTTCCAGGGCTACATCGGCGACGAGGCGCGCACCCGCGGCGTGCTGCGCGGGGGCTGGCTGTCGACCGGGGACATCGGGCGGCTGGACCGGGAGGGATATCTGACCATCACCGGCCGCAAGAAGGACCTCATCGTCACCTCGAGCGGCAAGAGCGTGGCGCCCGCCCCGCTGGAACAGCGGCTGCGGATGCACCCGCTGATCCATCAGGCGGTGGTGGTCGGCGAGGACCGGCCCTGCATGGGCGCGCTGATCACCCTGGACCCGGAGTTCCTCTCGCACTGGCGGGCCGCCCTGGCGCTGCAGGGCGACTTCGAGGGACGGGAGAGCCGGGAGGAGAGCGCGCTGCGCGAGGAGCTGGCCCGTGCCATCGCGTCGGCCAACAGCACCGTGTCGCGCGCCGAGTCGATCCGGGTCTACCGGGTCGTGCAGGAGCCGTTCGCCCCGGACAACGGTCTGCTGACGCCGTCGCTGAAGCTGCGCCGGGACGTCATCGCGCGGCACTACGCGGCCGAGATCGACGCGATGTACAAGGCTCGTTCGCGTGCCGCGCGGGGCGGGCGCAGCCCGGAACCGGCGGACTGGGACGAGCCGGACGACGTGTTCCGGTGAGCCGCTCCCCCGTTGGGCGACTCGATCACGCGTAATCCGCGTCGCGCTGGGAACCCGCCCTGGTGAACTGACCAGCGACGATGACCGCCCCGGAGTGCGAGGCCCGTATCCGGGCCGGCTCCGGGAGACCGGGCCGGGGAATGCGAGATGGCGACAGAACGGCGTTGGGACGGCACACCTCCCTCCGAGAGGGCGCACGAGCGTGCCTACAGCTTCCCCGGCGAACTTCCGAACGTCACGGGCGCGCGGCTGGCCGCCGAGGAGTTCCTGCGCGGGCTCGCCCGGGAGGCTCCGCCGAGCGCGCCGGAGTACTGGGACGACATCCTGCTGGTGGTGACGGAGCTGGCGGCCAACGCGGTCCAGTTCGCGCCGGGCCCGTTCGGACTGCGGATGCGGCGCACCTTCGACGGGGTGCATGTCACCATGCACGACACCAGCACGGTGGTGCCCGAGCCGCGTCCGTTCAGGCCGAGTTCGGGCGGCGGCGGTATCGGCTGGCATCTGGTGCACACCCTGTGCGACCAGGTCAGCGTGGTGGTGGTCGAGGACGGCAAGGACATCCACGCCTTCCTGCCCTGGTGAGAGCGCCGGGAGGTGTACCGGTGCGGAATCGGGTTACTCCGGTGCGTGGAGGGGCAGGCTGCTGCCCCCGCGTTCGCCGCCGGGTGCTTCCGACTGGCGGAACGGCTCGGAGCACGGTGGGATCGGGTGTGGTGGCAGTGGTCCCGGGCATGCGAACGGCGTCCACCCGGACCGACGGGAGCCGCAGAAGGGAACAACACCGTGACACGACGACCCAGGATTCTGGTGATCGGCGCCGGCTTCGCCGGAGTCGAGTGCGTCCGCCGGCTGGAGCGCAAACTCGGCCCCGACGAGGCGGACGTCGCCCTGGTGACGCCGTTCTCCTACCAGCTCTACCTTCCGCTGCTGCCCCAGGTCGCCTCCGGCGTGCTGACGCCGCAGTCGATCGCCGTCTCGCTGCGCCGCAGCAAGAAGTACCGCACCCGGATCATTCCGGGCGGGGCGATCGGGGTGGATCTGGAGGCGAAGGTCTGCGTCATCCGCAGCATCACCGACGAGATCATCGACGAGCCCTACGACTACCTGGTGCTGGCGCCGGGCAGCGTGACCCGCACCTTCGACATCCCCGGCCTCGCCGAGCACGCCTTCGGCATGAAGACGCTGGCGGAGGCCGCGTACATCCGTGACCACGTCATCTCGCAGCTCGACCTCGCGGACGCCAGCGACAACCCCGAGGAGCGGAGGGCGCGGCTGCAGTTCGTGGTGGTCGGCGGCGGTTACGCGGGCACGGAGACGGCGGCCTGCCTGCAGCGGCTCACCCACGCGGCGGTCCGGCGCTATCCGCGGCTGGACCCGAGCCTGATCCGCTGGCATCTGATCGACATCGCGCCGAAGCTGATGCCGGAGCTGGGCGACCGGCTCGGCAAGCAGGCGCTGAAGATCCTGCGCGACCGGGGCATCGACGTCTCCCTCGGGGTGTCGGTCGCCAAGGTGACGGAGAACGAGGTCACCTTCACCGACGGCCGGGTGATCCCGTCGCACACCCTGATCTGGACGGCCGGTGTGGTCGCGAGCCCTCTGATCGGCACGATGGAAGCCGAGACGGTGCGCGGGCGGCTCGCGGTGACCCCGGAGATGACCGTGCCGGGCCACGACGGGGTGTTCGCGCTCGGTGACGCGGCGGCCGTGCCGGACCTCGCCAAGGGCGAGGAGGGCGCGATCTGCCCGCCGACCGCGCAGCACGCCATGCGGCAGGGCCCGAAGGTGGCGGACAACATCATCCACTCGCTGCGCGGCGAGCCGCTGGAGCCGTACGTCCACAAGGACCTCGGTCTCGTGGTCGACCTCGGCGGCAAGGACGCGGTGTCCCGGCCGCTCGGCATCGAGCTGCACGGCATCCTCGCCCAGGCCGTGGCGCGCGGCTACCACTGGTCCGCGCTGCGCACCGGGGTCGCCAAGGCGCGGGTGATGGTGAACTGGCTGCTGAACGCCGTCGCCGGTGACGATTTCGTCCGTACCGGCTTCCAGGCCCGCAAGCCGGCCCAGCTCAAGGACTTCGAGTACACCGACTCCTATCTGACACCGGACCAGGTCCGGGAAGAGGTGCGGAAGGCCGAGGCGGAGGGCAAGGTGCGGGGGAAGGTGACCGGGGGCTGAACCGGGTGAGCCGGGTTGCCGGAGGCCGCCGTCCCGTCGCGGGGGCGGCGGCCTCCGGCAACCCGGGGCCCGTGATCCCGGGGGCGCGGGCGCGCCGGGCCCGTGTCCGCTGGCCAGCGGCGAGCTTGGTGGGGCGTCGTGACATCCTGGGTCGTAGATCATGGTCCGGCACGGGAGAGAGAGCGCGGCGGCGTGAAGGCAAGGGGACGGGCGCTTCTGGTACGGCTGTGGGACCGGCTCGCCGCGTCCGATCCGGGACTGCTGCGGCTGATCGCGGGCCTGCGCATGGTGGCCGCGATCGCCCTCACCCTGATCCTGCTGGCCTCGCTGCGCTTCCCGGTCCCCCAGTTGGTCGCGGGCGCGATGGCGGCGATGGCGGCGACCTTCGCCGTCCGGGAGACGGACCGCCGCAAGCAGGCCGTCACGGTGGCACTGTCCCTGCCGGTGGCGCTGGCCGCGGTGTCGGCGGGGGCGGTGCTGAACCAATGGCCGCTGGTCAGCGACATCTCCTTCCTGCTGATCATCTTCGCGGCGGTCTACGCGCGCCGGTTCGGCGACCGGGCCACCGGGCTCGGGCTGATCGGCTTCCAGGTCTACTTCCTGTCGCTGTTCGTACGGGCGACGCCGTCGATGCTCCCCTCGCTGTACATCGTGATCACGGTGGGGGTCGGGTGCAGCGCGTTCGCGCGGTTCGTGCTTATGCCGCAGACGGAGGCGGGCACGCTGGACCGGCTGCGGCGGGCCTTCCGGGCCCGGCTCGGGCAGTTGCTGGGCACGCAGATCGAGCTGCTGGACGCCGGCCCGGAGGACGTGGACAAGGTCGTGGAGGACCTGCGCACCGGTACGGCCCGGCTGCACGAGACGGCGCTGATGATCCAGGGCCGGCTGGAGCGGGGCACCTCCGACGACGCGATGGCCCGGCTGGTGCAGCGGCGTATCGCGGACGCCGAGATCGCCGCCGAGCGGCTCGGGCTGATGCTGCTCACGGCGCGCAGCGCCCAGCGGACCGACACCCTCACCCTGCATCTGCCGGGCGCGCCGGTGCCGCCCGGCCGGATGCTGCCGGTGCGGGACCCCGCGACGGAGACGATGCGCCGGGACCTGGAGGCGCTGCGGCTGCTGGTGCTGCGCCCGGTGGGCGAGACGTCCGGCACGGCGCTGGCCCAGGTGCGCAACCGGCTGCTGGGCTACCGCGAGGAGGACAACCTGCCCGACGCGTCCCCGGCCGTGCAGGACGTGTTCCGCGGCATCGGTGAGGCGGCGCGCGCGGTGCTGGGTCTGCGGACCGCGCTGGACGGCCCGCAGGACGAGTCCGACGACACCCCGGCGACCAGCCGGTCCCGTGAGGAGCTGGACGCCGAGGACGCGGCGATCGAGATCGACGAGGAACCCGACGCGGAGAAGCCCGGGGAGACCGGGCTCCGGCGCCCCACGACGCGGGCGGCCATCCAGGTGGCGGTGGGGGCGTCGCTGGCCATCATGGGCGGTGAGCTGCTGTCCCACCAGCGCTGGTACTGGGCGGTGCTGACCTGCTGGATCGTGTTCATCAACACCACCTCCACCGGGGAGATCCTGGTGAAGGGCGGCCGGCGGCTGCTCGGCACCGTCCTCGGGGTGGTCGCCGGAATCGGGCTGGCCGGCGCGGTGGGACACCACACGTGGACGGCGTTCGCGCTGGTGCTGGTGTTCGTGTTCGCGATGTTCTACACCGCTCCCCTGTCGTACACGCTGATGTCGTTCTGCGTGACGGCGGCGCTGGGGCTGCTCTACACGCTGCTGAACACGTACAGCGCGTCGGTGCTGGTACTGCGGGTGGAGGAGACGGCGCTGGGCGCGGCCTGCGGGGTGATCACGGCGGCGGTCGTACTGCCGGTGCGCACCGACCGGCGTACCAACGAGCTGCTGGTGAAGGTGCTGGACAAGCTGGCCGAGCTGACGCAGGCGGCCGTGGACCAGCTCAGCGGGCGGCCGCACACGGATCTGGTGGACCAGGCCCGGGAGCTGGACCAGGCGCTGGCCGATCTGCGCGCCGCGACCAAGCCGCTGACCCACCCGGTCACCCCGTTGCGCTCCCGCCGGGACACCGCGCGGTACGTGGTGGCGCTGCTGGAGACCTGCGCGTACCACGGGCGGTCGCTGGCGGCCACGGCGGAGCTGCTGCCCAGCAACCCGTCGATCGCGGCCGATCCCCGGCTGAGCGGGGTGTGCAGCCGGATCGTGCACAACATCGAGGCGCTCGCCGACCACGTCCGCGACCCGCACTCCCCGGCCGAGCTGGAGGCCGGCCCGAGCATCGCCTCCATGCTGGAACCCGGCACCCTGGCCACCCCCCGCTACGGCCGCGTCACCGACCGCGTCCTGCGCCACCTCCAGCGCCTGGACGAGGCGGTCTCCGGTCTCGCCCGCCCGCTGGGCGTCCCGGTGAAGGTGGAGGCGGCGAAGAAGTGACGGCCGCCCCTACCGCTTGAGCGGCCCGTCAGCGCGGGGGTCCTGGACCTCGTCCCGGACGCGGGCGCAGATGTGGTGCAGGAGGCGGGAGACGTGCATCTGGGAGATGCCCAGGCGGGCGGCGATGCGGCTCTGGGAGAGGTCCTCGAAGAAGCGCATGTAGAGGATGTCCCGGTCGCGTTCGGGCAGGCGGCCCAGACTGCGCCGGGCGGCCTCGCGGTCGACGACGACGGAGTAGGCGGGGTCGGGGGCGCCGAGGCTGTCGGTGAGGGTGCTGCCCTCGCCGGCCGGTTGGGCGTCCAGGGAGAGGGTGGTGTAGCTGTCCAGCGCCTCCAGCCCGGCGGTGACCTCCGCCTCGGTGAGCCCGGTGTGCCCGGCGATGCCCGCCACGCTGGGCGCCTGGCCGCCGGGCCGGTCGGTGAGGTCGCGGCGGGCGACGCGGACCCGCTTGCGCAGCTCCTGCACCCGGCGCGGTACCCGCAGCGCCCAGGTGCGGTCCCGGAAGTGCCGCTTGACCTCGCCGGTGATGGTCGGCACGGCGTAGCTCTCGAAGGCGCCGCGTCCGGGGTCGAAGCGGTCGATGGCCTTGACCAGGCCGAGCGCGGCCACCTGGCGCAGGTCCTCCACGTTCTCGCCCCGGTCCCGGAAGCGGCCGGCGATGCGGTGGGCCATGGGCAGCCACACGGTGGTGAGTTCCGCACGCAGGGCATCGCGTTCGGGGCCGTCCGGCAGTGCGGCGAGCCGGGTGAAGAGGGCGGTGGTGTCGGGCGCGTCGTCGTGGCTCCGCCGAGGCCGGGCGGCTTCGGCGGAAGAGGTGTTCGCGGGGTGGATCGGCATGAACGAGCGCTCCTGACGGTGGCGGGTGCGCGGCCGGGAGGGGGCCGTGTTCAGCGCAGGGGTACGACGGCGGTGACGCACTTGCCGCCGCGCGGGAGTCCGGCCACCCGTACGTCACGGGCGAGGAGGCTGACGATGGGCCACCCCCGGCCGCCGGTGCGGCTCCGGTCGGGCTCGGTGTCCAGCCGGGCAGTGGTGTCCGGGAGTTCGTCGCTGCGGTCGCTCACCGAGAGCCGTACGCCGCGGGCGTCGACGTCGACCTCGAAGCGGGTGATGCCGCCGCCGTGCAGGATGGCGTTGGCGGTCAGCTCGGAGGCGACCAGCAGGGCGTCCTCAAGGGTCTCGTCGGCGCAGGTGAGCGCGCGGTCACGACAGCGTTCGGTCACCGCGCGGCGTACGTCTCTGCGGGCGTCGGCCGGCCGGTACGCCATGGTCCTGCGGCTCTGCCGCGGCACGGCCGGGGCACTGGTCGCGTGCTGCTCGCACATGGTGTCGTCCCTCCCAGGCGTGGCGCCCGGTCTTTCCGGGGGGGCTGCCGGACGGCCGGGGTCTCTTCCTTGCGGCTCACCCCGCGCGGCGATGTCAAACACCGTCCGCCCGCGTGCCTTTACCGCGCGCTGAACGGGTAGGAGCCCGGCATGAGCGATGTCGTGGACGCGGACGAACTGTTGCGGCGCATCCGGCGGAGCCGGGATCTGGCCGCCGAGGAGGAGCGGGTGTGGCTGGAGCGGGCGCAGAGCCTGACGGCCACAGATCCGGACCGGGCGCGGGAGGCGACCGAACGCGCGCTGACGTACCAGGTGGTGGCCGGGGTGCTGACGGAGATCATCGCGCCGGGCAGCCGGCCGGTGGACGCCGAGGGGACGGGAGCGACGGGAGTGAGGCACGTCACGTGACGCCGGTATCCATACCGGTCGGACGCCCTGTGGTTTATCGTTCACCCATATCGGGGCGCGACCCGGACCGGTACCCGTGTGTTCCGCGCGCTTCCGCATTGACTGCCCTGGCTGGCTTCCCCCGTCCAGCCAGGGCTTTTTCCTGCCCTCGGCAGGGCGGGCCCGCGCGCGGCCGCCCCTTCGAGGTGCCCCGCGCGGCGGCAGCGGCTCCAATGGGCTAAAGGGAACCACCCGAACGGCCGCCGGTGAGGAGCCCCGCGTATGACCAAAGCGATCAAACTGCCCACCGCCCTGCCACAGGCCCAGCGGGAACGGCTGATGGAGCTGGCCAAGGAGGTCTCCTTCCCGGAGGACACCCGTGTGTTCGAGGCGGGCGGCGTCGCGGACCGGTTCTGGGTGATCCGCTCGGGCGCGGTCTCCCTGGACCAGCAGGTGACCTCCCGGCAGTACATCACCGTGGCCACGCTCGGCGCCGGTGACCTGCTCGGCTGGTCCTGGCTCTTTCCGCCGTACGAGTGGGACTTCGGAGCGGTGGCGTTCAGCAACGTCCGCGCCTACGAGTTCGACGGGCCCTCCGTGCTCGCGCTGTGCGTGGAGGACCCGCTGCTCGGGCTGTCGCTGGTGCGCACGGTGGCCGAGATCCTGGCCCACCGGCTGGAGACGACCCGAGGCAAGCTGATGGACCAGTACGCGATCCGGCGGATCACCCCCCTGTAGGGTCCCGGTCAGATCCGGTAGCGGCGCAGCGCGGGCATGGCGGCGGCCAGCGCCAGCATGACGACGACCACCAGCGCCCCACCGCCCGCGACGGCTGCGCGGGTGCCGAACAGTGATCCGGCGGTGCCGTGCAGGACGTCGGCGAGGCGGGGGCCGCCGGCGACGACCACCGTGAAGACGCCCTGCATCCGGCCGCGCATCTCGTCGGTCGCGGCGGAGAGCAGGATGGCGCCCCGGAAGACCATGGAGACCATGTCGGCCACGCCTCCGGCGGCGAGGAAGGCGACGGCCACCCAGAGGTTGCCGCTCAGCCCGAACCCGACGACGGCGAGCCCCCAGCCGACCACCGAGCCGATGACCATGAGTCCGTGCCTGCGGGCCCGCGAGAACACGCCGGAGAACAGGCCGCCGAGCACCGAGCCGACCGGGATGGCGGCGAAGAGCAGTCCGAGCGCGAGCCCCGAGCCCCAGGCGCCGTAGGTCTGCGCGGCCAGTTGCGGGAAGAGGGCGCGGGGCATGCCGAAGACCATGGCGACGATGTCGGCGAGGAAGGACAGCAGCAGCACCGTGTGCCCGGCGATGTACCGGAACCCGGCCGCGATCTCCCGCACCCCGGCACGCCGGGCGGTGCCCTCGCCGAGCGGGGGCAGGGCGGGCAGCCGGAACACCGCCCACACCGTGAAGGTCAGCGCGACGGCGTCGATGAGGTACAGCTCGGGCAGTCCGACGACCGGGATCAGCACACCGGCGAGCAGCGGGCCGGCTACCAGGCCGGTCTGCATGACGGTGGTGCCGAGCGCGTTGGCCGCGGGCAGTTCCCCGGCCGGGACGAGCCGGGCGACGGAGGCGCTGCGGGCGGGCTGGTTGAGGCCGAAGAACGCCTGCTGGGCGGCGAGCAGGACCATCAGCACCGGCACCGAGTCGAGGCCGGTGACGGCCTGGGCCCAGAACAGCAGCGAGGTCACCGCGATGCCGATGTTGGTGACCAGCAGCAGCTTGCGCCGGTCCACGGTGTCCGCGACGGCTCCGCCCCACAGCGCGAAGACCACCATGGGCACGAGCCCGGCGAGGCTGGCGTAGCCGACCCAGGCCGAGGACTGGGTGATGTCGTAGATCTGCTTGGGCACGGCGACCGCGGTGAGCTGGCTGCCGACGGCGGTGACGATGGTCGACGACCACAGGCGCCGGTAGGCCGGGATGCGCAGGGGGCGGGTGTCCATCGCCCAGCGGCGCCAGCCGCGTGCCGGCGGGTCCCCTCCGGGCGTCCCGGTCGTGCCCGCGTCGGTGGTGCTGCTGCTCTCGCTCGTGTCCACGGAGGTCCTGGTTGCTCGATACATCTTTCGATTTCGGGCCTCACTATCGCAGCAACGCCCGGCGAAAGCCGAACCCTTTGCCTCCTCAGGTGCCGATCAGCAGCATCGTCCCGAGACCCAGCATGGTGACGGCGACCAGCCCGTCCAGCACCCGCCAGGCGGCGGGACGGGCCAGCACCCGGCCGAGCAGCCGGGCACCGAGGCCGAGGGCGGCGAACCAGCACAGGCTGGCCAGCGCCGCGCCCAGCCCGAAGGTCCAGCGCAGCGGGCCCCGGTCGGCGGCCAGGGAGCCGACCAGGAAGACGGTGTCCAGGTAGACGTGCGGGTTGAGCCAGGTCATCGCCAGGCAGGTGAGCACCGCGCGCCGGATCGACCCGGCCGCCTCGCCGTCCGTGCTCAGCCCGCCGGTGCCGGGGCGCAGGACGCGCCGGGCGGCGAGGGCGCCGTAGCACAGCAGGAAGACGCCGCCGACGATGCCGACCGCCCGTACCGCGTCCGGCCAGGCCACCACGACGGCGCCGACCCCCGCGACGCCGAGGGCGATGAGCACGGCGTCCGAGAGCGCGCAGATGCCCACCACGGCCAGGACGGCGTGCCGGCGGACCCCCTGGCGCAGGACGAAGGCGTTCTGGGCGCCGATGGCGACGATGAGGGAGAGACCGGTGCCGAAGCCCGCGGCCGCGGCGGTGAGCGCGTTGTTCATGCCCTCGACGTTAAGGACCGGATCACCGCGCGTACAGCTAAAGATTCTTACGTACCCTTAGCTCTCGTGATGAACGAGCTTCCCCTGGAGCAGGTGCGGACGCTGCTGGCGGTGGTGGACGAGGGCACCTTCGACGCGGCCGCCGCCGCGCTGCATGTGACGCCGTCCGCGGTGAGCCAGCGGGTCAAGGCGCTGGAACAGCGCACCGGCCGGGTGCTGCTCCAGCGCACCAAGCCGGTCCGGCCGACCGACTCCGGCACGGTCCTGGTGCGGTACGCCCGCCAGCTCGCCCGGCTGGAGCGGGACGCGCGGGACGAGCTGGGGATGAGCGGTGCCGGGGAGCCGACGCGGGTGTCGGTCGCGGTGAACGCCGACTCCCTGGCGACCTGGTTCCTGGACGCGCTCACCGAGGTGCCGGGGCTCAGTTTCGAGCTGCGCCGGGAGGACGAGGACCACACGGCCGCGCTGCTGCGCGAGGGTCTGGTGATGGCGGCGGTGACGGGGTCGGCGGAGCCGGTGCCCGGCTGCTCGGTGCGTCCGCTGGGACGGCTGCGGTATCTGCCGGTGGCGGCGCCGGAGCTGGCCGCGCGGCTGCCGTCCGGGCTGCTCGCCGAGGCGCTGGGCGCGCTGCCGGTGATGGTCTTCGACGACAAGGACGGCCTCCAGGACGCCTTCGTACGCGGGCTCGGCGGGCCGGGCGCGGGCCCGGTGCGGCACTACGTGCCGACCTCGGAGGGATTCGCCGAGTCGGTGGCGCGCGGGCTCGGCTGGGGGATGGTCCCGGAGTCGCAGGCGGAGCCGCTGCTGGCGGCGGGCCGGGTCGTGCCGCTCGCGCCGGGGCGGTGGCTGGACGTCGCGCTGTACTGGCAGCAGTGGCGGCTGGACTCCCCCGCGCTGGCGGCGCTCGCCGAGGCGGTCAGCGCGACGGCGGCGCGGACGCTGCGCCGCTGAGCCGGGCGGCCGCGCTGTCCAGCAGCATCTCCAGCGCGGTCGGGTAGGCGCTGTGCACCATCTGCCGGGCGAGCAGCGGGGCGGCCTCCGCGATGCGCGGGTGGGTGGAGCGGGGCAGCCGGGCGTAGGTGGAGTGCCACTGGTCCTCGTCGGCCCGCTGCGAGGCGCTGGGCAGGGCCAGGGTGGCGGCGTCCAGGGCGGCGAAGGCGAGGGTCTGGTCGATGAAGGCGTGGTAGACCCGTACCGCCTCGGCCAGCGGGAACCCGGCGCGGGCGAGCACGTCGAGGACCGCCTCGTCGACGGCGAGTTCATGGGCGCGGCCGGTGACCCGGCTGACGGTCAGCAGCGCCGCCTGGGGGTGGGCGACGTAGGCGGCGTGGATGCGGGTGCCGATGGCGCGCAGGTCGGCGCGCCATCGGCCGGTGCGGCGCCAGCCGTCGAGGGCCTGGCCGATGAGGGCGTCCCCGATGGCCAGGGTGAGGTCGTCCATGCCCCGGAAGTACCGGTAGAGGGTGCTGGGGTCGCAGTCCAGGGCGAGGCCGAGGCGGCGCGCGGTGAGCCCGGCGCTGCCGTGCTCGCGCAGCAGGCGCAGCGCGGTGGTGACGATCAGTTCCTCGGTGAGCACGGTGCCGCTGCGGGTGGGCCGGCGCCTGCGGCGCTTCTCCTCGGGCACGACGGGTTTGGGCACGGCGGGGCCCTCTCTGCGGTGGTCCTTGCGGTCCTTATGCCAACGCCATTGACCTTAACGTGACGCGGGGCGTTGGATTCACGGCAAGGCGCGCCTGTCCCGTTCTCGTTCTCCGTCCGTGTCAGGCAGGGAGTTTCCGTCATGCGTGTACTGCTCGTGGGCGCCGGTGGTGTGGGCACCGCCGTCACCCGGATCGCGGCCCGCCGTCCGTTCTTCGACCTGATGGTGGTGGCCGACTACGACCCCGCCCGCGCGGAGGCGGCCGTCGCGGCCCTCGGCGCGGACGCGGACCGGTTCGTACCCGAGCGGGTGGACGCGGCCGACGAGGCGGCGGTCGCCGGGCTGCTCGCCCGGCACGGCTGCGACGTGCTGCTGAATGCCACCGACCCCAGATTCGTGATGCCGCTGTTCCGGGCCGCCCGCGAGGCCGGGGCCACCTATGTCGACATGGCGATGTCGCTGTCCCGGCCGCACCCGGAGCGCCCGTACGAGGAGTGCGGGGTGAAGCTCGGCGACGAGCAGTTCGCGCTCGCCGCCGACTGGGAGCGGGCGGGCGCGCTGGCGCTGGTGGGCATGGGCGTGGAGCCCGGCCTGTCCGACGTGTTCGCCCGGTACGCGGCGGACGAACTCTTCGACACCATCGAGGAGATCGGCGTCCGCGACGGCGCCAACCTCACCGTGGACGGCTACGACTTCGCGCCCTCCTTCAGCATCTGGACCACGATCGAGGAGTGCCTGAACCCGCCGGTGGTCTACGAGGAGGGGCGCGGCTGGTTCACCACCGAGCCGTTCAGCGAGCCGGAGGTGTTCGACTTCCCCGAGGGCATCGGCCCGGTGGAGTGCGTGAACGTCGAGCACGAGGAGGTGCTGCTGATACCGCGCTGGACGGACGCACGGCGGGTCACCTTCAAGTACGGGCTGGGCCGCGAGTTCACCGACACGCTGCGCACGCTGCACCAGTTGGGCCTGGACCGCACCGTTCCGGTGACCGTGCCGGGCCCGGACGGTCCGGTGGCGGTCTCGCCGCGTGACGTGGTGGCCGCCGGGCTGCCCGACCCGGCGACG
The DNA here is from genome assembly GCF_004784465.1 of Streptomyces griseoluteus. Taxonomy (GTDB): domain Bacteria; phylum Actinomycetota; class Actinomycetes; order Streptomycetales; family Streptomycetaceae; genus Streptomyces; species Streptomyces griseoluteus. The sequence goes on along the minus strand of NZ_SRRU01000014.1, from coordinate 93,190 downwards.
CTGGGCGACCGGATGCGCGGCAAGACCTGCGCGGGCACCTGGGTCCGGGGCACCAAGGACGGGGCGCCGCGCGAGGTGTACCTCTACCACGTGGTCGACAACGAGTGGTCGATGGCCGAGTACGGTTCCCAGGCCGTGGTCTGGCAGACGGCCGTGAACCCGGTCGTCGCCCTCGAACTCCTCGCCACCGGCGCCTGGTCGGGCGCGGGCGTGCTGGGCCCGGAGGCCTTCCCCGCCCGCCCCTTCCTGGACCTGCTGACCGCGTACGGCTCCCCGTGGGGGCTGCGCGAGCAGTGACCGTCAGGCGGTCTTCGGCTTGCCCTTGGTGTAGAGCCAGGTGTGCAGGACCGGGGCGACCTTCTTGCCGGACTCCTTCTCGGCGAGCCGGGTGAACTGCTCGGTCGTGCCATGGCCGTCGCGGTGCTGGGCGGCCCAGGCGCGCAGGATGCGCAGGAAGGCGCGGTCGCCGACGGTCTTGCGCACCTGGTGCACGGCCATCGCGCCCCGGTCGTAGACGGGGTCGCCGAAGATCTTGCCGCCGTCGCCGGGGTCGCCGGGCGGGTAGGCCCACAGCTTGTCCTTGGCGGGGCGGGCGTACAGGCCGTCGAAGGTCTTCTGGGCGCTGTCGCCGCCGTGCTGCTCCTCGTAGAGCCACTCGGTGTAGCTGGCGAAGCCCTCATTGAGCCAGATGTCCTGCCACTTCGTCAGCGAGACGGAGTCACCGAACCACTGGTGGGCGGTTTCGTGCACGAGGGTGTCCAGGTCGGGCGCCGAGCTGTACACCGGCCGGGTCTGGGTCTCCAGGGCGTAGCCGACGTCCGGGGCGTGGTCGACGATCGAGCCGGCCGCCCGGTAGGGGTAGGGGCCGAACAGTCCGGCCCCCCACTTCAGCACCGAGGGCAGCTTCTTCACCACCGGGTCGGCGGCGCGGGCCTCCCTGGGGTCGACGGCGTCGTAGAGCTGGATGCCGCCGGGCAGGGTGCTGCGCCGGACCGTGAAGGTGCCGACGGTGGCGGTGGCCAGGTAGGCGGCCATCGGCTCGGCCTGGTGCCAGCGGAAGGTGGTGCGGCCGTGCGCGGTGCGCTGCCCGCGCAGCACGCCGTTGGCGACGGCGGTACGGCCTTCGGGCACGGTGATGGTGAAGTCGTACGACGCCTTGTCCAGCGGGTGGTTGTTGGCCGGGAACCACGTCATGGCGCCCTGCGGCTGGCCCGCGACGAAGGCGCCGTCGTCGGTGGGAATCCAGCCGTCGGTCGAGCCGTCCGGGTCGGTGACCGGCTTCGGCGTGCCCTTGTAGCGGACGGTGACCTTGAACTCCTGCCCCTCGCGCAGGGTGCTCTTGGGGGTGACGACGAGTTCCTGGCCCTTGCGGGTGAAGCGGGCGTCCTCGCGGCCGACGCGCACGGAGGTCGCGGTGAGGCCGCTCAGGTCCAGGTCGAAGCGGCTGAGGCGCTGGGTGGCACGGGCGGTGAGGACGGCGGTGCCGTCCAGGTGCCGGCCGGCCGGGTCGTAGCCGAGCGTGAGGTCGTAGTGGCGTACGTGGTAGCCGCCGTTGCCGCTCAGCGGGAAGTAAGGGTCACCGGCGCCCGGTGCTCCGGTGGTGCCGGAGCCGAGTGGAGCGGCGGAGCCGAGGAGGGCGGCGACCGCGAGGGGGACCGTGGCGAGGACGGTCTCGCGCCGGAGGAGGGCGGTGCGGCGTCGTGCGGCCGGGCGGCGGGAGGACGTCACATGCGCTCCTTCGGGACGAGGATGATCGCTCCGCCACAGACTAGGGCGCCGGACCCCCGGCTGTCCTGCGCTCCAGGGGCATCGCGCCGACGGGGAGCCGAAGGTCCCGAAGGCCCCTCGGCACCCTGCCGGAGCAGACCGCCGGGGGCCCGGTCGCGCCGCCTCAGCCGGTCTGCCGGGCCGCCGCCCTGCCCGCGGCGCGGCCGGAGAACAGGCAGCCGCCGAGGAAGGTGCCCTCCAGCGCGTTGTACCCGTGCACCCCTCCGCCGCCGAAGCCGGCGACCTCACCGGCCGCGTAGAGCCCGTCGACCGGGCTGCCGTCGAGCCCCAGGGCGCGGGAGTCGAGGTCGGTCTGGATGCCGCCCAGGGTCTTGCGGGTCAGCACGCGCAGCCGGACCCCGATCAGCGGGCCCGCCTCGGGGTCGAGGATGCGGTGCGGCGCGGCGACCCTGCCGAGCCGGTCCCCGATGTAGCGGCGGGCGTTGCGGATGCCCTGGACCTGGGAGTCCTTGCTGTAGGGGTTGGCCATCTGGAGGTCGCGGGCCTCGATCTGGCGGCGCACCTCGGCCGGGTCCAGCAGGGCCTCGCCGGTGAGGCCGTTCATCCTGGCCACCAGTTCCTCCAGCGTGCCGGCGGTGACGAAGTCCTCGCCCTTGTCCAGGAACGCCCGCACCGGCCCCGGGGCGCCCTTGCCCAGCACCCGGTCGCGGAGCACGGCCTTGCGGTCCTTGGCGGTGATGTCGGGGTTCTGCTCGGAGCCGGAGAGCGCGAACTCCTTCTCGATGATCTTCCGGGTGAGGACGAACCAGGAGTGGTCGTGGCCCGCGATATCCTCGGTGGTGCGCAGGTGGCGCAGGGTGCTCAGCGTGTCGTAGCCGGGCAGACAGGGGTCGGGCAGGCGGCGGCCGCGCGCGTCGAGCCAGATGGAGGAGGGGCCGGGCAGGACGCGGATGCCGTGGCCCGGCCAGATGGGGTCCCAGTTGGCGAGGCCCTCGGTGTAGTGCCACATGCGGTCCCGGTTGACCAGGCGTACCCCGGCCTCCGCGCTGATGTCGAGCATGCGGCCGTCGACGTAGGCGGGTACGCCGGTGACCATGTCGGCCGGGGGCGTGCCGAGCCGGTCGGGCCAGTAGCGGCGCACGATGTCGTGGTTGGCGCCGATGCCGCCGGTGGTGAGGACGACGGCCTGCGCGGTCAGCTCGAACTCCCCGGCCGTCTCCCGGCTGGAGGCCACACCGCGCGGCGAGTCGTCGGGAGCCAGCAGGGTGCCGCGCACCCCGCGCGCGGTGGTGCCGTCGATGAGCAGCTCGTCGACACGGTGCCGGTGGTGGAAGGTCAGCAGCCCGTCCCCCGCCGCCTGCCGGGCGTACCGCACGAAGGGCTCGACCACGCCGGTACCGGTCCCCCAGGCGACGTGGAAGCGGGGTACGGAGTTGCCGTGGCCGTCGGCGCGCAGGTCACCCCGCTCGGCCCAGCCGACGGTGGGCAGCAGTTCGATGCCGTGGCCGCGCAGCCAGGACCGCTTCTCCCCGGCCGCGAACTCGACGTAGGCGCGGGCCCAGCGCACCGCCCAGGAGTCCTCGTCGTCGATCCGGTCGAAGCCGGCGCTGCCCCGCCAGTCGTTCCAGGCGAGGTCGAGGGAGTCCTTGACGCCGAGGCGGCGCTGTTCGGGCGAGTCGACCAGGAAGAGGCCGCCGAAGGACCAGAACGCCTGGCCGCCGAGGTTGGCGGCGTTCTCCTGGTCCAGCAGGGCCACCTTCCGGCCCCGGCTGGTGAGTTCGTGCGCCGCGACCAGGCCGGCCAGGCCCGCTCCCACGACTATGACGTCCGCGTCCATGGAGTCCTCGTCCTTCGTTCCAGCGTTCATTCCGGGTCGCCGCTGCCGGACAGCAGGGGCGTGAGCAGGTGTTTCAGCCAGTCACGGGCGGCCTCGACGTCCTTGTCCAGCAGGAGCTGGACGGTGACGCCGTCATAGGCGGCGACCACCGCGCGGGCGGCCGCGTCCACTCCGCCGGGCGGAGCGGCGGTGGCCTCGGCCCGCCGGAGCCGGTCGGCGACGGCCTCGCGCAGCCGGGCCCGGTGCCGGAGCAGGGTCTCGGCGACGGCCGGGTCACGGGCGGCGTGCACCAGGAAGTCGGTCTTCACCAGCAGCCAGTCCACGTCGAGGAGGAGCACCTCGGCGACGCGGTCCACACAGGCGGCCACGTCCAGCGCGGGGCCGTCCTGGGCGAGCGCCTCGGCGACCTGGGCGGCGATGAGGTCGGCGCGCTCCTGGTACAGGGCGAAGAACAGCTCGTCGAGCGTGGCGAAGTTGGAGTAGAAGGCCCCGCGGCTGTATCCGGCGGCCTCGCAGACCTCCTCGATGGAGACCCGCCCGAACCCTTTGGCCGCGAACACCGCGAAGGCGGCGGCGAGCAGTTCGGCCCGCGTCCGCGCCCGCCGCTTGGTGACCCGCGGCGTCTTCTCCTCGGCCGTCATCGCCCGCACCTCGCTTTCGGTACAGAAACGTATCCGATACTGATGTATCGAAAGAGCCGCGCGAGCCGGGGCCCGCGAGAGGGCACCTCATGATCGCTAGAACACATTTTCGATTAAGGAGTACGCTGTCCCCATGTCCACGCACCTCCAGAGTTCGCTGTTCGACCAGGCCGACGAGCTGAGCCTCGGCCCCCTGGACGGGCTGGAGCGGACCGTACTGGGCTCGGGGGCCTGGATCGACGTGCTGCCGGGCTGGCTGAGCGGGGCCGACGCGCTGTTCGAACAGCTCGCCGCGGAGGTCCCCTGGCGGGCCGAGCAGCGCCGGATGTACGACAACGTGGTGTCCGTACCGCGCCTGCTGTCCTTCTACCGCGACCGGGACCCACTCCCCCACCCGGTGTTGGACGAGGCCCGCCAGGTGCTCTCGGCGCACTACGGGCCGGAGCTGGGCGAGCCCTTCGTCACGGCCGGGCTGTGCTACTACCGCGACGGCCGGGACAGCGTGGCGTGGCACGGCGACCGGATCGGGCGGGGCAGCCGCCAGGACACGATGGTCGCCATCCTCTCGGTCGGCGCCCCGCGCGATCTGCTGCTGCGTCCGGCGAGCGGTGGCCCGGTGGCCGTGCGCCGGCCGCTCGGGCACGGCGACCTGATCGTGATGGGCGGCTCCTGCCAGCGCACCTGGGAGCACTGCGTCCCCAAGTCGGCACGGGCCGCCGGGCCCCGGATCAGCATCCAGTTCCGCCCGCGCGGAGTGCGCTGACCCCGGTATCTGGTTGGCTGACGCCGGACAGGTCACCGGCCGGAATCCGAGGGGAACATGCGGGCACAGGCAGAGCAGGTCGCGGACGGCGTCCACCTGGTGCGGGGTCACCACGTCAACTGGGTGATCCTGAAGGACGGTGAGGACGTCACGCTCGTCGACACCGGGTATCCCGGAGACCGGCAGGGGCTGCTCGACTCCCTCGCCGCCGTGGGCAGTTCACCCGAGGCGGTGACGGCGGTGCTGATCACCCACGCCCACAACGACCACCTGGGCTCGGCCGAGTACCTGCGCGCCGCCCACGGCACGCCGGTGCTGCTGCATCCGGCCGAAGTGCCGCATGCCCGGCGGGACTTCCTCCAGCAGTGCTCGATCGGTGATGTGGTGCGCAACGCCTGGCGGCCCGGTGTGGTGCCGTGGGCGGTACATGTGATCAAGGCGGGCGGCACCGAGCACAACCCGGTGGTGAAGCCCGAGCCGTTCGAGCCCGGTGGCGCCCTCGATGTGCCGGGGCGCCCGGTGCCCGTGCACACGCCGGGCCACACCGGCGGGCACTGCGTCTACCACCTGCCCGAGGCGGGCGTCGTGATCTCCGGCGACGCCCTGATCACCGGGCACGCGACCTCCCGCGTCCGGGGCCCGCAGATGCTGCACGGCTTCTTCCACCACGAGACGGACCAGGCCGTGACCTCGCTGGCGCTGATCGCCGAACTGGAGGGTGACGTGCTGCTGCCCGGCCACGGCCCGCTGTACCGGGGCCCGGTGCGGGCCGCCGCCGAGCAGGCCCGCGACCGGGCGTCCTGACCGTCAGACCGGGCCGTCGCCGGGCCGGTCCTGCGGGACTACGGCGACCGGACTGCCCGCGTGGTGCAGCACCCCGTGCGCGACCGAGCCGATCCGGGCGCCGACCGCCGTACGGCGCGCCCGGCGGCCCACCACGAGGAGCTGGGCCCGCGCGGCCTGGGAGACCAGCACCTGTCCGGCGCTGCCCATCTCGACGTGCTCGGCGACGGGCACGCCGGGGAACCGCTCCCGCCAGGGCCGCAGCGCGTCGGCCAGCGCCCGCTTCTCGTACGGTTCGAGGCCACCCGCCTCGTCCAGCAGCTTGAGCGAGCCGGGGCTGTAGGCGAAGACGGGCGGCAGGGTCCAGGCACGCACCGCGCGCAGGGTGGCACCGCGGGCGGCCGCCGTCTCGAAGGCGAAGCGCAGCGCGGCGGCGCTGTCCTCCGGGGTGCCGTGCTGGCCGACGACGATCTCCCGTCCGGCGGACTCGGCCTCCGGGCGGTCCCCGGCGCGCACCAGGATCACCGGCCGGGCGGTCTCCGCGACGACCCGGAGGCCGACCGAGCCGAGCAGGAAGCCGACCACCGCGCCGTGCCCACGGGTGCCGAGGACCAGCGCCTCGGCGTCCGCGCCGGCCGCGAGGAGCGCGTCCACCGCGTCGTCCTCGGTCAGCTCCACGGTCGTGTCCAGGCCCCGGTGCCGTTCGGCGAGGGAGCCGACGGCACGGCCGATACCCTCCTCGACCCAGGCCCGCTGGGTGTCCCGGTCGGCGGGCAGTTCCCCGACCTCCTCCCAGGCGTGCACCACGCGCAGCGGCAGCCCCCGGCGCACGGCCTCGCGGGCCGCCCAGTCCAGCGCGGCCAGGCTCTCCTCGGTACCGTCCACCCCTGCCGTGATCGGGCGTGTCATGCGTTGGGCCTCCTCGTCGTCCGGCCTGTTCCGTCGTCGCCATGACCCTGCCACAGCGGGCGGGTCCGTCCACCACCCGGCGCCCGGAGCACACCGGGGCGAAGCGGGGCAAACGCACATACGATGGGCGAGACCGTCCCGTGCACCCGACCGGCCGGGGTGAGAACGCATGGCAGAGCCGACCGACGCCGCCCGGACCGTCCTGCTGACCGTGGACGACGATCCGGGCGTGTCCCGCGCGGTCGCCCGCGATCTGCGGCGCCGCTACGGCGCGTCGTACCGCGTGGTGCGCGCGGAGTCCGGACCGTCCGCGCTGGAGGCGCTGCGCGAGCTGAAGCTGCGCGGCGACTCCGTGGCGGTGCTGCTGGCGGACTACCGGATGCCGGTGATGAACGGCATCGAGTTCCTGGAGCGCGCGATGGACGTGTATCCGGGCGCGCGGCGGGTGCTGCTGACCGCGTACGCGGACACCGGGGCGGCCATCGACGCGATCAACGTGGTGGACCTGGACCACTATCTGCTCAAGCCCTGGGACCCGCCGGAGGAGAAGCTGTACCCGGTGGTGGACGACCTGCTGGCCGCCTGGCGGGCCGGGGACCACCGGCCGGTGCCGTTCATGAAGGTGGTGGGCCACCGCTGGTCGGCGCGGTCCTCGGACGTACGGGAGTTCCTGGCCCGCAACCAGGTGCCCTACCGCTGGTACTCGGTGGAGGACCCCGAGGGGCGGCGGCTGCTGGCGGCGGCCGGGCAGGACGGACTGCGGCTGCCCCTGGTGATCACCCCGGACGGTGGGGTGCTGGTCGAGCCCGAGGCCCCGGAGCTGGCCGCGCGGGTCGGTCTGGCGACGACGCCGACGGCCGACTTCTACGACCTCGTGGTGATCGGCGGCGGCCCGGCCGGGCTCGGCTCGGCGGTCTACGGGGCCTCGGAGGGGCTGCGCACGGTGCTGCTGGAGCGTTCGGCGACGGGCGGCCAGGCCGGGCAGAGCTCCCGTATCGAGAACTACCTCGGCTTCCCCGACGGCGTCTCCGGCGCCCAGCTCACCGAACGCGCCCGCCGCCAGGCGACCCGGTTCGGCGCGGAGATCCTCACCGCGCGCGAGGTGACGGGACTCGAGGTCAACGGCGCGGCACGGATCGTGCGGTTCGCGGACGGCTCGGCGATCGGCGCGCACAGTGTGATCCTGGCGACCGGGGTGCAGTACCGGCGGCTGACCGCCGAGGGCTGCGCGGGGCTGACCGGCTGCGGGGTGTTCTACGGGTCGGCGCTGACCGAGGCGCCGTCCTGCCAGGGGCACGACGTGTTCATCGTGGGCGGCGCCAACTCGGCCGGGCAGGCGGCGATGTACCTGTCCCGGTTCGCCAAGTCCGTGACGCTGCTGGTGCGCGGGCCCGGTGTGTCCGCGTCGATGTCGCACTACCTGGTCCAGCAGATCACCGAGGCCCCGAACATCGCGGTGCGCGCCCGCACGGAGGTGGAGGCGGCGCACGGCTCGGACCGGCTGGAGCGGCTGACCCTGCGCCGGGTGGACACCGGTGAGGCCGACCAGGTCGAGGCGCAGTGGATGTTCGTGTTCATCGGAGCGGCCCCGCTGACCGGCTGGCTGGACGGGACCGTGCAGCTGGACGGGCGGGGGTTCATCCTGGCCGGCCCGGATCTGACCGTGGGCGGGGAGCTGCCGCGGGACTGGGAGCTGGACCGGCCGCCGTACCACCTGGAGACCAGTGTGCCGGGCGTGTTCGTGGCGGGCGACGCGCGCGCCGAGTCGGCCAAGCGGGTCGCGTCCGCCGTAGGAGAGGGAGCCATGGCCGTGATGCTCGTCCACCGGTATCTGGAGCAGTCGTGAGCGGGCGGCCGCTGCCGTGCAGCCCCGGCGAGATCGGCAGCCTGTTCCTGTTCGAGCGGCTGTCGCCCGATCAGCTGGGACGGCTGTGCCGGGAGGGCCGGGTGGAGCTGTTCGAACCGGGCCCGGTGTACACCGAGGGCGACCCGGCGACCTGCTTCTACGTACTGATCGAGGGCGCTGTCGTACTCTCGCGGCGGATCGGCGCCGAGGAGGTGGAGGTGTCCCGGACCTCCCAGCGCGGGGTGTACGGCGGCGCGATGCAGGCGTATCTCGGGGACCGGGTGCGGCAGTTGTACAACAACTCGATGCGGGTGACGGAGCCGACGCGGTTCTTCGTACTGCCCGCGCCGGTGTTCGCGGAGGTCATGCGGGCCTGGTTCCCGATGGCGGTGCATCTGCTGGAGGGGCTGTTCTTCGGCTCCAAGAGCACCCAGGCCGCCATCGGGCAGCGCGAACGGCTGCTGGCGCTGGGCTCGTTGTCGGCGGGGCTCACCCATGAGCTGAACAACCCGGCGGCGGCCGCGGTGCGGGCCACCTCCGCCCTGCGGGAACGGGTGGCCCGGATGCGGCGCAAACTGGCGCTGATCGCGGAGGGGCCGTTCTCCCGCGACGCGCTGGCGAGCCTGATCGAGATCCAGGAGCGCACCGCCGAGCGGGTCGCCAAGGCACCGGCGCTCGGTCCGCTGGAGGCGGCCGACCGGGAGGACGCGCTGGCCGACTGGCTGACCGACCACGGCATCGATGACGGCTGGCGGCTCGCGCCGGTGTTCGTGCAGGCCGGGCTGGACGCCGACTGGCTGGAGCGGGTGGCCGCCACGGTGGACCAGGAGATCCTGGGCGGCGCGGTGGGCTGGCTCAACTACACCATCGAGACCGAGCTGCTGATGAACGAGATCGAGGACGCCACCACCCGCGTCTCCCAACTGGTGGACGCCGCCAAGCAGTACACCCAGCTCGACCGGGTGCCGTTCCGCGTCGTGGACGTGCACGAACTCCTCGACAGCACCCTGCTGATGCTGTCCGGCAAGCTCGGTCCGCACATCGAGGTGGTGCGCGCCTACGACCGTACGCTGCCCTCGCTGCCGGGCTATCCGGCGGAGCTGAACCAGGTGTGGACCAACCTGATCGACAACGCGGTGTCCGCGATGACCCAGGACGGCGGCGGGGGCACGCTGACCGTGCGGACGGCGCGGGACGGGGAGTCGGCGCTGGTGGAGTTCGCGGACACCGGGCCCGGTGTGCCGCCGGAGATCCGGGAGCAGATCTTCGACCCGTTCTTCACCACCAAGCCGGTCGGCGCGGGCACCGGTCTCGGGCTGGACATCTCGCGGCGGATCGTCGTCGACAAGCACCACGGCACCCTGCGGCTGGAGTCGGCCCCCGGCGACACCCGCTTCCAGGTCCGCCTCCCGCTGACCGCGGACACCGCGGCCGGCGAAACCGACAGAGCCCAGGAGGGCGCATGAGTGAGGACACCGCGATCGACCCGTCCGTGCCGCCGAGCGGTACGGGGTGCAAGGAGTGCGAGAAGGCGGACGGCTGGTGGTTCCATCTGCGGCGCTGCGCGCGGTGCGGGCACATCGGGTGCTGCGACCAGTCGCTGGGCAAGCACGCCACCGCGCACTACCGGGAAACCGGCCATCCGGTGCTGCGCAGCTTCGAGCCGGGCGAGGGCTGGTTCTGGGACTACGCCACCGAGGAACTGTACGAGTCCGGCCCTCCTCTGGCCCCGCCCGAGAGCCACCCGCTCGAGCAGCCGGTGCCGGGCCCGGCCGGACGGGTCCCGGCCGACTGGGTGCGGTTGCTGAGCTGAGCCGGCGTCAGCGCCGGCAGTTCCGGCTCGGGTGGTCGACGGCCCCGGCGATGGCGCGCATGCCGTCGTCGCCGGGGTGGAGGTGGTCACCGCTGTCCAGGTCGGGGCGCAGCCGGGCGGGGTCGCGGGGGTCGCGCAGCGCGCGGTCGACGTCGGCGACGGCGTCGAAGTCGCCGCCGGTACGCACCTCGTGGTTGACCTCCCGGCGCACCGCCTCGGCGTCCGTGTCCCACTGGGGCCAGCCCTGGAAGGGCGCGACGGTGACGCCGACCACGCACAGGCCCGCCGCGTGGGCCCTCTTGGTGATCTCCCGGTAGCCCGCCACGATCTCGTCCGCGCCGGCGGCATGGTCCGCCTTGAGGTCGTTGACGCCCTCGTAGAGGATCACCGTGCGCGCGCCGGGCTGGGAGAGGACGTCCCGCTCCAGCCGGCGCCCGGCGCTCGGGCCGCCGTCCTTGCCGGTGAGGACCCGGTTGCCGGATATCCCCTCGTTGGCGACGCCCGTGCCGTCCGCGCGCAGCCGCCGGGCGAGGTCGTCGGGCCAGCGCCGGTCGAGGCCGGGTGTGGACCCCCAGCCGTCGGTGATGGAGTCCCCGAGCGCGACGACCGCGCCGGCACGGGGGTGTGCGGGGCGTACGGAGACGGCGTCGAGGTACCACCAGGAGCCGGTGGTCAGCGTCCAGCCGGTATCGCCGTCGCCGCCGGGGTCGGCGTCCCGGCCGAGGTAGGAGGTGGTGAGGGCCAGCTCGTGGCCCGTGGCGGGCCCCCGTGCGTCCGGCGTGCGCAGGCTGACGGCGAGGCGGGCCCCGGCGGGGACGCGGCCGGGCATCGGGTCGCTCCAGACGGCCCCGCCCGGAGGGACGGTGACGGCCTGCCTGCCGCCGAAGGTGAGTGCCCGGTTGGTGCGCGGCTTGAGCGCGGCACCCTCGGACTGGAGGCCCGCGTGGGCGGCGTCGACGGTGAGGTGGTGGTCCCCGTAGGCGTTGGACAGCCGGATGCGCAGGTCGCTCCCGCCCGCGCTGACCTTCACGATCAGCCGGTAGGCCCGGTCGGCGCCCTGTCCGACGCGCTGGGCGCTCGCGGCCCAGGTGACCACGCCGGAGCCGCGTACGGTGGCCCCGGCCGGCGGGGTGGCCGCCGGGGCGGCCGTCGCCTGACCGGTGAGGGTGAGCAGCAGGACGGCGGCCGCCCGGCAGGCTCTCCCCCGGCCGCTCACCCGGCCGGTTCCTTCGTCTGGCCCATGCCTGCGATGGTCCCGCCGACACCCGCGCCCCGCACCTCGGTACGTTCCGTGTCCGCGTGCGTACAAGGCGAGCGGCCCACCTTTGCCGTTGCGTACCGCTGCTCGCTCACGCGGTCCGGAGAGGTACGTGCGCAGGCCGCCGACGGCACCTAGGGTGGGAAGTGCAGGTTGGTGACACAGCCTGGAACGAGTGACGAGGCAGGAAGAAGCGCACCCGGCCACGACGAGCGGCGACCGCCGCGCGCGGCGCGCGCCGTCGGGTGTTGGGGAGGGACCAAGGCGGTTCTGAACCATGAGGGATGTACATCGGCTTGAGCCCGGTTCGGCGAACCTGGACAACGGAACCGTGTTCGCGGCGTGGGAACGGTTCGTGCAGGGCGAGGACCAGGTCCCGGATGTCCGGCCCCTGGTGGCGATCTCCTGGCATCGCTGCCGAGAGCAGTACCGGGTCGATCCTCACCTCACAGAGGCTCCGGTGGCCCTCACGGAGCTCGACCATTCGCCCGAGCACGATGTCGTAATCGCCGAGCTGGGTTTTCGTGCTGCCTCCGTGGCACATGAGGTGGGGAGCATCGGTGGCGTCGTCACTGTCGCCGATGCCACTGGCCGGGTCCTGGCCGAGTGGGGTGACCAGGCCACGCTCGCCAGAGCCGGCGACCCCAATCTGGCACCGTGGTTCTCCTGGTCCGAGTGCGCGATCGGCACGAACGGCATCGGCACGGCGCTCGAGGCGCACGGCCCGGTGACGATCAGGGGTGCTGAGCATTGGTGTCAGGCGCTCCACAACTGGGTCTGCGCGGGCATCGCGGTGCGCGACGTGGTGACCAGAGAACCGATCGCGGTCCTGAATGTCTGCCGCTGGCGCGGCCGGCTTCCCGCGTCCACGGAAAGCTGGCTGGCGAACGCGGCCGCCATGACCCAGTGCCCCCTGAAGAGGCGCGCCCGGGACAGCGGTGCCGAGTTGGTCGCGGCCTACGCCCAGGCCAGGGCGCACTCCGGTGCGGCACTCGCCGCCGTGGACAGCGCGGGCAAGGTGGTGATCGCCGATGCCTTGGCAAGCGTGCTCCTGGGCGTCCCGGCATGCACCCCGGCGGTCGATCCCACGCTGCGATGGACCCCTGGGCTGCCTGAATTGATCACTGCCGCCCGGTACGCCACCAGGCAGGCGGCCCACAATCCTGACTGGGTCGGCACGACGCAGATCTTCGCCCACCTCGCCGACGAGCCGACGTCGATCAGCATCCGACCCGTCTTCTCCTCCGGACGCGTGATCGGCAACCTGGTCTCGTTCGGTGCCTCCGAGGGGGCGCAGGTGCCCCAGACGGAGGGGGTCGCGCATCTTCGGGCGCAGCCGCGCCGGCTGGTCGCGATCCGGGATAACCGGATGGTGCTGCTGCGGCTGCCGGAAGTCTCCTTCGCCGAAGCGCAGGGCAGCGACGTATGGCTCTCCACCGATCAGGGGCGACTGCGAGCCGCCTCGCTGAGCCTGGACAAACTCGAAGGTGAGCTGGCGGATGTCGGCTTCCTGCGGGTCCACCGCCGGTATGTCGTCAACCTGAGCCGCATCAGGGAGATAGAGCGCGGGCTCAAGGGCGAGCTGTCTCTGATCATGGATGACCGGGCGCACGGGATGGTGCCGGTTTCCCGGCGGCACGCGCCGACCGTGCGGCGCGCGCTGGACATCTGAGTGCCCCGGCACGACCTCTGTTCCCGGAAGGAGGAGTCCCGTGTCCGACAGTCCGGACGCCGTTGTCGGCGAGACGAACGTCGGGGGCGGGGGCGGCCTCGGCCTCTCTGCCCCGGCCGGGCACCGCGGTGGCGCGATCGGGAGCGCGGGCAACCGCGACTGGTGGCCGGACCAGGTCAACCTGGCGATTCTCCGAAAACACCCCGCCATGGCCGACCCCATGGGCGAGGACTTCGACTACCCCGCGGAGTTCCGGACTCTCGACCTGGACGCCCTGGCGCGGGACGTCGACGAGGTGCTCACGACGTCGCAGGACTGGTGGCCGGCCGACTTCGGCCACTACGGGCCGCTCATGATCCGGATGGTGTGGCACAGCGCGGGCACGTACCGCATCCACGACGGCCGTGGTGGCGCCGGCGCCGGCATGCAGCGTTTCGCGCCGCTGAACAGCTGGCCGGACAACCGCAATCTCGACAAGGCGCGCCGGCTGCTCTGGCCGGTGAAGAAGAAGTACGGCCGCAAGATCTCCTGGGCCGACCTGATGATCTTCGCGGGCAACCGCGCCCTGGAGACGATGGGCCTCACGACCTTCGGCTTCGCCGGCGGCCGGGCGGACGTCTGGGAGCCCGACGAGGACGTCTACTGGGGCCCCGAGCACGTCTGGCTCGGCGACGAACGTCACGGCGGCGTCCGGCAACTGGAGAACCCTCTGGCCGCCGACCAGATGGGCCTCATCTACGTCAACCCCGAGGGACCGAACACCGTCCCGGACCCGCTCACCGCGGCCCGGGACATCCGCGAGACGTTCCGGCGCATGGGGATGAACGACCAGGAGACCGTCGCGCTGATCGCGGGCGGCCACACGTTCGGCAAGACCCACGGCGCGGCGGACCCGGTCGCCCACCTCGGCCCCGAACCCGAGGGCGCCCCCCTCGAACAGCAGGGCTTGGGCTGGAAGAGCAGCTACGGCACCGGAAAGGGCAGGGACGCCATCTCCAGTGGGCTCGAGGGTACGTGGACACCCACCCCGACGACATGGGACAACGGCTTCTTCGAGACCCTGTTCGGCTACGAGTGGGACCTGGAGCTGAGTCCCGCCGGTCTGTGGCAGTGGATCCCGAGAGACGGCGGCGGGGCCGGCACAGTGCCGGACGCCCACGACCCGTCGGCGACCCACGCCCCGACGATTCTGACGACGGACCTCGCTCTGCGGTCGGACCCCGTCTACGAGTCGATCTCGCGACGCTTCCTGGAGAACCCGGACCAGCTCGCGGACGCGTTCGCCCGGGTCTGGTTCAAGCTGACGCACCTCGACATGGGGCCGATCCACCGCTACCTCGGACCGCTGGTTCCCCGCGAGACGCTGCTCTGGCAGGACCCGGTCCCCGCCGTGGACCACATGCTCGTCGGGGCGGCGGACATAGCCGCGCTCAAGAGCCAGGTCCTCGCCTCCGGGCTGTCCGTCTCCCAGCTCGTCTCCACCGCGTGGGCGTCGGCCTCGACGTTCCGCGCCAGCGACAGGCGTGGCGGGGCGAACGGGGCCCGCATCCGCCTCGAGCCGCAGCGGGACTGGGAGGTCAACGACCCCGACACGCTGGCACAGGTGCTGCACACCCTGGAGGGGATCCAGGAGTCCTTCAACAGCTGCCAGGCGGGCGACAAGAGGATCTCGCTGGCCGACCTCATCGTGCTCGGCGGAGCCGCCGCCGTGGAGCACGCCGCCAGCACCGCCGGCCACGACGTCGAGGTCCCCTTCAGTCCGGGACGCACGGACGCCACGCAGGAGTGGACCGATGTGGAGTCCTTCGCCCCGCTCGAGCCGACCGCCGACGGGTTCCGCAACTACCTTGGCAAGGGCGGCCGGCTGCCGTCGGAGCACCTGCTGGTCGACCGCGCGAACCTGCTGAACCTGAGCGCGCCCGAGATGACCGTCCTCGTGGGTGGCCTGCGGGTGCTGGGCGCCAACCACCAGCAGTCGCCGCTGGGCGTCTTCACCGCGGCGCCCGGTTCGCTGACCAACGACTTCTTCGTGAATCTGCTCGACGCGGACACGGAATGGAAGCCGACGTCCGCGACCGCGGAAGCCTTCGAGGGGCGCGACCGCGCCACCGGCGAGGTCAAGTGGACCGGTAGCCGCGTCGACCTCGTCTTCGGCTCCAACCCCGAGCTGCGTGCCGTCGCGGAGGTCTACGCGAGCGACGACGCACAGGAGAAGTTCGTGCAGGACTTCGTCGCCGCGTGGACCAAGGTCATGAACCTCGATCGGTACGACCTCGCCTGATCGACGCGTCGCAGTGCGGCGCGACCGCTCTCAACGGCGGCACATCGGGTACGAACGGCAGCCGGTCGCGAACGAACGGTATGAGCCGGCCCGAAACAGGGCTCGCCTTGTCGGTGTGATTCGTCCGGCGTAGCGTCTTTCCTGACCACCGATTTCGCATCCTTTCCGGTGCTATTCATTCGGCGTGGGGCGCTCCTTTAGCACCGGTTACAGCCGGACATCAGGCGATACCAAAGGGGAATTTCGCGGTGCGCGCAGCTGGCTGTGACGTGCCGCCTTCAGCGCGGCCGATGCGGAATGAACAGAGATTCGGGATGAGGGGAGTGAAGCCCCGATGACGACCGCGCAGGAGCGAGCCGACCTGCTGGACAGGATCGGGCTGGACGCACAGAACAAAGCCACGCTGGGACAGGTGCTGTGTACCGGAAGTGTGAGTGAGGCCACCGAGGGACCGGAAGGCCGCATGCAGGCCACCATTCGTATCCAGCCGGATGAGCTGACCTGGGATCCCTCCATTCTGGTCATGCCCCATGGCGGTGATATCGAGCTCGAGCTCGTCAATGACGACGACAACACGCACTGCGCGCTCCTGCCGAGCAATGGCGACCGGAAGTTCATCTGGTTGGTGAACCATTCGCGAGGACGGGCGCACCTCAACCTCGACGGGCCTGGTTACTACTGGTTCAGCTCGCCCACGGGCAATGACGAGGGCCGGGGACTGACCGGTGCCATCGTCGTCCTGGGGGACGCTCCGCCGGAGGCTCGCCTCGACCGTCCCGAACAGCCGCGGCCGTAGGAAGAAGGAGGAACAAATGACCACCGTCGACTACGTGGACGCGGGAGAGGCTGTCGACCAGGGGAAGCTGAGCGGCAAGATCGCGGGCGGGGACGTCGCGCCGCCGGTAGTGGCAGGCATCAACTACGAGCGCATACTCAATGCCGGCGAGGAACCCCAGAACTGGCTCACCTACTACGGCGCCTACAACGGGCAGCGGTACAGCCCGCTGGACCAGATCAACACGGAGAACGTCAAGCGCCTGGTCCCGGCATGGGTCTTCCAGGCCGGCACGACCGGCCTGATCGCGGGCGCGTCGACCTACTCGTTCGAGGCCGCCCCGATCATCGTCGACGGCGTCATGTTCCTCTCCGGCTGGGACGGCTGGGTCTGGGCCCTCGACGCGAAGACGGGTGTGGAGATCTGGCGGTACAAGCATGCGGTCCCCTTCGACGTGTCCTTGTGCTGCGGGAACGTGAACCGAGGGGTGGCCGTGGCTGAGGGGAAGGTCTTCTTCGTCACGGCGAATGCCCGTCTGCTCGCGCTCGACGCCACCACCGGCAAGCGGGTCTGGGACAAGACCTACGGAGACGTCCGGGCCGGGGAGAGCGCCACCGTCGCCCCGCTGATCGTGAAAAACATGGTCATCGTAGGGAGTTCCGGCGGTGAGTTCGGCGTACGCGGCCACCTCGACGCGTTCGACCTCGAAACCGGCGAGCACCAGTGGCGCTGCTACACGGTGCCGAAGCCGGGGGAGCCCGGTTCGGAGACCTGGCCCGCAGACGGCGAGGCCTGGGCACGGGGCGGGGCAAACTGCTGGGTCACCGGCACCTTCGACCCGGAGACGAACCTGCTGTACGTCGGCACCGGCAACCCGGCGCCCGACTTCGACGGAGGCGTCCGCGAGGGCGACAACCTCTTCACCGACAGCGTCATCGCCGTCGATGTGGACAGCGGACAGATCCGCTGGCACTACCAGTGCACCCCGCACGACCTGTGGGACTACGACAGCATCGCCGAGTGCATCCTGTTCGAGCAGGACGGGCGCAAACTGCTCGGACACTTCGACAAGAACGGCTACTTCTTCGTCCTCGACCGCACGAACGGCGAGAGGGTCGGGATCACTCCCTTCGTCGACCGCATCACCTGGGGGGCGATCACGAGGGACGGCCAGGTGACGGCCAAGGTGTACCCGGACAAGGAGGGAGAACCGGTCCACTTCTACCCCGGTCCGGCCGGTGCCAAGGAATGGACCCACGCGTCCTACAGCCCGAAGACCGGGCTCTTCTACGTCCCGGTCCAGGACACCGGTGCCACGGCAACCCGGCGGCGCCGGGAATTCAAGGAGAGCATTCCCTACTGGGGTGCGGGCGTTCAGGTGGACATCGAGGACATGGCGGGGTCCATCAGCGCGTTCGACGCCACCGGCGAGGAGAAGTGGCGCTGGCGCAACGAACTCCCCATGTGCGCCTCTACGCTGGCCACCGGCGGTGACCTGGTGTTCGCCGGTGAACCGTCCGGGGAGTTCAACGCGCTCGACGCCCGCACCGGGGAGATGCTGTGGCAGTTCCAGTGCGGAAGCGGCCACCACAGCAGCCCGACCACCTACATGGTCGAAGGCAGGCAGTACGTGGCCGTGCCGGTCGGCTGGGGCGGATGGGCCGAGGGATTCCTCCCCGGCATGCTCGGCGCGGGGCACGGAAGCGCCCTGATCGTCTTCGCCCTCCCGGAACCGTCGTAGCGCGTGACCGGAGCGTGCCGTGAACCCGGCGGAGAGGAGGTGAATCCATGGAGTCTCAGCGAACTGTGTGGGAGACGCCCGAATTCGACGAGATCGCGGTCGCGGCCGAGGTGACCATGTACCTCGCTCGGTTGGAGGACTAGCTGATATGGGGCGGCGCCGGACCTGGTCAGGCGCCGCCCGACGGCTCGGGAGGTCACGGACGGCCGGGTCGGCGACGGCCCCGGACCTCGATGAACGAGGAACGATGAACGGAGTGCGGGCGTGTTGGTGCGCGTGCTGGGCTCGGCGGCGGGAGGCGGCTCCCCGCAGTGGAACTGCGGCTGCCCGGTGTGCGCCGCGGTTCGCGCCCGGCCCGGTCTCGCGCGCACCCAGTCGTCGGTCGTGGTCAGCGCCGACCGCCGCCGGTGGTTCCTCATCAACGCCTCGCCCGATGTCCCCACCCAGATCGAGGACTTTCCCGGCCTGCACCCGCACGACGACCGGACGACGCCGCTGGAGGCGGTGCTGCTCACCGATGCCGAACTGGACCACACGCTGGGCCTGCTCCTGTTGCGCGAGGCCCGCGCCCTGCGGCTGTACGCCACACCGGCGGTGCGCAAGACCCTGTCCGACGGCTCGGGGATTCTGCGCACGCTGGAGCGCTACTGCCCGGTCGAGTGGCGGGCAGTGCTCCCCGGCACCGGCTTCGCCCTGGCGGACGGGCTGTCCTGCCGGGCGTTCGGCGTACCCACCACCAAGCGCGACCGTTTCGGAGCCGGGGTGGACCACGGCCGCGTCGTGGGCTACCGGCTGACCGACGAGCGCGGCGGGGGAAGCCTGGTGTACCTGCCCTGCGTGCAGTCGCTGACCGCCGCACTCCGCGTGGAGCTCGAGGGGTGCGCGTGCCTGCTGATCGACGGGACCTGCTGGCACGACGACGAACTCATACGGCTCGGCCTCGCCCGCAAGACGTCACGGGAGATGGGCCACCTGCCCATCGACGGCCCGGACGGCAGTCTGGCACAGCTCCCGTCGCTGGGGCTGGGGCGGACGATCTTCGTGCACATGAACAACACCAATCCGATACTCCTGGAGGACACGCCCGAGCGGCGCACCTTGGAGGAGAGCGGCATGGAAGTGGCCATGGACGGCCTCGAGATCCAGGTGTAGAGCCGTGACGACGACAGCCACCACAACCACACCGACCGGCGCCGACGGCTTCGTCGAGACGTTGCGGGCCCACTCGCGGCGATACCACGACCAGCACCCGTTCCATGTCCGGATGAACGCCGGCCGGCTGAGCCGCCGGCAGATCCGGGGCTGGGTGGCCAACCGCTACTACTACCAGGAGAACATCCCCCGCAAGGACGCCGCGATCCTCTCCAACTGCCCCGACCTCGAGGTCCGTCGCCGCTGGATCCGACGGATCGTCGAGCACGACGGCACTGCCGCGGGCGAGGGCGGCATCGAGGCCTGGCTGCGCCTCGGCGAGGCCGCCGGGCTGACCCGCGAGGAGATCCGGGACCACCGGCACCTGGTACCCGGGGTGCGGTTCGCCGTCGACGCCTACGTGAACTTCGCCCGGACCCGCCCGTGGGTGGAGGCGGTGGCGTCCTCGCTCACCGAGCTGTTCGCGCCCGACCTGATGGCGGCGCGGCTCGCCGCGTTCGAGCGGTGGTACCCGTGGATCGACCCCGAGGGCCTTGCCTACTTCCGCGCCCGCCTGGAGCAGGCGCCACGCGACTGCGAGCACGCCCTCGAGGTGGTCACCGCGCACTGCCTCTCCGCCGAGTCCCAGGCGCGCGCCGTGGACGCCCTGTCGTTCAAGTGTGACGTCCTGTGGAGCCTGATGGACGCCATCGACCAGGCCTACCTGGAGTGACCACCATGGACCCGACCCGTACCGGACCGACCCGGACCCGCAGCACGACCCCTCCCGGCGTCGGGGTGTCCGGATCGGACCGCCCCCGGTTGGCGGCCCATGTCCGGCTCACCTTCTCCCGGACCAGGCAGCGCAAGGCCCTGCTGCACCCCGAGACGGTGGTGGTTCTGAACGGCAGCGGCGCGGCCATCCTCGAGCTGTGCGACGGGCGGCACACCGTGGCCGAGATCGTGACCGAACTGGGCGCGCGCTATGAGACCGTCCCCGACGACGAGGTCCGGCAGTTCCTGGCCCGGCTCGTCGCCCGGCGCTGGGTGGAGCTCACCGATGGATAGCCCCTTCGGGCTGCTCGCCGAGCTCACCTACCGCTGCCCGCTGGCCTGCCCGTACTGCTCCAACCCGCTGAACCTGGCCGACTACCAGGACGAGCTGACCACCGACGAATGGCTGCGGGTGCTGACCGAGGCCGAGGACCTGGGAGTTCTGCAGTGCCATCTGTCCGGCGGGGAACCGCTGCTGCGACGCGACCTGGTGGAGCTCGTCGCGCACGCCCACGCCCTGGGCCTCTACACCAACCTCATCACCAGCGCCCTCGGGTTCTCGCGCCGGAAGGCCGAGGAACTGCGGGCCGCCGGCCTGGACCACGTGCAGATCAGCATCCAGGCCGACGAACCGGCCGTGTCCGATCGGATCGCCGGGATCACCTCCTTCCGACGCAAGATCGAAGCGATGGGCGTGGTCAAGGAGCTGGGCTGGCCGCTCACCATGAACGTGGTGCTGCACCGGCACAACATCGACCGCGTCGCCGACGTGCTCGCTCTGGCCGAGGAGGTGGGCGCGGACCGGGTGGAGCTGGCCAACACCCAGTACTACGGCTGGGCCTGGCGAAACCGTGCCGCGCTGCTGCCGAGCCGGGCCCAGCTCGAGGCGGCCGAGGCCGTCGCACGGGCCGCCGGCGAGCGGTTGCGGGACCGTATGGACATCATCTACGTCATCCCCGACTACTACAGCCGCTACCCGAAGCCCTGCATGGGCGGCTGGGCCTCCCGGCAGCTGACCGTGACGCCGAACGGCGACGTCCTGCCCTGCCCGGCCGCCCAGTCCCTGCCATTGCCGCGGGCCAGCGTGCGGGAGGACTCACTGGAGCGGATCTGGGCCGAGTCCCCGGTGATGACCGCGTTCCGGGGGACCGACTGGATGCCTGAGCCCTGCCGGAGCTGCCCCCGGCGGGAGGTGGACTTCGGCGGGTGTCGCTGCCAGGCGTTCCTGCTCACCGGCGACGCCGCCCGCACCGACCCGGTCTGTCACCTGTCGCCTGACCACGACCTGGTCGCCAAGGCGGTCGAGGCCGCCAACGCCGGCTCGCGGGACGACGACCCTCCGCTGGTTCCCCGCCCGCACCGACCCGGTCCGCCCCCTGTCGCCCGGTCACGACCTGGTCGGCCGGGGGCTCGACGCCGGCCAGGCTGACTCACGGCCGACGATCTTCCGCTGTTCCCTGCCGGGTCGCTTCCTGGTGGAGAGCGGGCCGAGCCTGCTCCCGGGGTCAAGTGAGCGGGCTAGCCGCCGAACCACAAAGGCAGCGCCGCAGCGGCGATGATCAAGGTGATTCCGCTCAGCAGGTCCGAGCGGATCCGGATGAGGCGCGCCGCGGCCTGTCCGAGCAGCAGTCCGACCAGCGACAACACTGCCGTCATGGCGCCGAAGACGGCGGCCGAGAACCACGGCGAGAGCCCGAGGACCCCCAGGCTCGCCCCGGCGAACAGATTGTCCAGGCTCAGCGTCAACGGAATGCCGAACAGTGCCCACGGGTGGTCCAGCTCGTCCGGTTCGGGCTTCCGGAGGGATGAGATGACGAGGTAGAGACCGTACCCGCCGAGCGCGGCCGCGCCGATCAGATCGGCGACGTCCCCGGCGGACTCACCGATCTGGCGACCGATCAACAGCCCGACCAGGGGCATGATCGCGTCCCACAGCCCGAAGGTCAGCGCGACCTGCACCGCACGCTTCAGACCGAATGGGACGGTGCCGAGCGCGATCGATACCCGGAAATTGTCGAGACTGAGTACGAAACCCAGGACCAGTATTTCCCAGATCATGACGAAAAGACTCTGCCGCGACTACTAACCGCCATAATTGCATATAATATCTCAGATGGTCCGCGATAAAAACCGGGTAAGCCAATTCCGGAAGAATTGAACCTACGCACCTCATCCGTCGACACGATGCGGAACTTCCTGCCCGATAGCGGGCGGCGAGTTTGTCGCGGCGGGTGGCGATGGCGCGGAACTGCGGGCGAACCGCTCGTAGACCGTCCGCCAGGCCCGTAGCGTTCCGGCAAATCACGGCACGGAAATCCAGTCCCTAGGAGCCCCGCCCCGCGCGAGCGCGGGACGGGGCCCTGGCGGAGCCGGTGTGCGTCAGCGGGGCGCCGGGGTGTTGGCGGCCTTGACGTTGACCGCGGCCCAGGCCCGGTCGACGGTCCGGTACTCGGTGCTCGTCGCGCCGTACAGGTCCCTGGCCGCGTTCAGTGTCGCCACACGGGCGTCGTGGAAGTCGGTGGTGGAGACCATGTAGCGGGTCAGGGCGCGGTAGAAGACCGCCGTGGCCTTGGCGCGGCCGATGCCCTTGACGGCGCCGCCGTCGTAGGTCGGGGAGTCGTAGGAGACCCCGCCGATCTTCTTCTTGCCGCTGCCCTCGGCCAGGAGGTAGTACGCGTGCGAGGAGACGCCGGAACCGGCGTGCACCTCGGTGTCGTACGTGGCCTTCGACCAGTAGTCGACCGTGCCCTCCAGCTTGTCCAGGGAGGGGTGGTCGAGGCGGCGCAGGAACTTCTGCTTCAGCCCCAGCTTCTCGCCCAGCAGGTAGTTCGGCGGGTTCTTCGCGTTGGCGGCGAAGAACTCCACGTTGGAGCCGAAGATGTCGGCGAGGGACTCGTTGAGCGAGCCCGGTTCGCCGTACTGGTTGCCGTCGCGGTCGACGTAGGTCGGCTCCAGCTTGGCGGTGGCGTCGACCACGCCGTGGGTCAGCTCGTGACCGGTGACGTCGAGGACGACCAGCGGCTTCGTGATCATGTCGTCGCCGTCGCCGTACAGCATGCAGCCGCAGGCCGGGTCCCAGAAGGCGTTGCCGACCCCGCGGCCCCAGTGGACCATCGCGCGGGCGGCCTTGCCATTGTTGGCGATGCCCGACCGGTTGAAGGTCTTCTTGTAGAAGTCCAGGGTCTTGGTGATGCCGTACTGGGCGTCGGCGGCCGCGCTGTTGCGGTTGCTCGTGCTGCCGTTGCCCCAGACGTTGCTGGTACCCGTGATGGTGCTGCCGCCGCCGAAGGACTCGGTGTACTTACCCTTGGCGTCCCGCGTCTCGGTGTTGTACCGGGTGGGGTCCTTGAGCTGGAAGTGGCCGCGCGAGGTCTGCGTGGTGGTCAGCGGGACGCTGCCCGCGAACAGGGTCTTGCCGGTGCCGCGCGCGGTGGCCGGGTAGCCGGAGGCGCCCGAGGTGATGCCCGCGAGGAGGCCCGGCGCACTCTGGGCGGAGGTGGACGGGGCGACCGTCTCACCGCGCGCCCGCAGCGCCTTGCGGAGCTTGGGCGAGAGGAACTCGTCCGCGTCCGGGGTGTTGCTGCGGACCTCGCCGGTGACGGCGTCCACGACGACCGTGCGGGTGCCGCTCGCGCCGTCCAGGGCACTGCCGGTGACGGTGACCCGGTAGGCGAGCGCGGTCTCGCCGTCGCGCGCGTCGACGACGAGTTCGGCGGTGCCGGCATCACCCTCGGCGGCGTCGGCCGCCTTGGCGGCTGCCTGCCTGGGGGTGATCCGGGCGTCGGAGGCGGTGGCCTGTACGGACTGGCCGGCCGCGGTGGTCACGCCCGTGTAGGCGAGCTGCCGGTCGAGGTGGACGACGAGGTCGCCACCGAGCACCGGCATGCCGCTGTGGGCGCGCTGGAAGCGGACGTGACGGCCGCCCTCGGGGTCGAACATGACGTCCTGCACGCGGAGTTCGTCACCCGTGCCGACCCCGGAGGCGTCGGCGTGGGCGACGGCGGCCGCGCGGGCGGCGTTCACCACGGGGGCGGTCCGTGCGGCGGTCCGGACGGCTTCGGCGGCCTTGTGGGCCGTCGAGGGCGCGGGGCGGGCGAAGGCCGTGCCGGCCAGGCCCGTGGCCGCCGTCGCCACCGCGACGGCGACGGCCACACTGCGTATGTGCGGTCTGCGCACCAGGGGTTGTTCCTTCGTTCGACGGCGGCCGGACGCGCCGGCCGCCGTGACACATGGCGCCGTTGGGCAGCCATCGGGGCAGGCGGGTCGCGCCCCGAGGGTTCACCCTTTCGGATGAGTCATGGCCACGTAAAGAAGGAATGATCCATTTCGCTGCTCTCCGGGACAATCCTTTACCCAAAGGACACCCCGGAGTGATCGCCGCATGCCGACTGTGTGTCGACTGGGGAGACGGGCCGTCAATCCCCTAGGTTCCAGGCCGGAATGTGACGCGTGTCGCAGCAACGGCGGTGTGGACGGGAGTGGTGACCTGATGGTCTCGGCAACGGTGCGCAGGAGCGCGGTACTCGGGGCGGTGGCGCTGTCGCTCCTCGCCCTCCCGGCACAGGCGGCGACCGGGCAGCAGGGCGCGGCGGCCGCGCTCCCCGCGCCCGACACGGCGGGCGTGGACGGGGTGCTGCGCACGGTCCGCACCCAGGGCGCCCCGGCCGCGCTGGCCCGGATCGACGACCAGGGCCGCAGCCATCTGATCAGCCGGGGCGTCGCCGACCGGGGCACCGGCCGCGCGGCCAGCACGGCCGACCGGTTCCGCATCGGCAGCGTGACCAAGACGTTCTCCTCGGTCGTCCTGCTCCAACTGGCCGACGAGGGCAGGCTGGACCTGGACGCCCCGGTGAACCGGTACCTGCCGAAGCTGCTGCCGAGCGACGCCATCACCGTGCGGCACGTGCTGAGCCACCGCAGCGGGCTGTACGACTACACCAACGACATGTTCGCCCAGAGCGTCTCCGGCTTCGAGGCGGTGCGCAAGAAGGTGTTCACCTACCCCCAGCTGGTAGCGCTCTCCCTGAAGAAGCCGCGCGTCAACGCGCCCGGCGCGGCGTACTCGTACTCCAACACCAACTTCGTGGTGGCGGGCATGCTCATCGAGAAGTTCACCAAACGCCCGGTCAAGGAGGCGTACCAGAGCCGGATCACGGGCCCGCTGAAGCTGCGGGACACCTTCTACGTCCACCCCGACACCAGGATTCCCGGCCGGTTCGCGCGCGGCTATCTGACCCCGGACCGGTCCGGCGACCCGCTGGTCGACGCGACCGAGCAGACCGTGTCCTGGGCGCAGAGCGCGGGCGCCGTCATCTCCACCGCCAAGGACCTGAACACCTTCTACGCGGCGCTGCTCGGCGGCAAGCTGCTCTCCGCCGCCGGGCTCGCCCAGATGGAGCGCTTCACCAAGGTCGACGCGACCACCGCCTACGGCCTCGGCCTGCGCCGCCGGGACCTGTCCTGCGGGGTGTCGGTGTACGGGCACACCGGCGCCGTGCAGGGCTACTACACCTACGCGTTCGCCACGAAGGACGGCAAGCGGGCGCTGACGGCGGTGGCCACCACCTCCAACAACGGCAAGGTGCTCAACGCGTTGGCGGGCGCCCTGGAGCCGGCGTTCTGCGGCAAGAGCGCCAAGCAGCGTCGCGGCCCGGCGCTGGTGGAGCGCAACGCGGACGTCGCCCCGGCCACGGCGCGCTGAACTCCCCGTCCCGGACGGGCCCGTCACTCGCGTGATCTTGGCGGAACGGGTCCGTCCGGGACACCATGCGCTCATGAAGGGTGACCTCTTTTCCAGTGAGCACATGGTCCGTCCGGCCGTCGAGCCGGGGATGGCGATAGAGAACGGCAAGTGCGTCAGGTACGCGGTGGACGGTGAGATGCTCGCCCGCCAGGGCGCGATGATCGCCCACCGGGGCAGCCTCCAGTTCGAGCGCAAGGGCCAGGGCGTGGGCGGCATGCTCAAGCGCGCGGTGACCGGCGAGGGGCTCCCGCTGATGTCGGTGCGCGGGCGGGGCGAGGCGTGGTTCGCGCACGAGGCCCAGAACTGTTTCATCGTCGAGGTGGAGCCCGGCGACCAGTTCACCGTCAACGGCCGCAACGTGCTGTGCTTCGACGCATCGCTGTCCTACGAGATCAAGACCGTGAAGGGCTCCGGCATCGCGGGCGGCGGCCTGTTCAACAGCGTCTTCAGCGGGCACGGCAGACTCGGCCTGATCTGCGAGGGCAACCCGCTGGTGATCCCGGTGTCCGAGCAGGCGCCGGTGTACGTCGACACGGACGCGGTGGTCGGCTGGACCGCGAACCTGCGCACCTCGCTCCACCGCTCGCAGTCCATAGGGTCGATGCTGCGCGGCGGTTCGGGCGAAGCCGTCCAGCTCATGCTCCAGGGCGAGGGTGTCGTGGTGGTGCGGCCCAGCGAGGCCACCCCGCAGAAGCCCCAACAGCACTGATTCCGTACGGGGGTTCCCCGCGCCACTCGGAGTGATCCGCGTCGCACGGGCAACCCCCGTCGCCGTCCCCGCGTCTTGCCCCACGACCGACCACGCCCCGGCCCCCCGGTGGACCGGGGCGATTCGCCCGCGTGCTATACGCCTCGCGTATACACGTGGTGTATAGAAGGGCTCACATGTACGGCAAGGCTTTCGCCCCGGAGTATCAGGGCGCCCTGACCACCCTGTCCGTCAATTCCTCGCTGACCGAGGTGCTCGCCGAGGGCCTGGAGCGGCTGCGCGAGGCCGAGCGGGCCGGGCACCCCGCCGAGGTGGCCCGCTGCGGTCTCGCGGTGGCCGAGGCACACCGGCGGCTCGGCAGCACCGCGGAGGCCGACCGCGCGTGGAAGGCGAGTTACCGCGCGGCCCGTACGGCCGGGGACACCGGGGCGATGGCGTGGGCGCTGTGGAGCGGCGGCACGCTGGCCCGGCAGCGGGGGGCGTTCCCGCTGGCCTGGCGGCTGCTGGGGCTGGCGGCAGAACTCGGTGAGCGCGGCGGCGACGTCGTGGTCCGGGGCTACTCGCTGGCCGGGCTGGCGGAGACCGGCCGCATCCAGGGCGACTACGCGGCCGTCGGCCGACTGCACGAACAGCTGCTGGCCGAGGCCCGCAGGCGCGGGGAGGCCCGGCACACGGTGTGGGCGCTGGAGGGCATCGCCCAGATGCACCGCAACACCGGTGACTTCGACCGGGCGTACGCGCTGTTCGAGGAGGCGGCGGAGATAGCCGAGCGCGCCGACGACCGGCGCGGCCACGCCTGGGCGCTGCGCGGGCTGGCGGACATCCTCTCGGCGCGGGACGGGGACACCGGCCGGGCGCTGGAGCTGCTGTCGCGGGCGGAGGAGACGTGCCGGACGATGAACCTGTCCAGCGCGCTCGCCTACAACCACAAGATGCGCGGCAACGTCTTGTACCGCGCCGGGCGTTATGAGGAGGCACGGGACCTGTACGGCCTGGCGCTGTCCGAGTTCCGCACGATGGACGAACCCCGTGGCGAGGCGCTGTCCCGGCTGGGTCTGGCCAAGTCCCTGGCCCGGCTGGGGCGTGACCCGGAGGAGACGGCGGCCGAACTGGCCGAGCTGGCCCTCGTGCTGGAGCGCTCGGGGCTGCGGCACGCGCGGGAGATGGTGGCGCGGGCGCAGGCCGAGTTCGTGCCCGAGGCGGAGGGTGCCCGGTGACGGCGGTGTTCCGCGCTGAGCGGATCTCGGCGGACCAAATTCTTTCTGGAGCACGTGAGTCGGTGCGGCCCGCGCTGCGGGAGGCGGTCGCCGGGCTGCACCCGTGGCTGGCCGAGATGGCCGCGTACTCCTTCGGCTGGCGTGAGGGCGCGGAGGCCGGCGGCAAGGGGGTGCGGCAGGCGCTGGCGGTGCTCGGGGCGCGGGCGGCCGGTGCGGATGCCGGGGCGGGGGTGCCGGGCGCGGTCGCGGTGGAACTGGTGCACGCCTTCTCGCTGCTGCACGACGACATCATGGACGGTGACGCCACCCGGCGCGGCCGCCCGGCACTGTGGAAGGCGTACGGCACGGGTCCCGCCGTTCTCGCCGGCGACGCCCTGTTCGCGCTGGCCGTCGGCGTCCTGGCCGACGTCCCCGGCGGGGTGCGGCTGCTCTCGGGCGCGCTGGCCGACGTGATGCGGGGGCAGGCCGACGACCTGCTGTTCGCCTCCCGGCCCTGGACCGGCCCGGAAGCGGTGGCGCCCGAGGAGTACCGCGTGATGGCGGAGGGCAAGACGGGTGCCCTGCTGGGCTGTTCGCTCGCGCTCGGCGCGCTGCTGGGCGGGGCTCCGCGCCCGGTCGTCGCCGCGCTGGACCGGGCCGGGCGGCACGCGGGGGTCGCCTTCCAGCTCGCGGACGACGTGCTGGGCATCTGGGGCCGCCCCGAGGTCACCGGCAAGCCGGTGGGCGGCGACCTGCGCGAGGGCAAGAGGACGTACCCGGTACTGACCGCACTCGCCGCCCCCGAGGGCGCCCGTCTGCCCGGCCTGCTCCGTGGGCACCGTACGGCGGAGGCGGCGGCGCTGATCGAGGCGGCGGGCGGGCGGGCCGCGGCCCTGGCGGAGGCTCACGCGCACATGGCCGCCGCCCGTACGCTGCTCGACGGGCTGCCGCTGGAGCCGGGCGCGGCCGCCGAGCTGGGCGCCCTGCTGGACACGCTCGCCAACCGCGAGCGCTGAGGGAGCCGGCAGCGGCTGCGGCCAAACATCGCCTATCGGGCCATATAGGCTGCCCTCGTCGCCCGGCCGGCCGGGTGGCCGCACCACCGAGCCCCCCTACGCAGGAGAGCCATCCGTGACCCTGGCCATCGACCCCTCCGAGACGACTGCCGCCGCTCCGACACCCCTGTCCGACCTGGTGGCGCGTGACGCCCGCGAGTTCGGGGTGTACGCGCGCACCGGCGGCTGGGCCTTCGCGCTGATGGTGGCGCGCAGCGTGCGGCCGGGCGGGCAGGCGGCCGGGGAGACCCCCAAGGTGTCCGCGAAGGAGTTCGCGGAGCTGGCGGAGTGCTCCCCGGAGCGGGTCATGCGCTACTACCGGGCGTGGGACCGGGCCGCCGACGACGGCCTGGTCCCGCAGTTCGAGACGCTGGAGCCGGGCCAGGACGTCCAACTCCCGGACTCCGACGTCTGGTTGAGCTACTACTCCGCCCGTAGCAGCGCCACGTCCGAGCGCGGCACGGCCATCGCGGAGGCCGCCGGGGCCGAGGGCATCCGGCCGACCAAGGCGCTGGAGGTGGCCGAGAACCCGACCGCGCTGCGCGCCGCCATCCTGGCCGACCCCTCCACGGCCCGCGCGGCCCGCACCGCCTTGCTGGACCGGATCAAGGAGGACCCGGAGCTCCAGGCCGAGCTGGCGCGGGACGTGGTGCGCACCGACGACCTGAAGAAGGCCGTCGCCACCGAGAGCCGCGCCGCCGACAAGATCGGCTACGTCCGGCAGATCGCGGAGTCCGGGCAGATCAGGACCCCGGCGGGACAGACCGTCGACGCCCCCGCCGCGCTGCGCGAGGAGGCCGAGCGTCATCTGTCGCTGATCGACGAGCTGGAGGACGACGAGGACACCGGCGAGTGGGCGGTGGAGGCGTACGACACGCTGAAGACGCTGGTCGCCGACACCGTCGAGGCCGACCCCGAACTCCGGGTGCAGGAGCGACGCACCAAGTTCTACGGCAGCCTGCAGAAGGCGACCCGCGCCTTCGAGGAGCTGACCTTCGACGACGCCCGGGACTTCTACGAGGACGACATGGTCCGGCGTCTGGAGGAGCTGCAGCAGGCGATCGGCTCCTGCCTCACCGCGCTGCGCGGCGCCGTGGGAGAGAAGCCCTAGGGACGCGCGGCGGGGGCATGAGTACCGGTACTCATGCCCCGCGCGCCGGGCGGCCGGACGATGGGGCGACCGACACCGCCCAGCCTCTGGAGCCCGCCATGGCAGCAGTCCACCCCGCCCGGCCGACCGTCCGCCGCACGGTGCCGCCCGTCGTGTTCGCGGGCGTGGCCGCCGTGGGCCTGGCCGTCTCCGCGTGGGGCGCGCGAGACCGTACGACGTGGTTCCTGGAGACCTTCTGGGTGCTGATCGGGCTGCCCCTGGTGGTGCTGCTGTGGCGGCGCTTCCCGCTCACCGGGCTGCTGTGCGGTCTGCTCGCCGCGCACGCCCTGGTGCTGGCGGTCGGCGGCCACTACACCTACGCACAGGTACCGGCGGGCGACTGGGTGCGGGACACCCTGCACCTGAGCCGCAATCCGTACGACCGGTTCGGGCATCTGATGCAGGGCTTCGTCCCGGCGATCCTGGTACGGGAGCTGCTCACCCGTACCTCGCCGCTGCGCGGCAGCCGCTGGCTGGCCCCGCTGACGGTGTGCGCCTGCCTGGCCTTCAGCGCCTGTTTCGAGCTGCTGGAATGGCTGGCCGCCGTGATCGGCGGACACGGAGCCGACGCCTTCCTCGCGACCCAGGGCGATGTGTGGGACACCCAGTGGGACATGTTCTGCGCCCTGATCGGCTCCGTGCTCTCCCTGCTGCTGCTCAGCCGGGTCCACGACCGCTCACTGGCGGCCCTCGCGGCCCGTACCGGGCGTTAGCTGTCCTCGGGGTCCGAGTGCCGGAAACGGGCCCAGATCGGCAGGCCGTACCAGCAGACCAGGTACCAGCAGACGACGGCGCCGACCAGCCACGGCACATAGCCGTCGTGGGTGGCCACCCGGAGGATCAGGAGCAGCGAGCAGGTCATGGTGGCCAGGAGCAGCAGCAGGCCGACGAAGGTCAGCCTCCCCGCCAGCCGTACCGCCTCCGGTTTCACCCGGCGCCCGGAGACCAGGCGGTGTAGTGAGACCGGCCCGATCAGGGCGCCGGTCGCACAGGCCCCCAGGACCACGGTGACGATGTAGATGATCTGGTCGGCGCTGGAGAGCTGGGCGTATTTGGGCTGGAAGACCACCGTCAGCAGGAAGCCGAACAGGATCTGTACACCGGTCTGCGCGACACGTACCTCCTGGATCAGTTCGCCCCACTTGCGGTCGGCCCGCTCTTCCCTGGTTTCGTCCCGCCCCCTGCGCGGTGCCTGCTCGGTCATGCGGTGCAATTAACCGCGCAAACGTTCTTTCAAACCGCTCACTTGATCGGCTCTACTGTGCTGGTCCACTCGAAGTAGTGGCCCTGGTCCAGATCGGCGAGGAGTCCGGGCCCGGTGGGCCGCCAGCCGAGCCGTTCGCGGGTCGCGGCGCTGGAGGTGGGGTTGTCCACCCCGGCGAACCGGCCGAGGAACCCGAAGTGCTCCCCCGCCCGCTCCGGGGAGACGCTCACCACGGGCATGTCCAGGTGGCGGCCGATGACCTCCGCGATCTCCCGGAACGGCACGCCTTCGTCGGCGGCCGCGTGCCACCGGGTACCGGCCGGGGCCTGCTCCAGCACCAGCCGGAACAGCCGGGCGGCGTCGAGCCGGTGCACACCGGGCCAGCGGTTGGCGCCGTCCCCGACCTGGGCGACGACGCCCTTCTCGCGGGCGATGCGGATGAGGTGTGGTACGAAGCCCCGGTCGCCGGGCCCGTGGACGGAGGGCGCGAGCCGCACCACGGAACCGCGCACCCCTCGCTCGGCCAGTGCGACGGCGGCCTCCTCGGACGGGGTGCGGTGGGTGCCCGGCGCGGGCGCGTCGGCCTCGGTGACGAGGCGGCCCGCCGGGGCGATCGCGGTGCCGGAGGTGACGACGAGCGGCCGGTCGGAGCCCGCCAGGGCGGCGCCCATCGCCTCGATGGCCCGCAGATCGGTGGCACCGGCCGCGTCGAAGTCGACGAAGTCGTGGACGAAGGCCAGGTGGATCACACCGTCGGCGCCGTCCGCCGCGCGGGCCAGGCCCTCGGGATCGTCCAGGCTGCCCCGGAACACCTCGGCGCCCGCCTCCTTCAGCGCGGCGGCGCCGTCGTCCGACCGGGCGAGGCCGACGACCTCGTGCCCGGCGCCGATCAGTTCGGGCACCACGGCGGAGCCGATGAACCCGGTGGCACCGGTGACGAAAACACGCATGGTGAAGCTCTCCTCGGATGGTCGGTGGAAGTGCCTCCATCGTCGGCCGGACAGAAGCCGCGCGTCCAAGGCTTCTTCCGCATGGCGCAATACGTTCCAGGCATCACCGCTGGTGCGAGGGCCGTACGCTGGAGGGCATGTCCGACTTCGCGGATCTCGATCTCCGGCTGGTCCGGTACTTCACGGTCGTCGCCGAGCACCGGCACTTCGGCCGCGCGGCCACCGCCCTCCACATCACCCAGCCCTCGCTCAGCCGTCAGGTACGGCGGCTGGAGCGGGAGTTGGGCGTCGAGCTGCTGGACCGCACCCCGCGGGGCACCCGGCTCACCGAGGCCGGCGAGGTCTTCCTGCCCCGCGCCAGGTCGCTGCTGCGGGCCGCGCATCAGGCGGCGACGGAGGCGCGGGCGGCCGCCGAACCCAGCCGGATCACCGTCGGCTACACGACCGGCGTGCTGGTCACCCCGGCCGTGCGGGAGATGCGGCGCAAGTTCCCGGACGCCGACGTGCGGGCCGCGCACGTGCGCTGGCACGAGGCGCGGGAGGCGCTGCTCGGCCACCGGGTGGACGCGCTGGTGGCCCGGCTGCCGTTCGCCACGGACGGGCTGCGGGTGACCGTGCTCTACGACGAGCCGCGCGTGGTGGTGGTCCCGCTGGACCACCGGCTGGCGGGCAAGGAGTCGGTGACGCTGGACGACATCGCGCACGAGCCCCTCCCCCGCGTCCCGGACCCGCTGTGGGACGCGTTCTGGCGGATCGACCCGCGCCCGGACGGACGGCCGGCGCCGGACGGGCCGTTCATCGGGGACATCGAGGACAAGTTCGAACTGGTCGCGTCCGGCCAGGCGTTGGCGATCGCGGCGGCCGCGCCGGGGATGCCGGCACGACCGGATCTGACCGCGATCCCGCTGCACGGCGTGGAACCGTGCCATGTCGCGCTGGCCACCCGCGCGGGCGACAACAGCCGTCTGCTCGCCGCGTTCCGCCGTTGCGCGGAGGCAGTGCTGACCGGCGCGTAGGGCCTTTCCCCCGGAGCTTCGTGCCTCTGTGGGTGCCGCCTGAGCCGTGCGTCCGGCCCGCCCGTCGCGGGTCCTGCGGCGGGGTGAGGGTGATTCGACCTGCCAGCGACAGGCGAATGTACGCAAAGGCGTATTAACCCGGCGATAATAGGCTCGTTCCATGCCAACCGGTCACGGAAGTGCCTGGGCGCTCGCGGGCGGCCGAGCACCGATAGGAGTCCCCTCATGGCAGACGTCAAGGTCGGGCTGTACGTATACGTCGAGGCGAAGCCCGGCAAGGAGGAAGAGGTCGCCGACTTTCTCCGCAGCGGCCTTGACCTCGTGCGGGAGGAGCCCGACACCGTCGCCTGGTTCGCCGTGCGCCTGAGCGCGACCGGCTTCGCGATCTTCGACGCCTTCCCCACCGACTCCGCACGTCAGACCCATCTCAACGGCCGGCTGGGCAGCGCCCTGATGGAACGAGCCGGCGATCTGTTCTCCCAGCCGCCTTCCATCGAGCGACTCGACGTTCTCGCCCACAAACTTCCCTGAAAACCGGAGGCGGCCGGTCGGCCCGGCGGGGCCGGGTCTGGTGCGTGCAGATTCAAGGCGGAGGAGGGAGTCGACGCGATGGGGGGCGCCCCGCGCGAGTGCAGCGCAGCGTGGGGAAGTCGGCGAGTGACGACAACGCGGCTGGGGTCCCCCTGCTCGGAGAGCCTGGGAGAGCGCGTGCCAGGGCCCGCGCTGTCGGCGAGATCCGGAAGACCCGCCCCAGGGATGAGTCAGGGCGTCAGCTGGGCCTGGACGAGCGGTCCGTAGCGGTCGGCCACCTCGTCCGGGTCGCTCTCGCGCAGGTGGGGGCCGCGGGCGATGCCGTACATGACGCCGACCCCGATGAGTGCGGCGACGGCCAGTTCGGCGCGCAGCCCGGCGTCGGGGCCGGTGAGCCGGGCGGCGAGGCGGTCGGTGACCTGGGCGCGGAAGTTGGCGCGCAGGACGTCGCCGTGGTCGCCGTGCAGCGGGGCGAAGGCGATGCGCAGCAGCGGGTCGGCACCCCGGTCGCGCTGGCTGGCCAGGACGTGCTGGACCATGTGCCGTCCCAGGCCGGCGAGGGGGGCGTCGAGGAGGTCGTCGGCGTCGGTGTCGAAGGACATGACGCGGGCGAACAGGGCGTCCTTGTTGCCGAAGTACTTCACCACCAGCGGCGGGCTGACCCCGGCCCGCTCCGCGACGGCCTTGAGGGTGATGTCGGCGTGCGCGTGCCGGGCCAGGAGGTGCCGGGCGGCCTTGAGGATGGCCGCCTTGGTCGCCTCGGCGTCCCGGCGCGCGGGAGCGGGTGCGGTGGTCACGCCTCCTCCAGGGCACGGGTCCCCAGGGTGGCGCCCTCGGCGCGGGGGGTG
Source organism: Streptomyces griseoluteus (assembly GCF_004784465.1). Taxonomy (GTDB): domain Bacteria; phylum Actinomycetota; class Actinomycetes; order Streptomycetales; family Streptomycetaceae; genus Streptomyces; species Streptomyces griseoluteus. Next base: position 58,836 of record NZ_SRRU01000014.1, on the reverse strand, counting down.
CCGTCGGGGGTGCCGTCGCCGGGGATGGTGAGGGCGGCCGCGCAGGCGGCCAGCGCGACGGCACCGGCCATGGCGAAGGCCATCAGATACCCGTGCAGCGTGGGCACCGGCAGCCCGCCGACGAGGCTGGTGTGGTGGACCAGTACGGCGGCGACGGCGGCGCTGGAGACGGCCTGGCCGATGGTCCGCATCAGGACGTTGACACCGTTGGCGGACGCGGTCTGGGCGGCCGGTACCGCGCGCAGGATCAGGGTGGGCAGCGCGGAGTAGGCGAGGGTGGTGCCGGTGGCCACCACGGTCGCCCCGAGGATGATCATCCAGAGGTCGCGGCTGTCGGCGATGCGCAGCGCGTAGCCGCAGGCGATGACCGCGGCGCCGAGGGCGAGGGTGATCCGGGGCCCGCGCCGGGCGGAGATCCGGGCGGACAGCGGCGAGAAGAGCAGCATGGTCACGCCGCCGGGCAGCAGGCAGAGTCCGGTGGCGACGATGGACAGCCCAAGCCCGTAGCCGCTGGCCTCGGGCGCCTGGACGAGCTGGGCGGTGACGAGCGAGTTGGCGTAGAACGCGAATCCGGTGAGCAGGGCCGCCACATGGGACAGGCCCACCCTCGGCCGGGTCACCAGCCGCAGATCGACCAGCGGCCGGGCGGTCCGCAACTGCTGGCGCCACCACAGGGCGACCACCACGGCGAAGGCGGCGAACAGCCCGAGGACGGCGGGGCTGGTCCAGCCCCACTGGCCACCCTGGGAGACGGCGAGCAGCAGGGCCACCAGCGCGACGGCCAGGCCCAGCGCGCCGACCACGTCGAACCGGCCGGCCTCGCGTACCGGCGACTCCCCAACCGCCCACCAGGTGGCCGCGACCCCGAGCAGCCCCAGGGCGCTGGTCAGCCAGAACATGGTGTGCCAGTCGGCGTACTGCACGACGAGCGCGGCCAGCGGCAGGCCGAGGGCGGCGCCGATGCCGACGGTGGAGCTCATCAGCGCGACCGCCGATCCCCGCCGCTGAGGCGGGAGTTCGTCGCGCAGGATGCTGATGGACAGCGGGACGACGGAGGCGGCGGCGCCCTGGAGGGCGCGGGCGGTGATGAGCACGGTGATGTCGGAGGACAGCGCGCACAGCACCGAGCCGACGGTCATCAGGGCGAGCGCGGAAGTCAGCACCCTGCGCTTGCCGTACATGTCACCGGCGCGGCCGAGGACCGGGGTGAGCACGGCACCGGAGAGCAGGGTGGCGGTGACCATCCAGGAGACGGCGGCCGGTGACGATCCCGTGAGCCGGGGCAGGTCCGGCAGGAGCGGGACGACCACGGTCTGCATGACGGCCATGAGGATGCCGCCCGACGCCAGCACGGGGATGGTGAGGCGCTCCCGCAGCCGGGGCGGCGCCGCGAGGGTGCCGGGCGGCTCGGGTATGGGGGCGGAGGGGTCCATCGACGCTCCTGCGGGGGAATGTGCGTGACTGGTGAATAGCTATTCACTCTATCCGGTGAATGACCATTCACCAACCGGTGCCCGTACCCTGAGCTGGGGTGCAGGGGGTCAGCGGGAGCGGCCGGGGGTGCGCGCGGCGTGCAGGGCGCGGGCGGCGCGGGGGCCGAGCCAGCGCTTGAGCCGGCGCAGCGGTTCGAGCTGTCCGGCCGCCTTGTCGAGGCCGTAGTAGAGCTGCGGCGGCACGTAGGGCAGCAGCGGGGAGTGGCGCTGGCCGAGCAGGGCGAACATGCGGTGCGGGGGCAGTTCGATGTAGCGGGGCAGGCTCTCGTACCAGCGGGCGCTGTAGCGGGCGGCGCTCTGCGCGGACAGCAGCTCGGAGCGGCGGCGCTTCTCGTAGGCGGCGAGGGCATCGGGCAGGGCGGGGTGCTCCTGCAGGGCGGTGGCCAGGCACATGGCGTCCTCCAGGGCGAGGGTGGTGCCCGCGCCGATGGAGTAGTGGGTGGTGTGGGCGGCGTCGCCGAGCAGGACGAGGCCGTCGTGGTGCCACGTGCGGTTGGTGAGAGTGCGGAAGTTCAGCCAGGGGACGCTGGTGCCGTCGGACGCGCGGCCGATGAGGGGGTGGCCGTCGAGGAGGTCGGCGAAGAGGTGCTCCAGCAGGGCGAGCCCGTCTCCCTCGTCGGCGCTGTGCAGGCCGAGGCCGGTGAGGGTCTCGGGCGAGCACTCGATGACGCAGGTGCTGTGCCCGGTGTCGTAGGGGTAGCCATAGGCCCAGATCCAGCCGTGCGGTGTCTCGACGAAGGCGAAGGTGAAGGCGTCGAAGACCTTGGTGGTGCCGAGCCAGAGGAAGTGGTTGCGGCCGTGGGTGACATGGGTGCCGAACGCCTCCGCGTACCGGGTGCGCAGGGCGCTGCCGATGCCGTCGGCGGCCACCACCAGGTCGGCGCCGGCCGGGGGTGCGGTGATCTCGCTCGTGAACTCCAGCCGTACGCCCAGGGTTCGGGCGCGCTCGGCGAGCAGTTCGAGGAGACGGTGGCGGCCGATGCCGGAGCCCTGGTCGCCGGGCTGACGGGTACTCGAATCCCGGACGTGGGCGACACCTTCGTGCCAGTGGACCGAGTTGCGTGCGATGGCGTCCGCCGACTCTGGGTCGTGGGCGCGGAGCCGGTCCATCAGGCCCTGCCAGTAGGTGACGCCCCAGCCGTAGGTGGAACCCTCGGGGGCGCGTTCATGGACGGTGATGTCGTGGGACGGGTTCCGCCGCTTGAGCAGGATGGCGAGGTACAGGCCGGCTGGCCCGCCCCCGACGCAGACGACCTTCACGCGCACACCCCTGGAAGTCACCGGACGTAGTCGATCGGCCTCGCAGGGTAGCAGCGTCTGGGCATGGCCGGGCCCGGAGACATCCGGTAGTGGCGGGTCAGCCGGTGGCGGTGCGGCACTCCGGGTGGCCCCAGCCCTGCGCGTTCTTGGCGATGGACTCGCCGGCCGCGTAGGAGCGGCCGCAGAGGCAGCGGCCGGCGAACTTGGCCTTGATGGTCCGCGAGGAGGCGGAACCGGAGGCGCCGGTGGCCCGCCGGGGCGACTTGCGGCGGGCGGAGGGGGCCGGGGTGTCGGGCGAGGGCGGCGGCTCGGGCGAGCCGTGGGCGCTGCCCGCGGCCTCCTGCACCACGGCGGCCTGGCTGGCGGCGCGGTCGGCGAAGTCGTTCAGCGGGTCGCCGTCGACCTGGTGGGCGGGGACGTACTTAAACTCCACCGAGCGGCCGTCGAGCAGCGCGTCGATACGGACCACGAGGTCCTGGTTGGCGACCGGCTTGCCGGCGGCGGTCTTCCAGCCGTTGCGCTTCCAGCCGGGCAGCCAGGTGGTGACGGCCTTCATCGCGTACTGGGAGTCCATCCGGACCTCCAGCGGCACGTCCGGCTCGACGGCGGTCAGCAGCCTCTCCAGCGCGGTGAGTTCGGCGACATTGTTGGTGGCCCGGCCGAGCGGGCCCGACTCCCAGCGGGCCGGGGTCCGCTCGTCGTCGCCGGAGACCACCCAGGCCCATCCGGCCGGTCCGGGGTTTCCCTTCGAAGCCCCGTCGCACGCGGCCACCACACGTTCACGCATGTGCCCGATCATGCCATGGCCGCGCGCGGGATCCGACCGGCCGGGTCAGGCGTCCTTGAAGTCGGGCATGCCGCCCTCCGTCGTGGTGACGTCGATCACCGAGAAGCTCGCGCCCTGCGGGTCGGTGAGGGCGGCGAACCGGCCGAAGGGGCTGGTCATCGGGCCGAACCGGAGCACGGCACCGCGCTCGGTGGCGCGCGCCACGGCCGCGTCGCAGTCGTCGACGGTGAAGTAGACGTTGACGTAGGAGGGGACCTCCGGGGGGAACTCCTCCCCCATCCGCATCCGGCCGAGCACCGGGTCGGCGCCCAGGTCGAAGAGGCGGAAGTCGACGTGCTCGTCCGCCATGTCCTTCATCCGGTACGGGAAGACGGCCGACAGGAACGCGTCCGCCTTCTCCGGTTCGCGGGTGTACAGCTCCGACCAGCAATATGCGCCGGGCTCGGCCACCGCCTCGAAGCCCTCGTGGGCGTCGCCCTGCCAGATGCCGAACACGGCGCCGCTGGGCTCGCGGGCGATCGCCATCGTGCCGAAGTCACCGACCCGCATCGGCTCCATCAGCACCTCGCCGCCGTTCTCCTCGACCTTCGCGGCGGTGGCGGCGGCGTCCGGCGAGGCGAAGTAGAGACACCACTGCGACGTGCTCTCCTGGCCGGGCATGGGCGGGACGATGGCGGCGACGGCCTTGCCGTCCGCGTACGCCTGGGTGTAGTTGCCGTACTCGGACGACGATTGGCCGAAGGTCCAGCCGAGGACGTCGCCGTAGAACCGCTTGGCGCCCTCCAGGTCGGTGAACATCGCGTCGGCCCAGCAGGGCGTTCCTTCGGACTGCACGGCCATGGTCGGCCCTTTCGTGTTGGCGGTTCGTCCCGGATTGTCACGTTAGCCACTCGGTGCGCGGGGCGCTCGGGGACGGTGTGGTCAGGTTTTTTCGGTCGACAGCGGGGACACACCGGCCCTTGGATGGGGCCGGTGAGTACCCAGAAGATGCGTGACGGTGAACTCGACATCGACGCCCCGCTGGTGGAGCGTCTGGTGGCGCGGCGGTTCCCCGCGTGGGCGGAACTGCCGGTGACCCGGCTGAGGTCGTCCGGCACGGAGAACGCGATGTTCCGCCTGGGACCGGAGCTGGTGGTACGGCTCCCCCGCCATCCGGGCGCGGTGGCGGATGTGGCGCACGAGCGGGACTGGCTGCCCCGCCTGGGCCCCGGCCTGCCGGTGGCCGTCCCGGAACCGGTGGGCTTCGGGGAGCCGGACAGCGGCTTTCCCTGGCCCTGGTCGGTCTACCGCTGGCTGGACGGCGCCAACCCGGTGGCGGGAGCGGTGGAGGAGCCGGAGCAACTGGCCAAGGAACTGGGCGCGTTCGTGGCCGCCCTGCGCCGGACCGCGACCGCGGACGCCCCCCGGAGCTACCGGGGCGGCCCGCTCGCCGGGCAGGACGAGTCGACCCGTGAGGCGCTGGCCCGGCTCGCCGGCCGTATCGACACCGCCGGGGCGACGGCACGCTGGGAGCGGGCGCTGGCCGCTCCCACGCACACCGGCCCGCCGGCCTGGGCGCACGCCGACCTCTCCCCCGGCAATGTCCTGGTCGCCGGTGGGGGCAGGCTGAGCGCGGTGATCGACTTCGGCTGCGCCGGGGTGGGCGATCCGGCCGTGGACCTGATCGTGGCCTGGAACCTGCTCCCCGCCGCCGTCCGGGGCGTCTTCCGCGACGCGGTGGGCGCGGAAGACGCCGAGTGGGCGCGCGGCCGGGGCTGGGCGCTGTCCATCGCCCTGGTCCAGCTCCCCTACTACTGGCGCACCAACCCGGTCCTGGCAAAGAACGCCCGGCACACGATCGGCGAGGTGCTCGCCGAGAGCGCGTGACCGGGCACCGGTTCCGGTCACTCGCCCGCGTACGCCTTCTCCAGGGCGGCGAGGTCGAGCTTGCCCATCTTCATCATGGCGCCGAAGGCACGGGCGGCCTTCTGCGGGTCGGGGTCGTTGGTCATCTCGAGCAGCCGCTCGGGGCAGACCTGCCAGGAGACGCCGTACTTGTCCTTGAGCCAGCCGCAGGGGCCGCCCTCGCCGCCGTCCTCGGTCAGCCGGGTCCAGTAGTGGTCGATCTCCCGCTGGTCGGCACAGCGGATCATGAACGAGACGGCCTCGCTGAACTTGAACTCGGGGCCGCCGTTGAGAGCGACGAACTTCTGGCCGTTGGCGGTGAACTCGACGGTGAGCACGGTCCCGGCCTCACCGGGGCCGGCCTCGCTCCAGTGGGTGATCCGGCCGATGCCGGAGTCCTTGAAGACGGAGACGTAGTAGTGCGCCGCCTCCTCGGCCTGGCCGTCGAACCAGAGACATGTGGTGAAACCACCGTGGGACATGGGGACCTCCTGTACGGGTCGCGGCGCCGGTCGCGCGCTCACCTGTACCGACCGGGCCCCGGCCCCGGACTCATCGGTCGCGGGCCGATAAGATCGAGCCACTTCGGCGATTTCGAGCCAGGTCGAAATTCGTCTGCATGCGTCGCGTGACCGGGGGTACCCGGCCCGTGAGAGAAGACGTGCATGGGGCGGGGTTTTCCGGGTAGCCGGGGACCACGCGGCAACCGTGGCCTCGGGCAACCGGGCCCACGGGAGCAGTCGTCGAACCGTGACTTACGTGGGAGAGGTTAATGGACACCGCCGTCGGCATCCGGTCGCAAGCAGAGGTCGCGGACAAGGCCGCGCAGGACATGACGGACGAGGAGACCCTTCCTGGTATCGCGGACCCCGCGTCCGTCGCCCCGCGTGACGCGCGGGCGCTGTCCCGCCAGTTCTTCCGCCGGCTGGCGGAGCTGGAAGAGGGCACGCACGAATACCAGTACGCGCGCAACACCCTCATCGAGATGAACATGTCGCTGGTGCGCTTCGCCGCCGGGCGTTTCCGGGGCCGGGGCGACGACATGGAGGACATCGTCCAGACCGGCATGATCGGCCTGATCAAGGCGATCGACCGGTTCGAGATCTCGCGCGAGGTGGAGTTCACGTCCTTCGCGCTGCCCTACATCGTGGGTGAGATCAAGCGTTTCTTCCGTGACACCACCTGGGCGGTGCACGTGCCGCGCCGGCTCCAGGAGCTGCGCGTGGAGCTGGCCAAGGCCCGCGAGGAGCTGTCGAGCCGGCTGGACCGCGACCCGACCGTGGCCGAGCTGGCCACGCTCATGAACATCACCGAGCAGCAGGTCGTCGAGGGCCAGCTCGCCTCGAACGGCTACAACTCCAGCTCGCTGGACGCCGCCCTCACCGGCGACGGCCGCGAGGACGGCGAGGCGGTCCTGGCGGACTTCATCGGCGTCGAGGAGGAGGGCCTGCAGCTGGTGGAGGACTTCCACGCCCTCGCCCCGCTGATGGCCGAGCTGAGCGACCGCGACCGGCAGATCATCCACATGCGGTTCGTGGAGGAGGCCACCCAGGCCGAGATCGGCGAGAAGCTGGGCTGCTCGCAGATGCACGTCTCCCGCCTGATCAAGCGCATCATCGCGCGGCTGCGCGAGGGCATGCTGGGCGAGCTGGGCTGCGCCTGAGCACCAGACTCCGACCCCTTGACGTGGAAAAGGGCGGTCCGGTTCTGCCGGGCCGCCCTTCTTCATGCCTTCTTCCACCGCAGCCGGACGCGTGAAGGCCGGTTTCCGGACACACGAAGACGCCGACCGGGTCGCGGTCGGCGTTCCTTGCTCCGGGGGTGTGAAGAGGTTCGCTCAGCCGTCCAGCCGGATCAGGGCGCGCACACGCTTCCCTACCGGTATGCGGTCCACGGTGATCTCCGAGGCGACCGCGCGCACGATCTCCAGGCCGTGATGGCCCACCCGCTTGGGGTCCTTGGGGAAGAAGCGCGGCAGCGCCACGCTGCTGTCGTACACCGAGACGCTGACCGCGCTGTCGGTGCCCTCCAGCTCCAGGATGTACGGGCCCCTGCTGTGCCGGTCGGCGTTGGTGACCAGCTCGCTGACGACCAGCAGCAGCTCCCCGCCCGTCCGGCTGTCCACGGTGGCGCACCACTCGGTCCGCAGTTGCTCCAGGAAGCGCCCGGCGAAGGCCCGCGCCTCGGCGATGCATCCTGGTTCCCCGGTGTAGTGCGCCGCACGCCGAAGGGGTTCCACGGGTACGTCGAAACCACTCGGTATCGCTGCCACTGCCACGCCCAGGTGTTTGGTCATGGTGTCTCTCTCGAAATGCCCGGTACGGCCGGTCGCCTGTTGCCTGTGATGCTCGTACCCCGACTCGGCCGACGCATTCCACCCAATGCCTTGGCTGTGTGCGACCTCTTCCCGGCGCGGCGCGGCCGCGCCGGGCCTGCGGTTTCGCGCTCAGGCCACGGGGACGACGAAGGCGGGGACGGTGCGCTGCATGCGCAGGGCGTCGATCGACTCGGCGAGGAGTTCGTACTCCGTGGTGTCGTCGCTCGCGGCGATCCGCACCAGGCGTCCGCCGGCCAGTTCGTCCGCGACCAGTTCCTGCCGGGCGTCGTCGGAACACCAGGCCCGCAGCAGGGTGGGGACGTCGGCCACGGTGTCCGGGACGGGGACGAGGGCGCCCGCCGGGATCTTCTCGCCCTCGGGACTGGGGTCCAGCCGCTCGGCGATCCAGGAGGCGCGGTCCCGCAGCCACCACAGGGCGAGCGCGAGGGTGGGCGCGCGGTAGGTGCCGAGCGGTACGCCTACCCGCTGGCCGCCGCAGATCCCGTACGCGGTGACATGGCACAGGAATTCATCGTGCACGATCACTCCCCCGTTGCCTCGCCGGTGTGCCGACCGGTCCCTCTCTTATCCGTGCGGCTCCTGTGCGGTGAAGTGCCCCTGGCATTTTGAGTATCGCCCCAATGGAAACACTGTCACCATGCCTTTCCGGCCACTCTGCTGGCATATGCGATGCCCCGATTCTGGCCGAATCATGTAAGGCGCGGGACCGCCCCGCATTAGTTGGCGGATTATCGACCGTGGGCGGCGCACGGCAGCCCTGCCCGGCAGCCCTTACAGGGCAAGAGCCCAGGGGCGGGGCTCCCCTGGGCTCTTGTGCGGCTCCGCGGGCGGGCGTGGCAGGAATTCAGCGCCGCCCGCACCGGAATACGCGGAGAAATTGTGAAGGCGGAAAAAACTTCCGCCTTCCGCCGCTACTGTTCCGGCGAGTTCAAGTCTGCACGGCGGCGTCGATTCGGGCCACGTCATCCGCGTCGAATTCCAGATTCCGGATGGCGCCGACACTGTCTTCCAGTTGCTTGGTGCTGCTCGCCCCGACAAGAGCGGAAGTAATCCGTCCGCCCCTCAGCACCCAGGCGAGCGCCATTTGAGCCAGGGTCTGGCCGCGCGAGGCGGCGATGTCGTTCAGGGCGCGCAGCCGGCCGACGAGGTCCTCGGTGACGGCGTCGGACCGCAGGAACGGGCTGTCGCTCGCCGCGCGGGAGTCCTCGGGGATGCCGTCGAGGTACCGGCCGGTGAGCAGACCCTGCTCCAGCGGGGAGTAGACGATCGAACCGACCTGAAGTTCGTCCAGGGTGTCCAGCAGCCCCTCCTCCTCCGGGCGCCGGTCCAGGATGGAGTAGCGCGGCTGGTGGATGAGGAGCGGGGTGCCCAGCTCGCCCAGGATGCGTGCCGCCTCGCGGGTCTGCTCGGCGGAGTAGTTGGAGACGCCGACGTAGAGCGCCTTGCCCTGCTGGACCGCCGTGTGCAGCGCGCCCATGGTCTCCTCGAGCGGGGTCTCGGGGTCGAAGCGGTGCGAGTAGAAGATGTCGACGTGGTCCAGGCCCATCCGCGTCAGGCTCTGGTCGAGCGAGGACAGCACGGACTTGCGCGAGCCCCACTCCCCGTACGGGCCGGGCCACATCAGATAGCCGGCCTTGGTGGAGATGACCAGTTCGTCGCGGTACGGCGTGAAGTCGGCCTTCAGCGCCTCGCCGAGCGCGGACTCGGCGGCGCCGGGCGGCGGGCCGTAGTTGTTGGCCAGGTCGAAGTGGGTGATCCCGAGGTCGAAGGCGCGGCGCAGGATCGCGCGCTGGGTCTCCACCGGCCGGTCGGGGCCGAAGTTGTGCCACAGGCCGAGCGACAGCGCGGGGAGCTTCAGTCCGCTGCGTCCGGAGCGCCGGTAGGGCAGGTCGGCGTAGCGGTCGGGGTGGGCGGTGTACAACGCGACTCCATAAGGGGTTGGCACACGGTCTTCCCGGCGCCGGACACGGCGGTGTCCGGCAGCCTCCCCCAACTCTTCCCCGGAGCGCGGTCAGTGGTCCAACAGAAGAATCCGATGGATTTCAGCGGCTAGGCTTCTCAATCATGGAACTGCGTCATCTCCAGCACTTCGTCGCGGTCGCCGAGGACCAGCACTTCACCCGTGCCGCCGAGCGGCTGATGGTGTCCCAGTCGGGGCTCTCGGCCTCTATCCGCGCCCTGGAGCGGGAGCTGCGGGCGCCGCTGTTCGTGCGCACCACGCGCCGCGTGACGCTGACGGAGGCCGGGCGGGCGCTGCTGGTGGAGGCCGAGCGCATCCTCGCGCAGGTGCGCTCCGCGCACGAGGCGGTGGCCGCGGTGCAGGGGGTGCTGCGCGGCACGCTGGCGCTGGGCGCCGAGCAGTGCATCGCCGGGGTGCATGTGGCGGGGCTGCTGGCCGCCTTCCGGCGGGAGCACCCGGACGTGGAGATCCGGCTGCGGCAGAGCGGTTCGGGCGCGCTGGCGGAGGGGGTGTCGGCGGGCCGGCTGGATCTGGCCTTCGCCTACCGCGTCCCGGCCGACGGCGACCAGTTGCGGTCGGTGCCGCTCACCAGCGAACCGATGACCGTGCTGTGCCATCCGGAGCACCCGCTCGCAGAACTGGGCGCGGTGCCGGACCCCGCCGCCCTCGCCGGTGAGGTGTTCGTGGACTTCCACCCGGACTGGGGGCCGCGCCGGGCCACGGACGCCGCCTTCGCTGCGGCCGGGGTGCGCCGTACGGTCGCTCTGGAGGTCAACGACGTGCACAGCCTGCTGGACCTGGTGGACGAGAACCTCGGCGTCGCCGTCGTCCCCCGGCACTTCCGGCACAAGCGGACCTCGCTCACCGCGCTCCCGCTGAAGGGCGTCGACGAGGCCGCGTACGAGACGGTGGCCCTGCTGCCCCCGGAGCGCGCCACCAGCCCGGCCGCCCGCGCCCTGATCGCCCTGCTCGGCACCCCGCAGGCGGAGCCCGGCGAACCCGGGTGACCCCACGCTCTCGCGCCGGGGGCGGGGATGCGCGAGGGTGGGAACATGCACGCGAAGGAGATCCTCATCGAGGGCTACGACCGTATCCGGGAAGAAGTCCACACCGTGCTCGACGGACTCGGCGCGGACGACCTGGACCGCTCCCCCGCGCCCGGCGCGAACTCCATCGCCTGGCTGCTGTGGCACCTGAGCCGGGTGCAGGACGACCACATCGCCGACGCCTTCGGGCTGGAGCAGGTGTGGCTGGCGCGGGACTGGGCCGACCGCTTCGACCTGGAGCTGCCGCACCACGACACCGGCTACGGCCACACCCCCGAGCAGGCCGCGAAGGTGCGGGTCCCCTCCACGGTGCTGCTGGCCGGGTACTACGACGCGGTGCACGACCAGACCATCGGCGTGCTGCGGACGCTGGCCGCCAAGGACCTGGAGCGGGTCGTGGACGAGCGCTGGGAGCCCCCGGTCACACTGGGCGTACGCCTGGTGAGCGTCCTGTCCGACGATCTCCAGCACGTCGGACAGGCCGCCTACGTCAAGGGGCTGCTTCAGAGCGCTTCGGCGTAGCCCCGCAGGATGACGTCCTCGATGAGCGCCTTGCGCTCGTCGAACGGGATGAAGGCGCTCTTGACCGCGTTGACGGTGACCGTGCGCAGGTCCTTCGCCGTCCAGCCCGCCTCCTCGACCAGCAGCGCCATCTCGCGGGTCATGGTGGTGCCGGAGACCAGGCGGTTGTCGGTGTTGAGGGTGACCCGGAAGCCGAGGTCCTTCAGCGCGGTGATGGGGTGCTCGGCGATGGAGGTGGCGCAGCCGGTCTGGAGGTTGGAGGTGGGGCACATCTCCAGGGCGATCCGGCGGTCGCGGACCCAGCCGGCCAGACGGCCGAGCTTGCCGTCGACGATGTCCTCGGTGATGCGGACGCCGTGCCCGAGACGCTGGGCGCCGCACACCTGGACGGCCTGGTGGATGCTGGGCAGGCCGTACGCCTCGCCCGCGTGGATGGTGAACGGCACGCTCTCGGCGCGCAGGTGCTCGAAGGCGGCCAGGTGGTCGGCGGGCGGGAAGCCGTCCTCGGCGCCGGCGATGTCGAAGCCGACGACCCCGGCGTCGCGGTAGGCGACGGCCAGTTCGGCGGCCTCGCCGACCCGGTCGAACATCCGCATGCCGCACAGCAGGGTGCCGACGCGTACCGGCGTCCCGGCGGCGGCCGCCTTGGCCATGCCGGCCGCGAGGCCCTCCTGCACGGTCTCCACGACCTCGGCCAGGCTCAGCCCGGCACGGGTGTTCAGCTCGGGGGCGTAGCGCACCTCGGCGTAGACCACGCCGTCGGCGGCGAGGTCGAGCACGTACTCCTCGGCCACGCGCAGCAGCCCCTCGCGGGTCTGCATCACCGCGAGGGTGTGCTCGAAGGTGCCTATGTAGCGGACCAGGTCACCGGAGCCCGCGGCCTCGACGTACCAGGCGGCCAGTTCGCCGGGGTCGGTGGTGGGCAGGGTGTGGCCGACCGCGGCCGCGAGTTCGATGACGGTGGCGGGGCGCAGGCCGCCGTCGAGGTGGTCGTGCAGGACGGCTTTGGGGAGCCGGCGGAGGGTCTCGGTGTCGATGCGGGGCGCGGTCATGGCGTGCTTCCTCGGCGGATCGTGCGGATGGGGATTCAGGCGGCGGGCTGGAGCAGGTCCCAGCGGTTGCCGTAGAGGTCCTGGAAGACGGCGACCGTGCCGTACGGCTCGTGGCGGGGGTCCTCCAGGAAGGTCACCCCGTGGGCGGTCATGCGGGCGTGGTCGCGGGCGAAGTCGTCGGTGTGCAGGAAGAAGCCGACCCGGCCGCCGGTCTGGTCGCCGACGCGGGCGCGCTGGCCGTCGTCCTTGGCGCGGGCGAGCAGCAGACCGCTGCCACTGCCCTCTTCGGTGCCGGGCTCCACCACGACCCACCGGGAGCCGTCCGGGCGGGGCTCGTCCTCGGCGAGCCGGAAACCCAGGGCCTCGGTGTAGAAGCGGATGGCGTCGTCGTAGTCGTCCACGACGAGGGTGACCAGGGCAACGCGGCGCATCGGAGCCTTCCGGTGGGGGTGGTTAGCGGGAGAGGTTATACGTAAAACTACCGGGGCGCCAGTCTCCTCCTGAGAGGGGACCGGCGGGGTGCTCCGCTACTGGTGGAAGGCGTTCAGGCGGCCCAGTTGGCCGTCGGTGAGCTTCAGGGCGCCCGCCGCGGTGTTCTCCGTCAGATGGGCCGGGTCGCCGGTGCCGGGGATGGCGAGGACGTGCGGGCCCTGGTGGAGGGTCCAGGCGATCCGGACCTGTGTGGGACTGACGCTGTGCGCCTCCGCGATCTCCGCGACGGCGGCGTCCGCGTCGGCCGGGACGCGCTCATGCCTGCCCCGTTCGCCGGTCTCCCCGGCGACGGAGTAGAACGGGACGAAGGCGATGCCGCGCTCCCCGCACAGCTTGAGCAGTTCCTTCCCCTCGGGACCGGAGGCGTCGAGCCCGTACCGATTCTGCACGGCGACCACCGGTGCGATGGCCAGGGCCTCGTCGAGGTGGCGGGGTTCGATCGCCGAGATGCCCAGGTGCCGGATCAGGCCCTCCTCCCGCAACTCGGCGAGGGCGCCGAAGTGTTCGGCGACGGAGTTCTGCCGCATCCGGCGCAGGTACACCAGGTCGAGGTGGTCGCGGCCGAGCTGGCGGAGGTTCTCCTCGACGTGGCCGCGCAGCTGGTCGGGGCGGGCGGCGGTGCCCCAGGAGCCGTCCTGCTCACGGAAGGGGCCGACCTTGGTGGCGATGACCAGGTCGTCGGCATAGGGGGCGAGGGCGGTGTTGATCAGTTCGTTGGCGGAACGCAGGGAGGAGAAGTAGAAGGCGGCGGTGTCGATGTGGTTCACCCCGAGTTCCACGGCCCGGCGCAGGACGGCCAGCGAGCGGGTCCGGTCGCTGGGGGTGCCGAGGTGGAAGGCGGCGTTGCCGGTCAGCCGCATCGCGCCGAGGCCGACGCGGTGGACGGTGAGGTCGCCGAGGGTGAGGGTGCCGGAAGCTGCCGCGGTGATCGTTTCGGTGGTCATCGGCGGAGTGTGCCACGGATGCCGGGCGGTGCGGCCGGGGTAGGAAGGGACGCATGACGATCACCGATCACCCGCTCGTCGCCCGCGCCCGTCTGCTCGCCGCCGAGCTGCTGGAGCCCGAGGCGGAGCGGGTGGACCAGGAGGGCGTGCCGGCGAGCCACATCGAGGCCGTGAAGCGGTCCGGGCTGCTGGGCCTGACGGCACCGGCCGCATACGGCGGCTCGGCGGCGCCGCCCGCCGTGGTGCGGGAGGTCTCGGAGATCCTGGCGGGCGCGTGCGGCTCCACCTGGTTCGTCCAGTCGCAGCACCACACCCCGGTCCAGATCCTCGCGCGCGGCGAACCGGCCGCCCGCGAGCGTCTGTTGGGCCCGCTGGCCCGCGGCGAGCTGCTGTCCGGCGTGGCGTACGCACAGCTGCGCGCCCACCCCGCGGCACCCGTACGGGCCCGCCACGACGGCACGGGCTGGCGCTTCGACGGCACGGTCCCCTGGTACACCGGCTGGAGCCTGAACGACGTGTTCCTCCTGGCCGGCCTGACCGAGGACGACGAGGCGGTGTTCGCCTTCGTGGACGCCCGCGACCAGCCGGGCCTGCGCCCCTCCGACCCCCTGCGTCTGGCCGCCCTGACCGCCGCGCACACGGTCTCCCTGGAGCTGGACGGCCTGCGCGTCCCCGAGGAGTCGGTGGCCCTGCGCATCCCGTACGCCGAGTGGGCCCCCACCGACCGGGCGAAGACCCTGAACACCAACCCGGCGGTCTTCGGCATCGCCTCGGCGGCCCTGTCCCTGCTGGACGAACGGACGGCAGCCCCGCTACGGAACCGTGTGGCGGACGTCCGCACCCGTGCCTACGCCCTGGCCGACCATCCGGCCCCGCTGGAGCGGGTGGCGGACCGCCTGGCGGTACGGGCGGAGGCGTACGCGGCGCTGAACACCGCCACCACGGCGGCGGTCGTAGCAGGGGGCGGACGCTCGATGTCCCTCACGTCCAAGGCCCAGCGCCTCGCCCGCGAGGGGATGTTCCTGCTGATCCAGGGTCAGACGGCGGAGACCCGGAAGGCCCATCTGGAGGCGCTCGGGACTTGGGGCGTGTCTTCCGGATCTTGCCGGAGTGGCGGGGTCGTCATGAGCCGGCCTGATCCGGAAGGAAGGCCCTAGTCGTCCGTGCGGCCCTCGACCACGACGAGGAAAGCGTCCGAGTTGAGGTCCATGACCACCGTCGCGGGTTCACCCTCGGCCCGGCGGGCGGCGGCGTACTCCTCGGCGGGCCAGGAGCCGCGCGGTGAGCCTGCGGGGAAACGCTCCAGTACTGTCGAATTCATGGCGGCGGACACCTCCGGCGGAAGGTTCGGACGGGACACGGAACCTGTACCTCATCGGCTGCCCGGCCATCGCACGGACATGCCGTTGTACGCCGTTCGGCACAACCGCATCCGCTGGTGGCGCCGGGCGGGAAGGGATCACGGGGAGGCCGTGGCGGACCACGGGCGGACACCGATGCCGAGGAGCCGGAGACGATGAACGACGACGAGCCCGAGGACGGGCTGCGCTGCCTGGTGACCGGGGCGACCGGCTACATCGGAGGCAGGCTCGTGCCGGAGCTGCTCGCCGCCGGACACCGGGTGCGCTGTCTGGCCCGTACGCCGGGCAAGCTGCGCGACCATCCGTGGGCCGGTGACGTGGAGGTGGTGCGGGGTGATGTGACGGACCCCGACTCGCTGGCCGAGGCGATGCGGGACGTCGACGTGGCGTACTACTTGGTGCACGCGCTGGGCAGCGGGGACGACTTCGAGGAGACCGACCGGCGCGCGGCCCGGTACTTCGGCGAGCAGGCGAAGGCGGCGGGGGTGCGCCGGATCGTCTACCTCGGCGGGCTGACCCCGGCCGGGGTGCCGGAGGGGGAGCTGTCCCCGCATCTGCGCTCGCGGGCGGAGGTCGGGCACATCCTGCTGGAGTCGGGGGTGCCGACGGCCGTCCTGCGCGCGGCGGTGATCATCGGCTCGGGCTCGGCCTCCTTCGAGATGCTGCGCTACCTCACCGAGCGGCTGCCGGTGATGGTGACGCCGAGCTGGGTGCACACCCGTATCCAGCCGATCGGTGTGAAGGACGTGCTGCGGCTGCTGGTGGGTTCCGCGCTGCTGCCGGAGGACGTGAACCGGAGCTTCGACATCGGCGGCCCGGACATACTGACGTACCGGGAGATGATGCTGAGGTACGCCCGGCTCGCCCGTCTGCCGCACCGGCTGATCCTGTCCGTGCCGATGCTGACGCCGGGTCTGTCCAGCCACTGGGTGGGACTGGTGACTCCCGTGCCCGCGTCGATCGCCCGCCCGCTGACGGAGTCGCTGCGGTATGAGGTGGTGTGCCGCGAGCACGACATCCGGCGGTATCTGCCGGAGCCGCCCGGGCATCCGTTCACCTTCGACGAGTCGGTCCGGCTGGCGCTGCGCCGGGTGCGGGAGGCGAAGGTGGCCACCCGCTGGTCGTCGGCGTCGGTGCCGGGCGCGCCGAGCGATCCGCTGCCGACCGACCCGGCCTGGGCGGGCGGCAGCCTGTACACCGACGAGCGCGAGACGGTGGTGGACGCGCCGCTGGACCGGTTGTGGCGGGTGATCGAGGGGGTCGGCGGGGACAACGGCTGGTACTCCTTCCCGCTCGCCTGGTCCCTGCGCGGCTGGATGGACCGGGCGATGGGCGGGGTGGGCCTGCGCCGGGGCCGCCGGGACGCGGAGCGGCTGCGGGTGGGCGACTCGCTGGACTTCTGGCGGGTGGAGGAGATCGAGCCGGGCCATCTGCTGCGGCTGCGGGCCGAGATGCGGCTGCCGGGCCTGGCCTGGCTGGAGATGTACGCGGAGCCGTACGGCGAGGGCCGCAGCCGGTACCGTCAGCGCGCCCTGTTCCACCCGCGCGGGCTGCTAGGCCAGGCGTACTGGTGGTCGGTGTCGCCGTTCCACGCGATCGTGTTCGGCGGGATGGCCCGGAACATCGCGCGGGCCGCGGTCCACGGTCCGGTCCCGACGATGAGGAACCGGGGACTGCGGAAGCGCGGTATCAAGAACCTGGGACTCCAGCACCGGAGGCTGAAAAAGCGGGCACGGCGTTGACGTCCGCGTCCATACGGGGGGCTCGCCCGGAAGAGTCCACCGTAAGCATCCCCTGCTCCGGAGCCGTTCGATGAACACCTCGGTCGTCCTCTTCACCGCCGACCTGCGTCTGCACGACCATCCGCCACTGCGCGCCGCCCTGGACGGGACCCGGCAGGTGGTGCCGCTGTTCGTGCGCGATGACGGCATCGACGGCGCGGGGTTCGCCGCGCCCAACCGGCTGGCGTTCCTCGCCGACTGCCTGCGGGACCTGGACGCCGGGCTGCGCGAGCGCGGCGGCCGGCTCGTGGTGCGCTCCGGTGACGTGGTGGCCGAGGTGCTGAGGGTGGTGGCCGAGGCGGACGCCGACGAGGTGCACATGGCAGCCGACGCCAGCGGCTACGCGCACCACCGCGAGCACGCCCTGCGCACCGCGCTGGAGGCGGACGGCCGCAGGCTGCACGTCCACGACACGGTGACCGCCGCCGTGGAGCCGGGCGCGGTGACCCCGACGGCCTCGGACCACTTCGCCGTGTTCACCCCGTACTTCCGCCACTGGTCGGGGCATTCGCAGCGTGACCCGCTCGGCGCGCCCCGGAGGGTGAGCGTGCCGGAGGGCGTCAAGTCCGGGGAACTCCCGTCCCGCGACGCGGTGCCGGGCACTTCCCCGGCGCTGGCGGAGGGCGGTGAGGTGGCGGGGCGCCGGATGGTGGCCGACTGGCTGCGCGCGGGGATCGACGCGTACGTGGACCGGCACGACGACCTGGCCGGCGACGGCACCTCCCGGCTCTCCCCGCACCTGCACTTCGGCACCGTCTCCCCGGTGGAACTCGTGCACCGGGCACGGCTGGAGGGTGGCGCGGGCGCGGAGGCGTTCGTCCGGCAGGTCGCCTGGCGGGACTTCAACCGGCAGCTGCTGGCGGTGCGTCCCGAGGCGTCCCGCGCCGACTACCGCACCCGGCGCGACCGTTGGCGCACCGGCAGGAAGGCCGAGGCGGACATCCAGGCGTGGCGGGACGGCCGTACCGGCTATCCGGTCGTGGACGCGGCGATGCGGCAGTTGCGGCACGAGGGGTGGATGCACAACCGGGGCCGGCTGCTCACCGCGAGCTTCCTGACCAAGACGCTGTACGTGGACTGGCGGGTGGGCGCCCGGCACTTCCTGGACCTGCTGGTCGACGGGGACGTGGCCAACAACCAGCTCAACTGGCAGTGGACGGCCGGCACGGGCACCGACACCCGCCCCAACCGGGTGCTGAACCCGACGGCCCAGGCCAGGCGGTACGACCCGGACGGTGCCTATGTCCGGCGCTGGGTCGAGGAGTTGGCGCACGTGGAGGGGGCGGCGGTGCACGAGCCGTGGAAGCTGAGCGGGCCGGACCGGGCGAAGCTCGGGGACTACCCGGACCCGATCGTCGACCTCAAGGACGGGCTGGACCGGTTCAGGCACGCGCGCGGGCTGGAGTGAGGTCCCGGCCGGGCTCGGTGCCGTAGGCGGCGGTCAGGGTGTCGAGGGCGTCGGCGAGTCCGGTCGGGCGGAGCATGCCGTGACTGGAGCGGCCCGTCCAGCCGGGGCCGCCGAGCATCATCAGGGCCTGCCCGCGGGCGCCGCGTACGCCCCACTCGATGCCCGCGACATGCCGGGCGAGCGGCAGGCCGGCGGTGGCGCGGGACTGGGACCACAGCACGACCGCTGCCGGACCGAGGCGCCGAACGGCGGCGGTGAGCGCGTCGGCGGGGACGGCGCTGCCGAACATCCGGGTGGGGACGCCGTGCCGGACCAGCGCGGCGTTGAGGGCCTCCAGCGGGAGGGTGTGCTGTTCGTCGGGGGCGCAGGCGAGCAGCACCGGCCCGGCGCCGGGGGTGCCGGGCGGGCCGAGCCGGGGGGTGTGGCGGCGCAGGGCGGTGGAGACCTGCCAGGACAGCAGGTGCTCCACCTCGATGTACCGGTCCCCGGAGGAGACCCACTTGCGGCCCACGGCGTGCAGGGCGGGCGCCATCACGTCCTGCCAGGCGACGGTGATGCCGTACTCGGTGATCACCCCGTCCAGTTGCTCCTCCACGGCCCGGGCGTCCAGGCGGACGGCGGCACGGGCCAGGCCCCTGCACTCCTGGCGCACATCGCCCAGCGGCAGGGCGCCGGGGGCGCGGGAGCGGGGTGCGGGGGCCGGGGTCCGGTCGGCGGGCGGGCGGGTGGCGGCGCGGGCGGTGCGGGCGGCCTCGGCGGGGGGTACGCCGGATGAGGTCAGGCGGCACATCGTCTCCAGCACAGCCACGTCGTCCGGGGTCCAGCGGCGGTGTCTGCCGTCGGCGCGGGCGGCGGGGCCGAGGCCGTAGCGGCGGTCCCAGGACCGCAGAGTGGTGGGCGAGACACCGAGCCTGCGGGCCAGGGCGCCGGTGGTCAGTCCGGCGCCGGGGGCTTCGTCGTCCATACGTCGACTGTACGCCGGGAACGACGCAGAAACGATGCGAGTTGTCGGCGCCCGGTACCGGCTCCCACGATGACCTGACCGTCCCACCCGAGGAGCCAGGCCATGAGCTCGTACCCGTCCCCGCCCGCCACCGCCGCGCCGCCCGTGGCCCCGGCCGGGGACGGCTGTGACGACGAGGAGCTGGCGCGGGGCCTGGTCGCGGGGGACGAGGACTGTCTCGCGGCCGTGTACCGGCGCTGGTCCTCGCTGGTGTACGCCCTCGCCCGCCGCGCGCTGGGGAACGCCGGTGAGGCGGAGGACGTGACCCAGCAGGTGTTCCTCGGGGTGTGGCGGGGCCGTGCGGGCTACCGGCCGGACCGGGGCCCGCTGGGCGGCTGGATCGTCGGCATCACCCGACGCAAGATCTTCGACGCGCTGGCGGCACGTGCCCGGCGGGGCGAGCTGGTCGCGGCTGCGGCCGCGTCCCTGTCCCGCGCCGCCCTCGGCGCCGAGACCGCCGCCGACCCGGAGACGGTGCTCGACCGGCTTGTGGTCCGCCGCGAGCTGGGACGGCTGCCGGCCGCCCAGCGCCGGGTGCTCTACCTGGCCTTCTACGAGGACCTCACCCAGCCGCAGATCGCCGCCCGCACGGGCTGGCCGCTCGGCACGGTAAAGAGCCACGCCCGCCGGGGCCTGCACCGCCTGCGCTCCGGCATGGAGCGACGGGAGCCGCTGGAGGCGGCCGTCTGAGCGGGACCCGGACGAGGGGGGACGGGGGTCGGAATCCGGTCGAAGTATTGTGCGAACACCCCTACCCATACGGGAATAAAAGGCGCAGAATAGCCAGATACGCGATACGCGGCACTCCACCGCAGGCCCACCGGACGCGGTCGAGTCCGCTCGGTTCGACGGAAGGAGGACCGTACGCAGACTCCCACCGACAACGAAGGACGCGAGGCCGGTCCGCCGGAGCGGACCGGCCTCCTCGTGCGCGCGGGCGGCGCGTCCTGGCCGGAGGTCTTTGACAGGGTTCGCGGCACTTTCTAGCTTGAGCCGGGCCATAGCGTTCCTTGACCTCACGAGGCTGGAGACCGCCCTGTCCGCTCGCCCCGCCCCCGGCCGCCGCCTCGCCACGGCCGCCGCGTTCCTCGGCCTGATCGGCACCCTCACCGGCACCGCCCGGGCGGACCCGAAGGCCCACGCGCCGGCACCGCTTCCGGCCCCCGGAGCGACCCGCGTCCCGGACACAGCGGTCTCGGTCAGTCCGCTGGCCTCCTTCGCCCTGCAGTCCACGGCGAAGGTGAGCGACTCGGCGGCCACCGTCTCCTCCCCCGGCTACCCGGCGCGCGGCTGGCACCACGCGGGCCCCCGCTCCACGGTCCTCGCCGCCCTGCTGGCCGAGGGCCGCTACCCGGACCCGTTCCGCTCGACCAACCTGAGCAAGATTCCGAAGGCCGACTTCAAGGTGCCCTGGTGGTACCGCTCCGACTTCACTGTGGACGACACCTCCCGGCGCACCCGGCTCGACTTCAGCGGAGTCGTCCCGGCCGCCGAGGTGTACGTCAACGGCCACCGGGTGGCGACGGACGCGCAGGTCAAGGGCGCGTACACGCGACACGAGCTGGACATCACCCAGCTGGTGCGGCCCGGCCGGAACACGGTCGCCTTCCGGGTCCGGCCCAACGATCCCGACCGGGACCTCAGCATGGGCTGGCTCGACTGGCTCCAGCCGCCCCCGGACCAGAACATGGGGCTGGTCCGGGACGTCCTGGTCCGGCGGGGTGGCCCGGTCGCGCTGGGCGACGCCCATGTGGTGACCGATCTGGCCGTGCCGTCGCTGGCGACCGCCGACCTGACCGTGAGGGCACGGGTGCGCAACGACACCGGCCGCGCGGTCACCGCCCTGGTCACCGGCAGCGTCGCCGGGACCACGCTCGCCCGCCGGGTCCCGCTCGCCCCACACGAGTCGCGCAGCATCGCCTTCTCCCCCGCCGACGTCCCCGGCCTGCGCCTGCGGTCCCCGCGCGTATGGTGGCCCGCGGGAATGGGCGGCCAGCCGCTGTACGACCTCAGGCTCACCGCCTCCGTCGCCGGTGCCGTCTCCGACAGCGCGCACGAGACCTTCGGCATCCGTGACGTCCGGGCGCCCCTGAACAAGGACGGCGCCCGCCAGTACCGGATCAACGGGCGCCCGCTGCTGATCCGGGGCGGCGGCTGGTCGCCGGACCAGTTCCTGCGCTGGGACCGGCGCTATGTGGAGGACCGGCTGCGGTACGTCCTCGACCTCGGGCTGAACACGGTCCGGCTGGAAGGGCACATCGAGCCGGACGAGTTCTTCGACCTGGCCGACCGGCTCGGTGTGCTCACGCTGCCGGGCTGGGAGTGCTGCGACAAGTGGGAGGGCCAGGTCAACGAGGACGGCTCCGGGGAGAAGTGGGACGCGGACGACCACGCGGTGGCGAAGGCGTCCATGGCCGCCGAGGCGGCGCGGCTGCGCGCCCACCCGAGTGTCATCTCCTTCCTGATCGGCAGTGACGCGGCACCGAACGCCACGATCGAGAAGAACTACCTGGACGCGCTGACAGCGGCCGACTGGCCCACCCCCGTCGTCCCGGCCGCCTCCGACGAGGCTTCGCCGGAACTGGGCCGTTCGGGCATGAAGATGAGCGGCCCCTACGACTGGGTACCGCCCGCCTACTGGTACGCCAAGCGCGAGGGCGGCGCCACCGGCTTCAACTCCGAGACCAGCGCGGGCCCCAGCATCCCCACCCTGGACACCCTGCGCCGGATGATGACCCCCGCCGAGTTGGACACCCTGTGGAAGACCCCGGCGGCCAAGCAGTACCACCGCTCCCCGTCGGCGATCTTCTCCACCCTCAAGCTCTACAACGACGCCCTCACCGCCCGCTACGGCGCCCCGGCCGGCCTCACCGACTACGTGCGCAAGGCGCAGATCGCCCAGTACGAGAACGTCCGCGCCGAGTTCGAGGCGTACCGCCGCAACGCGCACGACGCCGGCAAGCCGGCCACCGGGATCGTCCACTGGATGCTCAACAGCGGCTGGACCTCGCTGCACTGGCAGCTCATGGACCGCTATCTCGACCAGAACGGCGCCTACTTCGGTGCCAAGAAAGCGGGCGAGCCACTGCACGTCCAGTACTCCTACGACGACCGCTCGGTGGTCGTCGTCAACGACCACCACTCCCCCGCCGCCGGCCTCACCGCGCGGGCCACCCTCTTCGACCCGGACGGCACCCCGCGCTACGACCGCACCCTGACCGGGCTGCGCGTCCCCGGCGACGGTGCGCACGGCACCGCGTTCACGCTGCCCGAGAGGGTCGGCGGCACCTCCCGGACCCACCTGCTGCGCCTGGTGCTCACCGGCCCCGACGGCCGGGAGGTGAGCCGGAACGTGTACTGGCTCTCCACCCTCCCCGACACCCTCGACTGGGCGCACACCGACTGGTACTACACCCCGACGACCGCCTACGCCGACCTCAGGGGCCTCTCCGCCATGGCACGGGTGCCGGTGTCGGCCACCGCCACCACCCGCTCCTCGGGCGCGCTGTCCATCACGAAGGTGACCCTGCGCCGCACCGGCGGCGGCCGGACGCCCGCCCTGCTGACGGACGTCCATCTGGTCGACACCAAGGGCCGGCCGGTGCTGCCGGTGCGCTGGTCGGACAACCAGGTCGGGCTCTGGCCGGGCGAGTCGGTGACGCTCACCGCCTCCTACCGCACGGCGGACCTGTGCGGCTCGGCACCACGGGTACGGGTCTCCGGGTGGAACACCCCGGAACGGACGGTCCCCGCCTCCTGACATCCCGCCTCCAGCCGCGTCGACAGCCGCCGCCACGGGCACTCTCCAGGTGCGGGTGCGCCGGGGCGGCGCCGGAGTGGAGTGACCCCATCGGCAGCGGGCACACGGCACAGCAGCAAGGGCCGAGACCACTAGGGGTGGACATGGAGATTTCAGGACTCATCAGCGCCGTCATCATCGGCATCGTGATCGGTGTGCTCGGACGGCTGGTCGTGCCGGGACGCCAGCACATCGGCGTGATCGTCACCATCCTCGTCGGCATCGTGGCCGCACTCCTGGGAACGGCCATCGCGGCGGCCCTGGGTGTCGCGAACACCGACGGGCCGGACTGGATCGAGTGGCTGATCCAGATCGCGCTGGCCGCGGTCGGCATCGCCGCGCTGGACCGGACAGTGGGCCGCCGCCGCTGACCCCCAGGGTCACCTCTCGTACAGATACGGCGTCGTGGTGGTCAGGGCATGCAGCCCGAGGCGCTCCAGGACGGGACGGCTCATGGCGGAGGCGTCCACCTGGACATGACGGCAGCCGTGGGCGGCGGCGACGCGGGTGCGATGGGCGACCAGGGCGCGGTACAGGCCCCGGCCCCGCCACTCCGCGACGGTGCCGCCGCCCCAGAGTCCGGCGAAGTCTCCGCCCGGCACCAGCTCCAGCCGGGCGGAGGCCACCGGCTCGTCCGCGGCCAGCGCGACGACGGCGAGGACCGTACCGGGGTCGGCCGCGAGCCGGGCCAGGAGATGGTCGCGCAGGGCGGTGCCGTCGGTGCCGAACACCCTCTCGTGCACCGTCACCACGAGGTCGACGCCGGCCGCGTCGGCGGCCCGGACCAGGCGGACGCCGTCCGGGAGCCGTTCCTCCAGGGTGAGGTCCGCGATCGCGCCGACCATCAAAGTCTCGGGGTCCTCGGCCCGGAACCCCGCCGCGATCAGACGCTCGCCCAGATCCTCCGGCCCGTCGTGGCCGTAGAGCTTCCATTCGAAGTCCCGGCCCAGGTCCGTGAAGTACGCGATCTGCTCCGCGATCGCGCGATCGGCTCCGGCCGCGTCGAGGCCGGACCAGACGACGCCGTTCCAGCCCCGCTCGCCCGCGACCTGGCGCACCACGGCGCCCGCCCGCTCGATCCGGGCGCCGGGCGCGTCGGGGCGGGCGTTCTGCCGCATCTCGAGGTCGTAGCGGGCGAGTACCGCGGCGTGATCCATGCGGTCACTCCAGCATCCGGGCCGGGACCGGGCAACGGAATTACCCCGAACCAGCTCCGCGGTCAGCCGAGTTCGAGCGTGGTGATGCCGAAAACCCGCTCGGCGGCGTGCTCGCGGACCGGGCCGGTGTACATGCGGGCGGTCTCGAAGGAAGGGGTGAGCCCCGCCGCGAGGGCCATCTCGACGCCCGCCTTGTTCGGCTCGGGTACGTCGATGGCGATCTGCCGTCCGGTGTGGTCGGCGGTGAGGGCGGCGAACAGGGCGCGCGCGTCCTCGGGGGTGTCGGCGAAGAGGGGGCCGATGCGCAGGCTGTCCGCGCCGGGGCGGATCACGCCGTAGCCGGTGAGGTGCTCGCCGTCATGGCGTACGTAGGTGTGGTGGCCGGGGGCGGTGAGCCACTCGGCGAGGAAGCGGGGGCGGTCGGCCGGGGTGCACTCGCTGTCGTAGCGGGTGATGGCGTCGAGGTCGCCGGGCTGGGCGTGGCGGACTCCGGTGGGCGGCTCGGCCGCCGGGGCGGCGCCGGTGTAGCGGGCGGTGCGGTGGGCGAGTTCGAAGCCGGAGCGGCGGTAGTTGCCCTGCTGGTCGACGACGCCGTCCAGGCCGACGGTGCGCTCGCCCGCGTGGGCGAGCGCGGTCTTCCAGGTGGTGAGGCCATAACCGTGGCCGCGCAGGTCGGGGCGGACGAGGTAGCAGCCGAGGAAGGCGTACTCCGTGCCGTAGTTGACGACGGAGATCGCGGACACCGGGTCGCCGTCGATACGGCCCAGGAAGAAGCCCTCGGGGTCCTGGGCGAAGAAGGCGGGGCCGTCGGAGAGTCCCGGATTCCAGCCTTCGGCCGCCGCCCAGCCGCTGATCACCGGCCAGTCGTCCAGGGTGGCCTGGGTGACGGTGAACTCCTGGGGGGCCGGTGACGTCATCGCTGCGCTCCGTTTCCGGGGTGTCGGGGGGGGTCGCTCGCGCCGCATCCTTCCCGATCGGGCGGCCCCGCGTCACGCCGGGACCGCGCGGGGCGCGTCCGTACCGGGCGCAGGCACTACAAAGGCCCCACCGAGTGGTGCTGGGTCGGTGGGGCCGTGCGGTGGAGCGGGATCAGACCATGCTGCCCGGGCGGTGACGCCGGTACAGGGCCGCGCCCGCCACCAGGAAGGCCGCGCTGCCGGCCAGCGCCGGGGCGGCGAAGTCCGCTCCGGTGTGCGCCAGGCTGGGCGGCGTCTCGTGGGTGGGCGGCACCACGGTCTTCGGCGGCGCCGGAGGCCGGTGGTTCGGCGGCGCCGGAGGCTGGTACTTCGGCGGCGCCGGAGGCTGGTGCTTCGGCGGGGCGGGGGGCTGGTGCTTGGGCGGCGCCATGGGCGGCGCGGTCGGCGCCTCGGAGTGGTTCCCGCAGTGGTTGCCGAAGGCCGGGTTGAGGGCGCCGACGACGTCCACGCTGTTGCCGCAGGCGTTCACCGGGATGTCGACCGGCACTTGGATGTCGTTGCCGGAGAGCACGCCGGGCGAGCCCTGGGTGACGCTGTGCGCCGTGGCGCCGCCACCCCCCACGTTGCCGGTCTGGCTGCCACCGGTACTGCTGCCCCCGGCGTTGCTGCCGGAACCGCCGTTGCTCACCGCGCCGCCGCTGTCGGAGCCGGTGTTCGCGCAGGAGTTGCCGAAGGCCGGGTTGAGGAGCCCGACCACGTCGACGCTGTTGCCGCACGCGTTCAGCGGGACGCTGACCGGGGCCTGGACGGTGTTGCCGGAGAGCACACCGGGCGAGCCGACAGCGGCGCCGTCGGCGGTGGCACCACCAGCCGCGAAAGCGGCGGAGACGGGCATGGCCATGGCCATCGCACCGGAGGCGGCGGCGACGCCGATCACACCGTTTCGGGTAGCCCGTTTCATAGGTTCCCTGCCTTCCAGAAGTCGTAGCGGGCAGTCACCCGCACCACATAGAACGCGTACGGACCGCTCGGGTTATGGCCTGTGCGGCTTTCACCCGTTCGGGGGGCACGATCGTTCGAAACACACGTCAAGCCGTTGTCGCGTCGGCCACGCGGATAGGTGGACCGTTCACCCGGCCGGAGGAGGCGGCACCGGCGGCGCCGGACCGGAGGTGACGCCCGGACGGCCGGGAGGCGACCGGTGCGGGACCCGCTTATGGTGAGGACGGTGCCCCCCTGTTCAGGGCGGCGGCGCCCTGGGAGGCGAGCGATGCCGGCCAAGGTGAAGCAGCAGTCCAGACGGTCCGCGGTACGGCGCGGCGCGGGTACGGGTGTGCTCGCCCTGGCGCTGGTCGGCGCGAGCCTGCCGGCGGCGTTGGCCGCCGAGTCCCGGTCCGAACAGGCCGACCGGCCGGGCATGGCCCGCTTCTACGAACAGAAGGTCGCCTGGGGCCGCTGCGCGGGCCCGGACATGCCGAGGGATCTCCAGTGCGGCAAGGTGACCGTCCCACTGGACTACGCGCACCCCAAGGCGGGCACGCTCGATCTGGCGCTGGCCCGCTACCGCACGACCGGCTCCGGGCACCGCGCGGTGCTCCTGAACTTCGGCGGACCCGGCGCCTCGGGCGTGAACCAGCTCGCGGCCGGAGGCAAGGAGTTCATGGACCTCACCAACGGCTCCGACGTGGTCTCCTTCGACCCGCGCGGGGTCGGCCGGTCCTCCCCCGTGAGCTGCGGCGTCGGCGAGGAACCCCCGTCGGACTCGTCGGACTCCTCCGGTTCGGACGCCGGTGTCGACGCCGGCAGTCCGCAGCGGCTCATGACTTTGCTCCGACAGGCCGCGGAACTGTGCACCAAGCACTCCGGGCCGGTGCTGGGGCACATAGGCACCGTGGACGCGGCCCGCGACATGGACGTCATCCGCCAGGCCCTCGGCCAGAAGAAGCTGGACTACCTGGGCTTCTCCTACGGCACCCGGCTCGGCGCGGTGTACGCGGCGCAGTTCCCGCACAAGGCCGGCAGGATGGTCCTGGACGGGGTCGACACGCTGACCGAACCGCTGTCCGAGCAAGGGGTGGCGGGCGCCCAGGGCCAGCAGACGGCGCTGGAGGGTTTCCTGGACTGGTGCGTGACGGACGTGGGCTGTCCGTTCGGCCAGGACCGGCGGGTGGCGGACGACCAGGTCGTCCAGCTCGTGCGCTCGCTGGACGCCAACCCCGTACCGACCGACTTCGGCGGCACCTTCTCCGGGCAGGATCTGGTGGGCGCCATCGGGCAGGGCCTGTACAGCAAGGAGCTGTGGCCGTCGCTGGAGCGGGCGCTCGCCTCGCTGGTGGAGGACGGGGACGCGCGCCGGGTGCTCAGCTTCGCCTCGGGCGGCTTCGGGCTGCCGATGCGGGCGAACGGGGCCGGGGCCGGGGCCGGGAAGAACCACGGCGGGCTGACCGATCCGGGGCAGGTGCCGATCGACAACCTGACGGCCGCGCTGATGGCGGTCAACTGCGCGGACGACCCGGACCGGCCGACCGCCGCCCGCCTCACCAAGGACCTCACCGACCTGCGCGCCTCCTACGACGCCGCGTCCCCGGTGTTCGGCCGCTACCGGCTCACCCAGTTGCTGATGTGCTACGGCCGCCCGAAGGGCACCGACTACATCAGGGACTCGGTGAAGGACGTGCCGTCCTCGCGGATGCTGCTGGTCGGCACGCGCGGCGACCCGGCGACGCCGTACCGCTGGGCCGAGGAGACGGCACGGCGGCTGGGGTCCTCGGCGGTGGTGCTCGACAACAAGGGCGACGGGCACACCGGCTACGCCTCGTCCAAGTGCGTGCACCGCAAGGTCGACGACTTCCTGATGTACGGCACGCTGCCGCCCGACCGCAGCTCGTGCCCGGCCGACGGGAAGGCGTGGAGCTCGACCTTGTCGACGGGCCAGTGAGTCCTGAACGCAGCGTGACGCCGCAACTGTGAGGTCATGTCCGGCGTCACACTGGGTAGGCGCGGCCCCAGCCCGCCGACCGGACCCGATCGTGACAGGGGGACCCCTTCATGCGTATCCGTACCGTCCACACCGCGCCCGTCCTCGCCGCCTCCGCCGCGCTGCTGCTGGCCGCCGCGCCCGGCCAGGCGGCCCCGCAGCACCAGGCCGCGCCCGCCCGGTGTGCCGCGAAGGCGCTCGACATCCACGCCAAGGCGGTGAAGGGGAGGACGACCGTCGTCCGCTTCTCGGTGACCAACTCCGGCTCGCGCGCGTGTCTCGTGGACCGGGTTCCGACGATCACCTTCGGTGAGCTGGACGGCGCCGCACTGCCGACGCCCGAGGGCGGCCGGGGCACCTACCGGCTGGACGCCGGCAGGACGGCCTATGGGGCGGTGCGCACCATCGGCGACCCCGCCGACCCGGAGGCGCGGCGCTCCCCCTGGATCGGGGTGTCGGCCTCGGCGTCCCGGTACGGCCGGGACTTCTCGGCCGCGCGCCTCGGCACCGGCCGGGAGGTCCGTGTCTGGGAGCCGGTGACGACGTGGTGGCAGCCGACCCGTGCGAAGGCCGACAAGGCGATCGGACTCGGCTGACGCACAGGAACAGGTGAGCGGCGAACGCATGGCCGAGCACCGCGCCGGAGTCCACACCTATGGGACAAGTCCCGTACGCGGACTACGACTTGACCGGCGCGGCGCTTAGCCTCCGGGACCGCACGAACCACTCCTCGAAGACTCTGGCATATGCCAGAAGCACCCCCGTATCGTGTGTTGCCAAATCCCTTACGGGGCATCGCGGGCTGTGCCACAGTCGTAGCGCTCCCTCCGTTCCCCCTGGCCCTACCGTCCCCTCGGAGTGCGTCATGCCGCCCTCGGTCTCCGCGGACCGCCCGCCCGCCGGGCATCCCGAGGGCGTGCCGTCCGGCCGGGTCGGCCGGGCGGAGTGGGGTTTGCTCACCGACGAAGCCGACTGGTCGGTGGAGCTGTACCGCATCCTGGGCCTGGACCCGTCCGCGCCCGCGCTCACCCTGGACGAACTCCCGGCGCTGGTTCACGAGGAGGACCGGCCACGCCTCACCGCGATGGTGACGGGCTGCCTGGTGGACGCCCGGCCGATCGACGGCGAGTTCCGCGTGCGGCGGCCCGACGACTCGGTACGGACCGTGCACATGAGGGGTGAGCCGGTGCTGGGCA
The DNA here is from genome assembly GCF_004784465.1 of Streptomyces griseoluteus. GTDB lineage: Bacteria > Actinomycetota > Actinomycetes > Streptomycetales > Streptomycetaceae > Streptomyces > Streptomyces griseoluteus. The sequence continues at coordinate 29,459 of NZ_SRRU01000014.1, read as the reverse complement.
CGGACGGCGACGCCGTCTCCATGTGGGCCCTGATCCGGGACGTGAGCGAACTCCAGCTGCAGGCGCGGCCGTCGGGCACGGCCCCGGAACCGCCCCCCGCTCGCCGGCCTCCGCTTCAGGGGCCGCCGACACTCGACCTCGCGGTACACCACACGGCCGGCGCACCGCCCGTCCCAGCGGCGGCCGACTGGTGCGATGTGCTGGAACTACCGGGCGGAGCACTCCTGTTGAGCGTCGGTGACCTCACCGGCCCGGACCCCGCCACCCTGCTCGGCGCCGTGCACGGCCTGGCTCTGGCGGCCATCCCACCTGCTCAACTGCTCGCGATACTGAACCAGTTGAAAACCACCACCTTCTTGCGCGGTGCGGTCTGCTGCCGTTACGAGCCGCAGAACCGTAACTTCACCTGGGCCCGGTCGGGGCGCCCCGTCCCGCTGTTGTTCCGCGACGGGACGGGGCGCCGGCTCACCGCACCGGACGACCCGCCACCGGGTGCGGACTCCCCCTACGGGCAGGCCGAACTGGCCCTGCGACCGGGCGACTTACTCATGCTGCACACCGAGCGGCTGAGCGAGCCGGACGTGGCACGCCTGCTCGGTCTCGGCCCACGGCTGAGTACGGCCCCTACCGCGCGGGAGTGCGTGCGGTTGCTGGCCGGGGAGCTGGGCGCGGGGCGGCACGGCGACGCCTGTGTGCTCGTCGCCAGGGTCTCCGGGTAGCGCGGACCTCTGTTACGCCGGTGCCGCGCCTGTGTTGCGGCTCCGGGGCTTGGGCAGGGCCTCCCTGATCTCCTCGCGCAGTTCACCGACCTTCGGGTAGCTCGCGTACTCGGCGGTGAGCCGGTACATCTCGCGCAGCCGGTCCCAGGTGCGACGGGAGGAGTTGGCTCCCATCGCCATCAGCGCCAACCGGGCGTACCGGTCCGCCTGTTCGGGGTCGTCCGCGATGAAGCAGGCCGAGGCCATGGAGAGATGGTCGAAGATCTTCGACCGCTCCCGCCCGTCGGTCCTGAGGGCCAGCGCCTTCTGGGCGTAGTGCTGGGCGTGCACGGCCGCGCTCGGGTCGTGCTCGGCGAGCGTGCGGTAGGCAAGGGCCTGCATGCCGTACAGATCCTCGTCCTTGAAGGTCTGCATCCAGTCCGGCTGCCGGGTGTCCTGGCGGTCGGAGACGAACAGGTCCTCGGCCTGGCCGAGGGTGCGGCGCATCGCCTGCCCCCGGCCCATCGCGGCCTGCGCCCACGCCTCGATGGTGTGGAACATGGCCTTGGTTCTGGGCTGCAGCTCCTCCCCCGAGCCGGACTGGGCCAGCTTCATCAGGTCCATGGCGTCGTCCGGGCGGCCCAGATGAACCATCTGGCGGGCCGCCCGCGACAGCGCCTCCCCGGCGCGGGGCCGGTCGCCGCCCTCGTGCGCGGCGTGCGTGGCGATGACGAAGTACTTCTGCGCCGTGGGCTCCAGACCCACGTCGTGGGACATCCAGCCCGCCAGGACCGCGAGGTTGGCGGCGACGCCCCACAGGCGCCGCTGGAGCTGGGGTGGATGGTGGTAGGCGAGCATGCCGCCCACTTCGTTGAGCTGGCCCACGACCGCCTTGCGCTGGAGGCCGCCACCACGGGCGGCGTCCCAGGCCCGGAACACCTTGACCGAACCCTCCAGTTCCTCGACCTCCTGGGACCCGATGGGCGCGGCCTCGTAGCGGTCGAATCCGGCGGGTTCCGCGTGCAGTGGGTTGTCGAGGACGGGGGCGTCGGCCCGGAGCGTGGGGTCGGTGTGCAACCAGTCGTGCATGGCGCTGCTGAGTGTGGCTCCCGCGGCGAGCGCGGCACCCGCGCCCACCAAGCCGCGTCGGTTGAGCATGAGGTCCATTCCCGTGAATTCGGTGAGGACCGCGGCGGTTCGTTCGGGCGCCCACAGCATGCCGTCGGGATCTTCGCTCTTCCCGTCGCCCTGCCGTTTTCCCGCACGCCCGTGCCGCACCAGACCGAGGTCCTCCATGGTCACGACACGGCCGAGACGCTCGGTGAACAGAGCCGCCAGCACCCTCGGCACCGGATCGCGCGGGATCTCTCCCATGTCGATCCAACGCCGTACCCGCGAGGTGTCCGTCGACAGTTGGGGGTGGCCCATGGCCGCCGCCTGCCGGTTGACCAGTCGCGCGAGTTCGCCCTTGGACCAGCCGGCCATGCCGAACAGGTCCGCAAAGCGGGTGTTGGGTTGTCCGCTCACGTCAAGCCCCCAGGTTCTCGGCTGAGTTGACAGTAGCCCCGTGCAAGTTGCCGGGCGACTATTCGCCAGGGTTCGCCAGGGTGCGCCAGATGGTGTGCCAGTGGACGTCGGGTGTCAGGTAGGAAAGCGCCACCCCGGCCCGGTCCTCCCAGGGGCACTCCCCAGGGTGTGCCTGGGAGGACCGGGCCAGGTGGGCACGCAGCTCGTGACAAACGACGCACAGGCAGGCACAGCAGGCACACGAAGGGATCTGTATCTCCCATGTACGCAGCATCGTCCTCCGTGTCCGCCCCGCCCCGGCCACCACGTCCCCGCCCCGTGGGCGGCGGACCGTATCTGGACCCGGCGGCGCGACCCGGAGCTCCCCTCCTGGGCGTGGGCCGGGCACCACGCATTCCCGGGCAGCCCGGCTCCCAGCCGCTCAGCGGCAGGCTGGACCTGTCCGGCGCGCAGGGCGCCCAGCTCCGCACCGCCATCGCCTCGGTGCAGCGGATCTGCCCGGAGTTCGCCCCGGTGCAGGTGCTCCGCCGCAGCCCACGGTCCGTCACCTTCGTGGGGACGACCGGCCGCAGCACGGCGGTGGCCAAGTGCCTGCTCGACCACACACCTACGGCGGCGGAGCGGGTCCGGCACGAAATAGCTGCCTACCGCTCCTTCGTCCGGCACCGTCCGCCGGTGCGCGTGCCGCGGCTGATCGCGGCCGACCCGGACAACTGCACGCTGGTGATCGAGCGGATGCCCGGCCGGGTGGCCTCGCACCGCCGCCACCCGCTGGAGGTGCCCCCGCGCGCGGACATCCGGGCCGCGCTCGGCGCGATCTGCCGGCTGAACGGCTGGCGGCCCCCGGCGGGCACCTTCGGGGCACCACTGGACTACGCGGACCGCCTCGCCCGCTACCACGAGCTGGGCCTGCTCACCGACCGCGACCTGGGCGACCTCCAGAAGCTGCTGCACGGCATCGCGCACGCGGCCGGCCGCCAGGGCATGGGCCAGTTCTGCCACGGCGACGCGCTGCTCTCCAACATCCTGATGTCCCCGGCCGGCCCGGTGCTGGTCGACTGGGAGCACGCCGGCTGGTACCTGCCGGGATACGACCTGGCCACCCTCTGGCTGGTCCTCGGGGACGCCCCGGACGCGCGCCGTCAGATCAGCCAGCTCGCCCAGTCGGGCGGGCCGGCCTCCCGCGACGCCTTCCTGGTCAACCTGATGCTGGTGCTGACCCGCGAGATCCGCGCCTACGAGACCGCTGTACAGCGCTCGATGCACGGCACTCCCCCGGCCCCGGTCGCCTCGGGCGTGACCCCGTCCGGTGAGGAACAGCGCCTGCTCCTGCGGCGGCTGCACGACGACTGCCACATGGCCCGCCGGGCCGTGCGCGCGGCGGTCGGCACCCGCTAGAGCGGGCCCGGACCACCGCGGTGCGCCCGAGCGGCGGCGCATCGCGGTCCCTGATGCCGGGCCGGGCCTGTGAGACGGGGGGTCAGTGGTATACGCCACTGACGCCCCGCAGGCCCGCGCACCATCAGCGCGAAACTCGCCCGAAACCCTTTGTGACGTGGGAAATCATCTTCCCGAGGGCATCATTGACGGATCGTCGGCAAGCCGGTACCACTGACCCAGCTCGGCGCCGCCCGTCCCGCCACGCCCCGCCCGTCACAGGAGGCCGCATTGCGAGGATTCGCCCCCGACCCGTCGTCCGCACCCGGTGTCAGACGCCTGAAGCGGACCGCCGGAACGCTCGCCACGGCCGCCCTGCTGCTGCCGCTGCTCGGCGCCGCCCCGGCCGCGCCCACCGATCCCCCGGACGGCGGGCTCCAGCACGCCTTCGGCAGTGCGGCCGCCGAGTACCGCGTACCCCAGAGCGTCCTGCTGGCCGTCTCCTACCTCCAGTCCCGCTGGGACGCGCACGCCGGTGCGCCCAGCGTCAGCGGCGGCTACGGCCCGATGCACCTGACCGACGCGGGTACCGCGCTGGCCGCGAAGGAGCACCACGCGGAGGGCACGGAGGACGCCCGAGGTGACGACACGCGTCCCGCGCTGCACCCCGAAGCCGAAGCACCCGCCCCCTCGAAGCTGCCCGCCCGGCTGACCACGCTGCGCCGCGCAGCGGAGCTGACGGGCCGTCCGGCGGCCGAGCTGCGTACCGACCCGGCGGCCAACATCGCGGGCGGCGCCGCACTGCTGGCGGCCGCGCAGCGCGAGCTGGGCGAGCCCCTCAGCGCCGACCCGGCCGCCTGGTACGGCGCGGTGGCCCGCTTCTCCGCCGCCGACGACAAGGCGACGGCCGCCGCGTACGCCAACGACGTGTACGACGTGCTGCGCACCGGCGAGCAGCGCACCACCGACGCCGGCCAGCGGGTCGAGCTGAAGGCGAGCCCGCAACTCCAGCCCGACACGGCCCAGTTGGAGCGGGCCGGACTGCGTACCGCGCCCGCCGGTGACGTCGAGTGCCCGAGGTCGGTGTCCTGTGTGTCGGTCCCGGCGCCGTACGAGGAGTTCGGGGACAACGACTACGGCAACCACGACCTGGGCCTGCGCCCGGCCGCCGAGCGGGTGAAGTACATCGTCATCCATGACACCGAGGGCGGCTGGGACGGGGTGATGAACCTGATCCAGGACCCGACCTATGTCTCCTGGAACTACACCATCCGCTCGACCGACGGTCTGATCGCCCAGCATGTGAAGGCGAAGGATGTCGCCTGGCACGCCGGGAACTGGGATGTGAACGCCCGCTCCGTGGGCATCGAGCACGAGGGTTTCCTCACCGACCCGGACGCCTGGTACACGGAGGCGATGTACCGCTCCTCGGCCCGGCTGGTGAAGTACCTGTCCCGTGCGTACGGCGTGCCGCTGGACCGGCAGCACATCCTGGGCCACGAGAACGTGCCCGGCCCGACGACGTCCACGATCCCCGGCATGCACACCGATCCCGGCCCGTACTGGGACTGGCGGCACTACTTCCAGCTGCTCGGCCACCCCTTCCAGCGCACCGGCACCAGCCGTTCCGGCCTGGTGACGATCCTGCCGGACTACGCGGCCAACCAGCCGGTCTACACGGGCTGCACGACGAAGGGCGAGACGTGCCCGGCACACGGTTCCGGCGAGGTGCGGCTCTACTCCGACCACGACGTGAACGCGCCGCTGATCAAGGACATCGGCCTGGGCACCGCCCCGACCGACGGTGTCAACGACCTGTCCTCACGCGTCTCCACCGGCCAGCAGTACGTGGTCGCGGACCGCTGGGGCGACTGGACCGCGATCTGGTACCTGGGGCAGAAGGCGTGGTTCCGGAACCCGCACCGCGAGGCCACCGCGGTCCCCGCGTCCGGGGTCACGGTCACCCCGAAGGCGGGTCTGGCGAGCGTCCCGGTGTACGGCCGCGCCTACCCGGAGAAGGAGGCGTACCCGGCGGGCGTCCCGGCGCAGTCGGTGGTGCCGCTGCCGTACACGATCCCGGCCGGGCAGAAGTACGTCGTCGGTGACCGGGTGCCGGGCGAGTACTACTACGCGGTCACCTTCACCGAGGACTCGCACCGGGTGATCACCGGCAAGGACCTGTACTACGAGATCCAGTACGGCCACCGGGTCGGCTTCGTCCGCGCGGCGGACGTGGACCTGGCGGCCGCCCGCCGCTAGGCGGACCGGGACCGGGCGGCCTCAGCCCTGCTGGAACAGCTCCGCCGGGAGCGGCTTCAGCAGGGCGTACAGGTCGTCGGTGATGGGGCGGTCCCAGGCGGCGATGGTCACCAGGACGCCGTCGCTGCGGTCGAACTGCACGCAGGAGATCCGGCCCTCGGAGAGCTTGAGGCGGCGGACGATCAGCAGGTTGTCGCCCTGGAGGACGGGGGTGTCCTCGGAGCCGACGACGGTGACCTCCTCCTCGTTGTCCAGCGCGAGCAGGAGCTGGGCGACCTCGAAGGGGATCTCGCCCTCGGCGGTCTCGCGGGCCGGGGAGCCCTCGGGGAGGTTGCCGATGATCATGGCGGGGCCACGGCCGCCGAACAGGTCGTAGCGCAGGAATACGCCCTGGCAGCTTCCGTCGGGTGCGGGCAGCAGGCCGGCGCCGAGGTTGCCGGGCCAGTCGCCGGGGTCCATGGCCAGCACGTCGAAGTCTGGTCCGGCGGGAGTGGCGCTGCGGCGGCGGAGGAACGACATGCCGCCAATGGTACGTGCCCGAAGGGGCCCGGCGGCGTGCGGGAGCCCTCCCGGCATGCCCCGGTGCGGGCTCATTCCTCGACGGGGCTGGAGGGCACGACGGCGACGGGGCTCGCCGCGTGCAGCAGGACGGCCTGGGTGACCGAGCCGAGCATGCGGGCGGGCGCGAGCAGCCGGCGCCGGTGGCGGCCGACGACGACCAGATCGGCGCCGGCCGAGAGGGCGACCAGGTGTCCGGCGGCGTCGCCCGGCAGCGCCTCGGCCTCCGCGTCGACACCGGGGTACTGGGCGCGCAGCGGGCCGAGGAAGCCCTCGGCCAGGACGCGGGTCTCACTCTCCACGGCGACCTGGTCGATGGGCGGCGGGACGAGCTGGCCGGGGGCGGACCACGTCTGTACGGGCCACGGGTAGGCGGCGATCACCTGGAGGCGCGCGCCGAGCAGCGACGCCTCGGCGAAGGCGAAGCCGAGGACACCGTCGTCGGGGCTGTCGACGTGGAGCCCGACGACGACCCGGCGTCCGGGTTCGGCCGGGGGCTCCGCGTGCACCTCGCGGCCGGGGCGGGGGACGACGACCACCGGGCAGGGGGTGTCGCGGGCGGCGGCGACGGAGTTGGAGCCGAGCAGCAGACTGGCGAAGCCGCCCCGGCCGCGTGAGCCGAGGACCAGCAACTGGGCGTCGGCGCCGAGTTCGGGCAGCACCGCGCCGGGCACGCCCTCGACGGCGACGTACTCCACGGTGGGCAGGTCGGGCAGGCCGGCGAGCCGGTCGCGGACCTCGTCCAGAACGGGGTCACCGCTGTCGTCGGGCGGGCCGGCGACGAGGATGTCGGCCTGGCCCCAGGCCGCGTACTGGCGGACATGCACCACGCGCAGCGGGGCGACGCGGCGGCGGGCGGCCGCCAGGGCCCAGTCGAGGGCGCGCAGGCTGTCCTCGGAACCGTCGACCGCGGCGATGACCGGCACAGCGCTCATCGTTCCTCACCTCCCGGGACGCGGCCTCCCCGTGCCGGGGCGGGCCTTTAGTCGGGGCCAGCCTCGCTCAGGCGGGGCGCGGGTGGCGGCGGCGCGGGGCGCGTGTTGGGCAATCGCGGCCGGAACACCCCCGGTCGGCTCCGGCCGGGTCCGCCCGGTCGCGTCAGGTGAGGTCGAACTCGCCCTCGCGGGCCCCCAGGACGAAGGCGCCCCATTCGGCGGGGGTGAAGATCAGGGAGGGGCTCTCGGGGCGCCGGCTGTTGCGCATGGCGATGAAGCCCTCGACGAAGGCGATCTGGACATCGCCCCGGCCCCCGCTGCTGGACTGCCACTCGGCCCCGCTGAGATCCAGGTCCGGCTTGTCCCAGCCCGTGAGCGACTGCTGCTGGATGGTGCTCTCGGCCACGTCCGTGCTCCTCCCATTACGTCGTCCGCGGCTCAGCCTAGCGACCGGCCAGGACGCCGCACAGGCCACGTGAGGGGGACCTTGTGGCGGCTGGGTGTACGCGGGTGCCGGGTCGCGCACGGAAAAATCCCGGCCCGCCTCTTGCCCAGGGCCCGACGGCCTGAATTACTGACCTGGCAGGATCGACCGAATGATCGGTCGTCCGTATTGCGTGTCGTGAAGTGTGTCGTGTGCGAAGGGATGCCCCGATGGCGGATGAGACGGAGCTGCTGGACGCGGGCGAGCGGCTGGGGCCCGAGGAGCTGCGGGCACTCCAGCTGGAGCGGCTGCGCGCCTCGCTGCGGCACGCCTACACCCATGTGCCGTTCTACCGGGAGTCCTTCGACAAGGCGGGGGTCCTCCCGGAGGACTGCCGCTCGCTGGCGGACCTCGCGCACTTCCCCTTCACCACCAAGGCGGACCTGCGGGCGAACTACCCGTACGGCATGTTCGCGGTGCCCCGCGAGCGGGTGCGGCGACTGCACGCGTCCAGTGGGACGACGGGGCTGCCCACGGTGGTGGGCTACACCGACAACGACCTTTCGGTGTGGGCGGACATGGTGGCCCGCTCGATCCGGGCGGCGGGCGGTCGGCCCGGTGACGTCGTCCATGTGGCCTACGGCTATGGACTGTTCACCGGAGGACTGGGCGCGCACTATGGCGCCGAGCGGCTGGGGTGCACGGTGGTGCCCGCGTCCGGGGGCATGACGTCCCGGCAGGTGCGGCTGATCCAGGATCTCGGGCCCGGCGTCATCATGGTCACCCCGTCGTACATGCTGACGCTGCTGGACGAGTTCGAGCGGCAGGGCGTGGACCCGCGCTCCACCTCGCTGCGGGTGGGGGTGTTCGGGGCGGAGCCGTGGACGGAGAGCATGCGGCGGGAGATAGAGGAGCGGTTCGCCATCGACGCCGTGGACATCTACGGTCTTTCGGAGGTGATCGGTCCGGGCGTGGCGCAGGAGTGCGTGGAGACCAAGGACGGTCTGCATGTGTGGGAGGACCACTTCTACCCGGAGGTGGTGGACCCGATCACCGGTGAGGTGCTGCCGGAGGGCGAGCGGGGCGAGCTGGTGTTCACCTCGCTCACCAAGGAGGCCATGCCGATCGTCCGCTACCGCACGCGGGACCTGACCCGGCTGCTGCCGGGGACGGCGCGGGTGTTCCGGCGGATGGAGAAGATCACCGGGCGCAGCGACGACATGGTGATCCTGCGCGGGGTCAATCTGTTCCCCACCCAGATCGAGGAGATGGTCCTGCGTACCCCCGGTGTGGCGCCCCACTTCCAGCTCCGGCTGACGCGGGAGGGGCGCATGGACGCGCTCACCGTACGGGCTGAGGCGCGTCCGGGTGCCACGCCGGAGGTGCGGGAGGCGGCGGCCCGGTCGATCGCGGCGGCGGCGAAGGACGGTATCGGGGTGTCGGTGTCCGTGGAGATCGTGGAGCCGGAGTCGCTGGAGCGCTCGGTGGGCAAGATCCGCCGCATCGTGGACCTCCGCCCCCGCTAGCCCAGTCGGTCGCGCAGCTCCCTTTTCAGGATCTTGCCGCTGGCGTTGCGCGGGAGGCCGTCCAGGAAGTGCACGCGCTTGGGGGCCTTGAAGGCCGGGAGCTGCTCGCGGACGTGGGCGATCAGCGCGTCCTCGGTGACCTCGCCGCGGGTCACGACGACGGCGGTGACGGCCTCGATCCAGCGCTCGTCCGGCAGTCCGATCACGGCGGCCTCGGCGACCGCGTCGTGGGTGTAGAGGGCGTCCTCGACCTGGCGGGAGGCGACCAGCACTCCGCCGGAGTTGATGACGTCCTTCACCCGGTCGACGATCGTGAAGTAGCCGTCGGCGTCGCGTACCGCGAGGTCGCCGGAGTGGAACCAGCCGTCGCGGAAGGCGTCGGCGGTCTCCTCGGGCTTGTCCCAGTAGCCCTCACAGAGCTGGGGCGAGCGGTAGACGATCTCGCCGGGGGTGCCGTCGGGCACCTCCGCGCCCTCCTCGTCGACCACGCGGGCGTCCACGAACAGCACGGTGCGGCCGCAGGAGTCCAGGCGCCCCTTGTGCTCGCTGGGGGCGAGCACGGTGGCGAGCGGGCCGATCTCGCTCTGCCCGAAGCAGTTGTAGAAGGCGAGCCCGGGCAGCCGTTCGCGCAGTTTCTCGAGTACGGGCACCGGCATGACCGAGGCCCCGTAGTACGCCTTGCGAAGGCCGCCGAGGTCGCGGTCGGGGAAGTCGGGGCGGCCCGCGAGCGCGATCCACACGGTGGGCGGTGCGAACAGGCTGTCGCATCGGCCCGCTTCGATCAGGTCGAGCAGGCGGTCGCCGTCGGGGGCGTCGAGGATCGTGTTGGTCGCGCCGACCGCCAGGTACGGCAGCAGGAAGACGTGCATCTGCGCCGAGTGGTAGAGCGGCAGCGCGTGCACGGGCAGGTCTCCGGCGCTCAGGTCGAGGGCGGTGATCGCGCTGAGGTACTCGTGGACCAGCGCCCGGTGGGTCATCATCGCCCCCTTGGGCAGCGCGGTGGTGCCGGAGGTGTAGAGCAGTTGGACGAGGTCCTCGGTGCGCGGCTCGGGCCCGTCGTACGGATCGGTGGCGGCCAGTCCCGTGAGCAGGGAGTCCTCGGTGTCGCGCAGCGGGAGGGCGCGGGTGCCGGCCGGGAGCCGGCCGGCGAGGGCCGGGTCGGTGAGGGTGAGGGCACTGCCGGACTGGTCGAGCAGATAGGCGAGGTCGGCGCCGGTGAGGTTCTGGTTGACCGGGACGTGGACGAGGCCCGCGCGGGCGCAGCCGAGGAAGGCGATGAGGTAGGCGTCCGAGTTGTGGCCGTAGGCGGCGACCCGGTCGCCCTTGTCCAGGCCCTGGGCCAGCAGCCAGGCGGCGGCGCGGGAGACGGCGTCGTCCAGTTCCGCGTAGGTCCAGGTGCGGTCGCCGTACTTCAGCGCCACGCGTGCCGGGGTGCGGCGGGCGCTGCGGCGCAGCACCCCGTCGACGGTGCTGCCGTGTCCCTGTGTCATGAGAGCCGATCCTCGGGCCGCCGCCCGGCGAGGTCAAGATCTTCGGCGGCCGGGGTCACTCCCCCAGTACGGCCATCGCCGCGTTGTGTCCCGGCACGCCGCTGACCCCGCCGCCGCGCGCCGCGCCCGCGCCGCACAGCAGGACGTTGGCGTGCCGGGTCTCCACGCCCCAGCGGCCGGTGTCCTCCTCGCCGTAGGGCCAGCCGAGGGGGCGGTGGAAGATGTTGCCGCCGGGCAGGCCGAGGTCGCGGTCGAGGTCGAGCGGGGTCTTCGCCTCGATGCAGGGGCGGCCGTCGGCGTCGGTGGCCAGGCAGTCCGCGAGGGGTTCGGCGAGGTGGGCGTCGAGCTGGGCCAGGGTGGACTTCAGCAGTTCCTCGCGTACGGCGTCGTTGTCGTGGGCGAAGAGGCGGGCGGGGGTGTGCAGGCCGAAGAGGGTGAGGGTCTGGTAGCCGCGCTCGGCGAGGTCGGGGCCGAGGATGGTGGGGTCGGTCAGGGAGTGGCAGTAGATCTCCGAGGGCGGGGCGGCGGGGAGTTCACCGGCGGCCGCCTGGGCGTGGGCGGTGGCGAGCTGCTGATAGCCCTCGGCGATGTGGAAGGTGCCGGCGAACGCCTCGCGCGGGTCGACGGAGCTGTCCTTGAGCCGGGGCAGCCGTTTGAGCAGCATGTTCACCTTGAGCTGGGCCCCCTCGGCGGGCTCGGGCGCCGGGTCGCCGGTGAGGGCGGCGAGTTCGCGAGGGGAGGCGTTGACCAGGACGTGCCGGGCGGCAACGACGCCCTCGCCGTCGCCGGTGCGGTAGGTGACCTCGGCGGTGCGACCGTCGGTGTCGATGCGGACGGCCTCGTGCCCGGTGACGATCTCGGCTCCGGCCGCGCGGGCCGCGTCCGCGAGGGCGTCGGTGAGGGCGCCCATACCGCCGACGGGTACGTCCCAGGCGCCGGTGCCGCCGCCGATGACGTGGTAGAGGAAGCAGCGGTTCTGGGCGAGGGAGGGATCATGGGCGTCGGCGAAGGTGCCGATCAGCGCGTCGGTGAGGACGACACCGCGGACCAGGTCGTCACGGAAGTGCTCCTCGACGGTGACCCCGACCGGTTCCTCGAACAGGGCCCGCCAGGCGTGCTCGTCACCGACGCGGGCGCGCAGTGCGGCGCGGGTGGGCAGCGGTTCGGTGAGGGTCGGGAAGACCCGCTGGGCGACCTCTCCGGTCATGCCGTAGAAACGCTGCCATGCGGTGAACTCGCGCTCGTCGCCGGTCAGTTCGGCGAAGGCGCGCCGGGTGCGCTCCTCGCCGCCCCCGACGAGCAGCCCGGTGGCCCGGCCGCCGCGCTCGACGGGGGTGTACGAGGAGATGGTCCGTCCCCGCACCTGGAAGTCCAGCCCGAGCTCACGGACGATCTTGTCCGGCAGCAGGCTGACGAGGTACGAGTACCGCGACAGCCGGGCGTCCACCCCGGCGAACGGCCGGCTGGACACCGCCGCGCCCCCGGTGTGCCCGAGCCGCTCCAGCAGCAGGACCGAGCGCCCGGCGCGGGCCAGATAGGCGGCCGCGACCAGGCCGTTGTGTCCCCCGCCGACGATGACGGCGTCGTACGTCCGGGTTCCCTCGTGTGCAGGCATGGTTCTTGGTAGCACGGTTGATCTTCGCGGGGTAGAGGGCTAGTCGGTGCAGTTCGCCGCGCTGCCGTCGGCGTTGGAGCCGACCGTGACCTCGTAGCCGATGCCCTTGCCGGGGTCGGGGACGGGGGACCAGGAGTCGAGCTGGAAGTCGACGTCGAGCACCAGGTGGCGGCCGTCGTCGGTCCGGGTCCAGCAGGCGGCGCCGGCCTGCGGGGCGGGTCCGCTCTGCCAGCCCTGGGCAGCGGCGGTGCGGGTGTAGTGGTCGATGACGGCCTGACAGGTGCCGGGGAAGGCGTAGACGCGGCCGGCGTGCAGCCAGGCCGGGCCCGCGCTGTCGTCATCGCAGCCCGTGGAGACGCCCGCGCCACGGTAGTTGGCGGGGTCGGCGGCACCGGCGGGCGGCGAGGAGAGCACCTTCTGGGCGGCGAGGTCCTTGCGCGCGGCGCCCGAGCCGTCACAGCTTCCGCCGCTGTCGACGAGGGGGCATCCGGTGAGCAGAACGGCGGGCAGCAGGAGGGCGGCGGGGAGGGTGGTGCGGCGGAACAAGCGGGGGATGGCGGCGGCAGTGGGGGGCAACTCTGCTCCTGAGTAGGGGGGGTGGCGAGGGCGCCGGTGCGCTCCCGGAGGGCGGAAGCGCACCGGCGCACGGGTGTCACCGGGGTGCGCCGCTGGCGGCTGTCCCCCGAGGTAGCCGTGAGGGAAGAGGCAGCTGCCGGCCCGGTAGAGACGCTGGAGCAGCAGGCGCCGCCAACTCCCGTGTTCTTACCGGAGTCCGGCGAAAGACGATCATGGCGTCAGTGCGGCACGCGCGCCGGGTCGGGGCGGGCGGAGGGGCCCAGGCGGGCGACCGCGTGCAGCAGGTGCCGGGGTGGGGTCCGGCGGCGCAGGGAGCCAGGGATCGCGCGCAGGAGGGTGCCCGTGGTGCGCAGGTGGCGGGTGACCGTGGCGGGCGGGGGCGCGGGGCGGCCGTAGAGGTCGTGGGCCCAGGCGGGGAGGGAGGCGTAGGCGAGGCCGGCGACGTGGCGCCAGAGGAGGGCGCGGGCCGGGACGAGGAGGGAGTGGATCGGCGGGCGGCGCAGGAAGTCGTCGACCTCGCGGGCCTCGGCTCCGGCGGCCAGCTCGGGGCGGACCTTCTCGAAGTAGGCGTCGAGTGCGGCCCGGTCGGCGGGGACCTTGGCCGGGTCGAGGCCGACCAGGCGGGCGCTCGCCCGGTGCTCGGCGAGGTAGCGGTCGGCCTGAGCGCCGGTGAGCGGAAAGCCGGAGCGGCGCACGACATGGAGGTAGGACCCGATCTCGGCGCAGTGCACCCAGAGCAGCAGCTCCGGCTCGCCGACCCCGTAGCGCTCACCGGTGTCCGGGTCGGTCGCGGTCAGCATGCTGTGGATCTTGCGCACGCGCTCCCCGGCGCGCTCGGCGTCCTCGGTGGTGCCGTAGGTGGTGACGCCGACGAAGTCCGCGGTGCGCAGCAGCCTGCCCCAGGCGTCACGACGGAAGTCGGAGTTCTGCAGGACACCGCGCACCGCGCGCGGATGCAGGGCCTGGAGGTAGAGCGCGCGGATGCCGGCGATCCACATCATCGGGTCGCCGTGGAGCTGCCAGGTCACCGAGGCCGGCGTGAACAGACCCGGATCGCATGCGCGCGCCTCGTCCATGCCCGCAGGCTACGCCGTACCTTCCGCGCCCGGACAGGGTCAGGCGGCGAGGGCCGCCATGAAGTCCGTGCATGCCTGGGCGCAAGTGCGGCAGGCGTTGGCGGCGTTCTCGGCGCCGGGCTGGCCGTCGAACGCCTCGGCCGCCTCGACACAGAGCGAGCGGCACCACTCGAGCTGGAGTTTGATCTCGTCCTCGGTGCCCTCGCCGTCCGCGCGGCCCTCCTCGGAGAGCGCGCGGCAGGTGGTGTCGCACACCTCGGCGCACATGATCCCGAGGCGCCGGGCGCGCTCCTGCCCGGCGGTGCCGTACGAGCCGACGAGGCTGGCGCGCACCGCGCAGGCCCGCGCGCAGTCGGAGCAAGCCTGGGCGCAGGCGAACCGGTCCTCCAGGAACTGGTAGAGCTGCTCTCGTGAAGGGTGGGGCGGAGGTGTCACAGGGGGCGGGTAGCCGTGGTGCGGCGGCGTAAACGCGTGGGCGACGGCCTGGTGGGCGTCAAAAGTCGGTGGAACACCGGTTGCTACGAATGGCCACGCAAAGTGTCCGGTTCGTACTGTTTGTACGGGGTACTTCACTGCTATGGACACCGCAATGACACAGTTGGCGGCACCGAGCGGGCTCATCAGCCTGGTGCTCTTCGTCGTGGCCGTCGGCGTGCTGGCGCTGCTCGGGGGCGGCTTCTGGATCAACAGCCGGATCAAGGACAGGGAGCCGCCCCGCCCCAGCGCCGAGGAACAGCCGCACCTTCCTCCGGAGGGCGTGACTCGGGAGATACAGGAGAACCGGGAACCCGACGAGATCCCGCATACCCCCAAGGGCGGGCGCGCGCTCACCCCGTACGAACTCCACAACATGCACACCAGGAGCAGTGAGAAAAAGGACCGGCCGCGCTGGAGCAAGGGGTCCAGCGGCTCCTTCGGCGGGGGCGGTCTGGGCGCCCACTGACTCGGAACCCTTCCTGCGGGGACCGTCTCAGCGTGGCCGCGCGTCGAGTGCTTCGACGTGGGCCACGTTGCGGCGGTCCTCCTCGTCCTGGCTGGGTGCGGCCGCGAACCATGCATCGAGGATCTCCTTCAGCAGCGGCTCTGAAGTGAGGCGCAGGCTGAGGGCGAGGACATTGGCGTCGTTCCAGCGGCGCGCGCCCTCCGCCGTGGCGGCGTCGGCGCAGAGCGCGGCGCGCACCCCCGGCACCTTGTTCGCGGCGATCGAGGCGCCGGTGCCGGTCCAGCAGCACACGACCGCCTGCTCGGCCGCGCCCTCGGCGACCTCCCGCGCGGCGGCCTCGGAGCACACCGCCCACTGAGGGTCGGCCCCGGCCCGCAGCGCGCCGTGCGCGCGCACCTCGTGACCCCGCTCGCGCAGTTCGGCCACGAGCAGACGGGCCACCGGTTCGTCCATGTCGGAGGAGACGGAGATCCTCAACGGGTCACCTCTTTTCCGTTTCGCCTGTCCAGGCGTCCACGCTACCCAGACTCCGCCCCGATCCGGAGACGGGTGCCGTCGAGCCGGACGACGTCCTCCCGACCCGGCTGGACCCGGCTGCCCCGCGGTCCGTCGTCGCCCCGCGACCGGGCGAGGGGGCCAACGCCGAGCATTACATGACGAAGCGTCAACTTGCTTGTTCGAGCGCTTACTTGACTCACGCGCCCGATTGGCCGAGTTGAGCCCGGTTCGGGCTGACGATCTGTTGAATTCACGCGAGAAATTTTTTGACATGGACTGTTCAGGTCGCCGAGTGGTGGTCCAAGCTGACCCCGCCTCGCGAACCCCGCGAGGTCTGCCAGGCCCCACACTCGGAGGTCTTCCATGCGCCGTCCCCACGCCGTCTCCCTCGCCGCCGCCGGTGCCGCTCTGGCACTCCCCGCGGTGCTGGGTCTCGCCAGTGACGCCTCGGCGGCGCCCGCCGACAAGCCCCAGGTGCTCAGCTCCTGGACCCAGACCAGCGCCGCCAGCTACAACGCCTGGGTCTCCGCGCGGGGCAACCAGGGCGCCTGGGCCGCCTACGGCTTCGACTGGTCGACGGACTACTGCAGCTCCTCCCCCGACAACCCCTTCGGCTTCCCCTTCCAGACCGCGTGCGCCCGCCACGACTTCGGCTACCGCAACTACAAGGCCGCCGGCACCTTCTCCGCGAACAAGTCCCGTATCGACTCCGCCTTCTACGAGGACCTCAAGCGCGTCTGCAACAACTACTCCGGTGCCACCAGGACCTCCTGCGACTCCACGGCCTGGACCTACTACCACGCCGTCGACATCTTCGGCCTGAAGGGCGCGGACACCCCCCGCTCCTGACCAACTCGGCCGGGCACGCCAGCGGTTGGCGTGCCCGGCCTCCGTGTGCGGAACTACGCCCCGCCGAACCGCGCCAGCAGCAGCGCGACGTCGTCCGCCGACGTGCGGTCGACCGTGTCGAGGAGGCTGTCGCAGGTCTGCTGGAGGGAGCCGGTCGCGTTCTCCAGCGTGCGGGAGAGGGCGTGGAGTCCGACGTCGATGGCGTCGTACCGGGTCTCCACCAGGCCGTCGGTGTAGAGGGCGAGCAGCGAACCCTCGGGGAGTTTGACCTCCAGCGTGCCGAAGGGCACTCCGCCGACGCCCAGGGGTGCGGCGGTCGGGACGGTGAGGAGCGTGGCCTCGTGGTCCGGGTGGACGAGAACCGGCGGGAGGTGGCCCGCGCTGGAGAAGGTGCAGGTGCCGCGCCTGGGGTCACAGACCGCGTAGACACACGTGGCGAAGGATTCGCTGAGGGTGGCGGCGGTCTCGTCCAGGTGGCCGAGCAGTTCGGCGGGCGGCAGGTCGAGGCGGGCCAGCGCCCGCGTGGTCGTGCGCAGTTGGCCCATGATGGCGGCGGCCCGGACACCGCTGCCCATCACGTCGCCGACCACCAGGCCCACCTTGCCGTCGCTGAGCGGCAGCACGTCGTACCAGTCGCCGCCGACCTCGGTGCCGCTGCCCGCGGGACGGTAGCCGACCGCGATCTCCAGCCCCTCCGGCTGGTCGGGCGGGGTCTGCGGGAGCAGGCTGCGCTGGAGGGTGAGCGCGGTGTCCCGCTCGCGGCCGTACAGGAGGGCGTTGTCCACACTGATGGCGGCCCGCCCGACGATCTCGCACACCATCTGCAGGTCACGGCTGTCGAAGGGGCGGGCGGTGCCCGTGCGGTACAGGCTGAGCACGCCCAGCACGGTGCCCCTCGCGACCAGGGGCGCCACCAGGTAGCTGCGCACGCCTGCCTTGCGGAGCGCCGCGACGGCCTGCTCGTCGCCCGAGATCCGGCGCAGCGCGGCGGAGTCCACGCGGGGGATCATCGCCGGGGTGCCCTCCCGGACACTGCGCCGCATCAGTGGGGCCGGTTCCTCGGTGTCGAGGTCGTCCCACAGCGCGGCGCCGCCCAGGTCGTCGTCCGGGTCGGCGGGGGCGACGGCGACGGCGACGAACCGGGCCTGGTCGCCCGGCGCGGTGCGCCGCCCGGTGGCGACGGACTCCAGCAGGTCGACCGTGGCCAGGTCCGCGAACCGGGGCACGACGGCCGCGGCCAGCTCGCCCGCCGTCTGCCGCAGGTCCAGCGTGCTCCCGATGTCGGCGCTGGCCTCGGAGAGGGTCGCCAGGTGCCGGTGCGCGGCCGCGATCTCGGCCGCGGCGAGGTGGCGGGCGGTGACGTCCACGACGGACACCGCGACGCCCAGCACCTTCCCGCGCCGGTCCTCGATCCGGTAGTACGACTCCGACCAGGCGTGGTCGTGGTCCGGGTCGGCCGGGACACGGCCGATGGTGCGGTGGTCGAGGATCGGCTCGCCGGTGCGCAGCACGCGCCGCATCGCCGCCTCGATGGCCTGTGTGTCCACGCCCGGCAGCGTGTCCTCGAGCCGGCGCCCGACCACGTCCTCCTCGGTCACCCCGTTGGCGGTGCTCAAAGCGTCATTGATACGAATCCAGCGCAGCTCGGTGTCGAAGACGGCGAGGCCGACCGGTGACTGGTTGATCAGCAGTTCGGACAGGGCGAGGTCGCTCTCCACCCGGCGCACGGTGTCCACGTCGGCGGCGAGCGTCAGCCCGAGCACGTTTCCCGCGGGGTCGTGCAGACGGCCCTTGCGGTATTCCACCGAACGGGTCGAACCGTCCTTGCACCGGGCGAGGAACACCCCCGCGAAGCTGGTGCCGACCTGGGCCTGCCGGAACAGCTCGCGGATGCGCTGCGCGTCCCCGGGACACGCCACCAGCTCGGCCATCGACCTGCCGAGCGCCTCGGTGGCGTCGTAGCCGAACAACTGCTCGGCCTCGGGGCTCCACAGGACGATGCGGCCCCCGGCGTCCGTGACCAAGGCGGAGGCGTGCAGCAGGTCCAGCAGACCGCCGGACACCCTGACCGCCCGGTCCTCGGCCTGTCCGGGCCCGTGCTCCCACGAGTCCTTGGCAGCCATACCTGTCGCCTTCCCGTCGACCGCCCCGGTACGAGTACACGGAACGCGCCTTTTGCATCAGCTCATACCACTATGCCGTGCCCCCCTGATCCGCTCCTGCCCGAGCGGATCGGGGTATCAGGCCGACCGGACCCTGGTACGCGCCTTGTGTTAGCGTGAAACTTTTGCACGGTAGTGACGGTCGGTGATCCCGCCCGTCCGGTCGCCGTACCTCGTCCTACCGGGCCTTCCTCGGTACCTCCCCTCATGCGGAAGGCTTGTCATGAACCACCCGGACCCCGCCGAGTCGCAGCCGTCGGTCACCTCCTTCGCCGACCTGGACCTGCCGCCCGCGGTGCAGCGCAAGCTCGCCGAACTGGACGTGCGCGAGCCCTTCCCGATCCAGGCGGCCACGATCCCCGACGCCCTCGCCGGCCGCGACATCCTGGGACGCGCCCGCACCGGCTCCGGCAAGACCCTCGCCTTCGGCCTCCCGCTGCTCGCGCGTACGGCGGGCCGCCGGGCCGAGTCCAAGCAGCCGCTGGCCCTGATCCTGGTACCCACCCGTGAGCTGGCCCAGCAGGTGTGCGAAGCGCTCACCCCGTACGCCGGCGCGCTGGGGCTGCGGATGGCCGCGGTGGTCGGCGGCATGTCCATCGGCCGCCAGATCGCCGCGCTGCGCGACGGCGCCGAGGTCGTCGTCGCCACCCCCGGCCGGCTGCACGACCTCATCGAGCGCAAGGCGTGCCGTCTGGGCCGGGTCGGGATCACGGTCCTCGACGAGGCCGACCAGATGTGCGACATGGGCTTCCTGCCGCAGGTCACCGAGGCGCTGGAGCAGGTACGGCCCGAGGGTCAGCGCATGCTGTTCTCCGCGACCCTGGACGGCGATGTCGACGGCCTGGTCCGCGACCACCTCCAGGACCCGGCCTCGCACTCGGTCGACCCCTCGGCGGGCGCGGTCACGACGATGGACCACCACGTCCTGGTCGTGCACGGGCCGGACCGGTACGCCGTGACCACGGAGATCGCCGCGCGCGACGGCCGGGTGCTGCTGTTCCTGGACACCAAGCACGGCGTCGACCAGCTCACCCGGCACCTGCGGGCCAGCGGGGTCCACGCGGCGGCCCTGCACAGCGGCAAGTCCCAGCCGCAGCGCACCCGTACCCTCGCGCAGTTCAAGGACGGGCAGATCACCGCGCTGGTGGCGACCAACGTCGCGGCGCGCGGCCTCCACATCGACGACCTCGACCTCGTGGTCAACGTCGACCCGCCCGCCGACGCCAAGGACTACCTGCACCGCGCCGGCCGCACCGCGCGCGGCGGCGGCTCCGGCAGCGTGGTCACACTGGTGCTGTCGGGCCAGCGGCGCGAACTGGGCAAGGTGACGTCGGAGGCCGGTATCGAGCCCACGGTCACCAAGGTGCGCTCCGGTGAGGCCGCGCTCACCCGTATCACCGGCGCCCGCAGGCCCTCCGGCACCCCGCTCGACGGCGGCCCGTCCTCCCGCCCCAAGAACACCAACGCGCCGTTCCGCGGCATGGGCTCCAGCAAGGACACGTCCGGGGGGCGGCCGTCCCGCAAGACGAGCGAGGCTCGCAAGCTGGCGGAGGCCCGGCGGGCGGCCCAGGTGCGGCGCGGGCGGTGAGTCAGACGCGGGTCAGCCGGTGCAGGGCCCAGTCGACCATGGGTGCGTAGACCAGCGGCACCGGTGCGGGTGCCGTCAGGTGGACGGCGACCCGGGTGCCCGTGCCCTGGGGCTGCATGGTGTGTCCCACCAGTACGGGGATGCCGAGGAAGTCGACCTTCCAGGCCCAGGCGCCCTCCGGCTCGTCGACCTCGGTGACCTCGAACCGCCCGCGCAGGAATCCCGCGACCTCGACCTCACCCCGGGCACCCGGCCGGATGACGTCCCCCTCCGTCCGGACCGCGCGCAGGTGCGGTGCCCACCGCGCCCACTCCTCGTATCGCGCGTACCGCTCCCAGACCACTTCGGGCGCCGCGGGGCCCGCGACCGTGACGGTGTGCCGCATGACAGTCCTCCCAGCGGTGTCCGGCCCAATGTACGGGGGCGGGCGGGGGGACGCGCGGCGAGCGGGGACGTGGTCGGGGCGCGTGCCGCTCGCCGCCGGGAAGCGCCTAGCTGTCGCCGCGTGACTTGCGGGCGTGTTCCGGGGTGGGAGAGTCGATGCGGCCCGAGCGGCCCTGGAGGCGGGGGTCGCTCGCGTTGACGACGCCCACCGGGGTACCACTCTCGATGACGGCGACCTGCCGGACCGAGTTCTCCTCCATCAGCCGGGCGACGTTGTCCAGGCCGTCGTCGATGTCGACGGTGACGAGTCCCCCGCGCACCACCTCGGCCACGGTCAGCTTCTCGGCGTCTGCGGCCTCGGCCAGCGCGTGTACGACGAGATCGTGATCGCTGACGAGTCCCCGCAGCGCGCCGCCCTCCACCACGAGCACGACGTCGACCCCGTCGTCACGCATCGTCCGCGCCACGGACGTGACGGACTCCCGGCCGTCCACCGTCGTGGGGTTCCCCGTCATGATCTCGCGCACGCTGTCCATCGCCACTTCCTCCTTGATCGGCCACGGTCCTACGCCCCACCGTGTACCCCGCGACGCGCCCGCAACCCCGCGCCCGGATGCGAACGGGCCGGCGTCCCGCCAGGGTGGAAGGAGACCCCTCATCCAGGAGCCCCCATGAACGCCTCCGACAAGGACCGCCCCGCCAAGGGTGACAAGGTCGCCTGGCGCACCCACGGCACCGAGACCACCGGCAAGGTCGAAAGGAAGATCACCGACCGTACCGAGGCCGCCGGCCGCACGGTCGACGCCTCCCCCGACGACCCCCAGTACGAGGTCCGCAGCGACAAGTCGGGGCGGACCGCGGTGCACAAGCCTTCGGTGCTGAAGAAGAAGGGGAAGTCGTAGCGGCCCGACGCCGGCGCCAACTGCCGCCAGGGCACGCCAGGTGACGCGACCGGAGCGGACCAGGAGCGGGGACGACACCCCCCACCTCAGGGCAGCCCCGTACGGGAGCTGCCCTGAGCGCCGTTCACTTGCGCCAGAACAGGTGGTGCGTCACTCCGCTCGGGCTGGGGACGACGTCCCGGTGGAACCGGTCGAGCAGGTCGTCCGGGGAGTCCCAGAGCCGTACGCCCGACCCGAACTTCACCGGTGAGACGACCACATGCAGGGTGTCGACCAGGTCGGCGTCGAGGAACTCCCGGATGGTGGTGGCCCCTCCCCCGAGGCGTACGTCCTTCCCCTGCGCCGCCTCCTTGGCCTGCGCGAGCACCTCGGCCGGTTCCCCCTCGACGAAGTGGAACGTGGTGTCGGACAGGGTGATCGAGGGCCGCTTGTGGTGCGTCAGCACGAACACCGGTGTATGGAAAGGCGGTTCGTCACCCCACCACCCCTCCCATTCCAGATCCTCCCAAGGGCCCCGATGCGGCCCGAACTTGTTCCGGCCCATGATCTCCGCGCCGATGTTCCGCGCGTAGTCCCGCGTGAGGTAGTCGTCCAGCCCCCGGCTCCCACCCGGCTCGGTCCGCATCGGCCAACTCGCCGTGGCCCCGGCCCACGCGAACAGCCTGCCGGGATCGACGTGTCCGAACGGCCTCTCCAGCGTCTGGTCCTCCCCGGCCCCGATCCCATCACTGGAAACATTGAAGTTCTGCACCCGCAACAGCTGTCCCACGAGCTCCTCCTCTACGGTCGACAACGGTGGTGAGACTGGCGGGACCAGTGAAACTCATCGCGGATCGAGTGCCTGTGCTCGACGGGCCCGGTTCAGCAGTCCGGCAGTCACAGAACCGCCAGCCGGTCCAGCAGCCGTTCCGCCTGCTGGATTTCCGTGCTCAACGGGTGGTCCTCGGCCACATGCGGAAGGCCCGCCGAGGCCAGGTCGAAGGCGTGGCGGAGGGGGGTGTCGGGGAGTTCCGTGTCGGACATGCGCAACGCGCGTATCGCGCCCAGGAGTTCGCAGGCCAGGACGCTGCGGTAGGCCGCCGTCGCCGCGACCGTGCTGCGGACCGCGTGGGTGGAGAAGCTGGCGTGGTCCTCCAGGCCGCGGGAGATGACGGCGGTGCCGAGGGTGACCGGGGAGGCGGCGTGGCGGAGGGTGCCGAGGGCGTCGTGGGCTACGTACTCGAGGATCATGACGCCGGAGCTGCCGGCCGGGCCCTCGGCGAGGAAGGGCGGCAGGCCGCTGAGGTCGGGTTCGACGAGGTCGCTGAGGCGGGCGGCGGACAGCTCCGCCGTGTGGTGGAGCGCGGCGCGCAGGTAGTCGAAGGCGAGCGCGACGGGAGCGGTGGAGAACTGGCCGTGGTGGAAGGCCTGCTGGGTCTCCGTGTCGATGAGCGGGTTCTCCGCCGCCGCGTTGATGTCCACCTCCAGCACCTGTTCCACGCGCGCGGCGGCTTCCAGCGCGGGCCCCTGCACCTGGGGGAAGGCCCGCAGGCCGAACGGGTCCTGGAGACGCCGGCCGGGTGGCAGGTCGCCCCCCGAGGTGAGCAGCCGGCGCAGCTCGGCGGCACATCGTACGGCGCCGGGATGCGGCCGCGAGGCGTGCACGCGCTCGTCGTACGCCTCCGCCGAGCCGCCCAGCGCGCAGAAGGTCAGCGCGGTCACCACATGGCTCGCCGCGAGCAGCCGGGACAGGTCGTGCCAGGCGAGTACGGCCTCGGCGAGGGTCGCGGCGTTGCTGGAGATGAAGGCGAGCGCGTCGCCGGGACTGATCGCGACGGGGTCGATCCCGCCGGACTCCCAGGGCAGTTCACCGGCGAGGGTCAGCGCGATCTCGGCCAGCGCGGTGAGGTCGCCGGTGCCGATCGCGCCCCGGGTGTGCACAAGGGGCAACGCACCTACCCGCAGGGCCTGTTCGAGCGCCCGGAGCAGCCGGGGGTGCACCCCGCTGCCGGCGGCGGCGAGCTGGTTGAGGCGTACGGCCATGACCGCGCGCACCGCGTCGTCGGGCAGCGGCGCGCCGGTGCCGCCGGCGTGGCTGCGCAGCAGGCGCAGTCCGTGCAGGTCGGCGCCGTCGGGGTCGACGACGATGTGGCGGTTGGCGCCGACACCGGTGGTCCGGCCGTACACAGCGCCCTTCGCCCCCAGCTCCACGGCCAGTTCGTAACTCTGTTCCGCCCTGGTCAGCGCGTCGGGGGCCAGCTTCGGCCACGCGCTGCGCCGGGCCACGCGGACCACGTCGGCGCACCTCAGTCCGGCGCCGCTGATCAGGATGCGGCTGGAGTCGGTCATCGCCACCCCTCTTGACAAGAGTTCATTCATTACTGCGAATAGCATGTAACTCTTGATTCATCGTGCTGGCAAGAACCCCGCCGGCGAGAAGGCGAGAAGGAGAACCTGGTGCCCCGGTCGCTGCACGAGCTGCTCACGGCGCACCGGCTCACGCCCGCGCAACGGCGCATCGCCAGCTATCTGGCCGAGCGCCCGCGCGACGCTGCCGCGCTGACCAGCGCCGAGCTGGCCGAGCACGCTCAGGTGAGCCAGCCGTCGGTGACCCGTTTCGTCGCCCTGCTCGGCTTCGAGGGGTACGCGGAGTTCCGGCGTTATCTGCGCGACGCGACCACCGAGCCGGTGCTGGAGCGCGGCGGCAACAAGTTCCAGGCCGCCGTCGACGCCGACTTGCGCAACCTCGCCGCGCTGCGCGCCCAGCTCGCCGACGAGACGCGGTTGCGGGCGGTCGCCGAGCGGCTGATGGCGTCCGTGCCGCTGGTCGTCGTGGGGTACCGCGTGTCCGCCGCGCAGGCCGCCTCGTTCGCCTACCTTGCCACCAAGATCCATCCGGACGTCCGGCTGCTGACCGACTCGGGCAGTGTGTTCGGCGACCAACTGAGGCACGCCCACCGGTGTGGCGCCCGAACACTGGTGATGGTCGCACTCCCCCGCTACCCGCGGGAGTGCGCGGCCGCGCTCCAACAGGCTCGCACCCTGGGCCTGCACACGCTTGTGATCACGGACCGGCTCGTCACGGCGCTCACCCCGCTCGCCGACGACGTGCTGAGCGCGGGAGTCGCCTCCGAGTTCGTGTTCGACTCGCACGCCGCGGTCGTCTCGCTGACCGTGGCGCTGGTGGAGGCGATGGCCGACGCGGCCGGTGCCTCGGCCCGGCAACGACTGGAAGGTTTCGAAGACTATGCCGCAGAGCAAGACCTCTTCCTCCGGGAGTGACAACCCCGGACCCTCGGGGGGCGACGAGGCGGCGACCGCGTTCGACGACGCTCCCCTCAACCGCTTCCATCTGCGCATCACGGCGCTGACGTTCTGCGCCAATTACTCCGACGGCTATGAACTCGGCATCATCAGCATCGCGCTGCCGTTGATCGCCCGGCAGCTGGGATTCGGCTCCGTGTGGGAGGGGCTGCTCGGCGCGGCGGCGCTGATCGGCATCTTCCTCGGCAGCGTGGTCGTCGGCTGGGGCGCCGACCGGATCGGCCGCCAGCGCCTTTACACGTACAACTTCCTGCTCATCTCGGTCGCGTCGGCCGCCGAGTTCTTCGTCACCGGCCCCGCCCAGTTGTTCGTACTGCGTCTGCTGATCGGTATCGGCATCGGCGCCGACTACGCGCTGGGCCCGACACTGGTCGCCGAGTTCGTACCGCGCCGCTACCGGGGCGGGCTGCTCGCCTCCCTGACCGTCATGTGGACGGTGGGGTACGTGGTGGCGTTCTTCCTCGGCAACTGGGTGGTCGGCCTCGGCGGCGAGGCATGGCGGTGGCTGCTCGCGTCCAGCAGTCTGCCGGCGCTGGCGGTGGTGCTGCTGCGGCTCGGTGTGCCGGAGTCCCCGCGCTGGCTCGTCGCGCGCGGGCACCTGGAGCAGGCGCGGGCCGTGGTGCGCCGGCTCGGGGGCAAGGAGGACGAGGTCGCCTCGCTGGCCCGTGTCGCGCGCGCCGCGGCCGAGCGCCCCCGGGCGCGCTACCGGGACCTGTTCGGCCCCGAGTACTGGCGGCGCACGGCGTTCGGCGTCATCTTCTACAACGCCCAGGTGGTGCCGTACTTCGCCATCTATACGTTCCTGCCGCTGGTGCTGGCCAAGATCGGGGTCGGCGAGGAGGACACCACCAGCGACGGCATCCTGAACCTGTTCCTGCTGGGCGGCAGTGTGGCGGGGCTGTGGTTCGTGGCGAAGATGACCCGGCGCGGGCTGACGATCTGGTCCTTCGTCGTCCTCATCGCCGCCCTCGCCCCCATGGCGATCTGGCCCGACGCGCCGAAGGCTCTGCTCTTCCCGCTGTTCCTGGTCTTCACCTTCACCATGTCGGCGGCCGTCAACCTCGACCAGGTCTACCCCGCCGAGCTCTTCCCCACCGACCTCCGCAGCTCCGGCGTCGGCCTGCTCAACGGCATGAGCCGCATCGGCTCCGCGATCGGCACCTTCCTCCTCCC
Organism: Streptomyces griseoluteus; assembly: GCF_004784465.1. Classification (GTDB taxonomy): domain Bacteria; phylum Actinomycetota; class Actinomycetes; order Streptomycetales; family Streptomycetaceae; genus Streptomyces; species Streptomyces griseoluteus. The sequence goes on along the minus strand of NZ_SRRU01000014.1, from coordinate 3,596 downwards.
GCTCAGCCTCGACCACATCGGCTTCTCCCCCACCATGCTGGCCCTGACCGTGGTCCTGGCGATCGGTCTGGCGGCGTCGGTGGCGTGGGCCCCGGAGACGAAGAACGTGGCCCTGGACTGACGGACCCGCCGTCAGGCGGGCTGCCACAACTCGACGCGGTTGCCCTCCGGATCGGTCACCCATCCGAAACGGCCGACGCCCTCCATGTCCTGGGTCTCCTCGGCGACGTCGGCCCCCTTGGCGCGGAGTTGCGCGAGCATCGCGTCCAGGTCGGCGACGCGGAAGTTGAGCATGGTCCGCTGTGTTCGGGAGCCGAAGTAGTCGGTTCCGGAGTCGAAGGTCGCGAACACGGTCGGTCCGGTCCCCTGCTGCCACAGGCCGTGCTCATCGGCCTCAAGACCCAGGCAGTCCCGGTACCAAGCGTTCAGGGCCACCGGATCGGCGGCCCGCAGGAAGCAGCCGCCGATTCCAAGTACACGTTCCATGCGGTCATCCTGCCAGGCTGAGAGAGTGACGTATCACCCTGACGACATCACTCGACCCGACGTTATGGACTACCTGCGTCGCAATGAACGCCGGTTCTTCCGCTCAGGTGCCTACGACGCCGTCGAGCTGGCGGGAATGATCGCCGCCGAGGCCCTGGTCCTCGGCGCGCAGAACGTGCGGGTGCAGTGTGAGGGGGACTGGCTGGTCGTCGTCGCTGACCGGGACTGGCTGGAGCCCTACGGGCAGGAGGTCTTTCACTCGCTGACACCCCTTCCGGAGGCCGGAGTCAACAGCGTGCTGGCCGAGGTGCTCGCTGTCGCCTATTCGGCCGGCGTGGCCACCGCCACGAGCGTCGGCACCGAGGTGATCAAGGGAGGTACCACTCCCCCGCTCCGGTTGAGTGGTCAGGACTCCGTCCGGGCGTTCGCGTTCAGGCGCCGGCGCGAGTGAAGGCGGTGCGGTCGTACGGGCCGGCGGGGTCCGTACGACCGTGCTCCACGATGGCTCAGGCGCGCGGCGGGCGGGTTGCCGTTTCGAGGTAGAAGGCGTCGATGCTCTGGACGGCCTGTTCGAATTCGGCGAGGTTGACGGGCTTGGTGACGTAGGCGTTGGCGTGGCCCTGGTAGGCGCCGGTGACGTCGTCGGGGGCGGAGGAGGTGGTGAGGACGACGACGGGGATGGTCTGGAGCTCCTTGTCGGCCTTGAGGATCTGAAGCAGCTCGCGGCCGTTCATGCGGGGCATGTTGAGGTCGAGCACGATGAGGTCGGGACGCGCGCTGTCCGGGGCGCGCAGGTGCTCCAGCGCGGCGACTCCGTCGGTGACCTGGACCAGGTTCCGGGCACCGCGCTCGGAGAGGGCCTCCTCGATGAGGAGGGCGTCCGCGACGTCGTCCTCGACGAGCAGGACGTCGAAGGGGCGGGTGGGGGTGGTCATCATCGGATGCTCCGTGGGTGCTTCATTGGAGTGGGTGAAGAGTCCCGGCCAGCGGCGCCGGGCGCCCTGGCGCGTCATGTCGCTGGCCTCGCCGAGCTGGGGGTAGCCGGCACCCGCGCGGGCGGCCTCCACGGCCGCCGCACGCTGGAGGCGTTCGGCGGCCCGCTGGAGATGCGTCAGTACGTGCAGCCGGGTCAGCGCGTGCATGGGATCGTCCGGCGAGGGAACACGACCACTTGGCGCCGTGACCTCATGGACGATGCGCCGCGCGACTTCGTCGACCGCGGCGTCCGCGAGGGCGGCCATCTCCTCCGGGGCGGTCGGCACGACGAAGTTCTTGCCAGGCATGACCAGGAGCGTAAGCCCTCGGGATCGCCCGCGACAACAACGGTTGTCGTCGTCGCTTAGGGTATGCCTGCGCCGCTGTGATCGCGGCCGTCACCGCGGAGGAGAACAGAGGATGACCGTCGTTGAGAAGCCGCCGCACGCGCGGGAGCTGTCCCGGTGGACGACTCGGCGCTGGCTTCGCGTCGGGCTCACCGTAGCGATGTCCGTCCTGGTGCTCCTGGGGGCGACCGGCGCCTGGGCGCTCGGGCGGACCGCAGCGATCAGCGACAACCTCGTGGACGTGAAGTCCCCCGCGCTGATGACCTCGATCCGGCTGGAGTCGGCGCTGCTCAACCAGGAGACCGGCATCCGGGGTTACGGACTCACCGGCACCCCCGATTTCCTGGACCCGTACCGGCAGGGGCTCAGCCAGCAGAAGGTGTACACGAAGAAACTGTCGGACCTCCTCCGGGACAACCCCGCCCGCCTGCGCGACCTCAAGGTCGTGGAGGACAGTATCGAGACGTGGCAGGCGCAGATCGCGCGGCCGGTCGCGGCCTCACCGTCCGGCAAGCCCTCTCTTCTGGCCACCGAGAACGCGGACAAGGGCAGGACGGCCTTCGACGCCACGCGCGCCGCCATGGCCACCCAGCAGGAACGGCTGCGCGCCGAGCGCGCGTCGGCCAGGGCGGACCTGTCCGCCACGATGCGCCTGCGGAACTGGATCTTCACTGCCATCGCGGCGGTCATCATGGCCCTCGCGGTGATCGTCTCCGAGGCGCTGCGCCGGGGTGTCACCGGGCCGTTGGAGCGGATCGGCGCGGACGCCCGGACCATCACGGAGGGCGACTTCCGCCACCCGATCACTCAGACCGGCCCCGCCGACCTGCGGCAGTTGAGCGACGAGATCGAGGCCATGCGCAGGCGGCTGCTGAGGGCGCTGGACTTCAGTGAGGAGGCCCGGCTGCGCCTGGACGAGCAGTCCGCCGACCTCAAGCGGTCCAACGCGGAGCTGGAGCAGTTCGCGTACGTCGCCTCGCACGACCTTCAGGAGCCGCTGCGGAAGGTGTCCAGCTTCACGCAGCTGCTCCAGCGGCGGTACGGCGGTCAGCTCGACGAACGGGCGGACCAGTACATCGACTTCGCCGTCGACGGCGCGAACCGCATGCAGGCCCTCATCAATGACCTGCTCGAGTTCTCCCGCGTGGGCCGCGTCCACAACACCCACCAGAGCGTCGATCTGAACACGGTCATGAAGCGGACCCTCACCGCGATCAGCGTCAGCATCGAGGAGTCGGGAGCGGTGATCACCCGTGACGAACTCCCCACACTCGTCGCCGACTCCACGCAGATGGGCATGCTCTGGCAGAACCTGATCGGCAACGCCATCAAGTTCCGTCGCCCCGGCGAGACCCCGGTCATCCACATCTCCGCCGAACAGGACGGCGACTTCTGGCGCTTCGCCGTCACCGACAACGGCATCGGCATCGCTCCCGAGTACGCCGAGAAGGTCTTCGTCATCTTCCAGCGCCTCCACACCAAGGACCACTACAAGGGCAGCGGCATCGGCCTCGCGATGTGCAAGAAGATCGTCGAATTCCACGGCGGCACCATCGCGGTGGACCTCACCCACACCGAGGGCACCCGCATCGTCTTCACCCTGGCGAGCAGGCCGACGGAGTCAGGCGAGTCGGAGGACTTGATCGCACAGGCGGCGACGCCCTAGGTGTATTGACTCGCAGCGTTGTTGACGCGGCTGATGGGCGGGTGTCCGCCCAGTGCGGTGTGGCAGCGATGGTGGTTGTAGGTGTGGAGGAAGTCTGCCAGGGCTTGGGTCCGCTCGGTGTT
>NZ_SRRU01000013.1 GCF_004784465.1 Streptomyces griseoluteus | reverse complement strand
CCGTATGACCACCGTCTCCGGCACCACCCGCCGGAACAACTCCCACAACTCATCTGGCACCAGGCGCTCAGCAAGGCTCGTCATACCAACACAACGACCCCAGCCGCCAAAAGAAACGATGTCTTAGGGCGTCAGCGGCCGCCCGCACCGTTGCCGCGACCTCTGCGTGGGTCGGCCCGAGTCCCGAGGCGGCAGCGCCACCCCAACAGCCCCGTCCCAGTGGCCGCCCCTCACCTCGAAGCCTCCACTGGAGCCATGGAAGAGGGAGAGCTCGACTCCGATGATGACGTGGCAGGCAAAGGAAAGTCCTCCTGGGCGCAGCGCATCACCGCACATGTGGCACATCTCCAGGCGCTGCTCAACAGAAGGGAGGAGGTATCCGAACTCTCACCCGGCGACAAAAAGATCGCAGAGAAGGTGAAAACCCATCTGACTGTAGCCCGGAATGCGGCCGGAGGCCGGAAGACCCCCCTTTCAATGCTAACGGGTGCTCGCGTCGATCGGGCATACTCGAACGTCCACAAGGCGGAAGTGAAGCTCCTCAAACTGGTGCCCGCAGACGAAGGAGAACTGAAGTGGGCCGGGACCGTTGTCCTTGCCCAAGCCAGACAGCACCTCGGGCCGAGTGACCCTAGACTGGTGGCATTGGAGGACCGCTTAAAGAGTAACGGGCAGGAAATGGGACCGGACCTGAAAGAGCTGGCCATCGCCACCCTGCTTGCCGCACACGAGGCGGAGGAAGCGGAAAGAGCCCAGGCCCGGAGCTTCCGTAACGTCCTCCTGGCCGCGGCCATCGCTACCAGTATCGTTGCCGCACTGTTCATCATCTGGAATCTGAAAGACCGTTCGACGATATCCACGCTCCTTTGCTTCAGCCCCTCCACCGGGCAAGTTTGCCCAACAGGGAAGGAGGCGAGCAGAATTGACACCCTGCTGGTGGAAGGTATCGGCGCCGGCGCGGCAGCCATGGCGGGATCCCTTGCGCTTCGAAAAATTCAAGGCACGAACATGCCGTATTCAATTCCCGCCATGCTCATCCTCCTCAGGCTGCCCATCGGCGCCCTGTCGGCCCTCTTCGGGATCATGCTCATCAACGGTCAGGTCGTTCCAGGCCTTTCGAATTTGGACTCCGCTGCCCAGATTGCCGCCTGGGCGATTATTTTTGGAATTGCACAGGAGACTGTCACGCGAATGATCGATGCTCAGGGGAATAAGGTATTGGGCAATATGCGCGGCCCGGAGCGGGATTTCGAAGGCGGCGAAAACACTTAGGGAAGCTTCTGCGGGTGAGGTCAACAGTATCGGGCACACGTCCTCATCCGGCGGAGACGAGGTTGTGCAGGCGTACGATGCCGAGCACGGCGTGATGTACGCCGTCACCTTGAGACGGTAGTCGCGGAGGATTTTCCAGGTTTTCATGCGGGCGAAGGTGTGCTCGATGCGTGCACGAACCTGCTTGTGGGAGGTGTTGTGCGCCTTCTTTCAGTCGGTCAGCTCTTCGCCCTTTCGGCGGCGGTGCGGCATCACGAGGCCCGTGCCGGGATAGCCTCCGTCAGCGATGGTGATGGTGTTACGGCAGCCTTGACACCGGACTCCTCCCACGCCTTGCAGTCGTTGCGGTGGCCTGGCAGCGGCCGTCCAACCGCGAGAACAAGACGAGTATCGGCGTCGATGACCACAAGGTGGTTGGTGGAGGGCCTGAAGGCTGGCCCACGCCGTCGTCGGGAGGCTTCCTCGCCAGAGCATCGCCGCTGCGCGGGGATCAGAATCACTGACCTGCCACCCTCGGCCGTGTCGTTCAGATCACCCCGAGCGGGTCAGTCGGGGGGACAGGATTAATGCTGTGACCGAGTAGGAGAAGTCTGCATACATTCACCTGGTGAGCTACGACATCATGCTCGTGCGGGTGCAGCCGGGCCTGACACTTCAGGGAACGGTTGACCGCCTCAACGCCAACTTCGATCCCGATGCCGACCTGCAGCCGCTCCGACTTACTCAGGCGCAACGGAGCGCGTGGGACCGGATCCTGAGACGAGTCTCGCGGGACGCTGGCCCCGTCGAGTCTGCGGAGTACCCATACAGCCTCACCCTTGAGACCGTTGGTCGGCCAGGACGTGTGCAGCTCGACTACTGCGGCGACACAGCCCACATCGAGGTCGCTTACCGCCACTCGGGTCCGGCGACGCTGAAAGTGATGGAACTGGCCTATCGCATCGCTCGGATCGTCGAGGACGAGAGCGGCTTGACCGGCCACGACTTCGAGGTGGACCAGCCCACCCGAACGGGTGACCCGGTCACAGCCGCCGCCCGGCTGAGCAGCGTCTCCACGTGGGCACAGCACCACTTGAGCTAGCGGATCACCCAGCGGACCGGAGAAAGATACCTGCGACGCGCCGCCCGGGGCGGACTCCCGGTGCGCGAGGTCGCCGCTCAGATCAAGACCTGGACAAGCTGATCTATTAGTGAGCCACGCGCCGCAGCCGCCGTCCGCTGCCGTCAGTGTCGTCGTCAAACGTCGCAGAGCCCTGATCGACATGGCTGTGGTCGATGAGGGCTCCGCAGCAGCGCTATCAGATTCCGCGCAGCTCATGTCCTGGATGCCGGGGGCCTCATCGCAGGCGCGACTTCGGTTCTGCGTGTTGATCCCGCTGGCGTCTCCCCCGCTTTCGGCATCACGTGGGAGCAGAACGGGGGGTCAGTCCGCCGGTCGGCGGGCCTAGAAAGGTCCGCCCACTCCGGTTCGCCGAGTGAACACCCTGATGCTCCAGGACATCCGCGCAAAGGGGCGTTCGCATGGATCACCGCAACACCTCGGTGCTCTGGCCGCCGGTGATGACGGTGAGGAGGGGGAGCGCGATGAGCAGCGCGACCGCGACGAGAAGCCCGCTCGCCCAGAGCGGCCCGAGGACCCCGGCTTCGCTGCCCAGCGTGGCCGCAGCGACGACGGGGCCGACGGCGGCACCCACGTTGAGCGCCGCCGTCGCATACGAACCGGCCATGGTGGGGGCGCCTGCGGCCTCGTAGAGGATCCGCGTGATCAGTGTGCTACCCAGCGCGAACGACAGCGCGCCCTGCACGAACACGAGGATGAGCAGGGCGACCGGCTCGTCGGCCAGGACCGCCAGAGCCGGCCAGCCGACGAGCAGCAGCGGACCGGCGACCGCGATGACCGGGCCGGGACTGCGGTCGGACAGCCGTCCGGCGACGGTGACGCCCATGAAGGAACCGGCACCGAAGATCACCAGAGCGACAGGGATCCACAATTCGCCCAGCCCGGCGCTGTCGGTCACCACGGGGGCGAGGAAGGTGAGGCTTCCGAAGGTCGCCGCGTTCACCAGCACGCCGAGCAGCATCACCAGAACCAACCGCGGCCGGGCGAGCTGGGCGAGCTCCGCTCGCAACGTCAGCTGGCCGATCGCCTCGTCCTCGTCACGTCCTGCGGGGATGCCTTGCAGGATGCCGAGAGCGGCAGGCAGGCAGAGAGCGGCGACAGCCCAGAAGGTGGCCCGCCAGCCGAGCGCCATGCCGAGCACCGACCCGCCAGGGACGCCGGCGATCGTGGCCACCGTCGTGCCGGACAGCAGCACGGCCAGGGCGCGTCCCTTGTTGTCGGGTGAGACCAGCGTGGCCGCAGCCGTCAGAGCGACGGCGAGGAACCCCGCGTTGGCAAGCGCGGCCACGACTCGGGTGGCGAACAGGAGGGGGAGGCTCGTGGTGGCGGCGCCCACGGCGTGAGCTGCCGCGAACACCAGGACGAACCCGACGAGGGCTGGGCGCGTGGGCCAGTTGCGGGCAAGCGCGGCCACCAGGGGTGCGCCGACGATCATGCCGATCGCGAAGGCCGAGGTGAGCACGCCTGCTGTCCCGACGGTGACGTCGAAATCCGAGGCGATGTCCGGCAGAAGGCCGGCGAGCGTGAACTCCGAGGTACCCATGGCGAAAACCGCCAGGGCAAGCAGGTACAGCGGGAGAGGCATCGAGTGGCTCCGAGGTGAGGAGAGGCACGAGAAGGTCATCTCGTCACCGCGGCCAGCCCCGAACGCACACTCGTCCCACCGCGGAAAGCGGCACGACGACAGGGCTACGAGCTCAGTGGTGCAGGGGGCTGACGGCGTGACCGAAAGCCCCCACCTTGTCTGACTCAGGACTCGACATGGCCCGCACGCTACCCGACCGATGCCCGTCGGAGCATCCCGCTTTCACGGGCACCGGCCTGCGTCACCACCGTCCTGCCCCGCAACAGCTAGTTGGCTGAGGGGGTGATGAGGGTGCGCTTGAGCAGGTGTCGACGTGATCCGAAACGTAGTCACCGAGGACGGGCACGGCGGTTATTGCTGGACCGTCGCCCACTTCGACGGCCGGCCCCGGACGCGACGTTCGACGCGTGCCGCTGAGGGCGGTGGCGTGTGCAAGGTCTGCCGAAGGCGGTGGACAGGGGGCCGGGGAAATCGCGGGTGACGCGGGTCGGGTCGATGTGCGTCATGATCAGCGCGGGCTCCCAGTGCTCCCAGCGGATCTCACCCCTGTCGGGGTCGCCCACCCTGGCAGCCGCCTGCTCCGTGATCGGCGAAGTACACCTCGGCGCGGGGCCTGGAATGCGTCCACCGGGGCATGCGCGGGATGGCCGGCGCGCGCCGGCCGTTCGAGCGATCCGGGAGGCGGGAACGCAGGTGGTGTCCGAGAACGACGGCACGGTGGACACGGCGCGCGCGGGGGATCCCGCGCCCGAGGAGAGGCTGCTGCGAGGACTGGAAGTGGACGACAGTCGTCCCGAGAGGCCGATACTCCTTGACGTCGACGGCCGTCCGATCGAAACCTGGCGGGAGAACCACCCCTACGACCGCCGGATCGGCCGCGGCGAGTACGAGCGGACGAAGCGCATCCTTCAGATCGAACTGCTGAAGCTGCAGCGGTGGGTGAAGGACACCGGCCAGCGGATCGTCGTGGTCTGCGAAGGACGGGACGCGGCCGGCAAGGGCGGCACGATCAAGCGGTTCACCGAGCGGATGAACCCCCGCGGGGCCCGCGTGGTGGCGCTGGAGAAGCCGACCGAACGGGAGGCGGGGCAGTGGTACTTCCAGCGTTACGTGTCCCACCTGCCGGCCCGCGGCGAGATCGTTTTCTTCGACCGCTCCTGGTACAACCGGGCGGGCGTCGAGCGCGTCATGGGTTTCTGCACGGAGGCCGAGTACCAGCGGTTCCTCGGGCAGGCCCCGCTGTTCGAGCGGCTGCTCGTCGACGACGGCGTCCTGCTGGTGAAGTTCTGGTTCTCCGTCTCCCGGGCCGAGCAGCGCACCCGGTTCGCGATCCGCCAGGTCGACCCGGTACGCCGCTGGAAGCTCTCGCCCACCGACCTCGCCTCGCTCGACCGGTGGGACGACTACACCACCGCCAAGGTCGACATGTTCCGTGCGACCGACACGGCCCACGCGCCGTGGACGGTGGTGAAGAACAACGACAAGCGGCGCGGCCGGCTGGAGGCCATCCGCAGCTTCCTCGACCGCTGCGACTACCCGACGAAGGACCAGGAGGCAGTAGGGAAGCCGGACCCCCTGATCGTGGGCGCGGCACACACTCTGCTCGAGCCCGGCGAGGAACCCACGGACCTCTCACCCACCCCGCTGGCCGGCCCCACTCACGGCCCCGGGAACCACCCTGGGAACACCGCGCGGCCCTCGGCCTGACCGTCGCAGGACGCCGTCGCCGCCCGCGGGCACGCGGCCGTCGGGGTCGCCGCACCGGCAGGGCGGACGACGCGCTGCCGGCCCTCCTCCCCAGCGGCGAGGCGCGGGGCTCAGCCGTGGTCGACGAGCTGCGCCTTGCCCTGGAGGCGGGCGCAGTGCGCACAGCAGAAGAACGCCCCGTCCGCCTGGAGGCCGTGACCGAGGATGCGGCACTGGCAGTTGTCGCAGATGGGCGCCATCCTCTGGGCGGCGCACTCGATGCTGTCGAAGGTGTGGACCGCTCCCGCGGCGTGCACCTCGAACGACATCTCGTAGTCGTTGCCGCAGACTTCGCACTCGGCCATGGACGCTCAGCTCCTCATCGGTGCACGGGCAGGACCGTTCCCGCACCGGCGCCTGCCGGTGCCCCTGCACCGTAGCCGGAAGAGGCGACGGCCCCGAGGCGGCACGTTGCCCTGTGTCCGAGCGGCACCCGGGAATCACTCCGGCGGGTGCGCGGTGTCCGCGCCCCGCACGGCTCCCTCGCGCGGCGCGTCGCGGAGGGTGCGTTCGCACAGCCGGCCGGGGAGCGGGCCGATCCTGCCCGGCGCCTCGGCGGCCCAGGAGGCCGGTCACTGGTGGGTCCCCCTGCTCGACGGGGCAGGGAGGGGCGGAATCTGGCGGACGTGCTGGCCACCCTGACCCGGCTGATGGCCGTCACCGTGGCCGGCGCCTGCCGCGCCCACAGGGTCGCCGAACTCGTCGTCTCCGGCGGCGGCGCCCGCGACCCGGTGCTGATGCGCATGATCGCCGAGGAACTGCCCGGCGTTCCGCTCCGCCCCAGCGACGGCCTGGGACTGCCCTCCGGAGCCAAGGAGGCCCGGGCGTTCGCGGTCCTGGGATTCCTCACGGCCCACGGACCGCCGGGCTCCCCGCCCTCCGCCACCGGCGCCCGCCGGGCGGCGGTCCTCGGCAGCAGCACCCCCGGCCTGTCGCCGCTGCGCCTGCCCGAACCGGCCGCGCAGCCGCCCCGCCTGCCGCGGATCGTCCGCTGACGTCCGGCCGCGGCACACCCCGTGCGGTGCCCGGACCCGCCGCACGGACCCGGGCGGCGGGGGCCAGGCCCGGCGATGTGTCCGTCCGGCCTGGCGAGGCGCCGGCGTGCCGGCCGCGCGGCGGGACGGCGATTCTCGTCTCCGGCCGGCCCTTGCCGCGACCGGGCGTTCACTATAGTGAGCCATCGATCCCGCGACGGTCGTGGCCCTTCCAGGGGGTGCGTGCACGGTGCTGCAAGTGGAGTTCGGCGAACGGGCGTTGACCCGCTTACGCGTCGCTCGCGGAGCGGACCCGCTGTGGGACGCGGCGCTCAGCCTGCACCTGCTGCAGAACAGGCAGGAGTCCCTGGTGTACGACGCGTGGCGGCGCGAGGTGCGTGCGGCCCTGCACCGCGAGCGGCTCACCGAGGACGTCCGGGCGCTGATGCCGCTGTGTCCGGCCTCGGGCTACTTCCCCGACTTCCTCACGCCGAGCACGGGTGAGGCGAGTCTGGAGCACGGAGTCGACCGGGTGATGTCCACACCCCGGCGCAGACTCGTCACCGAACTCACCCGGCTGTGCGCGGATCTGCGGGGTCCGGTGCCGCGCAGCGTGCGCTGGGTGGCCACCGGGGACCCGGCCGCCCTGCACTGGCTGGGCACCACCCTGCGGCGGTACCACGCCGTGGCGGTGTCGCCCTACCTCGGCGCGGTCGGGGCGCGGGTCGCGGAGGACCGGGCGCGGCGTGCCGAGGCGGCGCTCGGCGGCGGCGCCGAGGGGCTGCTCGCCAGTTACACCGAACTCCCCGGCTGGCGGTGGCACGGTACGCGCCTCGCGGCCCCCTACCCCGAAGCCCGCCTGGTGCGGTTACGCGGCCGCACGCTCACCGTGGTGCCGGGCTTCTTCTGCGTACGGGCTCCGCTGACGCTGGTGAACGACGCGTTGCCGCCGGTCCTGGTGTACCCGACGCCCCCGGGCCCCGGCTGGCTGCCGCGGCTGCGCGCCGGGGCGGGCAGGCCGTCCGTGGCCCAGCTGATCGGCACCTCGCGTGCGCAGCTGCTGGAACTGCTCCAGAGACCGATGACGACGACGGCGCTGGCCGCGGCACTGCGGCTCGCGCCGTCGACCGCGAGCCGGCACGCGACGGTGCTGCGGGAGGCGGGACTCGTCGTGACCCGCAGGGAGGGCAACCGGGTGCTGCACCGGCGCACCGCGCTTGGACGGGCGCTGCTGGAAGGAACGGCCCCCGGGCCGGGGGCCGTACCCCACGACGGGTCGCCGGATTCGCCGTAGGGTGCGGGCGGACGCGGGTGCGTCCGCCCGCCGGGACGGACTCAGCAGGTCGGGACGCCCGGGAGCCAGGCGTCGGGGACGTCGATGAAGATGTTGGAGATGTAGCCGCCGTGGTCGGGCAGGTAGGACCAGGCGTCGTTGCTGTAGCCGTTGTAGTTGACGAGCTGTCCGTGGACCTGGCACCTGACGCGCACGGTGGTCGGGCCGGGCAGCGTGGCCACGCGGGTGGACGTGGTGGTCGCCTGCTGACGGATGCTCACGTCCGTGCCCCACGTCGGGAAGGACTTGGTGTCGCCGCCGCCGTCGGTCCACAGGTAGGTGACGGTCACCCAGCCGTTGTTGCTCAGGCCGATGTTGTAGAAGGTGCCGTCGGCCAGGTCGATGCCGGCCGGGTTGGCGACCTGGCGGCCGAACTCGTCGCGTCCGCCGTTGTACCCGTTCTGGTAGGCGGCCTGCGCTTCGGGCACTCCCCGGGCGAGGTCCCTCCACTGCTCCCTCTGCGTGGAGGGGTTCCAGTAGTCGTCGTGCGTGTTCCAGGGGCCCACGTCCCACACGGGCGCGGTCTCGCAGCGCGCCGGCCCGCACACCTGCACCGAGTACTGGCCGCTGCCGTTGGGCGACAGGGCGCGCCGCGAGGGGAGGGCCACGAAGTGGTCGTTGCTGCGTATGACGTGCCCGTTGGCGGTCGTGCCGCCGACCAGTCCCTCGCGGGTGGCGAAGACACGCGCCGAGAAGGCCGAGGCCGCCGCCAGCGGCCGGGCGGCGGCGGTTCCCCCGTCGTCCGCGCTCAGCGTCAGTTCCTCCACGGCCGGTGTGGTGCCGTCCTCGGCGGTCCACAGGGTCAGCCGGGCCTGCACGTCGTCGACGAGGCCGGGCAGTTCCGCCGGAGCGCCCGCCGTCGCCTGCCGCCACTCCGTCCACGCGCCGTCGGCAGCGCGGCCTCGCACGTCGACAACCACGCTCGTCCCGCCGGGCACCGCGGCGTCGAGGTCCACGGCGACCCGGTTCACCGGCCGGCTCACGTGGTGCGACTCCAGCACGGCCGAGGCGTAACCGCGGTCATGGCCCAGCGACGCGGGGCTCAGCGAACGGTCGCGCACGCGCAGCGCGCCGGCGCTCCAGCGGACGTTGACGTCGTCGGAGCCGGGGTGGGAGAGATCGGCCCGCCAGGAGACCGCGCCGGTGGCGGCGCGCGACGCGTCGGCGGCGCCGGCGGCGGGGGCCGTGCCGAGCGCCGTACCGGCCAGGGCGAGGAGGCAGAGCGTGCCGCGGAGCAGACGGGATCTGCGGCGCGGTGCGGGCCTCTTGCTCGGGGAAAGGGGGGTCAGCATGTCGGCACTCCCGGGAGCCAGGCGTCGGGGACGTCGATGAAGATGTTGGAGATGTAGCCGCCGTGGTCGGGCAGGTAGGACCAGGCGTCGTTGCTGTGGCCGTCGTAGGTGACGAGCTGTCCGTGGACCTGGCACCTGACGCGCACGGTGGTCGGGCCGGGCAGCGTGGCCACGCGGGTGGACGTGGTGGTCGCCTGCTGACGGATGCTCACGTCCGTGCCCCAGGTGGGGAACGGCGTGGTGGTGCCGCCGCCGTCCCCGCGTACGAGGCTCATGTAGTACGACCAGTCCCAGTACGGGCCGGGGTCGGTGTGGTCGTTGCCGGGCACCTCGCTGTGGCCGACGATGTGCGTGCGGTCCCTGGGGATGCCGTACTTGTCGGTGAGGTAGCGGGTCAGCGCGGCCGAGGACCGGTACATGCTGTCGGTGAACCAGGACGGCGTGCTGATGTAGCCCTCGTGCTCGATGCCCACGGAGGAGGCGTTGGCCGAGCGGGCGTGCCAGGCGGTGTCGCGTTCCCGGACCGTCTGGGTCACCTGGCCGTCGGAGGAGCGGACCACGTAGTGTGCGCTGACCTGTGCCGCCGGGTCCTTGAACCAGTTGATGGTGCCCGCGTAGGAGCCCTGTGTGACGTGGACGACCACCGTGGTGACGGCCGAGGTGCGGCCGGCGGCGTAGTTGCCGGCGTAGGCCGGTGACCAGAGCGCCGTCGGATAGTCGGCGGCTCCGGTGAGTCCCTCCGGGGCGGCTTCCGCGTACTTCCCGCGCTGCGGAGTCACCCGGTGCGGGGCGACGCCGACCTCCTCGCCGCCCCGCACGTGGGCGCGGACGCCCCGTCGCAGGACGTCGTAGACGGCGTCCGCGTACAGGCGGCCCGCCGTGTCGCTGCCGGGCGCGCCGTAGCGGGCGGCGACCGGGTACCAGGCGTCGAGCCGGTGCCGTCCGGCGGCGCGGAGGCCCGACTCGTCGGCCATGGCACGCAGGACGGCGGCCCCGCCGCGGATGTTGGCCGCGGGGTCGTGCTTCAGTTCGGCGGCCGTGGCGGTGGTGAGCCGGGCCGCCTGTTCGAGGGTGTGCCGGGAGGGATTGCCGACCAGGTGCATCATTCCGAAGCCGTTGTCCTGGCTGGGCAGTCCGTGGTGGTCGTCGAGGCGCGTCTCGGCGTAGGCGACGGCCACCAGCAGGTCGCGGGGTACGCCGTAGGCGGACGCCGCCCGCGCGAAGGCTTCGTTGAGGGCGGTCCCGGCCGGCGCGGTGGACGGGGAGGTGCTCGCCGCGCCGGCCGGCTGACCGGTCAGGGCGAGACCGGTGGCCAGGGCCAGCCCGAGGAGGGCGGTGCGCAGGCGTCTTATGGGAGGTCCGGAAGGCATGTGGGGCTGCTCCGTTTCTCGGGTGCCGAGTGGGGTGGGACGGCAGTTGGCGCACCGTCGTCGGACATCGGAGGGCCGACCGCCGCGGTGTGCGGCCGGGTGCCGGGAGGGGAGGTCCCGGCGACGGTCCCTGGGCGTGCCCGGGCGGGAAGTGCCGCGCGGAAGTGGCCAGGGGCTCGTCAGCACACGGGGATGCCGGGGAGGCGGTCCGAGGGTGTGTCGACGTAGACGTTCGTCAGATAGCCGCCGTACTGCGGGAGATGGGCCCACCAGTCGCTGCTGCGGGCGTCGTCCGTGATGCGCCGGCCCTGCTTCTGGCAGGTGACCAGGACCTCCACACCGGCCGGGAGGGTCGTGACGACGGCCGAGTCGGTCGTGGCGCCGGCGCGGACGCGCACGCCCGAGCCGAGCGTGGCGAAGCGGACGCCGAGGGGGCGCTGGGCGCCGGGCACGTCGAGCGAATCGACCAGGCGGGTGAGCCGGGAGTACGCGGTCCCGTACGGCGTGCCGTCGGGGTGGAGGGTCAGGACGGCCATGATGGACCGGTCGTCCGCGCCGACGGTGCCGGTGGAGTGCAGGGCCTCACTGACCAGATCGACTCCCCCGCCGGCGGCGGCCGTGGACGGGCCGGCGGCGGACGGTCCCGGCTTCCGGGCATCGTGGACGGAGCCCGCGCCGGCCGGGGCGGCGACGCGCGCCGGTGTGCCCGCGTCCGCGGTGCAGCCGCCTGAAGTGAAGCCGGACCAGCCCTGCTTGACCGCCCAGGGGCCGGTGAAGGCCGACGGGATGCCGAAGTACTGGTCGTAGCCGTCGTTGGCGCACCGGGTCGAGCGGTGCAGAGCGCCCATCACCAGGTCCCGCACGGGGGCGGGGGCGCTGTCGAGGACGTAGCGGTAGATCCGCACCGTGTCCGACGCGGTCAGGGCGGTGTACCCCCAGAAGCCGGGGTGCGTGGCGGGCGGGGGTGCCGTGCCGGTCAGCCCGAGCCGGGCGACCATGCGCTCGATGATCAGGCTGCCGCCCCGCTGCGACCAGTAGTGGCTCGCCGCGGCGTCGTCACTGCTGCGCAGCATGGCCTCCAGCCGCGCCCGGTCCTCGGCCGGGACCGGGTAGCCGGGCCCGAGGTCCCACAGGACGTCGAGGGCGAGCAGCAGCTTCACGACCGACGCCGACCGGAACTGCCGGTCCTCGTTGAGCAGTTCGGTGAAGCGGCCGGTGGACCGGTCGAAGACGGCGACGCCGGCGGTGACGCCCATGGGCACGTCCGGGTCGGGCGACGGGCGGGGCGAAGCGGCCAGGGCGGGCACCGCCGTCAGCGCGCCCAGCACGCCCAGGGCGACGGTGAGGCTCACCAGTCGGCCGATGCCGTGCCGGACACGGCGGCGGGTGCCGCTCCCCGGCCGGGCCGCCGACCGGGCTGCGGACGGGCCGGACCCCGCCGCACGACACCGCAGTTGCGGGCCGCGGCCGGTCGCGGCAGCCGCCGGCCGACGCTCCGGACGCGCCGTCACCGGCTGCTGCAAGCGTGTTGAGGCCCCGTCTTCCGGGCGTCTTCGCTGCATCGTTGCCCACTCCGTCCGTCACGCCAACGAGACCCGCGGTGGCGCGAGTCGGCCGCACTCCGGTCACGCATGGTGGTCCGACGGAGTTGTCATGGGCAAGACATTGCGTTCTGAACGAAAGACGCCGTCCGCTTCTTGTGCCGCATCGGGCCCGTCCCTACCTTGTGGCCCGGCCCGCCGTCCGCCCGGACGCCGGCGTCCCCAGCTGCTTTCCCCACGAAGGAGCGATGCGCGATGCCCCTCAGACGCCTCTGGACCACAGCGGTGACCGCCCTGATCGCAGTGGCCGGCCTGCTGCTCGTCCCGGTCCAGCCGGCCGGCGCCGCGACCACCACCAGCACGGTGGCGGCGGCGCCGAACTTCAAGGCCCCCTACCCGTGCGGTCAGAAGTGGACCTACAGCCACCACTCGGCCGAGGTCCGCCGCGCACTGGACTTCGTCCGCGCCGACGGCGGCACCACCAACGGAACCCCGGTCCTCGCCTCGGCCGCGGGCACCGCCTACCGGTACTACCAGGCGAACGGCGCGGGCAACTACATATCCATCGAGCACGGCGGCGGCTGGCGCACCTACTACTTCCACCTGTCCGCCTACAGCGTCGCCGACGGAGCGCACGTCGAGCAGGGCCAGCAGATCGGGACCACCGGGAGCACGGGCAACTCCAGCGGCCCGCACATCCACTACGAGCAGCTCTACGACGGCGTCGGACAGGACATCCGTATCAACGGGGTCGCTCTGGCCTACCCCGGCAGCTACAACCAGTACTTCCTGACCAGCGACAACGGCTGCGGCGGCGCGGGCGTGCCGTTCATGACCTGGGGCAGCGGGGTGCGGGTGCGCAGCGACGCCTACCTCAGTGCGCCGGTGGTCACCACGCTCGCCGGGCCCACCAGCGTCCGGGTCCTGTGCCAGAAGCAGGGCGACACGGTGAACGCGGAGGGCTACACCAACAACTGGTGGAGCAAGCTGCGCGACCAGAACGGCTTCATCAGCAACATCTACATCGACAACCCCGCGGCCCAGCTCCCCGGCGTCCCCCTCTGCTGACCCGGCGGCGGTGAACCGGCCGGCCCGGAGACCTCCGGGCCGGCCCTTGCGCGCGCCCCGCGAGGCGTCGCTCGACGGCTGCCACCGTCGTCCCCGCAGCAGGCACCGCGCTCCCGCCCCCCGCGCGGGTACGCCCGAGGCTCCCGGATGCCGTCGTCGGCAGCCGGGAGCCTCGGGGGTGGTTCAGGCCGTCGGGAGGAGCGGGCCGGAGGCTTCCGGCTCGGTGGGGCCGGAAGCCTCGTCGGAGTCGAGGCGCATCTCGGGGGCCGGACGGCGGAAGCCCTTGGTGATCACCCCGAGCCAGACGATGCCGATGACCAGCCAGCCGAGGCCGAGCCTGACGGCGGTGCCGCCGAGCTGGGTGATGAGGTAGACGTCGACCGCGGCGCCGACGGCGGGCAGGAACAGGTACCGCACGGGCGAGTGGCGGGTCCCGGAGCGCCACTGCCGCACGGCGTAGGCGATCACGCAGACGTTGACGAGCGTGAAGCCGAGGAACGCGCCGAAGTTGATGAAGGAGGTGGCGTCGGCGAGCGAGAGGTTCATGGCCAGCAGGCCGACGGCGCCGATGATCAGCACGTTGACGACCGGGGTGAGCAGCTTGCGGTGCAGGCGCCCGAAGACCTGCCGGGGCAGGGCGCCGTCGCGGCCCATGACGAACATCAGGCGGCTGGTGCTGGCCTGGATGGCGACGCAGGAGGCGAACCCGCCGAGCATGCCGACGATGTTGGCGACGTCCGCGAAGGTCTTTCCGCCGACAGTGGTGGACAGCAGGTATCCGGCGGAGTCCTGGTCGGGGAAGGAGCCGCCGGGGTGGGCCCACTGCATCAGGAAGGAGATCACGATGAAGATGCCGCCGCCGGTCAGCACGGTCAGGATGATGCTGCGCGGGATGGTGCGCCGCGGGTCGCGTACCTCCTCGCTGAGGGTGCTCACCGCGTCGAAGCCGAGGAAGGCGTAGGCGGCGACGGCGGCGGCAGCGGTGACGGCGGAGAAGCTGGTGGCGTGGTTCCAGAAGGCGTGGCCGGCCGAGGAGGTGCCGCCATGCCCGAGGCCGTAGTGGACGCAGAGCGCGGCGAGCACGACCAGGACGGCGGTGACGCCGAGCAGCAGCACCCGGTTGATGCGGTCGGCGACCTTGAGGCCGACGACGTTGATGAGGGTGGCGAGCACGACGTTGATGACCAGCCAGGCCCACTCCGGCACGGCCGGGAACTGGGCGTGCAGGTAGATGGCCTGGATGAGCCAGGCGACCATCGGCAGGAAGAGGTAGTCGAGCAGCAGGGCCCATCCGGCCAGGAAACCGAGGCGGGAGTCGAGCTCCTTGCGTGCGTAGGTGTACACGGAGCCGGAGCTGGGGTGGACCTTGGCCATCTTGGCGTAGCTGAGGCCGGTCAGCAGCATGGCGCCGGTGGCGATCGCGTAGGCGGTGGGCGCGGCGCCCTTGCTGGTGGCGGCGATGACGCCGAAGATCGAGATGACGACGGCGGGGGCCATGTAGGCGATGCCGAAGGCGACCACGGACAGGAGTCCGAGGTCTCCTCTCATGCGGGTGGGCTGGTCTGTCACGGGTTGCTCTCTTCCCCGGCGGTACGGCGGGTCTCGGTGCGGGCGCCGGTGTCGCCGGCCCAGGTGGCGGGGTCGATCCGGCCCTGGTAGAGCGGCAGGGGCAAGGGCTGGTCGCCGGGGCGGAACTGCTCCCAGGGCCGGTTGAGCGCGGCGGTGCCGAGTCGGCGGACGTTGGTGACCTCGTCCAGGTCGATGACGTCGGTGAGGGTGGTGTCGCTGTCGGCCGCGGCCTCGGTGCGGACGGTGCCCTGCGGGTCCACGAGCAGACTGCGGCCGGTACCGGCGGGCGCGGCGCAGTTGACGCTGGCGACGAACACCTGGTTGACGATGGCGTTGGCGCGGGCCAGCACGGTCTCCTGGGCCCGGTCGCTGCCGGAGGTCAGGACGAAGTTCAGCACCAGTTCGGCGCCCATCCACGCCAGATGGCGGGTGGTTTCGGGGAACCAGGCGTCGTAGCAGATCGACAGCCCCACCCGGCCGACGCCGTCGAGGTCGAAAACGGTGAACCCGGTGCCGGGGGTGACGGTCTCGTACGGCCGCCACGGGAAGACCTTGCGGTAGGCCGCGACCCGTTCGCCGCGCGGGGAGTACACGGGGGCGGTGTTGTAGACGCGTCCGTCGGCGCCGCGCTCGTAGACGCTGCCCGGGGCGAGCCAGACACCGAGATCGCCGGCGAGTTCCGCGAGGGCGCGGTCGCGCGGGCCGTCCAGGGGCTCGGCGAGGGCCTCGGGAAGCTCAGTGGGGGTGAGCGTGGCATCGCCCGCGGGAGCACCGAGATGCAGCTCGGGATATACGACCAGCGGTGCGGCGGGGAGCCCGGCCGTGCGCCGTCGGACGTCGGCGGCCAGGCCGTCCAGGTCGTCTACGGCACGCTGGGCGGCCTGGGCCAGCACTATGGGGAGGGGACGGGACATGGGTCACCAGGTCTGACTCGGGATTAGTTAAACGAAATTTAGTTAACGAACAGGGAGAGGTCAATGGATCGCCACAGGTGAGATACGAACGGCGTTCGACGGTGTGCGAGCATGTCGACCATGGCTCGACCCAGGAACCAGGCGGAACGCCGCGCCCAGCTGATCGACGCGACCGCCAGGACCGTGGTGGAACGCGGGGCCACGGCCACCAAGCTGCGGGACGTCGCCAGGGCCGCCGGCGTCACCCCGGCGTCGGTGCTCTACTACTACGCCGACATCCAGGAACTCTTCGCCGCCGTCTTCGATCGCAGTGCCGCGACGTACTTCGTCAGCCGCGAGGAGGCCATCGCGGCGGCGGACGGTCCGGTGTCTCGGCTGCGGGCCTGCATCCGCTCCGGCGTGCCCTGGCCCGGAGAGGGCGAGGAGAGCACCCGGCTGCTCTTCGAGCTGTTCCCGGTGGCCCTGCGCAACGAGGGCGCCGCCGACCGGCAGCGCACCTTCGCACACCGGCAGGCCGAGCTCTACCGCCAGGTGCTCGACCTCGGGCAGGCGAGCGGCGACTTCACGCTGGCCGGCGACGCCTGGGCCCTGGGGCGGTCCTTCGTGGCGCTGGAGGACGGCTACGCGATGGACCTGCTGGTCGGCGACGCGACCGCCCAGGACATCGAGGACCGCTTGCTCGAACACGCCCGCGTCGTCACGGGCAATCCGGCCTTCGGCCGGGGCAACTGAGCGGACGCGGCCGTCCGAGTCGGCGCTCCGCGCCCGGAACACGGCGGGGCTCCGGCGTGTGGCGCCGGGGCCCGCTTCCGGTTCCGGTTGCCGCAGGTCAGCGGTCCGTCACTTCCCCGCCGCCGCAGGAACGGTGCACGTGGCGCCATCCTGCGCATTGGCACCGCGCCCGCCCCGGCCTCTCCCCCGCCGACGTTCCCCTCCTGACGACACCGCCGCGCTGACAGCGGCCGGGCGCGGCGGCCCCGGCGGACGCGCAACCGGCCGAGCACGCCCCGATACCCGGCCGCGGCCGCACCGCCCATACCTTCCTCCTTCACTTCAGCCAAAGGACATGGGCAGAGCAGCCGCAACGGGAATGTCAGCAGGCCGACCTCGGCAAAACGGCCTGGTGACCTGCGCGGACACGGGGACGGCCCGGTGGTCGGCGCAACAGTAGGTGCAACCCCCAGCGCAACAGACGGGTGCAACCCTTGCCGCAAATTCGTGCTCCTGGTCGACCGGGGCGACCGGTCACGCGGCCCGGACGGCTCCGTGGGCGCGGGCTGAGGAGGATCTCTGGAATCGGCCAGGGCTACTCGTCGCCCCACTCGCTTCGCCCCTCGACCGAGGGGGAGCGAAGACAAGCGCATCACAGGTGAAGGCTGGGCCCGCACGCGCGTGGGGTGGGCGTGCCGCACCGAACCCTCGTGGTGTGCTCAGGCTCCCCGGTCCGGGGCGACGGCGCGGCTTACGCAGTCTCGGAGCAGGGTGCGCCGTTGGTCGTGCACGCTCGTGGGCTCCTCGGTGGAGGCGGCGTAGACGTTGCTCACCGGAGACCAGGCCATGGACATGGCGATGACCATGGCCATCACGTCGAAGGGGTCTCCCTGTCTGATGCGCCCGGCGGCCTGGGCGTCTGCGATGGCGCGGAGTTTGTGGTCGTCGTAGCGGTCGTGGTCCGCCACGAGATGCCCGGTCGGGCGCCGCTCCAGGCGCGCCCAGGTCGCGAGCCGGATCAGATCGGGGCGGCTGAGGTACTCGTCGTAGAGGCGCACCGCCCAGTCGGCGAGGTCCGTGGCGTCGATGGGGACGACATTGGTGATCCGCTCCAGTGAGGCGAAGAAGATCGCGTCGAAGAGCTGTTCCTTGTTGCCGAAGTAGCCATAGAGCTGTGCCTTGTTGGTGCGTGCGGCTGCGATGATCCGCTCGATGCGTGCACCGGCGATGCCGTACCGGGCGAACTCCTGGGTGGCGGCGTCGACGATGCGCTGATACGTCGCGGCTCCGCGGCTGCTGGATGGCTGGTCAGGCATAGCAGGACCTTAACAGACAGACTCGTCTGTTTGCTTCTTGGCTCGCATGCCTCTACCGTCAAATAGACCGAACAGTCTGTCTTAGGAGTCAGATGCGTTCCACGACCGGATGGCAGGCGGACAGCAGGGGACGGACTCTGCGGCGCACTGTGCTGGAGCGCCGGGACCTGCGCCCGGACGACATCGCGGTACGTGTCGACTACTGCGGTGTCTGCCACACAGACCTCCACGCGCTGCTGGCGCACGAGAGCGAAGCGAACGGCGTGCTCGTACCCGGACATGAGTTCACAGGCGTGGTGACCGAGGTCGGCAGCGCGGTTCCCGACTTCTCCCCGGGCGACCCCGTGGCCGTCGGCAACATCGTCGACTCGTGCGGCATGTGCCGTATGTGCCAGGCCGGCCAGGAGAACTTTTGCCGAGAGTTCCCGACACTGACCTACGGCGGAGCCGACCGGCAGGACGGGTCGACCACACTGGGCGGGTACTCCCGCGAGTACGTGGTGAGCAATCAGTTTGCCTACCATCTCCCTGCGAACCTCGACGCAGCCGCCGCAGCTCCCCTGCTCTGCGCCGGCGTCACCGTCTGGGAGCCGCTGCAGGCGCTCGGAGTGGGCCCGGGCAGTACCGTCGCCGTGGCCGGGCTGGGCGGCCTGGGACACCTCGCGGTCAAGATGGCGACCGGGCTCGGCGCCACGACCTCCGTCATCAGCCGGACCCCCGACAAGGCTGACGAAGCGCGCAGCCTGGGGGCGCAGGGATTCGTCGTCTCCACCGACCCGAAGCAGATGAAGGCGGTCCGCGACCAGTTCGATGTGGTCATCGACACCATCTCCGCCCCCCACGACCTGGCTCCGTACCTGCGCGTAACCGCCATGGACGGCACCCTCAGCCACCTCGGCCACCTCGGACCGGTCACCGTGGAAACCATGGACCTGCTCATCGGCCGCAAGAAGCTGAGCTCCGCCGGCAGCGGCGGCCGCCCGTCCACCGCTGCCATGCTGCACTTCTGCGCTGAGCACGGCATCACCGCCGACATCGAGCTGCTGCCGTCGTCCCAGGTGAACACGGCTCTCGACCGCCTGGAGCGCAACGACGTCCGCTACCGCTTCGTGCTCGACATGTCCGACCTGGACTGACCGACGGCGCGGCTTGTCCGACAGCGAGTCCGGCGACAACCATGAGAGCCGCCCGGACGAAGGTCAGGTGCCGCATGGGAGGGGAGATCCATCGAGCAGGTCCGGGGGCACCCCCAGCAGGGGGTGGTCGTTTTCAAACCCTTGATCCACATCATCGAGGGACGCAGGCGGAGCCCGGCCCTCGATTCATCCGATGCCGAGAGCGGCGGAGGGGCTTCATGACGGCCTCTCGGCAAACAAGTAAGCCCCCTTACCAGCAGGGGGGTTCACCGGATGTGAGCGGACCACCGAATCCGCGAGGCTCCTCTGCATGAAGCAGAGCAGAAGTTCACGAGCCGCCTGGCTCACCGTCTCCGCGGCGCTCCTCGGCCTCGCTACTCCGCTGAGCGTCTCCCCTCCCGCGACAGCGGCATCCCCGTCCCCCGCCTTCCGCTGGGCCCGGTGCGCGGGCGACGGGCTCGATGCGCGTCAGCAGTGCGCCTCGCTGAAGGTGCCAATGGACTACGCCGACCCCGGCGGCCGCACGATCGACATCGCCGTTTCCCGGATTCCCGCCGCGAAACCGGCCACTCGGCGCGGGGTACTGCTGCTGATTCCAGGCGGGCCCGGCAACACAAGCCTCGCCGACCCCTCCGGGAAGGGGCAGAAGCTGCCGCAGGCCGTGCGGGACCAGTACGACCTGATCGGCTTCGCGCCGCGTGGGCTCGCTCCGTCCACCACCGTCAGCTGCGCCCTCCGGCACGCCGACCTCGCCACGTCGACGTTGCGTCCCTGGCCGGCTCCGGACGGTTCGATCACCGGAAACGTGGCCACCGCCCGCCGGCTGTCGCGGGCCTGTACGCGCAACGGGGGCGAGCTGATCCGGCACATCAGCACCCTTGACGAGGTCCACGACATCGACCGCATCCGCGTCGCGCTCGGCGAACACCGGCTCGCCGCCTGGGGCGTCTCGTACGGCACATACGTGGGCGCTGTCTACAGCGAGCGGTTCCCGCAGCACACCGACCGCATCGTGCTGGACAGCAACGACGATCCGGATCCCACCCTGGTCGAGCGCGGCTGGCTGCACGCGTACGAGCGCGGGGTGGAGGACACCTTCCCGGAGTTCGCCCGGTGGGCCGCGACCGCCGGAAATCCGGACCGGGTCGCGGCGACCGCCGACGAGGTACGGCCGCTGTTCCTACGCCTCGCCGCCCGCCTCGACCGGGCACCGCTCCCCTGGCCGGGCGCCAACCCCCCGGAGCTGAACGGCAACGTGCTGCGCCAGACCATGCTGGACAGCCTCTACGCACCCAGCCGCTTCCCCGCCCTGGCCGAGCTGATGCTGGCCGCCCGGCACGGCACGGTGCCTCCCGCGCCGAAACAGCCGCCGGACCAGGCGCTGCAGAACCTCGCCGCGGTCAGCATCGGCACGCTCTGCAACGACGTGGCCTGGCCGACATCGACGGCCGACTACCGCAAGGCCGTCGCCGACAGCCGCCGCCTGCATCCGCTCACCGCAGGGATGCCCCGCAACGCGATGGTTTGCGCCGCCTGGCCGTACCCGCCGCGGCGGTCCCCGGTACGGATCACCGGACAAGGCCCCTCCGACATCCTGCTCGTGCAGAACGCCCGTGATGTGGCCACTCCGCTCAGCGGCGCCCGGAGACTCCGCCGGGCCCTCGGCACACGCGCCGTCATGGTCACCGTCGACTCCACCGGCCACAACGCCTACCTCGCCAATGGCAACGCCTGTGGCGACCGCACCGTCTCCCGCTTCCTGGCCACCGGTCAGCGACCCGACGGGGACGTGTACTGCCCCTAGAGGGGCTTAACGAGTCGTGATCAATGGGTGATCCGGGTGAGTTCCTTGATCCAGATCATCGAGGCGCGCAGATGGAGGCCTGCGAAGTAGCTGTCGGGGTTCTTGTCGTATCGGGTGGCGATGCCTCGCCAGGCCTTGAGCCTGTCGATCAGGCGCTCAACGGTGTTCCTCTCCTTGTAGAGGCCGGCGTCGTGGCTGACGGGCCGACCGCTGCTGGACCCCTTCTCCTCATCGGTGGCCCGCTGTTCGCTGATCAAGGCTCCAGGAGGCGGAGTGGCTTCTGGAGCCACGTCAGCGTTACCGGCGGAGTTGAGTCACGGGCTAACAGGGGTTGGGCACCGTGCTTCGATGAGCAGGCGGGCTGAAGCCGCCTTCTCCGTCGGTTGAGGCGCATGTGTCGCCTCGGCACAAAGTGGCATATATGTCGCATCTGCCACGCAATCCCCGCGAAAGGTGCGTCATGAAGATCGCAGTCATCGGTGGTACCGGGCTGATCGGGTCGCAGGTGGTCAGGGAACTGAACGCCGCCGGACACGAGGCGGTACCGCACTCGCAGTCCACGGGCGTCGACATCCTCAGCGGCCGCGGACTGGACGAGGCGGTGGCCGGAGCCGACGTCGTCGTCAACGTGACGAACTCCCCGACCTTCGACGACGCCTCGCTCGCCTTCTTCCAGACGTCGATGGACAACCTGCTGGCCGCCGCCCGCAAGGGCGGCGTCGGTCACTTCGTCATCCTCTCGATCGTCGGCGTCGACCAGGTACCGCAGCTGGACTACTACCGGGCCAAGGCGCTCCAGGAGAAGATCCTCGCGGCCGGCCCGATCCCCTACTCGATCGTCCGGGCGACGCAGTTCATGGACTTCATGGACGCCGTCCTGTCCTGGACCGCCGACGGCGACACCGTCCGGCTGCCCGCCACACCGATCCAGCCGATCGCCTCCAAGGACGTTGCCCACACGGTGGCCGAGGTCGCCGCAGGCACCCCGGTGAACGGCATCCACAACATCGCCGGCCCCGAGGTCTTCCCCCTGGACGAACTGGGCCGGATCACCCTGTCCCACCACGGCGACAACCGCACCGTCGTCACCGACCCCACCGCCGGCATGTTCGCCGCCGTCAAAGGCGACGTCCTCACCGACGACAACGCCCACCTCGCCCCCACCCGCTACACCGACTGGCTCTCCTGACTGCTCGCGTCCTCGTGATACCCAATGCGCTGTAGCGCTCATGACCGAACGTGGACCGGCCTTCGTGGTAGGGGGACTTACAGGCCGCGCAAATTGGTGAGTGTTCATGGGCATCGGGTGGGGCGGTCGTCCCAGCGGTGCGTCGTCCATTCTCGGCGGATGAGGCTAAGAATGGTGATCATGGTGTCGGTGAGGTCGAAGAACGCGTCGATCACTGTGGTTCGCCGTTCCTAGCAGCGGGCCAGGCGATGGAAGGCGTTTTGCCAGGCGTGGGTTCGCTCGACCTGCCAGCGTCCGGTGGCCTGGACGGGAGCTTTCTCGCCCTTGTGGGCGACCTGTCCTTGCAGGCCACGTGCGTCGAGCAGAGCGCGGGTGATGTCCGAGTCGTATCCGGCATCCAGGTGCACGGTGATGCCAGTCGGGAGCGGCCGAGTTCGTAGAGTCGGTCGAGGGTCGGTGCCAGTAGTGGGGAGTCGTGATGGTTCGCTCCGGCCAGGACTCGACCGAGGGGGATTCTGTAACCGTCGGTCATGCCGGAGCGTTTCGGACCCTGTTTGCCACGGTCCACTGGAGAACGGCCGGCGGCTTCGCCGCCTCCGGGGGCTTTGGTGATCGCGCCGTCGGTGGCGATCCTGTCCAGTTCCAGGCCGACGATGCGGTCGTAGGCGTCCAGTGCGATCCGCTTGAGCTTGCTGAAGATTCCGAGGTGGATCCATTCGTCGCGGCGGTTGCGGATCGTGCTGGCTGAGCAGGTGCTGTCGGCTATCGCCTCGGAGGAGCAGCCGAACCGCAGGACTTGCAGCAACTTGTCGAAGACGATCCGGTCGCTGATCCGCCTGCGATGGCAGCCCAGCGGATGGTTCGGGTGGTAGCGCGGCCGCTCGGGCAGCAGCACGGTGAACTGGTTCCACAGCGGTTCGGTCAGCCATCGCGGCAAAGCGGGCACAGTCGTCCCTCGGCGATCTGATGGTTGGTGTGGGGTGAACTGGGGTGTTCACGAGTGGGGCTGACGTGCGGCCACAAGAGACTCTGAAGATCGTTCCCCATGTGGGTATGGATCGTTCCCCGAGGACATGGATCGGTTCCCGTTCTCAGTCGTGGCGGTGATACGCCTTGTTGGCGATGCGCCAGCTGCCGTCGGCGAGGACCAGCAGGAAGATGTCGGTGAACGTGTCTGCCCCGTGCGAGAGCGTCATGGTGGCGGTCGCGACGGTCGCGTGGACATCGATGGCGTCGATGCGGCGGGTGCGGGTCGGTTCGTCCGGGGCCGGCTGGCCCTGGAAGAGGGCGCAGTACTCATCCAGGCGCCAGGAGACGAATGCGCCGTCTCGGATCCCTTCGATGTGGCCGGTGGGAAGGAACGCGTCGCGGAAGTGGGAGGGGTCGCCGGTGGCGTGTCCGCGGATGTAGGCGCGAAGCGGTTCGAGTACGGCGTCCTCCACGGCGGTGACCGTGGCGGCAACAGCGATATCGGCCTCAAGGGCGGTAGGGGTGTCGGCCAGGCCAGCCGCGCTGCGCAAGGGGGTATCCGACGCGGTGGCCAGCAGAGCCATGTCCTTGGCCAGCGCACCGATCGTGAATTCGGCCGTGGCAGCGGTTGGCTCACCGAGGAGGAAGGGGCGCTTGCGGGCCACGAGCCCGCCGAGCTGGCCGAGTTCGAGGACGTCCAGCGTCTGGGTACGGGGCAGGCCGAGGGCGTCGGCTTGCCGCAGTGAGTCGCGCAGCGCGAGGACGGCTCCGGCGAGGCTGTTGTTGGCGATCAGTTTGAGCGCGGCGGCGGTGGAGACGTCGTCCACGTGCCGGACGGTGCCCAGCGTTTCCAGAACCGGTCGAACTCGGTCAAGTGCCTCCTGGTCGGCGGCAGCGATGATCTGCAGGGCGCCGGCGGCAGCAGCCGACACCGAGCCGAGAAGAGGCGCGTGGACGTAGGACGGGCCAAGTCGCCGCGCCAGCCTCGTTGCTTCGGCGGGGGCGATGGTGCTGGTGTTGAGCACGATCGCGTCCGTTCGCAGCGAGTCACGGACGTCGTCGAGGACCTTCTGGCAGGCCGGGCCGTCGAACAGTGCCAGGAGGACGAGGTCCGCCTGGGCCACGGCCTCGTTCGGGTCGCCGGTCATCTTCACAGAGCCTGACGCGCGCCCTGAGCGTGTCCAGCCGACGACGTCCCAGCCCTGGGCAGCCAGTCGTGTCGCGATCGCGCCACCCATGCGCCCCAGACCGAGGACGGCAGTCGTGTGTGGTGTGGTCATGCGCGCCACATTGGTGCACCTCGATAGATGCGACAAGCGCAGATTTCGCAAGTCTGCCCTGCGGAGTCCGCATACCGACTGCCATACTGCCGTCGTGGACTTGACTGTGTGGCGGGCTTTCGTGACCGTGTGCCGGGTCGGATCGCTGTCAGCGGCGGCAGCCGAGCTGAATCACACGCAATCGGCCGTCTCCCGGCAGATCGCCGGGCTGGAGCGGCAGCTCGGCGTGCCTCTGGTGGAGCGCCATGCGCGTGGTGTGCGTCCGACGCCGGCCGGTGAGGTATTCCGGCGCCACGCCCTCGCCACGCTCAACGAGGCCGACCGCACCGTTCGCGCGGTACGAGATGTTTGTAACGGGGTGTGTGATCGGCCCCTGGCCATCGGAGCAACGCCGTCTCTCGCCGCGGGGATCGTTCCTGAGGCTCTCCGGGGCCTGCTGAGGCAGGCCGGACCGGTTCGGTGGAGCCTGCTCCCCGGCCTGAGCGCACAGTTGCACGGCCGCGTGATCGCGGGCGATCTCGACATCGCCGTCGTCACAGACGCTCCGCCGGGGCTGGCCGCCGACCCGCGGGTCGACCGGCGGTTCCTCGGGCTGGACGAGATGGTCGTCGTACTGCCCGCCGGCCATTCGCTGGCCGGGTGCGGACCGGTGCGCATCCAGGCGCTGGCCGACGAGACCTGGGTCGAGGACAACGACGGCTCTGCGGCGCTCCTGCGCCAGCACGCCGCCCGTGCGGGAGTCAGCGTCCGCATCGACCTCACCGCGGCCGATCTGCCCGGCAAGCTGGCCCTGGTCGCTACCGGTCATGCCATCGCGCTGATACCCGGGGTGATGACGTGCGCGCTGCGGGCCGACGTCACCACCACGCCCCTCGTCGGGCCCCCCACGCGTGGGATTTACGCGATCACGCCACGCCGCGACCCCCACCCCTGCGCAGTACCTCTGCTGGACCAGCTCACCACAGCTTTCGCTTCGGTCCATCCGGCCCAAGTTGATTACCAGCCGACCGAATCGGACGCCCATGACGCTGCGCCCGGCACTTCACGACGGCACCAATGAAACGCCCCACCACAGACCCGAACCCGGTAGCAGGGGCCGGAGCCACGAGCCTATTTGCGCGGCCTCTGCAGACCGTCATGCCGCTGCTCCGTGCCGAAGGACTGCAGAGTTGCCCGCAGATGGCGTGGTCGGTGTAACGCAAGACCGTCGCGGAGATCCTGTCATCCCCGGACGAGCTCATTCTCTTCTGCGGCATGTCGATCGGCTTCGAGGACGCCACGGTGGGCTACAGGCAACTGCACCAGATGCGCACCCGGGGCTCCGGCGCGATTGTCAACTGCTCCTCCCTCGGTGGGCCGGTCGGCCTGCCGTAGCGCACCGCCCACTACGCCTCCAAGCACGGTGTGATCGGCCTGACCAAGAGCGCCGCGGTCGAGTACGCGCCCAAGGGCATCCGCATCAACGCCGTCTGTCCCGGCGTGATCGAAACCCCCATGGGCGCGATCATGAGCGAGCAGCCCATCGGCCGCCTCGGCCAGGCCAAGGAAGTCGCCGCCGCTGCCCTGTGGCTGTGCAGCCCCGGCGCCCGCTTCGTGATCGGTGTCGCCCTGCCCGTCGACGGCGGATGTACCACCCACTGAACGCCGCCTCGAACCCGGGCGCCCGGCCGGGGGTGCGGAGTCAAGGTGCCGTCGGGGCAAGGGGCGAGCGTCCATCGGAGTGCCGCTACTCGAATTGGTGCCGATACTGAAAAGTGGGTCTCATGCTGTTGCACGAGTGCAGCCAGAGTGCAGTCGGCCCTGAGGCTGTGCAGCGACATGTGAGATCCCACAGCTGGACTCGCTCGGGGCTCCTCCTGGAGGTCGCCATGCCCCGAACCGTGTGGAGCGGCGCCATATCGTTTGGCCTTGTCACGGTCCCGATCAAGGTCGTGAGCGCCACCGAGGACCACAGCGTTCACTTCCACCGGATCCACACCGAGGACGGCGGCCGCGTCCGGAACCGCAAGGTGTGCGAATTGGAGGGCCGCGAGGTCAGTCAGGCCGAGATCGGCAAGGGCTACCAGCTCACCAAGGACGTCATCATCCCGATCAGCGACGCCGACCTCCGCGACCTCCCGCTGCCAACCGCCCGCGCGATCGAGATCGTCGCCTTCGTCCCGGTCGACTCGGTCGATCCGATCCGGATCGCGGAGGGCTATTACCTGGTCGCCGATGGCCAGGTGGCAGCCAAGCCCTACGCCTTGCTGACGAAGGCCCTGAGCCGGTCCAGCCGGGTGGCCGTCGCCAAGTACGCCTGGAGCGGGCGGGAGAGGCTTGGTCTGCTGCGGGTCCGCGAGGACACCCTCGTTCTGCACGCGATGCGCTGGCCGGACGAGATCCGCGACCCGGCCGAGCTGCTGCCGGACGAAGCGGCGGTGTCCCCGGAGGAGCTGGAGGGCGCCCTGGCCCTGATGGAGACGATGACCCGCGACGACCTCGACGGGCCAGACTTCAAGGACCGGTACACCGAGGCGCTACGGGAGATCATCGACGCCAAGCGGGAAGACCACGCCCTGCCAGAGGCGCCCGAGCCGGAGCAGCCCGGCAAGATCCTCGACCTCATGGCTGCGCTCAACCAATCCGTGGCCCAGGCACGGGAGGCGCGCGGCGAGCCAGCCGAGGTGCACGAGATGCCTAAGAGGCCGAAGAAGAAGGCGACCGCCAAAAAGCCGCCGGCGAAGAAGGCAGCCAGCCACCAGCGCGGCGCCTGAACCGCCAGACCAACGTCAGTCCAGGACGCCCAGCGTGGTGTCGGGGCGGCACTGGGAGCAGGCGGGTGCCTGCTCGCGGAGGGCGTCAACAGCCTGCTGCCGGGTGATGCCACGGCTGCGCCGACTCCGGCAGGGGATCGGGCAGTCACCCACGTGCAACGCCTCGATGTTGCGGGGGTTCTAACGGCACTGAGCAGCGCCTCGCGGTGTCTGCCTGCGGGGGGGGCGCGTGGCCGTGACGGGGGACGCGCGCTCGCGGGGAGGGGGCCGCCGGGCGGTGCCGTGCCTGGGCGGTCGACAGCACTCGAGGTGCTGCCCGACGTCTCGCGCGGTCGATGGCGGCGGCCGGAGCCGTGTTCAGGCTCGGATCCGGCCACCGCCCGGACAGCGGATGGACACAGCGGGCGGGTACGGCCGGATAAGGCGCGGGCGGACGCAGCGGTAGCCTGCCCTCGCAAGGCCTCCTCGCCTTCGCGGGAGGCGGTGGGCGGTCGAACGGAGCCGGGGGTTGACCTGGGCCGGCAAGCCGCCGGCCGTCGTGCCGTCGAGGCCACGGGTGCCAAGCCGGCGGGGCCTGATCCGGCTCCGGTACGCGGCCGGGAACCGGGCCTCTACCGGGGATCGAGGGCGCGGATGAGGCCGATGCCGTGTCCGAGGTTGTCCAGACGCGCTGCGAGGGTGTCGCCCGCCGGGTAGAGGCGGACGGTGTCCACTCCCGCGGCGCGCCAGTCCTCGAGGCGGGCGCGGACCATCTCCTCGGTCCCGATCAGAGTGGTGGCCAGGACCATCTCGTCGGTGATGAGGCCGGTGGCGCCGTCGCGGTCCCCGGCCTGCCAGCGTTCGCGGACCTGAGCGGCGACATCGGCCCAGCCCTGGCGGCTGTAGGCGTTGTTGTAGAAGTTGGTCGAGCCGGAGCCCATACCGCCCAGTGAGAAGGCCAGTTCTCTCTTGCGGCTGCCGACGACGCTGGTCAGCCTGCCTTCGTCGGGGACAATGTTGATCTCGGCGCCCTGGCAGATGTCGAGATCGGTGCGGGTCCGGCCGTTTCGGGCCAGCCCGGTGTCGAGGTGGGTGAAGTAGGCGTCGGCGCCTTCGGGGACGAAGCTGGTGCCCAGCCAGCCGTCGGCGATCTCGCCGGTGAGTTCGAGCATCTTGGGCGACAGTGTGGCCAGGTAGATCGGCACTTGCACCGGCTCCAGGCTGAGCCGCATCGGGCGGCCCTCGCCGTCGGGGAGGGGGATGGTGTGCTGGCGGCCCTGGAAGGTGATCTTCTCGCCGGTGAAGGCGGCGCGGATGATCTCGACGGTCTCCCGCATCCGGGTCAGGGGGCGCGCGAACGGGATGCCGTGCAGGCCTTCGATGACCTGCGGCCCGGAGGCGCCAAGGCCGAGGCGGAACCGGCCGCCGGACAGGTGTGCGAGGGTCATCGCGGTCTGCGCGATGGTGACCGGTGAGCGGGTGCCGAGCTGGATGACCCCGGAGCCGAGCAGGAGTGTCTCGGTACGGGCCGCCAGGTAGCCCAGCGGTGAGGGGGCGTCGCTCCCCCATGCCTCGGCCACCCAGCAGATGTCCAGGCCGAGCTTCTCGGCCTCCAGGACGAACTCGGCGGTCTCGCCCCAGTTTCCGCCGGAACCTTCGATGGTGGTCGCGGTGCGCATCACTTCTCCCGTTCGGCGAGGTTCTTTATGGCGGCGAGGTTGGACCTGATGCCGGTCTCGAACTCGCGCAGCCGGACGAACACGATCTTCTGCTCCTTGTCGGGCATGGCCGCGATCGCGACGCTGAGCCCGGACGGGGCCGGTCCGAGCTGGGCCCACTGCTCCAGCACCGTGCCGGCGTCCTGCGGGTGCAGCGTGAACCGCCACACGCTCATCGGGTGGGTGGGGTCGCCCACCGCCCAGGCGAACCGGCGCGGCTCCTCGCAGTCGACGATGGTGCTGACCGTCTCCCAGTCGCCCAGGGCGGGGTGGGCATTGCACCCGCGGAACCGGTTGCCCGTTCCGGGACCGGCCGCGCCGTCGAGCCACTCGACGCGCTGGAGCTCGGCGCTGAGTTCGGGCATCAGGTGGATGTCGCTCACGTACCTCCACAACCGCTCGGGGGGTGCGTCGATGTAGGTCCTGGCGGAGACCGTCGGGGTGTCCGCGTAGACCTGTCCCGTCCACTCCATGGCACCTGACTCCCTTCCCTCGACGACCTGCATAGTTGCGTATTAGGACTCACTCCCGCAAGGTCGAACGCCTCCGTTTTCTGCTGAGTTTCGTAGAAAGACTCGTAACATCGGGGTTCATGAGGCGTACGTCGTTCGCGAACTGGCCCTGCTCGGTGGCCCGGACCATGGATCTGCTCGGGGACTGGTGGACCCCCTTGGTGCTGCGGGAGGCGTTCTACGGGATCCGCCGGTTCGACGAGTTCCAGCAGGAGCTGGGCATCGCCCGCAACACGCTGTCCGAGCGGCTGCGCAGACTGGTGGAGGCGGGACTGATCGAGAAGCGCGTCTACGAGACGCAGCCTCTCCGCCACGAGTACCTGCTGACCGAGTCCGGCCGCGACTTCTACGGCGTCATCCTCGCCATGACCAGCTGGGGCGACCGGTGGCTGGCGGACGAAGCCGGGCCACCGGTGGTCACCCGCCACGAGACCTGCGGCCACGACGCCCACGGGGAGGTGGTCTGCTCGCACTGCAAGGAGCCGCTGGCCTGGGAGAACGTAACCCCGCGCCCCGGCCCCGGATACCCGCGGAAGCTGCTCGGGCGTCCGGACATCCGACGACGGTTCAAGCTGGACGAGCCGGGGCAGCCGTCGACGGACACCGACTGACCCCGGCCCGGTCGGCCGCCGGGGCGCGGCCGTCCAGGACAGGGCCGACGATGGCGTCCAACTGTCGAGGATCACGTAGATCGGGGGTGCTATCGGGTCGGGCGGCGCGGACCGAGCGCAGGGCTGCCCAGGTGTGGTCGATGCCCTTGCGTCTTCGGTTGATGCCCCACGGCTTGTCGTCGCCGACCGAGTAGCAGCCGTGGAAGCAGGTGATCCCGTGGGGTCGCCGACAGGTGGCCGGCCGGTCGGGCCTGCGTCGCCTGGCCCAGCAGGAGCAGATGGAGGACCGGCGCCGTCTCGACATGTGACGTGGTCGGGGGTCGAGGAGACCCACCGGGCAGCCCTGGCCAAGGCCCGCGCTGAGAAGCGCGCCCGGCGGAAGGGCTGACGCCTCCAAGTGCAACTATTCGCGGCTTCTGGGCTCACCTCGGCGATCCCCCTGTTCCAGCCGTATTCCGGTCGGCCTCCCTTCAAGTCCGGGGTTTGGTTGTTACCGGCACCCGAACTCTCGGTGTGCGTCGCCGCGTAGACGGTCCGTCATCTGCCGCTGGAGAGCTCACCCGCCAGCCACTGCCTGCGGTACTCCTGCGGGCTCAGCCCGTACGCGCCGCGGAAGGCCCGGCTGAAGCTCGCCGGGTCGGTGAACCCCCAGCGGGCCGCCACAGCCCGGACCGGCTGCCGTCCGCGCAGCGGGTCCGTGAGGTCACGGCGACAGTGTTCCAGCCGGCGTTCACGGATCCAGGCCGAGACTGTGGCCCCCTCCGCCTCGAAGAGCCGGTGGAGCGACCGCACGGACATGCTGTGCGCGGCCGCGATGGTCGCGGGCGACAGCTCCGGGTCGGTGAGGTGCCGCAGGATGAAGTCCCGCACGCGCAGCAGCATCGTTTCTCCGGTACAGGACGGCATGGTCTCCGGGCCGGATTCCAGCTCGTGCGCCAGTACGGCGGCAGCGAGATCTACGACGATCCCGGACAGGCGGCCGGCGTCGGCGCGAGTGAGGGCGGGAGCCTGCCGCAGGGCCTGCCGCACGGTAGTCGCCAGCAACGCGCCTATCCCGCTGCGCCCGGGCAGTCGGCGGGCGGTGAGGCACCGGACGGCGCCGGCGGACAGTGGCAGGGCTTCGCGGGGGAACTGCACCACGATTCCGTCCGCCGTGACCTCGGGGAGGGTCCACGCCCGGAAGGGTACGGAGGTGTCGTACAGGACCATATCGGTCGGGGCGAGCGACGCCTGACGGTCCTCCTGCTCGATCCCTGACCGTCCCTGGAGGGTGAGCGACAGTTGCAGCAGGCCGAGGTCGGCGCGGCGGATCAGCCGCGGTGTCCGGCGCGCCTCGAAGGAGAGACAGCGCACCCTGGAGATCTGTATCCCTCTGAGGTCCACCGACGTCATTTCGGCCCAGAAGCTGGGCGCGTCCTCGCTGGAGGCGTGGACCGGCACCACCGAGCGTGCGACGGCCTCCCACCAGAACGAGAAACGGTCGGCCGCTGGAAGTCCGTCCAAGTCGATCACGCTGTACATCTGCACTCCCCCGGGGTAACGCGGTCGTCCACTGAGACGGGCGTGGCCGCGCGAGGGTTGCGGGCCAGGTCGGGTCCGGAGCGGAGACGCCGGCCACCCGTCGCCTACGCCCGGCTCCGACGCGGTGGTGTCCGGCGCCCGGGCGTGGCGTCGCGGCGGCCGGGGCCCGGCGGGTGGCTGGCACTCGCCGACAAACGTCTGGCGCTCCACGACAAGGACGGGGTTGCGCCGCTGGGGCAAGACTGTCCGGGACGCCGGGACGCGCCTTCGGGCCGTCCGGTGTCGTCTCTCCCATCCAGGTCCAGAGAGGACGGTTACTAGTGTCGAACATCCGGCGAAGTACCGGTGCGATTCTCGCGGGGGCGTCTCTTGCCCTGCCCCTGCTTGTGGTCGGGGCACCGACCGCCGCGGCGGGCACGAACTGCGGCAGCTGGCCGGGCAACGGGATCGCCGATCATGACGTCAAGACGCGAACCGTGACACACGGCGGGCGGACGGTGAAGATCGCTCTCGTCAACCAGAGGCTGAGCGACCACTCGTTCGCCGCGATCCGGAGCGGCTACCGGTCCGGCGACCAGACCTGGGTGGACCGCTCCACCGACGGCGGCAAGAACTGGACCCAGTGCGGCCCGTTCAACAGCCGGTTTTCCAACGATCTGAACAACCTGCACTACTCCATGCGGGCGTGCGCCCGGTTCAACGGGGCGAGCTTCTGCACCGGCTGGTACTACGACAAGGACTGAGAACTCCCAGACGGAACGCCCCCGGTCCGCCCGGCGGACCGGGGGCGCCGGTTGTGGGGTATCCCGTAGGTTCGACTTGATTCTCCGTACCCCGCAGTCACCTCGATGTCTCCGGTCACGAGCGGTGCCGGGGAGAGGGACTTGGGCCTCAGCCCCTGCGGCAACGAGGGCCCGGTCGACGATCCTGCGCCGCCAGCTGCGCGCGACCCGGCCGCAGTGGTCGTGCACCCACCTCACCCGCGGCTTCCTGCCCCGTGTCGACCTGGCCACGCCCAAGCGCGCACCCACGCTCGCTCATCAGTGGGCGCTCCGATCAGGCGATGGCCGCCCGGCAGACCTGCCGCGAGTGCCACAGGCGCTACGACTTCTGTCTTCCGCTGCGCACCCAGGGCCGCTGCGACCCGCCGTTCGCACCGCCGCCTGCACCGAGCCCGACCGGCCCAAGGACCTCCGGATCCGCTACGTGACCGTCGGTGGCTCCTTCGTCGACGTCACCGGAGGCTGAGAGCACCAGAAGAACCAATGGAAGTGCCACGGATGCAAGGACTCCTCCCGCTTCCGGACGAGGACTGGCTGTGGAGCATGCGGGAGAAGGCCAGCGCGGACGCCGCCGCCTGCCGCGCCATCCCGCTGACGTGAGGGTCGGAGCGCACACCGTCCTTCTGCCTCGCCGTCGTCGCGGCCACCGCCGGGGCGAAAAGATGTCACGGACGCTGCTGGGAGGTCGCCGGCCGGTCACCACACGTCGACGGACCAGACGTCGCCTCGCTGATGTCCGTGTAGATCTGGGTCGCCTGACCCGTAGGGGTCAGGGTCAGCGACGACGTGGATGCGGGCGGCGGACGCCGATACGCGGTAGCAGTCCATGTCACTCGACGTGGTGTGCTTGTCGAGTTCGATCGTGTGGCCCAGGGCCAGGATGGCGTTTTGCAGGTCCTTGAAGGGGACTCTGGGTGCGAATCTCCCGTACTCCCGAGAGAGCGGGGACGGCACGGTGCTCGGGGACTGGTCGTACAACAGCCGGTGGATCTTCACGCCGAAGCCCAAGCACGACATCTGCCCTTGCCGCCCAGGCCGGTCCGGCGAAAAGTTGATGTCCACGAGCCCATAGTCCCGCCGCAGTAGGCCACCACCGGGAACATCGAGGCATGTCGCCCCCAGGGCGGCCTCCCAGGCTTCCGGGCCGGCACCGAGGCCAACTCCCAGGACCTCACCGCCAACGGCGACGTGAGCGTAGAAGTCCAAAGCGGACACCCGCCAACTCCCTCAACTATCCGGACAAGGCACCACTTGCTGATCTCCGCACAGGACAGGCGGACCAGCGCCCAGTATGCGGTGATCGTACAGAGCAGCTTGTCAGGGCGGTCGCCGGGTGAGTTCATCGCCGTCGTTGAAGTCGAAGTCCCAGGCAGGATGCGCTTTCAGATCAGCCGTCGTCCTCCCGATCCTCCTGGCCGATCCCGGCTTCGCTCGCCCTTGTCCCGTCAGCGAGGCCGGACCCCGCGCGTGGGACCGCCGCAGCCATCAGCTGGCATGCAGGTCCGGGCTTACCAACGTTCCGGGTACCGGGAACCCGCGCGCTTCCGACCACAACGACTTCAGGGCCGTGCGACACGATGGGCCACCCCTGCAGGCGAGTTGAAGGAGGCCGAGGTGCAGGTCGGCGCGTACCTCGTAGCGGCTGAGTGTGTCACCACTCGCGGGAGACGTCTCCGTCTGGTGCCCCGCTGGAACGGTTTGTCAGACGCGGTCCAGCGGCCGATGCGGCTTGTCCGGCAGCTCCACTTTGATCATGTCTCCAGGGCGCACCAGGCCGCCCTCCGCCACGATGCTCATGATTCCGGCCTTGCGCACGATGTTGCCCAGGTCATCGCGGCCAACGACCTGCTTCAGCAGTCCCTCCTGGAAGTTGTCGATCTGCAGGCAGGGATTCCGCAGACCCGTCACCTCGACCACGGCTTGAGCGCCGATGCGCAGCAGCGTGCCCACCGGAAGACTGAGCAGGTCAATGCCGCGGGTGGTGATGTTCTCTCCGAGTTCGCCGGGGGCCACCCGGAAACCTGTCGCACTGACTTCGGTGAAGAGTTCTTCGTGGATGAGGTGGACCTGGCGCAGGTTCGGCTGGGTGGGGTCCTGGGCGACACGCGAGCGGTGCTTGACCGTCACACCGGCGTGAACGTCGCCTTCGACACCGAGGCCGGCGAGCAGGGTGATGCTCTCCCGGTTCGGCTTCGTGAACGAGTACTCGCTGTTGCTGCTGACCGCCGTCACGACCCCGCTCATGTGCGGAACCCCCCTCTTCGCCGCCTAGCTCCACCGACAGCCTAGCTCTGGGTGCTCAATGGCCCACGTTCAATTACGTTCGCCTGCGGTGGGGCTCTCTCCACGGGAAGGTCCTCGGCACCGCCCTGGACGTTGCCCCGGAGAAAGCTCACGCGCGTCACGCACTACCTGCTGCTCGGAGCGGGCGGCATTCGCTGAGAGGCGTCGGCGTCGGCAGACTTCAGCCGTTCGCGTTTGGCGGGCTCGGCGACCGCCCGGTAGATGCCGGCGACGGAGGGGTTCCCTCCCTTGCGCTTGACGGTGGGGATGATCAGGTCGAGCTGGATCTGCTCGACGCACTCGCCGCCCGCGCGGCGCCGGAGCAGGGTGTGGAGCATGTCGTCGGTGATGACCGGCGGCCGGCCGCCGTGCTTGCCCTTGCGGGCCGCGGTGTCGAGCCCTTCCAGCGTCGACTCGCGGATGGATCGCAGCCAGCCGCTCGGTGGCCCGCACGACGCGGTCGCCGACTGCCGACTCCAGTCCGCGCCGCACCGCGTACGGCACCATCGCGTCGTTCGGCAGCAGCG
This sequence comes from Streptomyces griseoluteus, assembly GCF_004784465.1. Classification (GTDB taxonomy): domain Bacteria; phylum Actinomycetota; class Actinomycetes; order Streptomycetales; family Streptomycetaceae; genus Streptomyces; species Streptomyces griseoluteus. The sequence continues at coordinate 125,425 of NZ_SRRU01000013.1, read as the reverse complement.
GGCGCCGGGCCGCCGACCGGGTGGCACCGAGCGCACAACTAGGCCGCGCCAGTGACGCTTGGCAAGCCGACGCGCGGGAGCCGGGAGAACGTGGAGGAGCGGCCGCCTCGGGCACAAGTTCCCTTGTCCCGGCGCTGTTGGGCAGATCCACGGGGAGCCGCCTGCCGCGGATCTCGTGCTGCCCGCGGGTGCTTCGTCGCGCCCGCGTCGCCCCCGGCTCTTACAGGAGGTCCCGCATGGGAGGATCTGACATTCGCCGCGCCGTGAGGCATCTGTACCGGACGGCATGCGTGATCGCGGCGGCTGCGCTGATAACGCCTCTGCTGGCCAGTTGGCCGCCGGGCGGTCCGCACGACGGGGGTTCCGTGATCCGGCTGCAGCGGGCCTTTTCCGACGCAGCCGCCGAGTTCCGGGTGCCGCGGAGCGTGCTCCTCGGCGTGTCGTACATGGAGTCCCGGTGGGACGCGCACGCAGGCGCTCCGAGCGTCATCGGCGGCTATGGGCCGATGCACCTCACCGACGTGCGCGCGGCGCTTGCCGGAGCACCTGGTGGCGCGGTGTACCGCTCCGCGCCAGGGCCGTCGGCGTCGTCGGCGGACCCACCGGCCTCCCAAGGCGCGCCTATGGTGAAGAAAGGTTTCTTCAATCAGGTGGCGACGCTGGAGCGAGCTGCCGGACTTCTGGGTGTTCCGTCGGTCAGGCTGCGCACGGACGCCGTCGAGAACGTACGTGGCGGCGCCGCGCTCCTGGCGGCGACGCAGCGAGAGCTGGGCAGGCCGCTCGGTGCGGATCCGGCCGAATGGTGGGGAGCGGTGGCGCGCTTCTCCGGGTCGACCGACAGCGTGGCTGCGGCGACGTATGCCGACAACGTGTTCGAGGTGATCCGTAAGGGTGCGCAGCGCACCACGGACACGGGGCAGCGGGTGACCCTCGCGGCGAGCCCCGGAGTGCGACCGGGCACCACGGAGAGGGAGGCCGTACCGCCGCGGGAAATGTCGGCGGCCGGGAACGGCCCCGAGGCCAACGCCAAGAGCGATGCCGGCACCGGGGTCGAGTGTCCGGCGACCCTCGCGTGCGGTTGGCTTCCAGCCCCGCGCGTGTTGTACGGCGACAATCGGTACGGCAACCATGACGTGGCCGACCGTCCCGCGGACCTGAAGATCGAGTACGTCGTCATCCACGACACAGAGGACACCCAGAACACCATGTTCCAGACGGTGCAGACTCCGTCCGAGGCGTCTTGGCACTACACGATCCGCTCCGGCGACGGTCAGGTGACGCAGCACCTCAGGACCAAGGACATCGGCTGGCACTCCGGAAACCAAGACTTCAACGCCCGCTCGATCGGCGTCGAGCACGAAGGGTTCCTCGCCCAGCCGGACACCTGGTACACGGAGCAGATGTACCAGTCGTCGGCCCGCCTGGTGTCGTACCTCGCCAAGAAGTACGCCATTCCGCTGGACCGGCAGCACATCATCGGCCATGAGGACGTGCCCGGCCCAGTGACCGCCAGCATCCCCGACATGCACGAGGACCCGGGCCCCTATTGGGACTGGCGGCACTACTTCGACCTCCTGGGCTCACCCCTGCGCGCGACGGCCGGCCCGAACAGCGAACTGGTGACCGTTCTTCCCGACTTCGCAACGAACAGGCCGGAATATACGGGGTGCACGGGGCAGGCCAAGCTCTGCGCCCCGCACGGATCCAGCGCCGTGCGTCTGTACACCGAGCCGAGTGAGCGTGCCCCACTGGTTCAGGACGTGGGCAAGCGTCCTGACGGCGAGGACTCCACCATCGGCGTCTACGACATGACGTCGCGCGTCTCCACGGGGCAGACCTACGCGGTCGCCCAGCGCCGCGGCGACTGGACCGCCATCTGGTACCTGGGCCAGAAGGCATGGTTCAGGAACCCGTCGGCGCACCCCACAGCGGTCGGCAGCGTCGGCCGGATGGTCACGCCAAAACCCGGACTGCCCGACATCCCCGTGTACGGACGCGCCAGACCCGAGGATTCGGCGTACCCCGACGGCACCGCCGTGCAGCCCGACTCACCACTCCCCTACGAGTTCCTCGCCGGCCAGCGGTATGCGACGCGGGGCACCGTCAGGGGCGAGTACTTCGAGCCCTCGGACGTCGACAGCGCCTTGCCCGGCCGATTCGTGAAGGGACGAGCCCTGTACTACGAGATCCAGTTCGGCCACCGACTGGCATACGTCCGGGCGGACGACGTGGACGTGGTACGTGCCACCGCGTAGAGCCGGCACCCTGCGGTGGTCGGGTGGATCGCCCGTGTCGCCTGCACGTTGCGGTGCCTGATCGTCGCCCTTCCATGACCACCTCGCATCTCAGCGATCACGAAGCGCGCCCGCTGCGCGGCCCGGAGGGGCCGGAGCTGGAGGAGGACGACGACGCAGCATGATTCCGGAGGAGGTGGGGTCTAGTTGGTTCCGGCTGTGAGTTCACTGAACAGCTTGTTCGCCGACTCCGAGGCGAACTGGCGCTGCAGCTCGGCGCGGGCGATCTGCTTCTTGAACTCGCCCTCGAAGCCGGTGCATCCGGCGTTGTGCATGGTGTCGGTGATCCACGTGGCGAACGCCTGGTAGTTCCAGATGTGCGGCAGGCAGGTCTCCGAGTAGCTGTCGAGGAGAGTGGAATCGCCTTCCTGCGCGTGGTGGATCACGGCTCGGGCGAAGACCTCGGCGTCATGCAGGGCGAGATGGATGCCCTTGGCGCTCATCGGCGGGACGATGTGGGCGGCGTCGCCGAGGAGGTACAGCTTGCCGTGACTCATCGGGTCGAAGACCACGCTGCGCAGCGGCACGATCTGCTTGGACAGGATCTCGCCGCGTGAGGGAGGGGTGCCGAAGCGGGCTTCCAGCTCGCTCCAGACGCGCTCGGCGGGCCATTGTTCGGGGGTGTCGTCGACTGCGCACTGGAGGTAGATGCGGCTGGTCTCGGGTCCGCGGGGGATCATACCGGCCAGGCCCAGTTCGTGAATGGCCATGCCGGAGGGGCTGGTCGGAGTGGCGGCCAGGACGCTGAGCCAGGAGTAGCCGTACTCGTGCGAGTACTCGGTCAGGGCCGTGGCGGGGATGCTGCGACGGGAGACACCGTGGAAGCCGTCGCAACCGGCGATGAAGTCGCTGTCGATGGCCCGGGCCGCTCCATCGGCGTCCTGGTAGCGCACGACGGGACGGCCCTCGGTGAGATTCTCCAGGGCGACGTCGGCGGCTTGGTAGCGCAGATCGCCGCCTTCGCGCAGAAAGACCTCGGTGAGATTGCGCACGAGGACCTGCTGTGGGCAGTACAGACTCTCGTTGTTGTCCTCGTCCACGTCGATCGGCATCGCCTGGCCGTCGATGTAGAAGCCGCCTTCGCTGTGCGGGATCGGGTCGCCCGCCAGAACTTCCTCCAGGCCCCACTCGCGGAACATGCGCACCCCGAAGGTATCGATGGTTCCGGCACGCTGGCGCTTTTCGACGTAGGCGCGGGGGTGCCTTTCCAGCACGATGCATTCGATGCCGTTGCGCAGCAGGAAGTTGCCGAGGGTCAGGCCGGCGACGCCGGCTCCGATGATGACGACTGCCGTGTCGTCGCGTGTCGTGGTCATGTGTGTGCGAGCCTCCGTGCTCAGGGCGGTGGACCGGTTCGCGGCAGGGCCACCACCGGCGGTGCCGCCCGGGTGGTGCGGCGTTCGGTCTCCACCCTGCGACGACTGCCACGGTGCGCACCACCGGCGATTGGACGGCTGATACCGGAAAGCCGCCAACCTGGAATGGAGGCCGGCCAGGTGCCTGAACTGCGCAGACGCTGACGGTCAGGAGCGATGGCGCAGGCCGGCCTGGTAGCGGCCGGGCGTCTGACCGATGACTGCGGTGAACGCGTCGATGAAGCTGGAGGGGTTGGACCATCCGCACGCCACCGCGGTATCCGTCACGGACATCCCGTCGGTGAGGCGGGCCAGCGCGTGGTGGATGCGCAGGGTGGTGCGCCAGCGGTGGAAGCTCATGCCCAGCTCGGTGTGGAACAGGCGGCTCAGGGTGCGTTCGCCGGCTCCCACCCTGCGGCCCAGTTCGGCAAGGGTCGTGGGCTGGGCGGGGTCCTTGTGCAGGAGGGCGGTGGCTGCGCGAAGCCGGTCATCGTCGGCTTCCGGCAGGTGGAGGGACTGTTCGGCGGCGTCGACGAGCTCGTCCACGACGACGGTGAGCAGGCGTCCATGGGCGCCGGGGCGCCGCTCCGGGCTGTCGGTGAGCGCGAGGAGCGCCTCGCGTAGCAGCGGGCTGACGGTGAAGACGCTGGGGTGGTCAACGAGTTGTGCACACAGGTGGAGCGGGACCTGGAGGAGGCGTACGTCGGTCTCGCCGTAGAAGCGGTGGGAGTGCGTGAAGTGCGGGGGCGTCCAGGTGACGCGGTTGGCCGGGGCGACCCATGTTCCGCGTTCCGTGGCGGTGGCCAGCGCACCGGCGGCGGCGTAGACGAGTTGCCCCTCCGCATGTGAGTGGGGGGCGAGCTGGTAGCCGTGGGACAGCGTCGCGGCGCCTTGGAGCGAGGTCGCGTCCGGATGGGGGTGCGTCGGTGTAGGTTGGCGGTCTTTCGGCATCAGGCGTCAGTTTATGGGTGATCCCGCATGAGTGACACGACGGACAGTGGTGTCATGGCCACAAGCAGCACGATCTGGGGAGGCGGTGGGCGGCCGTGACGCCGCGTATCCCGCGCCCGAGCAAGCGGCGGATGCTGTCGTTGACCGTTGAGGCCAGAGAGCAGACCAGCGCCCTCATTTCATGACCGTCACGCTGGGCGGAGACGACGTCCGGCACCTGCAACAGACGAGGTTCGACCAGGCCGGCCGTCTGTTCTTCGCCGATCCCGCCGAGAACGGCGGGGTGTTTCTGCTCAGCAGTGAGCGGTGGGGCCTCCACCTCATGCTGCAGGGCGGCAAGCGGCGCCCACGGGTACGGACTTACACGACCGGAGGTTCAGGCCACAGGAAGCGGCGTTCGACATCGAGGTCGCGCTCCACGAGGTCGACGACTCCAGTCACGCATCAGCCCCGGCTAGCCGGTGGGCGCTGACCGCCGCACCGGGCACGAAGGTGTCCGTTCGATCGAAGGCCAGCCATGATCTGATGTGCGTACTGATCGTCCGGGCCGAGGTCTTGGACCACTCGATGGGCCTCTTGGGTCCGACTCGTCTCGCACAGCAGTCGGACAAGGACGTACAGGGCATCGCGATCACCGTCTTTGGCGCGGTTGCGCAGCGCCGCCTCCATCCCCCGCTCGCGAAGCGATCTGTTGAGTCTCCGACGTGCGTGAACATCGGTGAGAGAGCGCTCTGCGAGTTCCGAGAGTCGTTCCGCACGGATGAGCAGATCCATGTGCCACAGATGGTTGTCGTGCCTGGAAGGATCGGTGGAGTAGCACTCGGCGTGCGCGCTAACCAACGCGATGGCCGCATCCCAATCCCGGCGCTGTTCCGCTGCCCGGGCCTGCTCGCACCACTCCACAGGACGAGTATCGCGTAGCGCTGCCCCGTCGTGGGAGTGGTCACCGGCGAACATCCGCCAGGATCAAGACCCACCGATGGCACTCGCTGCTCGGAGGTCGAGCAGCCACCGAACGTCTAGGCTCTTGAGCCACCAACGAAGAGAGCATGGAGGTTCGTTGTCCTCGACCCCGCCGTCCCAGAGCAACACCCCGAACCCGCCGTCTGGCTCGGGACCAGCACCATTACCCTCGCAACAGTCACGCCTGGGCCGGGCCAAGGGCTGGTTCAGTGGCCTGAGCGAGGCCGGGAAGATCACCCTGATCGTAGCTGTCATGGGTGGGGCGTTTGGTGTGATCAACGCCTTCATTCCCGTCCTGGCCGACAGTGGTAAGGATGACAAGTCGGAGGATGCGTCCAAGCCGTCGGCTCAGGCGCCTAAGGCTCCGGGCCTGTCTCCCTCTGGCAGCAGCCAACCTCCATCTGATCCATCGGTGTCCGAGGAACCACCTCCGGGCCCCAGGGTGGTCTACGAGGGACGCACGCTGAAGCTCCGTACCCCACGGTCGAACAACTGCGTGACCTCAGCCGTCGACTTCGACAGGGGGCAAGCAACCACCGGTGATGAGACGACGCCAGATGACGCGGAGATCGCCTTGCAAAGGTGTATCTCGTTCGGCCTTTGGATGAACACCACGTCCGCCGGAGTCTCGACCGCTCCAGTGAAGACGGAGCAACAGTGTCTTGAGTACGCCAATCAGGGCGGCCTCGTGAGTGTTGACAGCTATGAGCAGCTCCGAGATGAAGACCCCATCAGACGGGGCAGCACCTTGTGCTTGGTGACGGCCGAAGGTCGAATCGTGCGAGCCGTCGTTCAGGAAGTGCGGTGGAGTCACCTGGATGAGCCCTCGGTGGAATGGGCCGTCGACTACACGTTCAAGGCGACTGTCTGGGAGCAGTAGAACTGATGGGATGTCGGCGCTCCGTCGTCCAGCCACCGTTCGGTCAGGGTTCGGGTCTCTGTTGCGCCGGGTTACAGCGGTTGGCGAACGGAGCGAGAGCCGCTTGACGAACAGGCGGCCCTCATCTGAGCTCTGGAAAAGGTACGGCCTGCCCGCCGAAGCGGAGGGTTGCCGGGGGTGCTGGCGGAGACTTCGAGGACCCTGGCCGTCGGCCCGGACTCGCGCATCTGAGAGCGCACTACAAAGGCGGCGGGTTGCGCCGCCTGAGCAGGGCCGCGACGACTTGGCCGCCTGCCGCGCCGTCGCGCAGCAGCCGGCGTAGGGAGAACTCGTCGATGACGGTGTCGCGGTCAGCGATGACGAAGCCGTGGGCAATGAGATCCTTGACCACCCTCGCCTGACGCATACCGGTCGCCTCCGCCCGGGAACGCACGTCTTCGGCGGAGTGCTCCACCGGGGGGAGTCGGGCGCCGACGGCTGGCTGGACTGCAGTTGCTGTAAGCCAGTTCGCGATGGCCTGCAGTTCGGTCGCTTCTCCCCGCCAGGCGCTGGAGGCCATCAAGAGCCTCACTCGTCTGCACCGTCCACGGCCCCAACAACGGCGACGACCAGGACGATGACCCCGACAGGCGCGGGCGACCTCGAAGAGCAGGCCCGCGAAGCGTCCGAGGCTGACCGACCCTCCGTGCTACCCCGGCCCGGCCCACCCGGCGGGGAGTGCGACTGGCCCCAGCAAAGGCCGCCCCCTGGAGGAGCCCGTACAGTTGGCTCAGCTACAGCCCCTTAGCGCCGCCCTGGGACAGTCGCTGTGGTTTTCTCCCCGTAGTCCTCGCGTCTTCCTGCGTACCGTTGCGGAGGGCGCCATTGGCGTATACCACAACAACCCGCGCGACCACCGTCATGTCACGGTCGATGTCAACCAATCATGCGGGCTGCGCCGCTACCAGCGCACTGCCGTGAAATCAACGGGTCGGGGCCGCAGTTCTCGGGTACGCGCGGTCAGCTGTTGCAGCCGCCAGGCCATGTCGTCGCCGGGGAGGCGCTGGCGGTCGCCATGGCCCGGCAGCAGCCACTCAAAGCGCAGCCGGTCGGCGGTCCGGGCCAGGGAGGCTGCCAGCTCCCCGATGGAGTACCAGGTGACAGTGTCGGTCACCTCGATGTCCGATGTGGTGCGCGACCAGTAGAAGCTGTCGCCGCTGAAGCAGTACCGCTCGTCCGCGAGGTAGAGCACGCTGCCCCGCGTGTGTCCGGGAAGCGGGAAGGCGATCACCCCGTCGGCGATCTCTGCCGGGTCGGTGCCACGGAGCACACGGTCGGCGTCCGGGGCGGCATCGAGGTCGCCCTCATGGATCCACAGCCGGGCGCCGAAGCGGTCGGCGTAGCGGCGGCCGTGCGCGGCGTGGTCGCGGTGGGTGAGCAGGACATCGGTGACGGGGCCCAGCGCCTCGTAGCGCGCGACCAACGAAGTGCTCCAGCGCGGCGTGTCCACCATCATCGCGGTGCCGTCGGGGCGGCGTAACAGGTAGGAGTTGGCTCCCGCAGTGTGCACGGAGTTGTGCCCGCACAAGTACACGGTGTCATCCAGGGCCAGGGGAAAGGGATCCAACGCTGCATCCAACCGCCCGGCCGGGGGACGGACCGACCGGGTGGGGCAGGCATGCGCAGCGGCATGGAACTGCCGGAGCTCGGCTTGGCCATGCGGCTGGCGCAGGACGACCGAGCGGCCGCCGACCTCGCCGATCAAGCCTGGGGCAAGCTGCCGGGCTACATCGCAGTTCATGCAGCGCTCGTCCACATGCCAGCCGCCCTCAATCCGTCCATCGTCCATGGCCCCGCTCCCCTCCGCACTACGCGCCCGCCGACCGGCCGCTCACCATCAGAGATATCCAGCCCTGTGCGGACAAAGGAAGAGAGACTGGATCTTGTACTTGTGGCATCGGGCTGCTCTGAGAGCGCGGTTCGTGAGCTGATGTCCGTTCCTGGCGGCTCGCCCACAGCGGCCGGTGGCGGCCGGCCTCCCCGCGCGTAATGCAGTCCGGCCGACTCGGGAACTGCGAGCAGGGCTGTGGCGTCCGACCTGTCGTGAAGGAAGAGATCAAGGGTCTTGCTGGTTTCCTCGTCGCCGGTCTGGGTGCCGCAGCGGCGCTGCTGGCCTGGGCCCCGCTGGCGAGGGTCAATGTGGAGGGTGGATTCGAGGGGAGACACCGGGACCTCAGCGTGCTCTACGTGGACCTGCCGCTCGTCGCCGCGGGGGGCGCTCTGGTGCCGCTCGCCTTCTGGATGCTCACCTTGCGCCGGTTCCATCGCCCGTGGCTCGCCGCCCTGGCCGCCGTAACCGCGGTCGCCCTGGGGATCTGGGGTCTGACGAGTTGGTGGGCTCCCTATCAGGCACCTGAGTTCGGGTACTGAGATGGCGATTCATGAGCTCTTGTGTCTATTTGTAGTCGCCTGATGGCGTGGGTGCGGGCGGAACCTGCCAGTCCACAGCTGATGGTCTGCTGGTGTGGCGGGGTGAGCGAACGCAAGCCGTACCCGAGCGACTTATCGGACGAGCAGTGGGCTCTGATCGAGCCGGTGATCACCGCGTGGAAGGACCGGCACCGCTCGGTCAGCGGCCACCAGGGCGCCTACGACTTGCGGGAGATCGTGAACGCGATCCTCTACCAGGGGCGGACCGGCTGCCAGTGGGCCTATCTCCCGCACGACCTGCCGCAGAAGAGCGCGACCTACTACTACTTCGCCGCCTGGCGGGACGACGGAACCGACCAGGTCATCCATGAACTTCTGCGCTGCCAGGTCCGTGAACGCGCCCGCCGATTAGAGGACCCGACCCTGGTGGTCCTGGACACCCAGAGTGTCCATGTGGCCGCCGGGGTTCCCGCCGCCACGAGTGGCCACGATCCGGCCAAGGGGGTGCCCGGCCGCAAACGCGGCCTGGCTGTGGACGTCCTCGGCCTGGTCATCGCGGTCGTCGTCCTCGCCGCGAACACCCACGACAACGCCGCGGGTATCCTCCTGCTGGACAAGGTCGCCGAGCACGCTGGCGGAACCGTCCGCAAAGCCCTGGTCGACCAGGGCTTCAAGAACAAGGTCGTCGTGCACGGCGTCGGCCTGGGAATTGACGTCGAGATCGTCGCACGCAACCCGCAGGACAAGGGGTTCGTGCCGCAGCTGAAGCGGTGGAGGGTCGAGCAGACCTACGGGATCCTGATAATGCACCGGCGCCTGGTCCGCGACTACGAGCACCGCCCCTCTTCCTCCGCCTCCCACGTTTACTGGGCGATGACCCACGTCATGACCCGACGCCTCACCGGTTCGAACGCCCCCACCTGGCGCGCGGCACAGGCGGTGGCAGCGTGAACATCCGTCCCCTGCTCGATGCCCTGGACCTCCAGGAAGACGCCGCCCGGGCCCTGGCCGACGACCTCCGCGCACAGATCGACGACCTGCAGAGCCGGTTGCGGGAGGCCGAGATGCACCTGGAGCACCTCGCGATCACCCGCAAGACCGTCACCGGCCTCACCGACCGGCTCCCTGTCGTCGCGCCGGACCTGCCCGAGCACCCGGACTACCCCCGCATCCTCGCCGCCTTCAACCATGCGACCCAGCCGCTACGGGCCAAGGACGTCTGCGAAACCCTCGGCCACGAACTGCTGCCGAAGAACGTCGAAGGCACCCGCGCCAAGCTGAAACGCCTGGTCAAACTCGGGCTCCTCACCGAGGCCGACACCGGCAACTTCGCCAGGAAGCAATAGCCGACGAACCCTCTACCAGCGGCCTTGCTCTCACCTCGGCCAGAAACGGACACCACCTCACGAACCGCCCTCTGAGAGTCCGGCTCGGACGGACCGGCGGCAACAGAGAGCACCAGAAGCCTTACAACCCACTCGCGATCAATCGTGGGTCAGGCCGTAAGTACGCTCCGGGCCCGGCCCCGGCCGGCGGTGTCCTCACCGACACCGCTCCCGTCGTGGCCGCCCCCGCGCTGGAGATGACCGAGCACCTGTTGGCCGAAGGAGCCCTGACGGTCGACCCGCCACAGTCCGCCTGTGCACCCGCTGCGCCCAAGGCGAAGCCACACCCGCTACCGACGAGGAGACGGCCGTGTCCGGGTGGTCGTGCTGGCCCTGGCCGGGTTCTCGTCAAGTCGGGGGCATGGCAGCGGGAGCCATCACAGCAGTAGTGGTGGATGTAGCAACTCCAGTCAGGACCACGCCAGTTCGTCCTCCTCGGGCAGTGGTGGCCCGTACCGCACCAGCACGCCCGACAGGTACCGCGGCAGCGGTGCGTACCGTTCGCGGCCCACCACTCGCTCCTCCCCCACGGCGTCCGCCCGGCCCCTCAAGGACGGCACCGCCGTGCTCAAGCACTGTGCGGACGCGGATGATCCCTACACGACCGTCGAGGTCAGGAATCCGAACGCGCGTGACGCGGTCTTCACCGTGAAGGTCGGTTTCAGGGATGGGACCGGGTTCAAGATGGCCGAGACCACCGACCAGGTGTCGGTGCCGGCGAAGGGCACGGCAACCCGCCGCGTGTTCGGCTGCCGCGCGGGAGACGTCTCCCGGATCAGCCACTGTGACGTGCAGCGGCGGGCCGACGCCGACGAGTGACAGGTTTCTTCGGAGACCGGTACAACCATCCGTATGCGTCGCCAGTCAGACCAGTCAGGAGCAACGAGCTCCTACAGCCACAAGGGGGAAATATGCGATTCAACCGTACTGCCCTCACTGTCGGTGCTCTGGCCGCGCTCGCGCTCGGGGCCGGCACCGCGTTGGCCGCGCCGGCCTCCGCCGCACCCAACACCACTCCGCAGAAGGTCTGCGGGAGCAGCTACCGGACCGTCAACTCCGCGGCCGTCGGCTCGCTCGGGACCGTCTACCTGACCTACAACGCGTCCAACGGCAAGAACTGTGTGACCACCATCCGCAACAGCCCCGGTACCGCGGTCGACATGTCGGCCTGGCTCTACGTCGCCGACACCGACCAGGGTGACGACGACTACGGCAGCTTCACCTCGTACGCCGGTCCGACCTACGTCTACGGCAAGGGGCACTGCGTCGACTGGGGCGGCCAGATCAAGAACGTGTACGTGCAGATCTCCGGCTCCAACTGCGCGTCCCTGAAGGAGAAGCGGGTCACCTACACCCGCTGATCCAGGGCACCGCAACGCACGATGACGACTCGCTCCGTCGGAGGCTTCACGCCCCCGCCGGAGCGAGTCTTCGTGTGGTGACCGTCAGCACTTCTCGCGCAGGGAGTGCAGGTACGCGCTCGAGCGGCGGGCGAAGCTCAGGGAGTCCGGCGGGCTGTCGTGCTCCGTCTGCCAGTGGTGGGCCTGGCGTTGGCCGCGCAGGTGGGTGACGGCGGAGATGAAACGCTGGTAGTCGATGTCGCCGTCGCCGACGTCCGTCATGCGGTAGCCGAACTCGTTCGTGGGGTCACTCACGCCGTCCTTGACGTGGAAGAGCGGGTAGCGATGGGGGCGGGCGAGAACGTAGTCCAACGGGTCGAAGGGCGCGGGGGTGCCGTCGGGGCGCTTGGAGAAGCGGAACTGGCCCGCGTAGGCCCAGTAGATGTCCATTTCGAGGTAGACGAGGTCGGGGTCGGTTTCCGCCAGCAGGACGTCGTAGAGGCGGACCTTGGGGTTGTCGGCGGCGAAGGCGAACTCGTCGGAGTGGTTGTGCTGGTAGAACTTCATGCCGCGCGCCCTGGCCGCCGCGCCGTAGGTGTTGAACTCCTCTGCGGCGCGTTTCCAGGCGTCGACGGTCGAACCGTAGCGGAACGGACCGGACGCGGTGCCGATGTGCTTCAGGCCTAGGGCCTGGGCGTCGTCAAGGACCTTCTCGAGGTTCTGGGCGAAGGTGTAGGCGTTCGGGTCGTCGGAGTAGTAGCCGACGTGGCTGCCGATGGGTGTCAGGCCGTGTTCCCTGGCCAGGCGCCTGAGGCGCGGCAGGGTGATGGGGCCGGCCGAGCCCTGGGTGTAGCCGGCGAACTCGATCTCGTCGTACCCGTACTTCTCCAGTTCGGCGAAGACCGGGGCGAAGCCCAGGGTGCCGACCTTGTCGCGCAGGCTGTAGAGCTGGATGCCCAGGCGGCCGGGAGGCAGGACGGGACGACCCCGGCGGCCTGCGGGCGCGGGCGCGGTGGTCGCGGCCGAGGCGGGGCCGGCTGTACCCAGCAGGGCGGCCGCCGTGGCGCCCGCGGCGACGCCCAGCATGCCCCTTCTCGTCAGCCGGTGGGTCAGTTCGGGGTCATCGTGCGAGATGCGGATCATGCGGAACTCCGGGGTGTGAGAGGGCGTTGTCAGTGGTGAGTGCTTCACTGGGGACCAGGCACACGAGACAGGCTTGATGAGGGCTCGTCAGGTGAGGCCGGCGAGTCGGAGCAGGAGTGATTTCACATCGGTGGCCGCGACGCGGTCGCCGACGGCACGGGGGGTGGAGCAGATGAGGAGCGGACCGTCGTCGTCGCTCGCGGGAAGGCGGCCGTGGCTGCCCCGAATAGGTGACGGGTCCAGGGGTACGACCGCCATGCGGTAGCGCAGGCCGAGCTTCTTGCGGGCCAGCGCGGCCGCCGCCTTGACCTTGACGTAGGGGTCAAGGGGGTCCATGAAGAGTTCGACCGGGTCGTAGCCGGGTTTGCGGTGGATCTCGACGAGCCGTGCGAAGTCGGGTGCGCGGGCGTCGTCGAGCCAGTAGTAGTACGTGAACCAGGCATCCGGTTCCGCCACGGCGACGAGTTCGCCCGAGCGCGGATGGTCGAGGTGGTGTTCCTTCTTGCCCTCGTCGTCCAGGAGCTGGGCGATGCCCGGCAGGCCGGTGAGGGCGGCGCGGGTGGCGTCGAGGTCTTCGGGACGGCGTACGTAGACGTGGGCGATCTGGTGGTCGGCGACCGCGAAGGCACGTGATGCCATCGGGTCCAGGTACTCCATGCCGTCCTGCTCGTGCACCTCCAGCAGGCCGGCGCGGCGCAGAGCACGGTTGACGTCCACGGGACGGTCCACGCGCGTGATGCCGTACTCGGACAGGACGACGACGGTACGGCCCTCCGCGCGGGCGTCGGACAGCAGGGGTGCGGCCGCTGCGTCCAGGTCGGCGGCCGCCTGGAGGGAGCGCGGGTCGTCGGGGCCGTAGCGCTGGAGGTCGTAGTCGAGGTGAGGGAGGTAGCAGAGGGTCAGGTCGGGGCGGCGGGTCCGCTGGATGTGGCGGGTCGCGTCGATGATCCAGCGGCTGGACGCGAGGCCGGCACCGGGGCCCCAGAACTGGAAGAGGGGGAATGTGCCGAACTCGGCGGTCAGTTCGTCGTGCAGGTCGGGAGGGCGGGTGTAGCAGTCGGGTTCCTTGCGGCCGTCGGCGTAGTAGACGGGACGGGGGGTGACGGTGAAGTCGGTGTCGGCGCCCATGGCGTACCACCAGCAGATGTTGGCCACGGTGTAGCCGGGGTGGGCGCGGCGGGCGGCGTCCCAGAGTTTGTCGCCGGCGACCAGGCCGTTGTGCTGGCGCCACAGCAGGACGTCGCCCAGTTCGCGGAAGTACCAGCCGTTGCCGACGATGCCGTGCTCGGCGGGTGTGGTGCCGGTCAGGAAGGTCGACTGGGCGGCGCAGGTGACGGCGGGCAGGACCGTGCCGAGGTGGGCGCGGGAGCCCTGGTCCGCGAGGGCGCGCAGGTGGGGCATGTGGGCGAGGAGGCGGGGGGTGAGGCCGACGACGTCCAGGACGAGCAGCGGGGTGGGGCGGCCGGGCGAGGGCTGGGCAGGGGCCGCCGGGTGGTCGGTCATGGCAGCTCCTTCAGGCCGAGGTCGGTGAGCAGGTCGCGGGCGAGGGAGAGTTCGGCGGCGATGCCGTCGGTGAGCTGGGCTCGGGTGCGTGGCCGTAGTTCGGCGGGGAGGGCGTGCCAGGTGTAGGTCTCGACCTCCAGGTGGCGGGTGAGGGGGTGCGGCCCGCCGACGAGCCGGGTCAGGGCGGTGGCGAGGACGGGGAGGGTGGAGGTGAGGGGCGCGGCGGGGGCCGCGTGCAGGGGTACGTGGACGTGGGTGCGCCACGGGGTGGAGTCGGGCAGGGCGCCGGGCTGGAGGGCCTCGCCCAGGTCGTCGGTGCCGTGTCGGCCCGTGGCGGTGAGGGTGCGGGTCTGGTGCAGGAAGCGGGGCTCGTCGAACGCGGTGAGGGCTTCGCGGACGTCCGGGCGGTGGGGGTGCTCGGCGTGGAGTGCGGCTGACAGCTGGGATTTGACGATGGGGACGCCGGCCTGGGCGAGCGCGTCCAGGGCGGTGTCGGGGTCTTCGAAGGAGGTGGCGAGGTGGCAGGTGTCCACGCAGATGCCGATGCGGGGGTGGGCGATGTCGGTGAGGGGGGTGAGGGCGTCGGCGGTGGTCTCGATGACGCAGCCGGGTTCGGGTTCGAGGCCTATGCGGAGGGAGCGGCCGGTGAGCTCCGCGAGGGCGTCGAGGCGGTCGCCGAGGGTGCGCAGGGCGGTCAGGGCCGTCTCCATGCGGGCCGGGGTGGCGACGGTGCGCCAGGCGAGCGGCAAGGTGGAGACGCTGCCCTCCACTATGTCGTCGGGAAGGAGGCCGGCGAGGATACGCGCGACGGCCGTGGTGTGGCGCAGGCGCTCGGGGTCGGCCCAGTCGGGTTTGTAGACGCGGTACTTGACCTGCTCCGAGCCGAAGCCTTCGTACGGGAAGCCGTTGAGTGTGACGACTTCCAGCCCGCGCCGGTCGAGTTCGGCTCGGAGGGCGGCCAGCGCGCAGGGGTCGTTCTCCAGGGCGAGCGCGGCGTCCTTGGCGAGCCAGAGCCCGATGCCGAGACGGTCGCGGCCGAGACGGCGCCGGATGGGCTCGCAGTGGTCGCGGAGCTGGGCGACGACGGCGTCCAGGGTCTCTGCGGGGTGGACGTTGGTGCAGTAGGCGAGGTGGACGAGGGAGCCGTCGGGGTGGCGGAAGCGCACGGGTCACTCCTGTCCTGCGGGGGCAGTTCCCTTGGGGGCGCCGCGGAGGATGGTGTTGCCCTCGTGGGTGGCTTCGGTCGCGGCGACGTCCAGGTCCAGCCGTCCGCTGAGGCCGTAGAAGGCGACGGGGTTGCGCCACAGGACGCGGTCGACGTCGTCCTCGGTGAAGCCTTCGGCCAGCATCAGGTCGGCCACCTTGCGGGTCTTCAGGGGGTCGCTCCTCCCCCAGTCGGCGGCGGAGTTGACCAGGGCTTGCTCGGGGCCGTAGGCGCGCAGGACGGCGACCATGCGCTCCTCGTCCATCTTGGTGTCGGGATAGACGGAGAAGCCGAGCCAGCAGCCGCTGTCCTTGGCCTCCTTGACGGTGGTCTCGTTGAGGTGGTCGAGGAGGACGCGTTCCGGGGTGAGCGCGGACTCCCGGACGGCGTCCAGGGTGCGGCGCAGGCCGGCGGCCTTGTCCCGGTGGGGGGTGTGGACGAGGGCGGGCAACCCGTGGTCGGCGGCGAGCTGGAGCTGTGCGGCGAGCGCGGTGTCCTCGGCCGGGGTCATCGAGTCGTAGCCGATCTCGCCCACGGCGACGACTCGGTCCTTAACGAGATAGCGGGGCAGTTCGTCCAGGACGGGAGTGCAGCGGGGGTCGTTGGCCTCCTTCGGGTTGAGGGCGATCGTGCAGTGGTGGGCGATGCCGTACTGGGCGGCCCGGAAGGGTTCCCAGCCGAGGAGGGAGTCGAAGTAGTCCAGGAAGGAGGCGGTGGAGGTACGGGGCTGGCCGAGCCAGAAGGCGGGCTCGACCACGGCGCGGACGCCCGCGGCGCGCATGGCCTCGTAGTCGTCGGTGGTGCGCGAGGTCATGTGGATGTGGGGGTCGAAGAGGCGCATCAGGACTCCTTGCCGTGGGGGCCGCCGCCGTCTGGCGCGGGGAGCGGCGGGGCCGCCTCGGGGTCGGTCAGGGCCAGGACGCGGTGCAGGTCGTCGGGGACGGGGCGGCCCGCGGCGGTGCGCTCGGCGGCGAAGTCGGCCAGCATGCGGGCGAGTTCGGCGTCACCGTGGGCGCGGGCGGCGAGCTGGGCGACACCGGTCACGGGTACGCCGGTGAACAGGCACTTCAGGATCGCGTGCCGCCAGAGGTGGGCGCTCAGATGGCGAGCGGCGTAGGGGCCGAGGGCGGCGGTGAGGAGGCGGGTGTCGTTGGTGCGGAGGGCGTCCTCGACGAGGGGGAGGGCTTCGGGGCCCGCTACGAGGTGGGGCAGGGAGTGGAGGACGGCTCGGCGTTCTTCGGCGGTGCCTCGGTGGTAGACGCGGGTGAGGTCGGCGGGGGTGGGGTGGGCGGCTTGGAGGATGAGGATGCGGGCGGTGTCGGCGTGAGGGCGGCCGCAGCGGCGGGCGGCTTCGGCCAGGCGCAACTCCGTGGTGGGGGTCATGCCTTGGGCGGCTTCGGCCAGGGCTTGGTCCAGCCAGGCTCGGGCGGGGGGTGTGAGGTCGCGGCGTAGGCCGTTCGGGAGGGGGGTCGCGGTACTGGGGGCGGAGTGGGTCATGGGTGGTCCCTTCCGTGGGGGCGGAGGGCTGGGTGGAGGGGGTCGGGGTGCCGGCGGGGGCTGCTTGATCGTGGGGCTGTTACGGGAACGGAGGGCCGGATGGAGCCAACGGGACGCCGTCGAGGAACGCCGAAGTCGGGGCGGACGACACCTGTCCGCTCACGGACGCGGAGGAATCCGGGCGGGCGGCGGCAGTCCTGAGGAACGGCAGGGAGGTTTCGGCGTAGTGGGGGCCCGCGTGGGAGTGACGGGGCAGTTCGACCACGGTGAGGCCGCTGTAGCCGGTGGCGGCCAGGGCCGACAGGACTGCGGGGAAGTCGATCTCGCCGTCTCCGAAGGGCAGGTGTTCGTGGTGGCCGCGGCGCATGTCCTCGATCTGGACATGGCGCAGCCAGGGGGCGGCGGCGCGGACACAGTCGGCGGGTGGGAGCGGTTCGAGGCACTGGCAGTGGCCCAGATCGAGGGTCAGGCCCAGATGGGTGGGGTCGTCGAGGACGTGGCGCAGGTGGTGGAAGTCGGCGAGGGTGGCGAGGAGATGGCCGGGTTCGGGCTCGACGGCCAGGGGGATGCCGGCGGCGGTGGCGGCTTCCAGGACGGGGGCCAGTGCCTCGGCCAGTCGGTTCCAGGCCGTTGCCTCATCGGTGCCGGGCGGGAGGGTGCCGCTGAAGCAGTGCACGGCGTGGGCGCCCAGGTCGGCGGCCACCCGTACGGCTCGGAGCAGCAGGTCGGCGCGGCGGGACCGGTCGGCGGGGTCGGGGTCGAGGAGGGAGGGGCCGTGTTTGCGGCGGGGGTCGAGGACGTAGCGGGCGCCGGTTTCCACGGTGACCTCCAGGCCGAGTGCGGCCAGGCGGCGGCCGACCTGGCGGGTGCGGCCCGCGAGGTCCGTGGCCAGAGGGTCGAGGTGCATGTGGTCGAGGGTGAGGCCGACGCCGTCGTAGCCGAGGTCGGCGAGGAGGGCGAGGGCGTCGTCCAGGCGGAGGTCGGCCAGGCCGTTGGTGCCGTAGCCGAAGCGGAGGGGTACGGAGCCGGGCTGCCCGGCTGCCTCGGGCGTGGGGGTCATGTCACGCTCACCTTCTTGGCGAACCGGGCGGCCAGCGGCGCCAGGGCTGCCGTGATCAGGGCGCTGACCGGGGCGCCGGCGCGGGCGGAGAGCGCGGCCTGGAGCGGGATGGTGGCCCGGATACCGCCGCCGACGGCCTTCTGGGTGAGCGGGGGTGAGGGGTTGAGGGTGGCGTGGAGGTACGGGCGGGCGGCAGTTGCGGCGTAGACAACGGCGAGGGCGGCGCGGAGGGGGTGGGCCAGTTCGTGTCTGTCGGTGCTCAACTGCCGTGCTTTGACTGGGGCTCGAGCGCCAATGGACCTGCGGCCCAGGCCAAGTACCAGCGCGCCCGTAGCGGCCAGTGCCGTCAGGGAGGTGAGCGGAGAACCGCCCTGGGTCTCGTGGCGGGAGACGGTGGTCACGGCCAGGGTGTGGGTGCCGAGGAGGGCGGCGGAGGAGAGTGCGGGGCGGACGCGGCCGGAGACGGTGGCGGCGCCGAGCAGAAGGTCCAGGGCGCGGGCCGTCGCCATGGCGGCGGGGCCTGCCGGGGTGCGTTTCAGGCCCAGGTCGTAGGCCCATACCGTAGCGGCGAGTGGGGTGGCGACGGTGAGTGCCGGGCGGCCGGCCCGTGCGGCGAGGGCCAGGCCGGTGGCAGTCAGGGCGGAGGCCGCGGTCAGGGCGGCGGTGGGGTGGATACGGCCGGAGGGCAGGGGGCGGTGGGGGCGTTCGGCGGCGTCCTCGGCGCGGTCGGCCCAGTCGTTGAGGGCCATGCCCGCCTCGTAGAGGCAGATGGAGGAGGCGATGGCCCACAGGGTGTGAGGGCCAGGGCGGCCAGGAACCGTGGCCGCTCCCGCCAGGACGTCCCCGGGGACGGTGAACAGAGCCGGTAAGCGCAGGAGTTCGGCCCATGCGGAGACACCCCCGTGCCCCTCCCCCGTCACCGCGCCTCCCCCACCCGCAGTCGAGCCGCGAGGTCGCCCAGTGCCGCGTACTGCTCCCCCAGTCCCGCAGCTCCCTCCCCCACCGGGTCCTTGAAGTAGAACCCGAGCTCACCCACCGCACCCGAGACCCCCGCCTCCCGGGCCCGGAGCATCAGCCGGGCCAGGTCGAGGACCAGAGGTGCAGCGAGGGCGGAGTCGCAGCCCTGCCAGATGGTCTGGAGGACCATGCGGGTGCCGAGGAAGCCGTCGAAGGCGATGTGGTCCCAGGCGGTCTTCCAGTCGCCGAGGGCGGGGACGTCGTCGATGTGGACCTGGCCCTGGACCGGGGTGCCGAGGGTGTCGGCGAGGACGCGTTCCTTGCCCGCGTTCTTGGCGGCGGCCGCGGCCGGGTCGGCCAGGGCCGCGCCGTCGCCGCCGCCGAGCAGGTTGGTACCGGACCAGGCCCGGACGGCGAGGGCGCGTTGGGCGAACATCGGGCCGAGTACCGAGCGCAGCAGGGTCTGGCCGGTCTTGCCGTCCCGGCCGGCGTACGGCAGGCGGCTTCGTGCCAAGGGGGCGGCGAGGGACGGGTGGTGGAGGCCGGTGGAGGGGGTGAAGTTGACGTAGGGGCAGCCGGCGCGGAGGGCGGCGGCCGCGTAGAGCGAGCTGGGTGGGAGGGTGTCGCCCTCGGGGACGGGCTCGGTGGAGGCCACGTTGACGACGACCGTTCCGGCCGGGGCCCGCCGTGCGGTGAAGTCGCGGATGTCGGCCGCGAACGCCTCGATCAGCTCTTCCTCGTCGCGGTCGTCGTGGCGGAGCGGGCCACCGGGGACGATCTCGGAGTCGGCGGCGGTGAGTTCGGCGGCCACCGCGGAGGGGAGGCCGTGCGGGAGGACGCCGCCCGCGGCGAGTTCCTCGGCTCGTTTCGGCAGCGGGCAGTCCAGCGTGTCGTGGCCTCCGAAGACCAGGGAGGACAGTTCCGGCAGACCGCAGTCGGCGAAGAGGGGTGTCTCCGTGAGCATGCCGGAGGCCGGATGCAGGCCGGCCGACATCGCGGCGCAGCCCGCAACCACGGTGGTCGCCACCGAGCCTCGGGCGCCGATGAGCCACACGCCGGCGGGACGGGACGTAGACATGGTCGGCCTCCTTGTGGGCGTACTGATCAGGGACGGGAGACGGCGGGCGGGGCTACGGCGTGCCCCGCCCGCCGTCGCTTCAGCGCCCCCGCACCGGCAGTTCCTTGATCCGGACGTCGCGGAACGACACCTGGTCGTCGGCACCGTGGTTCTGGATGCCGATGTGGCCGTCCCGCAGGCTGCGGGCGGGGTCGGTGTTGGTGAAGTCGTTCACCGGGACCCCGTTGAGCCAGATCCGCAGACGCTCGCCCTCGACGCGGATCTCATAGGTGTTCCACTCCCCCGGCGGGTTCAGCGCGCGGTCCCGTGCGGCCAGGTCGGCGGACTGGAAGCCGTACACCGAGCCGGTGGTCTTCTCCGGGACGTCGGTGGCGTCGATCTGGACCTCGTAGCCGTTGTCCACGGCGGACCAGGGGTCGTCGGAGGGCGGGAAGCCGACGAAGACGCCCGAGTTGCCGTCTCCGGTGATCTTCCAGTCGAGCTTCAGGGAGTACGACGAGAAGCCCGAGGCGGCGTACCAGAGCAGGCCCATGCCGCCGGACGAGGTGAGCGTGCCGCCGGCGGACAGGGTGAAGGAGCCCGGTCCCGCCTGCCGCCAGCCCTCCAGCGAGCTGCCGTCGAAGAGGCGGCGGTAGCCGTTCTCCGGGCGGCAGTCGGCCTGGGCGGTGCCGGCGGCCCAGCGGAGGCCGCCCAGCAGGTGAGCGCGGAAGGCGGGGTCGGCGTAGGACTCGCGGGTGTGACCGCCTCCGGTGTAGAAGGCGCGGCCGCCCTGGTAGCTCTGGCACCAGGCGATCGGGTGGTCGCCGTTCATGGTGCCACCGCTGTAGGAGGACTCGTCCAGCGAGGCCAGGACGTGGGCGCGTTCGCGCGGGTTGGCGCGGTAGTTGTACCACTCGTCGGTGCGTTCCCACCGGGTGGGCAGGGCGGCGGTCGAGGGGTGGGCGTGGTCCTCGACCACGACCGTGGCGGGCTGGATCGCCGGGTGCGAGGCGAACCAGGCTCCGGCGAGGCCGCCGTAGAACGGCCAGTCGTACTCGGTGTCGGCGGCCGCGTGGACGCCGACGTAGCCGCCGCCATGGCGGATGTAGCCCTCGAAGGCCCGCTGCTGGGCGGAGTCGAGGACGTCGCCGGTGGTGGAGAGGAAGACGACGGCGTCGTAGCGGCGCAGGTTGCGGGTGGTGAAGGCGGTGGCGTCCTCGGTGGCGTCGACCGTGAGGCCGTCCGTCTCGCCGAGCTGCTGTACCGCCGCGATGCCGTCCGGGATGGAGTCGTGGCGGAAGCCGGCGGTCTTGGAGAAGACCAGGACCCGTCCGGTCTCGGTGGGCTTCGCGGCGGCCGGGCCGGTGAGGCAGCCGAGCAGCAGTGCGGCTCCCAGGGCGGTGGTGGTGAGCAGGCGTGTGGTGCGCATGGGGTGCCCTCCGCTCAGCCGGTGGTGAAGGTGAAGTCGTCCACGTCGAAGAGGGCGCCGGTGCCGCCCTTGAAGACGAGGAAGAGCGTGGTCGTGGCCTTCGGCGCGCGGGACAGGCCGGCGCTGACGTCCTGGAAGGTCTCCCAGCCGCCCGTCACCGGCACGGTGGCCTTGCCGAGCAGGGTGCCTTTGGCCGATCCGGCGCGGATCTCCAGGGTGCCGCCGGCGCCGCCGGAGGAGACGCGTGCGGTGATCTTCCTGGCGTTGCCCAGCGCGTAGGGGGTGAAGGAGATCCAGTCGCCGGAGTGGATGTCGCCGACGGTCTTGCCACCGTGGGCGGTGTCCTTGGACTGGAGGGTGACGCCGGAGAAGTCGGTGTAGTGCTCGGCCTGGCGGTGGCGGGGCTGGGTGACGTTCTGGTCGTGGGAGGTGAGCGCGGCCTGGCCGCCGCCTCCGTTGTCGGTGTACTCGGCGTCGAACACGCCGAAGATGTCCTCGTTCTCGTCGTGTCCGCCGTCGGCACTGGTCTGGATGGTGCCGGAGCAGCCCTTGGCGGAGGTCAGCGGGTGGCCGTGGGTGTCGTGGCCGAGGATGAAGTGGACGGTGACCTTGGAGCAGTCGATGTTCTGACCGTCCTCGGGGTCGGTGACCTTGACCGTGAAGGGGACCGCGTCACCGAAGCTGAACAGCTGTCCGTCCTGCGGGAGCTGGAGGGTCACGGTGGGCGCGGTGTTGCCGACGACGACGCGTACGGCGGCGCTGCCGGTGCGGCCGGAGGGGTCCTTGGCGGTCAGGGTGGCGGTGTAGGTGCCGTTCTGCCGGTAGGTGTGGGTGGGGTTGGCGGCGGTGGAGCTGGTGCCGTCACCGAAGTCCCAGTGATGGGTGAGGGTGTCGCCGTCCTGGTCGGTGGTGCCGGCCGAGGAGAAGCGGACCTTCAGCGCGGCCTGCCCGGAGGTCTTGTCGGCGGCGGCCCTGGCCACGGGCGAGTGTCCGTCGGTGGCGTTCTCGATGCGGTACAGGGCGGAGTTGTCGTCGCCGCCGAACCAGGCCGTGCCGTAGTCCAGGACGTACAGGGCGCCGTCGGGGCCGAAGGCCATGTCCATCACCTGGGTGCCGGTCCAGGGGAAGGCGTTGATCGACTGCACGGCGCCGTCCGCGCCGGTCTCGATGCGCTTGATCCAGCGGCGGCCGAACTCACCGGCGAAGAAGTCGCCGTCGTACGCCTCGGGGAACTTCACGGGCGAGTCGAGGGCGGGGTCGTAGTGGTAGACGGGGCCACCCATCGGGGACTCGGAACCGTCGCCGAACTCCGGTACGGACGCGCCGTCGTAGGGCAGCCAGGCCGCCTGGGCCGGGGGCAGGTCGGTGAGGCCGGTGTTGTGCGGGGAGTCGTTCTTGGGGGCGGCGCAGTCGAAGGCCGCGCCGGAGGTCTTCGTGGCGAAGTCGTAGTCCACGTAGGCGTCGTTCTTGCCGGTGCAGTAGGGCCAGCCGAAGTTGCCGGGGCCGGTGACGCGGGCGAATTCGACCTGGCCGCCGGGGCCTCGGGCGGGATCGGCGGCACCGGCGTCGGGGCCGTAGTCGCCGACGTAGAGGACGCCGGTCTCCTTGTCGACGCTGAAGCGGAACGGGTTGCGGAAGCCCATGGCGTAGATCTCGGGGCGGGTCTTCGCGGTGCCGGGTGCGAAGAGGTTGCCGTCGGGGACGGTGTAGGAGCCGTCGTCCTGCACCTTGATGCGCAGGATCTTGCCGCGCAGGTCGTTGGTGTTGCCGGCGGTGCGCTGGGCGTCGAAGGCCGGGTTGCGGTCGGCGCGTTCGTCGATGGGGGTGAAGCCGTCGGACTGGAAGGGGTTGGAGTCGTCGCCGGTCGACAGGTAGAGGTTGCCGTCCTTGTCGAAGTCGATGTCGCCGCCGACGTGGCAGCAGATGCCGCGCGAGGTCGGCACCTCCAGGATCTTCTTCTCGCTCGCGGCGTCCAGGGTGCCGTCGGTCTTCAGCACGAAGCGGGAGAGCCGGTTGACGCCGTCGAAGGGGGCGAAGTCGGCGGCGGTGCCGGTCTCGGGGGCGTCGCCGGGCGGGGTGTCCATCGGGGGCGCGTAGTAGAGGTAGACGAACCGGTTGTCGGTGAAGTGCGGGTCGACGCCGACGCCTTGGAGGCCCTCCTCGTCGTGGGAGTAGACGGCGAGCTTGCCCGCGGTGCGGGTCGTGCCGGTGGCGTCGGTGAGGCGGAGTTCGCCGTCGCGGGAGGTGTGCAGGACGGAGCGGTCGGGCAGGACGGCGAGGCTCATGGGCTCGCCTACCTCCGCCTCGCCGCGGGCGAGGGTGACCTGCTGGAAGTCCTCGGCGGCGGCACCGTTCCGGTCGGCGGCGGCAGCGCCGGGGGCGGTGAGGGCGGGGGTGGCGCCGATGAGGAGCGCACCGCAGGCGAGGGCGAGAGCGGTGCGCAGGCGTGGCCGGCGGCTTGGAGTACCGGTGGGGCGGTCGTTCCCGTGCACGGATGCCTCCAGAAGAAGCGGGTTGTACGGGCGGGTGGGGGTGCGCCGGGATGCGCCGTCATCCCGGTGGGGAGAGTCAGGGACCAGTGGGGAGCGTCAGGGACCGATGGGGAGCGTCAGTGGCCGAACGCCGCGTCGAACGAGGCCGACGGCGGGTCGAAGTCGTACGCCTTGAGGCGGGTCAGGGCTTCGGGGGCGCCCTGGAGCCGGTCCATGCCGGCGTCCTCCCACTCGACGGAGACGGGACCCTGGTAGCCGATGGAGGCCAGCATCCGGAACACGTCCTCCCAGGGGACGTCACCGTGTCCGGCCGAGACGAAGTCCCAGCCCCGGCGCGGGTCGCCCCAGGGGAGGTGGGAGCCGAGCCGGCCGTTGCGGCCGTCCAGACGCTTGCGGGCCTCCTTGCAGTCCACGTGGTAGATCCGGTCCCGGAAGTCCCACAGGAAGCCGACCGGGTCCAGGTCCTGCCACACGAAGTGGGAGGGGTCGAAGTTGAGCCCGAAGGCGGGCCGGTGTCCGACCGCCTCCAGGGCCCGATGGGTCGTCCAGTAGTCGTAGGCGATCTCACTGGGGTGGACCTCGTGGGCGAACCGCACGCCCTCGGCGTCGAAGACGTCCAGGATCGGGTTCCAGCGCTCGGCGAAGTCCTGGTAGCCCCGCTCGATCATCGTCTCGGGGGCGGGCGGGAACATGGCGACGAGGTGCCAGATGGCGGAGCCGGTGAAGCCGACCACGGTGTCCACGCCGAAGGCGGCGGCCGCCCGGGCGGTGTCCGCGATCTCGGCCGCCGCCCGCTGCCGTACGCCCTCGGCGTCTCCGTCGCCCCAGATCCGGGCGGGCAGGATCGCCTGGTGGCGTTCGTCGATGATGGCGTCGCATACGGCCTGGCCGACCAGATGGTTGGAGATGGCCCAGCATCTCAGTCCGTACTTGTCGAGGAGCTGATGGCGCGAGGCGAGATAGGACGGGTCCGTGAGCGCCTTGTCGACCTCGAAGTGGTCTCCCCAGCAGGCGAGTTCGAGCCCGTCGTAGCCGAAGTCGCGGGCGAGGCGGCAGACCTCCTCCAGCGGCAGGTCGGCCCACTGGCCGGTGAACAGGGTGAACGTACGCGGCATGGCCGGCCCTCCTCGGAACACGGATTCAGAACACGATCGGGGTGTAGACGGAGTTCTTCGCGGCGCTCTCCTCCACGGCGGCGAGCACCCGCTGGACCTCCAGGCCGTCGGCGAACGAGGGAACCGGCCTGCGGCCCTCGGCGATGGCGTGGACGAGGTCGCGGGCCTGGTGGACGAAGGTGTGCTCGTAGCCGAGGCCGTGGCCGGGCGGCCACCAGGCGTCCAGATAGGGATGGTCGGGCTCGGTCACCAGGATGCGGCGGAACCCCGCGTGCGCACCGGGTTCGGTGCCGTCGTGGAAGGACAGCTCGTTGAGCCGCTCCAAGTCGAAGGCGAGGGAACCCCGTTCTCCGTTCAGCTCGATCCGCAGAGCGTTCTTGCGGCCCGTGGCGTACCGGGTCGCCTCGAAGGAGGCCAGCGCGCCGGAGGCGAACCGGCCCGTGAACAAGGCGGCGTCGTCCACCGTGACCGGGCCCGAGCCGCCCTCCGGCAGAGGCCGTTGACGTACGAAGGTCTCGGTGAGCGCGGAGACCCCGGCGAGCCTCTCCCCCGCCAAGTACTGTGCGACGTCGATGACATGGGCCCCCAGATCCCCGAGCGCGCCCGAGCCGGCCGCCTCCTTGCGCAGTCGCCAGGTCAGCGGGGACTCCGGGTCCACCAGCCAGTCCTGGAGATAGCTCACCCGGACATGGCGCAGGGTGCCGAGCCGCCCCTCGGTGATCATCCGGCGGGCGAGGGCGACGGCGGGCACCCGGCGGTAGTTGAAGCCGACCATGGCCGACTTCCCCCGTGCGTAGGCAGCTTCCGCCGCCTCCGCCATGGCCTCCGCCTCCTCGACGGTGTTGGCCAGCGGCTTCTCGCACAGCACGTGCTTGCCGGCCGCGAGCGCGGCGAGGGCGATCTCGGCGTGGCTGTCGCCGGGGGTGCAGACGTCGACCAGGTCGACGTCGTCGCGGGCGATCAGCGCACGCCAGTCGGTCTCGGTGGCCGCCCACCCGTGGCGCTCGGCGGCGGCGCGGACGGCGTCGGCGTCCCGGCCGCACAGCACGGACAGGACCGGTTCGCGGGGCAGGTCGAAGACGCGGCCCGCCGTGCGCCAGCCCTGGGAGTGGGCGGCGCCCATGAAGGCGTAGCCGACCATCCCGATGCGCAACGGCGGCTTGTCCTCAAGGCCGGGCCGGGTGCCGTCCCCTGCTGAACTCTGCGGCGCTGCCATGCGGTGGGTCCTCTCCTCGTCCTCGTACGGGGTGCCGTGCGGGTGGGGCGGGGGCCGGTCACCGGAAGCCGGTGGGCATGTACCGGTCGACGTTGTCCTTGTCGACGACGGCGGAGTAGAGCGTGACGGAGGCCGGGATCTCGTACTCGGCCATGCCGCCCACGCCCTTGCCCTGGCCGAGGGCGCGGGCGAGGTCGATGGCGGAGGCGGACATGGTGGGCGGGTAGAGGACGGTCGCCTTCAGTACGCCGTCGTCGCGCTTGATGGCCTGGAACGCGGAGAGCGCGCCGGCGCCGCCGACCATGAGGAAGCCGTCCCGGCCCGCCTGCTCCACGGCACGCAGCGCGCCCACGCCCTGGTCGTCGTCGTGGTTCCACAGGGCGTCGAACTTGCGCTGTGCTTGGAGGAGTTGGGCCATCTTGGCCTGGCCGGACTCCACGGTGAAGTCGGCCGCCTGGCGGGCCACCTTGCGGATGTTGGGGTAGTTCTTCAGAGCGTCGTCGAAGCCCTTGGTGCGCTGCTTGGTCAGCTCCAGGTTGTCCAGGCCGGCCAGCTCCACGACCCGGGCGTCCGGGGTGTCCTTGAGCTTCTCGCCGATGTAGTGCCCGGCGTTGAGGCCCATGCCGTAGTTGTCGCCGCCGATCCAGCAGCGGTACGCCTGCGGGGTGTTGAAGACGCGGTCGAGGTTGACGACCGGGATGCCGGCCCGCATGGCCTTGAGGCCGACCTGGGTGAGGGCCTTGCCGTCGGCGGGCAGGACGACGAGGACGTCGACCTTCTTGTTGATGAGGGTCTCGATCTGCCCGATCTGGGCGGCGGTGTCGTTGGAGCCCTCGGTGATCTCCAGGGTGACGTCGGAGTAGGTGCGGGCGCGCCGCTTGGCGTTGTCGTTGATGGCGTTGAGCCAGCCGTGGTCGGCCTGCGGGCCGGCGAAGCCGATGGTGACGTGCTTGCCGGGCTTGTCGTCGGCGGGCCTGTCCTCGGCGGCGGTCTTCTCGTCCTTCGGGTCGTTGCTGGTGCACCCGGCGAGGAAGGCCCCGGCGCCGACGGCGGCGGTGCCGAAGAGGAGCCCTCTGCGGCTGGTCAGAGGTGTCGGTGCGGTCGGTCGCATGGCGGTGAACCCTTTCCTCAGGTCGTGCTCGCGGTACGGCGCTGGACCAGCACGGCGGCGACGATGATCGCGCCCTTGGCGATCTGCTGGACGTCGCTCTGCAGGTTGTTCAGGGCGAAGATGTCGGTGATCGTGGTGAAGATCAGCACGCCCAGCACCGAGCCGGTGATGGTGCCCCGGCCGCCGCTGAGCAGGGTGCCGCCGATGATGGCGGCGGCGATGGCGTCGAGTTCGTAGAGGTTGCCGTTGGTGTTCTGGCCCGAGCCGGCCAGGATGATCAGCAGGAAGGCCGCGATGCCGCAGCACAGTCCGGAGAGCAGGTAGAGGTAGAGGCGCTGGCGGCGGACGTCGATGCCGGCCAGGCGGGCCGCCTCCGCGTTGCCGCCGACCGCGACGGTGCGGCGGCCGAAGGTGGTCCGGTTCAGCACGAGCCAGCCGATGACGGTGACGACGGCGAAGACCAGGACCAGCGGCGGGATACCGAGAACGTAGGCGTCGCGCTCGCCGAGGCCGAGGACGGAGTCGACGGTGACGATCTGGGTGCGTCCGTCGGTGATCTGGAGGGCGAGTCCGCGTGCCGAGGCGAGCATGGCCAGGGTGGCGATGAAGGGGACCATGCCGCCGTAGGCGACGAGGAGGCCGTTGACCAGGCCGCAGCCCACGCCGACGGCGAGCGCCGTGAAGAGGATGCCCGCGAACCCGTACTCCTGGGTCGCCACCGTGGTCGCCCACACCGAGGCGAGGGCGACGATCGCGCCGACCGACAGGTCGATGCCGCCGGAGGTGATGACGAAGGTCATGCCGACGGTGACGACCCCGATCACGGACGCCTGGGTGAGGACGAGCTGGAGGTTGCGGGTGTCGAGGAACTCGTCCGGCTTGGTGACCCCGCCGATCACGGTCAGGACGGCGAGGACGCCGAGCAGGGAGAGGGTCCGGACATCGGCACGGGCCGCGAGCGTGCGCCAGGCGGGGGGCCGCGCGGCCGCGGGCGCCTTGCCGCTGTCGTACCGGGGCGGGGAGACGGGCTGCGTCATGACGCCGGGCTTCCTTCCATGACGAGGTCGAGTACGCGGTGCTCGTCGAGTTCGCGGGCGGGTGCCTCGTGGACGACGTGGCCTTCTCTGAGCACCAGGACACGGTCGGCGAGGCCGAGGACCTCGGGCACCTCGCTGGAGACCAGCAGCACGGCGAGGCCCTCGTCGGCGAGCCGGCGGACCACGGCGTACAGCTCGGCGCGGGCGCCGACGTCGACGCCGCGGGTGGGCTCGTCGAGCAGCAGCACCCGGCAGCCGCGCAGCAGCCAGCGGGCGAGGACGGCCTTCTGCTGGTTGCCGCCGGAGAGGGTGCGGACGGGGACGGCCGGGTTGTCCGGGCGCAGCGACAGCTCGCGGGTCGCGGCGCGCGCGGCGCCCAGCTCGGCGCGCCGGTCGATCCAGCCGGCGCGGGCGAAGCGGGAGAGGGTGGACACCGAGACATTGCGGGTGACGGACTCCAGCATGAGCAGGGCCTGCGCCTTGCGTTCCTCCGGGGCCAGCCCTATCCCGGCGCGCACGGCGGCGCGTACGCTGCCGGGCCGGACCGGCCGGCCGCCGACCAGGACGTGGCCGGCGTCGGGCTTGCGGGCGCCGTAGACCGTCTCCAGGATCTCCGAGCGGCCGGAGCCGACGAGCCCGGCGATCCCGACGATCTCGCCCGGCCGCACCACGAGGTCGAGCGGGTCGAACTCACCGTTGCGGGCGAGGCCCCGCACCTCCAATGCGGCTTCCCCGGTGGGGGGTTCGGCCGGGCGCGGGGGAAAGACGTACTCGACGTCGCGGCCCGTCATCAGGGTGACGACCTCGCGGGTCGGCGTGGTCTTCGCAGGCAGTCCGCGGGCCACCGCCCGGCCGTCCTTCAGTACGGTCACGCGGTCGCCGATACGGCGGATCTCGTCCAGCCGGTGCGAGATGTAGACGACGGCGACGCCCTCGGCGGTGAGTCCGGTGACCACGCGGAAGAGGTTGTCGACCTCGTCGGGGTCGAGCGCGGCGGACGGTTCGTCCATCACGATGAGCCGCACGTCGTGGGACAGCGCCCGTGCCATGGAGACGATCTGCTGCTGCGCGGCGGACAACTGACCCACCAGGCGCCCCGGTTCGATCTCGGAGTGCCCGAGCCGGCGCAGCAGCGCGGCCGTCGAGGTGCGTGCCGTGCGCCGCCGTACGACGAATCCCGCCCTGGTGGGTTCGTGGCCCAGGTGGATGTTCTCGGCGACCGACAGGTGCTCCACCAGGTCGAGTTCCTGGTAGATGGTGGCGATGCCCAGGCGCATCGCGGCCATGGGCGAGCGGAGGGTGACGGGGCCGCCGCGCCAGTGGATGGTTCCGGTGTCGGGCTGGTGGGCGCCCGCGAGGACCTTGATGAGGGTGGACTTGCCCGCGCCGTTCTGGCCGAGCAGGCAGTGCACCTCGCCCTCCTGCACGTCGAGGTCGACACCGTCGAGTGCCCGGACGCCGGGGAACGCCTTGGTGATGCCGGTCATGCTGAGCAGGGGTGGTTCTGGTGCCATGTGGATTCCCCTCGGCGGGCGTGCGGGCCTGTTTCAGGGCGGTACGCCGGTGGACGGGGCGTACCGGGGCAGAACGGAGCGGTGCGGTGGCGCTGTTTCCTGCGGGCCGTCCGGCGGGGTGCCGGACGGCGTGGTCACGCTGGGGAGAACAGGTGGTCGCTGATGAGGCGGGCGCCGCCGATGACTCCGGCGTTCTGGCCCAGCTCACCGAGGACGATGGGCAGGTTGCCGGTCGCGAGCGGCAGTGACTGGCGGTAGACCTGGGTGCGGATCGCGGCGAGCAGGGTGTGGCCGAGGCCGGTCACCCCGCCGCCGATCACCACGAGAGAGGGGTTGAAGAAGCTGACCAGGCCCGCGATGACCTGGCCGGTACGGGTGCCGCCCTCCCGGATGAGGTCGAGCGAGACGGTGTCGCCGGCGGCGGCCGCGGCCGCGATGTCGACGGCGCTGAGAGTGCCGTGCGTCTCCAGGCGGGAGGCGAGTTCGGCCGAGAGCCCCTGACTGGCCGCGTCCATGGCGTCGCGGGCGAGCGCCGCGCCGCTGAAGTGGGCCTCCAGGCAGCCACGGTTGCCGCAGGCGCAGGCGCGGCCGTCGGGTACGGCCTGGATGTGGCCGATGTCGCCCGCGCTGCCCGTGGCCCCCCGGTAGACCTCGCCGCCGACCACGATGCCGCAGCCGATGCCGGTGCCGATCTTGACGCAGAGGAAGTCGGCTGCCGTGCGGGCGACGCCCGCGTGCTGCTCCCCCATGGCCATCAGGTTCACGTCGTTGTCGACCATGACGGGGCAGCCGAGTTCCTGGCTGAGCGCCTCCCGCACGGGGAAGCCGTCCCAGCCCGGCATGATCGGCGGGGCGACCGGCACCCCCTCCGGGAAGCGGACGGGGCCCGGTACGCCGATGCCGGCGCCGTCGAACCCCTCCACGAGACCGGAGGAGCGGAGCTTGGCCGCCATGGCGAGGACGTGCTCGAAGACCGCGACCGGGCCCTCGCGTACGTCCATGGGCTGGTTGAGGTGGCCCAGCACTTCGAGTTCGGCGTTGGTGACGGCGACGTCGACCGAGGTCGCGCCGATGTCGATGCCGAGGAAGCGCAGGTTCGGGGCGAGCCGCAGATTGTGGGAGCGGCGCCCGCCGCGCGAGGCGGCGAGTCCGTCGGCCACGATGAGCCCGGTCTGCAGGAGCCGGTCCACCTCCACGGCCAGCTTGGACCGGGACAGTTCGATCTGGTCACCCAGCTGGGCGCGGGAGTTGGGACCCTCGTCGCGCAGCATGCGGAGCAGCCGGGCCTGGTGGGCGTTGGCGGGTCGTGCCGTCATGCGTCTCACGAGTCCCTCCCCGCCTCGGTACCGGCCGTCCGTCGCGTTCTTTCGGGGGGAACGTAGCAGCGGCTGCCGGGGCTGGGAAGAAGTAGCGCGGGAATTCGTGCTCACTTTCTCCACTCACAGGACAAAGGCCGGGGGCGTCAGTGGGTGTGGTGCGCGGCGGTGTGGTGTCCCGTGTGGCCCGGTACGGTGCCGTCGGGCTTCGCCACCAGGAACAGTCCGGCCATCCCCATGTCGGAGTGGCTCTGGACATGGCAGTGGTACATCCAGGCGCCGGCGCCGGCGTGTTCGCCCGCGACGACCTGGAAGCCGAAGGAGTCGGCGGGCCCGGTGATCTTGTTGTCGACGATCCGGCTGGGGTCGTCGGGGCCGGTCAAAAGGCCCGTGCGGTTGTCGGCCCAGCGGTGACCGTGCAGGTGGAAGGTGTGGTAGTACTCGCCGTGCGTGATCATGATGATCTCGACGCGATCGCCCACCGTGGCCTCGAAGTCCGGGGTCTCCCCCGCCGTCCTGTTGTTGATCGTCATGTCGTTGAAGACGATCGTGAACTGCTTGTCCGGCAGAAGGTCGCCCTTCCGGCGTACGACGACCGGGCCGTACAGGCCCTTGCGGATGCCGCCGGTTCCGTGGTCGGTGCCCACGACGTGGTCGTGGTAGTGCCAGTAACCGGCGCTGCCCGCCTGCCAGGTGCCGTCCTTGCGCCGGCCGGGGGCGTGGGTGCGCCAGGTGTAGGTGCGGGTGCCGCCGGGCTCGACATGGCTGCCCGTCATCCGGGTGCCGTCGTTGGCGATGTCGTAGTCGACGCCGTGGACGTGGAGGCTCGCGTCGGTGTCGGTGAGGTTCTCGAACTCGATGTGCAGGGTGTCGCCCTCGACCAGCTCGATGAGCGGTCCCGGTACGGTCGCCCTGCCCTTCTCAAGGCCGTAGCCGAGCTGTCCGCCCGGCAGTTTCTCGGCGTAGAGCTTGAGGTGGCGCACCTGGCCGCCTGCCGGGGCGGCGGGCGGGGAGGGTTCCGCCGCCGAGGGGGCGGAGGCCACCGACAACGTTGCCGTACCGGTGGCGGCGACCACACCGCCGGCCAGCAGCCGTCGCCCGAAAGTCCTTCTGTCCAGAGCCATACCGGTCTCTCCAGTCCTGTGCGGAGTGCTGTGAGGAGACGGGCGGGGGCGGGCCCCCGGGGACGGTCACGGTAGAGGCGCGCATCCCGTTTATCCACACCCAGGACAAAGTTGGTGAGATTCCGTCCATAGCTATTGGCGGGTCGGCGAAAGGCGTCTAGCTTCTGGCGCTGTTGCTGAGACCACGGAGGGTGGGTGACCCATGCAGAGCGCACCACATCACCGGTCGAGATCCCGGCGGACAGCGGCGGCGGCCCTGGCGGCCGGAGCCCTGGCTGCATCCCTGCTGAGCGGCGGCACCGCGGCCACGGCCAGTCCGTTCCCGGAGCCGCAGGCGTCGGCCCTGCCCTCGCCGCCGGGCGGCAGACACGTCAAAGTGCTCGTCTTCCACGCCTCGGCCGCCGAGGAGTCACCGACCGTCGACGCCGGTATCGAGGCCATCGAGTCCATCGGTCTGACCGGTCCCGAGGATCAGCGGTTCAAGACCGTGGCGACGGACGACGCCTCGGTCTTCACCAACGAGAAGCGGCTGGGCACCTTCAACGCCGTGGTGTTCCTGACCGGTGGCGGGGACGTGCTCGATCCCGAGCAGGAGGCGGGTCTCGAAGCGTATCTGAAGGCCGGCGGCGGCTTTCTCGGCATCCATGACGCGGCGCGGACGGAGCCGTACTCCGACTGGTTCACCGGTCTGATCGGCGCCCGGCCCGCGAGCGCGAGCCCTGCCGCCGTACAGCGGGCCACCGTGGAGATCCCGGACCGGAGTCATCCGGCCACCAGGGGGCTGCCGCTGGAGTGGAAGCGGCCCGACAAGTGGTTCAACTGGGCGAGCAACCCGACCGGCAAGGTGCACACCGTCGCCAAGGTCCGGGAGAGCAGCTACCGGCCGGGCACCGGGGCGAACGGGGTGGACCACCCGGTCTCCTGGTGCCGGGACTACTCCGGCGGCCGGTCCTTCTACACGGGCATGGGCGGCACGGTGGAGTCGTTCGCGGAGACCGACTTCCGCGACCATCTGCGAGGCGCCCTGCTGTGGACCACCCGCCTCTCGCGCGCCGACTGCAAGGCCACGATCGACGCCAACTACTCGGCGGTGCGCGTCACTCAGCCGAACCAGCCCGGTCAGCAGGACCAGATCGGCGAGCCGCACGGCCTGGTCGTGGCGCCCGACGGACGGGTGCTGTACATCGGCCGGGGCGGCGGCACCAACGAGGCGCCGGTCGTCACCGACTGGAACAACCCCGACATCGGCAAGGGCACCGGCCAGATCCACGTCTACGACCCCGCCACGAAGAAGGTCACGCTCGCGGGCGCCCTCACCGTCTTCGGCAACAAGGGCGGGGGTGACGAACTGACCAAGGTCGAGGAGGGGTTGCTCGGCATCGAGCTGGACCCCGGCTTCGAGTCCAACGGCTGGGTGTACCTCCACTACACCCCGCACTCCGGCCTCGACCGCGACAAGCAGGTGGCCGAACGCCGCGTCTCCCGCTTCACGCTGGACCGCGCCACCAACAAGCTCGACCTGGCCTCGGAGAAGGTCCTCCTCAAGTGGCCGGTACAGGTGCACAGTTGCTGCCATGCGGGCGGCGGGATGGCCTGGGACTCCAAAGGCAACCTCTACATCGCCACCGGTGACAACAACTCCTCCGGTTTCAGCGACGGTTACTCCGGCAACAACCCGCAGCCCAACTACAAGGGCCTCTCCTTCGCCGACGCCCGCCGCACCGCGGGCAACACCCACAACCTCAACGGCAAGATCCTGCGCATCCACCCGGAGCCCGACGGCACGTACACCCTGCCCGAGGGCAACCTCTTCACCGGCAAGGAGCAGGACGAGGGCGGCGGGAAGACCCGCGGCGAGATCTATGTGATGGGTGTACGGAACCCGGCGCGGATCTCCGTCGACAAGAAGACCGACATCCTCTACGCGGGCTGGGTCGGCCCCGACGCGGGCGCGCCGAGCACCACCTGGGGGCCGGCGAAGTACGACACGTTCGCCGCGATCACCAAGGCGGGCAATCACGGCTGGCCGTTCTGCATGGGCAACAAGCAGCCCTACCGCGACCGCAACCTGCCGGACCCGACCAAGCCGCTGGGCTGGTACGACTGCGACGCCCCGAAGAACGAGTCGCCGAACAACGACGGCCTGGTGAACCTCCCGCCCGTCACCGGCAACACCATCTGGTACTCCCCACAAGGAGGCGCCCCCGACTTCCCGCGCAACGCGGCGGGCGTGCCGAGCTACAAGAACGAGGAGGCCACCTATCTCCTGCCGTGGCTGAAGGGCGGCGGCCAGGCCACCATGGACGGCCCGGTCTACCGCTACGACGCGGCGAAGGCCGGCTCCGGGGCGTGGCCGGAGTACTGGGACGGCAAGTGGTTCGTCGGTGACTTCTACGACGCGGACAACCCGCGCCACGCGGTGCTCACCGACCCGAAGACGGTCGGCAAGGGCGGCCTGCCCGTCACGGCGGAGTCGCTGAAGAAGATCATCCCGGTCGGGCAGGGCGGCATCCGCAACCTCATGGACTGGAAGTTCGCGCCGGACGGTTCGCTCTACGTCCTCGACTACGGCCGCGGCTTCTTCACCTCCGACTCCCAGTCCGCGCTGTGGCGCGTGACGTACACCGGCGGCGCGGCCACGCCCGCCGCGAAGGATCTGGCCAGGAAGGCGGCACAGTGAGACACCGACCTCTCCGCCTGTACACCGCGCTGCTGGGCGCGCTGCTGCTGATGCTGGGGCTCACCTCGACGGCCGCGTACGGACGGGACGGCGACCGCGCGGCGGCGGCCCAGGTTCTGACGTGGACGGCGAGTTCCCGCACCGACCGGTACGCGAGCTTCCCGACGACGGCGGTGGCCGGCGCGGCGACCCTCGTCTTCGAGAACAGCACCGCGACCGGCAACGACATCGGCATGCCGCACACGCTGACGTTCGACGTGTCGGACCCCGAGTACAACCACGACGTGCCGGTGAACATCCTGGCCAACCCCGGTGACGACAGCGGCGGCAAGCACACCGTCGACGTGACGCTGACGCCCGGCCGTTACCGCTACTTCTGCAGCATCCCCGGCCACAGCCAGATGCAGGGCATCCTCACGGTGACCGAGCCCGGCGGCGAGGACACCACGGCGCCGACGGCCTCGGCGAAGGTCGAGGGGCAGCAGAACGCCGACGGCGCCTATGTCGGCTCGGCCAAGGTCACGGTGTCCGCGTCGGACGACGCGTCCGGCGTGAAGTCGGTCGAGTACGCGGTCGGCGCCGACGGACCGTGGCAGGCGTACACCGCGCCGGTGGTCGTCGACCAGGTCGGCTCGCACACCGTGCGCTACCGCGCCACCGACCAGGCGGGCAACGTGTCCGCCGAGAAGTCCGTGACCTTCAGCGTGGTCGCCCCGCCGACGGACGACACGACCGCGCCGGAGACCTCCGCGACGGTGAGCGGCGAGAAGGACGCCGACGGCAACTACCTGACCATGGCCACGGTGACCGTGACCGCCTCGGACACCGGGTCGGGCGTCAACACCATCGAGTACGCGCTCGGGACGGACGGCGCCTGGCAGCCGTACACCGCGCCGGTGATGGTGCACGCGGTCGGCTCGCACACCGTGCGCTACCGGGCGACCGACAAGGCGGGGAACGCGTCCGCCGAGAAGTCCGTGGCCTTCACGGTCGTGGCCCCGCCCGCCGAGGACACGACCGCGCCGGAGACCTCGGCGACCCTGAGCGGCACCCGCAACTCCAACGGGGCCTACGTCACAAGTGCCAGGGTGACGGTCAACGCCTCCGACTCCGCGTCCGGGGTGGCCCGGGTCGAGTACTCCCTCGACGGAGGCCCGTATCTGGCGTATTCGGCACCCGTGGTCGTGGACCGGCTCGGCTTCCACACGGTGGCGTACCGGGCGACGGACAAGGCGGGGAACACCTCCGCCGCCAAGAACGTCACCTTCACCGTCGCGCAGGGCGGGGGCGTCCCGGCGCCGGCCTGTCCCGAGTACGACGAGCGGCTGACGGTCATCGTCGGCACCGTGGACACGGGCGTGCCGAACCGGCTGACGCGCAGCCGGTGCACGATCAACGAGCTGATCGAGGACGAGAAGGACTGGTCGTCGCAGGCGCTGTTCCTCAAGCACGTCGACGGCGTGCTCGACGGGCTCCTTGCGGACGGTCTGATCGACCAACGCGAGTTCAACGAGATCACCAAGGCGGCCAAGCAGTCGAAGATCGGCAAGCCCGGCCAGACGGAGGGTTATCGCGATCTGTTCGACGGCACGCAGGCGTCCCTGTCCAGATGGGAGCAGGTCGGCGGCGGGCAGTTCGCCCTGACCGGCGACGGCGCCATCACGAGCAGCACGACCGTGCCGGGCATGGGCATGCTGTGGTTCCCGGAACGCAAGTACGGCGACTTCTCGCTCAAGCTCCGCTTCCGCGACGACGCTCCCGGCACGGGCAACGCCAACGGCGGGGTGTTCATCCGGTTCCCCGACGTCCACAACCACCCCGAGGAGTCCCGGCCCGAGTGGGTCGCCATCAATTACGGGCACGAGATCCAGATCCTGGACAGCCCGACCGGCGACATGTACAAGACGGGTTCGGTCTACGGCTTCGACCGGGTGGGTCTGGGCGGCGCCGGAGTCACCCCCAAGGGCACCTGGAACGACTACGAGGTCCGCGCGGAGGGCCAGCACTTCACGATCCTGCGCAACGGTGTCGTCATCAACGAGTTCGACAATGTCGGCGGCCAGGTCTTCACCCCGCCCCGCGAGGGTGACCCCGGCACCGACGGCCGGCGCTATGCGACCGGGTACATCGGGCTCCAGGTGCACAGCACGTCGGACGTGATCTCGTACCGCGACGTCCGGATCAAGGAGTTGTAGGCGACAAGTCCGTGGGGCTCTCACCGCGCTTCGGCGGTGGGAGCCCTTCCCCTTTACGGGCCGCCTTCTCTGAACACGTGGCAACTTGCCTGCGACGTACAGGCATTGAGGGTCATGGCCTGGTCAAGCCGTTCCCGCGCGTTGGCCACATGTTCACCGCTCTCCCCTGACGCGTCCCGCCATGAGGGCGGAGAGTGATCGGCGGCCCGGCTTCCCGGCCGGGCGGACCTGCACTCCGCCGGAGCGCCCACCGCGCTCAAGAAGGGACGACCATGGCCGAGTTGACCCGCCGTAGAGTCCTGGGGTCGGCCGCGGGCGCGCTGGGTGGCGCCGCGGCTCTGTCCCTGCTGCCGCCGAGCGTCCAGAAGGCCGTCGCTGCCGGGCCGCCCAAGGGCGGTTCGCTGCGCGACATCGAGCATGTGGTCCTGCTGATGCAGGAGAACCGGTCGTTCGACCACTACTTCGGCACCCTCTCCGGGGTCCGGGGCTTCGCCGACCCCCATGCCCTCAAGCTGGACAACGGGCGCAGCGTGTTCTACCAGCCCGACGCGGTGAATCCCAAGGGCTACCTGCTGCCCTTCCACCTCGACACCCACTCCTCCAGCGCCCAGGCCATCCCCTCCACCAGCCATGCCTGGTCCGTGCAACACCGGGCGTGGAACAACGGGAGGATGGACCAGTGGCTGCCCGCCCACCGCGCCGCCGACGGCGTCAACGGCCCCTACGTGATGGGCTATTACACGCGCGAGGACATCCCGTTCCAGTTCGCGCTCGCCGAGACCTTCACCATCTGCGACAACTACTTCTGCTCGGTGTTCGGACCGACCTGGCCCAACCGGCTGATGTGGATGACCGGTTCGATCGACCCCGGCGGCACGAAGGGCGGCCCGGTCATCAAGAACTCGGCGCCCAAGCCGTACCAGTGGACCACTTACGCCGAGCGGCTCCAGGCGGCCGGGGTGAGCTGGAAGGTGTACCAGCAGGACGACGACTACGGCTGCAACATGCTGGAGCAGTTCGCCGCGTTCAAGAACGCCGCGCCCGGCTCCGAGCTGTACGAGCGCGGGGTGCGCCCGCAGCCCGAGGGCACCTTCGAGGACGACGCCCGCAACGACCGGCTCCCGGCGGTGTCCTGGATCATGCCGACCAGCTACCAGTCGGAGCATCCGGACTATCTCCCGGCGGCCGGCGCGGACTTCGTGGCCTCGAAGATCGAGGCGATCGCGTCCAACCCGAAGGTGTGGCGCAAGACCGCGTTCATCCTGAACTACGACGAGAACGACGGCCTGTTCGACCATGTGCCGCCGCCGGTGCCGCCCGCGGGAACGCCGGACGAGTTCGTGCAGGGGCTGCCCATCGGGGGTGGCTTCCGGGTGCCGGCGATCGTGATCTCGCCGTGGACCGTGGGCGGTTGGGTCGCCACGGAAGCTTTCGACCACACCTCGGCGCTGCGGTTCCTGGAGCACTTCACCGGGGTGGAGGAGCCCAACATCAGCGACTGGCGCCGTTCCACCTTCGGCGACCTCACCAGCGCCTTCCGCTTCCGCTCCGGCCGCCCGCGCCCGCCGCGCCTGCCGGACGACACGGCGGAGCAGCTCGAGAAGGCGAAGGAGGAGGTGGCCACGCTGCCGAAGCCGACGCTGCCGGGCGCGGACCAGACCTTCCCCCGCCAGGAGCACGGGCGCCGACCGCACGTGTGAGCCGTCCGGGCCGGTGCCGGTCGCGGCACCGGCCCCTTCAGTACACGGGGTCGCCCGGCGCCACGCGGTGCGTCTCCAGCTCGCCGTCGGCCGGCAACTCCCCGATCAGCGCCTGGCTGCCACCCACATAGGTGCTGACCAGGTCCACGTCCCCGCCCACGCACCAGGCACGGTCCTGCGGCCACCACAGGTCGGGCAACTCGGCGAACTCCTCCCACGCCACCGGCGACACGGCGTCCGGAAGGGGACCCGCGAGGAGCACCTCGGCCCGGTACGGGGTCTCGAAGGCCGGGAAACGGGAGAAGTCCCACCGCCCATATCCCTCCCACAGCCCGAACCAGCACTGGTCTGCGGTACGGGTGTGCCTGGCGAGTACGGGGATCAGCGCCTCGGCGACAGCGGGCGGCGTCGGCCCCTCCGCCGGATGCTCGTCCCAGACACCGGGCAGGCCGTACTCGGACGCGTTCTGACAGTCCCGCTCCATCCCAGCCACCTCGTGCCAGCCGGGGTTCGCGGCCACCGCCCGCCCATAGGCCTCCGCCACGTCCCGCCACCGCACCCGCCGCTCCCCCAGCGACGCCGGATGCAGAACCCTGACGTAGGCATCGAACCCCGGCGCGACGACACCGGCCACCGTGCAGGAGTGGTCGTCCCCGAGGAAACGCTCGGCGAGCCAGCGGGCGGGCGCCAGATCGGCGGACTGCACACGCAGGCGTCCGTACACGTCGGGAGCGGGGTGCTGGCGCACCGAGGGATAGTCGTCCATTGTCGGCAGTCTGCCCCACCTGAGGACACGAGTCCCGGCCGCGGCAGGCGCCCGCGTCAGGACCGGACCGACTCCGTGAGCCGCCGCAGGGACGCCCGGCCCGGTGGGCCCCAGGTCGGTTTGCCGCCGGGGCGGCCCTCGTCGCCGGCGTGGCCGATGTGGAGGCCCGCCAAGGCGCGGAGGATGGCCCAGCCGCGGGCGCGGCGGAGGGTGGCGGGGTCCGGGGCCGGGAGATAGGCGGCGTGGAAGCGGTCGACGGCGCCGTCGGGGAGGAGAATCCAGGCGGAGGCGAGGTCGAAGGCGGGGTCGCCGGCGAAGAGGTCACCGAAGTCGATGACACCGGAGAAGGTGCCGTCGAGGGTGAGGATGTTGGCGGGGTGCAGGTCGCCGTGGAGCCAGAGGCGGGGGCCGGTCCAGCCGGGTGCGGCGGCCGCGTCCTCCCAGACGGCGCGGACGGTGCCGGGGTTCTGGACGAGGCCCAGTTCGGTGGCCCGGGCGAGCGAGCCGGTGAAGGATTCGGCGAAGTCGGCCAGCCGGCCCCCTCGGTCCCGGCCCACCGGCGCCTGCTCGGGGGCGGGGCGGTGAAAGGCGGTCAGGAAGGCGGCGAGGGTGTCGGCCGCTTCGTCGGGGCGGGTCGCGGGGGCGCGGTCGGCGGGCTCGCCGGGTACCCAGGTGGTGACGAGCCAGGGTCTCGGGAAACGGTCGGAGGGTTCACCGAGGCGCTGCGGTACGGGGATCGGCAGGGGCAGGCCCTCGGCGAGGAGCGGCAGCCAGGCGTGCTCCTTGCGCAGCAGCGCGTCCGCCGACTCGGTGGCCCAGGGCAGGCGGACGGCGAGGTCGTCGCCGAGCCGCCACACCTGGTTGTCCCAGCCGAGCGCGCCGAGTTTCAGGGGGCGTTCCGCCAGGTCGGGGTGCTGCTCGCGCAGCAGATACCGGATCAGGTCCGCCGTGATGTCCGTGCCGGTGACTGTCATGGGGAGCCACGGTAGCGCTTAGCCCGGATGCCGGTCCGGGATGCGCGCCCCGGTCGTCCCGTCCCAGGATTCTGATCATGCGGA
This sequence comes from Streptomyces griseoluteus, assembly GCF_004784465.1. Taxonomy (GTDB): domain Bacteria; phylum Actinomycetota; class Actinomycetes; order Streptomycetales; family Streptomycetaceae; genus Streptomyces; species Streptomyces griseoluteus. The sequence continues at coordinate 84,674 of NZ_SRRU01000013.1, read as the reverse complement.
ACTCCACTGACACCCCGTCCTGTCCCCGGTACTCACGGCACGGTGGTGCCCGGCATGCCATATCCGCGGCGGCCCTCTGCTGTGTCCTGCTGGCGCTGGCCGCGGCCTGCGGGGATCCGGGAACCACGCCTCGCTCCGGCGGCGTGGCGGGCAACGGCAACCCGGCCGTGTCCGGCTCCCCCCGCCCGGTGACCGCCCCTGGCGTCCCCGGTGTCGGAGAGCGGATGGGCCGGCAGATCCCGGACGACACCCGGCAACTGGTGGTCGTCTACGGTGACGACCGGGACTCTGCCGAGGGCACGGCCGTGTTGTACGAGAAGCAGGGCGTGCAGTGGAAGCCGTCCGCGAGCTGGCCCTCGCACAACGGCCGCCGGGGCTGGACGACGGACCACCGGCTCGACGACGAGCGCAGCCCCGTGGGCGTCTTCTCGCTCACCGACGCCGGAGGCACCCTGCGCAGCCCCGGCACCAAACTGCCGTACTGGTACGACGACCACGCGTACGCGGCATCGGTGGTGGACCCGGACGACGAGGCGCATGCGCACGACTTCGACCACGTCATCGCCATCGACTACAACCGGCTCAAGGGCACTCCGCCCTACGACTGGAGCCGGCCCGAGGGCGTGGAGAAGGGCGGCGGCATCTGGCTGCATCTGGACCACGGTGACGGCACGTCGGCCTGTGTGACCGTCCCGGAGGCCGGCATCAAGACCCTCCTGGGCACCCTCGACCCCGCCGACCACCCGATGGTGGTGATGGGCGACCGCGACCGCCTCAGGGACTGAGCGGACCTCATCCGTCACACCCGTATCGGCCGTGGCGATTCGGCCAGGGCCGTGCGGAGCCCCGGCGCGGTGGGGTCCACGACGCGTTTCCGGGGCTCCCGGAACGGCGGTCGGTGCGGACTCCGCTGCGGCCGAAACACGTGTGTTTGATGCAGCTCTCCCTCTCGTACGCCCAACTCCCGCGCCGAGAGTGACCGCCGGGCGTCAGCGCAGTGCGACCTCGCCCGTGTGGACGGCGCGCATGGCGCGCTCGACGGTCGCCTGGTTCTCGCCGACCGGAGCCACGTAGCCGATGACGTCGCGCGCGGCGTCCTCCCCGAGCATGCGGGTGATCACCCAGGTGGCGAGGTACTGGGACGCCAGGCAGCCCCCTGCCGTGGCGATGTTCCCCTCAGCGTGGAACGGCGCGTCCAGCACGGTCACGTCGCAGGCTTCGACAAAGGCCCGGCTCTTCGTGTCGGTGCAAGCCGGCATGCCGTCCAGCAACCCCAGCCGGGCGAGCACCAGCGCGCCGGAGCACTGCGCACCGATGAGCTGTCGAGAAGGGTCGAGCGGCAGCCGGGAGATCAGCCGGTCGTCGGCGACCGCATCTCGTGTCTTCACACCACTACCGATCAGCACGACCTCGGCTTCGGTCACGAACTCCATCGGGCGCTGCCCTGTCACCTCGACACCGTTCATCGACGTGACCACCGGTGCCGGCGTCGTGATGAACGCTTCCAAGCCGTCCTTACGGCACCGGTTGATCAACGCGGATGCGATGAAGCTGTCGAGTTCGTTGAACCCGTCGAAGGTGACCACGGCTACCTGCATCACATCTCCTTCAGCTACGGCATGAGATCTGCACTGCTCCCTGGCGCGCCATCGTCTAGGGGGCTTGCACCGGACCGGAGCGGTCCCAGCCGGGGATCATTTCCTCCCGGTGGACGTCCTCGGCGTGGACCGGCTCGCCACAGGTCCCGCAGACGGCGCGGGTGACCAGTTCGTGGTCCTGGTGAAGGAGCCGGACGGGCGGCGTGGTGACGGCCCAGCGGTCGCCCCAGCCGATGAGTTCGCGGGTGATGCCCGCCAGGTCGCGCCCCGCCTCCGTCAGGTAGTAGCCGCTGTGGCGCGTGTCGTCCGGCAGCGGGCGCCGTTCCAGGACACCGCTCTCCACCAGCGCCTTCAGGCGCGCCGCCAGGCGGTCCGTGGGGGCGCCGGTGTTCCTGGCGATCTGCCGGAACCGGTGGTTGCCGAGCATGACCTCACGGATCGCCGGCAGGGCCCATCGGTCGCCGACGACCTGCAGGGCGGCGGCGAGCGAGCAGGGACGTCCGGCCATGTCCTGGGGATCGATGCGCGTGGTCACGGCTCCAGTATCACCCCGGCAGGGTTTGATTTCCAAACCACCCCGTGCTTGGCTTGCACCATGCCCATGACGCTTGGAAAATCAAATCACCCTCGAGCGGCCACCGCGGTCGTCCTGGTGGCCGTCTTCATGACCAACCTGGATCTGTGGATCGTCAACGTCGCGCTTCCGGCCGTGGGAGCGAGCTTCTCCGGGGGCGTCGGGGGCGCGACCCTCGGTTCGCTGTCCTGGGTCCTCAACGCGTACGCGATCACCTTCGCCGCGCTGCTGGTGGTGGCCGGGCGTGCGGGTGACCGCATGGGTCAGCGGCCGGTGTTCCTCACCGGAATCGCCGTCTTCGCCCTCGCGTCGCTGGGCTGTGCCCTGGCCCCGAACCTGGAGACCCTCGTCGCGGCCCGGGTGGTGCAGGCCGCCGGGGCGGCCGCCCAGATCCCGACCTCCCTGGCCCTGCTGCTGGCGACGGTGCCGGCCGAGCGCCGTACCCACGCCACCCGGAGCTGGGCTGCGGTGGGCGGCCTCGCCGCGGCCGCCGGGCCCGTCGCCGGCGGCCTCCTGGTCGAGGTCGACTGGAGGTGGATCTTCACCGTCAATGTGCCCATCGGCGTCGCGGCGCTCCTCGCCGGCCGGGCGGTGCTGCCGAAGCCGGCCACCCGGGAGGCCGGGCCGCTGCCCGACCTCCTCGGCGCCCCGCTGCTCATCTCGTCGGTCGCGGCACTGTCCGGGGCGCTGGTGCAGGCTCCCGACTGGGGCTGGACGAGCGGCAGGACAGTGCTGCTCCTGGCCGTTGCCGTGATCAGCGGCACCGCGTTCGTCGTCAGGTCCCTGCGGCACCCCCGCCCGCTGTTCGAGCTGGACCTGCTGCGGCTGCCGCGCTTCGGAGCGGCGAACGCGGGCAGCCTCGTGTTCGGCACCGCCTTCGCGATCATGCTGCTCTCGAACGTGCTGTGGTGCCAGGAAGTCTGGCACTGGAGCGCTCTGCGCACCGGTGTCGCCCTGGTCCCCGGTCCCGCACTCGTGCCGGTCGTCACCCTTCTGACCGCCCGCGCCGCGCAGCGCTTCGGGCACGGTCCGCTGGTCGCCGTTGGCGGGTTGCTGTTCACCGGCGGCATGGTCTGGCGCGTCTGCTTCGCGTCCGTCACGCCGGATTATGTGGGTGACCTGCTGCCCAGTCAGCTGTTGACCGGTACGGGCATCGGTCTGGCCCTGGGCACTCTGGTGGCCGCCGGTGTGCACGCCCTGCCGGGGCACCGTGCGGCGACCGGGTCGGCGCTGGTCAACTCTGTCCGCCAGATCTCGGCCACGGTCGGCGTCGCGGTCCTGGTCACGGTGCTCGGTGGTTCCCACGTCGGTGTGGCCTCATCGCACGACTTCCGGATCGCCTGGGGCGCGGCCGCCGTACTGAGCCTGGTGACGTCAGCGATCGGTGTACACCTCAGCCGTGGCGGCGGCCCGGCCCAGACGGCGTCCGCCGCGTCGAAGAAGCCCGAGGCGGATGCGCAGGCTCTGGCGGACACGCCCTGACCTGAAGCGGGCGTCGCAAGGCGGCACAGAGGGTCGGCACCGGTCGCATGGCGCTCAGGCCATGAGTCCGTCGATCGCCACGGGAAGGTGGCGGGGGCCACGCAGTACGGCCTTGGCGCGGTACGGCGGCGGGTCCGGATCACCGAGCAGGGCACGTACGACGATCTCGTGCACGCGGGCGGCACCGTCGCCGACCTCCTGCGGCCGTCCCGGGACCGCTGAGCGTTTCGGCGGGGTTCCCGGCCCAAAAGGGGGAACGCGTCAGGCGGAACGGTACGGGCCCGCCGCGCCAGAGCGGGTGGGCCCGGCGGGGAAGAGCGTGCGGTGCGAGGAGGCGACATGGGTGGCGGCGGCAACAGCGCCTACGGCCACAAGAAGTTCAAGCGGTCCAAGAGCCATTTCGCGGACCGGATCACCGCCGACGGCCGGGACGGCTGGCCGGTGGAGTCCGGGCGGTACCGGCTGGTGGTCTCGCGGGCCTGCCCGTGGGCGAGCCGGGCGGTGATCTCGCGCCGGCTGCTCGGGCTGGAGCGGGCGCTGCCCATGGCGGTCGCCGACCCCCTCCAGGACGACCGGAGCTGGCGGTTCACCCTGGACCCCGGCGGCCGGGACCCGGTACTCGGCATCCGGTACCTGGCCGAGGCGTACGAGAAGCGGGAGCCCGGCGCGCCCGGCGGGGTGAGTGTGCCCGCGATCGTCGACGTGCCGAGCGGCGAGCTGGTCACCAACGACTACCAGCAGCTCACCCTCGACCTGGCCACCGAGTGGACGGCCCTGCACCGCGAGGGCGCCCCGGACCTGTACCCGGAGCGCCTGCGGGACGAGATCGACGAGGTGATGGCGGAGGTCTACCAGGACGTCAACAACGGGGTGTACCGGGCGGGGTTCGCCTCGGGCCAGGAGGAGTACGAGGAGGCGTGCGCCGGGGTGTTCCGCCGGCTGGAGGCGCTGGCGAAGCGGCTGGCGGGGCAGCGCTATCTGGTGGGGGACACGATCACCGAGGCGGACATCCGGCTGTTCACCACGCTGGTCCGCTTCGACCCGGTGTACCACGGGCACTTCAAGTGCAATCTGTGGAAGCTGACGGAGAACCCGGTGCTGTGGGCGTACGCGCGGGACCTGTTCCAGACGCCGGGGTTCGGGGACACGGTCGACTTCGACCACATCAAGCGGCACTACTACCAGGTCCACTCCGGCATCAACCCGACCGGGATCGTGCCGCTCGGCCCGGACCTCGCCGGCTGGCTGAGCCCGCACCACCGCGAGGAGTTGGGCGGCCGGCCGTTCGGTGACGGCACCCCGCCGGGACCCGTGGCGCCGCACGAGCGGGTGGGACCCCGAGGTCTGCCTGCATGAGGAGGGCGTGACGAGGAAGAAGCGTGACATGGCGAAGAACAAGACGAAGAAGAAACTCTCGCTCACCTACAAACCGGTCGGCTTCGTGATGAGCTGGGCCGGCGGCGCGCTGGCCGGACTGGCCTTCCGCAAGGCGTGGATGGCCATACGGCACGAGGAGGACGCGCCCGACGCGCTGGACCGTGACCGGGGCTGGGGCGAGGTGCTGCTCGCGGCGGCCGTGCAGGGCGCGATCTTCGCGGTGGTGCGCAGCGCCGTGGACCGTACGGGGGCCAAGGCCATCGAGCGGTCGACGGGTGTGTGGCCGGTGGCCGAGAAGGGCGGCCGGGACTGAGCACACGAAGACCGGGGGCGGCGGGCCGGTGCGATGCCCGCCACCCCCGGTCTTCGTGTGTGTTCAGCCCTGCTTGGGCGCGGTCGGCGGGGCGAGCCGCACCGTGAAGGAGTGTCCCGACGGGTCCGAGTAACTGCGCTCCTCGTGCGGTCCCACCGCGTCCCGTGTCTCCAGGGGGCGGCCGCCCAGCGAGACGATGCGCCGCTCGGCCCCGTCCAGGTCGTCCACCATGAACTCGAGGTGAGCCTGGAGCGAGTTCTCCGGGCGGGGCCAGCTCGGGGGCGTGGCGTTGACATCGCGGCGGAAGGCGATGCGGAAGCCGTCCGCACCCCGGATCTGCACCAGGTTGGCGGAGGCGACGGTCTGTTCGCCGTCCAGCAACTCCTCGTAGAACGCGGCAAGTTTCTCCGGCTCGGCACAGTCGAGCACCACCACGCCCGCTTTGACCAGCGTCATGCTTCCTCCCAGAAAGTCGCCTCCCCCTGCGGATGTCCCGGCCGGCCCGATTCAGTCGGCGTTCCCCGGGCGGCCCGGTTCCGGGGCGGTTCAGTCCGCGAGGTCGACGAGGAACTTCCGGGGCGGGCAGAAGAAGGTGACGCCGGTGACTGCCCGTGAGTAGTCGAGGATGCGGTCGTGCAGCGGGGGCGGGTCCCCGATGAACATGCGCTCCAGCATCTTCTCGGTGACCCACAGGTGCCGGGAGTAGCCGATGAAGTAGGTGCCGTACTCGCCCTTGCCGGGGGTGGCGAACGGCATGTTGTCGCGGAGGATGTCGTGCTCGCCCTCGGCGTCCTCGATGGTGCACAGGGTCTTGTGCGACTTCTGCCCCTCGGTCGCGTCGGGGAGTTCGATGTTGTCAAACTTGGTACGACCGATGATCTGTTCCTGCGTCTCGGTGGTCTGGGCACGCCAGTCCTTGAGGTCGTGCAGGTACTTCTGGATGACGACATAGCTGCCGCCCGCGTACGCCGGGTCCTCCTCGCCGACCAGGGTGGCCGCCGGCAGGGAGAGGCCGATCGGATTCGCGGTGCCGTCCACGAATTCCAGGAGGTCGCGGCCGTTGTAGTAACGGAATCCGGTGACATCGTCCACGGCCGTCACGGAATCACCGAACGCCTCCAGGAGAATCTTCTCGAATTCCACGACGAGATCCACCGAATCGGCACGGACGTGGTAAAGGAGATCGCCTTCGGTGGCCACCGCCGTGTGCTGGGCGCCCCGGATCTCCTGGAAAGGTTTGAGTTCCTTCGGCAGCGGTTTCCGGGTCAGCGGTTCCCAGGCGTGGTGGGAGATACCGAGATTGCAGGTGAAGATCCCGGTGTTCACCTGGATCTTGATGTCCTTGAGCAGGTCCTCGATGCTCGCCACCACCAACCGTGCCTGGTCCATGGCCTCGTCGCCGCTGTTGATGGTCAGCACCAGGAAGGCGGCCGCGGCGGTCAGGGGCGCGTCGATGTCCTGCGGCTCGGTCATCAGGTCCTGCTTGGCGACGGCGCTGTGATCCATGGCCTCTCCCGGTGGGCGGCCCGCGGGAGCGAGCGGGCAAGGCGGTGCGTGGCAGGCGGAACCCGGCCCGTCCAGCATCCGGCACAGAAGGGCGGTCCGCCACTGGCGGCGCTACCGGAAAGGTCCGCCAAACAGGTGATCCCGTATGGCCCGGACACCTGCGGCTGCCCAGAAACCACGGGCCTGCCGGGGCCTTTCCGGCCTACGGGTTGATCGATTCGAAGTGGCAGCCTCACCGCGCCGGGCCGAAACTGAATCAGCAGTTCGTGATCAGAGAAGAGCACGTGGCCGAGCAAGCTATCCAAACGTTCTCGCAGGAGATCACATGGTGGAACAGTCCTCGGACGTCCATATAGAAGGAATGGACGACGAAACCCTCGTGGGCCGGCGCGTTGGCGGCCCGGCGGTGAGCGAGACCCGAACGCGGATGGCGGATGTGCTGGCCGACGTCATGGGTGTGGAGAACGTTCCGGCCGATGCGCACTTCTTCGAGAGTCTCGGTGCCAATTCCCTGGTCATGGCGCAATTCTGCGCACGGCTCCGCAAGCGGGAGGATCTGCCCTCCCCGTCCATGAAGGACATCTACCGGTACCCGACGATCCACGCCCTGGCGGAGGGGCTCACGGAGCACCCGTCAGCCCCCGCTCCCACCGCTGTGGTGATGCCCCCGGAGCCGGTACGGCGGGCGAGCGGGCTTTCCCACACCCTTTGCGGCACGGCCCAATTGGTGATCTTCCTGGGCTATTCACTGGTCGCCGGATTCGCCACCGCCGGCGGTTACGAATGGGTGGCCACCAGTTCGGGCGTGTGGGAGGTCTATCTGCGGTCCCTGGTCTTCGGCGGTGTCGGATTCGTGGCCCTGTGCGCGTTCCCGGTCGTCGCCAAGTGGGTGCTCGTCGGGCGCTGGAAAGCCGGTGAGTTCCCGGTCTGGGGCCTCGCCTACCTGCGCTTCTGGGTCGTCAAGACACTCCTGCACGCCAATCCGATGATCCTGTTCATCGGAAACCCGCTGTACGTGTTCTACCTGCGGGTCCTGGGCGCCCGGATCGGCAAGGGCGTCACGATCCTCTCCCACTCGGTACCGGTCTGCACGGACCTGCTGACGATCGGCTCCGGCACGGTCATCCGCAAGGACTCGTTCTTCCTCGGCTACCGGGCGCACGCCGGGTACATCCAGACCGGCCGGATCAGCATCGGCCGGGACGTGTACATCGGGGAGAAAACCGTCCTGGACATCGACACCTCGATGGGCGACGGCGCTCAGCTCGGGCACTCCTCGTCGCTGCACCGCGGCCAGTCCGTCCCGGCCGGCGAACACCAGCACGGCTCCCCCGCGCAGACCACCGACGTCGACTACCTGCGGGTCGCGCCCGCCCGCTGCGGCACCGGCCGCCGGGCCTGGTTCGGGCTGGCCTCGCTGCTCCAGTTGTTCCTGCTGTACATCCCGCTCGGGGTGGGCGGCCTGTACATCCTGTTCGACGCGGTACCGGCGGTCCGCCGCCGGCTCGAGCCCCGGACGGCGCTCCCCCCGGACGAATTGGTCACCGACGCGGTCGTGCTCTCCCTGGTGCTGTTCGCCGGCTTCGTCCTCCTGGGCCTCGTCCTGCTGTGCACCCTGCCGCGCCTGCTGCACCTGGTGGTGCCGCCGGACCGGGTGTTCCCGCTCTACGGCTTCCGGTACGCGGTGCACCGGGCGACCGCGCGGATGACGAACATCAAGTTCTTCGCCTGGCTCTTCGGCGACAGCTCGTACATCGTGCACTACCTGCGCGGCATCGGGTACGACCTCTCGCACGTGGAGCAGACCGGGTCGAACTTCGGCACCGAGATGCAGCACGAGAACCCGCTGCTGGTCACGGTGGGCAGCGGCACGATGGTGGCCGACGGGCTCTCCGTCATCAACGCGGACTACTCGGCCACGTCGTTCCGGGTTTCGCGCGCGACGATCGGGGCGCACAACTTCCTCGGCAACAACATCGCCTATCCCATCGGCGGCCGGACCGGGGAGAACTGCCTGCTGGCGACGAAGGTGATGGTGCCGCTCGACGGGGAGGTCCGCGAGGGCGTCGGGCTCCTCGGTTCGCCGTGCTTCGAGATCCCGAGGTCGGTGGAGCGCGACAGCCGGTTCGACAGGTTCAGGTCCGGTGACGCGCTGCGCCGGAGCCTCGCCGCGAAGAATCGTTACAACCTGCGCTCGATGGCCCTCATGCTGTTCGTGCGCTGGCTGCACGTCCTCGGGCTCACCCTGCTGGGCCTGGCCACGATGGAGCTGTACGGCGTGCTCGGGCACCTGGTGATCGCCACCTACATGGCGCTGACGCTGATCGTCACCACGCTCTACTACGTGCTGCTGGAGCGCTGCCTCACCCGCTTCCGCCGGCTCCGCCCCACGCTGTGCTCCATCTACGACCCGGCCTTCTGGGCCCAGGAGCGCCTGTGGAAGGTGCCGGACCGGCACCTGAACATCTACAACGGCACGCCCTTCAAGGCCCTCGTCTGGCGCCTGACGGGTGCCCGCGTCGGCCGCAGGGTGTTCGACGACGGCTGCTACATGACGGATCGCACGCTCGCCGTGATCGGCGACGACTGCACCCTGAACGCCGGCAGCAAGGTCCAGTGCCACTCGCAGGAGGACGGCACGTTCAAGTCCGACATCAGCACGCTCGGCGCGGGGTGCACCCTGGGCGTCGGCTCGCACGTGCACTACGGCGTGACCATGGGCGACGGCGCGCGGCTGGCGCCCGACTCCTTCCTCATGAAGGGCGAGGAGGTCCCCGCGCACGCGCGCTGGGGCGGCAACCCCGCCGTGGAGATGCCGGAGGCAGCGGTGCTGCCCGCCGGTTCCGGCCGCAGGACCCCACCGTCCGTCGACAGCGCCGCCGCGGCGTCCGTGAATTGAGGGAGCATCCGATGGCAACGCGTGTGCAGGCGGACCGGGAGTTCTGGAGCGGCGTGCTGACCGCCGGCGGATTCACCGCGGTACCGCGCTGGGCAGAGGTACCGGTACCCGGTACGGCCGAGCACGGGGTGCGGTTGCCCGAGTCCCTGGGCGACCTGGCCCGGCGGCTGGACGTGCCCGCGGGCGCGCTGTTGCTGGCGGCCCACGCCAAGGTGCTCTCCGCCCTGACCGGCGAGCAGGACGTGGTGACGGGGTACGCCGTCGACGCCGAGCCTCTGCCCTGCCGCCTCACCGTCTCCCCCGCCAGCTGGCGCTCGCTCGCCGGGGCGGCCCACCGCGCGGAGTCGGAGGTGCTGGCGCACCGGGACTTCGCCGTGGCGGATCTGCGCCGCGAACTGGGTCTGACGGAACCGGCGTTCGAGGTGACGTGCGGTCCCGGGAACAGCCCCCTCTCCGGCGGCCGTGTCCTGCACGTGCACTGGTCCGAGGCCGAGGGGCGCCTGGTCCTCCGGTACCGCACGGACGTCCTGGACGCCCGGAGCACCGGCCGTGTCGCCGGTTACCATCTGCGGGCGCTGGAGCTGATGGCGGCCGGCCCGGACGCCGAGCACACGCACCAGAGCCTGCTGTCGGCCGAGGAGCGGCACGAGCAGTTGGCGGGGCTGGCCGGCCCGGAGCGGGAGCTGCCGGACGCGCGGGCCCACGAACTGTTCGAGCGGCGCGTACGCCGGCACCCGGACGCCGTCGCGGCGGTGCACGGCGACCGGCGGTGGACGTACGGGGAGCTGAACCGCCGGGCCAACCGGCTGGCGCGGGCGCTGGTGGCGCGCGGGCTGGGCCGGGAGGACGTGGTGGCCGTGGTCACCGAGCGGAACCTCGACTGGCTGGCCGCCACCCTGGCCGTGTTCAAGGCGGGCGGCGCCTATCTGCCGATCGAGCCGCACTTCCCGCCGGGCCGTATCGCGACGACCCTCTCGCGGGCCGGGTGCCGGCTGGTGCTGACCGAGTCGGGCAGCACGGGCACGCTCGACGAGGCGCTGGCCGAGGTGCCCGGCGCCGAGCGGCTGCTCGTCGGTGACGCGTACACGGAGGGGCACGCCGAGGACGACCTCGGTGTGGCGGTGGAGCCCGGTCAACTGGCCTACATCTACTTCACCTCCGGCTCCACGGGCGAGCCGAAGGGCGCGATGTGCGAGCACGCGGGGATGCTCAACCATCTCTACGCCAAGATCGACGACCTGGGTGTCGGCGAGGGCGGGGTGGTGGCGCAGACGGCGCCGCAGTGCTTCGACATCTCGCTGTGGCAGCTCGTCTCCGCCCTGCTGGTGGGCGGGCGGACGCTGCTGGTGGAGCAGGACGTGCTCATGGACGTGGAGCGGTTCGCCGACACGCTCGTGAACAACCGGGTCGGGGTCACCCAGCTCGTGCCCTCCTATCTGGAGGTCCTGGTCTCCTACCTGGAGCGGCACCCGCGCGACTTCCCGAACCTGCGCTTCGTGTCCGTGACCGGCGAGGCGCTCAAACCGGAGCTGGTGCAGCGCTGGTTCGCCGTGCAGCCGGGCATCAAGCTGGTCAACGCCTACGGCCTGACCGAGACCTCGGACGACACCAACCACGAGATCATCGACGGGCCTTGCGACCGCGTCCTGCTGGGGCGCGCGGTGAACAACGTCCGCGTCCTGGTCGTGGACGAGCGGCTGGAGCTGGTGCCACTGGGCGCGCCGGGCCTGATCGCCTTCTCCGGTGTCTGCGTGGGCCGGGGCTACGTCAACGATCCCGAGCGCACCCGTGAGGCGTACCGGGAGGACCCGTACCGGCCAGGTGAGCGGCTCTACCTGGGCGGTGACTGGGGGCGCTGGCATCCCGGCGGCAAGCTGGAGTTCCTGGGGCGCCGGGACAACCAGGTCAAGATCCGGGGCTTCCGCATCGAGATCGGCGAGATCGAGAACGCGCTGCTGCGGGTGCCCGGGGTGCGGGACGGCGCGGTGGTCGTGGCCGAACGGGCCGGGCAGGGCCAGCAGTTGGTCGCGTTCTACGCGGGGCGCGAACTGTCCGTGGACGAGCTGCGGGACGCGCTGGGCGGGGGGCTGCCCGCCTACATGGTCCCCGCCGCCTTCCACTGGCAGCCGGCCCTCCCGCTGACGGCCAACGGCAAGATCGACCGCAAGACGCTCACCCGGCTGGCCGAGCAGAGCACGCCGGCCGCGCGAGACGACGCCGGGGACCGTGCGCCGCGTACCCCGGCCGAGCGCAGGCTCGCGGCGGCCTGGGCCGGACTGCTCGGCATCTCCGAGGAGCGGATCGGCCGTACGGACCACTTCTTCGACTCCGGCGGCACCTCCCTGACGGCGGTGAAGCTGACGATCGCGCTGGACCGCGCGGTGTCCCTGAAGGACATCACCCGCAACCCGGTCCTCGCCGACCTGGCCGCCCTGCTGGACGGCGCGGCCGGGCCGGACGGGGAACTGCTCCAGCCACTGGCGGAGGCCGACGGGACGCCGGAGTGCGTCCTGGTGTGCTTCCCGTACGCGGGCGGCAACGCGGTCAACTTCCAGCCGATGGCGAGCGCGCTGGCGGGCTGCGGGATGCCGGTCCTCGCGGTGGAGCTGCCGGGGCACGACCTGGCCGGGCGGCAGGAGCCGTTCGGGTCGGTGGCCGAGGTGGCGGAGCGGGTCGCGGCGGAGATCACCGCACGCGGTCTGACCCGGGTCATGCTGTGGGGTCACTCGTCCGGCGCCGCGGCGGCGGTGGAGACGGCCCGCAGGCTCGAGGAGCGCGGGGTGGAGGTGGCGCGGCTGTTCCTGGGGGCCCAACTGCTGGGCACTGCCGCCGAGCGGCATGCCGCCGTGGAGGCGCTGTCGGTCCGCAGTGACGCCGAGATCGCCGCGCGGCTCGCCGAGGAAGGTGGTTATGTCGAGCTGGCGGAACTGACCGCCCGGCACGCCGAGCGCGTCGGCGCCGCCTACCGCCACGACTGCCTCTCCGCGCACCGGTACTTCTCCGACGCCCTGGAGAACCCTCCGGCGGTGCGGCTCTCGGCGCCGGTGTCGGTGGTGGTGGCCGCCGACGACCCGTACACGGCCGGGTACACCGGGGCCCACCGGGACTGGCTGCTGCTGGTCGGCCGCGTCGACCTGCACGAACTCCCCGACGGCGGGCACTACTTCCCGCGCCTGCGCCCCACCGAGGCGGCCAAGGCCGTACTGGCCGCCGTGGAGCCGCCGGCCTCCTCCTGACCTCCCCCCTTCAGCCCAATGGCGGGCGACCGAAAGGAAATCCGACATGTCGACCTCTTCCGTGGCAGCCCCGCTCGACGTGGAGCTGCGGCCGGGCAGACCGCCGGTGGCCCGTATCGACACCCCGCCGGACGTGCCGGGCTGGGCGGCACGGTACCGCGAAGTGCTGCGCGCCCTGGTCGCCGAGCACGGATCGCTGCTGGTGCGGGGCCTGGGACTGCGGGACCCGGAGCAGGTCGGTGCCGTGTTCGCCCGGCTGACCGGCGGCCTGATGACGGAGCGGGAGTCCTTCGCCCCGCGGGAGACCTTCGGCTCCGGGCTCTACGTGTCCACGACCTGGCCGGCGAATCAGCCGATGTGCATGCACCACGAGCTGAGCTACGCCCAGGAGCCGCCCGGTCTGATGCTGTTCGCCTGTCTGACCGCGCCCGAGGAGGGCGGGGCGACGGCGGTGGCGGACGCGGCGGAGGTGCTGCGGGAGCTGCCCGCCGAGGTGCGGACGCGCTTCGAGCGGGAGGGCTGGCTGCTGACCCGGTCCTACAACGACGAGATCGGGGCGTCCCTGGAGGAGTCGTTCGGGACCGCCGACCGCGCCGGGGTGGAGAGCTACTGCCGGGTCAACGGCATCGACTTCGCCTGGCAGCCGGACGGTTCGCTGCGCACCGCACAGCGGCGCCCGGCCGTGGTCCGGCACCCGGCGACGGGCGAGGCGTGCTGGTTCAACCAGATCGCGTTCCTCAACGAGTGGACGCTCGCCCCCGAGGTCCGCGAGTACCTGGTGGACATGTACGGCGCGGACGGCCTGCCGTTCAACACCCGCTACGGGAACGGCAGCCCGATCGGCGAGGACGTCGTCGAGCTGCTGAACGCGACGTACGAGAAGCACACCCGGCGCGAGCCGTGGCAGGCCGGCGACCTGCTCCTCGTCGACAACGTGCGCACCGCGCACAGCAGGGAGCCCTACACCGGGGACAGGCAGGTGCTGGTCGGCATGGCCGACCCGCGCCGACTGGACGCCGGTGCCATGAACCCGGAGGCGAGCGAGCGATGACCGACCTGTTGCCCACCGCCGCGCAGCCGGCCCACCCCGACCCGGCCCCGCCGACGTTCGCGGTGATCTCCGGCGAGCAGGTGCAGAAGGCGCTCGCCGGGCGCGAGCGGGAGATCACGGACCTGGTCGAGGCGACCTACCGGCTGCACGGGGCCGGGGACTCGGTGAACCCGCCGTCCTACTTCCTGCGCTTCCCCGACCGGCCCAGCTCGCGGATCATCGCGCTGCCGGCCTCGGTCGGGGGGTCCGTCGGTGTCGACGGCATGAAGTGGATCTCCAGCTTCCCGGACAACGTCCGGTCCGGGCTCCCCCGCGCCTCGGCGGTGCTGATCCTCAACGACCCCACGACGGGCTATCCGTTCGCCTGTCTGGAGAGCTCCATCATCAGCGCGACCCGGACGGCCGCGTCCGCCGCGCTGGCCGCGGACTGGTTCAGCCGTGACCGGCCGCGTCCGACCCGCGTCGGGTTCTTCGGCACAGGGCTGATCGCCCGCTACATCCACACCTTCCTGACGGGCACCGGCTGGGAGTTCGAGACGGTCGGGGTGCACGACCTGGCCGCCGACAGCGCCACCGGGTTCTGCGACTACCTGCGGCTGAGCGGGACGAGCGCCGAGGTCACGGTCCACGACAGCGCGGCGGATCTGATCCGCTCGAGCGACCTGGTGGTCTTCGCCACCGTCGCCGGAGAGCCGCACGTCACCGACGCCTCGCTGTTCTCCCACAACCCCGTGGTCCTGCACGTCTCGTTGCGCGACCTGGCCCCCGAAGTCCTCCTGGCGTCGGCGAACTTCGTCGACGACGTCGAGCACTGCCTGAAGGCCGACACCTCCCCGCATCTGGTCGAACAGCGCACCGGGAACCGGGACTTCCTCAATGGCACGCTGAACGACGTGATGCTCGGCCGGGCAGCCCCGCCGCCCGACCGGCCGATCGTCTTCTCGCCCTTCGGGCTCGGCGTCCTCGACCTCGCCGTCGGCAAGTACGTCTACGACGAGACGGCCGCCGCAGGGAACCTCGGCCTCATCGACAACTTCTTCCACGACCTGCGCCGGTACGGCTGAGAGCCCTGCCCTTCCCCGGCACCAGGAGGCCCATCGTGCCCGTCATATCCGCTCCTCATGACTTCAACGAAGGCCATCTCTTCGTCGACCTCAAGTCGATCCTCGGATGTCCCCTCTACCTGAAGTGCGAGGGCTTCAACTTCGCCGGCTCCATCAAGCTGAAGGCCGCGAACGAGATGGTGGAGAGCGCCGAGCGGGAGGGCATTCTCAAGCCGGACTCCGTCATCGTCGAATCCTCGTCCGGGAACCTCGGTGTGGCGCTCAGCATGATCGCCGCGAGCAAGGGCTACAAGTTCCTGTGCGTCACGGACTCGCGCTGCAATCTGTCCACCCGGCTGCTGATGGAGTCCCTCGGCAGCAAGGTGCACATCGTGGCCGACCTGGACGAGAACGGCGGGTTCCTGGGCACGCGGATCGAGTACGTGCGCTCGCTGTGCGCCTCCGACGACCGGTACGTATGGCTCAGCCAGTACACCAACCCCGGCAACTGGCAGGCGCACTACCGCACGACCGCGCCGCAGATCGCCCGGCAGTTCCCGCGCCTGGACGTGCTGTTCGTCGGTACGGGCACCGCCGGGACGCTGATGGGCTGCGCCCGCTACTTCCGGCAGTGGCACCGACCGGTGCGCATCGTCGCGGTGGACAGCGTGGGCTCGGTCGCCTTCGGCGGGGAGCCCGGGCGCCGGATGATCCCGGGCCTCGGGATGAGCATGCGGCCGCCGCTGCTGGACGAGTCCTACGTCAACGAGGTGATCCGGGTGGAGGAGGCGGACACCATCCGGGCGTGCCATCAGATGGCCCGGCGCGGCTTTCTCTTCGGCGGGTCCACCGGCACGGTGGTGAGCGGCGCGGCGCACTGGCTGGCCCGCCACGACACCCGTGACATGACGGCGGTGGCCATCGCGCCGGACCTGGGCGAGCGCTACCTCGACACCGTGTACCAGGCCAACTGGCTGCAGGACCTTTTCGGCGACGAGATCCTCGACCCGAGCCGGTCCGCCGGCCCGTTCGAAACGGACGAGCCGGCCACCCGCGAGGCGGACCGCTGGCCACAGCCGTGACACCTTCCCCGCCTGCCCCGTCCATCTCGGTGCCGCCTGTGTGAGGGCCCTGTGCAACAGGGCCCTGGCAGGCGTCTCTTGGCGTAACCGGGGCATCCGGATTTCCGGATACGCAGGAGGGGTGATGGTCATGTTCGAACCCGACCGTGAACAGGCGGTGGCCCGTGAGGAGCCGGTCGGCGAATTGGTGCAACGCGCCTCGCAGCAGCTCACCGAGCTGGTGCGCGGTGAACTCCGCCTCGCACAGGCGGAGATGAAGGAGAAGGGCAAGCGCTACGGCAAGGGCGGCGGGCTCTTCGGAGGCGCCGGCCTGGTCGGTTTCCTCACGCTCCAGGCCCTGGTGGCCACGGCGATCGCCGGTCTGGCCGTACCTCTTCCGGTGTGGGCCGCGGCCCTCATCGTCACCGGCGTCCTCGGCGCGGTCACGGCGGTGCTCGCCCTGACCGGCAAGAAGGAGATCGGCCAGGCCGCCCCGCCCGCTCCGGAACAGACCATCGACAGCGTGAAGGCCGATGTGGCCGAGATCAAGGAGAGTGCCAAGCGATGACACAGCAGCCGTTCGAGGAGTCCTCCTCCGCGAGCCCCCAGGAGCTTCGGGAGCAGGTCGAGCGGACCCGCCACGAGCTCGGGGAGACCGTGGAGGCCCTCACCGACAAGGCCGACGTCAAGGCCCGTGCCCAGGAGAAGGCGGCCGCGCTCAAGGTGCAGACCGCCGAGACCGCGCAGAAGCTGGCGGAGAAGGTGCCGGACCCGGTCAAGGAGAAGGCCGCCCTCGCGGCCACCCAGGTCCGGGCCAAGGCCGGCCAGGCCGAGCAGCTCTGGCAGGAGCGGGCGCCCGAGCAGGTCCGCGACAAGCGCAAGCTGCTGGTCGCCGGCGCGGTCGCGGTGGTCGCGCTGACCCTGCTGAGCCGCCGCAAGCGCCGCTAGCGCGCATGGCCCCGTACCTAACGGGCCCCGGCCGAACGGAAGTCCGCTCGGCCGGGGCCCGTCGCGTCGGCTCAGTTGGGCTGTCCGACCGGACGCACGACGACGGTGTTGACGTCGACGCCGGCCGGCTGCTGGATCGCCCAGACCACCGAGTCGGCGATCTGGCCGGCGGTCAGCAGCTGCCCCGGCGGCAGGCTGCCGTAGCCGTCCCAGAACGGGGTCTCCACCCGGCCGGGCGCGACCAGGGTGACGCCGATGCCGTACTCGGTGACCTGGCGCCGGGTGTTCTCGGCGAGCCCGGTGACCGCCCACTTGGTCGCCCCGTAGAGGTTGCCGGGTGTATTCACGAATCCGGCGACACTGCCGATGAGGACGATGCGGCCGCGGGTCTCCTTGAGCGCGTCGACGGCGGCGCGGATGAGCAGAGCCGGGCCGAGGACGTTCGTCAGCACCATCTCGCTCCACCCCGCCGGGTCGCCCTCGGCGACGGAGTCGTGGGTGGCGACACCGGCGTTGGCGATGACGGTGTCCAGTCGCCCGTACCGCTCGACGGTGCGGTCCACCGCTTCCCGGACGTCGTCGTAGGACGACGTGCTGCCCGGGACGATGAGCAGCTCGCCGGGGTCGCCGACGCTCTCGGCGAACTCCCGCAGCCGGTCCTTGCCGCGTCCGGTGACGGTGACCCGGTTGCCGGCTTCCAGCAGTTGCCGCGCCACGGCCGCGCCGATGCCGCTGCCGCCGCCCGTGATGAGCGCGACCGGTGAGTCGTTCATGGCCATCCCCCTCGGTGTTCGTGGACACCGAGGAGCTCATCACTTGGAGTGCTCACGAAGTCAAGGGTTTCGGCGGGGTGCCGGGGCGATCGTGGGGAAGGCGAATGTCATGAGCGTCGATGAATCTTCCTTGAGCGAGTCCTCCCTGCGCGCCGTGGGCTGGGCGCGGTCGCTGCCCGTCAGCAATGGGGTGAAGGTGGCGCGGGACTGGACGCGCGACCATCTGGAGACCCTGGACTGGGCGCGGAGCGCGCCGGACACGGTGGACGCGGTGCTGCTGACCGTGTCCGAGCTGGTCACCAACGCCCATGTGCACGCCCGGGCCACCGCGCAGCTCGTGCTGACCTGGGACAGCGAGTGCCTGCATGTCACCGTGCACGACGCCTCGCCGGAGCTGCCGGAACAGCGCAGGCCGACCACCGGGGCGACCGGCGGGCGGGGCATGCTGCTGGTGGACGCGCTGGCAGACAGCTGGGGCGCCTACCCGTGTCCGCGCGGCAAGGAGGTCACGGCCTGCTTCCGGCCGGCGAGTTGAGGGGTGGCGGTCAGGAGCGGGCGAAGTTCTCTGGCTGGAACTCGTTGTTCTTCAGGTGCCGTTCGATGTCCTCCAGGCTGTGCCCGGTGAGTTCCGGCATCTTCCGCCAGACGAACAGCCAGGCGGCGACGTTGAAGAGGGCGTAGATCCAGAACACCTGGCCCACCCCGAAGGCGCTGATCATGCTGAGCAGGGTGAGGGTGATCAGGAGGTTGGTGCTCCACAGGGTGGCCGACTGGACGCTGGTGGCGGCGGCCCGCACGGTCAGCGGGTAGATCTCCGAGCCGGTGAGCCAGCCCATGAGCTGCAGGCCGCCGGCGTTGAAGAACATGAAGGTGAGCAGGCAGGCGACGATGGCGGGGACGTACGCGCGGGTGCCGTGGCCGGTGATGTAGAAGCCGCCCAGCACGAACAGACTCAGGGCGGCGCCGGGCACCATGATCAGGGTGAGCCTGCGGCGGCCGACCTTGTCGACGATCCACAGGCCGACGATCATCATCACCAGGTAGACCACCCCGAGCGCCACGCTGACCCGGAGCGCCGAGGAGCGATCGAAGCCGTTGTCGGTGAGGATGGTCGGGGCGTAGTAGATGATCATCTCGATGCCGGAGAGCTGGGTGAAGACGGCGATGCCGCAGCCGACGACCAGTGCCGGACGCACCCACTTCTGCCGCAGCCCGCGCCAGCCCTGGTGATTCCGGTCGGTGCGCTGCTGACGGCGGGCCAGGGCGCTGATCTCGTCCAGCTCGGAGTCGACGTCGTAGCCCGCGGGGCGTACCCGTTTCAGTACCTTCGCCGCCGCGTCGACGTCCCCCTTGCGCAGGAGCAGCCAGCGGGGGCTCTCGGGGAGCCGCAACTGGCCCAGCAGCATCAGCAGTGCGGGTGCGGCGGCCGCGCCGATCGCCACCCGCCAGGACACGGCCTCGCTGGCGCCGACGATCGTGGCGATCACGATGCCGACGCCGATGGCGAGCTGGAAGCAGAGCACCAGGCGGCCGCGGATCGTCCTGGGCGCCAGCTCGGCCACGTACATCGGTACGGTCTGGGTGGCGCCGCCGACCGCGAAGCCCAGCAGCACGCGGGCGAGGGCCAGGCTTACGGCGTTGGGGGCGACCGCGCAGGTCAGGCTGCCCGCGATGAACACGCAGCAGATCAGCAGGATGGTGCGGTGCCGGCCGAAGCGCTCGCACAGCAGGCTGCAGCTCAGCGAGCCGATGACGGCGCCCAGCAGGATTCCGGCGGCGATGGTCTCCTTCATCGTGTTCCCGATGTGGAACTCCTCGGAGATCTGGAGCAGCGCGCCGGAGATGATGCCGGTGTCGTAGCCGTACAGCAGACCGCTGATGGCGGACACTACGGCCGCCATCAGCATGTGCCCGTTCAGCCCCTTGGTGGTCCGGGGCGCCTGACCCGCGGCTTGCGTCATCGTTCCTCCAGGGCGGTTTCGACCGTTTCCGCCGCCCAGAACCGTACGTCTGAGGGGGTCCCCCAGCCGGAACGGCTCGCTTCAGCGGGGAGAATCGGCTGAGCGTGCCGACCGGCCGTGGCGTCCCACCCGGAACGGTCCGGTCAGCGGCACACCAGCCTCTCGGCCTCGATGCTCGCCGGTTCCAGCTTCTCGCCGATCCCGCACTTGACGAGATCGCCGTACGTCACCGGTGACCAGGTGGCCACGGTGCCGCGTGTCGGTGCCGCGTCCGCCCGGGCGCAGTAGTACGCGAAGGACGCTTCGTAGGTGGTGACGCCGACGGCGTAGAACAGGACGCCCGTCGACTTCTTGAACGACACCTCCTGCACCCCGCCCGCGCCAAGTCTGAAGTCCGTTCCGGCGTCGGCGAGTTCGACGCCGGTCTTCTTCTCCAGCGCTGCGACGGCGGCACGCTGGCCCAGCGTGCCCTCGGCCGGTGTGACGCCCGCGTGGAGGGAGCGGACGGGAGCCGCCTCGAAGGTCGCGTGGACGATGGCTCCGTGCCGTACATCGAAGCGCCGAGCGTCCGACACCCCGGCCAGCACCTCCCTCTTCACGACCTTGCCCCACCGGAAGGTCCGGTGCGGGCAGGCCCGTTCGGAAGGCGCGACTCGGGCGGCGGCAGGACGCGCCGGCAGTGCGTCGGCCGCGCAGCCGCCCCCGGTCAGCACGACGGCGACCGTCACCAGCCCTCGAAACCCACGCTTCATGCTCGACAGCCCCTCCCCTTGATCCGAGGGGACAGTCTCCCCGACCCACTCCCCCACCCCGCACCGGCCGGGCCGCGTACTTGGCGGTGTCGGGGGTGCGGCCGCGGACGCGGGAGCAGTGCTGGGATCCGTCGACTTCCAGGACGATGCGCCGGCCGTGGGGCGGCAGGAGGAAATCCATACGAAACCGGTGACCGTCTACCGCCGTCGAGCAGCGCGCGGACGTGACTCGGATGCCGCGCCTTCGTCGGCGTTTCGCATGACCTGATTCTGGCAGTCTATGGCGCTATGTTCCGGATCTGGCAAGAGAACGTCCTGGAGGGGTGCGCTTGAACGCGCTGAAGCGGAACGGCAGGACGAGAAGCGCCGCCGGAGTCTGTACCGCGGTTCTGCTGCTTCTGACCGGGTGCGAGGTCCCCGGCATGCCGGAGGTCTACCGGCCGGCCCGTCCTGCCACCAGAGGGCCGGGGCCGTACACCTTCTACGTGAGCCCCGACGGTGACGACCGGAACGACGGTATGTCGCCTGAGAAGCCCTGGCGGACGCTCGACCACGCCGACGAGGCGCAATACCGGCCCGGCGACCGGCTCCTGCTCAAGGGCGGCGAGCGGTTCCGCGGCAGCCTCACGCTGGACAAGGAAGAGGCGGGCAGTCCGACGCGGCCGGTCGTCGTCGCTTCGTACGGCACGGGCCGCGCCACCATCGCTCCGCGCGGCAAGTCCGGCATCACCGTGTACGACACCGCCGGCGTGGAGATCAGGAACATCGCGCTGGTCGGCGACCGCAAGGCGCTGCGCGAAGGAGTCGGGATCGCCTTCCGGAACAGGCTCCCCGGCGCCCGGCGACTCGACCACGTCAGGATCACCGAGGTGGAGGCCCGGGGCTTCCAGAACGGCATCGGCGTCGGTGCGGAGAAGGGCGCCGTCGCAGGTTACGGCGACGTGCGGATCACCGACGTCTCTGTGCATCACAACCTTGAGGCGGGCCTGGTCTTCTACGGGCCCGCGTTCAAGGCCGACCACCCCGCCTACGCGCACGTCGGAGTCCGGATCGAACGGGTCAAGGCGTATGCCAACGCCGGCGATTCGACGAGCGTCGAGCGCAACACCGGCAGCGGCATCACGCTCGGCAGCGTCCGGCAGGCCACGGTGACGCACTCGGAGGCGCACGACAACGGCGCACACTCTGCGGCCGCCGCGGAGGAGGGCCCTGAGGGGATCTGGGTGTACGACTCCACCCGCGTGGTGCTGGAGAGGAACAAGTCCTACCGCAACCGCACCGGCTCACGGGTCGACGGCGGCGGTTTCGGCCTCGACAACAACGTGTCGTCCTCGGTGATGCAGTACAACCTCGCGTACGGCAACGACGGGCCCGGTTTCCTCGCCTACTCCGGCCAGCCGACCGGTGCCCACAAGAACAACGTCATCCGCTTCAACATGAGCTGGGACGATGCGCGCAAGCTGCCCGAGTACGGCGGCATCGTCGCCTACGGCACCCGCATGACGAACCTGCAGATTTACCACAACACGGTCGTGATGCGCACCGGGGGCCTGCCCTCCGCCAAGGCGGTGGGGAGCCGGCCGCCGGCGCTGCGGCTACGCGACGGCATGCGTGACGTGCGCGTTCACAACAACATCTTCGCGACCGACGGCGGCCCCCTGGTCGAGGCCCAGTCGGCGTACGGTCCCAGCACGTTCCGGCTCCAGGGCAACGACTACTACAGCTCAGGTCCATGGGCGCTGAGGTGGGGTCCGTGGCGCTTCGTGTCGCTGGCCCGCTGGCGCGCCACCTCCCGGCAGGAGATGCTCCATGGCCGGGCGACCGGCTCCACCGGCGACCCCTGCCTGGCGGGTCTGGCCGCTTCGATCAGTGACGGCGCGGGCGCCGGGAACCTGGTGCCCCGTTGCCGGGACAGGGCGCCCGTGGGCCTCGGCCCGGAGGCGTTGGGCGTCGATCCGGGTCCGGTCGACTATTTCGGCAACCGGGTCCCGAAGGCGCTGACGGTCGGAGCCGTGCAGTCGCCGTCGAGCCGGGCGCCGTCGGCTGAACCGTCACCTCCCGGCCGAGAGCCGGGAGGCAGGGCTGAGTCGTCTCGTCCGCGGATCTAGGCTCTGGCGACCGGGACCGCCGGCAACCCCATCGTCGGGGTGCGGCCCCGCTCACCGGCAGGGGAGGCGATCGTGGACCGCAGCGGTTCGCCGCGAGCGGCCGACAGCAGGTCCGACAGCGGATCGGGCAGCCGGTCAGTGGGGGACGGGCGGCCCAGCGCCTTGACGGTCCAGCCGGCCGCCCGCCACTCGTCGTGCGCGAGCGCGTTGCGCCCGTCGATGAGGACCGGCTCGCGCACCACACCGGCCAGCTTGGCCGGGTCCACCTCGCGGTACTCGCCCCACTCGGTCAGGTGGAGGACGAGCTCCGTGTGCCGGCAGGCCGTCAGCAGGTCCGAGGTGTGGTGAAGTTCCGGGTGGGCGCGCCGGGCGTTGGCGGTGCCCTCCGGGTCGTGGACTCGGACCTCGGCGCCCAGCCGGTGCAGCGCCGCCGCGACCGCCAGCGCGGGCGAGTCGCGCACGTCGTCGCTGTTCGGCTTGAACGTGGCGCCCAGGACGGTCACCCGGCGGCCGGCGGCGTCTCCGCCGAGCAGCCGGCGGGCGAGGGCCACGGTCCGGTCCCGCTGGCGCTTGTTGATCTCGTCGACCTGGTCGAGGAACGCCACCGCAGGGCCGACACCGAGCTCCTGGGCGCGGGCGGTGAAGGCCCGGATGTCCTTGGGCAGGCAGCCGCCGCCGAAGCCCACGCCGGCGTGGAGGAACCGCCGGCCGATCCGGCTGTCGTGGCCGAGGGCGTCGGCGAGGGTGACCACGTCCGCGCCCGCCGCGTCGCAGACCTCGGCCATGGCGTTGACGAACGAGATCTTGGTGGCGAGGAAGGAGTTGGCCGCCACCTTCACCAGCTCGGCCGTGTTCGGATCCGTACTGATGTATGGGACCCCCGCCGCCAGCATCGGCGCGTACACCCGGCGCAGCGTCTCGTCGGCCGCTCGGCTGGTCACACCCGCCACGAGCCGGTCGGGCCGCAGCGTGTCCTCGACCGCGAAGCCCTCGCGCAGGAACTCGGGGTTCCAGGCCACCTCCGCCCGCACTCCGGCCGGGGTGAGTCGTGCGAGGCGGGCGGTCAGGCGCGCCGTGGTGCCCACGGGGACGGTCGACTTGCCGGCCACCAGGCACGAGGCGGGCAGGTGGGGCGCGAGCCCGTCGACGACGGCGTCCACGTAGCGCAGGTCGGCCGCCCGGGAGCCGGCCTGCTGCGGCGTGCCCACGCAGATGAAGTGGACCTCGCCGTGCAGCGCCGCCTCGCGCAAGCTGGTGGTGAAGCGCAGGCGGCCGGAGGCGAGTGCCTGGATCAGGATGTCGTCGAGACCCGGTTCGTAGAAGGGGGGCCGCCCTTCCCTGAGGGCCGTGACCTTCTCGACGTCGACATCCACACCGAGGACGTCGTGGCCGATCTCGGCCATGCACGCGGCGTGCACGGCTCCGAGGTATCCCGTACCGATGACGGTCAAGCGCATGCGTTGTTCTCCTGTCGGGGCGGAGAGGGAAGAAGGGGGGACGGGACGTGTCAGGGGGCGTAGCCGTAGGGGTTGTGCTGCTGGAAGTTCCACGCGTCGCGGCACATCGCGGCCAGGTCGCGCCGCGCGGTCCAGCCCCAGGCCGCGGCGACCCTGGCCGGATCGGCGACGAGTTCGGCGACGTCGCCGGGCCGGCGCTCGGTGACCCGGTACGGAATCGGCTGCCCTGAGACCTCCTCGAAGGTCTGTACGAGGTCGAGGACGGACGCTCCGTGTCCGGTGCCGAGGTTGAAGACCCGCATCCCGGGCTCGTCGTCGAGGTGGTCCAGGGCCTCGCGGTGGCCCTCGGCGACGTCGACGACGTGTACGTAGTCGCGGATCCCGGTGCCGTCCGGCGTGGGGAAGTCGTCCCCGAAGACGCTGAGCTCCTCGCGGCGGCCCACGGCGACCTGCGTGAGGAACGGCATGATGTTGTTCGGCACGCCGTGCGGGTCCTCGCCCAGCAGTCCGCTGGAGTGGGCACCGACGGGGTTGAAGTACCGCAGCGCCAGCACCCGCAGTGCCGGAACGTGCCGGCACAGGTCCGCGAGGATCCGCTCGCAGGTCAGCTTGGTGGTGGCGTAGGGGTTGGTCGGGGCAACCGGGGACTCCTCGGTCAGCGGGACGATGGTGGTGTCGCCGTAGACCGAGCAGGACGAGGAGAACACCAGCCGGTGCACTCCGTGGTCGTGCATCGCCGAGACCAGGGCCGTGGTGCCGCCGACGTTGATGTCGTAGTACGTGAGCGGGATCCGCACCGACTCCCCGACGGCCTTCTTCGCCGCGAAGTGGATCACCGCGTCGATCGGGTGGCTCGCGAAGACGGCGTCCAGGGCGCGCCGGTCCCGCACGTCCGCGGTGTGGGCCGCGGCGATCGGACGGCCCGCGATCTTCGCGACGCGTTCGAGGGCCTCGGGGGAGCTGTTGGAGTGGTCGTCGAGCACGACGACCTCGTGGCCGGAGCGGAGCAGTTCGACACAGGTGTGGCTGCCGATGAAACCGGCGCCGCCGGTGACCAGGACCGTCTGGGGCACGGGGGATCTCCTTTCTCGATCGGCCGCTGGGGCCGTCACCATGCGTAGAAGCCGGTGAGATAGGTGGGGAAGAGGGTGACGGCGAGCCCCAGGGGGAGCAGGGAGAGCAGGCCGGCGACGAGCGGGAGCACGGCGGTGCGCAGCGCGCGGAGGGCGGATGCCCCGGTCGCGCGTGCGGTCTCCTTGACGTGGAGCGCGCTGATCGCGAGGGCCACGGCGGTGTACGAGGCGGAGCCGAGGATGCAGAGGAAGACGTAGCCCACGGCGGGGCCGGTGATCTGGCCGACCAGGGCCGACCCCGACAGGAACGTGGTGATCAGCAGGTAGGGGGCGACGGAGCGCAGCGGAAGCGGTTCCAGGCCGTCACGCTTCTTCGGGGTGACCTTGAAGGTGATCTGACGAGGACGCAGTTTCTGCATCACCGCGGCGAGCACGCCCCACGCGACGTAGGGCCAGCGGGAGAGCCCGAAGAGCCAGATCTCCCAGCTGAAGATGGGAGAGTCCTTGGGGCGGAGCAGACCGCGGCGGCGGCAGAGCAGCGTCAGCAGGATCAGCCAGACGGACATGCTCCAGAAGTGCGCCAGGAACGCGAAGTAGTTGACGTCGATCCAGGGGGCGCCGGTGACAGCGGCGATCGGCGGCAGCAGAATGCCCATGACGGTGGCCGTGGCCAGGAGCGGGTAGTACATCAGCGCCGCGCCGAAGCGGAGCCGCAGCTTGGGGGACATCCGGCCCAGATGGCGCGGCAGCATGCCCAGCAGCATCACGACCAGGCTGCGGGACCACTGGAACTCCTGGGTGATCATCGCGCCGAAGGTGAGCGGACCCTCGCCGTGTGCCTCCGCGTCGATCGCGAACGCGCCCTGCCAGCCGGCCGAACTGAGCAGGAAGGTGGTGGAGAAGTCTTCGGCGAGCTCGGGGCCGAGACCGCCGATGTCTCGGAGCGCCTGGGTGCGGACGGCGTAGTGCGAGCCGATGCACACGGGCGCGAGGCCCGCGGAGTGGCCCAGTTGCACGGGCCCGTGGAACATGGCCTCCCGCTGCAGCCGGCCCCGGGCCGCCCAGGAGCCGTCGGCGTTGGAGTCGCAGACGCTGGGGGCGGCGACGTAGCCGATGGCGGGGTCGGCGAAGGGCCGGATCACCTCGGTGAGGTACCGGGGCCCGGGGACGTGGTCGCAGTCGAGCTGGGCGACCACGTCGTAGTGGGCGTAACCGAAGTGGTCGTAGAAGAAGGCGAGGTTACCCTCCTTGCACCGCGTGCGCCGGGGCCATTCGGCCCGGTGGTAGTCGATGCGGCCACGCCGGCAGGAGACGTTGACGCCGTGGTCCTGGCACCAGTCGAGGATCTCGTCGGTAGGGTCCTCGTCGCACAGCCACACGTGGTAGGCGTACGGAAAGTCCTGGTCGAGCATCGCCTCCAGCGTGGTGCGGGCGATGTCCCAGCTCTCCGACGGAGCACGGGTCACGACGAACGCGGTGCGCAGCTCCGGCACCTCGACGGCCGGATCGAACCGCCGCATCCGGATCAGCGCGACGAGGAAGTGGACGGGCAGGTAGGTCAGGTACAGCAGCAGGGCGCTGTTGACGATCAGGCCGAGCCAGCCGATGCGGTGCGACGGCTGGAGCCACCAGGTCCAGAACCAGACCAGGCAGGCCGCCCAGCCGAGGGACAGCAGCGCGATGAGGACACGGTCGAAGCGCGAGAACGCCCGCACGAAGCTGGAGGGAAGAGCGGTGAGCCGCCGCGACGGCAGTGCAAGGACGGGGCCGTCCGGGCCGATCGAGGCGACCGCCCCGTTCGACAGCGCTCGGATCTCCTTGCCCAGGGCCTCCCATTCCTCCGGTGAACCGGGAGCGGGAGACGGGAGCGGAAGTTCCTGGATGGCTCCGGTCCCGTGGACGGGGCCTTGCTCCAACAACGTCATGGCGGCGGGTTCTCCAGGCGGTGCGACGGCGGGCCTTGGGACGGGGAGCGGTCGGAGTGCGGTGTTGCGGCCGGCCGGTTGACCGGCCGGCCGCAACAGCGGGATCAGCCGCTCAGGGTGGACGGTCGGAGTGCGGCGGTGGGAGTCACGGCGGTGTCGGCGGCCGCCGGGCCCGGGATGCTCTGCTCCAGGCCGGTCCCGCGTGCCACCATGGCCGGCGGGACCGTCTCCTTCTGGGCGCCGCGGATCGCCGCGGCCGACGCGGCGAGCCGCTCCGGACGGGCGCGGAAGTACGCGACGGTCCGGCGCAGGCCCTCCGTGATGTCGATCTCCGGCTCCCAGCCCAGCACCTCGCGGGCTCGGGTGATCACCGGGCGGCGGCGGGTGGGGTCGTCGACCGGCAGCGGGAGATATTTCACCTCGGAGGTGGAACCGGTCATCGCCAGGACGATCTCGGCGAGTTCGGAGACGGTGTGCTCGACGGGGTTGCCCAGGTTGAACGGGCCCATCGCGCAGGAGTCGAGGAGCGCGAGGAGACCGCGGATCAGGTCGTCGACGAAGCAGAAGCTGCGGGTCTGCTTGCCGTCGCCGTAGATGGTGAGCGGTTCGCCGGTGAGAGCCTGGGTGATGAAGCTGGAGACCACCCGGCCGTCATGCGGGCGCATCCGAGGGCCGTAGGTGTTGAAGATCCGCGCGATGCCGACATCGAGGTGGTGGGTGCGCCGGTACGCGGCGGACACCGCTTCGGCATATCGTTTGGCCTCGTCGTAGACGCTACGGGGCCCGATGGAGTTGACGTTGCCCCAGTACGCCTCCTCCTGCGGATGAACCAGTGGATCGCCGTAGACCTCGCTCGTCGAGGCGAGGATGAAGCGGGCGTCGTGACGCAGGGCCAGACGCAGGGCGTTCTCGGTCCCACGGCTACCGACCGCGAGGGTCTCCAACGGCCGACGCAGGTAGTCGGGCGGAGAGGCGGGAGACGCGAGGTGGGCGACGGCGTCGACGCGGCCGGCGACCTCCACGGCCTCGCTCACGTCGGCGTGCTGGAATTCGAAGCACGGGTCGGACAGAAGATGAGCGATGTTCTCAGGGTCGCCGGTCGAGAAATTGTCCAGGCACACCACCGAGTCGCCGCGCCGCAATAGCGCCGCGCACAGGTGTGACCCAAGGAAACCACCGCCACCGGTCACGGCAACGCGCATGTGTTCTCCAGGAATGAGAAGTGGTACGGCCGCACCCCGCGCGTACGGCCAGGCACTGGGCAGATGACCGGACGAGCTGACATGCGGAGCCTCTCGGAAACGCAGGACGAGAGTATGGCAATACGAAGAAATTTCCGCGGAGGGAAATCGAGGGCTGGACTGTTCGGCGGATATCACCGGAGCGTGAGTACGGGGCCGCTGCCCCCATCGGAATTGCTCCCGCATTCGACACGGGTGGTTCGCCGGTATCACACTCAGGGGTGAGGCCGGCTCGCGTGCGGCCCGTACGGTCACTCATCACGGTCCCGCAAGCCGTGTCGCTTCTGAGACTGACTCAGGGCCCAGCGGGAGATGCCTCGACGGCCTCGGCAAGTTCAGGGAAAGATCACTTGCGGCGAGGGCGGCCCGGGCAGGAGCCGGCGGGGTGCTGGGACAGCAGGCAGATGACGCGGGCCGTGGTGGTGTTCAGGGTGCGGGCGAGCTGGACGATGGAGAAGTCGCCGCTGGGCACGGCCTGGTGCGACTGGGCGATGGTGATGCTGTCCGGGCCGGGTCCGGGCAGAGCGAGGTGGCGCAGGGTGCGGGCGGGGAACTGCGGTGTCCACTGGAGTGGTTCGTCGAGGCCGTGCTCATCGAGGATCGCTTGCGCGGTGTGGGTGAGCAGGTCGTCCTCGGCGGTCAGGATTCGCCGGCGGAAGCGCTGGTACTGCTGGCGCTGGGCGTGTACGACGTCGGGGGCTTGTGTCGAGCGCAGGCGCTGCAGATCGCTCCAGCAGCGGCGGTGCCATCGCGACTGAGACCGCGCAGCGACATTCTGGACCCTCCAGGTCACTCGAAGTGTCCGGTTGTGGGAGACGGAAGATGCCCGCGGTACAGGAGTCGTTTACCCGGCTTTGCGGAGCAATTTTTTCGGGGCGGTTGCTGAAACGGTTCGTAGTGCGAAGGGACGGGGGGTGGGGTGCGTGTGCGCCCCCGGTGGGAGCCGGGTCGGGTGCAATGACCGGAATCGGGCTTCAAGGGCACCTGACACACTCGGGACGATGGGTCCGGCCTTCGGGACCGGCGTCGTCCGTGGCGGTGGCCGGGGGCGGGAAAAGGGGGAGTCTCAAGATGAGCGTGCGCAAAGTTGCGGGCGTGATGGTGGCCGCGGTGGCGCTGGCGGGAAGTCAGCTGCTGGCAGGGAGCGCGTCGGCGGCGGGCGGTGTGCAGGGCCGGATCGACAGCTATCTGGCCGCCCACCCCGGCGAGCGACAGGTCTCGGCGGACAAGGCGACGATGCCCGGCGGAACGGTGACCTTCGCCGCCTCCGGCACCGCCGCGATCAGTTGCAGCGCCGGGCACCTGTGTATCCAGGACGGCAACGGCAAGCGCTACGACTACTACTACTGCGGCTACTACGACTTCTACGGAATCGGGGACGGCTACTTCAACAACAACCAGAGCAGCGGCACCGTGGCCCGGTTCTACAACGAGAACGGCACCGAACGGTGGAGCAGCCGGGCACCGCAGAGCGGTACCGCCTCCTGGACGCCGGTCTGGCACATCCGTCCCTGCTGACCACCAGGGACACCACACTGCTCCCCGCCTCGGGCCGAGGCGGGGAGCAGTGCTGTAGGGAGGTGGATCAGAACGCCGTCAGCGTGAGCGTGAAGCCGGAGGGCGCCGTGTCCTGGATGAAGGAGGCGAAGTCGGCGACGTCGTCGAAGGCGAAGCCGTACGCCTTGCCGTCCTTCGTGGCCGCGTGGATGGCCTTGGAGTAGTGGTTGGTCAGCTCGCCCTGGTAGAAGGCGGCCGGGTCGGTGCTGGGCTGCGCGGTGTCGGTGAGCAGCGTCGAGCGGTTGAAGCCGGCGCCGAGGACGGCGGCGACGGGGCCGGTGGTGCCGTCGTTCGGGGCGGCGAGGTTGCCGTCGCAGAAGAGGACGTCACGGGTGGAGGGCTTGGCGAAGGACACCGAGGCCGGCCCGTCGAAGGTGAAGCGGTCGCCGCGGACCCGGCCGGTGAAGGTGCCGGCGTTGGTCGTGATCTTCAGGTCCTTGCCGGTGAAGGTGGACCACACCTCGTCGATGTACGGGGCGAAGTAGTCCTTGGCGAACAGCCCGGCGTCCAGCCCGTGACCAGGCGCGATGATGCGCTTGTCGTCGACGACCAGCTTGGAGAACTCCGCGACCTCCTTGACCGCGGCGAAGGCGGCGGCGCGGCCCCCGTCCCGGATGCTGCCGGTCGTCTGGTCCTTCTCACCGGTGAGCCGGATACTCATCGGCACGCTGAACATGTCGACCATCGTGGTGTTGCAGAACATGCCGGACGCGTTGTACGTGAACTCCGCACAGTCGTGCAGCACCCCGAAGTTGGGGTCGGACTCGACCCAGCCGGCCGGGAACTGCAGCGCCGCGTTGCCGTTGCCGTCGGTGACGGCCTTCATCTTCAGCTTGTCGCCGAGCGAGACGTAGATACGGCCGGACATGAACGGCAGGGACAGCTTGGTCTCGCCGCTGCCCGCGAGCGGTATCGCGTAGTCGGTGAAGCCGTCGGCGCCGTTGTCGGAGACGGCGATGGGCGCCAGGGTGCCGTCCTGCTTGAGGCGGACCTGCTTGCCGTCGACGTTGCCGACCACGTAGACGTTCACGGAGCCGTTGTCGAACGAGCCGCTGTTGTTGACGACGGTCACCGGCAGCGAACCCGAGGCCGCGCGGGTCTTGTTGCCGCCACTGTCGCCCGGCTGGTCGGCGAGGGCGAAGGGCGCGATGGCGGCGCCCGCGGGGATGGCCACGGCCGCGCCGCCCAGGGCGAACATCAGCTTGCGGCGGGTCAGATTGCGCTGGTGACGAGGCGACATGCGGGGAACTCCTTGCAGTGGGGGAAGCACCCGGCCGGAGCCGGGACAGCACGGGACGGTCAGGGGGCCAGGGGTTGGCAACTCCCGGCCCCCGGACCTCAGTTCTGGGCGGAGACGCGGACGTAGTCCACGGTCATCGTCTGCGGGAAGGACGTACCGGCGTCGGGGCTGCCGGGCCAGTCGCCGCCGACCGCGAGGTTGAGGATGATGAAGAAGGGGTGGTCGTAGACCCACTTGTTGCCGTTCACGTCGGCCGGGGTGCGGGTCTGGTAGTTCTGGCCGTCCACGGACCAGGTGATGCCGGACGGGCTCCAGTCGACCGCGAAGGTGTGGAAGTCGTCGGCGAACGGCTTGCCGTTCGGCAGGTTGTACGCGGCGCCGATCCCGCCCGCGCCGGAGTAGCCGGGACCGTGGATGGTGCCGTGGACCGTGGAGGGCTCCTTGCCGACGTTCTCCATGATGTCGATCTCGCCGCTGCCCGGCCAGCCCGCACTGCCGAGGTCGTCGCCCAGCATCCAGAAGGCCGGCCAGATGCCCTGGCCGCGCGGAATCTTGATGCGGGCCTCGAAGTGGCCGTACTTCTGCGTGAACGTCTGCGCCGTGTTCAGCCGTGCGGAGGTAAACTGACAGGGCCCGTTCCAGCAGTTCAGGTTGGGGTCGGTGTTCTTGCGCGCGGTGATGACCAGGTTGCCGTTGCCGTCGAGGGCGGCGTTGTCGGTGCTGTTCGTGTAGTACTGCAGCTCGTGGTTTCCGTTGCCGCTGCCGCCTGTCTCCAGGGTCCAGCGGGACCTGTCCGGCGCGCTGCCCGCGGCGCCGTCGAAGTCGTCGGACCAGCTCAGCGCGGCCGCCGGCGCCGCGTCGGCGCGGTGGGCGCCGGGGCCCGTGGTGTTGAGCAGCACACCGGCGGCGAGCGCGGCGGCACTTCCGCAGATCAGTCCGCGGTAGGACCAGCGACGTAAACGATGACCAGCCATGACCTGAACACACCCTGTTCTCTGTGGGGGGGACGTACGGGGCACGCCCTCGACCGTGGGGGAAGGGACGGGCGCCGGAGGAGCACACCGCACGCACCGGACCCGAAGGCCTGAGAGCGCTCTCACGCGAACGGCGAGCACCACCGGCAGGCCCCGACCATACGCCTCGGACCCAGCGGCTCCAACCGCCCCGACAACCCCTCAAAACGCCCATGAGCAGCGGGTATCTGAACAAACAACAACCTCACCGGGCGACGTTTAACCCTCGATTAACCCCCGCTTAAGTCCGGCCGGGACCCCGGCGGGGGTGACCTGAGCGAGGGCACGGCAGTTGTCACGGAGCGGCCGCGTGTCTGTACGCACCGTCCGCACGGGTGGACCCTGGTGCCTCGGTGAGCGTGGGCAGGAAGGTGTGTGTGATGAGCGGTGGACAACGGGTGTCCGAGCGGGTGGTCGTCGTCGGCGCTGGAGTGGTGGGCGCATCGGTCGCGTGCCATCTGACCCGGCTGGGTCATGACGACGTGGTGGTGCTCGACACGCGGAGCCGCCCGGAGCTGCCGGGCTCTACGGGACTGGCCCCCGGCTTCGTGGGACAGCTCAGCGCCGGTGCGGAGTTGAGCGCGCTGGCCCAGGACAGCGTCGCCCAGTACGGCGCGCTGCCGGGCGGCAAAGCGTTCTGGCAGGTCGGCTGTCTGGAGGTGGCCACCGGTCCGGAACGGCTGGAGCGGGCGCACCACGACGTGGAGCACGGGGCCCGACTCGGACTGGCGGCACGGGTGCTGGGTCCCGTCGAGGCCGCCGGCCTGGCTCCCGGGCTGGTCGACCCCGAGCGGGCGCTGGGTGCCCTGTTCGTCCCCTCCGACGGCGCGGTGGACCCCGTGCTGCTGACGCGGCTGCTGGTGGAGGAGGCGGAGCGGGCGGGGGCGCGCTTCCGTTTCAAGACCCACGTCACGGCACTCGCGCAGGAGCGGGGGCGGGTCGTGGGGGTACGGGCGGGTACGGAGGACGAGTTGATCCCGGCCGGCCGGGTCGTCCTGGCCGCCGGTGTCTGGGGACCGGTACTCGCCGCGCGGGCCGGGGTCCGGCTGCCGATGGCGGCGGTCCAGCATCCGTACCTGTACACGCGTGAACTGCCGGGTCTGGACGACACGTTCACGGACACACCGATCGTCCGCTACCCCGACCACTCGGTCTACACCCGCCGCCACGGCCGCCGTTACGGCGTGGGGAGCTACGCCCACACTCCCCTGCCGCTACGACCTTCCGCCGACCTCGTCTCGGCGGAACTCCCCTTCCCCGAGAAGGAATTCGGCGCCGCCCTGGACCGAGCCACCTCACTGGTGCCCGTGTTCCGGACGGCTCCCCGAGGACGACGGCTCAACGGCGTATTCGCCATGACCCCCGACGAACTGCCCCTGGTGGGACCGGCCGCCGGGGCCCCCGGACTGTGGTTCGCGGAAGCGTCCTGGGTCACCCACGCGGGGGGTGTAGGCCGCCAGCTCGCCCACATGCTGCTGGACACCGGCGATCTCCTCGTGGACCCCGCCCGCCTGGCCCCCGACCGCTTCGCCTCCTGGACCGACCAGCGGATCCAGGAGACGGCACTCGCCCACTACCAAGGCATCTACGAGACGCACTGAGCCTCAGCGTGCCCCCGTCCGCTGTGCGTGGGCCTTGGCGACCAGGACGGCTGCCGCGACGTCCTGAGCGGCGAGTCCGAGGGAGAGGTAGACCACGCGTTCCCGCTCGCTCAGCCGCCCGGGAATCCGGCCGTCGAGGAGGGCACCGAGTTCGCCCCGCGCGTGGCCGGGGCCGATCAGCCCCTCCGCCATGGGCACCAGCAGCTCGGAGGCCTCCTTGGCCGCGGCCTCCGCGCTGTCGAGCACCACGGCCGAGCCGGCGACGAGCCGGGACGACAGCTCCCGCTCGCCGGGCTGACAGGCGCCCACCGCGCAGACGACAGCACCCGGCGCCACGTCCGGCTCGTCCAGCACGGGCTCCCTGGCGGCGGTGGTCGTGCAGACGACTTCGGCCTGGCGGGCCGCCTCGTGCAAGGTGCCGTGGACCTCCGCGCACAGCCCGTGTTCGGTGCGGACCCACTCGGCCAGCTCGGCCGCGCTCTCCGGCCGCCTGCTCCACAGGCGCACGCTCCTGAGGGGCCGTACCGCCGCGACGGCCGTCACATGGGCTCGCGCCTGGGCGCCCGCACCGGCGACGGCCAGCGTGACCGGCCCGGCGGGGGCGAGCGCGTCCACGGCCACGGCGGACACGGCGGCGGTGCGCAGTTCGGTGATGGTGTCGGCGGGCAGCACGGCCACGGGCAGTCCGGTGTCCGGCGCGAAGACGGTCACCGTGCCGACGTGGGTGGGCAGACCGCGCGCCGGGTTGTCCTCGCGCACCACGACGGACTTGATGCCGAACCACCGCTGCCCCTCGAACGGCACCTGGGCGGGCATCGAGCCGAACAGGCCGGCCTCCTCGCCGTCCCGCGCCGGCGGGCGCAGCACCGTGCGCACCGGCTGGGTCACCTCGCCGGCCGAGAAGGCGCGCATCACCTCCCGCATGGCGGTGACGGCCGTCGAAGCAGGCAACAGGGCGCGGACCTCGGCGTCGCCGATGAAGACCGGGGCGTTCACCACGCGAGGTTCCGAGCGGACGGGACGGGGCGCCGTGCGGGCCGGTCCTCGTCGAGGATGTCCGCCCTGGTGAACGCCGACCACACCATGCGGATGGGGCGGGTGCGGGAGAGGAACTCCAGGCCGTGCAGCCTGGCGGCCGGCGCGGTGGTGAGGGCGAGTGGGACCTCGCCCTCGGCGACCGCCCGTGCCGCCGCGCTCGTGGAGGAGGCGAACACCACCTCGGCCACGTCGATGCGGTCGGGGAGCAGCTCGCCGATGAGAGCGCGGGGCGCGGGGTGGGTGACGACGGACGCCTTCCCGGCGATCTTGGCGCCGGGTACGGCCGCGATGCCGTAGTGCGGGGTGTCCTTGACGAACACCGCGGCGAGCCGCAGGGCGGGGTCCATGTAGAAGCGCTCTATGCCGGCATAGGCGTTGGCGACGACCGCGAGTTCGCCGGCGCCGGAGACGAGCCGGTCGGCCGCCTCCTCGTACTGGTCGCACAGGTCGATCCGGACGCTCTCGTGGCCGCGTTGGAGCAACCGGTTCTGCAGGGCTCGGCATGCCTGCTCGCTGCTGGTCCCCGCGGGGCCCAGCGAGGAGATGCGCAGGGGCACGGTGAGGGGGAGCCGGAAGAGGGCGACGTCGGTGATCTCCTGGCCGTCGGACACGTCGGAGCGGTACCTGCTGATCACAGTTCCTCCAGGGAAGGGCAGGGTGAAGACGCGAGAAGTCGTGTGGGGACGCACCGGTCCAGGCGGGCACGCGGGAGGGCGTGCCTGATCGCCGTGCCGGGGCGGCCGGTGAAGAGGAGCTCGTCAGACGCGCGCGTCGGCGCGGGAGCCGAGGCCGACCGAGGTGGTCCAGTGCCGGTAGCGCGGATCGGCGCCGCGGACGGCGCGCCGGTAGACCTCGCGCACACGGGTGGTGAGGGGGCCGGGGGTGCCGTCGCCGACCGGGCGGCCGTCGATCTCGGTCACGGGCACGATCTGACAGCCGGTTCCGGTGAGGAACACCTCGTCGGCCGTGTGGAGTTCTGAGCGGGGTACGGCGCGTTCGGTGACGGAGACGCCGGTCTCGTCGGCGATGATCCGCATGACCGCCGCGCGGGTGAGGCCGAGCAGGATGTCCGAGTCGGGGCCCGGCGTGGCGACCTCGCCCGAGCGGACGACGAACACGTTGGCGGTACTGGCCTCGGCGACGGAACCGCCCTGGTTGAGCATGATCGCGTCGTCGTACCCCGCGGCGGTCGCCTCGTCGACGGCCAGCGCGTTGTTGGCGTAGGCGCCGGTGATCTTGGCGCGGGCGGGGAGCGAGGCGTCGGGTACCCGGCGCCAGGAGCTGACTGCGCAGCGGATGCCTTCGGCGCGGCTGTAGTCGCCCATGGGCATGGCGAGGATGGTGACGGAGGTGGACACGCCGCTGAGCCTGACGCCGAAGGGCGTGCCGGGCTCCAGCGCCAGCTTGTACACCAGGGGCCTGAGGTACGCGTCGCCGGTGAGGCCGTTGCGCCGGACCAGCTCGCGGCTCACCTCGACGAGCTCGTCGGGGCTGTAGGGCAGGTCGAGGCGGAGCAGGCGGCAGGACGCGTGGAGGCGTTCGTAGTGCTCCTTCGCCTTGAAGAGCAGCGCTTCGTCACCGTCGGCGGCCGCGTAGGAGCGGATCCCCTCGAAGACCCCGGTGCCGTAGTGCAGGCCCTGGGTGCCGGGCCCCAGTGTCACATCCCGGGCGCGGGCGAACTCGCCCTGGTGGAAGACCCACCGCTCCCCGGTCGTCGCGTTCACCGGCCCGACCTCCGCCCGGCCATGGCGAGGGCGGCCTGACGTTCGGCGTCCGGGGCCTGGCGACGGTCGTGGACACGGGCCGCCTTCCAGCTCACCATGGCGCCGGTGGTGGTGACGCCGCCGAGCTGCCCGTAGGCGACCTCCAGCGGGCAGTCCCAGGCGTCCCGCGCGGCGGTGACGAGGTCTGCGGCGCTCTGGGGCGGCAGCGTCGCGCCGCCGCGGGTCTCGACCTCCACGGTGAGGGTGTCGGTCCCGTCGACGCGGTCGATGACGAGCTGGTAGTCCATGGCGCCGGCGAGCCGGGACAGAATCAGGGACTCCAGTTCGTAGGCGGTGACCTCGTGGCCGTTGAGATCGATGAGGTCCCGTACGCGGCCGAGCGGGAGCAGGACCTCGGAGGGGTAGCGGCCCCCGGTGGTGTCCGCCGGGTACAGCCGGACCAGGTCGCCGGTCCGGTAGCGCACGAGCGGCTTGCTCCCCTGGTAGAGGTGCGTGATCACCAACTCGCCCTGCCGGTAGCCGTCTCGCCGGGGCACCGGACGACCGGTGCCGGGGTCGATGAGTTCGTAGTAGACGTTCAGCGGGACGGTGCGCAGCCGGCCGTCGCCGTGCACCGCGCCGAGGATGGATGCCTCCTGGGAGGCGTAGAGGCAGTTGTAGGCGGTGGCTCCCCAGAGCTCGCCGATGTTGCTCAGCAGGCCGGGGGTGGCGAGTTCACCGGTGAACATGAAGAAGCGGATGCCGAGGTCCTTCGGCTCCAGGCCGGCCCGCACCGCCTCCTTGGCCATCGACATGGCGACGTTGGGCGTGCAGAAGACACCGGTGACGGAGATCTCCTGGAGTACCTCCAGCGCGCGCCGGAAGCCGACGACGGGCGAGTGCGGCCACATCTTGGCGTGCGCGTGGCCGAGGTTGCGGCACACGTCGCCGAACGTGTCGCCGGTGGAGTGGAGTTCGTTGGGACCCATCACGCCGATGACGTGATCGCCGCCGTGCGCGCGGAAGACGTGGTCGTAACAGACGGACAGAGCGGTGTTGTTGACGAGAGAGTCGACATTGTCTCGGGGGCACGGGGTCGCGCGGCCGGTGGTGCCGGTGGTCTCGTAGAAGATCCAGCCCTCGTGCACGGGCCTGGACAGCATGTCGTGCAGACGGCCGCGCAGGTCGTCCTTGGTGGTGAAGGGCAGCTCGGCGAAGGAGTCGAAGGTGAGCTCCGCCGGGGCGGATACCCCGAGGGGGCCCAGGAGTTCGCGGTAGAAGGGGGAGCGCTCGGTGACGTAGCGGAGGGTTTCGCCGAGGGCGCGGAGCTGGTACGCCGCCAGTTCCTCCGGGTTCCATCCGCCGGCGTCGAAGCGGCGGTGATCATCGAGGGTGCGACGCGCGAAGGCGTCGAGACGGTCGTCGAATATAGTGAACATGGTCCCAGCCTGTGCTTGTGATCAGTGGGCTACGGGGCTTGGGTGCCTGCGGGGTAGGAGCCGCAGGCACCCGTTCTTTCGGGTACCGGTCAGCGCAGCAGAGCCAGGCTTCCGGTCCATTTGTTGAGCTGCTTGCGGGGTCCGAAGAGGCCGATCGAGGAGTAGGCCAGTGTCTCGGGGCCGGCTCCGGCCATGCGCTCGATGTACTCGTCGTAGGTGCGGCAGGACTGCGCCAGGTCGCTGAAACCGACGACCACCGCTTCGGGGTCGGCGTCGGCCAGCCGGTGGATCTCGGCGATGCGCTCGGCGGAGGCCTTGAGGATCGGCACCGGGATGAAGGTGATGCCGAGGTGCGCGCCGCCGTCCGCGTCCTTGACGTCCGGACCGATCAGTTCGGGGACGCTGCGCCCGAGGGTCAGCGAGACCACTGAGGCGGCGTTGGCCGTCAGGCCGGCGGGGAGATCGCCGTTGACGACGATCACGCACTTGCTGTTCTGGATGTCCGGGCTCATTTCGGTTCCAACTCGTGCTGTTGCAGGGACACTTCGGTCGGCTCCCGGTGCGTGGTCCGGGCGGGACGGCGCCGTGCCTGTGCACCGAGCACGACACCGGCGATGACGATGAGACAGCCCACCCCCTGGACGACGCCGACACTTTCGCCGGTGACGACGACGGCGGAGACCAGACCGAAAACGGGGACGAGGTTGAGCACGTTGACGGCGGTGCTCGATGTCACCTCGCGCAGGCCGTAGTTGTAGAGGACGAACGCGGCAATGGAGCACATGACGGCCAGGAAGGCCAGCATGCCCACGTCGACCGTGGTCGGCATTGCCCAGTCCCGGAACTCCAGCGGGCTGACGAGGACGAAGCCCAGTGCGCCGGCGACCGTCTGGTAGTAGGTGATGGTCAGCGGGGAGTACCCCGCGCTGGTGCGGCGCGCGACGACGTTGTACGCGGCCCAGGCGACACCGGCCACCAGCAGGATGATGTCCCCGAGCAGCCGGTGCGCGCCTCCGGCGCTCGCGCTCTGCCGGACGATCAGCCACACCCCGCCGACCGCGAGCACCATGCCCAGCACCCGCGTGAGGGAGGGCCATTCGCGGTGGACGGCGACTTCGAGGATCACGGTGATGATGGGGAATGCCGCCACGATGACGGCGGCGTCGGCGGCTGTCGCCATGTCGACACCGATGTTCTCCAGCCCGAAGTACGCGGTGATCCCGAGCAGTCCGGCTCCGCCCATCGCCAGCGCGGAGCGGCGGCCGGCCGGGCGCCACCCTTTCTGGAGCCGGACGAGAAACGCGAGAACAAGGGCGGCGGCGGAGAACCTGATGGCGCCGATGGTCATCGGCGGCACGTTCTTCAGGACCACTTTCGTCACGGCGAAGGAGGTGCTCCAGATCAGCGCTGCGGCCACGACGGCAAGCAGCGCCGCCCAGGGCGGGCCGGACCGGGTCCGAGGCGATAAGACGCCGTTCTCATCCATGATTGCTCCCGTGGATCGCGTCATGACAGACGGAGGTTCCGGAGTGAATTCCCGTCACACCGCGGATTCCGTGTCCAGTTCGAAGTCCACCACCGACCAGTCGGCGATGGCCCGCCACAGTTCGACGCCCCGCACGTGGTCAGGGTGGGTGAGGTAGCGGTGCACGGCGTCCCGGTCGGCGAAGTCTCCGATCACGGCGAAGTCGTGGGCGATCGAACGCGCGGCGGTGTTCCTGCCGCAACTCCAGTTGGCTATCTCGGGGATATGCAGCGGATGCCGCAACGTCGCGGCCTCCGCCTCTTCCGCTCTCGGATCCGACCAGTTGATGCCGTCTTTGAATTTGAACAGCACGACATGACGGACCCCCATGAAAAACCTTCCGTGACGGCGAGCAACTGAGCGGATTCAACGAATCGCGATACAAGCATCCGGTCCGCGGCGTGATCAACCCGCGTCCGCTATTCGAGACCTCGACAAGGACGGAGTCGACCGAAAAGCCTCTTCCCCGCAGAGCACTCCCCCGCACGCCAAGACCCCCCGCGGTCACAAAGGCCACGAGGGGTCTCCCGGTATCTCGGGGGTCTAGCCCCGATCCGCCGCCGGGCTGTCCTTCGCCAGGGCGTACAGCTCCTTGGAGGTGGTGATCAGTTCACGCCGTTCCTCGTTGGAGCCGACCATCGGCTGGGAGCCGCGCAGGGGGACCTGGGCGCTCTCGGGGAGGAACTTCACCGTGATCAGGCCGATGACGCCGGCCAGCATCAGGTAGTACGCGGGCATCAGGTCGTCGCCGGTGATGTCCACCAGCGCGGCGGTCACCAGCGGGGTCGTACCGCCGAAGGCCGCGACGGCGAAATTGAAGCCGATGCCCATCGCCGCGTACCGGACGGCCGTCGGAAAGAGGGCCGGCAGCGTGGCCGCGCTCGGTGCGGCGAAACAGGCCAGCAGGGTGGACAGGATCAGCACGCCGAGGATCGGCGCCCAGGTGCCCTCCATCTTGATCAGCAGGAAGGCCGGGACGGCCAGCACGATCATGGCGGCGGCGGCCCAGCCGTACAGCGGGCGCCTGCCGATCCGGTCGCTGAGCCGGCCGAGGAACGTGATGAGGATGACGATCCACACCATGCCGATGAGCACCAGCACGTCGGCCGAACTGCTGGACCGGCCCAGCGTCTCGGTCTGGTACGTCGGCAGATACCCCGTGACCATGTAGTTCGTGACGTTGTACAGCAGCACCAGGCCCATGCAGATGAGCAGCGCCTTCCAGTGCCTCTTGATGATGTCCTTGAACTCGCTGCCCGCCGACTCCTGGGCGAGGCTCTTCTCGTGCTCGTCGAGCTGCTGCTGGAACGCCGGGGACTCCTCCAGCTTCAGCCGCATGTAGAGGCCGATCACGCCGAGCGGACCGGCGATCAGGAACGGGATGCGCCAGCCCCAGGAGAGCATCTCGGCGTCCGAGAGCAGCAGGTTCAGCACGGTGAC
The DNA here is from genome assembly GCF_004784465.1 of Streptomyces griseoluteus. Lineage (GTDB taxonomy): Bacteria > Actinomycetota > Actinomycetes > Streptomycetales > Streptomycetaceae > Streptomyces > Streptomyces griseoluteus. The sequence goes on along the minus strand of NZ_SRRU01000013.1, from coordinate 43,740 downwards.
CAGGGCGGAGCCGAGGGCGTAACCGACGAAGGTGCCGAAGTCGAGCCAGCTGGAGAGGAAACCACGCCGCCGGTCGGGTGAGTACTCCGCGACGAAGGTGGTCGCGCCGCCGTACTCGCCGCCGGTGGAGAAGCCCTGCACCATGCGGGCGACCAGCAGCAGGATGGGTGCCGCGATGCCGATGGTGGAGTAGCCGGGGATCACACCGATGGCGAAGGTGCCGATGGCCATCATGATCATGGTGGTGGCCAGCACCTTCTGCCGGCCGAGCCGGTCGCCGAGCGGTCCGAAGACCAGCCCGCCGAGCGGGCGGACCACAAAGGCGGCGGCGAAGGTGGCGAAGGAAGAGATCACCTGGGCGCCCGGGGAGGCGCCGGGGAAGAACACCTTGCCGAGCGTGGCGGCAAGGTAGCTGTAGACCCCGAAGTCGAACCACTCCATGCAGTTGCCGAGCGCCGAGGCGCCGACGGCCCGTTTGAGCAGGGGAGGTTCGACGACCTGGACGTCGTCCTTGCGGAAGGCGCCCCGATTGTGCCGCAGCCTGTGGGTCAGCTCCTCGCGGACCTGACGGGGGAGCTCCATCACGGCCTCGGAGGCCTTCTTCTTTATGCCTGAGGGCCGCTCTCCGCCGGACAGGGCATCACTCACTGCCGCTCCTTTCGCCGTCGGTGTCACCGGAATGCGCTTTCTCCGGCCGCACCGGGCATCAGCCCCGTGTCCCATCCTGCTGCCCAACGCCACACCCGTCACACCGGCCACGCACACATGGGCGAACGCCGAGGTCAGGGGCTGGGTGATTAAGAAACAAGGCAGCTCAATCCCATGACGTGCGACGGTTGGACTTCGCGCTGCCGAGGGCGCAGGGTGGATCAGCCCCACTTCCCGGGGGCACCCCTACGGCATCACCCGGAGATCACCCGATGAACCATGTCGCGGACCCCGCTCGCTACGACGGCACCATGCGCTACCGGCGCACCGGCCGCTCGGGGCTCGACCTGCCCCTGCTGTCGCTGGGCTACTGGCACAACTTCGGTGACGACCGGCCCTTCGAGACCCAGCGGGAGATCGCGCTGCGCGCCTTCGACCTGGGCATCACCCACCACGACCTGGCGAACAACTACGGCCCGCCCTACGGCTCGGCGGAGATCAACTTCGGCCGGCTGATGAAGCAGGACCTCGCGCCGTACCGGGACGAGCTGGTGGTCTCCACCAAGGCGGGCTGGGACATGTGGCCGGGCCCCTACGGCCAGGGCGGTGGCTCGCGCAAATATGTGCTGGCCTCCCTGGACCAGTCGCTGAAGCGTATGGGCCTGGACTATGTGGACATCTTCTACTCCCACCGGCTGGACGCGAGCACGCCGCTGGAGGAGACGATGGGCGCGCTCGACACCGCCGTCCGCCAGGGCAAGGCGCTGTACGTCGGCATCTCCTCCTACGACGCCGAGCGCACCCGGCAGGCCGCGGCGATCCTGCGCGAGCTGGGCACGCCGATGCTGATCCACCAGCCGTCGTACAACATGCTCAACCGCTGGATCGAGACCGAGGGTCTGCTGGACGTGGCCGAGGAGGAGGGTTTCGGTGTCATCGGCTTCACGGCGCTGGCGCAGGGCCTGCTGACCGGCCGCTACCTGGACGGCGTGCCGGAGGACTCGCGGGCGGCGGCGGGCAAGTCCTTCGACCAGTCCTGGCTGACCGAGGACATGCGCGGCCGGCTGCGCGCCCTGAACGACATCGCGGCCCGGCGCGGCCAGTCCCTGGCGCAGATGGCGCTGGCCTGGGCGTTGCGGGACGAGCGGGTGACCTCGCTGGTGATCGGCGCCTCGCGCACCGAGCAGCTCGAGCAGAACGTTGCGGCGCTGCAGAACCTGGAGTTCAGCGCCGAGGAGCTGGCCGAGATCGACAAGTACGCCACGGACGGCGGGGTCGATCTGTGGGCCGACGCCCGGCAGGGCAACCTGGGCGGCTGAGAAGCGCACCAAGCATGACGTGACCCCCCTGAGAGACCGCTTTCCGTGTGGCCATGCACCGTCAAGCTAGGGTGTGGGCAATGGTTGCACCAAGAAACAGTCAAAAATGTCAGGGGGTTGCCATGGGCACCGCACGCACGAGTAGGACGCCGTTGCCGGGGATCGGCGTCCGGTACGACCTCACCACCCGCGAACACCGTCGGCTGTCGGTGGTGGCCCACCGGGACGGGGCGCGGACGCTGAGCGCCTACCGCGAGGACGACCCCGACGCGTGCGCGCTGTCGGTGCAGTTGACCGGCGGCGAGGCGGAGGCCATCGCCAGGACGCTGATGCCGACGCACCAGAGCCCCAGCCTGCTCTCCACCACAGAGCTGGGCCTGGTCGCCGAGCGCATCTCGCTGTCCTCCGTCTCGCACTGGAACGGACGGCTGCTCGGAGACACCCGGATGCGCACCGAGACCGGTGTGTCGATCGTGGCCGTGCTCCGCCGCGCCGACGCCATCCCCTCCCCCGGTCCGGGGTTCCGGCTCGCGGGCGGTGACACGCTCATCGTGATCGGCACCCGCGAGGGCGTCGACGCGGCCGCCGAGATCCTCGGCAGGGAGTGATCCGGATGCATTCCTCCGCGGTCTTCCTCATCGAGTTCGGCGCCATCATCCTGGCCCTCGGCCTGCTCGGCAGGCTCGCCGCCCGGCTGAGGTTCTCCCCCATCCCGCTGTATCTGCTCGCCGGGCTGGCCTTCGGCGAGGGCGGGCTGCTGCCGCTGGGTGCCAGTGAGGAGTTCGTGGCGATCGGCGCCGAGATCGGCGTGATCCTGCTGCTGCTCATGCTCGGCCTGGAGTACACCGCCGGTGACCTGGTCTCCAACCTCAAGACGCAGTACCCGGCCGGTCTGGTGGACTTCGCGCTGAACGCGGTGCCGGGCGCGGTGATGGCACTGCTGCTGGGCTGGGGTCCCATCGCCGCCGTGGTGCTGGCCGGCATCACCTGGATCTCGTCCTCCGGCGTCATCGCCAAGGTCCTGGGCGACCTGGGCCGGATCGGCAACCGGGAGACCCCGGTGATCCTCAGCATCCTGGTGCTGGAGGACCTGTCCATGGCGGTCTATCTCCCGCTGGTCACCGCCCTGCTGGCCGGTACGGGCTTCGTGGCGGGCGGCATCACCCTCGCCATCGCGCTCGGCGTGGCCGGTCTGGTGCTGCTGCTGGCGGTGCGCTTCGGCCGGGTCATCTCCCGCTTCGTCTCCAGCGACGACCCGGAGAAGCTGCTGCTGGTGGTCCTCGGTCTCACCCTGCTGGTGGCCGGGCTAGCCCAGCAGCTCCAGGTCTCGGCGGCGGTGGGCGCCTTCCTGGTGGGCATCGCGCTCTCCGGCGAGGTCGCCGAGGGCGCGCACAACCTGCTGGCACCGCTGCGGGACCTGTTCGCGGCCGTGTTCTTCGTGTTCTTCGGGCTGCACACCGACCCGGCGAGCATCCCGCCGGTCCTGCTGCCCGCGCTGGCCCTCGCGGTCGTCACCGCGCTCACCAAGATCGCCACCGGCTACTGGGCGGCGCGGCGCGCGGGCGTCTCCGTGCGGGGCCGCTGGCGGGCGGGCGGCACGCTGGTGGCGCGCGGCGAGTTCTCGGTGGTCATCGCCGGTCTCGCGGTCACCTCGGGCATCGACTCCCGGCTGGGTCCGCTGGCCACCGCGTACGTGCTGATCCTGGTGGTCGTCGGCCCGCTGACCGCGCGCTACACCGACCAGATCGCCCTGGGGATCGCCAAGTGGCGCCGGGCCCGCACGGCCCCGGCCGAGCCGGCCGCGGAGCCGTCCGCCCCGGCGGAGGTGCGCGACCAGGACGCGGTGGGCCGCTCCTGAGCACGGCCCTTCGCGCAGGTCACAGAGGGGCGGGGCGCGGCGCGGCGTACGGTGATGCCATGCCGCCTCCCCTCCCCGGCCCCCTGGGGCCGCTGGCCCCGCTGCTCGGTCACTACGGCTACTGGGCCGTCGGCGCGGTCGTCTTCCTGGAGGACTTCGGGGTCCCGGCGCCGGGCGAGACGATTCTGCTCGCGGCCGGGGTCTACGCCGGTGCGGGGGAGCTGAACATCGTCGCCGTGGCGGTCATCGCGTTCGCGGCGGCGGTCCTCGGGGACAACGTCGGGTACGTGATCGGCCGTACGGGGGGCCGGGCGTTCGTGGAGCGCTGGGGCAAGTACATCCTGCTGACGCCGAAGCGCTTCGAGGCGGCGGAGGCGTTCTTCCGGCGGCACGGCGGCAAGATCGTCACGGTGGCCCGGTTCGTGGAGGGGCTGCGCCAGGCCAACGGGATCATCGCGGGCACCACCGGGATGCCCTGGCCCCGCTTCCTCGCCTTCAACGCGCTCGGCGCGGCCCTCTGGGTGGGCCTGTGGTCCTCGCTGGCGTATCTGGCGGGCAGCCACATCACGGCGGTGTACGACGAGATCGTCCGCTATCAGCGTTACGTGCTCATCGCCGCCGGATTGCTGGTGGCGGCGCTGGTCGTCCGGCACCTGGTGCGGCGCCGGCGGGCCCGCCGTAACGACGCCGGTCAATGAATGTCGGCTTTTCTGGTTTGGCCGGCGGCGTTGGGGATAGCCGGATGTCGACCACGCACCGAAAACGTTGGGATGTGAATACCCCATGGCTGGTGACCAGAAGGGCAAGGCCAAGGCGGAGCAGCTCAAGGGCAAGGTCAAGGAGACCATGGGCAAGGCCGTCGGGAACGAGCGCATGGAGGCCGAGGGCCGCGCCGAAGGCGCCAAGGGCGACGCCCGCCAGGCCAAGGAAAAGGCGAAGGACACGTTCAAACACTGAGTCGGTGCGATGCCGTACCGGGGCGGGCCCGGAAATTCCCTTTGTGGATTTCCGGGCCCGCCACTTTGTGTGCCCGGTGTTTTACCGGGTCGTTCTCACGCCTCCGGGGGATTCCCGCCCGGACGCCCCTTGATCGGCGCAGCCGGGGGTAGCCGGGTGGAGAAGGGACGATCCTCCGCGATCGCACGAAGGGGCCTGAGCCGGCCACCATGGGAGAAGGGCGATTCCGCATGGACCTCCCCCTCACGACAGACACCATGACGCGGACCGCGCCGGAGCTGCCGCGCTACAGCCGCCGCTGGGACGCCGACACCGCGTCCCTCCCGGAGGCCAGGGACGCGGTCGCCGACCTGCTCGCGCGGGTCCGCCCCACCCCGTCCGCGCATACCGTGCAGGACGCGCAGCTCGTCGCCAGCGAGCTGGTGACCAACGCGCTCAAGCACGCGCCGGGGCCGTTCACGCTGCACATGGAAGTGATACCGGACCCGGCGGCGCTGCGGATCAGCGTCACGGACTCCTCGCCCCGTCCGCCCCGGCACCGCCCGCCCGACCCGGAGCGGGTGGGCGGGCACGGGCTGCGGCTGGTGACCCTGCTCTGCGGCGCACTGGAGGTCACCCCCCTGGGCCGCGGCAAGCGGGTCACCGCGTCGCTGGCGCTGGCGCTGGACCATGGGGCGAGGCATCCCTAGGGGCGTGTCCGCAAAGTAGCGCCGTCTGCCCGGAGGGCAGGGCTCGCGGCGTCTGGTGCGTGCGATCGCAAGGCGGAGGGTCGCCCTCGTACTGGGTGTACGAGGGCGACCCCGACAACGCCGCTGGGGGTCCCCCTGCTCGTAGAGCTTGGGGGAGTTCGTGCCAGCCGTCGCGAGCCAGGCGGGACTTTGCGGACACGTCCTACGGTCTGCCCGGTGGCGGCCGGGCGTCGTCGCCGGGCCGGAGCAGGGGGTCGGCGTCCTCGGGGGCCGGGCGGGGTGGCGGGGCCTCCCCCGCGGTGAGGTGTTCCAGCACCTCGACCAGTTCCTCGCACGCCCGCTCCACGGAGCGCCGGGTGTGCCGCTGCTCGGTGATCACGGCGGACAGCAGCAGCGCGGTCAGCGCCATGGTCCCGTTGAACCCCTGGAGCTTGGCCATGACCTCGAGTCGGCTCAGCCCCCCGAAGGCACCCGCCCCCTTGGTGGCGGCGACGGCGGCCGGCACCGAGGTGGCCAGCGCGCAGAGCATGCTGCCGACCAGCTCGAAGCGCAGTGCACCCCAGATGATCAGCGGATACACCAGGAACAGCAGGCTGAGGTGACTGTAGACGGCGGGCGGCACCACACAGACGGCGGCCCCGGCCAGCGCGGCGGCCTCCCACCGGCGGGGCGTCGGCCGCAGCCCCCGGGCGTGGCTGAACAGGAGCAGGAGCGGGGTGACGAGCAGGACGCCCATGGCGTCGCCCACCCACCAGGCGAGCCACACCGTCCAGAAGGTGTGCGCGGGCATCCGGTCGGTCGCCACGAGCAGGACGACGCCCACGGTCGAGCTGATCAGCATGGCGCCCAGCGCACCGAAGAACACCAGCGCGAGCCCGTCCCGCAACCGCCTGAGATCGGTACGGAATCCGGCCCGGCGGAGCAGCACCACCGCCCCGACCGGGGCCAGAGTGTTGCCGACGAGATAGCCGAGCGAGTAGAGCACCGGCGCGTCCAGCGACAGCACGATGAGGTACGCGCCGATCGTGACGCCCGGCCAGTACCGCACCCCGAGGATCAGCAGGGCGGCGACGGCCACGCCGGTCGGCGGCCAGATGGGGGTGACGACGGCGCCGTCGACGGTGAGTTTGCAGAGCAGGCCGAGGCGCCCGGCCGCGAAGTAGCAGACCGCGACGGCCACGACCAGGGCGGCATGGCCGCCCGGCCGACGCGCTTCAGGGAATGCCACCACCCGGCAACTCTCACACCGGTCGGCCGGGAGCGGCGAGGCGAACGCCGCCTATGGTCTAACGACGCGGGGCTGCGCGGGCGGTGCCGGGGTGTTCGGGCCGTCGTGGCCGACGACGAGTACGGCCGCGTCGTCGTCGTGGCCCACGTGGTCGGCACCCTTGATCACGGCGGCGGCGAGCGCGTGCACCTTCAGGCCGGCGACGGCGGCGATGCCCGCGAGGCGGACCACCTGGGCCAGGCCGTCCTCGACGTGCAGTGAGGGCCCTTCCACCACGCCGTCGGTGAGCAGGACGAAGACACCGCCGGTGGTGAGCCGGTGCCGGGTGACGCGGTAGTCCATGCCGGGCTGGATGCCGAGCGGCGGGCCGCCCATGTCGTGGACGACGCCGGACTTGCCGTCGGCCGTGGCCCAGACGAAGGGGATGTGCCCGGCCCGCGCGCTCTCCAGGACGCCGGTCACGGGGTCCAGCCGGAGGAAGGTGCAGGTGGCGAAGAGGTCGCTGCCGAGAGTGAGCAGCAGGTCGTTGGTACGGGCGAGCAGTTCGCCCGGTTCGCTGGTGACGGAGGCGAGCGCGCGCAGTGCGGCCCGCACCTGGCCCATGAAGGCGGCGGCCTCGATGTTGTGTCCCTGGACGTCGCCGATGGTGAGGCCGATCCTGCCGTCCGGCATGGCGAAGGCGTCGTACCAGTCGCCGCCCACGTTGAGGCCCTGGTTGGCGGGGGCGTAGCGCACCGCGAGGTGCAGGCCGGGGCGGCGGGGCAGGTCACGCGGGAGCATGCCGCGCTGGAGGGCGATGGCCAGCTCGACCTGACTGCGCTGCTGTTCCGCGCGCTCACGCGCCTGGGCGGTGAGCGAGCCGAGTCTGGCCAGCAGCTCGTCGCCTTCGTCCGTGGAGCGCTTGCGGAACATCGTTCACCCCGGTGGGCGGTGATCCTGGCGGGCCGTTGTCTGGATTTTACCCATTCAGGCGCATTCAGCGTCCGGGGCGGCCCGCCATGGACCGTCAGTACACCTGGGAGTCGATGCCGGTGATCACGGCGGGCCCGAGCGGTGCGGTGTTCTCGTCCAGCCCGACGGTGCGCAGGGCCTCGTCCGCGAGGCGGCGGGCCTCCTGCTCGGCGTGTTTGTTGTTGTCGGCCTCGACGGTGAGGTGGAGGGTGAAGGTGCCGTCCTCGTTGACGTTGACGGTGTCGAGGTCCTCGGCGCTGCCCAGGCCGGTGCCGTGCGGGTCCGCGGGACGCAGGGCCCGGCCCAGCCGGGTGCGGGTGTCGGCCTCGATGTCCGTGGTGAAGGTGCCGGGCACGGTGATCACGTAGGTCGTCATGGTCGTCCTTTCCTCGAAGCCCCCGCCTACCCGCTTTCCGCACCTTCGCACCGGCGCGGGTCACAGGGGTGAGTGGACCAGGACGGTGACGTACGCGCCGTACAGCACGGAGACGACGGCCAGGGCGCCGCCGACCAGGAGGGCCGCGGCGGGACGGGTGCGCCAGGTGCGGGTGAGGGCGCGGGCGGCCGGGATGAGCAGCGGGAAGGCCGGCAGCAGGAAGCGTGGCTTGGAGGAGAAGGAGCCGGAGCCGAGGACCACCAGCAGCACCAGGACTCCGGCGAAGGCGATCAGGGCCAGCGGGGCGCGTTCCAGGCAGAGCAGCGCGAACAGCACCAGGCTGATCAGCACCAGGGCGAGTGCGACGGGGTAGATGACCTGACCGCCGTGGGCGAGCAGCGCGCCGACGAAGCGGGCGGCGCCGGCGCCGAAGTCGACGCGGGAGCCCCAGGCACCCTGCACGGCGAAGTAGCCGCCCGTCACATCGCCGGTGCACCAGCCGACCCAGAGGACGTAGCCGAGCCAGCCGAGCGGGGCGAGCAGGGCGGCCGCCCACACACCGGGGGCGGCCTGTCCGCGCCGCAGCCGGAGCTGTTGTGCGGCGACGGTGATGACGGCGGCCGCCACGGCGAAGCCGGTGGGCCGGGCGAGGCCCGCGAGGAGGGCGAGCGTGCCCGCCCACAGCCAGCGGTCCCTGAGCACGCAGTACAGGGACCAGGCGGCCAGGGCGGCGAAGAGGGACTCGGTGTACGCGATGGTCAGCTCCACCGCGTGCGGCAGAGCGGCCCACAGCGCGACGAGGGCGGTGGCGGTGGCGCGGCCGTACAGATGGTGGCCGATGAGGTAGACGCCGTACGCGGCGACGACGGCGGCTGTCCAGGAGATGAGCATGGCCGCCGCGGCCGGGGTGAGCGGGAGGGCGGTGTCGGCGGCCCGGACGAGGGCCGGGTACAGCGGGAAGAAGGCCCAGTCGCTCTGCACTCCCCCGGTGGGAGTGATCCAGATGAGCCGGCCGTAGCCGTGCGCGGCGATGTTGAGGTACCAGCGCGAGTCCCAGGAGTGGGCGAGGTTGCGCACCAGGGGACGGTCGGTCAGCGCGTTGGTGGCGATCACGGCGGCGATGCCCGCCGCGCGGACGGCGGCGAACAGCGTGAGGGCGAGGAGGGCGCCGTGCGGTGCCCGGTGGCGGACGATCAGGGGCAGTGCACGGCGGCGCGGCGGCCCGGGGGCGGTGGCCGCTCCGGGCCGGGATGCGGAATACGTGATCACGCACCGACGATGGTCATGGGGTACGGGCGGTGCAATGCGGTGCCAGGGTGTCGCGTGTTCTTCCACCCTGATTCAGGAACGGCGCCCGGGCCGACCCCCCTGACAGGCGACTCCGATGATCAAAGTAGGGTGTGTTTACCATATGAGCGCCGCCTAGCTCGAAAGATAGATCTGTGACTGTCAACGACGACTCGTTCACGAACTGGAAGCACCGCGAGGAGATCGCGGAGTCGATGATCCCGATCATCGGGAAGCTGCACCGCGAGCGGGACGTGACCGTCCTGCTGCACAGCCGCTCCCTGGTGAACAAGTCGGTGGTCAGCATCCTCAAGACCCACCGCTTCGCCCGGCAGATCGCGGGCGCCGAGCTGTCGGTCACCGAGACGATGCCGTTCCTGAAGGCGCTGGCCGCCCTCGACCTCGGCCCCTCCCAGATCGACCTCGGCATGCTGGCCGCGACGTACAAGGCCGACGACCGGGGACTGAGCGTGGCGGAGTTCACCGCCGAGGCGGTCGCCGGGGCCACCGGCGCCGAGAAGATCGAGCGCCGCGCGCCGCGCGACGTCGTGCTGTACGGCTTCGGCCGCATCGGCCGGCTGGTCGCGCGCCTGCTGATCGAGAAGGCCGGTTCGGGCAACGGCCTGCGGCTGCGGGCCGTCGTGGTCCGGGGCGGTGGCGCCAAGGCCGCCGGTGACCTGGTCAAGCGGGCCTCGCTGCTGCGCCGCGACTCGATCCACGGCCAGTTCCAGGGCACCATCACGGTGGACGAGGACGCCAGCACGATCGTCGCCAACGGCAACGAGATCAAGGTCATCTACGCCGACGACCCGTCCTCCGTGGACTACACCGAGTACGGCATCCGCGACGCCATCCTCATCGACAACACCGGCAACTGGCGTGACCGCGCGGGCCTGTCGAAGCACCTGCGGCCCGGCATCGACAAGGTCGTGCTGACCGCGCCCGGCAAGGGTGACGTGCCGAACATCGTGCACGGCGTCAACCACGACACCATCAAGCCGGACGAGCAGATCCTGTCCTGCGCGTCCTGCACCACCAACGCCATCGTCCCGCCGCTGAAGGCCATGGACGACGAGTACGGGGTGCTGCGCGGCCACGTGGAGACGGTGCACTCGTTCACCAACGACCAGAATCTGCTGGACAATTACCACAAGGCCGAGCGCCGGGGCCGGTCCGCGCCGCTCAACATGGTGATCACCGAGACGGGCGCCGCGTCCGCCGTGTCGAAGGCGCTGCCGGACCTCAAGGCGCCGATCACCGGCAGCTCGATCCGGGTGCCGGTGCCGGACGTCTCGATCGCCATCCTGAACCTGCGCCTCGGCCGCGAGACCACCCGCGAGGAGGTCCACGACTACCTGCGCGAGGTGTCGCTCACCTCTCCGCTCAAGCGCCAGATCGACTTCACCACGGCGCCCGACGCGGTATCCAGCGACTTCATCGGCTCCCGCAACGCCTCCATCGTCGACGGGGGCGCCCTGAAGGTCGACGGCGACAACGCGATCCTCTACCTCTGGTACGACAACGAGTTCGGCTACTCCTGCCAGGTGGTCCGGGTCGTCCAGCACGTCTCGGGCGTGGAGTACCCGACGTACCCGGCACCGGAGGTCTGATCGACCCAGTAGCGGCCCTGGACGGCCGCCGACCGCACTCCGGTCGGCGGCCGTCGGCGTACCTGCCTACGCCTGCCACCCATTTGCCTAAACCCTTTAGGCAAATACATAATCGGTCAGGTTCTCAAGGAGGCGGGTCCATGGTGCGTGCGGGGCTGAGTACGGAGCGGCTGGTCCGGGCCGGGGCGGAGCTGGCCGACGAGGCCGGGTTCGAGCAGGTCACGGTGTCGGCGCTGGCCCGGCGGTTCGACGTGAAGACCGCGAGCCTGTACTCGCATCTGCGCAACTCCCACGACCTGCGCACCCGGATCGCGCTGCTCGCCCTGGAGGAGCTGGCCGACCGCGCCGCCGAGGCCCTCGCGGGCCGGGCCGGGAAGGACGCCCTGACCGCGTTCGCCAACGCCTACCGCGACTACGCCCGCGCGCACCCCGGCCGCTTCGAGGCGGCCCGGTACCGGCTCGACCCGGAGACCGCCGCCGCCAGCGCGGGCGTCCGGCATGCCCAGATGACCCGGGCGATCCTGCGCGGCTACGACCTCGCCGAGCCCGAGCAGACCCATGCCGTACGCCTGCTGGGCAGCGTGTTCAGCGGCTATGTGGGCCTGGAGTCGGCGGGCGGGTTCGACCACAGCGCCCCCGGTTCGCAGGAGTCCTGGGACCGCGTCCTCGACGCGCTCGACGTCCTCCTGCGCAACTGGCCCGCCTCCTGAACTGCCCTGTTCCTACTGCCGACGGACCTTCCGATGACCACCGACTGGACCAGCACCCCCCTCACCGCCGACCTCGTCCGGGGCGCCCTGGAACTGGAGCGCACCGAGCGTGGCCTCCTCCCCCACCGGCTGCCCGCGCGGGCCCGCGCCCAGTGCGCCGACCCGCAACTGCACATGGTGGAGTCCCAGCCCTCCGGCGTACGGCTGGTGTTCCGCACCCGTGCCACCGTGATCGAGCTGGACACCGTGCCCACCAAGCGGGCCTACCTGGGCGCACCACCGCGCCCGGACGGCGTCTACGACCTGCTGGTGGACGGCCGCCCGGCGGGCAGCGCCACGGTCAGCGGCGGCGACACGCTGACCCTCGACATGACCACCGGCGCCGGCGAACTGACTCCCGGTCCGGTCGGCACCGCCCGCTTCAGCGGGCTGTCCGCCGAGGACAAGACCGTGGAGATCTGGCTGCCGCACAACGAGACCACCGAGCTGGTCGCCCTGCGCACCGACGCGCCTGCGGCGCCCGTACCCGCCTCCGAGCGGCCGGTGTGGCTGCACCACGGCAGCTCCATCAGCCACGGCTCGGACGCGGCGAGCCCGACCGGTGTCTGGCCCGCCGTCGCCGCCTCGCTCGGCGGGGTCGAGCTGGTCAACCTGGGCCTCGGCGGCAGCGCCCTGCTGGACCCGTTCACCGCCCGCGCGCTGCGGGACACCCCGGCCGATCTGATCAGCGTCAAACTGGGCATCAACCTGGTCAACACCGACCTGATGCGGCTTCGGGCGTTCGGGCCCGCCGTGCACGGCTTCCTGGACACCATCCGCGAGGGCCACCCCGGCACACCGCTGCTCGTGGTCTCCCCCATCCTGTGCCCGATGCACGAGGACACCCCCGGCCCCACCATGCCGGACCTCTCCGCACTGAGCGAGGGGCGCCTCGCGTTCCGCGCGGCCGGGGACCCCGCGGAGGCCGCCCGGGGCAAGCTGACGCTGAACGCCGTTCGGGCCGAACTGGCCCGGATCGTGGCGCAGCGCTCCGCCGAGGACCCGCATCTGCACCTGCTCGACGGACGCGAGCTGTACGGCGAGGCCGACTTCGCGGAGCTGCCGCTGCCCGACGGGCTCCACCCGGACGGCGCCGCGCACCGGCGGATCGGCGAGCGGTTCGCGAAGCTCGCCTTCGCTTCCGACGGCCCCCTGGCGCCCCGCGCCCGGTGAGCGCGGGGCCGCCGGGTCAGACGAGGTGGCCGAAGACGACCAGGTTCTCCGTGTAGTCCTTGGCCGAGTGGTCGTAGTCCCCGGCGCAGGTGATGAGCCGGACCTCGGGACGCTTGGCGTTCGCGTACACCCGCTGGCTGGGGAAGTCGTCCTTGGCGAAGGTGTCGGCGCTGTCCACGACGAAGTTGGCGGTGTTGCCGTCGGCCCGCTCCACCGAGAAGCGGTCGCCGGGCGCCAGGTCGTCGAGGCGGGCGAAGACGGCCGCCGAGGTGGCCGTGTCCACGTGGCCGGCGATGACGGAGGTGCCCTTCTCGCCGGGCGAGGCGCCCTTGCTGTACCAGCCGACGAGGTTGGTGTTGCCCGCGGGCGGGGGCTCCAACTGGCCGTTCGAGGCGAGGACGAGGGCGGTGAAGGGCGCGTCCACGCCGATCTTGGGGATGCGCAGCCGGGTGGGCGCCGAGCGGGGCAGCGGGGCTCCCGCCTGGATCGCGCCCGCCGTCGCGGTCGCGGTGCGGGCCGTGCCGGTGCCGTCGCCCGTGCCGTGGTGGCCGCCGAAGACGCTGAGCGCCAGGATGGCGACGGCCGCCCCCCACAGCGTCAGCCGGCCGCCGCCCCGGCCCGCGTTGTCACCGGAAGGGTCTGCTGCCATCGGACACCACCTCGCTCGGGCACGGCAGCACAGGGATCTGGATCAAGGGGGGGCGCGGGCCGCCGACGCGGTACGGCGTCGACGGCGGCCACGGCCCCCGGGGTCTCGGGAACGGTCAGGAGGCCGGACCGGCCGCCTTCTTGCGGCGCAGCGCGTAGGCGCCGAGGGCACCGGCGGCGAGGACCGCGACGCCGCCCGTGGTCACGCCACCCGAACCGGCGAGGGCGCCGCCACCGGTGTGCATGCCGCCGCGCGGCCCGTCGGAGTCGTCCTTGCCGCCGGAGTCCCTGCCCCCGCTGTCCTTGCCGCCGCTGCCGCTGCCGCTGCCGCCGCCGTCGCCCTTGTCCTTGTAGCTCTCCGGGTCGAAGCGGCTGTCGCCGGAACCGGAGCCGGAGCCGGAGCTCCAATCGTCGCTGCGGACGGCCGCGAGGGCGCCGCCGCCGGTGTGCATGCCACCGCGCGGGCTGTCGGAGTCGGAGTCGTAGGAGTCACGGCCGGAGCCCTTGCCGCCGGAGTCGCGGCCCCCGGACTCCTTGTCGCCGGAGCCCTTGTCCCGGTCGGAGTCGCTGTCGTGCTGCTTGTTGTAGGAGGAGTCGTCCCGCCCTCCGTCGTCCGCGGCGAGCGCGGCGCCGGGAGCCAGGGCGAGGGCGGCGGACGCGGCCGCCGTGGCGAGGAGAATGCGGGCAGAGCGCATGTCGGTGTCCTTCCGCCGTGGCCGGGCAGCGGATTCCTCATCGGCTGACATGACCCGGCCTCGACATGATCCACCGTCGGACCGCCCGGCGCCGCGCACCATCCGGGCCGTCCAGCCGGGTCAGCTCTCCACCCGTCTGTCCCAGCGACACGCCGGTGCGACCCCCGAACGGCCCAGCCGGTTACCCGTCCGGCGGGCGGGCGGGGACCTTCGGCCGCCCGTAAGTGCGAAACGGACGTCACCGCCCCGCATTCCGGGCAAACTTGGCCGAAAACCGTCGTAGCCATGCTCGAAGTTCCTGACGTGGCTGGGCTTTTGCGGGTCGTACTCTGGGGCCGTGATCGAGCAAGTCGAAGACCCAGCGCTGACCGTGTCCCGGCTGACCGGGCGCCGGGTCACGGGCGGCCCGGTGGGGACCGGCTCGCCCGCCGAGGTCACCCTGGAGGACGGCACCACGGTGATGGTCAAGCGCGGCGACGGCCCCGGCGCGGTGCGCGCCGAGGCGGCCGGGCTGCGCTGGCTCGGTGCCGCGCGTGCGGTGCGGGTGCCGGAGGTGCTCGGGCACGACGAGTGGTCCCTGGTCAGCGAACGGGTGCCGACCGGCGCCCCCGACGCCGGGGCCGCCACGCGCTTCGGCCGCGCGCTGGCCACGCTGCACGCCTCCGGCGCCCCCGCGTTCGGCGCCGCCCCGCCGGACGGACCCGAGGACGCGTACATCGGCCGGGCGCCGATGCGGAACGTCCGGGGCGACGACTGGCCCTCCTGGTACGCCGAGCACCGGGTGCTGCCGTACCTGCGCTCCGCCGTCGACGCGGGCACGGTCCGGCCGGGCGAGGCCGGGGTGATCGAGGCGGCGTGCGAGCGGCTGCCCGCACTCGCCGGTCCCGCCGAGCCGCCCGCGCGCCTCCACGGCGACCTGTGGCAGGGCAACGTCCTGTGGGGCGCCGACGGTGAGGTCCGCGTCATCGACCCGGCCGCGCACGGCGGCCACAGGGAGACCGACCTGGCGATGCTCCGCCTCTTCGGCTGCCCCCATCTGGAACAGGTGCTCGGCGGCTACCAGGAGACGAGCCCCCTCGCCGACGGCTGGCGCGACCGGGTCGGGGCCCATCAGCTCTTCCCGCTGCTGGTGCACGCGGTGCTCTTCGGCCGGGGCTACGCGGAACAGGCCCTGTCCGCCGCGCGCGCCACCTTGGCCGGGTGAACAGGCTCACACCGAGGGCCGACGGGGCAGACGAATCTGCGGTGGGGCGCAGCCACCGCGCCCCACGTGGCGTCCTTCCTGCTGACCCATCGGTTCACGGTGCCTCCCTCCGGGCTCTGGTCACGGAGCGTGAGGAAACCAACCACTCGTTCGATTCGTATAAGGACGTGAAGGACGAAACAGGGGAGAGACCATGCAACCGTTCACGCTCAACTACGCACGGCCTGCTGGCCAGTTGGATGTCACCGCTCCGTACGCGTACGACTCCGCACTGCAGTTGAACGTCCTGCCGGACGGGCGGATCGCCGCGACCGACCACGCGATCCTGCTCACCCTGGGGACGACCACCTCCACGGCGGGCTCCAAGACGCACTTCGACGACTGATCGCGGGCCCCCGACGATGACCGTGCTCATCCTGACCAGTGACGAGGACGTCACGGCCGACATGGTGGTCCTGCGGCTGGGCGAGGCGGGCGTGCCCGTCGTCCGGTTCGACCCCGCCGACCTCACCAACGGGGTGGCACTCACCGGCGAGTACGCGGGGGACGACTGCGGCGGCCACTTGTCCGTCGGCGGGCGCCTGGTCGGGATGAGCGGCCTGCGCTCCATCTGGGTGCGCAGGCCCGGCGACGCGGCCGCCCGTGCCGCCCAGCCGTCCCCCTGGCTGACCCAGGAGTCGGCGCAGGCGCTGTACGGGATGCTGCGGTGCAGCGACGCCCGCTGGATGAACCATCCGGACGCGGCCCCGCGTGCCCGGCACAAGCCGTGGCAGCTGCGGCTCGCCCAGCGCAGCGGGCTGCCGGTGCCGGCCACGCTGATCACCACCTTCCCCGACACGGCACGGGAGTTCGCCGAGCGGCACCGCGACGTGGTGGTCAAGCCGGTCTCCGGCGCCCATCCGCAGGAGCCGCCGCGCGCGGTGCCGACCAGCCGGGTGGCGCCGGGCACCGACTTCAGCGCCGTGGCCTTCGGACCGACGCTGCTCCAGCAACGGGTGGCCAAGCGGGCCGACATCCGGCTGACGGCGGTCGGGGACCGGCTGCTGGCGGCGCGCAAACCGGTCGATCCGGACGCCCACCCCGACCATGTGGACGTCCGTTTCGCTCCCTCCGTCTCCCCCTGGCTCCCCGCCGAGGTGCCCCCTCGGGTGGCGGTGTCGGTCCGCCGCTATCTGAAGGCCGCCGAGCTGGCCTACGGCGCCTTCGACTTCGCGGAGGACGCGGACGGCACCTGGTGGTTCCTGGAGTGCAATCAGTCGGGCCAGTTCGGTTTCGTCGAGCTGGACACCGGTCAGCCGATCGCGGAGACGATCGCCCACTGGCTGGCCGGAGACGACCGGCCCGTGGAGCCGTATACCCACGACAAGAGGGACGCCGTCCCTTGATGCCGTGGAGCACGGCTTGAAGAGAAGGGAGCGCTCGATGCGCATCGGACTGCTGGGAACGGGCCCCTGGGCGCGCACCGCACACGCACCGGCGCTGGCCGGTCACCCCGGTGTGGAGTTCGCCGGGGTGTGGGGGCGCAGCCCGGAAGCGGCGGCCGCGCTGGCCGGGGAGTACGGGGTGCGGGCGTACCCGGACGTGGACGAACTGCTGGCCGATGTCGAGGCGGTGGCGGTGGCGCTCCCGCCGTCGGTGCAGGCGGAGTTGGCGGTGCGCGCGGCGCGGGCCGGGCGGCATCTGCTGCTGGACAAGCCGCTGGCGCTGGGCGTGGCCGAGGCGCGGGCGGTGGCCGAGGCGGCGGAGCGGGCCCAGGTGGCGTCGGTGGTTTTCTTCACCACCCGGTTCCAGAAGGAGCCGGAGGCGTGGATCGAGGAACAGGCCGCCGAGGCGGGGTGGTTCACGGCGCGGGCGCAGTGGATGGGCTCGGTGTTCACCAGCGACAGCCCGTTCGCGGCGTCGGCGTGGCGGCGGGAGAAGGGCGCCCTGTGGGACGTGGGCCCGCACGCCCTGTCGGTTCTGCTGCCGGTGCTGGGTGACGTACGGGAGGTGCTCGCGGCGGTGCACGGTCCCGCCGACACCGTGCATCTGGTGCTGGACCATGCCACCGGGGCGTCGAGCACGCTGACGCTGAGTCTGTCGGCGCCGCCCTCGGCGGCCGGAGCCGATGTGGAGCTGCGTGGCGAGTCGGGGGTGGCGCTGCTGCCGAGGAGTTCGGAGGGCGCGGTGCCCGCGCTGGCCCGTGCGGTGGACGCCCTGGCGGCAGCCGCCCGCACAGGTCGCCGGCACGCCTGCGACGCCGCGTTCGGACTCCGGGTGACCGAGATCCTCGCGGCGGCACAGGCGCGCCTCAGCGAACCGGTCGACTAGCCGGCCGGTGCCCCGTCCGCCCAGAAGTTGACGCGTTCCCGTACGACCGGATAGCCGGCCGTGGTGAAGTGGGCGGCCATCGGGAAGTTCCCCTGGTCGGTGGCGGCCGCGATGAAGTCGGCGCCCTCGGCGGCGAGGAAGCGGGTGCAGTCCGCCAGCAGGTCGTAGGCGTAACCGTGGCCGCGCTGCCCGGGGACCACGCCGATGAAGCCGACGCAGGGCCCTGAGGGGTTGCGGGCCGGGACATGGATACCGGCGATCTCGCCCTCGGGGGTACGGGCGACGCGCCACCACTCGCGGGGCGACGGGCACCAGTGGAAGAAGTCCAGCTCCTCCCGGGCGGCCAGTTCCACACCGCCCTTCTCGATGGCACGCCGGGCGTGGGCGTCCAGGGTGACGGAGTGGATGCGGCGCAGGGCGTCCAGGAAGACCTCGTCGTCCGGTTCCGGGGTGAACTCCAGGCGGCCGGGCTGCTCGGGCAGGCCCAGGTCAGGGGTCCAGCGGTAGATGAAGCGCTCGACGAGGGGCTCGTACCCGGCGAGACGGGCGGCGGCGGTGCGGGTGGCGACGGCGGCGGCGAGGGCCGGGTCGTCGCGCCAGCCCGGCGGGAGATCGAGTTCGAGTTCCGGGGTGGTCCAGGGCGCGGTGCGCAGCAGTTCGGCGCCCGCCGCCTCCTCGCCCTCGGCCACGTCGAACCAGTTGATCACCAGGGGGGCGGGGTCCTCGGCGCGGGCCCACCAGGCGGCGCGGGCCACGGGGCGTCCGTCGCGCAGGGCGACGCGCCGCCAGTCGGGGCGGAAGTGGGTGGTGCGGTGCCGCTCACTCAGGCCGAGCGGGTCGGGCAGGTCGTGGAACAGGTGGGCACTGCTCGGGTCGAGCGTGCGGATGACCGGTGTGGTCAAGGTGTCCTCCGGGAGATGTGCCTGCGGTGATGGCGCTCCCGGTCCGGTCAGATGGTGCACACCCGGATGACGGAGTGGAGGGAGCGCGCGTGCGTGGTGATGTACATGACGCTCGCCTCCTTCCTGGTCCGTCTCGGGCGTGCTCGCGCCACAGTAGGGGCACGCCCGCGCGGGCGTCCAGGGGTTTTCCGGAGCGGGCGGCAGGGGCGGGCGCGGCGTAGCGTGGGCGTGTGAGGTCGCTGCGTGGCTGGTCACCGGGGCGAGCGCGGGAGCGGCGCGGCTGGCTGCGGGGCGCTCCCCCGCCGCCGTGGGTCCGGGTGCTTCCGGTGCTGCTGCTGATCGCGGTCACGCTCGCCACCCTCGTCACCCCGCACGCCAGCGATCTGGGCTTCCTGCTCGGCGCGATCCCGCCGCTCGCGGTCCTGTCGTACGGGCCGCTGGCCACCGCGGTGCTGGGCGCGCTGGCGACCGTGTCGCTGGTGCTGCCGGTGACCCACCTCGACCGGCCGGGCGACACCGACCTGCTGACCATCGTCTTCGTGGCCGTGCTGAGCGTGTTCGTGTCCTACGTACGCAGCCGCCGGGACGCCCAGTTGGACACCGAGCGGGAGGTGGGCGAGGCGGTGCAGCGGGCGGTGATGCCGCCGCTGCCGGAGCGGGTCGGGGACCTTCGGTGCGTGGGGTTCAGCCGGGCCGCGCAGGACGGGACGCTGCTGGGCGGGGACTTCTTCGACGTCCGGGACGGCCCCTACGGGGTGCGGGCGGTGATGGGGGACGTCCAGGGGCACGGCCTGTCGGCGGTGCGGACGGTGGTGGCGCTGCTGGGCGCGTTCCGCGAGGCGGCGCTGGACCAGCGGGCGCTGGAGGCGGTGGCCGCCCGGATGGACCGCCGGCTGGTGGCGGACTCGTCCGGAGTCCGGCACGCGGAGCTGTTCGCCACGGCGGTGCTGCTGGAGTTCTCCGCCGACAGCCGGACGGTACGGGTGGTGGCCTGCGGGCACCCACCGCCGGTGCTGCTGCGCGCGGGAGGGGCGCGGGAGCTGACGGTCGCGCCGGGCCCGCCGCTGGGCATCGGCCTCCTCGGGGTCGAGCCGCCGAAGGAGGCCACGGTGACGCTGAATCCGGGCGACCGCCTGCTGATCGCCACCGACGGCCTGTGGGAGGCGCGGGACGCGTCCGGCCGTTTCTACCCGATGCCCGAACGCCTGGCCGCCCTCGCGGACACCGGCACCGCCGCGCTCCCGGACGCGCTCTGGGAGGACGTACGCCACCTCGGCCACCGCGTGGACGACGACGCGAGCGTGCTGGTCCTGGCCCCGGAGCAGTCGCCCCGCTGAGTACCGGCGCTCACCCGAACGGCCGACGGGCGAGGCGGAAGGAGCGCTCCTATCCTGAGAGCCCGGGGCGTCAGCCCCGCCCGCAGCTCCGGCTCTCATGTGCTTGGAGTCAGCCCATGCCCCGTTCCCCAGCACGCCTGCGCCGGAGGCTGGCCGTCGCGGCCGCTCTCGGCGCACTCGTCGCCCCACTCACCGCGGCCCCCTCCCTGGCGGCGCCGCCCGCCGCGGATTCCCCGAGCCCCTCCCCCACGGGCCCCGACGTACAGGCCCTCACGCCCGAGGTGAACCGGCAGATCGACGACGCCGTACAGCGGGTGATGCGCGAGGCGAACGTCCCCGGTGTCACGGTCGGGATCTGGACCCCCGACAAGGGGAACTACGTCCGCTCCTTCGGTGTCGCCGACAAGAGCAGCAAGCGCCCGATGTCCCCGGATCTGTACATGCGGATCGGCAGCGAGACCAAGACGTTCACCGTCACCGCGCTGCTGCAACTGGTCGACCAGGGCAAGGTGGAACTGGACGACCCGATCGGCCGGTACATCGACGGCGTGCCGAACGGCGACAAGATCTCCCTGCGCCAGCTCGCCGACATGCGCAGCGGGCTGTTCAACTACTCGGAGGACCCGGACTTCTTCAAGGCGCTCACCTCGGACCCGCAACGCTCCTTCACGCCGCAGCAGTTGCTGGACTACGCCTTCAGGCATCCGGTGCGGTTCCAGCCGGGCGCGAAGTTCGAGTACTCCAACACCAATCTGATCCTGCTCGGCCTGGTCGTGGAGCAGCAGAGCGGGCAGGGGCTCGGGGACTACATCCAGCAGCATGTGCTGGACCCGGCCGGGATGAAGCACACCTCGTTCCCCGAGGGCAGCGAGTTCCCGAAGCCGCACGCGCAGGGGTACACCAACCAGACGGCGGACGGGAAGGTCGCGGAGACGGCCGGCTGGAACCCGTCCTGGGGCTGGGCGGCCGGCGCGATGGTCTCGAACCTGGAGGACATGCGGGTATGGTCCCGCACGGTGGCCACCGGGCGGTTCCCGGACGGCGAGCGGATGATCACCCCCGCCACGCAGCGCCAGCGCCTGCTCACCCTGCCCACCGGCTACCCCGGCGCGGGCTACGGCCTGGGCATCTTCAATGTGCACGGCTGGATCGGCCACAACGGCTCACTGCCGGGGTACGAGTCGCTGACGGTGTACCTGCCCTCGGCGCGCACCTCGCTGGTGGTGCTGCTGAACACCGACATCGCGCACGACGGCCAGGAGCCGAGCACCCTGTTCGGGCAGGCCGTCACCCAGGTCATCTCCCCCGGCCACGTCTACGACCTGCCCGCGCAGAACCGGCACTGAGCCCGCGCCCGGGCCGGGGCGCGGGCATGCCAAAGGGGTACGACCGGCCCCCCGCTCCGGTCGTACCCCCGCTGGACTGCCGAACTTAACCGGGCGGCCTGGCGGTGGCCATCGCAGCGGTGCCCGGTCGGTGCCGCTGAGGACTCACCCGTGCACAGGTGCGTCCGCTTGGTCCCCGTTCGCTCCGGCTTCGGGGGCGGCGAGGCTGCCGTCCGCGAGATGGGCGAGAACCACCTCGTACAGGTCGCTGCCGCCCGCGAGGAGCTGGCGTTCCAGGACGGGTTCGGCGGCGCGGACGTGTTCACGGACCGTCTGGGCGTGCACGCCCCGCTGTTTCGCGGCCCGTTCGGCATTGCCGCCGGCCGAGATCCAGGCGCTCAGGGTGGCGCGCAGATCGCGACCGTCGCCGTCCAGCCGGCCGAGCAGGTCGCGGGCCCAGTCGCGCAGCGGGGCGGAGTCGAGCAGGTCGGTGAAGCGCGGCCCGGTGTGCGGGGCCGTTCCGGGGTCGTAGGGGCCGTGTGCCGCCTCGGTGAGGAGGGCGAGGCGGACGGCGGTGCGGGTGGTGAGGTCGGTCAGGTCGGTGTCCAGCAGGGTCTGCAGCCGGTCCATGCGGGCGCGGACGGTGTTGCGGCTGACGCCGAGCACCTTGGCGGCGCTGACCGCGGTGAAGTCCAGGCCCAGCCGGGTGGTGGCCAGCAGCTCGGCGCGGGTGTGGTGGGGCAGGGTGTCCAGCGGGCGCAGGGTGCGGGCGGACCAGGTGCGCAGCGCGGCCGGGTCCAGCAGGCGTTCGGGGTGGGTGCGTTCGGCGTAGACGGCGCTGCGGCCGGGGCTGAACCGGGCGACGGCGAGGGCACTGACGGCCTGTCCGTAGGCGGTGGCGGTCCGGGCGAGCCGCTGGTGCAGGCTGCCGCCGAGATAGGTGTCCGGGCGGTCGGCGACGAGGGCACGCAGCCTCTCCCCCGGCGCCGAGGCGGGGCTGACGACGATGACATGTCCGTCCACGGCGGGGCAGCGTACGACCAGCGCGCGGCCCTCGGTGACGTCCGTGCACTCCTCGGCGAGGGCGTCCCGTCCGGCTGGCGAGCCCTCGACGACGTAGAGGCGGGCGGTGTCCTGTTCGAGCAGACCGGGCCAGAGTCCGGCGGTGACGCGGCGGGCGGAGACCACGTCCTCCACCATGAGCAGTTGCAGGACGGCCAGGCGCAGGTCGGCGGAGGCACGGCGCAACCGGCGTGCGGAGCGGGCGAGTTCGCCCTCCCTCAGCAGCAGTCCGAGGACCGTCGCGGTGCGGTGGACGATCTCGGCGGCGCGCCGGTCGAAGGGCTCGGGCCGGGCCACGGTGAGCACGGCACCGGCCGCGCGGCCGGGTCCGGGGTGGCGGATGCCGACCACGTGGACATGGCGTCCGCCGTCCTCCAGGGCGGCGGCGGAGATCCGCCCGGTGGCCACGTCGGCGCGGACGGCCGTATCGGCGGGGAGGGGGTCACCGGCGAGGAGCCGGCCGTCGGCGTCCTCGAGGCAGGCGGTGGCGTGGACGGTGCGGGCGAGCCAGGCGAGGACCCGGCGCGGGTGCCGGACCGCGGGCCGCAACTGGTCGAGCAGCTCTTCCGCCCAGGTGGCGGCGGTGTCGTGCGGCGGTCGGGCGTGGGTGCCCTCGCCGGCTCGGGCGGCCACGTGGTGCACCTCGTCCCCGTCTCGGCCTCGGCGTCGGACGGCCGACGTTACCCGACACCCCCGCCGCGCGTCGCCGGGGGAATGCGGGCAAGGCTCCGCCGGTGGCCTGGGGGGCCTTGGCCACCGGCGGAGACGGCGGGGCCCGGAGCTGGGGGGGAGTGCTCCGGGTGCCTCGACGTGCGGATGCCCCGGTCCGCGCGTCCTACGCCTGGCCGGGTGGTGGTGCGCGAGTGACGGTTGGGAACGGCTTAAGCTCGGCGGATGGCCAAGTACTTCGACGTGCACCCCGACAACCCGCAGCCCCGCGCCGTGGCGCAGATCGCGGACGCGGTCCGGTCGGGGTCGCTCATCGCTTATCCCACGGACTCGTGCTATGCGCTCGGCTGCAAGCTGGGCAGCAAGGAGGGCATGGAGCGCATCCGCTCCATCCGCAAGCTGGACGACCGGCACCACTTCACCCTGATGTGCCAGAACTTCGCGCAGCTCGGCCAGTTCGTCCGCATCGACAACGACGTGTTCCGCGCGGTGAAGGCGGCGACGCCCGGCAGCTACACCTTCATCCTGCCGGCCACCCGCGAGGTACCGCGCATGCTGCTGCACCCGAAGAAGCGGACCGTGGGTGTGCGCATCCCCGACCATGTGGTGACCCAGGCGCTGCTGGCCGAGCTGGGCGAGCCGCTGGTCTCCAGCACGCTGCTGCTCCCGGACGAGGAGGAACCGCTGACCCAGGGCTGGGAGATCAAGGACCGGCTCGACCACGTGGTGGACGTGGTGGTGGACTCCGGCGAGTGCGGCACCGAGCCGACCACGGTGGTGGACTTCTCCAGCGGCGAGGCGGAGATCGTGCGGGTGGGGGCGGGCGACCCCGCGCGGTTCGAGTAGTCCGACAGGGAAGCGTGCTGATCATGACCGACGTACAGGGAACGACCGTCACCATCCCCACGCGGGACGGTGACGCCGACGCCTATCTCACCCACCCCGCCGACGGACGGCCGTATCCCGGAGTCCTCTTCTACCAGGACGCCTACGGGCTGCGGCCCTGGCTGAAGGGGATGGCCGACCGGCTCGCCGCCGAGGGGTACACGGTGCTCGTGCCCAACGTGTTCTACCGGGAGGGCACGGCGCCGGTGGTGGAGCTGCCCGAGTTCATCGACCCCGGGTCCGACCCGACGATCTGGGAGCGGCTCGGCCCGCTGGTGCACTCGCTCACCCCCGAGCAGGCGGAGGTGGACGCGGACGCGTTCCTGGGCTGGCTGGAGCAGTCCCCGCTGGTCGCGGCCGGGCCGGTGGCGGTGACCGGGTACTGCATGGGCGCCCGGCTCGCGCTGCGCGCGGCGGCCACGCATCCCGAGCAGGTGGCGGCGGCCGCCGGGTTCCACGGCGGCAACCTGGCCACCGAGGACCCGGACAGCCCGCACCTGGGCGCCGACCGCATCACGGCCGAGCTGTACTTCGGTCACGCCGACCAGGACGCCTCGATGCCCCCGGAGCAGATGCGCCGCCTGGACGACGCCCTGACGGCCGCCGGGGTGCGCCACACCAGCGAGGTCTACGAGGGCGCACCGCACGGCTACACCCAGAAGGACACCTCGTCCTACGACGCGGCGGCCGAGGAGCGTCACTGGGCGGCGCTCAACTCCCTTCTCCGGCGCACTTTCTGAACGTCTGCTCACGTCACGGAACGTGTTCGGTTCAACTGATTGACACGTCCGCGACACACAAGCACTCTGAGAGCGCTCTCAAAAAGGTACGGACCAGTATCCGTGCCGCCCCGAACCCCCACACGGAGGTGGAGAGTTGACTCGAAGAATCGCTCGTTCCGCGCTGTCGGCCACGGCCACGGCCGCCCTGGTCGGCTCGGTGCTGACGTTCGGCGCCGCCGGCCAGGCCAGTGCCGCCGTGCCGGACACGATCCCGCTCCAGATCACCAACAACTCGGACCGCTCCGAGCCGGTGTACATCTACGACCTCGGCACCCAGTTGTCCTCCGGGCGGCAGGGCTGGGCCGACGCGGGCGGCAGCTTCCACGCCTGGCCCGCGGGCGGCAACCCGCCGACCCCGGCGCCGGACGCGGCCATCGCCGGGCCCGGTCCGGGCCAGTCGACGACCATCCGGATACCGAAGTTCTCCGGCCGGATCTACTTCTCCTACGGCCGCAAGCTGGATTTCCGGCTCACCACCGGCGGCCTGGTGCAGCCGGCCGTGCAGAACCCCTCGGACCCCAACCGGGACATCCTGTTCAGCTGGTCCGAGTACACGCTGAACGACGCCGGGCTCTGGCTCAACAGCACCCAGGTCGACATGTACTCGGCGCCCTACGCGGTCGGCGTGAAGCGCGGCAACGGCCAGGTCGCCACCACCGGGCACCTGAAGCCGGGCGGCTACTCGGCCGTCATGAACTCGCTGCGCAGCAAGTCGGGTTGGTCGGGCCTCGTGCAGACCCGCTCGGACGGCACCGTGCTGCGCGCCCTCTCCCCGCTGTACGGCGTGGAGACCGGGGCGCTCCCCGCCAACGTCATGGACGACTACGTCAACCGGGTCTGGTCCAAGTACTCCTCGCAGACCCTGACCGTGACGCCGTTCAGCGACCAGCCGAACACCAAGTACTTCGGCCGGGTCTCGGGCAACGTCATGAACTTCACCAATTCCTCCGGCGCGGTGGTGACCAGCTTCCAGAAGCCGGACGCCTCCAGCATCTTCGGCTGCCACAAGCTGCTGGACGCGCCCAACGACCAGGTGCGCGGCCCCATCTCCCGCACCCTGTGCGCCGGTTACAACCGCTCTACGCTGCTGAGCAACCCCAACCAGCCGGACAGCTCCGACGCCGGCTTCTACCAGGACGGGGTCACCAACCAGTACGCGAAGGCCGTCCACGCCCAGATGGCCGACGGCAAGGCGTACGCCTTCGCCTTCGACGACGTCGGCAACCACGAGTCGCTGGTCAACGACGGCAACCCGCAGCAGGCGTACCTCACGCTGGACCCGCTGAACTGACGGGGAACGCGAAGGGTCCCGCACACCCCGTGTGCGGGACCCTTGTCGTGCGGGGAGGCGCGGATCAGCCGGTCGTCAGGGCGGTGTCGTCGATGACGAAGCTGGTCTGGAGCGAGGAGTCCTCGACCCCGGTGAACTTCAGGCTGACCGTCGAGCCCGCCAGCGAGGACAGGTCGATGGTCTTCTGGACGTACCCCGTGGCCTTGTTGAGGTTGGAGTAGGTCGCCAGGGTGGTCGAACCGGCGGTGAGCGTCAGCTTGTCGTACTGGGTGCTGGTGGTGGTCTCCGCCGAGTCCACGTGCAGGTAGAAGGTCAGGGTCGCCTTGCAGCCCGCGGGGATCGCGACCGACTGGGCCAGCGTGTCGGTGTGCGTGGAGCCGTAGCCGTCCAGCCATGCCTTGTACGAGCCGCCGTGGCTGGCCTGGCCGCTGTCGGTGGTGATGACGCCGCTGCTCGCGGTCCAGCCGGTGTTGCCGGACTCGAAGCCGGGGTTGGCGAGCAGCTGGGTCGCCGAGCAGCCGCCGCCGGTGGCGCTGACCGTCCAGATGAAGGCGGCCGTGCCGGTCTTGCCCGCGGAGTCGGTCACGGTGACCGTGGTGCTGGAGGAGCCCGCGCTGGTCGGCGTGCCGGAGATCAGGCCGGTGGAGGCGTTGATCGACAGCCCGGCCGGGAGCCCGGTGGCGCTGTAGCTCAGCGCACCGCTGTTGGTGCTGCTGGCCTGGATCTGGAGGCTGACCGCCTTGCCCACGGTGGCGGACTGGTTGCCGGGGTTGGTGACGGTCACCCCGCTGGCCGGCGGGTTGATGTGGCTGCCGACGTTGATCCCGGCGAAGGCGTTGCCGACGCCCGCGTACTCGGCGGAGTTGGTGCCGTACAGCGCGGCGGCCGCGTTGAGGGCGGCGGTGCGGGCGGCGGCGTAGTTGGTGCTGGACGTCATGTACGTCGTCAGCGCCTTGTACCAGATCTGGAGGGCCTTGTCCCGGCCGATGCCAGTGACCGCGACGCCGTCCGAGGTCGGGCTGTTGTAGGTGACGCCGTTGATGACCTTGGTGCCGCTGCCCTCGGAGAGCAGGTAGAACATGTGGTTCGCAGGGCCCGAGGAGTAGTGCACGTCGAGGCCGCCGAGGCTGGAGGACCAACTGTCCTTGGACGCGCCGTCCTTGCTCGGCTTGTCCATGTAACGCAGCGGCGAGCCGTCGCCGTTGATGTCGATCTTCTCGCCGATGAGGTAGTCACCGGGGTCGGTGGTGTTGTTCGCGTAGAACTCCACCCCGGTGCCGAAGATGTCGGAGGTCGCCTCGTTCAGGCCGCCGGATTCCCCGGTGTAGTTGAGCCCGGCGGTGTTGGAGGTGACGCCGTGGCTCATCTCGTGGCCGGCGACGTCCAGCGAGGTGAGGGCGTGGGTGTTGCTCGTGCCGTCGCCGTAGGTCATGCAGAAGCAGGAGTCGTCCCAGAAGGCGTTGACGTAGGCGTTGCTGTAGTGGACGCGGCTGTAGGCGGCGACGCCGTCGTTGCGTATGCCGCTGCGCCCGAAGGTGTTCTTGTAGAAGTCCCAGGTCTCCTGGGCGCCGTAGGCGGCGTCGGCCGCGGCGGTCTGGGTGTCCGAGCCCGCCCCGGAGCCCCACACGTCGTCGGCGTCGGTGAACAGGGTGCCGGTGCCGGACGTGCCCTTGTTCAGGTTGTACGTCTTGTGGCCGCCGCGCGTGGTGTCGTAGAGCTGGTACGTGGACCCGGACAGCGTGGTGTTGAGGCTGACCGTGCCGCTGTACTGGGTCTTGCCGGTGCCGGTCTGCACCGCCTGGTAGCGGTACAGCTCCTTGCCGGTCCTGGCGTCGGTGATGACGTGCAGCTTGCTCGGGGTGCCGTCGTCCTGGAAGCCGCCGATCACGGACTCCCAGGCGAGCGTCGGCGTGCCGGAGCCGGCCCAGATCACCTTGCGCGCGCTGTCGGCGGCGGGCTTCTCCGCCTTCAGGGCCTTGGCGGCCTTGAGCGCCGTCGACTGCGCGGCGGACTTGGTGACGGCCGGGGTGAGGGAGGCGACCTTGATGGTCCGCTTGGTGTTGAAGGTGGTGCTCACCGTGCCCTTGGCCACGGAGGCGGGCGGGGTGTGCACCACGAGGTCGCCGCCGAGGACCGGCAGGCCCGCGTAGGTGCGCTCGTAACGGGTGTGCACGGTGCCGTCGTTGTCCTTGACGACGTCCCGGACGACCAGCTTCTCCTTGGCGCCGAGACCGAGGGAGCGGGCGGTGTCGTCGGTGCCCTGCTTGGCGGTCTTGACCAGCGCCGCGTGCTGGGCGGGGCTGAGCCTGGCCTCCAGGGCGCCGGTGCGCAGCGGGGCGTGGGGGGCGGCGGGCCGTGCGGCCGCGGGGGTCGCCTGGACGGCCACGGCGAGGAGCGCCGCCGTGGAGAGCAGGGCGGCTCCGACCGTGGCTCCCTTGCGGGAAAGGTGTCTGTGGGGAAGGCGTCTCACTCGTACTCCTCCTGAGAAGGGAGTGGGGAGGATGCGCGTACGGGGCGAGAATGGCACCTTGACTAGGTCATGTCACCAAGCGCCGGAACAAGCGAGGGTTTTCCCTAGGAGGCCGCCCGGGTTCCGGCGAATGAATTCAAACTCAAACCTCGCTGTGTAAAACCTTTTTGACAGGCAGACAAAGAAATAGCCATGACTGTCCGCATTCCGGAGCGCCGGTTTTCCCGGAGCGGGACTCAGGCGGGTGCCCCGCCTCCCCCCTGAGACGGACCCCCGAGAACCCCCCTGAGAGGGGACGACCGCACCCCGCTCTGGGCCTACCGTCTCTTCCGTGACCGATACGACGCACACCCAGCCGATACCGCCGGGCCGGCCCGCGCGGCAGCGCAGCCCGGAGTTCCGGTTCGCCGCGGACGCCCTGGGCGGGCTGCGGCAGGACCTGTTCCACGACGCCTTCGCCTACCGCCCGCTGCCGCCCACCGAACCCGGCGGCCGCTTCACCCGGCGCGGCTCCGAGCGCCTGCGGGAGTACGGCGCCTGGGCGCCCCACGCGGTGGTGGTCGTCCTCGCCGGGCTTTCGGTGTTCGTCGCCCTGGTGTCCACGTACACCGGTGGCCTGTCCGGCCTGCTGTGCGGGCTGCTGGCCGGGGCACCGGTGCTGCTGACCCTGGTACGTCCGGCGGGAGCGTTCTGGGCTTCCCTGGCCGCCAACACGGTCGCCCTCGTGCTGGCCGGCGGCTCGTCCGGCGAATCGCCGTTCCCGCCGGGCGGCTTCGTCGGGCACCTGGCCGTGCTGACGGTCGTCGCGGCGCGCACCCGCCCCCGCACGGCCGCCTGGATGTGGCTGCTGACCGCGGCCTACGGGGTCCTCGCCGACGGCCTGTTCGGCCCGAGCGACTTCGGCTACGGGTCCGACCTGGGGCCGCTGCTGTTCTTCGCCGGCGTGTTCCTGCTGACCGTCGCGATCCGGCAGACCTTGCGGCAGGCCCGGCGGGAGGTGAGCGTCCATCAGACCGTCACCGCGCACGAACGTTCCCGGCGCACCCTGCTGGAGGAGCGCACCACCATCGCCCGCGAGCTGCACGACGTGGTCGCGCATCACATGTCGGTGGTCGCCATCCAGGCGGAGGCGGCGCCCTACCGGGTGGAGAACCCGCCGCCGGAGCTGGAGAAGGCGTTCGCCACCATCCGGGAGAACGCGGTCGCCGCCCTGACCGAGCTGCGCCGGGTCCTGGGCGTGGTCCGCGCACAGGACTACGAGGCCCCGGACGCCCCCCAGCCCACCCTCGCGGACCTGGACGCCCTGCTCGCCAACGTGCGGGACGCCGGGCTCGACGTCACCAAGACGGTGACGGGCGCGGTGCGCGAACTCCCGCAGGGTGTCGAGCTGTCGGCGTACCGGATCGTGCAGGAGGCGCTCAGCAACACCCTGCGGCACGCGCCGGGCGCGGACGCCAAGGTGGAGATCGGGTACGTGCTCGGCGGTCTGGGCCTGCGCGTGGTCAACGGGGCGCCGCCCGCGCCGGGTCTCATCAAGCCCTCCCCCGGCGCCGGTCACGGCATCACGGGCATGCGGGAACGCGTCTCCATGCTGAACGGCGAGATGACGGCATCCCCGACGGCCGAGGGCGGTTACGAGGTGGCCGTGTTCCTGCCGGTGCCGGCGGCCGCCCCGATCGAGGGTGAGGCATGACGATCCGCGTGGTGATCGCCGACGACCAGATGATGGTCCGCGAGGGCTTCTCGGTCCTGCTGAACGCGATGCCGGACATCGAGGTCGTCGGCGAGGCGGTCAACGGCCGGGAGGCCGTGGCGCGGGTACGTGAACTCGCGCCGGACGTCGTGCTGATGGACATCCGCATGCCGGAGATGAACGGCATAGAGGCGACGCGCGAGATCATCGCGGCGGACGCGACGGCGAAGGTGCTGGTGCTCACCACCTTCGATCTGGACGAGTACGTGTACCAGGCACTGCGGGCCGGGGCCTCCGGCTTCCTGCTGAAGGACGCCTCCGCGCGCCAACTCGCCGACGGTGTAAGGGTGGTGGCCTCCGGAGAGGCGCTGCTCGCGCCGACGGTCACCAAGCGGCTGATCCACGAGTTCTCCCGCCTGTCCGAGGCCCCCCGCCTGATGCCGGCCGCCCACGCGGCCTACGGCGAGCTGACCGAGCGGGAGACGGAGGTGCTGGTGCTGATCGCCCAGGGCCTGTCGAACTCCGAGATCGCCGAGCGGCTGGTGGTGGCCGACTCCACCATCAAGACCCATGTGAGCCGCATCCTGGTGAAGCTGGGCCTGCGGGACCGCACCCAGGCGGCCGTGTTCGCCTACGAGGCGCGGCTGGTCACACCGGGGTGAACCAGGGGACTACCAGCGTCCGGGCTCCGTGCCCACCAGCGGCTTCGACGCGATGCCGTCCACGCCCACCGGCACATCGCCCTGGAGCATGACCCGGTGCATGATCCGGGGATGGCCGACGTGGGCGGTGTCGCCGGGGGCGAGGTGGACGGTGGCCCGGTTGTCCCAGAAGGCGACGCTGCCGGGCTCCCAGCGGAAGCGGACGGTGTACTCGGGCCGCACCACCTGCTCCAGCAGCATCTCCAGCAGGGCCGCGCTCTCGGGGCGGGAGACCCCGGAGATCTGCTCCAGGTAGTAGCCGTTGACGAACAGCACCCGCTCCCCCGTCTCCGGGTGCACCCGCACCAGGGGGTGCTCGGAGGCGACCTGGTGGTCCAGGAGGTGCCGCAGGTACGCGTCGTCTCCGGGCCGGGGCTGGTAGCCGACCCCGAGCCGGTGCTCGGCCCGCAGCCCGTCCACGAAGGAGCGCACCGGCGCGGACAGCCCGGCGTAGGCGGCCGCCAGGTTGGCCCAGGTGGTGTCGCCGCCGTACGGGGGGACGGTCTCGGCGCGCAGGATGGTCGCGGCGGGCGGGTCGATCCGGGCGCCGTGGTCGCAGTGCCAGCCGCGCAGCAGGGTGTGCCGGCGCCGGCGCAGCCACTCCTCGTGCTCCATCCCGAACCGGCCGCCCAGCTCCAGCCGGTCGGCGGTCGTCTCCACCTCCGGGAACCCCTCCGGCGAGGCGCTCCCCCGCTTGCGCAGCACGACGGGCTCGCCGAAGCGGCGGGCGAAGGCGACGTGCCCGGCGTGGTCGAGCCGCTGGTCGCGGAAGAAGACGACCTTCCAGCGCAGCATCGCGTCCCTGATCAGCGCCACCAGGGAGTCGTCGAGCGGTGCGGCGAGGTCGACGCCGGTGATCTCGGCGCCGATGTGTCCGGCGACCGGTTTCACCGCCACGCCCGCGACGGGCTCGGGCCGCTCCGCCGAGGTGCTGTCCGTGCTCATGTCTGCGCTCCCGGGGGTCGTCGTACGGGCTCCCCTTGATCGTGTCAGCCGGACGGTGGCCTTGGCGAGCACGGCCCCGGCCACCTCCCGTACGAGAGATCAGCCCTTCGCCGCCCGCAGCGCGGCCAGCGCCCGGTCGGCGTGGGTGTTCATGCGCAGTTCGCTGCGGACGATCTCCCAGATCGTGCGGTCCTGCCCGATGACGAACGTGGCCCGCTTGGTGGGCGCGATCGTGAAGCCCCGCTTGACGCCGAAGCGTTCACGGATCGTGCCGTCGGTGTCGGAGAGCAGGGGCATGCCGAGGGTGTGGCGCCCGGCGAACTCCTGCTGCTTCTCGACGGTGTCGCCGCTGATGCCCACCGGCTGGGCCCCGGCGGCGGCGAACTCGCCCGCCAGGTCGCGGAAGTGGCACGCCTCGACGGTGCAGCCGGGGGTGAGGGCGGCCGGGTAGAAGAACAGCACCACGGGGCCGTCGGCCAGGAGTTCCGTCAGCCGCCGCTCGGTGCCGGTCTCGTCCGGCAGCGTGAAGTCCTCGACGGTGTCGCCGACCTGGAGGCTCATGACTGGCCCTTCGCGGTACGGGCCACGCCCCGGGCCCACAGCACCAGCGGCACCTGGAGGGGCAGCCGGGCCAGGGAGGCGGTGCGCTGCCGGGCGGGCCGGTGCCGCCAGTCGACGGCCATCTTCACGTTGGCCGGGAAGACCCCGACGAAGAAGGCGGCGGCCGCCTTGGCGGCCGGTGCGCGGGTGGCGGGCACGGCGATCCCGGCGGCGAGGGCGAGTTCCGCGACCCCGCTGGCGTAGGTCCAGGTGCGGGGCGAGCCGGGCAGGGCCCGGGGGACGAGCTCGTCGAACTTCCTGGGGGTGGCGAAGTGGGCGATCCCGGCCGAGGCCAGCAGACCGGCGAGCAACAGGGGTGAACGTGGGGGCACGATGTCTCCTTCGATGGCCTGCCGCCGGATATTACTCGACGGTAGGGGCCGGTCGGCGGCTCGGGTACCGGCGCGGCGGCGGCCGCCGTTCGGGGGAACCCGCGGCGCGGGGTGCGTGGTGGCGCCCGGCGTGGTCGACATCTTCTGCCGTGACCGTCACCCCGCTGCCGTTCGTCCGCCCCATGCTCGCCACCCCCGGCACCCTGCCGCCGCCCGCCCAGGACGCGCGCTGGGCGTACGAGACCAAGCAGGACGGGCAGCGGGTGATGGTCTACCTGCCCGGTGACGGAACCCTGCTGCTGCGCGCCCGCTCCGGGGAGGACATCACGGCCGCCTATCCCGAACTGGAGCCGCTGGGCCGCGCCTTGGGGGACACGCCCGCCATCCTGGACGGCGAGGTGCTGGCTCTGGACGCGGAGGGGCGGGCCGACTTCCAGGCCCTCCAGAACCGGATGGGCCTCGCGCACACCCCGGCCCTGGCGGCCCACCGGGCCGCGCGGGCTCCGGTCCACCTGGTGCTGTTCGACGTGCCGTACCTCTCCGGGCCGCAGACGGCGGCCTCGTACGCGCGGCGGCGCGACCTGCTCGCGGGCCTCGGCCTGAACGGTCCGCGCTGGTCGGTGCCGGGGGCGGTGGTCGGCCATGGCGCCGAGGCCCTGCGGATGACGCGGGAGCACGGTCTGGAGGGGGTGGTGTGCAAACGGCTGGACTCCGTGTACGAGCCGGGCGTGCGCTCCCGGAACTGGATCAAGATCCGGAACATCCGGAGCGTGGACGTGATCGTCGGCGGCTGGCTGCCCGGCAAGGGCCGCCTGTCCGGGCTGCCCGGCGCGGTGCTGGTCGGCCAGCGCGCGGGAGGGCGGCTGGTGTACGCGGGCCGGGTGGGCACGGGCTGGAGCGAGGGTGAGCGCACCGAGCTGGCCGCGCTGCTGGCGGCCTCGGCGAGCGAACGGTGCCCCTTCGACCCCGAGCCCCGGATTCCTGGGGCGCGCTGGGTGCTGCCCCGGCTGGTCGGCGAGGTCGGCTTCAGCACCCGGACGCGGGCGGGGCTGCTGCGCCAGCCGAGCTGGCTGCGCCTGCGCCCGGACCTCGCCCCCGAGGAGTCGGCGGCGGACCTCCCCGAGGATCTCTGAGCGCGCGGCTGACAGGATTTCACCTGCGGGACAGGTGGGACGGCTTCACAGCGGGCCCTTCGGCCGGGATGCTGAACTGCCTTGTCCCTCAATGCAGTTGGAGATTGAAGTGGGTTCGTCCCCGTCCCGCCGACGGCGCGGCAGATGGCTCGCCACGCTCACCGGCGCCGCCACCCTCGTGATCGCCTTCCCGGCCGCGGCCTTCGCCGCTCCCCCGCTCGCCCTGCCGGTCAACGCCACGGCCGAGGAACTGAGGTATCAGCCCGCGTTCGACTACGACACCGACGGCTGCTACTCGACGCCCGCGATCGGCCCCGACGGCACGATAAACCCCGGCCTGAACCCGACCGGCGCGCTCAACGGCAACTGCCGCGACGCCTCGGACCTGGACAACACCAACGGATACTCGCGCGCCAAGTGCAACAACGGCTGGTGCGGCTATCTCTACGGCCTGTACTTCGAGAAGGACCAGGCCCTCCCCGGTACCAGCATCGGCGGCCACCGCAACGACTGGGAGCACGTGGTGGTGTGGGTGCAGGACGGGCAGACGCGGTACGTGTCGACGTCCAACCACGGCTCCTTCACCGTGCACCCGGTCTCCGAGGTCCGCTTCGAGGGCACGCACGCCAAGGTCGTCTACCACAAGGACGGCATCGGCACGCACTGCTTCCGGCTGGCCAACACAGGCGACGAGCCGCCGGAGAACCACAAGCACACCTGGCAGTACCCGGCGCTGGTCGGCTGGGACGGCTACCCGCCCGGTCTGCGCGACAAGCTGAGCACGTATGACTTCGGCAGCGCCAACTTCGGTCTGAAGGACGCGAGTTTCGCCTCGCACCTGGCGTCGGCGAAGCCGGCCGGCATCCCCTTCGACCCGAACGCCTGACCCTCTCGCGGGCCGGCCCGGTGCCCGTCAGGCGGTACCGGGCTCGGTCCGCTCCTCCAGGTACGCGGTGAGCTGGTGCGCCAGGCTGTCCGGCCCGCAGGCCGCGGCGGTGGCCACCTGGGCGGTCTCGGTGAGGCCGATGCCGCCGGCCCACAGCCTGCGGTCGGTCCACTCGTCGTCCACCCGCAGATGGACCTGGACGTCCACATGGGTGAGCGCGTCCTCGGCGGCGGCCGCGTGGACCACGGCGGTGGCCCGGCGCAGCGGGTACACGTCGAAGCCCTCGATGAACTGCGAGTTGCGCCAGTCGATGAAGGCGCCCTCGCCGTCGGCGCCGACCCGGACGTCGATCTGACCGTCCTCGAGCTGGACGCTGCACGGGCGGGTGCCCCGGTTCTCGATCGTCACACGGACGCTGAAGTACGTCAGCCCGGCCGCGGCGTCGTCACGCCCCCGGGGCGGATCGGCCGTCTCCAGACGATGGACGCGGACCCGCAGGCCGGCGTGCTCGCCGTATTCCTGCCAGTCACCGACCACGTTCGGCTCGTACACAGTGCCCCTCTCGACCATCCGCGAGCTGCTGTCTATCCGTGTGCTCAGCACACTGTCAAATGAGCGGAATGCCACATGGCCAGGCGGTTCGCCCGCTTCGCTCGGCGATCAAGCCGTGCCCAGGAGAAACCGTCCGGGCGGGTGCGCGGGCACGGTTCGGGCGCGTGCCGCACATCACTCCCGGCGACCGCCTCTCACGGCCCGCGTCCATGGAGCCACCCAGTCCAAAACCGGGTCAAGACCGACACGGGTTTCGTCCCCTATTGGCATGTTTGTTTGCTTTTGCCGCACACTGGGCAAGAGGGACTGCAGTGCCGAATGTGCCTGTCGTCCCAGCCCGCGAGAGAAGTGCACGCGATGTCTGTAACTGGCAGCACGAAAACCCACCCTCATGACGACGCCCCTGACACGGCCCACGCCTTCGAGCGCCTCTCCGGGCTCCCCAAGGGCCCCGAGCGGGCGGCGCTGCGGGACGAGCTGGTGCGGCTGTGGCTGCCCATGGCGGAGCGGATCGCGGTCCGGTTCCGCGGCCGCGGCGAGTCCTTGGAGGACCTGTACCAGGTGGCCGCCCTGGGCCTGGTGAAGGCCGTGGATCATTACGACCCCGAGCGCGGCCGGGCCTTCGAGGCGTACGCGGTGCCGACGATCACCGGCGAGATCAAGCGCCACTTCCGGGACCACATGTGGACCCTGCACGTGCCGCGCCGGGTGCAGGACCTGCGCAACCGGGTCCGCAGCGCCGGCAAGGAGCTGGCGCAGACCATTCCCGGCCGTCCGCCCACCGTGGCGGAGCTGGCGGCGCACACCCGGCTCAGCGAGGACGAGGTGCGCACCGGCATGGAGGCGCTGGAGTGCTTCTCCGCGCTGTCCCTGGACGCCGACGTGGCGGGCACGGACGGGTACGCGCTCGGCGACTCCCTCGGCGAGCCCGACCCCGGCTTCGACCTGGTGGTGGACCGGGCGGCCGTGAAGCCCTGTCTGGCGGCGCTGCCCGAGCGGGAGCGCACCATCCTCTACCTGCGGTTCTTCCGGGGTATGACGCAGAGCGGGATCGCGGAGCAGCTCGGCATATCGCAGATGCACGTCTCCCGGCTGCTGAGCGGCTGCTTCGACCGGCTCCGCGAGGAACTGCTCACCGAGTCCGGCTGAGCGTGCTCCCGCAGCCCCCGTACCGCCGTGCCTTTCACTCTTTCGGGCGATAGCCGCCCGGCTTCGTGACGCCCCCGACGCGCTGGGTGGCCGGGGGAGCTCACCGCACATCAGGGCCCGTCTGCGGGGTAGTCGGGAGGCAGCCGACCCCTTTTCGGCCGGACACTGGTCGAGACCGGTGGCCGCCGGGCCCCGAGAGCAGGACGCGACCGTCATGAATCACCACACATCCGTCAGCGGTGGCTTGAGGAAGAAGAAGGACACCGTTTCGACGCACTCCGTCTTCGGTGCCCCCTGCTGGGTGAGCCTGACCAGCCGCGATCTCGACGCCACCGAGGAGTTCTACAGCGCCGTGCTCGGCTGGCGCTGGCGCGACGCCCGCCTCGGCGACCACTTCCGGATCGCGCTCGCGGACGGCGTGCCGATCGCCGGGATCGCCGCCGTCGCCGGGATGTGGCAGACCGCGGTGGCCTGGACCCCGTACTTCGCCGTCCCCGACGCCGACGTGGCGGTGGCGCGGGTCCGGGAGCGGGGCGGCACGGCGGCCGTGGGCCCGCTGTCCTTCCCGCCCGGCCGGGGCGCGCTGCTCGCCGACCGGGACGGGGCGACCTTCGGCGTCTGGCAGGGCGAGCTGTTCTCCGACTGGGAGTCCTGGCGCCGTTCCGCCCCCGCCTTCATCCGCCTGCACACCCGCAACGCCTTCGACGCGGCGATCTTCTATGGCGAGGTGCTGGACTGGGCCTCCGGGACGGCGGGCTGCTGCGAGGTCGAGTACGCGGGCGGCGAGGTGGTGCTGCGCAGCCAGGGCACCGTGGTGGCGCGGATCGACTCCGGCGCGGTGGAGGCGGCCCCGGACCCCTCGGTGCGGCCGCACTGGCAGATCCACTTCTCCGTCGACGACGTGGCGCGCTGCGCCCGCAGCGCCGAGAAGCACGGCGGCAGCGTGCTGAGCGAGAACGAGCGGGAGGCCGTCCTGCGGGACCCGGACGGCGCCCAGTTCACGGTGACCGCACGCGACCCGCGCTGACGGACGACAAGTGGGCGCCCACCGGAATCCGGTGGGCGCCCACTTGTCGTCCCCGCTCAGCCGTCGCGGGACGGCCGGGACAGCAGGATCAGGCTCCGCGACTCGACCCGCAGCCGGGTACCCGCCTTGCGCTCCCGCTCGTCGGGCACACCCTCGGGGTCGGCGGTGTCGATCAGGGTCGTCCAGCGCTCACCGTACGACGCGGCGGGCAGCCGGAAGTCGACGGGCTCCCAGAAGCCGTTCAGCAGCAGCAGGAAGGAGTCGTCGACCACCCGGCCGCCGTAGGCGTCCCGCTCGGCGATGGCGTCACCGTTGAGGAAGACGCCCACCGAGTGCGCGTCGCCGCGCCGCCAGTCCTGGTCGGTCATCTCACGTGCGTCGGGCCGCAGCCAGATCAGGTCGGGCAGCGGCTGCTTCTTCCGGGTCTCGGTCTCGCCCCGGAAGAAGCGGCGCCGGCGCAGCACGGGGTGCTCGGCGCGCAGGCCGATCAGGCGCCGGGTGAAGTCGACGAGGGCGCGCTGCTCGTCGGTGAGGTCCCAGTCGATCCAGGAGATCTCGTTGTCCTGGCAGTAGGCGTTGTTGTTGCCGCGCTGGGTACGGCCGAGTTCGTCGCCGTGGCCGAGCATCGGGATGCCCTGGCTGAGCAGCAGGGTGGCCAGCAGGTTGCGCTGCTGGCGGGCCCGCAGTTCGAGCACGGCCGGGTCGTCGGTGTCGCCCTCGGCGCCGCAGTTCCAGGACCGGTTGTCGCTCTCACCGTCCCGGTTGCCCTCACCGTTGGCCTCGTTGTGCTTGTCGTTGTACGACACCAGGTCGCGCAGGGTGAAACCGTCGTGCGCGGTGACGAAGTTGACGCTGGCCCGTGGCCGGCGCCGGCTGGCCTGGTAGAGGTCGGAGGAACCGGTGAGCCGGGACGCGAACTCGCCCAGCGAACCGGGCTCGGCCCGCCAGAAGTCCCGTACGGCGTCCCGGTACTTGCCGTTCCACTCCGACCAGAGCTGGGGGAAGTTGCCGACCTGGTAGCCGCCCTCCCCCAGGTCCCAGGGCTCGGCGATGAGCTTGACCCGGCTGATCACCGGGTCCTGCTGGATCAGGTCGAAGAACGCCGACAGCCGGTCCACTTCGTGGAACTGCCGGGCCAGGGTCGCCGCGAGGTCGAAGCGGAACCCGTCGACATGCATCTCGGTCACCCAGTACCGCAATGAGTCCATGATGAGCTGGAGTACGTAGGGGTGCCGCATCAGCAGGCTGTTGCCGGTGCCCGTGGTGTCGTAGTAGTGCGCCCAGTCGCCGTCGACCAGGCGGTAGTAGGAGGCGTTGTCGATGCCCCGGAAGGAGAGGGTGGGGCCCATCTCGTTGCCCTCGGCGGTGTGGTTGTAGACCACGTCGAGGATGACTTCGAGGCCGGCCGCGTGCATCGCCTTGACCATGGCCTTGAACTCGTTGACCTGCTGGCCGCGCGAGCCGAGGGCGGCGTAGGCGTTGTGCGGGGCGAAGAAGCCGATGGTGTTGTAGCCCCAGTAGTTGGACAGGCCCCGGTCGCGCAGCACACCGTCCTGCGCGAACTGGTGGACCGGCATCAGCTCGACCGCGGTGACTCCGAGCGAGGTGAGATGCTCGGTGACCGCGGGGTGGGCCAGCCCGGCGTAGGTGCCGCGCAGCCGCTCCGGCACGTCCGGGTGGGTCCGGGTCAGGCCGCGCACATGGGTCTCGTAGATGACGGACTCGGAGTAGGGGTGCCCCGGCGGGCGGTCGTCGCCCCAGTCGAAGTAGGGGTCGGTGACCACGCCCAGCATCGAGTGCCCGGCGCTGTCGGCGGGCGCCGGGCCGTGCGGGTCGCGCTCGTACAGCGAGGGGTCGTTGTCCATCTGGCCGTCGACGGCCCGGGCGTAGGGGTCCAGCAGCAGCTTGGCCGGGTTGCAGCGGTGGCCGAGGGAGGGCTGCCAGGGACCGTGCACCCGGTACCCGTAGCGCTGGCCCGGCCCGACCCCCGGCAGATACCCGTGCCACACGAACCCGTCGACCTCGTGGAGGGGTACGGGCGTCTCGGCGCCCGCGTCGTCGACGAGGACCAGCTCCACGCGCTCGGCGACCTCGCTGAACAGCGCGAAGTTGGTGCCCTGACCATCGTAGGAGGCGCCCAACGGATAGGGGTGCCCGCTCCACACGGGCACCCCCTTCCGGGACTTCCTGGCCGTCACCGGACGCCCACCAGAGCGCCGGCGGGCACCTCGCCGACCCCTGCGGGCACCGGGGCCGCGCGGGGTACGCGCAGCATCCGGCCGATGTGCGGCGAGGGAGCGGTCGGGACCAGCGGGACCCGCTGGTCGGCACGGGCCCGCTGCGAGAACCAGATGATCCTGGCCCCGGTCTCGGTGGCGCAGCAGCCCCACCCGTCGCTCATGGCGGCGATGTCCGCGAGACAGGCGCGCAGACCCTCGTCCGGGCCGAGGTCGCGGTCGCCGCCGCCGATGGCGGTGATGAGGTGCTGGCCGTTCCACCACATCTCGATGGAGGTGGTGGTGTCCGGGGCGTGCTGGTCGATGGCGCGCAGCAGAATCTCGGTGCCGCGGCGGACGGGGTCCACGAGATTGTCGAGGTCCCAGTGACTGAGGTGGGCGGCCAGGATGCGGCTGACCTGTCCCACCCGTTCCGGGCTGACTTCCACGTCGAGGTGGTAGTAGCGAGGCACTGCGGTCTCCATTGTCGCTTGCTCCTCACCGGCGAAGCTCCTGCTCCACGGCCGTCCGGCGGGATCACCGGACACTCAGCGTGAATGCCAGTCGCTTCTGAGTCATCATCCACATTGCGGCTGCTACGCCATTCGTGCAACACGAGCATCACGAACGGCGGGGTCGTTGAAGCTCCAACAGGACGGAGGGTGTTTACACGTGCACCATGGGTGAAAGCCCTCGATCGCCGTAACGGTTCCGCGCCCTTCCGTGCTCGGACACCACCCGACCGTCGGGAACGCGACGTCGAGAGCCGTGGAAGGTGAAGGGGCCATGCTGCTACCCGCCAAGGCCGAAGTGGCCCGGCAGTTGCGGCGTTACCGGGCGTGGGAGCGCGTGATGCTCGCCTCGCCCCACGACCGCACGGTCCGGAGCACCTTCGAGGACTCGGGCTACACGTTGTGCGTGTTGATGGGAAAACGCTGCGCCAGGGAGGCGGCGGACGCCGCGGAGCGGTATCTGCGCTCCACCCCGCCCGGCCGGCCGGGCGAGCAGGACGGGCGGCCGCGGCCCGGACGGGCGGCGCGACGCGCGCAGTCCCCGGAGCGGCGATCCACGGCGCCAAGCCCCTGACCTGGCACCGTACATGGCGTTCCCCTACGGGACGGCACCTGCCGGCCCGTATCCAGGACCGCGAAGCCGGGCCCCGTGTGCCCGGCTTCGCGCACGGCGGAGGTGAGATCCATGCGCAGGACCCCGGCCATCGGCCGCGTACCGGTACGTGATGTCCGGCCGGCCGTGGAGTGCGGCAGGCGCCCGGCGAAGGCGGTGGCCGGGGAGACGTTCCAGGTGACCGCGACCGTGTTCCGCGAGGGACATGACGCGGTGGGCGCCAATGTGGTCCTGCGCGGTCCCCATGGCCGGCGCGGCCCGTGGACCCCGATGCGCGAGCTGTCCCCCGGCAGCGACGTGTGGGGCGCGGACATCACCCCGGACGCCACCGGCCGCTGGACCTACCGCGTGGAGGCGTGGTCCGATCCGATCGCCACCTGGCGGCACGCGGCCGGCATCAAGATCCCGGCCGGGATCGACACCGGTCTGGTGCTGGAGGAGGGCGCGGAGCTCTACGAGCGCGCGGCCGCCGGAGCACCGAAGGGCCCGGAGCGCGACCTCGTCCTGGCCACCGCCCACGTCCTGGGCGACGACACCCTCTCGGTGAACCACCGTCTGAAGGACGCCCTGGGCCCGGAGGTGGCGGCGGTCCTCGCCCGGTACCC
Organism: Streptomyces griseoluteus; assembly: GCF_004784465.1. Lineage (GTDB taxonomy): Bacteria > Actinomycetota > Actinomycetes > Streptomycetales > Streptomycetaceae > Streptomyces > Streptomyces griseoluteus. The sequence goes on along the minus strand of NZ_SRRU01000013.1, from coordinate 2,351 downwards.
CCTGCGGGACCTGGTGACCGCCTCGGACCCGATGCCGCTGCTGGTTGAGCGGCAACGGGCCCTGTACGGCTCCTGGTACGAGTTCTTCCCGCGCTCGGAGGGGACGCTGGACGAACCGCACGGCACGTTCCGGACGGCCCAGAAGCGTCTTGAGGCCATCGCGGAGATGGGCTTCGACGTGGTGTACCTGCCTCCGATCCATCCGATCGGGACCACGCACCGCAAGGGCCGTAACAACACGCTGACCGCGACCCCGGACGACGTCGGTGTCCCCTGGGCGATCGGCTCCCCCGAGGGCGGCCACGACGCCGTCCACCCCGACCTCGGCACCCTCGAGGACTTCGACCACTTCGTGGGCCGGGCACGGGAGTTGGGCCTGGAAATCGCCCTGGACTTCGCGTTGCAGTGCTCGCCGGACCACCCGTGGGTGGAGAAGCACCCGCAGTGGTTCCACCACCGCCCCGACGGCACCATCGCCTATGCCGAGAACCCGCCGAAGAAGTACCAGGACATCTACCCCATCGCCTTCGACGCCGACATGGACGGCCTGGTCACCGAGACCGTACGGGTGCTCCGGCACTGGATGGAGCACGGCGTCCGCATCTTCCGCGTCGACAACCCCCACACCAAGCCCGTGGTGTTCTGGGAGCGCGTGATCGGGGAGATCAACCACGCCGACCCGGACGTCATCTTCCTGGCGGAGGCGTTCACCCGCCCCGCGATGATGCACACCCTCGCCCAGATCGGCTTCCAGCAGTCCTACACCTACTTCACCTGGCGCAACAGCAAGCAGGAACTCACGGAGTATCTGACCGAGTTGTCAGGCGAATCCGCCGCCTACCTGCGGCCCAACTTCTTCGCCAACACCCCCGACATCCTGCCCGGTTACCTCCAGCACGGCGGCCGCCCCGCTTTCGAGATCCGTGCCGTGCTCGCGGCCATGCTCTCCCCCGCCTGGGGCATCTACAGCGGCTACGAACTGTGCGAGAACCAGGCGCTTCAGCCGGGCAGCGAGGAGTACCTGAACTCCGAGAAGTACCAACTCGCCCGCCGGGACTGGGAGGCGGCCGCCCGTGAGGGACGGACCATCGCCCCGCTCATCACCCGCCTCAACGAGATCCGCCGCAGGCACCCCGCACTGCACCATCTGCGCAATCTCAGCTTCCACCGGACCGACAACGACTCGGTGCTCGCGTTCAGCAAGCGCACCGGCGACGACATGGTCCTCGTGGTCGTCAGTCTCGACCCGCACCACACCCAGGAGGCCACGGTCTCGTTGGACCTGCCGCGACTCGGACTGGACTGGAACGACGCCCTGTCCGTGCACGACGAACTGACGGGCGAGACCTACCACTGGGGCCGCGACAACTATGTCCGCCTCAGCCCCGGCCGCGCCCCCGCGCACGTCCTGCGTGCCGAGCCGGCGACGTCACAGATCGGAGGGCCTTCAGCGTCATGACCGTGAACGAACCCGTGCCGGACACTTTCGAGGACACTCCGGCCAAGGACCGGGACCCCGAGTGGTTCAAGCGCGCCGTCTTCTATGAAGTGCTGGTCCGCTCCTTCCACGACAGCGACGGCGACGGCGTCGGCGATCTGAAGGGTCTGACCGCCAAGCTCGACTATCTCCAGTGGCTCGGCGTGGACTGTCTGTGGCTCCCGCCGTTCTTCAAGTCCCCCTTGCGTGACGGTGGTTACGACGTCGCGGACTACACCTCCGTCCTTCCCGAGTTCGGCGACCTGGCCGACTTCGTGGAGTTCGTGGACGCGGCCCATCAGCGGGGCATGCGGGTCATCATCGACTTCGTCATGAACCACACCAGTGACCAGCACCCGTGGTTCCAGGAGTCCCGCGCCAACCCCGAAGGCCCGTACGGCGACTACTACATGTGGGCCGACGACGACAAGCAGTACCAGGACGCCCGGATCATCTTCGTCGACACCGAGGTCTCCAACTGGACCTTCGACCCGGTGCGCGGACAGTACTTCTTCCACCGCTTCTTCTCGCACCAGCCGGACCTCAACTACGAGAACCCGGCCGTGCAGGAGGAGATCCTGGCCGCCCTCCGGTTCTGGCTGGACCTCGGCATCGACGGCTTCCGGCTCGACGCGGTGCCCTACCTGTACGCGGCCGAGGGCACCAACTGCGAGAACCTGCCCGCCTCGCACGCCTTCCTCAAGCGCGTCCGGAGCGAGATCGACGCCCAGTACCCGGACACCGTGCTGCTGGCGGAGGCCAATCAGTGGCCCGAGGACGTGGTCGACTACTTCGGCGACTACTCCACCGGCGGCGACGAATGCCACATGGCCTTCCACTTCCCGGTCATGCCCCGCATCTTCATGGCCGTCCG
>NZ_SRRU01000012.1 GCF_004784465.1 Streptomyces griseoluteus | reverse complement strand
TCGTCGGCCGGGGGTACCGGGTCCGCGACGAAGGTGCCCCGGCCGTGCACCGTCACGATGAGACCGCGCTCCCGGAGCACCTGAGCCGCACGCCGGACAGTGAGGTAGGCGACGCCGTACTCCTGGGCGAGGTCGCGCTCTGCGGGCAGGCGTGCGCCGGGCTGAAGCTCCCCAGTCCTGATCCGCGCCTCGATGTGGTCGGCGACGGCGACATAGACGAGCTGCGGCCCCTGGGGGTTGAACTCGGGCACATGGCTGCGATCACTCACACGGGCAACGTAAAGCGCTGCTGAGCTGCACGTATCTTTGGAGAGCTATACATAGCTCCACATGGCTTAGTACGTTGGGCCACGCAAGACCCCGGCGGCCTGGCAGGGCCCCGGGGCACGGCCGACGCTTCGAGGGAGCGACGACATGGCGAACTTAACCCCACCCCCGGCCAGGGCGGAACTGGAACCCCGGCTCACACTGCGGGTGTACCGGGTGATCGGCAACGGCCGGATCACCGACGACACCGGCACCCGACAGGTGCCGCCCTGTGACGAGCCCCTGGCGACCGGCACCTGGCCGCCGTGCCAGTGCCCCCGCCACCGGGAGGCGTCATGACCGCCCGGACGCACGTGTGCCGCTACTGCGACGAGCCGATCACCGAGCCGGGTGACGCGGTCCGGGTGGCCTACGAGGAGACCAACACCGGACCCGGCCGGGAGGTGTGGGCGCACCGTGACCACGCCGACCTCGTCCAGCCGGACCCCGTGGCAATGCGCATCCTGGCCCGGGTGCTGATCCACCGGGCCCTGAACACCCCCGACGAGTAACCCGAACAGCACTGAGCCCCCGCCGACCGGCGGGGGCTCAGTCGCGCCTGGAGGCCCGGTCAAGTTTTGTAACCCTGGGAATGCCTCTGAACAGGCAGGATGCGCCTCGGAGCCTTACAAAACTGTCGGCTTGCGTTCCCAGTTCCGGGCCGGTCTACTGCACCTCGGCACACCCCCAGACGGCGACCCCGAATGGGCGTGTGAGCGACGTCACTCGGGCGCTCGGCAGCCTGAGCAACACCCGAGCAACGCCGAGTCTCGCCGAGCAACGCCGAGAAACGCCCCAGTCAGCAAGCACCCCACTTGCAGTCGGCCGAATCGCGTTGCCGAACGGGATCCCTAGACTGCTCATCACATGCAAAGGAGTCCGGTCACCGCCCAGTTGGCCTAGGAAACCGAGGGCGGAAGCGGACTCCCTGCGTGTGCCCCTACCACCGGAAGAGGAAGGACACACATGCACCATAACCAGTCGAGGGCTGACCTGCACGGCTGGGCGGGGGCTCGTCGTGCAGCCGGGTGGCTGAAGCGCTACCGGCGGACCCTCGTCCTGCGTGCCCTGTACGGCGCGGCGTACGGCGCGAGCACCACGGGCGCCAGCCTGCTGGTGGTCTGGCTCAGCTCCCGTTTCTGAGCGGAGCATCCAGCCGGGGGCCCGTCACCTACTGGTGGGGGGCCCGCCGTGTCCGAGACCTCCGGACTGCCGGCCTCACGCTGCGCCGGGGTCATTTGAGCACCGCCCATTGTCGGTGGTGGGTGCGACAATCCGATCCATGAGTGATGAGCTGCCATCGCCTGACGTGTCCCGCACCCTCGACACCCCGGAGAACGCTCCCCTGGTGAGTGAGTGGCTGCTCGGCACGAGCGCCGTACTGGCGTATCACCTCGGGAAAACCGACACGGCACGGATGATCGCCGACGTGTCGTCGGCGGAGGTTCGGCTCTGGAACACCGAGTATGACCACGAGGGCTACCGGATCGTGCTGGTGGTGGAGCCGAGCCTGTACCCCACGTACACCGAGCCCGAGCTGGAGAGCATCGCTGATGTGATGCGAGACGTGATGTGGGGGTCGAGCAAATCCGTTGATGAGCTTGTCGCCCGGCCGTCGATCCCTCGCCTCGGCCCGGACTGGCGCAGGCAGGTCAAGAACGCCGACGGCCCCAAGCCCAGCAACCAGGGCCGCAAGGTGCAGCTCGAACCCGGTCACCCGGTCGAAGACCAGCTCCGCTTCACCAACGAGTGGGAGCTGGACGTGTACCGAGTGCTCAGGGAGCGGCAGAACACCCTGCCGGACAGCGAGACGATCGGCATCGTGCCCCTCGGGGGGATGCGGGTGCGCGGCTGGACCTTCGAGCCCGACCTGCTGATCACCTATCGCGGATACGCCGGGGTGATCGAGATCGACGGCCCGCATCACAAGGGCCGAGCCGCCGCCGACCGGAGCCGCGACCGGCTGTTCCTGAACGCCGGGGTGAGGTACGTCGACCGCCTGAACGTCGAGGAGGTCAGCAGCCGGGCCGAGGTCGAGAAGTTCGTGGACAACTTCCTGACCCGGCTCACGCGGTAGGCAGCAGCGAGCCCCCGCCAGCGTGACGGAGGCTCAGTCGTGCGCTCAGGGACCGGGAGCGGGGACCTGAGGGCGTTGGCCAGCCGGGCGCTGCGCGGCCGGGAGACGGCCGCTCAGCGGCTCAGGCGGCCTCGTCGGCGCGCACCCACCTCAGCCGCTCGGTGACCGGTGCTGCGTTGCGCTTGTTCGGCGAGGGCCTGACCCGCACCTGTCCGAGTACATCGGGCGCCAGCAGCAGGGCGGCGACGGCACGCCGCCGCTGCACGTCGGCTGTCCGCCACCACGTGATCAAGTCGGTCTCACCTCGGTCGGGGAGGAACTCGGCCAGAGGATCGGGCGTCACCATCGTGGACAACCTGACCTCCAGCAACGCGATCTCGTTCTCGACCTCCTCCATATCGGCGGTGCGCTGGATGCGGGCCCTAGCTGTCTTGGGGGACGGGGCGTCCTCCAACTCCTTCAGCTCGGCCCGCAGGTGGTTCAGCTCGGCGGTGACTGCGTTCGTGTCGGCGTCCGAGGACGGCTGCTGTCGCAGGGCGCTGACCCGGTGAGGCGCGGACAGGTACGCCAGGATCACCCCCAGTTCGGGCGCGGGTTCGCCGGTCTCCGGGTCGGTGGCGTCCAGGTCTCCGATCAGGACCCGGTCGGTCTCCTCCTTCGGGATCCACACGTGCCCCTTGGGCCCGCACTGGTAACCCACGGCGTCGGCCGTGCCCTTCTTCCGGCGGGTCATGACGACCATGCCCCCGCCGCAGACGTCGCACTTCAGCGTCATGGTCAGGACGTGCTTGATCGATTCGCCGGTGTAGGTCCGTCGTGTGGGGTCGGCCAACAGTCTCTGAGCCTGGTCGAACAGCTCGCGGGAGACGATCGGTGTCCACCCCTCCCAGGTCTCCGGCGTCAGGACCCCATTGTGCTCACGCAGTCCGGCGTTGCACGGGCGGAGGAGCATCGCACGGAGGCTCTGCGGGCTGAACGTCTTCCCGTTCTTGCCGACGACGCCTCGGGCCTCCCAGTCCTTGGCGATGGCGTACATCGGCTCCGGCAGGTCGCCGCCGACGCCCACCACGCGCTCGTACAGCTCCTTGACGAGGGGTCCGGTCTCCGGGTCCGGGACCTGTGCGACCGGCCGGGGACGGCCGTCAACGACCTCGTACTCGCGGACGTAGCCGAACGGCACCTGCCCCTGCGGACGGCCCTCACGGGCGGCCGAGTTGAGCCCTCGCAGAGTGCGGGCCGACAGGCGCCGGGCCTCCTTCTCGGCGTCCGCGATGCCCGTCACGAGGCTGTGCCGGTCGGCGTAGTTGCGCGGGTCGTACGTCCGCCCGGTCTCGCCTTCCGAGGTGACGTGGATCAGGTAACCGCGTTGCTCGCACGCGTCGATCAGCGAGACGCCCCGGCCGGTCTCACGGGCGAGACGGCTGATCTCCCACAGCACGAGCACCGTGCCGGGCTCCCCGAACGCCCCGGACCGCAAGTCCGTCAGCAGCCGCTCGAAGTCCTCCCGGGTCTTCTTCGCGTACTTGGACGCTGAACCGGTGTCCGTGTATGCCTCGCCCCACGTCCACGGCCCGTGCACGGCCTCGGAGGCCAGGTTGTCGGCGTGCTGGTCGGTGATGCTGCGGGCCGTCTTGCCCTTGCCCTTGGACACGCGCAGGTACTCACGCGCCGCCCGTGCCGCTGCCTCGCCGCTGGTCTGCTGGAGCGTCATGTCCGGTCCTTCTCCTAGCCGTTCACTTCCCTTTCATCACGCTACAATGAGTGAGGCCAAACCATGGTGGGCGACCCTAAGGACGTCCAGGTGATGCTGGCGTCGTTCGGGCCGTCGGGGGGCGCCAACGCATCCGCCTGCGGCCAGAGGACACGCCAGGTCAGGGGGCCGACTCGGCGCTCCTCGCCCGCTGCTGCCGTGGTGAGGGGGATGTGGTGGGTGGCGGCCTCTCGGCGTACGGACTCGGCCTGGTCGGGGGGTTCGGCGAAAGCCGTGGTCTCGATCGCGGCTACCGAGCGGCCTCGCAGTACTCCGGAGAGCCCTCCCACGTGGTCGGCGTGGAAGTGGGTCAGGACGACCAGGGGGATGCGGGTGATGCCCAGCTCGCGCAGGCAGCGGTCGACCGGTGCCGGGGCGGGTCCGGTGTCCACGACGACAGCGGTGCCGGGGCCGGCGGAGAGTACGGTGGCGTCGCCCTGGCCGACGTCTTCTCTGTCAAGTTCAGCGCGTTGAAGCTGGAGGCCGGGCGGGACCCTATGGGGATCACTGCTGGTCCCGTTCACTGATCTTGAGGATGCCAACGGTTGGCGCTGAAGCGCCAACCGTTGGACAGGTCGTCCTCCACCAGACCGGCTAGCGCCGGCAGCGTCACTCATCGTCGTGCACCGAGGTGACCGACAACGGCATGATGACAACGGGAGACCGGCAGCGACCGCGGCCGGCGGGAGAGGGGACTCGAAGAACATGCCTCTGGATCTGAGCAGGTTGGGCAAGGGCGACCGTGCACCTCTCATCCGACCACGCGACATCTTCAACGGACTGCCGAACCGGCCCTTCCCATACCTTCGTCAGGAGCAGGGCGAGGTACTCGAATCATGGTTCGATATCAGGGATAACCATGACGTCGTGATCAAGCAGAACACGGGGGGCGGCAAGACGGTCGTCGGCCTGCTGATTGCGCAGAGCACTTTGAACGAGGGCATTGGCAAGGCCGTCTATCTCACGCCCGACAACTACCTGGCGTCCCAGGCCCGAGCCGAGGCCCACCGGCTGGGACTAGCGACGGCCAGCGACCCGGACGACATGGAGTTCCGTGGCGAGCGGGCAATCCTGGTCACCACTTTCCACACCCTCATCAACGGCCTGTCCCGCTTCGGAGTGATCGGCGGATCACACCCTCCCATGGATCTGGGCGCCGTGATCGTCGACGACGCCCATGCCGCGCTGGCGGCCACCGAGGCTCAGTTCACGCTCAACATCGCCCGCGGGCACGACGCCTATCAGCCGCTCCTGGACATGTTCGAGGGCGACTTGCGCCGACAGTCTGCGAAGGCATGGGCAGACATCAGTACAGCGGAGTACACGGCGGCCATCCGTGTTCCGTTCTGGGCCTGGGCGGACCGGGCCCAGGACGTCATGGAGTTGTTGCACCCACACCGGGACAAGAGCGATAAGTTCCGGTTCGCGTGGCCCCTGATCGCGGACGTCCTCCCGCTGTGTTCCGCGACCGCGACCAGTCAAGGCTTCGAGATCCGTCCGCCATGCCCACCGATCCACATGATCCCGTCGTTCGCGAAGGCCCGCCGCCGCGTCTACCTCACTGCCACTCTCGCAGACGACAGTGTGCTCGTAACCTCGCTCGATGCCGACCCGGAACTCCTGGTCAAACCCGTCACTCCAGGAAGTGCGGCGGACCTCGGTGACCGGCTGATCCTTTCTCCGCTGGCGCTCAACCCGAACCTCGACGCCGGGGCCATCAGATGGCTTGCCCGGCAATTCGCCAACGGCGACCGGAACGGCGACGGTGCCCCCGACTCAGAGCCGATCAACGTCGTCGTCATCGTGCCCAGTGGGCCGGCAGCGGAGCCGTGGAAGCCATTCGCAGACGCCGTACTCAGAGTCAATGATCTTGCAGCCGGAGTGGAATCCCTCAAGTCCACACGCGGTCGGCTCGTGGTCTTGATCAACAAATACGACGGTGTCGACCTACCCGGCGACGCCTGTCGCCTCCTGATCCTCGACGGTGTCCCCACCCCGATGAGCGGCGCCGACCGCCGCGAAGCGGATGCCCTGACCGGCAGCCCGACCGTCACCGCACGTGAGATCCAGAGGATCGAGCAGGGCATGGGTCGAGGCGTGCGTGATCGGGATGACCACTGCGCAGTTCTCCTTCTCGGAGCCAACCTCGCCCGAGCCACGACGGAGCCTAACCGCCTATCGATGTTCTCCAATGCGACCCAGGCCCAGCTTGGGCTCAGCCAGGAACTGGCTCTCCAGATCAAAGGCGAGGGAATCAACTCGATTCGGGAGGCTCTCTCCGTCTTCCTCAGCCGGGAGCCGGCCTGGGTTGAGGAGAGCCGGCGTCGCACGGCCACGGTCCGCTATGCCGAGTACACGAGAATCCGCCCCGAGGCCATCGCGAGTCGGAAGGCATTCGACCTGGCCGTCGTCGGCCAGACCAGCAACGCGGCTGAACGTTTTGTGCAGGTGATCAACCAGACGGATGACGCAGCCTTGCGGGGATGGCTGATGGAGCAGCGGGCTGGATACGTTCACTTCACCAACTCGCACCAGGCTCAGCAGGTGCTCGTGAACGCTACGGGACTCAACCACGCGGTGTTGCGACCGACTTCCGGCATCGCCCCCGCCAAGGCCAAGGCCGGGGCCGTTCAAGCCCGAGAAGCAGCCGCATTCCTGGCCGCAACATACGACAATCCAACCCAGCTCGTCCTCGGGGTCAAGGCCATGCTGGAGGATGTCACCTGGGACGAGGAGCGCACGAACCAGGCCGAAGCCGCCTGGCAACAGCTGGGACGACACCTCGGGTTCGCCAGCAGCCGCCCCGACAAGGAGAGCGGCGGCGAAGGTCCAGACAACCTCTGGATTCTCAGTCCGATTCGACATGCCGTCACAGAACTCAAAACGGGCTGCACCACGAACACCATCTCGAAACACGATCTCAACCAGCTCGGCGGCAGCGTCCGATGGGATCGCAGCGAGTATCCGGAAGCCACTCCCTTGCCGGTCATGCTCCACCCCAGCAACGTTTGCGACTCGCTGGGCACCCCGGAGCCAGGCATGGTCGTCATCACGCCAGACAAGCTCGACGCCCTCAAAGCCGCCGTAACCAAGTACACGGTTGCCCTGGCCGACGGACTGGGTCTGTGGCGGGACGAGGGCAGCGTTGCCACCCATCTCGTGGCAAACCGCCTGAACGGAGATCAACTTTTCAATACCTACGCCATCCCGGCGCGCAAGCTCTGAGCCGATGTCGACTTGGGGCCACCGACCTCGGCCGGCGGCCCCAAGTTTCGAACTCTCTAGGCCACCCCATCCAGCAACAGTGCCACGCCCGCCTTCCTTACAATCTCAAAAAAGAAGAATTAACCGAGTTGTTCCCTTCTTGGGATATTGGTACGGGAAACCGAACCTGCGAATGAGGGTGGTTGCGCTTAACGCCCTCTGTAGATGCCTTCATCCGCTGCCGGTTCGTCTTCGATGTAGTCATGAGGGCGGGCATCCAAGAAGATGCCCCGGGGTAGGTCACTCAAGTGCAAGAGAAGCTTCGTGCCCACTTCAAGTTCGCACGCTGCGCAGTGAAACCCTTGGGGGCTGAGGAGAACCTCCTCCGGATCGACCGTCACCTGGCCGTCGACGTAGACGTGGATGGCCTCCACTTCACCAGCCATCCACCCCTGAGAGCCGCAGGCCGGGCACTCCACTGGTGCTTCTCGACCCATGGTGATCATGGGCTTACTGGTGATTGCAGCCAGAACCACGTCACGCTCTTTGGGTGACATGTGACCGAAGCGCTGCTCGAACAACGAACGTGCCTTCACCAACAGAGCTTCCGCCGCGACGCGCTCCTGTCGCACCTGTTCGTCGACGAGTTTGTCGTGCAGGACCAGGTATGGGCCCCAGTAGCTGTTCGGATCAACTTCCAGTTCCTCGAGAACCGGGTCAACCAAGCGCAGACAGGCGGTGAACATTACTTCAGATTGCGCCGAGTCGTGTATCGCGCTGTGCGCAACTCCGTTGCGGGCGTCTGCCAGGGGTTGGAGATCCCCTTTGCTGATCGGGATCTTCCCGGGCAGAAGCTTCACCACCCTCACGTAGGCCTCAACAAGGCCGATGGTCTTGACCTTGGTCAGCGGGCCTGCGTGGGAGCCCAGACCCGTGGCATGAAGCAACGAGTCGAAGTGTTGACCGTCGACGATCAGAGCTGGATGAATCCCGGCGAGGTACGCCTTGAGCAGGTGCTCCGTAGCGATTCCAGCATGGTGAACGGCGAAGTCATGACTCTCGGGACCCTCGACAAAGGCCGCCAGTGCGGCATTCATCCATCTGTGGGATGAACCCTTCAACTGCTCTGCATCCATGGCCGAAACGATATGACCGCTTGACGTCAAGCGCTCGGAGTTTCTCCAGTGTCCGCTGTGCGGCTCAGCTTGGGGGTGGGCGGGTCGTGGAGTTGTGCGGCGTATCGCGCACAGTTGCCTCCGGACTGGGGCCAGGCGGTGGCCGGTTCCGGACTGATTCCCAAGAGTTCTGCGAGAACCGCCGCCGGCAGCTGGAGGAGAGAGAGCTCCATCAGACCCGGAGCGGTTCAACCACCGCTCCAGTCCTAGCCGTCGAAGACTGCGAGGAGCGTGGATGGCTCGGTCTGCAAGCCGCGGGCAAGCTTGATCAAGGTGGTCAAGCTTGGGTTGCGACGTCTGTGCTCGATGTGACCAGTCCCCGGAAGCTCATACCACTTCTGCTGGCGAGCTCCTCAAGAGTGCGTCCACGAGCCTCACGCAACCGACGCACATGCATGCCGAAGGTGTGGAGTTGAGGGTCTGGCGGATCAAGGCGAGGCACGAACTTGACTTGACATCTGCGCTCATTTGACTGCATGAACAGTTGTGCATAATCAGCGCTGGGCGCTGTGCTTCGACCTTGTCGAGTCGAGAAGCGACCGCCGACGAAGCCAGGTTTCTTGGAGAGGACGTCGCTACGCCGGCCCCGAGGAAGTACCCGCCAGAATTGATTGAGCGGGCAGTCCGGATGGTCATTGAGATGAGGCCGACCAACCCCGGACGCTCCGGCCTCGTGCGACAGGTCGGGGAACTGCTGGAGGAACACCCAGAGGTTCTACGACACTGGGTTAAAAAAGCCGATGCGGAAGCTGGTCGAAATGCTGAAACTACCGCGGGCGCCACTGCCCCGAGTTCGTCAGCTTGAGAAAGATAACGCTGACCTGCGCCGCCTTAACGGAATCCTTAAGGCGGCTGCCGTCCTGTTCGCGGCGGATCTGGAACCAAGGCAATGAACGGCTGTGCCGCTGGCTCTTAACGCTGCACACGAGCCCCGATACACCGTCGGTTACCTGTCTCGCGTGTCAGAAGCCTAATAGCTGAGCCGCTAAAGAGACCTGACAACCCTGGAAAAATATCCTTACCGTATCCCGATGACCGTCAACCCATCTTTCAAATGGGCGCACCGTGAAAGGCCAGCCAGCCGGCTCGCACGCGACCTATCACTTGTGCCCGCATACGTTTGAGTTCTATTAGGGCACCAGATGCCTCGCTGCTGCAGCGCAGGCCCTGCAGAACACCGAATCGACGGCGTTCACGGGAGGAAGCCAGGGCGTCCGTCGGCGGCGGTGAAATTGTAGGTGGTGGCCTCGGAGAGGACGCCGAGGGGCGGATCGCCATTCTCGATGATCACAGCCTGGCCGGGGAAGGCGAGCATGTCTTCGTAGAAGCGGTCCACGACGGTGGATGTGATGCGCACGTCGGGCAGGTCGGGGTCCTGTGGGGTGTTCTTCACTGGCTGGCGGTAGGTGACCACCGGGGAGTCCAGGACGACGAAGCCGAGATGGGGGAGGTCTCGTTCGATGCAGAAGCGGGCCAGGGAGGTAGTGAAGGCTGAATGCAGCACGGATCGCACACCCTTGCCTCGACCGGCGCGCGGGCGGCCTCCGGCCCGGATCTCGGCATTGTACTGGTCGTACCCGGAGTTGTCGACTGCCGGTATTTCCCACCTGCTCAAGGTGCGTTGGAGGACCGAGTCGAAGTCGTTGACGATTCGGGCGGCGATGTACTGCGAAGGCCGGGCAGCGGGCACCGCTCCCTCCCCGTCGAGGCGAGAGCGCTTGTCCTCAAGTTCCGCGATCCGCGCATGCAGCTCCAGCTGCCGCTCCACCACAGATCGTGTGTCCAGCAGCTCTTGAAGGCCCTCCCGGAGCGGTGCGAGCTGGCCCTCGGCTTCGGCGATGAGTTCAGCCAGCGCCTCCAGGTCGGCCTTGACGGACTGCCAGGTCCGGGCGAGCTCTTCCTGTTCGCGGGCGAGGTCGGCGATGGTCGGCAGGAGGTCGGTGAGCAGTGCGGTCGTCTTCGCGGCCTCCGCCTGCACTGCAATGTGGAGTTGAGTGGCCTCCTGCTGACTGTGGCCAGGGTGCTGGTGCTCAGGATCCGCTCCGCAAAAGACGCAGGTTCCGACGCGGAAATAGCCGAGGATGCTGCCAGCCTCGTTGACCATGGCCAAACGCTCCAGATCGGAGCGGTACTGGTCCTCCAGCAGGCTAAACCGTCCAAGCAGATCGCTGACCTCGGCCAGCCGCTCGTCTAGCCCAGCAAGACGGCGGGCGTGCATCATGCGCTCGCGTACCGCTTCGCGGTGACCTTCGTCGGCCGCGCGCAGGGCGATGTTTTGCGCGTCGATCGCGGTTTTGACCCGCGCCAGGCGGTCCCTGAGGTCGCGCTCAGACTCGTCCGACTCAAGCTTCGCGTACAAGTCGATCACGAGCTGGTCCAAAAGGTTGATCTGTCCCCTGTTGACACGCCGCTGTCCCGCGTTGGGTCCGGTGTCGACGGAAGGGTCTCCCTCCCCGGTTAGGAGGAACCGCATGACCGATGTCTCCGCGGTGCGGGTGGTGGCGGTGCCGGTGCGTAGGACCGGGGAGGGCATGGCGATCATGCGGTCCTCTGTAACCACGGACAGGTGCACCAGATCGGTCAGGGTCACGGGGCGGGTGCCACCGGCTTCGTTCTTGCGGATGAGGACCTCGTCCAGACCCATAGCGCGCATCAGGTGAATCGAGAGGCTGTTCTTGCTGCGGGCGTTGTGCACTGAGTTCACGATGGCGTCCGCCGGCCGGTGAACCAGGTCACGGAGGTCCTCGCGATGCAGATGCGTGGAGTTGGTGCCGGGGCGCCGGACGAGAGTCAGCGGGCTGCCATCGGGCAGCAGCAGCCCAAGGAGGATCTGGGTGTATCCCTCGGCTTCGTCGACCATGTCCAGCTGGGCACCGCCGAGCATGTACTCGACAGACCTGACGATGAAGGTCTTCCCGGTGTCGGAGGCACCATAGATGGTGGTCAGCTCGGGGCCGAAAACGATTTGCGCTGATGGCCTGCCCGAGCCAGCGTAAGTGAGGTGGACCAGCTGGAGACTACCCACGGTGGCCCTCGAACGGGCGAGAGGTCACGGGGCCGGGGGGAGTCGTTAGCAGGGACTGGGTGGTGGCGCGTACATCGATGTCCGGGGCCCATTGGTGGACGGCCCACTCGGCGCGCTCGCGGAGCCGCAGAACGTATGGGGCTTCGAGAACGTCTACGAAGGCCGGGCCGCGTTCCGTGGCCCGGTAAACCAGGCCGGTCCCGTCAGCTTCGAGTTCGGCCAGGCCGGCGCGGATGAGAACCAGAAGTGCCTGTTCGAGGACCGTGCGTTTCAGGCCGAGCTCTCCCGAGCGAGCTGGCAGATCCGGGTGCAGGCTGGGCGGTCCGTCGAATTCGGCGCTGTGCAGCACGGCATGGTCTAAGAGGGCGAGCTGGGCCAGGTCCAGAGCATCGGGATGGCTCTCCGAGAGCAACACCAGTGCCCGCACGCCGATCTCCAGCGGGCTGTTCAGCGGTTTCATGTCCCTTCTCCCTCACACCACGTGAGCTCGTTCTCGTTCGCCAGGTGATGACATACCCCGGTACGGTCCAGAGGTCTCACGTGCTGAGCGAAAACCGTCTGCGTCAGCCCGGCACTGATCGCCTGCGAGGTGACGGCATGTAGGCGCTTCCACCCCGTGGGGTGGTCATCCCTCGCCACGTCGACCACTGCGTCGTATATGTCCTTGACAATGGCCTCGAAATGACCTTCAGGGTATGCCTCCTCGCCGAAGCGGCGCAGAGACTCGGCACTGAAGAACGCCTCACGCTGGTGGCGCAAGTGCGGGCCGGCCGTCGGGTGCTGTGCAATCTGGGTAACGGTGCTGGCCTCACTGGGCCAGCGCTCGGCGTAGACCTGGACGAGCTGCTGTACGTAGCGGGCCTCACGCGGCTCCGGCTTCTCGGGCGGTGCCATGACGGCCGGGCGGGGCGGCGACTCCGGCGGGAATCGTTTCACCCAGAAGTCAGTAGTCTTGTGCTGTTGGAGCATCTTCTTCATGTTGACGGTCTGAAAGATCTCGAACGGCGTATCTGCTGCCAACTCCTCGGCCTCGCGCCTCATCCGCGGGCCCAGGTCCGTGATGACCTTGTCCGTGGTTTCGCGCAGCGCCTCCACGAAGTCCTTGCGGGTACTGATCGGGCGTTGCAGGGCCTGCTGCAGGCTGGGGCCGATGGACGGGGCGACGAACGTGTACTGCTCCGGCACGATGAACTGACCGGTGACCACGCCCGCAAACATCTTCCGAATCTCACCCGCGGCGGTGCTCCAGGCCAGCGTTCCCTTGTAGCGCTTGCACTGGTAGTTGTGCCAGGGACCTTCCAGGCCCCGGCGGGTGAGGAATGCGGCCACGTCGATGCCGTGGTCGCCAGCCCCTCCCTGGCGCTCGACCCGCACGTACAGGCTGTCCAGCGCGGGCACCCACTCCTCGACGAACTTTTCGAACTCGTCGGGAGGGTAGGTGAAGACGATCTGCTCGGGCGACGGCATGGCCGGAAACTGCATGGCCGTTGGATAGTTGAGGATGAGCGACGCACCACTTGCCCGGCGTTCCGCCTCTGACGGGCCCTGAATCGGATCCAACATCTCCCCCTGAATGCCGCCGCCGCATCCCGCCGACGCATCCACTAGAGGTATCACTGGCAGGTCGTTGGCGAAAAGACCACAACCGAGCAAATAGGAGCCAGGGGCCGGTGTGCCCGGCGGGCAAACGCACGTGTCGGGTGTGAGCAGGTGATTCCTCGGCGGGCCGCTGCCGCGCCGGACGGTAACCCGTCGGGCAGTGATGTCGACGTCGTTGCGCGGGATGGTGGTCCCGACAAGTACGTGGTCGGCGAGCAGGATGACGATGAACCGCTCGAAGGAGTTGCTGGCGCCTGAGCCTGAAGGCCCCCCAGACGGCAGCGGGGGCCTTCCCTAACTCCTCTAGTCCTATTACCGAGCGGTCCTGCGGGCGGCAGGCCATCGGGGTCTGCCGAGAGTGGGGAGTCGCTTGGTGTCGAGCGGCCGCAGGACCGCTCCGATCCGACCTTCGATCGTGCGCACGAGGTCCTCCTCGGTGTCCGCTACCAGTGGGACCACCATCAGGCGCGTCCACTGTGCGGCGCGTCCAGACAGTACGTGTTCCTGGACGCGGTCACCGACCGATCCGTCGCGGATCGCGCTTCCGGTGTAGCGGATGACGTTCTCGAAGTCGGCGGCGATGTAGACGCCTGTCGAGAATTCGTTCCAAGCCCGGTCCTCTGTGATCTGCAGGATCGTCGAGGCGACGGGGAGGCGTCGCAGCAGCGCGGATCCGGCAAGGTCGCACGCGGTGTTGTAGTTCTCTGGGGTGAGCGTGCACGTGAAGGGGTTCATCGGGCGGTACCGCTCTCGTCCAGGTCGGCCCGCATCCGGTCGGCTCGGCGGCGTGCGCCTCGCCATTCCGAGACGAGGTCAGTGATCTCGACAAGCGTGTTCCGCACGTTGGAGTTGTCGTACCCCAACGTGTCCACCAGCGCCACGCCGTCCGTACCGGTCACGTCGCCGACCTCCTGGGCGGCGGCGTGCAGGTCGTCAAGGCGTCCCTGGAACTCCTTGAGCGCCGCCGCGAAACGGTCCTCGGGGCTGTCGTGCGTGATGCCTTCCTCGTCGGACAGGTCGATGAGCTCACGGAGCCGCGCGGGGGTGAGGGGTTCGGCGCCCGCGATTCGCTTGTCCTCCGGCATGGTGCCCTTGGCCAGCTCCTGCGGGTCCCGTCCAGCCCTGCCGTCAAGAACGATCTGACACAGCTGCCGCAGGCCGACGTCTGTCTTGGCCAGTTGCCGCATGATCTGCTGAGGCTCGGTGTTGCTGCCGCGGCCGCCGAACTCGGAACGGGTCAGCAGTTGAGTGCGGCCCCCGACCAAGTGGTAGCTAGCCAGCGCCGCGAGCTCGGCGGTGGCCGGGCCGGCGGTGTCTCCGGCTTGTACGAGTTCGCGGAGCGCTTCGGGCAGCAGGTCGAGCGGGTCGGTGCAGGTCAGCTCGACGCCGCGCAGGGCCGACCAGCGCCAGGCCCGGTCGAGCGATGAGCGCAGGGCAGTGAGTCGCTTATCCGCAGGAAAGCCCCGCAGGGCGACCTCAGCGGCCAGCTGAGTGCGCTCCTCCAGCTTGGGCTTGGCGCCGGTGAGGTCGACGATTGCCTCGTTAACCGCGCGGGCCTGGCGCTTGTTCGGATGAGGATTGAGTGCACCGCAGGCCAGGACGGCGACCTGGTCGGCGAGAAGGCCGTGCTCGCGGTCCGAGCCATCGAGAATGTCGCGCACCATTTCCGCGGTCATCCCACTGGGGACGGGGAGTAGACCTCGTTCGTAGAGGTTGTCCACCGCGGCGTTTGCCTTGGCGTTGAGCGTCGTAGCGGTGGAGAAGTTCATGGGGGGCGCCATGTGCAAGTGCGCCACGAAGCGCCGACGTGCCCGGTCGAACCCTCGCGGGGCCGAGAAGCCGATGATCACCCGGGCGTTGGGCATGATCGAGCAGCGGACCTTGCGAGCCTGCTCGTCGGTGACCATGTCGCTTCCAGCCCACTCAACAAGGTCTTTGAGCAAGTTGGTCGCTCGACGGCTGCGGGGACGCAGATTCCACGCAACGTCCTTGAACGTGATGCCGAGGCCTTTGTGGCTGGCCACGATACGGCCGAAGCCATCCGTGGACTCAAGCCTCGTAACGGCGCCTACGTCCGTAGTAACCCGGAGGGCGCTCAACCATCCCGGTGTTTCGATACCGCGGTCGAGGATGGAGCCGACGTGCGGGTTGTTGTCCACCATGTCGGTGATCCGGGGGGCCATCGCGTCGATCAGCTTCTCGGCCGAGTCCATCTCGAAGGTAAGCAACGCCTCACCCTCGACGGCCCCGAACCGAGGCATGCCGATCGTGCCACGAGCGTGCTCGTCCTCGAACCGGATGTTGTCCGGTGACGGCAGGACGCGCCAAGTCACGACATCGAACTCGATGTATGTGAACTCCTCGGAGCCGAAACGCTGCACCTTTGGCGCGCGCAGGGCGCGGCGAAGCTGCTGCTGGTCGGCAGCGGCGGCAGTCAGCGTCTCAGCTAGCTCAAGGCTCAACCCGGCCGAGATACACGCCGCGACGCTTTTGTCGATCACTGCCTGGGAGGCAGGTGGCCGCAGATGTGCGCCAATGCGTCGGTGATCAACGATGTCCGACTCGGTGAAGAGGGGGGCCTGCGGCTCGGCGGCCGACGCGGGTACGTGGGACACAGCGGTCTTCCTAGACTCTCGACCTGCTCACCGATTTGGTCAGCAGAGAGCGAGGGCTTGGACTTGACTCGACACCGTGCCCCCACCTGCCCTCCCGGCCGGGTGGCCGTCCAGGGTTGCGGCGCACACCGCCCAACTCACAGTTCCTTCAGGACACTCGCCGATCAATGACGGTGGAGCCTTGGTGCGACCGGGCACTTCGAGTGCAACGGCCGTACTGGATAAGTGGACTGACGGTAATGCAGCTAGCCGATAAGGTTAGCACACCGGTGCGTCAGGCCGAGCGGTACCGCCTCCTGCGGCAGATACACCGCCGCGCGGGCTCTGTGCTTCCCGTCCGGTTGCGGTCGCCCCCGGCGGCGTCATGGGCGGGCAGGCGACCGGGGTTGGTGCAGTGCACGAACGCGTGGGTCCGGTTCGGCGATCAGTTGGCGAAGCTGCCGGTTCTCCATCTGCTGCTGATGGAGTGCACGGACAAGGGCCTCGTTGGCAATCTTGAGTTCTTTGATCTCTTCCAAGTCAGCGGCATGCTGCTCTTTGAGCTTGACGATCCGTGCGCGGAGTCGTTTCTCACTGTCAGGAGTTTCTCCGCGGGCGCGAACCCGTTCGTAGAACTCGTGCTTGAGATCAAAGTGCCGCTGAGTCAGAGCATTGCGGGGAGCAGCGGCTTCGGTCGCCCCGGTTGTGGATAACTCCGTCACCCAGACGAGCCACGCCTGCCCCAGCCGAATGCCCCCCGCCGACCGCCCACGCCCCGCAGGCACCCCTCACCGAGGCGAAACCACAACCCCCAGCAACCCGGGCCCCGTATGCGCCCCGATCACCGCCCCCACCTCACTGACGTGCAACTCCGCCAGCCCGGACACCCGTTCACGCAGCCGGTCCGCCAAGACACCGGCCCGCTCGGGCGCGGACAGATGATGCACGGCGATGTCCACCTCCGCGCCAGCCGCCCGCTCCACCACGATCTCCTCCAGCCGGGCGATCGCCTTCGACGCCGTACGCACCTTCTCCAGCAGCTCGATCCGCCCGTTCTCCAGCCGGAGCAGCGGCTTCACGGCGAGGGCGGAGCCGAGGAGTGCCTGGGCGGTGCCGATGCGGCCGCCCCTGCGGAGGTAGTCGAGGGTGTCGACGTAGAAGTGGGCGGAGGTGTCCGCGGCGCGTTTCTCGGCGGCCGTGACCGCCTCGTCGACCGTGCCGTCGCCCTCCGCGGCCTCGGCGGCGGACAGGGCGCAGAAGCCGAGGGCCATGGCGACCATGCCGGTGTCGACGACCCGGACGGGTACCGGTGCCTCGCGGGCGGCCAGTACGGCGGCGTCGTAGGTGCCGGACAGCTCGGCGGACAGGTGCAGGGAGACGATGCCGTCGGCGCCCGTCTCCGCGACCTCGCGATAAGTGCGGGCGAACTCCTCGGGGCTGGGGCGGGAGGTGGTGACCGGGCGCCGCTTCTGGAGGGCCTGGGCCAGGGAGCGGGTGGAGATCTCGGTGCCCTCTTCGAGCGCCTGGTCGCCGAGGACGACGGTCAGCGGCACCGAGGTGATGCCGTGGCGCTCCATCAGCCCCGGCGGCAGGTAGGCCGTTGAATCGGTGACGATAGCGACATGGCGGGACATGAGCTGGAGGTTACCTGCCATGGCTCCGGCACGGCAGTCCAGCCCCGGAGGAGGGCGCCGGGGCGCCGGGGGTCAGGCGGTGCTCTCCGGGCGGGGCTTCTTCTGCCAGGGGTATGCGGGCCGGGCGGCGGGCGGGGTGATGGCCTGGGGTTCCTGCTCCCCGGGCCAGGTCTGGCGGCGGGCGGCGGCCTCGTCGGTGCCGGCTGGGGCCTCGGGCCAGGGGGCGGTGGCCGGGGCCGTCGCGTTGGTCCAGTGCCGCAGGGCGCCCGCCTCGATGTCGATCTGGGAGCTGAGGGCGTCCAGGTCGTCCTCGGCGAAGCGGCTCGCGCGGTCGCGGGCGGCCCAGCGCAGGGAGTCGGCGGACGCGGTGATGCGCTCGGTGCGGGTGCGCAGCTCGGGGAGGCGGGCCGTGAGGGTGGCCCGGTCGGGCTCCGACTCCAGGTGCTTGAGCACGACGTCCAGCTCGCGGCCGTGCACGCTGAGGCGTTCGAAGAGGCCGAGGGACTCCTTCAGCGAGGCGTCCTCGGCCGGGCCCGCGTGCAGGGCGTCCTGGGTGGCGCGCATGGAGGTGCGCAGGGTGAGCCGGAGCTGGGCGATCTCCCCGGCGGGGCCGGGGCGGGTGAGGGACTTGGCGCGCAGGGTGTGGTCCTCGACCGTGCGGCGGCCCTGGGCGATGGTGCGGTCCACGCTGCGCTTGGCGGCGGTGACCGCCTTCACCGTGGCGTAGGTGCCGAGGACGACGAGCAGCACGAAGAGCACGGCGAACACGGTGATCACTGCTTCCATGACGCGTTCCTCCTCAGGACGCGGCCGCGAGCCGCCTCGCTCCGCGCCGCCTCTTTCTCCACCGTCTCCACGGTAAACGCAGCGGGCAGGCCCCGGGTTCCACCGGAACCCGGAACCTGCCCGTAGGGGATCACCCCGACACTCACGCCGGCACCCGGAGCACCGGGCGCTCAGCGAGGCACGACCCCTCAGCCGGTGACGATGTTCACCAGCTTCGGCGCCCGCACGATCACCTTCCGGATCGGCGCGCCGCCCAGCGCGGCGACGACCTTCTCGTCACCCAGCGCGGCCTTCTCCAGCTCCTCGTCGGAGATGTTCGGCGGCACCTCCAGGCGGGCCTTGACCTTGCCCTTGATCTGCACGACGCAGGTCACGGTGTCGTCGACCAGGTAGCGCGGGTCCGCGACCGGGAAGTCCTGGTGGACGACGGAGTCGGTGTGGCCCAGCGTGTGCCACAGCTCCTCGGCGATGTGCGGGGCCAGCGGGGCGATCATCAGCACCAGCGGCTCGGCGACCGTGCGGGGCAGGGCGCCGCCGCTGCCGTACGCCTTGGTGAGGTGGTTGTTCAGCTCGGTGACCTTGGCGATGGCCGTGTTGAAGCGCAGCCCCTCCAGGTCCTGGCCGACGCCGTCGATCGCCTTGTTGAGGGCGCGCAGGGTGTCCTCGTCGGGCTCGGCGTCGGTGACGGTCGGGGCGCCGGTGTTCTCGTCGACGATGTTGCGCCACAGCCGCTGGAGCAGCCGGAACTGGCCGACGACCGCGCGGGTGTCCCAGGGGCGGGAGACGTCCAGCGGGCCCATCGCCATCTCGTACAGGCGCAGGGTGTCGGCGCCGTACTCGGCGGCGATCTCGTCCGGGGTGACGGCGTTCTTCAGGGACTTGCCCATCTTGCCGAGCAGCCGGGAGACCTTCTCGCCCTGGTACCAGAAGGCGCCGTCGCGCTCCTCGACCTCGGCGGCGGGGACGGCGATGCCGCGGCTGTCGCGGTAGACGTACGCCTGGATCATGCCCTGGTTGTAGAGCTTGTGGAACGGCTCGGCGGACGAGACGTGCCCCAGGTCGAAGAGGACCTTGGACCAGAAGCGGGCGTACAGCAGGTGCAGTACGGCGTGCTCGGCGCCGCCGACGTACAGGTCGACACCGCCGTGCGGCATGCCCTCGCGCGGGCCCATCCAGTACTGCTCGATGGCGGGGTCGACCAGCTCGCGGTCGTTGTGCGGGTCCAGGTAGCGGAACTCGTACCAGCAGGAACCGGCCCAGTTGGGCATGGTGTTGGTCTCGCGGCGGTACTTCTTGGGGCCGTCGCCCAGGTCCAGGGTGACGTGGACCCACTCGTCGTTGCGCGAGAGGGGGGTCTCGGGCTGGGTGTCGGCGTCGTCGGGCTCGAAGGTGCGCGGGCTGTAGTCCTCGACCTCGGGCAGCTCCAGCGGGAGCATCGACTCGGGCAGCGCGTGGGCGATGCCGTCCTCGTCGTAGACGATCGGGAAGGGCTCGCCCCAGTAGCGCTGGCGGCTGAACAGCCAGTCACGCAGCCGGAAGTTGACGGTGCCCTCGCCGAGGCCGGTCTCAGTCAGCCACTCGGTGATGCGGGCCTTGGCCTCGGGGACGGCCAGGCCGTCCAGGGTGACGGACTCGCCGGCGGAGTTGACCAGCTTGGCGTCGTAGGAGGCGAAGGCGTCGTCCCAGGTGGCGGTGTCGGTACCGCGGCCGTCGGTGGGCTCGACCACGCAGCGGATCGGCAGCTCGAAGGCGCGGGCGAACGCGAAGTCACGCGTGTCGTGGGCGGGGACGGCCATGATCGCGCCGGTGCCGTAGCCCATCAGGACGTAGTCGGCGATGAAGACCGGGACCTGCTCGCCGTTGACGGGGTTGACCGCGAACACACCGGTGAAGACGCCGGTCTTGTCCTTGGCCTCGGCCTGGCGCTCCACGTCGGACTTGGCGGCGGCCTGCGCGCGGTAGGCGGCGACGGCCTCGGCCGGGGTCGCGTGCCCGCCGGTCCACGCCTCGTGGGTGCCCTCGGGCCACGCCTCGGGGGTGAACTTCTCCACCAGCGGGTGCTCGGGGGCCAGCACCATGTAGGTGGCGCCGAACAGGGTGTCGGGGCGGGTGGTGAAGACGGTGATGCGCTCGCCGTCGACGGGGAAGTCGACGCGGGCGCCCTCGCTGCGGCCGATCCAGTTGCGCTGCTGGAGCTTGATGGCCTCGGGCCAGTCCAGCCCGTCCAGGTCCTCCAGCAGGCGGTCGGCGTAGGCGGTGATGCGCATGTTCCACTGGCGCAGCTTGGCCTTGAAGACCGGGAAGTTGCCGCGCTCGGAGCGGCCGTCGGCGGTGACCTCCTCGTTGGCCAGGACGGTGCCCAGGCCCGGGCACCAGTTGACCGGCGCGTCGGAGGCGTAGGCCAGCCGGAACTCGCCCAGGACGTCGGCGCGCTCGGCGGCGGTCAGCTCGCTCCACGCGCGCGTGTGGCCCGGTACGGGGCGCTCACCGGACTCGAAGAGGACGACCAGCTCGGAGATCGGGCGGGCCTTGCCGGCCTCGTCGTCGTACCAGGAGTTGAAGATCTGGACGAAGATCCACTGGGTCCACTTGTAGTACTCCGGGTCGATCGTGGCGAACGACCGGCGCTTGTCGTGGCCCAGGCCCAGCCGGCGGAGCTGGGCCTTCATGTTCTCCATGTTGGCCTCGGTGGACACGCGGGGGTGCGTGCCGGTCTGCACCGCGTACTGCTCGGCGGGCAGGCCGAAGGCGTCGAAGCCCAGGGTGTGCAGGACGTTGTGCCCGGTCATGCGCTGGAAGCGGGCGTAGACG
Organism: Streptomyces griseoluteus; assembly: GCF_004784465.1. GTDB lineage: Bacteria > Actinomycetota > Actinomycetes > Streptomycetales > Streptomycetaceae > Streptomyces > Streptomyces griseoluteus. Next base: position 146,649 of record NZ_SRRU01000012.1, on the reverse strand, counting down.
TCGGTGGCGATGTACCCCAGCGGGTGGCCGACGTGCAGGCCCGCACCGGAGGGGTAGGGGAACATGTCCATGATGAACTTCTTGGGCTTCGCCGCCAGCTCGGCGTCGTCCGCCAGGTCGCCGGTGGGGTTCGGCGCGGCGTAGGTGCCGTCGACGTCCCAGAAGTCCTGCCAGCGTGCCTCGATCTCGGCCGCCAGGGCGGCCGTGTAGCGGTGCGGCGCGGCCTCCGCCGACGCGGCAGCGGTGGCGGCGGGGTTCGTCTCGCTCATGATCCTCAAAGCTCCATCGATCGTCTCTGCCCGCGGAAACGAAAAAGCCCCTCACACAGGAGGGGACGCCGCGCCGATGCCGACCGTCCGGTGCGACCGGTGGTCGGTACTGATCAGCGCGGCTCGCTAAGCAGAAGGCGTACAGCACGCATGGCGCTAGGGTACCGCAGCCCTTGAGCAAGCCGCGACGCGCGTGCGTATGCAGGTGAGACATGTCCGTACGGCCGCCAGATCTGAACCCGGGTCAAGGATTACTTCGCGTAACAGTCACTAAGGGACGACGCCGCAGGTGGTTCGTCCTTTGATAACAACGCAATAACTCAAACCTCGTACTGATCGGTATGGCTCCACCTAGAGTTCGGCAGCGGGACCGCCTTCCCGAAACTGCTCGGAGTTGCCCCCATGAACCCTCGTCGTAGTAACAGCTCGCTCCCCAAGCCCGGCCGGTCGGCCTATGGGGTGGCGTCCGCTGTCGTCCTGCTGCTCATACCGGTGGTCGTGCTGGTGGGAGGGAGTCAGTTCCAAGAGTTCCTGAACTTCGGCGCGGGCGTACTGTCCCTCGTCTCGCTGAGCTGCTCGGTCATCTGGGGCCTGGTCGCCCAGGACCGGGTGCTGCTCAACACCCGCCAGCGGATCATCGGCCAGGCGGTGCACCGGACGACGGCGGTCGGCTCGATCGCGTTCCTGCTGCTGCACATCACCACCAAGATCGCGCTGGACCACACCCAGCTGATCGCGGCCCTCATCCCCTTCTCCCTCGGCGTCACCGGCAGCGGCGGTCTGATCGGCCTCGGCTCCCTGGCCGGCCTGCTGATGGTCTTCGTCGGCGTCACCGGGGCCCTGCGCAGCAACTTCGCCACCCCCGCCCCCGTGGCCGCCCGCTGGCGCGCGATGCACATGCTCGCCTACCCGGCGTGGTGCGCGGCCCTGGTGCACGGTCTGTACGCGGGCCGCCAGGCCAAGCCGATCTTCGTGATCCTCTACGGCCTCTCCCTGCTCGGCGTGATGGCCGGCCTGGCGCTGCGCGCCGCCCCCCGCCCGGTCAAGCGACGGCTCGCCGACCGCCTGGTCGGCCTCTTCGGGGGCGCCGAAGCCTTTGACCTGGACCGTCTGGAGGCGAGCCGGAGCCGCCGGAACGAGCCGGGCTTCGACAACCGCCGCGAGCCCCGCCGCGCCCCCGAGACCCCCTCCGGCCCGCTGTACCAGTCCCCCGCGGCCCCCGCCCCTGACCCCGGCTTCGCCGCCGCCTACCGCACCGCCGACGGACCGGGTACCGGCCGGCAGGCGACGACCACCACCGGCCCCGCCTCCAGCTGGCCGGTGCCGTCCCCGCCCCCGGTCGGCGAGGCCCCGCCCTCCTCCTACGACCCGCTCCAGGACACCGGATACAACATCCCCGCCTATGGCAATCCGGGCACCCCCGGATACGGCGGAAGTGATGTGTACAACACCGGTGAGACGAACGCCCGCTACGGGACGTACAACTCCTCCGAAACGTTCAACAGCGGTCCCGCCTCTGAAGCGACCCCCGGCGCCGGATACGACGCGCCGGGTTCGGGCGAGCCCTGGAACACGCCTTCCGGAGGCCATAGGTGAACGAGGCCCTTCCCGACGTCCCCGAGGTCCGCGTGGTCGGACTTCCCCAGCTCACGTCGGGTTTCGACCTTGTGGAGCGGCTCGACCTGCCCATGCACCTCAAGGTGCACGGGCCGCTCGAGCCGCTCGGCGGTGAGCAGCTCGCGCAGCTCGCCGAGAAGATCCATCTCAAGGGGCGCGGCGGTGCGGGCTTCCCCTTCCACAAGAAACTCCGCTCGGTCGCCGAGTCGGCGATCAAGAAGGGCGTACGGCCCGTCGTCGTCGTCAACGGCAGCGAGGACGAGCCGGCCTGCCGCAAGGACACGGTGCTGATCAACCGTGCCCCGCACCTCATCCTGGACGGCGCGCTGCTGTGCGCCGAGGCGATGGGCGCGCGCACGCTGGTGATCGGCGTGACCCGCGAGTCCACCCAGCGCTCGATGGAGGCGGCCCTCGCCGAGCGCGGCCTGAGCAACTCGCGCCGCTCGGCCCTGCGCGCCTGGGTGCAGCGCAACCCGGTCCGCATGGTCACCGGTGCCGCCGCCTCCCTGATCCGCTCGGTGGACGGCGGCCCGGCGATCCCGCCCGGCCGCAAGATCAGCGCCTCGCAGAGCGGCGTCGGCGGGGTCCCCACCCTGCTCTCCAACGCGGAGACCTTCGCCCAGTTGGCCATCGCCGCCCGCATCGGCCCCGAGCGCTACGGCAACACCGGTCTGTACGACGAGCCGGGCACGGTGATGCTGACGGTTTCCGGCGCGGTCGCCCGCCCGATGGTGATCGAGGCGCCCACGGGTGTGCCGCTGCGCTACATCCTCCAGTTGGCCGGTGCCCCGCCGGTGCCGCAGGGCGTGCTGACCGGCGGCTACCACGGCAAGTGGATCGACGCGGCGACGGTGAACGAGGCGGTCGTCTCCCGCAACTCGCTGGACGCGGTGGGCGGCGCGCTCGGCGCGGGCGCGATCCTGCCGATCAGTCAGGAGACGTGCCCGCTGGGCGAGTCGCTGCGGGTGGCGCAGTGGCTGGCCGACGAGAGCGCCGGGCAGTGCGGCCCCTGCTACCTCGGACTGCCCGCCGCCGCGCGGGGCATGGAGGACATCATCAACGGCGGCGGCCCGGCCGCGCTGGAGGCGCTGAAGCAGGTCGCCAAGAACGTGAAGCGGCGCGGGGCGTGTTCGCACCCGGACGGCTCGGCGATGTTCCTGGAGTCGACCATCAAGGCGTTCACGGACGACCTGGCCGCCCATGTCCTCGGCAACGGCTGCGGACGCCCCGTGGAGGGCGTGCTGCCGCTGTTCGAGGACGGCAGGCTCCCCGCCGGCATCACGGGCGGCGCGGCGCCGGAGGAGTCCGGGGGCAGCCGCCAGAAGATCTACGTCGACTGGACGCTGTGCCGGGGCCACGGGCTCTGCGCGGACATCCTGCCCGAGGTGTTCGAGCTGGGCGCGGACGGCTTCCCGACGGTCGCCCAGGCCCAGGTCCCGCGCTACGCGGAGGCGAAGGCGCTGCGCGCGGTACGCCGCTGCCCGGCGCTCGCCCTGCGGATCGAGGAGGACACCCGCGGCCAGGCGCCCGCCCGGAACCTCCCGGTGGTCTCCCAGGGCCGGGGACGGCGCGCACTGGGCCGCTGACGCAGCTGGGCGGGCCGCCCGAGGAGGGACGGCCCGCCCGGCCACGGACAGCCAACTGCCAACACGACGAAGGCGGACCGTCTTTAAGACGGTCCGCCTTCGTTTTCTGTGGAGCTAAGGAGAATTGAACTCCTGACCTCCTGCATGCCATGCAGGCGCTCTACCAACTGAGCTATAGCCCCTTGTTGCTGTCCGCCCGGTTTCCCCGGCGGCGATGCCAACATTACACGGACCCCGGGGTGGAACACCAAATCGGTTCCGTAATGTCCGTTATGCCGTGACGAAGGAGTAGAACCGCTTGAGCGTGCAGTGCTCCTCCAGCAGCCGGCCGTAGATCGGCTCCCCCTCGAGTTCGCGGTACGTCTCGATGGGGTCGCCTTTTATGATCAGCGCCCGGGCGCATTCCTCGCACCAGTACTGGTAGTCGGGGTTGATCGGCTCCATGTCGCGGACGATCGGGGTGCCGCTTCCGCACCAGTCGCACTTCCGCCTGTGTGCACCCATCGCTCAGCTCCAGCTGTGGCCGCAGGCCACGTGCGCGGAACCTCCAAGGATGCTCGCAGGCATCGCCACTCCCTCCCGTCGGGCCGAGCCCCCTTCCGGCCGTCTGATTCTGCCACGGCCGGGCCTGCACGGTCAGCGACGCCTCAGTACCGGTCCGGACACGGTCGCCCCCGTGCGAAGACCGTTCGCCGAGGTATACGACCATGGAACGCGAACGACTCAAGTGAACGGCCCGAGCGGGGGACAAGCAGAAGATCCCGCCCCTCGAAGGGACGGGATCTTCATCACCGATCTCTGATCACTCACCAGGAGTGTCGATCTGTGGAGCTAAGGAGAATTGAACTCCTGACCTCCTGCATGCCATGCAGGCGCTCTACCAACTGAGCTATAGCCCCTCGTGTTCTTCCCGCTCCGCGGGCCGAACAAGAAGAACTTTAGCCTGTGCCCTGCCGGAAAGTGAAATCCGGGTCCCGAGGCCCCGACCAGGGGCTTCGGCGCGGTTCAGTCGTCGTCGCCGAGGACCGGCTCGGGCAGGGTGCCGGCGTTGTGCTCCAGCAGCCGCCAGCCGCGGGCGCCTTCGCCGAGCACCGACCAGCAGCAGTTGGTCAGGCCGCCGAGGCTCTCCCAGTGGTGCGACTCCAGGCCGAGCAGCCGGCCGATGGTCGTACGGATGGTGCCGCCGTGGCTGACCACCACGAGGGTGCCGTCCTCGGGCAGCTTCTCCGTGTGCCGCAGCACGACCGGGGCGGCCCGGTCGGCGACCTCGGTCTCCAGCTCGCCACCGCCGCGCCGCACCGGCTCGCCGCGCTTCCAGGCGGCGTAGTCGTCACCGAACCTGGCGATGATCTCCTCGTGCGTCAGGCCCTGCCAGACGCCCGCGTAGGTCTCCCGCAGGGCCTCGTCGCGGACGACGTCGAGGCCGGTCAGCGCGGCCAGCTCGTCGGCCGTGTCGGAGGCGCGCCTGAGGTCCGAGGCGATGATCGCGTCCGGGCGCAGCGAGGCGAGCTGCCGGGCGGCCCGGCGGGCCTGGGCGATGCCGGTCGCGGTCAGCTCGACGTCCGTGGTGCCCTGGAAGCGGCGTTCGACGTTCCACGCGGTCTGGCCGTGCCGCCACAGGATGATGCGGCGGCCCCGTCCCGTGCGGTCGGTCACCTCACCGGTGGCGCTCATCAGCGCTCCTGGCCGAGCTCGTCACCGGCCTCGTCCGCGTGCAGCTTGGCGTGCTCCTCGGCCTTGCCGCGGGTGGCGCGGGCCTCCTCGGGCAGCTCCAGCTCGGGGCAGTCCTTCCACAGGCGCTCCAGCGCGTAGAAGACGCGCTCCTCGCTGTGCTGGACGTGGACGACGATGTCGACGTAGTCGAGCAGGATCCAGCGGGACTCGCGGTCGCCCTCGCGGCGGACGGGCTTGGCGCCGCGCTCCTTCAGCAGGCGCTCCTCGATCTCGTCGACGATCGCCCGGACCTGGCGGTCGTTCGGCGCGGAGGCCAGCAGGAACGCGTCCGTGATCGACAGCACGTCGCTGACGTCGTAGGCGATGACGTCGTGGGCGAGCTTGTCGGCGGCCGCCTGGGCGGCGGTGTTGATGAGGTCGAGAGAACGGTCGGTGGCGGTCACTGTGCGGCTTTCGTTCGAGGACGGGGTGCGGTTTGCGAAGACTCGGGGCGGGCCGACCGGGCGCGGGGCGCTGTCCGGAGGCACCAGGACTCCAAGGGTCTCACGCGCGGCCGGGCCCACCCCACGTGTTCCGGTGCTCACGTGGGGTGTGCCACGCCGGTCAGGAGGCGGCGGGCCGGTAGTCCTGGCCGAGGACGACGAGGACGTCGGCGCCGGAGGAGACCGCGCCCTTGGTCACCGAGCCGGCGGGCAGCCCCAGGGTCTTGGCGACCTCGGCGGCGTTCTGCTTGTCGGCGGGGGCGGAGTAGACCACCTTTGAGGCGGACTGGGCGCCGGAGGCGGTGCCGCCCTCGATGAACCCGAAGCCGCCGCCCAGCAGGGTCACGCGGGCCTTCTCGGTGTCGTCCTTGGAGCCGGTGGCGTTCTGCACGGCGACCCGGACCGCGGAGCCGGCGTCGGGGCTCTTGGCGGTGCCGCCCAGGATGTTCTTGACCACGCTGTCGCTGGTCCCGGCGGTCAGCGTGCCGTCGCTCTGCACCGGCAGGGGAACCGTCCGGTACTTCCCGTCCTTGGCGAGGTCGGCCAGCTTGGCGAGGAAGGTGCCCAGGTCCTTGTCGGTCAGCGGCGGGTCGAGGATCTGCGCCAGGGTCTGCACGGTGGTCGTCGCGGCCGACGGGTCGGACGACAGCTTGCGCAGCGCGCCCTGCATGACCTCCCCGAACCGCTTGAGCTGGGCGTTCTCGGTCTCACCGGGGCCCCGGTAGGTGGCGTAGGCGACGGCCATCTTGCCGCTGAGGGTCTGCGCCTGGCCCCGGTGCACCAGCGGGGCGGCGCCCTTCTTCTTGGTGTCCGGGTCGGGCACGTCGGTGTCGGTGTCGATCTCGATGTTGCCGACCAGCTCGACGAGGTTCTGGAGGTAGGGCGTGTCCAGCCGCCAGGTGCCCTGGATGTCGGTGCCGAGGACGGTGTCGAGCTGGTCGCGGGTGCCGGAGGAGCCGTCGTCGTCCACCGACTTGGCGAGCGTGGTGGTGGTGCCCGAATCGTCGGTCAGCGCCAGGGAGTTGGGCAGCAGGACGGTGGTGCCGCGCTTGGTGGTGGTGTTGTCGACCAGCAGCACGGTGGAGGTGTCGCGCTTGCCGGTGTTGTGCAGGTGGACCACGATCACGTCGCGCTTCTGGGCGCCCGCGGCGACGGTGGTGCCCTTCGCGGTGCCGGGCGAGGAGACGCCGGGCAGCTTCCCGGCGTACCAGAGGTAGCCGACGCCGCCCGCCACGACCAGGGCGAGGACCACGCCGAGCGCGATGACGCGGCCGCGGGCGCGGCGGCGGGCCTCCTCGCGGCGCTCGGTGCGGTTCTCGGTGAACTTCAGCCAGTCGATGACGTCCTCGGACTCGCCGTCCGGCTCCTCGACGAACGCGAACTCCCCGTCTTCGCCCGCCTTTTGACCCTCGGTCGGGGGTGCCTCGGTCTTGGCCTCCTCGTCGGGCCGCGCCTGCTGTGGGATGTACGCCGTCTGCTCGGTGACCCTGGGCTGCTGCCCGCTGGTCGCGGCCTGCCCGTACGGGTCGTAGCCGGGGGCGGGTGCCTGGGCGCCGGTGCCGTACGGGTCGTAGGGGGCGTTCTGCGTCCCGTAGGGGTCGTAGCCGGGCGGTATGGGCTGTTGCTGCCCGGTGTCGTGACCGCCCTGGGCGTAGCCCTGTTGCTGCCCGTAGGGGTCGTAGGTCCGCTGTTGCGGCTGCTGTCGGTGGGACGGGACCTGCTGGTACACCGGGCGGCCGTAGTCGTCGTAGCCGACGATCTCGTACTGGTCCCCTCCGTACTGGTCGTCGCCGTACCCAGCTTCGTATCGGTCGTTCACCGGTGCCCCTCTCGGCTCACTCGCCGCGGTACAGCTCGCGCTTGTCGATGTAGCGGACGACCCCGTCCGGGACCATGTACCAGATGGGGTCCCCCTTGGCGACTCTCGCCCGGCACTCGGTGGACGAGATGGCCAGCGCGGGCACCTCGACCAGGGAGACACCGCCCGCGGGCAGGCCGGCGTCGGTCAACTGGTGGCCGGGGCGGGTGACGCCGACGAAGTGGGCGAGGGAGAAGAGCTCCTCGGAGTCCCGCCAGGTGAGCAACTGGGCGAGGGCGTCGGCACCGGTGATGAAGAACAGGTCGGTGTCGGGGTTGAGGGCGCGCAGGTCGCGCAGCGTGTCCACGGTGTAGGTGGGACCGCCGCGGTCGATGTCGATGCGGCTGACGGAGAACTGCGGGTTCTCGGCGGTGGCGATGACCGTCATCAGATAGCGGTCCTCGGCCGGAGAGACGTTTCGGTGCGACTTCTGCCAGGGCTGGCCGGTGGGCACGAACACCACCTCGTCCAGCCGGAACCGGGCGGCGACCTCGCTGGCCGCCACGAGGTGCCCGTGGTGGATCGGGTCGAAGGTGCCGCCCATGACGCCGAGCCTGCGGCGGCCCGTGCGGGCGGGGCCGTGGTCCGCCGAGTCCCGTGCCGGATCTTCCACGGTGCCGTCCGCCGGACCGGTAGGCATGTCCTGCTCTCCCATGCGTGCAGACCCTACCGGCCCGGCCTGCGGCTTCTCGCCGGGGACCGGCCGGGTTTCAGCGGTCGCGGTTGAAGCGGGTGGTGATCCACAGCAGGAGCAGCAGGATGAACAGGGCGCCGCCGCCGGTGATCGCGGGGTTGAGGCTGTTGTGGTTGCCGCCGTGCTCTGCGCCCTCGGCGGCGAGAGTGACCAACTGGGCAGCGGTGCTGTGGAGGCTCATCTTCAGCGTGACCTATCGCGTGTGGGCGGGATAAAGACGTCTGCCCATCGTAAGCGGGCACCCCCTCGGCGATCACGCCGACTCCGGCAAAGGGGCGTGCGGGGCCCGCGGGAACCCCGGGGAGGCGTCAGTCGTCCTTCTGCTTGTAACCGCGCAGGAGGAACCAGCCGGTCAGCGCACAGCCCACGACCATCACGATCAGCACGATCCGGAGCAGGTTGCCCGGCCCCTGCTGCTGGACGGCGCTCGACGCGGCCTCGGTCAGCCAGGCGGCTGCGGGGTGGTGCTCCATGACATGGACTCCTTAGGGGTGCTGCCCGTCCACGGTATATCCGCCTAGGCTGGGCCCGGTCCGGGGGGCGCAGCGGGTTTCCGAGACGCAGGGGGAAGACATGTCCGACGACCGCCACGAGCAGGCCGGCCACGAGCGTGTGCCGGGCCGGCACCGCAGCCGCTTTCCGGGTATCTCCTCGCGCGCGTACGAGCATCCGGCCGACCGCTCCGCCCTGGTGGCGTTGCGCAAACTGACCGGATTCGACACGGTGTTCAAGGCGCTGAGCGGGCTGCTGCCCGAGCGGAGCCTGAGGCTTCTGTTCCTGTCCGACTCGGTGCGGGTCTCCGACCGCCAGTTCGCGCACCTCAGCGACATGCTGCGGGACGCCTGCTACATCCTCGACCTGGACAGGGTCCCGGCGATGTACGTCACGCAGGACCCGAAGCCGAACGCGATGTGCATCGGCCTGGACGAGCCGGTCATCGTGGTGACCACCGGTCTGGTGGAGCTGCTGGACGAGGAGGAGATGCGGGCGGTCGTCGGCCACGAGGTGGGCCACGCGCTGTCCGGCCACTCCGTGTACCGCACGGTGCTGCTGTTCCTTACCTCGCTGGCGCTGAAGGTGGCGTGGATTCCGCTGGGCAACGTGGCGATCATGGCGATCGTGACGGCGCTGCGGGAGTGGTTCCGCAAGTCCGAGCTGTCGGCCGACCGGGCCGGGCTGCTGGTGGGCCAGGACCTCAGGGCGTCGATGCGCGGCCTGATGAAGATCGCGGGCGGCAACCACCTGCACGAGATGAACGTGGACGCGTTCCTTGAGCAGGCCGAGGAGTACGAGGCCGGGGGCGACCTGAGGGACTCGGTGCTGAAGATCCTGAACGTGCTGCCCCGCTCGCACCCCTTCACCACGATCCGGGCGGCCGAGCTGAAGAAGTGGGCCGACTCCCGCGACTTCCAGCGGATCATGGACGGTCACTACCCGCGCCGCGAGGAGGACAAGGACGCCCGCGTCGGCGAGTCCTTCCGCCAGTCCGCCGCGAGCTATGCCGACGAGGTGCGCACCAGCAAGGACCCGCTGATGAAGCTGGTCTCCGACCTCGCGGACGGCGCGGGCGGCCTGGGCGGCCGGGTGAAGCGGGGATTCAACGGCTTCACCGGGCAGCCCCCGAAGGACGGTCCCGCGAAGGACGCTCCCACAGGCGGCTGAGCACCCGCGCTCACCCGCGCGGCTGGGCGGTGTCGGCGAGCGTGCCGCACAGGGCGGGGGCGCCGGTCCCGTAGGGGTCGGTGCCCGGCGGTCCGCCCGCCTTGGCACGCTCGCCGGCCAGCAGCGGCCGCAGATAGGCGCCTGTGTCCACGGCGCAGGAGAGCGGGCCCGCCTCGGTGCTGGAGACGGTCAGCCGGGTCTGGCCGACGCGCAGGGCGTCGCGGTCGAAGCGGAAGGTCACCTCGCGGCGCACGGTGAACAGCGACACCGGGGTCTTCCCCTCGGTGCCGGCCGCGCGCACGGCGTAGACGAAGGTGCCGTCGGCCACGACCTGGAGGGTGGCCGCGTCGGTCTCGGTCACCCTCAGGGCGCCGCGGGTGCGGATGTCGTCGTCGGCGAGGGCGGTGCGGGCGGGGTCGAAGCGGACCATCCAGCCGGTGGGCGCGTGCCTGCCGTCGGCCGCCGGGGCGTCCATGCTGCGGTCGAACTGGTCGAGCTGGTCGGCGGCGATCAGGGCCCGTACGGGGCGGACCTGGCGGCCGGTGAGCACGTCGGGGTCGAGCGCGGAGTGCAGGACGTACTTGCGGGCGGTGTCGAGGGCGGCGAGGACCTGGCTGTCGGAGAAGTGCGCGGTGGGCTGGGAGGGGGGCAGCGGAATCCCGGCGAGGCCCACCGCGAACCGGGCCGCGGGACTGCGGGCGTACAGCGTCCGGGTGTCGGGGGCGCCGGGCACCGGGCCGCGCGGGGCGAGGGGGACGACGCTCATGCGCAGCGGCTCGGTGGACCTCTTCACGGGTGCTGCGCCGTAAGGGTGGCGCAAGCCCATGAAGACGGCGGTGCCGAAGGCCACGGCGAGCAGCAGCAGGAGCACCATGGCCTGCCGGGGGATGCCCCGGCGCAGGGGCGGGCGGCGGCGTACGGCGGGGGCGTGGTCGCTGACGCGTTCGCGGGCGGAGGATTCCTGGAGCCGGGCAGCACGGACGAACGACTCGTCGAACACGACGGATCGGTACTCGTCCTCGGCACCGCCGGGGGCGCCCTCGGGTGTGCCCTCCGGTGGGTCTCCAGGCCCGCCCATACCTTCAGGGTAGGTCGCGGCGGGCTCGGGTAAACGCGCTGGTACGCGACAACTTCTGACAGGTTCCCACCAAAAACGCCGGGCCGGCGTCAGGGGGCGGGCGGGATCGCGGAGACGGCCGGCCGGGACTGCTCGGCGGTGAGGGAGGGCACGGCCGCGCCGTCCCGGCCGAGGCCGGTGGAGGCGGGCGCGGGTACCTGGTCCCGGCTGCCCGAGGAGGCGCCCCGGTAGACGGCGGCGAAGGCAAGCGCGACCATGCCGACGCCCATCACCACGGCGAGCAGCCAGGCCACGGGCCGGTGCCAGCGCAGGCCCGCCAGGGGGCCCTCGTGGCCGTCGTGGGCGTAACGGCCGTCGAGATCGTCGTCGTCCAGGTCGTGGCCGAAACCGCTGCCCTCGGGGCCGTAACCCTCGTCGTAGGGGTCGGCGGGGGCGTGGGTGCGGCGGGCGTCGGTCTCGGACGCCTCGGCTCTTGCCTCGGCGGCGGCGAGGAGGCGCTCCACGGCGGTGGGCTCGTGGACGGTGGCGGCGGCGACGAAGGCCGCGTCGAACACCACGGAGGCGAACTCTTCGTCCGACATTCCGCGGTCGTGGTCGTCGTCGGGCTCCCAGCCGTCAGGGAACGGCGTGCCCCCCACGTCCTCCGGCACGGGTCCAGAGTAGACCTGGGGGGTCAATTTGGGCAGACGGTATGGAAATTCGTCCGTCGTCCCGTGGCCTTCCGGTGAAGGTGCTCAGGGGCGTACGTGGCCGTCGCCGGTGACGATGTACTTGGTGCTGGTCAGCTCCGGAAGGCCCATGGGGCCACGGGCGTGCAGCTTCTGGGTGGAGATGCCGATCTCCGCGCCGAAGCCGAACTGGCCGCCGTCGGTGAAGCGGGTGGAGGCGTTCACGGCGACCGTGGTGGAGTCCACCAGTCGGGTGAAGCGCCGGGCCGCCTGCTGACTGGTGGTGACGATCGCCTCGGTGTGGCCGGAGCTCCACAGCCGGATGTGCTCGACGGCCTTGTCGAGGGAGTCGACCACGGCGGCGGCGATGTCGTACGAGAGGTACTCGGTCTCCCAGTCCTCCGGCACGGCCTCCACCACGGTCGCCCTGGTGCCCTCGGCGTGGGCCAGGACGCGCGGGTCGGCGTGCACGGTGACCCCGGCCTCGGCGAGCGCGTCCAGGGCGCGGGGCAGGAAGGCGGCGGCGATGTCCTGGTGGACCAGGAGGGTCTCGGCGGCGTTGCAGACGCTGACCCGCTGGGCCTTGGAGTTGACCAGGATGTCGATCGCCATGTCGATGTCGGCGTGGGCGTCCACGTAGACGTGGCAGTTGCCGGTGCCGGTCTCGATGACGGGGACGGTGGACTCGCTGACCACGGTCTGGATCAGGGAGGCGCCGCCGCGCGGGATGAGCACGTCGACCAGGCCGCGGGCGCGCATCAGCTCGTGCACGCTCTCCCGGCTCTCCCCCGGCACGAGCTGGACGGCGTCGGCGGGCAGCCCGGCGCCGCCCACGGCGTCCCGGATCACCCCGACCAGGGCGGTGTTGGACTCGTAGGCGGAGGCGGAGCCGCGCAGCAGGACGGCGTTGCCGGACTTCAGGCAGAGCGCGGCGGCGTCGACGGTGACGTTGGGCCTGGCCTCGTAGATGATGCCGACGACGCCCAGCGGGACGCGCACCTGGCGCAGGTCGATGCCGTTGGGCAGGGTGTTGCCCCGGACGATCTCGCCGACCGGGTCGGGCAGCTTGGCCACGGCGCGCACGTCGGCGGCGATGGCCCGGACCCGCTCCGGGGTGAGGGTGAGCCGGTCCACGACGGACTCGCTGGTGCCGTTCTCCCGCGCCCTGGCCACGTCACGGGCGTTGGCGGCCACGATCTCGGCGGTCCGGACCTCCAGCGCGTCCGCGACGGCGAGCAGCGCGTCGTCCTTGTCGGCGCGCGGCAGCGGCGCGAGGTCGGCGGCGGCCGCCTTGGCCCGGTAGGCGGCCCGGGTGACCGGCGAGAGGGAGTCGTACGGGGAGAGCGTGGTCATGGGGGAAGGGTAGTGCGCGGCCTTCGGCCCTCAGGGGCCGTCCCGTACCGCGAGACGGGGCGGAAGGAGCCCGTCAGAACGGGTGGACCCCTACGGGGGTGGCCGGTGCGGGCCCGTAGCCCTCGGCGATGCGCTGGTGGTAGGTCTCGCGGTCGACGACCTCCAGACCGACGATCTCCCAGGGCGGCAGCCCGGCGGTCTGCCGGTGCTCGCCCCACAGCCGCAGCGCGACGGCGGCCGCGTCGTGCAGGTCGCGCGCCTCCTCCCAGTACCGGATCTCCGCGTGGTCACCGGCGTATCTGCTGGTCAGGAGGAAGGGGTGGTCGTGCGCGAGCTGCTCCAGGGCCCGCCGCAGGTCCTGTACGGGGACTCGCTCCCCGGAGACGCTGAGGGTGACGTGCCACAGGCGGGGCAGGTCCTTGGGCTCCTCGTAGGTGTCCCCGGCCGCGACGCTCGTCAGAGCACCGCGGGACGCCGCCCCGGGACGGACTCGTCTCACGACGGCCTCCTTCACGCATGGCCCCTTGACGGAACGTGTCCCTTCAACACGCCCCCGCATCAAAGTTGAGCAGGCCGCTGGGCTCCGCGTGGCGGTTTTACGGAACGTCCCCCACCGGGGTCGTCAGGTGTGCCGGGCTTTTCCGGCGCCGGGCCGGCGGTCAGGGGTGCAGGAGTACCAGGTCGTCCCGGTGGACGACCTCGCGTTCGTAGGCCGGGCCCAGCTCGCGTGCCAGCTCGCGGGTCGAACGCCCGAGCAGCTGGGGCAGTTCCCTGGCGTCGAAGTTCACCAGCCCCCGCGCCACCGCGTGCCCCGCCCGGTCCCGCAGCTCCACCGGGTCCCCGGCGCTGAACTCGCCGGTGACGGCGGCGATCCCGGCCGGCAGCAGGGAGCTGTGCCGCTCGACCACCGCACGCACCGCGCCGTCGTCCAGGGTGAGGGAGCCCTGCGGGGTGGAGGCGTGCTGGAGCCAGAGCAGCCGGCCCGCCGAGCGCTTGCCGGTGGGGTGGAAGCAGGTGCCGGTGTCGCCGCCCGCGAGGGCGTCGGCGGCGTGCACGGCGTTGGTGAGCACCACGGGGATGCCCGCGGCGGCCGCGATCCGGGCGGCCTCGACCTTGGTGACCATGCCCCCGGTGCCGACGCCCGCCTTGCCCGCGCTGCCGATCTCGACCCCGTCGAGGTCGGCCGGGCCGCGCACCTCGGCGATGCGGGAGGTGCCGGGGCGGGCGGGGTCGCCGTCGTAGACGCCGTCGATGTCGGAGAGGAGGACCAGCAGGTCGGCGTGGACGAGGTGGGCGACGAGGGCGGCGAGGCGGTCGTTGTCACCGAAGCGGATCTCGTCGGTGGCGACGGTGTCGTTCTCGTTGACGACCGGGAAGGCGCCCATCGCCAGCAGCTTGTCCAGGGTGCGGGAGGCGTTGCGGTGGTGGGCGCGACGGCTCATGTCGTCGCTGGTGAGCAGGACTTGGCCGACGCGGACGCCGTAGCGGGCGAAGGAGGCGGTGTACCGGGCGACCAGCAGGCCCTGGCCGACGCTGGCGGCGGCCTGCTGGCGGGCGAGGTCCTTGGGGCGGCGGTCCAGGCCGAGCGGGGCGAGTCCGGCGGCGATGGCGCCGGAGGAGACCAGCACGATCTCCTTCTGCCCGCCGCCGCGCGCCTTCGCCAGTACGTCCACCAGCGCGTCCACGCGGTCCGCGTCGAGTCCGCCGGCGGCGGTGGTCAGCGAGGAGGACCCCACCTTGACGACGATCCGCCGGGCGTCGCCCACGGTCTGCCTTGCGCTTGCCACCTTGCCCGCTGTCCTCTCACCCCGGTCCGTGTGCCCGCAATCTACGGGAATGCCGGTGGCCGGTGCATACGGGTTTCAGCAGGCGGACGGCGGGTGCGGTGAAGGTACGGGGTGCGGACGGGGCACGTTCTGCGACCATGGAGCCCATGCGAAAAGGCGGTGCGGTGCGAGCGGTTGCGGCTGCGGTGGGCGGGGTGTTGCTCGTCCTCGGGGCGACGGGGTGCGGGGGTGCGGAGAAGAAGGACTCGGCTTCCGCGCGGGCCCAGGGCGACAGAAAGGCCCCGGAGGCCGATCTGAAGCGGGTGCCCGGCGTCGGTGACCGGCTGTGGAAGCGCGTGCCCGGGGAGTCCCGGCAGGTGCTGGTCGTCTCCGGCGAGGGGCGGAACTCGGCCGACTCGCACGCGGCGCTGTACACGAAGCAGGGGTCGACCTGGACGCGGGAGCGCGCCTGGGCCACCCACAACGGCCGCAAGGGCTGGACGACCGACCACCACGAGGGCGATCTGCGCAGCCCGGTCGGGGTGTTCACCCTCAGCGACGCCGGCGGGGTGCTGGCCCAGCCCAAGGCCAGGCTGCCCTACACCGAGTCGGCCGCCTTCCAGGCGCCGCGCTACTGGAAGAAGTCGTACTGGCACGACTTCGACCTCGTCATCGCCATCGACTACAACCGCGTCAAGGGCACCCCGCCCAACGACCAGACGCGCCCGCAGGGGCAGTCCAAGGGCGGCGGCATCTGGCTGCACATGGACCACGGCAGCGGTACGTCGGCGTGCGTGAGTCAGTCGAAGGCCGACATGGAGTACCTGCTGCGCACACTGGACCCGAAGTGGCATCCGGTCGTGGTGATGGGCGACGCGGCGGATCTGAAGGTGTGAATCCGCAGGTGGGAAAACGGTGAAGCGCCGGTGCGTGGGTCCGCGCCGGCGCTTCTCGCTGTCCGGGATCAGCCGTGGCGGTGGCGCCAGCCCTGCCAGGCGGAGTCGATCATCTCGTCCAGGCCGTGCCGGGCCGTCCAGCCCAGCTCGGCGTGGATGCGGTCGGCGGCGGCCACCACACGGGCGGGGTCGCCGGCGCGGCGCTCGGTGACCTCGGGCGTGACGTCCTCGTTGCCGGTGGTCTTGAGGATGCGGTCCACCATCTCGCGGACCGAACTGCCCTCGCCCCGGCCGATGTTGAGAACCAGCGAGGTGCCCTCGGCGGCCTCGCGCAGCCGGACGGCGGCGGCCTGGTGGGCGGAGGCGATGTCCTGGACGTGGATGTAGTCCCGTACGCAGGTGCCGTCCTCGGTGGCGTAGTCGTCGCCGAAGATGCGGGGGGCCTCGGACGCCTCCAGGCGCTCGAAGACCATGGGGATGAGGTTGAACACACCCTCGTCGGAGAGTTCGGGGGCGGCCGCTCCGGCGACGTTGAAGTAGCGCAGGCTGACGGCGCGCAGGCCGTGGGCGCGGGCGGCGGCCGCGATGAGCCACTCACCGACGAGCTTGGTCTCCCCGTAGGGGCTCATCGGGGCGCACGGGGTGTCCTCGGTCACGAGGTCGACGTCGGGCATGCCGTAGACCGCGGCGGAGGAGGAGAAGACGATCCGCTCCACCCCGGTGGCCGTCATGGCGGCGAGCAGGGTCTGCAGGCCCGTCACGTTCTCGCGGTAGTAGTGGAGCGGACGCTCGACCGACTCCCCCACCTGCTTCTTGGCGGCGATGTGCACCACGCCGGTCACGCCGTGCTCGCGCAGGGTGTTCTCGAGCAGTTCCTGGTCCAGCACGCTGCCCACGACCAGCGGAACCCCGGCGGGGACCCGGTCGGCACTGCCCGTCGACAGGTCGTCGTACACGACGACGCTCTCGCCGCCCGCCGTCATCGCGCGCACCACGTGCGAGCCGATGTACCCGGCGCCTCCCGTGATCAGCCAGCTCATTCCAGGGCCTCCTCGAAGTTCCTTACCGGCAGCAGACTCCTTGATGGTCCGGGGAAAATCGAATCCGACATCCCGTGACGGACATTCCAAAAAGGGACGTCAGCGGAGATATGAGATGGACCACTTCGCGCGGCGGAAAGGAGCGATTCGCGCTGCGGGAGCGTCCTTGTACTCTGTGGCGGCGGCACGATTGGGCCCGTCGGCGGACAGAGTTCACTCAGAGTTCACTCCGGTCCCGGCCCACACTCACGTGATCGGTTCTCGGAACAGGTTGTAAAGGATGCCCAAACTCTCTCTCGTCGTCCCTGCGTACAAGGTGCAGGCGTACCTCGCGGAGTGCCTCGACTCGATCCTCGAACAGGATTTTCCGGACTTCGAGGTCATCGCCGTCGACGACTGTTCCCCGGATGCCTCGGGCGCCATTCTCGATGAGTACGCCGAGCGTGACCCCCGTATTCACGTGATTCACCTCACGGAGAACGTGGGCCTCGGCCGGGCGCGCAACGCGGGCATGGAAAAGGCGACGGGCGAGTACCTCCTGTTCCTCGACAGCGACGACACCCTCACCGAGGGCGCGCTGCGGGCGATAGCCGGGCGGCTCGAGGCCGCCGGTGACCCGGAGATACTCGTCTACGACTACGCGCGCAGCTACTGGGACGGCCAGGTCCGCCCGAACATGCGCGCCGCCCTGCTCCGCCCCGACGGCCCGGAGTCCTTCCCGCTGTCCGAGCGTCCGCAGTTGCTGGATCTGCTCCAGATCGTCTGGAACAAGGCGTACCGCCGCGACTTCGTCCTCCGCATGGGCCTGAGCTTCCCGCCCGGCTACTACGAGGACGCCCCCTGGACGTTCTGCTCGATGATCAGCGCCGAGCACATCGCCCTGCTGGACCGGGTCTGCGTGATGTACCGCCAGCGCCGCGAGGGCGGCAACATCCTGAAGACGGTCAGCCGCAAGCACTTCGACGTCTTCGACCAGTACGGGCGCATCTTCGGCTTCCTGGACGCGCACCCCGAACTCGACCAGTGGCGCGGGCCGTTGTTCCGCAAGATGGTCGACCACTACCTGACCGTCCTCACCAAGCCCGGCCGGCTGCCGCAGAACGCGCGGGCCGAGTTCTTCCGCCGCGCCTCCGCCGACTACCGCGCGCGCCTGCCCGAGGGCTTCGTCCGGCCCGGCGGCAACCTCGGCCACAAGTACGCGATGCTGGAGCGGGGTTCGTACCTCACGATGGCGAGCGCGCTGGGCGCGGTGAGGCTCCGCCAGGCGGTCCGCCGACGGGCCCGCACCACCCTGAACCAGTCCAAGCGCAACGCGATGGGCGTGTTCTACCAGTCGCAGCTCAAGCTGCCGCTGGACGAGAACCTGGCGCTGTTCTCCGCCTACTGGAGCCGCAGCGTCTCCTGCAACCCCGCCGCCATCGACGCCGAACTCGGCCGGCTGGCACCGCATGTGCGCCGGGTGTGGGCGGTCCAGGCGGACGCGGTGGACCGGGTGCCGGCCGGACACGAGTTCGTGCGGGTCGGCTCGCGCGAGTACTGGTCGGTGCTGGCCCGCGCCAAGTACCTCGTGAACAACGTGAACTTCGCGGACAGCGTGGTCAAGCGCGAGGGCCAGATCCACCTCCAGACCCACCACGGCACCCCGCTGAAGACCATGGGCCTGGACCAGCGCAAGTACCCGGCGTCCACCAACATGAGCTTCGACAAGCTCCTGGAGCGCTGCGACCGCTGGGACTTCAGCCTCAGCTCCAACCGGTTCTCCACCACGGTGTGGGAGCGGGTCTACCCCTGCTCGTACGTCTCGCTGGAGACCGGCTACCCGCGCAACGACATCCTCGTCAACGCCACCGCCGAGGACGTCCGCCGGGCCCGCGCCTCCCTCGAACTCGCCGACGGCACGAGGGCGTTCCTCTACATGCCGACCCACCGCGAGTACCAGGCCGGCTTCACCCCCAGCCTCGACCTGGTCCGGCTCGCCGACGAACTCGGCCCGGACGTCACGCTGATGGTGCGCGGCCACTACTTCTACGGCAACTCCCCGCACGTGGAGGAGCTGCGCCGCAGCGGCCGTATCGTCGACGTCTCGGGGCACCCGCGCGTGGAGGAGCTGTACCTCGCCGCGGACGCCCTGATCACGGACTACTCCTCCGCGATGTTCGACTACGCGGTGCTGGACCGGCCGGTCATCATCTACGCCTCCGACTGGGACATCTACTCGGCGGTGCGCGGCACCTACTTCAACCTGATGGAGGAGCCGCCCGGCGCGGTGGCCACCTCGCAGGCGGAGCTGATCAGGCTCCTCGAATCGGGCGAGTACGACGGGCCGGAGGCGGCCCGCTACCGTGACCGGTTCCGCAGGCGCTACTGCGAATTCGACGACGGCCACGCGGCCGAGCGGGTGGTGCGCCGGGTCTTCCTCGGCGAGGAGGACATGCTGCCCCTCGTCCCGTTCGCCGACCGTCACCACGCACCGACTCCCGCGCAGGCGCTCGAACCGCTCGAGCGGGCCTGACCACTCATGAGGAGAGACAACCCGACCATGGCCCCTCGGCTCAGTGTGATCGTTCCCATCTACAACGTGGAGCGCTACCTGCCCGCCTGCCTCGACTCGCTGGCGGCGCAGACCTTCCAGGACCTCGAGGTCCTGATGGTCGACGACGGTTCGCCCGACGACTCGGCCGCGATAGCCGCCGAGTACGCGGCCCGCGACGAGCGGTTCCACCTCATCCGCAAGGAGAACGCCGGTCTCGGCGCGGCCCGCAACACGGGCATCGCGCACATGTCCGCCGACGCGGAGTACCTGACCTTCGTCGACAGTGACGACGTCATCCCGCCGGACGCCTACCGGCTGATGGTGAGCAGCCTGGACGAGACCGGCTCGGACTTCGCCACCGGCAACGTCTTCCACCTCAAGGGCGAGCGCTCCTGGCAGGTGCCGCTGCTGAGGATGCTGGCCGGCGAGGCCCGCAAGCGCACCCACATCTCGAAGATCCCGAAGCTGGTCGCCGACCGCATCGCCTGCAACAAGGTCTTCCGCCGGACCTTCTGGGAGGGCCAGGGCTTCTCCTTCCCCGAGGGCATCCTGCACGAGGACATCCCGGTGGTGCTCCCGGCGCACTACAAGGCCGAGGCGATCGACATCATCGGCGAGCCGACCTACTACTGGCGGCTGCGCGAGGGCGAGTCGGCCCCGTCGATCACCCAGCGCCGCCGGGAGCCGCAGGCCATCCGCGACCGGGTCACCGCGGTCAGCATGGTCAGCGACTACCTGGCCCAGCAGCCCGGCGCCGAGTTCGCCGAGTACAAGCGCCAGTACGACGACCGCGTGCTCCGCGACGACCTGCGCCTGTTCCTGCGGGTCGTGCCGGACGCGACCGCCGAGTTCCACGAGGCGTTCCTGGAGGCGACCAACCGCTTCCTCGACACCATCGACCCGAAGATCGTCATGGCGCTGCCGACGGACCTGCGCGTCCAGTGGCTGCTGGTGCGCAAGCACGCCATGCCCGAGCTGATCGCCCTGCTGGCCTCCCAGCGCCGCAAGGACCCGGTCGAGGTCTCCGGCACCTTCCGCAAGTACGCCAGCTTCCGCACGCTGGAGGAGAGCGGCTTCGAGCTGCCCAAGGCGGCGCTGCGCATCGACGGCGACCTCGGTCTGCGCGCCCCGCTGCGCGCGGCGACCTGGCGCAACGGCAAGCTGCTGCTGTCCGGCGACGCCTACATCGACAAGATCGACATGTCGGCGAAGCGGAGCAGCCTGAAGGTCCTCCAGCTCAAGCGGTCCGGTTCGCGCCAGCGCATGTTCCTCCCCGCCAAGAACGTCTACCGCCCGGAGACCACCACCGACTCCGGCCAGAAGCGCTACAACTACGACTGGGCCGGCTGGGAGCTGGAGCTGGACCCGGCCAAGCTGCGCAAGGGCGGCGCCTGGCGCGAGGGCCTGTGGCACGTCGGCATCAATGTCTACGCCTCCGGCCTGGTGCGCCGCAGCGCGGTGTGGGCGCGCGGCGGCTCGGCGGCCAACTTCGCGCCGTACCAGTGGCTCGACGACGACTTCCGGATGCTGCCGGTCGTGGAGCGCGGCGCGCTCAAGCTGCGCGTGGAGAAGGTACGCGCGCTGATCACCGACCGCCGGCTCACCGCGGACTCGGTCGAGATCGACGGCGAGCTGCGCACCGACCTGAAGTCCGGCGAGACGCTGTCGCTGCGGCTGACCAACGCCAAGAGCGGCGAGGTCCGCTGGTACCCGATCGACGTCGGCCGGGCGGGGACGCGCACCACGTTCCAGAGCCGGGTGCCGCTGGCCGACGTGGTGCTGCTGGCCAGCGAGGACGTCGACGACCACGCCCAGCCCGAGCGCCGGCTGTGGAGTGTCGCGCTGCTGGCCAAGTCCCCGGACGGGACGCAGCGCCAGTTCGGCAGTGTCATGAGCGAGGGCCTCGCGGACCTCTCCGCCGACGTGCCCGAGTCCTTCGGCGCGGCCGGTGCCAACCGCGAGGTCGCCCTGATCTCCGGCAACAACGGCTATCTGAAGATCGTCGGCCGGGTGCGCCGGGCCGTGCTGACCTCGGTCGCCGTCCGGGAAGGCAGGATCGCCGTCGGCGGCCGCGCCTCGCGCGAGCTGATCGGCTCCGAGCTGGTACTCAAGGCCAGCAACCGCTTCGACGAGCGCAAGGCGTCGGTGGACTGGGCGGACGACGGCACCTTCACCGTCTCCTTCGACCCGTCCGTGATGGGCGGCTCCGGCGGGGTCCCGCTGAAGGCCGGCCGCTGGAACCTGCTGCTGCGCAGCGAGAACGAGAGCGTGCCGGACGCCGAGTTCGTCATCGACCGGCTCGCCTCCGCGCAGTTCCCGCTCCACACCGAACTGGGCGGCCGCCGCTACTGGTTCGAGAGCCGCTGGGGCGACTTCCCGCAGCTCAACTGCCGCTCGGAGCTGACCGACCTGGAGCGCGGCCCGTACCGCATGCTCCAGTTGCGCCGCGAGGTGTACGAGCCCGGCCGCGAACAGCCGCTGCGCGACCAGGTGTTCTTCCTCAGCTACAACGGCAAGCAGTACTCGGACAGCCCGCGTGCCATGCACGAGGAACTGCTGCGCCGGGGCAGCGACATGAAGTTCCTGTGGGCCGTGCGCGACGGCCAGGTGGTCCTGCCGCCCACCGCCGAGAAGGTACGCATGTGGGGCCGGGAGTGGTTCGAGGCGCTGGCCACCTCGCGCTACATCGTCACCAACGGGCACCTGCCCGAGTGGGTGGAGCGCCGCCCCGGCCAGGTCATCGTGCAGACCTGGCACGGCACCATGCTGAAGAAGATCGGTCACGACATCGAGACCCTCTACTTCGACCGCGAGTACCAGAACCGGCTGGCACTGGAGGCGAAGAACTGGAGCCTGCTGGTCTCCTCCAACCGCTTCTCCACGCCGATCCTCAAGCGCGCCTTCTCCTACGACGGTGAGATCCAGGAGGCGGGTTACCCCCGCAACGACTACCTGTACTCCCCGGACAAGGACAAGATCGCGGCCAAGGTCCGGGAGTCGCTGGGCATCCCGAAGGACAAGAAGGTCGTGCTGTACGCGCCGACCTGGCGCGACGACCAGTCGCACAGCGCCGGCCAGTACCTCTTCGACCTGCGGATCGACCTGGAGGACGCGCGCCGCCGCCTCGGTGACGACCACGTGTTGCTGATCCGCCGCCACTCCAACGTGGTCGACGCGGTGCCCGGCGCGGGCAACGGCTTCGTCTTCGACGCCTCGGAGTACCCGGACATCGCCGACCTGTACCTGGCGGCGGACATCATGATCACCGACTACTCGTCCGTGATGTTCGACTACGCCCACCTCAAGCGGCCGATGCTCTTCTTCACGTACGACCTGGAGCACTACCGCGACAAGCTGCGCGGGTTCTACTTCGACTTCGAGAAGGACTCGCCCGGCCCGCTGATCGACAACTCCGAGGACCTGGTGAGCGCGATCCGCGACATCGACACGGTGTCCGCGGAGTACCAGGAGCGGTTCGACCGCTTCCACCACCTGTTCTGCGACCTGGACGACGGCCACGCCTCGGCGCGGGTCGTGGACCGGATGCTGGAGCAGGCCAAGGAGCTCTGAGCCGGAGCGCGGGAAGGGGCCGGGCCCGGAGGGAATGTCCTCGGGGCCCGGCCCCTTTGCCTTGTCGTCCCGCTGTGCCTTGTCGTCCCGGTGGGCTCAGAGGCGGACGGTCTTCACCGCGAACTGGCCGGTCAGGGTGAAGTAGGGCCGCAGTTCGGTCTCCCGGCGGCGGACCTCCGGCTTCGGTCGCGGGGCCGGCTTCAGCACCCGCCTGGCCTCCCGGAGGGCACGCTCGCCCAGAGAGAAGGAGCGCTCCTGGAGGGCGCCGGCCACGGCCTCCTCGGTGACGAGCACCGGCCTGGGCAGCACGAACACGTCGATCGGGCTGAGCACGTCGGTGGCCAGCTTCGCCAGCGCCACCCGCTCGGCACCGGCCGCCGGGCGCACCCAGAAGTCCCAGACGATCTCCGAGCCCGCCCCGCCGGTGTGCTCCTCCGCCAGGGCCGCGCAGTCCACCACGGCGGTGACGGTGCCGTCCCCCGCTCCCTGGAGCGGGAAGGCCAGCACACGCTTCTTGTCGCGCCGGTGCACCGCCTCCAGCACCGCGCCCTCTCCGGCCTCCACGCCCCACAGGCCCGCCCGCAGCCGCAGGGTCCGCTCGTCGACCTCGACGATCCCGGCCTCGGCGTGCGTCGCGCGCAGCACGCTGCGCACCCGCAGCCGGCCCTCCTGGTCCCGGTGGGGCAGCAGCAGCGCGAGCGACGGGCCCTCGGTGCGGGGCAGTCCGACCGCGAGGAGGTCCCGCGTGTCGCAGCCGTAGCCGTCGGCGAACAGCGGCACCTCGGCGCCCGCCGGGGTGGCGAGGGCCAACTGCCAGGTGCCCTGCGGGAGTCCGCCGTCCCAGGGCACGAGCGCGTCGCCGCCGGGGGTCAGCGCGAACCGGCGCTCCTCGGGGGCCTTGCCCTCCTTGCGCAGCACCAGCTCGGCGCCCTCGGCGCTCGCGGGCAGCGGGCCCACGGCGATGTGCAGGCTCCCCCGCTCGTCGGCCCGTACGGTGGCGTCACGGGGCAGTTCCTTGCGGGCGTACGCCTGCGCGAGGATCTCCTCGAACCGCTCCCGGCTCGCCGTCTCCTGGAACCGCTCGGCACCGGTCACCGCGGCCTCGGCCATCTTCAGCCGCAGCTCGTCGTCCCGCACCAGCCGCAGTACGGCCTGCGCCATGGCGTCCACGTCGCCGCACGGCACGATCAGTCCGTCCTCGCCGTCGGTGAGGATGTTGCGCGGGCCGTGATCGGCGTCCGTGCTGACGACGGGCAGCCCCGCGGCCATGGCCTCCACGATGACGTTGCCGAACGCCTCCCGCTTGGAAGGGAGCACGAAGATCGACCCCTTGCCGAACTCGGGCGTCACCGGCGCGGCCGGGCCCATCAGCAACACATGGTTGGACAGACCGAGTTCATGGACACGGGCACGCAGGCGCGCCTTCTCGGCACCGCTGCCGTAGATCCGCAGCGTCCAGTCCGGGGCCTCGGCGTGCACCTGCGCGAACGCCTCGACGAGCAGCGCGTGGTTCTTGTTGTCGGTGAGATGGCCGGCGGAGATGACGACCTTGTTGGTGCCGCGCGAGCGGACCGGCGCGGCCGGCACACAGTTGGGCATCACCGCGAGCCGGTCGCGGACGCCGGGCACCTGCCCGGCGATGCTGTCGGCCTCCTCGGGGGTGAGCGCGGTCAGCGCGTCCAGGCGGAGGTAGGCGGGGAAGAGCTTCTTCTTCACGTCGTCGGCGTATATGAGCGGCATCGAATGCTCCTGGGCGACCCGCAGGAAGCCCCCCTGGGCGTGCGCCAGCAGCACGGTGATGCGCGGGTTGGAGCTGACCACCACATCCGCGTCGGTGGTGGCGAGGTACTCCAGCAGCCGCCGTTCGGCCAGCCGGCTCACCACCGGCTTCTTCACCCCGGCGTTGGGCGGGTAGACCAGCGTGAACCGGTCGGCCAGCGGATCGTCCACGTCCGAGACGGGCGAGTACGGGCGCAGGTCGGTCAGTGCCCGTACCGTCACCCGCGGGTCCAGCGGGAAGTACGACTCGTCACGGACCTTGCGCAGCGCGACGATCTCGACCTCGTGCCTCTCGGCGAGCGCCCCGGCGAGGTTCTGGGTCGCGCTCACCACCCCGCCCATGTGGCACAGGTCGCGGACCAGGAATGCGATCTTCACTGTGTGCTCTTCCCCCATGGCGCGTGAGCGCCTCCCGTGTTCCGGCTCAGGTGACTAGACGGGAAGAAGCGGTAAAAGGTTACTCGCCAAGAGGTCATATATCGGTCACGCTCCCCGCACCACGGGTAACGCGAAGGCCGGGGGCGGCGCCGGAAACCCTGTTCACAGGGGGTCTCCCGCGCCGCCGTCCCGGCCCGAGTGCCTGACTTCCGCGCCTCAGAAGGGCTCGAAGTCGTCGAACTCCTTCTGTGCCTCGTCGCGTTCGGCCTGGCGGTCCCTGCGGCGCTGGGCCGCCGGGCGCTCCTCCTCGAAGCGGTGGTCCTCGCCTCGGCGGCCGAGCATCTCGGCACCCGCGGTGACGGTGGGCTCCCAGTCGAAGACGACCGCGTTCTCCTCCGGGCCGATGGCGACGCCGTCGCCCGCGCGGGCACCCGCCTTCGTCAGCCGGTCCTCGACGCCGAGGCGGTTGAGGCGGTCGGCGAGGTAGCCGACGGCCTCGTCGTTGTTGAAGTCGGTCTGGCGCACCCAGCGCTCCGGCTTCTCGCCGCGCACCCGGTACAGCGGCTCGCCGTCCAGCTCCTCGCGGGTGACGGTGAAGCCCGCGTCGTCCACGGCCTTGGGCCGGATGACGATGCGCGTCGCCTCCTCCTGCGGCTTGGCGGCACGCGCCTGGCCGACCAGGTCACCGAGGGCGTAGGTCAGCTCGCGCAGACCGGTGTGGGCCACCGCGGAGACCTCGAAGACACGGTAGCCGCGCGCCTCCAGGTCGGGACGGACCATCTCGGCGAGGTCCTTGCCGTCGGGTACGTCGATCTTGTTGAGGACGACGATGCGGGGCCGGTCCTCCAGACCGCCGTAACTGCGCAGCTCCTCCTCGATGATGTCGAGGTCGGAGAGCGGGTCGCGGTCGGACTCCAGCGTGGCGGTGTCCAGCACGTGCACCAGCACCGAGCAGCGCTCCACGTGGCGCAGGAACTCAAGTCCCAGGCCCTTGCCCTGACTGGCGCCGGGGATGAGACCGGGCACGTCGGCGATGGTGTAGACGGTCGAACCGGCGGTCACCACACCGAGGTTGGGGACCAGGGTGGTGAAGGGGTAGTCCGCGATCTTCGGCTTGGCGGCGCTGAGCACCGAGATCAGCGAGGACTTGCCCGCGCTCGGGTAGCCGACCAGGGCCACGTCGGCGACGGTCTTCAGCTCCAGGACCACGTCCTGGAGGTCACCGGGCTCGCCGAGCAGCGCGAAGCCGGGGGCCTTGCGGCGGGCGCTGGCGAGCGCCGCGTTGCCGAGGCCGCCCCGGCCGCCCTGCGCGGCGACGTAGGAGGTGCCGTGACCGATGAGGTCGGCCAGCACGTTGCCGGCCTTGTCCAGGACGACCGTGCCGTCGGGGACGGGGAGGACCAGGTCCTGGCCGTCCTTGCCGGAGCGGTGGCCGCCCTCGCCGGGCTTGCCGTTGGTGGCCTTGCGGTGCGGGGAGTGGTGGTAGTCGAGCAGCGTGGTCACGGACTGGTCGACGGTCAGGATGACGTCGCCGCCCCGCCCGCCGTTGCCGCCGTCGGGACCGCCCAGCGGCTTGAACTTCTCACGGTGGACGGAGGCACAGCCGTGGCCTCCGTTACCCGCGGCGACATGCAGTTCGACGCGGTCCACGAAGGTGGTCATGGTTCGGTGCCTCCAGAAAAGTACGGGTAATACCTATGTCAACACGCGAAAGGCGGACCCGCCTTCCCGACCGGGAAGTGAGGTCCGCCTCGCGCAGCTTTTACGCTCGCGGCCGTGAATCAGGGATTCAGGCGACCGGAACGATGTTCACGACCTTGCGGCCGCGGTGGGTGCCGAACTCCACCGCACCGGGCTGGAGGGCGAACAGCGTGTCGTCGCCGCCACGGCCGACGCCGGCGCCGGGGTGGAAGTGGGTGCCGCGCTGGCGGATGAGGATCTCACCAGCGCTGACGACCTGACCGCCGAAGCGCTTCACGCCGAGCCGCTGGGCATTGGAGTCGCGACCGTTCCGGGTGGACGATGCGCCCTTCTTGTGTGCCATGTCTTCTCAGTCCCTTACTTCGCAGCCGCGGGGATCTCAGTGACCTTGATCGCCGTGTACTGCTGGCGGTGGCCCTGACGACGGCGGTAGCCGGTCTTGTTCTTGTAGCGCAGAATGTCGATCTTCTGGCCCTTGTGGTGGTCCACGACCTCGGCCTGGACCTTGATGCCGGCCAGCACCCACGGGTCGCTGGTCACGGAGTCACCGTCGACAACGAGCAGGGTCGAGAGCTCGACCGTGTCGCCGACATTGGCCGTGGAAATCTTGTCAACCTCAACGATGTCGCCGACAGCAACCTTGTGCTGGCGACCACCGCTGCGCACGATGGCGTACACGCGGATCTCACTTTCGCTCGAAGGACGGCACCCCCGCAGGCCAGCCGGACCGGCAGAACACCATGAACGACCTCTCCCGACCGCACCCAGGCGACCGGGAGGAGAAGGTTTACGGGGATGTGGCGTGTTCAAATGACACGCCGACGGTCAAGAGTACGGGGGGCGTCCCACACGGGTCAAACCGGGCTCTGATCAGCGCTCCAGCGAGGCCGTGTAGTCGGCGTACGCCTGCCTGATCCGGTCCGGGGACAGGTCCAGGTGCTCCAGGATCGTGTACCGGCCGGGCCGGGTCTCCGGCGCGAACTCCACGGCCCGGACGAACTCGTCCACGGTGAACCCGATCTCCTCGGCCAGCACCGGCAGCCCGTGCCTGCGCAGCGAGGCGGCCATGAGGAACGAGCCCTCGTGGTCGCCGCGCAGATGCATGGCGAAGGCGGCGCCGAGGCCGACCTGCTCGCCGTGGCTGGCGGCCCGCTTGGGGAAGAGCAGGTCGAGCGCGTGGCTGATCTCGTGGCAGGCACCGGAGGACGGCCGGGTGTGGCCGGCGATCGACATGGCGATGCCGGACAGCACGAGACCCTCGGCGAGCACCGCGAGGAACGCGTCGTCGCCGCAGCCGCCGGGGTGCCGGAGCACCGCCTCGCCGGCCTGGCGGGCCATGGCCGCGGCGAGACCGTCGATCTTCTCGCCGTTGACCCGGTTGGCCAGCTCCCAGTCCGCGACGGCCGAGATGTTCGACACCGCGTCCCCGATGCCCGAGCGCACGAAGCGCACCGGGGTCTCGCGGATGATGTCGGTGTCGATCAGCAGCGCGATGGGCGTGGGCACACCGTACGAGCCGCGGCCCGCGTCGTTGTCCAGGATGGACACCGGCGAGCAGATGCCGTCGTGGGACAGGTTGGTGGCGACCGCGACCAGCGGCAGGCCGATGCGGGCCGCCGCGTACTTGGCGCAGTCGATGACCTTCCCGCCGCCGAGCCCGACCACGGCGTCGTAGCGGCCGGACTTCATCTCGTCGGCCAGCCGTACGGCGTCGTCCAGCGTGCCGCCGCCGACCTCGTACCAGGTCGCGCCCGGCAGTTGGGGCGCGACCCGCTCGCGCAGCCGGGCGCCGGAGCCGCCGCTGACGGCGACGGCCAGGCGGCCGGAGTGCGAGATGCGCTGGTCGGCGAGGATGCTCGCCAGGTCGGCGAGGGCACCTGGGCGGATGTCGACGACGACCGGCGAGGGGATGAGCCTCGTCAGTATCGGCACGCGATCTTCCGTCCCTTGGCGAGGTCGTCGTGGTTGTCGATCTCGACCCAGGAGACGTCACCGATGGGCTGGACGTCGATCCGGAAGCCGCGGTCGACCAGCTCCTGGTAACCGTCCTCGTAGTAGAGCTGCGGGTCGCGCTCGAAGGTGGCCCGCAGCGCGTCGGCCAGCTCCTCGGCCGCGTCGCCCTCGATGAGGGTCACACCGATGTACTCGCCCGTGGCCTCGGCGGGGTCCATCAGCTTGGTGATCCTCCGGACGCCCTTGGCGGGGTCCACGACGACCTTCATCTCCTCGTCCGCCAGGGACTTCACCGTGTCCAGCGCGAGGATGATCTTCTTGCCGTCACCACGGGCCGCGAGCAGCGTCTTCTCGACCGAGACCGGGTGCACGGTGTCGCCGTTGGCGAGGATCACGCCGTCCTTCAGCGCGTCCCGGCCGCACCACAGGGAGTAGGCGTTGTTCCACTCCTCGGCCTTGTCGTTGTCGATCAGCGTGATCTTCAGGCCGTACTTGGCCTCCAGCGCGGCCTTGCGGTCGTAGACGGCCTCCTTGCGGTAGCCGACGATGACACCGACCTCGGTCAGGCCGACCTCCGCGAAGTTCCCCAGCGTCAGGTCCAGCACCGTCAGCGACTCCTCGTCGCCCTCCGGGCCCACCGGCACCAGGGCCTTGGGCAGGGTGTCGGTGTAGGGGCGCAGACGCCGTCCGGCGCCGGCCGCCAGCACAAGACCTATCATCGCGGGTTCTCCTTAACTTCCCCGTGCACGGGGTGATTTCCCCGGTTCGCGGGGTGGGGGGCAAAGCCGTGTGGCCCTGTCGCGAACGACAGGACCACACGAGGGGTGTCAGGTTCAGCTCTCGTCGTCCGGCGCGGGGACCGTGGCGGTCTTCTTCGCCGTCGACTTGGCGGCCGTCTTGGCGGTCTTGGCCGCCTTCTTGGCCGTCGTCTTCTTCGCCGTCGTCGTCTTGGCGGCGGTCTTCTTCGCGGCCGTCGTCTTCTTGGCGGCCGTGGTCTTCTTCGCGGCCGTCTTCTTCGCTGCCGTCTTCTTCGCCGGGGCCTTCTTGGCCGCCTTGCGGGCGGTCTTCTTGGCGGGCGCGGCCTCCTCGGGCTCCGCCTCGGCGGCGGGCTCCTCAGCGGCCGGTTCCTCGGCGGCCGGTTCCTCGGCGGCCGGCTCCGGCGCGGCCGACGGGACGACCACGACGGCCGTCTCCTCCGACGCGGTCGGCGCGGTGGCCTTGCGCACCGCGCGGCGGCGCGGACGGGCCGGGGCGGCGCTCTCCTCGGCCGCCGGGGCGGCCTCCGGCTGCGGCTCCGGCTCCGGCTCGGCCACCGGTGCGGGCTCGGCGACGGTCACCACGGCGGCCTCGGCCCCGGCCGGCGAACCGGCGGGCGCGGACACCTTGCGGGTGACCCGGCGACGGGCGCGGCCCTTGGGCGCGGCCTCCTCGGCGGCGGGCTCCGGCGCGACCACCGGGTCCTCGGCGGCCATCGGCTCGGCATGCGCCTCGGCGGCCGGCTCCGGCAGCACGGAGGTGGCGGCGGCCTCCTCGGCGGTGACCGACGCGGCGGTCGGCGCCTCCTCGGCGGCCCGCTCGAACCGCTCGGCCCGCTCGGCGGAGCGGCGGCTGCCCTCCTTCGGCGCACCGGCCGGGGCCGAGGCCCTGCGGCCGGCCTTGCGGCGCGAACGGCCCCGTCCGGCGGCGGCCTCCGCCTCGGCGACGGAGCTGTACAGCTCCTCGTCCGGGGTGAAGTCCGGCGCGGGCAGCGCGAGCGGCTCGGCGGCCTCGGCGGCCACCTCGGCGACCGTCTCGGTCTCCACCGGCGCGGCGGTCTCGTGCTCGTGCTCGTGCACCTGGCCGTCGCCGCGGCCGCGCTTCTTGCGCTTGCCGCCACCACCGCCACCGACGGAGGTGGGCTGCTCCATGTGCACGATGACACCGCGGCCGTTGCAGTGGACGCAGGTCTCGGAGAAGGACTCCAGCAGGCCCTGGCCGACCCGCTTGCGGGTCATCTGCACCAGGCCCAGCGAGGTCACCTCGGCCACCTGGTGCTTGGTCCGGTCCCGGCCCAGGCACTCCAGCAGGCGGCGCAGCACCAGGTCCCGGTTGGACTCCAGCACCATGTCGATGAAGTCGATCACGATGATGCCGCCGAGGTCGCGCAGCCGGAGCTGGCGCACGATCTCCTCGGCCGCCTCCAGGTTGTTCCTGGTGACCGTCTCCTCCAGGTTGCCGCCCTGGCCGGTGAACTTGCCGGTGTTGACGTCGACCACGACCATCGCCTCGGTCCGGTCGATCACCAGCGAACCGCCGCTGGGCAGCCAGACCTTGCGGTCCAGCGCCTTGGCGAGCTGCTCGTCGATCCGGTAGGTGGCGAAGACGTCGACCTCGCCGGTCCACTTCTGGAGCCGGTCGGTGAGGTCGGGGGCGACGTGGGAGACGTAGCCGTGGATGGTCGACCACGCCTCGTCACCGCTGACGATGACCTTGGAGAAGTCCTCGTTGAAGATGTCGCGGACGACGCGGACGGTCATGTCCGGCTCGCCGTACAGCAGTGCCGGGGCATTGCCCGTCTTCGCCTTCTTCTTGATCTCCTCCCACTGCGCCTGGAGCCGCTCGACGTCACGGCGCAGCTCGTCCTCGCTCGCGCCCTCGGCGGCGGTGCGCACGATGACGCCCGCGTCCTCGGGGACGATCTTCTTGAGGATGGTCTTCAGCCGGGCCCGCTCGGTGTCGGGCAGCTTGCGGCTGATGCCGGTCATCGAGCCCTCGGGGACGTACACGAGGTAGCGGCCCGGCAGGGAGACCTGGCTGGTGAGGCGGGCGCCCTTGTGGCCGATCGGGTCCTTGGTCACCTGGACCAGGACCGGCTGGCCGGACTTGAGGGCGGACTCGATGCGGCGCGGCCCGTTGGCCATGCCGAGCGCCTCGAAGTTGACCTCACCCGCGTACAGGACGGCGTTGCGGCCCTTGCCGATGTCGATGAAGGCGGCCTCCATGGACGGCAGCACGTTCTGGACCTTGCCCAGATAGACGTTGCCGACGTACGAGGTGGCCTGCTCCTTGTTGACGTAGTGCTCGACGAGCACGCCGTCCTCCAGGACGCCGATCTGGGTGCGCTCTCCGTGCTGGCGCACGACCATCACGCGCTCGACGGCCTCGCGGCGGGCCAGGAACTCGGCCTCGGTGATGATCGGCACGCGGCGGCGGCCCTGCTCGCGGCCTTCGCGGCGACGCTGCTTCTTGGCCTCCAGGCGGGTCGAGCCCTTGATGGACTGGACCTCGTCGGACGGCTCGGCGGCCTTGCGGGGCTCGCGGACCTTGACGACGGTGCGCTCGGGGTCGTCGGTGGACGCCGGCTCGGCCTCGCCACCGGAGTCACCGGCGCGACGGCGACGGCGACGGCGGCGACGGCTGGAGCTGGAGCCACCGGACTCCTCGCCGCGCGCCTCCTCGGCGTCCTCGGCGTCCTCCTCCTCCTGCTCGGCGGTGTCCTCGGCGTCCTGCTCCGCCTGCTCGGCGGCCAGCTCGCCGGACTCGCCGTCCTCGGTGCCCTCGCCGTTGTCGTCACCGTCGTAGGCCTCACCACGGCGGCGGCGACGGCCACCCCGGCGGCGACGGCGGCGCGAACCGGAGTCGTCCGAACCCTCGGCGTCGTCGGAGTCGTCGGCCTCGTCCTCGACGGCCTCCTCGACGGGCTCCGGCTTCTCCTCGACGGCGCGGGTCTCCTCGGCGGGAGCGCCACGGCGGCGACGGCGACGGCGGCCGCTCTCGCGCTCGTCGGTGGAGGCGGCGGCCTCGGGAGCGGCAGTGGTCTCCTCGGGCTTCTCGGCCTCCTCCGCCTTCTCGGGCTCGCGGACACCGGCGGCCTGGGCCGCGGCCTCGGCAGCGGCGCGCTGCGGGGTCTGGAACCTCGGCTCGGTGAAGACCGGAGCCTGGAAGGTGGCCACGGCGGGGCGGGCGGTACGGCGCGGGGCGTCGCCCTCGGCGGGGGCGGGCGCGGAGAACCCGCCCGCGGCCTGGCGCGCGGCGCGGCGACGGCGGCGGCCGCCCTCGGGCTCGGCCGGCTCGGACTGCGTCGCCTTGCGGGCGGGGCGCGGCTCGGGCTCGGCGGCCTGGGGCTTCTCCTCCGGCTTCTCCTCGGCGGCGGCCGGGGCACCGGCGGGCGCGGAGGCCCGGCGGGTGGCGCGACGGCGGGCACGGGCGGGGGCGGTCTCGCTCTCGGGCGCGGCCTCCGCGACCGGCTCGGCCTCGGCGACCGGCTCGGCCTCGGTCTCGGCGGCAGGGGCCTCGACGGCCGGGGTCTCGGCGGGGGCGGAGACCCGGCGGGTGGCGCGACGGCGCGTACGGCCGGCCGGGGCGGCCTCGGCCTCGGGCTCGGGCTCGGCGGCCGGAGCGGGCTCGGCCTCGGCGGCGGGGGTCTCGGTGACGGCGGCCTCGGCGGCGGGCGCGGAGGCGCGGCGGGTGGCCCGACGGCGCGGACGCGCGGCCGGAGCCTCCGTCTCCGTCTCGGCGGCCGGCACCGTCTCGGCGGCCGGCACCGGCTCGGCGGCCGGCTGCTCGGCCTCGGGCGCCTCGGCGGCCTTCGGCGCGCCGGCCGGGGCGGAGGCGCGCCGGGTGGCGCGGCGGCGCGGACGCGCAGCGGGGGTCTCAGCGGCGGACTCGGCCGGCTCGGCGGCCTTGTTGTCCTCGGTGTCCTGGGCCACGTCGGCCTCCTCGGCCTTGTTGTCCTCGGCGGTGACCTGCGTGGGCGACCCGGCGGGCGCGGAGGCCCGGCGGCGGGTGCGGCGCG
Organism: Streptomyces griseoluteus; assembly: GCF_004784465.1. Classification (GTDB taxonomy): domain Bacteria; phylum Actinomycetota; class Actinomycetes; order Streptomycetales; family Streptomycetaceae; genus Streptomyces; species Streptomyces griseoluteus. Next base: position 113,318 of record NZ_SRRU01000012.1, on the reverse strand, counting down.
GCGCGGGCGCGGCGGTCTCGGCAGCGGCGTCGGCGGCGTCGGCCTGTTCGTCGGCGGACGCGGCCGGTGCGGCCGGCTCGGTGACGGTGGCGGCCTCGGCGGCGGTCGGGGTCCCGGCGGGCGCGGAGGCGCGGCGGGTGGTGCGGCGGCGCGGGCGCGCTGCCGTCTCGGCGGGGGCCTCGGGGGCCTCGGCCTGGGGTGCCGGCGCGGCGGCCTCGGGCTGCGCGCCGGTCTCGGTGCCGGCCGCGGCGGCGGGCGAACCCGCCGGGCGGGACGCGGCGCGGCGACGCCTGCGCGGGGGCAGCGTGTCGCTCGGGGTGTTCAGTTCGGAGCCCTCGTTGGGCTCGGTCGGTTCGAGCATGCGGGCATTTCTCCCGTCGGAGCTCCCGGGTCGCCGCGCCTGGTCCGGGGCCGGTCTCCTGAAGAGAGCCGGCCACCGCTGACGTCCGCGGCCCGCGCGATGCGCGGTGGCCGCCGTCCGGGGCGCGGGCGCCGCACGGGAGCACTCTGTGTCCTGTCTCGCCGGTTCCGTACGCCTTGTCGGTACGGCCTGGCGAAAGTCTTCTGGTCGGTGCGCTGCCCGACCCAGGTGGCACCCGGATCAGAGGGCGGCGCTACGGCGTCCGTCCCTACGCGGGACCTTCCGGCGCCAGCACCGTCGCGGCGGCAGCGGGTTCGGCCTTCGGGGCCGTGGCTGCCTCGCGGTCGGGCGCGAGCGGGTCGGTCACCGTGCCGGTCTCTTCATCGAACAGCCCCTGCGCCAGCCTGGTCACCGCTGCGGGGACCGGCGGCGCCAGGTCGGCCACGGCGCGAAGACCGGACAGGACGTCGTCGGGTCGTACGGCAGGCGTCACGTGCCGAACAACCAGGCGCAGTATCGCACAGGGCCGGTCGCTGGGCCTATCAGCCGACTCGTCCCGCGTTTCCAGGGTGACGACGGCGGCGCGGGCGTCGAACGTACGGACGCCGTTCTTGGCCATCCGCTGCACCTGAACCGTCTCCGCCGCCATGAACGCCTCGGTGGCGGCCCGGGCCTCCCCGGGGGCCACGCCGTCCAGCCGCAGCTCCCACACGGAGGCGGTGAGCCGGTCGGCCAGCCCCGAGGTGCGGCCCTCCACAGCGTCGACGATGTCGAGCCCGGCGGGCATCGACTCGTCGAGCAGGGCGCGCAGCGTGCCCGGGTCACGCGGTGCGGTCAGCGCGATCTCCAGGTACTCCGCCTCACTGCCCGTGCCGGTGGGTGCGGCATTGGCGTACGACACCTTCGGGTGCGGCGTGAACCCCGCCGAGTACGCCATGGGTACCTCGGCGCGGCGCAACGCGCGCTCGAAGGCGCGCTGGAAGTCACGGTGGCTGGTGAACCGGAGGCGGCCGCGCTTGGTGTAACGCAGTCTGATGCGCTGCACCGCGGGTGCGGGCGGCGGGCCTTCGGGCTGTCGCTTGCCCAGTGTCCTAGTCCTTCGTGAGAACGGTCGTACTGCTACCAAGAGTACGTGGATCGCGCGCCGGAGGTTCCCGCCGGTCCACCGCGGGCTGCTGCCGGGGCTCTCCGAAGAGGGCCCGGCGCAGGTCCCGGCGGGTCTCGCGCAGGGTCTCGCGGGCGGCGGCGAGGGTCAGCCGGGTGACCCGTCCCACCTCGCGCGCGGCCCGTGCCGCGGGCCGCAGCACCACGTCCCGTACGACGTGTCCGACCGGGGTGAGGACGGTCCGGTACACCCAGCGGGCGGGCTCCACGAAGATCCACCGGAAGAGGGTCCCCAGGGCGCGGCCGACGACACGGGAGAGGTGCCCGGCGACCCGCCAGGCGTGCCCGAGCGCGTCGACGACCTCCCGCGCGACCACGGCCAGCACCCGGCCCACGGGGGCCAGCACCCAGCGCCACACCGCGAGGGCGGGCAGCACGAACAGGATGCGCGCCGTCCAGTACAGGACCGCCCCGGCCCCGGTGACCAGGGCCTCGGCCACCCACAGCAGCGCCCGCCCGACCGGGCCAAGTACGTGGACGTACAGCCACCGGGCGGGGACGACGAGCAGGTACCGGACGAGCCAGGCGGCGCCGGTGAACACCCCGAGCCCGACGGCGGCCAGCAGCGCGCCGGCGCCCCGCGCGAGCCAGGCAAGGCCCCGGCCCACCGGTGCCAGGAGATGGGTGACCACACCCCGCGCGAGCCAGGCCAGGCCCCGGCCGACCGGTGCCAGGAGACAGGTGACCACACCCCGCGCGGCCCAGCGCAGTGCGTGGCCCAGGGGGGTCAGGAGATGGGCGTGGAGCCGGCACAGCGGTGCGACGACCAGCACGTGGCCGAGCCACCTCAGTGCGGTGCCGACCGGGACCAGCACCCAGCGCCACAGCGCCACGAAGGGCCAGACGAACAGGGCCCGGCCGGCCCAGCGCAGCGCGCGGCCGAGGGGCCGCAGCACGGTGGCGTGCAGGAACCTTCGGGCCGCGACCAGCGCGTCCCACGCGAGCCGTACCGGCACCACGAGCACCAGCACGACGATCCGGACGGGCAGCCGGAGGGCGACGACGAGGCAGCCCTCCGGGGGCTGTGGCGCGGGCGGCTTGTCGAGGTCCATACCCTCATGGACGCCACTGACCCGCTTTTGGATGCCTTTTCAGCCCGCGGGAACCGCGCGGGACTTGTACGTCTCCGGGTAGCGCTGGGTGAACTTCACCGCGATCACCAGCAGGACGACGGGGATGACCCAGTTGAACCAGTCGTCCTGGCCGGGGAAGTGGATGGCCAGCCAGGTGGAGGCCGTCATGACGGCGAAGGTGACGCCCCAGTACGTGGTGAGCACCCGGTTGATGTGCCGGAAGACGGGCGAGTCCCAGTACTGGCGCGGGGTCGACTCGCGGGCGTACTGGGCGGTGAAGGGGTCGTGGAGCAGCGACGCGAAGGCGATGACGGCGACCAGGCCGTTGGAGATGACCTGGGCGTAGGTCTCCAGCCAGAGCAGGTCCGCGCGGTTCAGGGCGAGGGCGAGGACGGAGAGGACCGCGAAGAACACGATGCCGGCCGCGTCCAGGATGCGGATCCTGCCCTGCAGCAGGTCCTGGGCGGACAGCAAGAGGGCCGCGTACTCCCAGGTGCTGGGACTGGCCACCACGCCGAAGATGATCCAGGGGACGAAGGAGAGGAACACGCTCGCGGTGCCGAGCGGCTTCTTGTCGGGGGTGGTCTGTTCCGTGGTCGCCTGCTCAACCATGAGGACGTCCTCTCCTGATGGTGTGCCGTCGTGGGAAGCCGCGGGCCGCCCCCTCCCATCGTCACGCCGCGCCGCACCGCCCGCACGCCGCCCGCCCGTGGTGCGGGGTGGCGGGCGGGCACTTACCGTGGGAGGTGCGGTCCGGACCAGCAAGGGGTTCGCTCGGTATGTCCCGGAGCCGTCATGACGTATCGCTTCAGCGAGAACGACCAGTTCAACTTCGAGATCCTGCTCGCCCTCGGGTCGGTGTGGCGGCAGGGAGCCGACGCGGGCGAAGTGCTCAGCACCGCCGCGTCGGTGGCGGGCGGCGACGGGCAGGCGTGGTTCGACGCCTGGCTGGACCTGGGGCGCCGCGTGCGGGTGGAGGCGGAGGAGTGCGCGGCGGCCGGTCACCCGGTGAGCGCCCGCGAGGGGTGGCTGCGCGCGGCCGGCTATCTGGGCACCGCGATGGTGGGCGTGGACGCGGTACCGGACGCGGAGAAGCGGGCGGCGGAGGCGTTCACCGAGCACCGGGCCTGCCTCGACCGGTTCCTGCTGGCCCTGGACCCGCCCGCCGAGCCGGTGTCGATCCCGTACGAGGGCACGACGCTCCCCGGCTATCTGGTCAGCCCGCCCGGCACGGACGAGCCGCTGCCGACGCTGATCGCCAACAACGGCAGCGACGGACCGCTCAGCGCGACCTGGACGATGCTCGGCGCCCCGGCGGTGGAGCGGGGGTACCGCGTCCTGCTCTTCGACGGGCCCGGCCAGCAGTCGATGCTCTTCGAGCGGGGGGTCACCTTCCGGCCGGACTGGGAGAACGTCATCACCCCGGTCGTGGACTTCCTCCTCGCCCGCCCCGACGTCGACCCACGGCGTATCGCGCTGGCCGGGATCAGCCAGGCCGGCTACTGGGTGCCGCGCGCGCTGGCCTTCGAGCACCGGCTCGCGGCGGCGGTCGCCGATCCGGGGGTGGTGCGGGTCGCGGAGAGCTGGTGGCAGCACCTCGGGCCGGACCTGCGCGCGCTGTGGGAGTCCGGGGACCGGGACGCCTTCGACGCGATCATCGGGGAGGCGCTGGAACAGAACCCGGCGCTGGCCGCGACGTGGCACTGGCGGGCCAAGCCGTACGGGGTGGAGAGGCCCTACGACCTGCTGTGCGAGGTCTCGCGGTACGACCTGCTGACCGAGGTGTCCCGGCAGGACCTCACCCGCGTCGTGGACCACATCACCACCCCGCTGCTGATCACCGACCCGGAGGGCGAGCGCTTCTGGCCCGGCGCGTCGGAGCAGTTGTACGACGCGCTGCCCGGCCCCAAGGAACTGGTGCGCTTCACCGAGGAGGAGGGAGCGCACCTGCACTGCGAGCCGCTGGGGCGGGCGCTGTTCGAGGAGCGGGTCTTCGACTGGCTGGACGCCCGGCTGGCGACCGCCGGCACGGTGTGAGGAGCGGGTTTGATCACCGTACGGCTGCGGGCACGTAACGCCTTGATCTGATCACGCCAAAGTTATGGATTCCGGCCAGGGCTGCTGCTTCCATGGGAGACCAATCACGCACTTCCCTGGGGGGACGAAAATGCACTGGTACGTGGACGTGCTCAAGAAGTACGCGGTGTTCAGCGGTCGCGCGCGGCGGCAGGAATACTGGATGTTCTTCCTGTTCAACCTGATCATCACCATCGTGCTGGCGATCGTGGACGCGGCCCTGGACACCCAGGTCCTCCAGCTCGTCTACGGCCTCGCCGTCCTGATCCCGGGCCTCGCCGTCGCGGTCCGCCGCCTGCACGACACGGGCCGCTCCGGCTGGTGGGTCCTGATCTCGCTGATCCCGCTGGTCGGATTCATCATCCTGCTCGTCTTCCTCGCCTCGGAGGGCAAGCCGGAGGCCAACGAGTACGGCCCCAACCCGAAGTACGCCCCGGCGGTCTGACGCCGGCTCAGCCACAACGAAGGGCCCACCGGATCATCCGGTGGGCCCTTCGCCGTGTCCTGCCGGCCTCGGCTCTCGGCCCTGGTGGCCAGCGTGTCGGCACTGGCTGCCGTGCTCACCCTCGCTACTGTCCGCTTCGCGCAAATCATCCATGAAGAGAGGACGCAGACCGCCTCAGTGCCGTGAGCGAAGGAACCGAGAGCATGACGTGCCCGCGAGCAAGGCTGACCGGACGCATCGTTCGTCCCGACGACCCCGACTACGCCGAGGCCAGCCGGGGTTGGGACGAGTTGTTCGTCCACCATCCCTTGGTCATCGTCTACGCCCAGCAGGCTCAGGACGTGGTCAACGCCCTCACCTGGGCACGACAGCACGACGTGGCGCTGCGGGTGCGGAGCGGCGGCCACAGCCTTGAGGGCTGGTCGAACGTGGACAACGGCATCGTGATCGATGTCAGCGAACTGAAGTCGGTCCGTATCGACACCACCGCTCGCACGGCGACGGTTGGCGCCGGGCTCAGCCAGCTGGAAGCGGTGACCGCCCTCGCGAAGAAGAACCTCGCAGTGACGACCGGAACCGAGGGAAGCGTCGGCCTGTCCGGCGCGACGCTCGGAGGCGGTTTCGGCTTCCTCACCCGCTACCTCGGCATGGCCTGTGACAGCCTGGTCGGCGCCGAGATCGTCGTCCCGGAAGGCGATGACTGCGCCAAGGTGATCACCACCGACCTGGAGAACCACTCGGACCTGCTCTGGGCCCTCCGTGGGGCAGGCAACGGCAACTTCGGGATCGTGACGTCCCTGACCTACCAGCTGACTCCACTGGCGAGCGTCACCTACCTGCAAGCGGCGTGGGACGGCATCGGGGACCTGCAAGAGGTCTTCGAGGCGTGGCAGCGCACGGCGCCGGCCGCCGACGACCGCCTGGGCGCACAGCTCGAAATCCGCAGGAACCGGATCCTGATGTTCGCCGTCCTCGCGGATGGAACACCAGCGGAGACGAAGAAGGTGCTGGCTCCGGTCCTGTCGGTCGGTGACCCCACCATCACGGTGCGGGTCGGCAACTGGGGCGACGTGTACGCGGCGTTCCAGATCCCGACCGAGGACGAGCCCGCGAACTGGAAGTTCTGCTCGCAGTTCACCAGCACACCGTTCCCGAGGACAGCGATCAGCGTGATCGCCTCGTTCATGCGTGACGCACCTACGGATGACAGCAACTTCTTCACCCAGGCCTTCGGCGGGGCCGTCAGGAAGAGCCCCCGCGGTGGCACGTCGTTCCCCCACCGTGACGCGCTCTTCTACTCCGAGCCCGGAGCCGGCTGGGGAAAACGCGGAGTACCGGGCAGCGGCGACGAACTGACTCCGCGGGCCCAGGCCTGGATCGCCGAGTTCAGCCAGGCACTGCGGCCCTACGTGAACGGTGCCTACGCCAACGTCCCGAACGTCGGGACGCAGAACTGGGAGACCGCCTACTGGGGGGACAACTTCGACCGGCTGCGCAAGATCAAGGCGAAGTACGACCCCGGGAACGTGTTTCAGTACGAACAGAGCATCCCGCCCGCATTCTGCTGACCGGCCACCATCAGGCGACCGGGGTGATGTCAGTGCTCGAAGACACTGACATCGCCCGGCTCGGTCTCCAACGCCGGGCGATCGAACAGCAGCAGGCCGACGAAGAACAGCCCACCCACGACGAGCAGGCCCACCACGATCAGCACGGGAACAAGCGCCTCAGCCGGCGACACCAGCACGAACAGTGACACGAGCGTCCACAACAGCGCGCAGACCGCGACCGGCATCTCGAAGCGCCCGAGGTCGAACGCGCCCTTCCTCCGGTCCAGACGGCGGCGCACCGCCAGATACAGCACGATCGTCGCACCGTAGATGATCGCCGGAAGGATCGTGGACGCCGTGATCAGCTTCAGCAGCGCGGCGCCCGGCAGCGCGATCATCAGAACGAGGCCCACGACGAGGATCAGCACCGTCGCGGGGACCGGCGTCTGCGTGCGAGGGCTGACCCGGCGCATGAGCCGGTGGGCAGGGAAACGCCCGTCGCGCGACATGGCGAAGACCATCCGTGAGCACGCCGTCATCACCACCGTCCCGGCGCCGAAGAACGCGATCGCAACGGCCGCCAGGAGCACTCTCTCCATCGGCGGCCCCAGTCGCTCCCGCATGATCGCCGCAACGGGCGACTCGCTCGCGGTGATCCGGGGGATGTCCTCGATCGCCACGGTGAGGCAGATCAGGAACACGATGCCCAGCACACCGGCCGCCAGGACGGACCCCACGATCGCGCGCGGGACGCTGCGGAAGGGGTCCTTGGCCTCCTCGGCCAGGTTCGCCGCGGAATCGAAACCGACCAGCGTGGCGAGCCCCATGATCATGGCGATCATCAACCCGCCACCGACGTCGAAGTAGTGCGGGGCATGCTCGGTGACGCCACGCGAGACCAAGTTGCCGGCCGCGCCACGGCCGGTGACCGCCACCACGATGGCAAGGAGGAGCGCCACCACCACGACCAACGCCAGCTCCAGCCCCACCGCGGCGCTGTTGATCAGGCTGACGAGGCGCGTGGAAGCCACCACGACCACGGCCTGAACCAGCAGAATCACCAGCGTGATCACACGCGCCGTGTCCTCGTCCGGCCCCATACCGGCGAGAGGCATGAACGCCTGACTCGCGAGCGCGTTGTCGACCGCCACCACCGCGATGGCCAGGTAGCAGAAGCTCAGCCAGCCGAACCCCCAGCCGACCTTCGGGTTGGCCAGCCGTGAGGCCCACTGGTACGACGAGCCGCTGAGCGGGATACGCCCGGCAAGCTGCGCCACGACCAGGGCGACCAGCACCTGACCCACCGTCGCGACACCCCACAGCCAGATCCCCACCGGCCCCGCGTTCTGCAGCACGTCGTCGTACGTCGAGAAGATACCGACCGCCACCGAGATGAAGGCGAACGAGATCGCGAACACCTGGAAGGAGCCGAGCGTCCGCTTCAGCTCCTGCTGATAACCCCCGAGGGCAGCGGCGTCCTCCTTGCCCTCGGAGCCCGGCGTAGCCGCTTCCACCACTTCGGCACCCTCTTCCGTCACGCCCAGCCGGCCGACCGACACCCGCGCACCCGGCTCTCACGGGCCAGGGCGCCTGGCTTCCCATCCGTTGCCTTCGCGTTCATATAAGACATATGTGCCGGACTTACGCACCCGGAAGATCGGTACCGTCCCTCACATACCGGCCATACCGCCACCGGTGAGACCCGGAGCCAGCGTCGGCACCCAGAAGACGGCTGCCGCCAGAGCGAACGAGACGGTACCCACGGCACGGGCCACCAGGCGGCCGGCCGGAGCGAGCTTCTCAGCGGTGATCACGACAGCCAGTACCACCATGGCCCACAGGTTCATCAGACCGAACGCCGCCAACAGCATCATGAGCGACCAGCAGCAGCCCAGGCAGAAGGCGCCATGGTGGGCTCCGGCACGCAGATCGCGAGAGCGTCCCTGGTACGAGGCGTAGCGGAGCATCAGCCCGATCGGCGAGCGGCACCTCGCCAGGCAACGGTCCTTGAGCGGCGTGAACTGGTAGACGCCACAGACCGCGAACACGGCCGCGGCCACCGCGGTCCCCGCCGCGGTCGCCGCCCGACCCAGGCCCATGGCCAGCGCATACGCGGGCAGCCCGGCCACGGCCCAGACGAGCAGGTACGCGACGGTGAAGGCGACCATGCGCCTCGACCGGTGCACGGTGATGGTGCGTGCGTACAGCGCGGCGACGGGCGCCGTGGAGGGCAGCATCATCGCGGCCATCATCAGCGTCCACACGCCCAGGAAAGCGGGCAGTCCCAGGCCCATGGTGGCGGTCGTCGCCTGCATCCCTCCCCAGCGCGTCACCACCCAGCTCCAGGCGACGGCCGCGGCTACCAGCAGAAGCCCGGCAGGGCGCGCCCTTCGGCGGCCGGTGACCGGCCCATCGGTCATACGGACCACGTGAAGGGCGCCGAGTGTCCGTTGCCGCCGGTGAAGTCCCAGGACCGGCCGTACACGCCGTCGCCCGTCGCGCGGGTGGAGCGGGCGATCGTCAGCGTGCTGTTCACAGGATGGAACATGCCGGTCAGGCCCATCACCGGACCGTCCTCGCCGAACTGCGGGGCGACCTGGTCCTCGATCTCGATGTCGATGGCGTCATCCACCCGCGCGGCATGGCGGCGACCGTCGTCCCGGTAGTCGATGGGGACGCGCTGCACTCCGAGGACCTCGCCGATGAGCGGCGTGAGCGCCGCCATCGGCCCACCAGCCTGGCCCGAGAAGACCTTGCCCAGTGCCTCCGCCTGACTCTCGTCGGCCGAGGCATCGACGTAGAGCGCGACCTGCCAGCCGCCCTCGGCCATCACCTGGGGTGCGTCGATGAAGACGGCGACGCTGTGGTCGGAGACGTCCACGCCGTCCACGGTCCCGCTGTCCACGTGGAACGCGAAGGTCACCTGGCAGCGCTCATGGTCGGCCGGCGCGGTGAGGCCCGAGGTGGTGCAGGGGCACACCACATCACAGTTGCAGCTCTCCAGGTACGTGCCTCTCAGATTCCAGGGCATTCTTCCTCCCTGTTTCGCATCCCCCTCGGCGTTCTGAACACCTCAGGCGGGTCCGTCCCACCCCGAAGTCGCCCTTCCCAGGCTATTCCCGACAGCTCCCCTCGCGCAGATCCTGCCGGGGCAACGCACCAGGAGTACGGGGTCGTGGCAGCCAGCCGCAGTGCCGAGCCCGCAGGTTCCCACGCCACCGCACACCAGTGAGCCCCCTCTCCCTCAGGAGAGAGGGCTCACTGGTCACACAGCGGCGCACAAGCTGGACCGGACCCCCGCCAGCGCCTCGACCACCCGATCGGGTGGTCCGCTCACATCAGTGCGAGTGACCACTCGAAGCGGGCGCCGGACCTGCGTTCTTGACCGTCAGAGGCAGCAGCTTCTTGCCGGTCGGCGATCTGGATGTGGGTATCCATCTGAGGCCATACTCCAACGAGGCCATATCCGCTACCGTGCTGGTCATGGCGAAGCGAACGAGGACGCGCACAGCAACTGACCGTGCGCAGTATTCAGTTGAGGCCGAGTGGACCGGGTCGGACTTAGCCCTCTTGGAGGACCTGAAGAAGGCCCAAGCGCTCTTACCCGACGACGCCCCACGGGCCCTGTTGTCCGTGCGGCTGTCCGTGCTCACCGACGACACGACGTCGCCGGTCCGCCAAGAACTCGACCTTCGGAAGCTGGCACTGGACCGTGGCTGCCGAGTCGTCGGCGTGGCCAGCGATCTCAACGTGTCGGCGACGAAGGTTCCACCGTGGCAGCGCAAGGAACTCGGGGACTGGCTGAACAACAGGGCGCCGGAGTTCGACGAGATCCTCTTCTGGAAGCTGGACCGTTTCGTACGGCGACTCAGTGACCTCAGCACCATGATCGACTGGTGCCTGAAGTACGGGAAGAATCTGGTCTCCAAGAACGACTCGATCGACCTGACCACCACGGCAGGGAAGATCATGGTCACGATCATCGGCGGTATCGCCGAGATCGAGGCGGCCAACACGAGCACGCGCGTCGCAAGCCTGTGGAACTACGTCAAGACACAGACTGACTGGCTGGTGGGCAAGCCCGCGTACGGCTACCAAACGGCGGAGAACGAGGACGGACGGGTCGTTCTCGTCATCGACCAGGATGCGTACCGAGCACTGCACTGGTGTCGCAATGCCGCCATGAGGCCGAAGCCCGCCTCCGCTCGGCGCATGGCCAAGGTCCTAGTACGGGCCGGCCTCTGCGGACCGGGGCTGACCACGGCGACAATGCTCCGACGTCTCAGGAACCCAGCCCTCATGGGCTACCGCGTTGAAGAGGAGAAGAACGGAGGCGTGCGCCGCTCGAAGATGGTCCTCGGCAGCGACGCTCAGCCCATACGGGTAGCCGACCCGATCTTCACCGAGGAAGAGTTCGACAGCCTGCAGAAGGCCCTGGACCGCAGAGCGAAGAACCAGCCCACACGATGCCCCGGCGGCGCGACGAAGTTCCTCGGTGTGCTGATCTGCCATGACTGCCGCTCGAACATGACCGTGCAGAAGAACCGCGTCAATGGACGGTCGTACTCGTACCTGCGGTGCGGTAAGTGCAAGGCCGGCGGTCACGGCGCCCCTAACCCCGATGAGATCTACGGCAAGCTCGTAGACGACGTCTTGAGGGTCCTGGGTAACGAGCCGGTCATGACACGCGAGTATCGCCAGGGTGCCGACGCCCGCAAGGAACTACAGCGGCTGGAAGAGTCCATCAGCTACTACATGACGGGCTTGGAGCCCGGAGGCCGATTCACGAAGACGCGCTTCACCAAGGAGACGGCCGAGAAGACGCTGGACGATCTCATCAAGCAGTTGGAGGCCATCGATCCGGAGTCCACAAAGGACCGATGGGTAGCCGTGCACAACGGCAAGACCTTCCGGCAGCACTGGGAAGAAGGCGGCATAGAGGCTATGGCCGCCGATCTGCTCAGGGTCGGCGCCAAGTGCGTGATCACGCGGAGCAAGGTGAAGGGGGTTCGCACCCCTCACATCCACATGAAGCTCATGATCCCCAAAGACGTACGAGACCGGCTGATCATGAAAGAGGATGACTTCGCCGAGGCATTCTGACGCCATCTGGCGGACACACGAGCGGAACCGCCCCCACACAAGCGGGCGGGCGGCTCCGCGTCACGAGAACCACGACGCCGGGTCGAACGGCTCTTCCGTTCCATCGTCGTCGACGATCACGATTTCGCTCTGTATCAGGGGCATCCATTCTGGCGTCTCATTGTGGAAAGCGGCCGTCCCCTTGCCACCCGAACGATCACCGACACCGAGGCTAGCCGGAACAGCGCGTTCTCTCCGAGCCTAATCAGCTCCGCGCCTCTGCCATCGAGGCCCGCAGCCTGGCACGCGGCACTCATCACCCGCGTAGCCCTGGCCGGCGTGAAGCCTCTTCCGATCGAGCAGCGTCAACACAAGCCGGACCTCGATGCGTAGCGCGGGTCAGCGCTTGGCCCCTCGGCGGCTTCGGATCTTGGCGGAGTGGGTCAAGCGGGATGGGACGAGCCCACTCCAATCCGGGACGGGGCTCGACATGTCACACGTGGCACACGCCAGGAATGGCTTCAGACCCACTCCACCCCGGAGAAGATGTGCGCGGAACTTCCAGGACCCGGCAGCGGTGTCTGAGAGCACGGCGACGGCGCCGACGGGCGAGGGACCGAAGCGCCGGCCGGAGCCAGCGCCGCAGAGGCCTCCTCCTCGTTCAACCCCGCCAGGGCCTCCATCACCCGATCAAGTGCCTCGCTCACCTCAGTGCGAGTGACCACTTGAAGCCGACGCCTGACCTGCGTTCTTGACCGTCAGAGCAGAAACTTCTTGCCATTCGGGCCGATCTGGATCTGGGTGTCCATCTGAGGGCAAGGCCAGCACCGTGCAAGAGCCCCCTGTCGTCACTCGACTTCGATGCCGTACTCCTGGACGAGCTGCTCCAATCCCCCTGTGTACCCCTTCCCTCCAAGCACGAAGTCCCAGTCGCCATTGGACCTGCGCCGGAAGGAGCCCAGCACCAACGCGGTCTCGCCGGAGCGGCCATCGGAGACCTCAAGCCGGCCGAGCTCGGTCATTGCCGGGTCCAGCAACCGGATACATGCATCGGTGAATCCGGACAGATCGGCTTCCGGGTTCACCTCCGGATCAACGGCCGCCACAAGCACGAACCGATCAGCCGCTTCCGGCAGCGCATCGAAGGAGACACGGAGCGCCGCCTTGTCCGGCGCCGCAGCCGGCACTGCTCGTACCGAACCGTCCGGAGTCTGCCGGTTGTTGAAGAAGACGAAGTGGTCTTCGCTCAGGACTCGGTTGCCACGGCAGACAAGAGCGCATACATCCAGCGCGACACCGCCGGACCACGTCATGCCCAACACGTTGTGGCCGTCGGGCGCCGTTGCAGGACTGAAGGGGGACGGCTGCACTGGAGTCGGTCGTCCACCCTCCCCCAGGCGCCCACGAAGCCCGTGCCGGTGCAGTAGGTCGACCAGTTCACCGCCCGAGATGAGCTCCAAGGGCTTGCCCCGAGCGAATGTATGTGAGCCGGGGCCGTAGCCCGCCGTGGTCACCAGCACTCCTTTGTTGGCACCCACGTCCTGGACCGTCCCGTACAGGTCACGCACAGCGGTGGGCGGCACCGTGCTGCGGTAGCGCTTCACCTGTACGACGATCTTGCCGCCTCGGATGGGCGTCGGGTCCAGCGCGTCCACATCCACGCCGCCGTCATTCGAGCGCTGGGTCGTCACAGCCTGCATACCCATGGCACGGAACAGGCTGGCAACGAGCGATTCGAACTCGATCGGATCCATGTCATACAGATCCGGCTCCTCATCACCGCCGTGAGTGACGACATGGTTCCCGACGTCCTGAGGCTTCCGTCCCAGGCGCACGGATGTGAGCTGATCAGGACGGGACGCGAGCTGGCCCCTCAACGCCTCGGTCAGACAGCTGACCGCGTCCACCTGTTCCAGGTGTAGGCCGGTGAACGCCGCCCGCTGGGCCATGACGGTCGCAAGGAAGATGTGCGTTCGCCTACCCGTCGCCGGATCATGGGCGTCCACGAAGCCGTTCAGGGCCACCGAGTCGAGGGTGCCGTACTCGTCCGCCGCGAAGAGCTGATGCAGGACCAGCAGCAGGCTCTGCGCCAGCACCTCTCGGTACAGCCCACGGCGCTGGGCAGCAGGACGTGCGGTTTCCTTGTCCTCGTCCTGGGCGGGCACGTACCTCACGGATTTCGCCTCGGGGACGACGTCGTACCCGGGCAGCTCCCAGTCCAGAACAAGCTGCCGCGCCGCCGAGTCGAAGGCTGCCGCAACCTGCCGAGGAAACCCTTCCGGCCAGGCAGTCGACGAGTAGAGAGCCGCTGAGAAGTACTCGATCACGGAGTCAGGGTCTCCCCGCCTGACACCCTCGGTCACCTCGCCGATACCGGCGTTGTGCCGACGGACCTCCGCCCGCTGAGCCTCAGTCCGCTGCTCGTAGTCCCGCTGGAGGGCCGCCAGCTGCTGCTGTCGCTGCGCTTCGGCAGCTTGCGCGGCGTGCCAGTCCCGTTCGAAACGGGCCTGTACCTCGGCCTGAACCTGTGCACGACGGTTCGCGGTCCACCCTCCTTGCGCCTGGTACTGGCTCGGATCCGGCATGCGCACAGGCCACGCGAGCTGTCCAGGGTCGAACGGCGGCATTTCCTCCGCGCGCGTCAGGGACGACGCCCTGAAGGCCGACGCCTGGCAACCTGCGGCCAACAGCCCCTGCAAGGCTGCGACCTGCGCGTCCAGCTCCTCCGTGCGTCGCCTCGCCTCTGCCTGTCGATACTGCCGGTACTCCTGCGTGGCAAGTCGTTGATAGGCCCGCGCCTGTCGCCCCTCTTCCCGGCGCCGTCGGGTCTCGGTTTCCACTTGACGCTGGTGCTGACGCTGCATTTCTGCCCAGGCACCGACAAAACCACCAGAGCGACGACTCATGCGCTACAGGCCCTCCCCAGGACGTCGGCACACAGCCGACCAAGCTCTAGTTGCCCCCGCAACCAGTAGTAACAAAACGACTGTATCCAGCAATCGCCGTCATGAATATCAAGCTGCCAAAGCGACCAGAACGGATCTTCGAGCAGGTCACCGCGCACCCACTCTTCCCGACGCACCTCACCGTGCACGGACGTTAGCGAGCGCCGACACTACTAAGCCCCCTCCGCGTCGAAGGGGGCTTAGTAGTCGCCAGAAACGCTTCAGTGAGGCCGAAAGCCTCAGACCCACTCCACCTCTGAGTGGATGGCCGAGGTCCCTCCCGTGCCCGGCAGAGGCGTACAAGGTCCTCTCTGCTGCTCCTGCTGCCGACGGCTGGAAGCCCCGACAGCTGCCAGCGCAGCGGCCACCTCGTCCTCACTTGCCCCCGCCAGAGCATCCATCACCCGAACGAGTGCGTCACTCATCTCAGTGTGAGTGACCGCTCGGCGTCGGCGCAGCGTTCTTGACCGTGAGAGGAAGCAACTTCTTCCCGGTCGGGCCGATTTGTATGGCCGTGTCCATCTGCGGGCACACACCGCAGTCGAAGCAGGGGGTCCAGCGGCAGTCCTCGACCTCGGTCTCGTCGAGGGCGTCCTGCCAGTCCTCCCAGAGCCAGTCCTTGTCGAGGCCGGAGTCGAGGTGGTCCCAGGGGAGGACTTCCTCGTAGGAGCGCTCGCGGGTAGTGTACCAGTCGACGTCGACGCCGAACTCGGCCAGCGCCTTGTCCGCGCAGCCCATCCAGCGGTCGTAGGAGAAGTGCTCGCGCCAGCCGTCGAAGCGGCCGCCGTCCTCGTAGACCGCGCGGATGACCGCGCCGACGCGCCGGTCGCCGCGCGAGAGCAGGCCCTCGACGATGCCGGGCTTGCCGTCGTGGTACCGGAAGCCGATGGAGCGGCCGTACTTCTTGTCGCCCCGGATCTTGTCGCGGAGCTTCTGCAGGCGCGCGTCGGTCTCCTCGGCGGAGAGCTGCGGCGCCCACTGGAACGGGGTGTGCGGCTTGGGCACGAAGCCGCCGATGGAGACCGTGCAGCGGATGTCGCCCGAGCCGGAGACCTCGCGGCCCTTCTGGATCACGTGGGTCGCCATGTCGGCGATCTGGAGGACGTCGTCGTCCGTCTCGGTCGGCAGACCGCACATGAAGTACAGCTTCACCTGCCGCCAGCCGTTGCCGTACGCGGTGGCGACCGTACGGATCAGGTCCTCCTCCGAGACCATCTTGTTGATGACCTTGCGCATGCGCTCGGAGCCGCCCTCGGGGGCGAAGGTGAGACCGGACCGGCGGCCGTTGCGGGTCAGCTCGTTGGCCAGGTCGACGTTGAACGCGTCGACACGGGTGGACGGCAGCGAGAGGCCGATCTTGTCGTCGGTGTACCGGTCCGCCAGGCCCTTGGCGATCTCACCGATCTCGGAGTGGTCCGCCGAGGACAGCGACAGCAGGCCGACCTCCTCGAAGCCGGTCGCGTTGAGCCCCTTCTCGACCATGTCACCGATACCGGTGATCGAACGCTCGCGCACCGGGCGGGTGATCATGCCCGCCTGGCAGAACCGGCAGCCGCGCGTGCAGCCGCGGAAGATCTCCACCGACATCCGCTCGTGCACCGTCTCCGCCAGCGGCACCAGCGGCTGCTTCGGGTACGGCCACTCGTCCAGGTCCATCACCGTGTGCTTGGAGACACGCCACGGGACACCGGAGCGGTTGGGGACCACACGGCCGATCCGGCCGTCGGGCAGGTACTCCACGTCGTAGAACGCCGGGATGTACACCCCGCCCGTCTTCGCCAGCCGGAGCAGCACCTCCTCGCGGCCACCGGGCCGGCCCTCCGCCTTCCAGCGGCGGATGATCTCCGTCATGTCCAGCACGGCCTGCTCGCCGTCACCGATGATCGCCGCGTCGATGAAGTCCGCGATCGGCTCCGGGTTGAAGGCCGCGTGCCCGCCGGCCAGCACGATCGGGTCGTCGACCGTACGGTCCCGCGACTGAAGCGGAATGCCCGCCAGCTCCAGGGCCGTGAGCATGTTGGTGTAGCCCAGCTCGGTGGAGAAGCTCAGGCCGAACACGTCGAACGCCTTCACCGGACGGTGACTGTCGACCGTGAACTGCGGGACGCCGTGCTCCCGCATCAGCGCCTCCAGGTCCGGCCACACGCTGTACGTGCGCTCGGCGAGGACGCCCTGCTGCTCGTTGAGCACCTCGTAGAGGATCATGACGCCCTGGTTGGGCAGACCGACCTCGTACGCGTCCGGGTACATCAGGGCCCAGCGGACCTCGGCCTCGTCCCAGGGCTTGACCGTGGAGTTCAGTTCTCCGCCGACGTACTGGATCGGCTTCTGCACATGCGGGAGCAAGGCTTCGAGCTGCGGGAAGACCGACTCGACAGACATCGCGGCATTACCTTCGTGAGCTGACTTGAGGACATCTCCCGGCCGGAGGCTGGAAGGGTGACCATCAAGCCTAACCCGTCCGGGCGCGTCCCCCGTACGCCGAGCTCAGTGCGGGAACGCGGAGCGGGCCTTCGCCCACTTGCCGGGCAGCTTCTCCTCCGTACGCCGGGCCGCCTGCTCCTCCCGCTCGTACAGCACCCCGTACGTGAACGCGCTCTCCCCCGCCGCGTGCGCCACCGCCGCCAGCTCGCGCAGGGTCTGCCGGGCCAGCACGCTGTCCTGGTGCTCGCCGAGCAGGCTGGTCAGCTTCTTCGCCGCGCGGGCCGGGGCGCGGGCGGAGCCGCCGAGCGCGGGGACGGCCGCCTCGGCGGCGTACCGGGCGCGCTTGGCCCGCTTGCGGGCCTGGTGCAGGGCGTGGTCGCGGTCCTCGCCGGGCGGCAGCTCCAGCGCGGCCGTCACCAGCCGGGCCAGCTTGTCACCCTCCTTCTTCAGCGCGCGGGTGAGCACCTTGCCCGGCTTGCGCGCCGCCTTCTTCCGCAGCGGAGGGTCCGCGAGCAGGGTGTCGAGGCTGTCCAGCAGGGCGAGGTAGCGGGCGGAGTCCAGCACCCCGAGCAGCCGGCCGCGGGTGCTGCCGTGCCGGGCGGCCGCCCAGGAGCCGAGGCGCTCGCGCACCGGACCGGTGACCTCGCCGGGCGGGACCGCGTCCAGGGCGTCCGACAGCCGTTCCGCCAGCACCTCCTGGTCCCGGCCCGCCCCGAGTTCGCGGGCCAGCCACTTCAGCTCGGCGGCGACCGGGGCGGTGGCGTCCCGGTCCAGCACGGAGCCGAAGCTGCGGAAGGCGGAGCGGAGCCGGCGGGTGGCGACCCGCATCTGGTGCACGGAGTCCGGCAGGTCCCGGCGGACACCGGGGTCGCGGGCGAGGATCGCCTCGCGCTGTTCCCGGAGGTACGCGAGGACGTGGTCTCCCGCCGTCACCGGCTCCGCCGCCCGCCCAGCCGAGCGGGCACGGGAGCCGCCGGTACGGCGCAGCGCCTCGGCCACCTTGGACGGCGCCTTCGACGGCCGCACCCCCGCCTCAGCGAGCCGCTCCTCGACGGCGTCCAGCACGGCCGGGTCGGCGCCGTCGGCCAGCTCCACCTCGATCTCGGTCCAGTGTGCGGTGCCGCCCGCGCGGTTGAGCCGCTCGGCGTCGACGGTGTCCACGCTCGCCTCGGCCAGCAGGGTCCCGTCCGCGCCGACCAGGTGCCGTACGTCGCGGGCGGAACGCAGCCGGACCACGGGGACCAGCTCGGCACCCCGGACCCGTGAGCGCACCAGCTCGGCGATCTCCCCGGGCACGGTGTCCGAGAGCGGGGCCCGGATCTCGTCCCGGACACCGGGAGCGACGGGGAATTTCAGATGCCACCCGGCGTCCGCGCCTCCGCTACGGCGGCGCAGCGTGAGCGAGGCGGCACCCAGCCGCTCGTCGGCGGTGTCGTAGTAGACGGCGTCCAGCTCGACCACACCTCTGTCCACGACGTCCGCCACCGCCCCCGCCCCGGCCAGCTCGGGCAGCGGCCCATCGCCCGCCACCTCGTACTTCCGCTCGATCTCCCGCTTCACGTCCGCCATGAACCGAATCTAGAACGCCTCCGCGATCTCAACCAGCCCCCGGGAACGGTCGGGGCCGCAGGTCCGACCCGGCGGACCGCCGCACTCCGCGGCCGCGCACGCTCCCGGAAACGCCGAGGGCCCGGTCAGGTCGCCCCGAAGGGAAACCTGACCGGGCCCGATGGCCGGGCTGCCGAAGGCTCACGCCGACATAGGCCGCTGCACTCTGATCGACTGCAGCAGCCCCACCGCGATCCACACCGCGAACATCGAGGAGCCGCCGTAGGAGACGAAGGGCAACGGCAGGCCGGTGACCGGCATGATGCCGAGCGTCATGCCGACGTTCTCGAACGCCTGGAAGGCGAACCAGGCGACGATGCCGGCCGCCACGACCGTGCCGTACAGCTCGGTCGAGTCGCGGGCGATGCGGCAGGCGCGCCACAGGATGACGCCGAGGAGAAGGATTATCAGGCCGGCCCCGAGGAAGCCGAGTTCCTCGCCCGCGACGGTGAAGACGAAGTCGGTCTGCTGCTCCGGCACGAACTGGCCCGTGGTCTGCGAGCCGTGGAACAGCCCGGCACCGGTCAGCCCGCCGGAGCCGATGGCGATACGGGCCTGGTTGGTGTTGTAGCCGACGCCCGCCGGGTCCAGCTCCGGGTTTGCGAAGGCCGCGAACCGGTTGATCTGGTAGTCGTCCAGGATGTGGAGCTGCCACACGGCGATGGCACCGATGGCGCCGGCCGAGATGAGGCCGAACACCCAGCGGTTGGAGGCGCCGGAGGCGAGCAGCACGCCCAGGATGATGATGACCATCACCATGACCGACCCCAGGTCGGGCATGAGCAGCACGATGAGGATCGGCACCGCCGCCAGCCCGAGCGCCTGGAGCACCGTGCGGTGGTCCGGGTACGCCTTGTCGCCCGCGTCGACCCGCGCGGACAGCAGCATCGCCATGCCCAGGATGATCGTGATCTTCACGAACTCCGAGGGCTGGAGCGAGAAGCCGCCGCCGAAGACGATCCAGGAGTGGGCGCCGTTGACGGTGGAGCCCAGCGGGGTGAGCACCGCGAGGATGCCGGCCAACGAGAGGCCGTAGAGGATCGGCACCGCGTTGCGCAGGCCGCGGTGGCCCAGCCACAGGGTGCCGATCATCAGGGCGAGCCCGATGCCGGTGTTCATGAAGTGCCGGATCAGGAAGTAGTACGGGTCGCCCTGGTTGATCTCGGTGCGGTTGCGGGTCGCCGAGAACACCAGCAGGGAGCCGATCATCGACAGTGCGAGCGCCGCCAGCAGTATCGGCCAGTCCAGCCTGCGGGCCAGCGAGTCACGGGCGAGGATCCTGGTCCAGCCGGCCCGCTTCGGGCCGTAACCGGAGACGGAGAAGGTGTTGCCGGTCATGTGCGCGTCCTCCGGCTCCCCCTCCGGCGGGGCCGCCTGCGGGTGTTGCTGTTGGTGTTGGGTGACGGCGAGGTGGCGGGGGGCTGGTCCTCGTCGTTGCTGGTGTTGTTCTTCTGCGCGGCCTCCACGTCCTTGGCCGGGTCGGTGCTGATCTTGGGCGCGGCGACCGTGCCGTCGGGACGGACCTTCGGGAGGGTCTTCTGCGGCTCCGGCAGCATCGCCTTCTTGTTGTCGATCGAGCCGTCGCCCTGGACGCCGTACAGCGCGCTGTAGATGTTGCGCACGGCCTCACCGGAGGCTCCGGAACCCGTACCGGCCTGGGCGATCGTCATGATCACCGTGTAGTCCTTGGAGTAGGTCGCCAGCCAGGAGGTGGTCTGCTTGCCGTAGACCTCCGCCGTACCGGTCTTGCCGTGCAGCGGGATCTTGTCCTGCGGCCAGCCGCCGAACTTCCACGCGGCGGTACCCCGGGTGATGACGCCCGCGAAGGCTTCGTCCATGCCCTTGAGGGTGGCCTTGCTGACCGGCAGCCTGCCCGAGGGCCTCGGCTTCAGCTCGCGCACCGACTTGCCGTCCGCGCTGATGACCGCCTTGCCGATGCTCGGGTGGTACATCGTGCCGCCGTTGGCCACGGCGCCGTAGATCACCGCCTCCTGGATCGGCGTGACGAGGGTGTCGCCCTGGCCGATGGAGTAGTTGATCGAGTCGCCCTCACGCATCTTGTTGCCCTCGAGGCAGTTCTCGTAGGCGATCTTCTCGACGTACGACCCGTCCTTCTTGCCGTACTTGCACCAGGCGTCCTTGTTGGCCTTCCAGTAGTCCAGCTTCCACTGGCGGTCCGGGACGCGGCCGGTGACCTCGTTGGGCAGGTCGACGCCGGTCTCCTTGCCGAGGCCGAACTGGTGGGCGGCCTTGTAGAAGAAGTCCTTGGGCTGGCCCTTCTTCGGGTTGATGCCGCCGTCCTTCTTCCACTCCTGGTCGGAGAGGTAGTAGAAGACGGTGTCGCAGGAGACCTCGAGCGCCCGGCCCAGCGGGATCGGGCCGAAGCTCTCGCCCTCGAAGTTCTTGAAGACCTGGCCGCCCACCGAGTACGAACTCGTGCAGGGGTAGCGGCCGTTGAAGTCGTACCCCGCCTCGACCGCGGCGGCCGTGGAGACCACCTTGAAGGTCGAGCCCGGTGCGGCCTGGCCCTGGATGGCCCGGTTCAGCAGCGGGTAGTCGGAGTTCTTGCCGGTGAGGGCCTGGTAGTCCTTGGCGGAGATGCCGCCGACCCAGACGTTCGGGTCGTAGTCGGGCGCCGAGGCCATGGCGACGATGCGGCCGGTCTTGGCCTCCATCACCACGGCGGCACCGGAGTCCGCCTTGTAGTTGGTGCCGGTGATCTTGTCGAACTGCTGACGGGCGACCTTCATCGCCTTGTCCAGCTCGAACTCGGTGACCCGCTGGATACGGGCGTCGATGCTGGTGACCAGGTTGGAACCGGACTCCGCCGGGTCGGCCTTGGCCTTTCCGATGACCCGGCCCAGGTTGTCCACCTCGTACCGCGTGACGCCGGCCTTGCCGCGCAGTTCCTTGTCGTACTGCCGCTCCAGGCCGGAGCGGCCGACCATGTCGGAGCGCAGGTAGGGCGAGTCCGTGTCCTTGGCCTTCTGGATCTCCTCGTCGGTGACCGGGGAGAGATACCCGAGGACCTGGGAGGTGTTGGCCTTGCCCGGCGCGCCGTAGCGGCGGACCGCCTCGGGCTCGGCGGTGATGCCGGGGAAGTCCTCGGCGCGCTCCCGGATCTGCAGGGCCTGCTTGGGCGTGGCCTCGTCGGTGATCGGGATCGGCTGGTACGGCGAGCCGTTCCAGCAGGGCTGGGGGGTCTTGGCGTCGCACAGCCGGACCTTCTGCTGCACCTCCTCCGGCTTCAGGCCGAGGACGGCGGCGAGCTTGGCCAGCACACCCTTGCCGTCGTCCTTCTGCTTGAGCAGGTCGGTGCGGGAGGCGGAGACGACGAGCCGCGTCTCGTTGTCCGCGAGCGGGACTCCGCGCGCGTCCAGGATGTCACCGCGCACGGCGGGGTCCACGACCTGCTGGACGTGGTTGCCGGACGCCTCCTTCTGGTACGCGGCGCCCTCGCGGATCTGGAGGTACCACAGCCGGCCGCCGAGGGTGCCGAGCAGAGAGAGCACGAGGATCTGGATGACGACCAGCCGGATCTGGACCCGTGGGGTCCGCCCGGTCTCCGGAATATTGGTCATGGGCGCAGCCCATTCATTGGAAGGGTGGTGGCGGGCGACGGGTGGGCGGTCACTGCTGCTGACTCCCCCTCTCAGCGCGGGACTGGTATGCGCGTACGGATGATGAACGTGCGGCCGAACTGGGCCGGTTCCGCCGGTTCTTCCCCGTTCGGGTGAACTCGGGGGCTGTCACAGCCGCTTGACCCCCTTGATCCGGCCGACGCGGGCGGAGCGGGTGCGGGCCCTGGCCTTCAGCGCGCCGAAGCCTCGCTGGGAGCCGATGCGCAGGCCGGTGCCGGAGGAGAGCCAACCCGAGGAGATGTTCCCGGCCTTGGCGGCGGGGCCGGACTCGGCCAGCGGGTCGTTGTCCGCGCGGCGGGCCAGCCACATCACGCCGGGCACCACGAAGGGGGCCAGCAGCAGGTCGTACAGCGCGGCCGAGAACAGCAGGCCGGGCAGGCCGACATGGCGGGCGGCGGTGTCGCCGACCAGGGCGCCGACGCCCGCGTAGAGCAGGGTGGAGCCGATCGCGGCGGCGACCACGACGGCCATCGGGCCGGTCGCCGACTTCAGCCGGCCGGTCTCGGGCTTCGCGAGCCCGGCGAAGTAGCCGATGACGCACAGCACAAGGGCGTACCGGCCGGCCGCGTGGTCGGCGGGCGGAGCGAGGTCCGCGAGGAGGCCCGCGCCGAAGCCGACCAGGGCGCCGCCGACATGGCCGTACACCAGGGCGAGGCCGAGGACGGTCAGCAGGAGCAGGTCGGGCACGGCACCGGGCAGGTGGAGGCGGGCCAGGACACTCACCTGGATCACCAGGGCGACGACCACCAGCACGGTGGAGAGCAGGACGCGGTTGAGGCGCATGGGGGTTCAGCTCCTACTGCTGCTGGCCGTCGGTGTCGGTGTCGTCCGGCGCGGAGCCGTCCGCCGAGGGGGTGACCGTGACGGTCACCGTGGGCGTCGGGACCGGCTTGGGCTTGGCCGGGAGGACCTCGTCGCGCGGGTCCTTCTTCGGTCCCGCCACGACCACGCCGACGATGTCGAGCTTGCTGAAGCCGACGTACGGGGTGACGTAGAGCGTGCGGGTCAGGCCGCCGCCGGAGGGGTCGACACGGGAGACCACACCGACCGGGACGCCGGGCACGAACGGCTTGTCGGCCTGGGAGCCGAAGGTGACGAGCCGGTCGCCCTTCTTCACCTCCGCCTTGCCGTTGAGGAGTTCCACGCGCAGCGGGCGGTCGCCCTGGCCGGAGGCGAAGCCGAGTTCGTCGTTGCCCTCCATCCGGGTGCCGACGGTGAAGTCGGGATCGTTGGCGAGCAGCACGGTGGCGGTGTCGGGGCCGACCGTGGTGACGCGGCCGACCAGGCCGTCGCCGTTGAGCACGGTCATGTCCCGCTTGATGCCGTCGTCGGCGCCCGCGTCGATGGTGATGGTCCAGGAGAAGCCCTGGGCCGCTCCTATGGCGATGACCTGGGCGCCCTTGATGCCGTACTGGCCCCGGCCCGCGACCTTCAGCATCTTGTCGAGCTGGTTCAGACGGCTGCGGGTGCGGTCGTCACTGCCCAGCTTGGCCTTGAGCGCCGCGTTCTCCTTCTCCATGACCGCGAGCCGGTCATGGCGCTCTCCGGAGTTCCGGACGGCGGAGACGGCGTTGCCCACCGGGTCCACCGCCGTGGACATTCCGTTCTCGATCGGGCCGAAGGCCGCGGCCGCGGCCTGCCGGGCTCCGTCGACCGGGGAGTTCCGGCCTCCGCGGATGTCCACCGTGATCAGTGCGAACGCGATGGCGATCAGCAGGACCAGGAGCAGCCGGCTCTCTTTCGTGTCCCTCACGTGCGGCGGCCGTGCCCTTCCTCTATAGGAATTCGGGGACCCCCGATAAAGCGCCGTTGCCGATGCGCGAATCGAAGGGGGTCCGTTGGGGGAGCTTATGCCTCTATATCAACGATCCGCCGCACGAGAGCAGACCTCTCGTACGGCGGAATCGAGGTGTCATGTCATCGGCGCGGCTGGGCGTCGAGCACCTGCTGCAGCGCCTCGAACTCCTCGACGCACTTGCCGGAGCCGAGCGCGACGCTGTCGAGCGGGTCCTCGGCGATGTGGATCGGCATGCCGGTCTCCCGGCGCAGCCGCTCGTCGAGGCCGCGCAGCAGGGCGCCGCCGCCGGTGAGCACGATGCCCCGGTCCATGATGTCGCCGGACAGCTCCGGCGGGCACTTGTCCAGGGTCGTCTTGACGGCGTCGACGATCGCGTTGACCGGTTCCTCGATCGCCTTGCGCACCTCCGCCGCGGAGATGACGACGGTCTTGGGCAGCCCGGACACCAGGTCCCGGCCGCGGACTTCGGTGTGCTCGTCGGAGTCGAGGTCGTACGCCGAACCGATCGTGATCTTGATCTGTTCGGCCGTCCGCTCACCCAGCAGGAGGCTGTACTCCTTCTTGATGTACTGGATGATCGCGTTGTCCAGTTCGTCACCCGCGACGCGGATGGACTGGGCGGTGACGATGCCGCCGAGGGAGATGACCGCGACCTCCGTGGTGCCGCCGCCGATGTCCACCACCATGTTCCCCGTGGCCTCGTGGACCGGCAGGCCGGAGCCGATGGCCGCGGCCATGGGCTCCTCGATGATGTGCACCTGGCGGGCGCCCGCCTGGGAGGAGGCTTCGATGACGGCGCGCCGCTCGACGCCCGTGATGCCCGAGGGCACGCAGACGACGACCCGAGGCCGGGCCAGATACCGCCGCTTGTGGATCTTCAGGATGAAGTAGCGGAGCATCCGCTCGGTGATCTCGAAGTCGGCGATCACACCGTCCTTCAGCGGCCGCACGGCCACGATGTTGCCCGGCGTGCGGCCGATCATCTTCTTCGCTTCGGCACCTACCGCGAGGATTCCACCGGTGTTGGTGTTGATCGCCACGACGGACGGCTCGTTGAGTACGATCCCGCGACCCCTGACGTACACCAGCGTGTTGGCGGTCCCGAGGTCGACAGCCATGTCACGGCCGATGAACGACATTGAGTTCCCCATCAGGATTCGACGGGCCTTCCCTGGAAGCTTTTGAGGGCTTTTCAGGTCGGCGAGGTGGGTGCGGTGACGTGAAGGCTTCCATCGTAGACGCGCCTGCACGAACACCGCGCGAGGGTCTTCGCCCATTGTCAGCAGATGACGCGCCGCCTCGCTCGTGGAGACGGTCCATCGGGGGCATGCGTTCCCCCGAACGGCAACGCATATGCCGAGGGACGGCCGAAATGGTACGGCCGTCCGGCGGCGGGATATCCGGGGGGCCTGACGGACCCTCAGAAAAAAATTCCCTGAAACTCCTCACGGTGTGGCCCGGACGGGCCCGCACCGCACCGGTCAGTCACGGCCCGGAAAGAAAATCTTCACCTCGCGCTCGGCGGACTCCTCCGAGTCCGAGGCGTGGATCAGGTTCTCGCGCACGATGACCCCGAAGTCGCCCCGGACGGAACCGGGAGCCGCCGCGATCGGGTCCGTCGGCCCGGCGAGCTGCCGCACACCCTCGATGACCCGCTCCCCCTCGACGATCATCGCGACGACGGGGCCGGAGGACATGAACTCGACGAGGGGCTCGTAGAACGGACGGCCCACGTGCTCGGCGTAGTGCTGCTCCAGAATGCCCCGGTCCAGGCTCCGCAGCTCCAGCGCGGCGATCCGCCAGTCGGCCTTGCGCTCGATACGGCCGATGATCTCGCCGATCAGGCCACGCCGGACGGCGTCGGGCTTGAGCAGGACGAGGGTGCGCTGGGTCACGGGAGGCTCCTTACGACTGACGTGCGGTGGCACGAGGTTACAGGGCGTGTCCGCGCCCTCGTCACGCAGCGTCAGCCGTAGGGGAGGAACCGGCCTCCGCGGCCGCCGCGAAGCGGGCCTTGGCCTCGTCGATCTTGCGGCCGTAGTGGACCGAGGCCCACCACAGGGCCGCGAAGACGGCGCCCAGGAAGTACATCATCGGGACGAAGAAGCCCGAGGCGATCAGGGCGAGCTGGAGGGCCCAGCCGAGGGCGACGCCGCCCGGCCGGGTCACCATGCCGCACAGCAGCACGGACAGCACCATGGCGGCCCCGCAGACCCACCACACCGTGGACATGGCCAGCGAGGGGTCCTTCATGGCGACCAGACCGGCGAACCCGATGACGAAGAACTCGCCGATCAGCGTCGATGAACAGAGCGTACGCACGAGCGGTTTACCTCAGCCCTTCCGAAGCAGCAGGCGCGCCTCGCCCACTGTGATGACCGAACCGGTGACCAGTACGCCGCCGCCGGCGAACTCGCCCTCCTCCTCGGCCAGCGTGATCGCGGCCTCCAGCGCCTCCGGCAGCCGGGGCTCGACCTGCACGCGGTCCTCGCCGAACACCTCGACGGCGATACCGGCCAGTTCGTCCGCGTCCATCGCGCGGTGGCTGGAGTTCTGCGTGACGACGACCTCCGCGAAGATCGGCTCGAACGCCTCCAGCAGCCCGCGCACGTTCTTGTCCGCGCTCGCGCCGACCACGCCGATCAGCCGGCTGAAGTCGAACGACTCACGCACCGCCTCGGCGGTCGCCTCCGCGCCGGCCGGGTTGTGCGCGGCGTCCAGCACCACGGTCGGGGAACGCCGGACGATCTCCAGCCGGCCCGGCGAGGAGACGGCGGCGAACGCCTTGCGCACGGTGTCGATGTCCAGCCGCTCGGCACGCTCGGCACCGACGCCGAAGAACGCCTCGACGGCGGCGAGGGCGACGGCCGCGTTGTGCGCCTGGTGGGCGCCGTGCAGCGGGAGGTAGACCTCGGGGTACTCGCCGCCCAGTCCGCGCAGGGTGAGCAGTTGGCCGCCGACGGCGACCTGGCGGTCCACCACGCCGAACTCCATGCCCTCGCGGGCCACGGTGGCGTTCTCCTCGACGGCCTTCTTCAGCAGCACCTGCGCAGCGTCGACCGGCTGCTGGGCCATGATCACGGTCGAGTCCGGCTTGATGATGCCGGCCTTCTCGGTGGCGATCAGCTCGGGCGTCCCGCCGAGGCGGTCGGTGTGGTCCAGCGAGATCGGCATGACCACGGCCACGTCACCGTCGATCACGTTGGTCGCGTCCCAGCTTCCGCCCATGCCGACCTCGACCACGGCGACGTCCACGGGCGCGTCCGCGAAGGCGGCGTACGCCATGCCGGTGAGCACCTCGAAGAAGGAGAGGCGGTGCTCCTGGGCGGTGTCGACCATCTCGATGTACGGCTTGATGTCGTCGTACGTCTCGATGAAGCGCTCGGCGCTGATCGGGGCGCCGTCCAGGCTGATGCGCTCGGTCACCGACTGCACGTGGGGGCTGGTGTAGCGGCCGGTGCGCAGTTCGAAGGCGCCGAGCAGGGCCTCGACCATGCGGGCGGTGGAGGTCTTGCCGTTGGTGCCGGTGATGTGGATGGAGGGGTACGCGCGCTGGGGGTCGCCCAGTACGTCCATCAGGGCGGCGATCCGGGTGACGGACGGCTCCAGCTTGGTCTCGCCCCAGCGGGTGGCCAGCTCGGTCTCCACCTCGCGCAGGGCGCGGTCCACCTCGGGGTCCTCGGGGCGGGCCGGTACGTCGGCCTCCGGCGGGCCGCCCTGGGTACGCAGGGTGCGGCTGCCGGCCTCGATCACGGCGAGGTCGGGGTCGCGGTCGGTCTCCTCGGCGATGATGTCGTCGAAGTCGGCGAGGGGGTCGGGCGTGTCGTTGTTACCGGGCGAGTCGCTCACGTCGCCCAGTCTACGGAGGGGGTGGTGTCCCGCGCGTGGTGGTCCGACGGCGGGCCCCTCGTGACCACCCGCCCAGCTGCGGGCAGTCGTGCCGCTGGGGCGGCACGGGTGGGCGCAGCGGCACCCCCGCGGCCCCGCGGGCAAGCGAAGGCCCCCGGCGTCGCGGGGACGCCGGGGGCCTTCGGTCACTTACGCCTGCGGGAGGCGGTCCAGCTGGGACCGGAGGCGGAGCATGTCCTCCTCGGCCTTGGCCAGGCGGGTGCGGATCTTGTCGACGACCGCGTCCGGGGCCTTGGCGAGGAACGCCTCGTTGCCGAGCTTGGCCGTGGCGGCCGCCTTCTCCTTCTCCGCGGCCGCGAGGTCCTTCGCGAGGCGCTTGCGTTCGGCGGCGACATCGATCGTGCCGGAGAGGTCGAGGGCGACCTCGGCGCCGGCGACCGGGAGGGTGGCCGTGGCCGTGAAGGAGTCGCCCTCGGGCTGGAGGCGGAGGAGCTGACGGATGGCCGCCTCGTGCGGAGCGAGCGCCGTACCGGTCAGCGTGAGCCGCGCAGGCACCCGCTGGCCCGGCTGGAGGCCCTGGTCGGCGCGGAAGCGGCGGACCTCGGTGATGACCGACTGGAGCGACTCGATCTCGCGCTCGGCCGAAGCGTCCCGGAAGCCGGAGTCGGCGGGCCAGTCGGCGATGACCAGCGACTCCCCGCCCGTCAGCGTCGTCCACAGCGTCTCGGTGACGAACGGAACCACCGGGTGCAGCAGCTTGAGCGTGACGTCGAGGACCTCGCCCAGCACCCGCTTGGAGACCTCGGCCGCCTCCCCGCCCGCCTGGAAGGTCGTCTTGGACAGCTCGACGTACCAGTCGAAGACCTCGTCCCACGCGAAGTGGAACAGCGCGTCCGACAGCTTGGCGAACTGGTAGTCCTCGTAGTACGCGTCGACCTCGGCCACGACCGAGTTGAGGCGGGACAGGATCCACCGGTCGGTGGCGGACATCGCGGACGCGTCCGGCAGCGGCCCCTCGATCGTGGCGCCGTTCATCAGCGCGAACCGGGTGGCGTTCCAGATCTTGTTGGCGAAGTTCCGCGAGCCCTGGACCCAGTCCTCGCCGATCGGCACGTCGACACCGGGGTTGGCGCCGCGTGCGAGCGTGAAGCGGAGCGCGTCGGAGCCGTACTTGTCCATCCAGTCCAGCGGGTTGACCGCGTTGCCGAAGGACTTCGACATCTTCTTGCCGAACTGGTCGCGGACCATGCCGTGCAGGGCGATGGTGTGGAACGGCGGGGTGCCGTCCATCGCGTAGAGGCCGAACATCATCATCCGGGCGACCCAGAAGAAGAGGATGTCGTAGCCGGTGACCAGGACGGAGTTCGGGTAGAACTTCGCGAGCGACTCGGTCTGCTCGGGCCAGCCCAGGGTGGAGAAGGGCCACAGGCCGGAGGAGAACCAGGTGTCGAGGACGTCGGTGTCCTGGTGCCAGCCCTCGCCGGCCGGCGGCTGCTCGTCGGGGCCGACGCAGACGACCTCGCCGTCGGGGCCGTACCAGACCGGGATGCGGTGGCCCCACCAGAGCTGGCGCGAGATGCACCAGTCGTGGAGGTTGTCGACCCAGTCGAAGTACCGCTTCTCCATCTCCTGCGGATGGATCTTGACCTTGCCGTCGCGGACCGCGTCACCGGCGGCCTTGGCGAGCGGGCCGACCTTGACCCACCACTGCATGGACAGCCGCGGCTCGATGGTGGTCTTGCAGCGCGAGCAGTGGCCCACCGAGTGGACGTAGGGCCGCTTCTCGGCGACGATCCGGCCCTCGGCGCGCAGCGCGGCGACGATGGCGGAGCGGGCCTCCAGGCGGTCCAGGCCCTGGAAGGGGCCGTGGGCGGTGATGACGGCGTGCTCGTCCATGACGGTGATGGACGGCAGGTCGTGGCGCTGGCCGATCTCGAAGTCGTTCGGGTCGTGCGCCGGGGTCACCTTGACGGCGCCGGTGCCGAACTCGGGGTCGACGTGCTCGTCCGCGACGACCGGGATGGAGCGGTCGGTCAGCGGGAGCCTGATCAGCTTGCCGATCAGGTGCTTGTACCGCTCGTCCTCGGGGTGGACGGCGACCGCGGTGTCTCCGAGCATCGTCTCGGCGCGGGTGGTGGCGACGACGATCGTCTCGTCGCCCTCGCCGTACTTCATGGAGACGAGTTCGCCGTCGTCGTCCTGGTACTCGACCTCGATGTCGGAGATCGCGGTGAGACAGCGCGGGCACCAGTTGATGATGCGCTCGGCGCGGTAGATCAGCTCGTCGTCGTAGAGGCGCTTGAAGATGGTCTGGACGGCCTTGGAGAGGCCCTCGTCCATGGTGAAGCGCTCACGGGACCAGGCGACGCCGTCGCCGAGGCGCCGCATCTGGCCGGAGATCTGGCCGCCGGACTCGCTCTTCCACTGCCAGACGCGCTCGACGAACGCCTCACGGCCGAGGTCGTGGCGGGACTTGCCCTCCTTGCCCAGCTCGCGCTCGACGACGTTCTGGGTGGCGATGCCGGCGTGGTCCATGCCCGGCTGCCACAGGGTCTCGTAGCCCTGCATGCGCTTGCGGCGGGTCAGGGCGTCGATGATCGTGTGCTCGAAGGCGTGGCCCAGGTGGAGGCTGCCGGTGACGTTGGGCGGGGGGATGACGACGGCGAAGGGCGGCTTGTCGCTCTTCTCGTCGGCCTCGAAGTAGCCCCGCTCCACCCAGCGCTCGTACAGCGGCCCCTCTACGTCGGCCGGCGCGTACTGGGTCGGCAGTTCGGTCTCGGGCGCTGATGGCTGCTGCTGAGCGTTCTCGGTCACGGGGGTCAGTTTAGAGGTGCCGCGGGGTGCTCCCGAAACGCGTTTGTTCTGTAACGGTGCGGCCCCCGGTGCCACCTGTTCTCCGCCGCTGGGCAAGGATGGCGGCAACACCTGAACATCTGGAGGGGAACCCAGCCATGAGCAGCAACCAGCCGGGCCCGTACGGCGGACAGCCCCCGCAGCCGGGTCCTTACGGTCAGGCTGGTCAGCCCGGCCCCTACGGGCAGCAGCCCCCGGCCCAGCCGGGCCCCTACGGCAACCCCGGACCGTACGGCCCGCCCCCGCAGGCGCCCCGGCCGGGCTACGGCTACCCGCAGTCCCCGCCGCCCCCGCCCGGTCCCCCGGCTCCGCCGCAGGCCCCCTACGGGTACCCGCAGCAGCAGGGCGTGCCCCAGCAGCCGGGCCCGTACGCCCAGCCCCAGCAGAACCCCTACGGGCAGCAGCCCCCGCACGGCCAGCCTCCGCAGGCCCCCTACGGGCAGGCCCCCTACGGCTCCCCGCAGCCGCCGGTGCAGGGGCGCAACAACTCCAGGCGGAACGGGCTGATCATCGGCGCGGTGGCCGTGGTGGCCGCGGTGGCGGTGGGTGTCTACTTCCTCGCCGGCGGCAGTGGTGGGGGCGATGTCGCCGACGACGGCGCGCACAAGCTCGTCACGCCCTCGACGGTGCTCTCGGAGTACAAGAAGGGCAAGAGCGACAACGGCGCGATGACCAAGGACGACCTGAAGGACGCCGAGAACTGGGGCGTCGAGGACCCGAAGGACGTCAGCGCCGAGTACGCGGCCGGGAACGTGGACAACCCGCTGAGCAAGAAGGTCATCGAGTTCGGCGGGGTGTACGGCAGGATCGCCGACCCGGAGAAGACCGTCGACGGGCTGTTCGCCTACATGAAGGACCAGAGCAGCAAGGACGCCGAGCACAAGTACGAGCTGATCGGTGAGCCGAAGCGGTACGAGCCGGAGGCGCTGGGGGACGCGGTCCTCAAGTGCCAGCAGGCCAAGGGCGACACCTCGGGCAGCGGCGAGGGCGTGCCCAAGGAGATGACGTTCTCCTTCTGCGTGTGGGGCGACCACAGCACCGTCGGTTTCGTGATGCCGATGGACATCGCCACCCTGGCGGCGGGCCGCAGCAGCGACCCGGCGCAGGACGCGGAGCTGACCGCGAAGTTCCGCTCGGCGGTACGCGTCAAGGCGTGAGGCGCAGAGCAGCGAGAAGGGCCCCGGCCGGTCGGCCGGGGCCCTTCTCGCTGCTCTGCGGGTTACGCGGTCTTCTGCTCGCCCTGGCCGCGCCCGCGGGAGTCCCTCGGGATCAGCGTCGGGTTGACGTTGGAGTGCACCACGTCGGCCGTGATGACCACGCGGGCCACGTCCTTGCGGGACGGCACCTCGTACATCACCGACATCAGGACCTCCTCCATGATGGCGCGCAGGCCGCGCGCGCCGGTCTGGCGGAGGATGGCCTGGTCCGCGATGGCCTCCAGCGCCTCGCGCTCGAAGTCCAGCTCCACACCGTCGAGTTCGAAGAGGCGCTGGTACTGCTTGACCAGGGCGTTGCGCGGCTCGACCAGGATCTTGAGCAGGGCCTCGCGGTCGAGGTTGTGGACCGAGGTGATGACCGGGAGACGGCCGATGAACTCGGGGATCATCCCGAACTTCACCAGGTCCTCCGGCATGATGTCCTCGAAGATGTCCTTGGCCGCCAGCTCGCGCTTGGAGCGGATGGTGGCGCCGAAGCCGATGCCCTTGGCCCCCGCCCGCGCCTCGATGATCTTCTCCAGGCCGGCGAAGGCACCGCCCACGATGAACAGCACGTTCGTCGTGTCGATCTGGATGAACTCCTGGTGGGGGTGCTTGCGTCCGCCCTGCGGCGGCACCGATGCGGTGGTGCCCTCCAGGATCTTCAGCAGCGCCTGCTGGACGCCCTCGCCGCTCACATCGCGGGTGATCGACGGGTTTTCGCTCTTCCGGGCGACCTTGTCGATCTCGTCGATGTAGATGATGCCCGTCTCGGCCTTCTTGACGTCGTAGTCGGCGGCCTGGATGAGCTTCAGCAGGATGTTCTCGACGTCCTCGCCGACATAGCCCGCCTCGGTCAGCGCCGTGGCGTCCGCGATGGCGAAGGGGACGTTGAGCATGCGGGCCAGGGTCTGGGCCAGCAGCGTCTTGCCGGAGCCGGTGGGGCCGAGCAGGAGGATGTTGGACTTGGCCAGCTCGATGGCGTCCTCACGGCCCTGGCCGCCGCCGTTCTCCCCGGCCTGGACGCGCTTGTAGTGGTTGTACACCGCGACGGAGAGGGCCTTCTTGGCCGCTTCCTGGCCGACCACATAGCTCTCGAGGAACTCGTAGATCTCGCGGGGCTTGGGGAGTTCCTCCCAGCGCACCTCGCTGGTCTCCGCGAGCTCTTCCTCGATGATCTCGTTGCAGAGATCGATGCATTCGTCGCAGATGTACACACCGGGACCTGCGATGAGCTTCTTGACCTGCTTCTGGCTCTTGCCGCAGAACGAGCACTTGAGCAGATCGCCGCCGTCACCGATGCGTGCCACGGTGTGCTTCCCCTTCGCCTGGGAGACGACTGGACACGGAACGGGTCCAACGACTCCTGGTGCTGCCTTATGTCGACGGTACCTTGCCGGGCCCCGTGTTCGGGCCCCCCTTGGCAGGGTTCACTTTGACGTGCACCCTGCCAAGAGGGCCCGGAAGTGCGCAACCTCGGTCAGCGGACCGCTTCGTTGTTCATCTTGCGGGTGGAGATGATCTGGTCGACGAGGCCGTACTGGAGCGCCTCCTCGGCCGTGAGGATCTTGTCGCGCTCGATGTCCTCGCGGATCTTGTCCAGCGGCTGGTTCGAGTGCTTCGCGAGCATGTCCTCGAGCTGCTCACGCATCCGGGTGAACTCCTTGGCGATGATCTCCAGGTCGGAGAGCTGACCGCGCCCGGTGGAGCCCGCCGGCTGGTGGATCAGCACGCGCGAGTTCGGCAGCGCCATGCGCTTGCCGGGGGTGCCGGCGGCGAGCAGGATGGCCGCGGCCGAGGCGGCCTGGCCCATGCACACCGTCTGGATGTCCGGCTTCACGAACTGCATGGTGTCGTAGATGGCCGTGAGGGCCGTCATGTCACCGCCGGGGCTGTTGATGTAGATCGAGATGTCCCGGTCGGGGTCCATCGACTCCAGGCACAGCAGCTGCGCCATGACGTCGTTGGCCGAGGCGTCGTCGATCTGGACGCCCAGGAAGATCACGCGCTCCTCGAAGAGCTTCGCGTACGGGTCGTACTCGCGGACGCCCTGGGAAGTGCGCTCGACGAAGCGCGGGATGATGTAACGGCTGTCGGGGCGGGGGCCCTCGTACATGCCGCTGGCGGCGCCGGGGAAGTTGCTCATGGGGTGTTCACCGTCCTGGTGGCGTGCTGGGAGCTGTCGGTGGCGTGCGTGCGGGGTGGCCGGTCAGGCGCCGGTGCCGCCGCCTCCCGGGACACCCGAGGCGTGCGTGATGATCTCGTCGATGAGACCGTACTCCTTGGCCTCCTCCGGGGTGAACCAGCGGTCGCGGTCGCCGTCGCGGATGATCGCCTCCACGGTCTGGCCGGAGTGCTGGGCGGTCAGCTCGGACATGCGCTTCTTCGTACGCAGCAGGTACTCGGCCTGGATCTTGATGTCCGAGACCGTACCGCCGAGGCCCGCGGAGCCCTGGTGCATCATGATGTCCGCGTGCGGCAGCGCGAAGCGCTTGCCGGGGGCGCCGCCGGTGAGCAGGAACTGGCCCATCGAGGCGGCCATGCCCATGGCGATGGTGACCACGTCGTTCGGGATGTACTGCATGGTGTCGTAGATCGCCATGCCGGCCGTCACCGACCCGCCGGGGCTGTTGATGTAGAGGTAGATGTCCTTCTCGGGGTCGGCGGCGAGGAGGAGCAACTGGGCGGTGATCTTGTTGGCGATGTCGTCGTCGACCTGCTGGCCGAGGAAGATGATCCGCTCGCCCAGCAGCCGGTTGTAGACCTGGTCGCCGAGGCCACCACCGATGGAGGGCTCGCCGGCGGCGGTAGGCATCAGATTCGTCACGTATCCACCTGCTCGTCTTACGACGGCGCCGGGCCGTCTCACGTCGTCCTGCCGGGGGCTTGGCGGGGTCGGCTGACTCCCCTGCCCCCCGTATTCATGGACCCTAACGCTCTGGTCCCCCCGGTGAATCCCGTGGAAGCAGGTGTTCGCCGGGGGCGTAGTGCTGTGTGGTGATGCAGCAGGCCCCCGGAAGACTCGCTTCCGGGGGCCTGCTGTCGAACGGACGTACCTCGGGGTCAGCCCTCGGTCTTCTCGTCGGCGGTCTCGGTGGCCTCGGTGACCTCGGTGGTCTCCTCGGTCTCCTCGTCCTCGTCGTCCAGGTCGACGATCTCGCCGTTGGTGTCCTTGACGGTGGCGGCCTCGACCACGACGGCCAGGGCCTTGCCGCGGGCGACCTCGCCGACGAGCAGCGGAACCTGGCCGCCCTCGACGACGGCCTGGGCGAACTGGTCGGGGGACATGCCGGAGGAGGCGGCGCGGCGCATGAGGTGCTCGGTGAGCTCCTCCTGGTTGACGCCCAGGTTCTCCTTCTTCACCAGCTCGTCGAGGACGAACTGGGTCTTGATGCCCTTGACCGCGGCCTCACGGGTCTCGGTCTCGAACTCCTCGGCGGTCTTGCCCTGGATCTCCAGGTACTTGTCGAGGGTCAGACCCATCTGGCCGAGCTGGTGGTGCTCCAGGTTGTGCTTGCGGGTGTTGACCTCGTCCTCGAGGAGCTTCTCGGGGACGGGGACCTCGACCAGCTCGAGGAGCTTGTCGAGCACGCGCTCCTGGGCCTGGGTGGCCTGGTCGTACTGCTTCATGCTGGCCAGCCGCTTGGTGCTGTCCGCCTTCAGCTCGTCCAGGGTGTCGAACTCGGACGCGAGCTGCGCGAAGTCGTCGTCCAGCTCGGGCAGTTCGCGGGCGGCGACCTGGGTGACCTTGACGGTGACCTCGGCCTCGCGGCCGGCGGCGGAGCCGCCCTTCAGCTCGGAGGTGAAGGTGGCCTCCTCACCGGCGGACAGGCCCTTGACGGCCTCGTCGATGCCGTCGAGCAGCTCGCCGGAACCGATGGTGTAGGACACGCCGCTGGCGACGCCGTCCTCCAGCACCTCGCCGTCGACCTTGGCCTCCAGGTCGATCGTCACGACGTCGCCGTCCTCGGCGGCACGCTCGACCGGGGAGGTCGAGGCGAAGCGCTCACGGAGCTGCTCGACCGACTTCTCGACGTCCTCGTCGCTGACCTCGATGGCGTCGACCTCGACCTCGATGCCGGAGTAGTCCGGGATCTCGAGGGCCGGGCGGATGTCGACCTCGGCGGTGAAGTTCAGCGTCTCGCCGTCCTTCAGCTCGGTGATGTCGACCTCGGGCTGGCCCAGCGGGGTCAGCTCGGCCTCGTTGACCGCCTCGGTGTAGAACTTCGGGAGCGCGTCGTTGACGGCCTCCTCGAGCACCGCACCACGACCGAACCGCTGGTCGATGACGCGGGCCGGGATCTTGCCCTTGCGGAAGCCCTTCACCGTGACCTGCTGGTTGATCTTCTGGTACGCCGCGTCGAGGCTGTCCTTGAGCTCCTCGAAGGGCACCTCGACAGTGAGCCGAACCCGAGTCGGGTTCAGGGTCTCCACGGCGCTCTTCACGGTTCGGTCTCCTTGTGGCTGACTTCTTGGGTTCTGCCGGAGCCAGACAGCCCCGGCGGATAGCCGCCCGGAGGAGTAGCAGGCCATGAGGCCGGACACACGGGCGCGCAGCTTGCATAGTAACCGCAGCCGGTCAGCGCCCCAAAAGGCGATCTTCACGACACCGTGAGCCAGTGGTCGGGGTGGCGGGATTTGAACCCACGGCCTTCCGCTCCCAAAGCGGACGCGCTACCAAGCTGCGCCACACCCCGTCTGGTGCGAGTCGTAGGGTACATGCCCCGGCCGGGCGCGTCGCCGCCTCGCGCGGGGCACCGGGTGCCGCGCCGGGGGCACCCCGTGGCACCGCCAGGTTCGCCCGCACGCCGGGGGCTCCGCTACGATGCCTCCAGTGCCGCGGTCACCGACGCGCGGTGCGCTCTCGCGGGCGTAGCTCAATGGTAGAGCCCTAGTCTTCCAAACTAGCTACGCGGGTTCGATTCCCGTCGCCCGCTCCACACGACTCAGGGGCCCGGCTGCCGTCACGGCGGCGCCGGGCCCCTGAGTCGTTCGCGCGGCCTCAGAAGCTGATGGAGTTGACCATCTCCGCTATCGAGTTGAGGAAGCGGCTGATGGAGGGCGCCATCCCGGTGGAGGCGAGGAAGAAGCCGAAGAGGATGGCCACGATGGCCGGGCCGGCCTTGATGTTCCCTCCTCGCATCAACACCACCAGGATGATCGCCAACAGCAGCACCACGGACAGTGAAATGGCCACAACTGATCACACCCTCGGTCGGTTCGCTCTCCCGGCCTGGAGGCACCGTGCAGCACACCTCCGCCAGAACCATCGTGCCACCAACCAGCCCTCTGTATGCGGCTCGTGACACATCGCCGGTCGGCTGTTCCGGCGCGGGACACACTCCAGGCGCCAATTCGGCGCCTCACCAGGGGGATGGCGACGGTAATTGCCCAACATCATTTCCATACCCACACATCGCCGTGCGGGCCGTCGGGGCAGGTAATTCGAATTGGGCCGGGGCCGGTCGACATGACCCAATTATGAGGGATGAATCGGGACATCGCCGGGCAAATAAACGATCCTATTGTGCCCGTCATCACCCCGATCCCGCAGGCAAGTTGGGGGCTTTCCCGGGTATCCGGAGCCGATAAACGTGAATGACCTCGATGGTTTTACGGACTCACACACGCGAGGCTAGGGTGCCTGAGATGTTCGACGCCTCCCCGTCCCCCGGTCAGACCCGCGCGCCGACCCCCCCGGCTGCCCAGCCGGTGCCGGAGAGATCCGCGAAGCAGCGCGACTCGTTCTTCGACAACGCCAAGTATCTGGCGATCGTGCTGGTGGCGATGGGGCACTCGTGGGAGGCGCTGTACGCGGACAGCCGCGTCCTGCGGTCGCTCTACATATTCGTGTACACCTTCCACATGCCGGCGTTCGTCATCATCTCCGGCTACTTCTCGCGCAGTTTCGACATGCGCCCGGACCGGCTGAAGCGGCTGATCACCGGTGTCGCCGTGCCGTACGTCGTCTTCGAGACGGCCTACTCGCTCTTCCGTGACCACTTCGGCCAGGACGGCGAGAGGGGCATCACCCTGCTCGACCCCTACTTCCTGTCCTGGTTCCTGGCGGCGCTGTTCGTATGGCGGCTGACGACCCCGCTGTGGAAGGTGGTGCGGTGGCCGCTGCCGCTGGCCCTGGTGATCGCCATGCTGGCGACCGTCTCCCCCGCGATCAGCAACGACCTGGACTTCCAGCGGCTGTTGCAGTTCCTGCCCTGCTTCGTGCTGGGGCTGTGCCTGAAGCCCGAGCACTTCCGGATGGTGCGGACGCGGGCGATGCGCGTCGCCTCGGTGCCGGTCGTGGCGGGCGCGCTGGCCGTCGCGTGGCTCGTGGTGCCGCACATCGACTTTGGCTGGTTCTACCGCCGGGACGCCGCCCAGGAGATGGGCGCCCCGTGGTGGACCGGCCCGCTGATGACGCTGGCCCTGTTCGCCTGCTCGGTGGTGCTGACGGCCTGCTTCCTGGCCTGGGTGCCGGGGCGCCGGATGTGGTTCACCTCGCTGGGCGCGGGCACGATCTGCGGCTATCTGCTGCACGGCTTCGTCCTCAAGTACACCCGCTGGGAGGGCTGGTACGACGCCCACTGGCTGCACAGCCCGCTCGGCGCGCTGCTGGTGACCGCCTTCGCGGTCACCGTCGTCACCCTGCTCTGCACGGCTCCGGTGCGCCGGGTGTTCCGGTGCGTGATGGAGCCGAAGATGGAGTGGGCGTTCAGGCAGGACCCCGCCCAGCAGGCGCGGGAACGGCAGCACGGCGGGCAGCAGCAGCCCGTACGGGAGAAGGCGAGCGTGTAGCGCCCCTCCCCTACTCCTGTTCCGACTGGCCGAGAAGCGCGCGCATCCGCGTGTACTTCTCGGCCAGTCGCGTGCGGGTCGGCTCGTCCAGGACCGCGAGGCGGGCCGGGTCGGCGTTGTGGGCGAGGTCGGCGTGCTTGACCAGGGCGGCGCCCGGCGTGGCGAGGATGCGGCGGGCGTACTCCTCGGGCGGCTCGCCGGGGCGTTTGGTGAGGGCGAGCACGATGGCCTTGGTGCGCGGGGTGAGGGCGGCGCCGTCGAGCCACTCCTCGGTGAGCGCGTCGTCCTCGACGGCGTCGTGCAGCCAGGCCGCCGCGATCTGCTCCTCGTCGCCCCCGCCTACCCGCACCCCCTCGGCGACGGCCGCGAGGTGTTCGGCGTACGGGCGGCCCGCCTTGTCGGTCTGGCCGGCGTGGGCGCGGCGGGCGAGGTCCTCGACCAGGGCCAGGGTGAGCGGAGTCATCGGCCCAGTCTCGCACCGGGGTTCAGCGGACGGGCGCGGATGCCTCGCGGCAGATCAGCAGCAGCGCGCGGTCGTCGTTGACGTCCTTGGCGACGGCCTCGATGAGGTGCCAGGCGGCGCCGTGGAAGCCGCCGGCGACATAGCGGTCGGCCTCACCGGTGAGGCGGTCGATGCCCTCGGCGATGTCCCGGTCGGAGGCTTCCACCAGGCCGTCGGTGAAGAGCATGAGGACGTCTCCGGGCCTCAGGGTGCCCTTCGTGGAGTCGAACTGCCCCCCGTCGTACACCCCGAGGAGCGGGCCTTCGGCGGCCTTCTCCTCCCAGCGGCCGGTGCCCGCGCTGAGCTGGAGGCCCGGCGGGTGGCCCGCGGAGTACAGCTCGTAGTCGCCGGAGTCGAGGTCGAGCACCAGGTGGATGGAGGTGGCGAAGCCCTCCTCCCAGTCCTGGCGGAGCAGATAGCCGTTGGCGGCGGGCAGGAAGGAGTGCGGGGGCAGCGAGCCGAGCAGGCCGCCGAAGGCGCCGGACAGCAGCAGGGCGCGGGAACCGGCGTCCATGCCCTTGCCGGAGACGTCGGTGAGGACGACCTCCAGGGTGCGGCCGCCGTTGGTGCGGGCGGCGACGACGAAGTCACCGGAGAAGGACTGGCCGCCCGCCGGGCGCAGCGCCATCTCCTGGTGCCAGCCTCTCGGCAGCTTGGGCAACTCGCTCTGGGCGCGGATGCGTTCGCGAAGGTCGAAGAGCATGGTGCCGCCGCGCCGCCAGGGCACGCCGACCCGGCTGCGGAACTGCGCGGTCAGCAGCCCGAAGAACCCGCAGGCGGCGACGACCAGCACGATGCCGGGGGTGACCCTGGAGGGTCCCTCGGTGTACGGGCCGAGCCGCACCGACTCCACGATGAGGGCGGCGGCGGCCGTGGCGTACAGGCCGAGCAGGCTGGCGGGGCGCAGCACCAGGCCGCCCGCGACGATCGGGATGACCAGGGTGGCCGGGGAGCACCAGACGGAGTTGGCCAGTGTGAGGGCCATGAGCGCGGGAATGGTGAGGAGCAGGCCGACCAGGGCGATCCAGTCGGGGCCGTCGCCGCGGAAGTAGTCGACCGCGCTTCTGCGCAGCGCGACGCGGACCCGGTGCCACTGCATCTTCCACCGGGCCGTGAACGTCTCGGCCTTCGCGCGCCGTTCTCGTCCTGCTGCCATCAGTTCGGGACCCTATCCATCCAGCCGGCCGCATGGCACGGGAGGTCCCACTTGTCCCCCGTGCGGGGCTCACTTCGCGTTTCGACCACGCGGTCCGACTACACAGTGAACGGCACGTGAGGCCATCCGCGCTGCCACCCGGCGGAAATTTCCCGCCCTCCCGGGCGGCGGGCTGCGCTTCCTGGCAGGACATAACGGGGCGCACGGCCGGTTCACGGATGCGCACGGGGCGCACGAGGTCAGCGGAGCTGGCAGGCGGGGCACCAGAAGAGGTTGCGGGCGGCGAGCCCGGCGGTCCGGACCTCGGTGCCGCAGAGGTGACAGGGCAGGGTGGCCCGGCGGTAGACGTATACCTCGCCGCCGTGGTCGTCGACGCGGGGCGGGCGGCCCATCGCCTCGGGGGTGTGCTCGGGGCGGACGGTGTCGATGCGGTTGAGGCGTACGCCCTCGCGCATCAGGGCCACCAGGTCGGCCCAGATCGCGTCCCACTCGGCCCTGGTGAGGTCGCGGCCGGCGCGGTAGGGGTCGATGCCGTGCCGGAAGAGGACCTCGGCGCGGTAGACGTTGCCGACGCCCGCGACGACCTTCTGGTCCATCAGCAGGGCGGCGATCGAGGTGCGGCTGCGCCTGATCCGCTCCCAGGCGGCGGCCGGGTCGGCGTCGGCGCGCAGCGGGTCGGGGCCGAGGCGGGCGTGGACGGCCCTCTTCTCGCTGTCGGTGATCAGCGCGCAGGTGGTCGGGCCGCGCAGGTCGACGTACGCGGTGTCGTTGGCGAGGCGGAGCCGGACGGTGTCGGCCGGCGGGGGCGCCGGGGCCGGGCCGAAGGCGACCTTGCCGAAGAGGCCGAGGTGGATGTGGACCCAGTCGCTGTCGCGGAAGCCGAGGAAGAGGTGCTTGCCGTGGGCGTCGGTGGTGGTCAGCCCGGCGCCGGTCAGCAGGTCGGCGGCGTCGGCGAACTTGCCCTGGGGGCTGGTCACCAGCGGGGCGGTGCCGGCGAAGCGCTCGGCGTAGTCCTTGGCCAGCCGGTGGATCGTGTGCCCTTCTGGCACGGCCGGGCGTCCTTCCTGGGTCTGCGAGTGCCCCCGCCGTGTCTCGGACGGCGGGGGCGGTGCCGCGTTACTGCTGGGGGTGGTGCGCCGGGATGGGCGGGAGGTCGCCGGTGTTCTCGTACTCCGTCAGCATGTCGATGCGGCGGACGTGGCGCTCCTCGCCGGAGAAGGGGGTGTTGAGGAAGATCTCGACGAACTTGGTCGCCTCGTCCTCGGTGTGCTGCCGGGCGCCGACGGCGATCACGTTGGCGTCGTTGTGCTCGCGGCCGAGCGCGGCGGTCTCCTCGCTCCAGGCGAGGGCGGCGCGCACCCCCTTCACCTTGTTGGCGGCGATCTGCTCGCCGTTGCCGGAGCCGCCGATCACGATGCCGAGGGAGCCGGGGTCCGCGACGGTGCGCTCGGCGGCCCGGAGGCAGAAGGGCGGGTAGTCGTCCTGGGCGTCGTAGATGTGCGGCCCGCAGTCGACGGGCTCGTGCCCCGCCGCCTTCAGCCACTCGACGAGGTGGTTCTTGAGTTCGTAGCCCGCATGGTCGGAGCCGAGATACACGCGCATGCACCGAGTGTGTCACGCCCGATTCGGGGCAGCAGCTCCGGGTTCGATCGGGGATATGTGAGACGGGCCATAGAACCTCAAGCGAACCTCAGGTAACAATCCGGATTCAGAGGTTCCCGAATTGGTTCCCCTCAGATTCACTGGACCGCCTCGTACACCGCTCGTGCGAGGCCCCGTACGACGTCGTACGACTTTTTCGCCGTCCGTACGGGAACCGCTCCACCTGGCGCAAAGGAATTCCGTCCATGTCCCATGGTTCCGGGCTGCAAGCAGGTCTCAAGAACCGTCACCTTTCGATGATCGCCATCGGTGGTGTGATCGGTGCCGGCCTTTTCGTCGGCTCCAGTACGGGGATCGCCACGGCGGGCCCCGGCATCCTGCTGTCCTACGCCCTCGTCGGCACGCTCGTCGTCCTCGTGATGCGGATGCTGGGCGAGATGTCCGCGGCCAACCCGACCTCCGGGTCCTTCTCCGCGCACGCCGACCGTGCGCTCGGCCGCTGGGCCGGGTTCTCCATCGGCTGGCTGTACTGGTTCTTCTGGGTCGTGGTGCTCGCCGTCGAGGCGACGGCCGGCGCGAAGATCCTGGAGGGCTGGATACCGGCCGTCCCGCAGTGGGGCTGGGCGCTGATCGTGATGCTGGTGCTCACGGCGACCAACCTGGTCTCGGTGGGCTCCTACGGTGAGTTCGAGTTCTGGTTCGCCGGTATCAAGGTCGTCGCGATCGGCGCGTTCATCGTGGTCGGCGCGCTGGCGATCTTCGGGGTGCTGCCGGGTGTCCACAGCGACAAGGCGGGCCTGTCCAACCTCACCGCGCACGGGGGCTTCCTGCCGCACGGGCCGGGCGCGATCCTCACCGGTGTGCTGCTGGTCGTCTTCTCCTTCATGGGCAGCGAGATCGCCACGCTGGCGGCCGGTGAGTCGGAGAACCCGCAGCGTGCGGTCACCAAGTCGACCAACAGCATCATCTGGCGCATCGCGGTGTTCTACCTCGGCTCGATCCTCGTCGTCGTCTCGCTGCTGCCGTGGAACGACCCGTCGATCAAGACCGACGGTTCCTACGTCGCCGCGCTGAACTCGCTGGGTATCGCGCACGCCGGTGAGATCATGAACTTCATCGTGCTGACCTCGGTGCTGTCCTGTCTGAACTCGGGTCTGTACACCGCGTCCCGCATGGCGTTCTCGCTCGGTGAGCGGGGAGACGCGCCCAAGGCGTTCGCGAAGACCAACTCCCGCGGTGTGCCGATGGCCGCGATCCTGTCCTCGGTGCTGTTCGGCTTCGTCGCGGTGTTCTTCAACTACAAGTTCCCCGACTCGGTCTTCCTCTTCCTGGTCAACTCCAGCGGCGCTGTCGCGCTGTTCGTGTGGCTGGTCATCTGCTTCTCGCAGCTGCGGATGCGGAAGATCATCCAGCGGGAGGCGCCGGAGAAGCTCGTCGTGAAGATGTGGCTCTACCCGTACCTCACGTGGGCCACGGCCGCCCTCATCGTCTTCGTCCTCGGCTACATGCTGACCGACACGGAACACGACGGCCGCGAAACGGTCCTCCTGTCCCTGATGGTGGCTGCCGTCGTCCTGATCATCGCCTTCGTCAAGCAGTCGGTGACGGCGAAGAAGACCCAGCCGGAGGTCCCGGCCACCGAGGACCCGGAGAAGGTCCCGACGGTCTGACCCCCGCCCGCCGAAGCCCGGTGCCCCGAGGAGATCCCCTCGCGGCACCGGGCTTCGCCGCGTCGGGCTCTACCCTTCCGGCATGGTGACGCGGCGGTTCGTCGGTGTGGGAGGGGTGCGGCTCGCCTACCGGGTGTGGGGGCCGCCGGAGGGTCCACCGCTGGTCCTGCTGCCCGCGCTGGGCGAGGTGAGCGGCGACTGGGACACGGTGGCCGCGGAGCTGGTGCACGGGCGGCGGGTGTACGCGGTGGACCTGCGCGGGCACGGGGACAGCGGCCGGCCGGGGACGTACTCCCTGGAGCTGATGCGCGCCGACGTCCTGGGGTTCCTGGACGCCCTGGGGCTGGACCGGACCGACCTCGTCGGGCACTCG
This sequence comes from Streptomyces griseoluteus, assembly GCF_004784465.1. Taxonomy (GTDB): domain Bacteria; phylum Actinomycetota; class Actinomycetes; order Streptomycetales; family Streptomycetaceae; genus Streptomyces; species Streptomyces griseoluteus. The sequence goes on along the minus strand of NZ_SRRU01000012.1, from coordinate 69,155 downwards.
ATGGGCGGCATCGTGGCGTACCTCGTCGCGGCGGCCCGGCCCGGCCGGGTGGGCCGGCTGGTCCTGGAGGACGTCGGTGCGCCGTACCCCCGTCCGGTGACGACACCGGAGCGGCCGGACGGGGAGGTGCCCTTCGACTGGGCGATGGTGCTCGCCGTCCGCCGGCAGATCGACACCCCGCCCGCCGACTGGGCGGCGGCGCTCGGTCGCATCACCGCCAGGACCCTGGTCCTGGCCGGCGGCCCCCGCAGCCACGTCCCCCGGGAGAGCGTCACCGAGTTGGCCCGCCTGATCCCGGACGCCCGGCTGCGCACGATCCCCGTCGGCCATCTGATCCACCGGGAGGCACCAGAGGCGTTCACGACAACGGTGACGGAGTTTCTGGGCGGCCCCTCCGCCGATCGGTAGCGGGCGAGGGACCTGTCGGGAACGGCGAAGGCCCGCCTCCTCTCTGCGTGGAGGAGGCGGGCCTTGTGCTGTGTGGGTCAGCCCTTGTTCGTCAGCTTCCAGGCCGTGGGGAGGACGCCCATCGCCAGGGCCGCCTTCAGTGCGTCGCCGATGAGGAAGGGGGTCAGGCCCGCCGCGATGGCCGCCGTGGCGGACATGTGGGCGGCGAAGGCCAGGTAGGGGACGCCCACCGCGTAGATGATGGCCTCGCCGAGGAGCATCGTGCCGGCCATGCGGAGCGGGGAGCGGTCCGCGCCCCGGCGGGCCAGGGCGCCCACGGCCGCGGCGGCGAGGAGCATGCCGAGGACGTAGCCGAAGGAGACGGAGGTGCCGGAACCGCCCTGGGCGAACCACGGCACACCGGCGAGGCCCGCGGCGGCGTACAGCGCGAGGGCGGCGAAGCCGCGGCGGGCGCCGAGCGTCGTGCCGACCAGCAGCGCGGCGAAGGTCTGCCCCGTCACCGGCACCGGCGAGCCGGGCACCGGCACCGCGATCTGGGCCGCGAGACCGGTGAGCGCCGCACCGCCCAGCACGAGGACGGCGTCGCGCACGCGCGTGGGGGCACCGCCCTGCTCGAGCGAAGCCGAGAGCTTGGGGGAGGGAAGGAGGTCGGCGAGGACGGCGCCGGGCCGAGCGGTGACGCTGGCGGTGCTCATGGGGACTCCGCGGGTCTGTGGACAGGGCAGGGAACAACACCGCGACGCTATACCGGGGCTCACCCGCCGATCACCGTCTGTGCTCGACAAAGGCGTGAACAGGGGCTTGGTGGGCTTCGCACAAAGGATGCGGCTTACACCGGAACCGGCGTGACACCGGTCACCGAGCCCCCGCCGCCCGGTAAACGGACGCAAGCATTCCGTAAGCGGAACGTCCGCATACCGGACACCCCCGTACCCTCCGGCCGGCTTCGCCCAGACTGGGGGAGTTTTTACCCGCCTACCGCACTGGACGAGCCGCGCCGATGCCCAGCACCACCACGCAAGCGCCCCAGGAGCAGAAGCAGGGCGTCCCGCTCTCCTCCGGCCTCAAACAGCGCCACCTCTCCATGATCGCCCTGGGCGGGGTGATCGGCGCGGGCCTGTTCGTCGGCTCCGGCGCCGGCATCGCCGCGGCGGGCCCCTCCATCGTCGTCGCCTACACCCTCTCCGGCCTGCTGGTCCTGCTGGTGATGCGGATGCTGGGCGAGCTGTCGTCGGCGTACCCCTCCTCGGGTTCGTTCTCCGCGCACGCCGAGCGGGCGATCGGACCGTGGGCCGGGTTCACGGTCGGCTGGTCGTTCTGGGTCATGCAGTGCACGGTGGTCGGCCTGGAGGGCATCGGCGCCGGAAAGATCGTCAGCGGCTGGCTGCCCGGCACCCCGCAGTGGGCCTGGGTCGCGCTGTTCATGCTGATCTTCTGCGGCGCCAACCTGACCGCGGTGAAGAACTTCGGCGAGTTCGAGTTCTGGTTCGCCGCCCTGAAGGTCGCCGCGATCTGCGCGTTCCTGCTGCTCGGCGTACTGGCCATCGCGGGGGTGCTGCCCGGCACCCACTCCCCTGGCACCTCCCACCTCACCGACTTCCTGCCCAACGGCGGCGAGGGCCTGGTCCTCGGCCTGCTCGCCTCGGTGTTCGCGTACGGCGGCCTGGAGACGGTCACCATCGCCGCCGCCGAGTCCGAGGACCCGGTGCGGGGCGTGGCGAGCGCGGTGCGCACCACGATGTGGCGGATCGCGCTGTTCTACATCGGCTCGATGGCCGTCGTCGTCACCCTGGTCCCGTGGGACTCGAAGGAGGTCGTGGAGCGCGGCCCGTACGTCGCCGCCCTGGACACCCTCGGCATCCCCGGCGCCGGCCGCGTGATGGACGTCGTGGTGCTGGCCGCCCTGCTCTCCGCGATGAACGCCAACATCTACGGCTCCTCGCGCATGCTGCACTCCCTGGTCCAGCGGGGTCTCGGCCCGAAGGTGCTGGCGAAGGTGTCCGGCGGGGTGCCCCGTATCGCGGTCCTGGTCTCGTCGGTGTTCGGCTTCGGCTGTGTGCTGCTGAGCTACTGGCGCCCGGACGACGTCTTCATGTGGCTGCTGAACATGATCGGCGCGGTCATCCTGGTGGTCTGGATGTTCGTCGGCGCCTCCCAGCTCCTGCTGCGCCGCCGCGCCGAGCGCGCCGGTGACACGCCGCCCGCCGTACGGATGTGGGCGTTCCCGTGGCTGACCTGGGCCGCGCTGCTGGGCATGGTGGTGATCCTGGTCCTGATGGCCCGGCAGCCCGACACCCGCGTCCAGCTCTACTCCACCGGCGGCCTGACCCTGGCGCTGGCGGCGGGCGGTTACGTCTGGCAGCGGGGGCGCGCCCGCAACTGAGTCCCCGTGAAGAAGGCCCCCACGTGCACGACACGTGGGGGCCTTCTTCGTACCCCCTTGCCTCCGAGCAGCCTTTTGTTGCTAGCGTGTAGTTGCAAGTAAGTTGCAATAAGGCTCAGAGGGGACCCGCCCATGTCCGTCTACACGCTGCCCGAACTGCCCTACGACTACGCCGCGCTCGCGCCCGTCATCAGCCCCGAGATCATCGAGCTGCACCACGACAAGCACCACGCGGCCTATGTGAAGGGCGCCAACGACACCCTGGAGCAGCTCGCCGAGGCGCGGGAGCGGGACGCCTGGGGCTCGGTGAACGGGCTGGAGAAGAACCTCGCCTTCCACCTCTCCGGCCACATCCTGCACAGCATCTACTGGCAGAACATGACCGGCCCGATGGACGGCGGCGGCGAGCCGCTGGAGCAGGACGGCGTCGGCGAGCTGGCGGACGCGATCAAGGAGTCGTTCGGCTCCTTCGCGGCCTTCAAGGCCCAGTTGACCAAGGCGTCGGCCACCACCCAGGGCTCCGGCTGGGGCGTGCTGGCGTACGAGCCGCTGAGCGGCCGGCTGATCGTGGAGCAGGTCTACGACCACCAGGGCAACGTCGGCCAGGGCTCGACGCCGGTGCTGGTCTTCGACGCCTGGGAGCACGCCTTCTACCTGCAGTACAAGAACCAGAAGGTGGACTTCATCGAGGCGATGTGGCAGGTCGTGAACTGGCAGGACGTGGCCCGGCGCCACACGGCGGCCAAGTCCCGCGCGGACGTGCTGCTGCCGGCCCCCTGAGGACCCCCCTGAAGTTCCCCGAGCGTCCCGCCTCGTGATCGTCTTCTCAGCCTTCACCCGGCGGGCGGATGGAGGAAGCCCCCCGCGAGGACGTGACTCGCGGGGGGCTTCTTCGCGCGGGGGTCAGAGGTTGCTGAAGTCCGGGCCGGCCGTGCGGGTGCGCTTCAGCTCGTAGAAGCCCGGCACCGAGGCGACCGCGAGGGTGCCGTCCCACAGCCGGGCCGCCTCCTCGCCCTTGGGGGCCGGAGTGACCACGGGACCGAAGAAGGCGATCTGCTCGCCGTCCGCGCCGGGGACCGCGATGACCGGGGTGCCCACGTCCTGGCCGACCTTCTCGATGCCCTCCTTGTGGGAGGCGCGCAGCTCGGCGTCGAACTCGAAGTCGGTCTGGTCGAAGTACTCGATCAGGGAGGCGGGCAGGCCGACATCGTCGAGCGCGGCCACGACGGCCTCACGGCTCGGACCCTCGCCCTCGTTGTGGATACGGGTGCCGAGCGCGGTGTACAGCGGGCCGAGCACGTCCGCGCCGTGCTTCTGCCAGGCGGCGGTGACCACCCGGACCGGCTGCCACGCCTTGGTGGCGAGCATCTCCCGGTACTCCTCGGGCAGCTCGTCTATGCGGTCCTCGTTGAGGACGGCGAGGCTCATGATGTGCCAGCGCACCTCGATGTCCCGGACCTTCTCCACCTCCAGCACCCAGCGGGAGGTCATCCAGGCCCAGGGGCAGAGCGGGTCGAACCAGAAGTCCACCGGGGTCTTGCCCGACGTGGTCGCGGTCTCGGACATTTCTCTCCTCGCGAGAAGGTCTTTTCCAGCGGCAACAGCGCCTCCGGCCGCGCAATTCCCCGATGCCGCCGGTCAGGGCCGCGTGGCAGGATCTTGGTTCAGTGCCCCACATCATGCGACCACAAGGGAGTGCCGCCCGTGCCCGGTGAGAATCTGTCCCGTGACGAGGCCCGTGAGCGGGCCGCCCTGCTGTCCGTCGACGGGTACGACGTGGCGCTGGACCTGCGCTCCGCCGTGGGCGAGTCCGGCGACGAGCCGCGGACCTTCCGCTCGGTGACCACCATCCGCTTCCGCTGCGCCGAGCCGGGTGCGACGAGCTTCGCCGACCTGATCGCGCCGAGCGTGACCGCGGTCTCCCTCAACGGCCGCGACCTCGACCCCGGCGAGGTGTTCGACGGCACCCGGATCGCGCTGGAGGACCTGGCCGCCGACAACGAGCTGATCGTGGACGCCCAGTGCGCCTACTCCCGCACCGGCGAGGGCATGCATCGCTTCGTGGACCCCGAGGACGGCGAGGTCTACCTCTACACGCAGTACGAACCGGCCGACTCCCGGAGGGTGTTCGCGGGCTTCGAGCAGCCCGACCTCAAGGCGCCCTTCCGCTTCGAGGTCCGCGCGCCCGAGGGCTGGACGGTGTGGAGCAACGGCGCCGGTGAACTCACCGACGGCGTCTGGCGGTTCGCGGAGACCAAGCCGATCTCCACGTACATCACCTGCGTGGTCGCGGGCCCGTACCACTATGTGACCGACTCCTACGAGCGGGTGCTGGCGGACGGGTCCACGCTGGAGATCCCGCTCGGCGCGATGTGCCGCAAGGGCCTGGCGCCCTACTTCGACGCCGACGACATCTTCCTGATCACCAAGCAGGGGCTGGACTTCTTCCACGAGAACTTCGACTACCCGTACCCCTTCGGGAAGTACGACCAGGCGTTCGTGCCGGAGTACAACCTCGGGGCGATGGAGAACCCCGGACTGGTCACCTTCCGGGAGGAGTACATCTTCCGGGGCAAGGTCACCCAGGCGTCGTACGAGGCGCGGGCCAACGTGATCCTGCACGAGATGGCGCACATGTGGTTCGGCGACCTGGTCACCATGGTCTGGTGGGACGACCTGTGGCTGAAGGAGTCCTTCGCGGACTTCATGGGCACCTTCGGCAACGTGGGCGCGACCCGCTTCAAGGACGCCTGGACGACGTTCGCCAACCGCCGCAAGGCGTGGGCCTACCGCGCGGACCAGCTCCCCTCCACGCACCCCATCACCGCCGACATCCGCGACCTCCAGGACGCCAAGCTCAACTTCGACGGCATCACCTACGCCAAGGGCGCCTCCGTCCTCAAGCAGCTGGTGGCGTACGTCGGACAGGACGCCTTCCTGGAGGGCGCCCGGCGCTACTTCAAGCGGCACGCCTACGGCAACACCCGTCTGGGCGACCTGCTTTCGGTGCTCGCGGAGACCAGCGGCCGGGACATGACGGCGTGGGCGGCGGCCTGGCTGCAGACGGCCGGGGTCAATTCCTTCACTCCGCAGGTGCTGCTGGACGAGGAGGGCCGGATCGACGAGCTGGCCGTGCTCCAGGAGGCCCCCGAGTCCCACCCCGAGCTGCGCCCGCACCGGGTGAGGGTGGGCCTGTACCGGCTGGGCGAGTCAGGCGGGCTGGAGCGGTACCGAAGCGTCGAGGTGGACGTCGAGGGCCCGCGCACGGTGCTGCCCGAGCTGGCCGGAGCCGAGGCTCCCGACCTCGTCCTGGTCAACGACGACGACCTCACCTACTGCAAGATCCGTTTCGACGAGACCTCGCTCGCCACCCTCCGTGACCACCTCGGCGACCTGGCCGACCCCCTGGCCTGCGCCCTGTGCTGGTCGGCGCTGTGGAACATGACGCGGGACGGCCTGCTGCCCGCGCGGGAATTCGTCGCGCTGGTGCTGCGGTTCGCGGGCCGGGAGTCCGACATCGGCGTGCTCCAGATGCTGCACGCCTGGGCCGGCACGGCCCTGGACCGGTACGCGGCCCCCGAGTGGCGGGCGGCGGGCGGCGAGCTGCTGGCGCAGGGCGCGCTGAAGGAGCTGCGGTCGGCCGAACCGGGCAGCGAGGCGCAGTTGGCCTGGGCGCGCTTCTTCGCCTCGGTCGCGACCGGTACGGCCGACCTCGCCCTGGTGAAGGACCTGCTGGACGGCACCGAGACGGTCGAAGGTCTCACCGTGGACCAGGAGCTGCGCTGGGCGTTCCTGGAGCCGCTCGCCGCGCACGGGGTGGCCGACGAGGAGGTGCTCGCGGCCGAACTGGCCCGCGACGACACCGCGTCGGGCAAGCGGCATCAGGTGCGCTGCCTGGCCGCGCGGCCCTCGGCGGCGGTCAAGGCGCAGGCGTGGGCGCAGGTCGTGGAGTCGGACGCGCTGTCCAACGCGCTGGTGGAGGCGACCCTTTCCGGCTTCGGCCGGCCGGGCCAGCAGGAGCTGACGGCGCCGTACGCGGAGAAGTACTTCGCGGTGCTGGAGCGGGTGTGGCGGGAGCGGTCGATCCAGATCGCGATGCACATCGTCAACGGGCTGTTCCCGGCCCACCAGGACCGCCCGGAGACGCTGGCGGCGACGGACGCGTGGCTGGCGGAGCACGCTGACGCGGCCCCCGCGCTGCGGCGGCTGGTGCTGGAGGCGCGGGACGACCTGGCGCGGGCGCTGCGCGCACAGGAGTGCGACACCAACGCCTGACCTTTGGCCTGAACTTCGGCGCCCGGTGACCGTTACGGAATCCGGGCACGGCGGCCCGTAACCCCTGGTCCCCCTCGATCGGACCAGGGGTTTTCGCCGCCTACTCGGCATCCGAACACCCGTCCTTTAGTGCCGGGTTGTCCGCATTTTTCGACGGGTGTGTAACAGCGGTTACGGGTGGGCCGGGAGTAGGGCATTCCAGAGCCATGACGCACGACACCCCACTCTCCCCCCGCCCGCTCCGCCACCTCACCGAGGTCCACCGCCGGGTCCTGACCGCCGCCCAGTTGCGCACCCACGGGGTGACGACGGCCGAGCTGAACGAGCGGTGCCGGGCCGACGGCCCCTGGCGGCTGCTGCTGCCCAACGTGGTCCTGCTGCACTCCGCGTCGCCCACGAGCGAGGAGCGCCTGCACGGCGCGCTGCTGTACGCCTCCCGCGAGTCCGCGCCAGCAGTGCCCGCCCAGCCCGGCGCGGGCGACCCGCACCGGGGGGCCTACGCCGAGGCAATGCTCACCGGCCTGGCCGCCCTCGCCCTGCACGGCCTGCCGTCCGCGCCCCCGCTGCTCGGTCTGGAGCGGATCGACGTCCTGGTCCCGAGGCTGCGCCGGCTGCGCTCGACCGGGTACGTACGGGTGGTGCGCACCCCCGACCTCCCGGTGGCGCGCCCCGTCGCCGGCCTGCCGGTGGCGCCGGTGGCGCGGGCGGTGGCGGACGCGGTGGCCCACCTGACGGACGCGGACACGGTACGGCGGCTGCTGACCGAGGCGGTGCGCGACGGCCACTGCGATCCGGCCACGCTGGTACGGGAGTTGACCGAGGCCAGGCTGATGGGCCGGCCCCACGTGGTGGACGCGGTGGACTCGCTGGTGGCCGAGGGCCGCGCGGTGGCCGAGGACCGGCTGTACCGGATGGTCACCGGGTACGGGCTGCCCGACCCGGTGTGGAACGTGGACCTGCGCCTGCCCGGCGGCCCCCACCTGGGCGGCCTGGACGCCTACTGGCCCGAGCAGGCGGTCGCCGTCGAGCTGGACACCCGCGCCCCACGCCAGGACGAGGACGCGACCTGGTCCGAGTACGCCCGCAAGCGGGAGCACCTGGAGCGGCTCGGCATCACGGTCGTCCACATCACCCCGAGGAAACTGAGGGAGTCGGCGGAGCAGCAGGCCGCGGTGGTCCGTACGGCCCTGATGGCCGCCGGCGACCGCGACCCGGCCGCGTACGTGGTGGTGCTGCCCCGCTAGGGCCTGTCCGGCGGATCATGGCGCGAACGCGGGGTCTGGCACGCCCATCTGCGGCGTTGTCGTCACTCGCCGACTCCCCCACGCTCGGCTGCGCTCGCGCGGGGGGACCCCCATCGCGTCGACTCCCTTCTCCGCCTTGCACCTGGACGCACCAGACCCCGCTCACCTGGGACGATCGGCACCGCTGCTTCCCCGCCCCCTGATCCGCCGGACAGGCCCTAGTCCCGTTCAGCGTGTCCCGACCGGCGGGCCGGGGTCGAGGCGGCCGGTGGGCGGGCGGTCGCGCCACAGGCGCAGGGCGGTGTCGATCAGGGAGACGCGGGTCAGGCCGGGCACCGCGTCGAGGTCGTGCCAGGCGGCGAGGTCGGTGGAACCGGCCACCTCGTACCGGAGTTCGCCTCCGGTGATGTGCACCGCGTACAGCAGCCGGATGCCGTGGTGGTCGACGGCGCGGCCGGGGAAGCGGCCGGGGAGCACCGCCCGGTTGGTGTGCACGCCGAGCAGGTCGGTGACCTCCACCTGGTAGCCGGTCTCCTCGGCCACCTCGCGGCGCACGGTGTCGTACGGGTCCTCGCCGAACTCGGCGCCGCCGCCCGGCAGCACCCACTCGTGGCCGCCGCCCCGCGCGGGCGAGCGGGCGAGCAGGAGCTGTCCGTCGCGGACACACACGGCGTAGGCCGCCACCCTCAACTTGCGTCTCATGACGGGACGTTAGCGCGGTCGCTGCGGGAACCGAGTGAATTCGGGCCTATTCGGTCCCCAACCGCACACATCGCATCGCGGGTTTTCCCCATACATGGATCTCGATTCGGTCAACGAACCCCAAAAACCAGTCGCTTGGGAAAAGCTGCGCTGGTCCGGCACTGGACCTCGCGGACAACCCTCACCGACTAAGGGATGCGATGACCCACTCCCCCGACCGTGACCCGATACCCGGCCCGAGACGCCTGGCGCGCCTGACGCTGGCCGCCGGTGTGGTCGCCGCCCTCTGCGCGGCCGGCCCCGTGCCCATGGCGCTGGCCGCCGACGCGCCGCCCGCTCGGGCCGCCGACCCCGGCGCCAAGTCCGCGCCCCGCAAGCTCGGCGCCGACGACGCCGACCGGCTCGCGGAGGCCAAGGCGGACGGCGCCAAGAGCGTCACGATGATGATCGCCACCGCGCCGGGCTCCACCGAGCAGGTCGCCTCCCAGCTCGACGCCGCCGGCACCGTGGGCCGCACCTTCGACAAGGTCGGCTACGTCCGCGCCACCGTCCCGACCGCCAAGGCCGACTCGGTCATCGCCGCCGCGGCCAAGCTGTCCTCGGTGCACGCGATCGACCTGCGCCAGGAGATCCCGCTGGACGACCCGGCGCCGGGCGCGGACACCGCGAAGGACGCCAAGAACGCCCGTACGGCGGCTGCCTACCCGGCACCCGGCAGCAAGACCCCGGCGAAGAACCCGTACAACCCGTCCTTCGAGACCGGTGCCGTCGACTTCGTCGAGGACCACCCGAAGGCGGACGGGCGCGGGGTCACCATCGGCATCCTGGACTCGGGGGTGGACCTCGGTCACCCGGCGCTCCAGAAGACCACCACCGGTGAGCGCAAGATCGTGGACTGGGTCACCTCCACCGACCCGGTGAGCGACGGCGACGGCACCTGGCGCCGGATGACCGCGGCGGTCTCCGGGCCGTCCTTCTCCGTCGGTTCCGGCGCGAACGCGGAGACCTTCACGGCCCCGGCCGGCGCGTACAAGTTCAACTACCTGTACGAGTCCGCCACCACCGGCGGCGACATGAAGGGCGACCTCAACCGGGACGGGGACACCACCGACGCCTGGGGCGTGCTGTACGACCCGGCCACCGGCACGGTCCGCGTCGACACCGACGACGACCTGGACTTCACGAACAACCCGCCGATGAAGCCGTACAAGGACGACTACCAGATCGGCTACTTCGGCACCGACGACCCGCAGACGGACGTCGTCGAGCGCATCCCGTTCGTGGTCGAGATCCGCAAGGACGTCGTCTACAGCTCCTCGGGTGCCAAGGCCGATTACGTCAACATCGGTGTCATCGAGTCCGAGCACGGCACCCATGTCGCGGGCATCACCGCGGCCAACGGGCTGTTCGGCGGGAAGATGAACGGTGCCGCTCCGGGCGCCAAAATCGTCTCCTCGCGCGCCTGCACCTGGTCCGGCGGCTGCACCAACGTCGCCCTCACCGAGGGCATGATCGACCTGGTGACCAACCGGGGCGTGGACATCGTCAACATGTCCATCGGCGGCCTCCCGGCGCTGAACGACGGCAACAACGCCCGCGCCGAGCTGTACACCCGGCTCATCGACACCTACGGCGTCCAGCTCGTCATCTCGGCCGGCAACTCCGGCCCCGGCGCCAACACCATCGGCGACCCCGGCCTCGCCGACAAGGTGATCTCGGTCGGCGCCGCCATCTCCAAGGAGACCTGGGCGTCGAACTACGGCTCGGCGGTTCAGACCCCGTACGCGCTGATGCCGTTCTCCTCGCGGGGCCCGCGTGAGGACGGCGGCTTCACGCCGACCATCACCGCGCCCGGCGCCGCGATCAACACCACCCAGACCTGGCTGCCCGGTTCCCCGGTGGCCGAGGCGGGCTACACCCTGCCCGCCGGTTACTCGATGCTCCAGGGCACCTCGATGGCCTCCCCGCAGGCGGCCGGCGCGAGCGCGCTGCTGCTCAGCGCCGCCAAGCAGAAGGACATCGACCTCACCCCGGCCGTGCTGCGCACCGCGCTGACCTCGACCGCGCACCACATCAAGGGCGCGCAGGCGTACGAGGAGGGCTCCGGCCTGATCGACGTCGTGGACGCCTGGACGGCGATCCGGCTCGGCGCCTCGGCGCACGAGTACACCGTCAAGGCCCCGGTCGACACCGCGATCGACTACGCCCTGAAGACCCCCGGCTTCGGCACCGGCCTCTACGACCGCGAGGGCGGCCTGCAGTCCGGCCAGCGCAAGACGTACGACGTCACGGTCACCCGCACCACCGGCGCGGACCGCGCGGTCTGGCACCTGCTGAGCTTCGCCAACGACCCGGAGCACACCTACCGCGTCGTCGGCAGCCCGCTGGTGAAGCTGCCGCTGAACGAGCCGGTCACCGTCAAGGTGGAGGCCGCGCCGAGGTCGGCCGGGCTCAAGAGCGCGATCCTGCGCGTGGACGACCCGCTGACCGTGGGCGTCGACAAGCAGATCCTCGCCACGGTCGTGGTGGCGAGCCCGGTGGACTACAGCCGCTCCTTCTCCGCCTCGGTGCAGCGCAACAGCACCAAGTCGTACTTCCTGACCGTGCCCGAGGGCGCGAAGTCGCTGGAGGTGGCCATCGGCGGCCTGCAGTCCGGCAGCCAGACCCGGTTCATCGCCATCCACCCCTACGGGACGCCGGTCGACAACACCAGCACCCCGTACTGCTACAACAACTACCTCGACGGCAACGGCTGCAAGCCCGACGTCCGCTCCTACGCCGACCCGCAGGCCGGTGTCTGGGAGGTCGAGGTCGAGGCGCGCCGCACCTCGCCGCTGCTGGACAACCCCTACAAGCTGGACGTCTCCGTGCTCGGCGCGGTCTTCGACCCGGAGACCGTGACCGTGCCCGAGGCGAAGGTGGGCGTCCCGGCAACCGCGTCCTGGAAGGTCACCAACAAGTACGCCGCGCTCGACGGCAAGCTGGTCGGCGGTCCGCTCGGCTCCGCGAAGGCCGCCCGCCCGGCCATCAAGGAGGGCGAGATCGCGACCACCACGGTCGACGTCCCGGCCGGCGCCAAGTCGCTGGACGTGGCCATCGGCAAGGTCTCGGACCCGGCCGCCGACCTCGACCTCACGGTCTACGACGCCTCCGGCAAGGAGGTCGGCAAGTCCGCCGACGGCGACTCGGAGGAGGCGGTCTCCGTCCCGTCCCCCGCCGCGGGCACGTACACGGTCAAGGTCGAGGGCTACTCGGTCCCGGCCGGCTCCACCGACTACGACTACCGGGACGTGTTCTTCTCCGACGCCCTCGGCGCGGTCACGGTCGACGGCTCGGCCCCGGTGAAGCTCGGCACGGGCGCCTCCGCCACGGTGACCGGCCAGGTCACGGCCGCCGCCGAGGCCCCGGCGGGCCGGGAGTTCTTCGGCCGCGTCCAGCTCGTGAACGCGCGCGGCACGGTCGCGGGCACCGCGAGTGTGCAGATCGGGAAGGTCACGCCGTAACCGGCTGATCCCCTGACCTCGGGGGCGGGCGTCCTGGCGGGCGCCCGCCCCCTCGGCGTGTGCGGTGTACGTCACACCTCCGTATGGCGGTGGGCCGGACGGGCAGGGACCGGACAGCACGGCTTGCGGCCGACGGGTCCGGGGGAGGGAACTTCTGCGGCCGCTCCCCGCGCGGGACCGCAGGTCCGCGGGCCGTCCGAGGGGTACGGATGTCCCTCACACCGGGCACACCCGTACAAAGGATTGGACACGCGGCCCTGTGTCGGCCGCATGATGGAAAAGTGCCGGTCAAGCAAGTGACCCGGTACTGGGACGGACAGAGGGAGTCACCGTGAGGGTCGGAATCGTCGGAGCCACCGGTCAGGTCGGCACGGTCATGCGCAAGATCTTCAAGGAGCGGGACTTCCCGGTCACCGAGCTGCGCCTGTTCGCCTCCGCCCGCTCGGCCGGGACCGTGCTGGACGGCGTGACGGTGGAGGACGCCTCGGCCGCCGACTACTCCGGCCTGGACATCGTGCTGTTCTCGGCGGGCGGTGCCACCTCCAAGGCGCTCGCGGAGAAGGTCGCCGCGCAGGGCCCGGTCGTGATCGACAACTCCTCGGCCTGGCGCCGGGACCCCGAGGTGCCCCTGGTGGTCTCCGAGGTGAACCCGCACGCCATCGCCGACCGCCCCAAGGGCATCATCGCCAACCCGAACTGCACCACGATGGCCGCGATGCCGGTGCTGCGCCCGCTGCACGACGAGGCGGGGCTCGAGGCGCTGGTCGTCGCCACCTACCAGGCCGTCTCCGGCTCGGGTCTCGCGGGCGTGGCCGAGCTGCACGGGCAGGCGCAGAAGGTCATCGCCGACGCCGACAAGCTGACCCACGACGGCGACGCGGTGGACTTCCCCGAGCCTGCTGTCTACAAGCGCCCGATCGCCTTCAACGTGCTCCCGCTGGCCGGGTCCATCGTGGACGACGGCCTCAACGAGACCGACGAGGAGCAGAAGCTCCGCAACGAGTCCCGCAAGATCCTGGAGATCCCGGAGCTGAAGGTCTCCGGCACCTGTGTGCGCGTCCCGGTCTTCTCCGGGCACTCCCTCCAGGTCAACGCCCGCTTCGCCCGCCCGATCTCCGTCGAGCGCGCGACCGAGCTGCTGGCGCAGGCGCCCGGTGTCGCCCTCTCCGAGATCCCGACCCCGCTGCAGGCGGCCGGCCAGGACCCGTCGTACGTGGGCCGCATCCGCGCCGACGAGACGGTGGACAACGGCCTCGCCCTGTTCATCTCCAACGACAACCTCCGCAAGGGTGCCGCGCTGAACGCGGTGCAGATCGCGGAGCTGGTGGCGGCCGAGCTGAAGAGCTGAGTCCGCGGGGGGCGCGTGCCGGGTTCGGCGCGCGCCCCCTCTTTCACGCCCTGCGCACCTCGTACAGGAAGCACCCGTACTCCACCGCCCTGACGTGCACCAGCGCCACCTCCGGATCGGTGAACGCCTCGCTCAGGGCCGTCTCGAAGTCCTCGGGCGGGGTGACCAGGCGGCCGCCGAGGATGCGGCCGTCGCGGGAGTAGCGGCGCAGGACGCGGTGGGCGCCGGTGAAGGCGAGCCCGTCCCGGGACGCCGGTCCGCCACAGGGCTCGGCGTGGATGAAGACCGGGCCCTGCTCGTCGTACGCCCCCGGCTCGGCGCCGGTGTCCGCCGCCCAGCGGCGCAGGGGCGCGTAGGAGACCAGGGCGATGCGCTCACCGGGCTCGCTCCGGCGCAGACAGCAGCGCAGCGGGGCGCCGCCCTCCGCGTCGGTGACGGCGGTCGTCGGGCGTCCGGCGTCGTCCGAGGCGCGCAGTTCCGCGAGGACCGGTTCCGTGATGGCCCGCGTGGCGTGCAGGGTCGTGGCGTGTGTCGTCATGTGTCCCAGGCTGGTCCCGGAAAGGCCCGGTGACCGGCGGGATAAGGACATCGCGTTCGCGGATCTCCCGTGGAAGGATGGCGCAACCCACACATAACGAGGAGATGACCGCGTGCCTGGCACAAACCTGACTCGGGAAGAGGCGCAGCAGCGGGCCGACCTGCTCAGCGTCGACTCGTACGAGATCGATCTCGACCTCACCGGCGCGCAGGAGGGCGGCACCTTCCGGTCCGTCACCACGGTGCGCTTCGACGTGGCCGAGTCCGGCGCCGAGTCCTTCATCGACCTGGTGGCACCGGCCGTGCGCGAGGTGACGCTGAACGGGGACTCGCTGGACCCGGCGGAGGTCTTCAAGGAGTCCCGCATCGCGCTGCCCGGTCTGCTCGAAGGCCGCAACGTCCTGCGGGTGGTGGCCGACTGCGCGTACACCAACACCGGTGAGGGTCTGCACCGGTTCGTGGACCCGGTCGACGAACAGGCTTACCTGTACACGCAGTTCGAGGTGCCGGACGCGCGGCGCGTGTTCGCCAGCTTCGAGCAGCCGGACCTCAAGGCGACGTTCCGCTTCACGGTGACCGCGCCCGAGGGCTGGACGGTGATCTCCAACTCCCCGACGCCGGAGCCCAAGGGCAACGTCTGGGCGTTCGCGCCGACCCCGCGCATCTCGACGTACATCACCGCGTTGATCGTGGGCCCGTACCACTCGGTGCACAGCGTGTACGAGAAGGACGGGCAGTCCGTGCCGCTCGGCATCTACTGCCGGCCCTCGCTCGCCGAACACCTCGACTCCGACGCGATCTTCGAGGTCACCCGGCAGGGCTTCGACTGGTTCCAGGAGAAGTTCGACTACGCCTACCCCTTCGAGAAGTACGACCAGCTCTTCGTGCCGGAGTTCAACGCGGGTGCGATGGAGAACGCGGGCGCGGTGACCATCCGCGACCAGTACGTCTTCCGGTCCAAGGTGACCGACGCGGCGTACGAGGTGCGGGCGGAGACGATCCTGCACGAGCTGGCGCACATGTGGTTCGGCGACCTGGTCACCATGGAGTGGTGGAACGACCTGTGGCTGAACGAGTCGTTCGCCACCTTCACCTCCATCGCCTGCCAGGCGTCGGCGCCCGGCTCTCGCTGGCCGCACGCGTGGACGACGTTCGCCAACTCGATGAAGACGTGGGCGTACCGCCAGGACCAGCTCCCCTCCACGCACCCGATCATGGCCGAGATCCGGGACCTGGACGACGTCCTGGTCAACTTCGACGGCATCACGTACGCCAAGGGCGCCTCGGTGCTGAAGCAGCTCGTGGCGTACGTCGGTGAGGACGAGTTCTTCCGGGGCGTGCAGGCGTACTTCAAGCGGCACGCGTTCGGCAACACGCGTCTGTCCGACCTGCTGGGCGCGCTGGAGGAGACCTCCGGGCGCGATCTGAAGACCTGGTCGAAGGCGTGGCTGGAGACGGCGGGGATCAACATCCTGCGTCCCGAGCTCCAGACCGACGCGGACGGTGTGATCACCTCCTTCTCCGTCCGCCAGGAGGCCCCGGCGCTCCCGGCCGGTGCCAAGGGCGAGCCGACGCTGCGTCCGCACCGCATCGCGATCGGCCTGTACGACCTGGACGACGCGGGCAAGCTGGTCCGGGTGAAGCGGGTCGAGCTGGACGTGGACGGTGAGCTGACGGCCGTGCCCGAGCTGACCGGCGTCCGCCGTCCGGCCGTGGTCCTGCTCAACGACGACGACCTGTCGTACGCGAAGGTCCGCCTGGACGAGGAGTCCCTCGCGGTCGTCACCGAGCACCTCGGTGACTTCGCGGAGTCGCTGCCGCGCGCGCTGAGCTGGGCCTCCGCCTGGGACATGACGCGGGACGGCGAGCTGGCCACCCGTGACTACCTCTCGCTGGTGCTCTCCGGCATCGGCAAGGAGTCCGACATCGGTGTCGTGCAGTCCCTGCACCGGCAGGCCAAGCTGGCGGTCGACCTGTACGCCGACCCGGCCGCCCGCGAGACCCTGCTGACCCGCTGGACCGAGGCCACGCTGGCGCACCTGCGTACCGCCGAGCCGGGCAGCGACCACCAGCTCGCCTGGGCGCGCGCCTTCGCGGCGACCGCCCGTACGCCGGAGCAGCTCGACCTGCTGGAGGCGCTGCTGGACGGCTCCCAGACCGTCGAGGGCCTCGCCGTCGACACCGAGCTGCGCTGGGCGTTCGTGGAGCGTCTCGCCGCGGTCGGCCGCTTCGACGAGGCGGAGATCGCCGCCGAGTACGAGCGCGACCGCACCGCCGCCGGCGAGCGCCACGCGGCCACCGCCCGTGCGGCCCGCCCCACCGCCGAGGCGAAGGCGGAGGCGTGGGCCTCGGTCGTCGAGTCGGACAAGCTCCCCAACGCCGTCCAGGAAGCCGTGATCACCGGTTTCGTCCAGACCGACCAGCGCGAACTCCTCGCCCCCTACACCGACCGCTACTTCGACTCGGTCAAGTCCGCCTGGGACTCCCGCTCCCACGAGATGGCCCAGCAGATCGCGGTCGGCCTCTACCCGTCGGTCCAGGTCTCGGAGGAGACGCTGCGGAAGACGGACGCCTGGCTCACGTCCGCGGACCCCACCCCGGCCCTCCGCCGCCTGATCTCCGAGTCCCGCGCGGGCGTGGAACGGGCCCTGAAGGCCCAGCGGGCGGACGCGGCTGCGTCGTAGCCGGCCAGCAGTCGAGAGGGGGCGCCCGGCGTTGTGTCGGGCGCCCCCCTTTGTTCGGGAGGCACAGTGAGCGACAGCGCTTGGACCAGCACGTCGATGCCGTATCTGGCCCCTCAGGAGGCCGGGCAGGGGGACGTCTGGGCGGCTGAGGCCGCGGCCAAGGGGAGAAAGGGGAGCCAGCGGATTGTGTATGCCGGGGAGGTCGGGGCCTCGGAGGAGGTCGCCGGCCTGTTGGGGGTGGGGGTCGGGGAGGCTGTGGTGGCGCGGCGGCGGGTCATCGAGCTGGACGGTGCCGCCTGCGAGTTGACCGACAGCTACTACCCCGTCGCCATCGCTCGCGGGACCCGGCTTGCCGAGCGGGGGAAAATTCCGGGTGGGGCTGTGGCGCTGTTGGCTGAGCTCGGGTATCGGGGGGTTAGGGTGCGGGAGGACGTCGCCGCTGGGATACCGTCACCGGAGGAGCAGGACGTGCTGCAACTCGGTGCGGGGGAACCGGTGTTGCGCGTCAGCCGGGTGACTTTCGACGAAGGCGGCCGGGCTGTTCAGGCCGACCTCATCGTGATGCCCGGTCATCGGCAGCGGCTTCGTTATGAGGTTCGGGTCGGGTGATCCGGGGGCCCACGTGGTCAACGAGGGCCCGTTCCAGCGCTGTTGGGGACGGGGACTTCGCCGTCCAGGCGATGTGGCCGTCCGGGCGGATCAGAAGCGTCTGGGGGCCGGTCCACGCGGATGTGGTGAGGTGGGGGCGGCCGGCGTCCTCGTACGGGGTCTGGGTCAGAAGGACGAAGTTGCCCGGGCGCAGGGCCTCGTAGAGGCGGGTGTGGCCCGGCAAGGGGATGTCCGGGGCTCGTTTGCCGGTCAGGGGACCGGGGCCGTAGGAGTAGCCGAGGCCCGTCACCTGGTGGAGGGCTTTGCGGCGCAGGGCGGGGGCGTGGATGGCCAGGGTTGCCAGGAGTGACCGGAGAGCCCTCGTCCAGGGGCGGTTGGCCATGGCCAGTCGGATCAGGGTGCCGCTGCTGCGGAGGACGGTGCGGCCCACCGGGTGGCGTTCGGTGTCGTACGTGTCCAGGAGGGACGCGTCGGCGCGGCCGTTCAGGACCGCGGCCAGTTTCCAGCTCAGGTTCGCCGCGTCCTGGAGGCCCGTGTTCATGCCCTGGCCGCCCGCCGGTGAGTGGACGTGGGCGGCGTCGCCGGCGAGGAAGACGCGGCCCGCGCGGTACGTGGGGACCTGGCGTTCGTCGCTGTGGAAGCGGGACAGCCAGCGGGGGTCGTGCATGCCGTAGTCCCGGCCGAGGGCGGCGCGGACGATGTCCCGGATCTCGGTGAGGTCGAGCGGCGCGTCGTCGGGGACGTCGTGGGAGCGGTGCCAGCCGACGACCCGGTGGTAGCCGTCGCCGAAGGGGATGAGGAGGGCGAAGGCGTCCCCCGTCGTGCCCGCGGTGAGCAGGTCCGGCGGGTCCTCGGAGAGCCGTACGTCCGCGAGGACCACCGAGCGGATGACCGAGCGGCCCGGGAACGGCAGCCCCACCGCCTCCCGTACCGCGCTCCGCATCCCGTCCGCCCCCACCACGTACGAGGCCCGCAGCGGCTCCATGCCCCGCCCGAGGACCGTCACCCCGGACGCATCCTGCGTCAGCGCGGTCACCTCGGCCTCGTGGCGGAACTCGGCGCCCGCCTCCCGCGCCCGCCGCTCCAGCACCCGTTCGACCTCGTACTGCGGGATCACCAGGACGTGCGGGAAGCGGGTGGGGAGTTCGGAGAGGTCGAGGGTGAGGCCGTCGAAGAGGCCGAGCCGGGTCATCGGGTGACCGAGGGACTCGAGTTCGCCGGCGAGGCCCCGCATGTCGAGCTGCTCCAGCGTGCGGGCGTGCAGCGCGAAGGCGCGGGTGAGGTTGCTGATGCCGGGCGGACGCTTCTCCAGCACGGTGACCGGGACGCCGGCCTCCGCCAGGTCACCGGCGAGGAGCAGTCCGGTCGGGCCGCAGCCCACTACGACGACGCCGGTGGTGCCTGCCATCCGCGGCTCCTCGGGGGCACGGGGGGAGAAACGCGCCGGGGGCGCCGTCCGGCCGCGCGTGCGTGCGCGGGCGGACAGGCGCCCCCGGCCGGGACCTGAGGTCCGTCAGCTCTTCGGGGCGGACGAGCCCGACCGCGACTTGTCCAGCACCATCACCAGACCGGCGATGACGACGAACAGGCCCACCGGGATCAGCACGTAGAGGCCGATGGTCTCCCAGGCGGAGAGACCGGGGCCGGGGTCGTCACCGTCGTCGCGGCTGAGCGCGAGCGCGGGGGACGACATGAGCAGCATCATCAGCGTCGTGCCGGCCGCCAGGGCTCCGGCGCGCAGGGCGTTCTTCTTGTCCACGCTCCCCAAGTTAGCGAACCGCCGCACCGGCCGCGCGTCCGGGGTGCCGTACGCGCGGCCTCGACGGCCGCTCAGGGCCCGCTGTGCCCCAGCCCCGTCCGCACCGCGGCCAGCAGCGCCCCCAGCCTGGGGGACGCCGTCAGCTCCTCCAGCGGCACCGGGCGCCCCTGGGGATCGGACACCGGCAGGCGCCAGTTCGGGTACTGGTCCCAGGTGCCGGGCACGTTCTGCGGGCGCCGGTCCCCGATGCCGTCCGGGAGCCAGATGCCGACCAGCCGGGCCGGGGTGCGCAGCAGGAACCGGTGGAAGCCCTGGATCTCAGCCTCCTCGTCGCTGCCGGGCGGCCCGGCGGCCGGGGCGTCCAGCAGCCCGAGGCTGCCCAGCAGCGCCAGCCACTCGGCGGTGTCCGCGACCGCGTCCGCCCGCTCGTCGGCGCCGGACTTGACGAGCAGGCCGAGCTTCTCCCGCAGGTCCACGTGCTCACCGGTGAGCCGGGCGGCCGTGGGCGGCAGGTCGTGCGTGGTGGCGGTGGCCAGGCAGTCCTCGCGCCAGCTCTCCGGGGGCAGCGGGCGGCCGTCGCCGGTCCAGTCCCGCTCGAACCACAGCACGGAGGTGCCCAGCACCCCGCGCCGCTGGAGCGTCTCCCGTACGCCGGGCTCGACGGTGCCCAGGTCCTCCCCGATCACCAGCGCGCCCGCGCGGGACGCCTCCAGCGCGAGCAGGGCGAGCATCGCCTCGGCGTCGTAGCGGACGTAGGTGCCGTCGGTGGGCGGGCTGCCCTCGGGGACCCACCAGAGCCGGAACAGGCCCATCACGTGGTCGATGCGCAGCGCGCCCGCGTACCGGAACAGGGCGCGCAGCAGCAGCCGGTAGGGGAGGTGGCCGGACTCCGCGAGCCGGTCCGGGCGCCAGGGCGGCAGGCCCCAGTCCTGGCCGCGGGCGTTGAACGCGTCGGGCGGGGCGCCGACCGACATCCCGGCGGCGAAGTGGTCCTGCTGGGACCAGGCGTCGGCGCCGACCGGATGCACACCGACCGCGAGGTCGTGCACGATCCCGATCGGCATCCCGGCCTCCTCGGCTGCCCGCTGGGCGGCGCGGAGCTGCCCGTCGGTGAGCCAGGCGAGCCGGGTGTGGAACTCGACCCGGTCGGCGAGGCGGGCGCGGGCGCGCGCGGTCTCCGCCGAGCGGGGGTCGCGCAGCGGCTCGGGCCAGGTCCGCCAGTCCGGGCCGTGCTCCTCGGCCAGCGCGTACCAGGTGGCGTGGTCCTGCAGCGCCTGGCCCTCCTCGGCGCGGAAGGCGTCGTAGGCGGCCTGCCGGCCGGGGCCGAGCGGGACCCGCACGACCTGTTCCAGCGCCTGGCGCTTCAGCTCCCACACCGCGTCACGGTCGATGAGGGCGCCCTTGTCGAGCACGTCGGCGCGCAGCCGCTCGGCCCGCTCGCGCAGCCGGGGGTTCAGCTCGGCGTAGGAGTACTCCGGGACGTCCTCGACGCGCAGGTGCACCGGGTCGGGGAAGCGGCGGGAGGAGGGGCGGTAGGGGGAGGGGTCGGTGGGGGCGCCGGGTACGGCCGCGTGCAACGGGTTGACCTGCACGAATCCGGCACCGTGGGTCCGTCCGGCCCAGGCCGCCAGCTCGGCGAGGTCCCCGAGGTCGCCCATGCCCCAGGAGCGGTGGGAGAGCACGGAGTAGAGCTGGGCGAGCAGGCCGTAGGAGCGGCCGGCCGGGGCGGGGAGGCGCTCAGGGGCGACGATGAGGTGGGCGTGGCCGGTGCGTCCGTCGGGGGCGGTGACGGTGACGTGGTGGACGCCGGTCGGGAGGTCGTCGACGGAGGTGTGCCGCTCGCCCTGCTCGGTGTCGATCTCCATCCGGGTGCCGGGCGGCAGGACGTCGAAGGGGTCCGGGAGGGCGGGGGTGCCGGTGCCTGCGACGGGCTGGCCGGTCCAGCGGACCACGGTGGGCGGCAGCAGCCGCTCCCGCAGCTCGCGCTCCCGCTCGGCGAGCGCGGCACGGACGGCGTCCGGGGTGCTCGCGTCGATGTCCAGGGCGGCCAGGGCGGCGATCACGGCGGGGGCGGGCACCGCGACGATGATCTCCGGGGAGGGGCTGTAGGAGGTGGCTACGCCGTGCAGCTCCGCGAGCGCGCGCAGCTCGTCGTCGTCCAGCGCCGCGGCCATCTACTCGGCCGGGCCGAAGCGGACCGGGACGGAGTCGGCGTCACCGGTGAGCGGGACGGTGTCCGCGAGCGGGGGCTCGCTGGTCAGCGGCTCGGCGCCGGGCAGCGGGGGCTCGCTGGTGAGCGGGGCCTCCACACAGGCGCTCTCCGCGCTGAACGCGCAGTCGGCGGGCGTCTCCGCGTCGGGTTTCCACTGGGCGGGCAGGAACAGGTGAGCTGCTGCGGCCACGGGAGCCTCCTTGGTCACGGGGGGCGGGTGCGTTTTGCCGGATTACCCAGCCCTACCCAGACACACGGCTGCCACGCCCGCACGGGAGAGTGATCCACCGCTCGGGGGCGGGACGATAGAGGGGGTGTGAGACTGTTCCGCCCCATGGGGGGCCACCGGGAGAAGGACGACGGTGCCCTGCTGCGGGCCGTCGCGGCGGGCGACCAGGCGGCGCTCGCCGACCTGTACGACCGGCACGCGGGCTGGCTGCACGCCCGGCTGACCCGGCGCTGCGCCGACCCGGAGGTGGTCCGGGAGGTGCTCCAGGACACCTTCGTCACGGTGTGGCGTTCGGCCGCCGGACACCGGGGCGCGGAGGCGGGCGGCTGGCTGTGGACCATCGCCGCCCGGCGCCTGGTCGACGCCCGCCGCGCCCAGGAGCGCACCGCGCGGGGCGCGCCGGAGGCGGAGGCGGCGGCCGTGCCGTCCGCCGAGGACCGGGTGCTGGCCGGCCTGGAGTACGGCGATGTCGGCACCGCCCTGGACCGCATCTCCCCCGAGTTGCGCGAGGTGCTGCGCGCGACCGTGGTCGACGGCCTGACCACCCGCGAGACGGCCCGGCTGCTCGGCATACCCGAGGGCACCGTCAAGTCCCGCGCCCGGCGCGCCCGTACCGAACTGCGGGCCGCGCTGGCCCAGTTGAACCCGTCCCCGCTGGGAGGCCCGGCATGAGCAGGCAGTGGCACACGAGCGAGGCCCAGGCCGCCCGGTACGCCGCCGGCTCCCTGCCGGAGCCGGACGCCTGGTCCCTGGAGAGGCACCTGGAGTCCTGCGCGGACTGCGCGTCCCGCGTCTCGGCGGCGGTAAGGGCCACGGCGGCGGGGGCGGTGCTGGCGGACGTACGGGCCGCGGTGCTGGCCTCCGCCGTACGGGAGGTTCCCGTGTCCCGGTTCGCCCGGCTGCTGTGGGCGGCGGGGCCCGCCGTGCGCGGTGCCTGGTCGGCGGCGCTGCTGGTGGTGGCCGGGGCCGCGCTGCTGCTGGGCCAGTTCCGGGGCGCCCCGGAGGCGCGGACGCTGCTGCTGGCGCTCGCCCCCGTCGTGCCGGTGGCCGGGGTCGCACTGTCCTACGGCCCGCACGCCGACCCCCTGCACGAGCTGGCCGCCTCCACACCGGGGGGCGGGCTCCGGCTGGCCCTGACCCGGACGGCGGGCGTGCTCGCCGTGAGCCTGCCGGTGCTGACCCTCACCGGGCTGCTGCTGCCCGCCTCCGGCGCACCGGCCGCCGCCGCGTGGCTGCTGCCGGGACTGGCGCTGACACTGGCCACCCTGGCGCTGGCCCCGCTCACCGGATTCCGTACCGCGTCCGCCGTGACGGCGTGCGGCTGGCTGTGCGCGGTGCTCGCGCCGTCGCCGGACGAGATCGGCGCCCGGCTGGCCCGGTGCCTCGACGGCGCACCGGCCCAGTCGGCCTGGGGGGCCGCGGTCGCCCTGAGCGCCCTGCTGCTGGCGGCCCGCCGCACCGCGTACGACCGCACCCACTGACTCAAGGAGCCCTCTTGTCCGTCCGCGTCACCGGGCTGTGCGTCCGGCACCGCAGAACCGTCGCCCTCGATTCCGTCGATCTGGAGCTGGGCGCCGGCGTCCACGGCCTGCTCGGGCCGAACGGCGCCGGGAAGACCTCGCTGATCCGCGTGCTCGCCACCGTGGGCCGTCCCTCGGCCGGCCGCGTCGAGCTGCTCGGCCGGAACAGCGACAGCCCGCGCGAGCGCTCCGGGATACGGGGCCGACTCGGCTATCTACCACAGGAGTTCGGCTTCTACCCCGCCTTCACCGTGCGGGAGTTCGTGGCCTACGTGGCCTGGCTGAAGGAGGTCCCGGCCGACCGGGTGCCGGCCGCCGTGGAGCGGGCGTTGCGGCGGGTCGGCCTCGCGGACCGGGCCGACGCGAAGATGCGGACGCTGTCCGGCGGCATGATCCGCCGGGTCGGCATCGCCCAGGCCGTCGTCAACGACCCCAGCCTGCTCCTGCTGGACGAACCCACCGCCGGGCTCGACCCCGAGCAGCGGGTGGAGTTCCGCGAGCTGCTCCGTGAACTGGGCACCTCGGCCACGGTGGTGGTCTCCACCCACCTGGTGGAGGACGTCGCCGCCGCCTGCACGGAGGTCACCCTGCTGGACGAGGGCCGGATCGCCTACCGGGGCACCCCAGCCGCCCTGACCCGGCTCGGGGAGACCTCCGACGGCCCTGGCGACCATCCGATCGAGCGCGGCTACACGGCGGCGCTGCGAGCACACCGGGCGCGGGGCGTCACGGACGCGCGGGAGACGGTGTGATGACCACGACCACCGTCCCGGCCGCGCCGGAAGCACCCGCCCGCACCCGCCATCCCCTGCGCGCCGAGGCGCTCCGGGGCTTTCCCCCGCTCGCCGGGGCGGCGGTGCTACTGCTGTTCGGAGCGCTGCTGCCCCCGTCCGCCGACACCTGGCAGGGCGACTGGGCGAAGACCGCCGCCCAGCTCCACACCGCGCTGGTGATCGCCCTGCCGTTCGCCGCCGCGGCCGGCTGCTGGCAGGGCGGCCGGGAGCGACGGCGTCGTACCGAGGAGCTGTGGGATACGGCGGTCCGCGCGCCGCTCACCAGGCTGCTGGTCTCCGCCCTGCCGGTCGCGCTCTGGGTGGCCGTCGGCTACCTGCTCGCCGTGGGCCTGACGACGCTCACCAGCTGGCCGTACGTCCGAGGCGACCACCCGTATCTCAGCCTTGTGCCGGGAGACACCGCCGCGCTGATGGCGGCGACGCTGGTGGGACACGTCGTCGGCCGGGCAGCCCGCACCCCGCTCGCGGCCCCCCTGCTGGGCGTGGCCGGATACGCGGGGCTCGGGACGGCGGTCTACCAGGACGCCGTCAGCCCGCTCAACCCGGCCGTGCCCGCCGTGGACGGCTTCTGGCCGGTGTGGTGGCAGCCGCTTGCCATGGCCGCCTGGACACTCGGCCTGGCTTTCGCCCTCACCCTCGCGTACGCGGCCCGGCGCCGGGCCACCGCCCTGCTGCCGCTGGCCGCCGCCCTGGCCGCGGCGCTGCTGCTGTCCACCGGGAGCGGCCCGTGGCGGCCGGACCCGCTCGCCCACCGCCAGGTGTGCGACACCTCCACCACGCCCGCCGTCTGCGTCAACGCCCGCTATTCCGGCATGCTCCCCCAGGTCCGCGCGGCCCTGTCCGGAGTCACCGGCAAGCTGCACGGCGTGCGCAGTCTCCCGGCCCGCTGGTCGGACCGGGGCACCGAGCCGCGCGCCGACGAGGCCGCTCTGCCGATGCTGACGCCGTTCGGCTGGTACGCCGTACGCGGGCGGCTGATGAAACCGGAGCAGTACGCGTGGGAGGCGGTGGCGTCCCTGCGCGGCGACTGCGGCAAGGAGCCCGAGCGGGTGCTGCTCGCGGACGACGCCGTACAGGCGTACCTGGCGCCGAGCCCTCTGCAACGCGACTTCGATGCCGACGACGCCAAGGGCGACGCGGCCGCGCGTGCCCGCCTCCGCGCGAGCCAGGCCGCCCGCGCCAAGCTGGCCGGCATGGACGAGCAGCGGCGCCGCACCTGGCTCTCCGCCTACTTCGCGGCCCGCGCGGCCTGCGACGCCGAGGGGGTGCCGTCCCTGTGAACCCCGGCCTCCCGCTCTATGCCCGTTCCCGCGCCCTCCCCCAGACCCTGGCGGCCCTCGCCGCGACCACCGGCTTCGCCGTCTGGGCGGCCGGGGCCCTGGACGCCTACCTGGACCCCGGCCGCCGGGTGCCGGTCGTCGCCCTCGCCCCGCTGCTGGCCGCCGCCGTGATCGGGGCGAGCCTGCGCTCCGACTCCGACGAGCTGGACCGCACGGCCGTACGCCCCTGGTGGCCCCGGCGGCTGGCGCATCTCCTCGCGCTGACCGCGCTCGCCTCGGCGGTGCTGCCGGTGGCCGTCGCCGGGCACGCGGAGACGTTCGGTGCCCCGGCGATGATCCGGAACATCCTGGGCTGCGTGGGGATCGTGGCGCTCGCCGCCGTCGTCCTCGGGGCCCGGCTGAGCTGGCTGCCCGCCTTCGGTTACGTGTCGGCCGCCTACCTGGCCTCCTCGGGCGCGCGCGGCCGGGCGGCCACGGTGTGGGCGTGGCCGGTGCAGCCGGGGGCGCAGCCGGGTGCCTGGGCCGCCGCGCTGGCCGCCTTCGCGCTGGGCACCGCGCTGTACGCCGTCCGGGGCGCGAGGCCCGGCGGCTGACACCCCGTGGCCGGGGCGCGCCCGGCGTCAGGCCGAGATGCCGTCGATCCGGGCCAGGGCGGCCTCCGCGCCGTAGGGCTGGAGGTAGGGGAGCCAGCGGGGGTCGCGGTGGCCGGTGCCGATGATGCGCCAGGCCAGGCCGGTGGGCGGGGCCGGCTGGTGGCGCAGGCGCCAGCCGAGTTCGACCAGGTGGCGGTCGGCCTTGACGTGGTTGCAGCGACGGCAGGAGGCCACCACGTTGTCCCAGACGTGCTTGCCCCCGCGTGAGCGCGGGATGACGTGGTCGACGCTGGTTGCGACGCCACCGCAGTACGCGCACCGGCCCCCGTCCCGCGCGAACAGCGCGCGCCGGGTGAGTGGAACGGGCCCCCGGTAGGGAACCCGCACGAAACGCTTGAGCCGGACCACGCTGGGTGCGGGGACTGTGACGGACGCGCTGTGCAGATAGGCGCCGGATTCCTCGAGGGAGACGGCCTTGTTCTCCAGGACGAGGACGAGCGCGCGGCGGAGCGGTACGACGCCGAGGGGCTCGTACGACGCGTTGAGGACCAGGACATGCGGCACAGGGGCCTCCTTGGGCGTCGGCGGCGCGTGGCTCGCGCCGGGACGATCTGGTTCAGTCTCCCCTCATGCCTGCTCCGAGCGCCACCATGTGCCGGTAACGGGCTCGAAGTGTTTTCGACCACATGAGCGGAGCCGTCCGGTACCCATGGCCTGTTCAGGCGCGGGCGGGGCAGGGAGCCTCCGGAGAAGCGGCGAATAGGCGCGCGATGCCCCGTTAGTGTGGTGGTTCTGTCCGCCCGGTGACCATTCCGTGACCTTGCCCGCCCCCGCCGGCGCGGACCGCAGCACCATGGAGGTACCCGCCGTGTCCCTGCCTGCCGCCCTGCTGGCCGCCGGAGTCTCGCCGTCTCCCTCGCCATCGGGCTCGGACCCGGCCGTGCCCTCGCTCCAGGACGCCCAGGAGAACGCGGCCAACGCGGCGACCTGGGTCGAGCAGAACTGGTCGACCTGGCTGGCGATGGGCCTGCAGATCCTGCTGATCGTGATCATCGCCGTCGCGCTGCGCGCGGTCGTGCGCCGGGCCATCACCAAGCTGATCGAGCGGATGAACCGCACCGTGCAGGCGGTGGACCAGTCACCGCTGGGCGGGCTGCTGGTCAACAACGAGCGGCGCCGTCAGCGCTCGGCCGCCATCGGCTCCGTGCTGCGCTCGGTGGCGTCCTTCACCATCCTCGGCACGGCCGCCCTGATGGTGCTCTCCACCTTCAAGATCGACCTGGCCCCCCTGCTCGCCTCCGCCGGCGTGGCCGGTGTGGCGATCGGTTTCGGCGCCCGGAACCTGGTCACCGACTTCCTGTCCGGCGTCTTCATGATCATCGAGGACCAGTACGGCGTCGGCGACACCATCGACGCCGGGGTGGCCACCGGCGAGGTCGTCGAGGTCGGCCTCCGCGTGACCAAGCTGCGCGGCGACAGCGGCGAGATCTGGTACGTCCGCAACGGCGAGGTCAAGCGCATCGGCAACCTGTCCCAGGGCTGGGCCACGGCGGGCGTGGACGTCACCGTCCGCGCCGACGAGGACCTGGACAAGGTCAAGTCCGTGCTGGACGAGGTCGCGGAGAAGATGGGCAAGGAGGAGCCGTGGAACGAGCTGCTCTGGAGCCCCATCGAGGTGCTGGGCCTGGACAGCGTGCTGATCGACTCCATGGTCATCCGGGTCTCCGCCAAGACCATGCCGGGCAAGTCGGTGTCGGTCGAGCGCGAGCTGCGCTGGCGGATCAAGCGGGCCTTCGACAGGGCGAGCATCCCGATCATCGGCGGTGCCACGGCCGTGGTCCCGGAGGACGTGACCCCCGACCCCTCGGCCGGCGTCGCCGCGCCCTCGGCGTTCAACAACGCCACCTCCCCGCAGTCGCTGGCCACCAACCCCCTCACCACGCCGAAGCCTCCGGTGAAGTAGCGGCCCCCGAGCGAGCCCCCACGGTACGAACCGCGGGGGCGCGCGTCGTTGACGGACTCTCCCGCCTGCGCCTAGGTTCCTGCTGGCCGAGGAGCCCGTCGTACGCGAGGGAGTCGCCCGTGAGACTGACCGTGGTCGGCGGAGGTTCGACCTACACCCCGGAACTCGTCGACGGCTTCGCGCGATTGCGGGACACGCTGCCGGTGACCGAGCTCGTGCTGGTGGACCCGGCGGCGGACCGGCTGGAGCTGGTGGGCGGCCTGGCCCGCCGCATCTTCGCCCGGCAGGGACATCCCGGCCGGGTGGTCACCACCTCCGACCTGGACGCCGGGGTGACGGGCGCGGACGCCGTACTGCTCCAGCTCCGGGTGGGCGGGCAGGCGGCGCGCGAGCGGGACGAGACCTGGCCGCTGGAGTGCGGGTGCCTGGGCCAGGAGACGACCGGCGCGGGCGGCCTCGCCAAGGCGCTGCGCACGGTCCCGGTGGTGCTGGACATCGCGGAGCGGGTGCGGCGGGCCAACCCGGACGCGTGGATCATCGACTTCACCAACCCCGTCGGCATCGTCACCCGTGCCCTGCTCCAGGAGGGCCACCGCGCGGTCGGCCTGTGCAATGTGGCGATCGGGCTCCAGCGGAAGTTCGCCGCCCTGCTCGGCACCGGGCCGGGCGAGGTCCACCTCGACCACGTCGGCCTCAACCACCTCACCTGGGAGACCGCCGTACGCCTCGGCGGCCCCGACGGCGAGGACGTGCTCCCCCGGCTGCTGGCCGAGCACGGGGACGCCGTCGCCGCCGACCTGCGGCTGCCGCGCCCGCTGCTGGAGCGGCTGGGCGCGATCCCGTCGTACTACCTGCGGTACTACTACCTGCACGACGAGGTGGTGGGCGAGCAACGGGTGAAGCCCTCACGGGCGGCCGAGGTCGCGGCGCTGGAGCGGGAGCTGCTGGCGATGTACGCCGACCCGGCGCTGGACGAGAAGCCCGCGCTGCTGGCCCGGCGCGGCGGGGCCTTCTACTCGGAGGCGGCCGTGGACGTGGCGGCGGCCCTGCTGGGCGGCGGGGGCAGCCCGTACCAGGTGGTGAACACGGTCAACGGGGGCACGCTGCCGTTCCTCCCCGACGACGCGGTGATCGAGGTGCCCGCCGCGGTCGGCCCGGCCGGGGCGAAGCCGCTCCCGGTGCCGGGCGTCGACCCGCTGTTCGCCGGGCTGATGGCGAACGTGACGGCCTACGAGGAACTCGCCCTGGACGCGGCCCTGCGCGGCGGCCGGAACCGGGTGTTCCGGGCCCTGCTGGCGCATCCGCTGGTCGGCCAGTACGCGTACGCCGAGACGCTCACCGACCTCCTCCTCGCGCACAACCGGGAGCATCTGGCGTGGGCCTGACCGGGACCGTCCTCGCCGTCGACGCGGGCAACAGCAAGACCGACGTGGCCGTGGTCGGCGCGGCCGGCGAGGTGCTGGCCACCGCGCGCGGCGGCGGCTTCCGGCCCCCGGTGGTGGGCGTGGAGCGGGCGCTGGAGGCGCTGGCCGAGCCGGTGGAGCGGGCGCTGGCCGCAGCGGGGGTGCCGTACGTCTCGCACGTCTCGGCCTGCCTGGCCAACGCCGATCTCCCGGTGGAGGAGGAGCAGTTGGCGGCGGCGGTGACCGAGCGGGCCTGGGGCGCCTCGGTGGAGGTGCGCAACGACACCTTCGCCATCCTGCGCGCCGGGGTGGCAGAGCCGCGGGGCGTGGCCGTGGTGTGCGGGGCCGGCATCAACTGCGTCGGCATGCGCCCCGACGGCCGTACGGCCCGCTTCCCGGCCCTCGGCCGGCTCTCCGGTGACTGGGGCGGCGGCTGGGGCCTGGCCGAGGAGGCCCTCTGGCACGCCGCCCGCGCGGAGGACGGCCGGGGCGGTCCGACCGAGCTGGCCCGCACCCTCCCGGCCCACTTCGGCCTGCCCACGACGGGGGCCCTGATCGAGTCCTTCCACCTGGGCCGGCTCGCCCCCACCCGCCGCCACGAGCTGACCCCGGTCCTCTTCGCCACGGCGGCGAGCGGTGACCCCGTCGCCCGCTCCCTGATCGACCGCCTCGCCGAGGAGGTGACCCTGATGGCCACGGTCGCCCTGACCCGCCTGGACCTCCTGACCGAGCCCACCCCGGTCCTGCTCGGCGGCAGCGTCCTCGCAGCGGGCCACCCACAGCTCGACCAGGGCATCCGCACCCGCCTGGCCGCCCGAGCCCCGCTCGGGAAGCCCCAGTTGGTCACCGCTCCCCCGGTCCTCGGGGCCGCCCTCCTCGGCCTCGACCACCTGGGCGCGACCCCCGAGGCCCTGGAGCGGGCCCGCCTGACGTGGGAGCCGGGCGTCGCCTGAACCACCCCTTACGGGAGCGGCCGGGGGAACCAACGTGATTGACTCCGCGTGTTTCTGGACAGAGGGGGTAGAGCCCGCTTCGCGCCCCGATCCGATCAAGATGCGGTGAAGGCTGGTGCGGAGGGGGACGCGGGCGGCGATACTGGCGGCCAACGGATGACCATGGGGGAGGTCAGGTGACACAACCGCCGCAGAGCAGAGCCGCGTTCGCACCACCCGTCACCACGGCCATCCCCGCCCAGCGCGGCCCGTCCGGCCTGCCTCCCGCGCGGCGCACCGCCTTCGCCGAGGGGGCCGAGCGGCTGCGGGACGCCGCGACCACCGAGCCGGGGCGGCTGCGGGTCATCGGGGCCGTACTCGCCCTGCTGGTCGTCGCGTTCGGCGCCGTCACCGCGTGGCAGAGCGGGGAGCGGGCGACCGCCGCCGACGACGTGCTGACCCGCAGCCAGCCGCTCAGTTCGGGCGCGGCCGCGATCTACCGCTCGCTGGCCGACGCCAACACCGCGGCCTCCACCGGCTTTCTGGCGGGTCCCAGGGAGAGCGCGGCGAACCGGGAGCGGTACGAGGAGGACATCCGTACCGCCGCCTCCGGCCTGGTCCGCGCTGCCGCCGACACCGAGCCCGGCTCCGCCTCCGAGGCCACCGTCCGCAAGCTGAACCGGCTGCTGCCCGAGTACAAGGGGCTCGTCGAGCGGGCCCGTGTCTACAACCGCCAGGGCTACCCGGTGGGCGGCGCCTATCTCCGGTACGCCAACGAGAAGATGCAGACGGAGATGCTCCCGGCCGCGCAGGACCTGTACACCAAGGAGAACCAGCGGCTGGACGCCGACTACGCGGACGCCACTCCCTACCCCTGGGCGGCGATCGCGCTGGGCCTGCTCGCGCTGGCCGCGCTGGGCCTGGCCCAGTACCGGGACTTCCGCCGCACCAACCGCGTGCTGAACCACGGTCTGGTCGCCGCCTCGGCCGCGACCGTGGTGGTGCTGCTGTGGCTGGTCGTCGGCCACACCGTGGCCCGCTCCGGGCTGTTCGGCTCCTACGAACACGGCATCCGCTCACTGAACGTGCTGCACAACGCCCAGATCGCCGCCCTGAAGGCGCGCGGCAACGAGAACCTGAGCCTGGTGGCGCGCGGAGCGGAGACCGTCGAGGTGAACGGCACCAAGCAGGACGCGTACTACTACGCCTTCGACCGCGACCTCGCCGCCCTGGACGCCCGCCTCACCGAGGCCCGGCGGCTCGCCGACGACGCCAGGGGCGGCGCACCGGTGGACTCGGCCCTGGACGACACGGCCGAGTGGAAGAAGCGGCACGGCACCGCCCGGACCGAGGACGAGCGGGGCAACTACCAGCGCGCGCTGGACCAGGTGATCGGCGCCGACGACACCACCGGCGCGGCCTTCGACGGCGTGGACGGGAGCCTGACCCGCGCCCTCGGCCACGAGCAGACCGAGTTCGACCGGGCTGCCGCCGACGGCCGGGACGCCATGGCCGGACTGCCCGAGGGCGCGGCGGTGCTCGGCGTCCTGGGCGCGGCGGGCGCGGTGTACGGCATCGGGCGCAGGCTTTCGGAGTACCGGTGACAGGGGGCCAGGCGATGGAGGCGGCGCGGATGCGCACCCGGCTGCGCGGCTGGGGCGGGGTCGGCGCGATGGCGGTGCTGTGCGCGCTGGCACTGGCGTTCGTGATGCTGCTCCCCCGTACCCAGGCGCACCCGGCGGCCGGCGCGGCACCGGCGGGCCGGAGCCTGGTGACCGGCAGCCCGGCCCGCGCGGACGACTGCGAGGAGCCGTCGGCGCAGAACCGCACCCCTCCCCCCTCCGGCGCGGACGGCCCGACCATCGACGCCATCAAGGCCCGCAAGGGCGACAGGCGCAAGCTGATCGTGGGGATCGACCAGAACAGCTACCGCTGGGGCTACCGCAATCCGGGCACCGAGGGCGCGGAGCTGGAGGGCTTCGACATCGACCTGGTGCGCCGCATCGCCAAGGACATCCTCGGCAGCCCGGACGACGTCCAGTTCAAGGCGATCCCGACCAGCCAACGCATCCCCGCGATCCAGGACGGCACGGTCGACATGGTGGTCCGCACGATGACCATCACCTGCGACCGGCTGCGCGACGTGGCGTTCTCCGCGCCCTACTTCAAGACCGGCCAGCAGCTCCTCGTCCCCGACGCCTCCGGCATCAAGGGCTACGACAGGACGCTGGCCGGCAAGAAGGTCTGCACGGCGGCCGGCTCGACCGCCTACGGCAAGCTGAAGGCGGACCTTGAGCGCAAGGCGCTGCCCGCCACCACGGACTTCTCCGCGACCGTGCCCAACCAGCTGGACTGCCTGGTCAGGCTCCAGCTCGGCGAGGCGGACGCGGTGGTCACCGACGGCGCGCTGGCCGCCAGCCAGGCCGCGCAGGACCCCACGGTGAAGGTGCTGGGCAAGCCGTTCACCACCGAGTACTACGGCGTGGCGATGAAGAAGGACGCCACCGACCTCGTACGCCGCGTCAACCGCGTGCTGGTGGACTACCGGGCCGACGGCTGGCAGGCGTCGTACGACAAGTGGCTGTCGGCCACACTGGGTGAGGACGCGCGGTCCTCCAGACCGCCCGCCCCGAAGTACCTGCGCGAGAGCTGAAGCAAGCACGCACGGGCCGGATGGACCACACAGCAGCGAGAGGTGATCGATGGGCGTCACGGACCCCGCCGGGCCGGTGATGGACCGGGACGAGGTGGACCGTGCGCTGGCGCGGCTCGGCCAGGAGCACGAGGCCATCGAGACCTCGCTGTTCGCGCTCCAGGACCACGCCGGCCGCCGCCTGCTGGAGGGCGCCGAGCTGACCGGTGTGACAAAGGAGCGGTGGGCCGCCACGGAGGCGTCGATCACCCTGCTGTGGACCTGCTTCGACGCGTACACCGACGCGCTGCGCCGGGCCCGCGAGATCCGCTCCCGGCGCCGCTGGTCCAGCCGGGAGGACCTGGTGGAGCTGACCGGCCTGCTGCGCGGGGAGTCGGTGACGGTGGCGGGCGGCGCCTCGGGGCCGGCCGTGCTCAGCGAGAGCTTCACGCTGGCCGCGCTGGTGGACCGGATGAACGAGCTGTACGCGTCCTCGCTGGACATGGTGGTGGCCGCCGACGCCGTGTGGTCGGCGCTGCCCGCCCGCATCGACCTGCTCGCCGCCGAACTCCAGCGCACCCGTCGGCTGGCCCACTCCGTCGGCGTCCGCCCGGGCGAACACCCCTCCGGCGACGACCTGGAGGGCATCACCCGCACCCTCACCGAGCTGCGTGAGGACGTCGTCCGCGACCCGCTGGCGCACTGGGTGCCGGCCGGGGGCGGTTCGGCGCCCGGCGGGGGGCGCCCGGACACCACGGTGTACGACCGGGAGGCGCGGGCGCTGGAGGACGTGCGCCGGGAGATCGAGGCGGTGCTCACCGTCCGGCAGGACGCCGAGGAGCGGCTGATCCGGCTGCGGGACGTGCTCTCCCGCGCCGACCGCACCCTGGCCGAGGCGCGTACCGCGCGCGGTGAGGTGCTGGCGAAGATCGCCGCGACCGAGGTGCCTGTGGTGAGCGGGCCGCCGACCGTGCTCCAGGAGCAGTTGGCGACGGCGGCCGAGTACCGCCGCCAGGCCCGCTGGCACCGTCTCTCCCCGCTGCTGGAGTCGCTCGAGCAGCGGGCGGAGGACGAACTGCTGCGCGCCCGCGAGTCGTTGACGGCGGTCACCGCGCCGCTCGCGGTCCGCGCCGAGCTGCGCGGCCGGCTGGACGCCTACCGGGCGAAGGTCACCCGGCACGGTCTGGCCGAGGACCGGCTGCTGATCGAGCGGTACGACGCGGCCCGCCGGATGCTGTGGAGCGCGCCCTGCGACCTGCGCGTCGCCGAACAGGCGGTGCTGCGCTATCAGCAGGCGGCCGCCGAGCTGCTGGCCCCGCCGAAGGTCCCGGAGCAGTACGCGCCCGAGGACGGCAAGGGGGACCAGGAGTGAGCGAGGAACGGCGCAGCTGCCAGCGCCCGGACTGCGCGGGCGCCTACGAGGACATGGGCGGCGGCGAGCTGTACTGCGACACCTGCGGGCTGGCCCCCGTGGTCTCGCCGGGCGCGAAACCGGCCTCCGGGCCGGTGGGTTCGGTCGGATCGGCGCCGACCGGGATCAACGGCGGTGCCACGCGCAGCTCCTCGCAGTCCGCCCGCTCCCGGCGCTCGGTGTCGGGGCGGCTCTCCCGGTCGCTGTCGGGGAAGTCCGGCGGCCGCTCGGTGTCGGTGCGCGGCTCGGGCTCGGCCTCCGGGTCGTCGGGGCGCGGTCGGCTGGGCGCCGGGCTGGTCGTGGTGCCGCAGGTGCCGAGGCCCGACCCGCGCGCGATGGTGCTGGACAACCCGGAGGTGCCCGAGCGCAAGCGGTACTGCTCCCGCGCCGACTGCGGGGCGCCGGTGGGCCGGGCGCGCGGGGAGCGGCCGGGGCGCACCGAGGGGTTCTGCACCAAGTGCGGGCACCCGTACTCCTTCGTGCCCAAGCTGCGCGCCGGGGACATCGTGCACGGGCAGTACGAGGTGGCGGGATGCCTGGCGCACGGCGGGCTCGGCTGGATCTACCTCGCGGTGGACCGGGCGGTGTCCGACCGGTGGGTGGTGCTCAAGGGCCTGCTGGACACCGGGGACCAGGACGCGATGGCGGCGGCGATCTCCGAACGCCGGTTCCTCGCGGAGATCGAGCACGCGGGCATCGTCCGGATCTACAACTTCGTCGAGCACCTCGACCAGCGCACCGGCTCCCTGGACGGCTACATCGTCATGGAGTACGTCGGCGGCAAGTCGCTGAAGGAGATCGCCAACGGCCGCCGCACCCCGGACGGCAGGCGGGACCCGCTGCCGGTGGAGCAGGCGTGCGCCTACGGCATCGAGGCGCTGGAGGCGCTCGGCCATCTGCACAGCCGCAACCTGCTGTACTGCGACTTCAAGGTCGACAACGCCATCCAGACCGAGGACCAGCTCAAGCTCATCGACATGGGCGCCGTGCGCCGCATGGACGACGAGGAGTCCGCGATCTACGGCACGGTCGGCTACCAGGCCCCCGAGGTCGCCGACATCGGCCCCTCGGCGGCCAGTGACCTGTACACGGTGGGCCGCACCCTGGCCGTCCTCACCTTCGACTTCCAGGGCTACACCACCGTCTACGCCGATTCGCTGCCCGACCCGGACACCATCGAGGTGTTCCGCCGCTACGAGTCCTTCTACCGCTTCCTGGTCCGCGCCACCGACCCCGACCCGGCCCGCCGGTTCGCCTCCGCGCAGGAGATGGCCGACCAGCTCACCGGTGTGCTGCGCGAGGTCGTCTCGCTGAGCACTGGGCAGGCCCGGCCCGCGCTGTCGACCCTGTTCGGGTCCGAACTGCGGGTGACTGACACCGAGTTGTTCCCGGCGCTGGACGGCGAGGTGTCCCGCCTCGGCGCCCGCGCGCTGCCCGGCCCCGGCCGCCCGCCGGCTCCGCCGCCCGCGCTGGTCCGGCCGGTCGACGCCCCGGCCGCCGCGCTGGCGCTGCCGGTGCCGCTGGTCGACCCGAACGACCCGGACGCCGGTTTCCTGGCCGGTCTCGCCGCCTCCGCGCCGGGCGAGCTGATCGGCGCGCTGGAGGCGGCCCCCGGCCAGGGCGTGGAGACCCGGCTCAGAAGGGTGCGGGCGTGGCTGGAGCACGGCGACCGGGAGGCCGCGCTGGCGACGCTGGCCCGGCTGGACGAGGAGCGGCCCGACGACTGGCGGGTGGTCTGGTACCGGGGCGTGTCCGCCCTGGTCACGGGCGACTTCGAGAGTGCCGCGCTCGCCTTCGACGCGATCTACGACGCCTTTCCCGGCGAGGCCGCGCCCAAGCTGGCGCTCGGCCTGTGCGCGGAGGTCCTGGGCCAGCTGGACAACGCCGCCGAGTACTACCGGCTGGTGTGGGCGACCGACCCGAGTTTCGTCAGCGCCGCGTTCGGCCTGGCGCGGGTGCGGCTGGCCGGCGGGGACCGGGCGGGCGCCGTACGGACGCTGGAATCGGTGCCGGAGTCGTCCATCCACTACACGGCCGCGCGGGTCGCGGCGGTGCGGGCACGGCTGCGGCAACGCACGGCGGCCGCGGGTGACGTACCGTTCCTGGACGACCTGACCGCCGCGGCGGGCCAGGTCGAGGCGCTGGACGCGTACGGGCTGGACCCGGCGCGACGCGAGCGGTTGTCGGCCGAAGTCCTCGGCTGCGCCCTGGACTGGATACTCTCCAGGGGTCAGGACACCGCTCGGCCGGTCACCGGCGGGCGGATGCTGCTCGGCAGCGGTCTGGACGAGCGGGGCCTCCGCTTCGGCCTGGAGCGCGCCTACCGCACGCTGGCCCGGCTGGCGCCCGGCGGCGAGGAGAGGATCAACCTGGTGGAACGGGCCAACCGTTACCGCCCCCGGACGTGGGTGTAGTCATGTCACAGATGCCCCAGCAGGCCGCACTGCCCAAGTGCCCGAGCTGCGCGGAGCCGCTCGAACCGGGCGACCTCTTCTGCGGCGCGTGCGGATACGACCTGTCCGCCGTGCCCGCGCCGCCCGCGGACCAGCCGACGCTGACCACGACCGGCGCGCCGGACGGCGGCGTCGACTGGCCCGAGCCCGAGCCGGCCACCACCGGCGGCACCGAGCCGCGCGCCCACCGGGCCGCCGACGTGCCCGGCACCGACTCGGGCGGCACCCCCCTGCACACGCCCGAACCGGCCGCGTCCGGGGTGCGCTTCGACCGGCCCGCCGAGGCCACGGAGCCGACCGAGCCCGAGGAGTACCCGCTCCAGGCCCCCGACCCGCGTGCCG
Organism: Streptomyces griseoluteus; assembly: GCF_004784465.1. Lineage (GTDB taxonomy): Bacteria > Actinomycetota > Actinomycetes > Streptomycetales > Streptomycetaceae > Streptomyces > Streptomyces griseoluteus. The sequence continues at coordinate 31,939 of NZ_SRRU01000012.1, read as the reverse complement.
AGCCTCCCGCGCAGGTGTGCGTGGCCTGCCGCGCCGGCCGGGTGGACGGCGACGGCTACTGCGAGAACTGCGGGCACGCCCAGCCCCGCGAACGCGATCACATGGAGCGGGAGTCGGGCCCGGCGGCCGCCATCAGCGACCGGGGCCTGCGCCACCACCGCAACGAGGACGACTTCACCGTCGCGCACACCGCGCTGCCCGACGGCTCCCCCGCCGCGCTCGCCGTGGTCTGCGACGGCGTCTCCTCCGCGACCCGCCCCGACGAGGCGTCCACCGCCGCCTCGCGGGCCGCCGGGGACGTGCTGCTGGCGGCCCTGCCGCGCGGCACGCATCCGCAGGCGGCGATGCACGAGGCGATCGTGGCCGCCGCGAAGGCCGTGGACGCGCTCGCCGAGGCGCCCGACGGGGCCCGCGAGCACGCCCCGCACCAGAACGCCCCGGCCTGCACGATCGTCGCCTCGGTGGTCGCCTCCGGCCTGCTGGTGGTCGGCTGGGTCGGCGACAGCCGCGCCTACTGGGTGCCGGACGACCGCTCCGCGCCCCCGGCCCGGCTGACCGAGGACGACTCCTGGGCGGCCCAGATGGTGGCGGCCGGCCTGATGAACGAGGCGGAGGCGTACGCCGACGAGCGGGCCCACGCCATCACCGGCTGGCTCGGCGCCGACGCCTACGAACTGGAGCCGCACACCGCGTCGTTCAAGCCCGACCGGTCCGGTGTGGTGCTGGTCTGCACCGACGGTCTGTGGAACTACGCCGAGGCGCCGGAGGAGATGGCCGAGGTGCTGCCCCCGGACGCGGCCGCCCGCCCGCTGCACGCGGCACGGGTGCTGGTGGGGCACGCGCTGGACGCCGGGGGCCACGACAACGTAACAGTGGCCGTCGTGCCGTTCCCCACGCCGCCGCAGGGGGCAGGATCGGCCTGAGGCCGTCGCCGCGCGGGTGACCGCGCGCGGTGCGGGGGCCTCGCGTACGGGGACGCACAGGCAAGTACGGACAGGCACGGGGAAGGACGGGCGGACGCGGAGGGGACCGGTCCGCCCGAACGCACCGCCTCGCGGGGAGCGGGGCGTGTCCGAGGGGGATGTGAACCAGCATGGCCAATTTCGCCAAGCCGGGCGGGCCGCAGTTCTCGGTGGACGTCTACCAGAACGAGTATCTGCCGGAGGGCGGCCGCGAGGTCAACGCCATCGTGACCGTGACGGCCAGGGGCGGCACCGCCCCCGCCGGGCCGGGCGCCTCGGCCGCCGTGGTGCTGATGGTGGACTGCTCGGGCTCGATGGACTACCCGCCCACCAAGATGCGCAACGCCCGCGACGCCACCGCCGCCGCCGTCGACACCCTGCGCGACGGGGTGCACTTCGGGATCGTCGACGGTACGCATGTGGCCCGTGAGGTCTATCCGGGCGGCGGCCGGCTCGCGGTGGCCGACCCGACCACCCGCGCCCAGGCCAAGCAGGCGCTGCGCAGGCTCGGCGCGGGCGGCGGCACCGCCATCGGCACCTGGCTGCGGCTGGCCGACCGGCTGCTGGCGGGGGCGGACGTGTCGATCCGGCACGGCATCCTGCTGACCGACGGCCGCAACGAGCACGAGTCGGCGGCGGAGCTGAAGGACACCCTGGACGCGTGCGCCGGGCGGTTCACCTGTGACGCGCGGGGCGTGGGCACCGACTGGGAAGTGAAAGAAGTCACAGGCATCGCCTCGGCGTTGCTCGGCACCGCCGACATCGTCGCCGATCCGGCCCGGCTCACCGAGGACTTCACCCGGATCATGGAGTCGACGATGGGCAAGGAGGTCGCCGACGTCGCCCTGCGGGTGTGGACGCCGGTCGGCACCCGCATCAAGTTCGTCAAGCAAGTGGCGCCCGCCGTCGCGGAGTTGACCGACCGGCGCACCGAGGCGGGCCCGCGCGCCGGGGACTATCCCAGCGGTTCCTGGGGCGAGGAGTCCCGCGACTACCACCTCTGCGTGGAGGTCCCGGCGGCCGGGCTGGGCCAGGAGATGCTCGCCGCGCGCGTCTCCCTGGTGGCGGCCCGACCGGACGGATCGGTACAGAACCTCGGCGCCCAGGGACTCGTACGGGCCGTGTGGACCGACGACATGGCGGCCTCGACCTCGCTGAACGCCCAAGTCGCCCACTACACCGGTCAGGCCGAACTGGCGCAGGCCATCAAGGAAGGGATGGATCTCCGCAGAGCGGGCGATATGGATGGAGCAACGGCCAAACTGGGACGGGCCGTTCAGCTGGCGGGGGTGTCGGGGAACGCGGATACTGCGAAACTGCTTGCGAAGGTGGTGGACGTGGTCGACGCCCCGACCGGTACTGTGCGGTTGAAGGCGAAGGTCGCGGAGGCCGACGAGATGACACTCGAGACCCGGTCCACGAAGACTGTTCGCGTCAAGAAGTGACCCTGGCGACAGGGACCCTGTAGACACCGATACCTCAGCAGAAGGGGTACCACCGACATGCCGACCTGCCCGAACGGACACCAGTCGGGTTCCGACGACTGGTGCGAGGTCTGCGGTCACCGCATGGCCGGTGCCGTGCCTCCGCCCCCGCCCCCGTCCGGCGGCGGCTACGGGTTCCCGCCGCCGCGCAATGAGGGACGCCCCTCCCCCGGCGCGCAGGCGGAGCTGTGCCCGCAGTGCCGTACGCCCCGCGAGGGCGGCGCGCCCTTCTGCGAGGAGTGCCGGTGGAACTTCCTGACCAACACCGCCACCTCGTACACCCCGGCGGCCCCGCCCCGGCAGCAGCAGCCCCGCTACCAGTCGCCGAGCCGGCCCTTCGGCGGCGGTGACGGGTACGAGTACCAGGGCTCCCGGCCCTCGCAGGTGAACCGGCCGGCCGAGCCGATACCCCCGTTCGACTCCGAGCCCTCGGGGCCGACGCCGTTCGGCAACGAGCGCCGTCCGGCGTCCCCGCCGCCGCCCACCTCGGGCGGGCAGTCTCCCTTCGGGGAGCGCCGGCCGGGGCCTCCGCCGGGGTTCGGCGGTGGGCCCGGGCAGGGTCCCGGTCCGCAGGGTGGGCCGGGGCAGGGTGGTCCCGGCCAGCAGGGGCCCGGTCCGCAGGGCCGGCCCGGTCAGCAGGGTCCGGGTGGGCCCGGCGGTCGCGGTGGCGGGCAGGGTTACGGCGGTCCAGGGGGTCCCGGCCGCCCCGGTGGCCCCGGTACGCAGGGCGGCCCCGGTGGTCCCGGCGGTCCTTCCGGTCAGGGTGGCCCCTCCGGTCCCCCGCCGTTCGGGCGTGAGCCCTCCGCCTTCGGCACCGCTCCTTCCCGGCAGGCTCCCCCGCCGTCCGGTTTCCCTCAGGAGACCGGCCGTACCCCGGCCGGTGGCCCGTCCTTCGCGGACGACGACTGGGTGATCCCCCCGCCGCCGTCGAACAACGGCCCCGCAGGCGGCCCCGGTGGCGGCTACGGCTATCCGCAGCAGTCCGGCCCCGGCCAGTCGCAGGGCTACCCCCAGGCTCCGCAGGCCCCGCAGGGCCCCGCGACCTGGACCGCGACCATCGGCCCGGACCGCGACTACTTCATGGCGATGATGCAGCGCTCCGGCCCCGAGGCCGCGGGGCTCAACCTGCCCGCCTACTCGCCCGAGCAGCAGCGCACACTCACCGGCAACCAGGTCACCATCGGCCGCCGCCGGCACTCCACCGGCGACACCCCGGACATCGACCTGTCGGTGCCGCCGGAGGACCCCGGTGTCTCGCACCAGCACGCGGTGCTGGTGCAGCAGCCGGACGGCGGCTGGGCGGTCGTCGACCAGAACTCGACGAACGGCACCACGGTCAACGGCTCCGACGAGCCGATCCAGCCGTTCGTGCCGGTACCGCTCCAGGACGGCGACCGGGTGCACGTGGGCGCCTGGACGACGATCACCGTCCACCGCGACTGAGCCGGGGTGTTCACGGCAGCGGCCAGGCGTGGCCCTCCGGGTCGTCCAGCCAGGCCCAGGCGCGCCGGCCGCTGACCGTGACGCCGTACCGTTCGCGGTCCGGCATGCCCGCGCTCTCCCACAGCGCGTACGCCCGCGTGGGTTCCAGCGCGCCCCGGACCAGGCCCAGCAGGAAGCGGAACGACTCCTGGTCCCGCGCCCGCCCCGGCAGCCCGCCGGTGGGTATCGGCTCGGCGGCCGCGCGGCTCTCCCCGCGCAGCGGCACGAAGTAGGCGCCGGTACTCAGGAAGCGGCCCTCGGCGCGGCCGGAGTCGTCGACGTCCAGCGCGAGGAGCCCGTTGTTCAGCGGGGCGATGATCCGGGCGCCGGGCGCGCACTGGGCGATCCAGGCGCGCGGCACCGTGGGCAGCATGCAGGTGGCCATGATCCGGTCGTACGGGGCGTGCGCGGGCACCCCGTGCGCCCCGTCGCCGGTGACCACCACCGGGTAGTACCCGGCCCGGGCGAGGTGCTGCCGGGCGGGCTCGGTGATCTCCGGTTCCATGTCGACCGTGGTGACCAGGGAGTCGTCGCCGAGCCGGTGGGCGAGCAGGGCGGCGTTGTAACCGGTGCCGGTGCCGACCTCCAGCACCCGGTCGCCGTCCCGGACACCCAGCGCGACCAGCATCCGCGCCATCAGCGAGGGCTGGCTGCTGGAGGAGACCAGCTCGCCGTCGTGCAGGAGGGTGGCCAGCGGGGCGTCCGCGTAGGCGCCGCGCGCCCAGCGCTCCCGCCCGGCCGGATCGGGGTCGTCGGCCGCGTACCGCTCGTACCCGCCGAGGACGCCGACGTAGTAGTACGGCACGAACAGGTGCCGGGGCACCTCGGCGAAGCTCTCCCGCCACACCGGGTCCGCCCGCCAGGCGCCGTCGCGGTCGATCTGCCGGATCAGCGCGGCCCGCGCCTCGGCGGCCACCCGGGTCAGCTCGGAATCGTAGGCGCCCATACGTCCACAGTAGGCACGATCCGGGGCGGGAGCGGCGGACGGTGGCCGGTCCTAGGGCTTGAGTCCTGGGCCTCCCGGTCTGAGACCATGGACGGGTGAACGAGATCCGACGCGGCACGCTTCAGGAGCAGACCTTCTACGAGCAGGTCGGCGGGGAGGAGACCTTCCGCCGGCTGGTCCACCGTTTCTACCAGGGCGTCGCCGAGGACCCGCTGCTGAAGCCCATGTACCCGGAGGAGGACCTCGGCCCGGCAGAGGAGCGGCTCACCCTGTTCCTGATCCAGTACTGGGGCGGACCCACCACCTACAGCCAGGAGCGCGGTCACCCCCGGCTGCGGATGCGGCATGCCCCGTTCGCCGTGGACCGGGCCGCGCACGACGCCTGGCTGAGGCACATGCGGGACGCGGTGGACGAGCTGGAGCTGTCCGAGGAGCACGAGCGGACGCTGTGGAACTACCTGACGTACGCGGCGGCGTCGATGGTGAACACGGCGGAGTGAACCGGTTTTCGTGACGGTGCCGCCGTGCGAGCGGGTCCTGGTGAACGAGGCCTTGTGAACGGGGTGTTCAGCGCACCGTGACGCCGAGCGCGCCCAGCCCCGCACGCCGTACGGCGATCGACCCGTAGGGGGTGCGCAGCCGGAGCCACGCCCCGGAGGAGAACAGGCCCGTCTCCTCGGCGCTGTCCGGCTCCGGGGGCCGCAGGAAGCCCAGCGAGTGCGCGGCGTGCACGGCCCGCACCGGCAGCCGGGTGGAACCGACCTCGCGGGACCAGATCTCCCGCCCGATCCGGTCCAGCTCGGCACGGGTGCGCTGCTCGGGCGCCAACTCCTCGGTGCGGGACCGGAATTCGGCCACCGACCGGGCCACGGTCCGATGCAGCACGGCCGGTCCGGGCAGCCCCGGCTCGGCCCGCCAGCCACCGCGCGGCGGCAGCACCCCGGCCCACGGGGGCCCCGTGACGGCAGCGGGCACGGCGGCGGTGGCCGCGCTCTCGTCCACCGACTCCAGCAGTTCGCCCGCGGAGACGGTCATGTCGAGGACGACGTCGAGCCCGTCCTCGTACGGCTTGGCGAGGCGCACCGCGCGGACGGCCAGCACCTCGAAGGAGGGCGGGCGTCCGAAGACGGCGAGCGCGGTCCCGGCCGCCTGGAGGCGTACCGCGGCCGCGCGGTCGTAGCGAAGCAGCCGGGTGAGGAAGGCGGCGAGGTCGGCCGCCTCCGTCTCGTCGGCGAGGTGCAGCACCGTCATGCGGCGACGGCCTTCTCCTCGGCGGACTCGTCCCGGTACTCCTGGAGGAACTCGCGCTCCTCCGCGGTGATCCGGCGCGGCCGCTGGGCCTCGAAGTCGAAGGGCACGACGACGGTGGAGGCCCGTACGTACACGGTGTCCGCGTCCTTCACCTCATAGGTGATGGTGAAGGACGCGGCCCGGATCTCGGTGATCCACAGCTCGACGTCCACCGGGTGGTGCCGGTGGACGAGCTGCCGCTTGTAGTCGATCTCGTGGCGCGCCACGACCGACCCCTGCTGGAAGTCCTTGTCCGGGCGGAACAGGAAGTCGATACGGGCTTCCTCCAGGTAGCGGAGGAACACCACGTTGTTGACGTGGCCGTACGCGTCCATGTCCGCCCAGCGCAGGGGACAGCGGTAGATGTGGCGCAAGGTGCGATCAGCCCCGGGTCAGCTTCTTGTAGGTGGCGCGGTGCGGACGCGCGGCGTCGGCGCCGAGCCGCTCGATCTTGTTCTTCTCGTAGGACTCGAAGTTGCCCTCGAACCAGAACCACTTGGAGTCACCCTCGTAGGCGAGGATGTGCGTGGCGACCCGGTCCAGGAACCAGCGGTCGTGGGAGACGACCACGGCGCAGCCCGGGAAGTCCAGCAGCGCGTTCTCCAGGCTGGAGAGGGTCTCGACGTCGAGGTCGTTGGTGGGCTCGTCGAGGAGCAGCAGGTTGCCGCCCTGCTTGAGGGTGAGCGCCAGGTTGAGGCGGTTGCGCTCACCGCCGGACAGCACGCCCGCGGGCTTCTGCTGGTCCGGGCCCTTGAAGCCGAAGGCCGACACGTACGCGCGGCTCGGCATCTCGACCTGGCCGACGTTGATGTAGTCGAGCCCGTCGGACACGACCTCCCACAGCGTCTTCTTGGGGTCGATGTTCTCGCGGCTCTGGTCGACGTAGGAGATCTTGACCGTGTCGCCGACCTTGATGTCACCGGCGTCCGGGGTCTCCAGGCCCTGGATCATCTTGAACAGCGTGGTCTTGCCGGCGCCGTTCGGGCCGATGACGCCCACGATGCCGTTGCGCGGCAGGGTGAAGCTGAGGTCGTCGACGAGGATCTTCTCGCCGAACGCCTTGTTGAGGTCGTTGACCTCGACCACGATGCTGCCCAGACGCGGGCCCGGCGGGATCTGGATCTCCTCGAAGTCCAGCTTCCGCATCTTGTCGGCCTCGGCCGCCATCTCCTCGTAGCGGGCGAGGCGGGCCTTGGACTTCGCCTGGCGGCCCTTGGCGTTGGACCGCACCCACTCCAGCTCTTCCTTGAGCCGCTTGGCGCGCTTGGCGTCCTTCTGGCCCTCGACCTTCAGACGCGTCTGCTTGGTCTCCAGGTAGGTGGAGTAGTTGCCCTCGTAGGGGTAAGCGCGGCCGCGGTCGAGCTCGAGGATCCACTCCGCGACGTTGTCCAGGAAGTACCGGTCGTGGGTGATCGCCACGACGGTGCCCGGGTACTTGGCGAGGTGCTGCTCCAGCCAGTTCACCGACTCGGCGTCGAGGTGGTTGGTGGGCTCGTCGAGGAGCAGCAGGTCGGGCTGCTCAAGGAGCAGCTTGCAGAGCGCGACGCGGCGCTTCTCACCACCGGAGAGGTTGGTGACGGGCCAGTCGCCGGGCGGGCAGCCGAGCGCGTCCATGGCCTGCTCGAGCTGGGCGTCGAGGTCCCAGGCGTTGGCGTGGTCCAGCTCCTCCTGGAGCTTGCCCATCTCGTCGAGCAGCGCGTCGGAGTAGTCGGTCGCCATCAGCTCGGCGATCTCGTTGAACCGGTCGAGCTTGCCCTTGATCTCGGCGACGCCCTCCTGGACGTTCTCCAGGACCGTCTTCTCCTCGTTCAGCGGGGGCTCCTGGAGCAGGATGCCGACGCTGTAACCGGGGGAGATGAAGGCGTCACCGTTGGAGGGCTGCTGCAGCCCCGCCATGATCTGCAGCACGGTCGACTTACCGGCACCGTTCGGACCGACGACGCCGATCTTCGCCCCCGGCAGGAAGTTCAGGGTGACGTCGTCGAGGATCACCTTGTCGCCGTGCGCTTTGCGCGCCTTGCGCATGGTGTAAATGAACTCAGCCAAGAGAAACCGTCCGGCAGCTTGAAATCTGGCAGTGGGCAGATACACCCCATCTTGCCTGACCGCCACCCCTGGGGGGAAACGCGTACCGGCGGGGGGGCTGTGAGCTGGGGTACTTCTCGAGCACGGCGCGATCCGGTTCGGCGGTCAAGCCCTGCCAAGCTTCCCCCGGTCCCGGAGGACGGCTGGCGCGCGGCGGAGCCGTTACTCCCCCGCCTTGTTCTCCCGCCCGCGGAGAATCACCAGTACGGCGCCGCCGATGACCACCAGACCGATCGCCGCCCCCGTGATCACCGGCGTCAGCGCGGACCCTCCGGTTGCCGCGAGGTCCGTCCCCGTGGGGGCCTCGCCCGGCAGGGTGATCGGAGTCGGTTCACTCAAGGTCTGGGCCGAGGCCGCTGTGGCCGGGCCCTGGGTGGCGCAGTCGAGGATGCCGGTGAAGCGCTGGGTGAAGCCGCCCGGGCCGGTGACGGTGAAGTCGTAGGACTGGTCCTCCTTCAGGGGGACCGTGATCGTTTCGACCTTGCCGGGGGCGACCGTGTGGGAGGTGCCCATGAGGTCGAAGGTGAACGGCTCGTCGCCCTTGTCGGCGACCGTGACGTCCACCCCGCCCTTGGCGCAGTTCTTGCGCGCCGAGACCGCCGGTACGGCACCCTCGGCGGCCCAGGACGCGTCGACCGTCGCGGAGACCGTCGACTCGCTGGAGCCGGCGAGGATCTGCGTCTGGCTGCGTGATTCGGAGGCGAAGGCGCGGCCCACCGGGACGGTGGTGGAGGCCTGCACGGCCACCTGCACCGCGGCGTCCGGCGCGCCCTCCGGTATGTCGAAGTAGAGCCGGCTGCCGTCGTGCGCGGAGGTGATCACCTTGCCGGTGCGGTCGATGATCCGCATCCCCTCGGCCGCCGCGTCCGCCGGAGGCGAGACGGTCACGCCGGCGGCGTCGGTGTGCACGGTCACCGGTCCCAGCAGGTCACCGGGGCGGCCGGAGACCGCGGGCGGGTCCAGCGTGAGCGAGGCCCGCGGCTCGGCCGCGGGGCGGGCGCTCTTCTCCAGGTAGTCCGCGAGCTTCTCCGCCTGCGGGTCCACCGCGTCGACCTTCGCCGCGTCCGAGTAGCGCCAGATGGCCACCTGGGTCCCGGCCGCCGCGTCCTGCTCGGTCAGCCCGGTCGCGCCGGCCTTGCGGGCGAGCGCGTCCAGGTCGTTCACCTGGGGGTAGGAGTTCTGGAGTATCCAACGGATGCGCCCGGCGTTCGCGTTGGCGCCCAGCGAGGTGCCGCTCCAGGGGGTCTCCTGGTACTTGGCGTCGCGCTGCGTGGGGTTGTGCAGGTCGACGCAGTACGTCTGCAGGGTGCCGCCGCCGTCCACGGACATGTCGAACAGGCCGGCCGGTACCCGCAGGTCGGTGCCGCCGTCCTCGTGGATCACGGCCTCGCCGTACGTCTTGAGGCCGTTGATCGTGGCCGTCGCCCCGTTCTGCGTCTGCGGTCTGCCGTCGGCCAGGGCCGTACCGGCGCCGGACAGCACACCCGCCGCCGCCAGCCCGCAGGCCAGGGTCAGGGCACCGGCCTTCGCGGGCGCGGTGGACCGGGTGAACCCAGAGAACGCAGAAAGCACAGAATTCCCCTTCGAGCAGGACCCGTTGGACTTGGGGGGCGGTCCCACCAGCAGAAATCGCCAACCCCTGGGGGGTGTTCGCCTGGGCATCCTATGGATCAACGACGTCCGCACCCGGCGGTCGGATGGTCGTACGACTGATCCGAGCTGTAATCGTTATCGCGGGGGCGTGTCATGAGCTGGGCTTATCGACAAATCCACCGCTTTGGATGGGTGTTCGCGGCGCATTTGCCGATGAGCCACCTCTCGGTCGGGCAGCGGATGACGTCATGTCACCAACACGCGCTCCGGGTCCTGTTGAGCTTCCGGTTCCGCAGGAGGCGGTGTCTCCCACTGCGGTTCCGGACGCGTCTCCGCCCTACCTGGCGTCTCCGGTTTCGCCGAGCGCCGGAACGCCGCCGTTCCCCGCGTCAGATCGTGGCCGATCGTCACCGCGTCGATGTCGGCCGACGCCCAGGCCTGCTGCTGCCCCTCGCGCATCTCGGTACGCACCTTCAGCCGCCCCTGCACCACGAGCGGCTGCCCCACCTCCACCGACGCGGCCACGTTGACCGCGAGCTGGCGGTTGGCCCACACCGTGAAGAAGTTGGTGTGCCCGTCGGTCCAGACGTTCTTCTCCCGGTCCCAGTACCGCGCGGTCACCGCGAGCCGGAACCGGGCCGACGGGCCGTTCGGCAGCTCCCGGTACACCGGCCGCGTCGCCACATTGCCCACCACGCACACCACGGTCTCGTTCATCCTGGTCCCCTCCCTCGCCCGGCACTCCTCGCCGGACAGCCGGTGCCGCGACGGGCCTGTCCCGCCCGGCTTCCTGAAGCCGTGCGGCGCGCACCGGTCTCACTCGTGGCGCGCCGCACGACCGCCGATCACGGAGTCCGCCCGTCCCCCGCCCCGCGATCCGGGTCGGGCAGGCGGTGCGATCGCCGTGGCAGCAGACTGCGCCCACCCGGCCCCACCCCGCCGAGCGCTGTGGACAGCCCCCCACTTGTGGACAACTCCGTCACCCGATCAGGTGGCCCCACTCTCCACAGGCCGCCGCGGCCCACCCCGCCCCGGCCGCCACCTCGGTCCGGCCAGGCAGTCCCTACCGCCCGGCCCCCACCCCCGCGATCCGCCCGTACTGCTCCCGGACCTCCCGGTACCGCAGCAACTCCGCCGCCACCGGGTCCAGCACCCGAGCCCGGCCACAGCTCGCCGCCGCCTCCCGCAGCCGGCGCTCCGCCTCCTGCCCGTACCGCCGCGCAGGCCCCCGGGCCGCCAGCCGGCACCCCCACTCCACCAGCGGCCCGCCCACGATCCCGCACAGCATCAGCAGCACCGGCACGCCCAGATTCGGCGACAGCACCCCCGCGATCTGCCCGACCAGCCACACCCCGCCCACGATCTGCAGCAGCGTCATCGCCGCCTGCACCAGCACCGCCACCGGCCACCAGCCCGGCCGGGGCGGGCGTCCGGGCGGCAGCCCGGCCTGGCCCGCCAGCTCGTCGAGCGACTCCGACAACCCCTGCGACCCGTGTACGGCCGCCTCCCGCACCGCCTGCGCCCAGGGTGTGGGCAACTCGGCGGCGGCCTGGTCGGACACCGTACGGACCGCCTGCTCCACCCGCTGGCGCGCGGTCGCCTCGGCGTCCGCGTGCTGACGTACCGGGAGGCTGCCGGTCTGCGGGCCGCCGCGGTCCTGGTACCAGCGCCACAGCCGCAGCCAGGGTGTGCCGCACGCGCGGTTGGCGTTGCGCAGCCAGGCGCGTTCGGCGGCCTCCCCGGCGGCGGTGGCGCCGACCGCGTCCGCGAGCCGCCCGGAGAACTCCTCCCGCGCCTCCTCGCTGAGCCCGACGCCCTGCCCGGCGGCGTACACCGGCCGCAGATCGGCGGCGGCCGCGTCCACGTCGGCCGAGACCCGTCGGGCGGCCGCGCCCCGCTCGGCCACGAGCTTGCCGAGCGTCTCGCGCAGGTCGCCGACGCCGTCCCCGGTGAGCGCGGAGAGGGCGAGGACCGTGGCGCCGGGCTCGTCGTACTCGCCGAGCGCGATGCCGTCCTCGTCCAGGAGCCGGCGCAGGTCGTCGAGGATCTGCTCGGTGGCCTCGGCGGGCAGCCGGTCGGTCTGGTTGAGGACGACGATCATCACCTCGGCGTGGCCCGCCATCGGCCGCAGATAGCGCTCGTGCAGCGCGGCGTCGGCGTACTTCTCCGGGTCGACCACCCAGATGACGGCGTCGACCAGCTTGAGGACCCGGTCGACGTGCTCGCGGTGCTGTACGGCGGCGGAGTCGTGGTCGGGCAGGTCGATCAGGACCAGCCCGCGCAACTGCGCTTCGTCCTCGGCGCTCTGCAGGGGGCGGCGGCGCAGCCGGCCGGGGATGCCGAGGCGGTCGATGAGGGTCGCCGCGCCGTCGCTCCAACTGCACGCGATGGGCGCGGCGGTCGTCGGACGGCGCACCCCGGTCTCGGAGATGGGCACCCCGGCGAGCGTGTTGAACAGCTGCGACTTGCCGCTGCCGGTCGCGCCCGCGATGGCGACGACGGTGTGCTGCCCTGACAGCTTGCGCCGCGCGGTGGCCTCGTCCAGCACGCGCGCGGCCTCGGCGAGGGTCTGGTTGTCGAGACGGGCACGGGACAGGCCGACGAGTTCGCGCAGCGCGTCGAGGCGGGAGCGCAGGGGGCCGTCGTAGGCCAGCGGCGCCGGGGTGCCGCTCGTCGCCCCGCGCGCGGGGGCCTCCTGCGGTGCGGTGCCCTCGGTGACGCGGCGGGCGATGAGGCCGTCGTCCCAGGAGACCTCGTCATCGGGACGCTGATCGCCCTCCACGCGCGCGTGCGGCTCCTCGTCGGCGGGGGCCGTGGCGTCGACGTGATCCATCTGGTTCTTCTGGGCGGCGGCGGTCACCGGTCACCTCTCCTTCTGCAGTACGGACAGCGCGGCGATGAGTTCGGCCTGCGACTCGGCGTGGACGTCCAGGGCGTCGATGGGGGCGAGGCGGCGCTCGCGTTCGCCGTGCAGGACCCGGTCGACGTGCTCGGTGAGCAGGCGCCCGGCGCGGTCGCGCAGCCGCAGCGCGCCGTGCGCCCCGATGCGCTCGGCCAGCCCCTCGCCCGCCGTACGCGCCCGGCGTCCGCCGAGGACGACGGCGGCGGCGAGCGCGGCGACCGTCTCGGCGTCGGGGGCGTTGCCGCGCACCAGCTCGCGGACCTCGTCCTCGGCGTGCTCCTCCAGCTCGCGCCGCCAGCGCCGTACGGCGAGGCCGATGCGGTGCTCGGCGCTCTCCGGGGAGGAGTCGCGCTCGGCGAGTTCGGGGGCGCCGGCGGCGGGTTCGCGGCGCCAGGACTCCTCGACGCGCTCGTCGGCGGCGGTGACGGCACACAGCAGCAGCGCGCCGAGGCTCTCGGTGAGGGCGTCCAGGAGTTCGCCGGCGGTGCAGTCCAGCGGGAAGGCTCGCCAGCGCTTGAGGGCGTCGCCGGCGAGGACGGTGCCGGACTGGAGCCTGCCCCGCACGCGCGCGTGCTCGCTGTCGTAGGCGCCGTCCACGGCGGCGGTGAGGCGGAGGGCGGCCGCGTACTGGGCGGCGCATGCGCTCGCCAGCTCCGGCATACGGACAGCCAGCGAGTCGAGCAGGCCGTATGCCGTACGGGTGAGGGCGCTGCGGCGGGCGCCGGGGTCCTGGGCGTGGTGGTGCAGCCAGGTACGCAGCGACGCGACGGCGGAGGCGGGCAGCAGGCCGCCGCCCCAGGCAGACTCGGGCAGCTCGGGCACGGTGAACCGGGGCACCTCGCCGAGGCCGGCCTTGGTGAGCAGGGCGCCGTACTGGCGGGAGACCTCGGCGACGACCTGGTGCGGGACGCGGTCCAGGACGGTGATCAGGGTGGCGCGGTACTCCTTGGCGGTGCGCAGCAGGTGCCAGGGGACGGCGTCGGCGTACCGGGCGGCCGTCGTGACCATGATCCAGATGTCGGCGGCGCAGATGAGCTGGGCGGCGAGTACGCGGTTGTCGGTGATCAACGAGTCGACGTCCGGCGCGTCGAGCAGGGCGAGTCCGCGCGGGAGGGTTTCGGCGGTCTCGACGCGGAGCACGCGCGCGTGGTCGTCGACGGGCGCGTCGCTGTCCTTGGCGGACTTCTCCTGGTGGGGCCCCCACCGGCGGGTGAGGTCGGGCAGTACGCGCATGCCGCTGAACCAGTGCTGGTCCTCCGGGTGGCAGACGAGTACGGGGGTACGGGTGGTCGGCCGGAGCACGCCCGCCTCCGTGACCCGCCGTCCCACCAGGGAGTTCACCAGGGTCGACTTCCCGGTACCGGTCGAACCGCCGACGACGGCCAGCAGGGGCGCCTGGGGCGAGCGCAGCCGGGGTACGAGGTAGTCGTCCAGCTGGGCGAGCAGTTCGTCCCGGTTGGCGCGCACGCGCGGGGCTCCCGCCAGGGGGAGCGGATAGCGGGCGGCGGCGACACGGTCGCGCAGAGCAGCGAGTGCGTCGAGTAGCTGAGGGCGTACGTCCAAGGTCACCACATGCGAAGAATGCCCAATTTTAGGGGAATTCTGAAGCATATGGACATGCCTGCGCGCCGAAGGGACAGACCGGACGGAAGGGATGACTGGGACGCGGGCCCCCTCCCGGCATAACGAGTGCACAACACCCGGCGCGTCTGGGCGCAAAAGCGATGCATGATTCGTACCCGCCTGCGATTATCTTGACCGCTTCACCGAACCTCCACATCGAGCCACGGAGGCGCGGCGACAAGGTCAAGGAACGGGGAGCTTTATCCTTGACCCGCACCAGGCCCCCGTAGCTCAGTGGATAGAGCAGGCGCCTTCTAAGCGCTTGGCCGCAGGTTCGAGTCCTGCCGGGGGCGCGTTGTCCGGCCCTCCCTCGGGAGGGCTTTTTGCTGGTCGGGGCCGGTTTCAGTCGGTTGTCCGGTTAGGGTGCCCCGCATGATCACCGCTGATGCCCCCGTGTGCCCCGAGTGCCATCGGCCCATGCAAGCCGGCGGCCTCGTGCTGTCCAGGCGCGTGGACGACGGGCAGCGGGTCTGTCGCTCCCTGTGGCGGTGTGCGGGACGGCATACCTGGTGGGGCTGGGCCGACCGGCCGGCGGAGGGGCTGGAGATCTGCCCTGTTCCGGGGCTCTTTCGGTGAGCGAACCCCGGCCCGTTCACGCCGGAATCCAGTTCGGCCACTGTGGCGGGATGTTGCTTGCCGGGCACAGGCCCGAGTCGCCGGGGTAGTCGGCCAGGGTTCCTCGGGCGGCGAAGAACCACCACGCCAGGCCGATCGTCACGGCGGCCACCGAGAGGGTCGGGAGCCAGGCGCCACCTGCCAGGCGTCGGCCGATGGACCAGGACGCGAGACCTGCCGCCGCCCCGGCCACCACGATCACCGGGAGCAGGAAGTTGAGCTCCAAGCGGCCCCCGGCGTCGTATCCCGCGTCGCAGTACGCCCGCGCCCACACGGTCAGCGACCACGTGGCGCCACCCATGAGGGCGCCGAACAGCGCGGAGGCCGCCCAGGGCAGGCAGGAGTCGTTCTCGTTCACGACAGTGCAGGACAGCGGGCGTGGCACATACGGTTCCGCCGCATAACTCTGTGGCCCATACAACGGAAACGCCGGTACCGTCATGCCCCCGGCCGACCGACCCAGAGAGCGAACCCCATGACCACGACCACCACCCTCTGGCGCCCCACCGGCCCTGAAGAGCTGCGACTGGTCGCGGAGTCGGGCTTCACGGCATGGCCGCCTCGGCTCCCCGAGCAGCCCATCTTCTATCCCGTGCTGAACGAGGACTACGCGGTCAGGATCGCGCGGGACTGGAATGTGCGGCATGACGGCGCCGGGTTCGTCACACGGTTCAAGGTGAAGTCGGAGTTTCTGCGCCGGTATCCCGTCCAGCAGGCCGGCGGAAGCACCATCCTCGAGTTGTGGGTCCCGGCTGAGGAACTGGACGAGTTCAACGCGCACATCGTCGGCGAGATCGAGGTCGTGCACGAGTTCCGCTGAGGCGGGCATGTCACAGATCCCGGAGCAGCCCCGTCTCCCTACCGGAAGGAAGTCGACCGGTAGGGAAGTGGCACACATGGACCTCGCTCTCTGGATCAGCGCCTGGGCTCTGGCCGTGGTGGCTCTCTTCGGGGGTGTCAGCAAGGCCTTCGTGTCGAAGGAGAAGCTGGCCGCCGTGCATGGGGGAGGTTGGACCGAGGGGGTCGGCGCCCGGAGCATCAAGGTGCTCGGCGTGCTCGAACTGCTCGCCGCCGTCGGGCTCGTACTGCCCGCCCTCCTCGACCGCGTCCCCCTCATGGTCCCGGTGACCGCCGCCTGCTGGGTGCTGTTGATGATCGGGGCGATGGCCACCCACGGGCGGCGCCGCGAGTTCGGGTTCGTGGCGCTGAACCTGGCCTACCTCGCACTCGCCGGCTTCATCGCCTGGGGCCGCTTCGGCCCCGAGTCCTTCACCGGCTGAGTGGCCGCCTCTCCCACCTGCGAAGGTCTCGCAAGAAAACAGCGGGCAGGGGAAATTGCGATGCGGGCGGTAGTCATCGGTTACCTGCCTCGCAGCGGCGATCTCGCAAACGGGCACTCCCGCCTCGAACCCTGGAACACGTACACCGAAAACGTCGGGACGGAGCGGCAGTTGATCCTTCTCCGGGGCTCGGGGAACCCACCCTCCCCCTGCCCATGCGCGCCTTCCCTGACGCGGTAATGGGCACCACGGACACATCCTCCCGAATAGACCACCCCAGATTCACCCCTCATAAGGGGGAGATCCCCCACCTTTCCCCCGTGACCCCCTCTCCCGCCGACCGTTGTACGGGAAGTGCGGCGGCGATCTCTGCCGTCTCACTCCCCCCGAGCGACATGAAGCGACATAAGGAGAACGTGATGTCTCGCATTGCGAAGGCAGCCGTCGTGGCTCTCGGCACCGGTGCCGTGATGGTCGGTGGCGCCGGTCTGGCGCTGGCCGACGCGAACGCCGGGGCCGCGGCCGCCGGCTCGCCCGGCGTGGGCTCCGGCAACGCCGTCCAGGTCCCCGTCAACATCCCGGTCGACCTGTGCGGCAACACCATCGACGTGGTCGGCCTGCTGAACCCGGCCTTCGGCAACACCTGCGCCAACGTCGGTGAGCGGGAGCCCGTGCAGGAAACCCCCGAGGACGGCTACGGCAACTGAGCCCCGCCCCCTCCGCAGCAGAGCCCCGGCACCCTGAGCGCCGGGGCTCTTCGCATGCCCGAAAGACGTGCCCGCAGGACATGTCCGCAGGCTGACCCACCCAGGAACATGCCCCACCACACGCCCTTACGCGTACCTGTAGATCCCGCTCACATCCTCCAGCGAGTCCGGCGTGACGTTCCACGGCGGCATCTTGTCGAGCCGCGCGACGACCCGCCCGCGCTGCTTGTCACCGGGGCCGGGCTGGGTCGCCGGCAGGTAGCGGTGGTTCTTGTGCGCCTGCTGCCAGCGATACCACTGGTAGTCGAGGAAGGCGTGGTGCAGCCAGAACACCGGGTCGTTGACCGACGCCCCGCCGAGCATCACGCCCCCGACCCAGCGGTGCACCCGGTTGTGGTTGTGCCAGGAGGCGCTGCCGCCCCCCGTCCCCCACCCCTCCAGCTTGTTGCGGAAGCCCCGGGTGACGGTCGAGTCCCACGGGGAGACGTCGTACGCCGGGTCGTCCAGCGCCCACTGCAGCGCGCTCCTGGTGGGGAGCTGGATCGGGGCGGCGGCGCGGCCGAGGTCGCGGGTGAGGTACTTGCCGTCGGTGATGCCCTCCTTGATGGTCCAGTGCCCGGCCGCGTACGCGAACGGCCCGGTGGTCACCTGCCGGTCGCTCTTGCGGCCGTTGCCGCCGAGGAGGTCCTTGGTCCAGGGCACCGACGTCGTGCCGCGGTCGCGGGTCCAGTCCCAGTACGGCACCGTCACCGAGGAGTCCACCCGGCGCAGCGCCCGCTCCAGCTCCAGCAGGAAGCGCCGGTGCCAGGGCAGGAAGGAGGGGGCCATGTGGGCGGCGCGCAGGCCCTCCTCGCCGTCCGCCGTGTAGTAGTCGATGTGCGTCCGCACGAACGCGTCGTACTCGCCGCGCCGTTTGACCTCCAGCAGGGCGTTGACGAAGCGCCGCTTCTCGTTCGCGGTGAGGGCGGCGGCATTCTTACGCACGTACGCCATGCATGCCCCCCATCCCGTGTCCCGCGCGCTCTCCGCCGACCGGTCCGGGGGCCATCTCGCGCAGCCGCTGGCCGGGACCGATCTCGTCCACGGCGGCACGGGCCGCCTCCACGGGGGTGGCGTACGAGGTGTAGTGGTCGACCATGCTCATCCAGGTGCCGTCGGCGCGGCGCATCAGGTGCAGCGGGCATCCGTCGACGGTGATCTGCCACTCGCCCGCGTCCGCCCGGCGCACGGCGGCCGGGACCAGGAAGCCCTGGATGCGGTGACCGCGGTAGGTCTGGTCGAAGGCCCTGTTCTCCGCACCGCCGGACGGGGGCAGTGGGCGCGACGCGGCGACCACCGGGGCCAGCCCCAGGGCGGCCGCCGAGGCCAGCAGTCCTCGGGTCACCTCCCGCCGCGACGGTTTGCCTTCTCTGACCTGCCGTTCCGCCCCCACGGCCACACCACCGGTCCCGACGACCATCGCTCACTCCCTCGTCCACAGTTCGGCTTGTTCACAGCGGTAACCGCGTGGGGGCGTCCGGGGTCACCGCACGGCGGCCATCCGGGTAGGACAGAGGGCGTCAGCGCAGGCTGCGCGCCGGGAGCATGACGTGGGCGGCGGTCATCAGCGTCTCGTCGGCACCGGCGAAGGCGGCCAGCGCGGCGGGGTCGACGGTCACACCGGGGCGGCCCTCGGGCCAGGCGCGGGTGGTGAAGACGAGGTAGGCGTGTCCGCGCCGGGCCACGGCGTCCAGCCACTCCGGCGGGGCGTCGGCCTGGGCCACGAGCTGGGGCAGCCGGACGACGGCCTGGCCGGCCTCGACGAGCAGGGTGACGGGGAGGCTGGGCCGGGTGGCGCCGTCGATGACGGTGCCGATGGTCAGGCCGTTCATCTCCAGGAGCTGGGTGACGGCGGCCGAGGTGGCACGCGGTCCGCCCTCGGCGTCCCCGAGGGAGTACGCCAGCAGGTACGGCATGTCGCCGCCGTCGGGAGCCTCGCCGCTCCAGGCCAGGACGACGAGGGTGCCGAGGTCGGCGGCGCGGAAGGCTTCGCTTGTGGTTGAGGTCACCGCGCGACCCTATCCACGGGCGCCGGGCCTGCCGGGGGGCCGCTCACTCGTCCGGGCGACGGCCGGGTGGTGCTCCACACGATCGGGGGACGCGACCTCGAACACGAAGGGGACCCGACCTCGGACACGAGGAGAGCCCCGCCTCGGAACACGAAAGGGAGGGCCGGTCCGCGCGGCGCGGTCCGGCCCTCCCTCCACGGTGGCTCAGCTCTGCAGCGGCAGCCCGCCGAGCAGCGGGTTGTGCGTGTTCAGCGCGGTGGTGGTGCCCTTGACGGTGCTGAGGACGGAGTCCTTGTTCTCGGTGTTCAGCGCGTCGGACTGGTGCTGCAGCGGCATCACGTCACGCACCTTCAGTCCGCCCTTGGCGATCTGGTCCACGGCGCCGTTCAGGCTGCTGGGCGTCAGGTCGCCGGAGTAGGCGAACGCGGGCGCGGCGACGCCGGTGAGGGCGATGGAACCGGCCAGGACGGCTGCGGCCTTCAGGGACTTCATCATGTTCCTCTCCTCGGCAACTCGCGTCGCCCCAGGGATGTCCGACGCCATGCCCAACGAGTCACGGCCGAGGCGGAAACCCTGTGTCCACAAGACATATGAAATCCCGCGCGACCAGGGGGCACCCCCATACGACAGCGGCCCGGCCGTCCG
Organism: Streptomyces griseoluteus; assembly: GCF_004784465.1. Taxonomy (GTDB): domain Bacteria; phylum Actinomycetota; class Actinomycetes; order Streptomycetales; family Streptomycetaceae; genus Streptomyces; species Streptomyces griseoluteus. The sequence continues at coordinate 12,277 of NZ_SRRU01000012.1, read as the reverse complement.
CTCGCGCGATACGCGCGTGCGGACGGCCGGGCCGAGGCGTGTGCCGGACGACCTCAGTCGCTGACGCAGGTGCTGCCGAAGGCCGGGTTCAGCAGGCCGATGACGTCGACGGTGTCGCCGCAGAGGTTGACCGGCACGTGGACCGGGATCTGGGCGTCGTTGCCCGAGAGGACGCCCGGCGAGTTCGCGGCGACGGCCTCCGCGCCGGAGTCGGCAGCGGCGATACCGGCACCGCCGGCGACGGCCGCCACGGCGGCGGAGGTCAGGACCAGACCCTTCGCAATACGCAACATGGAGAGGTGCTCCTTGAAAATCGAGACAAACATCCGGGCGGGCTGCCCGACGCAGTGTCAACGCGAGCCGCCGCGAGGGGTTGTGCCGCCAAAGGGGTGATCTCCGCGTGAACCGCGGCCACATGGGCGGCCCGCTCGCGTCGTTGCGCCGCTCGGGCCTCCGCGCTCACTAGAGTCGCGGCCCTCTCCTCCGTACCAGGTCCGGACGCCGTACGTGGCGGGCACCGGCTCACGCTTCAGGGAGGCAGCGTGCCGCGCCGTCGTACACCGGGCGCACGGAAGTGGCCGGGCGCGGGTCCACCGGACGACGTACCGGAGCGCACGACCGGCGCGGCAGGGCGCGTACGGGTCGTGCGCCAGGCCGGGTACGCCAGGCCGTCCGGACGCGGGCCCGAGGGTGGCCGATCTCGGGCGCCGCGCGCGGGCGCGGCGGTGACCCGCCGGGCCACCTGCTCGTTCCCCACCGGGACGCGGCGAGGGCCGGTGTGCTCTTCACCGCGGAGGACGCCCGGCAGCGAGGCGCGGTCCCGACCAGATCCGAGCGCCCCTGTGAGCGAGGTATCCCGCCCATGCACCAGCCAGTTTCCGACGCCCGAGAACGGGTGCTGCATGTTTCGCAGCCCGTCGACGGCGGAGTCGCGCGGGTCGTGCTCGACCTGGCGCGGGCCCAGCTCGCGGCGGGGGTGCGCGTCGTGATCGCCTGCCCGGGCGGCCGACTGGCCACGGAGGCACAGGAGATAGGCGCCGAGGTGCGGCTCTGGCGGGCCACCCGGTCACCGGGGCTCGCGCTGCCCGGCGAGGTACGGCGGCTCGCCCGCCTCGTCGGGGACGTAGGGCCCGCACTGGTGCACGCGCACAGCGCCAAGGCCGGTCTGGCCGCCCGTCTCGCCCTGCGCGGCCGGGTACCGACCGTCTTCCAGCCGCACGCCTGGTCCTTCGAGGCCATCGGCGGGGTCACCGCCGCGCTCGCCCTGGGCTGGGAGCGGTTCGCCGCGCGCTGGGCCGAAAGGGTGGTGTGCGTCAGCGAGGCGGAGCGTGAGACCGGCGTACGCGCCGGGGTGCGCGCCGCGTACGCCGTGGTGCGCAACGGCATCGACCCCGAACGGTTCTCCCCCGCGCCCGCCCCGGCGGCCCGCGCCGGGCTGCCCGGGCTCGGGGCCGGACCGCTGGTGGTGTGCGTCGGGCGGCTGTGCCCGCAGAAGGGCCAGGACGTGCTGCTGGCCGCGTGGGAGCGGGTGCTGACGGTGCTGCCGGAGGCCCGGCTGGTGCTGGTCGGCGACGGGCCCGACCGGGAGACGCTGGGCGAACTGGCGGGACCGCGCGTGCGGTTCGCGGGTGAGGTCACCGACGTGCTGCCCTGGTACCGGGCCGCCGACCTGGTGGTGCTGCCCTCCCGCTGGGAGGGCATGGCGCTGGCGCCGCTGGAGGCGCTGGCCTGCGCCCGGCCCGTGGTGCTCAGCGACGTGGACGGCGCCCGCGAGAGCCTGCCGCCCGCGCTCGCCGGACGCTGCCTGGTGCCGCCGGAGGACCCGGACGCGCTGGCCGCCGCCGTGACCGGGCTGCTGTGCGACGCGCCGCTGCGCGCGGACCTCGGCGCCCAGGGCCGCCGGCACGTCCTGACCACGCACGACGTACGGGTGACCGCCGAGCGGATCGCGGACCTCTACCGCGACCTCCTCGGCACCCTGCCGTCCGTGTCCACCGAGCGCAGGGAGTCGACCCACCCGTGACCGCGGAAAGCATCGTCCCCTCGACCAGCGCCTCCGGCAGGGACTCCGGATACGCAGTACGGCCCGCGCGCGGCTTCCGATTCCCGGCCCGGCGCCCGCACTCCCCCACCGTCTCCCCGCTGCCCCTGCTCGCCGCCGACCTCGCCGCCGCCGTGGCGGGCGCGCTCGTACTGGACGCGGCCGTGCGCGGGCCGCTCGTCGTGGCCGCGCTGGTCACCGGCGCCCTGCTGCTGCGGCCGCGCCCGCCGCGCGCGGTGACCGGTGTGCTCGACGAACTCCCGTCCGTCTGCGGCCGGATCGCGGTGGTCTGGCTGGCGCTCGGCACGCTGACCGCCGTCCTGGAACCCGGCCGCGCCCTGACCCTGCCCGCGCTGGTCGTGGGCGGGGCCGCGCACGCGGTGGTCGCCTGTGCCGGCCGGGCGGCCGTGCACCGGCGGCGCCGGGTGCTGCGGCTGCGGCTGCCGAGCGCCGCGCTGGTGATCGGCCCCGCCGCGACCGCCCAGCGGGTCGCCGCCGCGCTGCTGCGGCAGCCGGACTGCGGGGTACGTCCCGTCGGCGTGGTCACCGACCACCCGGACGGCAGCGCCGGGCTCCCGGTGCTGACCTGCGGCGAGCAGGTCGAGCGGGCGCTCATCCAGAACGGCGTCGGCACCGTCCTCACCGTCGACCCCGCCGTACGCACCGAGAAGGGCCCGCTGCTGCGGGCGCTCGCCGAGTCGGGCTGCGCGGTGTGGGAGGTGGACGCGGACTGCCCGGCGTACGGGATGCGGGAGCAGCTCGCCGGGTTCTCGGTACGGCGGCTCGACCTCGGCGCCCGGCGGCGCGGCAGCGTCGGCAAGCGGCTGCTGGACCTGGTGGTGTCGGGCGCCCTGCTGGTGCTGGCCGCGCCGCTGCTGCTGGCCTGCGCGCTGGTGCTGCGGCTCAGCGAGGGTCCGGGCGTGGTGTTCCGGCAGGAGCGCGTGGGCAAGGACGGGCGCCCCTTCACCCTGCTGAAGTTCCGCACCCACCGTCCGGTGGACGAGCGGGAGTCGGCGACCCGGTGGAGCGTGGCGGACGAGCGGCGGATGAACCCGTTCTGCCGGTTCCTGCGCCGGACCTCGCTGGACGAGCTGCTCCAGCTCTGGAACGTTTTCCGCGGCGACATGAGCCTGGTCGGTCCGCGCCCCGAACGCCCCTACTTCGTGACGCAGTTCAGCCAGTGCTACCCCGGCTATGCGTCCCGGCACCGGATGCGGGCGGGCATCACCGGGCTCGCGCAGGTCAGCGGATTGCGCGGGGACACCTCGATCGAGGACCGGGCGCGCTACGACAACGCCTACATCGACAATTGGTCGCTGTGGCAGGACGTCTGCATCCTGCTGCGCACCGCGGCCGCCGTCGTGCGGTCCACCGGGAGCTGACGGATGAGCCTCGCGCTGCCGCTCGGCCGCCCCCGGCACTGGTCCCCGCTGCTGCCGGTGCTCGCCGTGCTCGTCCTGCTGGCGCTGCCCCTCTCCTCCAGCGAGGGGGGTGGCGCGGGCCCGGCCGACGCGGCGTCCGCGCTGGTCGTCGGCGCCTGCCTGGTGCGGCTGCTGCGGGAGCGGGCCCGTCCGCTGTCCGCCAGGGCCGCGCTGGTGCTGGGGCTGCCGGTGGCCGGGGCGGCGCTCGCCGCGATGGGCGCCGCCTCCCTGGGCGCCGGCCTCGCCGGACTCGGCCGCTACCTCCAGGTCTTCGTCCTGGTCCCGGCCGCCGTGCTCCTCCTGATCCGCGACCGCCGGGACTTCCGGCTGCTGGCCTGGGCGCTGGTGGGCCTCGCGCTCTGGCAGGGCGCGGTCGGCGTGAAGCAGTACGCCACCGGTACCGGTGCCTCGTACCAGGGCCGGATGATCCGCGCGGTCGGCACCTTCGGGCCGTACGACGTGATGGGGATGGCCACCGTGGTGGCGTTCGGGCTGCTGTGCGCGGTGGGGCTGGCGCTGGGGAAGGCGCCGGTGCGGGAGCGGGTGGTCGCGGCCGGGTGCGCGCTGGCGCTGCTGGTGCCGCTGGCGCTCTCCTTCAGCCGGGGGGCGTGGATCGCCACCGCCGTCACCCTCACCGCGCAACTGTTGCTGGCCGGGGTCCGCCGGGCGCTCAAGGTGGGCGCCGTGGTGGTCGCGGCCGGGGTGGTGCTGGTGGGCGGTGTCGGGGTGGGCACGGCGATGCTCCAGGAGCGGATCGACAGCATCACCAAGGTCACCGACGCCCCCGACCAGTCGGTCACCGACCGGTACACCATGTGGGCGGCGGCCACCGGCATGTGGCGCGAACACCCGCTGACCGGGGTGGGGCTGAAGGGCTTCCCGGAGTACCGGGACGGCCACGCCTCGCTCGCGCTGTCCTCGGGCAGCGACACCGAGGGCGCGGGCGTCGGCTTCCGCAGGCAGCCGCTGCTGTCCCCGCACAACATGTATCTGCTGGTCCTCGCCGAGCAGGGCCTGATCGGCCTGCTGTGCCTGGCGGGCGGCTGGCTGGCGATGCTGGTGCTCGGCCTGCGCGGCCTGCGGGCCGCCCGCCGTACGGGCCGGGGCCTGGACTGTGCGCTGATCGGCTGCGGCCTGCTGCTCTGGCAGCTCGTGGACTTCGTGTACGCCGACATCGGCGGCCCCTCCACCGTGCTGACGGCGGTGTGCCTGGGCCTGGTGGCGTGGTGGGCCCTGGCCGGCACGGGCCCGGAGGGCGCGCGATGACGCTGACGCCCGCTCCGGGACCGGGGACGACGACCCGGCAGCCCCCGCCGACCGAGCCCGAACACGCCCCGGTGACCGGGCGGTTCCTCGCCCGCGCCGCCCTGCTGACCGCCTCCCTGTCCGCCGCCGGTGCCGTGCTCGGGCTGGTCCGGGACCAGTCGCTGGCCCAACTGTTCGGGGCCGGGCGGGACACGGACGCCTTCCTGGTCGCCTGGACGGTGCCCGAGTTCGCGGCCACCCTGCTGATCGAGGACGGGCTGGCCTTCGCGCTGATCCCGGCGTTCAGCATGGCGCTGGCCCGCCGTGCGCAGGGCGCTCCGGGAGACCCCGTACGGGCCCTGGTCCGGGGGACGCTGCCCCGGTTGACACTGGCCTTCACCGTGGTGGGGGCGGTGCTGGTGCTCGGCGCTCCGCAGCTCGTCCAGGTACTCGCGCCCGGCCTGCCCGACCCGGCGCTCGCCGTGGACTGCACCCGCCTCACCGCGACCTGCGTCCTCACCTTCGGACTCGCCGGCTACTTCAGCGCGGCCCTGCGCGCCCACCGCCGCTTCCTGGCCCCGGCCGCGATCTACGTCGCGTACAACGCGGGCATCGTCACGGCGATGTTCGCGCTCGGCGGGGTGTGGGGGGTGCGGTCGGCCGCGTTCGGGGTCGCGGCGGGCGGGGTGCTGATGATCCTCACCCAACTGCCCTTCCTGGTCGGGCGGTTACGCAATCGCCATACGGCGGAACCGACGCCGGAGCTCCCTTCCGCCAAGCCGCACTCGGTGAACCTGCCGCTGATGGCGACCGTGCTGCTGTTCGCGCTGTGCCGGCAGTCCCAGGTGCTGATCGAACGGTTCCTCGCCTCCAGCCTGCCCTCCGGAGCCATCTCGCACCTGAACTACGCCCAGAAGATCGCCCAGATCCCCATGACCATGTCGATGATGCTCTGCACGATCACCTTCCCGGTGGTCGCGCGGGCGCTCGCCGAGGGCGACACCGAGCGCGCCCGGGTCCGGGTGGAACGGGACCTCGCGGTCGCCTCCGGGCTGGTGCTGCTCGGCACGGCGGCGGTCGTGGCCTGCGCCCCGCAGATCGTCCACCTCCTCTTCCAGCGCGGCGCGTTCACCCCCCAGGACACGGCGGCCACGGCGAGCGTGATGCGGGTGTACGCCCTCGGTCTGCTCGGCCAGACCCTCACCGGTGTCCTGGTCCGCTCCTACTTCTCGGCGGGCCGCCCCACCTGGTACCCGCTCGGCGTCATGTCCGCCGGGGTGTTCGCCACCTGCGTCATAGGCGCGGCCACCGTCGGCACCCGGGGCGTGACCGGCATCGCCGCCGCCAACGCCACCGGCATCACCCTCACCGCCGCCCTGCTGCTCTCCGGCATGCGCGGCCCCCGGCACGGCAGGCGGCGCGGGGTGCCGATCCGTACCCGGCACGTCCTGCGGGAGCTGGGCCGCCCGGCCGGGGCCGCGCTCGGGGCCGCCCTCGCCGGGGCCTGGGCCGCGAGCCAGCCTCTGGGCGCGCTCGCGGGGCTCGCCGCCGGGGGTCTCACCGTGATCACCGTCTTCGTCCTGCTCGGCTGGGCCCTGGGCGCCCAGGGCTTCGCACCCGCCCTCCGTTCCGTACGCACCCACACCCGAAGGCTCGCTCATGCCGTCTTCCGTTGAGTCCGCGTCCGTCCTCCGCACCGGCTCCCCCCGGCCGGGCCGAGGCGGTCCCGTCCCGTGGATCGCCATGTACCACTCGGTCGGCGACTGCTCCGACGACCCGTACCGCGTCACCGTCACCCCGGCCCGGCTGGAACGCCAGCTGCGCTGGCTGCGCGGGCGGGGGCTGCGGGGCGTGTCGGTGGGCGAGCTGCTGGCCGCCCGCGCGCGGGGCGCCGCGCGCGGTCTGGTCGGGCTCACCTTCGACGACGGATACGCCGACTTCCTCACCGACGCGCTGCCGCTGCTGGCCCGCTGGGAGTGCACGGCCACCCTGTTCGTGCTCCCCGGCCGGCTCGGCGGCGAGAACACCTGGGACCCGCTCGGCCCGCGCAAGCCCCTGCTGACCACCGACACCGTGCGCGAGGCCCACCGGGCCGGGGTGGAGATCGGCTCGCACGGTCTGACCCACGTCGACCTCACCCGCGCCGACGACGCCGTCCTGCACGCCGAAGTCAGTGACAGCCGAGCCCTGCTGACCGAGCTGACCGGCGCCCCGGTCCGGGGCTTCTGCTACCCGTACGGCACGCTCGACGGGCGCGTGGTCGAGGCCGTACGGGCGGCCGGTTACGGCTACGCCTGCGCCATCGACCCCGGCGAGCTGAGCGGCCCGCACGCGCTGCCCCGCGTGCATGTGGGGCAGAACGACAACGCCCTGCGGCTGTTCCTGAAGTACCGGTTGCACCGGCTGCGCCGCCGACCCGTGGCGGGGCTGTGATGCGGGCGCTGCACATCATCACCGGCCTCGGAGTGGGGGGCGCCGAGCAGCAACTGCGGCTTCTGCTGCGCCACCTGTCCGTCGAGTGCGACGTGGTCACGCTGACCAACCCCGGCCCGGTGGCGGCCGGACTGCGGGCCGACGGGGTGCGGGTGGCCGACCTCGCCATGGGCGGCAACCGGGATCTGGCCGCACTGCCCCGGCTGGCCCGGCTGATCCGGCGCGGCCGCTACGACCTGGTCCACACCCACCTGTACCGGGCCTGTCTCTACGGCCGGCTGGCGGCACGGCTGGCGGGCGTGCGCGCGGTGGTCGCCACCGAACACTCCCTGGGCGACTCCCAGATGGAGGGACGCCCGCTCAACTCGGGTGTACGCGCGCTGTATCTGGCCGGGGAACGTCTGGGCCGCTCGACGGTCGCCGTCTCCCCCACGGTCGCCGCCCGCCTGACCCGCTGGGGCGTACCGGAGCCGCGTATCGCGGTCGTCCCCAACGGCATCGATCTGGAGCCCTTCCGCTTCGACCCGGAGCGGCGGGCGCGCGTCCGCGCCCGACTGGGCATCCCCGGCGACGCGTTCGTGATCGGCGGCATCGGACGGCTGGCCCCCGGCAAGCGGTTCGGCATCTCGATCGAGGCCCTCGCTCAACTGCCGCCCGACTGCCACCTGTTGCTCGTCGGAGGTGGACCCGAAGAAGGCGCACTCCGCCGCACCGCCGCCGCAGCCGGAGTCTTGGACCGGGTGCTGTTCACCGGCGAGGTCCCCGGCCTCCCCGACGGCTCGACCGGTCCCGATCTGCCCGCACTGACCTCCGCGATGGACGTGCTCGCCGCCCCCTCCCCGGAGGAGGCGTTCGGGCTGGCCGTCGTCGAGGCGCTGGCGGCCGGCCTCCCGGTGCGCTACGCCTCCTGCCCCGCCGTGGAGGACCTGCCGCCCGAGGCCGCCCCCGACGCCGTCCGCGTACGCGGGGGCGCCGACGCGTACGCCGCCGCGCTCGCCGGGGTCCGCGCCGCCGGGCCGGGTCCGCGCACCGTCCCGGAGGCGGCCCGTCACTACTGCATCACCCGCAGCGCCGCCCGGCTGATGGACGTCTACACCTCGGCGCTCACCCGTACGGTCCCCTCGCCCCGACACCCTCACGGAGGCAGCCCCTCATGACCGAGAATCCCAACCGGCGCCGCCGCACCGGCCGTCTGCCGGGCTCCCGTGCCCTGCCGCCCTGGTCGCTGGTGGCCGCCGGGGTCGTCGCGGGCGGGCTGATCGGCGGCGGGTACGGCCTGCTCAAGGCCCCCGCTTACACGGCGACCAGCTATGTCATCGCCGTCCCCGCCGAGCGCTCGGACACCTCCACCGCACTCGGCTTCGCCCAGGCGTACGGCAGGGTCGCCACCCAGCCCACCGTGCTCGCCGAGGCGCAGGCGCGGGCCGGGGTGCCGGTGAGCACCCTGGCCGAGAGCGTGCGCACGGCCACCTCGCCGGACGCCCCGATGGTCGCCGTCTCCGCCACCTCCCGGCAGCCGGCGCAGGCCGCCGCCATGGCCAACGCGGTCGCCGCCGCGCTCGCCCAGCAGGCCGACGCGAGCAGGAAGGCCACGCACGTCGAGCTGCTCCAGTTCTCCCGCGCGGTGCGGCCGACCGAGCCGTCCTCGGCGTCGGCCGGGGTGACCACGCTGGTCGGCGCGGGCGCGGGCGGGCTGCTCGGCGGGCTCGCGCTGCTGGTCCGGCCGGGACGCCGGGAGGAACCCGACACCGCGCTCTCGGCCCCGCTGCCCGGCCCGGCCGTCGCCGTCGACGTCCACAGCCGGCTGTGACGGCGACGTACGCGGCGCGCCCCGCAACCTTCGCGCGTCCCGCGCTCACCACCCAACTTCTGACCGACGACATGGCGTTCGCCGCCCTCGCCCCCGCCTGGGGCCGCCTGCACCGGCACTGCGCCACCGCGACCCCGTTCCAGAGCCACGCCTGGCTGCACTCCTGGTGGCAGTCGTACGGCAGGCCCGGCAGGCTCCGCGTCCTGCTGGTCCGCTCCGGCCGCGACCTGCTAGCCGCCGCCCCCCTCACCCTCGCCCGCCGCCCCTTCCCCGCGCTGGTCCCGCTGGGCGGCACGGTCTCCGACTACGGCGACGTCCTGCTCGACGACGCCGACGACGGCCGCGCCCTCGCGGCCCTGACCGACGCCCTGTGGACGGCCGCCCGCACCGCCCTGATCGACCTGCGCGAGGTACGCGCCGGGGGCGCGGCGGAGCGCGTCTACGACCGCTGGCCCGGACCGCGCCGACGCGTGCCGGACTCCCTCTGCCTGGAGCTGCCCCCGGTGCCGATGGACGAGCTGCTCACCCGGCTGCCGTCCCAAAAGGCCCAGCGGGTACGGGCCAAGCTGCGCAAGCTGTCCGCGCTCGGGGTGGCCCGGCGCACGGCCGGTCCCGGTGAGGCGGAGGCCGCGGTGGCCCGGCTGCTGGAGCTGCACCGGCTCCAGTGGCAGGGCCGCAAGGTGACGCCCGAGCATCTGCGGCCCCGCTTCAAGGAGCACCTGGTGCGCGCGGTGGAGCCGATGGTGCGCTCCGGGGACGCGGTCGTCACCGAGTTCCGCATCGGCGAGGAGGTGGTCGCCGTCGACCTCACGCTGCTCTCCCCGAGCCTCGCGGGCGGCTACCTCTACGGGGCCCACCCCTCGCTGCGCGAACGCAAGGCGGACGTCGCCGTCATACTGCTGGACGCCTGCGCCGCGCACACCGCCGAGGGCTCCCACGGCACCCTGAGCCTGATGCGCGGCGACGAACCGTACAAGCACCACTGGCGCCCCGACCCGGCGCCCAGCGGGCGGCTGCTGCTGGCCCGGCGCCGCACCGCGCCGCTGCTGTCGGCCACGCTGTCCGACGCGGCGGCCCGCCGCCACGGCAGGGCGGCCCTGGCCCGCCTCGGCGAGCGCCGGCCCGGTTAGCGGGCGCCGGGCAGCCGGTCGAAGCGGAGGCAGACCCGGCCGCCGAGCCAGAACTCCACCCAGTTCCCCATCGCCATCTCCGAGCAGTCGGCGGGGGTCTTCGTCCCGGACGAGGGCGTGGGGGTGGGGGTGGGCTCGGGGGCCGGGGTCACCGGTGCCGCCGGGCTCGGCGTGGGCGTGACCGGAGGGGTCGGGGTCGGGGCAGGCGTGGTCAGCCCCGTGCGCCCGTACAGGGTCGTCCGGTACACCTCCGCCGCGCTCGGGTTGGCCGGGCACTGCCAGACGCCGTGCGGGCAGTAGTCGGTGAGGGTGTTGTAGAGCGGGCGGTGTTCGTCCATCCAGGCGAGCATCCGGCGCATGTACTCGGGGTTGTCGCCGTTGCGGAACAGCCCCCATTCCGGGTACGAGACCGGCTTGCCGTGCGCCTTGGCGAAGTCGACGTGCGCCTGGAGGCCGTAGGGCTCGGTGATCTGCTCGTCGAAGGGCATCCCGGCCGGCTGGTCGTAGGAGTCCATGCCGATGATGTCGACGGTGTCGTCACCGGGGTAGCACTCGGTCCAGGGCACGGCGTCCGCGCCCCTGCTGGGCGCGAAGTCGAAGCGGAACCGCTGTCCCGGCACCGCGCGCATGGTGGCGACGATCCGGTTCCAGTACGCCTTCCACGCCTCGGGGTCAGGCCCGCAGCGGTGGGTGTAGGTGATGCCGTTCATCTCCCAGCCGAGCACCAGCACCGTGTCCGGCACGCCGAGCTCGACCAGCTTCTCGGCGAGCGCGCGGAAGTGCCGGTCGAACTGTCCGGCGGCGGCCTGCTTCAGCAGCAGCCGTACCTGGACGTCGGAGAGGTCCTCCTCGTTGCGCTCCTGCATCGGCACGTTGAGGACGAGGGTGCGGTCGGCCTTCTCGCGCCGCCAGTGCGCCCAGGGCTCCAGGAAGCCGGGCGGGCCCTCGATGTCCCGCCACTGCCCGCCCGGCAGATAGGTGTGCGCGACCTTCAGCTCGGCGCCGCCCAGCCAGTTGCTCAGCGCGGGAATCCGGGCGATCCCCAGGGGGCCGGAGTCGAGGAACGCCCCGAAGTCGGGTCCCTGGTTGGCGGGCGGGGGCGCCGGGGTCGCGGTGGGGGCCGGGGCCGGTTCGGGCGCCGTCCGGTGTGGTCCCGCCGCGATGCCGGGGCCGGCCAGGACGACCGACACGGTGATCGCCGCGGCGAGGAGGGACAACCGCCCCCGCCGGGTCCTGCGCCACTGTGGAGCCATCCCGGCCCCTCCCTCCGCCCGGCCCTGCCCTAGCGCCTGATCAGCGCCTGTACTGACACCCAGTCACACGAACCGGGTGCTCGCCAGCGCGGTTACGGCTTGCGGGTGGCCGCGGCCCCCGTGTGGGTGAACGGCGAAGGCCCCGCCGGAGTTATCCGTGCGGGGCCGCCCGGCTGGCCGCTCCCGGCCCGTCGGCGTGGTGAGCGGCCGGACGGGACGCGGCCCGGAAGGATGCGTGCGGCGCCGTGGCGGTACGGCGCCGTCACCTCTGGGTGCCGGGCGCTCGGGTCCGGCACCCGGTGGTCAGCGGTGCCGGGACATCGTCCGGCCGCGCCGGAACAGCAGGACTCCGGCGGCGATCAGCACGGCACCGGCCCCCGAAGTCGCCAACAGCATGCGCGAGTTGTTACCGGTGTGCGGAAGGGTGGGCGGAGTGGTGTGCCCTCCCGGAGGGGGCGTGCTCTCCTCACCGCCGTACGGAGGCGGAGTGGTCTCCTCGCCGCCATAGGGGGGAGGCGTGGTCTCCTCGCCACCATAAGGAGGAGGCGTGGTCTCGTGGCCCCCGTAGGGCGGAGGGGTGGTGGTCTCCTTGCCGCCGTAGGGGGGAGGAGACGTTTCTTCACCGCCGTAGGGCGGAGGGGTGGTCTCCTTGCCGCCGTAGGGGGGAGGAGACGTTTCTTCACCGCCGTAGGGAGGCGGCGTGGTCTCCTTGCCGCCGTAGGGAGGGGGCGTCGTCTCGTCATGGCCGTAGGACGGCGGACGGGTCGTCTCCTCGTCGTGCCCGTAGGACGGCGGACGAGTCGTCTCCACGTCACGCCCGTAGGACGGCGGACGGGTCGTCTCCTCGTCGTGCCCGTAGGACGGCGGACGAGTCGTCTCCACGTCACGCCCGTAGGACGGCGGACGGGTCGTCTCCTCGTCGTGCCCGTAGGACGGCGGACGAG
>NZ_SRRU01000011.1 GCF_004784465.1 Streptomyces griseoluteus | reverse complement strand
TCCTGGCTTGCCGGCAGCCGCCGCCTGCACCGGCGCTACGAACGGAAACCCGAGCACTTCCTCGCGTTCACAGCCATCGCCACCAGCCTCATCAACTACCGACGACTCACCAAATGAAACGACGTCTAACCGGGGCAACACCTGAAAGGCACCGGCGTCCACGCGAAACCGGGCCGGCGTCCAGGTCACGGCGACCCGGGTGCCGCGCACGGTGGTCATTCCGGACGCTCACTCATTCAGCCGACGGGTGGAATCACCGTAAGGCAATTTCCGGCACTTACTCTGCGAAAACCCCCGTCGGTGCCCACTCCATCGGAGACCGAAATGCCTGACCAGCAGAATGCGAAGGAAGTCCCCCGGCGTCAATTCGTCGCGCTGTCCGGTGCCCTCGGTGCCGCGACGGTCCTGACGGGCGCGGCCGCGACGGTCGGCGCACCCGCTGCGGCGGCGAGCGGTGTCGACGCTGGTCCGGCCCCCGACTCGTGCCCCACCACGCCTCCCCCGGGCGGCACCAGCTCATGCCCGCCCACCAGCCTCCAGGGCATCTGCGGCAGGCCCACCGACAACGACCCGCTGTGGCACGACGTCCAGTACTGCACCAGCGGGATCGTCCCCCCGCCGCCGCAGACAAAGCCGGACTGCCTGAAGATGACCCCGAATTACGTCGTGCTGCACGGAAAGCCGGAGACGACGCACAACTATCTCCTGCTGCCGTCGTGCCGCGTCACGGGCATCGAATGTCCGTTTCTCGTGACCAGCGGGCCGCCGAACTACTGGCACGAGGCGTGGGAGAACGCCCGCGGCGGCGGCGACGTCCCCGTGCAGTACCCGAACATCGGCCTGGGCATCAACTCGCAGAGCGCCCGCCGCTACAACCAGCTCCACATCCACATGGCCGGCGTCCGGGCGAGCACGCAGCGGCGCCTCCAGGAACTGGAATCGCAGGGCCGCATGGCCACGTCCCCCGCACAGTGGGCCAACCCGGCCAACCAGGCCGCGGTCACGGGCTCCGCGGGCGACCGCGTGTACCGCGTCCTCCGGCTCCCCAACCTCCGGGACAACCTCTTCAACCTGCTCTACACGAACGTCGTCCGCCCCAACTCGCTGAACATGGCCGACCAGACGATGATCGTGGTCCCGAAGACGACCGCCGCCGGGTTCGCCGGTGCCTTCTACGTCCTCAACAGCGACACGTCGATCCACGACGGCACGAGCACATGCGACTACCTGCTCGTGTACAGCTGACACCCATGTGCATGGGCGACCACTACGGGTCGTCCAGCACCTCGCCGGCCCGCTCCTCCAGCACGCCCGCCAGGGCCGATGCGACGAGGGCGACCGTGCGGTCCTCGTCGCGGGCGAGTTGGCGCAGGATCTCCAGCGGGGTGGTTCCCTCCAGTTCGACGAGCGCCTGGATCAGACGGATTCGGGTCGCGGAGTCGGCGGTGGGGGCGGCCAGCTGTTCGGCCAGGAGGCCCGTGATGCGAGTCGCGGAGGTGGGGTCCCGGGAGAGGGTGCCCAGGGCTTCGGCCGCGTCCACGTCGTTGGTTCCTTCCACGACCATGCGGACGAGCGTCGGCACGGCCGCCGGCACTCCGTGTCCGCCCAGCGCGAGGGCGGCCTGTCGGCGGACGAGGGCATCCGGGTCCTCCAGCCGGTCCGTGAGCACCCGAATCGCGCCCGGCACCTCGGCCATCCCGGCGATCGCCAGTACCGCGCGCCGCCGGATGTCGACGTCCTCGGAACACGCGGCGGCCGCCAGCGCCGTCACGCCGTCGTCGCCGGTCCGGGCCAGGGCCCAGCGCAGCGCGCCCGCGACATGGGGGTCCGACTCGGTGAGTACCGCCCCGGCCAACAGCTCCGCCGGAACCGGCACGCCCTCCGGCCGGGTGAGGACGGCCTGCTGTCTGCGGGCGGCGCTGGTCGAGTCGAGTTCCCGCATGAGTTCGACGACGCGGAGGACGTCCTGCCAGCCGGTGGGCGCGGAGGCATTGATCACCCGAAGCCGTTCGAGCAGTTCCCGCTCGCGCGCCAGGCGGTCCTCCGTCCACTGGATGAGGTCGCCGACCAGGGCGGACGGCGTGAAGGCCGGGTCCTCCAGCGCGCGCCCGATCTGCTTGAGCGACAGCCCGAGAGACCGCAGGCTCTCGACATGGAAGATCCTTCGGACATCGTCGGCCGAGTACTCGCGATACCCGCCGACGGTCCGCCCGGTCGGCCGCACCAGACCCAGGGCGTCATAGTGCCGCAGCATCCGCGCGCTCACCCCGGACCGCCGAGCCACCTCCCCGATGAGCAACGTACGCCCTCCTATGCCTCGGCCACCCTGCGCTCCGGACCGAGCACGACCGTACGCTTCGCTTCCTCGACCGCCGCGTCGAAACCGGCCTCCGGGTTCTGCCTCAGCACCTCGGTGGCCCGTGCGTGCGCCGCGACGACCGGGTCCGGGTGCTCGGCGGCCTCCGCCAGCGCGGGCCGGCTCTCCTCGCCGAGGTCGACGAGTGCCCGGCTCAGGCTCAACCGCATGTCACGATCACCACGCCCGAGCTGTCGGACCAGCTCGTCGGCCAAGGTCCGCTCCTCCCCGTCGGGCACGAGCACGACGGCCACCCGCCAAGCGGTCCGCGCCACTTCGTCGTCGGCGTCGCGCAGGAGGTCACGGGTGATCCAGCCCCACGTGCTCTTGTCGTCGACCTTGGAGAGCGTGTGCAACGCCTGGCTACGGGCCTGACCGCACTCGGAGCCCAGTTCCTTGTGGAGCCGAGGCAAGGTGATGTCGGACGGCAGACGCGTCAACGCCCAGGAAAGCATGTCTCGCACGAAGAAGTCGGGCTCGACGGCACAGCGCTCGACGAGCGTCTCCAGGAAGACGGGATCGGCACGCGAACCGACCGCCATGGCCGCCTGAAGCCGAACGGATGTGTCCTCGGCACCCATGGCCTTGACCAAATGAGTGTGCTGAGCGGTCATGTCGATGGGGACCACCTCCAGCACCCCAGTGGAAACCCTCCCACTGTGTCAGGGTCAAGCCGGGCGTGCTCCGGGCAGCGCACGGGTCGGTACACGCGGCGCAGCGGCGCTGGAGCCGCACGTCCGCGGGGGCGGCGCCCCGGTGGACGCCGCCCCCGTACCGGACCGGTCGGGTCAGACCCGGTCGACCACGATGAGCAGGTACTGGAAGCTGCCGTTGCGGTAGGCGTCCAGGAAGGCGTCCTCGATCCCCGTGACCAGGTGGTCCGCCTCCTTGCGCAGTTCCCAGTAGGGGATGGTCGCCGCGGTGAGGTCCTCGACGTGGACCGGCACAAGGCGGTTGCGGGCCATCGCCTTGAAGTACTCCGAGCGCGGATGGATGTCGCAGATGTAGTGCGCGTTGATCAGTGACACCTCGCGCGAGGCCTGCCCGTAGGTGTTGTTGTAGCAGCCGGTGATCGTCACATACCGTCCGCCGCGGCGCAGCAGCCGGGCGTGCTCGGCGAAGAGCAGGTCCAGCTCGACGTACATCGTGGACTCGTTGTTCCACGACGCCGCGTACGCGCCCGTCTCGAAGCCGGTGTCGAGCATGTTGCGGTGGTGGTAGCGCACCTTGGCGTCGATGCCCCGGGCGCGGGCCTGCTCGTTGGCGAAGTCGCACTGCTTGGCGGAGATGGTGACGCCGTCGGCGTGGCAGCCGTAGCGCAGATGTGCCGTGACGCTGCCGCCGCCGCGCCCGCAGCCCGCGTCGAAGACCCGGTCGGCCGGGGAGAGCGGCCCGAGGTGCGCGGCGAGCAGCTCGGCCTGGGCGTGCTCCAGGCGGTGCAACTCGGCGGTGATCCGCTCCCTGCGCCGGCCCGGGTCGGGCTCGTCGAGGACCGACAGGTCGGCGGCACCGATGCCGTAGTGGTGGTGGTAGAGGTCGTCCACCTTTCCGAGTTCGAGGTTGACCGGGTTCTCCTCGGCGTTCCAGTACTCCGCGACTCGGTGCTGGTACGTGGACTGCGCCGGCACGGCGACGGCCGGTGCGGTCGGGGCGGGGACGGTCGTCAAGGGTGACTCCTTGGTGCACAGGTGACGGTGTTCAGGGACAGCGGTGACGGTTGCCCTTGAGGGGCCGTCACCAGTAGTCCGGCAGGTGGTAGCGATGGGTGTTGGTGGCATGCCACTCGTGGTTGCCGGACACCCAGGCGGCGAGACCCTGGACGTAGCGCTCCACGAGGGGCGAGCCGGCGGAGAGGAGCGCCGACTCCTCCTCGAAGGCCGCCATGATCCGGTTGTGGATCTCGACGGACTTCAGATAGGCGGCCTTCAGTCCGCGCCGGTCGTTGGCCGCGACCACCTGGGGCAGATTGAGATGGTCGGGGTCGCCGGCCAGCTCCTTGGTGAAGGAGTACAGGTCGTTGACGATCGTCGTGGCGTTGCAGGCCAGGGCGGTGACCCGCTGGATCTCGGGACGGGCGTAGATCTGCTCGGGCAGTTCGTAGCCGTCCACCGCGTCGACGATCGACAGACAGGGGCGGAAGTTGTTGAACTGCCGCATCACGAGGTACTCCCAGACCTGGGGCACGTACCGGGTCTCGGCCCAGGCGGCCTCCGCGAGGTAACCCATGTGCAGCCGGGCGATGTCGTGCACGAACCGGTCCGTCTGGCTGGAGGTGGCGAAGCCGGCGTAGTCGGCGAGGGCGAAGTGGTACGAGCGCAGGGGGCCGTCGGCCCGCATGCCCGCACGCCACTCCTCTTCCAGTTCCGGGACGCCGTGGTAGGGGTCGATCGCCGACTGGGCCATGATCAGCCGGGCCCCGAGCCCGCGCCGCGCGCCGCCGCGGCCCTCGTCCTCCTCGCAGTAGCAGGAGTCGACGACGTTCTCCGCGGGCAGCAGCTTTCCCGCGACCGTCAGCCGGTCCAGGTCCAGGGCGCCCGGATGCTGGAGCGCGACGGCCCGCCCGAACTGGAAGCCCGAGAAGTCGCCCTTCCAGGCTTCGGGGAACAGGTCCAGGCCGCGCGCCCAGGTCTCCAGCCGGCGGTCGATCTCGGCCGCCTTGACCGGGTCGGCGGGTGCGGCCGGGCGGTGGTGCAGTCCGGGGACCACCCCTGTGCGCCGCTCCCGGCGCAGGCTCCGGGCGATGTCGGGCGGGCCGGGCAGCGCGTAGGAGTCGGTGGATGTGCTCATGGCGTGCTCCAGACCGTCACTCGGCCGTCCGGCCGATCTGTACGTTCTCCAGGACTCCCGCCGCGTCGGGGACGAGGATGGCGAGCGAGTAGTAGGCCGTGACGAGGTAGTTGACGATCGCGGCGCGGTCGATCCCCATGAAGCGCACGTTCAGACCCGGCTGGTACTCCTCGGGGATGCCGGTCTGGTACAGGCCGATGACCCCTTGGTTGGCCTCACCGGTGCGCAGCGCGATGATGCTGCTGGTGTGGTCCTCGGCGACGGGGATCTTGCCGCACGGGAGGATGGGCACACCGCGCCAGGCCGGCACCTCGCGCCCGTCGACGTTCGCCGTGCCCGGCACCAGCCCGCGCCGGTTGCACTGCCGGAAGAACGCCGCGATCGCCTTCGGATGCGCGAGGAACACCTTGGTGCTGCGACGCATCGTCAGCAGCTCGTCCAGGTCGTCCGGCGTCGGCGCGCCGCTGTGGGTGCTGATCCGCTGGCCGTAGTCGATGTTGTGGAGCAGCCCGAACTCGCGGTTGTTGACCAGCTCCCACTCCTGCCGTTCGCGGATCTCCTCCACGGTCAGCCGCAACTGCTCCGCGGTCTGGTCCATCGGCTCGTTGTAGAGGTCGGCGACGCGGGTGTGGACCCGCAGTACGGTCTGGGTGAGCGACAACTCGTATTCACGGGGCGCGAGTTCGTAGTCCACGAAGCCGCCTCGCAGCGTCTCCTCGCCCACGTGACCGGCCTGGACGGGCACCTCGGCCTCGCCCTTGCGGTTCATGGGCCTGGCCTCCCGCTCGGCGTACGCCCGCAGATGGCTGTCGAGGGACGGCACCCGGTCGGTCAGCTCCCGCACGGCCGCCCAGGGCAGCACCAGTACGACGCCGGCGGTCTCCGCCCGGACCGAGGTCGGCCACAGCGGGTCGGACTGCCCGACCGCCTCGTCCCCCAGCTGCCCGCCGTCGGTGACGACCCCGAGGATCTCCTCCTCCCCGTACTTGCCCGCCGTGTACCGCGTGAAGCGGCCGTGCACCACCAGGTACACCTCGGTGACCGGCTGCCCGGCCTCGAACAGCACCTGTCCGGGCCGCACCTCCCGCGGCCGGAAACGGGAGGCCAGCTCCCGCAGTACGTCGAGGTCCGGGTAACCGCGCAGGACCGGCAGCTCGGTCAGCGTCTGCGGGACGACCCGGATGTCGTCCGCGCCGTTCTGCGCGAAGTGCACGCGCCCCCGGCCGGTGCGCAGTTGGAGGCGTCGGTTGACCCGGTAGGTACCGCCCCGCACGTCCACCCACGGCAGCGACTTCAGCAGCCACCGCGAGGAGATGCCCTGCATCTGCGGTCGCGACTTGGTGGTGGTGGCGAGCTGGCGGGCCGCCCGGGTGCCCAGGCTGGTGGCCGGCCTGCCGGCCGGGGGGCCGGGTTCGGGCCCGTCGACGGCGGAAGCGGTGACGATGTCCGGTGTGGACACTTTCCTCCCATCACAGAGGTGAGCAGGTGGCGGCGAACGGCTGTGGCGGACGGTGGCGGATGACGGCGCCGGAGAACACTGCGGGCGACGGTGAACGGATCGGCCGGTGGTGCTCCGGATACCGGTGTGCTGTGCCAAGCGAACCAGCGCGCGTGATCTACGGATACAGCGCGCAGGGGGCGGATTCGATCTTGGCGTTGCGCAAACCTGCTGTTGGAAGCACTCGGGGTAGCGCCAGTGATCACGCGCCGGTCTTCCGCCGCGGAGCGTGGAGGGGGCGTCGTGGCGGGGGCCTTCATCGGCAAGGGCGAGCGCGCGGGCTCGTTGGCGACGCTGCGTCTGCTCCCTGCCAGCCCGAGCGTCACGACCCGCTGAGCCGGGTCAAGGCTCGGTCCCCAACTGGCCCCCCGACAACGGACGGGGGCCGGTTGCGGATTTCTCCGTACCCGGCCCTCACCAGCGACTTCGTAAAGCCGGGACGACAGGATTTGAACCTGCGACCCCTTGACCCCCAGTAGACGACCGTCAGACGACGCAGCCCCGGCTCGGTGGAGTTCACCGACCGGGGCTTCGCCGCGCCTTGGGGCGGTCAGTTCTGCTCGTGGTCCTCGGCCTCTCCGCCGACGGCGGGCGGCCCGGGTTCAGCAGGGGCCGTACTGATCCGCAGGCATCCGTCCGTACCGAACAGCTCGATCAACTGCGACAGATGGGCGCGCGCCGCGCTGCGGGCGGGGGCCTCTCCCGTGGTCACCCGCGCCCCTCCAGGTCTGCCCACACGATCTTGCCCCAGCGCCGTTCGTCGGTGCCCCAGTCGGCGGCCAGCGCCGCCACGAGACGCAGACCACGCCCGCCCTCGTTGTTTTCGTCGGCTTCTTGCTGCACCGGCCGCGCCCGGGAGAGATCGGCGACGCCGACACGCACCCGCGCGGCGTCGGGGCGATCGATGACAACCCGGATGGACTCCCGCCGGGCGTGCTGCACGGCGTTGGCCACCAACTCGGAGACGATCAGCGCCCCGTCCTCGGCCAATGCGTCCAGCCCCCAGACGGCACAGGCAGCACGAAGCAGGCGCCGCGCGGTGGCTGCGCTCTCGGGCTGCCTCGGCAGGGTCTCGCTGTACCCGGGGTGCCCGGTCTGGCGGGCGCGGGTTGTAGGTTGCGGCATGTCGGTCTGCTTCCTTCAGATCGGCCAGCCCCGGGGCCGGTCGCACGGCCGCCGGGGCGCTGTCCGCTCATGTAAGCGACATGCCTGGAACGCTGACAGGGGCGCAACGTCCCACTTTCACCACGCTATTCGCAGATCCCCAGGAACTCCGCCAACGATCGCAGGCCGGGAGGGTGATTGGGGAGCGCCCACAGGTCGCGCACGATCGCCACGGCCAAGGTGTGGTGCTGCATCCACGTCGGCGCCACACGACGCAGGGACTCCAGGGTCTTCACCGCTCCGGCCGCATCCCCAGTGTCCGTGTGTGCTCGGGCCACGTCCAGCAGCAGCCAGGTGCGCCACGACGGAGGCGTGTCCTTGCTGAGCCGCATCCCCTTTGCCAGAGCCAGGGCCTCTTGCGGGTGCCCGTACTGCACGGCGAGCCGGACGCGTTCGATGCGGACCGACGACGGGCTGAAGACGCTGACCATGCGGTTGTCTCCGCCGTCCGGCAACTTCGAGACGCGGGCGGCTTCCTTCTCGGCCGTCTCCATCATCGCGGCTGCGCGCTCGTAGTCGCCGCTGCGCGCGGCGGATGTGGCGGCGCTCATGGTCAGCGCACCCCACACCCTCAGACCATCGGCCGTATCCGTATGGCCCGCGTTCGCCATGTCGGCGGCGGCCCGGAGGGCGATACCCAACGCGTCTTCCAGACGGCCTTGCCGCTGGTACGTCCACGCCGTGGAGTTGACGATCATTGGCAGTAGCAGCGGATCGGAAGACTGTCCGGCAGCGTCTATGGCGCGTTCGAGGCTGATCAGAGCGAGGTCTGTCTTGCCCATCCGTACGGCTACGTGCCCGGCGAGCTGAAGTGCCTTCCCCAGAGCGGCGAAACCGGCCCTGCGCGCGTCGTCGCTGCCGAATGCGGTGGCGGAGCGCGCATCCGAGATCAGGTCCGGCAGCGCCTTCATCACCGGGTCGAACTCGGCAGAGTGGTACTGCGTCCAGCCGTCCGCGATCTCCTCACGCAGGCTGTTCATGGAGAAGTCGGGCCCGGGCGGCTCGGGCGCCGGTCCCCAAAGCGCGGGCATGATGGCACGGCGCACCGCCACGAAGCGGGGACCGTCGTTCTCCCCGGAGGTGGACACGGCAGGCGGGTCCCCGAGAAGCGTGGTCAGCTCCACACCGAGACCATTCGCCAGGGCGTGCAGCGTGGGCAGACGCGCCGAATGCTTCCGGCCCTGTTCGAGCTGACGGATCACGTCAACGGATACGCCGGAGCGCTCGGCCAGCTCTTCTTGGGTGAGGGAGGCCAGACGGCGCAGGCGGCGCAGAGTCTTCCCCAGGTCTTCGTTCGCCACGCTGCCACGGTACGCCCGCCGTGCGCAGGACAGGGTGCTGATGGCGCCACCGTTCGCGCGCTAGGCAGGGCCGTCCGCGTAGAGCCCTCGGAGATGGCGGCTCAGCCGGTCCTGAAGCGCATCGAGCGCCGCCCGTGCTGCTGCCGCATTCCGGTGCGTCAGCAGCCACTCCAGCACACTGGCGGCAAGTTCGCGGTCTTGAAGCCGGGCGGTGTGGGCAGGGAGATGCAGCGCGGATTCCGTTGCCGCTGCCCGGAATTGCTCACTCGTCCTGGCCACGGGCGGCAGCTCGTCGGCGGCCATCCGCTGTGAAGCCGCCCCGGCGGACGGCGCCTCCGCCCGAGGTGGGCGAGCCCCGACGGTCGGCAGTGGCGTGCGCCGCGGCGCATAGCCTCGGGGCCAGTACCGCGCGCAGCGCCGGGGTCAGGCTGTGACGGATCTCGGACGGGGTGAGGGCGGCGGGGGTGGGGAGGGGGTTGAGGTAGCGGGTGTAGATGAGGCCGCCGAGGATCGTCACTACGGCCGTGGCGCGGGCGGTCGCGTCCCGGCCGCCGAGAAATTCAACAAGCCGGGCCAGCAGCTCGCGTTCCAGGTATTCGCGGATCACCTCGGCGGCTTCGTCGCCCTGGGTGGTGAGCTGCTGGAAGTCGGCGTCCTCCCACAGGCCGGTCACCGCGTCGATCAGGCGGTCGGGGAGGGTGGCCGGATCGCCGCCGAGGACCTCGTCCCTCGCCAGCGCATTGGCGCACTGGAACTGCATCACGTCCGCGAACAGGCCCTTTTTCGAGCCGAAGTGGTACACGATCAGCGCCGGGTCGACTCCGACGGCCCCCGCCACCGCGCGCAGGGTGGTGCTCCGGTAGCCGTGCTCCAGGAACAGCGAACGGGCCGCCGAGACGATCGACTCACGGGTCGGCGGGTTGCCGCGGGGGCGGCCTCGGGTGCGGGCGGGGGCAGGTAAGGCGTTATTCATCAGCATTGAGCCTGCGTTGAGTGAGCAGCACAGTCAAGGGCGTTCCCGCTACCCCACGAAGGGATGACCCGACACCGTGCGTATCGCAGTCTTCGGCGCCAACGGACCGACCGGCCGCCGCCTCATCGAACAGGCCCTTGCCGCCGGCCACGAGGTCGTCGCCGTGACCCGCAGACCCGGCTCCCTGTCCGCGCGGCCCGGCCTTGCCGTGGCCGTCGCCGACGCCACCGACCCGGCGGCTGTCGACGCCGCGATCGACGGCACGGACGCCGTCCTCTCCGCGCTGGGCGCGCGCTTCAGCAAGGGGACCATCACCACGTACTCCGCGAGCGCCACCGTCATCACCGGGGCCATGGCCCGCCACGGCATCAAGCGGCTGCTCGCCGTCAGCTCCAGCGTCGCCGACCCGAACTGGCGCCCTACCGGCGCGCATTTCTTCAACCATGTGCTCGACCCGCTGGTGAACCGACGTCTCGGCCGTACCCTCCACGAGGACATGCGCCGTATGGAGGCCGTGATCCGTCAGACGGGCCTCGACTGGACCTTCGTCCGGCCTTCGGGCCTGTTCGAGCACCCCGTCGTCACGGACTACCACACTGCCGAGACCAGCGCCGACGGCGTCTTCACCGCCCGTGCCGACCTCGCCGCGAGCATGCTGCGCGAAATGACGGAGCGGCGGTACGTCCGTACGGCCATGGGCGTCATCACCACGGCCGTGAAGCCGAACATCGCCAAGCTGGTCTGGAACGAGGGCGTGAAGAAGAAGTGAGCCGCCCCACCTTCCAACTTTCGTCCGTCACACGAGCGTTCCTCACTCTCCCGCACACGGCCACCCTCACCACCCTCCGTCCCGACGGCACTCCGCACGTCACCCCCGTCCGCTTCACCTTCGACGCGGCCACCGGCCTGGTCCGGGTGACCACCCGGGCGGGGTCCCGCAAGGCCCGGAACGTGAAGGCGGCCGGGCCGGCGGCCCGTGTAGCGCTCTGTCAGGCGGAGGGCATCCGCTGGATCACACTCGAAGGCCGGGCCGCCGTCACCCATGCCCCCGCTCATCTGGCCGAGGCGGTCCGCCGCTATACCGTCCGCTACCGCGCGGACCCGCCCACCCCGCTGGACCTGGTGTCGTCGAGATCGCCGTCGACCGCGTCCTGGACCTCAACCTCTGAATCCCCGGTACCGAAAGCGGAGTGACACCGCCATGCCCACCCTCCCCGTCCTCGATTCCACCCTCTACTACCGCGAGTCCGGCGACCCCGACGGGCTGCCCTTCGTCTTCCTTCACGGCAACCCCACCTCCTCCCACCTGTGGCGGAACGTCCTGCCTGGGGTGGCCGCGCCCGGCCGCCGCCTTCTGGCCCCCGACCTCATCGGCATGGGTGACTCGGGCAAGCCCGACCTCGCCTACTCCTTCGACGACCACGCCCGCTACCTCGACGCATGGTTCGACGCCCTCGGCCTTGCCGACGCCGTCCTCGTCGGCCATGACTGGGGCGGCGCGCTCGCTTTCGACCGCGCCGCCCGCCTCCCGGGCACCGTCCGCGGCCTCGCCTTCACGGAGACCATCATCAAGCCGCTGGTCGGCGACGAATTCCCGGAAGCCGGGCGGAAGTTGTTCGCTCTCCTACGCACCCCCGGGGTAGGCGAGGAGATGATCCTGGAGAAGTCGCTGTTCATCGAGGGGCTCCCGGACACACTCGTCACCCCGCTCGACCCTGCCGACCTGGATGTCTACCGCCGCCCCTTCCCGACCCCGCACAGCCGCCGCCCGGTACTGGCGTGGACGCGCATGATGCCGCTGGACGCCGAGCCCGCCGACGTCGTGGCCCGCATCGAGCGGTACGACGCCTGGCTGGCCGCCAGCCCCGAAGTCCCCAAACTGCTCGCCGCGTTCGAGCCGGGACCGGGCTCGATGACCGACCAGGGGACCGTGGCCTGGTGCGAGGAGAACATCGCGTGCCTGGAGGTCTCCCGCCACGGCCTGGCCGGCCACCACTCCCCGGAGGACCGCCCCGAGGAGCTGGCCTCGGCGATCAACGACTGGGCCGACCGTCACGGGCTGGCACGCCCGTAGGCGTCCTCGGTCACGGCGGTGCCGATCCGCGCCGCCCGCGACCTCCTGCCCGACCCCGGCAACCCTCTACAACCACATCCCGTCCCGGACGTGCGCGAACTACGCGCCGGCGTCGCCCTCCCCGCTCGAAGCCTCCACGCAGCGCACCTCGACCGGGTCAAGGTGCGCCACAGCCCCTTCAATACGCACCGGTTCCCAAGCGGTCCCCAGGAATGATCAAGGGGCCGCTTCAGATATCCTCTGAAACAGCCCCTGACCTGCGACTTCGAAAAGTCGGGACGACAGGATTTGAACCTGCGACCCCTTGACCCCCAGTCAAGTGCGCTACCAAGCTGCGCCACGTCCCGAGGTGATCCGGCGGAGTGTTCCGCGTGATCACGCAGGTCAACCCTACCGCACCCGCGCCGGTGCCCGGTCACTTGATGAGGGCGTTGGCGATGACGACGACGAAGCCGAGGAGGGCGTCGGCGAGACCGATGAGGAGGGCGGAGGGCCAGCGGCGGGAGGCCCAGCGGGCGGTGAGGACGCCGAGGGCGAAGAGGATGGCGATGTTGAGGTAGAGGGCGGGGTACTCGACCTCCCCGGGCGGCCACCACCCCCACCCCGCCCCGGCCAGCAGGAACACGGTCGGCAGGACGGCCGCGACGAGCGGCCACTCGTCGCGGAGGGCGCGCAGCACCTCGCCCCGGCGCCGGGGGCCGCGTTCGGCGATGTGGTGGGCGTAGCCGTGGGCGAAGGCGGACGCGAACGCGGTGACCAGCACCCACAGCGCGTCGTAGCGCCGGCTGGCCGCCGAGCTGTGCCCGTGCTGGGTGAGCGCGGCGACCAGGGAGCTGGCCAGGACGGCGCCGTACACCCCGCCGAACAGGACGGATTCGCGGGTGGAGCGCCGCGGCCGGGGTGGGCCGGTCTCCGCGGTCGGGTCAGCAGCCATGCCTCCCACGATCACCCGCTCCCCACGCCCCCGCACGCCGGTGTGCACCGGTCGGGGCTGCGCACCAGGGTTGACACCCGGTATTTGTCCGCACAAAGGTGGGGCCCGGCAGATGTGGATCTGGTCCCGGGAAGGGCTGTCATCGTGGATGCGCTGGGTGTCGCCGTCGTCGGTTTCGGCTGGATGGGCCGGGTGCACACCCGGGCGTACGCCCGCCTCCCGCACCACTACCCCCGGCTCCCCCTGCGCCCCGAGCTGGTGACGGTCGCCGAGGAGGTACCGGGTCTCGCGCAGGAGGCGGCCGCGCAGTACGGCTTCGCCACCGCCACCCGCGACTGGCGCGAGGTCGCCGCCGACCCCCGCGTGCGCGCGGTCAGCATCACCGCGCCCAACTTCCTGCACCGCGAGATCGGCGTGGCGATGGCGGAGGCGGGCAAGCACCTCTGGATCGAGAAGCCGGTCGGGCTGAGCGGGGCGGACGCCCGCGCGGTCGCGGACGCGGTCGCCGCGGCCGGTGTCCAGGCCGCGGTCGGGTTCAACTACCGCAACGCGCCCGCCGTGGAGTCCGCCCGCGAGCTGATCGCCTCCGGCGGGCTCGGCCGGATCACACATGCCCGCATCCGGCTGCTCAGCGACTACGCCGCGCACCCCGATGGCGCCCTGACCTGGCGGTACGAGCGGAGTCGGGGCGGCAGCGGAGTGCTGGGCGACCTGGCCTCGCACGGCGCCGACCTCGCGTACTTCCTGCTCGGGGACATCGCGTCGCTGGCCGCCGACACGGCGGTGTTCGTCCCGGAGCGCTCGCGGCCCACCGGCGCGACCGCCGGGCACACCCTCGCAGCGGGCGGCGAGCGGGGCCCGGTGGAGAACGAGGACTACGTGAGCTGTCTGCTGCGCTTCGCCTCGGGCGCCCGTGGCGTGCTGGAGGCGTGCCGGGTGTCGGTCGGCGAGCAGAACAACTACGGCTTCGAGGCGCACGGCACCGAGGGCGCGGTGTCCTGGGACTTCCGCCGGATGAACGAACTCCGCGTCAGCCGGGGCGGGTTGTACCAGGACCAGCCGGTGAGCACGGTGTACGTCGGCCCGGGCGACGGCGAGTTCGCCGCGTTCCAGCCCGGCGCGGCCAACGCGATGGGGTACGACGACCTCAAGGTCATCGAGGCGTACCGCTTCCTCCGCTCGGTCGCGGAGAACAAGCCGTACGGCGCCACGCTCGCGGACGCGGTGCGTGCGGCCGGTGTGCTGGACGCGATGGCGGTGTCGGCAGAGAGCCGGGGGTGGGTCGATCTGCCGGTGAGCTGAAGCGCGGCCCCTGTCCCAGCACACGCGAGGAGCACTCGAGCACATGCGTATCGGAATTCTCGGCCTCGGCCGCATCGGCGCCTTCCACACGGAAACCCTGTCCGCGCTGGACGCCGTCACCTCCCTCGTCGTCGCCGACCCGGTCGCGGACGCGGCGAAGGCGGCCGCCGAACGGTACGGGGCCCAGGTCGCGGACTCCCCCGAGGCGCTGCTGGCAGGCGGGGTGGACGGCCTGGTGATCGCGGCCGCCACCGACGCCCACCCGGCGCTGATCCGGGCCGGGGTCGCGGCGGGCGTGCCGGTGTTCTGCGAGAAGCCGGTGGCCCGCACCATCGCGGAGGGCGTGGCGGTGCTGGACGGCGTGCGGGAGAGCGGGGTGCCGGTCCAGATCGGCTTCAACCGCCGTTTCGACGCCGGCTTCATGGCCGCCCGCGCCGCCGTCCGCTCCGGCGAGCTGGGCAAACTGCACACGGTGCGCTCCACCACGCTTGACCCGGCGCCGCCGCCCGCCGCGTACGTCGCCGCGTCCGGTGGCATCTTCCGCGACTGCTCCGTGCACGATTTCGACATGATCCGCTGGGTGACCGGCCGCGAGGTGACCGAGGTGTACGCGGTGGGCGGCAACCGGGGGGCCGCGTACATCGGGGAGGCGGGCGACGCCGACACCACGAGCGCGGTCCTCACGCTGGATGACGGCACGATCGCGGTGGTCTCCAACTCCCGCCACAACGCCCGGGGTCACGACGTGCGGATGGAGCTGCTCGGGTTCGCGGACTCCCTCGCGGTGGGTCTGGACGACCGGCTGCCGCTCCGCTCGGCGGAGCCCGGCGTCACCTTCCCCTCGGGCACCCCGCACGACTTCTTCATGGACCGCTTCACCGACGCCTACCGCGCCGAACTCACCGCCTTCACCGAGGTGGTGGCCGGTACCCGGCACTCCCCCTGCACTGTCGAGGAGGCACTGGAGGCGGGCTGGATCGCGGAGGCGTGCACGCTTTCGCTGCGCGAACACCGGCCGGTGACCCTGACGGAGGTCCGCACCGGCTGAGGGCTCAGGCACGGTCTGCGGCGGCGGAGTCGAAGCCTCAGCGGTCGACGGGCGGTATCCGGTCCAGCCCGGATTCGCGCATGATGCGCGTCACCGTGTCCGCCAGGGCACTGCTCGCGTCGATGACGGTCTCGAGTCCGCCGGGGAGCAGGTCCCGTTCGCGGTACCAGTCGCGCAGGTGGTCGTCGGTGACCTGGGCCAGATAGGCCGCGTCGCCCTTCGTCGCGTGCCGGGCGACGGTCTCGGTGAGTGGCACGTCCAGGTAGTAGCAGCGGGACACGCCCCGGTGCTCGCGTACGAGGTCCGTCAGCATCGTGGCGTAGCGGTCGGCGTAGAGGATGCCCTCGACGACCGTGTGGAATCCCGCGTCCAGCGCGTAGCGGGCCGTCAGACCGATCAGGCCGATGTTGGCGGCGCCGGGGCGGTCGTGTTCGCGGAGTACGTCCCGGCGGAGGTTGTCCTGGCCGACGACGGCGAGGTTGCGGCCGAACCGTTGACGGAGCCCGGCCGCGATCGAGGACTTGCCCGAGGCGCTGTTGCCCCGGATGACGATCAGCCGGGTTTCTTCGGTGCCGGCCGTCATGACGAGGCATGCGCGTGCTGGGGCGCGGTCATGTCGAGCAGGAGGAGCGCGTCGTGTTCGGGGGTGCCGGGTTCGGCGGTGTAGACGCCGACGCGCTGGCCGGGGGTGGCTTCGACATGCAGGACCTGGGAGGTGAGGGTGAGAGTGCCGACCTGGGGGTGGTGGAACGTCTTGGTGGCGGGTTTGCGCCGGGTGACCTCGTAGCGCTCCCACAGACCGGCGAACTCCGGGCTCTTGAGAAGGAGTTCACCGACGAGCCGGGTGAGATCGGGGGCGTCCGGGGCGGTTCCGGCGACGGCGCGCAGGCGGGAGACGCAGCCGGCGATCTGCTGCTCCCAGTCGGTGAAGAGGTCGCGGGACGCGGGGTGCAGGAAGAAGTAGCGGGCGAGGTTGCGCTGGGTGGCGGGCCAGTCGGCGATGCCCGCGTAGAGGGCGAGGCCGCCGGGGTTCCAGGCGAGCAGGTCCATGCTGCGGCTGATCACGTAGGCCGGGTACGGGCGCAGCGATTCGAGCAGCAGCTTGAGGTGCGGGCGTACCGTGCGGCTGGGTGCGGGCGGCGGCCCGGGGGTGTAGCGGGCGGCACGGGCGGCGAGTTCGCGCAGGTGGTGGTGCTCCTGGTCGCCCATGCGCAGGGCACGCGCCAGCGAGTCGAGCACGGCGGGGCCGGGCCGGGTCTCCTTGCCGCGTTCCAGGCGTACGTAGTAGTCGATGCTGATGCCGGCGAGCGTGGCGAGCTCCTCGCGGCGCAGGCCGGGGGTACGGCGGATGCCGGGGCCGACGGTGAGGCCGACGTGCTGGGGGCTGGTCCGGGTGCGGCGGGCGCGCAGGAAGCGGCCCAGTTCGGCGCTCTCGCTGTCTGATGCCATTCCCCCAGTCTCCCCCGGCGCGGCGCGTACGAGAGGGGCCCTGTCGTTACCCCCGAAGATCCCGCCCTGCCACCCGGACGGCGACCGGGTGAAGGTGGAGTCCCCCTCCCCAAGGAGCACTCATGCGTGCAGCAGTGATGTACGGAGCCGGAGACGTCCGCGTCGAGGACCGGCCCGACCCGAAGATCGCCGAGCCCACCGACGCCGTGATCCGGACGGTCGCCGCGTGCGTCTGCGGCAGCGACCTGTGGCCCTACGGCTCGATGCCCGCCACCGACAACGGTCGCCCCATGGGCCACGAGTTCCTCGGCGTGGTCGAGGAGACCGGCGCGGAGGTGACCGGGCTGCAGGCGGGCGACCTGGTCGTCGCCCCCTTCACCTATTGCGACAACACCTGCGACTACTGCGCCAGGGGCCTGCACATCGCATGCCGCGCCGGCGGCCGGTACGGTTTCGACGGCGTCGACGGCGGCCAGGGCGAAGCGGTCCGCGTCCCCTACGCGGACGGCACCCTGGTGAAGCTGCCCGTGGCCGCCGACTCCGCCCTGGTGCCCTCGCTGCTGGCCCTCTCGGACGTGATGACCACCGGCCACCACGGCGCGGTCACCGCGGGCGTCGGACGCGGTGACACGGTGCTGGTCATCGGGGACGGCGCGGTCGGGCTCTGCGCGGTGATCGCCGCCAGGCGGCTGGGCGCCGAGCGGATCGTCCTCGCCGGCCGTCACGGACAACGTACGGACCTGGGCAAGGAGTTCGGCGCCACCGACGTCGTCGCCGAGCGCGGCGCGGAGGGTGTCGCCCGCATCCGCGACCTCACCGGCGGAGTCGGCAAGGTGATCGAGGCCGTCGGCACCCGTGAGGCCCTCGACACCGCCCTCGGTACGGTCCTGGACGGCGGCGTGATCAGCCGCCTCGGCGTACCCCAGTACGAGCAAGGGCCCCTCGGACGGACGGAGTTCCGGCGCAACATCACCCTGACCGGCGGAGCGAGCCCCGCCCGCGCCTACATCGAGCACCTGCTGCCCGACGTCCTGGACGGCACGATCGACCCCGGCCGTGTCTTCGACCGCCGGTTCGCCCTTGACCAGGCACCCGACGCCTACCGGGCCATGGCCGAACGCCGGGTCCTCAAGGCGCTCATCCACCCATGAGCCGGCGTCACGGCAGCTCCGCCACGTCCACCCCCCGCACCTGAGCCAGCTCATGCTTGAGCGCCGCGAGTTCCGCGCCGCCCGCCATGTGGTTGGTCAGGTCCTCCAGCGTGATGTCCCCCCGTGCCGCGCTGAGTTCGAGCGTACCGAGGCGCAGGACGCTGAAGTGGTCGCCGACCATGTAGGCGTGGTGGGGGTTGTGGGTGATGAAGATGACCCCGAGACCCCGGTCGCGGGCGGCGGCGATGTACTTGAGGACCACCCCGGACTGCTTGACGCCGAGCGCGGCGGTCGGCTCGTCCAGGATCAGCACGCGGGCGCCGAAGTGGACGGCGCGGGCGATGGCCACGCACTGCCGCTGGCCGCCGGAGAGGGTGCCGATGGGCTGTTCCAGGTCGTCCAGGGCGATGCCCATCTCCCGGAGTTCGCGGTCGGCGGTCTCCTTCATCCGGGCGATGTCCAGTCGGCGCAACGGCCAGGGTCCCTTGGTGAGTTCCGAGCCGAGGAAGAAGTTCCGCCAGACCGGCATCAGCGGGATGGTGGCGAGGTCCTGGTAGACGGCGGCGATTCCCTTGGCGAGGGCGTCGCGCGGGCTGTCGAACCGCACCGGCTCGCCGTCCACCAGGAACTCGCCTTCGGTGTGCCGGTGCAGGCCCGAAATGATTTTGATCAGGGTGGACTTGCCCGCACCGTTGTCGCCGAGCACACAGGTGACCCGGCCCGCGTGCACGGTCAGGTCGACGCCGTGCAGGGCGCGTACATTGCCGTACGACTTGCCCGCGTCACGCAACTCCACCAGCGGGGCGGTGCTCTGGTCGGTCATCTCACTCACCTCCGGGTCGCCGTGCGCTGGACCCACAGATTGATCAGGACGGCGCCGAGCAGCATCACGCCGAGGAACGCCTTGAACCAGTCGGGGTTCCAGCCCGCGAAGACGATCCCCTGGTTGACCATGCCGAACATGAAGGCCCCGAAGACGGGCCCGATCGCGGAGCCCGAGCCGCCGGTGAGCAGACAGCCGCCGATCACCGCGGCCGCGATGTAGATCAGCTCCTGGCCCACACCCTCGCCGGACTGCACGGTGTTGAAGGCGAACAGGTTGTGCATCCCGACGAACCACGCGCCGAAGCTCACCAGCATGAACAGCGTGATCTTGGTGAAGTCCACCCGGACACCGACCGCGCGGGCGCTCTCCTTGCTGCCGCCGACGGCGAAGATCCAGTTGCCGTACTTGGTGCGCAGCAGCACCCAGGTGGCGAGCGCGGCGAAGGCCAGCCAGTAGAAGACGGTGATCTTCACCTGGACGCCACCGATGTCGACCGAGGACGCGAAGACCGCCTTGGCCTGCCCGAAGCCGTCCATGTCGCTGATGTCGTCGGTGGCGACATTGCCGGTGACCAGCTTGGTGACCGCGAGGTTGACGCCCTGGAGGATCAGGAAGGTGCCGAGGGTGACGAGGAAGCTGGGCAGCCCGGTGCGCACCACCATCCAGCCGTTGAACGCGCCGATGGCCAGGGACAGGACGAGGGAGACGAGGACGCCGGTCCAGACGTTCACCGTCAGTTGGTAGCTGAGCATGCTCGCGGTGAGCGCCGAGGTGATGACGGCGACACCGGAGGACAGGTCGAACTCCCCGCCGATCATCAGCAGGGCGACCGGCAGCGCCATCAGCCCGATGGTGGAGCACTGGTAGAGCACGGTGGCCATCGAGTCGCCCTGGCGCAGCGTGGGCGCCGCGACGAGGAAGAACACCATGACCGCCAAGGCGCCCAGGAAGACGCCCACTTCGGGCCGGGCCACCAGCCGCAGCGCGAGCGGGCGCCCGGCGCCCCGCACCGGGCCGGACACCGGGGGCGGCCCGGAGGCCGGTTCCGTCCGCTGGGCAGTGCTCATCAGCGGGTGCCCTTCGCCGCGAACTCGGCGACCCGGTCCACGTTGGACTTGTCCACGAAGGCCGGACCGGTGAGCACCGGCTGCTCGCCGCCGCCGCTGTAGTTGCCGTTGTTCTTGTACAGCCACAGCGAATCCACGGCCAGGTAGCCCTGGAGGTACGGCTGCTGGTCGACGGCGAACTCGATGGTGCCCTTCTTGACGGCGCCGGTGAGGTCCTTGTTGAGGTCGAAGGTGGCGACCTTGGCCTTGCCGCCCGCGTCGGCGACGGACTGCACGGCGGTCAGCGCGAAGGGCGCGCCGAGGGTGACGACATGGTCGAGGGAGCTGTCCTGCTTCAGCTTGGCGGTGATGGTGGACTGCACGGAGGGCCGGTCGGTGCCGTTGACGTACAGCGTCTCGGTCTTGCCGGAGAAGGTCTTCCTCACCCCGTCGCAGCGCTGGGTGAGACCGACGTTGCCCTGCTCGTGGATCACACAGACGATCCTCTTGGCGCCGACCTCGTTCAGCTTCTTGCCGAGCGCCTCGCCCGCGACGCTCTCGTCCTGCCCGAAGAACTGGAGCAGTCCGAGCTTCTTCCAGTCGCTGAGCCCGGAGTTGAGGCCGACCACGGGTATCTTCGCCAGGTTCGCCCTGGCGACGACGTCCTTCATCGCGCCGGGCTTGGCCAGGGTGAGCGCGATGCCGTCGACCTTCTGGTCGACGGCGTTCTGCACCAGGTTGGCCTGGGTGCCCGCGCTGGGGTCGGCGGAGTAGACGAGCTTGATGTTGTCCTTGGCGGCGGCGGCCTCGGCGCCCTTGCGGACGATGTCCCAGAAGGTGTCGCCGGGTGCCTGGTGGGTGACCAGGGCGACCGTCATCCGGGGAGTGCCGGCCTTGCCGGCCGGTGCCCCCGACCCGCCCTCCGCCGCCTTCTTCCCGCCGGAGTCGCTGGAGCAGCCGGCGAGGGTGAGGGCCGCGGCGGCGGCCACCGCGACGACGGGGGCCAGTCGGCGCGAGCGCGAGCGAGAAGAGCGGTCCATCTGTCCTGCACCTCACTGTGCTGGGGAGGGTGAGCGCTGTTGCGTCGGGACGGGATACAAGCCCCTGCCGGGTCCGGTGTCAATGGTTTGTCCAGACATGACGGCCGGGGGCGGCCGGGTCGTCGGCACAAAGGGGTGTTTCCCCGGTCAGCCGGTGAGAGCGGCGAGTTCACCGAGGACGCGGGCGGCCGGTGCCGGGTCGACCAGCCACTTCAGATGGCTGCCCGCGAGCGTGCGTACGTCGTAGGGGTTGTCCGGGGTCAGCGCGTCGCCCTCGCGGATGAGCCGGTCCTGAAGGGCGGGCGGCAGGCTCGCGTCGTCGGCCAGGCGGACGTAGGTCCTCGGTACGCGGCCCCAGGTCTCCGCCCGGGCGCGGTCGGCCGGGGTGCCCGTGTCCAGGCTCTCGTCGGGCTGGAAGGTGCTGAGGAAGACGAGGAACTCGTCGTCGGTGCCGTCCGCGAAGAAGGCGGCCTTGAACGTGGCGAGGGCTTCCGGGTCCGCGGTGCGGAAGTTGACGCGGAGCAGGCCCAGTTCGGCCGGGTTTCCGACCAGGGCGCTGGCGAGCGAGGCGGGGTCGACCGTCGCCATCTCCGGCTCGGCGTAGTACTGGCCGGGTTCCAGCTCGACCGGCGCCCAGGCCGAGACGTACACCAGCCGGTCGATCAGGTCCGGCCGCGCGTTGGCGGCGGCGGTGGCGGTGATGCCGCCCCGGCTGTGCGCGACGAGAAGGACGGGACCGTTCGCCCTGGCCCGCTCCAGCACCCCGATCAGCTGGGCCACGTTGTCGGCGAGCGTGATGCCCTTCATCACACCGGGCGCGGCGGCGAGTCCTTCGGGGTCCTGCGGTGCCTGGTAGGCGTGCGGACACGTGGCGGCGAAGCCGTGGCCGGGCAGGTCGACGGCGACCGAGCGGTGCCCGAGCAGGCCCAGCTCGGCCTGGAGCGGCGCGAAGCAGAAGGAGTTGGCGAAGGCGCCATGCACCAGTACGAACGTCGGCTGCACCGTCTGATCACTCCTGCCCGTGAGACCGGTCATCGGTGGGCCACCGTACGCAGCCGAAGATCACCGGCACCAGCGGTAGGAGGTGTTCCGCTTGTGCGTGTGGCGGGGACGCCGAAGCCCGGCGGCCCCTGGGGGGAGGCCGCCGGGCTCGGGGGGAGTGGATCAGCCTTCGGCGCGGCGCCGCCGTCCGGCCATCACGGCGTAGACCAGGATGCCGACGAACAGGAACAGCACGCCCTGGTAGACCGCCGCGTATCCCGCGCCCGCGACCAGCCAGATGGAGAAGCCCGCGGCGACGGCGGCGATCACCGCGTCGCGCACCAGCCTGCGGCCGTCGACCTCGTCGCGGCGGCCGGAGGCGAGGTGGTGGAGCTGCGCGGCCGTGGCCAGCAGGTACGGCACGGTCGCGGTGAAGGTGGTGACCAGCACCAGGACCTCGAAGACGTGTGCCGAGCCCGCCATGAAGTTGTAGACGGTCAGCAGCGAGGAGAGGACGACCGTCACACCGACGCCCACGGTCGGCACCCCGCGCCGGCGCCGGGTGAAGGCGGCCGGGAAGAGCCCGTCGCGCGCGGCGGCGTACGGGGTCTGGGCGCTGAGCAGGGTCCAGCCGTTGAGGCAGCCGGTCATCGAGACCAGCGCGGCCAGCGCCACGGCCCAGCCGCCCCAGGTGCCGCCGAACATGGCGTTCACGGCGTCGGAGAAGGGCGCGGTCGACTTGACCAGGCTGTTGTGGGCGACGGTGCCGAAGACGGAGACGGTGCCGAGCAGGTAGACGAGCGCGGCGCCGGCGGTGCCGATCACGGTGGCCCGGCCGACGTTGCGACGGGCGTCGCGGACCTCGCCCGCGCTGACGGCGGCGGACTCCACGCCGAGGTAGGAGTACAGCAGCAGCGCGGCGGACGCGGAGATCGCGCCGATCGGGCTGCCCCCGCCCGCGTTGAACGGGCCCATCTTGTGCGGGTCGAAGAAGAACAGCCCGCCGACCGCCACGAGCAGCAGCGGTACGAACTTCAGCACCGTGGAGACGAGCTGCACGGCGCCCACCCAGCGGGTGCCCGCGAAGTTGGCGAGGGCCGGGAGCCACTGGATGACCAGGGCCGCGAGGCACGCGGTCCAGCGGTGGTGGCTGACCGGGATCAATACGTCGAGGTAGCCCACGGCGGCGACGGCGAGCGCCGCGTTGGACACCCAGGTGGTGATCCAGTAGGCCCAGGCCGCGAGGAACCCGGCGAAGTCACCGAACGCCTCGCGGGCGTAGACGTACGGGCCGCCGGTGCGCGGGTCGCGCTGGGCGAGCCGGCCGAAGACCAGGGCGAGCGTGATGGCGCCGACGGTGAGGACGCCGAGGGCGACCAGGCTGACCGTGCCGTAGGGGGCGACGGAGGCGGGGAGCAGGAAGATGCCTCCGCCGATGATGTTGCCCATGACCAGGGCGGTCGCCACGGGCAGCCCGAAGCGGCGGGCGTGCTTGGTCGCGCTGCCGCCCGGTTCCTCGGCCGGGGCGCCGAGGGGACCCGTCGCGGCCTGCGTCGTGGCGGTCCCGGTGACCTGCATGGGGGGTTACCTCTCGCGGAACTGGCCGTGACCGGCACAGAGGGGGGACGGGCGGTGACCTGGCTCACGAGAAAAGGCCAGGTGAACGGCCTTCCCGGAGCACCGGGCCAGACCCAATGGTCGGGGATGCCCCGAGTCGTCGCCAAATCGCCGCTTCTTGTCCCGTCCCGTCCATGCGATCACGCAAAAACCGCGCTTATGGGGGCTTGATACCGACAGATGTTCGCCCATTCCGGTGACCCCCGCAGTCCGCCTCAGGCCCGCCTCGGCCCTCTCTCAGGTCGCCGTCGCCGCGGCCGCCGCCCGGCCCGCCTGGCGTCCGGAGAAGAGGCAGCCGCCGAGGAAGGTGCCCTCCAGCGAGCGGTAGCCGTGCACTCCTCCGCCACCGAAGCCCGCGACCTCCCCGGCCGCGTACAGCCCCGGCACCGGTTCCCCGGAGGCGCCGAGCACGCGCCCGGAGAGGTCGGTCTGGAGCCCGCCGAGGGTCTTGCGGGTGAGCACGTTGAGCCGTACGGCGATCAGCGGGCCGGCCGACGGATCGAGGATCTTGTGCGCGGGCGCGGTCCGGCTGAGCGAGTCCCCGATGTAGGAGAGGGCGTTGCGAATGCCCATGACCTGCACGTCCTTGGTGTACGGGTTGTCCATCTCCCGGTCGCGCGCCTCGATCTGCGCCTTCAGCCGGGCCAGGTCGATCAGGTTGTCGCCGGTCAGTTTGTTCATCCCGGCCACCAGCTCGGACAGTGTGGTGGCGACCACGAAGTCGGCGCCGTTCTTCTTGAACTTCTCGATCGGCTCGGGCGTCTGCCAGATGCGGGAGAGGAGCTGCCAGACGTTCTTGTTGGTGAGGTCCGGGTTCTGCTCCGAGCCGGAGAGCGCGAACTCCTTGGCAATGATCTTCTGTGTGGTCACGAACCATGAGTAGTCGTGGCCGGACGCGGTGATCGAGCCGAGGGTGTGCAGGGTGTCGTAACCGGGGATGTCGGGGGTGCCGAACCGCTTGCCTGTGGCGTCGAACCACATGGAGGACGGTCCGGGCAGGATGCGGATGCCATGACCGGGCCAGATCGGGTCGTAGTTGCGCAGGCCCTCGGTGTAGTGCCACATCCGGTCGGGGTTGACGATGCGGCCGCCCGCCCGCTCGGTGATGGCGAGCATGCGCCCGTCCACATGCGCGGGCACGCCGGTGACCATGGTCCTGGGCGGTGTACCGAGCCGCGCGGGCCAGTTCTGGCGTACGAGGTCGTGGTTGGCGCCGATGCCGCCGGAGGTGACGACCACGACCGGCGCGCGCAGCTCGAACTCGCCGATCACGGTACGGGAGCTGGGCTTGCCGCGGGCCGCACTGCTGGGTTCGAGGACGGCACCGCGTACGCCGGTCACGGCGCCGCCCGTGGTGACGATGCCGTCGACGCGGTGCCGGAATCTGAAGCCGGCCTTCCCGGCCGCCACCGCCGCCCGCACCTTCTTCTCGAACGGCTCGACCACCGCCGGACCGGTGCCCCAGGTCACATGGAAGCGCGGTACCGAGTTGCCGTGCCCGTCCGCGAGGCCCCCGCCGCGCTCGGCCCAGCCGACGATCGGGAACCACTGCACACCCAGCCCGGCGAGCCAGGACCGCTTCTCCCCGGACGCGAAGTCGACGTACGCCTCGGCCCACTTGTACGCCCAGTGGTCCTGGCCCGCCGGATCGGCCACGCCCCGGTCGAACCCGGCGCTGCCCAGCCAGTCCTGCCAGGCGAGGTCGTGGGTGTCCTTGACGCCCATCAGCCGCTGCTCCTCGGAGTTGACGAAGAACAGCCCGCCGAACGACCAGAACGCCTGCCCGCCGAGACTCGCCTCCGGTTCCTGGTCCAGCAGCAGCACCTTCCGTCCGGCGGCGGCCAGTTCGGCCGTGGCGACCAGCCCCGCGAGGCCGTGCCCGACGACGATGGCGTCCGCGTCCTGCGACTCCCCGGCGAAGGCCGGGAAGGCATGGCCGGCCAGTGCTGCCCCGGCGAGCATCCCACCGGTGACGGTGAGGGCGCGGCGACGGGTGATCCCTGCGGGAGCGATGGGGTGGTCCATGGCTGCCTTTCGTCAAAGGAGTACCGGCGGTGCGGGGTGACGAACGAAGGCTGCCGAGGCAGGGAGGAGGTGCTGACGATCGCCGTCGGCAGGTGTTACCGACGGTAGCCCAGGGGCTGCGGGGCGACCAGAGTCGTGCCTCAACTCTGTTGTGCTGTAAGCGAGTTACGGCCTACGCGGCAAGGTCGGAGGCGTACAGATCGAGGAGGCCCTCGGTGGCGTCGGGGTCGTTGACGAGGCCGAGCCGGACCGGGCACCCCCGGGCCGCTGGAACGTCAGTGCCGCCCCGGCTCGTTGGTGGACCGGAGCCTCGACCCCGCTTATGCTTCTACAGACTTGTAGAAGCAGGAAAGGGAGTGGACGCCGCATGGTGTTCAAGAGGCTGCTCGGCTCGCTCGGTGTGGGAGGGCCCACGGTGGACACCGTCCTGGACCCCGGTGCCGTGCTGCCCGGCGGCACGCTGTCGGGAGAGGTCCGCCTCGCGGGCGGTTCCGCCACGGTCGACGTCGACCACATCACGCTGGAACTGGTCGCCCGGGTGGAGGCCGAGCACGAGGACGGCGAGAGCGAGGGCTCGGTCGTCTTCGAACGGTTCACCGTGGGCGGCGGGTTCCGCCTCAACGAGGGCGAGCAGCGCGCGGTGCGGTTCGACGTTCCGCTGCCGTGGGAGACCCCGGTCACCGAGCTGTACGGGCAGCCGCTCGGCATCGCGCTGGGCGTACGGACCGAACTGGCGGTCACGGGAGCGCGGGACAAGGGCGACCTGGACCCACTGGCCGTACGTCCGCTGCCGGTCCAGGAGGCCGTCCTGGAGGCGCTGGGCCAACTGGGCTTCGGCTTCCGGTCGGCCGACCTGGAGTACGGCCGCATCGGTGGTACGGGTCAGCAACTCCCCTTCTACCAGGAGATCGAACTGACCCCGGCTCCGCAGTACGCCTACGGGGCAAGCGAGTTCGAGCTGACCTTCCTCGCCCACCCCGGTGGCATGGAGGTCGTGGTGGAGGCCGACAAGCGGGGCGGTTTCCTGGGCGGCGGGCATGACGCGCTCGGCCGGTTCACCGTCTCGCACGACGTGACCGGCGTGGACTGGAACACGCTGGTCGACGGCTGGTTCCGGCAGTTGCTGGAGAGCCGTACGGCAGCGGTGTACGCCGGGCCGCACCACGGTTCACGCCCCGGCACGGGAATGGGCTCCACCGTCGCGGCGGGCGCGGCCGGGCTGGCCGTCGGTGTGGTCGGCGGCATGGTCGCGGCCGAAGTCGTGGACGAGGTGGGCGACTTCTTCGAGGACGACGAAGAAGAGGACTGAGGAACCCCTTCCCTCCGAGGGACACTTGGGAGCCGGGCAGCGGCGCGGCTCCTTCTGATTCGAGATCTGGAGTGCTCATGGCCCTGTGGGACCGCATCAAGGAATCCGCCGCCACCATGCAGACGCAGTTGGTGGCGCGGAAGAACGACCTCAAGAGCGGCGCCTTCCGTGACGCGTCGATGGCGATGTGCGCGCTGGTGGCGGCGGCCGACGGCACGGTGGACCCGTCCGAGCGGCGCCGGGTCGCCCAGCTCATCGCCGGCAACGAGGTGTTGCAGAACTTCGACGCGATGGACCTCCAGCGCCGGTTCGAGGACAACCTCGGCAAGCTGACCGCCGACTACGACTTCGGCAAGGTCAGCGTCCTCCAGGAGATCGCCAAGGCGAAGAAGAAGCCCGCCGAGGCGCGTGCCGTCATCCAGATCGGCATCGTGATCGGCGGCGCGGACGGCGACTTCGACAAGGACGAGCAGGCGGTGGTCCGCGAGGCGTGCTTCGCCCTCGACCTGCCGCCGCACGAGTTCGACCTCTGATACACGTCCGAGGCTCGGGGGCGGCCACCGCTACAGCGGGGTGGCCGCCTTCAGCACGAGGAAGAGCGTCACCGCCGAAGTGGCCGAGGACAGCGCCGAGATCATCGTCCCGGCCGCGGCAGTCCAGGCAGCCACTCCCACGGCGGTGAACAGCGAGGGCCAGACGTGTACGGCGGGTGCGGGCCCCAACAGCGCGGCGACCCGGCGCGGTACGGGTCCCGGCGCCGCGAACCCGGCCAGGACGGGGTGCGGCCGCGAGACCAGCGCCGCCTTGCCGATGGCGCGGGCCACCGTCTGCCGGCTGCGCACCACCCCGGCCGCCTCCTCGTCGGCCCACCGCTCCACGGTGTACGAAACGGCGGTACGCAGTGGACGCAGAAACGGATTGGCTCGCGCGGCCAGTTGGACCAGCAGCAGGAACCGGTGGTGGCCGCCCGCGAGATGCGCCTTCTCGTGCGCGAACAGCGCCCGGCGCTCGCGTGCGGCCAGCCGGATCAGCATGCCGGTCGACACCACCACCCGCCCCCGGTCCCGGCCGGGCAGGGCGTACGCATAGGGCTCCGGGTCGGACAGCACGGCGACCGTACGCCGGGGCAGACCCGCGAGGCTCCGCTCGGCGCGCCGCCGTACCCGTAGATGCCGCCAGAGCACGCGCGAGCAGCCCGCGAGCACGGCGAGCAGGGCGGGAATCGCGGCCTGGCCCGCGACCTCGTCGTACGGGACGGCGTCGCGCACCTCGTCGTCCGACCAGGCGTCCGGCAGGGGGTTGCCGGGGAGTTGGGCGGTGCCGACCACCATGAGCAGGGTCAGGCAGAGTGTGCTGCACAGGGCCAGCGCGCAGGCGGTGACGGTGAGCAGCCACGTCGCGGCGCGGGGGTGCAGCCGTTGTTCGGCCAGCCGGGCGACCGGCCATGCCGTCAGGGGGAGCACCAGCGGCAGCAGGACGAACACGCCCATCGGTCTCTCAGCCTTCTCCGTCCGGGCCCGACTCGCCCAGCAGGTGCCGCAGGAGCCGTTCGTCGTCCGGTTCGAGGGAGGTGACGAAGCGGGACAGCACCGCCTCGCGGTCGCTCTCGCCGTCCAGCACCTTGCGCATCCGGTGCGCGGCGAGGCCGGCCTGGTCGGAGACCGGGGTCCATACGAAGGAGCGGCCGGCGCGTTCGCGGGTGACGGCGCCCTTGGCCAGGAGGCGGGTGAGGATGGTGATGACGGTGGTGTAGGCGAGGTCGCCGCCGAGGCGTTCCTGCACCCACCCGGCGGACGCGGGCATGCGGGCCTCGCGCAGGGCGGAGAGCACCAGCCCCTCCAGCTCGCCCTGTCCCCGTCGCCGGGTACGCCGCTGGTCGTTCACGCCCCCTCCTTTCCCTTCCGCCGTGGGTGGATCGTAGGCCGCGCTCGGGCCGGCTCAGCTCCGTTCGTCGCGGGGCAGGACGGTGCCCTCGATGACGGGGCCCGTGGCGGGCGGGGCGTCCTGGGTACGCAGGGCGCGGGCCTCGCTCTTGAAGATGCGGGTGGCCTGGCCGGCCGAGCGGACGAGTCCGGGCAGCTTCCGTACGCCGAGAAGGACGATCAACACGATGAGGAGCAGGGCGACTTCACTCAGGCCGAACATCGGGGGCGGTTCCTCCCAGCGGGGGTGGTGGGCGGGACCGGCCGGTCCCGCCCACCATCATTGTCTACATTGCTGTAGAAGTCTCCTACAGAGCCCCGCCGGGAACGGCAGCAGGGCCCGGCGGTCGCTCCCCCGGACCGCCGGGCCCTGCTCCTGCGCCTCCCCGCGAAAGCCCCGCTCAGTGCCCCGAGCCGTGCCCGCCGTAGTGGCCGCTGATCTGGTCCCGGTACGCCGGGTCGCCCAGATGCTTGTCCTTGTCGA
The DNA here is from genome assembly GCF_004784465.1 of Streptomyces griseoluteus. GTDB lineage: Bacteria > Actinomycetota > Actinomycetes > Streptomycetales > Streptomycetaceae > Streptomyces > Streptomyces griseoluteus. The sequence continues at coordinate 248,051 of NZ_SRRU01000011.1, read as the reverse complement.
ACTCGGGCGCGTCCTTGATCTGCTCCTTGGTCCGCGCCACGTGCAGCGTCCGCTCCTCGTGGTCGATCCCGGTGATCGTCCCGGCCGGCAGCAGGACCTCCTTGCCGAAGATCCACACCCCCGTGTCCACGACGATGTACTGCTCCCCCACGTCGTTCGAGTGCTTGTCCACCTTGCCGATGTGCCCGTCGAGCGCCTCGACCTTGTACCCGCTCAGATCCGCGTCCGGCGTGTGCCCAGCGGTCGGGCCGTAGCTCCAGATGTTCTCGGCGGTCATAGACGACACCTCCATACTCCCGCCCCAAGAGGTGGATGCGGTCCACATCCCTTCTTCCCCCAGGGGCTCAACGGGCGGGTGTCCGGCCTGAGGGTGAACAAACCCGAGGTACCTCTCTGGGAGCACCTCGGCGTCAGCGGCCTTTACGGCGCTCCACGTCGAAGCGGTACAGGACATGTATCAGACGCCACAGTCCGGCCGCCGCTCCACCCGAGACTCCTCCCATCAGCACGCCTCTGGACGCCGAACCTGAGAGGCCGAAGAGATGAGTGACGGCCAGAGCCACGGCGAAGACCACCGCGGCAAGGACGCCGGCGGTGACCACGGCGAAGCCGATCTCCACCGTCATCGCGTCCTTCTCCCACCGCGACTCCCGCCCCTTGTCCATGACGGAAGTCTCGCATCGCGGTCAAGCACCGCCGCCACCTTCGTCGCGGCCTCGTTGACCGAATTCTCGCCGGTGGCACGGCTGGTGTTCACGGTGGTCGGCCCGATGGTCGAACTGAAGCTGATCCCCCATCAGGCACGGACATCGGCCGAGCCTTCGAATCATGTGTGCCTGCAACCGGACGAAGACGGAGCAGCGGGGGCCGGTGGCCACGTCATCGGCGAGGTGACGGAGACGGCCGCGGGGGTCGCCGACCGGACGAGCCGGCGCGCCGTCACCGGCCTCCGCCCGGGACACCCATCAAGCGGAAGCGGGCGGAGCAGCGAGCGCTGATTCACCAGGTCACGGGCAGCTCCAGGGGGAACCGTCGGATCGTCTCGGTGTCCCAGCGCACTTCCTCCGGGGCTACGGCCAGCCGCAGTCCGGGGAAGCGCTCCAGGAGCCGCCTGATGGCCACTTCGAGTTCTGCCATGGCCAGGGGCACGGCGATGCAGCGGTGTCCGCCCCAGCCGAACGTCATGTGGGGACGGCTGGGCCGGTGGATGTCGATGACGTCCGGGTTCGGATAGCGCTCCGGATCGCGGTTGGCCGCGAGGTACGACACGTGGACGAAGTCTCCCGCCCGGATCTGCGCGCCGCCCAGCTCCAGGTCCTCGAGAGCCAGCCGGGGGATTCCGACGCCGTTGCGGAACGGGATGTAGCGGAGCATCTCGTTCAGTACGTCTGTCAGGTCCTCGGGCCGTTGCCTGAGGTGGTCCGCGAGTTCGGGACGGGTGAGGAGCAGGTAGACGATGTTGCCGATCTGGCAGGTCGCCGTGTCCTGCCCGCTGAGTGCCAGGGTCAGGGCGGTGACCGCCAGTTCCCGGTCGCTGAGGCAGTCCTCGCCGTCCCGGGCTTCGGCCATCAGGCTGATGAGGTCCTCGCCCGGTGACTTCCGGCGCTGTTGGACGAGTTCACCGAAGTAGGACGTGAGGTCGGCCTTGGCCGCCATGGCGGCCTCCTTGGTGCCGGCGCCGACGACCAGCAGCCGGCGCACGGAATCCTGCATGCGCGCCCAGTCCTCGCGCGGGACGCCGAGAAGGTCCATGACGGTGTGCTGGGGAAGCGTGTCGGCCAGCGACTCCACCACGTCGGCCGGCGGACCGTGCTCCTCCATCGCGTCCAGCAGACTGTCCGCGAGCCGGACGATCCGGGGCCGCATCTCATCGGCCCGCTGCTGGGTGAACGCCTGCGAGGCCAGTTGGCGGACACGGCTGCTGTGCGGCGGGTCCATGACGTTGATCGACTCGGGCGAGACGATGGGCTCCGGCGTGAGCCGGGGGTAGTCGTGGGCGATGATGCCCGCCCGGCTCAGCCGGGGGTCCGTGGTCACCCTCTTGACGGCGTCGAAGCCGGTGACGATCCAGGCGTCGGCGTCGCCGTAGGGAAGCCTGATACGGGCCGGGGTATCCCGTCGCATCAGGTCGGCGAGCGCGGGATCGAACTCGAGTGCCTCGCTGAAGTCGAACGGGCACTCGACGGCCCTTTTGTCGCTGGGCACCAGGGGACTCCTCCGAGTTCGGAACGGGTAGGGGAACGGCGGCGTCGACTGCGTGACAGGGCCTCAGGCGATACGCACAGTCACCGGGAGCCCGTTGATTACGCAGAGTAGGCGCGATCAGAGTGTGGCCGGGTGCCGGGGAACTCCGAAGCCGCCACGCCACGCTGGTGAGCCAGGTTCTGCCGGACGGCCCCGTGTCGTGCGTCAAGGCAGGCCCTCCCCCGAAGGGCTCTGCGTGCACGCCCCCCGTCGGCTGAGCCACCCAAGTTCGCCCGAACGCCGGGGTGCCGTCGGGTCAGCCCCCTCCTTCACCCTCGTCCCGCTTCTCCGGCGTATCCACCTCCGCCCAGATCGTCTTCCCGCCCCCGTTCTCGTATCGAGTCCCCCACCGATCCGCGAGCTGCGAGACGATGAACAGACCCCGCCCACCCTCGTCCCCTTCCTGCGCGTGTCGCAGCAGCGGCGCGTTGCCGCCTGTGTCCGAGACCTCGATCGTCAGGGCCTGGTCGAGGATGAGGCGGAGGCGGGCCGGCGGGGAGCCGTGGCGGACGGCGTTGCCGGCGAACTCGCTGACGATGAGCTGGCCATTGAAGCGGATGTCCTCGCCCAACCCCCATTCGCGCAGGTGTTGCTCGCAGCAGGCACGGGCCGCCTCGGCGGCCTGGGGGCCGTCGGGGAGGGCGAGAGTGGCGACGCGTTCGCGGGGGAAGGCCGTGACCCGGCAGACGAGGACCTGCGCCTCGATCGCCCGCGGGTGGGAGGTGAGCAGGTCGGACAGTTCGTCGCACAGGGCCCGTGGGTCCACGCCGCCGGAGTCGGGGAGCCGGTCCAGCGCCCGTCGCAGCAGGCCGGGTACGTCGGCGGGGTCGTCGGTGAGGCCGGGGGTGTGCAGGATCAGCAGCGACTCGGGCGGGACGGCGGCGGTGACGGACGGGATCGGTTCGGCCGGACCGCCGAGGGACGGCCCCTCGGGCGTGGTGACGGGGTCGATCGTGCCGTCGGGACGCACGAGCAGGACCTCGGGCCCGCCCGCCCGCGCCACCGTGACCTCGCACGACAACGGGTCCCACTCCGCGTAGGTGCACCCGGCACACAGGCGCCCGGACTCCTGCGGCGCCGCGCCCCGGTCGCGGGCCAGCGTGGCGGTCGTACGGCTCAGCCGCGCCAGCAGCTCCCCCGGCTGGAGGTCGAGCGTGGCGAGGGAACGCCCGGCGGTCCGCAGCTCGCCCATCGTGGTGGCCGTCCGTACGCCGAACCCGGTGACCTGCCCGACGGCGAGCCCCGTACGCGCCCCCGACAGCGGCATCACGTCGAACCAGCCGCCCCCGCTCTCGTCGCCGGGCAGCCGCAGGTCGGCGATGTCGAGAGCGGCCCCGGTCGGTGGATGCCTCGGCAGCAGGGAGTTCTGGATGGCGAGCGCGACGGTGTGCTCCCGGTGGAAGCGGCTGGCGTGGTCCAGGCACCGCGCGGTGTGCGCGCAGACCTTCTCGACGAGGGCGATGTCCTCACGGGAGAACGGGGCCGGCGTCTCGCCCCGGTAGAGCAGGAGCAGGCCGAGTACCGTCCCCTCGCGCATGATCGGGGCCGCGAGCAGTGCGTGCGCCCCGGCCGCGCGCAGCAGGCGTTTCAGCGCGGGTTCGGCGTCCAGCCAGCGGGTGTCGGCCTCGATGTCGGTGGCGCGCGGGGCGTGGGCGGCGAGGAGCGGCGCGAAGGGGCGCTGGTCCGCGGGCCACACGTGGCTGCCCTCGGGGGCTCCGCTGCACGCGATCGGGCAGAGCGGCTCGGGGTGGTGCCGGGTCAGCGGAGGGGGTTCGCCCTTGGTCATGTGCTCGGCGAGGGCGATGACGACGGTGTCGGCGGCGCCTGGGACGAGCGCGTCGGCGAGTTCGGCGCAGGTGGTGTCATGATCGAGGGTCTCCCCGACCTCGCCCTGGATGGCCGCCAGCCGCCGCAGGGGGTCTGTGCCGGAGTCCGCCTCTTCCGGGGTGATGTCCGCGATGGTGCAGATGAGCCCGGACTCCTCCTGTCCGGGCGGCAGCGGGAAGAACGAGAGGCACAGGGTACGGGGGCCCTGCCGGGGCGTTGGCCGGGTGCGGACCAGCCGGTTCAGCGAGGCCACACCGCTGGTCCGTACGTCGCGCGCGTCGGCCGTCTCGGTCTCGGGGTCGCGCAGCGGGAGTACGTCGGTGATCACCTTGCCGGTCGGATCGGTGCCGGCCAGCAGGTGGTGCGCGGCCTTGTTGCACTCGGTGACACGCAGCTCGTCGTCGAGGACGAGAATCGCCAGCGGCGAGGCCGCCAGCGCCTCACAGGCCATACGCATGGCCTCCGGGCAGGTCTCAAGGGTCCGCTCGCGTCGGGCGTCGCCTTCCATGGCACCTCCCTAACCAGCATGCGCAACACGCTGGCGGGGCGCATTACGGGGGCACGGCTCCGCCCCGGCGATCACCTCTCGCCGGGGCGGAGCCGGGTTCCGGGTCCGGCTGTGCGGGGATTCCGGACACGCCAAGGCGCCTCCGGCGGCGAGGCCACCGGTGACCCGGACGAGCCCGCCGAGCCGTTCAGCCACCTCAGCGCGCGGGACTTGCACCTCGCCCCCGCGACACAGTGATCGGGGTTCCGTCCGGGGTGAACGCCTGGTGGAAAGTGAAGGCTTGCGGCGCGGGGCCGTGGTCCCGGAGGTGTTCCAGCCTGGAGACCCCGTCCTGCCAGGTGGGTGTCACGTCGCCGGGCACCCACCAGAAGACGTAATTGGGATGCCCCGTCCGCTCGAACCAGTCGTAACGCCTGTTCAGCGCTTCGCGGTGCAGGCCGGAGTAGACGGCGTCGGAGGCGGGCCCCAGGTCGGCCCAGAGGGAGAGGGTGGCGGCGAGGGCGGTGGTCTTTGCCGTACGGCCCTTGTCGTACCAGGCCGGCACGGCGAAGTCCCCCCACACACCCCAGTCGGCGCCGAACAGCTCACCCTGGTCGCCGTCCGCCGGTTCGGCATGAGCGAGGTATCCGGGGTGCCGGCTGATCTTCCGGTAGACGGCCGCACCGGTCTCGTAGAACTCGCGCGTGAGTGGGGTGGCGTCGGCGAGAGGTGACCTCAGGACGCCGAAGGTATACAGGGCCAGCTGGGACATGCGTCTCTCCCTGGGTCGAAGACCAGGTGAAGGTAGCGGCCGCTGGGGGCCCTGTCGAAGTTGCGCTTTTCCTGCCCAAGTGGCCTTCTGCCGACACCGGGGAGCGGCCACGGTTCGCCGCGTCGCCGGTCACCAACTCACCCGCCCTGTACGGCGCTTGGCTGTCCGACCGGCTTTCCGAGCGGCTTGGTTCCACTCCGCCGGGGCGAGGCTGAGCGGTCCGTAGTCGACGATGTGGGCGCACATGGGGCCGGAGCACACCCCGACCGCAAGGTCTGGCAACCTTCGGATGACCCCGTGGACCCATACAGCCGACCGGGACACCCCCCGGCCGAGGCCCTGCGGCAGGCTGGTGGTGCGGGGCGGGCCGAGATCCACCGGGAGGACGTCATGGGCGGGGCACGAACGGCGCGGTTCCGGGCGGGGCTGGCCGCCCGGCTGCTCGCGCGGTGCGCCGTGGTGGCGGCGATCGGCGCCGCGGTGGTGCTGCTGCTCGCGGTCGGCGGGGGCGGGCTGTTCGTGGCCCTGGCCGGGGTGGTCGGGCTGGTGCTCTTCGCCGCCGGCATCTGGTGGTTCCTGGCCCGGCGTGGCGTGGTGCGGCTGCTGGGTGCGCTCGTGGCCGTCGCCGCACCGGTCGGCTTCCTGGTGTTCATCACGCGGAGCGGTCTCTGGGTGGTCGCGCTGATCTCCGCCGTGTGCTGGTCGGTCGCGGGCTTCACGGGTCGCGCGGCGCTGCGCGAGGCGCGACCGCACCGGCCCCAGCGGCCCACCCGTGCGCGTCGGCCGAGACGTCCGGTCCTGATCATGAACCCGAAGTCCGGTGACGGCAAGGTCGGCCGCTTCGACCTGGTGGAACGGGCGGAGAAGCTGGGCGCTCGGGTGATCCTGCTGGACCCCTCGGACCCCGCCGACGTGACCAAGCTGGCCGAGGAAGCCGTGACCAAGGGTGCCGATCTGCTGGGGGTGGCGGGCGGCGACGGCACGCAGGCGCTGGTCGCCGCGGTCGCCGCCGAGCACCACCTGCCGTTCCTCGTGATCTCGGCGGGCACCCGCAACCACTTCGCCATGGACCTCGGCCTCGACCGCGCCGACCCGGCCCGCTGCCTCGACGCCCTGACCGACGGCGAGGAGATCCGCGTCGACCTCGGCGACGTCTCCGGCCGCCCCTTCGTCAACACGGTGTCCTTCGGGGTCTACGCGGACATCGTGCAGAGCCCCGAGTACCGCGACAACAAGACCGGCACCGCCCTCAGCCTGATGCCGGACCTGCTGGCCAGGGAAGGCGTACAACGGCTGGAGGCGATCGTGGACGGCAACCGCCTCGCCGAGCAGCAGGCGCTGCTGATCAGCAACAACCCCTACGTCTCCCCCGAGGAACTGAGCGGCGGCGGGCGGCGGCCCCGGCTCGACACCGGTGAGCTGGGCGTGATCGGGATCAGGGTGGAGAACGCGGCCCAGGCGGCGGAGCTGGCCGTACGGGGTCCGCAGGCAACGGGGCTGACCGTGACGACCGCGCACCTGGTCGAGGTGACGGCCGGGGAGGAACAGATCCCGGTGGCGGTGGACGGCGAGGCGCTGTGGCTGCGCACACCGGTCACCTGCTCGGTACGGCCGGGCGCGCTGCGGGTGCTGCTGCCGCGCGACCGTCCCGGCGTGCCGCAGCCCGCGCCGCCCATCGACTGGCGGAAACTGCTCGACCTCGCGTTCGGTCCCGCCGAGCGCACGGCACCGGGAGAGAACCATGCCTGACCGCGACACCGTCTCCGCCGTCCTCGGTGACCTGCGCGCGGTCGACGGCGCGCTGTACGCCGCCGTGGCCGCCACGCCGACGCCCGCGCTGGACCGGGCGCTGCGGCTGCTGTCGCACGCGGCCGACCACTCGAAGATCTCGATCGGGGTCGCGGCGGGGCTCGCCCTGCTGCCGGGCCGGCCGCGCCGCGCGGCACTGGCCGGGGTCACCTCGGTCACCCTGGCGTCGGCGGCGGCGAACCTGTTCGGCAAGCGGATGGTGCGCCGCCGCCGGCCCGACCGGGAGGAGGCGCAGGTGGCGGTGGCGCGGCACGTGCGCATGCCCGAGTCGGCGTCCTTCCCCTCCGGGCACACGGCATCGGCCACCGCCTTCGCCACGGCCGTCGGGGTCGTGCTGCCTCCGGCCGCGGTCCCGCTGGGGTCGTTGGCGGTCGCCGTCGGGTACTCCCGCGTCCACACCGGGGTGCACTATCCGGGGGATGTCGCGGCGGGCGCGGTGCTGGGGTTCACGGCGGCCGCGGTGTCGCTGGCCGTGGTGCGGGGGCTGGGGTACGGGGTGAGGTGAGGGACGGGTTGAGCCCACATGTGGGGAGACTACATATGGTGAGGCCACGTGGGGTGAGGCCACATCCGGGTCTCAACACACAGTCAGCAGATGGTTCCTGTTGATGACCTCAAGAGACAGCGTGCGATACCCCACCGTCTCGAACAGCACCGTCAGCCGCTCGTTCTCCTCGCTCATGACCGACCCCTGCCCCCACTGCTCGTGCCGTACGAGAGTGCCGGGCGGGAAGGGGTGCTCGTCCCCGGCGGGCGCCGAAGGGGCCGGTTCGGGTATCGGCCCACCCGTACCGGCCAGCACGGCGGGCCCGCCCTCGGCGCCACCCTCCTCCGCCAGTTCGGCCGCCTCACACCGGTCACACGCACCGCAGGACTCTTCCTGCTCGCCGCCCTGCCCGAAGTACCCCAGCAGGAACCGCCGGCGGCAGCCGGTGGCCTCCGCGTAGCCCCGCATCATGTCGACGCGGGAGCGCTCCAACTGCTGATGAGCGTCGCCCAGTTCGATCGCCTGCTGCGCGGCGTCGGCCGGACCGGCCGTACCGGTCGCCTCCAGTTCGCCGTCCTCGGTGGTGTACACGGCGTCGACCTGCTCCAGGAGGTTGACGACGGCCGTAAGACGGCTCGCCGTCAGGTTGGTCTCCTCGCGCAGCTCGGTCGGCGGGACGGGCCCGTCGTGTTCCTCCAGCGTGCTCACGACCCGGGTGACGGTGTCCGGGTCCGGCCGCCCGGCCGCGAAGAAGCGCTGCATGCCGAGGTCCTGCGGCCGGTAGGCGAGTATCGCGCGGGCCTCCTCACCGTCGCGTCCGGCGCGGCCGATCTCCTGGTAGTAGGCGTCCAGCGAGCCGGGGACGGAGGCGTGCAGCACGAAGCGGACGTCCGGCTTGTCGATGCCCATCCCGAAGGCGGAGGTCGCCACGACCACGTCCAGCTCGCCCGCCATGAACCGGTCGTGCACGTCGCCCCGCTCCCGTGCGGGCAGCCCCGCGTGGTACGCGGCCGCGTCCAGCCCGAGCAGGCTCAGCTCCTCGGCGTACTCCTCGGCCTCCCGGCGCGTACCCGCGTACACGAGGCCGGGCTTGGGCTCCGCGGCGGCGCGTTCCACGACGGCGCGCTTCTTGGCGGCGGCGTCCTGGAAGGGGACGACCTCCAGGTGAATGTTGGGCCGGTCGAAGCCGGTGACCACCTCGTGCACGTCCCGCATGCCGAGCCGGCTGACGATCTCGGCCCGTACGGGTGCGGCCGCGCTCGCGGTCAGGGCCAGCACGGGTGGCCGGCCGAGCCGGTCGATGACCTGGCCGAGCCGCAGGTAGTCGGGGCGGAAGTCGTGCCCCCACGACGACACGCACTGAGCCTCGTCGACGACGAACAGCGCGGGCTCGGCGGCGGCGAGCTGCTCGACCACCTCGTCCTTGGCGAGCTGCTCGGGCGCCAGGAACAGGAAGTCGACGTCACCCTCGCTGATCCGGTCCCACACCGCCGCGTTCTCGCTGCCGCTCTGGGAGGAGTTCACGGCGGCCGCCTCCGCGCCCTCCCGGCTCAACAGCCCGCGAACCTGATCCCGCTGGAGAGCGACGAGCGGCGACACCACGACGGTCGGCCCCGGCAGCAGCAGCCCCGGCACCTGGTAGACGGCCGACTTCCCGGCCCCGGTGGGCATCACGACCAGCGTGTCCCGCCGCTCCATCACCGCCTCCATCGCCACCAACTGCTCCGGCCGCAGTTCCTCCCACCCGAACACGTCCAACGCGCTCTTCCGCAGCCGCTTCGCATGCGCGGTACTCATCATGCTCTCCCTGTGTTCCGGGCCCTGCTCAGATCACCGGAATCGGCGCCTGGGTGAGCACCCGGTACCCCGGGGACGGCGGAGTACCGCGCCGGCGGCTCGGGAATCGGCATCTGAGAGATGGGACACCCAGGGGACCTACGACGGCTCTTCCCCGAAGAAGTCCGCAAGGGAAGACGCGAGCGCTTCCGGAGCCTCTTCGGCCACGTGATGCCCGGAGTCGATGCCGTGGCCGCGTACGTCCGGTGCCCACTGCCGCCAGATCTTCACCGGGTCCCCGTACAGGTCCTCGATGTCGTCCCGGAGCGACCAGAGGATCAGCGCCGGGCACCGGATCTGTGTCCCGGCCGCGCGGTCCTCCTCCTCGTGCCGCGGGTCGATGGTGAGGCCGGCCCGGTAGTCCTCCAGCATCGCCCGCACCACGTCCGGGTTTCTCGTGGCCGCGCGCCACTCGTCATGGTTCTCCTGCCCCATGCTCTCGGGGTCACCGTGGTACCAGCTGTCCGGATCGGCGTTGATGACCCGCTCGGGGATGTCCGGCTGGGCGAAGAAGAACCAGTGCCACCACTGCGTGGCGAACTCGGTCGTGATGCGGGACAGGTGCTCGGTGAGGGGCAGACCGTCGATCAGCGCCACCCGCGAGACCGCGTCGGGATGATCAAGTGCGAGACGTAGCGCGACACTGCTTCCACGGTCGTGCCCGGCGAGCGCGAACCGGGCATGGCCGAGGGAGCGCATCACCTCGACCACATCACCGGCGACGGCACGCTTGGAGTACCCGGAGTGGTCGGCGGTGGGCACCGGTCCGGTGGACCGGCCGTATCCCCGGAGGTCCGGACAGACGACGGTGAACCCGCGCCGGACGAGGAGCGGGGCGACGCGGTGCCAGGTCGCGGAGGTGCGGGGGTGGCCGTGCAGGAGTACGACGGGCGGTCCGTCCCCTCCGTGCCGGACGAAAATCGACGCCTCGCCAACCTGGACCCGGCTGGTCTCGAAGTCCTCGAACACGACGCGGCCCTCCCTCGGGGTGTCTCCCCCGCCTACCCCACAGACCCGTCGGCCAACTCCGCCCACCCTTCCCGCAACGCCCGGCAGCGTGCGCGGATCGTCCCCGCCGGGCAGCGGTGGAGCGATCAAGGTCCCGGTCCCGGCACGAAAGTCGTGAATCAGGGGTTCCGCTTCATCCCCGGTTTCCTGGGGAATGCCACAACTCCCCTTGGGCACACGGAGTCCAGACACACAAAGTCCCGGCATTCCCCATTCATGGAACGGGAGTTCTCATGACCAGTTACGGTGGCCAGCCGGCCGCTCGATCCGGTTCGCGGACCAATGGTCTCGCCATCGCGGGCCTGGTGTGCGGCGTTGTCGGCTTCTTCTTCCTCAACGTCATTCTCGGCCCGCTGGCGATCATCTTCGGTATGGTCGCAACGCGGCAGTCGGGCGCCAAGGGCGGTCGCGGAATGGCGAAGGCGGCCGTCATTCTCGGCATCGTCGACCTCGTGGTCTTCGCCATTCTCATGATCGTCGCAGCGAACAATGGCGGATTCCACTGGTACGTCGGAAGCTGACGCCGAATTGAATTCCGGACGCGTACGAAAACGGGCTGCGGGCAGGGATGGACCATGACGACACTGCTCGCAGCCTTCGTGCTCGGCACCCCCGATCCCCCCGCGCTGGCCGACTTCTATCGCGCCCTCTTGGGCTGGGACGAGGTCGAACGGGAGCCCGACTGGGTCCGGCTCAAGGCCCCGGAGCGTGAACGCCCCGGCCTCAGCTTCCAGTTGGAGAAGGACCACCGCCCGCCGTCCTGGCCGTCCGGCCCCGGCGAGCAGCAGATGCAGGCCCATCTCGACATCCAGGTGGACGACCTCGCCGCCGAGACCGAGCGCGCGTGCGCCCTGGGCGCGACGGTGGAGGAGCACCAGCCCCAGGACGACGTCCGCGTGCTGCGCGACCCCCACGGCCATCTGTTCTGCCTCTTCCTCCCCGGCGCCTGAGCGAGCGCACGGCTCAGCCCTGCGCCCCCAGTTCCAGACTCCCCTGGCCCTGCGCGGCGTTGCCCGGGGGCGACGCGCGTGATTGGCTCGGCCGATGGAACTTCTGCTGACGTCGGCCGGTCTGCGCAACGAGAGCCTGAAGGATGCCCTGCGGGACATGCTGGGAAAGCCGTTCGGGTCGGCCAACATCGTGTATGTCCCCACGGCCTCCATGGCCGAGTCCGGCGACCACGGATGGCTCCTCGCCGACATGACCCGCGTGCACGGCCTCGGCTGGCGGGAGTTCGACATCCTGGAACTGAACGGCCTGCCCGGACGGTTGGTGCTCGACCGGCTGCTGCGGGCCGACGTCATCTACGTCGGCGGCGGCAACCACTACCACCTCGCCCGCAGCATCACCGGCAACGGCCTGGCCGACGGCTTCCTGGAAGCACTGACCGACCGGGTCTACGTGGGGCTGAGCGCCGGCTCGATGATCCTCAGCCGGCATCTCACCGGACACTCCGCCGACGTCATCGGGGACACGGCGGACCTCCGTCTGCTCGGCGCGACCACCGTGACCCCGCCCTTCGGCCTGCTCGACTCGTACCTGAAGCCCCATCTGTACTCGCCGGACTTCCCGGAACGCGACGACGCCTGGGCCGATCGCATCGTCGCGCGGGCGGACTTCCCGATCTACTTCATCGACGACGACACGGCGCTCCGCGTGCGCGACGACAAGGTGGAGGTCGTCTCGGAGGGCCGGTGGCGCTTCCACCCGTGACCGGCCCCCGCTAGCGCGAGGCGCCCAGCAGGCGCAGCAGGCCGTCCGCGCTGTCCGCCGTGCCGTCCCGGCGGAAGCCGTCGGCGGTGCCCTCGGCGAGGGCCCGGCCGGAGGTGAGGCACCAGTCCCACCACCAGTCCAGTGCGGGGGTGTCGAGCCGTTCGGCGGGCAGCAGCGCGGGCCAGCCGCAGGCGCGCGCCTGAGCGGTGACCTTGGCCCCGCCCGCCACGGGGTCGACGGCGAGGGCGGGCACCCCGCCGCGCAGGGCGAGCACCAGGCCGTGCAGCCGGTCGGTGACGACCAGGTCGCAGCGCGCCAGCACGCTCTCCAGTTGCCCGGAGGTCGTGCACAGCCGCCAGTCGTGCGGGTCCAGCCGGGTCTCCAGTTCGAGACGGGCGCAGTCCCGGCCGTTCAGCCAGCGCGTGACGAACCCGGCCACCCGCTCGTGCTGCCTGCGGGGGCCGTACTCGTGCTGGCCGTGCGTGAGGACGACGCCCACCACGGGACGCGCCGGCGGGCCGGGCGCGCGGGCGGCCAGGTCGAGGGTGGGGACGGTGTCCGGGGCGTCCCGTGCGAGGACATGGTGGAAGCCGTGCACGGCGGCGTCCTCGGCGTCGAGGACGGAGTTCCCCACGGCGATCCGGACGCAGTCGGGGTACCGGCGGTGCAGATCCTCGACCTGGGGGCCGTGCGCGGGGCCGCAGACGAAGAGCAGGTGGGAGTAGTCCCCGGGACGGGTGTCGTCCAGGGACGGTCCCTCCGGCCGGAAGCCGGGGCTCCAGGCGACGTCGTGGGGGACGGCCGCGCCGCGCAGCAACTCCCGTACCCGGTCCAGCGCGAGCAGGTCACCGGCGGTCGCCTCCCCGTGCAGGAAGCTGAACCAGCCGGTGACGAGAACCCGCCGCGGGCCGGTGTCAGCCGTTGTCGAAGACCGCCTTCTGCACGTCGTTGGGGCCGTCGAACCGTTGCTTCCCGGCGTGCTCCAGCTTGTCGACGACCTTGTCGTCGGCGCCGTTGCTCCGGGCCACGGAGACGAGATCGTCACGGCTGGCGGGGTAGTCGGCGCCCTTGAGGGCCTTCTGAAGATCGATCGGGCTCAGGTCGGCCATGGTGTCCTCCTGTCCGGGCCGGCGCAGTCGTCCTGCGCGTCCTGGCGCCGAGTACCCCCCGACGGCGACGGAGACCCGCCGCGCCCGCAGTTTCCGTGAACAGCGGAAGGCCGGTTGCGGATTTCTCCGTAACCGGCCTTCACCTGCGACTTCGTAAAGTCGGGACGACAGGATTTGAACCTGCGACCCCTTGACCCCCAGTCAAGTGCGCTACCAAGCTGCGCCACGTCCCGATGCACTCACTCGCGGTGACCCGCGTGATCGCGCGAACAGCACTTTACCCCACGTACGGGACTCCTCCGAAGCGGGTTGTGGGCGGGGAGGGGCAGAATCGGCCGCATGACAGACGCGGAGACGGGCGGAGACATCGGCGGACGCGACCGGGACACCGAGGGGCGGGCGCGGAACGCCCGGCCCCGCGACGGGCTGGGGCGTCCCCTGCCGTACGGGTCCGAGGGGGTCGAGCGGCAGCCCGAGGGGGTCGTACGGAGCCCTGGGGAGACGGTCGCGGAGGCGCAGAAGCTGCTGGACGCCGGAAAGCCGTTCCACGCGCACGAGGTGTTCGAGGACGCCTGGAAGTCCGGCCCCGCCGCCGAGCGCGAGCTGTGGCGCGGCCTCGCCCAGATCGCCGTGGGCCTCACCCACTCCGCCCGCGGCAACACCACGGGCGGCCCCCGCCTCCTCCGCCGGGGCGCCGGGGCGGTGACGGCCTGGTCCGAGCAGAACCGGCCCCACCCCTACGACCTGGACCTCCCCGGCCTCGCGACCTGGGCCGTGAACCTCGCCGGGCGGGTGGAGCAGACCTCCACCCCCATCGACGCCGGCGCCGAGGGACCCCGTCTGCGACGGGGCTGACGGACGCGGCCGGCCCGGCAGGACGCACCTCGCCCTCGCGACCTGACCGCCCGAGCCTGCGGACGGGGGCCAGCGTGTCACGTGGTGCCTACGTGACCTCAGGGGCATGCTGTGGGGCACTCGCGATCGCGGGGCAGCCGACGAGAAGGAGTCACGCGGGTGTCGTCTCAGGGCGTTACGGTCGTGGCTCTCCTGGCGGACCCCGACGCGCCGACGGAGATCGCGCGGCGCCTGGCCCGGACCCTCCCCGACCGCCTCGCCGAAAAAGCGGGCCAGGGACGGCGGTTCGAGGTCCGCGTGGTCAGCGAGCCCTTCACCGCGGGGACGGAGGACCCGCCCACCCTGGTACGCCGGATCATGGACCGCGCCAGGACGGAGGACTGGGACATCGTCGTGGCCATCACCGACCTTCCGCTGCACGTCCACGGGCGCAAACTCGTCGTGGAACTCAGCCACGAACACGGCATCGCGCTGCTCTCCCTGCCCACGCTGGGCGCCCTGCGCCTGCAGACGAGGGCAAGACGGGCCGTCGAAGAAGCCGTCCTCGCCCTGGCCGCCCCGCAGACCACCGGAACCGATGGACATCCGCGGAGCCGGCCGCTGGGACGCTTCGTCAGCCGTCTCGCCCCCATCCATCCCGGCCCGGTCGACGAGGAAGAGGCCGCCGACCTCCGGTACGTCGTCGGCGGGCCGCGCGGCTACCTGAGAGTGCTTCTCGGCATGGTCCGCGCCAACCGGCCGTGGCGCCTGGTGCCGGGTCTGTCCAAGGCCCTGGCGGCCGCACTCGCCACCGGGGCCGTGGCCACCGTGAACTCCACCGTCTGGAGCCTGTCGCAGGCCCTGAGCACCCCCCGCCTCGTGATCGCCACGGTCGGGTCCGTCGCCATCATGATCGGCTGGCTGATCGTGGACGCGGAACTGTGGCATCGATCGGCGAATGCGCGGCCGGAGGAGAGGAAGAGGACGACCCTCTACAACGCCTCGACCGTCTTGACCGTGGGTATCGGGGTGATCGTGTGTTATGTGGGGTTGCTGGCCGTCAACTTGGTCTGGGCGCTGTTCATCCTCAACGACAAGGTCTTCTCCACCACGACCCAGAACCCGCTGGACGCCACCGACTACTGGACGCTGTCCTGGTTCGTCGCTTCGATCGCCACGGTGGGTGGCGCGCTGGGATCGGGCCTGGAGAGCGACGAGGCGATCCGGGCAGCCGCCTTCTCCAAGCGGGAACAGGAACGTCGGGACATGCTTCAGGACGAGGACGACCAGTCGAAGTCCTGAGCCGGAGATTCGTCGGCGGTCGGCGGGTCGGCAGGGCCCGAAAATTCAGCCGACCGGGCGGTGAGTGGCTGTTTCGCGCCGGAGGCCGACGGGGACCCGGACGGCACGCCGCCGGGACGCCGAAGCTCCCTCTGGCGGCTCCACGGCGGCACCGCCGTTCCACCCGATCCGGATGAACGGCCCGCAGCGACGTGCCGCGGTCGTACCGCGGCCGAGAGAAGTCATCATGAAAGCAGCGGTATATGAAGGACCACGAACGGTAGCGGTGAAGGACGTACCGGACGCGAAGATCGAACACCCCTGCGACATCATCGTCAAGATCACCACTACCAACATCTGCGGTTCGGATCTCCACATGTACGAGGGCCGCACCTCGTTCGAGCCCGGCCGCACCTTCGGACACGAGAACATGGGCCAGGTCGTGGAGGTCGGCTCGGCGGTCCGCAAGGTCCAGGTCGGCGAGTACGTGGTGCTGCCCTTCAACATCGCCTGCGGCTTCTGCAAGCAGTGCGAGCGAGGACTCACCAACTACTGCCTGACCATGCAGCCGGAACCGGCTCTCGCCGGAGCCGCCTACGGATTCGCCGACATGGGTCCCTACCAGGGCGGCCAGGCGGAGCTGCTGCGCGTGCCCTACGGGGACTTCAACGCCCTGCGCCTCGGCGAGGACGCCGCCGAGCGGCAGACCGACTACGTCATGCTCGCCGACATCTTCCCCACCGGGTATCACGCCACTGAGATGGCCCACGTCAAACCGGGCGACCAGACCGTCATCTTCGGGTCCGGTCCCGTCGGGCTGATGGCGGCCTACTCCGCCCTCCTCAAGGGCGCCGGGCGCGTCTGGGTGGTCGATCACCAGCCCGACCGGCTGCGCAAGGCGGAGGAGATCGGGGCCATCCCGGTCAACACCGCCGAACAGGACCCGGCGGAGGTCGTCAAGGACGCCACCCTGGGTCTGGGCGCCGACAACGGCTGTGAGTGCGTCGGCTACCAGGCCCATGACGCCCAGGGACACGAGGACGCCAGCCTCACGCTCAACGGGCTGATCAACTCGGTCAGGTTCACGGGCGACATCGGCGTGGTGGGCGTGTTCCTGCCCGAGGACCCCGGCGGCGAGAAGGCCCAGAACGAGCTGGAGGCGCACGGCAAGGTCCCGATCGACTTCGGCCTGATGTGGTTCAAGGGCCAGCACATGGGCACCGGGCAGGCGCCGGTCAAGAGGTACAACCGAGCGTTGCGCGACCTGATCGCCGGCGGGAAGGCGAAGCCGAGCTTCGTCGTCAGCCACGAACTCGGCCTGGATCAGGCCCCCACCGGCTACGAGCACTTCGACGCCCGTGACGAGGGCTGGACCAAGGTCGTCCTGCATCCGGACGGACATGGCAACGGTCACCGGGGCTGAGGTACCCGTGGACCGCCGGCCGCCTGCCGGCCGGCGGGTCCGTCTCACGGGCTGCGGCCGGCTGACGAGGCGACCGCCTGTCCGACCACCGCCCACCTCCTCAGGCCCGCCCTTCCCGCCGCACTTCGTCCGCCACTCCCCCCGCCCCCAGCAACCCCGTAGGGGGCAGCGCGCGCTCGCCCTGCAAGCGCGGCAGCGTCCGGCTGGAGACGTGCCGTACGACCGGCGGAAGGACGGCGCGCCCCCACTGGGCGAGCCGTAGCCAGGCCGGTACGTACACCGACGTGCGCCGGTGTTCCACCGCACGGACCAGGCGTTCCGCGACCACCTCCGCCGGGTACACCTTGCGGGCCGGGCCCGGCATGTGGGCGCGGAGTTCGCGGAGGACGGGGTGGTGGTCGGCGTCGCGGGTCATGTCGGTGTCGGTCCAGTTGATGTAGGCGATGCCCACGCCGACGGACTCGTGGGCCACCTCCGCCTGGAGGGAGCGGGCGAACGACTCGACACCCGCCTTGGACGCGCAGTAGGCGCTCATCATCGGTGAGGTGCCGAACGCGGCCAGCGACGCCACCTGGAGGAAGTAGCCGGACGTGACCAGCAGATCGGCGAGGAACGCCCGCGCGGTCAGGGCGCTGCCGACCAGGTTGACGTCGATCACCCGCCGCCAGGTCTCGGGGGCGGACCCGGCGAAGGGTCCGCCCTCGGCGATCCCGGCGTTGGCCACGACGACGGACGGCCGCCCCAGCCGCTCCCGTACCTCCGCCGCCGCGCGCTCCAAGGCGCCGAAGTCGGTGATGTCGGCCTCCAGGGCGATCACCGGCGGCGGAAGCGATGCCGCCACTCCGTCCAGCTGCGGCCCTTCCAGGCCGAGCAACGCGAGCCGCGCGCCTCGCTCGGCGAACGCGTGGGCCAGGGCCGCACCCAGGCCGCGCGCGGCCCCGGTCACGACGACGGTACGGCCTGCAAGGGGGCTGTCGTACATGGCGGCTGCCTCCGTCCGCGGGACCCGGCACGTCCGGGCTCACCGGAAGAGCCGAGTACCCATGTGCGCCCCGAAGCGACTCCTCGCCGGGAGCTAGTGCACCTGGTACTGCCCCACCGCGATGAAGTACCGCAGCTCCTCCAGCGTGCCGTCCAGCGCCGCGGAGGCGGCGGCGCGGAGGGCCGGACCGGACTTGGGGTCGGCGAGGATGCGGAGGGCGGCCACCCGGTCGTCCTCGCCCTGCGCCAGCCGGTAACCGGTCTCCAGGAACGCCCGCTGGTCGTCCATCGTCCCGTCCAGCGCCCTGCTCGCCTCCCGGATCACTGCCTTCCCGCTCTTCGGGTCCGCGAGGATGCGAGTGATGGCCACCCGGTCGTCCTCGGCCTGCGCCAGCCGGTAACCCGTCTCCAGGAACGCCCGCTGGTCCGCGATCGTGCCGTCCAGTGCCTCGTTGGCCTCGCGGAGGACCGCCTTGCCGCTCGCCGGGTCCGCGAGTATGCGGGAGATGGCGACCCGGACGTCGTCGTCGGACATCTGGTCCACCGGGGTGGACGCCGTGGCCGAGACCGTCGTGGCCGCGACGGCGGCGGACGCGGGGGTGGAGAGGAGGAGGGCCGGGGTGAGGGCCGTGGCCGCGAGGAGCAGTGCCGCACGGGTCGTTCTCGTCATGCTGAGCCTCCGTCATCAGGTGGGCGGAAGATCGCTGTCGATCCCGCCGTGATCATTACCACGACCCCGCGGGCCTCCCGGTTCCCGTCACCGCCCCCGTATCCGGCGCGCTTCACGCCGTGCGGCAGACTCGGTGGGTGCGAAAGATTCATGTCATCGGTATCGGTGCGGGCGACCCCGACCAGCTCACGTTGCAGGCGGTCAAGGCGATGCGCGGGACGGACGTGTTCTTCCTGCTCGACAAGGGCGAGGTGAAGAGTGATCTGACGCGGCTGCGCCGGGACATCCTGGACGCGCATCTGCCCGAGGGGTCGTACCGGGTGGTGGCGGCCCGGGACCCGGAGCGGGACCGGCGGGCGGGCGGTGCGGCCTACTCGCCGGCCGTCGAGGACTGGCGGACCGCCCGCGCGGGGATCTACGAGCGGCTCATCTCGGAAGAGGTCGCGGAGGACGGCACGGGCGCGTTCCTGGTGTGGGGCGACCCCTCGCTGTACGACAGCACGCTCGGCATCCTGCAGGAGGTGCTGGCCAAGGGCGCGGTGGAGTTCACGTACGACGTGGTGCCCGGCATCAGCAGCGTCTCCGCGCTGGTCGCCCGGCACCGGACCGGCCTGAACCGGGTGGCGCGGCCGGTGCAGATCACCACCGGGCGGCGGCTGGCGGAGGGGCTCCCGGAGGGGGTGGACGACGTGGTGGTGATGCTCGACGCCCACCAGGCGTTCCGGGAGTACGCCGGGGAGGAAATCGACATCTACTGGGGCGCGTACATCGGCACCCCGGACGAGATCCTGGTCTCCGGTCCGCTCGCGGAGGCCGGTCCGGAGATCGAGCGGGTGCGGGCGGAGGCGCGGGAGCGCAAGGGCTGGATCATGGACACCTATCTGCTGCGCAGGCACCCTCGGGGGGAATGACCCCGGCCAGCCAGTCCAGCACACCCTCCACGTCCGGCAACGCCCGCAAGCCGGAGGGGAGTCCGGGGCGGCGTACGACGACCACCGGCAACGACAGCGAGCGGGCGGCGGCCAGTTTCGGCGCCGTCGCCGCTCCCCCGCTGTCCTTCGTCACCAGGACGTCGATGCGGTGCGTGCGGAGCAGGTCCAGCTCGTCCGAGAGGCTGAACGGACCTCGCGCCAGCAGAATTTCACAGTGCGGAGGCAGCGGCGGCTCCGGTGGCTCCACCGAACGCACCACGAACCGAGTGGCCGTCAGGCCCGCGAAGGCGGTGAGCCCGAGCCGGCCCGTGCTGAGGAACACCCGTCGCCCCAGGCGGGGCACGAGGCGCGCCGCCTCCTCCAGGGAGGCCACCGGATGCCAGTCGTCGTCGAGGTCCCAGCCGGGGCGGCGCAGGACCGCGTGCGGGACCCCGGCCACGCGTGCCGCCTCCGCCGCGTTCGCCGTGATGCGCTCCGCGAAGGGATGGGTCGCGTCCACCAGCGCGGTCACCCGGTGGGCGCGCAGCCAGCCGGCCAGCCCCGCCACGCCCCCGAACCCGCCGACCCGCACCTCGCCGTCGACCGCCCCCGGCCGGCTCACGCGCCCCGCGAGGGAGGTGGTGACCCGGAGGCCGGGGCGGGCGGCGAGGGCGGTGGCGAGGCGGCGGGACTCGGTGGTGCCGCCGAGGATCAGGACGTGCGCGGGCATGGGGTGAGCGTACGCATCGGGTCAGGTCAGGAGGAGTTCGACCGCCCCGACGACGGTCGCCACGATGACGATGCGGTCGAACAGCCGCTGGTTGATCTTGTGGACGGCCCACCGGCCGAGGAACGCGCCCGGCACGACGAAGACCAGCAGGGCCGCGTCCAGCAGCAGCGAGTTGCCGTCGATCAGGCCGAGGGCGGCGCTGAAGGGGATCTTGGCGACGTTGACGATGAGGAAGAAGAAGGCGGAGGTGCCGAGGAAGCCCATCTTGCGGAAGCCCGCGGAGAGGAGATACATCGACATCACCGGTCCGCCCGCGTTGGCGACCATGGTGGTGAAGCCGCCCGTCACGCCGTACGCCCCCGCCGTCACCCGGCCGGTCCGCGTGCTGACGTCCTCCGTCGCCTCCTGACGCCGTCGCCACAGGGTGATGCCGGTCATCATCAGCAGGATCACGCCGATGGAGATCCGTACGATCCCGTCGCCGGCGCGGGCGAGGAACAGGGTGCCCGCCACCACTCCGGCCGCGACGGCGGGGAACAGCCGCCACAGGGTCGGCCAGTGGGCGTGGCGCCGGTAGGTGAGGACGGCGAAGGTGTCGCCCGCGATGAGGAGCGGGAGGAGAACGCCGGTGGAGGCGCGGGCGGGCAGGACGGCCGCGAAGACGGCGAGGCTGACCGTGTTGGCCCCGCTGACGGCCGTCTTGGAGAAGCCGACCAGGAGGGCGGCGAGGGCGAGGGCGGCGAACTCCCAGCCGGATATGTGCCAGAGCGTCATCATGTTCATGCGGAGACTGATGCTATGTGCACACGTCCGGCCGGGCGCCGGCGGCTCAGCGGGCGGTGTACCGCGTACGCAGTTCCCGCTTGAGCACCTTCATGCTGGGGCCGAGCGGGAGGACGTCCGTGAACTCCATACGGCGGGGGTACTTGTGCTTGCCGAGGTGCTCCTTGGACCACGCGGTGATCGCGGCGGCGTCGGGCGTGTGGCCCGGTGCGGGGACGACGACCGCGCAGATCTCCTCGCCGTGCAGCTCGTCGGGGAGCCCGATGACGGCGACCTGGGCGATCTCCGGGTGCCGGGCGAGCACCTCCTCGACCTCGCGGGGGTAGACGTTGTAGCCGCCGCGGATGATGACGTCCTTCTTGCGGTCGACGATCCGCAGGAATCCGTCCTCGTCCTTGGTGCCGAGGTCGCCGGTGCGGAACCAGCCGTCGACCAGCGCCTCGGCGGTGGCCTCCGGGCGGCCGAGGTAGCCGGAGAAGACGTTGTGGCCCCGGATGACGACCTCGCCCAGCTCGCCGGGTGCGAGGAGTTCGACCCGGTCCTCGACGTCCGCCCGGGCGATCTCGGCGTCCACGCCCCACAGCGGGTGGCCGATGGTGCCGGCGCGGGTGCCGAAGACGGGCTGGTTGACGGTGGCGGCCGGGGAGGTCTCCGAGAGGCCGTACCCCTCGTAGATCCGGGCGCCGAACGCCGACTCGAACCTCTCCAGCACGGCCACCGGCAGCGAGGCGCCGCCGGAGATGCACAGCCGCAGCCCGGGCAGGGCGGCGGCCTCGGCCGCGACGGCGGCGAGGGAGACGAACATGGTGGGGACGCCGTGGAAGGTGTTGACGCGCTCGGCGACCATGATCTCGATCGCGCGGGCGGCGTCGAAGCGGGGCAGCAGGACGAGCGTCGCGCCCGCGCGCCAGGTGGAGTTGAGGGAGACCGTCTGTCCGAAGGCGTGGAAGAGCGGGAGCGCGCCGAGGACGATGTCGTCGGGGCGGATGTCGTTGGCGTCGAAGGCGTTGACGGTCGCGTTCATCACGATGTTGAAGTGAGTGAGCACGGCCCCCTTCGGGACGCCGGTGGTGCCGCTGGTGTAGAAGACGACGGCCGGGTCGTCGGCGGACCGGGTGACGTACGAGTGCGGCGGCTCGGCGTCGACCGCCAGCTTCTCCAGCTCCTCGCCGAGGACGACCACGCGGATGCCGAGGGAGTCGGCGGCCGCGCGGGCGGTGGCCTCCTGGGCCGGATGGGCGAGCAGCAGGGTGGCGCCGCTGTCCTTGAGGACGTGCTCCACCTCGGTGGCCGAGAGCAGCAGGTGGACGGGGACGACGACACCGCCCACCGCCATGGCCGCGTAGTAGGCGAGCGGGAACTCGGCCGTGTTGGGGGCCATCAGGGCGACCCGGTCACCCGGCCGCACGCCGAGGGCGGTGAGCGCGCCGGCCTGGGCGAGGGAGCGCCGCCAGGCTTCGGCGAAGGTGAGGCGCAGGTCGCCCTCGACGAGGGCCGTCCGGTCGGGGCGGCGGCGGGCGTTCTCGGCCAGGATGGCGGCGACGGACAGGGTTGCCATGAGGTGCGGCTCCGTTTCCTGCGGTGCGACTCGTGCTGCGGAACTCCCTTGCCAGGAAGGCCCGTCGGGGTGGTTCAGGGGCGCTCCACCAGGACCGCGCTGCCCTGCCCGACGCCGACGCACATGGTGGCGAGGCCGCGTCCGGCGCCGGTTCGGCGCATGCGGTGCAGCAGGGTGGTGAGGATGCGGGCGCCGGAGCAGCCGAGGGGGTGGCCGAGGGCGATGGCGCCGCCGGTCGGGTTCACCAGGCCGGGGTCGATGCCCAGCTGGTCGACGGAGGCGAGGGCCTGGGCGGCGAACGCCTCGTTGAACTCCGCCTCCTGGAGGTCTTCGACGCTCCAGCCGACGCGGGCGAGCGCCTTGCGGGTGGCGGGTACCGGGCCGATGCCCATGACGTCGGGGTGGACGCCGGCCGAGGCGCCGGCGACGTACCGGCCGAGGGATTCGAGGCCGAGTTCCTCGAGCGCGTCCTCGCTGACCAGCAGGAGTCCGGCGGCGCCGTCGTTCATGGGCGAGGCGTTGCCCGCGGTGACCGTGCCGTCCTTGCGGAAGACCGGCTTGAGGCGGGCGAGCTTCTCCGGGGAGGTGTCCTCGCGTACGCATTCGTCGCGGTCGACGGTGATGCCGTCCGGGCGCTCCACGGGGAGGAGTTCGGCGTCGAAGTGGCCGTTCTTCCGTGCGGTGGCGGCGAGTTGGTGGCTGCGCAGGGCGAACTCGTCCTGCCGTTCGCGGGAGATGCCGTACCGCTGGGCGACCTCCTCGGCGGTCTCGCCCATGGCCAGGACGCCGTGCAGGTCCTTCATCGCCGGGTTGGTGAGGCGCCAGCCGAGGCGGGTGTCGTAGGTCTCGATGCGGTGCGGGAGGGCCTCGTCGGGGCGGGGCAGCACGAAGGGGGCGCGGCTCATGGACTCGGAGCCGCCCGCGACGACGATGTCCGCCTCACCGGCCGCGATGGTGCGGGCGGCGGTGGTGACGGCTTCCAGGCCCGAGGCGCAGAGCCGGTTGACGGTGGCGCCGGGCACGGAGTCGGGGAGCCCGGCGAGCAGCACGGCCATGCGGGCGATGTTGCGGTTGTCCTCGCCTGCCTGGTTGGCGGCGCCCCAGTACACGTCGTCGATCCGGGCCGGGTCGAGGGCGGGCACGCCGCCCACCAGGTCGCGGACGACGGCCGCCGCGAGGTCGTCGGGCCGCACGGAGGACAGGGCGCCGCGCAGCTTGCCGATGGGCGTGCGGCGGGCGGCCGCGAAGTGGACGGGACGCAACTCGGGACTCCTGACCGACGACGTTGTGGATCAGCGTGAACCTACGCCCCGCCGGGACGGAGCGACTTAATTAGCACTGCTAGTTTTGGGCTCTACCGGACTATAGACCTCCCACCGGGCCCCTGGGAAGATCCCCCGGAGTGACCCACGCGACCACGCCGGAGGAGAGCCGCATGACCGACGTACGCGCCCACATCCGCCAGGGCGTCCACGGTGCGCTGCACGTACGCGCCTGGCCGCACCCGGCGCCCCGCTATCTCGCCCTGCTGGTGCACGGGTACGGCGAGCACGCGGGCCGGTACGACGAGGTCGCCGGGGTGCTCACCGGCCACGGCGCGGCGGTGTACGCCCCCGACCACCTCGGGCACGGCAGGTCGGCCGGCGAGCGGGCGGTGATCGGGGACTTCGAGGACGTGGTGACCGACCTCCACACGGCGGCGGACCTGGCCCGCGCCGAACACACAGGTCTGCCGCTGGTCATGGTGGGCCACTCCATGGGCGGCCTGATCGCGGCCCGTTACGCCCAGCGGTACGGGTCCGAGCTGAGCGCGCTGGTGCTGTCGGGGCCGGTGGTCGGCACATGGGCGCTGCCCGGGCGGCTGCTCGCGCTGGACGAGATCCCGGACGTGCCGATCAGCCCGGCCGCGCTCTCCCGCGACCCGGCGGTGGGCGCGGCCTACGCCGCCGACCCGCTGGTGTGGCACGGCCCCATGAAAAGGCCGACTCTCCTGGCGTTCGAACGGGGGCTGGCGGCCGTGGCCGCGGGCGGCGACCTCGGCGACCTGCCCCTGCTCTGGCTGCACGGCGAAGACGACCGGCTGGTCCCGGTCGAGGGCAGCCGCACCGGCGTGGAGCGCCTCGGCGCCGGCCGCGCCACCGAGCGCGTCTTCCCCGGCGCCCGCCACGAGGTCTTCAACGAGACCGACCGCGCGAAGGTCTTCGCGGAGCTGACGGGCTTCCTGGACTCGGTGCTCGGCTAGAGGCTTATGCCGAGTATCCGCGCGATCGTCCGGGGTACCCCGTGGTCGTTGTTGGAGGGGGCCAGGTGGCGGGCGCGGCTGATGACGTCCGGGTGGGCGTTGGCCATGGCGAAGGACCAGTCGGCGGCGTCCAGCATCTCCAGGTCGTTGAGGTAGTCGCCGAAGACCATGGTCTGGGCCGGGGTGATGCCCAGCTCGCGCTGGAGGCCGCGCAGGGCGGCGCCCTTGTTGGCGGTGCGGTTCATCACGTCCACCCAGTGCTCGCCGGACACCACGACCTGGTGGCTGTCGGCGAAGGGCGCGAGGGCGGGGGCGGCACCCTGCTCGGCGGAGCCGAAGTCGTACACCGCGACCTTGATGATCTCGTCGTCCACCGCGGTCACGTCCTCGACCACGCGGTGCGAGACGTAGTACTTGCGCACCTCCGCGAGGAACGCCTCGTCGCTCCGCTCCACGTACGCGGCCCGCTTGCCGCAGACCACGGCGCCGGCGTCCACGCCCCGCGCGGCCAGCCCCCGTACCGTGCGGGCCAGCTCGGCGGCGGTCGCGTGGTCCAGCGGGTCGGAGCTGAGTTCGACGCCGTCGCGGACCACATAGGTGCCGTTCTCCGCGATGAACACCATGCCCTCGGCCACGTCGGCGAACTCCTCGGCCAGCGTGGCGTACTGGCGGCCGCTCGCGGGGCTGAACAGCACGCCCCGGCGCCGGAGTTCGGCGAGCAGGGGCCGCAGGGTGGCGGGCGGCCGCTTGTCGTCGTCCAGCAGGGTGCCGTCCATGTCGGTCACCACCAGGCGGATGTCGGCGGGTCCCGAGGGCTCGCCGGGGACGTCGAGGAGGGGCGCGGGCGTCGCTGACATGTGCTGCTTCCGGTCGGTTCGCGGGACGCCCCCAGTGTTCCTCATGGCCCGGACGGGCTGGTCCCCGGGCGGGCGGGCGGTCCGGGGATGCCCGTTCGGTGCCCGTTCGCGTACCGTGCGTGATTTTCGGGACACCGCGATCGCCGGGCGGCACAATGACGCGGGACGGCGTGATCAAGGGGCGGCGGAAGGACGGCACGTTGAGCGACCAGGACTCCGCCACGGCCGGGGCGGCACGGCCGGACACCTCCGTGGCGCACAACGCGCGGGTCTGGAACTTCTGGATCGGCGGCGACGCCCACCACGAGGTGGACCGGCGGGTGGGTGAGCAGGTCGCCGGGATGTTCCCGGTGATCCGGGACGTGGCCCGCGCGGACCGGGGCTTCCTGGTGCGCGCGGTGCACCACCTGGCGGCCGAGCGCGGCATCCGGCAGTTCCTCGACCTGGGCGCCGGACTGCCGGCCGCGGACAACACCCACGAGATCGCCCAGCGGGTGGCCCCCGGGTCGCGGACCGTCTACGTCGACAACGACCCGCTCGTGCCGGCCCACGCCCGTGCCCTGCTCACCGGCTCCCCCGAGGGCGTCACGGAGTACGTCCACGCCGACGTCCGGGACCCGGACGCCGTCGTGCGACGCGCCGCGAAGACGCTGGACCTGGGCCGGCCGGTCGCGGTGCTGATGCTCGGCCTCCTCAACTTCGTCCCGGACGGCGCCGAGGCCCGGGAGATCGTCCGCCGGATCATGGCCGCCGTCCCGTCCGGCAGTGTGCTGGTGCTCACCCATCCGACCTTCGACGCTGAAGTGGGCGGCGCGGGGAACGTGACCGCCATGGAGTTCTGGAACGCCCACGCCACCCCGCCGATCACCGGCCGCGGCCGCGCGGAGATCGCGTCCTTCCTCGACGGTCTGGAGCCGGTCGAGCCGGGCCTCGTGCCCTGCTCGCAGTGGCGTCCGGAGGCGGCGGACGCGCTCCCGGTACCGCAGTTCGGGGCCGTCGCCGTGAAACCGTGAGCCTCCACGACCCCCGCAAGGCGCATGTGTCCGAGCCCGCCCGCACCCGCGGCGGGTACCCACCCGGAAAGTATGATCAAGCAATGTCTGACATGACCGAGACCACGCCCGGCTGGCTGACCACGGACGAGCTGGAGATGGCCAGGGCCCGGATGCCGATCCTGTACGTCGAGGCCGTGCCCGTGCGGGTGGACGACAGCGGTGAAGTCACCAGTATCGGGCTGCTGTTGCGCATCGGCCCGGACGGCACGGTCAGCCGCACCCTGGTCTCCGGCCGCGTCCTGCACCACGAGCGGGTGCGCGACGCGCTGCTGCGGCACCTGGAGAAGGACCTCGGCCCGGTCGCGCTGCCCCGCGTCCCCGTCTCCACCCAGCCGTTCACGGTCGCGGAGTACTTCCCCACGGCCGGTGTCACGCCGTACCACGACCCGCGTCAGCACGCGGTGTCGCTGGCCTACATCGTGCCGGTGACCGGCGACTGCCGTCCCCGGCAGGACGCGCTGGACCTGGTCTGGTTCACCCCGCAGGAGGCCGCCTCGGCGGCCCTGCACGGCGAGATGCCCGGCGGCCACGGTGCCCTGCTGAAGCAGGCGCTGGCCCACGTGGGCATCGTCTTCTAGCACTGGTCCGGCCGGGGGCCGAAGAGTCCCCGGCCGGGGCCGAACGGCCCGTGGCGCACCGGGCGGGAGCGGTACGACCCTGGGGGCAGACGCCTCGAAGGGAGCCGGTGCGATGACCACGACCACCATGACCACGGCCCTGGAACCACTGCAGCGCGAGCGGCTGATGGAGCTGGCCCGCGAGGTCTCCTTCCCGGCCGGCACCCGGCTCTTCGAGGAGGGGCGGCGCGCCGACCGGTTCTGGATCGTCCGCACCGGCACGGTGTGCCTCGACCTCCATGTCCCCGGCCGCCGCCCCGCCGTGGTGGAATCCCTCGGCCACGGTGAACTCGTGGGCTGGTCCTGGTACTTCACGCCCAGCGTATGGCACATGGGCGGCGAGGCGATGAGCCCGGTGCGGGCCTGGGAGTTCGACGCCGAGTCGGTCCGCGCCCGCTGCGCCGAGGACTCCGCCTTCGGCCGGGCGGTCGCCACCTGGGTCGGCCGGGTGGTCGCCCACCGTCTGCACTCCTCCCGCGTCCGCCTCCTCGACCTGTACGCCCCCTACGGCAGCGGCGGCCTGCTCTGAGCCCCCGCTCAGCGCGGCTGGTGGGGGTCGAGCTGCGAGGCGAGCACCGCCGCCTGGACCCGGCGCTGGACGCCGAGCTTGGCGAGCAGGCGGGAGATGTGGTTCTTGACCGTCTTCTCGGAGAGGTAGAGCCGCTTGCCGATCTCCCGGTTGGTCAGGCCGTCCCCGATCAGGGCCAGGACGTCCCGCTCGCGGGGCGAGAGGGCCTCCAGCTCGGGCGGCAGCGCGGGCGCGGTCCCGGCGGGGTCGGCGCGCAGCGAGCGCAGCAGCCGGGCGGTGGTCGCGGGGTCCAGCATCGACTGCCCGGAGGCGACCGTGCGCACCGCGGAGACCAGGTCGGAGCCCTTGATCTGCTTCAGCACATATCCGGCGGCCCCCGCCATGATCGCGTCGAGCAGGGCGTCCTCGTCGTCGAAGGAGGTCAGCATCAGGCAGGCCAGGCCCGGCACGCGGTCGCGCAGTTCCCGGCAGACGGTGATGCCGTCGCCGTCGGGGAGGCGCACGTCGAGGACGGCGACGTGCGGGCGCAGCGCGGGGCCGCGGGCAAGGGCGTGCGCGGCGGTGTCGGCCTCGCCGACCACGGCGATGTCGGGTTCGGAGTCCAGCAGGTCGACGAGGCCCCGGCGGACGACCTCGTGGTCGTCCAGCAGGAAGACCCGGACGGGGTCCTGCTCCGTGAAGGTGCGTGTCTCGGGCATGGCGGCCTTTCGTTCCCCTGGGCCGACAGGCGCGGCGGACGGCCCACCGGCAGGATCATCGCCGGTCCACGACACCCAGACTAGGGCCGACCGGACCTGGTGGTGCGACTCCCGGTCCCCCGGAGGGACCTGTGGCCGTGGCCCGGAGGGCCGGTTGCGGTCAGGCTGGTGGGTGGGCCCCGTACGGCCCGGATGCGCTGGGCCGTAAGAGCCCCGCACGAGCCAGGGAGGTGCAGGCGATGCCCCGAACCGTGACCGCGGGACTGGACGGCTCCGCCGAGAGCCGGGCCGCCGTCGAGTGGGCGGCGCGCGAGGCGGTACTGCGCGGGCTGCCGCTGCGGCTCGTGCAGGTGTGGGAGCCGCTGCCGGACCCGATGGCACAGGCCCCGCTGCTGGGTGCCGAGGCCCAGCAGGACTGGATCGAGCGGGCGCCGGACGAGAGCGCGGAGGGGCTGCGGCTGCGCCATCCCGGCCTGGAGGTGATCACCGAACGACGCACCGGCGACCCGGTGGACGTGCTGTGCGAGGCCGCCGGGACCTGCGAGCTGCTGGCGCTCGGCTCGCGCGGCCTGGGCGGGCTGCACGGTTTCATCGTGGGCTCGGTCGGCCTGGCGGTCTCCGGCCACGCCGACTGCCCGGTGGTGCTGGTCAGAGCGGGTGAGCAGGCCGCCGACGAGCACGGGCCGGACCCCACGGGCATCCCGTCGGCCGCGACGCCGTTCCGGCCGGTGGTGCTGGGCCTGGACATCAGCGCGCCCGACGCGGCCCTGCTGGAGTTCGCCCTCGGCGCGGCAGCGCTGCGCGGCGCCCCGCTGCGGGTGGTGTACGCCTGGACGCCGCAGCCCGCGCCCTCGTACAACAGCCCCGGTTACGCCTACGAGGCGGAGGCGCCTCCGGTCGTCGAGGAGGCGCTGGAGCCGCGCAACGCGTTCATGCTCGGCCGGGCCCTCGAGCCCTGGCGGGAGTCGTTCCCGGACGTCGACGTGGCCGAGGCGGCCGTGGAGGGCAGCGCCGGGTCGGTGCTGGTGGATGCCTCCCGCGACGCCTGCCTGGTCGTGGTGGGCCGCCGGGTGCGCACGGCCCGGCTCGGCGCTCACCTCGGGCATGTCGCGCACGCCGTGCTGCACCACTCCCCCGCCCCCGTCGCCGTCGTCCCGCACGCCTGACCGAAGTGGAGAACCCGATGGACGAGCCGATCGTGGTCGGTGTGGACGGTTCCGCGCCCAGCCTGCGCGCCGTGGACTGGGGCGCCGAGGAGGCCGCTCTGCGCGGGGCGCCGCTGCGCCTGGTGTACGCCTCGCTCTGGGAGCGCTACGAGGGCGAGCTGATCGCCCAGGAGCTGAACCGCCCCGTCGAGGAGGTCATGGCCAGGGACGTGGTCGGCACCGCCGAGGCCCGCGCCCGGTCGCGCCGGCCCGGTGTGGAGGTCACCACCGACGTGCTGGCCGGCGAACCGGAGTACGCGCTGGTCCGGGAGAGCAGCACCGCCCGCGCTGTGGTGCTGGGCAGCCGGGGCCGCAGCGGGTTCACCGAGGCGCTGCTCGGCTCGGTCAGCCTGACGGTCGCCGGGCACGCGCACTGCCCGGTGTTCGTGCTGCGCGACGGCCCGGAGGACGAGGTGCCCGGCGGCTCACCGCGGATCGTGCTGGCGGTCGGCGACAAACCGCGGGACGCGGCCGCCGTCCGGTTCGCGGCCGAGGAGGCCGCACTGCGCGGCCTCCCGCTGGAGGCGGTACGCGCCTGGCGGCGGCCCTCGGGCTTCACCGGCCACGACGCGGGCGAGGGCGACCCGGAGGAGGCCGCGCGGGAGGTGGTGGCCGAGGCCCTGCGGGACGTGCCGGAAGGGGTGGCGACGGTCGTCCGTACCCCGGAGGGCCCCACCCGTGACGCCCTCGTCGAGGCGGCGCGGGGCGCCACCCTCCTGGTGGTCGGCGGCCATCCCCGGCACGGTGGCTTCGGTCTCCAGCTCGGCCGGGTCGCCCACGGCGCGCTCCACCGCGCCCCCTGCCCGGTCGCGGTGGTCCCGGAACCGGCGTAGCCGCCCGGCCCGTCGGACGTGGGCCGGGCGGCCCGTGCGCGTGAGCGCCGGGGCGGCGAAGCTGGAAGCAGGGGCCGGTTCCTGGCCGTGACGGCAGGCGCGGGGTCAGCAGCGGGCCGGCCGACGAGATGAGGAGCGTCATGAAGGGCTTCGTCTTTCACGGACCGGGCCAGGCGTCCTGGGAGGACGTCCCGGACCCCAGCATCAAGGAGCCGACCGACGTGATCGTCAGGGTCGGCATCGTGTCCATCTGCGGGACCGACCTGCACATCCTCAGGGGCGACGTGCCCGAGGTGCCGCCCGGCACCGTGCTGGGCCACGAGGCGGTCGGCGAGATCGTCGACGTGGGCAGCGACGTGCGCACGGTCCGGCCGGGCGACCGCGTGCTGGTCTCCTGCATCACGTCGTGCGGCCGGTGCCGCTTCTGCCGGGAGGGCCGGTACGGCCAGTGCCTCGGCGGGGGCGGCTGGATACTCGGCCACCTCGTGGACGGCGCGCAGGCCGAGTACGTCCGGGTCCCGTTCGCCGACCTCTCCGTGCATCCGCTGCCGGCCGCCGTGCCGAGCGAGGTCGCGGTGCTGCTGGCGGACATCTTCCCGACCGCGTACGAGGTGGGCGTGCTCAACGGCCAGGTCCGGGCGGGCGACACGGTGGTGATCGTGGGCGCCGGGCCGATCGGGCTGGCGGCCGTGGTCGCGGCCCGGCTCTACGGCCCGGAGCGGATCATCGTCGTGGACCTGGCCAGGACCCGGCTGCAGGCGGCCCGGCGGCTGGGCGCGGATGTCATCGCCTTCGCGGGGGAGGACCCGCGGATGCTGGTGGACGACCTCACGGGCGGGCTCGGCGCGGACGTGGCCGTGGAGGCGGTCGGCGTGCCCGAGAGCTTCGAGCTGTGCACCCAGGTGGTGCGGCCCTGCGGGCACGTGGCCAACGTCGGCGTCCACGGTTCCCCGGCGACGCTGCACCTGGAGAACCTGTGGATCAGGGACGTCACCATCACGACGGGGCTGGTGGACACGTACTCCACCCCGGCCCTGCTGCGGATGGCGGCCGCGGGCCGGCTGCCGGCCGCGGAGCTGGTGACGCACACCTTCCCGCTGCACCACATGGCGGAGGCGTACGAGGTGTTCGGCCACGCCGCCGAGACCGGCGCGCTGAAGGTGGTGCTGGGCGCGGACCGGCACGAGGTGGCCGTCCCGATGCCGTGAACGGCCGCCTCTGTCGTCCCGCGGGATGCCGTCCCGGGGCGCCGAGGCGGACTGCATCCGCCGGGCCGGGCCGGATGCGCATCGCGTGGTCCCTCTCCCCCCGGTCGCGCGTACCGGGCCGGACGCGGGACCGATACGGTGGATTCGACGACCCACTGGTGCCGACTTCGCGCGCCGAGCCGAGGTGGAGGACCGTGGTGGCAAGCCCCAGAGAGCCACGAGAGCCACGCGTGCTGCTGCCGCAACTGAAGCTGGACGAGCTGCTGGAGGAGTTGCAGGCGCGGATCGACGCGGCCCGCGGCACCAGGGACCGGGTGCACAGCCTGCTGGAGGCGGTGCTGAGCGTCGGCCGGGAACTGGACCTGGAGCAGGCGCTGCACTCGATCGTGGAGGCGGCGGCCGCGCTGGTGGACGCCGAGTACGCCGCGCTCGGCGTGATCGGACCGGACGGCCGCACCCTGTCCGCGTTCCACACGGTCGGCGTCTCCGACGAGACGATCACCAGGATCGGCCCGTATCCGCAGGGCCACGGCATCCTCGGCGAGCTGATCCGGCACCCGGAGCCCCTGCGCCTGTCGAAGATCTCCGAGCACCCGGCGTCCTACGGTTTCCCGCCCGACCATCCGCCGATGCAGAGCTTCCTCGGGGTGCCGATCCGGGTGCGGGGCCAGGTGTTCGGGAATCTGTACCTGACCGAGAAGCGCGGCGGCCTGGAGTTCGACGAGGAGGACGAGTCGGTCCTGTCCACACTGGCGGTGGCGGCCGGGGTGGCCATCGACAATGCCCGTCTGTACGAGGACTCCCGGCTGCGCGAGCGGTGGCTGCTGGCGAACGCCGAGATCACGCACCGGCTGATGCCGGGCAGTGAGCGCTCCGAGGCGCTGGATCTGATCGCCGAGCGGGCCCGTGACATCACCGGGTCGGCGCTGGCGGAGGTGGCCGTGCCGATGGCGGACGCCCCCTCGCTCCGGGTGGAGATCGCGGTGGGCGAGGGCGCCGACGCGCACCGGGGTCTGGTGCTGCCGCTGCACGAGGGGCTGATGGGGCTCGCGTACTCCACGGCCGCGCCGGTCACCAGTGCCGACATCACCCGCGACGACCGGATCACCGCCGAGCCGCCCCGGTTCCTCGGGCTGGGCCCGGCGGTGGCGGTGCCGATCGGCACCGGCGAGGTGGGCGCGCGGGGCGTGGTGCTCCTGGTGCGCGAGGCGGGGCGGCCGGTGTTCTCCGACAAGGAGACCCAGATGCTCCAGGGATTCGCCGCACAGGCGGCCATCGCCATGGAGCTGGCCGAACGCCGCCAGGACGCACAGCAGTTGGCCCTGCTGGAGGAGCGCGACCGGATCGCGCGCGATCTGCACGACCTGGCGATCCAGCGGCTGTTCGCCACCGGGATGACACTGCAGAGCGCGGGCCGTTTCATCGAGCACCCCAAGGCTGCCGACCGGGTGCTGCGGGCGGTGGACGACCTGGACGAGACCATCAAGATCATCCGCTCGACCATCTTCGGGCTGAGGGCCCGCGAGGGCGGTGCGGGCAGCGGGCTGCGGGCGCGGATCGTGCGGGGGGCCGGTGAGGCGGCGCCGGTGCTGGGCTTCGCGCCCGGTGTGCGGATGGAGGGGCTGATCGACACCGACGTGCCGCTGCGGATCGCCGACCAGGTGGTGGCCGTACTGTCGGAGGCGCTGACCAATGTGGCCCGGCATGCCCGCGCGCACGCGGTCGAGGTGGTGCTGACGACCGACGGGCGTGAGGTGGTGCTGCGGGTGTCGGACGACGGGGTGGGCATCCCGTCCGGCGGGCGGCGCAGCGGACTGCGCAACATGGCCGAGCGTGCCGAACAGCTCGGCGGCCGGCTGGAGTTGGGCGGCGCGGAGGGCGGGGGCGCGGTGCTGGTGTGGTCGGTGCCGCTGCCCGAGGGCGCGTGAGCCGGAGGTCAGGTGCGCCAGACGGTGACCAGGGCGGCCACGAGGGTGACCAGGGCGGAGAAGGCCACCATCACGGTTCTGAGGCGGGCGGCGAGGTGCGGGACCGGGTCGGGCGGGGGCTCGGGGGGCTCGGCGGCCGACAGGAGCAGCCGGCACCAGGGGCACTCCTGGTCGGGCCGGTGCGGCGGCAGCCAGTGGATCACGCCGCGCGGGGGTGGGCGGCGGTTGTCGCGCGGGTCCCTGTCGTCCCGGTCGTCTCTCATGTCACTCCGTGAGCGCGGTGGCGACCGCGTCATGGTTGCGAAACCTTGGGCCTTTGGCTCACTTAACGGCTAGGCCCTGGGGAGAGGTTGCGGGTCATGCCTGCCGCACGGCCGTTCTGCACATGCGCGAACGACCGGCCACGGCCGGCACGGGGCGCGGCGAAGCGTCAGCGGTGGCCGTCGCCCGCCACCACCCCGTAGGTGACGGCGCCGAAGACCAGGTGGGGCACCAGGTCGGACACCCAGTCCGTGGGAGACCACGTCCGGGGGTCGGTGACACCGAGCCGCGTCATGGAGGCGTCCGTGGCCGCCATGGCGAGGACGCCGGTCGCCAGGCTCCCCAGCCACCACGGCACCCGGGCACCGGCGCGGTGTGCCAGGGAGACGACCACGCCGGTGGCGACGCCCACGCCGATGCCGCTCAGCGCCCCGAGCGCGGACAGCCGGTTCGACCGCTGCTCCCCGGTCCCGCCGACATGCAGGCCCACGTCCTCGACGAGCTTGCCGGCGGCCTCGGCGGGCACGTCACTGGCGGACCTGCCCCGCAGGGCCATGTCGGCGTAGGTGGCGGCGTTGAGGGCGGTGGTCCCGGCGGCGCCCGCCGCGCCGCCGCGCAGGATGCTGTGAATCATGCGCCCCCGAGTTCCCTGAACCCCCTCAGCGAACCGTGCCGCACCGCCGTACGGGTGACGGGCCCACACACACCCGCAAAGAACCTGTCACACATGGACCGGAATGCGGCCCCGGGGGCGGGCCGTTCTCCTTGTCATGACTGTTGGAGTAGCGCTCAACACGCCCGGCGCCGCGAACCAGGTCGACGCTTCCGTGCTCCAGGCCCGCGAGGCCGCGGCGGCGGGGGTACGGTCCGCCTGGTTCGGCCAGACCTTCGGCGCGGACTCGCCCCAGCTCGCCGCGATCGTCGGCCGCGAGGTACCCGGACTCCAGGTGGGTACCTCCGCGATCCCGGTCTTCGGCCGCCACCCCCTGCTCGTCTCCAGCCAGGCCCAGACCGCCCAGGCGGCCACCCACGGCCGGTACCACCTCGGTCTGGCGCTCGGCACCAAGCTGCTGACCGAGGGCGGCTTCGGTCTGCCCTTCGAGCGCCCCATCGCACGGCTGCGCGAGTTCCTCACCGCGCTGCGCCAGCTCACCGAGCACGGTGAGGCCGACTTCCACGGCGAACTGCTCACCGCCGCCACCCCGGTCCCGGCCCGCGTCCCGGGCGCCGAGGACGGCGTACCCGTACTGGTCGCCGCGATGGGTCCGCAGGCACTGCGGGTCAGCGGCGAACTGGCCGACGGCATCCTGCCGTACCTGGCCGGGCCACGGGCGCTGGAACGGGACATCGTCCCGGCGGTCAACGCGGCCGCCGAGGCCGCCGGGCGGCCCGCGCCCCGGATCGTGGCCCTGGTGCCCGGCGTGGTCACCGACGACGTGGACGCCGTACGGGAGACCGCCACGGAGCAGCTCGCGTTCTACGAGCAGATCCCGTCCTACGCCAGGGTCCTCGAACTCTCCGGCGCCCGCCGGGCCGCCGACCTGGCGCTGATCGGCGACGAGAAGACGGTCGCCGCCGAGGTGCGCCGCTACCGGGACGCGGGGGCGACGGAGGTGGTCCTGACCGGTACCGAGATCGCCGGAGACGCGTCCCGGCTGCGCACCTACGCCCTCCTCGGCGAACTGGCGGACTGACCCCGCCCCCCTCCCGCACGACGACGAAGGAGCACCGATGACCACCCACGCCCCCGCGACGGACCTCCACGCCTTCACCGAGTCCTGGCTGGACTGGTACCGGGCGCACGAGGAGAACCTCGCCGACCCGCACGGCTTCCTCGCGGTGACCAGCCTGAACTGGCTGGACGAGCACCCCCGGCGCTTCCCCGACGCCCCCGGTTCCTGGCGCACCGGCCCCGAGGGCGTCACCGTGGCCCTGGACGAGGGCGAGGAACTCACCGTGGCCGGGGAACCGGTGCGCGGTGAGCACCTCTTCGGGGTGCTCACCGAGCGCGGCGGCGTCGAGGCGGTGTGGGGGGACGCGGTGATCGAGGTGGCCAAGCGCGGCGGCCACGACATCGTCCGCCCCCGGCACCCGGACGCCCCGCTGCGCACCGCCTTCGCGGGCACGCCGTCCTACGCGCCGGACCCGCGCTGGGTGGTGACGGGCCGCTACGAGCCCTTCCCCGAGCCCCGCCCGACCACGGTGGGCGCGGCCGTGGAGGACCTCCGGCACGTGTACGACGCGCCCGGCCGGATCACCTTCGAGCTGGAGGGCCGCCCGCTGGCCCTGACCGCGTTCCCCGGCAAGGGGCCCGGCGGGCTGATGGTGCTGTTCACCGACGAGACCTCCGGCCGCACCACGTACGCCGCGAACCGGGTGCTCTCCCTGGCCCCGCCCGCCGCCGACGGCACGGTGGTGCTCGACTTCAACCGGGCGGCGAACCTCCCCTGCGCCTACACCGACCTCGCCACCTGCCCGCTGCCCCCGGCGGAGAACCGGCTGCCGGTGGCGATCGAGGCGGGGCTGAAGATTCCGCGCGAGCGGGGCGGGGCCTGACGATCAGTCAGGGGCCGTCGGGAGCTCAGTCGCGCGGGAAGAGGTGGTGCAGCGGCTCCCCGGCGGCGAACCGGCGTACCTGCTCGACGATCAGGCGTTCCGCGCGCGGCCGGAACGCGGCCGAGCCGCCCGCGACGTGCGGGGTGAGGAGCACACCGGGGACGTACCGCAGCGGGTGACCGGCGGGGAGCGGCTCGGGGTCGGTGACGTCCAGGGCCGCCCGCAGCCGTCCCGACCGGGTCTCGGCGAGCAGCGCGCCGGTGTCCAGCGTGCGTCCCCGGCCGACGTTGACGACCAGCGCGCCATCGGGCAGCGCGGCCAGCTCCTCGGCGCCGAACATGCCGACGGTGTGCGGGTTCTCGGGCAGGACGAGCACCACGATGTCCGTCTCCGGCAGCAGCGCGGGCAGGTCGGCCACCGCGTGGACGCCCTCCTCGGGCCGGGCCCGCCGCGCCACCCGGACGACGTCCGCCTCGCAGGCGAGCAGCCGCCGCTCCAGCGCCGCGCCGATGGAGCCGTAGCCGACGATGGTGACGCGGGCGTCGGCGAGGGAGCGGGTGAAGTGCGGCTCCCAGCGGCCGGCGCCCTGGTCGGCGACCCACTGCGGGAGGTCCCGCTGGGCGGCGAGGATCAGCCCGAGGGCGTGCTCGGCGGTGGAGGCGTCGTGCAGGCCGCGCCCGTTGTGCAGGGTGACCCCGGCGGGCATGAGCGGGGGAAGCTTCTCGACCCCGGCGCTGAGTGACTGCACCGCGCGCAGACCGGTCAGCTTCGGCAGCAGGTTCACGGCGTCCGGCACGGCGTAGGGCATCACCCACAGGCCGACGCGGGCGAGCGCCTCGTCGGCGGGCTCGCTGCCGGGGGTGACGCCGTCCCACACCTGGACCTCGACACCCTCGGGCCAGGGGCCGTACTGCCGGTCCAGACCGGCCCAGGGCAGCAGGA
Organism: Streptomyces griseoluteus; assembly: GCF_004784465.1. Taxonomy (GTDB): domain Bacteria; phylum Actinomycetota; class Actinomycetes; order Streptomycetales; family Streptomycetaceae; genus Streptomyces; species Streptomyces griseoluteus. The sequence continues at coordinate 210,657 of NZ_SRRU01000011.1, read as the reverse complement.
CGTCGGTGGCGGTGTGGTGCAGATCTCTGGTCATCGGACCCTCCGTCTCGTACCGTGCTTTCCGTCCAGTGAAACACTTTCCACCACACGGAAAACAGGGGGTCTGGGATGACAGCGACGTCACCCGCCACCGACACCGCAGCGGCGGCACCCACGCAGACAGGCTTCTGGCGGTCCACCCGCGCCCGGTATCTGATGCCGGTCGCATTCGTCACGTACTCGCTCGCCTATCTCGACAAGTCCAACTACGCGATCGCGTCCGCCGGCGGAATGGCCGAGGACCTGAGACTGTCCGCGGGGGCGGACTCCCTGATCGCCGCCTCGTTCTTCCTCGGCTACTTCTTCTTCCAGATCCCCGGCACGATCTACGCCGAACAGCGCAGCGCCCGCCGCCTGGTGGCCTGGTCGACCGTGGCCTGGGGTCTGCTCGCCGTGCTCCAGGGCATGCTCAGCAGCCCGGCCCAGCTCATCGCGGTGCGCTTCGCGCTCGGTGTGGTGGAGGGCGCGGTGCTGCCGTCGATGGTGATGCTGCTCGGCCGGTGGTTCACGCGCGGCGAGCGCGGCCGCGCCAACACCTTCCTCATCCTGGGCAACCCCGTCACGGTGATGTGGCTGTCGGCGGTCTCCGGCTGGCTGGTGTCGGTCTCCGACTGGCGGGTGATGTTCGTCGCCGAGGGCGTGCCGTCGGTGCTGTGGGGCGTGTGCTGCCTCTGGCTCATCAAGGACCGCCCGGAGCAGGCGCGTAACCTTCCCGAGCCCGAACTCGCGCTGCTCCGGGCTGACCTGGCGGCGGAGAAGGCGGCCGCGCCGCCGGTGAGCGGCACCCTGCGCGAGCGGTACGGCCGGGTGCTGCGCTCCCCCGCCGTGCTCACCATGGCCGCGCAGTATTTCTTCTGGTCCTTCGGCATGTACGGCTTCGTGTTCTGGCTCCCGGCCATCATCAAGAAGGGCTCGGGCGAGGGCATCGGCGCCACCGGCCTGCTCACCGCGATCCCGTACGCGTGCGCGGCCGTGGCGATGCTGGTCAACTCCCGCCTCTCCGACCGCAGCGGGCGCCGCCGGGTGGCCGTCTGGCCCTGGCTGGCCTGCGGCGGTCTCGCCCTGCTCGGCTCGTACGCGGCCGGCGGCGACTTCCCGCTCGCCCTCACCCTGCTGGTGGTGGCCGGCGTGTGCCTGTACGCCCCGTACGGCCCGTACTTCGCGCTCGTCACCACCCTCGCGCCGCCCGGGATCGCGGGCGCGGCCGTCGCGCTGGTCAACTCCTTCGGCGCGCTCGGCTCGTTCGCCGGGACCTACCTGGTCGGCTGGGTGCGCGGCACCGAGCTGGGCGACGCGGGCGCCTTCGGCCTGATGGCGGTGTGCACCCTGGTCGCCGCCGCGCTGACCCTCGCTGCACCCGAGCCCGCGAGGAGCGCCGGCCCGGTCCCGGTACGGTGACCGTCGAAGCGGCGGCCGCCCCGGCACGCGTACGGACGGCCGCCGCACCCCATCCCGGCCACGAAAGCGGCAGTGAACGACGAAAGGCGCGCACGGTGACCACACCATCCGGCGACGACATGCTGGGCCGGGGGCTGCGGCTGCTCACCGTGCTGGCCGAGCACCCCGCCGGCCTCGGCGTCAGCGCCGCCGCCCGCGCCGCGAAGCTGCCCGTGAGCAGCGCCCACCGCATCCTGGGCCGCCTGGTCGAGGAACGGTTCGCGACGTACGACGAGGAGGCCCGGCGGTACGCGCTGGGCTCCCGCGTGCTGGAACTGTCCCGCGGCTTCCAGCGCTCCCCGGCGGGCTACTCGGCGGCGGCCGCGCCGATGCGCAGGCTCGGCGCGCGCACCGGGCTGCCGGTCATCGCGGGCATCCTGGACGACGGCGAGGTGCTGCTCGTCCTCTCCGTGCAGGGCACCCAGCATCTCCAGCTGCGCAACGCCGAGGGCACCCGCAACCCCTGGCACGCCACCTCGCTGGGCAAGGCACTGGCCGCCGGGCTGCCGGAGGCGGAACGCGAGCGCCTGCTCGCCGGCCCGCTCCCGGCGGTGACCCCCCGCACGATCACCGATCCCGCCCTGCTGCGCGCGGAGCTGACCCTCGTGCGGGAGCGGGGCTGGGCGGAGGTCGACGAGGAGAACGAGATCGGCGTCCGCTCGATCGCGGTGGCACTGCCCGACGCCCCGGAGGGCACCCCGCCACTGGCGCTGTCCCTGGCTGCGACGGTCATCCTGACGGACGCGGACCAACTCCGCGCACACGCACCCGCGTTGCGGGAGTGCGCGGAGGAGGTCGCGGCGCGGATGTCGCCGTGAGGGGGGTGCTTCCAGGCGGCCCTAGCAGAACCAGCCGTCCTGGACCCAGCCCCGGCGGTTGATGTTGCCGTAGGCGAAGCCGTACGCCCAGCCGGACTGCTTGCTCTCCACCAGGAACGTCTGTCCCTTGTAGAGCGTGCCCATCCAGGCGCCCACCGGCTCGGTCCGCACGAAGAGGTCCTGCGCGCAGACGGTCTCGCGGGTGCCGACGGCGCCGTCGGCGGCCCGCGCGGGGCCGGAACCCAGCAGCAGGACGGCGCCGACGGCGGCCGCGAACGCCGCGCAGCGGACGGTACGGGGTGCGGACATGCCCTTGCCTCCCAGATCCCGGCTCACCATGAGCCGTAGCCGCCGATGCATTCGTCGCGCACATAGCCCCAGTCGTTGGGGCCGAAGTCGAAGGTGGCGGCCCAGCCGTTGTAGACGGGGTGCGCGCCTCGGGTGTGGCCGACCTTGTCGCCGTAGTACAGCGTCCGGACCAGGCCGGTGGGACCGGAGGAACTGTCGTAGTTGGCGTAGAAGCTGGCGCTCTGACAGATGATCACCGCGTGGTCCGGGACGACGGCCGCGTGGGCCGGGGCCGGGATCTGGAGCAGCGCGGCGGTGGCCAGCGCGGGGGCGGCGAGAGCGAGGGCTCGTCCGAGCAGGGGCACGGCGCATCGACTCCTCGTGGGGGAGGTGTGGGTTGACGCGGGTAGACCGTAGCGCGGATTGTCATGCCCGCAACAGGGTGCGTGCGGGAGGGGTAACGCCCGTGGCTGCGTGGGCAGGACCCCGGTCCGTCCGGGCGAATACCGGCGCTCATCCCCTTCCGGACCCGGCGATCGGGGAACCCACACCCCCATGCGCGCACTAGTGATCAACTGCACCCTCAAGCCGTCCCCGGAGCCCTCGAACACCGAGGCGCTCGCGGGGATCGTGGTCGCCGCACTCAAGGGCTACGGAGTGGAGGTGGACGTCGTGCGTGCCGTGGATCTGAACATCGCGCCCGGTGTCGAGACCGACATGGGGAAGGGGGACGAGTGGCCCGGTGTGCACGAGAAGCTGCTCGCCGCGAAGATCCTCGTCATCGCCTCGCCGACCTGGGTCGGGCGCCCGTCCTCGGTGGCGCAGCGGGTGCTGGAGCGGATGGACGCCATGATCAGCGAGACGGACGAGGACGGGCGGCCGGTCGCGTACAACCGGGTGGCCGGGGTGGTGGTGACCGGTAACGAGGACGGCGCCCACCACGTGATCAGCGAGATCGACGGCGCCCTCGGCGACATCGGGTACACGATCCCCGGCCAGGCATGGACCTACTGGCACCTCGGCCCCGGCCCCGGCCCGAACTACCTGGACGAGCAGCGCGGCCACGACTGGGCGGCCTCCACCGGGCGGGCCATGGCGTCCAGCCTGTTCCACACGGCACAGGCGCTGGCCGCCCACCCCGTACCCGCGCCCCCGTCCTGACGTCCCGGCGCCCCGGCGCTCCGACCGGGAAGGTCAGATGTCCGCGCCGCCTCTGGCGCGGCGCTCCTCGGCGGTGGGGCCGTGCCAGTCCAGGCAGAGCACGGTGGCATCGTCGTCAAGGTGGTCGCCGCAGGCCGCGAGGACCGCGGCGACCAGGATGCGGACGACCTCGCGGGGGTGCTCCGTGGCGGTGTCGCGCAGCAGCCCGGCGAGGTCGACGGACTCCGCCCCGCGTTCCTGCATGCCGTCGGTGTAGAGCAGCAGACGGTCGCCGGGCCGCAGGTCGAAGTCCTGTACCTCGTACGGGCCGGGCTGCCCGGCCACACCGAAGGGCAGGTTGATGTCCAGCGGGATCTGTTCGACGACGCCGTCGCGCAGCCGCAGCGGCCAGAGGTGTCCGGCGTTGACGAACTGGGCGCTGCTCCCGTCGAGGGCGATGCGCAGCAGTTGGCCGGTGGCGAAGGTGCGCCGCCCGTGGTCGAGCAGGGCCTGGTGGATGTGGTGGGCCTGCTCCCCGAGACCGGCCCCGGCCCGGCGGGCGCCGCGCGAGGCGTTGACCAGCAGGGTGGCCATGAGGGCGGCGTCGACGTCGTGGCCCATCGCGTCCGTGATGGACAGGTGCAGGGTGTCGTGGTCGAGGGCGTAGTCGTACGTGTCACCGGCGCTGCTGTCCGCCAGGACCAGGGCACCGGCGAGGGCGAACTCGGCGGCCTCGCAGGAGGGGGCGGAGGGCAGGAGCTGGCGCTGGATCTCCGCGGCGAGGCTCACCGGAGTGGTGCGCTGGCCCCAGTGATAGAGGTCGGTGAAGCGGCGGTCGGTGACCACGATGTACGCCAGTGCGTGCGCGGCCTCCTCGACCTGCTCCAGTACCTCTTCGATGGCCTCGGGCAGCCACAGTTCGAGCACTCCGATGGTGTCGCCGCGGTTGGTGACCGGGGCGAGGACCCGCTGTCCCTCGCCGCCGTCCGCCGCCCGCACCAGCTTCTGGGTACGCAGGACCTCGTCGTAGATGCTGCCGGCCAGCGGAATGTGGTCGGCGCGGCGCCCCTGCTGGGTGGACGTCCCCTCGGCGACGCGCACCACGCGGCGCCCGACGACGTCGACGAACAGGAACGAGACGTACTGCGCGCCGACCCGCTCGCGCAGGATGCGCGCGACCACGTCGAGTGAGGCCACCGGTGCCGCGGCCTCCGCCGCCTCCAGCACCTCGGCCAGTCCGATCCTGTCGCGCGTCACGTGAACCTCCCTTGGTCGACCATTCTCCTTCCCGTCGGCCGGACCGGCACACGAGTGTGGCCCATGTGGGCCCCCTCACTCGACGGCCGGCGGTATAGGCCGCATGCCCCGGCCCCAGCGCACCGTCAGCCGGATCAGCCCCGCCAGGGTGCGCAGCCAGGTGGCCGCTAAGACCCGGAGCAGGACGGGGTGCGCACAGGCGACCGCGACGGCGAGCAGGATGAGCGGGACGACGGCGAAGGCGATCACGGCGGCGGTGAGGGCGCGGGTCCGCCGCCCGGCCGGGGCGGCGAGCGGGGCCCGTATCTCCTGGAGCCGCCGGGCGAGCGCCGGGTCGCGGCCGTGCGCCGCTCCGTCTCGGCCAGTACGCGCTTCTCGTACGGAGACAACCGGACGTCCTTCATGGCGCGCACCTCCTGCCGGGAGCCGTCACCGGTGCTTCCGCCCCCGGCCCGCCCCCGGATGCGGCGAAGGGACCGCGCCCGTCGGACGCGGCCCCTTGGTCGGTGCACCCCTGCTAGTCGAGCAGCGTGACCGAGTAGTCCAGCGTGGTCCCGGTGACGGAGTACGTCGCCGTCTGGCCGTTGTCGCAGTACGAGACGTACCGGTTGCCGTAGTTCCTGGTGCCGGCCACGGCGTCGACGTACGGGCGCAGATCGGTGCCCTCCGGGAACGACGTGGTCGTCAGGTCGATGGTCCGGGTCTGGTTCACGGGGTAGGCGTCGGTCGACGGCGACTGCTCCCCGGTGCGGGTGCTCGCGGCCCAGGAGAGCACGAACCCCGAGTTGTTCACCACCGCGACCTTCTGGACACAGGGCTCCGCCTGCGCGGGCGCGGCCTGCGCGGTCGCCGCCGGGACGGCGGCGAGCGCGACGGCACCCATCAGCGGCAGCGCGGTCCTGAAGAGCTTGCGGTTCATCGTTCGACTCCCTCTCGTAGGACGTCAAGTCCCTTGCTGTGTACGGGACTTGGGATGCGGCACGAGTACCCGGAGAAGTTCCGTGGCCACTCCCGCTCTTCGGCCGGGGCAGCGAATCGGCCATTCGTTCGGATCGGAGGAAGGGGGCTGGGCGCACCGGCCCGTGAGACACGTGTCAGGCCTGCTGACCGCCCGTGCGGCCGCGTCCGTCGCCGGGGCCCCACGGGTGTCACGGGCCGTCCGGGTGATGCCGCCGCGCGAGGCGGGGACGGATGCGGAATGGCCGAATCCAAGAGCGATCAGGCCGCCGCTCCAGGGCGGGGACACCGACGGAGGGCACGAAAACCCGTTGATCGCCTCGGCGTTGGGCCCGTCGGCGGGATCGGGGTTCTGGTCGGCACCGGCGCCGGGGGCGGGGGCGGGGGGAACCGGACCCGGTGTCGGCCGGTCAGTGTCCGGCGCCGAGCTCGATGCACAGCACCCCGACGGCGATGAGGCAGATGCCCGCGCCCATGACCCTGGTGAGGGGTTCGCCGAAGAGGGCGCGGGCGGCGACGGCGGTGAGGGCGACACCGGCGGCGGCCCAGATGCCGTAGGCGACGCCGAGGGCCATGCCGCCGCTCAGGGCCAGGGTGAGGAAGGCGAAGGCGGTCAGGTACCCGGTCACGGTCGCGGCGAGCCACCTCCTGCCGCGCCCTCGGGAGGCCATGCCCAGGCACAGTGTGCCGGCGACTTCGCTGAGGATGGCCCCCGCGAGGAAGGCCCAGGTCACGAGGGCCCCCCTTCCTCGCGGGCGTGGCGGGCCCGGGCGGACTGCGCGCCGAGTTCGACGCAGAGAACGCCCGCGATCACCAGGGCGATGCCGAGGCCCATGACCCCGGTGAGCGGGTCGCCGAAGAAGAGGGCGGCCAGGATCGCGGTGAGGGCGACACCCGACGCGCCCCAGACGCCGTACGCGACACCGAGGGCCAGTCCGGCGCGCAGCACCAGGGCCAGGACGGTGAAGGAGCCGACGTAGCCGACGGCCACGAGGACGTAGAGCACCGGGTGGCCGAGGGCGCCGCGCAGGGAGAGGGTGGCGCTGACTTCGAGCAGGATCGCCGCGGTGAGCAGCAGCCACTTCCTCATGACGCGGGGCCCTCGGCCCACAGGCCCTCCATGACGGCCGGCAGTTCGGCGCGGTCGCGCGCGGGGACGGGGAAGACGCCGGTGGCGGCGGCCGTCCAGTACCCGTCGGCCGGCAGCCGGGCCGCCGTGAGCCGGGCCCGTACCGCGTCCGGCAGGTCGTCCGGCAGGGTGAGCCAGGGCTCGATACGGCGGACCCAGGCCTCGGTCAGGGCGGTGCGGTAGTGCGCGTCGGCGGTCTCCAGGGGTCTGCCGAGCTGTTCGAGCAGGAGCCTCTCCCACCGGTCGGCGACGTGGTCGACGACCCCCAGCATCAGGGCTTCCTTGGTCGAAAAGTGGTACATCAGCTCCGGCTTCGACAGTCCGGCCTCCTTCGCCGCCGCCTCCAGCGTGACCCCCCGCCGCCCTCGGCCCGGAGCAGGTTCAGCGCACGTCGAGGATGCGCCGCTTCGTGTTCCTGGCCGTGGCACCGACATTACCAACCGGCTCGTAAAGCACGCGGCCTGACGCGGGTCACCAGGGGACGACGCCCGCGTCCTCGAAGAACGACCCACTGGGCCCGCCGTCGGGCAGGGTGGCGAGCCGGATCGCCGTGGCCGCGCCCTGCTCGGGGGTGCGCGAGCCCGCGTGGCCGTTGAAGTCGGTGGCCACCAGGCCGGGGCACATGGCGTTGACCAGGACGCCGGTACCGGCGAGCTGCCGGGCGTACTGCACGGTCATGCCGTTGAGGAACGTCTTCGACGGGGCGTACGCCGCCATGATCGGCCCGACCTCGAGGTCCGGGTCCGCCTGCCGGGTCAGGGAGCCCACGGAGCTGGAGACGTTGACGATGCGCGGCGCGGACGAGCGGCGCAGCAGGGGCAGCATCGCGTTGGTGACCCGGACGACGCCGAGGACGTTGGTGTCCACGACGGTGCGGATCTGGTCGAGGTCGACGGTGGTGGGGTCCTGCGACCAGTCCGGCCCCATGTCGCCGGAGATGCCCGCGTTGTTGACCAGGACGTCCAAGCCTCCCGTCTGCCGCTCGATCAGCGCCGCCGCCTCGGCCACGCTCCGGTCGTCGGTCACGTCCAGCGGCACCCCGAAGGCGTCCACCCCGGCGGCCCGGAGCTTCTCGACGGCGGACTCGCGCCGCGCGTCGTCGCGGGCGCCGACGCCCACCCGGAAGCCGAGGGCGCCGAGGCCGGCCGCGATCTCGTACCCGATTCCCTTGTTCGCGCCGGTGACCAGCGCGGTCTTCGCTTCGCTCATGCATCGATGCTCGCTCGCCAGGCGGGGGTGGTGCCAACACCGATGCGGTCGGCTGTGATACCCGGCGGGTATCACCGGGTCTACGCTGGGGACATGGAGGCATTGGAGACCCGTGAGCTGCGGTATTTCATGGCCGTCGCGGAGGAGCTGCACTTCGGCCGCGCCGCCGAGCGGCTCGGCATGGCCCAGCCGCCGCTGTCACGAGCGATCCAGCGGCTGGAGCGGCGCCTCGGGGTCCTGCTGCTGGCCCGCGACCGCCGGGGCGTCTCGCTGACCGGCGCCGGTGAGGTGCTGCTGCACGAGGGCCGCGTGGCGCTCGACGCGGCCACCGCCGCCGCCCGCCGCACCCGCCGGGCGGGGGACGCCGACGGGGCGGGCGGCACCCGTGACCGCCTGGTGCTCGCGGTGAAGGCCGCGGCCTCCCACGACCTGCTGCAGAAGCTCCTCGGCGCCTACGCGGCCGAGCTCGGCGCCGCCGAGATCGAGGTGCTGCCCAGCGGGATGTGCGAGCAGGAGGAGATGCTGCGCGACGGCCGCGCCGACGTGGCCCTGATGCACGCCCCGTTCAACTCCCTCGCGGGGTTCGACCACGAGGAGCTGATGAGCGAGGGCCAGATCGCCGTACTGCCCGCCGGGCACCCGCTCGCCGCCCGCGCGACCCTCACCCTGGCCGACATCACCGATGTGCCCGGCCTGCCGCACGCCCGCTGGCCCCGCGACGGCTCGTACCCACCGGGGCCGGGCCCCGAGATCCACGACCAGACCCAGTTGGCCCAACTGATCGCGCTGGGCCGCACGATGGCCGTCTTCCCCGAGTCCGCCCGCGCCTGGCTGTGGTCCGAGCACGCCGCCGTACCCCTCACCGACGCGCCCCCGGTCGTCACCCACATCGCCTGGCCCGCGCACAGCCGCTCGGTCGCCCTGGCCGGTCTGATCCGTACGGCGACCCGGCTGTGACGGTGCCAGACTGGTCGTGTGACGGACCCGGACCAGCGGCTTGAGCAGACCATCCTGCGCCTGCTGGAACAGCGCGCCGACACCTCCTCGATCTGCCCCTCCGACGCTGCCCGCGCGGCCTACGAGGGTGACGACGACGGCTGGCGGGACCTGATGGAACCGGCCCGCCGGGTGGCCTGGCGGCTGGTCGCGGCCGGTGAGGTCGAGGTGACCCGGTCCGGGCAGCCGGTCGGGGAGTCCGAGGCGCGCGGGCCCGTCCGTATCCGCCGCGCACGCCGGTAGCGCGCCCCCTCCTCCTGACGACCCGGGGTCAAACTCCCGTCGATTGCCCTACCGTTGGCGCATGGCGCTGCATCACCACAGTGACCGGCCGTGGCGTGTGCGAGTGGACGACGAGGAGCGCACGCCCTGTGGCGCCGGAGTGCTGCTGGACGACCGGCACGTGCTGACCTGCGCCCATGTGGTGCGGGACGCCGGGGCGGCACCCGGCGGCACCACGTCCCGCCTGCGGATCACCAGCGTGGCGTGCCGCCCGGAGTGGAGCCGTACCGCGTACGTGGCGCCGGGCACCTGGGTGCACGAGGAGGGCACGCAGCGCGGGGACGTGGCGCTGCTCGAACTCGACGAGCCGGCCGGGTGCGGCATCCGGACCAGGCTGTGGAAGGCGCCCATCTCCGGCGGCACGGTCCAGGTGTACGGCTTCCCGCGGCACGCGCCGTTCGGCATGGGCGCCGACGCCCGGCTGGCGGGGTCCGGTCACCGGCAGGGCGAGTGGGGCCTGTTGACGCGGATGCGCGAGGGCGTCCCCTGGATCGAGCCGGGGTACTCGGGCGCCGGCGCGATGGCGGTGGGCGGGGAGTTCGACAACCATGTGATCGGCATCGTGGTGGCCGACTATGTCAATGGCGACGAGAAGGCGGCCTGGATGCTGCCGACCGAGACGATCCTCAGGTACCTCCCCACGATCGAGGAGTTCACCGGCGGCGACCGCAACGACGAACTGGGTCCCACACGCGGCGAGTTGCCCGCCGACGTACTCGGCGACCCACTACGGCTCGCGCTGACCCAGGAGCTCACCCGGCTGCTCGACAGCGGCTGGTCCGGTGCCGCCGTCGTCGGCACCGGCGGCACGACCGCCGTGGGCGACTCCTGGCTGGTCCGGCTGGTGCGCACGGCCGACCCGGCGGCCCGCGTCGGTGTCACGGACGCCGAGCTGACCGACTCCCCCGGCGACACGGTCCTCGGGCTCGGCACCATCGACGCGGCCTACGACGCACGCGGCAGGTCGGTCGGCGACTTCGCCGGCTACCTCACCCGCCGCTTCGGGCTCCCCGGCGGCGACCCCCACGAGGTACGGCGGCAACTGCTGCGCCGCAGGCCACCCGCGTGTCTGGTGGTGGGCGGCGTCGACCGGGCCCAGGACCCCGAGGCCCTGGTGGATCAGTTACTGGGCCGGCTGGCCGCCCGCGCCCGCCCGCGCGGTCTCCGTCTCGTCCTCGGCTTCGAGGGCACACCCCCGCCCGGCCTGGCCTACGACGTCTCCCTGGACCCCGAACCGCTGCGCGGGGACCCCGCTCGCAGCGTGAGCGCCGCCGAGGTCCAGGCGGCCGTCGGCCGGCTCGCCGTACAGGAGGAGGCCGCCTCCGCGCTGCAACTGGACTGGGGCGTACGGTTCTTCGCCGCGCCCCGGCTGCCGCCGCTGGCCGCGCCCCGCCTACGGGTCCGGCTGGCGGTGGCCCGTGCGACCGAGCCCAACCCCGAACTCAGCGCGATCCACGACCAGGCCGCCCACGCCCGCGCCGCCCTGACCCGGTTCGAGCACAGCCTGCGCCGCATGATCACGACCCATGAGGACCTCACCACCTCACTGGAACTGCACCGCGTCCGGGCCGCCCGGTACTTCGGAGACGAGGACCGCCCGCTCGCCGAACGCCACGCCCCGGCCGCCCGTGCCCTCCAGACCGAGCCGATCGACCTCGGGGCCGCCCGCGAACTGGTCCGGTGCTACATCGACGAGGTGAACCGCCGGTTCGAGGAGAGGTGACGGGTGACGACGAGCCGCCGGCTGTGCAACCGCCCCGACTGCGGGCGCGGCACCATCGACGAACAGGGCTTCTGCGACCGGTGCGACCGGCTGCCCCTGCCGCAGGACGGCGCGGCCCCCGAGCCCCCGGCGCGGACCGGCGCGAGCGCGGGCGTGGCACAGGTCCGCCCCGACCCCTGGTACGGCCTCGGCCTGGTCGACCCCGTCCAGGCCCCGGAGGCCCTCCAGGTCCCGGACGTGCCCTCGGAGCCGGTGGCCGAGCAGCACCGTTTCTGCCCCAACCCGGTGTGCGGGCAGCCGGTCGGCCGCGGCCACGACGGCGAGCCGGGCCGGATCAGCGGTTTCTGCCCCCAGTGCGGCACCGGCTTCGACTTCGCCCAGCCGGGGGGCTTCACCATCGCCGACCGCTACGAGGTCCGGCGCACCCTCGGCTCCGGCGCGTACGGCGCCGCCTACCTCGCCCACGACCGCAACCTGGCGACCGACGTCGTCCTCAAGGCGCTGCACAAGTCGGTGGCCAAGACCGCGCTGCACGAGCGGGACATCCTGGTCGAGCTGCGGCACGACAGCATCGTCCGCATCCTCGGCTACGAGGAGGAGGGCCCGCACCTGGTCCTCGAGTACGTCCCCGGCGAACCGCTCGCGGCCCGCCCCGGTGACCGTCTCGAAACCCTGCTGGCGCACGGCGTGCGCGTCCTCCAGGCGCTCGACTACCTGCACGCGCGCGGCCTGTTGCACTGTGACGTCAAGCCGCTGAACATCATCCGCTTCCGGGAGGAGAACCCGGCGGGCGCGCTCGACCGGGTGCGGCTCATCGACTTCGGCGCGGTGCGCAGCCAGACCAAGGACACCGGCCCGGTGGTGGCGTTCACCAGGGCATACGCTCCCCCGGAGTCCGACCCTGAGCATCTGCGCCCCACTCCCGGCTTCGACCTCTACGGACTCGGCATGACCCTCCGCGAGGTCTGCCGCTCCTACGGGACCGACCGCTCCGCTCCCGGCGTCGACTCCCTCCATCTGCTGCTGGAGCGCGCCACCCACCCCGAGCCGTGGCGGCGGTTCGGATCGGCCCGTCAGTTCGCGGAGCAACTCAGCGGTGTCGTGCGGCAAGTGGTGGCGGCCCCTCCCACGTGCCGCCAAGTGACCCGCCTTTCCGCCCTGTTCGGCCCCGCGCCCGAGCCCCTGCACGGCGGCCTGGGCGCCGCTCGCCCCCTCGCCCACTGGGCCGAGGCGCGTCCGGACCGGGACGCGCTGCTGGAGATGGCCTCACCCTTCCGCACCCCGGACCCCGCCGATGTGGCGGCCACTCTCCCGGCCCCCCTGTCCGACCCCGACGATCCGGGCGCCGGGGGTGCGCTCACCGAGAGCCGGCTGGCCCTGCGCCGCAGGGACGCCAAGGGGGCGGCCGAGCGGCTCGCGGCGGCGGGCCTGCCCGACTGGCACTGGCTCACCGGCTGGTACTGCGGCCTGATCGCCCTCGCCGACGGACACCCGCAGCGGGCCGCCGTCGCGTTCACCGAGGTACGCCGGGCGCTGCCGGGTGAGCTGATACCGGGCCTCGCCCTCGGCCTGTGCGCCGAACTGCGCGGCGACCGCACGGCGGCCCGGTCGCACTACGGCACCGTCTTCGACACCTCCCCCGCCCTCGGCGCGGCCGGTTTCGGGCTGGCCCGCGTACTGCTGCTGGCCGGGGAGCGCGCCAAGGCGGTCGAGGTCGCCGAGAAGCTGGCCAAGGAGTTCCGCTACGAGCGCGAGGCAGGCGTGGCGGCAGTGCGCCTGCGCGTCATGGTCCGCCCGGACCTCGAGCCTCCAACCGAGGACGACGTGGACCGGGCGAGGGCGGCCCTGCCCGGCCTCGACGTGACCGACGCGGCGGCCGCCGCGCTCCGCGCCGAGATCCAGTACGCGGAGTTCCTGCGCACCCGCGACCGGCTCAAGCTGTCCGACGCCGTCCGCGCCCTCGGCCCGCACGCGCCCACCGAACGCGAGTACGTCGCCCTGGTGGATCTGGCGAACAAGCTGCGTCCGGGCTTGAGTTGGGGATGGTGGGGAAAGCGCGACAGATCGGGTCACACCCGTTCCGGAGCCGCACCCGGACCGCTAAGCTTGTAAGACGTTCCGTCGATGACGGGAGCACGCTCCGCAACGAAGCGCAGCGACAGATCGGGTGGTGCCGGTGGGGGACAGGACACCCTTGGGGCTCAGCTTTGCCCTGGAAGTGGACTCGCCCTCGGACCTGCCCTACGACGAGCGGCGCGCGGACGCCCTGATCACCGTCACCGCACACTCCGCCGCCGGGCCGTCACCGCAGGTCCGGAGCGCCCAGGTCCTCATCATGGACCGCTCGTTGTCGATGTCCCGGCACAAACTGGACGAGGCGAAGCGCGCGATGTGCGCGGCCATCGACACCCTGCGCGACGGCACCCTGCTCGGAATCGTCGCGGGCAACCATCAGGCCGAGGTGATCTTCCCGCCGACGGGCGGTCTGGCCGTCGTGGACGCCCGGTCCCGCGAGGACGCCAAGCTCCGGGTCGCCGGCCAACTCGCCGAGGGCGGAACGGCGATCGGCCAGTGGCTCGACCGTGCGCGTGATCTCTTCGCCTCGGTGGAGTCCCCCGGCACGGTGCGCCACGCGATGCTCTACACGGACGGCAAGGACGAGCACGAGACACCCGAACAGCTCGCGGAGATCCTCGCCTCGTGCGCCGACCGGTACATCTGCCACGCACGGGGCTTGGGCGAGGACTGGCATCACGACGAACTCCTGCGCATCACCCAGGCGTTGCACGGCACCGCCGAGGCGGTCGTCACCATCGCGGACCTCACCGAGGACTTCACCCATCTGATGCGGGAGGCCCAACGGATCGTGGTCCCCCGGCTGTACCTGGGCCTGCGCCTCAACAGCCGCTTCCAGCTCGCGTTCGTACGGCAGACGCGCCCCACCGAGGCGGACTTGACCTTACGTCAGCTGCTGGACGGCGAAACTCATGTCCCGCTGGGCTCCTGGCCCGCCGAGTCCCGCCAGTACCAGGTCTCCCTCCGCTTCGACCCCGACACTCTGACCGTCGACGAGCTGATGCGCGCCGCCCGTGTCACCCTGCACGCCGAGTTCCCCGACGGCACCCGCCGCCCCTGCTCCGAGAGCGCGGCCATGGTCGTACGCCGCCGCGCGACCCCCGGCTTCGGCATCGTCCGCTCCCCCGACCTGACCCGCGTCGAGAACGAGCGCGAACTCGGTATGGCCATGCGCGCCTGCGCGGACGCCCAGCTGCGCGGCGACCTCGACCGCGCGGACCGTGAACTGCGCCTGGCGACCAGCCTCGCGGAGTCCCTCGGGGACACCGCACGCCTGCGGCTGCTGCGCGCGGTGGCGACCACCGGCCCCGACGGCCGGCCCCGGCTGCGGCGGGACGCCTCCCGTGGACAGATGCTCCGCATCGGCGTCGACTCCACCAAGACCGTGAGCCGCCCGGTCGAGTCGCGTGAACTCTCCGTGCGGCACACCGGTTTGCCCCGCGTGTGCCCCAGGTGCGACACGACGGCGACCTCCCCCACCGCCAAGTTCTGCGAGGAATGCGGCCACCCGCTCGGGGCCGGGGGCCCGGTGGACGCGTTGTGACCGGCGAGTGGCCGCGCGTACCCCATACGGTCGTGATGCTGCGGTGGCTGCGGGCGGGCGTGCTGACCATGGTGGCGGTCACGGCGCTGCTGTACCTGGTGGTGGCGAACGGGGCCGAAGAGCAGATCGCCGCCGCCGACCGTACGACGACGGCCATCCGGCACATCGGCGAGGCCTACGACCAGGCCGACGCGGCCGACACCGCGCTGAAGGCCGTCTCCCGGACCGGCGCGATCGACCTGATCGGCACCAGCGGCGACTTCGCCAACGCCACCGCCCGCGTCAGCTCCCACCTCACCTCGGCCACCGAGGGCAACGCGGCCGGGGAACAGGGGCTCAGCCACATCCAGTTCGTCCAGGGCCAGTTGACCACCTGCGTACAGTCGGCCAACGCGGCGGTCCTGGACGGCAGACCGGGCCTGGACCGCGCCCGCGACGCGCTGGACGACGAGCCGGAGTACGACGGCGGGGACCCGGTCCCCTTCACGGGCGGCCTCAAGCAGTCCCTCATGGACCTCAAGGCACTGGAGGCCGACGCCCGCGACCGCCAGCGCAGCTCGGGCTGGCGGGACCCCGCCCTCCTCCGGACCCTGTTCCTCGGCCCGCTGGCGGTCATGCTGCTGCTGGCCGGCGTCACCGGCCGCCTCATCGTCCACCGCTTCCGGCGCTACCCCGGCCCGGCCCTCGTCCTGGCGCCGCTGGCCACCGCGTCGATCAGCGTCCCCATGTGCACGATGAACCCGCCGAACGTGGCGATCGCGCTGCCCGTGCTCGCCGCCGCCGGCGCGCTCGGGTACCTGGCCTACCGCCCCCGGCTCGCCGAGTACAGATTCCCGCGCCCATGAGACGGCCCACGGCACCCCTCCTGCGCTGCGCCCTGATCCTCGGGCTGCTCCTGGCGTCCGTCTCGTGCGGCGGACCGGAGCGGAGCAAGGTGACGATCATGGTCCCGTGGTCCGGCACCGAGTTCCAGGCGTTCTACGCGGTCGTCAAGGACTTCGAGCGCGGCCACCCCGGCATCGACGTGGAACCCCAGGTCACCCGCGCCCTCACCCAGCAGCTCGACGCCGCGGTGGGCGCCGGCGCCGAGCCCGACCTGGCCGTACTGCCCAGCGTGGGCGCGATCACCAAGTACCGGGAGGAGGACGCGCTCCGGAAACTGGACGTCGACACGAGCGCGTACGTCGAGCCCTTCCGCGCGCTCGGCACGCACGCCCAGGAGGTGTACGCGGTCCCCGTGAAGGCCGACCTCAAGAGCCTGATCTGGTACGACGCCCGGTCCACCGAGCCGCCTTCACCGGGCCGGCCCGGCCGATACCGCTGGTGCCTCGGGCTGGAGTCCGGGCCGACCTCCGGCTGGCCGGGGGCCGACTGGATCGCGGACCTGGTGCTCTCCGAGGCGGGCGTCGACGCCTACACCGACTGGGCCTCGGGCGAGGGGAAGTGGGCCGAGGGACCGGTCAGGGACGCGTGGACCGCGTGGGGGAAGACGGTGGGCGCCGGCCTGCAGGGCGCGACCGCGCGGAACTTCCGTCAGGCCGCAGGCAGCAAGGACGCTCACGGGTGTGCACTGAGCCACGGCTCCCTCTCCGCGATGCCGTTCAGCTCGGCCCAGGTGAGCGACGCCCAGTACACCTACGTACCGTCCTCGCGCGACGCCCTGGAGGTCTCGGCGGACTTCGTCGGCAAGTTCACCGGGAACGACGGCGCCGACGCCTTCATCACCTACCTGGCGAGCACCGAGGCCCAGCGGACGTGGGTGAACGAACCCGGCTTCGCGGTTTCCGCCAACCGCAAGGTGACGGAGTACGACAACACGATCCAGGGCCGGATCGCCGGGATACTCCGCTCCCCCGACTTCGCGCTCTGCTTCAGCGCCGCCGACGCGATGGACCCCGATGTGTCCGCCGCGTTCTACCGGGCGGTGCTGGACTACGCGAACGGCAAGGCGCCGGGGCCGCTGCTGGCCGCACTCGACAAGGTCCAGCGGCAACTCGGTGATCCCTCCCCGGAGCCCGCGCCCGCACCGCTGTGCAGCATACCGAAACCCCGCTGACCTCCAGGAGACCTCATGGCGGACGCCATCCAGTTCACCCTCGACGACGGAACCCGCGTCCTCGTCGCCCCGCCCACCCGCACCGGAACCGGGGCCGTGGGCCTGGGCACCCGGCTGGAGAGCGCGGCAGAGAGCCTGCGGGAGGCCCTGCGGCCGATCACCGCCGCCGCCTCCGAGGTGATCGGCCAGTTCCGTGACGTCGCCCAGCGACCCGACGAGGTGGAGGTCACCTTCGGTGTCACCCTGGACGCCAAGCTCGGCGCGGTCCTGACGAGCGCGGGCACCAGCGCCCATCTGGACGTCACGCTCCGCTGGAGCGGCTCCGAGCCCGCACTATGACAGTTGACGCTCCGTCACCTTCTCCAGACGCGCCCGCTCACCGTTGGCCGACCGTGCCTGCTCAAGCAGCAACCGGGCCGAACGGCCGTGCAGGTTCAGGGTCATGAGCTGGTTGCCGAACCACGGTCCGCCCGTGTGCCGCCAGACGATGGGGAGCTGAGCGCAGCGTCCGTGCCGGGCGAGCAGGCGCCCCAGTGAGCGTGCCGTCCGGCTCCAGCCGAAGCGGAAGCCGAACCTCATCGACCGGGGTACCGAGTTGTGCACGGGCGAGCAGGTGAGCTGAGTGACGCGGGAGGCGACCGTCGTGGACCGCCAGGCCGGCTCGGCGACATAGGCGTGATGGACGTCGCCGGAGAGGACGCTGATCGTCGCCGGTGCCTCCGGGCCCGAGCCGGCCTCGGCGATCAGGTCCGCCAGCGCGGTGAACGACGCCGGGAACGCCGCCCAGTGCTCCAGGTCGGCAGCCCGGCGCAGCCACTCCCCGAACCGGGCCCAGCGCGGGCCGCGTTCGCCCCGGCACAGCGCCGCGTCCCACGCCTCGGCGTCGTGCACGAGGTGGGGCATCAGCCAGGGCAGCGAGGTCCCGATCAGCAGGTGGTCGACAGTCTCGCGGTCGGCGAGCGCCTGCTCCCGCAGCCAGCGCTCCTCGTCCGGGTCGAGCATCGCCCGCTCGTCCTCGGCAAGCACCCGCGCCGCCCGTGAGTCCACGATCAGCACGCGTACCCGGCCGAAGTCGCGGCGGTAGCTCCAGCGGGTCGAGGCGGGGTCGGCGTCGGCCTCGGCGGCGAAGGCGCGCAGCGCGTCGGTGCCGTCGGCGGCCGAGGTGACGGCGGTGTACAGCGGGTCGGCGGCCAGGTCGGCCGGGGCGAGGTTGCCGATGTGCTGGTAGACCCAGTAGGACATCAGGCCGCTCAGCAGCCGCTCGCGCCACCAGGGCGTGGCCCGCATGTCGGCCAGCCAGGAGGCGGAGGTGTTCCAGTCGTCGATGACGTCGTGGTCGTCGAAGATCATGCAGCTCGGCACGGTGGACAGCAGCCAGCGCACCTCGGGGTCGAGCCAGGACTCGCGGTACAGCCCGGTGTACTCCTCGTAGTCCGCCACCTGGGAGCCGGGCGGTTCGTCCAGGTCCCGGCGCGCGGCGATCCGCTTCTGGGTCTCCTCGGAGGTCTCGTCGGCGTAGACCTGGTCGCCGAGCAGCAGGAGCACGTCGGGGCGCTCGCCGCCCGCGACGAGCCGGGTGGCGAGGGTGTCGAGGGCGTCCGGACCGGCCGGGTCGTGGCCGCCGTCGGCGGGCGGCGCGGCCCAGCGGCAGGAGCCGAAGGCAACCTTCAGGCCGTCGTCGGGGCCGGGGACACGGATGCGGGAGGGCGGGAAGGGCGAGTCGGCCGGCGGCCACACGGACTCGCTCTCCAGCAGCACCTCGTACTCCGCCTCGGTGCCGGGGGTGAGACCGGTCACCGGTATCAGGGCGTAGTGGTGGCCCGCTACGTGGAAGGTGTGCGCGGTGCCCTTGGCGCCGTCGGAGCAGCGCACCTCCGCGGTGCAGGGGCCGCTCGTCTCGACCCAGACGGTCGCGGACGAGCCGTCGACGTAGCGCAGCAGGGGGCCCAGGGTCAGGCTCGGCAAGATGTCCTCCGTCCCGCCCCGGCCGGTGCGGGCGGGGCGGACCGTACGGTAGTCAACGAATAACCGGGGCGGACAGTCCCCCCCTCCACGGCCGGCCGGGATCGCCCGCGGCTGTGTCCGCCATGTCGGCGGCATCGCGCGGGCCCACTACTCCATCCGGGTGCCAAAACCCCCCGATCGGCGGCGTGTCGGCCGCTCAGGAAGCCGGGGTCCGGCCCGAACCGCAAGGATGGCCGTCACTGACGCCACGGCGCGGGTGGAACTCGAGCACCAGGAGAAGCGGGACCTGTGACAATCATCAATCAGCCCGAGCCGGCGGCTGAGGACTCGAGCGAGAACGAGCTTCTCATCCACCGGAGGCAGCCCGGCAATGTCGTCGTCAAGTGGCTGACGACCACCGACCACAAGACGATCGGCACGCTGTATCTGTCGACGTCCTTCGCGTTCTTCCTGATCGGCGGCGTGATGGCGCTGCTCATTCGGGCGGAGCTGGCGCGCCCCGGAATCCAGATCATCTCCAACGAGCAGTACAACCAGGCGTTCACGATGCACGGCACCGTGATGCTGCTGATGTTCGCCACCCCGCTGTTCGCGGGGTTCACGAACTGGATCATGCCGCTCCAGATCGGCGCGCCCGACGTGGCGTTCCCCCGGCTGAACATGCTGGCCTACTGGCTGTACCTGTTCGGCTCGCTCATCGCGGTCAGCGGCTTCATCACTCCGCAGGGCGCGGCCGACTTCGGCTGGTTCGCCTACTCGCCGCTTACGGACGCGGTCCGCTCGCCCGGTGTCGGCGGTGACCTGTGGATCATGGGCCTGGCCTTCTCCGGCTTCGGCACGATCCTCGGCTCGGTCAACTTCATCACCACGATCATCTGCATGCGCGCTCCGGGCATGACGATGTTCCGAATGCCGATCTTCGTATGGAACGTGCTGCTCACCAGCGTGCTGGTCCTCTTCGCCTTCCCCGTGCTCGCGGCGGCGCTGCTGGCGCTGGAGGCGGACCGCAAGTTCGGCGCCCACGTCTTCGAGGCGGCCAACGGCGGACCCCTGCTGTGGCAGCACCTCTTCTGGTTCTTCGGCCATCCAGAGGTGTACATCATCGCGCTGCCGTTCTTCGGCATCGCCACCGAGATCATCCCGGTGTTCTCCCGTAAGCCGATCTTCGGCTACATGGGCCTGGTCGCGGCCACGATCGGCATCGCCGGTCTGTCCGTGACCGTGTGGGCGCACCACATGTTCGTCACCGGCGGTGTACTGCTGCCGTTCTTCTCCTTCATGACGTTCCTGATCGCGGTCCCCACAGGCGTCAAATTCTTCAACTGGATCGGCACCATGTGGCAGGGCTCGCTGTCCTTCGAGACACCGATGCTCTGGACGACCGGCTTCCTCGTGACGTTCCTCTTCGGCGGTCTGACCGGCGTCATCCTCGCCTCGCCCCCGATGGACTTCCACGTCTCGGACACGTACTTCGTGGTCGCCCACTTCCACTACGTGGTCTTCGGCACGGTCGTCTTCGCCATGTTCGCCGGCTTCCACTTCTGGTGGCCCAAGTTCACCGGCAAGATGCTGGACGAGCGGCTCGGCAAGATCACCTTCTGGACGCTGTTCGTCGGCTTCCACGGCACCTTCCTGGTCCAGCACTGGCTGGGCGCCGAGGGCATGCCCCGCCGCTACGCCGACTACCTGGCCGCCGACGGCTTCACGGCCCTGAACACGGTCTCCTCGATCTCGTCGTTCCTGCTCGGCCTGTCCATGCTTCCCTTCTTCTACAACGTCTGGAAGACGGCGAAGTACGGCAAGCCGGTCGAGGTGGACGACCCGTGGGGCTACGGCCGTTCGCTGGAGTGGGCGACCTCCTGCCCGCCGCCGCGCCACAACTTCGTCACCCTGCCCCGCATCCGCAGCGAATCCCCGGCGTTCGACCTGCACCACCCGGACATCGCGCGGGCGGAGCGCGAGGCGTACGCCATCGGGCACTGAGTCCGGAGACCACCATGACCAGACTGCCGGGGCAGGAAGCCGAAGGCGCCGGCCTCGGCAACGAGGTCGAGGGATATCTGCTGTGGCAGGCCACCATCGCGGTGGCCGAGCAGCGGGCGCGGGAGTTCGTCGAGCGCATGGACTGGCTGACCACGGCGCAGCGCGAGGAGATCGAGCAGCTCTACGTCTCCGACAGCCTGCGCCGCGCCAAGCAGGACCTGGAGCGCATCGCGGCCCGCTGCCGGTCGCTGCGGAGCGAGTACGAGGAGCGCTATCGCGTGTTGCGGCTGCGCTGTGTCGGATACACGCTGGGCGCGGCGGCCGGTCTCACCACGGCGGCGGCCGCCGCGCTGGCGCTGAGCCGCTGAGTGGCTTGCCGTGGACCTCCCAGAGGAGGTCCACGGCACCACGTCCTACGAGCAGTGGCTCCAGGATCAGCGCGACGCCTGAACCCACCGACGTACGACCGAGGGCCGGTTTCGGATTACTCCGAAACCGGCCCTGATCTGTGACTGTCTCCGGTCTGAGCCGGGCGGACACCGATGCCCAACGGACGGAACCCTGTCCTGCCCAGCTCAGGAGCACTCAGGGAGTGTGGATCACATCCACGTTGGTCACCTTCGCGCAGACCGCGAATGCCTGGAGCGTGCCTGGGTTGTTGGGGTCACTGTTCGTGGCGTAGGCCCACCACGTCTCGTTGCCGATCGGCCTGCTGGCCGCGAGGTTGTAGCGCTGGACGTACGAGTTTCCGGCCTTCACCTCGGCGCCGCCGCCCGTGAGGACCTCCCCCGCCGGACACGTGGCCGAGGCCGCCGCGTCACCGGCATATCCATTGCCGGGCGACACAGGCAGCGTGACCGTCTTGCCCTCGACGATGTGCATCGTTCCCGTACCGGCAGCTGTCGCGAAGCCAGTCGGTCCGACCAGCATCGCCGCAGCCGCCGCTGCCACGAGACCGCACTTCACCGCGCGCTTGACCACTGGGGTCTCCTTACCTTTCTGCGGCGAGAGGGGGAGCCCCCTCCGCTCGATCACCATGCTGGCGTCAGACATGACCGACACGCCCGAATGAAGAAGATAAGAGCCCTTTCCGTGGAATCAACCGAAAAAACCGCTTAAAGATCCACGCGATGGGGATCCTTAAGGGCTTTCCGAATACCCATCCAGCGGTGAGTCGTTCGAATTCTGAGGGGCTGCCCGGCGGGTCTCCTCCGCGGTCCCGCACCCGACCGCCCTGTCACCCGAATGGCGCAACATGACGTGTCACCCACATGGAGGTATCTCAACCTGAAAAGTGCCCCACCGAGGCAATCCGTGAAAGGGAAACCAAATGCACATTCGACGAATCCTCGCCGCCGTCATCGCCACGACAGCCCTCGCCGGACTCGGCCTCACGGGGGCCGCCACCGCCACCGCGCAGGGTGCCGCGTCCTACGTCACCCCTTCCGAGTGCAAGCAGGGCGGTGGAACGCCCGATCTGACGGACAACCTGTGCAAGGGCGGCTCGCACAACGGCGAGAAGATCGACTAACCCCACGCGGGGGCGTCCCGCGGCCACGCGCCGCGGGACGCCCCCGCGCGAGCGCAGCCGGGAGAGTCGCAGAAGCCATGCCGACCCGGTACGCCAGGTCCGAGGGGCGACGTCGATGTCCTTGGCGTCGGGAACTGCCCACCCGGGGCCGCGTTGTGTCCGCGCAGACCGGGGGTTGAGGAGGAGACGGGCCGTACCCGCCTCCGACCGTACCGGCGGGCGGCTGCCCCGCGCGGTCCTCTAACGCGGTTCGTGGGCCGCCGCCCGGCAGGCACCGGTCGCTGCGCCGCCCGCCACTCCGGCACCGGTCAGCCCGGTCACACAACTCTGCAGGTCTCCGACCACGCCACGGCTGCAGGCCGCTGTGACGGAGTCGGACGCGGTGGCACCGGCCAGTTCGGCCATCCGTGTGCAGGCGGGGATGTCCGCCCGGACCGCGGGAGCGGCGAGGACCGCACCACCGAGGGTGAGGGTCAAACCGGTGAGGGCACCGGCGATACGGGTCGACGTGCGCATGGGACACACCTGCCTTCCGGGGTGGGCGCGCGGTCCTGGTCCCGGCGGGCCGGATCCACGCCGTACGGACGCCTGGCGACGCCCGGTGAGTGAGGCCCCGGCCGGCGGCCTCACAGACTGACCGCACCGTTCCGCGTCGCGTCCATGGAGCCGGACCGGGACATGGTCGCCAGGCCGAAGGAGAGGGCCCCGGACCGGATGAGACGCACTCGGACCTCCACTCGCGGGCCCCTCACTCCAGCGTCGCATCCTCTCCCCCGCCCGTCCTGGGCATCCGGGAGAGGGCCGCGCTGAGTAACCGCGATCGCGCGAAGCGCGGTAGCCGACCCGTCCGGCCGACCGGTGGATCGGGCGGCCCAGCTTCCCGCCCGGCCTGTCCCCTGCACACCGCCGGGCGGGGCCCGACCGAGCCCAGGTCGGGGATGGCCCGTAGTCGCCGAAATCGGCCACGAGGAGCTACGCCGCCAGGACCTCCGGCGCACCGGCCCGATCTGGTTCGCCGAGGCGGAAGTACAGGTTCACGGATCGCCGGACATGACCCGCCGAGCCGGTCAAGGCTCCCGGTCGGCAACTGGTCCCCCGACAACGGCCGAGGGCCGGTTGCGGATTTCTCCGTAACCGGCCCTCACCAGCGACTTCGTAAAGTCGGGACGACAGGATTTGAACCTGCGACCCCTTGACCCCCAGTCAAGTGCGCTACCAAGCTGCGCCACGTCCCGATGCTGTTTGACCTGGGGTTTCCCTGGTCGAAACGCGCAGGGAAACTCTACCGCACTCGGGTCGGTGCTCGCGCACCGGTCGGTTGTTGACCTCAAGCGGGCTTGAGGTTGCAGGATCGTCGGCATGACGATCACAGCGGACCACGGCTACGACGATCTGCCCCGGCTGATGAGCCTGATGACCGGCGACGAGAAGCACGACTTCGCCGCGACCTCCACGCTCGACGTGCTGTGGGTGCTCTACGACCGGGTGCTCGATGTCACCCCCGAGCGGGCGGAGGCGACGGACCGGGACCGGTTCCTGCTGAGCAAGGGGCACGGGCCGATGGCGTACTACGCCGTGCTCGCGGCGAAGGGTTTCGTGCCCGAGGAGTGGCTGCCCGGCTTCGGGTCGTACGACTCGCCGCTCGGGCATCACCCGGACCGGGTGCTCGTGCCGGGGGCCGAGATCGGCAGCGGATCGCTCGGGCACGGGCTGCCGCTCGCCGTCGGCAGCGCGCTCGGGCTGCGGGCGCAGGGGCTCACCGATCCGGCCGTGTGGGTGCTGATCGGGGACGCCGAGCTGGACGAGGGCAGCAACCACGAGGCCATCGCCTACGCCGGGGCCGCCGGTCTGGACCGGCTGCACACCGTGGTCGTGGACAACGCCTCCGCCAGCCACGCCCTGCCCGGCGGCATCGCCGCCCGGTTCGAGGCCGCGAACTGGTCCACCTCCACCGTCGACGGACGTGACCACGCCGCGCTGTACGAAGCCTTCACCGCCCCGCACCCCGGCCGCCCGCACGCGGTCGTCGCCCGGGTGGAACCGAAGAACGCCCGCTGACGGATCAGAAAGGCCCACCCTCGTGGAAATCATGGAAACCATGCGTGACCGGTTCAGTGCCGTCGCCTCCCGGCTGCTGGACGAGGACCCGCGGGTCGCGGTCGTCCTCGCCGCGATCGGCCGGGACGCGTTCACGGCCGCCGCCCGCCGCCACCCCGACCGGCTGATCAACGTCGGCATCCGCGAGCAGCTCCTCGTCGGCGCCGCCGCCGGGCTGTCGCTCACCGGGATGCGGCCCATCGTGCACACCTTCGCCGCCTTCCTCGTGGAGCGCCCCTTCGAGCAGGTCAAGCTGGACCTCGGCCACCAGGACACCGGAGCGGTGCTGGTCAGCGCGGGCGCCTCCTTCGACTGGCCGGCCGGTGGCCAGACCCACATGTCGCCCGGCGACGTCGCCCTCCTGGACACGCTGGACGGCTGGACCGTGCACGTCCCCGGCCACCCCGACGAGGCCGAGACCCTGCTCCGGCACGCCGTCGCGGCGGGCGACGACAAGGTGTACGTACGCCTCTCCCTCCAGCGCAACCGGCTTCCCCTCCCGGTCGACGGCGCCCGCTTCCACACCGTGCGCGAGGGCCGCGCCGGGGTCGTCGTCGCGGTCGGCCCGATGCTGGACGCCGTCCTCGCCGCGACCGAGGGCCTGGACGTGACGGTGCTCTACGCGACGACCGTCCGCCCCTTCGACGCGGCCGCCCTGCGCCGGGCCACCGAAGCGGCCGGCACCGACGTGGTCCTGGTCGAGCCCTACCTCGCCGGAACCTCGACCCGCGTCGCCACCGAGGCCCT
Organism: Streptomyces griseoluteus; assembly: GCF_004784465.1. GTDB lineage: Bacteria > Actinomycetota > Actinomycetes > Streptomycetales > Streptomycetaceae > Streptomyces > Streptomyces griseoluteus. Next base: position 185,384 of record NZ_SRRU01000011.1, on the reverse strand, counting down.
TGCCGACGTCCCGCACCGCCTGCTCGGCCTCGGCGTCGGCCGCCGCGAGCTGCGCCGGTACGGCACGCTGGACGAACACCTCGCCGCGCACGGGCTGGACGCCCGCGGCCTGCGGGAACGGATCGGCGCGTTCGTCGGGGCGGGCGCGGTCAGCGCCTAGCGCTCCTGCGGCACCCCCAGCCCCGGATGCTCCTCCAGCAGCCGTATGGGAGCCGCCTGGCGCCAGGAGTCGGCGAGGATGTCCCGCAGTTCGTCCTCGCCGTCCAGCGCCGCGAGTCTCGCCCGCACCCAGGCGAAGCTCGCCTCGTGGTCCGCGATCCAGAACTTCTCCGGCTCGGCCAGCACCAGTTCGTCCCGCTCCTCCTTCGGGCAGCGCACCGCGAGGGAGGTCTCCTCCTCCGGGAGCGTGGCGAACATCTTCCCGGCCACCCGGAAGGTGGGCATGCTCCAGGCCGTCTTCTCGGTCGTGTCCGGCAGGGACAGGGCGATACGGCGTACGTCTTCTGCGTCCGGCATGCAACGCACCGTAACCCCCGGCACTGACAACGGCCCCGGCTCAGCCCTCGGCCGCGGCCTGCCCCAGCGCCTCCAGCACCGGCCGGATCAGCGGATGCCCCTCCGCGCCCCGGCGCACGGCCGCGAACACGCGCCGGGTGGGGGCCACCCCGTCCACCGGCCGTACGACCACGCCCGTCAGGTCCATGCCGCGCAGCGCGGAGCGGGGTACGAGGGCCACGCCCGCGTCGGCCGAGGCCAGCGCGACCACCGCGCGGAAGTCGTCGGAGGAGTGCTCCAGCCGCGGCTGGAACCCCGCGCTCTCGCAGGCCAGCACCACCACGTCGTGACAGGGGTTGCCGGGATACGGCCCGATCCACGGGTCCTTGGACAGCTCCGCGAGCGGCACCTCGGCATCGTCGGCGAGCCGGTGCCCGAGCGGGACGACGGCGTCGAACGGCTCGGCGTACAGCGGGAGATGGGTCAGCCTGGGGTCGTCGGCGGGCGGCGCTCCCCGGTACTCGACGGCCACCGCCACATCCACCTGACGGTCCAGCAGCATCCTGAGGCTCGCGTCGCCCTCCGCGTCCTGCACCCGGATTCCTATGCCGGGCGCCGACCGGCCGAGCCGGGCCAGGGCGGGCGCCACGACCTGGGCGATCCCGGTGGCGAAGGCGGCGACGGTGACCGTCCCGGCCTCGCCCTTGCCGTACGCCGCCAGCTCCGCCTCGGCCCGCTCCAACTGGGCGAGGACGGCGTTGGTGTGGCTGAGCAGGATCTCGCCGGCCGGGGTGAGCCGTACGCCCTTCGCGCCGCGCTCGACCAGGCGGTGGCCGGTCTCCTGCTCCAGCGCCGTGAGCTGCTGGGAGACGGCGGAAGGGGTGAGGTACAGCGCGGCGGCCGCCGCCGTGACCGTGCGGTGGTCGGCCACCGCACGGAGGATGTGGAGCCGCCGCGCCTCGATCATGCCGCCATTATCGCAAGGCGGCCGTGCTGGTCAGCCCGCCAGCTCGGCGCGGGCCGCGATGAAGGCGTCCACGGCACGGTTGACGTCCTCGGTGGAGTGCGCGGCGGAGAGCTGGACGCGGATGCGCGCCTTGCCCTGCGGGACCACCGGGTACGAGAAGCCGATCACGTACACCCCGCGCTCCAGAAGGAGTTCGGCCATGCGGCCCGCCTCGGAGGCGTCGCCGATCATCACCGGGGCGATGGCGTGGTCGCCGGGGAGGATGTCGAAGCCGGCCTCGGTCATGCGGGAGCGGAACAGCGCGGTGTTCTCGGCGAGCCGCACCCGCAGGTCGTCGGCCGACTCCAACAGGTCGAGGACCTTCAGCGAGGCGGCGGCGATCACCGGGGCGAGGGTGTTGGAGAACAGGTACGGGCGCGAACGCTGGCGCAGCAGGGCGACGATCTCGGCGCGGGCCGCGACATAGCCGCCGGAGGCGCCGCCGAGGGCCTTGCCGAGGGTGCCGGTGATGATGTCGACGCGGTCCATGACACCGTGCAGCTCGGGCGTGCCGCGGCCGCCCGCGCCGACGAAGCCGACGGCGTGCGAGTCGTCGACCATGACCATCGCGTCGTAGCGGTCGGCCAGGTCGCAGATCTCGGCGAGCGGGGCGACGTAGCCGTCCATGGAGAAGACGCCGTCGGTGACGATCAGCTTGCGCCGGGCGCCGCCCGCGTTCGCCTCCTTGAGCTGGGTCTCCAGGTCGGCGAGGTCGCGGTTGGCGTAGCGGAAGCGGCGGGCCTTGGACAGGCGGATGCCGTCGATGATGGAGGCGTGGTTGAGGGCGTCGGAGATCACCGCGTCCTCCGCGCCGAGCAGGGTCTCGAAGACACCGCCGTTGGCGTCGAAGCAGGAGGAGTAGAGGATCGTGTCCTCCTGGCCGAGGAACGCCGAGAGGCGGGCCTCCAGCTCCTTGTGGACCTCCTGGGTGCCGCAGATGAAGCGCACGGAGGCCATGCCGTAGCCCCAGCGGTCGAGCGCCTCGTGGGCGGCGGCGATCACCTCGGGGTGGTCGGCCAGGCCCAGGTAGTTGTTGGCGCAGAAGTTGAGGACCTCACCGGGGCGCCCGCCCCGGGTGACCTCGACGGTCGCGGACTGCGGGGTGCCGATGACGCGCTCGGGCTTGTGCAGTCCGGCGGCGCGGATCTCGTCGAGGGTGGCGCGGAGGTCGTCGCGGACGGTGTCGAACATGGGGGCTCCTTCGAAGGTGCTGACGGGGGTTACGCGGTCCAGTCCAGGATCACTTTGCCGCCCTTGCCGCTGGCCGCGTCCTCGAAGGCCGCCTCGTAGTCGCGGTAGTCGTACCGGCCGGTGATCACGGGGGCGAGGTCGAGGCCGCCCTCCAGGAGGACCGACATGGCGTACCAGGTCTCGAACATCTCCCGGCCGTAGATGCCCTTGATGGTGATCATCGAGGTGACGATCCGGGACCAGTCCACCGGGAACTCCTGTGCCGGCAGGCCCAGCATGGCGATGCGGCCGCCGTGCGTCATGTTGGCGATCATGTCGCGCATGGCCTCGGGGCGGCCGGACATCTCCAGGCCGATGTCGAAGCCCTCACGCAGGCCCAGCTCCCGCTGACCGTCCGCGATGGTGGAGCGCGAGACGTTCAGTGCCAGGCTCACTCCTATCTTGCGGGCCAGTTCGAGGCGCTCCTCGCTGACGTCGGTGACGACGACGTTGCGGGCGCCCGCGTGCCGGGCGACGGCCGCGGCCATCAGGCCGATCGGGCCCGCGCCGGTGATCAGCACGTCCTCGCCGACCAGCGGGAAGGACAGCGCGGTGTGCACGGCGTTGCCGAACGGGTCGAACACGGCGGCGATGTCCAGGTCCACGGGGACCCGGTGCACCCACACGTTGGAGGCGGGCAGCGCCACGTACTCGGCGAACGCGCCGTCGCGGCCCACGCCCAGGCCGATGGTGGAGCGGCACAGGTGGCGGCGGCCGGCGAGGCAGTTGCGGCACTTGCCGCACACCAGGTGGCCCTCGCCGCTGACCCGGTCGCCCACCCGGATGTCGGTGACGTCGCGGCCGGTGGACACGACCTGCCCGACGAACTCGTGGCCCACGGTCAGCGGGGTGCGGATGGCCTGCTGCGCCCAGCCGTCCCAGGCCCGGATGTGGAGGTCGGTGCCGCAGATGCCGGTCCGCATGACCTTGATGAGCACGTCACCGGGACCCACTTCGGGCTCGGGGACGTCCATGAGCCGGAGACCGGGCTCCGCCTTCTCCTTGACCAGCGCCTTCAACGCTACGGCTCCTGTGGGTGAGGCCCGGCCGTACGGGCTCGCCGAGGCGTCCGCACCGGGTCCGAGGGGTGGAATCACCCCGCAATCTGCCGTACGCGCCGACCGGAATCCATCGAGCTTTTCTTAACCGGCGCCACAGGTTTCCTTCACGCGTCGGGAGCTTCGGCCCAACTCCAGTCCTATTTGCGTTCGTTCAGATGGGCAGACCGTCGTCGGCGGCCCGTTCGATGCGTACGGCGAGTTCGGCGGCCATCCCCTTGATGGCCTCAAGCCCGGACCTGCCCCAGGTGCGCGGCTCGGTGTCGGCGGCGCACACGGTGCCGAGCACCATGCCGGAGCTGTCGATCAGTGGGGCGCCCATATAGGAGCGGATGCCGAGGTCGTCGACGATGGGGTTGCCGGCGAAGCGGGGGTAGTCACGGACGTCCTCCAGCACGAGGGCTTTGTGGCGGACGACCACATGGGGGCAGAACCCATGTTCGCGGGGCAGCACCCGGCCGGTGCCGTCCTCGCGGGTGAGGGGGCCGGTGGGCGGGGCGCTGAGACCGGCGAAGAACTGCTGCTGCTCGCCGATGAAGTTGACCATGGCGTACGGGGCGCCGGTGACCTGGGCGAGGTGGTCGGCGAAGGCGTCGAGCGCGGGTTCGGCGCGCTCCCCGAGGCCGAGGCGGCGCAGCCGGGAGGTACGGGCCGGGGCCTCCTTGTCCTCCGGCGTGAGCAGCAGACCCCGGACCCGGCGGACCGGTTCGTACATCATGGCCGCGCTCCCTGGACGGGGGCTCCCTGCACGGGCACGGGCGCCGGGACGTGGGCGAGGAGGTGGCGTACGAGGGTGAGCAGGGTCTGCACGCCGGAGCTGGAGATACGGGCGTCGCAGGGGACGACCGGGACGGCAGGGCTGAGGTCGAGTGCGGCGCGTACCTCGTCGGGGTCGTAGCGGAAGGCGCCGTCGAACTCGTTGACGGCCACGATGAAGGCGACGCCGCGTTCCTCGAAGAAGTCGACGGCGGCGAAGCACTCCTCCAGGCGGCGGGTGTCGGCCAGGATGACCGCGCCGAGGGCACCCTCGGACAGCTCGTCCCACATGAACCAGAACCGTTCCTGGCCGGGGGTGCCGAACAGGTACAGGACGTGCCGGGGGTCGAGGGTGATCCGGCCGAAGTCCATGGCGACGGTCGTCTCGACCTTGTTCTCGATGCCGTCCAGGTTGTCGGTGGCCGCGCCGACCGTGGTGAGCAGTTCCTCCGTGCTGAGCGGCGCGATCTCGCTGACCGCGCCCACGAAGGTCGTCTTGCCCACGCCGAATCCGCCCGCCACCAGGATCTTGAGCGCGGTGGGGAACGGGTCGGAGCTGTACGGGTCAGAGCTGTCGTCGTAGTCCATCGAGCACTGCCTCCAGCAGAGACCGGTCAGTGGGGTTGTGGTGGAAGGCGGGGGGCTTGGTGGTCAGCGCCCCGCAGTCGACGAGGTCCGAGAGCAGCACTTTGGTGACCACGGCCGGCAGTCTCAGGTGCGCGGCGACCTCGGCGACCGACACGGGCGCGCGGGACAGGTCGAGCACCTGCGCGTGCTCGGGGCCGAGATAGCCGAGCGGCGAGACTCCGGTGGCCATCACCTGGGAGATCAGGTCCAGCGCGACGCTGGGTTCGGTACGGCCGTTGCTGACCGTGAACGGCCGCACCAGCCGCCCGGCCGCGTCGTCGAGCCAGGGCCCGTCGCCCACGGCGGCCACGCTCACGTCTGCATCGCCGTCGGGTCGGCGGCGGGCTGGCGGGGCGCGGTGACGAGGTACGGGCGGACGCTCTTGACCAGCATCGCCATTTCGTAGCCGAGCACGGCGGCGTCGGCCTCACGCCCGGCGAGCACGGCGAGACAGGTGCCGGAGCCCGCGGTGGTGACGAACAGCAGCGTGGAGTCCAGCTCGACCACGACCTGCCGCACCTCCCCGCCGTCCCCGAAACGGACACCCGCGCTGCGGCCCAGCGAGTACAGGCCGGAGCCGAGCGCGGCCATGTGGTCGGCGCTGTCCGGGTCCAGCCCGTGCACGGACTTCACCAGCCCGTCGCAGGACAGCAGCACCGCGCTGCTGGTGTGCGGCACGCGCTGCACGAGGCCGCTCAGCAGCCAGTCGAGGTCGGATGCGTGGGCGGTCGGCGCATCGCTCGCCATGGTGGATCGACTCCTTGGGGTACGGGGGGCTGCGGGAGCGGTGGGGGTCGTGGGGGCGGTGGGGGTGTGCGTCATGCGGGGGGCGCGCTCCTGTCGAGGGGGCCGGGGGGCATGTGGTCCGGCTCCATGTGGTTCCGCTCCATGTGGTTTCGCTCCGAAGGGGGCGACACGGTGTGGTCCGGCTCCATGGGGGTGGGAGCCATGTGGTCCGGCTCCGTGGAGGGCAGCGCCGTGTGGTCCGGCTCCATGGGGGGCGGCTCCATGGGGGGCGGCTCCATGGGGGGCGGCTCCATGTGGCCCGCCTCCACAGGCGCGACCTCCCTGTGCGGCGCCCGCATGGGCCCGGCATCCATGTGCGCGACAACCATGTCTTCGACGCCCAGGCGGGAAGGCTCCGTATGCGTGCCCTCCATGTACGCCGTCTCCGAAGGCTCCGCCTCACCGGGCGGCACCTCCCCGAACCCCTCCCCCGCCGCCTCCAGGCTCTGCTGGGACTCCGCCAGCCCGATCCCGCGCTGGAAGGCGGCCATCAGGCCGGGGTCGTGGCCCACGACAACATCGTTGTCCTGACGCGGTACGGGCCCGCCCCGGAGCTGCGGAACGATGTGCTCCTGGGCACGGCGGCGGGGAAGCGAGGGCCTCTCCGTGGCCGACGGCGCCGCACCGACTCGCGGCGTCGGCAGCACGCCCGCGTCGGCCTCCACCACGGCCCGCTCCCCGGCGCCGATACCGGGCACCGCCTCGGCGGGGTTGGCCCGCTGCTCCTGCGCCCCGCGCATGGGCAAGGCAGGCGGCGCGGCAGCCTCACCGCTCCCCCGCCGAGCCACCTGCCGATGCCGCCCGGTGGCCGGAGCACTCGGTGTACTCGGTGTACTCGGAGCAGCGGCTCCCACCGCCCCGGCCACCGCGGCCCCCGGACCAGCAGCCTCCTGACCGGGTCCCGCCGCAGCCCCCTCAACCCCCGGCACAACCCCCGCCGACGCCCCCAACAAGCCCTGAGGCACGACCAGTACCGCCTGCACGCCCCCATAGATGTTGGTCTGGAGACGTACTGAAATCCCATGCCGACGGGCGAGCTGAGAAACCACGTACAGACCGATGCGGCCGTCCGCCAGGAGGCTGGCGACGTTGACCTGGTCGGGGTCGGCAAGCAGGGCGTTCATCCGGTGCTGTTCCTCGACCGGCATCCCGAGTCCCCGGTCCTCGACCTCGATGGCCAATCCTGAGGTCACCAGGTTGGCGCGGAGCAGGACTTGGGTCTGCGGGGCGGAGAACACCGTGGCGTTCTCGACGAGTTCGGCGAGGAGATGGATGACGTCGGCGACGGCGTGCCCGCGCAGTTCACCCTCGACCGGCGGAACGAGCTTGACCCGTGAGTACTGTTCGACCTCGGCGATGGCGGAGCGCAGCACCTCGGTCATGTCGACGGGGTTGCTCCACTGGCGCCGGGAGACGGCGCCGCCGAGCACCGCGAGGTTCTCGGCGTGGCGGCGGATGCGGGTGGCGAGGTGGTCTACGTGGAAGAGCCCCTTGAGCAGGTCGGGGTCCTCGATCTCGTTCTCCAGCTCGTCGAGGATGGAGATCTCCCGGTGCACCAGCGACTGGAGCCGCCGGGCGAGGTTGACGAAGACCTCGAGTTTCTGTTCGTTGGCGGCCTGGCTGGAGAGCTGGGCCGCGCGGACGACTGCGGTGACGGCGCCGTCGTGCGCGCGGGCCAGGTCGGCCGCGAGGAGTTCGAAGTCGTCGGCGTCCTCGGGCGGCCGGCGGCGCGGTTTGCCGCGGGGCGGCGGCTCGCCCCGGCGCAGCGCGTCGACCAGGGCGCGCAGGTCGGCCTCGCCGCGGGCGGCGTTGCGGCGCAGGGCGCCGACGCGGTCCCCGACGGAGCGGGCAGCGCGGCCGGCGGCCACGGCGGCGAGGGCGATGGCGGCTCCGGCGACCCCGGCGGTGAGGGCGAGCACCGCCCAGAGAGCGAGGCCGGTGTGCGCCCCACTGGAGCGGACGGTGAACACGACGGCCGCGGTGGCGGCGAGGGCGACCGCGACGGGCGGGAGTACGGCGAGCCGCATGAGCTGGGGCCGAATGAGCGTCTCGGGCAGTGCGGGAGCGGGTCGGGCGACCGGTCTCCCGTGCCGGCCGCCCTCTCGGCGGTCGGCACGGGAGACCGGTGCGCGGAGGTGAGACATCTGCGTCCTCGTACTGGTCCGTCGGGCCTGGCGTCGGAAAGAAAAGGGAAAAGAAAAGGGCCCTGAGTTGTCCGACGGGAATTCACCGTAGTTGCCTGTGCCGTAGGTGCGGCGGGCAGTTGACAAAGTCTCCCGGCCTGCGTCCCGCTCTGGTATGAGGCGTCGTACGCCCGATCGATAAAGCCGGTGAATTTCCGCGTCAGAGGGAAAAGAAAACGATCCGTCCCGATCAGAAGAAATCATTTCCCCGTGATCCGTACGGGATCAACACCCCGTACGCTCCTGCCTTGACCTGGGCCCCGCCCCCGTCGAGGACTGAAGCCTCAGACCAGCGCCAGGACGACCGCGAGCGTCGAGTCGTACTTCTGCTGCCGTCCCGCGACCGATTCGAGGACCAGCTGGGCCTTCTCCCACTGCTCGGGCTGAGCCTTTGCGTAGTCGCGCCAGCCGACGACGACGAGGAGGCGGCCCGGCACCTCGGGGCCCCAGCCGATGTCACCGCAGGCGTCCTGGAACGCCTGCCAGTCGCGGCCGGCGAACTCGGGCAGGTCGAGGGCCTTGGTGGCGCGGTCCATGAATCCGGCCTGGTCCGTGACGCCGGCGAGGTCGAGCGGGATGACCTTCCAGCCGGCCTCGCGGACGACCTCGGCGAGGGTCGCTGCGGGCATGTCGGCACCGCCTTCGGGGTCCGCGGACTGTTTCGGTCCACTCATGATGCCCCGGTCGGAGCGGGCCCGCAGGTCCGCCCGGCCGGGTCCGGACGGCCACCCGGTAGGCCGCCCCCTCTGTACCCGGGAGCCGTACCGGGCGCGCCCGAGCCCGCCACCGACCCCGGCCGGGTGGTGATCGACCTGTCCGCCGCCCATGTGTGGGACGCCTCGTCCGTCGCCGCGCTGGACGCCGTGGAGGCGCGGTACGCCGAGCGCGGCGCGACGGTCGTCACCGGCCTGGACGAGCGCGGCGCCCACCTGCCCGGCACGCTGACCGACGAGCCGGCGGGCAAGGGCTGAGCGGACGCCGACCCCCGTCTGGGCGCGAACCCGTGCCGCGCCGACCCGTCACCCGGTGGCGGCCAGCAGGGTGCGGCCGCCGAGGGCGACGGAGAACTGGTCGGTGATCTGGGCCAGCGCCTCGGCGGTGCCGGGAGCGACGGCCAGGGTGCCGTCCTCGCGCACCACTATGTCCTTGTCGAGGGTGAACCAGCCCTGGACTATATGGGCCGCGCCCATGGAGCTGAGCACCGGCCGCAGGGCGTAGTCGATGGCGAGGACATGGGCCGTGGTGCCGCCGGTGGCGAGGGGCAGCACCGTCTTCCCGGTGAGCGCGTACTGCGGGAGCAGGTCGAGGAAGGACTTGAGCAGCCCGGAGTACGCGGCCTTGTACACGGGGGTGCCGATCACGACGCCGTCGGCCCGGTCGACCAGTTCGGCGGCGGCCGCGATGGCCGGGTGCCTGACATCCGCGCCGAGCAGTGCGTCGGCGGGCAGCCCGCGCACGTCCAGGGGGACCACCTGGTGCCCCTGGCGGCTCAGCCGCTCGTCCAGGTGGCGCAGCAGACGGCCGGTGCGGGAGGTGGCGGAGGGGCTGCCGGAGATGGACAGGACGGTTGCCATGGGGGGGACCTTTCAAGCGGGGTTCGGTGGGCGGGAGCCAGGGGGTGCCTCGGCGAGTCCCCTTACGCCTGCTGCCACAGGGTGGTGGGCGCTTCCGTCCGCACCACGGGTGCGATCTCCTCGGCGAACCAGCGGAGCTGGTCGATCTGCCGGGGCAGAGAGAGACCTGAACCGTCGACGGTGACGGACTGCAGGTCGTGCCGGTAGGCCGCGTGGAAACCGAGGATCTTGTCGATGACCTGCTGCGGGCTGCCGATCAGGTGGGGCCCGTCCGCGATGGCCTCCTCCACCGTGCGGAACGGCGTGTTGTAGCCCGGCCTGCCGGCCAGATGCGGTTTGTACGACTGACAGACGCGAGCCTCGTAGAAGTCCTTGAACTCGGCGACGGCCTGCTGGCTGGTGCGGGCGATGAACAGGCCGCCGGAGCCCGCGCCGACGTATGCGCCGGCCGGGTCGTGGCCGTGGGCGGCGAAGCGTTCCCGGTAGTGGTCGATGAGCCGGGTGTACGCCTCGCGCGGCTGGATGGCGTTGGCGCTGAACAGCGGATCGCCGTGCCGGGCGGCCAGCTCCGGGGAGTTCAGGCTGGTGGCGGAGCCGTGCCAGACCCGGGGCGGGCGGCCCTCGTAGGGGCGCGGCAGGGTGGTGACGCCGGTCAGGGGCGGGCGGAACTTGCCCTGCCAGGTGACGTCCTCCTCGCGCCAGAGCCTGCGCAGCAGCTCGTACTTCTCGGCCTGGTAGTCCCACTGGAGGCCCTCGTCCAGGCCGAAGAGGTCGAAGTGGCCGGCCTCGGCGCCCTTGCCGATGACGAGTTCGAGGCGGCCGCGGGAGAGCTGGTGGAGGGTGGCGTAGTCCTCGGCGACCCGGACGGGGTCGAGGATGGCGAGCACCGTGACGCCGGTGAGCAGCCGGATGCGGGAGGTGCGGGCGGCGAGCGCGCCGAGCAGCACGGTGGGGCTGGAGGAGAGGAAGGGCCCGGCGTGCCGCTCCCCGATCGCGTACGCGTCGAAGCCCAGCTCCTCGGCGGCGACCCCGGTCTCCACGATCTCGGTCAACCGGTCGGGGGCAGGCACCTGTTCGCCGGTCAGGGGGTGCGGGGCGTGGCCGCCGATGGTGAGGACCTGGAACCTCATACGGCCTCTTCCGGACGCGGTGCGGGGCGGCCGAGGCCGAGGTGGTCGCGCAGGGTGCGCCCCTCGTACTCGGTGCGCAGGACACCGCGCTCCTGGAGCAGCGGCACGACCCGGTCGACGAACTCGTCGAGCCCGCCGGGGGTGAGGTGGGGTACGAGGATGAAGCCGTCGGCCGCGTCGGTCTGCACGTGTTCGTCCATGGCGGCGGCGACCGAGCCGGGGGTGCCGATGAAGGACTGGCGGGCGGTGAGTTCGATGGCCAGCTCGCGGATGGAGAGGTGCTTCTCCTCGGCGAGGGCCCGCCAGCGGGCCGCGATGCCGAAGCGGTCGGCCATGTGCGCCCAGCCCTGGGCGAGTTCGCCGTCCGGTACCGGTTCCACGTCCGGGAGCGGTCCGTCGGGGTCGTAGCCGGTGAGGTCACGGCCCCAGACGTTCTCCAGCGTGGCGACGGCCGTCTGCGGGCTGACCTGCTGACGCCGGATGTGCGCGGCGCGCTCCTGCGCCTCGGCCTCGCTGTCGCCGAGGACGACGGTCGCGGCGGGCAGGATCTTGAGCTGGTCCGGGGTGCGCCCGTACCGGGCAAGGCGGCCCTTGACGTCGGCGTGGAAGGCGCGGCCGGCCTCCAGGGTGCCGTGCCGGGTGAAGACGATGTCGGCGGTGCGCGCGGCGAACTCCCGGCCCTCGTCGGAGTCCCCGGCCTGGATGAGGACGGGGTGCACCTGGGGCGAGTGGGGCAGCGTGGCGCGGGCGGTGATGTCGAACTGGGGCCCGCTGTGCCGGACGGTGAGCGGGGTGCCGCCGCTGGGCCAGGAGTCCCACAGGGCGCGGGCCACCTCCACGAACTCGGCGGCGCGCGTGTAGCGGTCGGCGCGGTCGAGGTAGCCGCCGCGCCGGAAGTTCTCGCCGGTGAACGCGTCGGAGGAGGTCACGATGTTCCACGCGGCCCGGCCCCCGGAGAGGTGGTCCAGCGAGGCGAATCTGCGCGCGAGTTCGTACGGCTCGTTGAAGGTGGCGTTGACCGTGGCGGCCAGTCCGAGGTGTTCGGTGACGGCGGCGAGCGCGTTCAGCACGGTCAGTGACTCGGGGCGGCCCACCACGTCCAAGTCGTGGATGCGGCCCTTGCGTTCGCGCAGCCGCAGTCCTTCGGCGAGGAAGAAGAAGTCGAACCGGCCGCGCTCGGCGGTGCGGGCCAGGTGCTGGAAGGAGGAGAAGTCGATCTGGCTGCGGGACCCGGGGTCGCGCCACACGGTGGTGCTGTTGACGCCGGGGAAGTGTGCGGCGAGGTGAACCTGCTTGCGTCCTGCGGGAGTCGAGGCGCTCACAGCGCGGCCTCCGTCCGTACGGCGTAGCGGCTGTCGGGGCGGGCCAGGCCGAGGTGGTCGCGCAGGGTGTGGCCGGTGTGGGTGGCCCGGAAGAGCCCGCGGGCCCGCAGGGCGGGCACGACGTCGTGGATCACGGCGGGCAGTTCCTCCGTGGGGCTGGTGGTGACGAGGTGGAAGCCGTCCGTACCGGCGTCGGCGTGCCAGTCGGCGAGCAACTCCGGCAGCGCGTCCCGGGTTTCGGTGACGCCGACGGATATCAGCACGCGCAGGTCGTCCCGGCCGGCCCGGCTCAGCAGTTCGGTACGGGCCTCGCGGGCGGTGGCCGCGCTGTCGGCGGCCAGCAGGACGATCTCGGCGTACTGGGAGGCCAGCTCCCAGCGGGCGTCGCGGCCCTGGGCGTCCAGTGCGACCGCGACGGGTGGCCGCCCCTGCGGTGGCCGGGGGACGATGGACGGCCCCCGGACCGAGAAGTGCGGCCCGTCGAAGTCGGCGTAGTGCAGCTTGTCGCGGTCGATGAAGCGGCCGGTGGCGGCGTCCCGTATCTCGGCGTCGTCCTCCCAGCTGTCCCAGAGCCGGGCGGCGACCTCGGCGGCGTCGGCCGCCTCCGCCCACAGCTCGGCGTCGGGCGCGGGATCACGCCGTCCGACGGCGCGGGCCGCTTCCTCGGTGGTGGATACGTCGACCAGCCAGCCGGCCCGGCCCTCGCTGACGAAGTCCAGGGTGGCGAGGGCGCTGGAGGTGTGGAAGGGCTCGGTGTGAGTGGTGGTGACCGTGGGGATCAGACCGATCCGGCTGGTGCGGGCGGCGGCGTGGGCCAGTACGGCCACGGCGTCGAGGCGGCCCTCCCCGTCGGCGGGGTCCAGGGAGTCGTCGAGGGTGACGAAGTCGAGGGCGCCGAGTTCGGCGAGCTGGACCAGGCCGGTCCAGTGGGCGGCGGAGCGGGGCCCGGCGCTGCCGAGGGCGACGGAGAGATGGAGTTCACGGGTCATGCTGTCCTCCTCGCCTACTTCCCGGCCTTGGGCAGGCCGGGCGGGTTGATCTCGGACTTGGTCACGGCCTCGTCGGACAGCCCCCAGCGCTTCAGCACCTTCGCGTAAGTGCCGTCCTCGATCACGTGGTTGAGGGCGTCGGCGAGCGGCTTGGCGAGTCCGCTGTCCTTCTTGGTGGTGGCCGCGATGAGGCCCTGGAGGGTGGCGCCGGCGCCGGAGTAGGTGCCGACGACCTCGGTCTGGCCGGTGGTCGCCGCGTGGTAGGCGGCGGTCGGGTTGGGGCCGACATAGACGTCGATGCGCCCGGAGCGGAGCGCGAGGTAGGTGTCGCTCTCGTCCTGGTAGTACTTGATGTGGATCGGCTCGCGGCCCGCCTTCTGGTTCTCCTTGCTCCACTCGACCAGCAGCTTCTCCTGGTTGGTGCCACTGGAGACGGCGACGTTCCGCCCGGCGAGGTCGGCGGGGCCGGTGACCTTCAGGCCGCTGCCCTTCTTCGTCGCGAACCCGAGGTTGTCCTCGCGGTAGGTGGCGAAGTCGTACTTCTCCTTGCGCTCCTCGGTGACCGTGATGTTGCTGAAGCCCACGTCGTACTTGGCGCTGTCCAGGCCGACGAAGATGTTCTCCCAGGAGACGGTGTTGAGGTGCGGCTTGAGCCCGAGCACCCCGGCGACCAGGTAGGCGAGGTCGGGTTCGACGCCGATGACGGTCTTGTTGTCGGTGGCGTGGAAGCCCAGTGGCGCGGCCGAGTTGGAGGAGTCGACGATCTCCAGGGTGCCTCTCTTGCGGATCTTCTCCGGAACCTCGGCGGCGATGGAGGCGACCCGGGCCGTGGTGATCCGGTGCTGGTCCGGGCCGAGGTTGATCTTCGTGGTGGTGCCCTTGCCGGCCGCGACCTCGGCCGTGCCGCCGTCGGTGGGATTGGCGCAGGCGGCCAGAACGAGGGCGGAGGCGAGGCCGAGTGCGGGGGCGACGATACGGCGGGCGGTGGTGGACACGCGGAAGTCTCCTTGTGACGGTGCGGAGTCGGGGTGGTCAGAGGACCTTGGCGAGGAAGGCGCGGGTGCGTTCGCGCTGCGGGTCGTCCAGGACGGCTGCGGGCGGCCCCTGTTCGACCACGGTGCCGTCGTCCATGAAGACCACGGTGTCGGCGACCTCGCGGGCGAAGCCGATCTCATGGGTGACGACGATCATGGTGGTGCCGGTGCGGGCCAGGTCCTTGATGACGTCCAGGACCTCGCCGACCAGCTCGGGGTCGAGCGCGGAGGTGGGTTCGTCGAAGAGGAGCACCTTGGGCTCCAGGGCGAGCGCGCGGGCGATGGCGACGCGCTGCTGCTGGCCGCCGGAGAGCTGGCGCGGGTAGGCGTCGGCCTTGTCGGCGAGGCCGACCCGGTCCAGCAGGCGGCGCGCGGTGGCCTCGGCCTCCTTCTTGGGGCGGCGCAGCGCGGAGACGGGGGCTTCGAGAAGGTTGTCCAGCACGGTGAGGTGCGGGAACAGGTTGAAGTTCTGGAACACGAACCCGATGTGGGTGCGCTGTTTGAGGACGTCCCGTTCCTTCAGTTCGTGCAGCTTGTTCCCGGCGCGGCGGTAGCCGATGAGTTCACCGTCGATGCTGATCCAGCCGCTGTCGACCTTCTCCAGATGGTTGATGGTCCGCAGCAGGGTGGACTTGCCGGAGCCGGAGGGGCCCAGGATCACGGTGACCTCGCCCGCCCGTACGGTCAGGTCGACGCCACGCAGGACTTGAAGCGGGCCGAAGCTCTTGTGGACGCCGCGCACGTCCACCATGACGTCGTTCATCGGCTCTCTCCCCCGGGGTGAAGTGCGGTGACGGGTGCTTCGCGCCGGGCAGCGGCCGCGCGCAGGTCGCGCAGGAAGCGGCGGGCCCGCTGGAGCGGGGTGGGTGGCGGGGTGCGGTCGGCGCCGCGGGCGTAGCGGCGCTCCACGTAGTACTGGGCGACCGACAGCAGCGAGGTCAGCAGGACGTACCAGGCGGTGGCGACGAGCAGCAGCGGGATGACCCGGCCGTTGCGGCCGTAGACGACCTGGACCTGGTAGAACAGCTCGCCGATGGCCATCACGTAGACCACTGAGGTGCCCTTGAGCAGGCCGATGATCTCGTTGCCGGCGGTGGGCAGGATGGCGCGCATGGCCTGGGGCAGCACGATCCGGCGGATCTGCCGCAGCCGGGGTATGCCGAGCGCGGCGGCGGCCTCGCGCTGTCCGGAGTCGACGGAGAGGACCCCGCCCCGGACGATCTCGGCGGCGTAGGCGGCCTGGTGGAGGGTGAGGCCGATGACGGCGGCGCCGATGGTGCCGATCAGGCTGTCGCTGTCGACGGACCAGAAGACCGGACCGAAGGGGATGCCGATGCCGAGGCGTTCGTACAGGGCGCTCAGATTGAACCAGAACACGAGCTGCACGATCATCGGGATGGACCGGAACACCCAGATGTAGGTCCAGGCGACGGTCTGCAGCACCGGGCTGTGCGAGAGCCGCATGAAGGCCAGCACGGTGCCCAGGAGGAAGCCCAGCACGGTCGCGTAGGCGGTGAGTTGGAGGGTGACCCAGACGGCCTGGACGATCGTCTCGGACAGTACGTAGTCGCCGAAGACCCGCCACTCCCAGACCGGGTTGGTGGCGAGCCCGTGCGTGAACTGGGCGACCAGCACGAGGACGGCGGCGGCCCCGGCCCAGCGGGCGGGGTGCCGGGCGGGGACGACCTTGAAGGCGGCCGGGTCCGCGGTGGCCGGCGGCACGCGGGGCGCGGCCGGGGCGGTGTCGGGGGCGGCGGTGGTCATGGTGGGTTCCGTCGCTTCTCAGGCGTGCTCGGGCGGGCTGATCCGCGAGCTGTCGATGGCGGAGCCGGTGGTGCCCCACTTCTTGAGGATGCGGTCGTAAGTGCCGTTCTTGATCAGCTCGTTGACGGCGGCCTGGAACGCCTTGGTCAGCTTCGAGCCCTTCTTGAAGGCGAAGCCGACGTCGAGACGGTGGTACTCGCCGAGGAACGCGGTGTGCGCGGCGGGCTGGGCGGCCTGGTAGCGCAGGCCGTTGATGGTCGACATGATCACGTCGATACGGCCTTGCTGGAGGGCGGTGATCGTCGCGCCGTTCTCCGAGTACACCTTCACCTCGTACGGCTTCTTGCCGGCCTTGGCGCACACCCCCTTCTGTGCGGCGAGGGTGGCCTCGAAGGTGGTGCCGGCGTTGATGCCGACGGTGCGGCCGCAGAGCTGGGTCAGGTCGGTGATCTTCTTGCCGAAGGAGGTGTCGCCCTGCTTCACGGCGAAGCCCTGGCCGTCGTCGATGTAGGTGACGAAGTCGATGGTCTTCAGCCGCTCGGTGGTGACGCCGAAGTTGCCGGTGCCCACGTCGTACTTGCCGCTGCCGAGGGCGGGGAGGATGGTCTCGAAGGAGGCGTCCTGCCGCTCCAGCTTGATCCCGAGCACCTTGGCGACGGCCGAGGCGATGTCGATGTCCTGGCCCTGCGGTGTGCGGGAGCCGTTCGGGTAGTACGCGGAGGGCGGCGCGCCGACCGAGCTGCCGATGCGCAGGGTGCCCGCGGAGCGTACGTCGGCGGGCAGCAGGGCGGCGGCGGAGTCGACCTTGTGGACGGCGGCCACGGGGTCGGCGGTCGGTGCGGGCGAACCGCCCGCGGCGGTCGCCTCGGCGGGGTCGCCGGAGCCGCACCCGGTCAGGGCCAGCAGGGGCAGGAGCGCGGCGGCGGCCACGAACGGGCGCGTGCGGCCGGGGATGCCGAGGAGCTTCACTGGGCGGTGGCCTTTCCGGTGCGGAGGTGTTTCTCGAAGGGCAGCGGGCCGATGGACTCCGGGTCGGCCTCGGTGTCGAAGAGCGGGCGGTAGCCGGTGTTCAGGTACAGCGCTCGGGCCTCGGGCTGGCGGGGTCCGGTGGTCAGGTAGATGCGCCGATAGCCGCGGGCGCGCGCCTCGCGTTCCAGCTCGGCGACGACCTCGCGGGCCAGGCCCCGGCGGCGGTGGCCGGAGTGGGTCCAGATCCGCTTCAGCTCGGCGGTGTCCGCGTCGTACCGGCGGAAGGCGCCGCCCGCGACGGGTTCGCCGCCCTCCAGGATCAGCAGGAGGACACCGCCGTGCGGCGCGGTGAACTCCTCGTCGGGGTAGCGGGCGAGTTCGGCGTGCGCGTCCTTGCCGTAGCGGGCGGAGTACTCCTCGCCGAGTTCACGCAGCAGGGGCCGTACGCGCGGGTCGGAGACGGGTACTTGGACGACCGACCGTGCGGAGAGGGCGGGCAGGGTCACTCGCCCACCGCCGTGAGCGGGCCGGTGCCGGCCGCGCGGGCGGCGTCCCGCTTGGCGACCTCCTCGCGGACGATCGGGATGACGTGGCGGCCGAAGTCGATGGCGTCGCCGAGCAGGTCGTAGCCGCGCGCGGAGAGGATGTCGACGCCGAGGTCGTAGTAGTCGAGGAGGGCCTGGGCGACCGTCTCCGGGGTGCCGACCAGGGCGTTGGAGTTGCCCGCGCCGCCGGTGGCGGCGGCGGTCGGGGTCCACAGGGCGCGGTCGTAGCGCTCGCCCGCCTCGGCGATGGCGATCAGGCGCTGCGAGCCGGCGTTCTCGGGGGCGCCGCTGCGGTGGTGGCGGACGAGGCCCGCCTCGCGGCGCTGCTTGATCGCGCCGACCGTGCGGTGTGCCTTCTCCCAGGCCAGTTCCTCGGTGGGGGCGATGATCGGGCGGAAGGCGACCTGGATGCGGGGCACGTCGGTGCGGCCGGCCTCGCGGGCGGCGGCCTTGACCTTCTCGATCTGCGCGGCGGTCTCGGCCAGCGGTTCGCCCCACAGGCAGTAGATGTCGGCCTCGGCACCTCCGGCGGCGTACGCGGCGGGGGAGGAGCCGCCGAACGAGACACCGGGGCGCGGCTGTTGGACGGGGAAGACGTCGCTGACGAAGTCGTGGAACCGGTAGTGCTCGCCCTCGTGGTCGAACGCCTCGTGGGTGGTCCAGATCTTCTTGACGATCCCGATGTACTCGCGGGTGCGGGCGTACCGCTCGTCCTTGGTGAGGGTGTCGCCCTCCCGGCCCTGCTCGTGGTCGTTGCCGCCGGTGATGAAGTGGACGGTGAGCCGGCCGTCGCTGATCTGGTCCAGGGTGGCGAAGGTCTTGGCGGCGAAGGTGGGGTACGAGACGTTGGGCCGGTGGGCGAGCAGGAGCTGCAGCCGGTCGGTGCGGGCGGCGATGTACGCGGCGGCGGGCGCGGGGTCCGGGGAGCCGGAACCGTAGGCGAACAGCACCCGGTCCCAGCCGTGGTCCTCGTGGGCCCGGGCGAGGCGGAGGGTGTAGTCCCGGTCGAAGGCCGCGCCCGAGCGCGGGGTGGTTTCGGAGCCGTCGTTGGTCGCGGCTATGCCGAGGAACTCCACTGGCATGAGTGAGCCTTTCCGGCGATGAAGCGCAGGCGTGCAGGACAGAACAGCCGTGCGTACTAAGTAAGTTGATGAAACGTCAGGACAGTGACGTCAGAAATGCGGCGTGACGACGACGGGCGTCGGGTGAAAGTGGGACGGTGCGGCGGCAGCGCGCGGAAGGGTGGGCATCGGCCCGCGCCGGAGTTGCGCCGGCGGAGGGAAAGGGCCGGTCAGACGGCCCGCTGCCGAGTCAGGCGCAACACGAGGACGACCACACTCGACCGAAGTCGATGTGATCGCGCGTGACCAAGCGCTGCTGGGCATCCATGCGGTCAATTGAGCAGCGCATCTCGCTTTTCGTCAACCCATGACCGCATGTCGGACCACAACCGACGCCGTGTCCGGTGTGGTTGCCACAGGTGTGGTTGACAGACATGTGCGGTACACCCATACGATCGACGGCGGACGGGCCTGACACGCGGCGGGCTCATCCGGTCGCGTTGAGGGACGCGGCACGTGACGACGCAGGCCACCGGCCGCACCGTACGCGAGTACGTGTGCCACCGGGCGGTCGCCCACGTCCGCACCTCCCTCCCCGGAGCGTCTACCGATGGCCACGCCTTCCGATGTCACCTCTCCTTCCCTGCTGAAGCCCCCCGCGGCCGCGCCGCCCTCCGACGACACCGAGCTGCCCCGGATCGTGCCGCGCCGGCACCTCGGCCGCTGGGTCGCCGCGGCCGTCGCACTGCTGGTCCTGGCCATGGTGCTCAACTCCGTGGTGCGCAACGACGCCTTCCAGTGGCGGGTGGTGGGGCAGTACTTCACCACCGCCGCCGTGCTCGACGGGCTGCTGCTCACCCTGTGGCTGACGGCCGCCGTGATGGTGCTGGCGTTCCTGCTCGGCACCGGCATCGCGGTGCTCCGTCTCTCCGCCAACCCTGTGCTGCGCACCCTGAGCTGGGGTTATGTGTGGATCTTCCGCTCGACGCCGCTGCTGGTGCAGTTGCTGTTCTGGTTCAACATCGGCGCGCTGTATCCGACGCTCGGGGTCGGCGTCCCGTTCGGCCCCGAGTTCGTCACGGTCAAGACGGTGAACCTGCTCGGGCCGACCCTGACCGCGCTGATCGGCCTCACGCTGCACGAGACGGCGTACGCGGCCGAGGTGATCCGGGGCGGCATCCTCTCCGTGGACGCCGGGCAGACCGAGGCGGCGCAGGCACTGGGCCTCGGCAGATGGCGCACCCTGCGCCGGATCGTCGTCCCGCAGGCGATGCGCTCCATCGTGCCGACGGCCGGGAACATGCTGATCGGCACCTTGAAGGGCACCAGCATCGTCAGCGTGCTGGCCGTGCATGACCTGCTGTTCTCCGTCCAGTTGATCTACAACCGGACCTACCAGGTCATCCCGCTGCTGCTGGTGGCCACCGTCTGGTACATCGCGGTGACGTCGGTGCTCAGTGTGGGCCAGTACCACGTCGAGCGGTACTACGGCCGGGGCGCCGCCCGCGCCCTTGCGCCCAGTCCGCTCGCCCGGCTCGGCCCCTGGCTGACCGTGCTGCGCGCCCGGACCCGCCGCGCCTCCCCCGGCGGTGACCGGTGAGCACGCGCACCCTGGTGATCGTCGGCGCGGGACCTCGCGCCACCGGGCTGCTGGAGCGCATCGGCGCCAGCGCGCCCGAACTGTGGTCCGGGGCACATGAGTTGCGTGTCCATCTGGTGGACCCGTATCCACCCGGTCCGGGCCGGGTCTGGCGGCACGAGCAGTCGCCGCTGCTGCGGATGAACTCCATGGCCGAGGACGTCACCATGTTCACCGACGAGACCTCCACCGTGGACGGCCCGGTGCGCCCCGGCCCCTCGCTGGCCGAGTGGGCGGCCCAGATCGCCGCCCCGGACGCCCCGCGCTTCACCCCGTACGCGGAACCGGCCGACCCGGAGGTGCTCGCCGAGCTACGCACCCTGGGCCCGGCCGACTTCCCGACCCGTCGTGCCCAAAGCGCTTATCTGGACTGGGTGTTCCGCCGGGCGCTGGCCGATCTGCCGCCCTCGGTGACCGTCGAGTGGCACCGCACCACCGCGACCTCGGTCACCGGCCCGCCCGACGGCCCCCAGGCGGTCCGGCTGGCCGGCCGAAGCGACCCGCTCCGCGCCGACCTGGTGATTCTGACCCAGGGGCATCTTGGCTCCACCCCCGCCCCGGCGCACCGGGTTCACGCGGACTTCGCCCGGCGGCACCGGCGCTTCCATCTGCCGCCCGCCTTCTCCGCCGACGCCGACCTGTCGGGACTGCGGCCGGGCGAGGACGTCGTACTGCGCGGCTTCGGGCTCGCGTTCGTCGACCTGATGGTGCTGCTCACGGAGGGCCGGGGCGGCGCCTACCGGACCGAGCCGGACGGCACGCTGACCTACCTGCCCTCCGGCCGCGAACCCGTGCTGCACGTCGGCTCGCGGCGCGGGGTGCCGTACCACGCCAAGACCGGCTACCAGCTCCAGGGACCCCGGCCGCCGCTCCCCCGGTACTTCGGCCCGGAGGCGGTCGACGCGCTGGCCGCCGGGGACGGCCCGCTGGACCTGCGGCGCGACGTGTGGCCGCTGATGGCCAAGGAGATCGGGTTCGGCCACTACCACGAGCTGTTCCACGCCCACCCCGAGCGCACGGCCATGCCCTGGCCGGAGTTCCTGGCCGCCTATGACCGATTCGGCTGGTACTCGGCCCGGTTGGCCGGGCTGGTCGCCACCGCCGTACCCGACCCGGCCGACCGGCTGGACTTCGAGGCGCTGGACCGGCCGCTGGACGGTCTCGTCTTCGACACCCCGGACGCCTTCCAGGAGCACCTGCGTGCCTACGCCCGTAAGGATCTGGCCCGCCGCGAGGACCCTGAGCACAGCGCCGACCTCGGCGCGTTCCTCGCGCTGCTCTCGATATACGGCCAACTGCCCGGACTGGTGGCCTCCGGCCGGCTGACGGCACGCTCGCTGGCGGACGGCCTGGACGGCTGGTGGCACGGGTTCTTCAGCTTCCTCGCCTCCGGGCCGCCCGGCTTCCGGCTGCGGGAGCTGGACGCGCTGTCCCGCGCCGGTGTGGTGCGCTTCCTCGGCGCCGACATCAGGGTCGGCACGGACGAGGCCACCGGCACCTTCACGGCGACGAGTCCCACGGTGCCGGGTCACACGGTGCACGCGACCGCCCTGATCGAGGCGTATCTGCCGGGTCCGAACCTGGACCGCACCGAGGACCCGCTGCTGCGGCACCTGCACCGTACCGGCGCGCTGGCGGAGGAGGTGGTGGCCGACGGCACGCACCGGCACCGGTCCGGCCGGATCACCGTCTCCCTCGCCGACGGCCGTCTGATCGACCCCGGCCTGGGCCGGCCGCACCCGCGCCGGATCGCCCTGGGCGCCCCGACCGACAGCCGGGCCATCGCCGCCTTCGCCCGCCCCCGCACCGACGCGCCCGCCTTCCGGCAGAACGACACGGTGGCCAGGGCGGTGCTGCGGGCGCTGGACGCCGACCCGTCGGAGCCGTACGTGCCGGGTCCGGTCGACTGCGCGCGGGTCGGGGGCTGATGTACGAGGGGGCTGCCCGGACGATGACCGGGCAGCCCCCTCCGCAGTCACGCCCGCGGCCCCACGGGGATGTCGCCGCGCAGGGTGATCCGGTGCATCACCCGGTGCTGGTCGCCGTAGTCGCGGTTGGCGTAGTGCGAGGTGCTGCGGTTGTCCCACAGGGCCACGTCACCCGGCTGCCAGCGGTGCCGGACCACATGTTCCGGCTTGGTGAGGTGTGCGTAGAGAATGTCCAGCAGACCCCGGCTCTCGTGCTCGGAGACGCCGACGATGTGCGAGGTGAAGCCGGGGTTCACGAACAGCCCCCTGCGCCCGCTCTCCGGGTGCACCCGCACCACCGGATGCTCCACCGGCGTGAGCTGCGTGAACACCTCGCCCTCCCACAGGTTGCCCTTCCCCTGCCGGCGCTGGGCGAGGTAGTAGCCGAACTCGCGGGAGCCGTCGTGCACGGCGGTGAGGGTGTCGATGTGGGCCCGCAGCCCCGGCGACAGCGACTCGTACGCGGCCTGGCTGTCGGCCCAGTTGGTGTCGCCCCCGGTGGGCGGCAGCACCACCGCGCGCAGCACGGAGATGGCGGGCGGGCGGGCGACGAAGGTGACATCGGTGTGCCACACGTCGGCGAAGCCGTTGTCCTGGCTGTCCAGCGAGTACACCTCGGGCGGCACGTCGCCGGAGTCGTGCACCGGGTGCCCCACTGTGACCTCGCCGAGCCGGCGGCCCAGCTCGATCTGCCCGGCATCGTCGAGCAGATGCTGTCCCCGCACGAAGAGGACCTTGTGGCGCACCAGGGCCTCGCGCAGCGCGAGCACGCCGTCGTCGTCCAGGTGGGCCAGCTCGATGCCGTCGATCTCGGCGCCGATGTTCGGGCCCAGCTCGGTGAGCGGCAGCCGCGTCGCCACGGGCCGGTCGCTGAGGATGCTCATACGGGTGTCCTTTCCGGTACGGCCCCGTCCGGGACCTGGTTTCCTGTCGCGGTACGGCGGTCAGGCCGCGGCGGCGCTCTTCACGGCGTGCGCGACCTCGGCGCGCAGTTCCCCGAACTCCGGTGAGCCGCGCAGCTCTTCGGCGTCCACCTCACCGCGCGGCAGGGTGATCGGCAGGTCGAGCGCGACGGTCCCCGGGCTCCTGGTCAGCACCACGATGCGGGAGCCGAGGAACACGGCCTCCTCGGCCGAGTGCGTCACGAACACCGTGGTGCGCCCTGCCTGGGCGGCCATCCGGCGCACGTCCTCCTGGAGCCGTTCCCGGGTGAGCGCGTCGAGCGCCGCGAACGGTTCGTCGAGCAGCAGCAGCGGGTTGTCGGCGGCGAGCGCGCGGGCGATGGCGACGCGCTGCTGCTGGCCGCCGGAGATCTCCCAGACCCGGCGCGCCTCGGTGCCCTCCAGCCCGACCCGCGCCAGCAGCTCGGCCCGCCGCTCGGGCCATCGGGCGCGCTCGACACCCGCGTACCGGAGGGCCAGGTCGAGGTTGCCGCGCACGGTGCGCCACGGGAAGAGCCTCGGCGTCTGGAACACCACGCCCGCCGTGTCGCCGGGGCGGGGATCGGTGCCGGAGACCTGCACGGTGCCCTCGCTGGGCCGCTCGAACCCGGCGATCAGGCGCAGCAGGGTGCTCTTGCCGCAGCCGGAGGCGCCGACCAGGACGAGGAACTCCCCGGTGGGCACGGTGAGATCGACCGGGCCGACGGCGGTCACGGCACCGTACCGATGGGTGACGTGGTCCAGCCGGACGGCACCGTCCTCGGCTCCCCCTGACTCAACCTGCGCTTCCGCCAGTTCACTTGAGGACATCGGGCAGCCCCTTGAGGTAGAACGCCTTCTCGACGGAGGCCGCGGAGGGCGCCGCGTCGATCTGCTTCTGGCCGGCCAGGAAGCGGCCGGTGTCGCCCACGTAGGTCAGCAGCTTGCCGGGCTTGCCGTCGGTGCCCAGCCAGTCGGCCGAGGTCACCTGCTCCGGGGTGAGGAACACGCCCTGCGCGAGCTGGGCCCGGGCGTCGGCGGCGCTGATGTTCAGCTCGGCCGCGACCGCCTTCACCGCGCCCTCGTGGTCGGACCTCAGCAGCCGCAGCGCCTCCGCCTCGGCCTTGCGCCAGGCGTCGATCGCCTTCGGGTCGCGGGCGATCAGCTCGTCCGAGACGACGGCGAGGTCCAGGGTCGGCTTGCCCGAACCGGCCACCTGCTTGCTGCTGGTGAGCTGCTTGCCCGTCTTGCGCAGCTCGTCCAGCGTGGGCAGCCAGACGTACGCGGCGTCGATGTCGCCCCGCTGCCAGGCGGCGAGGATCGCCTGCGGCTGGAGGTCGATCAGCTTGACGTCGGACGGCTTCAGCCCGGCCTTGTCCAGCGCGGCCAGCAGGCTGTAGTGCGAGGTCGACGCGAACGGCGTGGCGACCGTACGCCCCTTCAGCCCGGCCACGTCCGAGACCCCGGTACTCTTCCGCGCCACCAGCGCCTCGTTCTCCCCCGCCACGTCGAGAATCCAGGCGACCTTGTACGGGATCGGCGACGGGCCGGATATCCCGCGCGCGAACGGGCTCGACCCGAGCGCGGCGATGTCGAGGGACTTGCCGAGGAAAGCCTGGTTGACGCTGGCCCCGGAGTCGAACTTGATCCAGGTGATGGTGTGGTCCGGCAGCGCCTTCTCCAGCAGCTTTCTGTTCTTGACGATCAAGTCGCCGCTGGGAAAGGCGAAGTAGCCGATGCGCAGCCGTTTCCCGGCGCCGGAGGCCGAGGCGGAGCTGTCCGTGGAGCAGCCGGTGACCGCAGCGGTGGCGGCGACGGCGAGCGCACCCGCGAGCAGCTGGCGGCGGGAGGGGCGGTGCGGGGCGTGAGACATGGAAGTGCCGTTTCTTCTAGCGGGAGTCGGTGTGCTTCTCAGGTGCGGCCGCGCCAGGGCACGACGGCCCGCTCCAGGCGCAGCAGCAGGCCGTCGATGATCAGGCCGGAGATGCCGATGGCGATGATGCCGACGAGCACGACCGGGGTGTTGTTGTAGTTGGCGGCGTCCTTGACCATGCCGCCGATGCCGGGCAGCCCGTTGACCAACTCCGCTGCCACCAGGGAGGAGTAGGCGACGCCCACGGCCAGCCGGACGCCGGTCAGCGTCTCCGGCAGGGCCGAAGGGACCACCACGTCCCGTACGACGTCCCAGCGCGAGGCGCCGAGCGCGCGGGCCGCCTCGGTGAGCGCCTTCGGCACGGCGGCCACGGCCGTGGTGGTGGAGACGGCGACCGGCGGGAACGCGGCCACGGCCAGCAGGGTGATCTTCGGCTCCTCGTTGATGCCGAGCCAGATGATCAGCAGGGAGAAGTACGCCAGCGGAGGCAGCGTGCGCAGAAAGGTGATCCAGGGCTCGAACAGCGAGCGCACCCAGCCGACGGTGCCCATCAGCAGGCCGAACACCACTCCGGCCGCGATGCCGATACCGGCGCCGAACGCGATGCGGCGCAGGCTGATGCCCAAGTGCTCGATGAGATAGGTGCCGTTGTAGCCCCGGACACCGTCGTGCGTGGTCGACACGTCGATGAAGGCCCGCCACACCTTGACCGGCGGCGGCACCAGCGTCTCGCTCCAAGTGCCGCTGACCGCGAGGAGTTGCCACAGGAACAGGAACAGGACGAGCGACCCGAGCGGAAGTGCGCTGCGCCTCAGGGCACTTGAGGATCGAGCGGGACGGGGTGCGACGGCGGCCGGGAGCGGGTCGGCCTTCTCCGGGCGCAGGGAAAGGGACACGGGCGGCCTCCATGGGGGCCTCGTAACAGCGGCGTCGTGGATCGGCGGGCACGGCGAAGTGCCGCCTGCACAGCGGGAGATACCGGCCCTGCGAGACACAGCTCGCCCGGAACCGCGCCGGGTTACCTCACCGGGCGGAGCGGACCGTCAGGAACGCGCGGACAACGGGGTCAGCGACAACACGCGGCCGGGCGGCGGCACAGGTCGATGACCAGGCGTCGCACCAGCGGCATGAGATTCATGGGGCCCTTTTCTACCTCAGCCGGGGCTCACCACCAAGAGGTGTCCAGGAAGTGGACCACAGGGTGAGAAGACGGGACCGAGAGAAACGTTCTGCCTGGACGGGGCTGCCCGGACAGGGCGCCGAAGCACGCGGTGACCCGAGCGGCGTTCACTCGTTTGCCGTAGCACCAGCTCCGAACGCCCCCGTCGTCGAAGGCAGTCGCCCGATGGTCCAGTCCTCGCCCAGTCGATCCCCGCACGGTTCGGGCAGCCGCCTGCTGCACGCCGAGCGCCGACTCGCCGAGCGGTACGCCGAGCTGGTCCGCCTCGCCTACCTGGTCCTCCCGGCCTCCCTCGGCCGGCACCGCCGGGTCCTCGCCGCGCACTCGCTGGTGCAGCGCAGCCTGCCCGACGCCGCGCCCGCCGTACCGGCGCCCCGCTCACCGGGGGCCGACCCGGACCGCTCGCTCCGGCTGGCGGTGGTGCGCGGGGCGCTCGCCCAGTGCCGGCGGCCCCGGCTGTGGCCGCAGGGGGTCCGGCCACCCCTGCTGCTGGTGCCCCGGCTGCCCGTGGTGTTCGGGCTGCGGCTGGCGCCACGCTCGGGCGGGGCCGAGGAGATGGCGCTCGGCCAGGCCCTCTCCGACCTCTCCGCCCCGGCCCGCGCCGCCTTCGTCCTTCTCCGCGTGGAGGGCCTCACCGCCGACCATGCGCGCGGGGTGCTGGAGGCGGCCGGGGTCGCGGATGCCCGGGTGGCGGTACGGGAGGCGGCTCGGCTCGACGCCTCGCTCGGAACAGCCGCCGCGGCGGTGCTCACCTCGGACGAGTTCGACGCGTGCACCCCGCGCGCCCGCCCCACCGACCTGGTCCGCCGTCGGCGCCGGGTGCGCGTGGCCACGCTCTCCGTGCTGGCGGGCGCCCTCGCGGCGGGCGGACTGGCCGCCGTCACGCACTGGGCACCGGACACGCGGGACGCCCGGAAGCCCCGGTCCGCCGATCTGATCCGGGTCGATCCCGGTGCGTGGGCGGACACCTCGCGGGTGGACTTCACCGCCTGGCCCGCGCGCGGGGACCGGGTGCGCGACCGCGCGCTGCTGGACCGGGCGCTGGCCGTCTGGGCCGACCCGCCGTCCGGTACGCGGGTGGACCGCGCTCCGGGTACCCCGGCCGATCCCCCGCCGCGCGCACCGCGACTGCTGTACGCCGGGTCGGTGGGCGGGCACGCCGTGGTGATGTTCCACGACGGTCAACGCCTGGTGCGGTACGGCGAGTCGGGCACCGGTGAGCGCCTCGCGCTGGCCCGCGCGGACGACGCCGACGTGACCACGGCCGCGGCTGTGGTGCTGGAGGAGCGGGGCGGCGCGGTGCGGTATCTGCTGGCGCCGTGGGTGGCGGAGTCCTCGGTACGCGACCTGGCCCGTCCGAACGCGCCCGCGCAACCCCTTGCGGTGGCGCGGGACGGGGTGACCGCGCCGGTGCCCCGGTGGACGGGCGGCGGCTGCGGGCATCGTCCGGCGCTGCAGTTGCGGTCGTCCCCGGCGATCGCGGAGCACCACGCGTTCCTGCTGGCCGACCTGGGCGGATTCACGCCCGCGCATCTGACGTACACCCCGCTGCCGGGCCACGGCTCCCCGCCCGCCCGGCAGCCGCGCGAGGCGACCGGCCCGGCCGCGGTGGTGGCCTGGGGGCAGGCGGGCTGTGCCCTGGACCCGGCGGGCGGTTCGGGCGTGCGGGCGGTCAACGCGTGGGACTTCGCCGCGCAGGACCTCCCGGACGGCGGGGGCCACGCCGTGTGGACCTGCGTGCGGGCGGACACGTGGCAGGGGCCGGGCGACATCACCGTCTTCCTGCGCGGGCCGGGCAGGAAAGCGCAGGTGGTGACGCGAGTGCGGTCGACAGCCGCGTGCGGCAGGTTCGGCCGGCACCTGGTGGCCCGGACGCACTGGAAGTCCCCGCGCGGGCACTGGTACGTCCTGGCGGCGGGCAGCCGCGCCGTCACCTCGCTCACCCTCGCCGGTGACGTGCGCGCCACCCGGAGCGGGCACACGCTGGCGGTACGGGCGCCCAAGGACGCCGCCACGCAGGTCCGGGCCGGGCTGGCCTCCGGCGGGAGGCTGCCGGAGGTCGGTTCCGCGCCGTCCGGGGGTACCCGGCCCTAGCGGCGACCCGCTGCCCGACCCCTGGAGATCGACCATGGTCCACGTCCGACGGTCCTTCACCGTCGCCCGCCCCCTGCCCGCCGTGAACGCCTACCTGGCCGACTTCGCGAACGCCGTGGACTGGGACCCCGGCACCCGGGAGTGCGACCGGACGAACGGCACGGGCACCCCCGCCGAGGGCGCCACCTGGCACAACGTCTCCGAATTCAGGGGCCGCAGCACCGAACTCGAGTACCGCCTCGACCACCGCTCCGAAGACCGCCTCACGTTCACCGGCACCAACAAGACCGCCACCTCCACCGACGACATCACCCTCCGCCCCACCCCCGACGGCACCGAGATCACCTACGACGCCACCATCCGGTTCCACGGCCTGGCCCGCCTGGCCGACCCCTTCCTCCGAGGCGAGTTCGAACGCCTCGGCGACGAGATCACCCACACCATGCCGAAGGCCATCGAGTCGGCGGTGCCGCTGAGTTGAGGGGCCACGCCAAAGGGCCCCCTCCGAACGGTTTCTGACGACCGGTCGGAGGGGGCCCGCGTGGACGGCTCTGCTACGAGCCGCTGTAGTCGAGGTCGTCGCTGCGACGCTCTGCGGCCGTCACCGGCTCCGGCTGCTCCCAGGTGTGCGCGATCGGCCCGGACACGGACCGCCACCACGCGTCGGACGGCACCCGCCCGCCCGGCTCGAAGGGCTCGCCGGGGCGGGGAGAGGCCACGACCTGGCCCACGGCCTCGCCCGCCTCCTTCGTCCACTCCCCCGGTTCCGCCCAGGCGTGCATCGCCAGGTTGAAGGTGCCCCAGTGGATGGGGAGGAGGATGCCGCGGGGGGTGCCGGACTGGAGGTCGAGGTGGGCGCGGACGCCTTCCTCGGGGGTCATGTGGATGTCGGGCCAGTAGGGGCTGTAAGCGCCGATCTGGATCATCGTGAGGTCGAACGGGCCGTGGGCCGCGCCGATGTCCTTGAAGCCGTCGAAGTAGCCGGTGTCGCCGCTGTGGTAGACGCGGTGCCGCTCGCCCGCGACGACCCAGGAGGCCCAGAGGGTGTGCTGGGTGTTGCGCAGGCCGCGGCCGCAGAAGTGGCGGGCCGGGGTCGCGGTCAGCGTCACCCCGCCGACCTCGGTCGATTCGTGCCAGTCCAGCTCGCGCAGCCGGTCCGGGGACACCCCCCAGTGTTCGAGGTGCGCGCCCACGCCCAGCGGGACGGCGAACAGGGTGTCGGTGCCGGCCAGGGCCTTGATGGTGGGCAGGTCCAGGTGGTCGTAGTGGTCGTGGGAGATGACCACCACGTCGACCGGGCCGAGCGCGGCCAGCGGGAGCGGGACGGGGTGCAGCCGCTTGGGCCCGGCGAAGGGGAACGGCGAACAGCGCTCACCCCAGACCGGGTCGAACAGCACCCGGCACCCGTCGATCTCCACCAGCGCGCTGGAGTGGCCCAGCCATGTCACCCGCAGGCCGCTGACCGGCGGCTTGGTCAGGTCGGCCACCGCGGTCGGGTGCACCGGGATCGTGCCCTGCGGTGCGCGGACGGGACGGGTGTCCTTGTCGAAGAACGCCTTGGCCAGCTCCAGCGTGGACCCGGAGGGCCGGGTACGGGCCGTGCCGCCGGGGTTCTGGAAGACGCCGTCCTTGAAGTGCGGGGAGCGCTGGATGCGGGCCAGGCGCTCACCGCTCGGTTCCGCGCCGAAGGCTTCGGGCTGTAGCGCGCGGAGCCCGGAGCTCAGGGAACGCAGACCGGACACGGTACCTCCAGGTGGAGTCGCTCAAGGGCTCCATGGTCGACGGCGGCTGCGACGGCCCCAAGCCGCCGCGGGCCGGGCGGCCCGGCCACAAGTCCCAACGCTCACGCGGCCCTCACTGTTCCCGAACAGCGTTCCAGGCCCGCCGCCCCCACGGCGCGGGGGCGGCGGCAACCAGCAGATCTCACGCCACCGAAGCGATCCGCATCCTGATGTCGCTCGGCGACAGCGCGCCCTTCGCCACCACATGGTCCCCGGAGGACTCGCCGCGCAGCCGGCGCCCGATCCACGGCACCAGATGCGTACGGGCCCAGTGCACGTCGTCGCGCCGGATCTCCAGCGTGCCCCGTGGCGGCAGCACCGGCCACTCCTGCTCGGGGTCGGCCGGGATCTCCAGGCCCAGCGCCTGGCCCGCGCGCAGCGCGACGCGAGTGTGGCCCTCGGGCGAGAGGTGCAGCCGGTCACCGTCCCACGCCCGGCGGTCCTGCACGGACTTCAGGGACCACAGGTCGAGCACGGGGCAGTTGTACCGGTCGGCGATGGCCCGTACATGACCGTTGTACGTGGCGATCTTGCCGCGCAGATGCCTGAGCAGCGGGACGCCGCGGGTGTCGAAGCCGGTCGCCACCAGCACGGTGCCGGCGCCCGCGGCGAGCTGGGCCACGGCACGCTCGAAGCGCTCGGCCGTCTCGTCCGGGTCGGTGCCGGGGCGGATGATGTCGTTGCCCCCGGCGCAGATGGAGACGAGGTCCGGGGCGAGCGCCGCCGCCCTGGGCACCTGGTCCGCCGCGATCTGGTCGAGCAGCTTCCCCCGCACGGCGAGGTTGGTGTACCTGAAGTCGCCTTCGGGCCGCCGGTCGGCGAGGAGTACCGCGAGCCGGTCGGCCCAGCCGACGAACGCCCCGTCGGGGCCGGGGTCGCCGACGCCTTCGGTGAAGCTGTCCCCCACCGCCACGTACGACCCGATCACTGTCCTGTTGTCGTTCTCCATATCGTCTGCCACGTCGGACCATGATTCACCTTCGGATGTGACCTACGCGACCGTAAGCAAGGGTTGACGGACGGTGAGATAAGCCACGCCTAAAGAATTTGCCAATCGCGGAATAGCGCTTTCGGCCGCCCTGTTGAACGGGCGATCACGGGGTCGGAGCGGGGGAAACGCGATGTCGTATCGTCGGCGGTGCGCCCGTCGACGAGCCGCGGCGGGGCGGAGCCTTGAAGGAGCACCCGTGACGCAGCAGGTCCCGTCGACCGAGCCCGAGCTGTCCGCCGTCCGCAACTTCCGCGACGTGGGCGGCCTCCCGACGGTGGACGGGCGCCGGGTGCGGCACGGGGTGCTGTTCCGCAGCGGGCACCTCGCGCACGCGACCGAGGAGGACGCGGCCTACCTCTCCTCACTCGGCCTGCACACGGTCTTCGACTTCCGCAACTCGGCCGACCAGCGCCTCGAAGGCCCCGACGTCGAGCTGCCGGGCGTGCGGAACGTGAACCTGCCGCTGAGCGACCCGGCCGACGGCGCCGAGTTCTGGCGGATGGTCCGCGACGGCGATCTGGACCAGTTGCGGGACATCCTGGCCGACGGCAAGGCCGCGGGCCGCATGATCGACTCGTACCGGAGGATCGTCACCGAGCGCACCGCCGAGCACTCCCACGTGCTGCACGCGCTGGCCGAGGACAGCGTGCCCGCGCTGATGCACTGCGCGGCCGGCAAGGACCGCGCGGGCATCTCGGTGGCGGTGACGCTGCTCGCGGTGGGCGTGGAGCGGGACGCGATCACCGCCGACTACCTGGAGTCCAACGCCAAGCACCGCCGCTACAAGGTCCGACGCAACGGCGACCAGGCCAGCGCGTACACGCCCGAGGTGATGGAGCTGCTCAGCCCCCTCTTCGACGCCCGCGCGGAGTACCTGGCGGCGGCCTTCGACAGCATCGAGGACACCTGGGGCGGCGTGGACGCGTACCTGGAGCGGGGGCTGAAGCTCTCGGACTCCGTGCGGGAGCGGCTGCGCGCGCGCCTGGTGGACTGACTCTCAGCCCTTGGCGCCCAGCGAGAACAGCAGGAAGAGGAAGGCGGCCAGGACATGGCCGAGGGCTACGTACACGACGAGCCGGACCCACAGGGAGCGCGGCAGCTTGTCTTCCATGTCACTCATGACAGGTCTCCGGTCGGATGGCCCAGGCACAGGGTGGCCGTGGGGCTCTGGAGCAGGGTGTGGACGAACAGCAGCTCGACGCCGTCGTGGTCGGCGGCGTTGAGGCGGTGCGGGGTCAGCGAGTCGAAGTGGGCGCTGTCTCCGGGAGCGAGCAGGTGCGTGCTGTCCCCGAGGCGCAGCCGCAGCCGGCCGCTGAGGACGTACAGCCACTCCTCGCCGGGGTGGACGCGCACGATGTCGCCCTCGGCGCGGTACGGGACCCGGACGCGCAGGGCCTGCATGCCGCGGCCGGGGGCGCCGGCCTGGAAGTAGGTCCAGCCGGCGGCGCTGGTGGGTTCCATGTCGGCGGCGCGCACGATGGCGTCCCGGTCGGCGGCCGTCTCACCCAGTAGGTCGGAGACCGTCGTACCGTAGATACGGGCGAGGGCCAGGAGCATCGGCAGCGAGGGCTGGCGGTGTCCGGTCTCCAGCCGGGAGAGATGCGCCGGGGAGAGCCCGGCGGCCCCGGCCGCGGCCTCCAGGGTGAGGCCGGCCCGGCGGCGCAGGGCGCGCAGCTGCGGCGCCACGGCGGGCAGGTCGTCGCCCTGGCCCGCCGGGGAGGCCGCTTCGGAGGCGTTCATATCTCTATTGAGCCCCATTTTTGCCTGTGGGGCAATTCTTTTGCCTCGGAGGCAAAAAGCCGGAGAGCCCGGACGAAGAGCCTCAGCGGCCGGCGACCGCCTGCTTGATCAGCGTCCGCCCGAAGTCCCACATCAGGCCGCCCCCGCTGTGCGCGTCGTCCATGACCGCGGTGAAGGAGTCCACGAACCGCTCCACGTCCGCCTCGTCGATCACCAGCGGCGGAATCAGCTTGATCACCTCCAGGTGGTCGCCGGAGACCTGGGTGAGAATCCGGTGCCGCTGGAGCAGCGGGACGACGACCATCTGCGCGAACAGCCCCTTGCGGGCGGCCTGGAGCATGGTCCAGCGGCCGCGCAGCTTCAGCGAGTCGGGGCGGCCGAACTCGATGCCGATCATCAGCCCCCGCCCGCGCACGTCGGCCAGCAGCTCGTACTTGCCGATGAGCGCGGCGAGCCGGGATTTCAGCAGCTCGCCCGTGGTCCGCGCCCGGGTGACGATCTGCTCGTCCTCCATCACGGAGAGCACCGCGAGCCCCGCCGCCATGGCCTGGGCGTTGGAGCCGAAGCTCGCGGAGTGCACCAGGACCCGGTCCATGGACGAGTAGACCTTCTTGAAGATCCAGTCCTTGCCGAGCGTGGCGCTGACCGGGACATAGCCGCCGGAGAGCGCCTTGGCGACGCACACCAGGTCGGGCTCGACGCCGTCCTCGTGCTGGTAGGCGTAGAAGTCGCCGGTGCGGCCGAGCCCGGTCTGCACCTCGTCGGCGATGAGCAGCGCCTTGTGCCGGTGCAACAGCTCCTGCGCGGCGCGGAGATACCCGGTCGGGCTCTCGTGCACCCCCTTGCCCTGGACGGGCTCGACGATGAGGGCGGCGACATCGCCCTTCTTCAGCTCCCGCGCCAGGGCGTCGAGGTCGCCGAGGGGCACGGGGGTGTCGGGGAGCAGCGGGGCGAAGCCGTCGCGGAAGCCGTTCTCGCCGTTGACCGACAGCGAGCCGGTGGTGAGGCCGTGGAAGGCGTGGTCGCAGTAGAGGACGCGGGGGCGGCCGGTGGCGAAGCGGGCGAACTTCAGCGCGGTCTCGACGGCCTCGGTGCCGCTGTTGCCGAAGAACACCCGGTCCAGGTGCGGGCTGTGGGCCAGCAGACGTTCGGCGAGCAGGCCGGGCAGCGGCTGGCAGTCGAAGCGGGTCAGGTCGGCGAGGTTCAGGTCGAGCACGTCGTGCAGGGCCTTGCGGACCACCGGGTGGTGGCGGCCGAGGCCCATCACGCCGAACCCGGCGAGCATGTCGAGATAGTCGTTGCCCTCGGCGTCCCAGAAGTGGGCGCCTTCGGCACGCTCGTAGACCTTGTCGAAGCCGATGGTGTGCAGCATGCGCGGGAGCTGGGGGTTGAGATGGCGCGTGTGCAGGTCGTAGCGCTCCGCCCCGCGCGCGGCGAGGAGGGCTTCGAGGTCGAACTCCGTGCTCATTCAGCTCTCCTGGTTGTGCTGTGCGCCGACGTCCTTGACGGCGAGGCTCGCGCTGATCCGCCCGGCGATCTCCACCGGCGTGAGACCGATGTCGGCCAGCACCTCGCTCCGTTTGGCGTGCGCGAGGAACTGGTCCGGGATGCCGAACCGCCGTACGGGCACGTCCACGTCGGCGTCCCCGAGGGCCAGCGCCACGGCCGAACCCACGCCCGCCGCACGGCTGTTGTCCTCGACGACGGCCACCAGCCGGTGTCCGGCGGCGAGTCGAGGCAGCGCGGGGTCGACGGGCTTGACCCAACGCGGGTCCACCACCGTGCAGTTGGTCCCCCGCGCCCCGAGCAGCGAGGCGACCTGGAGGCAGACCGGCGCCATCACACCGACGGCGACGAGGAGTACGTC
This sequence comes from Streptomyces griseoluteus, assembly GCF_004784465.1. GTDB lineage: Bacteria > Actinomycetota > Actinomycetes > Streptomycetales > Streptomycetaceae > Streptomyces > Streptomyces griseoluteus. The sequence goes on along the minus strand of NZ_SRRU01000011.1, from coordinate 150,803 downwards.
CGGCTCGTCGTCCCGGTGGAGCACGTCCATGCCGCCGATGTGATCGAGGGCCGGGATCTCGGGGCCGACGGACTCCTTGGGGAAGCGGACCAGGGTGGGCGCGTCGTCCACGGCGACCGCCTCGCGCAACTGGGCGCGGAGCTGGGCCACGTCACGCGGGGCGGCGATCCTGAGGCCGGGGACGACCTGGAGGATGGACATGTCCCACATGCCGTTGTGCGAGGCGCCGTCGACGCCGGTGACCCCGGCGCGGTCCAGCACGAAGGTCACCCCGCAGCGGTGCAGGGCCACGTCCATCAGCAGTTGGTCGAAGGCGCGGTTGAGGAAGGTCGCGTAGACGGCGACGACCGGGTGCACTCCCCCGGTGGCCAGGCCCGCCGCGGAGACGGCCGCGTGCTGCTCGGCGATCCCGACGTCCCAGACCCGGTCGGGGAACCGCGCGGCGAACGGACCGAGGCCCACCGGGTGCAGCATGGCCGCCGTGATGGCGACGACGTCCTCGCGCTCCTCCCCGATCCGGACCATCTCCTGGCCGAACACCGAGGTCCACGAAGGCCCGCCGACGGGGCTGAGCGGAGCGCAGGTCAGCGGGTCCATCACCCCCACCGTGTGGAAGTGGTCCTCCTCGTGGGCCAGGGCGGGCGGATACCCGCGCCCCTTCTCGGTGAGACAGTGCACCAGCACCGGCCCGTGGAACCGCTTGGCCCGGCGCAGCGCGGACTCGACGGCGCCGATGTCGTGGCCGTCGATGGGGCCCACGTACTTCAGCCCCAGGTCCTCGAACATTCCCTGCGGGGCGAAGGCGTCCTTGAAGCCCTTCTTGGCGCCGTGCGCGGCCTCGTACAGCAGCCCGCCGACGACCGGGGTGCGCTGGAGCGCTTCCTTGCCCCAGGCGAGGACCTGCTCGTAGCCGTCGGTGGTGCGCAGCGTGGCGAGGTGGTTGGCGAGGCCGCCGATCGTGGGCGCGTAGGAGCGCTCGTTGTCGTTGACGACGATGATCAGGGGGCGGTCCTTGGCGGCCGCGATGTTGTTGAGCGCCTCCCAGGCCATGCCCCCGGTCAGCGCGCCGTCCCCGATGACCGCCACGACGTGCCCGCGCTCCCCGAGCACCTGGTGCGCCTTGGCGAGGCCGTCGGCCCAGCCGAGGGAGGTGGAGGCGTGGCTGTTCTCGACGATGTCGTGCTCGGACTCCTCGCGCGAGGGATAGCCGGACAGGCCCCCCTTGCCGCGCAGCTTGGAGAAGTCCTGACGGCCCGTCAGTAACTTGTGCACATAGCTCTGGTGCCCGGTGTCCCACACGATGCGGTCGACCGGCGACTCGAAGACCCGGTGCAGGGCGATGGTCAGTTCCACCACGCCCAGATTGGGGCCGAGGTGCCCCCCGGTCCTCGACACCGCCTCCACCAGGAACTCGCGTACCTCGGCGGACAGTTCACCCAAGTCGTTCTGCGACAACGCCTTCAGGTCGCGTGGTCCCCGGATGCTCTCCAGAATCGTCACGCCGGCCCCCTCTCGGTCCGTGCCGTGCTCTGCCTCAACTCACCTGATCCGCGGCGCCGTTCTCCTCGGCCAGCCGCATGGCCTCCTCGATGAGGGTTTCCACGATCTTCGACTCCGGGACGGTCTTGATGACCTCGCCCTTCACGAAGATCTGCCCCTTGCCGTTGCCGGAGGCCACCCCGAGGTCCGCCTCGCGTGCCTCACCGGGACCGTTCACCACGCAGCCCATGACGGCTACGCGGAGGGGGACCTCCATGCCGGTCAGGCCGGCGGTGACCTCCTCGGCCAGCTTGTAGACATCGACCTGGGCGCGGCCGCAGGACGGGCAGGAAACGATCTCCAGACCGCGCTGCTTCAGGTTCAGCGACTCCAGGATCTGCAGACCCACCTTGACCTCCTCCGCCGGCGGCGCCGACAGGGAGACACGGATGGTGTCGCCGATACCCTCCGAGAGCAGCGCACCGAAGGCGACCGCCGACTTGATCGTGCCCTGGAACGCCGGACCCGCCTCCGTCACACCCAGGTGCAGCGGGTAGTCGCACTGCGCGGCGAGCTGACGGTACGCCTCGATCATCACCACCGGGTCGTTGTGCTTCACCGAGATCTTGATGTCCCGGAAATCGTGCTCCTCGAACAGCGACGCCTCCCACAACGCCGACTCCACCAGCGCCTCCGGAGTGGCCTTGCCGTACTTCTGCAGCAGACGACGGTCCAGCGAACCCGCGTTCACACCGATCCGGATCGGAGTGCCGTGATCCTTCGCCGCCCTGGCGATCTCACGGACCTTGTCGTCGAACTGCTTGATGTTCCCCGGATTCACCCGCACCGCCGCACAACCCGCCTCGATCGCGGCGAACACATACTTCGGCTGGAAGTGAATGTCCGCGATCACCGGGATCTGCGACTTCCGCGCGATCGTCGCCAACGCGTCCGCGTCATCCTGCGTCGGACACGCCACCCGCACGATCTGACAGCCCGACGCCGTCAGCTCCGCGATCTGCTGCAACGTCGACCCGATGTCCGAGGTACGGGTCGTCGTCATCGACTGCACCGACACGGGCGCCCCGCCCCCGACCGCCACCGGCCCCACCTGGATCCGCCGCGACACCCTGCGGGTGGCGACAGGGCGGGCCGGTACGTCGGGGACGCCCAGGGAGACGGCGCTCACGGCCTCACTCCCGGTTTCCGGACACGGTCTCGCGCATGGCCCGCAGCGACTCCTTCAGGGAGCCCATGGTGGCGAGGACGGCGGTCGGCTCGTAGCCGCAGTGCGCCATGCAGTTGGCGCAGCGCGGGTCCTTGCCCCGGCCGTACTTGTCCCAGTCGGTGTCCTCGACCAGCTCGCGGTAGGTCGGCACGTACCCGTCGCTCATCAGATAGCAGGGGCGCTGCCAGCCGAACAGGGAGTAGTTCGGGATGGCCCAGGCGGTGCAGGGGAAGTCGACCTTGCCCTCGAGGAAGTCCAGGAACAGTGGGGAGTGGTTGAGCCGCCACCGCCTCCGGTTGCCGCCGGAGAACGCCTTCTTGAACAGCTCGCGGGTCTGCTCGACGCCGAGGAAGTGCTCCTGGTCGGGCGCCTTCTCGTAGGCGTAGGCGGGCGAGATCATCATCTCGTCCACCTTCAGGTCGTCGTTGAGGAAGTTCAGCACCTCGACGATGGTCTGCGGGGTGTCGGTGTTGAAGAAGGTCGAGTTGGTGGTGACCCGGAAGCCGCGCTGCTTGGCCTCCTTGATCGCCGCCACCGCCTCGTCGAACACGCCCTCCTTGGCCACGGACTCGTCGTGCCGCTCGCGCAGCCCGTCGATGTGCACCGCGAAGGCGAAGTACGGGGACGGGGTGAACTTGTCCATCTTCTTCCGCAGCAGCATGGCGTTGGTGCACAGGAAGACGTATTTGCGCCTGGCGACGAGCTGGCGCACGATCTCGTCGATCTGCGGGTGCATCAGCGGCTCACCGCCCGCGATGGACACCATCGGCGCACCGGACTCCAGCACCGCGCCCACCGCCTGGGCGACCGGCATCCGCTGCTTGAGCACGCCGGCCGGGTGCTGGATCTTCCCGCAGCCCTCGCACTTGAGATTGCAGGCGAACAGCGGTTCCAGCTCGACGATCAGCGGGAACTTGTCCCGTTTGCGGAGCTTCTGTTCGGCCAGGTATGTAGCGACCTTGATGGACTGACGCAACGGCATGGCCATCTGGCTCACCTCCGGGGGAGCGGCAAGGAACGGTGCCATTCGAAAAACGCGGGAAGGACGGAACGGAGAACGCGGAAGGCCGATATTCCACCGCGTACCGTTCCGATCCGGACAAGTTCATGTTCAGGAGCGTCCACGACCACCCGTACGGCCGCAACCGGGCGGTCGCCCGTGCCGACGGCGGTGCGCAGGGTGGCCGCCGATTCCATGTCGACCGCGATCGCGCCGGTCGCCAGCAGAGCGGAGCGCTCCGGGCCCCGGACCACGTGGTCGGAGCCGGTCAGGGGGCCGGTGTGGACGGTGCGGCCGGGGACGGCGCGCCTCAGCTCCTTCACCAGCAGGTCGGTGCCCACGCAGGGGACGGCCCCCCGCGGGTCACGGGTCTCCCCGGCGACCACCAGGTCGCCGGGGTGCATGCCCGGTGCCAGCCCGGCGCAGAAGCCGGTGGCCAGCACGGCGGTGCAGGCCGTCCCCGGCCCGGCCAGCCGCTCGGCGACGGACCGCTCCGCCGCCCTCGGGCCCATACCGGTGCGCAGGACGGTGAACCGCCCCCCGGCCCCGCCCCGGTCGCCGGTGCGCAGGGCGAACCGCTCGATGCCGAGCGCGCAGACGACCAGCAGCGGTGCCGGGGCGGGCCGGGATCTCATTCAGCTCCCTCCGGCCGGGGCGCGGACGCCTCTGCGGGCGGCCAGGGGCGCCTTGTCGAAGGGGTCGCCGTGCAGGTACCGGCCGAGCGCGGTGAGCGGGAACACCTGCCGGTAGAGGTGGTAGTTGATGGAGAAGTCCCAGGGGAAGCCGGTGCCGGTGAAGTACGGCTCGTCCCAGGAGCCGTCGTCCCGCTGGGTGTCGGCCAGCCACCGCACTCCGCGCTCGACGGCCTCGGAGTCCCGCTCCCCCGCCGCGAGCAGCGCCATCAGCGCCCAGGCGGTCTGGGAGGCGGTGGAGGCACCCCGGCCGCTCCATTCCCTGGCGTACTTGTACGAGCGCAGGTCCTCGCCCCAGCCGCCGTCGTCGTTCTGCGCCTGCTGGAGCCAGTGCACCGCGCGACGGATCGCCGGATGGGAGGCGGGCAGTCCGGCCGCGGTCAGGGCGGGCACCACCGAGCCGGTGCCGTACACGTAGTTGACGCCCCACCGGCCGAACCAGGAGCCGTCCGCCTCCTGTTCGGCGAGCAGCCAGGCGATGCCGCGCCGGGTGCGCGGATCGTGGGCGAGCCCCTCGGCCGCCATCATCTCCACGACGTGCGCGGTGACATCGGCGGACGGCGGGTCGATGACCTCGCCGAAGTCGCAGAACGGCAGCCGGTTGGGGAACGGGCTGGTGTTGTCGACGTCGAAGGCGCCCCAGGCGCCGTTCTTCGACTGCATCCCGAAGTTCCAGCGCACCGCCCGCGCGATGGCCCCGTCCACCCGCTCGGGCTGGGGGTGGCTGACCCGGCGCAGGGCGAGGGCGACCTCGGCGGTGTCGTCGATGTCGGGGTAGTTGTCGTTGTGGAACTCGAACGCCCAGCCACCCGGCGGGAGTTCAGGACGCTTGACGGACCAGTCGCCGGGCCGGCGGATCTCCTCGGCCAGCATCCAGTCGGCCGCCTTCAGCAACCGGGGGTGGTCGGCGGGGACTCCGGCGTCGGCCAGCGCGATGACGGCGAGGCAGGTGTCCCACACCGGGGACTGGCACGCCTCGATCATCCGGGAGCCGTCCTCGCGCCAGACGGCGAACCGGTCCAGCGACTCCAGCCCGGCCCGCATCACCGGGTGCCTGAGGTCGTAGCCCATCAGGTGCAGCGCGATGACCGAGTACACGGCCGGCGGCTGGATGCCGCCCCAGCAGCCGTCGTTCTCCTGGCGTTCGACGATCCAGCGGGCGGCGGCGTTCATCGCGGCCCGGCGCACCCGGCGCGGTACGGCCTTGCGCAGCCGGTGCACCACCCGGTCGAGCCGCTCGAAGGCGCCGTCCCAACTGGTCAGCGGAGCAAAGGGCTTGGGCGGGCTGGGATTGGCCGGGTCGGTGTGCAGCTCGTCGAGCGGGAAGGGCGCGGGGCGGACCGGGCGCTTGGCCGAGACGATGGTCAGCGGCACGATGGTCTGCCGGGCCCAGCAGCCGAAGTCATAGATGTTGAGCGGCAGCCAGGTGGGGAACCAGATGAGTTCCGGGGGGAGTTCGGGCAGGTCCTCCCACTTCCACCAGCCGAACAGGGCGAGCCAGATCCGGGTGAAGACACGGGCGGAGGCGATACCGCCCCGCTCGCGCACCCAGGCCGAGGCGCGCGCCATGTGCGGGGCGTCCGGGGCGTCCCCGGCCAGCCGCAGGGCGACGTACGCCTCCACGGTGGCGGACAGGTCGCCCGGGCCGCCGTAGAAGGTGGCCCAGGCGCCGTCCTCGCGCTGCTCGCCCCTGATGAACAGGGCGGCGGCGCGGGTGGTCGCCGCGTCGAGGATGCCGAGGAACTGGCGCAGCATGAGGTCCTCGGCGTCCATGGTGACGTTGGTCTCCAGGTCGCCCTTCCACCAGCCCTCGGGGTCCTGCCGGGCCAGCAGGTACTCGGTGGCGCGCGCGGCGGCGCGTTCGGCGGCCTCGGGTACCCCGGCCGCCAGGGGGTCGGTGCTGTCGGTGTCGCTGGCCGCGGCAGCGCGGGGCGGGAGGGTGGCCCCGGTGCTTCCGTCGGTCGTCGCTGTCATGGCTTCCCCTTTGTGCAGTCGTTCGAGTCGTGCTGCTGTGGGTCCGCCGTCGGCCGGTGTGCCGCTGATCGCGTCGCACCGGCCGGCGACTACGCGAGGGTTATTCGGCCGATAGTGATCATCTCTTCCTGACGACGACGAAGTCGGCGAGCGCCGTGAAGGCGTCCCGCACCCGGTCGGGCATGTCGACGGCGTGCAGGGCCTCGATGGCGACGGTGTGCTGACGCCGCGCCTCGTCCGCCGTCCACTCGCGGCCGCCCGCCTCCTCGATGAGGGCGGCGCGGGCCGCGAACTCCTCCTCGGAGAAGGCGGCGAAGTCGCTGCTCTTGGCGTCGGCGGCGAGGATCTCGCCGAGCCGCTCGGAGGCGGGGCCCCCGGCGGCCAGGGCCGCCACCACGGGCAGGGACTTCTTGCGCTGGCGCAGATCGCTCCAGGTCTGCTTGCCGGTGGACTCCGGGTCGCCCCAGATGCCGAGGAGGTCGTCGACGGCCTGGAAGGCCAGGCCGAGGTGGTAGCCGTAGCGCTCCAGCGCGTCGGCCGTGCGGTCGTCGGCGCCGCCGAGGACCGCGCCGATGGAGGAGGCGCAGGCCAGCAGGGCGCCGGTCTTGTTGCCCTCCATCTCCAGGCACTCCTCGACGCTGACGCGGTCGCGGTGCTCGTAGGAGATGTCCTGGGCCTGGCCGTCGATCAGGGCGCGGGTGGCGGCGGTCAGCCGGCGGGTGGCGCGGCCGGCCTCGACGGTGCCCAGCTCCAGCAGGACCTCGTTGCCGAGGGCGAACAGGGCATCGCCGACCAGGATGGCCTGGGCGGGGCCGTGCACCTTCCAGACGGTGTCGCGGTGGCGGCGCTGCTCGTCGCCGTCCATCAGGTCGTCGTGCAGCAGGGAGAAGTTGTGCACCAGCTCGACGGCGACCGCGCCGGGCACGCCCACCTCGGGGGCGGCGCCCGTGACCTCGGCGGAGAGCACGGCGAGGGCGGGACGCACGGCCTTGCCGCCGTCACCGGCGGCCGGGTTCCCGGCGGCGTCGATCCAGCCGAAGTGGTAGGCGGCGACAGTGTCCATCGGGGGCGCCAGCCGGTCGACGGCGGCGCGCAGCACCGGGGTGGCCAGGGTCCGGCCGCGCTCCAGCAGTGCGGTCACGTCCACGGCGTCGGCGGCTGTCGAGGCCGGGGGCGGCACAGTGGGCACAGTCTCTCCTCTTGTTGCGGTACCGGGGGTGCGGGGCCCCTCCGGGCTGTGCTGATCGAGCATCAGGCCGCCTCCTCGAACTGGAAGAGGCGGCGGGGACGGGGCCGGCCCAGGGCGCCCAGCGCGGCGTCGGCCGCGCTCACGCCGCTGCGGACCGCGCTCTCCATGGTCGCGGGCCAGCCGGTGGCGGTCCACGCGCCGGCCAGGTAGAGGCCGGGAGCCTTGGTGCGGGCGCCGGGGCGCAGCCGCCCGACGCCGGGGGTGGGGGCGAACGTGGCGGTGCGCTCGCGGGTGACGAAGAAGTCCCGTACCCGCGCGGTACGGGCGCCGGGGATCAGCCGTTCCAGCTCGGGCAGGTAGCGCTCGCGCAGGTGGGCGACGGGGGCGTCGATGTCGTCGTGCGCGGCCGACTGGGACAGTGCCAGGTACTGGCCCTCGCGCAGCCCGGAGGCGGCGGTGCGGTCGAACACCCACTGCACGGGCGTGCCGAGCGCGGTGAGGAAGGGCCGGGCGAGCACCGGCCGGTCGTACACCACGTGCACGTTGAGGATCGGCGCGGTGCCGATGCGCAGCAGCCGCCCGGGGTCGTCGAGCGCGCCGGCCGGCAGCAGGTCGTGAGTCTCGCGCTGGGGTACGGCGAGGACGACGGCGTCGGTGTCGATCGTCTCGCCGGGGGTCCGGACGCTCCAGCGTCCGTCCGCGTGCCGGGAGAGGGAGGTGACGCGGGTGCGCAGCTCGGTGCGGACGCCCGCGGAGTCGAGGGCCTTGCGGGCCAGCCGGTCGTGCAGGTCGCCCAGCGGGACGTGCGCCCAGCCGATGTCGGCCGCGCCCGGCTCGGACAGCAGCCCGGTCCTGAACACCATCGCGGCCAGTCCGAGCGAGGCGTCGCCCGCGACCGCGTTGAGGGTGGCGACCCCGACCAGGTCCCACAGCGCCTCGATGGCGCGCGCCGACTGGCCGTGCCGGGCCAGCCAGGAGCCGAAGTCCTGGTCGTCCAGCGCCGGGTCGGCGGGGTCGAGCCCCTTGAGCGCGAGCGCGGCCCGCCCCACGGAGACCCGCTCGGCGAGCGAGAGGTGCGGGTACGCGGCCAGGCTCCGCCCCAGGTGCAGCGGTACGGGCAGCGGGTCTCGCCGGAGCCGGCCGAGCCGCCGCCCCTCGGGCTTGTCGACGTCGACCACGGGCACGTCGAGCCGGTTCTGCAGCGGGGCCAGCGCGGCGCCCTCGATCCGGTCGAGGAACCAGCGGTAGGCGGTGCAGCAGCGCAGGTAGACGTGCTGGCCGTTGTCCACGGTCAGGTCGCCGCGCTGGAAGGAGAAGGCGAGCCCGCCGAGCCGGGGCCTGCCTTCGAGCAGGGTGACGCGCACGCCCGCGTCGGCGAGCGCGAGGGCCGCGGTGACCCCGGCGAGACCGCCGCCGACCACGACGGCGTCCCGGCCGGTGCCGCCGGTGTGCGCCCGGGCCGGGCGTGGGGCCTCGCTCATGCCGCGTCCTTCCGTGCGTGCCACGCGTGCCGGCCGAACCGTGCACGTCCGGCCGTCGCAGTCAGGGACGCCGCGCCGCGGGCGAGGGTTGCCCGCGGCGGCCGGGCCGCCGAAGCCACCTCCTGGGCCTCGGCCGTCATCAGGCGCGCCCCCTGAGCGTGTGCCGCGAGACGTGCCGGGTGTCGAAGCCGGACAGGCCGCGCACGGCGACGTACGCCTTCTCGCGGCCGGGCAGGGAGACGCGGCCGCGCAGCACGGCCTCCGGGTCGCGCTCGATCCGGTCCAGCAGACGGCGGTAGATCCCGGCCATGGCGGCGACACAGGCGCCGCTGCGGCGGTCCAGCATGGGCAGCAGCCGGTAGCCCTCGGCGAACAGGGCGCGGGCGCGGCGGACCTCGAAGTGCACCAGGCCCGCGAAGTCGGAGCCCTCGGGCGGGGTGGGTCCGGCGAACCCGGCCGAGCAGCCGAACTTGGCCAGGTCGTCGGCGGGCAGGTAGGTGCGGCCGCCCTCGGCGTCCTCGCGGACGTCGCGCAGGATGTTGGTGAGCTGGAGGGCGAGCCCCAGCGTGTCGGCGTACTCGGGGGCACGCTCGACGCCGCGTGCGCCGGGCTCGGTGCCGAAGATGCCCAGCGAGAGGCGTCCGATGGCACCGGCCACACACCGGCAGTAGACCTTGAGGTCGTCCCAGGTCTCGTAGGTCGCGCCGCGCACGTCCATCTGGACGCCGTCGATCAGCTCGTCCAGGCCGCCGAGCGGGATCGGGAAGACCCCGGAGGCGTGGGCGAGGGCGACAGCCACCGGGTCGGTGTCGTCCTCCTCGACCGCGCCCGCCCGGACCCGGCCGAGCAGCGCCCGGGTGTCCTCCAGGCGCTCCACCTTCACCGCGCCGGGCAGCTCGCCGTCGCCGATGTCGTCGACGCGCCGTGAGAAGGCGTAGAGCGCCGACATCGCGCGGCGCTCGGGCGTCGGCAGCAGCCGGATGCCGTAGGCGAAGTTGCGGGCCTGCTGGCCGGTGACCGTCTCGCAGTAGCGATAGGCGGCGAGTACCGGTGCGGACACGGCTTGCGAAGCCTCCACTGCCCGGATCACCCCTCTCCTCGCAGGGTCGTGCCCGCCTCACGCAGCAACTGGAGCTTGCCGGGCTTGGGCGGGCCGGGAAGTACGTCGAAATCGGCGGCGGCGATCGCCCGGACCGCCGCCTTTCCTCCCGCCACGAATCCCGCGAGCAGCAGCTTCAGTCTGCCGTGGACGCTACCCACGAGGGGGGCGCCTTCATTCAGCAGATCGCGTGCGCGTCGGGCTTCGAACGCGACCAGGGCGCGTACGGACGCGCCGGCGCTCGGGGCGGCGAGGTCGCTCTCCTGGACGTGGAAACGCTTCATGTCCTGAGCGGGCAGGTAGATGCGGTCGCGGCCGAGGTCCTCGGCGACGTCCTGGAGGTGCTCGACGATCTGCAGCCCCGTGCACACGGCGTCCGAGCGGCGGATGCGCTCGGGGGTCTCGGTGCCGGTGACGGCGAGCACCAGGCGACCGACCGGGTTGGCGGAGAGTTCGCAGTAGGCGCGCAGATCGTCGTAGGTCTCGTACCGGGTGACGAGCTGGTCCTGGCGGTTGGCGGCGATCAGGCCGAGGAAGGGCTCGGGGGTGAGGCCGCGGCGGCGCACGGTGGGCTGGAGACGGCGCAGCAGGGGGTGGTGCGGGGTGCCGTCGAAGACCCGGCGGAGGTCGGCCTCGAAGGCGTCGAGCAGGGCGAGCCGGTCGTCGGCCCGCTCCGGGGGGACGCCGAGGACGCGGGCGTCGGCGCCGCCGGGGGCCAGGTCGCCGTCGCCGATGTCGTCGACCAGGCGGGCGAAGCCGTAGACGGCCATGAGGTCGGTGCGCCAGGCGCGGGGCAGGAAGAAGGGGGCCACGGGGAAGTTCTCGCGCGCGGCCTTGTCCAGCGTGGCGCGTTCCAGTGCCGTCGCCGTGTCGGTTCCCGTCACTGCGCGCTGCCCGGTGCAAGGACGGCGCGGCTCGCGGTGAGCTGGGGAGTTTCCGTAGCCATTGCCGTCACATCTCCCGTTCTACACTGCCGACCCGATACACACTATTTCGGACACGCCGCCGACCCTCCGGGGGGCGTCCCGGCGGAGGGTGTCGCGCATTATCGCCCCGATTGCCGGTTTCCGGCACCGGTACAGCTTACGTTGTACAACGCGCCAGGGTCCCCCGGGGTGTCCGGCGCATCACAACAACACACCTATGGGTGCCAAGATTCCTACGCCCCACCGGAGTTGACGCATCCTTTGCAGACGCCGGGCCCCGCCGGGGAATGTCCGGCAGGGCCCTGACGGAAAGTCGGGCTACTTGCCCGTGAACTTCTCGTACTCCTTGAGGACCTCTTCGGTTGGTCCGTCCATGCGGAGTTCGCCGCGTTCCAGCCACAGGACGCGGTCGCAGGTGTCGCGGATGGACTTGTTGTTGTGGCTCACCAGGAAGACCGTGCCGGCCTCCTTGCGCAGTTCCCGGATGCGTTCCTCGGAGCGCTTCTGGAAGGCGCGGTCACCGGTGGCCAGCGCCTCGTCGATCATGAGGACGTCGTGGTCCTTGGCGGCGGCGATGGAGAACCGCAGCCGGGCCGCCATGCCGGAGGAGTACGTGCGCATCGGCAGCGTGATGAAGTCGCCCTTGTCGTTGATGCCCGAGAAGTCGACGATCCGCTGGTAGCGCTCCTTGATCTGCTCGCGGGACATCCCCATGGCGAGACCGCCCAGGATGACGTTCCGCTCGCCGGTCAGGTCGCTCATCAGCGCCGCGTTGACGCCCAGCAGCGAGGGCTGGCCGTCGGTGTAGACCTTGCCCTTCTCCGCCGGGAGCAGGCCGGCGATGGCTCGTAGCAGGGTGGACTTGCCGGAGCCGTTGGAGCCGATGAGGCCGATGGCCTCGCCCCGGTAGGCGGTGAAGGACACCCCGCGCACGGCGTGCACCTTGCGCACCCCGCGCGGCTCGCCCCGCTTGATGATGCGGCTCAGGGCGGCGGTGGCGCTGCCCTTGCCGGTCTTGGCGCCGTTGACCCGATAGACGATGTGCAGCTCGTCCGCGATGACGGTGGGCCGGCGGTCGCCGGTGTTCTGCTCAGCCACGGCCGTACCGCTCCTCAGCCTTCCAGAAGTACACGAAGCCGCCGCAGAAGACGACCACGGCCCAGCCGAGGGCCAAGGCCCACACGTGCGGGGGCAGGTTCGAGGCGCCGTAGCCGTCGATCAGGGCGTAGCGCATCAGGTCCATGTAGACGGCCGCCGGGTTCGCCTGGAGCGCCCGGACGATCCAGTCGGGCCTGCCCGCCAGCATGTGGTTGATGGAGAACATCACGCCGGACGCGTACATCCAGGTCCGCAGCATGAACGGCATCAGCTGGGCGAGATCCGGCGTCTTGGCGCCCATGCGGGCCACGATCATCGCGAGCCCGGTGTTGAACAGGAACTGCAGCACCAGCGCCGGGAGGATCAGCAGCCACGACAGCCGCGGATAGTTGCCGAACCCGATCACCACCAGGAACACGACGATCATCGAGAACAGCAGCTGCTGGAGCTGCTGGAGGGAGAACGAGATCGGCAGCGACGCGCGCGGGAAGTGCAGGGCTCGCACCAGGCCGAGGTTGCCGGAGATCGCGCGGACGCCCGACATCAGCGAGCTCTGCGTGAAGGTGAACACGAACACGCCCGTGACCAGGAAGGGCACGTAGGTGTCGTGCGACATGCCCCGGCTGGCGTCGAGGATCAGCCCGAAGATCGCGTAGTACACGGCCGCGTTGAGCAGTGGGGTGGCCACCTGCCAGAGCTGGCCCAGCTTGGCCTGGCTGTACTGGGCCGTCAGCTTCGCCTGGGAGAAGGCGAGGATGAAGTGGCGGCGGCTCCAGAGCTGCCGGACGTACTCGACGAGCGAGGGGCGGGCACCGCTCACCGCGAGCCCGTACTTGGCGGCGAGGTCTGCCGCCGGCAGGCTCTCGTCGGGCGACGGGGCCGCGGTCACCGCGACACCGCCGTCATGGGTTCTCTCACTCACAGGGGGAAACTTTCGTCTTCGAGTACATCGTCCGGTTCGCCTGCGCGGGGCCGCTCGCCCGCCCCACCCGAGCTTCTCAGATCACCGGGGGACGGCCCAGCCGGGTCAGCCGCCACACCGTACGCCAGCGCATCGGGCGGCGGGGACCGCAGGGGGTGGCCCAGCCCTCCCTGAACCCGCCGAACCACGCCTTCAGCGCCGGTCCGGAGGGGCGGCGGGCCAGCGTGAGCAGCAGCCAGACGCCAAGGTAGACCGGGACGAGCGGCAGCGGAAGGTTGCGCCGGGCCAGCCAGACGCGGTTCCGAGCCACCATGCGGTGGTACACCGCGTGCCGCGAGGGCGCGGTCGTCGGGTGGTACAGCACCATGTCCGACCGGTAGTCGATCATCCAGCCGGCGTCCAGCGCACGCCAGGCGAGGTCGGTCTCCTCGTGGGCGTAGAAGAACTCGTCCGGCAGCCCGCCGACCTCGCCGAGCACCTTGGTGCGGACGGCGTTGGCACCGCCGAGGAAGGTGGTCACGCGGGAGGAGCGCATCGGGTCCGAGGCGCGCAGCCGGGGCACGTGCCGGCGCTGGGTCTCGCCGGTCTCCGGGTCGGCGATGCGGAAGCTGATGATGCCCAGCTCCGGGTCAGCGGCGAACGCGGCCCGGCACAGCTCGGCGGTGTCCTGCCGGGCGAGCAGACCGTCGTCGTCCAGGAACAGCAGGATGTCGACGTCACTGCCACCGGGGCCGAACGCCTCGATGCCGACGTTGCGGCCGCCGGGGATGCCGAGGTTCTCGGGCAGCTCGACGGTGCGCACGCCCTCGGGCACATCGGGCACCGGCGAGCCGTTGCCGACGACGACCACGGAGACCTTGTCGCCGTCCTGCTTGGCCACGGAGTCGATGAGCGCCCGCAGTTCCTCGGGGCGGTTGCCCATGGTGATGATGACCGCGCCGACCTTCATGCCGTTCACCTCAGCCTGCTCGACGCGAGAATGGACACCAGGTGCAGCAGGGTCTGGAGCAGCGCGATGCCCGCCAGCACGGCGGTGCCGAGCCGGGTGAAGAACAGGTCGCCGCGTACCTGGTCCACGATGGCCAGCACCAGGATCAGCAGCGACGCCTCGATACCGAGGATCAGCCGGTGGAACCTGAGGGCCGCGGCGGCGCGCCGGGCCAGTGCCATCCCGGAGGAACGCGGCTCGGCGGCCGCCTCCTTCACCGGAGGCAGCCCGGTCTGGTGCCGGGCGACCCCGACGAGGTCGGTCTCCGCCTTGATCAGGATCGCGCCCAGCGCCGCCAGTGTGCCGAGGAACGCCCACAGCCAGTCGATACGGCCGCTGCCGAACAGGTCGGCGGCGCGCAGCCCGAGGCCGACCAGCACGGCCGCGTCGGTCAGGTAGGCGCCGACGCGGTCGAGGTAGACCCCGCCCAGCGAGTACTGCTTGCGCCAGCGGGCGATCTCGCCGTCGACGCAGTCCAGCAGCAGATAGAGCTGGGTGGCGACGATGCCGAGCACGGCGCCCGGGATCCCCGGCACCAGCAGGGCCGGGGCCGCGAGCACACCGCAGACGGTCATCAGGTACGTGAGCTGGTTGGGCGAGATCCTGGTGTTCACCAGGTAACGGTCGATGCGCAGGGACACCTCGCGCATGTAGAGGCGTCCCGCCCAGTGCTCACCGCTGCGCCGGTCCTTCACCCCCACGGGGTGGACGACCGGACGGAGTTCAGCTACCGATGGCCTTGACATAGTCGGCGTAGATGTCCTTGATCTGCTCAGTCTTGAGGTCGAGGTGTTCCAGGATCGTGTAGCGGCCGGGCCGGGTCTCCGGGGCGAACTCCACGACGCGGACGAACTCGTCCACGGTGAAGCCGATGTCCTCGGCCAGTACCGGCAGGCCGTGGCGGCGCAGTACGCCGGCCATGTGCGCCGACTCCTCGTGCGCCCCGCGCAGGTACATGGCGAAGGCGGCGCCGAGGCCGCACTGCTCGCCGTGGCTGGCGGCGCGCTGCGGGAAGAGCAGGTCGAAGGCGTGGTTGATCTCGTGGCAGGCGCCCGAGGACGGCCGCGAGTCACCGGAGACCGACATGGCGATGCCGGACAGCACCAGCGCCTCGGCCAGGACCTGGAGGAAGTCGTTGTCCTCGATCCCGCCGGGGTGCCGGAGCACGGCCTCGCCCGCCTGGCGGGCCATGGCGGCGGCGAGACCGTCGATCTTCTCGCCGTTGACCCGGTTGGCCAGCTCCCAGTCCGCGATGGCGGACACGTTGGACACCGCGTCGCCGATGCCGGAGCGAACGAAGCGCGTCGGGGCGGCCCGGATGACGTCCAGGTCGATCAGGACGGCGATCGGGTTCGGCACCCCGTAGGAACCCCGGCCCGCGTCGTTGTCCAGGGTGGCGACCGGCGAGCACAGGCCGTCGTGCGCGAGGTTCGTCGGCACGGCGACCAGCGGCAGGCCGACCCGCGCGGCGGCGTACTTGGCACAGTCGATGATCTTGCCGCCGCCGAGGCCGACCAGCGCGTCGAAGTGCCCGGCGCGGATGTCGTCCGCGAGCCGCACGGCGTCGTCCAGCGTGCCGCCGCCGACCTCGTACCAGGTCGCGCCCGGCAGTTGGGGCGCGACCCGCTCGCGCAGCCGGGCGCCGGAGCCGCCGCTGACGGCGACGGCCAGGCGGCCGGAGTGCGAGATGCGCTCGTCGGCGAGCACGGTGGCCAGGTCGGCGAGGGCACCCGGGCGGATGTCGACGACGACCGGCGAGGGGATGAGCCTCGTCAGTACTGGCACGCGATCTTCCGTCCCTTGGCGAGGTCGTCGTGGTTGTCGATCTCGACCCAGGAGACGTCACCGATGGGCTGGACGTCGATCCGGAAGCCGCGGTCGACCAGCTCCTGGTAACCGTCCTCGTAGTAGAGCTGCGGGTCCCGCTCGAAGGTGGCGCGCAGCGCGTCGGCCAGCTCCTCGGCCGCGTCGCCCTCGATGAGGGTCACACCGATGTACTCGCCCGTCGCCTCGGCGGGGTCCATCAGCTTGGTGATCCTCCGGACGCCCTTGGCGGGGTCCACGACGACCTTCATCTCCTCGTCAGCCAGGGACTTCACCGTGTCCAGCGCGAGGATGATCTTCTTGCCGTCACCACGGGCCGCGAGCAGCGTCTTCTCGACCGAGACCGGGTGCACGGTGTCGCCGTTGGCGAGGATCACGCCGTCCTTCAGCGCGTCCCGGCCGCACCACAGGGAGTAGGCGTTGTTCCACTCCTCGGCCTTGTCGTTGTCGATCAGCGTGATCTTCAGGCCGTACTTCGCCTCGAGGGCCGCCCGGCGCTCGTACACGGCTTCCTTGCGGTAGCCGACGATGACACCGACCTCGGTGAGACCGACCTCGGCGAAGTTGCCGAGGGTGAGGTCGAGAACGGTGAGCGACTCCTCGTCACCCTCCGGGCCCACCGGCACCAGGGCCTTGGGCAGGGTGTCGGTGTAGGGGCGCAGACGCCGTCCGGCGCCGGCCGCCAGCACGAGGCCGATCATGCGGTTTCTCCTTCGTCGTGGACGGCGGGCGCCCCAGCGGACACCCAGAAGCGGATGCTCTCGACGAGCACCAGCAGAGCGACGCACACGGCGATGACCGTGAGCGCGACGGTGAACTGGGAGGCGGTCAGCAGCGCGGCAAGCACGGTGACGAGCAGCGTGCGCCCCTCCTGCCCCCCGATGGCGCGCACCAGCCAGGCCGGCGGCGCTCCGGCGTCGCCGCGGATGCGGTACACCGTGTCGTAGTGATGGTAGGCGACCGCCGCGACCAGCCCGAACGCCGCCGGGAGGGCGCCGTGGACATCGGCGCGGGCGGCCAGCGCGAGCACCGTGCCGTACTCGGCGGCGCGGAAGAACGGCGGGACGAGCCAGTCCAGCGAGCCCTTCAGCGGGCGGGCCGTGGCGAGCGCCGAGGTGAGGACGTAGACCACCGCGCCCACGACCGGCAGCCAACCGCCGAAGCCGGTCAGCGCCGAGCAGGCGACCACGGCGGCGCCGCCGAGGAAGGCGACGGCCGGGACGGCGAGGCCGGGCAGGCCCCGCTTGAGCACGCGGGCCAGGGCACCGGCGAGCGGGCCGGTGTCCGCGAGGTCGGCGAGCGCGCGGGCGGCGCGGTCGGTGCGGCGGGCCTTGCGGGTCAGCGAGCGCAGCACGCGCCCTGCCGTCGTGTACATCGCGGCGAGGGCGCAGCCGATCAGCAGCACGTAGAAGGTGACGCGGGGGGTGGTGACCGCGGTGAGGACGGCGATCATGGCCCAGCGTTCGCCGATGGGCAGGACGATCATCCGGCGGACCCAGACCGTCCAGCCGACGCTGTCCAGCTTGTCGGATAGGGCGGCGGTGGGGCTGGTGTTGGCGGTGGCGTCGTGGTTGGCCTCGTTGAAGGAGAAGTCCACGACGTGCCGGCAGGTCTGGAGGATCATCGCGCCGAGCGCGAGGGCCCAGACGTCGTCGCCGCCACGGGCCGCGCCGAGCGCGAGTCCGGCGTAGTAGGCGTACTCCTTGGCCCGGTCGAAGGTGGCGTCCAGCCAGGCGCCGAGCGTGGAGTACTGGAGGGAGTAGCGGGCGAGC
This sequence comes from Streptomyces griseoluteus, assembly GCF_004784465.1. Classification (GTDB taxonomy): domain Bacteria; phylum Actinomycetota; class Actinomycetes; order Streptomycetales; family Streptomycetaceae; genus Streptomyces; species Streptomyces griseoluteus. The sequence goes on along the minus strand of NZ_SRRU01000011.1, from coordinate 133,131 downwards.
TGGCCGTCGGTGCAGTCCAGCACGAAGGAGGCGATCAGCAGCACGCCGGCCGCGATGAAGCCGGGGCGCGTACCGGTGGCCGCGCAGCCCGCCGCTATCAGGGCGGTGAGCAGGGAGGCGGTGGTGACCTGGTTGGGGGTGAGGCCCCGGCGGGCGCACCAGCGCGCGAGGTAGCGCGAGTACGGGCTGATGCAGAAGGTGGTGAAGAAGCCGTCGCGGGACTTCACCGCCGACTTCAGACGGATGTCCTCCTCGTCGACGGCGAGGACGGCCTGCCGGGCCTCGTTGCGGGCCTGCGGGTCGGCGGGGACGGCGGCGACCAGGCTGCCCAGCTCGGGGCGGTGCACCGGGGTGCCGTCGGCGGCGAGGGCGGTGACCAGGCGGTCGGGCAGGCTGTCGACGGCGACCGCGGTGCCGCCGCCGGCCTCGTCCTGGGTCTGGTCCTGCCCCTCCAGGGCCCGGCTCAGCGTCTGCCGGGCGGCGCCCTGGGCGGTGACGGCGCCGGGGACGGCGGCGAGCGGGAAGCGGGGGTCCGTGAGGCCGAGGCGCAGGGCGTGCGGGTGGCCGACGAAGCGGGCGTCGACCAGGGCCACGCGCCCGTCGGCGGGGGCGGCCGCGATCAGGTGCCGGGCCTCGGCGGTGTCGGCGGCCATGCGCACGTCGAAGCCGAGGGACCGCAGATCGCCTTCGAGGGACGATCCGGGGACCGGCTGACCGGTGACGATGGCGGTCGGCAACCGAATTCACTCCCTGGGTCCGGCGCGGCGGCGCCGGTCTGCTGCGTGATTGGGGGCGCCCCTCGCCTGCGGCTCGCCGGGGCGGCATGTCGGCAGAGGCTATCGGATGGACCGGTGTACCCGTTCACCGGGCGTTCAGGCCCGGTCCACCGGGGCCGCGCCCGCCTGTGCCGCGATCATCATCGGGGATCGGGGGGCCCGCCCACAAACCGCGCCCCGGCGGGCGGCGCGCAATACGGGGCATCGGGGACGCCCGGCGGGGCCCGGCGTAGGGTCTGCGGGCATGACGTGGTTGATCACCGGCGGAGCCGGATACATCGGGGCCCATGTGGCGCGGGCCATGCACGGCGCCGGGGAGGACGTGGTCGTCCTGGACGACCTGTCGGCGGCGGTGCCCGAGCGGCTGCCGGGGGACATCCCGCTGGTCGAGGGCTCGACGCTGGACGGGGACCTGCTGAAGCGGGTGTTCGCCGAGCACGGGGTGACCGGTGTGGTGCATCTCGCGGCACGCAAGCAGGTCGGGGAGTCGGTGGCGGAGCCCGTCCGCTACTACCGGGAGAACATCGGCGGCCTGGCGACCCTGCTGGACGCGATGGCGGACGCGGGCGTCCGGCGGCTGGTCTTCTCCTCCTCGGCGGCCGTGTACGGCAACCCGGACGTGGACCTGATCACCGAGGACACCCCCTGTGCCCCGGTGAACCCCTACGGCGAGACCAAGCTGGCCGGTGAGTGGCTGGTCCGCGCGGCCGGACAGGCGCATGGCATCTCCACGGTGTGCCTGCGCTACTTCAACGTGGCGGGCGCGGCCGCGCCGGAGCTGGCCGACACCGGGGTGTTCAACATCGTGCCGATGGTCTTCGACCGGCTGACGCGTGACGAGGCGCCACGGATCTTCGGCGCCGACTATCCGACGCCGGACGGCACCTGTGTCCGCGACTACATCCACGTCGCCGATCTCGCCGAGGCCCACCTCGCGGCGGCCCGGCGCCTGTCCGAGGACGCGCCGGCCGGTGATCTGACGCTGAACGTCGGCCGGGGCGAGGGGGTGTCGGTGCGCGAGCTGATCACGCTGATCGGCGAGGTCACCGGGGACCGGCGGGAGCCGGTGGTCGAGGACCGGCGGCCGGGGGACGCGCCGCGCGCGGTGGCCTCCGCCGAGCGGGCGGCGGCCGAACTGGGCTGGCGCGCCCGGCTCGGGGTGCCGGAGATGGTCGCCTCGGCGTGGACGGGCTGGCAGCACCACCGCGGCCTCTGAGGGCTGCCGTACGGCTCTGACCTGCGGATCGTTTCCGCAGGTCAGAGCATATGACAACGGTGTTCAGTGCCGCGTTGCCCGCGGGCCGCCGACCGTAGTTGACTGTGAGCCGGTGCGTTCGTTTGCGAGCCGGCGCGCGGCGCTGAAGGGCGGTTCTCTCATGGGGGCAGGGCACGACCACGGGCATGCGCACAGCCATGTGCCGTCCACCGGTACGGCCGCGGCCGCGTACCGGGGCAGGCTGCGCGCGGCGCTGGGCATCACGCTCGCCATCATGGTGGTCGAGATCGTCGGCGGTCTGGTCGCGGACTCCCTGGCGCTGATCGCGGACGCCGCCCACATGGCGACCGACGCGGTGGGCCTGGTCATGGCGCTGCTGGCGATCCACTTCGCGGCCCGGCCGCCGAGCACCCACCGCACCTTCGGCTTCGCCCGCGCCGAGATCCTGGCCGCGCTCGCCAACTGTGTGCTGCTGCTCGGGGTGGGCGGCTATGTGCTGGTCGAGGCGGTGCAGCGGTTCCTGCGGCCGGCCGAGACGCACGGCGGGCTGATGGTGGTGTTCGGCGCGATCGGCCTGGTGGCGAACTCCGTCTCGCTCCTGCTGCTGATGCGTGGGCAGAAGGAGAGCCTCAATGTGCGCGGTGCCTTCCTGGAGGTCGCCGCGGACGCGCTGGGCTCGGTCGCGGTGATCGTCTCGGCCGCCGTGATCCTGGCCACCGGCTGGCAGGCCGCCGACCCGGTCGCCTCGCTGCTCATCGGGCTGATGATCGTGCCGAGGACGCTGCGGCTGCTGCGCGAGACGCTGGACGTGCTGCTGGAGGCGGCGCCCAAGGATGTCGACATGACCGAGGTACGGGCACACATCCTGGCGCTGGACGGTGTGGAGGACGTACATGATCTGCATGCCTGGACGATCACCTCGGGCATGCCTGTGCTCTCCGCACATGTGGTGGTGAGCACGGATGTGCTGAACGCCATCGGCCACGAGAAGATACTGCACGAGCTGCAGGGCTGTCTGGGCGACCACTTCGACGTGGAGCACTGCACCTTCCAGCTGGAGCCGGGCGGGCACGCGGAGCACGAGGCGCACCTCTGTCACTGAGGTACTCGTCCGGGTTCAGGACATGCGGACGTGCCGCGAAGTGCCGGGAGTGCCGGTTTCGTACGGCAGACTTGGGGGTGCGAAGACCGACGCGAAGGATGGGTATGCCGATCACACCAGCCACCGAGGCCCACAGCTCGTCGAACGGCACCGCGGAGCCGATCTTGCTGGAACTCGTGGACGAGAACGGCGTGACGACCGGCACCGCGGAGAAGCTGACCGCCCACCAGCCGCCGGGGCAGCTCCACCGGGCGTTCTCGGTGTTCCTCTTCGACGAGCGGGGCCGCCTGCTGCTCCAGCAGCGGGCGCTCGGCAAGTACCACTCCCCCGGTGTCTGGTCGAACACCTGCTGCGGTCACCCCTACCCCGGTGAGGCGCCGTTCGCGGCGGCGGCCCGGCGTACCCACGAGGAGCTGGGGGTCTCGCCCTCGCTGCTGGCCCAGGCGGGCACCGTGCGCTACAACCACCCGGACCCGGCGTCGGGCCTGGTGGAGCAGGAGTACAACCACCTCTTCGTCGGGCTGGTGCAGCAGGCGCCGGCGCCGGACCCGGAGGAGGTGGGCGGGATCGCCTTCGTGACGGCGGCCGAGCTGGCGGAGCGGCACGCGCGGGAGCCGTTCTCCGCGTGGTTCATGACGGTGCTGGACGCGGCGCGTCCGGCGATCAAGGAGCTGACGGGGTCGGCCGCGGGCTGGTAGGCCCGCGGGACCCTCATCCGGACAGCGCGGGTTTGAGCGGCAGGGCGGCCCAGATCACCTTGCCGCCGCTCGCCGTGTGCTCCACGTCGACCGCGCCGCCCGCCTCGCGCGCGACCTCGCGCACCAGCAGCAGCCCCCTGCCGCCGGTCTGGCCATGGTCGGCCTCCAGCGCGGTCGGACGGTAGGGGTGGTTGTCCTCCACCGAGACCCGGACCCACTCGGCGCCGACGGCCACCTCCACCCCGAGCGTCGGCGAGAGCAGCGCGGCGTGCTTGACCGCGTTCGTGACCAGCTCGGAGACGATCAGCAGCAGCCCGTCCACCACTTCGTCCGCGACCGGTACGCCCTGGCGCAGCAGCAGATCCCGTACGGCGTGCCGCGCCTGCGGGACCGAGGCTTCCACGGCGGGGGCGGTGAACCGCCACACTCCTTCGTACGGCAGGGGTTCGGGCGGGCGCTCGGCGCCCTCCGCGGGGCGCGGCACACCCCCGCGCCCGTGGTTGTCCATCGTCCGGTCGCCACCCTCGCGCTCGATTGTCACCACACGTCGAGTGTTGGTAACGGCGGGGTGCGCTCCGGAGGACTGAACACAAGTCAGCGGGTATCGAACGGTTCCGACCACATCCGTACGGGGCGGTCGTGCGGATGACCGTATCTGTCACCCCGGCGTCCGGTTCGAGAACTATTCAGGTTGTACGGGTTCGTCAGATCTGTACTCGGGTGGTGCGAGGGGTGGTGCGAGCCAACTCACGCGCCCATGACCGGTGTCCGCGGATAGCATCCGCCGCATGGAGCCCGAGCTGTCGCACGCCGTCGCCGACCGCGTCGCCACCGTCGTCATCCGCCACCCGGCCAAGCGCAACGCCATGACGGCGGCGATGTGGCGGGCGCTGCCCCCGCTGCTGGCGGAGCTGGCCGCCGATCCCGGGGTGCGCGCGCTGGTGCTCACCGGGGAGGGCGGGACCTTCTGCGCGGGCGCGGACATCTCCACGCTGCGGGGTTCGCCCGCCGAGGCGCAGGGCCTCGCGGTGGCCGCCGAGGAGGCGCTGGCCGCGTTCCCCAAGCCGACGCTCGCCGCGGTCAAGGGCCACTGCGTGGGCGGCGGAGCCCAGCTCGCGGCCGCCTGCGACCTCCGGCTGGCGGAGGAGGGCGCGCTGTTCGGCGTGACCCCGGCGCGGCTCGGCATCGTCTACCCCGCCTCCTCCACCCGGCGCCTCGTCTCCCTGGTCGGCCCGGCCACCGCCAAGCACCTGCTGTTCTCGGCCGAACTGATCGGCACCGACCGCGCGCTGCGCACCGGCCTGGTGGACGAGGTGCTCCCCGAGGGCGAGCTGGACAAGCGCGTCGCCGCACTCACCGCCACCCTGGCCACCCGCTCCCTGCTCACCCAGGCCGCCGCCAAGGAGTACGCCGACGGCCGCACCGACCGCGACCTCCACTGGACCGCCCAGTCCCTCGCCTCCACCGACACCGAGGAGGGCGTGACCGCCTTCCTGGAACGCCGCGACCCCCGCTTCACCTGGAGCGTGCCCACGACCGGGTGATCCGGTGGGGGCGTGCTGAGCCGCTCGTGGGGTACCCGGTGCGCACCGGGCAACCCGCCGGGTGGATTGGAGTTTCTCTCATGTTCCGTGCCATCGCCGATGTCCTGCGTCAGATAGGCGGGGCCATCGCCACTGTCGTCACCCTGCCCTTCCGGGCGGTCGCCCGGCTGTTCGGCGGGGCCTCCAGCGGCCGGGCCTGACGGAGGGCGCCCGGTGCGCCCTGTCGTCCGCATCCCCGTGCCACCTGCCACAATTGCCGCGCAACGTTCAGCGTCTGAAGGCGGTACGGGATCGTGACGACACCCCTCACAGGGTCCATCGAAAGCAGGATCGCCGGGGAACTCGGCGTACGGGAGCGGCAGGTGAAGGCCGCGGTGGAGCTGCTGGACGGCGGTTCGACGGTGCCCTTCATCGCCCGCTACCGCAAGGAGGCGACCGAACTCCTCGACGACGCGCAGCTTCGCACCATCGAGGAGCGGCTGCGCTATCTGCGTGAGCTGGAGGAGCGCCGGAGCGCGATCCTGGAGTCGGTGCGCGAGCAGGGCAAGCTCACCGACGAGCTTCAGGAACGCATCCGGGGCGCCGAGACCAAGGCGCGCCTGGAGGACATCTACCTCCCGTACAAGCCGAAACGGCGCACCAAGGCGCAGATCGCGCGGGAGGCCGGTCTGGAGCCGCTGGCCGAGGGGCTGTTGAGCGACCCGTCGGTGGAACCGGCGGCCGCCGCGGCCGCGTTCGTGGACGCGGACAAGGGTGTCGCGGACGCGCAGGCCGCGCTGGAGGGCGCGCGGGCAATCCTGACGGAGCGGTTCTCCGAGGACGCCGACCTGATCGGTGAGCTGCGCGAGCGGATGTGGACGCGCGGCCGGCTGGCCGCCAGGGTGCGGGACGGCAAGGAGGAGGCGGGCGCCAAGTTCGCCGACTACTTCGACTTCACCGAGCCGTTCACCGCGCTCCCCTCGCACCGGATTCTGGCGATGCTGCGCGGCGAGAAGGAGGAGGTCCTCGACCTCGTCCTGGAGCCGGAGGAGCCGACGGAGGGCCGGTCTTCGTACGAGGGCATCATCGCGAACCGGTTCGGCATCGCGGACCGGGGCCGTCCCGGCGACAAGTGGCTCGCCGACACGGTCCGCTGGGCCTGGCGCACCCGTGTGCTGGTGCACCTCGGCATCGACCTCAGGCTGCGGCTGCGTACGGCCGCCGAGGACGAGGCGGTCGACGTGTTCGCCGCCAACCTGCGCGACCTGCTGCTGGCCGCCCCGGCCGGCACCCGCGCCACGCTGGGCCTGGACCCCGGTTTCCGTACCGGGGTCAAGGTGGCCGTGGTCGACGCGACCGGCAAGGCCGTCGCCACCGATGTGATCTACCCGCACGTGCCCGCCAACAAGTGGGACGAGGCGATCGCCAAGCTGGCCCGGCTGGCCAAGGAGCACAAGGTCGACCTGGTCGCCATCGGCAACGGCACCGCCTCCCGTGAGACGGACAGGCTGGCGACCGAACTCATCGCCAGGCACCCGGAGCTGAACCTCACCAAGGTGATGGTCTCCGAGGCGGGCGCCTCGGTGTACTCGGCGTCGGAGTACGCCTCCCGTGAACTGCCCGGCATGGACGTGTCGTTGCGCGGCGCGGTCTCCATCGCCAGGCGTCTGCAGGACCCGCTGGCCGAGCTGGTGAAGATCGACCCCAAGTCGATCGGCGTCGGCCAGTACCAGCACGACCTCTCCGAGGTGAAGCTGTCCCGTTCGCTGGACGCGGTGGTCGAGGACTGTGTGAACGGCGTCGGTGTGGACGTCAACACCGCGTCCGTGCCGCTGCTCTCCCGGGTGTCCGGCATCTCCGCCACGCTGGCCGAGAACATCGTGACGCACCGCGACGAGCACGGCCCGTTCACCTCGCGCGCGGAGCTGAAGAAGGTGTCCCGGCTGGGCCCGAAGGCGTACGAGCAGTGCGCGGGCTTCCTGCGCATCCGGGGCGGCAGCGACCCGCTGGACTCCTCCAGCGTGCACCCGGAGGCGTACCCCGTGGTGCGGCGGATGGTGAAGACCACCGGGCAGGATGTGGCCTCGCTGGTCGGCAACACCGGGGTGCTGCGCTCGCTGCGGGCCGCCGACTTCGTGGACGACACCTTCGGCCTGCCGACCGTGTCCGACATCCTGAAGGAGCTGGAGAAGCCGGGGCGCGACCCGCGTCCGGCGTTCAGGACGGCCACCTTCAAGGAGGGCGTGGAGAAGATCTCCGACCTGTCCGCCGGGATGGTGCTGGAGGGCGTGGTGACGAACGTGGCCGCCTTCGGCGCGTTCGTGGACATCGGCGTCCACCAGGACGGCCTGGTGCACGTGTCCGCGATGTCCAAGACGTTCGTCAAGGACCCGCGGGACGTCGCCAAGCCGGGTGACATCGTCAAGGTGAAGGTCCTGGACGTGGACATCCCGCGCAAACGGATCGCGCTGACGCTGCGGCTGGACGACGAGGCGGCTCCGCAGGAGCGGGGTCCCCGCCAGCAGCGGGGCGGCGGCGCTCGCCCGCCCCAGCAGCGGCAGGGGCAGGACTCTCAGGGCCGGCGTCAGGGCGGCGGCCAGGGCGGTCAGGGCCGTGGGAGTGGTGGCGGCAAGGACCGGGGCGGCCGTCCCGCCCCCGCGCCGGCCAACAGCGCCATGGCGGACGCCCTGCGCCGCGCCGGTCTGGTCGACCCGAACAAGGGCCGCCGCTGACCCCTGCCCCGCCTCCGGCCCGGCCTCGATGCCAGGCCGGGGGCGGGGTTCAGCGTTCGGTCACCTTGCCGTCCGCGACCTCCAGGCGGCGGGTCACCTTGATCGCGTCCAGCATGCGCCGGTCGTGGGTGACCAGCAGGAGCGTGCCCTCGTAGGCGTCGAGCGCCGACTCCAGCTGCTCGATGGCGGGCAGGTCGAGGTGGTTGGTCGGTTCGTCCAGCACCAGCAGGTTGACGCCCCGGCCCTGGAGCAGCGCGAGGGCGGCGCGGGTGCGCTCGCCGGGCGAGAGGGACGCGGCCGTACGCAGTACGTGGTCCGACTTCAGGCCGAACTTGGCCAGCAGGGTGCGTACTTCGACCGGCTCGGTGTCCGGGACGGCCGCCTGGAAGGCGTCGAGCAGCAACTCGGAGCCGTGGAACAGCCGGCGGGCCTGGTCGACCTCGCCGACCAGCACCCCGGAGCCCAGCGTGGCGTCGCCGGAGTCCAGCGGGACCCTGCCGAGCAGCGCGCCGAGCAGCGTGGACTTGCCCGCGCCGTTGGCTCCGGTGACCGCGATCCGGTCGGCCCAGTCGATCTGGAGCGAGACCGGGCCGAAGGTGAAGTCACCGCGCCGGACCTCGGCGTCCCGGAGGGTCGCCACCACGGCGCCGGAGCGCGGGGCGGCGGCGATCTCCATGCGCAGCTCCCACTCCTTGCGGGGCTCCTCCACCACGTCCAGGCGCTCGATCATCCGCTGGGTCTGCCGGGCCTTGGCGGCCTGCTTCTCGCTGGCCTCGCTGCGGAACTTGCGGCCGATCTTGTCGTTGTCGCTGCCCGCCTTGCGCCGGGCGTTCTTCACGCCCTTGTCCATCCAGGAGCGCTGCGTCTGCGCCCGGTCCTGGAGGGCGGCGCGTTTGTCCGCGTACTCCTCGTAGTCCTCGCGGGCGTGCCTGCGGGCCACGTCCCGCTCCTCCAGATAGGCCGCGTAGCCGCCGCCGTAGAGGTTGATCTGCCGCTGGGCCAGGTCGAGTTCGAGGACCTTGGTGACGGTGCGGGTGAGGAACTCGCGGTCGTGGCTGACGACGACGGTGCCGGCGCGCAGGCCGGTGACGAAGCGTTCCAGCCGCTCCAGGCCGTCGAGGTCGAGGTCGTTGGTGGGCTCGTCCAGCAGGAAGACGTCGTAGCGGGAGAGCAGCAGCGACGCGAGTCCGGCGCGGGCCGCCTGGCCGCCGGACAGCGAGGTCATGGGCCGGTCGAGGCCGACGGCGAGGCCGAGGGTGCCGGTCACGTCCTCGGCGCGTTCGTCCAGGTCGGCGCCGCCGAGGCCCAGCCAGCGGTCCAGCGCGGTGGCGTACGCGTCGTCGGCGCCGGGCGCGCCGTCGACCAGGGCCTGGGTGGCCTCGTCCATGGTGCGCTGGGCCTCGGCGACGCCGGTGCGGCGGGCCAGGAACTCGCCGACCGTCTCGCCCGGCCTGCGCTCCGGCTCCTGCGGGAGGTGGCCGACGGTCGCGGTCGGCGGGGAGAGCCGCAGCTCGCCCTCCTCGGGCGCGGTGAGCCCGGCGAGGATCTTGAGCAGCGTGGACTTGCCCGCGCCGTTGGCGCCGACCAGCCCGATCACGTCTCCGGGCGCGACGACGAGGTCGAGCCCGGAGAAGAGGGAGCGGTCGCCGTGGCCGGCGGCGAGGTTCTTGGCGACGAGGGTGGCAGTCATCAGGACGCCGATTTTAGTCGCGGGCCGACGCCCCCCTGACCGCTGCCACCAGTACCCCGCCGGAGGTGCGGGCCACCAGGTACGCCTCGCCCCTGACCGTCCTCGGGTCGAGCGGCAGCCGGTGGTGGCCGGGGCCGAGCACGGCGTCCAGCACGGTCCGGACATGGGTGCGGCGGAGCCGGTCGACGCGGTACGCCGTGAGCTGGACGCGGCCCGGCGCGGTCACGTCGATCTCGACGGCGTACGGGGTCGCGGTCAGCGCGGTGAGGCGGCGGCGGTCGTCCGGGGCGCGGTCGAGGGCCTGCTGGAGCTGGGCGACGAGGACCGGGACGACCGGCGCGGGCGCCTCGACGAGGGCGGTGCCGGTGCGGGCGAACGTCTCACGCAGGGCCGCCCGTTGGGTCGCTGAGACGGTCAACGCCGCCCCGTACTGCCTGAGTTCCCTGGCGGGGACGTCGGTGGCGTCCGGGGTGATGTCGGCGCCGATGCCGATGCCGCGCAGGGCTGCCGCGAGCTTGGCGAGGAGGCCGGCGCGGGGGCCGATGAGCAGCACCCGGCGCGAGGGGGCAGCAGTGGTGCCGTCCAGCAGGGCGGTGAGAGCGGCCCGGTAGGCGGGGCCGTGGAAGTGGAAGGGGCCGGTGCCGTGGTAGCCGTCGCGGTCGAGGTCGACGTGTTCGCCGGTCTGCCAGGCGAAGTCCCGCCACCGGTAGTCGTCGCCGTCCCGCTCGATGACGACGGTGACGGCGCCGCAGCCCAGGTCGGCACACTCCGGGCAGCCGTAGAGCACGAACCGGCCGCCGGGCAGCGGGGGTTCGTCCTCCTGCAGCAGGGCGCGCACCTGGGTGTCGAGGACGGCGGGCGGGAGGTCGGAGGCGAGCGGCGACACGGCGTCGAGGTCGGCGAGCCGGAACAGCAGCGGGCTGCCGTCGACGACGAAGTCCACGAAGTCGCGGTGGACCTGGTAGCCGCCGTCGGCGAGCACGGCGCCGACACGGGTCGCCGGTTCCAGTCCGAAGGTGGCGTAGACGGGTGACATGAGATGAGTATTCCCACGTCCGGCCCGTACAGCGGTCCGCACAGGCGCTCGCTTCCCCGCCCCGGCCTGCCCACCGGCCCTGTCCGGCGGCGGGCGTACGCGTGGTCGAGGGCGTACGGGCCGTACGGCGGCTTACCGCTCCGACTCCCCCCACTCCCCGACGACCACCTCGTCCCCCACGGACACCTTGCCGGGGCGCAGCACCGCGTACTTGGCCCCGAAGACGACCCCGCCCCGCGCCGCGCGGCGGTAGCCGGCGAGGGTGCGCAGCGGCTCGGGGCCCGAGCGGGCGGCGGTCTCCTGGTCGACCGTGGTGACGGCGCAGCGGACGGCGAGCTTGGTGTAGCCGAGTTCGGCCGCGCCGAGGGTGAGGTGGTGGGCGCGGTCCTCGGTGTGCGGCTCGGGCCAGCCGTCGACGACGATGTTGGGGCGGAAGCGGTTCATCGGCAGCGGGCCGGCGCCGCGTTCCCCGAGCTTCTCGTTCAGCAGGTCGAGCGTGGCGCGGGAGAGGAGGTGCACGGCGGAGCTGTCGGCGTACCCGGAGGTGCCCGGCGTCCTGCCGTCGGTGACCCGGTCGTGGTCGGGCGGTACGCGGACCAGCCGGCTGGGCGCGCCGAGCACCGACGACAGCCAGCCGGCCACGGTGTCGCCCTGGTCGATCCCCCGGTACGGGGCGCCGAACAGCTCGACGGGCCGGGCGGGACCGGACGCGTCGACGGTGACGACCAGCGGCTCGAAGTCGTCCGACCGGAGGGTGAGTTGCGTCCCGTCGAGCGTGACGTCCGGCCGGATCAGCGTCAGCCGGGGGTCGCTCCGCTGGGTACGGAACACGCCCTCCTCGCTGACGACCATGAAGCTGCGGTCGTGCGCGAGCCCGGCGGGCGTCAGCCGCGCCTGGTCGACGGGGACGCCGGCGCAGCCCTTGACGGGGTAGTACGTCAGCGCGGTGACGACAGGCATGAGCACTCCGACCGTGGATCTGGGCGAGGGTGCAATCGTCGCACCCTCGCCCGGTGCGGTGTCTACCTGTCCGCGTCCGCGGTGCAGCCGTCGCCGTGGCCCGTCAGGCAGCGCGGGGTGCCGACGACGGTGAGGGTGCGCCCGGCGAGCGGTGCGATGGTGGCGCGGTCCAGGGCGGCCGGGCCGCCGCTCAGCGGGATGCGGGCGGTCGTACGGGCGAGGTCGAGGGTGAGGGTGGGGCGGGTGGCGGGCGGTTCGATGAGGTCCTTGTCCGTGCCCGCGACGACCAGGGCCAGCCGGTGTCCCCTGGGCACGACGTGGTCGGTGGCGGCGAGGTCGAGGGTCATCGTGTAGGCGTGGCCGGGGGTGAGCGGGGTGCCCTTGGCGGGCGAGGCGTGGTGGCCGAGGTCGGCCCAGCCCCGGCTGACGACGGTGGCGCCCACGTCGGCCGTCCTGGCCGCGGTGGCCTTGAAGCAGGCGCTGTCCCCGGCCGTGCTCGCGCCGAAGCAGGTGCGCTCGGTGAGGGTGGTGATGCCCTCGCCGCCGTCGGCGTAGTCGCGGATGGTGTCCGGGCCGAGGTCGACCAGGACGGCGGACAGGTGGGCCGAGGCGGTGCTCGGGGTGGCGGTCACGGTCACCCGTGAGGAGCCGGAGATCCGCAGCGGGGCGGTGAGGGCCGGGGTGATGAAGGCGGCCTTGTCGGGCGTCGATCGGGTGAGGTCGGCCGCCCAGTCGGTCTCGCTGCGGCTCGGGTCGTCGGTGAAGGTCTCGGTGCCGGTGGCGCGGCCCGGGCCCAGGGTGCCGACGCCGGGCGTGGTGCCGCGGGCCGGGTACAGGGTGGTGGTCCGGGTGTCGCGCGGGGGCCAGACGGCGGAGGTGGTCCACTGGTCGGGGTGGCGCTCGATGTCGGCCATGGGCTCGCGGTCGATGCCGTTGTCGTAGCCGAGGAGTTCGTGGTCGAACCAGCGGTGCAGGGTGTCGACCCAGGCGCCGCGCCGGTAGTCGAAGGGGTCGACGTGGCCGGTCTGGGACAGCCAGATCTTGCGCTCGACGCCGTGCTTCGCCAGCGCGTCCCACCACTGGCCGACGTGCTTGGTGCGGACGTTGAGGTCCTGCATGCCGTGCACCAGGAACACGCTGGCGCGGACCTTCCGCGCGTCCTTCACGTAGTCCCGCTCCGTCCACAGCCGGGTCCAGTCGCCCGAGTCGGGGCTGCCGTCGGCGAGTTTCCTCTGTACGGCTGCGCAGTGGGCCTGTCCGCTCTCCACGTACCCCGCGAGTTCGTCGGGGCCGCCGTCGTAGAGCTGGGCGCCCTGGGCGAAGTAGTAGTCGTACCAGGAGGAGATGCCGCTGATCGGCACGATGGTCTTGAGGTTCTTCACGCCGGTGGCGGCGACGCCGTTGGCGATGGTGGCGTCCCAGCTCTTGCCGATCATGCCGGTGGCGCCGTTGGTCCAGCTCGCCTTCACCTGCGTGCCGCCGGTGCGGCTGGTGTAGGCGCGGGCCCGGCCGCCGAGCCAGTCCACGACGGCCTTGGCGGAGCCGATGTCGGAGCGGCCGCCGACGTCCACGCAGCCGTCGCTGCGGTTGGTGCCGGCGAGGTCGACGCCGACGAACGCGTAGCCGCGCGGCACGAAGTAGTTGTCGTAGAAGAGCGGCATCTGCACGACGTGGCCCTGCGCGTCGTACGTCTTGAGCTGGCTCTCGTTGCCGCGGCCGCAGCAGGAGTAGTAGGGGCTGGCGTCCATGACGACGGGCACCTTGCGGCCCTGCCGGGCGGGTTCGGCGGGGCGGACGATGTCGGCGGCGACGCGGTCGGTGCGGCCGTCGCCGTCCTCGTCCAGGCCGGTGTCCACCCAGACGGACTCGCGGACGGCGTCGGCGTACGAGTAGACGGGCCTGCTCTCGCGCGGTGCCGCCTGGACGGCGGCGGGGGCGAGGAGGACGGCCGTCAGGGCACCGACGGCCAGGACCGCGAGGGTTCTCCAGATCGAGCGAATCGGCATGGGCGGACGCTACCTCCGTCAACACCCGTACAGAAGAGGGCCTTTCGGCGGTCACCGGGACGCGTGACGGCTGAATGGCGATCGTGTGACAGCAGGGGCCGTGGACACGCCAGAAGCGGCCGGCACTGAATAGGCTCCGAACAGACTTCCTGTCCAGAAGACTTGGAGCTGACGTGCACCGCAGAATCCTCGCGCCGAGCGCCCTGGCGGCGGCCTCCCTCCTGCTGGCGATCCCGGCATCGGCCGCGTCGTCCGCCCCCGGCGCGCCGGGCATCGGCGACGCCTACTATCCGAAGTACGGCAATGGCGGCTACGACGTCTCGCACTACGACCTGAGGCTCCAGTACCAGCCGAAGACGGACGAGCTGCAGGGCACCGCGACCATCCTGGCCAGGACCACGCAGGACCTGTCCAGCTTCGACCTGGACTTCCTGCTGGACGTCAGCGAGGTGCGGGTCAACGGCATCAAGGCCACGTTCACCACGTCCGGCGAGCACGAGCTGGTGGTCACGCCGAAGACCCCGCTGGCCAAGGGCACGCAGGTCACCGTGGTCGTCCGGTACAGCGGGGTGCCCTCCACGAAGAGCGCCTACGGCTTCAACACCTGGCACCGCACCCCGGACGGCGCCGTCGCGGCGGACGAACCCGAGGCGGCCTGGTGGTGGTTCCCCAGTAATGACCACCCCAGCGACAAGGCCACCTACGACGTGTCGGTGGCGGTGCCGGACGGCACCCAGGCGATCTCCAACGGCACGCTGGCGTCGACCAGTTCGAAGCTGGGCTGGACCCGCTACAACTGGCGCCAGGACAAGCCGCAGGCGACCTATCTGGCCACTCTCGCGCTCGGCCGCTTCGACATCACCACGTCCACCTCCGAGGGCGGGGTGCCGGTGGTCAACGCGTACAGCAAGGACCTCGGCGCGAACGACGGGGCGGCGCGGGCGAGCGTGGAGCGCACCGGTGAGCTGGTGGACTGGCTGAGCGGCTACTTCGGGCCGTATCCGTTCTCCTCGGCGGGCGGTTACGTCCCCAACACCACCACCGGGTACGCGCTGGAGACGCAGACCCGCGTCTACTACAGCCCCAAGCAGTTCGCGGCCGGCTCCAACACCTCGGTGGTCGTGCACGAGCTGGCCCACCAGTGGTACGGCGACGACGTGTCGCTCAAGGGCTGGAAGGACATCTGGATCAACGAGGGCTTCGCCCGGTACGCGCAGTGGCTCTGGTCCGAGCACGAGGGCGAGGGCACCACGCGCGAGCTGGCGGACTACGTGTACGCCTCACACCCGGCCGAGGACCCGTTCTGGACCGTCAAGCCCGGTGACCCCGGCCCGGACGCGCAGTTCGACCTCGCGGTCTACGACAGGGGCGCGCTGGCGGTGCAGGCGCTGCGCGAGGAGATCGGGGACGACGCGTTCTTCGCCGTGCTGAAGGGCTGGCCGAAGGAGCACGCCTACGGCAACGCCTCGGTGGCCGACTTCCAGAAGTACGCCGAGCAGGTGTCCGGCAAGCCGCTGGCCGCGCTCTTCGACACCTGGCTGTTCCAGCCGTCGAAGCCGGACGCGCGGGGCTCGGACTCGTCGGCCCGGCCGCTGGCGGCGAAGGTCGCGGAGCCGAAGTCGTGGAAGAAGATCGAGGCCACGAACGACGTGCACGCGCACTGAGCCCCCTCTGCCCTAGGCCGTGACGGCTCCCTCCCCGAGGAGGCCGTCACGGCCTATCGCGTCGGTGCGGGTGGCCGGGACGGTGCAGGCGTACGCGCCCGCTGTCGCGCCGAAGCGGGCGCAGCGCCGGGGGTCGGCTCCGGCGAGGCGGCCGTAGAGGAAGGCGGCGGCGAAGGCGTCGCCCGCGCCGTTGGAGTCGACCACCGGGGCGGGCGGGGTCGCGGGCGGGACGTGGGTCAGCTCGCCGTAGGCCAGCAGATGGGCGCCCTCGGCACCCGCCGTGGCGACGACCACCTGGGCCCGGCCGCGCTCCGATATCCGGCGCATGGTGCGCTCGGGGTCGGTGAGGGCGGCGGCGGAGAGGAAGACCACGTCGGCGGCGAGGGCGTACGGCTCGTGGTACGGGTTCTCGCCGTCCCAGTCGTGCAGGTCGGTGGAGAGCGGCACGCCCGTCTCCCGGAGCAGCGGCAGGGCCTCGGCGCAGGGCTGGGTGATGGTCACGTGGACGTGCCGGGCGGCTGCCGCGAGGGGGCGCAGCACCTCGTCGGGGAAGCGGTCGCCGGGGCGGGCACGGCTGGTGTCGTACAGGGAGAGGCGGCGGCCGTCGGGGCCGACCAGGTTGACGGCGCGCTTGGTGCCGGCGGGCTGGGGCAGCGCGGTCAGGGCGATGCCGTGGTCCCGGTGCAGTGCCCGGACGAGGTCGCCCTCGGGGTCGTCGCCGATCAGGTCGAGGTGGTGGACGTCGAGGCCCAGGGCGGCAAGTCCCAGCGCGACGAAGTCGCCGGTCTGCCCGGCGCGGGTGTGCACCCCGGTGTCGATGGGATAGCTGTCGGCGAAGGGCAGCGGCAGCTCGGGTACGCGGACGATGGTGTCCACCCCGGCACCGCCCAGCACCAGCACGTCCGTCATGCGCCCTCCCCGTGGTCGTACACGGTGACCGGGATGCCCCGCCCCGCCAGCCGCCCGGCGACGAGCGGCTCCACGAGCGGCCACTCGCCACCCGCCAGCCCGCAGCCTATGCGGGGCATGTGCACCGAGGCACCGAGTTCGATCACTTGGCCGGCGAGCCGGCCGAGCGCGGTGTCGATCGCCTCGTACCGCACCGGGACGCCCTTGCCGCGCCCCTTGATGCCGTGCTGGCCGATCATGTTGGCCACCCACAGGAGCGGGCCGACCTCGACGAGCTGGACGGCGCCCAGCCCGAAGTCGTTCGCCGCCCGCCCCCGGTACCAGGCGCGGTAGGCCGCCTCCGGCTCCGGCCAGCGCTTGGACAGCGCGGAGACGAAGCCCCTCCCCCAGCCGCCGATGTCGTTGCAGACATGGGCGATCACGCGAGCGCCCTCCGCGCATGGCGCGGTGGCGTCACCCCGGACATAGCTGATCTCCGACATGACGCCACCGTAGGGGCTGCCACTGACAGTGGCCGTGATCTGCTACTTCGTGAGGTCGGTCAGCTCCCGCTCGGCATTCGCGGTGACGCGGCGGCGGACGCCGAACCAGCCGGCGACCAGCAGGACCGCGATCAGCGGGATCAGGTACAGGGTGCGGCGGCCCACCTCGGGGTCGTTCCACATCATGCCGAGACAGGCCAGCAGGAAGGCGATGGTGACGATCTCGGTGACCGGGCTGAACTTGAGCTGGAAGCGCGGCCGGGTGACCAGGCCCGCGCGGGCCCGGCGGACGAAGATCATGTGGCAGACCATGATGATCACCCAGGTGCTGATGATGCCGAGGGAGGCCACGTTCAGCACGATCTCGAACGCCTGGCTGGGCACGAGGTAGTTCAGGCCGACGCCGAGCACGCAGACCGCGCAGGTCAGCAGGATGCCGCCGTAGGGCACCTGGCTGCGGTTCATCCGGGCGGTGAACTTCGGCGCGGAGCCGGCCGTGGCCATCGAGCGCAGGATGCGGCCGGTGGAGTACAGGCCGGAGTTCAGCGAGGACATGGCGGCGGTGAGCACCACCAGGTTCATCACGTCGCCGGCCGCCGGGATGCCGACCTTGGACAGGACGGTCACGAACGGACTCTGGTCGGCGGAGTACACCGAGCCGGGCAGCAGGAGGGCGAGCAGCACGACGGAGCCGACGTAGAACACGCCGACGCGCCACATGATCGAGTTCACCGCGCGCGGGACGACCTTCTCGGGCTCGGCGGTCTCACCGGCGGCGACGCCGACCAGCTCGAGCGCGGCGTACGCGAAGATCACGCCCTGCATCACGAGGACGACGGGCATCATGCCGTGCGGGAAGATCCCGCCGTGGTCGGTGATGAGGCTGACGCCGGGCTGGTGGCCGCCCACGTCGTGCTGGGTGGCCAGCAGGAAGATGCCGATGAGCATGAAGCCCACCAGGGTGGCGACCTTGATGATCGCGAACCAGAACTCCATCTCGCCGAAGATCTTCACCGAGATCAGGTTCACGGCGAGCACCACGGCCAGCGCGACGAGTGCCAGCACCCACTGCGGTATGGACGTGAACATGCTCCAGTAGTGCGTGTAGAGCGCGATCGCGGTGATGTCGGCGATACCGGTGGTCGACCAGTTCAGGAAGTACATCCAGCCGGCGACATAGGCGCCCTTCTCGCCGAGGAACTCGCGCGCGTACGACACGAAGGACCCGGAGGAGGGGCGGTACAGGACCAGCTCGCCCAGCGCCCGGACCACGAAGAAGGCGAAGACTCCGCAGACCAGGTAGGCCAGGGCGAGCGCGGGGCCCGCGTTGTGCAGGCGGCCGCCCGCTCCGAGGAACAGGCCGGTGCCGATGGCGCCGCCGATGGCGATCATGTTGACGTGGCGGGCCTTGAGGTCCTTGCTGTAACCGGCGTCGCCCGCGTCCGCGGGCGTCTGGGCCGCTTGCGTGGTGGCAGCGGCCGGGGCCGAGTCGACGGCGTCCTTGCTCACGGGTCGTTCCACTCTCTGGTACTCCCGGACCACGAGGGGCCGGTTCCTTACAGGGCGGCCCGCCCACACGATCGTGTCGCGGTACAGACCAAGGCAGCAGCTTCCCAGAGAGATCACCCGATATGCGATGGTCCACGTCACAGAGCGGCACTTCTCACATGACCTTCGCGGGTTTCACACTCCTGCTGCGACAGCGATACTGCTGCGATGACGACCGAGGCCGAGGACCCCACCCTCACCATCGACGAGCTGGCCGCGCGGTCCGGCGTCACCGTGCGCACGGTGCGCTTCTACGGCACCCGCGGACTGCTCCCGCCGCCCGAGATAGGCCCCCGCCGGGTCGGCCGGTACGGCCGTGAGCATCTGGCCCGGCTCGCGCTGATCGAGGAGCTGCGGCTGCAGGGGATGACGCTGGCGGCGATCGAGCGGTACATCAGCCGGCTCCCGGCCGGCCTCACCGCCCAGGACCTCGCGGTGCACCGGGCGGTCGTCTCCTCCTGGGCCCCGGAAGCGGTGGAGACGGTCGGCCGCGCCGAGCTGGACCGCCGCGCGGGGCGCCGGCTGACGGAGGAGGACGTACGGCGCCTGACGGCGATGGACGTCCTGGCCCCCGCCGAGCCGGACGGTGCCTACCGCGTCGACTCCGGTCTGCTGCGCCTCGCCGTACAGCTCCTGGACCTCCCGTTCTCCCAGGAAGTCATCCTCGCCGCCCGCACCACCCTCCTCGATCACTCCCGCGCCGCCGCCCGCGAGCTCTCGACCCTCCTGCGCGACGCGGTCCCCGAACACACCCCGAGGGACGTCCGCACCCTCTCCGCCCACATGCAGCCCCTGGTCGTCCAGGCCCTCCTGACCACGTTCCAGCGGTCACTGCGGCAGGAGGTCAGGGAGTGGCTGGGGGACGCCGAGGAGCGCGGCCCCGAGGACCAGGTGTAACGTCATTCGGCCTGGTCACCATGGCGGTGCTGCCCGTCACGGGCGTTCAGACGTGCACGTTGGGGAACCACGACGTAGGCCGGGTCCTTGGTCGAGGCGACGCCCGCGTCGAAGGTGCCGAACCGCTGAAGGGCGCTGCCGGCCAACAGGGCGAGCCCGGCGGCGGCAGCGGCGGGGCGGCTGCGGCGGGCGACGGTGGCGGCGGCCAGAGCACCGGCGAGGGTGAGGTATTCGGATGCCCGGCGGAGCCGGTGGGCCCGGCCTCTGGTGTAGGCCGTGGTCTCCAGGGCCGGTCGGCGTTCGATCAGCCGGGCGGCGACGAGTTCCGCACCGGCCCCGAGGGCCGCGAGCCGTCGGGCAGGGCCCGCCTCGTGCACGGGGGCCAGCAGCATTCCGAGCCCCGCGCCGCTCGCCGCCGCGGACCCCGTGAACAGGAAGGGCAGCTCCCGACGTGCCTCGTGCCAGGCGGGCACAGCCGTCTGGGAGAGCAGCACCGCGGTGTAGGACGCCAGAGCGGGGGCGACCGCGGCCGAGGACAGTCCTGCCAGCCGGCCGACCCGAGCCGGCAGGCGGCCGGGCAGCATGGCACGCAGGGAGCCCGGCAGCAGCTCGGTCATGGCGGCCAGGCCGCTGCCGGGTCCGTAGGCGACAAGGATCCATGTGCCGACGGACATCGGTGAACTGGGCTTGGCCACCCGCAGCATGTGGTGGAAGCGTTCGGGACGACCGAGGTCTGCGATCAACAGGTAGCTGCTGGCCAGCAGGGCACCGAAGCCGCCCAGGCGCCCGGCGCGGCACAGGGCCGGACGGCCGGTCAGGTCGGCGCCGGCGGAAAGCAGGGCGGCACCGGCCGACACGCCGCCGGTGAACAGGTAGGCCGGCACCTTCCACTCCCACACCGGCGGTTTCAGTACCGGCCGCCCGTAATAGGAGCGGAACTCCGAGTCCGCTACGACGCCCTGGTCGTCGTGCCGGTCGCGGCCCGCGCCGAACGTGGGCGCATGCAGGTCGGCGGCGCCCGCGTCGCTGCGCGGCTCGCGCAGGGGCTCGTCGTCGGTCATCGGCGACCCTCCCTGATGAAGACGGCGGCGGTGGCCGCGAGCAGAGCGGAGGCTGCCACCGCGGCGTGCTTCCACATGGACGGCAGGTCACGCGTGGGCACGACGGGGTCCGGCGGCAGTCCGTAGACCTCCGGTTCGTCGAGCAGCAGGAAGAAGGCGCCGTCGCCGCCCACTCCGTCCTCGGGATCGCGCCCGTACAGCCGTGCCTCGCCCACGCCCGCCTCGTGCAGCTGCTCCAGTCGCCGGTCGGCCCGCTCCCGCAGTTCGTCCAGCGGCCCGAACTGGATGGAGTCGGTCGGGCAGGCCTTGGCGCAGGCGGGTTCGAGGCCGCCGCGCAGGCGGTCGTGGCACAGGGTGCACTTCCAGGCCCGGCCGTCGTCGGGCCGCCGGTCGATGACCCCGTAGGGACAGCCGGACACGCAGTAGCCGCAGCCGTTGCAGATGTCGGGCTGCACCACCACGGTGCCGAACTCGGTGCGGAAGAGCGCTCCGGTGGGGCAGACGTCGAGGCATCCGGCATGGGTGCAGTGCTTGCACACGTCGGAGGACATCAGCCAGCGGAAGTCGGTACGGGTCTCCGAGCCGGTACCGGCGCCGGGCAGCTCGAAGGAGGGGAAGCCCAGGTCGACGGGCTCGGTGCCCAGTTCACCTCCGCCCCGGGGCGCGTCCCGCAGGCCGTCCGCGACGACCTCGGCGGTGTGCTCGGCGGCCGAGGGCCCGGTGGGCAGGTCGGACAGGCCGGGGTCCTGTCGTCCCAGTGGGCGTTCCTGCTCGATGAAGGCGACGTGCCGCCAGGAACTCGCGCCGAGCATCCCGGTGTTGTCGAAGGACATGCCCAGCAGGTCGAGGCCGTCCTCCGGGACGTCGTTCCACTCCTTGCAGGCGACTTCGCACGCCTTGCAGCCGATGCACACGGAGGTGTCGGTGAAGAAGCCGACCCTGGGCGGGTGCTCTTGGTGGCCGGCGTCCGCAGCGGGGTCCTCGAGCGGGCCGTACAGGCTGTGCTCGTCCGTCATGGGGAATCCTCCCCCCGGTGGGGCTCGGTGTGGGTGGGCCTGTGGTCGTCGCCCGTCGTCGCGATGCGGGTGCCGGTTTGCGGTGTGATCCCGGCCCGGCGGCGGTAGTCCTGGACGTATTCGAGGAGGGCGGGTCCCCTGGGCCGTCGTCCGGGCCGGATGTCGCACGTCAGGACCTTGCTCTCCTGGATCAGCACGTTCGGCTCGGCCACCACTCCGATCAGGTCGTTGACGACGTCGCCGGTGGTGAGGCCGACGCTGCCCCAGTGGTAGGGCATCCAGATCTGGTGGACGGTCCGGTCCTCGACACGCAGCGGCGCCATCCGGTCGGTGACGAAGACGCGGGCCTCCACCGCGGTCCGGCTGGTGATCACGTGGGCCCAGTCCAGATGGCGCAGGCCGCGTTCGGCCGCCAGCTCCGGCGACACCTCCACGACCAGCTCGGGCTGCAGCTCCGACAGGTACGGCAGTTGGCGGCTCATGCCCCCGGCGGTGTGGTGCTCGGTGAGCCGCGACGCCGTGAACACGAAGGGGAACACCTCCCCGTGCGCCTCGGGGGGAGCCGGGTTGGAGGGGTTGTCGCGGCGCCCGTAGACCTTCCTCGTGGGATTGGCCTGCTGGCCGTAGAGGAGGTTGCGCACGGGCGACTCGTGCGGCTCGTAGTGGGTGGGCAGCGGGCCGTCCGCCAGGCCGGTGGGCGCGAACAGCCACGCCTTCCCGTCGGACATCATGATGAACGCGTCCTCGCCGCTGAGGGCCTGCGGCCCCGATGCGCCCTCGGGAGGCCGGTAGTGGGGCGGCTTGTCCTTCTCGAAGTCCGGGGTGTCGTGTCCGGTCCACTCCCCGCGGTCCTCGTCCCACCAGACGAGGGCCTTGCGCTCGCTCCAGGGCCTGCCCTGCGGATCGGCGGAGGCGCGGTTGTAGAGCACCCGCCGGTTCAGCGGCCAGGTCCAGCCCCACTCGGCGTCGTAGGGCCCCTGCTCGAAGCGGGATTTGCGGCGCCGGGACTGGTTAGTCTCGTCGGCGTACACGCCGCTGTAGATCCAGCAGCCGCAGGCCGTGCTGCCGTCGGCCCTGAGGTCGGGGTAGCCGCCGACGGTCCGGCCGGTCCGCAGGTCGATGCCGTTGATGTGGCGCAGCACGTCCGCCGCGGACGGTTCGTCGCCCTCG
This sequence comes from Streptomyces griseoluteus, assembly GCF_004784465.1. Lineage (GTDB taxonomy): Bacteria > Actinomycetota > Actinomycetes > Streptomycetales > Streptomycetaceae > Streptomyces > Streptomyces griseoluteus. The sequence goes on along the minus strand of NZ_SRRU01000011.1, from coordinate 110,645 downwards.
GTGCGGTAGTCCCAGGCAAGGTCGAGCACGGGCCGGTCGCGGTCGTCGGTCGAGCCGGCCAGTCTGTCCTTGACGCGCCTGCCGAGGTGGTGGAAGAACCACAGCTCCGACCGCTGGTCGCCGCTTGGTTCGACGGCCTTGTCCCGCCACTGCAACATCCGCTGGGTCTGGGTGAAGGTGCCGGCCTTCTCCACGTGCGAGGCGGCGGGGAAGAAGAACACCTCCGTGCGGCAGCGCTCGGTGACGATCTCCCCGGTTTCGACCTCGGGGGCGTCCTTCCAGAACGTGGCGCTCTCGATCATGGTCAGGTCGCGGACGACGAGCCAGTCGAGGTTGGCCATGCCGAGGCGCTGGAGGCGGCCGTGCGCTGACCCGACCGCGGGATTCTGACCGAGCAGGAAGTAGCCGAAGATCTTCCCGTCGACCATGTCCATGGCAGTGCGGTAGGTGCCGTGATCGCCGTTGATGCGGGGCAGGTAGTCGAAGCAGTAGTCGTTGTCCGCTGTCGCCGCCTCGCCCCAGTACTCCTTGAGCAGGGAGATCATGTAGGCGTCGGCGTTGCCCCAGAACCCCTTCTGGTCAGGGCGGCGAACTCCGTCCAGGTAGTCGGCCAGGTTCTCCTGGGTGATGTCCGGCATCGGCAGGTAGCCGGGCAGCAGGTTGAACAGGGTCGGGATGTCCGTGGAGCCCTGGATGCTGGCGTGCCCCCGCAGGGCGTAGATGCCTCCGCCGGGGCGGCCGATGTTGCCCAGCAACAGCTGGATGATCGAAGCGGTCCGGATGTACTGGGCGCCGACGGAGTGCTGGGTCCAGCCGACGCTGTAGACCAGCGCGGCGGTGCGTTCCCGGCCGGAGTTCTCCGTCCAGGCCCGGCACACGTCCAGGAACCGGTCCCGGGGCACCCCGCAGATCCGCTCGACCATCTCCGGGGTGTAGCGGGCGAAGTGCCGCTTGAGCACCTGGAAGACGCAGCGTGGGTGCTGCAGCGTGGGGTCGGCGGCGATGTCTCCGACGGCTCCCCCGATGACCGGGCCGCCGGAGCCGTGCTGGTCGGGCGCGGCCTGTTCCTTGTGACGCCTCCCCGGGCGCTCTTCGGCCTCGACGCCCTCGTACGTCCAGCTGGAGGAGTCGTAGGAGGCGGTGTGCGGGTCGTAGCCGCTGAACAGGCCGTCCAGGTCCTCGGTGTCCTGGTAACGCTCGCTCAGCAGGAAGGGGGCGTTGGTGTACGCCTGTACGTACTCCTCGAAATGGAGGTCGTTGGACAGGATGTGGTTGATGACGCCGCCGAGGAACGCGATGTCGGTGCCGGCCCGCAGCGTGACGTGCTGGTCGGCCAGCGCGCTGGTCCGGGTGAAGCGCGGATCGATGTGGATGACCCTGGCGCCGCGTGCCTTGGCCTCCATCACCCACTGGAAGCCGACCGGATGGGCCTCGGCCATGTTCGAGCCCATGATGATGATGCAGTCGGAGTTGACCAGGTCCTGCTGGTAGTCCGTGGCACCGCCACGTCCGAACGAGGCTCCCAGACCGGGAACCGTGGCGGAGTGTCAAATACGGGCCTGGTTCTCGATCTGCAACGCGCCCAGGGCCGTGAACAGCTTCTTGATGAGGTAGTTCTCTTCGTTGTCCAGCGTGGCCCCGCCCAGACCGGCGAAGCCCATGGTGCGGCGCAGCTTCCTCCCGTCCGCATCGCTGTCCTGCCAGCCCTTGCGGCGGGCGTCCAGCACCCGGTCGACCACCATCTCCATGGCGGTCTCCAGATCGAGGTCCTGCCACTCGGTGGCGTACGGCGCACGGTAGCGGACCTTCTGCTCCCGCTGCGGGCCGGTGACGAGCTGCTTGCTGGCGGATCCCTTCGGGCACAGCCGGCCGCGCGAGATCGGGCTGTCCGGGTTGCCCTCGATCTGGATGACCCGGTCGTCCTTGACGTAGACACGCTGCGCGCAGCCCACGGCGCAATAGGGACAGACGGAGTCCGCGACACGGTCCGCGCGGTCGGTGCGGGGTCCGAGAGCTGCCGAGCGCGGGGACTCGGCCGCCTTGCCCCGGCCAAGCCGGTCGGGGCCGGTGAGCTGCCGGTACACGGGCCACCGACCGATCCACCGTTCCAGACCCATACGCTCGCTCCTTCATGGGTGGCATACGCCTTGCTCGACGCTACTAGCGCGGGGACCAAGTGCAAGTCGACGTCGGGCGGCGAGGCACCGCCGCGACGACGGCGTCGGCCGGTGGCCGGATACGTCTCTCAGTAGCCGCTTCACGGCTGGGCGCCTTCGCGAGCGCGGTGGCGGCAAGTAAGGGGTACGTCCTGCAGTGCGCCTCCGCGGGTCGCCGGTGGCGGGGCGTCCTGGCGGGAGGGGTTCGAACCGCCGACGGGTCAGTCCCTCAGCAGCCGGCCGACGAGGAAGAGGTTCAGCACGCTGATCGCCGCCGGCCGCCAGGCCTGCAGGGCCGCCCTTTCGATACAGCTTCGGGGTGAGTATGGCGTGCTGGCACGCCCTCCCCGCGCTTCGATCAGCGGTTGACGGCGGCCATGTTGTCCGCGTCGTAGCGCTCGCCGGAGGCGCGGGGCAGGTCGTTCAGGCGGGCGATGTGGCCGGCAGTGAGCTCGATGTGGTCGGCGGCGGCGTTCTCCTCAAGCCGGGCGACTCGCTTGGTGCCGGGGATGGGCGCGATGTCTTCACCCTGGGCGAGCAGCCAGGCCAAGGAGACCTGCGCGGGCGTGGTGTCGATCTCGGCGGCCACGGCCCGGACCTCGTCGACGATTCGCAGGTTGCGTTCCAGGTTGCCGTCGGCAAAGCGGTGGTTGGTACGGCGCCAGTCGTCGGTGTCGAGATCGTTCAGGGAGCGGATGCTGCCGGTCAGGAAGCCGCGGCCGAGCGGGGAGTACGGCACGAAGCCGATACCCAGTTCGCGCAGGACAGGCAGGATCTCGGCCTCGGGGTCGCGGGTCCACAGGGAGTATTCGGATTGGACCGCGCTGACCGGATGCACGGCGTGAGCGCGGCGGATCGTGGCGGGGCCGGCCTCCGACAGGCCGATGTGGCGGATCTTGCCCTCGGCCACCAGTTCGGCCAGCGCGCCAACGGTCTCTTCGATGGGCGTGCCGGGGTCCACCCGGTGCTGGTAGTAGAGGTCGATGTGATCGGTACCCAGGCGCTTCAGTGATCCTTCCACGGCCAGGCGGACGTTGGCCGGGGTGCTGTCCGGAGACATGCCACCGGTGTGGGAGATCAGTCCGAACTTGGTCGCCAGCACGACCTCGTCCCGGCGCCCCTGCAAGGCCCGGCCGACCAGTTCCTCGTTGATGAAGGGGCCGTACCCCTCAGCGGTGTCGATATGGGTGACCCCGAGGTCCAGAGCGCGGTGGATCGTGCGGATCGACTCGTCGTCGAACTGGCCAGCGCCGGTGTAGAACGCCGACATTCCCATGGCTCCGAGACCGATGCGCGAGACCTTCAGGCTGCCGAGAGACACGGTTTTCATGGCGCGGACTTCCCTTCCCCTGACTTAAGTACCGTTCGGTGCAGAACTCTAACACATCAAGACCGCCCGGTACTGAACTGCGCTCGCCACCTTGTGGGGGTGAAACTGCTGGTCAGCGTGGATCTGTACCGAGTGGTACGGTTGTGGTATGGGTGACTCCCGCAGGGCCGTCATGGGCCGGCCTCGAGAATTCGACATCGACCAGGCGCTGGAACGTGCGATGCGGGTGTTCTGGGCCCGAGGGTACGAAGGTTCGAGCCTCGCTGAACTGACCAGCGCCATGGGGATCACCAAGACGAGCATGTACGCGGCTTTCGGCAACAAGGAGCAGTTGTTCCGCAAGGCCCTCCAGCGCTACGGCGCAGGGCCGGCCGCCTACGCCACGCGCGCCTTGGAAGAGCCCACCGCACGGGCCGTGGCCTCGGCGTTCCTCCGCGGAGCGGTCCGCACCACGACCCCTCCCGGCGGCCCCTCCGGGTGTCTGACCGTGCAGGGTGCGCTGGCGTCGAGCGACGAGACCCAGGCCGTCCACGACCTGCTGGTCGACTGGCGCAACGACGCGGGGGTCCGCCTCGAGGAGCGCTTCCGGCGCGCCGTCAACGAGGGTGATCTTCCGCGCGACGCCGACCCACGGCGTCTTGCCCGGTTCATCATGACGATGGGTTTCGGCATCGCAGTGCAGGCCGCCAACGGCCTCGGTCCTGCCGAGCTCGATGAGATCGTCGACACGGCGTTGCTCGGCTGGCCTGCATAGCGGCTGCACCCCTCCGCCCGCCCGGTGAGACCGTCTCCGCACGATGAGGGCCGTGACGGGGCGGCAGAACTTCGGTACCGTCCGGCACAGAAGTTTCGGGCAGTGGTTCCTCCCCTGCCCGGACCGCCGCGACAAAACCGTCAAGGGCCACGAAAACCGAGCATGACCTCCGCTCCGGGGGCCGAAGAAGGAGATCATGTCCGACACCGACCTGCGCGAGTTCTACCTGCGCTACATCGGGGCGCTCAACGCCCACGAGATCTCCCGCATGGACGAATTCATCAACGACGAGACCACCCTGAACGGCGAGCCGGCCACTCGGGACCAGGTCATCGAGGTGCTGAACCACGCTATCGACGCGGTCCCGGACTTCCACTGGGAGCCCCGGGAAACCGCGGTCGACGGTGATCGCCTGGCCGCCCGTCTGACCAACACGGGCACGCCCGCCAAGGAGTGGCTCGGCGTGACTCCGACCGGCGCCTCGTTCGAGATCGTCGAGTACGCCATCTATCAGGTTCGTGACGGGCGGTTCGTGCACATGACAGCCCTGCACGACGCCGAGACCTTGAGGCGGCAGCTCGGTGCCTAGCGTTCGGCCCCCGTATTTCAGAGGGACACGAGGGACACGCACGCTGTTCTGCCGGCGGCGGAACAGCGACCGAACCGGGCTCATCGACCTCCGCGAACGGCTCCAGACCCAGCCCCACACCGTGACTCGGTAGAGGCAGGCGCGAGGTCACGCCCCCGTGGTGGAGCCGGGGCGGATGATCATCAGGACGGTGACCGTGGCCCACAGCAGGTTGAAGACGCCGGTGAGCATGGCGAGCCGCTGTGGTGTCGATGGAGTCGACGTCGGTGGGGCGGAACCGGCCGTCCCGGCCAGCGCGAGGTCCTGGGCGGGCAGGATCAGTACGGCCAGGACGGCGACGGCCGCCGTGGTCAGCACTATCGAGGCGATCAGCCAGCCATCGCCCATGACGCCGAGACTGCCGGCCGTGGCGAGGCCGGACAGGGGAACGGCGATGCCGATGACCGCGTAGACGCGGCAGATGCGGTGCAGTGTCCGCAGGGTCGTGCGGGCGTCGCCGTCGGAGGGGTCGCCGAGGGCGCGTCGCAGCGTCGCGGGAAACATGCTCGCGGCGACGGTGACCGGGCCGACGGCGACGAGGGCGGCCAGTACGTGCAGGGACAGGAGGAGTTTGGTCATGCCTGGTGCTCCCGTTCCGGCCGACGCTCGCCGGTGACCTTGGAGGAGGGGAGGCGGCCGGCCCTGGAGACGCCCCGAAGGGTGTCGCCGTCCACCGTGACGTCGAACGCCAGGTTCAGCCGCAGGGGCTCGGTGACGGCCTGCTTCCAGGTGAGCCGGTCGCCGTCGAGGGTGATGCCGCTCAGCGGTACTTCCTCGCCGGCTCCGCGGGCGACGCCGGTCAGGGCGCCGTCCCGCTCCCGGAGTTCCACCACGGCCTTGATCTTGCCCACGGGGGTGGAGACGGACAGGTGCCAGGTGCCTTCGACGGACATGCTGAATTTCCTTCTGACGATGCGAGGGGGGAAGCAGCCGGGTGCTCAGAGGGCGGCGGGCGTCCGGCCCCGGGGCCGCCAGACAGTGCCGCGCCGCTCGTGGGAGAAGAGCTCTTCGACCGCGTGCGCGATCCGCGGGCCCACCTCGCGCTCCAGCAGGTACAGGCCCAGGTCCAGCCCGGAGGTGACGCCGGCCCCGGTGATCAGGTCTCCGTCGTCCACGACGCGGGCGCGGACCGCGCGGGCGCCGGTGGCGTCCAGCAGGTCGAGGCCCAGGTGGTGGGTGGTCGCGTGACGCCCCTCCAGCAGACCCGCCATGGCCAGGACGAGCGAGCCGCCGCAGACGGCGGCGACCGTGATGCGCGGATCGGCCATGGCCTGCTTCAGCAGCGCGGGGAGCCCGGTGGCCAGCGTGCGGCCCAGCAGCACCGGGATGAACTCGTCCTGCTTCCGCTCACCGGCGCCCGCCTCTTCCGCCGGAACCTCGCCGGGTTCACCCACCCGGCCGGAGGCGCCGGGCACCACCAGCAGGTCCGCGCGCTCCAGGTCGACGGCGCCCGTGGCGCGCAGCGTCAGCCCTCCGGTGCCGCTGATCACCTCACGAGAGCCCTCCGCGGAGACCAGCTCCACGGTCACCGCGCCGTCCGACGCCGAGCCGCCGGCGTACAGCACCTCGTAGGGAGCGATCACATCGAGTGGGTCGAAGCCGTCGAACAGGATGATCTGGACGTGCATGAAGGTTCCCTCGGGTCGTTCTCCTGCGGACACCCGAAGTCAACCGGGTGCCGCCACGCTCGCCCAGTGGCACTTGTGACAGGCTTCGACGGGAAAATGCCAAACGCTTCCGGAGGGCTCGGAATGTCGCTGAGGATGGGCTTTCCGGGGGAGAGAGCGACGCCGTCACGGCGGCGGAGAGGTACGTTCCTGCCATGCACACCGTCGCCGTCCTCGCGCTGGACCAGGTGATCCCGTTCGACCTGTCGACCCCGATCGAGGTGTTCTCCCGCACCCGCCTGCCGGACGGGCGGCCCGGCTACCAGGTCCGGGTGTGCGCCGAGCGCGACGAGATCGATGCCGGAGCCTTCGCCGTACGCGCCCCCTGGGGGCTGGAGGGTCTCGCCGGCGCGGACACGGTCATCGTGCCGGGTGTCGCGGAACCCACCGCCCCGCTCTCGCCGGCCGTGCGGGACGCACTGCGGGCGGCCGCGGCCGCGGGGACGCGGATCGCCTCCATCTGCGTGGGCACCTTCTCCCTGGCCGCCACCGGGCTCCTCGACGGCCTGCGCGTCACGACCCACTGGGGTGCGGCCGCTCTCCTGGCCGCCACCCACCCGGCCCTGGACGTCGACCCGGACGTCCTCTACGTCGACAACGGCCAGTTCCTCACCTCGGCGGGCGCGGCCGCCGGCCTGGACCTGTGCCTGCACATGATCCGCCGGGACTACGGCTCGGCCGTCGCCGCCGACGCGGCCCGCCTGTCGGTGATGCCTCTCGAACGGGAGGGCGGTCAGGCTCAGTTCATCGTCCACGACCACGTGCCGACACCGCACGGCTCCGAACTGGAGGCGCTGCTCACCTGGCTGCGGGAGAACCTGGCCCGCGACCTCACCCTCACCGACATCGCCGAGCGGGCCGGAACCAGCACCCGCACCCTGATCCGCCGCTTCCGCGACCAGACCGGCACCACCCCGCTGCAATGGCTGCACCGCGCCCGCATCCGCCAGGCGCAGCACCTGCTGGAAACCACGGCCCACTCCGTCGAACGCATCGGCCATCAGGTCGGCTTCGCCTCCCCCACCACCTTCCGCGACCGTTTCAAGCGCACCACCGGCGTCAGCCCGCAGACCTACCGGCGCACGTTCGCCTGAACGACGAGGGGCGCCCTCCGGGACCCAGGCCCGGAAAGCGCCCCTCGTGACAGCGTCAGCGGGCGTCGGTGAAGGTCTCCCCCCGCTCCGCCTTCTCCAGCAGCAGCGCCGGAGGCGTGAAGCGGGCGCCGTAACGCTCGGCCAGTTCACGCGACCGGGCTACGAAGCCGGGCAGGCCGCCCTCGTAGCCGTTGATGTACTGGAGGACGCCGCCGGTCCAGCCGGGGAAGCCGATGCCGAGGATGGAGCCGATGTTGGCGTCGGCGACCGAGGTGAGGACGCCCTCTTCGAGGAGGCGGACGGTGTCGAGGGCCTCGGCGAAGAGCATGCGTTCCTGCATGTCCTCGAAGGGGATCTCGTGCCCGGGCTTGGTGAAGTGCTCGCGCAGGCCCGGCCAGAGGGTGGTGCGCCTGCCGTCCTCGTAGTCGTAGAAGCCGGCGCCGCCGCTGCGGCCGGGGCGGCCGAACTCGTCGACCAGGCGGTCCACGACCTCGTCGGCGGGGTGCGGGGTCCAGGTGCCGCCCGCCTCCTCCACGGCACGGCGGGTCTCCGCGCGGATCTTGCGCGGGAGGGTGAGGGTCAGCTCGTCCATCAGCGACAGCACCTTCGCCGGGTAGCCGGCCTGAGCCGCCGCCTGCTCCACCGACGCCGGTTCGATGCCCTCACCGACCATCGCGACGCCCTCGTTGATGAAGTGGCCGATCACCCGCGAGGTGAAGAAGCCGCGCGAGTCGTTGACCACGATCGGCGTCTTGTTGATCTGCCGGACCAGGTCGAAGGCGCGGGCCAGCGCCTCGTCCCCGGTGCGCTCGCCCTTGATGATCTCGACCAGCGGCATCTTGTCGACCGGCGAGAAGAAGTGCAGCCCGATGAAGTCGCGCTGCCGCTCGACGCCCTCGGCCAGCGCGGTGATGGGCAGCGTGGAGGTGTTGGAGCAGAGCAGCGCGTCGGGCTCGACGACGGACTGGACCTCCTGGAACACCTTGTGCTTGAGCGCGGTGTCCTCGAAGACCGCCTCGATCACCGCGTCGCAGCCCGCGAGGTCGGCCGCCTCGGCGGCCGGGGTGATCCGGGCCAGCAGGGTGTCGGCCTTCTCCTGGCTGGTGCGGCCCTTGGCGACGGCCTTGGCGCACAGCTTCTCGGAGTAGCCCTTGCCCTTGGCGGCCGCCTCCAGCGAGACGTCCTTGAGGACGACCTCCAGGCCCGCGCGGGCGCAGGAGTAGGCGATGCCGGCGCCCATCATGCCCGCGCCGAGCACGGCCACCTTGCGGACCTTGCGCGGCTCGATGCCCTGGGGCCGGTTGGCACCGGAGTTGACTGCCTGGAGGTCGAAGAAGAACGCCTGGATCATGTTCTTCGCGGTCTGCCCGGCGGCCAGCTCCACGAAGTACCGCGCCTCGATGACCTGCGCGGTCTCGAAGTCGACCTGGGCGCCCTCGACCGCGGCGGCGAGGATGTTGCGCGGTGCCGGGTAGGGCGCGCCGCCTGTCTGCTTGCGCAGCGAGGCCGGGAAGGCGGGCAGGTTGGCGGCGAACTTCGGGTGGGCCGGGGTGCCGCCGGGGATCTTGTAGCCGGGCTTGTCCCAGGGCTGCTGCGACTCGGGATTGGCGTCGATGAAGGCGCGGGCCCGAGCGGTCAGCTCCTCCGGCGTCTCCACCACCTCGTGCACGAGCCCGTTGTCCAGCGCGCGGCGGGGGTTGTACTGGGTGCCCTGGAGCAGCACCTTCAGCAGCGCGTCGGTGATGCCGAGCAGCCGCACGGTACGGACGACACCGCCACCGCCGGGGAGCAGGCCGAGGGTGACCTCGGGACAGCCGATGCGGGAGCCGGGGGCGTCGAGGGCGATCCGGTGGTGGCAGGCGAGGGCGATCTCGAAGCCGCCGCCGAGGGCCGCGCCGTTGATCGCGGCGACCACGGGCACACCGAGAGTCTCGATGCGGCGCAGGTTCCGCTTGATGGCCAGGCCGCCGTCGAAGAGGTCCTGGGCGGTCCCGGGGGTGACCCGGATCAGGTCACGCAGGTCACCGCCCGCGAAGAAGGTCTTCTTCGCCGAGGTGAGGATGATGCCCCGGATCGAGTCCTTCTCGGCCTCCAGCCGGTCGGTGATCACGGCGAGGGACTCGCGGAACGCCTGGTTCATGGTGTTCGCGGACTGGCCGGGGTCGTCGAGGACGAGGGTGACGACACCGGTGTCGTCCTGCTCCCAGCGGATGGTGGTGCTCTCGGTCATGACAGTCGTCTCCGTAGAAGTCGCTTGGTTCCGCTGGGAGTTCAGACGCGCTCGATGATCGTGGCGATGCCCATGCCGCCGCCGACGCACAGGGTGGCCAGGCCGTACCGCTTGTCCTGGCGCTCCAGTTCGTCCACGAGGGTGCCGAGGATCATCGCGCCGGTGGCGCCGAGGGGGTGGCCGAGCGCGATGGCGCCGCCGTTGACGTTGACCTTGTCCAGGGACAGGCCCATGTCCTTGACGAAGCGCAGGACGACGGCGGCGAACGCCTCGTTGATCTCGACCAGGTCGATGTCGTCGATGGTCAGCCCGGCCTTCGCGAGCGCCTTGCGGGTGGCGGGAGCGGGGCCGGTGAGCATGATGGTGGGCTCGGAGCCGGAGACGGCGGCGGAGACGATCCGGGCGCGGGGGTTGAGCCCGTACCGCTCCCCCACCTCGCGGGAGCCGATGGCGACCAGGGAGGCGCCGTCCACGATGCCGGAGGAGTTGCCCGCGTGGTGGACGTGGTCGATCTTCTCCACCCAGTGGTACTTCTGCAGCGCGACCGCGTCGAACCCGCCCAGCTCGCCGATGTCGGCGAAGGACGGCTTGAGACCGGCGAGGGAGTCGGCGGTGGTGCCGGGGCGGAGGTGCTCGTCGTGGTCGAGGACGGTAAGGCCCGCGCGGTCCTTGACCGGGACCACCGAGCGCTCGAAGCGGCCCTCCTTCCAGGCGTTGGCGGCACGCTCCTGGGACAGGGCCGCGTACTCGTCGACGTCACGGCGGCTGAAGCCCTCGATGGTGGCGATGAGGTCGGCGCCGATGCCCTGCGGGACGAAGTTGGTGGCGAGGTTGGTCATCGGGTCGTTGAACCAGGCGCCGCCGTCCGAGGCCATCGGCACCCGGGACATCGACTCGACACCGCCCGCCAGTACCAGGTCCTCCCAGCCGGAGCGGACCTTGGCGGCGGCCGTGTTGACGGCCTCCAGACCCGAGGCGCAGAAGCGGTTCTCCTGTACGCCCGCCACGGTGTCCGGCAGTCCCGCGGCGACGGCGGCGATCCGGGCGATGTCGGAGCCCTGGTCGCCGACGGGGCCGACGACGCCGAGCACGATGTCGTCGATGGCGGCCGGGTCCAGACCGGGGAAGCGGGCGCGGATCTCGTGGATCAGGCCGACGACCAGGTCGATCGGCTTGGTGCCGTGCAGCGCGCCGTTGGCCTTGCCTCGGCCGCGCGGGGTGCGGATCGCGTCGTACACAAACGCTTCGGTGGTCACTGGTGTGCCTTTCGGGAGGGTGTCAGGCGGTAGCTTGCGGGAGGTCCCAGTCGCGGGCCACTTCCTCGGCGCCGGTGCCGGGCAGGGCGGGGCCGGTGCGGACGCGGGTGGGGGTGGCGGAGAAGCGTGGGGCGGGGGCCGGCTGGACCAGCCCGTCGTGCTCGGTGAAGGTGGCGCGGGCGGCCAGGTGGGGATGGTGCGGAGCCTCGCGCAGGCTCAGTACGGGGGCCACGCAGGCGTCGGTGCCCTCGAAGCGGGACGTCCACTCGGCGCGCGTACCGGACTTGAAGCGGGCGGCCACCCGCTCGCGCAGCTCGGGCCAGCGGGCCGGGTCGTGGTGGGCGTCGGTCAGGCCGTCGAGGTCGAGGAGGCGGAGGAACTCGGCGTAGAAGCGGGGTTCCAGGGCGCCGACCGCCATGTACCTCCCGTCGGCGGTCTCGTAGGTGCCGTAGTAGGGGCAGCCGCCGTCGAGCAGGTTGGCGGCGCGGCGGTCCTGCCAGGCGCCGGCGGCGAGCATGCCGTGGATCATGGCGGAGAGGTGGGCGGTGCCGTCCACGATGGCGGCGTCCACCACCTGGCCGGTGCCGGTGGAGCGGGCGTGGTGCAGGGCGGCGAGGACGCCGACGACGAGGTAGAGGGAGCCGCCCGCGTAGTCCCCGAGGAGGTTGGCGGGCAGGGCCGGGGGTTCGCCGGGGCGGCCGATCATGCCGAGGGTGCCGGTGACGGCGATGTAGGAGGCGTCGTGCCCGGCGCGGTCGGCGAGCGGGCCGTCCTGGCCCCAGCCGGTCATCCGGCCGTAGACCAGGCGGGGGTTGCGGGCGTGGCAGTCGGCGGGGCCGACGCCGAGGCGCTCGGCGACACCGGGGCGGTAGCCCTCGATCAGGACGTCGGCGCGCTCGGCGAGGTCGAGCACGCGCGCGGCACCGTCCGGGGCCTTGAGGTCGACGACGACGGAGCGCTTGTTGCGGTTGGTGACATCGCGCGCGGGGTCGATGCCGAGGCCGGGGCCGTCGGGCCGGTCCACCCGGACCACGTCGGCGCCCAGGTCGGCCAGGAGCATCGCGGCGAAGGGGCCGGGGCCGATACCGGCCAGCTCGACCACCCGCACCCCGCTGAGCGGGCCCTGCCCCGGCGCCGTTGCCGTCGTCATGCCGTCATGCCCCCAAAGCGCGTATGACACAAACGATGTAACACCGGTGATGCTAGGAACACCGTGCACCCGGCACAAGACCTGAACGAGCGGGCGCTTAGCGAAGTGCCCCGGTGCGCCCCGATTCCCCGGGCACACCGCACGGGGCGCCTGCCGGGCCCCGCACCCCTCACGCTAGCCTCGGCCCCCGACAGTCGCGCGGGCTGCACGGCAAGGAGTGTCATGAGCAGGCTGAAATCGACGGACCGTCCCTACGACATCGTGATCTTCGGTGCCACCGGCTTCGTCGGCACGCTGACGGCGGAGTATCTCGCCGCGCACGCTCCGGAGGACCTGCGGTGGGCCGTCGCGGGCCGGGACCCGGGCAGGCTGGAGGCACTGCGGGAGCGGCTGCCCGGCGGTTCGGCCATCGGAGTGATCCACGCCGACGTGAGCGAGCCCGCCACCCTGCGGGCGCTCGCGGAACAGGCCCGCGTGGTGGCCTCGACCGTCGGCCCGTACATCACCTACGGCGAGGAACTGGTCGCCGCCTGCGCCGACAGCGGCACGGACTATCTCGACCTCACCGGCGAGCCCGAGTTCGTGGACCTGATGTTCATCCGCCACGACGCCCGTGCCCGGGAGACCGGCGCCCGGCTGGTGCACGCCTGCGGTTTCGACTCCGTACCGCACGACCTGGGCGCCTATTTCACGGTGCGGCAGCTTCCCGAGGGGGTGCCGCTGCGGGTGGACGGGTTCGTCACGGCGAACGCCACCTTCTCCGGGGGCACGCTCGCCTCGGCGCTGAACCAGTTCGCGCGCGCCGGGAGCATGTGGGCGGCGGCCCGCGACCGGGCCCGGCACGAGCCGCGCCTGATGGACCGCCGGGTCTCGGCCCCCACGGGCGCGCCCCGGTTCGCCGGGGAGGTCGGCGCCTGGGCGCTGCCGCTGCCCACCATCGACCCGCAGATCGTGCGCCGCTCCGCCAAGTCCCTGGACCGCTACGGCCCCGACTTCCGCTACCGCCACTACGCGGCGGTCGAGCACCTCCCGGTCGCGGCGGCGGGGCTCGCGGGTGTGGGCGTCCTCGCGGTGGCGGCCCAGCTCGCCCCCGTCCGCTCCTGGCTCTCCGGCCGGCTCCAGCCGGGCGAGGGCCCCGACGCGGAGAAGCGCGCCCGGAGCTGGTTCCGTGTCCGCTTCGTCGGCGAGGGCGGCGGGCGGCGCGTGTTCACCGAGGTCACGGGCGGCGATCCGGGCTACGGGGAGACGGCGAAGATGTTCGCGGAGGCGGCCCTGTCCCTGGCGACGGACGACCTCCCCGACCGCTCCGGCCAGCTCACCCCGGTGACCGCGATGGGCGACGCGCTGCTGGAACGGCTGCGGGCGGCGGGCATCGGGTTCCGGGTGGTGGCCGAGCGGAGCGTCTGAGCGGAAAACCGGTTCGGCGGCGGTGCGGAGCCTGGCACAGTGGCGCCCCATGACGGACTCCGCACTCGTGGCAGCCTCGGACATCCCGCTCATGCAGGGCCTGGCGCAGCGCGTCACCGCCCTCCGCCCGGACCTGATCAGCGCGGGCGCCTCGTACGGCGAGCTCGCCTGGATCTACGGCAAGGACCATGCCGCCCAGAGCGCCGGCTGGCGGCGCCGCCTGTGGTTCGCCGGTGACGAGTTGGTGGCGTGGGGCTGGGCCTTCCTCCCCCGCCGGGTCCGGCGTGACGACGGGTCGGTCACCGACGTCACCGGCGCCTCGCTGAGCCACCAGGTCCATCCGGACCACGCGGGGCTGGTCGACGAGGTGATCGAGTGGTACGACGCGGTGGCGGCCGGCCTGGAGCGCACCGCTTTGCCGACCACCGCCGACGAGTACGCGCTGACCCGCTGGGCGGCGCACGGATACGAGCCCGACGCACGGGCCCTCGGCGACACCGGGGACTGGACCCAGCTCAACCGACGGGACCTCACCGACGTGGAGCACCCGGTGCTGCCGCCCGGCTTCCGGTTCCGCACCGCCGAGGAGGCGGGCCCCCGGGCCGCGGTCCGGGCCCATTTGGACGCCTGGTCCCCGTCGCCCTACACGGCCCGGAGCTACGAGGGCGTCCGGCGGACGGCGGCCTACCGCGCCGATCTGCATGTCCTGGTGGAGGCTCCGGACGGCACCATGGCCGCCTCCACCATCATGTGGCTCGACCACATGAACAGGACCGTCGAGTTCGAACCGGTGGGCACCCACCCCGCCTACCGCCGCCTCGGCCTGGCCCGGGCGATGATGCTCCACGGCATGCGCCTGGCCCGGGCGGCCGGCGCCACCCACGCGACGGTCGTCTGCCTCGGCGCGCCGGGCCGTCCGAGGGCACGCGGGCTGTACTACGGGCTCGGTTTCCGGGAGCTTTCCCGCGATGCGCCGCTGATCAAGTGGGCGGGCTGAGAGTCCGCAGCGCCCTTCGGCACAGGGAGTCCGCCCTGCGGGTCGTCTCCGGGAGGCGGTACTTGGGGGTGAGGGCAAGAGTGTGGGCGACGGCGTTCTCCAGCGACACCCGGTGCCCCACCGACACGTACACCGGCTTGACCTCGCCGCGGGTGCGCAGGGCGGCGCCCACTTCCTCGGCCCCCTCCGCGAGCAGCGGGGCGGTGCTCCCCCGCGACGGGGCGAGCGCCGGGTGGGTGAAGGTGAAGGGGTTCTTGGCGACGCCGATGGTGGGCAGGCCGGTCAGGACGCCGAGGTGACTGGCGAGGCCGAAGCGGCGGGGGTGGGCGAGGCCGTAGCCGTCGCAGACGACGAGGCCGGGTGGGCAGGGCAGCGCGTCCAGGGCCGCCCGTACGGCCGGCAGCTCGCGGAAGGCGAGCAGGCCGGGGACGTAGGGGAAGGCGACCCGGCCGACGGCGGTCGCCTCGGCGACGACGGCCAGGGTGACCGCGTCCAGGACCACGGCCGCCGCCGCGACCAGGTCGCGGGCGTCGTCGTAGGCCACGTCGACGCCGGTGACATGACCGGTGCCGGGCGGCGGGCCTGTCTCGTCGCGGACGACACGGCCGCGCAGCGCGTCCTGGACGGCACGGGCCTCCTCCTCGGTGGCGGGCCAGTCGGCGGGAACCTGTGCGGTGATCATCGTGGCCCCGACGATACGGGGCGCCGGGGTAGGCTCGCGATCATGTTCGTACTGGAGCTGACGTACACCGCCCCGCTCGACGCCGTCGACGCCGTCCTGACCGCTCATGTGGCCTGGCTGGACGAGCAGTACGACAAGGGGCTGTTCCTCGCCTCCGGCCGCAAGAACCCCCGCGACGGCGGGGTGATCGTCGCCGTCGCGGACAGCCGGGCCCAGATCGAGGCGGTCGTGGCCGAGGACCCGTTCGTCACCGCCGGGGTGTGCGAGTACCGCGTCACCGAGTTCACCGCCACGAAGACGGCACCCGAGCTGACGCGGTACCGGCAGAGCGCCGGCTGAGCCGGCCCCGGCTCACTTCTTCCTGTCCAGCGCGCGCTGGAGCTGCTCCTTGTTCATGTCGGAGCGGCCGTGGATGCCGCGCTGCCTGGCCTCGTTGTAGAGCTGGTCGTACGTCGGGCCCTGCGAGCCCTTGCCGGAGCGCCGGCCGCCGCGCTCCCCGGAGGACATGTCCTGCGTCGAGGTACGGCTGGCGGTCTTGGACTCACCGGCCCGGGCGCGCTCCTTGTTGACCGTGCGCGCGGCGATCTCCTCCGCGCGGTCCTCGCTCGCCCCCTGGTCCAGCTCGCTCTCCTTGATGTGCTCGTACTGGCGCTCACGCTTGGGGCTGGAACCGGCTGGCATGGTCGCTCCCTTCGTTGCCCTGCGGGCCTTCGCAGGCTGTCCGGTAGGGAGGCGAGTACCCGGATTCGGACCCGTTTCGCACCCCGGAATCGTGACCGAGGTCACTCCGGCCGGGTGTGCACGGAACGGAGGCTTCCGACGTCTCTCCCGGTGTCGGGCCGCGACCCGCCGAGGAGCAGTGTCCAGCCGTCCGAGGGAGCACAGGCTTTGTCCACCGTGATCGAGGCAATCGTGGAGGCGCGTCTGGTCGCCGCCGCGCCCCGCATGCCGAGCATTCCCGCCGCCCTGCACTACGACCGGCGCGACCCCTACGCCGTCCGGATGACCTTCCCCGCCCCGGCCACCCTGGCGGGCGTGGAGGTGTGCTGGACCTTCTCCCGCGAGCTGCTGTCCGCCGGGCTGCACGAGCCGCAGGGCCAGGGTGACGTACGGGTGCGGCCCTACGGCTACGACCGCACGGTGCTGGAGTTCCACGCGCCGGAGGGCACCGCCGTGGTGCATGTGCGCTCCGGGGAGATCCGGCGCTTTCTGCGGGCGGCGGGCGAGCTGGTGCCGGTGGGCCTGGAGCACCTGCAACTCGACCTCGACCAGGGGCTGGCCGAGCTGATGCGGGACTCCGGCTGACCGGGGTCCGCGTTAATCGCGTTGACAGGCTTCGAGGCCGTTCGTAGCGTGTACAGCGGTTCTGTTGCCGTCGATAGGAGAAGGACGTTGCTCGTCTGAGGTCATGAGACATCGCGTTCACACCGGTGAGGTGTGCGTGGCGTTCAACCTCGGCGTACGAGCCGTCCCTCAGGCACAGGCCCTTTTTTCTGGCCCCTTGGGCCCAGTTCTCCCGGCCCCCAGTGCCTCCGGGCTTCCGGTTTCCGCCCGCGGTGTCTCGTCAGTCCCCCCGACCAGACCGCACCCGGCACCCGTGAGGCCCCTATGTCATCACCCGCGTCCTCCCTCTCCGCCACCTCCCTGACCTTCGCCTGGCCGGACGGCACCCCCGTCCTGGAAGGCCTCGACATCTCCTTCGGCCCCGGCCGCACCGGGCTGGTCGGCGCCAACGGCTCGGGCAAGTCCACCCTGCTGAAACTGCTCTCCGGCACCCTCGTCCCGACCGACGGCACGATCAGGGTGTCCGGCGAGATCGGCCTGCTCCCGCAGAACGTCACCCTGGACACCGCCCTCCGCGTCGACGAGGCCCTCGGCATCGCCGCCAAGCGGGCCGCGCTGCACGCCATCGAGGCGGGCGACGCCTCCGAGGAGCACTTCGAGACCCTCGACGAGGACTGGGACGTGGAGGAGCGCGCCCTGGTCACCCTCGGCGAACTCGGCCTCGGCCACATCGGCCTGGACCGCACGGTCGGTGAGGTCTCCGGCGGCGAGTCGGTGCTGCTGCGGCTGGCCGCGCTGCTGCTGCGCCGCCCCGACGTGCTGCTGCTGGACGAGCCCACCAACAACCTCGACCTGTACGCCCGCCGCCGGCTGTACGCGGCCGTGGCAAGCTGGCCCGGCGTCCTCGTCGTGGTCAGCCACGACCGCGAACTGCTGGACCTCGTCGACCAGATCGCCGACCTCCGCGCCGGCGAGGTCGCCTGGTACGGCGGCAACTACTCCGCCTACGAGGAGGCCCTCGCCGTCGAACAGGAGGCGGCCGAACGGACGGTGCGCGCGGCGGAGGCCGACGTCCGCAAGCAGCGCCGCGAACTCACCGACGCCCATATGAAACTGGCCCGCCGCAAGCGGTACGGGCAGAAGATGTACGACTCCAAGCGCGAGCCGAAGATCGTGATGGGCGCCCGCAAACGCGCCGCCCAGGAGTCCGCGGGCAAGCACCGCATCATGCACGAGGAACGGCTCGCGGAGGCCAGGGAGCGGCTGGACGAGGCGGTGGAGGCGGTCCGGGACGACGACGAGATCCGCGTCGACCTGCCGTACACCGCCGTGCCGCCGGGCCGGCAGGTGCTCACGCTGGAGAAGCTGGAGACGGTCCACGGGCCGCGCGTGGCGGGCCTGCTGGACCTGCGGGGCCCGGAGCGGATCGCGCTCGTCGGGCGCAACGGGGCCGGGAAGACGACCCTGCTGCGGACGATCGCCGGGGAGCTGCCCCCGGTCGCCGGGCTGGCCGAGGCCCATGTGCCGCTGCGCTTCCTGCCCCAGCGGCTGGACGTGCTGGACGACGGGGCTACGGTCGCGGAGAACGTGGCCCGGTTCGCGCCGGGGGCCACCCCCAACCGGGTCCGCGCCCGGCTGGCCCGCTTCCTGTTCCGGGGCAAGCGGGCCGACCAGCCGGCCGGCACCCTCTCCGGCGGCGAACGCTTCCGGGCCGCGCTGGCCGCACTGCTGCTGGCCGAACCCGCCCCGCAACTGCTGCTGTTGGACGAGCCGACCAACAACCTGGACATGGCGAGCGTGCGCCAGCTGACCTCGGCGCTGGAGTCGTACGAGGGTGCGCTGATCGTCGCCGGGCACGATCTGCCGTTCCTGGACTCCATCGGCATCACCCGCTGGCTGCTGGTGGCGGACGGGGAGTTGCGGGACGCGACGCGGGAAGAGATCGGCTAGGCGGGCGCTCCGCCTGGACGGGGCCCTTACGCCCGCCTTAACCTACGGCTTCGTAACCTACGGACACGTAGGCTACGAAGCCGTAGGTTCTTGACGCCGCCCTCTTGGGGTGGCTATGTCGATGAATCTCCCTTTTCTGCTCGGCCGTTTTTTGGAGTACCCCCGTGACGATCACCTCCCCTCACCTCGGCAGCCCGTCCGCCTGGACCGACGCGCGGCTGCTGTTCGCCCTGGAAGAAGTGGTCGAGAACGAGCTGAACCGGCATCTGCAGGTCGCCAAGGACTGGATGCCGCACGAGTACGTGCCGTGGAGCGACGGGCGCAACTTCCCAGGCCTCTTCGAGGACGGCGAGGCGTGGGGCAAGGAGCAGTCCAAGGTCACCGAGATCGGCCGGGTGGCGCTGGTCGTCAACCTGCTGACCGAGGACAACCTGCCGAGCTACCACCACGAGATCGCCTCGCTGTTCGGCCGGGACGGCGCCTGGGGCACCTGGGTGCACCGCTGGACCGCCGAGGAGGGCCGGCACGGCATCGTGATGCGCGACTACCTGCTCGCCTCCCGCGCGGTCGACCCGGACGCGCTGGAGCGGTTCCGGATGTCGCACATGAGCGAGGGCTTCGAGTCCGACAACCGGCACTCGATGCTGCACTCGGTCGCCTATGTCGCCTTCCAGGAGCTGGCCACCCGGATCTCGCACCGCAACACCGGCCACCAGTCCGGCGACCCGGTCTGCGACCGCATGCTGTCCCGCATCGCCACCGACGAGAACCTGCACATGGTCTTCTACCGGAACCTGCTGAAGGCCGCGTTCGAGATCGCGCCCGACCTGACCATGCAGGCGGTCCGTGACGTCGTGGTCGACTTCCGCATGCCGGGCCACGGCATCCCCGGCTTCGAGCGCGCGGCCGCGCAGATGGCCATAGGGGAGGTCTACAACCTCCGTATCCACCACGACGACGTGCTCCAGCCGGTGCTGCGCTTTTTGAAGGTCATGGAGATCGACGGCCTCGGCCCGGAGGGCCTGCGCGCCCAGGAGGAGCTGGGCGTGTTCATGGGCGGACTGGACTCGGAGGCGGCCAAGTTCGACGAGCGGCTCGCGGCCCGCAAGGCGCGCATGGCGGCACGCGCGGCCGGCTGAGCCCTGGGCCGTACGGCCCCGTGACCCGCGTTCAGCACACCGTACGGCCCGTTCTTCAGCGGGCCGTACGGCGCAGGGCGAGCCGTTCCCGTTCGGAGAGGCCGCCCCAGACGCCGAAGCGTTCGTCGTGGGCGAGGGCGTAGTCGAGGCAGGCGGGGCGGATCTCGCACAGGGCGCAGATCCGTTTGGCCTCGCGCACCGAACTGCCGGGCTCGGGGAAGAAGAAGTCCGCCCCGGTCTGCGCGCACAGGGCCTGGCCCTGCCAGGCGGAATCGGCCGGTGTGATCGTCTCGATGTGCATGGCCAGGATCGTGCCGGGCGCCGGAAAACGTTTGATCAACGCCGTGTCAACGAGCGCCGCGTGGGCCGTCCCGATGATCCTCCGGGCGGACACGCCCGCGCACGGCGGCGCGCGGGGCGATCCTCCCCAGCCGGTGCCAGACTCGTCGGTGCCAAGGACGGCTCGGTCCCCGAGGAGGGCGCGCATGCTCACCACCCGTTTCCCCGACGGCGCTCCTAACTGGATCGACCTCGGTTCCCCCGATCTGGCGGCGAGCCTCGCCTTCTACGGCGGCCTCTTCGGCTGGCAGCCCGCCCCCGCCGGCCCGGAGACGGGCGGCTATGTCCTCCTCCAGCGCGACGGCAGGACGGTCGCCGGGGCCATGGCGCTGGACCCGGAGCGCGGCCGGGCGGGCTGGACGGTGTACTTCCGCTGCGCGGACGCGCTCGGCACCGCCGAGGCGGCGGGGGCGGCGCACGGCACGGTGGTGTTCTGGCCGACGGAACTGCTGGGACTCGGCCGGGTGGCGGGCCTGCAGGACCGGGCCGGGGCCGCGTTCCGCGTCTGGCAGCCGGACCCGGTCGAGGGCCTGGACGCGGCGACCGAGCCGGGCGCCCTCTGCTGGGTCGAACTGCACACCCCGGACGTGGCGGCGGCCGCCGCCTTCTACCACCGGGTACTCGGCGTGGAGACCTCCGGCGTCGGCTTCCCCGGCGGGGTCTACACCTCGCTCTACCCCGGCGGCGCCGACGAGGACGCCATGTTCGGCGGCATCGTCCCCACCTTCGAGAACCCCGCCGACACCGCCCCCGCCTGGCTGCCGTACTTCGGCACGGACGACACCGACGCCCTGGTGGCCCACGCGGAGGAACTCGGCGGCTCGGTCCGCCTCCCCGCGACCAGCGTCCCCGGAGTGGGCCGCCTGGCCCGCCTCGCCGACCCGCACGGGTACGAGTTCGCGGTGATCAAGGGCGACCCGGCGCAGGAAGCCTAGGGCCTCTCGTTTGGATCTTGCCGGGCTCGCGGGCCCTGGCACCGCGCCTCGCGGCGTTGTCGTCGGTTGCCATGGCTCCGCCATGTCGCCCTCCTCCGCCTTGCGACGCACGGCACCAGACCCCGCTCCCTGATCCGGCCTGATCCAAACGAAAGACCCTAGGCGGACGCCCGGCGGACGAGGGTGGTCGGCAGGATGACGCCGCCGGCCGGGCCGCCGCCCAGGAGGAGGCGGGCCATGATGCGGCCCATCTCCTCTATGTCCTGGCGGACCGTGGTGAGCGGGGGCTCGGTCTGCTCGGCCACCGGGGCCATGTCGTCGAATCCGATCACCGCGACGTCCTCGGGGACGCGGCGCCCGTGTGCGCGCAGGACGCGGAGCGCGCCGAGAGCGGTGAGGTCGTTGGCGGCGAAGACGGCGTCGACGTCGGGGCGCCGGGCGAGGAGTTCGCGCATCGCGTGCTCGCCGCCGGCGGGGGTGAAGTCGCTCTCCACGACCAGCTCGGGGTCGGTGTCGCCCATCACGTTCCGGTAGCCGTCCAGCCGGTCCACGGCGGAGGTCTGGTCCAGGGCGCCGGTGATGTGCGCGATCCGGGTCCGGCCGAGCCCGACGAGGTGCCGTACCGCGTCGCGGGCGCCGCCCCGGTTGTCGCTGTCGACGTACACCGCGCCGCCGGTGTCCCCGTCGTCCCAGTCGGGGCGGCCGCCGAAGACCGTGCGGACGCCCGCGTCGCGGATCAGGCCGGGCAACGGGTCGTCGAGGTGGAGGGAGAAGACCAGGGCGCCGTCGACATGGCCGCCCGCGAGGTAGCGGGCGACGCGGGCATGGTCGTCCCGGCCCTCGGTGAGCAGCAGGACCAGCTGATTGTCGTGGGCGGTGAGTTCCTTGCTGATGCCGCGCAACTGGGCGGCGAAGAAGGGGTCCGCGAACACGCGGGTGCCGGGTTCGGCGATGACGACCGCGACGGCGTCGTGCCGCTTGGTGACCAGGCTGCGGGCGGCCTGGTTGGGGACGTAGCCGAGTTCCTCGACCGCCTGGCGGACACGGGTGACGAGCGAGTCGCGTACGCCGTCGCCGCCGTTGACGACCCGTGAGACGGTGGCGCGGGACACCCCGGCCCGCGCGGCCACTGCCTCCAGCGTGGGACGCGACACTGCCTCGGTCACTTGGGGCTCCTCATCGGCGGCTGTGATCAGGATAGCCGCGGGGCCCGGCGCGCCCGGGGACTCGCTCAGGAGGGCGCCTGGTCCTCGCGCGCCCGGCTGGGCTGCACCCGCTTGGGTTCGCCGGGCATCTTCGGGTACTCCGGCGGGTACGGCAGGTCGCCCAGCCCGTGTTCGGCCTCGTCGCGGCGGGCGAGGTCCAGCAGGGCGTCGAGGGAGTAGCGGTGGTCGTCCATGTCGGCGTGCACATCGCCCAGTTCGGCGAACCGGCGCGGCATGGTGACGATGTCGAAGTCGCGGGGCCGGGCGTCGGCGACCTCGTCCCAGCGCAGCGGCGCGGAGACGGTGGCGTCGGGCAGCGGGCGCACAGAGTAGGCGGAGGCGATGGTGCGGTCGCGGGCGGTCTGGTTGTAGTCCAGGAAGATGCGCTCGCCCCGCTCCTCCTTCCACCACTTCACCGTCACCTGGTCCGGCATCCGGCGCGCCAGTTCCCGGCCGACGGCGATGGCCGCGCGCCGCACCTGGGTGAAGGTCCAGCGCGGCTCGATGGGCACGAAGACGTGCAGGCCGCGCCCGCCGGAGGTCTTGGGCCAGCCCCGCAGACCGCCGAACTCCTCCAGGACGGACCGGAGTTCGAAGGCGGCGCGGACCGCGTCCTCGTAGCCGGTGCCGGGCTGCGGGTCGAGGTCGAGGCGGAGCTCGTCGGGGTGGTCGACGTCGTCGCGGCGGACCGGCCAGGGGTGGAAGGTGAGGGTGCCGTACTGGGCGGCCCACACCGCGGCCGCCTCCTCGGTGGGGCACATCTCGTCCGCGCTGCGGCCGCTGGGGAAGGTGATGTGGGCGGTGGGGATCCAGGACGGCATGTTCTTCGGTGCGCGCTTCTGGTAGAACCACTCCCCCTCCAGGCCCTCCGGGTAGCGCTGGAGGGTGGTGGGGCGGTCCCGCAGGGCGCGCAGCACACCGGGGCCGACCGCCGCGTAGTACTGGGCGACGTCGAGCTTGGTGTAGCCGTGCGCGGGGAAGAACACCCGCTCCGGGTGGGTCAGCCGTACGGTCCGGCCGCCTACCTGAAGTTCCACCGCATCGCCCATGCGGCCACCGTAGGCGTACCCCGCGCGGCCCGCACACCGGGCGCCGGCGGGTGGGGGCGCGCAGAATCGGCGTATGGACCTGCCGGTGATGCCGCCCGTGAAGCCGATGCTCGCCAAGGCGGTGGCGAAGATCCCGCCGGGCATGCACTACGAGGCCAAGTGGGACGGCTTCCGGGCGATCGTGTTCCGCGACGGCGACGAGGTCGAGCTGGGCAGCCGCACCGGCAAGCCGCTGACCAGGTACTTCCCCGAGCTGGTGGCGGCGCTGAAGGAGCGGCTGCCGGCGCGCTGCGTGGTGGACGGGGAGATCGTGATCGCACGGGACGGCCATCTGGACTTCGACGCGCTGACCGAGCGCATCCATCCGGCGGACTCACGGGTGCGGACGCTGGCCGAGCGGACCCCGGCGTCCTTCGTCGCCTTCGACCTGCTGGCGCTGGACGACCACGCCCTGCTGGACGTACCGCTGACCGACCGGCGGGCGCTGCTGGACCGGGCGCTGGCCGGAGTGAGCCCGCCGGTGCATCTGGCGCCCGCGACGACGGACGTGGAGGAAGCGCGCCGCTGGTTCGAGCAGTACGAGGGCGCCGGTCTGGACGGGGTGGTCGCCAAGCCGCTGACGGTGCCGTACCTCCAGGACGAGCGGGCCATGTTCAAGGTCAAGCACGAGCGGACGGCGGACGTGGTGGTCGCCGGGTACCGCCTGCACAAGAGCGGCCCCGTGGTGGGCTCGCTGCTGCTCGGGCTGTACGACGACGAGGGCGCGCTCCAGCACGTGGGCGTGGCGGCCGCGTTCACGATGAAGCGGCGCGCGGAGCTGGTGGAGGAACTCGAGCCGCTCAGGATGGACGACGTGAGCGGGCATCCGTGGGCGCGCTGGGCGGAGGAGGCGGCGCACGAGACGGCCCGGCTGCCGGGGGCGCCGAGCCGCTGGTCGGGCAAGAAGGACCTGTCCTGGGTGCCGCTGCGCCCGGAGAAGGTCGCGGAGGTGGCGTACGACCACATGGAGAACGGCCGCCGCTTCCGGCACACCGCCCGCTTCCGCCGCTGGCGTCCGGACCGCACTCCCGAGAGCTGTACGTTCGCCCAGCTGGAGGAGCCGGTGCGCTACGACCTGGCGGAGATCCTGGGTGCTTCTCCCGAGGCGTGAGCCGGCTTCAGCCGCCGAGGTGTTCCAGCGCTCCGCTCGCGCGGGCCACGAGTCCGTCGGCGCCGCACGCCTGGGCCAGGTCGAGACCGCGGGTGAGTTCGGCGCGGGAGCGGGCGAGGATGCCGTGCTCGACGCGGGCGGCGGCGTGCTCGTACTGGCACGGTGACGCCTCCAGATAGGCGACGGCCTTGGCGGCGAGGCGTTCGGCGCGCGGGCCGGTCTCCAGGGCTGCGGCGCAGCGCAGGGCCTCTCCTATGGCGGTGTCGGTGCCGAACCGCTCGGCCTGGCGGCGGGCGTCGGTGACGAGCCCGCGGGCCCGTTCCGGGTCGTGCGGGGCGAGGGCGCGGGCCAGGTCGACGGCCCACGGCGCGAGCACCGGGTTGTGACCGCCGCGGGAGGCGGCGGCCTTCTCGGCGGCCTCCAGCTCGTTGATGCCCTCCTCGGTCCGGCCCACGGCGAGCAGCAGGCGTCCGCGTACGGAGCGGATGTCGGGCAGCACGATGGTGGACGGGTAGGGCGGAGCGAAGCCGTACTGCTCGGCGATGGTCCACGCCTGGGCGACATGGCCGCGGGCGAGCAGGATGTCGACCAGGCCGCAGGTCGCCGACCAGTACAGCGGGAGGCCCCGGCCGACCCGCTCGGCCAGCCGGAGCGCCTCGCGCAGCGCGGCCTCGGCGTCCTGCAGCTTGCCCTGCCTGCGGTAGGCGAGGCCGAGGTAGGCGTTGGCCATGGAGAGGTGGCCGCCGTGCCAGCCGGCGCGGGTGTAGGCGCGCAGGGCCTCGGAGAAGAGGCTCTCGGCGCGGTCGAGCCGGTCGGTGTGGGCGTAGGCGCTGCCGAGCATCATCAGCAGCTCGACGCCCCACTCGTCGTCGGTCCAGCCGAGGCCGGGGGCGAGGCGGCCGTTGACCAGGGCGCGGTCGCACAGCTCGACCACCAGCTCGGCGTTCTCGCCGTGGGTCATGGCGTCGAAGCCGCGCAGGATCAGCAGGGCGCGCTCGGAGTTGTCGCGTCCGGTGCAGGTGGCGGCGAGTTCGGCCAGGCGCCGGGAGCGTTCCGGGGAGACGGTCTCGCCGTGCACGGCCTCCCAGGTGAACTGCACGGCCTGGAGCCGCATCCGTACCGGGCCCGGTTCGTGCCGGTCGGCCTCGGCCTCCACGGTACGGACGGCCTCCTCCAACTGGTCGTTGTGGAGCAGGGCCTGGGAGAGCCGGATGGAGGCGTCCACGCGCTGGGCGCTGTCGAGTCCGGGGGCGGCGAGGGCGTCGCGCAGGTGCTCGATGGTGAGGGCGGGCGCCGACAGCAGCCTGGCGCGGCCCAGTTCGTACAGCACCTGCGCCCGCACCTCGGGCAACGGAGGTTCAGCCAGGGCGCGTTCGAGGCAGGTGCAGGCGGCGTCGGGGGCGCCGACGGCGAGGTGTTCGCGGGCGGCCTCGCGCAGTTGCTCGACCAGGGTCTCGTCGCCCTCGGGGTGCACCCTGAGCAGGTGGCGGGCGGCCTCGGCGGCGCTGCGTCCGGTCTCGGCGACGATGTTCGCGGCGATGCCGTGCATGGCGGTGCGCATCGCGTCCGTGATGGAGTCGTAGACGGCGGAGGCGATCAGGGGGTGCACGAACTCCAGGGTGACGTCCTGGGGCTGGGGCGTGGCCGGGTCGGGGACGACCTCGGCGAGGATGCGGGCGTCGCAGAGCAGCTCGGCACAGCGGGCGGCGGTGCCGGCGTCCATCATGGCGAGCCGGGCGACCAGGCCGACCGGGCTGCCGGTGCCGAGGATGGCGGCCGCCCAGGCGAACTTGGTGGGCTCCACGCCGAGTTCCTGGAGCCGGCTGACGAGTCCGCCGCCGCGCGCGGAGCGGTTGAGGTCGCGCAGTTCGGCGGCTCGGTCCTCCCGGGGCTGGAGTTCGCGGTCGCGGACCTTGGCGAGGAGTTCGACGGTGTCGTAGGCGTTGCCGCCGGTGACGGCCCAGACCTCGCGGCAGAACGGGTCGTCGGCCTGCGGGCCGACGGTGGCGCGGGTGAGTCCGGCGGTTGCCTGCGGGGTGAGCGCGCTGAGGTTGCTCACGGGGCGGCCGGCGGCGGCGATCTCGTCCAGCAGGCGGGCGCTCTCGCCGTGGGCCTCGCCGGGCCTGCGGGCGACCACCACGAGCACGGGCAGGTCGGCCAGACGCTCGGCGAAGGCGGCGAGCCAGCGCAGCGTCTCCAGGTCGGCCCAGTGGGCGTCGTCGACCAGGAGGACCAGCGGATAGGTGCGGGAGGCGAGGCGGCGGACCGCGTACACGAGTCCGTCGCACACGTAGCTCGGGTCGGGGCTGCCCTCGCCGGGCTCCACGATGCCGAGGGCGGGGCCGGAGATGTCGTACCAGGAGCCGAGGTAGTCGCGGGCCTCGTCCTGGGTGAGGGCGGCGAGCGCGGGCTGGAGGAGCTGGCGCAGGACGTGGAACGGGACGGACTTGAGGGTCTCGCCGGCGCGGGCCGACCAGACCACGCAGCCACGGCGTTCGGCGATGCGGCGTATCTCGGCGAGCAGGGCGGTCTTGCCGAGTCCGGCCTCGCCACGGAAGAGGAGGAGGCTGCCGGCGGACTCGCGGTCGGCGCACAGCAGCTCGATCGCCTCGGTGACGGCGGCGATCTCCGCTTCCCGCTCCCACAGATAGCCCGAGGCGACCGCCTGTGGCCGCTCCTCCGTCATCCCGTTACCTCCGCAGGTGGTCCGAACGGCGTACGAAGAACGAGCGTAGCCGTCCGAACGGGCCCTTGGCGCCCGCTCCGGGCAGGTGTTGCCCCGCTGGGTGAGCCGGGTTCCGGCCCGGCTGACGAACACCCCTCCCGACCGGCCGGTTTGTGCCCTTGCGTACGTCAACGCTGTTCATCACGGCACTTATTGACCAGGAATCGGATAAACCTGTGAATCGGTACCGGGGCTCGGGGGGCCCGTGGGCGGGTGCTCTCATCCGGCTTTCACCGACTCCTCATACGGTATGCCCATGACGCAGGTGACTCCTCCCGGCTGGTATCCCGACCCCGGACAGACGCACGACGCTCCGCCCACCGAGCGCTGGTGGGACGGCAACGCCTGGACGGCCGAGGTCCGTCCGGCCGGGACGGCCCAGGCCGCTCCCCCGCCCGCGCACCCCCCGTACGCCTACGGTGGATACCCCCCGCAGCCCCCGGCCGGGAACCGGCGCGGACTGCGCACCGGCATAGCCGTCGCGGCGGCGGCCGCGGTGCTGGCGTGCGTCGGGGTCGGCGTCTACGCGCTGGCCAAGGACCCCGGCGGGGGCGACCGCGCCGACTCGCGCCCCCGGCAGGGGCAGGAGCGCCGCCAGGAGGGACCGGGCGACCCGCAGGAGTCGCCGTCCCCCGACCGGTCGGCCGCGCCCAAGGTGCGCGGCGGCGGCACCCTGCTGGACCCGGTCAACGGGATCAGCATGCCGGTGCCCGAGGGCTGGACCGGCCAGGCGTTCGCCATCGGTGCCCAGGTGACCTCGGACAAGTCCTACAAGTGTCCCGGCGACACCTCCAAGAACTGCACTGCGGGCGGCGCGTACTCGGCGCCGGCCCGTGTGCTGGGCACGCGCGGCGAGACGGCGGAGGCGGTCGCCAAGGCCGATGTCGCGGCCAACGCCGAGGAGTCGTACGGCGGGAACTCCTACGGCGGCATCACCTCGCACCAGGTGCTGGCGTCGCGGGCGGTGACGGTGGCCGGGCAGAAGGGCTATCTGGTGCGCTGGAAGGCGGTCACCAGCAAGGGCGCCGACGGCTATGTGGAGTCGGCCGCGTTCCCCTCGCCCGCCGATCCGAGCCGCATGCTGGTGGTGCGCTTCGGGCTGGACGTGGGGCAGTCCACGGCGGTGATGGACGAGATCCTCAAGGGGATCAGGGTGTCTTCCGGCGGGGGCTCCGGCCAGGACGTCTGAACCCGGCCCGCTGAAGAAGTCCGCCGAAGAAGTCCGGGCCGGGCGGAATTCCCCTCCGCTCAAGGGGAACCCCGCCCGGCCTGGGCGTGCGCCGCCCCCGTCCCCACGGTGCGGCGCGTCCAGGTCACCGTTCAGTCATCCCGTGAACGGCGGCCTGGGGTCTGTACCGGCCTACTCGGCCGGATTCCTCGTCAGGCCGAGCGCCGGAAGCACGACGGCCTCCACGAACCCTGCCAGGTAGTCGGCGTCGGCGTACTGCCCGCACAGCACGGGACGCACGCGCAGGACGCCGAACATCATCGCCGGTACGTACTCCAGCGCGGGGTGGCCCGCCGGGACCTCGCCCCGCGCCACGCCCCGCTCCAGCATCTCCTGGAGCGCGGCGATCTCCGGGTGGACCAGCGCCTCGCGCAGCGCCTCGGCCAGTTCGCGGTCGTCGGTGAGGGCGTGCCCCAGCGACTGGAGCAGCCGGGTGTCCTTGCCCGACCAGTCCCCCGCGGCCCGCGCGGCCTGCCGCAGGTCCTCGGTGAGCGAGCCGGTGTCGATACCGGCGAACCGCACCCTGCGGCTGGCGCGCAGCGCGGCGGCGACGAACTGGGGCTTGGTCTTCCACTGCCGGTAGAGCGTGGACTTGCTGCACCGGGTGCTGGCGGCGATGCCCTCCATGGTGACGGACTCGTAGCCGCAGTGGCGGATCTGGTCGAGGACGGCGTCGAAGAACTCCTGCTCACGCTCGGGCGTGAGCTTGGAGCGGCGCGAAGCGACGACCGTCTCGGGTTCGTCCGCGGCCTGCGACGTCATACCTGGCTTCCCCTCACTCGTCCCCGGTGTGTGCTGCCTGATTCCAGTGTGTCGCACTGTACCGATACGGCAGTGTACCGGTACTCGACCGTATCGGTACACTAGCGTATCGGTACGCAAACGTATCGCTGAGTTCGGAAGCCGTCCGGACCCAGCACGCACCACCGTCAGTGAAGGGGGCCGGGGGATGAACGCCCGATCCGAGCCCGCCGGAACGGAACCGGACTCAACGGTCCGGCCACCGCTCCTGCGGGAGTTCCTGCTCGTCGCGGGGCTCTTCTTGGTCTACAAGCTCGGACGGCGGCTCGCCGACGGCCACACCTCGGACGCCTTCCGCGACGCCCACCGGGTCTGGCACCTGGAGCGCACCGTCCATCTGCCGTCCGAGACGGACGTCCAGTCGGCGCTGCTGCACGGCGACGCCCTGGTCCACCTGGCGAACACCTACTACGCCACCGTGCACTTCCCGGCCACCGTCGCCTTCCTGGTCTGGCTGTATCTGCGCCGCCCCGCCCACTACGTCCGGGCCCGCCGGGTCCTGGCGCTGGTGACGAGCGCGGCGCTGGTGCTGACCTTCACCTTCCCGCTGGCCCCGCCGAGGATGCTCAGCGGCACCGGCCTGCTGGACACCGCCCGGATATACGGCCCCTCGGTGTACGGGCCGCCCGCCCGCGACCACCTCTCCAACCAGTTCGCCGCGATGCCCTCGCTGCACTTCGGCTGGGCGCTGATGGTGGCCGTCGGCCTGATCGCCGCCACCAGGTCCCGCTGGCGCTGGCTGTGGCTGCTGCACCCACTGGTCACCCTGGCGGTGATCGTGGGCACCGCTAACCACTACTGGCTGGACTCGATCGTGGCGACGGCCCTGCTGGTCACCGCGCTGGCCCTGATCCCCGCCCCGCACCGCACCGCGGGACCGCGGAACGCGGGCACCGCCCGGCTCCGGCTCCTTCCGCAGGACACCGCGCTCGCGGGACCGGCCCGATGAGCGGCGCGCTGCCGGTCGCCATCGGCCTGTCCCTGATATCGGCCGTCGCCTACGCTTCGGCGGCCGTCGCGCAGGAGCGCCTCGCTTCCCGGAACTCGGACGCGGGCCTGCTGCGGATGCTGAGCACCGGCGCCTGGTGGTCGGCGGTGGGCCTGAACGCGGGCGCCGCCCTGCTGCACGTCGTCGCCCTGCGGTACGGCCCGCTCACCGTGGTCCAGCCGCTGGGCGCCCTGACCCTGGTCGCGGCGGTGCCGCTCGGCGCGCGGGCGGCCGGACGCCGGGTCACCGCGCTGGAGTGGCGAGGTACGGCGCTGACGCTGCTCGGGCTGGGCGCGCTGCTGACGGCGGCCTCCGGTCCGGCGCCCCAGCGGGCGCTGAGCCTGCCCTCGGCGCTGGCGGTCGCCGCCACGACCACCGCCGTGATCGGCACCCTGAGCCGCCCCGGCGCCCGGCCGGGCCTCAGGCACGCGACCGCGTCCGGGTTCGCCTCGGGTGTCGCCTCCGCGCTCACCCAGACCGCGACGGTGGCGGCCACCGAGGGCACCGGCCCGGCGCTGAGCCCGCTGGTGATCGTGGTCGCGGTGCTGGTGGCCGCGTTCGCCACCGGCGGGCTGCTGCTGTCGCAGACGGCCTACCGGGGCGGTCTCGGTGCCCCGCTCGCGGTGGTCACCCTGGCCAACCCGCTGGCCGCCTCGGTCATCGGCCTGACCCTGCTCGGCCAGGGTCTCCACGGCGGCGCCGTCGGCATCCTGCTGGCCCTCGCCGGGGCGGCCCTGGCGGCCCGGGGCGTGGTCCTGCTGACCCGCGCGACCCCGGCCACCGCGTCCGTGCCACCGCCCGCGCCGGGAGCGGACGACGAGGAGCACCCGGTGGCGGCGGTGCTGGCCCTGGAGCCGCACACGGCGACGCGGGAGCCGAGGCTGACCCGTCGGCGGTCGAGACCACGGCGGCTGACCCGGTTGTAGCCGGGGTCCGAAGCGGCTGCAGACGAGAGGGCGGCCGGCGCGTGACGCGCCGGCCGCCCTCTCGTACGTCTGCCCGGGGACTCGTCAGCCCAGGCCGCGCGAGTCCTGCTTCAGCGCGGTGTCCACGGTGAGCGCCGTCGCCACGACGAGGCTCCGCAGCGGCTCGGACAGCGGGCGGTGGATCTGGAGGACGTAGTTGTCCGCCGTGGTGAACAGCGTCTTGGCCAGACCTTCCCAGGTCTTGGTGATACGGGCGATCTCGGTGCCCTCGTGGTCCACGATGGCGAAGTTCCAGGCCCGCCAGTTCTCCGCCTTGATCGCGCCGACCTGGTGGCCGTCCACGTTCATGGCGAAGTTGATCTTGCCGATCATGTTCTGCTGGACGATCTCACCGACCTGCGAGCCGTCCGGACGGGCCACCAGGACGCGCGACTTGAAGATCTTCGCCGGGCGGGTGAGCAGCAACTGCGGCTGGCCCTGGGTGTCCCGGATCTCCAGCCGGTGGGGGAGGAACTGGTCCCAGCTCGACACGAAGCGCAGGATCTTGCGGAGCACGCCCTGGCCGACCTCGACCACGGCACCGAGGTCACGGCCGTTCTGGTCCATGACCTTGTACTCGTTGGTCAGCTCGATGAGCTTGGCCTTCTGGTTCACCACGAGCACGGGCTCGGTGAACAGGGTCCCGCCGGGTGTCGGTTCCGTACCGTCCGCGCCGGGGTGGGAGCCTGAAGAAACGTTCGATTGCGTGGTCACCGGGGCACCCTACCGTGGCTTGAACCGTACCTGACCATTCTGTTCCGGGAACGGGATATTCCGCTCCGGCTCCTCGGCGAGGAGGACGCGGGTCAGCTCCTCGATGAGGGCTCGGCGCTCCTTCTCGCGGCGGACCCGGGCCTGGGTGAGCTCGTGCTCGGCGGCCTCCCGCTCATCGGTGGTACGGGCGCGCAGCAGGGCCAGTTCGGTCCGCCGCCGCTCCCGCGCCTGCTCCTCGTCCGCGCGCCGGCCCGCATCGCGCTCACGCCGGAGGCCCGCCAGGTGGTCGTGGAGGGCCACGTCGTAGGCGCTGATTCCGGCCATGAACTTCACCAGGACCGGCAGGGAGTCGAACACGAGCAGCAGCAGATGGAGGACGACGGCGAAATAACAGGGGTAGAACGCGCTCGTCATGACGGCCCAGAGGGCCTCGGCGCGGTCGAGCAGACCGGTGTCGCGCAAGTCCCGCGCCTTGTCCGCGCGTTCGGCCCGCGCCTTCTCCATCACCTTGGCGCGGTACTCCTCGGTGGACTGCTTCATCCGGCCGGCGAGGGTGTCGAGCCTCCTCCGCAGCTCCGTCGCCTTCGCGCGCTCCGGGTCGATGTCATTGCCCGAGCTGTACGCGGCAGCCTGCCTGCGGGCGGTCTCGCACTGCTCGGTGACGGTCCAGCCATTGGACACACGCTTGTAGTTCTTCCGGGAGCACAGCTCGTTGGAGTCGGCGTTCAGCTTCGCCTGCTGCCGGTCGACGTCGGCGACATGCTCGGTGAGCTTCCCCAACTGGTCCTTGACATCGGTGATCTGGTTCCTGAGCGCCACCGGGGCGCCGCGCACCCCGAGTTGGTACTCGCCGCAGTCCGCACGGTCCAGGGTTGTCGTACCGTCGACCGGATTGCAGGCCAGCAGACGGCCGTAGTACGTCTGGACCGCGCGGTCCCGGCCCTCGGTCAGGTGCTTGTCCATCTCGGGGGCGAACACCTGGAACAACAGGGGCTCGGCCAGGGCCAGTCCGATCAGGATGGACAGCAGGAGGCGCGGCAGCAGGGCCCGGTTGCGGGACCGGCCGATCTTGCCGTGGGTGCTGGAGACCAGCCAGCTGTCGACGAGGTAGACAAAGGCCGTCCACACCGCCCCGGCCGCCACCATGACCCACACCGAGGCGCCCTGCAGGAGCGCGTCCAGGGCCACGGCCGCCGAGATACCGCCCAGCAGCGCGGTGGCCAGCACGATGCCGCCGTAGCGGGTGTAGACAGGACGCTCGGACGGCACCGTGTCGAGGACCGGCTCGTAGACGCCTATGCCGGCGCGCAGGAGGCGGCCGGGACCGCGACGGCCGGGGGTGTGCGGGTCAGTAGCCATACTCCTCCCTCCCCACGTCACCGATGTCGGACGGGTTGTCCTGGCCGTCGTCCTCGTAACGCTTGGCGCGGGCCTCGGCGGGCGGGGGGCCGGAGCGGGGCGCGTCGTCGGCGCCGTCCGTCCTGGCCCGGCCGGGCTCGTCGACGCGCTCGCCGGCCTCGACCTCCGTGCGGACGTCGTCCGGGCCGCTCTGGATGGTGCCGCCGATCAGCTCTTCCAGCAGCCGCTGCATGTCGATGGGCATGGTCGCGGTGTGGCCCTCCTGGACCAGCCGCTTGTACAGCTCGAACTTCATCTCCTGGCGCCGGTCCGCCCGTTGCCGGTCGTCGCGCTCCTTGCGCAGGGCGTCCTCGCGGCGCTGCTGGTCCCGGCGCTGGCGCTCCTCACGGCCGGCCTCCAGCTCGCGGATCTTCTCCTGACGCTCCACCTCCCAGCGGCGGTCGGCCCGCTCGGTGTCGGTGCGCAGATCCTCGCGCCACAGGTTGGACAGCCGCTCCAGCAGGGCCCGTTCGGTCTCGTCCCGGCGCTCCTCGGCGTCCCGCAGATCGCGCTCGGCGCTGCCCAGCCGGTCGGCGAGCTGCTCGGCGGTCAGCTCCTTGCGCCGGTAGGCCCGCCACAGGGCGAACCGGGAGCCGAACCGCTCCTCCTGGCCCACGTCGAGCGCCTCCTGCTCGCGTTCGTAGGCGGCCCGCTGCTCGGCGAGGTTCAGCTCGGCCTCCTGCTCGCGCCGCTGGAGCTCTTCCTGGTGCTGCTGGGTCAGCAGGGCGAGTTCCTGCTCGTGCTCCTGCTTCCGCTTGGTGCGCTCCTGGGCCACGGCCTGCTCCACGGCCTCGCGCTGCCGCGTGAACTCCAGTTCCGCCAACCGCTGCTGCAGCTCGCGCAGTTGATCCGGGGTGAGGAGGTCCACGCTGACGAGTTCGACCGCCATGCCGGGCAGCCGGGGCGGCTGGGCGAGGGCGAAGGCGGTGACATTGGCGCAGATCCGCTTGGTGACCTCGGCGAGCTGCGCGTCCCCGTGGGGCACGTACTCCCCCGCCAGCGCCGGGCAGCCCTGGAGGTAGGAGACGAGCGCGGCGGAGGCGTCGGAGGGGCCGCCCTCGCGCATCAGCTCCACGGAGTCCTCGGCCGTGCACCGGAAGCGGACGCGTACGGCGCAGTCGGTGCCGTCGGCCGAGGGCACCGTGATCATTGCCTCCACCGGGACGTCCCGGCGCCGGTCGACCACGGCCACCGAGGTGGCCCGCACCGCCGTCTCCGAGCGGAGGTCGAGGTCGCCGTGGCTCTCGACCCAGTCCTCCCCCACCCGGTACACGGCGACCTGGTGGGGTTCGAGCCGGGGCAGCTCCGAGCGCTCGCGCCGGGCGGTGCCCATGCCGCGCCAGCCACGGGCGGCGGGTGGTTCCAGGGTCCGGGTCGAGACGACCGGATATGGTGCGCGCGACGCGTCGCTCATCTGAACACCTCTCATCACTTGCACAGTTCGTCCAGCAGGGCACGGATCGCGTCCTGCGGTTGCTTGCCACGGGTGAGCCGCGTCAGGTCGGTGCACAGCGCCCACCGCTCCCTGGAGTCGGTCACCCGTTCCCGCAGCCCCCGGCCGAGGGCGCGGCCCATGTCGACGGTCGACCCGGTGAGCGTGGGCAGCGCGCCGAGGTGGTCGGCGAACGCCTTGAGGGACAGGCCGCGCAGGGGGCGGTAACAGAACGCCTTGGCCCACAGGTCCAGCAGCGCTCCGCCGCGCTCGGGGTGCAGCACGAAGTGGCGCAGGGCGACAGGGCGGCCGGAGGCGTCGCGGATGCAGAGGATCATCACCACGACCCGGTAGGTCAGCGACTTCAGCGGGGTGCGGCCGGAGGTGGCCGCGTGTTTGCCCAGCCGGTACGTAAGCAGGTTGAGCACCCGTGACGGGTCCTCGTCGTGGTAGACGACCAGTGCGAACAACTTCGCCAGCGCGGCGGCGGCGGTGCCCTGGCCCGCCTCGTTGGCGATGAGGTGCCACAGCCACTTCACGGCGTCCGAGGGGAAGCGGACCCCCAGCCAGCCGCTGAAGGCCAGCGCGGCGGTGCCCCGCAGCTCGGGCGACTTGGAGCGTGCCCAGCCGCGCGCGATGTCGAGGGCGGAGGTGTCCAGGCCCAGGTCGCTCTGGCACATGTACCAGAGCACATAGACGGCCATGGCCTGCCCGCGCTGCCCCGCATGGCCCTGGGCCCAGGGCACGAGGTAGTTGGTGACGACCTCCTCGAAGTCCTTGGTGGCGAGCATCGCCAGCCCGGCGGCCAGCGACACCTCGAACTCGTCACCGGCGACGGTGCCGGGCGGACACGGGGCGTCCGGCTCGTTGAGCACGCCGCTGAGCCACTTCTGCACACCGTTCCAGAACTCGGAGCCGAAGAGGCCGCACAGCACGATGAACACCCAGCGCCGGTGCGAGGGGGTGGCGAACTCCACGACCTCGCGAACGACGGCGCCCATCGGCACCTGGCGCAGGGTCAGCAGCTCGATGTCGAGCATGGCCCGACGGCTGTCGTACAGCGCGGACTCCGCCCCGCCCTCCCGCTCGGCCATCAGGTCGGTGCCCTTCTGCGCGGCACCGGAGGTGACCGGACCGGAGAAGGCGTTGGCCTTCCCGCCCGCCCCCGACTGCGCGAACTGGCGGCCGACATGGCCGTCGAGCAGCGCGAACAGTTCCTCACAGGCACGGATGCCGTTGCCGGCGGCGAACGCCACCGTGGTGACCTGGAGGACCTCCCGCATGGTGCGGCCGGGCGCGTGGAACCAGCGCCGTACGGTGTCGTAGGTGCCGGTGTCGTAGTCGTTCCACACCTCCTCCGGAGCGCCGCCGGCGCGGATGCCGTCGGCCACCTCGGCGGCCTTGGCGACGGGGCAGTTGACCCGGATGAGCTTGATCGCCTCGGCGATCGTCTCCTCGGCGACCCCGCCGAGCCGCAACCGGAGGCGGAGCACGTCCTCGGTGGCCGGAGCGGCCCAGGGCACATGGCTGACCGCGGTGGGCAGCCGGTGCTCCAGGCGGGGCCGGGTGGTCACCACCAGGTGGGCCCTGCTCACATGGACGCGTTCGCGCACCCGGCGCCAGGCGAAGTCGGCCTGGGCGTCGCTGAGGGAGCCGTCCTGGACGCCGTCGAGGACGACATAGCCGTTCCCGGCGTCGAAGACGCGGTCCGCGAGCTGGTCGAGGGTGGTGTCCGGGGACAGCACGATCACCCGGCCGTCTCCGGCCATCACCTGCTTCAGCAGGGCGACGGCACCCGAGCGCCGGCCGGTGCCGGACTCGCCGATCAGGGTCACCACATGGTCGACGCGGAGGGCGCCGAGGGCGTCCGCGAAGGCGTCGGGCTTGGCGTAGCTCTCCAGCAGGAGGGCGATCTCCTCGTGCCGCATGGGCCCGGTGGCCTTGGAGACGGGGACGGCGCCCGCGATTCCCGTCACGCCGCCCCGGCCGACGTTGCCGTACAGGTACTGATTGACCGTGGTGTAGGTGGAGTGGACCGCGGACACCTGCTCGTCGGCCCTGCCGGCCGGCGCGGCCTCCGCGGGAGGCGTGCCTTCCGGTGAGCGCATGGGTTCTCCGCTCGGTGCCTCCTGGACGCCGGGCTCGGCGGGCCGCGGGCCGGATTCCGGGATTCCCGGCTCGCGCGGCGCATCAGCGGTCTCTTCCGCCTCAGCGGTTACGGAATTCCCAGCCGCCGCCTCTTCGTCGCGTACCGGGCTCGCGGATTCCCTTTTCGTAGCCCCCGGCGCTTTATCCATGCTGGGGAGTTTCTCGACTCCCGGTGTTTTCCAGGTTCCGGAGGCGGGCGGTATGGAGCGGTTCACCTCACCGTACGGGGACGGCCCGGACGGTGCGTTCCCGGGGATCGGGGACTCGCCCTTCATGAGCGGTACTGATTCATGACGCCGATGAC
Organism: Streptomyces griseoluteus; assembly: GCF_004784465.1. Taxonomy (GTDB): domain Bacteria; phylum Actinomycetota; class Actinomycetes; order Streptomycetales; family Streptomycetaceae; genus Streptomyces; species Streptomyces griseoluteus. The sequence continues at coordinate 73,540 of NZ_SRRU01000011.1, read as the reverse complement.
GGGACCGTGGACCGGGGCCTCGAAAATCATGCCGGTTTTCTGGGTGGGAACGGGCGTCTGCGCGGGAGCGGCCGGCCACTCGGGGGCGGGGGCCGCGGGGGGTTCGTCGGCGTCCAGGGGCCCGAGCGCGTGCACGTCTCCGCCCAGGACCCTGATCCACACCGCGTCGTCGAACTCCTTGGACCGCACCCGGAACTCGCGGAACTCCTCGGCGCGCAGGGTGGTGTACGCACCGCCGATCACGGTGTGGAAGACCTCGCGGGAGACCGCCGTGGCCAGCACCGCCGCCGGGCTGAGCCGCAGGGCCTCCCGCAGCGGCCCGCAGTCCAGGATGCGGGCGGTCTCCACCGCACCCCGGTCGGAGAAGCCGCCGCGCGCCGGGACGGCCACGCCGTAGTGGAAGGCGGCCCGCAGCCGCAGCCGGGCCCCGGCCTCGCGGCCGTCGTTGACGTCACGCAGGCCGGAATCCAGGTGACGGACGAAGTCGTCCACGAGCACCGGCTCGGACTCGTCGGCGCCCAGCACACTGAAGGCGGAGTCCCCCGCGAACTGCGTCTGCCATCCCTCCCGCTCGAAGCCGACCTCCACGGCCGCCTGGTCCAGCACATGATGGATGGCATCCTGCATCCAGTGCTGACGCCTCGGATGGCTCCGGCCGTACCCTTCCGCGTCCACCGAGAAGAGGGGGCGGCGCGAGAATCCTTTCATTCGATTCATGTTCTATTCCTTCGGAAACGTGATCGAATCCCGCGCGTCGGAACGCCTCGATCGAGATGGGGCAAGCAGCATTACAGTCCCGCCCATCGACGGATACCTCTGTTGCGAAAACGAGACAGAAACAACTTCGGGTCCGGTGTTGTTTCGACAGCCACGGAATACGTCGTATCAGTCGGCGCGGCCCGGAACCCCGTACAAATACGGGATGCTGGCTCCTTTCCCGGAACCCGTCGAATTAGGTGGTGGCCCCCGCCCCGGCGCGGGTTACTGGTCGCACCCCGGCTCGGGGCTCGCGCGTTACCGAGGAGACGGCATGACGCACCAGACGCAGGACGGACTGCAGGACGCGGCCGTGATGCTGACGTCGCTTCAGACCACCCACCAGCTCGCCGACGGCAAGGCCGGGGTGCTCGCCGGGGTGCAGGCGGCCCTGGTGGTCTCCTTCGGGCCCTGGGTCCGTACGGCGCGCTCGGCGTGGGCGCATCACGCCGCGAGCGGGGTCCTCCTGGACTCGCTGGTGGTGCTGTTCGCGGTGGCCTTCGTGACCGGGGTGGGGTGCCTTGCGCTGGTGCTGCGGCCCCGGCTGTGGCGGCCGGCGTCCTTCAACCGGTTCAGTGTGCGCGCTCTGTCGGCCGTCACCGCCGCGCCGGGCGCGCGGCCGGGGCCGGAGGGGGCGGAACTGTGGGAGGCGTGCCGCTTCCTGGCGGCGATCACGGTGACGAAGTGCCGTTACGCGGCAGCCGCCATCGCGTGCACGGCGGCGATGGCGATCACGGCGGGACTGTGCGTGCTGCTGCGGGCGTTCACCGGCTAGAGGCCGCCTTCGAGGTCCGACGGGAGCAGCCGGGCCTCCTCGCGCAGCAGGTCCAGGTCGAGGACGGTCGTGGTGCGGTAGCCGGTGACGATCAGCTCGGCGTCCCGAAGTTCCTTGAGCGCCTTGTGGACGGTCGGCTCGGCCGCGCCGGTGAGGGCCGCCAACTCCGGCTGGGTGAGGGTGAATCCGAGTTCCACCCCGTCGCGGCCGGGTCGACCGTGGCTCGCCGCGAGGTCGACCAGGATGCGGGCCAGCCGCTCCTTCACGTTGTAGCCGCGGAACTCCAGGCGCCGGTTGTTGGCCCAGCGCAGCCGCTCGGAGACGATGCCGGTCAGCTCCACGGCGGCGTCGGGACGCCGGAGCAGGAAGGCGCGCAGGGTCTCGTGCGGTACGGCGCGCGCGGTGACCGGCCCGCACGCCGTGACGGTGGCCGTGCGCGGCATGGCCCCGACCGCCGCCATCTCCCCGATGATGTCGCCGCCCAGCCGGATCGCCAGCAGGGACTCCCGGCCGTTCTGCGCGGTCGCGGTGACCTTGGTGAAGCCGGTGAGCAGCAGCAGGCTGTGCCGGTCGGTGTCGCCCTGGCGGACCAGCAGGTCCTTGGCGTCGAAGCGGCGCGGGCGCCCGAGCGTCAGCAGGTCCTCGAGCGCGGCCTCGGTGAGTCTGCCGAGGTAACTGCCGCGCGGCCAGTTGGACTCGGGGTCCGCGTCCCGTGAAGCTGCGTAGGTCACGACTCGACGATAGGCGTTCGGCCGGCAACCGGCATGGGTCCGGACGCACCGTAACCCGCTCCCCCGGTCGAGGAGCGGGCCGGTGCGGGGGTTCGGGTCAGGGGGTCTGGTATGCCTCCACCTCGCTGAACTGCCCGGCCGGCCAGCCGGTGTTGCCGGTGACGGTCAGGCGGAGGTGGCGGAGGCTGGTGCCGCTCGGGAGGGAGACGGTGACGGTGTTGCCGGTCACCGGGTCGAAGCGGTAGTCCTTGGCGGCGGCCACGGTGGTGAAGTTCGAGCCGTCGGTGCTGCCCTGGACGGCGATGGTCTGGGTACGGGCGCCCCAGGCCGAGGACGGAGGCAGCTTGAGCACGACGCGGCGGACCGGGTAGGCGGAGCCGAGGTCGGACGTCCAGGACTGCGGGAAGGCGTTGTTGGCCGACTCCCAGTAGGTGTTGGCGTCGCCGTCGGCCGCCTTGCCGGGGGTGTAGATGTCCTGGGACCCGGTCGCGGTGGCCGGGCGGCCCTTGACCAGGTTGCGGCCCGGATCGGGCTCGGGGTTGCCCTGGCCGGGCTGGGGCCAGGTGGCGCAGTCCGACCAGGTGCTGTTCCAGCCGGAGTTGCCGCCGCCGTCGGTGAGGGCGAAGGCGCCGGAGTTCGCCGGGTAGGGGCAGTTGTAGATCCCGGCGACGCCCACCTGGGTCGCGGTGACGTTCTTGAAGGTGGCCGCGCCCTGCGCCTCGGCCTGGACGACCACGGTGCCGGTGTTCCTCACCGTCGCGCCGGTCACGTTGACGTTGCGCACCGGGTAGCCCTGGCCGCCGCCGGACACGAACTCGAAGGCGGAGTACGGGCTGTCGGTGATCGTGGTGTCGGTGATGTTGACCGTGGCGTTGATGGCGCTGTCGTAGGAGTCGACACGCAGCGCGCCCATCGGATGGTTCCAGTTGGGGTTCAGGGCGCCCGTGCGGACCAGGGTGTTGCCCGAGACCGTGATGGTGCCGGCCAGCGGGGAGAAGGGATCGAGGAACTTCTGGTTGGAGATGGCGATCCCGCTGCCGAGGGCGTTGGTGTCGGAGACCAGGTTGTTCTTCACCGAGATGTCGGTGCCGCCGTAGATGGCGATGCCGTTGGCGAGGTTGGGCTGCGAGATGGTGTTGTTCTCGAAGCTGGAGTTGGTGTCGGGGGCGTAGAGGGACCACATGGCGAGGGAGTCGTCGCCCTGGTTGCGCAGGAAGTTGTTGCTGACGCGCACCCCGCGGGCGTTGCCGTTGAGGTTGAGGCCGTCGGCGGTGGTGTCGAGGATGCGGTTGTTCTCCACGACCAGGTTGTCGTTGTTGCCGAGCAGCCACAGGCCGACCTTCATGTGCTGGACCCACATGCCGGACACGGACGAGTTGGGGCCGAGCGAGCCGTTGACGAAGTTGTCCGGGCTGGAGTCGACGCGCTCGGTGACCTCGCCGATGACCGCGAAGTCCCGCAGGTGGACGTTGCCGGCGGAGCTTGACTGGTCGATGAAGCGTGAGGTGTGCACGACCGAGTACCAGTGCCCGGCGCCGCGCAGCGTCACGTTCTGCACCCCGCTGAGCGAGGACGTGATCCGGTAGTCGCCCGGCGGAATCCACACCGTGCCGCCCTGTGCGGCCGCGATGGCGTCGCGGAACGCCTGGGTGGAGTCGCCGCCGCCGCTGGGGTCGGCGCCCTTGGACACGACGGACACCGAACCGGCGGGCTGGGTGGCGGCGGCCGCGGCCTGCTCGAAGTCGGCCACGTCCACCGTGACCTGGGTGCCGGTGGACTCGAAGGCGACCTTGTCGCCCGCCTGGACGTTCTGGCCGAGCAGGAGGCGGGCGTTGTCGAAGAAGTGGTGGGTCTTCGAGCCCGGTATCCAACCGGTGTCGATGTAGCTGTACTTGGAGGTCACGGGCAGCGTCCTGGCGATCCGGGTGCCGTTGACGTAGACCGCGAGCGAGCCGGACTGGCCGTCCGGGACGCTGTAGGCGACGTTCACCGCGTTGGCCGCGCGCGGCACGGTGAACTCCACGCGCTGCCCGGAGTTGAGGCGTACGGCCTGCCGTCCGGACGCCTCCGAGGCGAGGCTGCCCTGGGTGTGGTCGGGGCCGATCTTGCTGCCGGTGGTGCCCGCGGACTCGGCCTCGACGGAGGTGAACGGGAGCGTCGCGCCGGAGGCGGCGTGCGCGGCCGGGGCGACGGCGACCGTCATGCCCGCGGCGAGGGCGACGACGGCGCCCAGGGCGGGCAGGCTCCTGAGGTGTCTGGCGGTGCTGCTGCTGTGCATGTGCTGATCCCTTCAGTGGTGGGGGTGCCGGGGATAGCAGGTGCGGGGGTGGGGCGGTTCAGGCGCGCAACCAGACCGCCGTGTCCTGCGGCAGCCGGCCCGACTCGTCCAGCGGGCCGCTGCTGAGCAGGAGTTCGGAGTGCGCGGGCAGTTCGGTGGCGGTGGCGGCGAGGTTCACCACGCACAGGGCGCCGTCGGCGCGGGCGAAGGCGAGGACGCCCTCGGGGGCGGGGAGCCAGGTCAGCGGGCCCTCGCCGAACGCGGGACGGGCGACGAGCGCCTCGCGGTACAAGGTGAGCATGGAGTGCGGGTCGCGCTCCTGCCGGTCGGCCGCGTACGCCGCCCAGTCCGCCGGCTGCGGCAGCCAGGGCTCCTCGCGCGAGCCGAAGCCCGCGTAGGGGGCGTCGGCGGACCAGGGCAGCGGGACCCGGCAGCCGTCGCGGCCGGGGTCGGTGCCGCCGGAGCGGTGGTGCATCGGGTCCTCGATCCGGTCCACCGGGATGTCCGCCTCGGGCAGGCCCAGTTCCTCTCCCTGGTACAGGTAGACCGAGCCGGGCAGGGCGAGGGAGAGCAGGGCGGCGGCGCGGGCGCGACGGGTGCCGAGCGCGAGGTCGGTAGGGGTGCCGAACGCCTTGGCGGCGAAGTCGAAGCCGGTGTCGGCGCGGCCGTAGCGGGTGACGGTGCGGGTGATGTCGTGGTTGCACAGCACCCAGGTGGCCGGGGCGCCCACGGGAGCGTGCTCGGCGAGGGTGGAGTCGATGGCCGCGCGCAGCCGGTCCGCGTCCCAGGGGCAGGACAGGAAGGCGAAGTTGAAGGCGGTGTGCAGTTCGTCGGGGCGGAGGTAGCGGGCGAAGCGCTCGGCGTCGGGGAGCCAGACCTCGCCGACGAACACCCCGCCGTACTCGTCGGCGACCGCGCGCCAGGAGCGGTAGATGTCGTGGAGTTCGTCGCGGTCGACGAAGGGGTGCGGGTCGGGGGCGCCGGCGAGGTCGGGCAGGCCGGGGTCCTTGGCGAGCAGGGCGGCGGAGTCGATACGGACGCCCGCGACACCGCGCTCGAACCAGAAGCGCAGGATGTCCTCGTGCTCGCGGCGAACGGCCGGGTGGGCCCAGTTGAGGTCGGGCTGCTCGGGGGTGAACAGGTGCAGGTACCAGTCGCCGTCGGGCAGCCGGGTCCACACCGGTTCCGTGGAGCCGACGAACTGCGACGGCCAGTCGTTGGGCGGGAGCTCGCCGTGCGCGCCGCGTCCGGGGCGGAAGTGGAACAGTTCACGCTCGGGGCTGCCGGGGCCGGCGGCGAGCGCGGCCCGGAACCAGGGGTGCTGGTCGGAGACGTGGTTGGGCACGATGTCGACGATGGTGCGAATGCCCAGCTCACGGGCCTCGGCGATGAGCTTCTCGGCCTCGGCGAGGGTGCCGAAGGCGGGGTCGACGGTGCGGTAGTCGGCGACGTCGTAGCCGCCGTCCTTCATCGGGGACAGGTACCAGGGGTTGAACCACAGTGCGTCCACGCCGAGTTCGGCGAGGTAGGGCAGCCGGGCGCGGACCCCGGCGAGGTCTCCGGTGCCGTCGCCGTCGCCGTCCGCGAAGCTGCGCACGTACACCTGGTAGATGACGGCCGAGCGCCACCAGTCGGCCTGCCTGCGGGCATGGGTGGGCTGTGCCACGGTGCGTGCCCTTTCTGTCGAGTCTGTCGAGGGGGCCGGGTCAGCCCTTGGTGCTGCCCGCGCTGATCCCGGCGATGATGTGCCGCTGGAACACGAGGAAGAGCGCCACCATGGGGATGCTGGCGATCACCATGGCCGCAACGAGCACGGTGAGCTGGATGTTCTGCGACAACTGGACGAGGGCCACACTGATCGGCTGCTTGTCGGTGTCGGAGAAGACCATCAGCGGCCAGAGGAAGTCCTGCCAGACGGCGACCAGCGCGAAGATGGAGACCACGCCGAGCACCGGGCGGGACATGGGCAGCACGACCGACCACAGGGTGCGCAGCTTCCCCGCGCCGTCGATCTCGGCGGCCTCCAGCACATCACGGGGCAACTGGTCGAAGAACCGCTTGAGCAGGTACAGGTTGAAGGCGTTGGCGACGGCCGGCAGCCAGATGCCGAGCGGGTCGTTGAGCAGGCTGGTGTGGATCAGCGGCAGGTCGGCCGCGGTCAGGTACTTCGGTACGACGAGCGCCTGCGCCGGGACCATCAGGGTGGCGAGGATGCCGCCGAGGACCACGTTGCCGAAGGCGGGCTTCAGCTTGGACAGCGCGTACGCGGCGGCCGTGCAGAACACGAGCTGGAAGGCCCAGGCACCGGCCGCCTGCACCACGGTGTTCCACAGGTGCTGCGGGAGCTGCATCAGGTCCCAGGCATCGGTGTAGCCCGTCAGGTGCCAGTGCTCGGGGACCAGGGTGGGCGGGGTACGGGCGATCTCGTCCGGGGACTTCATCGCGCCGGACGCCATCCAGTACACCGGGAACAGGAAGGCGAGCGCGAACAGGACGACGACGGTCCCGAACACCGTCCAGTACAGGGCCCTTCCCCGCGGACGGGCGAGGGTGGCCGGGGAGATGAGGGTACGGGTGCTCATGTGCCCCCCTCGGTACGGGTGTTCATGCGTCCCCCTCGCTGCGGGTGAGCCGGAGGTAGAGGGCGGAGAAGGCGCCGAGCAGTACCAGCAGCATCACGCTGAGGGCGCAGGCCCCGCCGAAGTCGTTGTAGAGGAAGGCGTACTTGTAGATCAGGTAGAGCACCGTCACGGTCGCGCTCTCCGGGCCGCCGCCGGTGATCACGAAGGGCTCGGTGAACACCTGCATGGTGGCGATGATCTGCAGGAGCATCAGCATCAGGATCACGAACCGGGTCTGCGGGATCGTGACGTGCCGGATGCGCTGGAGCAGGCCGGCTCCGTCGAGTTCGGCGGCCTCGTACAGCTCGCCGGGGATGGACTGGAGGGCGGCGAGGTAGATGAGGACGGTGCCGCCGAGGTTGGCCCAGGTCGCCACGATCACCAGGGAGATCAGCGCGGTGTCGGTGCCGTTGGACCAGTTGGAGGTGGGCAGGTGCAGGGCGCGCAGCGTCTCGTTGGCGAGGCCGGCGCCGGGGTCGTAGAACCACTTCCACAGCAGGGCGCTGACCACCGGGGGGATCATCACCGGCAGGTAGACCACGACCCGGAAGAACGCCTTGGCGTGCCGGAGTTCGTTGAGGACGAGGGCGAGCACGAAGGGCACGGCGAAGCCGAGGAGGAGGGCGAGCACGGTGAAGGTGAGGGTGTTGCGCCAGGCCGCGCCGAACTCCGGATCGTGCAGGACCCGGCGGAAGTTGGCGGTGCCGACCCATTCGGGCGTGGAGCCCGGGGTGTAGCGCTGGAAGGCGATGACGACGGCGCGGATCGCCGGGTACCAGGAGAACAGGGCGAAGCAGACCAGGCCGCCGAGGAGGAAGCCGTAGGCGCGGACCTGGTCGGCGAGCGCCCGGCGGCCCCGGCCGCCGCCCGCCGGGGTCGGGGGCGGGGCCAGGGGGGCGGCGGCCGCGGGGAGCCGCTCGGCCGTCTTGGTCATGGTGGTCAGCCCCGCGCCAGGATGCTGTCGATCTTGCCGTCGGCGTCCTTGAGGAGCTGGTCGACGTCCGCGTCCTTCTTGGTGAGGACGGCGGAGACGACCCCGTCGAGCACCGAGTAGATCTGCTGGGCGTGCGGCGGCTCGATCTTCATGTCCAGACTCTGGTTGCCGTCCAGGAACGACTGGTAGTTCTCCACCGGGACGTTGGCGTTGGCCTTCTTGACCTGCTGGTCCTTGGCGTCGGCGGCGCCGGTGAACAGGCGCGGCTCGGGCAGTCCCACGGGTGCGTCGTTCTTCTTGGCGCGGGCGTAGTCGCCGAGGAAGCCGTCTCCGGGGGTGAGGAACATGTGGTCGAGCCACTTGAGGCCGGCGCGGATCTGGGCGGGGCTGGCCTTCTTGTTGAACATGTAGCCGTCGCCACCGATGAGCGTGCCCTTGCCGCCGGGCATCGGGGCGAGCGCCAGGTCCTTGTACGAGCCGCCCTTCTCCTTCACCAGGATCGGGATGTTGTCCGGCGCCGAGAGGTACATGCCGAGCTTGCCCGAACCCATCATCTGCTGGGCGTCGTTGATGACGAGGAGCTGCTTGCTGCCCATGGAGTCGTCCGCCCAGCGCATGTCGTGCAGGTTCCGCAGCACCGCGCGGCCCTCGGGGGTGTCGACGGTGGCCTTCTTGCCGTCGGCGCTGACGACGTCGCCGCCCTGGGAGTACAGCTCCGCGGTGAAGTGCCAGCCGCCCTGGTTCTGGGCGCTGTAGTCGGCGTACCCGACGGTGCCGTTGCCCAGTCCGGCGATCTTCCTGGCGGCGGCGCGTACCTCGTCCCAGGTGGCCGGGGGCTTGTCGGGGTCGAGGTCGGCCTTCTTGAACAGGGCGCGGTTGTAGATCAGCCCCATGGAGTAGCCGGTGCGCGGGATGCCGTAGACCTTGCCGTCGACGGTGTAGATGTCCCGGAGCTGCTTCTGGATGCTGTCGTAGCTCTTGAGTTCCTTGACGTACGGGGTGAGGTCGGCGGCCTGGTGGATGTCGACCACATGCCGGGCATCGGTGAAGTAGGTGTAGAACACGTCCTCCATCTGGCCGCCGGCGAGCTTGGCGTCGAAGGTCTTGGGGTCCTGGCAGGGGAAGGCGTCGTGGGCGACCACGTCGATGTCCGGGTGGGCCTTCTCGAAGGAGGCGGTGTCCTCCTCGAAGAACCGGCGGTCGACCTTGGCGCTCTTGGGCGGCTCGCAGTTGACGGTGATGCGGGTCTTGCCGCCCGCCGAGCTGTCGTCGTCCGAGCCGCAGGCTGCTGCGGTGAGGGCGAGCGAGGAACAGACGCCGATCGCGGCGACGGTGCGGCGGAACCCGGTGCTTCTCATCGGTGGACCCCTCAAGGCAGGAGCGGTGGGCGCCGCACACTCAAGCACCGACGACACCTTGCCGCAAGATGTCGCGCAGAATCTGTAATTATTTGACAGCCCAACGGCTCCCCGGTGCGCTCAGTCGCGCGGCGCTTGCGCGGTGGAGCCCCGGACCACCAGCTCGGGCTCGAACAGCAGCTCCTCGGCGGGGACGGCGGTGCCGCCGATCTGCGCGTTCAGCAGTTCCACGGCGGCCCGGCCCATGGCCTCGATGGGCTGGCGGACGGTGGTGAGCGGGGGCTCGGTGCAGTTCATGAAGGCCGAGTCGTCGTAGCCGACCACCGAGATCTGCCCCGGTACGTCAAGTCCCTTGCGGCGGGCGGCCCTCACCGCGCCGAGCGCGAGCGGGTCGCTGGCGCAGATGATGCCGGTGACACCCCGGTCGATCAGCCGGGAGGCGGCAGCGTGCCCGCCCTCGATGGAGAAGATGGCACGGGCCACATGGGCGTCCGGCAGGTCCCCGGCCAGCGCGCGGGCGGCGGCGAGCTTACGGGCGGAGGGGACGTGGTCGCCGGGGCCGAGGACCAGGCCGATCCGCTCGTGGCCGAGGGAGGCGAGGTGGCGCCACGCCTGCTCGACGGCGACCGTGTCGTCGCAGGAGACGGCGGGGAAGCCGAGGTGCTCTATGGCCGCGTTGACCAGCACGACCGGGATGCTGCGGTCCGCGAGGCGGCGGTAGTGGTCGTGCGGGGCGTCGGCCTGCGCGTACAGCCCGCCGGCGAAGACGACGCCGGAGACCTGCTGCTGAAGGAGGAGTTCGACGTAGTCGGCCTCCGAGACGCCGCCCTTGGTCTGGGTGCACAGCACCGGGGTCAGCCCGAGCTGGGCGAGCGCGCCCCCGATGACCTCGGCGAACGCGGGGAAGATGGGGTTCTGGAGTTCCGGCAGGACCAGGCCGACCAGACGGGCGCGCTCGCCGCGCAACTGGGTGGGGCGCTCGTAGCCCAGGACGTCCAAGGCGGTGAGGACCGACTGCCGGGTGGCGTCGGAGACTCCGGGCTTGCCGTTGAGCACCCGGCTGACCGTGGCCTCGCTGACCCCGACCTTCTTCGCCACTTCCGCAAGTCGTCGCGTCATGTGCGCAAGGGTAGCGCAAGTTACGCAAGCAGCTTGCGTAACAGTGTCGCGGGTGCGGATGACCCGGCGCCGTCGATGACCTGAACACCGACGGGGCCGGGCCGGGTCTATGGGGTGGGGACGACCGTCAGGTGGGCGCGCCGGCCGGCGGTGGACGGCTGCCGGGGGATCATCGTCAGGCGCCGGTGACCCAGGTCGCGCAGCAGGGGCGGGGTCTCGTCCACCACCCGGCACTCCGTGGTGCCCCGGCGCGGATCGGGGTGGTGCAGCAGGCGTACGGCGCCGTCGAGCCGGGCCGCGCTCTCGCCGACCGCGTGTATCCAGTGCGGCAGCCCCTGCCGGTAGGCGGCCTCCATGATCGGGTCGTGGGCCACGTCCCGGCGTATCGCCTGGAGTTCGTGGTCGTGGCCGTACCCCTCCATCGCGGTCTTGAGCTGGGCCAGCATCGGCAGGCACCAGGCCGGCTCGTGCTCGCCGAGCACGCGGCCCGCGTCGGGGTGGAAGAGGACGAAGCGCAGGAAGTTGTCGCCGGGCATCGCGGTGGGGTGGTGCCGCACCTCACCGAAGAGGACGGCGAAGGAGTCGTTGGCCAGAATGACGTTCCAGCGGTGGTCCACGACGAGCGAGGGGAACGGGGCGGCCTCCACCACGGCGGCGTAGTCGTCCAGATAGTCCCGCGCCTCACAGCTCTCGGGGACGGACCGGGATACCGGCCGCCGCCCGCCCGCCTGATGTGCCATCGGGTGGTCACCCCTCTTGCCTTGGCCGCCTGCACGCGGCGCTGCGATCCTGCTGCTCCGACAAGAGCCGTGTCAACTATCGTGGCATTTCATGCCTGTTGACGGCTGAAATTCGCCACAGTTGTGGCGAGACCTGGATGTGAGTTCGAACCACGGGCTACTCTCCGGGATGTTCATGGCGGCCGGGGGTGACAAGCGCGCCCGATCTCGCGCGGCGCGCGGCCCTTGAGAGACGTAGGAGTTCTGTCGGTGACGGATGGCTACGAGAATCCGGGCGCCACGGCGACCGCTCAGCTTCCGGCCGTCGTCGCCCGCGTCACCGCGCTCGCCGACCGGCTCGGCGTCCCGCACGCCGAGGTCTTCGACACCGCCCGGCTCTCGGTCGGCAGCGGGGTCCCGGAGCCGGTGGTCAAGGCGCTGCTCACCGGCCGCCCGGCCGGTGAACCGGACGTGCAGGCCCGCTTCCTGCAACGGCTGGACCTGCTGCGCCGCACCCGGCTCAAGCCCGGCGGGCGCAGATACACCCAGCAGGAGATCGCCGACGGCGCCGGCATGTCCCGGCAGCAGGCCGGCGCCCTGATCAACGGCGACCGGCGCCCCACGATGGAGCACTGCGACGCGCTCCAGCGGTTCTTCCACGTACATGCCGGGTTCCTGACGGCGGAGGACCCCGAGGCGCTCGCGGGCGTCCTCCAGCACATCGAGCAGGAGCTTCTCCAGAAGCTGGCGGACCGGGAGCGGGCCGCCTCCGCGACGGCGCAGGACCCGCTGGAGCGGCTGCTCCAGGACCACGGGGTGCGCGGGATCGCCTGGCGCGCCGCCCAGCTCCCCACCGACCAGCACCGCGACAAGGTCGCGGAGTGGCTGGACATGCTGCTGGAGAGCGTCCGGCAGCCGGGGTCGTGATCGGGATGGGGTCCAAGAACATCGCCAAGGACATGCGGCGGCTGTGCGCCGAACTGGTCGGCCAGTTGGACCGGCGGCCCGCGCCGGTGCCGCCCGAGGAGCTGTACCGCTCGCTGTGCTCGGCGATGAGCCGCAGGCGCGGCCGCCCGGTGCACTTCCGTACGTCGGTCTTCCCGCCCGGCACGGCCAGCGGGCTGTGGCTGGACATGAGCGACCGCGATCTGGTCGTGGTGGAGGAACGCACCGCGCCCGACCACCAGTTGGTGATCCTCGGCCACGAGCTGTGGCACATGCAGACCGACCACGCCGCCCACCGGGTCGACGGTCTCGGCATGGGGGTCGCCACCCGGCTGCTGACGGACGACACCGACCGGGACGCGCTGCGGGCGGCCGTGCACCGGGTCGCCGCGCGCACCCGGTTCGACCAGGACGAGGAGCGGGACGCGGAGACCTTCGGCCTGCTGCTGGCCAGCAAGTGCCGTACCAGGATGCGGGGTTCGTCGCTGAGCGGCCCGGTCCGCCGGGACGACGTGGCAGGGCGCATCGGTACGTCGCTGGGATATCCGGGGCCGCAGGGCTGAGGCGCCTGAGCCGTACGGGCGACCCCGGGCGGCCCGGGGCCGACGCGTTGTCAGTGGTGGGCGGCAAGCTGGAACCGTGCGTGCCGCGAGGGGCGGTGCGCTGCGCCAGCGTGCGTGAACCGTGCCGCCGACCGGGGAGCCGACCGATGCCGACCGCCGTACTGACCGACCGTGAGCGCACCGCCGTACAGGCGTATCTCCGGCTGCTGCACACCGTGCGCGCCACCCTGGACGGCCCGCCGGACGCGGCCCCGGCCATGGTGCCGCCGGGCGTGCTGGCCGAGGCCGAACGGGCGCTGGCCGGAGCCGGGCTGGCGGGGAACGAGGACGAGTTCTTCGAGCTGCTGCGCACCTGGTACCCGTAGGCCCCGGATCAGGGCGCCGGGACGGTCACCGCCGTCAGGACCAGCCCGTCGCCGGTGCGCCAGTGGCCGTCGAATCCGGTCAGGCGGTGGCCACCCACCGAAGGGCCCGGCACCAGCAGCCGGGCGTGGAAGGTGCCCCGGTCGACGTGCGTGGGGACCAGGTCGATGTCGGCCTCGGAGAAGTCCAGCCAGGCGCGGGTCAGCGGGAACCATGCCTTGTAGACGGATTCCTTGGCGCTGAACAGCAGCCTGTCCCAGTGCACACCGGGCCGGGCGGCGGCCAGCGCCCGCCGGCGGTCGCGTTCGGCGGGCAGGGAGACGGAGTCGAGGACGCCCTCGGGCAGCGGTTCGTGCGTCTCGGCGTCGATGCCGAGGGACGCGAGGTCGCCGGTGCGGGCCAGGGCCGCGCACCGGTAGCCGTCGCAGTGGGTCATGCTGCCGAGCAGGCCGTCCGGCCAGACGGGAGCGCCGCGCTCGCCGGTCGGCACGGGGGCGGGCGCCCGGCCGAGCTTCTCCATCGCACGCCGGGCGCAGACCCGCGCCGAGGTGAATTCCAGGCGCCGCTTGGCGACCGCACGGTCCACCAGGGCCCGTTCCTCGGGGAAGAGCGCGGTGTCCGGGTCGTCGTCGGGGACGCCGTACGACTCCACGGCGACCACCGTGTCCGGCAGCAGCTCCTCGATCACCGGATACCCGACCTCCCACGACAGTGCGGTGCGGCACCACGACAGCACATCGCCTGGGCACGGGCAAGAGCGACCCTCGTCCGGTGCCGGCGCGCCCGGCGAATCCGTAACACTCGCGTTGCACGAACCACTCCGCGCAGGCCGTATGATCGCCCCATCACTCACCGCCCAACACCCCTTTTCACAGGGCGGTTTGGTGACCCTTCCTTCCTCCTGTCCGGGCGCGGACCGCTGAGTCCTGCCCGAAAACCCCCGAAAGGCGGCCCGCATGGTCTCTCGCGTACGCGTATGGCTCAACCGCACGTACGCGGAGAACGTGTTCTTCATGGATCAGCTCCGGAGAAACCCGAGCGACCGCGCCGTGGAGATCCACGCGACGCACGGCGACCCGGACTCCCCCGTGCTGGCCGCCGCCGACACCGCCGCGCTGGAGCCGGAGGGGCTGTCCCCGGCCGGGTACGTCGAGTACGCGCTCGACCAGTGCGCCCGGCGTGGCATCGATGTCTTCGTGCCCCGGCTGCACCAGGCGGCGATCGTGGCGCACCGCGCCGACTTCGCCGCGGCGGGTACGGCCCTGCTGGCGCCGACACCGGAGGCGGTGGCCGTGTTCGAGGACAAGGTGACCGCGTACGAGGCGGTCCGTTCGGTGGGCGTGCCGGTGCCGCCGTGGTTCCGGGTCCGTACGGCGGACGAACTCCTGGCCGCAGTCGAGGAGTTGGAGGCGGCCGGGCACCGGGCATGCTTCAAGCCCGCCTCCGGGGCGGGCGGGGTCGGCTTCCGGATGATCACCCGCTCGCCCTTCTCGCTGGCCCACCTGAGCGGCTTCCCGAGCCCGTACGTGCAGCTCGATCTGGCGGTGTCGGCGCTGCGGGAGGCCGAGGAGCCGGTGGACCTGCTGGTGATGCCGAGGCTGGAGCAGCCGGAGGTGTCGGTGGACTGCCTGACCGGTCCGGACAACCGGGTCCGGCTGATGGTGGGCCGCACCAAGAACGGCCGGCGGCGTGGCTTCACCCTGGACGAGCGCTGGCTGGAGCCGGCCCGGCTGATCGCGGAGGGCTTCGGGCTGCACTACCTGTCCAACATCCAGTTCCGCATGCTGGGCGACCGGCCGGTGCTGCTCGACGTCAACACCCGTGCCGCCGGCGGACTGCACCAGCTCTCCCTGTGCGGGGTCAACGCCCCGTGGGCCGCTGTTCAGTTGGCGCTGGGTGAGGACCCCGGCACGGTCGAGCCGCCGTTCCTGGGCCAGGACTACGCGGTGGTCTCCGGGCCGCGCCCGCTGGGCCCGCCGACGCTCACCGAGCAGGACCCCGAGGAGGCGGAGGTGTGCCTGCCCGCGCCCACCGCCCCGCTCGCCGCGTCGGCCGCCGCGGCGGCGGGAGCCGGAGCCGCGCTGCCGCTGTAGTACTCCGTCGCCATCCCGGTATGGACCAATCCCGTGCTGTCCCTTGACAGTTGGATTGGTCCATACCACTTTGGGGGGCGCACTCTCCGCAGGCTCGTTCCGCACTTCCCGCACCCCGGTGCACTCCCGAACGCCCCCATACCATCAGGGAGATCGCGTGCGACACATTCTCGGGCGTCCCAGACGCCGGCTTCTCGCCCTGGTCGGCACCGCCGCCCTGGCACTCGGCGGGGCCGTCGCCCTGCCGGGCACCGCCGAGGCGGCCAACGTGCTCACCAACCCCGGCTTCGAGTCGGGCGGCCTGTCCCCGTGGACCTGTTCCGGCAACCTCGGCTCGGTCGTCTCCTCCCCCGTGCACGGCGGCTCCAAGGCGCTGCAGGGCGCGGTGAGTTCGAGCGACACCGCGCAGTGCGCGCAGACCGTCGCCGTGAAGCCGAACACCGCGTACACCCTCAGCGGCTGGGTCCGCGGCTCGTACGTCTACCTCGGGGTGGACGGCGGGGCCTCGACCTGGACCTCGTCCCCGTCGGCGTACAGCCAGCTCACCGTCTCCTTCACCACCGGCGCCTCGCAGACCAGCGCGACCGTGTACGTGCACGGCTGGTACGCGCAGGGCTCCTACCAGGCGGACGACATCAGCCTGGACGGACCGGGCGGCGGGGGCGGCGGTGACACCCAGGCGCCGAGCACACCGAGCAGCCTCACCTCGACCGGCAAGACCTCGGGCAGCGTCTCGCTGCGGTGGAACGCGGCCACCGACAACGTGGGCGTCACCGCGTACGACATCTACAGCGGCTCCAACCAGGTGCTCAGCGTCTCCGGGACGACGGCCACGGTCAGCGGGCTCTCGCCGAGCACCGCGTACACCTTCACCGTGAAGGCGCGGGACGCGGCCGGGAACACCTCCGGCGCCTCCAACCCGGTCTCGGTGACGACGAACGCGGGCTCGGGCGGCGGCACCGGTTTCAAGCAGGCCGCGCCGTATCTGTACGAGGGCTGGGGCGACCCGCCGAACCCGGCGACGGTGATGAACGCGACCGGGGTGAAGTGGTTCACCATGGCGTTCGTGCTGGACTCGGGCGGCTGCAACCCGGCGTGGGACGGCAGCCGGCCGCTCACCGGCGGGGTCGACCAGACCGCGATCAACCAGATCCGCTCGGCGGGCGGTGACATCGTGCCCTCCTTCGGCGGCTGGCAGGGCAGCAAGCTCGGCGCCAACTGCTCCTCGGCGGGCGCGCTGGCCGGCGCGATCCAGAAGGTGATCGACGCCTACTCGCTGAAATCGATCGACATGGACATCGAGAACACGGACGAGTTCGAGAACGAGGCCGTGCAGGCGAAGATCCTCACCGCGCTGAAGACGGTCAAGGCGAACAACCCCGGCCTGAAGACCATCGTCACCTTCGGCACCACGACCACCGGCCCGACCTACTACGGCAACCGGCTCATCGAGCAGGCCAAGTCGATCGGCGCCGACATCGACGTGTTCACGATCATGCCGTTCGACTTCGGCGGCGGCTCGGACATGTACGGCAACACGGTGAACGCGGCCGAGGGTCTGAAGGCCAAGCTGAAGTCGACCTTCGGCTGGGACGACGCGACCGCCTACTCCCACATCGGCATCTCCGGCATGAACGGTCTGTCCGACCAGCAGGAGAACACCACGCCGGAGATCTGGACCAAGATCCGTGACTGGAGCAACTCGCACCACATCGCCCGGCTCGCCTACTGGGCGGTCAACCGGGACCGGCCGTGCGCCGGCGGCGGTGTGGTGAGCAACTGCTCCGGCATCAACCAGAGCACCTGGCAGTTCACCTCGATCACGGCCGGCTTCACCGGCTGAGCCTCGTACGACCCGCGTGGGGGCCGCTCGGCGGAGCGGCCCCCACCCGTGTTCACTTCAGATACGCCAGCTCCGGGTGGGCCGCGGTGTAACCGTCGACCAGCCTGCGGGCCACGTTGACCGAGTCGACAAGCGGATGCAGCGCGAACGCCTTCACAGCCGTCTCCCGCGATCCCGACTCGGCGGCGGCCAGCACCTCCCGCTCGACCGCCTTGACCGAGCAGACCAGCCCGGTGGCGTGTCCCGGCAGCGGATCGGTGGCCAGCGGGTGCGCGCCGTCCGCGCCGACCAGGCAGGGCACCTCGATCACCGCGTCCGCGTCCAGGGCGGTGAGCGTGGAGCGGTTGCGGACATTGAGGATCAGGGTGGTGCGCTCGTCGCGGGCGACGGCCCGCATCAGGGCGAGCGCCACCTGCTCGTACCCGCCCGACAGATCCTCCTCCTCCCGCTCCCCGGCCCCGGCGCTCTCCCGGTTCTCCGCCATGTACGTCGCCTCGCGCTCGGCGCGGGTGTCCTGCCAGGCCCGCAGCGCGGACCCGCCGGGGCGCAGCGCGTCGCTGTAGAACCGGGACTGCTGGTCACGCAGGAAGGCACCGCGGGTCTGCCCGGCCTCCTGGTAGGCGCGTACGGTCTCGCGGTTGAAGTAGTAGTAGTGCAGGTACTCGTTGGGGATCGCGCCGAGGGAGCGCAGCCACTCGGGGCCGAACAGCCGCCCCTCCTCGAAGGAGCCGAGCCGGTCCGGGTCCGCCAGCAGGCGCGGCAGTTCGTCGCGCCCGGCGATACGCAGGCCGCGTACCCAGCCGAGATGGTTGAGGCCGACGTAGTCGACGAACGCCTCGCCGGGGTCGGCGCCGAGGGCACGGGCGACACGGCGGCCGAGGCCGACCGGGGAGTCGCAGATGCCGATGACCCGGTCGCCGAGGTACCGGGCCATGGCCTCGGTGACCAGTCCGGCCGGGTTGGTGAAGTTGATGACCCAGGCGTCGGGCGCGAGCCGGGCCACCCGCCGGGCGATGTCGACGGCGACGGGCACGGTCCGCAGCCCGTACGCGATACCCCCCGCGCCCACCGTCTCCTGCCCGAGCACCCCCTCGGCCAGCGCCACCCGCTCGTCCTCGGCCCGCCCGCGCAGCCCGCCGACCCGGATCGCGGAGAACACGAAGCCGGCCCCGCGCAGCGCGTCGTCGAGATCGGTGGTCGCCCGCACGGCGGGCGCGTCCGGCACCCCGTCCGCCTGCTCGGCCAGCACCCGCGTCACCGCGTCCAGCCGCCCGGCGTCGACGTCGTGCAGGACGACCTCGGTCACCCGCCCCTCGCCCCGGTCGCCCAGCAGCGCGCCGTACACGAGCGGCACCCGGAACCCGCCGCCCCCCAGAATCGTCAGCCTCATGTCCCACCCTTTCGGCACGCCTGCTCCGATCATGGCACGCGGGGCCGGGGGCCGGCCGGTTGCCGTGATCCAGCCTCCCGCTGATGACGGTCGGACGACATGCGCTGTTCCTCGGCGTGGGTGAGACGCCGGAAGGCCGGCGCAGGTCGGCCTCCCTCACCGACGTGGTGACGAAGGACCTCGACGCCCCGACCGAGCAGTTGCACGCCTTCAGACCATGAACTCCCGTACCCAGTAAGGAGTTTCCCTGCTTCAACCCTTGACGCCCGCAGCAGCGGGGAGCACATTGTGCGCACCCTGAGAGCGCTCTCAAGAGGCTCGCGGGGTCCCCGCACCCCTCATCCCGTACCCCGGAAGGCACCCCCATGAGTGAAACCTCCGGCACCTCCCCGGCCGGCGGCAGACGCCGGCGTTCTGTACGGCGGGCGCTGGTCGCCGCCCTCGGCACGCTGGGGCTCGCGGCCGCGGCCGCGGTGGCCGGCGTCGCGCCCGCCGACGCCTCGGCCCCGGCGCCGCCGTCCGGCTGGACCCAGGTGTTCCTGGACGACTTCAACGGCTCGGCGGGCTCCGGTGTCAACACCGCCAACTGGCAGTACGACACCGGGACCTCTTATCCGGGCGGCGCCGCCAACTGGGGCACCGGCGAGGTCGAGACGATGACCAGCAGCACCAGCAACGTCGCGCTCGACGGCAACGGCAACCTGCAGATCACCCCGCGCCGCGACTCCTCCGGCCGCTGGACCTCGGGCCGTATCGAGACCAACCGCACCGACTTCCAGCCTCCGGCGGGCGGCAAACTGAGGGTGCAGGCGCGCATCCAGATGCCGAACGTCACGGGCGCGGCGGCCAAGGGCTACTGGCCGGCGTTCTGGGCCCTGGGGGCGCCTTACCGGGGCAACTACCAGAACTGGCCGGGCGTCGGCGAGCTGGACATCATGGAGAACGTCCAGGGCCTGAACACCGTCTGGTCGACCTTCCACTGCGGCACCAACCCCGGCGGCCCGTGCAACGAGACCACGGGCGTCGGCAACTCCACGGCCTGCCCCGGCAGCACCTGCCAGTCCGCGTTCCACACCTACGCGATGGAGTGGGACCGCTCGGCCTCCGTCGAGGAGATCCGCTTCTATGTCGACGGGGTCAACCTGCACACCGTGCGGGCCAACCAATTCGACGCCACGACCTGGAACAACGCGACGAAGCACGGCTACTTCCTCATCCTCAACGTGGCGATGGGCGGCGGCTTCCCGGGTGCCTTCGGCGGCGGCCCCTACGCCGACACCGAACCGGGCCACCCGATGACCGTCGACTACGTCCAGGTGCTCCAGTCCGGCAGCGGCGGCGGCACCACTCCCCCGCCCACCGGCAACCGCGACGCCTACGGCACCATCCAGGCCGAGTCCTTCGACAGCCAGTCCGGCGTGAACACCGAGACCACCACGGACACCGGCGGCGGCCAGAACCTCAGCTACGTCTCGAACGGTGACTGGGCGCAGTACAAGGGCGTCGACTTCGGCTCGACGCCCGCCACCCAGTTCAAGGCCCGCGTCGCCAGCGGGGCCGCGTCCGGCGTGGGCGGGCTGGTCGAGGTACGGCTCGACAGCCGCTCCAACGCCCCCATCGGCAGCTTCGCCCTGTCCGGCACCGGCGGCTGGCAGAACTGGCAGACCGTCCCGGCCAACATCAGCGGGGTCACCGGCACCCACGACGTCTATCTCACCTTCACCAGCGGCCAGCCGGCCGACTTCGTGAACGTGAACTGGTTCACCTTCACCCACTGACGAAAGCGGGCGGCGCCGGGCACGAGGTCCGGCGCCGCCGGCCGTCAGTAGTTCCAGCGGTTTCGGCTGCCGTCGCTGCGGCAGTGGATCAGCCGGCCGTTCCCCGCGTGGGTGGAGCGGCCTACGTCCGCGTTGCGGCAGAACTGGCCCGCGTTGTAGCAATTGCCGGCGTTCGACGTGATCTCGCAGGTGGTGCCGACGCTGCCGCCGCCGCTGGAGGAGCCGGCCGAGGAGGACCCGCCGGAGGAACCGGAAGACCCACCGCTACCGCTGCCGGCCGCGACCGGCGGCGTGTAATTCGGGTCGTTGGTCTTGTCCTTGTACGTCCCCGTCGCCGACGGGCACCCACTCTTCGTCAGCCACAGCGTGACATCGCGGTCCCCCACGACCTTCGTTCCGGCGTCCGGCGACTGGAAGCACACCTTCCAGCCGTCGTGTTCCCCGGCGACCCGCTCGTCCTTGTAGGACGCCTTGACGGTGATCTCGCCCCTCGTCACCCCGTCGACGGCCGTGGCGGCGGCCGAGTAGGTACGGCCGATCACACCCGGCATCGTCGGCCACGGGATCGGGCGGCCGTCCGCCTTGGGACACGGCGCCCCGGACGCGACCGCACCGAAGTCGACGCTGTCCCGCCCGAACTTCTCGAAGCACACCGTCCAGTCGTCCGCCGGAGACGCGTCCTTCTCGCTCGCGTCGTGCGCGGCGACGCGGTAGCCGCGCTCCTCGGCTGCCCCGGTCGCGTCGGCGACCGTGCTGTCCACCTGGCTCTCCAGCAGGGCCGGGGTCGCCGTGACGGTCGCGGTGACCGTCACCGTGGGCCGCGGCTTGACGGTCGCGGCCGCCTTCTCATCGTTCCCGCCGCCACATCCGGTGACGAGGGCGCATATCAGCGCCCCGGCCCCGACGCCCTTGAGCCATGCCTTACGCGCGCCCCGAACCGGCGCCTGCGATCGTCCCGGACGATTCATGAGTCCCCCCTTGAGCATCTCTCACACTGTGCGTGTGCGAGACCTGTGAAGAACTGGAGAAGTTGCCCTCACAACCAAAGCGAGACCGGAGCGTGACACAGGGGGTGAAGACGAGGCGTCAGCTCAGCTCCGCCCGGAATCCGACCGGTGTGACTCCCGTGTGCAGATGGAAGAACTTCGAGAAGTTGGCCGCGTCCGGGAAACCGATCGCGGCGCCGACCCGGCCGATGGGCATGTCGGTGTGGGCGAGGAGGCGCTTGGCCTCCAGGATGACGCGTTTGTCGATGAAGCCCTTGGGGGTCTGGCCGGTGGCGGCGCGGACCGCGCGGACGAGGGTGCGGCGGGAGTAACCGAGCGCGTCGGCATAGGCGTTGACGCTGTGGTTGGAGTGGAAACCGCGCTCCACCGCGTCCCGGAACAGCGTGAAGGTGGTGTCCGCCTGGCTCCGGTTGGCCTCGGCGGAGCTGGCCGCGAGGTGGGCGAGGCGGAGCAGGAACGCGGTGAGGCTGTGCCGCAGGACGGCCGTGTGCAGGCTGAGCGGCAGGGTCTCGGTGTCCTCGTACTCGCGGCCGAGCTGGGCGAGGGAGTCCCGCAGCGCGGTGCGCTGCGCCGGGTCGGGGTGCAGCAGCGGAGGCAGGTCGTACCGGTAGAGGCCGGTCGCCTCGACGGTGGAGCGGGGCAGGAAGCCGGGCTGCATGGTC
This sequence comes from Streptomyces griseoluteus, assembly GCF_004784465.1. GTDB lineage: Bacteria > Actinomycetota > Actinomycetes > Streptomycetales > Streptomycetaceae > Streptomyces > Streptomyces griseoluteus. The sequence goes on along the minus strand of NZ_SRRU01000011.1, from coordinate 51,605 downwards.
AGCACGGTGCCCCGGTACCGGCTGGTGCGGGAGAAGCGGTGCACCTGGCCGGGACGAATCCACAGCACGTCGCCCGCGCCGGCCTCGTACTCGGCGAAGTCGATCATGTGCCGGACCGGCCCCTCGGTGAACAGCATCACCACGTGGAAGTCGATGCGATGGACCCGGTCCAGCGGGGCATCCGCATGCCAGGTGCGGTCCTCACCCATCGGGCCGACCTGCATGCCGACACCGCCCACGGCCAGCTCGGTCGGGAAGGGAAAGGTCCTGATCCCGTCACCGTCCGTGCCGCGACCCACACCCTGAGGCGATCTGTCCGCCATGTTCGATTTGCCGTTCCTGTCAAGCGATCGGTGTCCCAGATTCACCACAGGCTGACACACCCCGACCTATCCGCGAAAAAGTCAGACTTTTAAGTTTGAACGCGTTTGATCAGCATCCCTGCTTCTGAAGAGGACTTCTTGAAGATGAGCACCCAGACACCCGAGAACTTCGAGTGGACCGATCTCGACCGCCGCGCCGTCGACACGGCCCGGCTTCTCGCGGCCGATGCGGTGCAGAAGGTCGGCAACGGCCACCCCGGCACCGCGATGAGCCTCGCGCCTGCCGCGTACACGATCTTTCAGAAGGTGATGAAGCACGACCCGGCCGACCCCGAGTGGACCGGCCGTGACCGCTTCGTACTCTCTCCCGGTCACACCTCGCTGACCCTCTACACCCAGCTCTTCCTCGCCGGGTACGAGCTGGAGCTGGACGACCTCAAGGCGTTCCGCACCCAGGGCTCCAAGACGCCCGGCCACCCCGAGTACGGGCACACCGCCGGTGTGGAGACCACCACCGGCCCGCTCGGCCAGGGTGCCGCCAACGCGGTGGGCATGGCGATGGCCGCCCGCTACGAGCGCGGTCTCTTCGACCCGGAGGCCCCCGAGGGCACCTCCCCCTTCGACCACATGATCTGGGCGATCGTCTCCGACGGCGACCTGGAGGAGGGCGTCTCCGCCGAGGCGTCCTCGCTCGCCGGCCACCAGAAGCTCGGCAACCTCGTCTTCCTCTACGACGACAACCACATCTCCATCGAGGGCGACACCGAGACCGCCTTCTCCGAGGACGTCCTGAAGCGGTACGAGGCGTACGGCTGGCACACCCAGCGCATCGAGCCCACCGCCGACGGCGACGTGGACGTCCCGGCGCTGCACGCCGCGCTGGAGGCCGCCAGGGCCGAGACCGGCCGCCCCTCCATCATCGCCATGCGCACGATCATCGCCTGGCCCGCGCCCACCGCGCAGAACACCGAGGCGTCCCACGGCTCCGCCCTGGGCGACGAGGAGATCGCGGCCACCAAGCGCGTCCTCGGCTTCGACCCGGAGCAGAGCTTCGAGGTCTCCGACGAGGTGCTGCGCCACGCCCGCCGCGCCCTGGACCGGGGTGCCGAGGCGCACGCCGCCTGGGACAAGCAGATCGCCGAGTGGCGCACCGCCCAGCCCGAGCGCGCGGAGCTGTTCGACCGCGTCTCCAAGGGCGAGCTGCCCGAGGGCTGGCAGGACGCGCTCCCGGTGTTCGAGGAGGGCAAGTCCGTCGCCACCCGTGCCGCCTCCGGCAAGATCCTCCAGGCGCTCGGCCCGGTGCTGCCCGAGCTGTGGGGCGGCTCGGCCGACCTCGCCGGCTCCAACAACACCACGATCGACAAGACCAGCTCCTTCCTGCCGAAGGGCAACCCGCTGCCCGAGGCGAACCCGTACGGCCGTACCGTCCACTTCGGTATCCGCGAGTTCTCCATGGCCGCGGAGATGAACGGCATCGCCCTGCACGGCAACACCCGCATCTACGGCGGCACCTTCCTGGTGTTCTCCGACTACATGCGCAACGCCGTCCGTATGTCGGCCCTGATGCAGCTCCCGGTCACCTATGTGTGGACCCACGACTCCATCGGCCTCGGCGAGGACGGCCCGACCCACCAGCCGGTGGAGCACCTGGCCTCGCTGCGCGCGATCCCGGGCCTGAACGTGGTCCGCCCGGCGGACGCCAACGAGACCGCCATCGCCTGGGCCGAGATCCTGAAGCGGCACGCCACCGACCCGGCCCCGCACGGTCTCGCCCTCACCCGTCAGGGCGTACCGACGTACGCTCCGAACAAGGACGCCGCCAAGGGCGGCTACGTCCTCGCCGACTCCTCGACCGAGGTCCCGGAGGTGATCATCATGGCGACCGGCTCCGAGGTCCAGCTCGCCATGGCCGCCCGTGACGCCCTGGAGGCCGAGGGCACCGGCACGCGCGTGGTGTCCATGCCCTGCGTGGAGTGGTTCGACCAGCAGCCGGCCGCCTACCGCGAGAGTGTCCTGCCGGCCGCCGTGAAGGCGCGTGTCGCCGTCGAGGCGGGCATCGGCCTGACCTGGTACCGCTATGTGGGTGACGCCGGCCGCATCGTCTCCCTGGAGCACTTCGGCGCCTCCGCCGACGCGAACGCCCTGTTCGCCGAGTACGGCTTCACCCCTGAGAACGTCGCCGCCGCCGCCCGCGCCTCGCTGGCCGCCGCGCGCGCCTGATCCCCCGCGACACAGAATTACGCGACGAAGAAAGATGAGCACTGTGACCGAAGCAATCAGCACCCCCGGAGCCCTCAAGCGTCTCGCCGACGAGGGCGTGTCGGTGTGGCTGGACGACCTGTCGCGCAAGCGGATCACCTCGGGCGACCTGGCCGCCCTCGTGACGGACGGCGGCGTCGTCGGCGTCACCACCAACCCGTCGATCTTCCAGGCCGCCATCGGCTCCGGCGAGGGGTACGAGGAGCAGCTCACCGACCTGGCGGAGCGCGGTGTCACGGTCGACGAGGCCGTGCGCATGATGACGACCGCCGACGTGCGCGACGCGGCCGACGTGCTGCGCGGTGTGTACGACGCCACCGAGGGCCGGGACGGCCGGGTCTCCATCGAGGTCGACCCCCGTCTGGCCCACAACACCCTCGCCACGGTCGCCGAGGCCAAGCAGCTCTTCTGGCTGGTCGACCGCCCCAACGTGATGATCAAGATCCCGGCCACCGAGGCGGGCCTCCCGGCGATCACCGAGGTCATCGGCCTGGGCATCAGCGTCAATGTGACCCTGATCTTCTCCCTGGAGCGCTACCGCGCCGTCATGGACGCCTACCTGGCGGGCCTGGAGAAGGCCCGGGAGCGCGGCCTGGACCTCTCGCGGATCCACTCGGTGGCGTCCTTCTTCGTGTCCCGCGTGGACTCCGAGATCGACAAGCGCCTGACCGCCCTCGGCACCGACGAGGCCCTCGGCCTGAAGGGCCGTGCGGCCCTCGCCAACGCCCGTCTGGCCTACGAGGCGTACGAGGATGTCTTCGCCTCCGCCCGCTGGCAGGCGCTGACCGGCACCGGTGCCAACAAGCAGCGCCCGCTGTGGGCCTCCACCGGTGTGAAGGACCCGGCGTACAAGGACACCCTGTACGTGGACGAGCTGGTCGCCCCCGGCACCGTCAACACCATGCCCGAGGGCACGCTCAAGGCCACCGCCGACCACGGTGACATCACCGGCGACACGGTGACCGGCCGCTACGAGCAGGCCCGTGCCGACCTCGCCGCCGTGGAGAAGCTGGGCATCTCCTACGACGAGGTCGTCCAGCAGCTCGAGGACGAGGCCGTCGCCAAGTTCGAGGCGGCCTGGCTGGAGCTGCTGGACGCCGTGACCGAGTCCCTGAAGAGCAAGGGAGTGGACGCGTAATGACGAGCAAGTCAGGCGAGCCGAAGGCGGCGGCCCCCAAGGCCGAGCCCGAGGCCGAGCCGAAGGCGGAGCCGAAGCCGGCCGCCGCCGAGGCGGAGCCCAAGGCGCGCAGGACGCGGACCAAGGCGAAGCCCGCCGCGGTCCGCGAGGCCGAGGACATCCGGGTCCCGGTCACGCCGGCCGCCGAGTGGGACAACCCGCTGCGCGACCCCCAGGACCGCCGGCTGCCTCGCATCGCGGGGCCGTCGGGCCTGGTGATCTTCGGTGTCACGGGCGACCTGTCCCGCAAGAAGCTGATGCCGGCCGTCTACGACCTGGCCAACCGCGGTCTGCTGCCGCCGGGCTTCTCCCTGGTGGGCTTCGCCCGCCGCGACTGGGAGGACCAGGACTTCGCGCAGGTCGTGCACGACGCGGTCAAGGAGCACGCGCGTACGCCGTTCCGCGAGGAGGTCTGGCAGCAGCTCGCCGAGGGCATGCGCTTCATCCCCGGCGACTTCGACGACGACGCCGCCTTCGACCAGCTCAGGGAGGCCGTCGAGGAGCTGGACGCCTCCCGCGGCACCGGCGGCAACTTCGCGTACTACCTCTCGGTGCCGCCGAAGTTCTTCCCCAAGGTCGTCCGGCAGCTCAAGAAGCACGGGCTGGCGGACGCCCCCGAGGGCTCCTGGCGCCGTGCGGTCATCGAGAAGCCGTTCGGCCACGACCTGGAGAGCGCGCACGAGCTGAACAAGGTCGTGCACGAGGTGTTCGAGCCGGACCAGGTGTTCCGGATCGACCACTACCTGGGCAAGGAGACCGTCCAGAACATCATGGCGCTGCGGTTCGCCAACCAGATGTACGAGCCCATCTGGAACCGCTCCTACGTGGACCACGTGCAGATCACGATGGCCGAGGACATCGGCATCGGCGGCCGCGCGGGCTACTACGACGGCATCGGCGCCGCCCGTGACGTGATCCAGAACCACCTGCTCCAGCTCATGGCGCTCACCGCCATGGAGGAGCCGATCGCCTTCGACGCGGACGCGCTGCTCACCGAGAAGCTGAAGGTCCTGAAGTCGGTCCGTCTCCCGGACGACCTGGGCGAGCACACCGTGCGCGGCCAGTACGCGGCCGGCTGGCAGGGCGGCGAGAAGGTCGTCGGCTACCTCGACGAGGAGGGCATCGACCCCAAGTCGAAGACCGACACGTACGCGGCGATCAAGCTGGAGATCGACAACCGCCGCTGGGCGGGCGTGCCGTTCTACCTGCGCACCGGCAAGCGGCTGGCGCGTCGCGTCACCGAGATCGCGGTCGTGTTCACGCGCGCCCCGCACTCGCCGTTCGACTCCACCGCCACGGAGGAGCTGGGCCAGAACGCGATCGTCATCCGCGTCCAGCCGGACGAGGGCATGACCGTCCGCTTCGGCTCCAAGGTGCCCGGCACCTCCATGGAGATCCGGGACGTGTCGATGGACTTCGCCTACGGCGAGTCCTTCACCGAGTCCAGCCCCGAGGCGTACGAGCGGCTGATCCTCGATGTGCTGCTCGGCGACGCCAACCTGTTCCCGCGCACCCAGGAAGTGGAAGAGTCCTGGAAGATCCTCGACCCGATCGAGCGCTACTGGAGCGAGCACGGCACGCCGGCGCAGTACGCGTCCGGAAGCTGGGGACCCGAGGAAGCGAACGAGATGCTCGCACGAGACGGACGGAGCTGGCGCAGGCCATGAAGATCGACCTGACCGACACCACGGCAAGCAAGATCAACAAGGCGTTGGTGGAGGGCCGCCGCGCCATCGGCACCCCGGCTGTGGGCATGGTCCTGACGATGGTCATCGTCACGGACGAGGAGAACGCCTACGACGCCCTCAAGGCGGCCGGGGAAGCCTCGCACGAGCACCCCTCCCGCACCCTGGTCGTCATCAAGCGCCACCGGCGCAACCTGCGCGAACGGACCACCTCCCGGCTCGACGCCGAGGTCCGGGTCGGCTCCGACGCCGGCGCCGGTGAGACGGTCGTGCTGCGCACCTACGGCGAGGTGTCCGACCACGCCGACTCGGTGGTCCTGCCGCTGCTGCTCCCGGACGCGCCGGTGGTGGTCTGGTGGCCGGTGGAGGCCCCCGAGGCTCCCGCGAAGGACGCCCTCGGCGTGCTCGCCCAGCGCCGGATCACCGACCTGTACGCGGTGGACAACCCGCTGGAGGTGCTGGACACCCGTGCCCGCACCTACGCGCCGGGCGACACCGACCTGGCCTGGACCCGGCTCACCCCGTGGCGCTCGATGCTCGCGGCCGCGCTGGACCAGGCGCGGGTCAAGGTGACCGCGGCCGCCGTGGAGGCGGAGGCGGACAACCCCAGCGCCGAGCTCCTCGCGCGCTGGCTGGAGGCCCGTCTGCACGTCAAGGTGGACCGCGTCGTCTCCGATGGCCCGGTGGTCACCGCCGTGCGTCTCGGCACCGACGAGGGCGACATCGTCATCGACCGCCCCGAAGGCCCCCTCGCCACGCTGACCCTGCCGGGCCAGCCGCCGCGCACCCTGGCACTGAAGGTCCGCCCGACCTCGGAGCTGATCGCCGAGGAGCTGCGCCGCCTCGACGCGGACGAGATGTACGCCATCGCCCTGACCGGCGAGGCACCCAAGGAGAACGCCTGATGTCCGACGCATCGTCAGACACCCCCAAGCTCACCCGGCGCCCCGAGTGGACGGCCCTGGCCGACCACCGCGCCGGCGGTCAGCCGCACCTGCGCGAGCTGTTCACCGCCGACCCCGGACGGGCCGAGCGCTACGTCGTCCGGGTGGGCGACCTGCACATCGACTACAGCAAGCATCAGGTCACCGACGAGACCCTGGCCCTGCTCCAGGAACTAGCCGTCGCCACGGATGTGTTCGGGCAGCGGGACGCGATGTTCCGTGGCGAGCGGATCAACACGACCGAGAACCGTGCGGTGCTGCACACCGCGCTGCGCACCCCTCGGGACGCGGTGATCGAGGTCGACGGGGAGAACGTGGTCCCGGCCGTGCACGCGGTGCTGGACAAGATGAGCGGCTTCGCCGACCGGGTCCGCTCGGGTGAGTGGACCGGTCACACCGGCAAGCGGATCAAGAACATCGTCAACATCGGCATCGGCGGTTCCGACCTCGGTCCGGCGATGGCGTTCGAGGCCCTGCGCCCCTTCACCGCCCGCGACCTCACCGTCCGGTTCGTGTCGAACGTGGACGGCGCGGATCTGCATGAGGCGTTGCGGGACCTGGACCCGGCGGAGACGCTGTTCATCGTGGCGTCGAAGACGTTCACGACGATCGAGACGATCACCAACGCGACCTCGGCCCGTACCTGGCTGCTGGACGCGCTCGGTGACGACAAGGCCGTGGCGAAGCACTTCGTGGCGCTCTCCACGAACGCGGAGAAGGTCACCGCGTTCGGTATCGACGTCGACAACATGTTCGAGTTCTGGGACTGGGTCGGCGGCCGGTACTCCTTCGACTCCGCGATCGGCCTGTCGCTGATGATCGCGATCGGTCCGGAGCGTTTCCGGGAGATGCTGGACGGTTTCCACACCGTGGACGAGCACTTCCGTACCGCTCCGGCCGAGGAGAACGCGCCGCTGCTGCTGGGCCTGCTGGGGATCTGGTACAACAACTTCTTCGACGCCCAGTCGCACGCGGTCCTGCCGTACAGCCACTACCTGTCGAAGTTCACCGCCTACCTCCAGCAGTTGGACATGGAGTCCAACGGCAAGTCCGTCCAGAAGGACGGCACCCCGGTGGAGTGGCAGACCGGACCCGTGGTGTGGGGCACGCCCGGTACCAACGGGCAGCACGCGTACTACCAGTTGATCCACCAGGGCACGAAGCTGATCCCGGCGGACTTCATCGGCTTCGCACGCCCCGTGGACGAGCTGAGCGACGAACTCAAGGCCCAGCACGACCTGTTGATGGCCAACTTCTTCGCCCAGACCCAGGCCCTCGCCTTCGGCAAGACCGAGGAAGAGGTCCGCCAGGAGGGCGTCGCCGAGGCACAGGTGGCCCACCGCACCTTCCGCGGCAACCACCCCACCACCACGATCCTGGCCCCCGAGCTGACCCCCTCCGTGCTCGGCCAGCTCGTCGCCCTCTACGAGCACAAGGTGTTCGTGCAGGGCGCGGTCTGGAACATCGACTCCTTCGACCAGTGGGGCGTCGAGCTGGGCAAGGTCCTCGCCAAGCGCATCGAACCCGCCCTCACCGAAGGCGCGGACGTGCCCGGCCTCGACCCCTCCACCACGGCCCTCGTCGCCGCCTACCGCTCCCTCAAGGAAGTGAACTGACATGCAGCTCGGACTCATAGGCCTCGGCAAGATGGGCGGCAACATGCGCGAGCGCATCCGCCGCGCGGGCCACCAGGTCATCGGCTACGACCGCAACCCGGAACTGACCGACGTCAAGGACCTCGCCGAACTGGTCGAGAAGCTCGACGCGCCGCGCACCATCTGGGTCATGGTCCCGGCCGGCACCGCCACCCAGGTCGTCATCGACGAGCTGAAGGACCTGCTCTCCCCCGGCGACGTCGTCGTGGACGGCGGCAACTCCCGCTGGACGGACGACGAGAAGCACGCCGCCGAGCTGGCCATCAAGGGCATCGGCTTCGTGGACGCGGGCGTCTCCGGCGGCGTCTGGGGCCTGGAGAACGGCTACGCCCTGATGGTCGGCGGCGACAAGGAGAACGTCGACCGCCTCCAGCCCATCTTCGACGCCCTCAAGCCCGACGGGCCGTACGGCTACGTCCACGCGGGCCGCGTCGGCGCCGGGCACTTCTCGAAGATGGTCCACAACGGCATCGAGTACGCCATGATGCAGGCGTACGCCGAGGGCTGGGAGCTGCTGGAGAAGGCGAACTCGGTGGACAACGTCCGCGAGATCTTCCGTTCCTGGCAGGAGGGCACGGTCATCCGTTCCTGGCTGCTCGACCTCGCCGTCAACGCCCTGGACGACGACGAGCACCTGGACGAGCTGCGCGGCTACGCCGAGGACTCCGGCGAGGGCCGGTGGACCGTCGAGGCCGCCATCGACAACGCGGTGCCGCTTCCGGCCATCACCGCGTCGCTGTTCGCGCGCTTCGCCTCCCGTCAGGACGACTCGCCGCAGATGAAGATGATCGCCGCGCTGCGCAACCAGTTCGGCGGCCACGCCGTCGAGAAGAAGGGCTGACCCGCCGTGGGGGACCTCCTGCTGGTCCGCCACGGCGAGACGGAGTGGAGCAGGTCGGGCCAGCACACGAGCTGGACCGATCTGCCCCTCACCGAGCACGGTGAGGAGCAGGCGCGTTCGCTGACCCCGCTCCTCGCCGGCCGGAGCTTCGCACTCACCCTGACCAGCCCGCTCGGCCGGGCCCGGCGCACCGCCGAGCTGGCGGGCGTGACCGGCGCCGAGCCGGAGCCCGACCTGCGCGAGTGGGACTACGGCGGCTACGAGGGCATCACCACCGTCGACATCCACCGCACCCGGCCCGACTGGGACCTGTGGACCGACGGGGCGGTGCCCGGCCCCGAGGGGCACCCCGGCGAGTCGCCCGAGCAGATCGGGGCGCGCGTCGACCGGGTGCTGGCCCGCGTGGAGAAGGTGCTGGACGCGGACAACGGTGACGTACTGCTCGTCGCGCACGGCCATGTGCTGCGGGTACTGACGGCCCGCAGGCTGGGCCTGCCGCCCAGGGAGGGACGGCTGTTCCAGCTGGCCACCGGCACGGTGAGCCGCCTCTCCACCGAGCACGGCCACCCCGTGATCGCGGAGTGGAACCGGCTGCCCTGAGGCGCGAGACGGCCCGGAGCGACCGACAGGTCGCTCCGGGCCGTCTCCACGTCCGGCGGGCCGGGCTCCTACAATCACCGGCAGACCGGTACCAGCCCCGCCCCACGGCCGGAAGGAACGCGATGAGCAGCGTTGACGAACCGGTGGACCCCGCGCGGCGGTTACCGGACGCCGCCCGCACCCGGTCGGACATCCTCGACGCGGCGACCCGCGAGTTCGCCCGTACGGGGTACGACGGCGCCCGTGTGGAGGAGATAGCGGCCCGCACCCGCACCACCAAGCGGATGATCTACTACTACTTCGGCGGCAAGGAGCAGCTCTTCGAGGCCGTGCTGGCGCGGGCCTACGGCGCGCTGCACGAGGTCGAGGAGCTGCTGGACCTGGAGCACCTGGACCCGGCCGCCGCCGTCCGCCGCCTGGCCGAGGTCACCTTCGACCACCACGAACGCCACCCGGACCTGGTCCGCCTGGTCGGCATCGAGAACATCCACGGCGGCCGGCATCTCGCCGCCGCCCGCCGCTTCGGCCGCATCGACTCCCCCGGCCTGGACACGCTCCGCCGCGTGCTGGACGCCGGGCGGGAGCAGGGGGCGTTCAAGGCCGACGTGGACGCGGTCGACCTGCACGCGATGATCAGCGCCTTCTGCTTCTACCGGGTCGCCGGCCGCCACACCTTCGGCGCCCTCTTCGACCGCGACCTGGCCGCCCCCGCCCGCCGCGAGCACTACCGCACGATGCTCGCCGACATGGTGCTGGCCTACCTCACCCGCTAGCGCTTCGGCACGCCGTAAGCCCGGTCCACGTGCAGCCGGACCACCAGGCGCTTGTCGCGGACCATGGACGCGCGGTAGTCGTCCCAGTCGTCGTGCTCGCCCAGCACCTCGCGGTAGAGCCGCACCAGCTCCTCCACCGTCTCGTCGTGCGGGTCGGCGGCGACCGGGCTCAGCTCGGCCGTGCCCTCGGCGACGGTGTACGCCCAGCGGTCGGCACTGGTGACGTAGTAGGAGGCGCGGGCGTCCCGGCGCAGGTTGCGGGTCTTGGCGCGGTCGTCGGTGACCGAGATCCGGACGATCCGCTCATCCGGGTCGTAGGCGTGGACGACGTTGGACATCTGGGGCCGCCCGTCCCGCTTCTGCGTGACGAGTACCCCACCATGCCCCTCGGAGAGCAGCGCCAGCAGTGCGTCCTGCGTGGTGTCCTGAGTCATATCCACGTCAACGGGAGCGGACTCGGCCGGCATTCCCGGACCAGCCGTGGACAGGGTCCACGCGCGGCCACGCGGGGCTTCCATTCGCTTACGCTGCGCGAGATCGCGGCGTCAGCGCGGGCGCCGAGGCGTGTCGCGTCGTTCACAAGATCGGCTGAGGACGGGGTACTTGGCGGTGATCATGCGTCACGATGAGCGTGCAGACCGGCTCGGCAGCACAGGGGCCGGCAGGACCGGAGGAGAGCCATGGCACAGCTTCGACAGGAAGTCGCCCCGCAGGACGTGGGGCTGGACGCGAAGGCGCTGGACCGCCTCGACCAGCACGCGGCCGGTCTCGTGGACGAGGGCCGGCTGCCCGGCTTCCTGGTGTCGGTGGCCCGTGGCGGCCGGGTCGCCCATCTGACCACCTACGGCCACCGCGACCTCGCGGCCGGGCTCCCGGTGGAGGCCGACACCCTGTGGCGGATCTACTCCATGACCAAGCCGGTGACGGCGGTCGCGGTGCTGATGCTGGTCGAGGAGGGCCTGCTCACCCTGGACGACCCGATCGACCGGTACCTCCCCGAGTTCGCCGATCCCCGTGTGTACGTGAGCGGTTCGGGGGACGACGTACGCACCCGTCCGGCCGCCGGCCCCATCCGCGTGCGGCATCTGCTCACCCACACCGCGGGCCTGACCTTCGCCTTCTACCACGACCACCCGGTGGACGCCCTCTACCGCGCCGCCGGGCTGGAGTCCTCCGTGCCCTCCGGCGCGGACCTCGCCGAGACCATCGCGGTGTACGCGTCCCTGCCCCTCCAGTTCGAGCCGGGCACCCAGTGGAACTACTCGGTCGCCACCAATGTGCTGGGCCGCCTCATCGAGGTCGTCTCGGGCCGCCCCCTGGACGTGTTCTTCGCCGAGCGCGTCCTCGGCCCGCTCGGCATGACCGACACCGGATTCCACCTCACCCCCGAACAGGAGCCCCGCCTCGCCGAGTTGTACGGCGAGACGGAGGACGGCGGCATCACCCCGGTACCGGGGCTGCCGGTGCGCGGACGGCCCCGGTTCCTGTCGGGAAGCGGCGGGCTGCTCTCCAGCGCGGGCGACTACCACCGCTTCATGGAGCTGTTGCGCCGGGGCGGCGAACTCGACGGCGTCCGGCTGCTCTCCCCCGCCACGCTCGCCCTGATGACCCGCAACCAGCTCCCCGGCGACGCCGTCCTGCGCGAGTTCGGCGCCCCCGCCCACCAGGAGCGCGCCAACGACGGCCTTGGCTTCGGCTTCAACGTCTCCGTCGTCACCGACCCCGCCCGCACCCTGGCCCCCTCCGCGCCGGGCACCTTCGGCTGGACCGGGGTGGCGACCACCGCCTTCTGGGTCGCCCCGGCGCTGGACCTGACCGTGCAGTTCATGACCCAGGTACGGCCCCGCACCCTGAAGATCTTCCCCGACCTGCGCCGCCTGGTCCACGAGGCGGTCGTTGCGCCGCTGGGGTGAGCGGGCGCCGGCGGGATGCTCGGGGGCGGCCCGGAGGGGGTGCGGCACCTGTGCTGGAGCCGCTGGGCCGGCCGGTACCGCCGGCGGCCAAAGGCCGCTGAACCGCGCCGCGCGCTTGTGAAGTCCGGCGGAAACGAGACGTCCGGCCGGGAAGTCCGGCCGGACGTCTCGCATGGGGGAAGGTGGGGCTCAGGAGCCGTGGGCCACCGCGTCCAGGTGGGGCAGGTGATGGTCCAGGCGTTCCCGCTTGGTGCGCAGATACGTGATGTTGTTCTCGCTCGGCTCGATCAGCAGCGGCACCTGCTCGGCGACCTCGATGCCGTGCTTGGTCAACGCCTCCCGCTTGCGCGGGTTGTTGGACATCAGCCGGACCGAGCGCACCTTCAGGTCGTGCAGCATCTCCGCCGCCACCCGGTAGTCACGGGCGTCCACCGGCAGACCGAGCGCGAGGTTCGCCTCGACCGTGTCCAGGCCCTCCGCCTGGAGCGCCATCGCCCGCAGCTTGGCCAGCAGACCGATGCCCCGGCCTTCGTGACCCCTCAAGTACAGGACGACACCGGCGCCCTCGGCGACCACCGCGCGCAGCGCGGCCGCCAACTGCTCGCCGCACTCGCAGTGCTGGGAGCCGAAGGCGTCGCCGGTCAGGCACTCCGAGTGCAGCCGCACCAGCACGTTCTCGGCCCCGATGTCCCCGTGCACCAGGGCGACCTGCTCGTCACCCCGGTCGTGGTCCAGGTAGCCGATCGCCTGGAACTGCCCGTACGCGGTGGGCAGCGGGGTGTTCACGACGCGTTCCGTGCCCGAACGACGCGGGGTCTTCCCGCCGAAGGCGCCGATGTTTTCTGTCATGATCTGATTCCTAAGCAGAGACGAGAGGCCGTGGGAAACATGAGTGGTTCGGGCGCGCGACCGGCGGCCTACGGGGTGATGCCCGCGGACACCACCGAGGACGTACGGGCGCGGGGGGAGGGTGTGTCACGTCAGGTCGCCGTCCTTCCCGTGGGGAGCTTCGAACAGCACGGTCCTTACCTCCCGTTGGCGACCGACACGCTGGTGGCCTGCGCCGTGGCGCGGGAGATCGCCGCCGCGTACCCGGTGCACCTCCTTCCCCCGGTGACCCTCGCGTGCTCGCACGAGCACGCGGCCTGGCCGGGGACGGTCAGTATCTCCTCCGTTACCCTCCATGCGGTCGTACGTGACATCGCCGACTCCCTGCGCCGCTCGGGCGTGGAGTCGCTCGTGGTGGTCAACGGGCACGGCGGGAACTATGTGCTGGGCAATGTCGTGCAGGAGGCTTCGGCGCGGGGCGAGCGGATGGCGCTGTACCCGGCGGCCGAGGACTGGGAGGAGGCGCGGCAGCGGGCGGGGGTGGAGACCTCGCTGCTGACCGACATGCACGCCGGGGAGATCGAGGCGTCCATCCTGCTGCACGCTCATCCCGAATTCCTCCGCCCTGGCTACGAGTCGGCCGATTTCACCGCCGACGACCGTCGTCATCTGCTCACCACGGGAATGTCCGCCTATACCGAATCGGGCGTCATCGGCCGCCCGTCCCTGGCCTCGGTGGAGAAGGGGAAGGGCCTGCTGGCCGGCCTGGTGGAGAACTTCGAGCCGTACTTCCGGCTGCTGACCTCGCCCGAGGCACCCACCGCGCCGCGCGGGTAGCCGCGCAGGGCGCCGGCCCAGCGGGCGACGAGGACGGCGGCGCCGGGCAGCGCGGCGACGAAGCTGAGCACGCCGTACACCACGGCGACGGCGACGCCGCTGCCGGCGCCGAGTCCTGCGGCGGCGAACGCCCAGGCGGTGACGCCCTCGCGGGGGCCGAAGCCGCCCACGTTCAGCGGCAGCCCCATGGCGAGCAGGGCGAGCACCGCGAGCGGCAGCAGCATCGGCACGGACGCCCCGCTGCCCGCGATCCGGGCCGCGACGACGAACATGCCGAGGTGCCCGGCGAGGACGACCACCGAGGACAGCGCGATGCCCGGCCCGCTCTCCCGCGACAGCAGGCCCTGCCGCGCCTCCCGCAGCAGCCCGCTCCCCGGCAGCGAGCCGGTGCGCCGGCCGGGCGCCTGGTTCATGCGGACGGCGAGGACGACCGCGAGCGCGCCCGCCCCGGCGAGCGCCACCGGCACCGCTACGGTCCGCAGGTCGTCGCGGACCGGGGACGGCAGGGTGAGCAGCAGCGCGGCACCGCAGACGGCGAGCGCCAGTTGCCCGGCGACCCGCTCCAGCACGACGGCCTTGACGGCGCGCCGGATGTCCCCGGCGCTCTGCCCGTGCCGTACCGCCCGGTGCACGTCGCCGAGGACGCCGCCGGGGAGCGCCGCGTTGAGGAACAGCGCACGGTAGTAGTCGGCGACGGCGGCCCCGAGCGGCAGCCGGATGCCGAGGCCGCGCGCGGTCAACTGCCAGCGCCAGGCGCTGAATACGGTGGTGACGGCGCCGATCCCGAGGGCCGCGAGCACGGTGGCCGTGTCGATCCTGCGCAGCCCGTCCACCAGCGGCCCGGTGCCCAGCCGCCACAGCAGCGCACCGAGGATGGCGACGCCGACGACCGTGCCGAAATGCGTGCGCAGCGTGCGCCGGGCAGTGACGTTTCCGTCGGGTGTGCCGGGCGGCCGGGCGGGCTCCGACGGCTCCGGAAGGCCGGTGTCGCGGGTCTCCGCGACCGCCTCGCCCGTCCGCCCGTTCATCACGCCTCCACCGGCCGGGGCAGCGCCAGCAGGTCGCTGTGGTGCACCACGACCTCCAGCTCGCCCGCCTCGCACGCGGCCAGCCGGTCGCGCAGGTAGTCCTCGGCGCGGGTCCGCAGGGCGGGCCGCTCCTCGACTGCCGCGCCGACCCAGCCGCGCAGCCACTGCGCGGTGAGCGCCGCGTGCTCCGCGCCTAGCCGCCAGGGGCTCGGGTGCACCCGTACCGACGCGCCGTGTCCGGCGAACGCCTCGCCGGCCGCGGTGACCGCGTCCGGACCGAGCAGGCCGCCCCGGCGCTGGTGGGCGTTGAACGCCTCGGCCAGGTCGGCGTCCAGTGGGTCCGGCGTCGCGAACTCGACGCGTCCGGCGACGGACAGGGTGAGCAGGGCCGGGCTGCCCGCGCCCGCGCAGGCGGCGGCCAGCGTCTCGATCTCGGGGCGGGTGAGCACGTCCAGCAGCGCGGACGCCGTCACCAGCGAGGCGCCGGACAGCGCGTCCGGCGTGAGCCGGGCGACGTCGCCGCGCCGGGTCTCGACGGTGACCCGGCCGCCATCGGCGGCGACGCGCGGGGAGGCGACGGCCGCGAAGTGCAGCAGGTACGGGTCCCGGTCGTGCAGCACCCAGTGCTGGGCGCCGTCCAGCCGGGCGGCCAGCCAGCGGCCCATCGAGCCGGTACCGCAGCCCAGGTCGTGGATGACCAGCCCGCCCTCACGCGGCGGGAGTTCGGCCAGCCGCTTGCCGAGCGGCTCCAGCAGACCCAGGGCCCGCGCGTCGGCGTCGGCGGGCTCCCGGAGCTGGAGCCACTCGGGCGCGTACCGGGGCGCCTCGTCGGCGTCGCCCTCGCGCAGCCGTACGGTGGCCCGCTCGCCGGGGCGGCCGACGGGGCCGGCGCCGGCGATGACGTCGGAGGTGCCGGTGGGCTCGGTGCCGTCGTTCACCCGGTGTTCCTCCTCGGTGGTGGCGTCGGTCATGCGGCCCTCCTGGGGGCGCCGGGGAGCCTGCCGAGGACCCCGGCGAGGCTGCGGGCGGTGGCGGCCCAGCCGCCGAGCGCGCTGCGCCGGCCGCGCGCGGCGGCCTTGAGGCGGCGGCGCACATCGGGCTCGCCGAACCAGCCGCGCAGTTCGGCGGCGATGGCGGCGGGGTCCTCCGGCGGGACGAGGATGCCGGGCACGCCGCCGTCGGGGGCGCGGCCGACCGCCTCGGGCAGCCCGCCCACGTCGGTGGCAATGACCGGGATGCCGCGCGCGAGGGCCTCGGTGACCGCCATGCCGTAGGTCTCGGCGTAGGAGGTGAGCACCATGAGGTCGGCGGCGGCGTAGCTGGCGTCGAGGTCGGCGCCGGTGCGGGGACCGGTCAGGTGCAGCCGGTCGGCGAGGCCGTACCGCTCGATCTGGGCGCGCAGCGTGGCCACGTACTCGGGGTCGGTGCCGAGGCCGCCGACCAGCGAGCAGGTCCAGGGCAGGTCCCGTACGGCCGCGAGGGCCTCGACCAGGCGGTGCTGGCCCTTGCGCGGGGTGACGGCGGCGACGCACACCAGGTGGGAGATGCCGTCGGTGCCGGGCGCCAGCGGCGCGATGTCGGCGCCGGGGGCGGCGAGGTGGACGCGGTCGGGGGCGAGGCCGTGGTGGGCGACCAGACGGCGTACGGCCCAGTCGCTGGTGGCGATGGTGGCGGGCACCGCGCGCAGCACGGCTCGTTCGCGGGCGTCGAGGTCGGCGGCCACGGCCGGGTCCAGGCCGGTCTCGTCGCCGAGCGGCAGGTGGACGAGGACGGCGATCCGGAGCCGTCCGGCCTCGGGGACGACGATCTCGGGCACTCCGCAGGCGACCAGGCCGTCCAGCAGGACCACGGTGTCGTCGGGCATCTGGGCGAGGGTGCGGGCGAGCGACTCGCGGGCGTCGGCGTCCGGGTCCGGCCAGGCGCCGGGGGCGGCGTGCCGGACGACCTGCCAGCCGAAGCCGGGCAGGTCGAGGCAGACCCGGCGGTCGTAGGCGTTGCCGCCGCTGGGCGCGGCGGGGTCGTCGACGCCGCCCGGCATGACGAAGTGCACGGTGCGCAGCGACATGGGGATGATCCCGAAGTTCTCGGTGTGCTCGGTCTTCTTGGTGGCGCGGGGCTGTGCGGGCACGTAGGCGAGACGGGCCCGGTCCACGGTCAGGTCGCTCACAGGCCACGCTCGTAACTCGCCCAGGCGATGTGGGACTCGTGCAGGGTCACCGAGAGCGCGGACAGGCCCTTCGCCCCCTCGCCCAGCGCGCCCTTGGCGATGCGCTCGGCGAGCCGGTCGGCGACGACCTTGGCCAGGAACTCGGTGGAGGTGTTGACCCCGGCGAACTCGGGGTCGTCGTCCAGGTTGCGGTAGTTCAACTCGGCCGTGATGGAGCCGAGTTCACGCGTGGCGAGGCCGATGTCGACCACGATGTTGTCCTCGTCCAACTGCTCACGGCGGAAGGTCGCGTCCACCAGGAACGTGGCGCCGTGCAGGCGCTGCGCGGGTCCGAACACGTCGCCGCGGAAGCTGTGGGCGATCATGATGTGATCGCGGACGGTGATGCTGAACAACGGACGACCCTCCAGGTGCGGCGCGTCTGGTCCCCCGGAGGTTCCCGTCCGGGGGTTGCCGGGTAATACGGTTCTTCGGTTCCCCGTGTTCAGCCCTCTCTCACTCTTTTCTCAGGTCAGGCCGGGTCGGGATAGCGGATGCGGTGGCACAGGGCGGGGATCTCGCCGCTCGCCAGGCGGGGCATCAGCTCGGGGAGTTCACCGAAATCGCTCTCTCCGGTGATGAGCGCGTCCAGCGCCGGGTCGGCGAGCAGGTCCAGGGCGAGGGCCATCCGCTCGGCGTAACCCCGGCCGGGGCGGGCGGCCGGGGAGACGGTGCCGACCTGGCTGGCGCGGAGGGTGAGCCGGCGGGAGTGGAAGGCTTCCCCCAGCGGCAGGGTGACGCGCCGGTCGCCGTACCAGCTCAGCTCCACGACGGTGCCCTCGGGGGCGAGGAGTTCCAGGGCGCGGGTGAGGCCCTGCTCGGTGGCGCTGGCGTGGATGACGAGGTCGCGCTCGCCGGTGGCCTCGTCGGGAGTGGCGAAGTCGACGCCGAGGGCCTTGGCGGTCTCGGCGCGGGCGGGGTCGGCGTCGACGAGCTGGAGGCGGATGCCGGGGAAGCGGGCGAGCAGGGCGGCGACCGAGCAGCCGATCATGCCGCCGCCGACCACGCTGATCCGGTCCCCGATCTGCGGGGCCGCGTCCCACAGGGCGTTCACGGCGGTCTCCACGGTCCCGGCGAGCACGGCCCGCGCGGCGGGCACCCGGTCGGGCACGACGGTCACGGCGCTCACCGGAACGACGTAACGGCTCTGGTGTGGATGGAGGCAGAAGACCGTACGGCCGGTCAGCTCATCGGGGCCGCGCTCGACCACGCCGACGCTCAGATAGCCGTACTTCACCGGGGCCGGGAAGTCGCCCTCCTGGAAAGGCGCCCGCATCACGTCGTGTTGGCTCTCCGGGACACCGCCGCGGAACACCAGGGTCTCGGTGCCGCGGCTGACCCCTGAGTACAGGGCGCGCACCAGGACCTCGTCCTCACCGGGCTCCGGGAGGGTGACGTCGCGAAGCTCACCGTGGCCGGGCGAGCTGAGCCAGAACGCGCGGGCGGCGGGGTTCATCGGCATCCTCCTGAACGATCGGGAACTTGCTCACGTACCGAGAAGGGCACAGGCCGCGCACAGTACGCGGCCTTGATCGACTCTGTCACTCGGCCGGAGGATGCGCGGTGGCCCTGAACAACACGTATGACGCGAGGCTTCAGCAGGAGACGGCCGTGGGAGCGGGCGTACAGATCCTGCTGCTCGCCCTGCTCGGCCCAGCCATCGGCATGGGGGTGGCCGGCTGGCTGTCGGGGCTCGCCTTCGCGTTCGCCACCTGGGCGGTGCTCTCGCGCGCCCTGCACCGCTCCGCGCTGCGCTCCTTCGGCCCGGCGAACCGGGTCACCCTCGGCCGGGCCACCCTCGTCGGCGGGGTCACCGCGCTGGTCGCGGACTCCTTCCAGAGCACCCCGCCGGTCACCCTCCTGGTCGGCCTCACGGCCGTGGCCCTCCTCCTGGACGGCGTCGACGGCAAGGTCGCCCGCCGCACCGGCACCTGCAGCACGCTGGGCGCCCGCTTCGACATGGAGGTGGACGCCTTCCTCATCCTGGTCCTCAGCGTCTACGTCTCCACTCTTCTGGGCCCGTGGGTCCTCCTCATCGGCGCGATGCGCTACGCCTTCGTGGCCGCCGCCCACTTCGCTCCCTGGCTCAACGCCCCCCTCCCCCCGTCCTTCGCCCGCAAAACAGTCGCCGCCGTCCAGGGCATTGCCCTCCTGATAGCCGGCTCCTCCCTCCTCCCCCACCCGGCCGAACTCACTGTGGTCCTGGCGGCCCTGGGCTCCCTGGTGTGGTCCTTCGGCCGGGACGTGGCGTGGCTGTGGCGGCACGGGCGGATCAGCGCCGCGGAGATGGCGGTGGAACCGGATTCGGCCCCTGCCGGGACGGTTCAGGCCAAGGTGCTGGAGTTGGCAGCTCGCTGAGGGGGCTGAGTGCCGAGAGCCTCCGTTCCCGAGCACTGGCGAACTCGTTCCTCGGCCTCACAGTCCAGGACTCGGGTCGATCCGCTCAGAACAGTAGACGCGCTGGCTCGGCCAGGACGGTACGAGCGCCCTGAAAGTCCGCCAGCCTGGCTGCCACCGTCGCGATTGCCAGGCGCGCGGGGAGAGCGGCCGAAAACTTCAGTCCCCGTACTGCCCGGCCGTCCACGTCGGGAAGTACCAGGTTTTCACCTACGCTCTCGCGAGCCGCGTGCCAGGCGGCCGGAGTGAGGTCTTCGCGTAGGCGCACCCAACAGTCCGTCGGACGTTGCACAGGATCAGCGACCGACTGGAGAGTTGCACCAAGGGTGGCGTTGGCGCGGTAGCCGGCCCAGGTCCACCAGCGGACATCGCTGCCCACGCGAGTGATCAAAGTACCGCCCGGATGCACCGCTCCGGGGGCGTCGCTCTCGCGCTGTTCGGCAAGGGACGCCTCGGCGCGGCGGGTCAGTGACACGGGCGGGTCCGCACCGAGCAGCACCCTCATCGAGGCATACCGTCCGCCGCACTGCCCGCCGGCCTGGCACTGGGCGCCCTCCTTGGCCCGTACCGTGCCGGTGACCGAGGAGATCGCCGAGGAGACGACCAGCCTTCTCAAGGAGACGGGCCTGCACGGGCACAAGTACGCCATCGACGAGGCCCCCGCCGCCGTCGCCCTGCGGCAGCCCGGCCCGGTCACCGTGTTCACGTCGGACGAGGCCGGCATGCGCAAGCTGTGCGCCGACGGCGTGGTCGTGCCCTGGTCACCGCCTCCGGACGGCGACGACAGACCGCTCACCCTGCCTGGACCGTCCGGCCGCCGGACGGGCGCTCGCTGCCCCTTCCGCTGTATACCCCCTCGGTAAGGACTGATCAACCGACACCGTCCGCACCCTGAACGGCCGGAGCCCCGATCAGGACCGTCGGACCAGTGCCGGGGACGGTAGCGCGGTCGACGGTTCACGCGCGGTGGAACACGTCGAGTGGGCCGTAAGCAGTCGGCTTGCTGCCGGCCAGCTCGGGATGGTTGCCCACGCGGTCCCGGAGGATGCCGACGGTGTCGGGCCACACGGTGAAGTGCCCTCCGTCGCCGACGAGGATGCGGTCCCAGTCCTGGGAAGCCGAAACGCCGGCTCGGTCGATGACGAACCCGCGGCAGTCGGCCGCATCCTGATCGAGCGTGCGCACCAGTGCCGCGACCGCCTCCTCGCGGTCGGACACGGGGACGTCGGTGAGGCGCAGCGTGATGCTCTGTGTCGTCTCGTCCGTCCGTCGCACGATGCCGGTCAGGGACTGGTCGTAGCCCTTCCAGCAGGTGAACTCGGCCTTCGAGTAGCGATCGTCGGCCAAGGCGGCGGCTAGGGCTGCGCCATCACCCATCAGCGGCTCACGGTTTCCGACCGGCGTCTCGCGGAATCCGAAGAGGGCATTGGTCAGCGGGTGCACGGCGGAAAGCCCGGCGGTCTCCAGATGCGTGAGGAGCTGATGGGCGCGCGCGCTGTCCAGTTTCGGCACGTACCAGGTGAAGAAGCCCGCAGCCTTGGACGGGGCCGCGGCGGGGGCGTGGTCCGGGAACTCCTCCTGGAAAATGCGCCTGGCCCGTTCGTCGGGCACGTCAGGGACCGAGTAGTGGTTGGCCCGGATGTGGTCCAGGAATTCCTGCGGCAGTGCAGCGTGGTGACGCCGTACGTAGTACGTGAGATCGACGGGCCAGAGCCAGATGCCATCCGTCATCAGGGATCCGGAGCCGACGATCCACTCTTCGCCAGTGAGGACGTCGCGCTCGGCGCCCATCGTGGAGTAGATCTCCAGGGCCGATTCCAGGTAGGCGAGGATACGGTCCTCGTCCCAGGGCCCACTGTCCTGTACGGCATCTCGCAGCGACGGCGCATCGTCTGCCGTGGTGGCCTGACCGCCGATCTCCCGGTAGAAGCCCGCTCGCTTGATCATTTTCACTCCTGTGAGCCTGCCCTAGTGGGCCATGGGCAGGTAGGTGCGCCAGTAGCCATTGTTGCCGATGGTGGGGGTCTGGTTGAGGCCGAGCTGGGGGGACGTTCCCACCTTGCTCGTGGGCGCCGTCACGGGCACGCCGAGCTCGTTGGCCACGGACTGCGCGAGGGGCAGCTCGGGCGGTCTCGCGTCCGCGCCGGAGTAGCAGGAGATGAGGCGCACCGGTTCACCGTGGTAGTTGGGATTGCTGCGGATCGCGTCCGCGATGTGGTTGGGATGCACTTCGAAGTCTGTGAGGGTCTTTCCCGCGGCGTTGATGCGGCCGGGGACGAAAACCCCCTCGTCCGTTCCGTGAACGACCACGTCGTGTACGCCGGGAACACGGGCGACCCGTTGCAGATTGTTCAGGGTGCGCTCGTCGTAACCCACGGTGGTGGTGTTCTTCCCGAAGTAGACCGGGTCGCCCGAGACCAACTCGTGGTCGCCGGCCCGCGCCGGAGGAGCCGGAATCTTCGAGTCGGGGGACTGGATCAGCTTCCACGTACGGGACTTGCCCATCTCGTCGAGGGCCGCGTGTTCAGCCGGAAGCCGTTGAACAGGCCCTCCATTCCGCCGTTCTCGGCGACGATGCGGGCTGTGCTCCCACCTGCTCCGAACGCGCCGCCGAACTCCATGCCGTAGCGGGCGGAGTCGCTCACCTCGTCGAGGCTGAAGCCCTTGCTCTCGCCGGTGGCGATGGCGACGGGCTGGGTGACGGCGAGGTCGACGGTGATCGACTCGAGTCCACCGATGGCGGCCGTGGCCAGGGTGGTGCCGGCGATGGCGGCGATCTCGGTGGACACGGTGACGCCGAGCGTGGCGGACAGCTCCAGGATCGAGGCGGTGGCGGCAATCGCGGCGCCTTCTGAGATGCCGAGCGTGAAGACCGCGAGGGCTGTGCCGGCCACGATGGTGGCGCCGACGATCTCCAGCTCGTGTTCCAGATGCTTCACGGCCTTGTGGACGACGTCGGCGTACTGGTCGAGGGCCTTGGCCATGTCGCGGGCGCCATCGATCATGTCCTGCAGCCAGCCGTGGCCGTCGTGGTAGTAGCGACGCCAGAACGGGTCGTCGAAGGCGGATATCGCCTCGCCCTTGTTGTGCTCGATGATGCCGCGCGCCGACTTGTTCGCGGCGGCCGTCACGTCTTCCAGGTCGTCGGCGAAGTCCCGCCATGCTTTGGCCGCGTCCCGCAGCCCCCCTTCGTCCGCATCCGGCCACCACATGCCGGTCAGGTCCTGGACGATCTCTTTGGCCTTGTCGGCCGCGCTCACCGCGCGCTCCCGTGGCCGTCGTGCGGGGCGGCCTGGACCTTGCTGAACATCGAGCGGATCATCAGTTCGTTGTCGATGTGACCGTCGGCCATGTCTGTCATGGCCGCTTCGATGCTGGCCAGGCCGAGCGCGAGAATCCCGGCGGCGGTCTCCATCCTCTTGACGTGCGGGCCGGAGTGCTCGTGGAACTTCTTCCCCTGCTCGTCGTCACCCACGGCGAACCGGCCGCCGCCAAAGCGGTCTTGAGCTTGGTCAGCGCCTTGGCCAGGTCGGAGCTGTGCGTGTGGAAATGCGGGGCCGTCGCCTTCAGATCGGCCATCCTGATATCGAGTATCTTGCCGTCGCTGTGGTCGCCCATGGCGTCTTCTGCTCCCCCTGAGTCGGCTGACCGGCCCGAAGACGGTAGTCCACCGAGCCGGGCTGCTTTCGCGGCCCTGACAAAGGGGCGGCAAAGTTCCGATCAAGGTGGGCAAAGGATGCACACTCTCGCAGCCCGGCCTACTTCCGGGCTGCGGCCTCGTACCGGTCGACCTGGTCGCGCAGGAGCTTGGTGGCCGTGTCGGCTTCCGCGTTCGTGAGGCCGCCGGTGCCGACGTTGATCAGGGTGGGCCCGTCGAGGGTGAACTGCTGGAGCAGCGTGGTGCCGTCGCTGTCGATGCGTACGCCCAAGGACTGATCGCCGAGCTTGTCCACGCTCATCGGCGAGTACTTCAGCACCGACCCCTGATAGGTCTCCTGGTGGCAGGTCTCGAGTGCCTTCTCCATCGCGGTGAACGACTCGGCGGCATCGCTCGCGCTCGCGTACTGCCGAATGCCCACGGTCGCAACCGTGGCGGTCAGCCCTCCGCCCTTCGGGGTGGACTGCAAGTCGTCCAGCTCAAGTCCAGTCTCCGAGCCGGTCGTGGGGAAGAGCCGCGTGCCCCGGCCGACGACCACGGGACAGGTGAGCAGATGTCGCTTCCTCCGCCCGACACGTGCCGTGCCGAAGGGCAGCGGCGGCCGCCGCTGCCCTTCGGTATGGACGCCGCTCAGTGCGCCGGGCCAGGGCTGCTGCGTGCCGCCGACGCCCACGACGCCGTGGCGACCTACTCGGCCTCCCCTCGAAGTGTCCGCACTCGCCCTGCTGTGCCCCCGTGAGCGCCGCGGACGGAGCGGGGAGCCGTGGCGGTCGTAGCGCGAGCCCACCGCTCTGAGGCATGGACAAGGAGCTACTGCTGTCCTGGGACCGCCATCTCCCCAAGGAACGACCAGTCATCCTGCGGAACGCTCACGTTCACGATGCGCGGCGTCTCGACCAGATGCGGCGGCAGCGTCTGCTGCGCAGCCTTGAAGTGCGCGGACTGCACATGCCTGGCCCCTGCCTCGTCGTCGCGGAAGGCCTCGACCAGGACGTACTCCGTCGGATCGTCCACGCTGCGCGACCAGTCGAACCACAGACAGCCGGGCTCGGCGCGCGTCTCCCGGGTGAAGTCAGCGGCGATCTCGGGCCAACGGTCGGCGTCTTCAGGACGCACTCGGAACTTCGCGGTGATGAAGATCATGGGATTCCTTCGCTGATGTCTGTGCACCCTGCATGGGAACAGACGTTGTGTATACGGCACCGGCCGGACGGCGAGCCGATCCACGGGCAGGCGGGCTTCGCTTGCGTTCCGTCCGCGCCATCAGGACTCATGGCGACGCGATCGTACGATCTCAGCTCGCGGGTGCCGGCCAGCGGACTCCACGACACCGAATGCGTCGCCATAGTGGCGGACGGATCGTTACGACCGGAGTACCAGTTTCCCGTTCCCGTACGGAGGGACCTTGGTCCGCGGCAGGTGCAGTCGGATGTCCGCTGCCTGGCCGGCGGTCAGGATGAACGCCAGCGGGCGGCACCTGCGGTCGGCGGCGAGGTGGACCCTGCTGGTCCGCCCGCCCCTGGAGCGTCCGAGGAGGGCGGCCTTCAGGCGGAGTTTCCGCCGACGCCGGACCCGTCGTCGTTCTTCCCGCGCGGGATCGCTTTGGTGCAGGTTCGGCTCGGTGGGGATGCCGGTGCCGATGTCGAGGAACTGGTCGATGCCCCGCGCCGCCAGCCATGCGGCGGCGCGGTGCATGAACTCCCGGTTGCGGGCGGCGCTGCGCCGGGACTGCTCGGGCAGCGTCTCGCCCACCTGCTGGTCGACCGGGTAGTTGTCCTTCCCGCCCAGCAGCCAGTCGTAGACGCGGGCGGGATGGGGCTTGCTGGTGTCGATCCGCACGGGACACTCCTCCATGCGCGGGGTCACGGAACCGGCCTGCGCCGGAAGAGTATCCGCCGCACGGCTACCGCTTCTGTTCCACGCGCACCCAGTCCACCTCCGCCTGCACTCCCCCGCCGGCGATTCGGTCCACGCTGGACTGCGGCAGCCCCCAGTACGGCGAGGTGACCTGGTTCCAGCCGGCCGGGTAGGCGCCGCCCAGGGCGAGGTTCAGAATGACGTACTGGTTGTGGTCGAACACCCACTGCCCGCGCGTCGATTCCAGCTTGTTGCGGGTCGTCTCCTGGACGAGTCGGTCGTCGACGTAGAACCGCATCGCGGTCGGCGTCCACTCCACGGCGTAGGTGTGCCACTGGTCCGCGCGGCCGCCGTTCGGGTAGGTCTGGCGGGCGCCGATGTTACCGTCCGCCGAGTAACCGGGCCCGTGCAGCGCGGAGCTGGTCCAGTCGCCGTAGCCGATGTTCTCCATGATGTCCGTCTCACCGGACGCGGGCCAGGAGACGGACGGGTCGTCCACGTTGCTGCCCAGCAGCCAGAAGGCGGGCCAGAACCCGTCGCCGACCGGCAGCTTCATCCGGGCGCTCACCTTGCCGTAGCTGAAGTCGAACTTGGTGTGGGTGTCGATGCGGCCGGAGGTGAAGTCGTAGGTGCCGCCGCCCGCCTTGGTGCAGCCCTTGCAGTACTTCGCCCGGAGGATCAGCTCGCCGTTGTCGGTACGGATGTTGTCGGCCGAGTCGACGTACGCCTGGGACTCGCCGTTGACGGACCCCATCTCGGAACCGGTGCGCACCACACGCCACTTGGAGCGGTCGAGGGCCGCACCGGTGAAGTCGTCGAAGAACGTGGTCTGGTAGCTGCCGGACTGCTCGCCGGGCAGCGCCGGGTAGGACGCCGAGGCGCTGCCGCCGGTGCCCCAGACCTGGAACTCGTAGAGCGAGTAGCCGAATTGCGCGGTGGAGGGCGCCGGGTTGTAGAAGGAGCGGCGCTCCTTGCCGAGCATGCGGACATAGCGCCCGGTGGCCGGAGTCGGGAGGGTGACCGCGTCGTGCAGTCCGGCCGCGTCGCCGGGCGCCTGCACGTTGGCGCGGCGGGCCGAGACCTCGGCGGCGGACGGCTGGTACACGGTGCGCCAGGTGCGGTTGTCGTCGGAGACCTGGAGCAGGTAGTCGACGGCGTAGGCCGACTCCCAGTACAGGTCGACGGAGGAGATGGTGGAGGTCGCGCCGAGGTCGACCGACACCCACCGGTCGGCGTTCCAGTCGCTGGACCAACGGGTGCTGTCGCCCTTGAGGCTGGCGGGCCAGCCGCCGTCGGTGACGAACGCCGGTGAGTTCCCGGCGTGCTGGTAGAGGTTGGAGTACGCGGGGTGGTTGAGCGCGAGGTTGGTGCGGGTGGTGGAGGCGGCCGCGGGCTCACCCCCGTAGACCTTGAAGGAGTACAGCGAGTACCCGTACGGCGTGGCGCGTTCGAGGCCGCGCAGGCGGACGTAGCGGCCGGTCACCTCCTGCGGGTAGGTGTGCGCGGTGACGGAGCCGCCGGTGCCCGCGGTCTCGGTGTAGAACGGCGTCCAGTCGGTGCCGTTGCGGGAGACCTCCAGGACGTATCTCTTGCCGTACGCGGCCTCCCAGTCGAGGACCACGCGGTCGACGCGGATCGTGCTGCCGAGGTCGACGCGGATCCAGGCGTCGTCGGCGAAGTTGCTGGACCAGCGGGTGGCGCCGTTGCCGTCGAAGGCGAGCGCGGCGGCGGTGCCGGCCTTCTCGCTGCCGGAGGCGGTGACGGCGGCGGGGTTGGCGGCGTAGGCGGTGGCGGCGCGGTCGGTGTCCCAGGTGGCGGCCGCGGCGGCCGGCGCCGCGGTGGCGGGGGCGGTGAGGGCCGTGGTCCCGGCGAGCAGGGCGACGGCGGCGAGTGCGGTGAGCAGGGTGCGGGGGGTGCGTGACGGCATGCGGCTCTCCTCGGAAGGATCTGTCGGCGGTGCGGGGGCCTGGACAGTGCGGTGCCTGGTGCGTGTCACATGGAAGGCGGGGGGCGGGCACGGGGTGAGCGCGCCCGCCCCGGGGGGGGCTCAGGCCGCGCGGCGCCCGAGCCTGCGGTGGGTGTCGATGATCTCCGCGTACCGGCGCCCGCTGGCCTTGATCGTGCGGGCCTGGGTCGCGTAGTCGACGTGGAAGAGGCCGAACCGCTTGTCGTAGCCGTACGCCCACTCGAAGTTGTCCATCAGGGACCAGGCGAAGTAGCCGGCGAGCGGGGCGCCCTTGGCGACGGCGGAGGCGCAGGCGGCCAGGTGGCTCTCCAGGTAGGCCCGGCGCTCGGGGTCGTCGACGGTGCCGTCCGGGCCGACCCGGTCGGGGAAGGACGAGCCGTTCTCGGTGACGTAGATCCTGCGGGCGCCGTACTCCTCGGTGAGGCGCAGCAGCAGGGTCTCGAGGCCGCTCGCGTCGATCTCCCAGTCCATACCGGTGCGCGGTACACCCTCCCGGCGCACGGAACGGGTGTACGGAGCGGGCCCGTGGGGGTCGTCGGCGACATGGGCGGGCATGTAGTAGTTCAGGCCCAGCCAGTCCAGCGGGGCGGCGATGGTCTCCAGGTCGCCCGGCTTCTGGGGCAGTTCCACGCCGTACAACTCGACCATGTCGGCGGGGAAGCCGCGGCCGTGCACCGGGTCGAGCCACCAGCGGTTGACGTGACCGTCCTGGCGGTGTGCGGCGGCCACGTCCTCGGGGCGGTCGGTGGCGGCGTGCACGGTGGAGAGGTTGGTGACGATGCCGATCTCCGCGTCGGGCGCGGTGGCGCGGATCGCCTGCGTGGCGAGGCCGTGGCCGAGGAGCAGGTGGTAGGAGGCGCGGACGGCAGCGGTGAGGTCGGTCCAGCCGGGGGCCATCTTGCCTTCGAGGTGGCCGATCCAGGCCGAGCAGAGGGGCTCGTTCAGGGTGGCCCAGTGGGTGACACGGTCACCGAGCCGTTCGGCGACGGCCGAGGCGTACGCGGCGAAGTGCTCGGCGGTGTCCCGCTCCGGCCAGCCGCCCCGGTCCTGGAGCACCTGCGGCAGGTCCCAGTGGTAGAGGGTGACGGAGGGGGTGATGCCCGCCTCCAGCAGGGCGTCGGTCAACTCGTCGTAGAAGGCCAGCCCCTTGGGGTTGACGGGGCCGTCGCCGCCGGGCATCACACGCGGCCAGGCGACGGAGAGCCGGTACATGTCCACGCCCAGTTGGCGCATCAGGCCGAGGTCGTCGCGCCAGCGGTGGTAGTGGTCGCAGGCGATGTCGCCGTTGTCGTCGCCGTCGATCTTGCCGGGGGTGTGCGAGAAGGTGTCCCAGATCGACGGTGAGCGGCCGTCCTCGGCGAC
The DNA here is from genome assembly GCF_004784465.1 of Streptomyces griseoluteus. GTDB lineage: Bacteria > Actinomycetota > Actinomycetes > Streptomycetales > Streptomycetaceae > Streptomyces > Streptomyces griseoluteus. The sequence continues at coordinate 23,296 of NZ_SRRU01000011.1, read as the reverse complement.
GGCGCCCTCGATCTGGTACGCCGACGTGGCCGTGCCCCAGCGGAAGTTGTCCGGGAAGGCGGCGAGGTCGATGGGCTCGGACATGGAAGTCCCTTCGAGGTGCGGGGAGTCGGTCACTTGACGGCGCCCGCCGTCAGTCCGGTGACGAGATAGCGCTGGAGCAGCAGGAACCCGGCGACCACGGGGACGCTCACCACGAGCGAGGCGGCCATGATCTGGTTCCAGTAGACGTTGTAGAGGGTGGAGTAGCCCTGGAGTCCGACGGCGAGGGTGCGGGTGGTGTCGTTGGTCATCACGGACGCGAAGAGGACTTCTCCCCACGCGGTCATGAAGGCGTAGACGGCGACGGCGACGATGCCCGGCACCGCGGCCGGCACGACCACCCGGAACAGGGCGCCGAGCGGGCCGCAGCCGTCCACCAGCGCCGCCTCGTCGAGGTCGCGCGGCACCGAGTCGAAGTACCCGATCAGCATCCAGATGGAGAACGGCAGCGAGAAGGTCAGATACGTCAGGATCAGCCCGCCGCGCGAGCCGAACAGGGCGATCCCGGTGGCGTTGCCGATGTTGATGTAGATCAGGAACAGCGGGAGCAGGAAGAGGATGCCGGGGAACATCTGCGTGGACAGCACGGTGACCGTGAAGACACGCTTGCCCCGGAAGTCGTACCGGCTGACCGCGTAGGCGGCGAAGACCGCGATGACGACCGAGCAGATCGTGGCCGATCCGGCGACGATCAGCGAGTTCACGAAGTACCGGGCGAGCGGCACGGTGGACCAGATGTCGATGTACGGCCGGATCGTCAACTCGCTCGGCAGCCAGCGGAACTTGCCGGTGACGTCGGCGAGCGGCTTGAGCGAGCTGGAGACCATGACGTAGACGGGCAGCAGCACGAAGCCGGTGAGCAGGGTGAGGAAGATCCGGCGGGACCACAGGAACGTACGGGGCGGCGCCATGGGCGACGAGTCAGCCATTTCCGGCCCTCCTTCCGCGCGAGGTGAACAGCAGGTATCCGCCGGTCACGGCCAGCAGGAAGAGCAGCAGCAGGACGGACATGGCGGAGCCGGTGCCGAAGTCCCAGGTGAGGAAGGTGGTTTGGTAGATGTGCACGGAGATCAGGTCGGCGGCCTCGGGCGCCGCCCGGCCGAACAGGACGTAGGGCGTGTTGAAGTCGTTGAACGTCCACAGGAACAGCACCAGGACCAGTACCTGGTTGACCGGGCGCAGGGACGGCAGGGTGATGCGGCGGATCTGCTGCCACATCCCGGCGCCGTCCAGGGCGGCGGCTTCGTAGAGTTCGCGCGGGATGTTCTGCAGGCCGGCCATCACGATGAGGAAGGCGAACGGCCAGCCCTTCCACACCGAGACGGTGAGCAGGGCGTAGAAGCTGTTGTCGCCGATGAGCCAGAAGGACGGCTTGTCGGTGAGGTGGAGCTGGTCGTGCAGGACGTGGTTCACCAGGCCGTTGTCGTGCTGGAACATGAACACCCAGGTGATCACGGCCGCGTAGACGGGCAGCGCGTACGGCACCAGGAACAGGGCGCGCAGGATGCCGCGGCCCCGGAAGGTGTCCTGCATGAAGATGGCGGCGGCGGTGCCGAGCGCCCAGCACAGGGCGACGGAGAGCAGGGTGAAGCCGACGGTGACGGCGAAGGAGCGCAGCAGCGCCTCGCCGGCCGGGGCGTCGAAGTCCACGGCCACGCGGTAGTTGCGCAGGCCGGTCCAGGGGGCGTTGCTCCAGTCGCGCAGGGTGAAGCGGGTGATGGACCGGAAGCTCATCAGGGTGCCGATGACCATCGGCACCAGATGCACGAGGAGTTCGAAGACCAGGGCGGGCAGCAGGAGCAGGTACGGGAGCGCGGTGCGGCGGGACCGCCCGGTGCGGCGCGGGCCGCGCGCCGCACCGGGGGTGTCCTCGCGCACCGGTTCCTTCAGAACGGTGGAGGTCATGGACGTCAGGCCGCCGGCATCTGCTGCTGGGCCTTCTCCAGCTTGGCCTTGACGGAGGCGGTGGTGACCGCGCGCCCGGCGGCGGTGTCGGCGAACAGGTCCTTCACCGCGGTGCCGACGGCGGTCTCGAACTGCGACTCGGTGGCGACCTGCGGCAGCGCGGCGGCGCTCTTGGCGAGGGTGTCCTTCAGCACGGCGGTGGACGGCCCGTCGAACGCGGGGTCCGCTTGCGCGGCCTTGACCGGCGGGATGGAGCTGTACGCCTTGTTGAGGATCTTCTGCTCGGCGTCGCTGGTCATGAACTTCACGAACTCGGTGGCGCCGTCGAGGTTGTGGCTGTCCTTGAAGACGGCGATGTTGATGCCCGCGGCCATCGAGTTGACCTGGGCGCCGGGTCCGGGGGTGCCCTTCTGGACGGGTACCGGGGCGACACCGTAGGCGTCGTCCTTCATGCCCTGGGACTTGAGGTTGGCGGCGGCGGACTGCCAGAGCAGCATGGCCAGCTTGCCCTTGGCGAAGTCGCTGACGGACTGGTTCTGCGCGTACTCGGCGTTGCCCGCCGGGATGGCCTTGTCCTTGGCCATGAGGTCGACGTACTGCTTGACGGCGTCGACCACCTTGGGGTTGGTGAAGTCGGGCTTGCCGTCGGCGGAGAAGAAGTCGGCGTCGTGCTGCTTGGCGAAGACGAAGACGTGGTGGACGTTCTCGGAGAGGTTCGACCCCTCGGCGCCGAGCACGGACTTGCCCTTGGCCCTGATCTTGGCGCCGTCCGCGACGAGTTCGTCCCAGGTGGCCGGGGGCCCGTCGATGCCGGCGTCGGCGAAGATCTGCTTGTTGTAGTAGAGGGCGTACGCCATCGAGTACAGCGGTACGGCGGCGGGGTCCTTGCCCTCGGCGCCGGTGGAGCCGAGCGCGGGGTCGACGAAGCGGTCACGTCCGCCGATCTTGGCGAAGTTCTTGGCGTCCCAGGGCAGCAGCGCGCCGGTCGCCTGCAGGGAGGCGCTCCAGGTGTTGCCGATGTTCAGCACGTCCGGGCCCTGGCCGGAGGTGGTGGCGGTGAGGATGCGGTTGAGCAGGTCGGACCACGGCACGACCTCGACCTTGACCTTGATGCCGGTCTGCTTCTCGAACTTGTCCAGCTCCGGCTGGAGCACCTGCTTGTCCACGGCGATGCTGGCGCCCTGGTTGGAGGCCCAGTAGGTCAGCGTCTTGGACGAGCCACCGGCTCCGTCCCCGCTGTCCGTACCTCCTCCGCACGCCGTTGCCGCGAGGGCGAGAGACATGACGACGGCGCCTGTGGCCGCGGCTCGGATGCTGCGCATGACTCCAGCGGTCCCTTTCCGGGAGAGGGGAACCCCGAAAACCGCGTCGGCTCCTCAGGGCTTAATTTAGGACGTGAGTTAATCCTCCGGCGGGGGGTGCGTCAAGGGATGCGGCACGGGTAAGTGAGCGGGTCTCGCCTTCTGAGAAGATCACCCGTCAACTGTCCTGTACTGGAACGGGTTTCCGGGGCCGGACGAAGCAGGGGGAGAGTCGATGAACACGTCCAGTGAGGCGTTCCGGCCGCTTCAGGCGGACGATCCGGTCATGGTGGGGGGATACCGGCTGGCCGCGCGGCTCGGCGCGGGCGGGATGGGGCGGGTCTACCTGGCGCACACGCGGGGCGGGCGACCGGTCGCGATCAAGGTCGTACGGTCGGAGCTGGCCGACGACCCCGCCTTCCGGCGCCGGTTCCGCCGGGAGATCGCGGCGGCCCGCCGGGTCCGGGGCGCGTACACCGCGGAGTTGATCGACGCCGGTCCGGAGGCCGAACCGCCGTGGCTCGCCACGCTGTACGTTCCGGGGCCCTCCCTGGCGGACGTCGTGGCCGAGCGCGGACCGCTGCCGGTCCCGGCCGTGCTGCGGCTGATGGCGGGCGTGGCCGAGGCGCTCCAGGCGATCCACGGGGCCGGCATCGTGCACCGGGACCTGAAGCCGTCGAACGTGCTGCTGGCCACCGACGGCCCCCGCGTCATCGACTTCGGCATCTCCCTGGCCGCCGACGCCACCTCGTTCACCGCCACGGACGCCGCCATGGGCACGCCCGTGTTCATGGCTCCCGAGCAGGCGTCCGGCGGCGAGATCACCCCGGCGACGGACGTCTTCGCACTCGGACAGACGGCGGCCTTCGCAGCCCTGGGTGAACCGCTCTACGGCGACGGCTCGCTGCCCGCCGTGCTGTACCGGATCGTCCACTCCGCGCCCGATCTGTCGTTGCTGCCCGAGGAGTTGCGCCCCCTGTTCGCCCGCTGCCTGGCCGCCGATCCGAAGGAACGGGCCACTTTGGCGGACATCGTCCAGTGGTGCGGGGAGCGCGTCGCCCAGGGCCCCGACGGCGGTACGGGGTCGTCCGTCTGGCGGGAGATCAGGGGGTCGGAGCTGACGGTTCCGGCACCCCTCGCCCCGTCGACCCGGATGCTCCCTCCCACCTCCGTGCACTGGCCCTACGCGCCCCCGCCGGCCGAGCCGATGTCCCGCAGGACGCGTGTGGCGCTGATCGCGGGCGCCCTCGCGGCCGTCATGTCCCTGGCGCTGCTGGGGGGCCTGGCGTGGGCGGGGCTCGGCTCGGCGGGGTCGCACGGTTCCACGGCGAGGGGTTCGCAGGGGCCGGATACCGATGCCTCGGGAACGGGAACGGGAACGGCGGCGGGCGCCGGCGGCTCCGGCTCCCTGGGCGGCGCGGTCGAAGCCACGTCCCGTCCTTCCCCCACCGCCCCCGCGACACCGCTGCCCATCGCCGAGCCCCTCCAGCACCTGGACGCGACGAACTCCCTCGACCTCGGCGACCAGGACGTCCGGAAAGACCGCAAGGGCGACATCCGCTTCACCTGCGGCGCACAGAAGTGCTGGCTGGAGAGCCGCAGCAGTGTGCTCCTCCCGCGCTTCGCCGAACCGGGCGCCACCTACGACTCGTGCGAGTTCGAGCTCCGTCATGCCACCAGCCATCACCTGCCCCTGGCGGTCGTGGCGACGGGGAGCGAGATCTGCGCCAGGGACCGCGCGGGCAACATCGCCCTCCTGGTGGTCCAGGTCAAGTCGACCGCGTCACCCGACGTGGGTTTCCTGATGGTGGACGTGACGGTCTGGCCGAAATCCTGAGCGGGCGCACCGGTCAGCCCAGAGGGCCCGCCAGGTGCCAGCCGTCGGCGAGCAGGCGGTCCGCCGCCTGGAGGGCCGCGGTCAGGCGGGTCCGGCGGTCGCCGTGGAGCTGCTGCCAGGGGACGCCGGAGGTGGTGAGGGTTTCGCGGAAGCGGTCGGTCATCCAGCCGCGCAGGTGCTCACCGTCGCGCAGACCGTCGTCGTCGAAGGGGACGTCCTTACCGGGAGCCCGCCATCGGCTGCCGCTTGTAGAAGGACTCCTCCAGGTAGGCGGCCTCGTGCGGCTGGTAGGGCTCCTCCAGGTAGGCGGCCTCGGCATCGTCGAGTTCGACGTCCACCGCAGCGACCGCGTCGGCTAGTTGGACCGGCTTGGTGACCCCGACGATGGGCGAGGTCACCGCCGGGTTGCGCATGACCCAGGCCAGGGCGACCTGGGCCGGGGACAGACCCCGCTTGCCCGCGATCTCGTGGACGCGCTCGGCCACTGCCTGGTCCCCGTCGCGGTAGAGAATCTTGCCGCCCGGGTCTGTTGCGGCACGCGCCGTGGCAGTGTCCCGGACCCGCGTCAGCCTGCCCCGGGCCAGCGGGCTCCACGGGATCACGCCGATGCCCTGGTCGGCGCAGAGCGGGAGCATCTCCCGCTCTGCTTCTCGGTGGATGAGGTTGTAGTGGTCCTGCATCGACACGAACCGGGTCCAGCCGTTCAGGTCAGCCAGGTACAAGGCCTTGGCGAACTGCCAGGCGTACATGGAAGAGGCGCCGATGTAGCGGACCTTCCCCGACCTGACCGCGTCGTGCAGCGCCTCGAGGGTTTCCTCGATCGGAGTGTCATAGTCCCAGCGGTGGATCTGGTACAGGTCGATGTAGTCGGTCCCCAGTCGCTTCAGGGAGGCGTCGAGCTCGGCGAAGATCGCCTTACGGGACAGCCCGGCGCCGTTCGGGCCGGGGCGCATCCGCATCCAGACCTTGGTGGAGAGAACGACCTCCTCACGCCGGGTGAAGTCCTTGACCGCCTGACCGACGATCTCCTCGCTGCTTCCGGCGCTGTACCCATTGGCCGTGTCGAGGAAGTTGACGCCGGCCTCAAGGGCCTGCTTGATGATGTCCCGGCTGGCGTCCACGTCCAGCGACCAGGGCTCACCGCCCCGGTTCGGCTCGCCGAAGCTCATGCAGCCGAGGGTGATGGCGGAGACTGCCAGCCCGGTCTTTCCGAGTCTGATGTATCGCATGCTTCGGAATCTAGGAGTTGGAGTGCGCTCTCACGCAAATGCGAAAGGCCCGGGGCATGCGGGATGCCTGGTTGCGCCGTCCGCCCCGCCGCCGGCGCAGGTAACCGGCCTGCTCTAGGTCGGTGACGACGGCCAGGATCGTTCGTCCGGTGATCTCGAAGGCAGCGATCGCGCGCAACCGCGCTTGCGGGTCCTGCGCGACGGCCCGCAGCACCTTCCAGGACTGCCGCTTTTTTAGTTGCCGTTGCGCTGCCACCGCCGAAAGGTCGTGAACCCGGCCCCAAGGGCGGCCCGCCGCGCCCATCATTCGTACGACTCCACCGGAGTCGGTCAGCGCGGGAAGCACTCCTTGCGCCCGGTGCCCGCCGGTTCGAAGCACACGCGAAGGCCGGTGAGATAGCCCGCGCGGATCATGGGGGTGAACAGGTAGCCCTCGTCGTCGTTTTTGTCGGCGGCCCGGACCCGTTGCGGCGAGCTGTTGGGGACCGACACCTCCACCGCGTCACCGGTATGTGAGCGCCACATCCGCGCCCATGCGGCGCCGCACTGCTCGCTGTACCTGATCTCGAAGTGGGCACCGGTGGAGGCGGTGCGCTGAGGGCCCAGTGTGTGGGCCCGCCCGGGCATGCCGCAGCCCATCAGCTGGGGGCTCTTGCCCGTGCACGTCTGTGCGTGACATCCAGGGCCGGGTGCTGCGGGGGGTGAGGCCCGCCCCGCGGACGTGCCGGCCCCGGTGGAGAGCACGACCATCCCCACCCCTGACGCCAGGCCGGCCACACACACGGCAGCGACGACCGCCCGCACGCGCAGCGTGGTGCGCGCGGCACCGTCCCTGGTCCCTCCGGCACGGCCGTCGGGCGGACCGCCCTGGCCGAGCCGGTCGCTGTCCGGCCGCGCTGCTGATCTTCCGGCTGCCGGGCGCGCTGCCTTCCGGGCCCGCCCGCTCCACTCCTGATCAGCCAGTTCCCACAGGGCCAGCAGCCGCTCGGGCGGCTCCTGCGCCCTTGCGCAGAGCGCCTCGACGGCCTGGCGCGCAGGCAGTTGCTTGCCATTGAGGTAGCGCTCCCAGGAGGATTTGCTGTACGCGGTTTCCTTGGCCAATGCAGCCATGCTCAGGCCGGTACGCATCCTCAGCCGGCTCAACTCCTGAGCAAGCCGTGCACACGCGGACGCCGCGGTGCCCGGTGCGGCGTCCTTCACCTCCGAAGCACCTTCCAGGTCTGCGGGCCCACCAGGCCGTCCGTCGCCAGTCCGGCTTTCTCCTGCAGCCGCTTGACGGCCCGCCTCGTCATCTCCCCGTACACGCCGTCCACGCCACCTGGATCGAAACCCGAGTAGCGCAGCAGGCACTGGGCCTCCACGACGTCCCACCCTGGCTGGCCGAGCACGGCGGTGCGGGTGGTGCTGTAGCCCGCGTACAGCTGTCCGTTCTTCCGTTCGACCGCGCAGGGGTACGTCTTTCCCGGCTTGTAGGCGTAAACGCCATGGGCCGTGGCGGCCGTGTCCTTTCCACTGTCCCCGTGGCCGCTCCAGGGCGCTGCCACCAGCAGGCCGACGACCAGTGCACCGAGCAGCACAGCGGTGAGGACACCGATCGGCGCCGCCCGGCGTGCGCCGGCCCCGCGCGTCGGCGCGGCAGCCGCTTCGGCCGTCACCTCCTCCCTGCGCCACGCCTCTTGCGCAAGCTCATGGAGCACCAGGAGCCTCGTCGGCTCCGCGCCGCTCACCCGCGCCAGTTCTTCCACGGCCTCTCGCGGCGCCAGCGCCTTTCCGTTGAGGTAGCGCTCCCAGGAAGAGCGGCTGTAGCCGGTCTTGGACGCCATCGACGACAGGCTCAGTCCGCTGCGGTCCTTCAGCCGCCGCAATTGGACGACCAGCTGCTGCACACGGTCGTCAAGGGAATCCGGTAACGCCTTCCAACGCGACACGTTCCACCCCATCCGCGCTCAGGAACCGAAGACTTCGTGCGTGCCTCCTGGGTGGTGTTATACGCCATGGCCAGGTCCTCGGTTCTCGGTCCGCGCGCCGCCGTGCACCCCTTTCGGACAGCCGGCTCACGTCGGCGGCGCGGGAACCGAGCCGGTGTCCCTGGCCCGGTGGCCGAGTAAGGCGCCGGCTGCCGGACCAGGCGATGGGCGGCGCCGCGTTGACGCCCCGCCGCGGGCCGCAGCGGCGTAGCGCCTGGCCGTTTCGTCGACATCAGCGTGCCAGCACGGGCTTCTCGCCGCCCACCCGGCCTGCGGATGTCCCGGCGCCGCGTCCTGCCGGGCGACGTCCCAGCAGGTCAGAGCATGGGACGTCCCATCAATGCCTCAGTCGGCCGCGATCGCTGTCCGGGGATCGGGAAGGTCCAGCAATCTCGGTGATGCACATCGGGCGGCGCGGTCCACCCCGCGCCGCCTCCATCACTCACGAAAGGAACACGAGATGCGGATCAAGACCGTCAGTGCGCGGGCCGGCCTCCTCGCGGCAACCGCTGCCCTCGGTGTGGGCTCCCTGCTCGCCCCGGCCGCCGCGGCGGCGACGCCCCCCAGCACCATCGCCAAGGGGGACACCGGGCACGGTGTCTGGTGCGTCCAGCACGCCGTGAACAACTACTACAAGACGTATTACAACAAGAAGAGCGGCCCGCTCGCCGAGGACGCGGCCTTCGGCACGAGCACCGCCGACTGGGTGGCCTGGTACCAGGGCAAGCACGGCGTCCACGCCGACAGCATCGTCGGCAAGAACACCGGCCACTACGTGATCATCGACGACGGCTACTACGGCAATTACTGCAAGTCCTACGTGCCGCACAACTGACGCCCAGGGCACAGGACAGACCAGGCACATCGACCCAGCAAGGGCGGCGCGGAACTCGTGGACGACCACCGGTCCGCGCCGCCCCCAGCACTCACGAAAGGAACGCGAAATGCGGATCAGGACCGTCAGCGCGCGGGCCGGCCTCCTCGCGGCAACCGCTGCCCTCGGTGTGGGCTCCCTGCTCGCCCCGGCCGCCGCGGCGGCGACGCCGCCCAGCACCATCGCCAAGGGGGACACCGGGCACGGTGTCTGGTGCGTCCAGCACGCCGTGAACCTCTACTACGAGAGCACCTACGGCAAGAAGAGCGGCCCGCTCGCCGAGGACGCCGTGTTCGGCACGAGCACCGCCGACTGGGTGGCCTGGTACCAGGGCAAGCACGGCCTGCACGCCGACAGCGTGGTGGGCAAGAGCACCGGCTTCTGGGTGGTCATGGAAGACGGCTACTACAGCAACTACTGCAAGGCCTACGTGCCCCACGGATCACATCCCTGAGGCCGACCCTGCGCAAGCGGGACGGCGGTGCCGGGCGGGGACGCCGGGCACCGCGGACCCGCGGCACGCGTGGGCCCCGGTGGGCCGGCCGGGTGCGTCGTCCTCGCGCCTGCGGGGATGGTCCTGCGGTCTCCCATGTCGCATTCCGCCTGCACCGCTGCTCCCCGCTCGCGCTGGAACGGCCCCAAGCCGTTGCAGGGCGAGCGGTGGTTGGTCACGGGCCCTCCGTGAACGCGCTGGCGTGGTCGGCGGTCCACTGGCGCGCGGCTTGGGTGAGCGATTCGGGGCGCGTGAGGACGGGAAAACCGCCACACGCCCCCGACGCCGTACCGCGCAGCGGGCTCCGCGCTGCCCGCTCTTAACACGGCTCAGTTCATCGGGTCCGCAGCGACGCGCCGTGATTACGGGAGTGAAGAGGCGTCAGAATGTCACCCGGAAAGCCTAATAGTAAGTCAATCCACCCCCTGGCTAACTGATGTGATGTTCCGTCAGTCTAGAGAAAAGATCTCAGAATACCCTGTTCGGAGCTAAATCCCCCATCTTTCGATATGCCGGTCATGTCGACTGTAGGTAAGTTCATCCACGAGCCGGTCCGACGGGCCGGCGCCCCTCTGTGCGACAGGAGATCGTGAGATGAAGCTTCGTTTGACCCTGGCCACCGCCGCTGTGTCGGCTGCCGCCGCTTTGGCCGCGACCGGTATCACGTACGCCTCGGCCGCCTCCGCTTCGGCGCCCCAGGAGGCCCCGGCCGCCGTTGCCGCCGTTGCCGCCACAACCGGCGGCAGCGGGCAGAGCGGACCCAGCAAGGGCAACGCGGGCAGCACCAGCAAGGGCAATGAGGGCAACTACAGCAAGGGCAACGAGGGCAACGACCGGGACGACGACGACGACGACAACGACAACGGGGGCAAGGGCGACTACAAGGGCCGCATCCAGATCAACGAGCGCTCGTACTCCACGCACCCCGGTGACTGCATCACCGTGGTCAGCGGCCTGGGCGCGAAGTCCCTGAACATCCGCAACGAAAGCCGTAAGGCTGTCGAGGTCTTCCGCGGGGCCGTCTGCGACAACGGCGCTCCCATCGCCACCGTCGGCCCGCACAGCTCCAGCTACGGGGTGCACCCGGGCTGGATCAAGGGTATCGACATCGACGAGGGTGTGGTGGCCAGCTTCCGGGTGGTCAAGCGTCACCACGACGACTACTAGGCCGTAGCCGAACCCATACTGTGAAGCCCCGGCCCGCTGGAATCGGGCCGGGGTCCCAGTTTGACCCAGGTGAGTGGCGGTCACCTCCACCCCGCCCCGCCGGTGCCGGATGCCGGGTGCACGGCATCCGGTGCCCGCGCGGCCGTCCCGCGCCTTCACAACCAGCCCCACCTGCGGCTTTACGCCGGTCGGTGTGGGTTCTCAGTGCGCCGCCCCCGGATGTGTGCCCGGCGCTTTCCCGGTCCGCAAACGGGTGAAGTGTGACATGAGCATCCGCCTGGTGGAGAAGGCTGCCGCGTGACGGGAGGCGGCGCGCACGAGCCGTACTGGGCCGCGGGCTATCTCCTGCCGCACCGCCCGACGTTGTCCGGCGGAGCCTAAGGCTTCCCACGGCCGGGCGCCGCGGGAAAGGGCGGCGGGTCGACGAAAAGCGGGTCGCCCGGGCGAGGGCTTGGCGCATCAGGCCGACGTGCCCTTCCCAGGCCGCCTCACCAGGTGGGGACGGAGAGGTGGCCACGTCGGCGGTCGCGTCCGCCTCACCGGCTGAGTCCCTTTCGTCGTCGCCTCCGGCTCCCCATGGCGGAGTAGTTGCCCGCGGGCTTCCCGGGGAACCCCGGTCCTCGAGCCTTTCGCTCCCGGCGCGAGTCTCAGGTTCCGTCCTCGGACAAGCACCGCATCACTCCCGGTGCGGTAGCCCCAGCTCGGCTGAGTCAGCAGGGCCAGCCAGGGCTGGGTCGACGGCCGTTCCCCCCAACTCGCCGCTCACAGACCATGGATGGGTCGTGCGAGTCCGGCGGCGCCGGTCAGCTGCGACGGCGCGCCGACTCCTCGAGCCGTTCGACCAGTTCCGCAGCCATGGCCTTGATGGTTTCCAGCCCCTTACGCCCCCAGGGTTGCGGGTCCTGGTCGACTACGCAGATGGTGCCGAGCACCACGCCGGTGCTGTCTATCAGCGGTGCGCCCAGGTAGGAGTGGATGCCGATCGCGTCGACGACGTGGTTTCCGGCGAACCGCGGGAAATCCCGGATGTCCTCCAGCACCAGCGCCCGGCGACGCTTGACCACGTGCGGGCAGATGCCCATGTCGATGTCGCGGGGCATGACGCGGCCGGGCACCGGGTCCTGAAGCAACGGCTGTCCCACCTGCACCGGGGTGTCCTGTGCGGTGCTGTACAACCCTGCGAAGTACTGGCGGTCGGCGTCGAGGAAGAAGTTGACCCCGGCATAGCAGCCGCCGGTGCGCTGTGCCAGCTCCCGTGCGAAGGCGTCGAGTTCCGCATCCGGCCGGGCTTCGATGCCCAGCGCGCGCAGCCGCTCGGATCGGGTACGCACCTGTGGGTCCTCCGGGGGGAGGAGCAGATGGCGCACGGCGATCCCGGACTCAGGCCCGGAGGAGGGGTGGGGCGGTGTCGCTGCCATGGGAACTCCTTGTCGTGATCAGGTGCTGGATCAGTTCGAGCAGCACACGGATGCCCGAGCTCTGGACGCGGGCGTCGCACAGCGCCACCGGCACCTCCTGCCTGAGGTCGAGCGCGGCCCGCACCTCCTCCGCGTGGTAGCGGTGCGCGCCGTCGAACTCGTTGACGGCGACGACGAAGGGGATGCCGCGCCGCTCGAAGAAGTCCACCGCCGCGAAGGAGTGATCCAGCCTGCGGGTGTCGGCGAGGACCACCGCCCCGAGGGCCCCCTCGGAGAGTTCGTCCCACATGAACCAGAAGCGCTCCTGTCCGGGGGTGCCGAACAGATAAAGGACGTGGGAGGAACCGAGGGTGATCCGGCCGAAGTCCAGGGCCACGGTGGTGGTGGCCTTGTTCTCCACTCCGTCCAGTCGGTCCGTGGCCGCGCTGACGGCGGTCAGCATCTCCTCGGTGCTCAGCGGCTCGATCTCGCTGAGAGCGTTGACGAAGGTGGTCTTTCCCACGCCGAACCCGCCGGCGACGAGCACCTTGATTCCCACCGGCAGGGCTTCGGCGCGCAGCGGGTCACAGTCGTTTGAGGAGGGCATCGCGTACCGTTTCCAGGAGGTCTCGATCAGGTAGTGCGTAGTGGTCCGCGGAGGGCGGGGGCGCGTGGCCTGCGACCACCGCGCCACCCTCGGCCAGATCGGACAGCAGCACCTTGACCACGGCGGCCGGCACCTGCATCCGGGCCGCGACCTCGGCGACGCTCACAGGGCTCTCGCACAGCGACAGCACCTGCGCGTGCTCCAGGCCGAAGGTGCCCTGCGTCTGGGCACCCGTGGCCCGCACCACGGTCACGAGCGTGAAGTGGGACGTGGCCCTGGTCCGGCCGTCGCTCACGGTGTAGGGACGGACCAGTCGCCCGACGGCTTCGCTGGTCAACGGTCCGTCGGGGAGGACCGGCGTCATCGGTTACCCCGCCACGTGCCGAGGCGGCGTGGCCAGGTGCGGGCGCACGCTCTTCACCATCATGCCCATCTCGTAGCCCAGCACCGCCGCGTCCGCCTCGCGTCCGGCCAGCACCGCCAGCACCGCGCCGGGCCCGGCGGTCGAGACGAACAGCAACGAGTTGCTGAGCTCCGTCACTATCTGTCGCACGTCGCCGCCGTCGTCGAAGTGCCGGCCCGCGCTGCGCGCCAACGAGTACAGCCCACTGGCCAGCGCGGCCAACTGGTCGGCGGCGTCCGTGTCGAGCCCCTCCGCTGCCTTCACCAGTCCGTCCGAGGACAGCAACAAGGCGCTTCGGGTGTGCGGCACTCGGTTCACCAGACCTGTCAACAGCCAGGAAAGGTCTTCGCTCCCCACGATCTGTACTCCTCTTTCGGCAGAAGGAAATGGCTCGTTGGACGGGGCCCCGGGGCCCTCAGGGCGGCCCTCGGGTGTCAGGGCGTCTCCGCTTCCTCGGCCCTGCGCAGTCCGGTCTGGAACGCGGCCATCAGGCCCGGGTCGTGTGCGACGTCCTCGGAACTGCCGGCGCTGGGCACCGGGCGCGGCTGTTCGGCGGCGTGGTCCCGACGTCTCTGAGGCAGCCGCGGACGGTCGTCCTCGCCCTCGGAGGGCACCGGGGCGGGCTGCGGTTCGGAGCCTGACACGAGCGGATCCGCGACGGCGGTCATCACTGTCGCCGGGGGGTCCGTCGCCTCGGTCTCCACCGGGTCGTCCGGCACCGCGTCAGGGGTCGCGACAGCGGGGTGCTCGGGCGCTGCCGGCTGCGGGCCGAGCAGGGCCGTGGGCAACACCATGACGGCCTGAGTGCCGCCGTATACGTTGCTCTGCAACTGCACGGCGATGTCATGCCGCTGGGCCAGGAGCGAGACCACGTACAGGCCGATCCGGCCGTCCTGCAGCAGCTCGCCGAGGGCGACCTCGCCGGGTGCGCCCAACACCGTGTTCATCTGGCTGCGCTCGGCCGCTGACATGCCCAGGCCTCGGTCTTCGACCTCGATCGCCACCCCGGCAGCGACGGGCTCGACCCGCACGTGCACGGTCGTCTGGGGTGGTGAGAAGACCGTCGCGTTCTCCAGCAGCTCGGCCAGCAGATGGACGACGTCGACCACGGCGTGGCCGCTGACCGTTCCGTCGATGGGCGGGACCAGCTTGACCCGGGCATACTGGTCGATCTCGGCGACGGCGGAACGCAGCACGTCGGTCAGGCCGACGGGACGGGTCCACTGGCGGTGGGTGTTCGCACCGCCGAGCACGGCCAGGTTCTCGGCGTAGCGGCGGATCCGGGTGGACAGATGGTCCACCCGGAACAGACCCTTGAGCAGGTCGGGATCCTCGACCTCGTTCTCCAGGCTGTCCAGCAGCCCTATCTCGCGGTGCACCAGTGACTCGAGTCGACGCGCCAGGTTGGCGAACACCTCGAACTGCTCCAGCCGGGCACTGTGTTCCGCACCGAGCGCACCGGCGGCGGTCTCCAGCACGGCTGCCTCCGCCTCGTGCCGGGCCGCAGCGATCTCGAATCCCAGTCGGGCGAGCTGGTCCGGGCCGGTCTGCGGGGGCAGTTCCGGCTGTCGCCGCACAGGGGGCTCCCCGGCCCTCAGCCGACGGAGCAGCGACTGCAGTTCGGCTCTGCCCTCGGCCGTGGTACGGATCAGCTCGGCCAGCTCGGCACGGTCCCGGTCGGCCGCACGGGACAGCTCCGTCCAGTGCTTGGTGACTGCTCGTGCCTCGGCCGAAGCCCTTACACCCGCGATTCCTGCCGCGATGGCGCCGATCAGGACGACGCTGCCGGACATCGCCACCTGGTCCGTCCGGTCCAGGTGGCCGTCACTGACCAGCGCGGTGGCCACCGCACCGGCCACGGCGACCACGCCCGGTGGCAGCACGGACCACAACATCTGACGCCGCCTCAGGGACCCGGCTCGCGACTCGGCCGTCACACGGGCGGTCACGGGCGCTGGCGGCCGGTCGTCCGGCGGCGTGAATGGATCGGGCATAACAGTCCCTGGACGGTGTGATGATCAGGCCGGGCGCGCACGTTACCGCGCACCGAGACTCCGGTGTCACCCTCTGGCACCGACAGAGATCGAACCGTTGTCCTTTTCTTCACACCCTGAGCACGGAACCCGGCCCGGCCACCATCGGCCAGGACTTGCCCACAGACGTGGTCGAGGGTCCGGGACGCCTTCGCCGAGGCGGGTCGGGCGGCGCGGCACGCGGCGCTCGCCCCAGTCGGGTGCCGCGGCGAGGGCCTCCTCGATCGTCGTGCCCAGCAGGCTCGGCGAACATGTTCCCCACCGCCGGTGATCTCCCAGCGGGTGTCGCGCTGAACCACAGCTCAGCATGTGTTGTCAGTGCTCCTCCATAAGGTGGAGCCATCATCTGGACGGACCAGAGTCCTGCCGGGGTTCACCCTCGGCAGGAGACGTCTGCCTGCCGAAAAGGGCGTTGGGGGCCTCCCCTGACAGCTTTTCGCGGCCGGGTCCCCGTGACGCTCGGGGACATTGACGGGCCGAACGGCGACGGACAGGTCCGCGCCTGGAGGCCGTGTCTCCGCAAGGCGCCGTTGTGGTCCGGGGGGCACCATGGGAAGGGGATGGACACGATGAGCGCTACGGTGAAGGACCGGCTCAAGAAACACTTCGTGAACCACGTCGCTCTCGTCATCGACAAGTCCGGCTCGATGCGAGACCACTCGGAGCAACTCGTCCGCGTGGTGGACGAGTTCGTGAAGGGGCTGAAGGAGGAGTCCGACCGGCTGGGCCACGAGACCCGGATCAGCCTCTACGCCTTCGACCACCTGGTCGAGAACCTGGTGTGGGACATGGACGTCAAGCACCTGCCGTCCATGCGGGGCCTGTACACCGTCGAGAACGGCGCGACGGCACTGATCCAGGCGTCGGTGAAGGCGCTCGACGACCTCGGCCACATATGGGAGGAGTACGGCGAGCACAGCTTCCTCCAGGTCGTCGTCACCGACGGCGAGGAGAACGCCTCCGGCGCCGACACGACGGGCGCGCGCCACGACCACCTTCCCGACGGCCGTACCGTCCTGGACAAGTGGCGGAGCAGGATCGCGGACAAGATGGACAACCTGCCGGACCACTGGACCTCGGCCATCATGGTGCCGAACTCCCTGGCCAAGCGCACCGCCCAGCAGTACGGCTTCCCGACAGGCAACATCTCGATCTGGGACGCGGACTCGGACCAGGGCGTCGAGGAGGCGATCGGCGTCGTCAAGACGGCCGCCACGAAGTTCCTGCGGGACCGCGAGCAGGGCGTGCGCGGCACCAGGGACCTCTTCGCGATGGGCCAGGACCTCAGCGCGGCGGACGTGAAGTCCAGCCTCCGGGCCCTGGACGCCGGCAAGTACGTCCTGATCCCGGTGGACGGGCGGACGTCCATCCGCGACTTCGTCACCAGCGCCGGACATCCGTACAAGACCGGCTGCGCCTTCTACGAGCTGTCCAAGCGCGAGAAGATCCAGGCCAACAAGCAGATCGCCGTGGCGGAGAAGGACCCGGCCACCGGCCGGACGACCGGGAAGGTGTTCACAGGTCCCGCCGCCCGGCAGCTCCTTGGCCTGCCGTCGACGGAGGTCACCGTGACGCCGGGGAGCAACGAGGCCTACACCGTGTTCGTCCAGTCCACCTCCGTCAACCGGAAGCTGGTGCCGGGGACCAGGCTGCTCGTCCTGCTGTAGCCGGTCCGACGGCCGAGCCGCGTTCCGGCCCGGCGCCGACACCCCGACCGCCGCGTACCGCTTCCGCCCGGTGGACACCCCGTGTTGCCGGCGCCCGACCCATGATCCAAAATCGGCGAGCACACCTTCAGGAGGTCTTCTCGTGCCCTCGCTCCATGACTTCACCACCTGGCAACCTTTGCTGCGTCTCCTGCACGCCGCCCACGCGGAGACGCTCTCCGCGCCCGGCGGGCATGTGGCGGGACAGATCAGTCCCGGGGCATGGAGTGTTCCGCTGCCGTACCGGCCGCCGCAGCCGGGGCGCGCCTCACAAGTCTCCGACAACCAGGATCAGTTCGACGCCGTGGGCCGGATCGTCGACGCGCTCCAGGAGAGCGGGAGCAAGGGTGTCTCCTTCGTCGTGGAGGCGTCTTCCGCTCCTGGCGGTGTGCGGCTGCATCTGATCAGTTCGGGCTCTTCCGCGGAGCCGGGTGTCGCGACCGCGCACCCGGGCACGCTGCTCCTCGCGGACGGGGCACTGCCCGAGCCGGTGCGCCGCCGGCCCGATCCGGTGCCGGGTGCGGTACCGGCTCCATCCGCGGATGTGGGACTGCTGCAGCGCACTCTTCGGGAACGGCTCCCGGACGCGGTGGGCGCCTCCGAGGAGGAGATCGCGGCGGCCGAGGCGCGCCTGGGCGTGCCGCTGCCTGCCGAGCTGAGGGCCCTGTACCGGATTGTCCGGGGCCGGTACCAGGACTGGGACGACTACCGGGAGCCGTACGACACCATCGGCTGCGAGTTTTTCCCCCTCGACGAGGTGTACGTCGCCGACGCGGCTTCCCGGCACGTGCTGTGGCGGTTCGGCGCCATGGAGGCGGTCGAGACGGGGCCGGAGGACGCCGTGCAGGGGCTCGTCGGATCGCCGGGCTGGATCGTCTTCGGTGACAACGGCGGCGGGGACCGTATCGCCGTCGACCTCACGCCGGGTCCGCAGGGGCACGTCGGGCAAGTGGTCATCATCGGCCACGAGGAGAACGTCGGCGCCGGGCTGGTCGCCGATTCCCTCACCGACATGGTCGTCCACCGTCACTTCGACGGGCGGCCCGTCCGAAGGGCCGAACGGCCGCCACTTGTCGCCCACGTCAATCGCGCCTCCCTCCCCAGCGTCGAGGCCGCCGCCCATGCCGGCCTGGAGGTCCTCAGCATCGGGGTGTGGGAGAAGGAGCCCCTCAGCCTCGCCCCCGTCTTCGGCCTGCCGCGCCTGCGGACCCTCTGCGCCTATCCCGGTACGCTCGCCGATCCCTGTGAGATCTCCCGGCTCACCCACCTCGAGTATCTTCAGCTCCCGCCCGCGGAGTGGCGCGTCCTCCTCGATGCGGAGGCTGTGCCCACCGGGCTCCTCGCAGCAGGCATCGAGGCCCACCGGCAACGGGACAACCCGTTGCAGACCATCGCCCTCGCCAACGAGATCCTCGCCCTGTACGGTCGGCCGCTCATCACAGGCATCACCGTGCTGGAGGGAACGGCCTCATGAGTCACCTCGCCGACGGGGGAGGCCGCCGTGCGACGGTCCTCCCGGTCGCGTCGAGCCAGTGGGGCCCCACCCCGGGTTGACCGGGGGCCTGTACCGGCTCCGGGTTCCCGGCCGCTGGGTGGACGGCCCCGAAACGCCCCGAGGGCCGCGACCGTCAGGTCGAGGCCCTCGAAAACGTATTGTCCAGCTTCGTGGTGTCCGAGGGGGGACTTGAACCCCCACGCCCGATAAAGGGCACTAGCACCTCAAGCTAGCGCGTCTGCCATTCCGCCACCCGGACAAGGTGTCTGTCACCCGGCCGGGGGTGTTCCCCGCGGCGACATGGACAACAATACCAAGGTTTCGGAGCGCCTTTCACCTGCGTATCCGTGCCTTCGGCCACCCCTGGGTCACGGACAGCGGATCACCTGGCCGGCGTAGGAGAGGTTGCCGCCGAAGCCGAAGAGGAGGGCCGGGTCGCCGGTGCGGACGCTGCCCTGTTCGATCAGCTTGGAGAGGGCGAGCGGGATGCTCGCGGCGGAGGTGTTGCCGGACTCGGTGACGTCGCGGGCGACGACCGCGTTCACCGCGCCGATCTTCTGCGCCAGCGGCTCGATGATCCGCAGGTTGGCCTGGTGCAGGACGACCGCCGCGAGGTCGGCCGGCTCGACGCCCGCCTTCTCGCAGGCCCGCCGGGCGATCTGCGGAAGCTGGGTGGTGGCCCAGCGGTACACGCTCTGCCCCTCCTGCGCGAACCTCGGCGGCGTGCCCTCGATCCGTACCGCGTTGCCCATCTCCGGCACCGAACCCCACAGCACCGGCCCGATCCCCGCCTGTTCCCTGGGCGCACACGCCTCGACCACCGCCGCGCCCGCGCCGTCGCCGACCAGCACGCAGGTGGAGCGGTCGGTCCAGTCGGTGACCTCGGACATCTTGTCCGCACCGATCACCAGCGCCCGCGTCGCGGCGCCCGCCCGTACCGTGTGGTCGGCGGTGGCCAGCGCGTGGGTGAAGCCGGCGCACACCACGTTGACGTCCATCGCGGCGGGCTCGGGGATGCCCAGGCGGGCCGCGACCCGCGCGGCGGTGTTCGGGGAGCGGTCGATCGCCGTGGAGGTGGCGACCAGCACCAGGTCGATGTCGCCGGGGGTGAGCCCGGCCGCGGCCAGGGCCTTGGCGGCGGCGTGCGCGGCCAGCTCGTCCACCGGCTCGTCGGGGCCCGCGATGTGCCGGGTGCGGATGCCGACCCGGCTGGTGATCCACTCGTCGCTGGTGTCGACCATGCGCGCCAGGTCCTCGTTGGTGAGCACCTTGGCGGGCTGGTAGTGGCCGATCGCGGCGATACGCGAGCCGTGCATGTCGGGGGTCCCCTCGTTGCTGCCGTGGGTGGCGGGACTCTCCAGTCTGCGCAGTGACTCACGGGTACGGGGGTACGTGAAGCCACAGGAATCGGGCACCCCTGTTGTCGGCTTCACGCAGCCCCCCGTACGTCCGTCTTCCGCTCACGCGCTCGGCGTCCCGCCCGCACGGACGGGCGCCCGGCGCATCACCCCGTGAAGAGCTGCGTCGCCTTCCGCACCAGTTCGTACAGGCCGTAGGCGAGCGGCGCGCCCACCCAGAGCCAGGAGAGGGCGATCAGGGCGCGCCGGTCAGGCGGGCTGCTCTCGCTGGGCATCGGGGGCCTCCTTCGGGGCGGGGACGTGGTGACGGGTGTGGACGGGGCGGATGAGTTCGTTGGCGACGAAACCGACGAGGAGCAGGCCGATCATGATCGAGAAGGAGAGCCCGTACAGCGCGGGCCCGTCCTTCCCCGCGGCTTCCTGCCGGTCGGCGATCCAGTTGACGATCAGCGGTCCGAGTACACCCGCGGTGGACCAGGCGGTGAGCAGCCGGCCGTGGATGGCGCCGACCTGGTACGTGCCGAAGAGGTCCTTCAGATAGGCCGGGACCGTGGCGAAGCCGCCGCCGTAGAAGGAGAGGACGACCAGCGCGCACAGCACGAAGAGCGGCTTGGAGGTGTCCCCGAACAGGGCGAGGAGCAGGTACATCAGCGCGCCGACGCCCAGGTAGACCCGGTAGATGTTCTTGCGGCCGATGAGGTCGGAGGTGGAGGACCAGCCGATCCGGCCCGCCATGTTGGCCGCCGACAGCAGCGCGACGAACCCGGCCGCCGCCGAGACGGAGACCGGCGTGGAGCTGTCCGCGAAGAAGTCCGTGATCATCGGCGCGGCCTTCTCCAGGATGCCGATCCCCGCCGTGACGTTGGTGCAGAGCACGACCCACAGGCACCAGAACTGCGGGGTGCGCAGGGCGCTGCGGGCCGATACCTGGACGCCGCCGGCCGCACCCGTGGCGCTCTCCGTACGTCCGTCCGGCCGTGGCACCCGGACCAGCAGTACCCCCAGGGTCATGAACACGGCGTACGCCAGGCCGTGCACCAGGAACGCCAGCGCGATGCCGGAGTGGTCCGTGCCGAAGGACTCCAGCATCTGGGCCGACCACGGCGAGGCGATCAACGCGCCGCCGCCGAAGCCCATGATGGCGATGCCGGTGGCCATGCCGGGCCGGTCCGGGAACCACTTCATCAGGGTGGAGACGGGCGAGATGTAGCCGATGCCGAGGCCGATGCCGCCGACGAACCCGTACCCGAGGACGATCAGCCAGTACTGCTGGGTCTGGGCGCCGAGCGCGGAGATCAGGAACCCGGAGGAGAAACAGACCAGGGCCACGGTCATCGCCCAGCGCGGGCCGTTGCGCTCGACGAGGGTGCCGCCGAACGCGGCCGACAGCCCGAGCATCACGATCGCCAGCTGGAACGGCAGCGCACTCTGGGTGCCGTCGAGGTGCAGCGCGGATTCCAGGGGTGGCTTGAACACGCTCCAGGCGTACGCCTGGCCGATGGAGAGGTGGACGGAGAGCGCGGCGGGCGGTACGAGCCAGCGGCTCCAGCCCGGGGGCGCGACAGGGGGGCTGCTCATGTGGCCGGACGGTAGGTCGGGGCGGGTGGGTTGAGAAGACGGGGCGCGGGGCGTTTGCGGTGAACGGTCGGCTCCGTGCGTCGGGCGGTCGGTGGCAGGTGCTGGTGGCCGGAAAGCCCTCAGTGCAGTACGGCCTCGAAGCCCAGCCGTCCGACGGTGGTGACGGTGCCGAGGCGGGGGAAGTCCAGCCGTACCGACGCCTCGTGCTCCGCAGCCGTGAACGCGGCCATCGCGTCCTCCACGAAGACCAGTTCGTAGCCCAGGTCGGCGGCGGCGCGGGCGGTGGACTCCACGCCCAGGTTGGTGGCGATGCCGCCGAGGACCAGGGTGTCGATGCCACGGGCGCGCAGCCGCTCGTCCAGCCCGGTGCCCTGGAACGCGCCGATGGTCCGCTTGACCACCTCCAGGTCGCCCTCGTGGCGCAGTCCGGCGACGAGACCGCTGCCGGGCGGCTGTTCGGCGACGGCGGGCCGTTCGACCCGGACGAGTACGACGAGTGCGCCCCCGGCGCGGCAGCGCTTCGCCAACTCCTCGGAGGCGGCGAGCACTTCGGCGCCCTTGCGGGGTTCCAGCGGCAACGCGACCAGGCGGTCCATGAGGTCGACGAGGACGAGGGCGGTGCGGCGGGGGTCGAGTACGGGTGCTGCGGTCATGACGGAACGTTAACCCTTGCGAGCTGTCCGTGCCGGAAATCCGGGCCAACGGGTCCGTGAACGAGACGCGTTCGGCCGTGTAGGGCCTGTTACGGAGTCCGTACGGATGTTTATTTGTCGGCATTGGTCGATCTCGACGACACGCGGCACTCGGGTGCCGGAACGCGTCCTGGCAGAGCTGGGCGGCACCGCGCCGTCAGTGCCGTCGACTAGGTTCTCTCCGTTCGGCCCGACAGGCGGGCCGCCGAACTGGGAGGACTCGTCGCCGTGAGCATCCACATGCACATGCGTGCCGTCGCGGAATCCGAGATCCGGGACGACCACACGTGGCTTGCAGCGTTCATGTGGGGGGCCTGGGAGAACCACCCCGACGAGTACGCAGCGGGCATCGCCGAGTCGATAGACAAGGTCTGGGGCTCCGTCAATGACCTCTATGCCGCTGCCGGTGCCCTTGATGCGGATGCCGACGACTCCTGGGAGCTGCCGATTTACGGCGGGCGGCCGGTGGCACACAGCGCCGGTGCCGACCCCTCCGGCCCGCCCCTGGGGATTCTGGAGCCGCCTGGGGTGTCACAGGCCGCAGGCTTCCTCGCACGTGTCTCGTTCGACGAGCTGTGGAACGTCGCCGGCGCCAAGCTCGTCTGGGCCGGCTGGGACGAGGCGCAGGTCAGGCAGGAGTTCCTTGACTATCACCGAGGTCTCCAAGGGTTCTACGGGCGGGCGGCTGCAGCAGGCCATGCGGTGGTCAGGGCGGTGTGGGCTTGAGACGCGGTCGCGTGCCGGTCACAGCCACTCGTTCGTGGCGGCGACCAGCACTGTCGCTTCGTAGCGGACAGCGAGTTTGTCGTATCGGGTGGCGACGGCTCGGTGCCCTTTCAGCCGGTTGAAGCCGCACTCGACGGCGTGCCGGGCCTTGTAGTCCTCCGGGTCGAAGTTCGCTGGACGGCCGCCGCGGGAGCCGAGCTTCCTTCGGTTGCGGGCCTGGTCGGCAGGCCAGACGGGCGGCCGCCCCGCCCTGGCACCCTTCGGCAACGGCTCCAGCACCGCCCACTGCTCGTCCGTGAGATCTCCCCGGCCCATGAGGAGTGATCATTTGCAGCCCAAGATCCACTTTCGGTACACGGCCTAGGTGTATTGACTCGCAGCGTTGTTGACGCGGCTGATGGGCGGGTGTCCGCCCAGTGCGGTGTGGCAGCGATGGTGGTTGTAGGTGTGGAGGAAGTCTGCCAGGGCTTGGGTCCGCTCGGTGTT
>NZ_SRRU01000010.1:302400-302636 GCF_004784465.1 Streptomyces griseoluteus | reverse complement strand
GCCCGTAGGACGGCGGACGAGTCGTCTCCACGTCACGCCCGTAGGACGGCGGACGGGTCGTCTCCTCGTCGTGCCCGTAGGACGGCGGACGAGTCGTCTCCACGTCACGCCCGTAGGACGGCGGACGAGTCGTCTCCACGTCACGCCCGTAGGACGGCGGACGAGTCGTCTCCACGTCACGCCCGTAGGACGGCGGACGAGTCGTCTCCACGTCACGCCCGTAGGACGGCGGACGA
>NZ_SRRU01000010.1:0-302302 GCF_004784465.1 Streptomyces griseoluteus | reverse complement strand
GAGTCGTCTCCACGTCATGCCCGTACGACGGCGGACGAGTCGTCTCCACGTCACGCCCGTAGGACGGCGGACGAGTCGTCTCCACGTCACGCCCGTACGACGGCGGACGAGTCGTCTCCACGTCATGCCCGTACGACGGCGGACGAGTCGTCTCCACGTCACGCCCGTACGACGGCGGACGAGTCGTCTCCACGTCACGCCCGTACGACGGCGGACGAGTCGTCTCCTTGTCGTGACCGTACGAGGCGGGCGCGGTGGTGACCGGGGTGCTCGGCTCGTCGTGGCCGTAGGACGGGGGCGGGGTGGTCTCGTCGTCCCCGTACGAGGCCGGCGGCTTGGTCTCCTCGGCGCCGTACGCGGGCGGGGTCTTGACCGGGGTGCTCGGTTCGTCGTCGTCACCGTAGGACGACGGCGCGGTGGTGCGGGGCGCCTTGGGGAGGGCGTCCTTGGCACAGGCGTTGCCGACGGCGGGGTTCAGCGCGGCCGCCACATCGACGGAGTGCCCGCAGACGTTGACCGGGACGTGCACCGGCACCTGAAGGGTGTTGCCGGACAGCGCGCCGGGAGAGCCCTGTGCGGCTCCGTGCGCTCCCGAATCGGCGAGCGCCTGACTGACGTACAAGGACAGCACACCTGTCGCGGCGGCGGCCACGACCATGCCCTTGCTCAGGGTCTGTCGCAATCTCGTGGTCTTCCTGCTCGAAGAAGTGGGAAGGCCGGCCCCGGAACGCAGATTCACATGGGATCAACGGTCCGGGGCCGGCCTGAACACAGCCGTGGGGGCTGGTGCCTTGCGTTATACGCGTCAGTCGTTGACGCAGGCGCTGCCGAACGCCGGGTCCAGCAGGCCGATCACGTCGACGGAGTCGCCACAGAGGTTGACCGGGATGTGGATCGGGACCTGGAGGTTGTTGCCGGACAGCACGCCCGGTGAACCGACCGCGGCGCCCTCGGCACCCGCGTCGGCGAAGGCGGGAGCCGCCCCACCCAGAGCCAGGATGGCGCCGGCGACGACAGCAGCGCTCTTCTTCATGGTCTTTCCCTTCTCTGCGGTCATGCCCTGTGACGGCCGAAACCGAGCGAGCACAACTTGAACGGCTCGCACCATGACCGGCAGGTTGTAGAACGAGGAATAGACGACGGAAGAAACTGTGGAACGGACATGGCCTGCCAATTCACTCGAACGCCCTCAAGGAATTGACAGCATGGAGCAGCCCGGAGGCCCAGTAGACGGACAGCGAAAACCGCCCGGCGCACGGGAAATCCGTGCCGCCGGGCGGTTTTCTCGAAGCGCTCGCGCCCGCGTCAGTCGTTGGCGACGCCGTTGCCCGCGAGGACGGAGACGTCGTCGACGAGGTGCGACAGCGGCTCGTCGTTCTTCGCCTGGGTGGAGTTCTCGGCGCACTGCTGGTTCTGCGGCGAGGACAGGACGGGGATGTCCTGGACGCCGACGTTGATCGCGGCCAGCACCGACTGGAGGTTCGCCTTGGCCGGCAGGCCGACGCAGAGCTTGTTCACGGAGCTCTGTACCAGCGTGGCCTGCGGGCTGAGGTCACCGTTGGTCACATTGTTACCGATCGCCTCGGTGGCGCCGTTGCCGCTGAACGACGTGGTGCCCGTGTCGTTGCCGATGGCAAGCGCCTGAGGGGCCGCCGCCGCCGACACACCCACGAAGGACGCGGCGACCGCCGCCGCGGCCATTGCCTTCTTCAGCATTTCGCTTTCCTTTCCTGGCTGCTCGCCAGATGCTTTCCTGGCTGCTCGCCAGACGGTCGTTCCTGCGGAGACATCAACCCGGGGGGCGCCGATTGGTTGCGGTAAGTCACCCGATCGGATCGGTTCCGGTGCACGGAGGAGACGGAATTCCCGCCGAGGCGCGCGGCCGTTTTCCCGCG
The DNA here is from genome assembly GCF_004784465.1 of Streptomyces griseoluteus. GTDB lineage: Bacteria > Actinomycetota > Actinomycetes > Streptomycetales > Streptomycetaceae > Streptomyces > Streptomyces griseoluteus. The sequence continues at coordinate 300,407 of NZ_SRRU01000010.1, read as the reverse complement.
CGCTCAGGCGTTCGGCAACTCCGCGACCTACGGCAACATGAGCCCGCAGCTGGCGCTCAACCAGGGCTCGCTCAACAAGCCCTGCATCGGCCTGCCCGCGAAGCTCAACGCCCAGTCCCTGATGGCTCTGCTCAACGTCGGCGTGCAGGACATCCCCGTCCTGTCCTCGCCGCAGAACCAGCAGTGCGTCGAGAACTCCACCCAGGCCAAGGGCGACGAGCCGCTGTCGCACATCCTGGACGACATCTCCGCGCTCTCCGGCAACGGCACCGGCAACAACTGACCCTCCGTACGCTCACGGACCCCGCGCGCGAGATCCGGCCCTCCGGGCCGCCGACACCTTCGGCGGCCCGTGGGTGTTTCCGGGGCGGTTGAGCTAGGGGGGCGTTTGTGCACTCATCGGACTGCGCTGCCCCGATAGGGTCAAAGACCGCAACCCCGGCGCCCGCTTCCCCGTTGACGATCACGCAGCTCCTCCCCGGAGTCCGCCTTTCGAAGGGAACCAACATGAAGAAGCTGTGGGCAACCGCGGCCGTCGCCGCCTCCGTCGCCGGTCTCGCGGGCGCGGCCGCCCCGCAGGCCCTGGCCATCGGTGACGACCACGGCACCACGTCGTTCAGCGGCAACGGCGCCTCTCAGGCGTTCGGCAACTCGGCCACCTACGGCAACATGAGCCCGCAGCTGGCTCTGGTGCAGGGGTCGCTGAACAAGCCCTGCATCGGCCTGCCGGCGAAGCTCAACGCCCAGTCCCTGGTGGCTCTGCTCAACGTCGGCGTGCAGGACATCCCCGTCCTGTCCTCGCCGCAGAACCAGCAGTGCGTCGAGAACTCGACCCAGGCCAAGGGCGACGAGCCGCTGTCGCACATCCTGGACGACATCTCCGCGCTGTCCGGCAACGGCACCGGCAACGGCTGATCGAGCCCCCCGCAGCGGCGGCCCACCGGTTCCGACCGGTGGGCCGCCCCCGTGTTTCCCGGGTCAGGACACGATGTCCTTGCGGCTGAAGCCCCGGAAGGCCAGGGCGAAGAGGACCAGGGCGTAGGTGACCGAGACCGAGGCGCCCTGGGCCATGCCGGCCCACTCGGCGTGCGGCTGGAGGAGGTCGGCCCAGGCGAACTGCCAGTGCGCGGGCAGGAAGTCCCGCCAGTGGCCGAGCGCGGTCACCGCGTCCAGCACGTTGCCGACGATGGTGAGCCCGACCGCACCGCCCACCGCGCCGAGCGGGGCGTCGGTCCGGGTGGAGAGCCAGAACGCGAGCCCGGCGGTGACCAGTTGCGAGGCGAAGAGGTACAGCACCACCACGGCCAGCCGCCCGACCGCCGTTCCCGCCTCCACCGACCCGCCGGTCGGCACGAGCAGCGGACCCCAGCCGTACGCGGCCGTGCCCACCGCGAGGGCCACCGTGGGCAGCAGGATCATCGCGGCCAGGCTCATGCCGAGCCCCACCACGAGCTTGGACCACAGCAGCCGGGCCCTGGGCACCGGCGCCGCCAGCAGATAGCGCAGCGAGGACCAGCCGGCCTCGGAGGCGACCGTGTCCCCGCAGAACAGGGCGACCGGGACGACCAGCAGGAAGCCGGCCGAGACGAAGAGGCTGACGGCGGCGAAGTTGGCGCCGGACGCGGTGGCCGTGTCCATCAGGGAGATCCGGCGCCCTCGCCCGGCCGGGTCACCGCCGATCGCGAACGCGGCCAGCAGGACCAGCGGCAGCGCGGCCAGGACGGCGCCCATGACCAGCGTGCGGCGCCGCCCGAGCTGGCGGACGAGCTCCACGCGTACGGGCAGGGTGCGCGAGGCGCGGTAGCCGGGTGCCGTCTCCGCGGTCTCGGTGAGCGTGCTCACGCGGAGCCTCCGATCAGGGTGAGGAAGGCGTCCTCCAGACGCCGGTGCGGGCCGACGGAGAGCACGGGCACCTCCAGCCGGACCAGGTCCACGACGAGTGCGCCCGCGGTGTTGCCGGGTTCGAGGCGGATCAGCAGGCCGTCCTCGGCCGGTACGGCGGAGGCGACGCCGTCCAGGGCGGCCACCTTGTCCACGACCGGGCCGGCGAGGGGGGTGCCGGTGCCGACCAGCAGGGTGTCGCCGGAGCCGACGATCTCCCGGACCGGGCCCGCCTGGACCAGCCGGCCCCGGTCCATGACCACCAGGTGGGTGCAGGACTGCTCGACCTCGGCCAGGAGGTGGCTGGAGACGATGACGGTGCGTCCGGCGGCCGCGTACCGGATCAGCACCTCGCGCATCTCGCGGATCTGCGGCGGGTCCAGGCCGTTGGTGGGCTCGTCCAGGATGAGCAGGTCGGGCAGGCCCAGCATGGCCTGGGCGATGGCCAGGCGCTGGCGCATGCCCTGGGAGTAGGTGCGTACCGCGCGGGCCAGGGCGTCGCCGAGGCCGGCGATCTCCAGGGCCTCCGCGAGGTGGGCGTCCTCGGGCGGGCGGCCGGTGGCCCGCCAGTACAGCTCCAGGTTCTCCCGGCCGGTGAGGTGGGGCAGGAAGCCGGCCCCCTCCACGAAGGCGCCGACGCGGGAGAGGACCGGGGCGCCGGGACGGACGGCGTGGCCGAAGACGCGGATTTCGCCGCCGTCGGGCCGGATCAGGCCCATCAGCATGCGCAGGGTGGTGGTCTTGCCCGCGCCGTTGGGCCCGAGCAGGCCGAGCACCTGGCCCTTCTCGACGCGGAAGGAGAGGTCGCGTACGGCGTACCCGTCCGACGACTTGGCGTAGCGCTTGCTCAAGTCGGTGATCACCAGCGGGACTTCGGCAAGTTCCGGATCGGGTGCGGGGGCTGAGGTGCGGCGGCGGGCGCTGAGGAGGAGGGCGAGGGCCGCTGCGGCGCCCGCGAGGGGGAGCCACCAGACCCAGGCGGGCAGCGGGGTGGCCGCGGTGGTGACGGCGGGGGCCGTGGGCACGCTCAACGGGCCCTTGAGGGAGACCGTGTAGGTCGCGGGGGCGGTGGGTGAGGCGTAGCCGAGGTCGGTGGCGGCGAGGACCAGGCGGAGGTGGTGGCCCTGCTGCACCTCGTGGTCGACGGGCGGGAGGGTGACGGTCACGTCCTTGCCCGCCTTGGCGCCGGTGATCCTGAGCGGGGTGACGAGCCGGCCGGGGAGCACCTGGCCGCCGCGGGGGCCGACGTCGTAGAGCTTGGCGAAGAGGACCGCGTCGGCGCTGGTGGACTTCACGTGGACGCGGGCGGTCGGGGTGCCGGTGATACGGAGGGCGGTGCGCTGGGGTGGCGCGTCGAACCTGGCGTACTGGCCGGGGAAGTCGAGGGAGACGCCGGTGCCGAGGGCGGAGAGCTGGGCGAGGCCGCCTCCGCCGAGGCCGGGCAGGGCGGAGACGGCGGGCGGGCTGGCGCCTGCCGGGTTGGCGACGCGCTGCTCGCGGCCGGTGAGGGGGATGGTGCGGGGGTCGCCGCGCAGGCCGGGGTAGGCGTCGGCGGTGGCGCCCCGGCTGCGGGTACTGCCGTCGGTGGAGTCGACGCCGCCGGTGCGGGTGACCCGGAAGGCGGGCCCGGTGCCGGCGGCCGGCTCGCCCTTGAGGTAGTGGTCGAACCAGTCCCGTACCCGCCCCTGTACCCGGCCGGTCTCCAGGTCTCCCCCGTCGTGGCCGCCCGCGATCCAGTCGACCTTGACGGGGGCGCCGTTGGCCCGGATCGCGCGCTCGGCGGCGTCGGACTGGGCGAGGGTGAACAGGGAGTCGGTCTGGCCCTGGAAGAGCAGAGTGGGGACCTTGATCCGGTCGGCGACGGCGGCGGGTGAGCGGCGCTGGAGCAGGGCGCGGGCGTCCGCGTCGGGGACGCCGGACTGGGCGACGCGCTGGTACATCGCGCACAGCGCGGGCTCGAACTGCCCGCAGCCGCCACCGGAGTTGAAGAAGACGCCGGTCCACAGCCGCTTGAACACACCGTTCGGGAACAGGGCGTCGGCGAGGTCCCAGTAGGTCACGGCGGGCGCGATGGCGTCGACGCGGGGGTCGTGTCCGGCCGCCAGCAGGGAGATCGCCCCGCCGTACGAGCCGCCCGCCATGCCGACGCGCGGGTCGCCGGGCTTGTCGAGGCGGACCTCGGGCCTCCTGGCCAGCCAGTCGACGAGGCGGGAGACGTCGGTGACCTCGTGCGCCGGGTCGTTGAGCCCGATCCTGCCCGTCGAGCGGCCGAAGCCCCGCGCGGACCAGGTGAGTACGGCGTACCCGTGCCCGGCGAGGTCCTCGGCCTGGGCGCGCAGGTCGTCCTTGCTGCCGCCGAAGCCGTGGGCCAGGAGGACGGCGGGGCGTCGGCCGCCGCCTCCGGAGGTGAAGTAGGAGGTGTCCACGCGGGTGCCGTCCGCCATGGTCAGGACCCGGTCGGTGCGGTGCGGGCGGGGCGGGTCGGACGCGGTCGCGGTCCACGTCCCGGTGGCGGCCAGCAGTACGGCGGCCCCCAGCGCGGCGGCGGCCCGCCGGGGCCTCTTCAGCAGCCGGGGCACTCGGAGATCCATGACCCAACGGTACGGGCCGCCCTCCCCGCCGGGCGGCCCCGCCGGGCTGAACCCCCGCCCCTCCTTCGGGAGTACGGGCCCGGGCGGGTGTACTGCGGGCGCGGTAGGGCGGTGTTTCCGCCGCGATGTCAGCCTCGGGCGTCCTCGGGGAGTGAGACCAGCCAGTGGGTGTCGCGGCGGGGCCGCAGGTACAGCGCCCAGTACAGGGTGGCGACGGCGGTGATCCCGCCGGTCCACAGCAGGTAGACGAGATCCTGCTGGACGAGGACGTAGCCGAGGACGGCGATGAGCAGCACGGGTACGGCCGGCCACAGCGGCATCCGCCAGGCGGGGGTGTGCCGGTGGCTGTCGCGGCGGCCCAGCAGGGCGGCGACCGCGACGAGCAGGTACATGGCGGTGACGGAGACCCCGGTGACGCCGTACAGGGTGTCCAGGTCGACGAAGCAGAGCAGCGCGCCGGGGATGCCGACGGTGAGGGTGGCGACCCAGGGCGAGCCGAACCGGCCGAGCCGGGAGAGCAGGCTGTTGACCGGGGTGGGCCACGCCTTGTCGCGGGCGGAGGCGAACAGGACGCGGGAGTTCTGGATGACCATCACGATGCCCGCGTTGACGATGGCGAGGGCGACGCAGAGGCTGACGAACGTACCGACGGCCGTGCTGGACCAGGCCGTCACCATCGCGCTGAGGTCGCCGCCGGTCAGTTCCTTCAGGTCGGTGGCGCCCATGGTGATGGCGGCGACCGGCACCAGGATGATCACGGTGGAGATGGCGAGGGTGGCGAGCACGGTACGGGCCACGTCCCGGCGCGGGTGCTCCAGTTCCTCGGAGAGGTAGACGGCGGTCGAGAAGCCCTGGGTGACGAAGAGGGCGATGGCGAGGCCGGAGACGACCAGTGCGGCGGTGACGGGGTCGATGCCACCGTGGGCTCCGGCCACCTCCATGGAGACCAGGCTCCCGGCGCCCCGGTGGGCGTGGGAGAAGCCGAGCACCGCGACGACGGCCGCCGCGATCACCTCCAGGACCAGGAAGACGCCGGTGATCCAGGCGTTGGCGCGCAGGTCGAGCAGTCCGGCGAGGGTGGCGAGCAGCATGACCCCGGCGCCGGTGAGGGCGGGGTCCAGGTGCACGAGGGGGGCTATGTAGTCGGCGGTGCCCATGGCGATGACGGGTGGAACGATCACGACGACCAGCAGCGACAGCACGAACACCAGCCAGCCCGCGAGGCGCCCGGCGAGGGTGGAGACCATGGCGTACTCGCCGCCCGCGCTGGGGATGAGGGTGCCCAGCTCGGCGTAGCAGAACGCCACGGCGATACAGAGCACGGAACCGATGGCGATGGTGAGCGCGGTCGCGGTGCCGAGGGTGCCGAAGAGGTCCGGGACGACCACGAAGAGGGTGGAGGCGGGCGTCACGCAGGAGAGCGTCAGCAGGGTGCCGCCTACGACGCCGATGGAACGCTTGAGTTTCCGCGGGCCGTCACCGGTCTCTGCGGCGTGGGCTGGCTCGGCGGGGCGGAGCGTGTCGGTCATGCGGCGTCCGATCGACTCGTGCGGTGAGGACTCGGGCGGGAGCGGTATCGCCTCCGGCGGCTCGCGGTGTGTCGTACGTCTCGCTCCCGGCGCTGCATGGAACACCGACGAAAACCACCACGTCAATGGGTGCCGGCCTACGAAATCCGCACCTCGGTGCCCCCCTGGACGACCGAAACAGCACCATCTAGCAAGCCCCCGCGCCTTCGTCACCCGTACGGGAACCGCAGGCCCTGGCCGAAAAAAGACGGGCCCGAAGCCGGCGAAAGCTGGCTTCGGGCCCGGATGTCCGCGCGGCTCAGTGGTTGCGGGGGAAGCCCAGGTCGACGCCTGCGGGGGCGTCGGAGGGGTCGGGCCAGCGGGTCGTGACGACCTTGCCCCGGGTGTAGAAGTGGGTGCCGTCGTTGCCGTAGATGTGGTGGTCGCCGAAGAGGGAGTCCTTCCAGCCGCCGAAGGAGTGGTAGCCGACGGGGACCGGGATGGGGACGTTGACGCCGACCATGCCGGCCTCGATCTCCAGCTGGAAGCGGCGGGCGGCGCCGCCGTCGCGGGTGAAGATGGCGGTGCCGTTGCCGTAGGGGGAGGCGTTGATGAGGGCGACGCCGTCCTCGTAGGTGTCCACGCGCAGCACGGACAGCACCGGGCCGAAGATCTCGTCCTGGTACGCCTTCGCGCTGGTCGGCACCTTGTCGAGCAGGGAGATGCCGATCCAGTGGCCCCCCTCGTGGCCCTCGACGGTGTATCCGGTGCCGTCGAGCACGACCTCGGCGCCCTCCTCGGCGGCGCCGGTGACGTATGAGGCCACCTTGTCCCGGTGGACCTTGGTGATCAGCGGGCCCATCTCCGAGGTGGGGTCGCTGCCGGGGCCGATCTTGATCTTCTCGGCGCGCTCGCGGATCTTCTGCACCAGCTCGTCGCCGATGGAGCCGACGGCGACGACCGCCGAGACGGCCATGCAGCGCTCGCCCGCCGAGCCGTAGGCGGCACTCACCGCCGCGTCCGCCGCCGCGTCGAGGTCGGCGTCGGGGAGCACCAGCATGTGGTTCTTGGCGCCTCCGAGGGCCTGGACGCGCTTGCCGTGGGCGGAGGCGGTGGTGTGGATGTAGCGGGCGATCGGGGTGGAGCCGACGAAGGACACCGCCTTCACGTCCGGGTGCTCCAGCAGCCGGTCCACGGCCACCTTGTCCCCGTGCACGACGTTGAAGACGCCGTCCGGCAGCCCGGCCTCGGCCAGCAGTTCCGCCAGCTTCAGAGCGGCCGACGGGTCCTTCTCCGACGGCTTCAGCACGAAGGTGTTGCCGCACGCGATGGCGAGGGGGAACATCCACATCGGCACCATCGCCGGGAAGTTGAACGGGGTGATGCCCGCGACCACGCCGAGCGGCTGCCGGATGGCGGCGACATCGACGCCGGTGGCGACCTGGGTGGACAGCTCGCCCTTGAGCTGGACGGTGATCCCGCAGGCCAGGTCCACGATCTCCAGGCCGCGCGCGACCTCGCCGAGCGCGTCGGAGTGCACCTTGCCGTGCTCGGCGGTGATCAGCGCGGCGATCTCGTCGCGGTGCCCGTCCAGCAGCGCGCGGAACTTGAAGAGGATGGAGGTGCGCTGGGCCAGCGAGGACTGTCCCCAGGCGGCGAAGGCGTCCTTCGCGGCGGCGACCGCCGCGTCCACCTCCTCGACGCCTGCGAAGGCGACCTTGGTGGTGACCTCGCCGGTCGCCGGGTCGGTGACCGGCCCGTACGTGCCCGACGCGCCCTCGGCGGTCTTGCCGCCGATCCAGTGGTTGACGATCTTCGTCATGTCCTCGGGCTCCTTGTCACAGATGGCGGCGGCGGGCCGGCAGATGCCGTTCGTACAGCTCGCGTGCCTTGACCGCGGACGGCCTGGTCGCGGTCTCGGCCACAGGAACATCCCACCAGGCCGCGGCGGCGGGCGCGCCCGACACACTGTCGGACGTTTCGGTCTCCACGTAGACACAAGTGGGGGTGTCGGCGGCGCGCGCCCCGGCGAGGGCCTCCCGCAGCTCAAAGACGGTCCGGGCGCGCAGCACCCGCATGCCGAGGCTGGCCGCGTTGGCCGCGAGGTCGACGGGGAGCGGCGGGCCGGTGAGGGTGCCGTCCCCGGCGGGATACCGGTAGGCCGTGCCGAAGCGCTCGGCGCCGACCGACTCGGACAGACCGCCGATGGACGCGTACCCGTGGTTCTGGATGAGCACCATCTTGATCGCGACGCCCTCCTGCACGGCGGTGACGATCTCGGTCGGCATCATCAGATACGTGCCGTCGCCGACCAGCGCCCAGACGTTCCGTTCGGGCGCGGCGAGCTTCACGCCGAGGGCGGCCGGGATCTCGTAGCCCATGCAGGAGTATCCGTACTCGAGGTGGTACTGGTCGCGGGCGCGGGTCCGCCAGAGCTTGTGCAGGTCGCCGGGGAGGGAACCGGCCGCATTGACGATGATGTCGCTCGCGTCCACCAGGGCGTCCAGCGCGCCGATCACCTGGGTCTGGGTCGGCACCGCGTCGGGGTCCTCGGCGGCGAAGCAGGCGTCGACGCGAGCCTCCCAGCGGGCCTTGCCCCCGGTGTAGCCGGCCACCAACGCCTCCGGCACCCGGTACCCGTGCATCCCCAGCGCCTCGGTCAGCTCGCCCAGCCCGCTGCGGGCGTCGGCGACCAGCGGCAGCCCGGCCAGCTTGTGGCCGTCGAAGGGCGCGATGTTGAGGTTGAGGAAGCGCACACCGGGGTCCTCGAAGAGGGTGCCGGAGGCGGTGGTGAAGTCGGTGTACCGGGTGCCGACCCCGATCACCAGGTCGGCCGCGCGGGCGAGTTCGCCGGCGGTGTGGGTGCCGGTGTGGCCGATGCCGCCCACGTCCTGGGGATGGTCGTAGGGCAGGGAGCCCTTGCCGGCCTGGGTGGAGGCGACGGGGATGCCGGTGGCGGCGGCGAACTCCGCGAGCGCGTCCTCGGCGCGGCTGTGGTGGACCCCGCCGCCCGCGACCACGAGGGGACGCCGGGCCTCCCTGATCACCCGTACCGCTTCGGCGAGTTCGGCCGGGTCGGCGCCGGGCCTGCGCACGGTCCACACCCGGTCGGCGAAGAACTCCTCGGGCCAGTCGTACGCCTCCACCTGCACGTCCTGCGGGAGGGCGAGGGTGACGGCGCCGGTGTCGACCGGGTCGGTGAGCACCCGTACGGCCGCGAGCGCGCTCGGGATCAGGGCCTCGGGGCGGGTGATCCGGTCGAAGTACCGGGACACCGGGCGCAGGGTGTCGTTCACCGACACATCGCCCGCGCAGGGGAGTTCGAGCTGCTGGAGGACGGGGTCGGCGGGGCGGGTGGCGAAGACGTCGCCGGGCAGCAGCAGGACGGGCAGGTGGTTGACGGTGGCGAGGGCGGCGCCGGTGACGAGGTTGGTGGCGCCGGGGCCGATGGAGGTGGTCACCGCGTGCGTGGAGAGCCGGTTCGACTGGCGGGCGTACCCGACGGCCGCGTGCACCATCGCCTGCTCGTTGCGGCCCTGGTGGTACGGCATCGACTCGCGGTGTTCCAGCAGGGCCTGGCCGAGTCCGGCGACGTTGCCGTGGCCGAAGATCCCCCAGGTGGCGCCGATGAGCCGCTGCCGTACGCCGTCGCGCTCGGTGTACTGGGCGGCGAGGAAGCGGACGAGCGCCTGCGCGACCGTGAGCCTGGTGGTCACCGGTAACCCCCTGTGTGGTCGGGGTGGAAGCTGATCCGCCACTCCCGGTCGGCGCCGGGGCCGGCCATCACGTTCAGGTAGTACATGGCGTGGCCCGGCTGGGCGATCGACGGGCCGTGCCAGCCGTCGGGTACGAGCACCGCGTCACCCGTGCGGACCTCGGCGAGCAGGTCGGCGCCGCCGGTACGGGAGGGGAAGACGCGCTGGTAGCCGAGGCCGCCGTCCTCGATCTCGAAGTAGTAGATCTCCTCCAGTTCGGACTCCTCCCCCGGCCGGTGCTCGTCGTGCTTGTGCGGCGGGTAGGACGACCAGTTGCCGCCGGGGGTGATGACCTCCACGGCGATGAGCCGGTCGCAGTCGAAGGTGTCGGCCGCGGCGAAGTTGCGCACCTGGCGGCCGCAGGTGCCGCTGCCGCGCTCTTCGACGGGGACCTCCGGCGCGGGGCCGTAGCGGGCGGGGAGTCGTCGCTCGCACTTCGCTCCTGCCAGGGCGAAGCGGCCTCCCGCGCCGGAGGCGATCTGGACCCGGCTGTCGCGGGGGGCGTACGCGAAGTCGGAGACTGCCGCGAACACGTTCTCCCGGCCCCGGATCTGAAACTCGTTCTCGTCCATTTGTACGGTACATGCACCCTGGAGGGGGAGCACGATCCATTCGGCGTCACCGGTGTCGAAGGTATGGGTGCCGCCCGCTTCCAGCTCCACGACGCGCAGACGGGTGTGGGCCCAACCCTGGAGCCGGCCCTCCTGATCCGGCCCGATGTCGAGCGCGTACGGGCCGCTCGCGGCCTCGCCGTGCGGCAGATGGAGTCGGGTGCTGGTCATGCGGGGCCCTCACAGCAGTCCTGCGGCGGTGTCCACGGCGGCGGCCACGTCGCCGTCCGCCGGGTACAGCAGTGTGCGGCCGACCACCAGGCCGCGCACGGTGGGCAGTTGCAGCGCGCCGCGCCACTTCTCGTACGCGGCCGCCTGCTCCTGCGGGGAGCCGCCGGTCTCGCCGCCCAGCAGGACGGCGGGCAGCGTGGTGGTCGCCATGACGTCGGCCATGTCGTCCGGGTTCTCCGTGACGGGCACCTTCAACCAGGTGTAGGCGGAGGAGCCGCCGAGTCCGGAGGCGATGGCGAGGGAGGTGGTCACGGCCGCGGCGGACAGATCGTTGCGCAGGCGCCCGTCCGGGCCGCGTCGGCTGAGGAACGGCTCGATGAACAGCGGGAGTCGGCGTTCGGCCATGGCGTCGACGGCGCGGGCGGCGGACTCCAGGGTGGTCAGCGAGCCGGGGTCGGAGGGGTCGATGCGCAGCAGCAGCTTGCCCGCGTCGAAGCGGCGGCGCGTGAGGTCCTCGGGGCGGTGTCCGGTGAAGCGGTCGTCCAGTTCGAAGCGGGCGCCCTGGAGACCGCCCCGGTTCATGGAGCCGAGGACGACCTTGCCCTCCAGGGCGCCGAGCAGCAGCAGGTCGTCCAGTACGTCGGCACTGGCCAGCACCCCGTCCACGCCGGGCCGGGACAGCGCCACGCACAGCCGGCGCAGCAGGTCGGCCCGGTCGGCCATGGCGAAGGGCCGCCCGCCGGCGCCGAGCGCGCCCCGCGCCGGATGGTCGGCGGCCACGATCAGCAGCCGCTCCCTCGCCCCGACCAACGGCCGACGCACCCGCCGTGCGGCAGCCTCCGCGATGGCCTCGGGGTGCCGGGTACGGAGGTGGACCAGGGCGGCGACGTCGACGTGGGCGGTGCTCATCGCCCGGCTCCGGCGCGCTCCGGGGGTCCGGCGGCGGCCTCGGCGATCCCGGCTCCGGACGCACCGGCGGCGGCCTTCGCCCCGGTGGCGGCGCCCCCACCGGTAGCCCCCACGCCGATCCCCGCCCCCGCCCGGCCAGGGCTCATCGCACCGCTCCCGCCGCCAGCGCGGCAGCCACCTCGTCCGGCGTGGGCATGGCGGAGGAGCACTCCAGCCGCGAGGCGACGATCGCCCCGGCGGCGTTGGCGTGCCGCATCACCGTCTCCAGGTCCCAGCCCTCCAGCAGCCCGTGACACAGCGCGCCCCCGAACGCGTCGCCCGCGCCGAGGCCGTTGAGGACGGTGACGGGCAGCGGGGGCACCTCCGCGCTCTCGCCGTCGCGGTGGACGGCGAGGACTCCCTTGGGGCCCTGCTTCACCACCGCCAGCTCCACCCCCGCGTCCAGCAGCGCGCGGGCGGCGGCATGCGGTTCGCGGGTGCCGGTGGCGATCTCCACCTCGTCCACGTTTCCCACGGCGACGGTGGCGTGCCGCAGGGCCTCGGTGTAGATGGGGCGGGCGGTGCCGGGGTCCTCCCGGGCCGCGTCGTTCCACAGAGCGGGCCGCCAGTCCAGGTCGAAGACGGTGATGCCCGACCGGGCCCGGTGGGCCAGGGCGGCCAGGGTGGCGGTGCGGCTCGGCTCCTCGCTCAGGCCGGTGCCGGTGACCCAGAGGACGCGGGCGGCGCGGATCGCGTCGAGGTCGAGTTCGCCGGGGTGGATCTCCAGGTCGGGGGCCTTGGGGAGCCGGTAGAAGTAGAGCGGGAAGTCGTCCGGCGGGAAGATCTCGCAGAAGGTGACCGGGGTGGGCAGTCCGGGCACCGGGGTGACCCAGCGGTCGTCCACGCCGAAGCCGCGCAGCGCCTCGTGGAGGTACGTACCGAACGGGTCGTCACCGGTACGGGTGATGACGGCGGTTCCGAGTCCGAGGCGGGCGGCGGCGACGGCGACGTTGGTGGCGGAGCCGCCGAGGAACTTGCCGAAGGAGGTCACCCGGTCGAGCGGGACACCGGTCTGGAGGGGGTAGAGGTCCACCCCGATCCGTCCCATGGTGATCAGGTCGTACGCCATCGACTCCCCTTCGCAAGGATTCGTCAGGACTACCCCCGGCAGGACTCTGCCCCGGCTTTCTAGTCCGGACCGGTGAGCCCTGTCAACGTTTTGTCCAGACATTCGGACCAGCTATTGACACACTTTCCGGACGGCCCGCACGCTGACGGCCATGACGTCCATGCCGTCCTCCCCGCTGTCCCGCGTCCGCGTCGGATCGGCGCCCGACTCCTGGGGCGTCTGGTTCCCGGACGACCCCGCCCAGGTCCCCTGGCGGCGCTTCCTGGACGAGGTGGCCGCGGCCGGTTACGAGTGGATCGAGCTGGGCCCCTACGGGTACCTGCCCACCGACCCCGAGGTGCTCGCCGAGGAGACCGCCCGGCGTGGCCTGAAGGTGTCGGCCGGGACCGTGTTCACCGGGCTGCACCACGGCCCGGCGGTGTGGGAGAAGACCTGGGAGCACGTCTCCGCCGTGGCCGGGCTGACCCGCGCGACCGGCGCCCGCCACCTTGTCGTCATCCCCTCCTTCTGGCGCGACGACCGCACCGGCGCGGTGCTGGAGCCGGCCGAACTGACCCCGGCCCAGTGGCGCGACCTGACCGGGCAGACCGAGCGGCTGGGCCACGAGGTGCGCGAGCGGTACGGACTGACGATCGTCGTCCACCCCCACGCCGACACCCACATCGACACCGAGGCCCACGTCACCCGCTTCCTCGACGCCACCGACCCCGACCTGGTCTCCCTCTGTCTGGACACCGGCCACTACGCCTACTGCGGCGGGGACAGCGTCGAGCTGATCGAGACCTACGGCGAGCGGCTCGGTTACCTCCACCTCAAGCAGGTCGACCCGGAGATCCTGGCCCGGGTGCGCGCGGACGGCACGCCCTTCGGCCCGGCGGTCGCGCGGGGCGTGATGTGCGAACCCCCCGGCGGGGTACCCGCGCTGGGCCCCGTCCTGGAGGCGGCGGCCCGGCTGGACACCGACCTGTTCGCCATCGTCGAGCAGGACATGTACCCCTGCGAGCCGGACCGGCCGCTGCCGATCGCCCGCCGCACCCGCGCGTTCCTGAGGTCCTGCGGCGTATAAACGCACCGCCGGACGCCCGCGCGCGGGCGTCCGCGACGGTCCCGCCCGTACGGGTCAACCCGCCACGCCCGGCACACGCCCGTTTCCTCTGCTGTGGTTGTGTCACGAACGCACCTCTCCTGTCACATATGTCGCGTGTACGCGGGTCCTCGGTCACACCCGCCCCACAGCCGCTTGCTCGCGGTCACTGTGCGTCGTTGACCGGGCACAGGCTTGGTGATCACCAGCACAGCGCCGGGCTCCCCCGACGGCCGCTCCCAGGCCGCCGCCGCGGCGCGCGCAGGAGGTGCGACGCATGACCGACCGCAGGCTCTGGTCCTACAAGGAGATCGCGGCACACATCCGGGTGCAGCCGGACACCGTTCGGTCCTACCGGAAACACGGCCTGCTGCCGCCGCCCGACCACGTGGAGAGCGGCAAGCCCTACTGGTACGCCGACACCGTCCGCGCCTGGGTCGCCTCCCGGCCCGGCAACCGGGCCCGCCGAGACGGCTGACCCTCGCGCCGCCCGGTACGGGAACGCCCGTACGCCTCCCTCAGGGGACGGCGTGCGGGCGCTCGTCGTACTGCGACAAAGCGGGGCGTATACATAGGCTGCCGGTGAATTCGCCCCGCCTCGGTATCCCCTTGGCTCATACCCCCTAGGGGTATAGTGTGCGAAGAGTGAGGGTCCCCCGAGGACACCCCAGTACGACGAGGAGAACGACATGAGCGCCCAGACCGACACCCCCGGCTCCGTCACCGCCGTCTACCAGGTGAGCGGCATGAGCTGCGGCCACTGCGAGGGCTCCGTCTCCGGCGAGATCTCCCAGCTCCCCGGCGTCAGCTCGGTGAAGGCCGTCGCCTCCACCGGTGAGGTCACCGTCGTCTCGGCGGCCCCGCTCGACGAGGAGGCCGTGCGCGCCGCCGTCGACGAGGCCGGCTTCGAGCTGACCGGCCGGGCCTGAGCACCGCACCGCAGGTCCGCTCGCGCGGCGCGCGGACCGCGCAACCTTCCCCCGACCGGGCCGTACCGACCAGCTCATACTGGATTCCGTAAGGTCCGGTCCGATGTCTGGAGTCCGGGCATGACCAGCACCACCGCAGAGACAGGGCGCACGGCGCCCGAGGCGGACGAGAACCGGGTCGAGCTGCTCATCGGCGGCATGACCTGCGCGTCCTGCGCCGCGCGGGTGGAGAAGAAGCTCAACCGCATGGACGGCGTGAGCGCCACCGTGAACTACGCGACGGAGAAGGCGAAGGTCAGCTTCGGCGACGGCGTCCATGTCGCGGACCTGATCGCGGTCGTCGAGAAGACCGGGTACACCGCCGAGGAACCCCCGCCCCCGGAGCCGGAACCGGCCCCCGACGCGGGCGAGTCCGCCGGGCCGGCCGAGCGCGACCCCGAGCTGTCCGCGCTCCGGCAGCGGCTGCTGATCTCCGCCCTGCTCGCCGTGCCCGTGATCCTGATGGCCATGGTCCCGCCGCTCCAGTTCGACAACTGGCAGTGGCTCTCCCTGACCCTCGCCGCGCCCGTGGTGGTCTGGGGCGGGTGGCCCTTCCACCGGGCCGCCTGGACCAACCTGAGGCACGGCGCGGCCACCATGGACACCCTGGTCTCGGTCGGCACGCTGGCCGCGTTCGGCTGGTCGCTGTGGGCCCTGTTCTTCGGCCACGCGGGCATGCCCGGCATGCGGCACGCCTTCTCGTTCACCGTCTCCCGCTCCGAGGGCACCTCCGTCATCTACCTGGAGGTCGCCGCCGGGGTCGTCGCGCTGATCCTGCTCGGCCGCTATCTGGAGGCCCGCTCCAAGCGCCGGGCCGGAGCCGCGCTACGCGCGCTGATGGAGCTGGGCGCCAAGGACGTGACCGTACTGCGGGACGGGCGCGAGACGCGGATCCCCGTGGGCTCGCTCGCCGTGGGCGACCGGTTCGTGGTGCGACCCGGCGAGAAGATCGCCACCGACGGCACGGTGCTGGAGGGCACCTCCGCCGTCGACGCCTCCATGCTGACCGGCGAGTCTGTGCCCGTCGACGTCTCCCCCGGCGACCGGGTCACCGGCGCCACCGTCAACGCGGGCGGGCGGCTGCTGGTCGAGGCGAACCGGGTCGGCGGGGACACCCAGCTGGCCCGGATGGCCCGGCTGGTGGAGGACGCGCAGAACGGCAAGGCCGAGGTGCAGCGCCTCGCCGACCGGATCTCCGCCGTGTTCGTGCCGGTCGTCATCCTCATCGCGCTCGGCACCTTCGGCGTCTGGCTCGGCGTCACCGGGGACACGGTCGCCGCGTTCACCGCCGCCGTCGCCGTACTGATCATCGCCTGCCCCTGCGCGCTGGGCCTCGCCACCCCGACCGCGCTGATGGTCGGCACCGGGCGGGGCGCGCAGCTCGGCATCCTCATCAAGGGTCCCGAGGTGCTGGAGTCCACCCGGCGTGTGGACACCGTCGTCCTCGACAAGACCGGCACCGTCACCACCGGGCGGATGACGCTCCAGGAGGTGTACACCGCCCCCGGCGAGGACGAGAAGCAGGTGCTGCGGCTCGTCGGCGCCCTGGAGCACGCCTCCGAGCACCCGGTCGCCCGCGCCGTCGCGGAGGGCGCGGAGGAGCGCGTCGGCACGCTGCCCCCGGCCGGGCACTTCGAGAACGTCCCCGGCCGCGGCGTACGCGGCCGCGTGGACGGCCACGAGGTGGCCGCCGGACGGCTCTGGGACGACCTGCCCGGGGAACTCGACACCGCCCGCTCCAGGGCCGAACAGGAGGGCCGTACGGCCGTCGTGGCGGGCTGGGACGGCAAGCCGCGCGCGGTGCTCGCCGTCGCGGACGCGGTGAAGGAGACCAGCGCCGAGGCGGTACGCGACCTGCGCGCGCTCGGTCTGACGCCGGTGCTCCTCACCGGGGACAACCGCACGGTGGCCGAGGCGGTCGCGCGGGAGGTCGGCATCGACGAGGTCATCGCCGAGGTGCTGCCCGAGGACAAGGTGGACGTGATCCAGAAGCTGCGGCGCGAGGGCCGGGCCGTGGCCATGGTCGGGGACGGGGTGAACGACGCCGCCGCGCTCGCCACCGCCGACCTCGGTCTCGCCATGGGCACCGGCACCGACGCGGCGATCGAGGCCGGGGACCTCACCCTGGTCCGGGGCGACCTGCGGGTGGCCGCCGACGCCATCCGGCTCTCCCGGCGCACCCTCGCCACCATCAAGGGCAACCTGGTGTGGGCCTTCGGCTACAACGTCGCCGCGCTGCCGCTGGCCGCGGCGGGTCTGCTGAATCCGATGATCGCGGGGGCGGCGATGGCCTTCTCCTCGGTGTTCGTGGTGACCAACAGCCTGCGGCTGCGCCGGTTCCGCTGAGGCGGGCCAGGAAGTGCCGTAGGTGGCCGGAAGAAGTCCCCCGGGGAGAAGTAAGAGTCCCTCTGGAGTCCGGCGCGCACCTCACATAAGCTCTTCACAAGGCTCGCGCATCTTCCTTACGCTTGGGCCCCGATCGCCGTATCGGGGCTCTTGCGCACCTATGGGACGTATGCAAGAGACGCAGATCACAGTGACGCGAACGTAACCATCGAAGGGGTTCGAAGGTCTAAGTTGGCGGTGTCAGTCCAGCGTCTTGGGGGGCGCCGGCTGGCATCTGGAGTTGTCTTGGGGGACTTCTTCAGAGATGCGTTGCCGGGGCACGTACACCGGGAAGCTTTGAGCGGCCCTCCCAGCGTGCGCTGTCCCGGCAGACCGCAACACGTTTCACGTCACCGGAGCACGGCGGGTACGCCCGTCCTGCTCGGACAGCGAATTCAGGCGCTGTCTCTCCGAGCGCCCGGCCCGGATCCCGTGGGGGGAATCCGCACCGGGGCATGGGAAGGCGCCCTGGACGTCGGCCCGTGGGGGGACCGACGCCAGGGCGCCTTCCGCTTTTTCCGTTACTGGCGCTGCTCGACCGGCACGAAGTCGCGCTCGACGACACCCGTGTAGATCTGACGCGGGCGGCCGATGCGGGAACCCGGCTCCTTGATCATCTCGGTCCACTGGGCGATCCAGCCCGGCAGCCGGCCGAGGGCGAACAGGACCGTGAACATCTCGGTCGGGAAGCCCATGGCCCGGTAGATCAGACCGGTGTAGAAGTCCACGTTGGGGTAGAGGTTGCGCGAGACGAAGTAGTCGTCGGAGAGCGCGTGCTCCTCCAGCTTGAGCGCGATGTCCAGCAGCTCGTCGGACTTGCCGAGCGCGGAGAGGACGTCGTGCGCGGCAGCCTTGATGATCTTGGCGCGCGGGTCGAACGACTTGTACACCCGGTGGCCGAAGCCCATCAGGCGGACGCCGTCCTCCTTGTTCTTCACCTTGCGGATGAAGGAGTCGACGTCGCCGCCGTTGGCCTGGATGTTCTCCAGCATCTCCAGCACCGACTGGTTGGCGCCGCCGTGCAGCGGGCCCCACAGCGCGTTGATGCCGGCGGAGATCGAGGCGAACATGTTGGCCTGCGAGGAGCCGACCAGACGGACCGTGGAGGTCGAGCAGTTCTGCTCGTGGTCCGCGTGCAGGATCAGCAGCTTGTCCAGCGCGGAGACGACGACCGGGTCGAGGTCGTACTCCTGGGCCGGCACCGAGAACGTCATGCGCAGGAAGTTCTCGACGTAGCCGAGGTCGTTGCGCGGGTAGACGAACGGGTGACCGATCGACTTCTTGTAGGCGTACGCCGCGATCGTCGGAAGCTTGGCGAGCAGCCGGATCGTGGAGAGGTCGCGCTGCTCCTCGTCGAACGGGTTGTGGCTGTCCTGGTAGAAGGTGGACAGCGCCGAGACAACCGAGGACAGCATGGCCATCGGGTGGGCGTCGCGCGGGAAGCCCCGGTAGAAGTTCTTGACGTCCTCGTGCAGCAGGGTGTGCCGCGTGATGTCGTTCTTGAACTTGGCCAGCTCGTCGACGGTCGGCAGCTCACCGTTGATCAGCAGGTACGCCACCTCGAGGAAGGTGGAGCGCTCGGCGAGCTGCTCGATCGGGTAGCCGCGGTAGCGGAGGATGCCCGCCTCGCCGTCGAGGTAGGTGACGGCGGATTTGTACGCGGCGGTGTTGCCGTAACCGCTGTCCAGGGTCACCAGACCGGTCTGGGCGCGGAGCTTCCCGATGTCGAAGCCCTTGTCGCCGACGGTGCTGTCGACCACCGGATAGGTGTACTCGCCGTCGCCGACCCGCAGTACTACCGCGTCGTTCTTGGTGTGCTCGCTCACGTCTTCCCTCACCGACTTAGTGCCTCATCTTCGAGGTGCCCTGACTGTCTCTACCATCCCCCATTTGGCTCAGGAGAGTGCACTCGGGGTCGCCACTTGGCCCACTGGCGGCACTCAGTGCCGTCAACCTGCTCATCCTGCCCCCTGGGCGGGGCACGGGGAAAGGCTCTGTGACCTTCGTGACTCATTTGATCGATCATTTTCGCCACCCCGTACGGAACCGGCGAGCCTGAAGCCGAGCGCCGTGCACCGCCGGCCTGCCGACACCGTGCGTACGGCCTGCCCGATCGCCTTGCGCGAGCCCACCAGCACCACCAGCTTCTTGGCGCGGGTGACCGCCGTGTATAGCAGGTTGCGCTGGAGCATCATCCAGGCGCCGGTGGTGACCGGGATCACCACGGCCGGGTATTCACTGCCCTGGGAGCGGTGAATGGTCACGGCGTAGGCGTGGGCCAGTTCGTCCAGTTCGTCGAATTCGTACCCCACCTCCTCGTCCTCGTCGGTCAGCACCGTCAGGCGCTGCTCGACCGGGTCGAGTGAGGTCACCACGCCCACGGTGCCGTTGAAGACGCCGTTCGCGCCCTTGTCGTAGTTGTTGCGGACCTGGGTGACCTTGTCGCCGACCCGGAAGACCCGGCCGCCGAACCGCTTCTCCGGCACATCGGGGCGGCCGGGGGTGACGGCCTGCTGGAGCAGGGCGTTGAGGGCGCCGGCGCCCGCGGGGCCCCGGTGCATCGGGGCGAGGACCTGCACGTCCCGGCGCGGGTCGAGGCCGAAGCGGGCCGGGATGCGGCGGGCGGCCACGTCGACGGTGAGCCGGCCGGCCTCCTCGGTGTCGTCCTCGACGAAGAGGAAGAAGTCGTCCAGCCCCTCGGTGAGCGGGTGCCGGCCCGCGTTGATCCGGTGCGCGTTGGTGACCACGCCGGACCGCTGGGCCTGGCGGAAGACACGGGTGAGCCGGACGGCGGGCACCGGGCTCCCCTCGGCCAGCAGGTCCCGCAGCACCTCCCCGGCGCCGACGCTGGGCAACTGGTCCACGTCACCCACGAACAGCAGGTGGGCGCCGGGCGGTACGGCCTTGACCAGCTTGTTGGCGAGCAGCAGGTCCAGCATGGACGCCTCGTCCACCACCACGAGGTCGGCGTCCAGCGGGCGGTCGCGGTCGTAGGCGGCGTCCCCGCCGGGCTTCAGCTCCAGCAGCCGGTGCACGGTGGACGCCTCGGCGCCGGTCAGCTCGGCCAGCCGCTTGGCGGCGCGTCCGGTGGGCGCGGCGAGCACCACCTTGGCCCGCCGGGCGCGGGCGAGTTCGACGACCGAGCGGACGGTGAAGGACTTGCCGCAGCCGGGGCCGCCGGTGAGGACGGCGACCTTCTCGGTGAGCGCGAGCCGGACGGCCGCCTCCTGCTCCGGCGCGAGGTCGGTGCCGGTACGGCCCTTCAGCCAGCCGAGCGCCTTGTCCCAGTTGACGTCCCGGAAGGCCGGCATCCGGTCCTCGCCGGTGCGCAGCAGCCTCGACACCTGGGCGGCGAGGGAGAGTTCGGCCCGGTGGAAGGGGACGAGGTACACGGCGGTGACCGGCTCCCCGCCGTCCGGCCCGGGCACCCTCTCCCGCACGACACCGGGCTCCTCGCCCTCCTCGCCGGGAGCGGCCAGCTCGGCCAGGCACTCGATGACCAGGCCGGTGTCGACCTGGAGGAGCTTGACCGCGTCCGCGATGAGGCGTTCCTCGGGCAGATAGCAGTGGCCCTGGTCGGTGGACTGGGAGAGGGCGTACTGGAGGCCGGCCTTGACGCGTTCGGGGCTGTCGTGCGGGATGCCGACGGACTGGGCGATCCTGTCGGCGGTGAGGAAGCCGATGCCCCAGACGTCGGCGGCGAGCCGGTACGGCTGGTTCTTCACCACGGAGATGGAGGCGTCGCCGTACTTCTTGTAGATGCGCACGGCGATGGAGGTGGAGACCTCGACGGTCTGGAGGAAGAGCATCACCTCCTTGATCGCCTTCTGTTCCTCCCAGGCGTCGGCGATCCGCCGGGTGCGCTTGGGGCCGAGGCCGGGGACCTCGATCAGGCGCTTCGGCTCCTCCTCGATGATCCTCAGGGTGTCCAGGCCGAAGTGCCGGGTGATGCGGTCGGCGAAGACCGGGCCGATGCCCTTGACCAGGCCGGAGCCGAGGTAGCGGCGGATGCCCTGGACGGTGGCGGGGAGGACGGTCGTGTAGTTCTCGCAGGTGAACTGCCTGCCGTACTGCGGGTGCGAGCCCCAGCGCCCCCGCATCCGCAGCGACTCCCCCACCTGGGCGCCGAGCAGCGCGCCGACCACGGTGAGCAGGTCGCCGCCGCCCCGGCCGGTGTCGACGCGGGCGACGGTGTAGCCGGTCTCCTCGTCCGCGTAGGTGATGCGCTCCAGCACACCCTCCAGCTCCGCCAACTGCCGTTCGCCCGCGGTGTTACCCGTCTGTCGAGCCGCCCCTTGAGCCATGGACCGACGGTACCGGCGGGGACGGACAGTGAACCCCGCACCCGCTGCGCTCATCTGAGCAAGGTTCATCACGATCTGATTTCAGCCATCGGGGAGGGGCTTGCCGGGAGCCCGTGTAATCGATTCCAATCCTCCGGAACACGTCGTTGTAAACGATTCCACAAGGAGGTGGAGCCGTCGATGGCGAGCATCAAGGACGTCGCCGCCGCGGCGGGTGTCTCCGTCGCCACGGTCTCGCGCGTGCTGAACGCTCATCCCTCGGTGAGCGCCGAGGCGCGCTCCCGTGTGCTGGCCGCCGTGGCCGCGCTGGGCTACCGGCCCAACGCCGTGGCCCGTTCCCTGCGCACCGACCAGACCCACGCCCTCGGCCTGGTGATCGGCGATGTGCTCAACCCGTACTTCACCGAGCTGGCCCGCTCGGTGGAGGAGGCGGCGCGCGCCCTCGGGTACAGCGTGATCATCGGCAACGCCGACGAGCGCCCCGACCTCCAGGACCACCACGTCCGCACCCTGCTGGACCGCCGGATCGACGGTCTGCTGGTCTCCCCGGCCCCCGGCGACTCCCCGCTGCTGCTGGACGCGGCCCGCGCGGGCACCCCCGTGGTCTTCGTGGACCGCTGGATTCCGGGAGCCGACGTCCCGGTGGTCCGGGCCGACGGCCGACGGGCGGTACGGGACCTGGTGGCGCATCTGCATCTGCTCGGGCACCGGCGGCTCGCCATCATCGCGGGCCCGGCCGGCACCACGACCGGCAGCGAGCGGGTGACCGCCTTCCGGGACGCGCTGGCCGCGTACGGGCTGCCGCTCACCGACGAGCTGATCGGCCACGGCGACTTCCAGGCGGCCAGCGGACGGCGGGTCACCGAGGGCTTCCTCGACCTGCCCGAGCCTCCCGACGCGGTGTTCGCCGCCGACAACCTGATGGCGCTGGGCGCGCTGGACGCGATCCGGGCGCGCGGGCTGCGGGTGCCGGACGACATCGCGCTGGCGGTGTTCGACGACATCCCGTGGTTCGTGCACACCGACCCGCCGATCACCGCCATCGCCCAGCCCACCGGCGAACTGGGCCGGGCCGCCGTGCGCGCCCTGGTCGACCGGATCGAGGGGCGGGCCGCCGAGTCCGTCACCCTCGACGCCCGGCTGGTGGTGCGCCGCTCGTGCGGTGCCCCGGCCCCCGTACTGATTCCTCCCACGTCCCCCATCCGAAGGAGCACCCCGGTGCAGAGGAGCACACCGTGAGCGATCCCGACGAACTGCTGCGCGTCGAGGGCATCCGCAAGGCATTCCCCGGTGTGGTCGCGCTGGACGGCGTCGACTTCGGCCTGCGCCGGGGCGAGGTCCATGTCCTGCTCGGCGAGAACGGCGCGGGCAAGTCCACCCTGATCAAGACCCTCTCCGGCGCCTGCCCGCCGGACTCCGGGCGCATCCTGGTCGACGGCACCGAGGTCCGGGTGCGCAGTGCGCGGGACGCGGAGGCGCTCGGGATCGCCACGATCTACCAGGAGTTCAACCTGGTCCCCGATCTGACGGTGGCCGAGAACATCTTCCTGGGCCGCCAGCCGCGCCGGTTCGGCATGGTGGACCGGGGCCGGATGGAGGCGGACGCCGAGGCCCTGCTGAAGCGGGTCGGGCTGGACGTCCACCCGCGCACGCGGGTGCGTGAACTGGGCATCGCCCGGCTGCAGATGGTGGAGATCGCCAAGGCGCTCAGCCTGGACGCCCGTGTGCTGATCATGGACGAGCCGACCGCGGTGCTCACCTCCGAGGAGGTGGGCCGGCTGTTCGCGCTGGTGCGCTCGCTGCGCGCGGACGGCGTCGGCATCGTGTTCATCACCCACCACCTGGACGAGATCGCCGCGCTCGGCGACCGGGTCACCGTGATCCGGGACGGCCGCAGCGTCGGCCAGGTCCCGGCGTCCACGCCCGAGGACGAACTCGTCCGGCTGATGGTGGGCCGCTCCATCGAGCAGCAGTACCCGCGCGAACGCCCCGAGCGGGGCGAGCCGTTGCTCGCGGTGGAGGGGCTGACCCGGGACGGCGTCTTCCACGACGTGAGCTTCGAGGTGCACGCCGGTGAGGTCGTCGGCATCGCCGGGCTGGTCGGCGCGGGCCGTACCGAGGTGGCGCGGGCGGTGTTCGGCGCCGACCCGTACGACGCGGGCTCGGTGAAGGTGCGCGGCACCGCGCTGCGCCGGCACGACGTGGACGCGGCACTGACCGCCGGGATCGGTCTGGTGCCCGAGGACCGCAAGGGCCAGGGGCTGGTGCTGGACGCCTCCGTGGCGGAGAACCTGGGCCTGGTGACCCTGCGTTCGGCGAGCCGGGGCGGGCTGGTGGACCGCAAGGGCCAGTACGCGGCGGCCGGGCGGATCGCCGAGCGGCTGAACGTGCGGATGGCGGGCCTCGGCCAGCACGCGCGCACCCTGTCCGGCGGCAACCAGCAGAAGGTCGTCATCGGCAAGTGGCTGCTGGCCGACGCCGAGGTGCTGATCCTCGACGAGCCGACGCGCGGTATCGACGTCGGCGCCAAGGTGGAGATCTACCAGCTCGTCAACGAACTCACCGCGGCCGGTGCGGCCGTCCTGATGATCTCCAGCGACCTGCCCGAGGTGCTCGGCATGAGCGACCGGGTGCTGGTGATGGCCCAGGGCCGGATCGCGGGCGAACTCGAGGCCGCCGAGGCCACCCAGGACGCCGTCATGTCCCTCGCCGTGGGCACCCCCACGACCGACCCCAGTACCGAAACGGAGGCCCCCGGTGGCCACTGACACCCTCAAGAGCCGGGCCGGCTCCGGAAGTTCCGCGGCAGGCGGCTTCGGCCGGCTGCTGCTCGACAACGGCGCGCTGACCGCGCTGATCGTCCTCGTCATAGCCCTGTCGGTGCTGTCGGGCGACTTCCTGACCACCGACAACCTGCTCAACATCGGTGTGCAGGCGGCCGTGACGGCGATCCTCGCCTTCGGTGTGACGTTCGTGATCGTCTCGGCGGGCATCGACCTGTCGGTGGGCTCGGTGGCCGCCCTGTCGGCGACCGTGCTGGCCTGGAGCGCCACCTCGCACGGCGTACCGGTCGCCCTCGCGGTGGTCCTCGCCCTCGCCACGGGCATCGCGGCGGGCCTGGTCAACGGCTTCCTGACGGCGTACGGGAAGCTGCCGCCGTTCATCGCCACGCTGGCCATGCTGTCGGTGGCGCGCGGTCTGTCGCTGGTGATCTCCGGGGGCGTGCCGATCCCGTTCCCGGACTCCGTCTCCCACCTCGGGGACACCCTCGGCAACTGGCTGCCGGTGCCGGTGCTGGTCATGGTGGTCATGGGGCTGCTCGCGGCGTTCGTGCTGGGGCGGACCTACATCGGCCGGTCGATGTACGCGATCGGCGGCAACGAGGAGGCCGCGCGCCTCTCCGGCCTCCGGGTGAAGCGGCAGAAGCTCGCCGTGTACGCGCTGTCCGGGGTGTTCGCGGCCGTCGCCGGTGTGGTGCTCGCCTCCCGGCTCTCCTCGGCGCAGCCGCAGGCCGCCGACGGCTACGAGCTGGACGCCATCGCCGCCGTGGTCATCGGCGGTGCCTCGCTCGCGGGCGGCACCGGCAAGGCGTCGGGCACCCTGATCGGCGCGCTGATCCTGGCGGTGCTGCGCAACGGCCTCAACCTGCTCTCGGTCTCGGCGTTCTGGCAGCAGGTCGTCATCGGTGTCGTCATCGCGCTGGCCGTGCTGCTGGACACCGTGCGCCGCAAGGCGGGCGCGACCCCGGTGGCGGCCGGTACCGGCGGCGGGAACCGGGGCAGGCAGGCGGCGACGTACGGGCTCGCGGCCGTGGTGACCGTGGCGATCGTCGGCGCGACCTCCTTCCTGCACAACGGCTCGGCCCCGGCCGGCCCGAAGCTGGGCCTGTCGCTGTCGACCCTGAACAACCCGTTCTTCGTGCAGATCCGGGACGGCGCCCAGGCGGAGGCGAAGAAGCGGGGCGTGGACCTCACCGTCACCGACGCCCGTGACGACGCCTCCCAGCAGGCCGACCAGCTCCAGAACTTCACCAGCTCCGGCTACGGCGCGGTCATCGTCAACCCGGTGGACTCCGACGCGGCCGGCAACTCGGTGAAGGCGGCGGGCAGGGCCGGCATCCCGGTGATCGCGGTGGACCGCGGGGTCAACAAGGCGAAGGTGGCCGCGCTGGTCGCGTCCGACAACGTGGCGGGTGGCGAGCTGGCCGCGAGGACGGTCGCGGAGAAGCTCGGCGGCAAGGGCCGGATCGTCGTCCTCCAGGGCCAGGCGGGCACCTCCGCCGCGCGTGAGCGGGCCGAGGGCTTCGCCAAGGGGCTGAAGCGGTTCCCCGGCATCAAGGTGCTGGCGCAGCAGCCCGCCGACTTCGACCGGGCCAAGGGTCTGGACGTGATGTCCAACCTGCTCCAGGCCCACCCCGACGTGCAGGGCGTCATCGCGGCCAACGACGAGATGGCCCTCGGCGCGATCAAGGCGCTCGGCGCGAAGGCGGGCAGGTCCGTGCAGGTGGTCGGCTTCGACGGCACCCCGGACGGACTCAAGGCCGTCAAGGACGGCAGTCTGTACGCCTCGGTGGCGCAGCAGCCGACCCAGCTCGGCCGGATCGCCGTCACCAACGCTCTGAAGGCGCTGGACGGCGGCAAGGTCGCGCCGATGGTGAAGGTGCCGGTGAAGGTGGTCACCCGCGAGAACGTGGCCGGCTTCACCGGCTGACCGTGCCGCATATCCGTAAGGGAGCCTTGATGTACGACTACGACCTGCTGGTCGTGGGGTCCGCCAACGCCGATCTGGTGGTCGGGGTGGAGCGGCGGCCGGGTGCCGGGGAGACGGTGCTCGGCGGTGACCTGGCCGTCCATCCGGGCGGCAAGGGCGCCAACCAGGCGGTCGCCGCCGCCCGCCTCGGCGCCCGTACGGCGCTGCTGGCGCGGGTCGGCGACGACGGCCACGGCCGTCTGCTGCGGGACTCGCTCCGCTCGGCCGGGGTGGACACGGCGGCCGTGCTGACCGGCGGGGCGCCGACCGGGGTCGCGCTGATCACCGTCGACCCCTCCGGGGACAACAGCATCGTGGTCTCCCCCGGCGCCAACGCCCGCCTCACCGCGGGTGATGTGAGGGCGGAGGTGCTGGGCGCGGCGCGGGTGGTGTCGGCGCAGTTGGAGATCCCGCTGGAGACGGTGGCGGCCGTGGTGCGGGCGCTGCCGGAGGGCACCCGGTTCGTGCTGAATCCGTCCCCGCCGCGCCCGCTGCCCGATGACGTGCTCGCCGCCTGCGATCCGCTGGTGGTCAACGAGCACGAGGCGCGGGTGCTGCTCGGCGACGAGGAGACCGGCGACGACCCGGCCGGCCGGGCCCGGCGCCTGCTGGCCCTCGGCCCGCGCTCGGTGGTGGTGACGCTGGGCGCGAAGGGCGCGCTGGTGTGTGACGCCTCGGGCGTACGGGCGGTGCCGTCGGTGGCGGTGGCCGCCGTGGACACCACGGGTGCCGGGGACGCGTTCACGGCCGCGCTGGCCTGGCGGCTGGGCGCGGGCGAGGAGTTGCCGGTGGCGGCCGCTTACGCGGCCCGCGTCGGCGCGGCAGCCGTGACCCGGCGCGGGGCGCAGGAGTCGTACCCGACGGCGGCGGAGGTCGCGGCACTGGACGCCTGAGAAAGTTTCGAGGGGGCGTCCCCGGTCTTGTCGACCGGGGACGCCCCCTCGGCTTTCCCCCTACGTACCGGAGCTTCGCAATCCCCCCACGGAATCCCCCCCGAAGCCCCGACGCGTAGTACGACACCGGATGGCGGCGAAGGGTTGCACGCCCGTCGAGGATTTTTTTCGCGGGCCCCTAGTAGCTCAGTCCGTACCCGAGCGGATACAGCTCCTTCGCCGGGTCGTCGGCCCGCGCGATCGGTACCGGGAGCTTGCCGCGCGGCTTCACCCGGCCGGCGATCACCCGTGCGGCGGCCCGGAGTTCGACGTCGGTCCAGCAGTAGGCGGCCAGGTGCGCCTTGACCTCGGTGAGCTGGGCGACGTCGTACGGGTTGCGGATCGCCAGCGCGATCACCGGCCGTCCGGTGGCCAGCAGGCTTCGGGCCAGGGTGCGTTGGGAGCTGGACGCCGTCACGTTGTACGTGGCCACGATCACCGCGTCGGCGTCCTGGGCGGCGGTGACCGCCCTGGTGATGGCGTCCGCCGTGGGCGCGGTGCCGGTGGACAACGCCGTTGCCGTGAAGCCCAGTCCGGTCAGCGCGGCGGCCAGTACGCCGGTCGGCGGCCCGGTGGTGCCGGAGGGGGAGGCCGGGTCGGCGCCGACGACGAGGACCTTCGGCTGCCTGCGCCGGTCCAGCGGGAGCAGTCGGCCCTCGTTGACCAGCAGGGTGGTGGTGCGGTCGGCGATGTGGTCGGCGGCGGCGAGGTGCTGCTTGTTGCCCACCGTCCGGTCGACGCCCGCACGGGTGACGCGGGTGTTCTGGAAGAGGCCGAGCCTCGCCTTCATGCGCAGGATCCGGAGAACCGATTCCTCCACGCGGGCCTCGGTCAGCTCGCCGTTGCGGACGGCCGCCAGCACCGCGTTCCAGGCCACGTCCATGGACGGCGGGTTGAGGAGCTGGTCCACCCCGGCCTTGAGCGCGAGCACCGGCACCCGGTCGTCGCCGTACTTGGTGCGGACGCCCTCCATGCCGAGGGAGTCGGTGATGACCACGCCGTCGTAGCCGAGTTCGCCGCGCAGGATGCCGGTGACGATCGGGTGGGAGAGGGTGGCGGGGTCACCGGAGGGGTCGAGCGCGGGGAACTGGATGTGCGCGGTCATCACGGAGTCGATGCCCGCGGCGACGGCGGCCCGGAACGGCACCGCGTCCAGCGTGTCCCACTGCTCCCGGCTGTGCGTGATGACGGGGAAGCCGGTGTGGCTGTCGACGGCGGTGTCGCCGTGGCCCGGGAAGTGCTTGGCGGTGGCCGCGACCCCGGCCGCCTGGTAGCCCTTCACCTCGGCCGCGGCCAGGGCGCCGACGAGGGCGGGGTCGGCGCCGAAGGACCGTACGCCGATGACCGGGTTGGCCGGGTTGACGTTGACGTCGGCGTCGGGCGCGTAGTCCTGGTTGACGCCCATCGCGCGCAGCTCGGTGCCGGAGATGCGGCCGGTGGTGCGGACGTCGGTGCGGGAGCGGCCGGCGGCGAGCGCCATGGCGCCGGGAAGCAGGGTGGCGGGCTTGCCGATCCGGCAGACGGCGCCGTGCTCCTGGTCGGTGGCGATGAGCATGGGCAGCCCGCGCGGCCGGGTCAGCGAGGAGCGCTGGATGCCGTTGGAGAGGTCGGCGATCTGGTGCGGGTCGCGGGTGTTGTGCGCCCAGGTGAAGTAGATGATGCCGCCGACCCGGTACCGCTCGATCAGCTCGTCGGCGGTGCGGACGCCGAGTTCCTTGAGGTTGGCGTCGATGTCCGCCTGGTCGGGGGCGGTCGCGGAGTGGCCGTAGATCCGGGAGACGAAGAGCTGGCCTACCTTCTCCTCCAGCGTCATCCGGGCGATGACCGCCCGCAGCGCCGCGTCGTCCGGGGCGGCGGCGTGGGCCCTGCCGGAGGCGGCGGGGACGGCGAGCGCGGCGCCGAGGCCGGCCGCGCTCGCGAACAGGGACCGTCTGGAGGGTCCCGTGGTGTTTCCCGTGCTTCCCGTGCTGGTGTGGTGCACGTGCGCCCCTTCCGAAGGAGAGAACCGCTGAAGGAAACTTTCGGAAGTCAGCAATATCCGGGAAGTTTCTTTCCGTCAAGGGAACTCACGGGGCATCACCCACCGTGGCCGTGAACGGCGAAGGGGGCGCCGGACGTGATCCGGCGCCCCCTCCCCCGCCTGCGCTACGGGCGCAGCGCGGGCTCGCGCTCCACGTCCCGTACGTCCAGCCGGCCGTCGAACCGGGCCAGCGGCTTCGCCGCCGACGGGTCGGCCTGGACCGCCGGGGACGCCACCCCGGCCCACTTGAGGATGCGGGCGGTGGCGAAGGCCCGCTCGTCGGCGACGAGTCCGGCGACGTTCGCGCCGTGGTTCATGCCGGGCGCGGTGAACACGTAGGAGTCACGGGCGCCCGCGCCGGGGCGGAAGCGCTCCGAGCCCCACGGGTCGTTCTGCCCGTACACGAAGAGCATGTGCCGGGCGTCGTGCCGGACCCAGTTGTCCACGTCCCGCATGGCGCCGTGCTGGAAGCGCATCGGGATGGAGCGGGGCACGAAGTTGCGCGGCGGCTGGTAGCCGTAGCGGATCAGCTTCCGCTCGATGTGCGGGAAGTGAATGGTGGGCGCGCCGAGCTGGGTGCCCGCCTGGTAGTAGTACGGCGTGTACTGCTCAAGCCCCTGGTCGGTGTAGGCGGAGAAGCCGGAGATGGTGTCGACCGAGTCCCAGATCGCGTCGTCGGTCGCGGTGGCCGCGCCGGACGGGATCGAGTCGCAGTCGGCGAGGCCGCTGTACTGCCAGAAGCCCCACACGTAGTCCAGGACGACGGCCTCGTACGCCTTGTCCAGGGAGCCGATGGTGGTGAAGGTGTAGCCGTTGTCGGCGGCGTACTGGGCGTACCGCTGCTCCAGCGGCTTGCGGCGGACGAGCGCCTCGCGCTGGACGGCGTTCAGCTTGTCGCGGCACTCCTCGGTGCCGACCCGCTCGAAGAAGCGGTCGTAGGCCGAGTCCTCGTTGTTGACCACGTCGTTGGGGGCGACGTACGCGACCACGCCGTCCATGTCGCGGGGGTAGAAGCGCTCGTAGTAGGTGGCCGTCATGCCGCCCTTGGAGCCGCCGGTGGCCAGCCAGTTGGCGGGGTACAGCGGCTTCAGCGCCTCGAAGACGCGGTGCTGGTCGCTCGCCGCCTGCCAGATGTCCAGCTTGGACCAGTCGGCCGGGGCCGGGCGGGACGGGGTGAAGAAGCGGTACTCCAGCGAGACCTGGTTGCCGTCCACGATCTGGGTGGGTTCGCGGCGGGACGGTGTGGTGGAGACGTTGTAGCCGCCGGTGTAGAAGACGGTCGGGCGGCTCACGTCCTTGTGCAGCACGGTGATCCGCTGCTGGAAGGTGCCCCGGTCCGGGTGCCGGTGGTCGACCGGCTGGGTGAAGTTCAGGACGAAGTAGCGGTAGCCGGTGTACGGCTTCTCCTCCACCAGGCTGATGCCGGGTATCGCCAGCAGCCGGTCCTTGATGTCCGTGGGTGCCGGCGGTGCGGTGGTGGCCGCCCCCGCTGTGCCCGCCGTGCCCAGTGTGCCGATGAGCACCGTGAGCGCCAGCAGCCATCTCAGCGCCTTGCGCATGCGCACTCTCCCCTGTGAGACAGATGTCCGCCGGAAGCTATCCGAGCAACTGCCTTCACACCAGAGGGGATTGACCGGTTCGCGTGATCAGCACAGAATCCAGCCGGAGGCGACGGTGCCCCGGCCGGCCGCTCCGCGCACCTTGACGCACCGGTGCCCGGCGTGGACGGTCACCGGTCCGGCGTGGTGCTTGTAGCGGCCCTGGTCGGTCACCGGCCGGTTGCCGCGCGCCTGCACGCTGACCAGCAGGACGCCGGAGCCGGACTTCTTGGCGACCGTGATGGCGCACACATAGCCGTTGCTCCGGTAGAGGTGGACCGTGCCGGTGCGGAACGGCAGCGTGCGCACCTCGCGTCCCGCGCACCGCCCCCTCGTCGCCGCATCGGCGGTGCCGGGGGCCGCGAGGGCGAACGCCCCGGACAGGGACAACGCGGCCGCGCCGAGTGCCGCCCACCGCCGTATCGCCCCACCGTCCACCGCTCGTCCTTCCCCGCCCCATGGGCACACCTTTGCGATCTACGTACTGATGTACGGACGCGTCAGATGTGCCGGATGGTTGCGCGGTCCCCGGCGGCCGTGCTCCTCAGGAGGTGACGCCGACCGGCTCCTCCGGCTCCGACTGGCCGGTGAAGGTCCGCCACATGTCGGCGTACCGGCCGTCGCGGGCGAGGAGTTCGGTGTGGTGGCCGTCCTCCACGATCCGGCCGTGCTCCATCACCACGATGCGGTCGGCACGCGCGGCCGTGGTCAGCCGGTGCGCCACCACCAGGGTGGTACGGCGGCCCGCGAGCCGGTCGGTGGCCTGGTTGACCTGCGCCTCGGTGGCCAGGTCCAGCGCGGCGGTCGCCTCGTCCAGCAGCAGCACGTCGGGGTCGACCAGTTCGGCGCGGGCCAGCGCGATGAGCTGGCGCTGCCCGGCCGAGAGATTGCGGCCGCGCTCGGCGACCTCGTGCAGATAGCCGCCGTCCAGGGTGGCGATCATCTCGTGCGCGCCGACCGCCCGCGCCGCCGCCTCCACCTCGGCGTCGGTGGCGTCCGGCCGCCCGTACGCGATGGCGTCGCGGACCGTGCCGGGGAACAGGTACGCCTCCTGCGGCACCACCCCGAGCCGGTGCCGGTACGAGGTGAGGTCGAGCGCGCGCAGATCGGTGCCGTCGGCGGTGACCCGGCCCGAGGTCGGGTCGTAGAACCGCGCGACCAGCTTGACCAGGGTCGACTTGCCCGCGCCGGTCTCGCCGACGAACGCCACGGTCTGCCCGGCCGGGATGGCGAGGTCGATCCCGGTGAGCGCCTCCTCCTCGTCGCCGTACGCGAAGGACACGTCCTCGAAGGCGATGTCACCGCGCAGCGAGAGCACCTCCAGCGGGGCGTGGGCGGCCCCGGTGGAGGCCGGTTCGCGCAGCAGCTCCTGGATGCGGCCCAGCGAGACGGTGGCCTGCTGATAGCCGTCGAAGACCTGGGACAACTGCTGCACCGGGGCGAAGAACAGGTCGATGTAGAGCAGGTAGGCGACCAGCGCGCCCGTGGTCAGCGTGGCCGCCTCCACCCGCCCGGCGCCCGAGATCAGCACGGCGGCGGCCGCGACCGAGGACAGGAGCTGTACGAAGGGGAAGTAGACGGAGATCAGCCACTGGCCCCGGATACGGGCCTGCCGGTAGGACTCGCTGCGCTCGGCGAACCGGCGCCCGCCGTCCCGCTCGCGGCGGAACGCCTGCACGATCCTCAGGCCCGCCACGGACTCCTGGAGGTCGGCGTTGACCACCGACACCCGCTCCCGCGCCAGCTCGTACGCCTTCACACTGGCCCGGCGGAAGAAGAAGGTGGCGAGGATCAGCGGGGGCAGGGTGGCGAACACGACCAGCGCGAGCTGGACGTCCAGCACCAGCAGGGCGCCCATGATGCCGAAGAAGGTGACGACCGAGACGAACGCGGTGACCAGGCCGGTCTGCAGGAACGTGGACAGCGCGTCCACGTCCGTGGTCATCCGGGTCATGATCCGGCCGGTCAGCTCGCGCTCGTAGTAGTCCAGGCCGAGCCGCTGCAGCTGGGTGAAGATCTTCAGCCGCAGCGCGTACAGCACCCGCTCGCCGGTGCGGCCGGTCATCCGGGTCTCGCCGTACTGCGCGGTCCACTGCACCAGCACGGTGAGCAGGCCGAGCAGGGAGGCCGCCCAGACCGCGCCGAGGGCGGTACGGGTCACGCCCTCGTCGATGCCGTGCCGGATCAGCACCGGCAGCAGCAGGCCGGAGCCCGCGTCGACGGCGACCAACGCCAGGCTGACCAGCAGGGGACGCCCGAAGCCGTGCAACAGGCGGCGCAGCCCGTAGGAGTCCTCGGCGCGGACCGCGCGGGCCTCGTCCACGTCCGGGGTGTCGGTGGCCGGGGGCAGCGCCTCCACCTGGGCGAGCAGCTCGGGGGTGGCCGGGGTGCCCGAGAGGGTCTGCTCCCGCGGCGTGCGGTCGCCGGTCCACAGCCGGGGGGTGACCCCGCGCTCGGCGTCGAACTCGGCGTCCAGCTCCTCGCGTACGGAGGTGTCCTCGGTGCGCTCGGCCGGGCGGGCGCGGCCCGGCGAGGGGGCGCCCAGTTCGTCGGGGTCGGTGAGCAGCCTGCGGTAGAGCGGACAGCGCTCCTGGAGTTCCTCGTCGGTGCCGAGGTCGACCAGACGGCCGCCGTCCAGCACGGCGATGCGGTCGGCGAGGCTGAGGGTGGAGCGGCGGTGTGCGATGAGCAGGGTGGTCCGGCCCGCCATGACGTGGGCCAGCGCCTCGTGGATCTCGTGCTCGACCCGTACGTCCACCGCCGAGGTGGCGTCGTCCAGCACCAGCAGGCGGGGGTCGGTGAGCAGGGCGCGGGCGAGCGCGAGGCGCTGGCGCTGGCCGCCGGAGAGGGTCAGGCCGTGCTCGCCGACCCTGGTGTCGTACCCCTCGGGCAGCTCGCGGACGAACCGGTCGGCCTGGGCGGCGCGCGCGGCGGCCTCGATCTCGTCCTGGGTGGCACCGGGGCGGCCGTACGCGATGTTCTCGCGGACGGTGGCGGAGAACAGGAAGGAGTCCTCCGGGACCAGGCCGATCGCGGCGCGCAGCGAGTCCAGCGTCAGCTCGCGCACGTCGTGGCCCCCGACCAGGACGGCGCCGTGGGTGACGTCGTAGAAGCGCGGCAGCAGCAGGGAGAGAGTGGACTTGCCGGAGCCGGAGGAGCCGACGACGGCCAGGGTCTCGCCGGGGCGGATCTCCAGGCTGAGCCCGTCGAGGACCGGCCGCTCCGGGTCGTAGCCGAAGGAGACGTCGTCGAACTCGACGGCGGCGGGGGCGTCGGCGGGGAGGGGCTTGGTGCCGTCCTTGAGGGACGGCTCGGTGTCGATCAGCTCCAGGACGCGCTCGGTGCCCGCGCGGGCCTGCTGGCCGACGGTGAGGACCACGGCGAGCATCCGGACCGGGCCGACGAGCTGGGCGAGGTAGGTGGAGAAGGCGACGAAGGTGCCGAGCGTGATGTGCCCGCGCACCGCCAGCCAGCCGCCGAGGGCCAGCATCGCGACCTGGCCGAGCGCCGGGACGGCCTGGAGGGCGGGGGTGTACTTGCTGTTCAGCCGGATGGTGCGCAGCCGTCCCGCGAACAGCCTGCGGCCGACTTCGCGCAGCTTCCCGGTCTCCTGCTCCTCCTGCCCGAACCCCTTCACCACGCGTACGCCGCTCACCGCGCCGTCGACCACGCCCGCGACGGCGGCGGCCTGGGCCTGGGCGTACCAGGTGGCGGGGTGCAGCCGGGTCCGGCTGCGGCGGGCGATCCAGCCGAGGGCGGGGGCGACGGCGAGCGCGACCAGGGTCAGCGGGAGCGACAGCCAGGCCATGATGCCGAGCGAGATCAGGAAGAGCAGGACGTTCCCGATGGTCATCGGGAGCATGAACAGCAGACCCTGGATGAGCTGGAGGTCGCTGGTGGCCCGGCCGACGACCTGCCCGGTGGACAGCTCGTCCTGACGGCGGCCGTCGAGCCGGGTGATCGTGTCGTACATCCCGGTGCGGAGGTCGTGCTGGACGTCCAGGGCGAGCCGGCCGCCGTAGTAGCGGCGGACGTAGGTGAGGGCGTAGATCAGCAGGGCCGCGGCGATCAGGGCACCGGCCCAGGGGGCCATGTCACGGGTGTGGTCGCCGATCACGTCGTCGATGATCACCTTGGTGATCAGCGGGACCACGGCCATGACGGCCATCCCGCCAAGAGAGGCGCCCAGCGCCAGGACGACGTCCTTCGGATGGCGCCAGGCGTATCCCGCCAGCCGTCGCGCCCATCCTTGTTGCGGTCCCACGCGGGTGTCCTCCGTCGCTCTGCCTGATCTTCCGTGAGGCACAAACACGAGGGTGCATGGGGGTATTCCGGGCGGGAATGTGCCGCACGGCGGGCGGGGCGTCGTGGTTCGTGCTGGAATGCGACGCGTTCGTACGGTCTCTGCGCTGGAGGCGGTCATGGACAAGGGCGACATCGACGTGCCCGACGCGGCCGACCTGGACGCGGCGGCCCGGCGGTACGGCGCGTCCAAGGGGTGGTCGCTCCCGGACGGCGGCTGCCCCGTCCGGCCGCCGGACCCGCACGGCGCGGAGGATCTGCGGCGGGCGATCCACGCGGTGGGGCGGGGGCGGCGTGACCCGCAGGACGCGATCCGGCGGCATGTGGAGGAGCGGCGCGGGCGCTGGGGCTGGGGCTGACCGCGGAGATTCCTTCGGGCTGGAAAGCGGACGGGAGTCTCAGCCGAGGCGGACGCGGAGGCGGTAGAGGCGGGTCGTCTGGGCCGGGTTCTGGTTGTCGTCGCTGACCAGGAGCACCTTGAGTGCCTTGCGGCCGCCGCCCGTGACGGTCATCCCCTCTATGTTGTCCAGCAGCGGGTTGGGCTGGGGCTGGCGGGCGGTCGCACCGAGGGAGGGGCAGTCGGCCAGGTCCGCGAGCCGGGTCTTGTGGAGGGTTCGGACTCCGGGCTGTCCGGTGAGGTGATCGATACGGGACGTGTCGGTGGCGTGGCCCTGGTCCGCGAGGTTCAGCCGGACGGTGTTGCCGACGCCCGCCTCGAAGCCGCGCTCCAGCACGAGGAGGCGCCCGTCGGGGGTGGCCTGCACCTCGGGCACGCCCAGAGCGGGGCCGTCGGTGCGGTACGCGTACTGCGCGCCGAGGCGGAAGCGGCCGTGGTCCCGCGTCCAGGTCTGGAAGCGGACGGTGCCGGGGGTGTCGCCGGCGAGGGCGTACTCCATGGAGGCGAGGAGGGTGAGGCCGCCGGGGAGGAGGGTGAGGCCCTCGAAGGTCTGGTTGGCGGTGGCGCGGCCGGCGGGGGCGACTCGGAGGTCCGGCGGGACGGGGAGCCGCTCCAGGAGTTCGCCCTCGCGGGAGTAGCGGCGTACGGAGGGCTCGGTCTCGGAGGTGACCAGTCGGGTGCCGTCCCGGTCGACGGCGAGCCCCTCGGAATCGAGATCGCCGGGGAGCGTCACGGCTCCCGCCGGACCCCTGGCGTCCAGGCGGAACAGGGTGGAACGGTCCGAGAGCGCGGCGAGTGAACCGTCGCGGTCGACGGCGAGGGCGGAGAGGTTGCCCACGTAGACACCGTCGTAGGTGGTCTTGTCGAGGGCGTCGGAGAAGCTGTCGATGGCGACGGAGGCCGAACAGGCTTGTTTTCGCGGGGTGTCGGCGTTCGCGGTGCCGGTGGCGGCGAGGGTGGCGGCGGCGAGGGCCG
The DNA here is from genome assembly GCF_004784465.1 of Streptomyces griseoluteus. Taxonomy (GTDB): domain Bacteria; phylum Actinomycetota; class Actinomycetes; order Streptomycetales; family Streptomycetaceae; genus Streptomyces; species Streptomyces griseoluteus. Next base: position 264,159 of record NZ_SRRU01000010.1, on the reverse strand, counting down.
CGAGCACGGTGCGCATGCCGGTCACCGTAGGGCGTGCACGGTGACCGGCGGGAGAGCGCCCGGTGAAGGATCAGCCCTGCGGCGGGGTCGCGACGAACGCCTCGCGGGGGGTGCTGGTGGGGACGTACAGGGACGTCTTGGCGGTGGTGGGGACCAGGTCCTTGTGGATGGCCTTGGCGACGGTCTGGATGGTGGTGACGCCGTAGTTCATCGTGCTGTTGTCCTGGGTCAGCACGGTGATCGTGTAGTCGTGGCCGCCGCCGTTGAAGGTGCCGAGGCTGTGGACGCGCCAGCCGTGGGTGGAGCGCTGCAGCCAGCCGTTCTTGACGTGCACGGCGACGGTGGAGGGGGCGCCGGCGGGGGTGCCCCAGCGCTGGGACGAGATGACCTTGCCCATCAACTTCAGGATGTACGCACGGGAGTTGTCGCTCAGCACGGAGTTCTTGGCGGTGACGAGCTTGAGCAGCCTCTGCTCGTCGGTGACGTTGATCTGGGTCAGACCCCAGTAGCCGTTCGCGCCCGGCGTCGTCTTCGTCATCCCGGCGGCCGTGAGGAAGCCCTTGACCTTCGTCACGCCGAGCTGCTTCCACAGCTTGCTGGTCGCGGTGTTGTCCGACTTGGTGATCATCGCCGTGGCCAGCGAGGTCTCGGTGCTGGTCAGATACCGGTTGTGCTTCTTCGCGTCCCACAACAGGGTGGCCAGCACGGTGACCTTGACGGTGCTCGCCGAGTCGTACGAGCTGGTCGCCCGCAGTGTGCACGTCGTCTTCGTGCCCGCCTCGTACACCCCGAGCGCCACGCTGCCCTTGCGGTTGGCGAGCGCGGCGGTGATGTCCTTGCTCAGCTTCGCCGCGAGCCCGGCCTTGGCGGAGGTGCAGGTGACCGCGGTGGCGGCGGATGCGGGGGCGGCCCCGACAACGGGCACGAGCAGCACTCCGCCCAGAACAGCGGCGAGCGCACCCTTACGGGCGCGGGGTGATATCCGATGCGTCATGCACGGATTGACTCGTGGGGAGGCGGGAGGGTTGCACTGGTGTTCGTCAAGGTGGGGGCGTGCCGCCCCTACACGCCCGCGATCCCTGGCAGTTGAGGGTGCCTCTGGCCCGAGGAGGGGTGAATGAACTCAGCAGCACGATTGCAGATCCACTCGGTCGAGCATGAGGGCTTCGACACGGCCGTATGCGTGGTCCGCTGTACAGCCGGCATCGCACGCGTCGGCCAGGAATACGCGGGACCCCTGACCCTGGACTCGATCCTCCGCCACGGAAAGGAGGTCGAGCTCCTGGACCCGCCCCACAGTGCGAAGGTGTGGCTGTCGGGGGCGGGGGTGCGCACGCTCGAGCGGGGTGCCGTCGTCACCGCTCTGCCGAGCGGGAAATGAGCCGGTGCTCCGTCTCAGGGGGCTGCGTCAGGTCGCGGAGTGCTCGTTCCGAAGTCGAGCCTGCTTCTGCCGTGTAGGTGATCAGACGTTGGCCCGAGGGGGACGGGAGGGTCAGGGTTTCGAAGGTCAGGTCCATGGGGCCCGCCGTCGGGTGGTCGAGGTGTTTTACGCCGGAGGTGCAGGTGCGGACCGGGTGGCGTTTCCACAGGGTCGTGAATTCCTCGGAGCGGATGGTCAGTTGGCCCACCAGGCCGGTGAGGCGCTGGTCGTGGGGATGGCGGGCCGTGATCTGGCGGAGGGAGGCCACCGCCAGGTTCGCTTCCGTGGGCCAGTCCCGGTGCAGGGCGCGGAAGGTGGGGTCCAGGAAGAGCATGCGGGTCAGGTTGGGGCGGGTGGCGGGGGTTTCCGGGGCGTCGGTGGGGAGGTGGGGGGCCAGGAGCGCGTGGCCGGGAGTGTTCCACGCCAGGATGTCGTTGCGGCGGTCCAGCGCGAGGGCGGGGACGCCCGGCATCGCGGACAGCAACTGGCGTACCGACGCGCTCGCGTGTTCCGGGCGGGAGGGTGTCGTACGGCGGGACGGGCGGGCCAGCGCGCGCAGGTGAGCCGTCTCGTCGTCGGTCAGGCGGAGGGTGCGGGCGATGGCGCTAAGGACGGAGTCCGAGGCGCCGGCCGCGCGGCCCTGTTCCAGACGGGTGTAGTGGGTGACGCTGACGCCGGAGAGCATGGCCAGTTCCTCCCGGCGGAGGCCGCTCACCCGGCGCCGGGTCGGGAGCGGGGTGAGGCCCACCTCCTCCGGACGCAAGCCCGCACGGCGGGACTTGAGGAACTCGCCCAGGCCGGACGGGACGTCCATCGCTGCCTCCTGGAGGTCGGGGCTTCCATGATGGCGTGCTCCGCCCCGCCAAGGGTGGTCACGTCATGACCACCCTCCCCACGGTTCTGGCCGGCCCCCGCCCCTCCGGCCAGCCTGGCGTGCATGACGACGACGCTCGCACCAACCCTCACCCCCCGGCTCCGCCTCACCCTCGTGCTCCTCCTCGCCGCCCAGTTCATGCTCGCCGTGGACTTCTCCATCCTCAACGTCGCCCTCCCCGTCATCGGCCGGGGCCTCGGCTTCCCCCTCGCCGGGCTCCAGTGGATCGGGACCTCCTTCGCCCTCTGCGCGGCCGGATTCACCCTGCTCTTCGGCCGCGTGGCCGACCTCTTCGGGCGCCGTCGGCTGTTCCTGGGCGGCCTCGCCGTACTCGCCGTCGCCTCTCTCGCGGGCGGTCTCGCCACCAGCCCAGGGGTGCTGCTCGCCGCCCGCCTGCTGCAAGGGCTCGCCACGGCCGCGGTGACCCCGGCGGGGCTGTCGCTGATGACCACCTCGTTCCCCGAGGGGCCCCTGCGGGAGAAGGCGCTCGGGCTCAACGGGGCGCTGATGTCAGCGGGGTTCACCACCGGCGCGATCCTCGGCGGCGTCCTGACCGACCTGCTCTCCTGGCGCTGGGCCTTCTTCGTCAACGTCCCCGTCGCCCTCGCCGTACTGCTCCTCGCCCCGACGGTCGTCGCGGAGTCCAGGCCCGTCGACCGCCCCCGGCTGGACCTCCCCGGCGCCCTCACCGTCACCCTCGGCCTCCTCGCCGTGGTCCTCGGCCTCACCCAGGCCGGCGAGCACGGCTGGACCTCCCCGCACGCACTGCTCTCGCTCGCCGTCGGCGCCGCCCTGCTGCTCGCCTTCCACGCCGTCGAGCGCCGGGCGGCCGCCCCGCTGGTGCCGCTCGGGGTGCTGAGTAGGCCCACCGTGGCCTGGGGGAACGTCGTCGGGCTGCTCGCGTTCCTCACCGAGACCTCGCTGGTCTTCCTGCTGACGCTCTACCTCCAGAACGTGCTCGGCTTCTCCCCGCTCGCGGCCGGGCTGGCCTTCGGTGTGCTGGGCGCGGGTACGGTCGCCGGCGGCTCGGCCGCGCCCCGGGTCATCGGGCGGCTGGGCAACAGGCGGACGCTGATCGTCGGCGGCCTCGTCCAGGCCGTGTCCACGGCGGCGCTGCTGGGTCTCGGCGAGGGTCACGGCTCGCTGGCGCTCCTGCTCACCGCCACCTTCACCGGCGGCGTCGGCAACATGCTCGTCATCGTCGGCTTCATGGTCACCGCCACGTCCGGTCTGGCCGACCACGAACAGGGCCTCGCCACCGGCCTGGCCACGATGACCCAGCAGATCGGCATCACCATGGGCGCCCCGATCATGAGCGCGATCGCCACCGCCGCGATGCCGGGCACGACCACCCCGGCCGTCCTGACGGGCCTGAAAACGGCGATCGCGGTGAACGCGGCACTCGTGTTGCTGGGCGTGTTCGTCGGCCGCCGCGCAGCCCGGCGGTCCTAGGGACCGCCTGCCGGGACTTGGCGGGAGCGCGAGGGCCTGGAGCTGACGCAGGCAGCCCGCTCAATCGGCGGAGCGTCCGGGAGGGCCGCCCCCGCAGTTGGAGATCCGCAGGACGCCGAACTACGGCTCGTGCGGCGGCGGACCTCCGCTGTCGGGACGTGCGGGGCGATCCCGCTCGCGTTGACCGCAGGACGCCCTGAACCCGGACCGGGTTGCCCCACAAACAAGGCCCCAGCGCCCTGAACCACCGCTACCGTGCCCCCATGGTCAACTTCGTACTCGTACCGGGCGCCCGCCTGGGCGCATGGGCCTGGGACGACGTCATACCGCACCTGTGGGAAGCCGGTCACGGCGACCACCGCTGACGCTCTCCGGCCTCGCCGAGAAGCGGGGCGTCCCGGCCGGGCAGCGGACGCACGTCCAGGACATCGTCGACGAGGTCCTGCGGCTGGATCTGCGCGAGGTCGTCCTCGTGGGACACAGCTCCGCCGGTGTCCCGGTCGGCCAGGCCGCGGAGCGGATCGGGGACCGCCTGGCGCACACCGTGTTCCTCGACTCCAGCGTCCCGGCCGACGGGGTGTCCTTCGCCGGGCCGTGGCCGGACATCGAGGCGTCCCTGGCCCGGAACGACGGTTTCTGGCCGCCGGCCCCCGCCTCCCACTTCGTGGGTCATGACCTCACCGAGCAGCAGATCGCCCGGATCGTGGCCCACTCCACGCCCCACCCGGGCCGCACCCTGACCGAGCCCGCCGCACTGACCCGACCGCTCCGCGCCCTGAAGGCGACCTACGTCCTCTGTGCACCCGACGGGGAAGAACCCGACGACCGTGTGGCCCAGTTGGTGGCCGACGGCCACTGGCGGCTGGTCCGCATGGACACCGGCCACTGGCCGATGTTCTCCCGACCGCGCGAGCTGGCACAGGTGCTGATCGACGCGGCCGGGGAGTGACGCCATGGGCGGCGGTCGGCTCGCCGAGGGTGTCAGTCATACGCTCGCGGAGGCTGCCGGAGTCGCCGTCCTAGAGGATGAGGTAGGGGGGCTGAAACTGGCGGGCTGGCGCCATCTCAGCGATGGAGTACAGATCGCCGCCAGATGACGTTGCAGGAATCTCACAACCCCTGTTGCGACTGCACTTCCCTGGCTGCACTCGTGAAGTGCAGCCAGGCCCTATCGCACATCGCCCATCCAGAGCCGCCGCCCCAACTCGTCTAGGTCTTCCCGCCGTTCTTCGTACTCGGGTAGCGCGGTCCGCAGCAGCCGCCAGAAGTCCTCTCGGTGCCCGGACACTTTCACGTGGGCCAGTTCATGTGCGATGACGTAGTCGATCAGATGCATGGGCAGCTGGAAGAGCGGCCACCCGAGACTCATCAGGCCCTTGGCACCCGCCCCGTCCTGCGGAGGCCGGTAGGAGCCCCATCGGTCCCCCAGGTCTCGCACTTCAAGGTCCGGCTCGGTCACCCCGATGCGGGCTGCCCAGGGCTGAAGCCGATGTCCCGTCCAGCTCCGGCCGGCCCGGCAGTACCAGTCGACCAGCGCTGCCCGACCCGCCTGCGGCTCCGCCGCCAGATTCCGACCCACGACAAGGCGCCCCGCGATCAATCGGACTCCTCCGCTCGCCCCCTCCTCAGCGGAAACGGCCAGCCGATACGTCCGCCCTAGATAGCGGAAGACCTCTCCCTCGACGAGCTGCTTGACGGGGCTCAACGGGCGTGTGCGCTCCCGTTCCCGCCGCTTGGTCAGGAGCCAGTGCCGGTGTGCGCGGACGAACTGCTCCGCTTCTGCTGTCGAGCGCCCGGTCGGGGTGTGCAGGGTGAGGGTCGCGTCGGTCTCGACGGTCAGGGCGAACCGTTTCCTTCGGGTATTGGCACGCACCCGCAGAGACAGCCCGTCGACAGTCAGGAGGGCTTCGGGGGCGGAACAGGTCGAAGGATCGGCTGGCGCGGTCACCCGCCTATTCTCCCCTCGCCCTGCTCCGGAACAGCCGCAGGTTGTCCTGCGCGAAGGAGGCCAGGCGCTCAGCGGCGTTCTCCAATGACACCCAGTCCCCGCCCACCGGCCGGACACCGTTATTGAGCAAGGCGTCCTGGAGGTTTCCGGCCAGCATGCTGATGTCCTGGTGCTGTCCCTGGTACGACGCCCTGGCCATGACCCCGGTGGCCACGTCGCACACCTTGCCCGTGAGCCGCCTGGCGTCTCCGCCATCGGCGAACCTGATCCCTGGGGTGTCCTCCAGGATCTGCTCCACGAGCCGGTACACCCTCTGTTCGAGCGGGGTGAGACCGGCGAGCTCCGACGACTCCTCCTGCTCCTGCCTGGCCTCCTCGATCAGCGGGCCGAACTCCTCGATCTGCTCCTCGAAGCGACCCGGCATCGTGCGCAGGATCTCTTCCAGGCGCTTGGAGAGCCGCTCGTACTTCGCGGGGTCCTCCCGCTTCGTCCGCTCCTCCAGGTGGAAGCGGAGCGCATGGCCCATCTCCGCCGCCGCCTCCTGCGGTGGCAGCCGCCGCACGGCGTCGTCGAAGGTGAGGGCCGTGAGCGAGACCGGCGGGATGACCTGGTCGATTTCCGGCCCTTCGAGGTGGTCGGCGATCATCGCCCGGACCTTGCGCCCATACCGGCGCAGGGTGAACGTGCCGCCCTCGTCGTCCCGGCACAGCCGCCGCACCCGCTTCTGGAGCAGGCTCCAGCGCCGGGCGTCCGCCACGTAGTCCAAGGCGTCCTCGTGCGGAAGGACGCGTTCGAGGGTGGCGAGGAACTCGTGCAGCACCTCGTCGAAGTCGAACCGCAGGTCTTCGGGCTGCAGGGTGAGGGCCGCGGGCCCGAGCTTGGCGACCTGGTCGAGCTGCGCGTCGTCGATGCCGTTGCGCCGCAGGAAGTCGCGGACCTTCTGGGCGGCGGGGCCGAGTTTGTCCACCTCGTAGGACAGATCGCGTATGGTGTCGGTGACGTCGGCGTTCCGGTACCCGGCGAGTGCGCTGGAGAGGTGCTCGAAGACGCCGTAGTAGTCGACGACGTAACCGACCTCCTTGCCGGGTGTGGTGCGATTGACACGCGCGACGGCTTGGAGCAGCTCGGCGTCCCGGATCGGCCGGTCCAGGTAGAGCACCTGTTCGCGCGGGGCGTCGAATCCCGTGAGCAGCATGGATTTCACGATCAGGAACGCGATAGGGCTGTCGGGGTGCACGGGGTCGGGCACCGAGGTGGGGAGCGGCGGCGGTTCGCTGTTCGCGGCCTCGGACCACGGGGTGTTCATACCGCCGACGGAATCGGTGGGATGGGTCGGGGCCTGCGGTGGATTGATGGGGGTCACCGCGACCCACTCCGGATCGGGCGCCAGCTCGGGGAACGCCTTCTGGAAGCGCTCGGTGTACGCCTCCTGGCGGCCGGCGTCGGTCCACTCCCTCCATTCCCCGCGCTTGTGGCCGGCACCCGGGGAGATGACGGGAACGAAGTCGATCCGCCGCAGCAACGCCCGGAACCGGTAAGCCTGGTGGAGATAGCGCTGTCTGACGGACAGCTTCTCCGGCGGTGTCCCCTTCACCGACTCCGGGTCGAACTCGGCCAGCTGCTGGAGCAGTTCGTCACGGGCCTTGCGCAGGGCATGGTGGTACTGCACGGCCGCCTTCCGGCTGACGGCCGCGACCTGTGCCTTGAAGCCGCCGGGCAGCACGGTGGTGACCCAGTGCTCCAGCATGTCCTCGGCCTTCGCCTCGATCATGGGAACGGACTCGGCGACGTCCCGCTCGGTGGGCCACCGCTTGAGCAGCGCGGCCCGCTCCTCGGGGGTGCGGTCCCGGACGAGGTCGTCGAACCCCCTGTCGAGGACCTCCCCGTCACGGACCTCGCCCTGCCCCGTCCGCCCCTCATAGCGGATACGGACGACGACGCCGTCACGCTGGGCGTCCTCCATCCGGTACTCGTCGAGGAAGCCCCGCGGCGAGTCGCCCCGCCCGAAGATCCGGCGGGTGTCCTCCTCTTGCCCGGTGATGATCGGCGTACCCGTGAACCCGATCTTGGCGGCGTTCGGGATCGCCTTGCGCAGGGCGGCGTGCAGAACGCTGGTGTGGGAACGGTGCGCCTCGTCGACGAGGACGAGGATGTCCGGCGAGGTGTTGCACTCGGGGAAATCCGGTACGGGGCCGGGGCTTTCCTCCTCGCTCGGGTCCGTTCCCTCTCCCGTCAGATCCCGGTCGTCCCCGCTGCCCTCCGCGTCCCCGGCGAAGGTGAACCCGGTGCCGTACTTCTGGATCATGCCGAAGACGACGCGCCGCCCGCCGTCGCGCAGCAGTCCCTCCATCTGCATCCGGGTCTGCGCCGTCTCGACGTCGGACTCGCTGAGTTTCAGCGTCTGTGAAAGCTGGGTCTGCAACTGGGTGCGGTCGGTGACCACGACCACCATGAACTCGCTGAGTCTAGGGTGCAGGTGCACTCGCCGCACCAGGAACGTCATGGTCAGCGACTTGCCGGAGCCCTGCGTGTGCCAGATGACACCGCCGCGCTCGTCCTCGGTGTCCCGCCCAACACGGGCCCGCCCGGTCAGCAGCCTGCGGACGGCCTTCTCGGCGGCCCGGTACTGCTGGTGCCGGGCAACGGCCTTCACGGTCCGCACGGCCCCACCGTCCGCCCCCGACTCGACGGCCATCGGGATCACGTAGTGCCTCACGACATTGAGCAGGGCGGCCGGCCGCAGGACCACACCGACGAGCTTCTGCTGCTCGCCGAGCGGAGCAGGCGCGGCCGGGTCGGCGCCGTCCTCGAGCAGTCCGGCGGTACGCAGCTCCCGCCGCAGTCTGCTCTCCTCCTCCGGTTCGACGCTGCGCCACGGGTGGAAGTGCTCGGGCTCGGAGGTGACGGTACCCAGGTGGGCGGTCGCGCCGGTCGCGGCGACGAGGAGCTGCACGGTCCGGAACAGTTCCGGTACCCCGGCGGGGACCGGAGCGCTGGTGGCGTCGAGGTCCAGAACGGGATTACCGGCGTAGTGCCGGAGATCGAGCACGGCACTGCGGACGGGCTCGGCGAGATCGGGGCTCTTGCACTCGACGGCGACGAGGGGGATGCCGTTCACGAAAAGGACGACGTCGAGTATCGACAGCTCGCCGGAGCGGCTGCGCACGCGGAGCTGGTCCACGACGGCGAAGGTGTTGCGCGTGACGAGGTCCGGATGCCACTCGACGTACTGGACCGTGGCGGACGGGCCACCGTGCGCGGCGGATGGCGAGGGAAGCGTCCAGCCGTGGAGCAGCATGTCGGTGGCGGCGAGGTTCGCGTGCACGACGCCCTTGCCGAGGGAGAGGGAAGCGAGCTCACCGACCGACCGCCGGATGTCGTCCTCGCCCATCCAGGGCTGACCGTCACTGCCCCGGAGGTTGATCCGCCGCAGCGCGGGGCCGAGCTGGTCGACGAGCAGCGGCACAGCCGCGTCGAGCGTGTCCAGCTCCCCGCCCGGCACATGCGTCCAGCCCATGGCCTCCAACTGCGCGACTAACGGCCGCTCCACCTCGTCCCGCTCAACGTGCACCACCACAGCCCGCGCCCCTCCGTACGTCCCGCCGTTCCCCGGAGATCCATTCTGTGCCCAGGGGGCGGGGTGAGGGGAAGAGAACAGGGCATAGGACATGGCCGAGCATGCAGACGTACGGGGGGCTTTGTGCCGGTACGTCCGCACGGTCGACGGCGGGGCGGGCGGGTCAGGTGCCGGGGTCCCCCTCCGGGGCGGCGTCGAAGCTTTCCTCGTCGCCATAGGGCACGGGGAGGCGGTCTCCCCTGCTGCGGGCGATGCGGTGCACGTCGTGAAGCGCTTCGACCAAGCAGACGGCAAGGTAACGAAGTTGGGGTGCGGTGGCCTTGCTGTCGCTCAGGAGATCGACGGCGTGACCGAGGAGATCGTCGGCCATGCCGAGCTGGACGGCTTCGACGTCGTCGGCGAGGCGCGAAAGACGGCCGGTGCCGGTGTCGTCGGTGACGAGGTAGCAGGGGTTGCCGTCGAGGTTGGACCAGGGGAGGAGGCGAGGCCGACTGACCGTGGGGGCGGCGGCGTCGTGACTCTCATAGATCATGCGGCGGCCGCCTCGGCGCCCCGGATCCGGCGCGAGCCGACGTCAACGCCGTGGATGCGCCGCGACCCTACGTCGATGCCGTGCACGGCGAGCCAGAGGGTCCACCGGCGGGCGCGCTGCTGCATGGCCTGCGCGTGTCGTTCGTGGGCGAGGAGGTAGGGGCGGGCGAGCCGGGAGTCCTCGCCGTGGAGGAGGGCTTCGTGCGGGGAGGTACGGCGACTGGGTGCGGCGGGGGCGGTCGGCACGGGGGTGGGCCGCGCCACTCCCCCGGCGCGGTGCCGGCTCCGGTGCCGGTGCCGCCCGAAAGCGGGCCACAGCAGCCGCAGCAGCGGCTCGACGAGAAGGGCGATACGGTGCGACACGTCTTCAACTCCGATGCGGTTGAGGGCCATGCCCCCGGGCCGTCGGTAGCGGTCGCGGGGGTCTTCCGTGCCCGAGGGCAGGTCGACATGCATGGACATCGCTGCGTAGCGATCCACTCACAGAGTGAGACCGGCCGGGCTAGGCTCGCCAGAGGGTCGGATGTGACACCGCATCTGTCACACGGGAGTTGACGATGAGCAACATCTATGGGGAGTGGTTGAAGGCGCAGCGCGAGGCGGCCGGGCTGACGCAGCAGGAGCTGGCGACGGCCGCCGTCATGACGCGTTCGCACATCGCGCACATCGAGGCGGGCCGGCGCACCCCGTCGAAGGAAGACGCGAGACGCCTCGACAGGGCGCTGAACACGGGAGATGTGCTGAGCAGTTTCCTGCCGGACGAGGACACCGCTGTCGCGGGGTATTTCGAGGCGGCGCTTCAGCTCGAACAGCAGGCGACGATGATCCGGGAGTTCGCCCTGTCGTTCATCCCCGGCATCCTCCAGACGGAGAGGTACGCACGTGCGGTTCTGAGCACGTCGTTCCCTCCGGTGGGTGAAGCGGAATGTGACAGGCTCGTTGTCACACGCCTTGAGCGGGCGAAGATCCTGGAGGACCCGGTGACGCCCGTAGTGTGGGCACTGCTTGACGAGGCCGTACTGCGGCGGATGGTGGGCGGGCCGGAGGTCATGGCGGAACAACTCCGCCACATCGTGAAGCTGGCGGAATCAGGACGCGCACGCGTCCACGTGTTGCCCTTCGGGCTGGGGGTCCACCCCCTCATGCAGAGCATGCTCACCCTGCTCAAATTCGAGGATCAGCCGCCGGTGGCGTACTCCGAAGGCATCCAGGTGGGCAAGATCCACGACTCCCCCGCCATGGTCGACCGCCTTGAAGGCACCTACGATCTCGCGCTAGGCGACGCAATGCCGCTCAAGGAGTCACTGACCCTGATGAGGGCGACAGCAAAGGACTACGAACACCGTGAATAAACCCACCCTCCCCAACGCCTCATCGCTGCAGGGCTGGCGCAAGTCGACGTACAGCGGCAACGAAGGCGGCAGCTGCATCGAGGTCTTGGACGGCTATCCGACCGGTATCCCGGTCCGCGACTCCAAGGCTCCTCAGGGACCCGCGTTGATCTTCTCGTCCACGGGCTGGACATCGTTCGTTTCGGCAATTAAGGATGGAAACCTCCCTGCTTGACCACCGACCACCACAATTCGTCCGGCCCACGCCTCCACGGCATGGGCCGGACGTCGTTCACTCAGGCCGCGACAGCGGAGGCCATGGCTCGCCCCGACAACAGGTCGTCCATAAGGCCGTGTTTGAGTTCGCGAAGTTTAGCCAACTCCGCCAGGTCAGCTTGCACATCGCTATCAAATGATTCAAGCGAGATAACAAGATCCCGCTGCTCTTCCACCGACGGCAGAGGGATCTCTATCGCCCCCACCAAAGCGCTGCTCAAATTTGACCGATTCGACCCTTGCCCGATATTACGGATCTCCGCGTATTGCATTTCAAGAAAATAGTACAGGTAACGGTGATCAACCTGCCGAGGATCGCAAACGATCGCCGCTGCTGCCTGGTTGATTGCGGCATGGATGCCAAGCGAGGCAACGCGCCCGCGAGTTGCACCGTCTCCGTACATGGCCAGCAGAACAGTTCCCTGCGGATAGACGCGTAGACCGGCCTCGTGAACCGCTTTCCGCGTAATATATTCGCCAGTTTCAGTAATCACATTGAAGTCGATCTCCCCTGTCCTAATCCACGGCACGTCACCTCCGTCCCAGAAATCCCGTCGCGCTCGGGAGGGGGTGCCGCCAGAGGAGACCGCAGCTACGTCCCTGAGTTTCCGAAGGTGACGGTCCCCTCCCAACAGAACGTGACGTGCAACTTCCTTACGGATCAAGCGAGTTTTGGCGATCGATGCTTCGATACGCCGATCCAATTCCGTCATGCTAGCGAGCACTTCGACAATCCGTCGCTGCACGGCAACTGGCATAAACGGGATAGGCATCGCTTTCAACTGCGACGAGCTGATCGTCGCCAAGTTTGTGGTCTGCTTAGCAATTCCAAGAAAGAATGATCTCCCCTCACGGGAAGCCATGTACAGGGAAAGAAACTCCGGAATCAGTACGGATGTATCGCAGCGCACCCTGAACACGTGGTTCTGGTGGAGGCACGGGTCAATACGACCGTCCCATACGGCGCCTCTCCCCAGCTTGTCGAAGTCACCCCCTTCCGTTAGGAGAACATCTCCTACTCTCAGCCGGAACCTCTCGACAGAAGTCGAAGCAATCCGCACCGTTTTAACATCATCCGTGGAAATGCGCCCATCCTGCACATTGGCGACACGCAAATATGGAAGCTCCGGAGCAAATCCACCAGGATTCACTCCTCCCAGCGCCACTCCACCGGAAACATCGGCCATTTCTGCAAGAGGGCGATAATGTTGCTGGATCGCACTAATTGACATATCCCAGCCTCCCCAGAAATTCTTCCAACCGCCCCGCCGCAGCTTCCCGCTCCGCCCGGATCTCCCTCAGCGACACCGCGTACTTCTGCTCCCACGTCTTATAAGACGCCACCAACTCCCGCTGCCACCGCACCACATGCCCATCCAGCTTTGCCGCCAGTTCGTCCCGCAGCAGGTCGAGCACCACCCGGCGCTCCCCCTCTGCGTCCAACTCGGCCCGCGCCCGGAACAGCCGCGGCGGCTCCTCCCCCAGCGTGGGCGGATCGCTCGGGTACGGGTACCGGTGGAAGTCCGCCTCAAGGCGTTTGATGTCGGCGCCCGCCTTCGTGCGCGCCTTCTTCACCCGCGCCAACTCAGCCGTGAGTTCAGCCAACTCCTCCACCGTCAGGACGACTTCCTCCGAGTCGGCCTCATCCTCGGACGGGTTCCCGTCAGCCTTCGACTCCTCCCCACCCCCGGAAAGCCACGCACTCAGCTCCTTGAACCGCGCGTCAGCCACCGCCTTGCGCGCATCCGCCTCCGCCAGCTCCTGCAAAAACTGCGGAGCGATCGCGGCAACTACCTTGTGGTCGTACGCCTGACGCCGCTCCGCCGCCGTCCGCGCGCGCAGCTTCTTCGTCCGCGCGTCCTGTTCGGGCGAGAGCATCGTGTCGACGTTCTCGACCCACCCGTCGACGACGCCCGCGAATCCGTTCTCCGACAGCGCGAGAAGGTCGTACTTGGCGTCGTACCACCACCCCGCGACCGCTCCCGCCAACGCGTACCGGTCCAGCAGCCCGACCTGGCCTAGCCGTTCCCCGAACGACTGCATCAGCTGCCCCCGCACCGCCATCAGCGCGGCTTTGCGCTCGGAAGACGTGGACGAAGCGAGAGCTTCGGGTGTGGCCGCCACCGCCTCCAACCGCAGAGCGGCCTCCTCCTCCCACCATTTGCCGAATTCCGCCCGCAGCGCCTCCTCCCGAGGCCGGGCCAGTTCGCCCAACTCAGGGCGGCCGCCTGCCGCCCCGTCCCGGAAGTCCAGATACGCCAGGTCCGCCGGCTCCCGCTCCACGAACAGATCGGTCACCCCGATCCCGTACGAGTCGAGCAGCGGCTTCTTCGCCTCGATCTCCGCACGCGGTACCCCGCCCACCAGATGCGCCCGCACGTCCTGCGGCTCGGGCGGCGGCGTGTTGTCCACGTACCGGCGGATGTTGAGGTTGTCGTCGTTGGCGGCGAGTTCCTCGCGGGTCACGATCCGCGAGAAGCCGGGCACCTCCTCGTACGCGTGGAACGTCGAGACGATCTTCTCAGCGTGCTCGGGCAGCAGGATGTTTTGTGCACGCTCCGCGTGGAACTCACGGTCGGCGTTGATGAACAGCACCTTGCCCTCCCGCGCCGGGTCCTTCCGGCCCGGCGGGCGGAGCACCAGGATGCAGGCGGGGATGCCGGTCCCGTAGAAGAGGTTCGGCGCGAGGCCGATGACCGCCTCGATGGTGTCCTTCTCCAGCAGCTCCGTACGGATGGCCTTTTCGCCACCACCCCGGAACAGCACTCCGTGCGGCATGACCGTGATCACCATGCCGCTGCGGGAGCCCTCCCGCTTGGTCTCCCACAGCATGTGCTGGAGGAACATCAGGTCGGCCTTGCCGCGCTCGCTCGTCGCCCCGTACTTGGCACGCTCCGCCGGGTGCGCCAGATCCGCGAGGGCGTAGTCCAAGGAGAACGGCGGATTACTGAGCACTCCGTCGAAGCGGTCCTCGTCCGAGCGCGGAACGTGCGCCGGCTGCGAGAGCGTGTCCCCGGTGGCCAGGTCGAAGCGGCGCACTCCGTGCAGGACCATGTTCATGGTCGACATGATCCAGGAGCCGGAGTTGGCGTCCTGGCCAGCGAAGAACATGGACGACGTGTCGCCGCCGTGCTCCTCCACGTACTCCGCCGCGTGGATGAGCATGCCGCCCGAGCCGACGCACGGGTCGTAGATCCTCATGTTCTCGGTGGGGGCGAGGAGCTCCACCATCATGCGGACCACGGCGCGCGGGGTGTAGAACTCACCGCCCTTGCGTCCGGCCGTGTCCGCGAACTCCTTGATCAGGTACTCGTACGCGGCACCGATCAGGTCGGGGAACTCGAAGTCCTCCGTGCGCAGCCGGATCCGCCCGAAGTGCGCGATGAGGAGCTTCAGGCGCTGGTCGGCGAGCTTGGCCGCGCCGGACGCGGCACCCGACCCGCCGATGCGGTTGAAGTCGAGGTGGTCGAAGAGGCCCTTGAGCTTGGTGTTCTGGGCTTCGAGCGCCTGGAGCGCGGGGCGCAGGGTCATCTCGTTGATGTTGTGGGTGGCGGCGGAGACCTCGTGCCAACGGGCCTTCTCCGGCACGTACAGGACATCGCGCTTACGGTACGGCCCCGGCTGCTCCAGGTAACCGGTCAGGTCTTCGTCGCTGAGCTTCAGCTCCTCGACCGCGTACTTACTGAGCTTGTCCCTGGCCGCCTCGAACTCGTCGTTGGCGCGCTTCAAGAAGAGCAGCCCGAAGATGTAGTCCTTGTACTCGGAGGCGTCCATCGTGCCGCGCAAGATGTCCGCGGCGGCCCACAGGTGCCGTTCCAGCTGGGCGAGCGTGAGCTTGGCCACGTACGACTCCCTATGACCCGACCTGAGATGACGGAGAGACCTTATGACCCCGCCGGGGCGATACCGAAATCAGCCCGTGATCATGGTCGAGGAAGTCAGTACATGTTGATGTGCAGCGCCTTCTCCACGAACTCGTGCACGTCCGTGTACGGGTCCCTGTCCCACTTGGCTACATGCGCCCCATGCTGGCTGTTCATGTGCTCGGCGTTCTTGCGCGCTGTCTCGTAACGGCCGAGAACCTGGTGCGGCAGGACGACCTTGGGAGTCTTGGCGTCCTGGGACCCTCGCTGGAACGGGAGCCGCTCGGCCGCCCCGTCGCAGACCCCGGCGAACGAGCCGCTGACCGGCTTGTAGTGGGCGAGGCGCCACACCTCGAAGCACGGATGCGAGAAGGCGACTCCGATGCCCGCCTTCTCCGCCTCCTTGAGCGCATCCCGAATGTACTTGTAGTTGTCGTGGTCGAAGAGGCACCAGACCTCAGGCAGGTACTTGGCATCCAGTTTGGCCCGCTTCGCCTTGCGGTCCTCTTCGCGCTTCAGCCTGATGGCCTGCCCGACGAGGTCGAGCGGCTTGCGCCCGCTGTCCGCCTTGCGGTTGGCGATGTGCATCTCCACCGGAACCTTGTCGGCGTACGGGGTGCCCTTGTCCTTGAGAATGTCGAGATACGACGGCTCGGTGACCTTGCCCTCGGTGAAGATGAAGACTTGGCGCCTGCGCTGTCCGCCCCCTCGGGCCGGACGCTCCCACGAGTCCCTGCCCCTGTGCCCCCGCCCCATCAGTCGCGCCCCGCCCGGTCCGCTCGGTCGCCTGTCTCGTCGTACGAGCCGGCCTCGCGCGCCACCATCAGGCGCCGCGCGATCTGTCCCTCCAGAAGGGCCGGCACCCCGCCGAAGGCCCCCGCGAGGTAGGACTGCGTGAGGTCTTCTTCCTCACCCGGCTCCGTATCGGTGAGCGGATACAGCTCGGTCGCCCCGTCCTTGTCCTTCTGCGTCAGCCACACCTGCGCCGGGTCGAGGAGCCGCTCGCCGCTCGGGGTGGTGAGCACCGTCGCGTCGTGGGATGTGAAGACCAGCTGAGCGCCCTTGGGATTCGCGTACGGGTCGTGGAAGAGCCGGATGACCTCTGCGGCGAAACGGGAGTGCAGGCTCGCGTCGAGTTCGTCGACGAGCAGAACCGCACCCTCGTCGAGAGCGAGGAGCAGGGGACCCACGAGGGCGAACCAGGAGCGGGTGCCGTACGACTCCTCCTGCCAGTCGAAGGACACGTCACCGGCGGTCGAGTGATGCGTCAGCTTCACCGTGTCACGGCCCGGGCCTTCCTTGATCACCGTCGCCCCGGTGATGCCGAGGTCGGCGACCCGCAGCAGCTCCTGAATCCTGGTGGCCCTGGGGCCCGACAATTCCTTCGTGGTGTACTGCGCCCGCTCGTCCTTCTCGACCTCAGGGCTGATCATCCAGAAGTTCCTGCGGAACCAGTGGAAGAGTGGAGAAAGCTGCGGATGATTGTCCGTACCGGCCGTGGAGAGCAGCAGAGCGTTCGGCCGCGTACGCCGTACGAGCTGGGACCGGTCCCTGACACGTCCGCCGGGCCACTTGAAGACATCCGGCCGGGAGGCGTCGCGGTCGAGCCATTCCTGACGGCGACCGCGCGGGTAGCTGTGCAGCCATTCGGACTCGACGCGGGTGGCGCTCAGCTCGAAGCCGTACGTCCAGCGGACCGAGTCGATGACTACGTCGACCTCGAAGAAGGCAGGTTCGCTCTCGTTCTTGGGGTCCAAGGCGAAGACCTGGCGCGGGATGCCGTCGTAAGAGGCCCAGCGTGCATAAGAGTTGAGGACCGCGTTACGCATGTCGGTCATCGCGGTCAGCACGTTGGACTTGCCGGAGGCGTTGGCCCCGAAGATGCCGATCAGCGGTAGGACGGAGACGGATTCTCCGCCCGCGAGATCCACCGGGTTCGCGGCCCCGCCCTGCTCGTCGCCAGGCGCGACGAAGGACAGCTCCTGCTCGTCTCGCAGGGACCGCACATTCGCGACACGGAACCTCAGCAGCACGCTGTCCTCCTCTCCGGGCTCAGGGTAGTGGCCGCCTCCGACATCGGCCCGGCCGGGACGCCTGCGACCTCACGGAACATATCCCTTGAAGGCCACCGCGAACAGCCGATCGGGTGATCAGCTCGCACCCACGTGCGTCGGCGCGCACCTGCGCAGCACCGCCGGAGGGCCGACACCGACGGGCCGAGGGACGCTGGGGCCTTCGTCAGGTCCGCCTCCAGGGTTTCCGGGGTCGTGGAGGCCCCCGGCGCGCCGGAGGCCTCCCCCAAGGCCGCGCCGTCCGGGCGGGCGGGTCGGCCACCGTCGCGTCGGACAACGCTCATGACAGGCAACGTGCGGGGTCTCGACACACAACGGTCACGTCCTCTTCACCGCCATTTACGCATGTCCATGTCACGCTCTGGTTGTCGACTCAATCAACTCGCGTAGATCGGCCCCCACATGCCCGTGACGCACATACACCGCTGGAAGGCTCCGGCACTGGCCGTCTCGGCCCTGCTCGTCGGCCTGACCATGCCCACGGCGATCGCCTCCCCGGCGAGCGCGACGACGACCTCGTACGACACCACGTACTACAAGAACGCCGTCGGCAAGACGGGTGCGAGCCTCAAGTCCTCGCTGCACACCATCATCAGCAGCCAGAGCAAGATCTCGTACTCGGCGGTCTGGGACGCGCTGAAGGTCACCGACCAGGACCCGAACAACAGCAGCAACGTGATCCTGCTCTACAGCGGCGTCTCACGCGCCAAGGCCCTCAATGGCGGCAGCACCGGCGACTGGAACCGCGAGCACGTGTGGGCCAAGTCGCACGGCGACTTCGGCGAGGTGACCGGTCCCGGCACCGACCTGCACCACCTGCGCCCCGCGGACGTACAGGTCAACAGCGTCCGTGGCAACAAGGACTTCGACGACGGCGGCAGCGCGGTCAGCGGCGGGGGCGGCAGCCTCACCGACTCGGACTCCTTCGAGCCGCGCGACGCGGACAAGGGCGACGTGGCCCGCATGATCCTCTACATGGCGGTCCGCTACGACGGGGGCGACGGCTTCGCCGACCTGGAGCCCAACGAGAAGGTCGGCAACGGCAGCAACCCGTACATCGGCAGACTGTCGGTCCTCA
Source organism: Streptomyces griseoluteus (assembly GCF_004784465.1). GTDB lineage: Bacteria > Actinomycetota > Actinomycetes > Streptomycetales > Streptomycetaceae > Streptomyces > Streptomyces griseoluteus. The sequence continues at coordinate 245,737 of NZ_SRRU01000010.1, read as the reverse complement.
AGCAGTGGAACGACGAGGACCCGCCGAGCGCCTTCGAGGAAAAGCGCAACCAGGTCATCTACGACACCTACCAGCACAACCGCAACCCGTTCATCGACCACCCGGAGTGGGTCGACGCGATCTGGTAGACGCAGCACAGCGGTGAACCTGCCCCCGCACGGGGGAAGTTCACCGCTGTCCGGCGTCCGGCGCGGCCGGTCAGCCCAGGTGGGTCGGCGCGAACATCCGCAGGACCGCGGGGAGCACGACCACCGAAGGGCCGGGCGTCGCCAGCGCCTTCGTCAGGTCCGCCTCCAGGGTCTCGGGGCTCGTGCGCACGCCCGGCACCCCGAAGGACTCGGCCAGCGCCACGTAGTCCGGGCGGGTCAGTTCCGTCGCCGTGGCCTGGCCGAAGGCATCCGTCATGTACTCGCGGAGGATGCCGTAGCCCCCGTCGTCCACGATCAGCCAGGTGACCGGCAGGTCGTACTGACGGGCCGTGGCCAGCTCGGCGATCGAGTACAGGGCGCCCCCGTCGCCGGAGACCGCGAGGACCGGGCGGCTCGGGTCGGCCGCCGCCGCGCCGAGTGCCGCCGGGAAGCCGTAGCCGAGGCCGCCGGCGCCCTGGGCGGAGTGCATGGTGTTGACGCCGCGCGGGTCGAAGGCGGACCAGGCCCAGTAGGCGAGGATCGTCATGTCCCAGAAGGACGGCGAGCCGGCCGGGAGCGCCCGGCGCACGGACGCCAACACGTCCTGCTCCAGCGTGAGTTCCTGCCCGGCGATCCGGTCGGCGATACGGCCGAGCACGTCCCGCACCCGCTCCGGCGCCGTGACGTCGGTCCGCTCGGACACCGTCTCCAGCAGCGCCTGGAGCGCGAGGCGGGCGTCCGCGTGGATGCCCAGCGCCGGGTGGTTGGACTCCAGCTTGCCGAGGTCGGCCTCGATCTGGACGACCCGGCCACGGGGCTTGAACGTGTGGTAGTTCGAGGAGAGTTCACCGAGCCCCGACCCGACCACCAGCAGGACGTCCGCGTCCTCCAGCAGGTCGGTCATGTGCCGGTCCTCCAGCCAGGACTGGAGGGACAGCGGGTGTTCCCAGGGGAAGGCGCCCTTGCCGCCGAAGGTGGTCACCACGGGGGCGTCCAGCTTCTCCGCCAGCTGCAGCAGCTTGCCCGAGGCGTCGGACCGTACGACTCCCCCGCCCGCGATGATCGCGGGACGCTGAGCACGGGACAGCAGGTCCGCTGCCACCGCCGTGAGTTCGACGCGCGGGACGAGTTCCTCCGGGGTCGCGTCCGGGGCCGTCACCACCGGCAGCGAGGTCTCCGCCAGCAGCACGTCCTGCGGGATCTCCACCCACACCGGCCCGTGCGGAGCGGTCAGCGCGGACCGCCAGGCCTCCGCGACGGCCGACGGGATCTGCGACTGCGAGCGGACCGTGTGAACCGACTTCACGATCCCCCGGAACGACGCCGCCTGATCCGGGAGTTCGTGCAGATAACCGTGTCGGCCACCACCGAGCCCCGCCGTGGGGATCTGGCTGCTGATCGCCAGCACGGGCGCGGAGGCCGCGGCCGCCTCCTGCAGCGCGGCCAGCGAGGTCAGCGCGCCCGGCCCGGTGGAGAGCAGCAGCGGCGCCGCCTCCCCCGTGATCCGGCCGTACGCGTCCGCCGCGAAGCCCGCGTTGTTCTCCACCCGCAGGCCGATGTAGCGCAGCGAGGAGCGGCGCAGCGCGTCGAACATGCCGAGCGCGTGCTGGCCGGGCAGTCCGAAGACGGCCGTCGCGCCGAGCCCGGCCAGCGTCTCCACGACCAGGTCGCCGCCGTTGCGCCCCGGCGGGGGATTCAGGGCCGCCTCCGTCTGCGCCTCGGTCGGGCGGAGTTCCAGGTCGTGGTCGTGCGTCACGTCGCTTACGCGTCCTTCCGGGCCGCCGCGATCTGACGGCTCATGATGGTGGTGAGTTCGTACGCCGTGTGCGAGGCCGCGACCGAGGTGATCTCGGCGTGGTCGTACGCCGGGGCGACCTCGACCACGTCCGCCGAGACCAGGTTGCACGAGGCGAGCCCGCGCAGGATCTCCAGCAGCTCGCGGGAGGTCATGCCGCCCGCCTCGGGGGTGCCGGTGCCGGGGGCGTGGGCCGGGTCGAGGCAGTCGATGTCGATGGAGATGTACAGCGGGCGGTCCCCGATGCGCTGGCGGAGCTGGTCGGCGACCTCGTCCGCGCCCCGGCGGTAGACGTCGGCCGAGGTGACGATGCCGAAGCCCATCTTCTCGTCGTCGGTGAGGTCCTGCTTGCCGTACAGCGGGCCCCGGGTGCCGACGTGGGACAGCGCCTCGGTGTCGAGGATGCCCTCCTCCACCGCGCGGCGGAACGGCGTGCCGTGGGTGTACTCGGCGCCGAAGTACGTGTCCCAGGTGTCGAGGTGCGCGTCGAAGTGCAGCAGCGCGACCGGGCCGTGCTTCTTGGCGACGCTTCGCAGCAGCGGCAGCGCGATGGTGTGGTCGCCGCCCAGGGTCATCAGGCGGGCGCCGGTGCCGAGCAGGTCGTCGGCGGCGGCCTCGATGGTGTCGACGGCCTCGTTGATGTTGAACGGGTTCACCGCGATGTCGCCGCCGTCCGCGACCTGCGCGAGGGCGAAGGGGGAGGCGTCCTGCGCGGGGTTGTACGGGCGCAGCAGCCGGGACGCCTCGCGGATGGCGTTGCCGCCGAAGCGGGCGCCCGGCCGGTACGAGACGCCGGAGTCGAACGGCACGCCGACCACGGCGACGTCGGCGCGGCCGACCTCGTCCAGCCGGGGCAGCCGGGCGAAGGTCGCGGGGCCCGCGTAGCGCGGGACGCGGGAGGAGTCGACGGGTCCGCGGGGCGTCTCGGAGCTGCTCATCGTGAAATGCCTTCTTCCTTGCGCTTAGTCGCGCATGTACTGCTTTCCGTACGACTCTACTGGGGAGCCGGGACCGGTTCGGACGGGAGTTCGGGGGACTTGCCGGCGAGGCGGTCGCGCCAGACGGCGAGGACGCGTTCGTCGGTGGGCCTGGTGGCCAGGGAGACCGCCAGGTAGGCGGCGAGGGAGGCGAGCAGGCCGTAGTAGACGGGCTCGTTGGCGAGGATGCCGTAGCCCGCCATCAGGCCGATCACCGCGAGGCCGCCGACGATCACGGCAGCGAGCGCGCCCTGCACGGTGCCGCGCTTCCACAGCAGCCCGCCGAGGATCGGCACCAGCAGGCCGCCGACGAGCAGGTTGTACGCGACGGTCAGCGCCTCGACCACGTTGTTCAGCGCGATGGCGGTGCCGATCACGGCGATGCCCATGATCAGGATGAAGACGCGGTTGCCCTTCACCTCGTCGTGCTCCTCGCCACCGGGGCGGACGATGCCCCGCAGCCGGGACCAGATGTCGTTGTTGGCGACGGTCGCGCAGGCGATCAGGGCGCCGGAGGAGGTGGACATCACGGCGGCGAGGGCGGCGGCCAGCACCAGACCCCGGACGCCGATGGGGAGTTCGTCCTTGACGATGGTGGCGAACGCGTCGTCCGGGCTGGCGAGCTTGGGGTAGAGCACCTTGGCGGCGGTGCCGATGACCGAGCCGGCCACCGCGTAGACCAGGCAGTACGTGCCCGACGCGGTGCCGCCCCACTTGGCGGTGCGGTCGTCGCGGGCGGTGAACACGCGCTGCCAGATGTCCTGGCCGATCAGCATGCCGAAGGTGTAGATCAGCACGTAGGTGAAGATCGTCTCGCCGCCGATGCCCAGCGGGTCGAAGTACGAGGTGGGCAGCTTGGCCCGCATCTCCGAGAAGCCGCCCGCCTTGACCACGGCGATGGGCAGCAGCAGGAGCAGCACGCCGATCGTCTTCACCACGAACTGCACCATGTCGGTGAGCGTGATCGACCACATGCCGCCGAGGGTGGAGTACGCGACGACGATCGATCCGCCGAGGACGATCGCCAGGGTGCGGTTCATGTCGAACAGCACGTCGAAGATCGTGGCGTAGGCGATGGTCGAGGTGACCGCCAGCATCAGGGTGTACGCCCACATGACCACGCCGGAGATGACCCCGGCCCGGCCGCCGTAGCGCAGGTCCAGCATCTCGGAGACGGTGTAGACCTTCAGCCGGGCGATGCGGGCCGAGAAGAACACCGACAGGGCGAGCAGGCCGAGGCCGATGGTGAAGACCATCCAGGCGCCGGAGAGGCCGTACTTGTAGCCGAGGCCGACTCCGCCGATGGTGGACGCGCCGCCGAGCACGATGGCGGCCATGGTGCCGGAGTACATGGCCGGGCCCAGTCTGCGGCCGGCCACCAGGAACTCGCTCTTGGACTTGGCGCGGCGCATGCCCCACCAGCCCATGGCCAGCATCCCGGCGAGATAGACGACGATCACTGTGTAGTCGACGGCCATGGGCTGGGGCCCTCCTTCGCGCGCTTGTCCGGTGGCGTGTCGTGCTGTGGCGTGGGGGTGTCGACGGCAGCGGTTCGCGGGGACATCCGCCCGTACCCGCGGCTGCCGTTCCGCCTAGACGATAGGTGGCCGGAAAGCGACTGCGAAGTGTACGTTTCATCCATATGAACGGGGCGGACAGGAGGATGTGCACACCATGTCGGAGCCGACCGCCCCGTCCGTCCCGCCGACCCCGCCCGTGCCGCTCTCCGCGCTGCTGGCCCGCGAGGACCTGGGCCTGCGCCAGATCGCCGGTCCCCCGGCCCCGGACACCGTGATCCACTGGGCGCACACCTCGGAGATGGCGGACCCGTACCCCTATCTGCTGGGCGGCGAGCTGCTGCTGACGGCCGGGGTGCATGTGCCGGAGGCGGCGGGGGCCGAGGGGGGCGCCCCCTGCTCGAGCGAAGTCGAGAGCTCGGGGGACTATTTCGCGGACTACGTGTCGCGGATCGTCGCGGCGGGGGGTGCCGCACTCGGCTTCGGGCTGGCCCCGGTGCACGACACGGTGCCGCGCGCGCTGGTCGCCGCGTGTGAGGCGTACGGGCTGCCGCTGCTGGAGGTGCCGCCCCGGACCACGTTCTCCGGGGTGGCCCGCGCGGTGTGGCAGCTCATGGCGCAGGCCCGCCTCGCCGAGCTGCGCCGGGTCACGGAGGCCCAGCAGAGCCTCGCGGCCGCCGCCTCCCGCCCCGACCCGGTCCCCTCGGTCCTGCGCCAGCTCGCCCAGCGCCTTGCCGCCCACGCCCTCCTGTACGCCCCCGACGGCACGGCGATCGCGAGCGCGGGCCGCGCGCCGGTACCGGGGACGCAGGAGGCGTTGCGGAAGCTGACGGCGGTGGTACGGCCGGGCACCGGCCCGGAGAACACCCCCAGGGACGCCCCCACCTCCGCCACCGACTCCCTCGGCGACACCCAGCTCGCCGCCTACGCCCTGGGCGGCAGCAGCGGGTTCGTGCTCGGCGTGGCCACCCGGCGGCGCGAGCCGGCCGACCACACCATCGCCTCCGTCGCCGCCGTACTGCTCTCCCTGCTGACCGGCGAGCACCAGAGCGGGGCGGGCGCGGCCCGCTCCTCGGCGCTGGTGCGGCTGCTGCTGGGCGCGGCCCCGGCGGAGGTGGCCGGGCTGCTGGGGAGTGGCGGGCGGTGGCTGGTGGTGCACGCCCGCCCGGAGAACGGCACCCCCGACCCCGTCGGCGCGGCCGCCCTCGGCACGGCGCTCGGCTCACCCCTGATCGACCTGGGCCGGGACGTCGTACGCGTCCTCGTGCCCGCCGGGCGGGAGCCGGCCGCGCAGCCCGGCTGGACGCTGGGCGTCGGCGCGCCCGCCGAGCCCGACGGCTGGCCGTCGGCCGACGCGCAGGCCGCCCGCGCGCTGGCCCGCGCCCGAGCCACCCGCGCCCCGCTGGTCCGGCACGGCGCCCGGCCGGGGCTGAGTGAGCTGGTGCCGCGCGCGGACGCCGAGGAGCACGCGCGGGCCCTCCTCGCCCCGCTCGCGGCGGGCCCGGCGCTCACCGAGACCCTGCGCACCTGGCTCTCCCTGCACGGGAGTTGGGACCGTACGGCGGTCGCGCTGGACGTGCACCGCAACACCGTCCGCCAGCGCATCGCGCGCTGCGCCGCCCTCCTCGACACGGACCTGGACGATCCGGACGTCCGCATGGAGCTGTGGTTCGCCCTGCGCCACCACTGAGCCACCGGGGTCCCCCGTAAGAGGGGCGTCCCGGAGACGGCGGATCGTTCGCTGCCCCACAATGGGGGGCATGCCGATATCCGGGACGCCCAGCCGTGCTCAACTCGTCGACCATCTGGTGAGAACGCGGATCGCGGGGGACGTGGCGACACCTCGCGAGAACAACCTCTCCCACTACCGCAGGCTGGCCAACGGCGACCGGCATTTCTGGCTCGGCCTGGAGCTGGGCGACCGCTGGACCGACGAGCAGGACGTGCTCGCGGTGATGGCCGAGCGGGTCGGCGTGAACGACGACGCCGAGCACCGGTACGGGCAGGACACCATCGACCCGGAGCTGACCGTCGCCGCGCTGGAGCGACTCGCACTGCGGCTGCGCAAGGCGGCCGAGGACAGCCAGCGGGTGCTGTTCGCCACCGGGCATCCGGGCGGCCTGCTGGACGTGCACCGGGCCACCGCCGCCGCGCTGCGCGCCGCCGGCTGCGAGATCGTCGTCATCCCGGAGCGGCTGCAGACCGACGAGGGGTACGTCATGCAGTTCGCCGACGTGGCCGTCCTGGAGCACGGCGCCACCCTCTGGCACACCCACTCCGGGGAGCCGATGCGCGCGATCCTCACCGGACTCGAGCGCGAGGGCCGTGAGCTGCCGGACCTCGTCGTGGCCGACCACGGCTGGGCCGGGTACGCGGCGCAGCACGGCGTCGACGCGGCCGGATACGCCGACTGCAACGACCCGGCGCTGTTCCTCGCCGAGGCCGAGGGCACCCTGCAGGTGGCGGTCCCGCTGGACGACCACGTGGTCAGCCCCCGCCATTACGACCCGATGACGGCGTATCTGCTCGACCAGGCCGGACTCGTCTGACCTCGCCCCCCGACGCGGGAGTGCGACCCCCTCGGGGGCCGCACGTCTCGCTCAGATCGCGGTGTTGTTGTCAGTGACCGCCGCCACCGTGACCGCCACCACCATGGCCGCCGCCACCGTGACCGCCACCGCCATGACCGCCGCCACCGTGACCGCCGCCGCCATGACCGCCACCGCCGTGACCGCCGCCACCGTGGCCGCCGCCGTAGCCGCCACCGTGATCGCCGCCGTAGCCGCCGTGACCGTAACCGCCGTGACCGTAGCCACCGTGGCCGTAACCGCCGTGACCGTAGCCACCGTGGCCGTAACCGCCGTGGCCGTAACCGCCGTGACCGTAGCCACCCCAGTAGTTGTCGTAGTCACCCCAGTTCCAGTTGTTGTGACGACCCCAACCCCAGTCGTCGTCGTTCCACCAGCCGCGGTCGTTGTCGTACCCGTTGTGGTGACCGCCCCGGTAGTCCCTGTCGTAGGAGCTGTGGTTGCCGTTCTGGGTCGCCGAAGCGGTGCCCGCGGCGCCCACCGCTGCTCCGCCGGCCAGCAGAAGGCCCGTGGCGGACAGGGCGACAAGACGCCTCGCGCGCGTTGATCGCATGAGAAATTACCTTCCATCTCCATCGTCTCTCGCGATCCCGATCTGGGTGCGAGGTGGATGGCCGTCACCGCGAAGAGGAAGATTGCGGCACGGTCTTCAGGTGTCACCGCAGTGCGCTGAACGGCACGGTCCTGCTCCGCCGACGCCTCGCAGACCACCCGTACGCGTCTACGCCATCAGGTGCTGCGGCTGAGGTCCCGAAGCCGGAAACCTCGTCACCGGGCATGCCGTGTGCTGCGGCTTTCACTCATGAAGCCTAGTCCCGGATGCGTCGCGCGTCCTGTTGAGCGGTCTACTGAGTGACGGGTTGTCCCGGATGCCCCCCGCACGGCGCGGGCGCCCCCGCAAGCGAGGGCGCCGGGGCGGGCAACCCCGGCGCCGGACAAGGGAGATGACGCCTCAGCGCGGGACGCGGACCACGCCCTCCTGGACGACCGAGATGGCGAGTGCGCCGTCCCGCGTGTAGATCCGGGCCTGGCCCAGGCCCCGGCCGCCGTGGGCGGAGGGGGACTCCTGGTCGTACAGGAGCCACTCGTCGGCACGGAAGGGGCGGTGGAACCACATCGCGTGGTCCAGGGAGGCCCCGACCACGTCCCCGACGGCCCAGCCGCCGCGCCCGTGGGCGAGCAGCACCGAGTCGAGCAGGGTCATGTCGGAGACGTAGGTGGCGAGGACGACGTGCAGCAGGGGGTCGTCGTCCAGCTTGCCGTTGGCGCGGAACCAGACCTGGCTGTGCGGCTCGCGCGGAGCGCCGAACTCCCCGTACGGCGGCTCGTCCACGTACCGCAGATCGATCGCCTCGCGTGCCTCCAGGAAGCGCTCGACGACCTCGGGGTCGAGGTGGGCGTAGCCGCGCAGGCGCTCCTGGGACGTCGGCAGGGTGGCCGGGTCGGGCGCCTGGGGCATGGGGGCCTGGTGGTCGAGGCCGTCCTCGTACGCCTGGAAGGAGGCGGAGAGGTGGAAGATCGGCTTGCCGTGCTGGACGGCGACCACGCGGCGGGTGGTGAAGGAGCGGCCGTCGCGGATGCGGTCGACGCTGTAGACGATCGGCGCCCCGGGGTCGCCGGTGCGCAGGAAGTACGCGTGCAGCGAGTGGGCGGCGCGGTCGGCGGGGACCGTACGCCCCGCCGCGACCAGCGCCTGCGCGGCGACCTGGCCGCCGAAGACGCGGGGGACGACGGCGGAGCGGGACTGCCCGCGATAGATGTCCTCCTCGATCCGCTCGAGGTCGAGCAGATCGAGGAGGTCCTGAAGTGCCTGGCTCATGTCGTGTGGTTGTACCGGCCAGTCATTGCGGGGGCCTTACAGGCCCATGTCCTTGGCGATGATCGACTTCATGATCTCGCTGGTGCCGCCGTAGATGCGGTTGACGCGGTTGTCCGCGTACAGGCGGGCGATGGGGTACTCGTTCATGTAGCCGTAGCCGCCGTGGAGCTGGAGGCAGCGGTCGATCACACGGTGGGCGACCTCGGTGCAGAACAGCTTGGCGGAGGCGGCCTCGGCGGGGGTCAGCTCGCCGGCGTCCAGCGCCTCGGTGGCGCGGTCGGCGACGGCCTCGGCGGCGTCCACCTCGGCCTGGCAGGCGGCCAGCTCGAACTTGGTGTTCTGGAAGTGGGCGACCGGCTTGCCGAAGACCGTACGGTCCTGCACGTACTGCTTGGCGAAGCGGACGGCGGCCTTGGCCTGGGCGTAGGCGCCGAAGGCGATGCCCCAGCGCTCGGAGGCCAGGTTGTGGCCGAGGTAGTAGAAGCCCTTGTTCTCCTCGCCGAGCAGGTCCTCGACGGGGACCTTGACGTCCACGAAGGCGAGTTCGGCGGTGTCGGAGGTCTTCAGGCCCAGCTTGTCCAGCTTGCGGCCGACGGAGTAGCCCTCGGACTTGGTGTCCACGGCGAAGAGGGAGATGCCGAACCGGCGGTCGTCCTCCTTCGGGGCGGAGGTACGGGCGCAGACGATGACCTTGTCGGCGTGCACACCGCCGGTGATGAAGGTCTTGGCGCCGTTGAGGACGTAGTGCGTGCCGTCCTCGGAGAGCTTGGCGGTGGTCTTCATGCCCGCGAGGTCCGAGCCGGTGCCGGGCTCGGTCATCGCGATGGCCCACATCTCCTCGCCGGTGACGAACTTCGGCAGGAAACGCTTCTTCTGCTCGTCCGTGGCCAGCATCTTGATGTAGGGCAGGGCGAGCAGCACGTGCACGCCGGAGCCGCCGAACTGAACACCCGCACGGGAGGTCTCCTCGTAGAGGACGGCCTCGAACTTGTGGCTGTCGAGCCCTGCGCCACCGAACTCCTCGGGCACGTTGATGCCGAAGATGCCCAGCTCGCCGAGCTTGTAGTAGAAGTCGCGCGGAGCCTGACCGGCGGCGAACCACTCGTCGTAGACCGGCACGACCTCGGACTCGATGAAGTCCCGGAGAGTCTCCCGGAACGCCTCGTGATCCTCGTTGAACACCGTACGGCGCACGCCGCCACCTCCACGTACCTCGGCATGACACAGGGCATGTCTAAGCGCTTGCTCAACCGAAGGTACCGGCGAGTACGTTCACCGTCCAGGGTGAGCTTCCCCACCCTGGACGACGACGAGGGTCAGCTGCCGGCCTTGCCGTATCGCCGGAAGTCGCCGGCGTCGATCAGCCAGGGGCCGAAGGGGACGGTGTCGCCGAAGATGTAGGCGTCCTTGCGGGCGTAGCGGCCCTTGCAGGGGTCGGAGTGGGCTTCGATCGTGCCGGTGCGCGGGTCGACGATCAGGTAGTGGGCGATGCCCATGGCGGGGTAGTCGGCCAGCTTCTCGACATAGTCGTTGTGGGGATTGGAGGGCGACACGATCTCGACGACCCCCAGCACCTGCGTCGCATCGACGGCGATGCCTTCTTCGTCGAGGGCGGCCTCGGGGATGACGACCGCGTCGGGGAGACGCATGCGTCCGATCGCCGGGTGTTCGATCTCGGGTCCGCTCGCGCAGATGTAACCGGGATGCGTGCGGAGGAGCTGTTCATCCAACTGCTTGCAGATACGGCGAACCGTGCCCTCATGACGCTTCGACGGACACATCATGGCCAGTATCGGGCCGGACGGACCGATCTCGACGCTCCAGGCTCCTTCGAGCTGCTCGGCGTAGGCGCCGAGCTCCTCGGCGATCGCGCGCATCTTCGCGTAGTCCATGAGGTCAGCGTACTGAGACGCCTCCCGCTGCGAGCCCGTTCAAGACCCCGCTGCCGCGAACGCCCCGCGCGCCATCCGGTGCAGCAGCGTCGCGGTGACCGCTCGGCCCGGCAGGGTGCCGGAGCGGCCCAGGTGGGGGGTGGAGTTGAGGAGGCCGAAGACGGAGTGGACGGCGGAGCGGGCGGCGGGTTCGGTGAGGGTGGGGTGGGCCTCGCGGACGACGCCGACCCAGAGTTCGACGTACTGGCGCTGGAGCTGGCGGACGAGCTTGCGGTCGCTGTCGCGCAGCCGGTCCAGCTCGCGGTCGTGGAGGGTGATCAGCGGGCGGTCGTCCAGGGCGAAGTCGATGTGGCCCTCGATGAGGGAGTCCAGCACCTCGGAGGCGCCGGCCTGGCTGTCCGCATCCGCCAGACGGCGGCGCGCCCCGGTGAGGAGCTGGCCGCTGATGCCCACCAGCAGCTCCGCGAGCATCGCGTCCTTGCCGGGGAAGTGCCGGTAGAGGCCGGGGCCGCTGATGCCGACCGCCGCCCCTATCTCGTCCACGCCCACGCCGTGGAACCCGCGCTCGGCGAAGAGGCGCGCGGCCTCCTTGAGGATCTGCTGGCGCCGGGTCGGGGCGTCGGTTCTGCTGGCCATGCGGGTCATTGTAGACAGCGCGGTTAGCGGTCGTTAACCTGAAGGAAATGCGTTAACGCTCATTAACAAGGTGAGGGGTTCGCAGGATGCACGAGGCACCGGAGCTGACGAGCGCGGCAGACCCCGCGTCGGAGGCCTGGCGGGCCAATGAACAGGCCCATCTCGCCCTGGGCGAGGAGCTGCGCGCCAAGCTGGCGGCCGCGGCCCTCGGCGGCGGCGAGAAGGCGCGCGCCCGGCACACCGCGCGCGGCAAGCTGCTGCCGAGGGACCGGGTGGACGCCCTGCTCGATCCCGGCTCACCCTTCCTGGAGCTGGCCCCCCTCGCGGCCGACGGGATGTACGACGGACAGGCCCCGGCGGCGGGGGTGATCGCCGGGATCGGCCGGGTCAGCGGACGCGAGTGCGTGATCGTCGCCAACGACGCGACCGTCAAGGGCGGCACGTACTACCCGATGACGGTGAAGAAGCACCTGCGCGCCCAGGAGGTGGCCCTCGACAACCGCCTGCCCTGCGTCTACCTGGTGGACTCCGGCGGCGCCTTCCTGCCCATGCAGGACGAGGTCTTCCCCGACCGCGACCACTTCGGCCGCATCTTCTACAACCAGGCCCGCATGTCCGCGGCCGGCATCCCGCAGATCGCCGCCGTCCTCGGCTCCTGCACGGCCGGCGGCGCGTACGTCCCGGCGATGAGCGACGAGGCGGTGATCGTCCGCGACCAGGGCACGATCTTCCTCGGCGGCCCCCCGCTGGTGAAGGCCGCCACCGGCGAGGTCGTCACCGCGGAGGAGCTGGGCGGCGGCGAGGTCCACTCCCGCGTCTCCGGCGTCACCGACCACCTCGCGGAGGACGACGCGCACGCACTGAGGATCGTGCGGAACATCGTCGCCACCCTCCCCGCCCGCAAGGACGCCCCCTGGGAGGTGACCCAGGCCGTCGACCCCAAGGTCGACCCCTTCGGGCTGTACGGCGCGGTCCCGGTCGACTCGCGCACCCCCTACGACGTCCGCGAGATCATCGCCCGCGTGGTGGACGGCTCGCGCTTCAGCGAGTTCAAGTCCGAGTTCGGCCAGACCCTGGTCACCGGCTTCGCCCGTATCCACGGCCACCCGGTCGGCATCGTCGCCAACAACGGCATCCTGTTCTCCGAGTCCGCCCAGAAGGGCGCGCACTTCATCGAGCTGTGCGACCAGCGCGGCATCCCGCTGGTCTTCCTCCAGAACATCTCCGGCTTCATGGTCGGCAAGGACTACGAGGCGGGCGGCATCGCCAAGCACGGCGCCAAGATGGTCACCGCCGTCGCCTGCACCCGCGTGCCGAAGCTGACGGTCGTGGTCGGCGGCTCCTACGGCGCGGGCAACTACTCGATGTGCGGCCGCGCCTACTCCCCCCGCTTCCTGTGGATGTGGCCCGGCGCCAAGATCTCCGTCATGGGCGGCGAACAGGCCGCCTCGGTGCTCGCCACCGTCAAGCGGGACCAGATGGAGGCGCGCGGCGAGGAGTGGCCCGCCGAGGACGAGGACGCCTTCAAGGCCCCGATCCGCGCGCAGTACGAGAGCCAGGGCAGCGCCTACTACGCCACCGCCCGTCTCTGGGACGACGGCGTGATCGACCCGCTCCAGACCCGTCAGGTGCTCGGACTCGCCCTGACCGCCTGTGCCAACGCGCCGCTGGGAGAGCCCCGGTTCGGCGTCTTCCGGATGTGAGAGGGAGGGGAATCCGTGTTCGACACAGTGCTGGTCGCCAACCGGGGTGAGATCGCCGTACGGGTCATCCGTACGCTCCGCGCGCTCGGCGTGCGCTCGGTGGCGGTCTTCTCCGACGCCGACGCGGACGCGCGGCACGTCCGGGAGGCCGACACGGCCGTCCGGATCGGCCCGGCCCCGGCTTCGGAGAGCTATCTGTCGGTGGAGCGGCTGCTTCAGGCCGCCGCCCGCACCGGCGCCCAGGCCGTCCACCCCGGCTACGGCTTCCTCGCCGAGAACGCCGGCTTCGCGCGCGCCTGCGAGGAGGCGGGGCTCGTCTTCATCGGGCCGTCCGCCGACGCCATCGCCCTGATGGGCGACAAGATCCGCGCCAAGGAGACGGTGCGCGCGGCCGGGGTGCCGGTCGTGCCGGGCTCCAGCGGCAGTGGGCTGACCGACGCCGAACTGGCCGGTGCCGCCCGCGAGATCGGCATGCCGGTGCTGCTGAAGCCCTCGGCGGGCGGCGGCGGCAAGGGCATGCGCCTGGTGCGGGACGAGGCCGCGCTGGCCGAGGAGATCGCGGCCGCCCGCCGCGAGGCCCGCGCCTCCTTCGGCGACGACACCCTGCTGGTGGAGCGGTGGATCGACCGCCCCCGGCACATCGAGATCCAGGTGCTCGCCGACGGCCACGGCAACGTGGTCCACCTCGGCGAGCGCGAGTGCTCGCTCCAGCGGCGCCACCAGAAGATCATCGAGGAGGCGCCCAGCGTCCTGCTCGACGAGGCGACCCGCGCGGCGATGGGCGAGGCGGCCGTGCAGGCGGCCCGCTCGTGCGGGTACCGGGGCGCGGGCACGGTGGAGTTCATCGTGCCGGGGGGCGACCCGTCCTCGTACTACTTCATGGAGATGAACACCCGCCTGCAGGTCGAGCACCCGGTGACCGAGCTGATCACCGGCCTGGACCTGGTCGAGTGGCAGCTGAGGGTGGCGTCCGGCGAGCCGCTGGGCTTCGCCCAGGAGGACGTGACGCTGACCGGGCACGCGGTGGAGGCCCGTATCTGCGCCGAGGACCCGGCGCGCGGCTTCCTCCCCTCGGGCGGAACGGTCCTGCTGCTGGCCGAGCCGCAGGGCGACGGGCTCCGCACCGACTCCGGGCTCAGCGAGGGCACCGAGGTCGGCAGCCTGTACGACCCGATGCTGTCCAAGGTGATCGCCTACGGCCCCGACCGCGCGACCGCCCTGCGCAAGCTCCGCGCGGCCCTCGCGGAGACGGTCACCCTGGGCGTCCCGACCAACGCGGGCTTCCTGCGCCGGCTGCTCGCGCACCCCGCGGTGGTGGCGGGCGAACTGGACACCGGGCTGGTGGAGCGCGCGGTGGACGACCTGATCCCGTCCGGCGTCCCGGAAGAGGTCTACGAGGCGGCGGCGGCCGTCCGCCTGGAGGAGCTGCGCCCCACGGGCGACGGCTGGGTGAACCCCTTCTCGGTGCCGGACGGCTGGCGGCTGAGCGGGAAGCCCAAGCCGGTGTCGTTCCCCCTGCGCGTGCCCGGCGAGGAACCGGTGGCGCACGCCCGGCGCGGCACCGACGCCCACGTCACCCCCGACACGGTGAGCGTCACCCTGGACGGCGTCCGCCACACCTTCCGCCGCGCGGCCGACTGGCTCGGGCGGGACGGCGACGCCTGGCAGGTGCGGGACCACGACCCGGTCGCCGCCTCGCTCAGCCGCTCCGCGCACGCGGGCGCCGACTCGCTGACCGCGCCCATGCCGGGCACGGTGACGGTGGTGAAGGTGGCCGTGGGCGACGAAGTCGAGGCCGGGCAGAGCCTGCTGGTGGTGGAGGCGATGAAGATGGAGCACGTCGTCTCCGCCCCGCACGCGGGCACGGTCGCCGAACTCGACGTGACGCCCGGCAGCACGGTCGCCATGGACCAGGTGCTGGCCGTCATCGCGCCGAGGGAGGAGGCCTAGATGAACGCCCTGCCCATGGTCGTCCCCGACCCCGGCCTGCCCACGCGGGTCCGTATCCACGAGGTGGGCGCCCGCGACGGCCTCCAGAACGAGAAGACGGCCGTACCGACCGAGGTGAAGGCGGAGTTCATCCGCCGGCTGCGCGCGGCGGGCCTGACCACGATCGAGGCGACCAGCTTCGTGCACCCCAAGTGGGTGCCCCAACTGGCCGACGCCGAGGAGCTGTTCCCCCAGGTGTCCGACGTGGACGCCGAACTCCCGGTACTGGTCCCCAACCAGCGCGGCCTGGACCGGGCTCTCGCGCTCGGAGCGCGCCGGATCGCGGTGTTCGCCAGCGCGACGGAGTCCTTCGCCAAGGCCAACCTCAACCGCACGGTGGACGAGTCGCTGGCCGTGTTCGAGCCGGTGGTACGGCAGGCCAAGGACGCAGGCGCCCATGTCCGCGGCTATGTGTCGATGTGCTTCGGCGACCCGTGGGAGGGCGAGGTACCGCTCCCCCAGGTGGTCCGGGTGTGCGCGGCCCTGAAGGACATGGGCTGCGACGAGCTGAGCCTCGGCGACACCATCGGCGTCGCCACACCGAGCCAGGTCCGCGCCCTGCTCACCCTGCTGAACGAAGCGGGCCTGCCCACGGCGGAACTCGGCGTCCATTTCCACGACACCTACGGCCAGGCCCTCGCCAACACCTACGCGGCGCTCCAGCACGGCGTCACCACCGTCGACGCCTCCGCGGGCGGCCTCGGCGGCTGCCCGTACGCCAAGTCCGCCACCGGCAACCTCGCCACCGAGGACCTGGTCTGGATGCTGCGCGGCCTCGGCATCGAGACCGGGGTCGACCTTGAGGCGCTGACCGCCACCAGCGTCTGGATGGCGGGCCACCTGGGCCGCCCGAGCGCCTCCCGCACCGTCCGCGCCCTCGGCCCCACGACCCAGCCCGACAAGGACCAGTGATCAGCATGGACCACCGCCTCAGCCCCGAGCTGGAGGAACTCCGCCGCACGGTGGAGGAGTTCGCGCACGACGTCGTGGCGCCGAAGATCGGCGACTTCTACGAGCGGCACGAGTTCCCGTACGAGATCGTCCGCGAGATGGGCCGGATGGGCCTGTTCGGGCTGCCCTTCCCCGAGGAGTACGGCGGGATGGGCGGCGACTATCTGGCGCTGGGCATCGCGCTGGAGGAGCTGGCCCGGGTGGACTCCTCGGTGGCCATCACCCTGGAGGCGGGCGTCTCGCTGGGCGCCATGCCGATCCACCTCTTCGGCACCGAGGAGCAGAAGGCCGAGTGGCTGCCCCGGCTGTGTTCGGGCGAGATCCTGGGCGCGTTCGGGCTGACCGAGCCGGACGGTGGCTCGGACGCGGGCGCTACCCGTACGACGGCCCGGCTGGACCCGGACACCGACGAATGGGTCATCAACGGCAGCAAGTGCTTCATCACCAACTCCGGCACCGACATCACCGGCCTGGTGACGGTCACCGCGGTCACCGGGCGCAAGCCGGACGGCAAGCCGCTGATCTCCGCGATCATCGTGCCCTCGGGCACACCGGGCTTCACGGTCGCCGCTCCCTACTCCAAGGTCGGGTGGAACGCCTCGGACACCCGTGAGCTGTCCTTCCAGGACGTCCGGGTCCCGGCCGCCAACCTGCTCGGCGAAGAGGGCCGCGGCTACGCGCAGTTCCTCCGCATCCTGGACGAGGGCCGCATCGCGATCGCCGCGCTGGGCACCGGGCTCGCGCAGGGCTGCGTGGACGAGTCGCTGCGCTACGCCAAGGAGCGGCACGCCTTCGGCCGGCCCATCGGCACCAACCAGGCCATCCAGTTCAAGCTGGCCGACATGGAGATGAAGGCCCACACCGCCCGCCTCGCCTGGCGCGACGCGGCGGCCCGCCTGGTGGCCGGCGAGCCGTTCAAGAAGGAGGCGGCCATCGCCAAGCTGTACTCCTCCACCGTCGCCGTCGACAACGCCCGTGACGCCACCCAGGTCCACGGCGGCTACGGCTTCATGAACGAGTACCCGGTCGCCCGCATGTGGCGGGACTCCAAGATCCTCGAAATCGGCGAGGGCACCAGCGAGGTCCAGCGCATGCTGATCGCACGGGAGTTGGGCCTTACCGGCTGAGCCATGACACGGCGCGGGGCGCAATGCGGCGCCTCGCGCCATGTCTGATCTCACATTGATTCAGTTACGGCGCAGAGGATTTGCCCCTCCTGTTAAGTTGCATGCCAGTTCCGAACATCCGTTCAAGGCCGTCCCGCTGACCAGGGAGGCCGCAGGCGCGGAGCGGGAACACGGGGAACCACATACGCACGCGACGCGATTCGGCGTACCCCCGCCCCACTGTGTGCCGACTGACGTCAAGGGGGATGCATGCATATCCGTGCGATGCCGACCGCGGCCGCGGTCCGCATCACCGCCGTTCTCGCTCTCGGTGCCGTCATCGCTGCCGGGACCGCCGCCTGCTCGACCGAGAAGACGGCCGAGCCGGACGCGATCGGTGTCGTGGAGAAGCTCCCCGACGACACGGACAAGGCCCAGTCGAAGAAGAACGCTCAGGAGTTCAGGTCCTGGGTCGAGGAGCACGGTACGGCCCAGCAGAAGTCAGCGGCCGGCCGCGTGGACCGCATCCTCGGCGAGTGGAACGACAAGACGGGCAACGCCTACATCGCCACCGACATCAACGGCGGGAAGAAGCCCGCGGCCGACCCCCAGGGCGCCGCCACCGCGATCGCCAAGGCGTTCGCGTCCTGGAAGGACTCCGACCAGGGCTACGCGTCCGTCTACGACGTGTACGGCAACGCCATGCTGACGAACTACAAGTTCTGAGACCGAGCGCGATCGTCCGCCGCCCCTGGACAATTAGCAAGGTTAGGCTAACCTTTCTCAAACCAGTCCGGCGGGCGATCAGCCCTGGTCGAAAGCAGCACACCCATGCCCCACACCCGTGCCACCCACCTCACTCGCCGCGGCATCCTCGCCGCGGGCGGCGCCCTCGGTCTCGGCGCCGTGCTCGCCGCCTGTGGTGACGACCAGGGGAAGAGCGGTGGCTCCGGGGGGCAGGCCAAGCCCGGCAGGTCCGGCGCGTGGAGCTTCAAGGACGACCGCGGCCAGACCGTGAAGCTGGACTCGGTCCCCACGAAGATCGTCGCCTTCACCGGTGTCGCCGCCGCGCTGTACGACTACGGCATCGAGGTCAAGGGCGTGTTCGGCCCGACGAAGACCAAGGACGGCAAGGCCGATGTGCAGGCCGGCGACATGGACGTCAGCAAGCTGACCGTCTTCGGCAACGTCTTCAACCAGTTCAACGTCGAGGAGTACGCGGCCTTCGGCCCGCAGGTCCTCATCACCACCACCTTCGACCCCAAGGGCACCCTCTGGTACGTGCCCCTGGAGTCCGCCGCGAAGATAGCCAAGCTGGCGCCCAGTGTCGCGGTCTCGGTCTACGACCGCCCGCTCACCGGCCCCCTCCAGCGGATGTGGGAGCTGGCCGAGTCCCTCGGCGCCGACACCAGGTCCGCGAAGATCACCGACGCCAAGAAGCGCTTCGAGGCGGCCGCGGCCCGGCTGCGCAAGGCGGCCAGGTCCCGCCCGGAGATCAAGGTGATGGCCGGCTCCGCCGCGCAGGACGCGTTCTACGTCTCCGGCACCAACCTCTCCGCGGACCTCGAGTACTTCAAGTCCCTCGGCGTGAACTTCGTCGAGCCCTCGGAGGCGGCCAAGAAGCCCACCGGCGGCTGGTTCGAGACGCTGAGCTGGGAGAACGTCGACAAGCACCCGGCCGACATCATCATCATGGACGACCGCTCCTCGGCCATCCAGCCCGCCGACATCACCAAGGCGACCTGGAAGAAGCTGCCCGCCGTGAAGGCCGGCCAGGTCATCCCCCGCTCCGCCGAGCCCATCCTGTCCTACGACAAGTGCGCCCCGCTGCTGGAGAACCTGGCCAAGGCCATCGAGACGGCCAAGAAGGTCAGCTGAACCCTGCCCGTACGACACTTTCCTGACGTTCAGGAGCCCCGCATGACGAGGGCCGTAGCCGTCCCGTTCCGTTTCTTCGCCCTCTCGGTGGCCCGGACGAGGCGGCTCGGTCCGTCTCTGCTCCGGATCACCTTCATCGGCCCCGAGCTGGCCGGGTTCCACTCGCTGGGCCGCGACCAGTCCCTCTCGTTGTTCCTGCCGCATCCCGGCCAGCGCGAGCCGGCGGTCCCGCTGGAGCTGGGCGACGACTGGTGGCACGGCTGGCGTGAACTCCCGGACGACGTGCGGGCGGTGATGCGCTCGTACACCCTGCGCGCACTGCGCCGGGACCCGGACGAGATCGACATCGACTTCGCCCTGCACGGCACCGAGCCCGGCGCTCCGGCCCCGGCCGGGCCCGCCTCCCGCTGGGCCGCCGGTGCCGCCCCGGGCGACCGGGTGCTGCTGCTCGGTCCGGCGATCGCCGACAACCGGGCCATCCGGTTCCGGGCACCGGAGGACACCGACCTGGTCGTCATCTGGGGCGACGAGACCGCCGTACCGGCCGCGACAGCCGTACTGGAGTCACTGCCGGCGTCCACCCGCGCGCTCGCCTGGCTGGAGGTGCCGCACGCCGGGGACATCCAGGACGTGCACACCGAGGCGGACGCCCGCATCACCTGGCTGGTACGGCACGAGGGCGCCCCCTCGGCCGTCCACGCGCTGCGCGCGGCCCGACTGCCCGCCCACACCAGCCCGTACGTCTGGCTCGCGGGCGAGGCCGGGCAGGTGCGGGAGCTGCGCCGGCACTTCGTCGGGGAGCGCGGCACCGACCGCCGGCGGGTGACCTTCGTCGGCTACTGGCGGCGCGGACTGACGGAGGAACAGCTCCGCGCGAGCGCCGCGTAGCCGCCGGAACCCTCCAAGGAACCTTCGTCACGGGCGCGGTGTGTTCAGCGGACGTCTATTTAGGTTAGGCTAACCTAAGTTGGAGCCGCGGAACTTCGCTTCCCCTCGTGTTTCCCCCGGAGGACCCCCTCATGCGCTCGCACCTGCTCAATGGCCTCACCGCGGAGACGTACCGCCGCTCCGTGACCGAAGGAGTAGAGCGGGTGGCGGCCAAACTCGCCACCGCCGCAAGCCCGTTCACCGGAGTGACCGTCGACGGCCTCGCTCCCCGCGTCGACTCCGTGGACCTCGACCGGCCGCTCGGCGACACCGCCGCCGCGCTGGACGAGCTGGAGGAGGTCTATCTCCGGGACGCCGTCTACTTCCACCACCCCCGCTACCTCGCCCACCTCAACTGCCCGGTCGTCATCCCGGCGGTGGTCGGCGAGGCCGTGCTCTCCGCGGTCAACTCCTCCCTGGACACCTGGGACCAGTCGGCCGGCGGCACGCTCATCGAGCGGAAACTGATCGACTGGACCAACGCCCGCATCGGGCTGGGACCCGCCGCCGACGGTGTCTTCACCTCCGGCGGCACCCAGTCCAACCTCCAGGCGCTGCTGGTGGCCCGCGAGGAGGCGAAGGCCGAGTCGTACGGCCGGCTGCGCGTCTTCACCTCCGAGGTCAGCCACTTCAGCGTGCAGAAGTCCGCCAGACTCCTCGGCCTCGGCCCCGACGCGGTCGTCGTCATCCCGGTCGACCACGACAAGCGGATGCACACCCTCGCACTCGCCCACGAGCTGGAGCGCTGCGTCCGGGACGGGCTCACCCCGATGGCCGTCGTCGCCACCGCGGGCACCACCGACTTCGGCTCCATCGACCCGCTCCCCGAGATCGCGGAACTCTGCGCGCAGTTCGGGGTGTGGATGCACGTGGACGCCGCCTACGGCTGCGGACTGCTCACCTCGCTGAAGCACCGCGACCGCATCGACGGCATCGAGCGCGCCGACTCGGTCACCGTCGACTACCACAAGTCCTTCTTCCAGCCCGTGAGTTCCTCCGCCGTGCTGGTCCGGGACGCGGCCACCCTGCGGCACGCGACCTACCACGCGGAGTACCTCAACCCGCGCCGCATGGTGCGGGAGCGCATCCCCAACCAGGTCGACAAGTCCCTCCAGACCACCCGCCGCTTCGACGCGCTCAAGCTGTGGATGACGCTGCGGGTGATGGGCGCCGACGGCATCGGCGAACTCTTCGACGAGGTCTGCGAGCTGGCGCAGGAGGGCTGGCGGCTGCTCGCCGCCGACCCACGCTACGAGGTGGTCGTGGCGCCCTCGCTGTCCACCCTGGTCTTCCGCTACCTCCCGGCGACCGTCACCGACCCCGCCGAGATCGACCGCGCCAACCTGTACGCCCGCAAGGCCCTGTTCGCCTCCGGCGACGCCGTGGTCGCGGGCACCAAGGCCGACGGCCACCACTACCTGAAGTTCACCCTGCTCAACCCCGAGACCACCGCGGCCGACATCGCCACCGTGCTCGATCTGATCGCCGGCCACGCCGAGCAGTACCTGGGAGAGTCCCTTGACCGCGCTTCCTGAAGCCAGCCCCGCCCTTGACTTCGTGGGGATCGGCCTCGGCCCCTTCAACCTCGGCCTGGCCTGCCTCACCGAGCCCATCGAGGAGCTGACCGGCGTCTTCCTCGACTCCAAGCCCGAGTTCGAGTGGCACGCCGGGATGTTCCTGGACGGCGCCCACCTCCAGACGCCCTTCATGTCGGACCTGGTCACCCTGGCCGACCCGACCTCGCCGTACTCCTTCCTCAACTACCTGAAGGAGAAGGGCCGGCTGTACTCCTTCTACATCCGGGAGAACTTCTACCCGCTGCGAGTCGAGTACGACGACTACTGCCGCTGGGCCGCCGGCAAGCTGACCAGCGTCCGCTTCGGCACCACGGTCACCGAGGTCACCTTCGAGGACGGGCTGTACGCGGTGCACACCGACGCCGGGGACACCTACCGCGCCAGGCACCTGGTCCTCGGCACCGGCACCCCGCCCTACATCCCGGAGGCGTGCGAGGGTCTGGGCGGCGACTTCATCCACAACTCCCGCTATCTGGCCCACAAGGCGGAGCTGCAGAAGAAGCGCTCCATCACCCTGGTCGGCAGCGGACAGTCGGCGGCCGAGATCTACCACGACCTCCTCAGCGAGATCGACGTCCACGGCTACCGGCTCAACTGGGTCACCCGCTCCCCGCGGTTCTTCCCGCTGGAGTACACCAAGCTCACGCTGGAGATGACCTCCCCGGAGTACATCGACTACTTCCACGCGCTCCCCGAGGACACCCGCTACCGGGTCACCGCCCAGCAGAAGGGCCTGTTCAAGGGCATCGACGGCGAGCTGATCAACGAGATCTTCGACCTGCTCTACCAGAAGAACCTCGGCGGCCCCGTCCAGACCCGGCTGCTCACCAACTCCGCGCTCACCGAAGCCACTTACCGGGACGGCACCTACACCCTCTCCCTCCGCCAGGAGGAGCAGGGCAAGGACTACGAGCTGGACAGCGAGGGCCTGGTGCTGGCCACCGGCTACCAGTACCGCGAGCCGGAGTTCCTGAAGCCGGTCCGCGATCGCCTGCGCTACGACGGCCACGGCAACTTCGACCTGGGCCGCAATTACGCCATCGACGTGACCGGCCGGGGTGTCTTCCTCCAGAACGCCGGCGTCCACACCCACAGCATCACCAGCCCCGACCTGGGCATGGGCGCCTACCGCAACGCCTACATCATCCGCGAGCTGCTCGGCTCGGAGTACTACCCGGTCGAGAAGACCATCGCCTTCCAGGAGTTCGCCGTTTGACATCCTCCCCGCCCCACTGGGGCGGGGACCCCCACAGCTCGCGCTATGGGTTTTCCTGCTTCGTCACCGACCGCCCGTCCGGAGAGTTTCCGTTGAGGTCTTACATCGGCTCCACAGGCCGACACCGTCTGCCCGACGGCCAGAAGATTCTTGGCGGCGTTGTGGTCGCGGTCGTGGCGGGTGCCACATCCGCCGCACGTCCACTCCCGGACGCCGAGCGGGAGCGATTCACACACCCGAGCGCACGTCGAGCACATCCTGCTCGATGGGAAGAAGCGATCCACGACCACCATAGTGCGCCCGTACCATGCGCACTTGTACTCCAGCATTCGCCGCAATTCAGCCCACGCCGCGTGAGCAATGGATCGCGCCAGCGACCGGTTGCCCATGAGGTTGCGTACCGGAAGGTCCTCGATCACGACCAGTTGGTTCTCCTGGACGATTCGAGTGGAGAGTTTGTGCAGAACGTCGCGCCTGCGGTGCGCGATCCGCGCATGTATCGCGGCCACCCGGCGACGAGCCTTGGTCTGGTTCTTGGACCCCGCCTTCTTCCGAGCCAGTTCTCGCTGTGCTTTGGCCAGCCGGCCGGCTTGTCTTCTTCCGCCTCCGGGGTGGGACACCTTTTCCCCGGTGGACAGGGTCACGAGGCTGCGGATACCGAAATCGACACCGACGGCCGTAGCCACTTCTCTGGGCCGCTGGGGACGATCCTCGACGAGGATGGAGACGAACCAGCGTCCTGCGGCGTCAAGGGACACCGTCACCGTTGTCGGCTGGGAATCCGTCGACAACGGCCGGGACCAGCGAATGTCCAGCGGTGTGGTCATCTTCGCAAGCGTCAGCGCACCGTCTCGCCATCTGAATGCGGACCGCGTGTACTCCGCCGCTTGCCGCGTGGCCTTCCGCGACTTGAAGCGAGGATGCCCGGACACCTTGGCGAAGAACCTGTCAAAAGCCGTACTCAGGTGACGCAGAGTCTGCTGGAGCGGCACCGAGGAAACCTGGGAGAGGTATGCGAGATCATCCTGCCTTTTCCACTCGGTCAGCATCGCGGAGGTGTCCGAGTAGCGAATGCGGCGGCGCTCCTCTTTCCAAGCGCGATCGCGCATCTCCAGCGCCAAGTTGTAGACCTTGCGTACGCAGCCGAAGGTCTGCTTGAGCTGTGTCGCCTGATCCGGCGTCGGATAAAAGCGGTATTTGAAGGCCCGCTTCACAGTGTGCCCCCCCCCACGCCTCAAAGCTAACCGACAGGAGATACCCGCCATGCGCGGCTTCTGATTACCCCCACCCGAATGGATGAATGTGTGTGTCATCACCTCCAGCCGCACGACGTCACGCACTCGAGGAGTTTTTGATGAGTAATACCACCCAGGCGGGCTTCACGATCCGCCCCCTCGACCCCCGGAAGGACGCGCGCCTGGTGCACGGCTGGGTGACCGATCCGAAGGCCGTGTTCTGGATGATGCAGGACGCGACGCTGGTGGACGTCGAGCGTGCCTACATGGAGATCGCGGCCGACGAGCACCACCACGCCTTCCTCGGTCTGGACGACGGGGTGCCGGTGTTCCTGATGGAGAGCTACGATCCCGCGCACCGCGAGCTGGCCGGGCTGTACGAGGCCCAGCCGGGCGATGTCGGGATGCACTTCCTGGTGGCGCCCACCGACACCCCCGTGCACGGGTTCACCCGGCGGGTCATCACCGCTGTGATGACGCATCTGTTCGCCGACCCGCGCACCCTGCGGGTGGTCGTGGAGCCCGACGTGCGCAACACCGCCGTGCACGCGCTGAACGAGGCCGTCGGATTCGTGCCCGAGGGCGAGGTAGAGAAGCCGGAGAAGCGCGCCCTGCTGAGTTTCTGCACGCGGGAACGGTTCGAGGCCGCGACGGGGGTGGCGGCATGACCGTCGCCGACTCCGTGGCCCACCTCTCCCCCGAGCGCTGGGACCTGGCCAACCGCCTGCTGATCCGCAAGGCCCTCGCCGAGTTCGCGCACGAGCGCCTGCTGCTCCCCGAGCCGGAGGGCGAGGAGTACGTCGTCCGCAGCGACGACAACCTCACCTCGTACCGCTTCTCCGCCGTGCGCCGGGGCCTGGACCACTGGCAGGTGGACGCCGGCTCGATCACCCGCAGCCGCGAGGGCGCCGAACTGCCCCTCGCGGCACTGGACTTCTTCATCGAGCTGAAGGAGACCCTGGGGCTGAGCGCGGAGATCCTGCCGGTGTACCTGGAGGAGATCTCCTCCACCCTGTCCGGCACCTGCTACAAGCTGACCAAGCCGCGGGTGAGCGCGAAGGAACTGGCGGGCGCCTCGTTCCAGGACATCGAGACCGGGATGACCGAGGGCCACCCCTGCTTCGTGGCCAACAACGGGCGGCTCGGCTTCGGCGTCCAGGAGTACCTCGCGTACGCGCCGGAGACGGCGAGCCCGGTGAGACTGGTGTGGCTGGCCGCGCACCGCTCGCGCGCCGCCTTCACCGCCGGGGCGGGCGTCGAGTACGAGGAGTTCTTCCGGCGCGAGCTGGGCGAGGCCACCCTGGAGCGGTTCCGGGGCATGCTCACCGGCCAGGGCCTGGACCCGGACGACTATCTGCTGATCCCGGTCCACCCCTGGCAGTGGTGGAACAAGCTCAGCGTGACCTTCGCCGCCGAGGTGGCCCGCCGCAACCTGGTGTGCCTGGGCGAGGGCGACGACGAGTACCTGGCCCAGCAGTCCATCCGGACGTTCTTCAACCGGACGCACCCCGGGAAGACTTACGTGAAGACGGCGCTGTCCGTGCTCAACATGGGCTTCATGCGCGGTCTGTCGGCCGCGTACATGGAGGCGACCCCGGCGATCAACGACTGGCTGGCCCGGCTGATCGAGAACGACCCGGTGCTCACCGCGACCGGCCTGACGATCATCCGCGAGCAGGCCGCCGTCGGCTACCGGCACCTGGAGTACGAGCGGGCCACCGACCGCTACTCCCCCTACCGCAAGATGCTGGCCGCCCTGTGGCGCGAGTCCCCGGTGCCCCGCCTCGCCGAGGGCGAGTCGCTGGCGACCATGGCCTCGCTGCTGCACACCGACCACGAGGGCGCCTCGTTCGCGGGCGCGCTGATCGAGCGCTCGGGGCAGCCGCCCACCGACTGGCTGCGCGACTACCTGCGGGCCTACTACGTGCCGCTGCTGCACAGCTTCTACGCCTACGACCTGGTGTTCATGCCGCACGGCGAGAACGTCATCCTGGTGCTGGCGGACGGCGCGGTCCGGCGCGCGGTGTACAAGGACATCGCCGAGGAGATCGCCGTCATGGACCCGGACGCGGCCCTGCCGCCGGAGGTGCGGCGCATCCGGGTGGAGGTGCCCGAGGACAAGAAGCTGCTGTCGATCTTCACGGACGTCTTCGACTGCTTCTTCCGCTTCCTCGCCGCCAACCTGGCCGAGGAGGGCGTGCTGACGGAGGACACCTTCTGGCGCACGGTCGCGGAGGTCACGCGCGAGTACCAGGAGGCCAACCCGCAGCTCGCGGAGAAGTTCGAGCAGTACGACATGTTCGCGCCGGAGTTCGCCCTGTCCTGCCTGAACCGGCTTCAGCTCCGCGACAACAAGCAGATGGTGGACCTCGCCGACCCGTCCGGCGCGCTCCAGCTCGTCGGCACCCTCAAGAACCCCCTCGCCGGGTTCTGAACCCGCACCGGCGCACGGGCACCCCGGAGTACGGTCCTCCGGGGTGCCCGTCGCCCTTTCGTCGGTTCGTCCTCGGCCGGCCGGTCCGTCCGCCGGTCCGTCAGCCTGTCAGTCCGCCGGCCAGGGGACCTGCGGCGAGCGGTAGTAGTTGATGCCCAGGGCGTCCCAGCGCGGGGCCTGCGCGGCCAGCCGCACCCGGTAGGCGTCCCAGTCGTGGGTGGCGGCCGGTGACCAGCCCAGCTCGGCCGCGCCCGGCAGCCGTGGGAACGCCATGTACTCGAGGTCGGCGGACTTCTTCAGCGTCTCCGACCACAGGGGAGCCTCGACACCCCTGATCGCCGAGGCGGGCACTCCGTCGAGATAGGCGCCCGGGTCCCAGTCGTAGGACCGCCGAACCTCCACCAGACCCGCCCAGGCCAGGCCGAGCGGGGTGTCCTTGTTGTACTTCATGTCGAGGTAGACCCGGTCGGCCGGGGACAGGATCAGCCCGGTGCCGTTCCGCGCGGCCTCGGCGACCTGCGCCTTTTCCGCCGCGCTGGTGCGGTCCAGACCCCAGTACTGGGCGAGGGCGCCCTTGACCGGATGGGCGCCGGTGAGCTGGTGCCACCCGATGGCCGTCTTGCCGTACTTGGCGACGACCGGCTGCACACGGTCCATGAACGTCACGTAGTCCGCGTGGCTGGTGGAGTGCGCCTCGTCACCGCCGATGTGCAGATAGCGGCCCGGGGTGAGCGCGGCCAGCTCACGGATGACGTCGTCCACGAAGTCGTAGGTGACCTGCTTGGGCACGCACAGCGAGCTGAAGCCGACCTGGGTGCCGGTGTAGAGCGGGGGCGCCACACCGTCGCAGTTCAGCTCGGCGTAGGAGGCGAGGGCGGCGTTGGTGTGGCCGGGCATGTCGATCTCGGGGACGACCTCGAGATAGCGGCCGGCCGCGTACCGGACGATCTCCCGGTAGTCGGCCTTGCTGTAGTGGCCGCCCTCGCCGCCGCCGACCTCGGTGGAGCCGCCGTATGTGGCCAGGCGGGGCCAGGAGTCGACGGCGATGCGCCAGCCCTGGTCGTCGCTGAGGTGCAGATGCAGCTCATTGATCTTGTAGAGGGCCAGCTGGTCGATGTAGCGCTTGACCTGAGCGACGGTGAGGAAGTGCCGGGAGACGTCCAGCATGGCGCCCCGGTAGGCGTAGCGCGGGCGGTCCTCGACGGTACCGCCGGCGATCCGCCAGGGGCCGGGCTGGACCGCCTTCTTCTCGACGGCCGCCGGCAGCAGCTGGCGCAGGGTCTGCACGCCGTGGAAGAGGCCGGCGGGAGCGGCGGCGGTGATGGTGACTCCACCGGCTCCGCTGTGCAGCCGGTACCCCTCGGCGCCGAAGTGGCCCTTCTGGAGGTGGAGTCGGATGCCTTGGCCGCCGCCGTGGTCGGTGAGCGGCAGCGGATAGCCGGTGGAGGGTCGCAGGATGCCCGTGAGGTATGCGCCGATCCGGCGGACCTCGGCGGAGCCGTCCACCCGCACGCGGGTCGCGCGGGTGATGCGGTACGGGGTCCCGCCCGGCTCGACCGAGGCGGGTGCCGGGACCACCCGGTCCAGCGCGGGCGGTGCGGCCGCCTGCGCGGCGGGGTTCGCGACGAAGGTGAAGACACCGGCCGCGGCGACAAGCAGCAGTGATCCGAGGATTCGGGTCGTTCGGGGAGTGGTGCCGTGGTGCCGTCTCACATGCGCTCCCTTCGGATTCGGTCGGGACCACTCTCCCGCAGATCCGGTGAAACGCTCCCGCCCGTGGCGGCAACCATCCGGCGGGACGGGCCCCTTGCTTTCGACGACGACGCCCCGCGGCTGACGCCGGGGCTGGACGGGAACGTGGCCGGGCGAGCCACAACGCGAAGCAGCGCTGACCGGCGCGGAGTTCGCCCCGGTCTTCCGTGCGGGCGCGTGGGTCTACTTCGCTCTGCGGGAGACCGTGAAGTGGTCGATGCGCTCACCGGTCTCGGCGATGCCGGACACGGTCAGCGTGGTGTGCCGGCCCCTCGGCGCGGGCGTCACGTCCACGCGGAGGAACGAGTAGTCGAGGTAGCGCACGCGGGACCAGGCGACGGTCTCGGGCTTCTTGCCGTCCTTGAGGTTGACGAAGGAGGAGACGGACTCGACCTCGTGCTCGTGCCCCTCGTAGGTGTCGGGCGCGGTGAAGGCGTACAGGCTGCGGCCGGCCGCGCCCGCGGTGACGTAGACGACGCCCTCGGTCTCGGGGTAGGCGGTGCCGCCGACGGGGAGCTTCTTGACGACCGTGTCGCCCTTGATCACGTCGGTGCGCTCGTACTGGTGGTTGTGGCCGTTGATGACCAGGTCCACGGTGTACTTCTCGAACAGCGGCACCCACTCCTGGCGCACCCCGCCCTCGGAGGCGTGGGCGGTCGAGGTGCAGTAGGCGCAGTGGTGGAAGAAGACCACCACGAAGTCGATGTCCCGCGCGGCCCGGAACTTCTTGAGCTGGGCCTCCAGCCATGTGGTCTGGGTGCCGCCGGAGATGCCGAGGTTCGCCGGGATCTCGTAGGAGATGTCGTTGGCGTCGAGCGAGATGACGGCGGTGTTGCCGTAGACGAAGGAGTAGACGCCGGGCAGGCCGGCCGCGTCGGGGCCGTTGTCCGGGAGGGACCAACGGGCCTCCTCGCCGCCGTAGCCGTTGGGCGAGTACCAGGCCTCCATGTCGTGGTTGCCGTAGGCGGGCATCCAGGGGATCTGCTTGGCGACGGACTCGGTCTGGTGCAGGAACTGGTCCCAGGTGCGCGAGTCGAAGCCGGTGTCGGTGGTCTTGCCGGCTCCGGAGGGGTCGCCGTAGGCGATGTCGCCCGCGTGCAGGTGGAAGGCGGGGTTCTGGCCGAGGATCAGGGCGTTGTTGGCCAGGCCGTGGTAGCCGACGCCCTCGTCGCCGAAGGCGGTGAAGGTGAAGGGCGCCTTGTGGGCGGGGGCGGTGGTGAAGGTGCCGAGGGTGCCGAGGAGGTGGGGCTCGGCGGGGTCGAAGCCCTGGTGGCCGACGCCGTAGTAGTAGGTCTGGCCGGGGCGCAGCCGGCTCAGCCTCGCGTGTACGTAGTACTGGGTGTGGTCGCCGCTCGCGCCGACACCGGCCGGGGTGTGCAGGGTGCGGACCTCGGCCTCGATCTTGTGGGAGAGGTCCCAGGGGTGGGCGCCGACGCGGATGAAGGGGCGCCTCACGGCGACCGGCACCTGCCAGGAGACGGTGACCTCGGTACGCGGGTCGTTGCCCCAGGCCAGGTGACGGCCGAAGGGGGCGGCCAGCGCGCCGTCCACGTGCTCGGTACCGCGCGGTGCCGGGGCCGTGGGGGCCGCGGCGGCGGCCGGGGTCACGGCGCCGGGCACGAAGGCGCCGCCCGCGACGGTGCCGAGAGTCACGGCGCCACCCCTGATCAGGGTGCGCCGGGAGAATCTGCTCCGGAGGTACTCGTGCCGCTCGGCCATGCTCATCCGCTCGGCCAGCTTCTCGGGTACGCCCATACGAGGAATGTCCATGACCAGCAAACTCGTGGCCGACGGCAACGCCGTCCAGGACGGGAAGTGGACACCGGACGAACAGCGCGCCATGAGCGCACCAACAGGTACCTGCCCGGAATCGGGCACGATTCTTGCGAAACTGGCGTTCGTGCCCGAAGATCTACCGGGTGCACGAGGAACTTGTCGATCATTTGACGCGCTCGACCCCGCTCAGCCGGGGCGAGGCGCTGCGAGTGATACAGGACGTGCTCGCCTTCTTCGACGAGACGACCCAGGACTACGTCCGTCGTCGGCACCGAGAACTGCAGGCCCAGGGCCTGCAGAACGCGGCGATCTTCGAACGGATCGAGGCGGACCTGAAATACCGCGCGGTGGCGCCGCCCGAGCTCACGCTCCGGCAGTTGCGCCGCATGGTCTATGGCTGAGAAGCCAGGGTGAGGGAGCTACTACATGTGCGGAATTGTCGGATACATCGGTAAGCGGGACGTCGCTCCCCTGCTGCTGGAGGGTCTCCAGCGCCTGGAGTACCGGGGCTACGACTCGGCGGGCATCGTCGTCTCCTCCCCGAAGTCGGCCGCGCTGAAGATGGTCAAGGCCAAGGGCCGGGTCCGTGACCTGGAGGCCAAGGTCCCCGCGCGCTTCAAGGGCACCACCGGCATCGCCCACACCCGCTGGGCCACCCACGGCGCCCCCTCCGACGTGAACGCCCACCCGCACATGTCGGCCGACGACAAGGTCGCCGTCGTCCACAACGGCATCATCGACAACGCCTCCGACCTGCGCCGCAAGCTGGAGGCGGACGGGGTCGAGTTCCTCTCCGACACCGACACCGAGGTCCTCACCCACCTCGTGGCCCGCGCGAGCGCCGAGAAGCTGGAGGACAAGGTCCGCGAGGCGCTCCGCGTGGTCGAGGGCACCTACGGCATCGCCGTGATGCACGCCGACTTCCCCGACCGCATCGTGGTGGCCCGCAACGGCTCCCCGGTCGTCCTCGGCATCGGCGAGAAGGAGATGTTCGTCGCCTCGGACATCGCCGCGCTGGTCACCCACACCCGCCAGATCGTCACCCTGGACGACGGCGAGATGGCCACCCTGAAGGCCGACGACTTCCGCACCTACACCACCGAGGGCACCCGCACCAGCGCCGAGCCCACCACCGTGGAGTGGGAGGCCGCCTCCTACGACATGGGCGGCCACGACACGTACATGCACAAGGAGATCCACGAGCAGGCCGACGCCGTGGACCGCGTGCTGCGCGGCCGCATCGACGACCGCTTCTCCACCGTGCACCTGGGCGGCCTCAACCTGGACGCCCGTGAGGCCCGCCGCATCCGCCGGGTCAAGATCCTCGGCTGCGGCACCTCCTACCACGCGGGCATGATCGGCGCCCAGATGATCGA
The DNA here is from genome assembly GCF_004784465.1 of Streptomyces griseoluteus. Taxonomy (GTDB): domain Bacteria; phylum Actinomycetota; class Actinomycetes; order Streptomycetales; family Streptomycetaceae; genus Streptomyces; species Streptomyces griseoluteus. The sequence continues at coordinate 214,465 of NZ_SRRU01000010.1, read as the reverse complement.
GGAGCTGGCCCGCATCCCCGCCGACGCCGAGCCGGCGTCCGAGTTCCGCTACCGCAACGCGGTCGTCGACCCCGACACGCTGTACATCGCGGTCTCCCAGTCCGGTGAGACGTACGACGTGCTGGCCGCCGTGCAGGAGCTGAAGCGCAAGGGCGCCCGCGTCCTCGGTGTGGTCAACGTGGTCGGCTCGGCCATCGCCCGCGAGGCCGACGGCGGCATCTACGTGCACGCCGGGCCCGAGGTGTGCGTGGTCTCCACCAAGTGCTTCACCAACACCACGGTCGCCTTCGCGCTGCTCGCGCTGCACCTGGGCCGCACCCGCGACCTGTCGGTGCGCGACGGCAAGCGGATCATCGAGGGCCTGCGCAAGCTGCCCGCGCAGATCGCCGAGATCCTCAAGCAGGAGGAGCTGGTCCGCGAGCTGGCCGAGGAGTACGCGGAGAGCCGCTCGATGCTCTTCATCGGCCGTGTCCGGGGCTACCCGGTCGCCCGCGAGGCCTCCCTGAAGCTCAAGGAGATCACCTACATCCACGCCGAGGCGTACCCCGCCTCCGAGCTGAAGCACGGCCCGCTGGCCCTCATCGAGCCCGCCCTGCCGACGGTCGCCATCGTCCCGGACGACGACCTGCTGGAGAAGAACCGCGCCGCGCTGGAGGAGATCAAGGCCCGCAGCGGCAAGATCCTCGCGGTCGCGCACCAGGAGCAGGAGAAGGCGGACCGGACCATCGTGGTCCCGAAGAACGAGGACGAGCTGGACCCGATCCTCATGGGCATCCCGCTCCAGCTGCTCGCCTACCACGCGGCGAAGGTCCTGGGCCGCGACATCGACAAGCCGCGCAACCTGGCCAAGTCGGTGACGGTGGAGTAGGTCCACCCCTGCCGTTCAAAGAAAACGGACCCTCGCGCGAGCCGTCGTGGGGGTCCGTTTCTGTGCCGCTGCGCCCCGGCCGGTGGCCGTCACCCACCGGCCGGCAGCACGACTCACCTGCGGCGTCGGCTGTTCTATGCCCGGCACGGGGGCGGGAACACCTTTACGCGTGAGTAGCTTCACGGAGCGCGAACCGGTGTGGTGTCAGGGGAAATCGAGGTCTCAGGGAATCACGATGACGGGCCGCCGGGCCCGTTTGGTGAGGCGTCCGGCCACGGAGCCGAAGATCCGCCCCGCGATGCCGTGCGTGGAGCCGACGACGATCGCGTCCGCCTCGTACTCCCGCCCGACCTCCTCCAGTTCATGGCAGATGTCACCGCCGCGCTCCACCAGAATCCACGGCACCTCGCTCAGATGGTCGGCGCAGGCCAGCTCCAGGCCGAGCACCTCGGTGCGGTGGTCGGGAACGTCGACGAAGACGGGCGGCTCGCAGCCGGCCCACACCGTGGTGGGCAGCCGGTTGGCCACATGGACGATGATCAGACCCGAGCCGGAGCGGTGGGCCATGCCGACCGCGTAGGCCAGGGCGCGCTCGCTGGAGGTGGAGCCGTCGAAGCCGACGACCACTCCGTGCCGGAAGGCGGGATCGCAGGAAGGGCGTGCCTCTTGAGCCGTCAGGGGGTCGGTCGCCGTGGGTTCGGCTACCGGCCGCTTGCGGTCCGCGGGTTCGAAGAATTCGTGACCGGCCATGGCTGTCTCGGCGTCGTGATCCTTGTATGAAGGGGGACATCGTGCGGCGGAGCTGTGTCCGGGAAACGTCTTCCCCTGCCCATACCCTCAAGGGTACGGCGGCACGCCTCCCCGTCGCAGTTCGTGCACACGCTCCGTGAGCGGCCCTCCGGGACGTCCCCAGGGGTTCCAGGGAGCATGCACGAGCAGCGCCCCTTACGCAATGGTCGCTGCCTCGTACAGGCGGTTTGCCGGGACCCGCCCCTCATGGGGTGACCGTCCGGCCGTCCGCGCGTTGAACCCCCTGCAACCGACGTCCCAGGGAGCCCGCAGATGCCCGCACCCCGCTCCGCGCCCGGCCCCGACACCGCGCGCGAGGTGATCGGCTGGGCGGTGTTCGCCTGCGTGCTGGTGCCGGTGGTCCTGCTGTGGTGCGGTACGGCGCCGGTCGCGGCCGTGGGGGCGGGGCTGGGACTGGCCGGCGTCACCCTCGCCTGCCGGACGCTGCTGCGCCGTTCGCTGCGGGAGGCCGCGCGGGGAGTCGCAGATCACACGGGAGCCAGTACACCGGTCGACTGACCGGTTTCCGCACCCTCGAACGCCGGTTTTCAGCCAAGTTCCTAATATCGCTCCGGAGGGGTCCCAACCACCCCTCAACCCCCGTTCCACCTGCACAAACAGGGGTCGTTCGACCCGTCGCACCCTATGCGGTTTGGCCACCCCGCCCAGGCGTACTTCCCTGCACGCCCCACGAGTGCAACCCTTCGTGATCGAATGCTTCACGCCAAGTTGTCATGTCGACAATGCACCGCGTGTGGAACTGGCCACCGACAGACCGCGGGAGCCAGTAGATTTCGATCTTGATGTCTTACGGCGGGGGACTCGTGCAGGACCGAGGGGAAACGTGCAGGAGCGACAGACCCGAAGCGTAAAGGGAGCCGCGACCACCGAGGGGGGCTTAGCAGTATGAGCCACGACTCCACCGCCGCGCCGGACGCCACCGTCCGCAAACTCGCCGGGCGACGCCGCAAGGAGATCGTCGCGGTGCTGCTGTTCAGCGGCGGCCCCATCTTCGAAAGTTCCATACCGCTTTCGGTGTTCGGGATCGACCGCCAGGACGCCGGAGTGCCGCGCTACCGACTGCTGGTGTGTGCCGGCGAGGACGGCCCGCTGCGGACCACGGGGGGCCTGGAACTCACCGCGCCGCATGGCCTGGAGGCGATCTCCCGCGCGGGCACGGTCGTCGTGCCGGCCTGGCGCTCGATCACCTCGCCGCCACCGGAGGAGGCGCTCGACGCGCTGCGCCGCGCGCACGAGGAGGGGGCCCGCATCGTCGGCCTGTGCACCGGGGCGTTCGTCCTGGCCGCGGCCGGCCTGCTGGACGGCCGCCCGGCCACCACCCACTGGATGTACGCGCCGACGCTGGCCAAGCGCTATCCGTCGGTGCACGTCGATCCGCGTGAGTTGTTCGTCGACGACGGCGACGTGCTCACCTCGGCCGGTACGGCGGCCGGGATCGACCTGTGTCTGCACATCGTGCGGACGGACCACGGCAACGAGGCCGCCGGTGCGCTGGCCCGCCGCCTGGTGGTGCCGCCCCGCCGCAGCGGCGGCCAGGAGCGCTACCTCGACAGGTCTTTACCCGAGGAGATCGGCGCCGACCCGCTGGCCGAGGTCGTCGCCTGGGCGCTGGAACACCTCCACGAGCAGTTCGACGTGGAGACACTGGCGGCACGCGCCTACATGAGCCGCCGTACGTTCGACCGCAGGTTCCGTTCGCTCACCGGCAGTGCGCCGCTGCAGTGGCTGATCACCCAGCGGGTGCTGCAGGCACAGCGGCTGCTGGAGACCTCCGACTACTCGGTGGACGAGGTCGCGGGCCGGTGCGGGTTCCGCTCGCCGGTCGCGCTGCGCGGGCACTTCCGCCGCCAGCTCGGCTCGTCGCCCGCGACGTACCGGGCCGCCTACCGGGCCCGCAGGCCCCAGGGTGAGCGGCCGCCCGAGCAGGAGCAGCAGCTCGCGCAGCACGGGATGACGCAGGGGCCGTCGGGTCTGCCGGGTCACGGTCCGGTGGCGGTGCCGTCGGTGCTGCACCCGGACCGGGACGGCGGGGTGCCGCTGCAGAGCCGCCGGCACGCCGCGGGCGCGGTGAGTCTGCTGCCGGGGCCGCGCGGAGGCGGCTGAGGATCGCCGGTGCGAGGGGGTGGGGAGGGCTCGGCCTTCCCCACCCCCTTCTCCGTGCTCTTCTCTCGGCGCACGGGCGGGTCCAGGGGGCTGCGGGGCCCCGTAAGGTGAGACACATGAACGATCGCATGGTGTGGATCGACTGCGAGATGACCGGCCTCTCGCTGTCCGACGACGCGCTCATCGAGGTGGCCGCCCTCGTCACCGACTCCGAGCTGAACGTGCTCGGTGAAGGGGTGGACATCGTCATCCGCCCGCCGGACTCCGCGCTGGAGACGATGCCGGAGGTGGTGCGCCAGATGCACACCGCGTCCGGGCTGCTGGACGAGCTGGCCGGGGGTACGACGCTGGCCGACGCCGAGGCGCAGGTGCTCGCGTACATCCGTGAGCACGTCAAGGAGCCGGGCAAGGCGCCACTGTGCGGCAACTCCGTCGGCACCGACCGCGGCTTCCTGCTGCGCGACATGCCGGCCTTGGAGGCCTACCTCCACTACCGGATCGTCGACGTCTCCTCGATCAAGGAGCTGGCCCGGCGCTGGTACCCGCGCGCCTACTTCAACAGCCCGGAGAAGAACGGCAACCACCGGGCGCTGGCCGACATCCGCGAGTCGATCGCCGAGCTGCGCTACTACCGCGAAGCCGTCTTCGTCCCGCAGCCCGGCCCGGACTCCGACACCGCGAAGTCGATCGCCGCGAAGTACGTCCTGCCGCCTGCGTAGCCCCCTGGGAACGCGTGCGCGGAAACGTGTGCGCGAGCACCCCCGAGAACCCTGTAGACTTCTTCTCGGCCGGTCGGGGAACGACAGTTCAACCGCCGGTCGCGGTGGGTGTAGCTCAGCTGGCAGAGCACCTGGTTGTGGTCCAGGATGTCGCGGGTTCAAGTCCCGTCACTCACCCTGATCGACTTTGGGGCCGCTCCGTTTCGACGGAGCGGCCCCAAAGTCGTTTCCGCGGCCGATCCCGGCGGGCGGAGCCTACGGTTTGTGGGTCACCCAGAGTAGTTCCGCGGGCCAGCGGTGCGCCCAGTCGGGTGGGTCGGTCCTGTTGTAGCCGTTGGGTGTGCCGGGGTCGGGCCGCGGCTCGATGAGGTCGTCGATGACGAGACCCGCGCCGCGCAGGACCCTGACCCAGTCGCCGTAGGTGAGCTGATAGCTGACCGCGCCGTCGCCCTCGGCGATGGTGTCCAGCCCGAAGTAGTCCTGCCGCAGCGTCGTGGTCACGCCGCCGGCGGCTTCGTCGTAGCAGGCTTCGAACCATGGGCTCGCGACGTTGAACACCAGGCGCCCGCCCCGGCGCAGGACGCGGGCGGCCTGCGGGACGGCCAGGTGCGGGGGCGCCCAGCTGAGCCCGCCGAAGTCGCAGAACACCAGGTCGAAGCTGTCGGCGGCGAAGGGGAGCCGTTCGGCGGCGCCCTGCACCAGCGGGTAGCGGTCCGCTCCCATGGCACGGGCCGCCGCGTCGAGTTGCGCCTCGGACAGGTCGACCCCGACCACGTCGGCCCCCTCGGCGGCGAGTGCCCTGGACCACTGCCCGGCACCGCAGCCCAGTTCGAGGACACGCTTGCCGGTGACGTCCCCCAGGGCCCGCAGGTGCGCGTCGGGGATGGAGTACATGCCCCACAACCGGGGCGTGGCGCCGATCCGGGGGTCGTGCTTCTGCTGGTACGCGCCGCTGATCCGGTTCCAGAGCCGCCGATTGGCGGGGATGCTGTCCACGCCCCGACTCCAGCACTGCCCGCCGCGGCCGGTCAACGCGATTACCGCAACTGGTCCGGCCGGAGTTCGAAGGGGCGGGGCGGTCGGATTCGAACCGACGTCCTCCGAGATGATGTCGCGGCGCACTACCTCTGTGCTACGACCCCGCCTTGCCGGTGATCTTAAGCCGGGAGTACGCCGAAGCGACAGCAGTTAACGCCCCCGCTACGACGACTCCCGCCCGACCAGTTCCGTGGCCAGCACCGCGTGCCGCCTCTCCAACCCCCGCGTCCCCGCCGGACGGCGGTCCGCTATCTCCGACAGGAGCAGGTCGATCATCGCCCGGCCCATCTCCTCTATCGGCTGTCGGACACTGGTCAGGGGCGGGTCCATGTGGCGGGCGATGGCGGAGTCGTCGTAGCCGACGAGGGCCACGTCGTGGGGGATGCGGCGGCCCGCTTCGCGGAGGGAGTGACGGGCGCCGGCCGCCGTCACGTCGGAGGCGGCGAAGACGGCGTCGAGGTCGGGGCGGCGGGAGAGCAGGGCGGACATGGCGCGACGGCCGCCTTCCTCGGTGAAGTCGCCCGGTTCGATGAGGAGTTCGTCCACCTCCAGGCCCGCTCCGCGCAGTGCGTCCCGGTAGCCGTCGACGCGGCGCTGGGCTCCGTAGACGTCGGGGCGGCCGGTGATGTGGGCGATGCGGCGTCGGCCGCGGGCGATGAGGTGCTCGACGGCGGAGCGACCGCCGCCGTAATTGTCGGAGTCGACCGAGGTGAGCGTCTCCCCCGCCGACCGGGGCCCGCTGATCACGGCCGGGATCTCCAGCCGGTCCAGCAGATCCGGCAGCGGGTCGTCGGCGTGCACGGAGACCAGGAGGACACCGTCGACACGGTGGGCGGAGAGGTAGTCCGCCAGCCGTTGCCGCTTGCGGTCGCTGCCCGCGAAGATCAGCAGCAACTGCCATTCGGTGTCGGCGAGTTCCGCCCCTACCCCGCGCAGCATGTCGGAGAAGTACGGCTCGGCGAAGAAGCGGGTCTCCGGCTCGGGCACGACCAGCGCGATGGAGTCGGTGCGGTTGGCCGCGAGCGCGCGGGCCGCGGTGTTGGGGACGTACCCGAGTTCCGCGACCGCCGCCTCCACGGCCGCGCGGGTGGCGTCGCTGACCCGCGGGGAACCGTTGATCACGCGGGAGACCGTGCCCCGGCCCACCCCGGCCCGGGCGGCCACCTCTTCGAGCGTCGGCCGCCCGCCGCTCCGGCCGCCCCGCACCCCGTGGCTCGCCATGGCCTCCGCCTCTCTCGGCCGTCCCACTCAGGCCTCACATTCAACACTGTCCGCCGGAAAATCCCACTGGCCGGTTAACAGCCCTATAACTGAGGCGCGTTGGCCGTGCGCACTCCCTTGACACCTCGTCCCGAACGGACGACCCTTCAACCCATCACACGTGGGAGCGCTCCCACGGTACCTGACACCTACACAACCCGCACGTTCCCCGCCCGAGCCGCAGCGAGTACGAACGGGCCCAGATCCACGCGATTTCCATGCAGTTGGCCGGGGGGTCGGCACGTCAGGCAACAGGAGGACGCAATGCGTACGAGCATCCGCAGGTCGCGCGGCACGGTGGCCATGATGGCCGCGACCGCGCTGGCCACGGGTCTGCTGGCGGGCTGCGCCAGCGACTCGGACGACGGCTCGTCGGACGCGGGCGGCGGCGACGGCAAGGGCAACATCACGCTGACGGTCGGCACCTTCGGGGTCTTCGGCTACAAGCAGGCCGGTCTGTACGACGAGTACATGAAGCTGCACCCGGACATCAACATCAAGGAGAACGTCACCACTCGCACAGACGTGTACTGGCCGAAGGTGCTCACCCGCCTCCAGGCCGGTTCGGGCACCGACGACATCCAGGCCATCGAGGTCGGCAACATCACGGAGGCCGTGCAGACGCAGGCCGCCAAGTTCGTGGACCTCGGCAAGGAGGTCGACAAGTCCCAGTGGCTGGACTGGAAGCTCGCCCAGGCCACCACGAAGGACGGCAAGACGATCGGCATCGGCACCGACATCGGCCCGATGGCGGTCTGCTACCGCAAGGACCTCTTCGCCAAGGCCGGCCTGCCCACCGACCGCGCCAAGCTCGCCGAGCAGTGGAAGGGCGACTGGTCCAAGTACGTCGACCTCGGCAAGCAGTACATGAAGAAGGCGCCCAAGGGCACCAAGTACGTCGACTCGGCGGCCTCTGTCTACAACGCCTCCCTGGGCGGTGCCTCCGAGCGGAACTACGACAAGGACGGCAAGGTCGTCTGGGACAAGTCCCAGGGTGTGAAGGACGCCTGGGACGACGCGATGAGCGTGGCGACCAGCGACATGTCGGCCAAGCTGAAGCAGTTCGACCCCACCTGGGACAAGGGCTTCGCCAACGGCTCCTTCGCCACGGTGGCCTGCCCCGCCTGGATGCTCGGCTACATCGGTGAGAAGGCCGGCGACTCCGGCAAGGGCAAGTGGGACGTGGCGGCGGCGCCGACCGCGTCCAACTGGGGCGGCTCCTTCCTCGCTGTGCCGACGGCGACCAAGCACCAGAAGGAGGCCGTCGCGCTGGCCAAGTGGCTGACCGCGCCGGAGCAGCAGGCCAAGGTCTTCGCCAAGCAGGCCAGCTTCCCCTCCACCCCGTCGGCGTACGCGAGCCTGAAGCCGCAGGCGGACACCACCGCGTACTTCTCCGACGCGCCGCTCACCCAGATCTTCTCCGACGCGGCGAAGACCATCCCGGCCCAGCCGCTGGGTCCGAAGGACAAGCCGATCGACACCGCGATCAGTGACATCGGCATCCTCCAGGTCGAGCAGAAGGGCAAGTCCCCGGCCCAGGGCTGGGACGCCGCGTCCAAGGAGATCAAGGACGTGCTCGGCCAGTGACCTCCAAAGAGGCTCTCGCGCATCCCGCGTCGAGCGCCGAGACCGCGCCCGGCATCCCGCCGGGCGCGGTCCGGGGCGCTCAGGGTCGCGGTGTGCCGGACGGCGCCCCCTCCTGGCGCAGCCGGCTGTACCGCTGGGACACGAAGGCGTCGCCGTACGCGTTCGTGGCCCCCTTCTTCGTGCTGTTCGGTGTGTTCACCCTGGTTCCGCTGCTGTACACGGTCTGGTACTCGCTGCACGACGTGCAGTTGTCCGCGCTCGACCACCAGAGCTGGGCGGGCCTGGCCAACTACCGGAACCTGCTGTCCTCGGACTTCTTCTGGAACGCGCTGCGGAACACCTTCACCATCGGTCTGATCTCGACCGTCCCGCAGCTCATGGCGGCGCTCTGGCTGGCCCACATGCTCAACTACAAGCTGCGCGGCTCCACCGTGTGGCGCGTGGTGATGCTGACCCCGTACGCGACATCGGTGGCGGCGGCGACGTTGGTGTTCACGCTGCTGTACTCGTGGGACGGCGGCATGGTGAACTGGATTCTCCACTTCTTCGGTGTCGACCCGGTCAACTGGCGTGAATCGGACTGGGGATCGCAGTTCGCGGTCTCGAGCATCGTGATCTGGCGCTGGACCGGCTACAACGCGCTGATCTACCTGGCCGCCATGCAGGCCATCCCGGCGGACCTGTACGAGTCCGCCGCCCTCGACGGCGCCAACCGGCGCCAGCAGTTCTGGCACGTGACGATCCCGCAGTTGCGGCCGACCGTGCTGTTCACGATCGTCGTCTCGACCATCGGCGCCACCCAGCTCTTCGGTGAACCCCTGCTGTTCGGCGGGGTCAGCGGGACCAAGGGCGGCTCGGAGCACCAGTACCAGACGCTCGGTCTCTACATGTACGACCAGGGCTGGATCATCGGCAACCTCGGCAAGGCGTCCGCCATCGCCTGGACGATGTTCCTGCTCCTGCTGATCATCGCCGCGGTCAACCTGCTGCTGACCCGCTGGCTGAGGAGGTCCGATGACCGCCGGTGAGCTCGTTCTCCCCAAGGCGCGCACCGGCCGGCGCCGGGCCACGAAGGCGGGCAAGCAGTTGCACGCCGGCCCGGTGACGTACGTGGCGCTGATCGTGTTCGCGCTCGTCTCGCTGGCGCCGCTGGTGTGGACGGCGGTCGCGGCCTCGCGCACCGACCGGCGGCTCGCCCAGGCCCCGCCCCCGCTGTGGTTCGGCGGCAACCTGTTCAAGAACCTTCAGGCCGCCTGGGACCAGGCCGGACTCGGCACCGCGATGCTCAACTCGCTGATCGTCGCGGGCACGATCACGGTCAGTACGGTGGTCTTCTCCACCCTGGCCGGCTTCGCCTTCGCCAAGCTGCGGTTCAGGTTCTCGGGGCTGCTGTTGCTGCTGACCATCGGCACGATGATGATCCCGCCGCAGCTCGCCGTCGTCCCGCTGTATCTGTGGATGAGCGACCTCGGCTGGTCCAATCAGCTCCAGACGGTGATCCTGCCGAGCCTGGTGACCGCGTTCGGCACGTTCTTCATGCGGCAGTACCTGGTGCAGGCGCTGCCGACCGAGCTGATCGAGGCGGCGCGGGTGGACGGGGCGAGCAGCCTGAGGATCGTCTGGCACGTGGTGTTCCCGGCGGCCCGGCCCGCGATGGCGGTGCTCGGCCTGCTGACCTTCGTGTTCGCCTGGAACGACTTCCTGTGGCCGATCATCGCCCTGAACCAGCAGAACCCGACCGTGCAGGTCGCCCTGAACGCCCTCGGCACCGGGTATGTACCGGACCAGGCGGTCATCATGGCGGGCGCGCTGCTCGGCACCCTGCCGCTGCTGATCGCCTTCCTGCTGTTCGGCAAGCAGATCGTGGGCGGCATCATGCAGGGCGCGATCAAGGGCTGAACCGTCCCGCCGAGCGCCGTTCCGTCAAGGGGGCCGGGACACCGACGCCCCGGCCCCTCGTCTTTCCCCGAGTCTTCCCGACGTCTTCCCGACTTTCGATGGGAGCGCTTCCATGCCCGACTCCTCCTCCACGGTCTCCCCCGTGGCCTCCGAGGTCACCTTCCCGCCTGCCTTCCTCTGGGGGGCGGCGACCTCCGCGTACCAGATCGAGGGGGCGGTGCGCGAGGGCGGCCGTACGCCCTCGATCTGGGACACCTTCAGCCATACGCCCGGCAAGACCGCGGGCGGTGAGACCGGTGACGTGGCCGTCGACCACTACCACCGCTACCGCGACGACGTGGCCCTCATGGCGGACCTGGGGCTCGGCGCGTACCGCTTCTCCGTCTCCTGGTCGCGGGTGCAGCCGACCGGGCGGGGCCCGGCGGTGCAGGTCGGGCTGGACTTCTACCGGCGGCTGGTGGACGAGCTGCTGGAGAACGGCATCAAGCCCGCCGTCACCCTCTACCACTGGGACCTCCCGCAGGAGCTGGAGGACGCGGGCGGCTGGCCGGAGCGGGAGACCGCGCACCGGTTCGCGGAGTACGCACATCTCGTCGGCGAGGCGCTGGGCGACCGGGTGGAGAACTGGATCACCCTCAACGAGCCCTGGTGCAGCGCCTTCCTGGGCTACGGCTCCGGGGTGCACGCCCCCGGCCGGACCGACCCGGTGGCCTCGCTGAGGGCGGCCCACCATCTCAACCTGGCGCACGGGCTCGGCGCTTCGGCGCTGCGCGCGGCGATGCCGGCCCGCAACCAGGTGGCCGTGAGCCTCAACTCGGCCGTCGTGCGCCCGCTTTCGCAGGACCCGGCGGACCTGGCGGCGGCCCGGCGCATCGACGACCTGGCCAACGGCGTCTTCCACGGCCCGATGCTGCGCGGCGCCTACCCCGAGTCCCTGCTCACCGCGACGGCCCCGCTCACCGACTGGTCCTTCGTGCAGGACGGCGACCTCGCCACCAGCAACGCCCCGCTGGACGCGCTGGGCCTGAACTACTACACCCCGGCGCTGGTCTCGGCGGTGACCGACAAGGTCAGCGGCCCGCGCGCCGACGGCCACGGCGCGAGCGAGCACTCCCCCTGGCCCGGCGCCGACGACGTGCTGTTCCACCAGAGCCCCGGCGAGCGCACCGAGATGGGCTGGACCGTCGACCCGACCGGCCTGTACGACCTGCTGATGCGCTACACCCGCGAGGCCCCCGGACTCCCGCTGTACATCACGGAGAACGGCGCCGCCTACGACGACAAGCCGGACGCGGACGGCCGGGTGCACGACCCCGAGCGCGTCGCCTACCTGCACGCCCACCTCTCGGCGGTCCGCGACGCCCTGCGCGACGGCGCCGATGTGCGCGGGTACTACCTGTGGTCCCTGATGGACAACTTCGAGTGGTCCTACGGCTACGAGAAGCGGTTCGGCGCGGTCTACGTGGACTACGCGACGCAGGAGCGGACCCCGAAGTCCAGCGCCCGCTGGTACGGCGAGGCGGCACGCACCGGAACGCTGCCGTCGGTGGAGTCGGCGGGCTGACCGGTTCCGGGCCCGCCCGGACGCACGAGTGAGGCCCGGCGGTCTGGACACCGCCGGGCCTCACTCTCGTACGCGCCTAGTTGAAGGCGGCGAACGCCTTGGAGAAGGCGAACTTGTCCTGGGTGATCGAGCTGCACGTGGCGTCGGCGGTGGGCTTGGTGCCGCCGTCGCAGCTCTTGTCACGGGTGCCGGACCACATGGACAGCGAGCCGATGCCCTTGGACTTGGCGAAGTCCACGAGCTGGCCGGCGTCGTCGACCTTGAAGATCTCGGTGGCCACGTCGTTGACACCGATCATCGGGGTGACGCCCACCGTCTTCCAGGCGGCGTCCTCGGAGAGCGCGAGGACACCCTTGATCTGGGCCTGGGTGGCGGTGGCGGCCTGGATCGCGTAGTCGCCCATGTCGCCGCTGTACGCCGGGCCGTAGTCCATCGCCATGATGTTGACGCCGTCGACGCGGACGCCGTTGGCCTTGGCGTCGGCCAGCAGGTTCACACCGTCCTGGGTGAGGCCCTCGGGCATCACCGGGAGGGTGTAGGAGACGTTCAGGCCGGGGTGGGCGGCCTGGAGCTTGGCGATGGCCTGGGCACGCTTGGTGTTGGCGGCGGTGTTGGGCAGCGCCCCGCCCTCCACGTCGAAGTCGACCTTGGTCAGATTGAAGGCGTCGACCGCCTTGCCGTACGCGGCGGCCAGGGCGTCGGCGGAGGAGCAGGTGGTGGCCAGCTCCGAGCCGGAGGCGCCACCGAAGGAGACGCGGACGTCACCGCCCTTGGCGCGCAGGGCACCGATCTGGGCGGCCACGCCGTCGGCGGTCAGGTCGCTCACACCGCCCCACTTGGGGGTGCAGCCGCCGCCGTCGGTGACGAAGGCCAGGTTGAAGTTCTTCACGCCGGTGGCGTCGGCGGTGCCCAGCAGGTCGAACGCCGGGTAGAGCGAGGTGTCGACGTACGGGGCGAACCCGGCCGCCGCCTTGGTGCCGTTGCCCGCGCTCTTGGTGGGGACCGGCGTCTCCGGCTGACTGGGGGTGCTCTGGGTCGGCGCCGGGGTCTCGGGCTCGGTGGGGCGGCCGCTGGGCTCGGGGGTGGCGGAGGGGTCGGCGGCACACTCGGAGCCGTCGATCCGGCAGCCGGTGGGGTCGCCCGCGCCGTCGACGACGAAGCCGACGGTGACCGACTTGCCCGCGGCCAGCCCGTCGGTGTCCCACTTGGCGGCCTTCACCGTGACGTGCTGCCCGCTCACGCTGGACTCGGCGTTCCACAGCGAGCCGAGCTTGGAGCCGGCCGGGAGGTCGAACTCCAGGCTCCAGCCCTTCTTGGCCGCTCCGGTGTCGTTGGTCACCACGTACTGGGCGCTGTACCCGGTCGACCACTCGCTGGTCTTGGTGTACGCGGCACCGACCCCGGCGGCGTGCGCGACCCCGGTCACCAGGACCGCGCCGCCACCGGCCACGGCGGCCGCGACCACGCCGCCTATCGCCTTGTTCCTGCCACTGATCCTGCGCCGGTGCGTGCTCATTGGCGTGCCTGTCCTTCGTGCGGGGGTGGGGGGTGGTGGCAGCACGCTATCGATGCGGAATCCGGCAATCGGCTTATCGGGGACGGTGGTTGAAAGGCTTAGGGTGCGCTTAAGGAAGGGATCGGGACCGGTTAAAGGTCGAGACCACTCAGCGGCTGGGTATCAGCTTGCGCCGCCTGCGTACGGTGCCCCGGTGGCCGCGTCCGGCGGGCTTGCGGGCGTCGAGCTGGAGCCAGATCCGCACCTCGGTGCCACCGAGCACGGAGGAGCCGATGCGGACGTCCCCGCCCGTGGACTCGGCCAGACGGCGCACGATGTCCAGGCCGAGCCCGGTCGAGCCCGCCGTGCCGGAACCCCGGCCGCGGGCCATCGCCGCCCGCGGGTCGGGTATGCCGGGGCCCGCGTCGGAGACCAGCACGATCACCGCGTCCTCGGCGTGGTGGACGTCGACCGCGAAGGCGGTGCCCTCGGCGGTGTGCCGGAAGACGTTGCCCAGCAGAGCGTCCAAGGCGGCGGCCAGGTCGGCCCGGGCCACCGGGACCCGTACCGGCCGCTCGGCGCCGGCCACCCGCCACTTGCGGCCCTCGTCCTCGGCGAGCGCGGACCAGAACTCCATGCGCCCCCGCACCACTTCGGCCACGTCACACCCCGTGCCCGGCCCCACGGCCGCCGTCTGCGGCTTGGCCTCGCGGGCGGTACGGATGATCGTGTCGACCTCGCCCTCCAGCTGGGCCACGGCGGCGCGGGTCTGGTCGGCGGCGGCACCGGCGCCCAGCGAGGCGGCGTTCAGCCGGAGCACGGTGAGCGGGGTACGCAGCCGGTGCGAGAGGTCGGCGGCCAGTTCCCGCTCGTTGGCGAGGAGCTGGACCACTTGATCGGCCATGGAGTTGAACGCGACGGCGGCGAGCCGCAGTTCGGTCGGCCCTTCCTCGGGCACCCGTGCCCCGAGCTGCCCGTCACCCAGTTCGCGCGCGCCCTCCACCAGTCGCCGGGCGGGGCGCACCATGCGCACCCCGAGCCGGTCGGCGACCGCGACCGAACCGGCGATCAGCGCGAGCCCCACGGCGGCGAGCACCGCCCAGGCCGTGCCCACCCCGTTGCTCATCGCGGCCTCGGGCACCCATACCTCGACCACCGCGATGGCACCGGAGCCGAGCGCGACCGGCTGCAGCAGGGCGGAGCCTCCGGTGACCTCGGTGGTGGAGGCGCGGCCCATCCGGCGCACCGCCTCGATGTCCCTCTCCGCGGCCCTCCCCCGGCCCAGGTCGAGCGCGCCCCGCTCACCGTCGGCGGGCAGGTGCACGGACATCCCGGAGTCGGCCCCGGCCGCGGCCACCACCCGCTCCAGCTCGTCCCGGTCGGTGGTGATGGAGAGCGCGGGCGCCACGGCGGCGGCCTCGCGCTCGGCGCCGGCGAAGGCGCGGTCGCGGGCCATCTCCTTGACGACCAGGCCGAGCGGGACGGCGAAGGCGACGACGACCATGGTGGTCACCGCCAGGCAGACCTTGACCAGGGCCCATCTCATCGGAGGTCCCCCACGGCGGGCGGCTCCAGCTTGACCCCGACCCCGCGCAGGGTGTGCAGATAGCGGGGCCGGGCCGCCGTCTCGCCCAGCTTGCGCCGGAGCCAGGACAGATGGACGTCGATGGTCTGGTCGTCCCCGTAGGACTGCTGCCAGACCTCGGCGAGCAGTTCCTTGCGCGGGACGACCACGCCGGGGCGGCCGGCGAGGAAGGCGAGCAGGTCGAACTCGCGCCGGGTCAGGTCGAGTCGGGCGCCGTCCAGCTCGGCCTGGCGGCGCAGCGGGTCGACGGTGAGGCCGCCGACCCGGATCACCGGCGAGGGTGGTGGCTCGGCGGCGCCGGAGCGGGAGCGGCGCAGGACGGCGGCGATGCGGGCGGAGAGGTGCTCGACCGAGAAGGGCTTGGTCAGGTAGTCGTCCGCCCCGGCGTTGAGCAGCCGGACGATCTCCGTCTCGTCGTCCCGCGCGGTGGCGATGATGACGGGCACGTCGGTGATGCCGCGCAGCATCTTCAGCGCCTCGGAGCCGTCCAGGTCGGGCAGTCCGAGGTCGAGTATGACCACGTCGAACCGGAGATGGGCGACCTCGCGCAGCGCCTCCAGCGCGGTACCGACGCTGCGCACCACGTGGGCGGCGTCGGTGAGATGCCGGATCAGTGCCGAGCGGACGAACTGATCGTCCTCGACCACGAGCACACTTGCCATGCGCCGCACCGTACGCCATGCGGACCAGCGAAGTGTTGGCCTGTGGACAACTCCCTGTGGACAACTCCTCGCCGCCAACCGCCTGTCCACAACCGGGGTCGCCTGCGCGGCGCGTGGCCGCTGAGGCAGTATGGCCCCGATGCGCAGAGGACTCGTACATGTACTTGCGTGGCTGCTGGCCACCGCGGCGGCGACCACGCTGTCCTGGTGGGGCGTGCACACGGTGATGGCGGGCACGGCGTACGACCCCCCGCGCGCCGTACCGATCACCGCGGCCGAGGCCGCGGCCCACGCCTCCACCGCGACGCCGACGCCCCCGGCACCGACCCCCACGCCCACACCCCGCCGCACCTCGGCACCCCCGTCCCCCACCCCGGCCCGGACCGCGTCCGCGGCCCCCCCGACCCCGGCTCCCCCGGCACCTGCCACCCCCGCCGGCAACGTCAAGGCGTACGACACCGGCGGTGGCCGGGCGGTGTTCGACCTCGGCCCCGCGAGCGCGACCCTGGTCTCCGCGACCCCGGGGACCGGCTGGTCGATGCAGGTGTGGAAGACGGAGACCTGGATCAGGGTGGAGTTCAGCCGCAGCACCGACCGCGTGACGGTCTTCTGCGACTGGCACGACGGTCCGCCGCACGTGGACGTGCAGACGTACTAGGGGAGTTCAGCGGAACACGGAGGGCGGCGGAGCCGGTGAGGCGACTGCCGAGATGTCCGTCACCGGGGTCGCGCCGCCGGTGAAGTCCATGAGTCTCGCGCCGTGTTCGAGGCGGGCCGGGTGGGGGTCGGAGGCGGCCCTGCGGGTGAGTTCGGCGAGCGGGAGCGGGCTGTCGGAGGCGACCAGGATCGCGTTGCCGAAGCGCTTGCCGCGCAGCACCGCCGGGTCGGCGATCAGGGCGAGTTCGGCGAAGCGGGCCGCCGCCGTGGCGATCTGGGCGCGCAGGTGGGCGAGCGGGGGCCCGTCGGCGAGGTTGGCGGTGTAGACGCCGCCGGGACGCAGGGCCCGGCGGACCTCGTCGAGGAACTCGGTCGACGTGAGGTGGGCCGGGGTGCGGGCGCCGCTGAAGACGTCGGCGACGATCAGGTCGGCCCAGCCGTCCGGCACCTTGGCGAGCCCCTCGCGGGCGTCGGCCGAGCGCACCCGTATCCGGGCGCCGGGGTCAAGAGGCAGTTCCCGGCGGACCAGTTGGACCAGGGCCGCGTCGCGCTCCACCACCTGCTGGGTCGAGCGGGGCCGGGTCGCCGCGGTGTAGCGGGCCAGGGTGAGCGCACCACCGCCGAGATGCACCGCCTGAACCGGCTTGCCGGGCGGGGCGGCCAGGTCGATGACATGGCCGATGCGGCGCTGGTACTCGAAGGACAGATGCGCCGGGTCGTCCAGGTCCACGTGCGACTGCGGGGCGCCGTCGATCAGCAACGACCAGGCCCGCGCCCTGTCGGGGTCGGGTATGAGTTCCGCGAGGCCGCCCTCGACGGCCTCCACCACCGCTTCGGCGGCCGCCCTGCGCCGGTTGTCCCTGGACCTGCCCACCGGCCCATTCTCGCAGGTGGCCCGGGCGCCTGCCGCACGGCGCCGGTCAGCGGCAGCTGTCGGCGGCCTCGATCAGCCGGGCCGCCTCGCCGAGCGCCCGGCGCAGGGTGGCCGGGTCGGTGGCGAGGTCGGCCTCGCCGGGCGGCAGCAGCCAGTCGGAACCCTGCACGGGCGGCTCCGGGTTCAGCCGGAGGCCGCGCCCGGAGGTGCGGACACAGGTGCTGCCCGGCACGTCCCAGTGGCCGGCCGTGCCGGGCGGGACGAGGAAGCCGAGGGTGTCGCGGCCGTCGTCGTGCAGCACCGGGCCGACGCCCTCGGCGGCCTCCCGGCGCAGGATGTCCACGGCCTCCAGGCCTTGGCGGGTCGGCACCGTGACCAGGTCGCACGCCGCGTCGCCGGGCGGCCGCGACCACGACGGCACCAGACACGGATCGTTGTTCGGACGGGTCTCCATGCCGGCCTCCAGCACGCTGCCTGTTGCGGTCCGTCAGGTACAACGCGGGACGGCGTCAAGGGCTACGGCACAAGTGCGCCGCAAAGGATGGCAGTTCATGGCAGATCGTGGATGAGATATCCGTTTTGTAGCCAAACACTGCGTGTCGGCCCGGACACAGCCTGTACGTTCTTGCCCCGCCGGACCCACGGTGTCACACGGGTGACCACACCCGTGGAGGCTGCCGTTCCGGCATGGTTCGACGGTTCGCACGAGAGGACCGGCCATGGCGTCGTCAACCGATACCCCGGCGCAGCCCGACCGGCCGCCCCGCCCCAACACCGCCTTCCGGCAGATGCGCGGCCGCCGTTCCCCCGCCGAGTTCGCCGCCCTGGTGCGGCGCGCGGCGCGGGAGATCGGCGAGCGGGTGAGCTGCGACGCGCGCTACGTCGGGAGAGTCGAGGCGGGTGAGATCCGCTGTCCCAACTACGCGTACGAGCGGGTGTTCCTGCACATGTTCCCCGGCCGCACCCTCGCCGACCTCGGCTTCGCGCCCCGCTCGGCCGTGCGGGGGCGCGGCGCGCGCCCGGCCGCGCCACCGGGCGCCGCCCCGGCCGCCGCGTACGAGCATCCTTACGACCCCCTGAACCACGAGGAGAGCGACGTGCTGCGTCGCGCATTCATGACCGGTACGGGTGCCACGGTGGCGGCCGCCGCCACGCTGGGCCCGCTGGGCATCGCCACGGACGCCTCGGCCGCCGCGCGGCGGCCGGGCACCTCGGAGGCGGCCGCCGTCGAGGAGGCCGTCCGGCGCATCCGGCTGCTGGACGACAAGCACGGCGCGGACGGCCTGTACCGGCGCGCGGCGGAGCCCCTGCGCGCCGCGTACGCCCTGCTGGACGCGGGCGCCACCCGACAGACCACCGCCGAGCGGCTGCACTCGGGCGCCGGTGAACTCGCCATCTCGGTGGGCTGGCTGGCCCATGACTCGGGCCGCTTCGACGACGCCCGCTCGCACTACGCGGAGGCGCTGGCCACCGCCCGGATGACCGGGGACGCGGGTCTGGAGGCGCACGCCTTCTGCAACACCGCCTTCCTCGCGCGGGACGCCGGGCGCCCCCGTGAGGCGGTCCGCGCCGCGCAGGCCGCCCAGCGGGCCGCCCGCCCGCTGGGCTCGCCCCGGCTGATGTCGCTGCTGGCGCTGCGCGAGGCGGGCGGCTGGGCGGGGCTCGCCGACCGCACCGGCTGCGAACAGGCACTCGTACGGGCGCAGGCGCTGTTCGGGCGCGGTACGTGCGAGGCCGACCCGGAGTGGATGAGCTTCTACGGCGAGGCCGAGCTGGCCGGTCTGGAGGCGCAGTGCTGGTCGACGCTGGGCGACTGGGGCCGGGCGACCCGGCACGCCCGCCGGGCGGCCCGCCTCCAGGACCCGCACTTCTCCCGCAACATCGCCCTGTACACCGCCGAACTCGCCGACGACCTGGCCCGCGACGGCCACCCCGACGAAGCGGCCACCGCCGGGCTGCGGGTGCTGGACCTGCTCGCCCAGGTCCAGTCCTCCCGTATCCAGACCATGCTGGCGGGCACCGCGCGGGTGCTGCTGCCCCACCGTCGCGCCACCGGAGTGGCGGACTTCCTGGACCGTCACGCGTCGTTGCCGCGGCCCCGGCGGGGATAGAAAGCGCGAGCCTCCCCAGGGGGGTGTTTCCCCCAGGGCCTGTCTGACGATTCCCGTCTGCCGCGCTCCGGGTGACGACGCGAATGGTCGGACAGGCCTAGCCGACGAGATGCCCGGTGTCGTTCCAGCTCTCGATCGCCGGCTCGCCGTAGGCCCAGCCGAGGGTGGACAGGGAGGTGGGGTTGAGGCGCAGGCGGGCGGCGAAGTCGATGGGGAGGCCGAGCCAGCGGGCGCCGATGGAGCGCAGGATGTGGCCGTGGGCGAAGATCAGGACGTCGCGGTCGGCGGAGCGGGCCCACTGGACGACCTCGTCCGCGCGGGCGGTGACCTCCGCGAGCGTCTCGCCCTCGGGGACCCCGTCGCGCCAGATCAGCCAGCCGGGCCGGACGTCCTGGATCTCGGCCGGGGTCATGCCCTCGTAGGCGCCGTAGTCCCACTCCATGAGCGTGTCCCACACCTCGGCGCGGTCCTCGAACCCGGCCAGCTCGCAGGTCTCGTGCGCGCGGACCAGCGGGCTGGTGCGCACCTCCACGTCCGCGAATCCGGCCGGCGGCGTGTGCCGCAGCCGCTCGCCGAGCAGCTTGGCCCCGCGCCGGCCCTCCTCGAGGAGCGGCACGTCGGTCCTGCCCGTGTGCTTGCCGGACAGCGACCAGGCCGTCTGTCCGTGCCGGGCCAGCAGGATGCGCGGTGCCATGGGGAACCTTTCCGGAAGAGGGACGCCGAGTGGACGCCGGGGAAACCCGTTCGCCGGGTCCTTCCATGATGGCGCACCGCTCCCCCGGGCAACCCGGCGGGCGATACGGGCGTCTTCGAGAGCCGGAACGCCCGCGCGGACGGGCGGACCGACACCGTAAAGTGTCACGGCGCCCGCGGGGGGTGCCAGGCCAGCGCGAAGGGGGAGGGCGATCGGATGCCGCAGACCGAGGCAGCGGACACCGGGGCGGTGCCGGCCACCGGGCCGCGCTGGTGGACCGAGCTGCCGCTGATCCTGCTGGTCTACGGCTGCTACACCGCCGGACGGCTCCTCGCGCGCGGGGACGTCTCCACGGCCGTGGACCACGGTCTGGCCATCCTCGGCATCGAGAAGGCGCTGTACCTGAACGCCGAGCACCCGCTGAACCGTCTCTTCACGGCGGAGCCCTGGCTCGGGATACCGGCCGACTTCTGGTACGCCTCCCTGCACTACGTCGTCACGCCCGCGGTACTGGTGTGGCTTTTCCGTGCCCGCGCCGAGCACTACCGGGCGGCCCGCACCTGGCTGATGACGTCCACGTTCATAGGACTCATCGGCTTCACCCTGCTGCCCACCTGCCCGCCCCGGCTGCTCTCCCCCGGCCACGGTTTCGTGGACACCATGGCGCACTACAGCTCGTACGGCTGGTGGGGCGGCGAGGCGAGTGCCCCGCGCGGCATGGGCGGGATGACCAACCAGTACGCGGCGATGCCGAGCCTGCACGTCGGCTGGGCGCTGTTCTGCGGGGTGGTGCTGTGGAAGTACGGGCGCTCCCGCTGGACCAGGGTCGCCGCGGTCGGCTATCCGCTGCTGACCGCGATCGTGGTCATGGGCACCGCCAACCACTACTTCCTGGACGCGGTCGCGGGCGCGGT
Source organism: Streptomyces griseoluteus (assembly GCF_004784465.1). Taxonomy (GTDB): domain Bacteria; phylum Actinomycetota; class Actinomycetes; order Streptomycetales; family Streptomycetaceae; genus Streptomyces; species Streptomyces griseoluteus. Next base: position 193,625 of record NZ_SRRU01000010.1, on the reverse strand, counting down.
CGTGATGGGCGCGGGCCTGCTCCTGGCCCCGTACGTGACGCGGACCGCGACGGCCGCGCGGCTGCGGCTGACCGCCTGGGCGGCCCCGCTCACGGCGGCCGGAAACGCCGGTCCCGCTCCGATTGTCAGTGACGGATGCCAGACTTCCGCGGGTGAGCGAATTCCACGGCAGCGCGAGTCGCGGCTCGACCCCGCGGCCGGAACCGACGCCTCCCCCAGCGACGCGGGGGACGGCGCTGCGGCACCGGCTCGCTGAGCTGCGCGGTCCCGACGTACCGGCCAAGGCGCTGGACGCGCGCGCCCTCGCGGCGCTCGCGGCCAACCCCGGCTGCCGCAGACGCGCGATCCTGGACGGCGCGGGGGTGGACAAGGCCGCGCTCGCGGGCGCGCTGGGCGCACCCTCGGACTACGGGCAGTCCCAGTTCGCGCTGATCCGGGGCAACACCTTCGAGGCCCGCGTGAAGGCGGACGGCGGCGCCGAGCTGCTGCGGCTCACCCACACCCTGCTGGACCCGGCCGCCGAACCGCCCGCCGGGGCGGCGGTGCCGGACCTGAGCGCGCCGGGCCCCGAGGGCCGCACCGCGCGCACGGCGCTGGCGCTGCGCGAGGCGGTCACGGCGGGCGGCTGGACGCTGCTGGACCACCCGATGCTCGCCCTGGACGTGGCGGGTTCGCCCGCCTTCCTGGAGCCGGACGCGGTGGTGGTACACCCCGACGGCGGCTGGACGGTCGTGGAGATCAAGTCGTTCCCGATGCTGGACGGCTCGGCCGACCCGGCGAAGGTGGGCGCGGCCGCCCGGCAGGCGGCGGTGTACGTGCTGGCGCTGGAGGCGGTCGCGGCCCGGCTGAGCCCGCCGCCCGCCGTACGGCACGAGGTGCTGCTGGTGTGCCCGAAGGACTTCTCCAACCTGGCCACCGCCCGCGCGGTGGACGTACGCGCCCAGCGGGCGGTCACCGCGCGGCAGCTCGCCCGGCTGACCCGCGTGGAGACCATCGCCGAGGAGCTGCCCGAGGGCACCTGCTTCGACCCGGAGCGCCCCGCCGGTGAGCTGACGGCCGCCGTCGACGCGGTACCGGCGACCTACGCGCCCGAGTGCCTGTCCTCCTGCGAGCTGGCCTTCCACTGCCGGGAGCGGTCCCGCGCGGCGGACGCGGTGACCCGGCTGGGCCGTCCGCTCCGCGCCGAGCTGGGCTCTCTGGGCACGGTCCAGGAGGTGCTTTCGGCGGCACGCGGCGAGAGCGGCGACCCCGCCGACCCGGTGGTGGCCGCGCTGCGCCGGGCCGCCGCCCTGCGCGCCGAGGCGCTCGCCGAGGCGGCGGACCGGGAGGCCGTGCCGTGTCCCTGATCGCCACCCTGGCCCGCCTGGAGGCGGTCGCCACCGGCCGCGCCCAGCCTGCCGCGACCGTACGGCACCGTCATCTGTCCGACCGTCCGTTGGTGTTCGTCCCGCTGACCACCGCCGGTGAGACGGGCGCCCCGCTGGGCGCGCTGGTCGGCACCGACCGGGACGCGCCCCGGCTGCTGGTCGTGCCGCAGCCCCGCGACCGCGACCAGCGCTTCGCGTTCCTCGCCGAGCTGGCCGACATCGTGCTGCCGCACCTCGACTCCTGCGCGGAGGCGGTGGAGACGGCCGAGCGCACCGACACCGACCCGGAGACCGGCAAGCGCGTCAAGGTCGAGGTGGACCTCTGTGTGGACGCGCCCCAGATCGTGGTGCCGAGCCGCGCGGGTCTGGACCTCGTCCGGCTGCTGGGCCGCTCCATGCGGTTCCGGCGTACGGCCGAGCAGGAGCCTGAGACGCCGTATCCGGCGCCGCCGCGCGTGCCGTTGCTGGGCCGCTGGCTCACGCACTACGGCGAGCGGTCCCGCGTGCCGGGCTCCTCGCTGCTGCTGGCGCTGACCGACGTGCTGTCCCGGCACTGGGCCACGGGTCAGTCCATGGTGGAGGACCAGCATCTGGGCGCCCTGCTGGCCTGGATCGACCCGCCCGAGGGTGAGTCCGGGGCCGAGGCGGCCGCGCGGGCGGAGCGGGCGCGGGACGCGGCGGGCCAGTTGCTGTGTCCCCCGGCGGGCCCGGCCACCGACCCGGCGTTCGACAACAAGCTGCTGGCCCCGGCCATCGAGCGGTACGACCGGGTGCGCACCGCGCTGGCCACCGCCGAGGACGCCCCGAGGGCCGAGGACCTGCTCACCGCCCTCACCGCCGCCGAGCGGGAGATCCGCGACCTGGTCGAGAGCCGTACCCGGCCGACCTGGGACGCGGTCTGGCGCGGGCTCGACCTGCTGCGGACGCTCCCCGAGGGCGGGCATGTCGAGGAGCGGTGGACCCGGGACCGCTGGTCGTTCACCGCGCACCGGGACCGGATCACCGCGGGCGAACCCCCGCAGCCGCGCCGGGACGACGCGGTGACCGCCGCCAACAAGCTGGCCGGGCGCGAGCGCGAGCAGGCCCGGCTGGAGGCGCAGGAGGCGCTGGACGACCCGCTGGTGATGGCGGCCCGGCGGCTGGCCGGGGAGGCGTTCGCGGGGGAGGTGACCGAGGTGGTCATGGCGTACAGCGAGGGCAGGCGGCCGAGCCCGCGCCCGCTGGTGACCGTGCGCACCGAGGACCGTCCGCACCTGGGCGAGCGCGCCAAGGTGTACCGCTCGCTGAACGGCAGGGCGCAGACGGCGGAGTTCGCCGGGTACGAGGGCGCGCCGGAGGACGGCGTGCTGGTGCTGCGGATCATGGACAAGATGGGCCGGGGCAAGGAGCCGGAGGCCGGTTCGGTGCCGGAGAAGGGCGACGCGGTGTGCTTCACCCTCTTCGAGCACGAGCAGCGGGGCGGCGCCAAGCTGCCCGACCCGGAGCAGACCCCGTGGACGCACGGCGGGCCGCCCGGTGAGCCCGTGCCGGAGATCCCGGACGCGGTGACCGAGGAGGACGTGCTGTGACGACCGTGGACTTCGACCCCGGAGCCGCCGCCACCCGCGCCACGGACGCGATCCTCGCCGACACCCTGCACGGCACGGAGCGCGGTGTGGTGGTCGACTCCCCGCCCGGCGCCGGCAAGTCGACACTGGTGGTCCGGGCCGCGCTGGAGCTGGCCGGGGCGGGCCGCCCGCTGATGGTGGTGGCGCAGACCAACGCCCAGGTGGACGACCTGGTGCTGCGCCTCGCCGAGAAGGACCCCGACCTGCCGGTGGGCCGCCTGCACAGCAGCGACACCGACGCCTACGACAAGGCGCTGGACGCGCTGCCGGGCGTCCGTACGTCCGCCAGGGCGGGCGATCTGGGCGGGCTCCCGGTGGTGCTCTCCACGGCCGCCAAGTGGGCGCACGTCAAGGTGGACGAGCCGTGGCGGCACGCGATCGTGGACGAGGCGTACCAGATGCGCTCGGACTCGCTGCTGGCCGTGGCCGGGCTGTTCGAGCGGGCGCTGTTCGTGGGCGACCCCGGCCAGCTGGACCCGTTCTCCACGGTGGGCGGCGACCAGTGGGCGGGCCTGTCCTACGACCCCTCCGCCTCGGCGGTGACCACGCTGCTGGCGCACAACCCCGGCCTCCCGCAGCACCGGCTCCCGGTGTCCTGGCGGCTGCCGGCGTCGGCGGCGCCGCTGGTGTCGGCCGCGTTCTATCCGTACACGCCGTTCCGCAGCGGGACCGGGCACGGGGAGCGGCGGCTCGCCTTCGCGGTGCCGTCGGACGGTTCGGGGCCGGACCGGGTGATCGACGAGGCGGCGGAGTCCGGCTGGGGACTGCTGGAGCTGCCGGCCCGGCACACCCCGCGCACCGACCCGGAGGCGGTGCGGGCGGTGGCCGCGGTGGTGCGGCGGCTGCTGGACCGAGGGGGCGCGGCCTTCTCCGAGCGCGCGGAGACACCGGCGCCGCTGACCGCCGACCGGGTCGCCGTGGGCACCGCCCACCGGGACCAGGCGGCCGCGGTCCGCGCGGCCCTGGCCGAGCTGGGCGTGGTGGGCGTCACGGTGGACACCGCGAACCGGCTCCAGGGCCGGGAGTACGACGTCACGGTGGTCCTGCACCCGCTCTCCGGCCGCCCGGACGCCACCGCCTTCCACCTGGAGACCGGCCGGCTCTGCGTCCTCGCCTCCCGCCACCGTCACGCCTGCATCGTGGTCTGCCGCGCGGGCGTGAGCTGCCTGCTGGACGAGTACCCGTCCACGGAACCGGTCCAGCTCGGGACCCTGGTGAAGTTCCCGGACGGGTGGGAGGCGAATCACGCCGTTCTCGCCCACCTGGCCGAACACCGGGTGCCGTACCAGCCGTGAAACGGCGGTCTGACCGTGGGTGCGGGTCTGGCCCCGGGGCGGTCTTGCGTGGGCGCGGGACAATGGACGGTGGTCCGGCTGCAGGCGGGACCGAGTGCAGCGAACGTACGAGGAGGAGATGAGGACATGGCGGAGCCCTCGCCGCGTCGGAACGAACCGCGGCTACGCCCCGCGCCCCTGCTCTTCGAGCCCGCGGAGGCGGCCGCCGATCCGGAGCATTTCTTCGACCTGGAGTCGATCGACGACCCGCGCGCCCTGCTGACGCGGGCCACCGACCTGACCCAGGCGTTCCGCGCGGCTGCCGACCGGGCCATGGAGTTCCAGGCCGTCGCGGCGGCCCAGCTCGCCGATCCCCGCCGGTTCGACCGGCTCACGGCGGCGGACATCGCCGAGCGGGCGGAGTGGACCGAGGACTATGCCAGAAAGATGGTGGAGTTCGGCCGGGACCTGATGCGGGGCGCCGACCCCGAGGGCCGACGCGCGGTCGACCCGCACTAGGGGGCCGCCGCCCGCGCACGTGGCATATGCCAGGTGGGCAAGATACCCCCTCCCGCCCCCCGGTGTCCCCATTTTCCGCAACCCAGGGAAACGGCCCGCTCACGGCCGGTACACCTGTGTGCATGACCAGCGCACCGGACGTCACCGCAGCCACCGCCGAGGGAGCCGCCTGGCTCGCCTCCGCCGGCACGTATCCGCGCAGCACGCTCGCCTTCTGGGAGGAGCGGCCCGGTGCCCCCGTCGTGCTGCCCTGCGGCACGGTCTTCGACGTGGTGAGCGCGCCCTCGGTGTTCGGGCGCCGGATGCTGGACCGGTTATGGGGGGCGGATGGTCCGGGCTGCGGCCCGGTCGCGGTGCACCGGGGCCGGACCCTGCTGTTCGCGGCGCCGGGCACGGCCCACCGGCTGCCCTCCCTGCTGGCCTGGGAGGAGTGGGGCCCGCGCACCCACGCCGTACCGCCGCTGCTCTGTCACGGCACCGGCGACGCGGTGACCGTCCCGGCGCTGGAGGGAGACGCCGGCCCCGCTTCGGCGGGGTCCCGCTGGCTGGTCGCACCGGACACCCGGCATCCCTGGCTTCCCGGCCCGGAGGTGGTGCTCTGGGCGGCGGTGCGCGCGGCCCGTGCGGCGGCCCGGGTATCGATTTTTCCTCCCGCCGACCAGGATGCTAATGTCTACGACGTCAGCAGGCGCCGCTAGCTCAGTTGGTTAGAGCAGCTGACTCTTAATCAGCGGGTCCGGGGTTCGAGTCCCTGGCGGCGCACAGACAACGAAGGCCCTCGCGTGAGCGGGGGCCTTTCGCGTACCCCGGCTCAGGCGCCCTCCCCCGGTGTGATCCGTACCGTCCAGGCCCCGGCCGGGGTGCGCTCCTCGACCTCCACCTTCACCCCGTCCCCCGGCACGGTGAAGCTCTCCCCCAGCGACACCGGCGCGTCGGCCAGTGGCGGATAGACGGAGTTCTCCCAGCACGCCTCGGTGTGCGGGTGGGCGTCCACCACGTCGACCGGGCCGTCCCCGGACTCGACGCCGGCGTGCACCCGGTAGACGAGGATGCCCTGCTTGCACGCCGTACGGTCGTTACCCGCCGGTCCGCGCGCCTCGAAGGCGAGGGCGGTGTCCGCGCCGGTGCGCACCACGGCGAGCTTGGTGCCGTTGCCGAGCCCGAAGGCCGGGGTGCCGGACGTGCCCCGCACCGGGACACCGGGCCCGGCGGCGAGCGGCTCCAGTGTGAGCCGGGTCGGGCCCGTACCCCGGACGCAGGCCACCTGGCGGGGGCCCAGCCAGCCCAGCTTCCACTTGTGCCAGCCGGAGAGGTCCGGGGCCGCCCCGAACTGGCTGCCCATCAGGTCCCAGTCGCCGACGTGAGTGTCCCAGTCGTCCTTGGAGTCGGTCGGGCGGTGATAGAGGTCGGGAAGGTCGAAGACGTGCCCGGTCTCGTGGGCGAGCACCAGCCGGTCGGGCGGGTGCTGCTCGAAGACCGTGACGACCCGGCGTACGTCGGTGCCGTCGAGCCGGACGGGCGAGTCCAGGTTGACGACCTTGGTGGCGTCGGAGTCGACGCCGGGCGCGTCCGGGTCGGCCACCAGGTAGACCACGTCGTAGCGGGAGAAGTCCAGTGCCTTGTCGGCCACGGCGAACGCGTCCCGCAGATAGGCGGAGCGGTCCGCGGGCACCCAGTCACGCTGTATGCGGTACGCGGTGGACGGGCGCGGCATCTTCAGCCAGCGGTCCATCGGGTGCGGGCGCAGGGTGAAGCGGCCGTAGGAGGACTGCCCGAAGTAGCGGCTGGTGGCCGGAAAGTGGTCGGCGGTCAGCTCGTCGGGGGTGGTGCGCGGGGCGGCGTCCGGGAAGGACAGGAAGACCAGGGCCGCGTCGAGCGTGCCCCGTGGGCGCGGGTAGGCGGAGTTCCAGGTGTCCACGCCCTCGGAGTGGTGGGCGTCGGTGCGGTGCAGCGCGCAGGGCTCGGGCGAGAAGGGTTCGGCCACCGAGGGGCCGGTGAGGATCGAGGTCGCGGCGAGCGCCGACATCGTGGTGGCCACGGCGGCGGCGCTGCGCAGCTTGGGCACGTCTGGGACCTCCGGTCGCGGTTCGGGACACCACCACCCAGACTGTGTGCTTATGTTGCGCTATGCCCTGTTTACCTGAACCGGAAGGGTGAGTACGCCCGTTTGCGCCTCCGGCGGCCACCCCGGCGGCCACCCGGCGACCGACACCCCGAACCACTCACGGAACGTCACAAGTGGTCGTGGACCTCAAGAACCCGTCCAGGTCCGGGCAGAAACGATCTGTCAGGAGGGCGGGTCGGTCGTGGAGACTGAAGACCGGCTGGAAGGGGCCGGGACCAGCCTCTATGATCGGCACACTTTCCGGCACGGACAGGGATCGAGTGCACTGCGGGAGCGAGCGGTGAGCGGAACGTCCGAAGGGCCGACGCCCGCGGCAGACCTCGACCGGTCAGCCGTGACCGACGGTGACCACATGACCTACCACCGGGTCTTCACCACGGCCCCGCTCCCCATGGCCGTGGTGACCCCCGACGGGCTGGTCGCGCACGCCAACACCGCGCTGGGAGCGCTGCTGGGCACGACCGCCGAGGCACTGGCCGGCCGCCCGGCCGCCGATCTGGTGGACCTCGCCCCCGACCCGGGCACCCGGCACACCTACCGCGAGGTGCTCGCCGGCCGCCAGGACCGGCTCCGCTGCACCCGGCGCCTGAAACAGCCGGACGGGGACCCCGTCTGGGTGCGGATCACCGTCACCCCGCTGACCGAGGGCACGCCGGGCGCCCTGCTGTCCGTCTCCGACATCAGCGCTCGCCGTGAACTCCAGGCACGGCTGCGGCACTTGCGGATGCACGACCCGGTGACCCGGCTGCCCAACCGCACCCTGTTCTTCGAGCGGCTGTCGGCCGCGCTGGAGGCGGAGCCGGAGGACGGCGCCGGAACCGGGCGGATCGGCCTGTGCTGTCTCGACCTGGACGGGTTCAAGGCGGTCAACGACACCCTGGGACACCGCGTCGGTGACCGGCTGCTGGAGGCCGTGGCCAAGCGGCTGACCCATGTGGCCGAGGAGACGGGGGGCGCGCGGGCCGGTGCCCCGCTGGTGGCCCGCCTCGGCGGTGACGAGTTCGCGCTGCTCGTGGAGGACTCCACCGGCACCGAGCAGCTCTCCGACCTCGCCGCCTCGGCGCTGCGGGCGCTGGAGGAGCCGTTCGACCTCGCCGGGCGGCGGCTGTCGCTGACCGCGTCCATCGGGGTGGTCGAGCGGCACACCGCCGGGACGACGGCGACCGGTCTGATGCAGGCCGCCGACACCACGCTGTACTGGGCGAAGGCCGACGGCAAGGCCCGCTGGACCCTGTTCGACCCCGAGCGCAACGCGCACCGCGTCACCCGGCAGGCCCTCTCCTCCACGCTCCGCCCGGCCATCGAGCGCGGGGAGTTCGCGCTGGAGTACCAGCCGCTGGTCGGCATGGAGGACGGGCGGCTGAGCGGGGTGGAGGCGCTGGTGCGCTGGCACCACCCGCAGTTCGGGACGCTGACGCCGAATCGGTTCATCCAGCTGGCCGAGGAGGACGGCTCGATCGTGCAGCTCGGCCGCTGGGCGCTGGTCACCGCCTGCCGCCAGGCCCGGCAGTGGCAGCTCGCCCATCCGGACGAGCCGCCCATCTTCGTCAGCGTGAACGTGGCCGTGCGCCAGGTCTGGGACTCCGACCTGGTCGCGGACGTGGCGAGCACGCTCACCGAGACCGGGCTCGCCCCGCACCTGCTCCAGCTGGAGCTGACCGAGTCGGCCGTGATGGGCTCCGGGGGCCGCCCGATCCAGGCGCTCCAGGCCCTCAGCGACATGGGCGTGCGCATCGCCATCGACGACTTCGGCACCGGCTACTCGAACCTGGCCTACCTCAGCAGGCTCCCGGTCTCGGTGCTGAAGCTGGACGGGTCCTTCGTACGCGGCTTCCAGTACGAGGGCGGCGACCCCGGCCCGGCCGGGGCGGGGGACACCGCCAATCCGGCGGACGAGGTGATCGTGGAGGCGATGATCCAGCTCGCCCACCGGCTCGGGCTGACCGTCACCGCCGAGTGCGTGGAGACCTCCGCGCAGGCCACCCGGCTGCGCCGGATCGGCTGCGACACCGGGCAGGGCTGGCTCTACTCCCGCCCGGTGCCGCCGGAGCGCATCACGGAGCTGCTGGGGGGTGTCTTGTCGATCAGGCCGGGTCAGGGAGCGGCGTCCGGTGCCGTGCATCGCAAGGCGGAGGAGGGAGCCGATGCGGAGCGGTGGGGGTCCCCCCTGCTCGAGCGAAGCCGAGAGCTCGGGGGAGACCGACGACAACGCCGCGAGGCGCGGTGCCAGGCGCCGCGAGCCCGGCCTGACCGACAAGACACCCCCTAGGGGTGCGGAGCTACGCGGCGGGCAGGCCGTAGGCGTCGGCGATCAGCTCGTAGGAGCGCAGCCGCAGCTCGCCGCGGTGGGCGTGGCTGGTGAGCATCAGCTCGTCGGCGCCGGTGCGCTTCTGCAGGTCGTCCAGGCCCGCGCGGACCTCGTCGGCGGTGCCGTGCACGATGTTGCGGGTGAAGGAGGCCGCGAACTCCTCCTCCATCGGGCTGAATTCGTGCCGGGCCGCGTCCTCGGGGTCGGGGAAGAGACCGGGACGGCCCATGCGCAGCCGCAGCATGTTCAGCGCGGTCGCGCGGACCTGGCGGGCGGCCTCGGCCTCGTCGTCGGTGGCGAGCGCGGAGACACCGATGAGGGCGTAGGGCTCGGACAGCACCTCTGAGGGGCGGAACGTCTCCCGGTACAGGTCGAGCGCCGGGATGGTGTTCTGCGCGGAGAAGTGGTGCGCGAAGGCGAAGGGCAGGCCCAGCATTCCGGCCAGTTGGGCGCTGAAGCCGGAGGAGCCGAGCAACCAGATCACCGGCCGGTGCGCCGACTGCACGCCGCCGGGGGTGCTGCCCTGCACCGGGCCGGGGATGGCGTGGATACGGGCATAGGGGTGGCCGTCGGGGAAGTCGTCGTCGAGGAACCTGGTCAGCTCGGCGAGCTGCTGCGGGAAGTCGTCGGCGCCCTCGTTCAGGGTGTCGGAGCGGCGCAGCGCGGCCGCCGTCGCCCCGTCCGTGCCCGGCGCCCGGCCGAGGCCCAGGTCGATCCGGCCCGGTGCCATGGCCTCCAGGGTGCCGAACTGCTCGGCGATGACCAGCGGGGCGTGGTTGGGCAGCATGACGCCGCCCGAGCCGAGCCGGATGCGGTCGGTGTGGGCGGCGAGGTTCGCCAGGATCACGGCGGGCGAGGAGGAGGCGACGCCCGGCATCGAGTGGTGCTCGGCGACCCAGTACCGGCTGAAGCTCCGCGCCTCGGCGAAGCGGGCCAGCTCCACGCTGGTGCGCAGCGCATCGCTCGCGGTGCTCCCGGCTCCCACGGTGACCAGGTCGAGTACGGAGAGGGGGACGGGGGCGGTGCCGTGCACGGCACCCCGGATCTCGTCTGCCGGCACGGTGGATGCCTCCTGTTTACGGCGTGCTCTGTCCTGCCGTGCCGCAACAGGAGGCAGTCCCCGCTTATTCCCCGGCCGGGCCGGAGGGGGCCTGGTCGGAGCCGGTCGTCAGAGCTGGACGACGGGCTCGCGGGTGAAGAGGGCGCCGAGGGTGTCGGTGTGCAGCCGGCGGTCGGCCAGCCGCAGCCCCTCCCACACCGAGACCTGGGACGCCGTGAGCACCGGCTTGCCGAGCGCGGCCTCCAGCGCGGACAGGTGGGCGGCGGTGCGCAGCGAGGTGTCGGGCAGCAGCACCGCCTCGGCGTCCGGGGTGTCTGCGGCCCGTGCCAGGGCCAGCAGTTCCGCCTCCTCGCCCTCGGCGGCGCGCTCGGCGGTGAGGGCGTCGACCTCGTCGGCGCCGGTCACCTCCAGGCCGCCGTCGGCCAGGAACGCCCGGAACAGCGCGGCCGTCTTCGGCGGGTGGGCGTGGGCGACGGCGACCTTGCGGACACCGAGGGCCTGGGCGGCGTGCACGAAGCCCAGCGAGGTGGAGGAGGCGGGGAGTCCGGCCTGCCGGGCCAGTTCCGTCGCCTCGGTGTGCGCGCCCTTCCAGCCGTGCGCGAAGCCGCCCGCCGGGCTCGTCCACACCACGGCCTCGGCACCGGTCAGCCGCAGCCCCTCCATGGCCGCCGTGAGCCGTCCGGCGAAGTCCGCGCCGTGCAGCGGTTCCACCGCGTGGGCGTCCTCGCCGGTGCCGGTGTGCACCAGGTCCAGCCGGACCGCGCCGGCGAGCAGTTGCTCGACGCGCGGGTAGTCGTCCTCGCCCCGATGGCCCGGGCAGAGGAATCCGATCGCTGTCATGTCGCCCCTTCTGTCTTCGTCCACGGTCTGTTCAGGGATCTCCCCTGCGTCTTCCCCCGCTTCCCGCGAGGGCGCCCCGTGTGGCCCGCACGGCGGTACGGGCACCCCCGCTCCCGGTTCGGGTACCCAGCGCGGGCCGGATAGCCCCCCTCGGGGCGCGGCCCGTTGACGGCGCCGGGCCCCCGTGCCAGCGTGGGGCGACCGCGCGGGAGACGGGAGGTGGCAGGCCGATGACCCTCCCCACTTTGCTGGTGCTGGGCGCCGATCCGCCGCCCAGGCTCGGCCGGCTCACCGGGCGGGCCCGCGTGCTGCACACCGACGACGAGGGTCTGGCCGCGCTGCTGCCGGAGGCGGACGTCCTGCTGGTGTGGGACTTCCGGTCGCGGGCGGTGCGCGACGTCTGGCCCGGCGAGGGGCCGCGCCCGGCCTGGGTGCACACCGCGAGCGCGGGCGTGGACCATCTGCTCTGCCCCGAACTGGCCGCCTGCGACACGGTGGTGACCAACGCGCGCGGCATCTTCGACCAGCCGATGGCCGAGTACGTGGCCGCCCTCGTGCTCGCGGCCGCCAAGGATCTCCCGCGCACGCTGGAGCTCCAGCGGGACCGCGTCTGGCGGCACCGCGAGACGCGCCGGGTGGCGGGCACCCGCGCCTGTGTGGTCGGCTCCGGGCCGATCGGCCGGGCCATCGCCGACACCCTGAAGGCGCTCGGAGTCACGCCCGCGCTGGTGGGCCGGGTGCCGCGCACCGGTGTGCACGGACCGGCCGACCTGGACCGGCTGATCGCCCGCGCGGACTGGGTGATCGCGGCCGCCCCGCTCACCGACCGGACGCGCGGCATGTTCGACGCGCACCGCTTCGGGGTGATGCAGCCCTCGGCCGTCTTCGTCAACGTCGGCCGGGGCGAGCTGGTGGACGAGGCCGCCCTCGCCGAGGCGCTGCGCAGACGCTGGATCGCGGGCGCCGCACTGGACGTCTTCAGCACCGAACCCCTGCCCGCCGACAGCCCGTTGTGGGACCTGCCCGGCCTGCTCGTCTCCCCGCACATGAGCGGCGACACGGTCGGCTGGCGGGACGAACTCGGCGCCCAGTTCGTGGACCTGTTCGAGCGCTGGGCGGCCGGAAGAGCGCTGGTCAACGTGGTGGACAAGAAGCGCGGTTACGTACCGGGCCACTGAACCCCCCGGCCAGGGGCGGCCAGCGGCGGCGGGTCGCCATCACGCGGGCGCTCGCCATGCGGACGCGAGAATTCCGCAGCGCGGTGCGGTAGCCGAGCGGGCGCGGAGGCGGCTGTCAACTCCTCCTCCGCGCACGCCCGTTGCCCGGTACCGTGGAAGCGATCCGCCGATCGGATCGCGCGGCCCAGGAAGCGAGCGCGGAGGGAAGACCGTGGCGCTGATGCACGAGCCGACCGCCCCCTACCACTCGGCGCAGGACGCCCTGCGCGTGCTGGAGTCCGTGGCCCGGCACCCCGCCGGGGCCGCCGCGGCCGGGCTGGCCCGCGAGGCCGGTCTTGATCCCGGCCGGCTGACCGCCCTGCTGCGCATGCTGCGCCGTGAGGGGTACGTCGAGCAGACCGCCGACGGCGCCTGGATCACCGGCGACACCCTGCGCCGCCTCACCTCCGCCCACGGCCACGACGGCGCCCTGCGCGAGAAGCTCCAGCACACCCTCGACCGGCTGCGCGACTCGGTCGGCGCGGCGGTCTACATCAGCCGGTACGAGGACGGTGAGGTACGGGTCACCCAGTACGCGGCCGGCCCGAGCGCCCCCGCGGTCAACGAGTGGGTCGACTTCCGCTCCTCCGCGCACGCCACGGCCGTCGGCAAGAGCCTGCTGGCCCAGCTCGGCCACGACGCCCGGCGCGACCACCTGTCCCGGCACCGGATGGCCCGGCTGACCTCGCGGACGATCACCAGCGACACGCTGCTGCTGTCCCGGCTGGAGTCCCAGCCGCCCACGGTCCCGGTGCTGGACCTCCAGGAGTACGCGGTCGGCACGGTCTGCGCGGCCGTCCCGATCACGGCCGGGGCGTCCGTCGGCTGCCTGGCCGTATCACTGCCGGTGGAGCACGCGCACCGGCTGCGCCGGGCGGCGGACGCCCTCAACCGGCACGCGGCCCCGGTCCTGCTCTCGCTGGCGCTGTAGGTGGTCCGGAGCACCCTCGGGGACCGGGTAGTATTTTCTCTGTCGCCAGCCGCGAAAGCGGAAGGCGGGAGTCATGCGCCGCTAGCTCAGTTGGTTAGAGCAGCTGACTCTTAATCAGCGGGTCCGGGGTTCGAGTCCCTGGCGGCGCACATCTGCCGAGGGCGGACCGGGAAACCGGTCCGCCCTCGCTTCTTTTGTCAGACCACCGAGCGGGCGGTGACGGCGAAGAGCAGGCAGCCCAGGATGATCACCGCCAGGAAGGCGAGCAGCACGGCGGTGCCGAGGATCAGCCGCCCTCGGGCCGGCTGGAGCGCGGTGGCCCACTGCGGGCGCTCCGCCAGGTAGCGCACCACCAGGTGGTCGCCCGCCACCACGGTCGAGTCGCCCCCGGCCTCGTCGAACCGGAACCTCTCGCCCTCGCGGGTGGTGAACTCGTACACATGGTGGAGCGTGCTGCTCACGGCGGTGTCGTTACCGCCGCTGGTCTTCGTGTAGGTGTTGAGGCAGCGCGCCACGGCGGTCAGGCCGTGGGCCCACATCCGGCTGGTGCGCAGGGCGCGGCGGATCACCTGGACCGCGCCGAAGACACACCCGGCCGTGATCACTCCGGGCACGAGGTAGAGCAGTGCGTCCATCAGGCCCCCCTGGGTCGGCACGCCGCTCCGGTGGACCGGCGTGCCGTGAACGTACCCATGCGGCGGGGCCGTCGGCCTCAAGCGAAGCTCAGAATGTGACGTCCGAGCAGGCGTAGAAGGCGTTCCCGGTGTCGGCCACGTTCCACACCGCGAGGATCACGTGGTGGCCGGTGAGCCCCCCGGGGCAGGGTGCCGCTGTGGCTGAGCGTGGACGGCGGGCGCTGGCCGTTGTACGGCACCGAGAGGAACGGGGTCAGGTTGAGGTCGGACCGGGCCAGGGCGTGGTTCTGGTTCCAGCCCTGCTTGGTGACGTAGTAGGTGAAGTCGCTGGTGGCGTGCATGGCGGTGAACTGCCAGCGGAAGGTGTACGACTGGCCGCCGGTGACCCGGGTGGTGGGCCAGGCGCCGCCGCCGGGGGTGTTCGGGGCGTTGAGCTGGCCGAAGCGGCTGTTGCCGCCGCTGCAGAGCTGGCCGTCGCCGGGGCCCGCGCCGGGGAAGCCCTTGGGACCCTCGACGCTCTGCGGCTCCCACTGGATGTCGCCGCAGTTCGCCACGGAGCCGTTCTGGCAGAGCTTCTGCCGGCTGACGGGGAGGTCGGTGTAGCCGTGGCCGCTGGCGCCGCCGGTGGAGAGTACGAAGGCGCCGGCGGTGGCCATGCCGAGCACGGCCGCGGACAACGCTGACAACCTGGTCCTGGTACGCATGCTGCCGCTCCTGGGGAACGTCGTGGGGGAAGGTTCACTGAGCCGGGCTGTGCGATGACGGTGCGATAGGTCCAGACCAAGTACCAGATTATTGCCGGTAGTTGAACGTGTCCATACCATTCGGCGGCTTGCGTCAGGCCGGTTCCCGGCGGGCCGAGCAGAAGGCCACCGTGAGGTCCCGGACCAGCGCCTTGCGCTCGTAGTCGTCCAGCTCGACCAGCCCGCGCGTGGTGAGCCGGGTGACCGTGTCCTCGACCGAGTCCACCACCGAGCTGAGCATGGTGGCCCGCTGCTGGGCGTCCAGCGCGGCGATCCGGCGCCGCTGCATGGCGGCAGCGACGTCGGGCGCGTACTCCACCCGGACCGGCTGCACGGAGAACACCTCCACCCCGACCGGCGCCACGTCGGCCGCGACCAGCCGGGTCAGCGCGTCCCCGGCCGCGTCCGCCCCGCTGCGCGCCCCGCCGGGCAGCTCCACCGGGACTCGCGCGAGGGCCGACTCCACGCATTCGCGCAGGTAGGTCTCGTGCTCCTCGATGCCGAGCAGCGCCCGCGCGGTGTCCCGCACGCGCCATACGACCAGCACCACCACCCGCAGCGCCACCCCGCCCGCGTCGGCCGCGGGCACCGCGCCGCTGCGCCAGTGCCGCAGCCGCACATCGGCCCGGCGCCGCCGCAGCAGCGGGTTGATCCACAGCAGCCCGGTGCGCCGTACGGTTCCCCGGTAGCGGCCGAACAGCCCCAGCACCCAGGCCCGCCCGGTGCGCCCCCGCGCCAGACCACCGAACCCGAACAGCCCCAGCGCCCCCGTGCCCGCGTACGCCGCCCACTGCGCGGCGCCGAGTCCGGCGCCGGGGTGCAGGCCGAGGACCTCCCCGGGCAGCAGCCCCGCCGACCAGGTGGTCGCCAGGCAGCCGGTGACCCCTACGAGCCCGGCCAGCACTCCGACGGCGCCGGGCAGCACCCGCGCCGGACGCTCCTGGAGCTCCGGATCGGGACGCAGTTCGGGGCGTCTGCGCACCGGCGCGGGGCGGACGGGCCGGGGCTGTTCGCCGGTGCCCTGGCGGCGGTTCACCACGGCGGGGCGCCGTGCCGCGGGGGCCCCTTCGTCGCGGAAGAGCAGATGGACGGGGATCTCGGTGGTCGCCTCGGTGTGGATCAGCCGGGGCGGCCGGACGGCCGTCCCCGCGCCGCCCGGCAGGCTCTCCGGGTGTTTCTCGGACTCGTACGTGTGGGATGTGGTCGTGCTCATGGGTGCCTCCAGCCTCCGCGCCGGGTGCGTCATGACAGGGGATGCCGGGCCGCGCGGACGCGGGGCCCGGAGGTGACCGGGCGCCTCAGCCGAACAGGCGGCGCCAGGTCTCGGGGCCCGGACAGCCGTCCGCCGCTCCGCCGCGCCAGCCCTGGGCGCGCTGGAAGGCTTCGACGGCACGCCGGTCCGACTCGCTCCAGCGGGGTCCGGGGGCGGTGGCGTAGAACCGGCCGAATCCCTTCTTCACCAGTTGCCGCCCCAGTCGGGTGACGTGGGCGTTTTCCGCGCCCGCCCTGAAGTACTGCTTGCCGGGGAAGGCCGGGACACCGCCGGGGCCGGCCGAGCCGGCGGCGATGTCCTTGCCCGCGCCGGTGACCAGCAGCTCCCAGGTGCGCGGGCCGGGCAGCCCGTCGGCGGCGGAGCCGGTCCAGCCCTGGGCCCTCTGGAACGCCTGGGTGGCGCGCCGGTCGGCCTCGCCCCAGACCGGGCCCGGCCCCGTCGAGTAGTACGGGCCGGCGCCCCGGGCGACCAGCATCTCGCCGAGCTGGGTGACGTACTTGTTGTTCGCTCCGGGACCGAAGTACCGGGTGCCGGGGAAGGGCACCGCGGTGGCCGCCGGCTCGGCGCCCGCCGCGCCCGCGGTCACGCCCTTGTAGCGGTAGGGGACGTACTTGGTGGTGTTGTTCCAGTAGGGGTAGGGCGTGCTCTGGCGGCGGGTGTGCGGGGGCGTCTGCTCGTACGCCGTGTAGGCGGTGCGGGTGTAGTCGGTCCAGCCGCCGAAGATCACGACGTGGGAGCCTCCCTGAGGGTCGGCGGTGTTGTGGAAGAGCAGGATGTCGCCGGGCTGGAGTTCCTCCTTGGTGATCTTCACCCCGAGCTTGGCCAGGCTGCCCGTCCATTCGTTGGAGAGCAGCCCCCAGGCCATGGAGACATAACCCGAGCAGTCCTGGCGGTAACCGTCCGACCAGAACTTGGTCATGCTGTACGGCACCTGCGCGGTGACCCACAGCTTGACCCGGTTGATGATCGCCGTCCGGGTGGTGGCGGGGGTCCTGTCCTGCGGCCGGGCGGGCGAGCCGGCCGGGCCGTGCAGCGGTGCGGTGCCGCCCTGGGGAGTGGCGGCATCACCGTCCGCCGCCGGGGCGCCGGGGCGGTGCGGGGCCGCGTGCGGGGGCGGCGCCTGGGCGAGCGCTCCGGCCGCGGGGGCGGCGCCGAGGACGGCGGACGCGGCGGCGGCCACGACCACCGCGCCGCGGGCGGCCGGGCGGCCTCCGGTACGGGCGGGTGCCGGGCGGGGGGCGAGCCGCCGCCACCGGGCACAGCCCAGGCAGTCGCAGTCGCTCACCGGATCGAATTCCTCGAACACCGGAGCCGTCATGCGATCTGCCTCACATTCGGGGTGGATATGTCCGCGTGTGTGCACGTTGATCAGTCTCACAACTGTCCGCGTGACGCGCATGTTGACGGTCCGAATGGTGCACACCCCCCGGCTCGGGCCCCGCCGGGCCCGCCTCAGGTGGTCAGGAGCACCCTGGCGGGTCCTGTAGAGTTTTCCCGTCAGCAGGCGCCGCTAGCTCAGTTGGTTAGAGCAGCTGACTCTTAATCAGCGGGTCCGGGGTTCGAGTCCCTGGCGGCGCACAGACAACAAGCAGGCCCCCCGTGCGAGCGGGGGGCCTGCTTGCGTTTCCTTGCACCGCAATGAACGGTTTTGACCGGTAAACAACAGGTTTCGCCTCTTGCGATCATGCTCATCGTCGTAGAACCCTGTTGTCCACGATGCCGTGGAAACACGGCAGTTGGGGGGAAGTACCGGTCGCGCACCGCGCCCAGGGGGGCCATCACGCGCCGCGACCGGAGCATCGCCGTTCCCTGCCCTGCTCACGGTGAGTCAGGGCGTGGTCACGGTCGCATGCCATGAAGTCGCCCGCGCCGGCCTGGGGAGGTCCGTCGCGGGCGGAAGGACTGACGAAACACGCGCCGACCCGCGCGTGTGGGGGGATGACTCATGACGGACGATCCGTCACGCACCACCAGACCCAGAGCCGTCGCGCACCGGCCCGGCCGGGCCGCGAGGAGCCTGCCGCGATACGACTACGAGCACTACAGCCGGCTCGCCGGCCCGCTCACCGAGCCGCCCGCCGACCGGCCGTACACGGTGCGCTACCGCTCGCTGCTCTCGCAGGAGCCGCACCGGATGCGGGCCGCGCTCATGCTGGGCGCCGCTCCGCTGCTCTCGCTCGTCCTGCTGAGCTGGCTGCTCCGGCCGGAGCACTGGACCGAGCGCGACTACCCGGCCTACGGCTTCCTGCCGGCGCTGGACACCCTGATGCTGGTCTCGATCGGCCTGATCGAGTTCTTCCGCTGTCTGAACGTGCTGTCCAACGCGCACGCCACCCTCGTCGCCCGCGACCCGGTGCCGGTGGTGCCCGAGGCCGGGACCCGCGTGGCCTTCCTGACCTCCTTCGTGCCCGGCAAGGAGCCGCTGGAGATGGTCACCCGGACCCTGGAGGCCGCCGTACGGCTGCGGCACCGGGGCCCGCTGCACGTCTGGCTGCTGGACGAGGGCGACGACCCGGCCGTCAAGGAGGTCTGCGCCCGGCTCGGCGTCCGCCACTTCAGCCGCAAGGGCGTGGCGAAGTGGAACCAGCCCTCGGGCCCGCACCGCGCGAAGACCAAGCACGGCAACTACAACGCCTGGCTGGACGCGCACGGCGACGCCTACGACTTCTTCGCCTCCGTCGACACCGACCACGTCCCGCTCCCCAACTACCTGGAGCGGATGCTGGGCTACTTCCGCGACCCGGACGTCGGCTTCGTCATCGGCCCGCAGGTGTACGGCAACTACGACACGTTCGTCACCAAGGCCGCCGAGTCGCAGCAGTTCCTCTTCCACGCCCTGATCCAGCGCGCCGGGAACCGCTACGGCGCCCCGATGTTCGTCGGCACCTCCAACGCGGTGCGGATCCGCGCGCTCAAGCAGATCGGCGGGCTGTACGACTCGATCACCGAGGACATGGCGACCGGCTTCGAGATGCACCGGGCGGCCAACCCGGCCACCGGCCGCAAGTGGCGGTCGGTCTACACCCCGGACGTGCTCGCGGTGGGCGAGGGCCCGAACGCCTGGACCGACTTCTTCACGCAGCAACTGCGCTGGTCGCGGGGGACGTACGAGACGATCCTCAAGCAGTACTGGAAGGGCTTCGCCACCCTGCCGCCGGGCAAGCTCTTCAACTACACGATGATGATCGTGTTCTACCCGATGTCCGCCCTCAACTGGATTCTGGCCGCCCTGAGTTGCGCGCTCTTCCTGGGTCTGGGCGCCTCGGGCGTGAACATCGACCCGACCGTCTGGCTGATGCTGTACGGCAACGCCTCCGCACTCCAGATCGGCCTGTATCTCTGGAACCGGCGGCACAACGTCTCCCCGCACGAGCCGGAGGGGTCCCGCGGGATCGCGGGCATGATGATGTCGGCGCTCTCCGCGCCGGTGTACGCCCGCTCGCTGCTGGACGCGGTACTGCGCCGCAGGAGCGGCTTCGTGGTGACCCCCAAGGGGGACTCGGCCAGCCCGGACACGCTGTTCGGGACGTTTCGCATCCACTGGTTCTTCATCGCGGTCTTCGCGGGCTCGCTGACCGCGGGCTTCGCGCTGGACCACGCCCACCCCGCGATGATCACCTGGGCGGTCTTCGCTCTGCTGATCACGGCTGCGCCGATCCTCGTGTGGGGGTGGTCGCTGCGGGGTGAGCGCCTGCCGGGCGCGGCCGCCGAGCCGGTACCGGAACCGCTGCCCGCGCCGCGTGTCCCGGCGCAGCGCACGGCCCGTGACAGCGAGCAGACCCTGCGGATCGCCGTCGGCGGGCTGGGGGGACGGGACGAATGAGGGACCTCACCGGCCGCCGCCGCGCCCGCCGACTGGGGACGGGTGCCGTGGTGGTCCTCGCGCTGGCCGGGATGAACGGCCCCTGGCTCTACCGCTTCGGCACCGAGCGGTACCACCAGTACGAGATCGACAAGCCGGAGTACAAGGCCGCCAACGGCCACTGGGAGATCGTGGAGTTCCCCGAGGAGTACCGCCAGGACACCATCCACGCGGCGCTGCTGCGGACCGGCAAGGTGCTGCTGGTGGCGGGGTCGGGCAACAAGCAGGAGAACTTCGACGCCAAGAAGTTCGACACCCGGCTCTGGGACCCGGTCAGGGGCACGGTCAAGAAGATCCCCACGCCCAAGGACCTCTTCTGCACCGGCCACACCCAACTGGCCGACGGCCGTCTGCTGATCGCGGGCGGAACCAAGCGGTACGAGAAGCTCAAGGGCGATGTCACCAAGGCGGGCGGCCTGATGATCGTCCACAACGAGAACCCGGACCGCCCCGTCACACTGCCCGCCGGCACCCGGTTCACCGGGCGGAGCAACGGCCGCACCTTCGTCTCCAAGGACCCGGTCCTCGTCCCGCGCGCAAGCAAGGTCTTCGACCGCGCCGGCCGCTTCCTGCGCAACGACCCCGGCCTCGGCCGGATCTACGTCGAGGCCCAGCGCAGCGGCACGAGGTACGAGACCGGCACCCAGGACAACTACCGGGTGCGCGGGCTCACCGGCGCCGAGGCGCGCAACACGTACGGCATCGCGCAGAAGCTCGCGCTCGACAAGAAGGACTTCCAGGGCATCCGCGACGCCTTCGAGTTCGATCCGGTGGCCGAGCGGTACATCAAGGTCGACCCGATGAACGAGGCCCGCTGGTACCCGACGCTCACCACGCTGTCGGACGGCAAGGTCCTCAGCGTCTCCGGGCTGGACGACATCGGGCAGTTGGTGCCGGGCAAGAACGAGGTGTTCGACCCGGCGACGAAGAAGTGGGCGTACACGCCGAAAGTCCGGCAGTTCCCGACCTACCCGGCGCTGTTCCTGATGCAGAACGGCAAGGTCTTCTACTCGGGCTCCAACGCGGGGTACGGGCCCGACGACGTGGGCCGGAAGCCGGGCGTCTGGGACGTGGGCACGAATCGGTTCACCGAGCTGCCGGGGATGAGCGATCCCGACCGGCTGGAGACCTCCGGCACCGTGCTGTTGCCTCCGGCGCAGGACGAGCGGTATCTGGTGATCGGCGGGGGCGGGGTGGGCGAGTCCGCGCTGGCCAGCAGGAAGACCCGGCTGATCGACCTCGGGGCACCCGAACCACGGTTCGTGGACGGGCCCTCACTGGAGAAGGGGACCCGGTATCCCCAGGCCTCGGTGCTGCCCGACGACACCGTGCTGGTGTCGGGGGGCTCGGAGGACTACCGGGGGCGGGGTGACTCGGACATCCTCCAGGCGCGGATCTACCACCCGGACAGCGGCCGTTTCACTCGGGTCGCCGATCCGCTGGTGGGACGGGACTATCACTCCGGCTCCGTCCTGCTGCCGGACGGGCGGGTGATGTTCTTCGGCTCCGACCCGCTGTACGGGGACCGGGCGAACACCCGGCCGGGGAGCTTCGAGCAGCGGATCGAGATCTATACGCCGCCTTATCTGTACCGGGGATCGCGGCCGTCGCTGGGCGCGGGGCCCGAGCGGATCGTGCGGGGCGGGTCGGGGACGTTCGTCTCCCCGCACGCTTCGAGCATCCGGAAGGTGCGGTTGATCCGGCCGAGTGCGGCCACACATGTGACGGATGTCGATCAGCGGTCCATCGCGTTGGGGTTCAGTGTGGCCGGGGACCGGGTGACGGTGCGGGTGCCGGCCAACCGGAATCTGGTGCAGGCGGGGTGGTACATGCTGTTCGTGGACGACGACCAGGGGACGCCTTCCAAGGCCCGGTGGGTGCGGGTCCCGTAGTCCCCTGGTCCTCTAGTCCTCGGTCAGCTTCAGGGCGTACTCCGGCCACCAGGCTCCCGCCTTCGGGCCTCCTCGGCATTCGCCGTCCGACTCTCCCGGGCGTTTGACCCACAGGTAGGCGTCGACCAGGGGGTCCGCTGTCCTGGTGGTCGGGGGGTCGCCCAGGGCCCGGCCCGGTGGGTTGCACCAGCGTTCCCCGGGGGCGCCCCGGGTGTAGGGGCCGTTGCCGTTGCGGCTGGTGTCGATGACGAAGTGTTTGCCGCCCACCTTGGCCGAGAGGCGTTTGCCGTAGGTGACGGAGTCCGCGGTGGAGTAGAAGTTGGAGACGTTGACGGCGAAGCCGTCGGCGTCCTCCACTCCCGCCGACTTCAGCGGAGCGTGGATCTGGCCGGGGTGACCCCAGCCCGCGTTGCCCGCGTCCAGGTAGACCCTGGTGTGCTTCAGGGCCGCGAGTCTGGTGACCGCGCCCCGCAGGAGGTCGTAGCGCTCCTCCTGGAACTTTTTCGGGGTGCAGCCGTCCACCAGGTGGAGCAGGGCGTCGGGCTCGAGGACGACGGTGGCGGCGCGGTCGCCGATGCCGCGCACGACCCCGTCGACCCAGGCCCGGTACGCGGCCCCGTCGGCCGCGCCCCCTTGCGAGTACTGGCCGCAGTCGCGGTGCGGGATGTTGTAGAGGACCAGCAGGGCGGTACGGCCGGACTTGGCGGCGGCCTCGGTGTACCCGCGCGCCTCCCCCTCCGGGTTCTCCGGGCCGAGCCACTCCCCCACCGGCTGCTCGGCGATCCGCCGTATCCGCGCGGCCTCGGCCCTCCGGCCGGCCTTCTCGTAGGCGGCGACCTGGCGGGCGGCGTTGCCGTCGGGGTTGACCCAGTAGGGGTTCCCCGGCCCCCGGTTACCGGCCGGCGTTCCCCCGGCGCCGTCCCCCGATGAACACCCGGCCGTCAGCAGTGCCGCCCCCAGCAGCACCACGGACGCGCGGGTCCCCCATTTCCCGTCCATGCGTTTCCCCCCTGGGCGCATTCGCTCCGGAGGGCCAATCGTGGCATACCGGCCGTGCCGGACATGGCCAGACGTGGAAGCCACCGCCTTTGATTGCCAGGGCTGTTCAGGCCCCCGTACCGGTGAGGTACGCGGAGACGACGACATTGGCCGTGTAGGCGCGGGTGGTGCGGTCGTAGGTGCCGCCGCAGGTGATCAGGCGGAGTTCGGCGCGGCCGGGGTGGCGGGTGCCGTAGGCGCGGGCGGCGTCGAAGTGATCGGCGGGGAGCACCTCGACGTCGTCGATGGTGAACCGGGCGACCTTGCCGTCCGCGCGGACCACCCGGACGGTCTCGCCGGGTTCGAGGGTACTGAGCCGGTAGAAGACGGCGGGCCGGGTCTTGGTGTCGACGTGGCCGACCAGCAGCGCGGTGCCGTCCGCGCCGGGTGCGGTGCCGGCGCCGTACCAGCCGACCACCGCCGGCTGGTCGAAGGGCGGCGGGTCGATGCCGCCCCGGCTGTCCAGCCCACGCTTCACCACCGGTGCCTGGATGGCGAGTTGGGGGATGTCGACGCGCTGCGGGGCGGAGTCGGGCAGTGGGGTCGCGGGGGCGGGCAGGGTGATGCCGTCGAGTCCGGCGATGTCACCGTGCGTGGTGCCGGCCGGGCTGTGCGGCAGCCCGGTCACGTCACGGCCCCAGAGCCAGAGTCCGAGCAGCAGCACGGCCCAGGCCACGGCCGTGACCATCCGGCCGGTGGCGCGTCCCTGCTCCTCGGCCATCCCGGCGCCCGCTCAGCCGTCGTTCCGGCTCCGGCGGGACCGGAGCGCCCCGACCGTGACCGCCGTACAGCCGGCGAGGGCCAGCCCGGTCAGTGCCTGAGCCGCGCCGGGTCCTGAGCCGGTGGGAGCCACGGTGGCGAACAGGGTGCTGGTGTCCGCCCCGGAGGCCGTACCGCCGCCCCCCGCGAGGACCGGGGCGACCGGGGAGAGGCCGGTGACCGGTCCCGAGCCGGAGTCGGCGTCGGGACGGGTGCCCGGCCCGGCCGCGTCGACGCTGATCCTGCTGGTGAACGAATAGTCGGCGCAGGTGATCCGCACGTCGTACGTACCTGCCTTGAGGGAGGTGCGCACCCGGGTCTCCCCGGACAGGTCGCCCTGGCCGCCGGTCAGCCGGGCGTCCGAGACGAACGCGCTGGAGACCGCCGTGCCCTGCGAGGCCGTGCAGCCGCGTACCCGCAGCGACACGTCGGTGCCGGGCAGCGGGACCGCCGGGGCCACGGTGAGCCCGCCGGCGCCGTGCGTGCCGCCGCCGTCCGCCGCGTGGGCGACCGCCGGGGTGAACGCGGTGGCGGCGATGATTCCGGAACAGAGAGTGAGGCGAAGTGAGCCCATCGTGAACCTCCAGATAGTGGGAGGTTCCCCCGTCCGGTGCGCACCCGCATCCGGACAGGGCGTCCGATTGCTCCGTACGGGTGGGGCCGGGCTTGAGATGCTCGGTATCGTCCCGGCTCAGACGAGGTCCACGAGGTCCGCGATGGAGTCGACGACCTTGGACGGGCGGAACGGGTAGCGGTCGATCTCGGCCGCCTGGGTGACGCCGGTGAGCACCAGGAAGGTCCGCATGCCGGCCTCCAGTCCCGCGAGTACGTCGGTGTCCATGCGGTCACCGATCATCGCGGAGGTCTCGGAGTGGGCGCCGAGCACATTGAGGCCGGCCCGCATCATCAGCGGGTTGGGCTTGCCGATGAAGTACGGCTTCTTCTTCGTCGCGGCGGTGATCAGCGCGGCGACCGAGCCGGTGGCGGGCAGCGCGCCCTCGGTGGAGGGGCCGACGTTGTCCGGGTTGGTGGCGATGAACCTCGCGCCGTTGTTGATCAGCCGGACCGCCTTGGTCATGGCCTCGAAGCTGTACGTCCGGGTCTCCCCCAGGATCACGAAGTCCGGATCGTGGTCGGTGAGGATGTAGCCGACGTCGTGCAGCGCGGTGGTCAGCCCGGCCTCACCGATGACGTACGCGCTGCCGCCGGGCCGCTGCTCGTTCACGAACTGGGCGGTGGCCATCGCGGACGTCCAGATGTTCTCCACCGGCACGTCGAGGCCCAGCCGCTTCAGCCGGGCGTGCAGGTCCCTGGCCGTGTAGATGGAGTTGTTCGTCAGCACCAGGAACGGCCGCTCGGCCTCCCGGAGCTTCTTCAGGAACGCGTCGGCGCCCGGAATGGGCACTCCCTCATGGATCAGAACGCCGTCCATGTCGGTGAGCCATGACTCGATGGGCCTGCGGTCTGCCATGCGTACGTCCTCCAGCGAGTGTCTGCCGACGGCTGAGAGGTCCAGGGTAGTGAGGCGGGAGGGGTTGCGGGGGCGGGGGACGGGGTGTCGGGCGAGGTGGAGGGCTCGGGGGGGCGGCGGCAGGCGTCACCGGCGTTTGCGGGTCAGGGCCAGCGCGGTGGCGCCCAGGAGGATGAGGAGGGCGGCCACGGCTGCGAGCAGGGCTCGGGGAAGAGGGCTGCCGGTGTGGGCGAGTTCGGGGAGGTCGGGGTCGTCGGGGTCCTCTGGGTCGTCGGGGTCGTCCGGGTTCTCGGCGTCGTACGAGGCGGGCGGGGAGGGGTCGGCGGGGGCGGGGGTGTCCGGGGCGTAGGGGTCTTCGGGGGCCGGGGTGACGCCTGCCTCCGTGGTGTCGGGAGCTCGGGAGGGGCTGACCGGGATGCTGTCGGGGTCTGTCGGGTCGGGGGTCTCGCCGGGTTCGTCGGTGCTCACCGGCCGGCCGGGCGCCTCGGTGTCCCCCGCGCGGCCGGATTCATCAGTGCCCACCGGACGACCGCCTTCGTCGGTACCCACCGGGCGTCCGGCTTTGTCGGTGCCCGTCGGACGAGCGGGGTTCTCGGTACCCACCGGGCGACCGGCTTCATCGGTACCCACCGGGCGACCGGCTTCGTCGGTACCCACGGGGCGAGCGGGGTCCTCGGTGCCCACTGGGCGACCGGCTTCGTCGGTGCCCGTCGGACGAGCGGGGTCCTGGGTACCCACCGGGCGGCCCGCCGCGTCCGTGGCTGTCGGACCGGTGGGCCGGCTCGGGCGGGTCGGCGGGGCGGAGCCCTTCGTGCGGGCAGGGTCCGGCTCCTCGCCGTCGATGTCGAAGACGTAGTCCTCGGACTCCCCCACCCACTCCCCGTCCTGCCCCCGCCGCTGGACCAGCGCGGCCTTGACGGTGACGTGGTCGGCGTACGCCTCGGAGGTGATCATCAGGCGGAGCCTGACGGTGACCGTCTTGCCGGGGGCCACGGTGTACCCGGCGAAACCGTCGGCCCCGACCACGCCGACCAGCTCCTGGTGATCGGTGCTCTCCAGCCGGACGGGGCGCCGCCTGCGTCCGTCGTAGAAATCGAGTTTGGCCTGCGACGGCCGCAGAAGACGCTCGTCGTCGACGAGGACCACCACCGGATGGACACCCGCGCACGTCTGCGCCCCGGTGTTGACGAGGTCGATGTACCAGGTGCCGGGCGCCCCACCGGCCCGGTAGGTGTCGGGGCCGCCGTGGATGCGGGTGCCGAGCGGGAAGGACCCGTCGTCCCCCGCCGCACAGGGCGCGACGGCTGCCGCGGACGGCACGGGAGCGAGCGCGGTGACCGCGACCAGACAGAGCGAGGCGGGCACGGAGGCGCACGTGGAGCAGCGGGGCAGGGACAACGACAGGGCCGAGGACAATCGCATGAACACATGAACATGCCGGGCCCCCGTCCCCGACCCACGCGCCACTCCGGCCCCACCCCCAGCTCCGCCCGATCGGTGGACCCACGCTGAGCCAACCGGCAGGCTCGCGCCCGCACGCACCAGCCCCCGCCCGGACCGTCCGGAAGGCGCCGCGGCCCGGAGCCGGCCTGACCCGGAAGCCGGCCCCTATCCCCCAGCCCGCCCGAACACCGGCGCCAGCAGCAACTGCCCCGCCCCCACGGCCACCACCCGCTCCCCGCCCGGCGCCAGCCGTACCGGCACCGCGTCCCCGAGCATCCCCTCGCGCCGGGCCCGCGCCGCGAGTATCCCGGCGACCCCCTCGACGTACTCCCCCGGCGCCGCGGCGACCGTCCGCCCGCCGAGCAGCACCCGGTCGATGTCCAGCAGCCCGGCGAGATTCCCGGCCCCCACCCCGAGCACGCGCGCCGCTTCCCCCGTCTCGCCGCGCCCGACAGCCGCCAGGCACAGCGCCTCCAGGCATCCCCGGTCCCCGCACTCGCACGGCGGCCCGTCGAGCTGGATCACCTGGTGCCCGAACTCACCGGCCCCGGTATGCGCCCCCCGGTGCACGCTCCCGCCGATCACCAGGCCCGCGCCGAGGCCCGTACCGAGGTGCAGGTAGGCGAACGACCCGCCCTCGCCCCCCGCCGCAAGACCGAGCGCCGCCGCGTTGGTGTCCTTGTCGACCACCACCGGCACCCCGAGCCGCCCGGCGAGCGCGTCCCGCAGCGCGAACCCCTCCCACTCCGGGAACCCGGTCACCCGGTGCAGCACCCCGCCGACGTGGTCCAGCGGGCCGGGCAGCGCGACCCCGACCCCGAGCAGCGTCCCGGCGTCCGCGAGCCCCTCGCCGCCCAGCACCTCGGTGACCAGCGCCGTCACCTCGTCCACGACCAGCGCGAGCACCGTCTCCGCCCCGCCGCCGAGGCCGGTGTCACCGCGCCGCTCGCCCACCACGGTGCCGTTGAGATCGAGCAGCACCACCCGCAGCTCGTCCCGGTCCAGGTGCACGCCCACCGCGTGCCCGGCCTCGGGGACCAGGCGCAGCACGGTGCGCGGCTTGCCACCGGTGGAGGCCCGGCGTCCGGCCTCGGCGGCGAAGCCGTCCTCCCGCAGCCGCGCGGTGATTTTGCTGACGGCCTGCGGGGTGAGCCCCGTGCGCTCGGCGAGTTCCAGCCTGCTGATGCCCTCCGCCCCGGCGCCGCGCAGCAGATCGAGCACGAGTGCGGTGTTGTGCGACCGCACCGCGAGCAGATTCGCCCCCGCCGGATTGCTCCTCGTCCTGTTCACGGGTCCATTCTCCCCGCCGCTTGCACTTTGGCAACAGCGTTGCGAAAGTAGGAGTCATGACTGGTACACCCCTCCGCGTCGGCCTGATCGGCTACGGCCTCGCCGGCTCCGTCTTCCACGCCCCGCTGATCGCCGCCACGGACGGCCTCGTCCTGGACACGGTCGTCACCTCGAACCCCGAGCGCCAGGAGCAGGCCCGCGCCGAGTTCCCGGACGTCCGCGTCGCCGCCACCCCGGACGAGCTGTTCGAGCGCGCCGGTGAGCTGGACCTGATCGTCATCGCGTCCCCGAACAAGACGCACGTGCCCCTCGCCACCACCGCCCTCAAGGCCGGCCTGCCGGTCGTGGTGGACAAGCCGATCTCCGGCACCGCCGCCGAGGCCCGCGAACTGGCCGCCCTCGCCGACGAGCACGGGGTGCTGCTCTCCGTCTTCCAGAACCGCCGCTGGGACAACGACTTCCTCACCCTGCGCAAGCTGCTGGCCGACGGCGCGCTGGGCGACGTCTGGCGCTTCGAGTCCCGCTTCGAGCGCTGGCGCCCGCAGCCCAAGGGCGGCTGGCGCGAGTCCGGCGACCCGGCGGAGATCGGCGGCCTGCTCTACGACCTCGGCAGCCACGTCGTCGACCAGGCCATCACCCTGTTCGGCCCGGTCACCGAGGTGTACGCCGAGGCGGTCGTCCGCCGTGACGGCGCCGAGACGGACGACGACACCTTCCTCGCCCTGACCCACGCGAACGGCGTCCGCTCGCACCTGTACGTCTCCGCGACCACCGCCCAGCTCGGCCCCCGCTTCCGGGTGCTCGGCTCGCGCGCCGGTTTCGTGAAGTACGGCCTGGACCCGCAGGAGGCGGCGCTGCGCGACGGCGCCCGCCCCGGCACCGACGCCGCGTGGGGCGTCGAGGAGGAGTCGCTCTGGGGCCGCCTGGGCGCCGGCGAGTCCCCAGTCACCGGCGGCGGCACCGCCGTGGAGACCCTGCCCGGCGACTACCCCGCCTACTACGCGGCCGTGGCCGCAGCCGTCCGGGGCACCGGCCCGAACCCGGTGACCGCGCTGGAGGCCGCCGAGACCCTCGACGTACTGGAGGCGGCCCGCCGCTCCGCCCGCGACAAGGTGACGGTGACCCTCTGATGACGCAAGCGCAGAACACCCCGAGCGTGGCGGATCTGGAGGCGCAGGAACAGCGCCTGGTCTTCCGTACCTTCACCCACGACGACGCCTGGGCGCTGGGCTCCCTCCTGGTCGAACTGGGCCGGGAGCGGCAGGCGCCGATCGCCGTCGACATCCACCGCGCGGGCCAGCAGCTCTTCCACGCGGCGCTGCCCGGCTCGACCCCGGACAACGACGCCTGGATCGCCCGCAAGCGCCGGGTGGTGGAGCGGTACGGCTCCGCCTCCTACCTGGTCGGCTCACGTTTCCGCGCCAAGGGCACCACCTTCGAGGACTCGTCCCGCCTCGACCCCGACCGCTACGCGGCGCACGGCGGTTCCTTCCCGATCACCGTGGAAGGCGTGGGCGTCATCGGCTCGGTGACCGTCTCCGGTCTGCCCCAGATCGAGGACCACCGGCTGGTCGTCGAGGCGCTGGAGCGGTTCCTGAAGGTGTGACACCCGCGCGGCTCCCTCCGGTCGGGCCTGTCGTGCACGACGATCGTTCGTGCACGACATCCAGCCGGAGGGAAAGAACCGATGAGCGACTCGACGAGCGGGAGCATCTCCAAGGCGGAGATCGGCCGGTACGGCGTATGGAGCCTCGGCCTGCGCAACGAGGACCCGGGCCGGCGCGGTGAGATCGGCGAGGCGGCGGCCGAACTTCAGGAACTCGGCTACGGCACCGCCTGGCTCGGCGGCTCCAGCGCACCCGTCAACGCCCTGCCCCTGTTGGAGAAGACCGACCGGCTGATCGTCGCCACCAGCATCCAGAGCATCTGGCAGCACGACGCCCGCGAGAGCGCGGCCGGTTACGCCGAGGTGGAGGCCGCGCACCCCGGCCGCTTCCTGCTCGGTCTGGGCGTGAGCCACGCCAGGCTGACCGAGCAGTACCGGCGGCCGTACTCGGCGCTGGTGGAGTACCTGGACGAGCTGGACGCGGCCGGTGTCCCGGCCGGGCGGCGCGTCCTGGCCGCGCTCGGACCGAAGACCGTACGGCTGGCGGGCGAGCGTTCGCTGGGGGCGATCCCGTATCTCGTCACCCCCGAGCACACCGCGCGGGCCCGCGAGATCCTCGGCCAGGAGCCGCTGCTGGCGCCGGAGTTCGCGGTCGTACTGGAATCCGACCCGGCCCGTGCCCGCGAACTGGCCCGCGGCCACCTGGACATGTATCTCCAGCTCCCCAACTACACCACCAACTTCCAGCGGCTCGGCTTCACCGAGGACGACCTGCGCGACGGCGGCAGCGACCGGCTGATCGACGCGCTGTACGCCTGGGGCGACGACGACACCATCCGCGGGAAGGTGAACGCCTTCCTCGAGGCGGGCGCCGATCACGTCGCCCTCCAGGTCGTGCAGGAGGGCTCTCCCGACGACCTGCACCGCGCGGCCTGGCGGAAGCTGGCGGGCATCCTCCTCTGACCCTGCCGGCCGGCCGTATCCCTGGCCGCTCACGACAGCATCGCCCGCTCCACCGCGCTCCAGGTGGTGCTGGTGACGACGTAGAGCGCGGCGGCCAGGGGGACGACGGCGACGGTCACCAGGGTGAGGAAGGACAGGAACGGGGCCACCTTGCCGACCGCGGCCTGACCGGGCACGTCACCTGCCTGTACGGGGTTCTCGGCCGCCGCACGCCTGGCGCGCCGGAAGTTGACCGTGGCGACGGCCGCGACGACGGCGAAGAGGGCCAGGTAGACGAGGTCGGGCCCGCCGAAGATCCCGCCACCGAGAGCATCGGCCCAGCGGCCGGCGAGCGGGGCGGCGAGGAGGTCGTGGTCGAGGAGGGTGTTGCGGCCGTCGCCGATCGTGGCGTTGGAGAACAGGTGGTACAGCAGGAAGAACGCGGGGAGTTGGAGCAGGCCGGGCAGCAGGCCGGAGAACGGGGAGACCTTCGCCTCGGTGTGCAGCTCCAGCACCGCCCGCTGGAGCCGCTCGGGATCGCGGGCGTGCTTCGCGCGCAGCTCGGTGATCCTGGGCTGGAGCGCGGTGCGGGCCCGCTGCCCCCGGGCGGCGGCGCGGGCGAGGGGGTGGGTGGCCAGCCGGACCAGCGCGGTGAACAGGACGATCGCGGCGGCGGTCGCGGAGGCATGGAAGAACGGCTGCAGCAGGTCGGCGAGTTGCTCGACCAGGTGGGCGAAGACAGACATGGGGAACCCTCCGTACGGGGTGGCGTCATGCGGGATGCGGCCGGGAAGCGGCCGATGGCAGGACGACCCGCGCGGGCGGGGCGGAGAGAGGGGTGGTGCGGCCCTACGCGCAGGTCGTCGGCAGGACCCGGCCGGGCGCCCGTGGCCTGCGGCGCCCCCTCGCGTCGGGGTCGCGCTGCGCCAGGAACGCCGTACGGCGGGCCCTGTCGCGTATCGCGGTGCGGACGCGCGTCGGCGCGACGGCGGGGACGCGGCGGGCGGTGAGGACCGAGCAGAGGGCGAGGGCGGTGCCGGCGGCGGTGGTCGCGGCGAGCGCGACGGCGGTGCTCAGACCGCCGGAGCCGAGCAGGGCGGCCTGGAGCAGCAGGAGTTGGACCAGGACGAGCAGCGGCAGCAGGGCGCGCGCGACGGCGGAACGACTGTGCACCACCGACGACACCCCCCTTCTGTCCCCTTGCCCCCATGGCTACGGGCTGTACAGGCCCGTTCACCCCGTACAACGCCCGGTGTTCCGGCCCGGTTCCCGATCTTCGCCGCGAGTTGGAGAAATCTCCTCGTC
Source organism: Streptomyces griseoluteus (assembly GCF_004784465.1). GTDB lineage: Bacteria > Actinomycetota > Actinomycetes > Streptomycetales > Streptomycetaceae > Streptomyces > Streptomyces griseoluteus. The sequence goes on along the minus strand of NZ_SRRU01000010.1, from coordinate 162,118 downwards.
GGGCGCCCTCCTCCGCTGTCACCCCTCGGCAGTACGGTGTCATGCATGCGCCCCGACACGCCTGCCGAGAACGTCGACCACACCGCCGAAGCGGCACGCCTGGAGCGGACCGCCGGCCTGTACCCCGAGGACGCGGAGGCCCTGCTGCTGCGCGCCGCGGCCCACCTCGAACTGTCCGGCGCCCGCCCCGCGGCGACCGCGCTCTACGACCGGCTGCTGTTCTCGGCCGGCCCGCTGGAGCATCCGCAGCTCGTCCGCGCCCTGAAGGCGGCGAACCTGTGGGAGTACGGCCACGAGGCCGAGGCGCGCGCGATCATCGACGGCATCCGCACGGCCGCTCCGCGGGACGCGGCGCCGTGGGTGATCGTCGCGGAGGCGCTGGAGTCGCACGACGAACTGGAGGCGGCGCACGAGACGTTCCACGAGGGCGCGGTCGTGCTGCTGACGGACGCGCCGGAGCCGCCGTACGCCACCCACCCGCTCCTCTTCGGCCGCCACCGGGTCCGCCGCATGCTGGGCCTCCCGCACGACACCTGGGACGCCCTCGCCGACACCCTCCACACCTCCCCGGTCTCCCTGGACGAACTCCACGACCCCAAGCGCGTCTGGTCCCTCGGCTCGGAGAACCCGGCGGAACTCGAAGCCGAGATCTCCCGCCTCCGAGCGGAACTGTCCACGGCCCGCGAGGCTCTCTCCCGCCCGTATCCGGTGGCGGTCCTGCACTGGCCGTCCTCGGAGCTGACGGAACTGGTGACGGCGTACCCGACCCTGGAGTCGGAGTACACGTCCCATGCCCACCACCTCGCGACCATAGAGACGTCCCTCCGCGAACTGGCCGCCTCCGGCACCCCGAACCTCGGCATCGTCACGGGCACGGTCCCGTCGTACGAGGCCTTCGCGGCCTCGGAGGGCGCGTCTCCGGCGGACCCCGCCCTGCTCCCCGAGTACGCGACGACACTGGCGGCGCGGGGACTGGCGGTGGCTTGGCCGCCGCAGCGGGGGGCTGGGTGTTGGTGCGGGAGTGGGCGGGAGTACGGGGAGTGCCACGGAGACGGCCGGTGACCCAGCCCCCGTTAGCCGCGCGGACACGTGGGCATCCGGCAGTGATAGACGCATAACGTGGCTAGTACTCGGCGGAAAGCGGGGTCAGCGCCGAGTACGCGCCGCAGGAGTCACGAAATGAACGATCCACAGCCCTGGACCCCACCGGAGGGATCCTGGGCGTCATCAGCCGCGAGACGCCGCAACATGCAGGCCATCCGCAGCCGGGACACCAAACCAGAGCGCCTGGTGCGGCGGCTGGTGCATGCCAATGGCCTGCGTTACCGGGTGGCAGCACGCCCGCTGCCTGACCTTCGCCGGTCGGCGGACATGGTCTTCCGGCCGACGAAGGTCGCCGTATTCATTGACGGATGCTACTGGCACGGCTGCCCTATTCACTACGTGTCACCAAAGACCAACCCGGGGTACTGGTCTGAAAAAGTCGCACGGAACATTGCCCGCGACCGGGATACCGACAAGCAGCTCGAGGCCGCGGGGTGGCTGGTCCTCCGGTTCTGGGAACACACCCCCGCCGAAGAAACCGCAGCTGCGATTATCCGCCAGGTCGCTGACCGGCGTAAGCCTTCCTTGTGACGCGGGTGAACACAGCATGGGGGCAATGCTTTCCCATGGCCGAAAACATCCCTTACTTAACGGAATGCAGACGTTGCCGCACAGGCAGCAGAATCCGCCCAGCGGAGCCAGCCCTCCGGAGGGCGATCACGGCAAGGTACTGCTTGAAAACCGGTCAGTCCGCCCGCGCCGGACGCGTGGGGCGACTGGGATGCCAGCATCCCAGCGGGGCGCCGTAGACTTCGTAAACCCGTCCGGCCGGCTGTCCCGGTCAGCCGCCGCCGCTGCAGAGCGACGGCTACTGTGCTGCCTCAAGGCAGTCGGATGCACGCTGTGAACATGCGGCCGACCCCTGCGGCCCCCGCGCTGGCCCCGCCTGCGCGTCTGGAAGGAGATCGGAATGTCAGCGCCGGAGGGCACTCAGCCACTCGAAGTTGTCGAAATCTGCGCCGGCGCTGGCGGCCAGACGCTCGGCCTGGAGCGGGCTGGCTTCCGTCACCGCCTCGCTGTGGAACTCGACAAGCATGCCGCCGCGACGCTGAAGCACAATCTGGTGAAGTTCCTCGGCTACAGCGAGGACGAGGTCGAGCGCACGGTACGGGTCGGAGACGTAGCGGATCGCAAGGTCTGGCAGCCAGAGAAGTATCCGGACATCGACTTGCTGGCAGGGGGTGTCCCGTGCCCGCCCTTCAGCATTGCCGGCAAGCAGCTGGGCGCCAATGACGAGCGTGATCTTTTCGCCTGGGCGGTAGAGCTCTGCGGGAAAATCCGGCCGAAGGCACTCCTCCTTGAGAACGTGAAGGGGCTGAGCGCCAACCGGTTCGCCGGCTACCGCCAGCACGTACTCGACAAGCTGCGCGAGTACGGCTACATCGGCGAGTGGAAACTTCTGCAGGCCAACGAGTTCGGCGTATCCCAGCTCCGCCCGCGCTTCGTTCTCATCGCCCTCCGGCCCGAGTACGCCAAGTATTTCCGGTGGCCGGAGCCGCACGCCAAGGAAGCCCGGACGGTAGGGAAACTCCTTGAAGACCTCATGGGCAGCAACGGCTGGGAGAAGGATCAGGTCGAGAAGTGGGTCAAGAAGGCCAGCAGGATTGCTCCCACCATCGTTGGCGGCTCGAAGAAGCATGGCGGTGCCGATCTCGGCCCGACCCGCGCTAAGCGTGCGTGGGCCGAGCTCGGGGTGGACGCGATGGGTGTGCGTGACACCCCGCCGGAGAAGGGCTGGCGGCCCGCGGACGGCGTCCCAGGCCCCAAGCTCACTACCGCCATGGTGGCCCGCATCCAAGGCTGGGACGATATCCGGCCCGTCGCGACTGACGGTTCCGAGGAGATCAAGGACTTCCACTGGGAGTTTCCCGGCCGCAAGACCGCTGTATACCGCCAGATCGGAAACGCCTTCCCTCCTCCCGTCGCGAAGGCGCTGGGGGACTCGATCCGGGATGCGATCCGGCAGGTCGGCGAGGAGCGGGTCCTCCTGGAGGCGACCGACGCGGTCCTGGACCCGGTATACAAGCTGCTCCGCGGTGAGCTCCGGGCACTGACGGTCGACCAGATCATCGACAGGCTGGCCAAGCAGGGCACACACATGGACCTGCCTGGTGTCGAGCGCCACCTCAATCACCTCAGCCATGACTTCGAGCTGACCACTGAAACGCGGTCCAACGGAGCCACGGCGTACCGCATTGGGGAGTTCAAAGCGTTCACCGGCCAGGAGGATCACACCCGGCACGAACGCTTCGCGCAGCACCGCGCCAAGATCAGCTGACTTCCAGGCAGCGCAGCCGCCATAACCCGCGGCTGCGCTGAGTCACACTGGCGAAGCTGACGGCGCCCGCGACAGTCCCCAGACGGGCAGGGACGGCGCGATCGCCTCAGGAACCAGCCGCTGGCCGCTGGTATGCAGAATGCCTGGCAGTACCGCGTAATCCGGGATGCTGAAACGCGCCGACTCCCACTCCACGCGGCGGTCCCGGTCCTCCGGAGCCGCTGTGCTGAGCCAGTCACGGCTGACTGTCACAACATTCAGCGCACCGCCATCCGCGCCGACCAGGACAGCCGCGAGCAGCCAGTCCGGATCGCTGCGCATCACGTCGTACTCATGCCGCGTCAGGTGAATGACCAGGCGGGTCGGGTCGGTTGTCGCCTTGACTTCAATGTGTCCAGCCGTTCCGTCCCCCAGCTCCGTGTGAACGTCGTATCCGTACGCGTCGGAGAGCGCGGCCACATGAACGACGCGGGCCGCACCGCTCAGTTCCAGCAGCCGGACCACGGCACGCTCTCCAGCCGTTCCTGTCTCCCTGCGGGCAGCCTCCAACGCGGGGGTCCACTGGGCCGGCGCTCCGTCCAAGGCGGCTTCTCCATCACGCTGTTCATGCCCGCAAGCCCTGATCAGCGAGCGGCCGTCAGACGTGACGAGGCCTCGGCTGAGCAGCCAGGCCAGGCCGTCCGCGTACTGGACCGGCGTGAGATCCGAGTAATCGGGGTGGTGTGTGAAGAGCGAACGCACCCGAGGGATATCGGCCACCGCGAGGTACTCGATCCAGCGCCGCGCGGCACGCCGGGTACCTTCACCTGGCGCCATGTGTATCAATGTGCTTCAGCAGTGCCCGGACGTCGGCCATGTCCATCCCCGCTGCGAGGGCCGGTTCCTCCTCAAGGTCTCCCAGCTGCTGCACCGAGGGGTCGTCCAGAATCTGCCCCATGAACGCGAGCTTGTCCTCCAGCCGGTGGGCCACCACCTCATCAATCGTGGCTTCGGCGGCTAGTACCGTGACGCGCGTCTCCGTGTCAGGGGCGAGACCGAGCCGGTGAATACGGTCGAGGCTCTGCAGGAAGCGCCCTGCCATGAAGTCACGGTCGACATAGACAGCGTCGTGGCAGACGTGATGGAGACTGATGCCCTCGCCGAGGGTGGCCGGGTTCGACAGCAGCACGTGACAGTCAGGGTCGTCACGGAACCGCTGGATCTGCTCCTCCCGGTCAGGCGTGCCGCCATGTACGACAGCGGGCTGATAGGCGGAGAAGAGCCTCTCCATCGTTGTCAGGCTGCGCACGAATGTCGACCAGACCAGGGTCTTCTGGCCCATCGCGGCGTTCTCGGCGACGATACTGAGCACTTCCTTGTACTTGGGCGACAGTTCGTAGCTGGGCAGCCGGTGCAGCAGGGAGTACAGCGAATCAGACTCGGGTACAGCGAGCGGCGGGACCAGATACGAGAGCGGCGAGTGCCGGCTCTCTCCCTCCGCCAGGAGAGCCGGACTGGTGGCTGCCATGAGCAGACGCAAAGTCGCCTTGCCGAGCGCGTCGAAGTCCGAGCGGCCCGCCTCGGCCCGCGCGGTGAAGTTGCCGATCAGCGCGTCGTACAACTCACGGTGCAGTCCGGGCAGCTGGACATAACGAACGCGCGTCTCGAAGGGGGGCAGGCCGAGTTCGTTCTTGGTAGTGCGTGTGAACATCGGCCGCAGCACGGTGCTGGCGTAGGCGAGATCGCCGCCCGCCACTGCCTGGGTCACCACTCGGCGCCCGTGGCCCGGCCAGACGAAGGACAGCAGGTTCTCCAGGTCCCGGGCGCCGTTCGGAGCGGGCGTGCCGGTCAGGATGAGACGCCGTCGGGCGAGTGGCCCCAGCGCCATACAGGCACTGCCGTATTTCCCCCGGGCTCCCAGTTTCATCCGGTGCGCCTCGTCCAGGATGAGCACCGCGGGAGCGGCACGGAGCCATGAGGCGAGGGCGTTCAGGGAACGGTCGAGGCGCTCATAGTTGACGATGAGCACATCCGTGCCCGGATCCGGGGCCCCGTCCATGACGCGGACAGTCAGGGGCTCCTTGAAACACGTCTCGCCCTCGAACTGCCAGGACTCGTAAGCCGACTTAGGGCTCACCACGAGAAGCCGGCGGACATCGCCTCTCGCGCGCATCGCCGCGAACACCGCCAGCCCGACGCGCGTCTTGCCGGCTCCGGGCACCGAGAAGTTCGCACCATGCTGCATGGACAGCAGGTGAGCGATGTCCCGGCGCTGGAAGTCCGTGAGTTCGGCGCACCAGTCCAGGCCGAGGTGCTGGGTTACCTCATCTGGTGTGACGACGCCAGCGGTGTCCGGATTGCCGAGGAGTTCCTCTGCCCGGTCCGCGTCATCGAGCACTTCACCGACAAGCGTGGCGAGATCCTGGTCCCACTCAACCGAATCGGCGTGCGGCCACGCGGTGAGAGCGTCCAGTCCCGTCAGGAAGTCGTCGAGGTCAACCTCCACAGCCAGCGAGGTCCGCTGCCCGCCCGCCGGAAAGCGGATGGACATCTTTGAGAAGTCGCTTTCCAGCCCCGGGGCCGCCCTCAGCACCGCCCGGGTACGGGTGGCGTCGAAGGCGACCCGCAGGGTCGGCTCCGTGCCCGTGGTCATGCGCCCTCCTGGCGCACCGCGTCCAGAAGCCATGAGACGCCGTCTCCAGGCGCCTTGATACTCCGCTGAGTCGCGATCGCCAGCTTCGTCAGCGACTTCCGCAGGGCGAGCACCGCCTCATCGAATGCTTCCTCGTCAAGGCTGTTGGATGCCTTGGCGAGAGTCAGGTCAGTAACGCACTGTTCGATGTCCTGGCACGCGTCAGTGATCCGGTCGGGAGCAGCCTGCTTGCGCTTCCGTACCCGGGCGTCCTTGCCCGCGGGTTCCAGCGCGGCCTCCACCGCCTCCTTAACCATCGAGAACGCCTTCGCCGCAGTCGTCCCGCGCTCCGTGAGCTTCCCGTCCTCGGCGGCTCCAACCGCCTTCGCCTTCAGAACAGTGTCCGTAAGGGCTTTGGCCTCGGCCACCTTCGGCGCCGCAGATCTCACCGTCCGGTTGAGCCCCGGGATGGACACAGCCGCCGTAACGGGCGCCTCTGGCTTCAGCGACGCGGGCAGCTTCTGATCCAGGTACCGCGCCCGGAAGTCCGGCTCGATGAGACGGACGTCCGTCTTGGAGAATCCCAGAACGATCGCGGCGAGACGATTCTCCTTCAGCAGCTCCGCGTTTTCACGGTTGACCGCGACTTCCTTGACGTAACGGCGATGCAGTTCCCGGAGCTTCTCCTGATGCTGCTCGAAGTCCAGAAGGCGCAGTTGCGCGTCTGCGTCTCTGGACCGGTCGATGAGGTCACGCAGGCACGAGAGGATCCACAAGTCCTGCTCACAGGTCGAGGGCCGGATCCGGAACTCACGGGCGATGTCGGCCACACTGCGGCCGAGCAGGTGCTGCTCCTCGATGGCAAGCAACCGGTTGATGTACGAGTAGTCACGGCGCTGGTCCGGACGGAGCTGAAGCGAGAGCTCGACCGCGTTGATGTCATCCCAGGTGCAGGACTCAGGCAGTACTCCCACCCGGATGTTCGCGACACCCAGCTCCTTGAGCGCCGCTCTGCGGGTGTTGCCGTTGACGAGGATCCCGTCACGCGTGATGAGACCGGGCTCGTTCTGCCGGTAATCACGCAGACTGTCCGCGAGATTTTCGAACTCAGGGTCCTTCTTCGTCGGATCGGCCGGCAGGGCCATGAGGAGGATGTGCAGGTAGTCCTGGCTCTCGGGGCTCCACGGGTCCTCGTCCAGCCGCAGGTCCTGCACCGGATCGTGGCTGCGCTGAGCCCGGATGCGGTGGGTGCCGGGGTTGTAGTAGAGGGAGTCCACCGGCATGTCGATGACCTCGACGTGCAGCGGCTTGGTACGCCACTCCACGGTCAGGGTTTCACGGAGGCCACCAGCGCCGGCTGCTTCTTTCAGTCGCTGCTCGACCAGTGTCTGGTTCTGCCGTGCCAGCGGCGGCCGGCCGAAGTCCTTGCTCACGAAAGCCTTCTTCTGCGGAAGTGTCTGTCAGGTCCTGCCGGTGAGGCCGGCTCTGGGCCGGCCTCACCGGAAAGTGCGGTGCTGAGTCTCAGTCGCCGGACGAGAGCGCCTTACGGATGCTCGTCCGCGATTCCTCGGGGAGCGTGCGGTATTCCGCCCAGATCTGCTCCACCCTGCTGAACTCGCGCTTGTCCTGGTCGATCCAGTCCGCGAGCATCCTGCGCTCCAGACCGCTGAGTTCCTTGACGCCGGCCAGCACCGTTCCCGGGTCCGCCGTCAGGCCGCGCCCCCCGACCCGGCACCTGTTGCACTCGGCGACGAGTTCGACAGCCTCGCCGCCGCCCGGCCGCCGTACCACCCGGCGCGCGATGTCCAGCTGCGCGGATTCGTACGTGCCGGCGTAGTTCTCCCCCGGGGCGATACCGCAAGAGCGGCAGAAGTGACCGTCCCGCGCGAGGACTTCGCGGCGCTGGGTCTGAGTGATCGTCGTGCTGGGCCGCGTCCCCTTGCCCGGCTCCCACACCGGCACTCCCTGCCGGACGAAGCGCTGCTCGTGCTGGCCGAGGGAAGCGTCCTCCCGGTTGGTGTCGATCTGCCAGCCGTAGTCGCGCAGATCCCGGACCCGGCGATCGGCCTGGCTGACGCCCGGAAAGACCGCCTTGACGTCTTCCTTGGTGAAGACGTTGCCCTCCCCCACCACAGTCACGAGCCAGAGCGCCGCGCGCTTCATCGTGCCGAGCCTGGTGTCCTCGTACGACGGAAGAGTCATTCACGTTCCCCTTACGCAAGTTCCCCGAAAGCCGGTGTCAGCCAGACGGCGGAGGAAGTCCGCAGCATGTCCCCGGCGGTGGTCCACTCTCACCCGGTCACGGTCCAGAAATCCAGGGCTGCGAGACCTTCACGGCGAACGCGTACGTCACATCCTTCACGGAATCTTCAAGGCTGGTGTCTCATCGCTCACAATGGGAGCGCGTCTGGCGTGGGGCCGCGGAGGAGGGGACGGGTGTGACCGGCAGAACACAGAGGTGGAGAGAGATCCCGAGCGAACGCTCTCCCGCTCTCGGCAAGTTCGTGACCGCGATGCGTGATCTGAAGGACTGCACCCCGCTGACTCAGGAGAGAGTCGCCGACGCCTCCGGGCTGGCGGCGAGCACGTACTCCAGCTACCTCAACGGTGCGAGGCTGCCGAAAGAAAAGGACATCCGGGCGATCTACGCCGTCATCTCGGAGGATGTCCGGCTGCGCAGCGAGACTTTGACGAGCTCGCTTGACGAACTGATCGCGCTGCGCGGGCGCGCGTCACTTTGCATGTCGTGCCCTCAGCGTGGTGGAGGGACCCCGCTTCCCGGCCCCGGGTCACCCTCTGCGGAGGCACCCGCTTCTGAGCGGGGTCGGCCGGCTCCCCGGTTTGTTCGCCGACTGGCGCGAAAGCGCGTGCACATTCACGGCAGCCGACGGCGCACGGCTGCCATGCCGCCGCGTACTGAGGTGCCGGTCCCCCCGGCCGAGGGGGACCGGCACCTGACAGCGGCCGCGAGTCCCGCACTCTCCACCGAACTAGCGCTGCTTCACCGCCATCAGACGGCAGGGCGCGTTCGCGACACTTACATGCTGGTGTGGGACAGGGCTCGGAAGATCACTCCGGAGGCTCTTCCGGAGGTGCTCGCCGCGTACAGAGCGTCCGGGCTGGAAGAAGCGGCTGAGGCCCTGCTGCGAACCGTCGTCGTCGAGCGTGACGTAAAGGCCGTACTCAACATCGTGGCCGCGCTCCATGACGGCCATCAGTACGCGGACGCGCAGACCATACTGGCAGCCGCGCGTACTGACCGCTGAGAGCGGCCCCGCCGGCTCAGACCGGTTCGCGCAGACCATGCCGGAAGTGCGGGGTCGCCTCCTAACGCACCTGGCGACGCATCCACCTAAGCGGGCGTCACTTGCTCGTTCGGCTCTCGCGTACCGAGACCGTCTCCCGGCTCGACCTTGCACTTCGGCAGGAACACGGAGGTGCTCTCCCGCGCCCAGTACAAGGCCATTCCACGGGGCGGGAAGGCTTCGGTACGACGACCCCTTGGTCACCGTCCCTCTGGGCAAGGCGATTGCCGCGTCCATACACGCGTATCTGCGCGGCTGAACAAACGCGCTCGCGCCGAGGGCTCTACGCCGCCGTCCCCATCAACTCCGCCAGTCCGAACAGCAGGGCGTAGCCCGGTGGGAGTTGGGAGATCAGGCGGGCGGTCGCCGGGGTGCCCGCGCGCTCGGCGAGGACGTTCAGGACCGAGCTGACATGCCACCGGGCCGTCGCGGGGGTCGCGCCCTCGATGCGGGTCGCCATGGACTCGACGAACTCCCGTGCCGTGGGCTGGAAGCTCTCGGGGGTTTGGGACAAGAGCGCCTCGCACGCCTCCGGGGGCAGGACCTCCGCGAAGGCCGCGCGCGAGTCACCCCTCAGCACGCCGCCGAAGCCGGACAGGACGATACGGGTGACCTGTTCGGCCTCCGCCGCCGTCGGATACCGGCCCGTCTCGCGAACGGCCTCCACCAGGTCGGTCCAGTCGGAGACCGTCATGGGGGATCTCGGCTGCATGGTCGTCACGGTCATCGTGGGGGCTCCTCTTCCGGGACGTCGGGACAGCGAAGCTCGGATGCCCCGTGATCGCGGGGGCATGGGGGAGGTTTTCGGCCACTTCGGGGAGGGTGGCCCGGTCGGCGGGTGCTCCGTGCCGCGCGTTAGCCTCGGCGGCAGGCATGCCGAACACGGCATACGGGACGACAGGAGACAAGTCATGGCCAAGGTTCCTGGCGCGGTGGTCGCCGCCACCGGGCTCGTCGGTGGGTACGGCGTCGCTCGTTGGACCAAGAAGCGGCCGCTCGGCGGGGTCGTGCTGGCCGCCGCCGGGGCCGTTGCCGCCCGCGAGTGGAACGCCCGGGCCGGGGCTCCTACGGCCGCCGCGCTCACCGGTGCGTACGTGGCCGGCTTCGCCGGCTCCCACCCCCTCGCCAAGAAGGTCGGCGCCTGGCCGTCCGTCCTCGGCGTGGCCGGCGCCGTCGCCCTCGCCTCCTGGGCCTTCGCGGACCGCCGGAACTGAACACCAGGGCGTCAGTACTGTCGCTCTGCTCGGCCCCGGCCGACCGTCGAGACCCGGACCCCGCGAGGCCGGCGCCGCCCACTCGGCCCTGGCCGACCGCCGGGGCGGAGCACGACGGGACCGGTGCTGTCGCCCAGCTCAGGCCGGCCAACCGCCGGGGCCACCCGCGAAGGAGCCGGTGCCGGCGCCCTGGTCGGCCCTCCTCGGCCGCCAGGGCTGAAAACCAGGGGCCCCGGTGCTGCCGACCCGCTCGTCGCCGGCCGCCAAGGCGGAATCCCGCGAGGCCGGCGCCGGCGTCCTCTCCACCCGGGCGCTCACCGACCCGCCGGAACTGAGCACCACGGGACCGCCGCTACCGCCCCGATCCGCCCGGGCCGACCGCCGGGGCCGACACCGAAGGCCGGTGCCCTCGCCCCGGCGCTCGCCGACCCTTAGAGCTGAGCCTCCTCGGCCCCGCCCGGCCTCAAGCCGCAAGGGCCGTCCGGTAATCCCCGGACGGCCCCGACTTCACAGAACTCAGCCCCCTACCCCACCCCCACCCCCTTCTCCCCCGCCCCCGAAGGCGAGGTGGACGACAGGGGCGTGGCCACGTCCTCGAGCGACCGTCCCTCCGCCCGTACCGCCAGTACCGCCGCCACCAGCCCCGCCACGCACATCAGGGACGCGCCGATCTGGAAGGCGAGGACCGTGTCCCCCACCTTGCCGGTGCCCGTGAGGTCCGCGAAGAGCAGCGGGCCGCTGATGCCGCCCGCCGCGGTGCCCAGGGCGTAGAAGAAGGCGATCGACATCGCGCGGGTCTCCATCGGGAAGATCTCCGAGACCGTCAGATACGCACTCGACGCGCCCGCGGAGGCGAAGAAGAGGACCGCGCACCAGCAGGCGGTCAGGGTGGAGGCGCTCAGCGAACCCCGGTCGAAGAGCCAGGCCGTGGCGAACAGCAGGACCCCGGACAGCAGATAGGTCGACGAGATCATCACCCGCCGGCCCACCGTGTCGAACAGCTTGCCCAGCAGCAGCGGGCCGAAGAAGTTGCCGACCGCGATGACCGCGAAGTAGTAGCCCGTCCGGTCGGCCGGGACGTCGAAGAAGCGGGTGAGGATGGCGCCGAAGCCGAAGGTGATGGCGTTGTAGAGGAACGCCTGGCCGATGAAGAGGGAGAAGCCGAGCACCGCGCGCCGGCGGTAGCGGCCGAAGACGGTGCGGGCGATCTCGAGGAACGTCACGCTGCCCCGCCGGTGGATCTCCAGCCGGCCCTCGGGCGCGGGCAGCGGCTCCCCCGTCTGCTCCTCGATCTTCCGCTCGATCCCGGAGACGATCTCCTCCGCTTCCTGGTCCCGTCCGTGGATCAGCAGCCAGCGCGGACTCTCCGGTACGTGCCGCCGGACCAGCAGGATGACCAGGGCGAGCACCGCGCCGAGGGCGAAGGTCAGCCGCCAGCCGATGTTCTCCGGCAGGAAGGCCGTGTCCAGCGCCAGGATGGACAGCAGGGAGCCGCCCACCGCGCCCAGCCAGAAGCTGCCGTTGATCATCAGGTCGACCCGGCCCCGATAGGCGGCCGGGATCAGCTCGTCGATCGCGGAGTTGATGGCCGCGTACTCCCCGCCGATACCGAAGCCGGTCAGGAAGCGGAACAGGAAGAACCACCATGCCTCGGTCGACAGCGAGGTCAGCGCGGTCGCCGCGAGATAGACCGCCAGCGTGATCATGAACAGCTTGCGGCGCCCGAAATGGTCCGTCAGGCGCCCCCAGAACAGGGCGCCGACACACGCACCGGCCACGTACAGCGCGGCCGCGGTGCCGGTGACCTGCCCGGAGCTGATGGACAGCCCGCTGCCGGGCTCGGAGAGCCGGCCTGCGATGTTGCCGACGACCGTGACCTCCAGGCCGTCCAGAATCCACACCGTGCCCAGCCCGATCACGATCGTCCAGTGCCAGCGGGACCAGGGCAGGCGGTCCAGGCGGGCCGGGATGTCGGTGGTGGTCGAACCGCCCGCTCTCGACGGCGTCCCTGCTCCCGTGCTCATCGGCACCCCTCGCTCATCGGCACCCCTTCTTCGTCGAAGGACGAGTTACGGGTGCCCACGCCGCGCGGGATCAGACCGGCCCGTCCGGCAGGCTCACCTCGCCGGACGAGCCGTTCAGCCGCCCAGCGCCCGCGACACGGTGTAGATCACCAGCCCGGCCAGCGAACCCACCACCGTGCCGTTGATCCGGATGAACTGGAGGTCGCGCCCGATGTGCGCCTCGATCTTGCGGGTGGTGTGCTCCGCGTCCCAGCCCGCCACCGTCTCGGTGATCAGGGAGGTGATCTCCCTGCGGTAGGTCGTCACCACGTGCACGGCCGCGCCCTCGATCCAGCGGTCGACCTTGCCCTGCATCTTCGGCTCGGTCGCCAGCCGTTGCCCCAGCGAGAGCAGCCCGGCCCGCACCCGCAGACGCAGCTCGCTGTGCTCGTCCTCCGACGCCGCGACGATCATCGACCGTACGGCCGTCCAGGCGGACGCGATCAGGTCCTGCACCTCGTCCCGCGCCAGCACCTCGCTCTTCAGCCGCTCCACCCGCGCCCGTGTCTCGGTGTCGGACTGGAGGTCGGAGGCGAAGTCGGTGAGGAAGCGGTCCAGGGCGGCCCGCGCCGGGTGCGTGGGCATCTCCTGCATCTCGGTGACGAAGCGCAGCAGTTCCTTGTAGACGCGGTCGCCGACCTTGCGGTCCACGAAGCGCGGTGTCCAGCCGGGCGCACCGCCCTCGATGGCCACCATCACGTCGTCCCGGTGCCGCTCCAGCCACTCGTGGGCGCGGCCCACCACCAGGTCGACCACGCGCCGGTGACCGCCGTCGGCCACGATCCGGTCCAGCAGCTTGCCCACGGCCGGACCGATCTCCCGCGCGTCGGCCCGCCGGGTGATCGCCTCCCCCACCACCGCCTGCACGTCGGAGTCGCGCAGTACGGTCAGCGCGCCGCGCAGCGCGGTGGCCAGCTCGGCGGTGACCCGGTCGGCGTTCGCCGGCTCGGCCAGCCAGTCACCGAGCCGGCTGCCGATGCCGACGGCGGCGAGCCGCTGCCGTACGACGTCCTCGGAGAGGAAGTTCTCCCCGACGAACTCGCCGAGGGAGACGCCGAGCTGGTCCTTCTTGGTGGGGATGATCGCGGTGTGCGGGATGGGCAGGCCCAGCGGGTGGCGGAACAGCGCGGTGACCGCGAACCAGTCCGCGAGCGCGCCGACCATTCCGGCCTCGGCGGCCGCCGCCACATAGCCCGTCCAGGGTCCCGCCCCCGCGTGCCCGGCCCAGGTGGCCAGGGCGTAGACGACGGCGACGAACAGCAGCAGTCCGGCGGCCGTGAGCTTCATGCGCCGTACGCCGCGCTGGCGCTCCTCGTCGGCCGCCGTGAAGGCGGTCATGGTCCGGTGCGAACCGGCCCGTCCGGCAGCCGTCGGCCGGGGGGTGCGTCCCGGCTGTGCCTCTTCCGTTTGCGCGCGTTCCATCTCGCTCCGCCCGATCGGTGATCCCGCACACACATTGTCCCTTCCCGCCGTCCCGCGGAACGGACAGGAGGTTCCCGGCGTCAGACTGAAAGGGGGTCGGGCCAGGTCCCATGGACCGGGGTGCCCGTCAACTCCGTTCCCCCATATGCCGCATCATGGTGTATTGATCGTCCGGCTTCCCGTCTCCCGAGGAGAACAACGCCAGCGTGACCAAGCGCCACGGTTATGCCCTGCTCAGTGCGTTCGTCGCACTCGTCGTCGCCCTTTCCGTCACCGTCCTCATCAGGTCGGCGGCCGGCGACAGCACCTCGGGGTCCTCGGCCACGGGCCGGCGCCCCCACGGCTCGTCCGCCGCACCCGCCTCCGCGGGCACCTGGGTCGGTTCCTGGGCCGCCTCGCCCGTCGGCGCCGAGCCCGGGACCGAGGCCGCCGGCCTGGCGGGCCGCTCGGTGCGCAACGTCGTGCACGCGAACACCGGCGGTACGAGCGCCCGCGTCACCCTCTCCAACCTGTACGGGCAGGCGCCGCTGACGATCTCTCACGCCTCGGTGGCCCTCTCGGCGGGCCGGGGCACCGCCGCCGCCCGTGCGGAAACGATGCGCCGCCTGACGTTCGACGGCGCCTACGCCGTCACCATCCCGGCCGGCGGCCAGGCCGTCAGCGACGCGGTGCGGATCGTCGTACCGCACGACCAGGACGTTCTGGTCACCACGTACTCCCCCACGCCCTCCGGGCCGGTCACCATCCACCCGCACGCGCGGCAGATCTCGTTCGTGGCGCCCGGTGACCGCACCGAGGAGGCGACGGGCATGCCGTACGCCGAGCGGAGCGCGTACTGGCGTTACCTGACCGCGCTGGACGTGCTCAGCAACGAGGCGGACGGCACGGTCGTGGCGTTCGGCGACTCCATAACCGACGGCGTCACCTCCACCATGGGCGAGAACCGCCGCTGGCCCGACGTGCTGGCCTCCCGGCTGCGCTCGGCCGCGGCGAGCGGGGCGGACGTTCCGCGCTACTCCGTCGTCAACGAGGGCATCACCGGCAACCAGGTGCTGGCCGACGGCCTGGGCCGACCCGCCGAGAACCCGAGCGGACTGTCCCGCTTCGGCCGCGACGCGCTGTCCCGGCCCAACGTCAAGGTCGTCGTCATCGACCTCGGCATCAACGACGTCACGCACTCCCGCTCGGCCGCCGACGGCAAGAAGATCACCGACGGGCTGCGCGCCCTGGTCCGGCAGGCGCACGCGCGCGGCCTGAAGGTCGTCGGCGCCACCCTGACCCCCTTCGGCGGCCACCGGACCTGGACCCCGGCCCTGGAGCGGATGCGCCAGCAGGTCAACGCGGAGATCCGGGCCGGCGGGGTGTACGACGCGGTGGTGGACTTCGACCTCGCTCTGAAGGACCCCCGCGACCCGCACCGGATGCTCCCGAAGTACGACTCCGGCGACCACCTGCACCCCAGTGACCTCGGTTTCCACACCATGGCCGAGACCCTGAACCTGTCGCTCCTGAAGGGCGCCGGACAGGCGGAGCTGTGACCCCTGACGGGGCGGCGGAAGGGGGCCGGGGATACTGGCCCCCATGACCCGCTTGATCCTCGCCACCCGTAACGCCGGAAAGATCACCGAGCTGAGGGCCATCCTGGCCGACGCCGGGCTGCCGCACGAGCTGATCGGTGCCGACGCCTTCCCCGAGATCCCGGACGTCAAGGAAACCGGCGTCACCTTCGCGGAGAACGCCCTGCTGAAGGCGCACGCGCTCGCCCGGGCGACCGGGCTTCCGGCTGTCGCCGACGACTCCGGGCTCTGTGTCGACGTGCTGAACGGCGCCCCCGGCATCTTCTCCGCCCGCTGGGCCGGCCGGCACGGCGACGACACCGCCAACCTCGACCTGCTGCTCGCCCAGCTCTCCGACATCGCGGACGAGCACCGGGGCGCCCACTTCGCCTGCGCGGCCGCGCTGGCGCTGCCGGACGGCACGGAGCGGGTGGTGGAGGGGCAGCTCCGCGGCACCCTGCGGCAGGCCCCGGCGGGTACGGGCGGCTTCGGCTACGACCCGATCCTCCAGCCGGAGGGCGAGAGCCGTACCTGCGCCGAGCTGAGCGCGGACGAGAAGAACGCCATCAGCCATCGCGGGAAGGCGTTCCGGGCCCTGGTCCCGGTGGTGCGGGAGCTGCTGGGCTGAGTTCTGGTGCGGCCGGAGGGACTCGAACCCTCACGGGAGTTACCCCACTGGGACCTAAACCCAGCGTGACTGCCAATTCCACCACGGCCGCCTGCTGCTGCCCGGCCATGCTAGCGGCCGGGCGGCGGCTTCAGACGCCCAGATCCTTGATGATCTTCGCCACGTGGCCGGTGGCCTTGACGTTGTACAGCGCGCGCTCGACCTTGCCTTCCTCGTCCACCACGACCGTGGAGCGGATGACACCGGTGACGGTCTTGCCGTACAGCTTCTTCTCGCCGAAGGCGCCGTAAGCCTCCAGCACCCTCTTCTCCGGGTCGGCGAGGAGGGTGACCTTCAGGTTCTCCTGCTCACGGAACTTGGCTAGCTTCTCCGGCTTGTCGGGCGAGATGCCGATGACGTCGTACCCGGCACCGGCCAGCAGGGCGAGGTTGTCGGTGAAGTCGCACGCCTGCTTGGTGCAGCCGGGGGTAAGCGCCGCGGGGTAGAAGTACACGATGGTCTTGCGGCCCTTGTGGTCCGACAGGGACACCTCGTTCCCGTCGGCGTCGGGCAGGGTGAAGGCGGGGGCAACGTCCCCGGGCTCAAGTCGCTCGCTCATCGGGCCAGCCTAACCGGGTGCCCCTGCCGTGCGGTGTGGCGTGGAGCTGACAGACTGTTCGGAACAGCATCAGGAGATTTCGGAGGCCGTACGGTGGCGGAGACGTCGGACACCAGAACACCGGCGCAGATCGAGGCGGACATCGAGCGCCGTCGCGCTGTGCTGGCCGAGACGCTCGACGAGATCGGGGTGCGGGTGCACCCGAAGACGATCGTCGGGGATGCCAAGGCGAAGGCCGTCGCCGGCGTCGACCGTGTCTTCGGACGGGCGTACGTGCAGGTCAACCGAGTGATGACCGAGGTACGCGACCAGTTCGTGGACGACGACGGCGCGCCCCGCGTGGAGCGCATCGTGCCCGCCGCGCTCATCGTCGCCGGGACGGTCGGGCTGATCGTCGCCGGGTCGCGCAAGCGCAGGCACCGCCGCCGGCGTTAGTCACGGACGACTTCTGCGACCGGGTCGCCGCGGTGGGGAGCCGCGGCGACCCGGAGGCGTGTCCGCGCCGCCCGGGCAGGTAGGTTCGGGTACGTGAGCGCCAACAGAGACGAGCAGAGCACCCCCCACCACGACAAGCTGCCCATCCGGATGCTGCACGACCGGGTCCTCGTGCGGCAGGAGACCGGTGAGGGCGAGCGCCGTTCGGGCGGCGGCATCCTGATCCCCGCGACCGCGGCGGTCGGGCGCCGGCTGGCCTGGGCCGCGGTCGTCGCGGTCGGGCAGAACGTCCGGACCGTCGAGCCCGGCGACCGGGTCCTGTTCGACCCGGAGGACCTGGCCCAGGTCGAGGTCCGCGGCGTGGCGTACGTGCTGATGCGCGAGCGGGACCTGCACGCGGTGGCCGCGGACCGCTTCGAGGGGTCGGAGGACTCCACCGGGCTGTACCTCTGAACCGCCGCCCTCGCTGAGCCGCCCGGGAGAACACGAGAAGGGGCTGACGACCGTGGTCGTCAGCCCCTTCTCGTGTTCTCTGCTACTGGCGCCGGGCCGTCTGCGGGGCGAAGCCGCCGGGCGGACCGGTCGTGCCCTGGTCGGCGCCGCCGTCCGTGCCGCCCGTACCGGGCTGGCCGCCGGGGCCGCCGCCGGTGGCGCCCCCGTCGGTGGGCCCGCCGGTGGTGGTGGCCGGACCGCCGCCGGCGCCGCCGTCGGTGGTGTCACCGCCGCCCGTGGTGGTCGGGTCGACCGGGGTGGTGCCCTGGCTCGGGGTACCGGTGGCGCCGCCGTTGCCCTGGCCGCCGTCGGTGGGCGTGGTGCCCTGGCTCGGGGTGCCGGTGGTGCCGCCGTTGTCCTGGCCCGCGTCGGTGCCGGGCGAGGTGGAGGGCCGGGTGCTGGGCGCGACCACGTCGGCGCCGGGCTGGAGCTCCAGGTCGAAGCTCGCGGCGGGCTTGCCGCGCAGCGCGTCCCGCGTGTACTGCGCCCAGATCTCGGTGGGCGGACCGCCACCGTTCATCCGGGCCACGCCGAGGGCTCCGTACAGCGGCTTGTGCTTGGCGGTGACCGGGTCCTGGCCCATCACGGAGACCACCGTGGCGAGGTCGGGGGTGTAGCCCGCGAACCAGGCGGCCGTGTCCTCCTCGGCGGTGCCGGTCTTGCCCGCGGCCGGACGGCCGGCGGCCTGCGCGGCCGTGGCGGTGCCGCCCTCGACCACGCTCTTCAGCACCGAGGTGGTGGTGTCGGCGGCCTCGCGGGTGACGGCCTGCTTGGTCTGACGGCCGGGCAGGTGGACCGGGACGTTGTCCTTGCTGATCTCCTCGATGATCGTGTACGTGCCGTGCCGGCCGTGGTTGGCCAGGGTGGCGTACGCCTCGGTCATCTCCAGCACGCTGGCGGTGGCGGTGCCGAGCGCGATGGACGGGGACGGGTAGAGGTCGGGGGTGTCGGCCGGGATGCCGAGGTCGATCGCGGTCTCCTTGACCTTGTCACCGGTGACGTCGGCGGCCATCTGCGCGTACACCGCGTTGACGGACAGGTCGGTGGCCTTGCGGACGGTGATCTGGCCGTAGGACTTCTGGTCCTCGTTCTCCGGCGCGTACCGGCCGCCGGACCAGCCCTGCACGGGACGCATGTTGGTGCCGTCGTAGTACGCGTTGGGCGTGATGCGCTGGCCGTCCTGCGTGCTGGAGGAGTTCTGCACCGCCGAGGTGAACACGAACGGCTTGAAGGTGGAGCCGACCTGGTAGTCGCCCCGGGTCGCGCCGTTGGTGTACTGCTTCACGTAGTCGATGCCGCCGTACATCGCGACGATCTTGCCGGTCTTGGGGTCGATCGAGGCGCCGCCCGCGCGGACGTACGTGTCGGCCTTGCGGTTCTTCTTGTCCAGCTTGGAGATGAGCTGGTCGTCGACGGCCTTCACGAAGGCGTTCTGCTTGGGCTTCTGGATGGTGGTCGTGATCCGGTAACCACCCGTGGCCAGCTGGTCCTTGGTGAGGATGTCGTGCCCGACCAGGTACTCCTTGACGGCCTCCACCAGGTAGCCGCGCTGACCGGACATGCCGGTGGAGACGGTCTGCTCCTTCGGCATCGGGAACTTCATCCCGGTACGGTCGGACTGGCTCAGCCAGCCCTTGGCGACCATGCCGTCCAGGACGTAGTTCCAGCGGGCGAGCGCGGCCGGCTTGTTCTCGGGGTGGGAGACGACGTCGTACTCGCTGGGCGCGTTGACCAGCGCGGCGAGGTAGGCGGCGCGGGCCGGGTCGAGGTCGATCGCGTCGCGGCTGTAGTACGCCTGGGCGGCGGCCTGGATGCCGTAGGCGTTGCGGCCGAAGTAGCTGGTGTTGAGGTAGCCCTCGAGGATCTCGTTCTTCGACTTCTCCCGGTCCAGCTTGATCGAGATGAAGAACTCCTTGGCCTTGCGGGTGACCGTCTGCTCCTGGGCCAGGTAGTAGTTCTTCACGTACTGCTGGGTGATGGTGGAGCCGGACTGCTTGCCCTTGCCGAGGGCGGTGTTCCAGCCCGCGCGGAGCATCGCCTTGGGGTCGACGGCGGACTCGGTGTAGAAGTCGCGGTCCTCGGCGGCCAGAATGGCGTGCTGGGCGGGCTTGGCGATCTGGGAGAGGCCCACGTTCTCGCGGTTGACCTCGCCGTCGCGGGCGAGCTGGGAGCCGTCCGCGTAGAGGTAGACGGTGGCCTGCTTGGTGGCCAGGGCGTTGGCGGCCGGGATCTGGACCATCGAGTAGCCGAGGAACAGCAGCCCGATGATCACGAGCACGCCCAGCACGAAGGTGCCGAGCACCATCCGCCAGGTGGGGAAGATCCGCCGCCAGCCGGTGCGCTTGGGACGCTTGGGCTTCTTGCCGCCGCCGTCACCGGTACCGCCGCCGCCCTCGCCGCCGTCGCTGCCGTTCCCGCTCGCCTGGGGGGTCGCGGTGGACTCGGACGGGGTGCGGGGCAGGACGCTGGTGGCTCCGGCCGCGGCGGCCGGGGCGACGGGGGCCGTGGGCCCGCCGGCGCCGGGCTTGGGGGTGTCGCCGGACCGGGGCGCGTTGACCCGGCGGAGCACCTGGGTGCTCTCGGCGGGCGGCGGCTGGTCGGCCTTGACGCGCCGGAGCACCTGGGTGCTCTCGGGCGCCTGCTGCGGCTCGGCACCACCGGTACGGGGCTTTGCGGACCCGGCGGGGGCGCTGACCCGGCGCAGCACCTGGGTGCTCTCGGCGGCGGGCGGCTCGGCAGCCGGGCTCTTGCCGGCCGGGCTCTTGCCGGCCGGGCTCTTGGCAGCCGGGGTCTTGCCGGCCGGGGTCTTCTCCGCCGGGGCCTCCTTGGCGCCGGACTGCGCGGGCACGGCAGGCGCGCCCTTGGGGGCACCGCCGGCCTCCTTCGCAGCCGAAGCGCTCGGAGCACCCTTGGCACCCTCGTCCGGCTTCTCCGCCCCGGCCTTCCCGCCCCTGGCCGGAGATCCCGTGGCCGAAGATCCCGTGGCCGGAGATCCCGTCGCCGAAGATCCCGTCGGCCGGGGGGCGTTCGGGGTCGCGGAGTCGCGCACGGGGGCGCTCTCCGGTTTCGGCGCGGTCTCCGCCGGCGCGCGGTCGGCCGGCCTCTTCGCCGGTTCCGCCTGCGGTTCCGCTGCTGCGGGCCCCTCAGCCGGCTGAGGTTCTTCCGGCCCCCCGCCCTTGTTCGGCTGCTGCGGCTGCGGCTCGTCGCTCATGTCGTGCACGGACTCCTGTTTCGTCGTACGTTCCCGTACGCCTCGTACGCCTTCTGCGCCCCCTGGTTGAAGACTCTCGCACCTGGCGAACCGTTCCCGGATTCCGGCACGCTTCGGTCACGGAAAACGCGTGGCCGTTCGCGGGGGCCGGGACTAGGCTCCTGCGCTTCGGTGTCGAGCAGTCCGAGGAGGTGGACCGGCGTGGGCGCTGGACGGTTGTACGTGGCCGTCGCGGCAGGGGGATTCAGACGGTACGCGACCTACCGCGCGGCCACGGCGGCAGGGGTGTTCACCAATACCGTCTTCGGTCTGATCATCGTCTGCACCTACCGTGCCCTGTGGGACGCCCGCCCGCACTTGGGCGGATATGACCAGGCGCAGGCCGTGACCTACGTATGGCTCGGGCAGGCCCTGCTCTCCACGCTGGCGATCGGCGGCGGGGGCGCCGAGGAAGAGTTGATGGAGCGCATCCGTACGGGTGACGTGGCGGTGGACCTGTACCGGCCGGCCGACCTGCAACTGTGGTGGCTCGCGGCCGACCTGGGCCGGTCCTGTTTCCAGCTGCTCGGGCGGGGGGTGCTGCCCTTCCTCTTCGGGATGCTCTGCTTCCCCGCCTACCTGCCCTCGGACGCCGGCACCTGGCTGGCGCTGCTGGTGACGCTGGCCCTGGCGATGCTGGTCGGCTTCGGCATCCGGTACCTGCTGGCGCTGAGCGCGTTCTGGCTGCTGGACGGCGCGGGCGTCACCCGGATCGCCTGGCTGGCGGGGTACTTCTGCTCGGGGATGCTGCTCCCGCTGAACGTCTTCCCGGGCACGCTCGGCGAGGTCGTCCGGGCGCTGCCCTGGTCCGCGCTGCTCCAGGCCCCGGCGGACGTGCTGCTGGGCCGGGCGGACCCGCTGGGTGTCTGGCTGTTCCAGGCCGGGTGGGCGGTGGCGCTGCTGGGGGCGGGGCGCCTCCTCCAGTCGGCGGCGACCCGGCGAGTGGTGGTCCAGGGTGGCTGAGTACGGCCGGGTCCGCGAGGGTGTGCGGGCGTACGGGCTGATCGCCGGGATGTGGGTGCGCTCCACGATGGTGTACCGGGCGTCGTTCGTGATGACCACGTTCGGCAACTTCGCGGCGACCTTCTTCGACTTCGTCGCGATCATGCTCATGTTCTCCCGCGTGGACTCCCTGGCGGGCTGGTCGCTGCCGGAGGTGGCGTTCCTGTACGGGCTGTCGGCGGTGGCGTTCGGCATGGCGGACCTGCTGATCGGGTCGATGGACCGGCTGGGGCGCCGCGTGCGGGACGGCACGCTGGACACCCTGCTGGTGCGTCCGGCGCCGGTGCTGGCGCAGGTCGCGGCGGACCGGTTCGCGCTCCGGCGGCTGGGCCGGGTGACGCAGGGGGCGCTGGTGCTGGGCTGGTCGCTGAGCCGGCTGGAGGTGGCCTGGACGCCGCTGAAGCTGCTGCTGATGCCGGTGATGGTGGCGGGCGGTTGCGGGATCTTCTGCGCGGTGTTCGTGGCGGGCGCCGCCTTCCAGTTCCTCGCGCAGGACGCCTCGGAGGTGCAGAACGCCTTCACCTACGGCGGTACGACGCTCCTCCAGTACCCGCCCGCGGTCTTCACCGAGGAGCTGGTGCGCGGGGTGACCTTCGTGCTCCCGCTGGCCTTCGTCAACTGGGTGCCCGCCGCCTATGTGCTGGGGCGCCCGTATCCGCTGGGGCTGCCGGGGTGGACGGCGTTCGTCTCCCCGCTGGTGGCGCTGGCCTGCTGTGCGCTCGCCGGGCTGGCCTGGCGGGCGGGACTGCGTTCGTACCGGAGCACGGGGAGCTGAACTGATGGCGGACGGCGAGGGGTTCATCGCGCTGGAGAAGGTCGGCAAGGTATTCGAGGTGCGCAAGAAGACGGGGTTCCTCAAGCGGGAACGGCGCGAGGTGCGGGCGGTGGACTCGATCTCGTTCACCGTGGCGCGCGGTGAGATGGTCGGCTACATCGGGCCGAACGGCGCGGGCAAGTCGACCACCATCAAGATGCTGACCGGCATCCTCACCCCGACCTCGGGCCGGCTGCGGGTCGCCGGGATCGACCCCTCACGGGAGCGGACCCGGCTGGCGTCCCGGATCGGCGTGGTGTTCGGACAGCGGACGACCCTGTGGTGGGACCTGCCGCTGACCGACTCCTACCGCCTGGCGCACCGCATGTACCGGATTCCGGACGCCCGGTACCGGGAGAACCTGGCCCGCTGTGTGGAACTGCTGGAACTGGGCGACCTGTTGGACGTTCCGGTACGCCAGCTCTCGCTCGGCCAGCGGATGCGCGGCGACATCGCGGCGGCCCTGCTGCACGACCCGGAGGTGCTGTACCTGGACGAGCCGACGATCGGCCTGGACGTCGTCTCCAAGGCCAAGGTGCGCGGCTTCCTGAAGGAGCTGAACGCGGAGCGCGGCACCACGGTCATGCTCACCACCCACGACCTGACGGACATCGAGCAGTTGTGCTCGCGGGTGATGGTGATCGACCACGGCCGCCTGGTGTACGACGGTTCGCTGACCGGGCTGCACGCGGCCGGGGAGGGCGAGCGGACGCTGGTGGTGGACCTGGAGCGGGAGCTGCCGCCCATCGAGGTGCCCTCGGCGCGGGTGGTACGGGTGGAGGGGCCACGCCAGTGGCTGGCTTTCCCGGCCGGGCAGTCCGCGGCGCCCCTGGTGGCCCATCTGGCGGCCGCCTACCCCCTGGTGGACCTCTCGGTCCGCGAACCCGACATCGAGGCCGTCATCGCCAAGATGTACGCGGAGAAGGCCGTCTCGTAGTCTGCTGTCATGACCGACGACGCTGCCCCGGACCGCCGTTCCCCCGGTCCCGTCCCGGACCTGCGCGCCTCGGACGCCGACCGGGAGCGGGTCGCCGAGATCCTCCGCGACGGCCTGGCCGAAGGCCGCCTGGACATGGCGGAGTTCGAGGAGCGGCTGGAGTCGGCGTACCAGGCCCGCACCTACGGCGAGCTGGCCCCGCTGACCAGCGACCTCCCGGCGACCCCGGCCGCCGCTCCCCCGGTGTTCCTCACCAAGCGGCCGGTGGACGACGGGAGTTGGGCGTCCCGGATCGTCGGCGGCGAGGGCACCTCGACCGGGGCGGTGGCGGTGCTGTCCGGATTCCAGCGCAAGGGGCGCTGGACGATGCCGAAGAAGTTCACCTGCTTCGCCTTCATGGGCGGCGGCGAGATCGACCTGCGCGAGGCGTTCTTCGCGGACCGTGAGGTCGAGATCAGCTGCGTCGCCGTGATGGGCGGTCTGGAGGTGATCGTGCCGCCGGGGGTCGAGGTCGTGGTGCGCGGCATCGGCATCATGGGCGGCTTCGAGCACCCGGACCGGGACGAGCCCGGCGATCCGGGGGCGCCGCGCGTGATCATCAGCGGGTTCGCGTTCTGGGGCGGGGTCGGCGTGGAGCGCAAGCTCACGCGGGCCGAGCGGCAACGGCTGAAGGAGCTGCGCCGCCAGGAACGCCTGGACCGCCGCGACGCCCGGCAGGAACTCCGCCGGGGCCGCCGGGAGGACCGGGGGCGCTGACCCCTGGGGCCCCTAGGGCGTGCAGACCTTGGTGAGTTCACCGGCCGCGTCGGTGACCGGGCGCACGTCCGGGGTGTTGTCGCCGTTCCTGATGGCGGTCCGGACGTTGGAGACCGCCGAATTCAGGTCGTCCACGGCCTTGTTGACGTCGGCGTCGTCCGTGCGGTCGCCGATCCGGTCGAGGTTCTGCTCTATGGAGTCCAGCGAGGCGTCGGCCTGCGTGGGATCGTTCGCGGCGTTCTCCACGGCCTGCTGGAGGTCGGTGACGCTGTCCGCGATGGAGTCGGCGGTCTGCACACAGTCCAGGGCCTTGTTCACGGCGTCGCAGCCGGTGGTGAGGCCCATGGTGAGCGCGGCGGCCGCGAGTGCGGCGATGGCGGTGGTACGGCGTCGGCGGCCGGCGGCCATGCGGTGTCCCTCCCCAGGTACGGCTGGCCGGGCGCGCGGGATCGAGCCGCGCGCCCGTACCGTCCAAGACGCCGTTCGCCGGGGCGGGGTTGCCTGGGAAGCTCAGCTGTTTTGGGGTGCCCTTTACCCGGCCGGTGCTACTCGGGCAGGGTCAGTGCGAGGGCGGCCCGCTGGAACTCGGTGAGTTCGGCGCAGCCGGCCACACCCAGGTCGAGCAGGGCGTTCAGTTCCTCGCGGGCGAAGGGCTCGGCCTCGGCGGTGCCCTGGATCTCGACGAAGCGGCCGTCGCCGGTGCAGACCACGTTCATGTCGGTCTCGGCGCGCACGTCTTCCTCGTAGCAGAGGTCGAGCAGCGGGACGCCGTCGACGATGCCGACCGAGACGGCGCCGACGGTGCCGGTGAGCGGCTGGCGGCCCGCCTTGATCAGCTTCTTGCGCTGCGCCCAGGCGACGGCGTCGGCGAGGGCGACGTAGGCGCCGGTGATGGCGGCGGTGCGGGTGCCGCCATCGGCCTGGAGGACGTCGCAGTCCAGGACGATGGTGTTCTCGCCGAGCGCCTTGTAGTCGATGACGGCGCGCAGCGAGCGGCCGATGAGGCGGGAGATCTCGTGCGTGCGCCCGCCGATCCGGCCCCGGACCGACTCACGGTCGCCGCGGGTGTTTGTGGAGCGGGGCAGCATGGAGTACTCGGCGGTGACCCAGCCCTCGCCGCTGCCCTTGCGCCAGCGGGGGACGCCTTCGGTGACGCTGGCGGTGCAGAACACCTTGGTGTCGCCGAAGGAGACGAGGACGGAGCCCTCGGCGTGCTTGCTCCAGCCGCGTTCGATGGTGACGGGGCGGAGCTGTTCGGGGGTGCGGCCGTCGATGCGAGACATGCGGCTGAGCCTATCGGGAGTGACGCGAGGGGCTCCTCCCCCATGGGAAGAAGCCCCTCGTGCCGGTCAGCTGCCGCTGGGCGGGCGGCTCACATCATGTCTTCGATCTCCGCGGCGATCGGGTCGGCGTCGGTGCCGATGACGACCTGGACGGCGGTGCCCATCTTCACGACACCGTGCGCGCCGGCGGCCTTCAGGGCGGCCTCGTCGACGAGCGACGCGTCGTGGACCTCGGTACGCAGGCGGGTGATGCAGCCCTCGACCTCGTCGATGTTGTCGATGCCGCCGAGCCCGGCGACGATCTTCTCAGCCTTGGTGGCCATGTTCCTTCTCCCTGGTCCGAACTGGTCCGAACGAGAACCGTCCGAAGACTGGTCTACACCACCATGGGGAACCCCACCAAACCGCCCCCCGGCCCCCACGGGCCGGGCACTCCGTGTAGCCCCACGATCGCTATTTCACGGGTTCCTTATATCCGTGCCATCGTGCTACAACAGGTCTACACCACAAGTGGTGTAGACCACAGACGCTGCCGTCCCCCTCCATGGTCCCAGGGCGGCGCCCTGCCCATCTGGAGGAAGTTGTGACCACGGCCAGCGCCGCGCCCCCGGCCGAGAAGAAGAGGGGCGCCAAGGTGATGGGCGTCCTCCAGCGGATCGGCCGCAGCCTGATGCTGCCGGTCGCCGTGCTGCCCGCCGCCGCCATCCTGGTGCGGCTGGGCAACGGCGACATGCTGGGCGACCCCTCCTACCCGGCGTTCCTCACCAAGATCGCCTCCTTCATGGCGGCGGGCGGCAACGCGATCCTGGACAACATGGCGCTGCTGTTCGCGGTGGGCATCGCCATCGGCTTCGCCAAGAAGTCGGACGGCTCCACGGCGCTCGCCGCGGTCGTCGGCTACCTGGTCTTCAAGAACGTGCTGGCCACCTTCACCGACAAGAACCTGCCGAAGGTGGCCACCGCCGTCGACGGCAAGGTCGTCATGGTGAACGCCCCGGTGGACGCCAAGGTCCTCGGCGGCGTGGTGATGGGCATCGTCGTCGCCCTGCTCTACCAGCGCTTCTACCGCACCAAGCTGCCCGACTGGGCCGGCTTCTTCGGCGGCCGCCGCCTGGTCCCGATCCTCTCCGCGCTCGCCGGTCTGCTCATCGGCATCGTCTTCGGCTACATCTGGCCGGTGCTCGGCACGGGTCTGCACAACTTCGGTGAGTGGCTGGTCGGCTCGGGCGCGGTCGGCGCCGGCATCTTCGGTGTCGCCAACCGCGCGCTGATCCCGATCGGCATGCACCACCTGCTGAACTCGTTCCCCTGGTTCCAGGCGGGCGACTACCACGGCAAGAGCGGCGACATCGCGCGCTTCCTCGCCGGTGACCCGCACGCGGGCCAGTTCATGACCGGTTTCTTCCCGATCATGATGTTCGCGCTGCCCGCCGCCTGCCTCGCCATCGTGCACTGCGCCCGCCCCGAGCGCCGCAAGGTCGTCGGCGGCATGATGTTCTCCCTCGCGCTGACCTCCTTCTTCACCGGTGTCACCGAGCCGATCGAGTTCACCTTCATGTTCATCGCCCCGGTGCTGTACGGGATCCACGCGGTGCTCACCGGTGTCTCCATGGCGCTGACCTGGTCGCTGGGCATGCGGGACGGCTTCGGCTTCTCGGCCGGCGCGATCGACTTCGGCCTGAACTGGGGCATCGCGTCGAACCCGTGGGGCCTCATCCTGGTCGGCCTGTGCTTCGCGGTCGTCTACTACGTGGTCTTCCGCTTCGCCATCGTCAAGTTCAACCTCCCCACGCCGGGCCGCGAGTCCGACGAGGAGCTGGCCGAGATCCAGAAGGCCGAGGCCAAGTAACCCGGCCCAGGTACGCGCAAGGCCCCGGAACCTCACCAGGTTCCGGGGCCTTCGTCGTGCTCGGGCCTACAGCTCGTACGTCATGCGGGGCACCGCCAGCTCCACCGGGCCGGCGAAGGTCTGGCGGGCGTCGACCAGGTTGACCACGGGGTCGGTCCACGGCGGGATGTGGGTGAGGACCAGCATGCGGGCGCCCGCGCGGGTGGCCGTCTCCCCGGCCTCGCGGCCGTTGAGGTGCAGGTCGGGGATGTTCTCCTTGCCGTGCGTGAAGGCGGCCTCGCACAGGAACAGGTCGGCGTCCCGCGCCAGCTCGTCCAGCGCCTCGCTGACCCCGGTGTCCCCGGAGTACGTCAGGGACTTGCCCCCGTGCTCGATCCGGATCGCGTACGCCTCGACCGGGTGCCGCACCCGCTCGGTGTGCACGGTGAAGGGGCCGATCTCGAAGGTGGACGGCTTGACCGTGTGGAAGTCGAAGACCTCGCTCATGGAGGACGCGGAGGGCGTGTCGGCGTACGCCGTGGTCAGCCGGTGCTCGGTGCCCTCGGGACCGTAGACCGGGATCGGCTCGCAGCGGCCGCCGTCGTGCCGGTAGTAGCGCGCGACGAAGTAGGCGCACATGTCGATGCAGTGATCGGCGTGCAGATGGCTGAGGAAGATCGCGTCGAGGTCGTACAGACCGATGTGGCGCTGCAACTCCCCCAGGGCGCCGTTGCCCATGTCGAGAAGCAGCCGGAAGCCGTCGGCCTCGACGAGGTAGCTCGAACAGGCCGATTCCGCGGACGGGAACGACCCCGAGCAGCCGACGACGGTGAGCTTCATGGAGCGGAAACCTCCGTGGGCAGAAGCGGGTCGGGAAGCAGCAGGGCATGGTTGTGCGGTTCGTCGAGCGTAAGGCGCGAAAGCGCGGGTCGCTCCTTCGCCAGGGGCCGTTGTGGGCGAACTCACCTGTGCTGTCACCGGTTCGGCTGGACCGGGGGCGCATGGGTATCAGCCGAGGGCGCGCGGCGGGCGGCGCGCGCCGGTAACGTCCTCCGCATGGACACGACCTGGTGGCTCGCGCTGGTGGCGGTACTCCTGCTGGCCCTGGTCGCCACGCTGGTGGACGGCTGGGGACGGGGTCACCGGCCGCGCGGGCGTCGGCTGCGGCCGCCCGGCCGGCCCGCGCCGCGGCCCCGACCGCGGGACCGGGCACGGAAGCTGACGGACCGTCCGCGACCGGGCGACATCTGGTGGGCCGACGTGCCCTACGAGGACCGGCCGGAGTCCAAGGACCGGCCGTGTCTGGTGCTGGCCGTGCGCGGCGACCGGGTCACGGTCGCGAAGATCACCAGCAAGGACCACGACCGGCGCGCGGGGGTCCTCCCGCTGCCGCCCGGTTCGGTGGGCGACGCCCGGGGCCGCCCCAGTTTCCTGCGCACCGACGAGGTGCGCGAGGTGCGCGTGCGGGACTTCCGGCGCCGGGTGGGCACCGTCGACCCGGCCCTGTGGGACCAGGTACGCCGCCTGACCCGCTAGGCGGAGGGACGCGGCCGTGTCCGCCGCCCTTCCGGCACCTGCCGGAGAACGCCCGGCGACCGCACCCCTGCCGGTGCTAGCCGATCCGCACGGTGACGCGGAACTCCTGGATGCCCTTGCAGGAGACCCCGTCCGGTGTGGTGGGCCGGGCGCACAGCGGGCGGCTGGAGGTCAGCTGGACGGTGCCGGTGGCGACGGCGCGGTAGGCGGCGGTGGCGTCACCCGGCTGGAGGACGAGCCCGGTGTTGATCGCGGTCAGCGCGTGGCCGCTCGCCCTGACCGGCTGCCAGGGGCGGGACCTGGTGCCGTCCAGGGTGAGCCGCAGCTCGCCGCCCCGCTTGAGGCAGACGGTCTTCCCGGCGGCGGATGAGGTCAGCCGCGCCTGGTCCGCGCAGCCGCCGGAGCGCGAGGGAACGGCGGACGGCTTGGCCGACGCCGAGGGCGTGGACTCGCCCCCGCAGCCCGCGAGCAGCAGGAGCAGGGCCGTCGCCGCGAGGGCGCGGGACGTCGTACGGCGCATGGGGTCCGCCTCTCCGTCGTGGCCGGTACCGTCCGGCACCGCTGGTGATGTGACGTACCACCGGCGCGATCGGCTCCCGGGAAGCGCGCGTGTCCCGCGCGCGGACGGCTTCCGCGCGCGGGACGGGGTGCTGGTGCGGTCTTCAGCTCGTGGGGAGGGCGGTGTCGTCCACGCACCGGCGTGCGCGGCCTCGCCGCTTTAGGTCCCGGCGTGCGGAGGCCCGGCAGTACCGCACGGAAATCAGTCGCCGGAGGAGGGTCAGGCCCAGAGCTGGCCGTGCAGCGTCTCGACCGCCTCTTCGGTGGTCGCGGCGGTGTAGACCCCGGTGGAGAGGTACTTCCAGCCGCCGTCGGCGACGACGAAGACGATGTCGGCGCTCTCCCCCGCCTTGACCGCCTTGCGGCCCACCCCGAGCGCCGCGTGCAGCACCGCGCCGGTGGAGACGCCCGCGAAGATGCCCTCCTGCTGGAGGAGCTCACGGGTACGGGCCACCGCGTCCGCCGAGCCGACGGAGAACCGGGTGGTGAGCACCGAGGCGTCGTACAGCTCGGGCACGAAGCCCTCGTCGAGGTTGCGCAGGCCGTACACCAGGTCGTCGTAGCGCGGTTCGGCGGCGACGATCTTCACGTCCGGCTTCTGCTCGCGCAGGTAGCGGCCGACGCCCATCAGGGTGCCGGTGGTGCCGAGGCCCGCGACGAAGTGGGTGACGGAGGGAAGGTCGGCCAGGATCTCGGGGCCGGTGCCGGAGTAGTGGGCGCCCGCGTTGTCGGGGTTCCCGTACTGGTAGAGCATCACCCAGTCCGGGTGCTCGGCGGCCAGTTCCTTGGCGACCCGGACGGCGGTGTTGGAGCCACCGGCCGCCGGGGACGGGATGATCTCCGCGCCCCACATGCCGAGCAGGTCACGGCGCTCGCGGGAGGTGTTCTCCGGCATCACGCACACCATGCGGTAGCCCTTGAGCTTGGCGGCCATGGCGAGCGAGATACCGGTGTTGCCCGAGGTGGGCTCCAAGATGGTGCAGCCGGGGGTGAGCCGGCCGTCCTTCTCCGCCTGCTCGATCATGTGCAGGGCGGGCCGGTCCTTGACCGAGCCGGTGGGATTGCGGTCCTCCAGCTTGGCCCAGATCCGGACGTCGGGGGACGGCGAGAGCCGCGGCAGGCGCACCAGAGGGGTGTTGCCCACCGCGGCCAGCGGGGAGTCGTAACGCATCGGAGCGCGGCGGCCGATCAGACCATGCCGCCGGCCACGGCCGGCAGGATGGTCACGGTGTCGCCGTCGGACAGCTTGGTCTCGATGCCGTCGACGAAGCGGACGTCCTCGTCGTTCAGGTACACGTTGACGAAGCGGCGCAGCTGGCCGCCGTCCACCACACGGCCCTGGATGCCCGCGTGCCGGGTCTCGAGGTCGGCGAACAGGTCGGCGAGGGTCTCCCCGGTGCCTTCGACCGCCTTCTGGCCGTCGGTGTACTGGCGGAGGATGGTCGGGATGCGGACCTCGATGGCCATGGTTGCGGGCTCCTGTTCGAAGGTGTTCGTCGGGGCTGCGGCTCGGTACGTCGTCAGCGGAAGGCGCGCACCACAGTCAGAACCATGGGCTCATCGTAACGATTCCCGGTCCACCGACCGGAATCCTGTCCCGTATGGCGGACGGTCGGCGACCGGGGAGTGGGATCAGTACGCCTCGACGACCTTGACCTCCTCCTCGGTGACCGCTCCGTCCAGGATGCGGAACGAGCGGAACTGGAAGTCGCCGAGGCCGTCGGCGTCCGCCGTGGAGACCAGGACGTAGTGCGCGCCGGGCTCGTTCGCGTAGCCGATGTCGGTGCGGGAGGGGTACGCCTCGGTGGCGGTGTGGGAGTGGTAGATGACCACCGGCTCCTCGTCGCGGTCGTCCATCTCCCGGTAGAGCTTCAGCAGGTCCTGGGAGTCGAACTCGTAGAACGTGGGCGAGCGGGCGGCGTTCAGCATCGGGATGAACCGCTCGGGGCGCCCGGTGCCCTCCGGCCCGGCCACCACACCGCACGCCTCGTCGGGGTGGTCCTCGCGGGCGTGGGCGACGATCCGGTCGTACAGGTCCTGGGTGATGGTCAGCATGCGGGCCAGGATAGGGGGACGGGCCGTCCCGTACCGCAGTGCGGTACGGGACGGCCCGCATGGCGGACGCCTTGAGCGGCGGCCGCCGGGGGTGCCACGAGTACTCCCGACGGCCAGGCGTCCTGGATGGTCCCTCGGCGGGGTCTAGCCCACCTTCTCCAGCGCCGGCTCGTCACGCTCGCCGCTCTGCGGCGTGCGGGACTTCATGATCTTCCAGCCGATGCCGAGGGCGACGGCCCAGACGGCCATCACGTACAGGCAGACGCGGGAGTCGGCATCGTACGCGATCAGGCCGGTGACGAAGAGCAGGAAGGCGATGGCGACGTACGAGCAGACCGAGCCGCCCGGCGCCGGGAAGGACGAGGCGGGCAGCTTGCCCGCGACGACCGCGCGGCGGTAGAGCACGTGGCTGATCAGGATCATCAGCCAGGTCCAGATGCCCGCGGCGGTGGCGACCGAGGTGACGTAGCCGAACGCCTTCTCCGGGACCACGTAGTTCAGCACCACGCCGATGCCCATGAACAGCACCGAGACGGTGATGCCGAGCGCCGGGGTCTTGGTGGAGGACAGCTTGGCGAAGACGCGCGGGGCCTCGCCGTTGTCCGCCAGGGTGCGCAGCATGCGGCCCGTGGAGTACATGCCGGAGTTGCAGGAGGACAGGGCGGCGGTGAGGACGACGAAGTTCACGATGCCCGCGCCGGCCGGGATGCCGATCACCGCGAACGCCTTCACGAACGGGCTGACGCCCGGTGCGAACTCGGTCCACTTGACCACGCAGAGGATGACGGTGAGGGCACCCACGTAGAAGAGGGCGATGCGCCAGGGCAGGGTGTTGATGGCCTTGGGCAGCGTCTTCTCCGGGTCCTCCGACTCGCCGGCGGTGACGCCGACCAGCTCGACCGCGAGGTAGGCGAACATGACGCCCTGGAGGGTCATCAGCGAGGAGCCGATGCCCTTGGGGAAGAAGCCGTCGAACTGGTACAGGTTCGCCACCGAGGCGGTGTCACCGGCGGCGCTGAAGCCGAAGGTCAGCACGCCGAGGCCGATGACGATCATGCCGATCAGGGCGGTGACCTTGACCATCGAGAACCAGAACTCCAGCTCACCGAAGAGCTTCACGGAGATCAGGTTGACGCCGAACAGGACCACCAGGAAGACCAGCGCCGTGACCCACCGTGGGACGGCCGGGAACCAGTAGTTGACATAGATGGCGGCGGCCGTCAGCTCGGCCATGCCGGTCACGACCCACATCAGCCAGTACGTCCAGCCGGTGAAGTAACCGAAGAAGTCGCCGAGGAATTCGCGCGAGTACTCGGCGAACGAACCCGACACCGGGCGGTAGAGCAGCAGCTCGCCCAGGGCTCGCATGATGAAGAAGATGATCACGCCTGCGAGGGCGTACATGAGGATGAGGCTGGGACCGGCCTTGGCGATGTTCGCCCCGGCTCCCAGGAACAGACCGACTCCGACGGCGCCACCAATGGCGATCATCTGGACCTGCCGGCTGCCGAGCCCTCGCTCGTAACCCTCTTCAGGGGCTTCGGTGACCTTCTCAGAGGCCATGGTGGTGCGCCTTTCTCCATGCCGACCCGCGGCCTTCACTCGGCCTCGGATCGGGTCTCGATCCCCCCGGAACTGATGGAGTGAGCAGGTCGTCGACCCGCTCGTGCCTGGCCGGCGGTCGCCGGCTCGGTGGCGCACCCGGCCGGACATGGGTGGTGTCCGCCGGGCGGTCGTGAAGATTTATCACGGCCGCAATATTGAGCAAAGGGGGGCCCTGTGAGGCACCACACAGGAAGAACCGGACAAAGTACGCTCAAATGCGTCAAAAACGGCCGCAACGGTAACGCGATCGTTATCCGGAGTTGAGCGTCCTCTGAGCGAACGCGAAAGCGGCGCTTACGGCATCAGCGTCGAGACGAGGGTCTCCTGGAGGCCGCCGAGCCAGAGGTAGGCCAGCACCATGGGCTTGCGCGGGTCCTCGTCCGGGAGGCGGTACAGCGGGTCCGTGTCCTCCTCGTCGGAGATCTCCAGCCGGGAGCCGATGGCCAGGCGCAGGTCGTTCAGCGCGGAGAGCCACTGCCGGGACCGCTCGGGCGACAGCTTGAGCACCGCCTCGCCGCCCTCGGCCGACGACGCGAGCTGGTCCAGGGTGCGGATGACCGCGAGCGCGTTCTCCCGCTTGCCGGCCCGGAGGTCGTTCTCGGTGTAGCGGCGGAACTCGGCGGAGTGCGCGCGCCGCTCCTCGGCCTCGGCCGGGTCGGCCGGCTCCTGCTCCGGGTCGGTGTAGGCGTCCGGGAACAGCCGGCGCAGCACCGGGTCGGCGGGCGGCTCGCTGGGGCCCTCGGCGAACAGCTCGGCGAGCGGGTCGCCGCCGGCGTCCTCGGCGGGGCCGGGTCCGATCAGCTCCAGGAGCTGGACGGCCAGCGAGCGGATGATGGAGATCTCGACGTCGTCGAGGGCGACGGTCGCGCCGCCGCCGGGGAGCGGTTCGAAGTGTCCGGGCATCTGTGTCGGTTTACTTCCGGTCCTGCTGGAGGGTGGCCCACAGTCCGTAACCGTGCATCGCCTGCACGTCGCGCTCCATCTCCTCGCGGCTCCCGCTGGAGACGACCGCCCGGCCCTTGTGGTGGACGTCGAGCATGAGCTCGGTGGCCTTGTCCTTCGAGTAGCCGAAGTACGTCTGGAAGACGTAGGTCACGTAGCTCATGAGGTTGACCGGATCATTGTGGACGATCGTGATCCAGGGGACGTCCAGCTCGGGTACGGCGAAGGTTTCCTCCGCCGATTCGGTGCGTTCGATCTCTACGGGCGCGGGTGACGTCACAACAGCCATGCTGCCACGCAGCCCAGAAATCGTCACACTGACGAAATGGGAGTAGGCTTCGTCGTCATGAACACAGCGGACCTTGGGCTGCCGGTGGAAGTCCCGTCGACGGCGCTCTTCACGGACCAGTACGAGCTGACCATGCTGCAAGCCGCCCTCAAGGCCGGGACGGCCGAGCGGCGCAGCGTGTTCGAGGTCTTCACCCGCCGCCTGCCGCACGGCCGCCGCTACGGCGTGGTCGGGGGCACCGGCCGGGTGCTGGACGCGGTGACGAACTTCCGCTTCGACGCAGCGGTGCTCGCCTTCCTGGGCGAACGGGGGATCGTCGACGAGCCGACCCTGAAGTGGCTCGCGGACTACCGCTTCCAGGGCGACATCTGGGGCTACCCGGAGGGCGAGGTGTACTTCCCCGGCTCGCCGCTGCTGCGGGTCGAGGGCAGCTTCGCGGAGTGCGTGCTGCTGGAGACGGTGATCCTCTCCATCCTCAACCACGACTCGGCCATCGCGGCCGCCGCCTCCCGGATGTCCTCCGCCGCGGGCGGACGGCCGCTGATCGAGATGGGCGCCCGCCGCACCCACGAGCTGGCCGCCGTCGCCGCGGCGCGCGCCGCCTACGTGGGCGGTTTCGCCACCACCTCCGACCTCGCGGCGGGCTTCCGGTACGGCATCCCGACCGTGGGCACCTCCGCGCACGCCTTCACCCTGCTGCACGACCAGGAGCGGGACGCCTTCCGCGCCCAGGTCGACGCCCTCGGCCCGGACACCACCCTGCTGGTGGACACCTACGACGTCGAGGAGGCCGTCCGTACGGCGGTGGAGGTGGCCGGCCCCGGACTGGGTGCGGTACGCATCGACTCCGGCGACCTGCTGCTGGTCGCGCACCGGGTGCGGCAGCAGCTCGACGAGCTCGGCGCGACAAAGACCCGGATCGTGGTCACCTCCGACCTGGACGAGTACGCCATCGCCTCGCTGGCGGCGGCGCCGGTGGACGCGTACGGGGTGGGCACGCAGCTGGTCACCGGCTCCGGGCATCCGACCTGCTCGATGGTCTACAAGCTGGTCGCCCGCGCCGAGTCCGCCGATCCCGCCGCCGAGCTGGTGCCGGTGGCGAAGAAGTCCAGCAGCGGGAAGACCTCCATCGGCGGCCGCAAGTGGGCGGCACGGCGGCTGGACAAGTACGGGGTCGCGGAGGCCGAGGTCGTGGGCACCGGGCCGGTCCCGGAGGAGCTGGCCGACCGGCAGTTGCTGGTGCAGCTGGTCAAGGGGGGCGAGGTCGTCGCCCGTGAGCCGCTGGACGCGGCGCGTGAGCGGCACATCGCGGCGCGGGGCAACCTTCCGCTGTCCGCGACGCAGCTCTCGCGCGGGGAGCCCGTCATTCCGACGGAGTACCTGCACCTGCCCTCGGGTAGCTAGTGCGGGAGGCCGGAAGTCTCTAGGCTCGATTCCTTGGACCCCACTCGAAGGACACCACCATGCGCCGCGCCTTGATCGTCGTAGACGTGCAGAACGACTTCTGCGAGGGGGGCAGTCTCGCGGTGGCCGGCGGTGCGGATGTGGCCGCCGCGATCACCGAGCTGATCGGCCAGGCGGCCGGGTCCGGGTACCGGCACGTGGTGGCCACCCGCGATCACCACATCGCGCCGGGCGGTCACTTCGCGGACAACCCGGACTACGTCCACTCCTGGCCCGCGCACTGCGTCGCGGGCACGGAGGGCGTGGGCTTCCACCCCAACTTCGCCCCGGCGGTCGCCTCCGGCGCGGTCGACGCGGTCTTCGACAAGGGCGCGTACTCCGCCGCGTACAGCGGCTTCGAGGGCACGGACGAGAACGGGCAGTCTCTCGCGGACTGGCTCCGGGCGCGGGACGTCGAAGAGGTCGACGTGGTCGGCATCGCCACGGACCACTGCGTACGGGCCACCGCCCTGGACGCGGCCGCCGAGGGTTTCCGCACCCACGTCCTGCTGGACCTGACGGCGGGGGTGGCCCAGCAGACCACGGACAAGGCGCTGGAAGCCCTGCGCGAGGCAGGCGTCCAGCTCACCGGCAAGCCGGTGGTGAACGCGTAGTCCGGCTGCGGGCCCGCTGTGGCCGGTCGCGCAGTTCCCCGCGCCCCTGGGCTGGCGAGCCCGGGCGGGGTCGCGTGCGTGGACCGGCGTCCGCCTGAAGGCTCCGGCTCAGATGACCCGCCCAAGGGGCGCGGGGAACTGCGCGACCAGCCACGCCGCACCCGCAGACGACCGCTGACGGCCGAGAACCTGCCGCGCGAGCACACGGGCCCGCTCCCACCCCTCGTCCTCGGCGAGAGCCGCCACGCTCCAGTGGTCCACCGTGCGGTCGTCGGTCATCTCCTCGAAGACCTCGTTGATGGCCCGCAGGCCGGGCACGAGCCCCTCCCCGAGCCGCCAGACGTCGTCGAACATGAGCGCGATCTCATCGGTCCCCACCCCGGCCCGCAGCACCCACTCCCGCTGCTCCTCCGCGGAGGCGGCCACCAGCACGAGCGCCTCCCGCACCAGCCCCACCCGCCGAGCGGCATCCCCCTGATCCATCCGAAGATGCTCCCACGACACCCACCTCAGGGGCGCGGGGAACTGCGCGACCAGCCACGATGTGCCGGCACCCGGGGGTCTACGGCTGGACCGCGGACGTGCGCAGGGCCCTGATCGGGCGCCACAGGCCCGTGCCCTCCGTCGGGGCCGTGCGCCATATGAGGCCGTCGGGATGGTGGAGGACGGCGGTCACCTCGTCCGGGGTGGGCGGGGCGGTGTTGCCGCGCAGGAACACGGACCACAGGCCGAGATTCCGCAGCCGGGTCAGGGCCCGCGCACGATTCCCCGCATGGACGAGAACCCGTACCCCGGCGGCACCGTGCGGCAGGTTCACCGCCACCACGACCGTCCCACCGGGCAGCTTGCAGAATCCTCCTGCGGCCATGCGGTCACATCCCCGTTCAGTCAGGTGTCAATAAGCGATCCACAGGACGCACCTAAACACGATC
Organism: Streptomyces griseoluteus; assembly: GCF_004784465.1. GTDB lineage: Bacteria > Actinomycetota > Actinomycetes > Streptomycetales > Streptomycetaceae > Streptomyces > Streptomyces griseoluteus. Next base: position 124,568 of record NZ_SRRU01000010.1, on the reverse strand, counting down.
GGCGGCGACCCGCTAGGGGGTCACCGCCAATACGTCTCTGACCTGCGAAGATGTCGCTTACTTCGCCGCGGGGCCGACTTCCAGCTCGATCGTGGAGCCGTCCTCCGCCTGCTTCTTGATCTTGATCTTGGTGTTGGTGTCAGTGACCTTCACACCACCGGTGGGGTTCGACGGGTCCCAGTACGTGTGGGTGCGGTCGTTGAAGACCGACACCCCGTTCTGCGCCTTGATCCTCGTCGCCTTGCCCGCCTTGTGCAGCGTGATCCCGTCCGTCGGGTCCAGCGAGAACGGCGAGTCGTACGCCTGCATCCGGTTGCGCAGCAGCGTCCCGTCGGACCACTTCAGCGCCTTCGGGTGGGCGTCGACCGGCAGGATCAGACCGGTACCGGGGTGCGCGTCCGCGTTGGTGTTGTTGTCCGCCTGGGAGGTGTCCCACTTCCAGATCAACAGGCCGTCCTGGTACGGGTAGTGCTCCACCCAGTCGGGCCGGTCGGTGCCGGTGAAGCCGAAGTTGTACGGGCCCACCTTCAGCGTCTTGTCGTACGACACGTACTGGCGGTTCTCCGCGAGGTAGTACTGCGCGTAGTCCTTGGTGAAGGACGCGCCGATGCGGGAGAACCCGGCCGCGGCCCAAGCGGCGTCAGCCGTCTCGGCGTTGTCGGAGAACAGCGGCGCGCCGTCCGCGGTGACCGTGATCTCGTCGGCCGCGAAGCCCTTCAGCGCCACGCCGCCGTCGGTCTGGTAGCGGAAGCGGAGCTGGATCTTCTGGCCCGCGTACGCGTCCAGCGAGTACGAGAGCTTCTTGTAGCCGTCCACCGTGCCGGTCAGCGCGGGCTTGTCGGAGCCGTCATGCGGGATCGGCTGCCCGTCCACCGTGCCGTCCAGGGCGGTCCAGTTGGCGCCGTCCGTGGAGACCTCGGCGTAGAGGTAGTCGTAGCCGGCCTCGATGTCGTACCAGCCGTCCAGGCCCAGCGTGGCGTTGGACTTGCCGGTCAGGTCGACCGAACGGGTCAGGGTGTTCTTGAGGTTGTCACCACTGCCGCTCCACCACTGGGTCGCGCCCTGGGCCGGGGTGACGATCTCGGTCTTGACCGCCTTGTCCGGCAGCGTGACCAACAGGGCCTGGCGGTACTTGGTGTTGTACTCCGCGAGACCGAGCTTGTGCCAGGAGGAGACGCCCGCCTTGGCGGTGTCGTAGGTCAGCCAGCCGAGCTGGAGCTTGTCCCACGCGTTCATGTCGCCGGGCAGGTCACCGATGGAGTCCTTGCCGGTGCCGAGCCAGGAACCGGAGGACATCAGGGTCCAGAAACCGGTGGAGTTGTCGCCGCCGGCGGTGTCGTACTCGTCCGGCAGACCGAGGTCGTGGCCGTACTCGTGGGCGAAGACGCCGAGGCCGCCGTTCTCCGGCTGGATGGTGTAGTCGCCGACCCAGACACCGGTGTCGCCGACCGGGGCGCCGCCGAGCTTGTTGCCGGCCGGGCCGGTCGCGCCCGCGTCGGTGCCGAACGCGTACCAGCGGTGCGCCCAGATGGCGTTCTCGCCCTCGGCGCCGCCGCCCGCGGACTCGTCCTCACCGGCGTGCACGATCTGGAAGTGGTCGACGTAGCCGTCCGGCTCGTTGAAGTCGCCGTCACCGTCGTAGTCGTAGCGGTCCCACTGGTCGTACTGGGCCAGGTCGGCCTTGATGGCGGCGTCCGACTTGCCGGCCGCCTTCTGCCCGGCGACCCAGGACTTCAGACCGTCGCTGACCACGTTCCACACGCTGGTGCAGTTGGTCTGGCCGCAGGCGTTGTTGCCGTAACGGGCCTCGTTGTAGGGAACCTTGACCCAGTCCGAGACCTCGCCCTCGACCGAGTAGCGGCCCGAGGACTGCTTCTCGTAGTACTTCTTCAGCGACTCGGTCTTGGCACCGGTGCCGAAGTAGAGGTCCTGGTAGTGCTGCTGGTTGTAATCCGCCTGCCAGGCCGTGGAGTTGTCCTTGGTGCGGTCCGGCGCGGCGATCTTGTTGTGCAGCGGGCCGGGGGTGCCGCCGAACTTGGGGTCCGTCTGGTCCCCGAACTCCACCAGGATGGTGAAGATCTTGTCGGTCTTCTCCCGGCTCAGCTCGACGTACTTGCTGTCGCCCTTCTTGCTCTTGAGCTGGACGACCTTGGAGCCGTTGCGCTCCTTCGCCGTGGCCTTGCCGGCGATGAGCTGGTTCAGGGCCTCCTGGCGCTGAGCCTCCTGGGTCTTGCTCAGCGGGCCGTCGAGGTCGTGCTCCCGCTGTCCGGCCGGGGCCGGGTCGTGCCGGTTCTCGGCCGCCGGGCGGGCCATCGTGCCGGCCTCGGCCACGGCGAACGTGGCGAAGGTGGCGGACGACGCCGCCAGGGCCACGCCTATCGCCGCGGCTCTGAACGTCCAGGGTCTGCTGGTCACTTGAGATCCTCCCCCGCGCCGCGCGCACGGCAGGAGGGTTCCGGACCTTGGAAGATTCCGTGCGCGCACGATCAACGCGTGTAGTCAAGTGCCGTAATTTGACTAGAGGTTCTCCAGAAAAGACAGACCTTGACTTGAGCAGGACAAGTGCACTATGCGGAGTTGGCGTCCGCTTTACGAACACGTGCTACGGCAGAACGGGCGCGCGCATCGCCCCAGTTAGCGTGGGTCATGACTCCGTGCGCCCCCCGTGCACCGCCCCCCGGGGTGAGGCGGGGCTTACCTGGCACAGGACTCGGGCATGCACGCGAATAGAGTCGAAACGGCGCCCCGCACACCCCCTACCCCCGTCTTCCGAGGACACGATTGCCATGCCTCGTCCGACCGTCGCACAGCTCGTCTACGGTTCCTGCACCGTGATCCTCTCCACCGTCGCCATGCTGGCCCTGTCCCAGACCAGTTCGGGCGTCGGCGTCGCCGTCATCGCGCTGGCCGCGCTCGCGCTCGGACTGCTGGTCGCCATGACGGTGCCGCTGCCCCGGCCGCGCCCGACCCGGTCCGCCGCCGCCACCGGGCCGACACCCGCCGAGCCCGCCCGGCTGTCCGAGCGCCGCCGCCCCGTCGGCGCCTCCGCGGAGTCGGTACGCGGCCGCGCGGCGTCCTGACGGCGGCCGCCCGCTGAGACCACACGCGTCAGCGGCGGGCCGGGGATTCCTCCCCCGCCCGCCGCTCCGGCGCGCCGCGTCCCGGCCCGCTCAGGTGGTGGCGACCACCACGGTCTTCGCCGCCTTGTCGTGCAGGCCCTGCTTGTACGGGCGGTCGAAGTAGCTCCAGCCGCCGCAGATCGCGGTCCAGATACACGCGCAGCAGAAGGCGAAGGGCAGCCACAGCACCAGCGCCCGGATCAGCGAGGACTGCCGGGACGGAGTGGCGCCGTCGTGCAGGTTGGCCACCCGCATCTTGAGCAAGCGCATGCCGAGCGTCTGTCCGGTGCGGGCGATCAGGATGGTGTCGTAGGCGACGTACAGCACGGCGGCGATGATGGACTGGCCGAGCGACTTGCCGACCTCCATCCGGTCGCCGTTCACGTCGTACTGGTGCACCCCGAAGGCCCAGGTCAGCAGCCAGACGGCGATACCGACGATGATCATGTCGATGATGCGGGCGACCGTGCGCTTGCCGCTGTCCGCGAGCGGGGGCATGCCGGCGAGGGGGTCGCCGGGCCGGCCGGGACCTCCGAGGCCGCCCCCGTACGGGCTGTCTCCGTAGGGGCCGCCGGGGCCCTGAGGACCGCCCCCGTAAGGGCCACCCGCCCCGTAGGGGTCGCCCGACCCGTAGGGGCCGCCGCCCCGGGGCGGCGGCTCGCCGCCGGGTGGCGGGGGCTGCTGGGCGCCGTACGGGCGGTCGTACGGCGAACCCGGCCCCTGCCCCGGGTCCGACGGGGGCCGCTTCCTCAGCGGGTCGTCGTCGGGGGGCTGCGGTCCGGAGCCGGAGGGCGGTTCACTGCTCATGGCACCGAGTCGACCGCGAACGCGGGGCCGCCGCACCCGGCGGGCGGCCGTACGGGGGACCCTATTCGGCCACGAAGGTGTGCGCCGCCTTGTCGTGCCAGCACTGGCGCCACGGACGGTCGAACAGCCCCCACAGCACACCGATCACGCCGATGCCGAGGACGCCGGGCAGGCTGTAGACCAGCCAGCGGCGCAGCGCGGCCCCGAAGGACGGGGGCTGATGCCCCTCGATGTCCCGCACCTGGATGCCGCACAGCCGCTTGCCCAGGGTGCGGCCCCAGCGGGCGGTCGGCAGCACCTCGTACACCACCCCGAAGACCAGCAGGACGGCGAGGACGAGGGCGAGCGAGACGCCGGTGGTGCCGTCGAGCAGCCAGACGGTGACGGTACGGCCGGACAGCCGGGCCGCCTCGATCTTGCTCTGCGTGTGGTCGACGGCGCGCACGCCCAGGGGTACGGCTGCGGCTGCCGTGACGGCGCCGATGAAGACGTTGTCGATCAGGCGGGCGGCGAAGCGCCTGCCGAGTCCGGCCGGTCGGGCCTCCGCCTGGCGCCCGGCCGCCGCGAGGAACGGGTCCTCCACCGGCGGCTTCCACGGCGCCACGGGCTGCTCCTCGCCCGCCCCGGCCAACTGGTGCACCTGCTGCGCCCAGGACGCCTGTCCGCCGCCGGGACCGGGGGCGAGGGGGCCGCCGGCGCGGGGCGGGAGTACGGGGCCGGGGGCCGGCGAGGCGGAACCCTGCGGGGCGCCCGCCTGCGGCGGCAGGCCGGCCCGGCGGGGGTCGGCCGCGCCGGGCGTGCCCTGCGCCGGGACCGTCGGGGCGACATCGGCCCGGGCGGGCCCCGAGGCCGTCCGGGCGGGGCCGCCGGCCGCGAGGGCACCTTCGCCGACGGACCCCCGGGGCGCGGCGGCCCCGAACCTTGCGACGGGGTCCACGCCTCCGCCCGCGCCGGAACTTCCGTCGCCCGCGGCTGCGGAGGACGCGGGCCCGAACCGGTCCTCGTCCCCGGCGCCCCCGACCGGTCCCCGGGCCTCGGCCCCCGGCCGTACCCGCCGGAACGTCATCGTCCCGTCGTCCCGCTGACCTCCCGCCGCCGGACCCGGAGTCGGGCGGCGGAACAGGAAGGTGTCCGGGGCCGCCTCGCCCCTGGCCGCCGGAGCGTCGGCGGAGCCGCCCTCCTCGAAGAAATGCGGACCCGTCTCCTCCACAGGGGGCGTGTCGGGGCCGGAGGTTGACGGGGCGGTGAGCGGTTCGCCGTCCGCGGGGGCAGGGCGGCTGGTGCCGGGCACCCAGGCGGTGCCGTTCCAGTAGCGGACGTAGCCGGGGATGGACGGGTCCGGGTAGTAGCCCTCGCGGGGCCTGTCGTCACCGTGGGCCGGCGTAGGGGCGCTCATGTCCGTCGTCCCGTATCTGCTCGGGGGTGGAAGGGAGCCTCCACATCTATCAGACCCGGGGCGCCCCTTACCCCTCTCCGGCCGCAGCCGACCCCTTCCGGGCGATGCCGTGGAGCTCCTGGCCACCGGTTGGAAAAAAATTTCCGGGAACCCGCGTAATGACCGCGCCCCTGCCGCCTCTCTCCTGGCACGGGCCCGTCCGAGCGGCCCCCGGTCAGGTGAAGGAGACAGGTCATGGAGCACACGGTGGTGGAGCGCGAACTGGAGCTGAGGCTCATCCTCTCGCCGGAGCGGAGCATCCCGGTCCCGGCCCGGCTCGCGTACCGGTCGGACGATCCCTGCGCCGTCCACATCACCTTCCACGTCAACTCCGCCTCCCCCGTGCACTGGACGTTCGCCCGCGAGCTGCTGGTGGAGGGCGTGTTCCGGCCGTGCGGGCACGGGGACGTGCGGGTGTGGCCGACGAAGGTGAACGGCCGCAGCGTGGTGCTGATGGCGCTCAGCTCCCCGGACGGCGACGCCCTGCTGGAGGCGCCCACCCCGCAGGTGTCCGCCTGGCTGGAGCGGACGCTGCGGGCGGTGCCGCCGGGTGCCGAGGCCGCCCAGCTCGGCATCGACGACGCGCTCGACCAGTTGCTGGCCCGGTGAGGGGCCCCGGCTCAGAAGAGCTTGCCGGGGTTGAGGATGCCGAGCGGGTCGAAGACGTCCTTCACGGCCCGCTGCATCTCCATCCCCACGGGCCCGAGTTCGCGCGCCAGCCACTCCTTCTTCAGCACGCCCACCCCGTGCTCGCCGGTGATGGTGCCGCCGAGTTCGAGGCCGAGGGCCATGATCTCGTCGAAGGACTCGCGGGCGCGGCGGGACTCGTCCTCGTCCAGGGCGTCGAAGCAGACCGTGGGGTGGGTGTTGCCGTCCCCGGCGTGCGCGCACAGGCCGATGGTCAGGTCGTACTTGGCGGCGATCCGCTCCACGCCCTCCAGCATCGCGCCCAGCTTCGAGCGCGGCACGCACACGTCGTCGATCATCGTGGTGCCCTTGACCGCCTCCAGCGCGACGAGCGACATCCGCCGTGCCTGGAGCAGGAGTTCGGACTCGGCGGCGTCGTCGGCGACGACCACCCCGGTGGCCCCGGCCGCCTCGCACAGGGCGCCGACGGCGGCCAGGTCGGCGGCGGGCTCCGGGGTGTCGAAGGCGGCCAGCAGCAGCGCCTCGGTGGACTCCGGCAGACCCATCCGGGCGAAGTCGTTGACGGCCTTGACGGTGGTGCGGTCCATCATCTCCAGCAGCGAGGGCACATGCCCGCCGGCCATGATCGAGCACACCGCGTCGCACGCCTCGGCGGCGGTGGCGAACTCGGCGGCAAGCACCAGTTGCCGGGGCGGCTTGGGCCGGAGCCCGAGCACGGCGCGGACCACGATGCCGAGCGAGCCCTCGGAGCCGACGAACAGCCGGGTCAGGTCGTACCCGGCGACGCCCTTCGCGGTGCGGCGGCCGGTGGACATCAGACGGCCGTCGGCGAGGACGACGTCCAGCCCGAGGACGTACTCGGCCGTCACCCCGTACTTGACGCAGCACAGGCCGCCGGAGGCGGTGCCGATGTTGCCGCCGATGGTGCAGGTCTCCCAGCTCGACGGGTCCGGCGGGTAGTACAGCCCGTGCTCCTCCACCGCGCGGGAGAGCACGGCGTTGACCACGCCCGGTTCGACGACGGCGATCCGGTCGACGGGGCTGATCTCCAGGATGCGGTCCATCTTGGTGAGGGACAGCACGATGCAGCCCTCGGAGGCGTTGGCAGCGCCGGACAGCCCGGTGCGGGCACCCTGCGGGACGACCGGCACGCGCAGCGCGGTGGCCGTGCGCAGCACGTGCTGGACCTGCTCGACGGTGCGTGGCAGGACCACGGCGGCGGGGGCCCCGGCCGGGCAGAAGCTCGCCATGTCGTGCGCGTAGGAGGCGGTGACGTCGGGATCGGTGAGCACGGCCCCGGCGGGCAGCCCCGCCAGCAGCGCTTCGATGAGGTTCTCGGCGGGCGCGGTGTCGCCGTGACGGGGTGCTTCGATACGGCTCATGATCACAGCGTGTCACTCGGGGCCATCGGTGTGAACCCCGCACGCGCCGCCCTTGGGCCACCCGGATGTGCTCGTCATATTGACGCACAGTGAACGGCATGGCGAAGAGACAGCATGGTGATGCGCGGCCCGGTACGTCCCTGGTGGCCGAGCCCCCTCCGCGCCGCCCCCGGCGATGGCTGCGCCGCACGCTGCTCACCGTGGCGGCGGCCGGGGCCGCGGCGGGCGTGGCGCTGACACTGCTGCCGCGCGAGGCGCAGCAGCGGGCCCCCCACCGGCCCCCGGCACCCGCGCCCGGACCGCAGGCGCGGGCACTGACGGCGGTCACCACCGGCGTCCCGGCGGCGCTGCCCGACCTGACGGAGCTGATCACCCGGCAGGAGAGCGCGGTACGGGCCCGCCCCGCCGACGCCCGCGCCTGGGCGGTGCTCGGCCTGGCCTACGTGGCCCGGGCGAACCGCACCGCCGACGCGGCCGACCTCCCGCGCGCCGAGCGCGCGCTCGGCACCTCGCTGAAGGCGCTCGCCACGAAGAACACCGAGGCGCTGGCCGGGATGACCGCGCTGGCCAACGCCCGCCGGGACTTCGCGGCGGCCAAGCGGTACGGGGAGCAGGCGCTGAAGCTGACCCCGAAACGCTGGTCGGCGTACCCCCCGCTGATCGACGCGTACAACGGGCTCGGTGACTACACCGCCGCCCGGAACACCCTGGACAAGCTGATGGCGCTGCGCACCGCCCCCGCGGACCGCCCGGCCGTGATGGCGCGGGCGTCGGCCGTGTACCGGGACCGGGGCTGGCGCGAGGACGCGATGGCCCAGCTCACGGACGCGGCGGCGGCCGCCGGTACACCCGCCGAGCAGGCGGCCTACCGCGCCGGGGTCGGCCAGTTGGCCTGGGAGCGCGGCGACCTCACGGACGCTCTCGAACAGTTCACGGAGGCCCTTCGCCTGGACCCGGCCGAGGTGACGGCGGGCCCCGGCAAGGCCCGCGCCCTCGCCGCCCGGGGCCGTACCGCCGACGCGCTCACCGCGTACCGCGAGGCCCTCGCGAAGCGGCCGGACGCGGAAGTCACGCTGGAGCTGGGCGAGTTGTACGAGTCGCTGCACCGCACCCGGGACGCCGAGGCGCAGTACGCGCTGGTGCGGAAGCGGGCGGAGAAGTCGGCCTCCGACGGCGTCGACGAGGAGCTGCTGCTCGGCCGGCTGGAGGCCGACCACGGCGACCCGCAGGAGGCGGTGACCCGGCTGCGCGCGGAGTACAGGCAACATCCCGGCACCGAGGTGGCCGACGCGCTGGGCTGGGCGCTGCACCGGGCGGGCGCGGACAAGGAGGCGCTGAAATACGCCACCGCCGCGACCGACAGGACCAAGGGCGGCGGGGTGCGCAGCGCGCTGCACGCTTTCCACCGGGGCATGATCGAGTACAAGCTGGAGCGGTACGGCTCCGCCCGGTTGCAGTTGGAGGACGCGCTGATGGTGAACCCGGCGTTCTCGCCGCTGTGGGCGCCCGAGGCGCGGGCGGCGCTGCAGGACATGGGTGAGAGGAGCGAGGGGCCACTGCCCGCCGACGTGCTGTGAGTCGGGGGCGCGACCGCTCCTCGCGCCCCCGACTCAGTCTGTGAGCAGCCGGGTTACAGGTTGCCCCGCTTCTCCTGCTCCCGCTCGATGGCCTCGAAGAGAGCCTTGAAGTTGCCCTTGCCGAAGCCCATCGAGCCGTGGCGCTCGATGAGTTCGAAGAACACCGTCGGCCGGTCCTGGACCGGCTTGGTGAAGATCTGCAGCAGATAGCCGTCCTCGTCACGGTCGGCGAGGATCTTCATCTCGCGCAGCGTCTCGATCGGCACGCGGGTGTCGCCGACCCACTCGCCGAGGGTGTCGTAGTAGGAGTCCGGGGTGTCGAGGAACTGGACGCCGGCCGCGCGCATGGTGCGTACCGTCTGCACGATGTCGTTGGTGGCCAGCGCGATGTGCTGGACGCCGGGGCCGCCGTAGAACTCCAGGTACTCGTCGATCTGGGACTTCTTCTTGGCGACGGCGGGCTCGTTGAGCGGGAACTTCACCTTCAGGGTGCCGTCCGCGACGACCTTCGACATCAGCGCGCTGTACTCGGTGGCGATGTCGTCGCCCACGAACTCCTTCATGTTCGTGAAGCCGAGGACGTTGTTGTAGAACGCCACCCACTCGTCCATCTTGCCGAGTTCGACGTTGCCCACGCAGTGGTCGATGGCCTGGAAGGTGCGGCGGGCGGGCGGCTCGACGATCGGGTCGGCCGCGACGAAACCGGGGAGGTACGGGCCGTCGTAGCCGGAGCGCTCCACCAGGGTGTGCCGGGTCTCGCCGTAGGTGGCGATGGCGGCCAGCACGACGGTGCCGTGCTCGTCCTTCACCTCGTACGGCTCGGTGAGGGGGCGGGCGCCGTGCTCGACGGCGTAGGCGAACGCGGCGCGGGCGTCCGGGACTTCGATGGCGAGGTCCACCACGCCGTCGCCGTGCTGGCTGACGTGCCGGTCGAGGAACTCGCCCCAGGGGGTGGCGGGGCGGATCACCGAGGTGAACACGAACCGGGCGGCGCCGTTCTCCAGGACGTAGCTCGCCGTCTCGCGGCTGCCGTTCTCCGGGCCGGAGTAGGCGACCAGGCGCATGCCGAAGGCGCTGGAGTAGTAGTGCGCGGCCTGCTTGGCGTTGCCCACGGCGAAGACGACCGCGTCCATTCCCTTGACCGGGAAGGGGTCGGCCTGCCGGGCGGTGTCGGGAGTGTGCTGAGTGGTCTGCGTCATGCTCGAAGGGTGGCCCCGCTCTGCAAGGTGCGCAATAGTTCGCGTATTCGCTGGTCACTCTGTTCAGCCTTACGGCGGTACCGGCGGGCTTTCTGTACAGGATGACCATCCGGGGAGGACGTCGTGGCGATCGATCATCTGGACGGGCAGATCATCGTGCTGCTGGCCGAGGAGCCGCGGATCGGGGTGCTGGAGATGTCCCGGCGGCTGGGGGTGGCGCGCGGCACCGCCCAGGCGCGGCTCGACCGGCTGCGCTCGCGCGGGGTGATCCGGGGGTTCGGGCCGCAGGTGGACCCCTCGGCGCTCGGCTATCCGGTGACCGCGTTCGCCACGCTGCAGATCCGGCAGGGGCAGGGGGCGGACGTACGGGCGTACCTGGACGGGGTGCCGGAGGTGCTGGAACTGCTCACCACGACCGGTACCGGGGACATGCTGTGCCGGCTGGTGGCCCGCTCCAACGCCGATCTGCAGCGGGTCATCGACCGGGTGGTCGGCTTCGACGGCATCGTGCGGGCCTCCACGGCGATCGTGATGGAGAACCCGGTGCCGCTGCGGATCATCCCGCTGGTGGAGCAGGCGGCGGGGGAAGCGCTCGACTAGGTCCTGTCTGACGCGAACTGTCAGAGAGGACCTAGCAGCTGGGGATCTTGCCGGTGCCCTTCTCCAGGGCGACCAGGGAGTCCACGGCGCCGTCGAGATTCGTGACCGGGACCAGGCGCAGGCCCTTGGGCAGGTTGGTGTGGGCGTCGGCGCACTCGGCCTTCGGCACCAGGAAGACGGTGGCGCCGTCGCGCCGGGCGGCCTGTGTCTTCAGGGCCACCCCGCCGACCGCGCCGACCTTGCCGTCCGCGTCGATCGTGCCGGTACCGGCGATGGTGCGGCCGCCGGTGAGGTCGCCGCCGCTGCCGTCGCCGTCCAGCTTGTCGATGATGCCCAGGCTGAACAGCAGGCCCGCGCTGGGGCCGCCGACGTCGGCGAGGCGCAGGGTGACCTTCACGTCGTCGGGGTCCTTGCGCAGGTGGTCCAGCGCCGCGGTGGTCGCCGCGTTCTGCGACTGCCGCATCTGGGCCGTGTTGTGCTTCTCGATCTCCTTGATGGTGTCCCCGGTCGGGTACACCGCGTCGTACGGCATCACCGCGCGGTCGGTGCGGAACCAGTTGTCGATCACCTGCCCGAGCGACACCCGCGTACCCGGTGAGGTCGCCTCGATGGTCGTCATACGCAGCTCGCCCGACGTCTTCCGCGTCGGCGCGCCCGCCACCGTGATCACCGGCGTCCCGTCGTTCTTCCCCAGCACGTTCGCCGTCATCCCCGGCTGGGCCACCGAGAACGGCAACGGCGCGAACACCGCGACGGCCACCAGCCCCACGACAGGCAGAGAGCACAGGGCGATGATCCGGGAACGCGAGAGACGTGAGAGCACGGAGTAAATCTAACGTGCGATGGGTCTCCGACCGGGGGGCGGGACGAGGTCGGCAGGACTTGGCGGAGACCGCGTGGCCGGGGCTCGGCGGCGGTGAGGCCCCTCCCGGGTCGGCCGGGACGGCGCCGCATGGCCCGGAGGGCGGGCGGTGGGCGGCCGGCCCCTCACGGCAGCCGCGTGGCGGCACAGACGTGTGCGACTGCGCCGGCAAGCGCCGGTCCCACGCCGGCCGGGCGCCGGCCGCCGATTGCGGCGGCAGCCCCACCCGGCAGGTTCCCGTCCGGCGAGGCCCAGTCACGCGCGCTCCGGCTCCAACCCCGGCACCCTGCCCGTCAGACCTACCTCAGTGCGTCCGCGACCTCCCGCGCCGCTTCCATCACGCGGTGGCCCACCCGCTCCGGGACCGCGTCGGTCAGCATGACGACTCCCACGCTGCCCTCGACGCCGGTGACGCCCAGGAGGGGGGCCGCGGCGCCGCTCGCGCCGGCTTCGAGTTCGCCATGGGTGAGGGTGTAGCCGGGGTCGGGGTTCGGGGAGTGGCGGGCGGAGAGGATGGCCTTGCCGGCGGCGCCGCGTTCCAGGGGGTGGCGGAAGCCCGCGCGGTAGGCGACGTGGTAGTCCGTCCAGGTCGGCTCGACCACGGCGACGGCGAGCGCCTCCGTACCGTCGACCAGGGTCAGATGGGCCGTGGCGCCGATGTCCTCGGCCAGCGAGCGCAGCGCGGGCAGCGCCGCCTCCCGTACCAGCGGATGCACCTGACGGCCGAGCCGCAGTACGCCCAGCCCGACGCGGGCGCGGCCGCCGAGGTCGCGGCGGACGAGCGCGTGCTGCTCCAGCGTGGCCAGCAACCGGTACACCACCGTCCGGTTCACCCCGAGCTTGCCGGACAGCTCGGTGACGGTCAGGCCGTGGTCCGTGTCGGCGAGCAGCTTGAGGACGCGCAGTCCCCGGTCGAGCGTCTGGGAGGTCTCCGCGGTCACGACGCCCCCTCCTTCTGCGGTGAGGTCGGCGCCCTCCGAGCGGCGCGCGTCACCGAGCCCCGTCGGCGACGCGTATCAGAGGCCGCCGATCGGCAGGACGGCCCGGCGGCTGACGGGCCCGTCGCTTCACGGCTGCGCTCCGCGGCGGCGCTGCCACGGGGCGTGTGCGTAGCGGGACAGTAGCGAGCCGGTCCGCTCAGCGGAAGACTCGGTCCAGAATCCGGTCAAGGCCGCTTCCGGCCTGCCAGTGTTCGTCCGCATACGCCCGGCGCACGTTTCAGCGCATCCGGGTCGCCCACTCCCCCATCTTCGCGATGCGCTGCTTGAGCTGGCCGGCGGTCGCCTCCGCGCTCGCCGGGCCGCCGCAGACCCGGCGCAGCTCGGTGTGGATCACCCCGTGCGGCTTGCCGCTCTGGTGGACGTAGGCGCTGACCATGGTGTTGAGCTGCTTGCGCAGCTCCATCATCTCCTTGTGGCTGACGACGGGGCGCCGTTCGGCGGGCAGCTCCAGCAGGTCGGCCTCGGTGTCCGGCCGCTTCCTGCTGTGCGCGATCTGCCGGGCCTGCCGCTTCTGCAGCAGCAACTGCACCTGCTCGGGCTCCAGCAGTCCGGGGATGCCGAGGTAGTCCTGCTCCTCCTCGCTGCCGGGGTGGGCCTGCATGCCGAACTCGGCGCCGTCGTAGAGGACGCGGTCGAAGACGGCCTCGGACTCCAGTGCCTCGAAGGAGAACTGCTCCTGCTCGCCGGTGTCCTCGTCCTGCTGCTTGTTCGCCTCGTCCATCTCCTTCTCGGACTCGGCGTACGGGTCCTCCTCGCCTTGCTTCTTCGGCTTGTCGAGGGCGTGGTCCCGCTCCTTCTCCATCTCGTTGGCGAAGGTCAGCAGGTCGGGGACGGTCGGCAGGAACACGGACGCGGTCTCGCCACGCCGCCGGGACCGTACGAAACGGCCGACGGCCTGGGCGAAGAACAGCGGGGTGGAGATGGTGGTGGCGTACACGCCGACGGCGAGCCGGGGCACGTCGACGCCCTCGGACACCATGCGGACGGCGACCATCCAGCGGTCGTTGCTCGCGCTGAAGTCGTCGATGCGCTTGGAGGCGCCCGCGTCGTCGGAGAGGACGAGGGTGGCCTTGGTGCCGGTCAGCTCGCGGATCAGCTTGGCGTAGGCGCGGGCGGATTCCTGGTCGGAGGCGATGACGAGGGCGCCGGCGTCCGGGATGGCCTTGCGGACCTCGGTGAGCCGCTGGTCGGCGGCGCGCAGCACGCTCGGCATCCACTCGCCGCGCGGATCGAGCGCGGTGCGCCACGCCTGGCTGACCGCGTCCTTGGTCATCGGCTCGCCGAGCCGGGCGGCGATCTCGTCGCCCGCCTTGGTGCGCCAGCGCATCTGGCCGCTGTAGCTGAGGAAGATGACGGGGCGGACGACGTGGTCGGCGAGCGCGTTGCCGTAGCCGTAGGTGTAGTCGGCGGCGGAGCGCCGGATGCCGTCGTTGCCCTCCTCGTACGTGACGAAGGGGATGGGGTTGGTGTCCGAGCGGAACGGCGTACCGGTCAGCGCCAGGCGCCGGGTCGCGGGCTCGAACGCCTCCAGGCACGCCTCGCCCCAGGACTTGGAGTCACCGGCGTGGTGGATCTCGTCCAGGATCACCAGCGTCTTGCGCTGCTCGGAGCGGTTGCGGTGCAGCATCGGGCGTACGCCGACACCGGCGTAGGTGACCGCGACCCCGTGGTAGTCCTTACCGACCGGGCCCGCGCTGTACTCCGGGTCGAGCTTGATCCCTATCCGCGCGGCGGCCTCCGCCCACTGCTTCTTCAGGTGCTCGGTCGGCGCGACGACGGTCACCTGCTGCACGACGTGGTGGTGCAGCAGCCAGGAGGCCAGCGTCAGCGCGAAGGTCGTCTTGCCGGCGCCGGGGGTGGCGACGGCGAGGAAGTCACGCGGCTGCTCCTGGATGTACTTGTCCATCGCCCGCTGCTGCCAGGCACGCAGCTTGCTGGCGGTGCCCCAGGGGGCCCGGCCGGGAAAGGCGGGGGACAGATGGTTCGAGGCGGAAGCGGCGGTGGTAGTCACGGTCTCCGGGGGTGGGGGCGTAGGGCAACTCGGCTACGTATGACAACCGGGCCACCCTACCGGCGCCACCGGCTCCGCCGTGCTCGGACGGGGCGGGGGACGGGGCGGGTGGGACTGAGGTCACACCGCGGGTTCCGCCAAGTCGCGCAGCGCCTCCGAGATGGCCTTGATCTCGTCCACGCTCCCGGTCGCCACAGCGATCACGAGCCGCTCACCGGCGTCGATGTCCGCCCGCAACTGTCGGCCGTTCATGGCCAGGAAGACCATGCAGGACACCCAGGCCGTGCGCTTGTTCCCGTCGACGAAGGGGCGGTTGACCGCCAAGGACTGGAGGAGTGCAGCCGCCTTGTCGAACAGGTCCGTGTACGCCTCCTGCCCGAACATCGAGGCCGAGGGCCGGTGCACGGCGGACTCCAGCAGTCCCACGTCCCGCACGACGACGTCCTGGTCGTCGACGGCGTGCCCGGCGATGGACAGGACGTCCTCGGCGGACAGGTAGATGCACGTCACTTGAGCCGCTCCAGCAGCTCGGCCCACTTGGCGGTCTGCTCCTTCGCCGCCCTGCGGACCAGCGCCTCGTGTGCCGTCCGCGCCAGGTAGTCGTCCACGGCCCGCAGGAGTATGGCGTGCATGCTGACCCCCTCCTCTTCCGCGCGCAGCTTCAGGGCTTCCGTCTGGTCGTCACGGAGACGCAGGTTCATAGCCATACCAAAACGGTACCACCAGGTGGGGTCGAAGTGGTACCACTTACTCCGCCGAGGCCCGCAGCCGCGTCGTCACCCATGCCCCCACCACCGCCACCGCCGCCATGGGCAGGAAGACCGCGGCGAAGGCGTCGGCGCCCGTGGAGCCCAGGGCCGCGAAGGCCGCGCCCGCCGCTGCGAGGAGGACGACGTTGGAGAGGGCGTCGGAGATCTGGAGGGCGGCGGAGTTGGCCCCGGCCTCGGAGGGGGCGGAGAGCTTGAGCAGGAGGACGCTGGTGGAGGAGATCACCAGGCCCATCCCGAAGCAGCCGAACCCCCACGCGACCGCGACGGTCCACACCGGCACGGCGGGTACGAGCACGGCGGGTGCGGTGGCGATGGCGGCGGCCACCAGCACCATCCCGAAGGTCATCAGCCGCTCCCGGTACGGCTCCATCCGGTCCCGCGACTGCACCCACGACGCCGCCGCCCACGTCAGCCCGCCCGCGGCCAGCGAGAACCCGGCGAGCGTCGGCGACAGTCCCCGCTGGGTGACGAGCATCAGCGGTACGAAGGACTCCGCCGCGACGAACGACCCCGCCGACAGCCCGCGCAGCAGCACGACGGAGGGCAGTCCGCGCGCCGCCCGGTACGTACCTCTCGGCAGCAGCCGCAGCACGGCGGGCACCAGCAGGGCGGCGCCGAGGATGCCGGGCACCAGGGAGAGCGGCCGTAGATCCTGCGCCGCGTACTGCACCAGCCCGGCGCCCAGCGAGACGGTGAGCGCCAGCCGGATGCGGCGCCGGTCGAAGGCGGGGGTGCCGGCGTCGCGGTCCACGGGTCCGCCCGCCCGGCGCCGGATCTGCGGCAGGGCCAGGCCCAGCGGAAGCAGTACGAGCAGCGGGATGCCGAGGAACACCCACCGCCAGCCGAGGTGTTCCGCGACGGCACCGGAGGCGAGCGGTCCGACGATGGACGGCACGACCCACGCGGCGGCGAAGCCCGCCATGATCGCGGGCCGCAGCCGTTCGGGGTAGGCCCGGCCGACGACCACGTACACGGCGACGATCACCAGCCCGCCGCCGAACCCCTGAACCGCC
This sequence comes from Streptomyces griseoluteus, assembly GCF_004784465.1. Lineage (GTDB taxonomy): Bacteria > Actinomycetota > Actinomycetes > Streptomycetales > Streptomycetaceae > Streptomyces > Streptomyces griseoluteus. The sequence continues at coordinate 108,144 of NZ_SRRU01000010.1, read as the reverse complement.
CGCCCCAGGATGAACACCCACATCACCTGCGCCGTCCCGGACACCACGAGCCCGCCCGCGAAGGCCCCGATCCCGGTGGCCAGCGCGGCGAGCGGCCCCCGCCGGTCCGCCCACTGCCCGGCGAGCACCATCCCGGTGAGGCTGGTGGTGAAGTACCCGGAGAACGCGAACGCGTACAACGAGACCCCGTCCAGCTCCCGCGCCGCGACCGGCATCACGGTCCCGATGGCAGTCGCCTCGAAGGCGATCAGCAGCACGACGGACACGATCCCCACACTGAGCGCCCGATGCGCCCGCCCCAACACCCCGCCCTCGTCCTCGTCCTCGTGACGACCTATACCGGCGACAACACTGTCGGAAGAATCGAGGGTGGCCATAAGGGCCAGCGTAAGGCCCATAGCCCAGGTTGACCCCTGTCCGAAGCCCCACCGTCCCTACGACCTTCGCCGTAGGCCCCCACCCCCTGTGAACACCACATGGCAGTCACATTGCACCCCCTCGCCCACCCTTGCCCCCCTCCCCCACCCCGCCCTACGTTCATTCCACGACACACGGCCGTGTGCCCGAGTGGCTCAGGGACTCGCCTGCAAAGCGAGTTACGCGGGTTCGATTCCCGCCACGGCCTCCGATGCGTGACCAGGTAGAACGAAAGGGCGGCGCCCCTGGAGGGTTGCCGCCCGACTACCGTCCGTCTCAGTTGCCGTCTCAGTTGGTCCGCGCCACGGCTTCCCTGCCTACTTGGACCCAAGCAGAAGCGACACCGTCTCGACGCCCTTGGCTGCCCCCCTGAACAGAGTCACCAGCACCACGACCCCAGCAACGGTAGTAAGAGGGCCGGCAACCTGTTCTGGCAGGTGCAAGAGCGCGATGCCCACGGCAGCGGCTGCGACTGTCAGCGCCGCGACCAACGTTCTCAGTACCTCCCGGTCACGCACTGCGTCGTGACCTTGCAGCTCAGACTCGTCCAGCAATGCTCCTGCACGACCCTCGGCGAGCCGATCCCCTATTCGAACCAAAAGAATCCCGAGCTCCCGCATACCCTCGTCAGGGTCCGCATCAACTCGTGCGGCAGCAGTGCGCATGACCGACACCACCCTTCCTGCGTGATTCTTCAATTCAGACCTGCGGCGGCGGCTAGGCTTGAACCGCCCCGCCCTTGAAGTCTTCCAAGCGCGAAGCACCAGGCGTTCAGCCTGCGATATCTCGCGAGCCGAATTGGCCATCGAATCCCGCAGCAATCCCCTCGCCGACAAAGAACGCCCACATTGAGCTGCGTGGCCATACAGGATGAGCGCTGCCCTCAAACGCCTTTCAAGCACAAACAGGCTGACCTTGTGCATGTTGGCTTCCGTGTTCCTATCGGCGAGCATGAGACCCAACACCGCCATTGGTCTAGCAGCGTAGACAATCGCGAACATTAGAAATAAGAGCACAGACGAACCAGCAACAAGGTTGTACCACTCCGAGAAGCTAACTTCCTGCACCCGTTGCCTGGCACCCCCAAAGCCCTCATTGAAGCCTATCACCGCCTCATAGTAGCCCTTGAGAATGGGTTGATAACCAGGGCCAAATCCGTACAAGATAAGAGCCGCTGCAATCAACAAGCGAAGTGTCCCAGCGACCAGGAAGGAAAACGCCCACCGTTCCGCAATCCTTATTCGCCGATCTGGCTGCGCGATACCCGCATCGGAGATTTCAGCCAAGATGGACGCGGCGTAGTTAGCGCCGATTCGCCGCGCTCGGCGGTGCAAAAACCTGGAACGAAGAACGCGATCAGCCATGGAGACATTCTGGCAGTGAGCGGGGCGCTGTCGAGCGCTTTGGCGCACATCCGACAAGGCGCTTGCGGGGGTGGCCCTTCCGGCAGCCCACCCCCGCGCACATCGGCTACTCGCCGCTCGGCAAACGACGTGCTGGGGTGGACCAGATCAGTCCGTCCACTTGCCTTGCTACGTCAGCCCGCACCGCATCAACCATGTGCTGATACCGCGCTGCCATGGCGGTGGTTGACCATCCCATGAGCCCCATGACAGCACGCTCAGGTACTCCCAGGATGAGAAGAACTGTCGCGGCTGTGTGCCGGGCGTCGTGCAGTCGCCCGTCTCGCACGTGGGCCTCTGCCAGAAGTGCCTTCCATTCAGACCAGTCCCGGCGGTGGGACGGGCTACGGCCGTGCTCGTCCGGGAACACTAGGTCGTTCTCCTCCCATCGCTTACCGGCCGCCTCCTTCTCCACCTCCTGCGCCGTGAGGTGAGCCCGGAGCAGGGCGACGAGCTGTTCGGGAAGACCAACCGCGCGGCGGCCGGCGCGCGACTTGGTGGCGGTCAGCTCCGGGTTGGTCCGTCGCTTCTGCGGGCAGTACCCGGCGGCCTTGCGCCCACACGGCTCAGTGCACCCGTGGGCGTACTGCGGCCGATGGCGGCTACGGCGGACCATGAGGAACCCACCATCAAGGTCAACGTCCACCCACTGCAACCCCAGCACCTCCCCCTGACGCAGACCGAGCGCCAGGGCAACAGCCCACCGTGCGGAGTTGCGGTGCTGGCCAGCGGCCTTCAGCAAACGCTGCACCTCTTGGACGGTGTAGGGCTCTACCTCGTGTTCCCCCGTCTTCGGCGCCTTGGCCAACAGCACCGGATTCTTGCCGAGATGGCCCCGCCGTACGGCCTCGTTGAGCGCGGCCCGGAAAGTCCGGTGCACCTGGTGAGCGGTCGCGGGCTGGCTGCCATTGGCCTGCATCTTGGCGTAGAACACCTCAATGTGCTCAGGCCCCAGCCTGTCGAGACGGTGAGCGCCCAAGCCGGGGATGAGGTGCTTCCGCACGGCCACGCCGTACCCCACCATCGTGTTGTCGTTCACCGCGAGGGGCGCGACATTCTCAATCCAGTGGGTCAGCCACGCCTTGACCGTCCATGCCTTGCCAGGCTTCCGCACGGTCTTGGCGTCGCGCTGCTTCTCCAGCTCGCGGACAGCCTCCGCGACCTCGGTCCTGGTCTTCCGTTCGACGTGCCGGCGGTCTGGCGTGCCATCGTCACGGACGCCGACGGTCACGCGGCCGTGCCATTTGCCGTCCTTGCCGAGGTATATCGAGCTTCGGCCGTTCGGCTGTCGGGTGCGCTTCTTGCCTTCCGCCACGGGCGGACTCCTTATTCGGACCGGTGTAAACGACGGGAGCGCCACCCCGGCGTTGGGGTGGCGCTCCCGGTGAGGGGTGAGGTCAGGCCGCGGGCTTCTCGGCGCGGCGGCGGGCGAGGTAGGCGGCCGGCGCGTCGGCGGGGACGCGGCGGAGTCCGCCGATGGTCAGGGACTCCAGTTCTCCGGTGCGGATGAGGCCGAAGCAGGTGGTTCGGCCGATGCGGAGGCAGCGGGCAGCCTCTTCGACGGTCAGCAGGACGGGGGCCGGTACGTCGGCCTCAATGAGTGGTGCGGCGTCCACGGCAGCGATGCTCACGGAAGGTCTCCTCTTGGGCGGTCCGTCCGAGGGGGGGGACTTCTGAGGTCCGCTACTTCCGCTACCGCCGCTACCGTGCAGGTCAGAGGGCCTGTCGGAGGTAGCGGACGGGGTAGCGGTAGCGGATGGGTAGCGGCAAACTCCGGGGCTTGCCGCTACCCCATTGGGGCAGGTCAGACCAGGTTTTCGGCGCCCGGTAGCGGAGGTAGCGGACTTTCCGGGGGTGGGGGGCAATAGCGCTGCCAGGCGTCGTGCAGATCGGCGGCGTAGTAGCCCTTGAGGACGCTTGCTCCGGTCTTGATGTTGCGGGAGGCGATGGGCTCGTTGTCGGCCGTCATGTACTCCGCGAGCATCTTGGACAGGCGCCGGTTGTCGAGCGGTTTGCCGCCCATGTCGGCCCAGGGGGCGTCGTCCATGGAGTTGAGCCGGTCCAGGATGGCGACGGTGGGCAGGCGGTCGATGCCGGTCATGACGTGGTCGCGCAGGTCGGTGAGCAGCCGGACGCCGACGCTGCCCTTGTCGTTGGCGCGGGAGGCGGTCACGAGCGTGACGCACGCGGCGCGGGCCCGCTCGGGCCAGGTGCCACCGACCGCGTCCGCGATGGCGAGCAGCGGCTCCCACACGTCGGCCGGCCGGTCGGTGACCCCGTCCGGCATGTCCGGCCAGGCGCCCATGACGAACCCGCGGGCATGTTCGGCCCACGCGGAGAGCCGGTCACGGAGCTTGTGCCCCTCGGCTTCGTGCACGCGGGCCCGGAACGGCTCCACCTGCTCGTTACGTGCGCGGCGGCGCATGCGGATGATGACCGACCGGCTCAGGATCGTGTCCGGCAGCGAGCCGAGCCCGGCGACCGCGACCGCGCAGTACGACGGGAACGCCTGGACGGTCTGCTGCCCGCCGTCCCCGATGCACCGGTAGGTGACTCCGGTGCGGCGGTGCCCGGCGTTCAGGAACCCGCGCAGTTCCTCGTTGTCCCCGGCCTTGGGGCCGAAGACGGTGTCGATCTCATCGAACAGGATCGTCGGCTTGCCGTTGCCGCTGGAGACGGACCGGAACAGTGCGGCGGCGGACGCGTTGACGGCCGTCATCGGCTGCGGGACCAGCGTTTCCACGATCTCCAGCGCCCGCGTCTTGCCCGACCCCGGCTCGGGGGACAGGAAGGCGATGCGGGGGGTGGAGTCGAAGCAGTCGAGCAGGTGCGCGTGAGCGTCCCACAGGGCGACGGCCACGTAGGCGGCTTCGCTGGGGAAGACGTTGAAGCGGCGGTGGAAGGCTTCCACCTCGTTGAGCAGCGCGGCCCCGTCGATGGTGGCGGTCATGCGGCGGCCCTCCTTTCGGGCGAAGCGGCGGGCGTGCCGGTGCAGTTGGCCTTGTGGGCGTCGTAGTCGGCCACGAGCGCGGCCACCTGCCGGGCGCCCCTGGCGGTCCCGGTCTGCCCGCAGGCGCAGGCGTAGGCGGCGCTGGGAACGGCGCCCTCGCGGGTGGACCAGCGGGCGCCGTCCCAGTGGTCGCGGTAGACCGGCGGGGCGAAGATCCGGAGTCCGGGCTGATCCGGGGTCGGGTCGGCGCTTGGGCGCAGGTCGGAGGCCGCGAACTTCTTCGGACGAAGGGCAGTTACGACGCCCTTGCGGGCGGCGCCTTTCGGCTCGCCCACGGCCGTCGGGTCCACAGCCTGTGGAGCGGCGTGCCGTCCGGTCGTGGTGGGGGTGGGGCAGTCCAGGCGGGGGGATTTGGGGCCGGTCATGCGGCTTCCCGCGGTGTGGCGTGGGCGGTGACCCAGTCGATCGCGCTGCGGATGGTGGTGCGGCACTCGGCCGGCGGCAGTCCGGTAGCCTCCCCCGCCGCCTGGATTGCCTGCTCTGCCACGTGCCGGGGGAGGTGGCCCCACGCGACGAACCGGGCCACCTTGCAGGCGCTCTTGTGGAGCGTGTTGTTGCGGCCGTGCGGCCCGCCCTCGACCGCGGCCGTGATGACCGCGCATTCGCGTTCCAGCGCCACCTGCGCGGCCCGCGTCCCATCCCGCACCGGCGCGAGATCCACCGCGGCGGGCTTGGGCTGCTCGGTGAGCAGCGTCGCCAGCCATGCCGGGAGCGGGGCAACGCGGGCATCGTCGGTGACCTCGTACGCCCCATCAGGGGTGGTGCTGCCGGGGGCGACGACGTACCCACCCCACGCGCGGGTATCGATGTGCGGTCCGAGCCTGCCCGCGCTGCACTTCAACCGCACCCCGCTCGGGGCGGTGAAGTACAGGTGCTCACCGCCGCGTGCGGTCCGCACCCGGTAGGTGGTGGGGACGGTCTGCCCGGTGCGCTCGCAGAGCGCGGCAAGGGAAGTTGCGCCGTCAGGCGCTCCTTCTCGTTCTTCGGGCTTGAGCACGTCCAGGTCGACCACGAGCAGCCCGGCGGGGCCGGTGGCGATCCCGACGTTGTACGGCCGCGTCGCCCACGTGGCGTGGATCAACTGGGTGTTGGTGGTGGCACGCTGCTCGGGCTTGCGGTGCCCGCCCGCGCAGCGTCCGGTGCCGGGGCAGGCCCGTTCGGGGTGCCCGGCCGGCCGCTTCGCCTGCGGGTGCAGGGGGATGACGGGCCAGCCGCGTTCTGCCGAGGTGAGGGCGGAGGCAAGCAGCGGCAGACAGGACAGTTCCACGGTGAGGGGGCCGCTCATGCCGCCGCCTCGTTGTCGCCGGGCGCGGCCTGGTCCAGGTCGAGCAACAGGCTGTAGGCGCGGGCGGCTTGGTGGATGACGACGCCGTTGCCGAGGATCTTGAGCTGGTCGGAGCGGGAGAGGCCGAGGTCGGGGCTGGTGACCCATCCGGCGTCGGCGCCCACCATCCATTCCACGAAGGCCGGGGCCAGGCGGTGGTTGCCCTTGGTGCCCGGCTCGGTCGGCTCGGGTGCCGGGCGGCCCAGTACCGCCTCCCAGCGGCGGATGGCGGGCCCGTAGTCGGTGCCGTTGGTCGCCACCCACCGGTCGTCCAGCCGGACGGCCTGGCCGGGGAGGTAGTAGTTCCCCGCTGTGTCGCGCTGGTTGGGGCCGCCGTGCGGGCCGTCCGACGCCTTCGGAGTGGGCAGCAGGTTGACCACGACCTCGTTCAGCGGGCGGGAGTTGACGCCGAGGAGGTTGGAGGCGCCGGACTTCCAGTCCCGCGCGGCGGGGGTGGGGAGCAGGGTGACGGCGGTGCGCAGGTTCATCCCGCCCCGCCGCTTGGGGGAGGTGCCGGGGCCGCCGGTGCCGTCGGCGGCGGCCGGGGTGGGCAGCAGCCTCAGGGGTTCGCCGGGGGCAGCAAGAACACCACTTCGTCCTCCAGCGTGGGCCCGTGGCCCCCGGCTTTGCGTTTGTCCGGGTGCTGCGGTCCCCCGTTCCTGCCGAGCTGCGAGGTGGGGGTTTTCAGCAGCGGGATAGGCGACGGCGAACCAGCGGTCCCGGCGGTGGCAGGCTCCGACTTCGGGGTCTCCAGCTCGTAGGCACATCCAGCGTGCGTCATACCCGATCGCGGCCAGGTCCGCGGCGACGACATCGAGTCCGCGGCTACGGATGGCGGCGACGTTTTCCAGGAAGACGAGTCGGGGTCGAAGTACGCGAACGGCGTGGGCGACGGTTTTCCACAGTCCCGAGCGGTCACCGGCGATTCCTCCCCGAGGTCCGGCGTTGGAGATGTCCTGGCAGGGGAAACCGGCGGTCAGCGCCGCCGGGCGGGGCATGCCGGCGGCGAGCGCGGGCCAGTCCACGGCGGTGATGTCCCCGAGGTTCACGGCGTGGGGCATCCGGGCGGCCAGCAGTCGGGAGGCGGCCGGGTCGCGTTCGGCGACCGCAACCGTGGCCAGGCCGGTGACGGCTTCCACGGCTTGGTCCAAGGCGGCGGAGCCGGTGCACAGGCTGACGTTGCCGCCCTCCGGCGGCACAACGGGCAGATGGGTCATGCTGGAGGTCTCCAGTTCGTTGTGAGCGGGCTGGATGGGCAAGGGCGACCCCGGGTTCTTGGCGGAATGGGGGTCGCCCTTGGCGTCGCTAGTGGTGGAAGTGGTTGCGCTTGATCACGGCCCGGCGGATGTTCACCGTGGTCCCGCCCCGGCTGCGGCGGCCGGCGGTGAGTACCTGCGCGGCGATGAACCCGCCGAACAGGACCACCGCCAGGGTGACGAGCTGGGTGATGAGCGCGGTGAGGGCGGTGATGAAGGTGGTGAGCATCAGCAGTCCGCCGCACACGGCGAGGAATCCGACGCCCCCGAGGGCGACGTTCACCGCCGCCCGCGCCACGGCCGGCTTGGCCGTGACTGGCTCGGGTTGGACGGGGCCGACGGCGTAGCCGGTGATGATCCGGCCGTCCGGGAGGACGACGCTCGCCACGGTGGGGACCGTGGTCGGCTGCACCGGGACGACCGGCGCCGGGGCAGCCACGGCGGGGGTGATGGGGGTGGGCTGGTGGACCTCGACGGCCCGCTGTGCGGGCAGGCGCGGGGTGCTCTGGGGGTACATGTGGAATCCCTTCCGGTGCGGTCAGGGAGGCGGGACCACCCCCTTGCGGGGTGGCTGTGGAGGGGGTTTCAGGGGTGCTGACCTGCGGGCCTCCCTGCCTCCCTGAACGATCATTCGTGCAGCTCAGGGCGAGGGAGGTGGGTCAGGGAGGCGGTCAGGGAGTTCTCCCTGCCTCCCTGACCCGTGAGGGTTGGGCTCCCTGCCGTCAGGCGCCGGAAGCGGAATCGTTGGCCTCGCGGTGGGCGAGGGCGCGAGTGATCTGGTCACGGCTCACGACCATGCGGCCATCCGACTTGTACGGCTCAGCTCCGGTGCCGTCCAGGACGCGGGTGAGGTCGCCGGGCGACCAGTCCCCGTACGCGTCCCCGTCCAGCGCGGAGAGCCGCTTGATCACGTCCTGTGTCCGCAGTCGGGGCGCGTCTGCGATGACGGCGGCGATGTCCGCGAGCGGGTCACGCTCCTGGCCGCGCTCGACCACGTGCAGGGTGGTGACGCCGTCCCGTAGGGCCTTGGCGCGGTCGGTGATGGCTTCGGCCGCGTCGTCATCGACGTAGTGCGTGCGCACGGTGATGGACGACTGGCCCTTGGGGATGTCGATGCCGGACGACGCGACCACGAGGGTGCCCTGATCCAGACCGGGCCGCAGCAGGTTCGGCGCGGCGCCGCCGTCGACGGCCTTGTCTCCCAGCGCCATGCGAGCCTGCGACTCGGTTCCCAGTGCGAGGGAGGCGCGGGTGTGGGCGCCCTCGCGGACCAGCTTGGGGAGGTTCTGGTCGGTGGGGTCCTGGGTTCCCTGCCACATCAGGACGTTGACGGCCCGCCCCTGGTTGTGGATCTTCCGGACGGCCATGAAGTACCGGGAGGTGGCCTTGGCGCCGCCGTAGTAGCGGCCTTCCTCGTCCTTGACCGGGCACATGAACGCCACCTGTGCCTCATCGACCAGCACGATCAGGGCGGGGAAGGTGGTGCCGGGCGGGGCCTGGATACGGCGGTTCATCTCCTCGACCGCGCCCTCGACCATCTCGGTCACCTGGATCACGTGCTCATCTGTCGGCCCCTGGATCAGGACTTGGGCCAGGCCGTCGAACATGGCCCAGTCGCCCACGCCCTTGAGGTCGCCCATGAGGAACTGCACCGACTTGTCCAGCGACAGCCACAGCGCGAGAGAGCGCAGGGCGACGGTCTTGCCCTGGTTCGACAGACCAGTGATGAGCAGGTGTCGCTGATACAGGCTCAGCGCCGCCGCGTCCCCGCGCAGGTCCTGCCCCCACGGGGCGCGACCCTTGGCGTAGTCGGCGGTCAGCGTGTCGTCTGTGACCAGCGGGGACGGGCCGATCGGCTCGTCCAGTGCCCCGGAGTCGGCCACCCACAGCCGCACGGTGCGGGCCGCTTGCGGGATGGTGATGAACACCTCGTGCTCATGGCGGGCCAGGTTCTCCGCCAGCTTCCGCCGGCGACCCTGCACCTCGATCGTGGACACACCCGAGGGGAGGGTCACGTCGACCTCGACCCCGCAACCGGCGATCACGATCGGGGACAGCATCGACGCGCCGGCGTCGCCCATCTCCTTGATGGCGTTGCGCAGCGCGGGGACGCCGAGGTCGCGCAGGGCCTTGACCACGATGGACGGGGTGATGGGCTCGCCCTCGCCATTGCGGACCCGGTCCGGGAGCGCCCACTGCGGGGCGGCCTGCTGGTGAGCCCCGACCGACCACAGGGCGAGCAAGGCGAGGAACGGGGCGAGTGAGACGGCCGGTCCCCACACGACTTGGACGATGGTGACCATCAGGTTGATGAACTTGATGACCGCCATGAGCGGGGTGACGACCTCGGTCGCGTCCTTGGTGGCTACGGCCATGGCGACGCCGAGCAGGACCAGGCCGCCGATGCCCATGCCGGTGGTGACGGCGGCGCCCTTGGCAGCGTCGAGCGGGGAGTGGAGGAGGTCCATGCGGCGGCGGCGGTGGCGGGCGTCGCGGAAGCGCTGCCCCCGCTCCTCCCACTCCGCCGCCGCCTCGAAGTTCCCCGCGGCCTCAGCGGTACGCATGTAGCGCTCGTAGCGGGCGGCCGTCCGGCCATCCCACGCCCGCTTGGCCACGATCCGGGCGCCGCCCGCCACGTACAGGCCGTGCCGGGCCACGGTGCGGGCGGTCGTGCGGGTGGCGTCATGGGTGACGGCCGTGCGCAGGGCGCGGCCGGACCGGAGCCACAGCGGGACGGGCTTGGCCGGGGCGGGGTCGGGGACCACGGTAAGCGTGGTCACGGGGGTCGGGTCGGGGTTCTTGTGCAGCGAGACGACGTTCTCACTCATGACGAGACGACTCCTGACACCCCATCCGGGGCGGGAAGTGGAGGGGTGAGGTCAGAACCAGCCGGTGGACTTCTTCACGGCCTTCGCCTTGGCGTTCTCGCGGACGATCTGCGCCCGCTCCAACTGCATGGCGGAGATCTCCGCGATGAGGCGGGCCTCCGCGCGCTGCCAGGCGGTGTCGAGCCGCTGCTCCGCACGGCTCGTGCTGCGTCCCCGGGTGACGCGGTAGGAACCGCTCACAGCGGCGCCGAGGACCGCGCGGCGCTCGCGGCCGTCCAGCGGCCATATCTCGCGGTTGCGGACCGCCTCCAGCTTGCGTTCCGCCGTCTGGATCTCCCGATCCAGACGGCGGGTGTCGGGCTTGCCCATCACGCACTCCTTGCGATGGTGGAAGGGGAGTTGCAGGGCACGCAGGTGCCGAGCGAAGAAGGGAAGACGTAGCCCGCATCCATGAGGCAGCGCGGGCAGATCCGGCGCGCGGCGTTGGCCTTGGCCAGCGCCGCCCACCGGCCCGGCGTCATCGGACGCACGGGCTTGGCCAGGTCGACGCGGTAGAGGTAGGCGATCAGCGGGCCGCGTCGGCGGCGGGGGCGTTCGAGCTGGGCGGCCACGTCCTGACCGCCGGGCCGAAGCCCGGCGGCACGCTGACGGCGCGTGGCGTAGCCGTCCGGGGCGAGCCGCCACCGGTAGACCGGCAGCGCGGCCATCAGACGACGCGCTTCCACGCGGCCCGAAGACGGACCTCGGACGCGGCGTGACCGGTCGCCCGGAACCGGGCGGCCATCTCCCGGTAGGACAGGGCGGGGTCTTCGCTGTGCCGGATCTGGTCGACCACCGCGTCCAACGCGTCATCACTCAGCGCGGGAGCCGACTCCAGCGCCGGCACCGGCTCGGACGGCCCCCACACGGGAAGGTCCCAGCGGGCCGTGACGCCGGGCGTGACGGGGCGCGTCACGCTGGTCAGCGCCCGCCCGGTGTCCTCCCCTTCCCGCGCACTTTCGAGCGTCGACCACGCCCGCGAGAGGGTCTGCGCGGTCTTCGCCTGGACCCGTGCGACGCGGGCACCGGCCTCCGTCACGGCCGTCAGCCGCGTCTCCTCCGTGGACGCTTCCGCCTTAAGGCGGGCGCGGGCCACGGCCGCTTCGTCGCGGGCCTCCTGCCGGATACCCCGGATCGCCCCCAGCGCGGCCGGGGTCAACGCGGTGCGCTCCCACAGCCCGTGCACCAGCCACAGGGCCTTCGCCGCGATCGGCAGCCACGCCACGGCCAGCCACGCACCGGGGGAGCTCCCGGCGGTGAGGGCGTGGGCGATGAGGACGCCGGCGGCCAACAGCCCGAAGCACCAGCCGACCGCGGTCACTGGGGTGCTGTGGTCGCCCTGCGCGGCCAGACGCCGCTCATAGGCGAGGGTGGCCAGCCAGCCCCCGTCGATCCCGAGACCGACGACCAGCGCGACCAGCCACGGCACCGCCTGGCCCAGCCACATCATGACCACCGCGAGAGTGAGCACCATGGACACCGCCGTCATGGCGACGGCGGGAAGAACGGTCTTGGCCCTCACGCCGCACCACCCGGCAGGCTCGTGCCGACCGTCTGGTTGAGCAGGGCGACGCGGGCGGCCAGCGCCCGGCGGCGGGCCCGGCGGATACGGCGGGCGTCCAGCTCGGTCGGGGTGCGGTCGATGGTGGCGATGTGCGCGTCCAGCAGGTCAACGTCCGCCAGGATGACGGGCATCTCCCGCTCGATCGCGTCCAGCTCCGCGCTGGTCGGCTCCATGAAGTCCTCGAACGCCGTAACAGCGCCCTGAACAGTAACGATGTGGCTCATTGGGTCTGGTTCCTTCCACACAGGAACGGCCCGAACAGCGGCCCCGGTGCTCCAACACCGGGGCCGCGCGCCGTTGAAGTCGGTAGATCCGGCTCCCCTCAGCGCTGCTCGTGCGAGACGAGCAGCGGAGGCAACCGGCGCGGCGTACGCCGCGAGGTTGAAGCGCAGCCAGATGCCGCGCGGACCGCCTTTTCGACTCGGGGAGGCGGGGCCCACCTATGCAGTTCTCAAGCAACTCCCAGCGCGGGGCCTCCCGTTATGGCAGGCAATCCCGAACCAGAACCGTTCCGCTGGAGAGCGGTGCGGCGCTGCATGAAACAGACTGGACCGGTGGACCGGTCCAGTCAGGCCGCGAATCGCGAGTTGGTGAGCGAGCGAGCACGTTTGACCAGCTCAGCTACGCTGACAAGGCATCAAAAAAGCTGGACCGGCGGACCGGTCCAGCTTCGATTGAGGTCGCGCCTACATCGCGTAGGTGTCCACCTGCTCGAAGAGCGATGCAGGCGTAACGCCCTCTTCGCAGACCAACGGGCGTCCCTCCTGGTCGTGCGCCGTGTGCAGGAGGACCGCGACAGCACTGCCCTCCTCAACCCCCAACCGCTCTGCCTCAACTTCGGTGGCCAGCCGGACGGTGGTTACGTCCACTCCTTCCACTGGGAACCGTCCGGTCTGCCGGCGGACGTAGCGAGTCGTGCCCTCAGCGATGGGCGCTGTGTCGGAGAGCCGGGGGGCCGCCTCTCCGATCTCAGGAGGGAACCACGCTTCCACGCAACTGTTGGGGCTTCCGTCAGGGAGTTGGAGGATGCGGACGCGGCGAAGCGCCTGTACGCCGGGGGCCAAGCCAAGCGCGTTGGCCACGCGCGTGGGCGGTTCGGCCCAGTCGGGTGCCCCGACCCGCAGGAACGGCATCCCGCCGAGGATGCGTGCCGACCCAGCCCGACGGGCGCCGGCGGGCCTCGCCACGGGTGTCTCCGTGACCACGAAGCCGGTCCCTTGCTTGGCCACCACCACGCCGTCGTTGCGGAGCACATCCACCGCCTTGATGGCGGTGGCGCGCGACACGTCCCACTGCTCGGCCAGGTCTCGGCCGGACGGGATGGTCTCGCCCGGGGCGAACTCACCAGCGGCGATGCGGGCGCGAAGCGACTCGGCGATCTCCTCGTACTTCAGAACAGCCATGGTTTCCTCTACCTCGCACGCTGGACTGGTCCACCGGTACACACGATACTGCGAGCATGTCGAATCTCGAATTGGCTCCCTCCGTGATGCGGTTCTATGGCGAGACGGTGAACGAGGACGACCGCCTGCGCACATCGGCAGACGGACGGATGGAGCTGGCCAGGACGCAAGAGCTTCTCCGACGCTTCTTGCCCCCCGCGCCGGCCCGTGTGCTCGACGTGGGTGGGGGGACGGGGATTCATGCCGATTGGTTGGTGAGGGACGGCTACGACGTGACACTGGTGGACCCGGTCCCCCGGCACGTCGAGAGCGCGTCGGCCGTGTGCTCAGCGGTCGTTGGAGACGCCCGTGATCTGAGCGAGCCGGACGACAGTTTCGATGTCGTACAACTCCTCGGGCCGCTGTATCACCTGCCCGACCCCAAGGACCGACGTACCGCGCTGGCGGAAGCCCACCGCGTGGTGAAGCCGGGCGGGCTGGTCGCAGCCGCGGCCATCAACCGGTACGCCTCGCTCTTTGAACACGTGACGTACGCCCACCTCCACACGGAACGAATCCGTGACTCCGTCTCCAAGATTCTTGAGACAGCCGTCTATGACGGTGTGCGAGGGTTCACCCTGTCCTACTTCCACAGGGCTGAGGAGTTGGTCTCGGAGCTGGTGGCGTCCGGACTGACTGACGTACAGGTCTTCGGGATCGAGGGGCCCGCGTGGTCGCTCGTGAAGACAGCCGAGCAGCAGCCGGGTGAGGGGCCCACCGATGAGCTGATCGCGTCGGCCATGGAGGCGGCCCGTATGGCCGAGCCGTACCCGGAATTGCTCGCTGCCAGTTCGCACCTACTGGCCGTGGGAAGGGCTCCCGCTGACATCAGCGGTGGCGGCGCACGCTGACGGACAGGCGCAGCCGGCTTGGGGCCTGACTCACTGGTGCGAGCCGGCATATTAGAGAGCCGTCAGCGCGCGATGCGGGCACGCAAGAGTAAAAAGTCTGTATCAGTGCAATGGTGTCTTATCTAATGTTGGAAGAACAGGCACCGGCCCAAGTTCTTTCCAGCGCCGTTCAATCGTATTTCCTAGACCGGCTATGAGGCTCACAACTATATCCTTCGCAGGCTTATTCACTTCTAGAGCAACCCTTTTGAGCAACTCTTGTGCAGCGGTCGCCGCCTCATCGTCCACGCCGACGATCTCGTTCGCCACCGTTACCGAATGGGTGATTAGTTCCAGACGTGCTTGGAAATGTGGCCATAGGCGCTTAAAGCGCCGACGATCGCGGCTTACCATTACGGCATCCGCGCACGCATGCATGGCATCATTGAGCGCCAACCATGTGACGGCTCGAATTGCTTCTGTGGGCGACTCAACGGCCATGCGAACTGCCGCATTCGCCGGAAGGAATGTACTCAATGGCATCTCACTGAACCGACTGCGGGCTTGTAGCCAAACATCCCAGTTCTTCTCCAGAGGAGATCGGTCAATGTCTGCTGCCAGCACGGCGGGACTGCCCACGCGAACCTGAAACCTGCGGACCTTAGGGAGGATCTGGGACGCAGTCGTGAGAGCCTGGAGACCAGGGTTGACGGATTGCAGATCCCACCCTTCTACGTGCACAGCGAGGACGCCACGATCAAGCGTGTGCGATTTCACGCGCAGTCCGTTCGTCCCGAACATATTTATAGCGACGGTGACGTTGCGGGTAAGTGAGCCATCCGGTGGATCTTCGGAGGCCATAGCTTCGACCAAATCCGGATCGTTGGCTCGGCACTCAACTATGGCGCACTCGCACCCGCACATGAAGTCGTAGGCTCGACTGATGGCCTCCTCAAGCTCAGTAACAGATGTTACGGCGTCACCTATATGCATCTTTTCTAGTTCTTCATCCCACACAAAGTCTTCATGGGCAGCAGCATTGCGGGCGGCGGGCAGAATGGCGCGGGCGGCGTCTTTCATGACGCAGTGCCCATCGGCGAGCAGCATTTCTCTGAGGGAATTCAATTCGGGCAATCGCGGACCAACGCGCCCTCTAAGTTGCAACAGGGTCCAAGCCCAAGGGCGGAATTGACCCTCGATCACCCGTCGATACAGGTCGAGCGTCAGCTCGGCCTTCTCTGCGCTTGTTGTACTCGCAATTGCGGCTTTCTGAGTCCTGACGATGCCCGCGTGATTCGCTTTACTCCTTTCGATGCCGAGCTTGTATGCGCGAAGGGCTGCGGCGCTGACTGCGGGGTCTGCTGTGAAGCTGCGCCTTATTTGATCCTTAGCGAATACGGCCGCCCGATACATTGTCAATGGGTAAGTCGCGTACATGAGCATCCATGCGGGCGATATACCGCCCATCAATGATGGAGGAGAGTCTGTCAGTGCTGACCATATCTCGTCGACCTTAGAGGCAAGCTGGCCGTAACGACCATAATAGCGCCCGTATAGTCGGGACTCGGAAAAGATTCCGCTATCATCAGAAACTTCTTCCCTTCGGAGCTCAAATACCTCCATGCAGGGGTCGTCGTGCAAATGCGGAGATTCGGAGAAGAGTCGTTCAATCGCCGCTAGCGTTGACTCTGTGACCTCATCCGCTTCGACAGGTGACGCCTCGCCCGTGCAGCACTTCAACGTGACATTGGCTAGGGCGAGCAAGCTCTTAACAGCATTTGCGTTCCTTCCGTCAGACGAAACTTTGCAAGCAGTGAGAATGCCCAGGCTTGAGCATATTTCCTGAGTCCTCTGAGCTAGGGCGGCACTTCTGATACGAATAGCTTTAGCGTCGTGGGAGATTACGGCGTCGCGGAGTTTATCTATCTCCTTGGCAATGGGATTGCACTGGGGGGTGATCCCGGCTTCCTCGAGCCCATTGCGCCAGCTTTTGACGCTGACGGGAATTTTCGAGCGAAGCACGGGTGGATCCTCCGCTAGCAAATCGTATGCTGGCTGCACAAGTCTCTTCAATGCCTGCGGTGGCAGCACCAGATCCCTCCCCGGTTACCATGCGACTCCGTACGTAGAGCCCCTCCAGAGCATAAGCCTGTGGGGCAAGCATCGGTACGTCTTTTGTATGCGTCTACCTCTATGGAGCGTGGGGCGTTCATCGGAGTGGCTTGAGTAGGTGCCTGCGGGTGCATGCGGTAGTTGCTGACCACGACCTGACGGCCGCTGGTGACCAAGTGCGGCTGAGCAGCCCGTCGCTTATTGCACCTCCTGCGGCCCTATGGCCGCAGGAGGTCATATCAGTTGCCTCCGGGGAGTGGTGGCGCGCCTGCGCTGTTGCGTTCGGCGCTTCGCCGGAGCCGGTCCTCCTCCTCGGCCTCCGCAACGGCCTCCCACTCATCCCGCTTAGCCTGCATGGACTCCCGTGCCTCCCGGAAGGCGTAGTTCGGTTCGGGCAGTGTCTCTTCCCGCTGCCAAGCTCCTACGCACTCCACAGCATGGGCAATCACCTCGCGCAGCACCCAAGCGCGGGAACGGCCGTGGAATGCATACACTAGCCCCCTGTCCCATTCCTCCAGCAGGTCCATGGTCTCCTTGAGGCGGTAGCGCAGCTTCTTATCCCGCATAACCCCGATGGCCAAACGGGCCGGCGCAATGAAGTCTTGTAGGTTCTTGTCCCACGCTTGTCGTGCTGCCGTTGCGGCGGCGGTCGCCGCTGCATCGATCCCTGGCTCCCATTCGCTTGGGGTCTCCCGGACATGCTTCTGAAGGTCACGAAAGGTCTCGGCCAACGTGGCGACGGCTTGGTCCTGCTTGGCCTCAAGACGGGCCGAACGGGCATCAGCCAGTGCCTTAGCCTGTGCCCGGTGTGTACCGAGGTATGACAGCCCCGCACCCACCAGGGCGCCAACAAGTCCGGAGACGGGTGAGATCCAGTCCATGGTCGCCAGTCTGCTGGATGGCCTATTGCTCTGGCAGCGTCTTACTCACAAACGAGGAGGAGGCGGCCGACGGCCGCGCCCTCCTAGTGTGTCTTCCCAGCTACACCCCAGGTGTCCAGCCACATCCGGCCCCGCCAGGCCCCGATGGGGATGACCTGGCCGGTGTAGAGAGGCCAGAAGTAGATGAAGCACGCAGTCAGGCCGCTCCGTAGAGAGGGCAAGCGGCGGGCAGTCGACATCGCTGCACCCCTCGGCTTGCACTGGACTCGGACTCAACTCACATCAGGTGCAGCACGGGTGATCACTGCCATCTGGCCCTCTCTGCCTAGCTCATCGAGGTACTTTCAGGCGAGCGCCGCCGCGATTCGGCGCCTGGACTGCGAGAGGACCGAACGCCAAATGGAGACCGCCAGCGCAGCACGCACACGACTACAGGAACGTCAGCAGGAGCTGCGGGCTGAGCTGGAGCAGGTGCAGCGGCAGTTGGACCATTTGGAGACGAAGGTGGCCGTGTCGAAGTGGTGGAAGACGCCCAGTGGACCAATGGGGCGAGGCACCGTCTACCACACAGGCTGGGACAAGCGGTGTCGGCCGGGGAACCGGCCGGATGAGATCACCTTGTACGAAGCCTTGCAGGCGGGACTCGTCCCGTGCCAAAAGTGCAGACCGAAGCAGCCCTAGCGCAAGACCCGTTACCCCGGTGTCGTCGAGCTGGGGCTACAGCACGTCTGGCTTCAGATCTGCTGGGGTATCGACAAGATCGCGCGATGGGGCCCAGTCGCACCTGGAGGGCACAACAGCCCCGCACGACTCCGAGGGCAGCCAACGCCAACAAACGCCATTTTGCCTGTTCAGTGCCGCATCTTGACAGTCCCCCCAGCCCATGCCCCAAGAGGCGGCACCCCACACAGAGTGCCGCCCTGCATGCCGGGGCCAGGTCAGCCAGCCGTCCTAACTTCGTCTCAGTTTCCGTCTCGTTCGTAGCCGTACGCGGCCGTTCGGGACCATCCGCTCAGCTCCCCGGTGCCGCCGGCCGCACACGATTGAACGCCTGTGAACGCCCCCGGATCATGCCCTGACCAGCCCGGACAAACCTGCAAAGCGAGTTACGCGGGTTCGATTCCCGCCACGGCCTCCGGCGGTTCAGCGGGAGATCCAAAGGGGCGGCACCTGACAGGTGCCGCCCCTTTGCGCTGTCGGCGTGCCGGGCTCCTCAGAGCACCCCGCCCGTCTCGCCCCGCAGCAGCTCCGTCCAGTAGTGCCAGGAGCTGCCGGGCGACATCCCCGTCGGGTCCAGCACAGCGAGTGTGTCCAGCATCGCCGCTGCCAGCTGGTCGTACGCCAGGGTCGTCAGCTCGCCGGAGAGATGGGTGTCGATGGTGCGTTCGTGGTGGAGGAGCCAGAGGGTGTAGGCCAGGGTGGAGACGTCGGTGTTGAGGGGGTGGAGGGTGGTGTCGGAGTAGGTGAGGACCGCGCCGGTGCGGCCGTCGAGGACGAGGGTGGTGTCCGGGGTGAGGGAGCCGAGGCGGATCAGGTGGTCGGCCTCGCACTCGTCGGCGTAGTACTCCGTGAGCGTCGGCAGCAGCAGTTCCGTGTTGACCACCTCCTCCGGCAGCCCCGTCTCGCGCAGGAAGCGCCGCGTCGGCTCGTGGGTGAGCGTGGGCGGGAAGTCGGTCTCCTCGAAGCGGGCCACGCGCCCGTGCCCGAACTCCTGGTCCAGCAGCCGTCCCGGCATCTCCAGCGCCAGCCCCGCCGATCCCGGCGCCGGGACCAGGGACAATGGGCGGATCAGCGCCGCCGCCTTCCAGTACGCCGGGACCGCGCCGTCCGTCCCCGCCTCGAACAGTGCCAGCAGCCGGCGGGACGCCTCACCGGCGACGCCCGGCCCGTACTGCCCCGCGAGAGAGGCGAACCGGCCGCGCAGGCCCGCCAGTTCCTCGGTGACGGCGGCGAAGCGCAGCATGGTGGTGAGCGAGGGCGCGAAGGGCCGGGTACGCGACGGGTCCACGAGGTACGCCGTGGTGATCTCCCCCGTCGCGCCGTCGAGCAGTATCGACTCGCGCTCCGTCCCGGCCGGGTTGAGCAGTTCCCCGATGACCAGCCGGTCCCGCAGCTCGTCCGCCAGCCGGCACGGGCCGTCGGTCGCGTCGGCGAGCCTGCGCAGCCCGTGCGCGCGCAGCGGGGCGAAGGTCAGCGGGCCGGTGTCGGGGGGCAGTCCGTCACCGGCGAGCAGCCCGCGGGTCGGGGCGTGCGTGACCCAGCGGTCCAGCTCGGCCTCGGTCAGCGTGATCGTCGTGACCCCGGCATCGGTCATGCTCATGGCTCGCTCCCCCGCGATCGGACTCGGTACGGCGGGCTCCGCGCGCGGCGGCCGTCCCCCGACTCCGAGAACCCTAGAGGGCAGCACTGACAACGCCCCGAGCCGGAAGACGCACGGGGACGCGTCCGCGTTGCCTCACCGAAGCGGGTTCAGCCGAACGGGCGACCCCAGCCGTACAGAAGGCGACCTCAGCCGGACGAACCCCAGCTCACCGCGCGTTGACCACAGCGGCCTGCGGCCGGATCGGCAGCCGGTTCACCGGCCGCCCGGTGGCCGCCCGCACCGCCGACGCGATCGCCGCCGGCGACGTCACCACCGGCACCGCGCTGACCGGCTTCGCGCCGAACGGCGCCACCACGTCCCGCTCCTCGACCAGCTTCACGATCCGGATGTCCGGCGCGTCCAGCGCGGTCGGCAGCGCGTACCCGGTGAGGTCGGGATGGCGGATCAGGCCGCGCGGCGTACGGAGGTTCTCGGTGAGCGCGATGCCCACCCCCTGCGTGACCCCGCCCTCGATCCGCGCCGCCAGCTGCGCGGGGTTGAGCACCCGGCCCACGTCCTGCGCGACCGCGAGCTCCACCACCCGCACCGAGCCCAGCTCCACGTCGACGTCGACCACCGCGCGGATCGCGCAGAAGGCGAGGCCGACGAAGGCGTCCCCCTGACCGGCGCCGTCCAGCGGCTCGGTGGGGTGGGGGCGGCACTGGGCGGTGGCCCACAGTTCCTTGCCCTCCAGCGCCTCGGTGACGGTGGTGGAGAGCACCCCGTCGTACGAGGTGATCTTGCCGTCGGTGATCTGGAGCAGCTCGGTGGACATGCCGAACTTGTGCGCCAGCGGCTGGAGGAGCTGGGTGCGGACCATCTTGGCCGCCCGCTCCACCGCCCCGCCGGAGACCCAGGTGTGGCGGCCGCGGCAGCCGGGGCCGGCCGGGGGCTGGTCGGTGTCGACCGGCGCCACGTGGACCTCGTCGACGCCGAGCGTCTCCTGCACGATCTGCCGGGCCAGCGTGGTGAACCCCTGCCCGGACTCCACGGCGGCGCACAGCACGGTGGCGACACCGTCGTGGACGCGTACGGTCGCGGTGGACACCTCGTCGGTGCCCTCCGCGCCGAGCATGTGCACCATGCCGAGGCCGTAGCCGACGCCCCGGCGCACCGCGCCCGGCTCGCCCGCGCCCTCGGGGCCGCCGGGCAGCAGCCAGTCCTCCTCCGGGCCGTCCTTGGGCAGCGCCGGCAGCGGGAAGTCCCTTACCGCGGTGAGGAGTTCGGCGACCGGGGCCGGGCAGGTCACGGTCTGGCCGATCGGGAGCACGTCACCGGTGGCCAGGACGTTGCGCAGCCGCACCTCGGCCGGGTCCAGGCCCAGCTTCTTGGCCAGCTTGTCCATCTGCGCCTCGTAGGCGGCGCACACCTGCATCGCGCCCTCGCCGCGCACATGGCCGGAGGGCGGGTTGTTGGTGCGTACGGCCCAGCCCTCGATGAAGGCGTTCGGGACGACATAGGGGCCGCACGCGAAGGAGACCGCGGCGGCCAGGGCGTCGGCGGAGGTGTCGGCGTAGGCGCCCGCGTCCAGCAGGATCTGCGCCTCGACCTTGACGAGTCTGCCCTCGGCGTCCGCGTGGTGGCGGTAGCGCAGCAGGGTGGGGTGGCGGTGGGCGTGCCCGAGGAAGGACTCCTCGCGGCTGGCGGTGAGCTTCACCGGGCAGCCGGTGCGCAACGCGAGTAGACCGAGCGGCAGTTGGAAGCCCTGGTCCTCGCGGTCGGCGGTCGCGCCGGGCACCCCGGTGACCACGATCTTCACGCGGTCGGCGGGCAGCCCGAAGCAGGCGGCGGCGGTGTTGCGGTCGCTGTGCGGGTCGGTGGAGGCGAGGTACAGCTCCACCCCGCCGTCCGGGCGCGGTACGGCGAGCCCGGCCTCGGCACCGATGGGCGCGGGGTCCTGGCGGCCGATGCGGTACAGACCCTCCACGACGATCTCGCCGGCCGCGTCGGGGTCGCCGTGGCGCAGCGGGATGTGCCGGATCAGGTTGCCGTCCGGGTGCAGCGGCTCGGCCTCGAAGGCGCGCTCGGGGTCGGTGACCGGGTCCAGGGGCTCGTACTCGACGATGACGGCGGCGGCGGCCATCCGCGCGGTGTCGGGGTGGTCGGCGGCGACGGCGGCGATGGGCTCGCCGTGGTGGCGGACCACCTCGGAGGCGAACACCGGCCGGTCCGGGGTGCCCCTGCCGTGCCGGGAGGTGCCGGGCACGTCCTCGTGGGTGACGACGGCCCGTACGCCGGGCATGGCGCGCGCGTGCGTGGTGTCGATGGAGACGATGCGCGCGTGCGCGTGCGGGGAGCGCAGCACGGCGGCCCACAGCAGGCCCTCGGCCCATAGGTCGGCCGCGTAGGGGAAGGTGCCCTCGGTCTTGGCGCGGGCGTCGGCGTGGGGCAGGGAGGCGCCCAGGCCGTGCGGCAGCGGCTCGGCCGCGGGGGCTTCCGCCGCCGTGGTCGCGGTGGCGGCTTCGTCGCTCACGCCTGGCCTCCGTCCTGGCCGTGGTACGGGTCGTGCGGGTGGTCGTGCGGGGCCCCGAAGGCACCGGGTGCTTCGAACGCCGAGGGGTGCACACCGCCCGAACCGGGGCCCGCCTGGTGCGGGATGCGCGCGGTGCCGTCGTCCGGCTCGGCGTCGGCGCCGATCCCGGCCTCGCGCTCGGCGACGACGTCACGTACGGCGTCGAGCACGCCCCGGTAGCCGGAGCAGCGGCAGAGGTTGCCGCAGAGCGCCTGGCGGGTCTCCAGCTCGGTGGGGGCGGGGTTGCCCTCCAGCAGGTCGTGCAGGGTCATGGCGATGCCGGGTACGCAGAAGCCGCACTGCACGGCGCCGCACCGGGCGAGCGCCCGCTGGACGTCGGAGGGCTGGCCGCCGCTCGCCAGGCCCTCGACGGTACGGACCTCGCTGCCCGCGGCGGTGGCCGCCGGGACCAGGCAGGAGGCCACGAGCCGTCCGTCGACCTGGACGTTGCACGCCCCGCATTCCCCCTGCGAACAGCCGTCCTTGGCGCCCGCGAGGCCGAGGCGCTCGCGCAGCACGTAGAGCAGGGAC
This sequence comes from Streptomyces griseoluteus, assembly GCF_004784465.1. Taxonomy (GTDB): domain Bacteria; phylum Actinomycetota; class Actinomycetes; order Streptomycetales; family Streptomycetaceae; genus Streptomyces; species Streptomyces griseoluteus. The sequence goes on along the minus strand of NZ_SRRU01000010.1, from coordinate 85,633 downwards.
TCGCCGATCCAGGCCTCGGTGACGGGCCGGTCGGCGCCGTTGACGCGCAGCACGTAGGAGGCGAGGGGATGTTCGTCCTGGGGCGGGGGTGGCGGTTCCTCGGCCTCGGCGGTCTCCTCGGCGATGTCCGCCGCCTCGGCCGCGAGGGGCTCCTCCACGACCTCGGGAGCCGCCTCGGGCTCCGGGGCCGCGTCCTCGTCCGACAGGCTGTCAGAGGCGCCCTCAGGGGCCTTGACGGGGCTCTCGTCGTCCTCGGCGGGCTCCTCCGGGCCGGCGAGCCCCTCGGCCTCCGCGAGAGGCGCGGGCCCCTCGGCCTCCGCGACAAGCGCGGGCTCCTCCACGCCTTCGGGCGCCGCGGGCTCCTCCACGACCTCGGGCGCCGCGGGCTCCTGCGGCCCCCACGCCCCGCCGATCGTGTCCGTGACCCAGGGCGCGGCCGCGCCGCCGGGGAGGACGGGCGGGGCGGCGCCCCACTGCTCGGCCAGCGCGGAGGTGGTGAACTCGCCGGACTCGTCGGGCAGGTCACCCCCGGCGACCGGCACGGACCACTGCCCGGTGACGTCGTGGCCGGGCGCGGCGGCGGTCTCCTCGGGAGCCCAGTGCCCCTGCGCCCCGGGCTGGTAGGTGAACCGGTCGTCACCGTGCGGCTGCTGCGCCGGGACGGTGTCCTGCGCGGGCCACTGCTCCTGGGCACCCCACGCGTGCTCGCCCTCGGGCGGGGTCGTTATCCGGGGCGGCACGTAGCCGTGGCCCGGCGCGGCCAGTGGGCTGTCACCGGCCAGCAGGGCGTCGATGCCGCCCTCGGGGAGCTGCACGAAGGCGGTCGCGCCGTCGTCGTACTCGCCCTGGGGCAGCGGGTTCCAGCGGCCGCCGCCCTGGGACGTGTCGTCCTCGTGTCCGCGCTGGTCGTCGGTCACGACAGCGCCCTCCCCAGTGCTCGTCGTGCCAGCGCGGCGACGGTGCGCCGCAGGTGCAGTACCGCGGGCGGCAGCGGGACGACCGTGCCGTCCGGCTCCGGCACCGGGTCGGGGATGCAGGCCGCGGCGACGTACTCGCCGAACGCCTGCAGGGCTTCGGGGACGAGGACGCGGTCGTTGTCCCAGTCGATGAGCTGCGCGACCCACTGCTCGGCGTCCAGCGGGCGCAGCGGCATCGGCGCTATGGCGCCCACCGCGCACCGCACTCCGCGCCGGGCGGGGTCGAGGACGAGGGCGACGGAGGCGACCGAGCGGCCGGGCCCGGTGCGTCCGGTGGCCTTGAGGAAGACCTGGGGGGCGTGCAGCAGCGGAACCCGGACGTAGCCGATGAGTTCGCCGCCGCGGAGCATCTCGACCCCGGCCAGCAGATGCGAGACGGGGACCTCGCGGCGGGCGCCGTCCGGTCCGGCGACGATCAGCGTGGCCTCCAGCGCGGCCAGCACCGGCAGCGCGTCGCCGGTGGGCGCGGCGGAGGCGATGTTGCCGCCGAGGGTGCCCGCGTTGCGGATGTGCGGCGGTCCGGCGGCGCGCGCGGCGGCGGCGAGCGCCGGGATCAGCGCGGCGAAGTCGGGCCGGCCCATGCGGGCGTGGGTGAGGCCGGCGCCGAGCAGCGCGTGGCCGTCCTGGTACTGCCAGCCGCGGATCTCGCTGATCCGGCCGAGGCCGACCAGCGCGGCGGGCCTGAGCTGCCCGGAGTTGACGGCCGCCATGAGGTCGGTGCCGCCGGCGACGGGGACCGCGGCGGGCATGGCGGTCAGTGCCGCCACCGCCTCGTCCAGCGTCGTGGGCAGCGTGACGGCCTGTGCCGCCTGCGGTGCGTGCGTGGTCAAACCGGCTGCCCCTTCCCGCTGCCCCACCTGGTCGCGCCTGTGCTGCCGTACGGTACGTGCTGACAGGGCGGACGTGGCAACTCTGGCACATCTTCGCAAGGCTCGGACGCGCGGGTCGGCCAAGGGGTGTTGACCCACTCCATCGGGCGGATGGTCCCGTTTACACCGGCATCTTCGGGTGAGTCCGATTGACCCTCTTCGGGGAGGTCACGAGCTGTTCTCCCGTTACGCGCCCGGTCGGGCGTTCGAGGGCGCGGGGGCCAGGAGCTCCGGCTCGACGGGCAGGCCGGCGAAGGGCCGGCCGGGCACTCCGGGGCGCCGCTGCCAGGGGTGGGGGCCGCCGGGCGGGCGGTAGGCGACGCCGAGGGCGTCAAGTCGCCGGTAGTGGGCGCCCATCCGGCGCTCGAAGTCGGCGAGGTCCCGCTCACCGGGCGCGAGCAGCGGGCTCCAGGCGACCTCGGCGAACGCGGCGAGCCGGGGGAAGACCTGGTAGTCCACGCGTCCGGCGTCCTCGGTCACCTCGGTCCACACATTGGCCTGGGCGCCCAGCACATGGCGGGCCTCCTCGGCGGTGAGACCGTCCGGTACGGGCTCGAACCGGTAGACGTCGGCCAGGGTGCGGACGTAGCCGATGGGCACCGGTTCGTCCTCGCCGGGCGCCTGCCGGTGGTCGAGGTACACGTGCTGCTCGGGGCACATGACCACGTCGTGCCCGGCCCGCGCGGCGATCCGGCCACCCCGGTGCCCGCGCCAGGAGGAGACGGCGGCGCCGGGCGGGAGCGGGCCGTCGAGGATCTCGTCCCAGCCGATCATCCGGCGCCCGCGCGCGGCCAGCCAGGCGCCGAAGTGGCCGGCGAACCAGGAGCGCAGCCCGTCCACGTCCGCGAGCCCGAGTTCGGCGGCGCGGGCCCTCGCGGTGGCCGACTTCCGCCACTGGTCGGGCGGGCACTCGTCGCCGCCGAGGTGCACGAAGGGCGACGGGAACAGCGCCAGCACCTCCTCCAGCACGCCCTCGTAGAAATCGAGGACGGCCTCGGTGGGGGCGAGCACGTACGGGGAGATCCCCCAGTCGTCCCGGACGGTGACGGCGGCGGTGTCGACGGCGTCGGTGTTGCCGAGTTCCGGGTAGGCGGCGATGGCGGCCTGGGAATGGCCGGGAAGATCGATTTCCGGGACGACGGTGATATGCCGTTCGGTGGCGTAGGAGACGATCTCCCGGATGTCGTCCCGGGTGTAGTGGCCGCCGTGCGGTTTCTCCTCCCAGAGGGAGGACGAGCGGTGGCCGAATTTGGTCCGCGCGCGCCAGGAGCCGATCTCGGTGAGCCGGGGGTGGCGCTCGATCTCGATGCGCCAGCCCTGATCATCCGTCAGGTGCAGGTGCAGGACGTTGAGTTTGTGCGCGGCCAGCAGATCGAGATAGCGCAGCACGCCTTCTTTGGGCATGAAGTGCCGGGCCACGTCGAGCAGCAGGCCGCGCCAGCCGAAGCGGGGCGTGTCGCTGATCCGCACCGGCGGCAGCCGCCAGGTACGGCCGGGCAGCGGGGCGCGCCGGAAGGCGTCGGGGCCGAGCAGTTGCCGGAGCGTCTGGGCGCCCCAGAACAGCCCGGCCGGACCGCCCCCGCGCAGGTCGGCGCCGGTGGGCGTGACGTCGAGCCGGTAGCCCTCGGCGCCGAGTTCCCCGGTGAGACGGGGGTCGACGGTGAGCCGTACGGCGTTCTCGCCGGTGCCGTCGGCCGGGGTCAGGGGGAAGCCGGTGGCCGCGCCCAGGGTGGCGCGCAGCCAGCGCGCGGTGCCCTCGGCGCCCTCCCCCACGGCGGCCAGACCGGTGCCGGGACCGAGCGCGAATCCCTCGCCCGGTCCCCCGTACGCCTCCACGGGCGCCGGAATCACCTCAGAAATCCCACCGGTCACTTCAGCCCCCGCAATACCTCGGCGCACAGCCCGGAATCCGTATCAGGGGGACGTTGCCCCGGCGCCCGGTGAAACACGCGCGACAAACACGGGGAAGGGCGCCGGAGGCAATCCAGCGAGGGAGCGGGGTGGGGCAGGACGGGTTACTTCTTGTCCTTGTCCCCGCCCTTGTCGCCACCGCTGCTCATGGACTCGTAGATCTCTTTGCACATGGGGCAGACGGGGTACTTCTTCGGGTCTCGGCCCGGCACCCAGACCTTGCCGCACAGCGCCACGACGGGGGTGCCGTCCAGGGCGCTCGCCATGATCTTGTCCTTCTGGACGTAGTGGGCGAAGCGCTCATGGTCGCCGTCGCCGTGGGACACCTGCGGCGTCGGCTCGACGAGGGTCCCCGTACCAGTCCCGCGCTCGGGCTCAAGAGTGCTCATACCGCCAAGGGTACTGAAGCTCACGGGCATCAGTTGAGCGACGGGTCGTCCGGATACGTGGCCACCATCGCCAGATCTCCGCGCTGCCGTCGCAGCACCTCGCGCCACAGCCGTTCGGGCTCCGGGGAGGAGATGTCACCGGGCTCGGACTCGACCACGTACCAGGCGCCCTGGTCCAGCTCGTCCTGGAGCTGGCCCGGCCCCCAGCCCGCGTACCCGGCGAAGATGCGCAGCGCGCCGAGGGCGGAGGCGACCAGTTCGGGCGGGGTCTCCAGGTCGACCAGGCCGATCGCGCCGTGCACCCGGCGCCAGCCGAGCGGGGCCGCGCTCTCCCCCTCCCCGCTGCCGGGGATCACGGCGACACCGAGCGCGGAGTCCAGCGAGACGGGGCCGCCCTGGAAGACCACGCCGGGCTCGCCCGCCAGGTCCGCCCAGCCGGCCAGCACGTCCCGCACGTCCACGGGGGTGGGGCGGTTGAGGACCACACCCAGGGAACCCTCCTCGTCGTGGTCGAGGAGGAGCACCACCGCGCGGTCGAAGTTCGGGTCCGCCAGAGCGGGGGTTGCCACGAGCAGCCGCCCTGTGAGCGAGGACACCTCGGTCATGCCAGACATGATCCCGCATCTTGCGCCCCCGTGGGGGCCGCAAGGCGCATGAACAGGCAGCACGCCCGTACGAAGGCGCGGCGGTCCGGTGACCCGACGTGCCTGCGGGGAAACGGCGCGTGTTGTGACACGGCTGGCGGGTACTCGGGCTTACGGGCGAAGGGTGATCGGCGATTACCCTGTCTCTCCGGCCCCTGCGCAAAGTGATCGGCCGACCCCTGCCCGACTCATCGGAACGCGAGATTCATGACCGTCAACGACGATGTCCTGCTTGTCCACGGCGGAACCCCGCTGGAGGGCGAGATCCGTGTCCGCGGTGCGAAGAACCTCGTGCCGAAGGCCATGGTCGCCGCCCTTCTGGGCAGCGCGCCCAGCCGCCTGCGCAACGTCCCGGACATCCGAGACGTGCGGGTCGTGCGCGGCCTGCTCCAGTTGCACGGCGTGACGGTGCGGCCGGGCGAGGAGCCGGGCGAGCTGATCCTGGACCCCACCTACGTCGAGAGCGCGAACGTCGCCGACATCGACGCCCACGCGGGTTCCAGCCGTATCCCGATCCTGTTCTGCGGCCCGCTGCTGCACCGTCTGGGCCACGCCTTCATCCCCGGCCTCGGCGGCTGCGACATCGGCGGCCGGCCGATCGACTTCCACTTCGACGTGCTGCGCCAGTTCGGCGCGACCATCGAGAAGCGGGCGGACGGCCAGTACCTGGAGGCCCCGCAGCGGCTGCGCGGCACGAAGATCGAGCTGCCCTACCCGTCGGTGGGCGCCACCGAGCAGGTGCTGCTCACGGCCGTGCTGGCCGAGGGTGTCACCGAGCTGTCCAACGCGGCCGTGGAGCCCGAGATCGAGGACCTCATCTGCGTACTGCAGAAGATGGGCGCGATCATCGCCATGGACACCGACCGGACGATCCGCATCACCGGTGTGGACTCGCTGGGCGGCTACAACCACCGCGCCCTCCCGGACCGCCTGGAGGCGGCCTCCTGGGCTTCCGCGGCGCTCGCGACCGGCGGCAACATCTACGTCCGGGGCGCCCAGCAGCGCTCGATGATGACGTTCCTGAACACCTACCGCAAGGTCGGCGGCGCCTTCGAGATCGACGACGAGGGCATCCGCTTCTGGCACCCCGGCGGCCAGCTCAAGTCCATCGCGCTGGAGACGGACGTGCACCCCGGCTTCCAGACCGACTGGCAGCAGCCGCTGGTGGTGGCCCTCACCCAGGCCACGGGCCTGTCCATCGTCCACGAGACGGTGTACGAGTCCCGGCTCGGCTTCACCTCGGCACTGAACCAGATGGGCGCGCACATCCAGCTCTACCGCGAGTGCCTGGGCGGCTCGGACTGCCGCTTCGGGGCGCGGAACTTCCTGCACTCGGCGGTCGTCTCCGGCCCGACCAAGCTGCAGGGCGCCGACCTGGTCATCCCCGACCTGCGCGGCGGCTTCTCGTACCTCATCGCGGCCCTCGCGGCCGAGGGCACCTCGCGCGTCCACGGCATCGACCTGATCAACCGCGGCTACGAGAACTTCATGGAGAAGCTCGTGGAACTGGGCGCGAAGGTCGAACTCCCCGGCAAGGCGCTCGGCTGACGGGTCCCGCGCACGCAAATGGGCGGCCCCCCTGGTGACAGGGGGGCCGCCCATTTCGACTTCGCCCACTGGGGCGTGCCCCCGTAAGGGGCACGGGGACTGCGCGACAAGCCACGGGTGGCCCGCAGATCACGACGGCGCCCAGTTGCCCGGTGCCCCAAGCGGAGCGCTTACTTGCCCTTGGCGGCTTCCTTGAGCTTCGAGCCCGCGGAGACCTTCACGCTGTAGCCGGCCGGGATGTTGATGGGCTCACCGGTCTGCGGGTTGCGCGCGGTACGAGCGGCACGGTGGGTGCGCTCGAAGGTCAGGAAGCCGGGGATGGTGACCTTCTCGTCGCCCTTGGAGACGATGTCGCCGACGACCTCGGCGAACGCGGCCAGCACGGCGTCGGCGTCCTTGCGGGTCACCTCGGCGCGGTCGGCCAGCGCGGCCACCAGCTCACTGCGGTTCATGTTCTTACTCCCGTGTTCTTCTTGCCGATGAGGCGTGAGGTGAGATCGATGCCGATGCGCTCGCGCCCAGAGACGCATCCTGCCCCTACCTGCGGCGGGAAAGCCAATCCGGCACCCGTAGGAGTCATGAGACCACCCTGGGGAGTCACAGGAAAAGCGCCTGCCCCGCCGACACCCTAGAGGGCGTCACGACCGGGGAACCGACGACTCGCCGTAGGGGAGGCCGCGTCGGTCCCGCAACCTCCCCGACCCTACGGCAAGCGCTGCTAGGACGTCGCTCCGGCCGCCTTGGCGGCCTCCCGGACGGCTCCGGCTACCGCGCCCGCGACCTTGTCGTTGAAGACGCTGGGGACGATGTAGTTCGGGTTCAGCTCGTCCTCGGTGACCACGTTGGCGAGGGCCTGCGCGGCGGCGAGCATCATCTCGGTGTTGACGGTGCGGGACTGGGCGTCCAGCAGGCCGCGGAAGACACCGGGGAAGACCAGCACGTTGTTGATCTGGTTGGGGAAGTCCGAGCGGCCGGTGGCCACCACGGCGGCCGTCTGCCGGGCCACCGCGGGGTCGACCTCGGGGTCCGGGTTCGCCAGTGCGAAGACGATCGCGCCGTCCGCCATGGCGGCCACGTCGGTGCCGTCCAGGACGTTCGGGGCGGAGACGCCGATGAAGACGTCGGCGCCGCGCACGGCCTCCTTGAGAGTGCCGGTGAGACCCTCGGGGTTGGTGTTGTCCGCGATCCAGCGCAGCGGGGAGTCGGCGGGGGCGCCCACCAGGTCCTCGCGGCCGGCGTGCACCACACCGTGGATGTCGGCGACGACGGCGTTCTTGACGCCCGCGGCCAGCAGCAGCTTCAGGATGGCCGTACCGGCCGCTCCGGCACCGGACATGACGACCCGGATGGACTCCATCGAACGGCCGGTGACGCGCAGCGCGTTGGTCAGCGCGGCGAGCACGACGATGGCGGTGCCATGCTGGTCGTCGTGGAAGACCGGGATGTCCAGGGCCTCGCGCAGCCGGGCCTCGATCTCGAAGCAGCGGGGCGCGGAGATGTCCTCCAGGTTGATGCCCGCGAAGCCGGGGGCGATGGCCTTGACGATCTCCACGATCGCGTCGGTGTCCTGGGTGTCCAGGCACAGCGGCCAGGCGTCGATGCCGGCGAACCGCTTGAACAGGGCCGCCTTGCCCTCCATGACCGGCAGCGCGGCCTTGGGGCCGATGTTGCCGAGGCCGAGCACCGCGGAACCGTCCGTCACGACCGCAACGGAGTTGCGCTTGATGGTCAGGCGCCGGGCGTCCTCGGGGTTCTCCGCGATGGCCATGCAGACGCGGGCCACACCGGGCGTGTAGACCATGGAGAGGTCGTCACGGTTGCGGATGGGGTGCTTGGACTGCATCTCGATCTTGCCGCCGAGGTGCATCAGGAACGTACGGTCGGAGACCTTGCCGAGCGTGACGCCCTCGATGTTCCGCAGCTCTTCGACGATCTCGTCGGCGTGCGCGGTGGAGCTGGCCGCGATGGTGACGTCGATCCGGAGCTTTTCGTGCCCGGAGGCGGTGACGTCGAGGCCGGTGACCGAGCCTCCGGAGGACTCGACGGCGGTGGTGAGCTGCGATACGGCCGTTCCGCTCGCGGGCACCTCCAACCGGACCGTCATCGAGTAGGAGACGCTGGGCGCCGTTGCCATGGCCGACTTCCTCTGCTTTCACCGTGTCGCGTGTTGTGCCGTCCGATCGTCGCACCTACCGCCGAGTACGTGGTAGTCGGCTCCGATTGCGGACGTTGTGTTCTCGGGCCGTCGCCCAAGACGAGAGGCCCACGTCACAGGGACATGGGCCTCTCGCTCACATTCATGACACCGACCCGCCATGCTCGCCTCGCGGCAAGTGGTCGCTCGTAGCGACGAAGGTTGGGCCCGGGGGCTTGGATCGGGCCGGTGTCACGACAAGGCTAACAAACACACCCCGAGGGGCATTCCCCCGTGCGCGGGGTTCTCGGAAACAGTCCCCGTTCAGTCCCGCAGCAGGTCCGGGACGCGGGCCGGGTCCGGCTCGTCGCGGTCGCCGGAGACCACGGTGAGCTGCTGGGTCGCACGGGTGAGGGCGACGTACAGCACGCGCAGGCCGGCCGGGGACTCGTCGGCGATCTCGGCCGGGGAGACGACCACGGTCGCGTCGTACTCCAGGCCCTTGGCCTCCAGGCTGCCGAGGGCGACCACGCGGTCCCCGAGCCCGGCGAGCCAGCGGCGGGCCTCCTCGCGCCGGTTCATGGCGACGACGACGCCGACGGTGCCGTCGACCAGGGAGAGCAGCCGCTCGGCCTCCGCGCGGACGGTGGCGGCCAGGGAGTCCCCGGCGACCTCGAAGCGCGGCTGGACGCCGGTGGAGCGTACGGCGCGGGGGGACTCGGAGCCGGGCATGGCGAGGGCGAGCACCTTGGCGGCCAGCTCGGCGATCTCGGCGGGGTTGCGGTAGTTGACGGTGAGCTCGAAGCGGCGCCGAGGTCTGGAGCCCAGGGCCTCGTCGCGGGCCTCGGCCGCCTCGTCCGGGTCGGACCAGGAGGACTGGGCGGGGTCGCCCACGACCGTCCAGGTGGCGTGCCGGCCCCGGCGGCCGACCATGCGCCACTGCATCGGGGTGAGGTCCTGCGCCTCGTCCACGATGACGTGCGCGTACTCGGTGCGCTCCTGGGCGAGCCGCTCGGCGCGCTCGCGCTGGGTCTCCTCGCGCACCGGCATCAGCTCCTCCAGGCCGGTGAGCTGGTCCAGCGGGTCCAGTTCGCGCTTCTTGCGGGGGCGGGCCGGGGCGCCGAGGATCGCCTGGAGTTCGTCCAGCATGGCGATGTCGTGCACGGAGAAGCCGTCCCGCTTCAGCGCGCGGGCGACCTTGCGGACCTCACCGGGGTTGAGCACCCGGCGGGCCCAGCGGCCCAGCCGCCTCTCGTCGGCCATGGCGGCGAGGACGCCCTTGGGGGTCAGCTCGGGCCACCAGGCGTCGAGGAAGGCGATGAAGGAGTCCTCGTCGGCCACGTCATCGTCGAAGGAGGCGCGCAGCTCGGCGGCCAGCTCCGGGTCGGTGTGCCGGGAGGCGGCGCCGGACTTGGCCCACAGGGCGTCCAGCAGCAGCTTGCGGGCGCGGGGGCGGAGCAGGTTGACGGGGGCGGTGCCGCCGAGCGCGGTGCGGCGCACGGACTCCAGCTCCCGGGCCTCCAGTTCCAGGCGGCGGCCGAAGGCGACGACGCGGAGCCGGTCGGGCAGGGCATTGGCGTCGGTGCCGAGTTCGAGGGCGCCGCGTGCGGCCCGGCGCAGCACCTTCAGCATCCGGTACGAGCCCTTGGCGCGGGCGACGGCCGGGGAGTCGTGGAGCGTGGCCTCGACACCGTCGACGAGCGAGCCGATCGCGCGGATGGCGACCTGGCCCTCCTCGCCGAGGGAGGGCAGCACGCCCTCGGTGTAGGCCACCAGCAGCGGGGTCGGCGAGACGATCAGGATGCCGCCCGCGTAGCGTCTGCGGTCCTGGTAGAGCAGATAGGCCGCGCGGTGCAGGGCGACGGCGGTCTTGCCGGTGCCGGGGCCGCCCTCCACGTAGGTGACGGAGGCGGCGGGGGCGCGGATGACCTGGTCCTGCTCGGCCTGGATCGAGGAGACGATGTCCCGCATGGTGTGCCCGCGCGCCTGGCCGAGGGCGGCCATCAGCGCGCCGTCGCCGATGACGGGCAGCTCCCCGCCGTCCAGGGTGGCCTTCAGCTCGGGGCGCATCAGGTCGTCCTCCACCCCGAGGACGCGGCGGCCCTTGGAGCGGATGACCCGGCGCCGCACGACCCGGCCGGGGTCGACGGGGGTGGAGCGGTAGAACGGCGCGGCGGCCGGCGCCCGCCAGTCGATGACCAGCGGCGAGTAGTCCTCGTCCAGGACGCCGATCCGCCCGATGTGCAGGGTCTCGGCGATGGCGGCGGTGTTGTCGGGGCGTACGGCCCCCTCGGCGGGCTCGACGGCGGTGTACGCGCCGTCCGGGCCCTTCTTGCCGTCCTTGCCCTGGAGCAGGTCGACCCGGCCGAAGAGGAAGTCCTCGAACTCGTTGTTGAGCCGGTTGAGGTGGATGCCGGCCCGGAAGACCTGCGCGTCCCGCTCGGCCAGCGCGCCCGGCGTCCCCACATGGCCGCGCTGGGCCGCGTCGTGCATCAGGAACTCGGCCTCGTGGATCTTCTCCTCGAGCCGCCGGTACACCCGGTCCAGGTGTTCCTGTTCGACGCTGATCTCTCGGTCCCGTACGGAGTCGTTCGCGCCGTTAACCGAGCCGACCGCGGAATGCTGAACCTGAGCGGCCACCGGGCCCCCTTCTGACGTGCTGGGCAGCCGTCAACCGTACGCGAAGAGGACCCGGCAAAGCTACGCGGGCGTGATTCCAGCAGCCACTAGGCGTCCACTTGGACGAGCTTCTTGCCGTCCAGGGTCATGACGTCGAAGTGGTCGATCTCGCCGGGCTGGAGAGCGGTGCCGCCCCCGATGAACAGGGGGTTGCGGGCCTGCTCGGTCTTGGCGTCCGGGAGGCCGTAGCCGTCCTTGGGCACGCTCCAGGAGCCGAGCGTCTGCCGCTCACCGTTCTTGCCGACCGCGATCAGGGAGCACTTCAGCTCGCCCTTGACCCCGCCCAGCCGCAGCACCGCGTCGGTGCCCCACGCCTTGCCCTGCAGGGCGACGGTCGCGGAGACGCCGGTGCCGGCGTCCGTGCCGGTGACCTTGGTGGGCAACTGGTCGAAGTGGTCCTTGGCGGAGGCGGCCAGCGGGGTCGCCGTCTGACTCGTGCCACCACCGCTCACGGACATCACGGCCACCGGACCGCCGATGATCAGCGCGGCCGCGGCGGCGACCAGGTAGAAGCCGCGGCGCCGCTTGCTCGCGCGCCGCTCGGCGACCTCGTCGACCAGTTTCTCGACCAGTCTCGGGGTGGGCCGCGCGGACAGCGACTCCCCGATGACCGGGGTGCTGCCGGTGCCCGGCAGGTCGGCGAGGGCGGCCAGCATGGGCTCCATCCCCGCGAGTTCGTCCAGTTGCTGGGCGCACCACTCGCAGCCCGCCAGGTGCGTCTCGAACGCGGTCGCCTCGGTGTCGTCGAGAATCCCGAGGGCGTAGGCGCCGACGGTCTCGTGCTCGTTCGGCACCGGAGATCCCTGCATGGGGCCAGACATACCCGTACTCCCCGCGCCGAATCCTCGCATTCCCCCGTACACGCTCATCACGCCGTCACCCCCCGCTCCTCCAGCGCCAGCTTCATCGATCGCAGGGCGTAGAACACCCGTGAGCGGACGGTGCCGCTGGGTATCCCGAGGGTCTGGGCCGCCTCGTTGACGGTACGCCCCTTGAAATAGGTCTCGACGAGCACCTCCCGGTGGGCCGGGGTCAGGTCGTCGAGCGCGTCCGTCAGCGTCATCAGCCACAGCGCCTTGTCGATCTCGTCCTCCGCGGGGATGACCTCCAGCGGCGACGGATCGACCTCCTGCGGCCGGGCCTGCCGGCTGCGGTGGCCGTCGATGACGATGCGCCGGGCGACCGTCACCAGCCAGGGGCGTACCGAACCGGTCGCCCGATTGAGCTGACCGGCGTTCTTCCAGGCACGGATGAGCGTTTCCTGTACGACGTCCTCGGCGCGCTGCCGGTCACCGGCGACCAGCCGGAGGACATAGGCGAGGAGCGGTCCGGCGTGCTCCCGGTACAGGGCACGCATCAACTCCTCGTCGGGTTCCGACGACTGTGAGGGCTGCGAGGACATGCGATGTCGGGCCCTCGATCCACGTTCATTGGCCACGGCCGCATCCTTGCGCACGCCCACCTCCGGTGTCCGGGGCTTGCCCCCGTCGGTCGCTCGCCCCTTCGTACGGGGCGGGAGGCGCGGTTGTTCAAGGTGAGGTGGTGTTTTTCTCAACGGTGGTGTGACGAGCGGGACATGCGCGCACATTCTCACCGCGCGATCTTTACATTTCCGATACGGCGTCAAGTGGCTTCGGGCTGCCCTGACTTACGGTCAGGCAAACCCGGTGTTGCCCAAATCACATGGTTCAAGTGATTGCGCCTTTCCGGCACTTGGGCCGTACCCGGACGTTCAGGACCGGGCGAGCGCGACCCGCCTCCGGTGCCGGGCGACCCGCTCGCGGTTCCCGCACGCCTCGCTGGAGCACCATCGCCTGCGGCGCCCGCGCGAGGTGTCGAGATACAGCAACGGACATCCCTCCCCCGCGCATTCACGCACGGCCGCCCGCGCGAGGGGGTCGGTGAGGAGGTCGATGGCGTCACGCGCGAGGAGGGAGAGGAGGGCGGCGGCCGTGGGCACCTCGGCCAGCTCCCTGACGAGCGGACCGCTCTGCTGGGCGACGGCCCGGACGGCCGGGGGTGCGGCGGCGCGGGCGGTGCGGTTGATCCGGTCCAGGGAGTCGGCGGGGGCGCGGGAGGCCCGTATCGACCTCTCCGTGTGCCACCGCAGTTCCAGGAACCGCGCGACCCATCCCCCGTCCGCCGGCACCGGCGGAGTCCCCGCCGGCACCAGCCCGGCCCCGATCACCCAGGCCGCCAACTCCCCCGCCGTACCGATCCGTTCCTCGGGGTGCGCGGTGGCCAGCAGGTCCAGGCAACTTCGCCCGGCGTCGAATCGGGGCGTACCGAGTGCCATGCGCTGCGTCACCGCCTGGGCAGGAGGGCGTCTTCTCGCTCCCCTCCACAGTGCGCCTCCCGACCGGCGGCCGGAACCCCCCGTACCCCGGCCGGGTCAGGCCGCGCGGTGACGGCTGGCCGGGCTCGGGTGTCCGTCCGGCCATAGCTGGGGCTTCCGTCTCGCCGCCAGGTCCTCCGCCCAGCCGAAGGTGACGACGCAGCCGCAGATCAGGACCCAGGTGAGGGCGAGGACGGGCCAGGGGCTCTCCAGGAGCCAGGGACACTTCTCGTCGAGGACGTCGTAGCGCCAGAGCTGGTCCCAGAGGGTGGAGGCGATCAGGATGCAGAGGTTGTGCCAGAGATAGATGGTCACGGCGCGGGAGTTGAGCAGGGTGACCAGGCGGTCGAAGGGGCGCAGCAGGCGCGGCCACTCGCTCCAGGTCGGGCTGATGTGGAGCAGGAGCAGCACGGTGGCCAGCGACCAGAGGCACTGGGCGAACGGGATGTCGTCCAGGTCGTGCCCCTGCCGGAAGCCGTGCGTGAGCGCGTACCAGAGGCCGAGCCCGGCGACGATCGGGGCGACGGAGGGCACGACGTAGCGCGGGATGCGCTTCAACACCCCCTGCTGGTGGGCCATGCCGAGGATCCAGCAGGCGCCGAAGGTGCTGAAGTCGGTCAGCGCGGAAGGGATGCGCTCGCCGGGGAGCTGGAGGTGGCCGAACTCGAAGGCGGCGGCCAGCGCGACCGGGGCCAGCACGGTGGTCCACGGGATCGCCCTCAGCGCGGCCAGCAGGAGCGGGGAGAGCAGCACGAACCACAGGTAGGCGCGGATGTACCAGAGCGGTCCGGCCAGCTCAGCCGCCCAGTCGGGGCCGAGCACCCCGTGGGCGCCGGGCAGCGTGCCCGCGTACGGCGGGTCGCTCAGCGGCAGCACCCAGAAGCCGAGGTGGACGAACCACCAGCCGGGGTGCCCTTCGGCGTCCGGACGCCACCCCTGGAGCACCATCCCGGACACCCCGAGCGCCCCCAACAGCCAGAGCGGAGGCAGCAGCCGGCGCAGCCGGCCGCGTACGACATCCACGGCCGGGCGCTTCAGGGAGCGGGCCATCAGGTTGCCGGCGAGGGCGAACATCACGCCCATGGACGGGAAGACCACGGGCAGCCAGGCCCAGCCCATGAGGTGGTAGAAGACGACCCGGAACAGGGCGACCGCGCGGAGCAGGTCGAAGTAGCGGTCCCGGACCGGCGCCCGGCGCGGTACGGGCTCGGGGGGCAACGCGGACGTGGGCGCGGTCAGTTCGTGTGACGTGGTCATCGCAGCGCTCCTTCGGCCGGGACCGGGGCCGACACCCCGCCCTTGCGGCGGAGCTTCTGCCAGCGCAGCCGGCCGCCGGTGAGTGCCGTGATCCAGGACTGGAGCAGCACGACGTACATGAGCTGGCGGTACAGGAGTTGCTGGAGCGGCAGAGAGATGAGCGGGGTGAGCCGCTCCCGGTCCAGCGCGAAGGCGTAGGCCGCGCAGACCGCCTGGACGGCCAGGACGGCGAACCAGGACCCGATCGTCCTGCCGGTCGGGCCGAAGACCAGGCCGTAGACGAGGAAGAGGTCGATCAGCGGCGCCAGCAGCGGGGCGACCACCATGAACAGCGAGACCAGCGGCAGTCCGACCCGGCCGAACCGTCCGGAGGGCCCGCGTTCCAGCACGGCCCGGCGGTGCTTCCAGATGGCCTGCATGGTGCCGTAGGACCAGCGGTAGCGCTGGGACCAGAGCTGCCGTACGGACTCCGGGGCCTCGGTCCAGGCGCGGGCCTTCTCCGCGTAGACCACCCGCCAGCCGTCGCGGTGCAGGGCCATGGTGATGTCGGTGTCCTCGGCGAGGGTGTCGTCGCTCATCCCGCCGACCCGCTCCAGCGCGGTACGGCGGAACGCGCCGACGGCGCCGGGGATGGTGGGCATGCAGCGCAGCACGTCGTACATCCGGCGGTCCAGGTTGAAGCCCATCACGTACTCGATGTGCTGCCAGGCGCCGATGAGGGTGTCCTTGTTGCCGACCTTGGCGTTGCCCGCCACGGCGCCGACGCGCGGGTCGGCGAAGGGCTGCACCAGCTCGCGGACGGTGGACGGCTCGAAGACCGTGTCGCCGTCCATCATCACGATCAGGTCGTGACTGGCGTTCGCCAGGCCCCGGTTGAGGGCTGCGGGCTTGCCCGCGTTGTGCTGCCGGACCACCCGGACACCGGGCAGCGCGAGCCCCTCCACGATGCGGGCGGTGCCGTCGGAGGAGCCGTCGTCGACCACGACGACCTCCACCGGGTGCTCCCCGCCGACCAGGGACCGCACGGTGTTCTCGATGCACTTGGCCTCGTTGTACGCGGGGACCAGCACGGTCGCCGGTTCGGTGACCGGCTCCGGGCCCCAGCGGAAGCCGCGGCGGCGGGTGCGGCGGGCGTGCGCGGCGGACAGCAGCAGCATCAGCCCGAACCGGCCGAAGACCAGGACGCCGATGACGGCGAGGCCCACGACGAGCCCGGCGGTGATGCCGTCGGCCGCCTTCACCAGCGCGATCCACGCCTTGCCGGTCCACAGCCCGACCCCGGTGACAGGGGTGTCGGCGCTCGGCGCGTCGAGCGCCTGGGTGAGGGTCTGGAAGCGGTAGCCCTCGGCCTGGAGCCGGGGCAGCAGGGTGTCGATCGCCTGGACGGTCTGGCTCCGGTCGCCGCCGGAGTCGTGCATCAGGACGACCGCGCCCTTGCCCTTCGCGGGCGTGGCCCGGCGGATGATCTCCTCGACCCCCGGCCTGCGCCAGTCCTCGCTGTCCCGGTCGTTGAGCACGATGAGATAGCCCCGCCCGCCGATGTACTCGGCCACCGGCCAGGACCGGTCGTCCATCGCGGAGGCGAAGGAGGAGTACGGGGGCCGGAACAGCGAGCTGCGGATGCCGGCCGCGCCCGCGAGGGCCAGCTGTCCCTGGGACAGCTCCCAGTCGACCCTTCGCCGGGACTGGTAGGAGAGGTCGGGGTGGTTGAAGGTGTGCAGCCCGACCTCGTGCCCCTCGGCGACCATGCGCCGGACCAGCTCGGGATGGCGGGAGGTCATCGTGCCGGTCACGAAGAACGTGGCCCGCGCGTGGTTCCGCTTGAGCGCGTCCAGGACCCGGGGCGTCCAGGCCGGGTCGGGGCCGTCGTCGAAGGTCAGCACGATGCGCTGCTTGGGCACCCGGAGGCTGTCGGTGCGCGCTCCCCGGGTGTCGATGACGGGACCGCCCTCGGTGACCTCGGCGGGTACGTGCCCGCCGGGTGCCTCGGGCCGCACGCGGTGGTCGGCGAGGATCTCGTTGTGGACGTAGCCGCGCAGCATGAGCATGGCCAGCGTGGCGAGCAGGAACAGGAAGGCCAGCAGCGGGCGCAGCGGGAGCCGGCGGCGCCGGGGCAGCGCCCGGCGGGCGGTTCGCGGAGTCATCGGAGGTTCTTCCGGTGTCAGGACGCGGCGGGACGGCCGGCCGAGCCCTGGGGCTGCGGTCCGCCTCCGCCTGCCGGGGACTCGGTGGCGGCCGGGCTGGACGCGGTGGTGCTCGGCACCGGGGACGCCTCGGTGGACGCGGTCGCGGTGGGCGTCGCCTTCGGGCTGCCGCCGCCGGGCGCGGGCGGCGCGGGCCGCCGGGGCGCCGGGCTCGTGGCGGCGGGCGGCCGGGCCGCCGTGGTGCCGGTGGCGGCCGGGTTTCGCCGTCCGGGTACGGGGCCGGCGGTGACGGTGGCCGGCGCGGTGCCCGGCGCCGTCGGTTCGGTGGCGCCGCCGGTGCCGGCGCGGCCGCCGCCTCCGGGCGCGGCCGGGGCCGAGGCGCTGGGCACGGGTGAGGAGTCGACGCGGCTCGCGGGCCTGTCCTCCTTCCGCGGCACCGGCAGCCAGGGCGCGTCGGAGCTGCCGGAGAGCAGGGTGACGCCGATGACGACGGCGTACCCCGCGCAGAGCCCGGCGGCCAGCAGGCCGAGGCGGCGGAAGGTACGGCTGCGGCGGCCGGACTCATCCACGAACACCGGGCGGTCCGAGGCACCGGCGGACTCCGGGCCCTCGGCCTGGACGGAGTCGAGCTGGACGGTGACCTCGTGCGGATCGTGGGCCCCCACGACGGACCGGGTGGGCAGCAGCGCCGTCCGCTCGCCGCCGGACCGGTCACCGAAGGGGCGGAACTCGGCCGCCGCGCCCGGGGTCCCGGAGGGCGGGAGCAGGGCTGTCGCGTCGGCCCCGGCGAGGGCGGCCGGGCCGCCCCGGAGTATCTCCGTCGCGGCGAACACACCTGCGTCGGACGGGCGTACGACGCGCGGGAACGCGGCGCGTCCCCCGCCCGGCCGGTCCCCCCGCGGTGGCGTCAGGTCTGCTTCCGCGACGGTTCCGGTTTCCGGAAAAGCCTGCGTCGATCCCCCTGTCACCTGCATGTCTCGTGCTGCCGAGGCCACGTCGGGCCATTCCGGTCGGCGTTCTTCCCGCCACTGTTCCATGTGCGCGCATCCCCCCACGGGACTGTTCCGGGGTGCGCCGGCGACACCGAGCACGCGCCGGCCGGACCAGGCCCCCACCCGGTCCGAGCGCCCCCCTCTACCCCAGTGCTCGGGTCCCCGAATGTAGCGCAAGGTGAGTTCGCGTGTGCTCGGA
This sequence comes from Streptomyces griseoluteus, assembly GCF_004784465.1. GTDB lineage: Bacteria > Actinomycetota > Actinomycetes > Streptomycetales > Streptomycetaceae > Streptomyces > Streptomyces griseoluteus. The sequence goes on along the minus strand of NZ_SRRU01000010.1, from coordinate 67,555 downwards.
GTGTCAGAACGGGCGGCTCATCACCTCGAAATCGGTGGCCGGAATCCATCGGTCACCGGGCGGTGAAAGCCACCTTTCGGCGCGCGCCAGCTGGGCCGCCGCCGCCTTCAGCGCGTCCAGCGCGGGATGGACCAGCCCCTTCCGCCACACCAGCGAGACGGGCGAAAGCGGAACCGGATCGACCAGCGGCCGCAGTGCCGCGCCCGGCATGGCCGGAAAATCCACCACCGCGAGCACCGGCATCCGGCTCGCCGCCATCACGCGGGCGAACTCCTCGGCGCCGAGAACCACCGGATGGGGTGGCGCGAGCCGGATGCCGCGTCCCTGGAAGAGCTGACGCGCCAGCTCGGTCCACTCCCGCGTGCCGGGGTTGCCCGCGCCGGCGTACACCGTCTCCCCGGCGAGCGCACCGAGCGGCACCTCGGGCAGCGCGGCCAGCGGGTGGTCCTCGGGCAGCAGGACCGCCATCTGCTCGTAGCGCACGGGCTGCTGGGCGAGGCCGGAACGCAGCACCGGGTCGAGACCGGCGTAGCGGCCGAAGGAGACGTCCAGCCGCCCGGCGAGCAGGGCGGCCGCCGCTCCGGTGAGCCCGCGCTCGTAGCGGGCCAACAGCTCGCACCCGGCGGCCAGCTCACGGGCCCGGAGCAGCACCCGGTGGGCGGTGAGGGGGCCTTCGGAGTTGACGTCGACCAGCAGCGGGCGGGCGGTGCCGAAGGCGGCGAGGAGGTCGTCCTGGGCGGCGAGCACCCGCCGGGCGTGCGGCAGCAGCCGCTCGCCGTCCGCGGTGAGCGTCACCTGCCGGGTGGTGCGGACGAACAGCTCGGCGCCCAGCTCCCGTTCGAGCCGCCGTACGTCCCGGCTGAGCGCCTGCTGGGCGACGTAGAGCCGGGCGGCGGCGCGGGTGAAGTGCAGTTCCTCGGCGACGGCCACGAAGGCGCGCAGCAGCCGGGGTTCGATCGCGGGAGGCATGGCGGCGAACTTACAACGCGGGCGCGTGAATCGGCGCGGAACAGGTGTTGGACCGGCGTCCGCCGCGCGGGAGAACGTGAGCGGCATGTCCACGCAGACCGCACCCGCCTACCGCCGTCTCTTCGCCCGCCCCGGCACCCTCGCCTTCACCGCCGGCAATCTGCTCGCCCGCCTCCCGGTGGGCATGGCCGGGGTGAGCGCGGTGGTGATGATCGCCGGTGCGCGCGGCTCGTACGCCCTGGCCGGTGCGGTGAGCGCGACCGGGCTGGTGGCGAGCGGGCTCGCGGGTCCCTGGCTGGCCCGGCTGGTCGACCGTTACGGCCAGGCCAGAGTGGCCCGGCCCGCGACCCTGGTGGCGGTGTTCGGCGCCCTGGCCCTGCTGCTGTGCGTGCGGTACGACGCCCCCGACTGGACGCTGTTCGCCGCGTACGCCTCCTGGGCGGCCACGCCCAACGTCGGCGGACTGTCCCGCGCCCGCTGGGCCCATCTGCTGCGGGACGATCCCGAAGCCCGGCACACCGCGAACTCCTTCGAGCAGGCCGCCGACGAGCTGTGCTTCATGCTGGGCCCGGCCCTGGCGTCCTTCCTGACCGGCACCTTCTTCCCCGAGGCGGGCACGCTCGCCGGGGCCGCGCTGCTGGCGGCCGGGATGCTGGTGTTCACCGCCCAGCGCGCGACCGAGCCCCCGCCCAGCCCCCGCACCCGGGCGCCCTCCCCGCTGCGCGCCCCCGGCATCCGGCCCCTGCTGGTCTGCTTCACGGCGACCGGGGCGGTGTTCGGGTCGATGGAGGTCGTCACGGTGGCCTTCGCCGACGCCCGGGGGCACCGCGCGCTGGCCGGGGTCGTGCTCGCTCTCCAGGCGGCGGGGTCGTGCGCGGCGGGCCTGCTGTACGGGACGCTGCCCCCGGGGCCGGCCGCGCGGCGGTTCGGGCGGTGCCTGCCCGCGATGGCCGCGCTGATGACGCTGCCCTGGCTCGCGGCCGCCACCGGGTCGCTCTGGGTGCTGGCGGGCGCACTGCTGGTGGCGGGCACGGCGACCGCGCCGACCATGGTCACGGCGATGACGCTGGTGCAGGAGTGCACGCCGGAGGGCCGCCTCAACGAGGGCATGAGCCTCGTGGTGACCGCGCTGCTCACCGGCATCGCCTGCGGCTCGGCCGGTGGCGGCTGGGCGGCGGATCACCTCGGCGCGGGCGCCGCCTACGCGATACCGGCGCTGGCGGCCTCCGCGGCCTGTCTGCTCGGCTGGGCGCTGCGGGGCACCAGGTAGAAGCTGCGGGGCACCACGCAGAGTCGGGTCCACCCGGTGAAAGACGAAGGCCCCGCCGCTCAGAGCGACGGGGCCTTTGCCCACATGGGTTCCGAAGGCCCGAGGGCCTCCCGATCGTGGAGATGGCGGGAATCGAACCCGCGTCCACCGGTGCAGAAACAGGGCTTCTCCGTGTGCAGTCCGCTTCGATTTTCTCGGCCCCGGAGATCACGCGGACAAGTCTCCGACGGGCTCAGTCACTGTTAGATTTCCCTCTTCACCCCGTGACCGGGATCAAGGTTTAGTTCCCTAGCTGATGCCAGGATCCGGGTCGGGAACAGCCCCGGGCTGACACTTCGCAAGTCGCTACTTAGGCAGCGAGGGCGAAGGAATCGCGCTTGGTGTTGGCGATTATTTTTTGCGACATATGGTTTACGAGATCATTGCCGCTTCCTCGACACGCTTCCCCTGCTTCGACATCCGCTGTCGAAACCGATCATCCCCATGTTGTTTTTTCAATGCCCCCCGCAGGAGGCGGCGCACCCTCGATGGAGTGCTGTGCCATCGTACGTGACCAACGCGGGAGTGTGCCAGCCTATTCCCGCGGGCCCCGTCAGACGCCGCGCTGCTTGCGCTTGGCGGCCGCGATGGCCCGGTCCGACTCGCGCCGGTCCTGCTTCTCGCGCAGGGTCTGCCGCTTGTCGTACTCCTTCTTGCCTCGTGCCAGCGCGATCTCCGCCTTGGCACGGCCGTCCTTGAAGTACAGGGCGAGGGGCACGATGGTGTGGCCCGTCTCCTGGGACTTCGCCTCCAGCTTGTCGATCTCCTCGCGGTGCAGCAGCAGCTTGCGCTTGCGGCGCACGGCGTGGTTGGTCCAGGTGCCCTGGCTGTACTCGGGGATGTGGGCGTTGTGCAGCCACGCCTCGTTCCCGTCGATCTGGACGAAACCGTCCGTCAGCGAGGCCCGGCCCTGGCGCAGCGACTTCACCTCGGTGCCGGACAGCACGATCCCGGCCTCGTAGGTGTCGATGATCGCGTAGTCGTGCCGGGCCTTCTTGTTCTGGGCGACGAGCTTGCGCTTGCCGTCCTTGACCTTGCCCTTGGCGGAGGCCGCCCCGCCCTGCTTGGGCTGGGACTCCTTCGGTACGTACATTCCCTTGCTCATAGTGCCGCCCATTTTCGCACCATGGAGGGGGGCGAAGGGAAGCGGATTAGGGGTGAGGTCAGGGGGCTATCGGGGGTCGCCCAGCCCGGTGAGGACCGTTTCCGCGCGCTTCAGGGCACTCGGGCCCGGCTCCAGGTCCGGGGTGATGCCCCGGCCGTCCACGGCGTGGCCGGAGGGGGTGCGGTAGTGGCCGACGGTCAGCTCGGCCACCGAGCCGTCCGGCAGCGTGGTCGGCATCTGGACCGAGCCCTTGCCGAAGGTGCGCGAGCCGATCACCACGGCCCGGCCCCGGTCCTGGAGGGCGCCGGTCAGCAACTCGGCCGCGCTCATCGTGCCGCCGTCGACCAGGGTGACCAGCGGGCGGGCGGTGTCGCCGCCGGAGGCCGCGTGCAGGGCACGCTGGGCGCCGTCCACGTCGTAGGTGGCGACCAGGCCGCCGTCGAGGAAGCAGGAGGCGGTGGCGACGGCCTCGGTGACCAGGCCGCCGGAGTTGCCGCGCAGGTCGAGCACGACACCGCTGCCGGCGGGGGCGCGCCCGACGGCGTCCCGTACGGCCTTGGCGGAGCCCTTGGTGAAGGCGGACACCCGGACCACGACGACCCCGGCGACCGGGTCGGTGACGGTCACCGGGTCGGTGGAGAGCCGGGCCCGGTGCAGGGTGCGGGACCAGGAGTCGGCGCCGCGCTGGATGCCGACGGTGACCGGGGTGCCGGCGGCGGCGTCCTCGGCGTCGCCGCGCAGCAGGGAGACCACCTCGGTGACCGGGCGGCCGTCGACCCCGCGCCCGTCGACGCTGCGCAGCCGGTCGCCCTTGCGGATGCCCGCGTCGGCGGCGGGCGAGTGGGACCGTACGCGGCTCACGGTGACCTGCCCGTCGCGGGCGCGCCTGGCCCACAGTCCGACGCCGGTGTACTCGCCGTCCAGGGCGTCACGGAACTCGGCGTACTCGTCCTCGGAGTAGACGGCGGCCCAGCGGTCCCCGCTGCGGCTGACGGCCTGTTCGGCGGCCTCGGTGGGCGACTCGCCCTTCGCCATCGCCTCGGCGGCGGCCCGGCGGACATCCTCGGGGCGGGGCTTGCCGGTGGCCCGACTGCCCTCGGCCGACTGGGCGTTGGCGTCCAGACGGCGGGCCTGCGCGGTGTCCGGCAGGGAGCCCGTGACGGCCCCCGCGGTGAGCGCTCCGGCGAACACCAATGTCAGGGCGGCCCCACGGCGTTTGCGGCGGGGCTGGCGGAACAGGGCGTTGCCTGACATGGCGGTGAGTCTAGGACAACGCGAAGGGCCGTACAGACGGATGCCTGTACGGCCCTCTTGGCATGTGTCACACCTTCAGGTACTTGCGCAACGCGAAGAACGCCGCCAGCGAAGGCATCAGCACGCTGGTCGCGAGGATCAGCGGCAGCTTGGTCAACACCGAGTCCCAGCCGATGAAGTTGATCAGCGTGAGCTTGCTGGAGAGGGCCATGCCGTGGTCGATCGTGAAGTACCGGCCCAGCACCAGGAAGACGCACGCGAGGCTGCCGCCGATGAGTCCGGCGACCGCGGCCTCCATGATGAACGGCGCCTGGATGTAGAACCCGGAGGCGCCGACCAGCCGCATGATCCCGGTCTCGCGGCGGCGGCTGAACGCGGACACCCGCACGGTGTTGACGATCAGCAGCAGCGCGACGAACAGCATCAGCGCCATCAGGAACAGCGCGGCCCGGTTCATCAGGTTGAGCAGCTGGAAGAGGTTGTCGAGGATGCTCCGCTGGTCCTGCACCGACTGCACACCGGCACGTCCGTTGAACGCGGTGGCGATCACCTGGTACTTCTGCGGGTCCTTGAGCTTGATCCGGTACGACTCCTGCATCTGGTCCGGCGTCAGCGAGCTGGCCAGCGGGGAGTTGCCGAACTGCTCCTTGTAGTGCTTGTAGGCGGTGTCCTGCGACTCGTAGGTGACCTTCTCCACGATGGAGGACATCTTGCCGAGGTCGGCCTGGATCTGCTTCTTCTGGTCCTCGGTGGCGGCGCCCTTGGCGCAGTTGACGTCCGACTGGGCGTCGCTCTTGTTGCAGAGGAAGATCGAGACGTTGACCTTGTCGTACCAGTAGCCCTTCATGGTGCTCACCTGGTCGCTCATCATCAGGGAGCCGCCGAAGAGGGCCAGGGACAGGGCGACGGAGACGATGACGGCGAAGGTCATCGTCAGGTTGCGGCGGAGACCGACACCGATCTCCGACATGACGAACTGGGCGCGCATGGCGTCTGGTCAAGCCTTTCCGTCGTGAACTTGCTTCAGTGCTGGTAGCCGTAGACGCCGCGGGCCTGGTCGCGTACGAGGCGGCCCTTCTCCAGCTCGATGACGCGCTTGCGCATCTGGTCCACGATGTTCTGGTCGTGCGTCGCCATGATGACGGTGGTGCCCGTCCGGTTGATGCGGTCGAGCAGCTTCATGATGCCGACGGAGGTCTGCGGGTCGAGGTTGCCGGTGGGCTCGTCGGCGATCAGCAGCTTGGGCCGGTTGACGAACGCCCGCGCGATGGCGACGCGTTGCTGCTCACCACCGGACAGCTCGCCCGGCATGCGGTCCTCCTTGCCGCCGAGCCCGACGAGGTCGAGCACCTGGGGCACGGACTTGCGGATCTCGCCGCGGGACTTGCCGATGACCTCCTGCGCGAAGGCCACGTTCTCCGCGACCGTCTTGTTGGGCAGCAGGCGGAAGTCCTGGAAGACCGTCCCGAGCTGGCGGCGCATCTGCGGCACCTTCCAGTTGGACAGCCGGGCGAGGTCCTTGCCGAGGACGTGCACCTGGCCGTGGCTGCAGCGCTCCTCGCGGAGCACCAGCCTGAGGAAGGTCGACTTGCCGGAGCCGGACGACCCCACGAGGAAGACGAACTCGCCCTTCTCCACTTCCAGGGACACCTCCCTGAGGGCGGGGCGGGTCTGCTTGGGGTAGACCTTGGAGACACTGTCGAATCGGATCACGGATGCACCACGGGTCGCCGGGGGATGATGAGCGTGACCATACGCGAACCGGGAGCGCCTACGCAGGACCCGGTCGCGTTGGGAGAGACTTGTGTGTTTTTGTACGGGCGGTCGCACGGGCGGCTCTCCCCGCTTTCCGGAGCGCCCGCGCTCTTTCGGGGGGAACCTGGCAGAGTGGAGGGGGAACGTTCTCGTTCCCGTCGGCGTTGTACGGGGTTGAGGGCCTGGCACGAGGAGGGCGAGCGCATGACGTACGACCGGTTGGTGTGCGCGAACTGCGCGGCGCCCGTGAGTGAGGGCCGCTGTCCGGTGTGCCGGGCGAGCCGTGAGCGGCTCCAGCAGCAGGCGGGGTTCCTGGGCGGGGTGAGCCCGGCGGCACTGGTCGCGCTGCTGGTGGTGCTGATCGCGCTGACGGCGCTGCTGGCGCACCAGACCGTCTAGGTCTCCCAAGGACACGAGGAAGGGCCCGGAGCGGGTGCTCCGGGCCCTTCCCTTTCCCCGCTCGCGTTGCGGGGGGTGACGTTTCAGCTACCCTCAGGCGGCCGTGCCGCCGCGGTTGCCCGCCAGGCGCGGCAGGACGCGGAAGGCGACGCCGCCCGCGATCATCGTCGCGGCGCCGACCAGCAGGAACGTGGTCTCCCCCGCGCCGGTCTCGGCCAGCTGCTTGCCGTTCCCGGTCTGCTGCGCGGTGGTGTCCGAGCCGGTGTCGGTGAGGGCGGAGGTGCCCTCCTCCTGGGAGACGTTGTCGTTGCCGCCGTCGGGGGTGGTGCCGCCGGTGGTGTCACCGCCGCCCGTGGCGGAGCCACCGCCGTTGGTGGAACCGCCGGAGGTGCCGCCGGTGGACTCGTCACCGCCCGTGGTGGACCCACCGGCGGTGGAGCCACCCGTGGTGGAGGAGCCGCCCGTGGAACCGCCGCCGGTCGTCGAACCGCCACCGGTCGTCGAGCCGCCACCGGTCGTCGAGCCGCCGCCGGTCGTGGTCGAGCCGCCCGTGGTGGAGCCGCCGCCCGTCGTGGTGGAACCGCCGGTCGTGTCACCACCCGTGGTGTCGCCGCCGGTGTCACCGCCCGTGGTGTCACCACCGGAGGAGTCGCCGCCGCCGATCACGCCGCCGATGACCCCGCCGATGCTGACGTCGCCGCCGGTCGTGTCACCACCGGTGGTGTCCCCGCCGGTCGTGTCGCCACCGGTGGTGTCACCGCCGGAGGAGTCGCCGCCGCCGACCGTGCCGGGGTCCGGGTCGGTGCAGGTGACGAGGACGCCACAGGTCGGGTCGGGATCGGGGCCCGGGTCGGCGGAGGCCACGCCGGCCACCATCAGCGAGGCGCCGGCGGCCATCACGGCGCCGGCGGCTATACGTGCGACGCGGACGCGCGTCTTCTTCGTCATATGGTTGCTACCCCCAGTAGCTGTTGTCGATGTGGCGGCGCGTGGGGCGGCCCGTGCTCGACGGAGGTAGCTGACGACACCGGTTCCGGCCCTCGGCCGGCACCTGGCGCTCTCCCGTTCCCCCGGTTCACATGCGCCCCACGGATACGCATGCCGCGCTTCACCTTTCCCATTTTTTTAAGCAACGTCAAGGCCGTTGCGGGCGCAATGTCCCATGGGAGGTGCGTTTGGCGGGAGTTGGTTGATGTGACTGTGACCTAAGCCCCACACATAAAACAACTGCCGCCCAGTGGACGGCAGTTGCGAGAGGTTGTCATGTCGACAAACTTACTTCTCCTGCTGCTTGCGCCAGCGAATTCCGGCCTCCAGGAAGCCGTCGATCTCACCGTCGAGCACGGACTGCGGGTTGCCGACCTCGAACTCGGTGCGCAGGTCCTTGACCATCTGGTAGGGGTGCAGGACGTACGACCGCATCTGGTTGCCCCAGGAGCTGCCGCCGTCGCCCTTGAGGGCGTCCATCTTGGCGCGCTCCTCCTGCCGCTGGCGCTCCAGCAGCTTGGCCTGGAGGACGTTCATCGCCGTGGCCTTGTTCTGGATCTGCGAGCGCTCGTTCTGGCAGGAGACCACGATGCCGGTGGGCAGGTGGGTCAGGCGGACCGCGGAGTCCGTGGTGTTCACGCCCTGGCCGCCGGGGCCCGAGGAGCGGTACACGTCGATGCGCAGGTCCGACTCGTCGATCTCGACGTGGTCGGTCTGCTCCACGACCGGGAGCACCTCGACACCCGCGAAGGAGGTCTGGCGGCGGCCCTGGTTGTCGAACGGCGAGATGCGCACCAGGCGGTGCGTGCCCTGCTCGACCGAGAGCGTGCCGTACGCGTACGGGATCTGGACGGCGAAGGTGGTCGACTTGATGCCGGCCTCTTCGGCGTACGACGTCTCGTAGATCTCCGTCTTGTAGCCGTGCCGCTCGGCCCAGCGGAGGTACATGCGCTGGAGCTGCTCGGCGAAGTCGGCGGCGTCGACGCCGCCCGCCTCGGCGCGGATGTTGACCAGCGCCTCGCGGGAGTCGTACTCACCGGACAGGAGGGTACGGACCTCCATCTCGTCCAGCGCCTTCTTCACCGCGACCAGCTCGGACTCCGCCTCGGCGAGGGTGTCCGGGTCGTCCTCCTCCTCGGCCATCTCGAAGAGCACGGCGAGATCGTCGATCCGGCCGCGCAGCCCCTCGGCCTTCCTGACCTCGGCCTGGAGGTGGGAGAGCTTGCTGGTGATCTTCTGCGCCTCGTCCGGGTTGTCCCAGAGGGACGGCGCGGCCGCCTGCTCCTCGAGCACGGCGATGTCTGCCCTCAGCTTGTCGAGGTCCAGGACGGCCTCGATCGACTCCATGGTCGAGGAGAGGGACTTCAGCTCTTCGGATACATCGACGACTGCCACGCCCCCAGCGTAACGGCTCCGCCGGGTGCGGAGGTCTCCGACGGTCTGGCCCACGATGGTGCGAGGTGCTGCGGGGCGCGTACCAGGGGCTGCCGCCCCCGGACCCCCGCTGTCGGCCCACAAGGGGCCTCGTCCTCAAACGCCGGACGGGCTGAATATGCCTGACCTGGGCTTCACGGTGCCGACGTGCTGCTCCCTGCCGGAGGCGGAGTCTCGTCCCCTCCGCTCGTCGCCGCCCAGGCGCCCGCTCCCACCGCTGCCGCCAGCAGGACCCCGGCCACGGTCAACGTGATCCGGCGGCGCCGGGCAGCGGCCCGGTGGCGGGCCGAGCCGGGGCGGGGGGCGCCGGGGGTGCGGGGGGCGCGGGCTGTGCCGTGGGCTCCGCCGGCCAGCTCGTCGGGGGCCGGGACGCGCATGGAGGTGTGGGTGTCGCGGTTGGAGTCGGGCTTGGGGCCGGGGACCAGGGAGACGGCACCCCGGCGGCGGACCGGCTCGCCGGACGGGAGGGGGGCGGGGGGCTCCTCGGGGGCCGCCTCGGGGTCGGGCTCGTCGACCTCCAGCGGGGGGATGCCCGCGAGGCTGGGGAGCTGTTCCCGCAGCCGGGCGGCGAGTTCGGAGGCGCGCAGCCGGGAGGCGGGGCCCTTGGCGAGGCACTGGACGATGAGCTGCCACAGCTCCTCGGGGATGCCGGGCAGCGGCACGACGGTCTCGGTGACGTGCCGGCGCAGCACCGCGCCGGGGTGGCCGCCGCCGAAGGGGGTGAAGCCGGCGAGCAGCTCGTACAGGACCGTGGCGAGGGCGTAGATGTCGACGGCCGCGCGCGGGGGCAGGCCCTCGACGATCTCGGGGGCGAGGTAGTCCGGGGTGCCGATGATCTTCGTGGCACGCGTGCGCCGGGGCGAGTCGATGAGCTTGGCCACGCCGAAGTCGGTGAGCAGCGCCGGGTGGGCGCCGCCGGGGCCGAGCGGGCCGCGCATGTCGAGCAGGATGTTCTCCGGCTTGACGTCCCGGTGGACGACCCCGGCCGCGTGCGCGGCGGCGAGCCCGTCCGCGACGTCGGCGACGATCGCCACCGCGGCCTCGGGCGCGAGCCGGCGCTCGCGCTCCAGGCGGGTGCGCAGGTCGGTGCCGCGCACGATGTCCATGACCAGGGCGAGGTCGTTGCCGTCGACCACGAGGTCCCGCACGGTCACGATGTGCGGGTGCTCGAGTCCCAGCAGCGCGGTCCGCTCCTGCACGAAGCGTCCGACCAGCTCCTGGTCGGAGGCGAGGTCCTCGCGCAGCATCTTGATGGCGACGGGCCCGTCCGGTCCCTCGCCCAGCCACACTGTCCCGGCGCTGCCCCGCCCCAGGATCTGGTTGGCGGTGTACCGGCTGCCGATCTTCCGTGCCAAGACTGCTCCCACAGACGCGTGTTGCCCCGGGTCGACAAAACTACGCGCCCACGGGGGTCACCTTCACCGCGGAGCCGGAAATCACCCGCTGGGTGTCGACAAGTCCCCAGAACCGGCTCCGCGAGCAGCCGTTCAGTTGCCGCCGGAGGAACTGTCCAGGCTCTTGAACCAGTCGGTTACGGAGCCGGCCCACTCGCTGAGCTGGTCCCAGTAGCCCTTGCCCTGGCCGACCCAGGTGTGCAGCGGGGTCAGCTCCCAGATCAGCCAGCTCGCCACGACCAGGATGACGATCGTGAAGAGGCATCCCTTGAGGCAGCCCAGGCCGGGGATCTTCATCGGGTTGGCGCCGCGCTGCCGGGGCGGGCGGGGCTCGCGCGCGGGCCGCTGCGGCTCGGGGGCGTAGCGCTGTGGCTGCGGCGGCGGGGAGTACTGCTGCGGCTGCGGGGTCGAGCGCCGGGGCGCCGGACGCTGCTGCGGCTGCTGCCGGCGGGGCTGCTGCGGCTGGTGCTGCGGGCGGGCGGCCTGCCGCTGGGGGCGGCGGCGCAGCGGGTCCTCGTCCGGGTCGAGGTACTGGACCTGGGTCTGCTCGTTGCGGTCGCGGGCCGCGCGGAGCTGGGTCTGCCAGGGGTGCGGCTGGTCCGGATTCTGCGCGTTCTGCTGGTTCTGCCCGTAGGGGTCCTGCGGGTCGTACTGGCCCGGCTGGCCCTGCGGCACCGGCGGCATGACCGTGGTGGGGTCGGCGGCGCCGGTGCTCGGGAGGACGGTGGTCGGGTCGGCGGCGCCCTGCGGGCCCGCGGTGTGCGGCAGGAAGCTGGTGGCCGCGTTGGGGTCGTAGGCCGCCCGGGCGGTGTTCGGGGGCAGCACCTGGGTGGCGTCGGAGGCGCCGGGCACGTCCGGTACGGGGGCCGGGGCGGGGTCGGGCGCGAGGAGGGCGGCGACGCCCTCGGCCGCGGCGATCTGCGCGGGGTTGGCGTGCACCCCGACGCCCTCGGCGACCACGCGCAGGGCGCGGGCGAGGTTCTCGGCGCTGGGCCGTTCCCCGGGGTTCTTGCGCAGGCAGCGCTCTATCACCGTCCACAGCGGGTCGGGGACGGTGGAGGGGCGGCGCGGCTCGGCGCTGAGGTGCTGGTGCAGCACCTCCAGGGCGGTGGCGCCGGAGAACGGCGGACGCCCGGTGACCAGCTCGTACAGCAGGATGCCGGCGCCGTAGACGTCGACGGCGGAGGTCTGCGGGCGACCCTCGGCGGACTCCGGGGCGACGTAGGCGGGGGTGCCGACGAACTCGTGGGTGCGGGTCAGACCGGGTGAGTCGGCCAGCCGGGCGATGCCGAAGTCGGTCAGCATCGGGTGCATCCGGCCGTCGTACTGGCGCAGCAGCACGTTGGCGGGCTTCAGGTCGCGGTGGACGACGCCGTCGGCGTGGCTGGCGGCGAGCGCGTCGGCGACCTGGGCGGTGAGCAGGGAGGCGGCGACGGGCGAGAAGGTGCCGTTCTCGCGCAGGTAGCGGTGCAGGTCGGGGCCCTCGACGAGGTCCATGACGAGCGCCAGCAGGTCGCCCTCGACGACCAGGTCGCGGACCCGGACGATGTTGGGGTGGGTGAGCCGGAGGAGTACGGAGCGCTCGCGCAGGAAGCGCATCACGATGTCCGGGTCGCTCGCCAGCTCCTCCTTGAGGACCTTGATGGCGACCGTCTCGCCGGGCTGGCCCGCCACGGCCGCCTCGGCGCCCGCCGTCTCCCGCTGGCGGGCGCGCCAGACGGTGCCCGTGGCGCCGCGCCCGAGCGGCTCCTCGAGCAGGTACTTGCTGCCGACTGGCCGCACGTCACGCGCTCCCTGCTGCTTGTTCGCCGATTGCCGCCGGGGTGTTCCGGCGTTCCGACCACTGTAGTGGCCGCTCCGGAAGCCGCCCCCTGAGTACTACGTGCGGCTTCCGGCACATGTTCGGTGGAAAGACGCTCACCTCGGTCCGCCGGTTGCCCCTTCCGGTACGTGACCGATCTCAAGTGATCGCCGCCGCGGTACTGGTCAGGCACTTTTGGGGGCAGAGCTGAGCAATCAAGATCACTTCGTACCGGGACGCGGGCGGGAGGGCCGCGACAGGTGCGAGGATGCGTGCAGTACTGGCCTACGTGCCCGTGCGGAGTGGGGGACCTCCGCGGCCGGGCGGAAGGGACCGCTGACGGCGATGCAGATCCGGCTGACCGTCGTAGATCCGCAGGGCGCGTCCCCGGGGCGGGGCGGCGCCGCGACGCGCGACGTGCTGGTCACCGCGCCCACCGGCACCGAGCTGGCGGCGGTGGCACCCGCGCTGGCCTCGGCGGTCACCGGCGAGAGCGGGGCCGGCCGGGACGGCGGCGGGGCTTCCGTGGTGCTGTACGCGGGCACCGACCGCCTGGACCCGCGCCGTCACACCCTCGGCGAGCCCCCGCTGGTCGACGGCGCGGTGCTGTCGCTGGGCGCCCCGGTGGCCCCGGAGCCGCATCCCGAGCTGGACGACGCCCCGACCCAGCTCCATGTGGTCGCGGGCCCGGACGCGGGCGGGGTCCATCTGCTGCACGGCGGCCGGATAACGGTGGGCCGCTCCGCCGACGCCGACGTGCCCCTGGACGACCCGGACGTGTCCCGGCTGCACTGCGCGGTCACGGTCACCGCCGAGGGCCGGGTCTCGGTCGCCGACCTCGACTCCACCAACGGCACCACGCTGGACGGTGCCCGCGTCACCGGCCGCCCGCTGCGCTTCCCGTCGGGCGGTCTGCTGCGCCTGGGTGAATCCGCGCTCAGGGTGACCCCCTCGGGGGGACCCGGAGCGCGGGTGCGCACCGTGCCGGACGGCGAGGGCTGTGTGCGGGTGCCCCTCGGGGAGGACCCGGAAGTCCGCTCCCGAAAAGCCCCGGACGCCGCCCCGGCACCGGCCGCGCCGGACGGCCCGACCGGGCACGCGTACGGCACCGCCGGCCGGATCGGCGCCGAGCGCGCGGAGCGGGCCGCCGTGCCCGGGCAGGACCGGGCGCCCCGGACCGAGAGCCGGGCCCCGGACCACCTCACCGGCGGATACCGGGAGCACGACACCCACGCCGGCCACCGGCCCGACGACGCCCACCCCGACGAGCTGGACTCCCCCACCCGTAAGGGCACCCCCGTCCGGGGCACCGACCTGCCCGCCCGCCGCCGGGGCATAGGCGCCTGGGCCCGCAAGCTGACCGGCGGCCGGGGCGAGCACCTCCCCGCAGAGGAGGCGCCGTACGCCGAGGCGGCCCCCGTCGCGCTGCCGGAGGCGTTCCGGCGCCCGGAGACCTGGCCCGACCCGGCCGCGCTGCTGCTGACGGCGCTCGGGCCGGGCCCCCGGCTCTGGGAGCGGGGTCCGGGGCACCGCGAGGCCCTGGCCGTGCGGCTCGGCACCGCCGACCGGACCGCGCCGGACGGCTCCGCGCTGCCCGCGGTGCCGGTGACGGCCGCGCTGCGCGAGGCGGGCGCCCTGGGTCTGGCCGGTCCGCGCCCCCGGCTCGCGGGGCTGGCCCGCGCGGTGCTGGCGCAGCTGGCCGCGCTGCACTCGCCGGACCTGCTGGAGATCGTGCTGATCAGCGCGGACCGTGCCCGCCCGGTGGAGGAACGCACCGCCGAGTGGTCCTGGCTGGGCTGGCTGCCGCACGTCCGGCCGGGCCACGGCCAGGACTGCCGGCTGCTGCTGGCCTACGACCGCGAGCAGGCGGCCGCCCGCACCGGCGAGCTGCTGCGCCGCGTCGAGTCCAACGACCCCGCCTCCTTCCGGCCGGGCCCGGACGGGCATCCGGGGCCGTACACGGTGGTCGTGGTGGACGGCGACCCCGGCGGCTCGGCGCTGCGGGAGGACGTGGCGCGGCTGGCGGTGAGCGGGCCGCGCGCCGGGGTGCACGTGGTATGCCTGGCCGAGACCGTGCCCGCCTCCCCCGCCTCGCCGCTGGCGGAGACCTACGAGGCGGCCTGCGCGGCGACGCCCACCTTCCGCGAGTGCGGCGCGGTGGCGCTGCTCAGCGGGGACGTGGCGACCGCGCTGCGGCTGATGCGGGTGGCGCCGACCGGTCCGGTGGGACCGGGCACCCTCGCCGCCGTGGACGCGGTGTCGCACGCCTGGGCGGAGCGGTTCGCGCGGGCGCTGGCCCCGCTGCGCCCGGACGCCCCGGACGAGGACCGGCACACGCGTGTGGCGGTGCCGCTGCCGTTGTCGGCCCGGCTGCTGGACGAACTGGGGCTGGCCCGTGCCACCCCGGCCTCGCTGATGGCGCGCTGGGCGGACGCGGCCGACGACACCGAGTCGCTGGGCGGCCGGGCCCGCGCGGTACTGGGCGCCGGTCCGCGCGGCCCGGTCACCGCCGACCTGGTGGCCGACGGCCCGCACCTGCTGGTCGAGGGCCCGCCCGGCAGCGGGCGTACGGAGCTGCTGCGGGCGGTGGTGGCGTCGCTGGCCGCCGCCGAGCGCCCGGACCGGCTCGGCATGGTGCTGATCGACGGCCGCGACGGCGTCGGCACGGCGGCCGGGGCCGGAGAGGGACTGCGCTCATGCACCGACATACCGCATGTGACGACCCATCTGATCGCCAACGACCCGGTGCGCATGCGGGAGTTCGCGCAGTCGCTGAGCGCGGAGCTCAAGCGCCGGGCGGAGCTGGTCGGGCTGACCGACTTCACGCACTGGCACACCGCGCACGAGGTGTCCGGCCGGATGGTGGCCCAGCGCCGCCCCGGCGGACCCGGCCCGGGCAGCGGCGACCTGGAGGGGCCGCCCAGCTCCACGCTGCGGCTGCGGCCCGGCGCCGCCCGGCAGCACACCGAGGCGGCGCCCCCGCTGCCCCGGCTGGTGGTGGTCGTCGACGACCTGGACGCCCTGGTCTCCCCGGCGCTGGGTTCGCCGGGCCGGCCCGCCGCCGGTTCGGTGGTCCGGGCGCTGGAGGCGGTGGCCCGTGAGGGCGAGCGGCTCGGCGTGCACCTGGTGACCGCGACCGGCACGGGCGGCCGTACGGCGGAGACGGAACCGGCGCGGCGGGCCACTCTGCGGGTGACGCTGGACGCGCCCTCCGGCGGACGCGGTACGGGACCCGCCGAGCGGAGCGCGGAAGGCGAACCGGCGCCGGGACGCGGGGTGCTGGCGTACCCGGACGGCCGGGTCACCGGGGTGCAGGGCGGCCGGGTGACGGGCCGCATACCGCGCACCGCCACCCAGCGGCCGACCGTACTGCCGCTGGACTGGCAGCGGATGGGCGATCCACCCACCCGGCGCCCGGTGCGCGAGCTGGGCAACGGCCCCACCGACCTGGCCCTGCTGGCGAGCGCGGTGGAGCGGGCGGCCCGCCAGGTGTCGGCGGGTCAGGTGCCGTCGCTGCTCTGAGCACCGGGGCACGGCAACGAACCGGCGCCGGCACGCATACCCCGATGATCACGAGCCGGTCACGATGCGTGGCCGGACCCTGCGGGTGCTCTTGCCGCACCGGGGCGGCCCGGCGTACACCGGAGCCCACAGGCAGAGTTCAGGCGTTCAACGGAGAACGACGAACGGGGAAGTGATGCGCAAGCCGAGCGACACCATTCGAGGACCGCGGGCCGGAGCCGCCCTCGCCGCGCTGCTGGCGGGGGCACTGACGCTCACCGCCTGCTCCGGCGGTGACGGTAAGAAGGAAGCCGACGAGGGCGGCGGCGCCACCGGCTCCACGGTGACCCTGCCGAAGCTGAACGGCACGGAACTCGAGGTCGCCGCCGTCTGGACCGGAACCGAGCAGGCGAACTTCAAGAAGGTGCTGGCGGAGTTCGAGAAGCGCACGGGTGCGAAGGTGACGTTCGTGCCCGCGCAGGACCCGATCATCAACTTCCTCGGTTCCAAGATCGCGGGCGGGCAGCCGCCGGACGTGGCGCTGCTGCCGCAGCCTGGCGCAATCAAGCAGGCGGTCGACAAGAAGTGGGCCAAGCCGCTCGGCCCGGACGCCGTGAAGGAGCTGTCGAAGAACTACTCGCAGGGCTGGCAGGACATCGGCAAGGTCGACGGCAAGCCGTACGGCGTCTACTACAAGGCCGCCAACAAGTCGCTGATCTGGTACAACGCGCCCGTCTTCGAGAACGCGGGCGCCAAGGAGCCGAAGACCTGGGCCGAGCTGCTGACCGCCGCCCAGGCGGTGTACGACTCCGGTGTGACCCCCTTCTCGGTGGGCGGCGCGGACGGCTGGACGCTGACCGACTGGTTCGAGAACGTCTATCTCTCCCAGGCCGGCCCGGAGAAGTACGACCAGCTCGCCAAGCACGAGATCAAGTGGACCGACCCCTCGGTGAAGCAGGCGCTCACCACGCTCGCCCAGATCTGGGGCAAGAAGGACTATGTGGCGGGCGGCGCGGACGGCGCGCTGCAGACCGAGTTCCCGGCCTCGGTGACCCAGACCTTCACCGGCGGCGACCAGCCCAAGGCCGCGATGGTCTACGAGGGCGACTTCGCGCAGGTCAACATCGGTGAGACCAAGGCGAAGGTGGGCGCGGACGCCAAGGTCTTCCCCTTCCCGTCGGTCGGCTCGACCGCGCCGGTGGTCTCCGGCGGTGACGCGGCGGTGATCCTGAAGGACTCCAAGGGCGCCCAGGCGCTGGCGACCTTCCTGGCGTCCCCGGACGCGGCGACGGTTCAGGCCAAGCTCGGCGGCTACCTCTCGCCGAACAAGAACGTGCCGGACTCGGCCTACCCGAACGAGACCCAGCGCACCATCGCCAAGGCGCTCATCAAGTCCGGCGACGACTTCCGCTTCGACATGTCCGACCAGGCGCCGCAGGCGTTCGGCGGCACGCCCGGCAAGGGCGAGTGGAAGGACCTCCAGGACTTCCTGAAGAACCCGAAGGACGTCGCGGGCACCCAGGCGAGGCTGGAGAAGGACGCGGCGGCCGCGTACGGGAACGGGGGCTGATCCGGTCATGGCATCGGCAGCGGCGGCCGGCGCCCCTGCGGGCCCGGCCGCGCCGAAGAGCCGCAGGAGCGTGACCGGGACGCGCAAGGTGGTGGCGGCGCTCTTCCTGCTGCCGGCCCTGGTGCTGCTCGGCGCGCTCGTGCTCTACCCGATCGGGTACTCGGTCGTCCGCAGTCTCTACGACTCCTCGGGCGACCGGTTCGCCGGGTTCGACAACTACCAGGCGCTGTTCACCGACGACGGCATCCGCACCGCGCTGAAGAACAACGTGATCTGGGTGGTGTTCGCGCCCACCGTCTCCACCGCGCTCGGCCTGGTCTTCGCCGTGCTGACCGAACGGGTGCGCTGGGGGACGGCGTTCAAGCTGATCGTCTTCATGCCGATGGCGATCTCGATGCTGGCCGCCGGGATCATCTTCCGGCTGGTGTACGACCAGGACCCGGACAAGGGGGTCGCCAACGCGGTGTGGGTCGGGGTGCACGACTCCTTCGCCCAGGCGTCGGCGTTCCCGAAGGCGCACCCCGGCCGCGAGTCGCCGCTGGTGGGACAGGGCGGCGCCTTCGTCACCAAGGACCCGGTGAAGGCGGGCACCCCGGTCGCGCTGCCCATGGTGGGCGTGGCCCCGGACCAGTTCCCGGACGACGCCGGGCGGGCCGTCGCCGCCCGGCCGGAGCCGGGGAAGGTCACCGGCACGGTCTGGCAGGACTTCACCCGCGGCAAGGGCGTCGGCAGGCTCGGCGCCCCGGACCCGGCCGAGCGCGGGTACGCCGGGATGCGGATCGAGGCCGTGAAGGACGGCAAGGTGGTGGCCTCGGCGAAGGCGGCCGGGGACGGCACCTTCACCCTGCCCGCCTCGGCGGACGGGGCTCGGCTCAGGCTTCCGGCGGCCAACTTCAAGGAGGCGTACAACGGCGTCGACTGGCTCGGCCCGGCCCTGGTCACCCCGGCGATCATCGGCTCGTACGTCTGGATGTGGGCGGGCTTCGCCATGGTGCTGATCGCGGCGGGGCTCGCGGGGGTGCCGAGGGAGCTGCTGGAGCAGGCGCGGGTGGACGGCGCCAGTGAGTGGCAGGTGTTCCGCAAGGTGACCGTGCCACTGCTGGCGCCGGTGCTCGCGGTCGTCACCGTCACGCTGATGATCAACGTGCTGAAGGTGTTCGACCTAGTCTACATCATCGCGCCGGGCTCGTCCCAGGACGACGCGAACGTGCTGGCGCTGGAGCTGTACCGCAAGGGCTTCTCCGAGGGGCGGCCCGGCGTGGCCAGCGCCATCGCGGTGTTCCTGCTGCTGCTGGTGATCCCGGTGATGCTGTTCAACATCCGCAGGCTGCGGCGGGAGGGCAGGCCATGAGCACGCACACCGAGAGCGCGGGACGGGTGCGCGAGCTGCCCGCGAAGGACACCGTGCGGGGCCGGCGTTCGCTGGGCGCCCGGCTGGTTCAGGGGCTGGGCGGCGGGCTGGTCCAGTTCTTTCTGGTCCTGGTGGCGCTGTTCTGGCTGGTGCCGACCATCGGGCTGCTGATCTCCTCGCTGCGCTCGCCGGAGGACATGAACGCGAGCGGCTGGTGGACGGTGTTCACAGAGCCGTCCAAGCTCACCTTCGAGAGCTACGGCAAGCTGCTGGAGAACGGCGACATCACCCACTCGCTGGTCAACACCGTGCTCATCACGGTCCCGGCGACGCTCGGCGTGGTGGTGATCGGCTCGCTGGCCGCCTACGCGTTCGCGTGGATGGAGTTCCCCGGCCGCGACTGGTGGTTCCTCGGCGTGGTCGCGCTGCTGGTCGTGCCGGTGCAGGTGGCGCTGATCCCGATCGCCGAACTCTTCGGCAAGGTCGGGCTGTTCGGCTCCATCCTGGGCGTGGTGCTGTTCCACATCGGGTTCGGGCTGCCGTTCGCGGTGTTCCTGCTGCGGAACTTCTTCGCGGAGATCCCGCGCGAGCTGCTGGAGGCGGCCCGGCTGGACGGCGCGGGCGAACTCCGGCTGTTCGCACGGGTGGTGATGCCGCTCGGCGCGCCTGCCATCGCGAGCCTCGGCATCTTCCAGTTCCTGTGGGTGTGGAACGACATGCTGGTGGCGCTGGTGTTCACCAAGTCCGGCTCCCAGCCGGTCACGGTGGCGCTCCAGACGCAGGTACGGCAGTTCGGCAACAACATCGACGTGCTCGCGCCCGGCGCGTTCCTGTCGATGGTGATCCCGCTGGCCGTGTTCTTCGCCTTCCAGCGGCAGTTCGTGTCCGGGGTGATGGCGGGAGCGGTCAAGTAACCGCGTCCGCACAGGTGTTGCCCGGGGGAATCCGTACGGCTCCCCCGGGCGTCCCCCGTATGCCGTAGGAGCCGTAACCAAGTCACCTGGGCGGCCGTTGCCGGGCAGAAGGCCCGCGCCGACCGACCCATGGATGTGCCTTGCCCAGGTTCAGCGTCATCGTCCCCGCGTACCAGGTCCAGGCGTACCTCGCCGAGTGCCTGGAGTCGGTGCTCTCGCAGTCCTACGCCGACTTCGAGCTGATCGCGGTGGACGACCGCTCGCCGGACGGCTGCGGCGCGATCATCGACGAGTACGCGGCCCGCGACCCCCGGGTGAAGGCCCTGCACCTCGCGGAGAACGCCGGGCTGGGTCCCGCCCGCAACGCCGGTGTCGACGAGGCGGGCGGCGACTACCTGCTCTTCCTCGACGGTGACGACACCCTCACCCCGCACACCCTGCGCGCCCTCGCGGCCCGCCTCGCGGCGACCGGCGAGCCGGACGTGCTGGTCTTCGACTACGCCCGCACCCACTGGGACGGCACCACCCTGCGCAACCGGCTCGCGGACCGGCTCACCGAGGACGGCCCGGCCCCCTTCACCCTGGCCGGCCGGCCGGGGCTGCTGCGGGTGCTGATGGTGGCGTGGAACAAGGCGTACCGCAGGGAGTTCGTCACCCGTGAGGGCTTCCGGTTCCCGCCGGGCTACTACGAGGACACCCCCTGGACCTTCCCGGTGCTGATGGCGGCCGGGTCGATCGCCACGCTCGACCGGGTCTGCGTGCACTACCGCCAGCGCCGCCGGGGCAGCATCCTACGCACCACCAGCCCCCGCCACTTCGACGTGTTCGACCAGTACGACCGGGTCTTCGCCCACCTCACCGAGCGGCCGGAACTGGAGCGCTGGCGGTCCGAGTTGTACGCCCGCATGCTCGACCACCTCACCACGATCGCCACCCGCCCGGACCGCCTCCCGCGCGGCAGCCACCCGGCGTTCCTGCGCCGGGCCCGCGCCCACTGCCGCCGCCACCGCGCCCCCGGCACCCCGGTACCCCCCGGCTTCCGCCGCGCCCTGGTCCGGCACGGCATGCACCGCACCTTCCGCACCCTGCGCCTGGCCGCCGCCCTCCGCCGCCACGCACGCGCCTCGGCCGGGCGCGGAAAACACTGGCTGCGGGCGGTCCTGCTGCGCCTGCACTACCGGGTGCAGCGGCTTCTCCCCCTGCGCGCCGACCGCGCCCTCTTCGCCGCCGACCCCGCCCCCGACCAGGGCTGCGACCCGAGCGCCCTGGAGGCCGCGTTCCGCGCGCACGCCCCGCACATCCGCACCGCCTGGCTCGGCCGCCCCGGCACCGCCGCCCACTTCACCGCGCTCGCCCGCTCCAAGTACCTGGTGCACAACGCCGGTTTCGGGCCGGGCCTGGTCAAGCGCCCCGGCCAGGTCTACGTGCAGACCCGGCAGGGCACCCCGCTCGGCCACACCGGCCTCGACCTCCAGGAACGCCCGGCGGCCGCCCACGGCACGGACTTCGCCGGGCAGTTGCGCGAGGTCGACCAGTGGGACTACGTCCTCTCCGGTAACCGGCACTCCACCCTCACCTGGGAGCGGGCCCACCCCGGCGGCTACACCACGCTGGAGTACGGCAGCCCGCGCAACGACGCCTTCCAGCACGCCACTTCGGCCGACGTGGCCCAGCTGCGCGCGTCCCTCGGCGTGCCGGAGGGGGCGGTCGCCGTGCTGTACGTGCCCGCGCGCCGCGACCACCGGCGCACCCAGACCCCGCCGCTGGACCCCGCCCGGCTGCTCGGCCTGCTCGGACCCCGTTTCACCCTGCTGACCCGCGCCCCGCTCGGTGAGCCCCCGGCGCCGGGGGCCCGGCTGGTCGACGTCTCCGCCCATCCCGACCTGCCGTCCCTGTGCCTGGCCTCGGACGCGCTCCTCACCGACTTCTCGCCGCTGATGTTCGACTACGCCGGGCTCGACCGCCCGGTGGTGCTGCACACCGGGGACTGGGACACCTTCCGCACGGTCCGGGGCGCCTACCTCGACCTGCTCGCCTGCCCTCCCGGCCCACTGGCCCGCACCGAGGAGGAGGTCGCGGACGTGTTCGCCTCCGGCCACTGGCGCGGGGTGCGCTCCGCCCGGCTGCGGGCCGCGTTCCGCGAGCGCTTCTGCCCGTACGACGACGGCGGCGCGGGCGAGCGCGTCGTCCGCCATGTGGTGCTGGGGCGGCCGGCGGGGCTGCCCGAGACGGTGCCGCCCGGTGCGTGCAGGCCGGTGCGGTCGGCGGCCGAGGCCCAGGTCAGGGCGCCGCTGCCGTCCGTGCCGCAACCTTCCGGCCCGCTCCCCGTCACCGAGGGCCGCTGAACACCGTTGGACCTTCCGGGAGTCTCCATGCCCCTCGGCACGACGCGGCCCACGCCGACCCGGCCGTCCACCTGGCGTCCCGCCGGGCGGCCGGGCCGCGTCCGCAAGACGACAGAAAGAACAGCATGCCCCGCTTCAGCATCATCGTCCCCTCCCACGGGGTCCCGGGCCGGCTGTCGCAGGCCCTCGACTCGGTCCTCGCCCAGTCCTTCGGCGACCTGGAACTGATCCCGGTCTGCGACTCCCCCGACGCCCCGGCCGCCGCGGTGGCCGCCGGACACGCCGAGCGCGACCGGCGGGTGCTCCCGGTGAACTCGCCGCCGTCGGCCGGACTGAGCGGGGCGCGCAACGCCGGGCTGCGGGCCGCGCGCGGCGGGTACGTGCTGTTCCTGGACGGCGACGACCTGCTGCTGCCCGGCGCGCTGGCCGCGCTGGACCAGCGGCTGACCGAGACCGCGGGCGTCGACGTGCTGCACGCCGAGTACGAGCGCGTGCCCTGGTGGGAGGGCGAGCCCGCCAACCCGGCCGCCCCCCTGCTGGCGAAGGCCCCGACGGGAGCCTTCGCCCCCGGCGCGGCCCCCTGGCTCACCGGCGTCCAGTTCCCCGCGTGGAGCGCCTGCTACCGGCGCTCCTTTCTCGTCGAGCACCGACTCACCTTTCCCGAGGGACACTTCACCGACCTCGGCTGGGGCGGTCTGGTCACCGTCGCCGCCGGCCGGATCGCGGTGCTGCGCCGGCCGGTCGTCCGGCACCGGGCCCGGCGCCAGGGCAGCAGGCTGAACGCGCCCGGACCGCACCAGCACGACCTCCTGGACCAGGTGGACCGGGTGCTGCGCCGGGCCGCCGAGTCCGCGCTCCCGGCCGAGCGGGCCAGGGCCCTGTTCGGGCAGCTCTTCCTGCAGGTCCTGAAGACCGCGTCCCGCCCCGAGCGGCTCACGGAGGGCCACCGGGCGTTCTTCCGCCGTGCCGGACGGCTGTACCGCAGGCACCGCCCGGCCGGGTACCGGGTGCCGGGCGGGAGCCTCGGGGTGCAGCACCGGCTGCTGGCGGCGGGCGCGTACACCCCGTTCCGCGCGCTGCGCGGGGCCAACCGGGTGGCCGCCGGGGTATCGCGCCGGCTGCCGAAGCCGCGCATGCTGCGCACCCGGCTGCGCTACGCCCGCGCCCTGCGCCGCCCGCTCGATCCCAACCTGGCGGTGTACTGCGCCTATTGGGGCCGCGGGTACGCCTGCAACCCGGCCGCGATCCACGCCAGGGCCCGCGAACTCGCCCCGCACATCCGCTCGGTGTTCCTGGTGGAGGCCGACCAGGCGCACACGGTCCCGGAGGGCGTGGAGTACGCGGTGATCGGTTCGCGCCGGTACTGGGAGGTACTGGCCCGCGCCACGTACCTGATCAACAACGCCAACTTCGCCGAGGGTGTCGTCAAGCGCCCCGGCAGCACGCATCTGCAGACCCAGCACGGCACCCCGCTGAAGAAGATGGGCGTGGACCAGTCGACGTACCCGGTGGTGGCCGCGCGGTCGGGCAGCTTCACCAAGCTGCTGGGCCGGGTGGACCGCTGGGACTACAACCTGTCGTCCAACCGGCACTCCACGCAGATGTGGGAGCGCGCCTTCCCCGGCTCCTACGAGCAGTTGGAGTACGGCTATCCACGCAACGACGTGTACGTGACGGCGACCGCCGACGACGTGGCCCGCGTCCGCCGCGAACTGGGCATCCCCGCGGGCGCCACGGCGGTGCTGTACGCCCCCACCCACCGCGATCACGCCACCGGCTTCGAGCCCGGCCTGGATCTGGCCGCGTTCTGCGAGGCGGCCGGGGACGACGTGGTGGTGCTGCTGCGCGCCCACTACTTCTACGACCGGGGCACGGCCCGGAGTTCGGACCGGATCATCGACGTCACCGCGCACCGCTCGGCCGAGGACGTGTGCCTGGCGGCGGACGCGCTGATCACGGACTACTCCTCGATCATGTTCGACTACGCCAACCTGGACCGCCCGATCGTGGTGTTCGCGGACGACTGGGAGGTCTACCGCGAGACGCGGGGCGTGTACTTCGACCTGATGACCGAGGCGCCGGGCCCGGTGGCCCGTACGCCCGAGGAGCTGGCGCGGATCTTCCGCGAGGGCGAGTACCGGGGCGCGGAGTCCGCCGCGCGCCGGGCCGTGTTCCGGGAGCGGTTCTGCGAGTTCGACGACGGGCGCGCGGCCGAGCGGGTCGTGCGCCGGGTGCTGCTCGGTGAGCCGCCGGAGGCGCTGCCGCCGGTGGTGCCGCTCGCCGAGCGTGTGCCCGCCCCCGCCGCCGCGTCCCTCGTGAGGAGCTGATCCGCCGTGCCCCGCTTCAGTGTCATCGTCCCCTGCTTCAAGGTGCAGGGCTTCCTGCGCGAGTGCCTGGACTCGGTGCTCGGGCAGTCCTTCGGCGATCTGGAGGTGATCGCCGTGGACGACCGCTCACCGGACGGCTGCGGCGCGATCCTCGACGAGTACGCCGGGCGCGATCCCCGCGTGAAGGTGCTGCACCTGCCGGAGAACGTCGGCCTCGGACGGGCCCGCAACGCCGGGATGCCGCACGCCACCGGCGACTACCTGCTCTTCCTCGACAGCGACGACACCCTGACCCCCGGCGCCCTCGCCGCCGTCGCCGGCCGCCTCGCGGAGACCGGGGACCCGGACGTGCTGGTCTTCGACTACGCCCGCACCTACTGGTGGGGCGGCACCCGCCGCAACGTCCTCGCGCACCTGCTCGCGGCCGAGGACGGTACCTTCACGGCGGCCGAGCGGCCGGAGATCCTCGATCTGTTGATGGTGGTGTGGAACAAGGTCTACCGCCGCGACTTCGTGACGGCGGGCGGCTTCGCGTTCCCGCCGGGCTACTACGAGGACACCCCGTGGACGTTCCCGGTCATGCTGAGCGCCGAACGCGTCGCCACACTCGACCAGATCTGTCTGCACTACCGCCAGCGCAGGCAGGGCAACATCCTCTCCACCACCAGCCGCAAGCACTTCGACGTGCACGACCAGTACGAGCGGGTCTTCGCGTTCGTCGAGTCGCGCCCGGAGCTGTGGCGGTGGCGGCCGTACCTCCACCGCAAGATGGGCGAGCACTGCCTGGACATCCTGGCCAAGCCGGACCGGCTGCCGCCGGGTGACAGGGCCGAGTTCTTCCGGCGCACGGCGGAGATGTTCCGCACGCACCGGCCGGAGGGCACCCGCGCCGAGGGCGAGACCCGCCTCCTGGAGGGCGGCTACGGCGCGTACCTCCTGCGGCGCCGGGCCGCGCAGGCGGGCCGGGAGGCCGGACGGCGCGCGGCGCGGCTGCGGACGGCGGCCGGGACACGGGCCCGGCGCGGCTGGTCGGCGGTGCAGTCGCGCCGCCCGCTCGACCCGGATCTGGTGGTGTACTCGGCGTCCTCGCACCGGGGCATGCTCGGCGACCCGGCGGCGGTGTACCGGGCAGCCGGGGTGATCGCTCCCCGGCTGCGCGGGGTGTGGGTGGTGCGGGACGAGGAGACCGCGGCGACCCTGCCCCCGGACACCGAGTACGTGCTGCTGGGCTCGCGGCGCTATCTGGAGGTCACCGCGCGGGCGGCGTTCTTCGTCAACGACGTCAACTGGCCCGGCGCGCTGGTCAAGCGGCCCGGTGCCACGCACATCCAGACCCACCAGGGCACCCCGCTGAAGTACCTGGGCGTCGATCTGCTGGACCGGCCCGGCGCCCGGCTCGGTTTCGACGTGCCCCGGATGCTGCGCCGGGCGGACCGCTGGGACTACGGCCTGGTCGCCAACCGGCACGCGGAGCTGGTGTGGGAGCGGGCCTTCCCCTGCCACTTCACCTCGGTCCGCACCGGCAGCCCGCGCAACGACGTCCTGGTGGGCGCGGGCGCCTCGCGGGGCGGGGAGTTCCGCCGCAGGCACGGCATCCCGGAGGACCACACGGTGGTGCTGTACGCCCCGACCCGGCGCGACTACGTCCGGGGCGGCCACGCGGACCGGCTCGACCTGGCGGCGTTCGCGGCCGGCCTGGGCGAGGGGCACACGCTGGTGGTGCGGCTGCATCCGTCGCTGGCGAACGGCCCGGCGCGCGGGGCGGGCCTGGCGGAGCTGGCCCGGCGCGGGGTGGTGGTCGACGCGACGGACGAGCCGGACGCGGCCGAGGTGATGCTGGCCTCGGACGCGCTGGTCACGGACTACTCGTCGATCATGTTCGACTACGCCGTCCTGGACCGCCCGATCGTGGTCCACGCCGACGACTGGGACACGTTCCGGGCGAGCCGGGGCGCCTATCTGGACATCACCGCTCACCCGCCGGGCCATGTCACCTACTCCCAGCGGGAGTTGGCCCGGCTGTTCGAGTCCGGGGCCTGGCGGGACGGGGAGTCGGCGGCGCTGCGGGCCGACTTCCGGGCGCGGTTCTGCGAGTTCGAGGACGGCCGGGCCGCCGAGCGGGTGGTGCGCACCCTACTGCTCGGCGAGGCGATGCCCGCCGCCGGTGCGGCACGCATCCCCGGCCCGGCCGTGGGAGCCGATCAGCTCACCCGGTCCTCGTGAAACCCGAGGTCACTCGACGACGAGGGTGACCTCGACGTTGCCGCGCGTGGCGTTGGAGTACGGGCAGACCTGGTGGGCGGTCTCGACCAGCTTGCGGCCGGTCTCCTCGTCCACGGTGTCGGGCAGCTCGACGCGGAGCGTCACCTTGAGGCCGAAGCCCTCGCCCTCCTTGCCGATGCCGACCTCGGCGGTGACGGCGGCGTCGGAGACGTCCACCTTGGCCTGGCGGCCGACCAGGCCGAGGGCGCTGCCGAAGCAGGCGGCGTAGCCGGCGGCGAAGAGCTGCTCGGGGTTGCTGCCCTGGCCGTCGCCGCCCAGCTCGACCGGCATGGCGAGCGGCAGGTCGATGCGGCCGTCGGAGGAGACGGCGCGGCCCTCGCGGCCGTGGGTGGCGGTGGCGACGGCGGTGTAGAGCGCGTCCATGGGGAGACCGGTCCTCTCGGTGAAGTCGGTGGCGGCGGGCCGGGGTGGACCGCCGCCCTCGGCATCGAGTAGAGCACACAATTAAATTGTGCACAACCAAAAGCTCGCCGTCCCGCTATCCTGGGTGCCATGAGCGTCTCGCCCACCCCGTCGGCCGGCCCCGCCACCGACGCCGCCGACCCGGACTGGCTCCGCCTGGACCGGCAGATCTGCTTCTCCCTGAACGCCGCCTCCCGCGCCTTCAACGGCGTCTACCGGGTGCTGCTCAAGGACCTCGGGCTCACCTATCCGCAGTACCTGGTGATGCTGGTGCTGTGGGAGCGCGGCGCGCTGCCCGTCAAGCAGCTCGGCGAGCATCTGCGGCTCGACTCCGGCACCCTGTCCCCGCTGCTCAAGCGGCTGGAGGGCGCCGGCCTGGTGCGCCGGGAGCGCAGCGCGAGCGACGAGCGCTCGGTACGGGTGACGCTCACCGGCGAGGGCACGGCCCTGCGTGAGCGGGCGCTGGAGGTGCCCCGCCGTATCGCCGCCGCGACCGGGGCGGACCCGGCCGAGATCGGCGAGCTGCGGGACCGCCTCGACCGGCTCACGGGCGCGCTGGACGCCGCGGTGCGGGAACTGGAGCAAGGCCCGGCAGCGCGCTGAGGGCGACCCGGCGGACGTAGAGCCGTACGCTCGCGTCGCCGTCGGCCGACTCCTCGGCGGGCATGAACTCCTGGGCGAGTACGGCCATCTTGGCCCGCTCGGCGGGGCCGCTCGGGCTCCAGCGGCCGGCCAGCAGGTCCCGGTCCGCCACCACCCACACCCGGTCGACTCCGGACAGCCGCCGCCGCAGTTCGGCCGCGTCGGCCTCCCTGCCGTACAGCGTCCCGGACTCGGGGCCCGGCTCGTCGAGGGCGACGTCGCGGACATCCGCGAAGGCGCTCGGGTAGGCGAGGGCGGCGTTGCGGGCCTGGGTGGGCAGGAACAGCACCGGCTGACCGGGTTCCACCTCCCGCGCGGCGACCCGCGCCACGGCGGCCAAGTCGTCCGGGCGGTGGGCCGGGTCGCGGTCGTCGCCCATCAGCGGGAGCTGGAGGCACAGCGCCAGGACGGCGGGCGCGGCCCCGGTCAGGGCCAGCACCTGGGGCCGGGGCACCCGCAGCCGCAGCCGGGCGGCGAGCCGGGCCAGCCGGTCGGCACCGGCGGCGACCAGCAGGGGCGCGCCGGAGAGGGCGTAGAGGACGTACCGGTCCACGTAGAGCGGAGAGAGCTGCGAGGCCAGCATCAGGGCGGCGGGCGGCACCACGGCGAGCGGCAGGCCGACCCGTGCGCAGGTCAGCCGCCCCGGTGGCCCGGCGAGTCCGGCCAGGCCCAGCAGGGCGAGCACCAGGCACGTCCAGTACACGCCCTCGCCCGGTCCGAGGAACCAGCGCAGCAGGCTCTCGGCGGTGGCCCAGGTCGGCGGGCGTACCCAGGCCAGTTGGGCGGACTGGGCGTGCGAGACCAGGATCATCGGCAGCAGGGTGAGCACCACGAGCCCGGCCGCACTCCCCCAGCCCCGCCACGCCCGCGCGCCGACGCGGGCCAGCGCGAGGGACGTCACATGGGCGAGGAGCAGCAGCACGGCGAACTCGTGCAGCCAGCAGGTGACCGCGAGGACCGTGCCGTAGGCCCGCCAGGCGCCGGTCCGGACCCCGCGGACGAACAGCAGGGTCGCGCCGGTGGCGGCCGCGGCGACGAGTGCGTACGAGCGGCCCTCCTGGGCGTAGTGGCCGGCCATCGGCGAGGCGGCGTACAGCAGTCCGGCCCACAGGCCGACGCGCGGCCCGGCGAGCCGGACGCCCAGTTCGCCGACGAGGGCGGCGGTGACGGCCGCGGCGCACACCGAGGGCAGCCGGAGCGTTACCTCGTCCGGGTGAAGCGCGAGGACGGCGTGCATCAGCAGGTAGTACAGGCCGTGCACCGCGTCGACGCCGTGCAGCAACTGCCAGATCTGCGGCACCGAGCGGCGGGCGACCTGGAAGGTGACGGCCTCGTCGCGCCATATCCCGCCCCGGTCCACCCCCCACAGCCCCAGCCCGAGCATCACCAGCGCGGGCAGGCACACGGGCGCACCCCACCGGACGCGCCACGGCACAGGGCCGGCCCGCTCCACGCCCGCGCCGCCCGGCACGACCGCCGTTCTTCCAGCCGCTCGGGACGGCTGCGTTTCCACCAGAGGCCCGACGTCCACCACGGCCCGATCTTTTGCGATGAGACAGTCTTTTCCGATCATTGACGGCGTATCGGCAGAGATACACCATCCGCGCGGATTAGGCTCCCACGCGATGAACCGTCTCCGTGTCACCTCCGGTCCGGTCCTCGCCCTCGTCGCCGGCTGGCTCGCCACCCGCGCGCTGATGCTGGGGCTCCTCGTCCTCGGCTCGGCGCACGTGCTGGGCGGCGGCTCGGTGTCGCGCGAGGTGTGGCGGCTGTACTTCCACTGGTACGGCGTCCTGTCGCACGGCACGTTCCCCACGCACGACACGCTCTGGCAGTACCCGCCCGGCGCGGGGCTGGTGCTGCTGGCGCCGGGGCTGCTGCCGGGGCTGTCGTACTTCGAGGCGTTCGTGCTGCTGACGCTGGTGGCGGACGCGGCCGTCACGGTGGCGCTGGCCGTCGCCGGGCGGCGCACCGGACGCAGTCTGCGCGGCGCCGCGCTCTGGGTGGGCGGGCTCCCACTGCTGCTGCACATGCCGCTGGCACGCTACGACGTCCAGGTCACCGCGCTCGGTGTGGCCGCCCTCCTGGCGCTCGGCCGGTCGCCGCGCGCGGCCGGGGTGTTCGGCGCGCTCGGCGCGGTGGTGAAGGTCTGGCCCGCGCTGGTGCTGCTGGGCGTGTCACGCGGACGGGCGACCCGCTCGGCGTGGTCGTGGGCGACGGCGGCCGGCTGCACCTCCCTCGCGGTGCTGGCGCTGCTGTTCGCCAACCCCTTCGCCTTCCTGCGCGAACAGGGTGACCGGGGCGTCCAGCTGGAGTCGCTCGGCGGCACCGCGCTCAACCTCGCCCGGCACGCCGGCTGGTCCGGCACGGTGCGCTACCAGTACGGCTCGATGGAGCTGGTCGGCCCCCACGTGCACACGGTCGCCACCGTCTCCCTGGGGCTGACGGCCGCCGCCTTCGCACTGCTGGTGGTGTGGCGGCTGCGGGCCCGCCACTTCTCCCCGGCAACCCCGTACGACGCGGCGCTCACCGCCGTGCTGCTGTTCACCGTCACCAGCCGGGTCATCAGCCCGCAGTACCTGATCTGGCTGCTGGGCCTGGCCGCCGTCTGCCTGACCTCGCGGCACACCCGCCAGCGCCCGGTGGCCGTACTGATCCTCATCGCCACCGGGGTGAGCACCCTGGTCTTCCCGATGACCTACGGCGCGGTCATCGACGGCACCTGGCCGGGCTGCCTGCTCATCCTGGCCCGCAACGTGACTCTGCTGGCCGCCGCCGTGCTGTCCTTCGTCCGGTTGCGGCAGTCCACCCGGCCCCCGGCCAACGTGCCCGCGAGCCGTGCCCTGCCGGAACCCGGCCGGGTCCCGGACCATGCCCTGACCGGCTCCTGACGGCCCGGCAGCGACCATGGACCCCATGCCCGACACCCCCCGGGTCGCCGTCGTGGTCATCGGCTACGACGACGCCGCCCATGTCACCGTCGCCGTGCGCTCCGCGCTGGACCAGGGTCCGGCGGTGGGCGAGGTCATCGCGGTGGACGACCGCTCCACCGACGGCAGCGCCGAGATCCTGGACCGGCTCGCGGCCGGCGAGCCCCGGCTGCGGGTGATCCGGCACGCCGTCAACAGCGGCGGCTGCGGCACTCCGCGCAACACCGGCACCGACGCGGTGACCCTGCCGTACGTGATGTTCCTGGACAGCGACGATTTGCTGCCGCCCGGCGCGGTGGACGCGCTGCTGCGGGCGGCGACGGAGACAGGGGCCGAGGTGGCGGCCGGGCTGTGCGTGCGCCGGGAACTGCCCACGGGCCGCGAACATCCCTGGCAGTCCGGACTGTTCGCGGAGGCGGCGCTGATCGGGCACCCCGCCGAGCGCCCGCACCTCGTCCACGACACCCTGTGCGTCAACAAGCTGTACCGCACCGACTTCCTCCGGGTGAACGGCATCCGCTTCCCCGAGGGCCGGTACCTCTACGAGGACTTCGTCTTCACCGCCCGCGTCCTCGCCGCCGCCCCCCGCATCGCCCTCGTCCCGGACCTCGTCTACGTCTGGCACGTCCGCCGGGCCGCCGAACAGCTCTCGCTCTCGCTGAACCGGGAGCACATCGGCAACTGGCACGCCCGCACCCGCGCCTGCGCCGAGGCGTACGAGATCCTGCGGGGCGCCGGCGAGACGGAACTGGCGCGGGCGGCGCGGGCGAAGTTCCTCGACCACGAACTGCGCATGTACCTGCGCGAACTGAGCCTGCGGGACCCGGAGTACCGGCGCGCCTGGTGGGCGCACACCCGCGCGTACCTCGCCGGGTACGACGCCGAGGACTGGGCGCGCGACCCCGCCGCGCCCGGCACCCTGCTGGGCCGGTTCGTGCTGGACTCCGCCGAGCCGCGCGACCTGCCCCGGCTGCGCGAACTGGCCGCCCGCCCGGCCCGCCTGCTCCCCCCGTACGCCCGCACCCCCGAGGGCACCCCCGTCTGGTCGGACGCGCATCCGGGCGTCGACCTGACCCCGCTGCTGACCTGCCCCACCGAGGCGCTGCCCTGCGCGATGGACGCCGAACTGCTCCCGCACGCCCGCGGCGCCCGGCTCCGGCTGCGCCTGCACGAGCTGTACGACCGCCTCGCCGAGGCGGGCCCGCTGGCGGTGACGGCCCGCTGGCACGCCCGTACGACCGGCCGCCCGGCCCGGCACATCACGCTGCCCCTGGTCCCCGCGCCGAACGGCACCTGGACCGCCGAGGCGGCCGTCGACCTGCACGCGCTGGGCGCGGGCGTCTGGGACCTGTGCCTCACCGTCCACTTCAAGGACGGCGCCCACCGGGACATCACCGCCCACGCCCGCACGGACAGCCCCCACCTGCGCAGACGCGCGCTGCCCAGCCCGCGCCACCTGGTGCTGCTGGCCCACCCGTACGCCACCCACTCCGGGGCCCTGTCCCTGCGCGTGGCCACGGGTCCGGCGGGGGCGGCGCGGGTGGCACGCGGGCGGCTGCGGAGGCTGATCGGGGGCTAGAGCGCCTTCAGTGCGCCCGCCGTCGCCTTCGCCAGGTTCGCCAGGTAGCCCTTGGGCAGCTTCGGGCTGCGGATGATCACCGCGCGCCAGTAGAGCGGGCCGGAGATCAGGTCGAGGGCGAGGTCCAGGTCGAGGTCCGCGCTCAGCTCGCCCCGCTCCCGCGCCGCTTCCACGATCTTCGACGCGACCCCGTCCTGCCCGTCCCGCACGGCCTTCTGGAGGGTCTCGGCCATCTCCGGGTTGCGGGCGGCCTCCGCCTGGAGGTCGGGGATGATCTGCGAGGCCACCGGGTGGCGCAGGGCGCGCGACATCACCTCGTACAGCAGCCGGAGGTCGCCCTCCAGGGAGCCGGTGTCCGGGGCGGGGAGGCCGAGGACCGCCATCGCGGAGACCACGTCCAGCACCAGGTTGAGCTTGGAGCGCCAGCGCCGGTACACCGCCGTCTTGCCGACGCCGGCCCGGCGCGCGATGCCCTCGATGGACATCCGCGCGTACCCCACGGCGGCCAGTTCCTCGAAGACGGCCGCGCGGATCGCCTCCGTCACGTCCTCCCGGAGCACGGCGGCCCCGGCCGGGGCCCGGCGCGGGCGCGCCGGGGGTTCGTCGGCGTTGGTCGTCATGCCCACCAGCATAGGCGGGACGACGCAACGGTTGCGTTCCGTCGCCGGATGGGCCTACTCTCCCGTTACGACGATACGGGCCCGTCCCGACGTAAGTAAACGGACGGGAAAGCACGCGGAAACGGCGGGCAACGGCCGGACCGCGCTTCCCCCACCACCCGATCCGAAAGCAGCGGATGTGAGCCAGGTCCTCGACGCACCGCCCCCGATGCAGGTTCCGGCCGACGGCGACCTGGCGGCACTGGCCGCCCGGCACGGCCTGACCGTCAGTGGCGCCCGCCCCTCCGTACCGGCGTACGTCCGGCAGCTCTGGGACCGGCGGCACTTCATCACCGCCTTCGCCACCGCCAAGCTGACCGCGCAGTACAGCCAGGCGAAGCTCGGCCAGCTCTGGCAGGTGATGACCCCGCTGCTGAACGCGGCGGTCTACTACTTCATCTTCGGCGTGCTGCTGGGCACCAAGCGCGGGGTCGCCGACTTCATCCCGTTCCTGGTGACGGGCGTGTTCGTGTGGACGTTCACGCAGAGCTCGATCATGGCCGGCACCCGCGCCATCTCCGGCAACCTCGGCCTGGTGCGGGCGCTGCACTTCCCGCGCGCCGCACTGCCGATCTCGTTCTGCCTCCAGCAGCTCCAGCAGCTGCTGTTCTCGATGCTGGCGCTGATCGCGATCATCCTCTGCGTGGGCGTGCCGGTCTCCGCGTCCTGGCTGCTGGCGCTGCCCGCGCTGGTCCTGCAGTTCGTGTTCAACGCGGGCGTGTCGATGGTGCTGGCCCGGATGGGCGCCAAGACCCCGGACATCGCCCAGCTCATGCCGTTCCTGCTGCGCACCTGGATGTACGTGTCCGGCGTGATGTGGAGCATCGACCAGCACACCAAGGACCAGCCGCGGGCGCTGTCGCTGCTGCTGGAGTACAACCCGGCAGCGCTCTACATCGACCTCATGCGGTTCGCGCTGATCGACAGCTTCGGCGCCGACAAGCTGCCCCCGCACGTGTGGCTCGCGGCGGCCGGCTGGGCGGTCGCCGCCGGGATCGGCGGCTTCATCTACTTCTGGAAGGCTGAGGAGACCTACGGCCGTGGCTGAGCAGACCATCTCCCCCGTCCCGGCCCCGCAGGACGCGAGTGCCGAGCGGGTCCCCACCGTCGTCGCCGACCGCGTCGACATCGTCTACCGGGTCAACGGCACCGGCGCGGGCCGGGGCTCGGCCACCGCCGCCCTCAACCGCATCCTGCGCCGGGGCAAGGCCGAGAAGGCGGCCGGGGTGCGCCGGGTGCACGCCGTGAAGAAGGTGTCCTTCGTCGCCCACCGGGGCGAGGCGATCGGCCTGATCGGCTCCAACGGCTCCGGCAAGTCCACCCTGCTCAAGGCGGTGGCCGGTCTGCTCCCCGTGGAGAACGGCCACATCTACACCGACGGCCAGCCCTCCCTGCTGGGCGTCAACGCGGCCCTGATGAGCGACCTGACCGGCGAGCGCAACGTGCACCTCGGCGGCCTCGCCATGGGGATGTCCCGCGAGCAGATCAAGGAGCGCTACCAGGACATCGTCGACTTCTCCGGGATCAACGAGAAGGGCGACTTCATCACCCTGCCGATGCGCACCTACTCCTCGGGCATGGCGGCCCGGCTCCGCTTCTCCATCGCCGCCGCCAAGGACCACGACGTGCTGCTGATCGACGAGGCGCTGGCCACCGGCGACCGCTCCTTCCAGAAGCGCTCCGAGGCCCGCATCCGCGAGCTGCGCAAGCACGCCGGCACGGTCTTCCTGGTCAGCCACAACAACAACTCCATCCGCGACACCTGCGAGCGGGCGCTCTGGCTGGAGCGCGGCGAGCTGCGCATGGACGGCCCCACCGAGGACGTGCTCAAGGAGTACGAGGCGTTCACGGGTGACCGCAAGAAGAAGTAGCCAAGGGGCTTCCGCTTCACGCGTGGATATCCCTTTCAGTCATGTAATGACAGTATGTTATGAAAGGTGACCGCCGGGACGAAGAGCCGAAGGAGCCCCTCCAGATGCCCCAACTCAGCGTCATCGTCTACGGGCCCAACACGCAGGGGCATCTGGCCGGACTCCTCGCCTCCCTCGACGCCCATCCGCTCCCGGACACCGAGGTGATCGTCGCGGCGGTCGGCGACTGGGCGCGGGAGACGGCCGAGGGCCACGCACCGGAGACGGTCACCGTGCCGCTGCCCGAGGGCACGCCGGACGCCGAGGCCCGGTCGGCAGGGGCCGCGCGGGCCTCCGGCCGCTGGCTGCACTTCGTGCACGCCAAGGACGGGGTGCCCGCCGGAGCCCCCCGGCTGCTGGCCGAGCGCACGGCGGAACTGGACGAGCGCACCGACGTCGTCCTGCTGGACCACACCACCACCACCTGGAGCACCACCGCCGTCCCCTCCCGCGACGGCCGCCTGCTCGCCGCGGCCGGCCGCGCCGCCGTCACCCTGGACGACTCGCCCGACCTGCTCCGCCTCACCCCGCTGCTCGGCACCCGCGCGGTGCGCACCGCGTTCTGGCGGGAGCACGAGGAGGAGTTCTCCGGCGGCGACGAGAACTTCACCGCCCAGGCCGCCCTGCTCCGCGCCGGCCACGTGGCCTGCCTCGACCAGACGGCGTACGACGACCGCAGGCTGCGCCGGGAGAGCCTGCCCCCGCGCACCCCCGAGGACCGCTACGCCCTGATCGACCGCCACGAGCGCCTGCTCGCCCTCAGCGAGGGCCGCCGCCCGGTGCGGGCGGTGCTGTACGGGCTGATGGTCCGCGATCTGGTGCGGGTCTTCGCCCGCGAGGGCATGCCGGAGCCGGTGGCCCGCGAGTTCTTCCGCCGCGCCTCGGCCGCCGCCGTCCGCTGGCGCCCCGAGGGCCACCAGCGCCCGGCGGGCCTGGAGGGCGTACGGCACGCGCTGCTGGAGGAGGGTGCGTACACCAGGTACCGGGCGCTGCAGACCGCCAACCGCACCCGGCGCTCGGCCCGCAAGGCGGTCCGCGCCCGCAAGCGGCGGCTGGTGGTGCGGCTGCGCGAACAGCAGTACCACCGGGCGCTCACCCGCCCGCTCGACCCGGACCTGGCCGTGTTCGCGGCCTACTGGGACCGGGGGGTGTCCTGCAACCCGGCCGCCATCGCCGCCAAGCTGGCCGAACTCGCCCCGCACATCCACCCGGTGTGGGTGGTGACCCGGGAGAACGCGGCCCTCCTCCCCCACGGCACCGACCACGTCGTCCCCGGCACCCGGCGCTACTGGGAGACGCTGGCGACCGCCAAGTACCTGGTCAACAACGTCAACTTCCCCAATGCGGTGGTCAAGCGCCCCGGCGCCGTCCACCTCCAGACCCACCACGGCACCCCGCTCAAGCGCATGGGCCTGGACCAGCGGGAGCACCCGGCGGCGGCCCAGGGACTGGACTTCGCGGCGCTGCTGTCCCGGATCGACAAGTGGGACTACAGCGTCAGCGCCAACACCCACTCCACCCGGATGTGGGAGCGCGCCTACCCGGCCCGCTACACCTCGCTGGACCACGGCTATCCGCGCAACGACGTCTTCTACACCGCCACCGCCGCCGACGTGCGCGCCGCCCGCGAGCGCCTCGGCATCCCGCCCGGCCGCACCGCCGTCCTCTACGCGCCCACCCACCGCGACTACGAGGCCGGGTTCACCCCGCGCCTGGACCTCGCCACCCTCGCCGACCGGCTGGGCGAGGACACCGTGCTGCTG
The DNA here is from genome assembly GCF_004784465.1 of Streptomyces griseoluteus. GTDB lineage: Bacteria > Actinomycetota > Actinomycetes > Streptomycetales > Streptomycetaceae > Streptomyces > Streptomyces griseoluteus. The sequence continues at coordinate 30,972 of NZ_SRRU01000010.1, read as the reverse complement.
GTGCGCGCCCACTACTTCTACGGTGGCGGCGCGGCCTCCCCGCTGGCCGGGCTGCGCCGCACCGGCCGCATCATCGACGTCTCCACCTACGACCCGGTCGAGGAACTCTGCCTGGCCGCCGACGTGCTGGTGACGGACTACTCGTCGATCATGTTCGACTACGCCAACCTGGACCGCCCGATCGTCGTGCACGCCGACGACTGGGAGACCTACCGCACCACGCGGGGGGTCTACTTCGACCTGATGGCCGAGGCTCCGGGCCGGGTCGCCCGCACCCAGGAGGAGCTGACCGAGATCCTCACCTCGGGCGCCTGGCGCGACGAGACGGCGGCGAAGGCCCGCACGGCGTTCCGGCGCCGGTTCTGCGAGTTCGACGACGGCCGGGCCGCCGAACGGGTCGTGCGGCGGGTGTTCCTCGGTGAGCCCGAGGAGGCGCTGCCGCCCGTGCTTCCGCTGGAGGAACGTTCCCCCGCCCCGACGCCCGAGGAGCTCCAAGGATGACGACCCCCGACGTCACGGTCACCGTCATCGTCTACAACGACGCGGCCCGGCTGCCCCGCGCGGTCGCCTCCCTGCGCGCGCAGACCCACGAGAACATCGAGATCGTCATCAGCGACGACCACTCCACCGACGACACCCCCGAGGTGGCCCGGCGGCTGGCCGCCGAGGACAGCCGGGTGCGCTACCTGCGCCTGCCGGAGAACAGCGGCGGGTGCAGCGCCCCGCGCAACCGGGCCATCGACATCGCCCGCGCCCCGTACCTGATGTTCCTCGACAGCGACGACGAACTCCCTCCGCGCGCCGTCGAGTTGCTGCTCGCCGCGCACCGGGAGCGCGAGGTCGACTTCACCATGGGCGCGGTGCGCCGGGTCCGGGTGGACAACGGCCGCCGCACCACCTGGATGCCCCACCTGGTCCGCGAGCGCCGCACCCTGGACGGCATCGCGGCCGACCCCCGGCTGCTCTTCGAGCACCTCTCGACCAGCAAGATGTACGCCCGCGCCTTCCTCGACCGCCACCACCTGCGCTTCCCCGAGGGCATCCACTACGAGGACCAGCTCTTCTCGGCCCAGGCGTACGGTCTCGCGCGGGCGTTCACGATCATCCCGGACCCGGTCTACACCTGGTACATCGAGCCGTACGCGGCCGAGTCCAGCGCCTCCATCTCCAATCAGCGGCACAAGATCTCCAACGTCGCCGACCGGGTGCACGTGCAGCGCCTGATCGACGCCTTCCTGGTGGAGAGCGGGCAGGCGGGGCTGCGCGAGGACAAGGACTTCAAGTTCCTCAAGCACGACTTCCGGATGTACGCGGGCGACCTGCCCTACCGGGACGACGCCTGGCTGGCGGAGTTCGCCGAGATCATGAACCCGTACCTGGACACCCTGGCCGAGGGCGCCTACGCCCGGCTGCCCCGCCCGGAGCGGGTGGTGCTGGAGCTGCTGCGCGAGGGCGACCTCAACGGGGTCCGGCTCGCCGCGCGGGGTCTCGGGCACCCGGTGGCACCGCGCGAGGTCACCGCCGACGCCGACGGCACGCCCTACTGGGGCGGCTCGGTGCCCGCGACCGAACGGGGGCGGCGGGAGCTGGACCTGACCGACCTGGAGCTGGAGACCCGCCCCTTCTCCACCGCCTTCTTCCGGCACGAGATCACCGGCCTGCGGCCCGGCCCCGGCGCCGCGCTGACCCTGACGGTGCGCACCTACGACCCCGGACTGCGGCTGCCGGTGGGCCCGCAGCGGGCCGGGCTGCTGCTCTCCCCCGGCCGGCGGCGGCTCACGGTGCCGTTCCGGCTGGACCCGGTGCGGCCGGGCGTGTTCGAGGGCCGGGTCCAGCTGGACCTGACCCGGACCCGGCTCCCCCTCCAGGGCTTCGAGGGGGTCCGGCATCCGCAGGTCAGGCTCCAGCAGCAGGGCCTCGCGCACTCGGGGCTGCTGCTGGCACCGCTCGCCTTCCCGGCGCTGACCGCGCGGGTGGAGTCGGGCGGCGCGGCGCACCGGATCACCGTCGAGCCCGAGGGCCGCAACCCCGGCCGGCTGCAGATCCGCTGGCAGCCGGTGGGGGTCACGGCCCGCGTGCTGCGGCCGGTGGTGCGCCGGATCGACCGGCCGCGCGTGCGCAACGCGTTCCGGCTGGTGACGAGCGCGCTGAAGTGAACTCCGCTCAGTCGCGCACCGCGTAGAGCACCTGTCCGGCCGGGCCGGTCGTCACCGGGCGCAGCCACGGTTCGGCGTCGGCGGCCGGCCCGATCACCCAGCGCACGCCGTACCGGCGCGCTATGGCCCGCCGGACCTCGGAGGAGGTGCCGGCGTCGAAGTACCGCTGCACCGCCGCGTCCCGGCCGCCCTGGTCCGGCAGGAACACGTCCGGGTAGCCGGGCGCCACGGTGTACGGCCCGTACGCGGGGATCTGCCGGGACGGCACCGTACGGGCCATCACCACCTGCCCGTAGCCGACCCAGGGCGTGATCCAGTGGTACCCGGCCCACGGCGGGCGGTACTTGGCGGCGATCGAGGCGGGCAGCGCGTCACGCGGGACGACATAGCCGAGCATCCCCGCCTGGCCCCAGGCGCCCACGGCGAGGGCGGCCCCGAGCAGGCAGGCCCAGCCCAGCCGGAACGCCCGCCGCCCGGCCGACACGGTCTCCAGCGCGGCCGCGAGCTGGGCCGGGATCAGCGCGGCGGGCGCGGCGCGGCCCCACGAGTAGTGCCCGGTGAGCCCCCCCGCCGCGAACAGCAGGGCGCCCAGCGCGAAGAACAGCACCAGCGGGTCCCGGTGATCGCGCCGCCGGCGCAGGACGAGCGCGACGACCCCGAGCAGCGCCAGCCCGAACCGGCCGGGCAGGTCGGAGTAGAGCGAACGGTGGATCGCCTCAAGCCCGGTGCCGGCGGAGAACAGCGCGAAGAAGTCGTAGTACGGCCACAGCCACAGCAGGACGATACCCACGGCGAGCGCGGCGGCGAGCCTCGGGAGGACCTGGCGATCCGGGCGGGCGGCGAGGACCGTGGCGAGCGCGCCGAGGGTGGCGACCACACCCGTGAACTGGTGGCAGAGCAGGATCAGCGCCCACAGCGCGCCGAGGCCGGCCCAGCGGGCCCAGCCCGTGGGCGTGCGGAGGGTGGTGGTGAGCCAGGCCCAGAAGTGGAAGGACAGCCCGAGCGCGAACACGCTGGGGTACGCGACCGTCAGCGCGAGGGAGTTCAGGCCGAGGAAGCCGCTCCAGTTGAGCAGGTCCGGGCCCCACAGGAGGACCAGGCACAGCAGGGCGAGCGCGGGTGCCGCCCGGTGCGCGCTGAGCGTGCGCACGTACCGCCACACCCCGGTGAACAGCAGCCCGAGCCCCACCAGCGCGCCGATCCGCAGCACCACGAACACCGGCAGCCCGGTCAGCCGGGCGAGCAGGCCCAGCACCAGTATCCAGGGCGAGTAGTACGGGCTCGGGGTGTCCGCGTCGACCAGCGGGTTGCCGGGGTCGAGCAGGCTGTGCCGGAGCCGCTGCACGGTCGCCGCGTGTATGCCGAGGTCACCGGCCCAGGGCAGCCGCACCACGGCCAGCAGCATCAGCAGCGGGACCAGGGCGGCCAGCGCGACGGCCACCAGTGACGGGGCCACCGCCGGCGGACGGCCGCGCCGCGCGCGGGACCCGGGGAGGTTCGCTGTCACGGGCCAGACCCTATCCGAAACGGACAGACCACCCGGAAAGCGACAGGGGCGCCCCCGCACTGGGTTCTCCGGTGCGGGGGCGCCCTCCGCTCAGGCGGCGCCGGTCACGCGTGCGTGCGCAGCAGCGTCCGCATCGTGCGCATCGCCACCGAGAGGTTGGCGAGGTCGAACGCGTCCGAGCTCCGGATCTCCTCCAGCGTGGCGCGCGCCCGGCTCAGGATGGGCGCGTTCTTCTCCTCCCACGCCTTGAACCGCTGCTCCGGCGTGGATGTGCCGTTGCCCGCCGCGAGCACGTCCGCGGTGAGCGCCGCGTGCGCCGCGTACAGGTCCTCGCGGATGGAGGCGCGGGCCATCGACTGCCAGCGGTCCTCGCGGGGCAGCTCGATGATGCGGTCCATGAGCTGGGTGATGTGCAGCCGGTCGGCGAGGTCGTAGTACACCTCGGCCACGTCCAGCGGCTCCTTGCCCATGCGGTCCGCCACCGAGACGATGTCCAGCGCCGGGAAGGCGGAGGAGAACCCGGCCACGCGGGTGGCCAGTTCGGCCGGGACACCGGCGGCGGACAGCTCGTCGTACACGTGCTGGTACCACTCGAGGTCGGCGCCGCGCAGCAGCTTCGGCATCTGCTGCCAGACCTGCTCGACCCGGTCCGCGAAGAACTCCACCGTCTCGGCGAGCTGGAGCGGCTGCGGCCGGTTGTTCAGCAGCCAGCGGGTGCCACGCTCGACCAGCCGGCGCGAGTGCAGGCGGATACGGGTCTGCACGGCCGCGTCGACCTGGTTGTCCAGCGCCTCCACCGCGTCCCACACCGGGGACGAGCTGAAGATCGCGCGGGCCGCGGTCTGGGCGCGGACGATCTCCTCCAGCGAGGCCCCGGTCTCCTCGCGCAGCCGGTGCAGATACGTGGTGCCACCCGTGTTCACCGTGTCGTTGACCAGCACGGTGGTGGTGATCTCCCGGCGCAGCGGGTGGCTGTCGATGACCTCGGCGAACCGCTCGCGCAGCGCGGTCGGGAAGTACGCGTGCAGCAGCCCGCGCAGATACGCGTCGTCCGGCAGCGAGGTGTGCAGCAGCTCCTCGGCGACCGTGATCTTCGTGTACGCCAGCAGCACCGCGGTCTCGGGGCTGGTGAGGCCCTGTCCCTGGTTCAGCCGCTCACGGATCTGGCGGTCGGTGGGCAGGAACTCCAGCGCCCGGTTGAGGTGGCCCTCGCGCACCAGGTGCCGGATGAACCGGGCCTGCGCGTGCAGCATGTCCTTGGACTGGGCGAGCGCGTTGGCCAGCGCGGTGTTCTGCGCGTAGTTGTTGCGCAGGACCAGCGCGCCGACCTCGTCGGTCATCTCCGCGAGCAGCTTGTTGCGCTGCTTGACGGTCATGTCCCCGTCGGTGACCAGGCTGTTGAGCAGGATCTTGATGTTCACCTCGTGGTCGGAGGTGTCCACACCGGCGCTGTTGTCGATGGCGTCGGTGTTGATCCGGCCGCCCTGGAGCGCGAACTCGATCCGGCCGAGCTGGGTCAGACCCAGGTTGCCGCCCTCGCCGACGACCTTGACGCGCAGGTCGGCGCCGTCGACGCGGATGGCGTCGTTGGCCTTGTCACCGACGTCGGCGTCGGTCTCCGCCGAGGACTTGACGTAGGTGCCGATGCCGCCGTTCCACAGCAGGTCGACCGGCGCCTTCAGGATCGTCTTCATCAGGTCGGCCGGGGTCATCTTGGAGATCTTCTCCTCGATGCCCAGCGCCTCCCGGATGTGGTGGTTCAGCGGGATCGACTTGGCGCTGCGCGGGAAGATCCCGCCGCCCGCCGACAGCAGCGAGGTGTCGTAGTCGGCCCAGCTGGAGCGGGGCAGCTCGAACAGGCGGCGCCGCTCGGCGTAGCCGGTGGCCGCGTCGGGGACCGGGTCGATGAAGATGTGCCGGTGGTCGAAGGCGGCGACCAGGCGGATGTGCTCGGAGAGCAGCATGCCGTTGCCGAACACGTCACCGGACATGTCACCGATGCCGACGACCGTGAAGTCCTCGGACTGGGTGTCCAGGTCCAGCTCACGGAAGTGCCGCTTCACCGACTCCCAGGCACCGCGCGCGGTGATGCCCATGCCCTTGTGGTCGTAGCCCGCGCTGCCGCCGGAGGCGAAGGCGTCCCCGAGCCAGAAGTCGTAGGCCTCCGCGACCTCGTTGGCGATGTCGGAGAACGTCGCCGTGCCCTTGTCGGCCGCGACCACCAGGTAGGTGTCCTCGCCGTCGTGGCGCACCACGTCCTGGGGCGGGACAACCTCGCCGGCCACCATGTTGTCGGTGATGTCGAGCAGGGCGGAGATGAACGTCTTGTAGCTGGCGATGCCCTCGGCCAGCCAGGCGTCCCGGTCCACGCTCGGGTCGGGGAGCTGCTTGGCGACGAACCCGCCCTTGGCGCCGACCGGCACGATGACGGTGTTCTTCACCATCTGCGCCTTGACCAGGCCGAGGATCTCGGTACGGAAGTCCTCGCGCCGGTCCGACCAGCGCAGGCCGCCGCGCGCGACCTTGCCGAAGCGCAGGTGCACGCCCTCGACCCGCGGCGAGTACACCCAGATCTCGTACGCCGGGCGGGGGGCGGGCAGGTCGGGGATGGCCTGCGGGTCGAACTTCATCGACACGTACGCGTGCGGGCCGCCGTCGCGGGCTTCCTGGAAGAAGTTGGTGCGCAGGGTGGCCTTGATGACGGTCAGGAAGGAGCGCAGGATGCGGTCCTCGTCCAGGCTCGCCACCTGGTCCAGCGCCGCGTCCAGCTCCTCCAGCAGGGCGTCGGTGATCTCCAGGCCGGCCTTCTGCCGGTCCGGGGACATCCGGGCCTCGAACAGGGAGACCAGCAGCCGGGTGGTGTGGACGTTGTTTCGGAGGGTGTCCTCCATGTAGTCCTGGCTGAAGGTGGAGCCCGCCTGGCGCAGGTACTTGGCGTAGGCGCGCAGCACCATCGCCTGCCGCCAGGTCAGCCCGGCGCTCAGCACGAGGGCGTTGAAGCCGTCGTTCTCCGCCTGGCCGGTCCAGGTCGCGGCGAAGGCGTCCTGGAACCGCTCGCGGCCGTCCTCGCCGAGGTGGTCGGCGCCGCCGGCGGTCCGCGGCAGACGCAGGCCGAAGTCGTAGATCCACGCGGTGCTGCGGTCGGTGCGGCGCAGCTCGTAGGGGCGCTCGTCGACGACCTCGACGCCGAGCCGGTTGAGGACCGGCAGCACGGCGGAGAGGGAGACCGCGTCGCCCTTGCGGTAGATCTTGAACCGGCGCTCGCCGGGGGCGGCGCCCACCGGCTCGTACAGGCTCAGCGAGAAGTCGTTGCCCTTCTCGTTGCTCAGCCGCTCCAGGTGGACCAGGTCGGCGACCGCGGCGCGCGGGGAGTGGTCGGCCTTGTAGCCCTCGGTGAAGGCGTTGCTGTAGCGGCGCAGCAGCTCGGCGGCGCGCTCCTCGCCGCACTCGGCGTTGAGCGCCTCGGCGAAGCCGTCGGACCAGGAGCGGGTGGCCTCGACCAGGCGGGCCTCGATGCGCTCCTTGTCGGCGTCGGACAGCTGGGGAAGCTCGGTGCCGGGCGGGACGCGGACGACGAAGTGGAGCCGGGACAGGATCGACTCGGTGTTCCAGGCGGTGAAGTCGACGCTGATGCCGCCCAGCTCCTCCTTGAGGATGTCGATGATCCTGAGCCGGACCCCGGTGGTGTACCGGTCGCGCGGCAGGTAGACCAGGGCCGAGTAGTAGCGGCCGTATTCGTCCTGGCGCAGGTAGAGCCGCAGCCGGCGGCGCTCCTGGAGGTACAGCACGCTGGTGGCGATGGACTGCAGCTCGGCGGGCGGGGTCTGGAACAGCTCGTCGCGCGGGTAGGTCTCCAGGATCTGGAGCAGGTCGCGGCCGTCGTGGCTGTTGGGCGAGAACCCGGCGCGCTCCAGCACCTCGGCGACCTTGCGCCGGATCACCGGCACCCGGCGCACCGACTCGGTGTACGCGGCGGAGGAGAACAGCCCGAGGAAGCGGCGCTCGCCGACGACGTTGCCGTCCGCGTCGAACTTCTTGACGCCGATGTAGTCCAGGTACGACGGGCGGTGCACGGTGGCCCGGCTGTTTGCCTTGGTCAGCACCAGCAGGCGGTGCTCGCGGGCCTTGGCGCGGGCGTCCGCCGGGAGCCGCTCGAAGGAGGGGCTGACCGGGTGCTCGTCGTCCTCGGAGTGGTGCGGGTCGGAGCGCAGGATGCCGAGGCCGGTGCCGGCCTTGGCGCTCAGCGAGTCGTCACCGCGCAGCTCGTACTCGCGGTAGCCGAGGAAGGTGAAGTGGTCGGCGGAGAGCCAGCGCAGCAGCTCGCGGGCCTCGTCCACCTCGGCGGCGGGGAGGTCGGCCGGGCGGGGCTCGTCAGGCAGGCCGTCGGCGATGCGGACGGCCGCCTCGCGCATCTTCTCCCAGTCCTCGACGGACTCACGCACGTCGGACAGGACGCGCAGCAGGTCGGCGGAGATCTGCTTGAGGTCGGCGCGGTCGGTCTCGCGGTCGATCTCGACGTGGATCCAGGACTCGACGTGCGCGTCGTGCGGCAGCTCGCCGTGCGGGCCGGCGGGCAGGACCTCGATCAGCTTGCCGGTGACGTCACGGCGGACGACGACCTGCGGGTGGATCACGACGTGGATGCCGCGGCCCTGACGGGTCAGCTCGTTGGTGACCGAGTCGACCAGGAAGGGCATGTCGTCGGTGACGACCTCCACCACGGTGTGGCTGCACGTCCACCCGTTCTCTTCCACGGTCGGGGTGTGCACCCGCACGTTGGCCGTGCCCTGCGGGCGGTTCTCGGCGAGACGGTAGTGGGAGACCGCGGCACCGAAGACGTCGACCGGGTCGCGGTCGGCGAGGTCTTCCGGGGCGGTGTGCAGGTAGTAGCGCTGGAGGAACGCGAGCACCGCTTCGCTGTCCGGGGTGCCGGAGGTGCCCTCGCTCGTGGTCCCGGTCGGTAGGTGCCCCCCGACCGGGCTGTTCTCAGCTACCCGAGCGGCCCGATCGAGCAGCTCGGCCTTGGCTTCGTCCAGCTTGGTCTGCATTGTCCTCTGGCTCCTGTCGCGCGCCGTTGCGTGACGTAGAAGGAAGTACGGTCTCTTCCCCTCCGGTATGACGCCACGGCCCGAGGTGTCCGGTCCGTTCCGACGCTATGCCGCGAGGTGAGATGGGCGGGGGGATTTCGGCCATTGTCGACAGACTTGTCGGAAGCGACGCTGCTCTCCGCACCGTCGTGCCGGAGGCCGTCCCCGGTGTCCGGGACGCCACGGCGCCCCTGTCCCGCCCGAGAGGACCAGCGACCGCCGCCCGGTCACGGAGTTCGTCCGTGCGGTCCGGGCGCAGGGCAGGGACTGTGGCGTCCCCGCGAGATATCGCGCTGATCACGCCACAAGGCTATCGCCCCGGACGGGGGCCCCGTCATGAGCCGTATGTGTACAAAACCGGGGGGTGAAGTTTGACGTTCTGCACAGCGGCGGCGAGGGGGTCGGTGGCGTATTCGCGCCAGGGCGGAGTGCCGCGACGTCGTTACGACGCTATTCGGCGGGCCTCCGCGACGGCCTCGGCCAGGCTGTCCACCACCGGGACGCCGGTGCCGCGCAGACTCTCCGGGCCGTGCGAGCCGCCCGTGTAGAGCACGGCGCGCGCGCCGACGTGCTGGGCGGCCAGCGCGTCGTCGGCCGCGTCACCGATGACCACGGTCCGCTCGGGGTCGACCAGGGTGCTCATCGCCTCCAGGTGGCGGACCATGTGCTCGGCCTTGCCGCCGCCGGAGGGGCCGGTACGGCCGTCGACACGCAGGAAGTGCGACTCGATGCCGAGGCCGCGCACCAGCGGGACCAGCTCCTCGTGCCCGTACATGCTCAGCAGGGACTGGCTGTGGCCGTCCGCTCCCCAGCCGGCCAGCAGCTCGGCCGCGCCCTCGGTGAGCCCGCAGCGCACCCGGTGCTCGGCGTAGTGCCGCTGGAAGGCGCCGTCCATGACCTCCCACTCGAGGTCACTGGGCAGCCGGCCCATCAGCCGCTCGTAGAACTTGGGTACGGGGACGCAGTACAGCGCGCGGTACCGCTCGAGCGTGATCGGCTCCAGGCCCAGCTCGGCGAAGGCCGCGTTGGTCGCCCCGATGATCGCGTCGTTGTCGTGGAACAGGGTCCCGTTCCAGTCCCAGACGATGTGTGCGCTCTGCTGCATCCCCATGCGAAAACGGTACCGGGCACCACTGACAGTGGGTAAGGGCGAGTGGTCCGCGCAAGTCCGGGGAGGTCAGGGGGTTGCGAGCAGGGCGGGGATCTCCTGCGTGGCGAACCACAGCAGCTCGTGGTCGTCGGCGGCGTCCACGGCCTTGCGGGCCGTGTCGTCTCCGGCGTCGGCCGCCTCGACGGCCCGCGCCGCGGCGGTGACGTCGGCCTCCGCGTCGTCGGCGTCCGCGTGCACGGCCGCGGCCTTGGCCAGCCGGGCCGCCGCCGCGACCGTCACCTCGCCGAGGCCGTCCGGGTCCGGGGTGACGGCGCCGTCCGCGACGTCGACCGCGACGACGACCCGGCGCGGGGCAGCCTCGGGGTCGGCGGCCAGCAGCCGCAGCGAGGCGCCCGCGGCCTCACCGAGCGCTGCGTACTCCAGCTCCTCCAGGTCGTCCGTGCCGCACCACTCGCGCAGGGCGGGCGTCACGGCGTAGGCGGCGAACGGGTCCGCCGCCAGCACACCCGTCTCGTGGGCCTCGGCGAGGCCGGGGAGGGTCAGGGGTACGTAGACGCGCATGCGGGCCGCTCTTTCCTGGTCGAAGGAGGGCCTCCAGAATACGTGCGGCCGTCCCCTTTCGAGTTCCCGCCCGACCCCCGTACGGCGTCAACCCATCACCCCGTACATCACTCTCCCGCACCGCACCGCCATGGGGCTCACGGAGCCCTCCGTCACCCGGATAAGTGAAACCCGCAGCGCCCGCGACACCGGCCGGACGTCCTTGCCTGGCCGGTCCCCACCCCCGTACAAGATCCCCACCTACTTGAGTTACCGCCCGGTATGCGCCGGGCCGCCGAACGGGGACTTCCATGAACAAGGTCATGAGCCGCAAACCGCAGACCCGGCCGCGCCACCGCCCGCCGACCCGACACGACACCCGCCGCCCCGGCACCCCCACCCGCGGCCGCACCGCCACCGCGCGCCCCACCGACCTCTTCGCGGACCGCCTGCTGGCCGTCCTGAGCGGCCAGCGCCCCGTCCACTGGATGCTCCGCCACACCGCCGGCTCCGCCTACGACGACCTGGTCCGCCTGGCGGAGCGCACCCCCCTCCGCACCCACGGCCCCCGCCCCACCGTCCACGACCTCGGCTGGTTCGTCCCGCGCTCCGGCGCCCTGGAAGTCTTCGCCCGCATCGCAGCCGGCACCCACCTCCGAGCCCTCGCCTTCCGCCTCGAACAATCCGAGGACCTCCGCTGGCGCTGCACAGCGGTGGAACTGGCCACTCCATCGCCCCGCCGCTCCGCGGTGTCCTGACGGGCGTCTGGAGGGCGTCGGGGACCGTCCGAGCCGGGCCGCACCGGCCCTCTGGCACACGAATCGGGGCCGGGCCCCCGCCAGGGGGGTCCGGCCCCGAGTCTCTGCTGAAGCTGCGCCCGCTACTTCTTGCGGCGCCGCCCGCCCTTCGCCTGGCGGCGGCGCTCCGCGCGGGTCAGGCCGTCGGACTCGGAGCGGATGGGCTCGTCGTCCTCGAGGTCGCGCTCGATGACGCCGCCCTCGCCGTCCACGGTGGGCGCGGAGAAGTGCAGCTCGCGGCGCTGCGGCACGTCGAGGCCCTTGGCGCGGATCTCCGGACGCGCCCCGGCCGGAACCTGCGCGGGCACGGTGTCCTGGACGCCCTCGCCGACCGGCTGGGCCTCCACCGGGACCTCCTCGACCTGCTGCTCGACCTGGACCTCCAGGTTGAACAGGTAGCCGACGGACTCCTCCTTGATGCCCTCCATCATGGCGGTGAACATGTCGAAGCCCTCGCGCTGGTACTCCACCAGCGGGTCCTTCTGCGCCATCGCGCGGAGGCCGATGCCCTCCTGGAGGTAGTCCATCTCGTAGAGGTGCTCGCGCCACTTGCGGTCCAGCACCGACAGCACGACCCGCCGCTCCAGCTCACGCATGATCTCGGAGCCGAGCTGCTCCTCACGCGCCTCGTACTGGGCGTGGATGTCGTCCTTGATGGACTCGGAGATGAACTCCGCGGTGAGACCGGCCCGGTCGCCCGCGGCCTCCTCAAGCTCCTCGATGGTGACCTTCACCGGGTAGAGCTGCCGGAAGGCACCCCACAGCCGGTCGAGGTCCCAGTCCTCGGGGAAACCGTCGGCGGTCTCGGCCGCGATGTACGCGTCGATCGTGTCGTTCATGAAGTGCTGCACCTGCTCCTGCAGGTCCTCGCCCTCCAGGACGCGGCGCCGCTCGCCGTAGATGACCTCACGCTGCCGGTTGAGCACCTCGTCGTACTTCAGGACGTTCTTGCGCGTCTCAAAGTTCTGCTGCTCGACCTGCGACTGCGCGGAGGCGATCGCGCGGGTGACCATCTTGTTCTCGATCGGCACGTCGTCCGGCACGTTGGCCATGGCCATCACACGCTCGACCATCTGCGCCTTGAACAGCCGCATCAGGTCGTCACCGAGCGAGAGGTAGAACCGCGACTCGCCGGGGTCGCCCTGGCGGCCGGAACGGCCGCGGAGCTGGTTGTCGATACGGCGCGACTCGTGCCGCTCGGTGCCGAGGACGTAGAGGCCGCCGCTCCGCTCGACCTCTTCCTTCTCGGCCTTCACCGCCTGCTGGGCCCGGGCCAGCGCGGCGGGCAGCGCGGCCGCCCACTCCTCGATGTGCTCCTCGGGGTCGAGCCCGTGCTGGCGCAGCTCCGCCTCGGCGAGGTCCTCGGGGTTGCCGCCGAGCTTGATGTCGGTACCGCGGCCGGCCATGTTGGTGGCCACCGTCACGGCGCCCTTGCGGCCCGCCTGCGCGACGATCGACGCCTCACGCTCGTGGTGCTTGGCGTTCAGCACCTCGTGCTGGATGCCGCGCTTGCTGAGCTGCTGGGAGAGGTACTCCGACTTCTCCACCGAGGTGGTGCCGACCAGGATCGGCTGGCCCTTCTCGTGCTTCTCGGCGATGTCGTCGACGACCGCCTCGAACTTGGCGACCTCGGTGCGGTAGATCAGGTCCGACTGGTCCTTTCGGACCATCGGCCGGTTGGTCGGGATCGGCACCACGCCGAGCTTGTAGATCTGGTGGAACTCGGCGGCCTCGGTCATCGCCGTACCGGTCATGCCGGAGAGACCCGGCATTTCCTTGCCCTGCTGGTCGTGGCGCTTGTAGAGGCGGAAGAAGTTCTGGAGGGTGATCGTGGCGAGCGTCTGGTTCTCGTCCTTGATGTCCACCCCTTCCTTCGCCTCGATCGCCTGGTGCATGCCCTCGTTGTAACGGCGGCCCGCGAGGATGCGGCCGGTGTGCTCGTCGACGATCATGACCTCGCCGTCGATGACGACGTAGTCCTTGTCCTTCTTGAACAGTTCCTTGGCCTTGATGGCGTTGTTCAGGTAGCCGACGAGCGGGGTGTTGACCGACTCGTAGAGGTTCTCGATGCCCAGCCAGTCCTCGACCTTGGAGACACCCGACTCGTGGATGGCGACGGTGCGCTTCTTCTCGTCGACCTCGTAGTCGCCGGTCTCCTCGATGCCCTTGAGGGGGTTGCCGGCCTCGCCCTTCTTCAGGCGGGTGACCAGCTTGGCGAAGTCGCCGTACCACTTGGTGGCCTGGTCGGCGGGGCCGGAGATGATCAGCGGGGTACGGGCCTCGTCGACGAGGATGGAGTCCACCTCGTCGACGATGGCGAAGTTGTGGCCGCGCTGCACCAGCTCGTCCGACGCCCACGCCATGTTGTCGCGGAGGTAGTCGAAGCCGAACTCGTTGTTCGTGCCGTAGGTGATGTCGCACGCGTACTGCTCACGCCGCTCGGCCGGCGTCATGTTGGCCAGGATGCAGCCGACTTCGAGGCCGAGGAACTTGTGGACGCGGCCCATCATCTCGGAGTCGCGCTCGGCCAGGTAGTCGTTGACCGTGATCAGGTGGACGCCCTTGCCGGAAAGGGCGTTCAGGTACGCGGGCAGGGTGCCGACGAGGGTCTTGCCCTCACCGGTCTTCATCTCGGCCACGTAACCGAGGTGGAGCGCGGCACCGCCCATGATCTGCACGTCGTAGTGACGCTGGCCGAGGACGCGCTTGGCGGCCTCGCGGACGGTGGCGAACGCCTCGGGGAGCAGGTCGTCCAGGCTCTCGCCGTCCGCGTACCGCTGCTTGTACTCCTCGGTGAGAGCCCGCAGCTCGGCGTCGGAGAGGTCGACGAAGTCCTCTTCGATGGAGTTGACCTGGTCCGCGATGCGGTGCAGCTTGCGCAGGATCTTGCCTTCGCCTGCACGCATGATCTTCGAGAGGACGGACACGGGGGGTGGTCTCCTTGCCGGTCGGGCCTGGGACGGTCGGTTTCCATAAGACTTGATTGAGCAACGGCCATCGTATGCGAGGACCCCGCCACGCCGGGAGGCCCGGCGGCGCAGTGGTCCTTCCACTCCGAACAACGTCCGGGGACCACGGATGGTGCCGCGCCACGCCGATGATTTACGCGAATGGTGATACGTCGCTCACGCTGGGCGAAATGTGTTGGCGCGGAATGTCCGGTCCGCGCACACTCGCCGGATGGACCCCGTCGTACTGACCACCGAACGCCTGCTGCTGCGCGCCGTCCGCCCGGACGACACCGAGGCCGTGTTCGCGGCGGCCCAGGACCCGGCGATCCAGCGCTGGATCTCCTCCTTCCCCTCGCCCTACCTGCTGGAACACGCCGAGGCGTTCGTCGGCGGCACCGCGCCGGAGAGCTGGGCGGACGACTCGATGTACACCTTCGGCGCCTTCCTGCCCGCCGGGGACCTGACCGGCATGCTCAGCGTCGTCATGCGCGGCCCCGGCCACGGCGAGCTGGGCTACTGGGCCGCGCGCGAGCACCGCGGCCGGGGGTACGTCACCGAGGCCGCGTCCGCCGTCGCCCGCTGGGCCTTCACCGCGCTCTCGGTGGACAGGCTGGAGTGGCGCGCCGAGGTCGGCAACAGCGCCTCCCGCGCGGTGGCCGAACGGCTCGGCTTCACCGTCGAGGGCGTCCTGCGCGCCGGCGTGGGCAGCAGGGGCATCCGGCGGGACTCGTGGGTGGGCTCGCTGCTCCCCTCGGACCTCGGGCTGCGCTCCTCGGTGCCGTATCTGCCCGCCCCTACCCGGCCGTCGGAGGCGGAAGCGCAGGTCGGCGGGGGCTGTCAGTGGCACCCTCTATCGTCCCCGTCATGACGACCCTGCCGCGCCCCGCTGTCACCCTCACCGCGGACGACGCCCGCCGATTCGCCCTGCGGGCCCAGGGCTTCCTCGGCGCGCCCGACCGCCGCTCGGGCGCGCGCGGGGTGCTCCGGGCGCTGGGCGCGGTCCAGCTCGACACCATCTCGGTGCTGGCCCGCTCCCACGAGCTGATCCCGTACGCGCGTCTGGGCGCGGTCGGCCGCACGGCCGTGGAGTCCGCCTACTGGCACACCCCGGCCTCCGGCGCGCCCCACGCCTTCGAGTACTGGTCGCACGCCGCGTGCATCCTCCCCATCGAGGAGTGGCCGCACTTCGCGTTCCGCCGCCGCGCCTACCGCGACCGCCCGCACTGGAACCACCAGTTGCCCGACGGCGTTTACGACCAGGTCATCAAGCAGCTCCGCACCGAGGGTCCGCTCACCGCGACCGAACTGGGCGGCGCGAAGCGCACCAGCGACTGGTGGGACTGGTCCGGGACCAAGGTCGCCGTGGAGCGCGCGCTGATGTACGGCGAGGTGGTCTGCGTGGAACGCCGGAGCTGGAAGCGGGTGTACGACCTGGCCGAGCGCGCGGTCCCGACGGAACTGCTCCACGACGACCTGGACGACGCCGAGTGCCTGCGCCGCCTGGTCCGGCTGGCCGGCGAGGCGCTGGGCGTGGGCACCCGCGCCGACATCGCGGACTACCACCGCCTCAAGGGCGAGCAGGTCGACGCGGTGATCGCCGAATCCGGGCTGGTGCCGGTCGAGGTCGAGGGCTGGGGAAAGCCCGCCTGGGCCGACCCGGCCGCGCTGGCGACGCCCCCGCGAGGCCGCCACCGCACCACGCTGCTCTCCCCGTTCGACTCCCTGATCTGGGAACGGGCGCGCACGGAGCGGATCTTCGGCTTCACCCACCGCCTGGAGGCGTACGTCCCCAAGCCGAAGCGGGTGTACGGCTACTTCGCGATGCCGGTGCTCTCCGGCGGGCGGCTGATCGGCCGGGTGGACCCGGCGCGCGAGGGCCGCACGCTGGTGGCGCGGCAGGTCACGCTGGACGGCCCGAAAGCGGCACCGGGCGTGGCGCAGGCCCTGGTGGAGGCCGCGTCCTGGGTGGGCTGCACGGACATACGGGTGGAGCGGGTCGACGCCCCCGAACTCCGGGCCCCGCTCACACTTGAGCTGGCCCGCGCGCTCTCCTAGCGGATCTCCAGGATCTTCTCGCGCATCGCGTAGACGACCGCCTCCATCCGGGAGTGCAGCTGCAGCTTCTCCAGGATGTTGCGGACGTGGTTCTTCACGGTGTTCTCCGAGATGAACAACTCCTTCGCGATGTCCCGGTTGTTCATCCCGGTGGCGACGAGCTTGAGCACCTCCAGCTCCCGGTCGGTCAGCCGGGGCGCGGGCACCAGCCGCCGCTCGTCGGTGCGCTGGATCATCGACTTGAACTCGGTGAGCAGCTTCGACGCCATGGAGGGGCTGATCTGCGACTGCCCGTCCGCCACCGCGCGAATGGCGGTGGCCACCTCGTCGGTGGAGATCTCCTTGAGCAGGTAGCCGGTCGCGCCCGCCTTGATGGCGTCGTAGAGGTCGGCCTCCTCGTCGCTGATCGTCAGCATGATGATCTTCGCGCTGGGGGCGACCTCCTTGATGGAGGTGCACGCCTCGATCCCGCCCCGCCTCGGCATCCGCACGTCCATCAGCACGATGTCGGGCAGCAGGTCGGCCGCCTTGTCCACGGCCTCGGCGCCGTCCCCGGCCTCGCCGACGACCTGGATGTCCTCCTCGGCCGCGAGCACGATCTCCAGACCGCGGCGGAACAGCGCGTGATCATCGACCACCAGCACCCGGATCGGCTCCTCGCGTTCGAGGTCCAGGTCCGGCTCCACGCCGATGACGCCGTCGTCGGCGCCCGCGTCGCGCCTCGGTCCGAAGGTGTCCGCCATCGTTCCTCCCCCTGAAGGCCGTGGCCCGTGATTCCGTGCCATCGCCAACCCAAGGCAGCGGCCCACCGGTTGGGCCGGTGCGGTCATGATTTCATGCTCCGGCGCCCCAACGGTGACGCACAGGGGGGCGAACTGGTCGCACACCGGTGCCCCTGGGGGCGCACACGCGTCCCAGGGGCACCGTCTCCGCTCCCGCCGGGCAGGTCAGCCGCCCAGCGTGTCACCCGCCGCGGGCGGCTGCGCCTCCGCCACCATCGGGTCCGTGTTGAGGTGGATGACGCCGTAGTCGTAGGCGTGCCGCCGGTAGACGACACTCGGCTCCTTGGTCTCGGAGTCGACGAACAAGTAGAAGTCGTGGCCGACCAGTTCCATCTCGTAGAGGGCCTGGTCAAGGCTCATCGGGGAGGCGACGTGGGTCTTCTCCCGGACGATCAGCGGGCCGTCGCCCTTGACCTCCAGCGAGCCGATCTTCTTGGTGGGCACCCCGTCGGACTCGGCGGTCGCGACGGGCTCCCCCTCGGGAGAGAGCGTCGCCACGCCGGGGACGACGTCGGGTACGTCGGCGGCCGGGGTGCGTCGTGCGCCCCGGCGCACGACTCGCTTGTCGTGCTGCTTGCGCAGCCGTGCGTCCAGCTTCTCCGCGGCCATGTCGAGGGCCGCGTACGGGTCGCTGGCCGATGCCTCCGCCCGGATCACCGGACCGCGGGAGTGGAGCGTGATCTCCACCCGGTCACAGCGGTCGGCCTGACGGGGGTTGGGCTCCTTGGACACCTCGACGTCGAGGCTGATCACCTTGCCGTCGAGCCTCTGGATCTTCTCCAGCTTCAGCTTCTCGGCCACGTGCTTGCGGAACCGCTCAGGTACTTCGGTCTTGCGGCCCTTGACGACGATGTCCACGCAGAACTCCGTTCCCGGATCGCTCACGCTCTAGGCGGAGCGTCTCCCTTTCGCACCAGGTCCCGGTGAGTCCCGGAACCTCGGACTCGGTGACTTCCACCTCCTCCTCCCCCATGGGCGAGATCTCCATCCCCGTCGCGCGCGAGTTTACGAAAAACCCACGGCGCGGCAATCGGATATGCGAGGTGTGGCCTGGGCCTTTCCTCACAACCGAACATATCTCGCCCGGACGGATGTCGTCACCCTCTACTGGGGCGTACCTCCGATCAGGTGAATTACTCCCCTCGCTACCTGCAACGACGCAGGTTCTCGGTCGGTTCCCCGCTTATTCGAAAGAATCACGAGGCGCGGCGATCACCGCTGCCCGGACGGCACTTCCGATGATGTTCATCGGCTCCTTTTCCGGTGCCCCATGCACTGACTTTCCTCTCTGTGATCGCGGCCCGGTCTGTCGTTCCTCCCTACCTTCCCGAGTTGCGCCGCGATACACAGGCATGTCCCGCTCCCACCGTGTTCCAGCCGTCGCGCGCAGGGCGCGCGCCGCCTCCGCCAGGCTCGCGCCGGTGGTGATCAGGTCGTCGACGAGCACGACCCGTCCGCCGGCGAGCAGGTGTGCCCCACCCGCGCGCACCTCCAGCGCTCCCGCGAGGTTCTCCCGGCGCCGCCGGGCGTCCAGCCCCGCCTGGTCGACCACCGGCCGCCGCTGCCGCAGCACGGCGGCCACCCGCGCCGGGACACCGGCCCGCCGCAGCCGCCCGGCCGCCACCAGCGCCATCCGCCGCGCCGGATCGTGCCCCCGCCGCCGCACGGCCCAGCGGGCGGACGGCACGGGCACGAGGATCACCGGTCCCGCGCGGGACTCCGCCGTACTTCGGCCTGGTTCCGGCCCCAGCCCGGCGCGCACGGCTCCCGCCAGGGCCGCGCCCAGCGCCCCGGTGAGCGCCAGCGCGCCCCGTTCCTTGTGCGCGAGGAGGAGTGCCCGCACCTCCCGTGCGTAAGGAGCGGCGGCGTGCACCACCGGCAGCCCCGGCGGCTCGGGCACCGGCCGCACCCGGCGCGGCTCCGCGCGCTCCAGCAGCGCCCGGCACCGTGCGCACAGCACAGCCGGTGGCGACCCGCAGCCGCCGCACTCGGTCGGCAGCGCCAGGTCGCTGAGGTCCCGCATCCATCCCCGCATGCCCACCACTGTGCCGAGGCCCGGCCGACCCGGCCACCCCTGTGGAAAACACCCCTGTGGACAACCCCGACCGGAGCCCGCCACCCCTCACCCGAACGAGCGATGAGCCCACGAACCCGCAGGTCAGCGCGCTGCTATCCCGGATAGACCGGCGCCGTCCCGTCCTTGTCCACCTTCTGCCACTGCGCCCCGGACGGCAGCCGGACGATCCCGTCCTCCGAGTAGGCCACCAGCGGCACCCGGTCGTCCTCGGCGGCGGCGATGGCCTTCACCCGCGACAGCGCGGCCGGCGCCGGACCCTCCAGCGCGGAGCCGTCCACCTGCACATAGCGCATCTGGTGCACCCCGCCCTGCTCGCGGCCGACCACGACGAGGCGGCTGTCACCGGCCCAGGACAGCGCGGTGACCTGCTCCATGTCGGGCGCGGCCGGACGCGGGTCGACGACGGCCGGCGGCTCGGCCGGGGTGTCCCCGTTCCCGCTTTGCGCGTCGCTTTCGGCGCTCACACTGTCGCCGCCCTCGATCCGGCCGATGAGCAGCGACTGCTTGTCGCCCTTGACCGCCACGACCAGCGCGACCCGCGCCCCGTCCGCCGCGACCCGCACGTCCCGGATCGGGCCGGGCAGCTCCGGCAGCGTCACCGCGACCGGCTTGCCGGTGCCCTGCGGGACGACGTAGAGCTGCGGCCGGGCCGGGTTCAGGTCGGCCACCCACAGGTCGCCGCGCGCGTCCCAGCCGGGCCTGCTCAGCCGGGTGTCCGCGCCGGGCCCCTGGCTGGTCAGCACCGGCGGCTCCAGCGGGACGGAGGCGGCCAGCGGGGTCACGTACAGGGACCTGCCGTCCGCGCTGACCCCGGCCGCCGTGCGCTCGTCCCGCGAGACGGCGACCGCCCCGAGCTGCTTGGTGCCCTCGCCGAACGCGCCCGGCACCGGGGTCCCACCGGTGCCCGTGCCGGAGGCGGGCAGCCGGGTCAGCCGGTGCTTGCCGTCCAGGTAGTAGAGGTAGTCCGGGCTCTGCGCGGAGGCATGCCAGGCGACGGAGTCCGCGCGGCTCTCCGTCAGGTCGCACAACTGGTCTCCGCCGGGCCCGCGCAGGTCGACCGACTCGAGCGTCGGCGCCAGGTTCCGCAGCGTGAACAGCAGTTGGGTCGCCATCTCCGTGCAGCGGGCCGGGCCGACGTGGGCCGCCTTGGCGTTCAGCGGCACGGTCAGGCTGTTCTCGTCGTCCGGGGTCAGCCCGGTGGTGCCGTCCTTCAGCGCCGTACCGGTCGGGAAGCTGGACCTCACCACCGGTCCGAGCCAGGTGGTGGGCCCGCGCAGCAGGGAGCTCACCAACTGGGTCATCGGGTCGACCTTGCTGCGCATGAACACCGGGTCGGCCACCGCCACGGGGTCCCCCGTCGTCCCGGCCCTGGTGTGGTTGGCGAAGTAGTACTTGTCGACGGACGTGTAGTTGCGCTGGAAATCCGACTTCCCCATCACCACACCGTCGGGCAGCGCGTCGATGCGCCACTGCCCGCTCTTGGGGTCCTGGATCAGATGCACCCGGGCGCGGTAGTCGCCGTGCGCCGGGGCGTACGCCTGCTGATCGTCCACCGTGGCCACCCGGTCACCCGCCAGGGCGTACATGCGCCCGGTGTTGGGCTCCCGGCCGGCCGGCGGGGTCTCGGCCATGATGCCGGGCCCGTCCGCGAGCACGGTGGCCGACCTCTCCGGCTGCCAGGCGCGCGCCGCCTGCGCGGTGAGGTATTTGCGCGCGGTGTCGTAGTGCGGATCGTCGCTGGTCAGCGCCTCCAGAAAGCCCTGCATGATCTCGCTGGGCGAAGCGCCCTCCGCGGGCGGCACGGCGAAAACCCGTACCCCCGTGTCCTGGCGGGGCGTGGACTCCACGTTGCGCAGATCCCCGCTGTCGGGCATCGAGGCGCAGCCGCCCAGCAGTACGGCCCCGCAGACCGCGTATGTCACCGCGCGCCCCGGCGTACGCCGGGCGCCCCCCTCGCGGTCAGCGACCACGGAACGCCTCCCCTGCCTCGGTCGAGTCCTGCCCTGCGGGTTCCGGGCCGCCGCCCGCACGTGGGTCGGGCACCTGCGCGCCGGTCCTGTCGTCGGGCCGCCGTCCGCGGTTCGCGGGCCGGGGCACGACCCGGTTGCCGTTGCCGTTGCCGGGCAGCGCCGTCGGGTCGGCCACCGGCGTGGCGGCGCCCTGACGCGGCGGGAGCGCGGACGCGTTGCCGCCGGTCTGCTGCACCGGGACCGTCGCCAGCTTCTCCGCTCCCCCACGCGGAGTGCCGCCGTCGTCCAGGCCCCGGTTACGGCGCGAGTCCTTGGGCTCCAGCGGTATCGGCGAGCCCCGCAGCGGCTCGTCGGCGGTACGTGGCAGGGTCAGCCGGAACTGCGAGCCGCCGCCCGGCTCGCCCCACGCCTGGAGCCAGCCGCCGTGCAGCCGGGCGTCCTCCAGCGCGATCGACAGCCCGAGCCCGGTGCCGCCGGTGGTACGCGCGCGTGCCGGGTCGGCCCGCCAGAAACGGCTGAAGACGCGAGTGGCCTCGCCGGGCTTGAGCCCGACGCCGTAGTCCCGCACCGCGACCGCGACGGCGCCGCCCGCGCTGGCCAGCTTGACCACCACGTCCTTGCCGTCACCGTGCTCGACCGCGTTGACGACGAGGTTCCGCAGCACCCGCTCCACCCGCCGGGCGTCCGCCTCCGCGACGACGGGCTGCAGATCGCCCACCACCCGGATACGGCTGCCCTTGCGCTCGGCGAGCGGCTCGGCACCCCCGACGACCCGCCGGACGACCTCCCTGAGGTCGATCGGCTCGGCCTCCAGTGCGGCCGCGCCCGCGTCGAACCGGCTGATCTCCAGCAGGTCCGCGAGCAGCGACTCGAACCGGTCGAGCTGGTCCGCGAGAAGCTCCGCGGACCGCGCGGTCATCGGGTCGAAGTCCTCGCGGGCCTCATGGATGACGTCGGCGGCCATGCGGACGGTGGTCAGCGGGGTGCGCAGCTCGTGCGAGACGTCGGAGACGAACCGCCGCTGCATCCGCGAGAGGTCCTCGAGCTGCTGGATCTTGAGCTGGAGGTTCTGCGCCATCTTGTTGAAGGCCTCGCCGAGGCGCGCGATGTCGTCCTCGCCGGTGACCTTCATCCGCTCCTGCAGCCGCCCGGCGGACAGCCGCTCGGCGATCCCGGCCGCCATCCGCACCGGCGTGACGACCTGCCGCACCACCAGCCAGGCGATCGCCCCGAGCAGGACGACCACGAAGAGACCGGCGGTCGCCAGAGTGCCCTTGACCAGGCTGAGCGACTTCTCCTCCTGCGTGAGCGGGAAGAGGTAGTACAGCTCGTACGGGTGACCGTTGGGGTCGTTGACCTGCTTGCCGATGACCAGCGCGGGCTGGGAGTCCTTGCGGTTGCTGTAGACGATCCGGGTGTAGCTCTGCGCGGCGGCGGTGCTGGAGCTGCTGTTGACCCGGTCGCGCAGGCTCGCGGGCACGCTCTCGGCCGGGCTGACGTACCCGGAACCACGCGGGCTGCGGCCGCCGCCGCTGTCGTCACCGACGGGCAGCGTGACCACGTCGAAGGCGCCCGAACCGCCGCTGGACAGCGACTCCACGAGGTCGCTCATCCACTGGATGACGTTCTGGGACTGCTGGCCGTCGGTGCCGTTGCCGCCCGTGCTGCCGTGGGTGGCGGCCGCGGTCTCGTCCGCGCTCTGCCTGGCCACGGCGAAACCACCGGTGGCCTGGCTCTGCGACGCCTTGACCTTCGCCTCCAGCAGGCCGTTGCGCACCTGGCCGATGACGACGAAGCCGAGCAGCAGCACGACACCGAGCGACATCAGCAGGGTGGTGGCGACGACCCGGAGCTGGATGTTGCGCCGCCACAGCCGCATGACGGGCAGCAGCGGGCGGCGCACCCAGCGGATGAACAGCCGGACGACCGGACTGCCCTGGACACCGCCGCTCAGGAGGGCGGCGGTGAAGAAGCGGCCCCGGCGCGGATTCCCCGCACCGCGGCCGGACGCGCGTCCCGGACCGGCGCCGGGCCGGCCGGGAGCCGAAGCGGCGCTGTCCCTGGGCATGTCAGCTCGGTCCGGCCTTGTAGCCGACACCTCGGACGGTCACCACGATCTCGGGCCGCTCCGGGTCCTTCTCGACCTTGGAACGCAGCCGCTGCACATGCACATTGACCAGGCGGGTGTCGGCGGCGTGCCGGTAGCCCCAGACCTGCTCCAGCAGCACCTCGCGGGTGAACACCTGCCACGGCTTGCGCGCGAGCGCGACGAGCAGGTCGAACTCCAGCGGGGTCAGCGCGATCGACTGCCCGTTCCGCTTCACGGAGTGCCCGGCCACGTCGATCACCAGATCGCCGATGGTGAGCTGCTCCGGCGCCGGCTCCTCCGACCTCCGCAGCCGCGCCCGGATACGGGCCACCAGCTCCTTCGGCTTGAACGGCTTCACGATGTAGTCGTCCGCGCCCGACTCCAGGCCCACGACGACATCGACGGTGTCACTCTTGGCGGTGAGCATCACGATCGGCACCCCGGACTCCGCCCGGATCAGGCGGCACACCTCGATGCCGTCCCTGCCGGGCAGCATCAGGTCCAGCAGCACCAGATCGGGCTTGGACTCCCGGAAAGCAGCCAGCGCCTTGTCCCCGTCGGCTACGAAAGACGGCTCAAAACCTTCACCACGCAGCACGATGCCGAGCATCTCGGCCAGTGCGGTGTCGTCGTCGACGACAAGGACTCGTCCCTTCATAAACGACATCATCCCATTCTCATAACGACGACAGAGCCGCAGGTGAGGCACGTCACTGGCCTGTGACGATAGTCGTATGGAGCGGTCACTGTCTGCCC
This sequence comes from Streptomyces griseoluteus, assembly GCF_004784465.1. Taxonomy (GTDB): domain Bacteria; phylum Actinomycetota; class Actinomycetes; order Streptomycetales; family Streptomycetaceae; genus Streptomyces; species Streptomyces griseoluteus. The sequence goes on along the minus strand of NZ_SRRU01000010.1, from coordinate 7,094 downwards.
CTGGCGCGCAGGGGACGGCTGCCGGGGCCGAACGGGCGGACGGCTCCGGCAGCCGGTGCGGCTCTCAGGCGGCCGGCGTGGCCCGGGCCCGCGCGGACAGCGCCGCCAGCGCCTGAGGGGTCACCGGAGATACGGCGCCCTCCTCGGTGACGATCGCCGTCACCAGTTCGGGCGGTGTCACGTCGAACGCCGGGTTGTACGCCTGCGTGCCCAGCGGCGCCAACGGCACCCCGCCGCCTCCGCCCACCGCCGACGCCTGGGGCGTGAGGATCTCGGTCACCTCGAAGCCCGGCCGCTGCTCCACCTCGATGGACGCCCCGTCCGGGGTGTCCGGGTCGATGGTGGTCACCGGCGCCACCACGATGAACGGCACGTGGTGGTAGCGCGCCAGCACCGCCAGCGGATAGCTGCCCACCTTGTTCGCCACCGAGCCGTCGGCCGCGATCCGGTCCGCGCCGATCAGCACGGCGTCCACCTCCCCGGCCGCGAACAGCGAACCGGCCGCGCTGTCCGTGAGCAGCGTGTACGCCATCCCCCTGCGCGCCGCCTCCCACGCCGTCAGACGCGCCCCCTGCAACAGGGGGCGCGTCTCGTCCACCCAGAGCCGCCGCAGCCGCCCCGCCCGGTGCGCGGCCAGCGCCACCGCGAACGCCGTGCCCTCCCCGCCCGACACCAGCGCACCGGTGTTGCAGTGGGTCAGCACCCGGTGGCCGCCGCCCGGCATCAGCTCGTCCAGCAGCGCCAGACCGTGCGCGGCCATCCGCGCGCTCGCCTCCGCGTCCTCCCGGTGCAGCGCCTGCGCCGCCGCGAGCGCCGCCGTCGCCGCCGCCGTCGGGTCTCCGGTCGTGGTCAGCGCGTCCCGGTACGCGGCCAAAGCCCGGCGCACGCCTACGGACAGGTTCACCGCCGTCGGCCGGGCACTTTCCAGCGCCTCCGCGGCCTCGTCCACGTCGAAGCCGCGCGCGGCGGCCAGCGCGACGCCGTACGCGCCCGCGATGCCCAGCACCGGCGCACCGCGCACCGCGAGCGCGCGGATCGCCTCCATCAGCGCGGACGCGTCCGTGCACACCAGCTCGACCTCCTCGGACGGAAGCCTCGTCTGGTCGAGAAGGATCAGTACGGGTCCCTCGGGTGGTTCCTCCCATCGGATGACCGGTATCTCGCTCGGCCGCTTGTCCTCACCGGGTCGCGCCTGCTGATCAGCCATGCGGTGAGTCTGCCCCGTATCCGGCGGAGAATTGATGGAGTACGGGGCCCACCGCACCAGGTCACACCGTGAGCTGGCCATGGCACGATGGCTGCCAACCTGCCGCCGCGACCGCGGACGGGCATCGTGAAGGAGCTTCGATGAGTGACACGCCGGGCTGGGCTTCGCCCGGACCCGACCCGTCGTCCGAGGAACGGCAGACCGGCGCGCCCGGCGCCGCCGAGCCCACGCCCACCGACAAGCCCGCGCCCGTCGAACCGGCGGCGCAGCCGGGCGAGGCTCCGCAGAGCCCGGACGCGAAGACCTCGGACGCGAAGGGTCCGGAAGCCCCGGAGGCCAAGGCCTCGGAGGCCAAGTGGGCCGAGGGTCAGCCGCCGCCCGGACAGTGGTCGGCGCCCACCGGCGCGCCCGCCCCCGGCCAGGCACCCCCGCCGCCACCGGGCGCGGGCTGGGGCGGCCAGCCGCCCGCCGGATGGGGCGGACCCCCGGCCTGGGGCAACGGATGGGGCGGTCCCCCGCCCGCCGCGAAGCCCGGTGTCATCCCGCTGCGCCCGCTCAGCATCGGCGAGATACTCGACGGCGCCATCTCCACCATGCGCGCCTACTGGCGCACCGTCCTCGGCATCTCCCTGACGGTGGCGGTCCTCACCGAGCTCTGCGCGCTCCTGCTCCAGGGCGTCCTTCTGAAGGACACGACCAGCACACTCAGCGACCCCGACGTCACCCCCGCCGAGGCACTGCGCTCCCTCGGCTCGATCACGGCCGGTGCGCTGCTCGTCGGCGTGGTCTCCGTAGTTGGCACCATCGTGGCCACCGCGCTGCTGACGACGGTGACCAGCCGCGCCGTCCTCGGCAAGCCGATCAGCATCGGCGAGGCGTGGCGCGAGTCCCGCGGCCAGCTCCTCAAGCTGCTCGGCCTCCTCATGCTGCTGGCCCTCATCACCGGCGGCATCCTGGTCGCCGGCGCGCTGCCCGGCCTCGTCGTGGGGCTCGTCGCGGGCTTCGACGCACCTGCCGTCGTCCTGCTCGTCCTGGGCATCCTGGCGGCCGTCGTCGTCGTGATCTGGCTGACCGTCCGCTTCTCCCTCGCCTCGCCCGCTCTGATGCTGGAGCGACAGGGCGTGTGGAAGTCGCTGAGCCGGTCGGCCAAGCTGGTCCAGGGCTCCTGGTGGCGCGTCCTCGGCGTGCAGTTCCTCGCCGGGCTCATCGCCAACATGGTCTCGTGGATCGCGGTGATCCCCTTCACCGTCATCGCGTTCGCCGTCAACGGGGAGAAGATGACCGCCCTGATGGGCACCGGCGCCCAGCCGGCCAGCTGGTCGTTCCTGCTCATCACCGGCATCGGCTCGGTCATCGGCGCCACGCTCACCATGCCGGTCAAGGCCGGGGTCACCGTGCTCCTCTACATCGACCAGCGCATCCGCCGCGAGGCCCTCGACCTCGAACTGGCCCGCGCCGCCGGCGTCCAGGGCCACACCCCCGGCGCCACGCCCGGCCCGGTGCCGGGGAGCTGATGCGGTGAGCATGACGGGGGGAGTTCTCACGGCGGCGTCGGCCATGTCCGGCGCCGCCCGCCTCACCACCTTCGCGTCGCGCATGTCCGGCGACGAACCGCCCGTGACCGTCCCGCGCGACCCCGCCCGTGAGGCGGCCCGCCGCGAGCTGGCCAAGCGGATGTACCACGAGAACGACCCCAGCCTGTTCCAGCGCGCCCTGAACGCGTTCTGGGCGTGGCTCGGCAAGCTCCTCGCCAAGGCCGCCTCGGCGACACCGGGCGGCTCGCTCGGCCTCCTCGTCGTGGTCCTGTGCGTCATCGCCGTACTGGCCGCCCTGTGGTGGCGGCTGGGCACCCCGCGCCGCAGCTCCGTCGCGGCCGCCCCGCTGTTCGACGAACGCCCGCGCACCGCCGCCGAACACCGAGCCGCCGCCGACGCGCACGCCGCCCAGGGCCACTGGAACCAGGCGGTCCAGGAACGCATGCGAGCCATCGTCCGAGCCCTGGAGGAACGCGCCCTGCTCGACGTCCGCCCCGGCCGCACCGCCGACGAAGCCGCCGCCGAGGCCGGCCGCACCCTCCCTGCCCACGCGGGCGCACTCCACGCCGCCGCCCGCCACTTCGACGACGTCACATACGGCGGCCGCACCGCCGACCAGCAGACGTACCAACGTGTCGCCCAACTCGACAGCGACGTCGAACGCGCCCGCCCCACACTGGTGACCAGCGCCTCCCCCGACGGGAAGACCTGATGACCACCTCGTCCGCCCTCACCGCCCGTCATATCTGGACCCGCCACCGGGGGATCGCCCTCGCCGTCGTCCTGCTGCTGGCCGGTGCCGTCGCCATCGCCGTCATCCGCTCCCAGACCCAGCACGGCGACCTCGACCCCCGCTCGGCCGACCCCAGCGGCAGCCGGGCCGTAGCCGAACTCCTCGCCGACCGAGGGGTCACCACCCGCGTGGTGACCACCCTCGACGCGGCACGCGAGGCCGTCGGCCCGGACACCACTCTCCTGGTAGCCGTACCCGACCTGCTGACCCACCACCAACAGACCCGGCTGGCCAAGGCCACGGCATCCTCCGGCGGCCGCACCGTGCTCGTCGCCCCCGGCGACTGGTCCGTCGGCCGCCTCGCCCCCGGCGTCACCGCGAGCCCTGTCACCACGCTCGAGACCACACTCGACCCCGACTGCACCCTCCCCGAGGCCCGCCGGGCGGGCAGCGCCGAGACCGGCGGCATCCGCTACCGCACCACCGCCGACGACGCCGACGCCTGCTACCCCAGCGAGCGACGCGCCACCCTCCTCCGCCTCCCGGCGACCTCGGGCACCGGCGACACCGTCCTCCTGGGCGCGCCCGACATCCTCCTCAACAACCGTCTCGACAAGCAGGGCAACGCCTCGCTCGCCCTGCAACTCCTCGGCTCCCGCCCTCATCTGGTCTGGTACCTCCCCTCGCTCGCCGACTCCTCCGCCGCCGACACCGGCCGCAAAAGCCTCTTCGACCTGCTCCCCTCGGGCTGGCTCTGGGGCACCCTGCAACTGTTCGTCGCAGCGTTTCTCGCCGCCTTCTGCCGCGGCCGCCGCTTCGGCCCGCTCGTCCCCGAGAGGCTGCCCGTCGTCATCCGCGCCTCCGAGACGACCGAGGGCCGCGCCCGTCTCTACCGCAAGGCGGACGCCCGCGACCGTGCCTCCGCCGCCCTGCGCTCCACGGCCCGCACCCGCCTGGCCCCGCTCGTCGGCGTCCCCGCCGCCCAGGCCCACACCCCGGAAGCCCTGCTCCCCGCTATGTCCGCGCGTCTCCCCGACAGCGCCGAACAGGCCCTGCACTCACTCCTCTTCGGAGCGCCGCCCCGCGACGACGCGGCCCTCATCGCACTCACCGACCGACTCGACGCCCTCGAAAGAGAGGTACGCCGTTCATGATGGCCCCGACCACTGACAGCGCCGGGAACTCCGAGGACGCGGCCGCCGCCCGTGCCTCACTGGAGACCCTTCGCACCGAGATCGCCAAAGCCGTGGTCGGCCAGGACCCCGCCGTCACCGGACTCGTCGTCGCCCTGCTGTGCCGAGGCCACGTCCTCCTCGAAGGCGTCCCCGGTGTCGCCAAGACCCTCCTGGTCCGCGCCCTGGCATCGGCACTCGAACTCGACACGAAACGGGTCCAGTTCACGCCCGACCTGATGCCGAGCGATGTCACCGGCTCCCTCGTCTACGACACCCGCACCGCGGAGTTCTCCTTCCAGCCCGGCCCCGTCTTCACCAACCTCCTCCTCGCGGACGAAATCAACCGCACCCCGCCCAAGACCCAGTCCTCCCTCCTCGAGGCCATGGAGGAACGACAGGTCACCGTCGACGGCACTCCGCGCCCCCTCCCCGAACCCTTCCTGGTCGCGGCCACCCAGAACCCGGTCGAGTACGAGGGCACCTATCCCCTCCCCGAAGCCCAACTGGACCGCTTCCTGCTGAAGCTGACGATCCCGCTGCCCTCCCGCGAGGACGAGATCGACGTCCTCACCCGCCACGCGTCGGGCTTCGACCCTCGCGACCTGTACGCAGCAGGCGTACGTCCCGTCGCCGGCCCGGCCGACCTCGAAGCCGCCCGCGCAGCCGTGGCCGAGACGACGGTCTCCGCCGAGATCACGGCCTACGTCGTGGACATCTGCCGCGCCACCCGTCAGTCCCCCTCACTCACCCTGGGTGTCTCCCCCCGAGGCGCCACCGCACTGCTCGCAGCCGCCCGCGCCTGGGCCTGGCTGACGGGCCGTGACTACGTCACCCCCGACGACGTGAAGGCCCTGGCCCTGCCCGCACTTCGGCACCGGGTCCAACTGCGCCCGGAGGCTGAGATGGAGGGCGTGACCGCGGACTCGGTCATCAACTCGGTCCTCGCCCAGGTCCCGGTACCCCGCTGATGCCGCTCACCGGACGCGCCGCCCTCGTCGCGGCCCTCGGCTCCCTCCCCGTCGCCCTGCTGGAGCCCAGCTGGACGGGCATCCTCGCGGTCAACGGCTCCCTGGCCCTGACCTGCGCCTGTGACTTCGCGCTCGCGGCGCCCGTACGACGCCTTGTCCTCACCCGCTCCGGCGACACCTCCACTCGTCTCGGCGAAATCGCCGACATCACTCTGACCGTCACCAACCCGTCCCGCCGCCCGCTGCGGGGACGGCTACGGGACGCCTGGCCACCCAGCAGTTGGGAACCGGGCACCGAGGTCGAAGGCTCCCGGCACCGCCTGGACATCCCGGCCGGCGAACAACGCCGTGTGACAAGCCGGTTGAGCCCCACCCGCCGTGGCGACCGCCAAGCAGACCGCATCACGATCCGCTCCTATGGGCCCCTCGGCCTGTTCTTCCGTCAGGGCACCCACCGAGTGCCCTGGTCACTACGGGTTTTGCCCCCTTTCGCCAGCCGAAAGCATCTCCCGTCAAAACTCGCTCGATTGCGTGAACTAGACGGTAGGACAAGCGTTCTGACACGCGGTGAGGGCACCGAGTTCGACAGCCTCCGGGAGTACGTCCCCGGCGACGACACCCGCTCCATCGACTGGCGCGCCACCGCCCGCCAGTCCGCCGTCGCCGTACGAACCTGGCGTCCGGAGCGCGACCGGCGCATCCTCCTCGTCCTCGACACCGGCCGCACTTCGGCCGGCCGGGTGGATGATGTGCCCCGCTTGGACGCCGCCATGGACTCGGCCCTCCTCCTGGCTGCCCTCGCCTCCCGCGCCGGCGACCGCGTGGACCTGCTCGCCTACGACCGCCAGGTCCGCGCCCTGGTCCAGGGCAAGTCCGCCGGCCAGCTCCTGCCATCCCTCGTCACAGCGATGGCCACCCTGGAGCCGGAGCTGGTCGAGACGGACGCCCGCGGCCTCACGGCAGCCGCCTTGCGTACGGCACCGCGCCGCTCGCTGATCGTCCTGCTGACGTCGCTCGACGCGGCCCCCGTAGAGGAGGGTCTGCTACCGGTGCTCCCCCAGCTCACCCAACGCCATACGGTCCTCGTGGCCTCTGTGGCCGACCCTCACATCGCCCGCATGGCACAAGGCAGAGGAGATATCGACGCGGTGTATCAGGCTGCGGCCGCCACACAGGCTCAGCACGAACGGCAGCGCACTGCCGAACAGCTTCGTCGCCATGGGGTGACAGTGGTGGACGCGACGCCGGAGGAACTGGCTCCCACGCTGGCTGACGCGTATTTGGCACTGAAGGCGGCAGGCCGCCTTTAAGGCATATTCACGCCCCTCCCTCTTCGGAAGGGAAACGGGCCCTGAACGCAGAAAACCCCCGCACCAAAGGTGCGGGGGTTTCCCATAAAATTAGTTCGGCGGCGTCCTACTCTCCCACAGGGTCCCCCCTGCAGTACCATCGGCGCTGTGAGGCTTAGCTTCCGGG